>CAWJOS010000001.1:0-726806 GCA_963844555.1 uncultured Solirubrobacteraceae bacterium
CGCCGAGCGTGGCGGTGCCGATCGCCGGCGCGAAGATCATGCCCAGGCCGAGGCCGAGGACGATCAGCGAGGGCAGAACGCCGGCGGCGTAGCCAGAGCTGGGACTCAGACGGGTGAGCAGGACCATCGCCACCACGCCGAGGGCCATCCCGACGGTGATCAGCGGCTTGGCTCCGGTCCTGGGCAGGATTCGCGTCTGGGCGATGGTCGAGGAGAGCACGGTGAGCGCGGTCATGGGCAGGAACGCCAGGCCGGTGGTCAGCGGCGAGAAGCCGAGGTTCTGCTGCATGAAGTACGTGAGGAACAGAAACGCGCCGAGTACACCCGAGCCGGCGAGCACGATCGACATGTAGGCTCCACCCCGCGCGCGGTTTACGACGATGTGCAGCGGCAGCAGCGGCTGGGCGCGGCGACGCTCGATCGCGACGAACAAGCACAGCAGGACCGCGCTGGCCGCGAGCGCGATGATGGTCACGGGATCAGACCACGAGTGGGTCTCGGCGTTGGAGAAGCCGTAGACGATCGCGAACAGGCCCAGGGAGCCGGTCACGACGCCCGGCAGGTCGATGTGCGGCCGTTTGGTCTGGGCGTGGTTGACGAGCAGCCGTAGCGAGAGGATGGCGGGGGGAACCGCGATCGCCAGGTTGATGTACAAGCACCAGCGCCAGGACAGTGTCTGGGTGAGCGCACCGCCGAGCAGCAGCCCGACCGACGCGCCGCCGCCGGCGATCGCGCCGAAGATCCCGAACGCTTTGGGGCGATCAGGAGAGTCGGCGAACGTGGTAGTCAGAAGCCCCAGCGCCGACGGGGCGAGCAGCGCTCCGAACACGCCCTGCAGCGCCCGCGCCGCCACCAGCATCGCGAACGACTGCGCCAGCCCGCCGATCGCCGAGGCCAGCGAGAACCCGATCAGGCCGGCGATGAACGTCCACTTGCGCCCGAACAGGTCGCCGAGCTTGCCGCCAAGCAGCAACAGGCTGCCGAACGCCAGCGCGTAGGCGGTGACGATCCACTGTCGATTGTCGGTCGAGAAGTGAAGCGCTTTCTGGGCCGAGGGCAGCGCGATGTTGACGACCGTCAGGTCGAGCACGACCATCAGCTGGGCGACGCCGAACAACGCCAGCACCGCCCAGCGATTGGGCTCGGACGGGGTGTGGGTCTGGGTCATCATCAACTCCTTGATCGAGGATCACCTGCACCCACAAGACAACGCGGCAGCCCCGGCTGTGACACCTCCGAGCACCCCCGAACGGGCAGGCGGCGCGCGCGTGGCACTGCTGAGGACCGGCCGCCAACGCCCGCACGACGAACGTCGCCCACAGCGATCGAGTGGGTCTCGCCGCTCTGCGCGACGATGCGCCTGCCTTCGTCCTCAAGCACGACACTAGGTGACCTTCACGCCAGCCGCCGACCGTCGGACTTGGGGCACAACGCTGACGCGCTGATGCGCTGATCCAACGCACGGACTCCTCGACTGGCAACTGTCCGGCAACCGGGGCCCGGCGCCCCCGCATCGGCGGATGTCAGGTCGACTAACGCAGCCGAAGCACCCGCCAAGCTCGTTCAACGTAGTCTCGTCATGGCGATGACGGTGCTGGTCGTCGTCCAACCTGGAGCGAGCGCGATGCCCGGTCGCTTTTCGCACTGCGCCGATCAACGTATGGCAGCTACGGCGCGCGGTTACGCGAGCTGTGATCCGACGATCTCGAAGCCGTGACGCCGAACGCGGCCGCGGCCCGCAAGTCGTACATCGGCTGACGGGTCCGGCCGACTCTCGGGCCGGCACGCGGCCCTCCTCGAACATGCGCTCGAGGACCTCCGGGCGTGAAGATGGCGAGCGCACGCGCCCTCGGACTCAACCCCTGAAGGTGCGCGTGACGCCCAGCGTTTGCCTGACCTAGGTGCGGGACCGGCAATGGACTCGTCGTCTGCCACGCGATGGCCGATCTGCCCCTCCATCAAGCTGCCCTGCCACCAATCGGTGTCCTGCCGAAGGCTGACATTCGACGTTGTGCGCCTCATGCATTCCGCTCCTTCCCCGCCGCCCCGATCAGGCTGGTTCGCCGGCTACGCGGGTCTCGATGTCTATGACCAACGTCGCGGGCATTTCGCAGGCTCCGACGGCTGCGGGCACCCGCTCGCCCGGACGGGGAGCTGGCCCGCGGTTCGCCGGATCCGGTGCTGAGGAACTAGACCTCGGCCGCCTTCAGCCACTCCGCGAAGCCGGGGCCGGCGAGCTTAGCGCCCGGGTTCGGCAGCGCGGCGCCCTCCGCATAGGCCGCGGCGTCTGGGTCGCCGGGCTGCGCCAGCGGACCGCCACGGCCCTCACGGATCTCGACCGAGTCACCTCGGCCCGCGAACAGCATCGCCGCCGCATCGACCAGACGTTCCTCCTGCGGGCCTGCGACCTCGGTGATCATGCCGTTATCGACCTCCGGCTCCTCGGCCGCGTCTGCGAGCGTTTCGGCGACGACACGGGCGGCCACGAGCTGTGTTCGCATCTCTGGCACGTTGGCGATGCCATCCTGGATCGTCCACCCGACCAGCGGCTCGACGAACTCGTGGAACTGGGCCGCGCGAACGATCCGGACCGGGAGGGGCCCTTCGAGCAGCGCCTGCTCCTGCGCCACCTTGGCCGCGTTGTAGCCGCCTTGGAACTTGTCGATGCCGATGATCGAGACGACGACGATCCGCTTCGCTCCGGCGGCGGCGCCAGCTCGCTGCAGGTTCCGTGCCGAGGCGGTGAAGAATGCTGTCGCCTCCGCCTGGTCGGGTGACGGCCCGGTGGCCGTGTCGATGATCCTCTCGACCCCGACGAGCGCCTGATCGAGACCCTCGCCGCTGACTACGTCGACACCCTTGGAGCGAGCGATCGGGACGACATCGTGTCCGCGCAGCGCGAGGATCTCGACGAGGTGAGATCCGACCCGGCCGGTGGCTCCGGTGACCGCAATCCTCTGGCTCTTGTTTTCGCTCTGCATCGTTGTTCCTTTCTCAGGGCCGGCGGCTCGGCACCGGCAGAATCGATCTGTTACTCATTTGACACCGGGCGGCGCGAAAATGTGACAGATGGCGGGCCGCGAATCGGCAGATTTGGAGCTCGTGAGCAGGGCGGCTTATCGATCTGGCTCGGCAGACGGTCACGCGACTCGGTCGAGAGCGACCGCTTCGGGCGCAGCGTCCGTCGCTACGCCGTCAATGCGACGCCCCTCGTGCTCGAGGACGCGGGCCAGCGCAGACCGACGAGCGACCGGACGAGCTCGCCGCGACGCCACGCGGGTGTCTCCAGCGAGGTCGGCGAGGCTGACGCAGGTCAAGTCCCGAGCAAGAAACGTCATCGCCCAGCAGCACGGTCTCGCTGCCTGGCTTCTCCTTCCCCCACCACGACGCAGTAGCCCGACCGGCCCACAGTGAGTCGGCCCGCGCAAACGCGCACCCGCAGTCGCGTCGCGAGGGGGATGTGTGCCAGCGCCGGCAGAGCCCTCGTTCGCGCGGATAGCGCGCACGCCACTCGCGAGCGCTCGACGGCCGCGCGCGATGCGCCCGATGCTAGCGGGGCATCCGAGTGTTGCAAGCAGCAGAGCAGCAGCCGGGTCTGCAGCGGTCGGGCTACTGCTGTCGGACAATCTGGGCAGCGCCGCACCTTCGCGCAGCACGGGCCCTCTGGTCTGAGAGCGGTGGCCGGGGCGGCGTCAGCGACCTCGGCGGCGGCGGGCAGCCCACCGCGGAAGCGAACGTCGCGTCGATGTGGGGGTCGCCCTCGGCCAGGACGCGGAATGTCGCCTTTGCGCTCGGAGGCCCCGCGATGCCCGATGGAACAAAAGCGATTGAAGGATACCCTCGGCCTCACGCTCGAGCGTGTGTCTGGCGTCCCTCCGCGCGGCTTGGAGATGTGCCTCGTTTAGGCTGGTAGCGCGCCGGTGGCCCGTTCTCAGGAATCGCGGTGGTCGACCGGCAGTACGCGGTAGCCGGCCGCCGCGAGCCATGATCGCGCGCGGCCGCGCTGGCGCTCCTCGGAGAGTGCGTGCCATCGCTCAAGCTCGCCGGGCCAGCGGGCAAGCTCGTCCTTGAAGCGGCGAAACGCGCCGCGGCCTTTGATCGCGACAGCCAGGCGCTCGGCCCGGCCGGGATCCTCGACGGACGCGATGAACACCTCCATGTCCCGGTAGCCCTCGCGTGAGCCCTCGCCGTGGACGGGCAGCCACCGCTCGGGATCATCACTGGTGTCCTCGTCTTCCTCTCCGGTCTCCAGGACGTATTCGATCGCCGGCTGCGACCAGACCTCACCGGTCGTGATATCGATGCGGCCCCCGATGCTGAGGGGGTCGCCTTCGAGAATGCCGGCCAGCTCCTCGAGGTCGACGGGCAAGGCGCGCAGCATCGCTGCCGGTCCGCTGCCGAGCTGAGCCTCAAGCTGGTCGGCCAGCTCATCATCCCCGTCCCAGCCTCGCTGCCGGAGGCCGACCACGAGTCCGCGAGCCAGCTCGGCGGCTCCGTCCACGCGCTGCATGACGGCCGCGATGAGGCCGTCGCCAGCCAGCTGCAGCGAATCATCGTCGGCGCCAACGCCGCGGAGCACGTCGACGACAGCCGGTCCGTCACCACGGTATACCGCCGCCCGCAGGGCAGAGCGCTGCTCCTTCGAGTCCATCTCGCTCTGCGTAGTGTTGCGCTGCCAGGCCCAAGCCGTGGCCCATCATCCGCGCCGTGAGCGGCGCAGGTTGGCGAGCGCGAGCCCCGCGCCCTGCCCTGGCGCAGGCTCTGTGGATGTCACAGGCGGGACGTCCAGGCACCTCAGTACGCCGAAACGCCTCGCCCGAGTCGCCCGTCTCCCGCCCCGACCCTCGCGGCGCAGCTGGCGACCGGATCCCGCCGCGACGCACGTCTCCGCGTGCTCTGAAGTGATGGGGCCGCTTCCGGTCCACGCTTCTGTGGATTCTCCGAAGCCACGCCGCCAGGCCGCGCTGCGTCCGTTCAGCGAAGTCAGGCGCCGGCGAGCCGGCGGTCGTCTGTCAGCAGCCGCCGGTTGTGGGGAGCACACAGCTCGGTGGTCACCGACAGTCACGACCACGCAGTCGACACGACTATCGGAACCGTGGCAAGGCGCTCGTCGGCCGCCGGCGAGCGGCACGATCGAGGGGTCGCCAACGCGATGGCCCGAGTCCCGCGGTGTGGAGAACGGATGCGATCGTCCGCACTCGCGTCGGCGGACTCTCGAGATTGGGCGAAGGCAATCACACGCCAGGTGGCGGCGCGTGATCAAGAGGGATCGTCCGGGCCGTGGCAGTCGGCACGCGGGCGAGATGGCGGGGCCTCTCTCCGCTCGGGCCGCAGTCAACACGGCCAGACGCAGATGCCGCGTCGCGCGAGGTGGGTCGTGTCCGTTTCGCGTGCGGACCCTAAGCGGTCCGGTCGCGGCCCGCGAGGTACATGAGGCCGCCACCGACCACTATCCCGGCCAGGAAGGCCGGGAACCGCCGCCGGGGCTTGGGCCGCTCGACCACTCCGAGCACCTCCGCGGCCATCGGCCCGTAGATGAGCGCGGCCGACCAGGCCGTGCGGGCAGCGTCGCCGTAGCGGCGGGCGTGCTTCCGGGCCTTGCGCTTGGCGACCTTCTTGCCGACGAACCAGGTGGCCTTGGCGGCTGGCTTGGCCGCCCACCGGGGAGTGCGGTTGCGTGCGACCTTCGTGGCGCCCTTGGCTCCGGCCTTTGTCGCGGTCGTCTCGCTCGGCATGCCCCCGGTCATCGTCTCGGCTGGATCCTACCCCGACATTGGTCGGCGCCAACCGTCGGCGACCGACGGCGCCGGTCAACCTGGAGTTCCTCGAAAGGACAGCGTCGGCATCGACCCGCCGCCAGATCTGGCGATCTCGGTCGCGCCCGTCGCGACGGAGCAGCCACGCCGAGCGTCGCATCGGCGTGGCCCCAGCTGTCCGGGAGGAGCAGTGCAGAAGACCTGTCGGCTGCCCACCCGATGGCTGCTTTGCGCCGGTGCGCGGCAGGCGGGACGCCTGCAGCAAGACTTCCGCTCGCGTGCTTGCTGAACCACAGATGCCTGCTAACCCCTGGCGCGGATCTCAGTGACCTCGGGCGCCTGCCTCACCGGGACCGTGCGGAAGTCTGCGACGCCTTGGCCGGGGTTGATGAGCTCGTTCCAAACGAGTCGTGTCCGGAGAACTCGATCGGCGTTACGAGACTTCTGGTCTCCCGGCGAGCGGCACCATGCCGGGCGTGCTCGTGGACTGCCGCTCCGCCGGCGAAAAGCAGTAGCGACTCGAGGCTCGAGTAGCCGGCGGCAGACTGCTAGATCAGCGCCCCGGAGCAGCAGTGATCGCCGGCGCCGCTCGCGTCCCTTATGTGAGACGGCCGCTCCGGGCATGTCCTCACTCTGTGAGAGGACCGAACTGGTCCTCGGTGGGCTCCGCTCAACAGAACCACGGCTCGGTGAGCCGTGGCCTCCCCTCGGTCGATCCTATGGGGATGGCCTCCGGCTCGGGGCCGCCCGCCTCGCCGGTCGCCTCGCGCACCGCCGCGCGGATGCGCGCGAACGTCAGGCCCGTCGCCTCATGCGCGGCGGTGCTCTGCTCGACCAGCGCGCTGAGGCGGCTTTGCAGCCGGTCGGCTGCCGGTTCCGCCGACCGCCACGGGTAGCTGAGTCGTTCGGCTTGGTAGGGGCCGAGGTGCTCGCGCAGGTCCTTGCGTTCCAGCAGCAGCGAGCCCTCCGGCACGAGCAGCCGGATCGTGTACTGCACCTGGTCGACGTTGGGCACCAGGTCGTGCGCGGCGACGAAGTCGACGATCTCCAGCACGTCACGCGGGGTCGTCCACGGGGTGAAGGGCATAAACGAGGGCCGCATCTCGATTCCATGCTCGCGCAGCAGGTCGAGGGCGAGCACCGCCTCGGCGGTCGTGTGGCCCTTCTGGAGGCGCGCGAGGATCTCGTCGTTGACGCTCTCCAGCGCGCAGACGACGAACAGACAACCCGAGGCGGCCATCTGCTCCCACACCCCGGCGTGCTCGAGCACGTGCTCCACTTTCGTCGTGCAGTCGAACGTCAGCTCCGGGTAGCGCTCATGCAGCGCGCGCACGATCGCTAGAGAGTGGCGCCAGCCGTTAAGGAAGTCGGGGTCGCCGAACGTGATATGGCGCGCGCCCATGCCTGCCAGGCGTTCGACGTCGCACAGGACGGTCTCGGCTTGCACGACGCGGATGCGCCCGTCGTAGACGGCGGGGACAGGGCAATGCCGGCAGCGATGCACGCACCCATGGCTGGCCTCCACATACCCGGCCAGCCGCTCCTCCCCGCCCACCGCCAGGCGGGCGTAGCGCTCGAGTCCGGGGAGCAGCTCGCGCGCCGGCGGGTCGAAGGTGCCGCGCTGCAGGTGGATGATGGGCCGTCCGGCGGGCGGGACGGGCACCCACGGGGACGCCAGCTCGTCCACCCAGGCCGTGAGCGCCGGCTCGTACTCGCCGGCGATCGCGCGCGCGGCAAGCTCACCCTCTACCAGCTCGCGGCTGACCGTGGCGTAGAGCCCGTAGAAGCAGATCGGCAGCCCGGGGTGCTCGCGGCGCACTCGCCGGCCGGCGCTGAGCGCGAGGCGCATCGCGGTGTGCATCGGCACCGAGAAGCCGACCGCCTGCGCCCACTGAACCGCGCCGGGGTCCCATGGCTGCACGCTGAGATCCAGGCAGCGGACCTCGTGCCCGGCGCGGCGCACCGCGGCCGCCGGCGAGGCGACGTGCAACGGCTGGTGGCCCAGCTCGTAGGTGGAGATCAACAGGACGCGCACGGGTGGACCCACGCTAGCGCGCGTCGACCGGCTCGGGCGCGTGCGGCTCGATCCGGATCCGCAGGCGGCCGTGCGCGGCGCGCAGGGAGCGCTCGACCGCGTCGGCGCTCGCCGCGCGCGCGAATATGAAGCCTAGGTAGCGGTCGCCGTCGGGCAGCGGCACGACGGGGCGGCCGCGGGCGATCGTGATCTCCAGCCCGCCGATGCCCTCCACCGCCCGCGCCTCCTCCTGCCCCTCGACCGCGCGCAGCACGCCAGCCTCGGGGATCGGGATCATCATCACGCCAGACGCCGTCGACTCCCGCGCCAGGTCCTCGAGCTCGAGGCCCAAGGCGTGGCGGAGGATCACCTGCTCCAGGCTGACGCCGGCGCCGAACCGCAGCGCGCGCGAGCACAGGCCGCCGATCGACCGGGCCGCTAGCTCGAGCACGCTCACCCGCTCGCCGTCCACCCGCAGCTCGGCGTGGACCGGTCCCTCCCGCAGCCCCAGCGCCCGCGCCGCCCGTGCAGTGACCGCTTCCACCTCGGCCAGGACGCTGGTCGCCAGCCGCGATGGCGTCACGTACAGCGTTTCCTCGAAGTACGGCCCCTCGAGCGGGTCGGGCTTGTCGAAGATCGCCAGCACCTCCAGACAACCTGCCCGCAGGAGCCCCTCGATCGCCACCTCCGTGCCGGGCAGGTAGCTCTCCAGCAGCAGCGGAGCGCCGGGCGGCTCCTGAGCGGCGGCGAGAATGCCCCGGACGCGCTCGGCGGTCAAGCGCGCCTGCTCGTCGTCATCCGCCCGGATCACCCCGCGGCTGCCCGACAACCCGAGCGGCTTGACCACGCAGGGAAGGCCCACCTCGCGCGCCACGGCCGCGGCGTCGGCTCCGGAGGCCAGCAAGGCGAAGCGCGGCTGCGGAACGCCGGCCTCCGCGAGCGCCCGGCGCATCGCCGCCTTGTCGCGCGTGCGGGCGACGGCTCCCGGCGGGTTGTGGGGCAGCCCGAGGCGCTCGGCGGCCAGCGCGGCGGCCATCACGCCCTGGTCATCGACGCCCACGACCGCAGCGAACGGGGTCTCCCTGGCACGCTCCGCGATCTCCTCGGCCGCCACTGCCGGGTCCGACAGCCGGAGGGTGAGCGCACGTTCGCCCATCGCCGCCGACATCGCCGCCCGGCGCTCAGACGCCACCGTCACCGCGACGCCGAGCTCTCGCGCCGCCGTCAGGAAGTCCGGCGCCCGGTAGGTGGCCGACGGCAGGATCAGGAGCAGGCGCTCCACGGCGCTATCGTAGACTGGTGGCCGACCCAGCCCCACCGTTACTCGCCATCACGGCATCGGCCCTCGAGCGCGTGCGCGACTTCCGCGCCGCCGCACCCAACCCGAGCGATCGCGTGCTGTCCGTGCAGATCGCCGGCGAGGCCAAGGGCGAGTACGTCTGCGCCATATCGCTCGAGCCGCAGGCTCAGATCCGTGCCAGCGACACCGTGCAACACGAGGGGGATCTCGCCATCGTGGTGGCCGACGACAGCGCCGCCAAGCTGCGCGGAGCCACGATCGACTGGCGCGAGAACCGGCTCGGCGGCGGGTTCGTGGTCGTCAACCCGAACAAGCCGGCGCCTCCGCCCCTCGCCCTTCCGACCCTCCCGATGAGCCCAGGAGCCGGGCGCCCCGGCCCGCCGCCGGGTCCGCCGCGGCCGTCGCCCACAGGCGGGCGTGACACCGACATCGCGCGTCGCGTAATGGCCGTGCTCGACCGCGACATCAACCCGAGCATTGCCAGCCACGGCGGGCACGCCGAGCTCGCCGCCGTCGAAGGCGCCACGGCCTACCTACGCCTAGGCGGCGGATGCCAGGGCTGCGGCATGGCCACAGTCACCCTCAGCCAGGGGATTGAGGTGGCCATCACCCAGGCGGTGCCCGAGATCACCCAAGTCGTCGACGTCACCGACCACGCCTCCGGGACCAACCCCTATTTCGAGCCCGCCAAGAAATAGCTGGGCACCATCGTCTGGACGGCCAGCTCGATCGAGCTCTCCGGCTTGGCCCCCGCTCAGGACAGCGCGGCCGGCGGCAGCACGTACCGCCGCGGCGCGGAGGCGTGCATTCACCTCTGCCATTGAGGCGCCCGCTGTGCAGGCCACCTCGGGCGAAGGCAGGAGCCGGCGCCTCGGGTTGCCCGTCGTGGGCGAGGATCCAGGCCAAGATCGATTGGGAGTCGGCACCCTCAGCGAGGATCGCGGCACGCTCGATCACCCTCCCGCCGCTTTGATCTTGCCTCGACAGGCGCGTGACCAGTTTGCGAATCGTGTCGTCGTCGATCATCTGAGCCTATCGCCGTTCAGCAAGCAGGAGGCGCCAGGACGCCCGCGTCCGCAGCCAGTCTGGACTTGGAGCTCCATCGACCCCCTCGACGGTGCCGAGCCACTCGAGCGCGTCGCTGACCGCCTCGCAGGCGGCGGCCTCCTGTGCCAGTTCAGCGTCTGTGCGACGGCGCGCTTGTGACGTTCCTCCTGGCCACTTGATTGCTTTGGGGCGATCGGTCCGGAGCGGGTGGGATTCTCTCCGGTCCTTCTTATGGTGGGCCATGGGCAGGTGGCTCGCCGTGCCGGCACGGGGGTCTTGACAACCCGGGGGTGATCTGGCGGTTTCGGACAAGACGCGGAATGGAGGGGCTCCTGACGGATGCGTATGGCGCGGACCGTTCGGGTCACACGGCATCCGCGAGCGACGAGGCCTCGAAGCTAATCGTCAACCGGCTCGTCGAGCCGATCGTTAAAGAGCTCCTGATGGAGTACGCGGTCAAGATGAACCGGCTGATCGAGCTGCAGATCGAGAGCTCGAGTGGCAAGCGCGACTACCCGCCCGAGCCCCACTTCCTGGCGGCGCGCCGTGAGCGCGCCACCCGTCTGAGCCAGACCCTCGGGTTGATGCAGAAGCAACGACCGTCACGCCTGCTCTCACGAGAAGCAGAAGCGACTCATGCTCGGACGACACACCCGCTTCGGAACGCGACCAGCCGCGCCGGCTACCGCCGGCACAGCTCCCGTCTGCCGGGACGATGCAGTGTCCGGCTGCAGGTCGGCCTGTCGCCTCCGGCGCTAGCCGAGATCCCGAGCGTTGCAAGCACAAGAGCAGCAGTTCCGTAGCCGAGCATCAAGCCGTCGCTGCTGGCGGAGCAGTCACGACGTCGCGGTGGCTCCTTCAGGCGTGGAGCAGCCACGTCGATCCTGCTCACTTCGGCCTCCGCACACAATCCTCCCTCGCTCGCGGGAGAGGTGTATCGCGGCCGGCGAGGAGAGGCCTGAGTCGCGCGGACGCGCGCCTCTCGCGGACGAGTGCTTTCGCGATCTGGAGCCCTCAGACCGTACAAGTCCTATGGCGACGCAGGAGTCATCAGGCGCCGCGCGTGCCGACGACTGCTCGCCACCAACGCGATCGTCAGCTGGGTCGCATGGCGACGACCCCCAAAACGACTGAGCGATAACGCGGAATTAGCGAGCCAAGTTAACCGGGTTCTGAAGTCGAGCCCGGCTTCCACAACCGATCGGTCACGTGCACGTCAGGTTCCTGAGAACTCTTGCTGTACACAATGTTATGACGCTCAGACGTGCGATTCCTAGCCCCCATGGTCCCCTAACGCCCAAGCTGTGCCCCGTAGCGGCCGCCGAATCACCGAGGTCTCGAGCCCCGCGGACGGCGCTCGAGTAGATCCGACTCATCCACACAGGATCGCGGCAACCTCAACCACCGTCACGAACTCAGCACCAAAACCCGTCATCGGCGCATCGTGGGTTTCACGGCCGGCTGAACCGAGCTGTCTGCGGGCGATGGCACCGGCACATTCCTGACGCGGTCGCGGGTGGCGGACAGACGGCGCATTCGACCTGAGTCACCTGCTCGACGCAGCTCTGCAAAATGACTGGTGCGGAGCAGATGGCCGTGCCAGAACTCTCCGGTCATCCCCCGCCGCAGCCCCGGTCGTAAGACCCAAGCCTGGCGTCTTATTCCTCCCGAGACGAGCCGGTCGCATGCGCCGGGCGCGACGCACGCACCCGCTAGCTTCCAGCTGTTCTCGCGGTCTGCAACATACCCCGGGGGCGGGTCGACCTTTCACGGGCAGATCCGTGACCCAAACGCCGTCAGAAAGGTCGTGTCGGTAGAAGTGGTGTAGCGAGGCGCCGGGTAGTGGTTCGAGGAGAGGATGACGGGTGCTGACGTCGTCGCGCAAGTGCCGCAAGCGCGGCTTGAGGACTGTCTGCATTAAGCGGTCGGGCTGCCGCGCGCGAGCTCCTGGAGGCCGAGATCCGCCAACAGGTCGGCGCCGCGCTGGGTGAGGTTGCCCCGGAGGCCCGCTCGATGTATCGCAACGGACATTCGCCCGCGGCCCGCGATCTTGAGTCTTGGGGACCATCTCGATCCCTCTGTCATTCGACGACTGGCGCGCCACTGGCGCGCACCCGCGGAGAGGGCGGGCGGCCACGGCATACACTCCCGGCATGCTCACGCGCGATACCTTGCAGAGTCTGGCCACCGCACAGCCGGGACGACTTGTCGTCAGCGTCTATGCGAGAACGGACCCGCGGGACCCGGCGAACACCAGCAGCAGCCCCGCGTGGCACATCGCGCTGCGCGACGGGCTCAGCATCCTGGCGGAGCGGCTGGAAGCGGGGAATGACCGCGACGATCGACTCGCGTTCCGCACGCTGCGCAAGCGCATCGAAGAGGAGCTCGTTGATATGGACCCCGCCGAGCGAGCCCGGAGCGTCGCTCTGTTCCTCGACGTCGACGGCGGGCCGTCCCAGCGCTTCAGTCTCCAACTTCCGCTGCGCGGCGACGCGGTCGTTGGCGACAACAGACCCTTTGTCTCTCCGCTGGTTGACATCGCCGACCGCGGCGCGGTGACCGGCGTGATCCTCGCGAGCGGCGATCTCGTGCGGCTGCTGCAGATCGAGCAGGCCGAGGCAACCGAACCGGAGAACTCGACCTTCGAGCTGACCCTCGGCGACTGGCGGCGGTTCGGTGGCTCGGCGGGCGGAGGCCCAGCTCGGGGCAGGCAGATCGTTTCCCAGAAGGAGCGCTACGAAGCGCGGGTCGACGCACAGCGCCAGCACCTCTTCGAGACCGCAGTGACGCAGACGGCGAAGCGGCTGCACGACCTTGGCTGGGAGCGCATCGTTCTCGTCTGCGAGACGCAGGTGGCGTCCCGTTTCCGCGAGGCGCTGCCGATAGAGCTCAGCGAGCGGGTGATCGCCGAGAGCGACCTCGATCTCGTCAGCGAGGAGCCGTCGGCGATCGCAGATGCCCTCGAGCCTCTGATCGCCGACGCGTGGCTCCGGCGGACGACCGCTCTCGTCGAGCTCGCCCGCGAGCGCGCCCAGGCCGACGGTCCGGCAACGCTCGGGGTGCAGGACACACTGAACGCGCTCGCCGAGGGGAGGGTCTCTCACCTGGTGCTCGACCCGGAAAACGACTTCTCCGCCGCCTCCGCCACGATTCCCCCGACGATCGGTGGCCCCGCCAGCATGATCGGAGAGCGAGCGGTCGAGACTGCCATCGCTACCGGGGCGCAGGTCACGGCACTCGCGAGCACCGCTTCGCAGGCCCTGCGCGACGCGGGCGGCATCGTCGCACTCCTCAGGTACTAAAGCCCCACTCGATCGCCTCGACTCCCAGCCGGACATGACCGTGACGGACATGACCGTGACACTGACGCGCGACGCGCTCTGGCGTGCCGGACGCGCGATCGCGCTCCCCGACGCGATAACGAGCGGGGACATCTAGGTCGAGCCCGACCCTGAGCCGCTCCAGGCCTTTCTGTCGATGCTCGACACGTTTGACCTCGGGTTCAACATCATCGAGACATAACCGGCTGAGACGCGGATCACTCGAGAGCAGCCGGAGCGAGCCGTCCGACTTCGACGGAGACCGCCAAAGAGGCCACTCCGTCAATCCGGAGCAGGCGTCTCATGCGTCGAGCACGAAACTGTCGCATCGAACGCCGAGCGGCGGTCCCGCTGCTACGTCTCGCCAAGCGACCGCCAGGGGAATGAGCATCGGTCGGTACGGCAGCCATTTCGAGACCAGAACGCCGCATTGGTCGCGCAGCAGCTTCAATCCCGCGGCCATGTCGGCAACGGCACCTGTCCATTCGTGCTCGATCGCCTCCGCTGGGAGGCGAAGCACGATGCTGCGCTTGCACGTCGGCCCAAGCCGCAACGCGATCACCTGCAACAGGTAGTAGGGCTCGATCTCGAAGTCGTCGAGAATCGGATGCTCTGCCTGCGCTCGAGCCCAGTAGTCGTACAGGCTGAGACCGCCTGCAAACGCGCGTGCACTTCACCGAACTCGACCGCCAGCACCTCTACCGAATCAAGTACCAGCAAGCCGACCCCGACACGCTCGACGAGGAGGTGACCGCCGCCTAGACTCAACCACGGGAACCTGAACCGCCAGCGAATTTACAGCGGTCATGGGGCGTCACCCTCGATCGCGGCGCGCCCTCCTGGTGGCGAGGGGCAGGGCTGGACGCGGAAGCTGGTTCGGTCCTGCTTGGATGTCGACGCGGTACTTAATGGACCGCGAGGTTCGGCATCCTCTTGGAGCAGCAGTCAAATGCCCTGCGCTCGCGCCCGTCGTCCATCTCGCAGGTCATGTCAGCGCACGACGCCTGCTCGTCCGCGGGAGCGACAGCGCCCTTGCTGACGCGGGGGCTGATCTGGATGCCGGCAAGCGCTTCGGCGAGTGCCGCTCGCCTGGCTGCGGCGGCGGGATGTGCGTCGCGGGGTTTGACAAGAACGGCGCGGGTGTAGGGCAGGTCGAGTCCGCGACGCGCCCATACATCTGGTAGGTCACGCCTCACCCGGCACAACGGTTGGCGGGCGGAGGCGCCGCACGACGAGGTCGGTCGGCGATGCGAAGGCCGGCATCCGGATCGTCGTGGCCCTCGCCGGTCGGCCGGACCCGCGCGATCGTGTGCATCGCTACGCTTGGCAGGTAGTCCACTGAGACGCGAGGAACGCTATGTCGACCGCCACTCCGCCCGCCGCCGGTTCCGCCGTATTACCTCCGACGGGCTCGGCGCGCATCGATCGCGCGCGGCTGGAAGCGCTGGCGGCCCGTGTGACCGCGGTCGGGCCGCGCGAGCCGATGGACGTGGAGAAGCCTTTCACCGGTGAGACGCTCGGGCGAGTGGCGCGCTGCGAGAAGGTGGACGTGGAGCACGCGGTGCTCGAAGCGCGCGCCGCGCAGGCGCGGTGGGCGAGCACGCCGCTGGATCGGCGCGCGGCGATCCTGCTGCGCTTCCACGATCTCGTGCTCGCCCGTCAGGAGGAGGTGCTTGACCTGATCCAGCTGGAGACGGGCAAGGCGCGTCGTCACGCGTCGGAGGAGGTGCTGGACGTCGCGATCGTCTCGCGCTATTACGCCAACACTGCCTCGCGGTACTTGCGTCCGCGACGGCGTCGCGGGGCGCTGCCGCTGCTGACGGCGACCTGGGAGTACCGCCATCCGCTCGGCGTTGTGGCGATCATCGCGCCCTGGAACTACCCGCTCACGCTTGGCATCAGCGACGCGATCCCGGCGCTGATCGCCGGCAACGGAGTGGTGATTAAGCCCGATGGCCATACGCCCTACAGTGCGCTATGGGGGATGGAGTTGCTCGAGGACGCGGGGATGCCGCGCGGTCTGATCCAGGTGGTCACGGGGTCGGGGGCCAAGCTGGGGCCGCACCTCATCGACCGCGTCGACTACGTCATGTTCACGGGTAGCACGCACACGGGCCGGACTGTCGCGCGCCAGGCCGCCGACCGTCTGATCGGGTGCTCGATGGAGCTGGGCGGCAAGAACGCGATGATCGTGCTCGAGGACTCCGACATCGGCAAGGCGGTCACGGGCGCCGACCGCGCGCTGTTCTCCAACGCCGGCCAGCTGTGCATCGCGATCGAGCGCTTGTACGTGCACGAGTCGATCGCCGACGAGTACGTCCGGCGTCTCGTCGAGCACACGGGCAAGATGCGGCTGGGAGCCGAGCTGGATTACGGCCCCGACATGGGCTCGCTCATCTCGGCCGAGCACTTCGACGTCGTGCGTGGCCATGTCGAGGATGCCATCGCGAAGGGCGCGCGCGTGCTCACCGGTGGCCGTCCGCGCCCCGATCTGGGCCCGCACTTCTACGCGCCGACGCTCCTGCAGGACGTCCGGGACGACATGTCGCTGTTCGCCGACGAGACGTTCGGGCCGGTCGTCGCGATCTCAACCTTCGCCACGGAGGACGAGGTCGTTGAGCGAGCCAACCAGAGCGTCTACGGGTTGAACTTCAGCGTTTGGACCAAGGACGCCGCGCGCGGACGCGTACTCGCTACTCGGTTGCAGGCAGGCACGGTGAACGTCAACGAAGGCTACGCCGCGACGTGGGCGTCCGTCGACGCGCCGATGGGTGGCTTCAAGCAGTCGGGTCTAGGTCGCCGCCACGGGCGCTCCGGCATCCAGAAGTACACCGAGGAACAGAC
Source organism: uncultured Solirubrobacteraceae bacterium (assembly GCA_963844555.1). Lineage (GTDB taxonomy): Bacteria > Actinomycetota > Thermoleophilia > Solirubrobacterales > Solirubrobacteraceae > Palsa-465. The sequence goes on from CAWJOS010000001.1 coordinate 16,282, forward strand.
GATCTCTGTCCAGCGGCTGCTTCCGCTCGCGCCGCCGCCGGCGATGAGCGACAAGCTGTGGGTGCGCCTCATGACCCAGTCGCTGCGCGTCATGCGCAGGCTTCCCGGGGTGCGCTAGCGACGCGGCTACCGACGACTGGGGCGCGTCGAGCGGCGACGCCTAGGACGTCGTGATCGCGCGCTCCGAGCCTTCGAGTATTGGCGTCAGTGGAGTCTCGTTTCTTCTCGATCGAAGCGGCGGTGAGCGCCCCGGTTTCTGCGCGGAGGCCGAGAGGGTTTTGTCCGTCCACACGATCTCCAGCTCAGGTCTGGCTCGCGCGCAGGACTTGGCGGAGCTTGACGCGGGCGCCGGTTCGCATAACGGAACGCTGGTAGATCAGGCCGGCGAGCCGGGCTGTTGCGATCGTCGCGAGCACGCAGAGGACGGCGGACAGGATCATCTGCCAGGCGGGCGCAGCACCGATGGCGAATAGCGTTGGCATCGCCACCGGCGCTGTCCACGGAATGAACGCCAGCACGTGGTAGAAGGGGTTGGCGCCGTTGAACAGCACACTGCTGGAGAGCGAGTAAGCGGCGATCAGCGGGATCAACAGCGGTAAGGCGGCATAGCCCGCGTCGGATTGGCGGGTGATCATCGCGCCGGCAGCGGCGAACGCTGAGCAGTAGAGCGCATAGCCGAGGATTAGCCAGAGCGCGCCGATCAGGGCGACGGCGCCGGCGGTGCCCCGGAGTGCGTGCGAGCCGACGGCAACCCCGCACACCACGAACGTCAGGCCGAGCGCGAGCATTTGGGCGAACGCGAGCCCGGCGAAGCCGATCACCTTTCCCGTCAGGAGTTGCGTCGGTCGCACCGTCGCGAGCAGCACCTCGACTACGCGGCTCGTCTTCTCCTCGCCCACGGACTGGGTGATCGCCATCCCGTAGAAGAAGATCACGAGGTAGATCAAGAGGTCCACCCCCAGGCCAGTGAACCTGTTCGCAAGGCTCCTGGGTGCCGGCTCGACGCCGCGGATCGGAATCGCGATCCCGTTCGTGAGCGCCGACTGTGACGCGCCGGCGGGCAGCCTCTGCGCCACGCCCACGAGCTGGGCGAGTGCACCTGAGAATGTCGCTGTCGACGAGCTCGTGCCGCTCACCGGCTGCTGCTTGATCAGCACTTCGCGACCGTCGACGATCACCGCCGCCAGCGCTCCGGAGCGTAGCTCCGCACGGGCTGTGCCGAGGCTCCCGACGGTGACGACCTGGACCCGGTTTCCGGTCACCCGCCCGGCCGCGATCGCCGCCTGCGTCAGGGTCGGCTGGGACCCCCCAAGCAGGCCGACCTTCTCGGCCTTGTGGTGATGGCTGATGAGCGCCGGAATCACCACGGCCGCGGCGACCGCGACGATCATGATCACGGTCGTGATCCGAAACGACCGGGCGCGCGAGCGCTCGTCGATCTCCCGTCGGGCGAACAGCCATGTGTCCCTCCACCAGGCAGCGTTCACGGTCGCGCGCCCTCCGCTGGAGGAGCAATCGGGGCGCTGGCGGGGATTCGCATCTCGGCGGGCACCTCGGCGAGCCCGACCGCCTCCCGGAACACGTCGGACAGGCGCCGGCGAGCGAAGCTGAAGTGCGCAAGGGGTCCGGCCCGCCGCGCTGCGTCGAGAATCGCCTGCGCGTCAGCGCCAGCAGAGAGCGTCAGCGTGGCGGTCCCGTCCGGGCCGACCTCGACGCTCTCGACACCAGGCAGGCCGTCCCGCGCCCACCCACCCACGTGGTCACTGGCGACCCTGACCTGGAGCCGCGGCGGCCCGGAGCGCGCCAACTGTTCGACGCGGCCCTCGATGACCAAGCGCCCGCAATTGACGATGGCGACCGCCTCGCACAGGTGCTCGACCAGATCGAGCTGGTGGCTTGAAAAGAGAACCGTCGCCCCTGCCGAGGCCCGCTCGGCGAGGATCGCGCTGAACGCGTCTACGGCCAAGGGATCGAGGCCCGCGAATGGCTCGTCGAGGATCAGCAGCTCGGGCGAGTGCACCAGGCATGCGGCAAGCTGGACCCGCTGCTGGTTTCCGTGCGACAACACCTCGAGCTTGTCCGCGCGGCGGTCGGCAAGGCCGAGGCGCTCGGTCCAGAGCAGCGCGGCCTCGCGTGCAGGCCCTGCCTGCAGACCATGAAGCCGGCCGAGGAAAACGAGCTGGTCGAAGATCTGCATCCCGGGGTATAGACCGCGCTCCTCGGGCATGTAGCCAAACCTGCGTCGCTCACGCTCGCCGATCGGGCTACCACGCCAGCGCACCTCACCGCCATCGAGCGCCACCAGCCCGAACACCGCCCGCATCGCCGTTGTCTTGCCAGCCCCGTTAGGCCCCAGAAAGCCAAATACCTGGCCAGGCGGCACAGCGAACGAAAGCCCATCAAGCGCGACGACATCGCCGTAGCGACGCCGAAGGCTGATCAACTCGAGCGTGTCGGAAGCTTGCGCCAAAGCGATCGCAATCAGGCCATGGGAGACACAAGCGCCAGTGTCCCCTAACCGGCTCGCTGAGCCATTCTACGGACGCGGCGGGAGCACGGCCGCGCGGAACACCGGCCCATGAAGCGCGAGGGACCCGAGGCAGAGCTACATGTCCCTTGAGTTACGCGCCAGCAGCCTGCAACGGCCCGGTCGGGCTCGACTACACGACCGCTCTGCCCTGACGGGCCGATTGTCTCGATCACCAGGGATCGAGACCACTGGCTTTGAGCAATCTCGACAGCGTCGCTGGCGGCGGCGCCGAGAGTGGTGCTCTGCCAGGCGTTCCGGTAGCTAGGTCGCAGCCCGACGACGTGCTCGCTTTGGACGACATCCGCCAGTCCGCCGGGGTGCCCTCTGCGGACGTTCCGCTACGCCGGGGCCAAGCGGCACTTCGTGACGCGCTGGCGCTTGCTGAGATCGTCACGTCGGCGAGCAGTCAGTGTGCCCCCGTGCGGCCAAGCCGGGAGCCGACATATTGCCCATTCGGGGCGGCTCGAGGCTTCCGGATCGGACGAAGGGCAGTACTCTTGGCGGCGTCCGGCGGCGGCCGCCGCGATACGTCTCGTCTTCGTCCATCTCGAATGCGGTGTCGCGGCCGTCGAGCAGTTCCGCTCCCAGGTTTAGCGGAAGCGGCCAATCAGCACAACTCAGATGCCGAGGCCGTCCGCAGCGCGTTCGCAAACCAACCTCCTGCGAGCGCTGTGAGGGCGCGTCCGGCTACCAACGGTGGATCAGGGGCTTCGGTCTCCAGCAGGCGCACGCCGATCTGCTGGCCGTGCTCGTAACCCGTTGAGTTCGAGCTCGCCGGTGACGACGGCGGGGAAGTCGATTCCGCCAGCGCGCAGCTGGTCGAGCGTCATCGGCTGCTGGCTGGCGCTCCGTAGTCGCTTGAGCACCCGCAGTTGTTGGGTTTCAGCGAGCGCCATCGACAGAATTCCGCGCCCCATTCTCCCGGGGCGAGTGGAAGGGAGTTGATCGACGGTAGAGAATCGACCCTGTCGACGATCGCGGGTGAGGGCCCGCTCCCCGGTCGAAGGCGCTCACGCTCGCGCTTGTCGGACCGACCATCACCTTGCGTGGATCGGGTAGCTGCGGTCTGGACCGGCGCGAACTACGATTGGGCGTGCCTAGCCGAGGATCCGTCCTAACGCGAGCACTTGATCGAGGAGGCCGACATGGCCAAAAGCGGAAGCCAGGAGCGAACGAAGGGCGCGAGCCAGCAAGCCCAAGGGCGGCTCAAGGAGGCGATCGGCGCGCTGACGGGCAATCGTCGTCAGGCGAGGCAGGGCCGCGCCGATCAAGCCCGCGGCCGGCTGCGCGAGCGCTGGGGGCACCTCAAGGACGCTCTGCACCGGTAGAGACCCTCGCCCGAACCGGGCCCCCGGTGTAGAACGTCGGTCCCAGTCGCACCCCCAGCACCGTCGCCTGATCTGTTTCGAATCGCGTTCTCGGCCTTCAGTAGATATCCCCGAGGGGGGTCAGACGATCGCACCGTTGCGCCGCGCGCCGGGAACGAGTTAGAAAAGAAGGATTCGACGACCTCGGAGATGAGGGCATGAGAAATGCGCGGATGACCGGCACGGCGGGGGTGGGGGATCAGATTGAAGCGCGCGGACTGCATGGTTGGCCGTCGCGGCGCGGGAAGGTAGTCGAGCTGCTGGGCAGCGCGGGCCACCAGCACTATCGTGTTCGGTGGGATGACCAGCACGAGTCGATCGTCTACCCAAGCGACGGCGTGGTCATCACCGCGCGGGCGACCGGCCGAGGGGCGCTGGCCGAAGAGAGTGACTAGCTGACAGCCCGGTGTGGGCCAGGGATCCGTGGCGGATCACCAATGGCGGGCGCCGTGGTCTCGCGGCCGCGCTGCTCGGATGTGGGGGACAAGCCTGGACTTGTTGTCGAGGTGGCCAACGAGGTGTGGGACTCATCGCGGCTGGCGCAGCGCGCTGCGGTATGTCCTTCACAGAACGTTTGTGCGGATCGCCCGTGTTTGCACGCGGTCTGAAGGCCAGGTGTGCGATCGTCAGGGGCGTGACATGACCAACGGCGAGCGGAGCGGCGCATGAGTGCGGGCAAGATTGGCCAGGGGGAGCACCAACCGGGCAAGAGGGCCGATGGATTGGCGAGCCGGAGCACACTGACCGTGATCGACAACCGCACGGGGGAGCCGTTCGAGTTGCCGATCGACGACGGCGCGGTCCGCAGCTCGGAGCTCGGACGGCAGGCGGGTGGGCTCGCGCTATACGACCCGGGCCTTTCGAGCACGGCCGTGTGTCGCAGCGCGATCACCCACATCGATGGGGAGGCCGGTATCCTCCAGCACCGCGGCTACCGGATCGAGGCGCTGTGCGAGCGCTCGAACTTCCTCGAGCTGGCGTATCTGCTGATCAACGGGGAGTTGCCGACCGCGGCGCAGTACGAGTCATGGCTGCACGAGATCGGCACCCGCAACTTCGTCCACGAGAACGTCAAGGGCTTCATCAAGGGATTCAGGTATGACGCGCGCCCGATCGCGATGGTGGCCGCGTCGGTCGGTGCGCTCTCCAGTTTCTATACCGACGCCGACCAGGTGTACGACGAGGAGGCCCGGGAGCGGCAGGTGGTTCGCCTGCTGGCGAAGTTGCCGACCCTGGCGGCCTTCTCCTACCGCCACCTGCAGGGGCTGCCGTACGTGCACCCCGAGGATCACCTCAGCTACACGGGGAACCTGCTGTCGATGATGTTCCGAATGAGCGAGTTTCGCTACACCCCGGACCCGGTCGTCGAACGCGCGCTGGACGTGCTGCTGATGCTGCATGCCGACCACGAACAGAACGCTTCGACGACTGCCGTGCGCGCGGTCGGGTCCACGCACGTGAATCCATACGCAGCCGTCGCCGCCGGTGTCACCGCGCTGTCGGGGCCGATGCGCGGGGGAGCCGCCCAGGACGTGCTGACGATGCTGAGGGAGATCGGATCGCCCAGCCACGTACCCGAGTTCCTCGCGCGCGTCAAGTCAGCGCACGAACGGCTGCTGGGCTTCGGCCATTGGGTCTACAACACCTACGACCCGAGGGCACGTGTGCTCCGCCGGCAGCTCGAGCAGCTCTACGAGCACCGCCGGCCCGACCCGTTGTTCGCGATCGCCGACGAGCTCGAACAGCAAGTGCTGGACGACGAGTACTTCACCTCCCGCCGGCTGTACCCGAACCTCGATCTGTACTCCGGCCTCACATACGAGGCGCTCGGCATCGCACCGCCAATGTTCCCGGTGATGTTCGCGCTCGCCCGCAGCGCCGGATGGATCGCCCAGTGGGTCGAGATGGTCAAAGACCCCGAGCAGACGACGTTCAGGCCGCTTCAGCTGTACACAGGCGCGCTCGACCGCGAGTACGTGGACGTCGGCGAGCGCGGCTGAGCGCCGGCCCCGCCCGGCCGCGAGCTCGCTGGCGGTTGCACCACGAGCCTCGCGGCGGCGGCGACACTGGCGCAATCACAAGTGGATGCGGTCTTCTGCGAGTACGCCCCGCTGGCCCAGGCTGTCGACCGAGCTTGAGCAAAGCTTCGCTACTGGTCGCGGCGCAATGCGTCCGCACGAGCGCCGCGATCGCTGAGGCGTGATCCACCAGTACGCCTTCGGCGACCCGCTGCTGCATTCCGGCCCGGACAGTCGTCGTCATCGGCGATTGCTTACTTGTCCCGGCCCGTGCGTCAAGGCGTCTTGGGGAATTCGTTGTCGGTGAGGGGTGACGTGGCGGCGGAGGGGCGTGCGCGCGGTGGAGGGTCACGTCGTGTCCGCGGACGCCCAGGCTTACTTCGGCACTCGACCCGGGTTGGCTCCGGGCCGGCGGCATGATGTGTGATGGGGTGTTCCGGCAGATGGTGGTGCGGCCGCTCATTCTTTCTGGGCCGTCCCCGCCGCCGTGGTGGCGGGTCGGCAGCAATCTTGCCGGGAGCTGACCGCGGGTCATCGGGTGTTCTCGGGCTTGCCGCGTGACAGGGGTTCAGGCGACTGGCGCGAGCGCCTGGTCGCCGAGGTCTTTGAGGAGGTGGTAGCAGCGTTTGAGCAGCTTGCGCACGAGCGCAAGGCACGCGCGGTTGCCGCCGATCCGAGCGGCGAGCTGCTCGTAGTACGCGCGGTCAGGGCTGGCGGGGAACCGGGCGTGTTGCGCGGCCTCATAGAGCGCCCAGCGCAGGGCGGGTGGCCCCTGGCGGGAGAGATGCCCGGGGGCGCGGTGATCGTCGGATTGGTAGACGGTGATGTCCATCCCGCCGTAGCGGACCACGTCCCGGGAGTTCTGGAACCGGCGGACGTCGCCCAGCTCGGCGAGGATCGTGACCGACGTCAACGCGCCAACACCATAGATCTCGTGCATCAGGGTGCGGCAGCCGGGCTGTGATCTCGCGATCTGCTGCAACTCGCGATCAAACGGCACCAGTCGTTGCTCGATCGCGTCGATCACGTGCAACGCGATCTCGAGCTGCTCACGCGCTGCGTCAGGAAGATGGACGCGGGCGAGCCACTCGCGGCTTGCCCGGTTGAGCAGATCGCGGCGTTGGGGAACGCCGTGGTGATAGAGGACGGCGTGCATCCGTTGCTGTCACTCGGTCCGCTGATGAGAGAGCAGATGCCGGGCTCGGACCCGGGCGCGGAGATCGAGAATGTGCGCGGGCGGGATCCACGACTCAGGAATCCGACCGATCAACAGCAGCTCCCGCAGATGCCGGGCGTCCGCGAAGTCGGTCTTCTCACGCTTCTTCTTGCCCTTCAGCGCGCTCGCCTCGGCTGCCTCGGCGAGATGCACCTCAGCACCGACTCGCTCGAGCTCCTCGACCACGAACCGCCAGCCGGTCGTCGCCTCCAGCGCGACCTCCAGACCCGAGCCGCGGAACGGCTCAAAGAACGCGCGGACCGCGGCGCGGTCCCCGGGCGTGATCCGGGCGCGCGAGACCTCGCCGGTGACCGTGTCGATCCACTCCGCCGCGATCTGCGCCCGGTGCTGGTCCAGACCCATCACGATCGGCACGTGACTACCCCCTCGACGCACAAGACGCCGGCCAGCACCACGACGGCGAGCGCCCGCAAGGCAGCCGATCCCATACCGTGAACCACGGTCGGTACCTCCTCTTCGATTGGCCGGCCGCGCGGCCGCAATCCGCGCGCGCCTACAACGCCGTTCGACGCGGAGGACCGGCCACCTTCACCGCCACGTCACGCCAACCGGGACATGACATCTTTCCCCCTGGAGCAGACTTCGGAGCTGCGATCGCTTTAGCGGCGCGCGAGGAGCCGGCGACGCTCCGAACCGCGCGAGCGCAATGCCACGATTGCGATCACGCGCTCGCTGCCGACCCCGTCGCCGCTCGTGGAGCGAAGTAGCCACGAGGTCGAGGCCAACGCCGCTGTCGAACGCTGCCGCTTCCGGACAATTGCAGTCGCGCCGCGTCGTCGACGCACTGTTTCGTCACGGCTTAGCGGCGACGGAGTCGGCCCGGCCGCTGCGCTCGGGGAGGAGCGAGCGACGCGACGCTCGCACCAGTGCATCCCGCGCGACACAGTGGGGATATGTCACGACTGCGGCTACCGTGGGCGGGTTTGCCGCTCGACTAGCGCTGATCGCGGCGCCTACGCCGGCGAGACCCTAAACAGGTAGGAGCTGGTGGGCGCCAGGGTGACCCTGATCGTCCGCGAGGTCTGGGTCGTATGTCTCCAGACGTTGCGCACGCTCATTGGGCGCGATGGGAGGCCAATCATCGAGCTCGTGACGGTGATGGTCTGCCTACCAGTCCCGCGGTTCAGCACGCAGACGGCCCGGGAGGTGTCCGCCAGCGGCTTGAGGAGGACTTGTTGGCCGCCCTTGCGATAGGCGGTCTTGGCCTGAGCACCGAGTGGGTCCTGATTGATGCCGATCGCCTCGAGGTTGGTGAACAGGTCCAGGTTGGCCTGCGGCTGGGTGCTGAGATCGGCGCTGATCATCAGAGGGGCCGCCATCACGATCCACAGCGAGACGTACGCCTTCATTTGGTCGTAGGTAAGGTTCGCCGAGGGGACGACGTAGTCGGGATCGTTCCAGTGGCCGGGTCCGGCCGCCTCCGGATGCGCGCAGTTGTGGTCGAAGTTGCGCATGATCCACGGCCACGTGGTCTTCAGGTCCATGCCGATGTCGGTGTCCGTGCGCCAGCTCTGCGCGATCATCGGCGCCCACTGGTAGTTGGAGTAGCTGGAATTCGCGAGGCTTGGGTGGGTCCCGTCGATCTGCCCCGGGACCCAGAAGTTGCATACGTTGAACAACATCGCTCGGCCGCTGGCGTTCCCGCTCACCGCGCCGGCGAATTGGGGATAGACCACGCGCGGGTCCAAGCCCGACGGACCGCCGGAGACGAAGTCGGCCTTGACAGCGTCAAAGCCCCAACTCGCGAACGTGTCGGCGTCTTGCTGGTAGTGGCCGTAGCTGCCGAATGCCTGGCTGGTGCTGGGGCCGGCGTCGATGTAGATCCCGGCCAGCAGCCCTTGGGAGTGGACGTAGTCGCACACCCCGCTCAACCCTTGCGGCCACTGGCTGCGGTTCAGCGCCAGACGGCCGTCGGCGTTACGTCCGGCGGGCCAGCCCGCGTCGAGCCACACGTAGCGATAGCCGGCGCCGCGCATGCCGGTTGAGACCACGAGGTCCGCCATGCCGCGGACGACTGAGTCGCTGATGTGGGAACCGTAGGCATACCAGGTGTCGACGCCCATATAGGGGGTGGCCGCGAGCACGATTTCAGGCCTCGGAGGTCATTGCGCAGGCCGTCAGCGCTCGACTGACGATGCGCGGCATCCCAGCACGGAGAGCGGCGATAAGCAACCTCTCTTTCCAGTGGTCGGTGCAAGCGGGTCCCCAGGGCTGCTCGAGGTCGCGCATGGCCGGGAGCGTAAGCCGATGGGCAATTGCTCGCCCCCCAGCGGATAGGGTTGAGGGATGGCGAAGCCGGCGAAATGCGCCGATCGGCAACGACGCGCCCCGCTTCGGCGTCGCTTCGATGAGGCAGGCCACGCGAGGCAAAACCGTTCACGCGCCCGAGGAGATGCTCGAGCTCGTCCGAGCCCTCCATCAGCACCGCCAGCGTTTCGACGTCTACGGTCGGCCGGTGCTGCGCCGCAAGCAGGAGAGATCCCTGTCCGGTCTTGATCGCGCCTTTGATGATGTCGCCTGGCTGGACGCGGTGGAGTCTCATGGGTGTGGCTGGCGCGGCTACAGGGCGGGCATGATGTCGACCGTGGTCCCTCGGACTGCGCCTCCGTGTCAAGCGAGTTGGGTGCCGTGTCGGCTGGCCGGGACCGTCAGGTCAGGCGGACGTTTTCGGGCGGCGCTTGCGTTGGGCGGCGATTTCGGCGGCTCTGGCGGCGATCCGGTCCTCGTCGGTGATCAGATGCCACCGGGTCGCGCGGCGCTGTCCGGTGCGCCGGATCTGATCGGTCTTCTCCAGCTCGCGCAGGAGCGCCAGAATCTGATCCGGTTTGCCGTTGGTGGCCTTAGCCAGCTCCGGCGTCGACATCCCCTCCGACCCGTCGAGCAGCGCGGTGAGCTTGCCGGCCGGCACTATCTCATATCTGGGCCGCGCCGCCGGGCGGCGCTTACTGGTGCGCGGCGCCGGGCGGGGTTTCGGTGTGGCGGCCGGCGCGGCGCCGTCGATCAGCGCCCGGCGGGCACCCTCAAGCTGGGCGGTCTCGGCCTTGGCCTGGATCAGGCGCTGGTCGATGCTCGCGACGATATCGGCGGTGTTCATGACAGGTGATGGTAAGCGAGCATCCGACCGTCCTCCACGGTGGCCCGACGATTGCGCCGCGCCACCGACGTGACGCAAGGCGCGCTTTCGGCGGATGCGCGGTCTCGCGTGTGTCCGCTGGCCCTCTGCATAGGATCGGAGCCGCGCGCCTGCATCGTCGCCCATATGGAGGACCGCTCTGCGCGGGCGAGACCACGAATGCGATCGCGCCGCGGGTAAGTCCCGAGCCTCACTGCCAGCCCAGCCCGAGCCCGAACAGCACACCCATCCCCAGGTCGATCGCGGCCAGCGCGCCGACACGCCTCCATCGCTTGCGGGGCGAGGCGTCGTAGACCCAGGCTGCGAACAGGTAGAACCACAGATAGCCGAAGACGATGATCAGCGGCACGAACGGGCGGTTCCACCACCAGTACTCCCAATGGAATGTGCCGGTCGCGTGCAGGAACCGTTCAACCGCCACGCTCACCAAGGACAGGCCGAGAGCGACCGCGAGGCGGTTGGGTATGCCGAGCACGCGAATCCTACGGTCGGCCGGGAGCAGCTTGGCGTAGACGATGCCGGCGACGGCGAACATGAACATGATCTCCACGTTTAAACCGATAAGCATCTGGTAGGCCGTCGGACCTGTCGTCGTCCACAGCGCAGCGCGGTCCGAGACGTGCAGAACAAGGGCGTTGATGATCTCGTTGAACCAGTCCGCCAGCCAGACGGCGAGGCCGGCCGCGATCACATCCCACCGCCCACGTTCGACCTCGACTGCGTACGCGTAGATCACGAACGCCAGCGCGGGACCGCGTACCACTTGAACAGGTGCGGGTCGCGAAGCTGCCGCATCGCCGCAAGCGTGAAACCGGTCGGCGTCGCGAACAGCCATCGTCTGCGCCCGTAACCCTAGTGCGACGGGACAGTCACCCGGCCGCCGCGCTCGCGGGTGGTCGCTGCGCGCGGCGTCGAATACAGCAACGCGGGCGTGCTCGATGGCACCCGCGTCCTGGGTCTCTGCGGCAGCACCCTCAGTCGATCAGACCGAGCTCCCGGGCCCGGCGGACCGCCTCGGCACGGTTGTGAACGCCGAGCTTCTTGTACACGCGGTCGGCTCGTTCCTTTGCCGTTGAGCGGGAGATCCGCAGCTTGTCGGCAATGAGCGCGAAGGACAACCGCGTCGGCAGGTAGCGGAGCACCCGCGCCTCGGCCACGGTCAGGGTCGCCGCGCCGACCGTGGCGGAGGCCTGCGCGACGGCTTCTGCGGCGGTTTCGTCGGCCGCCCTCACCGTTGCGGCATCTTGGGCGACGGCTTCTGCGGCGGTTTCGTCGGCCGCCCTCACCGTTGCGGCATCTTGGGCGACGGCTTCTGCGGCGGTTTCGTCGGCCGCCCTCACCGTTGCGGCATCTTGGGCGACGGCTTCGCCGGTGGCCTGATCAGCGGCCCCGACCGCCGCTGCATCCTCCGCAATCGCCTCAGCGGCGGTCTCGTCGGCCGCAGAGACGATCAGGCCGGCGGCGCGCAGAGCATCGACCGCCTCGTGCGCGGCTGCCTCCTCCACCATCCCAGCTTCGATCAGCGCCTGGACGACGTCGGCAGCGGCGGCCGCGCGGATCGCTTCCGAAGCGGCGATCGCCTCGGCCGCCCGGTTCTCCGCCGCGATCGCGAATAGCGTTGCCCGGGCTTCCGCGGCCTGCGCCTCGGCGATCACCTCGGCCGCTTCCTCCATTGCCGCGACTTCGGCTCCGACCAGCAACTCGGCCTCGGATGTGAGGAAGCCCTCGCCGAGCAGCGTCCCACCGTTCTCAGCGATCGCCTCGAACAGCGGCTGCGCCCAGCGGTGCTCGACCAGCAGGAATGCTAGCCCGGTCCCGGGCCTCAAGGACTGTGCCAGTGCCCACGCGTCGGCCGAATCGAAGCCCGGCGATCCGTCCTCCGCCGGTGTCTCCACCAAGCCACCTCCTGCGAACGGAACGATCCTCGAAAGCAGCGCGCCGAGATCGTCTTCGCCGACGATCACGACGGGCTGGATCGTGCCGGTTTCGTCCTTCTCGACCAGGAGCATGTCGAGGAGTCGCAACATCCCCCGGCCTTGCAGTCGATCGACCTCGGCCAGAACCCGCCCCTGGAAGTGGGAACCGGGACTGAAACTAACGGCAATCACCTGCAATGGGCCTGGCATCGGTCGACCTCCCATCGTTCCTGGGCGGCGATCCTACCAAGGGCCAACGCGCGGTCCGGGGCGGTTAGACGTGCCTGAGAGCCCCATCTGCCAAGCAGCATTGCGCGCGGGTGCTACGCGTCGGAGTCTGAACACCCGCCACGATGCGCCCTGATCGGCGCGGAAAGCGCTCACGTCCTTGGCGGCAGGCACGCGGCCAAGGCGGTGCTGGGTGATCGAGCCCCGCGGTACCGCCGAACGCCTGGTACTGCAAGCACGAAGCGGCGTCCCGGCGCGCCGGACACGCACCCGCCGGCGCAGCGAAGCGGTCACGATTTCGACGTCGGCGACCCGACTGTCCGCTGCCCGTTTCGGACAACAGCAGCCACGCCGGCGCCGTCCGCGACGAATACGCGCGGGGACGAAGGGAGGTGCCAGCCCGGCCCTCGCGGGCGACCCGCTCATCGCCAAAAGTGTGCATCAGGTGCTTGCAAGATCGTGCAAGCACCTGAGGCTTGCGGGGGTCCGCTGGGGCGCTCGAGTTAGGCTCGGACAGCCGTCACCAGCGTAGACGGGTCGCTGAGGTTCGACGCCCACGATGCTCCTGGAAGCACCACGCCGGTGAGTTGCCTCCCCCTTGCGGCCGTGCCCATCATGAGCCCATGGTCTCCGGCCTGTAGTCGGGGTGCGGACCGCGGTGTGGATCGGGAGTCCACGCCGTCCGCCCGCCCCGCCTGGGTTTGAGGCCGCGCCCGGCCGCTGACCCCGCCCCCACATCGTGTGTGACCGGGGTCAGCGGCCGGGCGCGTTGTGTTCCAAGCGGGGCGGGCGGACGGCGTAGGGCAACGGTACGAATTCGGCGGCGGTCTCGGTCGGGATTCAGGGACGGATCAGGTCCGGGATCGAGAACGGGACGAAACGACGGGGACTTTGAGGGGTCGACGCCATTCCTAGCTCCTGGAGGAAGGCAACTCAAGCCAGGAGGTTCCAATGACGCAGGGTGTAGTGAGTTCCAGAGTGCCGGAACTGCCGATCGTGCATCTTGCACATCTGATCGAGACGGGAACGTGGTTCGTCATCGGAGGCGTCGTCGGAGGTGCGGCGGTCGCGCTCCTCATCCGCTGGCGCGGATGGTCGTGGACGTCCGGGTTGCCGCTGGTCGCCGCTGTTCCCGGCGTGTCGTTGCTCAGCTGGCAGGCTCAGCTCTGCTACGACGCTTGCGCGGCGGCCGCCGTCGGCATCGGTGCCTGGCGCCACGTCGTCGACCTGCGTGCCGGCGGCGACCTCGCGCAGCGAGGAAGGGATCGCGTCGGCCCGACGGCGTCGATTCGAAGGTGGTACGCGTGGCGGAAGCTGCGCACCGGTGACTGGGTGTCGTCGCAGGGCGTGGCGATCGGGTTTACGCGAAGGGGCGAGCTGATTCGCATTCCGGTCGCCAGCTGGCGCGCGGTGATGTCGCTGATTCTCGGCGCAACCGGGTCCGGCAAGACGATCGTGCAGGTCCTGCTTGCGCTTGCCGCGATCAAGCGCGGGTTCGGCGTCATCTACATCGACCCGAAGGGAGACGACTTCGTCCTCAAGGAGCTGCGTGCGGCCGCAAGGCGCGCGAAGAGGGGGTTCCTCTTGTGGGATCCGCACGGGCTGACGATCTACAACCCGTACGACCGCGGATCGGACACCGAGATCTCGGACAAGCTGCTCGCAGCCGAGGTGTTCACGGAGCCGCACTACCAGCGGCTCGCGCAGCGGTACATCGGCCATGTGGTCCGGGCGCTGCGACTGGCCAGCGTGCCGGTCAGCCTCGCGACCGTCGTCGAGCACATGCACAACGGACGGCTCGCGTCGCTAACTCGAAAGATGAGCGCGTCCGACGCGCGACCGCTGCTGGCGTACCTCGAGACGATGACGCCGCAGCAGGAGCGGGATCTTGCCGGCGCCCGCGACCGCCTGGCGATCCTCGCCGAGTCGGATATCGGTCATCTGCTCGACCCAGCCGTCGCCGGCGAACAAATCGACCTCTACGAGTCGCTGGAGCGCGGCGATGTAGTCGTCTTCCGGCTCGAGGCCGATCGGCGACCGCTGGCAGCAGAGATGCTCGGCGCCGCGATCATCCAGGATCTCGTCGCGATCAGCCAAGAACGTCAGCGCGGAGAGCACCGACCCGCGCTCGTCATCATCGACGAGTTCTCGGCGGTCGGCGCACCCCAGACCAAGCGCCTGTTTGGCCGCGGACGCGGCGGCTGGCTCAGCCAGCTACTCGGGACCCAGGAGGCCGGCGATCTCGGAGCGACCGATCTGAACGCCCTCGGCGGAGGCGGCGGGATCCAGAACCAAGTGGGCGGCAACATCGAAGCCCTGATCTGCGGCCGGCAGAACATGCCCGATTCGGCCGAGCTCGTCGCCGAGATTGCCGGCACTCGCGGAGCATGGATCACCACCCAGCAGACAAACGGTCCCGCTGCCGGCCTGATGACCGGCCTGGGCTCACGAACGCGTGGCAGGGAATACGCGATCCATCCGGACACGATCAAGAGCCTCGGCGTCGGCGAGTTCGCGGTTATCGAACCGCCCCGGCAGCGAGCCGTGATCGTGCGCGTCTTCCATCCAGATGAGCTGCGCCGTCGGGGTGTCGAATGCTGACCGAGCGCGACATCACCATCGCCGAGTGGATCGGGCGCCAGGGAGCGGTTCGTGCCGAACATGTGATGACCCGGTTCTCGATCGGCAGGACCGCGACGTACCGGCGCCTGCACGAGCTCGTGGAGTTCGGACTCGTCCGACGCCACCGGCTCCTCTACAACGAAGGCGGGTTACTGACAGCAACGGCTGAGGGTCTCCGATGCGCCGGCCTCGATCGACTTGCGCCGGCAAGGATCAGCCTCGCGCTCGAACCGCACATGATCGCCTCGGCGGCGCTCGCCGCCGAGCTCGAGCGATCGCCTCGACGCGCAAACACTCCTCAGCGACCGCGAACATCGCGCCGCCGAGAACGCGGCGGGTGCGCCGATCGCGTCGGCGATCGTCGGCCGGCAGGGCGATGGACGCGAGGGACTCCACCGGCCGGACTTCGCACTCATCGGGCGGGACGGTCGGCACGTCACCGCGGTAGAGGTCGAGCTGACGCTGAAGAACCGGACACGGCTCGAGCGAATCCTGCGCGGCCACCTGCGAAACCAGAACGTGTCGGTCGTGCGCTACCACGCGGCCGAGCCGATTGCCGACGCAGTGCGGCGTGCGGCGCGAGGGGTCGGCGCCGAGGCGATCGTCGAGCTGGCGCCGCTCCCGTCTGCGTGGACGTCCACGATTCGGAGCCGATCATGAGCGACGAGATCGTTCCGCTCGATCACCAGCTCTTGACCGCCGAGGACGTCGCCGAGCTCCTGCGCCTGCCAGTGTCGACGATCTACGACCTAGCCCGGACCGGACGGCTGCCACATCTGAAGATCGGGCGGGCGCTGCGGTTCAGCAGGAGCGATCTCGAAGTCCACCTGGCGGAGCGCTGCCGCGCCCACATCACGGCTCGGGCCTGAGGCGGCGAATAGCCTCCGCGGCCCTGCCGTCAAGGACGCCGCTCCGCGGCTCGCTTCGCTCGGCCCTGTCGGGCCGCCCTTGACTGCAGACCCGCTCCGGCTGTTTGGCAATGATCGGTCCGCCGGGGGCGGACCGTCGAATTCTCTTCATCTGGCCGCTAGCGCTGCGGATCGTGCATCGGCCGGGCGGGCGCTGGGCCGCAGCACTTCTTGTACTTGCGTCCGGAGCCGCACCAACAAGGGTCGTTGCGCCCAGGCGGCCATGCGATGACTTCGCCCTCCGTCGTGAGATGGACGGCGTAGGAGGCTCGTGCTTCCTCCGGATCTTCATCGTGCTCGGCGCACCACACCACGAAGTCCTCCACGACGATCGGCGCGACCGTCCGGATCGGCATGCCGTGGCTTCGCATCCATTTGATGTTGCCATCGAGACGCGCGCAATATTCGCCATGCGGGACATCGGCCCAGTCCTCGGCGAGGCTCGGCCAGCGCCTGATGGCTTCCTCGTACTCGCCTGACGGAAACCAGGCCAGCGAAACGACGACCTCCTCGCGGTCGCGGTCGCGGTCGGGCGTCGGAAGACTGAAGTTCCCAGCTTCGATCAGCCGTGCGAGCCGCCGCTTCTGCGCACGCTGCTCCGATCTCCACTGCGCCATGAACGGATCGACTCGTTGCTCGAGCTCGTCAAGCTCTCGACCCAGAGACCGGAGACTGTGCCGGCGAACATCGGACAGCTGGTTGATGATCCCCTCAGGGTCATCGGTGCGCATGGCGAGCTCGATTCCCTCACCGAGCCAGGCGACCGCGAGCTCGTGCTGTCCGACCTCGTTGTAGGAGAGGCCCGCCGCGTTTCACAGCCATACGTCGTCGGGATCGGAGGCCTTCAGCTCGGCCCAGATTGCGGCTGCCACGTCATCGCGCCCCGCGCGCAGGTGGAACTCTGCGATGTCCGATTGCGGGTGCGGGATCGAGTTCCACCCGAGCTCGACCACGCGCTCGTGCAACGCGATCGCGTCGTCGTGGCGGCCCTGCCGGTCGTACTCGCGGGCGAGGTCGGCGTAGCACTCGGGCATGTAGAGATCGCCGGTGCCTGGCAGCTCAGCCAGCTCGTCGAGGATCGCGCGCGCCACGTCGAGGTCGCCGTCCTTCAGAGCCTGCTCGAAGGTCATGCCGACTGAATACCGCACCGGACGACGGAACCTCGGCGGGTTGTCGCAATTTGCGCGCGCGGATACGCCGCGCCGCAGATCCCTGTGCGACTCTGGCGCCGATGACCGTTATCGAAGAGCACACCGGAGCCCCCGAGCAGCTGGCGGCCGCCGCCACGGCTCCCGCACGCTGGCTGCTGGAGATGGCAAGCGCCGACGGTGTCCCGCTGACCCAGACCAACGCGCTAGCGAGAACGATCGTGCGCGAGATCGCCGAGCGCTGGCCCGAGTGGTGGAACGCCGAGCTATTCGGGCCTCCGCACCGGGAGTGGGACATGCCCCTCGTCGGGACGCTCCACGAAGGACTCAGGCGCCGCCGGCTCGTTCGCCGGCGCGCGCGCAAGCTCCTCATCACTGCCCGAGGGCGGAAGCTCGCGGCGGACCCAATCGCGCTGCTCTACGACCTCGGGTTGGATCTCGACGGCGGTGACCTTTTCACGGCGATGGTCGCCAACGTGGTCGTCGAGGAGCTCGAAGAGAACGCACCGCGCACCCGTGAGCAGCTCGTCACGCCGGCACACGAAGCGGCGCAGTGGGGCTGGCGCGGGCCCGACGGGGGCCCACCGAGCGAGCAGGGAGTCTCCTGGGTTGTCGGCGACGTCCTCTGCCGAGGCGAGGCGTACGGGCTGATCGACCACCAGCCCGATCCTGCCGAGCCGAAGAGCTGGCGCACGTTTATCTCGCTCAGTCCAGCCGCCAGGATGGTGCTCGGGCGAAGCCGAACCGATGTGGCCGGCCGCGACGTGTTCGTGTTCGACGCGGAGCTGCTCGACGTCGACGGCGTCAGCGCCAAGGTCGCGGTCGCCGGGCACGAGCACCTCACCGCGCTACACGACGCGATCCAGCAGGCGTTCGCCTGGGAGAATGATCACCTCTACTCGTTCTGGCTCGACAGTCAGTTCTGGGGCGACGCGGCCACCCAGCGCGTAATCCCGGGCGCCCCGGACACCGACAGCAAGACCGCGGACGTGCCCGTCGACGAACTCCGGCTCAAGATCGGCGCAGGGATCGCGTACGTCTTCGACTACGGCGACGAATGGCGCGTGAGGCTCACCCTTCGCGAACGAATCAACGGCTCGGACGCGATCCCGCGGGTGAGCGATCGACGTGGAACCGCGCCGCCTCAATACCCGCCGCTGGACGACGAGTAGACGCCGGCTCCGAGGCTTTACGGCGCCAGTTCATGTGGATTGGACATATAGTTGCGCTAGAACGGACACATGAGTCGTCTATAATGGACTCATGACAGAGTTGGCGCTCTTGGCTCGTGAGGTAGGCGTGCATGAACGCACGCTTCGGCGCGCGATCGTGGAAGGGAGCCTTCGCGGGGTCCGGCCGACCCCGAGGACTTTGGACATCTCATTGTCGGAGCGGGAGTACGTGCGGCGGACGTGGAAGCTGCTCTCTGCTCTGAGGGCAGCGCTGCGCACCGAGCACAATGTCCGCTTCGCCCTGCTGTTCGGGTCGGCGGCAAGAGGTACTTCGGTTCCTGGAAGCGACGTCGACGTGCTCGTCGCGCTTCGTGATCCAGACCTGGAGCGGGTCGTCGAGCTGAGCGCTAAGCTCACGGCGGCCACGGGGCGCCGAGTCGATGTGGTCCGGCTCGAGGATGCCGAACTGGAGCCATTGTTTCTCGCCGACGTGATCACCGACGGGCGGGTGCTCGTCGACCGCGAAGGGCTGTGGCGACAACTGCGGGGTCGCGAGCCCAGCCTGCGACGCGCGGCTCGCAGGACAAGGGCGCAGCGAACTGATGCCGCGCTGGCCGGCATCGACCGCATGTTGGCGCGCTGACCGTGCCCGAATCGGACGCGAGGCCCGTGGACACGAAGCGCTGGCGTCTCGCGATCGTCCGCCACCTCGAGGACCTTCCGCGCCAGTACGCGGCCCTGGAACACGCGATGGCGAGCTTCGGGGCGAACTTCGACCTCGAGCAGTTCAAGGAGGCATACAACACGGCGGAGGACATGGACGCCTACAACCGCGTGCAGGCGGTCGAGCGCGCCCTCGGGCGCGTCCAGAACTACGTGGGCGAGCTCGCCGAAGCGGGCGTCAAGCTCGCGGCGTTGCCGCGGCCGGCGGACCGCCATAGGTCGCCGACACAGACAGCGTTCGAGACCATGCGGGATGCCAAGATCATCAGTGCCGGCCTCTGCGGACGCCTGGTCCGCGCGCAGAACTCCCGGACACGGATCGAGCACAGCTACGTCCAGACCCCGGCCGGCGACGTCCACCGCGCGGCGATCCTGGTGCGGGACGCGGCCCGTGACTTCATCGGCTCCTACCGCGCTTGGATCGAGCCGTACCTCGCTGAACCAGAGCAGTGACCTGCGTCCACCAGCGGTTCCGGCCTCAGGCGAACGCCCGATCGACCGCGTCGGCCTCCTGGTCGCTCGGCTGATAGTGCGCGTAGATCTGCGTCGTTTTCGAGTCCGCGTGCCCCATCCAGTGCTGGAGCGTCCGCATCGGCGTGCCGGCTGCGGCCATCCGCGTCCCGAACGTGTGGCGCAGCTCGTGGAAGGTGATCCGGTGGATCTCGGCACGATCGAGCGCGAGCTTGAAGCGGCGGACGAGCTTCGAACGGTCGAGCGGCTTGCCGGTCTCCGGGTGACAGAAGACGAGATCGCGCTCATGCGAGTAGTGCGATCGCTCGCGCAGCTCGGCGAGCGCGACCGCCACGCGCTCGGCCATCGGCACGGATCGGCCCGACCCGGCCGACTTCGGATCGCCGAACTCGCCACGCACGAACGGCGAGACGACGCGGATCTTGCGCGCATCGAGGTCGACGTCGCGCCAACGGAGCCCGAGCAGCTCGCCTTGGCGGAGGCCGGTCATCGCCGCCGTCAGGTACAGCGTCGGCTCGATCCGCCCGAACGCATCCTCCGGGTACGGTGCGGCCAACAGCTGCTCGAGCTCCGGCTGGTCGAGGAACTGGATCCGCGTCTCGGTCTTCTTGAGCGTCGGCCGGTCGGCGAGCTTGACGGGGTTCACCTGGCACCAGCCCTTTCGCAGGCCCAGATCGAAGATCGAGTGCATCGTGTTTACGTGGTTCCGGATCGTCTTCACGGCGAGCGTCCTGCGTTTCGCGGCGACGTAGCGCTCGATGTCTTCCGGGCGCACACGGTCCAGCGTCTTCCCGGCGAAGAACGGCGCGATGTGGTTGCGCAGATCAGAGGCGACCGTCAGGCGGTGCGACTTGCGCCGGCCCTTCAGCTCGAGCCGCCGGGAGAACTCGCGTCCCGCTTCGTCCATCGTAACGCGCTGGCCGTCCGGGGCCGGCCGCGGCGCGTCGATCTCTCGCATTCGGCGCAGCACACGCTCCGCCTGCGCCTTCGTGAGCCCGTCGGCGCGGGCCTCGCTGCGGGCGGGCCCGACCTTGCGCTGAATGCGCCGACCATCCGGCCCGTACCAGGATGCGATCCAGGAGCGTCCGACCACCCGCAACGTGCCCGTTCCGTAGGCCCGCCGGCCCGGCTTGCCGTTCGTGCCGGTCATGGCCGCGGCTCGCCGTCTACACCGATTGGTACATGATCGGTACACGGTGGATCGGAGCGCCGTCGAGGGGCCGGGCGGTTGGGTCCATGTACTGTTTCATGTACCATTCTGACGGGATCGTACCCGATTGAACGGACAGAAAAGCCCAGTAAATTAGGCGATTCGCACCCCAGTCAGACGAGCCAGTTCCGGCTGGGGGCCGGGCGGTCGCAGGTTCAAATCCTGTCTCCCCGACTCGCCGGTGCAACGGCGAAGAAGTGCGAAAGCCCGCTCGCCAGCGGGCTTTTCGCTACTGGCACGGTGCGAAATGTGCGAAACCGTTTGCAGGCATTCGTCCTGGTGGCCGCGTGGGTCGGGAGCAGGCAGCCGGCGTCGGGCCTTGGCCCTTATGCGGACGTGGTCGCTGCGCTTACTTCGCGCTCGAGCTTCGTTTGCAATGCTTGCGATTTCGAGGGCATCGTCGAGTGACATCTCGCTTCCGGCTCTCCACGCGGCCTCCCAGTTCGTCCCGTCGCGAGCTTCAGCCCGTGCCGGCAGTCCCATTTGGCCCTGAGCCCTTCGACGTTGGGGTCCTCGGCGAGGCGAACGCGCTCGCGCTGTCGGTCGGCCGCTGCCCAAAGGCTGGCAGCTCGCAAGGGCTGGTGCCGAATAGCGGCAACGGTGCCCGCAAGCGAGAGGAATGACGCGCATTCGACGTCGTGGATGGATCTGCTCACCTCGATCGCCTCGGCAAGCTGCGCACAGGCTTGGTGGAGGTTGCCTCGCTCTACGTCGATGATCGATTTCGTCGCGAGCGAGTGCGCGATCACGGATCGGAAGTCAAGCTTCCGCGCTCGTGTCAGGGCCTCGCTGATAAGCGCATCAGCCCTGCCGAGCTCACCCGTCTCAAGAGCGAGAATCGCCAGGTTGCCCGCGGTTAGCGCGATTACGCTCGGCTGGACTTGACGGCGCGGGATCAGCAACGACTCCTCAAACAACGGCCGCGCCGCCACCAGGTCTCCGAGGCTTGCCATCATGACCGCGTAGTTGTTCAAAGCGATGCCGAGCGCTCTAAGGTCCGACCCTCTCCCGGGTAAGGGGTGCAGGTCCGAAAGTCGCTGCACGTGCCCGATGTCGGCGCCCGGTCTTAGGGCCATGATCTGCTCAATCGACTATGAGGAGCACGATCATGACAACGTCATTGAGTGCATTGGCCGCGAGCGAGCACATCGCGGACCTCCGCCGGGCCGCGAACGGGCGTGGAGCCGGGCGAGCGGCCCGGCGGCGCCGGCGCAGCACGGCCGCCGTGAGCAGCGCGAGAACCCCTGCGACGGTGCGGTTTGCCCGCCCCGACGAGGCCGGGACGCTCCGGCGCCTCGCCGAGCTGGACGATGCGCCGGAGCTGGCAGGCGCGATTCTGGTCGCGACGATCGACGCGGACGTCGTGGCGGCTCTGTCGCTGGACGACGGACGTGTGGTAGCCAACCCGTTCGTCCTCACGTCCGACGCCGTCGAGCTGTTGCGACGCAGCGCGACGGCTCTGACGGGCCGCCGCCGGCGTCGCTGGCGCTCCGCGCTGCGCCCGCGGCTCGCATGAACCGCGCGACTGACAACGACAAGAGACGTCAGCATCGACAAGTCGGAACTCGAAGCAGCGGCAGCGTCAGTTCCGCCGACCGGCCGACGATCGTGTTTGACGGTTACGGCGACGGCAGGCCCGTGATCCTGATCGGCGGCGCCTACAACGACCGCTCGACGGTGGCCGACGTGGCGGAGGCGATCTCGTCCGGCAACCTCGCAACCGTCACCTACGACCGACGCGGCCGCGGGGCTAGCACGAACAACGACGGCGACTCCGAGCCCGAGCGGGAGCTAGAGGACTTCTCGGCGATGATCGAGGCGCTCGGCGGGTCGGTCAGCGTGTTCGGCCACTCCTCGGGCGCATCCGGAGGCACTCCGGCCGGCGCTCGTCGAGTTCTTCAGCTGGCTACAACATGGGAGCCGCTCGAATAACACGCCTGACACGACGACCCGTTTACGCCGCGGTGCAGCCCGATGTCCACGCCCAGAGCTACTGGCCTCAGGTACCGCGCAGAAGCGAGAAGCACGCCTCCGGCGGTGGCCGTGGCGCGGCCCCGGTCGTCGCCACAAGCGCGACCGCATGCTGGTGGCCGGCTCGACGGGCTCGGGGCCCCTCCATGCCGCGGAAGGGAGGCACTGGCGAGCTCGCTTCGAAGACCCGCGACCGGAGCGAAGCGGGTCTCCGATCTCTCCGGGCCAGGCTTCCGCGGGTGGTTCATACGTGATCCAGGTGTGCTGTGGTCGCGTGCAGCTGCGCGAGCAGGTCTCGTAGTTGCGCGAATTTGCGGGGGCCGAGTTGCTGTTGCCACTCGGCTTCGACGTCGCCGACGATTTCGCGGATTGCTTTGATCGCGGCGTGTCCTCTGGGGGTGAGGTGGATGCGCTTGGAGCGCTGGTCGCTGTTGTCGGTTTCGCGGGTGAGGTAGCCGAGTTGCTCGAGTTGGCCAAGGAGGTAGTTGAGCGCCTGTTTGCTCATCCGGGTGTGGGCCGCGAGCTCGGAGGGGCGCATGTTCTCGGGCCCGGGGTACTGGAATACGTCCAGGTGTGCGGCGATCAGGTCGCTGTAGCCGCGTTCGTGCAGGCCGGCCAGCATCCGATCGCGGACTGTCTCGAACGGGATCCGCAGCAGCGCGCCGATCAGCGGCGGCGGTGGTGGGGGGGTCTTACGAGCCCGAGTAAAGTCACTTGACAAAGCCATGAACCTCAGTATACCCTCGTCAAGTCGCTTTACTCAGCTGGCGCTTGGCGCAAAGGAGAGGGAGAGAACCATGTATCAAGCCACAGACAACAACGCGATCACGGTCGGCGCGCTCGGCGTCCGCTTTCTGGTCGAGGCCACCGATTCCAACGGGACCGCATCGGTGTTCGAGTGCTATGTCCCGGCGAATTCGAGGATGCCGGCGCCGCACAGCCACGACGGCTTTGAGGAGACGATCTACGGGCTCGAGGGCGTCACGACCTGGACGATCGACGGCGAGACCGTCGAGGTCGGACCCGGCGAGGCGCTCTGCGTTCAGCGCGGACAGATCCACGGGTTTCAGAACCACGGCAGCGTCGATGCGAAGATCCTTTGCATCGCGACTCCCGCGGCGTTCGGGCCTGCCTACTTCCGCGAGATCGGCGAGGTCCTCGCCGCCACCGCCGGCGGCCCGCCCGATCTGGCCGCGCTCGGCGAGGTGATGCGCCGCCACGGCCTCACGCCCGCACCGCCAAGCGCCGCCTGACCACAACACTCGACGAAATGGGTTAGGCGCAACTCTCCGACACGTACCGCGCCACGCAACCGAGATGGCGCAGTGCGGACGCTCCGAGACCAACATCTCAAACCGCTTACGCCGACCCAGACAAGACACGTCATGTCATTTCAACTCCTGACCCTCAAACTCGACGGCATCACCGCGGGTGACTACCTGACCTGGTGCCGTGACCCCGACCCGCCCGCGCTCGACTCAGTGCTCCGCTCGGTCTGCGTGAGCGCCGACCCGCTCGGCGACACGATCACCGCGATACTCGACTGGGACCGACCGGCGCCCGGGCCGGCGGCCGCCGCCACCGCCGCGGGCCTACCGCTCTCGCAAGGCGTCCAGATCCAGCCGCTGGGGGTAACCGGCTTGCCCCACGGTCATGGCCGGTTCATGGGTCCGCTGCCACGATGCTCCTGCCGACCGTCGGGCCAGGCAGACTGTGCCGTGTGACCAGCACGATCGAGCACGTAGCGGGCGTGAGCGACGCGGCGCTCGCCTACTGTCGCCGCGGCTGGTCGGTTGTGCCGATGCATTCACCGGCCGGCGGTGGGTGCTCTTGCGGTCGACTCGGCTGCGTGGCGGTCGCCAAGCATCCGCGGGTGTCGTGGGAGGCACGGATGGCGGACGCGGCGACCGAGCAGGAGGTCAAGGAATGGTGGCGGCGCTGGCCGGATGCGAACGTCGGCATCGTCACCGGCTGCATCTCCGGCATCGTCGTGCTGGACGTCGACCCACGCAGCGGCGGCAGTCTCGCGCTGGACGCCCTGGAGGAGCGCTGGGGCGCGCTGCCGGCAACGCTCGAGGTGCGGACCGGCGGGAGTGGGCGCCACCTGTGGTTCTCCTGCGACGAGGAGCTCCACTCCGCCGTCCTGGCGCCCGGCCTCGAACTCAAGGCGGAGCGCTCTGTCATCACCGCGCCGCCCAGCGTGCACGCCACAGGTCATCGCTACGGCTGGATTGCCGGAAGGAGTCCCGACGAGCTTGTGCCGGCCCGGGTGCCGGAATGGCTGAAGTCGATCGCGCACGGGGAGTCAGGCACCGGCCCGCGCAGGCCACTGCACGAGCAACCGGCACGCACAGCGCGGGAACAGGCCGCGTTCGCCGCCGCCTGGGCGCGAGCAGGAATCGAGCTTGGCTCCCGGGATTGCTACTACCTCTGTCCGTTCCACAACGACCATCATCCTTCGCTTCACATCGATGGCGAGCGCTGTCGCTGGTATTGCTTCGGATGTAGGCGCGGAGGCGGGATCGGACGCGTGCGACGACTGATCGGCGACCCACAGCAACCGTCCGCGCGAGCGCGGCTGCGCTGGCACGTGGGCGCGAGTCGTCCGGTGACTCTGCCCGGTCGAAACGCGGTCGCCGTGCGGGGTGAGTCGATCCACCAGGACGAGCTCTTGACCCTTGCCGGCGGGCGGCGGCCCTACGGCGGGGTTGAGCTGGGCGCCGTCGCCGAACTGGTTGCCCGTTCCGACCGGGTCGCCGTCCTGATCGACGACACCGAGGTGGGGGCGCTGAGCCGCGAGGACGCGCAACGACTGGCGCCCGCGATCCTCGAGTCGCTTCGAGAACATGGAGCCGCGACTTGCCGGGGGGTGGTCCGCGGAGGTTGGGACCGCGGGGGAGAGGACATCGGCCGGTTCGGCGTCGTTCTCTTCGTGCCCTGACAGCGAAGGGCGACAGGCCGACTACGGATGCCCGTGGTGGGCAGACGGCGGGATGTCCAGCGCCGGGTTGCGGTCGAAGAAGCCGACCGGCTTGAGCATGAAGCCGATGCGCTCCACCGGCATTACCGGCCAGTCCTCCGGACGGGAGATGTGCAGCATGCCGAACGCGTACCAGACGACGATGTCGTCGTCGACGATTCTCCGGTCGCCCGCCTGGTAGTCGACCAGGCCGCCACCGCCGGGGTGCTGGTTGGGGTACTCGCCGGCGGGAAAACGCTCGCTCCGGTCGTAGTGGGTCACCCACAGGTTGTGGCGGAGGAAGGCCGCGCGGCGGGTCAGGTCCGAGTCCTCGGCGGCGAAGGGCGGCACGGTGCTGCCCGGCATGAGCTTGTAGGCCACCGCCCGATCCAGGCGATTGCGCCGCTCGTTGTTGGCGATGAGCCAGTAGCGGCCGGTGAACGGGTTGATCGTGCGGTGCGCCTCGGGCTCGCGCGTGAGCTGGGTCACCACCGGGCGGAACGCATTGCCGTGCGGGTTGCCCTCACCGACGGGGATCGTCTCCGCGTTGACCTCATAGACGGAGTTGCGCTCGCCGTCGACCTGCATGTCCAGGCGCGCGCAGAAGAAGTGCTGATGGTGCGTTGCCAGCAGGCCCGGCGCGACGACGACGCCGTAGTCCTCGTCCGCCGCCGCGGCACCCTGCGTGAGCACGATCCCGGTCGCCTTGATCTCGGCCTCGATCGCGCCGTCCTGGTACAGGTACCAATAGAAGGCGTACTCGTAGTTGCCGATGGTGACGATGAACGAGATCACCAGTCGGCGCAGCCGCCGCGACTCGGCATGATCGGTCGGCACGTCGAAGTGCTTCCACGCCAGGCCGACGTCCTCCTCGTGCAGGCAGATCGCGTTCTTGATCGTGAACGGTTCCCCGTGGTCGTCGCACAGGTCGACGTCGAAGTAGCGGATGTGGCCGAGGCAGTCACAGCCCAGCTCCAGCGAGTTGCTCGACAACCCGATGCCGTACTCGCCGATGTCGAACGCGCTCTTGCGGTATCCCGCCGGTCCCGGATCTCCATAGGGGACGATCAGCTCGGCAAACGAGGCGCGGTAGATGATCGGCCGCAGGCGATCCGCGTCCCGGTAGCCGATCTGGTGCAGGACGAGCCCTTCGCGGGCGTTGAACCCCAGCCGCAGGCACCACGACTGCCAGGACACCTCCCACCCGGAGACCTCGAAGCTGGGCCCCTCCGGCTGGACGATCTCCAGCGGGCGCAGCCCGTCACGCGGTGCCAGACCCGTCGTCTCCGGGCGGTAGCGGCCAGAGGTCGCCGGGACCGGGAAGACCCCGTGATCCTCGATCTCGACGATCTCCATCGCGTTCAGGTCGACGATCGCGTACAGCCCGTCGATCGGATGCGCATACGGGTTGTCATCCGCGTCCTCTCGCACCCAGCACGGCGTCCACGCCAAGCGGCGATCCCGATGGCGCGGATCGGCGTGCGTCCCCATGCCCCACGCCTCGACGGTGACCAGGTCGAAGTTCGTGACGCCGCGCCGCGTCAACGCCTCCTGAAAGCGGGGGTCCGAGCGCACGGCCAATTCGCACTCATCCGATTCCGACCACGTGATCGCGGGCTGGACGTCCGGCAGCTCTCGTCCGCCCACGATCGTGTTGTCGTCGAGCGAGATGACCAGCTCATGAGTCGACCCGCGGCGGCGGTCCAGGAGGACCACCCACGCCTGCCGGGCGACCGGCGCCCCTGACAGGAGCGCCGCCTTCTCAGGCTCATGCAGGGACACATCGACCACGCGCAGGTGCTCGGCCGAGCCGGTGTGCGCCAGCGCCAAGCGCGCCGCCCGGCGCAGCTCCTCGCCGGTGAGCGGGTCCAGCGGATGCCGCGGCGCCGCGGCGGCGCCGGCGGCGGCGCGGGTTGCCATCCCAGCTTCGGTCATGGGCCGACGTTAGCCTGCCGGCCGGGCGCGTGCAATCCAAGCTTCCTCCGGCACCGCCCCCGAGTGCGTCGGGACGCGCGTACGTCGCGAGGGTCACGGACCCGCTGTGTCGCTCATCGTCTGCCGAGACGGAAGTTCTCCCGATCGGCCATGGCGAGCGCGAGGGCCACGTCGGTGCACGTGCTGCACTCGTGCGCCTCGCGGTAGCGCCGGATCACAGCCAGGATCGCGGCGGCGAGCTCTTCGACGGTCTGCGGCGGAGCGCTCGGTGTCACGTCGCCGAGCTTGCGCCGCCACGTGGTCCTGGCGGACGCGGAGTTGACTCTGGCGGCCACTGGACGGCCACCACGTTCATGGACCATCGAACCTCCCCGGTGTCGGTTTGTGAATGGCCCTGTCTGGAGGCGACCGTACCACCGTGAGTCACACGCTCATGTGAAACTCGGTACAGACATTCTGTGCAATGTGTCACAAAGCGCGGAGTGCTCTTCGATGCGGCACTCCGGGAGCCATCCCGCCACCGCTGAGTGTGCACGCAGATTCCGGGTAGGGGTAGCCGAGGAACCGATGACCCAGCCCACCACTGAAGCCCCTGGGTGGGCCGCAGCCGCCGCCGAGGCGGTAGGTGAGCTGCGGCTGCGGACCACGAGCCTGGCCGAGAGCCACGCACAGCTCATTCACGCGGTACGCCGGACACATGACCAGGCCCACAGTGCCCGGGCACAGGCCCAGGAACTCCGGGTCGCTGTCCAGCGCCTCCGTGGCCGAGTGGCGGCGCGAGAGGGCGACTGGACGGGCGGGCCCCGGCAGCGCGCGGTCGCTCCTCCCTCCGCACAGGAGATGCCATTCCGGCCGACCCGTCACGCTTAAGCGATGGCGATGGCCCAACGACCGGGGAGGAGGTGAGCCGTGCTGCGCGTCCTCGGCCTGGTGGTCTCGATCGGGTTGGCCGACTCCATGAACCCCAGCACGATCGCCCCGGCGCTGTACCTGGCTGCCGGCGAGGCGCCGGTCAGGAACCTCGTCGAGTTCACGCTGGCCGTCTTCGCCGTCTGCCTGCTGGGTGGGGCTCTGATCGTCCTCGGGCCGGGCGAGGCACTCCTCTCGCTGGTCCCGCACCCCAGTGCCACCACGCGGTACGTCCTGGAGACGGTGGCCGGCGTGGCGATGCTCGTCGCCGCCGGTTATCTGTGGCGACGGCGCGAGCGGCTGGGGCAGCGGCCGAGGAATGCCACGCCGAAGCAGAGCCGGTCCAGCGCCCTGCTGGGCGCGACCATCGCCGCCGTCGAACTGCCGAGCGCGTTTCCGTACTTCGCAGCGATCGCCGCCATCGTCGGCTCCGGGCTGGGCCTGGGGCAGCGGATGCTGCTGCTCGTCATCTACAACGTCTGCTTCGTGCTCCCGTTGATCGTGATCCTGGGGATCCTCGTGGTCGCGGGAGACCGGGCGACGCAGATCCTCGGCCGCGCGCGGGAGTTCCTGGAACGGCGCTGGCCCGTCCTCGCTGGCCGGCCTGGCGCTCGTGGCCGGCGTGTTCGTGACCCTGCTCGGCGTCACCGGGTTGACGAGCGGTGGCCCCGGCGCCGTCGGACGGGTCTCCAGACGCCTGCGCCACGTGCTCTCGCGCTGAGCGGGCGCCACACCTGGCGTCCCCGCTCCTCTGCCCAAACCGTCAGGTTCAGAAGTAGGCGCTGAGCGCGAGCTGCCCGGTGGCGACGGCCCTTCCCGTCCTGACCGTGACCGTCGCCGGCAACTGGTTGCCGGCAGTGTGCATGAGCAGCTGATGGCCGGCCGGAGTCAGGGTGAACATCAGATAGCCCAGCTGACCGACGCCCAGGGCCTCCGTGCCGGTCTGGGCGATGACCTTGCCCTGAGCGGTGATCTTCATCGTGCCCCGGCACGTCCTCGAGCCGACGCAGTCGGCGAGGATCCCGCCCACCCAGCCGCTGGAGACGAAGTCGGACGTGCCGACGAGATGCACCAGAGCCGACGGCCGGAGGCTGCGCCGCGGCGACGGGTCGCTGGTCGCGAACGACGTGAGCGTGAGCTGGCGGCTGGCGCTGAGTCCCGCCGCGCTGTGGACGCTGATCTTGACCGACTCCCCGTGGCGCTTCGCGGTCCACAGCTGGGCGTGCTGCGCCGCGGTCAGGCTGAAGAAGGCGAGGCCGCCGCCGGCTGGGATGCGCTCCCCACCGGTCTTGACCAGCGTCGCGCGCCCCAGCGAGATCGTGACCGTGACTCCGGTGCAGACGGTCGTGCTGAAGCATCCGACCGGGACGCCGCCCAGGCCGCGGCGGGGGATGAACACTCCCTGGCCGAAGATGGCCACGTGGGCCGGCGTGGCCACCGGGGCCGACGTGCCCAGGGGCTGAGCCCCGGCGCCGAGCGCGGTGACGGCGTAGTAGCGGTAGGCGTCCTGGCTGACGACCGGCAGCCGGGCGGTCGTGGCCACCGGGGCACCCAGCGGGGCCAGGCTGGTGGGGGCCTGGCCACCCAGCAGCTGCCAGGCGGTGACGCCGGTGGCGTACAGCCAGCTGGGCATCAGGTCGATGGCGCCATTGGCAGCGGCGGCGACGCGCAGCGAGGGCGTCGGTGCCGGGGTCGGTGTCGCATATGTCCCTGAGCCTGAGCCCGCGGCCGCGGTGGCGGCGTCGACGTAGTCGCCGTCGATGTTGATCGTGACCCCGCCGTACTTCTCGTTGTGGGCGCCGACGTACTGGTGCAGGCGTTGATGGGCCGCCCACTCCGAGGCCGGGACGTTCGCGTCCGACGTCGTCTGGGCGTTGTTCCAGTTGGCGATCCAGATCTCGTCCGGCTCGGCATACCCGGTGCCGTAATTGGCGACGAGGTCGACGATCCCGGAGTTGTCGCTGCTGTAGACCCCAGAGGCGTAGCCGCCGGCGTGCAGCTGCTGAGTCCACCCCTGGATGAACGCGAGGACGGCCGATGTGTTCGTGCTGGTGCGGGTGTAGGCCTCCATGTCGAGGTACAGCGGGTTGCCCGTGCCGAGGCCGATTGCCTGCGCGTCGGTCATCGCGTCGCTGGCGGCGGCGGCGCCCTGGCTGGCGGCGGTCGAGGGGGAGATTCCGGCGCAGCCGCATGAGTTGGAGGGCGCCTGGAGGCCGACGTAGATGGGGATGAGGTGCCATCCGGCGGCGGACTCCTGGCTGACCCAGGCGGGGGTGAGGTTCGGCTGTGAGCACGCCATGTTGGCGCCCCCGATGTAGACGCCGATCGCCCGGTACGGAGAGGATCCCCAGGCGGTCATCTGTGATGAGCTGGGAGTGCTGCAGGCATCAAAGCCGGAGCCCGTGTACACCTGGCCGGGAGCCGAGACGATGCTGGCCCGGGCCCTGGCGTCGGCGTGCATGAGCGCGTTTGCCCGCGCCACCGAGGCCGCCCGTCGCCGCGTGGCGGACCGCCGAGCGGCGGCGGTCAGCGAGCCGACGCCGAGGGCGCGCCGGATGACCGCCGGTCGGTGATTCCAGGTGGCGGTGATGAGCACGCCGTGCGCCCGGTCCACCACCTGGGCCGCCGTGCCGCCGCCGGCCGTCGCTGCGGGCGCCGTGACGGGCAGGGCCTGGCTCGAGCCGGCGCCCAGCTGCTGGACCAGGATCGCCTCTGTGCGCCCGGCCGAGGTCGCGGGGCACTGCTGGCGTCGGCTGGGCGGCCCCAGGTAGACAGCATGGCGATCGAAGCGCACGCACCGGCTGCCCCCGGCCCGGAGGCGGTACACCGGCCAGCCGGCCGGGACGATGAGCCGGTAGCCGTGGTAGCTGACGGCCTTGGTCGCCGCCGCGGCCGACGCCTGGGCGGGGAGGATGCCGGCCAGCAGCGCCAGCCCGGACACGAAGGCCAGCCCGAGCCGGAGGCGGTGTGAATTCATGGACGACGAGAAGGGGTTCGAGAGATTGGCGAACAGGCTGGACGGGCCCCCCGTATCTCAGGGTCGCGACCCCGATTACAACAGCCGATGCCGACGAAGGTTGCGCCGGGTGGTGAATCTATCGGCTGAGCAGCTGAGAACGTGAAGGAAACCGCCCGCCCTGACTCCCCGTAGGCTCTGCGGGGTGAAGTCGTTTGCCTCCGACAACTACGCCGGCGTCCACCCGGACGTCCTGGCCGCGATGGCCGCGGCCAACGACGGCCACGCGGTCTCGTATGGCGCCGATCCGTGGACGGCGCGGGCCGAGGCGCTCCTCAGGGATCACTTCGGTCCGCAGTCGCAGTCGCTGCTCGTGTTCAACGGGTCCGGCGCCAACGTCCTGGCGCTCCGGTGCGCCTGCCGGCCTTGGCAGGCCGTCATCTGCGCCGAGAGCGCGCATGTCAACGTCGACGAGGGGGGTGCGCCTGAGCGGATCGCCGGGGTCAAGCTGCTCACGGTGCCCACCGCCGACGGCAAGCTGACCCCCGCCGACATCCATGCCCGTGTGACGCGGGTCGGCGACGAGCACGCCGTCCAGCCGAGGGTGGTGACGATCACCCAGAGCACCGAGCTGGGCACGCGCTACAGCGCGGCCGAGACGGCGGCGCTGGCCGCCGCCGCGCATGAGTTGGGCCTGGTGCTCCACGTCGACGGTGCCCGGCTGGCCAACGCGGCGGCCGGGCTGGAGCTGGGATTGGGAGCCATCACCGCCGATGTTGGGGTCGACATCCTCAGCTTGGGGGGGACC
Source organism: uncultured Solirubrobacteraceae bacterium (assembly GCA_963844555.1). GTDB lineage: Bacteria > Actinomycetota > Thermoleophilia > Solirubrobacterales > Solirubrobacteraceae > Palsa-465. Next base: position 48,503 of record CAWJOS010000001.1, read on the forward strand.
AAGAACGGCATGGCGCTGGGCGAGGCGGTCGTCTTCCTGGAGCCGGGGCTGGCCGAGGGCGCGCGCTACCTGCGCAAGCAGACGCTCCAGCTGGCCTCGAAGGGCCGGTTTCTGGCCGCGCAGTTCGTGGCCATGTTCGAAGGCGACCTGTGGCTGCGCAACGCGCGACATGCCAACGCGATGGCGACGCGGCTCGCCGGCCACCTGTCGGCGCTTCCGGCCGTCTCGATCACCCAGGAGGTGCAGGCCAACGGAGTGTTCGCGGTCGTCCCGCCGGACGCCGCCGATGCCGTCCGGACGGCGTGGCCGTTCTACACCTGGAACGACTGCACCGGCGAGGTCCGCCTGATGTGCTCGTGGGACACCACTGAGCAGGAGGTCGACGCCTTCGCCCAGGCCCTCGACGACGCGTGCGTCGCGGTGTGAGGCGTTGAGTATGCGCGTGGTTGTCGTAGGCGGCGGGATCCTGGGGCTGGCCACCGCCCGGCAGCTGGCTCGCTCCGGCGATGAGGTGACGGTGGTGGAGAAGGAGGCGCTCCTGGCACGCCACCAGACCGGTCACAACAGCGGCGTCGTCCACGCCGGGATCTACTACGCCCCGGGGTCGCTCAAGGCCCGGCTGTGCACCCGCGGCCGCGTCCTGCTGCGCGACTTCTGTGCCGAGAAGGGGATCGGCTACGACGAGTGCGGGAAGGTGGTCGTCGCCACCGAGGACGCGGAGATGCCCCGGCTGCGCCGTCTGGCCGAGCGCGCCGAGCGCAATGGCGTCCCCGGCCTGCGCTGGCTGGACGCGGGCGCGCTGGCCGAGATCGAGCCCCGGGCGCGGGGCCTGGCAGCGTTGCATTCGCCGCACACCGCGATCGTCGACTTCGTCGCGGTCGCCGAGGCGCTGGCCGCCGACATCACCGCGGCCGGCGGGGAGATCCTGACGGGCGCGCCAGTGGTCCGCGTCGATCGCGGCCGCGGGCAGGGCGGGCGCGTTCGAGTCCAGCTGGCCTCCGGCCCCGTGCTCGAGGCGGCCCGGGCGGTCGTCTGCGCGGGACTGCAGGCCGACCGCCTGGCCCGGGCCTCCGGCGAGGACCCTGAGCCACGGATCATCCCGTTCCGCGGCGAGTACTTCCGCCTGGCAACGGATCGCCGCGACCTGGTGCGCGGCCTCATCTACCCGGTGCCGGATCCGTCGCTGCCCTTCCTCGGCGTCCACCTCACCCGCCGCTTCGATGGCGAGGTCCTGCTCGGCCCCAACGCCGTCCTGGCCACCGCCCGGGAGGGGTACCGCCGCACCGCACTCAATTGGCGCGACCTCGGCGAGACCCTGGCGTGGCCGGGCACCCGGCGGATGATGCGCCGCCACTGGCGGGCCGGCGCCGGCGAGCTGTACCGCTCGGCTCGCAAGCGGGCGTTCATCGCCGAGCTCCAGCGCTACGTCCCGGAGCTGCGGGCCGAGGATGCGCTTCCGGCGGATGCGGGCGTCCGGGCGCAGGCGGTCGATCGCGACGGGTCGCTGGTCGACGACTTCCGGCTGGGCGTCTCGGACGGTGTCGTCTGGGTGCGCAACGCGCCCTCGCCGGCCGCCACCTCGTCGCTGGCCATCGCCGAGGAGCTGGCCGGACGGGTGGGCGTGGGCGTTCAGTCTTCGTAGCGACCGGCCGGGGGCGTGGGCGTGGGCGTTCAGTCTCCGTAGCGACCGGCCGGGCGCGGCGGGCGTTTGCCCCAAGCGCGTTGGGGTACCCGTCCCACCGTCGGGGGTGGCCGTTGGGGCCGCCCCGCCGCCCGGCCGTCCGTGAACCCGTCCGCCCTCATCAGCACACGCCACGAGTACTGGTCGCTGGCCGACGTCTACGGGCCGATCGCCATCGGCGTCTGCCTGATCATCTTCCTCTTGCTTCTGTGGGCGGTGCTGCGCTACCGCCGGCGCGCGGTGGCCGCCACGTGGCATGAGAACAACCCGCTCGAGGTGGGATACGCGGTCCTGCTGACGCTGGCGGTGGCCTTCCTGCTGTACCTGACGTTCACGCACGAGCACCGCGTCGACACGGTCGCCAACCGCGAGACTCCGAGCCTGACCATCAACGTGACCGGGGCGCGCTGGGAGTGGGAGTTCGCCTACCCGCGCTACCGGATCGTCGAGCACAGCGGCATGGTCGGTAACCAGCCGCTCGTCGTTCCTACCGGCGAGGCGATCCGCTTCAACATGACGTCGCTCGACGTTATCCACGGCTTCTGGATCCCGGAGTTGGAGTTCAAGCACGACCTGTTTCCGGGCAAAGTCCAGTCGCAGATCCTGACGTTCACGCAGACCGGCGCGTTCCAGGGACAGTGCTCGGTGTTCTGCGGCCTGCGCCACCCGGAGATGGTGTTCACAGTGCGCGCGCTCACGCCGGGCGCGTTCGCCGCCTGGGTGCGCTCCCAGACCTCAGGGCGGTCCTCGTGACGGTCCAGGACGTCCCCATGGTCCCCGGTTCGCGCCGCTCGGCCGGCTGGATCGGAGCCGTGACCAGCACCGACCACAAGCGCATCGGCCTGAACCTGGGTTTGTGCTCGCTGGTCTTCTTCCTGGCCGGCGGGGTGATGGCGCTGTTCATCCGGGCGCAGATCGCCCAGCCGAACAACCACATCGTCTCCGACCAGACGTACTCGGAGCTGTTCACGATGCACGGCTCCACGATGATCTACCTGTTCGTGACGCCGATGGCGATCGCGCTGGCGCTGTACCTGGTGCCGCTGCAGATCGGCGCCAACCAGATCGCGGCGAGCCGGACGACGCTGACCGGCTTCTGGGTGTGGCTGCTGGGCGGTCTGACCATGGAGTCGAGCTGGCTGGCCGCAGGCGGCGCCGGTCGCGACGGGTGGTTCTCCTACACGCCGCTGTCGGAGTCGCAGTTCACGCCGGGCGTCGGCCAGGATCTGTGGACCCTGGGGGTGATCCTCGCCGTCTCCGGCACGATCGTCATGGCGGCCACCGTCACCTGGACGGTGGCCCGTCATCGCGCCCCGGGGATGGCGCTGCTGCGCATGCCGGTGTTCACCTGGACGGCGCTGGTGTCGGTCCTGATGGTGGTCGGCGCGTTCCCGGTGCTGGTCGTCGCGATGATCATGCTGTACCTGGACCGCGCGGCGGGGACGCGGTTCTTCGTCGGCTTCGCCGGCTCGATCGGCTACCAGGACCTGTTCTGGTTCTACGGGCACCCGGTCGTGTACGTCATGTTCTTCCCGTTTCTGGGCGCCGCGGCCGAGGCCATCGCCGCCGGCGCCCACAAGCGATGGTTCGGATACAAGGCGTTCGTGGCGTCGATGCTGATGTTCTCGGCGCTGTCGATGACCGTGTGGGCGCACCACATGTACACGACCGGCGGATCGGTCAACCAGGCGTTCGCGTTCACCTCGACGCTGCTGGCGGTGCCGGCCGGGATCGAGTACTTCGACGTGCTCGGCACGCTCATCGGCGGCTCCATCGCGCTGCGGACGTCGTTGCTGTTCGGCCTGGCGTTCTTCCTCCAGTTCCTCATCGGCGGCCTCAGCGGCATCTGGCTGGGCTCGCCCGTGCTCGACTACGCCAATCACGACACGTACTTCGTGATCGGCCACTTCCACTACACGCTGTTTGCCGGGAGCATCTTCGGCTTCTTCGCCGGCGTCTACCACTGGTTTCCCAAGATCACCGGGGCGATGCTCCGCGAGCGGCTGGGGAAGCTACAGCTGGCGGTGATGATCGTCGGCACCAACCTGACCTTCTTTCCGATGTTCATCCTGGGGCAGAAGGGGATGGTGCGGCGGATCTCGCGTTACCCGCAGCACCCGGAGTGGGGCACGCTCAACCTGATCGAGTCGATCGGCGCCGGGATCATCGCCCTCGGCATCCTCGTCTTCCTCGGCAACGTGTGGGTCTCCTGGCGTGACCGGATCCCGGCCGGCGCGGACCCGTGGGAGGGCCACACGCTGGAATGGTGGACGAGCTCGCCGCCGCCGCCACTCAACTTCCCGGATCCGCTTCCGCCGATCCGGTCCTATGCGCCGCTCCAGGATCTGCGGGAGCAGGCACGAGAACGCCCGCGCGACCGGGCGGGAACGACGGTATGAGGGGCGGCGCCATCCCCCTCCTGGCGTGGGCCCTGATCTTGGCGATCCTGTATGCGCTCAACGTGATCTGGACCGGGAACGGCGTGAACGCGGCGATGGCCGGATTCGCCGTCGCGGCGACGGTGGGCACGGCGTTGGGGTTCATCGCGCTGCGGCCGCGCGAGGCCCTGCGCAAGGGCGCACCGTCGCCGTCGCCGGAGCCGCGCGCGATCCCCACGGCCAGCTTCGGCGCGGTGCTGCTCGCGGTCGGCGTGGCAACCCTGGTGTACGGCTTTGACTTTGGGCACTTCCTCGTCTACTTCGGGGCCGGCGTGATCGTGGTGGCGGCGGGCATCCTGGCGCGCGAGGCGTACGCCCAGCGGCGCGTGCTCAGGCGCTGGCGCGCGGAGGAGAAGCGCTGATGGCGCCGAGCCTTCCGGCGCTGCTCTGGCGCGACTGGCAGCCGGCGTGGAGCGTGGACGCCGTTGCCACGCTCGCCGCCCTCGGCTACCTCGTCGCCGCCGCCCGGGTCAGCCGCTGGCCGTGGTGGCGTCCGGTCAGCTTCCTCGGCGGCGTGGCGTGCGTCGTCGTCGCGCTCCAGTCCGGGATCGGCGCGTTCGACGACCGGCTGCTGTCTGACCACATGGTCCAGCACCTGCTGCTGCTGGAGGTCGCACCGCTGCTGCTGCTCGGCGGGCGGCCGGTCATCCTGGTCATGCGCAGCCTCCCCCGGGCCCAGCGCCCGGTGGTGGCGCGCCGCGTGCTGGCGCTGGCACCGGTCACGCGGCCGCTCGTCTGCCTGGCGATCTTCTATCTCGTCGTGCTGGGCACGCACGTGCCCGCGTTCTACGACGCCACGCTCACTCACAACACCCTGCACCAGGCCGAGCATGCCCTCTACCTGAGCGCCGGGCTGTTCATGTGGTGGCCGATGGTCGACGGCGACCCGGTCGTCACCCGGCGCCTCAACGGCCTGGCCCGGCTGGTGTACGTGACCGCGGCGATGCTGCCGATGACCCTGATCGGCGCCTACGTGTACCGGGACGACAGCCTGTTCTATCCTGCCTACGCCGGCCCGGCGCATGCGCTCGGCGTCTCGGCCGTCACCGACCAGCAGCTCGCCGGGTCGGTGATGTGGATCGCCGGCGGCTTCCTCATGGCCATGGCGGGGCTGTGGCAGGTGATGGTGGCGCTGGTGGCCGAGGAGCGCCGGCTGCAGGCCCGGGAGCGGGCTCCCGCCGGCGCCCCGTCGAGCCCTCCGAGGGTGTCTGGCCGATGAGGAGGCTGTTCATGCGCTGGCTGACACGCCGCGCCCGGACGCCGCGCTGGGTCCGGATGACGCTGGCGCTGGCGCTGGGGGCGATGGCACTGATCTCCATCGCCTCGGCAAGCGCCAGCCCCGGGCCGCTGAGAGCCGCGGGCGGGCCGCCGACGACGTTGCCCAATGCCCCGCTCAAGTCGCCGGAGCCGCAGGCGCCGGGCGCGCCCACGACGAGCTTCCCCGCGTCCGCTCAGCTCGTGGCCCAGGGAACGTCGCTGTATGAGAACGGCTGCGCGTCGTGTCACGGTGCCCTGCTCCAGGGCATCCCCCACAACGGGCCGTCGCTGATCGGCGTCGGTCCGGGCCCCGTCGACTTCTACCTGTCGAGCGGGCGGATGCCGCTGGACAACCCCTCAGACCAGCCGCAACGCAACCCGCCGCGCTACACCCGGGTGCAGATGAACGCGCTGATCGCGTTCATCACCAAGGTCGGCGGCGGTCCGCCGGCGCCGGCGGCCGATCCCGCCCAGGGCGACCTGGCGGTCGGCTTCCACGTCTTCACCGAGCACTGCGCCGGGTGTCATCAGAGCCTCGCCCGCGGCGGCCTCGTGGTGGGGGCGGTCGTCCCCAGCCTTCAGCAGACCACGGCCCGCCAGGTCGCCGAGGCGGTGCGCATGGGCCCGTACCTGATGCCCCACTTCGACGCCAAGGAGATCAACCAGTACCAGCTGGACTCGCTGGCCGCCTATGTGCTGTGGACCCGGCATCCATCCAACGTCGGCGGCTGGGGGATCTACAACATCGGACCGATCCCGGAGGGCATGGCCGCGTGGTTCATCGGACTGCTGGCGCTGGTGATCGTCGCGCGCCTGATAGGGGAACGGATGGAGACCGAATGAAGGAGTCCAGATGAGCCGGCTCATCGCGCTGTTGCTGGCCGCTCGCGCGGCCTGGCGTGCCGTCCGCCACCAGGAGCCGGCGGCCCCGCCGGAGCCTCCGCGTCTGCCTGACGAGATGCGCCCGGAGGACGACCCGTCCGAGCGCAGCGTGCCCGCCAACCGCCGCTATGAGAATCTGGTGGCGGCGCTGCTGGTGCTGGCCGCGGGCTGCGCCGGTGCGTTCATCGCCCTCTACGTCGTCCTTCAGACCCAGACGCAGCTGCTCGGCCTGGCCATGGGATCCGCGCTGCTGTTCCTCGCCGCAGCGCTGATCGTCGCCGGGAAGCTCGTCGTGCCGCAGGAGACCGCGGTCGAGGCCCGCGATCAGCTGCTCCGCGAGGACGAGGCCGACGAGATCGTCGAGATCATCGAGTCCGGCGGGGAGGGGATCTCCCGGCGCGGTCTGCTCACCGCAACCGGCGGGCTGGCGGGGGCAGCCGTCCTCGGCGCCGCCGCAGCGCCGCTGGCATCGCTGGGACCACCGGCCGATGTCCTGCATCAGTCGCCGTGGACGCGGGGCATCCGTCTCGTCGACGACGCGGGCAACGTCTATGCCGCCTCCGACATCCAGATCGGCGCGTTCTACACGGCGCTGCCGGAGGGCCAGAACGTCGAGAGCCTGGGCGCGGGGCTGCTCGTCATCCGCCTGCCCCGGTCGATGATCGATCTGCCCGCCGCCCGGCGCGACTGGGCGCCGGAGGGGATCATGGCCTACTCCAAGATCTGCCCGCACGCCGGGTGCGCGATCAACCTCTACCGGTACCCGCTCGATTCGCAGACGGCCCCGTTCCCGCCGGCGTTCACGTGCCCGTGCCACTACTCGACGTTCACCCCCGGCAACGGCGGCCGGCTCATCTTCGGCCCCGCCGGTCGCGAGCTGCCCCAGCTGCCGCTCATGATCGACAGCGACGGCCAGCTGCGCTGCGCCGGGCCCTTCGATTCCGACGTCGGCCCCTCCTGGTGGGGCGTGCGCCGCGCATGAAGCTGCTCGATCGCGCGCTGCATCGGCGCTTCGAGCGCGGGGTGCGCTACACCGAGCAGCGGGTCGGCGGTGCCCCTCTCTACAAGTGGATGCTGCGCTACGTCTTCCCGGACCACTGGTCGTTCCTGCTCGGCGAGATCGCGCTGTACGCGTTCGTCGTTCTCGTCGGCACCGGGATCTTCCTGACCCTGTACTACATCCCGTCCCAGTCTCAGGTCATCTACCACGGCCACTACGCGCTGCTGCGCAATCAGGAGATGTCCGAGGCCTATCGCTCGGTTCTGGACATCACCTTCAACGTGCCCGCGGGCCTGCTCATCCGCCAGGTCCACCACTGGGCGGCCGACGTGTTCATCGCCGCCATCGTTCTGCACCTGTGCCGGATCTTCTTCACCGGCGCCTACCGCAAGCCGCGGGACCTCAACTACTACATCGGCCTGACGATGCTGATGCTCGCCATCCTCGAGGGGTTCGCCGGCTACTCGCTCGTCGACGACCTGCTGTCCGGGATGGGCATCGTCATCGCCAACGCGGTGGCCCTCTCCATTCCGGTCATCGGCGGCCAGCTGGGGTCGACGATCTGGGGCGGCCAGTACCCGGGCACCGCGAGCTTCTTCAGCCGGCTGGAGATCGCTCACGTGTTCCTGATCCCGCTCGCGCTCACGGCGCTGATCACCGTCCATCTGGTCATGATCATGCGCCAGCACCACTCGCAGTTCCCGGGTCCGGGGCGGCGGGAGCGCAACGTGGTGGGGACGCCGATGTGGCCGGCGTACGCGCTCCGGTCGCTCGGTCTGATGCTGGCGGTCGCGGCCGTGCTGTTTCTCATGGGCGGGCTGATCCAGATCAACCCCATCTGGCAATGGGGTCCGTATCACCCGTACCTGTCTGAGAATGGTGCCCAGCCGGACTGGTACATCGGCTGGCTCATCGGCGCGCTGCGGCTCATGCCCAACTGGGAGCTGGTGATCGCCGGGCGCACGGTCATCCCCAACCCGTTCTTCGGCGGTGCCCTGTTCCCCCTGGTCGTGTTCGGCGTCATGTATGCCTGGCCGGCGCTCGAGCGACGGTTCACCGGTGACCGCCGCCAGCACGACCTGCTCGATCGTCCACGTGACCGGCCGGTGCGCACGGCGATCGGCGCCGCGTTCTTCAGCTGGGTCCTGGTCATCTTCGCGGTGGGCTCCACGGACCGGATCTTCTTCCGGCTCCATGTCTCCTACACGGCGATGATCGACTTCTGGCGCTTCGGCGTGTGGGCGTTGCCGATCATCGTCCTCGTTCTCACCCTGACCGGCGCCCGCGGGCTGAAACGCTCCGAGGTCCACCCGCTGCGAGGCTGGGAGGGCGTCGTCGTCACCCGCCAGCCCCAGGGGGGGACGCAGGTGCTGGAGGCCAACGACAACGCGACCCCGGGGGCCGAGCTGCCGGTCGGCACGGCGCCCGCACTCGAGTATCCGGAGCAGACGCCTGACACCGATTGATCGCGCCAGGGGATACAACCCCAAGCATGACGCTCGTCGCCATGTCCGCCGCATACGGGGCGGACGGCACCCACATCGGACCCGCGCTGGCCCAGCGTCTCGGCGTCCCGTTCGTCGACCGGGGCATCGCACTGGCGGTGGCCGAGCGCCTCGATGTCTCCGTCGAGGACGCCCTCGCCCACGAGGAGCAGGCCGGCGGAAGCCTCCTGGAGCGGCTCCTCTCCGGCTTCCTGGGCGCCGACACCGGGGCGCCCAGCCCTTCTGCCCCCGGACGTCGTCAGCGCCGCCGACTTCCACCGCGCCTCCCGGGATGTCCTGCTCGCCCAGGCGGCGACGGGCGACGGCGTCATCCTCGGCCACGGCGCCGTCGCGGCCCTGCGGGATGATCCGCGGGCCCTGCGGGTCCGTCTGACCGGGCCGGTGGACCGCCGCATCGCGCACGCCGTCGGGCTCGGCGCGGCCGACCGGGAGACCGCGCAACGGGCGCTGCGCCGGCTGGACCGCGCCCACGCCGACTACCTGCGCCAGTTCTACGACGTCGACATCGACGATCCCACGCTCTACCACCTGATCATCGACGCCACGGCGTTGCCGCCGGAGATCGTCGTCGACCTCATCGCGGCGGCGGCGGTCGAGCTGACGGCCCGACGAGACGGCGACCGGGCCTGACCTGTCTGAATACGGACACCCGGGTGGGCGGCGACGCGCAACCCGGGTGACAGGCCGGTGCGGGACGGGTAGCGGCCGCGTGATGAAGATCCCAACGTCCGGCCGGCGCCGTCCCGGCGGCTCCCAGCACCTGATCGATCGCGCGCTGTCGAATGTCGAACATGGCAGGTTCGAGCGATCGCTGTCCGGGGTCACGGCGTTTGCGGCGGTCGTCACCACCGCCGAGATCTACCTCGAGCACTATCGCGCCAGCTTTGGCAACAAGATGATGTGGAGCCCGGTGGTCGTGACGCCGCCGGTCGTGATCGCCGGCATCGGCGGGGTGTTCTCCCGCCGCTGGGCCAAGCGCTATCTCCCGGTGGCCGCCGCCGTGTACACGGCCAACGGCCTGATCGGCGAGTACTACCACGCGCGTGGAGTCGCCCGGAGGCCAGGCGGCTTCAGCCAGGAGACCGCGGTCTACAACCTGGCGATGGGCCCGCCGATCGTCGCCCCCGGGCTGATGTCGATCGTCGGTGCCCTCGGACTGCTGGCCGCCGTCCTGCGCCGCGAGGACTGACGCGCGATGAACCGACGGGATCTCAAGCGCGCCGACCATCTTCCCAACCTGCGGCCGGACGGCCAGCCGCCGGCGCCGACCTGGCTGCCGCGCCAGCGCCGCGGGATCACCCCGCAGATGATCGGCCGCTACCCGGACTACGACGTCTTCGCCGCCGAGGGAAGCTGGGACGAGACGACCAAGCGCGTCATCAAGGAGCGGATGTCACAGCACGGGCCGCTACGGTTCTTCCGCCCGGAGGAGGAGCCGGCTCTGCGGGCCTTCTGCGACGTGACCACCGCGCAGGACTCAGAGCCGCGCGTCCCGGTGGCCGAGATGGTCGACGCCAAGTTCGCCGACGGCAAGCTCGACGGGTACCGCTACGACGACATGCCCCAGGACGGCCAGACCTGGCGGCTCGTGCTCCGCGGGCTCGACGAGACCGCCCGGGAGGACGGGGCCGACGGTTTCGCCGCGCTGGCCATCGGGGACCAGGAGCGGATCGTCGAGGCCCTGGCGCGGGGTGAACTGTCCGGCGGAGCCTGGGGCGAGCTCAACGTCACCCGGGCCTGGTCGGTGTGCATGCGCGCGGTCCTGTCGGAGTTCTACTCCCACCCGTGGGCATGGAACGAGATTGGTTTCGGTGGCCCGGCCTACCCGCGGGGATTCATGCGGCTGGGGCAGGGCGCCGAGGGGCTGGAGCCGTTCGAACGGCCGGGCGCGACCGACCGCGACCCAGTGCGCGACGCCGGGGAGCGGGCCCAGTGAGGCTCACCCGGCTGCTGAAAGGGTCCGTCGGGCCGCGCGCCAACGACTCGCGCTTCCTGCTCGACGTCCACTCCCGCGCCATCCCGGGGCGCCGGTCCATGCGCCACTACGACGACCACGAGGAGGTCGACCTGGTCATCGTCGGCGCCGGGGCCGGCGGTTCGGTCCTCGCCCAGCGTCTCGCCCGGCGCGGTTGGACGATCGTCATCCTGGAGGCCGGCCCGTTCTGGGACCCCGACGCCGACTGGGTCTCCGACGAGGCCGGCTCGCATCAGCTGTACTGGACCGAGCCGCGCGTCATCGGCGGGTCGGATCCCGTCGAGCTCGGCAAGAACAACTGCGGGCGCGGCGTCGGCGGCTCGATGGTCCACTACGCCGGGTACGCGCCGCGCTTTCACCCCTCTGACTTCGAAACCCGCACCCGCGACGACGTGGGGGTCGACTGGCCGATCGCCTACGAGGACCTCAAGCCCCACTATGAGGAGGTGGAGCGCGAGCTGCCCGTGGCCGGACAGGATTGGCCGTGGGGCGATCCGCACTCCTACCCGCACTCCCCGCATCCGGTGACCGGAGCGGCGGCGCGGATCTGGCAGGGGGCGCGAGCGCTCGACATCGCGATGCGCGTCGGCCCGGTGGCGATCGCCAACGGGGTGTTCGGCAACCGGCCGCATTGCATCTACCGCGGCTACTGCCTGCAGGGGTGCAAGGTCAACGCGAAGGGCAGTCCGTACGTCAGCCACCTGCCGGACGCCATCGAGCACGGAGTCGAGGTCCGCGCCCGGTCGATGGCCGCCGCGGTCGAGATCGACGACGCCGGCGGGCGCGCCACCGGGGTGCGCTACATCACCGAGGGCTCCGACGAGCACCGGCTGCAGCGGGCGCGGGCCGTCGCCGTCTGCGGCTACTCGATCGAGACCCCGCGCCTGCTGCTGCAGTCGACGTCGCGGCGGCACCCCAACGGCCTCGGCAACAAGGGCGACCAGGTCGGTCGCTACATCATGGTCCAGGGCGCCTCGCAGACCGCGGGACGGTTCCCTGAGGAGGTGCGGATGTACAAGGCCCCGCCGCCGGAGGTCTCCTCCGAGCAGTTCTACGAGACCGACGAGCGCCGTGGGTTCGCTCGCGGCTTCTCGATCCAGACGGTCTCCCCGCTGCCGATCGGCTGGGCCGAGCACGTGCTGGCCGACGGCCACTGGGGCCGAGCGCTGCGCGAGTACATGCGCGACTACAACCACTGGGCGACGGTCGGCGTGCTCAACGAGCTGCTGCCCCATCCGGACAACCGCGTCACGCTTGCCGACGAGACCGACCGGTGGGGGCTCCCGGTGGCGCGCCTGGATTACGCCCTGTCCGAGAACGACCAGCGCAACATGGCCTACTCCAAGCGGGTCATCACCGACATCCTGCACGCGGCCCAAGCCCAGGACGTCTTGACCATCCAGCGCTTCGCCCACCTCGTCGGCGGCGCGCGGATGGGAACTTCGGCGGAGCAGAGCGTCGTCGACGCCGATCACAGGATCTGGGAGACGCCGAACGTCTACGTCTGCGACGGCAGCGTCTGTCCCACGCAGGGCAGCGCCAACCCGGCGCTGACGATCATGGCCCTCGCCTCGCGGCTCGCCGATCGCCTGGACAGCGGGGCGGCGGTGCGAGGCGCCAGCCAGCGGCCAGCGGTCGCGGCATGACCGAGATCGTCGTCGTCACCGGGGCGTCCGGCGGCGTGGGCCGGGCGATCGCGCATGCGTTCGGCAGGCGGGGCGCGACCGTGGCGCTGCTCGCCCGCGGCGAGAAGGGGCTGCTCGACTGCCGGCGTGAGGTGGAGAACCTGGGTGGGCGTGCCGTGCCGATTCCCACCGACGTCGCCGACCCTGACCAGGTCGAGGCGGCCGCCGAGCGAGTCGAGTCCGAGCTGGGGCCGATCGACGTCTGGGTCAACGACGCGATGGCGACCGTGTTCGCCAAGTTCGTGGACGTGACCCCGGCCGAGTACAAGCGCGCCACCGAGGTGACCTACCTGGGCACCGTGTACGGGACCATGGCCGCGCTCAAGCGCATGACCGCCCGCAACCGGGGCACGATCGTGCAGGTCGGCTCCGCGCTGTCATATCGCGGCATCCCGCTGCAGGCCGCCTACTGCGGCGCCAAGTTCGGCATCCGCGGATTCACCGACTCGATCCGGACCGAGCTGCGGCATGACCGCAGCAAGGTGCACATCACGATGGTCCAGCTCCCCGGCGTCAACACCACCCAGTTCAACTGGTGCCGCTCCAAGCTGCCCAAGCACCCCCAGCCGGTGCCGCCGATCTACCAGCCGGAGATTCCCGCCGAGGCCGTCTACTGGGCGGCGCACCACCGCCGCCGAGAGCTGTGGGTCGGTTACAGCACGATCCAGGCCATCGTCGGCACCAAGCTGTCCGGCCTGGCCGGCGACATCTACCTGGCGCGCACCGGGTTCTCCGGCCAGCAGGTGCAGGACATGCCCGTCCCCCCGGACCGGCCGAACAACTTGTACGAGCCCGTGCCGGAGAAGGCGGCGACGCACGGCATCTTCGACGACCAGGCGAAGACCCGCAGCCCGGAGCTGTGGATGGCCGAGCACCGGTATCTGTCCGCCGGCGCGGCGCTGGCCGCGCTGGCCGGAGTCGGGGCGGGGGTGGGTGCCCTGGTCACCGCGGCCCGGCGATGAGCGACGCGCCGATCGCCGGGGTCGACGCGCAGGCATACGAGATCCCGTGCGAGCAGCACGAGTCCGACGGCACGATGGAGTGGGATTCGGTCACGGTGGTGGTCGCCATGGCCATCTCGGCGGTCGACGTCGCGCTCTGGGACCTCAAGGCCAAGCTGCTTGACATCAGCCTGGCCGACCTGCTCGGCCGGGCCCGCGCGGCGGTGCCGGTCTACGGTTCCGGCGGGCTCACCTCGTACACCGAGTCCCAGCTGTGCGCGCAGCTGTCCGGTTGGGTGGCGGACGGAATCCGCCGGGTGAAGATGAAGGTCGGCCGCGAGCCGGACGCCGACCCGGAGCGGGTGCGGGCGGCGCGCCAGGCGATCGGCCCGGACGCCGAGCTGTTCGTCGACGCCAACGGCGCCTACTCGCGCAAGCAGGCCCTGGCGCTCGCGCAGGAGTTCTCGACGGCGGGCGTGTCGTGGTTTGAGGAGCCGGTGTCCTCCAACGACCTCGACGGGCTACGCCTCCTCCGCGACGGCGCGCCGCCGGGCATGGGCGTCACCGCGGGCGAGTACGTCTTCACCCCGGAGTACTTCCGGACGATGGCCGGCGCCGGGGCCGTCGACGTGCTTCAGGCCGATGTGACCCGCTGCTGTGGCATCAGCTGCCTTACGGCCGTGGGCGACCTGTGCACCGCGTTCGAGCTGCCCTTCTCGGCCCACTGCGTGCCGCAGATCCACGCCCATGCTGCCGCCGGCATCGGCCGCCTGCGCCACTGCGAGTACTTCCACACCCATGCCCGGGCCGAGGAGATCCTGTTCGACGGTGTCCTGCGCCCGGCCGGCGACGGCTGCCTGCACCCGGATGCAGCCCGCCCCGGGCTGGGCATCGAGCTCAAGCGCGCCGACGCGGAGAAGTTCGCGCTGTGAGCACCGCCGCCGAGCGCGAGGCGCTGGCCGGCATCGGCCGGCCGCACGTGCTGCGCGAGTACGCCCTGCTCGCCGACGGCGAGCGCGGCGCGGTCGTGGGGCCGCGCGGCGACTTCGCCTGGATGTGCTTTCCCCGCTGGGATTCCGACGCGTGTTTCGCAACGCTGATCGGCGGCCGGGGAACGTACGCGGTGACCCCGCTGTCGCGCTATGTGTGGGGCGGCTACTACGAGCAGGGGCTGATCTGGCGCAGCCGCTGGACCACGGACGAGGGGGTCGTGGAGTGCCGCGAGGCGCTCGCGCTCCCCTCATCGCCGGACCGCGCGATCGTGCTGCGGCGCATCATCGCCCGCCGGGGGACGGCGCGGGTGCGGGTGGTGCTCGATCCGAGGGGGTCGTTCGGCGCGCGCAAGCCGACGCGCCTGCGCCGCGAGGACGACGGCCGCTGGACGGGCCGGATCGGCGATACCCGGCTGACCTGGTTGGGGGGCGAGGACGCCCAGCGCCGGGCCGACGGCGCCGGCGGCCGCCCGCTGGTGATGAAGTTGGAACTGGAGGAGGGGGCCGCCCACGACCTGGTGCTCGTCCTCGACGCCTCCGGCGAGGACCGGCCGCCGCCGGACGCCGGCCATGCCTGGAGCGGCACCGAGGCCGAATGGTCCGAGCGCGTGCCGCAGCTGGAGTGCTCGACGGCCGAGCGCGACGCGCGGCACGCCTACGCCGTGCTCAGCGGCCTGACCAGCCAGGGCGGCGGCATGGTCGCGGCGGCGACGATGTCGCTGCCCGAGCGCGCTCGCCAGGGGCGCAACTACGACTACCGCTATGTGTGGATCCGGGACCAGTGCTTCGCCGGGCAGGCCGTGGCCGCCTCCGGGCCGCACCGGCTCATGGACGACGCGGTGCGGTTCGTCTCCCAGCGCCTGCTGGAGGACGGGGATCAGATGCCGCCGGCCTACACCGTCACCGGCGACGCGGTGCCGAATCAGCGGACGCTCGACCTGCCGGGCTATCCGGGGGGAAGTGACGTGGTCGGCAACTGGGTCAACCAGCAGTTCCAGCTCGACGCGTTCGGCGAGGCGCTGCTGCTGTTCGCCGCGGCGGCCGGTCATGACCACCTGGACGCCGACGGCTGGCGTGCCGCCGAGGCGGCGGTCGCGGCGATCGAGCGCCGATGGCGGGAGCCGGATGCCGGCGTGTGGGAGCTGGAGCCGGACGCGTGGACCCACAGCCGGCTGATCTCCGCCGCCGGCCTGCGGCGGATCGCCGCCCACCAGTCCACCGAGCAGGCGGCCCGCTGGCTGGCGCTGGCCGACACGATCGTCGCCGACACCTCCGAGCATGCGCTCAACCCGGCGGGGCACTGGCAGCGCTCGCCGACCGACGAGCGGCTGGACGCGGCGCTGCTGCTCCCGGCGATCCGCGGCGGAATTCCCGCCGACGACCCCCGGACGATCGCGACCCTGCACGCCGTCCAGCGCGAGCTCACGCGCGACGGCTACTGCTACCGCTATCGCCCGGACGAGCGTCCCCTGGGAGAGTCGGAGGGGGCGTTCGTCATGTGCGGCTTCCTGATGTCGCTGGCGTGGGCGCAGCAGAGCGACCTGGTGCAGGCGGCGCGCTGGTTTGAGCGCAACCGCGCCGCGTGCGGCACGGCCGGGCTGCTGTCGGAGGAGTTCGACGTCACCCAGCGCCAGATGCGCGGCAATCTGCCGCAGGCATTCGTCCACGCGCTGCTCCTGCAGTGCGCGGTGACGCAGCCGGAGGGCGCCGCCACCGAGACGGCTGAGGGGAGGTGAGCCCGCGGCGCCTGGAGGCGGCGCGGGCGGCGTACGGCGCTGGGCTGCTCCTGGCGCCTCCGCGCGCGCTGGGCGCGCTGGCGCGGTCGTCGCTGGACCCGGCGTCGGTGAGGGTGGCCCGGGTGCTTGGCGCCCGCCATCTGCTGCAGGCGGCGGTGCTGTCGGTGCGGTCCGAGGCGGGCTGGCATCTGGCCGGGGCAGCGGCCGATGCCGCGCACGCGGCGTCGATGCTGGCATTGGCCCGCTGGTCGAGGCGGCCGGTGCACCGCAGGCTGGCGGTCCGTAATGCGCGAACCGCCGCGCTGCTGGCGGCCGCGGAGTGCGCCGCTGGTTGACAGCACGCCCGCGCGGGCAGCCTGTGGGGAGCGATGGGCGTCGGCATGCCGCTAATGTCGCGCCGCGCAGAGAGCACCCGTGACCACGACTAGGTTGGAGCATGACATGGCCGGATCGCCGCCAAGGGTCAGGGTGGCGGATGAGTTCCCTGAGATCGTCGAGCACCTCAATGGCGACCAACGCGAGCTGGCCCGCGACCAGCTCGTCGCCGATCTGCTGACGGTCAAGACGGGCAGCTGGACACCGGAGATTCCCCGCAGCCAGCCGGGGCATCTCGGTCTGCTGGTCCTCGACGGCCTGCTGGCGCGCGACGTCGTGCTGGAGCGTCCGCTGGCGACCGAGCTGGTCGGCCGCGGCGATCTGCTCAAGCCCACGGACCGCGACGGCCGCGACGCGCCGATCCCGTTCGACGTGGTCTGGAGCGTGCTCCAGCCGGCGCGGTTCGCCGTGCTCAGTCCGCAGTTCACACACCTGTTGGCGCAGTGGCCGCCGGCCGTCGAGGCCGTTGTGCGCGGAGCGAGCAGCCGCGTTCACTGCCTCGCCATCACGATGGCGGTGTCGAACCTGCGCCGGGTCGACGCGCGGCTCTTGGTGTTGCTGTGGTACCTGGCCGATCGCTGGGGGCGTGTCACCCCGGACGGCGTCCTGGTGCCGGTGAGGCTGACGCACGAGACGCTGGCCCGCCTGGTGGGGGCGCAGCGCCCGTCGGTGACGACCGCGCTCCGGCAGCTGGAGGAGGGCGGCCATCTGCGCCGGACGCCACAGCGCAGCTGGCTGCTGTCCGGAGAGCCGCCGGAGGTCCTGGCCCGGCCGGTGGAGGACACCGTCCTCCAGTGAGGCCGGCGCGGTGGCGGCGGGCGCTGGGAGCGCCTGCGCCGCCCACCGGCGTCCGGCGTGGATCAGCTGCTGGTGCGAGACGAGCGGCCGGAGCGCGACCGCGAGCCGGAGGCGGAGCTGCCGCCGGTGCTGCGCGACGAGCGTGACGTGCTGCCGCCTGTGCCGCGCGACGACGTCCGCGAGCTCGACGATCCGGTCGATGCTGCCCGGGAGCGGCTGGTGCCGCGGCTCGCCGACGAGCTCGTCCGCGACCGGCTGGTGGTGCGCCGCCGCGGGGTGGCGCGCTGGTCGCGCGGGACCTCGGCCCGAACGACCTCCTTGACCAGGCGGGAGAGCTCCGCGGTCAGGTACTTCGCCATGCGCTCCTCCTCGCGGCGAATGCGCTTGGCGAGCTGTGCCGTCTCGTTGTCACCGACCTCGGTGGCGAACGTCTCGATGCGCGTGTACAACGCGATCTCGACGTGCTCCTCGCGCAGCTCCTCCTGGGCGTTGCGCAGGTGCGTCTCGGCCTGCTCGGTCACGATCGCGCGCGCGGCGTCAACCTGGCCCTTGACCGCGGACACCGTCTTGCCCGCAACCTCGCCGACCGCAGACGGGACGCCCGGGATCGCCGTCGCCGGGGCCGCCTTGCCGCCGAGCTGCTTGATGCGCCGGGCCACCGAGCGCTTGTGCTCGCGCGTCTCCTTGAGGTGCGCCTGGAGCCGCTTCTTGTAGGGCGCCTTCTGGGTGAGCGTGATGTGGGCCGCGAGATCGGTCTCGAGCTCCGCCTCCTTGGCATACGCCTCGTTGAGCCACTGCACCAGCTTGGCGTCGCGTTCGTTGAGTTCCTTGGCCATCTACGCTCCTTTTCGATTCCGTGTCAGCAAGTCAGTCGGCTCGCGGCGCACGGCAACCCGTGCCCCAACGAGCCTGCAAGAAGTGCTGTTCCCCGCTTGCCGGGGTCATGAAACTCCCGCGTACCCGGCGGACACCGCAACCTGAGCGAACGGAATCGCAGCCACCCCTGCACGCCGCGTGACGGATTGGTTGAGCCCGGCGTGAATGGGAAGCCTTACCGGTGTCAAGGCAACCTCGATGGCGAAGGAGGTAGGGGAGTGGCCGACCAGCACGGCGGCAACTCGGCGCTGAGCGAACGCTCCACAGCCGAGTTGCTCAAACAACTGTCTGACCAGACCGCCACGCTCGTCCGCCAGGAGCTGGAGCTGGCCAAGACGGAGTTGACGGCGAAGGGCAGGCAGGCGGGGATCGGTGCCGGGATGTTCGGGGCGGCCGGGATGGTCGGCCTGTACGGCCTCGGCGTGGTGACGGCGGCCATCGTCCTCGCGCTCAGCCTGGCCGTCACCGGGTGGCTGGCCGCGCTCATCGTCGCCATCGCCTACGGCGCCATTGCCGGCGGGCTGGCCCTCAGCGGCAAGGAGCGGGTGTCACGCGGCGTCCCGCCGACCCCGGGGCAGACCGTCGAGACGATCAAGGAGGATGTGGAGTACGCGCGGGAGCGTGCCAAGGAGGGGCGGCGATGAGTGACGGCGTCAACCACGAGACGGCCGCCGGCGGCGAGGAGCGCACACCGGAGGAGATTCGCTCGGAGATCGAGCAGACGCGAGAGCAGCTGGGGGAGACGGTCGAGGCGCTGGCCGAGAAGACGGATGTCAAGGCCCAGGCGCAGGACCGCATCGAGGCGGCCAAGGACCGGGTCGCTCAGAACGTCGGCGCGGCGCGGGAGACCGTCTCCACCAAGGCCGACGAGTTCGCTTCTCGAGCGCGTGAGGCGACGCCTGAGTCTGCGGGCGCAGGCGTGGAGCAGGTGACATCGACCGTTCAGCGGAGGCCGTTGCCATTTGCCGTGGCGGGGGCGTTTGTCGCCGGGGTGATGGTCGGCCGGCTGCTGGGGCGAAGGTGACCTTGATGGGACGATCCGCCATTGAGAAGCGCGCGGAGGCGTCTGACGTCGCCCGCGAGGAGCCGGAGCAGCCGACCGACCTGCCGCGGCAGGCGCTGCCGGGTGTGCTCAGGCGCACCCTTCGGGAGTTCAACGCCGACCACCTGACCGATCTGGCCGCGGCGCTGACGTACTACGGGGTGCTGTCGATCTTCCCCATGCTGATCGTGATCGTGTCGCTGCTGGGGCTGGTCGGCCACTCGGTCACGCAACCGCTCATCAACAATCTGAGCAGCGTGGCGCCGGGCGCCGCCAAGTCGATCCTGGTCAGCGCGATCCACAACGTTCAGGCGCACCGCGGGACCTCCGGCGTCCTGTTCGTCGTCGGCCTGGCGGGCGCCCTGTGGTCGGCGTCCGGCTACGTGGCGGCGTTCATGCGCGCTTCGAACATCGTGTGGGACGTCGAGGAGGGACGGCCCATGTGGAAGACGTATCCGATTCGGCTTCTGGTGACGCTGGTCACCGTCACCCTCCTCACGCTGAGCGCCGCCGCCGTCGTGTTCACCGGCGCGCTCGCCGGCCAGCTTGGGAAGGTCATCGGCGTCGGCTCCACCGCAGTGCAGATATGGGACATCGCCAAGTGGCCGGTGATGGCGCTGGTGGTGGTCGCGATCCTGGCCATCCTGTACTGGGCCGGGCCCAACGTCAGGCAGCCGGGCATCTCCTGGGTCAGCCCCGGGGGAGTGCTGGCCGTCGTCCTGTGGCTGATCGTGTCGGCTCTGTTCGCCCTCTACGTGTCCGGCTTCTCCTCGTACAACAAGACCTACGGAGCGCTGGCGTCGGTCGTCGTCTTCCTGGTCTGGCTGTGGCTGACCAACGTCGTCATCCTGCTGGGCGCCGAACTGAACGCCGAGCTTGAGCGCGGCCGTCAGATCGCGGGCGGTCACCCGCCGGAAGCGGAGCCGTACCTCCCCCTGCGCGACGAGCCCAAGCAGTAGCCGCCCGCCACACTGTCACTGCACGATGACCACCCCGTCACTGCACGATTGCAAGAGAGGTTGAGTGTCATGGGAAAGGTTGCGTTCCTGCCGTTCAGCATCGGCAGCGGCCTGGTCGCCGGATTCATCGCCAAAAAGGTGTTTGCCGGGGCGTGGGGCCTGGTCGACGATCAGGAGCCGCCGAAGGCGGAGCACCGCAACGTGCGCCTGCCCAAGCTGGCGGCGGCCGTGGCGCTCGAAGGGCTGGTGTTCTCGCTCACCCGGGCGATGGTCGACCACGGCTCACGGAGGGCGTTTGAGCGCTTCACCGGATCGTGGCCGGGTGATGAGGCGCCGGACCGCGAATAGGTTGCATTGCAACTTACCGAGCGTGAAACGCTGCGATTGTCGACGGGGCGTGATTGCCGCGCCGACACATCGGGTAGCCCCGCACTGGCCAGTTAGCCAATAGGCCCTCTCCTCCCTGGGACGCGGGTGGGCACGGCGTCGGCGGCAAACCATCGCTACGCCCACCCGCTTCCCTCTGGGGCTTTCTCTGACCGGCCGGCGTTGGTTCGGAGAGGAATGACCTCGGCTACCGAGGAGGAGCGTGCCGACGAGGAGGGTGTCGCCGGTGCGCCGGCGACGGGGAACTCAGATCACGGCGTGCCGGCCCGGGCCACGGAGCCGGCCGGGGCGGGGCGGGAGCCCACGGCAGCCCCGGCGCCGTGTGCGGCGGGAGCAGCGTGGGCGGGGCGCCCGGCGCCGGCCGCGACGGCGAGCACCACGCAGACCATGACCGCGGCCACGGCCCACATGAGCTTGGTGAAGAGGCGGTTCATCCGCTTCCAATCGGCGAAGAGCAGAGGATTCATTGTTGGCGTAGTCACTCGGTGGAGCGCGCGCAGGACTCCAACGTCCGCGCTGCCGGATGCCGTCTGCGACATCACGGACCGCTCCACGATCGTCTTGAGGATCGGTCAGGAACAGCGGCGAGAAGCCGCGTGGTAAGTCGCTACCCGCGGCAGGGCCGCTTCAATCGCGCCGTCGGCGCGGCCAGCCGTTGCCGTGACGGGATTGTGAACGTACGGTTCGTTTACAACCGTCCGGCGCGACACGTTTTGTGATCCGGGGTAGTTTGAAGGATGAAGCCTGCTCACGACACGCGCGTGGCAGGTGCGAGCAGGAGTTGACACGGCAGGCGATCGCCGCGCGGTCTTCTGACGGGCCAGACCCACCCACAGCCCGAACCAAGGAGGTCACCATGCAGACGCGCACGCCGATTCGTTTGCGCACGGGTTCCGCCCCGCAGGGATCATCGGAGACGAACGTGCTCGCCCAGCGCTGGCGCGAGGACGGCGACCACGCCGCGCGGGAGGAGCTCCTCACCCGGTTTCTGCCGCTCGCGCGCAAGCTCGCCGGGCGCTACGCCAACCCGCACGAGCCGCTCGAGGACCTGGTGCAGGTGGCAACCATGGGACTGCTCGGCGCGATCGATCGCTTCGACCCGCACCGGGGCGTTCGATTCTCGGCCTTCGCGGTCCCCACCATCCTCGGCGAGCTCAAGCGCTACTTCCGCAACACCGCATGGTCCGCCCACGTGCCGCGCGGCGCCCAGGAGATGGCGCTGCGGGTCGAGCGCGCGGCGCGGCAGATCACGGCGCAGAGCGGACGCCATCCCCGGGTGGAGGAGCTGGCCGAATACCTCGAGGTCACCGCCGAGGACGTGCTGGTCGGCCTGGACGCGGGGAACGCGCATTACTCGGTCTCGCTCGATGCGCCGGTCCCGGGCAACGACGGTGAGGAGCCCGAGGCGCTCGGTGACAGCATCGGACGCGACGACGACAGCTACGGGCTGGTGGAGGCGAGTGCGTCGCTGTCGGTCGCGGTCGCCCGGCTGCCGTACCTGGAGCGGCGCGCGCTCGCGCTGCGCCTGGACCGCGACATGAAGCAGACCGAGATCGCACGGGAGCTCGGCTGTTCTCAGATGCAGGTGTCGCGCCTGTTGCGGCGCGCCGCGAACCGGCTACGGGCGATGACCGACCCAGAGCTCGATCGTCCCGGCTAAGGAGCGCTTCAGCCTGACCTCTTGGCTCGAGCTACCCAGGCCCTGGGGTCGATAACGCGCCCTGGCCGGGCTCGGCGCACGTGAGCCCGCACCCGGTAACGGGTAGCGCCCCTCGGGATGAGCCAGCTTTCCGATATCGCTCCGCCCAACCCGTTCGCCGGCCATTCGCCCGGGCGGGAGCGGCCTCTGGGCGGCTACGCGGTCCTGATGGGCACGTTCACGACGCTGGCGGCGGCGTTCGGCGCCTGGTTTCGCAGCTCCGGGCGCGAGCTTCCGGAATCGATCTCGGCGCGCGATCTGGCGCTCGTCACAGTCGCCAGCCACAAGACGTCGCGGCTGGTCACGCGCGATCGCGTGACCAGCGCCGTTCGTGCTCCCTTCACCGAATTTCAGGGCGACGCCGGCCCGGGCGAGGTCAACGAGCGGGCGCGGGGTCGCGGGCTGAGGCGCGCCGTTGGCGAGTTGCTGGTGTGCCCCTACTGCCTGGGAATGTGGGTGAGCGCGGCCATGACCGCCTCGCTCGCTGATGTTTCCAAGGTTCACGCGCTGGTTCGCCGCGGTGCTGGTGGCGTTCTTCGGCTCTGAGGTGCTGCACATCGCGTTTGCCCGCGCCGAACGCGTGATTTCCGGCTGAAAGCCGTTGTCCGAGCTCGCCGTCGCGAGCTCGACACGATGGGTAAGACGCGCGGTTCCCGACGGGTAGAACGCGCCCCTGTCATCGCCCGGAATGCGCGTAAGCTGGGTCCGGTGCAACCGGTGTCCGAGTCCGCCGCGGGCGTGGCAGCTCATAGCGCGCCACCTCACCGCATGGTGGTCATCGGTGCCTCAGCCGGAGGCGTGGAGACGCTCGTCCGGGTGGTCCGGGGGCTGCCGGCCGACCTTCCCGCCACCGTCTGCGTCGTGCTGCATGTCTCGCCCGGCAGTCCCAGCGCGTTGCCGTCGATCCTGAGCCGCGCCGGCGTCATGCCGTGCCGCTCGGCGGTCGACGGAGAGGATCTGCGGGACGGTGAGATCCTGGTTGCCCCGCCTGATCGCCATCTGGTCGTGTCCGACCGCCACGTCCTGCTCACGCTCGGTCCACGGGAGAACGGGCATCGGCCCGCGGTCGACACGCTGTTTCGCAGCGCGGCGACGGCTCTGGACAGCAAGGTGGTCGGCGTCATCCTCTCAGGAAGTCGCGATGACGGAACCGCCGGGCTGGCCATGATCAAGTCGTGTGGAGGAACGGCGATCGTCCAGGACCCGGCGGAGGCGTTGTATCCGGGCATGCCCGCGAGCGCGCTGGCCCACGTCCAGGTCGACGCCGTCGTCCCCAGCGACCGGATCGCCGAGACGATCGTCCAGGTGGTCAAGGGCCATCTGGATCCGGTCCGCTCGGCGAGCGAGAACCCGGGGGGCGGCGGCAATCCGGGACCCGGACATGCGCCGGTCAAGGGCGGGGCCGTGGATGAGGACGCCGGCACCGACACCGCGACCGCCGGGCAGCCCGTGACCTCGACGTGCCCGGAGTGCGGCGGCGTGCTCGAGGAGCATCGCGAGACAGGCGTTGTGCAATGGCGCTGCCGGGTGGGGCATCAATACTCGCCGGAGAGTCTCGCCCACGCGCAGGGCGAGGGGGTGGAGGCGGCCCTGTGGGCGGCGATCCGGGTGCTCGAAGACCGCGAGGCGCTGCTCCGGCGGATGGCCGACCAGGTGGAGGCCCACGGCAGCGCCCGCTCGGCGGCCTCATTCCGCGAGCGCGCCCGCCAGGCGGGTCGGCAGGCGCAGGCCGTGCGCACCGTCGTCGCCCACGCTGCGGCGACCACCGGGGAAAAGGCCTCCGGCAGCCAGGCTGTCGAACACGCACGAGGGGCCGCGTGATGACGATGGGGCCGGGGGCAACTCTTGACGACCTGCTCGAGTTCGTCAAGGCGACGCGGGGTTTTGACTTCACCGGTTACAAGCGCTCCAGCATCGAGCGGCGCGTCGCCAAGCGGATGAGCGAGGTCGGGGTGAAGGCCTACGACGAGTACGTCGACTACCTGGAGCTCCACGGCGAGGAGTTCGCCGACCTGTTCAACACGCTGCTCATCAACGTCACGAGCTTCTTTCGCGATGCTCAGACGTGGGAGCACCTCGCCACTGAAACCGTCCCGCAGCTCGTCGCCTCCCGGGCCCGTGATGCCCCGCTGCGCATCTGGTGCGCCGGCTGTGCGTCCGGCGAGGAGGCGTACACGGTGGCGATGGTGTTCGCGCGGGTCCTCGGCGATGCCGAGTTCCGCGACCGGGTGAAGATCTACGCCACCGACGTCGACGAGGAGGCGCTCGACACCGCGCGCCAGGGGGTCTACCGGCCGCGGGATCTGGAGGACGTCCCCCGCGACGCGCTGGAGCACTTCTTTGAGCGCACCGACCAGCGCTACGTGTTCCGCAAGGACCTGCGGCGCAACGTGATCTTCGGCCGCAACGACCTCATCCAGGATGCACCGATCTCCCGGATCGATCTGCTCGTCTGCCGCAACACGCTCATGTACTTCACGGCCGACACACAGGCGCAGATCCTTCGCCGCTCCCACTTCGCCCTCCGGGACGACGGCGTCCTTCTGGTCGGCAAGTCGGAGATGCTGATCACGCACACCGATCTGTTCATGCCCGTCGATCTCAAATGGCGCCTGTTTCGCAAGGTGGTCAAGCCGGCGGCGCCCCAGCGCGTCCGCGTGCCTGCTGCCGATCCGCCCAACGGCGCGTCGGAGACGGCCGCGGACAACCTGCGCGAGGCCGCCTTCGACCTCGCCGGGGCAGCTCACATCGTGCTCGACACCAACCGATCCGTGGTCATGGCCAACTCTGCCGCCCGTGCCCTGTTCGGCCTCCGTGCCGGCGACCTCGGCCGGCCCGTGCAGGACCTGGAGCTCTCGTACCGGCCCGTGGAGCTCCGCGGGCATCTGGATCAGCTGGGCCGCGAGCTGCGCAGCATCGACATCAAGACGGTGCTCTGGCCGGCTCCGGATCGCGAACGCGTCTTCAACGTCCACGTGGCGCCGCTGTTCGGGGATGTGGGCGTGCTGGGAACGAGCCTCGTCTACGAGGACGTCAGCGAGGTGGCCGGCCTCGAGAACGAGGTCACCGCCGCCAAACGCGAGCTCGCGCAGGCCTCCGAGGAGCTGGAGTCGATGGTCGAGGAGCTGGAGACGACCAACGAGGAGCTCCAGTCGACCAACGAGGAGTTGGAGACGACCAACGAGGAGCTCCAGTCGACCAACGAGGAGCTGGAGACGATGAACGAGGAGCTCCAGTCCGCGATCGAGGAGATGGAGGCGATGAACGACGAGCTCCGCCACCGGACGGCGGAGCTCAACGACATGAACACGTTCCTGGAGACGATCCTGACGACGATCGGCCTGGCCGTCGCGGTCCTGGATCGCCGCCAGCACGTCCAGATCTGGAACGAGCCGGCGCGGGAGCTGTGGGGCGTCTTGCCGGAGGAGGCGGCCGACCAGCATCTGCTCTCCCTGGACATCGGCCTGCCCGTCGATCAGCTCAAGGGACCGCTCCGCGCGTGCCTGACGGGCGAGTCTCAGCGCCAGGAGCTGGTGCTGGAGGCCGTCAACCGGCGAGGGGCCCGGTTCCGCTGCCGCGTGGCGTGCATGCCGCTCCACGGCAGCGGCGACGGCAGCATCTCGGGCGCCATCGTGGTGATGGAGCCCGTCACCGAATCGGAGACGGCGGCCGTCGAGTGAGCCGCTGACGCGCGATCTGTTCCCGGAGCAAGCGCGTCCGCTCCTGGGTGCGCCGGGATCGCTCCAGCCGCTGACTGACCTCGCCGCGGGTGCGCACATGGCTGTCCCGCAGCGCCGCGATGGTCGATCGCAGCTCCGTGAGCGTGTGCTCAACCGGCAGCGGCTTCGGCGTCGCGTCGGCCGCCGATAGGGACCGGGGGGCCCAGCGCTCAGGCGAGGGAGGAGTGATCCGCGGGTCGGCACCGAACGGTCCCGGGGCCGAGCCCTCCGGTGGCGCTTCCAGCAGCAGCCACTCGCCGTTCTGGCGAAGCAGCGAACCCCGGGCGACCAGCTCCTTGAGTGCCAGGCTCACCGTCGGCCGGCGGGCGCCGATGAGCTCGCCGAGCGTGTCGTGGGTGAGCGAGATCGGCAGGACCGTGCCGCTGGCGGTGACGCGTCCCCACGTCTCCGCCAGCAGCCACATCAGCGTCAGCAGCCGATCCTCGACCCGCGGCAATTGGCAGATGACCAGCTGGGCGGCCAGCCGTTGATGCTGATCGCCGAGCCGCACCTGGAGCCCGGCGAACAGCCGCGGGAAGCGGCGGGCGGCGAGCAGAACCCGGTCATCGAGCATCGCCAGCCGCAGCTGGCCGCTGCTGCGGTAGCTCGATTCGCCCAGGAGAACGGTTCGAGACCCGCCGGAATGGGTGAGCATGTCGCCGGGGCCGAGCAGCCGGAGGCCCGGCTGGGCGCCGATCGACATCCGGTGCAGCACGAGACCATCGAGGATGACCGCGCCGAACGCGCCGGCATCGTCCAGCAGCGCGTCGATGTCCAGGGGCTTCGGCGGGAAGACCCGCACCGGGATGGCCACGCCCGCCACGACCTGACGCTCGTCAGGAGCGAGGTATGCGCGCAGGTCCGGTTCCACCTCGAGGAGGCCCACCGACTGAAGGCCGTTGACGCCCGGCTCGCTCATCTCCCACACAAGGTAATGGATGACACCACCCACGTCCGGGTAGCGATGACTGACCGCTGCCGCCGCCGGCGGCGGCCAAATGTCCTGAGAGGAGTCCCATGTCCGAGTCGGACACGTACACGACCACCGCGATCGCCGGAACGTCGCCGGACGGGGTGACCGTGGCGATGCGCAGCTGAGCGGGATGTCTTCCTGTGGCAATCGCCATCCTGGACATCGACGGGACCCTCGTCGACACCAACTACCATCACGCGATCGCCTGGTTCCGGGCGTTTGCCCGGCATGACATGGTGCTGCCGGTCTGGCGGATTCATCGCCACATCGGGATGGGCGGCGACCAGATGGTCACCGCTCTGTGCGGCGAAGCGATCGAGCGGCAGCGCGGGGACGACATCCGCGACGCCGAGGCAGAGGAGTATTCACAGCTCGTCGGCGAGGTCAGGACCATGGAGGGCTCCCGAGAGCTCATCCAG
This sequence comes from uncultured Solirubrobacteraceae bacterium, assembly GCA_963844555.1. Taxonomy (GTDB): domain Bacteria; phylum Actinomycetota; class Thermoleophilia; order Solirubrobacterales; family Solirubrobacteraceae; genus Palsa-465. Next base: position 75,842 of record CAWJOS010000001.1, read on the forward strand.
ACGCTCAAGGACCGTGGGCACGTCGTCGTCCTGGCCAGCTCGGCCAAGGAGGACGAGGTCGACGCCTATCTCGATCTGCTCGACGCCCGTGAGCTGGCCGACGCGTGGACGTCATCGGCCGACGTCGAGTCGACCAAGCCCGCACCAGACCTCGTGGACGCCGCTCTGGCCAGGGTGAACGGCGACCCCAGCGGGGCGGTGATGGTCGGCGACACGCCATGGGACGTGCAGGCCGCGGCCGGCGCCGGCGTTGGGACACTGGCCGTCATGACCGGTGGCTTCTCCGAGCCGGAGCTGCGGGACGCGGGAGCGGTCGACGTGTTCGATTCCGTGGGCGAGCTGCGTGAGCGCCTCGACCGCACCTCGTTGTAGGTCCGGGTCAGGACTCGATCGGCGTCAGGCGGAGCGGTGCCGCCGGGTGCCGGGTGCCGACGCGGTGCAGGAGGATGAGCACGCCGACGTAGATGATGCAGTCGCCCACGCTGAGGACATTGGGCAGCGGCCCGGGCCAGGGGATCACGTCACCCAGCCAGGGCAGCAGCGGGTGGGCGAGGTGTGCGGAGTTGTCGAAGCCGGGGCGGACGTGCAGCCCGGCGACCCGTTGGGCCCAGGTGGATGCCGGCATGACTCCCCGGTTGACGACGATGGCCAGCGCGTTGCACAGCGCCCCGGCCCCGACGACCCGCATTCCCGGCAGCCGGCGATTGGACCACAGGAACACTCCGAGGAGGGCGTAGGTCGCGACGTGGACGGCGCGGTGAAGCGCCGGGCTGCCGGACGTGGCGATCACGGTGATCACCACCTGGGCGGCGAGTGCCAGCCCGGGAAGCCAGGTGGCGCGCAGGCGGAGGTCGGCGAGCCGGCGCAGATCGCCACCGGCGAGCGGGACGCTGAGCAGGCAGAGTCCGGCCAGCGCGATCAGGATCATGCCGCTCGTCCGAGCGCGGGCTGGGGCCGGCGGCTCGTCGGCGCGTCCAGGAGCCAGCGGGTCGCCTGCGGCGCCTCCAGCGGATGGCTGATGGCAAACCCCTGGGCGGCGTCGCAGCCGAGCTTCTCCAGGGCCGGCAGCAGCGACCAGTCCTCGACACCCTCGGCGACGGCGCGCAGTCCCAGGTGGTGGGCGAGGTCGATGGTGGAGTTGACGATGATCTGCCCGCTGGAGCCCGTGCCCATCCGGCTGACGAAGGAGCGGTCGATCTTGACCTCCGAGACCGGAAGGTCCGCGAGATAGGCCAGCGACGAGTACCCGGTGCCGAAGTCGTCGATTGAGATCTCGACGCCGAGCGACTCGAGCTGACGCAGGACGGTGCGGGCCGTGACCGGATCGGACATCAGCGCGCTCTCGGTCACCTCCAGCTTGAGCCGGTCCGGCGGCACGTCGGCCGCCTGGAGCGCAGCGACCACCTGCTCGGTGAAGCTCTGGTCGACCAGGACCTGCGGGGAGATGTTGACCGCGACCGAGAGGTCGAGACCCATCGCCTGCCAGTCGGCCAGCTGGAGGAGGGCGATCTCCATGACGTGCTGCGTGAGCGGCCTGATCAGGTTCGTCGCCTCGGCCATCCGCACAAACGAGCTGGGCGGCAGGACGCCGAGGCGGGGATGGTCCCAGCGGACGAGCGCCTCGACGGCCACCACCTCCTGCGTGGCGAGATCGAGCTCCGGCTGATACCAGAGGACGATCTCCTCACTGCCCATCGCCGTTCGCAGCTCGGCGGTCAGCGCCAGCTTGGCGGGACTGTGGTGGTCATGACGCTCGTCGTAGAGCGCGATGTCCTGCCGGGTCTCCTTGGCGCGGTACATCGCGACATCGGCCTTCTGCAGCAGCGTCTCGACCCCCCGTCCGTGCTCCGGGAACAGCGCGATGCCGACGCTCGCCTGCACGTCGACCACCATCTCGTCGAGCTCGAACGGCTTGCGCAGGGAGTCGGCGATCGTCCGAGCCAGGTGCTGGGCCTGGTCGCGATCGATACCTGAGCTGACGACGGCGAACTCGTCGCCGCCGAGCCGCGCGATCTGCCCGTGACGGCCGATGACCGACTGGAACCGGTTGGCGACCTGGACGAGGAGCAGATCGCCGTAGCGGTGGCCGAGCGTGTCGTTGACCTCCTTGAAGCGGTCGAGGTCCATGAGGAGCACGGCGCCGGGGATGCCCTGGTCCTCGGTGGCGGCCGTGATCGCCTCGTGGCACGCGGTCCGGTTGGGAAGGCCGGTCAGCGGATCGTGGCGCGCGGCGTGATCGCTGCGCGCCGTGCGGGAGACGGTGTTGTACATCGCCACCATCGGGGCCAGGCAGAGCGGGACGACGGCGACCGAATAGGCGGCGGCGGCCAGCACGATGGGCGCGACGAGGAGCACGGCGCTGGCGGTGATGAAGGTGAACGGCAGGTTGATCCGGAAGTAGCGGCGGATCGGTGTGCCCTGATGCAGGGAGATGGCGACGCCGACGACGCTGGCGTTGACGATGAAGAACGCGCTGATTCCGAGGATCATCGCCGGAAGCTGCGCGGTCGCGAACGGATGGGTGCGGTCGAGGTGATGGACCGACAGCGCGCTCATGACCAGCTCGGCTGCCGCCATCGCCATCGAGTACTGGCCGAGGTTGAACCGGATCCGCCACCACGGCTTGCCGGAGTGGAGGTCCTGGACGACCGATGCCACGCCCTGGGCGATCAGCGCCGGAAGGAGACCGCCGGCAAGCAGCAGCGCCATCGCAAACGACGCCGACAGCGTCAGTTCCTCCTCGCTGCCCCGGCGAGCGATCTTGATCGGCATCATCTCGCCGAGCAGCACGCCGGCCGCCAGAACGCCGAACGTCCACGGTGCCTGCGCGATGTACTGCAGTTGCGCCCGGTCGGCCATCAGGGCGACGACGAGACACCCGCCGGCGAAGACGGCCGCACAGTAGACCCGGACATTTGAGCGTTCGCGCATCGGTGTGAGGAAGGCGACAGGCGCGCCCCGCGGCGGCCGCGGGGCGCGCCCGGGCCAAAGCCTGGGCTAGAACTTGTAGCCGGCTCCCGAGGCCACGGCGACGGCGGCGACGACGGCCACGGCGGAAGCCGCGCGATACATCCAGAATTTCTTCATCTGGGTTCCCTCCTTGGATTTAGCGCCCCGGCGACCGGGGCCGGTCGCGGACGGCATCGGTTATTGATTAACCGAAGTTGAGAGGACTTGGACGAAAGTTCGACGCTCGCGGCGGCCGGACCGAGCAGTTCGTGTTCGGCTACGGATCGCTCGTGACCCCGGCGGGCCGCGCCCTGGGGCGGCGGCGGAGCCCGCACGGGTTTCTGGCCGACCTGGTGGGGTTCCGGCGCACCTGGGGGGTGGCCATGGACAACCGGCGCGATCTCCCCGGCTATAAGTACTACACCGACGCCCGGGGCCGCCGGCCTGAAGTGTTCGTCACCTTTCTCGACATCTGTCGGTCAGCGGACCCCGGCGCGGCGGTCAACGGCGTCTGCGTGCCCGTCGACGACGCCGGTCTGTCGGTGCTCGACGGGCGAGAGCGCAACTACGAGCGGATCGACGTCTCGGATCAGATCACGGTGCCGGGTGCCGACGGGATCCGCGTCTGGGCCTACGCGGGGAGCGCCCCGGGGCGCGACCGCCTGCGCCGAGCCCGGGCCGCGGGCGCCGCGGTCATCGACGCCACCTATCTCCAGGGGGTCCACGACGGGTTCGCGCTGCTCGGCGAGGCGGAGCACCGCGCGTGTGTCCCGTCGCTGGATCCGGGCGACCTTCCGGTGGTCTCGTTGCGCCGGCATGATCTGCCGTAGACGCCCGCCACACGAGTGGGCCCGCGCGGGGAGTGGACGGCGGCTACCCGGGGTCGTCGGCCATGTCCCGCGCCGACACCTCCAGCACGCCGCTGAGATCGCCCAGCCGGCCGGCCAGGGGATCGACGTGGGGTTGACCGTAGAGCTCGAGGTCGACGGCGACGGCGGGCGCCCGGCGGCCGTTGCGCTCCAGGCGGTGCGTCGTCACCTCGGCGATGGCGAAGCCGGACTCCGTGCATTGGCGCATCACGTCGCGCAGGACGCCGCGGCCGTCCTCGTAGGTGACGCGGATGCCGAAGCTGATGTGGCGTGACCGGGGCAGCGCCTGGGCGAGCCGGCGATAGCCGACGACGACGATGAAGTGCGCCGCGGTGGCGGCGAGAGCGAGGACGAACAGTCCCGCGCCGCACGCCATGCCGATCGCCGCCGTCGTCCAGACGATCGCCGCCGTCGTCAGCCCCCGCACCGCGTCGCGGCGCACGAAGATCAGACCACCCCCGATGAAGCCCAGGCCGGAGACGACCTGCGCGGCCACCCGCGACGGGTCGAGCCGGACGCCGTTGCCCAGGACGTCGCTGAAGCCGTACTTGCTGACCAGGACGAACAGCGCGGCGCCGACTCCGACCAGGGTGTGGGTCCGCAGGCCCGCTGACTTCTGACGCCATTCGCGCTCCAGCCCAATCAGCGACGAGAGGGCGAACGCCATCGCCAGTTCGCCGACCTGTGCCAGGCCCTGCCCGCTCGGCACGACGGCGGCGGTCGCGATGTGGGCGATCAGGGCGCGCAAGGGAGGAGAACCATCACGAGCGGGCGACGCCGCGTCGCCGCTATCGGCTTACCAATGATTAGGGCGGCGGTCGGCGGGAAAGAGGGGCGAGTAGCCTAGGACTGCTACCCGTCAGATACCCCGCCGACCGAGGAGCGAAGCTTTTGGATCGCAAGTGGTGGACGTTGATCGCCGTATGTGTGGGGACGTTCATGCTCCTGCTCGACGTGACGATCGTCAACGTCGCGTTGCCGGACATCCAGGCATCGCTGAACGCGAGCTTCAGCGACCTCCAGTGGGTCGTCGACGCCTATGCGCTGACCCTGGCGGCACTGCTGCTGACGACCGGCTCGCTCGCCGACCTGTTCGGCCGCCGCAGGCTGTTCGTCATCGGCCTGGTCATCTTCAGTGCCAGCTCACTCCTCTCCGGACTGGCCCAGAGTCCGGTGTGGCTCAACGTGGCCAGGGGCGCCCAGGGGATCGGCGGGGCGGCGATGTTCTCGACCTCGCTGGCGCTGCTCGGCAGCGCCTTCCAGGGGCGCGAGCGCGGCGTCGCGTTCGGCGTCTGGGGCGCGATCACCGGGGTGGCCGTCGCCGTCGGACCCGTCGTCGGCGGCGCGCTGACGAGCGGGATCTCGTGGCGCTGGATCTTCCTTGTCAACGTGCCGATCGGCGTGGTGGCGATCGTGCTGTGCGCGCTGCGGGTGGAGGAGTCACGCCAGTCCGGGGCGCCGCGTCCGGATCTGATCGGCTTCGTGACGTTCAGCGGCGCGCTCGGCGCCTTCGTGTACGCGCTGATCAAGGTGGGGACGCGGGGGTGGGGGGACACCGTCATCCTCGCCTGCCTGGGCGCTGCGCTCGTGCTCCTGATCGCCTTCCTCATCGCCGAGGCGATCCAGGGAGAACGCGCCATGTTCGACCTCAAGCTGTTTCGCAAGCCGACGTTCACAGGCGGTCTCATCGCCGCGTTTGCGCTGTCGGCCGGTCTGTTCTCGCTCTTCCTGTATCTCACGCTCTTCATGCAGGACGTGCTCCGCTACTCGGCGCTCCAGACCGGGCTGCGGTTCCTCGTGCTCTCCGGTGCGATCCTGAGCACGTCGACCCTGGCCGGACGGCTCACGGCGCACGTCCCCATCCGGCTCCTCATCGCCCCGGGCCTGGCGCTCGTGGGAATCGGCCTCCTGCTCATGCGCGGTCTCACCCCGGCGTCCGGCTGGACGCACCTGATCCCTGGATTCATCGTCGCCGGCGCCGGCACCGGGCTCGTCAACCCGCCGCTCGCGTCGACGGCGATCGGCGTGGTCCGTCCGGAGCGCGCCGGCATGGCGTCCGGCATCAACTCGACCTTCCGGCAGATCGGCATCGCCACCGGCATCGCCGGATTGGGCTCGCTGTTCTCGCATACCGTGCGCACCCACATCGTCGGCGCGCTCACCGCCTCCCATGCCGTGGGAGGCCACGTCGCCGACAAGCTGGCCCGCAGCGTGGCCCAGGGCAACGGCGCCGCCTCGGCCCTGGGGGCACTCCCGGCCCACGCCCGGCCCGTCGCGGTGCACGCCGTCCGCGCCAGTTTCGTCACCGGGCTAAACGACGTCTTCCTCATCGGCGCGCTGCTCGTTCTCGTCTCGGCCGGGTTGACGCTGGTCCTGATCCGCAGCCGGGACTTCGAGGCCGGCGCCGCCCGTTCGACGGCGCCGGCGGGCGGTCGCGAGGGCGCGCCGGCCGGTGACGAGGTCCCCGCGGCCGTCGCCGCGCGGGTCGCCGATCCGGCGCCCGCCGATGGTGTCAGCGCGCCTGGGTGACGCCCCCGGCCGCGGATCAGGGTGCGGCCGGGCCGGGTCAGGGGTCAAGTCCCAAACCGCACCCCGGTGAGCTCCCGGCACGCCTCCAACAGACCGTCCTGCATGTCCGGCAGGGCGGTCGCGGGATGCGGGTCACTCAGATCCCGGTGGTAGAAGAGACGCCCGGTGACGCGTGCCTCCTCGTCGTTGGAGACGGCGAGCCAGGCCTGCGTATCGGCGCCGAGCTCCAGGTCGTCCGGTGCGCCGAGCCCGCCCATCTTGGTCGCCACCCAGCCGGGCTCCACCGCGTTGGAGAAGGCGCCGGGCCACTGGCGGGCGACGGCGAACGCGAGCGTGACGTCGAGCAGCTTGGAGTCGGAATACGCCTGCATCCCGCTCCACCGCCGCTCGCGCCACTGCAGGTCCGACAGGTCCGGGTCGCCGGAGCGGTGCAGGCCGGAGGTCAGGTAGGCCAGGCGGTCCGGCCGGGTCATGGACGCGGTCAGCAGGTACGGCGCGAGCACGTTGACGGCGAACACCAGGGACAGGCCGTCCTCGGTCTCGACCCGGCGGGACAGGTTGTAGACGCCGGCGTTGTGGATGACCGCGTCGAAGCGCCCGGACGCGTTGGCCTCCTCGGCCAGCCGCCGGGTCTGGGCGATGCTCGACAGGTCGCCGGTGAGGACGCCGGCGGCGCCCGGGGCGGCCGCCTGGGCGTCACGTCCGCGGGACTCGTCGCGGGCGTGCAGCACCACCTCGTGGCCGCCGGCGATCAGCTGCCGCGCGGCCAGCTGACCGAGGCCGTCGGCGGATCCGGTGATGAAGACGCGGCTCACGACGGGCAGTTACCCGCGATCACATGCGGAACACGCCGTAGCGGACGTCCTCGAGCGGGGCGTTGGCGGCGGCGCTCAGGGCCAGGCCGAGGACATCCCGGGTGTCCCGGGGATCGATGACCCCGTCGTCCCACAGCCGGGCGGTCGCGTAATACGGGTGCCCCTGGCGCTCGTACTGCTCGCGCAGCTGGGCCCCTGTCTCCCGCTGGCCGACCTCGGTCATGACCGTGGCCGCCTGCTCCCCGCCCATGACCGAGATCCGCGCGCCGGGCCACATCCACAGCAGGCGCGGGGAGTAGGCGCGGCCGCACATGCCGTAGTTGCCGGCGCCGAACGATCCGCCGACGATGACGGTGAGCTTGGGCACGCGTGCGGTCGAGACGGCGGTGACCATCTTGGCGCCGTGCTTGGCGATCCCCCCGGCCTCGTAGTCGCGGCCGACCATGAACCCGGTGATGTTCTGAAGGAAGACGAGCGGGATGCGCCGCTGGTCGCAGAGCTCGATGAAGTGCGCGGCCTTGAGCGCGGACTCGGAGAACAGGATGCCGTTGTTGGCCAGGACGCCGACGGGATGGCCATGGATGTGGGCGAACCCGGTGACGAGCGTGGTGCCGTAGAGCTCCTTGAACTCGTGAAACCGCGAGCCGTCGACGACCCGGGCGATGACCTCCCGGGCGTCATAGGGGCGGCGCAGGTCGGCGGAGACGACGCCGAGCAGCTGGTCCGGATCGACCGCCGGCTCCTCGACGGGCGCGCGCTCCCAGGGACACGTTCCCCGCCCGCCCCGTCCGGCGAGCGTGGCCACGATCTCGCGGACGATGTGCAGGGCGTGGGCGTCGTCCTCGGCCAGGTGGTCGGTCACGCCGGACCGGCGGGAGTGCAGCTCGCCGCCGCCGAGCTCCTCGGCGGTGACCTCCTCGCCGGTGGCGGCCTTCACCAGGGGCGGGCCGCCCAGGAAGATCGTGCCCTGGCCGCGGACGATGATCGTCTCGTCGCTCATCGCCGGGACGTACGCGCCGCCGGCGGTGCAGGAGCCCATCACGGCGGCGATCTGGGCGATGCCCCGCGCCGACAGGTTCGCCTGGTTGTAGAAGATCCGGCCGAAGTGCTCGCGGTCGGGGAAGACCTCGTCCTGGCGGGGCAGGAACGCGCCGCCGGAATCGACGAGGTAGATGCACGGCAACCGGTTCTGGAGCGCTACCTCCTGAGCGCGGAGGTGCTTCTTGACCGTCATGGGGTAGTACGTCCCGCCCTTGACCGTCGCGTCGTTGGCGACGATCACGCACTCCCGCCCGCTCACCCGGCCGATCCCGGTGATGATCCCGGCGCCGGGGGCCTCGTCGTCGTACAACCCGTGGGCGGCGAGCGGCGAGAGCTCCAGGAACGGCGCGCCCGGATCCAGCAGCCGGTCGACGCGCTCGCGCGGGAGCAGCTTGCCCCGGCCCACGTGGCGCTCGCGCGCCCGCTCCCCGCCACCCTCCGCCACCCGCTCCAGCTGCGCGCGCAGGTCGTCGGCCAGCGCCCGGTTGGCCTCCAGGTTGGCGCGGAACTCATCGGAGCCCGGGTTGACGTGGGAGCGGAGAACGGCCACTAGTGGCCCCTCACGCAAGTACGCTCGCATTCGAGGCACGCCTGGCGGCGCCAGCGCCGGCCTGCGGCCCGCTCGGCATCCTGCCTCGCCTGAATGGGCCGCGCCGGCGTCGTCCGGCTGTCCTCGGCGCCTCGTGTAGCGCTGCTACACGTCGGCTCCTGCGTCCTTGCCTGACATCCACCAGTCGCGCCTCTCGGTGCGAACGTACTTACGGGAGAGACCACTAGCTCGCCTCCACCCGGGCCAGCGGCTGGTCGACGGCGACCGTGTCCCCGACCGCCACGCTCAGCTCGGTCACGGCGCCGTCGACCGGCGCGGTGAGCACGAGCTCCATCTTCATCGACTCCAGCACCACCACCGGATCGCCGGCCCGCACCTGCTGACCGGCGGCGGCCGGGATCAGGAGCACCTGGCCGGGCATCGGCGCGCGCAGGTCGCCGTCGGCGTGGGCCTCCTGCCCGCTCGTCACCGAGCTGGACCGGACCGGCCAGGCGTGCCCCTCGCAGCCGACCCAGGTCACGTCGCCGTCGCGCGCGTAGGTCCACTCGCGCCGTTCGCCGTCGACGTCGAGCGCCCAGGTCTGCGGTCCGGTGCGCGCCATCTCATAGCGTCCGCGATCCTCGAGCCTCAACTCGACCGGAGCGCCGCTCCCCACGGACAGCCGCCACCACGAGGATCCGCGCCGGCCGCTCAGACGCCAGCCGTCGGCGCGGTCGAACGGATCGTCGGTCCGCTGCTCGTGGCGCTCGGCGGACGCGATGAGCGCGGCGGCGCGGGCGACCTGCTCATCGGTGAACGGCGGGGCGGGGGACGGGAGGCGCTCGATCAACCGCGTGTCCATCCGGCCGTCCCGGACCTCCTCGGTGCCGACCAGCGCACGGAGGTATCCGGTCGTCGTCGTCACGCCGAGGATCGCGGTACGGGCGAGTGCGTGGTCGAGCCGGGCCAGCGCCGTCCCGCGATCGCCTGCGTGCACGATCACCTTGGCCAGCAGCGAGTCGAATGAGGTGTCGATCTGGCTGCCGGGCTCGATCGCGTCATCGACGCGGACCGCCGTCCCCGCCGGCCGCCGGTAGGCCAGCACGCGCCCGGCGGAGGGGAGGAAGTCACGAGTGGCGTCCTCGGCGTTGACGCGCACCTCGATGGCGTGCCCGTTCATCCGGACCGCGTCCTGGGTGAGCGGAAGCGGCTCACCGGCGGCCACCCGCAGCTGCAGCTCGACGAGGTCCAGGCCAGTCACCATCTCGGTCACGGGATGCTCGACCTGCAGACGGGCGTTCATCTCCAGGAAGTAGTGCTGGGAGGGGTCCTCGTAGTCGGCGATGAACTCGACGGTGCCCGCGTTGACATAACCGGCGGCACCGGCCAGCGCCACCGCCTCGGCACCGAGCGCGGCGCGCAGTTGGGGCGTGACCACCGGGGAGGGCGTCTCCTCCAGCACCTTCTGATGACGGCGCTGGAGCGAGCATTCCCGTTCGCCGAGATGGAGCACCGTCCCGTAGCCATCGGCGATGACCTGGACCTCCAGATGGCGTGCCCGGGGCAGGAAGCGCTCGATGAACACGCGGTCGTCGCCGAAGCCGGCCTGGGCCTCGCGGCGCGCCGAGGCCAGCGCATCGTCGAGCTCCTCCCGGCGGCCGACGATCCGCATACCGCGCCCGCCGCCGCCGGCCGCGGCCTTGACCAGGAGCGGATAGCCGTCTGCGTCCGTCGACCGCGCCTCGGCCTCGCTGAAGCTGGGGACGGTCGGCACGCCGGCGCTCGCCGCCGCCTCCTTGGCGCGGACCTTGTCGCCCATCAGCTCGCTCGCCTCCGGCGGCGGGCCGACGAACATCACGCCCGCGTCGAGGCAGGCGCGCGCCAGCGCCGGATTCTCCGACAGGAATCCGTAGCCGGGGTGCAGGGCACCGGCGCCGCTGCGTCGGCAAGCGTCGACCACCGCAGCGATGTCGAGGTATGAGTCGACCGCCACCGCCTCGTCGGCCTCGCGCACGTGGGGAGCGCGACGGTCGGCGGGCACGTAGAGCGCCACCGAGCGGACGCCGAGCCGGTCCAGCGTGCGGATGACCCGGCGCGCGATCTCGCCTCGGTTTGCGATCAGGACCGCTTCGAACACGCCGGTCCTCAGCGATGCCAGTCGACCGGCCCGGCGACGAGCGTGTGGCTGCCCAGCGGCCTGCCCAGGTGCCGTTGGACAGTGCGCGTGCAGTCGAGCAGGGCAGCGAGGTCGATCCCGGTGTCGACGCCCATCTCGTGGAGCATCGACACCAGATCCTCGGTCGCGATGTTCCCGGTCGCTCCGGCCGGGACCGGACAGCCGCCCAGCTCGCCGAAGCTCGATTCAAACGAGGTGATGCCGGCCTCGAGGGCCGCGTAGACGTTGGCCAGGCCCTGGCCGCGGGTGTTGTGGAAGTGCGCGGTCAGCTCCACGTCCGCCAACCGCTCGCGCGCCTCCGCGAAGAAGCCTCGCACCTGCACCGGGTTGGCCATGCCCGTCGTGTCGCCGAAGCCGATCTCCTGGGCCCCGGCGGCCGCCAGGCGCGCGGCGATGTCGAACACGCGCTCGGCCGGGACGGACCCCTCGTACGGGCAGCCGAACGCGACGCTGATGACCGCCTCGCAGCGCAGCCCGGCCGCGCGGCCGCGTCCGAGCACCCGCTCCAGCCCGGCCAGGGACTCCGCGACGCTGCGGTTGACGTTGCGATGGTTGTGGGTCTCCGACGCCGACATGAAGACGTTGATCTCGTCGAAGCGGTCGCGCAGCTCCAGGGCACGGTCGAGCCCGCGCTCGTTGGGGATGAGGACCGAGCGGCTGACCGACGCCGGGACGTCGATCGCCTGAAGGACCTCGGCCGCGTCGGCGAGCTGGGGGATGACGTCGGCGCGCACGAAGCTGGTGATCTCCAGTCGCGGTAGTCCCGTTCGCGCCAGCGCGTCGATGAGCGCCACCTTGGTCTCGGTGGGAATGATCTCCGGCTCGTTCTGGAAGCCGTCGCGCGGGCCGACCTCCCGGATCCACGCCTCGGAGACCGGGAGGGTGCTCATGCCCCCAGGGCGCGGGCGATGACCATCTGCTGCACCTCGTCGGTGCCCTCGCCGATGGTCAGGATCTTGGCGTCGCGGTAGAAGCGGCACACCGGGTACTCCTCGATGTAGCCGTAGCCGCCGTGGATCTGCACGGCCTCGTCGGCGGCCCGGACGGCCAGGCGGCCGGTCTTGAGCTTGGCCTGGGCGGCCACCAGCGAGAACGGTCGCCGCTGGTCCTTCAGCCACGCGGCTTGATACGTCAGCAGACGGGCGGCGGCGATCTCGGTGGCGAGGTCGGCGAGCTTGGCCTGGATGGACTGGAACTTGGAGATCGGCTTGCCGAACGCCCGCCGCTCCTTGGCGTAGGCCAGTGCCTGGTCCAGCGCCCCCTGGGCCAGGCCGACGCCCATCGCCGCGACGCCGATCCGGCCGATGTCGAGGACCTGGAGGAACTGGTGAAAGCCCTGGCCGCGGTGGCCGAGGAGGTTCTCCTCCGGCACCCGGCAGTCGGTGAAGGTCAGCGGACGGGTGTCGGAGGCGTTCCAGCCCATCTTGCGATACGGCTCGCCCTGCTCGTAGCCCGGAGTCTCGTTGGGCACGATCAGGTTGGAGATCTCGTCATCGGCCGTCCGGGCGGTGATGCAGACGACGCCGGAGATGTTGGTCCCGGCGTTGGTGATGAACTGCTTGGCGCCGTCGATCACCCATTCGCCCTCGTCCAGGCGGGCGCGTGTGCGAGTGTTGCCCGCGTCGGACCCGGCCTCCGGCTCGGTCAGGCCGAACGCCCCCAGGATCTCGCCGGAGCACAGGCGGGGCAGCCAGTGCGCGCGCTGCTCCTCGGAGCCGAACAGGTAGATCGGCTGGGTGCCGAGCGAGGTGTGGGCGCACAGCGTGATGGCGACGCTGGAATCGACCCGAGTCAGCTCCTCGACGGCGATCGCGTACTGGAGGCTGGTGCCGCCGGCGCCGCCGACTTCCTCTGGGAACGGGATTCCCATCCAGCCGAGGTCGGCCATCGCGCGCACCAGCTCGTAGGGGAACGAATGCGTGCGGTCGAGCTCCTCGGCCGCCGGCGCCACCTCTGAGCGGGCGAAGTCGCGGACCGTCTGCTGCAGGAGCTCGGTCTGGTCGTCGAGGGTGAAGTCCATGGCCGGGCGAACTATAACGAATGTCTGTTCAAACTTCGAATGGTCGTTCGGTTACACTCGCGGTGTGGCCGGTGCCCCTTCACGCCCTGCGCTGCGCGAGCGCTACGACCGCCGCCGTCAGGAGGTCGTCTACGAGGCGGCCAAGGCGTTTGCCAGGCATGGTTACGACACGACGACGATGCAGGAGCTGGCGGCGAAGATGGGACTGGCCACCGGCGCCCTCTATCACTACTTCGGCTCCAAGGAGCAGGTGCTGATGGCGATCTGCGATCAGCTGATGGACCCGCTGCTGGCCGGCGCGACCGAGCTGCTCGACGAGCCGGCTCCCGCCGAGGACCAGCTGCGGGCGATCGTGCGGCTATGGGTGGCGCACGTCGTGGCGCACCGCGACCACATGCTCGTCTTCCAGCAGGAGCGCCACCTGATCGAGTCCGGGGAGCACTGGCGCGGGGTCCGCTCCAGCCGCAAGGCGTTCGAGCGGCTGATCGCGGGCGTCCTGGGGCGCGCCCGGCTGCGGACCGATGCCCGGCTGGCGCTGCTGGCCCTGCTGGGGATGGTCAACCACACCGCACAGTGGTATCGGCCGCGGGGGGATCTGACGCCGGAGCAGATCGCCGACGGCTACGTGTCGCTGCTCGTGTGAGCCTGGATTCATCGATGGCGGGCGAGACGACGGCGGGATCGGTGAATCCAGGGCTGAGGCTCAGCCGGCCGCGTCGGCGTTCTTGCCCGGGTTGAAGATCCCGTCGGGATCGATCGCCCGCTTGACCGCGCGCATCATCTCCACGGCCGGGCGGCCGTGCTCCTCCACCAGGAACCGGGCCTTGCCGTAACCGACCCCGTGCTCGCCCGTGCACGTGCCGTCCGCGTCGAGCGCCCGGTGCACCAGGCGGGCGTGGAACTCCTCGCCCCGGGCGATGTCCGCCGGATCATCACGATCGAGCAGGACGCAGGTGTGGAAGTTGCCGTCGCCGACGTGGCCGACGATCGCCGCCGTCAGCCCGGACTCGGCGATGTCGGCCTGGGTCGCCGTGATGCAGTCGGCCAGCGCCGAGATGGGAACGCAGACGTCGGTCGTGAGGACGCCGCAGCCCGGACGCATCGCCCGCATCGCCTCCATGGCCCCGTGACGGGCATGCCACAGCCGGCGGCGCTCTCGCTCGTCGGAGGCCCAATGAAAATCGCTGCCTCCGTACTCGGCGGCGATCGCGCCGGTCTCGAGCGTCTGCGCCTCGACGTCGGCATCCGAGCCGCCGTGGAACTCGAACAGCAGCGTCGGCGCCACCGTCAGCGACATCTCGTTGTGGCGGTTGATCGCCTCGATCTGCATCTCGTCGACCAGTTCGACGCGGGCCACGGGGACGGCGTGCTGGGCGACGCGCACGACGCAGCGAACAGCCGCGTCGAGCGAGGGAAACGTGCATTGCGCCGCGGCCGTCGCCTCCGGGATGGGGTGGATGCGAAGCGTCGCCGCGCAGATGAGGCCGAGCGTGCCCTCGGAGCCGATCATCAGCCGCGTGAGGTCGTAACCGGCCGAGGACTTGCGGGCCCGGGAGTGCGTGCGCAGCACCTCGCCGCGCGCGTCGATCACCGTCAGCCCCAGGACGTTCTCGCGCATCGCCCCGTAGCGCACGGTCATCGTGCCGGAGGCGCCGGTGGCGATCATCCCGCCGATGGTCGCGTCGGCGCCCGGATCAACGGCGAAGAACACTCCGTCCGGGCGCAGCCGGGCATCGAGCGCCCGGCGGGTCACGCCGGCCTCGACGGCGACGTCGAGATCGTCGATCGACGGCCGGCCGATCGCGTTCATCTCGCGCATGTCGACGGAGATCCCGCCGCCGAGGGCGGCCACATGGCCCTCCAGTGAGGTTCCGGCGCCGAACGGGATGAGCGGCAGGCGGTGTCCGGCGGCGACGCGAACGATCGCGGCCGCCTCCTGAACACTCCGCGGCCAGACGACCATGTCCGGCCGCGCCTCCGCGTGAAACGACTCGTCGTGCCCATGCTGGGCCAGGTCATCGGCGCCGGTGGCGACCCGGTCGGCGCCGAGCAGGTCGGTGAGCGCGCGGCGCCCGGCCGCCAGCGCCTCCGGGGCCGGACGGGCGACGATCGGCACGCCGGTGGAGGTCATGACCACAGCCTGACAGACGTGCGCAGCCGCCGGTGGATCAGACGGCTTCGCCCACCGCGAGCCGGTGGGGCAGGCCTGTCATCCAGTGCTCGAGCCGTCCGCACCCGGCGGCGAACGCGCCCTCCGCCTTGAGCCAGCCGATCGCGTCTCGCCAGACGGGCGCCTGAGGGGCGGCGGTGACGATCAGCTCGGTGTCGCCGCCGGGATATACCAGCGTCAGTCCGCCCCAGTTGCCGAGCACGCGGACCTCGGCCAGCTCGGCGAATGTCCACTCGCGCACGTCCCGCCGCCGATCGCCGAACACCAGCGCGCGGCGATCGGTGGCGTGGAGATCACCGCTCATGGCGGCATGGCCGCCACCGGCGGCGCGCACGCCCGGCCGCTGGACGGCAAACCGCTCGCCGGCGGCGAGCGGGTACCGATCGGAGCCGCCGCCATGCAGCTCGCCGTGCGCGAACTGCGCCGACCACAGCTCGATCTCGGCGAGGACCTGTGCGGCGGCACGGTTGGAGCCTGGGGCCGGCGCGGGCATCGCCGCGGCGGCCATCTCCGCCGGCATCGCCACGCCGTCGGCGGTGACCCGGCTCATGCGGGCAGCTCGCTCAGAACGGGGTACAGCGCGCGGTAGCGCCGGCGATGCTCCTCGTAGCGCCTGACCCACTCCCGGTCCGGTTCGATCACGTCGCCGGGGCGAATCGCGGCGCGGGCCGCGCTCGCGGCGTCGTCGAACAGCCCGCCGCACACGCCGCCCAGCAGCGCCGCGCCCATGGCCGCGCCCGCCTCGGAGCTGGTGCGCTGGAGGGGAAGATCGAGGATGCTGGCCAGGATCCGCAGCCACAGGCCTGAACGTGCGCCGCCGCCGCTGACCCGGGCGCAATCGGGGGCATGGCCGCTCTCGGCGATCAGGTCGAGGCCGTCACGCAGGGCGTAGCCGACCCCCTCCAGCACGGCGCGGACGAGCGCGCCGCGATTGTGGCGCAGTCCCAGCCCCACAAACGCGCCCCGGACGTCACTGTCCGGATGCGGGGTGCGCTCACCTGACAAATAGGGCGCGAACGTCAATCCCTCCACGCCCGGTTCCCAGTCGCCGGCCTCGTCGAGGAGCCGGGGAAGCACGTCCTCGCTCTGCAGCGCCCCGGCCAGCCAGCTCAGCGCGCCGGCGGCCGAGAGGATCACGCCCATCACGTGCCAGGTCTGCGGCAGCGCATGGCAGAACGCGTGCAGGCGGCCCTGGGGGTCCGGCGCAAACGTGTCGCGCGCGGCGAAGATGACACCGGAGGTGCCGAGCACGAGCGAGGCCGGACTGTCCTCGGCGGTGGCGCCGACGCCGAGGGCTCCGGCGGCCTGATCGCCCGCACCCGCCGCCACCGGCACGCCGCCTGCGGTCTCGCCGGTCGTCTCCGGCGACTCGTGCAGGGCCGGCAGCCAGCCCGGGTTGACCGCGAACGCGTCGGCGAGCTCGCTGCTCCACGAACGGCGGGCCACGTCGAGCAGCAGGGTGCCGGAGGCATCCGAGACGTCGGTCGCCAGCTCGCCGGTGAGGCGGAGGCGGACGTAATCCTTGGGGAGCAGGACGGTCTGAATCCGGTCGTGGACGGCGGGCTCGTGGACGGCAAGCCAGGCCAGCTTGGGCGCGGTGAAGCCGGCGAACGCGCGGTTGCCGCTCAACTCGACCAGGTGCTCGAGGCCGAGCTCCTCCTCGATCCTGGTCGCCTGCGGCTGGCTGCGCCCGTCGTTCCAGAGGATCGCGGGCCGCAGCGGGCGGCGATCGGCATCCAGGACGACGAGGCCGTGCATCTGCCCGCTCAAGCCGATTCCGGCGGCCTCCTCGGCGCCGAGCTCGTCGAGGACGGCCTCGGTGGCCGCCCACCAGTCGTCAGGGTCCTGCTCGGACCAACCAGGGCGGGGCATGGAGACGGGATATGAGCGCTCCGCGGTGGCGACGACGGCGCCCCCGTCGTCGACGGCCAGGGCCTTGACCGAGGAGGTCCCCACGTCGACGCCGATGGATCGCGCCGCACTCACTGATGCTCCGCCTGATCATCAGGCGGGCCGGTGCTTCCCTCCCGATCCCTCATTCTGTCTAATCTTAGACAGAACTAGGCACTGAGAGGAGCGCCATGACCACGACGCAGGACACTCCCGCTCCCGGAGACCGCCGGATCCGGTTCACCTTCGGCCTCTGGACGGTCGGCAACCCGGGCCGTGACCCATTCGGCGAGCCGACGCGCCCGCCGCGCGATCCGGTGCAGACGGTGCACCGGCTCGCCGACGCCGGCGCCTGGGGAATCAGCCTTCACGACAACGACCTGGTGCCGTACGGCGTGTTGGGCAGCGAGCGCGACCGGATCGTGGCCCGGTTCAAGGCGGCCCTCGAGGAGCGGGGCCTCGGCGTCGGCATGGCGACCACCAATCTGTTCGCCCACCCGGCGTTCAAGGACGGTGCGTTCACGTCCAACGACCGCCGCGTCCGGCGGGCAGCGATCGGCAAGGCGATGCAGTCGATCGATCTCGGCGCTGCGCTGGGCGCGGAGGTCTACGTTTTCTGGGGTGGGCGCGAGGGCACCGAGGTCGGCGTCGCCAAGGACCCGCGGGACGCTCTCGAGCGCTACCGCGAGGCGATCAACATCCTCGCCGACTATGTGGTGGAGCATGGCTACGGCCTGCGGTTCGCCATCGAGCCCAAGCCCAACGAGCCCCGGGGTGACATCTTTCTGCCCACGGTGGGCCACGCGCTGCACTTCATCTCGATGCTCGACCGGCCGGAGATGGTCGGCGTCAACCCGGAGATGGCCCACGAGACCATGGCCGGTCTCTCGTTCATGCACGGAGTGGGGCAGGCGCTGTGGGCGGGGAAGCTGTTTCACATCGACCTCAACGCCCAGCGGATCGGCCGCTATGACCAGGACTACCGGTTCGGCGCCGAGGATCTCAAGGAGGCGTTTCACCTGGTGCGGCTGCTCGAGCGCGCCGGCTACGACGGGCCGCGCCACTTCGACGCCCACCCGTACCGCAACGAGGACGAGGAGGGGGTGTGGGAGTTCGCCCGCGGCTGCATGCGCACGTACACCGCGCTCGCCGAGCGGGCCCGCCATTTCGACTCGCTCCCGGAGGTCCAGGAGGCGATGGCGGCCGCCTCGGCTCCGGAGCTGGAGGAGGCGTCGAGCTCCGGCGTGGGCGAGGCCGATGGGCTGAAGGCGGAGGCCGTCGCGCTTGACCGGCTCGCCGAGCGCGGCTATCACAATGAGCGTCTCGACCAGCTGGTCGTCGACGTGCTTCTCGGCTTGCGATGAAACGGACCCACCGAGCCCGCCCCCGTGACCGGACGGCGCTGTGCGTCCTCGACTATCTGTTTCGCGCCGGGCCGGCCAACCGGATCGAACTGGTGCGGGGGACGGACCTGTCCCGCGCCACGGTCTCCAAGCTGGTCGGCGAGCTCCAGGCCCAGGGGCTCGTCGCCGAACGGCCGGCCCCGGTGACCGAGGAGACCCGCGCCGGGCGTCCGCCGACCCTGCTGGCCCTCAATCCGGCGATCGGCACGATCGGAGGGATCGACTTCGACCACGAGGCGGTGGGCGTCGGCATCGCCGATCTGTCCGGCGCTCTGCTGGCGGAGCGAAGGCTGGAACTCGATGTGGACAACCAGGCCGAGCGGGCGATCGACGTGGCGGTGGAGATCATCCGGGAGCTCCTGCGCCGCAGCCGGCTGCCCGCGAGCCACCTGGTGGGGGTCGGCGCCGCGATCTCGGCGCCGGTGCTGCGCGACAGCGGGAGCCTGGCCGCCGCCGGGATCATGACCAGCTGGGGCTCGATCGCCCTGCGCCACGAGCTGGAGGGTCGCCTCGGCGTCCCCGCCCATGTCGGCAACGACGCCAACCTCGGCGCGCTGGCCGAGGTGCGCGCGGGGGCGGCGCGGGGCGCCGCGAACGTCCTCTATCTCATGCTGTCCTCCGGCGTGGGCGGCGGACTCGTGCTCGACGGGTCGCTGTTCACCGGTCGCAGCGGGATGACCGGCGAGCTCGGCCACGTCCCGGTTGACCCGGACGGGTCACTGTGCCGTTGCGGCAACCGCGGATGCCTGGAGACGATCGCGGGAGCTCAGCCGCTGCTCGAGCAGGTGCGCCCCGTCCACGGCCCGGACACAACGCTGGAGGACGCCGCTATGAAGGCCCGGGCCGGTGACCCACTGTGCCGGGCCGTGTTCCGGCGGGCCGGTGTGGCCGCCGGCCGGGTCGCCGGGGGCATCTGCAATCTGGTCAACCCGGAGCTGGTCATCGTCGGCGGCGACCTCATCCTCGCCGGCGACGTGCTGGTCGATGCCGTGCGCGAGGGGGTGGCCCAGTCAGCCATCGACGTCGTGCGGGGCGACGTGGGTGTGGTGGCGGCGACTCTGGGGGATCACTCGGCGCTGCTGGGGGCGGTGGGCCTGGCGATCGACCAGGCCGATATCGCGGCGGTGGCGCGGGCGGCCTGAGCCACTCCGGCGTGCCTGGTCTGGCCGCGGTTGTGTGCGGGTGACGTCACGTCCTTCAGGTTCCGCTGGGCCGGCGCCGGGCGCATGGCTCCGTCGATGTCCTTCGAGATCTTTGGCATTTGATGGGCACCTCTCGCCCATGAATCAGGATTCATCGCCGGCACGGGTGCACGGGAGTCACGTCATTGGCGACGCCCCTCGCCTGGCGGCTCCTGAGCGTGCGACGCGGCGCCGCGGCCGCTAGCGGCCGAGCTGGGTTGCGTCGGCGATCGCGTTGGCCACGGCCCGCGAGCCGTGCCGCCCCCAGGCGATCGTGTAGTGGTTGACGCCGGGGACCTGCGCGGTCTGGCGGCGCTCCGGGTCGCGGGCGGCCCAGGCCTCGACGACCGCCAGCGGCTGCATGGGGTGCGGATCGTCGACCATTCCCTTCGGCGCGCACAGGAGCATCGCCGGCACCTGGAGGCGCTCGGCATCCGGATTTGAGAACAGGTCGAGCCCGTCGTCGTGGACGACCTGGGGGTTGACCGAGGAGCGGAGCTCCGGGGGATCGCCGACGAGGTCGTGAGCGGCGTAGGCCTCCAGATCGGCCGGGTCGACGTCCGCGCCGGCGACCGCCGGGTGGTGGCGCCACCAATCCACGTAGGACGCGAGATCCGGGAAGGTCATGTTCAACCGGGCGAGCGTCGCGCTCAGGAACGCGTCGATGAACTGCTCCGGGTCGGCGGCCTCGCGGCTCTCCGGGATGATCAGTCCGCCGTCGACGAGGACCAGGCGCTCGACCCGGTCCGGGTGCGTGGTGGCCAGCCGGGCGGCGACGTACGCACCCAGCGAGTGCCCGGCGACGGTGGCACGCTCCAGGCCCAAGTGGTCGAGCACGGCGATCATGTCGCGCACGTGAGCGTCGAGGCCGAACGGCGGGGGCAGCTGGTGGCTGCCTCCGCGGCCGCGCAGGTCGACGGCGATCAGCGCGGCGCGGTCGTCGAGCGCCCGGGCCGCGGCCAGCCAGGTCCGCGAGGTGGAGGTGATCCCGTGGATGGCCAGGACGGGCGGGGCATCGGCGCGCTCGGCGCCCAGGCGGAACGCCGCCAGTGGCCCGCCGTCCACCACCACGTCGATCCGGTCGGTCACGGGCTGACCCTATCCGGCCCGGCCGGTTCCGTCACCCCGGGGGCCGGCTCCGGCGCGACCGGCGCGACCGGCGCGACCGGCGCGACCGGCGCGACCGGCGGGGGCGTCACCCACGGCCGCGCCACCCATAGCCAGGCGATGCCGCCGGCCAGCAGCGTCGCGCACAGCACCCAGCCGAGCGTGGTGGCGGCGACGCCGACGTACTTGAGGCCGGAGGCGAAGATGGCGAACGCGATCGCCGGCCGGACGTAGCGGTCCGGGACGGTGGAGGACAGCAGCGAGCCGACGAGCACGGCGGGGACGCTGCCGATGATCAGCGACCCGGTGACCGACAGCTCGACGTGGCCGAAGGCCAGCGCCCCCAGCGCGGCGGCGATCGTCAGCGGCACGGCCTGGACGAGGTCGGTGCCGACCAGCTGGTTGGCGCTGAGCCGCGGGTAGATGAAGAGCAGCGCCACGATCATCAGCGACCCGGACCCCACCGAGGTCATGCCCACGATCAGCCCGCCCACGATGCCGATGGCCAGCGTCGGCAGCGGCCGCGCGACGACCTCGCTGAGGTACGCGGTGCGGTCCGTGCCGCCGCGCCGGTCCAGGGCGAAGCGGAGTGCCATCGCGGCCGCGCCGATGAGCAGCGCGGAGCCGAGGAACACCTCGATCGTGTCCTCCGCCGACTTCGCGTTGCCGAGCAGGTGCAGCAGGTAGGCGCCGAGGAAGGCGGCGGGCACCGAGCCCAGCACCATCCAGCGCACCAGCTTGGTGTGGACGGTCCCGGCGCGCATATGGACCGCTGCTCCGATCGGCCGCATCACGACCGCGGCGACGAGGTCCGACGAGATCGCCGCCGACGGCTTGACCGCGAACAGGAGGATCAGCATCGGCGTCATCAGCGCGCCGCCGCCGGCGCCGGTCATGCCGACCAGCAGGCCGATGATCGCGCTGCCCAGGACGATGTAGGGATCGATGTGCACGTCAGTCCTCCGGAGCGCCCCCGCCGCCGTTGGCGATGGGGATCTCGCCTCCGGCGTCGGGCGCCCGTCCCGGTGGCGGACCGGCCAGGAGCCATCCGTCGCCGACGGCGCGGACCAGTTCGCGCCGGCTCAGATCCGACAGGGCGCTGGTGACCGTCGGCCGGCGCGCCGCCACCAAATCGGCCAGGACCGCATGGGTCAGTCGCAGCGGGACGAGGACCCCGTCGCTGCGCACCCGGCCCCAGCGGCCCGCGAGATGCCAGAAGAGGAGGTGGAGGCGCAGATCGACGCGGGCCTGATGCACGATCGCCATGTTGACGGCGAGCTGGCGCGAGCGCAGGACCGATCGGCCGAACAGGCGCCCGGCGACCTGGGGAAAGCGCGCCAGCTGGCGGACGAAGCGCTCGTCGAGCACGGCCACCCGGGCGGCCTCCAGAACCAGCCACTGCGCGGTCAGAGGAAGCGTCGAGCCCCCGCCCTCGCCGCGCAGCGAGCGCAGCACGTCGCCTTCGCCGATGAGCTCGGCGCCATAGCGGTTGTCGATCCCCACTCGGTGCACCAGCACGCCTTCGAGCACGAGCAGCCCGATGCCGCCGTCGACGGAAATCGGACGGCCGCGCCACTCACCGGGGGGCACCCGGACCTCGCGTGCGATCAGGGCATCGGTCGCCTGGGCGCGACGGCTCGGCTCGATCGTCTCGGCCAGCTCCGGGTCCTCACGCAGAACCCAGCACACGTTCGCCGCGGTCGTCATCCCGCTCACCCCTGGCACCTTGTCAAACCCGGCCGCCGCTCAGGCCCAGTGCCTCGGCCGGCGCTCGCGCCAGGCGCTCGAGCGCAGCGCTCAGCTCACGGGGGCGTTCGAGCGGGGCCATGTGCCCCGTGGCGGGCAGCTCGATGAGGCCCGCCGGCTGCGGGAGCTCGTCGGCGATGCGCCGGGCGTGCGCGGGTGGGGTGAGCCGGTCGCGTTCGCCGGCGATGACCAGCGTCGGGATCGTCAGGCGGCTCACCGCCTGCCTGAGGTCCATGTCGGTCAGGGAGACGCCGACGGCGGCCCGCGCGTCCGCGCGGCAATCGATCAGCATCCGCTCGTAGAACGCCACCTGTGCCGGCGTGGCATCCGGCCCAAACGCGACATACCGGATGAGCGCCTGCTGCACCGGCGTGGAGAAGGGGGGGACCCGCAGACGGGCGCCCATGATGGCGCGGCTCGCCCGCGGGTGGTTGAGGAACCTGGCCAGCTCGCCGAACAGCAGATGGCTTGCCAACAGGTCGCCGAGGCCCGTGTTGACCAGCGCCGCGGCCCGCGCGTGCTCGCCCGGGTCGCCGTGCTCGGCCCACGCCGCGATCGACATGGCGCCCAGCGAGTGGCCGACGACGGTCACCTGCCGATCGCCGGCACCGACGGCTCGCACCATCGCGTCGACGTCCTCGCCGAAGCGGTCCAGCCCGTAGTCGCCCGCGGCGGCGGGCGTGCTGCGGCCATGGCCGCGGAGGTCATAGGCGACCAGGCGCAGTCCGGTGCGCTCCAGGCACCTGATGACCGGTCCCCAGAAGCCCAGCTCCTCGGTCCAGCCGTGGGCGAGGACGAGGGCAGGGACGCCGGGGTGCGGCTCCGGGCCGAACGCCTCCGCGTACAGCGACGTCCCATCGGCCGACGAGACCCGGAACGGGCGGCCGCCCAGCGGCGCGGTCAGGCGGGCGTACTCCGGATCGCGGCTCAGCCTCCGCAGGTGGCGAACTTCGAGCGCCGCCGCGGCCAGCCCGCCGGCCGCGGCCAGCCGTAAGCCGGCTCGGCGCGCCGGTCGCCTGGAGTCGAGAGCGTGCATCGCGAGTTGCACAGTACCCGCCGACCCAGGGGTCGATGCGTCGGCGTCGGCGCGTAGGATCTGGCCCGTGCGGATCGGCTTGCTCACCGGCGGTGGCGACTGTCCCGGGCTGAACGCGGTCATCCGGGCGGCCGTGCGGAAGGGCATCGACCAGTACGGGGACCATCTGCTCGGCTTCCGGGACGGGTGGCGCGGCGTCCTGGAGGACGCCGCCGACGAGCTCACCGTCGAGTCCACGCGCGGGATCCTGCCTCGCGGAGGGACGATTCTCGGCAGTTCGCGCACCAACGTGTTCAAGCGTGAGAACGGCGTGGCGATCGTCCGGGAGACGTTCGAGCGGCGTCAGCTCGACGGTTTGATCGCCATTGGCGGTGAGGACACCTTGGGCGCCGCCAACCGGCTGTTCGCCGAAGGCCTGAACGTGATCGGCGTGCCCAAGACGATCGACAACGACCTTGGCGCCACCGATGTGACCTTCGGCTTCGACACCGCACTGCACGTTGCCACCGAGGCCATCGATCGCCTGCACACGACCGCCGAGAGCCATCACCGCAATCTCGTCGTCGAGGTGATGGGCCGGAGCGCGGGCTGGATTGCCCTGCACTCGGGGCTGGCAGGGGGCGCCGACGTCATCCTCATCCCGGAGCTTCCCTTCGATATCGACGAGGTGTGTCGACTCATCAACCGCCGCCATGAGCGCGGTCGGTATTTCGCCATCATCGTCGTCGCCGAGGGCGCGACGCCCAAGGAGGGGACCATGAGCGTGTCGACGGGAGGCCTCGACGAGTTTGGCCACCCCCGCCTGGGGGGCATCGGCCAGGTCCTGGAGCGGGAGATCGAGCAGCGGACAGGCTTCGAGACGCGCACCACGGTCCTCGGCCACGTCCAGCGCGGCGGAACGCCGACGGCGTTTGACCGGGTCCTGGCCACCCGCCTGGGGCTGGCCGCGATCGATGCCGCCCACGCGGGGCGGTGGGGTCAGATGACGGCCCTGCACGGCGCCGACATCGAGCTTGTCCCCATCGCCGACGCGGTGGCTGAGGTGCGACGCGTCCCCCTCGAGGAATACGAGCGTTATGGCGTCCTGTTCGGCTGACGCCGCGTCCTCGGGGCCCGGGCTCATTCACGAAAAGGCCGTTTGACGCTCCGGGGATGCGTCTATTCTCGAACTAGACCACCTGACATAAGCCCTTCCGCGAGCCGTGAGCCGGCCCCGTCCCTCCACATAAAGGAGAACCGTGACGATGAGCACCACCGAAGCCACGAACGTCAACCAGAACCTCAAGACGCTGGTCGAAGCCGGAACCAGCCCCTGGCTCGATCTCCTCCGCCGGTCGATGGTCACGGGCGGTGAGCTGGAGCGTCTGGTGGCGGAGGCGTGCCTGCGCGGGGAGACGTCGAACCCCTCCATCTTCGAAAAGGCGATCCTCGGCTCCGACGAGTACGACGAGCAGCTCAGTGAGCTGGCCGGACAGGATCTCGACGCGCAGGCGATCTATGAGCACGTCGCGATCAAAGACGTTCAGATGGCCTGCGACATCATGCGCGACACCTGGGACTCGTCGCATCATCAGGACGGGTTCGTGTCCCTGGAGATCGCGGCCGACATGGCGTATGACACCGAGCGCTCGATCCAGGCCGCCCACGACTTCTGGCACCGCGTCAACCGCCCCAACGTCATGATCAAGATTCCCGGCACGCCGGCGGGCCTGCCGGCGATCGAGAAGTGCATCGCCGACGGGATCAACATCAACATCACGCTCCTGTTCGCCGTTGAGGCCTACGAGCGGGTGATCGAGGCCTACCTGAGCGGTCTCGAGAAGCGGCTGGCGGAGGGTAAGTCGCTCGACGTCGCCTCGGTGGCGAGCTTCTTCGTCTCCCGCGTCGACACCGCCGTCGACAAGCGCCTGGAGAAGCTGGATCGCGAGGACCTGTTCGGCAAGGCGGCGATCGCCAACGCCCGGCACGCCTACCGCCGCTTCCAGGACATCTTCTCCGGCCCGCGCTGGGACGCCCTGCACCATGCCGGAGCCCACGTTCAGCGGCCGCTGTGGGCATCGACGAGCGTCAAGAACCCCCGGTACCCGGACACGATGTACGTGGACGGGCTCGTCGGTCCGCACACGGTCAACACGATGCCGCTGGAGACCCTCGAAGCGGCGGCTGATCATGCCCACATCACGGGGCCGACGGCGACGCATGATCCCAGCGAGGACCTCGATGCGCTGCGCAACGCCGGCATTGAGATGACCGAGGTCACCGACGAGCTGCTGGCGGATGGCGTCACCCAGTTCGAGGACGCGATGAACCGCCTGCTCGACGGGATCCGGGAGCGCACCAAGCGTTGACCACCGGCGTCACCACGGCCGCCCAGGTCGCGGACACCGAGAACCCGCTGGTCGCGGGGCTGGAGCGGCTGCCCGTTCACCCCACGGCGCTGGTGATCTTTGGCGCCACCGGCGACCTGGCGCATCGCAAGCTGTTGCCGGCGCTGTACAACCTCGCTCACGAGGGGCAGCTCCCGGAGCATTTCGAGGTCATCGGCGTCGGCCGCCGCAGCCATGAGGACGAGCAGTTCCGCGACACGGTGCTGGATTCGATCAAACGCTTCTCCCGGCGCCGGCCGGACCAGGATGTGCTCGAGGGGCTCCTGTCCAACCTCCGCTACGTCCAGGGGTCGTTCGACGAGGACTCCATCTACCAGGAGCTGGCTCAGACGCTCCGCGAGTTCGACGAGCTGGTGGGACGACCGCTCGACCGCGTGTTCTATCTCTCGACGGCGCCGGAGTTCTTCCCGCTGATCGCGGGGAAGCTGGGCGCCGCCGGCCTGAACCGGTGCCAGAACTCCGAGGTCCGGATCGTCGTCGAGAAGCCGTTCGGCTATGACCTGGCGTCGGCGCGCACGCTCAACGCCGAGCTGCTGGAGGTGTTCGAGGAGCCGCAGATCTTCCGGATCGACCACTACCTGGGCAAGGAGACGGTCCAGAACCTGATGGCGTTGCGCTTCGCCAACGCGCTGTTTGAGCCGGTCTGGAACCGCAACTACATCGACCACGTCCAGATCACCGCCGCCGAGGACATCGGCATCGGTGGCCGCGCCGGCTACTACGAGCATTCCGGAGCGCTGCGCGATCTCGTCCAGAACCACATGCTCCAGCTGCTGGCGCTCCTGGCGATGGAGCCGCCGACGGCGTTCAACGCCGACCGCCTGCGCGATGAGAAGCTCAAGGTGCTGGAGGCGATCGTGCCGCCGACGGTGGACGAGGTGCCGTCGATGGCGGTGCGCGCCCAGTACGCGCCCGGCGTGGTCGGCGGGGAGGAGGTCCCCGGCTATCGCGAGGAGGAGGGCGTCGCCCGCTACTCGCGGACCGAGACATACGTGGCGCTCGAGCTCCACGTCTCCAACTGGCGGTGGGCCGGGGTTCCGTTCTACCTGCGCACCGGCAAGCGCCTGGCCCGCAAGGTGACCGAGATCGCGGTCATCCTCAAGCCGGTCCCTCACGTCGCCTTTCAGTCCTCCGGCTCGGTCGGCATCCAGGCCAACCAGCTCGTGTTCACCGTGCAGCCGGACGAGGGGGTCTCGGTCGCGATCGGCGCGAAGATTCCCGGCACACGGATGCGGATCCGCCCGGTCAACATGGAGTTTCGGTACGGGACCTCGTTCCTGTCGGAGTCGCCGGAGGCCTACGAGCGGCTCATCCTCGATGCCATGCGCGGCGACGCCACCCTGTTCACCCGCAACGATGAGATCGAGGCTCTGTGGGGAATCATCGACCCCATCCTCGAGGCGTGGCAGATGGACAAGTCCTCGACGATCGCTCAGTACGAGGCGGGCGGCTCAGGCCCCCGGGAGGCCGACGCGTTGATTGCGGACGGCCACATGTGGCGGCGCCTGTGAGCGAGGACATCTGGTCGGCGCAGGACACCAATCCGGACGCGATCGAGGCCGCGCTGCGCGAGCTCCTGCGCGAGCGGCACGCCGCCAACGAGGCGCTGGCGCCGGCCCGGGTGCTCAATCTCGTCGTCGTCGTCGACCGGGAGTGGAAGGGCGAGATCTCCAATCGGCTGGGGCGGGTCGGCCGCTACCACGCGTCCCGTACGGTGCTGTGCGCCGTCGAGGAGAAGCGAACCACGCTCGATGCGGTGGCCACGGTCAGCTACGAGGAGCCTCGGCACGGCACGCTCGGCGTGATGCACGAGCACGTCGAGATCGACCTGGGGCCCCAGCATCTGCTCGCCCTGCAGACGATCGTCGATCCGGTGCTGGTCGGTGAGATTCCCACGGTCGTGTGGTCGCCCCACGGCCACCCGGAGGCGGTCGAGGCCCTGCTGCCGCTCATGGACGTGATGCTTCTCGACTCCGACGACATGGACGAACCCACGGACGCGTTCGCTCGCGCCGAGCATCTGCGCCGGCACGCCTACGTCGTCGACCTGGCCTGGCTGCGCACGACGCCGTGGCGCGAGCGGCTGGCGGCGACGTTCGACCTGCCGGAGCGGCTGGCCGCGCTGCGCGAGATCACCGGGGTCGAGGTGCGCCATCAGGAGACCTCGATGGCCAGCGCACTGCTCCTCGCCGGCTGGCTGTCCTCGCGCCTGCACTGGCAGCACAGCCGCCTGCATTCCTCGCCGGGGCGGGTCGCCGGGCAAGCGCGCAACGGCGGGGGCCCCGTCGTCGTCGCCCTCCAAACTGCCGAGCAGGACGCGCCCGGGCTGGCCGGGGTGACCGTCGACTGCGCCAACGGGGTCTCGCTGTCGCTTCAGCGTGGCGCCGGTGGCCTGGATGCCACCGAACGGCGGAGCGACGGCAGCGAGCGCCAGTGGAAGATCCTCGGCGCCTCGCGGGGCGAGGGCGGGATCCTGGGGGAGGGGGTGCGTCAGGCGCTGCTGCGCGACCACACCTACCTGCCGGCGCTGGACGCGGCCAAGGAACTGGCGCCCGCGTGAGCGTCGAGATCGAAGTCCTCGACGACCCGGCGCGGGGTTGCGCTGCGTTGATGGTCGGCGCCGCGCTCGGTGATGGGCACATCGTGCTGACCGGCGGGTCGACGCCGAAGACGGCGTACCAGGACTTCGTCGAGGCGGTTGGCAGCGTCGGCATCGACCTGAGGCGGACAACGTTCTGGATCGGCGACGAGCGCTGCGTCGATCCCAGCGACGACCGCTCGAACTTCAAGATGATCACGGAGTCGCTGCTGGACCCGCTCGGACCGGACAACCAGCCCACCGTCCACCGCATGCGCGGTGAGCTCGGTCCGCACGCCGGCGCCGAGGACTACGAGCGCACCCTCCGCCAGTCCGGCCCGCCGGAGTTCGACCTGTTGCTGCTCGGCATCGGCCCGGATGGACACTGCGCCTCGCTGTTCCCCAATCAGGACACCCTGGCCGAGCGCTCGCGCCTGGTCGTCGGCGTCCCGGAGGCGGGGCTGGAGCCGTTCGTGCCGCGCATCTCGCTCACGCTCCCCGCTCTGACCGGCGCCCGCCACGTCGCGTTCCTGGCCTCCGGCGAGTCCAAGGTGCAGGCGGTCGCCGCCGCGTTCGGTCCGGCTGCGCGACCGGATCCGGCCACCCCGTCGTCGCTGGTGGCCGCGGAGGCCGACCTCGTCTCAGTTCTCGTCGACCACGCCGCGGCTGCCGGCCTGGGCAGCGGGGCTCGATCGTGACCAACGTCATCGGCGTCGACCTCGGCGGCTCGAAGATCGCCGCCGCCAGCCTCACGGACTCCGAGCTCTCCGACTCGGCGCTGGAGCCCACCGAGCTGTCCAGCCAGGACGCGCTGATCGACCAGCTCGTGCGGATCATCGACGATCACCGGGGGGAGGAGCTGGACGGCGTCGGTGTCGGCGTGCCGTCGATCGTCGAGTTCGAGACCGGCCGAGTGGTTTCGTCGGCCAACGTTCCGCTGACCGACGTGCCCCTGCGCGAAGTGCTCGGCAAGCGACTCGGCGTCCCGGTGTTCGTCGACAACGACGCGACCGTGGCGGCGCTGGCCGAGGCCCACGACGAGCAGCTGCGGATGGTCGCCCGCGACCTGGTGATGCTCACGATCGGAACCGGGGTCGGCGGCGGGATGGTGCTCGGCGGCCGCATCTACCGCGGCGCGACCGGCGGGGCCGGCGAGCTGGGGCACACGCTGATTGGGCTTGACCTCGATCGGCCGCTGGCCAATGTGGACAGTTTTCCCCAGCAGGGCTCGCTTGAGCATGCGGCCGCGGGGCTCGCCCTCGACGTGCTGGTGTGCGAGGCCGCGATCCGCGAGCCGGAGTCGGCGTTGGGAAAGCTCCGAGCCCAGGGCAAGAAGGTGGCTGGTCGGGACGCGGTCGACGCCGCCTCGGACGGCGATCTGACGGCGCGCCGGCTGATTGAGGTGTGGGCCGGGCGCGTCGGCATCGGCGTCGCCAATGCGATCAACATCTTCGACCCGGAGGAGGTCGTCATCGGCGGCGGCGCCGCGCAGGCCGGTGACCTCCTGCTGGAGCCCGTCCGGCGCGCCGCGGCCGCCTATGTCCTCCCGGGGCTGGGCAAGCGCACGACCATCCGGCTGGCCCACCACGGCGTGCGCGCGGGCGTGCTGGGAGCCGCGCTCCTGGCGGTGCACGAGCTCGACGATGCCGGCCGGCCGGCGCGCACCGAGGTCTCCCCGTGATCGTCGCCTGCGGGTTCGACCATGCGGGGTACATCCTGCGCGAGCGGCTGCTCGACGTGATCGCGTCGGAGGGGCACCAGGTGCTTGACTTCGGCACCGACCGTCCGGAGCCGACCGACTACCCGGACAAGGCGCTGGAGGTGGGCCACGCGGTCGCCGTCGGTCGCGCTGAGCGCGGGATCATCGTCTGCGGGTCCGGGGCCGGGGCGTCGGTTGCGGCCTGCAAGATCCCCGGAGTGCGGGCGGCAACGATCCATGACACCTACACCGCCCACCAGGCCGTCGAGCATGACGCGGTCAACGTCCTGTGCCTGGGCGGGCGCGTCATCGGCGCCGAGGTCGCGGCCCAGATCGCGCTGGCGTTCCTGCGGGCGGAGGTGTCCGGGGATGAGCGCCATGTGCGCCGCCGGGCCAAGGTCGAGGAGATTGAGCGCACCAGCGGCGGCCTGCCGATCGACGCGTGACCCCCGGCCGTGGCTGACCACGTGTACATCGTCCGTCACGGGGCGACCGAGTGGAGCGTCGCCGGCCGGCACACCGGCCGGACCGACGTGCCGCTGTTGGAGGCCGGCGAGGAGCAGGCGCGGGTGGTCGGCGGCAAGCTGGCTGGACATGACTTCGCCCTGGTGCTCTGCAGCCCGCTGCTGCGGGCGCGGGAGACGTGCCGTCTGGCCGGGTTCGGCGATACGGCCGAGACCGCCGATGATCTCCGGGAGTGGGATTACGGGGACTACGAGGGGCTGACCACGCTGCAGATTCGCGAGCGCAACCCGGACTGGGTGCTGTGGCGGGACGGCTGTCCCGGCGGTGAGGCCCCGGCGCAGATCGCCGCCCGGGTCGATCGCGTCCTGGAGCGACTGCGGCGCGTCGAGGGCGACGCGCTGGCGTTTGCCCACGGACATGTGCTGCGCGTGCTCACCGCCCGGTGGCTGGAGATGGACCCCGCCGCCGGCGCCCGGTTCAAGCTGGACGCCGGATCGCTCGGCGTCCTCGGCTACGAGCGCGAGACGTCGGTCATCGACGGCTGGAGCGTCTAGCGGGCCGCCCCCGCCGGGTCACGGGGGGCCGTGGGCCTCAGTGACCCCGTCTGTCGCTAAGCCCCAAACCCTCGCCCGGGGCGGCGCGCTCGCCCCCGTGACAAATGTCATGCCTGATTTCGGTGCCTCGCCACTTACGCGCGCGGACGCCGCGGCCTAGGCTGGCGGCCATGAACTCAACATCCGTCTCTGATCCCGCTCGCCCGGCGATCGAGGTCAGCCACCTGCGAAAGTCCTACGGGGAGCTGGAGGCGGTCGCCGGCGTCAGCTTCGACGTTGGGCGCGGCGAGGTCTTCTGCCTGCTGGGGCCCAACGGGGCGGGCAAGACCTCGGTGGTCGAGATCCTCGAGGGCTACCGGACGCGCACCGGCGGCGAGGCTCTCGTCCTGGGGATCGATCCGGCCACGGGTGCGCGCGACCTGCGCGAGCAGGTCGGCATCGTGTTGCAGCAGTGCGGCGTCCAGCCGGATCTCTCCGTCGCCGAGCTGCTGGAGATGTACGGGCGCTACTACATCCGCGGCCGGCCGGTGGACGAGCTGCTCGAACTGGTGGAGCTCACCGAGAAGCGCGATGTCCGCGCCAAGAGCCTCTCCGGCGGTCAGCGCCGCCGGCTTGACCTCGCGCTCGCGCTCGTCGGCGACCCGGAGCTGGTCTTCCTCGACGAGCCGACGACCGGCTTTGATCCGGCGGCGCGGCGCCAGGCCTGGTCGGTCATCCGCTCGCTGTGCGGACTGGGCAAGACCGTGTTCCTGACCACCCACTTCATGGACGAGGCCCAGTTCCTGGCCGACCGCGTCGCCATCATGCGCGCCGGGCAGATCATCGCCCTGGGACGCCCGGATGAGCTCGGCGGGCGCGACGTCCGCCCGGCGGAGATCCGCTTCACGCTGCCGGCGGGGTGGTCGCCGGGCGACGTGCCGGCTCTGCCCGCCGAGCGCCGCAGCACCGAGGGCGATCGGATCGTCGTGTACACGCGCGACGCCGTCCGAGCCGCCCATGTCCTGACGAGCTGGGCGATGGACCACGACATCGACCTGGGGCACTTCTCCGTGAGCCAGCCGACGCTCGAGGACATCTACCTGGAGCTGACCGGAGCCGGGGAACACACCGAAGACCGAGAGGAGGCCGTGCTGTGAGCATCGCCGTCGAGCAGGAGAGAGCCGTCGCCGTGCAGTCGAGCCTGCGGCGCGACGTGGGGCTGGTCGGCTGGCAGATCCGCTACGAGCAGCGCGCCTATTGGCGCAACCGTGGCCGCGGCGTGTTCACCTTCGTGTTCCCGGTCCTGCTGCTGGTCATCTTCGCCAGCCTGGACAAGGGCGCCCACATCTCCAGCCGGGGCAACATCGCCTATGACGACTTCTTCATTCCCGGCATCCTGGCCTACGGAGTGATCACCACCACGTTCGTCAACCTGGCGATGGGAACCGCGATCCTGCGTGACGCGGGCGTGCTCAAGCGCATGCAGGGCACGCCGCTGCCCCGGTGGGCGTACGTCACCGCGCGCGTGCTGTCGGCCTCGCTCGTCACGCTGACCATGGCGGTCGTCGTGCTGGCGCTCGGTGGCGCCGTCTACGGGCTTGATTTCCGGATCGCCCAGCTCCCGGCGCTGATCGTGACCCTGCTGCTGGGAACCGCCGCGTTCACGACGCTGGGCATCGGCATCACCCGCTTCATCCCCTCGGCGGAGACCGGGCCGGTCCTCGTCAATCTCATCATCTGGCCGTTGTCGTTCATCTCCAACATCTGGTTCCCGATCGATTCGCTGCCGAAGATCCTGAAGACGATCGCCGATATCTTTCCCATCAGGGCTCTGGCCAGCGGCCTGCAGTACGTGTTCGATCCGCGTCATCACGGTTCTCTCTTCGATGCCTCCAGTCTGCGCAATCTGGCGATTTGGACAGTGATCGGCGTGTACCTGATGGTCCGCTTCCTGCGCCAGCCGCAGGGGGAGGTGGCGTGAACGGCCTGTTCTCCCGGATCGCGGAGGACCGCTGGGGACACGGGCGGCGGAACGGCCGTGCCGTGGCCGGGGTGATCTGGCTCGCGTTCATCCTGTTCCCGTTGGTCAACGCGCTCACGACGCGGGACAGCGCGTCCGGGCGCGGCCTGACGGTTGCCGGCGCTCTCATCTTCATTGCCGCGTACGTGTGGATGGTTCTGATCGTTTTCCGGCCGGAGCCGTCGGGGATGCGCTTCGCGTTGATGGCAACGCTGCTGGCGGTGACCATCGTCCTGACTCTGCACGCGCCTGATCAGTGGTGGTTCCTGTTCACATACTGCGCCGGGTGCCTCGCCCTGGTGACGCCGCTTGACCGCGGGGTACCGGCAATCCTGGCGTTGACCGCGGTCGCGGTGGCGTGCACCGCGGTGGCGGGCGGTACCGGGGGACAGGTCATCAGCGCCGGGACCACAACCGTGGCGATCGGTCTGCTCATGGTCCTCATGCACAACCTCCGCGACCGCAACCAGGAGCTGTGTGAGGCCCGCGCCGAACTGGCCCGCACCGCGGTGGCCGCCGAGCGCGAGCGTTTCGCCCGGGACCTGCACGACCTGCTGGGACATTCGCTGTCGGTCATCGCCATCAAGGCCGAGCTGGCCGGCCGCCTGCTCCCGGGGGACGCCGAACGCGCCGGCCGCGAGGTCGCCGACGTCGAGCAGGTGGCGCGCCAGGCGCTCAGCGAGGTGCGTCAGGCTGTGAGCGATTACCGCCGGCCGACGCTCGACGGCGAGCTGGAGGGGGCGCGGATGGCGCTCACGGCCGCCGGAATCGATGCCGAGTTCGAACGCGCTCCGGCGGCGCTCGACCCGGAGGTGGAGGCGGTCCTGGCCTGGACGGTGCGTGAGGGCGCCACCAACGTGATCCGCCACAGCGGCGCCCGCCGCTGTCACGTCCGGGTCCGCGCCGACGACGGCGATGCCGGGGTGGAGGTGCTCGACGACGGGGCGGGCTCCGGAGTCGGCGATGTGGCGTCAAACGGGCATGCCGGCAATGGCATCGCAGGCCTGCGGGAGCGGGCCGAGCGCCTGACCGGGCGCATCGAGGCCGGCCGCCGCGCCGACGGCGCCGGGTTCCGCCTCGCCGTGTCGGTGCCGATGACAAGCGCCGAGCCGTGATCCGGATCCTCATGGCCGAGGACCAGGGGATGGTGCGCGGGGCGCTGGCGACGCTCCTCGGCCTGGAGCCGGACTTCGAGGTGGTGGCCCAGGTCGCCCGGGGCGACGAGGTGCTCGACGCGGCGCGCGCCGCCGAGCCGGACGTCGCCCTGCTCGACATCGAGATGCCGGGCGCCACCGGCCTGGAGGCCGCCGAGCAGCTCGCCGCCGCGCTTCCGGACTGCCGGGTGCTGATCCTGACCACGTTCGGCCGGCCCGGCTATCTGCGGCGCGCGATGCAGGGCGGCGCCGCGGGCTTCGTCCTGAAGGACGCGCCCGCGACCGAACTGGCGGCGGCGATCCGCCGCGCGCTGCGCGGCGAGCGCGTCGTCGACCCGGGGCTGGCGGCCGCCGCCCTGTCCCAGGGGGAGTCCCCGCTCACCCCGCGTGAACACGAGGTGCTGGCGGCGAGCCGGGACCACGCCACCGTCGCGGAGCTGGCCCGGGCGCTCTACCTCTCACCGGGCACGGTGCGCAACCACCTGTCCTCGGTCATGCAGAAGCTGGATGCGCGCAACCGGGGGGAGGCGCTGCGGCTCGCCGAGGAGCGCGGCTGGCTGTGAACGAGTGCATGGGACCTCGGTCACATATATGCGGCTGAGAGGACTCGAACCTCCACGGGCGTGAGCCCACACGGACCTGAACCGTGCGCGTCTACCAGATTCCGCCACAGCCGCCGGGATGGCAGAAGTTAGCAAGTGTGGGGAGATGAGGACTGACGGAAAAGCAGGAACCTCGGAGCGTGCAGGTGCCGGACGGCCGGTGACGACGCCGGCCGCGCCGGTCGCATCGGGCCGTGCCGTCAACCCACGCTAAGCTCATGTCCGTCGATCCGCTTGCCCGGCGGATCGAACTCGTCCCGCCGCTATCGTCTAGGGGACTAGGACGCCGCCCTCTCACGGCGGAAACCCGGGTTCGAATCCCGGTAGCGGTACTCCCTTTATCGCTGCAAATCGGCATTTTCCGAGGCGCGAAAAGGGGCTTTGGGGGCAGGATTGGGGGCAGGCTGCAAGAAGGTCTGCCGCGGGAAGCGCCGAGAACGGGTCGAATCACGGGCCGACAGTCGACCGGGTCCGGGGCGTCTGGGGCCGGTGACAGGATCGAGCGATGCCGCAGCTCAGGGCGAGCGACAGCGCGTCCGGATGCGGCCGCCAGTTCGAGGCGGTCGCACCGTGAACTACGCCCGCCGTCAGCAGTATCGCCGGCTGTCTCACGCTGGAAAGGCGAGCCTGGGAAGCGTGATCGTCGGGCTGTTCGGGCTTGTGATCGCGAGCGCGGGAGCGACGGCGCTCGGCGGGCTGTTGCTCCTAACCGCCGTCGGCCTGGGACTCTACGCTCGGCACTGGCTTTCGCTCGCCAGCCGTAGTCGAGTAGGCGCCCGCTCGGAGGACGAGGTGCAGCGCGCGCTCGCCCCACTTCAGGCGGACGGCTGGCAGCTTCGGCACTCGCTGCGCTGGCAAGGCCGAGGAGACATCGATTCGGTGGCGATCGCCCCCAACGGGGTTGCCGTTGTGATCGAGACGAAGACGATGACCTACGAGAGGCGTCACCTCGCCCTTCTGCACGACCAGACGGCGTGGCTCGCTCGACGCCGGCGAAGGTGGGCACGCAGGGGCGCCCTTGGCGTCATGTGCCTCGTCCGTGCGCGGGGCGCCGAGCGGGTCGAGCACGACGTTCTGGTGGTGTCGGTCGACCGCTTGATCCATGTCCTTCGCGTCGCGGCGGGGATGCCCCCCGGAGCGCCATCAAGCGGCTGGCCGGGCCTGCGCAGAAGCGTGATCGCGAGAGTCCGCGCTGACTTCGCCTTGCCGCCAGCGAATCCCCATCGGGGAAGGCGGAAGCCGGCTGCCGGCCACGGCGCCCAACCCGACGATCGCGACGTCGGAGGTTGGTCGGGTAGGCGAGAGGCGCCTGGCTCCGCGCGGACTTGCCGACTGGTGCCGGTTTCCTCCCGCCCCCCATCGATCCGTGCATGCGGTTCTCCCGCACACGGCTCACCGACGTTCTTCACCGTCGGCATTCGGCTCCCTGACGCCACGGCCGGTTAGGTCGCGGCGCAGCGATGGCTCCGTCGAGGGTGACCAGTCCGTAGCGGTCAGCTCGGGCGTCGAATGCTCGTCGCCCGTAGCGCCACGGCTGTTGATGGCTAGCTGCCATCCACAGCTGTAGACGCCGTTCCACGTGTCGGATGATGTGGTCGAACTGGACGGTCGAGTTGCCGTAGCGGAAATAACCCGCCCAGCCGCGCAGGAACCGGTTGAGGTCCCCAACGACTTGCTCGATCGGCCAGCGCAGCCGGTCCCGGGCCGTGAGCTCTCGCACACGGTCGCGGGCGTGCTGCATCGCCTGTCGTGAGGGCCAGCGAGCGAGGAACGCGACGTGACTGGACCCGGCGGTCCGTCCGCGCACCCAGCGGTGATGGAAACCGAGGAAGTCCACTCCCTCGCCTCCTTCCCGCAGGTGCACGATCCGCGTCTTGGCTGGCTTGAGCTCAAGCCCCAGCTCGGCCAAGATCACCGTGAGCGCCGCCAGGGCGTTCTCGGCTTCCCGTCGGGTCTTGCACAACGCCAGCAGATCATCGGCATAGCGGACGAGCGTCCCGTGTGCGCGCATCTGCCATTCCCGGTCGAGCCGGTGTAGGTAGATGTTGCACAAGACGGGTGAAACGACTCCGCCTTGCGGGGTACCGCTCGTGCCGTGCCGTGCCGGACCGCTCCCGCCTCCATCACCCCGGCGCGCAGCATCGCACGCAGAAGCTTCAGCAAGCGGCGGTCACAGATCCGCTCCTCGACCGCCGACATCAACCCCGAGTGTGGAATCGACCCGAAACAGTCCGAGACGTCGGACTCGGCGACCCAATGCCGGCCGCGCCAGGACTCATCGATGAGCACCTGGAGTGCGTCGTGTGCCGAGTGCTTCGGGCGAAACCCGAACGAGCACGACAGAAAGTCCGCCTCGAAGATCGGCTCAATGACGATCTTCACCGCGGACTGAACGACGCGATCACGAACCGCGGGAATCGACAGCGATCTCTGCTCGTTTGGCCTGCCGGGCTTCGGGATGAAGACCCGGCGGGCGGGGAGCGAGCGGTAGCTGTCGTCCCTCAGGTCCGCCGCCAGCTCGTCAAGGAGCTTGGCGATGCCGTACTCCTCAACGTCGGCAATGGTCTGCCGGTCGATGCCGGCCGCGCCACGATTGACGCGCACCAGCTCCCACGCACACTCCAGAACGTCCCTGCGTAGGACCTTGTCATAGAGCGCGTGGAACCTTCGCTTGGGGTCGGCCTTGGCCGCCCGGTAGAGCGTTCGCTGCAGTTCTCGGACTTTGTCCTGCTTGGTGGTCCTAGCCACGAGTGGCACTCACCGGCCCTTCCCTGTGCGTGACGCGTGAACGAAGTAGCGGCCCCTCCCTCACCGCGGGTTCTGTTGTCCCGTCGGCTCAAGCGGTAATACAGCCGCCTCCGACTCCCTCCCAGCCGACGCCCCCCTTCCCGACGATCACTCGGTTATGGACGCCACACTCCAGCGGCACACACCGCAGACCGCTGGGCTGGGGAGGGCCTCCCCAGTTCCCGCCATCACCATCCGAACGTTCCGCGCCCTCTACGCCGGGGAGTTCTTCGGGGCTGCGACTCCAGGATCTTCACCCCTTCCATGGCCTTCACCAAACGGGACGAGGCTCGGCTCTCCCTGATACACGCTCACGACGCGGCAGGCTTCGCTTGACGCTGCGGACCGCTCGGTCGCACACCCCCAAAGGATGCTTGACACTGCGCTTCAACCACGGGCGTTTCCCCCCGAAGCCGGCAGCCTGCTACCGGGCCTCCTGGCAGCTACCCGGACCGGACCTTCCCCGGCAGGCGACGACGAGCTTGTCGTTGAATCACGATGTTCTACTCATCGACCTCCAACAGTCTGGGCGCACTCCCGGGGCTCGTAGAAGTTTGAGGTGACGGCGGTCCCTCCGGCCCGTCCGCTTCTGGTGGGAGCGTGGCGGGCGATCGGCCAAGATCGAAGGAGGAACCGCCGTGAAGTGCAACGTACCGGTCGCGCAGGCGACCCGCGATGAGGCCGTGCTCCCGAAGCGTGTGCAGGAAGCTCTGGGCGAGTTGGTCGGGGCAGCGAAGCAGGGATTGCTCGCGCTCAGCGTCGGCGTCGGGCTCGGCGTGCTCGAGGAGCTGATGGCCGAGGAGGTCGACGATGTCGTCGGTCCGAAAGGCAAGTGGAACGCCGAGCGCACAGCGGTGCGTCATGGCCACGAGGCTGGCGAGATGACACTCGGCGGCCGTCGTGTCGAGTGCGGCGACCGAGGGTGCGGACCGCGGACGGCGAGTCCGAGGTGCAGCTCGCGACCTATCAGCACTTCGCTGACCGTGATCCGCTGCGCCGGGTCGTGCTGGAGCGGATGCTCGCCGGCGTGTCCACGCGCCGGTACCGGCGCACGCAGGAACCGGCCGGCGAGGACGTTGAGACGAAGGCGCGGTCGACGTCGAAGTCGGCGGTGTCGCGCACGTTCGTGGAGCGCACCCGCGAGGCACTCGCGGAGTTGATGAGCCGCCAGTTGGGCGATCTGCGGCTGGCGGTGATGATGCTCGACGGGCTGGAGCTGAAGGGCCGAATGATGATCGTCGCGCTCGGGATCACGACCGAAGGCGTGAAGATCCCGCTCGGGCTGTGAGACGGATCGACAGAGAACGCGACCGTCGCGACCGCGCTGCTGTCCGATCTCGTCGAGCGCGGCCTGGATCCCGAGCAGGGGATGCTGTTCGTGCTCGACGGCTCCAAAGCGCTCCGCAAGGCTGTGCGCTCCGTGTTCGGCGAGGTGCCCGTCCAAAGATGTCTGTGGCACTATGCCGACTCTCGCGTTATGCCGACTTGGGTGAGAACGTCCTGCTCAGGGAGGAGCGGCACGGGATCTTGTCGGCATAATCACAGCGCGTCGAGGAACGCGAGGACGCGGTCGTTGGGTTGGTAGCGTCCGGGCTTCGCGGTCGGCGGTGTGGTTCGTGCGAGCGCTTTCTCCTTGATGGCGAGATCGGCGTGCAGGTAGATCTGGGTCGTTTGGATCTGCTCGTGACCGAGCCAGAGCGCGATCACGGTGGTGTCGACTCCGGCGTGGAGTAGCCGCATCGCGGCGGTGTGACGTAGCACGTGCGGGGTGATCGTTTTGGTTGCGAGCGTTGGGCACGTCGCGGCTGCCGTGGCGGCGTGTTTGGCGAGCCGGTGTTCGAGCGCGTCGCGGGTCAGCGGTCGGCCGGTGCTGGTGGCGAACAGCGGGTCGTCGGGGCGGCCGTCGCGTTCGCCGGCCCACGCTCGCATGACTGTGATGGTCTGGCTGGTCAGTGGCGTGATGCGCTGTTTGCGGCCCTTGCCGATGCAGTTGACGTGCGCGCCGGTCCCGAGCCGCAGGTCCGCGCAGGTCAGGCTGATTAGCTCGCTGGCGCGCAGCCCGGTCTGGGTGGCGAGCAGGATCAGGGCGTGGTCGCGACGGCCGATCCAGCTTGTCTGATCGGGCGCGTCGAGCAGTGCTTGGAGCTCGGGATCGGTGAGGAACGTGACCAGCGCCTGGTCGTGGCGCTTGGTCGGGATCGCCAGGACGCGTTGGATGCTGGCGGCGTGTTCGGGGTGTCTGAGCGCGGCGTATCTGAACAGCGAGCGGATCGCGGCCAGCCGCGCGTTGCGGGTGCGGATCTTGTTGCCGCGCTCGTGCTCGAGGTGATCGAGGAACGCGCTGATCAGCGGCGCCTGGAGATCGTCGATGTCGAGATCGCTCGGCGCGGTGCCGGTCTGCTCGGCGATGAAGGCGAGCAGCAGCCGGATCGTGTCGCGGTATGCGGCGATTGTGTGAGCGCTCGCGCGCTTCTGCCTGATCAGCCGGTCGGTGAAGAACGCCTGCAGTGTCGGTGCGAGCAGGCTCATCGCGCGCTCCCCTCGTTGCGTTCGAGGCGTTCAGCGGCGAGCGCGAGCAGCTCCGGGGCGGTCTGCAAATACCAGTATGTGGATCCGGGGTTGACGTGGCCGAGGTAGGTGCACAGCAGCGCGATCCGCGTCTGGATGTGCTCGCCGTTGCCGATGTCGTCGCGGTAGGCGTCAAGCAGCGTGTTGACCGCGAAGCCGTGGCGTAGGTCGTGTGGCCGGGGTCGGCAGCTCGCGGAGCGCGGAACAAGGCCGGCGTGCTTGACGATCCGCTTGAACGCCAGGTGCACGTTGCAGTAGATCAACCGCGTCCCGGTCGCGGAGGTGAACACCGCGTCGGTCGGCTCGAGCGGGACTGGTCGATCGCTGCGGGCGAGGTAGGCACGCAGCGCCGCGGTCGTCGTGTCGTGCACGGCGAGCTCCCGGGACTTGCCGAACTTGCTCTCGACGACGGTGATCACGCCACGTTGATGGTCGACATCGCCCTTGTTGAGGCGGATCGCTTCGCCCACCCGCATCC
Organism: uncultured Solirubrobacteraceae bacterium; assembly: GCA_963844555.1. Classification (GTDB taxonomy): domain Bacteria; phylum Actinomycetota; class Thermoleophilia; order Solirubrobacterales; family Solirubrobacteraceae; genus Palsa-465. The sequence continues at coordinate 116,574 of CAWJOS010000001.1, forward strand.
CGGTGACGGCCAACATGCCGATCAGCGTGCGCATCGTCGCGGCGCGGTGCGGTGTCGGGATTGCCGAGGACGCGTCCATCAGCGCCCGAATCTCAGCGTCCGTATAGCGGTAGGGCACCGCACGACGCGGCCGCTGCGGCAGCAGATCCTGCGGCACCAGTTCGTGGGCCGGATCCAGCGCGTGCACGTGCCCGGCGAACCCGCGCACGACCGAGAGGCGATAGGCGTGCCAGTTGGAGCCGGTCGACCGCGGCAGTGTCGCCCACTCGACCGTGGAGGCGGTCGTGATCGTGGTCTCGCCACGTTCGTTGATCCAGGCGATGAACTGGGCAAGCAGCTTCTCGGCGCGCAGGAGCCGGTAGCCCAGCGCGCGACGGACTGCCAGATAGCCGGCCAGCCGCTGTTCCAACCAGGTCATGACCACACCTCCGGCCATGGCCGCGCGAGCGCTCGCAGCGCGTCACGGTCGACCTTGGCATAGATGGCCGTGGTCAGCAGCTGCCGGTGACGGAGGACCTGCCCGATCTCCTCCAGGCTCGCGCCGGCCCGCAGCATCTGCGTGGCCGCGGTGTGCCGCAGCCGATGGGCGTAGATCGGCCCGAGCCCGGCACGATCCGCCGCCGCGACGACGATCTGCGTGATCCCACCGGTCGTCAGGCCGTGATGCGGGGCGCGGACGCGCACGATCAACGACCGGTCCAGGGCTGTCGCCGGCCTTCCGTCCTGCAAGTAGGCGACGATCGCCTCGCCGACGTCGTCGGGCAGCGGCAGCCGTTCATCGCGTCGGCCCTTGCCCGAGATCCGAAGCTCGCCGGCGCGCCAATCGACGTCCTCGATCCGCAGCGCGGCCACCTCGCCGGCACGCAGCCCCAGTCTGGCGAGCATCACCAGCACCGCGTAATCACGGCGCCCGACCGGGCTTCCCCGGTCGCACGAATCAAACAGCGCCTGCAGATGCTCAGGCTCAAGCGCGCGCGACAACCCTGAGAGCCGCCACGACGCCGTCGATGGCACCGCGGCCGCCAGCGGCCCGGAGATCAGACCGCGGAGATGCAAGAACCGCAGCAGTGACCGCAGCCCCGTGACCGTCATCTTCGCCGCTCCCTTCGACTGTCCCGAGCAACGGTCGACCACGAACGCCATCACATCGCTGGCGCTCACCGAGTCGAGATCGAGCCTGTCGCCGTCGCCCTGGCGAGCCTCCAGGAACGGCCGCGCCGTCAGCACATAGCCCTCGATCGTGTCCGCCGTCAACCCACGCTCGACCGCCAGATACTCGCGGTAATCGGCAATCAGCACCTCGACCGCACCGACCGCCACACGCGGCGATGCCGGCGGGACGACACCCAGCCCCCGCAAGTACCCCAGCAGCGGCGCCATCGCCCTCCACGTGACACGGTCCCGATAGCCCGCCACGCGCCGCTCCTCCAAGAACCGCTCGACAACCTCACCCGTCAACCCCGCCGGCCCGAGCCGCTCCCGGTCAAGCCAGCGACTCGCGTGCGCCATGAACTGCAACTGGAACGTCGCCGGCGTGCGCCGGTACCCCAGACGCTCCAACTCGGCCGCGAACCCCGCCGCGAACGGCTCCAACGGTCCCGAGATCCTGACCCGCGATGGATCGTGCACGACGCTCTCCTCTCACTCGACGAAAGCGCCAGCCTCCACCGGCCCGGCCGCGTTATGCCGACAACATCACCAGCGAACCCCCGGCGTCACAGGACTTCCGCACCCGAGTCGGCATAACGCGAGAGTCGGCATAGTGCCACTTATGCCGAGGTCGGCATAAGTGGCACAAAGAGCGCAACGTGATGGCGCATCTCCCCGAGCGCGACCGCCCATCGATCAAGGCGCGGATGCGCCGGGCGTGGCGGGAGACCGACTACCCACGCGCGCTCGAGCAACTCACACGCCTCGCCGACGAGCTCGAGCACACGCACCCCGGCGCCGCCGGCTCGCTGCGCGAAGGGATGGAGGAGACGCTGACGGTGATCCGGCTCGGGATCAAGCGGCAAGCTCCGCCGCACGCTGGAGTCGACCAACGCGTGCGAGTCGATGATCGACACCGTCCGCACCACCCAGCGCAACGTCAAGCACTGGTCCTCCGGCGAGATGGGGCTGCGATGGACCGCCGCCGGGATGCTCGAAGCCGAGAAGCAGTTTCGCAAGGTGATCGGCTACACCGACCTACCCCGCCCCGCCATCGCGATCGAACGCCGACTCCACCTTCACCAGCCCAACCCGGCGACGACCCAGGAGGCGCCTATCGCAGTCACTGTGTAACGATCACAACGGGACCGTCGTCACCGAAGTTCCACGGCGACCGGGGCAACCTCGGGGGATTCGGCGTTTGCGGCGCGGCGGCGGCACAGCGCGTATGCCATGCAAATCGGCCTCTTCGGGGCCACGATTCCGTAATGGGCGTCGCCGTGAAACCGCTTCGGGCCGGGCCGACAGGTCGATCGCCGCCGCCCGGGTCCGCTGCTCCGCGCTGCGTGGTGTCCGATCAGGAAGCGGCCAGACAGACCCAACCGCTCGCGTTGTCGACGAACCGGAGCAGACGATGTTGCGGCAGCTCGGCGAGCCCCGGGTCAGAGTTCGTTGACCGCGTTCCAGCAGACCTCGTAAGCGCCCGGGCCGTTGAGGTCGGCGCTGAATAGGGCGCCCCAAATGCCCCACCTCCGATCAGACGGACAGAACCTCGAGACCTTCTCTCCATCCTGGCTGTACTCCGCGTTGAGGATCGGCTTGCCGGCCGCGAGGTAACGGTTCCAGTCGCCGCCGGAGCCCGCGCATGGATCGCGGTAGAAGTTGCACTCCTCAGTGATCACGCCATCGAACAGCGGCTCGTCGACCCTCGCGTTGACCGGGTCGTTCTTCTGAACGACCGCCAGTCCGTCCGCGTGCGCCTGGTAGGCGAGCCACCGCTGGAACCCCAAAGCGGCCATCTTGGTCAGCCCCCAGCCGCCACCCTTCGCGCCCGTTGCGCTCCTGTTCGAGTAGCCATCGATGTCGTCCGGCTCCACCGCATCCTGACCCTCCAGCCTGCACCACTTCAAGCGCTTGTCCAGCCCCGACGCGATGTTTCGCGCCGCGCCTTTCAGCGTGTAGCGCCGCCCGGCGACGTAGTGACGGAAGCCGCTGATATCGAAATACCACTCGTCGGGGAAGCCCTGGAGCTGGTAGCGCTTGGCGCGATGACCGTAATCACTGGGTGCGAAATCGGCCCCGTCGGGAAAGTTCGTCTGGTAGGCGCCGGCCTCGACGTAGCAGATGCTGTAGTGGCCGGCGCGATGAAGCGCAGCGACGACACTCGAGGGCCGAGTGGGAATGCCCAGCTTGCGCCCGGACGATGTGTTGGAGTCGAAGAAGAGGTCGGTATCCCAGATGCGGGCGCTGCCGGGCCGCGGATAGGGCAAGCTCAGTGGCGGAAGGCCGCCGAGACCGGCCTTCGGCGGATCAATCTCCCAATACCAGGAATCGCCCGACGCCGGCAGCGGTTTGTACCGCGCCAGCGCCCCCGGAGCAGACAGCAGCACGAAGCAGATCGCAACAGGGATCAGCGCGCGCCTGAGGCTCATCGCTGCGGTCGGGTACCTCACAGCGAGCCGTATCGTACGCCGCGCGCTGGCGGCATCAAACCCTCCGCCAGCCGTCCACCTGCAAGTCGAAGTCTGAGACCAGCAGATCGTCGCTCGAGCCCGGCGACCAGCGCGCTCGTGCATGCCCACGCGGACACACCCCAGGCCTCGCCGACGGCCACAGATCGATGGCGTGACAACGCGCCGCGGCAGGTAGCCCCGAGCAGCGGTATCGCTGCGGTTGCATCAGTGCCCCTCAGCACGAAAAGGGGAAGCGCGCTCAACGAATCGAGCCGGCGTCGCGCCGTCGAACTCGTTGTCGTCGCCGACGGACGGGTTGGTGGCGGTCATCATGACGGCACAGGCACTGCCAGCCAGGGGCCGGAGTGTGCGTTGACAGGGTGGCGTCGAGGACGTTGAATGACTGGCGTGATCGGCGATGGCGCGGAGCCTGGGAGATGCGTTCGCGGTGGTCGACGGTCGCTGGCTGCCCGTGAGGTGAAGCAGCGTTCGATTGAATCGATCGGCGCGGAGTTTCCGGGTGCCGCCATGGATGAATCGTGGTCTTGGTCGGCGCTTTCTCGGCGTGAGCTGTTGGTTGCCGGCGGCGGGGTCGGAGCGGCGATGGTGTTAGCCGGGACGGGGCCCGCTTCGGCTTCGGCTTCGGCTTCCGCCGGCCGGAAGCGGCGTACCGATGCCCGCGTGGTGATCGTGGGCGCCGGCCTGGCGGGGATCGCGGCTGCGTATCAGCTCAACCGGGTCGGGGTCACGTCGACCGTCTACGAGGCTCGGGACCGGTTGGGCGGGCGGTGCTGGACGGCCCGGGGGTTTGCCGACGGCCAGACCGCCGAGCATGGCGGCGAATTCATCGACACCCGCCACGTGCACCTGCGCCAGCTCGTGCGAGAGCTCGGACTCGAGCTGGACGACCTGTTCGCGGCGAGGTCCGGGCCGTATTCGCCCAACTGGGTGCGCGGCGTCAACCTCGGCAGGCACGAGATCAACGTCGGGATGCGCCCCGTGCAGAGGGCGGTGGCCCGCGAGGCGCGCAGGGTGGGCGTACTCCGCAGGGACGGGCGGGTCGACACGGCCGCCTACTCGTACCCGACGGCGAGCCCCCGGGCGGTCGCGGTCGACCAGCTCTCGATGGCCGAATGGCTCGAGATGCATGTGCCGGGAGTGCTCGGCTCCGACCTCGGCGAGTGGCTTGACCAGACGATGAGCGGCTGGTACGGCCTCAACATGGACCGCCTGTCAGCACTCAACTGGATCGACTATCTCATCGTCCCCTATCCGGGCGCTGATGAGCGCTGGCACGTGCACGGCGGAAACGACCAGGTGATCCATGGGGCAGCCGCGACTCTCCCTGCGGCGAGTATCCATACGGGTACGCCGCTTCGCGCGATTCGCCGGCGAGCCGGCGGCAGCTATGCGCTCGACTTCGACGGTGTTCCCCGCCCGGTCATCGCCGACTTGGTCATCCTCACCCCGCCGTTCACCACGCTGCGCGACGTGGACATGCAGGGCGCCGAGTTCAGCGCCCACAAACTCGCGGCGATCAACGAGCTGGCGATGGGGTCAGACGCCAAGGTGATCGTGCAGTACGACACGCGGCCGTGGACGCTCGACCGCTGGAGCTCGGCCATGACCTCCTCTGACCCCGACTTCGACACCTGGGAGAGCTCGGCTGATCAATCCGGCCAAGCGGGGTTGATCACGGTCTACGCGGGCGGACGCACCGGCGAGTCATGGCGCGGCCCAGCCCCCCACGCGCCGGCAACTCCCGCACTTCGAGACTCGGTGCTTGACCGGATCGACCAAGCAGTGCCCGGCAGCCGGGCACATTTCAACGGTCACGCCTGGGCTGACCTCTGGCCCCACGACGCATGGACACGGGGCTCCTACGCCGCCTTCGCGCCCGGCCAACTCACCCGCTTCTGGGTCGGCCTCGGCAAACCCGAAGCCAACGTCCACTTCGCCGGGGAAGCGACCTCCACCTACAGCCAGGGCTACCTCAACGGCGGGGTCGAAAGCGGCGACCGAACTGCCCTCGAGATCATGCGCAAGCTCCGCATCCCGCTCCCGCGACACCTCAGCAAACTCCCCTATTCGCCGATCTAGACGAACGAGGGCCAACGGTCGGGCTCCCACGCACCCGGCTCACACCGGCTGCCTTCACGATCGACGAGACGCAGGCACCACCGGACAAGAAAGTCGGACACCCTCTACCGGACTCGCGGCTGTTGCTGGGTGACGCAGTGGATGCCGCCCCCGCCGGTCCCAAGGTTGTCGATGTTTAGTTGCTCGATGGCTCGTCCGGGGAACGTGGCCGAGAGCGTCTGGCGTGCGGCCGCGTCGGCACGTGCGTCGCCGAACTGGGCTGTGATCACCGCGCCGTTGCAGACGTAGTAGTTCACATAGTCGTCAACGAAGCCCGGGTCGCGGTGCTGTCGAATCTTGCGCCAGACCGGCCCGGTCAGCTTCCGGACGCCGATCGGCGTGCCGCGGGCGTCGGTCGAGGTCGAGAGGATGTGGTATTGGCGGCGCTCGTCCTCTGACCAGATGTTGTGATCGCTGGCCAGCGCCGGGTACTGAACGATTGCGCGGCCTGCCGCGGTGAACCGCGATGTCCCGTCAACGTGGTCGTCGGTGATGTCCTGGCCGAGAATCCCGGCAAACCAGATCACCTTCGACGCACCGTAGGCGGCGCACATCGCCGCTGTGACCTGGAGCTCGCTCTTGCCCGGATTACGGTTAGCGTTGATGATGCTGCTGCGGGTCGCCATCAGTGTTCCGTGGCCGTCGGTCTCGATCGCCCCTCCCTCGCTTACAAAGCCCGCGCGTGTGAACGGAACGCCCACGTGAGCCGCGACCCGACGGGCCACCAGCGCGTCCCTCGCGTGCGTCTGCTTGTGACCCCAGCCGTTGAAGTTCAGGCCAACGGCATCGAGGCTCCCGGAGGTGTTGACGCGGAACACCGGGCCAGTGTCACGCATCCAGCAGTCGTCGACGGGGATCTCGTCGATCACCCGCACCGCCGAGCCGCAGGCCGCCCTCGCATGGGCGGCGCTGTGGCGATTCGCGCACATGACCACCGGCTCGTAGTTCGCGATCGTCCGCGCGACGCTCGCAATGTCGGCCTGCGCGCCGGCGAGCGCAGAACCCCAGATCGCCCTGCTATCCGGCCACGCCATCCAGGTGCGCTCGTGCGGCGCCGAGTCAAGCGGCACGCGGAAGCCCGATCGGCCAGCGTTCGCCCCTGCTCGACCCTCAACGCCGGCCAACGCGACAGCCCCGACCCCGCTCGCCGCCGCGGCGAGCAACGCGCGCCGCGAGAGCCGTCCCGACGTCGGTCCCGGAGTCACCCCTCCTCCCGACTCACGGCCCGGCGACACTCGGTGTAACGCTCGGCGAACGTCTGCCGACAGCAGCCGGCGGGCACGGCCGCCGGCCCAGGCACCGCCTCAAGCTCTCGACCAGGCAGCCTCACTCGCGCATCGTAGGCGGTCCTGTCACCGCGCGACTGCTTGCGTCGAAGCAGCGGCCGATGCCACCGTCAGCTACCGCGGTGAATGGTGCTGCCGATGGCGGTGGCGGTGGCGGTGCCGAGGGCGATGGCGATGGCGGTGTCTGCCCTTTTTCGTTGCCGGCTCGCGGGTGAAGCTCACCGGCATCGCTGCGGCCGTGGGGAGCACGGCAAGCGAGCTCCGGGCCGCGGCGATTCCCTCCTCGAACGCCGTAGCTGCCGGCGTGCCGTAGATGTTGAACGCGTCCGAGCAGCCCCAGCAGTACGGCTCCACATCCGCGACATACGGGTTCTGGCCGAGCTGCTCGGTGACCTGTTTGATCGCCGCGTCGCGGACCGGCTCGGTTGCACCCTGCCAGCTCCAGGGAATCGACTCCCAGCCCCACTCGTTGACGTACAGCGGGACGCCCAGGCAGGTAGCCGACAGCAAGCACAAGGCCGGGTACGAGGCGACCGCCGCCCGGCTGCGCGTCGCCGCCAGCGTGTTCGGCTGAGCGCGACCGGCGGCGCGGGTCTCACGAGACCGCCCGGCGCGGCAACACAGCCGCGCCGCGACGCGCACCCACACACCTCTGACCATCGTTCAAGCAAGGAGACGCGCATGAGCGCAATCACCGCTGCCCTGTCGCAGATCGACCGGGTGGCCGCCGACGGGGACCTCGGTCCCGAGGCAAACAGCCCACTCGAGCTCGAGGCCGCTGGCGAGCCGATCGTGCTTCCGGACGGCAGGCGGATCTACCCGCCGAGCCTGCACGGCGCGCCGGTCGACGAGCTCGCCCTCGCGCTGCTCGACATGGACGACCCGGCCGCCTCGAGCTTCCTGCGGCTGATCGGCCCGCCCGGCGCGGGCAAGAGCCAGATCGCCCGCGCGATCGCCTACCGCCTCTGGACGGGTCGCGGCCGTGAGGTCTCCCGTCGGCACGGCGTCCCGTTCTACGGGTTCGTCGAGCTCCAGCCCGGCCCCTCGTCGGACGAGTTCTTCTTCCGCTACGACTATGTCCCGGTCGCGGGGAGCGGGGGCCAAGTCGCACTCGTCGACTCGGCGTTCGTGCAAGCGATGCGCGAGGGGTGGGTCGTGATGATCGACGAGGTCAACACCGCCCGCGACGTCGCGCTGCTCTCGATCAACGCCACCCTCGATGGCCGGCTCAGCCTGTATCTGGCGGCAACCGGCGAGACCGTCGTCGCCAAGCCGGGCTTCGCCATCCTGCTCGCCTACAACCCGGGGCTCGTCGGCGCGACCGACATCCCCGACGCGTGGCACTCGCGGTTCCCCGCGACGCTCGAGGTCACCAGCAACTGGGCCGCGCTCGTCGAGCTCGGCGCGCCGGCTCCGCTCGTTACCGAGGCCATGCGGCTCGATCGCCAGCGGATCGCCGGCGAGGACGGACTATCATGGACGCCGCAGTTCCGCGACATCGAATCGCTGTGGCGGATGAGCGCGCGGGTCGGCGAGCGCGCCGCGCTCGCGTTCTTCGCCTCCAACCTCCACGAGCAGGTCAGCGCGGGCAAGATCCAGGACGCCGAGGCGGCCGCCGCCTGCCGGATGCTCGACCAGGCCGGCTACGGACGCCTGCGCGTCGCGGCCACCAGCGGCCTCCCGAACCTGCACGGCTACCCGCGGGCGGTCACTTCATGACCCCGGCCACCAGAACGACCGGCCCGCGACCGGGGTTGTTCGCGCACCAGCTGCACCGGGCCGCCGCGCAGCGGGGACGTCTGGACCCCGTCTACCAGGAGCTGTCTGACCACTGGACGGCGATCCTTCAGCGCCTGTACCCGGTGTGGGCGCTGATCGGACCGGGACTGTCCGACCCGGGGCACATCGAGATCCATTCACGAACCGTCTACCTCGACTCAAGGTGCTTGCACGCTGGTTGCAAGCGGTCCCGGTCGAAGCCGCAGCCTGATGAGTCTCCCACGGCACTCGCAGCGGACGGTCAGCGCAACTACTCCAGCGCGGCCAGCCGCGCTCCTACGTGGCGACTGCCCGGGTGAAGAAAGCGGAAAGCGTGCTCCGGCTGTAGCGAGTCGCGACGGTCAGGGCTCCGCGGACCGCTCACCACCGCAGCAGCGCGGCGATTCCGCCGTGCTCTGTCAGCCAGTCGGTCTCGTGGCGGACGACGACGATCGGCAATGATCGGCGGGCCGCCTCCTCGGCGGCGTGCTCGATCGCGTCGACCTCGGCGAGCACGGCACCGTCGAGTGGGCATCTGCGGCCCCCGTCGGTCGACAGCCGGCCGCACGTGGGGCACAGGCCTGCCTTGAGGCTTGAACGCTCCGGCACCAGCAGCGCCTCGACGCGGTCGTGCTCCAGCGTTGAGAGCACCTCGTCGAGGCCGGCGGCGGCCGCGCCGCCGGTTCCGAGCGCCTGCTCGATGGAGGCGACTAGCGCGCGCTCGTGGTCGTGCGCTGCGCGTGCGATCACCGGTTCGACCGCGCGCGCGATCTCGTCTGTGGGGGCGTGCTCAAGGTCGGCGTCGATCGTGCCGGCGAGGCGTTCGGTCAGCGTGCTGTGAAGGCAGTGCACGATCACCGGCTGTAGCTCGTCCGAGGCGACGATCGCGAGGTGCTCGAACGGCCGGCGTTGATGTGCGCGCAGCAGCCGGTCGGCGACCTGGCGTGCGTGGAATGCGACCTGCTCCTCGATCCCTCGTTGGAAGCGGGCCTGGGACCATCCGCCCTGGGCGTGCCTGCGGTGAAGGTCGTCGTGGATGGCCGCGAACTCGGTCAGCCCGTTCGGTCCTCCTCGGAGCAGTCGTGCTGCGCTGCGGCTCACGACTGCGACGCCCCAGTCACCTGGCGAGAGCATGCCGGCGAGTGGCTCGAGCCACGGGACTGTGTCGACGACGGCCAGCGGCTCAACGGGGCTCGGCAGGCGAACGGCTTCGAGGATGTCGGCGTCGGATGAGGAGAAGATTCCCAACCCCCGCGCCCCGCGTGCGATCGCCGGCTCGGAGTCCAGAAGGGCTCGGATCAGTCCGACGTCCTTCTCGGGCGCTTCGCGCCCAGCTTTGCTCAGCAGCGCGCTAAGCTGCGTCTCGCGCGCGGCTGGTGTGGGGAACCGCGCCGCGTCTAGATCGAGGTAGACGCTTAGGACTGGATGCCCGTGCCAGTCCAGCTGCGAGAGCCGCGCTGGCGTGTCGATCCCGAGCGCCTCAACGATCATCTGGGCTGGCGCCTCAGCGGCTGGCGCGGCGGGCGGGTCGCGCGTGCTGCGGAGTGATGATGATCCCGTCGGCTGAGTACAGGATCGATTCGTGCTGCTCGTCCCAGCGAACCCGGTAGTGCTCGTGCGCCGTGGCCGAGCAGCTCGACGATCTGGCCGCGTCCAGACGGCTCGCCGTGCACTCCGGGCGCCTCGATCCAGTCTCCCACATGTGCGCTGCTCGTTGTCTTCGCTGGCATCGTGATCTCATTGAAACCGTTCGGGTGCGATGCCCGCATCGGGACCGGGCGCTGAGGCTACCTGCGGGGATCCACTGAGCCGACTCGTGCCGCTGGCATCTGCTGTCGCTTACTGGATGGGCAGCGGCAGCACGGGGGTGTCGGTGTGCGCCAGCGTGTCCGACACGACGCGAGCGTGGCCTGGGGCGAGGTTCTGGCTCCAGGCGAGGACGATCAGATCGGGGCTGGTTTCGCGGGCGACTGCGACGACGTCGTTAGCGGGGACGCCGAGGCGGCGAAGCAGTGTGATGTGGTCGTGCGGGGTTGAGATGTGGCGTGTGAGGAACTCTTGCTCCCATGCGAGCGTTGCGTGTGGCTCGTGGTCGGAGAAGGCCGGCACGGTCGTCGGCGAGTGGACGTGCAGGACGAGGACCTCCAGCCCGCGTCGGTGAGCGAGCCGGATCGTTTCGTCGAGCGCTCGCGAGTTTTGGCTGGTCCCGTCGAGCGGAACGAGGATGCGGTTGATCTGCTCGGGGGATGCGCCTGGGGTGGGACAACGATGACTGGCTTTGGGATGCGGGTGATGACCTCCAGCGCGGTGTGTCCGGCGGGCTGGGGGCCTCCTTGCACTCCGCGCGCGCCGAGGACGAGCGCGGTGACGTCGGGGTCCTGGCCGCGGAGCAGCTGGAGGAGTACTTCGACCGCGGCCGTGCGCGGCTCGAAGCGCGGCCAGATCCCGGGGGCAAAACTGGGGGCAGCGTGACCGGTCTCAGGCTGCCCCCAGCAGCCCCCAGCGGGTGAAAACGGTGCCAAAAAGCCTATAAACACTGGGTTTACGGGGTTCGCAACACAGTTCGAATCCCGGTAGCGGTACTGACAAACGCCCTGCATCTTGTCTGGTTTTGCCACCTTGGGCGCTTGCGGTGGACAAACGGTGGACAAGAGATGACGCCTGATCCAGCACGACCCGCCGGGTCCTGCTCGAGCTGGGCGCCAGGCACAACGGCGGCAAAAACGAGGTACGACTCCGAATAGCGCCGCTGCTCGGTCATTCCGACACTCCCACAAGTCCCTATGGGCAGTTCCTCACCGCGAGGCGGGGAACCCGGCTCGATTGTGTTGCGGTACGGGGTCCTTGCAGCTGTTCGCAGGTCTCGGGGAGGCGCGTGTGCGCGCAGCACGCAGCCAATGAAGCGCGTAGTCTGGGAGCGACAGGGACCTGACCGGCGATTGACGCTTGCGTCACACCCAGCCAGTTCGGGGCTCGCCTTGCAGATAGCGGTGCTTGCCTTCCGTTGAGATGGGAGGACACTTGACAGGAGCAGGAAGGGAGAACGGGATGGACGAGATCGGACCCGTCGATTACGCGGTGATCGCTTTTCCGGGCAACCAGTTCAACGGCGAGATCGCGCCCGCGCTCGCCGACCTCGTCAAGGCGGGCACGATTCGCCTCATCGACGCGGCGTTCGTCGGCAAGGACGAACAGGGGGAGATCTTCACACTCGAGGTCACCGACCTCGCCCCGGACGTGCAGGAGAGGCTCGACGCGCTAGATATCGAGGTGCACGGGCTCTTGAACGATGAGGAGCTCCTGGCCATCGGCCAGCAACTCGAGCTGGACTCTTCGGCGGCACTCCTGGTGTGGGAGAACGTGTGGGCCCGTAAGGTCGCCCAAAAGATGCGCGACGCAGGAGGACTTCTGGTTGCGTTTGACCGCGTCCCGCACGACGTCGTCCAGGCAGCGCGCGAGTGGGCGCTCGAAGAGGCCGGGGCCTAACACAGACAAGGAGGACTCCAAATGATGAGAGGACGCAGAGGTCCGGGGCGCAGAGGTCCAGGACTGCTTGGGACCGCGGTCGTGGCGGGCGGGGCGGCTCACATGGGTGCCAAGAGCGCCCAGAGAAGTCAGGCCGCCGGGCAGCAGGAAGCCGCCCAGAACGCGCAGATTGCGGAGCTCCAGGCTCAGCAGGCAGCGGCCGCCCCGCAACAGCCAGCCGCCGCAGCCCCGGCGGCGCCGGCCGAGGACGACGATGTGGCGCAGATCCAGAAGTACGCAGCGCTGAAGGGGCAAGGCCTGCTCACCGAGGAAGAGTTCGAGGCGAAGAAGAAGCAGATCCTCGGGATCTAGCCACTCCGACCTCCCAACCGCCCGATTTGAACTGCGCAGCCGCGACTGCTGAGTTGTGCTACAAGCGACGGCGGCATCGCCCCGGTCGTGATCAGGCTCGAGTCTCTGGCCGCGCTCGAGGCTGCCGGAAATCGTCCGGCGGCTGTCGGATGCCTACGTCGTCGAGCGCGGCGGCGACGAGCGCGTCGTAACGTGTCGCGGCGAGGTCGCCGAGCGGGTCACGCGTGTAGCTGACGAGCGTCAGGTAGGAGAGCCCGAACGCGGCACGCATCGCGAGCAGCCGACGCCGCTCAGGGTCATGCATGTCGACGAGGACGGCGTTCGCAGCTCCCAACTGCCGGATCTGGCGGACGCGGGGTGGCACCATGATCACGAGCACGATCACCGTCGGGAGCGCGAACACGATCACCCCTAGCAGCAGGGCCAGCTCGTGCGTCTTGTCCACCCCCGTTTGCCCGAACGCCGCCACGTTGCCTCCGCTGCCCTGGCCAGCGCTGTGGAGCGCGTCGGAGAGCTTGCCGCCGACGAACGGAATGCCTCCGACTGCCCCGGCCGCGGAGTTGAAGCCGCTCTGAACCGAGAGACCGGCATGTTTCACGCCGGAGCCGAGCACCGCCAGGCTGTCGACCGCGTCGTGCACCTTGAAGCCCATCCACGCGAAGACCACAACGAGGCCGAGCAGCACGAGGTCCCGCGCGATCGTCGACCTGCGCTTGGCGGGAACGTCGGGATACAGCTTCAGGTGGCTGGCCAACCGGCGCTGACGATACCCGACCGGTGGCCTACAGGCGAACGTTGCCCCGTGGGTCTTGGGCGGTTAGCGGACGCAGAATTGGTTGAGTAAGGCTCTGCCGTCATTGAAGTAGTCGTCGGGAGAGGCTCGTGGGAGGCTTGGCAATTGGACTGCCCGGCGTGACCGCCGTCAGGCGTACATTTGTGCGCTATGCGAACACTCACGCGGGACGCGATCATCAACACCCGCGTCGACCGCGAGCACACCGTCCCACACAGGTCCCCGAAACGCGGTTGCCGCGTCCCGCGACGCGGGCGAACCTTCAACACGTGACGATCCACCCCCACCACACGGGCAGCGCGATGCGCCCAACCGAAGGCCGCAGTACCGGGTGAACCGTCCTGGGGTGGTTGGAGACTCCACCGAAACCGGGGCAGATCCGAGCCTCCATCAAACCCAGCACGATTCAAGTGGCCGTCGTACCTGGGCTATGCGACGAGCTTCCTCACGGTCGGCGTTCAACCTCGCGTCCTCGCGCCACGCCGGCCAGTGCCGGGACGTTGATGGTGCCCCATTCATCGCTCATCCACTCGAGGTCCGCCGGCTCCTAAGCCGTGACGGCCAACCAGACCACGGCGTTGCGGCAGGCCTGCTCCACATGTCCTGGAGAAGACAGAGGCGACACAACAAGAGCTCGCGCGCGAGGTCGGGACCCGGATAGCGCGGCTTCGTTGCGGCGGTCTCGGATGATTCATCGATCCCGGACTACGCCGAGCGTAAGCGTGAACTGCGTGAGCGAGTGGCGCGCTCGGATTCGGAGACCTTGGTGATCTTGGGTCAGTTCGCGGGCTGGGTGCCGTGGAGCAGGATCAGCGAGCGTCCGGTGAGTGTGACCGCGCTCGTGGGTTCGACGGCGCGGCCGGCCGCTTCCGCATGATCCGTGTCGATCTCGATCTGCCAGGCGAGCCCGCGTAGCGGCGGCGGAACGCTGAAGTCGATCGGCTCCCACCACGCGTTGAGCATCACGAGGAAGGGGTCGTCGGGGTGGGCGTCGTCGCCGGTGGCGCCGCTCAGGGCCATGGTGACGGCTCTCGCGTAGGACTCGGCCCAGTCTGCTCCGGTCATCGCGTTGCCGTCGGGGCGATACCAGTCGAGGTCGTCGCGGCCGGTCGCCTGCGCTGGTGTGCCGGTCAGGAACTGGCGGCGGCGGAATACCGGGTGCGCTTCGCGGAGGCGGCACAGGCGAGCGGTGAAGTCGACGAGGTCGGCGTTGTTGGCGACCGCGCTCCAGTCGAACCAGGTGAGCTCGTCGTCGTGGCAGTAGGCGTTGTTGTTGCCTTGCTGGCTGCGGGCAAACTCGTCGCCGCCGAGGAGGAGGGGAACGCCTTCGGAGAGCATCAGGGTGGCGATCAGGTTGCGCCGCTGTCGCGCGCGCAGCTCGAGGACGGCGGGGTCGTCGGTCGGTCCCTCCGCCCCGCAGTTCCAGCTGCGGTTGTCGTCGGTTCCGTCGTGGTTGTCCTCGCCGTTGCTCTCGTTGTGCTTGCTGTTGTAGCTGACGAGGTCGGCGATCGTAAAGCCGTCGTGGACGGTGATGATGTTCACCGAGGCGGTGGGCCTGCGGCCGCCGTGGCCATAGAGGTCTCTGGAGCCGCTGATGCGCGTCGCGAAGTCCGGGAGGGTTCCCTCGCCGCTTCGCCAGAAGTCGCGGACGGTGTCGCGGTACTTGCCGTTCCACTCGCTCCAGCCGGCCGGGAACTGACCCACGTCGTAGGCGCCGATGTCCCACGGCTCGGCGATCAGCTTGGCCTGCGCGAGCACGGGGTCTTGGCCGACCGCCTCCAGGAAGGTGGAATAGGGGGAGAAATCGCTTGCCGCGCGGCCGAGGCTGGCCGCGAGGTCGAACCGGAACCCGTCCACGTGCATCTCCTGCACCCAGTAGCGCAGCGAGTCCATCACCAGGCGCAGCGGTTGCGGAAGATACAGGTCGAGCGTGTTGCCGCAGCCAGTGTCATCGACGTAGTGGGAGCGGTCGTCCTGAAGCCGGTAGTAGGCCGCGTTGTCGATCCCCCGGAAGCACAGCGTCGGCCCCCATTCGCTGCCCTCCGCGGTGTGGTTGAACACGACGTCGATGATCACCTCGAGACCGGCGGCGTGCAGGTCGCGGACCATGCGCCGGAACTCGTCGACCTGCGCGCCACCGTCCCCCGCCGACGCGTAGCCGTTGTGCGGCGCGAAGTAACCGATCGACTGGTAGCCCCAGTAGTTGCGCAGGCCCCGCTGCACCAGCTGTGCATCGTGGACGAACTCGTGCACGGGAAGCAGCTCCACCGCGGTCACGCCGAGCCGCTGCAAGTGCTTCACGGCGGTCGGGTGCGCCATCCCGGCGTAGGTGCCCCGCAGCTTTTCGGGCACATCGGGGTTCAGCATCGTGAAGCCCTTCACGTGCACCTCGTAGAAGATCGAGTCGGCCATCGCTCGGCCCGGACGCCGGTCAGAGCCCCAGTCGAAGTCCGAGCCGACGAGGACGGAGCGCGGCACATACGGTGCCGAGTCGCGGCCGTCCGGCTGATTCGGGTCATCAGTCGCGTGACCGTAGACCGCCGGATCCCAGCGCACCTCACCCGCGACCGCGCGGGCATACGGGTCGAGCAGCAGCTTGGCCGGGTTACAGCGCGAGCCCGACGACGGATCCCACGGCCCGTGCACACGATATCCGTAGCGCTGTCCCGGCTGCGCCCCCGGCAGATAGCCCTGCCACACGTACCCGTCGCCCTGCTCCATGCTCCAGCGTGTCTCCGTGCCCGAATCGTCGAAGAGACACAGCTCGACCCCGTCCGCCACGCTGCTGAACAGAGCAAAGCTTGCGCCGTCGCCGTCGTGATGGGCGCCGAGCGCCGGCGCGACAGCGGGAGACTCGAGCGGCTGGCTTGCGGTCCTAACAGACATGAGGAGACTCCTTCAGCGTGAGGTGGACGCGGGCATGCCGAGGCGGTGCGGCCGGACAGTGGGCAGGTGCATCGCGGAACCCTCAGTCGGCCATCGCGGCGGCTGTTCCCGGCTTGGAGTGCAGGGCGCCCCCGAGCAGGAACAGCAGCGCCACGGTGCCGGTCCAGCCGGTCTGGTGGCTGGCGCCGATGCCCGCGCCGTTGTCGCCGTGGAAGTACTCGTGGAACATCAGCAGGTCGTGCCAGTGCGGGTCGGTCTGGAACTTCTCGATCCCGCCGAACACCGGCCGGCGACCATGCTCGTCCTCGGTGAACGTGGTCGCCAAGCGTGTGCCGATCTCGGTGGCGACCTCGAGCAGGTTGATCTCCCGCCCCGAGCCGGTGGGACACTCGACCGTGAGCTCGTCGCCGTAGTAGCGGTGCAGCTGGACCAGTCCGCGGAGGATGACGATGTTCATCGGGAACCACACCGGGCCGCGCCAGTTGGAGTTGCCGCCGAACATGCCGGTGTCGGACTCGGCCGGGAGATAGTGGACGTTGTACTCCTGGCCGCCCCAGTCGAAGATGACCGGGTGGTCAAGATGGCGGCGTGAGATCGCGCGGATCCCGTGTGGCCCGAGGAACTCGGCCTCGTCGAGCATGGTTTCGAGGATCTGCCGCAGCCGCGGCTCGTCGACGAGCGAGATGATCCGCCGGCCCTCCGGGTTGGGCCCGGGCAGGTTCGCCAGCGACGGCAGCGCGTCGGAGAAGTCGCGCACAAACTCTCCGAGGCGCTGCAAGAGCAGTGGATTGCGCTCGACCACCTCCGGGTCGAAGACGGTCGCCGCGCACATGGGTAGGAGGCCGACGAGCGAGCGCTCCTTGAGCTGGATCGCCGTCCCGTCCGGCATCCGCATCACGTCGCAATAGAAGCCGTCCTCACTGTCCCACAGCACGGTGTCGGCGTCTGGCGGCTCCATCGCGATCGAGATCCACTCGAAATGGGTCAGGAACTTGAGTGCCATGTCCGCATACGCGGGATCGTGCTTGGCGAGCTCGGTGGCGATCTGCAGCATCCATTGGCAGTAGAGGGCCATCCACGCCGTGCCATCCGCCTGCTCGAGCGTGCCGCCGCCGGGCAGCGGCGCAGAGCGATCGAAGATCCCGATGTTGTCCAGGCCCAGGAACCCGCCCTGGAACAGGTTGCGATCGTCGGGATCCTTGCGGTTCACCCACCACGTGAAGTTCGTCAGCAGGCGGTCGAACACTCGGGCCAGGAATTCCTTATCGCCCTCGCCGCGGATCTCGGCCTCGCGCTCGTAGACATACAGCGCTGCCCACGCGGTCACCGGCGGATTGACGTCACTGAAGTTCCACTCGTACGCCGGGATCTGGCCGTTGGGGTGCAGATACCGGGTGCTGAGCAGCAGCTCGACCTGCGCCTTGGCGAAGTCGACGTCCACCAGCGACAGCGGCGCGCAGTGAAACGCGAGGTCCCACGCAGCGAACCACGGATACTCCCACTTGTCCGGCATCGAGATCACGTCCCCTGCCACCATGTGGAACCACGGCACGTTGCGCACCGAGCTCGAAGCGGCATTCGGACCCCACGGGTCGACGCCATGCTCGCGCAGCCAGCGGTGCACGTTGTACTCGTAGTACTGCTTGCTCCACAAGAGCCCGGCGAGCGCCTGGCGCATCACCATCGCCCCATCCGGGCGCAGCGTCGGCGGGATCACCGTCGCGTAGAACTGGTCCGCCTCGTCGCGCCGGCTCTTGAACACGCGATCGAAGTCCGCCCCCAGCGGCTTTCGGTCGCGCTTCACGTTCGCCTCCGCGGCGGACGCGGTCAGACGCACGCGAATCGCGACGCTCTCTCCCGCCGGCACCTGCAGCACGTGCTGCGCCGCGACCTTCGTACCAGTGCGCTCCGGGTTGACCGCACCGGCGGCGCCATGCACGACGAACTCGTTGATCGCGTCCTTGACATACGGCGAACCGTTGGGCGCCCCGAACAGTCGCTCGTTGTTGGTCTCGTTCTCGCAGAACAGCAGCTGCGCCGAGGCGTCGGCCCGCAGCAGCCACTCGCCCAGCTCCGCGTGGGAAGCGCGCGCCGCGGTAACCCCCCGCTCCCCGTCGTCGGCTTCCAGCGTCGGCTTGGGGACCTCGTCGCCCCACGACCAGGTGTTACGAAACCACAACGTCGGCAGCAGATGCAGCGTCGCCGCGTCCGGGCCGCGGTTGTGCGCCGTCACAAGCATCAAGATGTCGTCGTGAGCGCCCTTGGCGTACTCCACGACCACATCGAAATAGCGATCCTCATCGAAGATCCCCGTATCCAGCAGCTCGTACTCCATCTCCAGCTTGCCGCGCCCCCGGTTGGTCGACAGCAGGTCCTCGTAGGGGAACGCGCGCTGCGGATACTTGTACTGGCACCTCATATACGAGTGCGTCGGCGTGCTGTCCACGTAGAACCAGTACTCCTTGACGTCCTCACCATGGTTGCCCTCGCTATTGGTCAGCCCGAACATCCGCTCCTTGAGAATCGGGTCCGCGCCATTCCACAACGCCAGGGCCAGGCACAGCCGCTGGCGCTCGTCACAGACCCCGGCGATCCCGTCCTCACCCCAGCGATACGCACGCGACCGCGCCTGCTCGTGAGGGAAGTAGTCCCAAGCATCCCCACCCCCGCTGTAGTCCTCACGCACCGTCCCCCACTGCCGCTCGCTCAAGTAGGGGCCCCACGCCTTCCACGGAGCTGCGCCGGTCCGCGCGTCCTCCAGTCGCTTGTGCTCGGGGGTCTGCGTGCGCGCGCCGTCGGCGTTACGTGGATCGCTCATGCGCTCATGACTTTCCCTTGGCCAGTTATCTGGATGGAGACGCAGGGTCGCCTCGCTCCATCTTTACCGCCGGTGGGTGCTGCCGACATCGGCCAAGTTGGCTGAAATGATGTGAACCGGATGTTGCCGAGCCTTTCGGCGCCGGCGAGCGTCCGGGCGCGTGACGACGCTTCAGAATTCGGCTCAGCAGCGCGCCTGAGTGAGCACACGGCTGCCGGCCCTAGAGGATCCTGATGCGGAGACACGTTGCGCCACGGAGAATCGCTGCGGTGGGCCCGCGCGCGTCATATCGCGTGGCGCTGATGCATCACTGCAGGCGGGTCCAAGGCCCTGAGCTCGAGGTCGAGACGATCGACGAGGCCGGATTGCCCGGCGACGCGACGGAGCATCTCCAGGCTCTCGCGGTAATGCGCCAGCCTGGCTTGGTTGATCCTCTGGCCAACTCGCCGTCGTGACATCAGCCCCAGCTCGCGCACCTTCGAGATCTTGTCCGCGGCGAAGATGGCAAGCGTGTCCGCACCCGAGCGCGCCACCCGATCACGCAGCTCACGCTTGCGCCGGTCGTAATCGCTGATCGTTGAATCATCCGAGACCGCCGCGACGAGCTCCGCTATCCGGCTTCCAAACTCATGCTCGAGCTCATGCAGCCTCGTCCCGGTCTTTTCCAGGACATCGTGAAGCAGACCAGCCGCAACGACGTCGTCGGGCTGCCCGTCTCGTCGTAACAGCCGACCGACCTCAAGCGGGTGCGCGATGAACGGCGCACCGTCGATCTCCCGGTACTGGTCCGCATGACGCGCCGCCGCGAAGGCAAACGCGGCCCGGGTCATCGCCGGTCGCCGCTGTACCGCTTCGGCGCGGGCGACCGGGGGCCGCGGCCTTACCGCTTGATCGGCCTCCACTGCTCGACTCGTCCCTCGGCGCTGGCCGTCGGCCCAAGCGTGCGGCTGCCCATACAGGAGCGACCTCCTAGCGGGTAAGCAGAAAACGTCTATCACGGCCAGGTTCGCGCGGCCACACGTGTGGCCGCGAACTCGTCCGCTCTCCTCGCTGTCATCCACCCGAGCGGCCGACGGCCGGACGCTGTGAACGACCTGTAAAGCGTAGCTCCGAGATTGCGCGCTGTAAAGATGGCATGAACTTCCTTTGCTCGTGAGGCGCGCGAGGTCCGGCGTGAAAGGTGGTCGGTCCTCCGTGTCGAACGACGCTGGTTGAAGGCTCGCGCAGATAGCAGCCGCGCGGCCGGGTCATTCGAAGCACGAGGTACCGACCGTGAGTGACGGTATGGCATCGGTCGCGCTGGACGCTGCTCGGGCGTCGGCGCCGGGGTTCGCGCTCGGCGTGGCGCCCGGAGCGATCGTTGCGGGGTTCGACGTGCACCGCCGGCAGATCACATTCGACGCGGTGGACACGGTGACGGGCGAGGTCTGGCGTGGGCAGATCGAATCGAGCTCGTTGGCCGTCGAGGACTGGGTCGGCCGGTTCCCCGGCCGCGTGGTGCATGTTGCGGTGGAGGCGTGCACCGGCTGGCTGTTTGTCTGCCGGGCGCTGAAGCGTTGCGGCGTGGTTCCGCACCTGGCCGAGCCGATCGAGACGAGCGCGTTGAAGGGACGCAAGCGTCGCGCTAAGACCGATCGGACGGACGCGAAGTGGCTGCGGCAGCTGCTGCCCGGGGGACGGCTACCGGAGTCATGGATGCCGCCCGAGCACGTGCGGCAGTGGCGCTCACGCGCCCGGCTGCGCAACACGCTGGTCAACGAGCGAACCGGCTGGGTGCAACCGGTCCGCGCGACGCTCTATCACCACGGGATCAGCGGCGCACCCGACGATCTGCGCAGCCTCGCCGGCCGCCCGTTCCTCGCCCGCGCGGCTCTGCCCGTCGACGCTGAGGAACGGATCAACGTCGCGTTGGAGCTGATCGACATGCTCGAGATCCCGGGGCTTGCCGATCCGCTCTGATTGACGTGCAGGCCGGAGCGTCCGAGCGCCAACACGATCACCAGCCCGATCGCGGTGCTGAGCCCGAATGCCCCAAGCCAGAAGGCGAGCAACTGGCGCTGTGGCTGCGGGCGGCCCAGAAGCAGCACCACGGCGGCCAGGAGCACGGCGTCGATCGACGCAAGATCCAGCAGATCGAGCGGGACCTACGGCAGGTGGCGCGCCGCCAGACCGGTTGCCGGGCACTGATGACCCACGCCTTGGCCATCGGATCCGGGTTGACCGACCGGCTCAAAGCCAAGCGAACCGACCGACGCCAGCACCAGGACACCAAGCACCGCCCGACGCTGGCCGACCGCCTCCGCGGGGACGATTCGCTCTGGCCGGCCTTGGTCGCCGGAGTCGCGTACAGCGTTCCGGGCGCCTACTACCTCGCCGGATTGGCGCTGCTGGTCAAGCTGAACGCCGGAACCACCAGCGACCTCCTCGCCGTCCTTGGGTTCAATCTCGTGATGTTCGCGCTGCTCGAGCTGCCGATCCTTGGCTTCACGTTCGCGCCCGACCAAACACGCGCGCTCGTCGGCCGTCTCGACCACTGGCTCAGCGCGCACGGCCGCACCATCCTCGTCGTGGCCGCGGGCGCCATCGGCCTCTATCTTCTCATCGCCGGAATCCTCGACCTGAAATGACCTGAGGGCTGCCCGGGACACCGGCGGCGCAGCGGTACAACCACGGCTCCACGACGCCGGAATCGAGCGACGGGCGGCCTCCCGACCGCCCGCCATGCATAACGCCTGTGGCGCCAGCTGTCGTTCTAGCTCGCGGCGCCGGCCTCCTGCTTTGTCAGCTCCTTCTCCGCCTCCTTGAGGTCCTTCGTGAACTCTTTGTTGTCGGCGTCGACTTCCTTCTCCACGGACTTCTCGGCGTGGGTGAGTGCCTTGTCGAGCTGCTCCCCAACGCGCGACTCGCCGATCACGACCAGCGACGCCGTTCCGGCGTCCAACGTCTCTCCGAGTTCCTTCGCGTCGCTGCGGGACAGGCCCTTGCGGAAGTGTCCGCCAACGCCACCGACGACCCCGCCGACCGCCGCGCCGGCGATGATCGCTGGCGGGAACAGAACCCCGACCAGCGCGCCGACAGCGATGCCGCCCCATGCGCCGTGCTGGGTGGCCTTCTCGTGCTTGTGGACGTGGACCTTGCCGTTTTCGTCCTTGTTGATCACCGCGGCGTCATACGTGCCGACAAGCTTGTTCGCGTGAAGGTCGAGCAGGATGTCGTAGTCGCTCCACGCATCGTCGGTACTGGCATATGTCGCTGCATAGATGAAGATTGGGTTATCGCTCATCTGAACTCCCGTCCTCGGACTGGCCGATTGCCTTCTGGTTGCAGGGAGTGCCGGCACACGACCGGCAGCACATGTCCTGCAACCCTCACGTCCAACCTAGTCGAAGCTGCGCCTGGGGAACATCGGCCGAAATGGCTGATTCGCAGGGTCGGGACCGTGGGTTTGCCGCAGCGGCGAGGGGTGTTCGATGCTCGTCTCCGGCCCGGGTCGCCGCTGGACTAACCCTCTCATGGGCAAGCAGGAAGCTTGTTAGGGAGATCCGGTTGTCGTCGCGGTCGGCGTGCTGTCGCCGTGGGCTCGCAAAATGGCGACGATCGCGATCACCAGATATCCGAAGGCGGCCACGATTGGGGCGAGGAACGCGAGCACGATCACGGCGACGTAGAAGCCGAGGTTCGGTGTCGTCGCCTGCGCGATCGTGTTGACCTCCTTCTCGGTCACCTCGGGTTTGAGCAGGCTGCGGTCGCTCGCGACCGACGCCCACAGCGCGCTGAGTAGGAGTGAGATCACCAGCAGCGACGCGCCGTAGAAGATGACGGCAGCGCGCTCAGCGGACGCGTTGCGGATCGCCTCGGCCACGAGCTTGGTCGGGAACGGCAGAAACGCGACCGCCATCAGCAGCACCAGATTGACCGTCATGACGCGGCGGTTTGCGTACTGCACGCGTCGGAAGATGCCGTGGTGCACGAGCCAGATCCCCCCGACCGTCAGGAAGCTCGTCGCATAGCCCAGGTACGACGGCCACTGATCAGCGATACCGCGCCACAGATGACTGAACGCGGACTCGGGAACGTCGATGTCGAGCACGAGCAGCGTGATCGCGAACGCGAACACCCCGTCGCTGAACGCCTCCGTCCGACCCGTATCCCAGCGGTTACCCATCTCGCCCCGTCCGACGCGCGGCGCCGCTGCTCCTGTGCTGCCGCCAACGATTCATCGTTCGCTGCTCACGAACGATGGAGGGCGGCGCGGGCGTTCTGGAGGAACGGCGGCCGCGACCCGCTCAAGACAATCGAGCATGGGATCCACAGCGGGTGGGCTGACCTAGGTGGGCCTGACTCGGGATCGCGGGCACGACCGCCCGTCCGTCAACGTCAGCTGCATTTTGATTTGCTGGTGTCGACAAAGGTCTTGACCGAGCTGACGACATTGCCAACGTCGGCGCCGAGCGCGACGATCTGGGTGGCGGAAGGACTCGACGGGAGCGCCTTGACCGCGCTCTTGAGCGTGTCGACCGACGTCTTCACAGCACTGGTCTGAGTGGGGAAGTCGCTCTTGGCGGCGTTGACCAGCGACGTCGCGTCACTCTGAATCGTGCTGATCTGCGACGTCAGACCGCTGATCCCGCTGCTGGAGGTGACGCTCGGCAGATTCTTGACTGCGTTGTTGAGATTGGTGCGATCCGAGCAATACGCCGGCTTGCTGCTACCACACCCCGCCAGCGCGACCAGCGCGGCGGCCGCGACCACCGCCACCGGCACACGCATCCACACGCTCCGCGCACCATCTCGTGATCTCTCTTGCCTCATGTCGTTCGATCGGATGCAAAGCACCGTGACTCCTTTCTCGTTGGAAGATCGTGGCAGCGCGCGTACGCAGCGGGATGCGCACAACCGGCGCGGCCGCTGGGCCTTCTCGCCGGCCACACCGCCCGTGTCGGCTGACTCGTGCGCGTTGCCTGACTCGTGCGCGTTGCCGTCGAAGTGCGCCCGCGAGGCCACGTCTTAGGCGCGGCGCTCGGCGATCCCGGCGCTGTAGGCGATCAGGTAGATCAGCACGCCGATGAACGGCAGGATGATGATGAGCACCACCCAGGCGGCCTTGCCCCAGCCCGAGAGGTCAGGGCGGGCGAAGACGTCGATTAGCACCATGATGACCATCCAGATCCAGATCACCAACGCCATGAAGATCAGGATCGTCCACAGAATGTTCAGGAACGGGTAACTGGTTGCGAGCGTGACCATGAGATGTGCCTCCTGTGCAATCCCGGCTGGGGATGGCGGAATGCGGGATCTTTCGTTGGCCCCTAACGCTACGGCTGGGGAGGCCGACGTGGCATCGGCCAAAAAGGTGGATATCTTCCAGGCTCAGCGAAGGGCGAGCCGGCGCCGCTGCGCGACCTCAGTCAGAGATGTGAAGCCGGGATCGTGACCTTGGCTGCTGGCGATCCGACGCCGGATTGCTCGATCATCTCGACTGCTTCGGATCGTCCCGGGACGCCGAGCTTGTCGTAGATCGACGCGACGTGAGTCTTGACGGTGGCGCGTGCGAGGTGGATCCGGTCGGCGATCTCCTGGAGTGAGAGATGTGTCGGCAGGAAGGACGACGAGCCGGAGCTCGGCCGGGGTGAGCCCGTAGTCCTGGCCTCGTCTGATCCGCTCTTCAAGACGCTGCCGCCGGGCGGGAAGCGTTCCGCCGTCGGGATATCCCTGTAATGCGTCGTCCGCCACCTCCGCGAAGTCGAGGGCGCCGACAAGGTCGCCAAGGTCGAGGCTGATGTCCGCGCAGCGCAGCGCGAGATCGGCGTTGACCCACGTCGCCCCCCGAAGCAGTGGGCGGAGCCGCCGGACGGTCTCGAGCTGGCGCGCGGCCTCTGCGTGGTCACCGCGTTGTTGGTGCGCGAGCGCTCCTGCCGTGTGGGCGATTGGGCTGTAGGCCGTGTCGTCGAGGTGTGCTTGGGCGACCAGCCAGGTCGCTTCGACCGCCCATCGTTGCGCGTCTCGCCGATTGTCCATTTCTGCGGCCGCGAAGGCCAGATAGCCGAGGCTGACGACCCGCGCGTGGGCGAGCTCGGCTTGATCACTGGAAAGAGCGAGTGCCTCCCGCAGCACGGTGACCGCCTCCTGCGGCCGGCCCAGGAGAACGTACGCCACTCCCATGGCGCGACAGCCGCTGACAAACCATCGGGTGCCCGCCTTCTTCTCGGACGCGTAGACGTGCTCAGCATCGCGGAGCATCTGCGGGATGCCGTCAGGCGCGAGGACGGTCCGGACGTTCGCGAGAGCCGAGCGAAGCGAAGACGCTCCGTCGGAGGAGGCCTCCTCAAGCGCCCCCCGCTGGGCCGCAGCGACGAACCGTCTCGCCCGGGCCGCGTCGCCGCGATAGAGGAAGACCCACGCGGCCGCGATCGACAGCTGGGGGTCTGACGCGATCTCCTCCTCGGTGCAGCGCTCTAGCCAGAGCCGCACGGTCTCGCTCTGCCCGCGCCGTGCAAATTAGTCCCGATACGCGAGCGCGATTCGGCCGGCCTGAGCGAGATCTCCGCTGCCATGTGCGTATGCGAACGCCTCGCCCGGGGTTCCGTGCGCCTCGCACCCAGCCCGCTGCGCGCCGCAGGTACACGCGGAGCAGCTCCGGATGGCGCCACTCGAGCTCCGCGCGCAGGATGTCGCTGAACAGATGGTGGTAGCGGTACCACTCGCGGTGATCGTCGAGCGGGACGACGAACGCATTTGAACGGGCGAGGGCCTCGAGCGAAATCGCCGCGTCGTCGGTGCCGAGCACCACATCGCATAACGGCGCCGTCATGCGCTCGAGGATCGATGTCCCGAGCAGGAACCGCTTGAGAGGTTCCGGCTGACGCTTCAGCACCTCTTCGACGAGGTAATCGGCGATCTGCTCCTGGTTGCCCGACTGGCCAGCAGCCCGCATGTCGGCATCGTCACGGCCGCGCAGCGACAGCGTCGCCAGCGCAACCGCGGCAGCCCACCCCTCGGTTCGCTCGCGCAGAGCCTCGGCCGCCTCCTCTGACAACTCCAGTCCTCCGCTGGCGGCAACATCACGGGTCTCCTGCGCGTCCAGAGCGAGGAGCGCGGCCCCGATCTCGACCAGATCCCCACTCGCACGCAGCCGGCCGAGCGGCACTCCCGGATCGCCTCGCGCGATCAACACCAACTGAGAGCCGGACCGAACCCAGTCGACAACAAACCCGAGAATCGCGCGGCTCTTCCTCGCCGTTACGACGTCCACGTCGTCCAACACCAGCACGAACGGGTCACGCTCGCCGAAGTCGGCCGCCAGGAGCGGAAGCGCGACCTGATTGATCCGGGGCGTCCGTTGTGACAACTCCTCGAGCAGCTCCCCGCGAACCGGGCCCGTGCGCTCGACAGCCGCCACGACGCGGGCGAGCAGCACCACGGGGTCGTTGTCGCGGTGGCCGAGCTGCACCCAGGCGGTTGCCCTTGGATCCTGGTCGCACCACTGCGCGACAAGAGTCGACTTCCCGTAACCAGCCGGCGCCGCAACCAGCACACCCGGCTGCGCTCCGCAGCCTTCTGAAACGGGGCAAGCCGAGTTCGGGATATCACGCCAGGCCGTGCGGCCGGGGCGCGAAGCCTCGCCTCGCGCGGCGTGGCCGTCGCCACTCTCCCGGTAGGGCTGGACTGCGTCAATGCTTCCGCCAACTCGGTCCACCTCGCACGAACTGGATGCGATCGCGTGCTGCTCGACGAAGCCGGTCGGCCGCATCCACGAGATGCCACGTCACGGTGCCCGAAGCTGGACGAAAGGGATGCTAGCCGCTAGCCGGGCTCGATGCGCCTGGCATCGGCGAAGACTACGGACATATCAGCCATTTCGGCCGATGTCGGATCGGTCGCCGGGCACGTACCGTCAGAGCATTATCGCGTACGAGCCGAACACGGGGAGCAGGAAGGAGTCCCGCAGGAAGGAGTCCCGCAGGAAGGAGTCCCTGACGCCGGCCGAGACCCGCGTCCTCACCCTTCTCCCCACGTATCAAGCGCTCTCCGCGATCGGTAACGAGCTCAGCATCGGCCGGCCGACCGTGAAGACGCACGTCGAGCACATCTACAAGAAGCTCGGGGCCACCAACCGAGCCGAGGCTGTGAAGCTCGCTGTGAGCGCAGGTCTCCTGCCCCGACACTGACCGAGAGGAAGGCGATAGCCATGGCTACTGCGAGCAGCGCGGCCGGGAAGGGCGCAACGCCGGCTGGGCGGACGAGGACTGCTGCGGCGGTGAAGCCGAAGCCGAGCGCGGCGGTTCCGCATCTGTCGGCCGCGGAGCGGGTCGCGCGTGGTAAGGCGGCGCGGAATGAGGTGCCGCGTGCTGGTCACGCGTTGTTCGAGCCGCTCTCGACTCGGGCTGATCCGGTCGAGCTGCTCGAGCGCCAAGCGAAGACGCGTGTGCCGGAGCTGGTGCCGATTCGCTACGGGCGGATGCTCGTCTCGCCGTTCACGTTCTATCGCGGCGCGGCGTCGATCATGGCCCACGACCTCGCCGCGACACCGCGCTCAGGGCTGACCGTGCAGTGCTGCGGGGACGCGCACCTGTCGAACTTCGGGGTGTTCGCCTCGCCCGAGCGGCAGCTGGTGTTCGACGTCAACGATTTCGATGAGACGCTCCCGGGCCCGTGGGAGTGGGACGTCAAGCGCCTCGCGGTGAGCATGCTGATCGCGGCCCGCTCCAACGGTTTTCAGGCCAAGGAGCAGGACCGGATCATGCTTGACACGGTCGGCCGCTACCGCACCGCGATGGCGGAGTTCGCGGGAATGCCGAACCTCGAGGTGTGGTACTCCCACCTGGATATCGACAGCGTGGTCAAGGAGTTCGGCTCGCAGTACAAACCGAAGCTCGTCAAGCGAGCGGACAAGCAAATCGCGAAGGCTCGCACGAAGGACAGCATGACGGCGTTCTCCAAGCTGACTGAAGTTGTTGATGGCAAGGCGCGGATCGTCGATCAGTCGCCGTTGATCGTGCCGATGGAGCAGCTCGCGGCGAGCGGGGAGCGCGACGAGATCGTCGAGGGGCTGCACCAGCTGCTGCGCGACTATCGTGAGACGCTCGAGTTCGACCGGCGGATACTGCTTGAGCAGTTCCAGCTGAGCGACCTCGCTCGCAAGGTGGTCGGCGTCGGGAGCGTCGGTACGCGCGCGTATATCGCGCTGATGCTCGGCCGCGACGGCCAGGACCCGCTGTTCCTGCAGATGAAGGAGGCCGAAGCGTCCGTGCTCGAGGAGTTCCTCGGCCCGAGCGAGTTCTCCAACCACGGCGAGCGGGTCGTCGTCGGGCAGCGGTTGATGCAAGCCAGCAGCGACATCTTCCTCGGCTGGCTGCACGTCGAGACCGGGCTCGACGGCAAGTCCCGCGACTTCTACGCCCGGCAGCTGAAGGACTGGAAGGGATCCGCGGAGATCGAGCAGATGGTCCCCAAGGCGATGGCCGCCTACGGCACGCTGTGCGGCTGGACGCTCGCCCGCGCGCACGCCCGCAGCGGCGACCGGATCGCGATCGCCGCATACCTCGGCAACGGCGACAGCTTCGACCGCGCCATCGTCGAGTTCTCCAAGGCATACGCCGACCAGAACGAACGCGACTACCAAGCGCTGAGCGCCGCCGTCAAGTCCGGACGTATCACCGCCCAGACCGGCCTGTGACGGCCATCTCCCCACCCACACACGCACCCGTGACGGGCGTGACGGACGGTCGCGAGGCCGCCCCTCGCGTCCGCGGTGCGGGTGTCGATCATGAGGAGCCTCCGGATGCGCCTCGTGCCCACCGTTGGCAGTGCTCTCGTGATCGCAGTCGCTGTCGGTTACCTTGTGCTCTGGTTCTTCGCGCGGCCGGCTCGGGAGCCGGGAGGCCGCTATTTCGGGGAGATTCGGTGCCGAGGCCGTGCTGCTGCTCTCGTGCTCCTTGGTGCTCACCACGTTGCTAGCGCCGATCGAGCGCGCGTTCTCCGGCCCGGACCGCGTCGCGGTCTGGCACAGGCGGGTCGCGATCGCGGCCTACCTATATCGCGAGCTCTTTGCCCGCTACGTGATCCCGAATCGCGACTACCTTATGGCCGAGGTCCGACGGCCCGACGACACGATGCTCGATGTTTCGCTCGAGCCGGAGGGCGCCCCGCTCGTATCTAAGAGTTGTCGGGCGGCGCCGCGGCGTCCTGGCGGCGGTCGAGCTGCGACCGGCGCCACGGCCAGACGCCATCGATCTCCACTTCGAGCGAGAAACTGAGGAGGATCCGGATCAGAACGATGACGCCAAGGACGGCGACGCTCTCGATCGTCGGGTCAACAATTATGGTCCGGACGATATCGGCGACGATCAAGACCTCGAGGCCCAGCAGAATGCAGCGGCCCAGGTTGCGGCGCAGTTGGTTGTAGGAGCCCGGCGCGGTCTGGGCGCGCAGGGCGTGGGATGCGAACACGACAAACGCACCGAGTCCGCCGAGAACCATGATCCCCGACCCGACCACCTCAACCACCTTGACGACTTGCGAGATCGCCTGCTCGTAGCTC
Organism: uncultured Solirubrobacteraceae bacterium; assembly: GCA_963844555.1. Lineage (GTDB taxonomy): Bacteria > Actinomycetota > Thermoleophilia > Solirubrobacterales > Solirubrobacteraceae > Palsa-465. The sequence goes on from CAWJOS010000001.1 coordinate 146,233, forward strand.
ATACGCGCTTACCGTACTGGGGGTGGTGGGCTGCGAGCGGTGGCCGATGCGAGCTCGAAGTGGGCTGAGCGCGTGCAGCCCTTCCCGCCGTGCCAGTCCCACCGGCGTCGAGTGTCCACGCGAACGTGTCACCAGCGAGGCATTCTCGAGCGTGTCTCCGAGCTCGCCTTGGAGCGCCTCGCTCGACCGGCGACACCTGCTCAGCGCGCATGTCGAGATCGCATGGCATCAGGTCTGCCGAGCCGATGTGGAGCCGAGATGTCCCCGCGATTGCGATCGGTCGCCCGAGCGGCCACGTCCGAGTGCGAGCGACCACCCGCAGATCCGCCAGGTCAATTTCCACCTATTTGGCCGATGCCGCTGGGCCTCGCGCGCGTTGAAATGGACCGAACGACTCGGCCGAGAGGAGCTGGAGCGGATGGCAAGTGCAGCCGGGAAACCGAACATCATTCTGTTCATGTCCGACGATGTGGGCTGGGGGGATCTTGGCTGCTATGGGGGTGGTGAGAATCGGGGGGCGCCGACCCCGAATTTGGATCGGTTGGCGGCCGAAGGGTTGCAGTTCATGTCGTTCTACGGGCAGCCGAGTTGCACGCCGGGCCGGGCGGCGGCGATGACGGGGCGGCTGCCGATCCGCAGCGGGATGACGACCGTGTCGTTCCCGGGCCAGGGGGGCGGGCTCCCGGCCGGCGAGTGGACGGTCGCAAGCGTGTTGAAGAAGGCCGGGTACAGCACCTGCCAGATCGGCAAATGGCATCTCGGCGAGGCGGACTACTCGATGCCGACCGAGCATGGGTTCGATGAGATGCGCAACACGACGCTGTATCACCTGAACGCCTATACGTACACCGATCCGGGTTTCAACCCGGACTTCCCGCTCGACGACCCCGAGATGATGAAGACGTGGGGCCACGTGATCGGAGCGATCGAGGGCAACGCGGGCGAGAAGTGGCACGAGGTCGAGAAGCTCGACCCGGCGAACATTCCGTTCATCGACGAGAAGTCGATCGGGCATGCCACCGAGTACCTGGACGCACACGCGAAGGACGAGAACCCGTTCTTCCTGTACCTGAACACGGCGAAGCTGCATCAGCCGAACCTCCCGCACCCCGATTTCGCCGGGAAGTCGATGGCCAAGAGCAAGTACCTCGACTGTCTCGTCGAGCTCGACCATCACGTCGGTCAGGTGGTCGACAAGGTGCGCGAGCTGGGGATTGCCGAGGACACGCTGATCTTCTGGACGACGGATAACGGCGCCTGGCAGGACGTCTACCCCGACTGCGGCTACACCCCGTTCAAGGGCACCAAGGGCACCGACTACGAGGGCGGCAGCCGCGTGCCCGCGATCGCGTGGTGGCCGGGAACGATCAAGCCCGGCCGACGCAACTCCGAGATCGCCGGGTCGCTCGACTTCATGGCCACGTTCGCGAGCCTGGCCGGGCTGGAGCTGCCAAAGGACGACCGCGAGGGCAAGCCGACGATCTTCGACAGCTACGACCAGACCGCGGTGCTGAAGGGCACCGGCCCGTCGACCCGCGACACCTGGTACTACCAGATCGAGACCGAGGAGCTCCCCGGCGCGATCCGACTCGGCAAGTGGAAGGCCGTATGGAACCTGCGCCCCGGGTGGAGAGGAGAGGCCGAATACGCCGCTGAGGCGCCCGAGCTGTTCGACCTCTGGCAGGACCCGCAGGAACGCTACGACATCTTCATGACCCACTGGACCGAGAAGACCTGGATGATGGGCCCGATCGGGCAGAAGGCGATGGCGCTGCTCGCCACCTACAAGCAATTCCCGAACCGTCCGGTGCAGACGCTGGCGATCGGCGCACCGGAGTTCTACGCCGACGACGCCGGCGTCCAGGCTCAGATGCAAAAGCTCATCCACTCCATGGTCGGGAACAAGTAACCCAAACAGACGAGCCCGGCAACCGGCCCGCGCGACAGTGTGTCCACGGGTCGGCGGCAGGGATACCTAGGAAGGCTCATGAGCAGCAACACCCCGCTTCCAAGCTGGAAAGAAGGCGCGGCAAAAAGGGCGATCCTTGAGTTTGTCCGCACAGTGTGTGAACCGGGCGAGTCGTTCGTGCCCGCGTCGGAGCGGGTCGCGGCGTTCGACAACGACGGGACGTTGTGGTGCGAGAAGCCGATGTACGTCCAGGGATATTTCCTGATGGCCCGCTGGAAAGAGATGGTGGAAGCCGATCCGTCGAAGGCGAAGGAACAGCCGTACAAGGCCCTCGTCGAGAAGGACCAGGAGTGGCTCTCGCACGCGCTCGACCACGTGCCCGAGCTCATCAAGGGGGTCACCGAGGCGTACGATGGGATCTCGGTGGACGCGTTCGAGCAAGCCGTGCAGGAGTTCTTCGCGGGCGCGAAGCATCCGACGCTTGGAGTCCCGTACACGCAGATCGGCTACAGGCCGATGATCGAGCTGATCGAGTTCCTCGAAGCCAACGAGTTCACGGTCTACGTCTGCTCGGCGGGCGGCCGCGACTTCATGCGGCCCGTCACGGAGCAGCTATACGGCATCCCGCGCCAGCGGGTGATCGGCTCGGGCACGACGCTCGAGTACCGTGATGGCGACGTGCTTCGCACAAGAGGTGTCGAGCAGCCGATCGACGAAGGCCCCGGAAAGCCCGTCCACATCTGGACGCGCACCGGGCGCAAGCCGCTCCTTGCAGGCGGCAACGCCGACGGCGATGTCCCGATGCTGGAATCGGCCCGCTTCGGGCTGTTGATCCGCCACGACGACGCGGAGCGTGAGTTCGCCTACGACACCGGCGCCGAGCACGCGCTCGCAGAGGCAGCGGAACGCGCCTGGACTGTCGTCAGCATGAAGAACGACTTCGAAACCGTGTTCTGAGCTGGGGGCTGATCGAGAAGATGGCGCGAGGAGGTGCGATGAGCTCTGAAGTCGAAGCTGCAGGCCCCGTCCTCACGGTGCCTGGTGCGCCGATTGCCTTTCACGTAATGGCGAAGCCGACCGGCGCGATCTGCAACCTGGACTGCGAGTACTGCTTCTTTCTCTCCAAGGAGATGCTGTATCCCGGTAGCCGCTTCCGGATGGCCGAGGAGTTGCAGGAGAGCTATATCCGTCAGTTGCTCGAGGGCCACGAACGGGCTCCGGAGGTGGTGGTCGCGTGGCAGGGTGGCGAGCCGACGATCATGGGCCTGGAGTTCTTCCGCCGCTCGATCGAGCTGCAGCAGAGGTACGCGCGGCCCGGGCAGCGGATCCTCAACACCATGCAGACGAATGGGACCCTGCTCACCGACGAGTGGGGTACGTTCCTCAAGGAGAACGAGTTCCTGGTCGGGATCTCGATCGACGGTCCCCGGGAGATTCATGACACTTACCGGGTCAGCAAGGGCGGCAAGCCGACATTCGACCGGGTGATCCGCGGGCTCGACGTGCTCAAGACGCACGGCGTGGACTGGAACGTGTTGACCACGCTGCACGCGGCCAACGGCGACCAGGGCCGCCGGGTGTACGCATTTCTGCGCGACGAGCTGGGCGCTGAGTACATCCAGTTCATTCCGATCATCGAGCGTGCGACCCCGGAGACGCTCGAGGTCGCGGACTCCGGCTGGGGCGGGCACGTGACCGGCCGGCCGCTGTACACACAGACCGGCGAGCTGGTGACCCATCGTTCGATCGGGGCCGAGCAGTACGGCCGGTTCATGATCGACGTGTTCGAGGAATGGGTCCGCCACGACATCGGCCGGGTGTACGTGCAGATGTTCGACACCGCGCTGGCCAACTGGTACGGGGAGCCGGCCGGGATGTGCGTCCACGCCGAGACGTGCGGGCTGCAGCTCGCGCTCGAGCACACCGGCGATCTGTACTGCTGCGACCACTTCGTCGAGCCCGACTATCTGCTCGGCAACATCGCCGAAACACCAATGCAGGAACTCATCACCTCCGCCAAGCAGACCAAGTTCGGACTGGACAAGCGCGACACGCTGACCCAGTACTGCCTGGATTGCGATGTGCGCTTCGCCTGCAACGGCGGCTGCCCCAAGGACCGCTTCGCGACCTCACCCTACGGCGAGAGCGGCCAGCACTACCTCTGCCCCAGCTACAAGGCCTTCTTCCACCACATCGACCGACCGATGCGCATCATGGCCGACCTGCTCGCGACCAACCGCGCACCGGGCGAGCTGATGCAGACCTACGCCACCGAAGACGCCCACCGCGGCCGCAACGAGCCGTGCACCTGCGGCAGCGGCCGCAAATGGAAGCACTGCCACGGCCTCAGCTACTGAACATTCTGCGGGGAGTTCGACGTGGCGTGGTGGACGTCATCCTCGTGGGCCTGATTCGGTCGCCGGCTTCGCTCCTGCGGCGGGAGGCTTGCTTCCACGGTCCGCCATTGCCATGAGCAGGCCGGAACCGGAGACGGCGAGATCGGCGGTCATGACGGCAATGGCGACCGGTGCGATCTGCTCTCCCTGCGGCGCGTTTGCCTCGAGGTCCTTGATGATCCGGTCAACTGACTTGCCGACGAACGAGTACGCCATACCGGCACCGTCGGTACCCGCGCGGACGTTGAGCGCGTCGGAACAACCGAACAGGGCGGACCCGACATTGCGAGGAGCAGGTCGTTTGGATCTGTGACCTGTCAGATCTGCTTATGCCGTGAGGCAAGCGAGTCAGCGGCCGATGCGGTAGCGAACGTGCGTCGCACGCGGGGAATGGATCACCTCGACCGGCTGTAGGCCGGGGTCCTGCACTCCGTCGAACAGGCGCTCGCCGGCGCCGAGCAGAACGGGAACGACGTCGAGCATAAGCTCGTCGATCACGCCCGCCGCGAACGCCTGCCGCACGGTAGAGGCGCCACCGGCGATGTCGACGCCGAGGTCGCCGGCCGCCGCGTCCGCGCGCTCAAAGGCGACATCGAAGCCTTCGGTGATGAAGTGGAACGTCGTCCCGCCCTCCATCGCGATCGGGTCGTGCGGGTAGTGGGTGAGAACGAACACAGGAGCGTGATAGGGCGGCTCGTCGCCCCACCACCCGCGCCAGTTCACGTCCCACGGGCCCCGAACCGGGCCAAACATGTTGCGGCCCATCACGTACGCTCCGCAGGGCTTCATGAGCTCGTCGCGCACGCGGGCGTCGGCTTCATGGATGGACTCGTCCAGGTGCCAGTGGTGGAGCTCCAGGCCGCCGACGCCGAGCGGGTTGTCGCGGCTCTGATCGGGGCCGGCGACGAAGCCGTCGAGAGAGATGGACATGTGGCATGTGGTTGGTGTCATGTGAACCAAGACCACCGAATCGACGAGAAATCATCGGTGGGGGACGCCCTCGCGAAAGCTAGCGGTTGCCCGGGTCCACGGCCGACCTGGGCATCTCGCGCCGCGTGGCCGCCAAGTCGGACCTGCCCCGGTTTCCTCGCGCGACGAGTACCCGCACGGCCACCAGCCAGCGACCCGCTCCGCGCGGGAAGGGCGCCTCATCCGTCGCCCACGGCGGTCGCAGGCGCGCTCCGCGCACTGGCGACAGTCGAGGGCACGCTCACGCAGCTCGCGCCCGGCTTCGACATCTTGATCCAGGCCCGTCTCTTCACGACCGCCTATCTCGCCGAGCAGCTGAGCCCGGCCGCGCTGCGCAAGAGCGCCACCGACGAGCTGATCTCGCTCGTGCCGATGCTGCGCCGCCTACCGCGGCGCCTGGACCGGATCACCGGCTCACTCGAGCACGGGCGTCTCGGGCTCAACATCCGGCTACTCGCCGATGAGCGCGACCGCCGCTACCTGACCGGGCTCGTGCACCAACTCGTGCTCACCTTCCTGGCCGCAACCCTCGGCGTCATGTCCGTGCTGATGCTCGGCCTGCACGGAGGCCCGCGCGTCACGCACTCGATCACCCTGTACGCGTTCATCGGCTACTGCCTGCTCGTCTTCGCCGGCATCCTCGCACTCCGCGTGCTCATACTCGTGTTCCGGCCAGGCGCAGACTGACGGAGCCGACGCCGCCCGAACCGCCACCCTCACAAGGGCGCCGCTCCACACACCAGACCCACACGTCAGCCAACCGAGCGGGGATGCGGCCCTAGCGCCAACTCGATGCCCGAGTGCCGCCAGGGATCGCTCAGCGAATCCTTGCTCCCGCTTTCGCGAACGGGGGTGTCCGAGGATCTGTGTAGGCATGATCGAAAGGAAGCGTCATGCCGTCAACGACAAAGGAGAGGTCTCTTGATCGAGCGAGAGGTCTTCAAACCGGAGGAGCCGCCGGCGAGCCGCCAGGCGAGCCGGCGGCGACCCCGTCTGGGATCCTGGACAACGTGCCGGATGACATCCGTCGCCAGTTGGCGGATGAGGTCGTTGACGAGCTGCTGGCCAGAGCTCGGACTGAGGAGGAGATCGTCGGTCCCGGCGGCGTGTTGGCCCAGTTGACGAAGCGGCTGGTGGAACGGGCGCTGGAGGTCGAGCTGACCGATCACGTCGGCTATGAGCGCCATCAGGAGCCGCCGGGCGGCGCGGGCAACAACGCGCAACGGGTCGACACCGAAGCGTCAAGGCGGACCCGGCCCTTGACTTTGATCCGCAAAGTATAGTTGACTTTGCGGCACAAAGAAAACAGAGGGAGCAGCACCATGCAAGGAACACACGACATCGATCAGACCACAGCAGGCAACGACGACGACGGGCTCGATCCCCGTGAGGCGGCCAGGCTGCTCGCTCAGACCAGGCGGGATGCGAAGCGCCAGTTCAATTTCAGCCCGCCGTGGATCACCGTGTTCATGGGCGCGGTCATCCTCCTCGGCTACGGCGCGCTGTGGCTCTCGACGCGCGGCCAGCATCCGTACAGCGGTCCGAGCGCAGGCGCCGTCGTGCTCATATATGCGGTGGTCGCCATCTCGATTGGCTTGTCCGCGAAGGTCTACCAACGCGCGAGCGCCGGCGTCAGCGGACCCTCGGTGAGGCAGCGCCAGGTCGAGGGCGTGGCGATCCTCATCTCGTACCTCGGCAGCCCTGTGATTCAGGGCGCGATGAAGCACTATGGCGCCAGCCGCGCGATCGTCTACGGCGTGATCCCGGCCGCGGCGCCGCTGATCATCGTCGGCACGACCGTGCTGGGGATCGCCGCCAGCAAATCCGATTGGCCTCAGTTCGGCGCCGCGCTCACAGTCGTCACCGCCGGCATCGTGGCCCTGTTCGTGGGCCCAAGCGCCGCGTGGCTGACTGCCGGGATCGGCCTGTTCCTCGCTGTGGTTGGATACGCCGCCGTGACCGGCACGCGGCTTGGCCACTCGTAAGGAGGCACCGATGGAAACGGACGCGCTGGACCCGGTGATCCACGCCCCGGCGCGACTGCGAATCGTCGCGACGCTGGCCGCGCTCCCGCAGGGTGACACGCTGTCCTTCACCCGGCTCCAGGACATGCTCGATCTGACCCCGGGCAACCTGATCACCCACCTGCGCAAACTCGAGGACGCCAACTACCTGACCAGCGAAACGACCGGCAACGGGAGAGCATCGCGCACCTCGATCGCACTCACCCGCCAGGGCCGCGCAGCACTGGATATCTACACCGACGCGCTCCGCGCCCTGCTCGGCGGGCTATAGCCCGATGCCCCCACACGAGTTCCAGCGTGCCTAACGACGGCATAACAGCGTTACCGCGGTGTTATCTGGCCGGCCGTACACCCCTTGGGACCCACTCGAGCCTGATGGGAACGCCCCACGATGTTACGCAGCGCGAGCACCAGCAGAGCAGGGAGCAGACACCGTCGCGGCCATGCGATCGCGGTCGCGGCAGTCAGCTGCGCGGTGGCGATCGCTGCCTGCGGCTCCTCCAGCCCGACCAACAGCAGCCGCGGCCCGACGGCGCAAAGCAAGAAGGCCGGGGCGCTTGAGTTCGCCAACTGCATGCGCTCGCACGGGGTGCCGAACTTCCCCGACCCGACAGTCGGTGGCAACGGCATCCAGATCCTCGGCTCGAGCTCAGGGATCAACCCGCAATCGCCCGCGTTCCAGTCGGCCCAGACGTCCTGTCAGCACCTGCTGCCGGGCGGCGGTCCGGGCTCGGGAGCCCCATCGGCGCAGGCGCATGATCAGCTGCTCCGGATCTCGGAGTGCATGCGGCGGCATGGCATCTCGAGCTTCCCTGACCCGAAGACCGGATCGCCGCCGTCCAGCCTAACCGGCTACAACGCGATCATCGGCCACGGCGGGTACCTCCTCGCGATCCCCAGCTCGATCGACATGTCGTCGCCGGCGTTCAAGCAGGCGGCGACCACGTGCAACTTTGGGCCGCGGCGTGGTTCCGGTGCCGGCGGCGTGACCGTGCGTATGTGACCCCGCGACTTCCGGCCTGGCACCGGTCGCGGCCACTCTCGGACATGAGCGGAACCTGCTGGGCCACAGTTGGTGCGGCGCATGAAGCCGGCCAGGCCCGAGCGTATCCCGCGCTGGTTCCTGCCCATCACCTGCGACCTAGGGCTCGGCGGACGGTTCCAGCTTGAGGGCAGCGCCGGCGGCGAGATCACCGCTTGCGAACCGCCGCGTCGACTCGCCGTCACCTGGGAGTTCGGCGGCGACACCAGCCTCGTGACCCTCGACCTCACGCCGGCGCGAGGCGCCACGGAGCTTCTGCTGCGCCACGTCGTCGGCGACGACGACCATTGGGCCACCTCCGGGCCCGGAGCGGTCGGAGTTGGCTGGGACCTCGCGCTCGTGGGCCTCGCGCTGTACCTCCGCACTGGGGCATCGATCGACGATCCCCAGGCCTTCGTCGCGAGCACCGAGGGCCGTGCGCTCATGCGGCGCAGCGCCGCGGACTGTCGCGCCGAACGACGGGCACGGGCCCGCGCGGTCAGCCTTACGTCTAGCTCACGACCGGTCTACAACAGAAGTTGGGCCGCGGAGCGTGCAGCGGTTTGGGGTGACGGCTGCAAGCCCCGAATGGCATCGACAGCAAGCGCGACCCCCAGGCCCCCCAGTCCAGCGTCGGCGCGCGCGCCGTGTCCCGTCGTGGGCCTTCTTTGCGCGGCTCGTGTTGCGCGTGGGGACCCGCGACAGGTGTTGCCCCTACCTGGTCAACGGGCCCCCACGCACTTATCGCCGCAAGACCCTTCTTCCCGCTGAATCTGCTCGAAACCAAAGATTGGGGCGCAACTCTCTGCATGCCTGTGGCGACCGGCAGGCCTCACATGCTAGATGGTCAGGAAGAAGCCACCATGCCCACCGTCACAATGTCTGACCCTGTCAACTGCCGATGAGCGCCCGGCGACGCGTGTCAGGCGCCCCGGCATCAGCCAGCGCGGCGGTCGTGATGCCAGTAGGCGGCGCCCTGCGCTCGACGGAAGGAGTCCAGCTCGTGGCGCATTGCCGTCGCCGATGGAGTTCGCCGACGACCACCGTCGGCCTGGCGGCGCGTGCGGGGCGCCGCGGCTGCGACCTTGAGGCGGTCTGCGAGCAGGCGTCGCAGCGTGGCGGAGAACGTGGTTTGGCTGTGTGAAGGCATGTGGCCCCTTTCCGGCATGATCCCTGTCACAAGTGCGGCCACGGGCTACCCCGTGTGAAGCGTCGCAAACCGGGCGATCGCGTCTGGGGCTTGTTCGCCGGGGAAATGCCCGCCGTCCGACCGAACTTGAGTGGCGGGGGCTAGAAGGGCGGAATGGCGATCGCCTGCGTGCTGACCCGGATCAGCGTCAGCGTCAGGTCGGCGGTGGTACGGATGCGGTAGCCGTAGTCATGGAAACCGGTCCCCGTGGTCAGCCGGATCGTGACGCGGCGTCGCGCCAGCCGGCTCAGCGGAACGGTGCCCTCCGCGAGCGCGGTGCTCGTGCTGACGCCTCCCGGTCCCGGGCACCCGGTCGGCGAGGGGAGGCCACTCAGATAGCCGGTCCCTGAGTAGGCGGCAATCAAGCGGCCGTGTACCGCCCCCAGCGTGAGGAGGCCGCCCGTCCAAGGCGCGGAGTCGCTGCACTGGTCCAGGCCCTGGGCGATGGTTGCGTCGACGGTGCCGCCGGGCGACCACGGCGCGGTTCCGAACACCGAGATTCGGCCCGCACGGCCAGCACCAGTCCGGGTCACCGAGTTGAGCCCAGGGCCGGGCCGGCCGGCCGGCCCGACGGCTTCGACCTCCGCCGGGGCGTCCGTCGGCCGCGGACGTATCGTCAGCGTGCCGATGGCGCCGCACGCGCCGAGCGGCGCGCAGACGCCCGGATCCGGGTCGGCGGCCACATGCTCCACCACAGACCCGACGAGGGTCGCGCGCAGGCGCACACGCAGCGCGGACCGCGGGGCGCCAGTGGCTGGGGCGCTCCTCACCCGCGTCGGCCGGCCGGGTCGCCCCAGGCGGATGACCACGTCCGAGACGACCGTCCCGGCGAAGCCGTCGGCGGCGAAGCTGCGCGATCCGGTGAGCGCCACCGTCAACCGTCCGCGGCGGACCGTGGTGACCGAGAACCGTGGTGACGGCAACAGGGGGAGGATCACGGCATCGCGCGGGCCGGCGCAGCGGGTGGCGAGCAGCGACGGCGATGCCTGGGCCAGGCCGAATTGCACCTCCCCGCCGGGCGCGGCCAGTACGAACGCGTCCTGCGTCGGCGTGGCGTCGGCGCAGGTGGTGCCCATGCTCTGCCCGGGGAGGGATGTCCGGGTCACCTCGGCGCTGGTGATGCCGCCGCTCGGCGCTCCTGGCCCCGAGGCCTGGGGGAACAGGGCAAACGTGTGGTGGGTCCGGCCGCCGATGCGGCTGCTTTCAATGGTGAGATCGGCGTTTTGGGGAGCGGTCCAGGAGACCGTGCCGCTGTACCCACACAGCCCGTGGATGGCGCAGCCGGCAGCGGTGTCGCCGTGGAACTGGACGATGATCCGCCCGGACATCCGGACCGGGACCGTCTCCGGGGTGGTCGGTCGGCCGCCGCCGAGGGAAAAGAACGACTGTGCCTGTGCGCCCGGGGTCGCCGGTGCCATCACTGCCGCGGCCATCACCAGCGCAGCGATGCAGACGCGTCTCACAGCAGTGTCACTTCTGGTTCGCCGATGCCGCTGCGCCTCACGGCAGCGTCACCCCCGGCTCACCGAGAACGAGCCGAACCCGATGCGTGCCCGCACGCTCGCGTACCCGGGTGAGCATCAGGACGATCGTCCCTCCACGGCGCCCGGACCAGCTGAGACCTGAGAAGGTGCCGGCGGCGGAGAGTGACAGTGTCAGGTGCCGGCGGCCGAGCTCGCTCGGTGCCAGCGGGGCGGCGGCGAGGATCTCAGAGCGGTTGCCGAGCACGTCGGCGGCCGAAGGCCCCGGACAGCGGGTCCGCAGCGGGTCCACGCCGAACGCCCCTCCCGGCGAGGTGAGCTGGAGTTGGTCGCCGCGGCGACGGACCGCCACCTCAAAGTCGAACCGCCCGGCGGAGCCACTGCCGGTGCACGTCGTACCGTCCCTCTGCGCAAGCGTCTCGCTGACCGCCTCGCGGGCTGGCGAGACACCCAGGAAGCCGTTCAGGCGCATCCGCCCGCTGCGCAGGTCGCGCAATGCGGCGGCCGCGCTCACTGGCCGCGGCACGATCCGGGCCGCCGAGAAGCTGAGCGATCCGTCGGCCGCGATGCTCTCGACCAACCGTCCGCTGTCCCCGCAGGCTCCGAGCGGCGCGCAGAGCGGTGCCGGCAGCCCGGAGAAGGTGGTGCTGAGCGACCCCCCCACAGCCTGGATCCGGTACTGGACATCGGCCGTCTCCTGGAGAGCAGGGCGCGTGCGCGCGGGCTGTGTGAGTCCGGGACCGGATCCAATGACGCTGCCGCTGCCGAAGATCGCGCCAAGCGGTCCACCGCCCGGGATCGAGTTGCCGTACGCCACCAGCGCCCGCAACGTGGAATCGGCGACGACATCGAACGGGCCAGCCGAGAAGCTCGTCGTGCCCGATAGGTCGTAGCTGTGGGCACCGAACCGGCGCGCCGACAGCGTGAGTCGTACCAGGTCCGAAGGAGTTGGCCCAGCGCACGGCCCGGACGACGGTGGCAGGAAAGCGCCGCCACCGGGAACGACGGCACGCAACCCCTGCGGGGTATGGCGGATGCTCAGCGTGAAGTCGACCGGCGCGACGTCGGCGCACGTCGACACCACCGACCCGTCGGCGCCCCGTGTCACCTCTCGTATCGTCGCTGTCTGATCCTGCGGCTCCAGTGGCGCAGGACCCCCGGACGTTCCGGTCGTACCGCCTGGCAGCATCTCCATCGACCCGGTCACGCCGCACAGGCCGACGGCGGCGCAGCCGCGCGCCGGGTCGCTGCTCCAGGAAACCGCCAAGGACCCGGTCATGGTCACGTTGACCTGACGGGACGGCCGGCGGATGGACCGCGCACCGGGCGCAGCCAGCGCGCTGATCGGCGTTGAACCTGCGAGCAGCGCTACCCCTCCAACGAGCAGGCACCTCCTCCGCAAGCTCCCCACGATGGCCGATCATCGCGGTGGTGCCGCCTCAGGTCAACTCAGCCGTCCCAAGCACCGACGCCGACCCAAGCCAGGATCCTGTTCGTCGTGTTGCGCCAGCGGCGCTCGACGCGTCGTGGCCCAAAGCAGGATCGGCCGTGCATGCGGCGAACCCCACCGTCAGTACGGATTGTGCATGGAGGCACGCCCACCTATGCCGTGCGCCCCCACGGCATGCGTACGAATTGGGAGCCCGTGACCCAAACCCCCTTACGCGGGTCACGGGCTCCCGTCCCTCCCGCGGGAACCGCGGCTCGCCTGAGCCCGCGGAGCGCCGCTGCGGGTTCGGGAGCCCGCGCCGGTGGCGACGGGCTCCCGTGTCGCATGAGACGCGACCCCGTGCGTTCGGCAGCGCGTCCGTATGAACAACGGCCGCTCTGCCGCGCTTCTTGCGAGGGTGCAGGTCGGCCTGCCGGGTCTGCCGGTCTGCCGGCCTGCCGCCCCATGGTCAGAGTTCCGGTGTGAGCGTGGGCGGGGTAGGCCCAGTCCTGCACGGACGCGCTGCGCGCGCGTCAGCTACGCCCCTTGGCGCGCGCCCGGAAGCCCGCGCCGTGCGACCGGCGCGGGCTTCCACCCAAGCGCGAGCGCGAACGACGCGCCACGCCCGGTCATACGCGGGCCGCGCTTCATATGTAAACCGGCGCCCCCTTCGCCCATCGCGGGGGTGGCTGTGTGTCGGAGCGGTGGGCAGCCGCGTGACGCGATCCACGTTCGGCTTACGTCTGGCAGGCACCGGCCGGTCACGCTGACGAATTGCTAAAGCTTCGGGCCCAGCGGCCGATGACTGAGGTAGCTGCCGCATGTGAGTCTCCCAGGCGGCAGCGTCCAAATGCAGTACTTCTCCTCCTCTCCGAAAGCCCCCGGCCGTGGGAACCGGCCGGGGGCTTTCTTTGCGTCGGCAGGCGAGTCCGTCCGGCGGAACTGGCTCTGCCGGCTCAGATGACCGAGCTCGCTCTCGGCGTCGTCGTCGGTGCCTCCGCCGGATCCCGGCCGGCCGAGGTCAGACGCCCCATGTAAGCCTCCAGGGCGTCCGGGCGACGCAGCGGCGCCTGCCCGGCAAGGTATCCGTCAGGGCGAACCAGCAGGAGCCGGCCTCCCAGAGCGCGGTACCGGCGGTGCGCGCGCAGACCGGGGTCAGCCACCTCGGCGGGAGCGGTGCTCTCACCACCACTGCTGACGATGACGGTGCGCACGATCCCGTCCCGGCGACCGAACCGCGCGACGGCTGCCCGCACCGCCGCCTGGTCACTCCGGCGTCCGGTCAGGACCAGCAGGGTGTGACCGGTGGAGCGGACGAGGTCCAGGACTGCGACCGGCCGGCCCTCGAGCAGCAGACCGTCGACATGGGGGAGGCGCTTCCCCGGAGCGACGGCCGCGGTCCGCGACCGCACGCTCACGGAGCGGAGCGGGCTGGCGGTGTAGTTGTGGGACACCTGAGCCAGGCGGTTCATGTACCGCGCCTCGACGCTGGGGATGGCCATGGCCGCCGGCAGAGCCCGGTCGCGCAGCCAGCGCCCGGGCGGTGAGGCCAAACTGAACGTCTTCACCAGTCCGTGCGTGAGCGCGAGCACGCCCTCGGCGATCGGCACTCGCTCGGCCTGGTAGCTGTCGAGGAGGTCGCAATGGCTCCGACCTTCGGCGACCAGGGCCAGCTTCCAGCCCAGATTGAACGCATCCTGGATACCTGTGTTCATGCCCTGGCCCCCGGCCGGGCTGTGAACATGGGCGGCATCGCCGGCGACCAAGACGCGTCCTGCGCGCATGACCTTGGTGTGGCGGCGGTAGCAGCGAAATGCCGCCAGCAAGGTGGGGTCCGAGATCCGCAGCCCGGCCGGTCCACGCTCCGCCACGAGCCGGTCGATCTCTTCGGCGCTCGGTGCCGCGCGCTCGGCGACGGCGCGCCCGCCCACCTGCGGCACGAACACGCGCCACCGGCCGCCCGGCAGGGGGAAGGCCGCCAGCACCGATGGCGTCGACGCGAACACGTGGAACTGGTCGCGGCGCAGCGGCGGGTCGACGCGGACCTCGGTCATCAGCCAGTCCTGCGAGTAGTCGTCCCCCTCGAACGGCACCCCAAGGCTATGTCGGACGATGCTCCGAGCGCCGTCGCAGCCAACCAGCCAGTCGGCGGTGACGGTCCGCGTCGGGGGCTCGCCGGTGGTCTGCATCGCCAGTGCGGCGCCGCCGGCGTCCCGCTCGACGGCGACGACCTCAACCCCCCGCTCGATCGCCACCCCCAGCTGCTTGAGCTTACGGTCGAGGATCCGCTGGGTCTCCGCCTGGCTCAACGTCAGGAGGAACCGGTACGGGGAATCGATGACTCCAAACCGGGCGTGGACGGGTCGCCGCCCGGAGGTGTGAACTGAGAATCCGGCCACCCGGTGCCCCAGTGCCAGGAACTCGTCGACGATTCCCAGCTGACGGAAGACCTCGAGCGTTCTGGCGTGGATGCCGATCGCCCGGGTTTCCCGCGACCGCTCATGGTGCTTGTCGAGCACGCGGACCTCAACACCCCGCCGCGCCAGCTCGATCGCGAGCAGCACCCCGGTGGGACCGGCGCCGACGATGATCACGGGCACGTCGTTGTGAGTCGACATCATGGCCTCCTTCAGCCCGGATCGTGAACGTCCCGGATGGTCCGGCCCGGCGCTGAGGGCGCACTGAAGTCCGGCTGAATCCGCGGTTCAGCGCGCGTCAGGGCGGTACGCTTTGACGCGGGACCGGGGTGAGGGAGTCAGGGTTCGAGTTTCGCCTTCTGGGTCCGCTCGAGGTGTGGCGTGGCGGACTGCCGCTGCCCGTCCGCGGCGCGAAGCCACGAGCGTTGCTGGCGATGCTGCTCCTCAACGCCGACCGGATCGTCTCCACCGACGAGCTGATCGATGGGCTGTGGGGAGAGCGCCCCCCGGCGGGCGCCCGTAATGCGCTCCAGGCCCACGTGAGCGCTCTCCGCCGCATGCTGCAGCCAGACCGCCCCAAGCCTGACGCCGACCGGCTGCTGGTGACGCGAGGCCCGGGGTATGTCGTGCGCCTCGAAGGCCATCAGCTCGATCTCGTCCGGTTTGAGCGTCTGGTCAGCGAGGCCCGGGTGGCGATGGCGCCGAACCCCGCGGGCGCCGTCGGCCGCTTCCGCGAGGCGCTTGGCCTGTGGCACGGCCCGGCCCTCGTCGAGTTCCGCTACGAGCCCTTTGCCGGCGCTCACGCGGCCCGGCTCGAGGAGGTCCGCCTGGGAGCGGTCGAGGACTGTCTGGAATGCGAACTGGCGGAGGGCAGGCATGCCGATGTCGTCGCCGAGCTCGAACGCTGGGTCGCCGAGCATCCCCTTCGCGAGCGCCTGGCGGGCCTGCTGATGCTGGCGCTGTACCGGTGCGGGCGCCAGGCGGAGGCCAGCGCGGTCTTTCAGTCAACGCGAAGCGCTCTCGCTGAGGAGCTGGGGATGGACCCCGGGCCCGCTCTGCGGCAGGTCCTTGAGCAGATCCTCCGGCAGGACCGAGCGCTGGAGTCGCCGGCCTGGGGGATGGCCCCCGCTGCGTTCGCCACCGAGCCGGCCGGGGGCCCCCGCCACAACCTGCCGTTGGAGCTCACGTCGTTCATCGGCCGCGAGGACGAGCTCACGGAGATCCTCACCATGCTTGACCAGCAGCGCCTGCTGACGCTGACCGGCCCGGGCGGCTCCGGCAAGACACGCCTGGCCCTGCAAGCCGCCCGCCAGACCCTGGCGCATTTTCCGGACGGGGTGTGGCTGGTTGAGCTCGCGCCGCTGTCCGATCCCTTGTTGGTGGCCAGCGCGGTGGCCGCGGCCGTCGGGATCCGCGCGCAAGCGGGAACGCTCATCGATGCGCTTCAGCGCTCGCTTCGCAAGTCACAGCTCCTGATCGTGCTCGACAACTGCGAGCACCTGGTCGATGCGTGCGCTGCGCTCGCCCATGCACTTCTCAGCAGCTGTGAGCGACTGCGGATCTTGAGCACCAGCCGACAGCCGCTCGGCGTCGCCGGCGAGGTGGCCTGGCCCGTGCCCGGACTGGCGGTTCCGAGCGACCCGGAGGCGTCGCCTGAAGAGATCGGCCGGTGCGCAGCAGTCCGGCTCTTCGCCGAACGCGCGGGTGCGGTCAGACTCGGATTCACACTGGTTTCAGACGACGCGCTCGTGGTCGCACAGATCTGCCGCCGGCTCGACGGCATTCCGCTGGCGATTGAGCTGGCGGCGGCGCGGACCCGGGCGCTCAACCCCCAGGACATCCTGCAGCGCCTCGATGACCGGTTCCGGCTCCTGACCGGCGGCACGCGCGACGCGCTGCCCCGCCATCAGACGCTCCAGGCGACCATCGACTGGAGCCACGACCTCCTGAGCGAGCGCGAACGCGTCCTGTTTCGGCGCCTCTCGGTGTTCGCCGGGGGATGGACGCTGGGTGACGCCGAGCAGGTGTGCTCCGGCGGGTCGCTGCCGGGACACGAGGTTTGCGACGCACTGAGTGAGCTGGTGGCCAAGTCGGTCGTCGCCGCCGACTCAAAGCTCTCCGGGAGCACGCGCTACGGCATGCTCGAAACGCTGCGCGCGTACGCCGGCCAGCAGCTGCGCGCCGCCGGCGAGCGGGAGTCCCTCGGCCGCCGCCACTTCGATCACTTTCTCGAGCTTGCGGAGCGTGCTCACGAGCGGCGCGAGAGCACGGGCCTGAATGCGGAGCTCGAGACCAGCCTCGCTCACCAGGACAACATCCGCGCCGCGCTCGGCTTTGCGGGGAGGGCAGATGCGAACGGGATGCTCCGACTCGCCGGTGCGGTGGGGCAGCTCTGGTTGGCCGGACGGATCACTGAGGGCCGCCGCTGGCTCAAACGGGCCTTGGCAACCGCCTGTGATCCGTCGCGCGAGCGCATCCGCGCACTCAACAGCGCCGCCGGTCTGGCGAGCCTGCAACAGGACCATGCCACCGCGCGGGGACTGATCGACGAGAGTCTCGCCTTGGCGAGCGCGCTAGGGGACGCATCGGGTGAGGCCTGGGCCTGGCTGTGGCTCGGCTTCCTCGAGCTCAACGGCGATCCGCCGAGTCCCGTGGCAGCGCGACGGAGCCTCGAGATGCACGAGCAGGTCGGCGACCGCGTCGGGATCTGCCGGTCGCTGGTGTTCCTGGGCGGCGCGCTGACCCAGCATCCCCAGACCATGGTCGAGGGTCAGGACGCGCTGGGGCGGGCACTCGCGATCGCCGACGAGCTCGAGGATGTGTGGGGCGAGGGCTTCGCCCGCGTCTTCCTCGGTTGGGCGGAGATCGCGCATGGCAATCCCGATCTGGCGGAGGCCCACCTGGGTCGCGTGGTGCGGACTCCGGCTCTTGGCCCGGTCCGCGGCACCGCGATCGAAGCGCTCGCGCGGCTCTCGCTGCCGTGTGACCCACGTCGGGCCGCTCGCCTGGTGGGGGCGTGCGCATCGGTGCGGGAGAGCGGCGGCGGCATACCTCCGCCGTGGCTGAGGCGCCGGGGCGAGGCTGTGCGGGCCGAGGCCGAGCAGGCTCTCGGCGCAGTCCAGGCTCGCCGAGCCTGGGAGGAGGGACGGAGGATGAGCGTCAGCCAGGCGATCGCGTATGCCCTGAACCGGCCCGGGCCGACCCCGTCCCCGCGCACTGAGGCGCGGTCCCCATGCCTGTCTGTGACAGTCACGCCGGCGCCCGGCGCCGACGACGATACGACACTGACGCCTGAGGTTTGATCGTCGATCAAAAATGGGCATCCGGCCCATCCTCACTGTACACGCATCAACCAATCTTTCTGTGTGACACGGTTGGCCGGCCGGCTTGTGTCATTCACAGCCTGAGGTCTATATTGGCCGCAGGCATGGATGCTTCGCAGGCGTGCGCTATGCCCCTTTGCGCGCCTATCTTGGGAGCCCGCGACCCCAGTATCCCCTACTTGGTCGCGGGCTCCCAACCCTTTCCCCACTGTCCCTGGTTGCGCACCGATTTATACGCCGCGGAGCGGCGGCAGGGGCGTTCGTTACATAAGAACGTGCGCACGGTGGGCCTTTTTTCATCCGCTGCGCGGCCGGGGGAGGCATTGATCCAGTTTCCTGCCCGGTGTGTGGGAGCCCGCGACCTTCGCCCCCATGTCGCGGGCTCCCGTCTCTTTCTCGGCGCGCGGTGACCGGACCTGTACACCTGCGCGGATCCATGCTTACCGCACGCGGACGGCCCCGCCCGGTTGACACACCGCGAGCGACGCGATGCCAATCAGTGGCCGCTGAGCCTGAGGGTGACCAGGGCCGCGCTGTAGCCCGGGACGGTCACGACGTAGCCCTGCGGGCCGGGGGCGATCGATTCGGTGCTGCGGGTCCCCTGCCAGCGGGCGCTGGCGTCGAGCCACTGTCCGTTTAGCGTCACCCGTGACGTCGACCGGACCGAGGGCGCGACCAGGCGCTGAACCGTGCCGCTGCCGGTGACCGGAAGGCCCATCCGGACGACCACCGGCCGGCGTCCCTTGTCGATGAGGAGTACGTGGAGGAGATTGCCGCGCACGCGCACCACCCACGCCTTCAGGTGCTGCGAAGCCGGCGCCGTCAGGCGCGTCGGCACGAGCTGCGCGCCCGGCCCCACCGTTCTCGCAAACAGGACCATGCCGTACAGGAGGGGGTGGGCGACGAGGCCGCTCGCGGTCAGTGAGAAGGCCATGTTGATCGCGTTGTGGCGGACGTGGACGCTGGCTGACTCGACACCTGCCCGGACGAGCTCCAGCAGCGCATCCGGAGCCCAGAGGGCGGTCGCGAAGGTGTTGCTGACGCCGCGGGTTCCGCCGCACGTGACCGAGTTGATCTCGGTCAGCCAGAGTGGAAGCCGCGCCCGGTCGCTGATGCGCTCGACCTTGACCGCCGTGCGAGCCATGCCCGCCGTCGCGTTCTCGCTGAGGACGTGCGCGATCGTGGGAAAGGTGGGCGAGGCGGGGCGGTGCGTGCATTCCGAGTAGGGGTAACGGTGCGCGGTCACGCCCTTCAGGCCGGGATGGGGCCCGTGCAGGAGAGCGGCGATCCAGGAGAGGTTCTTCTGCGGCTCGGCGAGCGCGGGCGCCAGCAGCGGAACCCCGGGAGCGGCCTGGGCCAGTGCGTGCGCGTAGATGACATACGCGCGGGCGTAGGACGCCGCGGTGATCGTGGCCGGCAGGGACGGGGCTCCGGCGGTTCCGGTGACGTGCTGCCAGGAGCTCCGGTTGTAGATGTCCGGCTCGTTGCCGATCTCGAACGCCTGGATGCTTCCCGGCGGAAGCTTCGCCTCCGCCGTCCTGGCCCAGTGGACCGCCTGCTGAGGGCTCGAGGTCACGAGGTTGAGGTCGAGGATCAGCCCGACGTGCGTGCGACGGACGATGTCGCTGACCTGCGTCAGCCACGAGGGCGTCAGCTCGAAGATCCACTCCGGGAGCTCCCGGGTCGGAGCCCAGAACGAGTGATCAGCCGAGTCCCCGCCGATGCGCAGCCGTAGCGGAGCGTCGACGCGCAGCATCGCCAGGACCCGCGTCAGCTGGGGCAGATGACGCGCCCAGACGGGAACGGTCCAGTACTCGGTGGAGATGCCGAGGAACGCCCGCGGCACGACGGTCGGCCGGCCGGCCGGAGCCAGCGTCAGCTCGGCCTGGCTCAGCGGGGTCGTCTGGGCCGGAGTCGGAGCCGGGACTGAGGCGCTTGGGGCTGCTGTCTGCCGGCCTTGCGTGGTGAGCACCAGCGCGCCGACCGAGATGGCGACGAGCCCGCCGAGTAACACGCCGGCCACCGCCACCCAGCGGCGACTCCGAGGCCGGATGCGATGCGGCGGCGCGCTGTCATTGGCCAACATTCACCTGCCAGCGTGACGGGCAGCAGCCCGCGTTCCAACACATCGTGGCCGCAGACCGCGGCCGGGAAACCACGGAGGCGGACCGCGGCCGGGAAACCACGGAGGCGGACGGGTGGGGCTCCCGCCCGCCTCCGGGCGCGCGCGAGTCTCAGCGGTCGATTCTCAGATCCCGGCTCAACGTGCCACGCGTGCGGTCCACGCTCTTGACGTCACGGGAGCGGCTGGCGCCCGCCCGGTCGGAACGGACATCGTGGATACGGTCCCGGCTACCGGCGGTGTGCGTGCTCGATGCGGCCGACGCGATGGGGGCGGCCGCAAACGACAGGGCGGCGACCGAGGTGAGGATGGCGATGTTGCGCTTGGTCATGGTGTGCCTCCGGCGGGTGCGCTCTCACGAGCGCGGGTTGGTTGATGTCGATCAGCATGCGACCGGTGGTCAAGACGCGGGTAAGGGCCGGTTCAAAAGCGGCTTACCACGGTGTCGCGGACCGTGTGCGCGGCCTACAGTCGGCGTCAGGATGCGTGTCCTGGTGGTCGAAGATGAGCACACGCTGGCCGGCTTCATCGAGCAGAGCCTGAAGCGAGACGGTTACGCCGTCACCGTGCGTCACGATGGTCCGTCAGGCGAGGCGGCGGCGCTGACCGGCGACTACGGCCTCGTCCTGCTCGACCTGACGCTCCCCGGGCGCGACGGGCTGGAGGTGCTGGGCGCGATTCGCGCCCGCCTGCCGGAGCTGCCGGTCATCGTGCTCACCGCCCGCGCGGCGGTCGAGCAGAAGGTGCGGGCTCTCGACCAGGGCGCCAACGACTACGTGACCAAGCCATTCTCGCTGGACGAGTTGCTGGCGCGCGTGCGCGCGCAGCTGCGTTCGCCCCACCAGCACGAGGCGGCCGTCCTGGAGGCGGGCGGCATCACGACGGATCTGCGCAGCCGCCGCGTCCTACGCAACGGCCACGAGGTGACCCTGACGGCCCGGGAGTTCGATCTGCTCGTCTATCTGATGCGCCACCCGGATCAGGTGCTCTCGCGCGAGCAGATTCTCAACGCGGTCTGGGGGTTCGACTTCGACCCGGGTACCAAGGTGCTGGAGGTCTACATCGGCTACCTGCGTCGCAAGCTCGGCGACGGCCGTGGGCCTGATCCCATCGAGACGGTGCGCAACGTCGGTTACCGGTTGCGCGTCCCCCGTGCGTGACCGTCTGCCCCGGGGCGGGCTGCGGGCCCAGGTGGCGGCGGCGATCGCGCTCGTCTCCATGCTGGCCATCGGTGTGACCTTCGTGGCGCTGTACGCCGGAACCGGATCGCGGCTGCGCGGCCAGGTCGACGCTCAGCTCCGGACCCAGGCGGACGAGTGGCAGGCCACCCTGGGCCAGCGTGTTTCGACCGCCGCCGCACTCAAGCAGGCGGCGCAGCGCTTCGTCGCCGCCCAGAGATACCACGCCGAATCCCAGATCGTCGTCGTCCAGACCGCGGCCGGGCACACCATCAGCAACGACGCCGAGGTGGTGGCCAACGAGCGGGGCTCGCTGGAGCGTGGGCTGCTCGCCTCGGAGCCGGGCCTGCGGACGGTGTCCGTGCCGGAGGCCGGGAGCATGCGCATCCTCACGGTGCCGGTCGACCAGGGCGGCCGGCGCCTGGGCACGTTTCGAGTGGCGATCCCGCTCAGCCCGGTCGCGCAGGCCCAGTCGAGTCTGCTGCGCACGTTCGCGGTGGTCGGAGTGCCGGCCATCATCCTGGCGATCACCGCCGGGGTCGCCATCGCCGGGCTGATCGCCGCGCCTCTGCGGCGGATGGCGAGAGTCGCGCTGGCCGTCGACGCCGGCGACCTGTCAATGCGCGTCGGCCGACTCCCCGGCCGTGGCGAGACCAGCGCGCTGGCGGAGGCCTTCGACCGGATGCTGGAGCGCTTGGAACGGGCGTTCCGGCGGCAGCGTGATTTCGTCTCCGATGCCTCCCATGAGCTGCGAACGCCGCTGACCGTGCTGCGGGCCCAGGTTGAGATGCTGGACCGGGAGACCGACGGACAGCGTCGTCATGAGGGCACGACGGTGATGCTGCGCCGCCTGGACGAGCTCGACCGCCTGGTCGGCGACATGCTGACCCTCGCCTCCGCCGAGGCCGGTCAGCTGATCGAGACCCGTCCGATCGAGCTGTCCGGCTTCTTCGAGGATCTGCGGCGCGACCTCCCGCTGTTCGGCGACCGCCGGTTTGAGGTGACCTCGGTCGCCGGCACAGTGGTCGCCGATCCGGATCGTCTCACCCAGGTGCTGCGCAACCTGGTCCGCAACGCGGTCACGCACACCCCGGCCGGCGGGAGGATCAGCGTGCGCGCCCGGGCACTCGGCGATCGCCTGGAGATCACCGTCACCGACGACGGGCCCGGGATCCCGCCGGCGGAGCTGGAGCGGATCTTTGAGCGATTTCACCGCCTGGGACAGGGGCGGTCCCGTGACCGGGGCGGAAGCGGGTTGGGGCTCGCGATCGCGCGGGCGATCGTCGAAGCTCACAGCGGGACCATCAGCGCACAATCCCCGGCCGGTGGGGGCGCCGCGTTCCGGATCGTGCTTCCGGGCTACACCGCCTCACTCGGTGTCCAGGGAGCGGCCGGTGACGGTGGCGGGACACCGGCCGGACGGCGCCCACCTACGATCCCGGCTTGACCGCCGTCAGCACGCAGGCCTCGGCGACGACGCGCTGGATTGCCACATCGGTGAAGCCGGTCGTCCGCACGAGCGCCTCCCAGCGGCTCGCCGGCAACGGCTTCTCTCCCACGCGGAGCGTGAAGCGCCAGACGTTCTTGGCCAGGCGCCACCAGCCGGCGACACCGTGTTTCAGCATGCCGCGGACCTTGGCCGCGATGATCGTCCTGTCCTGCGCCTCGGCGCCGCGGCCGAACATCATGTCGCCGATGACCAGGCGGCCGCCCGGGCGCAGCCATCCGTAAGCGTGCTCCACCAACCGCGCCTTGTCGGCGTCGCGCAGGTGGTGCAGGGCGTAATTGGACACGACGAGATCGACGCTCTCGCCGGGCAGCTCCAGGGCCTCGATCGGACTGACCAGGGCCTGGATGTTGTCGACGCCGGCGTCGGCGGCCTTGTCCTGGAGGCGATCGATGAACGGGGCGCTGACGTCCACGGCCAGCACGCGAGCAGACTTCGCGGCCAGCGGGATCGTCACCTGACCGGATCCGCAGCCGAGGTCGACGGCGACCATCTCCGGGGAGGGGCGGCAGGCGGCCAGGACGGCGTCGACGACCTTGGTCAGCCCCGCCGATCCCTCGCTGTCCCAGTTCCCGGCCCGGCGGTTCCAGAGCAACCGCTCACGAGCCACCGCGATGGCCTGCGCCGGGGTGAGGCGGCGTGAGCCGGTCTGCACCGGCATGCGGCGTCTCGCCGCCTCCGAGGGCGCCTCGCTATGCGTCGCGGTCTCCGGGGGGCCGGAGCGCCCGTCCGAGGCGGTAGGTCGATGGGTGAAAGTTGTCATTGGCGGCTAGCTTTCCCGCCAGGTCACAAATGCAACCGGCCAAATCAGAGTGCGACAGAAGGCTGAACCCGCCTTTAATCACGTATGAGACGAACCTCACATGCCGTTTCATGAGAGGCCGCTCATCCACCGCCCGGGCGCCCGCGGCCGTCGGACGGCGCTGGTGGCAGCGTAGGGGAGGCCAGCGATGACGCGGCAACGCTCTCGGTCGCGACGGGCCCAGCGGACCTACCGACGCCGCCGGCTGACCGCGCTGCTGGTGCTCACGGTGCTCGTCGCCATCATCGTCGTTGCCATCGCCGCCGGCAGCGGTGGGGGCGGCCGGCCACGAAGCGCCACGGCTCCGGCGCAGGATGCCGCGCCGAGCGCCTCGGCGAGTACGTCCGCCCAATCCTCCAGCACGGCCCGCACGGCTCCGGTCGCGCGACCCGCGTCGGCCCCCTACCGGGTCGGCGTCACGTCGCTGACGCTCGATCGGCCGGCGACCACCTCGACCGCGACCGGACATGCCGGCTCCGGTGCGCCGATCCGGACCCTGCCGACGCTGGTGCGCTATCCAGCGCGTGGCCCGGCTGACGCCGGCGCCCATCCGGGCGCCGCTCCGGCGGCGGGGTCCGGGCCCTTCCCGCTCGTCGTCTTCTCCCAGGGGTACGACATCTCCGCCGAGGCCTACTCGGGGCTTCTGGATGCGTGGGCGCGGGCCGGCTACGTCGTCGCCGATCCCACGTACCCGCTGACCGACCCCGCGACTCCGGAGGGCGTCAACGAGCAGGACATCGTCAACCACCCCGCCGACCTGCGCTTCGTGATCTCGGCGCTGCTCGCCGCCGGTCGTGATCGGCACAGCCCGCTGCACGGACTGGTCGACCCCGCGCGCGTGGCGATCATCGGCCACTCCGACGGCGGCGACGTGAGCCTGGCCGTCGCCGACAACTCGTGCTGCCGGGATCCGCAGGTCAAGGCCGCCGTCATCCTCTCCGGTGCCGAGCTCAGCGCGTTCGGCGGCGAGTACTACGCGACCGGAGCTGTCCCGCTGCTGGTGGTGCAGGGCAGCGCCGACACGGTCAATGTCCCGGGCTGCAGCGCCCAGATCTACGACGAGGCGCCGCGGCCCCGGTACTACCTCAACATCGCCGGGGCGGAGCACCAGCCACCGTATCTCGATCCCGGCGCCACCCGGGCGGGGGTCGCGCGCAGCGTCATCGCGTTCCTGAACACGTTTCTCAACCACCGGACATCGGACCTCAACGCGCTCGTGCACCACGGGACGGTGACCGCCGGAGAGACCATCACCACCGCGCCGCTGCCGTCCGGGACCAGCACGTACTGCCCCGGTGCGCCATGACACCACCCATCCGCTGGTGAACGCTCTCTCATTCGTCACTCACGGTGGCTTGAGGCGGTTGTCTGACACTGCGTGGCCAGCGGTGCACGGCGTGTGCACCCAGGTCAATGATGCTCAAACGCTTCACCTTCACAGCGCTGACGGTGGCCAGCCTCGGCGTGGCCGCCTGCGGCAGCGGTAGCACCGGCACAACCAGCTCTCAGGCGGGGGCGGGCACGCTCGCCGTCGTCCGGTCGCGGCCCACGCGTATGTACAAGGTCGCGTTGAGCGGACGCGCCGAAGCCGCGCGCGGTGCCCCGCAGGGCCGCGGGTTCGCGATCATCGCCTTCCACGGGCCGTCGCTCGTCTGCTGGCGCTTCGCGCACCTGCACGGATTCACCGCTGCCACCGGCGCCGGCATCGTGTCCGGCGCTGTGGGGAAGACGGGGCGCACCGTCGTCGCGCTCTCCGGCGGGCCGCATCTTCACCACCAGGGCTGCGCGACGATGAGCCCGGCGACGACGAAGACGATCTGGAAGGACCCCGGTGGCTATTACGTCAACGTCCTGAGCGCCGGGTATCCGCGAGGGGCGGTCCGCTCACAGCTGTGAACGCCGGTCGCTACGGGTGGCCGCGCAGGGCGAGGATCCGCGCGGCGGCGGCCCGCGCCGAGGCCGCGGAGATTGTGCCCGCCCTCAGCGCCGCGGCGATGGCGTGCATGACCGTGATTCCGTTCTGCGGCGTGTTGGCGGCGGGGTTGACGGCGGCGCACAGGATGAGGTCGGCACCGGCGGCGGCCGCGAGCACGCCGCGCTGGGCGAGATCGCCGTAGGGGGTGACGGCGCCGGCGTCGATGCCGTCGGTGATCGTCACTCCGCGGAAGCCGAGCCGGCCCCGTAGCTCACCCCTGATCACGGCGGCGGACAGGCCCGCGGGACGGCGGGGGTCAAGCGCCGGGTAGATCGCCCATGAGGTCATGACCAGCTTGACCCCGGCGGCGATCGCCGCCCGGTACGGCGCCTCGTCGGTCGACCGCAGCGCGGCCCGCGAAAGACCCAGGGTCACCGGCCGGAGGTCGGTGTCCTGGGCGCGCCCGGCCGCACCCAGACCGGGGAAGTGCTTGGCGGTGGCGGCGACGCCCGTTTGCTGTTGGGCGGTGATGAACGCGGCGCCGAGGCTGGCGACCCGCGCCGGGTCGCGGGAGTACGAGCGCTGGAACGCGTCGATGAAATCGCCGGGTCGCCGGTAGACGTCGAGCACCGGGGCGAGGTTGACGTTCATGCCGACGCCCGCGAGCGTGCGCGCGGCGGCGCTCCCGGCCGCCCGGGCCAGCGCACCGCCGGACGGGCTCCGCCCGATCTGCCTCTCGGAGAGACCGGGCCCTCCGGGAAGACGGCGGACCTCGCCGCCCTCCTGGTCGGTCATCAGCAGCAGCGGCGCATGGACCGGGCTGGCCAGGCTCGCTCGCTGAAGCTCGGCGATGACGCCGCGGATCTGCCCGAGGCGGACGATGTTGGAGCCGAAGAAGATGACCCCGCCCGCCTGGCCGGCGCGGATTGCCGCCAGCAGGGAGGCGGGCGGGCGCAGCCCGGCGTAGGCGTAGATGATGCGTTGACCCGCGAGCTGATCGATGGTCAGCGCGCGGGCCGGCCGGGCGCGAGCGCCGCCCGCGCGCGGGCCGGCCGGTGAGCGCGAGGCGCGATCCGCCAGCGCCACGGAGGCGGCGACGAGCGCCAGCACGAGCAGTGCGCTGAGCAGCGCCAGACGGGGACGTGACCTCATCGCCACCACCGTAGCCCGTCAATACGATCGAGGTGATGACGGACGTGACTCCCCGCGCGGCCCGGCCCGGGCCTCTCGCCCGCGCGCCCTCCGGGGGTCTCGTCATCGCCGCCATCGCGTCGGTGCAGTTCGGCGGCGCGCTGGCGGTGCACCTGTTCGCCACGGTCGGCCCCGCCGGTGCCGTCCTCCTGCGGCTGGCGTCGGCGAGCATCGTGCTGCTGGCGATCTCCCGTCCCCGGGTCGGCCGCGTGGCGCTGCGCCGGCTCCCGCTGGCGGCGGCGTTCGGCCTGGTGCTCGCCGCCATGAACCTCAGCTTCTATGCGTCCATCGACCGGATTCCGCTGGGGATCGCGGTGTCGCTGGAGTTCGTCGGGCCCCTGGCGGTGGCGGTCGCCGGATCACGCCGCTGGATCGACCTCGTCTGGGTGGCGCTTGCTGTCACCGGGATCCTGGCGCTGACCCATGTCGGCGGGACGCGGACGGTCGACGGCCTGGGTGTCGCCTTCGCGCTGCTGGCGGGCGGCTGCTGGGGCGCCTACATCCTCCTCAGCGCCCGCGTTGGGCGCTCGTTCGAGCGCGGGACCGGACTGTCGCTCGCCATGTGCTTCGCCACGCTGGTCACGCTCCCGGTCGGCATCGCCGCCGCCGGGACCCAGCTGGTGACGCCCCGGGCGCTGGGGCTGGGCTGCGCGGTGGGGATGCTCTCCTCGGCGATCCCGTACTCGTTTGAGCTCGAGGCTCTCCGCCGCATTTCCCCTCCGGTTTTCGGCGTGTTGATGAGCCTGGAACCGGCGATGGCGGCGCTGGCCGGCCTCCTGGTTCTGGGTCAGGGACTGAGCGTCCGCACCGTGGTGGGGATGGCGCTGGTCATCAGCGCCTCGATCGGCGCATCACGCCGCATGCGGGAGGCGCCGACGGCCGTCTGACACCCCCGCCGGCCGGTGCCCCGGCGTTTGGGACACGCCGGCGCAAGGATCCGCCAGCCGTTGGACGAAAGGTAATGGTTAGGAAGCAATTATCCCGCTACTCTCCGCCTCGGCCACCACCCAGCTGCATAGCCGTCGGACAAATCGGAGGAAGGAACCGGATGGAAGCCACGTCTGCCACCAGACCCGCACCCGCGGACTCGGATGCGCCGCGCCCCCAGCTCAAGCACGGCGCCATCGGTTACATCAGCAATGTCGTCATCGGCGTCGCGTCGACGGCCCCCGCCTACAGCCTGGCGGCCACCGTCGGCTTCCTCGTCCTCATCAGCAGCATGGGCTTTCACAGCCCCGCCGTCATCATCGTCTCCTTCATCCCGATGCTGTTCATCGCCTGGGCGTACAAGGCGATGAACGCGGTCGACCCGGACTGCGGCACGGCGTTCAGCTGGGCCACCCGGGCGATGGGCCCCAGCATCGGCTGGGTCATCGGCTGGACGGTCCTGGTGTCCGACATCGTCGTCAACGCCAATCAGGCACAGATCGCCGGGAGCTACGGCTTCCAGCTGTTCGGCCTCGACGCCGCGGCCAACAGCACGCTGGACGTCACCATCCTCGGCGTCATCTTCATCATCCTGCTGACCTGGATCTGCTGGAAGGGGATCGAGCTCTCGGCGCGGACCCAGCAGATCCTGCTCGGCTTCGAGATGACGATCCTCATCATCTTCGCCGTCGTCGCGCTCATCAAGGCGTACGCCAGCCCGGGCCCGCATTCGACCGGCATCTCGCTCGAGTGGTTCAACCCGTTCGGCGTGAGCCCCGGCACGATCGTCTCCGGGATGCTCCTCGGCGTGTTCCTGTACTGGGGCTGGGACACGGGCGTCTCGGTCAACGAGGAGAGCCAGAACTCCGCCTCCGGGCCCGGGCGGGCGGCGGTGGTCTCCACCGTCATCCTGATCGGCATCTACCTGCTGGTGACGGTCGCCTCGCAGGCGTACGCCGGCACGAAGTACCTGGCGAACAACCCCAACGACATCTTCGCCGGGGGCCTGGCGACGAACGTGCTGGGGAGCCTGCACTTCCTCCTGACCATCGCGGTCCTCACGTCGGCGACCGCCGCCACGCAGACGACGATCCTGCCCGCGGCGCGGTCGGCGCTGTCGATGGCGCGCCGCGGGGCCATCCCCAGCCGGTTCTCGGAGATCCATCACAAGAACCTCGTCCCGGGATCGGCCACGATCTGGGCCGGCATCCTGTCGGTGGCCTGGTACGTCGCGATCGTCAACATCTCGACCAATGTGCTCGGCGACTGCGTCGCCGGACTCGGCATCCTGGTCTGCATCTACTACGGGTTCACCGGCTTTGCCTGCGCCATCTTCTACCGGCGTGAGCTGACCAAGTCGGTGCACAACTTCTGGACGTTCGGTCTCATGCCGGTACTCGGCGGGCTCATCCTCATGGGCATCCTGGTCAAGGGCGTCATCTACTACGGCCATGCGGTCAACGACTACAGCCCGCCGCTGCTCGGCCTGGGCGTGCCCGTGTGGATCGGCATCCTCGGTGTGGGAAGCGGCGTCATCCTCATGTTCGTGCGCCGTGCCACCCGTCCGCGCTTCTTCCGCGAGCGGCCGCTGAAGTACGGCGACAAGATCGAGGTCGTCACCCCGGAGGCCGAGTTCGCGCCCGCGGACTCGATGCTCTAGCCGGCAACCGGGATCACGTTGTCACGGGCGCCGTCGTTCTGGCTCGATCAGCTTGGGCCGGTCCGGCGGCGCCCGCCGCTGGACGGCGTCCGCGACGCCGACGTCTGCATCGTCGGCGGCGGGTTCACCGGGCTGTGGACCGCTTATGAGCTGCGCCGCGCCGACCCCGGCCTGGAGGTGGTCGTCCTGGAGGCCCGGAATGTGGGCTTCGGCGCGTCCGGGCGCAACGGGGGCTGGGTGCTGGGGAAGATCTCCGGTTCGGCGGCGGCCTGGCGCGCCCGGGGCGGCCCGGACGCCCCCCGGGCGATGGTGCGGGCCATCCAGCAGACGGTCGACGAGATCGGCGCCGCCGTCGAGCGGGAGTCGATCGACTGCGACTGGAAGCACGGGGGGACGCTGAGGGTCGCTCAGTCCGACACGCAGCTGGCTCGCCTGCGCGCGGTGGCGGCCGGCGAGCGGGAGGACCTGGGGGACGACCTGGCCTGGAGGCTGCTCGACGCCGCCGAGCTGGCCGGCCGCGTCCGGATCGGCGACGGCCGCGGCGCGCTGTTCAGCCCGCATTGCGCGCGGGTGCAGCCGGCCAAGCTCGTCGACGGGCTGGCGGCCGCGGCCGAGCGCGCCGGCGCCGTCATTCACGAGTCGACGCCGGTCACCGACATCTCGCCGGGCCTCGCCCAGGCGCCGACCGGACAGGTCCGCGCCCGCTACGTCCTGCGTGCGACCGAGGGCTACACCGCCGACCTGCCCGGCAAGCGCCGGGTGCTGCTGCCGATGAACAGCTCCATGATCGTGACCGAGCCGCTCGACGGCGCGCTCTGGGCGCAGATCGGCTGGGACGGCGCCGAGACGGTGCTTGACGGCTCGCACCTGTACACGTACTCCCAGCGCACCGCCGACGGCCGCATCGCCATCGGCGGCCGCGGCGTGCCGTACCGCTTTGGGTCGCGCACCGACCGCGAGGGCCCGGTTCCCCAGCGGACGATCGACGAGCTCCGAGCGCGGCTGGACGCGATGTTTCCAGCGCTGCGGGACGTTGCCGTCGCGCGGGCCTGGCACGGGGTGCTCGGCGTCGCGCGCGACTGGTGCCCCACCGTCGGCCTCAATCGCTCCACCGGCCTCGGCTACGCCGGCGGGTACGCCGGGGAGGGCGTCGCCGCCTCAAACCTCGCCGCCCGCACCCTGCGCGACATGGTCCTCGGCCGCGATACGGAGCTGACCCGCCTGCCCTGGGTCGGCCACCCGGCGCGCAACTGGGAGCCCGAGCCGCTGCGGTTCATGGGCGCGCGGGGGATCTACACCCTCTACCGGGTGGCCGATCGCCACGAGCAGGTCAGCGGCCGGGAGTCGCCGGTGGCGACGGTGGCCGACCGCATCGCCGGGCGCTGAGGCCAGCCGGTCAGCGCCCCCACACCTCGTCGGCGGTCTCGACGATGAGCTCCAGCTTGGCCCGCTCCTCGTCGATCGTCAGCTTGTTGCCCTCCTCGGTCGAGGAGAATCCGCACTGGGGCGACAGGCACAGCTGCTCGACATCGACGAACTGAGATGCCTCGTCGATGCGGCGCTTGAGCAGGTCCCTGTCCTCGAGTTGGGGGCGCTTGGTGGTGATCAGGCCCAGCACGACGTGCTTGCCCTGGGGAACGAAGCGGAGCGGCTCGAACGTACCGGAGCGCTCGTCGTCGAACTCCAGGAAGTAGCCGTTGACGTTCAGGTCTCCGAACAGCGCCTCGGCGACGAAGTCGTAGCCGCCCTCGGCGACCCACATGGACTGGTTGTTGCCTCGGCAGAGGTGGGTGGTGACCACGAGATCATCCGGTTTGCCGGCCAGCGCCTGGTTGATGTTGGCGATGTACTGCTCGTGGAGGTGATCCGGATCGCCGCCAATCTTCTCGATGTGGGCGCGCTGGGCGGGGTCGTTGATGTAGGCCAGGCTGGTGTCATCGAGCTGGAGGTAGCGGCAGCCGAGGTCGTACACGCCGCGGATCTGATCGCGGTAGGTGGCGGTCAGGTCGTCCCAGAACTGGTCGACGTTGGGGTAGACCGACTCGTCGATGGAGGAGTTGCCGCCGCGGTAGTGGACCATGCTGGGGGAGGGAATGGTGAGCTTCGGCGTCTGGGTCGCGGCGGCGTTGTCGCGGAGGAATTCGAATGCCGAGGCGAAGATGGTGTCGCCCAGGCCGACCTTGCCGCTCACGCGCATCGCCGGCGGCGCGTAGTCGTACTCGCCCTCCTCGCTACGGAATTGGACGTGAATGGACTCGCCGTCCACCTGCTCGACTCCCTGGAGCGAGTAGATGAAGTCCATGTGCCAGGACGCCCGGCGGAACTCCCCGTCGGTCACCGTCTGAAGCCCGGCCGCGCGCTGGAGCTCGATGGCTCCGCGGATGGCCTCGTCCTCGACATCGCGCAGCGCCGAGGCATCGATCCGGCCCACCTTGAAATCGGCCCGGGCCCGGGCCAGTTCCGGCGGCCTCAGCAGGCTCCCAACATGGTCGGCGCGGAACGGCGGGATGTGACGAGACGGCATAAAGCTCTCCTTCGATCTGAAACGAATGGCGATTCAAGCAGAGGGCACCGCGCCTGTAGGCTCGACTCATGGTCGAGCGCTACCGTGCCGTGCTGTCCGCCCCCGGGTGTGCGCGCGTGTTCGCCACTGCGCTGTTCGGCCGGCTGCCCCAGGGCATGCTGTCTCTGGCGATCCTGCTGCTCGTCCGCTCGCGCACCGGCTCGTACGCGGCCGCTGGGATTGCCGTCGGCGCCTACGCGCTGTCCTCGGCCGCCTGCGCGCCGATCCAGGGGCGTCTCGTCGACCGGTTCGGCCGGGTGCCGGTGCTGGCGCCGGCGGCGCTGCTCCAGGCCATCGCGCTGGCGGCGCTGGTGACGGCTGGGCGGGCTCCGGCTCCGCTGCTGATCCTGCCGGCGGCGCTGGCCGGGGCGCTGATGCCGTCGCTGGCGCCCACGGTTCGCGCGCTCCTGCGGGAGCTGCTGATCGACACGTCGCTGCGCGAGGCCGCGTATGCGCTGGAGTCGGTCATCCAGGAGGTGATCTGGATCGCCGGGCCGCTCGTGGTGGCGGTGGTGATCGCGTTCACCTCGCCCGCCGGCGCGGTGCTGCTGAGCGCGGGCATCTGCATCGCCGGGACCCTGTTGTTCGTCAGCATCCCGGTGGTGCGCGGCGGCAGGCCGCGGCGCGCGGACGCCGAGCGGGTGTCGGTGCTGGAGATCCCCGCCGTGCGGACTCTGCTGGGGCCGATCGCCCTGATGGGCACGAGCCTGGGGGCGATCGAGGTGGGACTGCCGTCGCTGGCCCTGCACGCCGGCTCGCGCCCGTCCGCGGGCCTGCTGCTGGCGATGTGGAGCGCGGGGAGCATGACCGGCGGCCTGTGGTACGGATCCCGCGTCTGGCAGGCATCGCTTGGCACCCGCTACCGGATGCTGCTGCTCGCCGCCGTACTGTGCTGTGCGCCGCTCATCGTCGCCCGGACGATTCCGGAGGGCATGATCTTCAGCCTTCTGGCCGGGCTGACGATCGCTCCGGTCTTCTCCTGCCAGTACGCGCTGATCGGCCAGGCCGTGACCCCCGGCGTGGAGACCGAGGCGTTCACCTGGGCGGCGGCCGCCCTCATCGCCGGGCTGGCGGCCGGGTCGGCGCTGGGTGGTGCGGTCATCTCGGCCGCGGGCGTCAGCGCGCCCTTCCTCCTGGCCTGCGCGGCGAGTGCGCTGGCAGCGCTGTCGGCGGTGCGGTTGCGGGCGAGCGTCGAGCAGCCCGCCTGAGTCACGCCGCCGACGGTCCGCTCTACACCTCGCGGACCGGCCGGCAGGGGTTGCCGACGCACAGGTGGCGGGCCGGCATGTCGCCGGTCACGACGCTCCCGGCGCCGATGACCGTTCCGGCGCCGATCGTCACCCCGGGGCACACGATGACGCCCGTGGCCAGCCAGGCGCCGTCCTGCACCGTGATCGGCTCGGCCCATTCGGTCATCGTCCGGCGCTGGCCGGGATCCAGCGGATGCAGCGGCGTCACCAGCTGGACGCTCGGTCCGATCTGCACGTCGTCGCCGATCCGGACCTCGGCCGAGTCGAGGATGATGGCGCCGAAGTTGATGAACGTACGCGCGCCGATCGAGATCCGGTAGCCGTAATCGCACTGGAACGGGGACACGACCTCGGTGGAGTCACCGATCGACCCCAGGAGCGTGCGCAGGATCTCCTCGCGTGCGAACGGCTCATCGACGCTGGTGGCGTTCAGCTGCTCGGTCAGCAGCCGGGCACGGCGGCGGTCCTCGAGCAGCTCCGGGTCGTCGGAGAGGTACGGCTGGCCGGACAGCATGCGGTCCTTCTGTGAGGGCATCGGCGGCATCCTGCCAGCTGAGCCGCCGGCGAGGCGGGCGGGGTTGAGTCAGAAGTGAAGGATGCTCAGCTGTCCGGTGACCCGGGGGAAGGCGCGCTTCGAATACCCGGAGCTGCTCTCGAACGTCACCGTGTAGCGGTCGTTGTGAGGCCGGCCGCCGGGGAACAGCAGGGCCCGCTGGCGCAGGGTGCCGCACGGGCCGGCGGCCTTGCCGAACCGGATCGTGCCGACGATCCGCCGCCGCGCGTAGAAGCCGTAGATGCGCTTGCCCGGGGTGAAGCCGGAGAAGCTGAACGTCACCTTGTCCTTGCGGACGTTGCGCACGCTGATCGGCTTGGTGGAGACGGCCAGGTTCGCGGAGCGAACCACCGTGGACGCCGCGAGCGCGCTGTTGCCCTCATCAGTGGCGGTCAGCGTCGTGCTGAGCGTGCCGGGACCGGTGACCGAGAGGATGGGGGCCTGCGTCGTCGCGGTGAACTCGCCGTTGGCCGCCACCGTCGCGCTGGCGAGCACCCCGCTGCCGCTTACGTCGACGGTGTCGCCGGGGGCGAATCCCATGCCGGTGATCGTCATCGGCGCCCCCTGGGCCGGATCGACGTTGACGTAGCAGGGCTTGTCGACGGAGATGGCGGCGGCCGACGCCTGCGCCGCCAGCGCGCCGGCGGCCGGCGACAGCGCCCCCAGGCTCAGTGCAACGAGCATCGGCCGGCGAAGGGATGAGGTCATGGTGTCTCCTGGATTGGGGGCACAGCAGCCATCTAGTGTCGCACTACAACCCGGAGTGGCAGCGCGAGTTGCTGTCGTCCGGCGCGCTGGGAAGCCGCGGTGGCGTTGACTGTGCTGGCCTACATCTGATATATCACCGGCATGGCCACTACGAATTCCAGGCAGTTGCCGGCCAGCCAGCGGGTCGTGATCATCGGCGCCGGCATCGTGGGCAACAGCGTCGCTTACCACCTTCATCGTCTGGGCGAGACCGAGATCACGCTGCTGGACAAGGGACCGCTGCCCAACCCGGGCGGGTCGACCGGACATGCCTCCAACTTCATCTTCCCCGTCGATCACTCCAAGGAGATGACGTCGCTGACGCTCGAGAGCATGCGTCAGTACAAGGACCTCGACGTCTACCTGGAGTGCGGCGGCATCGAGGTGGCCCGGACCGAGGCCCGGATGCAGGAGCTGCACCGGCGCATGGTCTCGGCCAAGACCTGGGGCATCGAGCCCGCGTCGCTGCTGACGCCGGCCGAGATCAAGGAGCTCGTCCCCTTCGTCAACGAGGAGATCTTGCTCGGCGGCTTCTACACGCCGGGCGCCGGGGTCGTCGACTCGCTGCGGGCGGCGACGATCATGCGCGAGCGCGCCGCCGAGGCCGGCATGACGGTTTCCGCCAACACCGAGGTCCTGGGGCTCGACGTGGAGCATGGGCGGATCCGGCGCGTACGCACCGACCGCGGCGACATCGAGGCCGACCGGGTCGTCATCGCCTGCGGCTGCTGGAGCCCGCGGATCGCCCGGATGGCCGGCGCGCGCATCCCGCTCACCCCCGCCGTGCACCAGATGATCGACATCGGCCCGGTGAAGCGGTTCGAGAACGCCAGGACGCTCGTCGACTACCCCATCGTCCGCGACATGGACACCAACATGTACGAGCGTCAGGACGGCGGCGGACTGGAGATCGGCTCCTACGCCCACCGGCCGATCATGATCGACGCCGACGAGATCCCGTCGATCGAGGAATCGGCGCTCAGCCCCACCGAGCTCCCGTTCACGCAGGCCGACTTCGAGCTCCAGATGGAGCAGGCGCTCGAGATCATGCCGGACATCGTCGGCGACGAGTCGGTCGGCGTTCGCTACGCGATCAATGGCCTCCTGTCGGTCACCTACGACGGCCTGCCGCTCATCGGGGAGACCCCGGAGGTCAGGGGGCTGTGGTCCGCGGCGGCGATCTGGATCAAGGAGGGGCCGGGCGCCGGCAAGACGGTCGCCGAGCTGATGGTGCATGGTGAAAGTGAGATCGACATCTACGACTCCAACATCGCCCGCGCCTACCCCCACCAGAAGACGAAGACCCACATCCAGGCCCGGGCCGGCGAGGGCTTCAACAAGATGTACGGGATCGTCCACCCGGCCGAGCAGTGGGAGTCCGACCGCCGCGTCAAGCTGTCGCCGTACTACGAGCGGGAGCAGGAGCTGGGCGCCGTCTTCTACGAGGCCGCCGGCTGGGAGCGCCCGCAGTGGTATGAGTCCAACGCGCCGCTCCTGGAGGAGTTCGGCGACCGCGTCACCCGGCGCCAGGCCGAATGGGAGTCGCGCTGGTGGTCGCCGATCATCAACGCCGAGCACTTGGCGCTGCGCGAGCGGGCGGGCTACACCGACCTGACCGCGTTCGCCATCTTCGACGTCACCGGCCCGGGCGCGCTCGACGCCGTCCAGCGGGTGGCGATGCGCCAGATGGACGTCCCGGTGGGCCGCGTCGTCTACACGCCGATCCTGCTGCCGGCGGGCGGCTTCAAGGCCGACCTCACCATCATGCGCATCGACGACGACGTCTTCCGCGTCGTCACCGGCGGCGCCTGGGGCATGTCGGATCTCAAGTGGTTCGCCGACCACCTCCCGGCGGACGGAACGGCGCAGATTCACGACCAGACCAACGCCTGGACAACGCTCGGCCTGTGGGGCCCGCGGGCGCGCGACATCCTGTCCAGCGTGACCTCCGACGACGTGTCCAACGACGGCTTTAGGTTCGCGTGGTGGAAGTCGATCGAGGTCGGCCCGCTGCAGGTCATCGCCAGCCGCATCTCCTACGTGGGGGATCTCGGCTGGGAGCTGTACGTCCCGATCGAGCAGGGCGCGCGGCTGTGGGACATCATCGCCGAGGCCGGCCTGCCCCACGGCGCGGTGCCCGTGGGGGCCGGGGTCTACGGCACCACCGGGCGCCTGGAGAAGTGCTACCGGGCCTACGGCGCCGAGCTGGAGGGCGAGTACAGCGTCGTCGAGGCCGGCATGGCCTGGGGCAAGGTCAAGGACCAGGACTTCATCGGCAAGGAGGCGCACGTGCGCCAGCGTGACGAGGAGCCGGCCGCTGTCATGTGCACGCTGACCGTCGACGACCACACCTCCTCCAGCGGGGTCAAGCGCTACATGCTGGGCGGCGAGCCGATCCTGACCGTGGACGGCGAGCCGATCACCGACGCCAAGGGACGGCGCTCGTATGTGACCAGCGCCGGAGCGGGCCCGTCGATCGGCAAGCACATCCTGATGTGCTACCTGCCCCCGGAGCAGGCCGTCGTGGGCGCGTCGCTCAAGGTCCAGTACATGGGGGAGCAGTATCCGGTGACGGTCGCCACCAACGACTCGACGCCGGTGTTCGACCCGGACAACAGCCGGGTTCGCTCATGAACGTCCTCGTCTGCGTCAAGCGCGTGCCGCTGACCGGCGGCAAGATCACCCTGACCGAGGACGAGCGCGCCATCCAGACCCGTCATCTCGGCTTCACCGTCTCCCCGCACGAGGAGTGCGCGGCCGAGGAGGCGATCCGGCTGATCGAGCAGCACGGGGGAGAGAGTATGGTGCTGACCCTGGGGCCGGCCGAGGCTGAGGAGCAGCTGCGCGACATGATGGCGATCGGCGTCGACCGGGCCGTCCACCTCGTCTCCGACGGCGAGGAGTGGGATGCGCAGGCCACGGCGGACGCCATTGTCACCGCGATCCGCGAGGACGGCGCCGCGTTCGACCTCCTGCTCTTCGGCAACGAGTCGGCCGACGCCGGCAACTACCAGGTCGCCATCCGCGTCGCCGCCGCGCTGGGCCTGCCCGTCGTCACCGGTGTCAAGTCGATCTCGGTGGAGGCTACGACCCCGCCCACCCTGCGCTGCGAGCAGGAGAACACGTCCCACCCACCCGGGCGCGATGTCTATGAGGTGCCGATGCCCGCGGTCGTCACCGTCAAGGAGGGGATCAACCTCCCGCGGTACCCGTCGGTGCCGGGACGGATGCGGGCCAAGCGCAAGCCGCTGGCCGCCAGCCGGCCCGAGCGGGCCGAGTCAAGGCTGGAGATGCGCCGTCTCCTGCTGCCCGAGGGGTCGAGCAAGCAGGCTGAGGTTCTCGGCCGCGGCCCGGAGGCGGCGCCCAGGGTCGTCGAGATCCTGCAAGAGATTGGGGTGATGTAGGTGGCCACGCTCGTCTTCATCGAGAGCGCCGACGACGAGCTCTCCCAGCAGGCCGTCGCCTTCGCGCGGGCCCTCGGCGACGACGTCAGCGTGGTGGCCATCGACGGCTCCGACGCCTACGCCCCCGCCGCCTGGGCGCACACCCTCGTCGAGCTCGCGCAGCAGCGCGGCGCGTCCGCGATCGTCGGCCCTGGCTCGGACCGCGGCAACGAGGTCCTGGCCCACCTCGCCGCCAAGCTCGACCAGCCGATGGCGGCCAACTGCACGTCGGTCACGCCCGGCGACCCGGTCACGGTCATCCGTACGCGCTGGGGCGGGACGTTGCTGGAGGAGGCCGCGGTCCACGGCTCCCCGCTGCTGCTGACGAGCGCCGCCCATGCCGTGGCCGCCGCGCCCATCGCCGACGTGGAGACGGTCCCGGTCAGCGCCACGGCCTCGGAGCTCGACCGGGTGGCGCGGGTCGTCGACCGGATCCCGGCGTCGACGGGCGGTGTGTCGCTCGCCGACGCCGAGGTCGTGGTGTCCGGCGGCCGGGGTGTCGGCTCGGCGGAGAACTTCTCGATCATCGAGGAGCTGGCGGAGCTGCTCGGCGGCGCCGTGGGCTGTTCCCGGGCGGTGACCAGCGCCGGCTGGCGGCCTCACACCGATCAGGTGGGACAGACCGGGACGAAGGTGTCGCCGGAGATCTACATCGCCTGCGGGATCAGCGGTGCCACCCAGCACATGGCCGGCTGCAAGGGCGCCAAGCGCCTGCTGGCGATCAACGAGGACGGAGAGGCCTCGATCTTCGCCGCCGCCGACTACGCGGTGATCGGCGACCTGCACCAGATCGTGCCCGCGATCTCGGCCGAGATCAGGAAGGTGAGAGGGACATAGGCATCGCCGTCGCCGCCGTCGTGCTCGCCGCCGCGCTGGGGGCGAGCCTGACCCTGTTCGTCCTCCGGGTCCGTTTCCTGGTCGAGCTGGTGCAGTCGGCCGCTCCGGTCACCCGCACCGGGGACGTGCCGACGCGGGTGCGCAACGAGGGGACGATCGTGCTGGGGCAGCGCAAGCTCCTGCAGCGCTTGGGGCCCGGCCTGCTCCACGCGTTCATCTTCTGGGGCTTCATCGTCCTGGCCCCGACGATCCTGATCGCGATGATCGGCGTCGTCAGCAAGCACGCCACGCTGCCGTGGCTCGGCGATCAGGGCTGGTACGCGTTCCTGGTCGACATCTTCGCCACGCTGGTGCTCGTCGGCGTCGCCGGAGCGTTCTGGATCCGCAAGGTGCAGCGCCCGGAGCGCTTCCAGGGCAGCCACCTCGGCGAGGCCGACCTCATCCTGGCGCTGATCGCCGTCATCGCCGGGTCCCTGCTGTTGTGGCACGCCACCCGGATCGCGCTGGGACTCAACGAGTACCCGGCCGCGTCGATGCCGGTCTCGAACGCTCTCTCGAACCTGTTCGGCCACGATGGGGCCACGCGCGTGCTGGAGCGGGCGTTCGTGTGGGTGCATGTGCTCACCATCCTGTTCTTCCTCGCCTACCTGCCGCGCTCCAAGCACCTGCACATCGCCTCGGCCGCGTTCAACGTGTGGTTTGGGCGCACCCGGGCGCGGGGGCGGCTGGAGCCGTTGCGCTTCGACGACCCGGACGTCCCGGAGGAGGACATCCGCTTCGGCGCCGGCACCGCCGCCGACCTGACCTGGAAGCAGGTGCTCGACACGTTCACGTGCACCGAGTGCGGCCGCTGCCAGGACGCGTGCCCGGCGTTTGCCACCGGCAAGGTGCTGTCCCCCAAGCTGGTGATCATGGGCCTGCGCGACCAGGTGTTCGCCGAGGGCGCCGCCGTCATCAGGCATGCCCGCGCACCCAGCGACGGCGAGGCCGAGCTGGCCCCGCTGGTCCCCAGCGCCGTGCCGGAGGAGTCGGTATGGGACTGCGTGACCTGCGGGGCCTGCGTCCAGGCGTGCCCGGTGTCGATCGAGCACGTCGACCACATCGTCGACCTGCGCCGTCACCTGGTGATGGTGGAGTCCAGCTTCCCGGCCGAGGCCGAGCCGATGTTGCGCGACGTGGAGCGCTCGTCGAACCCGTGGGGCAAGGCACAGTCCGAGCGCGCCGACTGGGCGGCCGAGCTGGGTGTCCGGATCCTGGAGCCCGGCGACCCGGCGCCGGAGTACCTCTACTGGGTCGGCTGCGCCTCGTCGTTTGACGAGCGAGCCCGCAAGACGGCCGAGTCGACGGCCAAGCTGCTCCAGCGCGCCGGCGTCGACTTCGCCATCCTCGGTCCCCGGGAGGCGTGCACTGGCGACCCGGCCCGGCGGATGGGCAACGAGTACGTGTTCCAGGCGTTTGCCGAGCAGAACGTCGAGACGCTCAACGAGGCGGGGGTCACGAAGATCATCGCCAACTGCCCGCACTGCTTCAACACGCTCGGCAACGAGTACCCGGACTTCGGCGGCGACTACGAGGTCGTCCATCACTCCGAGCTGCTGGCGCGGCTGGTGCAGGAGGGACGGCTGGCCCCCCAGCGGTCCGAGGGCCTGAACATCACCTATCACGACTCGTGCTACCTGGCTCGCCACAACGACGTGCTCGAATCCCCCCGGGAGCTCGTCGGCGCGGTCGGCGCGCCGGTGGAGATGGCGCGCAGTGGCAGGCAGACGTTCTGCTGCGGCGCGGGCGGCGCTCACATGTGGATGGAGGAGCGCGCCGGCGCGATCAACGAGAACCGCGTCCGGGAGGCGGTCGACACGGGAGCCGGGACGCTGGCCGTCGCCTGCCCGTACTGCACGGTCATGCTCGACGACGGCGTGCAGAGCGTCGGCGCCGACCTGCGCGTCGTCGACGTGGCGACGCTGCTCGCCGAGTCGATCGAGTAGGGGGTTTGGGGGCTCCTGCCGCCGATACCGGCGTGAGCCCCCAAGACCTCAGGCCTGGTGGACGACCGAGAGGAGCGCCGCGTAGGAGCGCACCAGCGCGGCCCGCACGTCGTCGACCAGCGGGCTGGGGAGATGGTGTCCCTCGCTGACCCAGCGATCCGAGTACCGCATCGCCAGGGCCCGCTGCTCGGCCGCCCGGCGCAGCTCGTCCTTGTCCCGGCTGTAGACGTAGGCGTACAGGGAGGCGAGCGCGTCGACCAGCTGCTCCTCGCCGATCCCGCCCTCGCCGTGCTGATGGAGCCGATGGACCCGCCACCACTCCACCTCCAGGTCGGCGGCGACGACCGGGTCGTAGGCCTCGTCGTAGCGGTGCTTGACGAGTGCGTAGAAGCGCTGCATGGTCAGCTTGGCGCCGACGGGGTCATTGTCCCTCGGCGCCCACTGCATGTTGGCCCGCAGGACCAGCCAGGCGCCATACAGGGCCGGGCCCCAGGGCAGGCCGAACGTGTGCCGGGTCAGGTCGATCGCGGCCCGCAGGAATTTCAGCCACTCGTGCCGGTAGTAGGTGACCCAGGCGTCGCACTCCAGCCTCCCTACGCGCCGTGGGTCAAACGAACGGTGGGGGGCGGCCACGGCGGGCAGTCTCGCGGACGTGGACGCCCTAATCAAGCGGTGGGCTCGAGCAGTCGCTCCAGGCCGCGCTCCAGCCCCGTGTTGCCGACCGCGCGCACCTTCAGCGGGAGCCCCAGCCGTGCGGCGGCCGCCTCCGCGCAGCGCCGGGTCGCCGCAGTCGGTCGCTGGGCCAGCCAGACGACCCGGCGGTAGTGCGCGAAGTAGGTGTCGCGCAGCTCCGGGTAGCGGTCGAGGCCGAGCTCGCGGACGACCGTGTGCTCAAATGTCCGCGCCAGGAAGTCGGTGAGGAAGTAGGTGCCCGGCTCCTCGTCCAGGGCGTCGGCGACCTCGTCGCGGGCGAGAATGTCGTAGCAGTTGTCGCCGTTGAGGCGGGGGTAGGCGTCAAGCCCGCCCTGGGTGCCGCAGTCGCCGTAGGCGACGGCGACGACGTCGCGGCCCGCGGCCGCCTCGGCGACCGCCGCCGGGATCTTCTCCGGGCGATTGTGGAGCAGCGCCGGCACCGGCACGACGTCGAGGTCCCAGCCACGGCGGCGGGCGATGTCCCGCACGTCGAAGGCGAGCGCACCGCAGGCGAGCACAGCTGGGCGAGGGCTCATCCCGGGAACGCCAGCTGGTCGATGAACAGGTCGTTGAAGTCGGCGCGGCCGGACAGCTCGACGTACTCAACCTCCCGGGTGATCGACTCGGCCTCGGCGCGCTCGCGCAGCGACAGGGCGGCGATCTTCGCTCCCTCGCCGGCGACGTTGCCCGCCGAGACGATCCGGGGAAGGGCCAGCTTCGGCACCAGGCCGATCCGGACGGCGCTCAGCGGCGTCAGGTAGGCACCGAAGCTACCGGCCAGCAGCACCTGCGAGATATCGCCCGGCTCGACGCCGAGCTCACCCAGCAGGATCTGCCATCCGGTGGCGATCGACGCCTTGGCGAACTGGAGCTCGCGCACGTCGCGCTGGGACAGGAAGACCGATGATGATGGGTCCCCAAGCCCACCCTCGTCGCCCCGCCAGTGCAGGACGAACACCCGCTCCTCGCCGATCTTGGTCAGCCGCTCCGAGAGCGACGGCAGGCGTGCCGCCGCCTCCTCGTCCGGGATGAACCGCCCGGAGTGGTCGAGCAGGCCGCAGTGGGCGAGCTCGGCCACGGCGTCGACGAGCCCGGAGCCGCACATGCCGACCGGCTCGGTGTCGCCGATGACGTCGAGGGTCAGGCTGTCGTCCCGGATCTGCACCCCCTCGATCGCGCCCTCCGCGGCCCGCATCCCGCAGCGGATCTGCGCCGCCTCGAACGCCGGCCCGGCGGGCGCGGCGGTCGCCACCACGCGGTCGACGGAGCCGAGGGCGATCTCCGAGTTGGTGCCGACGTCGATGAACAGGCGCAGCCGCCGGTCGCGGGTCAGGCCGGTGGCGAGCATACCGGCGACGATGTCGCCGCCGACGTACGCGCCGAGCGACGGGAACACGAACGCCGGGGCGCGGGAATGGACGGCGACGCCGAAGTCGGCGGCGCGCGCCGGCGGGAACTCGTGAGTGGCCACGACGAATGGCGCCATCGACAGGGGCTCCGGGTCGATCCCCAGCGCCAGCTGCATCATCGTGACGTTGCCGCAGACGGTGATCTCATACACCTCGCCCGGCGCCACCCCGGCCTCGTCGCAGACCTCGGTGGTCAGCTGGGTCATCGTCTCGTGCGCGCGCTCCCGCAGCGCGGCGAGCGCCGTGCCATCCATCATCGTCGCCGAGATGCGCGTGATGACATCCGCGCCGAACGGCTGCTGGCGGTTGAG
The DNA here is from genome assembly GCA_963844555.1 of uncultured Solirubrobacteraceae bacterium. GTDB lineage: Bacteria > Actinomycetota > Thermoleophilia > Solirubrobacterales > Solirubrobacteraceae > Palsa-465. Next base: position 189,484 of record CAWJOS010000001.1, read on the forward strand.
CATGGAGCGCACCGCGACCGGCTGGCCTGACTCCAGGTCCAGCAACGTCGCCACCACCGTTGTCGTGCCCAGGTCGAAGGCGATGGCAAACCGCCGGGCGGTGGTGTCGCCCGGCTCCAGCCCGATGAGCTCCTGGTCGCAGACGACGGCGGTCACATCGAAATGGGCGCGCCGGAGGACGCCCCCCAGCTCGCGGAGCACGTCCAGCGTCGCGTACGGCTCGAGGTCCTCGAGCGCGTCGAGCACACGCTGCAGGTCCGGTCGCTGGTCCTCCAGGGTCGGCTCGTCGAGCACCAGGTGGCGCTTCTGCACCGACGGGCGCAGGATGACGTGGCGCCCCACGCCGACCAGCGCGGCCTTGGGCCGCGTCTGCAGCGGCGGGACCTCGACGACCAGGTCCGCGCGGGCCCCGGCCCGGCAGGCCAGGCGCCATCCGTCGCGCAGCTCCTCGGCGGTGAACGCGCGCGGGTCGACACTGGAGATCGGCACGTCGCCGGACAGGACGCGCACCTTGCACTTCTTGCACGTCCCGTGGCCGCCGCAGGTGGAGTCGATGGCGATCCCGTTCCAGCTGGCGGCGTCGAACACCGGCGTGCCGCTCGGCACGCGGACCTCGGCCCCGTCCGGCAGGAACCGCAGCCGGACGCGCCCGGCGCCGTCGTCCGGCGCGGCCACCGGGTCCTCGCGCTCCAGCGCGCGCTTGCGTGCCGGGGCGGCGCTCACGCCGGCCTCCGCTCGGCCTCAGGCCAGCTGCCCGCTCGGCATCCCGCCTCGCTGGAACGGGCAGCGCCTGAGTCATCCAGCTGCCTCGCCTTTATGTCGGCCGCGTGAGTCATCCGGCTGCCGTCGCCGCCTCCTGAGCCTGCCGCGCCCGGTGGGCGGCGATCCAGTGCGCGCCCCAGGGGTCGTGGCCGAGCAGCAGATCTGACGCCCGCACGGCCTCGACGCACACCGGCGCCGTCGACATGATCGCGCTCGTCAGGCCGGCGGCCATGGCCATCGGCAGGAACGCGGCGTTGAGCACGTGGCGCTGGGGCAGGCCGAAGGAGACGTTGGAGGCCCCCAGGCACATGTTGACGCCGAGCTCGTCGCGGATGAGGCGGATGGTGTTCAGCGTGATGGTGACCGCTTCGGTGTCGGCGCCCACGGTCATCGCCAGCGGGTCGATGATCACGTCCTCGGTGGCGATCCCATGGTCGTTGGCGGCGGACACGATCTTCCTGGCGCACTCCAGCCGCTTCTCCGGCGTCTCGGGGATGCCGGTCTCGTCGTTGGCCAGTCCGATGACCGCCGCCCCGTGGTTTGCCACCAGGGGCAGGATCTCGTTGAGGCGCTCGTCCTCGGCGGTGACCGAGTTGACGAGCGCGCGGCCCTCGTAGGCCGACAGCCCCGCCTCGAGCGCTTCGATGACCGACGAGTCGATGCAGATCGGCGCGTCGACAGCCGCCTGAACTGTGCGCAGCATCGAGCTGAGCAGCTCCGGCTCGTCGACGAGCGGGATCCCGGCGTTGACATCGAGCATGTTGGCGCCGGCCTCCACCTGGGCGAGGGCGTCAGCGGTGACCGTCTCCAGGTTGCCGTGGCGCAGCTCCTCGGCGAACGTCTTGCGTCCGGTGGGGTTGATGCGCTCGCCGATGACGCAGAACGGCTGCTCGGCGCCGATTGTCACGCTAGCGGAGCGCGACCGCAGAACGGTGTCCATGGGCCTCTCTTTCGGTTTTGGGGGGGATGCCAAGACGGCCGCACAGCTTCGCGATGCCGGCGTCCTTGCGGAAAGAGATGAAGTGCAGGCCGGCCACGCCGGGCAGGGTGAGCGCGTGCGTGGCGAGCTCGTAGGCGATGTCGAAGCACTCGGTCTCGGCGTCGGCCGCCTGCTCCACGCGTTGGACGACCGACGGGGGCACGTCGATGCCGGGAACGTGGTCGGCGACGAAGCGCATCCCGCCGACCGAGCGGAGAATGCAGATGGACGGGATGAGCGCGATCCGCTCACTCAGGCCGGTGTCGTGCGCGGCCTGCATGAACTGCTCCAGGACCTCCGGGCGGTAGCAGAGCTGGAGCTGGAGGAAGCGGGCTCCGGCCAGCGCCTTCTTGGCGGCGCGCCGCACGCGGTACTCGAGCGGGGGCGCGCACGGGTTCTCGACGGCGCCGATGAAGAAGTGCGGCTGCGGGCGGATCTCGCGGCCGCTCAGGTAGCGGCCGCTGTCCAGGGTGCGGGCGAGCTGGACGAGCTGGATGCTGTCCAGGTCGAACACCCGGCGGGTCTCCGGCTCGTCGCCGGCGGTGACGTCGTCGCCGGTCAGGCAGCTGATGTTCTCGATCCCGTACATGGCCGCGCCCATCAGCTCCGCCTCCAGCCCCAGCCGGTTCCGGTCGCGGCAGGTCAGCTGCATGATCGGCTCGGCACCGACCTGGCGCAGGCCGATCGAGACCGCCAGTGGCGACGCATGGGCATGCGCGGCGGGATTGTCGGTGGCATTGAACGCATCGACGAACGGGCGCATCGGCTCGAGCTGGCGCTGGATCTCGGCGTGGCCGCCGCCGTCGACGACCGGCAGTTCGGCCGTGACGACAAATTCCTTCGAGTTCAGCTTGTGCTCAAGGCTCGACATCGGCCCCATGGCTTCGCTGGGTGTGGGCCCACCCGGCGGGGACCTTCCGGTCGCGGCCGCTGAACAGGTTGAGCCAGGACGACGTGCCCTTGAGGCGGTTGTCGACCGGCGGACGCACGTTGTCGATGTGGCCGCGCCAGAGCGGCAGGCGCTCCGAGCGCTCATAGGCCTTGAGCCAGACGCAGCGCATCTCCGGCTTGACCTCGCAGCTGCCGTTGGCACGTACCCCGCCGCACGGGCCGTTGCGCAGGGTCTTGGGACAGGTCATGGGGCAGGTCAGGCCGGTGTCGTGCAGCACGCACTGACCGCACATCTGGCAGCCCCAGATCGGCTCCTTGACCGCGTGCTCGGCCTTGGTGAGGAGGGTGGCGGCCTTCATCGCAACACGTCCGCTTCGAGTCTGGCGGCGGGTGGGCGGGCGGGGCCACCTACGCCAGGACCTTCTCCCGCCGCTTCTCGATCAGCTCCTTGGCCTTCTTGACCGCCGACGAGGCATCCGCCGAGTAGCCGTCGGCGCCGACGGCGTCGGCGTACTCCTGGGTGACGGGGGCGCCGCCGACCATGACGATCACGTCGTCGCGGATCCCGGCCTTCTCCAGTGCGTTGATGTTGGCCTTGAACATCGGCATCGTCGTTGTCAGGAACGCCGAGAAGCCGACGATGTCCGGGTTGTGCTCGCCGATCTGCTCCACGAACCTCTCCGGCGGGACGTTGACGCCGAGGTCGATGACCGTGAAGCCGGCGCCCTCCAGCATGATGTTGCAGAGGTTCTTGCCGATGTCATGGACGTCGCCCTTGACCGTGCCCATGAGAAACGTGCCGACCTGGGCGATGCCGGTCTCGGCCAGGAGCGGGCGCAGGATGTCCAGCGCGCCCTGCATGGCCCGGGCGGCGATCAGCATCTCCGGCACGAAGTAGTCGCCGCGCTCAAACCGGGCCCCGACCTCCTCCAGCGACGGGATGAGCGCGTCGTAGAGAATGATCTCCGGCGCCAAGCCGTCGGCCAGGCCGTCGTTCACGCCGTCGGCCACGGCGGGCGCGTTGCCGACGAGGGTCTCGTCGTAGAGCAGCTTGAGGATCTCCTCGTGGGTCATGCGGCGTGTTCTCCTTGCTGGGGGTTGCCGAGGCGGCGGCTGAGGGTCAGCGCTTCATCGATCAGGATGGGCTTGAGCTCGGTGATCCGCGACGGGGTCATCCGCACCGTCGGACCGGTGACGCTGAGCGCGGCCACCACCTCCCCGGCGGCGCCCCGCACCGGAGCGGCGATGGCGGCCAGTCCGATCTCCAGCTCGTCGACCGCCTCGGCGAACTCGTCGCGCCGCACCCGGGCCAATTCCACGCGGAGCCGCCCCGGGTCGGTGATGGTGTGGGGCGTCAGCACGGCGAGCGGGCGAGCCGGCATCGTGGAGCGGCCGAACGCCATGAACACCTTGCCGTTGGCGGTGCAGTGAAAGTCGACGGTCCGTCCCAGCCACTGGCCGGCCCCGAGGAAATGGTGGCCGTCGACCTGGGCGATGTGCTCGACGCCGTGGCGGCCGGGAACCGCCAGGTTGATCGTCTCGCCGCTGATCTCCAGCAGCGCGTCGAGCGAGGGGCGCGCCAGCTCGACCACGTTGCGCTCGAGCAGGCTGCGCTCGGCGACGCGCAGGATCGCCGGCCCCGGGCGCAGACGCCCGCGCTCGCCGTCCTGCTCGACGAGTCCCCGGCGCTCGAGCGCCGAGACCAGGCGCGACGCGGTGCTCTTGGGGATCCCGCTGGCGGAGGCCAACTCGGTCAGGGCCACCGGCTGCTCGGACTCCAGCACGCGGACGAGCAGCTCAGCGCCGCGGTCGATCGCCGTGGTGCCCCGGGGAGCGGCATCGGAATCTTCTTGGAACTGTTGTTCCACACTCGGTATATTAGGGCTCCGCATCGCCGCGTCAAGCTCGTTTTCCGCCGCACGTCCGAGGAGGAGCCAGATGTCGTTCGTCAATGCCATGCCGCGCTACGAGATCCTCAGCGAAGAGGCGATGGCGACCCTCGACCGGGGCTGGCGGCGGATCGTGTCCGAGCTGGGGATCGAGTTCCTGCTCCCGGAGGCGGTGGAGCTGCTCCGGGGCGCGGGGCAGATCGTCGAGGACACCAACCGGGTCCGGTTCGACCCCGAGTGGATCCTGGAGCAGGTCGCCAAGGCCCCGCGGGAATTCGAGCTACAGGCCCGCAATCCTGAGCATTCGGCTCACATCGGCGGCGACAGCATGGTCTTCGCCCCGGTGTACGGGTGCCCGTTCATCCGCGAGGGCGACGTCCGCCGGGACGCCAAGATGGCCGACTTCGAGAACCTGGTCCGGCTGGCGCAGTTCTTTCCGGAGCTCGATTCACCGGGCGGGACGATCTGCGAGCCGGAGGACCGGCCGCTGGACTCGCGCCATCTCGACATGGTCTACGCGCTGCAGACGCTGTCGGACAAGCCGTACATGGGATCGGTCACCTCCGGCCCCAACGCCGCCGACACGATCCGCATGGGGGAGATCCTGTTCCAGGGACGCGAGGCGCTCGACCGCGCGCCCGTGTCGATCTCGCTGATCAACGTCAACAGCCCCCTGCGCTATGACGACCGCATGCTGGGAGCGATGTTCGAGTACGTCAAGGCCAATCAGGCGGTGATCATCACGCCGTTTCTGCTGATGGGGGCGATGTCCCCGGTCTCGCTCCCGGCGACCCTGGTGCAGCAGATGGCCGAGGCGCTGGCCGGCATCGCGCTGGCCCAGCTCATCCGCCCCGGGGCGCCCGTGGTGTTCGGCTCGTTCCTGTCGAACACGGACATGCAGTCCGGGTCGCCGTCGTTCGGCACGCCGGAGTCAGGCATCGGCGTGCTCTGCACCGGCCAGATCGCGCGTCATTTCGGTCTGCCGTGGCGCGGCGGCGGGGCGCTGAACGCGTCGCAGACGGTGGATGCCCAGGCCGCCTACGAGTCGCTGATGACCTTCCTGCCGACGTTCCTGGCGGGCGCGAACTTCGTCATGCACTCGGCCGGCTGGCTGGAGGGCGGCCTCGTCTCCTGCTATGAGAAGTTCATCGTCGACGTGGAGCTCCTGCGCGAGCTGCGCCACGAGTTCACGCCGCTGGAGATCGACGAGGCGTCGCTGGCCTTCGACGCTCATGTCGAGGTCGGCGCCGGCGGTCACTTCCTCGGCGCCGCCCACACCCTGGAGCGCTTCCGGGACTGCTTCTACCGGCCGCTCCTCTCCTCGACGGAGAACTTCGACCGTTGGACCAAGAAGGGGTCCCGGGACACGACCGCCCGCGCCGGCGAGATCTGGCGCAAGACCCTGGAGGAGTACGAGCAGCCGCCGATCGATGAGGCGATCGACGCGGAGCTGCGCGAGTTCGTGGCGCGGCGGCGGGCCGAGCTCGGCGACTGACGTCACCTTGCCAAGCGCACCACAATGGGTTGAGTGCGCATCGAGGAGACGTTCACGGTCGGCCGGCCGCCGGAGGTCGTCTTCGATTACACGACGGACCCGGCGAACCTGGCCGCATGGCAGAGGTCCAAGACGTTCGTCGAACCGCTGACCGACGGGGCGATGCGGCTGCTGCAGCCGGTGGCCGAGCGCGTGATGGCGCGGCACTTCGTCGCCTATCACCGCAACCTGCGCCGCAACGTCGAGGGCGGCGGGGGTCTTGGGGCCTGACTTGCGTATAGCGCAAGTCACGTCCCAAACCCCCAGCGGGGAGGCGTTACTCCGGCTGGTCGAGCCGGCGCACGTCGTACCCGGCGTCCACGAGTGACTTGATGATGGCGTCGCCGTGCTTGGGCCCGCGCGTCTCCAGAGCGATCTCGACGCCGGTCTCGCGGACGTGGAGGGGCACGGCCTCGCGAACGTGGTCGGCATGAACGATGTTGCCACCCGCCTGGGCGATGAGCGTGAGCAGCGCGGCCAGGCCTCCAGGGCGGTCGGAGATGCGGGTGAACAGGCGGACGCGGCGGCCGGCGAGCGTCTCGTGCCAGTGGGCGACGCCGGCCAGCAGACCGGGATCGACGTTCCCGCCGGACAGCACGATCACGGTTGAGCCGGTCGATTGGATCCCACCCGCCACGCGCCCGGACATGACGGCCGCCACCCCCACGGCGCCGCCGCCCTCGACGACGAGCTTGGCGCGCTCCAGCAGCCACACCATCGCGGCCGCGGTCTCCTCCTCGGTGACGACGACCATGTCGTCGACCCAGCGGCGGACGAGCGGGAGGGTGATCTCGCCGGGCCGCTTGATGGCGATCCCGTCGGCGATGGTGGCGCGGGACTTGAAGGTGACGGGCGCGGTGCCGTGCAGCGACTCCGGGAACGGGGCGCAGGCGTCGACTTGGACGCCGATGACGCGGGTCTGCGGGCGCGCTGCCTTGACGACCCCGGCGATCCCGGAGATCAGCCCGCCGCCGCCGACGGGAACGATGACGGTCTCCAGATCCTCGACGTCCTCGAGCAGCTCGAGGCCGAGCGTGGCCTGGCCGAGGATGACGTCCGGGTCGTCGAACGGGTGAACGAAGCCCGCGCCGGTCTCGGCTGCGCGCTCCAGCGCGGCGGCGACGCACTCATCGACAGAGTCCCCGCCGAGGTTGACAATCCCGCCGAACGCCTCGACCGCGGCCACCTTGGCCACCGGCGCCTCGGTCGGCATGAACACTTCGCACGGGATGCCCTGGGCCCGGGCGGCATAGGCGAGAGACTGGCCGTGATTGCCGGCGCTGCCCGCCACCACCCCGGGGACCCCGGGTCCGCCGTCGCCGTCGGCGGCCTGCTTGAGCCGGGCGATCTTGTGGACCGCGCCGCGGAGCTTGAACGATCCCGTCCGCTGGAGGTTCTCGGCCTTGAGCACCACCCGTCCGCCGCAGCGGTCCGAGAGGCTGCGCGAGCTGAGCAGCGGGGTGTGGCGAGCGACGGTGGCGACGATTCGCCGGGCGTCGTCCGCGGCGCCCGCGGCAATCCGGGCCGCGACCTCATCGGCGCCGCGGCCGGGTGTCGCCGCGGCCGTCACGGCAGGCGGGATCGGAGTTGGCGGGCCATGGTGCCAATGTTAGACTTCGTAACCGATGACTCATATATCAGTCGTCACCCGGGGCTGCACCAACGGCCGGCCGATCCCGTCGGTGGGTCCGCGGGTGTCGTGAGCGCGCAGGCCGATCCGCCCCGGGCTGCCCGCGAGCTGCTCGCCGACCGCGCGTATGCCGATCTCCGCGATCGGATCGTCACCCTGCGCATCGCGCCCGGCGCTCCCATCGACGAGGACGTCCTGGGTGGGGAGCTCGGCATCGGCCGGACGCCGGTGCGGGAGGCGATCAAGCGGCTCGCCCTGGAGAACCTGGTCACGGTGTTCCCGCGCCGCGGGACGTTCGCCTCGGAAATCAACATCACCGACCTGGCCGACATCTCCGATGTCCGCATCCAGCTCGAGGGGCACGCTGCCTACCGGGCGGCCCAGCGGATCACCGCGACGCAGCGCGACGAGCTGGAGGGACTGCTGGTGGAACTGGACTCCAGCCAGGGCAGCGACGACATCGAGGCACTGATGGAGCTCGACACCCGCGTGCACCGGTTCGTCCACCGTTGCTGTGGCAACCCGTATCTGCAGGAGTCACTCGGCCGGTATTTCAACCTGTCGCTGCGGATCTGGTACCTGGTCCTCGACCGCCTGCCCCATCTGTTCACGCGCGTCCATGAGCACGGCGATCTCCTGCGGGCGATCGCCGACGGCGAGGCCGAAACCGCTCGGGCCATCGTCGCCGACCACATCGAGACGTTCGAGCGCGAGATTCGCGCCGTTCTATAAACCGGAGAGGGGAATGACATGCGCTACGACTACGTGATCATCGGCGGTGGCTCCGCCGGATCGTGTCTGGCCAACCGGCTCACCGAGGACCCGTCGACCCGTGTGCTGGTGCTGGAGGCCGGCCGCTCGGACTACTCGTGGGACGTCTACATCCACATGCCCGCGGCGCTCTCGTTCCCCATCGGCAATCGCCTCTATGACTGGAAGTACGAGTCCGAGCCGGAGCCGTACATGCATGGTCGTCGCGTCTACCACGCCCGGGGCAAGGTGCTCGGCGGCTCGAGCTCGATCAACGGGATGATCTTCCAGCGCGGCAATCCGCTGGACTACGAGCGCTGGGGGGCCGACCCCGGGATGCAGGATTGGGACTACGCCCACTGCCTGCCGTACTTCAAGCGCATGGAGAATTGCATCGCGGGCGCCAACGCCTGGCGTGGCGGCGACGGCCCGCTGAAGATGGAGCGCGGCCCGGCGGTCAACCCGCTTTTCAAAGCGTTCTTCGCCGCCGTCCAGGAGGCTGGCTACCCGCTGACCGATGACGTCAACGGCTACCGCCAGGAGGGGTTCGCCGCCTTTGACCGCAACATCTACCGCGGGCACCGCCTGAGCGCCGCCCGGGCGTATCTGCATCCGGTCATGGATCGCCCCAACCTCGACGTGTGGACCCGGGCGATGGTGACCAAGATCCGCTTCGACGGTAACCGGGCGGTCGGGGTCGACGTCGCGCACGGCCGCGGCACGCACCAGATCGACGCGGGCGAGGTGCTGCTGTGCGGCGGCGCCATCAACTCGCCCCAGCTCCTCCAGCTCTCCGGTGTGGGGAACGCGCGCGAGCTCGAGGCCGTCGGCGTCAAGCCGGTCCACGACCTGCCCGCGGTCGGTGAGAACCTGCAGGACCACCTGGAGGTCTATGTCCAGTACGCGTCCAAGCAGCCCGTGTCGGTGGCCCCGGCGATGAAGATGAGCCATCGCCCGTGGGTGGGCGCCGCGTGGCTCCTCGGCCGGCGCGGACCGGGCGCGACCAACCACTTCGAGGCCGGCGGCTTTGTCCGCTCCAACGAGGAGGTCGCCTACCCCAACCTCATGTTTCACTTCCTGCCGATCGCCATTCGCTACGACGGGTCGGCGCCGCAGGGCCACGGCTATCAGGTCCACGTGGGGCCGATGTACTCCGACTCCCGCGGCTCGGTCAAGATCACCTCGACCGACCCGTACACGCACCCGGCGCTGCGCTTCAACTACCTCTCGACCGACACCGACCGGCGCGAATGGCGGGAGGCGATTCACGTCGCCCGCAAGATCCTCAACCAGCCCGCGTTCGACGAGTTCAACGACGGCGAGCTCTCGCCGGGGTCCTCGGTTGAGACCGAGGAGGAGGTCCTCGACTGGGTCGCCCGCGACGCCGAGACCGCGCTGCACCCCTCGTGCACGTGCCGCCTGGGCACCGACGAGACCTCGGTCATCGACCCGGGCAGCATGAAGGTCCACGGGCTGGAGGGCATCCGCGTCGTCGACGCGTCGTCCATGCGCTATGTGACCAACGGCAACATCTACGCGCCGACGATGATGCTGGCCGAGAAGAGCGCTGACCTCATCCGCGGCAACACGCCCCTGGCCCCGCTGAACGTCCCGTTCTACCGGCACGTGCCGGGCAAGACGGTCGAGGAGGCGGAGGCGGCCCAGCGGGAGCCGACGCCCGCCGGCTAAGCCCACCCCGGCGGCGGAGACGGACAGGCCGTCCGTCCCGCCGCCGACCCGGCCGGCGCCGCTGTCGGTGCCGGAGCGCACCGGGGTCGTGCGGCCGCCGGCTCGGTGCTGCAAGCGGGGAGGCCCTCGTTGACACAGTCAGACAACTGATATATAACCGCCGGATCTGGACCGGTTCAATCGCTTTTCAGGCAGCACCCTCGCGCCGATGCCGGGCAAGGATCGTTTTCAACAGGCCGCGTGAGAAACGCGCACACGGGGAGGTTTGTGATGGCAACCGTTGAATCGCCGAAGGGTTCCGCCCGCGGCGACAGCGACGAACTCGCCGGTTTCGGCTACAAGCAGGAGCTCGACCGCAGCCTGGGCAGTTTCTCGGCCTTCGCCGCCGGCTTCAGCTACATCTCGATCCTGACCGGCGTCACGGCGCTGTTTGGGTTCGGCTATCTGAACGCCGGGCCCGGGGTGTGGTGGACCTGGCCGGTTGTCGTGTTTGGCCAGATCCTCGTCGCTCTGTGCTTCATGGAGTTGGCCGCGCAGTATCCGATCGCGGGCTCGGTGTACCAGTGGTCCAAGCAGCTCACGACCGGCTACGCGTCGTGGATGACCGGGTGGATCTACATCGTCGGCGCGGTCGTGACCATCGCCGCCGTGGCGGTCGACTGGCAGGTCGTGCTGCCCCAGATCACGACCAGCTTCCAGTTCTTCGGCTCCGCCGCCGACGCGGGATCGACGCTGACCAAGGGCGGCGCGCAGAACGCCCTGCTGCTCGGCGGGATCCTGGTCTGCATCACCACGATCATCAACATGCTCGGCGTCAAGATCATGGCGCGGATCAACAACATCGGAGTCATGGCGGAGCTGATCGGATCGAGCATCCTGGTCATCCTGCTGCTGTTCAACGCCCACCACGGGCCGCAGATCATCTTCCACTCCTACGGCTTCGGCGCCGGCCACTCCTGGGGCTACCTCGGCGCCCTGCTCATCGGCGGGCTGCTGAGCGCGTACGTGATGTACGGCTTCGACACCGCCGGGACGCTGGCCGAGGAGACGAACAACCCGCGCAAGCACGCGCCGCCGGCGATCATCCGCGCCATCGCGGCCGCGGCCACGATCGGCGGCCTGGTCATCCTGTTCGCGTCGATGTCCAGCGAGCACATCCTGAACAAGAACATCGGGCTCCTCGGTCTTCCGTATGTCATGAAGCAGGCGTTCGGGAACACGCTCGGCAACATCTTCCTGGCTGACTGCGCGCTCGCCATCTTCGTCTGCTGCCTGGCCGTTCAGACGGCGACGATCCGGATGATGTTCTCGATGGCGCGCGACAACCGGCTGCCGGCCGGCTCCGCGGTCGCCCGCGTGTCGGGCCACCGCAAGGTTCCGATCGTACCGGCGCTGGTGACCGGCATCCTGACGCTGGTGCTGCTGGCGATCAACGTCGGCAACCAGAGCGCGTTCTACGTGCTCACCGCGCTGGCGATCATCATGTTCTACCTCGCCTACCTGGGCGTCACCGCGCCGATGCTCATCCGGCGGCTGCGGGGAACGTGGCCGACGCCTGACCACGGTCCGTACTTCTCGCTGGGGCGCTGGGGGCTGCTGGTCAACATCATGGCGGTCACCTACGGCACGTTGGCGGTGATCAACATCGCGTGGCCGCGCAACGCCATCTACAACTCGGTCGGTGCGCCGCACTGGTACTGGCAGTGGTCGCCGCTTCTGTTCATCGGCGCGATCATCATCATCGGGACCCTGTACTACTTCCTCGTCCAGGCGAAGAAGCCCCCGGAGGTGCTGGCCGAGCACCGCGCCGACATTCCAGACGTGCCGGTCGAGCACCTGCACCTCGGCGAGGCCGCTCCGTGAGTCGTATCGCCGCCGTGGTCAGCGGTTAGGTGCCTCGAGAAACGCGGGACCCGGTCCCAGCCGACCCGGCCGCGTTTCTCCGGGCGCACTCCCCGTTCGACACGCTCGACCCGGATGAGGTGGAGCGCGTGGCGGCGGCGGCCGAGCTGGAGTTCTTCCGGACCGGGGACGTCGTCTTCGGCCAGGGCGCGGAGCCGGTCGCGCATCTGCGCATCGTGCGCAGCGGGGCGATCGAGATCGTCGCCGACGGCAGCGTGCTCGACGTCCTGGGGGAGGGGGAGCTGTTCGGCCATGCCTCGATGCTGTCGGGGTTTCCCACCGGCTTCGAGGCCCGGGCGGCGCAGGACTCCAGCTGCTACCGGATCGGCGTTGGGGCGGCCCAGGCCCTCCTGTCGGCACCCGCCGGCCTGCGCTTCGTCGCCCGCTCGCTGTTGGAGGAGCCGACGGAGCTTCACATCCTCGCGCGGGAGCCGACCGAGAACGTCGCCGACCAGCCGGTCGGCACGCTCGTCCGGGGCGAGCCGGTCGTCTGCGAGCCCCACACCCCGATTCAGGAGGCGGCCCGGCGGATGACCGCGGCGGCGGCCACCGCCGTCGTGGTCGACCTGGGCGCGCGCGGATACGGGATCCTCACGGACCGCGACCTGCGCAGCCGGGTGGTGGCCGGCGGGATAAGCGGCGACGATCCGGTGTCGGCGGCGATGTCCGCGCCCGCGTACACCAGCACGGTCGACCGGCCGGCGGGGGAAGTGCTGCTGGAGATGTTCGACCGCGGGCTGCGCCACTTCCCGGTCGTGTCGGCCGACGGCCGGGTGGTGGGGGTGGTCGAGGAGGTCGACCTGGTCGCTGCCCGGACCCGCTCGTCGTTCTACCTCCGTCAGCGGATCGCCCGGGCGACGAGTCCCGTCGAGCTCGTCACGGTGGCCCGCGAGCTCCCATCGATGGTCATCGCGCTTCACGATGCCCGGGTGGCCGCGGCCAACGTGATGACGGTCTACGCGGTCTGCATCGACGCTCTGACGCGCCGCTTCCTGGAGCTGGCGATGGCCGAGCGCGAGCCGGCTGGTGCGGACTTCGCCTGGCTGGCGCTGGGCAGCCAGGCGCGGCGTGAGGCGCTGCCCAGCTCCGACGTCGACAGCGCGATCGTCTGGTTTGATCCAGCGGATGACGGCCCGCCGGCTGGGGCCGCCGGCGGCGACGGAGGCGACGACCGGGACGCCGTCGTCCGCGCCCGGTTGGTGTCGCTGGCCCACCAGGTCGTCGGCGGCCTGCGGGCCTGCGGGCTCCAGACCGACGAGAACGGTGTCAACGCCGATGCGGAGCCGTTTGTGCGTTCAGTCTCCTCGTGGCAGCGCGTCGCCCGGTCCTGGATCGCCGATCCGACCCAGGAGAAGGCGCTGATCCTGTCCTCGGTGCTGCTCGACAGCCGGCCCGTCTGGGGCGTGCACACCGGCACCCCGGTGGCCGACACCTTCCGGCTCGCCACCCAGTACCCGACGCTGCTGCGGATGCTGGCGCGATTCGCCCTGTCGCACCGGGTGTCGGCGCGCATTTTCCGCGGGCTGGTGGTGGAGGGGAGCGGCGAGCACCGCGGGCGCGTCGATCTCAAGCGCGGCGGCATCGTGCCCATCCTCGACCTGGCGCGTTGGGGGGCGGTCTCCGCCGGGGTGACGAGCGCGTCGACGCAGGAGCGCCTGCGGGCGGCGAGCGAGGCCGGGACGCTGGCGGCCGAGGATGCCCACACGCTGCGCGACGCCTTCGAGCTCATCAACAACCTGCGCCTCGAGCACCAGGTGGCGCAGCTGCGGGCCGGTCACCGGCCGGACGACCACGTCGACCCCCATGAGCTGAGCGCGCTCATGCGCGCCCAGTTGCGCCAGGCGCTACGGGCGGTCGCGGCGATCCAGCGGCGAGTGGCCTCGGAGCTCCGCGCCGGGACCCACTGACGGTAGGGTTCGCCTGTGGCCAAGCAAACGCGCCCCACCACGCCGAGCGGTCCCGGCGGCCGGCCGGTGACCGGCGACTGGCGTATGTTCCGTCCGGCGATCTGGACGGTGATGGTGGGGATCGCCCTGATGCTCGTCCTCAGCGCGTACGTGGGGATCATCGTCATCGGCGCCGGGCTGGGCATCGGCCTCAAGATCGAGACGCGTCGCCGCCGGCTGCGCCGGGCGGGAAGCGGGACCGTTCGCACCCGGCGGCGCTGACGGATCGGTTACCTTCTGTAAGTAGATGTCGACGACACCTTGGGCGTCGGCGGTGCGCGAGCAGCCGTCCGGCGGAGAGAAGGCCATATCCGTCCGGGGACTGGTCAAGTCCTACGGCAGCGTCCGCGCTCTCGGCGGCGTCGACCTCGACGTGCGCAGCGGCACGGTTCTCGCCCTGCTGGGACCCAACGGCGCCGGCAAGACGACGCTGGTGCGGGTGCTCACGACGCTGCTGACGCCGGACGAGGGGAGCGCGGCGGTCGCCGGGCTCGACGTCGTCTCCCACGCCGCCGCCCTCCGCCACCTGATCGGGCTGGCCGGCCAGTACGCGGCCGTGGACGAGAACCTGACCGGGCTGGAGAACCTGACGATGGTGGGGCGGCTGTACGGGATGTCGCGTCCGCAGGCCAAGCGCCGAGGGGCCGAGCTGCTCGAGCGCTTCGATCTCGCCGAGGCCGGCGGGCGCGTGACCCAGACGTACTCCGGCGGGATGCGCCGCCGGCTCGACCTGGCGGCCGCGCTGGTGGCCAAGCCGCCCGTCCTGTTCCTCGACGAGCCGACCACCGGCCTGGATCCGCGCAGCCGGATCGGCCTGTGGGAGACGATCGAGGGCCTGGTCGCCGAGGGGACGACCGTCCTGCTCACCACCCAGTACCTCGACGAGGCCGACCGCCTGGCCAACTCCATCGCCGTCATCGACCATGGCCTGGTCATCGCCCAGGGCACCGCTGACGAGCTCAAGGACCGGGTCGGCGGCGAGCGGCTGGAGGTCCGCCTCGAGAATGCCGGTGAGGGGGAGCGCGCGGTGCGCGCGCTGGCGCCGATGGCCGACGAGGCGCCGGCGACGACCGACGGAGTGGTCAGTGTGCCCGTGCGTGTCCGCAGGGGGGCGATCGCCGACGCCGTGCGCCGGCTCACCGACGAGGGGATCGGCGTCGACGACATCAACCTGCGGCGGCCGACGCTCGACGACGTGTTCCTGAAGCTGACCGGCCACGCCGCCGAGGACAGCTCAGCCTCCGGCTCCGACGACGACCCCGGTGAGCCGGCGTGAGGCGGCTCGTCACCGACACGCTGATCATCGCCGAGCGCAACCTCATCCGGCTGCCGCGCAAGCCGGAGCTGCTGCTGGCGTTCACCGTGCAGCCGATCATGTTCGTGCTGCTGTTCCGCTACGTGTTCGGCGGCGCCATCTACACCGGCGGGATCCCGTACGTCGAGTACCTGATCCCGGGGATCATCGTCCAGAACATCGCGTTCGGTGGCTTTGTGACCGCGATCGGGCTCAATGAGGACGTCCACCGGGGGCTGATCGACCGATTCCGCTCGCTGCCGATGGCGCGTCCGGCCGTGCTCGCCGGCCGGACGCTGTCGGACATCGTCACCAACTTCCTGGCGGTGTGCATCCTGGTCATCACCGGGGTGATCATCGGCTTCTCGTTCCACGCGTCGGCGCTGGAGGTGGTGGCCGGGTTCGCCCTGCTGCTGCTCATCGGCTACGCGTTCTCCTGGGTGTTCGCGTTCGTCGGCCTGCTGGCCTCGACGCCGGAGTCCGCCAACTCGGTCGGCTTCATCCTCATCTTCCCGCTCACGTTCATCTCGTCGGCGTTCGTGCCGGTGGCGACGATGCCGGAGCCGCTGAAGACCTTCGCCAAGGTCAACCCGTTCACCATCTTTGTCGACGCCATGCGCGCCTTGTGGATCGGCGCGCCCGCCGGCAACTATGTCTGGGGCGCGGTGGCGTGGGCGGTGGTCATCCTGGTGGTGTTCGCACCGCTGGCGGTGGCGCGGTACCGCCGCGCCACCCTGGCCTGACGGGACACTAGTGGTCTAGTTCTGGTCGCCGCGGGCGACCGCCAGGCAGGCCTCGCAGCGCGGCCATGGTGGGTTCCACGGGTATCCGGTGACGTCCCGGCCGCACAGGGCGGTGTCGGGATCGTCGGCCGTGACCAGATGGCAGAGCTCCTCGAAGCCGTCGTCGTTGATGCCGGGGACGTTGCGGCAGGCGGGGTGGACGTTGGGGCTGCGGACGGGTGCGGTGGGAGCCACGCCCGGATTCTGGCAGGCGGCCGCGCATCCGGCCAGCGCGCGGCGGGTATTAGGAGACCGCGCGCAGGTGACGGAACGGACGGCCGTCGCGCAGCTCGCGGACGACCGCGTCGAGCAGCCCGTCTGACTCCAGCATCCGGCCGTCGGTGACGGCCGAGACGGTGGCGCGCTTGCTCTGGATGAGGCGGGCCATCGTCTCGTCGATGGTGCCCGCGGCCAGCAGGTACCAGGCGGTGACGGCGTCGCGCTGGCCGATGCGGTGGCAGCGGTCCTCGGCCTGGTCGTGCATCGCGGGCGTCCACTCCAGCTCCAGGAAGGCGACGTTCGACGCCCGCGTCAGGGTGATCCCCTGGGCGGCGACGCGCGTGGCGCACACGATCAAGCCCGGGCCATCCGCGGACTGAAAGCGAGCGATGGCGGCGTCGCGGGCGGGCAGTGGGTCATCGCCGAGCAGGTGCAGCGCCTCCGGGAACCGCGCCAGCACCGCGCGCTGGACCTCGATGTGGCGGGCGAACACCACCAGCGGCTCGCCGGATGCCAGGAAATCGCCGATCCAGGCCAGGGCCGCCGCCAGCTTGCCGCGGGCGGCCAGGCGCTGGAGCGTGCCGAGCTGAGCGAGCCGCTGGGCGCGGAGCGTGGCGGCGATCCGGGCGTTGAGCTCTGACAGATCGAGCGGTTGAGACTTCAGCCAGGCGATGACGTCGCGCTCGGCCAGGCGGTACTCGGACTCGTTGGTCAGGCTGACCGGGACGACCACCTGGCGTTTGGGTGGCAGCTGGGGGAGCACCTCGGCCTTGCGCCGGCGGACGAAGCAGGAGCGGCGCAGATGCCAGTGCAGGCGCTCCTCGCTGATCCGCCCCCGGAACTGACGGGCGAAGCGGGCCCCGGAGCCGAAATCGTCCATCCGGCCGATGATCCGCAGCTGGGCGATGAGCTCCTCGGCATGGTTGAGCACCGGGGTGCCGCTCAGGGCCAGTCGCAACCCGTCGGCCACCACTGCGCCGGCCAGGTGGCGGACGGCGTGCGTGCGCTTGGCCTGCGGGTTCTTGCAGTAGTGCGACTCGTCGATGACGAGCGCCCGGGGACGGCGGGCGGCCAGCGACCCGTAATGGGCGGCGACGATCTCGTAATTGACGACGGTGATGTCGGCCGCAGGCGTCACCGTTCCGCGTCCCTGGGCGACGGCGATCGAGCGGTGGGGAAGCCAGCGGCCCGCCTCGCGCTCCCAGCCGAGCTTCATCGACGCCGGGCACACGACGACTGCCGGGAACGCCCCGTCGGCCTCGAGCGTGGCCAGCGCCTCGACCGTCTTGCCGAGCCCCTGCTCATCGGCGAGGAACGTGCCACGGGCCTGGAGCGCATAGCGGACAGCCGCCCATTGGAACGGGGCCAGCTCGCCGCCGAGGACGGCGGCGGTGGCCGCGATCGGCTCGGCCTCGGCGGCCCGCGAGTGCCGCACGGTCTCCGCGGCGGCGCGGTGCTCGCCGAGCAGCCGCTCCAGCACCGTCGCGGCCTCGCCGGTCACGTGGACGTCGTGGCGCGCGACGAACGCGTCGAGCGACTCGGCCAGCCAGGGATCCAGGGGAACCGCGCGGGTGCCCTCGGCGCCGGGCAGCTGGGTGAACGCCAGTCCGGCGTCCGGGTCCCACAGGACCTCCAGGCGCAGCTCCTCGCCGTCCACGCCGCGGACGTGGACGAGCCGGGAGGGCGGCGGGTCGCCGCCGCGCTCGAGGATCTGCAGGCAGCGCTCGGCTCCCATGTCGAGGTTGGCCGAGCGCTGGGCGCGAAGCGCCTCCGCGGCGGCCGGGGTCAGCGGGACCAGCAGCCGGCCGGCCTGCGGCACGGCACCCTCCAGCAGCGGCTCCGGCACCGGACCGGCGAGCGTGTTGAGCACCAGCCAGCCGCGGCCGTCGTGGCGGGCGGTGGCGACCGAGCCGATCCAGCGCCGGCTGACCCCGTCCAGCCAGTCGCTGACCTCCGGGCTGGGGCGAAGTTCCGGATAGCGCTCCAGGGCGTCACGCACTGTCATCGCCGCCCAGTCGGTCGCCGGCGCCGACCACTCGCGGCGGTCCCAGTCAAAGCGCCGGTGCGGGATGGTCCGCACCAGCTCGACCAGCGAGCGATCGTACGGGAAGGAGAGGACCACGATGGGCTCGCCCTCGCGGTCGGGCCGGAGCTCGACGTGCCAGGTGTCCGGGACCGCGCGCATCCGCTCCGACGCTATCGGGGACGGCGGCGGCCTCGGGCGCCGCGCGGCTCAGCCGACAACCAGCTCGGTCCGGTCGCGGGCCTCGTCGCCGCCGGCCGGGGCGGGGTCCTGGAACAGCTCGGCGGCTCTCCCGGCGGTCGCCTCGGCCCAGGGCGTCGTGGTCACGAAGCCGAGCACGGCGATCCCCACGCCGAGCGCCACCACGATCCACCAGCTGACGTGGGTGGCGGCGGTGAAATCACCGCCGATGGCTCTGGTGGCGCTGCCGGCCAGCGCGCCGAGCACCGCCACGCCGAGGGTCTGGCCGACCTGGCGTCCGGTCGAGGCCACGGCGGCGGCGACCCCCGCCTGCGACGGCGGCATGCCGGACACCGCGGTATTGGTGATCGGCGGGTTGATCAGACCGGAGCCCAGGCCGAACAGGACGTAGGCGACGATGAGCAGGCCGAACGAGGTGTGCGCCGTCAGCTGGGTGAGGAACAGGCCGCTGGCCGCCAGCGCCAGCCCGCCGCCGACGAGCGGTAGCCGGGTCCCGCGGTTGCCGACGAAGCGTCCGGTCAGCGGGGCCACGACGACCATCAGCCCGGCCATTGGCAGCGTGTACAGCCCGGCCTGGAGCGGCGACAGGCCACGCACGTCCTGGAGGTAGAGCGTGTTCAGGAACAGAAAGCCCCCCAGGGCCGCGAACATCGCGACGGCGGTCGCGGTGGCACCGGAGAACGGGGCGCTGCGAAAGAAGCGGATCTCCAGCAGCGGCTCGCGGCGGCGCAGCTCGTAGATCACGAGGGTGATGAACGACGTCAGCGAGATCGCGAACAGCCCCAGGGTCTGGGCCGACAGCCAGCCCGCCGTCGGCCCTTCGATGATCGCGTAGGTCAGGGTCGCGAGCGCGACGATGACCAGCGCCTGGCCGACCGGGTCGATCCGCCGAGGGTGCTCGGCCTTGGACTCCGGGACGAAGAGCGCCGTCAGGACGATGGCCAGCAGCCCGATGGGGAGGTTGACGATGAACACCGCCCGCCAGCCGACCGAGTCGACGAGCGCCCCACCGACGATGGGGCCGAGGGCCAGGCTGATGCCGACCATGCCGCCCCATACGCCGATCGCCTGCGCGCGTTCCCGCGGGTCGACGAACACGTTGCGGATGATCGACATCGCGACCGGGTTGAGCATCGAGCCGCCGATCGCCTGGAGCACGCGCGCGGCGATCAGGGCGCCGAGGCTGGGGGCGACCGCGCACAGCAGCGAGCCGAGCGAGAACAGCGAGAGGCCGATCTGGAACACCCGGCGGCGGCCGAGCCGGTCGGCCGTCGAGCCGCTGAGCATGAGCAGGCTCGCCAGCACGAGCGTGTAGGCATCGACCGTCCACTGCAGCCCGGAGAGCGAGGAGTTGTACGACCGGTGGATGGCAGGGAGCGCGACGTTGACGATCGTCGAGTCCAACCCCACGATGAGCAGGCTCATCGAGCAGATCACCAGGATGACCAGCCGCCTGCGCCGGTCCGGGACGGGCTGCAGGTGTTCGCTCACGGTGGCCACCGCGATCGATCCTAGTACGGCGATCGTCGCACATTGCCCCGACCGGGCCACCGCGCGGCCGACCCAGAGTCAGCGAAACTGAGTCGTCCAGGCCTCAATCAGTTGGCGGGCGGCCTCGACATCCGGGTGCAGCGGCCGGTCCGCGAGGTCCGGGTCCAGGCGCTCCACGGCCGCATCCCACAGCGCGCGGGTGCCCGGTCCGGCCGGCGCCTGTCCCGCCAGGCGCAGCGCGCGGACGGCGACGACGAGCTCGGTGGCCACGATCACGCGAACGGCCTCGAGCGTCTGGTGGGCGCGACGCGCCGCGATCGGCGCCAGGCTGGAGTGCGACTCGACGCCGCGAGACACGGACACCGTCTGGGCGGCCACGGGCGTGACCAGCGAACGCACCTCGGCCACGGCGGCATGCGCCGTGTACTCCAGCACGAGCGCGCCGGACTCCGGCCCCGGCTGGCGGGCCAGGAACGGCGGCAGCCCGGTCAGCCCGGTGTCCAGCAGGGTGCTGACCCGGGCGGCGATGAGCGCCGCCGACGAGGCCAGCGCGGTGCGCAGCCCGTCGATGGCGTTGGCCAGCGGCGCGGCGTGCGGGTTGCCGTTGGGCAGGGCCACGTCCTCGCCGGGGATGATCAGCGCGTTCTCGCCGGCGAAGTTGAGCTCGTGCACCACCGTCTCCTCGAGCGCGCCGAGCGCGTCGTGCACGGTCCCGTCGACCTGGGGCTGGGCCCGGAACGGATAGGGGTCCTGGACCAGTCCCAGCGGCCCCGGGCGGCGGGCGCGCTCCTCGCGACGGCCGAGCAGCTCGCGCATCCGAGCGGCCACGGCGGCCTGCCCCGGCCGGTGGCGGGAGGAATGGATCCGGGGGTCGAGTGCCACCGGGTCGGCGGCGGCGGCCTCGAACGAGAGCGCAGCCACCGACAGCCAGGCATCGATCAGCCGGCGGGCGTCGACGACCAGCAGTGCGGCGTTGCCGATGCTCACCGCATTGGAGCTCATGAATGCCAGGCCGTCGCGCGGACCGAGGCGCGCCGGCCTCAGGCCGGCGTCGGCCAGGCCCGTGTCCGCGCCGACGAGATCGTCGCCCCGCCAGAACCGGCCGTCGCCCAGGAGCGCCAGCGCGATATCGGCCAGGTTGGTCAGATCGCCGGTGCCCAGCGAGCCCAGCTCCCGGGTGAACGGGGTCAACCCGGCGTTGAGCGCCCCGACGAGCGCGTTCAGGAGCTCATCGGCCACCCCGGCGCCGCCGGCGCCGATCTGGTTGGCGCGTGTGGCCATCGCCGCGCGGACGACCGAGACCGTCAGCGGCCGGCCCGCTCCGCAGGCGTGGCTGCGCAGCAGCTGCGTCGAATAGCGCTCGCGCTCGTGCTCCGGGACGCGGTATTCGCGGAGCGCGCCGACGCCGGTGGTCACGCCGTACAGCTCGTCCCCGCGCGCCAGGAGGGCCACGATCGCCTCGCGCGCGCGGGTATTCTGCGCCCGCGCCTCCGGCGTCAGCTGGGCGACGGCGCCGTCGCGGGCGATCGCCTCGACCCCTTCCGGGGTCAGTGAGGCGCCGTCGAGGAGCACCGGCGGGCGCTCCAGGACGTCTGCGGCCGGCTCGCCGCCGGTGGGTGATCTCGCTGTCATCGCGTCGCACGATAACGTCGGCGCGATGCATGGCTGCATGCCGATCACCGGGCGTGATCTGACCCCGGCGGCGCTCGCGGCCATCGCCCGGGGCGCGGCGGAAGTGGTTGTCGACCCCGGCGCACGGGAGCGGATGCAGGCCGCCGCCGACGTCGTCCGTCGCGCCGCGGAGGCCGGTGCCCCCATCTACGGCGTCACCACCGGCCTCGGCCCCCAGGTGGTGGACCGCCTCCAGGAGGACGAGCTGGCGGCGTTCTCGCTAGCCACCGTACGGGGGCGGGCGATGGCGGTGGGGGAGCCGCTGAGCGCCGAGCTGACGCGGGCGGCGATGGCCGTGCGCCTCAACGGCCTGTGCGCCGCCGGCGCGGGCGCCGCCCCGGCGCTCGCCGACGGGCTCGCCGGGCTGCTCAACGCCGGCGTCCATCCCTGCATCCCGGGCAGCGGCTCGGTGGGCGCCTCCGACCTGTGTCTGCTGGCCCACGTCGGACTCACGCTCATCGGCGAGGGCACGGCCGAGCTGCGCGGGGAGCGGATGCCGTCCGCCCGGGCGCTCGAGCGTGCCGGGCTCAGGGCGATCACGCTCGGTCCCAAGGACGGGCTGGCGATCTGCTCCAGCTCGGCGGTCTCGGTGGGCGCGGCCGCGCTGGCCCTCGTTGACGCCGGGAGCTGCCTGGAGGGCGCGCAGATCGCGGCGGCCCTGTCGATGGAGGGATTCCGCGCCAACCTGACCCCGCTGGACCCGCGCGTGGTGGCCGCTCGCCCGGCCCCGGGGCAAGCGTGGGCGGCGGACGGCCTGCGGGCGCTGTTGGCCGGCGGCGAGCTCACGCAGCCCGGGGCGGCGCGGCGCCTGCAGGATCCGCTGAGCTTTCGCTGCGCCAGCCAGATCCACGGCGCGCTGCGGGTGGCGCTGGATCTGCTTACCGAGGCGGTCGCCGCCGAGCTGACCGGAGCCGCCGACAACCCGCTCGTGCTGACCGATGACGAGGAGATCCTGAGCACGGGGAACTTCCACGTGCCCGCGCTCGCCCTGGCGCTCGACGCCGTCGCCATCGCGATCGCCCAGGTGGCGGCGCCGATGGCCGAGCGCCAGGCCCGGCTGACGACCTCCCGGCTGAGCGGCCTGCCTGACAACCTGACCACTGAAGCGGGGGTGCGCTCCGGGATGGGGCCGCTCAGCAAGACCGCGCAGGCGCTGGTGACCGAGATCCGCCACTCCGCGGCGCCGTTCGCCGTCCATCCGACGGTCGGCTCCGACGGCGTCGAGGACGACTCCACCGGCGCCGTGCCGGCGGCGATGCGCGTTCATCACCAGCTGGCCCGGCTCCGGCGGCTGATCGCGCTCGAGCTCGTCGTCGCCGCCCAGGCGGTCACGCTGGCCGCGCCGGGGCGGCTGGGCGACGGCACCGCAGTCGCCCACGCCACCGTGCGCGGGTGCGTGGAGGAGCTCGGCGAGGACCGTCCGCTGGGAGCGGACATCGAGCGCCTCGGCCGGGAGGCCGTGCAGAGCGGCCGGTTGGTGCAGCGAGTGCGGGACGCCGTGAGGCCATCATCGAGCTCGCGTACCTGAGCCGCGCCGACCTCGAGTCCCGGGCACTCACCGATGAGGAGATCCTGGGGGTCGGTCCGTAGGCAGCGGGAGCCGCGCTGCGGTAGCGTGCCGGCGATGACCTCCGGGAGCGTGAACGGGCTCGCCTGTCGTGGCTGGCAGCAGGAGGCGGCGCTGCGGATGCTGCGCAACAACCTGCATCCGGATGTGGCCGAGAAGCCGTCCGAGCTCGTCGTCTACGGCGGGATCGGCAAGGCGGCCCGGAACTGGTCGGCATACCACACAATCGAGCGCGAGCTCCAGCGGCTCGGCGGGTCGGAGACGCTGCTCGTCCAGTCCGGCAAGCCGGTGGCGGTGTTCGAGACCCATGCGGACGCCCCGCGCGTCCTGATCGCCAATTCCAACCTCGTTCCTCAGTGGGCGACGTGGGACACCTTCCGGGAGCTCGATGCCGCCGGGCTGATGATGTACGGGCAGATGACCGCCGGCTCCTGGATCTACATCGGCAGCCAGGGGATCCTCCAGGGGACGTACGAGACGTTCGCCGCGGCGGCGCACAAGCGCTTTGACGGGACGCTGCGCCGGCGGCTGGTCGTCACGGCGGGGCTGGGCGGCATGGGGGGCGCCCAGCCGCTGGCGATCACGATGCTCGACGGGCTGGCGCTGTGCGTGGAGGTCGACCTGCAGCGGATCGAGCGGCGAATCGAGACCGGCTACCTCGACGAGCGCGCGGCCGATCTCGACGACGCGCTCGCTCGCCTGGAGGCGGCGCGGTCCGAGGGTCGCTCGTTGTCGATCGGCCTGGCCGGCAATGCCGCCGAGATCCTGCCGGAGCTGGTGCGCCGCGGGGTGGCCGTCGACGTGGTCACCGACCAGACGAGCGCGCACGACCCGCTCAACGGCTACATCCCGGCCGGGCTGACGCTGGAGCAGGCCGAGGCGCTGCGCCGTTCCGACCCGGACGACTACATCCGGCGTGTGGGGGAGAGCGCCGTCACCCACGTCGGCGCCATCCGGGCGCTCCAGCACGCCGGCGCCGAAGCGTTTGACTACGGCAACGCGCTGCGCGGGCTGGCGCTGGAGCACGGCGATGCCGAGGCCTTCTCATACCCCGGGTTCGTGCCCGCGTACATCCGCCCTCTGTTCTGCGAGGGCAAGGGGCCGTTCCGGTGGGTGGCGCTGTCCGGCGACCCCGCCGACATCCATGCCACCGACCGGGCGATCCTCGAGCTGTTCGGCGACCAGGAGCACATCGCCCGCTGGATCTCGCTGGCCGCGGAGCGGGTCCACTTCCAGGGCCTGCCGGCCCGGATCTGCTGGCTGGGCTACGGCGAGCGCGACCGGGCCGGCGTGCGCTTCAACGAGATGGTGGCCAGCGGAGAGCTGAAGGGGCCGATCGTGATCGGCCGCGACCACCTCGACACCGGCTCGGTGGCCTCGCCGGAGCGCGAGACCGAGGCGATGCGGGACGGCTCGGATGCCGTGGCCGACTGGCCGCTGCTCAACGCCATGCTGATGACGGCGTGCGGCGCCAGCTGGGTGTCGATTCACCACGGCGGCGGCGTGGGCATGGGCAAGTCGATCCACGCCGGCCAGGTGACGG
The DNA here is from genome assembly GCA_963844555.1 of uncultured Solirubrobacteraceae bacterium. Classification (GTDB taxonomy): domain Bacteria; phylum Actinomycetota; class Thermoleophilia; order Solirubrobacterales; family Solirubrobacteraceae; genus Palsa-465. The sequence goes on from CAWJOS010000001.1 coordinate 214,247, forward strand.
TCGCCGACGGCACGCCGGAGGCCGGGGAGCGGGTGCGCCGGTGCCTGACCGCCGACCCGGGCCTGGGCGTGGTGCGCCATGCCGACGCCGGCTACGACGAGGCGCTGGCGACGGCCGAGGCACACGGCATCAAGATGCCGATGCTCGACCCTGAGCCAGCCGGATGACTCCCGTAGCCGACTTTCAGGCGAGCCTGGATGGCGAGCGTCGGCGGTAAGCGGGAGACCCGGTGAGCACGGGGCGGGACGGCAGCCCTCCGACCGTCTCCATCGAGGGCGCCGAGCAGATCCTGCGGCCGCCGGACGATGGGCTCAAGCACCTCCGCGGGCCCGAGCTTGAGGCGCAGACGCTCGCCCCCGGCTCCCTGGCCGCCCGCGACGGGGTGATCGCCGCCCTGGACGACGATCGGCTGGCCGTGCTGACCGTCGACGCCCGGGGCTGCGCGGTCGTTCCGGGCTTCGTCGACTGCCACACCCACCTGCCGTTCGCCGGCTGGCGGCCCGGCGAGTACCAGCAGAAGCTGCGCGGCGTCCCCTATGAGGAGATCTCGCGCGGCGGAGGCGGAATCCGGGCGTCGGCCCGGGCCCTCGCCGAGAGCTCGGACCAGGAGGTGCTGGCCCAGTCGACCGCGCTCGCCTCCGAGATGCTGGCCGGCGGCACGACGACGTTCGAATGCAAGTCCGGCTACGGCCTGTCGCGCGAGGCGGAGATGCGGGCGCTCGTCCTGGCGCGCGAACTGGAGATCCAGGTGTCCCAGACGACCGTCTCCACGGCGCTTCTCGCCCATGCCGTCCCGGACGGCCACACGGCCGACTCGTGGATGGAGGTCGTCCAGGCGATGATGCCGGAGGTCCTGTCGGCCGGCAGCGTCAGCGCGCTGGACATCTTCGTCGAGTCGATCGCGTTCTCCAACGCGCACCTGGCGAGGATGGGCGAGCTGGCGGCGGCCGCGGGGCTGGCGCTGCGCGCCCACGTCGAGCAGTTCGGCGGCCTGCGCTCGGTGCCGGTGGCACTGGAGGCGGGGGCGCGCTCGGTCGATCACCTCTCGACCGTGCACCGCGATGACATCGCGCCCCTGGCGGCGGCGCAGTGCGCGGCGGTGCTGCTTCCCGCCGCGGAGTTCCTGGGGGCCGAGCACCGCGCGCCGGCGCGCGAGCTGGTGGACGCGGGGGCGATGGTGGTGCTTGCCACCGACTTCAATCCCGGGACGGCGCCGGTGACGTCGATGCCGCTGGTCATGGGGTTGGCGGCGCGCCTGTACGGTCTCAGCGTGCTCGAGGCGCTCGGCGCGTCGACGCTCAACGCGGCGTGGACGCTCGGCCTGGAGCACGACCGCGGATCGATCGAGGTCGGCAAGCGCGCCGACCTGCTCCTGCTCGACGGGCCGGTGGAGATGATCCCGTACCGGTTCGGCCACAACCCGGTCGCGGTGGCGTTCATCGCCGGCGAGCCGGTGTATGTCCGGGATGACGCCGCGGCGGCGAGGCTGAACTGGTCATGAGAACCGCGGGCATCCCGGCCATGGCCAACGCCCACAGCCACGCCTTCCAGCTCGACCTGCGCGGGATCGGCGAGCGCGTCTCGGAGTCCGAAGACGACTTCTGGAGCTGGCGGACGGAGATGTACCGGCTGGCGTCGTTGCACGGTCCGGACTCGATGCGCGAGGTCGGTGCGCGGGTCTATGGGCAGATGGCGGCCGCCGGGTACGGCTCGGTCGGCGAGTTTCACTACGTTCATCACCAGCCGGACGGGACGCCGTACCCGGAGCCGAACGCGATGGCGATCGCGCTGGCCGAGGCGGCCGCGGCGTGCGGCCTGGAGATCACGCTCCTGCCGGCCGCCTACCACCGAGGCGGCCCGGGGCGGCCGCCGGATCCCGGCCAGGTCCGCTTCTGCGACCCGTCGGTGGAGGCGTTCCTGGAGCGGGTCGACGCGCTGCGCGACTGGGCGGCCGGCCACGCCGGGGTCGAGGTGGGGGTGGCCGCCCACAGCGTCCGGGCGGTGCCGGCCGAGTGGCTGTCGGCGATTGCCCGGTATGCCGACGAGCACGGCCTCGTCCGTCACGTCCACGCCGCCGAGCAGCGGCGCGAGCTGGCCGAGTGCCAGGACGAGCACGGCTGCTCGCCGATCGAACTGCTCGACCGCACCGGCTTCCTCGGACCGCGCACCAGCGTCATCCACGCCATCCATGTCTCCGATCGCGATGTGGAGCGGCTGGCGGGGACCGGGTCGATCGTCGTCACGTGTCCCACCACCGAGGGGAACCTGGGCGACGGGTTCCTGCCCGGGCTGCGGTACCGGGACGCCGGCGTGCGCCTGGCGATCGGCACCGACGAGCAGATCCGGATCGACCCGTTCGAGGAGCTGCGCGAGATGGAGACGCTCGCCCGGCGGGAGGGTCAGACGCGGTTCGCGCTGCTGGCGGCGGCCGGCGGCGATCTGTGGGGGCAGATGGTCGCGAACGGTCGCGCCAGCCTGGGGCTGGAGGGGGAGCCGCCCGGAGTCGAGATCGACCTGGACCATCCGGACCTGGCGGGCGTGGCCGCGGACGACCTGGGGCTGGCGCTGGCCACCTGCGCATCCGCGGGCGTGGTCCGCGCCGGCGTGCGGCCGTGACCCTAACCCTTGAGCGCCGCGTGCAGTGTAGGCGCCTCGGCCGGCATCATCCGGGCGGTCTGGCCAGGACTACGTCGGCCATCGCAGCTCCGTCTGCGCCAGGTCCTCGTACAGGCGGATGGCGCTCATCTCCCCGGCGTCATCGCCGTAGGCGACGCGGGCCCGGCGATGAATCTGCTCCACCAGCGCTGACAGCTCGGCCGGAACGCCGACATCGCGAGCCAGGTCGACGGCGAGGCCGAGGTCCTTGGTGACCAGCTTCATGGCGAAGCCCTCATCGTAATCGCCGCGGTTCAGCACGGGGAGCACGTCGCGCTCCAGGAAAGCCGAGTTGGCGGGGGAGTTGACGAGCGCGGCGTGCAGCGTGTCCAGGGGGACGCCGGCCCGCACGCCGACCGTCAGCGCCTCGCCGGTGGCGACGGCCTGGACGAACCACAGCAGGTTGAGCAGGAGCTTGACCGCATAGCCGCTGCCGGCGGGGCCGAGGTGGAAGATCCGCTGCGGGTCGCCGATCGCCTCCAGCACCGGACGCGCCCGGGCGACGGCCGGCCCGTCACCGCCGACGTAGATGGCCAGGGTCCCCGCCTCGGCGCCGATCGTCTGGCCGGCCACCGGGGCGTCGATGAGCTGGATGCCGCGGGTCCGGGCGGCGGCCTGGGCCTTGCGGCCGACCTCGAGCGAACTGGTGCTCATCTCGACGATCAGGGTCTCCGGCGCAAGGGCGGCGATGGCGCCGGTGGTCCCGGTGAGGACCTCGTCGACCTGGGCCGGGCCGGGAAGGCTGGTGACCAGGATCTCGGCCTCCCGGACGGCCGCAGCGAGCGAGGCGGCGGGGCGTGCCCCGTCGGCGACGGCCCGTTGCACCGCCTCTGGGCTGAGATCGTAGGCGGTCACGTCGAACCCGGCCTGCGCGACGTGCCGGCACATGTGGCCGCCCATATGACCGAGCCCCACGAAGGCGACGCGGGTCATCCGGACACCCCCAGGCGGTAGTGGGCGACGGCCTCCTCGTCGAGGTCGATGCCCAGGCCGGGCCCGTCCGGCAGGCACACCCAGCCGTCCTCGTCGATCGCCACCGGCGCGGCCAGCATGAAGTCGCGGCGCTCCGGCGTCCAGCCCGGCGGGTCGTACGGATACTCCAGGTACGGGCCGCCGCCGACGCCGCAGCAGGTGTGCAGGTTGGCCAGCAGCCCGATGCCGTTCGTCCAGGTGTGCGGGGTGAACCAGCGGTTGCGGCGGAGCGCCAGGTCGGCCAGGGTCCGCGCGCCGCTGATCCCGAGCGCCAGCACCACGTCCGGCTGGAGCACGTCGAGCGCGTCCTCCTCGAGCGCCCGGCGCAGCTCGTCGAACGTGCGCGCCATCTCGCCGCCCGCGATGCGGGCGCCCGTCGTCTGACGCAGCATTCGCATGCCCGCCAGGTCGTCGCCGGGCAGCGGCTCCTCGACCCAGGTGACCCCGAGGTCGCCCAGGGTGTCGATCACGCGTCGCGCAGCCGGGGCGTCGAGCCCCGGGAGGACATCGCCCGGCATCCGCCACCACTGGTTGAGGTCGACCATGATCTGCAGACGGTCGCCGGCCGCGTCGCGGATCGCGGCCACGGCGGCGATCCCGTCGGCGAGGTGCTCCTGGGTGAGCCGGACCTTGACGGCGCGAAAGCCGGCCGCGACGAGGGCGTGCGCATCCGCCGCGCGCTGCTGGGGCGATCGGAGCTCGCCGAGCGAGGCGTAGGCGGGGATGCGCTCGCGGGCGCCGCCGAGCAGGGTCGCGACCGGGACGCCGAGCGCCTGCCCGGCGAGGTCCCACAGTGCCGCCTCCAGTGGCCAGTACCGGCCGGCATGGAACGAGATCGTCTCCAACGTCCGCGCGTGCTGGGCGAGGGCGAGCGGATCGCGGCCGACGAACAGATGCGAGAACTCCTCAAAGCCGGTCATCGTGTCGCCGCTGGCGACACCGGTCAGGCCATCGTCGGTGCGGACGCGCACAAGCGTGGCGTCGAAGCGCTCCCGGGGGGACGGATCCCAGGCGGCGTGGAAGGGGGGAGAGAGCGGGAGGCTCAGACGCTCCAGCTCAATGGAGGTGATGATCACGAGCCGCTGTGGAACGGGGAGGTGATGATCACGACCCGCTGTAGAACGGGCTGGCCACGCTGTCGCGGCGATCCACGAGCGCCTGCGCGGCGCCGGGATGGCGGCCCTCCCGGGCGGTGCGGACGCCCTTGAGCGTGGCCGCGCGGCTGGCGATGCGCACCGCGGTCTCGTCGTTGGCGCCCGGGTCGATGTAGATGGCCACGAACACCAGCAGGTCGCCGCTGCAGGGAATCAGGCCGTCGGCGACCGCGTCGAGCACGCCCTGCGCGATGCCGAGCTGCGCGGCTCCCCAGGTGATCTTCTGGTGGCGGGGCTCGAGCGCCGTCTCCTTGTTGATCATGATCGTCGGCGGCCAGATCGGCTCGTAGCGGTCCTTGTCCTCGCCGACGACGACGAGGATCGGCGCATGGCCCGGCGCCGGCGAGGTGAACGTTGTGAGCAGCGCCGCCGCCGTGGGGGTGCCGCGCTCGGCCAGGACGACGTTGACGTGGGCGCCGTCCGGGTCGGTGCCGCTCCAGCCCTCGCCGATGAGCCCGTCGTAGTCGACCGGCCAGCGCCCGCTCATGCCGTCACGGTGGCCTCTGCACCGGCGAGCTCAGGGTCGATGATGATGACCGACCGGTTGCCCTCGCCGCGACGCAGGCGCTCGAGCGCCTGCGGGATCCCGTCAAGGTCGATGAGATGCGACACCATGTCGGCGAGCTCGAGGCGACCGGACCGGACCAGCTCGACGAGGCCGGGGAAGCTCTGCGCCGGGTCGGCCGAGCCGTAGTAGCTGCCGATGATCGACTTCTCGGACAGGAACTCGATCGCCGGCAGCGAGACCTCGATGCCGGTCGGAGCCAGGCCGACGACGACGGCGGTGCCCCCCGGGCGGATCGCGTCCCAGGCCGCGCGGATCGTCGGTGCCGTCCCGACCACCTCGAAGGCGTGATCGACGCCGCCGTCGGTGAGCGCGGTGATCGTGGCGGCGGCGTCGACGGCGCCCGCGTCGATGGCGTGGGTGGCGCCGCGCCGCAGCGCGTGGTCGAGCTTCTCCGGCCGGCGATCGACGGCGATGATGGTGGCGGCGCCCGCCAGGCGAGCGGCGGCGATGACCTGCAGTCCGACCCCGCCACAGCCGATGACGGCGACCCGCTCTCCGATCCGCACCCGGGCGGCGTTCGCCACCGCGCCGAACCCGGTGACGACGCTGCAGCCCAGCAGCGCGGCCTGCCACAGCGGGACTTCGTGGGGGATGGGGATGGCTCCGGCGGCGGCCACGACCGCGTACTGCGCAAAGCAGGCGATCGTCAGGCCGTGCTGCAGGCGGGTGCCGTCGGCCGCCCAGAGCCGCGACGTCCCATCCGCCAGCGTGCCCGCCACCGACTGGGTGCCGACGGGCTCGCACAGCGTCCGCCGCCCGGAGCGGCAGGCGTCGCAAACGCCGCACGAGGCGACCATGCAGAACACCACATGGTCGCCCGGCTCGAGGCCGACGACGCCCTCGCCGACCGCCTCCACCACGCCGGCTCCCTCGTGACCGAGGACCATCGGCCAGCGGCCGGTTCCCAGCAACCCGTCGACAAGGTGGATGTCGGAGTGACACACGCCCGCCGCGGCGACGCGGACGAGGACCTCGCCGGCGCGTGGCGGCTCCAGCAGGACACGCTCGACCGATGGGATCACGCCCGGCTCGCGCAGGACGCAGGCCCGCATCTCCAGCGCGGTTGCCGCCGGCGCCGCCAGCGCGGTTGCGGCCGGCGCCGCCAGCACGGCGGTCTGGGTCATCTCAGGCCCCGGCGACATCCGCGGCGTTGTCGCATACGCCAGGCGCGCTGTCAAGCACCGTGAGCGACGTCTCACCTCAAACACCGAAGTAGGCGCGAACCGCGTCCATCAGCATGAGCGCGGGGGTGCTGGGGTCGCGGTGGCGGGGGTGGCAGAGCGCGACCTGGCGCGGGATGAGGATCTCCTTGGGCTCCAGCCACGTGAGCGACGGCTCGACGGCGCCCCGCGCCCCCAGACGGTCCAGGCACGCGTGACCGTAACCGGCCGCGACCAGCCGCTGAAGCGCCAGGTTGTCGTCGGTGCGGAAGACGATCCGGGGAGCGATCGCGCGGCGGCGGAAGGCGTCCTCCAGCTCGTTCTGCGTGCGCCAGCGCCGGGTCCAGGCCACCAGGTCCACGCCGTCGAGCAGGTCGAACGACGGGTCGCCGGCCGCGGCGAGCTCGCTGTCCCGGCGGGTGAGGATCACCCACGGGTCATCGAGCAGTGGCAGCGAGGCGATCCGCTCGTCCGGCGTGGGGTTGACCATGAACGCCAGGTCGAGCCGGCCGGAGGCTAGGCGATCATAGGTCCGGTCCCGTTCGTGGGTCTCCGACAGGATGACCTCGACGTCCGGGCGGTTCTCGCGCAGCGTGCGCAGGACGACCGGGAGGAGCTCAGTCGTCACCGTCTGAAACACGCCGATGCGCAGCGTCTGGCGCGCGCCGCTCTGCAGGACGGCGACGTCGGCGCCCAGCGAATCGACCTCGCCGAGGATCCGCCGGGCGCGCCGGTAGGCGACCTCTCCGGCGGGGGTCAGCGACACGGCGCCGCGCCCGCCGGGCCGGGTGAACAGTGGCGCCTGGAGGGCCCGCTCCAGCAGGCCGACCTGATGGGAGACCGCGGATTGCGTGTAGCCGGTGGCTCGCGCCGCCGAGCGAAACGACCCGCGGTCGGCCACGGCTACGAGCGCTCGCAGCGCCTTGAGATCCACGGGGGTTTGATCGATCAGATCGGTCATATCAGCCAAACACTGTCATCTACAAACGACCTCTCGAATCGTACAGTGTGTGCCGATGGAAATGGAGATGAGCATCGGCCGATTTCGTCTTCCCGCGGCAGCCCGCCTGTGGCTGCTGTACGCGCTGTTCTTCGTCGCCGGGGTCGCTCAGGCGGCGATCGTCCCGCTGCTGCCCCGCCTGTCGGCGCGGTTTGCGCTGTCGGCGACGGAGACCGCCCTGCTGCTGGCACTGCCCGGCCTGGCCACGCTGGCGGTCTCGGTACCGGCCGGATTGGCCGCCGACCGCCTCGGCGCGCGCCGGGTGACCCTCATCGCCGGTCTGCTGCTGTGCCTGTCGAGCCTCGCGCAGGCGACGCCGTCGCTGGCGGCGCTGCTCGCCGGGCGGATCGCGTTCGGCATCGGCTTCGGCGTCGTCTGGACGACGGGCATGGCCTGGCTCTCCGATCTGGATGCTGGGGGCGGCCGCAGCCTCGGCCCCGCCGTCACGTGCTCGTCGGTGGGCATCATGGTGGGGCCGGCGGTCGGCGGGATGCTCGCCGAGTTCGCCGGCCTGTCGACGGCATTCGTGGCCGTGGCGGTGGTCGCGGCCGCGGTGGTGGTGCCGCTGGCCGCCGTGCCCGAGGGGCGACGGCGACCGGTCGGCCGAAACCGCCGCGCGGCGTCGCCGGCTCGCCGGCGGACCGGGGCGCGTCCGGGCTCGACCCTGAGCCTCCTGCGCCGGCCGGGCGTCGGCGCGGCCACGGGCGCGCTCATGGTGTCCGGGGCGGTCTCCGGTGTCAGCCAGTTGCTCATCTCCAGCGGCCTGCATCGCGTGGGGATGTCGAGCGGTCGCATCGGCCTGGCCTTCTCGGCCGGAGCCGTCTGCTACATCGCGGTGAGCGCCACAGTCGTACGCCTCGGCCGCCGGGCCCACACGCTGCGGTTCAACGCCGTGGCAACCACGCTGCTGGCCGTGGCCCTGCTTCCGGCGGCATCAGGCGCGGGGGCGGCGGGCCTGATCGCCGCGCTGCTGCTGACCGCGGCCCCGCGGGCCGCCGTCAGCACGATCGCCTACTCGCTGGCGTCGACGGCGGACGGCGAGGGCGAGGGTGCGGCCGAGGGCGGCGGTGCCGAGGGCGGCGGTGGGGCCGAGGGCGGCCAGGGCAGGGTCGACGGCCCCGCCGATGACCCTGAGGCCGGCCGCGACGGCCTGGTGTTCGGTCTGCTCAACGGCGCCTGGGCGGCGGCGATGGTCCTGATGCCCCTCCTGGCCGGTGCCATGGAGCAGCGAGACGGGGCCCGGGCCGGGTACCTGGCGGTCATCCTGCCGGCGTGCGCGATCGCCGCCTGGCTGGTGGCGCGCTCCGGCGACGGGGACGAGCCCGAGGCCGAGCACGCGGGCAGCCCGGTGGGACGCGTCCAGCGCCTCCGGGGCCGGCTGCGCGGCCTCGTCTCGGCCGGCTGACCCCGGGCCGCCGAATCACGGCAGCCCGGATAGCCCGGGCCGGGCCGGGCCGCTCAGCCTTCGGACTGGGCCGCGGTGGCCGGTGCCGAGCTGTCGTCCACGGCCTGGAGCCGGCGCAGGTCGGCGACCGGGATGTGACATCGGATCCCGTGCCCGGGTTCCTCCTCGCGCAGCTCCGGCTCGGTCGTCTCGCAGATCTCGCCGATCTTGCGCGGGCAGCGGGTGTGGAACGGACAGCCGGAGGGCGGGTCGGCGGCGCTGGGGATCTCACCCTCCAGCCGGATCCGCAGCCGCTCGGTGTCGTCGAGCGTGGGAACCGCGGAGAGGAGGGCCTCGGTGTACGGGTGGTGGGGGCTGGCGAACACGGCTTCGGCCGGGCCCACCTCCATGACCCGCCCCAGGTAGAGGACGACGATCCGATCGGCGAGGTAGCGGACGACGCCGAGGTCGTGGCTGATGAACAGGTAGGCGACATCCTCGCGGTGCTGGAGGTCGGTCAGGAGGTTGAGGATCGCCGCCTGGACGGAGACGTCGAGCGCGGAGGTCGGCTCGTCGCAGATGACGATCCGCGGGTCCCCGGCGAACGCGCGCGCGATCGCGACCCGCTGCTTGAGGCCGCCGGAGAGCTGCGACGGGCGCATCGGCAGGTAGCGCTCGGACAGGCGGACCGACCTGATGAGCGACAGCAGCCGCTCGTGCAGTCGATCGCCCCGGTAGCCGCCGAGCTTGAACAGCGAGCGGCTGATCAGCCGTCGCACCGAGTGGCGCCGGTTCAGGGCCGAGTCCGGGTTCTGGAAGACGATCTGCAGCGCCTTCTGATCGGCGGCCGAGCGTTTTGGGGCGATCGGTGCGACCGGGTGCCCGTCGAGCGTGACCTCGCTGCCGGCGTCCGGGGCGCTCAGGCCGATGGCCACCCGTGCCAGCGTCGTCTTGCCGCTGCCGGACTCGCCGACGAGCCCCACGGTCTCGCCGGCGGCGATGTCGAGGTCGACGGCGTGCAGCCCGCGCACGGTCTGGCCGCCCATGTGGAACGTCTTGCTCGTCGAGCGCAGGCGGAGCACCACCTCGCCGGGCCGGCCGTCGGCGGCGGTGGCCGAGCCGGTGTCATCCGGGTCGGCCCCATCGCCGGCGACGTTACTCGTCTCGCCCATCGTGACCAGCGGAACGGTCTGGGCGCGCTGGTGGTAGTGGCACCGAGAGCCGCGGCCCCCGCCGATCTCGTAATTGGGGGGCGCCTCGGTCCGGCAGCGGTCGTCGGCCAGACCGCAGCGGTCGGCGAAGATGCACCCCTGCACCACTGAGCCCGGCGCCGGCAGCGAGCCGGGGATGGTGGACAGCGGGGGACGGCCGCCGTTGGTGGCGCCGGCGCCAACCGGGTCCCGGCGCGGGATCGACCGCAGCAGCCCGACTGTGTACGGATGGCGCGGATCCCGGAAGACATCGTTGGCCGGCCCCTCCTCGACGAGCTCGCCGGCGTACAGGACGCCGACGCGGTCGCACATCTTGGCGATGACCGCGAGATTGTGGCTGATAAACAGCAGCGAGGTGTTGAACTCCGACCGCAGCCCCACGATCAGGTCGAGCACCTCGGCCTCGACGGTGGCGTCCAGAGCGGTCGTGGGCTCGTCGAGGATGAGCAGCGAAGGCTCGGCCGCGAGCGCCATCGCGATGACCGCACGCTGCAGCATCCCGCCGGAGAGCTGGTGGGGATAGCGGCCCATCACGCCGCTGGGATCGGAGATCCGGACCTTCGCCAGCATCTCCTCGGCGCGGCCCAGGGCCTCCTTGCGACCCAACCCGGCGATCTCGTAGACCTCGGCGACCTGGCGGCCGACCAGGATCGAGGGGTTGAGCGCCCGGCCCGGCTCCTGGTAGACCATCGACACCGTGCGGGCCCGGAGCCGCTGGAGCTCCGGCCCCTTGAGCGCGAGGACGTCGCGGCCATCGATCTCGATCCCTCCGGCGCTGACGCGGCCGTTGCGGGCCAGATAGCGGACGATGGCGAGCGCGATCGTCGACTTGCCACAGCCGGACTCGCCGACCAGGCCGAACGATTCGCCCCGGGCGACGTGGAAGCTGACATCGCGGACCACCCGCTGGTCCTGGCGCCGGACGCGATAGGTGATGTCGACGTTCGACAGGGCCAGCGCGTCGCCTTCAGCCGGCCGCGGCGTCCCCGACTGCTCGCGCTCGGCCGTGCTCATCAGCCCTCCAGCGCCGACTCGATGGAGGTGGAGAGCATGTTGACTCCGATGACGAGGGTGGCGATGGCGAGGGCATCGAACAGCACCTGCCACCAGTAGCCGGCGGTCAGCTGGCCGTAGTTGTTGGCGATGTCAAGGCCCCAGTCAGACGATGGCGGCTGGATACCGAACCCCAGGAACGACAGGGCCACGATCGTGAAGATGGCGTACCCCAATCGGACCGTGAACTCGACCACGACGGGCGGCATGATGTTGGGCAGGATCTCGACGAACATGATGTGCAGCGAGCTCTCGCCGCGGAGCCGAGCCGCCGCCACGTAGTCGAGATCGCGCTCGCTCAGCACGGCCGCCCGGACCGTCCGGGCGATGAGCGGGGTGAAGATGATGCCGATGATGATGATGAGGGTCGTGTTCGACGCGCCCAGCGCGACGACGCCGAGGATTCCGGTGACGACGAGCGGCAGGGCCAGGAATGCCTCGACGACCCGGCCGAGGACGTCGTCGACGGCCCCACGCCAGTAGCCCATGAACAGTCCCAGGATCGTCCCCATGACCGTGCCGAGCACCGTGGCCAGGATCGTGGTGATGAGGATGTCCCGCGAGCCGGTGATGACCCGGGCGAACATGTCGCGGCCGAGCTGGTCGGTGCCGAACCAGTGCGCGCCGGACGGTGCCTGGTTGATGTTGAGCAGGTTCTGGGCGAAGGGATCCTGGACGACGAGCGAGCCGAAGATCGCCGCCAGGATCCAGAAGCCCAGCAGGATGACGCCGGCGTAGAACGACTTCTGGCGGACGAGGTCGTGGAGGAACTCGCGGCGCCGGACGTCGGCCTGGGCGGCGCCGACGGCGGCGGCGGATTCGACGGGGACGGTGCCGACGCTCATTCGACGCCGCGGTAGCGGATCCGCGGGTTGAGCAGCGTGTACAGGATGTCGGCGATCAGCGTCGCCACCATGTAGATGATGCCGATGACGAGGACTCCGGCCTCCAGCATCGGGATGTCCTTCTTGTTGGCGGCGTTGTAGAGAAGCGTGCCGATCCCGTTGTAGTGGAAGATCACCTCCACGATCACCAGGCCGCCGATGAGATAGCCGATCTGGGTGGCGATGACGGTGATCGTTGGCAGCAGCGAGTTGCGCAGCACGTGGCGGCGGATCATGACCCCGCGGGGCAGGCCCTTGAGCGTCGCGGTCCGGGCGTAGTCGGAGTTGAGCGCCTCCACCGTCCCCGCCCGCGCCATCTGCTGGATGTAGGCGAACAGGATGAGCACCAGCGGGATCGCGGGGAGGATGAGGTGGTACAGCTGGGTGCCGATGCTTGCGCCGGGCGGCGTCGAGGCCTGGATCGGCAGGATGTTGAGCCAGATGCCGAAGACGACGATCAGCACGATGCTCCACACGACCTCGGAGATCGTGGCCGCCGACAGGCCGAAGACGCTGAGCGTGCGATCAATCCGCTTGCCGTAGTTGAGCGCGGCCAGGACGCCGCCGACGATCCCGAGCGGGACGACCAGGATGAAGGCGACCGCGGCCAGCTTCAGCGAGTTTCCGAGCGCGGTACCCAGCAGCGGGCCGATCGGCGCCTGGTACTCATACGAGGTGCCGGGGTTGCCCGTGACCATGTGGCCGACCCACGTGGTGTACTGCGCGATGAGCGGCTTGTCGGTGCCGAGCTGATGGTTGAGCGCTGCCACCGCCGATGGCGCGGCCAGCGGCCCCAGGATCGACCGTCCCGGATCCCCGGGCAGCACCTGGGCGGCGAAGAAGATGATCATGCTGAGGATCCACAGCGTGATCAGCCCCAGCCCCACGCGTTTGGCGATGAAAGCCGTCACCGGTTCCTGCCCCTACCTCGGTGGTGGGCCGCCGGGCGGCGGTCCTTGAACATGCGGGTTGCGTTGCGCAGTAGCTCTACGACTTGTAGGTCTGGCCCAAGAATACCTGTGAGACCCCCGTGGGGTTGACACCATGCACCGACGGCGTGATCGCCGCCAGGCCGTCGTCCCAGCCGATCGCGCCCGGCCCAGAGACCTGGAAGTGTCCGGCTCGCCGGATGCGGCCGCGCGTTCTTCAGCGCCGCCTACGCGGACTTGTATGCGTCCTTGAGGAAGATGGCCGACAGGGACGTGGGGTTGACTCCGTGAACGCTCGTGGTCGTCGCGGTCAGGCCGTCGATGAAATACGGAATGACGATCGGCGTCTCGTTGAGCAGGAGTGTCTGGATCTTCCCGGCGATCGACCTCTGCGTCTGGAGATCGACCGCGGCCACGTACTGCTTGACCAGCGAGTCGTACTGGGAGTTCTTGAATCGCGCGGCATTCCAGGGCCCGTTCGACGTCAGGGGTGACTCCAGGAACACGTTCGGCACCCCGCGGTCGCCGTAGTCGACGAGGCTCATGATCCCGTCCAGCCAGTCGGAGTTCCCGTACGTCGCTTTGCCGTAGTAGTTGGACTGGGTCTCGACCTTGAGGTTGATGGTGACGCCGATGGCCTTGGCCGCCTGCTGGATGACCGTCGCCATCGCCGGGATCTCCTCGTACTGCTCGGTGAACAGCTCGGTGGTGAAGCCGTTGGGATGGCCTGCGGCCGAGAGCAGCTGCTTGGCCTTGGAGATGTCCTGGGTGCGCTGGGGGACGCTCGTGTTCGTCGAGGGGAACTTGGGCGCGAACGGGCTGTCGTTGCCGACCTCGCCCAGCCCGGACAGGAGCGCCTGGACCATCGCCGGGCGGTTGAGCGACAGGGCGATCGCCTGACGTACGCGGGCGTCGGTGAACGGCGCCTTGTCGTTGCGCATCGACAGCTGGCGATGGTTGGACGACTTGAGCTTGATGATGTTGTAGGAGGAGTTGTTGAGCAGCGAGGTGGCGCCCTGGGGCACGAACTGGACGATGACGTCGACCTGGCCGCCCTGGAGGGCGAGGATCTGCGGCTGCTGGGCCGTGTAGAACGTGAACGCAGTCGAGCTCAGGTGCGGCGCGCCGCCCCAGTAGTCGGGGTTGGCGACGAAGTTGGCGCCCTGGTTCTGGGTGTAGCTCTGCAGCTTGAACGGGCCGGTGCCGATGAACGTGCTCTGCCACTTGCCGAAGTCGGTCCCCTTGGGCACGATGATCGCGTTGTAGTTGTCCGAGGAGATGATGTACGGGAAGTTGCCGTTCGGTGCCTCCAGATGGAACGCGACCGTCGACGAGTCCACCTTCTGAACACCGGACGGGGTGAGCACACCGGTGAACGTCGACAGGGCGTTTGAGGCGTTCTTGGGGTTGGAGAGCTGTTGGAACGTGTAGACGACGTCGTCGGCGGTCAGCAGCTGCCCGTTGTGGAACTTGACGTTAGGGCGCAGCTTGAACGTCCAGACCGAGCCGTTCTTCGACGGCGACCAGCTGGTGGCCAGCATCGGCTGGAGCTGGAGGGCCATGTTGTTGTCGAACGTGAGGAACTCGCCGGTCTGGGCGAGCATGCACAGTCCGCCCGCGTCGGACACCGTCAGCGGGTTGACCGCCGCCGCCGGCGCCTGGGTGGCGAGCTTCAGCGTTCCGCCCTTGACCGGCGTCCCGCCGGACGCGGCTCCGGAGCTGGAGGCCGAGGACGAGCTGCTGTTGTTCGCGCCCCCGCAGGCCGCGAGGATGGCGCTCATCAGTCCGGTCGACATGCCGACCACGGCGCCCTTGCGCATGAACTGGCGGCGGCTGATCCGTCCGGAGACGAGCTCGTCGATGTAATGGTTCTCCAGCTCGGAGCGGCCGCTACGGATTGCGTCGAGCCTACCGTGGTCTGTCCCCATGCTCACTCCCTCTCTGCGGTTGATCTCAGGTCAGTATCTGGACGTGCTCGCCATTCGGCCCAGCACCGCCCGGCCCAGCACCGCGGCCGCCAGGCGGCCCGCCTGAAGTATCTCATCCATGGCCGCATCCTCCTGGGGGGTGTGGCTTTCGCCGCCGTGCAGCGGGACGAACGTCAGCAGGCAGGGAGCGAGCGCGTTGAGGTGCTGGGCGTCATGCCCCGCCCCGGACCACGTCTCGCGCGCGGCGATGCCGAGCTCCGCCGCAACCTCGAGCGCCGCGGCGGCGAGCCCGGCGTCGAGCGCCACCGGTTCGCCGGCCCGCGTCAGCGTCAGCGTGTGGCCGACGCCGCGACGCTCGCAGATCTCGGTGACCCGCCCGCGGATGGCCGAGTCCAGCCGCGCCAGCGAATCGGACGAGATCCCGCGGACATCGATCGCCAGCCAGGCCTCGCCCGGGATCACGCTGACCGCGCCGGGCGACACGGTGATCCGGCCGACCGTCGCCACCGTCTGGGGCGGCTCGGCGCGTGCCGCGGCCTCGATCGCCAGCACCACCTCGGCCGCCGCGGCCAGCGCATCCCTGCGGATGTCCATGGGCACCTCGCCCGAGTGGCCGGCCACGCCGGTGATGCGCAACTCGAAGCGCCGGGGCGATGCCACGCGGGTGACGATGCCGAGCTCGCGCAGCTCGCGGCGCTGGGCGACATGGACCTCGGCGTGGGCACGGAGCCGGTCGACGGGTGGCGTGATCCGCGGCAGATCGTCAAGCGCCGCGAGGTAGTCCGCAAGAGCCTCGATCGCGCTCGTGCCGTCCGCGTCGTGGAGCTGCGCGAGTGAGGCCTCCGCCAGGGTGCCGACCAGGAGCCGCGAGCCGATCGTCCCGGCGCCGAATCTCGGCGCCTCCTCGGCCGCGCAGATCAGGATTCCGGCCCGGGCGTCGTCGAGGTCATCGACGAGCTCAAGCGCCAATACCGTCCCCAGCGCACCGTCGTAGCGCCCGCCGTCGGGAACCGTGTCGACGTGGGAGCCGGCGGTGACGACGGGGCCGGTCCAGCCGTCGCGAAGTGCCCAGAGATTGCCGTACGGATCGACTCCCGGCATCAGGCCGGCCTCCCGCGCCCAGCCGGCGACCAGCCGCATCGCCTCGGCCTCATGCAGTGAGTACGCGGGCCGGTCAGCGCCGCCGCCCGGGCCCAGCGAGATCTCCCACAGGGCGTCGAGCCGCGCGGCGATCCGCCCGGGATCAGGCAAGGGCGAACTCGGCCAGCGGCTTCCCCAGCATCGCCTCCACCTCCGGGTAGACGCTGGGCTCACGCACCCCGTCCCCCAGCGGAACGTTGGCCTTGGGCACGTGGAGCACGGCGACCTCATCGCCCTCCCGGAGGTTGGCGATCGAGATGATCCGCCCCGTATGGACCGACAGGGTGGCCAGCACGTCCGGGAATGTGGCCAGCCGCTCGCCGCCTGACTCGGCGGTCAGGTACTCGTTGACGAAGCCGAGCTCGACGTCCTCGACCAGGACCGTTCCGACGTCGAACGCGTTCTCGGTGCGCAGCTCGCGGCGGCGGACCGGACCCCGAGCGAGGATCCGGCCGCCCAGGTGCTCGGCGGTGACATCGATCATCCGCGCCGGCCCGTCCGGCTCGGCGCCCAGGATCGCCTCACCCAGATCCAGCGCGAAGCTGATCGCCCCCACGGCGGCGTGCGCCGCCACGAACGAGGCCGGCAGGGGGTTGCGCGCGCAGGAGATGAAGCCGCCGGACTGGTCGGCCGCCGTGCGCAGCACGTTGGCGGTGTGGCGCACCGTGCCGCGCGTGACGACCTCCAGATAGCGCTGCTGGGCCCGGTTGCCGCCGGCCACCGCCTGAACCGTCTCGTACGCGTCGTCGGCGGCGAGCCCGAACGAGCCCATCTTGCCGGTGGGGTGCGCCCGGCCGTCCCCGGCGGCGTCGACGACGAGGGTGCCGAGGACCGCGGACGCGACCCACCCGTTGCAGGTCGTCGACGACCCGTTCTGGGCGGTGACCGTGCCGACGATCGGCTCCGGAACGGCCTCCATCAGGAGCTGGAGCGCGCGCACGTAGTCGCCGGGGCGCATCTCCCAGCCGACCGCGGCCGGGGCCCCGATGGCGCTGACGGTGGCCAGCATCGCGCCCGGGTCGAGCTCGTCCAGCGTGACCAGACGCGGCGTCCCGTACTGGACCGCGGTGGTGCCCACCAGCAGCCCGTGGTCGACCCAGCCGCCTCCGCCGGCGGCGAGGACCGATCCGCCGGCGACGGCGGCGTGGACGGCGTAAAGGTCGAGCTCCCTCATCCCACGGACCCTACGGGGTGGAGGCCGAGTCCGTGGCGCCGGGCGCTGGCGCGCGCCTCGTCGTAGCCGGCGTCGGCATGGCGCAGGACGGCGAGGGCAGTGTCGGCGTCGAGGGCGCCGCGCAGGCGGGCGGCGGCGTCGCTGGTGCCGGTGGCCACGACGGTCATGCCGGCGCTCTGCGAGTAGCCCGCGTACCCGCCGCCACCGGCGTGCAGCGCCACCAGGTCGGCGCCGGCGGCCGTCGTCAGCAGGCCGTCGAGCAACGGCCAGTCACTGATCGGATCCGAGCCGTCGGCCATCGCCTCGGTGATGATGTTGGGGTGGGTCATGGCGCCGCCGTCCATGTGATCGCGGGTGAATGCGACCGGCGCCCGCAGGCGCCCGCCGGCGACCGCGTCGTTGACGGCGAGGGCGAGGCGGCTGCGCTCGCCGTGGCCCAGCCAGGCGATGCGCGCCGGCAGCCCCTGGCGCGTCACGTGCGCGCGGGCCAGGCCGATCCAGTCGGTGATCCGATCGATGCCATCGAACAGCTTCAGGCACAGCCCGTCGGTGACGTCGAGGTCGCCGTCCTCGCCGGACAGGCAGATCCACCGGAACGGGCCGATCCCCTGGCAGAACAGCGGCCGGATATAGCGCGCGGTGAAGATGTCGATGGTCAGCGCGTCCGGCAGGCCGCCGGCGGCCGCCTGAGGCCGGATGTTGTTGCCGTAGTCGAAGACCACGGCGCCGCGCGTCCGGAGCGTCAGCATCGCGCCGACGTGGCGGACGAGCGTGGCCAGGGCCAGCGACTCCAGCTTGCCCGGATCGCCGTGGCGCAGCTCGGCCGCCTCCGGCAGCGAGATGCCGGCGGGCAGGTAGCCGCTGCGCAGGTCATGGGCGGCGGTCAGGTCGGTGACGACGTCCGGGGTCACCTCGCGGGCCACGAGCCCCTCCAGCAGGTCGGCCGCGTTGGCGACGACGGCCACGGCCCGGGGCTCGCCGGCCGCGGCGGCCGCGAGCGCGAGGTCGAGGGCCTCGTCGATGTCCGAGCAGACGACGTCGACGGCTCCGGTGTCCCGGCGCCGCTCGGCCTTGGCGGCATCGACCTCGGCGATCAGGGAGGTGCCGCCGAGCATGGATGAGATGGCCACCGGCTGGGCCGAGCCCATCCCGCCGAGGCCGGCGCTGACGACGAGCCGGCCGCGCAGGGAGCCGCCGAAGTGCTCGCGCGCCACCTGCGCGAACGTCTCATACGTGCCCTGAAGCACCCCCTGGGAGCCGATGTACTGCCAGCACCCGGCGGTCAGGCCGCCCCAGGCGATGAGGTTGCGGCGCTCCAGCTCGTAGAACGTCTCCGGCGTCGCCCAGCGACCGACGAGGTTGCCGTTGGCCAGCAGCACGACCGGCGAGCGCGGCCCGGTCGGCAGCACCGCGATCGGCTTGCCGGACTGGACGACGAGGGTCTGTCCGTCGTCCATGTGCTTCAGCGCCTCGATGATCCCGTGGAGGCTGGCGTGGTCGCGGGCCGCCTTGGCGTGGGCGGCATAGACGACGAGGTGCTCCGGGTCCTCCGCGATCGCCAGGTTGTTCTCCAGCAGGCGGAGGATCGCCTCCTGGCGCCAGCCGTGGCAGCGGAGCTCAGACAAGGGCCGGGGCTCGCCGAGCGGTGGCGGCGGGCACGAAGCGGCCGTGGCCGGGAGCGGTCAGGACGGCGCGCCCGTCCCAGACCGGGGTGCCCCGGGAGAACGCGGCCAGCACCCGCCCGCGCACGCGCCGGCCGGCATACGGACTCCAGCCGGCGGCGGTGACGAGCGCCGCGGGATCGATTCCCCATTCAGCATCCGGATCGAGCACCAGGATGTCGGCGTCCGCGCCGGGCGCGAGGTTGCCCTTGCGCGGCCACAGCCCGAAGCGCCGGGCCGGGCCCTCGCTGACCAGCCGCACCAGCTCGGTGGCCCCCAGCGCATCGTGGACGAGCGGGACGATCAGCTCGACCCCCGGCGCGCCCGCGGCCAGGGCGAAGATGTCCGGCCCGTGCTTGCGCTCCGGCGGCCAGCCGACGTGATCGGAGGCGATGAGGTCGAGGCCGGCGGCGGGGAGGGGGGCGGCGCGCAGCGGCGGATTGATCTTCGCCTCGCCGCCGCGCTTCACCAGCTCAGTCTCGTCATACAGAAGGTAGTGCGGGCAGGTCTCGGCGCTGACGTCGACGCCGGTCTGCCGGGCCTGGACGACGAGCTCGACTCCCCGGGGCGTCGAGACGTGGCAGACGTGCAGGCGGACCCCCGTGACGCGCGCGAGCTCCAGGCAGCGGGCGATGGCCTCGTGCTCGGCGACCGGCGGGCGTGAGCGGGCGTGGGCGAGGGGGTCCGAACCGTGGCCGGCCGCCTGCTCGGCGGCGATCCCGGCGCGCACGATCTCGTCGTTCTCGGCGTGCACCCCGGCGAGCCCGCCGGCGCGCGCGATGGCGGCGAAGGCTGTCAGCAACTGTCCGTCCGGGATCCGGGGGAAGCGCCGCGGGTGGGTCTCGAACGTCGACAGCTTGAACGCGGCGGCGCCGGCCTGCACGAGCGCCGGGACGTCGTCGACCGGCCCGCGTGGCGGGACCGTCGCCCACAGGGCGACGTCGACGACCGCCTGGCGCTCCACATCGGCGACCTTGGCCTCAAACGCCGGCAGCGAGTCGACCGGCCCCTCGGCGTCGTCGTAGGGCATGTCGACGATCGTGGTCACGCCCCCGGCCGCAGCGGCCCGGGTGCACCGTTCGATCCCCTCACCGGCGTAGCTCCGGGTGTGGACGTGAACGTCGACGGCGCCGGGGAGCAGGAGGGCATCGCCGTAGTCGAAGGCGCCACCGGCCCTCTCGGCCGAGGCGCCGCCTGCGTCGTCGGCCGGGCTGATGTCCTGGATGCGCCCGTCGGCGACGCTCACCGCGGCCCGGACGGTCGATCCGTCAGGTCTGAGAAGCTGCCCGCTGATCTTCTCGGTCACTGAGATGTCCCAAGCGTACATTACGATCCAGACGTGGCTGTGATCTCAACAGACGAGAGCGTCGTCCTCAACGGGGACGGCCTGACCGTCGACCATGTCCTCGCGGTCGCCCGCGGCCGCGCGCGGGTGGAGCTCGACGAGGCGGCGCTCGTCCGGGTCCGGGCGGCGCGGGACGTCGTCGACCGCGTGCTGGCCAGCGGCCAGTCGGTCTACGGGCTGAACACGGGCCTGGGGTCGCTGGCCCGTCACCGGATCCCGCTTGAGGAGATCGGCCGGTTCTCCTTTGCCACCGTGGCCGACCAGGTCTCGTCGTACGGGCGGCCGCTGCCGACCGATGTCGTCCGGGCGATGATGGTGTCACGGGTCAACGGGATGCTGAAGGCCGGCGTCGGCGTCCGGCGCGAGCTCATCGAGTTGCTCGTCAGGCTCCTCAACCTGGGCATCCATCCCATCGTGCGGATGGTCGGCTCGGTGGGGCAGGGGGATCTGTCCGAGATGGCCGACATCGGCAAGGTGCTCATCGGACGTGGCTGGGCTGAGTATCAGGGCAAGATGGTGCCCGGGGGCGAGGCGCTTCAGCAGGCGGGGCTCGAACCGATCAGCCTGGGGCCGAAGGAGGCGCTGGGACTGATCAGCGCCAACGGGGTGACGATGGGGCGCGGATCGCTGGTGCTCGTCGACGTCGCCGACCTGATCGAGAGCCTGCAGATCGCGGCCGCGCTGACCTTCGAGGCGTTCCTGGGCAACTTGTCGATCATCCATCCCGCCGCCGCCCGGGCTCGCCCCCACAGTGGGCTGGACCGGGCGATGTCGCGACTGCGCGAGCTGCTGGAGGACTCCCACCTGTGGCAGCCGGGCGCGGCCCGCAACCTCCAGGACCCGCTGTCGATCCGGTGCGTCCCCCAGACCCACGGAGCCCTGTACGACGCGCTGTCGGTCGTGCGCGGGCTGATGGAGATAGAGCTCAACTCGGCGGCCGACAACCCGCTGGTGCTGGTCGAGGAGTCGGCGATCGTGTCGGTGGGGAACTTCGACGTTGCCTCGTTGGCGATGGCCTTCGACTACCTCCGGGTGGTGATCGCGCACGCCGCTCAGGTCGCCAACGAGCGGCTGCAGAAGCTCCTGTGGAGCCACTTCAGCGGGCTGCCCACGGGGCTGGCCCGGCAGGACGGCCCCACGGGTGGGCTGCGCCCGCTGGGGCGGGAGTTCGCGGCGCTCGCCTCCGAGGCCCGGATGCTGGCCAACCCGGTCTCGCTCGACTTCCGCGGGCAGCTGGCCGAGGGGGTGGAGGACCACGCCTCGATGGCGCCGCTCGCGGTCAGCACCACCTCGGCGCTGGTCGGCCTGGTTCATCGGCTGGTGGCGCTGGAGCTGATCGTGGCGGCGCAGGCGATCGACCTGCGCGGCGGGCCGGAACGGCTGGGGGGCGGGACCGGCCGGGCCTATGCCGTCGTCCGCGGCTACGCCGGGACGCTGACCGATGAGACCGAGTGGAACGCTGACGTCGAGGGCCTGGCGCACCTCGTCGGCGACGGCGCCCTTGCCGGTCGCGTGGCCCGGGTCGCCGGCGCGCGGCCGGCTCTGTCCGAACACGAGCCGCCCGGGATCTGATGCCGGAGGGAGCGCTGCAACGCGCCGTCGAGCTGCTGGCCCACCTGGGCCGTGCGCCGGCCCCGGGGACCGTGGCCGAGCTCGCCGCCGACGCCGGGATGCCGACCAGCACCGCGTACCGGCTCCTGGCCGAGCTCGAGGCTCACGGCCTGGTGGTGCGCGGGCCGGACCGGTCCGTGGCCCTGGGAACGCGGCTGGTGGCCCTGGGCCGCACCGCGGAGGCCGGCCTGCAGGAGCGTCTGGTGGCGCCGGCGACCGCGCTCATGGAGGAGCTCTCGCACCGCATGGGCGAGACGGTGATCCTGACCGCGCCCTGCGGGCTGGAGGCGATCCTCCTCCACGCGGTCGAGACGGAGCGCCACTCGGTGCGCCTGTCGCACCCCTCGTTTCGCCGTGCGCCGATGCACCGCGGCGCGTCCGGCAAGATCCTGGCCGCCCACCTGGAGCCCGCGGAGCGAGAGCGCCTGGTGGCGGCGGTGGGTGAGCCGGAGCTGGCCGGGCAGCTGGAGCGGATCCGGGCCGACGGCTACGTCTTCACCGCCGGCGAGCTCGACGCCGGCGCCGCCGCGGTCGCCGCGCCCATCCTCGACCGGCGCGGGCGCCTGCTGGCCGGGCTGTCGATCGCCGGGCCGGAGCCGCGGATCGTCGCTGACGTGAAGGGGGCGGCGGCCGCGGTGATCGAAACCGCGCAGAGGATCGAGCGCGCCCAGCGGGGGTGATTGCGGGTGCCGGCGCTGGCCCAAACGGGAGGCGCAAAGGGGAGGTCGGCCGCGGACGTGTGCCGTGCGCCCAGGAGGCTCTTGGGACTTTGATACCGCATGAGGCTGTCGCGTAACCCCGCCGCAATGGGTCATTGTCGTGACCGGGACACAAACGGCCGGCCGCGAAGGTGGCTTGGCAACCGAAGCTCGGCGAGAAACCGGCCGTATTCGCCGGTTTCTCGCCGAGCTGGGCACGATCCCTGCCGCTGAGGTGGCGACTGCATGTGCCTCCTTGTGACTTCCTCACAACCGCGCATGTTTGTGCGACAGCCTCCATACGTGCCTAATCCCCAACACGGGCACGGCGGACGCGCGGGAACGGAATGGTCACTCCGGTGCGCGGGCGGAGCCATAGGGTGCCCTTTCACCCCGGGAGCGGAGAGGTATTCAGGAGTGCACCGGGTCGCGTCCGCGCCCGCGGGCTGCCCGCCGCGCGTTGACGCCCAGCGGCTTGCGAGTGCGGGGCGTGGACGGCATCAGCTGGTCCTCCGTGCCCGGGCGCAGGACGAGGATCTCGCCCGGTGCGTGCTCGAGCAGCCAGGCGACATCGTCAGGGCCGAAGCCGTGGGCTCCGTTGACCGCGGCGGCGATGACGATGCGGTCGAAGCGCTCGTTGGCGATCGTCTGGCGCATGGCGTGGCGGAAGGTGCGCCCGCGCTCCAGGCGCGAGTCGACCGGGACGCCAAAGGCGGCGGCGCGCTGCTCGATCGCCTCCTGCAGCGGGATGCAGATGCCCGCCTGGCGCGGCAGCGGCGCATCGAGCGGGAGATGCAGGGGCACGCTGGCCAGGAAGACGGGAACGAGGGTGGCATCCTCGGCGCGGGCCAGGCGCAGGGCGGCGTCCAGAGCCGGACGCGACAGCGCCGAGGCGACGAACGGGAACAGGACACGGCGCGTGCCCGGCTTGGGATTCTGGGCCGGCGACCGGGTGGTGCCGGTGCGCTGGCGGACGATGACCGCCACCAGCGCGATGGCCAGCACGGCTGCGACGACGATGAGAACGGGTGTCATTGCTCCTCCGTCACACGTTGGGTGCGATCGGCCACGATCCGGACGTCGACCCCCGGCAGGAGGCCGATGAGCCTGAACGGCAGCGAGGGGTGGATGAGCCGCGCCAGCGCCCCGCGCGGGCTGGGCGTGCCGGTCAGCACGTAGGTGGTGCCCCGCTCGCGCGCGAATCGCTGGGTGACGAGCGCGACGTCCGGTCCGCGCTCGACGAACAGGTGGGCGCCGAGGACGCTGGCCAGCCGGCGCAGCGCCGCCAGCTGGTCGCGCTCGGCCTCGGTCGGCTCGGCATCGGTGACCCAGAGGACGTCGAGCTCGGCCCCGAGGCGCTGGGCCGACCGCCAGGCGCGGCGGACGACACGCTGAGAGGAGGGGTCCGGCTCGACGAGGGCCAGCAGCCGCTCGCCGATCGCCGCCGCGCCGTGGCCGTTGAGGAGGGCGTCCTCGCGCCGGCGGCCCGACGATCCGTCGCTGGGGATGCGCTTGGCCTCGACCTCCTCGGCCACCTGACGCAGAGCCACCTCGCGCAGCGCCGAGAGGTTCTCGATCTTGAAGAAGTTGTTCAGCGCGGTCTGGATGCGCTCCGGCGGATAGACCTTGCCGGCCAGCAGGCGCTCGATCAGCGAGTCCGGCGTGATGTCCATGAGCACCACGTCGTCGGCCGAGGCGATGACCGCGTCCGGAACCGTCTCGCGCACGCGCGTGCCGGTCAGCTCCGCCACCTGATCGTTGAGGCTCTCCAGGTGCTGGACATTGACGGTCGAGAACACATCGATGCCGGCGTTGAGGACGTCCTCGATGTCCTCGTAGCGCTTGGCATGCTCGGTGCCGGGCGCGTTGGTGTGGGCCAGCTCGTCGATCAGGCACAGCTCCGGAGCGCGCTCCAGGACGGCCGGGAGGTTCATCTCCTCCAGAACGGTGTCGCGGTACCGGATCTGCCGGCGCGGCACCACCTCCAGGCTGTCCGCCTGCGCCATCGTCTCGACGCGGCCATGGGGCTCCAGGTAGCCGATCACGACGTCACGCCCCGCCAGCGCCTCGGCCTGCCCCTCGATGAGCATCTGGAACGTCTTGCCAACGCCCGCGGCCATGCCGAGGAAGATCTTGTAGCGCCCTCGGCTGACCGACATGGAACGATCCTCCCACGCACGTCCACCGGCGGAGGGCCTACGCCCCCAGCAGGTTGTGGATGATCAGGTCGATGAGCTTGATGCCGATGAACGGGGCGATCAGGCCGCCCAGCCCGTAGATCCACAGGTTGCGTCGCAGGAGGGCGCTGGCGCCGATCGGCCGGTAGGCGACCCCCTTGAGCGAGATGGGGATCAGCAGCGGGATGACGAGCGCGTTGAAGATGATCGCGGAGATGATCGCCGAGCGGGGGGTGCCGAGATTCATCACGTTGAGGACATGAAGCGGGCCCTTGCCGCCGCTGGTCGCGGCCCACGTGGTCACGAAGATGGCGGGGAGGATGGCGAAGTACTTGGCGACGTCGTTGGCGATGGAGAAGGTGGTCAGGGCGCCGCGGGTGATCAGGAGCTGCTTGCCGACTTCGACGATCTCGATGAGCTTGGTGGGGTTGGAGTCGAGGTCGACCATGTTGCCGGCTTCGCGGGCGGCCTGGGTGCCGGTGTTCATAGCCACGCCGACGTCGGCCTGGGCGAGGGCGGGGGCGTCGTTGGTGCCGTCGCCGGTCATGGCGACCATCCGGCCCTGGCTCTGTTGTTCCTTGATGAGGGACAGCTTGGCCTCCGGGGTGGCTTCGGCGAGGAAGTCGTCGACGCCGGATTCCTCGGCGATCTTGGCGGCGGTGAGGCGGTTGTCGCCGGTGATCATCACGGTGCGGATGCCCATCTGGCGCAGGTGGTCAAAGCGCTCGCGCATGCCCTCCTTGATGGTGTCCTTGAGGTAGATGACGCCCATGACCTGCGAGTCGCGGGCGACGGCCAGGGGGGTGCCGCCCTCGCGGCCGATGCGGTCCAGGACGGGTTGAAGCTCGGCGGGTGGGCGGCCGCCTTCGGCGGTGACGAATTTGATGACAGCGTCGCCGGCGCCCTTGCGCAGCTGGCGGCCGTCGAGATCGACCCCGCTCATCCGCGTCTGCGCGGTGAACGGCACGAAGTGGGCATGCAGCTGGGCCATGTCGTGCTCCCGGATGCCGTACTGCTTGGCCAGCACGACGATGGAACGGCCCTCCGGGGTCTCGTCGGCCAGCGAGGAGAGCTGGGCCACCTCAGCCAGCTCGGCCTCCTGGACGCCGGGCATGGGGATGAACTCCGAGGCCAGGCGGTTGCCGATGGTGATGGTGCCCGTCTTGTCCAGCAGGAGGACGTCGACGTCGCCGGAGGCTTCGACCGCGCGGCCGGACAGGGCGAGCACGTTGCGGCGCACCAGCCGGTCCATGCCGGCGATGCCGATCGCCGACAGCAGCGCGCCGATGGTGGTGGGAATGAGCGCCACCAGCAGCGAGATCAGCGTGGTGTCCGAGATCGAGGTGTGGGCGAACAGGCCGAACGGCCGCAGGGTGGCGACCACGATCATGAAGATGAGCGTCAGCCCGGCGAGCAGGATGTTGAGGGCGATCTCGTTGGGGGTCTTGCGCCGTTCGGCGCCCTCCACCAGTGAGATCATCCGGTCCAGGAAGGAGTGGCCGGGCTCCTGGGTGATCTCCACCACGATCCGGTCAGACAGCACCCGGGTGCCGCCGGTGACCGCGCTGCGGTCCCCGCCGGACTCGCGGATCACCGGAGCGGATTCGCCGGTGATCGCCGACTCGTCGACCGACGCGATTCCCTCGATCACCGTCCCGTCGCCCGGGATGAGCTCACCGGCCTGGACGACGACGATGTCGCCCCTGGTCAGCTCCGAGGCGCTGCGGGTGGTTCCGTCCTCCATGTGGGCGACGGTCTCCTGGCGCATGGTGCGCAGCGTGTCGGCCTGCGCCCGTCCTCGGCCCTCGGCAAACGCCTCGGCCATGTTGGCGAAGACGACCGTCAGCCACAGCCAGAACGAGATCACGGCGGTGTACCAGGCGGGATCGTTGCCGCCCAGCGCGTTCCCGCCGAACACCTGGATGAGCCAGGTGACGGTGGTGATGGCCGCGCCGATCTCGACGACGAACATGACCGGGTTGCGAACCTGCACGCGCGGATCGAGCTTGAGCACGCTGTCGATCAGCGCGCGGACGACGATGTCGCGGCGGAACAGGGAGACGGCGCGCCGCTCCGCGCCATGGCTCGGCTCGCGGCGTGGCTCGGTGGGGGGCGCGGGAGCGTTGACCGACATCAGCGACCTCCTGCGGACGCGCGGTTGAGGGCAAGGTTGAGCTGGAGCACGTTGACGGTCGGCTCGCCGGAGAAGCCGAGCCCCCGCCCGCCCGTGTACGTGTCGATCAGGCGGTTCACCGTGCTCAGCGGGAGCCGGCGGACCGCGGCGATCCGGTGGGCCTGGATGCGGGCGTTGGCGACCGAGATGTCAGGGTCGATGCCTGACGCCGAGCTGTTGGCGGCGTCGACCGGAACCTTGGCCGCGGTCAGTCCGCCCGGGTAATAGCGTCCGTTGAGCGCGATGTAGGCCTGGATGTCGCTCGTCAGCTCCTGCTTGGTCGCGACACTGTTGGGGCCGAGGTTTGAGAACGTCGTCGCCGCCGCGTTGTCCGATGGGAGGGTCGCCGACGGACGGGTCTGGAAGTAGCGCGGGTCCGGGACGGTCACCGGGTTGCCGTTCTTGTCGAGGACGACCTTGCCGTTCTTGACCACCGGGTCGGCGAAATTCTGGCCGATGAGCGTGGATCCGACGAGCTTGCCGCCGACGAAAACCTGCTGGCCGTTGGAGTTGCCGGGGAACGCGACCTGGCTGATGCCGGTGATGAACAGCGGATAGAGGATCCCGCACAGCAGCGTCAACACGAGGATCGCCAGCGCGGCGGTGATGGTGTCTTTCTTGAGTGCCATTAGTAGAGGTGTCCGGTCAGGCCCTGAACGATGGGGCCGAGGAGGAGGGCGGGGAAGAAGGTGAGGGCGCCGACGAGGACGATCACGCCGATGAGGAGCACGACGAACGTGGGGTTGTCGGTGCGCATCGTGCCCAGGCCAGGCGGGCTGATCCGCTTTCCGGCCAGCGAGCCGGCCACCGCCAGGGCGAACAGGATGGGCGCGAAGCGGGCGAACAGCATCGTGAAGCCGCCCAGCAGGTCGGCGAACGTGATCCCGTGCGAGCCGACGTTGCCGGCAGCGGGCTGGACGAACCCGCCGTAGCCGGCGAACGCCGAGCCGTTGTTGTTCGCCTGGCTCAGGTAGGCGTAGAGCGTCTCCGAGAACCCCTGGGGTCCGCCGGCCGCGGCCGCCGAGATCGAGTGCCGCCCGGCGCTCGACGCGACGGCCAGAGCGGTCGAGAACAGCGCGGCCAGCGGCGTGATGAGGATGCCGAGGGCGACGAGCTTGATCTCACGGGCCTCGATCTTCTTGCCCAGGTACTCCGGGGTGCGGCCGACCATCAGCCCGCCGAGGAACACCGCCAGCAGGACGTAGAGGAGGATCGAGTACAGCCCGGTCCCGACCCCGCCGAAGATGACCTCGCTCGCCGACAGGTTGGCCATGGGGACCGCGCCGCCGATGCCGGTGAACGATTCGATCGCGCTGTTGACGGCCCCGCAGGAGGTGACGGTGGTGATGGTGTCAAACAGCGCCGAGCCGGCGATGCCGAACCGCTGCTCCTTGCCCTCCATGTTGCCGCCCGTCGACCCGGCGATCACGCCGGTGTGGAGGCCGGCCGCGTGCTGCGCGGGGGACCCGTGGGCCTCGGCGATGTAGGCGACGATGACCGCGCCGAGGAACATGATCATCATCGTCGAGTAGATGGCGTAGCCCTGGCGGCGCCTGCCGACCATCTTGCCGTACATGAACACCAGCGCCGCCGGGATGATGAGCACCGCCAGCATCTCGACCAGGTTGGTGAACCCGGTGGGGTTCTCAAACGGATGGGCCGAGTTGGTGTTGAAGATGCCGCCCCCGTTGGTGCCGAGCTCCTTGATCGCCTCCTGGGAGGCCACCGGCGCGCGGGCGATCGACTGCGTCAGCCCGGTGATCCCGTGGGCGGTCAGGTAGCCGCCGAACGTCTGGAGCGCGCCCTGGGAGACGAGGATGAGGGCGATGATGATCGAGAGCGGCAGCAGGATGTACAGGACCGTGCGAACGATGTCCTGCCAGAAGTTGCCCAGGCTCTTGCCGCTGCGCGAGATAATCCCGCGGATGAGCGCGACGGCGACGACCATTCCGGTGGCCGCGGAGAGGAAGTTCTGCACCGTCAGCCCGGCCATCTGGCTGAAGTAGCTCATCGTCGTCTCGCCGCCGTAGTACTGCCAGTTGGTGTTGGTGACGAACGACGAGGTGGTGTTGAACGTCACGTTCCACGGCGCCGAGTGGAACCCCTCCGGGTTCAGCCCGGTCCAGCTCCACAGCCCCTGAGTGCGCAGGATGAAATACAGGAGCAGCCAGCCGAACAGCGAGAACAGGATCACGCTCTTGGCGTACGCCTTCCAGTCCTGGCCGTGGGCCGGGTCGACCCGCATGATCCGGTACAGGAACCGCTCGGGAACCCGCAGGACCGGGTCCATGAACGTGTGCTCGCCGGAGTAGACGGCGGCCATGTACGAGCCGAGCGGGATCGCCAGCGCGGTCAGGATCAGCACAAAGCCGAAGATGGTGAGCCAGCCGGTGAAGGTCATGGCCTAGAACCTCTCTCCACGGATGAGCGCGTACAGGAGGTAGAGGCAGACGATCGCCGAGACGATCAGTCCAAACAGGTCAGCGCCACTCATATGCGGTCGATCCCCCAAATGAGTCCGAGCAGGATGGCGAACATGAGCACTCCCAGAGCTATGGCTACGAGATCCATGCCGAGATCATGGGGCGCGGGTTGTCAAGGACCCATGCAGGAAGCACCGGGTCGCATGAAGATTGTGTGAAGCCCAGTGCGGGGCGGGGTGTGCGGGTCATGGGCCGACCGTAGGCGCCGCGGTTAGGCGGTGCCACGGCCGGCTGCCGCGCCGGCCCTGCGGGGAACTACGCGCTCAAGAAGGCGATCAGACGAGCAGGCGTGCGCGCCTGCGGCCGGCCATCGGCTCCGGGAGCTCGATCAGCTCGGTCGGCAGCATCCGGTCGAGCAGGTCCAGCGCCGAGTCGGTCAGCCCGTCCAGCGTCGGCGCCAGCACGGTGCGGGCCGCCTCGCGGGCGCCGCCGTGGCGGGCTCCCAGCCGCGACTGGCGCACCGCGATCGCCGCCGCGTCGCCGGCGGTGGCCCGGGTGGCCGCCCGGGCACGGTCGCCCGCGGCGTCGCCGATCGACACCCTCGCCGCCGCCCATGCGGCCGCCCCGGCGCACGCCCAGGCCGCCTCGCGGCCGGCCAGACCCGCCGCCACCGACGCCGCCCAACCGGTCGGGTGGGGGACGCCGAACATGCGGGCCCGGGCCGTGCGGGCCTCGCGCCGCGCCTCGTCGAGGACGCCGAGCGCGCCGCGCAGCGACTCGCCGTCGGCGACCCGTGCCAGCTCGGACAGCTCGGCGGCGGTGTCCCGCAGCCCCGCGGCCTCGAGCCACGCCGGCGTGTACACCCGGATCAGCCAGTCCATCGCCATCCAGCCGCGCTCGGTATCCAGGCCGTCGTCGACGGTGCCGATCGTCCGGGCCAGGTACGGCCGCAGGCGCTGCCGGGGCTCGTGCTCGAGGCCGTCGTTGAGCGCGATGCACATCGCCCGCAGGACCGGGCTCACGCACGCGGGCTCGTCACTGTGGGACTCCCCCGCCAAATGGCTGACCCACTCCATCGCGCACCGGCCGTCCTCCGGCCTGGCGTGGGTCCCGTAGGAGAGGATGTAATCGCTGCTCATCGAGCCTCCCGTAGCTGGCGGACTGATCCGTTCGGCACCCATTGTCCCGCGTGGGACGCAGAAGGTCCAGACCGGGATTCTCCCTGAATCCGGCCCGGGGACGCCGGCGGATTAGAACGCGACCTGCGAGCCGGTCATGACCGTCCGCTCGATCGGCAGCTGGAAGTGATCGATGGGGCTGTTGGCGTTGCGGGCCATGGCGACGAACAGACGCTTGCGCCAGGCCTGCAGACCCCGGCCGTCCTGGGGCAGGATCGTCATCCGGGAGACGAAGTACGAGGCGTGCTCCAGGTCGAGGTTGCGCTCCAGCAGTCCGCGCTTGCGCGCGAGGGCGAGCAGCTCCGGCACGTTCGACCGGTCGCGGTAGCCGACGTGGATGGTGATGGCGGCGACCTTGAACAGACCCCGGCCGAGCATCTCGACCGCGAAGCGGTCCTGAACCGAGACATGGGGAATGGAGACCGTGTCCAGTGAGACGATCAGCACCTTCTCGTGGAGGGCATGGTTGTGCTTGACCTGGGCGCGGAGTGCCAGTGGCGTCGTCTGCTTTCCGGGATTGAGGAAGATCGCGGTCCCGGGCAGCCGCACCGGCGCCGGCTTGGCGGTGCACAGCGCCTCCAGGAAATCGGCCAGCGACCCCTCCTCCTGGGTGCGGCTGCGCGTCACCCGCTGATAGCCCCAGCGCCACGTGACCATGATCGCGGCGATGACCAGGCCGACCGCCAGCGACAGGTACGCGCCCTGACCGATCTTGGTCATGTTGGAACTGAAGAACGCGACCTCGACGGTGAGGAACAGCGCAGCAAGGATGGCCAAGCGCCATTTAGGCGTCCGCCAGAGCGCACGGCTGACGGCGATGAACAGGATGGTGTTGAGGATGAATGTGCCGGTGACGGCCACACCGTAGATGTCGCCCAGCTTATTGGAAGATTGGAAGACCAGCACGAGCGCGGCCACCCCCACGCACAGCGCCCAGTTGATGAGCGGGACGTAGATCTGTCCCTCCATCTCTGATGTGTGAACGATCTTCAGCCGGGGGAGGAAGCCGAGTTGCACGGCCTGCTTGGCCACCGAGAAGGAGCCCGTCAGTGCCGCCTGTGAGGCGATGATCGTCGCCAGCGTCGCCAGGACCACCACCGGCAACAGCAGGCTGTGGGGCATCACCTGGAAGAACGGGTTGAACGACGACTTCGAGACGTCGGCGGGATGGGCCTCGATGTAGGCTCCCTGGCCGAGGTAGGAGAGCATCACGCAAGGTAGGACGATCCCGTACCAGGTCATGCGGATCGGCATGGCGCCGAAGTGGCCCCGGTCGGCGTACAGGGCCTCGGCGCCCGTGCAGCACAGCACCACCCCGCCCAGTGTCAGCCACGCGTCGACGCCATGGTCGACCATGAAGCGCGCACCCCACGAGGGCGACAGCCCCTGAAGCACGCCGGGGTGCTGGACGATCTGCCCCAGGCCGAAGCCCGCGATGGTGACGAAGAACAGAAGGATCACCGGTCCGAACAGCCAGCCGACCCGCCCGGTCCCGAACCGCTGCAGCGCGAACAGCGCAATCAGGATGCCCAGCGAGAGCGGCACGACCAGGTGCGACAGGCTGGGGCTGACGACATTGAGTCCTCCGACCGCTGAGGTGACCGAGATAGCGGGCGTGATCATCCCGTCGCCGAAGAACAGGCCGGCGCCGAAGATGCCGAGCGTGACCAGCACCGCGGTTCGGCCGATCCGCTTGCGCAGGACCAGCGCGGTGAGGGCCATGATGCCGCCATCTCCCCGGTTGTGCGCCCGCATGATGAAGCCGGCGTACTTGATCGAGACGACGATCATCAGCGTCCAGAAGATGAGCGAGACGATTCCGTACACGCCGGCGACGTTGGGATGGGCGGCGTTGGCGTGAGCGGTGAAGATGAACTGCTCCGTGTACAGCGGGCTGGTGCCGATGTCGCCGAAGACGACGCCCAGCGCACCGAGGGCCAGGACGATCCGCCCCGCGTGGGCGACGACGTCGCGCTGATCGTCGGAGGCGGCGCGGATCGCCTCCGAGGGCCCCGTGTCCCCCCTGACCGGGGCGGGACCGGTCGGCCAGTCGACGTACTTGTGCGCAGCCTCGTGGAAGCTGCGCTTGGCCGTGGATCTGGGCGCCTCGGAGGACCCGTCGCCGTCCACGGGATGCTTGACCTTCTCGGCGTCGGCGTCGGCGCCGGCGGTCCGTCGTCCTGGCGCTGGACTCATGTTCCCCGCTCCATGGACCGGATCCCGGTTAGCCGGCCGCTCATCATCGCCTGCTCGTTCGCACTGGAAACGTGCACGATAGCTGGCAATTGGGGCGTGTTCATGGCGGGCCTCTGCTGATCATCCTCGGCCCCTCACCGCAATGCGGGATCAACTTCAGGCCGCGAACCGGTAGCCGACGCCGGGATCGGTCCGGATGTAGCGATGGCCACCCGGCCCGCCGGCTCCATCCGGCTCGATCTTGCGCCGCAGGTTGGCGATATGCGCCCGCAGGACCTGAGTGTCATCGGCGTATCCGTTTCCCCAGACGGCGACGAGCAGGTCCCGGTGGGTCATCAGCCGGCCACGATTGCGGATCAGGAGCCTGAGCAGATCGAACTCGATCGGCGTGAGGTGGACCTCCTCACCCTGAAGCGTGACCACCCGGGCGGCCAGGTCGACGGTGAGGTCGCCCGTGGTGATGACCGGCTCGTCGTGCTCCGGCTCGAGCCGCCGCAGGTTGGCCTGTAGCCGGGCGATCAGCTCGCGCGGGCCGAACGGCTTGGTGACGTAGTCATCGGCGCCCGCGGCCAGGGCCCGCACCTTGGCGTCCTCCTCGCCGACGGCCGACAGGACGATCAGCGGCATCTGGGTCCATTCGCGCAGCCTCCGGCACAGCTCGATGCCGTCGATGTCCGGAAGCACCAGGTCGATGATCGCGGCGCTGGGGTGCGACACCGCGGCGATGTCCAGGGCCTCTTCGCCGGTGTTGGCCGGGAGCGCCTCGTACCCGGCGTCGCGCAGGATGACGCGGAGCGCGCGCAGGATCTGCGGCTCGTCGTCGCAGACGAGGATCTGCTCGCGCCCGCTGCGGCCGGCGGCGGTCACGGGGCGGCCTCGGTGACCCGCGCGGGGACATCGCGACCGCTGTGCTCGGCCACCGGGAGCGACACGACGAAGCTGGTGCCCTGCCCCGGGAGCGACTCGACCGTGATCGACCCGCCGTTGGCCTCGACGAACCCCTTGACGATGGCCAGCCCCAGGCCGGAGCCCGTCGCCGGCGAGGCAGTGGCGCTGCGCCCCCGGTAGAACGGCTCGAAGATCCGCGCCTGCTCCCCCGACGTGATGCCGGGCCCGCGGTCGACGATGCTGATCAGCACCCGGTCGCCGCGCCCCCCGGAGCGCCGGGCGTGGACCACGACCGGCGTGCCGCCGCCGTAGCGGGCGGCGTTCTCCAGGAGATTGGCGAACGCGCGCTCCAGCTGGGCGGCGTCGGCCCGGACGTCCGGAACGTCGGGATCGACCGTCAGGCGGACATCGATCGGTTGATCGCGCAGCCCCTCGGTGGCGGCCGCGATCAGGTCCTCGACCGAGACCCAGTCCGACCGCGGCGTGGCCCGGCCTGCCTGAAGCCGGGAGAGCGCCAGGAGGTTGTCGACCAGCCGCGCCAGCCGGTTGCCCTCCTGGACGACGGCCGCGCTGAGCTCCGATCGGTCCTGAGGCGTCAGCGAATCGCCGCCCAGGGCGTGCCCGGCGGCGACGATCGCCGTCAGCGGCGTGCGCAGGTCATGCGAAACCGCCCGGAGCACGGCCGTCTTGATGTCGTCGGAGCGGCGCAGCGCCTCGGTCTCCACCAGCTCGGCCTGGAGCGCGTCGCGGCGCTGGGCGATGGCGACGAGCGCCTCGAGGGCGGGCACCACCTGCCCGCGCAGCCGCTGCTCGGTGTCGGCGGGCAGATCACCGGGGACGATCAACGTCGCCACCTGCTCGTCGTCGGCACCCCGGAGCGGGAGCGCGCGGTGGCGTCCCTGAGCGGTCCGGACGCCCTGTTCGATCCCCGCCGACCGCAGCCCCAGCGCCTCGGCGACCCGGCGAGCCGCGCTGGCCAGGGCCGTGCCCGTGTCGACGCCCAGCAGGAGCTCCCGGGCGAGCGCAGCGGCCAGGTCGGCCTCCGCCCGGCGCCGCTCGGCCTCCATGGCGCGGGACCGGGCGAGCTCGGCGATGGTGCTGGCGGTGACGGCCACGACGGTGAAGGCGGCCAGCGCCACCCAGTTGCGGCTGTCGGCGATCGTCCAGCGGCCGACGGGGGGCAGGTGGAAGAAATTGAAGGCCGCTGCGCTGAGCAGCGACGTGAGCAAGCCGAGCGACAGGCCCCAGTACGTCGAGATGAGCAGCACGGCGGGCAGGTAGACGACGCCAAGCGAGGAGACCTGGGCAACCCGCTCCAGCGGATAGATGGCCAGGGTCGCGAGGGCGACTGCGATGATCGCTGCCGCGACCCCGGTTGCCCGCCTCGGCCGTCCCCGCAGGCCTGCCGCTCCCAGGTGAGAGACCCACTCGTTTACGCCGGTCATCGCCACCCCCCGGGGTTCACGCCCTCATCAGGAGGTGACGTAGCTGCCGGGGGGCGCCGGCGCGGTCCGCGCCGTGGCGATCTGCGACAGCAGGGACGAGGGACTGGTGCCGCCGAGCACCCGCAGGCGGGGGAGACGGAAGGGATCGGTCGAGGGTCCGGCCCATCCGGGGACCACGGTGGTGGAGCCGATGTAGCCGGCCGCGCGCAGAGCCGAGATGACCGCGGCGTCGTACTGCCCGGACGGGTAACAGAACCAGTTGACCGGCACCCGGTACTCGCGACGCAGGAGGTCCCGCGCGGTGACGATCTGATAGCGGAGCTCGGAGGGGGTGGCGGTCGCCAGGTCGGCGTGGCTCATGCCCTGGGTGTCCAGCTCCCAGCCGGCGGCGATGAGCGCGCGCACCTCCGCGGTCGTCATCCCGCCCTGGGAGGGCGGCAGCCCGGTCAGCTGGATGTTCTCGTCGGCCACCCAGCCGAGCCGGCGCAGGATCGGCAGCGCCTCGGTGTACTGCGAGTGATAGCCGTTGTCGAACGTGAGCACGATCGGCCTGCCGGACGGGAGCTTGGCGCCGGTGGACCAGTAGGCGCGCAGCTGGTCGAGCGTGACCGCGGCCCAGCCGGCTGCCTTGAGCGCCTGCATCTGGGACGCGAACTCCTCCGGGGTGACGTACAGGCCGGGGAAGGGCGCGCCGGGCGGGGGCGGGGCGATCACGTGGTACATGAGCACCGGCACGGTGGCGCTGCCGGGATGGCCGGTCGGCGCTCCCAGCGCAGCCGCCGTCGAGCCGCCGCGGTCGGTGGCGGCAGTCCGGTGGCGGCCGGGGTGGTGACGGCCGGCGCCGGCCCGGCCGGCCCGGTGGTGGACGGACGCCGAGGTGGCGGAGCCGGGAGACGAGCCTCCACCGGCCGACGCCACCGCGACGGCGGCGCCGGCGATCACGATCACCAGGCACGTCAACACGGCGAGCCGCCGCCGGATCATCCGCCGGCGGCGCTCCTGGGCGCGCTGGGCGCGGCGGCTCTGATAGTGGTGCGAGTCCATCTGCTGACGAGCGTATATAGATTGCCACCCGTGCCCCACCCGTCGAGACACGGTGCACCTCCCGGTCTGCGGATGCGGACCGTGCGGTCCGGAGCGGTTTCACTCGCCGTCGCGGAGGCGGGCGAGCCGGCCCGGCCCACGGTGGTGATGATCCACGGTTACCCGGACACCAAGGAGGTGTGGGAGCCGATGATGGAGCGGCTGGCGCCTGACTTCCACGTCGTCGCCTACGACGTTCGCGGCGCCGGCGCGTCGAGCGTCCCGGGGCCGGCCGAGGCGTATGACCTGGCGCGCCTGGCCGACGACTTCGCCGCGGTGTGCGAGGCGGTTTCGCCCGATGAGCCGGTTCATCTGGT
This sequence comes from uncultured Solirubrobacteraceae bacterium, assembly GCA_963844555.1. Lineage (GTDB taxonomy): Bacteria > Actinomycetota > Thermoleophilia > Solirubrobacterales > Solirubrobacteraceae > Palsa-465. Next base: position 250,654 of record CAWJOS010000001.1, read on the forward strand.
CGGCCACGACTGGGGCGGCATCCAGGGCTGGGATTTCGTGACCGATCATCGGTTCGCCGGCGCCATTGCGTCGTTCACCAGCATCGCCGGGCCCGCCCTGACCCATGCCGTCCGGGCGACGCGCGGCCCCCTCCGGGCCCGGCGGCCGGGCCGGGCATTCGCCCGGGCCCGGCGCTCCTGGTACGTCATCCCGCTGTGCCTGCCCGGTGGCCCGCAGCTCGCCTGGCGCGTCGTGCTGGGGCGGCGACGGTGGCGCCGGTATCTGGAGACGGAGGGTGTGCCGACCGACGCCGACTACCCCAGTCCGACCGTCTGCGCCGACGGCCTGCACGGCGCGAAGCTCTACCGCCGGAACATCCCGCGCCGGGTCCTGGGGCGCCGGCGGACGGAGCGCGCGCACGCTCCGGTTCAGCTCATCGTGCCGGCCGGGGATCGCTTCATCTCGGAGTCCTACTACGACTCCGCCGAGCAGGCGGCGCCGGGCCTGCGCCGCCGGGTGGTGCCCGGCTCGCACTGGGCGATCCGGACCGAGCCGGCGCGGGTGTCGGAGTGGGTCGCCGAGTTCGCCCGCTCGGCGTCACCGGGCGGCTGAGTCACCGGGCGGTTGAGCAAGACGCGCGGGTTAACGAAGGACTCGTGCGGCGCGGGGCGAAACGCACGAGCATGCTGCTGAGAAACCGTCCGCCGGGGATCGACTCAAGATCGGTGCAGCTGCGCGCCGGCTTCGAGCACGTGGAGCCGAAGTCGATCGCGGTGCTGCGTTGGCTGAATGCCAACAAGATCGACTACGTCGTCGTCGGCCCGGTCGGCCACGCCATCCGCGGGGACCTGACCGCCCGGGGAGCGGTGGCGATCGTGCCCGCGCCCTACGCCCGTAACTACGACCGGCTGTCCAGAGCTCTGACCGCCGCCCGCGCCGGCCTGCGAAGCGAACGCGGGATCCCGGGCTCGCCGGCGCGCACCGAGACGGTGACCGTGGACCTGAGCGGGGAGAAGCTGGCCCGCGGGCGGCGCTGGATGCTGCGCTTCGCCGAGTACGACCTGGATGTCGAGCGCTCCGCTCAGCGGGCGTCCGGCGAGGCGGCGGGCGGCGCCGACGGCGCCGATGGCGCCGGGGCGGTCCACACCGGCCGCGAGGCGGGCGCCCGGTATCAGGAGCTCCTCTACGAGGCCACTCGCTTCGACCTGTGCGAGGAGGTCGGCGTGCAGGTGGCGTCGCCGGAGGATCTGGAGCTGTACTCACACGTGCGCCGGACGGGCATCACGCCGGAATTCCGCGTGCGTCGTAACCCGGCGGCCGACGGCGGCGAGCCGGCGGCCCACGCTGGCGAGCCGGCGGCCGACGACGCGGCCCGGGAGGCCGACGCCGAGGGGTCCGGCGAGGCCCCCCAGCCGGACGCGCACCGCGGCCGCGCGGATCTCTCGTCCGACGGTTAGCCCGGCCGAGAGGTCGTACCAGAGCCGGCTTACGCCGGGCTGATCGGCCGAGGCTACCCTGGCCGCAATGCCGATGTCTCTGCCCAGGCGGGCCCGGATCGCGCTGATCGGAGCGGCGATCAGCGTCGTCCTGCTGGCCCTCACGTGGTACGTCTCCCACTACGTGAGCGCCGCCCGCCGCGCCGACGTCAACATCCTGCTCGGCTTCGCCCAGCTCAATCGTCCGCGGCTCGACCAGCTGACGAACGTCATCGCCGGCCTGTGCGACCCCCAGTGGTACGTGTTCCTGGCCGTCGTCCCGCTCGCTCTCGCCGTGGCCCGGCGGCGTTTCCGCGTGGCCGTGATGATCGCGCTCGTGCTGCTGTGCGCCAACGAGACCACCCAGCTGCTCAAGCCGCTGCTGGCCGCGCCCCGGGATCCGGTGTGGTGGTCGCCGATCCTCGCAGGCTCATGGCCCAGCGGGCACGCCACCGCCTCGATGACGCTGGCTCTGTGCATGGTGATCGCCGTTCCCGCCCGGCGCCGCCCGGCGGTGGCGGCGGCCATGGTCGCCTTCGCCCTGGCCGTCTGCTACTCGTTCCTGGAGCTGGGCTGGCATTACCCCAGCGATGTGTTCGGCGGCTTCCTGGTGGCGACGACTTGGACGCTGCTGGGGATCGCCGGGCTCACGGTCTACGAGGCACGGGCGGCTGTTCGCCGCGGCCGTCAACCGGTCGTGCGCGACGGCGGATCGAGTCCGTCGCGTAGCGCCGCGGTCAGCATCGGCGAGGCGCTGACGCCGATGGGCGCGCTCCTGGGAGCGGTGGCGGTGTGCGTTGGGTTGGTGCTTCTGGCCCGGCCCCAGACGGTCATCGACTACGCCCGGGCCCACGAGGTGTTTGTGGTGGGAGCGGCGGCGATCGCCGCGCTGGGGCTGATGATCGCCTCCGGGCTGACCCTGATGCTCCGGCGCTGACCGGGGGTGTGGTCTCTGGCTTACCGCATAGGGAAGTGAGTTGCGTCACCCCCGCGTCGAGGGGCGTCGCCGCGGGATGCAGCGCGGCTCAGCGGTAGCGGCCGGGCTCCCACAGCGGCTCGTCGCCGGCGTTGGCCCCGCGGCTGAGGATGAACAGGAGGTCCGAGAGGCGGTTGAGGTAGCGGATGACCTCCGGGCTGCAGTCGTCGCCGCAGGCGATCGCCGCCCGTTCGGCACGCCGGCAGACGGTCCGGCAGACGTGGAGGTGGGCCGCCGCGGCGGTTCCGCCGGGGAGGACGAACGACTTCAGCGGCGCCAGCCCGGCGTTGACCTCGTCGCAGCGCTCCTCGAGCCACCGGGTCTGCTCCGGGAGCACGCGCAGCCGCTCGCGGCCTTCCGGGTTCTCCGGGGCCGCGATGTCGGCGCCGACGTCGAACAGGTCGTTCTGAACCCGGGCCAGCCATTCGCGGTAGGTCGCCGGCATCCCCGCGACGGTGAGCGCCAGGCCGATCTGGGCGTTGAGCTCGTCGACGGTCCCGTAGGCCTCGATGCGGTGATGGGTCTTGGGCACCCGGCTCATGTCGCCGAGATGGGTCTCGCCGCCGTCGCCGAGCCGGGTGTAGATGCGCGTCAGGTTGACGGTCATAACGCCAGTCTAAGAGGACAGGCGGTACGATCACCGCGTTCGAGGTCGGTGGTCATGGGAAGCCGGTGTGAGTCCGGCGCGGACCCGCCACTGTGACCGGGGACGTCAGCCACAACATCGCCACTGGCGGGTCATCAGACCGCCGGGAAGGTGTGGCTGATAGGCCCGGGAGCCAGGAGACCAGCCTCCGGCCGTAATGCCTAAGCCCTCGTGGAAAGGGGTGGCCCTCATGCATCGTACGACCCTTATCGCCCTGCTGGGAGCGATGATCATCGCCGTCGCGGCCGCCGGTTCGGCTCTGGCCGCCGGCGCCGGCCCGGCCGTGCATGTGCAGATCAAGACGCTGACGAAAACCGTCCGCCAGGTGGTCGCGCACGGCGAGAAGGGATGGATCACCAAGGGCGGGACGCCGCGCGGCAAGTGCTCCGGTGACAGCGCCGCCGGCGCGCTCGATGCCGCCACCCACGGCAAATGGCGCGGGAAGTACTACGGCAGCGTGGGCGGGATCTTCATCACGTCGATCCTCGGCGTCACGCCGAAGGGCGCGGACTACTGGAGCCTCTACGTCAACGGCAAGCCGGCGAGCCAGGGCGCCTGCGCGGTTCGGCTGCGCCGCGGCCAGAGGCTGCTGTTCAAGGTCGTGAAATAAGGCCCCCGGCCCGCGGTCTGGCTCCTCAGTCGATGACCCACCGGATCGCAGCCGCCGCGATCGCGATCGCCTGTGCGATCGCGATCGCCGGGTGCGGTCTGGGAGCCGGCCCCGGCACCAGCAGGGTCACGCTGACGGTGACGCGCGGCTTCGGCGACCACCAGATCGCCCAGATCGACAGGTCTCACGTCCCCGGATCGGAGACCGTCATGCGGATGCTCGAGCGCTCGTTCCGGATCGACACCCGGTACGGCGGCGGGTTTGTGCAGTCGATCGACGGCCTGGGACCGAACGGCCCGGAGACCGACTGGTTCTACTACGTCAACGGCGTCCTGGCTCCCAAGGGAGCGGCGGGGACGGCGGTGCACGCCGGCGATCACATCTGGTGGGACCTGCACGATTACGGCGCCACCCAGACGATTCCGGCCGTCGTCGGCTCGTTTCCGGAGCCGTTCGTCAACGGGGTCGGCGGCAAGCGCTACCCCGTCACCATCGAGTGCGCGACCGACGTCAGCACCGCCTGCAAGCGGGTGACCACGGCCATGAACGCCGCCCACGTGCCTGCCGCCCCGCAGCTCCTCGGCACCGGATCCGGGCCGGACACGCTCGGCATCGTCGTCGGCACGTGGAATGAGATCCGCTCCCAGGTCGCCGCCGAGCTGGTCGCATACGGCCCCGGCGCCAGCGGCGTCTACGCGCGCTTCGTCGACCACGGCGCCGGGCTGGCCCTGCTCAACGCCTCCGGCCACCTCGCCCGGACGCTGGGCGCCGGCGCCGGGCTGATCGCCGCCACCGCCGACCAGTCGAGCGTCCCAACGTGGATGATCACCGGAACCGACGTCGCCGGCGTGACCGCGGCCGCCCGCGCGCTGACGGCGCAGGCGCTCCACAACCACTTCGCGCTCGCCGTCGCGGGGAGCACGGCGCTGCCGGTCCCGCTCCAGGCCTCGCCGTGATCTACCGCCGCCGCGCCAGCCCGCTGCACACCGCGCGCGCCGCCGCCGGGTGTGCGTACTGCGCGGCGCTCGCACTGGCCGCGCTGATCCAGTCCAATCCGTTGGTTCTCGGCGCCGTGACCCTCTCGATCCTGCTCGCCGGGGCGGCCGCGGGCGTGGGGCCGCAGCTGCGCCGCGCCGCGCTGGTGGGGCTGCCGGTGGTGGCGGCGATCGCCCTCATCAACGCGCTCGTGGACCGCAACGGGCTGACCGTCATCGCCCGCCTGGGCGATCTGCCGGTCCTCGGCCAGACCGATGTGACGCTCGAGGCGACCGTGTATGGCCTCATCCTCGGCCTGCGTGCGGTGGCGCTCATCCTGTGCGGCACGCTGTACACCGTCGCCGTCGACCCTGACGAGATCCTGCGCCTGTTCCGCCGGGTCTCGTTCCGCTCGGCGTTGTCGGCGACCCTGGCCACGCGCCTGGTGCCGATCCTCATCCGCGACGGCCGCCGGCTCGCCGACGCGCAGCGCTGCCGTCCCGGCCGAGCCCCGTCGCGCCTGGCGCTGATGCGTGCCGCCTGCAGCGGGGTCCTGGACCGGGCGCTGGACACCGCCGCCGCCCTGGAGGTGCGTGGCTACGGGGTGGCCCGCCGGGCGCCCACCCACCGGACCGCCCTGGCGCGCCACGACCTGGAGTTCGGCGCCGCCGCCGTCGCCATCGCCGCGGTGTCGATCGCCACCCGCGCCGGCGGGGTGGTGGCGTTCTCGGCGTATCCGGCGTTGCAGGCGCCGGCCGGCGGCGCGGCGCCGGCCGTCGCGGCCGGGCTGCTGACCCTGGCGCTGCTTCCGTTCGCCGACCGGCGGGGCCTGCGGGTATGAGCACCGTCTCGCTGGCGGGCGTCACCTACACGTATCCCGGGGCAGCGACGCCGGCCCTCCGCGACGTTGACCTGGAGATCGCCCCCGGCGAGCTGGTCGTCGTCGCCGGCGGGTCGGGCTCCGGCAAGTCGACGCTGCTGCGCGCCGTCAGCGGTCTGGCGCCCCACTTCTACGGGGGCGTCTTCGCCGGCCGCGCGACGGTGGCGGGCATGGACACCCGCGAGCACGGTCCGGGCGAGCTCGCCGCCGCGGTCGGCACCCTGTTTCAGGACCCGGAGACCCAGGTGGTGATGGGCACCGTCCGGGCCGAGCTGGCGTTCGGACTGGAGAACCGTGGCTTTCCCCCGGCGGCGGTTGCCCGGGCGGTGGAGGAGACGGCGCTGGCGCTGGCGATCGAGGGGCTGCTGGAGCGGTCGACCGCCGAGCTGTCCGGCGGCGAGCTGCAACGGGCGGCACTGGGGGCGGCGCTGGCCGGGCGACCGCCGGTGGTGGTGCTCGACGAGCCGACCTCGCAGCTGGACCCGGTCGCCGGCGACGAGCTCATCGGCCTGCTCCGCCGCGTCAACGAGGACGTCGACGCCACCATCATCCTGGCCGAGCACCGGCTGGAACGGTGCCTGGGCGCCGCGGACCGGGTGGTGGCGCTCGCCGGGGGGCGCATCGTCTGTGACGCGGACCCGGAGGGATTCCTGGCCTGGGCGGGTCAGGCCGCGCCCAACCTCCAGACGCCCGGGGCGAGGCTGCTGGGCTCCGTCGGCGTGACTCCCGTGCCCGGGGTCAAGCGGGCTCGCGCCGCGCTGCGCCGGCGAGGGCTGGTGGTGGACGGCGAGCCTGCCGCCCCCGCGCCCGCCCCGGAGCCGCGTCGCCGCTTCCGCCGACGGTCTACGGGTCAGGCGCCCGCGCTCGAGCTGGACCGCGTCTGGCATGAGCTGCGGTCAGGACCGGCGATCCTCCGCGATCTGTGTCTGCGGGTCGCGCCCGGCGAGCGGGTGGCGCTCATGGGCCGCAACGGCGCCGGCAAGTCGACCCTGCTCCGGCACGCTGCGGGCCTGGCGCACCCCACCCGGGGCACGGTGCGGAGGACCGGCCGGGTTGCGCTCCTCCTGCAGAACCCCACGGACTACCTGGTTCACGAGACCGTCGCCGATGAGGCTCCGGATCACGCGCTGGCGGCGGCCGGGCTCGATCCGCACGCGTTCGGCTCCCGCCATCCGCGCGACCTGTCCGGGGGGGAGAAGCAGCGGCTGGCGCTGGCCGTGGTGCTCGGCGACCTCAGCGACCCGCCCGCGGCGATCTGTCTCGACGAGCCGACGCGCGGGATGGACCGTGATCACAAGCACGACCTCGCCCGGCTGCTGGCCGGGTTCGACGCCGCCGTCGTCGTCGCCACCCATGACCCGGAGTTCGCCAGCGCGTTCGCCGACCGGGTGGTTCTGCTGGCCGACGGAGCGGTCATCGCCGATGACCGCGCGGCGGCCGTCCTGTCCGGAGGCAGCTACTTCGCAACCGAGACCGCCCGGATCCTCGGCGGCAGGGGGGGAGCGCTCACGCCGGAGGAGGGGGCAGCGTTGCTGTCCGGCGGCGTCCCGGTGGGGGAGGCGGTGGGGTGAGCTGGCAGGTTGGAGCGTTCGCGCTGCTGGCCGTGGCCCTGGGGGCCGGGTTTCTCTGGTACGAGCGCACCCGGCCGGATGCCCGCATCGTCGCCTTGGTGGGGACGCTGGCGGCGCTGGCCGCGCTGGGGCGGATCGCGTTCGCCGCCGTGCCGAACGTCAAGCCCACCACCGACATCGTGCTCGTCGCCGGCTACGCCCTCGGCGGCGGCCCCGGGTTCGCGGTCGGCGCGCTGGCCGGGCTGACCTCGAACTTCTTCTTCGGCCAGGGACCGTGGACGCCGTGGCAGATGGCGGCCTGGGGGGCAACCGGAGTGATCGGCGCCGGGTTGGCGTGGCTGGCGTCGCTGACGAGCCGGTCGCGGAGGGCGCGTGCCGACGCCGCGCCGGCGACCCACCCCGTCATCGGCCGCTGGCCGCTGGCGGCCGTCTGCTGCGTGGTCGGCTTTGCGTTCACCGCGTTCCAGGACGTGGGGGATTGGGTCACCTACAGCGATCACAGCCTGGGCGCGCTCGGTCTGTACGTCGGCCAGGGGCTGGGGTTCGACGCGGTCCACGCGGCGGGCTGCTTCGCGTTTGCGCTGGCGATCGGCCCGGTCCTGATCCGGTCGATCCAGCGGTTCGCGCAGAGGTTGCAGGTGACCTGGGTACCCGAGACGCAGCCGTCAACCGGAAAATCTGGCAATGGGGAGGGGCCCGGCCGCGCCTGGGTGGCGCAGCTCCGCTACGAACCTGCAGAGCGCGACAAATCCGGTTCGGCGGCCCCTCCAGGCCCGGACCCCCTTCACTGCGCCGTTTTTCGCGTCCGGCGACCGCGCCCGCTCGTGGTCGCGGGGCTCATGGCGGCGATTGCCCTGGCCCTCACCACCGCCCGCGCCCACGCGAACCCCACCGCACCGGCGTCCGTCACCGGCGCCGCCGCCTCCTATCTGCTGTCGGCTCAGAACGCCGACGGCGGCTTCGGCCCGGCCCCGGGCCAGCCCTCGAACCCGCTCTACACCGGCTGGGCGGCGTTGGGCCTGGCGGCGGCCGGCCATGATCTCAACCTCGTTTCCCACGGCGCCTCCGGGGTGATGAGCTACGTGCAGCAGGGCGACGGCACGGCCGGGGACGTGGGCGCGCTCGAGCGCACGCTCCTCGTCGTCGACGCCGCCGGCCGCTCGGCGCGCAGCTTCGCCGGCCGCGACCTCGTCGCCGAACTGGAGAGCCGCGTCCGCCGCGACGGCGCGGTCTCCGGCCAGGTCAACCTGACTGCGTTCGCCATCCTCGCCCTACGGGGCGCGGGCATCACGGGTGGGGCGGTTTCCCGGGGGCAGCGGTGGCTGAGCGCCCAGCAGGACCGCGACGGCGGTTTCAACTTCGCCACCGCGGGCTCCGGCAGCGACGTCGATGACACCGGGGCCGCGCTGGAGGCGCTCGCCGGCGACGCCGGCGCGGGCGGTGTCCGCGCCCGCGCCGTCGCGTTTCTCCGCGGCCGGCAGGACCGTGATGGAGGCTTTCCCTCCCAGCCGGGAACCGGCTCCAACGCCCAATCGACCGCCTGGGCGATTCAGGGCCTGGAGGCGGCGGGAGTCTCGCCGGACGGATTTCACCGGGGCGGGGCCCCCTCGCCGCTGGCCTATCTCGACTCGCTGGCCGGTCCCGGCGGCGCCATCCACTACGCGCGCGGGATGGTGCAGACGCCAGTCTGGGTGACCGGCGAGGCGCTGATGGCGATGACGGGCAAGCCGCTTCCGGTGGCCGCGCCGCCGGCCCCGCCAGCAACGCGGTCGTCATCGGATCACCGCACCCCGGCCGGTCGCCGCCGAAGCGGCGCGGCCGTCCACCATCCGCCGGCACGGGCCGGGGTGCCGGCGCCGGGGACGCTCCGCCACCGGTCGGCGAGCCCGTCTGCGAAGCGGTCCTCCGGCGGGGCCACAGCGGTGGCCGATCAGGCCTCCATCCAGCGCCTGGCGGGGGCGGCGGGGGTGGTGACGGCGGTCGTCCTGGCCCCGCTCGGACTCGCCTGACGCCCGTCGATGTGACACCAGAAAACGTCACGCTGACGTAATCGGTACTCTGCACCGCCCGCATGCGGATCGGAGTCCCGAAGGAGACAGCAGAAGGCGAGCGGCGCGTGGCGCTGGTGCCTGAGGTGGTCGCCAAGCTCGTGCGCAGCACGGCCCAGGACGGTGCGGCCTCGATCGAGGTCGTCGTCGAGCGGGGCGCGGGCGCGGGCGCGCTCATCCCGGACGAGGCGTTTGCCGACGCGGGCGCGGAGCTGGTGGACGCGGCCACGGCGCTGGGCGCGGATGTGGTGGTCAAGGTGGCGGCCCCGACGGCCGAGCAGATCGCGCAGCTGGGCTCGGATGCGGTCGTGATCGGCTTCCTGGGCCCGCTGACGAACGCCGACGGCGTGCGGGCGCTGGCCGATGCCGGGGTGACGAGTTTTGCCATGGAGGCGATCCCGCGGATCAGCCGGGCGCAGTCGATGGACGCGCTGTCGTCGCAGGCGAACATCGCCGGCTACCGGGCGGCGCTGATCGGCGCCCAGGAGCTGGGCCGGTTCTACCCCATGCTGATGACCGCGGCGGGCACGATCCGCCCGGCGACGGTGCTGGTGCTGGGCGCCGGGGTGGCCGGGCTGCAGGCGATCGCCACCGCGCGGCGGCTGGGGGCGGTGGTTCAGGGGTTTGACGTGCGCTCGGCGGTCAAGGAGCAGGTCGAGTCGCTGGGGGCCAAGTTCTTGGAGTTCGACCTGGGCGGCGACCTGGAGGGCGCCGGCGGGTATGCCAAGGAGCTGACGGCCGAGCAGCAGGCCCGCCAGCAGGAGCTGATGGCCGAGGCGATCGGAAAGGTCGACGTCGTCATCACGACCGCGCTGGTCCCGGGGCGCCGCGCGCCGATCCTGGTCACCGCGGACGCGGTGAAGCTGATGAAGCCCGGGTCGGTCATCGTCGACCTGGCCGGCGAGCAGGGCGGCAACTGCGAGCTGTCAGAGCCCGGTGAGTCCGTGCTTCGCCATGACGTCAAGATCCTCGCCCCGCTCAACGTGCCGAGCACGATGGCCGAGCATGCCTCCCAGCTGTATGCGCGCAACATCCAGTCGCTGCTGGGATTGATGATCGCCGAGTCAGGTGATCTGTCGCTGGACTTCGAGGACGAGGTCATCGCCGGCGCCTGCATCACCCGGGGCGGCGAGATCGTGCACGAGGGCGCGAAGGCCGCCGCGGCCTCCGCCAGCTAAAAGGAGGCCGGCCGTGGGCAACACTTTCGTCATCGATCTGTCCGTGCTGGTGTTGGCCGGGTTCGTCGGCTACGCCGTGATCTCGAAGGTCCCCAACACCCTGCACACACCGTTGATGTCCGGCACCAACGCGATTCACGGCGTCATCGTGCTCGGAGGGCTGCTGTTGATGCACGTGGCCAGCGGGTGGCTGGAGCATCTGCTGCTGGTGGTGGCGGTGGCGTTCGGCACGATCAACGTGATCGGCGGTTTCCTGGTCACCGACCGGATGTTGGAGATGTTCAAGTCAAAGGAGCCGCCCAAGCCGGAGGAGGCCCAAGCGTCGTTGGAGGAAGAGAACAAGTGATCGCGCTGGGCACGGTCTTCTTCCGGACGACCTACTTCATCGACGCGGCGTACATCGTCGCGTTCTCGTTTCTCATCTACGGCATGACCGGGCTGACCGGACCGCGGACGGCGGTGCGCGGCAACCAGATCGCATCGGTGGGCATGGCGATCGCGGTGGTGGCGACGCTGCTGACGCCCGGGGTGTGGCACGGGACGGCCACGGTCATCCTGATCATCGTGGGGGTGGCGATCGGTACGGCGATCGGGATCCCGGCGGCGTTGAAGGTGCGGATGACGGCGATGCCGCAGATGGTGGCGATCTTCAACGGGGTCGGCGGCGGCGCGGTCGCTTTGATCGCCTGGGTGGAGTACCGCCATCACTTCTCGCCCGGGTTCTTCCCGCTGCGCACCGAGATCTTTGAGCTGTTCGGCGCGATCATCGGGTCGATCTCGTTCTGGGGGTCGAACATCGCGTTCGGCAAGCTGCAGGAGATCCTGCCCGGCAGGCCGATCAAGCTGCCCGGGGCCACCCAGACGATCGTCAATCTGGCGCTGTTTGCCATCGCGGTGGTCAGCGCGGTCATCCTGTGCACGGGCGTGCACTCCCAGGCGCTGTTCATCCTGGGCATCCTGGTCGTCTCGGCGATCCTGGGGAACATGGTGGTGCTGCCGATCGGCGGCGCGGACATGCCGGTGGTCATCTCGCTGCTCAACGCGTTCACCGGCCTGTCGGCGGCCGCGACCGGTGTCGCGTTGAACAACACGGTCATGATCGTGGCCGGGATGATCGTGGGGGCGTCGGGCACGATCCTGACCAACCTGATGGCCAAGGCGATGAACCGGTCGGTGCCGGCGATCGTGGCCGGCGGGTTCGGCGGCGCGGTGGCGGCGCCGGCGGCCGACGCCGCCGCGCTGGACGGTCGGACGGTGCGCTCGACCAGCCCCCAGGACGTCGCCATCCAGCTGTCCTACGCCCGCCAGGTGGTGATCGCGCCCGGGTACGGGATGGCGGTGGCTCAGGCCCAGCACGCCGTGCGCGAGCTGGAGCGGGCGCTGGAGGCCAAGGGCGTGACCGTCAAGTACGCCATCCACCCGGTCGCCGGGCGGATGCCCGGGCACATGAACGTGCTGCTCGCCGAGGCCGACGTCCCATATGACCTGCTCCGCGAGATGGACGACATCAACCCGGAGTTCGGACGCACCGACGTCACGCTGGTCATCGGCGCCAACGACGTGACCAACCCGGCGGCCAAGAACGAGCCCGGCAGCCCCATCTACGGGATGCCGATCCTGGAGGTCGACAAATCCGGGTCGGTGATTGTGCTCAAGCGCTCGATGGCGTCCGGGTTTGCCGGCATCGACAACCCCCTGTTCTACGAGCCCAAGACCGCGATGCTGTTCGGCGACGCCAAGCAGTCCGTCAGCGAGGTCACCGCCGAGGTGCAGGCGCTGTAGCGGCCCGCCGCGTCGATTTTGGGTATCCCTCACTCAGAGTCGCCAACCCCCCTCGCACCAAGGATCGACCCATGGACCCCAATCGGCTGAAGGCAATTCCGATCTTCTCGCATCTGTCGCCGGAGGAGGCCAAGCGCCTGGCTGCCTTCGCCACCGAGACGAGTGCGGCCGAGGGCCAGATGCTGATGAAGGAGGGCGACTACTCAGTCGAGCTGATCGCGATCGACGAGGGGACGGCCGACGTCATCCAGGAGGGCAAGAAGATCGCGAGCCTGAAGCAGGGGGACCTCATCGGCGAGATGGGCCTGCTGGAGCACCGGCCGCGCAACGCGGACGTCATCGCGACCTCGCCCATGCGGCTGATCAAGCTGACGCACTGGGAGATCCGGCGGATGTCCGACGAGACGGTCAACCGGATCAAGCAGACGATTGAGGAGCGCCGGCGCAACGGGGTCGCCGACCCCGCCCACCGCGACGGTTGACGGGTGCATCCGCCGGCGCCTTCTGATAGGTTGCCGCTCGCCGAGTTCCCGGACAGCCGCCCCGGGAAACGGGGAACCCACCCACCCAAATCATTGGGGCGAGTCCCGCGGTGATCCGTGGGAAGCGCTCTCTTTCCAGAGCGCGAGCCCGTCAGCTAACCCCGTAGGCACACAGGCGCCTCGTCTGCAAGACCCCGTTCATGGGGCCGTCGCTACGTGCCCGGATCCCGCAACTTCATCGCCGCAAACCTGCGCAAGCGCCGTTCTGATCAGGGCGGGCCGCGCCGCGGGCCGAAGCCTCCGGTGATGCACGCGGTCATGGTGCGAATCGCGGCGCTGGCGGTGCTGGCGCTTGCGCTTGGGGCACTCCCACAGGGCGCGTCGGCGGCCAGCGGCGGCGGCGCCGGTCTGGTGACACCCACCCCGCCGACGGGGATCGTCAACCCCACCGGCAAGGCCGTGTTCTCGCGGGCGCTGCGCAAGGGCGAGCAGGGCGCCGACGTGCGCACCCTTCAGACCTGGCTGAGCGACGTCGGCTTCACCGTCCCAGAGACCGGCTACTTCGGCGTGATGACCAAGCGAGCGGTGCGGAACTTCCAGCGCTCCAAGCGCCTGGTGCCGGCCAGCGGCACGGTGGGCAACCGGACCGCGGCCACGCTCCTGACCGCCGTGAATGCCGCCACCAAGGTTTCCTCGGTGTCGCTGGCGTCGTCGTCCTCGGCCGGCCTGGTGTTCCCGCTGAGCCCGCTCAGCCGCGTGCTGGCGCCGCGTGCCTGGACGCTGGACCAGGGGATCGACATCGGCACCGTCAACAACGCGTGTGGGTCCCAGGTGACCGAGGTGGCGATGGCCCCGGGCACGATCGTGCAGGAGGGGATCGACGGCTTTGGGCCGGACGCGCCGATCCTCAAGGTGTCCAGCGGGGTCTACAAGGGCCGCTACATCTACTACGGGCATGCCGCTCCGGCGCTCGTCCCGGTGGGCACGCAGGTGACCGCCGGCGAGCCGATCGCCGAGGTGGGATGCGGGGACGTCGGCATCTCCGACGCGCCGCACATCGAGATCGGGATCAGCGCGCCGGGTGGACCGCCGTGCTGTCCGGGCTACCAGCAGACGTCGCCGGCCTGGTACGACGTCGTCCTGGGGCTATACCAGCAGGCCAAGTAGCCAGCAAGCCTCCGTGTCCAGGCGCCCCGGTCCGGCCCGCGCCCTACCCTGAGCGGAGATGGACGACCTGCAGCGATTCTGCATCCGGATGCTCGGCGACGGGCCGGCGGCGCGCTCCGCCGCCGAGGCGGCGCGAGCCGCCGGGGAGGAGGATCCTCTGGCCGGACTGCGGGTCGCGGTCTCCGCGTGCCGGCGGTCGGCTGCCGGGGCGATCCCGGCCGCGACCGGCGCGCCGGACGGACTCGCCGCCGCGGTGGCGCGGGAGCTCGCCGCCGCCTCCGCCCGTCTGACGACATCCCAGCGCGAGGCGCTCGCTCTGCGCGATCTGATGGGGCTGTCCTATGCGGAGCTGGCTGCCGTGACCGGCGGCGAGCCGGACGAGGTCGGGCCGCTGTTGGCCGGGGCGCGCCTGGGGCTGCGGGCGGCGCTGCGCGGTAGCGACCCGGCGGAGTCGGACTGCCCGGAACACGACCGGGCGCTGCGCACGATCGCCGCCCGCCAGGACGCTGAGCCGGTTCCCGCCGCCGACGAGGCCTGGCTGATCGAGCATCTCGGTGTTTGCGCCGGGTGTGCCCGGGCGCACGCGGCCATGCTGGAGGCGGCGGCCTGCTACCGGGCGTGGGAAGCGGCGGCGCCCGCCGGCGCCGCGCCGTGAGCGCGCCCGTCCGCACCCTGCGCACCAGCGCCGGTGACCTGGAGCTGGGGGGCCGGCCGCTGCTCATGGGCATCGTCAACGCCACCCCGGACTCCTTCTCGGACGGCGGGCTGCCACGGACCCTGGAGGCCCGGGTGGAGCGGGCCGCGGCGCTGCTCGAGGACGGCGCCGACCTGATCGACATCGGCGGCGAGTCCGGGGTCACCAACCGCCCTCCGGTCACGGCCGAGGAGGAGATCGCCCGGGTGGTGCCGGTGATCGAGCGGGTGACGGGAGAGCTCGGCGCACGAGTGTCCGTCGACACGTACAAGCCGGCGGTGGCGCGGGCGGCGGTCGCCGCGGGGGCCTCGATCGTCAACGACGTCAGCGGCCTGCGCGATCCGGCGCTCGCCGATGTCTGCGCGCAGACCGGTGCCGGGCTTGTTCTCATGCACACCATTGCGCCGCCCAAGCAGCGGCTCCACGATCCGGCGCTGGACGGGCGCATGGCCGCCGACGTCCGGCGATTCCTGCGGGAGCGCATCGAGCTCGCCGTCTCCCGGGGCGTGGACTTCGAGCAGCTGATGATCGATCCCGGCCCGGACTTCTCCAAGACCCCGCCCCAGACGGTCGACGTGCTGCGTGCGCTCCCCCGGCTGCACGCCCTGGAGCGGCCGATCCTGTTGGCGGTGTCCCGCAAGGATTTCGTCGGCGCCCTGACCGCGCGGCCGCCGCGCGCCCGGCTCGCCGGGACGCTGGCGGCGATGGCCCACGGCGTCGACGCGGGTGTGCACGTCCTGCGCATCCACGATGTCGCCGCCGCCGCTGACTTCCTCAAGGTGCGGGCGGCCCTGGGCGGAGACCATGCGGTTCCGCCGGAGCTGCGGGTCTCCGACGCCCTGCGCTGGGACCAGGACGATTCCCGCCCGGCCACCCGCTAGTGTCAGGGTCACGAATCGCCGGTCGCTGGCCCAACGCGACCGGAGCCCACCGATAACCGGCCAAAGGAGCCTTTCTCATGTCCGTACTCGATCGCAGCGCGCTCGAAGCCAGCCCTCTCGCCGATCTTCACGCGATCGCCTCCGAGCTCTCGATCGACGGTTACCGGCGTCTGCGCAAGCCGGAGCTGATCGACACCATCCTGGCCAGGCAGGAGGGCGGCGAGCCGGTCACCGTCCCGGCGCCAAAGCCGCGGCGCCGCAAGAAGGAAGCGGAGAGCCCAGCCGGCGAGGGGGAGCCGGCCGCCGCCGAGGAGGAAGAGGAGGAAGAGGAGGAAGACGCCTCCGCCGGCCGGCGCCGGCGCGGACGGCGCGGCGGGCGCGGCCGGGGTGCGGCGGCGCGGGAGAACGGCGCCGGGACCGCCACCGAGGAGGCGGCCGAGGAGGCCGAGGAGGCCGGGGAGGCCGGGGAGGCCGGGGCTGAGCCCGGTGAGCCCGCGCCGTCGGAGGAGATGGTGGAAGGGCTCGTCGAGTTGCTCGCCAACGGCTCCGGCTTCGTCCGCGTCGACCCGCCGGAGCCCTCCGACGAGGACGTCTACATCTCATCGGCCCAGGTCAAGCGCTGCGAGCTCGTCTCCGGCGACCGGATCACCGGTCCCAAGCGCGCTCCGCGCCGGTCCGAGCGCTTCGCCTCGCTGATCCGGATCGAGACGATCAACGGGCGCCCGGCCTCCGAGCTCGCCGACAGCGTCCGCTTCGACGACCTGCCGGCGGCGTTCGCCACCGAGCGGCTGGAGCTGGGGTCTGACGAGCCGACGCTCAAGGCGATCGACTCCCTGGCCCCGTTCGGCAAGGGCTCCCGGGTCACGATCACCGGCGCCGCCCGCTCCGGCAAGACCGAGGCGCTGCTCCGGCTGGCGCAGACGCTGGCCGCGCGGGAGGACCTCTCGGTGTCGGTGGTGCTCGCCGGCGTGCGCCCGGAGGAGATCGGCGACTGGACGAGCGCGGAGCCGCCGGTGGCCCCCGTGGCCGCGGCGGTCAGCTTCGCGGCGTCCGAGGATGCCCGCACCGGCGCGATCGAGCCCGCCATCGACCAGGCGCGACGTCTGGCCGCCCGCGGCGCCGACGCCGTGGTGCTCATCGACACACTCGACGGCTGCAGCCCGCATCTGGCGCGCAAGGCGCTGGCGGCCGCGCGCAACATCGTCGGCGGTGGCTCGCTGACCGTTATCGCCACCGCCTCGGCGCCGATCGGCGGCGAGACGACGGTCATTGCGCTCGACGCCATGCTGACCAGCCTCGGCCGCTTCCCGGCGATCGACCCCCTGGCCAGCGGCACGATGCGCGCCGAGCTGCTCGTCGGCGAGTCCGGCGCGGAGGCGATCATCCGCGCCCGCGCCGAGGCTGCCGAACCCCGCTAGGCCGGACGCACCCGGAGACGGGTGTGCGCGCGGCACCCGGAGAACACCTGCCGTGAGGCGGGATTTCTCACGGCGCGGCAGGCGAGATCGAAGTGAGCGGCCGCCGCACCAGAAACAGCAGCGTGCGGGGAAGCTGGGTCCTGTTAGTGGTCGCTCACGAACAGCCGCCCCCGCATGTTCTCGTCGCTCTGCGGGTGCAGCTCCCACAGGCTCCGGAGCTGGCCGCGCAGGTCGGCGGGCAGCCGGTCGACGCCCGCCTGGTCGAGCTCGATCAGGTTGCCGGCCGGGTCGCGCACGTAGAGCTGGACGACGTCGCCCGGCAGCTCGACGAGATGGTTGCCGAACGCCCGGCGGTCGAGCGCCTGCCGGCGCTCGGCGACCCGGTAGGCGTCCTGGAGATCGTCGACGGTGAACGCGACGTGGCGGTGGCTGGTGGGCGTCAGATCCCGCTCGAACAGATGCAGCTGGGTGGCGCCGACGGCCAGCCACTGGACCGGGAGCCCAAAGTTGGGGGTGGGGATCGGCTCCGCGCTGAGGAGCTCGACGTAGAACGCGATCGAGTCCTCGAGGTCCAGCGCGTTGATGCTGACGTGGTTGATGTGCGCGGTCACGGGCGGGCGCGCTCAGTCTGACAGGATCCGAGCGTGATCCCCAAGCTTGTCGCCACCGATCTGGACGGCACGCTCCTGCGCAGCGACGGCACCGTCGACGAGCGGACCCGCCGGGCGATCGCCGAGGTCGAGGCCGCCGGCCTGACCTTCGTCATCTGCACCGCCCGGCCACCCCGGTGGCTGCGCCCGCTGGCCGACGAGACCGGGCATCGCGGCCTGGCCGTCTGCGCCAACGGCGGGGTCATCTGGGACCTGCACACCGACTCGATGGTGGCCGAGTTTCCGCTCCAGGCGGAGGTCGCCCGGGAGGTCGTCCAGCGGCTGCGCGCGGTGCTGCCACAGGGGGCGTGGGCGGTGGAGCGCGCGGGCGGGTTCGCCCACGAGCCGACGTACACCCCGCGGTGGCCGGTGCCGAAGGGCACGCCCGTCGACGCCATCGACGCGTTGCTCGAGCCCCCGGCGGTCAAGCTGATGCTCCGCCACCCGGAGCTGTCGGCCGACGATCTGCTCGCGCACGCGCGAGAGCAGATCGGCGACCTGGTGGAGGTCAGCCACTCCAGCCCCAACGACGCGCTGCTGGAGATCAGCGCTCCGGGCGTCAGCAAGGCGTCGGCGCTGGCCGGGGTCTGCGCTGAGCTGGGGATCGAAAGCACGGAGGTCATGGCGTTCGGCGACATGCCCAACGACCTGGCGATGCTGTCCTGGGCGGGGTGGGGCGTCGCGGTCGCCAACGCCCACGCGGAGGTGATCGCGGCCGCCGACGAGGTGACCGCCTCCAACGACCAGGCGGGCGTCGCCGCGGTGCTGGAGCGGCTCCTGTCTCAATAGGCCGTGCAGCGGGAGCGATGCCGCGGCGCCGCCTTGTAGCGGGGCTGCCCTCCGCGCTCCCACAGCAGCTGATCGATTTGCGCCGGGCAGACCTCGGCTCGCCCGGTGGCCGCCGTCAGCAGCTCCACCGCGTGCAGAGCACAGGCCCGGATCTCGATCTCCTCTGGTGAATCGTGCGCGATCAGCTCCTGGCGCTCGATCCGGGCCACAAGATCCGGGTCGAACCGCAGGACGCCGTCGAGCCGCAGCACATGCGGGACGAGGTTGTCGGCGAACATGGTCAGCTCCCGCAGGTCGCGGAACGAGGTCACCCCGGTCCGGTGCACATCCCATGCGGCGATCTGGGCCCGCTTGAGGAACGGGACGCGCAGCTCTCCGTAGCGCGAACCGTCGGCGAAGCTCTCCCATCCGCCCAGACGGGTGGCCAGTGCCACTGCCGAACCCCCGGCGGCGTCGACCAGCGCGGCAAACGCGCCGGCGTGGTCGGCCGCGACTCGGCGGCCGAGATCGTTGAGCGAGCGGGCGTAGAGGGCCATCAGCTCGTGGGTGGGGTCCTGGCCGAGGATCGCCGCCAGCTCGGCCGCCTGCAACCGCGTCAACTGCGTCGCGCTCCACGTGCCGTCGGCGGCGACGTGCTCGTGCAGGGCGGTCGCGATGGTGTTGTAGCCGGAGAGGCAGGGGCGCTTGCGCAGCGTCGGAAACCACCCGGAGCCGAAGTTGATGGCGTCCAGGGTCAGCCAGAAGGCGGCGGTCGCCTCACGCCGGGAGGGGGCGAGCGGCTCGGCTGGGGGCGGCTCCCCGGGCGGCAGCGGCAGCGTGGCCGCATACGCCGGGATCGCCTCAGGCACGATCCGGACGTGCTCTGACCGCTCCGAGACGGCGGCGCAGGCGTCGCGCAAGGCTCTCATCCCCCCAGGATGACGCCTGGGGCGGGCCCTGAGCCAGCCGCGGCGGACGCTAACGTCCAACCGGAGCTCATGACCGACGTGTTCAACGACCTGGAGGCGCTCCTCTCCGGCCTCAACGAGCCCCAGCGGGACGCTGTCACCTACGGTGAGGGACCGCAGCTGATCCTGGCCGGCGCCGGCTCCGGCAAGACGCGCGTCCTGACCCATCGGATCGCCTACCTGATCGCCATTGGCGCCGCCAAGCCCAATGAGATCCTGGCGATCACGTTCACCAACAAGGCCGCTCAGGAGATGCGCGATCGCGTCGCGCTGCTCGTCGGCCGCCAGGTGCGCGCCATGTGGGTCATGACCTTCCACGCCGCGTGCGCCCGGATGCTCCGCGCCGAGGCCCAGCGGCTCGGCTACACCCGCCAGTTCACGATCTACGACACCGCCGACTCCCGCCGGCTGATCAAGCGCTGTCTCGACGACCTGCGGATCGACCCCAAGCGCTTCACGCCCGCCTCCATCGGCGCCCAGATCTCCGACGCCAAGAACAAGCTGCGCGACGCCGATGCCTACGCGCAGATGGTCGGATCGTTCTTCGAGCAGACGGTCGCCGACGTCTTCCGCTCCTACGAGCGCGAGCTGCACCGGATGAACGCCATGGACTTCGACGACCTGCTCGTCCGGGCCGTCAACGTCCTCGAGCTGTTCCCGGAGGTGCGCGAGCGCTACGCCTCAGGCTTCCGCCACGTCCTGGTCGACGAATACCAGGACACCAACCACGCCCAGTATCGCTGGCTGCAGCTGCTCGCCGGCGACCACCGCAACCTGACGGTCGTCGGCGACGACGCGCAGTGCCTGGCGGAGGGGACGATGGTGACGATGGCCGACGGAACCCGGCGGCCGATCGAGTCGATCTCGGCCGGCGACCGGGTGCTCTCAGCCTACGGAAGCGGTGATTTCAGGGCATCCGAGGTCCTGGCGGTGCACCGGTCGGAGCGCGCCGACGGAGTGGTGATCAGCTTGAAGTCCGGCCGGCGGATGGTCAGCACCCGGGAGCACACCCACTTCGCCGGCTACCTCGGCGAGAAACCGGAACATATGGCCGGTTTCTCGCCGGGGTCGGAGCGGGAGCTCGCCGTTTCCCTCTGCGACGGACGGCGGGGGCGGACGGCGATCCATCGCATCGCCTTCTCAGGGCAGGATCCCGCGGGGCGGGCTGCGCTTGCCCGGCTGGGTCTCCGCGTCCGACCGGCGACCACCGGCTGGCGATTTGACGCGGTGAGTGAGGACATGGGGGCGCTCCAGCAGGTGGCGACGCGCCTATCCCGGGAGCTCGGCGGTGTGGCCGTCCGTCCCTCGGCGCGCCTTGGCCGCGACCGGCGGTCCGCTCTCCCATTCACGCCGGCGGCGTCCGTCCGCCCCGGCATGGTGATGTTCGACGAGGGAGGCGGCTACGACGTGGTCGAGTCGGTGGAGCGGGTGACCCTCGAGCGACCGGTCTATGACCTGGACATCGCCGGCACCCACAACTTCATCGCGGCTGGAATCGTCACGCACAACTCCATCTACGGGTTCCGCGGAGCGGACATCAGCAACATCCTGGAGTTCGAGGACACGTTCCCGGACGCGCACGTCGTCAAGCTGGAGCAGAACTACCGCTCGACGCAGACCATCCTGGACGCGGCCAACGCGGTCATCCGCAACAACCGGGGCCAGAAGCCCAAGTCGCTGTGGACCGACATCGGTCAGGGCGACCCGGTCAAGATCCGCGAGCTCGACGACGAGCATGCCGAGGCCCGCTACGTCACCGGTGAGATTCAGCGGCTGATCGACGAGGGGACGTCCCGGGCGGAGGTCGCCGTCTTCTACCGGACCAACTCGCAGTCCCGGGTGCTGGAGGACACGCTCGTCCGGGCGGACATCGCCTACCAGGTCATCGGCGGCACCAAGTTCTACGACCGGGCCGAGATCAAGGACGCCGTCGCCTACCTGACCGTGCTCGTCAACCCCCAGGACGTCGGCGCTTTCACCCGGATCGTCAATTCTCCGCGGCGCGGGATCGGCAACACGACCGTGTCCCGCCTGCTCGCCTACGCCAACACCTCCGGCGAGACGATCTGGGAGCTGGCCGCCGCGCCGGAGGACGTGCCCGGACTCGGTGCCGCGGCCATCAAGTCCCTGCGGCGGTTCATGAGCACCATGGAGCGCCTGGAGGAACGGGTGAACGCCCCCACCCACCCTGAGATCTCGGTTCTGCTCAAGGAGCTGCTCGAGGAGAGCGGCTACCTGGAGGCGCTGCGCAACGAGCGCACGATCGAGGCCCAGGGCCGGATCGAGAACCTCGAGGAGCTCGTCAACGTGGCGGTCGAGTACGACGCGGCCGCCGACGAGCCGTCATTGGCGGAGTTCCTCCAGCAGGTGGCACTCGTGGCCGACGCCGACACCCGCGAGGACGACGAGGGCCTGGTGACGCTGATGACGCTTCACAACGCCAAGGGCCTGGAATATCCGATCGTGTTCATGATCGGCTGCGAGGAGGGGGTGTTCCCGCACTCGCGGGCGCTCGACGAGGGCGGCCTGGAGGAGGAGCGGCGGCTGTGCTACGTCGGGATCACCCGGGCCGAGCGTGATCTGTACCTGACCTCGGCGCGGTCGCGGACCGTATTCGGCGCTCAGAACTACGGGATTCCCAGCCGGTTCATCGGTGAGATCCCGGCCGAGCTGACCGACCGGGAGGTCCAGGCGCCCCGGGCCTTCGGCGGGATCCGCGCCCGGGCGACCTCATGGAGCTCCGGCGCGACCTCATGGGGCTCCGGCGGCACCGACCTGCCGTCCGGAGACGAGCCGCCGCCGACGGCGTTTCGCCTCGGCGAGGATGTCGTCCACGCGGCGTTCGGCGAGGGCGTCGTGACCGGCGTCGAACCGGGCGGGATCGTTGTCATCCGCTTCAGTCGAGACCGGGCGGAGCGCAAGCTGGTCGCCGACCTGGCGCCGATCTCCAAGCGGTGACGCCCACGCGGGTCCACGTCGGCGAGCTGATCAGTGCCGGCAGCGCACTGCTCCTGCTGGTGCTCATGTTCGCGGCCAAGTGGTACGGCGTCGCCGGGGTCCCGGACCCGTCCTATGCGCGCCCGGCGATCTCCGGGGCCGAGGACGGGTGGAACGCGCTGGCCGGCGTCCGGTGGATCATGCTGGCCACCGTCCTGGCGGCGATCGGCTCGGTCGTCCTGCACGCCACGCAGCGGGCGCACGGCACCAAGACCGACACCAGCCGGGTCGTCGCCACGCTGGGGTCGATCACGTCCGTCCTGCTGATCTACCGGGTGCTGATCGCGCTTCCCGGGGGCGGCACGGTCATCGACCAGAAGCTGGGCGCCGTCCTGGGGCTGGCGTGCGCGCTGGGGATCGCCTGGGGCGGCTATGAGTCGATCCGCGAGCGGCGGAGCCATGCCGGCGCTCGCACGGCGCACCGCCACCGCTCGGGGCCGCCGTCCGAACCGCACACCGAGTAGGGTTGCACCGCCCGCCGGCCCGCCCGCCCGCCCTCCAGCCAGGTCCGATGCAGCTGCGTATATCCCATCTTCGCCGCGGAGAGCTGATCGCGGCCGCCTCCGCGGCCGTGCTCCTCGTGGTGCTGTTCGTGCTGCCCTGGTTCGGCTCGCAGCACGCCACCCGGATCGGGTGGCAGAGCCTGCCGGTGCTGCGGTGGCTGATCGTCGTCACGGCGGTCTGCGGCGTGCTGCTGGCGTTCTTCCAGCAGACGCGCCGGGCGCCGGCCCTCCCGGTGGTGATGAGCGTGATCGTGACCGCGCTGGCGGTGCTGACGACGATCCTCCTCGTCATCCGCCTGCCGACGAGCGCGGATGCGCCTGAGCCGGGCGCGTATCTGGGGTTGGTGTGCGCGGCGGCCGTGATCGTCGGCGGCTTCTACTCGATGCGGGATGAGGACGGGTGGCAGCCGGGACCGGACCGGCCGGTCGAGCGGGTGCCGCTGCCCGCGAGCGATCCCCGGTGATGGAGTGTCGCGGGCGCACGCCGGTATGGGCGGCCTGACCCCCCAACACCCTCGGCGGCGGGGCCAGGGTGGGCCGGCATCTGTATCTAGAATGCGGCGGGATGCTTGATCGCGCGCAGGTCCTCCACGTGGCCCGGCTGGCCCGCCTTCAGCTCGAGGACGACGAGGTGGAGCACATGGCCCAGGAGCTCTCCCACATCCTGGAGCATGTCGACCGGATCCGCGAGCTCGACCTGGGCGATGTGCCGCCGACGTCGCACGTCGTCGACGTGGCCGGGGTGACGCGTCCGGACGAGCCGGTGCCCGGCCTCTCCCACCGGGCCGCGCTGGCGTCGGCGCCGGAGCCGGTCGAGGGCGGCTTCGGCGTCCCCAGTCCGGGGCCGAGCGGCGAATGAGCACACTGATCGACCTGACCGCGGCCGAAGCGGCCGCCCAGATTCGCGCGCGGGAAATCGACGCCACCGAGCTGTTCGAGGCCTACCGGGCCCGGGCCGCCGCCGATGATCTCAACGCCTTCACCTGGGTCGCCGACTCGGCGCCGGAGCCGGTGGCCGGCACGGCGCTCGGCGGGGTGCCCGTTGCCGTCAAGGACCTGTTCTGCACTGAGGGCGTGCCCAGCCAGGCCGGCTCGCGCGTCCTGGAGGGCTACCGCCCGCCGTACACGGCAACGGTCATCGCCAACGTGACCGCGGCCGGCACGGCGCTGCTGGGCAAGACCAACCAGGACGAGTTCGCCATGGGCTCGTCGAATGAGAACTCCGGGTACGGCCCGGTGCTCAACCCGTGGGATCGCCGCCGCGTCCCCGGCGGTTCCTCCGGCGGGAGCGCTGCGGCTGTGGCGGCGGGCCTGGCGCCGTGGGCGATCGGCACCGACACCGGGGGCTCGATCCGCCAGCCGGCCGCGCTGTGCGGGATCGTGGGGCTCAAGCCGACCTACGGCGCCTGCTCACGGTACGGCATGATCGCGTTCGCCTCGTCGCTGGATCAGGCCGGCCCGCTGACCCGGGACGTCACCGACGCGGCGCTGCTGTTCTCGCACATGGCCGGCCGTGACCCGCGCGACTCGACGTCGCTGGGCCTTCCGGAGCCGGTGAGGATGCCGACCGCCGAGAACCTGCGCGGGATCCGCCTCGGCGTGCCGGAGGAGCTGCTCGGCGGAACCCAGGACGGGGCTGGTGTCGAGCCGGGGGTGAGGGGGAGCTTCGAGGCGACGCTGAAGCTGGCCGAGAGCCTGGGGGCGACCGTGGACTCGTGCCGGCTACCCCATGCGCCGCACGCTCTGTCCGCGTACTACCTGATCGCGCCCGCCGAGGCATCGGCGAACCTGGCCCGGTTCGACGGGGTCCGCTATGGACTGCGTGTCGACGGCGACGCCGACCTCGAGACGATGTACAGCCGGACCCGGGCCGTCGGCTTTGGTCCGGAGGTCAAGCGGCGGATCATGCTCGGCACCTACGCGCTGTCCAGCGGTTATTACGAGGCCTACTACGGGACGGCGCTGAAGGTCCGGACCAAGATCAGCGAGGACTTCCGGACCGCGTTTGAGCAGTTCGACTTCATCGTGACGCCGACCAGCCCGTGGACGGCGTTCGAGCTGGGCGCCAAGACCGACGACCCGCTGGCGATGTACCTCAACGACTTCTGCACAGTGCCGATGCCCCTGGCGGGGATCCCCGCCATCTCGATCCCCTCCGGCCTGAGCGAGGGGCTGCCCGTCGGCTTCCAGCTGGCCGGCCCGGCATTCAGCGAGAGCCGCCTGCTCGACGCCGCCTACGCGCTGGAGCGGGCGATCGGCTTCGACGGAAGGAGCCCGCGGGAATGACCGACTACGAGGCGGTCATCGGACTGGAGATCCACGTCCAGCTCAAGACCCGCACCAAGATGTTCTGCGGCTGCGAGCTGTCGTTCGGCGACCCGCCCAACACCCATGTCTGCCCGACGTGCCTGGCGCTGCCCGGAGCGCTGCCGGTCGTCAACGCGCGGGCGGTCGAGTTCGCCACGATGATCGGTCTGGCCCTCGGCTCCGAGATCGCGGCGCGGTCGATCTTCCACCGCAAGAACTACTTCTATCCAGATTCGCCGAAGGGCTACCAGATCTCCCAGTACGACGTGCCGATCTGCCGCGGCGGGCAGCTGGGGGAGGTGCGGATCCACCGCGCTCATCTGGAGGAGGACGCAGCCAAGCTCAACCACGTGAGCGAGAGCGGACGGATCCACGGATCGGACCGCAGCGTCGTGGACTTCAACCGCTGTGGGACGCCGCTGGTGGAGATCGTGACCGAGCCGGATCTCCGCTCGCCGGAGCAGGCCCACGAATGGCTCACGCTGCTGCGCACCACCCTGCGCCAGCTGGGGGTCTCGGACGTCAACATGGCCGAGGGGTCGCTGCGCTGCGACGCCAACATCTCGATCCGGCCGCCCGGATCCACCACCCTCGGCACCAAGACCGAGCTCAAGAACATGAACTCGTTCCGCTTCCTGGAGCAGGGGATCCGCGCTGAGATCTCGCGCCAGACGGACCTGACGCGCGCCGGCGAGCCGGTCGTCCAGGAGACGCTCCACTTCGACCCGGCCACCGGACGGCTGACCCCGCTGCGCTCCAAGGAGGAGGCGCACGACTACCGCTACTTCCCGGAGCCGGACCTGGTGCCACTGGTGGTGACCGACGAGATCCGGGTGGCGGCCGCCGAGCAGATCCCGGAGCTCCCGGCAGCGCGCGCCGAGCGCTTCGAACGTGAGCTGGGGCTGAGCCCCCGCCGGGCCCGCGACCTCGCGTTCCGCCGCGAGCTCGCCGACTACTACGAGCAGGTCCTGGCGGCGGTGCCCGGCGACCGGCTCACCCCGGCCGAGGTCGACAACTGGATCCCGCAGCTGGTGGAGCGGATCGGCTCTGATGCCGATCCCGCCGACTCCCGGGTGGCGCCGGTGGCGCTGGCCTCACTGGCGGCGATGGTGGCAGCCAAGGAGGTCAGCCGCGACGCCGCCCGGGAGGTGCTGACCAAGCTGGTGGAGGAGGGCGGTGACCCCCAGGCGATCGTCAAGCGCGACGGCCTGGGAGCGCTCAGCGGCGACGACGGCGACGGCCTGGTCGAGATCGTGGACTCGGCGATCGCGGCCGACCCGGACGCCGCCGCCAAGGTCAGGGCCGGCAATATGAAGGCGATCGGCCCGCTCGTCGGGTACGTGATGCGGGAGACCAAGGGCCGCGCCGACGGCGGCGAGGTCACCCGCCTCATCCGCGAGCGCGTCCAGGGCGGGACCTAGCGAACCTCAGGTCAGACCGGCGTGTCGGTCAGTTGAGCCGGCGCGTCATCCGCCGGACCACGAATCCACCGGCGATGAGCACCAGTCCGGCGGCGACGATCAGGCCCAGGTCCAGTCCGGTGAACGGGAGCGTGGACTTCGACAGCACCGCGGGTGCGGCGGTCGTCGTCGGGCTCGTCGCCGTGACCAGGGTCGGCGGCGGGGTCCCGGGGGACGAGGTCACGGTCGGCGCCGTCGGCGTGGGGCTGGTTGAGGTTGTGGTCGGCGACGTAGGCGGCGTCGAGCCGGTGGCCGGTGGCGGCACCGTCGAGGTCGGCGGGGTCACCACGTTGCAGGTCTGCGGGTTGTACTGCTGACACGTCGAGCCGCCGGCGGCCAGCGCCACGCTCGTTGCGACCAGCAGTCCGACAACCGCCGCCAGTGCGGCGATCCCCGTGGTGAGCCGCTTGCGGCCCGCGCGTCCGTGCGATCTACGACTGCCCCTCGTATCCATCTATGCCCCTCCTATCGCGTACCGTGCCGGAAAGATAGTACACGAAATGAATAACGTTCAAACGAGATTGTAGCTTTTTGCGGGCTTTCACGAGTTGAAACGCGGGCCGGTACGGAGCGTCGCAGTCGACTCGCTCGGAGCCTCAGCCGACCAGGACGAGCATCCTCAGGGCGGCCAACGGCGCCAGCGGATGCTTGGTGTCGACCTTGGCCAGTGCCTTTCGGATGACGGGCACCCGGGAGTTGATCGACGCCGCCACCGTGAGGTCATGCGTGGCCACGGATCTCCAGCCCAGGGCCGAAGCCGCGAGGCCGGCCCCCAGCCACCCGTACCAGCCGCCGGGCTCGCGGGATGTCGCCTGCACGAAGCGCCGCTCGGCCTCGGCGTACTGACCGGTCTCGAGCGCGATGGTGCCTCCGACTCGCCCCGGATCAGGGTTCAGCGGGTTGAGCTGCGCGGCGGTCCGGAGGTCGATCAGCGCCTGGGCCGGGTTCCGGGCCGCAATGTCGCTGGCCAGCGAGACCTCGCGGACCGAGAGATACGGGAACGCCAGGACGACCGCCGCCGCCAGCACGAGCAGGCCGGCCACCACCGCGGTCGCGGCCCGCGTGAGCGGCCGCGGCGAGGTGGGCACCGCCGCCTCCACGGGGGTTGGGCGGGCCAGCGCCCCAGCCACCGCCAGAAAGCCGAGGGCCGGAGCGGTGAGGGCCGGAAGCTCCCAGAACCAGTCGACCGAGCCATGGATCAGCCACACCACCAGCGGGAGCAACGCGGCGCCCGCTGTCGCCTGAGCGAGCGCTGTACCGGTCCGGCGCGCTCGCAGCGCGCCCGCGATCGCCGCCACCAGGAAGGCGGAAAAGAGGGCAAAGCCGATCACTCCGGTCTCGGCCAGGAGGCTCATCTCGAGGCTGTGCGCCGACGACGGCTCCTCGCCGGTGCGCCGGTGCGTGACGTAGTAATCGGCGAAGTTGTCCTGGCCGATGCCCCCCAGCGGATGGGCGCCCACCGCGTCCAGGGACACACGCCAGAAGTCATAGCGGCCGCTGCCCACCGCCGTGAAATGTGATCCGGCCGACGCCTTCGTCTGAGGATGGGTGAAGCCACGCCACTGGCGCGAGACGAACGCCGCGGGATTCCCGTGGGTGACCCGGATCACCCCGGCGACGGCGCCGGCGAGCATGATCGCGCCGAGCACTGCGCCGAGGCCGAGCTTGGCCCCGCGGGACAGCTGGGGGGGGCGCACCCGGGTTTCCGCCCAGGCGGCGAGCGTGCCGAGGACGAACGCGGCGGCACAGATCACCAGGCACGTGCTTCCCGCGTGCGCTGCGGTCTGACCGAGGGCGGCGCTCTGGTGTGTCTTGTAGACGTCGAGGAGCGAACGGACCACCGCTGCCGTCGCCGCGATGGGAATCACCGCGGCCACTCCAAACCGGAGCCGATCGCGGACGACCGCGAGTGCGGCCAGGGCAACGAACGGGAGCGTGAACAGCCAGCCGCGGCTCTGGCCCAGGACGCAGAGCTGGAGGCCGGCGCAGGCGAGCGCGATCAGGAGACCGCGCAGGGGAGGTGGCAGGTCACGCCGCGTGGCCAGGGCCACGCCCAGCAGCGCCTCGATCATGAACAGCGCCACGCTCGAATTGAAGTAGCCGGTCGGCGCCACCAGCCGGCCCTGGACCACCAGCTCCGGGATGCCGTCCTGGGCGGCCAGGCGCACCAGCAGGATCGCGCCGAGCGCGCCCACGCCGAGGGCGAACAGCACCAGCGCCCCCAGCGCTGACCGCGGGGTCCACGGGAGGATCAGGAGCAGCGCGAACATCAGCAGGTAGAGCAGCGTGCGATTGCTGCCCTGAAGGGCCAGCCCGGGGGTCTGGGCCCAGGCGATCGAGGCGTATGACCACGCCGTGTAGGCGCCCAGGGCGGCGAGCGACACCACTCCGGCGCGGGACAATCGTGCGCGCCGCGAGCCCAGGCCGATGACCGTCGCGACCAGCAGGGCGAGCAGCGCCAGGGCGCCCCAGTACCAGGTGTCGGCGTCGTAGCCGCCGTCGTGCTCGGCCCACAGCACCATCAGCCCCAGTGCCGGCAGCGCCGGCGCCGCCAGCCAGTCCGGCCCCAGCCGGCTCCGGCCGGACGAGGCGCTGAGAACGCGCGCCCCGCGCGCTGCGTCTTCGGTGGCCATGGCAGCGTCAGCCGCTGGCGGCAACATCCGCCGACGGCTGGGATTCGAGCGCCTCGAGCGAGCTCAGCACCTCGGCCAGATCCTGCGGGCGCTCCCCGCCGAAGCGCTCGGCCAGCCCGGATGCGGCCAGCAGCCGCAGGCGATTCTCCCCGGCCTGAGCCATCAACGGCTCGATGTCGACCTCGCGCAACAGCGAGGCGGCGTCGGCCAGCTCATCGGCTCGGCGCTCGGCGTAGACGGCGAGCGAGCACATCACCCGTTCGGCGAGGCTGGGGAATGGCACCTGCTCTCCGGGGCCGCCGATGCTGTTCAGCACCGCCTCCTCGACGCCGTGGCGGCGTGCCGCCAACACCATCTCGAGCACCAGCGCGTCCCGTCCCTTCATGTACACGCTCCGCAGCAGTTTCACCAGAGCTGCGTCGCCGGCCCGGCCGGCGATGGCGGTGACGTTCAGGCCAACGGCCGTGGCCTCCTGTTGCCACCGGGCGGCCCCGCCACCCGCCGCCAGCATCGGAACGCGTGCCCCGGAGGTGACCACCGTTCCCAGCACGGCCGCGTCGACGTACTCCGCGCCGGCTCCTTCGACGAGCTCGGCGTTCCGGCGCTTCGCCGCCGGCAGGGCCGATGATGGATCGATGTAGAGCTGGCCGCGCTGAAGGTGGGGAGCGCAGGCCTCCACCACCTCGGCGGCCGAGGAGGCCGGCACCGCAGCGATGACGACCTCCGCGGTCGTCAGGGCCTCGGCCGGCGACCGCGCGGCGCTGACGCCGGCGGATCGCATGCGCCGGCGGCGTGCCTCCGCGGCATCGGCATCCG
Source organism: uncultured Solirubrobacteraceae bacterium (assembly GCA_963844555.1). Lineage (GTDB taxonomy): Bacteria > Actinomycetota > Thermoleophilia > Solirubrobacterales > Solirubrobacteraceae > Palsa-465. Next base: position 280,519 of record CAWJOS010000001.1, read on the forward strand.
CGCGCGGCCGCACGTACGCCTGGAGGTCGATCCCGGCCTCGGACAGGCCACCGGCCAGTGCGTGCGCGAACTCGCCGTATCCGATAAACGAAACGCTGCGCACCTGTTCTCACATCTCTCTGGTTTGTGGAGGTCCTTCACCGGCGACCGCCGAGCGAGCCGTGACGAGCAGCCCGCTCGGCAGGACGGCGTCAGCCGTCGTCGCCGGCCCTACTCAGTCCTCGACGCAGACGCCGTTGCTCGACAGGATCTGGTCGACCCAGTCGTTGGAGAACTCGCCGCGGGCCACGGCCGCGGTGTAGTTGGACTCGGCCGCCTCACGCGCCTCGAGCCGCGCGATCAGGTCGTCGGCGATCCCGCGCGGGACGACGACCACGCCGTTGAGGTCGCCGACGATGATGTCGCCCGGATTGACGACGATGCCGCCGCACGAGACGGGGTGGTTGATCTCGCCCGGGCCGCGATGGAGCGGGCCGATCGGTGTCACGCCCCGGGCGAACACCGGGAAGTCACCGAGGGCCTGGATGTGGGGGAGATCCCGGATCATGCCGTCGACGACGAAACCGGCGATGCCGCGGTGCCGCGCCTTGGTGGAGATCAGATCGCCGAGCACGGCCGTGTTGCCGGAGTTCGCCGCATCGACGACCACCACGTCGCCGGGCTGGGCGATGTCGAGGCTCTTGTGGACCATGAGGTTGTCGCCCGGGTACACCTTCACCGTGCACGCCGGTCCGATGATGCGGAGCGACGGATCGGTGAGGTTCTTGATGACTGACGTCATGGTGTACAGGCGGTTCATGAGGTCCGAGATGTTCGGCGTCTCGAACCGCGACAGTCGCGGCAGAGCATCCTCGGACGGGCGCTCAAACCAGCGCCGGACACGGAACCCGGGCCCGGCATGCATTTCGGCAGACTTCGGCTTGCTTACGACGTTCTGCGTAGCAGACATTGATGTACCCCCAAAGGTGGATCGGGTCGTCCTGAGTCGAAGATGATCGGCGAAAGATCGTCAGCGCGCAAGGGCTCCCGCATCCAAAAACGCAAGCGCCGCGTGGCGGAGGCCGTCACGCGTGCGCGGACTGCCCGGGTCCGTGGCGTTGATGGTCCTGCAAAAGTCCGGTTTTCGGCGCGTTTGAGTGCACGGTCGGTGCGACGGCGGCCCCGGTCAACATGTCCTTGGTCATCGCTACGATCGACCGCAACTTTCTCCCGGTTGACAGGTTTGGGAGCATGAACAAACGGTGCTTGGAGCAAGGCCTCGCGGGCCGCTGCCGTTAAGTACCATGAACAGGGGCCCGGGGCGAGATGGCTGGACGCCTGATCCGATCCTGGGGTCAAGCCAGGACCCACGAAAGGGGTTAGCGGACTATGAGGAGTTCTTCTCCCGATTCAGCGGGAGTCGTCAAGCATGCTGTGCGGCGGGGCGCGTTGCGCGGCAAGAGCACCGGCAGGGGTCGCCTGCGCACGGCGATTACCGCGCGGTGTCTCGGACTCGCCGGGGTTGTGACCGCGGCGATCGCCATCTCGGCGTCGCCGGCGATGGCGCTGTCGGCCAGCCATAACGTGCTGCTGATCCCGGGCCCGGGCCCGGTCCCGACCACCGGGTACCAGGGCCAGGACGGGATCATGCCGTCGACATCGACAACGGTCTTTGGACGGCCGACCGAGTCGTTCGGCAAGTTCTCGTTTACGTCGCTGCAGAACGGTGTCGCCGTGACTCCGTCCACGCAGATCACCTCGGCGACGCTGTCGAAGTACGACACGGTCGCACTGATCCAGGTGTCGACGAACAGCCTGTCGGCATCGGCGAAGGCCGCGCTGGCGCAGTTCGTGGCCAACGGCGGCAAGCTCCTCATCCACGACTCCGATGAGACGAAGCAGAACGACTACTCCTGGGTGCTGCCGCACTCGAGTCCGACCCAGGTGGGCGCGAGCTGCAACAACTGCGGCTCGACGTCCGGAGGGTCGCAGGTTGTCGCCAACAGCGGGCTGATCAGCTCCAACCCGGCCGATCCGTCCTACGTCAACCTCACCGAGCTGCAGAAGTTCACCGACGCCATCGGCGACGCGAACATGCTGACTTCCCTGGACTCCCGGTGGTTTACCGCGGCACAGGGGACGAACGGCAACAAGGAGCAGGGCGCGCAGCTCGCGTACGCAACTGACGGCACCGGGCTCGTCGTCTACAACGGCTTCGACACCGACATGATCATGCCGACGGCCAGCTCGCCGCCGCGCTGCATCATGGTCCCGACGACGTACCAATGCAACGCCAAGACCGGTCAGATGACCGCCGACTGGCTGGGGCAGATGTGGTACAACGAGCTCAACCAGGCCTGGGGCCCCTCCTCCGGCAGCCTGCCGACGACCACCCCGGTCTCGTCGATCGGGACGCCGGTGCCGCCGAGCCAGGCGGGGCTCCCGTCCGGCAAGGCCTGCGTGGCCAAGCGCAAGCTGTTCCTCCGGCTCAAGACGCTGACCCGCCACCATCGCGGGATCGTGCAGATCGACGTCTACGTCAACGGACGCCACCGACTGCGCGAGCGGGGTCATTTCCACAACGTGACCCTGCGTCGGCTTCCGAAGAAGGGGAAGGTGACGATCAAGATCGTGGCGACGACCAAGCGCCACTATCACCTGATCAGCCGGCAGCGCTACCGCGCCTGCTGAGTCACGCCAATTGACCGCGAGGTCGGAGATCCAGGCTCGCTCGAGCCGGGGTCTCCGGCCCCGCGGATCTGCTGCCCGTCGTCGGCCGTCGTGCCGGCGGCGGGCCTAGTTTTGCCGGAAACCGAGCAAGTTGCGTACTTTTCCGCCGGTGCGCGCTCCCGTCCGCCGCCGATCGGCGTTAAATGCGGGTGGCAAAGGGATGGGAGCCCGCGACCGAGTTGGGGGATGGGGTCACGGGCTCCCATTGGTTGCACGCGCCGGTTGGGGGCGAGTGGCGCGCGCTTTGAGCGTCCGTGCAATTCCCGAGGATAGCCGCCATTTCGCAGGACTTTCCACCGCGTTACGGTGGCGTTTGGCAGGGCCCCGGCGCGTTGTCCACGCCGGGCGGCGCCGCTAGCCTCCGGGCGGAGGTGAACCTGAAGCTCGCGGTCCCACTGGTCCTCGGCCTGGCTATCGGCTTGGCCGCCTGCGCCGGTAGCAGCCCCGGCGGTTCCGGGTCGGCGTCGGCGGCGCCGGCGGCGGCGGCGATCGCTCCGGCTCAGAGTCCCCGGCCGGCTTCGCTCGCGTCCCGCGGGATGCGCCACTACGAGTACGTTTTCCCGGACGGAGCGATGTACGTCTACGACATCGACCACGGCAACCGCCTCGTGCAGCGGGTGCGTCTCCCCGGCGTTGTCGGCGTCCGAGGCGTGGCCGCCAGCCCCCGCACCCACATGCTGTACATCAGCTATGGCTCCGACGGTGGCCCGGGAGCCACCGGCCATCTGCTCGGCTACGACCTCCTCAAGGGCGCTGTCGTGCTCAGGCGCACCTATCAGCGCGGCATCGACAGCATGGCGATCAGCACCGACGGGAGGCGGATCTACATGCCGGACGGGGCGCTGTCGCCGGACGGCGTCTGGAGCGTGATCGACGCCCGCTCCGGCAACGTCCTCGGCACCATCAACGCCGGCCGATCGCCGCATGACACCGTCGTCGGCCTCAGCGGATCGCGCGTGTACCTGGGCGGGAGGAACCACCCCTACCTCGAGGTGGCGAGCACGGCCACCGACCGGGTCATCCGTCGCATCGGTCCGCTCAGGTCCGGCGTTAGGCCGTTCACCATCAACGGCCGGGAGACGATCGCCTATACGACCGCCACCGGATTTCTGGGCTTCCAGGCGAGCAGCATCACGACCGGTCGCGTCCTCTTCACGGTCACCTTTGGTACCAGGTTCGGCTGGAATCCGGCCACCTTCTCGCTGGCTCCGAGCCACGGGATCTCGCTCTCGCCCAACGAGCGGCAACTCTGGGTGCTCGATGCCCCCAACAATTACGTCCACGTGTTCGACGTGTCGCGCATGCCGTCGGTGGCGCCGTCCCTGATTGCGAACGTCAAGCTGGCGCATCCGCTGACCAACGACGGGTGGCTCCAGCACAGCCGCGGCGGGTGTCTGGTCTACGTTGGCGATTCAGGAGACGTGCTGAGCGCGCGCACCTTCCGCCCCGTCGCCTTCCTGCCCCCGCTCCGGCACACCAAGGAGATGCTCGAGATCGACTGGAGCCGAGGAGCACCCGTCGCCACCACGTCGCGCGCCGGCCTCGGCTACGTCCGGCGGGGGGTTGACCCGCCGGCCCCCCGGTGCGGGGCCTGAGCCGGTCCTAGGTTGAGCAGCCCACCCCGGGCTTTGAGTACCCGGGGGTGAGGCAGCTGATCTTGATGCGCGGTCCGCGCTGCGCCCTAATGGTGAACACGTAGTACTTGCCGATCCAGTTCGCCCGGGTGATGGAGACGGTGAACGTCGCGCCGGCGGACAGGCTGTGGCCCTGAAGGGGGACGGCCAAGGTCGTACGGCCTCCCCGAGTCGTGCACTTGCGCTTCCCGTGTGTGCGCGTACAGCGCCTGTGCTTGACGATCCGGGTGGTGTGCTTCTTGAACGGGCAGCCCGCGCCGTGGCAGGTCACGCGGATGATGTCGCCCGGCGACGCGCCGTTGACGATCAGTTGGAGCACCCTGGTGTACGACGACGTGAAGTGGAAGTTCCACTGCATGGTGTCGCTGAGGCTGCCGATGATCCGCGCTCGCAGGACGACGACGCTGACGTGTGCGGCCGGCGCGCCGGAGCCGGAGAAGTTGGCATCCCCGCTGTACCGTGCGGTGACGGTGTGCGCCCCGGCTCGCTTGTACTTGACGGTGCAGGTGGCGGTCCCGTTGACGATCGGCTGACTCGCGCAGGACGAGATCGGCTGCCCGTTGTCGGAGAACTGCACCGTTCCGGTCGGCTCGACGGGGCCGGGCCGATTGGACGGAGGAGAGACCTGGGCCGAATAGGTGATGCTGCGGCCGGTCGTCGCCGACGATGGAGTCTGCAGCAGCACCGACGTCGAGTCCTGGCCGATTGACAGATTGAGGCTCCCCGTCGAAGCGGGCGCCGTCGATCCGGGACCGGGTGCGAACACCGCCGTGAGCCGGGCCGGCGACCCCGCGGCATCGAACGCGGTCTGGCAGGTGGCGATGGGGTTCGACGGCGAAATGGCCTCGCCGCCACAGCCGAGGATCACCACCCCGCCGTTCTCAAACGTGATGGTGCCGGACGGAGCGCCCGTCCCGCTGGTGACCGTCGCCACCAGCGTCACGCCCTGGTTGGTGACGAGCGATGAGTTGGAGGCGACGAGCGACGTCGCGCTCGGACCGGCGGCCTGGATGAGGGTCGCGATCCCGCTCGCCGAGCCGGCGGTCGCCGTGATCGTCGACGAGCCCACGGTTGTGGAACCCCGGATCTGGACGCTGTACGTGCCGTTGAGATTGTTTGTCACGCCGCCGATGAACTGACCCGGATCGCTCGACTTGAACGTCACGGTGGCGTTCGTGATGGGGTTGTTGATGGCGTCGGTCACGGTGGCCGTCGCGGTGGTGGCCGACAAGCCGCTCGCCAGGATGGTCGACGGGTTCAGAGCCACGGTCACGAGCGCAGGCGCTCCCGCTACCTCCGTGAGCGGTTGCCCCGCACTCGCCACGCTCCCGTCGAACGCCGTGATGGTGGTGGACCCAGGAGTCGTCCCGGTGATCTTGACGCTGCATGAACCGTTGGAACCCGTTGTGCAGGCCGCCCCACCGGAGATGCTCACGACCGTCCCGCTCTGGGAGAAGCCGACGGTTTGACCGCTGAGGGGATGGCCGCCGCTGTCTGTCACGGTCGCGCTGGCGGTGCTCGACGAGTGCCCGTCGGCCGGGATGCTTGAGGGCGAAAGTGCGGCGAGCGTCACCGTTGCCGGCGTGCCGACCGTTTGGCTCACCGTCTGCGTTGGTGATCCTGAAACGTTGGGGTCAGTGGCCGTGAACGTCGTGGTCCCAACTGAGGTGCCAGCCGTGAAGGTGACCGTGCAGTTGCCGTTGATGTCGGTCGTGCACATCTGACTCGAAGGGCTGACGGACGCGCCTGACGCTGCGACGGTGACAGTCTCGCCTTGAACACCGACGTTGCTCGCGTCCGTGACGGTGACGGTTGCGGACGTCTGGGTCGCGCCATCGGCAGCGAAGCTCGCCGGCGAAAACGCACCCAAGCTGATATTGGCCGCCGTGCTGGCCGACGCTGCCTGGGGCAGCAGCCAGCAGCCTGCGACCGCCGCGAGGACGACGATCCGGATCATGGATCGAGTTCCGGCTGCACGCAGCGTGCACCGTGAAACGGCTGCTTTGAATTGGTCCCTGGTCCTCACGCGTTTCCCCGCTTTCCCCCACGATTGATCTTGGTTCTCTCCAATCGTGCGCGCGGGAGTATACGCGTCGCAGGCAGGAGGAGCGAGCACGGTTTTCGGATAGCTAACGCGGTCGCAATCGGCGGACAGCGTGTCGGTCCATTTGCTGGTGTGTCAATGTGCATTCTGCTCGTCCTGGGCACGGGCCCGGACCAGTGTCGGTGGACGGGATGGAGGCCGGCCGACTCGCCTACGACGCGTCGGGCGCCGGAGAGTCCGAGCTGTCCTGCGGGGTCGACGGCTGGCTGCTGGAGGAAGGGGCGCCGCCGGAGCTCGACGTGTCGTCGGTGGTATAGAGGGCGCCGCCGCCCGTGCCCGTCGCGGTGCCGCCCGTGCCCGTCGCGGTGCCGCCGGTGGCCGGGGCCCCGCCGGTGGTCCCGGTGGTGGTGGTCCCGGTGGTGCTACCGGTCGTCGACGAAGTCCCGGAGGTGGTCCCGGTGCCCGTGGTCGACGGGGTCCCCGTGGTGGTGCCTGTCGTGGACGGGGTGCTGGGGGTCGTGCCCGTGGTGACGCCCGCCGGGGTGCCGGTGGTGCCCGTGGTGGACGGGGTGCTCGGAGCAGTGGTCCCGGCGGGCGTGGTGGAGGTCGATCCGGTGCCGGTGGAGAGCAGCGGCGAGACCGGGGTGCTGGGGCCCGCGCTGCCGGTCCCGCCTGCGGTGGAGGCCGGGCCGGTCGTCGCCGCGCCGGCGGCCGGAGTGTTGGCTGCCGGCGGGCTGATGGTGGTGGAGCCCGTGGTGCCGGGGGTGGAGCCCGTGGTGCCGGTGGAGGCCGGCGTCGCGGCAGGCGCCGTGCTGGTGCTGGAGCCGGCCGGCGGGGTGGCGGGGGCGGCGCTGGGAGCGGCCGCGGATGTGGAACCGGCGCCGGCACTCGTTGCCGTGGTGGATGTGCTCGAGGCTGTGGCGGCGGCCGGTCCCGCGGTGTCGCTGGTGGGCGGCGCGTTCGACAGGCTCGCCGGCGCGACCGGCGGATTGGACGCAGGGGCAGCCGCGCTCGTCAGCGGCGCGGTCCCGGAGGGAGCGGCGGGTGACTGCGAGGCGATTGGACCGGAGCTGATGACGGTGCTGGCGATCGCGACCGCCGTCGCGATCTTGGTGGCGATGGCGGCCGACGTTCCGGTGACGCCACCGACGACCGCCAGGTCGGCTCCCGCTGCCGTCAGGCCGGTGGCCACGGCGGCTGGAACGGAGGAGGCCGCGGCGATGCCGGTAACGCCGGTGGTCGCCAGGGTGCCCGCGGCGCTCAGGCCGGTCAGGCCGCCCGCGGCGCTCACGCCGGAAAGGCCGCCTACGGCGCCCGCGCCGGTCAGGCCGCCCGCGGCACCCACACCGGAAAGCCCGCCCACGGCGCTCACACCGGTCAGGCCGCCCGCGGCACTCGCGCCGGTCAGGCCGCCCGCGGCGCTGGCGCCGGTCAGGCCGCCGGCCGCGCTGGCGCTGGTCAGCCCACCCGCGGCGCCCGCGCTGGAGAGACCGCCCGCCGTGCCGGCGCTGGTCAGCCCACCCGCGGCGCCCGCTCCGGATATGCCTCCGGCCGCGCCCGCGCCCGCGCCGGTGGCGCCTCCGCCGCCGGCGACCGCGGCACCACCGCCGCCCACGCCTGCGCCGGTCGCGGCACCACCGCCGCCGACGCCCGCGCCGGTCGTGGCGCCCGGGCCCAGCAGCGAGGCGATGACCGAGGTCTTCCATTCCGTCGCAATCAGAACGGGGAGGACGAGCGCGAGGGCCGCCCGCTGCTGGCGGACCTCGTTCTCGAACGCGGCACAGCCGTGGCAGCGGTCGATGTGGGCACGGGCCTTGCTGCGCGGCGCGACGTTCCCACGCGAGGTGGCGAGGGTCTCGCGGACCTCGGCGCACGGCCGCTCACGGGCCTGGCGTCCGCGCCAGAGCGACTGGCGAGCCTGGAAGATGAGGGCCTTGACCTTCTCCCGGCGAACGCCGAGCGCCGTGCCGATCTCCGCGTGTGAATGGTCGCCCAGTTCAAAGAGGACGAGCGCGGCGCGCTGGTCCGGGGGAAGTCGCCGAATGTCGTCGAGCAGCTCATCGAGCTGCTCGGAACGCTGGAACTGGATCGCCGGCTCGTCGAGCGAGCGGCCCTCGACGGCGAGGTCGGACCGGACCGTTCCCGGACGGGCGCGAAGTTCTGAGAGGCAGCGGTTACGAGCGATCGTGTATAGCCACGGTCGCAGCGAAATGTCCTGGGTTCCCCTCCGCAACGCCCGGTACGCCGAGACGAACGTCACCTGCAGGGCATCCTCGGCCTCTTCGCGGTTTCCGAGCAGGTGCACGCAGAACGCGAGCACGCTTCGCGAAAAGCGAGCATAGATCGCCTCGAAGGCAGTGGTGCTGCCCGCGCGGACCTCGGCGACGAGCTCGTCGTCGGACATCCCGTCGAACCGCTTCCGGTCGGTCGCGGGACTGAGCCCAACGAGCTCCATCGTTGCCCCCATGGAGGGGCATTATGAGCTACATAACGTCCGAGGTCCAGACGATCTTTGACCTAGTCGCGATCTCACGGTCCATTCCGCCGCTCAGCTCCGGCTCCGCCGGATCGCGCTCCTGCGCAGAACTGCCCAAAGAGCGCGTTCATCGTGCCTGCACGCATACTAAAAACACCCATGGCGACCATGGCCGTCGGTTAGACTTCCTTGGGTAGCCGGCGCACGTCAGCGCCCCGTGTGGGTCGGCTCATCCCGCGCCCCGCCAGGCGCTCCGGGGTACCGGTGCCCCGGAGCGCCAGTGCGGCGTACGCTACGCCAGATTCCAGCGCCTTGGTGATCGGCTTCACCCCATAGAACGCGGGGCAATCCAAAAGGTTGGCCTACCCGACCGGGGCCGGTGGCCGTATACTTCTGCTTTCAACCGAACGTTGTGAACGGGGGAACAAGCGTGGCGGTAGGCGCAGCTGCCGGCGAGAGCCTCGCCAGGCGCGGATTGTTTGGGGGAGACGGGCGACGGCCGTTTGGGCGTCGAGAGCCGCTGCTCGGTATCGCTCTGCTGGTCCTGGCATTCGGCGCGGCGTTCGCCGTCCGGACGGCCACGGCGACCCACGCCGGCAACGCCCTGAGGGCCCGCTCCGCCGCGAGCGTCGTTGAACCCGCGGTGAAGCTGGTGGCGCCGAATCAGATAGCCGCGCCGGGGCCGCTCAAGGTTCAGCCGATCCATCACGCACGCCCGGCGCTACCCGCGCCGTCGCACCATGTTGTCCCGGCGCGCGTCGTGTCGGTCGCCCCTGCGGTGACGGTGGCCCCGGTGGCCCCGACGGTCGCATCCTCGCCTTCGGTCAGCTCGTCGGCGGGATCGGACTCCGGCGTCGTCGGATCCGGCGGTGGCAGGACCAGCGTGCCGAGCGCGCCCGCTCCCAGCGCGCCCGCACCGAGCACGCCTGCGGTCAGCGCGCCCTCCGGGAGCGGTTCGTCGGGTGGTGGCGGCGGCTCGAGCAGCAGCGGCAACTCGGGCAACGTCAGCGGCGGCGGCTGATCTCGAAACCCGGTCAGGCGACCTGGTAGCCGAGGCGCCTCAGCTGACCGAAGGCCAGACTGAGCGCCTGGGCTGAACGTGCCAGATCCGCCCGCGCGGTGCTGTAGGCGTGGGGGTTGTTGTGGACGGCGGCCTGGGCGAGCGCGGTGTACGCGTCGGCGGTCACCAGGAGAGCGTGGGCCAGGGCCGCGTTGGCGGCGGTCGCCACGCCCGCGCCGAGGTGCACGAGCGCAGACGCCGCCTGGCCGTGGGCCTGCGCGAGCTGGGTCGCCGCCGCGGCCTGCGTATGAGCACTGGTCGCGGCCGCGAGCTGTGGTCCGGCGCTCGCGCGCACGGCGTTGAGCCGGCCGATCACGGCATTGAGCTCACTCGCATAGCTTGTGCTCAAGGTCAGCGGCAGAGCCTTGCCGGACGTCAGCTGCAACGTGGCGAGGACGCGTTGACAGCTGCTCGCGAAGGCGGCGCCGTTTCCCTGCGGCCGGCACACGCCGATGACCGTGCCGGTCGTGGTCGGCATGGCATAGACCGACTCCCCCACGGATTCACCGGGCTGGGGTGAGCCCAGGTATCTGTAGAACACGACGCGCCCGACCTTGACGATCTGCGGCGCGGCGGTGGAGGGCAGGGTGGCCATAAGGGTCGGCGGCAGCGGCGACGCATCGCCCTGGGCCATCTTGCCGATCACAAGCTCACCGCGGGTGGGAGCCGGTGAGGCGACGGCGAGTTCTCCGGTGAGTCCGAGCGTGGGGTTTGCCGCGGGGGCGGTCTGCCGCCAGTTCGACGGGTATGACACCCGCACGGCGTCCACATAGGCGGCCTTGCTGGTCCCGTTGCGGGAGCTGCCGGCCGTCGTCAACGCGACGATCGCGCCGATCACCAGCGCGGCGAGCACGACACCCACGGCGGGCAACGGCCAGCGGCGGCCGGCGCTCGTCCGGGGCTCACCCCGGGTCGCCGGCGGGGTGTCCGGAGCGGAGCCCACCGGTGCCGGCGCCGGTGTGCCTGTGCCGGAGCGGACCGGCGCGGGCGGTGGTGCGGGCGGGCCGGAGCCGGACGGGCACGGACGGCGGCGGCGCGGCCGGGCGGGCGCGGCGGGGCGCCGGTGGCGGTGCGGGCGTGCCGGGACCGGACCGGACGGGCGCCGGTGGCGCGGCCGGGCGGGCGCGGCGGGGCGCCGGTGGCGGTGCGGGCGTGCCGGGACCGGACCGGACGGGCGCCGGTGGCGCGGCCGGGCGGGCGCGGCGGGGCGCCGGTGGCGGTGCGGGCGTGCCGGGACCGGAGCGGACGGGCGCGGTGGCGGTGGCGTGCCGGGACCGGAGCGGACGGGCGCCGGGGTGCGGGCCGGCCGTCCGCTGCTGCGGTATCCCTGGTCGAGGACGCCGGCCACATGACGGAGCTGAACCGGGACCCTCTCCTGGGCGGCTGCGTCGGCGGCCGCCAGGCAGCAGCGATGGATGGTGCCGCCGGGCCACTTCAGCCAGCCAGCCAGGTAGTCGAGATTGCTCTCCGGCAGCTGCGCGTCCGCCGGGAGCGAGCGACGCCAGATCTCCTTGCGCGCTTCGGTCTCCGGGAGCGGAAAGTTCACCTGGGCCTCGAACCGGTTGGTCAGCGCTGTATCGATCCCGTGAGTCACGGTTGACGTGAAGATCACGAGCCCCTCAGAGCGGTCGGCACGCCTGAGGAGACGCGACAGCGATCTGTCGCCGGGATCGTGCCCATTGCCGCCCGTCGGCTGTTGGCCCTCACTCGGTTTGTCTGCCTGCGAGGAACGGCCTCCGTGCCAGCCCGCCGGCGCTGACCGGCGCACCAACGCGCCAGCGCCGTCGATCACCAGGATTGCGCCGTCCCCCTCGGCGCTCTCGAACGCGCGGGCCGCGATCCGCTCGAACTCGTGCTCCGGTTGCGCGAGCGCGGTGGCGAGATCAAGCTGATGAAGCGGCACATCCATGTCGGCGGCGATGATCTGAGCCGCCATCGTCTTGCCCGTCCCGGCCGCCCCCAGGAACAGGACCGGCCGGACCGGCTTGCGCCTGACCGACGCCTCCGGGCTCTGCCCGGAGACATGCCGCTCCCGCAGCCGAAGGTGGCGGGAGATCGACCGCAGGCGCTCCAACTCCTCCTCTGGCAGCACCAGGTCTTCCCAGGTGTAGCCGGGATCGACTTGCCCCACGCGCGTCTCACGATCAGTTTGGGACCCGCCGTTGGCGTGTCCGACGTCCATGGCGGCAGGATAGGCGGTTTATCTTGTGGAAGACAACCGCGGGACGGGACGTGCGGCGTCGTTGCGCGTGCTCCCTTGAGACGACCAGAATGCTTGTAGTAAAATGCGGCGCGCCTGGCGGACCAACGCTCGGGGCGAGCGGGTCCGCTTGTCAGTCAGTATCAGGGCTCAAGTCCACGGACAGGAACCACGTGCCTGCGTCAAGCCATACATCTCACGCTATCCGTGTGTCGGAGCCGTCGAGCGCGGCGTCCGGAGGGGTGCAGTCGTCAAGTGCCACGCTGTCGCCGCACGGTGAGGCTCAGTCGCCGCGGGCCCTGCGACTCGCCGTCTATTGCGACTTCTCCTACCGTGTCAACGACGGTGCGGTGACAGCTCAGCACCCGTTTGGGCTGTTCATCCGGGAGCTGGCGGCTCACTGCGAGCGGCTGGTGGTGATCGGCCGGTTCGATCCCAATCCGGAGCCCTACCCGTACGCCATGCGGGGGGTCGAGTACGTACCGCTGCCGCACTACGTGAGCGGCGCCCAGTTCGGCGACGTGCTGCGAACGATGCCGGAGGGTCTCAAGCGCTTCTGGCGGGCGCTGGCCGATGTCGACGTCGTCTGGATCCTGGGCCCCAATCCTCCACAGGCGCTCGCCTTTGCGCTCCTGGCGGCAGTTCGCCGCCGGCGGGTCGTTCTCGGCCTGCGCCAGAACCTGCCGGAGCTGGTCCGTCATCGCCATAAGGGCCGACGGTCGGTCCACCTCGCGGCGGATCTGCTGGAGGGGGCGTTTCGGCTGCTGGCTCGACGCATGCCGGTGGTTGTGGTCGGCCCGGACCTGGCGCGGCGGTACCGGAAGGCGTCGTCTGTGCACATGACGTACGTGTCCTTGCTCAGCGATGAGCACATCTCCGCCCCGGACGAGGACGACCGTGACTACGACGGCGACGAACTGCGGCTGCTCAGCGTCGGACGGCTCGATCCAGAGAAGAACCCGCTCCTCCTCGCCGACGTCCTCGAGCGTCTGCTCCGATCCGACCCGCGATGGCACCTCGGGATCTGCGGCGACGGGAGCCTAATGGAAGAGCTGGCGCAGCGGCTGGACGAGCTGGGGGTGGCCGACCAGGCCCAGCTGCACGGCCACGTCGCCATCGATGACGGGCTGTGGGACCTGTATCGGCGCAGCCATGCGCTCGTCCACGTCTCCCTGACCGAAGGGGTTCCCCAGGTGCTGCTTGAAGCCTTCGCGGCCCGCCTGCCCGTCGTGGCCACGGCGGTCGGCGGAGTCCCTCCGGTCGTCGAAGGCCGTGGCCTGCTCGTTCCGCCCTCGGATCCGGATGCCGCCGCGCGTGCCTTGGAGCAGATGATCCTGGATCCGGCCCTCCGCGCGAAGCTGGTGGACGAGGCCTCTGCCGAGGTCCGGAATCACACGCTCGAGTCATCATGTGCGCGTCTGGCGGCCTTTCTCGGCTCGGATGTGTGACCCGGCGCGGACGACTCAGACTCGACGCACAGCAGTTCAGTTAATTGAACGTGTCCAGCGGTAAGCCAGCTCAGGTGACCGTCTGCAGGGAAGAGGTGATGAGCACCTCCTGGCGGTGACGCCCACGGTCACGCTGCACGGCGAGCCGTTACCTGGTTAGAATCACCGCGCCCCCGGGTAGTCCCCGGAACGCAGTGCATCTCGGCACGAGCAGTGCCATGGATGCATACCTGTTGCCGCCAGTTCACGTTGATCTTCGACAGTGATGTCGCTTCACCATGACCATATGGCGCGTCCTCCCCCGGCGCAGCCGAGAGACGAACAGCACTGCGTCTCGACCTGATGCTGTCGTCAACGTCAGAATCGACGGTGGCGACGAGTGCCGGTTGAACGCAAGCGCGCGCTTCCGACAACGACGGGGTGTGACCGACACGCCCCTTGCGCGCGCGGACAGCAGAGCGACTGCCTCCGTGGCGCCGCCGCCGTGTTGCTCTGCCAGCGCCGCCTCCGCCTGGCGGCCAGCTCATATCTGGACCCGTTTTCCAAGGACCGGTGTTTCATCGTCATGCTCAAGCGCGCCTGCGTCGCTGACCCGTGCCTCAGGCTGACCCCATTCGCATCTATCCGTTCGCAATGCAAGTGCTCGTGCATAACACAGTGCACCACTTTGCGGACCGGATTTCGGCAGCGATTTGGTAGAGGATTCCCTACCCAAGCGCCCGCAGTTCTTGCCTGCATTTCGCCGGGGCGAGTGACCAGCGGCAGGCTCCGCGCCGGTGCTCGTGCCCCCCTCGCATCACGCGTCCACCGATCCGGGACGCACGGATCGGTGCGCCGGCGCGAGGCTCACCGGGTGTGCGCGATTCATCAGTTACTTGGACCCCAGGCCCATGGAGATGCGTGAACCTATGGATACGAGACCGCGTAACCGACGGCGAGTCGCCTTCCTCCTGTTCTGCTGCCTCCTGGGCATCCTGGCGTGGACGGCGACAGTCAGCGCGGCGCCGCGTGATCCCGTGGCGATCGCTGCCCGCTTCCAGGCGAGCGCGGGCGGCCACCACAGGTCAGGCCGCCGCCACGCGCGGACCGGCCGCCGCCACGCGCGGACCGGCCGCCGCCACGCGCGGACCGGCCGCCGCCACGCGCGCGCCCGGCATCACTGCACCAAGCCTGTCCGCCTGGCCCACTGCACTCGTCACCAGTGCTCGGCCGCGGTTCGCCAGCAGCGGTGTGCCGCCGGCCACGGAGCCAAGCGCCGGGTCCATCACTGCGCTCGCCGGCGCAGCCACTGCACCCGGGCCCGGGCTGGGCACCACCGCCACCACCGGCGCCACAAGCGGCGGCGGCACCCGAGCCCTCCGGCTCCGGCCACGGCGCCCAGCGCCGGGACGGCCGTCGTCAGCCCGGCCTCGGTGACCAGCGCACCGGTGGGGCCGGCGGCGCCGGCCGGTGGTTGGGCGCTGGAGTATGGGGATGCGTTTGGGGCGCCGTTGGGCACGGCGCCGGGTCAGGACAACACGGTGTGGCCGAGTCGCATTACCGGCAACTGCACCAACAACCCCGGGTTCAACAGCAACGAGATGGAGGTCTTCAACTGCTCGCAGGCCACCACCGACGCCAACGGGCTGGAGCTGAGCTGCGCACGGGCGGTGAGCGGATCGGCGGCGTTCAGCTGCGGCGCGGTCACGACCAACAGTGCGAAGCCTCCGGCCGGGTATCGGCTGTTCAACTTCATGCCGGGCCAGGGTCAGGAGTGGGCGCTGCAGATCGTGACCCGGTTCCCGCCGAACACGGGCGAGGCTGATCCGGGATGGTGGGCGACCACTCCGACGTGGAAGTGGGAGTGGGACATGTTCGAGGGCTGGGGCGCCATGGCCGGCCCCGGCGGGAACTGGTGCCAGCCGGGCAAGTACGTCGGGATCGACCGACTCGACGTTCATCTACTCGACGAGTCCGCTGCGCAACGTGCAGGGCGTCAACGACTTCTGCCGCGACTTTGGGTTTGATCCGTCGGCCGGCTACCACACCTACACGACGGTGATGTATCCGGACCGGTCGATGGCGGAGTACATCGACGGTCGGCCCGTCACGTTCTCGTATGGGTCGGCGAAGGGCTCGCAGACGATCACCGGCGTCCCGCAGGTGCCGGCGGTGATGGGCGGGCTGATCCTCAGCTACGCCCTTCGGAACGTTGCGACCGGGAGCTCGGATCCGTTCTTCACCTCCGGCACGCGCGTCTGGTCGACCCGGTCGATCGCCGTCTACGAGAACGCGTCGGCCAACGGCGCCGACGCCGTCAACCCCCAGATCGCTCCCGGCACGCAGGTCCACTGAGACTGGGGCACGGTCCGGCCGCCGTCCCGGCGCGTGAGCGCTCCGGGTGGGCGGCCGGCCCGGCCCGGCTGACGCCCGGCGGGACCGGGCAGGGAGCCCGCTCGCGGACGTTTGTTCGATCAGACGTGCGTCAGGAGGCCGAGCCGGCAAATCCGCTAAAGCTGAGGCGGGCGTTGCCGATCACACGAGGCAGTGATCGGATGCCGCCGAACAGGAGCCGGGCGGCCGGAACAAAGCCCGGCTGAGGCTCGCCGCCCGTCCCGTCGACGCCGCCGATCCGGCGGCTGGGGGCCCCGGCACGGTCGGCGGTGGCAGATCATCGCCGTCCTGGCCTCAGGTCTGGTCACCGTCCTGTCTTTGGCGGGGTCGGTCAGTGCCGCGCCGCGTGGCCCGGTGGCGATTGCCGCCGGCTCGAACGCCAAGGCGCGCGTCCATCGTGCGAACACGCGCCATCGCATCGCCGGAGCCCGGCGGCATCACTGCTCGACGGCTCGCCGCAACGGGTGCGCTCGTCGCGAGGTCCGCCACCCGCGCCATCACCGCCGGCCCGTCCGGCACCCGGTGACAGGCCCCTCGGCCGCGCCCACAGCGACCTCCGCCAGCTTCGGAGGCGGCTCGCACCCCAGGCCCGGGGGAGACGCTCCAAGCGGCTCCGGCCTCGGCGGCTCGACCGGCTCGACCGGAGGCGCTGGTTCAGCCGGCCCCACCGGCGCCGGCAGCCCGGCGACGGCCGGCGGCACGGTGGTGAGCAGTGCGCCGCTGGGGCCGGCGGCGCCGGCCGGTGGTTGGGCGCTGGAGTACGGGAATGCGTTTGGGGCGCCGTTGGGCACGGGGCCGGGTCAGGACAACACGGTGTGGCCGAGTCGCGTTACCGGCAACTGCACCAACAACCCCGGGTTCAACAGCAACGAGATGGAGGTCTTCAACTGCTCGCAGGCCGCCACCGACGCCAACGGGCTGGAGCTGAGCTGCACGCTGGCGGCGAGCGGATCGGCGACCTTCAGCTGCGGGGCAGTCACCACCATCACGCACGCGGGTTCGAGCCCGCCTGCGGGCTATCGGCTGTTCAACTTCACGCCCGGGCAGGGCCAGGAGTGGGCGCTGCAGATCGTGACCCGGTTCCCGCCGAACACGGGCGAGGCTGATCCGGGATGGTGGGCGACGACTCCGACGTGGAAGTGGGAGTGGGACATGTTCGAGGCCTGGGGGGCGCAGGCCGGCCCCGGCGGGAGCTGGTGCCAGCCGGGCAAGTATGTCGGGACCACCGACTCGACGTTCGCCTACGTGACGGTCGCCGTGGACGATGGCCCAGGGCGTCAACGATCTGTGCCACGACTTTGGGTTTGATCCGTCGGCCGGCTACCACACCTACACGACGGTGATGTATCCGGACCGGTCGATGGCGGAGTACATCGACGGCCGCCAGGTCTCGTTCACCTCGGCGTCGGCCAAGGGCTCGCAGACCATCACGGGTGTCGGCCCGGTGCAGGCGGTCATGGGCGGCCTGATCCTCAGCTACGCGCTCCGGGACAAGGCCACCGGCAACCCGGATCCCTACTTCGCGTCCGGCACGCGCGTCTGGTCGACCCGGTCGATCTCCGTCTACGAGAACGCGTCGGCCAACGGCGCGAACACGATCAATCCCCAGCTCGCCCCGGGCACCCAGGTCAACTGACCCGGCGCGGCCGAGCCGCCACCAGGTCCTCGTATAGATCGGCGAATCTGTTGGCGACGCTGCCGATCGTGAACTGACCGAGGCGTTGACGGCCCGCCGCGCTCAGGGCGGCACGACGCGCCGGGTCGGCCAGCAACTCCGACAGGGCGCCCGCCAGCGCCCGCGGATCGCGGCGCGGCACCAGAACCCCAGATACACCGTCCTCGACGGCATCCGGCACGCCGCCCACCGCGGTGGCGACGAGCGGGGCATCGTGCGCCATGCATTCGAAGACGAACAGCGGACTGCCCTCGAAGTCGGAGGACAGCGCCGCGGCGTCGGCGGCCGTCAGGATCGCGTCGACGTCGTTGCGGACACCGAGGAAGTGGACGGACCGATCGATCCCCAGCTCGCTGGCCCGGGCCTCCAGCGTCTGTCGCAGGGGGTCGCGGGTGCCGTCCGGTCGCATGACCGAGTCCCCGGCGATGACCAGATGCGCGGCGGGCACCCGCTCCAGCACCAGGGCAAAGGCATCGAGCAGGACATCGATCGCCTTCTGCGGCCGGAGCACGGCGGCCGTGGCGACGAGCGGGACGCTGTCGTCGATCCCCAGCTCTGATCGGAAGTCGCCGTTGGCGGAGTTCCGCGGAACGTAGGCGGTGGGCATCACCACCACCTTCTCGGCCGGGACCCCCTCCTGCTCGACCATCCGGTGGGCGTCGGCCGAGGACACCGCGACAAACCGGGTAGCGAGCCGGCCGATGACGTTCCCGTCGGCCCAGACGCGCGCCGGGTTTCCCTCATACGACCAGGTGTGCTCATGAGCGACCAGGACCGGCACGCCGGCCAGGCGTCCGATGACCGTGCCCCACAGGTTGGAGCCGAACATGTGCGTGTGGAGGACGTCGAAGCGCTCCCGGTGCAGCAGCCCGGCCAGACCGAGCATGCGATGGCTCTCCCACCTGGTGCGCCGGCCGAGAACGACGCACGGCACATCCGCCTCGCTCAGCATCCGCAGCGCGCCCTCGGTGGCCGAGCGGGTCACGCATACCCACGGCTCGATCCGGTCGCGAGGGAGATTGACGGCCAGGCCCAGCGTGAAGCGCTCCGCGCCACCCTGCTCGCCCAGCTTGTTGATCAGGAACAGCACCCTGACGCGCTCCCTCGCCATAGGCTCGGCGATGCTACCAGTCGCGTACCGGCCGGTAGCTTCGACTCCGACGGCGGTCACGGCGCGAGGCTGGTGCCGGGAGCGACGAGTCCTGCGTTCACAGCGTCGGCTCCGCCGGCGGCCGCGTTCTCGTAGACGGCGATCGAGCGGACCGACACGCTCCGGGTGCCTGACTTGAAGTACGGATCCGGGTTGCCGGTGGCCGTGTCTCTGAGCGCGTAGCTGATGACGAGCCCTCCGTACGTTCTCGGCAATACCGGCGGAGGTCCGATCAGAGTTTGATCATTGACATGAGATGCGCCGCCGTGGGGCACGTAATCCCACACCTGGATGTGCCCGTCGATGTACTCCGCCATCGTGTGGTTTGGGTAGATGATGGTGGTGTAGGTGTGGTAGCCGGCCGACGGATCGAACGGTGACGGCTGAGCGTCCCGGCACAGCATCTGCTCGCCGGCGATGTTGGCCCGCGTCGAGGTGTCGAAGATCCAGGTTGGGTCGGTGACCCCCACCCACCCGTTGCCCCCGGCGGGATGACACCACGTCCCGCCGGCGCCGGCGCTCGCCCCAAAACCCTCGACCATGTCGAGCTCCCAGGTCCATCTGGGGTCCAACGCCCACCAGCCCGGGTCGGCCTCGCCAGTGTTGGGCGGAAACTTCGCGATGATCTGGATCGCCCACTCCTGACCCTGGCCCGGGATGAACTTGAACAGCCTGTAGCCGGGGGCGGGGGTCGCCGACGGCGCCACGCCGCCGGTGCTGACTGCGCCGCAGTTGTAGTTCGCCCCGCCCGCGATGTGCGGGGCGTACTGACAGGTCAGCTTCAGGCCGTTGGGATCGACGGCGGCCTGCGAGCAGTTGAAGACCTCCATCTCAGTGCTGTTGAACCCCGGATTGTTGGTGCAATCGCCGTTGATGCGGCTCGGCCAGACCGTGTTGTCCTGGCCTGAGCCGGTGCCCAGCGGCGCACCGAACGCGTCGGCGTAGGCAACGCTCCACCCGCCGCTCGGCGTCGCCGGACCGTTTGGGGTCCGGCTGACCGTCCGCGGGCCGGCACCGGACAGGACGGAGCCGGCCGAGCCTGATCCGCTCCGGTTGGTGGCGCGCACGACGACCCGGACGGCGCCCCCCAGCTCATTCGCGGACAGGACGTAGGTGTTGGCGGTGGCTCCGCGGATGTCGGTGCAGTCAGTGCCGGTCACATCGCAGTGCTGCCATTGATAGCCGTACGCCAGGGCGGCCGGGCTCCAGGCGCCGCTGTTCGCCGTCAGGCGGTCGCCGGCGGCCCAGGCGCCGGGCGTCGTGGTGTCCGCGATTCCGGGCGCCAGCGTGCTGGCCGGCGACCCGCTGGGAGCCTGAACGCCGCAGATCCGGAGGCCCGCGGTGATGGCGCCGGATCCGGACGCCGCCGAGGACGGCGGCGGACCGGCGCCCGCATGGACCCCGATCCAGTAGCGGACCGAGGCCGTGACGCGCAGCGAGGTGGGGAGCGCGAGCGTGTACCAGCCCTGCGTGCCGGGGCCGGGGAGGACGAGCGCATCGGTGACACCGAGCAGCGCGCCCGGGGCTCCGTTGGCGTCGGAGTAGATCACGCCTCGGACCGGCTGGGCCCCGGTGGCGCCGGACGGCGCCAGGTACATGCTGAGGGCACCGAGCAGCCCGGACGCCGACGGGGTGGTGCGCATCAGACGATCGCCGGTCACCGCAGGCGCGCCGCCGGCGGGCGGAGCGGCGGCCGTTGCTCCGAATGCGCAGGCGAAGTTCCGGATGCGGCCACCGATCGGCGTGGTGAGTGCCGACGCCTGTACGGCCGAGCTCCCGATGTCCCTGGCGGTCACGACGACCCGGATGGCGGCACCGACGTCGGCAGAAGTCACCGTATACGTGGACCGGGTCGCTCCGGGGATGTCTGAGCAGCCGGTCTGGTCGGCATGGCACCGCTGCCACCGATACCCGTAGCTGGTGATGGGATGCGAGCGCCGACCGGCCGGCTCGAACCAGGTCCCGGTGCTGGTGGTGAGCGTGTCACCGACCACGTACCCGGGGCTGGTGGTGTCGCTCACCGTCGGCCAGGCCGACGCCTCGGGACAGCTGCTCTGGGAGTGCACGCAGTGCGCCGGGCCGATCTGGATGCGGGCCACGTATGGCGAGCTCAGCACCAGCACCGGCGACGGTTGCGACCGCGTCAGCAGCACCAGGGCGATCGCGGCGATGACCCCGCCGGCGATCAGGGCCGCCACCGCCAGGCCCAGGGTGCTCCCGCGGCGCCGCGGCCCAGTGCGTGGGGTGGCGTGGCGCGGCGAGCCCATCAGGTCTTGGCGGGACGGGCGGCTCCGAGGAACTTGGCGCTGACCGCCCGGAGTTCCACCACCGATATCTCGCCACTGATGAACAGGGCGCCGAGATACGCGACGCCACCGGCCGCGGCGCCGACCAGCCACTGGGCCGGCGACAGGTGGTCGGTGCCGACGATCAGCAGGGCCAGGGCCATCGCCCCGGCGGCGACCAGGATCCGAGCCACCGAAGCGACGAGCGACCGTACATCGACGGCGATGAGCTGCGTGCAGAGCCAGAGATTTGCCACCACGTAGACAATGCCGACGATGTCGTCGGCGACCGCGGCGCCGATGAGACCGGCCACGTCGATGAGGACGTAGGTGGAGATGAGGCCCAGCACCAGCGTGAAGAAGATGATCTTGATGCGGCGCTGGGCGGCACCGAGGTAGTTGACGGAAACTGACAGCAGCGCCGCCGGGGCGGACACGAAGGCGGTGACCGAGAGGACCTGCATGACCTGGGCCGACTGCTCATAGCCGGGTCCGAGCAGCAGATCGACGAGGGGCTTGGCCCAGACGATCATCGGCGCCAGGACCAGACCCTGGACGATGTTCAGATAGCGGAGACCGTGGTTGAACGCGCGGGTGTCCGGTGAGCCGTCACCGAGCGACAGGCGGGGGGCAACGCCCCCGGAGACCGCCGTTCCCAGATACCCCAGCACGGTGATGATGCGCAGTACGGCGTTGAAGCTGCCGACCGCCGCCGCGCCCAGCAGGCCACCGATGAGCAGGATGTCCACGCGGGCGATCACCGTCCAGCCGAGGTCGACGACGAACGTCGCGCCGGCGTACTTGAGCACCTGCTGGGCGCCCACCTTCGAGCGCGTGTGCTCGCGCCCGCCGATCCGCCCCACCAGGCGCACCATCAGGAAGAGCCCGACCCCGGTGGCGACGGCATAGCCGATCGACTTGCCCAGCGCCGCCCCGGCGGCGCCCCCTCCCACGATGACGAGCACGATGCTCGACGACGTCTCCGTCGCGCTCTCCACCAGCGCCATGCGCAGGGTCATCGCCGACTGTCGCAGCGCCAGTCCCGCTGCGGTCATGAACCCGACCATCGCCTGGCCCATGACGGACAGCGCCACCCAGCGCAGCGGCCAAAAAAGATGGGGGTCCCCGTAGGCCTTAGCCACGGGTCCGGCCGCGAAGAACAGACCCACGGTCGCGACGAGGCCCGCCGGTACCTGGAGGCGAAGCCCCAGCGCCAGGATCGCCCTCAGCTGGCGGACATCGCTTCGGTGGTCGGCGAGATACCTCCCCACCGACATCGGCAGCCCCAGGCCGGTGGGGATGACCAGCAGCCCGGCGATGTTGACCGCCAACGCGTACTGACCGTAGCCGGAGACTCCCAGCGCGCGGACGAGGAACAGGGTGAGGGCGCCCGTGAAGACGACGCCCGCCATGTTGCTCATGAACTGAAGCAGCGTGTTCCGGGCGGCTCCGGCGTCGGCGATGCGACCCTCGGCCCCGGTCCCTTCCGAGGCGGCAGCGCCGCCGGGCGCGGACGCCGCTCGATCCTGGCTGGGTCGTGCGCTCGCGATCACCGGCGCCCGCCCGTCTCAGGTAGCGCGCCCGGTCCCGTCCAGCCCTGCGGTGCGGAACTGACGAGGCTCTCCGGTGGTGGGGGAGTGCGCGCCGTCACAGATGCGCTGGAGGAGAGGTGGACCATCTTGGTAAACCAATGTCGTGCGAGCCCGGCTCGAGGCCTGTCACGTGAGCTGCGGCGCCTGCGCCTCAGCCCGCGCCACCGCCAGCAACGGGAACGGCAGCGCCAGGATCAGCCAGAGCAGCTTCAGCGGCGTCGCCGTGATGAAGAACGCGCCGGTCAGCTCGGCGATCACGCCCATCGCCACACATCGTGACATCAGCTCCGCCCCTGTGTCCCCAAGTCGTTCGTAGATACGGGCCGCCTTCAGGGCGGCGGAGATCGAGCCCACCACGATGGCCAGGAAGGCGATCAGCCCCGGAATCCCGAGATCGGCCAGGAGCTCGAGATATGTGTTGTGGACGGGCTTCGGCTTCTGGCTGATGATGTACTGACCGGCGCCGATGCTGTCCACCTGCTGCAGGTAGTCCACCGACACCGACGAGAAGTTTCCGGCCCCCGCGCCGCCGATGGGGTGCGTCTCGAAGACCCGGAGACCGACCTTCCACAGGTCGGTCCGGCCGGTTGAACCAGTGCCGCTGAGATGCGCCGAAGCCGCGTGTGGCGCCAGCGTCGTGAGGTAGATCCCCATGGCGGCGCCGGCGACGAGCAGAATGGCGAGCGCCTTGGACCGCCATCGGCCCCCCACGACCACGCCGGCGGCCACTCCACAGGCCAGCGCCACCAGGCCTCCCCGCGATCCGGCGTTGACCACTCCCAGGGCCAGGAAGAGAACACCCAGCGGCCCCCACCGCCGCAACGCGGAGCCCCGCGGCAGGCACGCCAGGAGGCCGATGAGCAGGATCACCGCGACCGCCAGGAGCGTGCCCTCGGTGTCGGCGTCGCCGAGTGCCCCGGTCTGTCGTGCGCCCGACTGGCCAAGCCCGATCAGCGTCGAGGCGAAGGCCCCCAGCACGAATGCGCCGAGGATCCAGACGAAATGCTCTCGCCGCCGGATCGAGTAGAAGATGATCGGGAACAGGAGCATGTCGAGAATGAGCTGGTACGTCGAGGTGACCGCGGCGCCGCGGCTGTGGGCCCAGACCACGCTCAGGGCTGACCAGGTGGCGAGCACGACGGCGGCCGCGGTGACGCCCGGGTGCGCCTCGGAAAGCGGCCGGGCGTCCGGGTCCGGACGGATGGTCTTCGCCGCAAACCAGGACACGAACAGGAGCAGGCCGGCGACCTTCGCGCCGCTGACCGCAGTACCGCCTCGGGTGATGGCGTTGAGCCAGGCCAGAAACGTGAACAGGAACAGGCCGACGGTGACGTTGGCGAGGACGGCGGCCGCAAAGGCGATGCCGAGCGGCACCATCAGGCCGTACTTGGGATCGACCCCGGCGACGACCCCAGTGGCCAGGCAGACGACCGCCACCAGGCCCAGCCAGAGGGGACTCAGCCCGCCCTGAGGCCATCCCCACCCGCTGCGCAGCGTCCGCGTGGAGGGGAGGGGGAGAGCCGTATCGGTCAGGGAGCGCATCTCACCGGCAGCCGGGTCGCGAGAGGTCGACCCGTCGCCTACGCCACGGCGTCGCGCTCGCCATGCTCCTGGTGCTGGCCACGCGGTGCCTGAGAGCGATCGCCGCGCGCGTAGTAGGGCGTGCCGCGTGGCGCAGGCTGACCGATGAGGACGATGCCGGTGGGGAAGGTCCCCTGCTCCACCAGGATGTCGCGCAGCTCCCACAGCTTGCTGAGCCTCGAGGAGCCGTGGCGGGCGACGACCAGCACGTCGTCGGCCAGCCTCGCCAGCGGAAGCGCATCGCTGACGGCCGTGAGCGGCGGCGAGTCGATGACCACGAAGTCGCTGAGCGCCTTCACCTGCCTGATCAGGCTCTCGGCCATCGGCAGCGACAGCATGTCGGCCAGGTCGTCGCCGGGGCGGCGGAGCGCGAGCACGCCCACGGACGTGTTGCCGATGTTGGCCACCGTCAAGGCCTCACCGACCTCAGCTTCGCCGGCCAGGACGTCGTCGATGCCGTATTGCACCGCGAGGTCCAGCGCCTGCGCGATCGACGGGCGGCGCAGATCCGCCTCCACCAGGATCACGCCGGCCCGTCCGTGGGCAAGCGCGGCCGCCAGATTGATGGCCGACGTCGTCTTGCCCTCGGCGGGCGCGGACCCGGTGACCAGGATCGCGCGCGTCTCGCCCTCGGCGCGGGCGCTGAGGATGGTGCGAAGCGTCCGGTACCCCTCGGCGGCGCTGAAGGTGAGCTCCTGCGGCAGGATCGGCCGGCGGGCCTTGGATCGCCGCCGCTGGCGGGGGATCCGGGCCAGGACGGGAACGTTGAAGATCTCCCGGGCCTGGTCCTCCCGCCGCAGCCGCGGATCGAGCGCGTCGAACCCGAAGGCTGCGATGATCCCCAGGACGAGGCCGCCGAGGACCGCGGCGATGAGAGCGAGCTTCGTCTTGGGCGACGAGGGACTCGTCGGCCGGTCGGCCAGCGCCTGGATCGCGATCGTCGGATCAGGGCTGTTCGCCAGTTGCTGAAGCTGCGCGTACTGGTCTCCGAGGGTCCCCGGGCCGGTCTGCTGCGAGGCCGGCAGATTCTTGGTCTGCGCCTTGAGCGTCGGCAGCTGGGCATTGACCGCGGCGTGGAGGGCGGCGGCGCGCGTCGCGACCACCTGCTTCACCCACTCGTTGGCGATCGCCTGGGCCTGTGCGGCCGTTGGAGCGGTCGCCTGGACGCCGACGAGATCGCTGTTGCCGATCGGGTTCGCCGCCACATTTGACATGAGGTCGCTGGGCGACTGCTTGAGGTGCAGCGCGTTCACGACATTCGTGGCCACCTGCTGGGTGCTGATCAGGCTGGCCGCGGTCTCCATGTCGCGCGTGGGGTCGTTGGACTGATGGACCACGGGAAGTCCCAGCAGCGTGGAGTTGGTGGTCGGCACCGGCGCCACCAGCATCTCCGCCTGAGCCGAATACTCCTTGGGAGCTGTGGCGACGTAGGCGCCCGCACCGACAAGGGCGACCGCGACACAGAAGACAACCACCCGCCAGTGCTCGAGGATCGTTCTGTAATAGCGGGTGAACGCCCGAGGTTCGGCACGCCCGGATGTGCGCGGGGGCTGTCGAGAAGTTGAATCCAAGTACACGTGATTATCCCAGGTTGCGGCTCGGTGGCCGGTGGTAGGAGCACAGGACTAACGAAAGATTCATGCGCCGTCTGACGGCGTACGAGCGCCCGGACGCCACGCCTGCGGCGCCCGTGCTCCCTGACAGGCGGTCAGGCACGGGCAAATGCTTCGGCCGGAGGCCACATCCGGCTGGCCCGGATCCGTCTCACCGTGCCGTCGACCTTCAAACGGAATCTCCACATGTGGTCCTCGTGGTAGATCCCCACCCGCGGCCACCGGTGAACGCCGTTGCGCCGCAGGCTGCTCGACAGGGCGGCCGCGGCCGCGTACCCCGCGGCGGCGGCGGCGTCCGCGACCCGGGGATCGACATCCCCGTACGGATAGGCGAGTGTGTGGCACGGCGTCCCCAGCTGGGCACTGCACTCCTGGCGTGACGTCTCCAGCTCCCGGCGCAGCGCCTCGTCGTCGAGCTGCGTGAGGTGGGGATGGGTGCGCGTGTGCGAGCCGATCTCCCATCCGTGGCCGGCCAGGAAGCGCAGATCCTGCCAGCTCATGCCGTCGAGCTCCAAGGCGCTCGAGGTCTCCGCCCACATGTCGATCCCGGGCCACTCCAGCCGCCCGCGCTCGTCGGAGATGAAGGCGGTGGGGGCGAACACGGTCGCCGGCAGCCCCAGCTTGGACAGAATGGGGTACGCGTGGTCCAGCACCGACAGGAACGCATCGTCGAAGGTGACCGCGACCGTGCGGCGCCACGCCGGCCGGGTCACGGCCTCGTGGAACGTGGCGCCGCGCCAGCCGGCGCGCACCAGCATGGTCAGCTGCGCTTCCAGCGCCTCCGGCGTCAGCGAGATGTCCGCCGTCCACGTCGGGCTGACGGCGTGGTAGCACAGCACGAGCACGTCGTTGACCGCGCGGCCCCCGGAGAGGCTCCCGGCGTCAAGCGGCGTCACTTATCCGTCTCGCACAGCGCCGTGTCCCGGAGACGGAGCACCTCGGCGATGGTGAGGACCATGATGCGCAGGTCGAACCACAACGACCAGTTCTCTATGTAGTAGTTGTCCCACTCGACGCGGTCGGCGATCGAGGTCTGCCCGCGCAGGCCGTTGACCTGGGCCCAGCCGGTGATCCCGGACTTGACGCGGTGCCGGTCGCTGTAGTGATCGATCTCGGCATCGAAGCGGGCCACGAACTCCGGCCGCTCCGGCCGCGGGCCGACCAGGCTCATGTCCCCGCGCAGGACGTTCAGCAGCTGCGGGAGCTCGTCCAGCGACGTGCCGCGGAGCCAGCGACCGATCGGCGTCCGCCGGTCCCTGCCCTCGACGCCGCCGGGGGCGCAGCCCTCCGGCGGGATGAACCCGTCGGCGGTGTCGTCCTGCCTCATGGTCCGGAACTTGAGGACGTCGAACTCGCGCCCATCGCGGCCGACGCGGCGCTGGCGGAACAGCACCGGTCCCGGGGAGGACAGCCGCACGGCGAGCGCGATCATGCCCAGCAGGGGAGCCACCGCGGCCAGCGCGACGGCGCCCACCAGGCGATCGAGGCCGTGCTTGATCCCAAACTGCCAGCTGCGCGGGTCGGTCCGCCGAAGCGAGAGCAGGGGCAGGCCGCCAACGTGGTCGATGGCGACGCGCTCGTTGATCGCCTCGTACATGCGCGGGACCAGGGAGACCTCGATCCCCAGGGCCTGACATTCCTTGACCTTGTCGATGAGGACGTAGTCAGGCTCGGTGGTGAAGGCGAGGATGACGCGACGGGCGCCGGTACGGGCGATCGCCTCCGTGAGATCACTCGGACCACCCAGGACGGGGACGAGTGGGGTCCGCACGCTGTCCTGTCTCGGCATGGGGTCCGTGTCGAGAAAGCCGACAGGCCGCAGGCCGTACCCGGGATCGGCGAACAGCCGCATGGCCAGGCGCGCGCCGACGACCCCCGCTCCCACGATCAGCGTCGGCGTGGCCACGGCGTGGTTCGCCAGGGCGTACCTGCGATACGACAGCAGGGCCACGCGGGCGACACCGACCGCGACGACCGCGAGCAGCCACAGGCGCACGGCGAACGTCACGGGATGATCGCTGTCGATGATCGAACCCGCCGCGACGGTGGCCACCGTCGACAGGGAGATGACGCCGAGCACATGGGCAACCGCGTCGAGCGCCGACACGCGGAGGCGCTCGTCCGGATTGCGGCCGGCGCAGAACAGCGCGAGCGTCACCAGGGGGAACGCGGCTGCCAGCCAGCGGTCCGAGCGGACATCCGCCGACCCGGAGCTCAAGAGGGCGATGCTCGAGGCCGCGCACAGCATGACGGCGTCCGCGATGAGGCGGACCCGCGCCCACGTGCGGGAGTCGAAGATCCGGGCTTCCCGCCCCTCGAAGTGTCGCCGGACCGGGTCCAGCGCCGGCGAGTCGACCTCAGGCGCCGGCGCCAGCGTAGGCGCCGCCACATCGGGTGCTGCGGTCAGCGCCGGCGCCGATACGCCGGCGACGGGCGCCAGCGCCGTGGCTCCCTCAGCCGAGCCGCCGACCGCGGCGGTCTGTAGGACTGCTCCACTGAGCGTGAGTTCCTGGCCGTCCGTCCGTGGATCAACCGAGATCTTCAGCTTCGATGACAATCTCCCTCGCATCCGCGAGTCCCCCTTGGAATTTTCCGCCCCTGCGTAACTCGATGCCCCGGGCCCGACCTCACGTCGCCCCTAACACCCCAATACCCCGGTGCCGCCTAGGCACAGGATGAACTATAGACCTTAAACGCGACAGCTAAGAAGAAGTTGGCATAGCTGGTCAAAGAAAAGATGGAAAGCGCGGTCCGCTTGACCGCGCCCTACAATGATGCCGGGCGGTGCGGTCGGGTCCGATGGATCGGAGTGTCCGCATCATGATCTCGGGCAAGGAATCGAAGGAGGGGCGATTGATGTCTGTTCGGGCGCACGGGCTGTGGAAGGCCCGGAAGTCGAAGCTGGACGGCGGTCCGCCGGCTGTCGTGCTGGGGGGCGGGTTGACCGGACTGTCCGCTGCGCGGAGCCTCGCCGCCGCCGGGATCCCGGTCTACCTGCTCGACCGGCAGGCCTCGCCCGCGCGCGTGTCGCGCGCGGTGACCAGCTTCGTCGACGTCGGCACCGACCAGCCGCAGGAGCGGATGCTCGAGTGGCTGTGCGCGGCGGACTGCGAGGCGGTGGTGCTTCCTGCGTCCGACGATGGGGTGGAGTTCGTCGCCCGGCACCGGGCTGAGCTGGTCGCCCACGGCCATCACCCGGCGGAGGGCAACGACGAGGTCCTGCTGGCCATGCTGAACAAGGTCCAGACCTACGACCTGGCCCGCCGGCATGGCGTCCCGGCCCCCCGGATCATCCGCCTGGTGGACGAGCAGGGGCTGGAGGCCGCGGTCGAGGAGCTCGAGTTCCCGTGCGTACTCAAGCCTGATCAGTCGCATCTGTTCGCCCGCAGCGGCGGGGGCGGGGCCAAGGTCCTGATGATCGCCGATCCCGATCAGCTGCGCCGCGAGTTCGCCCGCTTCTCGACCCTGGGCGTCGAGATGTTCGTCACCGAGGTGATCTACGGCGAGTCCGACGAGTTCGTCTCCTACTACGGCTACCTGGACGAACGCGGGGAGAACCTCGTCAATTTCACCAAGCGCAAGATCCGCCAGTGCCCCCCGGGCTTCGGAATCGGCACCTACCACGAGACGACGCGCGACCCCGAGGTGGCCGCCGCCGGTCTTCGCTTCCTCCAGGCGGTGGGCATGCGAGGCCTGGGGAACATCGAGTTCAAGCGCGACTCCCGCGACGGCAAGCTCATCATGATCGAGTGCAACCCGCGGTTCACGCTGTCCAACGAGCTGGCCCGCATCGCCGGAGTCGACCTGGCTCTCCTGTCCTACAACCGAGCGTTGTTCCGGCCGGTGACGCCGATCGTCGACTACCGGGTCGGCCTGCATCTGTGGGACCCCGCGCGCGACATCGGCGCGCTGCCCGCGTATCGCCGCCAGGGCGAGTTGACGGCGCGGGCCTGGGCCAAGAGCCTCATGCACCGGCAGGTGTTCCCGGCGTTCCGGCTCGACGACCCGGCGCCGGCCATGGCCCGCGCCGCCGGGATGATCCGCAACGCCGGCAACGCCGGCTCCTCGGCACCGGCGGGCAGCGAGGCACCGTCCACCGGCTCAGCGCCGTCGGCGGCCTCCGCCTCCCGACAGATGCCGGCCCCGGCGGCAGCGGGCCTGAACCGGGCGCTGGATCGACTGGCCGACGGCGGCGGCGCCCGGGGCCGGGCGGTGGCCGCCCGGCTCGATCTAACGCGCGCCTCCGGCGTCGGCCCTCTGGTTCGCCGGGTTCGCGCCGAGCGTCGCTTCTCCGGGCTCGGTCCGGCCGCCCGGGACCGCCTCTACGACGAGATCTGGGCGCACGCCGCGGAGGAGTGCGGGGCCCAGGTGGTGCCGCTGGCGCCGGGGCTCCTCGAGCTGCGCAGTGACGGAGGCCGGACGCGCGTCCACCACCAGTACGTCGAGCTCGATGATCCGGTCACGCTCCGGGTGGCGCTGGACAAGACGGTGGGGCACCGGCTGATGGCCGAGGCGGGGGTGCCACATGCCGATTACCTGGAGTGGCGCGTCCATGATCCTCAGCTGGCCGCCGAGTTCCTGGCCAGGTCGGCCGGACCGTGTGTGGTCAAGCCGGCCGCCGGGACGGGAGGGGGCCACGGGGTGGTTCCGGGGGTCCAGGATCCGGAGGACCTGCTCCGGGCGCGCTGGCATGCCGGCCGGGGGGGCGATCGGCTGTTGATCGAGCGTCAGATCGACGGGGCGGTCTACCGTCTCCTGTTGCTCGACGGGGAGCTCCTGGACGTCGTGCGGAGCGTTCCCGCGAACGTCACCGGCGACGGCCACTCGACCATCGAGGAACTGATCGCCCACGAGAACGATCGGCGGGTGGCCGCGGGTGGGGCGGCCGGGCTGTCGCTCGTCGGCCTCAACCTCGACACGATGCTCACCCTGCGTCGCGCGGGGCTGACGCTGTCGTCTGTTGTGCCCGAGGACCACAGGCTCGCCCTGCGAGTCGCCACCAACTGCAACGCGGCGCGCGACAACGAAACGTGGACCGGCGAGGTGTCGGCCTCGGTCATCGAGGACGCGCGGGCCGCGGTGAGCGCCGTGGGCCTGCGCCTGGCCGGCGTCGACGTGGTGACCACGGACATCGGCCGGCCGCTGGCCGAGACCGGTGGTGTGGTGAGCGAGGTCAACGGAGGACCGGGCCTGCATCATCACTATCTGGTGGCCGACCGCGACCGGGCGACGCCGGTCGCGGTTCCGGTGCTGGAGAAGCTGCTCGCCGGCGCGCGTCAGGCGGAGTGGCTAGCCGAGCACCAGTAGCTGGAGGGGCTCGCGGTCAGGCGGGCCCCTTCGCGCCGGCGGCCGCCCCGGGCGTGCCGCCGCGACCGACGCGGCCGATGCCGTCTCGATCGGGGAGTGGCCGGCCGTGACCGTTGACACGCCGGCGCCGTGGAGGTCAGCGCCTCATCCTCGCCGGACCCGGCCACCGAGCCGCCCAGGGCGAGGAAGGAGGAGAGCGTGGCGGCGGAGCTGCCGTGATCCCAGACAGTGCCGCTGCCGGTCCTGATCGTCGCCGCGTACGCCGGCGTGAGCGCCGACGTCTCGAAGCTGGTGCCGCCGGCGGACTCGTAGCAGTCAGCATCCTGATCGGCAGCCCCGGCACGGTCCAGGCGCTCGGTGCCGGTCACCGTCCCGGCCGCCGACCTGACCGTGAAGGTGGCGGAATATGCGGTGACCGGCCCGGCGGCGATCAGCTCGTCGGACAAGGCGGGATTCAGTCTGTACGCGATCGTTCCCGTCTCGCGGTAGGTGCCGGGATATGGGCCAGTCGCCGTGCCGGTGAAGCTGAAGCTTGAGCTCGCCGGACCACCGGAGTAGCACGCGCCCGGAACGAAGTACGAGGTGTCGTCGACCGTGGCGCTGAACTTCTCGCCGGTCAGCCGCCGCACCGGCCGCGCCGCGGTCGAGGTGGCCGGGGTCGCCACCAGTCCCATCCAGGCCACCAGCGCGACGACCGCCGGTCTCATTCCCACGGTCAAGCGATCGCCCCAGGTTCGCGCACGCGGGCAAGCGTAGCGCTTTGACCGCGCCAACCCGTGCAAAAGCCCGGCTGCGCTCGGCCGCCGCCGATCGTCCGCGCGGAGGACGCGCACCGGCGCACTTTGGCCGCCGGGCCAATGCGGGATCGCGGCGCGCAGTCGATCATTCTGCCCATGACCGCAATCAGCCGCTCCTCCAAGGTCCTCCTGGTCGCGGACGTTCGCGGCGAGCCCTCCACGCCCGGCGTCGCCGGGGCCGTCCGCCGGTACCGGCTGGCACGGCTGCGCTTCGGCGCCCCGCCCGCCGGCTCACCCGCGCGCTCGGAGCATCTCAGGCGCGTCCGCGCCTGATCGGCCTCGGGGCCCCTCGAGCCGAGTGGCCCCGAGCGCTACGCTTTGGAGTATGCAATCGCAGATCGAGCCGAGCCGTTCCCGCCCGCCCGTGCTTCGCAAGGCCGTCGCCGGTGTGGTCCTGATCCTCGCGGTGGCGCTGGCCCTCAAGCTCGCGATCGGTTTTGTGATCGCGATCTTCTGGACGATCGTCGCCGTCGTCGTTGTCGTCGGCATCCTTTGGGCCCTGAAGACCCTGCTCTGGTGAGACGAGCCTGATGGCCGGCACGGGCCTGCTCGTCATCCTGTTCTTCTTCGGGCTCGCCGGGGGGATCGTGGGGCGGCTGAAGGGCAGCTCCTTCTTCATCTGGTTCCTCATCGCGGGATCGATCCCGTTCCTGGGCCTGCTCGCTGCGGTCTGCTACCGCTGGGACAACCGCGAGCTGCGTCGCCAATGCCCGTCGTGCCGCCGGGTCGTCAAGCTCCACGACGCCGTCTGCATGGCGTGCGGCGCCGAGCTTGACTTTCCTGACCGGGCCATCGTCTCCGAGGCGGCCGTCCGCCGTCGGGCCGCCTGACCGCCGACAGGCCGCCTGTCCGCCGTCGGGCGGCCTACCGCCGTCTGCACCCGGCGACACCCCCCAAACCACCCGCGGGCGGGCGCCGGAGCGCCAAAACGGGCTGGTAGACTCGCCTTTCCCGCGGGTGCGCGGATCAGCTGCGCACGCCCAGAGCCCACTTGCCGAAAGGAGGCGAGCGCCATGCGTGCAGTCGACGCCCTGATGGAATGCCTGAAGGCTGAAGGTGTCGACGTCGTATTCGGGCTTCCGGGCGGCGCCAACCTTCCCACCTACGACGCGTTCTACGACGCCGGCATCCGCCACATTCTCGTCCGCCACGAAGCCGGGGGCGGCCACGCCGCCGAGGGCTATGCCAAGGCGACCGGCAAGGTCGGCGTCTCCCTCGCCACCAGCGGCCCCGGCGCCACCAACCTGGTGACGCCCATCTGCGACGCGATGATGGACTCCGTGCCGGTGGTGTTCATCACCGGACAGGTCCGGACCGAGCTTCTGGGCACCGACGGGTTCCAGGAGGCGGACACGATCGGCATCACCATGCCGATCGTCAAGCACAGCTTCCTCATCCAGCACCCGCTTGAGATCCCGCGGTCGATCCACGAGGCCTTTCACATCGCGCGGACCGGGCGCCCGGGGCCGGTCGTCGTCGATATCCCGCAGGACTACAGCCGAGCCGACATTCCCTATGAGCCGGTGACCGACGTCCACCTCCCGGGCTATCAGCCGACGACCGACGGCAATCAGAAGCAGATTCGTCTCGCGGCCAAGGCGCTCGCCAATGCGCGGCGCCCGGTGATCTACGCCGGGGGTGGGGTGGTCAGCGGCAACGCCGCCCCGGAGCTGACCGAGCTGGCGACGGAGGGCCGCTTCCCGGTGACCTGCACCGTCAACGGGCTCGGCGGATTCCCGGCGCCGCATGACCAGTGGCTCGGCATGCTCGGCATGCACGGGACGCGGGCGGCCAACTACGCGATGGACGAGGCCGATCTGATCATCGCCGTGGGCGCGCGGTTCGACGACCGGGTGACCGGCAAGCTGTCGGAGTTCGCGCCGCGGGCGAAGTTCATCCACATCGACATCGATCCCGCGGAGATCTCCAAGAACGTTCCCGCGCACATCCCCATCGTGGGGGACGCCAAGAACATCCTCCCGCGGTTGACCGCCGAGTACCGGGCCCTGGCATCCGAGTCCGGGCGCCTGGAGGAGTGGTGGTCGCGGATCCGGGTCTGGCAGGAGCGCCACCCGCTCACGTATGAGGACTCGGCCGACTCCGAGATCAAGCCCCAGTACATGATCCAGGCCCTGTACGAGGCCACCGGCGGCGATGCCATCGTGACCAGCGACGTCGGCCAGCACCAGATGTGGACGGCGCAGTACTTCCACTTCGGCGGGCCGCGCCGCTGGATCAACTCGGGCGGCCTGGGCACGATGGGCTTCGGCCTGCCCGCGGCGATGGGCGCCAAGGTGGGCTGCCCGGACGAGACGGTGGTCTGCGTCAGCGGAGACGGCTCGA
The DNA here is from genome assembly GCA_963844555.1 of uncultured Solirubrobacteraceae bacterium. Lineage (GTDB taxonomy): Bacteria > Actinomycetota > Thermoleophilia > Solirubrobacterales > Solirubrobacteraceae > Palsa-465. The sequence continues at coordinate 314,806 of CAWJOS010000001.1, forward strand.
TCCAGATGAACATCCAGGAGCTCGCCACGTGCGCCGAGGAGGGCATCGGCATCAAGGTGTTCGTGATGAACAACGGCTACCTGGGGATGGTCCGCCAGTGGCAGGAGCTGTTCTGGGACAAGCGCTACAGCCAGGTCGAGACCGGGCGCTGGCCTGACTTCGTCAAGCTGGCCGAGGGCTACGGGGCCACCGGGCTGCGGTTTGAGGACAAGCGGACGCTCGTCGATGACATCCGCGCCGCGCTCGCCACCGAGGGCCCGGTGCTCGTCGACGTCCGGGTGACGCGCGAGGAGAACACGTATCCGATGATCCCCGCCGGGCAGCCCGCGCGGAACATGGTGGGGTGAGCGCGATGGGCGAGCCGGCCACCAAGGAGGTCCTGTCCCTCGATGAGCTGGAGGCCGCGGGCGGCCTGCGCACCGGGCGCAAGCACATCCTGTCGATCCTCGTCGAGAACAAGCCCGGCGTGCTCACCCGGATCGCCGGGCTGTTCGCGCGCCGCGGGTTCAACATCGACACGCTGGCCGTCGGGCCCACCGACGACGACCAGATCTCCCGCATCACCCTGACGCTCGACGGAGCGGTTCACCCGATCGACCAGGTCACCAAGCAGCTGCACAAGCTGGTCAACGTGCTGAAGATCCGCGACCTGGAGCCGAATGAGACGCTCGCCCGCGAGCTGGCGATCTTCAAGGTCGCCGCCGACGGCCCGGCTCGCGCCGAGGTGATGCAGATCTGCGAGATCTTCCGGGCGAAGATCGTCGACGTCAACAAGCGGTCGCTGATCGTCGAGGTGACCGGCACGTGCGACAAGGTCGACGCGTTCGAGCGGCTCATTCGGCCGTTCGGCCTGATCGAGATGGCGCGGACCGGCGAGATCGCGATCGCGCGCGGACGCGGCGAGACCTGACCCGGGAGCGCCGGACCGGGCACCACCCCCGGCGCGGCGCCCACCCTTGTGGGCGACAGGGGCATGTGATAGACATTTCGGCGAATAGCGCGCGCTGGGATGCGGCGCTAGGGGTTCCAGGTAAATAGGGGGTTGTGGTTGCCTTTCCAGGAGACGCAGGTTGCCGAGGCAGCGGCGCCATTGAGCCTCGCGCGCGCGCTGCCGGTCAGTCGCCCGCGGGCAGGAGGCGCTCATGTCGTCGCTTGAGGCCACGGTGGCCGCGCACGAGCTGACCCACCTGCAGGCGCTCGAGACCGAGGCCGTTCACGTCATGCGCGAGGTCGCGGCCGCGTTCGAGCGGCCGGTCCTCCTGTTCAGCGGAGGCAAGGACTCGATCGTCCTCCTGCGTCTGGCCGAGCGGGCGTTCCGCCCGGGACGCTTCCCGTTCCCCATCATGCATGTCGACACCGGCCACAACTTCCCGGAGGTGACCGCGTATCGCGATCGGTGCATCGAAAAGCTGAACGAGCGGTTGATCGTCGCCAGCGTGCAGGACTCGATCGACCGCGGCCGCGCGGTGGAGGAGAACGCCCCGCCTCACCCGCGGGCGTCTCGCAACCGTCTCCAGACGGTGACGCTGCTCGACGCGATCGAGGAGCACGGCTTCGACGCGGCGTTCGGCGGCGCCCGGCGGGACGAGGAGCGCGCCCGCGCCAAGGAGCGCATCTTTTCGTTCCGCGACGACTTCGGCCAGTGGGACCCGAAGGCGCAGCGCCCAGAGCTGTGGAACCTGTACAACGGACGTATTCACAAGGGAGAGCACGTGCGCGTGTTCCCCCTGTCCAACTGGACCGAGCTCGACGTCTGGGCCTACATCGCCAGGGAGGGGCTCGAGCTTCCGTCGCTCTACTTCGCGCACGAGCGCGAGGTGTTCAGCCGCGACGGGATGCTCTACGCCGTCAACCCGTTCGTGCAGATGCTCGACGGTGAGGAGCCGTTCAGAGAGACGGTGCGCTACCGCACCGTCGGAGACATGACGTGCACCGGCGCGGTCCGCTCGGTCGCGACCCAGCTCCACGAGGTCGTCGCCGAGATCGCGGCCACCCAGATCACCGAGCGGGGCGAGACCCGGGCCGACGACCGGGCCACCGAGGCGGCCATGGAAGACCGCAAGCGGGAGGGGTACTTCTAGATGGCCGTCATGCGAGCGATCGAGAACGGCGATGCCGCTGCGGCGCAGAACGACACGGGGGCGATCCTGCGGCTGGTCATCAGCGGATCGGTCGATGACGGCAAGAGCACGCTCATCGGCCGGCTCCTCTATGACTCAAAGCTGATCCTGGCCGACCAGCTCGAGGCCCTGCAGGCGACCTCGGAGCGCCGGGGCGGGACGGGGGCGATCGACCTCTCTTTGCTGACCGACGGACTGCGGGCGGAACGCGAGCAGGGCATCACCATCGATGTCGCCTACCGCTACTTCCAGACCGCGCTGCGGAAGTTCATCATCGCCGACACCCCGGGCCACGAGCAGTACACGCGCAACATGGTGACCGGCGCCTCCACCGCCGATCTGGCGGTGATCGTCGTCGATGCCCGCCAGGGCGTCGTCGAGCAGACCCGCCGGCACGCCTTCATCGCCTCGCTGCTGGGCATCCGCCATCTCGTGGTGTGCGTGAACAAGATGGACCTGGTCGGCTACGACCAGGCGGTGTTCTACGGCATCGAGCGGGATTTCCGGGAGTTCGGCGCCCGGCTCGAGGTCACCGACGTGGCGTTCATCCCCATCTCGGCTCTGCTCGGCGACAACGTCGTCGAACGCTCGTCGCAGATGCCGTGGTACGAGGGATCGGCGCTCCTGTACCACCTCGAGCACGTTCACATCGCCTCCGACCGCAATCTGATCGACTGCCGCTTTCCGGTTCAGTGGGTCCTCCGCCCGGGCGCCGCCGCCGACGACCCGGATTACCGCGGGTACTCCGGGCAGATCGCCGCCGGGATCTTCCGCCCCGGCGATCCGGTGGTCGTGCTTCCGGGGGGCGCCGAGTCCCGGATCACGTCCATCGACACGCTGGACGGTCCGATAGACGAGGCGTTCGCGCCGATGTCGGTCACGCTGCGGCTCGAGGACGACATCGACATCTCCCGCGGGGACGTCATCTGCCGCCCGCACAACCGTCCCACCGTCGATCGCGACGTGGAGGCGATCGTCTGCTGGATGGCCGAGCGTCCCTTGACGGCGGGCACCCGCTACTCGATCAAGCACACCACGCGGAGCGCGCGCGCCGTCGTCGAGCGGCTCCGGTACCAGATCGATGTCAACACGCTGCATCGCGACGAGGACGTCGACCGCCTCGACCTGAACGAGATCGGGCGGGTCAAGCTGCGCACCAGCATCCCGTTGATCTTCGACGAGTACCGTCGCAACCGCGCCACCGGCAGCTTCATCCTGATCGACGAGGCGACGAACCAGACAGTCGGCGCCGGGATGATCATCGAGCCTCATATCAGCCAGGCCGATCCGCGCAGCCAGATCACCTGGCACCAGAGCAAGCTCACCCGCCCCGCGCGATGGGAGCTGATCAAACACCGGGGAGCCACCGTGTGGCTGACCGGCCTGTCCGCGTCCGGCAAGTCGACGGTCGCGGCCGCCCTGGAGGAGCGGATCGCCCGCGAGGGTCAGCCCGCCTACCTCCTGGACGGCGACAACCTGCGCCACGGACTCTGCAGCGACCTCGGGTTCGCCGCCGAGGACCGCGCGGAGAACGTCCGGCGCGTCGCCGAGGTGGCGCGCCTGTTTGCGGATGCCGGCATCATCGCCATCGCCAGCCTGATCAGCCCCTACGCCGCCGACCGGGAGCAGGCCAGGCGCATCCATGCCGAGTCCGGGATCGATTTCCTCGAGGTGTTCGTCAACACGCCCCTGTCCGAGTGCGAGCGCCGCGATCCGAAGGGTCTCTACGCGCGGGCGCGGGAGGGCGTGATCACCGGGTTCACCGGCATCGATGCTCCCTACGAGGAGCCGCGCCGGCCTGACGTCGAGCTCCGGCCGGTTGAGCGCGAGCTCGGTGACCTGGTCGAGATGCTGGTGGCGGCCCTGAGGGATCGCGGCATTCTCGACCCCCTGGGCGGCGTCTAGGGACCGGTCAGCCCGGTTCTCAGCTGCGCGGGATGGCGCCCGCCGCGCGCGCCCGGAGGCGACGCAGGCGCCAGGGCGAGGCCGGCGCGATCCACACCGCCGCCAGCATGACGAGCCCGGCGCAGACGACCCAGCCGAGCGTCGGCGTGTCGACCCCGACGTACTTGAGCCCCGAGGCGAGGATCACGAGCGCGATCGACGGACGCAGGTACCGGTCCGAGACCCGCGAGGACAGCAGCGAGCCGAGCAGCACAGCGGGGACGCTGCCGATGATCAGCGATGCGGTGAGACCGATCTCGACGTGGCCGAACGCCAGGGCGCCGAGCGCGGCGGCGAGCGTGAGCGGGACCGCCTGAGTGAGGTCCGTCCCCACGAGCTGCTTGGCGCTCAGGGTGGGGTACAGGAAGAGCAGCAGGACGATCATCAGCGAGCCGGAGCCGACCGAGGTCATCCCCACGATCAGGCCGCCGGCCATGCCGACGGCGACCGTGGCCGCCGGCCGCGCCAGGACCGCGGTCGCCAACCCCAGGCGCTGCTGCCCGCTCCGGCGGTCCAGGAGGAAGCGCAGCGCCATGGCGCCGGCGCCGACCAGGAGCGCGGCCCCCAGCAGGTGGGTGATGGCGCGCTGCGTGCCGTGGCCGTGGCCGAGCCGGCTCAGCAGGTAGGTCCCGGCGAACGCGGCGGGAACGGACCCCAGGGTCAGCCACCCGACGAGGCGGAAGTTGACGGTTCTTGCCCGCATGTGGACCGCCGCCCCCACCGGACGCATCAGGACGGCGGCGACGAGGTCGCTGGAGATCGCGGTGGACGGCTTGACACTGAACAGGAGGATCAGCATCGGCGTCATCAGCGCGCCTCCGCCGGCGCCGGTCATGCCCACCAGCAGACCGATCGTGGCGGCCCCCAACACGATGTACGGGTCAATGTGCAAGCTGCGGCCCCTCCGTCGTCAGTGACGCCCGCCATCTTAAACCGTATCGATCAACAATGTCCAGCCCGGGCGACGGTCGGCCCGCCCTACCCGCGACGGTCGGCCCACCGTACCCACTGGTAGGGTTCCCGCCGATCAATGTCCAGCACTCCTCCATACGTCTTCGTACTCGGAACGGGACGGTGCGGCTCGACGCTCACCGAGGAGATCCTCTGCCGTCATCCTGACGTGGGGTTCATCTCCAATCTCGACGATCGACTGCAGCTGCCGACCGGCGCCACGCGGTTCAACAGCTGGCTGTACCGCCGGCTCCCCACCGGGGTCGCGGACAACCGGTTCGGAAAGCTCGCCCCCTCCGAGGCCTACCACACCCTGAGCCGAGAGGTGTCTCCGATTCTCAGCTCGCCGTTTCGCGACCTCCAGGCCAGCGATGCCAGCCCGTGGCTGGCCGGCCGGCTCGACGCGTTCTTCGCCGAGCGAGCGGCGGCTCACCACACCCGGACGTTCCTCCACAAGTTCACCGGATGGCCGCGGGCCTCGTTTCTCCACCAGGTGTTTCCCACGGCACGCTTCATCCATGTGGTACGAGACGGCCGGGCGGTCGCCAACTCATGGCTGCAGATGCCGTGGTGGCTGGGATACGGCGGGCCGGAGCGGTGGCAGTGGGGACCCCTGCCCCCGGACCTGGCGGCGCAGTGGGAGAACGCCGACCGATCGTTTGGGGTGCTCGCCGCGTTGCTGTGGCGAGTGCTCATCGATGCGTTTGACCGCGCGCGCGCCGAGCTGCCTGACGACCAGTGGCTGGAGATCCGCTACGAGGACATCACCGGGCAACCGCGCGAGGCCTTTGCCGCGATGCTCGGCTTCTGCGGACTGGAATGGGACGACGAGTTCGAGCGGGGCCTCGCCCGGCATCGGCTGAGCACGTCACGCGTCGACGCGTTTCGCCGTGATCTGGACCCGGGCGAGCTGGCCCGGATGACCGAGGCGATCGCGCCGACGCTGCAAGCGCACGGCTACCCCGTCCCCGCGGACTGACGGCGGCGCTCCGGCGACCGGGCGCCGAGCCCCAGTCGCGGGCGCATCACGGCCGCGATCTCCGCGGCGACGCGGGGCCACGTGAAGCTGGCGAGCGTGTGGTCCCGTCCGGCCCGCCCGAGGTCCCGGCAGAGAGCTGGCTCGAGCGCGAGGCGCAGCAGCGCGTCGACGAGCGCGTCGACGTCGCCGGGGGGCACCAGCACACCGGTTCGCCCGTCCAGGACCCGGTCGGCGATGTCGCCGGCGGTGGTGGCGACGACGGGCAGACCCCACGCCGACGCATCGGAGTAGGCGATGCCCGCGGGCTCGTGATGCGCCGGGAGGCAGAACACCGACGCCGCCGCGAGATATGCGGGCAGCTTCCGGGGGGCCACCTGGCCCACGTACCGGACCCCGGCCGGAGGATGAGGGCCGGGCATGCACCCAACGACCGTCAGCGTCGCGGACGGGACCCGGGAGCGCACTCGATCGAAGGCTTGCAGGAGATCGGGTCCGCCCTTTCGTTCCCAGTCCCGGCCCACGAACAGGATGTCGAAAGCGCTCTCGGAACGCTCAGGTGCCGATTGTGGCGGTTCCACGTTGATGCCGGTGTGTGTCAGGATCACCTTGTCCGGAGCCACCCCGTAATCATTGATCAGTGACTCGTAGGTGGTCGAACTGGCGGCGAAGATCAGCTCGGCGTTCTCGTACAGTGTCAACTCACGGCGGAGCCACCGGGCGGGCATCAGGCGATGGCGTGCGTTGCCGCGCAGGTTCGCTCGCTCCGTGTAGTCGGTGTAGACGAACAGCGGCCGCCCCTCGACGTGGGCATTGAACAGTCCTTGTGTCTGAAAGACGTACGGAGCGTCGATCTGCCGGGCATACCGCGTCACTGCACTTGACATCAGATCAAATGTGGGTGTCGTCTTGATCCGGGCCTGGTTGAGGCGCCGCGGCCTCAGGATGAACTCCGGACGGCGCGTCGCCGCGGCCGGGAGGCCCAGCGCCAGGCCGGCGGGCGTGTCGAGCACGCGGTGGGCGTCATACCAGCTCATCGGTCCCAGTTCGCGCTGAAGCGCCTCGCGCAGCTGGAGGTTGATGTGCGAGAAATGTCCCTGGCCCGTGAACACGGGGTTACCCATCCCTCGAGTCTAGGGAGACTCGGCGGGTGATGACCGCGGTTCCGTCGCTACACGTCAAACGCTAAACGGGCGCTCACCGTCGTCAACACGTTCGTCACGGCTCTGGGTGGGCGTCACCAGCGTGTGCCGTTCCCGGGCGCGACCGGGTAGCCTGGAAGCGATGGGCACGGTCACCGCAACGTCTCGCTCTCAGCCCTGGCTCGATGCCGCGAGCCGGCGCCGGCTGGAGCGGAGGCTGAGGGCGGCCCGGCCGCGTCCACGCGCCGCCGGCGCGCCCACCCTGGTCAGCGTGACGGCACCGGTCGGCGATGTGGATCCCAGCGCGATGGTGGCCGCCTCCCGCCGGCCGGACGAGCCGTGGTTCTGCTTCGAGCAGCCGGACCGCGGCGGGACGGCGGTGGCGGCGCTCGGCCGGGTGCTGGCGCTGGAGGCCGACGGCGCGGACCGGTTCGCCCAGGTGGCGGCCCGCTGGCGCGCGGTGGCACGCGACGCGCTCGCCGACGAGACCGACGGCCCCGGCGGGTCAGGGCTGGTGGCTCTGGGCGGCTTCGCGTTCGCCCCGTCCGGCGGGGGCTCGCCGGCCTGGGCGGGGTTCGCCCCAGCGTCGCTCATCGTGCCGGAGGTGTCGCTGGCGCGGCGCGGCGGAGAGACGCGGCTGACCGTCAATGTCGCCGTCGGGCCCGACGACACGCCCGGCGACGCGGTCGAGCGCGTCGACCGGCGACTGGGCGAGCTGCGCGCAGGCCCGCTCCCGCTGCTGGATCCCGTCCCGGTCGGCACGTATGAGGTGATCAGCCCCATGCCGCCGGTCCACTACGAGGAGGCGGTCGCCCGCGCGGTGCAGCGGATCACCGCCGATGAATTCGAGAAGGTCGTGCTGGCGCGCGAGGTCGAGGTCCACGCGCCGGTGGCCCATGACCCGGCCGCCGTGCTGGGCCTCCTGCGCCAGGCGTTTCCGACCTCGTTCATCTATGCCGTCGGCCGGCAGGATGCGACATTCATCGGCGCCACCCCGGAGCTGCTCGTGCGCCGCGAGGGTCAGCGGGCGAGCACCGTCGCCCTGGCCGGCTCGACCCGGCGCAGCGCCGACCCGGCGGTCGACGACCACCTCGGCGAGCAGCTGCTGCGCTCCGACAAGGACCGCGAGGAGAATGCGATCGTCGCCCGGCGCATCGCCCGCACGCTCCAGCCGGTCTCGGTGTGGGTGACGGCCGCGCCGGAGCCCGTCGTCGTCAAGGTGGCCAACATCCAGCACCTGGCCGCTCCGATCCGGGCCCAGCTGGCGTCGCCGATCGGAGCCATCGAGCTGGTTGGCCGGCTGCATCCGACCCCGGCGGTTGGCGCCGAGCCCGCCTCGGCGCTGAGCGTGATCCCCGCACTGGAGGGCTTCGACCGCGGCTGGTATGCCGGGCCGGTGGGCTGGACCGACGCCTCTGGCGACGGGGAGTTCTGCGTGGCGCTGCGCTGCGCGCTGCTGCGTGGCGCGGTCGCCCGCTGCTATGCGGGGTCCGGGATCGTCCGGGACTCGGACCCGGCCGCCGAGCTGGCCGAGACGGAGGTCAAGCTCCAGGTCATGCTGCCGGCGTTGGCAGGCTGACCTCATCGACGGCGCGCAGCCCCGCCTCGGCGATGCGGCGGTGCAGGTCGAGATTTGCGGCGCGGTCGGTCCGGATCTCGATCAGCCGTGATTGCCCCGGCGGGTGCTCGGCGCCAAGCGCGGCGCGGAGCTCGTCCTCCAGCGTCACCCGCTCGTAGCCGAGGCCATACAGCCTGGCCGCCTGCTCGAAGTCGAGATGGTGGGGGGTGGCGACGTGCTCCTCGAACGCGTCGGTCTCCCCGCTGACCGGCAGGAAGTGGAAGATTCCCCCGCCGTCGTTGTTGAGCAGCACGATCGTCAGTTCCAGCCCCAGTCGCCCGGCGGCCAGCAGCCCGCCGATGTCATGGGCGAGCGCGACGTCGCCGATGAGCAGCGTGACCGGGGTCTCAGACACGGCCGCCACCCCGTACGCGGTCGAGACGGTGCCGTCGATTCCGTTGGCTCCCCGGTTGGCCAGCACCCGGCCGAGGTGCTGATCGGCACCGAGATACAGCTCGACGTCGCGAATCGGCATCGACGACGCGACGACGAGGGTCGCCCCGTCCGGAAGCGCCTCGCCCATCAGCCGGGCGACCAGCGGTTCGGACAGATGTGGGCCGAGCTCCCGATGCATCACGTCGGCGATCGCGGCGTCGGCCTGCCGCCAGGCATCGAGCCAGTCGGCGGGCAGCGTCACCGGGGGGGTCCAGGCCCGCAGCGTCGAGACGGGGTCGGCGGCCAGGACCTGGCTGATCACGCCCGCCGGATCCTGCCACGCCGACTCGGCGTCGAGAGCGACCTGGATGACGTCGGCGGGGAGCGACTGAAGCCAGGTGCGGAGGGGCTTGGAGGTGGGCAGGTCCCCGCAGCGGACGACCAGCTGGGGGCGCATCCGCCGGCGGAACGACTCATCGCGCAGGAGCAGGTCGTAGCCGGCGATCGCCGCCGGCCCGCCGCGCGCCCCGGACAGGGGATCGGCGAGCAGTGGGTACCCGGTCGCCGCGGCGAACTCCTGCAGGGCCGCGGCGAGGTCCGGGCCGCGCTCGTCGCGGCCCGCGATGACGACGCCGCGGGGCACCAGGTCCGGCGCGGTCGCGGACGGCACGGGAGGCGGGGTGGCGAAGCTCGTCCACGGCCGGCCGTCGCCCCGGCCGGGAACCGGGTCAGAGGGGAGCGGCTCAGCGAGCACCAGAGGCTCGCGCAGCGGGAAATTGAGGTGGACGGGGCCAGGCCGGCCGGTGCACGCCGTCCAGTACGTCCGGCAGGCCAGCTCCCGCACCCACCGCAGCGTGTCCTCGGTCGCCCGGTCGACGCCGACCTCGAAGAACCACTTGACGGCGTCGCCGTAGAGCTTGACCTGGTCGATCGCCTGCCCGGCCCCCACCTCGCGCAGCTCCGGAGGCCGGTCGGCGCTCAGCACGATCAGCGGCACCCGCGCGTGATGGGCCTCGACGACCGCCGGGAGGTAGTTGGCGGCGGCGGTGCCCGAGGTGCACGTGACGGCGACCGGGCGGCCGCCGGCCTTCGCCGCGCCGACGGCGAAGAAGCCGGCACTGCGCTCGTCGAGGTGCGACCAGCAGCGGATCCGCGGCTCGCGAACGAGCGAGAGGAGGATCGGCGTGTTGCGCGATCCGGGCGAGGTGCAGGCGTGTTGCAGACCGCAGCGCCCAAGCTCCTCGCAGAAGGCGCGCAGCAGCAGGTAGGTGTCGGTTGTGGTCATGATCTGGCGGTGATGGCGCGCACGCTCGTCCTCCTCCACGGGTTCACGAACACGGGCGCGAGCTGGGATCCCGTGGTGGCGGCGCTCCCGGAAAGCTATCGACCGCTGGCTCCTGACCTCCGCGGTCACGGCACGGCAAGCGACGCGCGGCCGGTCGCGCTGCCGGCGGTGATCGACGATGTGGGCGCCCTGGCGCCGGGGACGTTTGACCTGGCCGGCTATTCGATGGGCGGCCGCCTCGCGCTGCATGCGGCGTTCGCATTCCCAGACCGCGTGCGCCGGCTGATCCTGATCGGCGCCAGCCCGGGGCTGGCCGATCCGGCCGAGCGCGCGGCGCGGCGCGCGGCCGACGAGGCGCTGGCCGATGAGGTGGAGGAGATGACGATCGAGGTATTCGCGGAGCGCTGGGCGCAGACGCCGGTGCTGGCCGGCCAGCCTCCGGCGGTGCGGGCCGCGGTCACCGCCCAGCGGCTGCGCAGCACTCCGGCCGGCCTGGCCGCCGCGCTGCGCGGCCTTGGCACCGGGGCGCTGCCGTCGCTGTGGGAGCGGCTCGGCGAGGTGACGATCCCGGTGGAGCTGGTAGTGGGGGAACGGGATGAGAAGTTCCGCGGGGTGGCCGAGCGGATGGCCGCTGCGCTCCCGGATGCGCGGGTCCACGTGGTCCCGGGGGCGGGGCACGCCGTCCATCTCGAGCACCCGCTCTCAGTCGCCGGCATCATCGTCCGTACCAGCCGATCAGCTCCTCGCCCAGGCCGGGGGTGGACGGCGCGCTCATGACGCCGCGCAGCGGCGGGAGGGGGTCCGCGCGCGCGTGAAACAGCGCCAGGGTCGCCAGCCCGCTCGCCCGCTCCGGCCGGATGACGGCGGCGGCGTGGAGCGCCCCCGCGATGCCCAGCGGCCCGTCGAGCGTCGAGGCCAGATAGACCCCGTAACCCGCGGCGCGGGCCCGCTCGGCGGTTTGAATCGTTCCCGTGATCCCGCCGCAGCGGGCGAGCTTGAGACAGACGAGATCAGCCGCCGGCGGGGCGATCAGGGCCTGCGGGTCGTCCGCAGACTCGTCGAGCGCCAGGGGAATGCCGGTGACCGGCCGGAGCGCACGGATCGCTTCGAGCCCGGCGACCGGCTCCTCGCACAGCTCGATCCCCACCGGCTCGAGCACCTCGAGCGTGGCCAGCGCCTCGGCCGGTGACCAGGCGCCGTTGGCGTCGATTCGGATCGCCATGTGCGGTCCGGCAAACGCCCGCACTGCGGCCAGCCGCCCGGCGTCGTCGCCGATCGCCACCTTGACCTTGACCGTGGTGAAACCGTCGACCCGGGCCTGGGCGGCCTCCTGGGCGGCCCCGGACCGGTCGGCGGCCGCGATCGTGTAGTTGACGGCGACCGGTGCCGGGGCGCCCGCTCCCAGCAGCCGCCAGACCGGCTCGCGCGTGCGCCGGCCGGCCAGGTCCCAGAGCGCGAGGTCGATCGCCGCCAGCGCCTGGGACAGGACCGTGACCTCGCCGCACCGGGCCAGAACGTCGGCGATCGGCGCCGCATCCCGGTAGTCGGCGAGCACCGGGCGGCAGGCATCGAGCGCGGCGATGACCTCCCCGGCCAACACCCCGTCATAGGAGGGGAGCGGCGCCGCCTCGCCGTGGCCGACCTGGCCGTCGGCCGCCTCCAGGGTCACCAGCACCAGCTCGCGGTCGGTCACCGTCCCGTGACCGGCCACAAACGGGGCCCGCAGCGCTGTGGTGACGGTGCGGGCGCTGAGGTTCACCGGCTGAGCAGCAGCCCGGCGGACAGCAGCATGCAGAACGTCAGCTGGAGCATGCCGCTCTGGGCCAGGGCGGCGTTGAGCGACGGCCCGTCGGTGCGGTTGTGGACGACGCGCACCAGCGGTGCGGCGAGCGGGAGCGTCAGCCAGGGAAGCAGCATCCAGGCGGTGGTGGGGCCGAACAGCCACGTGACCGGCGTCAGCAGGAACGCGACGTACACGATGACGGCGAACATGACGCGGGTCCGGCGCCGTCCCAGCTTGACGGCCAGCGTCCGCTTCCCGGCGCGGCGATCGGAGTCGATGTCGCGGATATTGTTGACGACGAGGATCGCAGAGGCGAGCAGTCCGACCGGGACGGCGAGGGCAAATGCCTCCCAGTTGAGGTGCGTGGTCTGGACGTAGTAGGAGCCGGTGACGGCAACGATGCCGAAGAACAGGAACACGAACACCTCGCCGAGGCCCTCGTAGCCGTACGGTCGCGGCCCGCCGGTGTAGGCCACACCGGCCAGGATCGAGGCGGCGCCGATGACCAGGAGCACCCAGCCGGCGACGATGATGAGATAGATGCCGAACAGCACGGCCAGGCCGAATGACACGTACGTGGCGATCAGCACCTGGCGGGGCGGGACGAGGCCGCCGGCGGTCACCCGTACCGGCCCCAGGCGGTCGTCGGCGTCGGCTCCGCGCCGGGCGTCGGAGTAGTCGTTTGACAGGTTTGTGCCGACCTGGATGAAGAGCGCGCCGAGCAGCGCGGCCAGGAAGCGCAGCGGATGAAAGATGTGCTCGAACCCCGCGAACGCGGTGCCGACGAGCACGGGCGCCACGGCCGCGGGCAGCGTCCGCGGCCGCGAGGCCATCAACCAGATCCGCATCCCGCTCACCGTCTGCGTCCTCGTCGCCGTGGCCGTGGCCGTGGCCGTCACGCCCGGCGGGGGAACTTGGAGAAGTCCGGCCGGCGCTTTTGCAGATAGGCGTCGCGCCCCTCCTGGGCCTCGTCGCTCATGTAGAAGAGGAGATTGGCGTCGTGGGCCAGCTGCTGGATGCCCGCCAACCCGTCCTCGTCGGCGTTGAAGCTGGCCTTGAGCATCCGCAGGGCGAACGGCGACATGGCCAGCATCTCCCGGCACCACCGAACGGTCTCCTCCTCCAGGCGCTCGAGCGGGACGACCGCGTTGATCAGGCCCATCTCCAGCGCCTGCTGGGCGTCGTACTGGCGGCACAGGAACCAGATCTCCTTCGCCTTCTTGGGTCCGACCAGCCGCGAGAGCACGCTGGCGCCGAACCCGCCGTCGAACGACCCCACCTTGGGGCCGCTCTGGCCGAACCGGGCGTTGCCGGCGGCGATCGTCAGGTCGCACACGACGTGGAGGACGTGGCCGCCGCCGACCGCGTAGCCGGCGACCATCGCCACCACCGGCTTGGGCATCCGCCGGATCTGGATGTGCAGGTCGGTGACATGGAAGCGGCCGACTGCGGTCTGCGCCCCCGCGTTCGCCGGATCCGCGCCGGTCACGTAGCCGCCACGGCCGCCGCGTACCCGCTGGTCGCCGCCTGAGCAGAACGCGTCCGGTCCCTCTCCGGTGAGGATGACCACACCGACGCTCTGATCCTCACGCGCGCGCTCGAACGCGTCGGAGAGCTCGATCACGGTCTCGGGGCGGAACGCGTTGCGGACCTCCGGCCGGCTGATGGTGATCTTGGCGATCCCGGCGTCGTCGCCGGTCGACAGCTCGTAGCGGATGTCGGTGTAGTCGCCGGCCGGCTGCCAGGCTGTGCTCACTGATTGCTCCTGTCCTTCACGGGGGGAAGCTCAGGACTCTATGGCAGGGTCGCGAGGCAGCGCTGGTTAGGGTGCCCTAAGATGCGGTGGGTGAGCTTCGTTAGGTTCCCCTAATGGTCGGCCTGACCTCCAAACGGCTCGGCTGGTGTGCCCTCGCGGTCGCCGCGGCCGGCCTGCTCGTCTGGCAGTTGCTGAGCGCCGGCGGCGGGACCCCGGATCCGACGAATCCGGCCGAGCACCTCAGCCACGCGGCGGTCGTCGTCGACAGCGGCATTCTCGTCCTGCGCGAGGGGCTGGAGTGCATCCTCGTCCTGGCGGTCCTGACCGCCAGCATGCGCGGCGGCAACAGCGCGTATCGCCGGCCGCTGGCGCTCGGCGGCGCCGGCGCGCTGGGGGCGGCGGTGGGGACCTGGTTTGTGGCGATCGCGATCACCGACGCGGTCGGCCACGGCAGCCTCGACCTGCAGGCGGCCACCGGGCTGCTGGCGATCGCCGTGCTGCTGGTGGTCATGAACTGGTTCTTTCACAAGGTCTACTGGACCGGATGGATCTCCAGCCACAACAAGCGCCGCAGGGAGCTGATGGGCGCGGCCGGCTCGGTCAGCGCGCAGCGGACCATGCTGGGGCTGGCCCTCCTTGGCTTCACCTCGGTCTACCGCGAGGGGTTCGAGGTCGTCCTGTTCCTGCAGAACCTGCGCCTGCGCTACGGCGCGGGGACGGTGCTGGAGGGCGTCGCTCTCGGCCTGGCCTTCGTGGCCGTCATCGGCTGGGTCACGTTCGGCCTCCAGCGCCGGTTGCCGTACAAGCGGATGCTCGTCGCCACCGGGGTCCTGCTCGGCGTCGTGCTGCTGGTGATGGTCGGCGAGTCCGTCCAGGAGCTCCAGCAGGCCGGCTGGATCGGCACCACCCCCGTCGGCATCGCGGTCCCGGGCTGGATGAGCCTGTGGTTCTCGATCTTCGGAAACGTGCAGACGATCGTGGCCCAGGTGGCGGCCGCTGTGCTCGTCATCGGCTCGTACTTCCTGGCCGAGGAGCTCAAGGTCCGCCGGCCACGGCGTCACGGAGAGCAGTCCGCCGTGCGGGCGGCCGAGCCACCCCCGGCTCCCGGTCACCGGATTGAGGCCCGTCCGCCCCGGCGGCTGGCGACGCTTCGCTCCGAGTCGTAGGCGGCGACCGGGGTGGAGGCGTGGCTTGCGCGCGCGGCCCGTCTGCGGGGTGACCGTACGGCGCTCCGCAGCGGCTCGTCGGACCTGACCTACGCCGGCCTGCTGGCCCGCGCCCGCGACGTGGCGGGCGCCCTGGCCGAGCGCGGCGTCCGGCCCGGCGACCGCGTGGCCCTGGCCGTGCCGAGCGAGCAGCTCGTCGCCGCGCTCCACGGCTGCCTGCTGCTCGGCGCCGTGGCCGTGCCGATCGACCTGCGCCTGCGCGAGAGCGAGCGGGCGCTGCGGACCCAGGGGGCAGCCCTGGTGCTCTCCGAGCTGCCCGGCGGAGGGCCGGCCGGCCCGGCGCCGGAGCCGCTCGACGTCGAGGGCGACGCGACGGCCACGCTGATGTTCACGTCCGGGACGACGGCCGGGCCCAAGCCGGTGCCGCTCAGCTACGACAACTGGCTGTGGAACGCGATCGGCTCGGCGCTGGCGCTGGGGCTCGACCCGGCGGAGCGCTGGCTGTGTCCGATGCCGCTGGCTCACGTCGGCGGCCTGTCCATCCAGATCCGCTCGTCGATCTACGGCACGACGGTCGTCCTCCAGGACCGGTTCGACACCGAGCGGGCGCTCGCTGCGCTCATGGACCCCGAGGAGCAGGTGACCCTCGTGTCGCTGGTGCCGACGATGCTGGCGCGGCTGCTCGACGCCGGTCTGCGCGAGCCGCCGGCGCTGCGCCGCGTCCTGCTCGGCGGCGGGCCGATCGCCCCGGCGCTGCTGCGCCGGGCCGCCGAGGCGGGGGTGAGCGTCGCGCCCTCGTACGGGATGACGGAGGCCTGCTCGCAGATCGCCACCGACGGGGTGCCGCTCCTGGGGACCGAGTTGCAACTCGCCGGGGACGGGGAAGTGCTCGTCCGTGGCCGGACGGTGTCCGCGGGCGCGGTCGGACCGGACGGGTGGCTGCACACCGGCGACCTCGGCCGCTTCGACGAAGCCGGTCGCCTCGTCATCGACGGCCGTAAGGCCGACACGATCGTCACCGGCGGCGAGAACGTCGCGCCGGCCGAGGTGGAGGCGGTGCTGCTCGAGTATCCCGGCGTGGCGGACGCCGCCGTGTTCGGCCGCCCGGACGAGGAGTGGGGGGAGGCAGTTATCGCCCACGTCGTCCTCTCCGACGGCGTGCCGGTCAGCTCCGACGAGCTCCGCGCCCACTGCGCCGGCCGCCTGGCGTCGTTCAAGGTCCCCAAGCGGGTCGAGATGGTGAAGCGCCTGCCGCGGTCGGTGACCGGCAAGCTGCTGCGGCGCGAGTTGGCGTGACCCGGAGCGCGGCCCGGGGCCGGGACGGCTACGACGGGCAATATCAGAGGGGGTCACCCCGGCGGGCCGGGTCGAGCATCTTCAATGCCAGCCGTAGGCGCTCCGTCGCCCGGCTCCGCAACACACGGAAGGCCTGCGCGTCCCCGCGTCGAAAAGGGGCCAATGTGACATCAGCCGGTGTCACATCGTTCGCCGTCGTATGATCGAGACATGAGCACCGCAGCGCTGACCATCGAGCAGCTGGCCGCCGAGACGGGGATGACGGTCCGCAACATCCGCGCCCATCAGGCGCGGGGCCTGCTCGATCCGCCGGAGGTACGCCAGCGGGTCGGCTACTACGGGCCGGAGCACGTCGCCCAGCTGAAGCTGATCCGCGACCTCCAGGAGGACGGGTTCAACCTGACCGGCATCAAGCGGTTGCTCGACGACGGCCAGGGGACGGCGCAGCGGCTGGCCCGCTTCCGGCGCGCGCTCACCACCCCGCCGAACGCCGAGGAGCCCCAGACGCTGACGGTCGCCGAGCTGGGGCAGCGGTTCCGCGTCAGCGCCGAGCAGGCGCCGGACGTGCTGGCCCGGGCCGAGACCCTCGGCGTGATCGTCGCCGTCGGCGACGGGCGCTATGAGGTTCCCAGCCCGTCACTTCTGTCGGTGGCCGAGCAGGTCGTTGCCCGCGGCGTGTCACTCGACGGTGCGCTCTCGGTGTTCAAGCAGGTGGAGCTCCACTGCGACGCGGTGTCCGCCGCGTTCGTCGCTCTGTTCATGTGCGAGGTATGGGAGCCTTTTCAGCGGGCCGGGATGCCGACCGAGCAGTGGACCGAGATCGACGAGACGATCGAACGGCTGCGCCCGTTGGCCACCGAGGCGTTGCTGGCGATCTTCGGACAGCGGATGAGCGCGCAGATCGAGGAGGCGTTCGGCGAGCTGACCCGCCGCCTCACCACGTCGGACCGGGACGGGCCGGCCGGATAGGCTGCGCCGGTGAGCTCGTTCGATCCTGAGGAGGAGCGCGCGGGCAGCCGCGAGTCGTGGGAGACCGCCGCCGTCGGCTGGGGCCGGCTCGCTGCGCAGGTACGCGAATGGGGGATGCCCGTCTCCCGGGCGATGATCGACACCCTGGAGCTGAAGTCAGGCGTCCGGTTACTGGAGCTGGCCGCCGGTCCCGGCGACACCGGCCTGATGGCGGCCGAGCTGATCGCGCCGGCCACCCTGATCTCCAGTGACGGCGCCGAGGCGATGCTGGACGTCGCTCGCGGGCGGGCCCGCGAGCTGGGAGTCGACAACGTCGAGTTTCGCCAGCTGGAGCTGGAGTGGATCGACCTGCCAACGGCGAGCGTCGATGCGGTCCTGTGCCGGTGGGGGATCATGCTCACGGTCGATCCCGAGGCCGCCGCGCGCGAGATCCGCCGGGTCCTGGCGCCGGGCGGCCGGGCCGCCCTTGCGGTCTGGGACGACCCGGACCGGAACCCGTGGACGACGATCCCCAGCGGCGTGATGGTGGAGCTCGGCCACATGCCGCCGCCGGACCCTCAGGCGCCCGGCATGTTCACCCTGGCGGGGGAGGGGCGGCTGTCCGAGTTGCTGGCGGACGCGGGCTTCACCGACGTGTCCGTGTCCCCGGTCACGCTCGAGCGGCGCTACCCGGGGGTCGGCCGGTTCGTGGCCGACACGTTTGAGCTGTCGCCCACGGGCGGCCCGGTCTACCACGGGCTGAGCTCAGAGGACCAGGCCGCGGTCATGGCCCGGATCGCGGTCGAAGCCCAGCCGTTCACGGCCGCCGACGGGTCGCTGTCACTGCCCGGCAGCTCGCTGGTGGCACGCGCCATCGCCTGACAGCCTTCTTGCACCCTGAAAACCCCCTTGCAGCTGTTCTCTGCGCGTCGGCGACGGGGAACACTGTCGCGCCATGCGCACCTGGAAATTGTTTGTCAGCACGGTGGTCGCGGCGGCGCTCTTCGCTCCCGCCACCGCCTCGGCCTCGTTCATGCACGTCGTCGGGCCCGGCGAGTCCCTGTCGTCGGTGGCGGCCACCGACGGTCTCTCCGTCGATCAGCTGGCGGGGGCGAACGGCATCTCGCCGGACGCGCCGCTGATCGCCGGCACGTCACTGGCTATCCCGCCGCAGACCGCCGGGGCGACCGCGGCGGACGCGTCGAGCCAGGCGGGCTCGCCGTCGGCCTCGTATGTGTCGACCACGCCGTCGGAGGGCTCGACCGGAGGCGGCTACGTCGTCCAGCCGGGCGACACCCTGTCGGCGATCGCCGCTCGCTACGGCGTCACCGTCGATCAGCTCGCCGCCGCCAACGGGCTCAGCCCCGACGGCGTGCTCCTGCCCGGCAGCATGCTCAGCGTCTCCGGCGGTTCGGCGGAGGCGCCGGACGAGAACGCGTCGAGCGGCGGCACCACGCAGTTCGTCTCGACGCCGGCCGTCGGCCAGCCGACCTCGTCCGCCTCCGGCTCCTCCGGGGCTCAGCCGACGTCTGAGTTCATCAGCCCGTCGGAGGTCGGATCCATCGCCGCCGCCAACGGCGTTCCGGCTTCGCTGGCCGAGGCCATCGGCTACCAGGAGAGCGGCTTCAACAACAACGAGGTGTCGACGACGGGCGCGGTCGGCGTCATGCAGATCGAGCCCGGCACGTGGAACTTCATCGGGCAGAATCTCGCCGGTCCGCCGCCGCTCTCGCCGGCCTCGGCGGCCGACAACGTGCGGGCGGGCACGCTGCTGCTTCATTCGCTGCTCAATCAGACGGGTGGCAACACAGCGATGGCGGCGGCCGCCTACTACCAGGGACTGCCCTCGATCCAGGCCCACGGGATCCTCCCGGCCACGCAGCAGTACGTCAATGACGTGACGGCGCTCCAGCAGCGCTTCGGCGGTCAGTAGAAACCGATCCGGGTGCGCCGAGCCGGCGGGCGAGGGCCCGCCGGCTCGGACCGCCGGCCGCCGGCCGTCCCCGCGACCTTGCCGGGTCTCGGCCTCGGCCTTTTGTGCCGATAACCGGAGTAGAATGGCCGAGCCGCCCGGTGAGATGACCCAGAACGCAGTGTCAGATCAGTCCACCGGGACCCGCCCGGTTCTCGTGAGCGTCCTCACCCCGGTGCTCAACGAATCCCGCGGACTTGACGAGGTGCTCCGGCGCTTCCAGGAGCAGGAGGACCCGGGAGGCGAGATCGAGTTCCTGTTCGCCGACGGCGAGTCGACGGACGACACCCGGGCGATCCTGGAGCGGGCGGCGCAGGAGGATCCGCGCATCCACGTGCTGGACAACCCGGGCCGGGTCACGTCGGCCGGTCTGAACGTCGGCTTGGCCCAGGCTCGTGGCGTGTTCGTGGCTCGGATGGACGCCCACGCGCTGTACCCCCCTGACTATCTCAAGGTCGCCGTCGAGCGCCTGCGGCGGGGCGACGCCGCCGCGGTGAGCGGACCGCAGATCGCCGTGGGGCGGGATCCCTGGTCGGCCCGGGTGGCCACCGCCATCAACACCAAGCTCGGCATGGGGGGGTCGAACTTCCGGCGCGCGATCGAGAGCGAGGCCGAGACCGATTCCGGGTTCACCGGCATGTGGCGGCGCGACACGCTGCTGGGCCTGGGCGGCTGGGACGAGCTGGCCTATCCCAACGAGGACAGCGAGCTGGCCGCCCGGATCCGGGAGAGCGGCGGCCGGCTGCTGCTCATCCCCCAGATGGCCGCGGAGTACACCCCACGCAACAGCCTGCGGTCGCTGTGGGTCCAGTATTGGCGCTATGGACAGGCCCGGGGCCGCACCGCTCGCCTGCATCCCAACTCGGTGCGTCGCAGCCACGCCCTGTGTCCGGCGCTCGTCCTGACGCTGGCCGCCGCCGTCACACCGATCCCGAGGCTGTCCCGGCCGGCTCGCGCCGCGCTCGGCGTCTACGCCGCGGCCGTGCTGCTGACGGCCGCCACCGCTCGTCCGCGGCGCCATGCCGCCTTCCTGCCGATCATCCTGCCGGTCATGCACGTGAGCTGGGGGGCGGCTTACCTCCGCGGGCTGGCCACGAAGCGGTCGATCGTCAAGCCGCGGCCCGGGTACGTTCCCTCCGGGCCGGCGCCCCGCAAATAGCGCGCCGGCGACGGAGGCCGAGCAGCGGCGAACGGCGGCGGCCATGTAGCCTGCGGGCCCTATGTTCTACGACGACGACGCTGACCTCCACAAGCTCGACGGCAAGACCGTCGCCATCATCGGCTACGGCTCTCAGGGCCATGCCCATGCGCTCAACCTCAAGGACTCCGGCGTCGACGTCGTCGTCGGCCTCAGAGCCGGGTCGAAGAGCATCGCCAAGGCCGAGGCCCACGGCCTCAGGGTCCTCGAGCCCGCCGACGCCGCCTCCGAGGGCGAGATCGTGATGCTGCTCGCTCCGGACGAGCTCCACGGCCAGATCTGGGAGAGCGGGCTCAAGGACGGGATCGCCACGGGCAACATGCTCATGTTTGGGCACGGGTTCTCGATCCACTATGAGCAGATCGTGCCCCCGCCGGATGTCGACGTGGCGCTCGTCGCTCCCAAGGGTCCGGGCCACCTGGTGCGCCGTCAGTACCTCGAGGGCTCCGGCGTCCCGTGCCTGGTCGCGGTCCACCAGGACGCGACCGGCGACGCGCTGGGGATCGCGCTCGCCTACGCCAAGGGGATCGGCGGCACGCGGGGCGGCGTGATCGAGACGACGTTCAAGGACGAGACCGAGACCGACCTGTTCGGCGAGCAGGCCGTTCTGTGCGGCGGCGTCACCGAGTTGGTCCGGGCCGGCTACGAGACGCTGACCGAGGCCGGGTACGACCCCCGGCTCGCCTACTTCGAGGTCCTGCACGAGCTCAAGCTGATCGTCGACCTCATGTATGAGAAGGGGATCTCCGGCATGCGGTACTCGATCTCCAACACCGCCGAGTACGGCGACATGACCCGGGGCAGCCGGATCATCGGACCGGAGTCGCGCGCGGCCATGAAGAAGGTGCTGGCGGAGATCCAGTCGGGAGACTTCGCCCGGGAGTGGATCGCTGAGAACCGGGCCGGCCAGGAGAACTTCCAGCGCATGCGCGCCGACCAGGCCGGGCACCAGGTCGAGGTCGTCGGCAAGGAGCTGCGCTCGCACATGGACTGGATCAACACCGAGTTTGAGGAATAGCCGCGGGGCGGCTGCTCCCCCGGAGGGCACATGGCCCAGGCCTCGACCGATCTGAAGATCCCAGACCAGCTCAAGCCCGCCGACGGGCGCTTCGGCTCCGGGCCCTCCCGCGTGCGCCGCGCGCAGCTGGACCACGTCGCCGGTCCCGGAGCGGCGGTCATCGGCACCTCGCACCGCCAGAAGCCGGTCAGGGAGCTCGTCGGCCGCGTCCGCACCGGGATCGCCGAGCTGCTGCGCCTGCCGGACGGCTACCAGGTCATCCTCGGCAACGGCGGCACGACCGCGTTCTGGGACGCCGCCACCTGCTGCCTGGTGCGCGAGCGCGCCCTGCACCTGGCCTACGGGGAGTTCTCCTCGAAGTTTGCGGCGTGCACGCGCGGCGCTCCGTTCCTGCGCAACCCCATCGTCGTCGAGGCTGAGCCCGGCGACGCGCCGGACCCGGCGGCGCCGGTCGACCACCCTGAATTCGACGTGATCGCCTGGGCGCACAACGAGACATCGACCGGCGTCATGGTCCCGGTCGTCCGTCCGGCCACGGCCGACGGCGCGCTGGTGCTGATCGACGCCACGTCGGGCGCGGGCGGCCTGCCGGTCGACATCGACCAGGCCGACGTCTACTACTTCGCGCCCCAGAAGGGGTTTGCCTCGGATGGCGGCCTGTGGTTGGCGGCCATGAGCCCGGCCGCGCTCGAGCGCCTCGACGAGGTGGTGGCGCTCGACGACGGGCGGTGGGTCCCGGACTTCCTGTCGCTGCCGATCGCGCGCGAGAACTCGCTCAAGGATCAGACGTACAACACGCCGGCGATCGTCACCCTGCTCCTCCTCGCCGACCAGCTCGACTGGATGCTGGGCGAGGGTGGTCTGGATGCCATGGCCGCCCGGACCACCGCCTCCAGCACCCATCTCTACGAGTGGGCCGAGGGCCACGACCACGCCACTCCCTTCGTCGCCGACCCGGCCAAGCGCTCGCTCGTCGTCGGCACCATCGACTTCGACGATGATGTCGATGCGGCCGGGCTGGCAGCGACGCTGCGCGTCAACGGGATCGTCGACGTCGAGCCCTACCGCAAGCTGGGGCGCAACCAGCTGCGGGTCGCGATGTTCCCGGCGACCGACCCGGCCGACGTGGAAGCGCTGACGGCCTGCATCGACTGGGTCCTGGAGCAGGGGTGACCGGGTCCAACGGCGGAAACCGGCGGACGCGGGTCCTGGTCGCCGAGAAGATCGGCGAGTCCGGGATCGACCTGCTGCGCGAGCACTTCGACGTCGACCTCGGCGTCGGCTGGAACCGCGCCGAGCTCGAGCAGCGCATCGGCGACTACGACGGCATCCTCATCCGCTCGGCGACCACGCTCGACGGAGACCTGCTGGCCAAGGCGACGCGGCTGCGGGCGGTCGGCCGGGCCGGCGTCGGCGTCGACAACGTGGACGTGCCGGTCGCCACCAAGCGGGGCATCGTCGTGGCCAACGCGCCGGAGTCCAACGTCATCACCGCCGCCGAGCACACGATGGCGCTCCTGCTGGCCCTGGCCCGCAACGTGCCCCAGGCGCACGCCTCCCTGACCAGCGGGAAGTGGGAGCGCTCCAAGTTCTCCGGCGTCGAGCTGTACGAGAAGACGCTGGGCATCCTGGGGTTCGGCCGCATCGGCCAGCTCGTCGCCCAGCGGGCGCGCGGGTTCCACATGCACGTCGTCGCGTACGACCCGTACGTCGGCGCCGAGCGCTACCGCGAGCTGGGGGTGGAGCAGGCCTCATCCCCGGACGCCGTTTACGCCGCCGCCGACTTTCTCACCCTCCATCTCCCCAAGACCGCGGATACCGAGGGCTGGCTCGACGCGGCCGCGCTGGCCAAGTGCAGGGACGGGGTGCGGGTGCTCAACGTCGCCCGCGGGCCGCTCGTCGTCGACGATGACCTCAAGGCGGCACTCGATTCCGGCAAGGTCGCCGGCGCGGCGCTCGACGTGTTCCGCTCCGAGCCGATCACCGATCACCCCCTGTTCGGCTATCCCAACGTGATCGTCACCCCGCACCTCGGCGCCTCGACCGCCGAGGCGACCGACCGCGCCGGCTACCAGGCCGCCGAGCAGGTCGTCGCCGCGCTCGGGGGCGGCGTGGTCACGAGCGCCGTCAACGTCCCCGCGGTGCCGGCCGAGGATCTGGAGGTGCTCGGCCCGTACATCCCGCTGTGTGAAAGCCTGGGCCGGATCGCGGTGGCCCTGGCGGTCGCCGAGGGGGGATCGGTCGACCAGGTCGAGACCGACTTCTTCGGCCGGCTGGCCGAGCGCGACACCCGGCTGCTCGCCATCCAGGTGCTGCTCGGCGCCCTCGCCGGCCACACCGAGGAGGACCTCAACGCGGTCAATGCTCCCCACCTCGCCGAGGAGCGGGGAATCCGGACCGTGGAGCGCAAGCAGTCGAGCGCCCGCGACTACACCGACCTCGTCCGCGTGCAGGTGAGCACCGCGAGCGGGACGGTGCGGGTGGCCGGCACGCTCATCGGCCGCCGCAACCGTCCCCACCTGATCGAGGCCTGGGGCCAGCGCTTCGACGTCCAGCTGGAGGAGCACATCACGCTGTTCCGCTACCGGGACGTGCCGGGCATGCTGGGACGGGTCGGCACCGCGTTCGGCCGGCACGGGGTCAACATCGTGTCCGCGGCCGTCGGCCGCCAGCCGGACGAGAACGCCACCGGCGCCGGGCGTCTGGCGGCGATGGCGATCACCACCACCTCGCCGGTGCCGCGCGAGGTGGTGGGAGAGATCGTGTCGTCCGAGGGGTTCGTGGCCGGGCAGACGGTCACGCTGTAGGCGCCCGCGGCGAAGGCGTTGCTACGCTTTCATCGAATGTCGCTGACGCTCGGCCTTCGACTTCTCCTCCTCCCCCTCCGGGGGGAATAACGCGTGGGCGGCCGCACGTAGCCGCAAAACCAGCCCGGAGAAGCCGAAGTTCGAAGCCCCAAGGAGCGCGACATGACACCGCCTGACGATCCCAACCGAGTACTGATCTTCGACACGACGCTGCGCGACGGCGAGCAGTCGCCGGGGATCTCGCTCAACACGCAGGAGAAGCTGGAGATCGCCCAGCAGCTGGCCCGGCTGGGCGTCGACGTGATCGAGGCCGGCTTCCCCATCACCTCACCCGGGGACTTCGAGGCCGTCCAGACGATCGCCCGGAGCGTCGACGGCCCGGTGATCGCCGGCCTGGCGCGGACGCACGTGGCCGACATCGACGCCGCCTACAACGCGGTTCGAGATGCCAGTCGGCCTCGGATCCACACGTTCATCTCGACCTCCGACATCCACATCCGCCACCAGCTGCAGACGACGCGGGAGGACGTCAAGGGTCAGGCCCGCGCCGCCGTCGCCCACGCCAAGCAGTACGTCGACGATGTCGAGTTCTCGCCGATGGACGCCACTCGCGCCGACCTGGAATTCACCGCGGAGGTCTGCCAGATCGCCATCGACGAGGGGGCGACGACGATCAACATCCCGGACACCGTCGGCTACACGATGCCCCATGAGTACGCGGCGTTCCTGCGCGGGCTCTACGAGCTGGTGCCGGACCTCGGCGACGTGGTGCTGTCGGTCCACTGCCACGACGACCTGGGGCTGGCGGTCGCCAACTCGCTGGCCGGGCTCCAGTCCGGGGCGCGTCAGGTGGAGTGCGCGGTCAACGGCATCGGCGAGCGGGCGGGCAATGCTTCGCTGGAGGAGATCATCATGCTCCTGCACACCCGCCAGGCCGACATCGGCCTGTACACGGGCGCGGTCACGCGGGAGATCGCGCGGACGTCGCGGATGGTCTCGCGCCTGACCGGCTACCCGGTCCAGCCCAACAAGGCGATCGTGGGGCGCAACGCGTTCGCGCACGAGTCCGGGATCCATCAGGACGGCGTGCTCAAGGAGCGCAGCACCTACGAGATCATGGACGCGACCACGGTCGGCCTGGACGCCAACTCGATCGTGCTCGGCAAGCATTCCGGGCGCCACGCGCTGGCGCAGGCGCTGTCGGAGCTCGGCTTTGAGATCTCCGGGCAGGCGCTGAACACCGCCTTCAAGCGCTTCAAGGAGATCGCCGACAAGAAGAAGCAGGTCACCGCGATGGACCTCGAGGCCCTGCTCACCGACGAGCTGCGCCAGGAGGTGGCCGGCTACGCGCTGGAATGGTTCGACGTCGAAGCCTCCACCCGCCGGCCGCCGCACGCCACCGTCGGCGTCCGCGGACCGGACGGAGAGGAGCTGGTCGGCTCGTTCACCGGCGACGGCCCGGTCGACGCGATCTTCCACGCCATCAACGCGGCGACACAGGTGGATGCCCGGCTGCGCGAGTTCCGCGTCGATGCGGTCACCGGCGGTCAGGACGCTCTCGGCGAGACGTCGGTGGTGCTGGAGGTCGGAGGCGTCACGGGGGCAGGACAGGGCGTCTCCACCGACATCCTGGAGGCCGGGGCGCGCGCGTATGTGCGGGCGCTCTCCAATGCCGTCCGGCGCCACGGCGTGCTGGCCGAGCAGGAGGCCGGCAGCTCCAAGTCGCCCCCGGAGGTGGTGCGGGCGCCGTAGCCGTGCTGCGGGCGGGGCCTGGTCCTACCAGCGGCGGTTGTCGGCGGCGACGAGCAGGCCCTGCCGGTAGCCGGCCGACAGGACCCGGCCGCGCGGCTCCTCGTCCATGAAGTTGGAGCCCATGGCCGCCGCGCACTCTGCGTTGGGGGCGATGGTGCGGACGCTGGCGCCCCGCCGGCGCAGCGCCAGCGCCTCGATCGAGACCGCCGAGCGGGCCACGTTGCGCATCACCGTCAGCATCGTGTGGCGGGTGGCCAGGCTGGCGGTGGGGTTCAGACACAGGACGTGGGTGTCTCGGCCCGCCGGCGCGGCATCGAGGTTGGTGGGACTCCAGACCCCGCCGTCGACATACTCGCGCTCGCCGATCTTGACCGGCGCAAACAGCCACGGGACCGTGCAGGACGCCTCGACCGCCTCGGCCACGCTGGCGACCGGGGCGCCCGGGCTGCCGAACACGACGCGCCGCCCGGACCCGCGATCGACCGCCGTCACCCGCAGCCGCCCGTCGAAGCGGGCGCCGGAGCGCTCGACCTGGGCGCGCAGGGCGCTCAGCGTGACCGGCGGGCAGGGGAGGCCCCGGAGAAGGAGGGCCCGGACGAGCGCTCCCCCCGGGGCGGCGATGCCGAGCGCCAGCGGCGCGAACGTGGCGCTGGCCGCCAGCGCCGTCTGCCCGGCCCGGCGCGCGGCGGCCACGGCCGCCACCGCCAGCCCGCGTGAGGGGGTGTTGGTGCCGACCTCGAGCTCGGTGCTGACGGAGGAGGGCCGTCTGGGTGCGTTGCCGGCGACGAGGTGCGCGGCGACGATCGCGCCGGCGGAGGTGCCGACGAACGCCTCGCACGCGCGCAGGTCAAGCCCGGCGCCGTCCTCGATGCCGGCCAGGACACCCATCATCCAGGCCTCACCCAGGACGCCGCCGCCGCCGAGCACCAGGACATCGGGGCGAGATCGCATTGCGGTTGGAGGCTAGCCAGAGGTCTTTGGTGGAGCGTTTGTGGCCGGCATTGGGCGGTTGGCTTCGCGGCGGGCGCAGCAGTCATCTGTACGTGATAACGTACGAACGGCTGCCATGGCCGCGACCGAACCCGCCACCTCCCCGGAGAGCCTCGGCGCCCGCATCCGCGCCCTGCGTGAAGCCATGGATCTCTCGCTGCGGGACCTGGCGGTGCGGTCCGGGGTCAGCGCGCCGATGCTGTCTCAGGTGGAGCGGGGGGAGACCTCGCCGACGCTGCAGGTGGCCCAGCGGATCGCCCACGGGCTGGAGCTCCGGCTCTCGCAGCTGCTGCGCCTCGATGAGGGCGGGTCGGTGACCGTCGTGCGCGAGGCTGAGCGGCGGACCGGGCCGTCAACCGGATCCGGGCACGCGTATCAGATTCTGACCCCGCCGCTGCCCGGCCAGCGCGCCGAGCTCTCTCGCCACACGCTGGCGCCCGGCGCGGTCACCGGAGGCCCGGGAGACCCGCCGATGCACGAGCCGGGCAGCCGGGAGACAGCGCTCGTTCAGGCGGGGACGGTCGTCCTGCATTGCGACGGGGCCCGCCACGAGCTCGCCGGCGGCGATTGCGTGACGTTCGACGCCGACCTGCCCCATCACTTCGAGAACCCAGGAACCGAGGAGGCGGTGCTGCTGGCCGTCGTCAGCGCCGGCCTCAGGAGGAGCTAGACCCAAAGCCATGCCCACGAGCCTGTTCGACAAAATCTGGGACGCCCACGAGGTAGCCCTCGGCCTCCTGTACATCGACCTGCACCTCGTTCACGAGGTGACGAGCCCGCAGGCCTTCGACGGCCTGCGTCTCGCCGGGCGCCGGGTCCGGCGTCCGGATCGCACGCTGGCCACCGCCGACCACAACGTCCCCACGGACGGCACGCCGGTCGCCGCGCGGATCAAGGATGAGCTGTCCCGCGTCCAGGTGGAGACGCTTGAGCGCAATTGCGAGGGGTTCGGGATCCCCGTGTATTCGCTGGGCTCGGCCCACCAGGGCATCGTTCACGTCATCGGCCCTGAGCTGGGGGTCACCCAGCCCGGGATGACCATCGTGTGCGGCGACTCGCATACCGCCACCCACGGCGCGTTCGGCGCGCTGGCCTTCGGCATCGGCACGAGTGAGGTGGAGCACGTCCTCGCCACCCAGTGCCTGGTCCAGTCAAAGCCGAGATCGATGCGGATCCGCTACGCGGGAGAGCTCGGATTCGGCGTGACCGCCAAGGACCTGATCCTGGCCACGATCGGCCAGATCGGCGTCGACGGCGCGGTGGGGCACGTGGTCGAGTACGCCGGCCCGGCGATCGAGGCGCTGTCGATGGAGGGCCGGATGACCATCTGCAACATGACGATCGAGGGCGGGGGACGGGCCGGGATGATCGCGCCGGACCAGACGACGTTCGACTACGTCATCGGCCGCCCCGGGGCGCCCAGCGAGATCCCGGACGCCTGGCGCGGGCTGCGCACCGACGACGGCGCGGTGTTCGACCGGGAGATCGTCGTCGACGCCCCCGCCATCAGTCCCATGGTCACGTGGGGGACCAATCCGGAGATGGTCGTCGGCGTCTCCGAGCAGGTGCCCGCGCCCCGGTCGGAGCAGGACGAGCGCGCTCTGCACTACATGGGCCTCGAGGCGGGGACGCCGATCGAGGAGATCAGGCTTGACCGCGTGTTCATCGGCTCGTGCACCAACTCGCGGATCGGCGACCTGCGGGCGGCGGCGGCGGTCGTCGACGGGCGCAAGGTGGCCGACGGCGTCTACGCGATGGTCGTCCCGGGCTCTCAGCAGGTCAAGCTCCAGGCCGAGCGGGAGGGCCTGGACGACGTATTCCGCCGGGCCGGCTTTGACTGGCGCGGCGCCGGGTGCTCGATGTGCCTGGGGATGAACCCGGACATCGCGGCGCCGGGGGAGCGGGTCGCGTCGACGTCCAACCGCAACTTCGAAGGCCGCCAGGGCCGGGGCGCGCGATCGCACCTCGTCTCGCCGCAGATGGCGGCCGCGGCGGCGATCGAGGGCCGTTTCGTGGACATCCGAGAGTGGGAGGCCGTGACCAGATGAAGGCGATCGAGACGATCACCGGCCGCGTCAGCGTGCTCAAGCGCGACGACGTGGACACCGACCAGATCATCCCCAAGCAGTTCCTCAAGCGGGTCGAGCGGACCGGGTTTGGTGAATTCCTCTTCTACGACTGGGCCAAGGAGCCGGACTGGGACCTGCCGGCGAACCCCATCCTCGTGACCGGACGCAACTTCGGCTGCGGCTCGAGCCGCGAGCACGCTCCCTGGGCGCTGGAGGACTACGGCTTTCAGGCCATCATTGCCTCCAGCTTCGCCGACATCTTCCGCTCCAACTGCACCAAGATCGGACTGCTCCCCATCCAGCTGACGCCCGACGAGTGCGCGGCGATCGCCGAGGCGGGGGAGGCCCAGGTCGATCTCGCCGCCCAGGAGGTCCGGTGGCCGGGAGGCAGCGCCCATTTCGAGATCGATCCTGAGACCAAGCACCGGCTCCTCAACGGGCTCGACGATATCGCCCTGACGCTGGAGCAGGACGACACCATCGCCGCCTACGAGCGTGACCGGGAGCGTCCCGGTCCGGTGACCAGCGCGCTGTGAGTCGCGGGATCCCATCCGCCGAGGCCTTCTCCGCTCACGCCCGCGACTACACCGCGCTGCGCCGGCGGCTGGTGCCCGTCTACGACGAGTTCTATGGCGCCGTCGTCGATGTGCTCGGGCTGGTCGGCGGCGACGGGATCCGCCGGGTGCTCGACCTCGGCGCCGGGACCGGGTTGCTGAGCGCCGAGATCGTGGCGGCGTTTCCCGGCGCGTCGGTCGAACTGCTCGACGCCTCGGAGCCGATGCTCGCCGAGGCCCGGGAGCGGCTCGGCGCGGCCGTGGGCGCCGTGCATGTCGCCGATATGGCGAGGGTGGGTGGGATCCGCTTATCCGGGCCCTACGACGCCGTCGTCTCGGCGCTGGCCATCCATCACCTCGAGCACGCCGACCAGCGCGCGCTGATGGCCCGGGTGTTCGATGTCCTGCGGCCCGGCGGTGTGTTCGTCAACGCCGAGCAGGTGTCCGCACCGGCGCCGGGGCTGACCGAGACCTACGAGCGCCGCTGGGCGGACGAGTGCCGGGCGCTCGGCGCGACCGAGCGCGAGCTGGCCGACGCGCGCGAGCGGATGCGCCATGACCGGTGTATCGACGTCGAGCCCCAGCTGGGCTGGCTGCGCGAGGCGGGCTTTCGTCCGGTCGACTGCGTCTACAAGTACTGGAGGTTTGCCGTGATGGCAGGATTCAAGGAGGAGAGGTCATGAGCACCAAGGATTGGGATGCGGCCACGTACGACCGCATCTCGGCCCCCCAGCAGCGCTGGGCGGCCGAGCAGCTCGACCGCCTGCACCTGACCGGCGACGAGGTGGTCCTCGACGCCGGCTGCGGCTCCGGGAAGATCACGCTGGAGCTGGCGCGGCGCGTTCCGCGGGGAGTCATCTACGGCGTCGACGTGGCGCCGTCGATGGTCCGCCACACCCAGGAGGCTCTGGGGGACCGCGGGACGGCGTTCTGCCAGGACCTGGCGGAGCTGGAGCTGCCGGAGCCCGTCGACGTCGTCTTCTCGAACGCCACCTTCCATTGGATCCCGGACCACGACGCCCTGTTCGCGGCGCTGCACCGCAACATGAAGCCGGGCGCGCGGCTGGTGGCGCAGTGCGGTGGCCGGGGGAACATCGACGAGTTCCGGCGGGTCGCCGACGAGGTGGCCTTCAGCGAGCCGTTCGCCGAGTACTTCGCGGACTGGCAGCGGCCGTGGAACTACGCGACGGCCGAGGAGACGGCAGACCGCTTGGAACGTGCCGGCTTCGTGGAGGTCGACACATGGCTGGAGGAGAAGCCGACCCGGCTCGACGACGCCCGGAGCTTCGTCCGGACGGTGTGCCTGGTGCGCCACCTCGACCCGCTCCCGCCGGAGCGCCAGGACGAGTTCATCGACGCCGTGCTGGCGAGATGCGACGAGCCGCTGGTCCTGGACTACGTGCGGCTCAACATGACCGCCCGCCGCGTCTGACGCCGGATCGGATACGGTCCGCGCGCATATGGCACATCGAGTCATCCTGCTTCCGGGAGATGGCATCGGCCCGGAGATCACCCCGCCGGCGGTCGAGGTGCTGGAGGCCGTCGCGCCCGGGGCCCTCGAGTTCGAGGAGCACGTGTTCGGCGGGGCATCGATCGACGCCCACGGCATCGCCCTGACCGGTGAGACGCTCGACGCCTGCCGCTCGGCCGACGCTGTCCTGCTGGCCGCGGTTGGCGGACCCAAATGGGACACCACCGACCCGGACAAGCCGCGCCCGGAGCAGGGCCTGCTCGGCCTGCGCAGGGGGCTGGGCCTGTTCGCCAACCTGCGTCCGGTCAAGCCGCTGCCCGCGCTGTACGACGCCAGTCCGCTGCGCCGCGAGATCATCGAGCGCACGGACCTGCTGGTGGTGCGTGAGCTGACCGGCGGGATCTACTTCGGCGAGAAGACGCGCACGGCCGACAGCGCCTCGGACGTCTGCGTCTACACCCGGGAGGAGATCGAGCGCATCGGCCGCGTGGCGTTCGGGGCCGCCCGCTCGCGGGTGACGAGCGTCGACAAGGCCAACGTGCTGGAGACGAGCCGGCTGTGGCGCGAGGTCATCCGCGAGCTCCACTCGCGCGAGTTCCCCCATATCGAGCTCGAGCATCTCCTCGTCGACAACGCCGCGATGCGCCTGGTGGCCGCGCCCCGTCACTTCGAGGTCATCGTCACCGAGAACATGTTCGGCGACATCCTCTCCGACGAGGCGGCCATGCTCACCGGGTCGCTGGGGATGCTGCCGAGCGCCTCACTGGGCAACGGTGGGCCGGGCCTGTTTGAGCCGGTACACGGCTCGGCGCCGGACATCGCCGGCATGGGCACGGCCAACCCGCTGGCCATGTTCCTGTCGGCGGCGCTCATGCTCCGCCACGGATTCGGAATGGAGGAAGAGGCCGCGGCGATAGAATCCGCCGTCGACCGTGCGCTGGCCGAGGGGCTGCGCACACCGGATCTGGGGGGAGACGCCACGACGGCGCAAGCCACCCGAGCAGTCGTCCAACACCTATAGCGGCCCCGCCGCCCGTTTACAAATCAAGGAGCAGTCGTGGAACAAGTCGACCTCATCTGGCTCAACGGAGAACTCGTTGCCTGGGAGGACGCAAAGGTCCACGTACTCACACACGGCCTCCACTACGGGACGAGCGTGTTCGAGGGCGAGCGCGCCTACGCCACGCCTCAGGGCCCGGCCATCTTCCGCCACCAGGACCACCTGGCCCGGCTCCTGGCCTCGGCCAAGCTGTACTACATGCCGGTCCCGTACACGCTGGAGCAGCTGCGGTCCGCCACTCATGAGCTGATCGCCGCCAACGGCATGAGCGAGTGCTACATCCGGCCGATCGTCTTCCGCGGCTACGGGCAGATGGGACTCAACCCGCTCGACTGCGAGGTCTCGGTGTCGATCGCGGTCTGGCCGTGGGGGGCGTATCTCGGCGAGCAGGCCGCGGTGGAGGGTGTGCGGGCCAAGGTCGCCAGCTGGCGGCGGATCTCCTCGGATTCGCTGATCCCCCACTCGAAGGCGTCCGGCCAGTACCTCAACAGCGTCCTGGCCAAGATCGAGGCGACCAAGGCCGGCTATCAGGAGTCGATCCTGCTCGACTCGCACGGCTTCGTCTCGGAGGGGACCGGCGAGAACATCTTCGTTGTCCGCGACGGACGGATCGTGACCCCGCCCCAGACGGCCGGGATCCTCGACGGCATCAGCCGCAGGTCGATCATCACGATCGCCGGCGACCTCGGCTACGAGGTGGTGGAGCGCGATCTGGCCCGCGCCGAGCTCTATCTCGCCGACGAGGTGTTCCTCTCCGGCACGGCGGCCGAGCTGGTGCCGGTGTGCGAGATCGACGATCAGGTTGTCGGCTCCGGCGCCCGGGGAGAGGTCACGGCCGCGGTGCAGGCCGTGTTCTTCGACGCCCTGCACGGGCGCAGCGAGCGCTACCGCGAGTGGCTGGACGTCGTCAACGTCCCGTCGCGGGCCGCCACCTAGCCGCGGTCCGTCACGCGATGAGCCGGCGGATCGAGCTGTATGACACCACCCTGCGCGACGGGATGCAGGGCGAGGGGATGTCGCTGTCGGCGGCCGAGAAGCTGCGCGTCGCCCACCGCCTGGACGAGCTCGGCCTCGATCTGATTGAGGCCGGGTTCCCCAGCTCCAACCCCAAGGAGCTCGAGCTGTTCGGCCTCCTGGCGGGCGAGCGGTTCTCCCATGCCCAGATCTGCGCGTTCGGCATGACCCGCCGCCGGGGCACGACCGCCGAGGCCGATCCCTCCCTGCGCGTGCTCGCTGACTGCTTTGCGCCGGTGTGCACGCTGGTCGGCAAGACGTGGACCCTGCACCTGGAGAAGGTGGTCAAGGTCGACCGCGACGAGAACCTGCGGATGATCGCCGAGTCGATCGCGTTCCTGCTCGGCGCGGGCAAGCGGGTCATCTACGACGCCGAGCACTTCTTCGACGGCTACGCCGACGACCGGGAGTACGCGCTGCGGTGTCTGCGGACCGCGGTGGAGGCCGGGGCCGAGACGGTCGTCTGCTGCGACACCAACGGCGGGACGCTGCCGCACGATGTGGCGTCGGCCATGGCGGAGGTCGTGGCCGCCCTGGGCGCTACCAGCGCGGGCGTGGGGATCCACACGCACGACGACGCCGGCTGCGGGGTGGCCAACGCGCTCGCCGCCGTACAGCAGGGGGCGACCCACGTCCAGGGCACCATCAACGGCTACGGCGAGCGCTGCGGCAACGCCAACCTCATCTCGATCATCCCCAACCTCCAGCTCAAGCTCGGCTACGAGTGCCTGACCGATGCCCAGCTGCAATCGCTGACGCCGACCGCCAACTACGTCGCCGAGCTGCTCAACTTCACGCCGGACCCGGACGCGCCGTACGTGGGGCGCAACGCGTTCGCCCACAAGGGCGGGATGCACGTCGCCGGCGTCAGCGCCGACCCAGCGACGTTCGAGCACATCGCGCCGGAGGTCGTCGGCAACCAGCGGGAGATGCTCATCTCCGAGCTGTCCGGGAAGGGGACCGTCGTGGAGCGCGCCCGGGAGGCGGGCATGGAGCTCGACGACGCGCGGGCGGCGGCGGTGGTGGAGCGCGTTAAGGAACTCGAGCACCGGGGCTATCACTACGAGGCCGCCGACGGCTCATTCGAGCTGCTGCTCCGCAAGGAGACCGGCGACTACGAGCCGCTGTTCCGGCTGGAGTCGTGGCGGGCGATCGTCGAGAAGCGGGCCGACGGCCGGGTCGAGACCGAGGCCACGATCAAGATCTGGGTGGGCGGCGAGCGCTACGTCCGGACCGCTGAGGGCAACGGCCCGGTCAACGCGCTGGACCGCGCGCTGCGCGAGGCCCTGGTCGAGATCCACCCCCACCTGCGCGACATCGAGCTCGTCAACTTCAAGGTCCGGATCCTCGACGAGTCCAAGGGGACCGGGTCGGTCACCCGGGTGCTCCTCGACGTCTCCGACGGCAACCGGCTGTGGGGATCGATCGGCGTGTCGAAGAACGTCATCGAGGCCTCGTGGGAGGCGCTCGTCGACTCGCTGGAGTACGGGATGCAGCCGAGCCTGGCGCCGGGCGGCGCCGGCGTCGCGCCGAGCCGCCCGTGACCTCCGGTCCCTCGGAGCCGATCCCGCTCGCCTCCCCGGTGCTCGGCGCCGAGGAGGAGCGCCGGGTGGTTGAGGTCCTGCGGTCCGGGCGACTGTCACTCGGACCGGTGGTGGGGGAGTTTGAGGCGGCGTTCGCGGCGCGGGTCGGCGCCGGGCACGCCTCGGCGGTGTCCAGCGGCACCGCCGGCCTGCACCTGGCGCTGCGGGCCGCGGGCGTCAGCGACGGGGACGAGGTCGTCACCAGCCCGTTCTCGTTCGTGGCCAGCGCCAACGTCGCGGTGTTTGAGCGCGCCCGGCCGGTGTTCGCCGACATCGACCCGGTGACGCTCAACCTGGATCCGGATGCCGCCGCGGCGGCGGTCACCGAGCGGACGGCCGCGCTGCTGCCGGTCCACGTGTTCGGCTACCCCGCGGACATGGGGGCGCTGGAGGGCCTCGGCCGGCCGATCGTCGAGGACGCCTGTGAGGCCCTCGGCGCCGTCTACACGGACGGACGCGCCGTGGGCGGACGTGGCCACCCCGCTGTCTTTGGCTTCTACGCGAACAAGCAGCTGACGACCGGCGAGGGGGGGATGGTCACGGTGGGGGACAGGGCGCTGAAGGAGCGCATCGACTCTGAGCGCAACCAGGGCCGCGCCCCCAACATGGACTGGCTCGACCACGACCGCCTCGGCTTCAACTACCGGCTGTCGGACATCGCCTGCGCACTCGGTGTCGCTCAGCTGCAGCGCTTGGACGACATGCTCGCCGGGCGAGCCCGGGTGGCCGCGCTCTACCGCGAGGCGCTGGGCCGGCTGGAGGGGGTCCAGCTGCCCTGCCCGGATGCGGGTGGCGCCCGGCGGGGGTGGTTTGTGTATGTGGTGCAACTGCCGCGCGGGGTCGACCGCGACGTGACGGTCCGGGCGCTGGCCGAGCGCGGGATTCCCAGCAAGCCGTACTTCCCGGCGATCCACCTGATGACGTTCTACCGCGAGCGCTTCGGCCACCGCGAGGGCGAGTTCCCGGTCTGCGAGGACGTCGCCGCCCGGTCGATCGCGCTCCCCTTCTTCCCGGCCATGACCGAGGGCCAGGTCGACCGGGTCGCCGAGGCGCTGAGCGCGGTGCTGGGTCGCTGAGGCCGGCGCCGGTCGCGCGCCGGCGGCCGGCCCGTCACGAGTGGTTGACCTCGATCGCGAACGTGCCCCAGTACTGGGCGGCGCTGAGCGTGAGGCTGTCGGTCGACGAGGTGGCCGCCCCGGCATATTGTCCACCAGAGCCGCCGGCGGCGTTGTTGTAGGACCCGGTGATAGCGGTGATCTGGGCCAGCGAGGACGCCGGCGCCGAGGCGCCGGCCGCGGCGGTGGTGCTGAAGAACACGAGCTCCGCATTGCCGGCCGCCGGGCTGCCGGTGAGCGCCGCGGTCGCCGTGGTGTTGGAGCCGCCGGTCGCCGTCCCGACCGTGCCGGTGACCGCCGGGGTGGTCGTATTGGCACCGGTGATGGCGATGACGTCGATGTAGGCCCGGCTGGTCGTGTTGGTGAGCGTGATCGTGACCTTGCCGCTGCCCGAACCGCCGCTCAGATACCACGCCCAGTTGTGAGAGGCGTTGGTGTTGAAGTTCTCGATGCCGCCGATCGCGGTGGCCGACGGGTTCGTCGTGAACGAGCTGTAGCCGACGGTCGCGCTGTCGCCGCTCGACGACTTGGAGGAGACCAGAACCAGATAGGCGGTGGTGGAGCTGAGGGTGAAGTTCGCCGAGGTGCTCACGCTCTTGCCGGAGGTCGCGGTGCCATTGGCCGCGTCGGTGAAGCCGAAGACGTGCGTGCAGCCCGTGCACGTGGCGGTGGTGCTGTCCGGGTTGGTGACCGTGACGTTCGCCGCACCCGTGGTCGCAGCGGCGCTCGTGGTGACGTTGGCGGTCAGCTGGGTGGCGCTGACGAAGGTGGTGGAGTTCACGGTCACCCCGGTCGCCGAGAACGCGACCGTGGCGCCTGACTCGAAGTTGGTCCCGGTGATCGTGATGCTCTGGCTGGACTGCCCCTGGGTCAGCTCGGCGGGGCCGGTGGACGTGACGGTGGGCGCGGCGTTGACGGTGAAGACGTTGGCGCCGGTGGCGGTGCTGCCGTCGCCGTTGGTGACCGTGACGGTGCGGCTGCCGGTGGCGGCAGCGCCGGTGATCGTGATGTTGGCGGTGAGCTGGGTGGCGCTGACGTAGGTGGTGGAGTTGACCGTGATCCCGGTGCCTGAGAAGGCCGCGGTGGCGCCGGTGATGAAGTTCGTCCCGTTGATCGCGACGTTGAAGTTGGTGGCGCCCTGATCGCCTGAGCTTGGGCTGGCGGAGGTCACCGTGGGCGCGGCGTTGACGGTGAAGACGTTGGCGCCGGTGGCGGTGCTGCCGTCGCCGTTGGTGACCGTGACGGTGCGGCTGCCGGTGGCGGCAGCGCCGGTGATCGTGATGTTGGCGGTGAGCTGGGTGGCGCTGACGTAGGTGGTGGAGTTGACCGTGATCCCGGTGCCTGAGAAGGCCGCGGTGGCGCCGGTGATGAAGTTCGTCCCGTTGATCGCGACGTTGAAGCCGGTGGCGCCCTGATCGCCTGAGCTTGGGCTGGCGGAGGTCACCGTGGGCGCGGCGTTGACCGTGAAGACGCTCGTGCCGGTCCCGTTGCCCGCGTCCGGGTTGGTGACGGTGACGTTGCGGGCGCCCGTGGCGGCGGCGGCGGTGATCGTGATGTTGGCGGTGAGCTGGGTGGCGCTGACGTAGGTGGTGGAGTTGACCGTGATCCCGGAGCCTGAGAAGGCCGCGGTGGCGCCGGAGACGAACCCGGTGCCGGTGATCGCGACGTTGAAGTTCGTCGCGCCCTGATCGGCCGAGCTGGCGCTGGTGGAGGTGACGGCGGGGCCGGCGTTGACGGTGAGGACGTTGGCGCCGGTGGCGGTGCTGCCGTCGCCGTTAGTGATCGTCAGGGTGCGCGCGCCGGTGGTCGCGGTCGCGGAGACGGTGATGTTGGCGGTGAGCTGGGTGGCGCTGACGTAGGTGGTGGAGTTGACCGTGATCCCGGTCCCGGAGAACGCGGCGGCCAGGGCGGGGCCGCTGTCGAACCCGGTTCCGGTGATCGTGATCGTCTGGCTCGATGCACCCTGACCCCGGGAACCGGGACTCACCGAGGCGACCGTCGGCGCCGCGCCGACGGCGAATGCGCCCGCTGCCGTGGCGGCGTCGCCGTCCGGGTTGGTGACCGTGACGTTGCGGGCGCCGGTGGCGGCGGCGCCGGAGATCGTGATGTTGGCGGTCAGCTGGGTGGCGCTGACGTAGGTGGTGGAGTTGACCGTGATGCCGCTACCGGAGAACGTGGCGGTGGCGCCGGTGATGAAGTTCGTCCCGGTGATCGTGACGTTGAGGTTGGTCGCTCCCTGGTCGGCCGAGGCCGGGCTCGCCGACGTCGCCGACGGGCCCGCCACGGTCACCGGGTTGCTCGCGGCGCTTGGCGTCGACCACGACCTCCAGACGGCCACCACCTCATAGGTGTAGGTGCCGGCGGGGACGCCCGTGCCGCCGGGATTGCCCGTGTCCGTGCAGTTGGTGGACGATGCGGAGAGGAGGCTGGTGGCGGAACTGCCGCAGGCCGGTGTCGGCGTCGACCCCTGAAAGCGCTGGACATAGTAGCCCGCCAGCGCGCCGCCGCCCGGGGGCGTCGCCGCGGTCCAGGTGACCGAGACGGCTCCGATCCCGGATGCAGATGCCGCAACCCCGGTCGGCCCGGCCAGTGAGGTGGCGGTGGCCGTCGCCGCCCCGGCCCCGGGGGCCTGGAAGAAGGCCGAGGCGCCGGTGGCGAGGCACAGCGCGGCCGCCAAGGTCACGAGGGTGATCCAGATGGTTGTCGAGGGTCGGCGCATGCCTGTGTCCCGGGCGGCAGCCGGCGATGCCGGTGCCGGCGGGGGCGGGTGGATCCGTCCATCCCGCCCCCGCCGGGGGCGATCAGCTGGTGAAGTTCAGCGTCAGGCTGGCGTTCTGGCAGCTGTTCTGAGACGAGCTGAGGTTGTTCATCGTCAGCGTGCCGGTGTTGGTGACGGTCTGTCCGTTTCCGCTGGCCACCTGCTGGTTGGCGACGACGTCCGGCATCCAGAAGTCGGCCGTGTTGGTGTCCGAGGCCCCGGTCTCGACCGTCTCGCACGTGGTGATCTCGGTGCCGCTGTTCGAGCAGACCGAGCCGGTCCAGCTGTCGCCGGCGGGGCAGGCCTTGACGCTGGCCAGGTGGATCGTGCCCACCTGCTGATGACCGGGCGAGGGATTGTCGACGGTGAACGAGACGGTCGACGAGGTCCCCGGGTACAGCGTCGACGCGCTCGTTCCGTGGATGGTGAGGGTCGTGCTGGCGCCGACCGTCGCCGATCCGGTGCCTGAGCCCGAGGCGGTGAAGTAGGCGTATGCCCCGCCGGCGAGGGCGAAGCTGACGACTACGCCCAGCGCCACGCGGCCGCGCTTGGAGTGAAGGATGCGCATATGTACGTCCTTTCGATCCCGTATTCATGGGTTCCGCCACGCGTGCCCCGCGGCGCTCGCCCGGTGGTTTTCCGCATCCCCCAAATGACGGATGCTGCCGGTTGTTCTTTCGTCCGTTATCGGACGGACGGATTCAAGTCTTTAGGCGCTCTGACGAAAGGCTTACGTTCTCCCGGGCATCGGCGGTCCGCGCGCGCCCGGCACCGCCGTCCATAATGCGGCCCATCTCTCGCTTCGCCGAATCACAGGACAGCGGCTTTCGCCGCCTCAACGACTCGATCGGCTTTGACTGGCGGCTGAGCCCGTACGACGTCGACCAGTCGGTCGCCCATGCCGCCATGCTGGCCGCGCAGGGGATCATCTCGGCGGCCGATGAGGCTGAGCTGCGTCGTGGCCTGGAGCAGGTGCGCGACGAACTCGCCGACGGCTCGTTCCCGTTCGCCGACGGCGACGAGGACATCCACATGGCGATCGAGCGCCGCCTGACCGAGATCGTCGGCCGCGTGGGTGGGCGGCTGCACACGGCGCGGTCGCGCAACGACCAGGTGGCGACGGATGTGGCCATGTTCGTGCGTGCCCACGCGCGCGGGGCGGTGGAGCGGATCGGCCGGCTTGGCCGGACGCTGATCGACCAGGCCGAGCGTCATCTGGATTGGCCGATGCCCGGCTACACGCACATGCAGCGGGCGCAGCCGATCTACTTGAGCCACCACCTGCTCGCCTATGCCTGGATGCTGGTGCGCGACCAGGAGCGCTTCGAGGCCGTCGTCACCGCCACTGCGCGGCTGCCGCTGGGCGCCGGCGCGCTCGCCGGGGTCAACTTCGACACCGATCGTCGCGCCGTCGCCGCCGCCCTCGGCTTCTCCGGCGTCGCCCCCAACTCCGTCGACGCGGTCTCCAACCGTGACTTCGTCCTCGATTACCTGGCGGCCGCCGCGACGTGCGCCACGCATCTGTCCCGCCTGGGCGCCGAGATCGTCCTGTGGTCGACCGAGGAGTACGGGTTCTGCGAGGTCTCGGATGCCTGGGCCTCCGGTTCGTCGATCATGCCCCAGAAGAAGAACCCGGATGCCGCCGAGCTCCTGCGCGCCAAGGCCCCGCGGCTCGTCTCCAACCTCGTCGTGCTGCACGGCGTGATGCACGGGCTCCCCCTGACCTACAACAAGGACATGCAGGAGGACAAGGAGCCGCTGTTCGACTCCTGCGACACGCTGGAGGTCTGCCTCGAGGCGGCGACGGGCATGCTGGAGACGATCACGTTTCGTCGCGAGCGGTTGGCGGCGGCCGCCGCCGACCAGTTCCTGGCCGCCACCGATGTCGCCGACCTGCTCGTCCGGCGCGGCGTGCCGTTCCGCGAGGCGCACGGCGTCGTGGCCGGGCTCGTCCGGCGGGCCATCGAGCAGGGCAAGCAGCTGTCGGAGCTGACACCGGAGGAGCTGACGCAGCAGTCTCCGGTCCTCGACGACGAGTTCTACGCGCTCCTGGCGGACGGCGCGTGGCTGGAGACCAAGGTGTCCGAGGGCGGCACCAGCCTGGCCCGGGTCCGCGACCAGCTGCAGCAGGCGCGCGCGGCGCTGCGGTGAAGCGCAGCTTCTACGACCGTCCGGTGCTCGAGGTCGCGCGTGATCTCATCGGCTGCGTGGTCAGCCACCAGGACTGCGCCGGCGTCATCGTCGAAACCGAGGCCTACCACGACTCCGAGCCCGCCTGCCACGCGTTCGTTGGTCTGACGCCGCGGACGCAGACCCTGTTCGGGCCGCCCGGCCGCGCCTACGTCTACCGCTCGTACGGCATCCACGCGCTCCTCAACGCCGTCTGCGAACCGGAGGGGGTGGGGGCGGCGGTCCTGGTCCGGGCGCTCGAGCCGCTGGCCGGACTCGACCACATGCGCGAGCGCCGCGGCCTCGATCCGGTCCGCCAGC
Source organism: uncultured Solirubrobacteraceae bacterium (assembly GCA_963844555.1). Lineage (GTDB taxonomy): Bacteria > Actinomycetota > Thermoleophilia > Solirubrobacterales > Solirubrobacteraceae > Palsa-465. The sequence continues at coordinate 356,017 of CAWJOS010000001.1, forward strand.
TGTGCTCCGGGCCGGGCAAGCTCACCCAGGCCCTCGGCATCGAGTTGGCCCACAACGGCTCGGACCTGCTCCGGGGGCCGGTCGTGTTCTCGCCCCGGCCGCGCGCCTGGCGCGAGGTGGGCATCTCCGTCGACGCGCGGATCGGCATCACCAAGGCCGCCGAGCTCCCGTGGAGGTTCTCTGCCACCGGCAGCCGCTTCCTGTCACGGCCGGTGCGGTCGCCCGCGGTGGTCTGAGGCCGCCGTCGCCGTAGCGGCGCGGCCGGTGGCCGCCTAGGAGGCTGGTGTCGAATGGGGCGGCGTGAGCTCGGCTGGGGCTCGGATGCCCCGGGCGTAGGCGGTCGAGTGTCGGTGCGGCGATGGCACGCAGCGAGTTGGGCTGTGATGGTGTGGGGTGAGGCTGAGGCCGCTCAGGAGCCGCGGGAAGGGGGCCATTGCGCGCCTCCGGTTTGGGCGCTCAGCTGGTGCTGAGCGCCCACCCGCCTGGTTCTCGGGTGAGTCCGAGCACGCCAAACCTGGCGAGGTTCACGGCGGCGGCGAGGAGGGAGAAGTCGGCGGCGACCTTGGTGCTTCCGCGCACCCGGGCGCGCCGGCCGCCGTGCTTGCGGCGCATCAGATGGGCGATCTTGCGCTCGACCTTGGGGCGCGTCTGCGTGTAGTCGGTCTTCCAGTCCGGGTCGGTTTGTCGGGCGCGTGCGGTGGCGAGTTGGCGCTCGTGCTCGCCGAGCCCGATCGTGCGCCCGGACCGGCTGCCCGTGCACTTCACAGCCAGCGGACAGCCGGCGCACAGCGCGCCGAACCGCGCGATCTGCCCGCGCTTGAGCGGCCGCAAGGCGACGGTGTGACCGGCCGGACAGGTGACCGTTCCGGCGTCGAGATCGACCTGGAACTCCGACTTCGGGAACCGGCCGCCCGGAGCGCGCGGCGGCTGAGTCTTGCACCGCGCGATCACCCCAGTCTGCTCGAAGGTGTCCAACAGCGCACCGGTCCCATATGCGCTGTCGCCGTAGACGATGAGCGGCGCCTCATCGATCATCATCGGCGGTCTCGGCGGTCTCGGCGGTCTCGGCGGTCTCGGCGGTCTCGGCGGTCTCGGCGGTCTCGGCGGTCTCGGCGGTCTCGGCGGTCTCGGCGGTCTCGGCGGTCTCGGCGGTCTCGGCGGTCTCGGCGGTCTCGGCGGTCTCGGCGGTCTCGGCCGGGAGATCCTCAGCGAGCAGGGCGGCGACTGCGGCCGCGTCGGCGGTGTTCCCCGCACTCACGCCGGTCGCGACGATCACCTCCGAGTCCGGGTCGATCGCGACATGCCCCTTGTACCCATCAAACCCGCGCGCCGCGGTCTTGTGCCCATGCCGGGCGTCCGGATCGACCGTCGAGATCACCCGGTCCTTCGCGACCTTCCTGGCGATCCGGAAGCGGCCGTCCTCGCCCGTCTCCAGGTCCTGCCCGACCACGGTCGCCAACAGCTCGCCCGCCTTCTGCAGGGCCGGCGCGAGCCGGCGGCCGTCGAGCACCGCCAACACCGCCCGCGCGTCCCGGACGAGCGCGTCCACGAGCTCGTCGCGCGCCGTCCGGTCCTCCCAATCACACACCGGCTTCCCCGCCGATCGATAATCGTCATCGCGCTCGAGGACCGCCCGCAACTCCTGCTGCTCCCACGACGCGCATGCGGCCAGCACCCCTCGGAGTGCCGAGCGGATCAGCGTGACCGTGTCCATCGTCGCGACCGCATCGAACAACGCTGTGGAGTCCAGCACCCGCCGGCGGCCGACCAGGCCCGCCTCCCTGGCCGCGGCAAGCGTCACCTCGAACACCCGATCCGGATTCTCCGAGGCGGCCAACCGCGCGCGCGTGTCGACCAGCACCGTGTGCACGAAGGACGGATAGTCGAAATCCAGGCCACCCGCCGCGTACTTCCACCGCAAGTCATACGCAAAGCGCTCCACCGCCTCCCGATCCGAGCAGCCCTCCAACCGCTGCAACACCATCACCACCGCCACGATCATCGGCGGCACCGACCGCCTGCCCACATCCGTGAACAAGTCCGCGAACATCTCATCCGGAAACAACTCAAAACACTGCCGATGCAACAGGCCATAAATCGAATCGGCCGCCACCCGCGACTCGCAGAAGCTCGTCGTCGTCGCAAACAGATCCGATTGGCGCGGAGTCAGTCCAAGGGTCATACCCTCAAGTCTGACTTGAGGGTCGGACGGACCCGCCCGAAAAACACCAGACTCCTAGCCGCCTCCGCCGCCGAGTCCGGCGCCGCCGCTGCCGCCGCTGGTGCCACCTCCGGTGCCGCCCCCGGTTCCGCCGGTGCCACCCCCGGTGCCGCCGGTGCCGCCGCCGGTGCCGCCGGTGCCGCCGCCGGTTCCGCCGGTGCCGCCGCCGGTTCCGCCGGTCGCCGGTGCCGCCGCCGGTTCCGCCGGTTCCGCCGCCCGTTGCGCCGGTGCCGCCGCCGGTCCCGCCCGCGGTGCCGCCGGTGGCCGGGGTGGTCCCGGTCCCGCCGCTGGGCACCGTGCTGGCCGGCGGGGGCGTAGTGCCGGTCCCGCCGATCGAGGTCCCGATCCCGGTGGCCGTGCCGGTGGACGACCCGCTCGCCGACTTGTGGTGGGGGCCGTACTCGGCGGCCTCCTGGGCCTGGATCTGGAGCGCCTGGACCATGAACGCATGCCAGATCGCCGCCGGGAAGGTCCCGCCTTCGACGGGACCGCCGTTGTACAGGCTCGTCATCGGGATCAGCTTGTTGGGGAAGCCGACCCACACGGCGGTGGTGATCTGGGGCGTCCAACCGACAAACCAGGCATCGCCGTAGTTGCTGGTGGTGCCCGTCTTGCCGGCGGTGTCGACGCCGGCGATCGCCGCCTGGGTGGCGGTGCCGTGCGCCACGACGGCCTGGAACATGGTGTGGATGGTGGCGGCGACGCTCGCCGGGATGACCCGCCGGTAGCGGGGGTCGGCGCGCAGGTCGGTCTTACCGTCGCACCGGATGTGCAGGCACTGGATCTCGGCTATCCCGGTGGGGCCCTCGCCCGGCGCGCCGAGCACCGGGTTGTAGACGCGCAGGCCGCCCTCGGCGATCGACTCGTACGCGTGCGCCATGTCCAGCGGCGTGACGCCGATCTTCAGGCCGCCGATGATCATCGCGTAGTTGGTCGAGATGGGGGAGCGGATCCCCATCGCCCGCGCCACGTTGCGAATCCGCTTGGTACCGACGCCCGGGGATAGGCCGAGCTGCGTGAACACGCTGTTGTCGGAGTTGATCGTCGCCTGGAGCAGAGTGGTCGGCCCTGCGTAGACGTTGGCGAAGTTGTGGACGTAGAAGTGCTCCTTGCCGGCGCTGTTGGGCACGATCAGGTCCAGGGGCTTGGAGTCGAACACGGAATCCGGCCCGTAGCCATGCTGGAGCGCAACGGCGAGCGTGAAGGCCTTGAAGGCCGAGCCGGGCTGGCGATCGCCCTCGGTGGCGAGGTTGAACGGGTACTGGGCGTAGTCTTGCTGGCCGTTCACGAGCGGCCCGCCGATCATGGCCCGGACCTGGCCGGTCTTGTTGTCGATCGCCACCAGTGACGCCGCCGGCTCGCCCGGCCCGCTCGGGAGCTCCTGGGACACCGCCTGCTCGGCGGCCTGCTGCATGCGCAGGTCGATGGTGGTGCGGATCTTCAGGCCGCCGTAGTACGCGCGGTACTCGGCGACCTTCGCCGGGACGCCGCCGTGCTCCATGGCGTCGATGATCTGGGGCGCCACCCAGCTGGTGAAGTACGGCGCCGCCGGTGGCTCCTGGGGCTGCTCGATGTCATTGAGCGTGGGCAGCGGATCGGTGCGCTCGCCGCGCGCGATCTCGTACTGCGCGCGCGTGATGTAGCCCTGGGCGAGCATGTCCTGCAGCACGACGTCTCGGCGCGCCAAGGCGGCGCTGGGGAAGGCGACCGGGTTGAACGCCGACGGGTTCGCCACCATGCCCGCCAGCAGCGCCGCCTGGCCCGGGGAGAGGAGGGACGCACACGAGCGCAGCGGAGGGTCGCCACATCCGCTCCCGCTGCTCGGCGAGCTGGGGTTGTAGCCGAGGCGGTTGCCGAAATAGACGCGGGCGGCCGACTCGGCGCCGTAGGCGCCGTTGCCGAAGTAGATCGAGTTCAGGTACTCGGTCAGGATCTTCGTCCGCTTCCAAAGGTGCGTGAGGTGGTAGGCCATGGCGGCCTCGCGCAGCTTCTCGAAGATCGTCCGGTTGCCCTCCTGGGAGAGGGCGTTCTTGACGAACTGCTCGGCGATCGTCGACGCGCCCTGCACGCTCCTGCCGGTGAGGTCGGCGATGAACGCGCGGGCGATGCCCTTGATGTCGACGCCGGGGTCGGTCCAGAACCGCTTGTCCTCCACCGAGACGACGGCGTCGCGCATCATCGGCCCCAGTTGCCCGTAGGTGTCGATGACCTCGTGGTTGGGCGGGGCCAGGATTCCGATCTTCTGCCAGTGATCGTCGTAGAGGTAGGAGTTGTGCAGCGCCTGCCGGTACTCGGCGCGGTTCTCGATCTGCGGCAGGTCGGACGCGACCGCCATGAGCATGCCGAACACCGTCGAGACGATCGCCAGGATCCCCAGCCCAAACAGGATCCCGAACAGGCGCAGTTTGCGAACCCTGGTGCGACCGTTGCGGCCGTTGCGGCCGTTGCGACCGTTGCGTCGCGGCGGGGCGAACTCGGCCGGTGGCTGCGGGGTCGCGAGCGCCACCGGCTGGCGCGGATCGGCGTTCCCGTTCGAGATGTCGTCGTCGTCGCTCATGCGGTCCGTGCGATGCCGCCGGGCGCAGGTGACCGACCATGGCGCGGCGCGACGGCTGAGGGAAGACGCGGCGCCACGTCGAGCCGGACGGGACTTCCCTGGCGGCCGCGAAAGTCTAGCATCGGCCCCCGTGGGCCAGAGCACCCCAAGACCGCCCGCCTCACCTGCGCAAGCCGCGGCCTGGCTGGCCCGGAACACCGTCGATTGCCTGCCGGCGGGCGAACTGGAGCGCAAGCTGGCCGGCGGCCGTCAGCTCCGGGTCAAGCTCGGCATCGACCCCACCGCGCCGGACATCCACCTCGGCTTCACCGTGGTGCTGGGAAAGCTCCGGGAGTTCCAGGACCTCGGCCACCGGGTCGTTCTCATCATCGGCGGCTTCACAGCGCGCGTGGGAGATCCCAGCGGCCGGTCAAGCACGCGGCCGGTCCTGGACCCGGACCAGATCGACGCCAACGCCGCCACCTTCCGCGACCAGGCGCTCAAGGTGCTCAACCCGGATCCGGAGCTGCTGGAGGTGCGCAACAACGGCGAGTGGCTGGACATGCCGATGGAGGAGCTGTTCCGGCTGCTGCGCACTGCCACCGTCGGTCAGATGCTGGAGCGCGACGACTTCGCCAAGCGCTACACGGCCCGCCAGCCGATCTCGGTGCTGGAGCTCCTGTACCCGCTGCTGCAGGGGTATGACTCCGTCGCCATCCGGGCCGACGTTGAGCTCGGCGCCACCGACCAGAAGTTCAACCTGCTGCTGGGACGCGACGTCCAGCGCGCGTACGGTCAGCCGGAGCAGGTGATCATGACGCTCCCGCTGCTGATCGGCACCGACGGCGAGCGCAAGATGTCGAAGTCGTATGGCAACTACATCGGCGTCACCGACAGCCCGGACGAGATGTTCGGCCGCACGCTGAGCATTCGCGACTCGCTGCTGGCGAACTGGTACGAGCTCCTGCTGGGACGCGAACCGGATCCGGCCCTCGCGCCGCGGGATGCCAAGCGGGCGCTGGCCCGGGCGCTCGTCGAGCGGTTCCACGGCGCTCAGGCGGCCGCCGCCGCCGAGGAGCACTTCGACCGGGTCCACGTCCGCCACGAGATCCCGGACGAGATCGCGACCGTCGCCTACCCGGCCAACGGGGAGCTCGTCCACCTGCCCGCGCTGCTGGCGCGCGCGTTCGGCATCTCCACGTCCGAGGGCCGGCGCAGCCTGGCTCAGGGTGGGGTCCGCCTCGACGGCGAGCCGGTCGCCGCGGGCGCGCTCGACCTTCCGACCGCCGAGGTCGACGGGCGCGTCCTCCAGCTGGGCAAACGGCGGTTCGCCCGGATCGAGATCAAGTAGCCCGGATGGCCGTCTGGGGTGGGATGCTGCGCCTGGACACCCCCGGTCATGGGCACATCGTCGACCTGACCGAGGGCGTGGAGCGGGTCGTGGGGGCCAGTTCGGTCGACCGCGGCGTCGTGACGGTCTTCGCCGTCGGCGCCACCGTCGCGGTCACCACGATGGAGTACGAGCCAGGCGGGGTCAGCGACCTGCAGGCCCTGCTGGACCGCCTCATCCCCGCCGCGGGCGACTACGAGCACAACCGGCTCAACCACGACACCAACTCCCACGCCCATCTGCGGGCGGCGCTGATCGGCCCCTCCGAGACGATCCCGGTCATCGACGGACGTCCGGCGCTCGGAACCTGGCAGCAGATCGTCCTGATCGACTTCGACGATCGACCCCGGCAGAGGACGATCAGCGTTCAGGTGCTATCTTGACCGCCGCCGTCGAGGACGGTCCGGACGGAAACGGTCGCCTCGGCGATGACGCCGCTCCGGAGCGCTATACTCGTCGGTCCGCCCCGGGGCCGAGAAGGACCCGGGCGCGCCCCTGAGGAGGATTCCCTTCCTGAAGAGGTGCGACGGTCTTTGAAAACTCAACAGCATGCACACTCCTCGACCGACCCCGGTCGAGAGATGTGTCCAGGTTCGACACCGTCGCTTGATCGGTTCCTCAGGGATCGCTCGGGACGACGGTGCCAGAATTGACCCCGTCTTGCGCCGGGAGCCCTCTGTGTACATCGGGCTCCCATGATCCGGCTCTCAGCCGGGCGGCGCTGTCGGCTGACGCCGGCGGTGTTGGGCGCAAGGGTCTGATCCCACCAGGGACAGACCCAGGATTTCATCCGCTCGCCGGCCGCGGCTCAGTCCGCGGTCGATTACGAGTGGGAGTACTTCCTGACGACTCTTTGTGAGGGTGTGGTGGCCACCGCGTTGCCGCGCCCCGGGGAATCGCATCAGCGGTTTCTCGTCGTGGATCGTCGTCAGGCGATCCGCTCTTCACGGAGAGTTTGATCCTGGCTCAGGACGAACGCTGGCGGCGTGCCTAACACATGCAAGTGGAGCGACGAACCAGGCTTCGGCCTGGGGCAAAGCCGCGAACGGGTGAGTAACACGTGGGTAACCTGCCCTGATGATTGGGACAACCCGAGGAAACTCGGGCTAATACCGAATGTGCCCTCCGACCATAAGGTCGCTGGGGAAAGGAAGCTTCGGCCTCCGCATCGGGATGGGCCCGCGGCGCATTAGCTTGTTGGTGAGGTAACGGCTCACCAAGGCGACGATGCGTAGCTGGTCTGAGAGGACGATCAGCCACACTGGGACTGAGACACGGCCCAGACTCCTACGGGAGGCAGCAGTGGGGAATCTTGCGCAATGCGCGAAAGCGTGACGCAGCAACGCCGCGTGGGGGAAGAAGGCCTTCGGGTTGTAAACCCCTTTCAGTTGGGACGAAGCTTCGCCGGTGAATAGCCGGCCGGAGTGACGGTACCTTCAGAAGAAGCCCCGGCTAACTACGTGCCAGCAGCCGCGGTAATACGTAGGGGGCAAGCGTTGTCCGGAATCATTGGGCGTAAAGAGCGTGTAGGCGGCTTGGTAAGTCCGCTGTGAAAGTCCAGGGCTCAACCCTGGAATGCCGGTGGAAACTGTCAAGCTTGAGTCCGGAAGAGGCGAGTGGAATTCCTGGTGTAGCGGTGAAATGCGCAGATATCAGGAGGAACACCAATGGCGAAGGCAGCTCGCTGGGACGGTACTGACGCTGAGACGCGAAAGCGTGGGGAGCAAACAGGATTAGATACCCTGGTAGTCCACGCCGTAAACGATGGGCACTAGGTGTGGGGGGTGTCGACTCCCTCCGTGCCGACGCTAACGCATTAAGTGCCCCGCCTGGGGAGTACGGCCGCAAGGCTAAAACTCAAAGGAATTGACGGGGGCCCGCACAAGCAGCGGAGCATGTGGTTTAATTCGACGCAACGCGAAGAACCTTACCTGGGCTTGACATGTTCCTGACCGCCGTGGAAACACGGCTTCCCTTCGGGGCAGGATCACAGGTGGTGCATGGCTGTCGTCAGCTCGTGTCGTGAGATGTTGGGTTAAGTCCCGCAACGAGCGCAACCCCCGTCGCATGTTGCCAGCATTTAGTTGGGGACTCATGCGAGACTGCCGGTGACAAACCGGAGGAAGGTGGGGATGACGTCAAGTCATCATGCCCCTTATGTCCAGGGCTACACACGTGCTACATTGGCGCGTACAGAGGGTTGCGATACCGTGAGGTGGAGCGGATCCCTTAAAGCGCGTCTCGGTTCGGATTGCAGGCTGAAACTCGCCTGCATGAAGGCGGAGTTGCTAGTAATCGCGGATCAGCATTGCCGCGGTGAATACGTTCCCGGGCCTTGTACACACCGCCCGTCACACCATGGGAGTGAGCAACACCCGAAGCCGGTGGCCTAACCCTTTTGGGAGGGAGCCGTCGAAGGTGGGGCTCGTGACTGGGGTGAAGTCGTAACAAGGTAGCCGTAGCGGAAGCTGCGGCTGGATCACCTCCTTTCTAGGGAGCCCTCAATGGAGGGCACCGGATGCCGGAGTCCGGCCGGCCTGAGCTCCTCGAGCTCTCCCAGCCGGTATCTCTGAGCGCATTCGGTTTCACTTAGACATGTCGACCGGACCTGGCAGGCCGCACGGCGGCGCCACTGGCGTGGCCGAGACGGCCGCATGCTGTTGAGTTTTGAGAGACCGCGCTGCTCCGCGGGCGCTCAGAGGGCCGTACGGCTCCTGGGCGTTTGGCGGGGCCGCTACCTCTTCGCGGACCTTGAAAACTGCACAGTAGCCAATGTAACGGGTATAGGTGATCGCTTCACGGCGATTACCTAAGGAGAAATCCTTCTGGGTTTCTCCGAGGAGGCGATCTTCGTGATCGCCTCCCTCGATCATCCGTCAAGATAGTAAGGGCACATGGTGGATGCCTTGGCACCAAGAGTCGAAGAAGGACGTGAACGGCTGCGATAAGCCGCGGTTAGGCGCTGAATAGCCATTGACCCGCGGATCTCCGAATGGGTAAACCCGGCGCCGGTAATGCGGCGTCATCCCGCGCTGAACACATAGGCGCGGCGAAGACAAGCGGGGGAAGTGAAACATCTCAGTACCCCGAGGAAAGTAAATCAACCGAGACTCCCCGAGTAGTGGCGAGCGAAAGGGGATCAGCCCAAACCTCATGCGTGTAAGCGGTCACGCGTTGCGCATGAGGGGTTGTAGGACGTCTGGTCCCAGCCGTGGCCGGCTGGGCGGAAGTTACAAAGTCATGTGGTAGTCGAAGCGCGTGGAACCGCGCACCAAAGAGGGCAACCGTCCCGTAGACGAAACTGCATGGCCTTCCGCAGATGTTCCTGAGTAAGTCCGCACCCGTGAAACGCGGACTGAACCTGGGGGGACCACCCTCCAAGGCTAAGTACTCCTTGGTGACCGATAGCGGACTAGTACCGTGAGGGAAAGGTGAAAAGTACCCCGGAAGGGGAGTGAAATAGTACCTGAAACCGCGTGCCTACAAGCGGTGGGAGCGGCCTCGTGCCGTGACCGCGTGCTTTTTGCATAACGAGCCGGCGAGTTACTCGTCTGCGGCAAGGTTAAGCGATGAGCGGAGCCGTAGCGAAAGCGAGTCCGAATAGGGCGTCATAGTCGTAGGCGGTAGACCCGAAGCTGAGCGAGCTACCCATGGGCAGGTTGAAGCGGGGGTAAGACCTCGTGGAGGACCGAACCGACCTAGGTTAAAAACTGGGCGGATGACCTGTGGGTCGGAGTGAAAGGCTAATCAAGCTCAGTGATATCTGGTTCTCTCCGAAATATATTTAGGTATAGCCTCGGATAAATTCCGTGGCGGCCGTAGAGCACTGTTTGGACTAGGGGCCCTACCAGGTTACCGAATTCAGGCAAACTCCGAAGACCGTCACGGTTACTCCGGGAGTCAGTTGCTGGGGGATAAACTTCAGCGTCAAAAGGGAAACAGCCCAGACCGCCAGCTAAGGTCCCCAAGTACTAGCTAAGTGGTAAACGATGTTTGAATGCAGAGACAACCAGGAGGTTGGCTTAGAGGCAGCCACCCTTGAAAGAGTGCGTAACAGCTCACTGGTCAAGTGTTCAAGCGCGGACAATGTAACGGGGCTCAAGCTAGTCACCGAAGCTGCGGGTGCGATTTCGATCGCGCGGTAGGAGAGCGTTCCGGCGCCAGTGAAGCAGCCGTGTAAACGAGCTGTGGAGGCGGCGGAAGTGAGAATGCCGGCATGAGTAACGAAAGAGGGGTGAGAATCCCCTCCGCCGATTGCCCAAGGTTTCCTGAGTAAAGTTCGTCTGCTCAGGGTTAGTCAGGACCTAAGGCGAGGCCGAAAGGCGTAGTCGATGGCCAACGGGTTGATATTCCCGTACCACGTCGCGACCGTTTGACCAACGGGGGGACGAGGAAGGCTATGGGATCCCAGGCGATGGTTGTCCTGGGGTAAGCGTGTAGGGGTGGCTCTAGGTAAATCCGGAGCCGCATAACCTGAGGCGCGATGCCAGCTGGCTCTAAGCCGGCGAGTCCCGGATGCCATGCCTCCAAGAAAAGCCTCTAGGGAGGTCGCGCGTGCCTGTACCAAAACCGACACAGGTGGGCAAGTGGAGCACACTAAGGTGATCGAGATAACCCTCGTTAAGGAACTCGGCAAAATCGCCCCGTAACTTCGGGATAAGGGGCGCCCCAGTAGGGTGAACCTCTTCGCGAGGGGAGCCCGAGAGGGCCGCAGTGAATAGGTTCAAGCGACTGTTTACCAAAAACACAGGTCTCTGCTAAGTCGTAAGACGACGTATAGGGGCTGACGCCTGCCCGGTGCCGGAAGGTTACGTGGAGGTGTTAGGGGCAACCCGAAGCACCGAAACTAAGCCCCGGTAAACGGCGGCCGTAACTATAACGGTCCTAAGGTAGCGAAATTCCTTGTCGGGTAAGTTCCGACCTGCACGAATGGCGTAACGACTTGAACGCTGTCTCAACGAGGGGCTCGGTGAAATTGCAGTCTCGGTGAAGATGCCGAGTACCCGCGGCTAGACGGAAAGACCCCGTGAACCTTTACTACAACCTGGTATTGGGGTTCGATGCATTTCGCTCAGGATAGGTGGGAGGCTTGGAAGCGCCGGCTGCGGCTGGCGTGGAGCCGACCTTGAGATACCACCCTTGGTGTATTGGATCTCTAACAGTGCGCCCTGAACCGGGGCACTGGACAGTGACAGGTGGGTAGTTTGACTGGGGCGGTCGCCTCCCAAAATGTAACGGAGGCGCGCAAAGGTTCCCTCAGCACGGTCGGAAATCGTGCGTAGAGTGTAAAGGCAGCAAGGGAGCTTGACTGCGAGACCGACAGGTCGAGCAGGTGCGAAAGCAGGCCTTAGTGATCCGGCGGTAGCAAGTGGAAGCGCCGTCGCTCAACGGACAAAAGGTACTCCGGGGATAACAGGCTTATCGGGCCCAAGAGTCCACATCGACGGCCCGGTTTGGCACCTCGATGTCGGCTCGTCGCATCCTGGGGCTGAAGTAGGTCCCAAGGGTTGGGCTGTTCGCCCATTAAAGCGGTACGCGAGCTGGGTTCAGAACGTCGTGAGACAGTTCGGTCCCTATCTGCCGTGGGCGTTGGAGAGTTGAGAGGATTCGTCCCTAGTACGAGAGGACCGGGATGAACGCACCTCTGGTGTATCTGTTGTCCTGCCAAGGGCATCGCAGGTTAGCTACGTGCGGACCGGATAACCGCTGAAAGCATCTAAGCGGGAAGCCGACCTCGAGATGAGCTCTCCCATCCCCTTGAGGGAGTAAGACCCCTGGAAGATGACCAGGTTGATAGGCCGGATCTGGAAGGGTGGTGACACCTGTAGGAGACCGGTACTAATGGGTCGAGGGCTTGACGGATATTTATTTACCCGTTTCATTGGCGCTGTGTGGTTTTGAAGGCCCGCGAAGAGCGGTCCTCGCCTCCGGGCGGGGGCCGGCGGTCTTGACAAGTTTCCGGTGGCTATGGCGAGGGGGAAACACCTCTTCCCATTCCGAACAGAGCCGTTAAGCCCCTCAGCGCCGATGGTACTTGGCCCGCAAGGGCCTGGGAGAGTAGGTCGCCGCCGGTTCTTATGTGACCCCGCCGCGCTCCGAGATCGCGGTGGGGTCTTTTGCTTGTCCGGGCGCCTGACAGCGCTCCACAGCCGGGCGGGGTCGTTTGTCCCTCCGGGTGCCCTGACAGCCCTCCAGAGCCCGGCGGGGTCTCGTGTTTGTCCGACTGACCGCCGAAACCGGGCGACGTGTCAGACTGCCGCCAGCGATGGGAGACCTCTTTGGCCTTCACGTTCTGTTCCGCGCCCAACCCGGCATGGCCGACGAACTGGAGCGCATCCTGCTGGAGGCGGCTGCCGCTGCCGGATCGGCTCCGGAGTGCCGGCTGTACCTGGTCGGACGCTCGCCTGGGGAGGATGACCTCGTCTGGGTCATGGAGGCCTGGAGCACCCGCGAGGCCCACGACGCCAGCCTCCAGGACCCGGCCGCCCGGGCGCTGATCCAGCGCGCGCTGCCCCTGCTGGCCGGCCGGCCGGGGATCAGCGAGCTCAAGCCCTCCGGCGGGAAGGGGCTGTGAGTGTGAGCGTGTCCTAGAGGATCCGCTCTATCTTCAGCCGCCGGGTCCCCTTGGGCGTCGGCACCTCGACCGTCTCGCCCGGGGCGCGGTCAAGCAGGGCCCTGGCCACCGGCGACTCGGCCGAGAGCTTGCCCTGGGCCCGGTCGGCCTCTGTGGCGCCGACGATCGTCCACGTATGGACCTCGCCGGTGCCCTCGTCGCGCACCTCGGCAGATTGGCCGAAGGCGAACGTCCCACTGCCGTTGTCGGCGGTGTCGACGACCACTGCGTTGCGCAGTCGGTGCCGCAGACGGATGATCCGCGTCTCCAGATGCGCCTGGTCCTCCTTCGCCGCGTGATACTCGGCGTTCTCCTTGAGGTCCCCGTGACCGCGCGCCGTGAGAATCCGCGCCGCCATCTCCCGGCGGCCGACGGTCTCCAGCTCGGCGATCTCAGCTTTGAGAGCCACCAGACCTTCCTCGGTGATTGGCTCCCCGGCGTTGTCTGAAGTCGTCATCCGAGCATTTTGCCAAACCGACCCCCGTCACCGAGGCCAGGGGCGCCGCGCCGGCTGCCTCTGTCGTCCCGGACCGCGCTGACGCGGCTCGCCTCGATCCGCGGGACGCGGACGGCTCCGGCTCCGGACCGCGCTGACGCGGCTCGCCTCGATCCGCGGGACACGGACGGCCCCGGCCCCCGCCCGCCCGGTGCGGACGGCCCCGGGCGGGCGGTCGGTGGCAACATCCAGCGTGATGCGCGCGATGGCCAAGTTCTTCCGGCAGAACCCCCAGGCGTTTGTGCTGTTCCTCATCTGCGTCGTCCTGGGGCTCGGCACGTTCATCGCCGTCCTGATCTCGCTGGGGCAGCACTCCAACGGCTCTTTGAACGGCGAGCCGTCCGGAGTCATCTCGCTCGCGGGCCTGCTGGTGCGCTGACCCACGACCCCGCGCCGCCATCCCGCGCCGGCGCGGGCCCACGAGGCCGGGCCCACAACGGCGCCGCGCGGCTCAGCGGACGCGGTTCGCTGGAATGGAACCGGCGGAGCCGGGACGCACGGGGGAGAGGCAGTCGGCTGGGCGCGGCGCGACGGCCCCTGGGCGACGCTCCCGTTCGATCCTCACCGAGCGGCGGTGGGGGTGCGGTGCGGGGGGCGGGTCAGGATCGCCGAGAACGTCATCCACTAGCGTCATCAGGGCCCGGATCGGCCTTATGGAAACCTGGAACATATGTTCGTAAGCCTACGCTGGGGGGCGGACGGAATCGCCGACGCCGAGCGCGCGCGCCGAGGGGCCCGACGCGCTTGTTTGACCGCGGAATGGTGCGTCGATTATCCCCGGACGTGCCGCAATCTACGCGCGTGGGGCCCGCTCAGATTGGCCTAGCGCCGGCCGCGTCCGCCTGACGGGTTATTGGGTGCATGAAGCCCGCGCGGCCGGGCGCAGTCCTCACCCCCGACGGCCTCCTGGACCGCTTTATGACTACTAGGTGGACGCATTCACGGCGGGGAGCCGTTATCCTTTAGCGGCTGAGGTGGAGATCCGCCGCGGGGCAGTACGACGACGATTGTGGAGGACGGGGCAGATGGGGCATCCAATCTTGCGCGCATTGCGGTCGCGCCGGCACCGGCGGATTCACAACCTGTGGCTGGCCGCGCTGACCGTGTGCGGCCTGATGGCCGTGGCGGCCGCCGCCGCGCAGGCTAACGCCCAATGGACCGGGGCCTCCACGAGTCCGGAATGGTCTACCGCTGCCAATTGGACGGGCACGACGCCGCCGACGACGTCGAACACGGCAGCGGGGACGCTGGTGTTCCCCACGCTGGGGACCTGCGGCACCTGCTACACCAGCCACGACGGACTCACGGGCATCAGCGCGACCGGCCTGGTCCTGGGCAACAATTCCCATCAGTATCGGATCCTCGGCAATCGCTTCACGGTGGGGGCCGGTGGGATCACCGATACCCCGGGTGGCGGTGCCGGGGATGTGATCAGTGCCCCGGTCGCCCTGACGGGTGGGTCGCAGACGTGGGTCCTGGGGTCGTCGACCAACGGCTATAACAGCCTCACGTTCCTGGGCGGGATCACAGGCAGCGGCACGGCGGTCACGACGAGCATCCCCCGCGGGGACCTATTCATCGACAGCGATATGGAGGTCGGCCCGGTCGTCTCGAACGGACCGGGCGGCTTTCACATCGGCGGAAAGCCCGGTTCGGGCACCCCCGGCTCGGTGAACGGGACCGACGGCCAGCCGTTCACGGTCAACGGCGGGACTCTCATACCCAACCCCAGCTCGACCTCGGGCCCCCTGGCGATGAACAACAGCACAACGCTGCTGCTGGGGACCAATACCACCAATACCGGCGCCACGACGCTGCACGTCAACGGCGCAGCGTCGCTCGGCTCGTCCACGACCACCAAGACCTTCATAGACGCCAACGGGTCGACGGCCGGGACCGACTTCTCGCAGCTGAGCGCCAGTGGCAACATCACGGTCGGCGGCAAGCTGATCATCGGCCAGGGCGCCAGCAACGGCAGCTGCGTTGCGCTGAGCTCCGGCGACGTGGCCACCCTGGTCACGACGACGGGGACGCTGTCCGGCACGTACGCCAACGCGGCGAACGGCGCGACGTTGACGATGGCGACCTCATGCCAGAGCACGCTTCCGAAGGTCCAGATCCACTACACCAGCAACAGCATCACGGCGACGGTGGTCAGCGGCACGACCGCCACGCCGACGACGACGACGCTGGCGGCGCCGAACCCGTCGCCGGCGACCACCAATCAGCAGGTCACGCTGACGGCCACGGTCTCGACGAGCTCAGTCAGCCCCTCGGGCACGGTGGCGTTCTCGGCCAACGGGGCCGCGATCCCGGGCTGCAGCAGCCAGCCGGTCACGGGCAGCGGATCGAGCGGCACCGCCACGTGCACGACGACCTTCGGAGCCAGCGGCTCACCGGAGTCGCTGACGGCCGCGTTCACGCCATCGAACGGCTCAAATCAGGCGAGCTCCAGCAGCACGGCGCAGAACCTGACCGTGAACCCGGGCTCGACCACGACCACGCTGGCGGCGTCTGCCACCAGCCTGACGGCGGGTGGCAGTGTGACGTACACGGCGACGGTGACGCCGGGGACCTCGGGGGCGAGCAAGGCCTCAGGCACGGTGGCGTTCCAGGATGGCGGCAGCACGATCTCCGGTTGTAGTGCGCAGCCGCTGACGGCGGGGTCGTCGTCGACGACGGCGACATGCACGGTCTCGTACCCGAATCCCGGGTCGCATTCGATCACCGCCAGCTACGGCGGCGACGGGAATTTCTCAGGCTCGTCCTCCCAGGCCACCACAGTGACCGTCAACCCGGGGACGACGACCTCGACGACGACGACGCTGGCGGCGTCTGCCACCAGCCTGACGGCGGGCGGGAGCGTGACGTACACGGCGACGGTGACGCCCGGGAGCGGCGGGACGGGCGAGCCGTCCGGCACGGTGGCGTTCCAGGATGGCGGCAGCACGATCTCCGGCTGCGGTGCGCAGCCGCTGACGGCGGGGTCGTCGTCGTCGACGGCGACATGCACGGTCTCGTACCCGAATCCCGGGTCGCATTCGATCACCGCCAGCTACGGCGGCGACACCAATTTCTCAGGCTCGTCCTCCCAGGCCACCACGGTGACCGTCAACCCGGGGACGACGACCTCGACGACGACGACGCTGGCGGCGTCTGCCACCAGCCTGACGGCGGGCGGGAGCGTGACGTACACGGCGACGGTGACGCCCGGGAGCGGCGGGACGGGCGAGCCGTCCGGCACGGTGGCGTTCCAGGATGGCGGCAGCCCGATCTCCGGTTGTAGTGCGCAGCCGCTGACGGCGGGGTCGTCGTCGTCGACGGCGACATGCACGGTCTCCTATCCGAATCCCGGGTCGCATTCGATCACCGCCAGCTACGGCGGCGACACCAATTTCTCAGGCTCGTCCTCCCAGGCCACCACGGTGACCGTCAACCCGGCAACCACGACGTTCCCCACCACGCCGGTTCTGGACACGTTCTCGCAGGCTCCCGGCGCACTGAGCAGCAACTGGCAGTCGCCGGGCCTCCAGGATCCGGGCAAGGTCTCAGTGTCTGTGTCCGGCCAGACGGCCGGGAGCACCGGGGCGAGCTCGGCGATCTGGACGGCGACGAGCTTTGGTGCCAACGAGGAGGCCTATCTGACGGTTCCGGTGCTGCCGGCGGCCGGGGACTTCTTCCAGGTCGGCGGCCGGGTCAGCTCGCTGACCGGATCGACCGTGTCGATGTACTTCCTCAAGGTCACGCCCTCGAAGAACCTGTGGGATCTGCGCAAGAAGCTCAACGGCGCGGCGTCGACCTCGATCAAGACGTTCACGGCTCCGTTTGCGGCGGGCGACTCCGCGGGGCTGCAGCTCAGCGGTTCGACGATCACGGCCTGGCGCGAGTCCGCGGGCAGTTGGACATCAGTGGGCTCGGTCACCGACACCTCGATCACCGCGGGCGGATATCTGGTGTTCACGCTGGGCGACACGACGATGCGCGGGGGAGCGGTCGGCGGCGGCAACGGCAGCTGAGGCTCATCGGCCCGGGCGCATCCCCGCGGGCGCGCTCCGAAGCCGTGTGCTCGGCAGGCGAGACAAAGTGTTGCGCCGGCGCAGAGAACGTCTATTCTGTAGGTGTGGGGCGGGTTTCCGCCGCCCGGGGCAAGGACGCCGGCACATAATGTGAAGGATGGGGGCAGATGGGGGTTTCGCGCTTGCGCGCGTGGACGGCTGGCAGCAACCGACGGATCCGTAGCCTGTGGCTGGCCGCGCTGACCGTGTGCAGCCTGATGGCACTGCCGGCCGCCGCGGCGCAGGCTGACGCCCAATGGACCGGGGCCTCGTCCGGCGCTCAGTGGTCCGCCGCCAGCAACTGGAGCGGCACACCTCCCGCGCCGAACAGCTCAGCGGGAACGCTCACGTTCCCCACGCTTGGGAGCTGCAACACCTGCTACACGAGCCAGAACGACCTGAGCGGCGTGAGCGCGACCGGCCTGGTCCTGGGCAACGACACCAACCAGTACATGATCCAGGGGACCAGCTTCACGGTGGGGACCGACGGGGTCAGCGATGCGCCCGGGGGCGGGGCCGGGGATGTGATCAGTGCGCCGGTCGCCCTGACGGGCGGGTCGCAGACGTGGATCTTGGGGTCGTCGACCAACGGCTACAACAGCCTCACGTTCCTGGGCGGGATCATGGGCAGCGGCACGGCGGTCACCACGAGCATCCCCCGGGGCGACCTGTTCATCGACAGCGATATGGAGGTCGGTCCGGTCGTCTCGAACGGACCGGGAGGCTTTCACATCGGGGGAAAGCCCGGTTCGGGCAACCCCGGCTCGGTGAATGCGAGCGATGGGCAGCCGTTCACGGTCAACGGCGGGACCCTGATACCCAACCCCAGCTCGACGACGGGTCCGCTGACCGTGAACAGCGCCACGTTGCTGCTGGGGACATTCACGACGAACACCCACGCCACGACGCTCCAGGTCAACGGCTCGGCGTCGCTTGCTACGTCGACCACGACGCAGACGTTCATCAACGCCAACGGCTCGACCCCCGGGACCGACTTCTCGCAACTGAGTGCTAGCGGCAACATCGCGATCGGCGGCCAGCTGACCATCGGCCATGGGCCGAACAACAGTGGCAACTGCGTCGCGCTGAGCCCCGGCGATGTCGCCACGCTGGTCTCGGCGCCCGGGGGGTTGTCAGGCACGTTCAGCAACGCTTCGGACGGCGCCGTGGTCAACCTGGCGCCGTCGCCGTGCACGGGCGGCGCAACTCAGGTCCAGATCAGCTACACCAGCAACAGCGTCACCGCGACGGCGCTCGGAGCCACCACACCGACCACGACGACCTTGGCGCCACCGAGCCCGTCGCCGGCGAGCACCAACCAGCCGGTCACGCTGACGGCCACGGTCTCGACGAGCTCCGTCGCGCCCTCAGGGACGGTGACGTTCTCGGCCAACGGGGCCGCGATCCCGGGCTGCAGCAGCCAGCCGGTCACGGGCAGCGGATCGAGCGGCACGGCCACGTGCACAACGTCGTTTGCGGCGAGCGGCTCACCGGAGTCGCTGACGGCGGCGTTCACGCCCTCCAACGGGTCCGGGCAGACGGGCTCGAGCAGCTCGGCGCAGAATCTGACCGTCGACCAGGGCACGACCGCGACCACACTCGCGGCATCCAGCACCAACCCCGTGGCCGGTGGCACCGTGACCTACACCGCCACGGCGAGCCCCGGCATTGCCGGTCCAAGCGAGCCCTCAGGCACCGTCGCGTTCTTGGACGGCGGCAGCGCCATCTCCGGCTGCAGCGCGCGGCCGCTGGCGGCCGGAGCGTCGTCGACGGCCACGTGCACGGTGTCGTACCCGGGAGCCGGGTCGCACGCGATCGTCGCCATCTACGGAGGCGACGCCAACTTCACGGGGTCGACGTCTGGGGCGACGAAGGTGGCCGTCAGTGCGGGCGGCGGCGGCCGAGCGCCCGGGATCTCGGCCACCACCTCGCGAGCGACGGGCGTGGGGACGACACAGGCGACGTTGAACGGCAGCATGTTGACGGGCGGAGCGGCCGTCCGGTGGAAGCTTCAGTACGGGCGGACCACGGCCTACGGCCAGACGACCGCCACGCACACGATTGCCGCCGGCCAGCAGAAAGCCGTGAAGGTCAGTTTGGTGGTCAAGGGGCTCTCGCCCAACTCGCGCTACCACTACCGGCTCGTCGTCAGCACGGGGGGGCAGACGGCCGACGGCAAGGACGCCACGTTCTCGACCAAGGCGACGGGCCAGGTGACGGGCGCAAGAGTCCAACTGGTCGTGACCGGGCGCACCATTCTGCTGGTGGAGAGGTGCCGGAGCAGCGTGATCTGCCGCGGGCGTATCACGCTCACCCGCACCGTGCGGACCGGGAAGCACGGGAAGCTCAGGACCGAGCGGTGCGCGAGCACGAGCGTCCGCATCCGGGCGCATCGGACCGCGACCATCAGCATCACGCTGAGCGCCGCCTGCGTGCGGTTCTTGCTGGCTCAGCCCCACCATCGGCTGCTTGTCCTCTACACGTTCCAGTCCCAGACCGGGCAGGTGGGGGAGCGCGAGCGGGTCATGCTGGTGCTCCAGCCGCCCCGAGGCGCCGCGCGGCCGAGCTCAGGCTAGACCCGGACGTCCGGAGCTGGGAACGTTGCGGAGATCTACCCAATACGCTCGCGCTGGAGGCGGTCAGGCTCTATTCTGTCCGGCAGGTGCGGCGGGGTAATCCGCCACGCGCGGCCGGATATCGCATCCACACAAATCAAGGACGGAGCAGATGGGGTACTCAACCATGCCCGCGCGGCGGCTGGGCGGCCGTCGGCGGATTCACGGCCTGTGGCTGGCCGCTCTCACCATTCTCGGCGTGATCGCGCTGCCGGCCGCCGCCGCGCAGGCCGACGCCCTCTGGACCGGAGCCTCTTCGAGTCCGGAATGGAATGCGTCCACACCCAGCAACTGGGATCCGACGAGTACGACGCCACCGACGACGAACAGCGTCGCAGCGGGAACGATCACGTTCCCGGACCTCGGAAGCACCAGCACCTGCACCACAACGTGTTATACGAGCCATAACGGCCTGACGGGTATCAGCGCGACCGGCCTCGTCTTCAGCAACACGACTGCCGGGACGCAATACCACATCCTCGGCAACGGCCTGACGCTAGGGAGCGGCGGGATCACCGACGACTCAGGGGGCGCCACGGGCGACGTGATCAACACCCCGCTCGCCCTCAGCGCAAACCAGATGTGGACGATCGGCGGCGGTTTCAACGCCGCGTACAACAGCGTGAGTCTGGCCAACACCGCGACCGTGACAGGCAACACGGCCACACTCGGCGTGACATTCCCCTCCGGCCCAGGCACCTCCTTCGGCGGGGACCTTTTTGTGGCCGGCGATGTGGAGGTCGGCGCCGTCTCCGTAACCGGGTCCGGCGGGTTGCATGTCGGCGCTTCCGGCTCAGCCGGCTCAGTGAACGGGTCGGACGGGAACCCGGTTGGAATCACCAACAAGGCGGCCCTTATAGCCAACCCCGGCGCGACCGTTGGTCCGCTGACGAGCACCGGCGGCAAGCTCATCCTTGGGACTGGCAGCGGGAACAGCGCACCCACCACGCTGGGCGTCAACGGCGCGGTCGTTCTCGACTCGGCCACCACGACGACGACTCTCATCGATAACAACGGGTCCACCGCGGGGACCGACTTCTCCCAGGTCAGCGCCAGCGGCAACGTCACGCTCGCCGGAACGCTGAGCATCGGCCAGGGCCAGGTCAACGGTGCCTGCGCCGCGCTCAGCCGTGGCGATGTCGCCACCCTGATCACGACGACGGGGACGCTCTCAGGCGCGTTTAGCAATGCGGCGGAGGGCCAAGTGCTCACGCTCGGAAGCACGTGTCCGGGCGCCCAGGTCCAGATCCATTACACCTCGAACAGCGTCACCGCGACCGTCGTGAGCGGCACCACGCCGACGACGACGACCCTGGCGACGCCGAACCCGTCGACGGCGACCACCAACCAGAAGGTCACCCTGACGGCGACGGTGGCCACCAATACCAACAGCACCATCGCGCCCGCGGGCACGATGGGGTTCTCGGCCAACGGGAGCGCGATCTCCGGCTGCACCAGCCAGGCGATCACCGTCAGCGGATCGAGCGCGACGGCCACGTGCACAGCGACGTTTGCGGCCGGCGGCTCACCGGAGTCGCTGACGGCGGCGTTCGCGCCCACCAGCGGGTCCAATCAGGCCAGCTCCAGCAGCTCGGCCCAGACGCTGACCGTGAACAAGAGCACCACCGGCACCACGCTGGCGGCGTCCAACACGAATCCATCGGCCGGCGACAGCGTGACCTACACGGCCACGGTGACCCCGGGCGTCGACGGCGCGACCAAGCCGGCCGGGACAGTGCGGTTCATGGACGGCGGCACCACGATCTCCGGGTGCGACGCGCGGTCGCTCACGAGTGGGACGGCCACGTGCACGGTCTCCTACTCCAGGGGCGGCTCCCACACGATCACCGCCGACTACGCGGGCGACGCCAACTTCACGGGCTCGTCGGCTCCGGCGACGACCGTGACCGTCAAGGCGCCGCCGCCGCCCCACAAGACCACGGGCAAGCTGCTCGGCCCGGGAGGGCGGCTGACGGTGATTGGGAACACGATCCGATTCACGCAGAAGTGCCAGAGCAAGGTGCTGTGCCGCGGAGGCTTCGAGTTCACCGCCACGGCGCGGGGCAAGAACAAGAAGGTCACGACCGTGCGCTGCGCGAGCGGGAGCTTCCGCATCAGGGCGGGTCGCTCCGCGACCATCCGGGTCACGCTGAGCAAGGCCTGCCTGCGCCTGCTGCGGGCCCAGCGCCACCACCGCCTGACCGTGATCTACACGTCCCGGTCCTCGACCGGGCAGGTGGGTCAGCGCAAGCAGATCACCCTCGTGCTCCGGTGAGAGGGGTCGCGACAGCGGCATTGTCGTGAAATGACGCCGGTCGTCGCTCCGGGCCGATCGGTGCCCGGGGCGGCGACCGCGCGTCGAATGAGGGGCCAGGCGATGAGGGACCGGCGTGGCGCCGGGAGGTCTATCCTGTCGATGAGTGGGCGGGGATCCGTCACACACGCAGGGCCGTCGCGTTCTGGAACCGGTACGCCGCCTGTGGGTGGCTGTAGCGGTCAGCCTCGGCCTGGTGACGGGCACGGCGTCCGCGGCGCAGGCCAACGCCACGTGGACCGGGGCGTCGGCGAGCCCGGAGTGGTCTGACCCCGCCAACTGGACCGGCACGCCGCCGGCGTCGAACACGCCCTCGCAGACGTTGACGTTCCCCACCCTGAAGACCTCCTGCGGCACGTGCTACACCAGCCACAACGGCCTGACCGGCGTGAGTGTGCTCGGCCTGGTGTTCCGCAATACCTCCGGCGGATACCAGATCCTCGGCAACAGCCTGATCGTCGGCAGCAACGGGGTCTCGGACACGCCCGGCGGTGGCACGAGCACGGCGATCAACGCTCCCCTCGTCCTCTCGAGCCCGCAGACCTGGAGCATCGGCTCCGGCGCATCCAACGGCTACAACGTCCTCACCCTGCTCGGCGGGATCACCGGCAGCAGCGGCGACGCGCTCACCGTGGCCTTCCCGGCGGTCCACGAGGCCGATCTGTTCGTCGACAGTGACATGGAGGTGGGTCCCGTGACCGTGAGCGGGGCCGGAGGCCTGCACATCGGCAGTCCGACGAAACCCGGCTCGGTGAACGGGACCGACGGTCAGCCGGTCACGCTGACCGGAACGACGCTGGTGGCGAACCCCGGCTCGACGGCGGGCCCCTTGTCTCTGAGCGGCGGCATGCTGCTGCTGGGGACGAACCCCCAGAACAACGGAACGACGACCCTCCACGTCGACGGGGCAATCTCGCTCGGCTCGTCCACCGCCACCAGGACGTTCCTCAACGACAACGGGTCGACCGCCGGGACCGGCTTCTCGCAACTCAGCGCCGCCGGGAACATCGCGCTCGGCGGCCAGCTGATCGTCGGCCAGGGCCCCAGCAACGGCACGTGCGCGGCGCTGGAGCCCGGGGACGTGGCCACGCTGATCACGACCGCCGGCACGCTTTCCGGCACCTTCGCCAACGCCCCGGAGGGCGCGACGCTCACCATGGCGAGCACATGTCAGAGGACGCCGGCGCAGATCCGCATCGGCTACACCGCCAACAGCGTCACCGCCACGGTGCTGGGCAGCCCCGGGCCGACCCCGCCGAAGCCGAAGCCGAAGCCGTCGCGGACGAAGAAACGCCGAGGTCGGCTGCTCGGCCCCAGGGGCCGGCTGACGGTCATCAGGCGGAGCATCCGGGTGACCGAGACATGCCGGAGCAGCGTGCCCTGCCGTGGGCAGTTCTCGCTCGCCGTCACGGTGCGCGCCCGCGGGCACAAGAAGCGCGCGATGGTGCGCTGCGCGCGAGCGAGGTTCCGCATCCGAGCGCACCGGTCCGCGACGCTCCGGGTCAAGCTCACCGCCGCGTGCCTGCGGCTGCTGCGAGCCCAGCGCCACCACCGGCTGACCGTCATCTACACATCTCGCCCGCAGAGCGGCGTGCTGGGTGAGCACCGGCGGATCACGCTGGTGCTCCGGACGGCCCGCCGGCGCCCCCGCCGGTGATGTGCGGGGCCTGGGTCAGGCGCCGAGCGACGACCAGACGTCGAGCTTGGTCCGGACCCGGTCGATGACCGCGGCGGTGAACTCGGTGGTCCCGGCGCTGCCCCCCAGGTCAGGTGTCTTGATACCTGAGGCGATCGTCTCCAGGGTCCCCTCATAGACGGCCCGCGACGCGCGCTCACACGCGCTGCCAAAGCGGTCGGCGGCGTGGCGCAGCAGGGCGCCGCAGGCCAGGATCATCGCCAGCGAGTTGGCCAGGTCCTTGCCCAGCAGGGCCGGGGCGGTGCCGTGCGGGGCCTCGGCCATGGCCACGGTTGTGTCGTAGCTCCCACCCTCGTCGAAGGCGAGCAGGACCGATTCGGCTCCGGCGATCGACCCAAACATGGGCAGCACCAGATCCGACAGACAGTCCCCGTCGCGGTTCAGCGCCGGGATGACGAGCGGCGCGTCGGTGGCGCCGGACAGCAGCCCGGCGTAGGTGGCGTCGATCAACACCGGCTGGTAGGGCACATCCGGGTGGCGGCCGGCCGCCGCGTCCATCTCCTCCTTGAGCATGCCCTCGTAGACCGGCGAGACGGTCCACTTGGGCCCGCCATAGACGCGGGCGCCCATCTTGGCGGCGGCACGGAAGGCGTATTCGGCGACCGCCTGGCAGGTGGAGCGGGTGACCCGCTCCGTGCGGAAGGCGACCTCGTCAGGGGACCCGGCGTCGCCCTCGCGGCGCTCCGCCGCGCCGTAGGCGTCCTCGACGGCCATCCGCACGACGGAGATGGGGTGATAGACCCCGGCGATCGGGGCCACGCCGGGAAGCCGGCGGCCGGTGCGCACGATGACCTTGCCATCGACCTCCTCGCGCAGGATCCGGTTCGGCGACCCCACGTCGCCGGCGCCCTCCGGCGTGATGGTGGCCGCCTTGAGCCCCAGGCCGGCATCGCGCATGGCGACCGCCGCCTCGTGGACGACCCCGTTGGACGTCGCCCGCCGGTGGGCCAGGGACAGATCGAAGCGCACCAACCCGAGGTCGAGGCCGAGCAGGTCGCCGTTCAGGACGCGCAGGCACTGCTCCAGCAGCTCCTGGCCGGTCTCGTCGCCCTCCATGACGACCACCTGAATCTGGGAGGGGGAGGGCAAGCTCAGGCCGCGTCGGCCGCCGGCATCAGCTCATCCCGCCGCTCGGTGAGCGCCGCGATCACGATCGACAGGTGCTCGTCGAAGTCGACCCCCAGGTCCTCGGCGCCCGCGCGCATGTCCTCGCGGCTGACCGCGGCGGCGAAGCTCGGCTGCTTCATCTTCTTCTTCACCGATTTGGGGGTCATGCCGACCAGGCCCTCCGGGCGCACGTAGGCAACCGCCAACACGAACCCGCACAGCTCGTCGACCGCGAACAGCGCCTTCTCCATCGGCGTGTCGCGCGAGACACCCAGGAAATCGGCGTGGGAGGCGACCGCGCGCACAAGCTCCGGCGGGTAGCCGCGCGCTTCCAGCTCGCGCAGCGCGTACCGGGGATGGCCGTCCTCCAAAGACGGATAGCGCTCGTAGTCGAGGTCATGCAGCAAGCCGGTCAGCCCCCAGAGCTCCACATCCCCGCCAAACCGGGGCGCATACGCGCGCATCGCCGCCTCGACGGCCAGCATGTGCCGGCGCAGGGAGTCCGACTGCGTCCATTCGCAAAGAAGGTCCCAGGCCGCAGCACGCGAATCCTCAACCTGCATGGCCGTTACCCTAGCTCAGGATTCGGTCCCCACCCGCCACACCCGCCCAACCCGGTCCGGGTCGGCCGCGGCCCCGCCGTCAGCGCCATCACCGCCATCACCAGCTAGGCTGACGGGCGCCCAGCCACCAACCACCTCAGCGGGGTCGATCAAACTGGAGAAGTTCGTCATCGAGGGCGGGGTGCCGCTGTCAGGCACCATCACCGCCGCCGGAAACAAGAACGGGGCGCTGCCGATCCTGGCCGCCTGCCTGCTGACCGAGGACGAGGTCATCCTGCGCAACGTTCCCAGGATCTCGGACGTCGAGGCGATGGTCACGCTGTTGCAGATGCTCGGTGCCCGGGTCGAGTGGCTGAGTCGGAGCGAGATCCTCGTCGACAGCTCGCCGATCGAGTCCACCACCGTCGACCGGGCGTTCGCCGAGCGCATCCGCGCGTCATTCCTGCTCGCCGGACCACTGCTCGCCCGCTTCGGCTCGGCGACGATGCCGCCCCCCGGGGGCGACGTCATCGGCCGCCGGCGCCTGGACCCGCATCTGGACGCCTTCCGCGCACTCGGGGCCCAGGTCGACGACCGCCACGCGGACATCGTCCTGATCGCCCCCTCGCTCGGCCTCAGCCCGTGTGACTTCCTCATGGACGAGCCTTCGGTCATGGCGACGGAGAACGCGCTGATGGCCGCCGCGCTCACCCGCGGGCCGACTGTCATCCGCAACGCCGCCTCCGAGCCGCACGTGCAGGATCTGGCGCGCATGCTCACGCAGATGGGCGCCGACATCGACGGCATCGGCTCCAACGTCATGACCGTCCACGGCCGGGCGAGCCTGCGCGGCTGCACGTACGAGATCGCCCCGGACCACATCGAGATCGGCTCCTTCATGGCGCTCGCCGGCGTCACCGGCGGCGAGCTGATCGTCAAGGACACCCGTCCGGAGGATCTGCGCATGATCCGGATGGTGTTCGACCGCCTCGGCCTGCGCACCGAGGTCCAGGGCACCGACATCATCGTCCCGGGCCACCAGGAGCTCGTGATCCACAACGACCACCGCGACCACATGCCCAAGGTGGAGGACGGGCCGTGGCCCGGCTTCCCGGCCGACCTGACGAGCATCGCGCTGGCCCTCGCCACCCAGTCCTCCGGGTCGGTGATGATCCACGAGAAGATGTTCGAGAACCGGCTGTTCTTCACGGACAAGCTCGTCAGCATGGGCGCCGCGATCACCATCTGCGACCCGCATCGCGCGATCGTCCTCGGGCCCCGGCCGCTGCGCAGCGCCCGCGTCGAGTCGCCGGACATCCGGGCCGGGATGGCGATGCTGATCGCCGCTCTGTGCGCCGACGGTGTCACCGAGATCGCCAACATCCGACAGATCGATCGTGGCTACGAGCGCATCGACGAGCGGCTGAGAGAGCTCGGGGCCCGCATCACCCGGATGGAAGACGCGCCCGTCCCAGCGTGAGCGCGAATCGCGCTGCCGGCGACAGCAGCGCAGTCGACCGCATCCCCAGCGGCACGCGCGACGTGCTGCCGGACGAGATGCGCGAACTGCGGGCGATGACCGACCGCATCCGCGCCGTCTTCGACAACGCCGGTTACGGCGAGGTGTCCACGCCGGCCCTGGAGTACGAGCAGACGTTTCAGCGCGCCAACATCGTCGGGGCCCGGCCCGCCTACCGGGTGTTCGACGAGCACGGCAACGTGCTCGTCCTGCGCCCGGACATGACGGTCCCCATCGCCCGGCTCGTCGCCACTCGCTACGCCCACGCCGAGCCGCCGCTGCGCTTCTGCTACGTCGCCCACGCCTACCGCGGAGTCCGGCCCCAGCGCGGGCAGACCCGCGAGCTCCTGCAGGCGGGGGTGGAGCTGGTCGGCGCCCCCGGCCCGCCCGGGACGGCCGAGGCGCTCGGAGTCCTGTGCGCCGCCCTCGACGCCGCCGGGTTGCAGAACTACCGCGTCGGCCTCGGCGACGCCTCCCTGTACCCGTCGCTGATGGAGGCGATGGCTGTGCCGGCCGACCGCCGGGAGCTCATCCTGGCCGAGCTGGCCGCCGGCGACTTCGTCGGCGTCGACCGGGAGATCCAGGCGCTCGACCTGCCGCAGGCCGATGCCGAGCTCCTCCTCCGCCTCGCCCACACGCGGGGCGGTCCGGACGTCCTTCAAGGGCTGGAGGGGGCGCTGCACGACGCGCTCGCGCCGATGCGGGAAGTCCACCGCCTCGTGCCGCTCAACGTCGCGAACCGGATCATCTTCGACCTGGGCCTGGTGCGGAGCATCGGCTACTACACCGGCGCCGTCTTCCAGGTCTACGACCCCGCCTACGGAGTCCCGATCGGCAGCGGCGGACGCTACGACGAGCTGCTGGGCGCGTTCGGCCGCCCGCTGCCGGCCGTCGGCTTTGCGCTCAACGTGGAGCGGCTCCACATCGCGCTCACCGGCGAGGAGCGGCTGGGACGATGAGCGATCTGCGCATCGCCGTCCCCCGCGGCGCCCTGTTCACCGAGACCCTCGACCTGCTGGACCGGATCGGACTCGATACGCGCGAGGTGCGCGAGAACGACCGCAAGCTGCTGTTCGAGGACAGCGGCATCATCACGATGCGACCGTCAGACGTCCCCACGTACGTCGAGGCGGGCGCCGCCGACATCGGCATCACCGGCAAGGACGTCCTGATGGAGCAGTCCGAGCGCGAGGTCTACGAGCTCCTCGACCTCGGCTACGGACGATGCGTCATGGTCCTGGCCACGGTCGCGGGGGAGGACCGCGCGGCCGAGGCCCTCAGACGCCTGGGCGTGGTGCGCATCGCCACCAAGTACCCGCGGATCGCCGCCCGGCACTTCCTGGAGACGGGCCGGCAGGCGGAGATCGTCGAGGTCAAGGGCTCGGTCGAGCTGGCGCCGCTGACCGGTCTGGTGGAGGCGATCGTCGACCTGACCGCGACGGGTACCACCTTGCGGGAGAATGGCCTCGTCGTCCGCGAGGAGATTGCGGTGTGCACGGCCCGGCTGATCGCCAACCCGGTCGCCCACAAGCTCCGCGCCGCCACCATCGATCGACTGCTGGAGCGCATCCATGCCGTATGACCGGCTGACGCTGTCAGGCGACCCCGTCGCTCTCGCCCGGGAGCTGCGCGAGCTCATTCCCGCCCCGGAGTCCGTCCGCGACCAGGTGGCCGAGATCATCGCCCGGGTGCGGACCAGCGGTGACGACGCGCTGCGCTTCTACACCCGGGAGTTCGATACCGGCGGCAGCACGCCGAGCGCGCTGCGGGTCCCCGATGCGGAGCTCGATACCGCGCTGGCCCGGCTCGACCGTTTCGTGCGCGCCGGGCTGGAGCTGGCGATCGAGAACGTCACCCGCGTCGCGCGGGCCTCGCTGCACGAGGACCGCACCATCGATTTCGACGGCCACCAGATCGCCGTACGGGAGGTGCCGGTCGACCGCGCAGCGGTCTACGTGCCGGGTGGGCGAGCACCGTATCCGAGCACCGTCGTCATGGGGGTGGCGACGGCGAGCGTCGCCGGCGTGAGCGAGATCGCGGTGTGCGCTCCGCCCGGTGCCGACGGCGAGGTCAACTCGGCCGTCCTGGGCGCGTGCCGCCTGGCCGGAGCGTCGGCCGTGTACCGCATGGGCGGCGCGCAGGCGATCGCCGCGCTCGCCTTCGGCACCGAGACCGTGGCGCCGGTCGACGTCATCGTGGGGCCGGGCAACCTGTACGTCCAGGAGGCCAAGCGCCAGGTGTTCGGCGAGGTGGGGATCGACGGCTTCGCCGGGCCGAGCGACCTGGTGGTGCTCGCCGCCGCCGACGCCGACGCCGAGTCCGTGGCCCTTGACCTGCTCGCCCAGGCCGAGCATGGGGCGGGCTCGATCGTCGTCGCCATCTCCGACTCCGGGGAGCTGATCGACGCGCTCGAGCAGCGCATCGCCGGACAACCGGACACGGAGGCGGTGACGCGGCTGGTACACGTCTCCGAGCTCGACCACGGACTGGCGATCGCCGAGGCGTTCGCACCGGAGCATCTGCAGCTTGTCGGCGCCGGCGCGGAGGCCTTCGCGCCCCGGGTCCGCCATGCCGGCTGCCTGTTCGTCGGCCCGGCCAGCGGCACCGCCTTCGGCGACTACATCGCCGGCTCCAACCACGTGTTGCCGACCAACGGCGCCGCCCGTTTCGCGTCGGCCCTGTCGCCGGTCCACTTCCGCCGGCGGTTCAACGAGGTCAGGATCGCGTCCGACGCCCCGGCTCTGGCCCGGGCGGCGGCGCCGGTGGCCCGGGCCGAGGGCTTCGAGGTCCACGCCAGGTCGATGGAGGCCCGCATTCGCGAGAATGGGCGCTGATGGCACGCGCCGGCGAGATCCACCGCACCACGGCTGAGACCGAGATCGACGTCGCGCTCGCGCTCGATGGCGACGGCCGCGGCGAGCGGCAGACCGGCGTCGGCTTCTTCGATCACATGCTCGACCTGCTGGCCCGCCACGGCCGGATGGATCTGACCGTGCGGGCGCGGGGCGACCTTCAGACGGGTGCCCATCACACCGTCGAGGACGTCGGCATCTGCATCGGCCAGGCGCTCGATCAGGCGCTCGGAGACCGCGCGGGGATCAGCCGCTACGGCCAAGCGACGGTGCCGATGGACGAATCCCGGGCGTCATGCGCGATCGACGTCTCCGGGCGGGGGCTGTGTGCCTACACGTCGCCATTGCCCCCGGGGTCGATCGGCAACTTCGACCATGAGCTGACCGAGGAGTTCTTCCGCGCCCTGGCCACGAACGCCAAGTTGACGCTCCACCTCACCGTCGAGGCCGGGACCAACGCCCACCACGTGATCGAGGCGTCGTTCAAGGCCTGCGCGCGGGCGCTGCGCGCCGCCGTCGCCCTGGATCCGACCGAGCGCGGGGTGCCGAGCACAAAGGGGACGCTGGTATGACCCGCCCGGTGGTGGTCGGCATCGTCGACTACGGGATGGGCAACCGGCGATCGGTCCAGAAGGCGTTTGACCACGTCGGCGCCGAGACGCGGCTGACCGCCGACGCCGACCGCCTGCGCGAGAGCGACGGACTGGTGGTGCCGGGCGTCGGCGCCTTCCCGCAGGGAATGCGCAACCTCAGGGATCTCGGACTGGACGGGCTGATCCGTGACTGGGCGCGCGCGGGGCGGCCGGTGCTCGGCATCTGCCTGGGGATGCAGCTGCTGTTCGACGGCTCTGACGAGCTGGAGACGACCGTCGGTCTGGGGCTGATCGGAGGCCAGGTGACGCGTCTTCAGACCGCCGGGCTGCGCATCCCGCACATCGGCTGGAACGAGGTCAGCTTCGGGCGGCCGTCGCCGTTGACGGCAGGACTGCCGGCCGGGGGCTGCCCGTTCTACCACGTGCATTCGTTCGCCGCCCGCCCCGCGCAGCCGGACGACGTCGTCGGCACGACCGCCTACGGCGAGCGGTTTGCCACGATCGTCACTCACGGCAGCGTCTTCGGCGTCCAGTTTCACCCGGAGAAGTCGTCGGCCGACGGGCTGCATCTCCTGCGCAACTTCGTCGAGGTGTGCCGGCCCACCCGGCCGCCGGTGTCCACAGGGGTTGGATCGGTCTCGTTGCGCGCATGATCCTGCTGCCGGCAATCGACATCCTCGGCGGCAAGGCGGTTCGGCTGGCCCGCGGGAGCTTCGACCACCAGACGGTTTATGACGCCGATCCGGTCGACGCCGCGCGCCGCTGGGTGGCGGCCGGGGCCCGGGCCCTCCACGTCGTCGATCTCGACGGCGCCCGCAGCGGGGAGCCGGTCAACGTCGAGCACGTCCGCCGGATCACCGCGGCCGTCGACGTGCCCGTCCAGGTGGGGGGCGGGCTGCGCAGCATCGAGGCGGTGCGGGAGGTGGTCGCCGCCGGGGCCACCCGGCTCATCCTCGGCACCGCCGCCTATTCCGACATCGACTTCCTCGACGCCGCCGTGGCCGAGCTGCGTGAGCGCCTGATCGTCTCGGTCGACGTCCGGCGGGGGCGCGTCGCCGGTGCCGGCTGGACCGAGCAGACCAACATCCCGGCCTCCTCGGTGCTCGAGACGCTGGGCCGGCGGGGCGTGCGGCGGTTCGTGTACTCCAGCATCGAACGCGACGGGATGCTCGGCGGACCGGATCTCAACGAGGTCACCGAGATCGCCCAGGTGGTGCGGGGCACGTTCGTCTACTCCGGCGGGGTCTCGTCGGTCGACGATCTCAAGGCCCTGGTGGGGCTGCGCCAGGTGAACCTGGTCGGCGTCATCGTCGGCAAGGCCCTGTATGAGGGGCGGATCGACGTGGCCGCGGCGCAGGCCGCGCTGGCGGGCGGTCCCCGCGAGGGCTAGTGCCCCGTCAGGCAAATTCGCTGGCAGTCGAGGCGCCCCTGGCGGCGCCTGGCTGCGTCCTCGGATCCTCGTGTGGCGCTGCCACACGTCGGATCCTGCGTCCTTGCCATGCCTCCGCCAGTGGCACCTCTTGGTGCCACCGAACTCACCGGACGGGACACTAGGTGGTCCACTAACGTGCACTACAAGCGGGTCATCCCCTGCCTCGACGTCGACGGCGGCCGCGTCGTCAAGGGCGTGGGGTTCGTCGACCTCCGTGATGCCGGCGACCCGGTCGAGCTGGCGGCTCGCTATGACGCCGCCGGCGCCGACGAGCTGGTGTTCCTCGACATCACCGCCACGTCGGACAAGCGCGCGACGGTGGTGGCGCTCGCCCGCCAGGCCGCCGACGAGCTGTTCATCCCGTTCACGATCGGCGGGGGCATTCGGTCGGTGGCCGACGCCCAGGCGGTCCTCGACGCCGGGGCCGACAAGGTCTCGGTCAACTCGGCGGCGCTGCAGCGGCCCCATCTGATCGACGAGCTGGCCGCGACGTTCGGGGCCCAGTGCGTCGTCCTGGCCATCGACGCCAAGCAGGATGACCCCGCCCACCCCGGCTGGGAGGCCTACCTGGCAGGTGGCCGGACACCGACCGGGCGCGACGCGGTCGCCTGGGCGCGCGAGGCGGAGAGCCGGGGCGCGGGAGAGATCCTGCTCACCAGCATGGACCGCGACGGCACGAACGCCGGCTATGACCTGGCGCTGACCGAGGCTGTCTCCCGGGCGGTTGAAGTGCCGGTCATCGCGTCAGGCGGCGCGGGCCGGCTCCAGCACCTGGTGGAGGCCGTGCACGCCGGCGCCGACGCCGTCCTGTTGGCGTCGATCCTGCACTACGACCGGCACACGGTGGGCGAGGTCAAGCGCTACCTGGCCGACCACGACGTGGCCGTGCGGGTCCAGCAGGCCGCCTGACGACGCTCACGCCGTGGCGTGACCGCGGGGACGAATCTCAGTTGTTGTTGGGTGCCTGTGCTGCGACAGCCGCGGCTAGGCGGCTTCTTCGACGTATCCCGCGGCCGCGCACGTGTCGCAGTACGCAGCGGGGGGGACGCGAGGCTCGTAACAGCCAGGACGACAGCACGTGGACGAACGCTTGGGGCGGCCCCGACCGATGCGGGCGGCGGCGGCGTCCTTGAGCTCCTCGCGCATGCGATCGAGCTCGGCCGCGTGGTCCGCGCAGAACCGACGGCCCTTCACGGCCGGCTGCTGACAATGACTTCCACTACGACAACGCATAGACCTATAATGATAGCAAGCAAGGCCCTGGAGGCCGCATTAGCGGCTGGTTGCGTTGTGGGGTGACGAGTGACCGGGTACCAGGCAGGGTGACGGGGGACCGGCTATGAGTGTGTCGCCTTGTTGCGCCGCGCTCGGTGCGCCGTGCGCTTCGCGTGACGAGCCTTCTGGCGCGCCTTGCGCGCCTGATGATGCGCCGCGGCGCGGCCCTTGGCGCCCCTGGCCGGGAGCATCTGGTAGATCGTGTTGTAGCCGTCGAGGTAGATGGCGTGGTAGTCGGCGATGACCGGGTTGAACGCGCCGTCGGGAAAGCCGAACACCTGCCGGCCGGTCACCGCGTCCAGACCGATCGTCGTCTTGCTCCCGAGGTCGGAGAAGTAGACGGCGTTGCCGACGACGGTGGCGGCTCCGGAGATCCGTCCGCCCGCCGGGTGCGACCAGCGAATCGCGCCGGACTGGGCGTTGAACGCGTACATGTGGCCGTCGTAGGAGCCGACGTAGACGGTCGGCCCCAACCCATTCGGATCGGCGACGGCCGGAGATGCGTAGACGTAGGCGCCGGTCGAGGTCGCCCAGGCCAGCGCCCCGTTGCGGGCGCCGAACGAGTAGACCCGGCCGTCGGTGTTGCCCATGTAGACCCGGCCGTAGGCGACCGCCGGGGTGGAGTAGAAGTTCCCGGAGCCGAAGCCGAGGGCAGCGCCGCTCGTGGACACCGCCCACACCTGAGTCCCGTTGACGGCCCGCACCGCGTAGGCGCGGCCCGCATAGTCGCCGAAGTAGAGAACGCCGTTGACGAGCGCCGGGCCGCCCTTGATGGCGCCGCTGGCGTGGTAGGCCCAGTACAGGTGCCCGTTGGCGGCGCTGCGCGAGTACAGCGTCCCGGCCTGGTCGCCGTAGTAGACGGTGGTGTTGCTGACGATCGGCGACGTCTCGGTACCGGCGCCGTCCGGGCGCGACCACACGATGTGCCCATTCTTCATTGACAGCGCGACGAAGCGCCCGCCTCCGGGGGAGTGACCCTGGACCGAGAGGACCGGCATCAGCACGACGCCCGCCTGGGGGGCGACCGCCGGTGACGCGGCGCACAGCGTGCCCAGCTTGCGGAACCAGACGACGTGGCCGGTGTGGACGTTGATCTTGCGGGCGGAGCAGTCGTCGTCGAGGACGAACATGGCGTCGTGATAGATGACCGGTGGGAACTCCAGCAGTGCTCCGTCGAAGAACTTCCAGCCGACGTGAAGTGGGGGGTGGAGGTTGGCTGGGCCGGCGAAGAACCTGGTCCGGGACGCGTCATAGCCGTACCACGGCCAGACGAAGTTATCGACGGCCTTCTTCTTACGCGGCGGTGCCGCCGGCGCGGTCGTCGTGGTCGGCGCCGTGAACTGGAGATTGGGGTGGGAGACGTTGTGGGGCTCGTGCAGGAGCACGAATGCGGCTGCTGCAGCCGCCAGCGCCAGGACGACCGCTGCCGCGACGAGCCCGCGCCGCAGCATCCGCCGCGAAGGGGGGCTCGGCATGCCCGGGCATGCTAGACAGATCGGCGCGCGCGAGAATCCGCCGGTGCCCGGACCTGACACGGAGAAGATGCTCGAGCGTCTCGCCGCGCTGCCGGCCGCCGCGCTCCTGCTGGAGCGGCTGGGGGACCTCCCCGGGGTGTACCTGGTGGGTGGGGCGGTGCGCGACCTGCTCCTCGGCGCCTCACCGCTCGACCTGGACCTGGTCGTCGACGGCGACCTGGCCTCGGTGACGGTGCGCCTGGGCACTCCGACCCGGGCCCATGACCGGTTTGACACGGGCACGCTCGAGCTCGACGGCTTCACCTACGACGTGGCGCGGGCCCGCCGGGAGACCTATGCGCACCCGGGAGCGCTGCCGACGGTGGAGCCGGCGCCGATTGACGTCGACCTGCTGCGGCGGGACTTTGGGGTCAACGCGCTCGCCCTCGGCCTCGGCGGCGAGACCCGCGGCCGGCTGCTCGAGGCTCCGGGAGGCCTGGAGGATCTCCGCGCCCGTCGCCTGCGCGTGCTGCACGCTGCCAGCTTCATCGACGACCCCACCCGGCTGCTGCGGCTCGCCCGGTATGCCGGCCGGCTGGGCTTTGCCATCGAGGGCCAGACCAGCAAGCTGGCCCGCGCGGCGGTGGCCGAGCGGGCCACCGACACCGTCAGCGGGTCCCGCCTGGGCGCCGAGCTGCGCCTGCTGGCGACCGAGCCGGATCCGATCGGCGCCATGGGCATGCTCGCCGATCTGCGCATCGACGAGTTGCTGGCACCCGGGTTCGGTATCCGCACCCCGGCGGCGGCCGCGACGGCCGAGCGTGCGCTGCGCCTGCTGCCGTCAGACGGCGATCCCGCCGCAGTGGCCCTCGCCGTGGCCACGCTCAGGCTCGATCCGGGCGCGAGGCCAGTGCTGCTCGACCGCCTGGCGTTTCCCGCGGGGCAGCGCGACGCCATCCTGGCGGCCGCGGGCCGGGCACCCGCCCTGGCCAAGGCACTCACGCAGGCCGCGGCGCCGTCGGAGATCGCCGCCGCTGTCCGGCGGGCGCCCGTCGAACTGGTGGCTCTGGCCGGCGCGCTCGGGGCCGAGCCGCAGGCCCGGCGATGGCTGGACGAGCTGCGCCACGTCCGCCTCGAGATCGGCGGTCAGGATCTCCTCGATGCCGGGGTGGAGCGCGGGCCGGAGGTGGGGGCGGGGCTGGCACGGGCGCTGGCCGCCAAGCTCGATGGCGTCGCGGCCGGCCGCGACGCCGAGCTCGCCGCGGCCCTGCGGGCGCCTGAGGGGACGGGATAGGCTCAGCTTTCGATGGAGCCGTTCTTCGAGCTGGCCGGTCACTTCGCGATCGATCTCCCCGGGGCGCGCGCCGTCTTCACCACGCGCCGTGGGGGCTACTCGCAGGGTCCCTACCGGAGCCTGAACCTGGGCGTGTTCACCGATGACGACCCGGAGGCCGTGGCGCACAACCGCGCCGCGCTGCGCGCCGACGTCGCCGCTCCGCCGCTGAGCTTTGTCCATCAGGTCCACGGCGGCGAGGTCCGGGAGGTCGCCGCGGTCGCGGCGGGCCGGCATCCTCTGCCCAGGATCGACGGACAGGCGACCGCGACGCCCGGAGTGGCGCCGGTTGCGCTTGTCGCCGACTGCCTGCCGGTCGCGCTTGCCGGCGGCGGAGCCGTGGCGATGCTCCATGCGGGCTGGCGGGGCCTGGCCGCCGGAATCATCGGCGAGGGAGTGCGCGCCCTGCGCGCGCTCGGCGCCGAGGGGTCGCTGGCGGCCGCGATCGGACCCGGCGCAGGCGCCTGCTGCTATGAGGCCGGAGCCGAGGTGCACGCGGCGTTCGCTGACGTTCCGGGCGCCCACGGCGGCGCCAACGTCGATCTCAAGGCGGTGGCGCGCCGCCGGCTGGAGGAGGCCGGGGTGGACGACGTGGCCGATCTCGGCATCTGCACCATCTGCGCCGATCCGGACCTGCTGTTCTCCCACCGCCGGGACCACGGGTTGACGGGACGCCAGGCGGGAGTGGCGTGGTTGACCTGATCCGCGGCCTGACCGGCGAGCGGGTGCATGCGAATCTGGAGCGCGTGCGCCAGCGGATCGCGGCGGCGGGGCGTGATCCGGCCGGCGTCGAGATCCTGGCGGCGGTCAAATACCTGCCGGTGGAGGAGCTTCCGGCGCTGGCCGACGGTGGGGTGACGCTGGTCGGGGAGAACCGGGCCCAGGACCTGATGGCCAAGTCCGAGGCCCTTCCCGGACGGTTCACCTGGGACTTCATCGGCCAGCTCCAGAGCCGGAAGGTCCGCGACCTCGTCGGCCGCGTGCGCTACATCCACTCGGTGGCCAGCGAGTCGGCGCTCGCCCAGTTGGCCCGCCATGGGACGCCGGAGACCAAGGTCCTGCTCGAGGTCAACGTGGCCGGAGAGGAGGGCAAGAGCGGGATTCCGCCCGCGGAACTCGAACGGTTTCTGGAGCGCTGCCCGGTCGAGGTCGTCGGCCTGATGACGATGCCCCCGCTGGCGGCCGCCCCGGAGGACAGCCGGCCTCATTTCGCCGCGCTGCGGGCGCTGGCCGAGCGGCACGGGCTGCCTCAACTGTCGATGGGAACCAGCCAGGATTACCTCGTCGCGGTGCAGGAGGGCGCAACGATCGTGCGTCTGGGGACGATCCTGTACGCCAGCGCGTCATAATCCCCGGCAGGGAATCGCCGCCCGTGCGCGAACCCTGAGAACGCTATGGCCTTCCGAGACACCTGGCATCGCACGCTCGTCTACTTTGGGCTCGCCGAGGACGACGCCTATGACGACGACGAGCTCGAGCCGTATCACGAGCCTGAAGTCGAGCTGCAGGACAGCTACCGCGAGCGTCCCAACGTTCGCAAGCTGAGCTCCCGCCGTCGCCGCGACGAGTTCGACGACATCTTCGCCGACGACTCCGTGAGCGAGCGCCGGACGACCTCCCTGCGCCCGGTCGGCGGCCGCGCGGGTGGGCGGGAGCCGAATGGCCGCAACGGGGGCGATGTCCGCGTCCACTTCGTCGCCCCCAAGAACTTCAACGACGTCCAGGACGTCGCCGACAAGTTCAAGGACGCCATCCCGGTCATCATCAACCTGCAGGGCACCGACACCGACCTGTCAAAGCGGCTGATCGACTTCTCCAGCGGCCTGACCTACGCGCTGGACGGCGGCATGCAGCGGATCGCCGACAAGGTGTTCCTGCTGACTCCGCGCAACGTCGAGGTGTCCGCCGAGGAGCGCGCGCGGCTCGTCGAGAAGGGTTTCTTCAACCAATCGTAAGCTGATCGATCGGTCTGGGCCGGGCGCCCAGGTAGATTTCAAAGCCGATGCGAGTGGGTCTGATCGGAGCCGGGAACATGGCACGGGCGCTCGCCCGAGGTTGGGGCGAGCCGGTGCTGTGCTCCGATTCCGGCTCCGGGCGGGCCGGCGAGCTCGTTGCGGAGCTCGGCGGACGGACCGCGAGCAACCGCGAGGTGGCCCGGGAGGCCGACCTGGTCGTCCTCTGCCACAAGCCGTATCAGCTGGCGGCGGTCGCGGCGGACATCGCGGGCGACGTCAGGGCGGTCGCGTCCGTGCTCGGCGGTACGTCGGCCGAGGAGCTGCGCGCGGCGTACCCCGACGTGCCGCTGTTTCGCCTGATCCCCAACACGCCGGTCGAGGTCCGCCAGGGGATCACCTGCTACACGCCGATCGACGGCGTCGACCCGGAGCTGGAGCGCGACGTGCTCGAGCTCTTCGGCCGCGTCGGGACGGTGGTGACGGTCGAGGACCGGCTCATGGGGGTGGCTGCGGCGGTGTTCAGCGTCGGCCCGGCCTACCAGGCGCTCCTCGCCGAGGCGCAGGTCGATGCCGCGGTACGGCTCGGCCTCAAGCCGGCGCTCGCCTCCCGGCTGGTCGTGCAGACGATGGCCGGGAGTGCCGCGCTGCTGGAGGCCCGCGACTACGACACGCTGACCGTGCGGCGCGAGGTCACCTCGCCCGGCGGTTCCACCGCCCGCGGGCTGGACGCGTTGGAGCGCTCCGGCGTGCGCGCCGCCTTCCAGACGGCGATCGACCGCGTCTGCAAGGTCACGAACTGATGCTGGCATTCGCCACGACCCGGTCGGACATCGCCAGCTACGTCAGCGCGCTGTTCGAGGTCTACATCGTCCTCATCTTCGTCTACATCCTGCTCAACCTGCTGTTCTCGTTCGGGATGCGGTTGCCGTTCGCGCGGTGGAGCGATGCGATCCTGAGCTTCCTGCGCGACGTCTCCGAGCCCTACCTGCGCCTGTTCCGCCGTTTCATCCCGCCGTTGGGGGCGATCGACCTCTCGCCCATGGTCGCGATCATCGTCCTGTACTTCGTGCGGTCGCTCCTGGTCAGTGTCATCCAGGGCTGAGCAGGTCAACGCTCCGGTGTCCAGCGACTCGGTCGTCAAGGCGCGCGCCGCGCGCCGTGCCGCGTTCGCGCGGGCCGCCGGCGTGATCGCGGTCGTGCTGATCGTCGACCGGATCACCAAGCGGGCGGTGGTGAACGGGATCCGGATCGGCGACGTGCACAAGTTCCTGCCGGGCGTCAACCTGGTCCACGTCCAGAACAGCGGGGTCGCGTTCGGCTTCTTCTCCGGCGGCGGCGCGCTGGTGCTGGTGCTGACGCTCGTCGCCCTCCTCGCCCTCGTCGTCTACTTCCTGCGGCGGCCGACCCGCCCCGGGTTGTGGGTGCCGACCGGGCTGCTCGTCGGCGGCGCCATCGGCAACCTCATCGACCGCCTGTCCAGCGGGTCGGTGACCGACTTCATCAAGTTCCCGCTCTGGCCGGCGTTCAACGTGTCGGACATGGCCATCACCTTTGGGGTCCTGGCCCTGCTCTACGTGCTGGAGGGCCCGGGGCAGCGTCACCGGTGACCGAGCCGGTGGTGGATCTGACCGTCGACGAGGCGGCGGCCGGCACGCGGCTGGATCGCTTCCTGTCGGCGCCGCTGGGGTCCCGGGCGCAGGCGCAGGCGGCGATCGATGCCGGCCGCGTCCGGGTCGACGGGCGCGCTCGGCCCAAGCGCCACCAGGTCTCGGCCGGCGAGCGGATCACGGTGGCGCCGCGCCAGGCGTCCGCCGAGCCCGTGGCCGAGCCGGCGATCCCGTTTCGCATCGCCTACGAGGACGAGCACCTGCTGGTCATCGACAAGCCGGCGGGACTCGTCGTCCACCCGGCGCGTGGCCACCGCACCGGCACCCTGGCCCAGGCGCTGACCGGGCGCGCGGCCGGGGGTGAGGACGCCCTCCGGGCGGGCATCCTGCACCGCCTGGACCGCGATACCTCCGGCCTGCTCGTCGTCGCCCGCAGCGACGAGGTCCACCGCCGGCTGAAGGCGCAACTGGCGGAGCGCCGGCTGCACCGCGAGTACCTCGCCCTGGTCGACGGTCACCCTCCGGCCCGGACCGGCACGATCGATGCGCCCATCGGTCGCGACCGTCGCGACCGGGTGCTCATGTCGATCGACACCGAAGAGCCCCGGGAGGCGCGGACCCACTTCGAGATCGAACGCCTGCTGCCCCGGGCGAGTCTGCTCCGGGTCCGGCTGGAGACGGGACGGACCCACCAGATCCGCGTCCACCTGGCCGCGATCGGCCACCCGGTGTGCGGCGATCCCCAGTACGGGACGGCCGGCGAGTATGGGCTGGGGCGTCAGTTCCTCCACGCCGCCCGGCTGGCGTTCGAGCACCCGGTGACCGGCGAACCGCTCGACCTCACCTCGCCGCTGCCCGATGACCTGGCCACCGCGCTCGCCGCGGCCGAGCAGGCGTCACCGGCAGCGGTCTAGCGGGGTTGGGGGATATCTGGGCCATTGGGAGAAAGCCCCCAAGGCCCCACCGCGCCTGGAAGAAACGCGGCGGGGCGGCCCGTCCAAGCCGCCCCGCCGCCCTGCTTGAGCGAACCGGCCACCGGAGGTAGGGGAAGGGAGGTCCGGTTCGCGCTTCAAGCCACCGCCGGTAGGTAGGGGGACGGTGGCTCGACGGGCCCTGAAACGAACGGGTCCCCAAGAACTTGCGTAGACTCGATCTCAGAACGTAAACAACCCCGCCGACAGCGGATCGCGCCCCTGCCCCGGACCTGAGTGCCGGGGTGCGTGGAGCCGCCCGGCGGGCAGTACCTGACATCACTCAAAAAAGGGAGCAGTACCAGTGGCTGAGATCGGCATCAAAGAGCTGCTGGAGGCCGGGGTCCACTTCGGTCACCAGACGCGCCGTTGGAACCCCAAGATGCGCCGCTTCATCTTCGGTGAGCGGGACGGCATCTACATCATCGATCTGCTGCAGACCGAGGCGCTGCTGCAGAACGCTCGCAACTTCGCCTCCGAGCTGGCGCGCCGCGGCGGCACCGTTCTGTTCGTCGGCACCAAGAAGCAGGCGCGCGACGCCATCAAGGACACGGCCGCCGCGGCCGAGATGCCCTACGTCAACCATCGCTGGCTCGGCGGGCTGCTCACGAACTTCCAGACGATTTCGCTGCGGATCAAGCGACTGCACGACCTCGAGCGCTACGAGGCCGAGGGCCAGCTCCAGCTCCTGCCCACCCGGGAGCGGATGGCCGCCCAGGCGGACCTGGAGAAGCTCCGAGCCAACCTCGGGGGCGTCAAGAACATGCAGCGCGTCCCGGACGCCGTCTTCGTCATCGACCTCAAGACCGAGGCGATCGCCGTGCGCGAGGCCCAGCGTCTCCGCATCCCCATCATCGGCCTCGTCGACACCAACTGCGACCCGGAGGGCATCGACTACGTGATCCCCGGCAACGACGACGCCATCCGGTCGTGCGCGGCCGTCACCGGGGCGATCGGCGACGTCGTCGCCCAGGGCCACGGCGTCTTCCGCGCCGAGGAGGAGCGCGCCCGCCAGGAGCGCGAGCGCCAGGAGGCCGAGGAGCGGGCCCGGCGTGAGGCCGAGGAGCAGGCTCGGCGTGAGGCCGAGGAGCAGGCTCGGCGTGAGGCCGAGGAGCAGGCCCGGGCGGCGCAGGCGGCCGCCGAGGCCTCCCCGGCGCCGGCTGGGACGCCCGCGCCCCCGGCCCAGCCGGCGGCCCAGGAGCCCACCGGTGGTGCGGCGGCCCCGGCCGAGGCGCCCGCGCCCCCGGCCGAGGCGCCCGCGCCCCCGGCCGAGGCGCCCGCGCCCCCGGCCGAGGCGCCCGCGGCGGAGCCCGAGGCCGCGGCGCCTCAGGCGCCCACGGCCCCGGAGGCGCCGGCGGCAGCCCCTGCGGAGGAGGCGACGGAGGCCGCCACGGCTGAGGCACCGCCCGCCGACACCACCGCCGATGCAAACGCACAGGAGCAGTCATGAGCGCGATCTCCGCCAAGGACGTCAAGGCCCTTCGAGACCGCACCGGCGCGGGGATGCTCGCCTGCCGGGATGCTCTCACCGAGGCCGACGGGGACCTGGAGAAGGCGGTCGAGCTGCTGCGCGCCCGCGGCGAGGCGCAGGCCGCCAAGCGTGCCGGCGAGGAGGCGCGCGAGGGCGTCATCCAGAGCTACATCCACGCCGGCAACAAGATCGGTGCACTCGTCGAGGTCGATTGCCAGACCGACTTCGTGGCGCGCAACGAGAAGTTCATCGAGTTCGCCCGCGATGTGGCGCTCCACGTCGCCGCTTCGACGCCGATCGCCATCAGCGAGGAGGACGTTCCGGCCGAGGACCGCGAGCGCGAGGTGCGGATCGCCACCGAGCAGGCCGCCAACCGGCCGGAGAACGTGCGCGAGCGGATCGTCGCCGGCAAGCTCGACAAGTGGCTGGACGAGGTGGTGCTCCTGCGCCAGAAGCACGTCAACGAGGACAAGCACGGCGGCAAGACCATCGAGGAGCTGCGCGCGGCTCTGTCGGCCGAGACACGTGAGAACGTCGTCGTCCGGCGGTTCGCCCGGTTCGCCGTAGGCGGCTGAGGTACTGTCAAAGGCCGGCGAGCCAGGAGGGGGATTCAGGACATGACTGAGATGACCGATGAGCTGCTGGCGGATGCCGGCGAGCGCATGGCGAAGTCCGTGGAGGCGATGCGCCACGAGTTCGGCTCGGTGCGCACCGGCCGGGCGACTCCGGCGCTGCTCGACCGGATCTCCGTCGATTACTACGGGGCGGTGACCCCGCTCAAGCAGCTGGCGACGATCAGCGCCCCGGAGCCCCGGTTGCTGACAGTGCAGCCCTACGACAAGAGCTCCATCAAGGCCATCGAGCGCGCCATCCTGGAGTCCGATGTCGGCCTGACCCCCGGCAACGACGGCAACCTGATCCGGCTGAGCATCCCGGAGCTGACCGAGGAGCGACGCAAGCAGTTGGTCAAGGTCGTCCGGCACATCGCGGAGGAGGGGCGGGTCGCGATCCGCAGCATCCGCCGCGACGTGATGCATGACCTGCGAGAGCTCAAGGACGCGGGCGAAGCCGGATCCGACGACGAGCACCGCGCCGAGGTGGAGCTCCAGAAGCTCACCGACACGCGCATCGGCGAGCTCGACGAGCTGCTCAAGCACAAGGAAGAAGACATCCTCGAGGTGTAGCCGGGTGGAGGCAGAACAGGCCACCCGGGATGTCACGTCCTCCGCGGCCGGCGGCTCCGCTGTGCGCGCACGCTACGTGGCCATCATCACGGACGGCAATGGACGCTGGGCCGAGCGCCGCGGGCTGCCGGTGATCGCCGGCCACGAGGCCGGCGCCGACGTCGTCAAGGCCCGGCTGCGCGACGCCGTTGGACTGGGGATCCGGGAGCTGACCGTCTACTCGTTCTCCACCGAGAACTGGTCGCGGGATCCGGCCGAGGTGGCCGGGCTGATGGCGATGTTCAAGCGCCGAATCGAGCTCGAGACGCCGGAGCTCGACGCCGAGGGCGTCCGCATGCGCTTCATCGGCCGGCGGACGGCGCCGGTCGCTCCGGAGCTGGTTGAGCGGATGGAGTGGGCCGAGGAGGTCACCGCCGCCAACCGCCGGATCACGCTGTTCGTGGCGTTCAACTACGGGGGCCGGGCGGAGATCGTCGACGCGGCACGAACCTTTACGGGAACGACCGAGGACGAGTTCCGCGCCCACCTGTACGCCCCGGACATGCACGATCCAGACGTGGTCATCCGCACCAGCGGCGAGCGCCGGCTCTCCAACTACCTGCTCTGGCAGGCCGCCTACTCGGAGTTCGTGTTCCGCGACGAGCTGTGGCCGGACTTCTCGCGCGAGGTGTTCGAGGAGTCGCTGGAGGAGTTCGCCTCCCGGCAGCGCCGGTTTGGGGGGCGGTGATGTCCGCCGCGCGCAGGCCGCCGGCCGGTCGCCGCGGGCGCCGGCGGACTGAGTCCAGCCCGGATCGGCCCCCGCGCCCCGCCCGCCGGGCCGGGTCGTCCCG
This sequence comes from uncultured Solirubrobacteraceae bacterium, assembly GCA_963844555.1. Taxonomy (GTDB): domain Bacteria; phylum Actinomycetota; class Thermoleophilia; order Solirubrobacterales; family Solirubrobacteraceae; genus Palsa-465. The sequence continues at coordinate 400,078 of CAWJOS010000001.1, forward strand.
GCCCGAGCAGACCGGGGAGCCCCGGCGGGGCTCGGACCTCCTGGCCCGGATCCTGGTGGCGATCCCGGCGGCGATCCTGGCGATCGTCTTCGTCGACCTGGGCGGGACGGCGTGGGCGCTCCTGATGATCGCCATCGCCTGCGCCTGCCTGTTTGAGCTCTACACCCTGCTCTCCCGCTGGCGGCCGGCCTCGGCGGTGGGGTTCGCCTCGGCCGCCGCGCTCGTCCTGGCAGCGCGCTTCGGCAACGAGCGCGACGTCCTGGAGGTGACGATGGCCACGCTGCCCGTCGTCTTCCTGGTGGTGGCCGCCCGCGGGCGCAGCGGCCTATCGACCGTGTCGGTGGCCGGGACGCTGCTCGGCGTCTACTGGATCGGCCTCGCCTTCGCCCATGCCGAGCTGCTGCGCCGGCTCCCCCACGGAGCCGGGATCCTCATCGACATCATGGTCGGGACGTTCCTGGGCGACACCTTCGCCTACATCGGCGGGCGGCTGTTCGGACGCCGACCGCTGGCACCCAGCCTCTCGCCTCACAAGACGTTTGAGGGGCTCGTGTGCGGCATGCTCATCGCGATCGTGTCGGTGTTCATCGCCGGGTTGAATCAGCCATGGCTCACCCATGGGGACGCCCTGCTGCTCGGCGTGACCGTCGCCGTTCTGGGTCCGATCGGCGACCTGTTTGAGTCGATGGTCAAGCGCGATGCGGGCGCCAAGGACGCCGGGCGCCTGTTCGGCGCCCACGGCGGGGCTCTGGATCGGCTCGATGCGGTCATCTTCACAGTCGTGGCCGGCTACTACGTGTGGGTGGCGCTGCTGCACTGATGCGCGAGGTTGTCCTTCGCGTGCCGGCCGCGGCGCTCGACGACGTCCTCGACCGCCTGCTGCCACTGCTCCCCGGGGGAGTGCGCCAGGCCGACCTGCCGGACGGGCGCGTCGAGCTGCGGATGCGGGCGGCTCGGTTGCCGGAGACCGACGTGATCGGCCGGGCGGTGGAGTTCGTGCCGTACGAGATCGAGGAGGAGTCGGTCTCCGACGACTGGCGGGAGCGGCGGTTGGCCGACCACCGGCCCCGGATCATCGGCCGGCGCCTGATCGTCCGGCCTCCGTGGGCCCCGGCGGCCGGTCCGGGGTTGGTTGACGTGGTGCTGGAGGAGACCGCGGCGTTCGGCGCCGGGACACATCCGACGACCCGCGCCTGCCTGGAGCTGCTGCTGACAATGCAGCCGCGCGGCGCCTTCGCCGACCTCGGCAGCGGAAGCGGGGTGCTGGCCATCGTCGCCCGGCTCCTCGGCTGGGATCCGGTGATTGCGGTCGATGTCGCGCCCGCGAGCGTGGACGCGGCAGCGGCCAACGCCGCTGCCAACGGCGTCGGCGTCGAGACGAGGGTCGGCGACCTCCTCCACCAGCCGCCTCCGCCGGCGGAGGGCTTTGCCGCCAACGTGCCCCGTGAGGTGCACCTCGCACTCGCCGCGGGGTGGCGTGGGGGCGAGCCGCCGGCGCAGGGGATCATCAGCGGCATCGACGTCGGTCAGGTCAGGGGCGTCGTCGAGGCGTATGCGGCGTGTCGTCTGACCGAGACCGAGCGCCGCGAGACCCACGGCTGGGTGGTGTCCAGGCTGGCGCGGCGATGAGGGCACCGCGGTTTCCGCCCGTGCGGCCGGTAGGGTTGCCTGCCGCCGAGCATGGGCCACAGCGACACGAAGGGAAAGGACCGGGATGGCCGATTTCATCAAGCTCCGCCTGGCCGCGGCCAGGATGGGGGTGTCCATGGCGTTCTTCGCCCTGCTGGCGGGCATCGCCGACCGGGCGGGGGCCAACCCGCTGGTCTCCGGCTCCGACAGCGGCCTGCTGCGCCAGGCGACCACCGCCGCCGGCGCGGCCGGGCGACCGACGACGCTCCTCAAGCTCGATTCGGCCCTCCTGAAGCTGGAGCACAAGCTGAGCACCAGCTTCGAGACGACCCATAAGCTCAACCAGACGTTCCTCAAGATCAAGTCGGCCAACACCGAGTTCCTGAAGATCAAGTCCGCAAACACAACCTTTCTGAAGATCGACGACGCCAACGCCGAGTTCCTGAAGATCGACGCGACCGCGGCCAATGCCGGCGAGCTCGGCGGGCTGTCCCCGTCCGCGTTCTTTCAGGGCAACGGGCACGTGGTGACGGGGGCGGTGCCGGCGGTGTCGGGCACGGCGACCCAGCTGCTGGCGCTGCCGGGCGGGATCATCGTCGTCGACGTGCAGAACACGCCCGGCGTCGGTCTGCAGCTGATCGTCGCCAACGGCACCGGCTCGGCTCTGCCCGCCGTCCAGAGCCTCGGCGGGACGGCGTCGCAGCTCACGCTGAGCGCACAGTCGCCGACGTCGATCCAGCTGGGGAACGCCGCCGCCCAGCTCCATCTGCAGATCTTCCCGTCCGGTCAGGCATTCCCGGACGTCGTGACGATCATCATCAGCGCCGAGGTCCCGCTCTCCGGCGGTTCGCCCGCGGTCGTCGGCCAGGCGTTCACCGGCGGCGTCTGACGCCCCGGTGCAGTGCCAGCTCGCCAGCACGATCACCACGCCGTCCGGGCCGGCGCTCGTCCTCTCCGGGTCGAAGGAGATCCCCCCGGGAGAGCGGGCGGCGCTGCTGCTCGCCGATGGCCTGTTCCGGCTCGACGTGCTCATCGACGGCGACGCGCTCCAGGCGTTCATTCGCAACCTGTCGCCCGGTGAGCTGGAGATCGACACTCCGGGCGGGCAGTTGGGCGGGACGACCATCGCGCTCGGATCGGCCGCCGACTACTCGCCGGGACGGGCCGACCTGCGGTTCCGTCTCGGTACCGGGTCAGACCGCCTGGAGGTGATCGTGACCGTGGGCACGCTCCACCTCCGCGACCGGGGCTCCGTCCGTGTCAGCGGGCTGGCGCTCGCCCGGCAGCGGTGCCCCGGCGGGCCGTGAGACGGCGCCTACAATCGGCCGCGTGGCCCGGCGCCTCGTCATTCTCGGATCCACCGGCTCGATCGGCGTCCAGGCGCTCGACGTCGTCGCGCGCAGCGAGGGCGAGCTGGATGTCGTCGGCCTGAGCGCCGGCTCGGACTGGCAGGGGCTCATCGAGCAGGCCCGCCGGCACGGGGTTCGGCGCGTGGCGCTCGCCGATCCGGATGCCGCCGCGCTGGCCGCGGAGGGGTGGACCGAGGGCGAGGTCCTCGCCGGTCCGGACGGGCTGGTGGCTCTCATCACCGAGGCGGAGTGCGACCTGGTCCTCAACGGGATCGTCGGCTCGGCCGGGTTGGTGCCCACGGTGGCGACGCTGGGGGAGGGGATCGACCTCGCCCTGGCCAACAAGGAATCACTCGTGGTCGGCGGCGAGCTGGTCACGGCGCTCGCCGAGGCAACCGGCGCCGCCATCATTCCCGTCGATTCCGAGCACTCGGCGCTGCACCAGCTGCTCGCCTCCGAGCAGCCGGGAACCGTCGAGCGGCTGATCCTGACCGCGTCCGGCGGGCCGTTCCGTGGCCGGCGGGCCGGGGACCTGGAGGACGTCTCCGTCGAGCAGGCGCTCGCCCATCCGACGTGGACCATGGGCGGGAAGATCACGATCGACTCGGCGACCCTCATGAACAAGGGACTGGAGCTGATCGAGGCCCACCATCTGTTCGGCACCTCGTATGCCGACATCGACGTTATCGTCCACCCCCAGTCGATCGTCCACAGCCTCGTGCAGCTGTGCGACGGGGCCACGCTGGCGCACCTCGGCTATCCGGACATGCGTGTCCCCATCTCGTACGGCCTGCACTACCCCCAGCGGGTCGACGTCCCGGTCCGGCCACTGAACCTGGCCGAGCTGGGCGCGCTGACGTTCGAGCCGGCCGACACCGAGACGTTCGCCTGCCTGCGCCTGGCCCGCGAGGCCGGAGTCGCCGGGGGGACGGCGCCGTGCACGCTCAACGCCGCCAACGAGGTGGCTGTGCACGCGTTCCTGGGCGGCCGGCTGCGGTTCCTGCAGATCGCGGAGGTCATCGAGGAGACGCTCAGCCGCCAGCCCGGGCGGCAGGTCCATTCGTTCGACTCGCTGGCGCATGCCGACGCCCAGGCGCGGCTGCTCGCCGGCGAATTGGTGGAATCTCTTACCCGCGCTTGAGCGGCCTGGAAGCCGCGCCTGCCACACTCGAGTTCCCGTATGTCCTACGTCCTGGCCTTTCTGGGCTTCGCCGCCCTGATCATCCTGCACGAGGCCGGCCACTTCGCGGCGGCGAAGGCGGTCGGCATGCGCGTGGAGCGGTTCTCGCTGTTTTTTGGGCCGCTGCTCATCAAGAAGCGCTGGGGGGAGACCGAGTACGGGATCGGCCCCATCCCGCTGGGGGGCTACGTGAAGATCAGCGGGATGAACCCCAACGAGGCCATCCCGCCGGAGGTGGTGGCCCGGGCCTACTACAACCAGCCGGTCTGGAAGCGGGTGGTCACCATCCTGGCCGGCCCGGCGGTCAACATCCTGATCGCGTTCATCATCTTCGTCGGCGTGTTCTCGTCGCTGGGGCAGGGCGTCTACACCAAGAGCGGCCGGCCCGTCTACTCAAAGACGATCGCCGCGGTCGCGGCGCCGGCCTCGCAGTACATCAAGCCCGGAGACCAGATCGTCGCCGTCGACGGCCGGCGCGGCCTCTCGGTGCCGCAGATCACCGCTGAGATCGAGAAGCACACCTGCCCCGGCGCCCAGACCGCGGGCTGCGTCGCCCAGAATCCGGTGCGGCTGACCGTACGCCGGGACGGGCAGGTCAAGACCTTCGCCGTCTACCCCCGCTACAGCACCGCCGCCAAACGGGTCCTGGTCGGCGTCGACTTCAACCAGGCGACGGCCCCGGTCGGCCTGGGCACGGCCGCCACCGGAAGCGCCCGGTACATGTGGTACGTCACCCACACGACCGTCTCGACGATCATCCACATCTTCCAGCCCCAGGACCGCAAGCAGCTGTCCGGAGTGGTCGGCGGCTACACAGTGACCGAGCAGTCGTTCTCCGTGGGGCCGAGCCGCGCCCTCGAGGTCCTGGGGCTGATCTCGCTGTCGCTCGGCGTCATCAACCTGTTCCCGTTCCTGCCGCTCGACGGAGGTCACGTGTTCTGGGCGCTGGCCGAGAAGGTCCGGGGCAAGCGGATCCCGTTCTCGGTCATGGAGCGCGCCGGGGTCATCGGCTTCGCCCTGATCATCCTGCTGTTCGTCATCGGCCTCAGCAACGACATCTCGACGCTCACCGGCCCGGGCTTTCACGTTCCACGCTAGTCCCGGCGCTGCTTTACTGCCCGCAGCCGTTCCGAGCAGCCAGGAGGAGAGAATGGCGAGCAGCACCACCAGCCAGGCCGCGACGCCAGACGCCGTCGACGCCGGGACCTTCGCCCAGGCCGTGCGCGCCACGGCGGCGCGCCATCCGGAGATCGTCGCGGTCCGCACCCCGGACGACGCCGTCTCGCTCACCTGGGGCGACCTGCTGGAGCGCGTGGACGCGATCGCGGGCGGGCTGGCCGGCCTCGGCGTGGGCCGCGGCGACGCGGTCGCCCTCATGCTCTCCAACCGGCCGGAGTTCCACGTCGCGGACCTGGCCGTCGTCACCCTCGGCGCCACGCCGTTCTCGATCTACGTCACGTATCCGGCGCCGGAGATCGAGTTTCTCATCCGCGACTCCGGAGCCCGGGTGGCGATCGTCGAGCAGGCGTTCCTGGAGCCGATGCAGGAGGCGCGCCGCCGTCTGCCCGCGCTCGAGCACGTGATCGTCATCGACGGCGAGCCACCGGAGGGCGTGCTGGCGCTCTCGGAGGTGGAGGGCGCCGACCCGGCGTTCGACGGCGAGGCCGCCGCCGCCTCGGTGTCCCCGGACGACGTGCTCACGCTCATCTACACCTCCGGCACCACCGGCCACCCCAAGGGCGTCGAGCTGACCCACCGCGCGGCGATGTTCACCGCGGTGCACGTCAAGGAGCTCATGGACTTCCCGCCCGGCGCGCGGGTCCTGTCCTGGCTGCCCGCCGCTCACATCGCCGAGCGGATGGCCCACCACTACATCCCGGTCGTCTACGCGGGCACGGTGACGTCGGTCCCCAACCCGCGCGAGGTCGTCTCCTACCTGCCCCAGGTACGTCCCAACTGGTTCTTCGCCGTCCCGCGCATCTGGGAGAAGCTCAAGGCCGGTCTGGAAACGATGCTGGCCGCCCAGCCGGAGGAGCAGCGGCGGCCCGTCGAGGAGGCGCTGGCGGCTTCGCTGGAGCGCGTGCGCCTGCGCCAGCGGGGTGAGCCGGTCCCCGCCGAGCTGGAGGCACGCGTCGCGGCCGCCGACGAGCGGATCTTCTCCAACATCCGCAAGATGCTGGGGATGGACGAGCTGTATGCCGTCAACGCGGGCGCCGCGCCGACCCCGGTCGACGTCATCGAGTTCTTCCACTCCCTGGGCATCGAGCTGGCCGAGCTGTGGGGGATGTCCGAGACGTGCGGAACCGGCGCCGTCAACCGCCCGGGCCAGGTCAAGATCGGCACGGTCGGGCCCGCCTCACCGGGAGTCGAGCTCCGGCTCGCCGACGATGGCGAGGTTCTGTGCCGGGGCGAATTCCTGATGTCCGGCTACCGCAACCAGCCGGAGCGGACGGCGGAGACGATCGACGCCGACGGCTGGCTGCACACCGGTGACATCGGCACGATCGACGAGGACGGCTTCCTGACGATCGTCGACCGCAAGAAGGAGATCATCATCAACGCGGCCGGCAAGAACATGTCCCCGGCGAACATCGAGGCGGCGCTGAAATCCGGCAGTCCCCTGATCGGCCAGGCCGTCTGCATCGGCGACCGGCGCCCGTACAACACGGCCCTGATCGTCCTCGACGCCGATTTCGCCCCGCAATGGGCGCAGCAGAACGGGATCGGCGACCGGGAGTTCGAGCAGCTGGCGTCCGAGCCGGCGGTGGTGGCGGCGGTTCAGGCCGGCGTCGACGCCGCCAATGCGCGGCTGGCCCGGGTGGAGCAGATCAAGAAGTTCACGATCCTCCCCGGCGACTGGCACCCCGGGGGCGACGAGCTGACGCCCACCATCAAACTCAAGCGCCGGCCGATCGCCGAGAAGTACGCCGAGACGATCGACGCCATGTACGCAGGGTAGGGAGCGTTGGGGGCATATGTCAGTTAGCGCCCCAGACCCGCTCCCGCGGCGGTGATCGAGCGCGAGACGAGCTCCACCGGGTGGTGGATCGGCAGCGGGGTGCCGAGCTGGCGCAGGTGCAGATCGAGCTGGGCGGCGCACCCCGGGTTGCCGGCAGCGATCGCCTGGGCCCCGGTGGCGAGCAGATTGCGCGCCTTGCGCTCCCCCAGCTCGGCGGCCGCCTCAGGCTGCACCAGGTTGTAGATCCCCGCCGAGCCGCAGCAGACGTCGCGCTCGATGCCGACCTCCACCAGCTCCAGGTCCGGGATCGCCCGCAGCAGGTCGCGCGGCGGCGTGCGCACCCCCTGAGCATGGGCCAGGTGACAGGCGTCGTGGTAGGCGACGCGCAGGGGGACCGGCCCCCGCGGGGCCCGGGGCGGGACCGAGCCGAGCAGCTCGCTGACGTCGCGCACGCGGGCGGAGAACTCCCGGGCCTCCGGCGTGCCCAGCAGATCTCCGTATTCCTTCATCGCCGATCCGCAGCCGGCGGCGTTGACGACGACGTGGTCGACCCCGGCCGCGCTGAACGCCTGGATCGTCTCCTGGGCACGCCGGACCGCGGCCGGCTCGGCGCCGCCGTGGAACTCGAGTGCGCCGCAGCAGTCCGGCAGCGCGGGCGCCACCACCGCAAAGCCCTCGGCGGCCAGCACCTGGACGGTCGCCCGGTGAACGCCCGGGTAGAACACGCGCTGGACGCAGCCGAGCAGCAGGCCGACGCGGCCCCGCGGCTCGCCGACCGCCGGCGTGTGCTCCGGCACCCCCGCCTTGGCGGCGCGTCCGCTCGGCGCCCGGGGGGCGACCCGGGCGATGGCGGCCAGCCGCTGCGGCAGCCGCCGCTCCAGTCCCAGCCGCCGGGAGGCGCTGAGCATCGGCGCCAGCGTCCGCAGCCGCCGGGGGTGGGGCAGGGTCTCGTACAGCAGGCGGCGGATCCCGCGCTCCACCGGCGTGCGCCGATGGTGGCGCTCCACCTGGGGCCGCACCCGCTCGATGAGGCGGTCATAGCGCACGCCGGACGGACAGGCGGTGACGCAGGCCATGCAGCCCAGACACCGGTCGAAGTGGGTCACCATCTCGTCCGACAGCGACTGGTCGGTGTTGAGCCCGTCGTTGATGAGGACGATCCGCCCCCGCGGGGAATCGGCCTCGGCCCCCCACAGCACGTACGTGGGGCAGGTCTCCAGGCAGAAGCCGCAGTGGACGCAGTCCTCGATGACCGACGGCTCCGGGGGGCGGTGGGTGTCGAAGGCGGCCATGCTCAGATACCTCCCACGAACAGTCCCGGGTTACACGTGCCGGCCGGATCGAACCGGGCCTTGATGCGGCGCATGAGCTCCAGCTCCCCGCCGCCGGTCCCCAACCCCCACGGGTTGCCCTGGGCCCGCAGCGCCGCCGGCGCGTCGAGGATGACCGCCGCCGCGCAGGCGGGCAGCAGCGCCCGGAACCGCTCCACCGCGGCCGGCTCAAGGTCCACAAAGCACGTGCCCAGGGCGGCGCGGCCCACCACGGTCCCGGCGCACTGCTCGGCGGCCGCCAGCACGGTCGCCAGCTCCGTCGGCGCCACCGCCACCCTGACCAGCGCGCCCTCGGCGGAGCGCTGGCCGGCGCGCTGGCGCTCCCACAGCTGCCCATCCTGGTCGGAGACGTCGACGTCGATCAGCCCGGCCTCGGCCATGAGGCGTGCCGCCCGCCGGGCGCGGCGCGGCGCCTGAGGTCCGGCGCAACGCGCCAGCAGGCCCCCGCGGCCGGCCCGCCAGGCGAGATCGAGCGCCTCGAACTCGAGCGGGGCGCGGGCCAGAGCCACCGCGGCCGCGGCCAGCCCCTGCGCGTCGGATGCGGCGCCCAGCGCCGTCACGCTGGACTCGTGCAGCGGGTGGAGGCGGACGTTGACCGCCAAGATCAGTCCCAGCGTCCCAAACGAGCCGGCGAACAGCTTGGCCAGGTCGTACCCGGCGACGTTCTTGATGACCTTGCCGCCGGCGCGGGCGATCGTCCCGTCGCTGAGCGCCACGGTCACGCCCACGACCAGATCCCGGGGCGCCCCGTAGCGGTGGCGCAGCGGCCCGGAGTCGCCGGTGGCGACGACGCCGCCGATCGTGGGGGCGGGGCGGGCGGGGTCGGCGTCCGGGTCGGGGCGGGCGGGATCGGTGTCCGGATCCAGGGCGAGCATCTGGCCCGCGGCGGCGAACGTCCGCTGGGCGACGGCCAGCGGCACGCCGGCCTCCAGTGACGCGGTCAGATCCCCGGCGTTGTGCTCCAGGATGCGGTGCAGGCCACCGGTGTGCAGCTCCATGTCGGCGGTCGTGTCCGGGTGGCCCCAGCCGCGCTTCGTCCCGGCGCCGACGATCCGCACCCGGCGGCCCTCCGCGGTCGCGGCGGCCAGGGCGGCCGCGGCCTCGTCGAACGTCTCCGGGGCGTGGCTGGTGGCGGTCGCCACTAGAACCGCTCCGCGATGCCGGCCCGCTCGAGCGGGTGCTGGCGGTAGGGCCCCGGCACCTCGCCGCACAGCCGGGGGGTGGGCATGACCTTGCCCGGGTTGGCCCGCCCGTGCGGGTCAAAGGCGCAGCGCAGGCGCTGGAAGGCGTCGAGGTCAGGCTCGCCGAACATCGAGGGCATGTACGCCTTCTTGTCGACGCCGACACCGTGCTCTCCGGTGATGGAGCCGCCCGCCTCGACGCACGCCTTGATGATCAGGCCGGACAGCTCCTCGGCCCGGGCGGCCTCGCCCGCGACCGACGCGTCGTAGCAGACGAGCGGATGGAGGTTGCCGTCTCCGGCGTGAAAGACGTTGGCCACGCGCAGGCCGTAGTCGGCGGCGAGCTGGTCGATCCGGCGCAGCACCTCGGATAGGCGGGTCCGCGGAATGACGCCGTCCTGGACGTAATAGGCAGGCGCGATGCGCCCCATCGAGGCGAATGCCGCCTTCCGCGTGCGCCAGATGAGGTCGCGCTCGGAGTCGGACTGGGCGATCCGGAGGTCGAGCGAGCCCGCGCCGGTGCACAGCGCCGTCAGGCGCTCCAGCCCCGCCACGCACTCCTCACGCGGGCCGTCGAGCTCGACGATGAGGGCCGCACCGGCGTCGAGCCGGTAGCCGGCTCCGGTGGCCTGCTCGGCCGCCTCGATGGAGAGCGCGTCCATCATCTCGATCGCGCCGGGGACGATGCCGGCGTCGACGATCGCCGTGACCGCGTCTCCCGCGGCTCCGGTGTCCGGGAAGAACGCCAGCAGGGTGCGGACGCTCTCCGGCGCCGGGATGACCCGGAGCGTGATGCGGGTCGCCACCCCCAGCGTTCCCTCCGAGCCGACGAAGGCCCCCAGCAGATCGTAGCCTGGGGCGTCGCGGTCCATCGTCACCACCGACCCGTCGCTGAGGACCACCTCCAGGCCGGTGACGTAGTTGGTCGTGAAGCCGTACTTGAAGCAGTGCGCTCCCCCAGAGTTCTCGGCGACATTGCCGCCGATCGAGCAGACGATCTGGCTGGACGGATCCGGCGGATAGAAGTGGGAGGGGGAGACCGCCCGGGTGACCGCGACGTTCGTCACCCCGGGCTCCACCACCACTCGTCCGTTCTCCAGGTCGACCGACAGGATCCGGCGCAAGCGTGAGAGGACGATGAGCACCCCCTCGGCGACCGGCAGCGCGCCCCCGGACAGCCCGGTCCCTGACCCGCGCGCCACCCAAGGCACCTCCGCCTCATGGCAGGCCTGCACGATGGCCCGGACCTCGTCGGCGCTCTGGGGGAGGACCGCCGCCACCGGCACCTGCCGGTAGTGCAGCAGCCCGTCGGAGCGGTAGGTCGCGAGCTCGTGCTGGTGGGTCAGCACAAACTCGCGACCGCAGACCTCCTGCAAGCGGGAGATGAGCGCGGGCGAGCCGGACGGCATCACCCTCAGTATCCCCGCTTCCGGCGCGCTAATGCACGTTGATGGTGAAGCTCCGGCTGTAGATCGTCGTCCCCAGCTCGCTCACGGACAGGAACGCATCCTGCTTGGGGAACGTGTACGCCAGGCGAACCGAGTGCCGGCCACGGGGGAACTTCATGTGGATGTCGAAGTACCCGCCGTTGACGGGGGTGGTCCTGACCGTCTTGCGGTCGACCTGGATGGAGACGGACTGGTCGCCGTTGCCGTCCTGCTTCATGAACGGCGCCGGGCGGGCGGTGCCCCAGATCTCCTCGTTGGCGTTGCGCGAGAACGAGGTATGGGGCATGTACACCGGCATCTGATACGCCGGCCAGGTGGCCTTCTGCTTGCCGTTGGAGAACTCCAGCCCGCTGGCGAATCCGGAGTAGACACCGGCATTCGGCGCCGGATCCTTGAGCAGGTACTGCATGTAGCTGGCGACCCGCCCGGACTTCCAGCTCAGGTACTCGGCCCAGTTGATGTACGTCGCCGCCACCGCGGGCGAGGGGTAGCCCTTGCCGTTCGGCGGGTTGGTGATCTCGCCGTACTCGGTGTTGTAGATGGCGTAGCGCTTGTGCGACCCATAGGCCCGGTTGACCCGGTCCAGCGTGGCCATCAGGTTGCCGAAATCGATCAACGTCGCGTAGTCGGCCCTGTTGCCGGCCCGCGACACCGGTGACTGCCCGCCGTCGTACGGGTGATCGGCGAACCCACTGGCATTGAACAGCCCTGGGTTCTGGCTGCGGAACCTCCGCGAGGCGGCGCTCGTGGTGGGGCAGCCGGTCGCGCGCGCGGCGCCGCCGCGGAGGGGGCGGAAGCGCGTGTCGACGCAGTAGAGGTCACGGATGAACAGCAGCGGCCGGGTCTGGCCGTAGTCTCCGGGCAGTCCGCCCGTCTTCTTGGGGAACCGGCCGGGCTCAGCGCCCTTGGCGGCGAGTTCGCCGATCAGGATCGTGTCGCGCCCGTGACCGCTGGCCTGAAGGGCGTGCCAGCCGGAGTTGACGAGCTGGCGGTACATGATCGGCGCGTTGAAGTACGTCGAGTCATTGGTCGCCTGCGGCCCCAGGTCCTGGCCGAAGTTCGGCTCGTTGAAGATCGCCCAGAAGTGGACTCTCGGCAGTACCGCCGACTGGCCGGCGGGCACGAACGTGCCGCTGTAGCGCTTGCCGACGGCCTGCATGAACTGCCCGTAGGCGGCGGCGTTCGGCTTCCACGCGACGTAGTTGTTGTTGACGCTCTTCGACTTGGGCGCGGCGCTCGCCTCGGCCCACCGGGGCGCGCCGCCGGCGACCGTCAGATCGACGGTCAGCCCCAGCCGCTGCGCGGTGTTGATGACCGTGTCGAACGGAGCCCAGTTCCCGGCCGGATAGGCGTTGGGGTCGGTGGCGTTGAAGTTCGGCTTCTTGGTTGCGAACGGGCTGGGGGCGATCGCCTGCCACGGAAGGATCACGCGGACAGTGTTCGCGCCGAGGTCGCGGAACTGCGTCAGGGTCCCCACCGGATCGCTGAGGTCGTTGAAGTCCTCGATGATCGAGGCCTGCGAGTGGCTGGCCAGCGCCGTTGCCGGCAGCGTCGCGGCCCCGCCGAGCGCGACCGCGGCGCCGAGCGCGATGGCGGTCCCACGGCGGGCCAGGCGGGTTGAGAGGGAGAGTTGGGGCATGGTGTCGATAACTACTCTAGGGGTCGAGAGTTGCGGCGCCGTCCCAGTCGCCGCCCGGTGCAGAGGGCGGCGTTTCCAGCGCAAATCCACAGGCTCAGGGAAGAGCCCGGATCAGGCTAGCGGAGGGTGATGACGACGATCCGGCTGTGGATCTGCGGCCCGTGCGGATAGCTCCAGGCCAGGCGCACGTCGCCGCTGGAGGGGAACTTCTGGCGGACCTCGAAGTAGCCGTGCTCGTTGGTGATCGGCACGGTCTGCACGGTCCGGAACGGCGCGGTGCCGCCGCGGCTGAGCTGGATCTGGACGGACTGGGGCTTGTGCGTGGCCCGGGCCGCGTTCGGGGCCGGGCGGACGCAACCCCAGACGTCGAGCGGCTGCCCCTTCTGGGTGGTCGTGACCGGGAGGAACAGCGGCATCCGATAGGCGTCGAAAGCGGGCTTGGGGGCGCCGGCGGCGCTGAGCAGCCCGGTGGCGAACGCGCCGGTGCTCGGATCGGTCAGTAGGTACTGGTCAAAGGACTTCTGCCGGGGATCCAGCCAGGTCAGGTACTCGGCCCAGTTGATGTAATAGGCGGCGGTTTCGGGGCTGACGGTGCCCGCCTCGGTGTCCGGGGGCTTTGTTTGATAGCCGAACTCTGTGCTCCACAGGGGGAGGTGGTTGGAGGAGCCGTAGATGCGCTGGAGGCGGTCGAGGACCGTCTCCAGGTTGGGAGCCGCGGCCAGCTCCGTGTAGTCGGGCTCGCCGGGCGTGATCTTGTTCGGCGGCAGGCCCTGGGGATACGGGTGCCAGGCCATTCCCGAGGCCCGGAACAGCCCCGGATGGTCGGCGGCGAACCTGGCCGACCCGGCCGCCGTCGCCGGGCACCCCCGGACCGTCGCGGCCTCGCCCTGCAGGGGCTTGTACGACTTGTCCACGCAGTAGAGCGCCCGCAGGAACTGGAGCGGGGGCATCGAGTTGAAGTTGCCGACCCCGGCGCCATACCGGATCCCGGCCGGCGCCAGCTCGCCGATCAGGATGGTGTCGTGGCCGTGGCCGGTGGCACCGAACGCGCTCCAGGCCGCATCGACGAACGCCCGGTAGTAGCGCGGGGCCACCTCGACCGTGGAGTGATCGATCGCCTCCGGCGCCATATGGATGCCGAGGTCCGGCTCGTTCCATATCGACCAGAAGGCGACGCGGGGCAGGGGGCTGCTCGCCCCGGGTGGGGTGTAGTGGCCGCTGTAGCGCGTGGCGACGGCGCGGACGAACTGGCCGAAGTCCTTGGCATTGGGACGCCACTCGGTCTGGGTGGCCGGGTGCGGCGCTCCCGGCCCCTCCGCCCAGCGCGGCGGTGGGGGCTGGATCGCCAGGTCGATGCCGATGCCGGCCGCCTTGAGATCCCGCACCACGGCGTCGTAGGTCGTCCACGCGGCCGCGGGGTAGGCGGCCGGATCGGCGGCGTCGAAGCTCGGCTTGTGGGGGGAGCCGGAGTCCGGGGCGATCGACCCCCAGTACAGCGGGACGTGGACCCGGTCGACGCCGACGCGCTTGAGCACGGCGATCGTGGCGGCCGCCTGGGCCGGACTGGCGGTGATCTCCGAGGCCGACGTGAACATCGACTCCGGGCCGACGCGGTTGTCGTGCACGGGCGGGACCGCCGGGGCGGAGCTGCCGCAGGCCGACACGGCGGCGATGACGGCGAGCGCGGCGGCGGCCGCGGCGGCGCGGCGCAGCCGGCGGAGGTGGGGGAAGGGGGTCCGGGTCACAGGCAAGCGGGTGACAATAACGTCCGTGCCCGCGACGGGCGTCGCTCCAAACCTCAGGCGGAGCCTGGCCATGCTCGCCGCGGGCGGCGGTTTGCCGCCAGACGTTGCGCATAAGCTTCCCGTCGATGAGACGCTGGACACGGGCGATCGCACTGGTGTGCGCGGGCGCTGCGCTGGCCGCCGGCATGGTCGGGGCGCCGCGGGCGGCGGCCGCCGCCGGCAATCCGATCATCAACGACTGTGAGGCCAACGGGCAGCTGACGCACACGTACACGCTGTCGCAGCTCCGCCACGCCCTGGCGGTCATGCCGGCCTCCGTAAAGCAGTACACCAATTGCTACGACGTCATCCAGAAGGCCCTCATCGAGGCCCGCAAGACCGGCACGGCGGGGCCGGCGGCATCCAGCGGCTCCGGGGGCTCGTTCCTGCCCACACCGGTGATCATCGTCCTCATCGTCCTGATCGTGGTGGCGCTGGGGCTCGGCGGGTTGGCGCTGGCGCGGCGCCGTCGGTCACCCCCCGGCGGCGGACCGCCGGAGTAGCCGGAAACCGGCTCTACACTCGACACATGCCCTCCCAGCGCCAGATTCACGTCGGCAGCGTGCCGATCGGTGGCGGAGCGCCCGTCGCGGTGCAGACGATGACGAAGACCGAGACGGCCGATCTGTCGGCCACCATGGCCCAGATCCGCCGCGTGGCCGAGGCCGGCGCCGACATCGTCCGCGTCGCGGTGCCTCGCGAACAGGACGCCGAGGCGCTGCGCACGATCGTCCGCGAGTCGCCGATCCCGGTGATCGCCGACATTCACTTCAACCACACCCTGGCGCTGAAGGCGCTCGACGCGGGAGCCCACTGCGTCCGCCTCAACCCCGGCAACATCGGCGGCCCGGAGAAGGTGGCCGAGGTGATTGCGCGGGCGCGGGAGCTCGGCACGCCGCTGCGCGTCGGCGTCAACTCCGGCTCTCTGCCCAAGCACCTGCGCCAGCTCGAGTACGACAACCCGGTGGAGGCGCTCGTCACCGCGGCGGTCGAGACCGTCGAGCTGATGGAGCGGCTGGACTTCACCAACTTCAAGGTCTCGATGAAGTCGACCTCGGTGCCGAACACGATCGCCGCCAACCGGCTGCTCTCGCAGAGGATCCCGTACCCGCTCCACCTCGGTGTGACCGAGGCCGGCACCAAGTGGTCCGGCTCGCTGAAGTCGGCGGTGGGGCTGGGGACGCTGCTCGCCGACGGGATCGGCGACACGATCCGGATCTCGCTCTCCACCTTCCACGCCGAGGAGGAGGTCAAGGTCGCCTGGGAGATCCTCAAGGCTCTCAAGCTGCGTGAGCGCGGACCGGTGCTCATCGCCTGTCCGACCTGCGGTCGGCTGCAGTTCGACATGGACACGGTCGTCGCCGAGATCGAGCGGCGCCTCGAGGCCTATGACGACCCCATCGAGGTCTCGGTCCTCGGCTGCGCGGTCAACGGAATCGGCGAGGCCCGCCATGCCGACTTCGGCATCACCGGGGCCAAGGACATGGGCATGATCTACTCCCGGGGCGAGCCGATTCGCAAGGCCCCAACGGGCGAGCTCGTCGAGGCGCTGTTCGCCGAGATCGACAAGTACTACGCCGCCGGTAAGCGCGTCGTCCGCGACGAGGCCGACGCCGCCGCGGCGCGCGCCTGGCTGGCCGACAACGAGGACGCCACGGCGATGACGCCGGAGCGCCTGGCGGCCCTGGAGGCCGAGGCGGCGCGCCAGGAGGACAACGGCCGGCTCGACGAGGAGCAGTCGCCGGTGGCCGGCCGGCGGTTCACGCGCGCCTGAGCCGGACTGGCGTTTGCTGCCCGCCGTGGGGCAGGTGCGGACGATGAGGCGTCTAGTTCAGCCCTCCGCGGCGGCGACGGGCCAACCCGCCGCCGCCAAAGGAGACTTCAGGAGGCCTTGTCGAAGCCGGCGGCCACGGCGTCCCAGTTGACGACGTTCCACCAGGCGTCGATGTAGTCCGGGCGCCGGTTGTTGTACTTGAGGTAGTAGGCGTGCTCCCAGACGTCGACGCCGAGCAGGGGCGTCTGGCCGTTGGAGAGGGGGCTGTCCTGGTTGGCCGTTGAGACGACGGCGAGCCCGGATCCGTCATGGACGAGCCAGGACCAGCCGGAGCCGAACTGGCCGACGCCCTTCTGCTTGAGCTGGGCCTTGAAGTCGTCGAACGAGCCGAAGGTCGAGTCGATCGCCTGGCGCAGGGCGCCGCTGGGCTCGCCGCCCTGGCCCGGGCCCATCCACTGCCAGAAGAGCGAGTGGTTGTAGTGGCCGCCGGCGTTGTTGCGGACCGGGCCCTGCTTGTCGGACGGCAGCGAGCTGAGGTTCTTCAGGACCTCCTCGACGGACTTGTCGGCCCACTCGGTCCCGTCCAGCGCCTTGTTGGCGTTGTCCACGTAGGCCTGGTGATGCTTGTCGTGGTGGAGACGCATCGTCGCCTCATCGATGTGCGGCTCGAGGGCGTTGTAGTCATACGGCAGGGGCGGAACGGAATACGCCATCTCACGTCTCCTTGTCTGGGGCGAATTTGTCAGCGTTCTATCAGACCATAGCCAGCCGCTGGCGTGTTCGGCGACGAGTACGCTAGGGGCCGCATGACGCTTCTCTCCACCTACTTCCTGCCGACAGAGCGCGAGCCTCCGGCCGACGCCGAGGCTCTGTCCCACAAGCTCATGGTCCGCGCCGGCCTGATTCGCCAGGTCGGCTCCGGCCTGTGGTCCTGGCTGCCCGCCGGCTGGCGCGTTCACCAGCGGATCGTGCAGATCGTGCGCGAGGAGATGAACGCCATCGGCGGCCAGGAGATGCTCATGCCCGTCCTGCAGCCCGCTGACCCCTGGCGGCGGACCGGGCGCTACGACATCGATGAGCTGTTCAAGCTCAAGGACCGGCGCGGCGCCGACCTTGTCCTCGCCCTGACCCACGAGGAGATCGTCACCACCCACGTGGCGGCCGCGATCAAGTCCTACCGCGACCTTCCGCTCATCCTCTACCACTTCCAGGTCAAGGAGCGCGATGAGGCCCGGCCGCGGGCCGGCGTCCTCCGGACGCGCGAGTTCATCATGAAGGACGCCTACACCTTCGATCGCGATGCGGAGGCCCTCGACGTCGCCTACCAGAAGCACGTCGCCGCCTACGACCGGATCTGCGATCGCTGCGGTCTGGAGTGGTACCGGGTCAAGGCCGACGTCGGAGTGATGGGTGGTCACGGCGCCGACGAGTACATGGCCCCCTGCCCCGCCGGCGAGAACGAGGTGGCGCTGGCCGCCGGCTATGCCGCCAACCTCGAGGTCGCGTCGGCCCAGGCTCAGCCGGTCTCACTGCCGGCGGCGGGCGGCGCCCCGGAGCGCGTCCACACGCCGGGAGCGACGACGATGGACGCCCTCGTCGGCCAGCTCAGCATGCCGCTGGGCACGATGCTCAAGGCGTTTCCGATCCTCCTCGACGGTGGGGACATGCAACTGGTGGTCGTCCGGGGCGATCACCGGATCAACGAGATCAAGCTGCAGAACACGCTGGGCCGGCCGTTCCGCGCCGCCGACGCCCAGGAGATATCTGACCGTCTGGGGCCGCCCGGCTACATCGGCCCGGTCGGTGCGCAGGTGCCGATCCTGCTCGACGAGGCGGTCATGACGAACGGCGCGGGCGCCTACGTGGCCGGGGCCAACGAGCCGGACGCCCACCTCACCGGCGTCGTGCCCGGCCGCGACTTCCCCTTCGAGACGGTCGACGTCCGCACCGTCGTCGCCGGCGACACGGTCAACGGCAGCACCGTCCGGATCGAGCCGGCGATCGAGATCGGCAACATCTTCAAGCTCGGCACCCGCTACTCCGTGCCCCTGGGTGCCCACTATCTCGATGAGCACGGCAAGTCGCAGCTGATCTGGATGGGGTCCTACGGATTTGGACCGGCCCGCGCGGCCGCGGCCGT
Source organism: uncultured Solirubrobacteraceae bacterium (assembly GCA_963844555.1). Lineage (GTDB taxonomy): Bacteria > Actinomycetota > Thermoleophilia > Solirubrobacterales > Solirubrobacteraceae > Palsa-465. Next base: position 418,492 of record CAWJOS010000001.1, read on the forward strand.
CGTCGAGCAGTACGCCGACGAGCAGGGGATCTCCTGGGCCCGCGCCATTGCTCCGTTCGACGTCGAGCTCGTCACCCTGGGCAAGCCGGGGTCACCGGAGCGCGAGCTGGCCGACACGCTGTACGGCGAGCTCCAGGACACGGGCCTCCAGGTCCTCTATGACGAGCGCGATGCCGGCCCGGGGGAGAAGTTCACGGATGCGGAGCTCCTTGGTTGCCCGCTTCGCCTGACCGTCGGCCGGCGCACGATCGGCGCCGGCGAGATCGAGGTCCAGGTCCGGCGCGGCCGGGAGTCGCGTTCGGTCCCGGTCGACGGGGCCGCCGCCGCGGTGCTGGAGCTCTGGCGGCAGCTGCCGTAGGAGGGGTGGGGGCGCCCGTGAGCCCGGGGATCACCAAGCGCCGCCTGTTCGGCATCGACCGCTCCGGCCCGCCGCCGGCCGCGACCCGGGCGGGGCAGCCCCTGAACCCGTGGACGATCCCCAACGCGATCGGCTTTGCGCGTCTGCTGGGGATCCCGGTCTTTCTCGTCCTCGCCTTCTCCAGCCCGGACGGGCAGTCGACCGCGGCGGTCATCGTGTTCGCCGTCATCGGCTGGAGCGACTACCTCGATGGGTTCGCCGCCCGCCTGACCGGTCAGTACAGCCGTCTCGGCGCGCTGCTCGACCCAGTCGTCGACCGGCTGCTGGTCATCTCCGGGATGCTCGTCACCTACCACTTCGAGCTGCTGCCGCGCTGGGCGATCATCGTCGTCGTCGCCCGCGAGGTGTTCATGCTCGTCATCAGCCGCTACGCCATGACCCGCGGCATCGACATCAAGATCAACTGGCTGGGCCGTCTCGGGGTCGCGCCCACGATGGGCGCGCCGTTCTTCGCCATGGCCGGCGTTCATTGGCTGGCGTTGATCATGCTGTACGTCGGCATGACGCTGGCGCTGCTCGCCACCGCGTTGTACGTGCGAGACGGACTGCGCGAAGCACGCAAGCGAGTCTCAAGCTCAGCTTGACCCTCCGGATCACCCGGATATACTCGCGCCAGCCCACCTTCGATCCCGTAAGGACGGGAGGGACAAACAGCATGGACACCTTTCCAGACCTCGGCTCGCTGACAGATCCGGAGCTCAAGGACCTGATCAAGCAGCTAACCGAAGAGGAGATGGAGATCTCGTACCGGCGACGGATCCTGCACGGCAAGATCGACATCCTTCGCGCTGAGCTGGTCAACCGTCTGCGCAAGAAGGATGAAACGGGCGAGCTCGTCATCTCCGGCGCCGACGTCCAGCAGCTCACCGACATCCTGGCTGGGCGCGTACCGGCCAACGAGCCGGAGTAAGCCCCGGCCGCCCATGGCCCAGCACTGCCCTGAGTGCGGCTTCGCCAACGACGATGGCGCCAGCTATTGCCAGCGGTGTGGTGCGTTCCTGGCCCAGAGCGAGCAGCCGTCCGGGGCGGCAACCGCCACCTACAAGATCGGCGAGACCGGTGAGGTGGAGGTGGTGGAGTTGGAGGAGGTCGTGTCCCGCGGCGCCGCGCTCGTGATCCGGGCCGGTGGCGGGCGGGCCGGGGAGAGCTTCCCCGTGGAGGGGGAGCGGCTGACCGTCGGCCGGCGGCCGGAATCGGACATCTTCCTCGACGATGTGACGGTATCGCGCGACCACGCGCTCATCGTCCGGCGCGGCAGCGAGTATTTCATCGACGACTGCGGCTCGCTCAACGGGACCTACGTCAACCGGCACCGGATCGACTCCCACCGGCTCAGCGACGGCGACGAGCTCCAGATCGGCAAGTACAAGCTGGCCTTCTTCAGCCGCTGATGACCGCCGACACCCGGACACCAGAGCTGGAGCTCCCGGAGCCCCCGGAGCCCCCGGAGCCCGACGAGTCCCGTCCCCGCCAGAAGGCGGTCACGATCGGCGCCGTCTGCAAGGCCCTGCACCAGGAGTTCCCGGACATCTCGATCTCGAAGATCCGGTATCTGGAGGACCAGAAGCTGCTGGCCCCCCGCCGGACGCAGGGCGGCTACCGCCTGTACGCCCAGTCGGACATCGATCGCCTGCGCACCATCCTGCGCCTCCAGCGCGATGAGTTCCTCCCGCTGCGAGTCATCCGCCAGGAACTGGCCGGTGGCCGCGCCGAGCGGGAGGTGGCCCCGCCGGCCGGCGAGCGCGTGACCAACCGCCGGGCCGGTGTCAACGTCCGCAGCTCCGGGTCGCTGTACTCGCTCGAGGACGTCGTCGACGACACCGGCGCCGATCCCAAGCTGGTGCGCGAGCTCCTGGACTTCGGCGTCATCAAGGGGGAGACCCGGGGCGGGGTGCAGTACTTCGACGAGACCGAGCGGGAGATCGTCCGGGCGGTCTCGGAGCTGGCGCGCTACGGCGTGGGGGGGCGCAACCTCCGCGTGTTCCGGAGCTCGGCCGACCGCGAGGCCCAGCTTCTGCAGAGCATCCTGGCGCCCGCGCTGCGCTCACGCAATCCGGAGCGGCGCAAGGAGGCGATCGAGGCGCTGGAGAACCTGGCCTCGGTCACCACCCACCTCAAGCACCTCCTCCTGATCCGCGATCTGCGCAATATCGCGAGCTAGCGGGCCGGCCGGCACAGACGATGGACCTGCGCGCGTTCGTCCGCGACATCCCGGACTTCCCCAGCCCGGGCATCATCTTCCGGGATATCACCCCGCTGCTGCTCGAGCCGGCGGCGCTCGATGCCGCCGTCGCCGGACTGGCGGCCCGCGTCGAGTCGACCGCCGTCGACTTCGTGGTCGCCGCCGAGGCCCGCGGGTTCATCCTCGGCGCCGCGCTCGCCCGGGAGCTGGGGGCCGGCTTTGTGCCGGCGCGCAAGCCGGGGAAGCTGCCCGCCAAGACGGTGAGCGCCGAATACGCGCTGGAGTACGGGATCGACGCCCTCGAGGTCCACGCGGACGCGCTCGCCCACGGCGCCCGGGTGCTCGTCCACGACGACCTGCTGGCCACCGGCGGGACCGCGGGGGCGCTGTGCGACCTTGTCGCCGACCTGGGGGCCGAGGTGGTGGGCTGCGCGTTCTTGGTCGAGCTCTCGTTCCTCGGTGGCCGCGCCCGGCTGGCCCCGCACCCGGTGTACTCGCTCATCGAGTACGCCGAATGACCTCCTGAGGCTGCCGATGGCTATCGCCCGTCGGAGTCGCACCATGAAGGCCTCGCCGGCCGAGATCTGGGACCTGATCGCCGATCCGGATCACGTGCCGCGCTGGTGGCCGGGCGTGGCGCGGGTGGAGGGGGTGGAGGGGGACCGCTTCACGCAGGTGTTCACCACCCAGCGCGGCCGTCCGGTCAGGGCCGATTTCCGCATCGTGCAAGCCGACCGGCCGTATGCGCTCGCCTGGATGCAGGAGGTCGAGGGCACGCCGTTCCAGCGGGTCCTCAGCGAGTCGCTGATCGCCATCACCCTGAGCTTGGTCGCCGATGGGACGACCGTCACCATCGAGCAGCGCCAGAAGCTGCGTGGCTACTCGCGCACCGGCGGCTTCCTCCTGCGCCGGGCGACGGGAGCCAAGCTGGACGAGGCGCTCGACGGGATCGAGCGGATCCTCGGCTGATCGCCGGCCGGGAGGCTCGCTACAGCCCGGTCAGGGCGCCCTGCAGAATGATGGCGCCCGGCGTCTTGGGCTTCGCGTTGGTCTCGACGGTGACGATCAGCTCCTTGTAGCGCTTGGCGTTGCTGGGCAACGCTCCGGCCGTCGAGAGCCGTCCGTTTGCGCCGACGCCCGGATTGACGAATCCCAGGATCTGGGAGTCCTTGGGCGAGTTGTACAGCCAAACCGCGTACGCGTTCGGCGGCTTGGTGCGGTTCGGCGGCACGTTCTGAGCCACGATCGCCACCCCCTGGGACGTGCCCTCGTCGAGGACCTCGGCGATTCCCACCGCCTTGCTGCCGGTGTGGGGCGGCGTCAGGTTGATCTGGGCAACGACCTTCGCCGGTGTGGCCGAGGAGGTGGAGGTGGTGGTGGAGCTGGCGCTCGCTGCGGGGCTGGTGGCGGCGGTGGAGCTGGCGGCCGTGTGGCCGGTGCCGCCGCCCCCGGAGCGCAGGACGAGGAACAGAACGACCGCCACGGCGATGACCCCAATGACCGCCAGCACGATGATCCCGCCCAGACGAGAGCTGCGGCGCCCGGGCTCAGGGGCGCTGCCATCCTCCGCCGGCGGCGATTCGGCGCCGGCGGCCGACGGGGTGGGCGCGCGCGCGGGTGCGGCGGCGGGCGGGGGCGCCTCGGCCTCCGTGGGGATCTCCGGGAGGCCGCCGGCGGCCAGCGGGGCGATCTCGGAGGCGACGACGCGCGCCCAGGCACGCTCGCCCGGTGACTGCGCGAGCAGGTTGCGGGCCTCGTCGATCCCGCCCTGATCGGTGAGCTGGCCGAGCAGGTAGTCGGAGATCTGGCCCCGGTTCTCCGGCGCGACCGGCGTCTCCGGCCCCAGGGCGTCCAGCGCCGCCAGCGCCCGCTCACGCACCGAGGCGGGATTCATCTTGAGCAGCTCGGCGATCTGCGTATAGCTGCGGCCCTGGCCGAGAATGAGCTGGAGGACCGCGCGCTGGTCCTGCGGGAGGCTGTCCAACGATGACATCGCGCACCTAGCGTAGATGAGCCCGGGGCAGAATGCCCCCGGATCAGGCGGGGCGGCGGGCGGGCTGCGGCCGCGCGAACGCCGCTAAGGTCCACGCGGATGACGATCGAGCTTCCCTTCGCCGTGGACGTCGGATTCGACCGGCTGTACGGGCTCGAGATCCTGGAGCTCTCCGCCGAGCTCGTCCGGGGGCGAGTCGCCGTGCGCGACGAGCTCAAGCAGCCGGCGGGACTGGTTCACGGCGGCGTGTACGCCGCGGTCGCCGAGAGCCTGGCCACCACCGGCACGGCGGCCGTCGTGGTCGCCGACGGCAACACCGCGATGGGGCTCTCCAATCAGACCAGCTTCCTGCGCCCGGTCACCTCCGGTGCCATCCACGCCGTCGCGCGGCCCCGTCACCGGGGCCGGACGACCTGGGTGTGGGAGGTGGAGCTGACCGATGACGACGACCGCCTGTGCGCGGTGACGCGGGTCACGGCCGCTGTGCGGCCGCTTCCCCGGCCGTAGCCCGCCCCCCGGCGGGGTCAGCTCTTGGGCAGCGCCCCGGACGAGTGGGGCGCACCGCGCCCCAGCCAAAACTGGGCAAAGCCGCGAAGCGCCGGATCGGCGGCACTGTCGGCCCGGAGCATGTGGGCCCACGCGAGCGCGAGGATCCCGGCCGTCCCAGGCCGGCGGGCCAGGACGACCGCCTGCCCGGAGGCGGCCAGCGGCGGTGTGAACGGCGGCGCCATCGCCCGGGCGACTGCGACCAGGCCGGCCGGGGGCGTGCGGGTCCCGTAGACGTAGACCACGTCGCCGGCGGCGAGCGCCTGAAGGAGCTGGTCATCGCTGAGCTGGGCGCGATCGGCCACCACCGCCTCCGGCACGTGAGGGCCGCTGGTCGGCGGGTTGGAGTCATAGACGGGACGCAGCTCGCCAGGGCGAAGCTGGGTGTTGCCCTGGTCTTTGAATGCGATCCCCGGGCCCTGATCGGTGCCGGCCACGCCCGGGGCGTCCCGGCCGGCCAGCAGGCCCCCGGACAGCAGGGCGATGACGCCGATCGCGATCGCCAGGGAGGCAGCGACGATCGCCAGCCGCTCAATCCACCGAGACATCCCGTGCGGCGGTCGGCAGGCGGATCAGTCCGCCGCGGGCACCGAGTCTTGCGCCATCGCTGCCGGGGTGGGGGAGTACTCGCCGGCCGCCGCCACCAACTCCTCGATCGCCGCCCGCAGCTCGTCGGCCAGCGCCTCCAGATCCGGCAGCGCGTCGAAGTCGGCGTTCAGGCCGAAGTCCAGCTGGCCGTCGTAGCTCATGATCGCCACGCCGAGCGCCTGGTTCTCGGCCAGGGGCACCATCGGATACATCGCCTGCAGCCGGCGCCCCAGCATGTAGAGCGGGAACTGGGGCCCGGGCACGTTGGTGACCACCAGGTTGAACATCCGCTGATGGGCCTGAAGCCGCGCCGCCTGCGCCATGATCGTCGGCGGGGCAAACCCGGTCAGCTCGGTCAGCACCTGGGCCCCGACCGCCTGACCGGAGGACTTGATCCCGTCCATCTCCCGGCTGATCGTCAGCAGGCGCTCGACCGGGTCGGTGATGCCCACCGGGAGCGGCGCCCACATCGCGGCGACCCGATTGCCGAGCGCGCCCCGCTCCACGTCGGCCCGCACGGACACGGGGACCATCGCGCGCAGGACGGCGTCGTCGGTGGCCTCCCCGTGCATCCGCAGATAGCGGCCGAGCGCCCCGGCCACCGACGCCAGCACGACATCGTTGACCGTGCCGCCAAGCGCGTTCTTGACCGCCTTGAACTCGCTCAGGTCGCCCTCCACCCAGGTGAAGCGGCGGTGGGGACCGATGCGCACGTTGAGCGGGCTGGGCGGGGCGGGCTGCAGGCCGGCCCGCGCCATCGCTCCGACGCCGCCCACCGCCCGCACCACGCGCCCGGCCACGTGGCGCGGTCCGCGCAGGGTCGCCCTGACCCCCCGGGCGACCTCGCCCGGAACGGTCACGCGCTCCAGAAGCGCGTCGGCCAGCAGCTGGGCGCTGCTCGGCAGCGGCCGGGGGATCCACTCCTGCTCTGACGGGGCGACCGGCATGGGCTCCGGCGACGCATCGAACAGGACGGTCGCGATGTCGACGCCGGAGACTCCGTCGACGAGCGCGTGATGGGTCTTGGAGAGGAGCGCGAACCGCTCGCCCGCCAGCCCCTCGACCAGCCAGATCTCCCACAGCGGACGCGACCGGTCGAGCGCCTGCGAGAAGACGCGACCGGCCAGCCGTTTGAGTTGCTCGTCGCCTCCCGGGGTGGGCAGCGCCGTGTGGCGCACGTGGAAGCCGACGTTGAAGTGCGGATCATCGACCCAGACGGGGCGCCCCTGGTGTAACGGCACAAACGCCAGTCGCTGGCGATACCGCGGCACCAGGTGCAGGCGGGAGAGGATCTGCTCCACCAGGTCCTCGTAGGCGGGCGGCTCCCCCTCAAAGACCATGCACCCGGCGACGTGCATGTGCGCCGAGTCGCGCTCCAGGTGGAGAAACGAGCTGTCGAGTCCGGTCAGGCGGTCCGGGTTGGCCACCCGGTGATTCTGACACGAGCAGTCGAGTGTGATGACCGTCACTCAAAACGGCTCAGGTGGCTGCGACCCTCGACAGGTTCCATATTGCGACCCTGCCGAGTCGTCTCTGCCCGTTGCGGAGGCGAACGGGGGACCCACTGCCGGATGGCCAGCACCGCATCCGGCCGGGGCGAATCATCGCCTGGCATGTGCCAGCGGCGACGTAGCGGACCTCTCGAGAAGTGCCTGACCAGGCGTGATCGGCGGCCGCGAGCCCGTCAGCTAACTCCGTAGGCGCCCCGGTCGCAGACACTCAGGAGGTCCTGATCGTGCGTATCAGATTCAGGCTGCGCCGGATGCGCCTAATGCATGTGATGATTGCCACAACCGCCGTCGCCGCCGCGGGATCCGCCGCGGCGGTGGCCGACGTCACCTCGGCGGCCGGCCAGACGGTTCCGACACCCCTCACGTTGAACCTCAACCCCGGCCGCGTCGCCTTCGGCCACCCGGTGAGCGTCACCGGGCACGCGCCGGCCACCGACGCCGGCAAGCCGGTCGTGCTGCGGTCGGCATCGCCGGCGGGCGCGTCCTGGCGTCAGGTGGCGACGACGTCCATCGGAAGCCGGGGCGGATACCGGTTCCGCATCGTTCCGCGGACTTCGGCCGTGCTCCGCGCCGTCGAGGCGCCCGCGGCCACCGCGGCCATCGCCTCGGCCGCCACGCCCGCGCCGAGCGGGGCGGCCACCCCGGCCAGCCCGCAGACGCCGCTGAAGGTGGCGGCGCGCTTCGGCGTTCACCCCCGCCAGTACGCGCTCCTCGGCGGCCGCGGCGCGATCCGCGTCGCGGGCAGGCTGATGCCCGCCACGGCGGGCCGGATGGTCCGCCTGCAGAGCCGCACCGGGAGGGGCTGGCACACGGTCGCCCGTGCCCGGACCGGCCGGAGGGGACGTTTCACCCTCCGCTACACGCCCGGCGCGGCCGCCTCACGGCGATTGCGAGTGGTGTTCGGCGGCGACGCCGGCAACGCCCGGGCAACGGGTGCGGCCGGGAGCGTCGCGGTCTTCTACCAGGACGTCGTGTCCTGGTACAACGACGCCGGCCACACCGCCTGCGGGTTCCATGCCGGCCTGGGGGTGGCCAACCGCACGCTCCCGTGCGGCACGCGGGTCGCCCTGCACTACGGCGGGCGGACGGTCACGGCCGTGGTCGACGACCGGGGTCCGTACGTCGGCGGCCGCAACTGGGACCTCAACCAGAACACGGCCGCGGCCCTCGGCTTCGGCGGCGTCGGCGCGGTCTGGGTCAGCGGCTGAGCGCCGTCTGACGTGAGCCGGACGGCCGGCAGCGCGCGCGCTCGCCGGCCGTCCGCCCCGCGGCCTAACGTGGCGGGGCCATGTCCGGCCGCTGCATCGCCTATGTCGACATGGATGTCTCTGCGGAGAACACTCGAGGGGGCCCCGTTGCTGCCCCTTTTCGAGCGATGGGACACTCTCCATCGAGCGGCATCAGGAACGTCGTGCCCCCAGGTTGCCGGCTGCGAGTTCGTTCGTGACCGCAGCCAAATGTCAGCTCGGCCCCGCACTGAACGGGGGAAGCGCCCGGCCGGACTAGGCGTTGCGCAGCGCGGCGCCGAAACGCTCCAGGATCGCTGCTGCCGGCTCGACCGCGGAGACGGCCCCGACGCTCTGGCCGGCGTACATCGCCATCGCCTCAACGTCACCTTCATTGCTTGTGGTCGGCAGGTTGGATGCGTAGCGCGGTACGCCGCTGGCGACCTCCTCAGCTTCGCCTGGGCGCTCGCCCGAGGGCGGGCAGCCAGCAGCCTCCCAGCGCTCGTAGGTGCTGTTGCGCAGCAAGCGATGCGGCGACTGCGGCCAGCCCACGTCGAACAGTTCGGTCAGCACTGTGTCCCGGGCCTGGGCTTCGGTGAGCCGTGTCTTGTAGCGCTCGTGCGCGGCGCTCTCATCGCTGGCCACGAAACGAGTACCCATGACGACGGCGACGGCACCGGCAGCGAGCGCTGCCCGCGCGGATGCCGGGTCGCCGATCCCGCCCGCGGCGAGCAACGGGAGCGACACGGCGCGCCGCACCTCAGCCAGCAGCGGCAGCAGACCCACGACGCTCTGCACGTGCCCGCCAGCCTCGACACCCTGCACGATCAGAGCGTCGGCGCCCGCATCCGTCGCCGCTCGGGCAGCATCCGCCGAGCCGACTTGCACAAACACTCGCGCGCCTCCAGCACGCGCGCGTGTGACGAGGTCCGGCCGCAGACCGAAGGAGAACGACACGATCGGCACCTGCTCCTCAACAACCACATCAAGCCGTTCGTCCTGCTCGAAGTCCAGCACCAGATTCACGCAAAACGGCCGGTCGGTCACCCGCCCGATCCAGCGGACCTGGTCGCGCAGGACCGCCGGCTCCGTCCAGGACGCTCCCAACGAACCGAGGCCGCCTGCCCGTGATACCTCGCTGGCGAGCTGCGGCGTGGCCGCGCTGGCCACCGGCGCCTGCATCACAGGGATCTCAAGACCTAGCACGGTCACAATCCGACCCTACAGGGTGTCGAGCCGACAGCGGTTGGGCCGAGCCGTCGCACGCACCGAGGCCAGACTGTCGCAACGGGGCTACAAGCAGCAGCGAACCTCCCTCGGGCGGCCCGAAGGCGACCGAGCCACCAGGCATCCTATGAGCGTGGACTCCCACCTCCGCAGCATCGGACATATCGACATGGATGCGTTCTATGTCTCGGTGGAGTTGCGGCGCCGGCCGGAGCTGCGCGGGCGGCCGGTGATCGTCGCCGGCACCGGCCCGCGGGCGGTGGTGACGACGGCCTCATATGAGGCGCGGCGCTTCGGCGTCGGCTCGGCGATGCCCGCGGCCCGGGCGCGTCGTCTGTGTCCCGACGGCGTCTACCTGCCCCCGGATTTCCCCTACTACCGCGCGGCGTCGCGGGAGATCATGGACATGGTCCGTGCCTGCTCGGAGACCGTGGAGGTCATTGGCCTCGACGAGGCCTACCTCGACCTCTCGGGCCTCCCGGCTCCGCGGGCGGAGATGCGCCGACTGGCGATCGAGATCAAGCGGCGGACCGGCCTGGGGTGCTCGATCGGCATCGGCCCCAACAAACTCGTGGCCAAGGTCGCCTCGGACGCGGAGAAGCCGCGCGGTTTCGTCGTCCTCGACCGGCGCGAGGCGTGTGCGCGCTTTGCCGACGCCCCGTGTGGGCTGATCCCCGGCATCGGCCCCAAGACGGCCGAGCGGCTGCGGGCGTGCGGCCTGGACACGCTGGGCAAGCTCGCGGCCGCGCCGCCGGAGCAGCTGGCCGAGCGGTTTGGGCCGAGGCTGGGCGCCGCTCTGCGCCGCCGCGCCCAGTTCGAGGATGACAGCCCGGTCACCCAGGAGCGGAAGGTCGTCTCGGAGTCCCGTGAGACGACATTCGACTTCGACATCGCCGATCCGGCCGCTCTGGAGCCCGTGCTGGCGCGGCTGACCGAGCAGCTGTGCGCCACGCTCGTCGCTCAGCAGCGCCGCGGGCGGACCATCGGCATCAAGGTCCGGCTGGATGACTTCTCAACCCACACCCGCGCGCGGACGCTGACCGCACCGGTGGCAACCACCGAGCGGGTCCTCCCGGTGGCCCTTGACCTGCTGCGGCGGTTTGCGCCGCCCCGGCCGGTCCGCTTGTTGGGCGTCCGCGTCGCCGGACTGGAGGCGGTGGCGCCGGAGTCGGCCCAGCAGCTGACGCTGGCGGTCTGACGCATCGCCTCGATCCGCCGATCAGGGGCGGAGACGACCGCGGGATCGGTGGATCCAGGCGTTAGTAGAGGGCGCTGGCCAGGCGGCGTCGCGCGTCGCGCGCCAGCGGGTCCTCGACGCCCAGCTCATCCAGGATGCCGACGACGACCCGGCGGAGGTCGTCCTTGGCCCCGTCTGCGCTCGGCAGGGCGCCGATGAGCAGATCGAGCGCCCGCCGGTGGTCGCCCGCGTCGAGCGCGGCGAACGCATCGGCAAGGTCCAGGCCGTGGTTGTCCTGCTCCAGCTTGATCCGGGAGGCGAGCCCGTCTGCGGCGAAGCTGCCGGGCACCTCGCCGAGCAGCGCCAGTGCGCCGTCGTCGTCGCCCCGGCCGTGCAGGATGCGCGCCAGCGGCACGACGGCATCGGCGCGGGAGGGCTCCAGCTCGACCGCGCGGCGCAGCGACTCCTCGTCGCCGCGCTCGACCAGATCGTCGGCCTCGGAGGGCAGCAGTGAGTCCAGGAACGCATCGACGGCGGTGGGGGGCTGGGCGCCGACGAACTCGGCGACGACCCGTCCGTCGCGGAATGCCTTGACTGCCGGGATGCTCTGGATGCCGAACGCGCGGGCGACGCCCGGGTTGGCGTCGACATCGATCTTGGCGAGCTCAACCTGACCGGCGCGCGCGGCCACGGCCCGCTCCAGCACTGGCCCCAGCTGGCGGCAGGGACCGCACCATTCCGCCCAGAAGTCGACGACGACCGGAAGCGTGAGCGAACGCTCGATGACGTCGGTCTGGAAAGTGCTGTCGGTGACGTCCATGGTCGCGTTCAATGGTAGCCATCACTCCATCGATCCCGCCTTTGGTGTAGACAGCCAATGACGTGGCCGACTACACCGTGCAGAATGCCGGGGTGACCCTGTCCGTCTCCGACACCGGTCAGGGCCGGCCGGTCCTGCTCGCCCACGGATTGACGGCGACCCGGCGGTACGTGGTGATGGGCTCGACAGCCCTTGAGCGCTCCGGGCACCGGGTCGTCGCCTACGACGCCCGCGGCCATGGCATCTCCTCGCCGGCCGTGAGCCCGGGGGACTACACCTACGAGGATCTGGGTGACGACATGGAGGCGGTGCTCGACGCCGCGGGCATCGAGCGAGCCGTTATCGCCGGGGCCTCGATGGGCGCCCATACGCTGCTCTGGCTGGCGCTGCACCGCCCCCAGCGCGTGGGGGGGCTGGTGGTCATAACCCCGGCGTACCCGGACGAGTTCGACGGTCCGGACCGTCTGGCGCGGTGGGACGCGCTGTCCGAGGGCCTGCGCGCCGGCGGCGTCGAGGGCTTTCTCGCCGCCTACGGCGATCCGCAGGTGCCGGAGCGCTGGCGCGAGACCGTGCTCAAGGTCATTCGTCAGCGTCTGGGGCTGCACGAACACCCGGAGGCACTCGCCGATGCGCTGCGCGCCGTCCCGCGGTCGCGGCCGTTCGAGCGCCTCGCGGATCTCGGCCGTATCGTCGTCCCCACCGTCGTGGTCGCCTCCGACGACGAGGCCGATCCGGGCCATCCGAAGGCGGTGGGGGAGGCGTACGCCCAGGCGATTCCGCAGGCCAGGCTCGTCACCGACGATCCCGGCCGTTCGCCCATCGCCTGGCAGGGCAGCCAACTGTCGAAGATCATCGCCGAGGTCGCTGGCGAGGCTCAGCTTTGATCGCCGGCCCCGCTGGGTCTGTGTGACCGATTACGGGTTGCGCGCCGCAGGTGCGGAGCTAACATCGAGGTGCGCGCCAGAGTAGGGCTGGCGCGGGGGTCACTCGGAGTCCAGCCTCGCTGGACTGAAAAGGGGGGCAGTATGTTTCGTCTAGCAGCAGGGGCTGCTGCGGCAGGGGTTCTCGCATTGAGCGCGCTGCCGTCGGCGGCAGGGGCGCAGGCCTTCATGCCTCCGAAACTGTCGGGGGAAACGGTGAGCGCACAGCGGAACTGGCCGGGGACCACGGAGCCGTATTTCCTGGGACTCTGCGGGAGCTGGCTGGCCTCGCCACCGGTCACGGGGTCAGGGAGGTACACCGCGACCCAGCACTTCAGTTTCCACGGCCCGGCCATAGGACCGTACCCGGGAACGTTCAGTGAGTCTGGGTCGATCACGACCACCTTCCCAAACGGATCTATTCCTCCGGGTTACACGGGAAGCGTGAAGGCGTTCTGGATGGCGTTCAAGATCACCTCCACGGCTGGCTCGACCACCGGCACCGCGCACCTGGCCGGCGGTGGGCAGACGGCGCAATGCCTGGGGGGCGCCGGCGGAACGGGGTTCACCGCCAACCTCAAGACCAGCTACACGGCCACGACCAACACGGCGACCGGCCGCCATTACGATCACGGGACGTCGGCCGTCGGGCTGAGCTCGGCCTGGGCGTACGGGGATGTCTCAAGGGCCAACCTGGATGAGAGCTTTGTGTCCGGGCGGCCGTAGGCGGTAATCACTGAGAGAGGCCCCGCCCCTCAAACGTGGGGGACGGGGCCCTTTTCTTCGGTCGCCGGGGCCGACCTGCCCCCCGGTAGGCTGCGTGGCGATGACCGGGACCCGGGCCACGGCCGAGACCATCGGTTCCGCCAGCCCGTTGGCGCGCAAGCTGGGGATCAAGCCGGAGATGCGGGTCGGCCTCATCGCGGCTCCGGAGGGCTTTGATCAGATCCTGGGCGAGCTGCCGCCGGGCGTGATTGTCCGGCGACGTCTCCAGGGAGCCTTCGGTGTCATCGTCGCGTTCGGTACGCGGCGCGCCCAGGTGGAGCGCCGGCTTCCGGCGTGGCGAGCGGCGCTGGCCACCGACGGCGGGCTGTGGCTTGCCTGGCCCAAGCAGACGAGCGGCGTGGCGACCGACCTGGGCGACGCCGTCGTGCGGGAGCTGGGCCTGGCCGCCGGGCTCGTCGACAACAAGGTCTGTGCGATCGACGCGACGTGGTCCGGGCTGCGATTCGTCTACCGACGAGCCGACCGGCTGGCCCGGGCGAGCACGTAGACGCGGGCACAGCCGAACTGGTGGACCGAGCCGAGGGCGGGGGACAGCGCCCGCGTCAGGTCGGCGCGGTGCCGGCAGTCGGCGACGAGGATCGCCGCCCCGGTGCCGGCCACGAAGCGCCGGGCGACCGCCGGGCGCATCCGCCCGCCGAACAGCCGATCGACCTGCCGGGCCTGGGCGGGGTAGTCCTGGCTCCAGTAGCCGTGACCCGTCCAGACGGCGCGGCCGGTCTGGGCGGGAACCACCGCGGCAAACGGGGTGGGGGCGAGCACCCCACCCGGAGGCGCACGGCGCTCGACCCAGTCCAGCGCGGCGGCATCGCCCGGCGTCAGGTAGTACTGAACGGTGGTGCCGTCGACGGTCCGGACCATCTTTCGCCCGTCGTAGACGAGACCGGGGAGGGTGACGAGACCCACCGCCATCACGCTGAGCACGGCCGGAAGCCGCAGCCGGCTCCATCCGCGCACGGCCAGCACGGCCCACGGGAAGCTGAGGCCCTGGAAGGCGTGGGTGGCGAATGCGTCGTTGGCGAAGTACGTGACAAAGCAGGCGGCGATCCACAGCAGCAGGGCCCGTTCGATGAGCGCGCCGCCCGGCCGCCGAACGCCGAATGCCGCCACCAGCGCGAGCGGCCCGAATCCGGCCAGGAGCACGAGGGGCGACACGCGCGGGATGACCTCGTAATGCGCGGCGAGATGCCAGGCCGAGTTGCGGTGGGAGAGCAGGTAGTAGTAGGCGAGGGGCAGCGCGGCGCCGATCGCGGGCACGGCGAGCGCGACGGCGTGGCGCAGCCGTGACCAGGCCGCCAGCCCCACGAAGATGACGATGAGCGTGATCCCCTGCCAGGGATGCAGCCACGATGCCAGCAGCGACGCTGCCGCTGCCGGCAACAGCGCGGCGGGCACGACGCCGCCGCGGCGTGACGAGCCGCCGCGCCCGGCGGGATCGAGCGCCCGCTCGAGCGTCAGCAGGGCCGCCGGGACGAGCGCCAGGCCGAGGGCGCTGGCCATGTAGCCCCACAACTTGCCGGCGCCGAGGAGCTCGCTGCCGAGCAGGTACAGCTGAAAGCGAAACGGGCCGCCGCCGATCTGGGTCCAGCTCACCAAGGCGGCGAGGGGGGTGTAGAGAAAGAGCGAGAGGGCGACGGCCGCCGCGCGCTGTCCGACCCCAGGGCCGACCAGGCGCCGCGCCCAGGCGACCGCGGCCGCGAACAGGGCCACGATCGCAACCGGCTTCCACAGCAGATAGGCGAGGGGCAGCGACAGGCCGAGGCGGTAGAGCCCGGCGCTGAGCGCCGACATCGGCTGCAGGTAGACGTGACCGCCCCCGGCGAAGCTGAACAGGTCCGAGGTGAGCCCGCCATGGGCGCTCGCGTCCCGGGTCCACGCCAGGTACTGGAGCTGATCGGCACCGAGGACGCCGTCGGCGCCGATCAGGCCGTCCGCGCCGGTGAAGCGGGCATGGAGGGCCGCCGCGTGGATGAGCAGCACGACGAGCGGGAACAGTCCCCAGGCCCCCAGGGCCACCAGCAGCACGATCTCAGCGCGCGAGACCCGCGGCCCTCTGTCCGGCATGGCGGCCAAGGGTAGTGGGGAGGACGTCCGCGCGGCGACGCCCACCGGCCCGGCGGCAGCGACTGACGGGCGGGCCGGGCCGTCGACGACGTCCCGGGGCCTCAGCCGGCCATCACGTGATCGACCCGTTTGGCCGGAGCCAGCGCGGTTTCAGATGGCGCAGCCGGAGGCGTAAGCTATTGGCGTGCGCAGACATCCGCGCCTCGTAACCGGTGCAGCGGCAACGGTGGGTGCGGTGCTCGTGGCGATCGGCATCGTCTACCTGACCGTTGCCTGCGAAGACCTGCCGGGCATCCTCGGACCGCATCCCGGTGACACGTCGCCTCGAACGCCACTCGGCGTCGTGGGGATCGGCTTGGGTCTCGCAGGGCTCGCGGTCGCCATCGCCGCAGCGCGGCGTCGTCCGCCGAGCGGTCCGATTCAGTCCTGAGAGGTCAGGAAGCCGGCGAGCTCCGCGGCCACCTCGTCCGGCTCGTCCTCGACCAGGAAGTGCGAGGCGTCGATGCCTCGCCCGGTCACCTGCGGCGCCCACGGGCGCCACACGTCGAGCACGTCGCCGTAGAAGAGCTCGAGTGCGCCCCGGCGCCCCCACAGGCACAGCACCGGGCAGTCGATCTGGCGGCCGCGGTCGGCTTCGTCGAGCGCGCGGTCGACCGTCGCGCCGGCCCGGTAGTCCTCGCAGATCGCCTCCACGGCACCGGAATCGCCGAGCGGCCGGCGATATGCCTCCAGCACCGCGTCCGGATAGCGCCCGGGTGCGGCGCCGAGGCCGATGGCGCGCACGTGGTGGTCGAAGAAGGCGTCGGGGTCGCCGGTGATGAGCCGCTCCGGGAGCGGCGCCGGCTGGGCGAGAAAGCCCCAGTGCCAGTAGGCGAGCGCCAGCCGGTCGTCCGCCCGCGCCCACACATCGGCGGTGGGAACGATGTCGAGCACGGCCAGGGCGCTGACGCGGTCCGGATGATCGAGTGCCATTCGATACGCGACGCGTCCGCCGCGGTCATGGCCGGCCACGGCGAAGCGCTCGTGACCGAGCGCCGCCATCGCTTGGACCTGATCGAGCGCGAGCGCCCGCTTGGAGTGCGGTGCGTGGTCGGCGGCCGGCCCGGGCCGGAACGACTCGCCGTAACCGGTGAGATCGGTCACGACAACGCTGAATCGCTCGGCCAGCCGCGGTGCGACGGCGTGCCACATCAGATGGCTCTCCGGGTATCCGTGCAGGAGCAGCAGCGGCGGGCCATCGCCGCCGACGCGGGCATGGATGGCGCCGCGGTCGGTGGGGAGTGCCCGCGTGGAGAATCCGTCGAACATCGTGGCCAACGTACCCGGGATTGCCGCCACCTTCAACGGTCGATCACCGGACGGCGAGGCGGGTGCGAGGACGTTTGCGTCGGCGGGAGGCCGAAGGCGAGGCTGAGGTCGTCGCGCTCAGCCAACAGGATGGGGACTAGGCCCTATTGACAGACCCTGTCACCTCAGTAGCGTCGCCATCGTCAGCAATGAGAGGAGGCGACATGGTCGCGCCAGACATGGCCGATCACCGCAATGTCCAGGGCCTCGTGCTGGAGGCGCGCGACCACCTCGCGGCGGGCGATGACAAGGAGGCGGCGCGACTTCTCACCGATGCTGCCTACCACACGCACGATCCCGAGATCGAACAGCAGGTACGCGAGCTCGCCACACAGGGGCTTGAGCGCGCCGGGCGGTTCCGCAAGGGCCGCTGGGAAGAGATCATCCGCATCGCCGACCTGCGCGCTCAGCGGAAATGAAGCGATAGGCAGACCAGTCTCCACGAGGCGGGGCAGACGCGGCGGCAGAGTGCGACCGTGGCGGCGCGCCGGCGGCGGGGCCCGCGCCCGCCGGCGGTGCTCCGGTCCCGGCGCCCGCTGACTCCGAGGCTGTCTCGGCGCGAGCATCGCGCTAGCCGTGACGAGACTCAGCCCGGCAACGACAGGCCGCGAACGATGCGTTCCGCGGCTTCTTGCGGGTCCTGGCCCGCGTAGTCAGCGACCCGGACCACCGTGTCGGCAGCGACGCTGTCGCGTCGGTCCAGCCAGTCGAAGGCGTCCAGCGCCTCTGCTTTGGCTAAGGGCGGACCGTCT
Source organism: uncultured Solirubrobacteraceae bacterium (assembly GCA_963844555.1). Classification (GTDB taxonomy): domain Bacteria; phylum Actinomycetota; class Thermoleophilia; order Solirubrobacterales; family Solirubrobacteraceae; genus Palsa-465. Next base: position 436,046 of record CAWJOS010000001.1, read on the forward strand.
CGGGCGCACTGGCGGTTCGATCCAATGCTCGATAATCGGGCTTATGTACACCAACAAGGGACGTCGCTCAAGGTCGGCGATGCCGCACGGACCGGGCTCACGACGAGGGCATCACGCCGGCGTTCGCGCCCGCGCGCCGGGCGCGGTAGTAGAGCATCCCCTCAAAGTCCGGTCGGTCTGACCGCAGGCGAAAGCCGGCCGCCTCGAGACACCGCCGCGACGCGATGTTCTCCGGTTCGACGCCGGCCTCGAACAGCTCAACCTGTCGCAACTCAGGCCGGCGCATCAACGCGCCGATCATCGCCCGGCCGAGACCACGCCGGCGCCGGTCAGGGTCGACCGCAAACGCGATCGAGCCGGTCGCCACCTCGATCGTCTCCGTGATGATCGGCCCATCGGCGCCCAGGCCCGTGCAGACGGTGCAGCGATCGAATGTGCCGCAATCGATGTACCCGCACGGGCCGTCGGAGTCAGCGATGTAGCGGAACGAGCCGGTCTGGGTGGCGCCACGGAACTCCTCGCCGACGATGCGAGCATCGAGGCCCAGCATCATCGCCGGCCACTCGGGACCACCGAGGAACCGCCGCGTGTCCGGGCTACGAAACCACGGCTCCACAGTCGTCAGATCCTCCCGCGTGAATGGCCGAAGGCTGACCGCAACCGGCAACACAACCGCATTCTCGCGCTCCGGATCACCCCGGCGCCACCACCGGCACGGACCTGCCGGGCGGCCTGGCCCGTCGGTACGCTCCCATCGTGACGCCGGAGGATCTCGCCAACCTCGCGCATCTGCGACGGGCCCGCGATCTGATCGACCGCGAGTACGCGCGCCCGCTCGACGTCACCGCGCTCGCCCGCGCCGCGCTGATGTCGACCGCGCACTTCTCGCGGCAGTTCCGCGCGGCATACGGCGAGACGCCCTACGCCTACCTGATGACGCGGCGAATCGAGCGGGCGAAGGCGCTGCTGCGGCGCGGCGACCTCTCGATCACCGAGGTGTGCATGGCGGTCGGGTGTACGTCGCTCGGCTCGTTCAGCGCACGCTTCACCGAGCTGGTCGGCGAGGCTCCAACGGCCTACCGGGCCCGTGACCACGGCGCGCTCGTGGGCGTGCCGGGCTGCATCGCCAAGGACCTCACCCGTCCGAGCCGCAGGCCGACCGGGATCGGTGCAGCGCGCGGGGCGCCGGCTCCCTAGGCTTGCGGGCAATGGATCTCACGCTGTCCCAGTGCTTCGTCCAAGTCCATGACCCTGACCTCGCCCTGGCCTTCTACCGCGACGCACTCGGCCTCGAGGTGCGCAACGACGTCGCCCACAAGGGTTTTCGCTGGATCACCGTCGGCGCCGCCTCCCGGCCAGACGTCGCGATCGTCCTCACGAACTACGTGAACGGCGGCCCCGCCGACGGCGAGGCGCTCGCCGCCCTCCTCGCCAAGGGCGCCCTGAACGGAGTCCACTTCCGGACCGACGACCTCGACGCCACCTTCGAGAAGCTTCGCGCCTCGGGCGCCGAGATCGTCCAGGAGCCGACCGAGCAGTTTTGGGGCACGCGGGACTTTGCCGTGCGTGACCCGTCCGGAAACCTGGTGCGCATCGACCAGCCGCCCGCCGCGTAGTCGGTGGCCCAGCCGGCGGCGGCGCCGCTGTCGATCAGGTGAGCTTCTCGGCCAGGAGCACGAGCGCCAGCGTCGTCAGTGCCAGCCCGGCCAGGCGCTCGGCGCCTTCGCGGGTGCGCGCGCTCAGGCGGTCGCCGAGGCGCAGGCCTAGCTGCGCCACGATCAGCGTCTGCACGCCGATGAAGACGATCACCGCGACCACGGGCAGATCCAGCAGTCCGAGCGTGAAGCCGACCGCCAGCTCGTCGAGGCTGATGCTGACCCCCAGCAGGATCGCGCGCCAGCCCCGGGCGCCGGCGAATCTGGCCACGCTCTCGTCCTCGTCCTCGCGGCCGAACAACGTGTAGAGCCCGAAGGCCAGCAGGACGCCGATGGCCAGATAATCAGAGGCGCCGCCGATGGCCCGTCCCAGCGGCGCGCCGAGGCCGAGGCCAACCAGCGGCATGCCCATCTCGAAGCCGACCATGATCGCCGAGATGCGGTGGCGGTCACGCGGAGTGACTCCGACCATGCCCAGAGCGGCCGCCACGGCGAACGTGTCCAAGCCGAGCGGTAGCACCAGAGCGACGAGCTTGGCGAGCATGAGCCCGCCGGAGGCTACGGAGTCCAATCGGCCCACGTTGCCGCCGCCCGGAGCCCGGTCGAGCAACTAGACTCTTCTCAATGCCCAAGCAGCAGCGAATGATGCGCGTCGAACAGCGCAGCCAGCTCGCCGCCATGCAGCAGCTGGAGGGCCGCAGCGACGAGGAGCTGGAGGCCGAGACCAAGTACAAGGCGGCCGCTCAGGCGATCCTGGGAGCGCGAGCGGCCGAGCGCTACGACGCCAAGGCCGCCCGGGCACACTTCCAGCGCGCGATCGCCGCCGCCCGGCCCCAGGAGCGCCTGCAGCTGCGCCGCATGGCCGATGCCTCGCTGGCGCTGGCCGAGCGGCGGGCGGACGATCTGAAGAAGGCCACCGAGCGGTTGGGCGTCGATGCGCCGACCAGCCGCCAGCTGCGCGGTCTGAAGTTCATGGGCCTGGTGGCGCCGCCGAAGAGCGCCGGGATGCTGGCTCGCATCCGCGGCGTCCTGATCATCGTCGCGCTGATCGTGGCGATCCTGCTCGTCGCCTTCGGCATCGTCAGCGGCATTGCCGCCATCGCCGGCGGCCTGTCGCTGGACCTGCGGATCTTCTACACGATCCTTCTCGTCATCGTGGCCGTCGGTGTGCTGGCGTTCCTGGGCAGGCGCCGTCAGAAGAAGGCGCAAGCCGAGCGGGCCGAGCAGATCGCCGGCGGCGCCCGCTGAGCGCGTAAGGAGGCCTCGCCATGTGCGGGCGCTACACGCTGGCGGCGCCGGATCCGGCGGCCGTGCGATCGCGCTTTGCCCTCGAGGAAACGGTTGAGGTCCGCCGGCGGTTCAACGTCGCACCGGGCGACGATGTCCTGGCGGTGACGACCGACCGGGACGGACGGCGGCGCGGCGAGGCGCTGCGCTGGGGTCTGGTCCCGTCGTGGGCCAAGACCCCGGACACCGGCCTGAAGATGATCAACGCCCGCCTGGAGACCGTCGCCGAGCGCCCGGCGTACCGACGCGCCTTCGAGCGGTACCGCTGCCTGATCGTCGCCGACGGCTTCTACGAATGGCGGCCGACGCCCGGTGGTCCCAAGCAGCCGTTTCACATCACCCGGACCGACGGTGCGCTGTTTGCGTTCGCCGGCCTGTGGTCGATCTGGCACGCCACGGACGGCAGCACGCTGCGCACCTGCACCATCATCACCCGCGCCGCCAACGCGGCGATCGCTCCGCTGCACGACCGCATGCCGGTCATCCTCGACCCGCGCCACGAGTCCTCCTGGCTGGACGCGGCGACGCCCCGCGACCGGTTGGGTGAGATCCTCACCGGGTTGCCCGGCGATCGGACGGCTCTGACCGCGGTGGGGTCCACCGTCAACGATGCGCGCTACGACGGGCCGGAGTGCCTGGCGCCGCCGGCCCCCAGTCCGCAGACGGTGTTGTTCTAGAGGCCATCTTCAGCTGTTTGTAGGCGCGGACCGCGGCCGGCGCGGGGAGCGTGTCGGCGGGGAGGGTGGTGCGGATCGCGTAGAGGCCGTCCAGCGCGGCCTCGCGGTTGATCTGCTCGGTGTTGCGCTCGTAGGCGAAGACACCGTCGGCGATCGTCAGCGTGAAGTGCTTGGCGACCTTGTACTTGTTGGAGATCTTGCCGGCACGCTCACCGATCTGACCGGCCGGCGCGCCGCGCAACCGGCCGCGGGGGCCCTCCACGCTGGCCTTGACCTTCTCAAGCTCGGCTTCGGTCGCGGCCACGAGTTCTCCGCGTTTGCGGGCGCGCTCGGCCGCGACGGCGGGGTTGCGGCACACCACGAGCCGCTCGCCCGGGAACAGCGGCGAGCTGATCTCCGCGAGGTTGACCTCGTCAAACAGCGACAGCTGCAGGTCGCCTGCGTTCACCAGCGAGCGGATCTGCACACTCTTGAGCGCGCTGATGAAGTCCACCCCCTGCTCCTTCAGGGTCTGCGCGTGGGCGTGGGTGATCATCCCGCGGTCACCGACGAACACGACCTGCTCGATCCCGAACCGCTCGCGGACCGTGGCGACGGTGTCGGGAACGGTCTGCTGGTCGGTGACGTTGCCCTCGTGCACACGCACGGCGACCGGGCGGCCCTCGGGGCTGCAGATCAGCCCGTAGTTGACCTGCAGCTTGCCCTTCACACCATCACGCGAGTAGCCCAAGGTCGCCAGCGGACAGCAGCGGCCCTCCACGTAGCTCGACGACAGGTCATAGAGCACGAACGCCTCGCCGTCCCCATCGCTGGGCAGGTGGCGACGCGCGAGCGTCCGCTCGATCCGGTCCTGGCGCTCAACCAGCCAGTCCATCGCTGCCAACAGCTCGGCCTCGGTGACCTCGCCGAGCGACAGCTCATCCCCCAGCGTCGTCTGCAAGACGCGCCTCGTGGCCGACAGCTTCGAGCCCGGTCCGATCAGCCGCTGGCAGATCATCGCGACCACCAGGTCTAGAGACGACGCGGGGTCCGGAGCCGCGGGGTCCGGGCGGAGCGGCGGTCTCGGTCAGGACTCAGGGGCGGCGAACGTCGGTGCCGGCAGGTCGATCGCGCCCCCCGCCCCGTTGGCGGGAGTCGGCGCCGGCAGGTCGATCGCTGGCGCCGGCCCGGGAACCGGCACCGCCGGCGGCTCGTCGACGAGCGGGCGGGCCAGCCACGCCGTGAAGGCGTCGGCCGGCATCGGCCGGCTGACGTGGTAGCCCTGGGCCAGATCGCACCCCAGCGCGGCGAGCTCGTCGAGCGTGGCGCCGTCCTCGACGCCCTCGGCGATCACGCGCAGGCCCAGGTCGTGCCCGAGGTTGATGGTGGACCGGACGATGATCAGATCGCTCTCGTCCTGGAGCATCGGAGACACGAACGAGCGGTCGATCTTCAGCTCGTCGATCGGCATCTTGCGCAGATTGGCCAGCGACGAGTACCCGGTTCCGAAGTCGTCCACCGACAGGCGGACGCCCAGCGCGCTCAACCGCCCCACGGTGGCCAGCGCCCGCTCAGGGTCGGACATGATCATGCTCTCGGTGATCTCCAGCTGCAGCGCGTCCGCCGGCAGGGCATACACGTTGAGCAGATGGTCGAGCTCCCGCGGGAGATCTCGGTCGAGCAGGTTGCGGACCGACAGGTTGACGGCGACCGAAAGCTCGCGACCGTCGCGCCGCCAGGCCGCGCACTCGGCGATCGAGCGCTCCAGCACGTGCCGCGTCAGCGGACCGATCAGGCCGGTCTGCTCAATCGTCTGCACGAATGCCCCCGGCGGGATCAGGCCGTGCTCCGGATGCTGCCAGCGGACCAGCCCCTCTGCGCCCCGCACGCGCAGGTCGTCCAGATCGATCATCGGCTGGTAGTGCACGACGATCTGATCGGACGCCAGCGCATGCCGGATGTCGGAGAGCACACTCAGCCGCCGAACCGAATGCTGGTTCTGCTCGGCGGTGTAGACCTTGTAATCGGTCTGTGTCTCCTTGGCCGTGTACATGGCGATGTCCGCGCACCGCAGCAGCGCGTGCGCATCCTCGCCGTCGGCCGGGAACCGCGCCACCCCAATACTCGCCCCCACTTCCAAAGAAAGCTCATCCACGCTGAATGGCTCGGACACGATCCGCACCAGGCGCGCAGAGGAACACCTCGATCACCGGCATTTCATCGATGTCCTCGCCCAGCAGGATCCCGAACTCGTCCCCGCCCAACCGAGCTACCAGCGCCCCCTCTCCGACCGCCTCCACCAGCCGCGGTCCCAGGTCCCGGAGCAGCACGTCGCCGTAGTGGTGGCCGAGCGTGTCGTTGATCTCCTTGAACCGGTCGAGGTCCATGAGCATTACGGGAAAGGGGCTGCCGGATTCGGTGGCGTGAGCGATCCGCTTCTCGACGGCCGTCCGGAAGGACTCACGGTTGGCCAGCCCGGTCAGATCGTCGGTGGTGGCCGCCCGCTGCAGTGCCTGGCTACGGCGCTGAGAAATGAGTAGCTCGCCCACCAGATACTGGTAGATGACCAGCACCAGCCCAAACAGGACGAGGCCGAGTGTGCCGAGGTGGACGACGATGAAGACGGCGCCGAGGGTGAGCAGCCCGCAGAAAAGCTCGGCCGGGAGGACGGGCACGAGGGTGTGGCGCGTCTTTTCGACGAACGACGATCCGTCAAGCCAGCACTGGTACCCCGCGGCGATGACGTAGTTGACGCCCAGTCCAAAGACGAAGGCAACGAACACGAGCAGGTAGCTGGCGAGGGAGTGCGCCTGGATGTTGAGAAGGCCTTTCAGCCCTTCAAAGAACAGGCCCGTCAGGAGTGGGAACCACAGGAAGTTGACGACGTTGTTCCGGAAGTAGTGCGCCGCGACCCGCAACCGGAACCAGCCAACGACGATCGTCAGGACGCCAATGGCTGCGCCGGCGCCCCCGCCGAGCACAACAACAGCGAGGATGATCCCGAGGAAGCTGCCGGAGATGTAGAAGCGCTCGTTGATCTTTACCGGCGTGAGTTCGCTCACCAGCGCGAACGTCACGATCGCGATCAACGTGCCGATGTGCCAGCGGTCCAGGTCCTGAGTGAACAACGCGAGCGTGATGCCCCCGGCGATGGCGAGCAGCTGGAGTACGGCGGCTGACTTGGACGGCCGGCGACGAACATCCTTGTTCGCTGATTGAGACATCGGGACCCTCATCGGCCGAAATCAAGGATTCCTCAAGGAATGCGCGGAAGTTCGCGAAAGAGCTAAAGCTCGTCACCTCGCCTGCCGATGAGGCTCAGAACCTGAGAAGAGAAGAGGGGCCCGTCTGGTACACGGACCCCTCTGTCTGCCTCAGGAGTTGTGAAAACCCATCGAGAGCCTCCTTTCCCAGAGCCCGGTGGGCACATCGCGGCATATACAGGAGTTGGCGCCGATGGTTTCCCGCCGCGGCGCCAACTTCGCGCTGCATTGTGGACCGCTGCCCGGTCGGAATCAAGCTCCCCGGGGTAGTACTTTCGTCCAACTTGTCCAACTTCGGCTCAAGTCCGGGGGTCCGGTGCCGATGGACGCGGTTGGTGCGGCGCCGATGCGCTGAGCGCGCCGCACTGATTTTCCTCCTCCCTCCCCCTGCCGCGCGGGGCATCGGACGCAGTCTGTTGGTGCTCCGGACCCGTAGGACGGCATGGGCGGGTTGGACGAATTGGGCATGGCTTCCGCCACAATTCGTGTGCAACGGCTTGTGCAGTCCGGCACAAGCCCGTCCGCGGTGGATAATCGTCAGCGCCCTGCCGCCCTTGCGACCGCGGCCACCGTCCCCCGTCCACTATGCCCGTCTCCCCTCTCGTCGCCGACTATGACCACCTGCTGCTCGACCTGGACGGATGCGTGTGGGTCGATCAGGCCGCCACGCCGCACGCGCGGGAGGCGTTGACCGAGCTGCGGGCGGGCGGCAAGCGGCTGGCGTTCATCACCAATGACAGCCGGCTGGCGCCGGAGGAGTACGTCCGCAAGCTGTGGTCCATGGGACTGCAGGCGTCGCTGGAGGAGATCGTCACCGTCGGATCGGCGATCCAGTACGTGCTGGCCGACCGGCGGCCGCGCACGCCTACGTTCGTGATCGGCTCGGCAGCTATCTTCCGCCACGTCGCGGACGCCGGTCAGCGCGTCGTCAACGGCACCGAGCGTGCCACCAGCGCCGAGATCGTCGTCGTCGCCGGCCATGACGATTTCAATTTCGCCGAGCTTCGGACCGCCACCCAGGCGGTGCTCAACGGGGCGGAGATGATCGCCGCCGGGCGGGATCGGACCTTCCCGGCCAGCGACGGCTACTGGCCCGGGACCGGCGCGATTGTGGCCGCCCTGGAATACGCGACCGAGCGGACCGCGCGGAGTGTCGGTAAACCGGACACGATGCTGTTTGAGACGGCGCTGGATCGCCTGGGTCCGGGCCGGTCGCTGATGGTCGGCGATCGTCTGGACGCCGACCTGGGCGGGGCGGCCGCGGCCGGCCTCGACGCTGCCATCGTCCTGACCGGGGTGACGACGCGCGAGCAGGCCGAGGCCGCAGACGATCCGGCCCCGGTGGCGATCGCCGACACCCTGTACGCGCTGGTCACGGGCTGATTGGGGGAGCGACTGATGCCCGCACTGTCTGTGATCGTCAACCCGCACGCCGGCGGCGGCCGGGCCGGCCGCGAGCTGGCCCGCGTCCGACGGGCGCTCGATCGTCTCAACCTCTCCCACCACGTCGAGCCGACGCGCAGCCTGGACCACGCGCGTCAGCTGGCCACAGCCGCCGCCGGCGCCGGCGAGTACGCGGTGGCCTTCGGTGGCGACGGGCTCATCGCGGCCGTCGCCGAGGCGGTGTCACGCGTCGATGGGGTCCTGGGGGTGCTGCCGGGCGGGCGAGGCAACGATTTCGCCCGCGCGCTCCAGATCCCGCTGGATCCCGCCGAGGCCTGCGCGGTCCTGGCGGACGGCGCCATCCACCGCCTGGACATGGGGCAGGTCGGATCGCGCACATTCGTCGGCATCGCCAGCTGTGGCATCGACTCGGTCGTCAACCGGATCGCCAACGAGACGACCCTCATCCGGGGGAACCTCGTCTACACCTATGGCGCTCTGCGCGCGCTGGCGCGATGGCAGCCCGCTACCTTCAAGGTCTGCATCGACGGCGGCGAGAGCCGGGAGGTGACCGGCTACACGGTCGCCGTCGCCAACTCCAACTTCTACGGCGGCGGGATGATGCTCGCCCCCGCCGCCGGTCTCCAGGACGGGATGCTCGACGTGGTGATCATCAGGGACATGCGCCGGTTGCGCTTCCTGCGGCTGCTGCCGACGGTGTTTCACGGGGCGCACATCCGCTACCCGGAGGTGGAGATGATGCGCGCCCGGACCGTGGAGGTCTCGGCGTCGCGCCCCTTCACGATGTTCGCCGACGGCGATCCGATCGCCGAGCTCCCGGCCACGGTCCGAATCATGGGCGGCGCTGTGCAGGCGATCCTCCCCTCGACGGTCCCCACCGCGCCGGGCGCGGTGGGGCCGTCGACGCCGATCGCTGAAACATGAGCGTCCTGGACGCGAAGATCGCCGCCGCGCGGGCCGTCGGCGAGCTCGCCCGGCGCGCTGGGCGCGGCGGCGGCACCAGCCTGCCCGGCAAGGTGCTGACCCGCCTGGACCCACAGGCGATTGGGCGGCTGGCCGCCCGCCTGCCCGCCGGAAGCGCGGTGGTCTCGGCGACCAACGGAAAGACGACGACCGCGGCGATGGCCGCGACGGTCCTGGAACGCGCGCACATCAGTCTCGTCCACAACCGGGCGGGGGCCAACATGGCCGGCGGCGTGGCGTCGACGCTGCTGGATGCCGCCCGCCGTGGCGGTGGCATCAACGGCCAGCTGGGACTGTTCGAGATCGACGAGTTCTGGCTCGACCGGGTGGCGCCGCAGCTCCGTCCCCGCGCGCTGGTGCTCGGCAACCTGTTCCGGGACCAGCTGGATCGCTACGGAGAGCTGGAGACGATCGCCGACCGGTGGGCGGCCATGGTCACCCGGCTGCCGGCCGCCGCCCGGCTGGCCGCCAATGCCGATGACCCCCTGATCGCCGACCTCGGCCGCCATCACCCCGCGGTCACCTATTTCGGAGTCGAGGATCCGGCGATGGCGACGCAGGAGATGCAGCACGCGGCCGACTCCAAGCACTGTCGCCGCTGCGGCCATGCCTACGAGTACGAGGCGATCTATCTGGGGCACCTCGGCCGCTACAGCTGCCCCCAGTGCGGGCAGCGTCGCCCGGACCCCAGCGTCTTCGCCAGCGACATCGAGCTCCACGGGACCCGCGGCGCCGCCTTCCAGCTGCACACGCCCGCCGGGACCACGTCCATCGAGCTCCCCCTCCCCGGCCTGTACAACGTCTACAACGCCCTGGCGGCAGCCAGCCTGTGCCTGGCGCTCGATGTCCCCCTGGCCCAGATCAGGGACGGCCTCGCCACGGTCAGCGCCGCCTTTGGGCGGGCCGAGCGGGTCCAGATCGGCGCCTGCGAGCTGTCGATCCTGCTCATCAAGAACCCGGCCGGAGCGAACGAGATCCTCCGGACCCTGGCGCTGGAGGGCGGGGATCTGGACATCCTGGCCATCCTCAACGACCGGACCGCGGACGGCCGCGATATCTCCTGGGTCTGGGATGCGGACTTCGAGATGCTCGCCGGGCGTGCCCGGCGCGTGACCTGCGCCGGAACGCGCGCGGCGGAGCTGGCGCTCCGGCTCAAGTACGCCGGGGTAGACGTCGAGCGCCTGGCGGTGGTCCACGCCCTGCCGGACGCGCTCGACGCTGCTCTGGCCGCCTGCCCGGACGGTCGGTTGTTCGCGGTGCCGACCTACACCGCACTGCTCGAGCTGCGCCAGGAGCTGCAGCGCCGAGGCCATGTGGACGCGTTCTGGTCCCGCCAACCGGCCGCCGCGAAATCGTGAAGACGATCTGGCACGACCTGGAGTGCGGCAGCTACGTCGAGGATCTGGCGGTGTGGCGCGCCCTGGCGCGCCGCCAGGGCGGCCCGGTCCTCGATGTCGGTGCCGGCACCGGGCGGGTCACGCTCGATCTGGCCCGCGCCGGCTATGCCGTCACCGCCCTCGACGTCTGCGACGAGCTGCTGGCGGCGCTCCGCATGCGAGCCGACGGCCTGGACGTCACCACGGTTCAGGCGGACGCACGGTCGTTCGCCCTCCAGCAGCGGTTCCCGCTGTGCATCGTGCCGATGCAGACGATTCAGCTCCTCGACGGAGGGGAAGGACGGGGCCGGTTCCTGGATTGCGCCCGGGAGCACGTGGCCGCGGAGGGGCGGCTGGCGATCGCCATCGCCGATCAGCTCGAGCCGTTCGAGGCGTCGTCGGCAACGCTCGGTCCGCTTCCGGACGTCACGGAGATCGACGGCATCGTCTACAGCAGCCGGCCGACCGCCGTGCGCGTGCGCGGTGACCGGTTTGTGCTCGAGCGCCGCCGCGAGATGGTCACCCCCGACGGTCGTCTCGACGCCGAGGACGACGTCATCGGCCTCGACCGCGTCGACGCCGACACGCTGACGGCCGAGGGTGTCGCCGCCGGGCTGCGCGCCTGCGAATGCATCGAGATTCCCGCCACCGACGACTACGTGGGCAGCACGGTGGTGGTCTTCTGTGCCTGACCGGACGCTGCGGGTCTGCGCGCTGTACCCGGACCTCATGAACATCTATGCCGACCGGGGGAACCTGATCATGCTCCAGCGCCGGTCGCAGTGGCGGGGGATCGGCTTTGAGCTGTTCTCGGCAGGGTTGGGCGCGCCCCTGGACCCCGACGGCGCGGACATCTACTACATCGGCGGCGGACAGGACCGGGACCAGAAGCTGTGCGCTCACGACCTCGCCGACGCCAAGCATGATGACCTGCACGCCGCCGCCGCCCGGGGGGCCGTCATCCTTGCCGTCTGCGGCGGATATCAGCTGCTCGGCCACTCCTACCAGCTCGGCGACGAGACGCTCCCGGGCGTCGGTCTCGTCGACCTGCACACGGTCCGATCCGACGGGCCCCGGCTGATCGGCAACGTCGCGATCGAGGTGGACCTCGCCGGCGGCGCGGAAGGCCATCACGTCCTCGCCGGCTTTGAGAACCACGGCGGGAGGACGTTCCTCGGCGCCGGGGTGCAGCCGCTCGGTCGCGTGCTCAAGGGCCACGGAAACAACGACCGCGACGGTCAGGAGGGGGTCCGGGCCGGCAACGTCATCGGCACCTATCTCCACGGCCCGCTCCTGCCCAAGAACGCGTGGTTCGCCGATTGGCTGATCGCGACCGCGCTCAGGCTCCCCACCCCCCTCGAGCCGCTCCCGGACGAGCTGGAGCAGGCCGCGCATGCCGAGGCGCGCCACGCCGCCGGGGTTTAGGATCGCCAGGGCCTTCCCGATGCGTCGCCGCCTCACGTCCACACCTGCCGGCCGCCTGCTGGCCGTCGCCGTCACTGCCCTCGCCTGCACCGCGTGCGGCAAGAGCGCCGCCTCCCCGGCGCCGACGGGCCCCTCCTCGACGTCGAGCTCCACCGCGCCGGCGGCCAGCGTGACGACGGGCACGGGCACGGGCACGGGCACCGCCACCACCTCGACGACCCCCGCGCTCCCCGGGACCGGCAAGCCGGCGATCAGCGTCGGCGACAAGAACTACACCGAGCAGTTCCTGCTCGGCCAGCTCTATCTCCAGGCTCTGACCGCCCAGGGGTTCAACGCCACCCTCAACCAGAACATCGGACCGACCGAGGTCACGATGCAGGCCATGAAGGCCGGGTCGCTGTCGATCTACCCGGAGTACCTCAACGTCTTCAACACGGCCGTCGCCGGGTACACGCGCAGCTTCCGCACCCAGCTCGGCGCCTACCAGGCGGCACAGCGATACGCGCTCGCCCACGGGCTGGCGCTGCTGGCGCCGACCCCGTTCAGCGACACCAATGGGGTCGCCGTCACCGACGCGTACGCCCAGGAGAACCACCTGCGGACGATCGGCGATCTGCGGCGGGTCGACGGGCAGCTGACGATCGGCGGGGCGCCCCAGTTCCAGCAGGCCGCCCCGGGCCTGCCCTCCCTCGCCGTGGCCTACGGCGTGGTGCCCGCCGCGTTCAAGCCGCTGGCCGTCGGCGACCAGTACTCAGAGCTCAACGCCGCGGCCGTCCAGGCCGCGTACGTCAACACCACCGACGCCGAGCTGGCCACCGGGAACTACCAGCTGCTCGGCGATCCGCGCCAGATCTTCGGCTTCGGCAACGTCGTCCCGGTGGTCGCCGGCAAGGTGCTGGCCGAGGAGGGCCCGGCGTTCGCCGAGATCATCGAGCGGGTCGACGAAAAGCTGACGACCGACGCGATGCGTCAGATGAACGAGCTCGTCGACGTCGCCCAGCAGGATCCGGCCGCCGTGGCCAAGCAGTTCCTGGAGACCCACGGACTGCTCACCCCCGGCGTCTATTAGTGGCCGCTTGAGCCAAAGCCCCCGGTCCCCCGCTGGGAGGCCTCCAGCGACTCCACCTCGACCGCCTCGGCGAGTGCGACGGCGATGATGACCAGCTGGGCGATCCGGGCGCCCGCGCCGACCTCAAAGGGCTCCCGGAGATCGGTGTTGAGCAGGAGGACCCGGATCTCCCCCCGGTAGCCCGCGTCGATCAGCCCTGGGGCATTGACGACCGAGATCCCGTGCCGTGCCGCCAGCCCGGAGCGTGGGAGCACGAGCCCCGCGTAGCCGGACGGGATCTCAAGCGCGATCCCGGTGCCGATCGAGGCCCGCTCCCCCGGCGGGAGGACCGCGCTCTGCACCGCATGGAGGTCGATCCCGGCGTCGCCGGGATGAGCGCGAGTCGGTACCTGCGCCCGGGGGTCCAGGCGCGTGAAGCGGAGCTCCATGGCCCGGCTAGTGGCCCCTCACTAGTCGCCCGCCGGGACGGTGGAGGACAGGGCGAACGGTGCGTAGCGGGCGGCCACTCCGGGCGGCAACCGCGCCCAGACCCGGACCCCGTCGGGCGTGTCCTCACGCTCGAGGTCGCCGGCGAGCTCGTGAAGCTCGGCCAGGCGCCCTCCCTCCTCGTAGGGCACGAGCAGCTCGACCTCGAACAGGCGGCGCGCGAACTCCACCTCGATGCGGTCGATGAGTGCCGGGATCCCCTCGCCGCTGACCGCGGAGACCAGGAGCGCCCCCTGGTGGCGATGGGCGAGCTCGGCGCGACGGTCGTCGCCGATCCGGTCGGCCTTGGCGAGGACCAGCAGGCGCGGCGCCTCGTCGGCGCCGATCTCATGCAGGACGTCGTCCACCGCGCGGGTCATCGACTCCAGCTCCTCCTCGTCGACCGAGGCATCGACGACATGGAGGATCAGATCGGCGCGCCGCGTCTCCTCCAGGGTTGCGCCGAAGGCATCGACGAGCTGGTGGGGCAGCTTGCGGATGAAGCCAACGGTGTCGGTCAACAGATAGTCCCGGCCGTCGGCGCGGAGGACTCGGGTCGTTGGATCCAGCGTGTGGAACAACCGGTCGCGGACCGGAACCTCGGATCCGGTCAGCGCGTTGAGCAGTGTCGACTTGCCGGCGTTGGTATAGCCGGCAAGCGCGATCTGCGGCAGATGGGCGCGCTCGCGCTCGGCCCGCATGACCGACCGGGTGGAGCGAACCTGGGCCAGGCGACGCTTGAGCGCCGCGATCCGGTCGCGCGCCAGCCGGCGGTCGGTCTCGATCTGGGTCTCGCCGGGACCGCGGGTCCCGATCCCGCCCCCGAGCCGCTCCAGATGCGACCACAGGCCGCGCATCCGGGCCAGGTTGTACTCCAGCTGGGCGAGCTCGACCTGGAGCTTGCCCTCGGCGGTGTGAGCGTGGGCGGCGAAGATGTCCAGGATGATGGCGGTGCGATCGATGACCGGGACGCCGAGCGCGGACTCCAGGTTGCGCTCCTGACGCGGGGACAGCTCGTCGTCGCATGCGACCAGGTTGGCGTCGGCGGCCGCTATCTCGCCCTTGAGCTCATCGAGCTTGCCGGCGCCGAGGTAGGTGTTGGGATGGGGCTGGTCGCGGCGCTGGACCAGCTGGCCGACGGTGGCCACCCCGGCGGTCTTGAGCAGCTCCTCCAACTCGGTCAGGCGGTCATCCTGGCCGGCGGGGACCGCCGCGATCATGAACGCCCGCTGTCGAGCCCGCCCCGCACGACCACCGGGCCGGTATCCGTCGCGGCGCGAGGGTGGCTTTGAGTTATCTGTGGCTCTGATTCCGGCCAATTACCCCTGATGGTAGCTGTGCCGGCCGCGGCTGGGCGGATCAGAGGCGGCTCAGGCGCTCGACGGCCTCCACGAGCCGGTCCTCCGGCGTCGTCAGCGAGATCCGGAAGAACCCCTCGCCGTTGGGACCGTACGCGCCGCCGGGCGAGATGACGACGGCGGCCTCCTCCAGGACGTGCTCGCAGTAGGCGCCCGCGTTCTCGAAACCGGCGGGCACCGGGGCCCAGACGTAGATCGTTCCCTTCGGCGGCGTCACGTCGACCCCGGCCTTGGCCAGCGCGGTGCACACCAGGTCGCGGCGGCGGGTGTAGATCTCGTTCATCGCCCGGACCTGCGGGTCGACCTCCGGGGCCAACGCCGCGGCCCCGGCCAGCTGGATGGCCTCGAACAGCCCGGAGTCGATGTTGGACTTCAGCCGCCAGTACTGGGCGATGGCCTCGGCGTTGCCGACGATCGCCGCGCACCGCCAGCCGGTCATGTTGTAGCCCTTCGACAGCGAGAACACCTCAACCCCAACCTCCTTGGCGCCGGCAGTGGCCAGGAACGACGGCGCCACGTACCCGTCGAAGGTCGTCTCGCTGTAGGCGTTGTCGTGGACGACGAGGAAGTCATTGGCCCGCGCCAGCGCGACGACGGAGTCGAACAGCCCGGCGGGGACGATCGCCCCGGTTGGGTTGTTGGGGTAGTTGAGGAACATGAGCCGGGCGCGGCTGAGCGCGTCGGCTGGGATTGCCTCCAGGTCCGGCGCAAACCCCAACTCCGGGCGCAGCCCCATGAGCACCGGCTCGCCTCCGGCCATGAGCGGGCCACCGGTGTAGACGGGATAGCCGGGATCGGAGGCCAGCGCCACGTCACCCGGGTCCAGAAACGCGAGATTGAGATTGAAGATGCACTCCTTGGCGCCGATTGCCGGCATCACCTCGGTCTCCGGGTCCAGCGTGACCCCGAAGCGGCGCTCGTAGAACGCGGCCACCGCCCTGCGGAACTCATCGCGCCCGCGGTTCGTCGGATACGTGTGGGTGCTGGGATCGGCGACCGCGCGCTGGGCGGCCTCCACGATGGCTGAGTACGTCGGCGTGTCCGGGTCTCCGATCCCCAGGCTGATCACGTCCACGCCGGCGGCGCGCTTCTCCGCGATCTTGCGTTCCAGCTGGGCGAACAGATATGGCGGGATTTGCTCCAGCCGCCTACTCGGTCTCATGCAGCTCCTTGATGAATTCCTCGGCCAGCGCGCCGGAGAACACCGGGAGCGCCCAGCCGCTGAGGGTAACGTGGAGGTCCTCCTCGACCTCGACGACCAGCTCGCCGCCGTCGAGCACGACGGTCACCGGTGAATCTCCCCCGGCCAGGACATGGGCGACCGCGGCGCCGGTCGCCCCCGTCCCACTCGCCGACGTCTCCCCCACGCCCCGCTCGAAGATCCGCGCCCGGATCCGGTCGGCGGCCAGCGGCGTGTACCAGGACACGTTGGTGCGGTTGGGAAACAGCTGGTGACGCTCGATGCCGCCGCCGATGGCGGGCAGATCGAGGGCGGTCAGCTCAGCCTCGCCGTCGACCCGGATGGCCGCCTGCGGGTTGCCGACCTGAACGTGCTGAAAGCACCACTCGCGCCCGTCGGCTCGCAATCGGCCGGCGCCGTCGGCTGGACCGGTGGGGAAGTCGTCGGAGCGGGTGCGGACCCGTCCGATGTCGAGCGTGGCCGTCGTCGGCGAGGTGATGGTGGGGCGAATCTCGCCGGCCGCGGTCTGGATGGAGAACGTATCGGAGTCCGTCCACCCCCGGCGACGCAGGTACAGGACGGCTTCGCGGGCGCCGTTGCCGGACAGCTCGGCCTCGGATCCGTCCGGGTTGAAGATCCGCAGGCGGGCCACGTACCCCGGCTCGTCCGGCTCGGAGAGCAGGAGGATCCCGTCGGCGAACACTCCGGTGTGGGGGGCGCACAGCTTGCGGATCCGGGCCGCCGTCAGCTCGAACGGGAGCGCGTCGCGCTCCACGATCACGTAGTCGTTTCCCAGGGCGTGCCACTTCTCGAAATTCACGCCGCGGCAGTCTAGTGTCGTGGGTCGGAAATTCGTGAGCAGCGTCCGGAGTGGCTGGGCGCAGGTCCTGGGTGACGCCGGGCCCTGAACCCGGGCACTGGTGTACCGTCGCCCCCGCCATGTTCAGACGGCGCATGCTCACGTCGGCGACGGCGCCGCTGCTCGCCCTGGTGGTCGTCTCCATGCTGTCGCTGGCGGCGCGCAGCCTGCTTCTGGACGAGCCATGCATGTCGCCGTGCACCCAGGCCGGCGACCACACCCTCATCTTCGACGAGGCCTACTACGTCAACGCCGCCCGGGTGATCGCCGGGATCCGCCCCCCGGCCGGCTCGCACTACTCCGACGCGCCCCTGGGCACCGACCCCAATGCCGAGCACCCGCAGGGGGCCAAGCTGATCATGGCGGCGGCGATCGAGACCTTCGGCGACGGCCCGTTCGCCTGGCGGATCGGCAGCCTGCTGATGGGCTCGATCGCGATCCTCGGCATCTACGCGCTCGTCCGCAGCGCGGGAGGCGACCGCTGGACGGCGGTCGGCGCGGCCGCGCTGATGGCCGCCGACAACCTGCTGCTGGTCATGGGGCGGATCGGCACGCTCGACATCTACGTGGTGGCCGCGATGATCTGGGGCGTCGCCCTCTACGTCCGCGGCCGTCCCGTCGCCGCCGGGATCGCGCTGGCGGTCGCCACCTGCTTCAAGGAGGTCGCGCCCTACGCACTGGTCGTCCTGGTGCTCCTGGAGCTGGGTCGGCTCCTCGTCGCCCGGCGTGACCGAGACGCCCCGGAGACGTGGCGGGCGGCGGATGCCCTCAAGCGCCTGGCGGCGGTCGTGTTCACCACGTGCGGCGTGTTTGTGGGGCTGCTGGCGCTCATGGGCCTGATCGCCACGCCCTACGCCGACTCCGAGGCCAGGCTCATCACCGGCGGCCCGTTTGCCGAGATCTCGCACATCATCACGTACGCCTCCGGGCTGACCAGCCCGCACGGACCGACCGGGATCGCCTCGTATCCGTGGCAGTGGCTCGTCGATCTCAAGCCGATCCTGTACCTGCGCATCAACCCGTCGCTCCCGGGGCACGGGCTCTACGCCATCCACCCGGTCGTGGCCTTCTTCGGGATGGTCAGCCCGGCGATCCTGCTGGTGGGACTCCCGGCGCTGGCCTTCTGCGGCTATCGCCTCGTGCGGCCGGCCCGGCCAGGCCGCCGGGAGGGCCGGACCTCGCCGGGCGACCAGCAGCTCCCGATCCTGGCCCTGGCCTGGTTCATCGGGACCTGGCTGCCGTTCGAGCTCCAGAGCCTGATCGACCAGCGCACGAGCTATCTGTACTACATGGTGATCGTCATGCCGGGCATCTACGTCGCGGCCGCGTACCTGGTCGGGCTCGGCTGGCGGCGACGGAACCGGTGGCTGGAGGCGGCAACGGTCGTGTGGGGCCTTGGCGTGGTCGTCGCCGTGGTGCTCATGTACCCATTCGTCGCGGTGTTCTAGCCGCCGGCGGCGGGCGCGGACGGACCGGCCAGCCACCGGTCGAGCACCTGCTGAGCCACCGCGTCGGCGCTCCGGTCGGTGCGGTCGATGACGGTGACGCCCGCCAGCTTGCGCATCCAGGTCAGCTGGCGGCGCGCGTAGTTGCGGGTGCGCCGCTTCATGCCCTCCACGTCGCCGGTGAGCAGCTCGTCAAACCCCAGCGCCTTGCGGGCGGTCGCCGACGCTCCGGCGGCCTGGGCCCGCCGCACCTCCTCCTCGGCCCCGGCCGCGATCATTGCATCGACCCGCGCGCCGATCTGCTCATACAGTCGCTCGCGTTCCATGACGAGGCCGATCAGCAGCGTCGGGCGGCGGGCGTCGGCCGTCCACAGCTCCGATTCGCCGCTGGGCGGCTCGAGCTCTCCGGCGTCGAGCAGCTCCAGCGCCCGCACGATGCGTTGCCGGTCGGTCGGCTCGATCGTCTCCGCCGCCCAGGGGGCGCGCTGGGCGAGGGTGGCATGAAGGGCAGCCGGGCCGCGGAGCTCGAGCTCGGCGATCCAGCGTTCCCGTACCCCCTGCGGCGGCGCGGGCCGGAGGCTGAGCTCGGTCAGCGCGGCGCGCAGGTACAGCCCGGTCCCGCCGACGACGATGGGGCGCCGGCCGGACGCCAGCAGCTCGTCGATCTCGGCATGGGCGAGCTCGGCGTACTGACCGGCGCTGAACGTCGCGTCGACGGGTAGGAACGAGATGAGCCGGTGGTCGAGCTGGGCGCGCTGCTCGGCGGTCGCCGCGCCCGTCAGGGTCTCCAGCCCGGCGTAGACCTGGAGCGCGTCGGCCGACAGCGCCACCGGCTGCTCGCCTCGCCCGCGCAGGAGCCGGGCCAGGCTGATGGCCACGTCGGTCTTCCCCACGCCCGTGGGGCCGAACAGGGCGATGACCTCGGTCCTCGTGGCGGGCGGCACGAGGAGCAGTATCGTGAAGCGATGGGCGCGCGTGGAGCTCAGCTCTAGATGAGGATCGGTGCCGGGGTATCCGCGGCCGAGGATCCGCTGGAGGGTGCCGGGGTGGCTGCGCATGAGGCCGCCGCGGCGTTGGCGGGCGCCGGGGCCGATCTGGCGATCGTGTTCGCCAGCGGCGCGCACCTCCTGGTGCCGGAGGCAACCTTGGCGGCCGTCGAGGCCGAGCTGGCGCCCGGGGCCCTCGTCGGCTGCGGCGCCGGGGGTGTTCTCGGCGGCGGCCGTGAGCTGGAGTCCGGCACCGCGGTGGCGGTCTGGGCGGCATCGCTGGACGGTGGCTCGGCGCGTCCGTTTCACGCCCGGGTGATCGCGGACGGAGACACCGGGGTGCTGGAGGGGCTCCCGGAGCTCGGATCCGATGCCGCGCTCATCATGCTGAGCGACCCGTACTCGTTTCCGACCGACGGCGTGCTCGACGGGCTGGCGCGCGAGGCCCCGGGCGTGCCGGTGCTCGGCGGCCTCTCGAGCGCCCGGACGCCCACCGGCGACGCGGCGCTGTTCACCGGCGACTCGGTGTGCGACGAGGGCGCGGTGGGGGTCTGCCTGAACGGTGTTGAGATGATCCCCTGCGTCTCCCAGGGTGCGGCGCCCGTGGGCCGGGAGATGACGATCACCGCCGCCGAGGACAACGTCATCCACGAGCTGGCGGGCCGGCCCGCGGTGCAGGCGATCGAGGAGGCGATCGGCGAGCTGCCGCTTCCCCAGCGGGCACTCGTCGCCGGAGGGCTGCTGATCGGCGTCGTCATCGACGGCGGCAAGCCGGAGTATGAGCAGGGCGACTTCCTGGTGCGGGCCATTCTCGGCGCCGATCCGGACACCGGCGCGGTCTCCGTGGGTGCGACCGTGGCCCCTGGTCAGGTGGTGCGCCTGCACGCCCGCGACGCCGATTCGGCCGACGCCGACCTGCGGAGGGAGCTCCGGCTGCGAGCCGCGGCGCTGGGCGGCGAGCGCCCGGCGGGCGCGCTGGTGTTCTCCTGCAACGGACGGGGAAGGTCGATGTTCGGCGCCACCGATCACGACGTGTCGCTGGTCAAGGACGAGCTGGGCGCGCCGCCGGCGGCGGGTTTCTTCGCCGCGGGCGAGATTGGGCCCGTGGGCGGGCGCAGCTTCGTGCACGGCTTCACGGCGACGCTGGCGGTCTTCCCCAGCTGACAGCCGCGCGTCCCGCGGGTCGCGCGCGGCCGTAGACTGCGCGGCCGTGCCGCGCCGCCAGCGACTTGCCCTGTCAGACGCCACCGTGCTCGTCACCGGCGCCACCGGCGGCATCGGTGAGGCGATCGCCCGGGCCCTGCGGGCCCACGGAGCTCGGCTGATCATCACCGGGCGCCGACAGGATGTGCTGGAGCGGATCGCCGGAGAGCTCGGCGCCACGCCGATCGTCGCCGACCTCTCCGACCGCCGCGATGTCGCGCGCCTCGGCGGCGAGGCCGTGGCGGCCGGGGTCGACGTCTACGTCGCCAACGCCGGGCTCCCGGCGTCCGGGTTGCTGGTGGAGCTGGCCGGCGACGACGTCGACCGGATGCTCGACGTCAACCTGCGGGCGCCGATCACGCTGGCCCATACGCTGGCGCCGGCCCTGGTGGCCCGCGGGCGCGGCCACATGGTGTTCATCTCGTCACTGTCCGGCAAGGCCGCCAATCCGGGGTCCTCGATGTACTCGGCGACCAAGTTCGGCCTCCGCGGGTTTGCGTTCAGCCTGCGCGAGGATCTGGGACCCCACGGCGTGGGTGTCTCGGTGGTGGCGCCGGGCTTCATTCGCGACGCGGGCATGTTCGCCAAGACGGGCCTGCGCCTTCCGCCCGGGGTCGGCACGCGGACGCCGGCGCAGGTGGGCTCGGCGGTGGTCACGGCGATCGAGCACAACCGGGCCGAGATCGACGTCGCACCGGTGAGTCTGCGGGTGGGCGCGGCGTTTGCGTCGGTCGCGCCGGCCACGGCCGCGCGGGGCGCCCGGCTGATGGGCTCGCACCGGATCGCCACCGAGATGGCCGAGCGCCAGCGCGGCGAGCGCTGACGCGCGCCGGCGGTCAGCCGCGGAGCCGGCGCGGCCCGCGGTCAGCCGCGGAGCCGCCGCCGCCGCCGTTGCCGTCAACGGCCTCGTGCTCGCCGGTGACGGACGCGAGAGCGAGCATGATCTCGTCGGCGAGCTTGGCCCCGTCGTGGGACATCTCCGGCGTCGCCTTCACCCGGACGACGACATCATCGCCGTCGACCTCCTCCAGGTTGACCGAGGCGCCGTTGCGGGTGGGGACGCTCACCTCCTGATCGAGGATGGCCTGGACCTGGGTGGGACGCACCCCGGACGTGAGCCGGACCTTGACGTCGACCGAGTCAGGCTCGGTCAACGGCACGACGACCGACGCCAGCACCTGGTTGTTGGGGATCATGATCTGGTCGGCGCCGCTGGTCAGCGTCGTGTACAGCAGGCCCAGGGAGCTGACGATGCCCTCCTGGATGCCGATCGCGCCCGCCTGAAGCCGGACCCGGTCGCCGACCCGGAATGACCGCGCGCTGATCAGCACCATGCCGGCGAACACGTTGCCGAGCGTCTGCTGGGCGGCGAGACCGAAGATGACGGCCGTGAAGGCGCCGCCGACGGCGAGCGTCTGGCTGGTGACGCCGGCCACGCTCAGCGCCGCGATGATCGCGACGATCGCGATCGCCAGGCGGATCAGGAACGCGACGGTGCCGGCGGTGGCGGGATCCATCCGGCGCATGAATATCGGCCCCACCGACTTGCCGATCGCCCGCGCCAGGGCAAAACCGATCGCCATCACCGCGACGACGGTGACGATGGTGATCGGCGTCTCCAGATGCCTGGTCCAGCCGTGCCGGATGGGCCCCCAGTGATCGTTGTCGTTCAGGTAGTCATAGCCGACGACCACCACGATCAGCAGCGGGATGAGAACGAGCAGGTGCCGCTTCGAGCGCTGAGATTCGCGCTCGTCCACGTCGATCGACAGTCCGACGCGCTCCCACGCGTCGCTCCGCGTCTCGAACATTCTCTCGAGGTTCAGATCTCTGCGGCTTGGCTTGAATTGCCTCGGCATAGGTCCCGGCGTCTCTGGTCAGTTGCTGATGTACCTACCGCGTGTGCGCCCCGGTGGTTTTACCCAGCATTCCAGCGTCGAACAGCGATTCCTGTGCTGGCCGGGGGCTGGGCGGCGAGGGCCGAGCGGCGCGGATATAGGCGGCGCGGCCCCGCTCTGACGGCGCCAGGTCCGGCCCTTTGACGAGCTCGGCCAAGCGCCCGCGCTCCGGCGGAGGTATATATGCACCCTTGCGGTACAGCGCACGATAGCGCTCGAGGAGGTCAGGACGGTGTTCAGCGAGCCACTCCATGAACAGGCCTCGTACTTCCCCGCGCAGGTGCAGGGCAATCCCGGTCACGTACGCGGCGCCGGCCTCGGTCGCCATCTGCAGGATCTTCTCCACCTGCCTGGGGTCGTCGTTGATCCCGGGCATCAGTGGCGCCACCAGCACGCCGCAGCGAATCCCGGCCCGGGTGAGCTCAGCCACCGCCTCCAGTCTCGCCCGCGGATTGGGCGTGTGCGGCTCGGTCGCCCGCCAGGCCTTCTCGTCGATCGTCGGAACCGACAGCGCGGCGCTGAAGTCCGCCCGCTCGTTCAGCTCCTTCATCGCCGCCAGATCCCGCAGGAGCAGCGGTGATTTGGTCAGCACCGAGCCGGGGTTGCGCGCGTCGATCATCGCCTGCCAGATCCCGGGCATCAGCCTGTAGCGCCCCTCCACCCACTGGTAAGGATCCGTGTTCGTTCCCAGGGCGATGTGATCGCCCTGCCACGACGGCCGCGCCAGCTCGACCCGCAACCGCTCCGGCGCGTTGACCTTGACGATGATCTGCCGCTCGAAGTCCTCGCCGGCGTTGAAGTCCAGGTACGTGTGTGTCGGCCGGGCGAAGCAGTAGATGCAGGAGTGACTACATCCGCGATACGGATTGATCGTCCACCGGAACGGCATCTGCGATGCCTCCGGCACCCGGTTGAGGATCGATTTGGCCCGGACCTCGTAGAACCGGGTCGAGATCGCGTCCGGCGCCTCGAAGTGGCGCACGACCGCCTCCTCCCGGTACCCGGGCAGCCGGGCCCGTTTCTCCTCATCCATGCTCAGATTGCTCCAGCGCACGAACATATGTTCGCACACGGCGCCGACGGATCCGCCGGCGCCTGGCTCCCCCGCAGGAATGAGGCGGGATTCGCCGCCCAGACGGAGGCGCGCGGCGCCCGCCGGTCGTACGCTCTGCCGGTGAAGCGCAACAGCGAACGGCCGCTGACGATCGCCCTGGGCTGGAGGCTGCCCGGGCGGCTGCTCGACGTCGGGCCCGTCCTGTTCATCTTCGTCATCGGCCTCGCCGCACTGGGCGTCGACCACAACGTCTCCGGCGCGACCCGCGGCATCCTGCTGCTGGGGCTCATCGCAAGCGCGATCGCGCTCCTGCTACGCCATCGCTCCCCCCTCACCGTGCTCGGCGTCGTGCTGGTGCTCTCGCTCGGTCTGGGCTGGGGCCCGGTCGTCGCGCTCCCGGTGCTGCTGGCGCTGTTCACGGTGGCCGAATACAGCGCGCGGCCCCAGCTGATCGTGGCGACCGTCGTCGCCGCCGTGGCGGTGATCGTCACCGACCTCATCCACCGTCAGCAGCTGTCGGTTGCCTCCGGGATCTCCCATCTGGTGGCGATCGGCCTGGCGGTCGCCGTCGGCCTGTACCTGCGGGCCCGCGCCGACTACATCAGCGGCCTCCAGGAACGTGCGGAGCGACTGGAGCGCGAGCGCGGCCTGCGCGCCCAGCAGGCGGTCGCCGAGGAGCGGGTGCGCATCGCGCGGGAGCTCCATGACGTCGTCGCCCACAATGTCTCGCTGATGGTCGTCCAGGCCCAGGCGCTCGCTGCCACCGGCCGCGGCGAGGAACAGCGCCATGCGCTCAACCAGGTGGCCGGTCTCGGCCGCGACGCTCTGTCGGAGATGCACCGGATGCTCGGCGTGCTGCGGATCCAGAACGGCGGCGCGCCGGAGCGCGCGCCTCAGCCGGGCGTCCGTGACCTGGACACACTCATCGCGCGCACCCGCCAGGCCGGCCTGGAGACCAGCCTCGTCCAGGAGGGCGCGCCCCGCGAGCTGCCCGCCGCCGTCGACCTGTCCGCATACCGGATCGTCCAGGAGGCGCTGACCAACGTGATCCGCCATGCCCGCGCCACTCACGCCAGCGTCACGCTCTCCTACGGCGCCGAGGCGCTGGAGGTGACCGTGCTCGACGATGGGGCCGGGGACGGCCAGCACGCCGACAGCGCGGGCGGCGGCCATGGGCTGATCGGCATGCGCGAGCGCGTCGCGCTGTTCGGCGGCAATCTGCAAACCGGCCGGGTCAACGGCGGCGGCTACCGCGTCCACGCGGTGCTGCCGATGCGATGAGCATGGCCAAGCTCCGCCTGCTCATCGCCGATGATCAGCCGCTGATGCGCGCCGGCTTCCGCGCCGTGCTGGAGGCGACGGGTGAGATGGAGGTCGTCGGCGAGGCCGGAGACGGCGTCCAGGCGGTCGCCGCTGCGCGCGCCACCAAGCCGGACGTTGTCCTGATGGACATCCGGATGCCGAACCTCGACGGCATCGAGGCCATCCGCCAGTTGCCCACTCACCGCGTCCTGGTGCTGACGACGTTCGGCCTTGACGAGTACATCGTCGAAGCGCTCCGCGCCGGCGCCAGCGGGTTCATCACCAAGGACGTGCCCGCCGACGAGCTCGTGCGGGCCGTGCGCGTCGTCGCCGCCGGCGAGGCGCTGCTGACGCCGGCGGTGACGCGGCAGCTGCTCGACCGCGTCGCCCGCCGCCTCCCGGCGCCGGTGGGCCGGACCCCGGAGGCGCTGGCCGAGTTGACCGACCGTGAGCGCGAGGTGCTGGAGCTCCTGGCGCGCGGCATGTCGAACGCCGAGATCGCCGACGCCCTGGTCGTCGGCGAGGCCACGGTCAAGACCCACGTCTCCAACGTGCTGATGAAGCTGGGCCTGCGCGACCGCGTCCAGGCGGTCGTCCTCGCCTACGAGCTCGGCGTCGTCAAGCCGGGCACGTCTCCGTCCTGAGGCGGAGACGGCCCCCGCGGTCACCTCCCAGCCGGAGGCGCAAATCGCACGGGAGGCCGACGACGTGGGGATCACGCGCGCCGATGATGGTGCCATGACAACCACAGCCAACATCATCGAGACTCGCGGTTTGGGCAAGCGCTTCGGCGACCGGGCCGCGGTCATCGACCTCAACCTGACCGTGCCCCGCGGGTCGGCGTTTGGCTTCCTCGGCCACAACGGGGCCGGCAAGACGACGCTCATCCGGATGCTGCTGGGGCTGACTCAGGCGGACGCCGGCGAGATGCGCATCTCCGGACGCCCGGTTCCCGCCGAGCGCTCGGCGGTGCTGGCGCGGGTCGGCGCCATCGTGGAGGAGCCGAACTTCCACCCCCATCTCACCGGGCGTGAGAACCTCAGGATCGTCGCGGCCGCGCGCGGGCCGGAGGCCGCCGGGCGGATCGACGGGGCGCTGCGGCGCGTCGGTCTGAGCGACCGCGCCAACCATCGCGTCAAGACCTACTCGCAGGGCATGCGCCAGCGCCTCGGGGTGGCCCGCTGCCTGCTCGCCGACCCGGAGCTGCTCATCCTCGACGAGCCGATGAACGGCCTCGACCCCGGCGGGATCCTGGAGTTCCGCACCATGATCGCCGACCTGACCGGGGAGGGCCGGACGGTCTTCCTCTCCTCGCACCTGCTCGACGAGGTGGAGAAGACCTGCGCGTACGCGGCGGTCATCGACCGCGGGCGGATGGTCGCCCAGGGTCCGATCAGCGAGCTGCTGCAGGACGACCGGGTCGAGCTCGACATCGAGTGCGATGACGCCCACACGGCGCTCGACCTGCTCGACGGCCACCCCTCGGTGACCGCGGCCCATCAGACCCCCGGTGGCCTGCGGGTCACCGTGACCGCCGCCGAAGTCGCCGCATCGATCAACTCCCGGCTCGTCACCGCCGGGCTCTCGGTGTTCCGGCTGGAGCCAGTGCGCGAGTCGCTGGAGCAGCGCTTTCTGGAAATCACGTCCCGGGTCGGAGGCCAGTCATGACCGTCGCACGACAGATGTTCTCGGCTGAGGTGCTCAAGCTGCGGCGCAACCGCGGGCTGATGGCGTTCGCGTTCCTGCTGACCGTGGGGGTGATGGCGTTCTACTTCGGCTACACCGCGATTCGCCACGCGGCGGATTCGTCGGTGTACGGCCCGGCGGGCGGCACCGACGGCTTCCAGCATGCGGTTCGCATGCTGGGCCTGTACTTCGGCGGGCTGGTGGCGATCCTCCTCGGCACCGAGGCCGGCACATCAGACCTGTCGACCGGCGTGTTCCGGGACCTCGTCACCACCGGCCGCTCGCGTCTGGCGCTGTTCGCCGTGCGGGCGCCGGCGGCGATCGCCGTCTCGCTCACGTTCACGCTGGCGGCGTTCCTGGTCGCGGTCGCGTGCGCGTTCCAGTTCGCCGGGGGGCTGGCCACACCGAGTGCCTCGCTGGTCTTCGAGTCGCTGGGCTGGGTCGCGCTGGCGAACGCGGTCCTGGCGTGCCTGGCCACCGGGGTCGGCTCGCTGACGGGGTCCCGCGGCCTGACGCTCACGGCCGTCATCGGCTGGGAGGTGATCGTCAGTCAGATGCTGTTGAACGCCACCTCGCTCGGTTCGCTCCGGGACGTGCTGCTGCCGGCCTCGCTGGCGCACCTGGCGCCGATCCCGACCGGCATCCCGTTCTCGATGAGCACCGGCGCGGCGGTTGCGGTGATCGCCGGTTGGGCCGTGGTGCCGACCGCGGTCGGGGCCTGGCGGACCCGCACCCGGGACGCCTGACCGGTCCTGACGGGTCAGCGAGCGATCAGCGAGCGGCGCGGGCCAGCAGCGAGGCCTCGCCGCTCAGCGTCTGGCTGGTGGCCCCGGTGATCTCGACCTCGACGAGCTCTCCCGGGGCGCCCAGGCCGGCGAAGTTGACGACCTTGTTGTGCCGGGAGCGGCCGCGCACCCGCGCGGGATCGGTCCGCGAGGGGCCCTCCACCAGCACCTCCACCGTCCGGCCGACGAACCGCTGGGCGCGGTCGCGGGCCCGGCGCTGGATGACCTCCACCAACCGCTCCATGCGCGCCACCTTGACGTCGTGGGCGACCCCGTCCGGCATCGTCGCCGCCTCGGTCTCGCGGCGCGGCGAGTAGATGAACGTGAACGCGCCGTCGAAGCCGACCTCCTCGGCGACCTCGAGCGTCTGCTCGAAGTCGGCCTCGGTCTCCCCCGGGAAGCCGACGATGATGTCGGTGGTCAGCGCGCAGTCCGGGACGTGCTCGCGGATGAGGGCGACGCGGTCCAGGTAGCGCTCGCGGCTGTAGGTCCGGCGCATCCGCTTCAGCACGGTGCTGGAGCCGGACTGCAGCGGCAGGTGGATGTGCTCGCACAGCGCGGGCAGCTCGGCATGGGCGCGGATGACGTCCTCGCGCATGTCCTTGGGGTGCGGACTCGTGTACCGGATGCGCTCGATGCCCGGCACGGCGTCGATCTGCCGCAGCAGCTCAGAGAAGGTGATGCGGTCGGCCTTGGGCAGGTCCCGGCCGTAGGAGTTGACGTTCTGGCCCAGCAGGGTCACCTCGCGCACCCCGTCGCCGGCCAGCCGCCGGATCTCGTCCACCAGCTCCCCCGGGTTGCGGCTGACCTCGCGCCCGCGGGTCGAGGGAACGATGCAGTACGAGCACACCGAGTTGCAGCCGACGCTGATCTGCACCCAACCCTGGAACTCCCGCGCGCGCTTGGCCGGCAGGTGCCCGGTGAACCCCTCAAACTCGAAGAACCCCTGGGCGGTCAGCGAATCGCTGGTCAGGAACTCGGCGAGCTTGTGCACCTGGCCGGGACCGAAGGCCACGTCGACGAACGGGAAGCGCTCGAAGACCTCGTCCTTGACCGACTGCGCCCAGCAGCCACCCACGCCGATCACCCGGTGCGGCTCCTCGCGCTTGAGTCGCTTGGCCTCGCCGAGATGCGCCAGGAAGCGGCTGTCGGCGGCCTCGCGGATCGAGCAGGTGTTGAACAGGATCAGGTCGGCGCCCGCCCGCGTCTCGGACTCGGCGTAGCCCAGGGACTCCAGCATGCCCTTGATCCGCTCGGAGTCATGCTCGTTCATCTGGCAGCCGAACGTGGTGACGTGATAGCGCTTCACTGCGGGCAAGGCTATCGAGGCGGCTCCGTGGCGTCAGCCGACGTCACGCCCGTCGCGGTCGCCGTGCCTCCGGGGCGCCGCTCGCCGGAGTGCCGGATCAGTAGTTCGCGAGGTGCCAAGCGTGAAGGCCTCGGATGTGATCGCAGCGGCGTGCCGGCATGGTGGGTGGCAGGTATTGGACGCGAACCATGAGGAGCGCGCGCACACCAATCCATCGGCACAGACGGCTGGGGCATCCCCGCCTGACTCTGATGGCGCTCGTGGGGCTCCTGCTGGCCGCGATCGTCATCGCGCTCCTGGTCGTCCGTATCCTTCACAGCTCGAGCAGCCCGGCCGGCACGGGCTCGGGGGTCGCGGCGACACAGTCGCGCTCGCTTCCGCCGTTCACCGGCGTTGACCTGGCCGGCGCCAACAACGTCACGGTCCGAGTCGGCACGAGGCAGTCGGTGATCGTGCACGCCGACCGCAACCTGCTCGGACGGGTGACGACGCGGGTCCAGGCCGGCAGCCTCGTGATCGGGACCATCCCCGGTCCCCTCAACGCCAAGAGCCCCATGTTTGTGGCGGTGAGCCTGCCCTCCATCGACCGCCTCGCGCTGCCGGGGGACGGAAACATCTCCGTCACTGGGATCAACAGCCGGAGCCTCACGCTCGCCCTCCCGGGCAGCGGCACGGTCACTGCGACCGGAATCACGACGCGGCTCCATGTGACGATCAGCGGCACCGGGACCGCCCTGCTGAGCGGGCTGCTCGCCCGCGATGCGCAGGCCGCCCTGAGTGGCGACGGCAGCATCATTCTCACCGCGACGCACAGAGTCGACGCGAGCGTCTCAGGTAGCGGCACGATCGTGTACGGCGGCAACCCCCCTCTGGTCACCAAGGCCGTCACCGGGAGCGGCACGATCGCCGGTGGATGAGCACCGCGCTCAGCGGTCGCCGGCCGTGAGCACGCCGGCGGCGCCCCAACAGGTGGCCGGGGCGCCGCGCGGTGTGGCTCGGTGTGTGTGACGGTCAGATCAACTGCAGCTTGACGCCCAGGCGCAGGCGTCGAAGCCACTTCCGGCCGCGTTCGGAGCCGACGGGGCGCCGATCACGTTGCCGCTCGAGTCGATGAGGTTCATCGCCTCCGAGGAGGTCAGCTTGACCGGTGCGCCGTTGACCGTCCCGGAGGTGAACGGGGTCTTGGCCAGATTGGGCAGCGCGGCGAAGCTGGCGTTGGTGCCGATCTCCAGTGGCGTCTCCTCGATCCACTCGGCGGTGGACATCGTCGACGGGTACGGCAGGGTCGTGGAATAGGACTGCCCGGTGGTCACGTCCTGGATCGAGATGTTCCACACGTCGGCGCCGGTCGCCACCTGGGAGACGGAGGCGCTCATCTGGTCGCCGGGGTGGACGGTCAGGGAGCTGATCGTCAGCGAGGGGGCCGGCACCAGCTCGTACCAGGCCGAGTAGGTCGCCGCCCCCGTCGATGACACGTCCTGCTCGGTCCCCGTCTGGATCAGCGTGGAGTCGGTGGCGGTGCACCCGGCGTCAACGCAGCCGCCGCCGATGCCGATCCAGTCCGAGGACGCCTCGGCCTGGCCGGACGTGTGCTGGGTGGCGGTCGGCACGGTCCAGGAACCGCTGATGGAGTTGAACAGCTTGCCGCCCTGCTCCAACGAGCCCTGGTTGTAGCCGAACCAGTTGTTGGACTGGTTGGCGTTGACGTGCAGGCCCGGAGCGAGGTGGAGCAGCTGGCCGTGCGCGGTGAGCGGCGACGCGCCGGCCGCGCCGGCCGTGAGGGCA
Source organism: uncultured Solirubrobacteraceae bacterium (assembly GCA_963844555.1). GTDB lineage: Bacteria > Actinomycetota > Thermoleophilia > Solirubrobacterales > Solirubrobacteraceae > Palsa-465. The sequence continues at coordinate 466,459 of CAWJOS010000001.1, forward strand.
GACGCCGTCATCGCCAACGCAACCGCCCCTGCCAGGCGGGTGCGCAGACCCGACCGCCACGGCCGAACACGATCGTTCATGGTTTCCCTTTCTCGGCGGCGCGGGCCGCTCAGCCGCCGAACCTCCCGTCATTGGCCCGCAATGTGGTGTTACCCGTGCGGACCGTTGACTGAACCTTCGTGTTCAGTTACCGGGCGTACTCGACCGCCCGGGACTCGCGGATGACCGTGACCTTGATCTGCCCGGGGTACTCGAGTTCCTTCTCGATCTCACGCGCGATCTCGTGCGACAGCAGCGTCGCGGCATCGTCGTCGATCGCGCCCGGGGCGACCATGACTCGGATCTCGCGGCCGGCCTGCATCGCGTAGACCTTGTCGACGCCCTTGTGGCGGGTGGCGATCTGCTCCAGGTCGCGCAGCCGCTTGACGTACTGCTCCAGGGACTCGCCGCGGGCACCGGGCCGCGCGCCGGACAGCGCATCCGCGGCCTGGACGATCACGGCCTCGATCGTCTGCGGCTCGACCTCGTTGTGGTGAGCCTCCATGGCGTGGGCGACGGCCGCCGACTCGCCGTATTTCCGGGCCAGCTCGCCGCCGACGAGGGCGTGTGGCCCTTCGATCTCGTGGGTGACGGACTTGCCGATGTCGTGCAGCAGGGCGGCGCGCCGAGCGGTCTTGGAGCTGGCGCCGAGCTCTTCGGCCATCATCGCGGCGAGCTGGGCGACCTCGACCGAATGCGCGAGCACGTTCTGGCCGTAGCTGGTGCGGAAGCGCAGCCGGCCCAGGAGCTTGATCAGCTCCGGATGCAGCCCCTGGACGCCGGCGTCGAAGGCGCCCTCCTCGCCCAGCTCGATGATCCGGCTCTCCAGCTCGGACTTCGTCTGGTAGTACATCTCCTCGATGCGTGCCGGGTGGATCCGGCCGTCCTGCAGGAGCTTCTCCAGGGTCAGCCGCGCTATCTCGCGGCGGACGCCGTCGAACCCGGACAGGACGACGGCGCCGGGTGTGTCGTCGATGATGAAGTCGACGCCCGTCAGGTTCTCCAGCGCGCGGATGTTGCGCCCCTCGCGACCGATGATGCGCCCCTTCATGTCGTCGGCGGAGAGCTGGACGACCGAGACCGTCGTCTCGGCGGCGTGGCCTGCGGCCAGCCGCTGCATGCACACCGACAGGATGTTGCGCACGCGTCGCTCGGCATCGCGCTTGGTCTCCTCCTCGATGAGGCGCAGCCGCCGCGCCGCGTCATGCCTGGCCTGCTCTTCGATCTCTTGGAGCAGCACCTCCTTCGCCCGCGCGCCGGACATCCCGGCCATTCGCTCGAGCCGCTGCTCAACCTCAGCCTGACGTTCAACGAGCTGGTCCTGCTGGCGGCTGAGCTCGGCCTCCCGGTGCTCGACGGCCTCCTCGCGGCGCTCCAGGGCGCTGGTGCGCTCGGTGAGCGCCGCCTGGAGCGCGGTGGCGGTCGCTGAGTCGCGCTCAGCGGCGGCCGGGGTGGCGCCGCGCGAGCGCCCGTACAGAATCGCGGCGACCACGATTCCAACCGCTATGAGCGCTGCGGCACCGATGATTTCCATGCTGGTTCCTCTCGTCGGGCCCGGCTTGTCGCCGGCCCCCAATCCCACTATTGGCTATTTGAGAGCGACCGAGCGGCCCGTGCGGGAAGCACGGTGAGCCAGAACCAGGCAGCGGTGGTCAGCGATCTGCGCTAGGGCGTCAGCCCCAGCACTCCGAAACCGATCTGGACCGACATCGCGGCCCCTTGCGGATTGGCGTCAACACTGAAGATCTCTGGGTTCGATATCTGGAGATTTGCTGGCGTTTTTCGGTCCCGCGGACCGTTCGTTCACTGGTTGCATCGTAGTACCGCAGGGGTGTCGGCGCAACGGTTGACCGAGGATCACCAACGTTCGTCCGCAGCGACGGCCCCCGGTTTCAGGTTGGCTCAGTCTCCGCGTGCGTGAGCGGCGAGGGCGTCGAGCGCCAGCTCGGTCTCATAGCCCTTGCGAAGCAGCACGCCGAGAGCGCGCTCGCGCTCCCGGCGATCCTCAGGCGGATGCGGGAACCGCCGCTGCAGCAGAGCCAGGGCACGGTCCATGTCGCTCTCCTCGCCGGTCTCGTCATCCATCGTCCCGGCGATGGCGGGATCGGCCAGCTCGGGCTCTATTCCCCGGGCCAGCAGCCCCCGCCGGATGCGCTCACTCCCCCACTGCTCCAGCTCGCGCTTGTCGGAAACGAAGAGCCGGGCAAAGCGCTCGTCGTCGAGGAACCGCTGCTCGGTGAGGGTCTGGACCGCCGCCTCGCGCAGTCGCTCGGAGATCCCCTTGCGCTCGAGCTGGGCCCGAACCTCGCTGACGGTCCGGTCCCGGCGGTTGATGTACGCGTAGGCAAGGTCGAGTGCGCGCTGGAACTGCTCCTCCTCGGTCCGTTCCGCGCTCATCCCGCTCGCCCGGGTCGCAGGGCCGACCGCGGCGAGAAACCGGCCATATGTTCCGGTTTCTCACCCCGTGATCGCTCCTGGCGTGCCCTGGGCCCTGCAGTTACCCCGGCCGCCACGGTTGCCCTGGGCCCTGCGGTTACCCTGGGCCCTGCAGTTACCCCGGCCGCCACGGTTGCCCTGGGCCCTGCGGTTACCCCGGGCCCTGCGGTTACGCCGCCCACCACGGTTACCCCAGCCACCGCGCGGCCCAGACCGCGTGACGACGCGCCGGCGGCCGGCCGGGGCGGAGTGCCCACGCCGGTCGGCACCGCCTTATGCCGCAGGCGCGACGGCGGCCAGCGGCGCGTCGTCGTGCTCGATCTCCTTGACCAGATCCCGACTGATGCCGAGCGCGGCATAGATCTTGGCCTCGATCTCGCCGGCCATCTCCGGATGCTCGTCGAGGAACGCCTTGGCATTGCCGCGGCCCTGGCCGAGCCGCTCGTCGCCATAGGAGAAGAACGAGCCGGACTTGGTGATGATGTTGTGCTCGATGCCGTAGTCGAGCAGGCAGCCGGAGGTGGAGATGCCCTTGCCGAACTCGATGTCGAACTCGGCCTGCTTGAACGGCGCCGCCACCTTGTTCTTGACCACCTTGACGCGCACCCGGTTGCCCACCGCCTCGGTGCCGTCCTTGAGCGTCTCGATCCGCCGGATGTCCAGGCGCTGGGAGGCATAGAACTTCAGCGCGCGACCGCCGGGCTGCGTCTCCGGCGAGCCGAACATCACGCCCACCTTCTCCCGGATCTGGTTGGTGAACAGGCACAGCGTCTGGGCGCGGTTGAGGTTGCCGGCGAGCTTGCGCATCGCCTGGGACATCATCCGGGCCTGGGCGCCGACCGTCTGCTCGCCCATCTGCCCCTCCAGCTCCGCCCGCGGCGTCAGCGCCGCGACCGAGTCGACGGCGACGAGGTCGACGGCACCGGAGCGGATCAGCATGTCGACGATCTCCAGCGCCTGCTCGCCGTAGTCCGGCTGCGAGACGAGCAGCTCGTCGATGTCGACGCCGATCTGCTGTGCGTACAGCGGATCCATGGCGTGCTCGGCATCGACGAACGCGCACACCCCACCCAGCTTCTGGGCCTCGGCGATCACGTGATAGACGAGCGTCGTCTTGCCGGAGGACTCCGGTCCGAAGATCTCGACGATCCGCCCGCGGGGCACCCCGCCGATCCCCAGCGCGATGTCCAGCGACAGCGCCCCGGTGGGGATGGCGTCCACGTTGACCCGCGCGCCGGGGTCGCCCATGCGCATGACGGTCCCCTTGCCGAACTGCCGCTCGATCTGAGTCAGGGCTCCCTGCAGGGCGGCCTGACGCTTGGCGTCGGCCTTGGGGTCAGACGCGCCGACGGTTGCGCCTTTGGGGTTCTCACTCATGCTCGCTGCGGCTCCTTCATGTCTCTAGCGCGTTGAACGACTCACGGTACGGTGGGTGGCGGACGGAAAAAGCACGCTAGATCCGGACGCCGTAACGGAACAAGCCCGCTTCGTCACAGAACGGCGACGGATCCGTGCCAATCCTGAACGCCAGGGCGGACGGGCCGGTTTGTGGGCGGTGCGGCCCGGCCCGGCTCGGTCGTTTCGTGGTCTGTGCCGGGGGCGAGATCAGGTGACGGGAGGCGAGACCGGCCATCGCAGTGAACACGGCCCACCCGCCCCACCTCGGCGTGTGCGGGGATCCGCGAGGCGGCCGGGCATGCAGGGCGTGGCAAGTCCGAACGGCGGCCGCGGAGATGTCGAAAAATGGGGCCTCCGCGTGCGTTTGGTGTCAAGCCTGTGGACGAGGCTCGGATTTGCCACGTGGTGCATGCTCGAGCCCGGCGCAGCAGCCGGCCCGAGGCGAGTGCTGGGATGGGTGGGATGGGTGGGATGGGTGGGCCCGTATTCATTGCCCATGCCGTTCCACACCAGCGCACCATCGCACCCGCCGGCCACCCGCCGCGAGGGATCGGATCGGCCCGGCCGCCAGGGACCGGATCGGTCCGGCCGCAGACGGGGTCGGCGCAGCCGGGGGGTCACCCCAGCCGGATCGTCTCCAGGGGCTCGTACTGGGCCCCACCGCGCTGCAGACGGGACCGGTACAGCGTCACCGCCTCGGCGTCGAACGTCTCCGGCTTCGGCGGCGGGAGCTGCTCGGGCCGGACGCGGGCCCCGGTCCTGACCCGGGCGACGGTGACGTGGCCGAGGTACGGGCGACTCTCCGGCTCGTAGAAGCCGCCCTGCGCGAGCGCCGCGGAGAGAGCGGCCTGCAACCGCGCCAGCCCGCCCCGGGGATCCGGAAGCTCCACGGCGAGCACCCGGGGACGGCGCGACGGAAGCCACAGCGCCTCGCCCAGCGACAGGGGGAACGTGACCGCATCGACCGCCGTCCGGCAGGCGACTGCGATCTCCCCCACCGCGTCGACGTCGCGCCAGCCGAGGAAGCAGAGGGTGACGTGCAGGTAGTGCTGATCGATCAGGCGCATGCCGGGCCGCGCGCGCAGGCGGTCGGCGGCCCACCGCGCCAGGATGGCGCGAATCGCGGGAGAGAGGTCGAGTGCGACGAAGAGCCGCGTCCGCTCAGGGCGGGCGGGGGCCGGTTGGGCCGCCGCGGGCCCCGCAGCGGCGGGTGAGACCGACCCGGGCCCCGCAGCGGCGGCAGGGGCCGCCGCGCGCCCCGCAGCGGCGGGAGGGGCCGACCCGGGCCCCGCAGCGGCAGGGGCCGACCGGCGGCGAGCCCCGTCAGTCGTCGTCGGACTCCCCCAGCAGCACCCGCCGCAAGAGGTGCATGGCGACGGTCACCGAGCGGTCGCGGATGTCGGCCCGGCCGCCCGGCAGGCGGGCGACGCGGGTGAGCCGGCGCGCGGGACCGCTGGGGTGGGCGGGGTCCCCATTCCCGCGCTGCCAGACCGAGAAGCAGACGGTGCCGACTGGCTTGTCCGGGGTCCCGCCGCCGGGGCCGGCGATCCCGGTGATGCCCACGCCCAGGCCGGCGCTGAAGCGGGAGGCGATGCCCTCGGCGAGCGCCCGGGCGACCTCGACCGACACCGCCCCACACCGCTCGATCAGCCCAGGATCGACGCCCGCCAGGTCGACCTTGGCCTGATTGGAGTAGACGACGCCACCGCCGAGGAAGTACTCCGAGGACCCGGCGCGGTCGGTCAGGCGCGCCGCCAGGCCGCCGCCGGTGCACGACTCGGCCACCGCCAGCGTGCGCCCGGACAGCAGCTGAGCCACCTGGTCGTCGATCGTGGAGCCGTCCTCGGAGAAGAGCGTCTCGCCGTGGCGGGCCCGGAGGAACCCGAGCAGCCCGTCGTAGCGTGTCTGGGCCCCCGGCTGGTAGGTGGTGGTCACCTCGATCTCGCCGCGCCGCAGGCAGGTGGTGATCTCCAGCTCGGAGAGATCCAGTCCCGCCTCCTCGGCCGCCCGGAGCGTGTCGGCGATCTCCGACTCCGGGATGCCGAACAACCGCGCCACGCTCGTCCGGTACGTCGGCGCGCCCTCGATCGCGGCGCGGAACGCCTCGGTCGTGCGGGCCGTCTCCCACATCGGTTGCAGTTCGCGCGGCGGGCCGGGCAGCACAACCACTGTCGGTCCGGGCCCATCCACCGGCGGGACGACGAGCCCAGGGGCGGTCCCCACCGGCTCCAGCACGGTCGCCCCCCGCGGGATCACTGCCTGCTTGCGGTTGGAGCGGCGGACGGCGTCGGCATCGAGGTCCGGCCAGCGGGACATCATCGGCCGGAGGATCTCGGCGATGCGCTCCTCCAGGTCGGCATCGAGCACCATCTCGCGCCCGGAGAACTCCCCCACGATCTCGGCCGTCAGGTCGTCGGCGGTCGGCCCCAGGCCACCGCTGGTCACGATCACGGCCAGGCCGTCGTCGCGCATGAACCGCAGGGCCGCCCGCAGGTCATCCGGCCGGTCTCCGACGATCTGGATCACCGCCGGGTCGAGCCCGTCCTCGCGCAGGCGTTCGGACAGCCACGGGCCGTTGGTGTCGGAGATGATCCCGGTCAGGACCTCGGTGCCGGTGACGAGGATTCCGGCACGCGGCGGAGGCCCGCTGGATCCGCTCATGCGCAGCGGGGCTGCTGCGACGGAGGCAGGGTCGAGTGCGTGGTGGGCGTCAGCAGGTAGCCGATCGCGCTCGACGACGGCGTGACCGCGACCGGCTTACCGTTGACGGTCATTTTGACCGACGCATTGCCGAGCGTGAGCAGGAGCTTTGACGAGCTTTTGGTGGGAATCGTCTGGCCGGGGCTGAAGATGACGCCGGGAATGAGCCGCTTGCCGGCGCCGTCGACGAGGCAGACGTAGACCTGGCCCGTGGCCACCAGCTGGAGCTTGACCTTCGCCGGCGGGGGCGTGGCCTTCGCCGTCGCGTGGTGCGTGGCGCCCTGATGGCGATGGTGGCCTTGGCTGCTGCTGTTGGAGTGCGTGGCCGTCGAGGAGGGCGTGTTCACCTTGCGCCCCACGAAGTAGAGCGCCACGACGACGGCCACCAGCACCAGCCCTATCACCGCCCACGGCGGGATGAGCGGACCGCGCCGCTGGCGCTCGGGCTCGCGACGGCGGGGCGTGATCGGACGCAGCTCATGGTCTGACGGCCGCTCGTATCGGCGCTTGTAGTCGTCCATGAGCTGGCGGCTGTCGAGTCCCAGGAAGTCGCCGTACGTGCGCAGGAAGCTCTTGACGTAGACCTCGCCGGGGAGCAGGTCCCACTCCTCGTTCTCGAGCGCGCGCAGGTATTTGGCGCGGATCTTGGTGCGCCGCTCGACCTCGTTGATGTCGATCTTGGCGCGCATCCGCGCTTCCCTGAGTGTGGCGCCGATGTCAGCCATCGCACGAGAAGGCTACCGGCGCGCTCGCGCTCGGCTCAGCGTCAGCGGGCGGACATCTAGACGCCCGGATCGTCCGGGACCTCGTCGTCGCCGGACTCCGGCCCCGGAGGGGGCGTTGCGGCCGCGCCACCCTGACCGGAGCCGGACCCGCCCTCGGCCTCGGCCAGGTGGGCCAGGATCCGCGGGACGTCGGCCTCTGAGACGAGCACCTGGCGCGGCTTGGATCCCTCGTAGCCGGAGATGATCCCCCGGCGCTCCAGCATGTCGATGAGCCGCCCCGCGCGCGTGTAACCGAGGCGCAGCCGGCGCTGGAGCATCGACGTCGACGCCGTCCCCATCGACGCCACCAGGTAGATCGCCTCCTCCAGCAGTGGGTCCTCGTCCGCGCTCAGGGAGTCCTCGTCGGACTCAGCGCCGGAGCTCTCGGACTCCACCTCCTCCAGCAGCTCCTCGTTGAACTCCGGCTCGCCCTGGCGCCGCCAGGCCTCGGTCAGCTCCAGGATCTGCTCCTCGTCGATGAACGCCCCCTGGATCCGCTGCAGCTTGGACGTGCCCACCGGGGAGAACAGCATGTCGCCCTGTCCCAGCAGCGACTCGGCGCCGTTTTGGTCCAGGATGACCCGGGAATCCGTCTGCGAGGACACGGCGAACGCGATCCGCGACGGGACGTTGGCCTTGATCATGCCGGTGATGACGTCGACCCGGGGAGACTGCGTGGCCAGCACCAGGTGGATACCGACCGCCCGGGCCTTCTGGGCCAGGCGGATGATCGAGTCCTCGACATCGGCGGGGGCCACCATCATCAGGTCGGCGAGCTCGTCGATCACGCACAGGATGTAGGGGAGCGCCGGCTCACCCTGCTTCTCGCGCGCGCGATTGAGCTCCGGCAACGAGCGCGTCCGGGCCAGCGACATGATCGAATAGCGCTGCTCCATCTCCTTGACCAGGTTCTGCAGCGCGTTGGCCGCCATCCGCGGCGAGGTGATGACCGGCGTCAGCAGGTGCGGGACCGACTCGTAATGGTTGAGCTCGACCTGCTTGGGGTCGACGAGCACGATCCGCACGTCGTGCGGGGTGGCGCGCAGCAGGATCGAGGACAGCATCGCGTTGACGCACGCCGACTTGCCGGCCCCGGTTGTTCCGGCGACCAGGAGGTGCGGCATCTTGGCCAGGTCGGCGCCGATCGCGTGCCCGGCGATGTCCTTGCCCAGCCAGACGGTGAGCGGCGACCAGTCCGCGGGCGGCTTCTGGTAGACGTCGCCGAGATGGACGATCTTGCGCCGGGCGTTGGGCACCTCCACGCCGACGGCCTGCTTGCCCGGGATCGGCGCCAGGATCCGGATGTCGGTCGCCGCCAGGGCATACGCCAGGTCGTCCTTGAGCTGGGCCACCTTGGCGACCTTGATGCCCGGGGCCAGGCGGATCTCATAGCGGGTGATGTGGGGACCGGTGACCCGGCCGATGACCTTGGCCTCGATGCCGAAGTGGCCGAGGGTCTCGAGCAGCGTGCGCGCCACCTGCTCCTGCCCGGCCGTGTCCGGCTTGGCCGCCTCGCCGGTCGATCGCGTCAAGAACCGGGTGCCGGGCAGCCGCCATTCGAAATTTGGATCCTCGGTCACCGAGGCCCGGTAACGCCCCTGCGGGGTCAGGTCCTCCGGGTCGACCGGTCGGGCGGGCCCGGTGGGTGACGGCGGCTCCTCGTCCTCGGAGTGGTCGATGGCACGAACCTCCGGGTCCCCCTCGGGCTCGTCGAAGACGAAGGGCGGCTTGTCCTCCTCTTCGGAGGCCGGTGGCTCGCCGGAGATCGACGGCGCCTCCACGTGCGTGGCCCGGACGATCAGCTCCGTGGTGTCGAGCTCCGGGGGCAGGAGGGGCTCCGGCAGAAGATCGTCATCGAGGTCGGAGTCATCCGCCCCCGCGATGCGCGACGCCGTCGCGGAGCGTGCGGCCGCCGTCGCCGGCCGCCGGGCCATCGCGCCGCTCAGGGTGTCGGTGGAGCGCCGGACGGCCCGGCCGGTGCCGACGACCCCCGCGCCGGTCGCCCTCACCACGCCCGCCAGCGTCGCCCCGGTGACGAGGATCGACCCCGCGAAGAACAGGAACACGGCCAGGATGTCGGCGCCGAGCGACGAGATCAGATGCGAGGTGATCCAGAACTCGGCCTGGCCCAGCACCCCGCCGCGGGCCTCGAACAATGCCGGGCGCCAGAACTCGCGCGCCGAGAGCGCTCCGGGGCCGATCCCCAGCGTCCCGGCGGCCAGCATCAGGGTCAGCGCCGCAACCAGGCAGAGGATGCCGGTGCGCAGCGGGCGTGCCGGCGGGCGCACCTCGCGGATGAGGATGAGCGCCCCCGCCGCCACCAGGGTCACGGGGACGACGTAGCCGAGGGCGCCGAATACGAATCGGAACGCGCGCACCCCCCCGTTGCCGAGCGCGCCGCCGGCCCATCCCAGATACGCCACCCCGCCCAGGAAGATGCCGATCGCGATCAGCGCCAGAGCGATGATGTCGACGTGATGGGGCTCGAGCGCGATCGCAGGAAGACGGGGCCGGCTCGCCAGCAGCGAGCGGCGCGCCCGCGGCGGCGGCGTGCGGCGCCTGGGCTTCGACTTCGGCTTGGAACGGGTCTTGGTGGCGGCGGCCATCTCCGAACTGCCAGCTTCGACGGCCAGGCCCCGGCTCCTGCCATAGCCGGGCCCGATGAAGGCTTTCGTAAGGGGCTTTTAGCAATCGCGCGGTCTGCCCGTACCATCTCCGACCAGCGTGGCCGATTTCGAGCGTTCCCCCCGTGTCCTGGTCGTCGAGGACGACGACGCCATCGCGCAGGTCCTGCAGCGGTCGCTGCGCATGGAGGGCTACGAGGTGCGCGTGGCCGGCGACGGTCCCACGGCCCTCGACGGTGCCCACGCCTTCCTCCCGGATCTGGTCATCCTCGACCTCGGCCTGCCGGGCATGGACGGGATCGAGGTCGCCAAGCGCCTGCGCAACCAGGACGCCGATGTCCCCATCCTGGTCCTCACCGCCCGGGACGCGGTGGAGTCCCGCGTCGAGGGGCTTGACTCCGGCGCCGATGATTACCTGGTCAAGCCGTTCGAGCGCCAGGAGCTGCTGGCGCGGCTGCGCGCTCTGTTGCGCCGCCGTCCGCCGCGGGGCCAGGCGAATCTCTCGGTGGGCGATCTCAAGCTCAACCCGGACACCCACGAGGTCATGCGGGGCGATCGCCACGTCGATCTCACCCAGCGGGAGTTCGAGCTGCTGGAATATCTGATGCGAAATGAGCGGATCGTGATCTCCCGCCAACGCCTGCTCGACGAGGTCTGGGGTTATGACCCGTTCTCGATGACGAACACGATCGAGGTGTTCGTGTCCAACCTCCGACGGAAGCTGGAATCCGGTGGCGAGCCTCGGCTCCTCCATACGATCCGCGGCGCGGGCTACGTACTCCGCGTATAGGTCGGTCCCGATCCGCTGGCGCCTGGCCGGCGGTTCCGCGGCGCTGACGTTCGTCATCCTGGCCTGCTTTGCCGTGATCGTCGGCGTCCTGACCAACCGGCAGGTCCGCACCCAGTTCAACGACCAGCAGAACAGTGCCATCGAGCAGCTCGACTCGGAGCTCAACGGGAAGCTGTCCTTCTCCGGCGGGACGTACCTCAACCTGAAGTCGGCGAAGGTCTCGCTCGTCGACTTCGCCGGCGCCGAGCACGCCCAGATCCGCATCTTCGACTCCAACGACGGCGCCCTGCTGGGGACCCAGGAGAAGATCCGGATCAGGGGGGCCAAGGCGCCGGTGACGAACGGGCTGTTCTCCTACGCCCCCGACGCCACCTCCGGCTCCTACGAGCAGTCCGGCTACCGCGTCGCCGTCCGCCAGCTCAACGTCAGGCCGATCGGCACGGTGACCCTGCTCTACGCGGTCCCGCTCGACCTGGTGGAGCACACCCTCGGCCGCGTCGAGGTGTTCCTGGCGCTCGGCGTCCTCGGCGGCACGATCCTGGCCCTGCTGGCCGGGCTATTCGTCTCGGCGCGGGCGATGAGGCCCATCGTCGAGTTGACCAACGCCGCCCGGGAGATCGAGCGCACGCGGGATCCCAGCCTCCACGTCCCCCACCCGGAGGCCGAGGACGAGGTCGCCGAGCTGGCCCGGACGCTCGAGGGGATGCTCGCCTCCCTCGACGCCGCCCGCAACGACACCCAGATGATGCTCGACCGTCAGCGGGAGTTCGTCGCCGACGCCTCCCACGAGCTGCGCACGCCGCTGACCAGCGTGCTGGCCAACCTGGAGCTGCTGACCGAGGAGCTCGCCGGCGAGCAGGCCGAGACAGCCGAGGCGGGGCTGCGCTCGACCCGCCGCATGCGGCGCTTGGTCGGCGACCTGCTGCTGCTGGCCCGGGCTGACGCCCGCCGCGTCCAGCCCCATCGCCCCACCGACCTGGCCGAGGTCATGGTCGAGGCGGCCTCCGAGCTGGGGCCGATGGCCGACAACCACGAGCTGTCGCTCAGCGCTGAGCCCGTCGTGGTCGAGGGGGTGCGCGACGAGCTGCACCGCCTGATCCTCAACCTGCTCGAGAACGCGGTGCGCCACACGCCGCCGGGCACGCGGGTGGAGGCCTCGACGCGCGCGGGTGACGACGAGGCGGTCATCATCGTCCAGGACTCCGGCCCGGGGATTCCGCCGGCGCTGACCGGCCGGGTGTTCGAGCGCTTCGTGCGCGGAGGGCGCGACGGCGGCAAGGGCTCCGGGCTCGGCCTGGCCATCGTCCGGTCGGTGGCGCAGTCGCACGGCGGCACCGTCGCTCACGAGGTGCCTGAGGATGGACATGGAACCCGCTTCGTCATCCGGATCCCCCTCAGCGGCCGGCCGGCGGCGGTCGCCGTCGGCGACGCCGATCAGACCTCGACGACCACCGGCAGGACCATCGGCCGCCGCCGCAACCGGTCGTAGACGAACGCCGCCAGGTCGTCGTGCAGGTTCTGCTGGAGCACGTCGATCTCACGCACGCCCTCCTGGGCGGCGACGCTCAGCGAGCGCTCGACCTCGGCGCGAATGTCGGACACCAGCTCGTCGGCCTGTTCGACAAACGGGACGCCGCGGAAGATGACCTCCGGCGGGACGACCGACTCCCCGGTCTGCTCGGAGACGGTGGCGACGACGATGAAGATCCCGTCGGCTGAGAGCATCCGCCGGTCGCGTAGCGCCACGTCGGCCGGGTCGCCGATGTCGACCCCGTCGACGAAGATCATCCCCGCCGGCTCGGACTCGCCGAGCCGCGCGCCGGAGCCGTCGATCTCGACCGGGAGTCCGTTCTCGGCTTGAAAGACCGCCTCCGGGTGGATGCCGACCGCGTCGGCGAGCTGCGCGTGCAGGTGGATCCGCTTGTGATCGCCGTGGATCGGCATGACGTAGCGCGGGCGCACGAGGTTGAGCATGAGCTTGAGCTCCTCTGCGAACCCGTGCCCGGAGGCGTGGATCGGCGCCTCGCGCGGGGTGATCACCTGGCAGCCGATGTGGTAGAGCCGGTCGACGGTCTCGTTGACCGCCCGCTCGTTGCCGGGGATCGGCGTCGCCGAGAACACGACCGTGTCGCCTCGGCGCAGGCTGATCTGGCGGTGGTCGTTGTAGGCCATGCGGCGCAGCGCCGACAGCGGCTCGCCCTGGGAACCGGTCGAGATGACGACGACCTTGTGATCCGGCCAGTCCTCGACCTCGTGGGGCTGGATCTGCAATCCGTCTGGGAGCTCGATGTGGCCGAGGGAGCGGCCGATGTTGACGTTCTTGCGCATCGACCGGCCGACGAGGGCCACCTTGCGTCCGAGGGCGGCGGCAGCGTCGACGACCTGCTGGACGCGATGGATGTTCGACGCGAAGCTGGTGACGATGATCCGGCCCTCGGCCCGGGCGAACACCTCCTCCAGGTGCGGCCCCACGCCTCGCTCCGACGGCGAGAACCCGGGACGGTCGGCGTTGGTGGAGTCGCCGCAGAGCAGCAGCACCCCCTCGGAGCCGAGCTCGGCCAACCGGGACACATCGGCGGGCGGGCCGTCGACGGGCGTCTGGTCGAACTTGTAGTCGCCGGTCAGCAGCACCGTCCCCAGCTCGGTTCCGAGCGCCACCGCGCACGAGTCCGGGATCGAGTGGGTCATGTGGATGAGCTCCAGCGTGAACGGACCGAGCGACATCTCCTCCCCGGTCGGCAGGTCGTCGATGTCGACATCGCGCAGGTTGTGCTCGTCGAGCTTGGAGCGAGCCATGGCGACGGTCAGCGGCCCGCCGTAGACCGGCAGCCCGGTCTCGCCGCCGAGCTCTCGCAGTACCCAGGGCAGCGCGCCGAGGTGGTCCTCATGACCGTGGGTGATGACGATCGCCTCGATGTCATCCGCGCGCTCGCGCAGATACGAGAAGTCCGGCAGCACCAGGTCGATGCCGAGCATGTCGGCCGTGGGGAAGCGCAGGCCGGTGTCGACGACGACGATCCGGTCCTCATACTCCACGACCGTCATGTTCTTGCCGATCTCGCCCAGGCCGCCGAGCGGCAGGACGCGCAGAGTGCTACTCACCGGGCGGCGGCCAACATGCCGTGGCGCTCGAGCATCGTGCGCACGACCGCGAGCTCGTCGGCGTCGAGCTCGACGTACGGCAGGCGGGGCTTACCGACGGGCACGCCGATCAGATTGAGCGCGGCCTTCAGGCTGCAGGCCGCCGGGGCGACGGCCAGATCGCGGTAGACGTCCTGGAGCGAGGCGTCGATCTCGCGCCGATGCTCCGGCTCGTCGACCATCCGGTGCATCTCCTCGCCGAAGATGTGGCTGCCGGTCAGGATCCCGCCGGCCTCCCCCATGTCGAGCACGTCGGCGAGCATGTCGTCGTTGCCGGCGTAGATCGCCAGGCCGTCGATCCTGGCCAGGTTGGCGTGGTTGGCCTGCTTGACCGCGGCGATGTGGTCCAGCTGCGCCAGCTCGGCCAGGAGGTCGTTGGGCATGTCCGCGCCGGTTCGCTGCGGGATGTTGTAGAGCACGATCGGCAGGTCGGTGGCGCGCGCGACCTCGCGGAAGTGGGCGACGATCCCGCGGCGGCTCGGCCGGTTGTAATAGGGGTTGACCGACAGCAGGGCGTCGGCGCCGATGGCGGTCGCCCGCTCGGTCAGCGTGACCGCGTGCCGGGTGTCGTTGGAGCCCACCCCGGCGACGATCGGACACGTTCCGCGCATCTCCTGGACCGCGAGCTCGATCACGCCCAGGTGCTCGGCGTCGTCGAGCGTCGCCGACTCGCCGGTCGTCCCGCAGATGACGAGCCCGTCGGAGCCATGCTCGACGAGGTGGTGCATGAGCCGCACCGCCGCCTCCTCGTCGACGTTGCCGCGCTCGTCGAAGGGGGTGACCATCGCGGTCAGGATCGCGCCCAGGTTCAACTCCATCCGGCGCATTATCGCTCACGGCCGGACCGCTGTGGGTCAGGCATGCGTCTTGGCGGGCGCCGACGGCTTGGCCGCTGGGTCCAGGAGGCGCTCGTAGACGCGCCAGCGTTTGACCAGGCGCCCCCCCATCGCCTCCAGACCGCGGTTCATCGAGGTGTTGACCTCCAGGATGAAGCTGGCCTCGCCCTGCTTCTGGCGGCTGCGGGCCGCGGTGTCGAAGTGCTCCAGGTACAGCGCGGCGGCGACGCCGGTGTGCTGGTACTCAGGGAGCACGCCGAGAAAGCCGACGCGTACGCGGTCGATGATCCGGCCCCGGTTGAGGTAGTACCACCAGCCGAGCGGCAGCAGCCGGCCCTGCATCTTCTTGTAGATCTGGTGGACGTCCGGGATGGTGATCGCCATCGCGACCGTCTTGCCGTCCTGCTCGGCAATCATGAACCACTCGCGCGAGTAGACGAGCTGCATGTCGATCGCATAGGCGTCGAGGTCGGCCTTGGAGTAGGGCACGAAGCCCCAGTTGTGTGACCAGGCGGCGTTGTAGACCTTGGCGAACTCATCCATCTCCCGCCGGAGGTGGCGCCGCTCCATCTTGCGGATGGTGATCCCGTGGCGGGTGCGGGCCCGCTCGGCGATCCGGGGCAGGATCGGATTGAGGTGCTCGCGGTCGTTGATCGACAGGTCCCACCCAAACAGGTCCATCGCCTTGCTCAGGCCGGCCTGCTCGTAGCGGGCCTGGTAGTACGGTGGGTTCCACGGCTCGCGGATGAGCGGTTCGCGCTCGAAGCCCTCGATCAGGACGCCGGCCTCGTCGTTGATCTGGAAGTTCATGGGGCCGACCATTCGGTCACACCCGCGCGACCGGCACCACGCCTCGGCGGCGGCGAGGAGCGTGTCGACGATCTCCTGGTCGTCCTCGAACTCCAGAAAGCCGAACATCCCCCAGCGGCTCCCGTGGTACTGGTTGAAGTCGAAGTCCAGCTGAGCGGTGATCCGTCCCACCACCCGTCCGTCGCGGTGGGCCAGGAAGTACTCGGCCTCGCCGTGGGTGAAGAACGCGTTGAGCTTGCGGGTGAGGAACAGGTAGCGCTCGAGCTTGAGCGGCGGGATCCACTGCGTCCCGGCGTGGAGACGGAACGGGAGGCCGACGAAGTCGACAAGATCACGGCGGCTGCGAACGGCGCTAATTTCGAGTGGCATGCGGTCGCAACCGTATCGGAGGCACGAGCGATGAGGTCCGCCGACCGGAAGGGGCGGCATCAGCGATGAGGTCCGCCGACCGGACCGCGCCGGCGCTCGACCACGTCCAGGTGGCCGCCCCTCCCGGCTGCGAGGCGGCGGCCCGGCGCTTCTACGGCGACCTGCTCGGACTGCCGGAGATGGACAAGCCGGCCGAGCTGCGGGGTGCCGGCGGGGTCTGGTTTGCCCTCGACGGCGCGCAACTGCACGTCGGCGTCGACGCCGGGTTTGTGCCGGCACGCAAGGCTCACCCGGCGCTGCGGGTGACCCTGCGCCGGCTGGGGATGCTGGCGGCGCGCCTGGAGGGAGCCGGGGCGCCGGTCACCTGGGACCACCGGCTCCCGGGCTTTCGGCGCTTCTTCACCGAGGACCCGTGGGGCAACCGGCTGGAGCTGCTGGCGGTCGACGCTATCGCCGAAACCACCCGGTGAGGGCAGCATCGGCGACGGCGTCCGGCCTCAGGCGGCCTTCCCGAGGTCCGGGGCGTTCTCCTCGCCCTTGCCCCGGTACGGCGGGCCCGTGTACGGCCCCGGCTTGGGCCGCGGCTTGCCACCGGGGAAGGCGAGACGGAGGATCGTCCGCTGCACCATGCCGAGCTGCCGGTGGAATGGCCCGCTGTTGTACGGCAGCCCGTAGTGCTCGCAGATCTCGCGGACCTTCGGCGCGATCTCCCCGTAGCGGGTGCTCGGCATGTCCGGGTACAGGTGATGCTCGACCTGATAGCCGAGGTTGCCGCTGATGACGTGAAACAGCGGACCGCCGTCGATGTTGGCGGCGCCGACGAGCTGGCGCACGTACCAGCCGCCGCGGGTTTCGTTCTCGGTCTCCTCCTGGGTGAACGTGTACGTCTGGTCCGGGAAGTGGCCGCAGAAGATGATCGCGTAGGACCAGACGTTGCGGATGATGTTGGCGACGACGTTGGCCGTCAGGGTGCGCGTGAACGGCTCGCGGAACGAGCGCCGGGCGATCAGCTGGGAGACCAGGCTGTCGCTGCCTGACTTGCGCGCCGCCCGGCGCGCAGCCCGGCGCGCGCGGCGACCCAGTCCTTGTGCCCGGCTCTCGCCGCCGCGGCGGGCGGCCAGAACGCCGGCCTCGATTGCGGTCATGACCAGGCCGCTGATCAGCGGCCAGGCGATGTAGTCCTTGGTGATCTGGGTGCGCGCCTTGCCGCCGATCCCCTTGAGCTCCTGGCGAAGCTGCTGTGAGTCCTTCTCGCCCGCCCGGATCGCCGTGAAGTTGAGGTCGTGGACGGCCACCCCCCACTCGAACAGCATCGCCAGCACGATGTTGTAGATCGGCTGGAGCAGGTAGACGGGGTGCCACGGCTGCGCCGGGTCGATCCGCATGATCTCGTAGCCGAGATCTCGGTCCTTGCCGATGATGTTCGTGTAGGTGTGGTGGATGAAGTTGTGGGAGTGGCGCCAGGCCTCGGCGGTCGAGGCCGTGTCCCAGTCCCAGGCTTTGGAATTGATGACGGGATCGTTCATCCAGTCCCACTGGCCGTGGAGGACGTTGTGGCCGATCTCCATGTTCTCCAGGATCTTGGCCAGGCCCAGGGTGCTCGCCCCCAGCAGCCACGGGATCCGCCAGCGCGAGGCGATGAGCTCGGCGCGGCCGATCAGGGCCAGCCGCCGCTGGAAAGCGATCATGGAGCGGATGTACCGGGCGTCGCGGTCGCCCAGGTCGGCCTTGACCTCCTCGTGGAGTTCATCGAATTTCTGCCCGAGCTCCTCGATCTGCTCCGGGGTGAGGCGATGCAGCGGATTCTCGGAGGCGCCGACCGCGGCCATGGTGACCCGCCCGTTGCCATTCTGCACGGCTGTCGTCATGGGTTCTCCTCGTGGGTTGCCTGTCTACAACTCGATCTCAACCGGTCCCTCAGGGGCACTGATGCAGGTACGGATGACCTCGCCCTCCTCGCCGTACACCTTTCCGTTGCGCAGGTCGCGCACACGGCCGGAGCGCAGCTCGCCGACGCAGGTGTGGCAAATCCCCTCGCGGCAGCCGTACGGCAGGTCGAGCCCGGCCTCCTCGCCGGCGACGAGGATCGGCTGACCGCCGTCGGACTCGGCCTCGGCGCCGGACTTGAGGAACCTGATCGTCCCGCCCTCGCCCTCCTCGCCGTCGCCGAGCCCAAGCTTGGGCTGGAAGCGCTCCATGTGCAGCCGTTCCGGGATGCCGGCCCTGTCGAAGGCGTCGGAGAACGCGTCGAGCATCTCGTTGGGGCCGGAGATGTAGGTGTCGCGCTCCCGCCAGTCCGGGCACAGCCGGTCGAGGTCCCCGGGGCCCATCCGACCGCGCTCGGCGGTGTGCTGCTCGTGCAGGACGAAGCGCTCCCGGCGGCGGGCCAGCTCGCGCAACTCGTCGCCGAAGATGACCTCGTCGGCGTGCCGGGCCGAGTGCAGGAGGACGACCTCGCCCATCTCGCCACTCTGGTCGAGGTGGCGCAGCATGCTCATGATCGGCGTGATCCCGCTGCCGGCGCTGATGAACAGCAGCTTGTCCGGGAGCTCGGCCGGGAGCACGAACCCACCCTCGACCCCGCCGAGAGAGACGATCGTGCCCGGCCGCCCGCGGCGGACCAGGTACGGGGAGACCTTGCCCTCGTCGACATTCTTGACGGTGATGCTGATCAGCCCGTCGGGGCGCTGGGGATCGGAGGTCAGCGAGTACGCGCGCCAGTGGCGCACCCCCTCGATGTCAAGGCCGATCCGCAGATATTGGCCGGGCTCATGGCCGCCCCACCTGTAGCCGGGCTTGATCAGCACGGTCGCGGCGTCCCTGGTCTCGTGGTTGATCTCCTCGACGCGGCCCCGCAGCTCACGCGTGGACCACAGCGGGTTGATCAGCTCCAGGTAATCGTCGACCAGCAGCGGCGAGCTGAGCGCCGCCAGGGCGTCGAGGACCCGCCGCTGCACCGGGTGGACGTTGGGTCTGGCTCCTCTCTCAGGCATATGTCCTACTCATGAGTAATATCCAGTTGGGTAGATTCCTACACGAGTTGTCGCAACGCCAGGCAACAACTTCCGGGCGGGGTCGCGGCTCGCAGCCCCGCGCGGGAACCCAGGGGATGCCGCGCTCGCTGCGCGAGCAGCTGATCCTGCGCGTGGCCGGCCAGGTGTTCGCCGAGGGCGGCTATGACCGGGCCTCGATGGACAGCATCGCCGAGCTGGCCGGCGTCTCCAAGCCGATGCTCTACGCCTACTTCGGCTCCAAGGAGGGGTTGTACGTGGCCTACATCGAGCGCACCGGCGGGGAGCTGGTGGAGCGGCTGATCGGCGCCGATCGCAGTGACGGCCCTTCCGGCCGCCTCCGAGCGGTCATCGGCGAGTTCCTGGGCTTCGTCGAGGAGCATCGCGACGGCTGGACCGTACTGTTTCGAGAGCTCACCGCGCGCCAGCCGATCGCCGACCAGGTGGCCCAGCTGCGCTCCCAGATCGTCGGCGAGGTCCGGCGCATGCTGGAGGGGGCTCCGCAGGACGGCGACGGCGCCGCCCGGTCCGGGCTGCCGCCGCCCGCGGCCGAGGGCATCGCCGAGGCAGTCGTGGGCGCCGGCGAGGCGCTGGCGAACTGGTGGCTGAAGAAGCCGGAGGTCCCGCGCGAGGACGTGACCGACTGGTACGTGGGGTTGACGCGAGCGGCGATCGCGGCGGCCAACCGCCCGCAGGCGTAGGACCTGACTCGGTCGCTCGCGGCCTGTGCCGTGTGGCGCGCTCCGGTACGGAACGCGAGGCCGGCATTGGAAATGAAGATGACACCGCCCACCCGGCGGCGCGAGGTCAGCGAGGCGTGCCGCCCGGACTGACCACGTCGAGGCGGCCCGCGAGGCCGGCCAGGTCAAGCAGCTTGCGCACCGGTCTCGGAGCCGGTGGTGATGGCCACCCGGACGCCGGGCCGCTCCGCGAGCGCCAGGGAGACGATGGGGCGCAGACCGCTCAGGTCGACGAAGTCGACGCGCTCCAGGTCGACGATCACGGAGCGCGCGTCGCTCAGCTCTTCTCGCGTGAGCTCCCGCTCGAGTGCCGGCGCGGTGAAGAGATCGAGCTCGCCGTCGAAGAACACGGTCGCCTCGTCGCCCCGCGTGATGGTGCAGACATCCAGGATCCGGTGATTCTTCCGGCGCGCCGGCGGAACGTCCATCCCCAAAATCGGGGAGCGGCGGTCAGCGCCGGCTGAGCTCGAGGTCGAGGCTGATCTCCCCGATGCGGAGGCCGAGGGCGATCGCGTGGGCGCGGTTGCGGGCGCCTAGCTTCTCCAGGCAGTGGCGGACGTGGGTCTCGACGGTCGATGGCGAGACGCCGAGGGCCGAGGCGATCCAGGTACTCCCCATTCCCATCGCCACCATGCCCAGCACCTCCCGCTCGCGGTCGGTCAGCAGGAGCCCCTCGGCGGACGGCCGCCGCGGCTCCAGCTCCACATCGCCAGGCGGGAACAGGAGGATCGACAGGTGCCGGCCCGGCTCGATGTTGGCGGTCGCGCTGTACTCGACCCGGAGGCGGGGGCCGTCGGGCATGCGCAGGTCGAACCTGCCCCGCTGCGTCCCCTCGTCCAGGAACGCGCGCCACATGGCGTCCATCTGCTCGCGATCCTCGACCGGGGTCAGGTCGTCGATGCGCCGCGTCAGGACCTCGGCTTCCGGCAGCCGCAGCAGCAGGCAAGCGGCGGGGTTGGCGGCGACGTACCGCCGCTCGTCGTCGGCGACCACCATCGGGACGAGGCTGAGGCGAAACGATGGTCCCGGCCAGGCGGGCATCGCCGCTACGAGAGGAGCTTCTCCAGCCCCACAACCGGCGAGTCGGTCAGCGTCCCCACCCGGCGCACCGCGAGCAGCACGCCCGGCATGAACGACTCCCGGTCGATTGAGTCGTGACGAATGGTGAGCGTCTGGCCGACATCGCCGAGGATCACCTCCTGATGGGCGACGAGCCCGGGGAGGCGCACCGAGTGGATGGGGATCTCCTGCTGACCGCCGGAGGCCTGGCGCATGAGCTCGGCGGTCCGCGCGGCCGTGCCGCTCGGCTTGTCGACCTTGCCGTCGTGGTGGAGCTCGATGATCTCGGCGCGGGCCATGTGACGGGCGGCGTCGGCGGCGTACTGCATCATCAGCACGGCGCCGATCGCGAAGTTGGGCGCGACGAAGATGTTCGCCGGGCAGCGGCGCAGCTCCTCGAGCGCGTCGACGTCGAAGCCGGTGGTGCCGATCACCACGTGGACGCCGGCGCGGGCCGCCTCCCGCGCGTTCGCCAGCGCCGTGTCCGGCACGGTGAAGTCGACGAGCACGTCGGGCTCGGCGGTGAGCGTGTCGGCAACGGACGTGTCGAGCTGGGGGTCGGCCCGGCCGACCAGCTCCATGTCATCGGCGCCCTGGACCGCCCGGCACACGGTCTCCCCCATGCGCCCGGCGGCACCGGCGACGACGACCCGGATGGGCTCGGCCATCAGCGATCAGCCTCTGGCCAGCGGCGCCTGGGCGAACGCCGGCGCCACCCTGGCCAGACCCTGGTCGAACCGCTCCCGCTCCGGTCCGGTCCCGGCGGCCGACAGGCGCTCCGGGTCCCACAGCTCCTCGGTCAGTCCCACCAGGTCGTCGAGGGTGACGGCGTCGATGCGCTCGATCACCTCGTCGATGGGCATCAGCGGCGCGCCGGCCAGCGTCTCGGAGCCGAGCCGGTTCATCCGCGCGCCGGTGGACTCGAGCGCCAGCACGACGCGGCCCTTGAGGTTCTCCTTGGCCCGGGAGAGCTCGTCCGGGGTGGCCGGCTCGGACCGGAAGCGGCGCAGCTCGGTGCCGACGACCGACATGGCCTGCACCAGGTTGTCCGCGCGCGTGCCCACGTACACGCCGATCTGGCCGATGTTCTGGTAGGCGCTGGTGAACGAGTAGACCGCGTACGCCAGGCCCCGGCGCTCGCGCACCTCCTGGAACAGGCGCGACGACGACGTGCCGCCGAGGATGGTGTCGAGCACCCGCAGCGCGAAGCGCCGGTCGTCGTGGCGGGACAGCCCCACCCCGCCGAGGCAGACGTGGTACTGCTCGGTGTCCTTGCGCTCGAACCGCCGGCCCGGCGTTGCCGGCAGGCTGGAGGGCCCCCCGCGCCGGGCGGCCTCCGGGCCGCCGTTGGGTGGGGCGCTCGCGCGCTCGCGCGCGAGCGCGACCAAGCGGTCGTGGTCGACCGCGCCGGAGGCGGCGATGACGATGTTGCCCGGCCGGTAGCGGGCGTGGTGAAAGCCGGCGATCTGCTCCGCCGGCGTGCCGGAGATGACGCTCGCCCGGCCGATGATGGCGCGGCCGAGCGGGTCGTCGCCGAACACCGCCTCCCCCAGCATGTCGAACACCTTCTCCTGGGGGTCGTCCTCGTACATGGCGATCTCCTCCAGGATCACCTCCCGCTCGGAGTCGATGTCGCGCAGCGCCGGCCGGAACACCATGTCGGCCATGACGTCGAACGCGTCATCGAGATGCTGGTCGATGACCCGGGCGTAGACCGACGTCGTCTCCTTGCCGGTGCCGGCGTTGAGCTCGGCGCCCATGGCGTCGAAGATCTGGTCGATCTCCAGGGACTCGTACTTGGCGGTTCCCTTGAACAGCAGGTGCTCGAGCAGGTGCGACAGGCCCGCCTGGTCCTCGGACTCGAACCGCGACCCGGTGCCGATCCAGAAGCCGAGCGAGACGGACCGGACGGAGGGCATCGCCTCCGTCACGATCCGAAGGCCCGAGTCAAGTGTGGTCAATCGCCAGGCCTCGGGAGATCGCCCGCCGGGCGATCTCCCACTGGAACTGGCGTTGGCCGGCTCGAGCACTACGAGCGGGGGCGATCCGGGTCGCGGTCGCGCACCCGGCCGCGGTCGCGATCACGGTCACGATCGCGATCACGGTCACGATCGCGATCTCGGTCGCGGCCCCGGCCACGATCACGATCCCGTCCGCCCTCACGCCCGCCGCGCTCGCCGCGCTCACGGCGCTGGCCGCCATTCTCGGCGGCAGCGATGGCCTGGAGCTCCTCGGGATTCTTGCCCTGGATCTCCGGGTCGTCGGTGAGCCGCAGGCCGATGCGGCCGCGCTCCCGGTCGACCTCGACCACCTTGACCGACACCTCATCGCCCTTGTTGAGGACCTCCTCGACGGTGGCGATGCGGCGGCCCGGTGCCACATTGGAGATGTGGAGCAGGCCGTCGGTGCCCTTCGACAGTTCGACGAAGGCGCCGAATGTCGTCGTCTTGACGACCTTGCCAGTGAACTCGTCGCCGACCTCGACCTCCTTGGTCATCGCCCGGATGCGGTCGATCAGCTGGTCGCCGCGCTCGCGATCGGCGGCGTAGACGAGCACCATGCCCTCGTCGTTGACGTCGATCTGGGACTCGAACTCCTCCTGGAGCGCCCGGATCGTCTCGCCGCCCTTGCCGATCAGCAGGCCGATCTTCTCCGGATCGATCTGGATGGAGGCGATGCCCGGGGCGTACTTGGACAGCTCGGACCGCGGCTGGTCGATGACCTCGCCCATCTTGCCGAGGATGAAATCGCGGGCAACCTGGGCCTGGGCGAGGGCGTCGCGCATGATCTCGAACGTCACGCCGGTGATCTTGATGTCCATCTGCAGGGCGGTGATGCCGTCCCGCGTGCCGGCGACCTTGAAGTCCATGTCGCCGAGGTGGTCCTCGACGCCGGCGATGTCGGTGAGGATGATGTAGTCGTCACCCTCCTTGATCAGGCCCATGGCGATGCCCGCCACCGGCGCCTTGATCGGCACGCCGGCGTCCATCAGCGACAGGGTCGAGCCGCAGACGCTGGCCATCGAGCTGGAGCCGTTTGACTCCAGGATGTCCGAGACGACGCGGATCGTGTACGGGAACTCCTCCTGGCCGGGGATGACCGGGACGAGCGCCCGCTCGGCAAGCGCGCCGTGACCGATGTCGCGGCGCTTGGGGCCGCGCATGAAACCGGCCTCGCCCACGCTGAACGGCGGGAAGTTGTAGTGGTGGAAGTAGCGCTTGGTCGTTTCCAGACCGAGCGTGTCCAGGCGCATCTCCTCACGCGTGGTGCCGAGCGCCACGACGCTGAACGCCTGGGTCTGGCCCCGCGTGAACAGCGCCGAGCCGTGCGTGCGCGGAGCGACGTCGACCTCGATCGAGATCGGCCGGATCTCCTCGGCGCTCCGGCCGTCCGGACGCTTCTTCTGGACGGCGATCCGCTCGCGGATCAGCGTCTTCTCCAGCTTCTCGAACGCGCGCATGGCGTTGACCCGGTACTCGGCGAACGTCTCGGACTCCGGGTCGCCGGAGTACTGCTCCAGGATCTGCTCCATGACCGCCGCGGTGGCCGCCTGGCGCTCGAGCTTGTCGACGACCGAGGTGGCCTCGTCGAGCGCGGCCCCGTGCGAGGCCTTGACCTGCTCATAGAGCTCCGGGTGCACGCCGGGGATCTCGACGGAGATCTTCTCCTTGCCGGCCTTCTCGGCCAGCTCGCGCTGGGCGGCACACAGCTTCTTGATGTTCTCGTGGGCGATGTCGAGGGCGTCGAGGATCTCGGCCTCCGGGATCTCGTTGGCCCCGGCCTCGACCATGAGGATCGCCTCCTCGGTGCCGGCGACGATGAGGTCGAGGTCGGTGTTCTCGAGCAGATCCTCCTCGTCCGGGTTGACCACGAAGTTGCCGTCGATCTTGCCCACGCGCACGGCGCCGACGGGCGCCGGGAACGGGATGTGGGAGACCATCAGCGCGGCGGACGCGCCGTTCATGGCGAGCATGTCGTACGGGTTGACGTGATCAACCGACATCGGCATCGCCACCAGCTGGGTCTCATACCGCCAGCCCTTCGGGAACAAGGGGCGAATGGGGCGGTCGATGAGGCGCGCCGAGAGCGTCGCCTTCTCCCCCGCGCGGCCCTCGCGCTTGAAGAACGAGCCGGGGATCTTCCCGGCGGCATACATGCGCTCCTCGACGTCGACCGTGAGGGGCAGGAAGTCAACGTCGCGGAGGTTGCCCGCGGTCGCGGTACACAGGACCATCGTGTCCCCCGCCCGGACGACCACGGCGCCGGAGGCCTGCTTGGCCAGCTTCCCCGTTTCGAACGAGATCTCCTTGCCTTCGATCTCGACGGACACGCGCGAAACGGCGTCAGACATATTCAATTCCCTTCTTCTCCGCCCTTCGGTCGGCGGACTTTTCGTTTCTCTCTTCGTTCCGAACGCTCGATGATGCTAGCGGGAAATTAACCGGACTCGACGGTCCGGTTGTGCTACGGTAAGCGGACCGAGAGGTCCACATCCTTCCTAGACCCGGATAGGAGCAACATGAGCGACGTCCTCACCGGCGAATCCCCCGCCCGCCGATCACGCGCCGTCAATCCATGGCTGGTGCTGGTGATCGCCTGCCTGGCCCAGTTCATGGTCGTGCTCGACGCGTCGGTCGTCAACATCGCCCTGCCGTCGGTCCAGCGCGGCCTCCACTTCTCCGCCGCCAACCTCCAGTGGATCGTCAACGCTTACACCCTGGTGTTCGGCGGCTTCCTGCTGCTCGGCGGCCGCGCCGCCGACCTGCTCGGCCGCAAGCGGCTGTTCGTGGCCGGCGTCGTCCTGTTCTCGGCGGCGTCCCTGCTCAACGGCCTGGCCCAGACGTCCGGGATGCTGATCGCCGGACGCGCGCTCCAGGGCCTCGGCGGCGCGCTCGTCTCGCCGGCGGCGCTGTCGATCGTGACCACCACGTTCACCGACGGAAGAAAGCGCACTCGCGCGCTCGGCGTTTGGAGCGCGATCGCCGCCAGCGGCGCCGCCGTCGGGCTGCTCGTCGGCGGCGTGCTGACCGACGTGGCCTCGTGGCGGTGGGTGTTCTTCGTCAACGTGCCGGTCGGGGTGGCGACGGTCATGCTGGCACTGCGCTACGTGGCCGAGTCGCGCCTGGCGGTGGCCCGGCGCACGTTCGATCTGGCCGGCGCGGTCACGGTGACCAGCGGACTGGTGGTGCTCGTCTACGCGATCGTCAAGGCCCAGGCCTACGGCTGGGGCTCGGCACGGACACTCGGACTGGGGGTGCTCGCGTTCGGGCTGCTGGCCGCCTTCGTGGCGATCGAGCGCCGCTCGAGCGCCCCGCTGGTGCGGCTGAGCATCTTCCGGATCCGGGCGCTGACCGTGGCCGACACCGTGCTGCTGCTCGTCGCCTCCGGGATGTTCGGGATGTTCTTCTTCGCCTCCCTCTACGTCCAGCAGATCCTCGGCTACAGCCCGCTGCGCGCCGGCCTGGCGTTCCTGCCGGTGACGCTGGGGATCATGATCGGTGCCGGTATCGCCCAGCAGCTCATCCGGAGGATCGGCGTGCGCAACGTCGGCGCGGTGGGCATCGCCATCGCGGCCGCGGGCATGCTGGTGCTGACCCAACTGCCCGTGCACGGTCGCTATCTCGGCAACCTGCTGGTCGGCCTGATGCCGATGAGCATCGGCCTGGGGCTGGCGTTCGTGCCGATCACGCTGCTGGGGACCAGCGGCGTCAAGCGCGAGGACTCCGGTCTGGCCTCCGGGCTGTTCAACACCGCTCAGCAGGTCGGTGGCTCGCTGGGGCTGGCGATCCTGTCGACGCTGGCGGCCAGCCAGGCATCGAGCGTCCTGCACGGGACGAGCACGGCCGACGTGTTCGCCGCCCGGGTCTCCGGCTACCACGTCGCGTTCCTGGCCGCGGGGATCATGCTGGCGCTGGGGGTCGTGCTGTTGACGTTCGGCCTGCGCCGTCGCGACATCCGGGAGGTCGAGCAGGCGGTCGCGGCCTCCGCCACCGCCCCGGTCCCGGCGGTCTGAGACGGGCGTGAGGAGGCAGCGGCTCGTGTCACCCCCACCGGTCGGCGATGCGCCCCTCTCCGGAAGCGAGGACAATGCGCAGATCATGGAGGACGGCACGGGCCGGACCAGGCGCGTCGACGCCGAGCGCAACCGGCGACGGCTCCTCGACGCGGCGACCGAGATGTTCTGCGAGCGCGGGCTCGATGTGGGGGTCGGCGAGATCGCTCACCAGGCGGGCGTCGGCCGCGGAACCCTGTTCCGCAACTTCCCCACCAAGGAGCATCTGATCGCCGCAATCGTCGTGGAGCGGATCAACGAGTCGATCAGCCGGGGCCGGGCGGCGCTGGAGGCCGATGACCCGGGCGAGGCCCTGTTCGCGCTGATTGATCAGTCAGTCACCCGCTCGCAGATCGATCGCGCCCTGTTCGACGCGCTCGCCGACACCTGGATGGCCAACGCCGAGATCCGCGCCGCCCACACCGAGTTGCTCAGCGTCATCGAGGCCCTCCTCCAGCGCGCGCAGGCGGCCGGGGCGGTCCGCTCCGACGTCAGCGCCGTCGACGTGGTGATGATGGTCAAGGGCGTGTGCGAGGCCGTCCGCTCCTTCCAGCACGTCGCCCCGGACGTGGCCATGCGCCAGCTCGACCTCGTCCGGTCGGCGTTGAGCCCGCCGGGCACGGAGCGGCCGCTGCGGGGCGAGCGGCCGACGATCGAGGACCTGGAGCACGTCGAGCCGTCGGCGACCGGGTAGTCCCGTCACCCAGCGGCAGACTCAAGCGTCGCGATGTCGACCTGCGCCGCCCCCTCCCCCTCCCACGCAAACAGGGTGGGCGTGGTGACGACCCCGGCGCGCACGCCGGAGCGGAAGTCCCGCTGCACCCGCTCGCGCACCCCGTCGCTGCGGCGGTCGGCCTCGAAGCGGTCGAGATCGAGCCCCAGCTGATCGGCCCGGGCCCAGAGGTGAGGGTCCTCGAGACGGGCCTGGTCGGCAAACAGGGCGTCGTGCATCTCCCAGAAGCGGCCCTGCAGGGCGGCCGCCTCGGCGGCGCACGACGCCGGCCAGGCGCGGGGATGGCTGGAGCGGACCGGGAAATGGCGGAAGACGACGGTCAGCGGGAGCCGCTCCAGCCTCAGATGGAGGGCGGCGCAGAACGGGCATTCGAAGTCCGCGTAGACGATGACGAGCCGGGCGTCCGCGCCGGGAGCCCGGCGGACGTGGTCGTCCTCCGCCGGGCCCGGGACCGGAGCCGAGCCGAGCTCCGCCACGCGGGCCTCAGACCAGGGCGTCGAAGATGAGGTTGGCCCCGGGCAGGTCGCCCGGCGACGGAGCCTGGTAGGCCCACTGGACGACGTTGTCCGGGCCGACGATGATCAGCGCCCGCTGCGGAAACCCGCCGTCGTGGTAGACGCCGAAGGCCCGGCATGCCGCGCCCTTGGGCTCGAAGTCCGACAGCTGCTCGATCGTGACCCCCAGGTGCTCGCGAAACGCCGTCTGGGAGTAGGTGGCGTCGCATGAGACGCCGTACATGGTCGCCCCGCGCTCGTGCAGGTCGCCGAGCACCTCCTCATAGAGGTTGAGCTGGTCGGTGCAGACGGGGCTGAACGCGAACGGGTAGAAGACGAGCACCGTCGTCTTGCCCTCGAGGTCGGCGCGGGTGAAGTCGCTGCCGTCCCCGCGTTTGAGCCTGAACTCCGGAACCGGCGTGCCGGCTTCGATCACCGGCGCAGACCGAGCTCGCGGATCAGCGACCGGTAGCGCTCGAGGTCCTCACGCTGGAGGTAGTCCAGGAACCGCCGGCGCCGGCCGACGAGCATGAGCAGCCCGCGCCGGGAGTGGTGGTCCTTGCGGTGGGTGCGCAGGTGGTCGGTCAGCTGGTTGATGCGCTCGGTCAGCAGCGCCACCTGGACCTCGGTCCTGCCGGTGTCGGTGGGGCTGTCGCCGAACTTCTCGATCAGCTCCTGCTTGCGTTCCTGGGTCAGAGTCATGCGGCCGGTGAGGGTAGCAGAGGCCGTCAGCGACACAGCTCGCGGGTCCGCTCGACGTCGAGCCGCATCTGCTCCACCAACGCCTCGGCCGACTCGAACCGCCGCTCGCCCCGGAGGCGGGAGAGAAAGTCGATGCGCAGGACCTGGCCGTAGAGGTCGACGTCGCGATCGAGCAGGTAGGCCTCCACCAGAACGGCCCGTCCGGTCCCGAACGTCGGCCGCACGCCGACGTTGACCGCCGCGCACGCGCCGTCGGCCCGGGCGGCATAGACGCCGTGGCCCGGGATGATGAGGGCCTCGTCGGGGACGATGTTGGCGGTTGGGAAGCCGAGCTCGCGACCGCGTCGGTCGCCCGGGACGACCTCGCCGCGCATCTGGAACGGCGCCCCCAGGAAGTGGCTGGCCCGGTTGACGTCGCCGGCGGCGACCAGGCCGCGGATGCGGCTGGAGGAGACGACCTCCCCATCGACCTCGACCAGCGGCACCACCCGGGTCCGGAAGCGCGGATCGGCGGCCAGCATCGCCGGATCGCCGGCGGCGCGGTGGCCGAAATGGAAGTTCTCGCCGACCGAGACGTCGGTGGCCCGCAGCCTCTCGACGAGCACGTGGTCGATGAACTCCTGCGGGCTCTGGTGGGCGAAATGCTCGTCGAACGGGATGACCACCAGCTCCTCGACGCCCAGCGAGGCGATCAGCCCGACCCGGGCGTCGAAGCTCGTCAGCAGCCGCGGCGCCGCCTCCGGGCGGACAACCGCCAGAGGATGGGGCTCGAAGGTGAGGACGGTGTCGCTGCCGGCGATCACCTCGCGGTGGCCGATGTGCACACCGTCGAACTCGCCCACGGCAACGCGCCGCGGACGAGGCTGGGCATCGCTCAGCTTCGTCACCTGCATGGCGCGAAGCGTATTCGGACTCGGCCTCGGACCTCGTTCCGGGGCGATGCTCATCCGCGGAACCCCACCACCGGCCGCAGGTCCGCCTCGCCCTCCGGCCTGGCCAGGGCGATCAGACCCGCCTCATCGGTGAGCCGGACGGTCATGGCGGCGACCGGGCCGACCGTGACCCGCGCGCCGTGGGCCGCCCGGCGCGCGTCCTCGCCGGCCAGCCGCACCTCCGGCAGGAACGCCAACGCGTCGGCGAGCCCGACCGGCCGCTCAGGGTCGGCGTCGACCACGTCGAAGTCGCCGATCCGGGTGCGGCGCAGCTCCTCGCAATAGGCATCCCCCAGGTCGGCGATCAGGCTGCGCACGTACGTGCCGGATGAACACTCGATCACGAAGGCGCGCCGGTCCTCCTCCTGCCAGGTCTGCTCGAACCGGTAGACCTCGATCTCTCGCTCGCTCAGCTCCGGGACCGTGCCGGCCCGCGCCAGCTCGTAGGCTCGCCGGCCGCCGACCTTCACCGCCGAGTACGCCGGCGGCCGCTGACGCACGCGTCCCACCGGCAGGTCCAGAGGTCCCGCCGGGACCCGACCGGTCTCCGAGATCTCGCCCTCCGGATCGCCGGTGGTGGAGATCGCTCCGAACCGAGCCACCACCTCGTAGCGCTTGGGCAGCCCCATCAGGAAGCGCTGCGCGCGGGTGGCACGGCCGACGAGCACCAGCAACAGACCGGTGGCAAACGGGTCCAGCGTCCCGGCGTGGCCGACCTTCGTCCTGCGGGGCAGCGTCCGCCGGACGCGGGCCACCACGTCGTGGGAGGTCATTCCGGCGGGCTTGTCGTAGAGGAGCACGTAGTCCCCGGGCGGGGACGCGGCCGCGGGCATGGGCTGCGGCGTCCGGCCGCGCGCTACAGCTGCGCGGCGAGCTGCTCGCGCAGGAAGCGGACCAGCTCGTCGTCGGACAGCTCGGTGCTGAAGCCCGCCGCCTGGCGGTGGCCACCGCCTCCCTGGGCGCGGGCGATGACCGAGACGTCGATGCCGTCGTCACCGGCCCGCAGCGAGACCTTGCGCCCCGGCGAGACACCGTTGGGACCGTTGATCCGGTCGCGCACCAGGGCGGCCACCCGGGTGCCCTCGACCGCTCGCAGATGGTCGACCACGCCCTCGGAGTAGCTCTCCTCGGCGCCAGACTCGTTGAAGTCGCCTGCCGAGAGCGCGGTGATCGTCAGACGTCCGTCGTCGTAGCGCCGCACATTGGCCAGGCCGCGGGCGAGCAGGGCGAGCTTGCCGTAGGGCAAGCCCTCGTAGACCCGCCGGTAGATCCGGTGAACGTCGACGCCGGCGTCGATGAGATCGGCAGCCATCAGATGCGCCTGACGGCCCGTGTTCTCGTACATGAAGCGGCCGGTGTCGGTGATGAGGCCGACGTACAGCGCCTCGGCCACCGTCAGGGTCGGCACCACCCCCAGCTCCTTCATCAGGTCCCAGATGATTTCGGCCGTGCACGACGCCTCGGGCACCACCAGGTTGACGGTCCCAAAGTGGGTGTTGTCGTGGTGGTGGTCGATGTTGAGGATGCGCGCCCCGGGATGGCGGAAGGCCTCGGCCGGATTGCGCTCGATGTTGCCGCAGTCCAGGAACACGATCGTCCGGTCCTCGACATCGGCGGGCGGATCGGAGACCAGGCCCTCCAGCGGGAAGAAGCTGTACTCCTGCGGCAGCGGAAGGTCGCGGTCGGCGATGAACATCAGACAGTCCTTGCCGATGGCGCTCAGGATTCCCTGCATCGCGACCAGTGACCCGAGAGCATCGCCGTCCGGGTTCTCATGGGCGACAACGATGAGCTTGTCCGCCTCGCGCAGTTCGGTCAGCACGCGGTCACGGGACGAACGATCGCCGTTCGTGGTCAATGGTCTCCTCCTGAGTGGCGTGGTCGTCCGTGGGTGACGGTGTCGTTCTCCGCGGCGGGGGCGTTTTCCTGCTCGCCCGCGGTCTCGTCGAGCAGCCGCGAGATGCGCATCCCGCGGTCGACGGACTCGTCGTACGCGAAGGTGAGCGCGGGCGTGTGCTTGAGCGTCAGCTCCGCGGCCAGCCGCCGCTGCAGGTAGCCGTGAGCCGAGCGCAGCCCGTCGAGGCTGGCGGTGCGGGTCGCCTCGTCGCCGAGCACGCTCACATAGACGCGAGCGTGCCGGAGATCAGGGCTCGTTTGGACACCGGTCACGGTTACGAAACCTACGCGAGGATCTTTGAGATCTTTGGCGATCGCATCAGAGAGGACGGCTCTCATGGCCTCGTCGACGCGGCGCATGCGGCTCGAGCGCATCCTACCCTCCGCACAATTGTTCGCGCTGCGACCTCATCCGCGCAGGTCCTCCACCGACGCCATCAACCGCTCCACGCGGGCCCCTTCCGGACACCGTGCCAGAACCCAGCGCTCGACCTCGTCGGCCGCGGCGGAGAGCCGATGCAGCGAACCGCCGGTGATCGCTGCGGTCAACGTCGCGCGCTGCCAGAGGTCCTGATACCCGGTTTCCGCCACCGCCACTCCCAGGCGCGTGCGCAGCTGTGCCTTGATCGATGACAGCTCCTTGCGCTTGCTCTTGAGGCTGCCTGCGTCCGGGAAGTGCAGCTCGATGACCAGCACGGCGACGAATCCTCCGTCGGACATCAGACCTCTTGGAGCCGCCCCACCGGCCCGAGCCGGCCACCGTACTAGGCGAGCTCGCGCTCGACCTGACGGGTGGTGTACGTCTCAAGCACGTCGCCCTCCTTGACGTCGGCGTAGTCACGCAACACGATGCCGCAGTCATAGCCGGCGGCGACCTCGCGGGCGTCCTCGTTGAAGCGCCGGAGGCTGGCGATCTCGCCATCCCAGATGACCGTGCCGTCGCGCACCAGGCGTACCTTCGAGCCGCGCGTGATCTTGCCTTCGGTGACGTGCGATCCCGCGATCGTGCCCACCCGCGAGGCGCGGAAGATCTGGCGGACCTCGGCGGTGCCGAGCGCCTCCTCGACCTCCTCGGGCGCGAGCATGCCCTGCATGGCGCTGCGCAGCTCCTCGATGGCCCGGTAGATGACCGAGTACGAGCGGATCTCCACGCCCTCGCGCTCGGCGGCGGCGCGGGCATCTCCGACCGGCCGCACGTTGAAGGCCAGGATGACCGCGTCGGAGGCGGCGGCCAGCATGACGTCGGACTCGGTGACGGCGCCGACCGCGCGGCGGATGACGTTGACCGAGACCTCGTCCTGCGGGAGCTTGGCGATCTCGTCCTCGATCGCCTCCAGCGAGCCCGCGACGTCGGCCTTGAGGACCAGGTTGAGCTCCTGCAGGCCGGATCCGAAGATGTTCTCCAGCGAGACGCGCTTGCCGCTCTGGCGGGCCAGCGACTCGGCCTTCAGGCGGGTCTCGCGCTCCATCGCCAGCTGTCGGGCCCGGCGCTCGTGCTCGACGACCCGGACGTGCTCGCCGGCCTCCGGGACGCCGTTGAAGCCGAGGACCTCGACCGGCTCGCCCGGGAGCGCCTGACCGATGCGCTTGCCCAGGTAGTCGTTCATCGCCCGCACGCGGCCCCATTGGGCGCCGGCGACGAGGGCGTCGCCGACTTCGAGCGTGCCGCGGCTGACCAGGATGGTGACCACGGGGCCGCGCCCGGGGTCGAGCTTGGACTCGATGACGGTGCCCGACGCGGCGGCGTCGGGATTGGCCTTGAGCTCCTCGACCTCGGCCATGACGATGATCGTCTCCAGCAGATCGTCGAGACCCTCCCGGGTCTTGGCCGACACGTCGACGAACTCGGTGTCGCCGCCCCACTCAACCGGCTGCAGGCCGAGCTGGGCCATCTCGGCGCGCACGCGATCAGGCTGCGCGCCCTCCTTGTCGATCTTGTTGACGGCCACCAGCATCGGCACGCCCGCGTCCTTGGCGTGGTCGACGGCCTCCTGGGTCTGGGGCTTCACCCCGTCGTCGGCGGCGACGACGATGACCGCGATGTCGGTCACCTTGGCGCCGCGGGCGCGCATGGCGGTGAACGCCTCGTGGCCCGGTGTGTCGAGGAAGGTGATCTTGTGGTCGCCGTGGTCGACCTGATAGGCGCCGATGTGCTGGGTGATCCCGCCGGCCTCGCCCGCAGCCACGCGCGTCTCGCGGATGGCGTCGAGCAGCGACGTCTTGCCGTGGTCGACATGGCCCATGATCGTCACCACCGGGGCCCGCTCAACCAGATCCTCCTCGGCGTCGTCGAACACCGGCTCGGCGATCGTCTCGTCCTCGGTGTGGACGATCTCGACCTCCTTGTTGAGCTCGGCGGCGAGCACCTCGATCGTCTCGTCGGACAGGGTCTGGGTCAGCGTCCGCATCTCCCCCAGGCCCATCAGCTTCTTGATGATCTCCGACGTGGAGACGTCCAGATACTCGGCGACGTCCTTGACCGTCGAGCCGGAGTTGACCTGGATCGCCGTCGACTCGGCGACCGCGACCCGCGGCTGCGACTCGGCGGCTTCGTCATAGACGCCGCGCCGGCGCCGGCCGCGTCGCTGGCGGCGCGGCGGCTGGTTGGTCGCCGGCCCGCCCGGGCCGCCCGGTCCGCCGGGACCGGCCCGGCGGGAGGCCTGGGAGTCGATGACGACGCGGCGGCGGCCACCGGCGTTGCCGGGGGCCCGCTCGCCCTGCAGTGAATCCCGGGTGGGACGCTTGTGGGCCCCATCGCCGCCGGCCGGCGCCTGGGTGCGCTCGCCGGCCGGGGCCTCGGCGCGGGCCGCTGGATCCGGCTGGTTGCGACCGCCGGCTGCCGGCTCCCGGTTCTGAGCCTGAGCGCGCGCGGGGGCCTGGGCGCGGTCGCCCGCGGCCTGACCGCGCTGGCCACCGCCCGCCTGAGCCTGACCGCGCTGGCCACCACCCGCCTGAGCCTGACCGCGCTGGCCACCACCCGCCTGAGCCTGACCGCGCTGGCCACCACCCGCCTGAGCCTGACCGCGCTGGCCACCACCCGCCTGAGCCTGACCGCGCTGGCCACCACCCGCCTGAGCCTGACCACGCTGGCCACCACCCGCCGTCTGGCCGCGCTGCGCGGCTGACGCCTGGACGCGCTCGCTGGCGGCAGGGCCCTGTCCGCGCTCGGCGGCCGCCGGGCGGCGACCGGACTGGCCCTGCTGGCCGCGTCCCGCCGGACGGCGGGCCTGCCCGCCGTTGGCCTGTTGCATGCCCCGCCGGGGATCACCGCGCCGGGGATCGGCCACGGGGGCCGCGGCCTTGGCCGCCTGCGCCGCCGCGGCGGCCGCTGCCTG
The DNA here is from genome assembly GCA_963844555.1 of uncultured Solirubrobacteraceae bacterium. Classification (GTDB taxonomy): domain Bacteria; phylum Actinomycetota; class Thermoleophilia; order Solirubrobacterales; family Solirubrobacteraceae; genus Palsa-465. The sequence goes on from CAWJOS010000001.1 coordinate 501,320, forward strand.
GGCGGCGGTCGGCGGCTCCGGCTTGGTGGGCGCGGAGGGACCGCGGTCGCCGTTGCCGAGGATGCGCTTGGCGATGTCGACGTCGACCGACGAGGACGAGGCCTTCACGTCGACCCCGGCCGCGCGCAGACGCGTCAGGACCTCCTTCGGCTGAAGGCCTCGTTCCTTGGCGATTTCGTGGACGCGCTTATTCATTCAGTAGTGAGTGTAGGGCCCCTTCTCAGGCCCCTTGCTGGCCTGCCCCGTCAGGTGCGGCGGCGCCGGCATCGTCGTCCTCGCCGGCCGGCCCGCCGTTGGCGGGAACGTCCGGCTCGACCTGGTCGGTGTCCTTGCCGGCCAGCGCCTGATGGGCCTCGATGCCGCAGTACCGGGACCCCGGCAGCGCCGCGTTGGGGCAGCGGCGGCCGTTGGACAGGATGGCGGCGCATCGGCCGAGGAGCTCCTCCTCCTCGTAGCCGTGCTCGGCCTCCTCAGCCGCGAACTCGGTCTCCGAGCGGATGTCGATGCGCCACCCGGTCAGGCGGGCGGCCAGGCGGGCGTTCTGGCCCTCCCGGCCGATCGCCAGCGACAGCTGGTCGTCCGGCACGATCACGGTCGCCTGCTTGCCGGCGTCGTCGACGAGCACCTCGCGCACGCGCGCGGGTGACAGGGCCTTGGCCACGAACCGGGCGGGCTCGTCGTTGTACGGGATGATGTCGATCTTCTCGCCGCGGAGCTCGGAGACGACCATGCGCACCCGGGACCCGCGGGGGCCGACGCAGGCGCCGACCGGGTCGACGCCGTCGACGTGCGAGACGACCGCGATCTTGGAGCGGTAGCCAGGCTCGCGGGCGACGCCGGTGATCTCCACCAGCCCGTCGGCGATCTCCGGCACCTCGAGCTCGAACAGCGATTTGATCAGCTCCGGGTCGCGCCGGGAGACGATGATGCTGGGGCCCTTGGTCGAGTTGGAGACGTCCTTGATGACCGCCTTGATCCGCTGCGAGTGGTCGTAGCGCTCGCCGTCGACCTGCTCGGACTTGGGCAACAGCGCCTCGACGCGCTCACGCAGCTGCACCAGCGTGTAGCGGCTGTCGGACTGTTGGACGATGCCGGTGATCAGCTCGCCGACGCGGTCGCGGTACTCCTCGAACATCATGTCCCGCTCGGCCTCGCGGATCCGCTGCAGGATGACCTGCTTGGCCGTCTGCGCGGCGATCCGGCCGAAGTCATGCGGGGTGACGTCCTCGATCTCGATCTGGTCCTCGTACTCCTTGAGCTTCTCGAGGTCGATCTCCGGCTCCGGCGCCTCGCGCATCTCCCCGGTCTCCGGGTCGACGGTCGGCTGGGCATCGGTCGTCGCCTCGATGAGCAGCTGCTCCTCGAGCTCCGGCGGAATCTTCAGCTCCCAGACGATGAAGTCACCGCTGTCGCGGTCCATCTCCACGCGGGCGTACGGCGCTGATCCCGGCGTCTTCTTGTAGGCGGACAGCAGAGCGTCCTCGAGCGCCTCCATCAGCTTCTCGGATGAAATGTTCTTCTCCGCTGCGAGGCCCCGTACGGCCTCGACGATCTCCTTGGACATGGACTCAGTCTCCGGGTACGAGGTTTGAGCGGACGATCTGCTCGTACGGAATCGTCATGACTCCGTCCTGAGCGGCGATCGTGACGTCGCTTTCCGACGCGCCGACCAGCTCGCCGGTCAGCTGCTTGTGGCCCACCACCCACCTCGTGTCCTGCTCGGTGTGCGGAGCCGACGTCTCGCGCAGGCGAACGCGCGCGCGGCGGCCCAGGAAACGGGTGTAGTGCTGGGGCTTGGTCAGGGGACGGTCCTGGCCCGGGGACGAAACCTCCAGCGAGAACCGGTCGCGGTACTCGTTGAGGTGGCCGGAGACCCGCTCGCACAGGGCGAGGTTCACGCCGTCCGGGTGGTCGATGAACAGGCGCAGGGTCGGGGCGGGCGGGCCCGTTGTCTCCGCCAGCAGCACCTCGACCTCAGGCTCGACGCCGGCGAGCCTGGCTTCGATCTCGGTCTGTAGGGCTGTCACTGTCTCCTCCATCAATCTCATAAAAAAAGCGGGCGGGCGCCCACTTTCGAGGTACTGCACCGGGAACGCCCGGCCGGAAAGCTGTGATATCCAGGGTAGCACCGCTTCCGAGGGTTGGTGAACGGCCAGACTCAGGCTTTAGGTTGGACTTAGGCCGCGAGCCGGCGTTGGCCCCGGACGTCGGCGACGGGCCGTGACGGATGCCAACCACGGGCAATGAAGAGCCTGGAGCCTGCGCGCGGCGGGGTTTTGGGGGCTCACTTGCCCATAGGACAAGTCAGCCCCCAAGACCCCTGCGGCGGGGCTGTCGGCTACTCGCCGAACTGCTGGGCGGCCCGGGCCCGCGCCCGGTCGCGGTAGACCCGGTAGTCACGGCGGCCGGGCTGTAGGCAGGCGGCCAGCGCCAGGGGCTTGCGGGCCTCAGCGTGGCGGCCCAGCAGCTGAAGGCAGCGTCCCAGGCAGAAGAGCGCGTAGTCGTTGGTCGGCGCCCGGTCGATGACCGCCTGGAACTCCTCGGCGGCCTGCTCGTAGTGCTGGATGTGGAACAGCGCCCGCCCCAGGGCCTCCCGGATCGAGGTCTTGTCCGGCGCCAGGTCGCGGGCGCGGCCGAGCGGAACCGTGGCCTGGTGATGATGGCCGGCCTCCAGCAGCTCGGTGCCGCGACGGTACAGGTCGTAGACGTCGTCCACGACTACGAGTCTAGGGCCGCGCCGGGGTCGTCGGAGACGGTCGCGCCGCGTGCGGCGACGGCGCGCGGGCGCCGCGGCCAGGGGGGCAGTGCCCACCAGGCGCGCAGGCGGCCGGACAGCCCCAGACCGCGCGCCAGCTCGCGCCGCATAGCCCGGCGCTGGGCGACGGTCGGCACCTGGTGCCGGCCCCCGTAGCGGGCCAGCCGGAGCGTCCGCACGTACGCCTCGGCGGCGGGGGAGGCGTGCATCCGGTGCTCCAGCGCGACGAGCGTCACCTCGGCGGGGAGCGGGCGGCGGGTCCGGGACAGCGCCCGCTCCAGCTCGCCCACCAGATCCCCCCGGGCGCGTCGCAGGCCGAGCATCAGCCACAGCAGCCAGCCGGCCAGGGCTCCGGCGAGCACGCCCACCGCCACCACCCACCAGCCTGACCCGCCGCCGGATGTGCCGCGTGCGGTCCCCGGGGTGCCGCTCTGACCGCCGACGTCGCGCCGCGGCGCCTGGGTCGCGGCGCCGGGGAGAACGCCCACCGGCTTGGTGATCGGAGCCGCGGTCGATCCGCCGCGCGCCGGGGCGCTCACCGGCGTGGGGTCGAAGCGCACCCACCCATACTTGGGAAACCAGGCCTCCACCCAGGCGTGCGCGTCCCGGTCGGTGACGACCCACTGATGGCTGGAGCGGTCGTAGGTCCCGCTGGTAAAGCCGGCGGCCACGCGGGCAGGGACGCCCCCCATCCGCAGCAGCAGCGCCATCGCGCCGGAGAACTGCTGGCAGTACCCGACGCGGCTGGAGAACAGGAAGGTCTCCAGGGGGTAGCGCGTCAGGGCCGGGTTCTCGTTGTAGGTGAAGCCGTCGGCCAGGTACCGCTCCACGCTGGCCACGAACGCGTACGGAGTCGCCGCGCGCGCCGCCAGCCGCTGGGCCAGCGCGTAGGCCCCGGCGTACGGCGAGTGGCGGACGATGTCGGTGGCGTTTGGCTCCGGGCTGGGCACGTAGGAGGCGGGTGTCCCGCCGGCATGGAACAGCGGGAACTCGACCTGGGGCGTGACGCCGGACGGGACGCCGGTGACCGGGATCATCAGCGTCAGGTAGTTGGTGAGCAGCAGCCCGGGGTAGCCCCGGCCCGCGGTGGCCAGCTCAGGGGCCGAGGGCCGCGGCGAGTAGGTGTCCACACGGTACGTCGTCCCCGGGCCGAGCCGCCCGTCGGCCACCCAGGTGCCGGGATCGGTGCCCTGGCCGGAGCCGCCGATTCCGACCGGCTGGCCGGCGACGCCGGCGGCGATGACGTTCTCCGTCTCCATCCCGCGGATGGAGATGTCGATCGTCTGACTCCACCGCGCCAGGAAGCTCGACCTGGGCCGGGGCAGGTCCGGGGACTGGCCCTCGATCTGTCCCGGCGCGCTCTGCACCCAGCCGAAGCCGTCGAAGGCGTCGAGGTTCTCCGCCTTCCAGTAGTCACCGGTCCGGGCGCGAACGGTCAGCACCTCATGGCCGACGTGGGGCCAGCGCAGGGGGCCGTACGTCTGGTTCCAGTTGAACGCGTCGACCTGGCGGTGAACGACCGTCCCCGCCCAGGCCCGGTAATCGATCCAGGGAGTGCGCTGGTCGATGTGCGGGGCCGCGATCGCCGCCACCACTCCCGCGGCCATGACCGCCAGGAGCGCGGAGCCCGTGCTCTGGCGGCGCACCCGCTCTCCCCACAGGAACGCGGCGAGCAGAACGAACAGGACGAGACCCTGTACGTACGGCCACTGAGGGCGCAGGAGCGTCGACGGGACGACGGCCAGCGCGGTCAGCGGTAGTGCCGCGGCCGCCCGGCGACCGTCGCCGAGGGGCACCCCCGCCCAGCCGGTGAACCCCAGAACCGCCGCAGCGTCGAGCAGCAGGACGGCGGCGCCGAGCACGATGACGAGCCGCACGTCCTGGCTGTGGCCGAGGTAGGGCACCAGCGTATTGGGGAGGGTCTGCAGTCCGGTGCCGATCGCGTCGGCGCTCACCCGCACCCGCAGGTGGATGAACCACTGCCAGCGCAGGCCGGCGATGGGGAACGCCGCCAGCAGCATGAAAAAGCCCGCCAGCGCCGCCACCACCCGGTCGCGGCCGGCGAGCCACGGGACGCCGCCGGCCAGTGCGACGGCGAGCGCCAGGAGCCCCGCCAACCGCCAGCTCGGCACGGGGTGCAGGAGCGTCGCCCAGCGCTCCAGCCCGTAGGCCCCCAGGGCCGCGAACGTGGCCAGGCGCAGCCATGGTCGCTCCTGGGGCACGGCCGCCTCGGCCGAAGCCCGCCGCGGGGTGCCGGCGCCCGGGTGCGATCCGACCGGCGCCGGGTGGGTGACCGCGCTCATGCCGCGGTCCGCTCCGCGGTCGGCGGGTCGAGCTCACGGCCGGCCCCCAACAGGAACCCGCGACACCCGCTGACGGACAAGGCCGGCAGCATCGGCCCCCGCAGGCCGGCCGGACGCCCGGCCACCAACAGCCGGTCGGGAACGACGAGCAGGATGGGGCCGGTGGTGGCGGTCAGCCGGGCCCCCAGGCGCTCGACGGGCGAGGCGGCGACGTAGATCATGGCGGCCGCCGTGGTGGCGCTCGACGTCAGCGCCGGGCCACGGCCGGCGCGGCCGTCCGGCTCCCCCTCCACGACCGCCAGCCGCGCATACGCCGCCGGCCAGGCCGCCAGCTCGCGGTCGATCTTGGTCGCGCGCTGCTCGCCGGGCAGCAGCAGGCCGCAGCCGCCGTGCCGGGCCAGATCCAGCACCAGCGAGGCCGCGGCCCGCACGGCGGCATCGAGCAGATCCACCGCTCCGACCTTCGCGGGGATCCGGGCGTCGAGGACGATCAGCGGCCGCGAGTCGCCGTCGGCCTGCAGACGGCGCTCGATCAGGCCGGCCCCGCGCGCAACCGCCGGCCAGTGAATCCGCGAGGCCGGGGTCCCGGGGCGGTAGGGACGCAGGCCGTCGATGTCGACGGCCGCCAGCGCCTCGGTGCCGTCGTGGCCCTCCGGCAGCCGCAGGCGGCGGCCGTGGTCGGACCGCAGCCAGCGGACGGGCTCGGTGGCCGGCAGGACGAGCACCTCCTGCTCTCCGCCGGTGCTGCGGCTCTCCGCCCGCGCCAGCTCGAGCGGATCGGACAGCGTCAGCGACGGGGCCGGCAAGCGGTGCAGCCCCCGCCGGTGAAAGCGGGCGACGACCCGGACGTCGGCGCGGCGATCGCCGCGGAGCGGGGAGAGCTCCTCGCGCAGTTCGAAGTGGGAGCTGGTCAGCGGGTCGACGACCTCGAAGCTGCCCCACCCGCCGAGGCCGAGCCGGCCCCGCCGGACCGCGATCGTGGCCTGGAGCGGCTCGTCCTCGATAACCCGCCCGGTCTCCATGCGGCGCTGGGCGCTGGCCCCGGCAGCGGCCAGCCACACCCAGGCCGGGGCCAGTCCGCCGAGGGCGAGCATGCCGACGGCGGGGACGAACAGCGGCGCGGCATCGAAGACGAAGGCGATGAGAGCGAGCAGACATCCGCCGACCGCCACCGCGCCGGCTCGCGCAGCAAACATGCGCGGGGCGGGGGCGGACGGTCTCATAACGCGCGCGTGGCTGACAGGGCGTCGAGGATGACGTCGCGCGCGGCCAGCCGCGGCGTCTCCGGCGCCAGCACCAGGCGATGGGCGAGCACCGCCGCCGCCAGCGCCTGCACGTCATCCGGGAGCGCGTGGTCGCGCCCCTCCATCATCGCGTTCGCCTTGGCCGCCCGCAGGAGCATCAGCCCCGCCCGGGGGCTGGCGCCGAGGTCGACGCGCGGGTCCTCCCGCGTGCGCCACAGCAGCCGGACGATGTAGTCACGCAGCGGCGCCGCGGCGTGGACGCGGGTGGCCGCGTCCTGGGCGGCGAGCACCTCGGCGGCGGTGACCACCGGGCGCAGGGCCATGACCTGGTCGCCGCCCTCGTGGGCGGCCAGCATGCGCGACTCGGCGTGGCGGTCCGGGTAGCCCATCGAGAGCCGGACCATGAAGCGGTCGACCTGTGCCTCCGGGAGCGGATAGGTGCCCTCGTACTCGATGGGGTTCTGGGTGGCGAGGACCAGGAACGGGCGGGCCAGCTCATGGGTGTGGACGTCGACGGTGACGCGGCGCTCCTGCATGCACTCCAGCAGGCCGGACTGGGTCTTCGGCGAGGCGCGGTTGATCTCGTCGACGAGGACGATGTTGGCGAACACCGGTCCCGGACGGAACTCGAAGCGCTGCTCGCGCTGGTCGTAGACGTTGGTGCCGACGACATCGGCCGGCAGCAGGTCCGACGTGCACTGGACGCGCGCGAACTGGCAGTCGATGGAGCGGGCCAGGGCCCGCGCCAGGGCGGTCTTGCCGACCCCCGGGTAGTCCTCGACGAGCGCATGCCCCTCGGCCAGGAGGGCGACGAGCAGATCGCGCAGCGTGTCCCGCCGCACCTGGACAGCCTTCTCGATGTTCGCCGTCAGCGCACGCCCGACGGCGGCGAAGGCCTCAAATTCGTGCGGCGCGATGGGCGTCTGCTCGGATGGCTCGATCGTGGGACTCCTTGCTCGGCGCCAGTAGCGTCTCCACCTCATCGAGGACGCCGTCGGCGATCTGTTCCTTACCGGAGCGCTCCAGCCGGCGCTCCTCTCCGCCGGCCAGCACGAGCGTCACCTCGTTCTCGGTGGCGTCAAAGCCGATGCCCGGTTGCGAGATGTCATTGACGACGATCGCGTCCAGGCCCTTGCGCTCCAGCTTGCCGTGTCCGTGGGCGACCGCGTCGGACCCGTGCTCGGCGGCGAATCCGACCAGCACCTGGCCGGGGTGCCGCCGGGGGGCCAGCGCGCTCAGCACGTCCTCGGTCGGTTCCAGGTCGACCCGCAGGGGTGTGGTGGGGTCGGATTTCTTGAGCTTGTGGCCGACCGGCTCCCGGGGGCGGAAGTCGGCGACGGCCGCGGCCATGAGGAGCACGTCGCAGCCGGCGAAGCGCTCGCGGCAGGCGGCGGCCAGCTCGGCGGCGGTCGCCACCGGGATCACCTCCACGCCCAGGGGCGGCGCCAGGCTCACGTTGGCGGCGACGACCGTCACCCGGGCGCCGCGGCGGGCCGCCTGCGCGGCCAGGGCGTAGCCCATGCGGCCGGAGGAGCGGTTGCCGATGAAGCGGACGCTGTCGATCGGCTCGCGCGTGCCGCCGGCGGTGACGAGGACATGGACGCCGAACAGGGAGCCGACCTTGCCGCCCTCCGCGCCGAACGCGGACTCGATGGCCGCCAGCAACTCGGCGGGCTCGGCCATCCGGCCGACGCCATGCTCGCCGTGGGAGGCCAGGTCCCCGGAGCCGGGGCCGACGATGGTGACGCCCCGGTCACCCAGCAGCGCCAGGTTGGCCCGGACCGCCGGGTGGGTGTACATGCGGTTGTTCATCGCCGGGGCGACGAGGACCGGGCAGGACGCGGCGAGCGCCGCCGTCGTCAGAAGGTTGTCGGCATGGCCCCCGGCAAGCTTGGCGATGGTGTTGGCGCTGGCGGGAGCGATGAGGTAGGCGTGGGCGTTCTCCACCAGGGCCAGATGGCTGATCGGCGCCCGCTCCGGGGCGGGGTCGCCGGGATAGGCCCCGCGCAGCGGGTCGTCCTCGAATTCCCCGGTGAGCACCGGGGCGCCGGTGATCCCGGCAAACGAGGCCGCGCCGACGAAGCGGCCGCTCGCCTCGGTCTGGATGACCCGGACGGCGTGGCCGGCCTTGATCGCCAGCCGCGCCGTCTCGAGCATCTTGTACGCCGCGATCCCGCCGGTGACGCCGAGCAGCAGTCGCGACAACGCGGTCTACCGCCTGCTCGTCAGATGCCCCAGCTCACCGCGACACCACGCGGCTACCGGTAGTGGTACTTCAACTTGCCCTGAGCGACTTCCTCCAGCGCGATCGTGAGGTAATTCTTGGACCGCGTGTCCACCATCGGCGGCGGGAACTCGTCGAACGTCCCCTCGCCAAGGTTGTGGTAGTAGGAGTTGATCTGCCGGGCGCGCTTGGCGGCCACCAGAACGCTGGCGTAGTCGGAGTCGACGTGGTCCAGCAGCTTGTCGATACGGGGTGAGATCAAAATGTGGTCCTTCGCTGGGTCTTTGGGTATGTCAAAGAGTAGCGGGGGACGTGGCAGGCGGGGGCGGGTTGCTGCCCGGGCGCCGGCTACCGGCTGTCGGCTGCCCCGCCGCCGCTCCCGGCCAGCGCCTCGCGCACGATCGCCTCCAGCTCGGCGGTCGCGTCCTCCAGCCGGTCGTTGACGACGACGCGGGCGAACTCCGGCTGGGCGTTGAGCTCCTCCTCGGCGGTCTGCATCCGCTGGCGGACCTGCTCGGCGTCATCGGTGCCCCGGCCGACGAGGCGGGCCCGCAGCGCCTCCCGGTTGGGCGGGGCGATGAACACCTGGAGGGCCTCCGGCATCGTCTGCCTGACCTGACGCGCGCCCTGGACCTCGATCTCCAGCACCACCGGCTCCCCACGCTGGAGCCGCCCCTCCAGCTCCGAGCGGAGCGTGCCGTAGCGCCGCCCGGAGTACGTGGCGTGCTCGACGAAGTCGCCGCCGGCGACGCGACGGTCGAACTCGTCCGGGCTGAGGAAGTGGTAGTCGACGCCCTGGGTCTCGCCCGGCCGGGGCGCCCGCGTTGTCGCCGACACCGACAGCCCCAGCTCCGGCACCCGCTCCAGCAGGCCGCGAATCAGCGTGCCCTTGCCGACCCCGGACGGTCCGGTGATGACGAAGACCCTGGCCACCGCAGCGGTGCGTCGAGCGCTGACGACGGCCGGCCTAGCGCCGGCGCATGAGCGCGACGAGCTCGCCGCGCTGGCGCTCCGAGAGCCCGCCGAGGGTCTTGCTCGGCGAGATCCGGCACTGCGACAGTATCTTGTTGACCTTGACGCGACCGTACTTGGGGACCGCCAGAAGGAGGTCGAAGACCTTGGCCGTCAGCAGGTAATCCGGGGGCTCGAGCAGAAGCTCGTGGATCGGCTGGCGGCCGGCCTTGAGATCACGCTTGAGCTGCGCGCGCCGGCTGCGAATGTCGTTGGCGCGCTGGAGAGCCTCCATGCGCTGCACGAGCGAGCGCTCGGGCGCAGCAAGGGGCTTGGAGAACGATTCACTGACCGGCGGCATGGGCGGCGACTATACATCTTGGGGCGGGCCGATCAAGGTCAACAGACGCAATTCGACTCAATCTCAACTTGAGCTTGAGCATTGTCGAGCCTAGTTGTGACAATGTCCGCGGTTTGCAGGGGGTTTTTCGGTGGTATAGCAACTCAGGCCGCCACAGGGCCGACTCCGGACAATCCTTGCACCGGATTGGTGTTATTTGCGGTCAGAGCGCCGACCTCTGTCGCGATCCGGGCGCCGGCAGCGGGGTCGCGAAAGCTCTCGGTGCCGACCGCAACGAGCGTGGCCCCCGCCAGGAGGAACTCCCAGGCGTCGCGGCCCCGCTGGACCCCACCCATCGCAACGACCGGGACCTCGACCGCCGCGCGCACCGCGTGAACCTGGGCCAGGGCGATCGCCCGGACCGCCGGACCGGACACACCGCCGGTCGTTCCGCCCAGCCAGGGGCGCCCGGTCGCGGGATCCAGCGCCATCCCCCGCAGCGTGTTGATCAGCGACAGCGCGCTGGCCCCCTCCTCCACGGCGGCGCGGGCGACCGCGGGCACGTCGGACGCGTTGGGGGTGAGCTTGACGATCAGCGGCTTGTCGGTCAGCGGCCGCACCGCCCGCATCAGCCGGGCCACCTCCCCGGGGTCGGCGCCCATGACCAAGCCGGTCTCGACGTTGGGACAGGAGACGTTGAGCTCCAGCGCGGCCACCTCGTCGCGGGCGGCGAAGGCGGACACCAGCTCGGCCACCTCGTCACGGCTGAAGCCCATGACGTTGACGATGAGCGGCACCGGCAGGCGGGCGAGCTCCGGCAGGTCATGAGCCAGATAGCCCTCCAGGCCCTTGTTGGGCAGACCGATCGAGTTCATCAGGCCGGCCGGCACCTCCCACAGCCGCGGCGGCGGGTTGCCCTGGCGGGGCTCGAGGGTGACCGTCTTGGAGACGAACGCGCTGAAGGGGAAGTGGGCGATCACCTCGTCGCCGAAGGCCCGGCGGGCGGCGATGGCGTCGAACGTCCCGGAGGCGTTGATGACCGGATGGGCCAGCTCGATCCCACAGAAGTCGACCGCGGTCAATGTCCCGCCCCGGGGGTCAGCGCCGTGTGCAGCCGCCCGGCGTCGATGACCGGACCGTCGACGCAGAGGCGGACGTAGCCGTCGACGGTGGGCACGACGCAGCCGAAGCAGGCGCCGAACCCGCACGCCATTCCGGATTCGAGGGCCAGTTGGGCCGGCACGTCGCGCTCCGCGCACAGGCCGCGAACGGCCTCGAGCATGGGCGGCGGCCCGCAGGCGTAGACCTCCAGGCGGGGATCGCGATCGCACTCGGCCTCGAGCAGCGCGGTGATCAGGCCGTGGTGGCCGACGCTTCCGTCGTCGGTGGCCACCCGCGCCCCGTCGATGAGCTGGGCGCCGGGGGCGTGGGCGGCGTCGCGGAAGCCGAGCAGGACGGTCGCCTCGCGGTCGAGCTGGTCGTGCCAGATCGCCAGCGGCGCAATCCCCACGCCGCCACCGACGAGCACCGGGCGCCGCCCTGTCCGCGGGGGGGCGAAGCCGATCCCCAGGGGGCCGACGAGCGACAGGTCGTCGCCGGGCCGCAGCTCGCACAGGCGCCTGGTTCCGGGGCCGACGTCCTCGATCATGAACTGGAGCTCGTCGTCACCCGGCCCACCCCCCGCGCGCAGAACGCTGAACGCCCGGGGCAGGAACGGGCGCTCGCCCTCTCCCCCGCCCCATCGCTCCGCGGCGCTCAGCATGTAGAACTGTCCGGCCTCCGGGCGCGGACCGGCCGGGTCGGCGCAGCGCAGGACGGTGTAGGCGCCGTAGCGCTCGGCGGCCGTCACGCGGGCGGCGCGCGCGCCGAACGGCGCCCGGACGCGGTCGGAGACGGCGGTGCTCACTGCGAGGACACCGCTCCGGCCGGGCGGCTGCGGTGCAGCTCCTGCAGCGAGACGACCTCCGGCTCGCCCCGGCGGGCGGCGATGATCGCCCGGGCGGCGGCCAGGCCTCCGGACATGGTGGTGATGCACGGGATGCCGTGGGTGATCGCCGCCGAGCGGATCTCGTAGCCGTCGGAGCGGGCGGTTGTTCCGGTGGGCGTGTTGATCACGAGGTCGACGGCGCCGCGCTCGATCCAGTCGACGACATGGTGCGGGCCCTCGTTGAGCTTGTTGATCCGCGTCGCCGGGATCCCCATCCGCTCCAGGGCCTGGGCGGTGCCGCGGGTGGCGATGATCCGGAAGCCGAGGTCGTGCAGGAGGCTGGCGATGCCGATCGCCGCCGGCTTGTCGCGGTCGGCGACGGTGACGAACACCGTCCCCTGGTTGGGGAGCTTGGCGCCCGCGGCCGCCTGGGCCTTGGCGAACGCTGTGGGGAAGTCGGCGGCGATCCCCATGACCTCGCCGGTGGAGCGCATCTCCGGTCCCAGCAGCGAGTCGGCACCGGCGAAGCGGCCGAACGGCAGCACGGCCTCCTTGACGCAGACGTGCCCGCAGGTCGGCTGCTCCGGGAGCTCCAGGTCGGCGATGCGGTCGCCGAGCATGACCCGGCAGGCGAGCTTGGCCAGGGGCAGACCGATTGCCTTGGAGACGAACGGGACGGTCCGCGAGGCGCGCGGGTTGGCCTCGATGACATGGAGGCCGTCGTCGCCGTGGATGGCGAACTGGACGTTGAGCAGGCCCACCACGCCGAGGGCGCGGGCGATCCCGGCCGTCTGCTCGGCGATGCGGTCGAGCATCTCGCGCCCGAGGGTGTGCGGCGGCAGCACGCAGGCCGAGTCGCCGGAGTGGATCCCCGCCTCCTCGACGTGCTGCATGATCCCGGCGATCCAGACGTCCTCGCCGTCGCACAGGGCGTCGACGTCGACCTCGATCGAGTCCTCCAGGAAGCGATCGAGGTAGATGGTGGAGCCGCTCCGCGCCCCGACTCGCTGGAGGTAGTCCTGGAGGCCCGCCACGCTGTAGACGATCTCCATCGCCCGGCCGCCGAGCACGTAGCTGGGGCGCACCAGCAGCGGGAAGCCGACCTCCGGCGCCTTGGCCAGCGCCTCCTCGGCCGACTTGGCAGTCGCGTACGGCGGAGCGCTGTAGCCGAGGCGGTCGAGCAGCGCGCCGAACCGGGACCGGTCCTCGGCGAGGTCGATGGCGTCGATGCTGGTGCCGAGGATGGGGACGCCGGCCGCATGCAGCCCGGCAGCGAGCTTGAGCGGCGTCTGGCCGCCGAACTGGACGACGACGCCCTCGGGTTTCTCCAGCTCGCACACGGCGAGCACGTCGTCGAGGGTCAGCGGCTCGAAGTACAGCCGGTCCGAGGTGTCGTAATCGGTCGAGACCGTCTCCGGGTTGCAGTTGATCATGACCGCGTCGCGGCCGAGCTCGCGGACCGTCTGGGCGGCGTGGACGCAGCAGTAGTCGAACTCGATCCCCTGTCCGATCCGGTTGGGCCCGGAGCCGAGGATGACGACGCTGGGGCGGTCGCCGCGGACGACCTCGTGGCTGGGGCCGTTGGCGCCGACCCGTTCCCAGCCGGAGTAGTAGTACGGCGTGCGCGCGGCAAACTCCGCAGCACACGTGTCGACGGCCTTGTACGTGCGCGCGCCCGCGAAGGGCGCCTCCGGATCCTGGACGAGCTCGTGGAGCTCGCGCAGGAACCAGGGGTCGATGCTGGTGTGGGCGCGGAGCTCCTCGATGGGGTGGCCGCGGCGCAGGGCCTCCAGCAGGTGGTCGAAGCGCTCGGCCCCCGGCTGCTCCAGGAGCTGGAGGAGCTCCTCATCGCTCTCTGGCTGCTGCGGCACGGTGTCGAGCTCCCGGGAGCGCAGCGCCTTGGCGAACGCCTGCTTGAACGTCCGTCCCAGGGCCATCGCCTCGCCGACCGACTTCATGTGGGTCGTCAGCCCGCCGTCGGCGCCCGGGAACTTCTCGAAGGCGAACCGCGGCCACTTGACCACGCAGTAGTCGATCGCGGGCTCAAAGCTCGCCGGTGTGGCCCGGGTGATGTCATTGGGGATCTCCTGGAGCGTGTAGCCGACGGCCAGGCGGGCGGCGATCTTGGCGATGGGGAAGCCGGTCGCCTTGCTGGCCAGGGCGCTGGAGCGGCTGACCCGGGGGTTCATCTCGATGACGACGATCTCGTCGGTTGCCGGGTTGACGGCGAACTGGACGTTGGAGCCGCCGGTCTCGACGCCGACCGCGCGGATCACGGTGATCGCCTGGTCGCGCAGCGCCTGATACTGCTTGTCGGTCAGCGTCTGCTGCGGGGCGACGCAGACGCTGTCGCCGGTGTGGACGCCCATCGGATCGAGGTTCTCGATGGAGCACACGATGACGACGTTGTCGGTGTGGTCACGCATGACCTCGAGCTCGAACTCGCCCCAGCCGAGCACCGACTCCTCCAGCAGGACCTGGCCGATCGGCGAGGCGGCCAGGCCGCCGCCGACGATGCGCTCCAGCTCCCGTTCGGTGCGCACGACCCCACCGCCGGTTCCGCCGAGGGTGAACGCCGGGCGGACGATGAACGGCAGGCCGAGCTCCGGGAGGGCATCGCGGGCGTCAAGGACGCTGTGGGCGATGACGCTCCTGGGCACGCGCAGGCCGGCCTGGGTCATGGTGTCGCGGAAGCGCTCGCGATCCTCGGCGCGGTCGATGGCGTCGTAGGCAGCGCCGATCAGCTCCACGCCGTACTTCTCGAGCGTGCCGTCCTCGTACAGGGCCTTGGCCAGGTTGAGCGCCGTCTGGCCGCCGAGCGTCGGCAGCAGGGCGTCCGGGCGCTCACGCTCGATGACCTGGGCCACCGGGCCCGGCAGCAGCGGCTCGATGTAGGTGGTGGTCGCCACCTCCGGGTCGGTCATGATCGTCGCCGGGTTGGAGTTGACGAGCACCACCTCGTAGCCCTCCTGCTCGAGCACCCGGCAGGCCTGGGTGCCGGAGTAGTCGAACTCGGCGGCCTGGCCGATGACGATCGGCCCGGAGCCGAGGAGCAGGATCTTGTGGATGTCGTCGCGGCGGGGCATTGTCCTTGGCTCCTAGGCGGCGGCCTTGATTTCGTCGACGAAGCGGTCGAACAGGTAGAGGGCGTCGTGCGGACCGGGGCCGGCCTCCGGGTGGTACTGGACGGTGGCGCCCGGGACGTCTCTGAGCCGCAGCCCCTCGACGGTGCGGTCATAGAGGTTGATGTGGGTCAGCTCGGCGGCGCCGAAGTCGGTCTCCCAGCGGACCGGCTCGTCGTCGTCGATCGTCTTGGCGCCTCCGGGGCCGAGCACGGCGAACCCGTGGTTCTGGCTGGTGATCTCGGTCCGGCCGGTCGTCAGGTCCTTGACCGGGTGGTTGGCGCCGTGGTGACCGAACGGCAGCTTGTACGTCTCCAGCCCGACGGCGCGGCACAGCAGCTGGTGGCCGAGGCAGATCCCGTAGACGGGCAGCTTGCCGACGACGCCACGGACGGTGCCGACGATGTAGTCGAGCGCGCCGGGGTCGCCCGGGCCGTTGGCGAGGAAGATGGCATCCGGCTGCGTGGCCAGGAGGTCCTTGGCGGACGCGGTGCACGGGTGGAGGGCGACGCTCGCCCCCCGCGCGCGGAGGTTGCGGACGATGGAGAGCTTGACGCCGGTGTCGATCACGGCGATGTGCGGCCCGTCGGCGCCGCCGGTTGGCTCCAGCACCTTCGCCTGGGGCGGAGTGACCTCGCGGGCGAGGTCGCGGCCGGTCATCGACGGCTCGGCCTCGATCAGGGCGGCCGCCTCGGACTCCGGCAGCTGCGCCGGGAACACGCCGCCGCGCATCGCCCCGGCGTCGCGGATGTGACGGACGAGCGCCCGGGTGTCGACCTCGGTGATCGCCGGGATGCCGCAGTCGCGCAGCCAGGTCAGCCAGCCCGCCTCGGCCCCGGGAGCGTCCTCCCGGTCGCCGCCGGCGCGCATGATGGCGGCACGGGCGTGGACCCGGTCGGACTCCATCGCCTCGGCGCTGACGCCGTAATTGCCGACCTGGGGGAAGGTGAACGCGATCAGCTGGCCGGCGTAGCTGGGGTCCGTCATCGCCTCCTGGTAGCCGGACATGGAGGTGGTGAACACGATCTCCCCCACCGTCGGCGCATCGGCGCCGCAGGCGATCCCGTCGAAGCGGGCGCCGTCCTCCAGCAGCACGTAGGCGGTGGCCTCGCTCATCAGCCGACCCGCTCCCCGCCGCGCACCAGCATCGGCCTGCGGAAGGCGATCCCGCCTCCGGCGAGCGTCAGCAGCACCTGTCCTTGGAGCGTACGGCCGTGGAACGCGCTGTTGGACGAGCGGCTGACGTAGCCGTCCGCGCCGACCACGTAGCGGGCGTCGAGATCGACCAGGCACAGGTTGGCGGGCCGGCCGACGGCGATCCGGGGCGCGGCCAGCTCATACAGCTCGGCGCCGCCGCTCATGCGCTCCACCAGGATGTCGAGAGCAAGCTCGCCCCCGAGCACCAGGTCGGTGTAGAGGGCGGCGAACGCCGTCTCCAGGCCCGTCGTCCCCATCGGCGCCTGCTCGAACGGCACCTCCTTCTCATGGACGGCGTGGGGCGCGTGGTCGGTGGCGACGCACTCGATGACGCCGGAGCGCAGCGCCTCGATGAGGGCCTTGCGATCGGCCTCGGAGCGCAGCGGCGGGTTCATCTTGAAGCGGCTGTCGAGGCTGCGGACCGCCTCGTGGGTCAGCGTGAGGTGGTGGGGCGAGGCCTCGCCGCTGACCCGCGCGCCGGCTTCCTTGGCCGCGTGGAGGGCCTGGACGGACTCGACCGCCGACAGATGCTGGAAGTGGACCCGGGCGTCCTCGTAGCGCGCCAGCGCTGCGTCCCGGGCGATCATGGTCGACTCCGACAGCGACGGGATGCCGGCGAGCCCCAGCCGGGCCGAGACGGCGCCCTCGTGCATGACCCCGTCCTGGGAGAGCGCCGGATCCTCCTCGTGCAGGGCGATGATCCCACCGCACAGCCGCTGGTACTGGAGCGCCTTGCGTAGCATGCCGGCCGAGACGACCGGCTTGCCGTCGTCGGTGAAGCCGATGGCGCCGGTCTGCCGAAGCTCGGCCATCTCGGTCAGCTCGTGCCCCTTCAGGCCGCGGGTGATCGAGGCCAGGAAGCCGACCGGGATCCGGGCCTGGCGCTCGGCCAGCTCGATGAGCGCCCCCAGCACGGCGGCGCTGTCGACGGTGGGCTCGGTGTTGGGCATGGCCACGACCGCGCAGTAGCCGCCGGCCGCGGCCGCCGCGGTCCCGGTGGCGATGTCCTCCTTGTACTCCTGACCGGGAGTACGCAGGTGGACGTGCGGGTCGACGAACCCGGGGAACAGGTGCCGGCCGGCGGCGTCGAGGACCTCGATGCCGTCGTCGGCCGCGGTGTCGGAGGCACCGGGAGCTTTGAGCTCGGCGATGCGGCCGTCGCGGATGAGGACGTCGTGGGGCTCGTCGAGGTCGCTGCGCGGGTCGAGGACGTGGGCGCCGCGGATGAGCAGGTCGGCACCCGGCTGCTCGGCATGGAAGAGTCGCTTGATCGCCATCGCTATGCCACCGCCGCCAGGATCGGCGAGCCGACGAGCAGCTCGTAGAGGACGGCCATCCGGACCGCGACCCCGGCCTTGACCTGGTCGCCGATCAGGGCCTGGGGCGAGTCGATCGTCGCCGCCGACAGCTCGACCCCGCGGTTGACCGGCCCGGGGTGCATGACCAGCTGCTCCGGTCGCAGTCGTTCGGAGTTGACCTGATACTGGGCGGCGTATTCGCGCAGGGAGGGGACGAAGCTGTCGGTCATGCGCTCGTGCTGCATGCGCAGGACGTAGACGACGTCGGCCTCGGGCAGGCGCTCGAGCGTGGCCGTCGCGGTGCAGCCCAGCGTCTCGATCTCCCGCGGGATGAGGGTCGGCGGCCCGCTGACGGTGACGGTGGCCCCCATCCGCGTGAAGGCCAGGATGTCCGAGCGCGCCACGCGGGAGTGGGTGACGTCGCCGACGATCCAGATCTTGAGGCCGTCGAGCGAGCCGAACCGGCGCCGCAGCGTGAACACGTCGAGGAGGGCCTGGGTGGGGTGCTCGTGCTTGCCGTCGCCGGCGTTGATGACCGCGGCATCGGTCCACCCGGCGACCAGCTGGGCGGCCCCGGCATGCGGGGAGCGGATGACGATCGCCGCCGGGTCGTAGGCCGACAGGGTCTGGACCGTGTCCTTGAGCGATTCGCCCTTCTCGACGCTGGAGCCGGATGAGCGAACGCTGACGACGTCGGCGGAGAGGCGCTTGGCGGCCAGCTCGAAGCTTGAGCTCGTCCGGGTGCTCGCCTCGTAGAAGAGGTTGACGACGGTTCTCCCGCGAAGGGCGGGCACCTTCTTGATCTCCCTGCCGGAAACCTCGGCGAAGGACTCGGCCCGGTCGAGGATGCGCTCGATCCCGGGCCGGTCGAGGTCGTCGATGGTGATCAGGTGGCGCGGCATCTCGACGCTCATGCGGCCTGGCTCCTCTCGGTGGGACGTTGCGCGGGGCCGATCGTCACCTCGTCGACGCCGTCCACCTCCTCGACGCGGACGTTGACGCGCTGGGATTGCGAGGTCGGAAGGTTCTTGCCGACGTAGTCCGGGCGGATGGGCAGCTCGCGGTGGCCGCGGTCGATGAGGACCGCCAGCTGCACCCGGGCCGGACGCCCGTAGTCGAAGATCTCGTCGATCGCCGCCCGGACGGTGCGGCCGGTGTAGAGAACGTCGTCGACGATGACGATCGTCCGCCCGGCGACCGGGAAGTCGAGCTGGGTGGCGTGGACGACGGGCGAGCTCTGACGGATGTTGAGGTCGTCGCGGTAGAAGGCGATGTCGACCGAGCCGAGCGGGACGGTGGTGTCGAGCAGCTCGCTGGTCAGCGGCTGCAGGCGCTTGGCGAGATGCGCGCCCCGCCGGTGGATGCCGACGAGGGCGACGGCGCCGTCCGGGTTCTTCTCGACGATCTCGTGAGCGATCCGCACGAGCGTGCGGCGCATGTCGTCGCGGTCGAGGGCGACCGTAGCGGGTTCCAACTACTGCTCCTTTCCGGCCTCACGGGACCGTGTCTTAAAGGGGCTGGCGGCGTGTTGTCGGCGACGTTAGCAGCGGAGGCGGCGTCTGGGCGGCACCGATGTCGGTACCTGGGTGAATAACCGGCCTATGCGTCCGGTTTCTCGCCCCGGTCACGCTCATTCCGCGTCCGGGCGGCGGCGGTACAGCACGTGGACCAGGCCGACGTGGACGATGTCGCGGCCGTAGGCGAACCCGGCCTTCTCCATGACCCGTTGGGAGGCGAGGTTGTCCGGCAGGGTGATGGCGATGATCTCGCGCAGGCGCAGGGAGTCGAACGCGACCCGCACCGAAGCCCGGGCCAGCTCGGTCGCCAGCCCTTGCCCCCAGCGCTCGGGGACGATCGCCCACGCCGCCTCGACGGCCAGGCCGCCGATCGCATCGGTGTACTGGAGCCCACCGCGGCCGACCAGCTCGCCGGTGGCGCGGTCGCGCAGCAGCCACAGGCCGAAACCGTAGCGCTCCCAGTGCCCCCGCTTGTCGGCGAGGCTGGAGCGGACATCGGCGCGGGTGGGCGGATAGGACCACGGCCAGAGCGTCCGGTGGACGCGGGGGTCGAGGGTGAGCGCCGCCATCTCGGCCTCGTGCTCGGGGCCCAGCGGCTCGCCGCGCATCCGCGGCGTGTCCAGCTCGGTGGGGGCCCTGGCCCGGGTCGCGCCGCCCGGTCGGATCATGGCGTGGAGGGCGCCGGCGCCTCGGCGGGCGCCATCCGCTCATCCCAGTGAATGAGCTCCGGTTCGCCCCTCTCCGGCAGGGGGATCTCGATGGTGTCGAAGTCGCGCGGGACGACGGTGGCCGGGAACACGGCCCGGGCCTCGTCGCGCAGCTGGCGGACCGGGTGGCGCATCGAAACGTGGTTGAGCGCCAGCAGCGTCACCTCGGCCTCGCGAGCGACCGTGGCCGCCTGGATCGCGGTCGAGTGGCCGTTGGCGGCCGCTCGCTCGCGCTCCTCCTCGGCAAACGTCGCCTCGTGCACCAGCACATCGGCACGGTGGGCGGCGACGCGCAGCGCCTCACAGGGGCGCGTGTCGCCGGACAGGACCAGCTTGCGCCCCGGGCGCGACGGTCCCAGCACCCGGTCCGGCGAGACCCCCCTGACCGTCTCGCCCCGCTGGACGCGGCCGAACTCCGGCCCCGGCTCCAGACCGAGGCGGACCGCCGCCTCCGGATCGAACACGCCCGGCCGCTCATCCTCGAACAGCACGTAGCCGAGCGCGGGCCCGCGATGGGAGACGGGCACGGGAGCAATCCGGTATCCGTCGCGGACCAGCACATCGCCCGCCTGGAGCTCGACGACCTCCAGCTCGAAGCTGACCCGGCCGGCCATCCGCAGGGCCAGGGCCAGCAGCGCTCCGAGCCCCGCCGGCCCATGGATGGTGAGCGGCCGGTCGCGCCCGCGCAGGTCGAACGTCTTGAGCATTCCCGGCAGGCCGAGCCAGTGGTCGGCGTGGAAGTGCGTGAGGTAGATCTCGGTCAGGTCCGCCAGGCCGACGGATCTGACCAGCTGGCGTTGGGTCCCCTCGCCGCAGTCGAACAGGATCCGGTCCGCCCCACGGCGGACGAGAATCGCGGGCAGGCCGCGGCGCGGCGTGGGAACCGAGCCGGCCGTCCCGGCGAAGAAGATGGAGAGATCCATGGGGCCCTTGAGTCTGTCAGCCGAGCTCGACGAGCCGGAACTCGAGCCTCCGGCCCGCGTGACAGATGCCCATCGTGTGGTGCGGCTGGCGGCGGCGATCGGTGGGACTGCCCGGGTTGAAGATCTGAAATCCGTCCGCCGACCGCTCGTGCAGCGGGATGTGCGAGTGGCCGAACACGACCGCATCGGCCTCCGGGAAGCGGGCCCGGAGCCGGCCGAGGCGGCCGGTGGCGTCGCCGGCGTCGTGGATGACCGCGATCCGGTGCCGGCCGGCGCTGATCACCGCGCTCTCCGGCAGGACGGACCGGACCTGGGCGTCGTCAACGTTGCCGTGCACGGCGACGACCTGGTTGAGCGCCCGCAGCTGCCCGAGCACCTCCAGCCGCGCCAGGTCCCCGGCATGGATGATGAGATCGGCCGTCCTCAGCCGCTCCACGCACGCCGCCGGAAGGGTCCGAGAGCCCCGTGGGAGGTGCGTGTCGGAGATGATGGCGATTTCCACGGTAAGCTGGCCTGCGATCCTCGTGGATCATCCCAGCGCCCGTAGCTCAGGGGATAGAGCGTCCGCCTCCGGAGCGGAAGGTCGCAGGTTCAAATCCTGCCGGGCGCGTTTGTGAAGTCCCGCCAAACGCCGGCTTCTGGCACTCCTTCGTAGGAGCATCGAACAGACGGCTCGCCTTCGGGCGGCTCGGCTGTACGAGTGTCGCGTCCCTGCTCGGCGATGCGAGCGCCGAGGATGCGGACGTGCGCGTTGCCAAGACGCCACCCTCCGGACTCCGCCAGAGCCGCGGCGACGTGCTCGGGGTGAGCATCCTGGGACAGAGCGCTGTCCTTCGCGGTTCTACGCGGCGACCGGTTCTTGATCGGCGACTGCCCGCGCGAGCTGTGCCCTGTTCTTCACCCCGAGTTTGCGGTAGGCGCGGCCCAGATGCGCCTCGATCGTCTTTGGGCTGAGGAACAGCTCGAGGGCCGCTTCGCGGATGGTCGCTCCGTCCGCGATGATGAGCGCGACGCGGAGTTCCTGTGGCGTGAGCCGATCGACGGCGGCTGGGTCGCTGCGCTTGCGGGCAGCGTGGCCGCTGGCCAAGAGTTCGCGGCGGGCCCGCTCGATCCACGGCACCGCTTCCAGGCGTTCGAATGTGGCGAGCGCGGACGTGAGGTGCGGGCGAGCGTCTACCCGTCTCCGTGCCCTGCGCAGCCTTTCTCCGTAGGACAACTCCGTCCGGGCACGCTCAAAGGGTGCCGCGTCTCCTGCCTGCAGTTCCAGCGCGGTTTGGAACTCGGCCTCAAACTGGTCCTCGGACGCGAGGAGGCCTCGGCAGCGTGCCGCTGCGGCGAGACCCCAGCGTGATTCGGAGCGCTCGGCGCGTTGTCGGAGCCGCCCCGTCGCAACCTCGGCGTCGCGTTCGCGCCCATCTGCCCGTAGAGCTTCCACGAGATCGGCCTCGTACCGGGCGACGGGTGGACAGGCGAGGTCGCAGGCCTCCGCGGCCTGCGCGCAGCGCTCGAGTTGCTCAGCCGCGGCCCGGTGGTTGCCCAGCCCCAGCTCGAGCAGCCCCAGAGCCGATGGGATGTCGACCTGAAGTCCGATATCGAGCGCTCGCGCGAGCCGGTCTGCCTCATCGGCGTGGGCCCGGCAGTTGCGCTCCAGCCCGCGCGCTGCCTCGGTCCGAGCGAGTCCGGCGAGGGCCCAGGCCTTTGTGGCGGGCTGGCCCAGCTCGGCGGCCAGTTCGGCCGCCTCGCCGGCGCGCGCGAGAGACCGGGTCCAACGGTCTCCATGAAAATCGGACTCCGCGCCGATGCACAGGAGCCACGGAAGGAGGCCGAGCGCGCCTTCCTCGCGCGCCTTGGCGATTCGGCCTTCGGATAGATCGCCATGCCGCGCGTCGCCCGGTTCACCTGATTGGGGGTCGTGGCCGGCAGACAGCACCTCGATCATTCGCGCGGCCGGGGCCGGCAGATGCGGCGCGACCGCAACCGCCGCCGCGGCCGCCTCCATGTCCACTTCTCTCGCCGGAAGCCGGCCTCGAAAGGCCGCGGTGGTGTCTTCGGCGGCCATGGCGAGACGTCGAAGGGCAGGCGAGCACGATTCAGCCAGCGACCGGGCACGCCGAGCGCTGACGCTGGCGCGCCGAAGGTTTCCGCTCACCTGGTCCGAGAACCACGCATCGAGCAACATCACGACCGCGCGATCCGGATCTGCCCGCGACACTCGGCTCGCCGCCTGTACGAGGATCCTGTGCGAGTTGAGCGCCGAGCCGCGGGTTCGTTCCACGACGCCGGCCAGGTGCTCGAACTCAGCGCGCGTGGTCACGTCCTCGGCCAGACGCACACCTTCGCCGGCAAGCGCCCAGGCCCACTCGGCCGTGCCCGCGGCACATGCCAGGGTGGCAGCGGCAAGCAGCCGGCGCACGCGAGCTCCGCGATCGCCGCTCAGCGCGGCCGCGCGCTCAAACGTCCTGCCCGCCGTGGAGAGACCGCCGCGCTCGAGGGCTCGTTGCGCGGCGCCCTCGAGCGCCGCCGCCACGTGCTCGTCCGGCCCGGTCGCCGCGGCCGCCAGATGCCAAGCCCGTCGATCTTCCGTCCCGCCCGATGCCCTTGCCAGCGCGGCGTGGGCAGATCGACGCTCGTCCGGAGAGGCGCTGCGATAGGCGACTGAGCGCGACACCGGGTGACTGAATTCGACGACTCCGTCCACGATCGTGATCAACCCGGCGCGCTCCGCCGGTTGAAGTGCGGCCGTGCTGATCCCGATTGACCTGATCGCCGACGCGACCGCCCCCGGCTCGTCGTGAGAACCAGCCGCCGCAACCAACAGTGCCTGACGGGATTCCGCCGGGAGCGGCTCGAGCCGTCGCATGAAGGCACGCTCCAGCCTCGCGCCGACCGGTAATGGCTCGGGCAGCGGCTCGCGCCCGGCGAGCTGCTCCACGCTGACGCTGGCCACCATCTCGCGCACCGCCAACGGATTACCGCCAGACACCTCAACCAGTGTCCGTGCGACGGTGGGAGCAATCTCCGCCGAAGCGTCCTCGGCGAGCAGCGCATGCGCCGCCTTGCTCGGTAGCCCGCGAATCGCCAGCTGACGCAGGCCGGAGCCTTCCAACACGCTCGGTTCGGCATCTCGCATCGCGAACAAGGCCACGATCCCCTCGCTCTCAAGCCGTCGCGCTGCAAACGCCAGCGCCTCGGCCGAGGCAGGATCCACCCAATGGGCGTCATCAACGACCACCAGCACGGGCTCGGTTTCTGCCACCGTCGCCAACAAGCTGAGCGTGGCGGCGCGCACCGCCAAGGGATCGCCCGCGACCGGCGGACCAGCCGCAAGTGCGCCGGCCAGCACCGCCCGTTGTCGCTCTGGAAGCTCCTCCAGCCGGTTCATCACGGAGCGAAAGAGCTCCTGCAATCCCGCGAACGCGATCTCCGATTCGGCCTCGACCCCCCGGACACGCAACACTCGGCCGCCGTCCATCAGCTCCACGGCCGACTCCAACAGCGCGGTCTTGCCGATCCCGGGCTCTCCTCGCAGGACCAGAGCGCCACTGCGCCCGACCCGCGCCCCGGCCACAAGGTCACGCAGGATCGCCGCCTCCGCCTCCCGCCCAAACAGCATCGCCGCCACGATAACGGCTGCGGACACTGAAATGTAGGTGTTCCCCCGATGCGAGTAACCGCTGGGGGCTGCAGGCTCTCCGTGGCATCACCCGGCAGCAAGCCACGAGCGACACCACCGGGAGGGAGAGCAGCTATGTACAGCGCCCGCTATGTCAAAGAGACCGCCGAGGTTGTCGCCCCCGGCTCACACCAGCATGCCAAAGACGGGCCCGCGGGCCACGGTGCGCTTCGGTGGCTCGGCGAGCGCGCGCAGCCTAGGTGGCTCTCGATCACGGGCTGGCTCAGCGCCGGGTGGAGTGGGGTCGCGGTAGTCGCCCTGGCGGTGACAGGCCGCACGCTGATCTTGGCCTGGTGGGTGCTGGGGGCGCTGTTCCTTCTCGTCGCCGCCGTCGTGGTGTGGACGGAGCAGGCCGTTGACGCTGACACGGACGGCGGAGACGACGACGAGGCGAGGGGTGGGACCATGCCGTCCCCCTGGGGCGAGGGGGACGGCATCGACTGGGAGGCCTGGGAGCAAGAGCTTGCTCGTTTCGGTGAGACGGACCCCCTGGACACAAGCTCCGCAGCGACCAGGGCGTCGTCGTGATCGCGCCCGCCGACGTCGTCCCGAAGTCGCTCGAGGCGCTTCCGGAGTTGAGCGCGTGCCATGGGATGTCGAAGATCCAGACGTTCGAGCCGGCGCGCCTCAGCCGGACAGTCCGCTGATCCCCCGCCCAATCAGCACGACTGCGAAGACGAGCAGCAGAACGGACATCACGGTGGCGTTGTTGGCGGCCAGCCAGGTGCGCCAACCCGCGAGGATCTCAGTGGCCCGTCGGCCCATCGCGAGGTGGAGGACGAGCGGTGCGAGGATCGTCGCGCCCGCCAGCAGCACGTAGATGACGACCGTGGCCGCCTCCTGTCCCGTCGACAGTCCGGCTTGCGCGATCGAGAGACCGGCGGCCAGCGACATGGCGAGATTCTTTGGGTTGATCGCCGACAGGGCGGCGCCCACCGCGAACGACCGGGCTGGCGTGAACCGGTCGATCGACGAGAGCCACTTCGGCATCGCCGGGGCCTCGCCTGGTTTGGGACGGGCCCGCCACTGGCGAAATGCGGCGAACAGCAGCAGCAGCCCCAGCAGCAGCTTGATGATGCTGACCGCCTTGGTTGGGCCGCTGGCCGACGCGAAGTCGCTGCCGCCGGCAAGGGCCACCGCGACGGTGCAGATCACCGCCAGGCCCAAGACGAAGCCGAGCGCGAACGACGCGCCGTTCGTCCTTGCCCTCGGTGTCACGAGCATCAGGATGATCGCGATGATCGGCACGACGCTGATCGCCGCGCCGAGTGCGTAGGGGAGGATTTCGCCGATCGCCTTACCCACGACCCGCCCTCCGGTCGGGCCGGGATGGAGACGTGGTGAAGCGGTGTGGGCTACGTGTCAAGAGCGCCACGGGAAGGAGTCGGAAAACTGCGCTGCCCGTCTTACTCAGCCGCCCATGCCCGCGTGGCTTTCATGTCCTGACGCTACGTCGTCCAGACCACATCGCGTCACCCGGATGGGATGAATGAAGCGCGCGGGAGGCCGCCGATCGGTCGTCGCCGGTTACGTGTCGGCGTTTGGGCTGGTCGGCGCGAGGCCGGGCGGTACGACTTTCCCCGCGTCGATGTCCCGGGACAGCCTGGCCTTCTCCTCCAGCTCCCCCGGGGTGAGCACGCCTGACCCGGCGGCGTGGGAGATCGGGTCGCCGCCGCGGCCACGCAGGATGATCGCGCACCCGACGGCGATCGCGGCGCCGATCAGCGGCCCGGCGACGTACACCCAGTAGGCCGTCCAGTCGCCACTGACGAGCGCCGGGCCGAACGAGCGCGCCGGGTTCATCGAGGTGCCGCTCACGGGCGCGGACCACAACCCGGCCAGGGCGATATACCCGCCGACGCCGAGCGCGCCGATCGCACCGACGTTCTGCGCGGCCGACGCGGTACCGAGGATCACGCTGAGCAGGACGCCGGTCAGCGCGATCTCCATCAAGAACGCCTGCCAGTCGTGGTAGCCGGGTCCCGGCAGGGTCGCGCCGAGGTGCTGGATGTTGCCGAACACCGCCAGCAGGAACAGGCACGCCAGCGTCGCGCCGAGCAGCTGCACGATGATGTAGCCCGGTACGCGCTTCCACGGGAAGTCACCACGCACCGCGAACGCCAGCGACACCGCCGGGTTCAAATGTGCACCCGAGACCGCGCCCATGAACAGGATGATCGCCAGCACCATCAGCCCGGGCGCGACCACCGCGGCCGCGAGGCTGATCTGCCCCTCCCCGTGCAGGATCCCGCCGCCGGCCGCGACCAGCACCAGCATGAACGTCCCCAGCAGCTCGGAGAACAACCGGCGGTACTCGAGCTTGGGATCGTCGAAGTCGTCGCGGTCTCCGAACTCGAGCATCAACAGGTGATGGGCCCGCTGCAGGTCGTGGACAGCGAGGTTTGAGGGCTCTTGAAGGGGCATGACCGGAGTCAAGATGATCGCCGACCCCGACCTGACGATCGTCACCCAGAACGGGTGACGATCACTAACTCGCCGCCGCGCTGCTGGAACCCTGCGGACCCCGCTATGGGGGCTCAGGGTCTAGATCGAGGTGAGTCGCACGACCCCATACGCCGTCAGGCCGATGCCGACGATCGCGGCGAGCGGTGCGACGAACATCGGCCAACGGGTCAACAGCCAGTCCATCACGGGCCGCAACGCACTCTCAGCGCGGCTCCCCATCACAGCGCACACGGCTGCGATACCGAACAGTGGTCCGGTGTAGACGACGCAGTACAGGGCCAGCAGGAAGAGCTTGCCCGGACCCGAAGCGCTCGAGCCGACAATCAACGCGATCGCTGCGAAATAGGGAAACGCCGTCAAGACCTCCAACGCCGCGATGCCAGCCCCCACCAATAGCGGTGAGCCGGGCGCGGTGCGCCCTTCGTGATGTTCAGGTCCGGAGCCGGCCACGGCCTTGCGACGTACCCAAAGCACCGCGCCGCCCCCCACGAGCACGATCCCGGCGGCGGTGATCAGCGCGTACTTGACCTTGGCGCCCGGCTTTGGCAGCAGGGACAGGATCAGGTCCCCCAGCCCCAGCGCAAGCGCCAGCCCGACCAGGAAAGTGACCGTGAACGCGGCGAGGGCGAACGCTGCGGTCTGCCGCGCAGGATGCGGTCCCGCACCAAACAACACCTCTCCGCCGATCAATGACGGGTTGATGCAGTCAGGTAGCGCGATCGCAACGACGGCGACGGCCAGGCTCAACACGATACGGCCGAATCGCGTGCTCGGCCGCTCGCAAGCCGGCCGAGCATGCAACGCGTAGCCAGCGTCGGCGCGCTACGCGCCGAGACGCGCGGCGCGCCATTCGCATCCGCGCGCCCCGCGTTCATGAAGCTAGGTCGACGCCGGCTCCTCCGCGCCGTAGACGACCAGGCCATGCAGGACCCACAGGCAGATGAAGAAGATGCCGAGCGACCAGAACGGGTGGGCTCCGCCGATCGACAGCAGCGACTCGACTGCCCCGATCGTGGCGGCGATGATCCCGATCACCCGACCAAAGCCCCCGCCACGTATGAGCGAGAACCCGGCAATGAGTTGGATGACACCCACGATGATCGTGATCCACCCCCACGTGTGGAGGGTGGAGAACGCATACTGCGTCCCGTTGAAGAAATGAGCATTGCCCACCGCGGCGATGCCGTAGATGATGTTGAGCGTGCCCGCGATCATCAACAGAATCGCGACAAACAGCGCCCGGCCGACACCTTTCATATGGACTTCCTTCCCCGCCCCCGGCGCCGATCCCCGGCTCCGAAAGTCGCCTGATCTGGTGTGCAAATTCGCGGCCGAATCCTCTGCGATCATCGCCCTCCGCGCATCACCCCATCCGGATGAAATTGCCGGCGAAGTTCCGATGACGGCCCGTCGCGTTCCACGCACGGCGCTCACCGCTGATCCTCACCGCTGATCCGACCCCGATTCACAAGGCGGCGTGGCCGAGCGTCCCGGAGCCCCCTGTGCGCGGCGTCACGGCCTCCACCACCGCCGCCGTGCGGGTGTGCTGTGTGTGCTCGTCGAGGAGTCGAGGCCGCCGCAAACTCGTCGACCTCCTGGGATGGGGCAGCTGACTTACCGCATGCGTAAGCAGATTACGTCAGCCCGTGTCTTCCCCGGACCGCCTCGAGCCCATGGCCGGCGCTCAGCCCGGCGATGTCACACCGGCCGCGCTGCCCTCGCCCGCCGGGGCGCCGGACCGAGCCGCCCCTCGCGGCGGGCGGACGGGCTCAGAGCGCCGCGGCGCCGCCGCGCCGCGACCGGCCCGCAGCACAAACAGGTAGACGATGGGGGCCAGCGGCACGAGTACCACCGAGCGCAGCCACAACGTCGCCGCGTCCGATCCCGCCCCCAGGGTGTGCACGACGGCCAGGGCCCAGACCGCGAGGGTGAACCGGTGCAGCTTGCGCCACCGCGCGGCGCCGATCCGGCGGCGCAGGTAGAAGCTCGGCCCCAACAGCACCAGCAGGTATCCGGCAACGATTCCCGCACTGGTGAAGGCCGTCCGGTAGTGCATCACCAGCGGCAGGGCGATGCCGGCCACCCCCGGCTTCAGCCATCGATCGCCGAGCAGGGACAGTCCGTGGACGGCGACCGCTGCCACGGCGGCGAGCGCGAGGTGCTCATGGAGCCGGACGGCCGTCCGCTTCAGGCCGGGGCGCCGCAGGACGCGGGCGGCCATCGCCAGCCCCAGCAGCACCGACAGCGAGACCAGGACGAGCGCCACCACGCCGGATGCGCGGCTGAGCAGCCACCACACGTAGTGGATCGGCTCGGATTTCACGCGGCGCCCAACGTCACCGGGCCGGCGAGTCGCTCTCGCATCGGCCCCACCACCTCCACGTCACCACTGTCGTGAACGATCAGCCCGCCGTGCGCAGCGAGCGCCTGCCGACCCCCGTCCGGGCCGCCGAGCAGGGCCATCTTGGCCAGGGTCTCCGCCTCCAGCGCCGAGCCTCCGAGCGCCGTCACGCCGATGAGCCCGGTCCAGGCTGGTTCCTCCATGCTGGGATCGAGCAGATGGTGGGCGAAGCTGCCGTCGGCCCGGCGCCAGATCCGCACGTTGAGGCCGGACGTGGCCACCCCACCGCGGTCGAGGCGGAGCCGGCCGATCGATTCCCCGGTCACCGGGTGCTCGACATCGATCTCGTACGGTCGGAGCTGGGCGCCGACACCGCCGACGGCGATGTCACCCCCGCAGTCGACGAGGAACCGCGTGTAGCCGCCCAGCCGGTACGCGACCGCGTCGGCGCACAGCCCCTTGCCGGTCCCGCCGGTGTCGAGCATCACGCCGGGCGGCCGATCGATCGTGCCCCCGGCGTCGTCGACCGTGACCTCCCGCCACCGGGAGCCCGGGTTGGGACGGGCCGGGCGCCGGTCCGGCGCGTGCTTCAGCGCGTCCGCCAGCGAGGCCGGCATCGCCCCGTCCAGCGAGCCGACATAGCCGAGGCGCTCGAGCGCCTCGGTCAGGGTCGGCTCCACCAGGCCGTCGCTTCGCCGAGCCGCCCAGAGGCCCGCCTGGACGGCGGCGCGCAGCAGTGGCGACGCGGGCACGCACCGGCGGGGGTCGTGATTCAGAGCCGACAGCTCGCTGTCCGGAATGAACCGCGACAGGCGGTGGGCGAAATCGAGCACAAACCCGCGCTCGCGGTCGGCGGCCTGGAGCGGCGGCGGCGTGGTCGGCACCAGCGGAGCGCCGATCAGGAGCCTGACCTCGCTCCCCATTGCCCGGAAGGTGTAGTCGAGTTCGTCGCTCACGATCAGGCTCCCTCTAGGAGGTCCGGGTGACCGGCAGCGGCGCCGCAGACACGGGCGCGCTGCTGGCGACGGTTCCGGAGACCGACGTCGAGGCGTGCGAGCCGCCCACGATCGTCTCGATCACCCGGGTCTCATAGACGCGGCGCATCACGACCACCGGACGGGCCCGCGAACTGGATGCCGAGGCCTTCATCTCCCAGGAGAGGAAGGCCAGGACGGCGAGCACCGCCGCGAGGGCCAGGAGCCCCACCGTCAGGCGATCGGCCAGGGCCGCGCCCGGCTTTCCGGTCCTAGCTGTCGTGGCCGCCATCTTCACCACCGCCGTGGGCGCCGCTGGACCGCGTCACCGGCCGGCCCGACGAGGAACCGCCCGCGGAGCTGCCGTGCGATCCGCTGGTGCGCGTGCTCACCGGAGCGCCTGCGCTTGCACTGGTGGGCGCTGACGCGTGCGACCCACTCGTCCGGGTGGTGACCGGGGCGCCCGAGCCCGCCGACACCGCGCTGGAAACGCCGGCGGCGTGTGATCCGCTGGTGCGCGTGGCCACCCCGGCCGCCGAGGCGGCGGTCCCGCCGTATCCGGCCGAGCCGGCCGATCGGTGCCCGCCGACGACCATGCCGTTGGCGCCGTGGGCGCCCTTGAGGCCGGCGCCCGGCTCGTGGCGGATGACGTGGACGGTCCGCCGGATCACCTGGGTGCGGACCTCGACCGCCGGGTTCCGGGCCGCGAGCGTTGCGGTGGACGGGCTGGACGAGGGTCGCAGCGCAAACGCCGCCAGGAGTCCGGCAGCGATGGCCGTGACGGCTGCCACGGCCCGGGAGTACCTCAGTCGCATCTGTGTCGCCTCCGATTCGTTGCCATCGGCCGGAGCGTGCCCGGTCCCGGGTTACGACACCGACATACGAAGGCAAACATTCGGCAAAGGCGCCGATTTCTTTAGCGCCGGCCAGCAAATGTCTTACTCGCGCCTCGCTCACCGGCGTCAGATGGCCGGGGCTGATCGAGAAGGGAGCCGGCGGCCCGCTGCGCGCGGGGCCGGCCGAGGCGTCAGTCGGCTGGCCGCTGCGCGCGGGGCCGGCCGAGGCGTCAGTCGGCTGGCCGCTGCGCGCGGGGCCGGCCGAGGCGTCAGTCGTCGCGCTGAGACGACTGCCCGGACCCGGACCCGGACCCCGAGCCGGAGCCGGAGCCGGAACCGCTTTGGTCGTCGCCGGCCCGGTGACCTGATGTCCGCGCCGGTGCGGTTGTGCTCTGCGAAGGCGATCCTCCGGAGCCGGCGGTCGAGGGCGGCGTCACCGGCGACGACGTCGTGGGCGACACCGGGCCTGCGGTCGTCGGTGCAACGACGACCGGGGGCGGCGCGCTGGTGGCGGTGGGCGTCGACGGCGCCTTGGCTGGCCGCCGGCGGCCCGTCACCGTCCGGTGTCCGCCGGCCGCCGGGGGGGTGGTCGCCGGAGCCAGCCCTGACACGACCGACAGCGGTTCGGCCGCCAGCCCTATCCGCTGCGCGGAGAGCTGGCTCGCCGCCCAGGCGACGGCCGCCGCGGCGGCGATTCCCAGCAGGGCCGCCGCCACCGACATGATCGCGCGCCGGCTCATGGTCAGGTCAACTTAGTCGGTACCAGGTTAAGCGCCGGCAAACCGCTCTCTCCCACGGGGACGGCTGGGAGCGATAGGACCGCGACGCAGCCGCCGCCGCCGCGCCCCTGGAGCGTCACCTCTCCGCCCCACGCCCGCGCCAGCTCGCGGGCGATCGCCAGGCCGAGGCCGCTGCCGGGCGATCCGGCGATGCCGGCCCGTCCGCGGTGAAAGCGCTCGAACACGTCCTCGCGCTCATCCTCGCCGACGCCGGGGCCGCGATCGCGCACCTCGATCCGCATCGGCGCGCTGATCAACTCCACGGTGGTGCCGGACGGCGAGTAGGCAACAGCGTTCTCGACCAGGCTGTCCAAAGCGCGTTCGGCATCCGCGCGCGCCACCCAGACCAGGTTGGCATGGTCGTGTTGACGGGCGAGCAGCTGGAGACCGGCGTCGTGAGCGGCCGCCCGCCAGCGCCCCGCCGCGACCGCCGCCACGTCGTTGAGGTCGACCGCCGTCCCAGCGGGGCGGCGCCCGGCGCTGCTCAACGCCAGCAGCTCTTCGACGGTGTGGGCCAACCGGTCGACCTCCGCGATGGCCGCGTCGATCTCGGACCCCGCCTCCCGGCTGATGCCCTGCGCCTTGGCCTCCTCGAGCCGCAGGCGAAGGCCGGTCAGCGGCGTCCGCAGCTGATGGGAGGCGTCGGCGACGAACTGACGCTGCGCCGCCAGCAGGCCGGCGATCCGGCCGGTCATCTCGTTGAACGAGCTCGCCAGCGATCGCTGCTCGGCGCTGCCCTCCACGGGCGCCTGGGCCGACAGGTCTCCCTGGGCGACGTGACGCGCGACCGCCTCGAGCCGTTTAATCGGCCTCGCCACCTGCCCGGCGATCACGGCGCCGGCGAGCAGGCCGAGCGCCACCACGATGACGCCGATGAGCACCACTCCCAGCTCCGCCCGCCGGATGGCGGCGTGCACCGCCGCGATGCTCTGCGTCACCCGGACCGCGCCCACCGGACGACGATTGCGGACAATCGGCACGGCGGTGGCCAGGATTTCCTGGCCCAGCGTTCTCGAGGCCCGCTGCACCTGGATCTGCCGGCCCCTCAGGGCAGCCTCGATCTCCGGCCGGCTCTCGTAGCTCGTGCCCACCTGGGCCGGCCCGGCGCTGTCGACGAGCACCGCGCCGTGCCGGTCGACGATCAGGACCCTGCCCCGCACCGACGCGGCCGCCGTCGTGGCCAGGGTCTGCAACTGCGAACGCAGTCGCACCGGGAGCAGGTCGGCCGCCGTCGCCGCGATGAGGTCCGCCTGGGCCTGCGCCTGCGTGCGAACCTCAGCGGTGACGCGGGCGCTCAGGTTGATCGCGAGCGGCACTCCCAGGCCGATGACGGCAAGCAGGAGCACATACGCGAGCGCCGCCAGCAGCCGCGTTCTGAGCGTTACGGTGACGCCTCCTTCGATGCTCCGAGCCGAAAGCCGACTCCGCGCACGGTGTGGATGTAGCGCGGTTCGGCGTGATCGTCCCCCAACTTGCGGCGCAGCGCAGCGATGTGGACGTCGAGCGTCTTGGTGGATCCAAACCAGTTGATGTCCCAGACGTCCGACATCAGCGCCTCCCGGGTCACGACACGGCCCGGCTGGCTGGCCAGGCGGTGCAGGAGGTCGAACTCCTTGCGGGTGAGCTCCAGCTCCTCCCCCGCCTTCCAGGCGCAGCGCGATCCGGGATCGATGCGGAGATCGTCGATCATCAGGGCGGCGTCACCCGGCTCGGACGCGTGCCGGCGGCGCAGCACGGCCCGGATCCGGGCGATGACCTCAGCCACGCTGAACGGCTTGACCACGTAGTCGTCGGCCCCCAGCTCCAGCCCCACCACCCGATCGGTGACCGTTCCGCTGGCCGTGATCATGATGATTGGGACCTCCGACGTCCGCCGCAGGTCGCGGCAGACGTCGCGCCCGTCCTGGTCAGGGAGAGCCAGGTCGAGCAGGACGACATCCGGATCCAGGGAGGCAGCGAGCTCGATCGCCTCGCGGCCGGTGCGCGCCACGGTCGGACGGAAGCCGCCCCGGGCCAGAGCCTGCGCGAACGGAACAGCGATCGAGTCCTCGTCCTCGACCACGAGAACGACCGGACCCCGCGGCTCGGACGGCGCCGATCCTGCGCCACCGCTGACCCGGTCTGCTGGGCGGCTCATCCCACAATCATCGCCGATCGGTCGTTCGGCCTGACCGCCGGGCGCTCAGCCGGGCTATGGGGAGCGCGGCCCGGCCGGCCCCCAGCACCAGGCTGGTCACCAACCCGCGGTCAGCGGTCCGCTGGCGGAGACGTCAGTGCGCGGGCTCTTGTCACGCGACGTATCTAAGGGTCCGCGGCAACGGCGGGAAGCCCGCGACCCGTAGGGCATACGGCGGTCGCGGGCTCCCATCGGCGCGCGCCGGGGGGCTTGGCGCGCGCGGAGCATCCGTGCTCCCCATCTCAATTAGTCGCAAAACCGAAGGACGGGGTAAGCAACACTGCCTCAGTCCCGCACCACAACGGAGCAAACGCGGCAGCGGCATGGACGGATGGGCGACCGAAAGGACGCTCCGGCTCGCCGCCTGACGCGGCGCTCAGCGCCGGAGGATCGCGCGCCCCACCAAGACCGCGCCCGCCACGCCGATCGCGCCGCTGAGAACAGAAGTGACGACGCCAGCGGCGCGAGAGCCGGCGGTCCTTGGATTCTGGGCCGGGGGCGGTGACGGGAGGACCGGACCGCCGGTCTCCGACCGCGACCTCGGTGGGTTGCGGCTGCGCCGGGAGACGACGGCGGGGGTGGCGACGTCGGTGACCTCAACCAACCCCAGCTCTGACACGGGGCGCAGAGGCACTAGGCCGCCCTCCGCTCCATCGATAGCCTCGCCCTGCGCTCCAACCTGATCTGGTCCGGGTGCGGGAACTTCACCTTGGGCCAGAGCTCGCGGGCGAGGCGGTGGACGTCTTCCTGCGCCTCACGGGTGCCGCGGTCGCTCTCCTCCAGCAGGATCAGCGGGACGTCCTGAGTGATCGCCGTCCGCCACGCCGCCCGGGCTCGCAACTGGGTGCGCGCCACCGGGAGCTTCAACCGGCGGGCGAGCCGGCGGAGAGCATCCTGGTTGAGGCGGTAGCTGACGTGCGAGGGCTCACACTCCACCCTGACCAGGCTCTTGAAGTCCACGTCGGCCCCGCGGCGGTTCAGCTTGTCCACCGTCTGGGTCAGCCGGCTGAGCCCCCGGACCGCGTTGCTGTCGCCCATCTTCACCGGACAGACGATCTCGTCCGCGACCAGAAGCGCCGAGACGGTCAACTCTCCCACGTTCGGCGGGCAGTCGATCACGACCCGGTCGTAGTCGTCGAGGAGCGGCTCGACGGCATCCTTGAGCCGGAACACGCCCATCGTCTCGGAGCGGAGCTGGGTGTTCAAGGCCTCGGCTCGCTCGTCGCACGGCAGGAGGTCCAGCCCGGGCACGTCGTGCACATCGCATAGGACCGCATCCTCGGCGGGCACCGCGTTGCGGGGCGCCAACACGTCGACCACGGTGGCATCGAGCAGGTCCGGATCCACCGCGAAGGCGAACGTAAGGTTCGCCTGTTGATCAAGGTCGATCACCAGGGTGGTGTACCCGGCATAGGCCCACTGGGTCGCCAGGCTGCCGGCGAGCGCGGTCTTTCCGGTCCCGCCCTTCTGCGCTGCGACCGCTGTCACCACTGCCCGGGCCATGTGGGCACCTCTCGTCGCCCCGGAAAGAGTTCCTTCAGGGAGATCGAGACCGACGGCCGCGGGCGGCGACGTCCGGCCCAGGGCGTCCTTCACCCCACCTGCTGCACGAACCACTCCACCGACGGCGCGAAGACGCGGGTCAGGGTGAAGGCGAGCGCGGCGCCGGCGATGCCGTTGCCGGCCAGGTTGTGGGCAGCCCGGTCGAGGCCGGCTTGAAGGGCCTGGTCAATCGTATGCCTCGACCAGCGGATTCGTCTCGTTCCGGCGCCGGGCACGAGCGACAGGACGAGCTCCTCCCGGGTGGTGTGGAGCTGGCATGCCGCGCCGTCGAGCGTCGCCCGGGCGAACCGCTGAATGGCGCCATCGATGCCTCCGCCGGCGGGTCCCGGGCTCGCCGTGCACGGGTTGGCGAGCCCGGGCAGGCCGAAGGACCGGGCCCCCAGCGCCAGCTCGAGAGCGATGAGAATGATCGCGGACGCTCCCAGCGGCGCCAGCAGGCGCCCGCCCGCCGGCATCGCCACCTCAGCTCCGTCCCAGGTCGTGAGCCCGATCGGGACGAGGGCGAGCGCGGCGAGCACCGCGCAGAGCTCCAGCGAGCGCCGGAAGCTGCGGGTGAGCGCATCCTCGACCGCGCCGGTCACCGCGTCGCGCGACCGGGCGAGCGACGCCTCGTGCTTGGCCCCGTGCCGGTTGAAGGGCTCGGCCAGGTTGGGCACCGTGCCTCGTGCCGCTCGGTCAAGCGCCGTGCGGAGATCAAGCGCAATCGGCACCTGCTGGCGGATGGGGACGTCGGCGCTGAGCAGCGCCTTGGCGGCGCCCAGCTCGGCCGTGTGGGACCCGGCCAGCAGGTCATGGGAGAGCAGGGGCGCAACGAGCAGCAGCGCGAGGACCAGCCCGGCGTGTCGCGCGGCGATCGTCGCGGTCCCGCCGGCGACGGCCGCCGGACCGGACCTGATCGCCAGGTGCGTCAGGACCGGCACCGCGAGGCCCATTCCGGCCCCACACAGCGCCAGCGCCGCAGCGACCAGCGCGGCGGTGGTGGCGGGCAGAAGGGCCAGGGACAACAGCCCGGTCGCCAGAAGCAGCACTCCCGCCAGGGCCGCCGTCCGCGGTGCCAGGCCGCGAAGCCCTCGCCGGGCCGCGACCGCCCCCACCGGGAGAGCGCTCACCGTGGCCGCGCCCGCGATCGGCGACAGGCTCCACACGGTGATGACCAGGAGCACCGCCAAGAACAGAGCGCCGACCAGCGCGCCGAACACGAGCGCCAGCGCCAGGTTCGGCGCAATCCGGATCGTCCCACCGCGCCCGGCGGCCGCTTGAGGTGAGCATCTGGCGGCAGCCACCAGGCCGGCCAGCGCGACCGGTACCTGAAGGACGAAGATGGCGCGCCAGTCGAACAGCTGGGTGGCCAGCCCTCCCAGGGCCGGGCCCAGGGCGGCCCCAAACGTCCCGGCGAGCGTCCACACCGCCAGCCCCCGGGCGCGCGTCCCGCACAGCTCCGGGAGCAGCTCCAGAGCGCCGGCGAGCAGCATCGCGGCCCCCGCGCCCTGCAGACAGCGGAAGACGATCAGCGCGGGCAGGCTCCCGGCGAGCGCGCAGCCGAGCGCGGCGGCGGCGAACACGGCTATGCCGAGCCGGCTCAGCCTGGCGACGTCGAGCCGCCGCAGCGCCATCAGGCCGGCCGCTCCCACGGCGACCACCAGATTGAAGGACGTGATGACCCACGACACGCCGACGATCGACGTGGAGAACCTGGCATACAGAGCCGGGAGTGCGAGCACCACAATCGACGAGTCGGCGAACGCAATGGCCACGGCAGCGGCGGCCGCGGCCGTGAGTGCGCGCCGGTTTCCGTTCAGGATCCCGGACCCCTACCGCTCGGTGGGGAGGCGAAACGGGCTGGTGAGCCCGCCACCAGCGCCTCGTAGTCCTCCCAGGTGTCGACGTCCAGCGGAACCGGGCCCGGCACCGGGACCTCGGCCACGTCGGCGGCGTGCCGGTCGAGCAGCTTCCAGACGCCCTTGTCGCCGTGCAGGTCACCGAGGTCGCCGAACAGCGACCGCGCGAAGGCCAGTGGGTGCCCGGGACCGTCGTCGTAGCGGCACACGGCCAGGGGTGCCGCCCCCCGGCCCGCCAGCAGCGCCGCCACCGTCTCGGTCCGCACCCCGGGCTGGTCGCCGAGCATCAGCACCAGCACGTCGCACCGCGGGTCGACGGCGCCCAAGGCGGCGGCGATCGAGGACGAGCACCCCTCGCCAAACCGCAGATTCTCGACCACATCCACGTCGACGAAGTGGACCGCGCGCCGCACGCCCTCGGCACCGCCGCCGACCACGCAGACCAGCTGGTCAAATCCGCACCCCCGGGCCACGCCCACCACGTGCTCCAGAAGCGGCCGCCCCCGGTAGGGGAGCAACTGCTTGGGCTGCCCCAGCCGCGACGAGCCGCCGGCCGCCAGCACCAGGCCGGTCACGAACCCGCCGTCAGCCGACGGCATGGGCCTCGGCGTGCTGGGCCGCGAACGCCTGCCGGCAGTGATCGCCGCAGAAGTAGACCACGGTGCCCCCCACCTCGAGCCGTGGCGTCGACGCGGTCACCGCCACCTTCATGCCGCAGACCGGATCGGCGGCGACCTCCACCGCCGACACGGCGTCAGAGCAGACCGGCACCGCGGCGGGCGGGACGGCCTCCCGGTCGGCATGGCGGCGGGCCACGAGCTGGGCCAGGATCGAGATGGCGATCTCGGCCGGGGTGCGCGCGCCGATGTCGAGCCCGGCCGGCGTGTCGAGCTGGGCGGCGAGCTCCGGCGCCACGGCGAGCGATGTGCGGACCGCGGTGCCCCGGGCCCGGCTGGCCACGAGGGCCACGTACGGGACGCCGGCCCGCAGCGCCTCGGCCAGCACCTCCTCCTCGCCGTTGCCGTGCGAGGCGACGATGACCGCGGTCGCCCCCCCGTCCACCGACGCGCCGGCGCCGGGCGGGACGCGGGCGCAGTCATAACCGGAGGCCCGGGCCACCGTCTCCACCGCCACGGCGATCGGTGAGTTTCCCACGACGACCACCCGGGCGGGTGGGAGATGCGGCTCCAGGAAGATCTCGAGCGCGCCGCCGCTCAGGCACGGGTTGCGCTCGACGACCGCCCCGTCGAGGGTGGCGGGCGAATCGGCCGTCCGGTCGATGGTGGCGGGCGAATCGACCTCGGCCTCGTCACCGGTGGAGTCCGGGATGAGCCGCAGGAGCAGCGCTTCCCCCGTCTCCATCGCCCGCAGCGCGTGCAGGCGCACCGACGACTCGGCGCAGACTCCGCCGACGAAGCCGTCGATCGTCCCGTCGCCGAGCACCACGGCCGCATCCCCCGGCCGCACGCTGGTGGGGTGGCGCGCGCGCACCACTGTCGCCATCACGAACGGCGCGCGGTCGCTCAACAGCTGCTCGACACGCACCGCCAGGTCGCCTTCGATCATGTTCCGGGCACCGCCTTTCCTGCTGCTTGCATTGCGTCCCACACCCGTCCCGGGGTACAGGGCATGTCGATGTGGCGCACCCCCAACGGGGCGAGCGCGTCGCAGACCGCGTTCACGATCGCCGGCGGAGAGCCGACGGTCGCCGACTCGCCGATCCCCTTCGCGCCGAGCGGGTGGTGGGGCGACGGCGTGACCGTATGGCCGGTCTCCCACTCGGGCACCTCCAGCGCGGTCGGGATCAGGTAGTCCATGAGCGAGGCGCCGAGGCAGTTGCCGGCCGCATCGAACGCCAGCTGCTCCATCAGCGCGATCCCCACCCCGTCGGTCAGGCCGCCGTGGACCTGGCCCTCGACGATCATCGGGTTGATCTGCACTCCGCAATCATCGACGGCGATGAACCGGCGCACCCGCACCTTCCCCGTCCCCGGATCGACGTCGACCACGCAGATGTAGGCACCGAACGGAAACGTCAGGTTCGGCGGGTCGTAGACGGTCTCGGCGTCGAGCCCGGCCTCCACCCCGGCCGGCAGCGACACGGCACCCCGGGCGGCCAGCGCGATCTGCGCGATCGTCGCGCCCTGCTCCGGATCGCCGCGCACGATCCACCGCCCGGGGGCGCTGCCATCGGCCGACCACTCCAGATCCTCCGGCGATACCTCGAGCATGGCCGCGGCGACGAGGCGGGCCCGGTCGCGGACCTTGCGCGACACCACCGCGGCCGCGGCGCCGCTGACCGGCGTCGAACGCGAGCCGTAGGTGCCCAGCCCGTACGGAGTCGTGTCGGTGTCGCCGTGGACCACCTCGACGTCCGCCGGCGAGATGCCGAGCTCGTGCGAGACGATCTGGGCGAACGTCGTCTCGTGCCCCTGACCCTGGGTCTGGACGCTGATCGCCAGCTGGGCGGTGCCGGTCGGCGAGATCCGCAGTGCGGCGCCGTCGTTCATCCCCAGCCCGGCGATGTCCATGTGCTTCCGGGGTCCGGCGCCGACCGCCTCGGTGAAGAACGAGATCCCCACCCCCATCAGCTCCCCGCGGGCGCGGCGCTCGGCCTGCTCGCGGCGCAGCTCGTCGTAGCCGGCGAGATCCAGCGCGGTCCGCAGCGCCCGCGGATAGTCACCGGAGTCATAGACCCAGCCGGTGGCGCACTCATACGGGAACTGCTCTGGAGCGACCAGGTTGTCCATCCGCAACCGCGCCGGATCGATGCCGACCTGGGCCGCCAGCAGGTCGACCAGCCGCTCGACCAGGTACACCGCCTCGGCGACCCGGAACGAGCAGGCGTAGGCGACCCCACCGGGCGCCTTGTTCGTATAGACGCCGCGGACGTGGCAGTACGCAGCCTCCAGGTCGTATGAGCCGGTGAACACGTGGAAGAACCCGGCGGGAAAGCGGGTCGGCTGGGCGGTGGCGTTGAACGCACCATGGTCGGCGAGCACGTCGACGCGGACGCTGCGGATGCGGCCATCGCGCCCCGCGGCGATGGCACCCCGCATCGCGTAGTCCCGGGCAAACCCGGTCGACATGAGGTTCTCGGCGCGGTCCTCCATCCACTTGACCGGCCGCCCGGTCGCCATGGCGGCGACAGCGGCGCACACGTACCCCGGGTAGATCGGGACCTTGTTGCCAAAGCCGCCGCCGACGTCCGGCGAGATGACTCGGATGCGGTGCTCCGGGAGGCCGAGAATCCCGGCGTACAGGGTGCGGTGGGCGTGTGGGGCCTGGGTCGTCGCCCACAGGGTCAGCTTGCCGGAGACCCGATCGAACTCGGCGACGGCGCCGCATGTCTCCAGCGGCGCCGGGTGCGAGCGCGGGAACATCATCTCCTGCTCGACGACGACATCGGCCGAGGCGAAGGCGCGAGCGGTGGCCGTGGGGTCCCCGGCCTCCCAGTCGAAGATCCGGTTGTCCCGGCGGCCGGGCCGGTCGTCGCGTATGACCGGGGCCTCGGGGTCCTGGGCGGCGCGCGGGTCGACGACCACCGGCAGGGGGTCGTATTCGACCTCCACCAGCTCAAGGGCATCCCGGGCGGAGTAACGGTCGTCGGCCACCACGAACGCCACCTCCTGGCCCTGGAAGCGGACCTTGTCGGTGGCGAGCACCGCCTGGGTGTCCGCCGACAGCGTCGGCATCCAGGCGCAGCCGCGGGCCTGCAGCTCGGTGCCGGTCAGCACCGCGTGGACGCGCGGGTGGGCGAGCGCCGCGGACGTGTCGATCGAGACGATCCGGGCGTGGGCAAGCGGGCTGCGCAGGACCGCGCCGTGCAGCATCGCGGGGAGCTGGACATCGTCGACATACCGGCCCTGGCCGCGGATGAACCGGTCGTCCTCCTTGCGGGTCAGCCGGCCGAAGCCGAAGGCCACGCTGTCGTTTCCGCTCGCCAGGCCGGCCACCGAATCACCCGCTCCGCCGCGGCCGCCGAGCCGCCTGCACCGGGACCTCGGCGGCGATGTTGACCGTTGCGCACCGGCCACAGCGGACCCGCACGCGCCGCGTCATGTATTCCGGGGTCATGCCCGTCGCCAGGACGTTGCCGCAGGCCGCGCACACGTAGTCGTCCTCACCGTTGCCGCGGAACACCGGCCGGTCGGCCTGCTCCTGGACGGCGGTGCCGCCGTCGACCGGCACCTCGCCCGGCTGCACCGCTCGCATGGTGCGGACCGCCACCGCCGTCACACCGCCGCTGCGAACTTCTGGGCGAAGTCGGTGATGAGCGCATCCAGGACGGTCGAGACGACCCCCTCCCCCATCGACGCCGCCTTGCCGGTGATCTGCGCCGCTGTGTGGATGGTGCCGCCGCCGTTGTCCAGCATGAAGGTGACGTCGGCGTTGGCGTGTCCCTGGCCGCCCTTCTCCCGGGACTTGACCCGCAGCAGTGCGCGGTGAGACGCGGGGTCCTGCTCCACGACCGTGACCGTCCCGGCGAACGTCATCGACATCGCCCCCATCTTCACCCTGATCTCCGCCTTGACCGTCTCCGGATCGGTCTTCTCGATCACCTGTCCGCCATCGACACACGGCACCAGCCGCTCGAGGTCGAGGACCAGGCCCCAGCTCTCCTCGATCGGCTTGCCCGTGTTGAGGGGATGGTCGAGCTCAACCATGTTGTCTTCTCCTTGCTGGTGTCGGTAGGGTGGTCGCTGCATGGCGATCGAGCCGGGCACATATGCGCTGGAGCCCCCGGACGCGCGCCTGACGATCCGCACCAGCCGGCGTGGCGCGGCGTCCAAGGCGGGTCACGACCTCCTCATCGAGGTCCAGACGTGGGGCGCGACGGTGCAGCTCGCTCCTGATCCGGCGCAGAGCGTGTTGGAGCTCAACGCCGACTCGCGGTCGTTCAAGGTGCTGGAGGGCACCGGCGGCGTCAAGCCGCTCGGCGAGAAGGACAAGGCTGGCATCGCCCAGACGGTCAACGACGAGATCCTCAAGGGGACGCCAATCACGTTTCGCTCCACCGCGGTGCGCCCGGACGAGGACAGCCGCTTCCACGTCACCGGCGACCTCGAGCTCGCCAACGGCATCAGCCTCATCGCCTTCGACCTCATCGTCGGCGACGGGGGCCGGGTGAGCGGAAGCGCGACCGTCACGCAGTCCGAGTGGGGCATCAAGCCGTACACGGCGCTGTTCGGCGCACTCAAGCTCGCCGACGACGTGCAGGTCGCCGTCGAAGGCACGCTGAAGCCGGCGTCGTGAGCGCCTAGTCGCGATAGACGGTCTGGGCGTCAAGCCCACCCTCCACCCCGGGCGGCAGCGCGCCCGTCCCATGGGCGTACATGGCGATGTCGGCGATCGTCGTCATGTGGTCCGGCGCCTCCCCGGCGGCGAACACGCCGTCGCGCCACTGAAGCGACTCGGCCGGCGCGTCGAGCGCCATCCCGGCGAGCAGCCGCGCCTTGGACAGGATCTTGCCCGTGGCGGAGGCGATCGCCTCACCGGTCGCGGGCGACGGGCTGGT
This sequence comes from uncultured Solirubrobacteraceae bacterium, assembly GCA_963844555.1. Classification (GTDB taxonomy): domain Bacteria; phylum Actinomycetota; class Thermoleophilia; order Solirubrobacterales; family Solirubrobacteraceae; genus Palsa-465. The sequence continues at coordinate 543,992 of CAWJOS010000001.1, forward strand.
GTTGAACCCATGGCCGGCGCCGAAGCGGTCCTCGTCGGCCGGCACGACCTTGACGTCGAGCACCGGCACGCCAAGCTCGTCGGCCACCTGGCGGGCATACTCCGCCTCGTGGCCGTCAGGCTCGGTCGTCAGACTGAGCACCATCTTGCCCGTGGGGTGAACGCGCAGGAACACCGCGCGATACGCCTCGTTGGCCATCTGCCTCCTCCTTCTCCAGGCGCCGCCGCTCCAGGTGAGCGGTCAGCGCGTTGTGCTCCTCCAGGTCACAGAAGCTCGGCTGCGGGCCGCCGAGGACGTGCGGCGGGACGGCCGGGCGGTCGCACCCGGGGTAGATGCAGGTCTTGCTCATGACGGCGTTCCCCACCCCGGCGTCGTGCGACCGCGGCTGGGCCCGTAGCCGCTCGGCATCGCTACCGAGCTTCCCGGAACCGGGGTCGCGCTCGGCCACGTGTCCTCGGCGGGAGACGGGGCCTCACGGACGGCGGCGGGCGGGGCGGCCCCATCGCCGGCGATCGCCTCCACCACGTCCTCCAGCGCGGCCAGCGTGTGACCGCTGACCAGCGCGTCGCAGAACGGGAGGGCGGCGACCATGCCGCCGGCCCGGGGAGAGAACCCGGCGGCCGCCACGCGCGGGTTGACCCAGATGATCCGGTGGGCGAGACGCGACAGGCGCTCCATCTCCCGGGCGACCAACGCCGGGTCACCCCGCTCCCAGCCGTCGGAGAGGATGACCACGACGGCGCCGCGCGCCATCCCGCGGCGCCCGTGGCGATCGTTGAAGCTCTTCAGGGCATCGCCGATCCGCGTGCCGCTGGACCAGTCCGGCGCGGTCGCCGCCGCGCGCTGGATCGCCCGCTCCGGGTTGCGTGAGTGCAGCGCGCGCGTCAGGCGCGTCAGGCGGGTGGCGAACGCGAACGCCTCCGTCTCGGCGCGCGCGCCGGCGGCGCAGGTCAGAAACTGCAGATAGGCGCGGGCATACGGCTCCATCGAGCCGGAGATGTCGCACAGCAGCACCAGGCGCCGGCGCACCACGCGCCGCCGGCGGCGCGCCGGCCGGATTGGATCGCCCCCGGTGCGCAGACTGCCGCGCAGCGTCCGGCGCAGGTCGATCGATGAGCCGTGGCGCCAGCGCTCGGCCCGCCGCGTGCGCCGCCACGGCGTCGCCAGCACCAGCTTGCCCATCAGCCGGTACAGCAGCGCCAGCTCGTCGGCGTCGAGCGCCTCGAAGCGCTTGCCTCGCAGCACCTCCTCGTCGGAGGCGAGCACCGGCACCGGGAGCTCCTCGGCCGCTGGTTCAACCCCATGGTGCCGGGGTGCGGCCGCGGCCGACGCACCTCCCGCGCCGGGGGACTCCGACTCGCTCGCCGGCCGCTCATCCGCCGCGGCGGGGGCGCGGCGGATCTCGGCGTCCTCCGGCGGCGGTTCCCGCTCCGACTCAAGCCCGCCCACCCCGCCGAACACTTCGGCGAACACCCGGTCGAAGATCGGGCGCTGCGAGGGGTCCGAGACGAACACGGCCCGGGCCGTCCAGTACAGGCGCCGTCGGGAAACCATCCCCGCCCACCCCCCGGTGAGCGTCAGGGCGCGGGCGAAGCGCGCTGCCCGCTCCGCCCCCGCGGGCAGCCCGGCATCGCGCAGCCGGCGACTGAACGCGCCGACGAGGGGCGGCAGGTCGACGACGACCGTCTCGACGCCGAAGGCGACCACTAGTGGCCCCTCACGCAAGTACGCTCGCATTCGAGGCACGCCTGGCGGCGCCAGCGCCGGCCTGCGGCCCGCTCGGCATCCTGCCTCGCCTGAATGGGCCGCGCCGGCGTCGTCCGGCTGTCCTCGGAGCCTCGTGTAGCGCTGCTACACGTCGGCTCCTGCGTCCTTGCCTGACATCCACCAGTCGCGCCCCTCGGTGCGAACGTACTTACGGGAGCGACCACTAGCCCGCCAGCCGCTCCAGCCCGGCCGCGCGGACGACGTCCTGATCCTCGCGGTACTTGAGCACTGATCCAAGCGTCCGCTCGATGGCCGCGGCGTCGAGCGTCTCGACGCCGAGCAGGGTCAGGGCGGCGAGCCAGTCGATGGCCTCGGCGATCCCGGGCGGCTTCTGCACGTCGGCGTCGCGCATCCGCGAGACGGCGTCGGCCACCTGGACGGCGAGCGTCTCGGCCGCCCCGCGGACCCGGCGGCGGATGATCTCGACCTCCCGCTCCGGGCTGGGGTAGTCGATCCACTGATACAGGCAGCGGCGCTTGACCGCATCGTGCAGGTCGCGCGTCCGGTTCGACGTCAGGACGATCGCCGGCGGCACGGCGGCCCGCACCGTCCCCAGCTCCGGGATCGTGACCGCCGCCTCGGCCAGCAGCTCCAGCAGGAAGGCCTCGAAGTCATCGTCGGCCCGGTCGATCTCATCGATGAGCAGGACCGCCGGACGTGGGCCCGGGTGCTGGAGAGCGCGCAGGAGCGGCCGGGCGAGGAGGTACTCCGGGCCGAACAGGTCCTCCTCGCGCAGCTCCGGATGGGCGGGGTTGGATTCGGCGAGTCGGATCGACAGCAGCTGCCGGGTGTAATTCCACTCGTACAGCGCCTCGGCGGCGTCGATCCCCTCGTAGCACTGCAGGCGCATCAGCGGCGTATCCAGCGCCACCGCCAGTGACTTGGCCGCCTCGGTCTTGCCGACGCCCGCCTCGCCCTCGAGCAGCAGCGGCTGGGGCAGCTCGAGACTGAGGAACATGGCCGTGGCCAGTCCCTCGTCGACGAGGTAGTCGACGGCCGCCAGGCGGCGGGCCAGCGTCTCGACGTCGGCAACCAAGTGTCCTGGGCTCATTGGGGTGGCTCTGGCCGTCCCTGCATCGCCGCCCACACCCGCGCCGGCGTGCACGGCATGTCGACGTGTTCGACGCCGTGAGTGTCGTGCAGCGCGTCGATGACCGCGTTGACGATCGCCGGTGGAGAGCCGACGTTCGGCGATTCTCCGACGCCCTTGGCCCCCAGCGGGTGGTGCGGGCAGGGCGTCACCGTGGCTCCCAGCTCAAAGTCCGGGCACTCGAGCGCGGTAGGGATCAGGTAGTCCATGAACGACGAGTTCAGGCAGTTGCCCTCCTCGTCGAACGTGATGACCTCCATGAGCGCAATGCCGATCCCCTCGGCCAGGCCGCCGTGGATCTGGCCGTCCACGATCATCGGGTTGATCCGCACGCCGCAGTCGTCGACGGCGACGAATCGCCGCACCGTCACCTGAGCCGTGTCGGGGTCGATGTCGACAACGGCGATGTAGGCGCCGTAGGGGTAGGTCAGGTTCGGCGGGTCGTAGATGGTCTGGGCGTCGAGGCCTCCCTCCATCCCCTCCGGCATCGGCTCGCCGCTGTAGGCGTAGGCGGCGATCTCCTCGATCATCGCCCCCTTCTCCGGGTCGCCCTTGACGTACCAGCGGCCCTTCTCCCAGGCGAGGTCCTCGGCCCGGGTCTCCAGCATTGTGGCCGCGATCAGCCGGGCCTTGTCGCGAACCTTGCGGGCCACGACGGCGACCGCCGCCCCGCTGACCGGCGTCGACCGCGACCCGTACGTGCCCAGGCCGTACGGAGTGCGGTCGGTGTCGCCGTGGCGGACCTGGATGTCCTCCGGCGGGATGCCGAGCTCCTCGGCGACGATCTGGGCGAACGTCGTCTCGTGCCCCTGGCCCTGGGTCTGGGCGCTGATCGACACCACCGCCTTCCCGGACGGGTGGACGCGCAGGTCGGCGCCGTCGTTCATGGCCAGGCCGAGGATGTCCATGTGCTTGCGCGGGCCGGCGCCAACGCCCTCGGTGAAGAACGACACGCCGATGCCCATGAGCTCGCCCCGCGCCCGCTTCTCGGCCTGCTCGCGGCGCAGTGCCTCATATCCGGCCATGTCCATGGCCACCTTCATCGTCGTGGCGTAGTTGCCGGAGTCGAACGTCCAGCCGGTGGTCGTCTCGTACGGGAACTGCTCCGGGGCGATGAAGCTGCGCATGCGCAGCTCGATCTCGTCGACGCCCATCTCCATCGCCAGCGCCTTGACCATGCGCTCCACCATGTAGACGCCCTCGGTGATCCGGAACGAGCAGCGGTAGGCGACGCCGCCCGGGGCCTTGTTGGTGTAGACGGCCTTGACCTTGACGTGGGCGGCCTGGAGGTCGTAGGACCCGCAGCAGATGTGGAAGAAGCCCGCCGGGAACTTCGTCGGCTGCGCAGTCGAGTCGAACGCCCCGTGGTCGGCGATCACGTCGACCCGCAGTCCGGTGATCTTGCCGTCCTTGGCGCACATCTCGGCGTGCATGACGTAATCCCGGGCGAATCCGGTCGACATCAGGTTCTCGGAGCGGTCCTCGATCCACTTGACCGGCGCGCCGGCGACGATCGAGCCGGCGATCGCGCACACATACCCCGGATACACCGGGACCTTGTTGCCGAAGCCCCCGCCGATGTCGTTGCAGCGGATGCGGATCATGTGCTCGGCCAGGCCGGCCACGTGCGCGTACACCGTCCGGTGGGCGTTGGGCGCCTGGTTGCCGTTGTAGATGTCGAGCTGGCCGGTCTGAGGGTTGAAGTCGGCGATCATTCCGCACGTCTCCAGCGGGGCCGGATGGCAGCGGGGGTAGATCATGTCCCGCACCACCACGGTGTCGGCTTCGGCGAACGCCCGGTTGGTCGCCTCCTCGTCGCCGGCCTCCCAGGTCGGGCTGGCCAGGTTGTCGACCTGCCCCTCCTTGTCGTCGCGGATGATCGGCGCGTCCGGATCGAGGGCGGTGCGCGCGTTGACGACCGCGGGCAACGGCTCGTACTCGACGTCGATCAACGGCAGCGCATCGCGGGCGATGTACTCGTCGGTGGCGATTACGAACGCCACCTCCTGGCCCTGGAAGCGCACCTTGTCCCCGGCGAGTACCGCCTGGGTGTCGTAGGAGATCGTCGGCATCCAGGCCAGGCCGAGGGTCTCGAGGTCCTTGGCGGTGACGACCGCGGCCACCCCGGGGAGCGCGAGCGCGGCAGAGGTGTCGATCGACACGATCCTGGCGTGGGCGTACGGGCTGCGCAGGACGGCGCCGTGGAGCATGCCGGGCAGGCGGATGTCGTCGAGGTAGGTGCCCTGGCCGCGGATGAAGCGGGCGTCCTCCTTGCGCTTGAGCCGGCCGAAGCCGATCGGTCGATCCTGGCTCTCGATGACGGCCATCACTGAACCTCCTCGACGGGACGGTTGGCGGCTTCATGCTCGGCAGCCCAGCGGACCGCGGCGACGATGTTCTTGTAGCCCGTGCAGCGGCAGATCTGGCCGCTGATGGCGGTGCGGATCTCCTCCTCGCTCGGATCCTGGTTCTCATCCAGCAGCGCCCGGCTGGTCATCAGCATGCCGGGCGTGCAGAACCCGCAGTGCAGCGCGTGCTTCTCGTGGAAGCCAAGCTGCACCGGGTCGAGGCGGCCGTCGACCTCCAGCGACTCGACGGTTCGGATCTCGTGGCCCTCGCACATGACCGCGAGGGTGGTGCACGATTTCAGCGGCTGGCCGTCCATGAGCACGACGCAGGCTCCGCAGTTGGACGTGTCGCAGCCCCAGTGGGTCCCGGTCAGCCCCGGAGTATCGCGGATGAAGTGCACCAGCAACTGGCGCGCCTCGATGTCGCGGGTCACCGGCTGTCCGTTGATGTTGAGCGTGACCTGCACGTTCTCAGACCTCCTGATGCAAGGCGCGGGCCGTCGCCCGGCGCAGGGCTCGATGGGTGAGCACCCCCGCGAGGTGGCGCTTGTAGTCGGCGGGACCGCGCCCGTCGGCCGTCGGCGAGCAGTCCTCGGATGAGATCTGCCCGGCCTGGGCGAAGAGCTCCTCGGATGGGCGCTGGCCGCGGAGCAGCTCCTCGGCGCGGATGACGTGCACGGTCGTGGGGCCGACCGCGCTCAGTGCCACGCCGGCGTCGACGATCGTGCCGCCGTCAATCCACACCGCCGCGGAGGCCGCCGCGATCGCCCAGTCCCCGGCACGGCGCTCGACCTTCTCGTGGGCGCTCCCACCCCCGGGCCGTTTGGCGATCCGCACCTCGCAGACCATCTCGCCGTCGCCGACGGCCGTCGTGTATGGACCGACATGGAACAGGTCCATGTCGACGATCCGCTCGGACGTCACGCCGCGGACGACGACCTGCGCCTTGAGAGCCGAGCACACCGAGCTGAGGTCCTCGGCGGCGTCGGCCTGGCACAGCGATCCGCCGATGGTGCCCCGGTTGCGCACCACCGGATCGGCGATCACCCGCTCGGCATCCCGGAACACCGGGAACTCCTCGGCGAGCAACTCGGACTCCAGCAGGTCGACGTGGCGGGTCAGGGCGCCGATTCGGATCTCGTCGGTCTCGTCGCGGATGTAGGAGAGCTCGGCCAGGTCGTTGATGTCGATGAGGTACTCCGGCTGAGCGAGCCGCAGCTTCATCATCGGCAGGAGGCTGTGGCCACCGGCGATGATGCGGGCGTCGCCGCCGTGCCTGGCCAGCGACGCGATCGCATCCTCCACGCTCTTGGCGCGCTCGTACTGGAACGGGGCTGGTGTCTGCACTGGGTCCTCAGCTCCTCTCGGTGGTGGCGGCCGGCATCCGCTTGCGCGGCCGGCCGACCTCCTCGTCCGGCACGTAGACGGCCGGCGCGTCGGTGCCGATGACCGGCGAGCGCGGCATCAGGCCCGGGCGGCTCTGGCGGATCTCCGGGTACAGGGCCCGCGCCGCCGTGCTGCCGTAGGCCGGGTTGCGCAGGGCCGGGCCGTTCGGCGAGGCGGCGGCGATCGGCGCCTCGCGTCCGAGCCGGGCGAGCGTCAGCGTCCCCCGGGTGTAGACCTCGGAGATCCGCGGGGCATGGATGTCGCGGCTCTCCGGGAACTTGCGCAGGCCGGCGGCGGCGGCGCCCGGGTACAGGCCGTCGATCAGCCCCACCGCGTCGGTCAGCCCGGCCTTCTTGACGAGCAGTCCCTCGAGCAGGTCGACCCCGGCATCGAGGTTTGCGTTGATGTCCGAGACGATCTCCTCGACCGGTGCGCTCTTCTCGATGATCCCGCCCACGGCGGTGATCGCATCGTCGAGGCTGGCCGTGATCTTGCGCAGCGCCAGGATCGTCGAGACCAGGTAGACGACGACGGCGGCCACGATCAGCACCACCGCCACGATCATCACCACTCCGGCAGCCGGCATCGCGTCACGCTCCTTCCGCGTCGTCGAGGATGACGTCGAGCGACCCGCCGTAATCGGCGGCCGCGGCGATCGTCTGGCGTACCTGCTCCTGGGTCGTCACCAGCAGCGCGGCGCCGTCCAGGTCGGCCGATCCGCGCTCGGCCGCGGCCGCGATCCGGGCCGCGCTGGGGACAATGCTCTGGGCGGCGTCGTGGACGCCCCGCAGCAGGTAGATGACGACGGGCAGGACGGCGAGTAGCAGGATCGCGTCGCCGATCCACTCCAGGATCATCGCGGCCTCCTCTCGGCGACGACCGCCGCCTTGGCGGCGATGCCGGGCAGAGCACCGACGATGACGTCGAATTGGGCGTTGATGGCCTTGACCGCGGGCTCGAGCGGTCGCAGGTGCTCGGCCTCGACGGTCTCCAGCGCGGACGCCAGCGTCGCCAGCGTGTGCGACGTGGAGGCGAGCTTGGCCCGGATCTCGATCAGAGCCGCGGCCAGGACGCCAACGATGACGAGCGCCAGGATGACGGTCAGGATGGTCAGGGCGGTGGAGCTCATGCGGCGGCACCTCCGTACCCGTCGGTGAGGGCGTTCATGTACCCGTCCTGGATGACCGCCTCGTCGACGATCTGGGCGAGCACCGGCGCCGTGGCCTGCAGCTGGGGGATGTGGGCGGTGTTGGAGGCGACCTTGCCCGCGACCTCGAGCAGCGCCGTCGCCGACCGGTCGATGTTCGAGACGGTGCGGATGAGGATGGCCAGCAGCGCCGCGACCGCCAGCGCGGCCAACAGGCCGATGATCAGCGCGATGCCCCAGGCACCGTGGTTGGAGAGCGCGGCGAACGCGGGGGTCATCTGCCCACCGCCACCTTGCGCAGGGCCCGCGCGGAATGAAGGATCCGCACGCCGGAGTCGTTGATCCGGCCGACTCCGTCCAACGCGTCGGTCTGGGCGCGCACCCGCTCGACACCGGCGACGGCCGTCTCGGCCTGCCGCGCGATCCGGGTCGCCAGCATGACGATCGTGATGACGATCGCGGCGGCAACCAGCACGACCACGATGCCGAGCACGAGTCCGATCGTCCAGCCGCCCGAGGCAGCGACAACCACAGCCATTCACACCACCTCCTGGTTGTTGATCTCTCTCTCCCTCTCGGCCGCCCACCGGATCGACCGCACGATCGTCGTGTAGCCGGTGCAGCGGCAGATCTGACCGGAGATCGCGGTGCGGATCTCCTCGTCGGTAATCGGTTCCCCACCCGCCCGGGCATCGAGCAGCGCCCGGCCGGTCATCAGCATCCCCGGCGTGCAGAAGCCGCATTGGAGGCCGTGCTCGGCCTTGAAGCCCTCCTGCACCGGGTCGAGGCGGCCGTCGATCTCCAGCCCCTCGACGGTTCGGATCTGGTGCCCGGACGCGGTGGCGGCCAGCACGGTGCACGACTTGACCGGCTCTGAGTCCATGAGCACCACGCACGTCCCGCAGTTGGACGTGTCGCACCCCCAGTGGGTGCCGGTCAGGCCCAGGTCGTCGCGCAGGAAATGGACGAGCAGCGTCCGGGCCTCGATCTCGCGCGAATGCTCCTCGCCATTGACGGTCATCCCCACGCGGATCACGCCGCCGCTCCCTGCGCGCGGCCGGCCGCCCGCTGCAGCGACCGGGTGGTCAGCACCCCGGCGACGTGACGCTTGTACTCGGCCGACCCGCGCTGGTCGGCCACCGGAGAGCACGAGGCGGCGGCGGCGCGGCCCGCTCGCTCGAACCACTCGTCGTCCGGCACCTGCCCCCGGAGCTCGGCCTCGGCTTCGGCGGAGAAGATCGGCCCGCCGACCGCCGCCAGCGCGACGCCCGCGGTCGCGATCCGGCCCCGCTCGTCGAGGCTGAGCGCGGCGCCGGCGGCCGCCACCGCCCAATCGCCGACCCGGCGGGCCACCTTCTCGTAGGCGCTGCCGGAGCGGGCGCGGCGCGGGATGCGGATCTCCACCAGCAGCTCATCACCGGCCACCGCCGTCCGGTACGGGCCCACGTGGAACTCGTCCATGCCGACCAGCCGCTCGCCGCCGGGCCCGCGGATCACCATCGATGCGCCGACCGCGGCGCAGACGGCGCTGAGGTCCTCGGCGGGGTCGGCCTGGCAGAGCGCGCCGCCGATGGTGCCCCGGTTGCGCACGACCGGGTCGGCGATGACGCGCTCGGCGTCGGTGAAGATGGCCACCTCGCGCTGGAGGAGCGGCGAGTCGAGCAGCTGGCGATGGCGCGTCATGGCGCCGATCCGGATCTCGTGGGCGGGCGGGCCGGTTTCCCGGATGTAGCCGAGGTCGCCGGCGAGGCCGTCGATGTCGATGAGGTACTGGGGCGCGGCCAGCCGCAGCTTCATCATCGGCAACAGCGAATGCCCGCCGGCCAGGATCCGTGCCTCCGGCCCGCAGTCTCGCAGCAGCTCGAGCGCATGCTCCACGCTGGTAGCGCGCTCGTACTCAAACGGCGCCGGGACTTGTATGACCCTCTCCTTGGATTCCTTGCAGGGGCCGACCGGGGGTTGTGCCCTCTTGCTGTTTGGGATTCTGGAGGGGAGAATCCCGCCGCGCAACCGGAGTTAAGCGATCGCTTATGCCATGACCCTCGCCCAGCTGCAGTCGTTTGTGCTCGTCGCCCGCCTCGGCTCGGTCAAGGCCGCGGCCGCTGAGCTGGGCGTCACCGAGCCGGCCGTGTCGGTGGCGGTGGCGGCGCTGCGCCGCGAACTCGGCGACGAGCTGTTCATCCGTGACGGCCGGGGGATCGCGCTGACGGCCGGGGGACGGCGGCTGGCGGCGCTGGCCGCGGAGATCCTGGGGCTGGCCGAGCAGGCCCGGCGCTCGGTGGCCGATTCCCCGGGACAGCCGCGACTGATGCAGGTGGCGGTGACCGGCATCGTCGCCGAGCACATCGGCCCGCTCATCGACGCTTTCAGCACCCGGGCTCCAGAGCTGGACGTGGCGGTGGAGACGGCGCCGGCCGCGGCGCTGGCCGAGATGCTCGAGCATCGCCACGCCGACATCGCGCTCGGCCCGGCCCCGCCACCGGAACGGGCCGCCACCATCGCCTCGGTACCGTTCCTGCGGTCCCGGCTGGTCGTCGTCGCCGCGCCCGGTCACCGGCTGGCGGGGGTCCGGGACGTGGGGCCGGCCGCTCTGGAGGGCGAGCGCTGGCTGGTCGGTCCGCCGGGCGTGGAGCCGGCGACCGGCGCCGGGCTGCTGTTTCACCGCACCGGGGTCGCCCCGGGCGAGATCGTCTCCTACACCAGCCACGCCGCGGCGGCCGCGGCCGCCGCCGCCGGCGAGGGCGTCGTCGTGGCGATGGCCGGCGCGGTCGCAGCGGCGCTCCGGCGCCGCGCCCTGATCCGTTTGGACGTGCGGGGGACGCCGATGCCGGAGATCTGGCACGCGAGCACGCTGGGGTTCGGCCGGGCGCTGCCGGCGGCGCTCGCCCTGCAGCGGTTTGCCACCAGCCCGGAGGCCACGCACGCCCTCTCCAGCGGCCGGGCGGGAGCCGCCTCGTCACGCGCCCGCCCGCGGCCGCACGTCACGCTCTGGAGCTCGGTGGCGGCCGGGCCCCCAGGCGACGCTAGCCGTCTCCCCCGGTATTTGCGAGAGTTCGGCCCAGACCCACCGCGAAGAGGAGAGCCACCACCATGACCGAGACGACATCCGGCCGGCGGGCCATCGCGGCCACCGTCGCGGCGCTCCCCGCGTCGGCGGCCGAGCGCTTCGCCGACCGCCGGGCGGTCCGCCACAAGGTCGACGGCGAGTGGCGCGAGCTGACCTACGGCGAGGCGGTGGACGCGATCGCCGAGGTCGCCCTGGGGCTGGCCGACCTGGGGATCGAGATCGGCGACCGGGTGGCGATCCTCGCCGATACCCGGTGGGAGTGGACGATGGCCAGCTACGCGATCTCGGCGGCGGGCGGCGTCGTCGTCCCGGTCTATCCGACGAACTCCGCGCGGGAATGCGCCTGGGTGCTCGGCAACTCCGGCACGCGGCTGGTGGTGTGCGAGGACGACGAGCAGGTGGCGAAGGTCGCGTCCGTCCGCGACGAGCTGCCGGACCTGGAGACGATCGTGGCGATCGAGGGCGGCGCCGGGGACCTGACCCTCAGCGAGCTGCGAGCGCGCTCGGCGGGGCGCGACCCGGGGGAACTGGCAGCGCGCCAGTCGGCGGTCTCGCCGGAGGACCCGTACACCATCATCTACACGTCCGGGACCACCGGACCGCCGAAGGGGGTGGTGCTGACCCACCGCAACGCGATGTCGGTGTGCGAGATGGTGCAGCAGATCGGCATCGTCGAGGAGGACGAGATCACCTATCTCTACCTTCCCCTCGCCCACGCCTTCGCCCTGACCGCCCAGCTCGCCTCGTATGACCAGGGCACGACGATCATCTACTACGGCGGCGACACCAAGCAGATCCTGGCCGAGCTGATCGAGACGCAGCCGACATACGTGCCGTCGGTGCCGCGGGTGTTCGAGAAGCTCTACACGGCGGCGATGAAACTGCGCGAGCAGGGTAGCGATGAGGACCGGGAGCGCTTCGACCAGGCGGTCAAGCTCGGTGTCGAGGTACGCCGCCGGCGCCAGCGGGGCGAGGACGTGCCGCCGGAGATGCAGGCGGCGTTCGAGCAGGCCGACGAGCGGCTCTACGGCCGCGTGCGCGGCCTGTTCGGAAACCACGTCAAGCAGGCCGTCACCGGCGCGGCGCCGATCGCCGCCGAGATCCTGGAGTTCTTCTACGCCTGCGGCATCACCGTGCTGGAGGGCTGGGGCATGACCGAGACGACCGCCGTCGGCACCGTCAACCTGCCGGATCAGCTGAAGTTCGGCACCGTGGGACCCCCCCTCCCCGGCGTCGAGATCCGGATTGCCGAGGCGGACGGGGAGATCCTGGTCAAGGGGCCGTGCGTGTTCCATGAGTACTGGCGCAATCCGGAGGCGACGGCCGAGACGCTCGCCGGCGGCTGGCTGCACACCGGCGACCTCGGCTCGATCGACGGGGATGGCTTCCTCTCCATCACCGGCCGCAAGAAGGAGATCATCATCACCGCCGGCGGGAAGAACCTCACGCCGTCGAACATCGAGAACGACCTCAAGCAGTCACGCTTCATCTCCCAGGTCGTCATGCACGGCGACCGCCGCCCCTACCCGGTGGCGCTCGTCACGCTCGACCCGGAGGAGATCCTCCCCTGGGCCGCCGAGCACGGCCTGCCGGAGGACCTGGCGGCGCTGGCCGGGCGGGACGAGGTCCGGGCCCTGGTCCAGACCGAGCTGAACCGCGCCAACGCCAACTACGCCCAGGTGGAGCAGATCAAGAAGTTCGTCATCCTGGGCCGCGACCTGTCGATCGAGGAGGGCGAGCTGACCCCGACGCTCAAGGTCAAGCGCTCGGTCATCAACGAGCGCTACGCGGACCTGTTCGACGAGCTGTACTCGTCCTGAGCCCCGCCGAGCCGACTGCCAATCGCTTCCGCGACCGGGAGCCGTCGGTCCTCATCTTCCCGGTGCATACCCGGCGCAGCCGCCGGGTAGCCATCATCATGTGCGCATCCTCGTCGTCACCACCGAGCCGGTGTCCGCCGGGCACCTGCGCGACACCCTCCCGGCCGATGCCGACCCTCGGGATGCCGAGGTGATGGTCGTCGCCCCGGCGCTCCATCAGAGCGCGCTGCGCTTCTGGATGTCCGACGCCGATGACGCCATCGCCAAGGCCGAGCAGGTGCGCCGGGAGAGCCTCGAGCAGCTCAGTGACGATGGGGTCGCCGCCACCGCCGACACCGGTGAGGGCTCGACGGCCGACGCGATCGAGGATGCGCTCAAGTCCTTCCCGGCCGACCGGATCGTGGTGTTCACCCATCCGGAGGGCGAGCAGCGCTACCGGGAGGACCTTGACGCCGACGAGGTGGAGGCGCGTTTCAGGATCCCGGTGACCCGGGCGCGCGCGATCTCCCCCGGCTGACCCCCAGCCGGTGGGCCAGGCGTAGCGCGTTGGCGGGAGCGTACCCCTGCCAGTCGTTGTTGAAGTAGGCGTAGACCGTCCTGTCACGGCGCCACTGGGCGATCCGCCGGGCCCAGGTGTCGATCTCGGTCGCCGAGTAGTTGCCGTTGCGGCCCCGCGCGCCGTAATGGAAGCGGATGAAGCGCCAGGCAGCCGTCGCCTCATGGGTCTGGAACGGGCGCTCCGGGTGATCGCCGATCGTCAGCGCCACCCCGTGAGCGCGCAGCGCCTCCATGACCGGAGCGGCAAACCAGCTCTCATGACGGAATTCGATGGTGTGCAGACCGTCCGGCAGCGCCTCAAGCCACCCCTCCAGGCGCGCGTCGTCTCGCTGGAAGTTCCCCGGGAGCTGCCACAGCACCGGCCCCAGCTTGCCCGCCTCGATCATTGGGCCCAGCGGCTCGTAGAACCGGGCGATGCCGTCGCCGAGGTTGGTGAGCCGCTTGATGTGGGTCAGGTACCGGCTGGCCTTGACGGCGAACGTGAAGTCCTGCGGGGTCTGCCGGACCCAGCCCGCGACGGCGTCTTGGCGCGGGAGCCGGTAGAAGGTGTTGTTGACCTCGACCGTCCGGAATGTCTCGGCGTAGATCTCCAGCCAGCGGCGCTGCGGGGCGCGCTCCGGGTAGAAGATCCCGCGCCAGTCCCGGTAATTCCAACCGGAGCAGCCGATGCGTGCCGGTTTCACGGCCTGGGTACCCACCGCGATCGCCGACCACCGCCCCTGACCCCGCCTCCCCGGTGCCGCCTCACCGGGCCCGGACGCCGGCGATGGACGACTTCGTCGCGGATCTGCGCGCCGTCGCGCGCTGGCTCGACGATCAGTAGGCGGTCGGACATCAGGGGTGCACCTACCCGCGTTGCGCCGCCCAATAGAGCGACAGCGCACCGGGTATATCCACAGCTAGAATCCTGCCCTCGCACACCTCGTCAACGGGGACATCTGGATGGTCGATCAGAACACTAAGCCAGACGAGCTCCTCAGCGAGGAGCCCATGTCGGACCGGACCGCGTCGCGCTCGTTGGAGCTCTCCAACGCCATCTCCCGGCTCCACAAGCAGTTCATCGGACGCGGCCCCACGAACTCGCGGACCACGATCGACGGCGACCTCGTCGTCTGCCTGCTCGAGGGCGGCTTCACCGTCGCCGAGCAGACCCTGAGCGACAACGACAAGCAGGACCTCGTCGTCGCCGGCCGCGTGGGGCTTCAGGACTCCATGCGGCAGGCGATGATCGCCGCCGTCCAGGAGGTCACGGGCCGTCGGGTGCGGTCGTTCATGAGCGCCAACGACCTCGAGCACAACCTGCAGACCGAGATCTTCGTGCTCTCCACGGAACGCACGGATCACGAAAATTCTCTAGAAATCTGACCGACGCTTTCGGCTGGAACCGCGGCCTCCCGGGTTCGGCGCCGATATAGTCGTCCGTCCGGGAGGCGCCTGATCGGCGTGGCTCGGTTCATGGCGTCGCACGATGGGAGGCTTTCGGCGGATTTCCGGCCGGCGCAGACCGTCGTACAGAATTTGTACGGAGGATTGCGTGACCCATCCGCAGCTACAGGCGCCGGGACGTTGCCGACTACCCGCGTGACCGCCGAGCACGAGCCCGCGGGCAGCTTGTCCACTGAAGAGCTCCTGCGCCGCTACCGCCGCGCGCAGGATCCGGCGGTGCTCGAGGAGATCGTCCGCCGCTTTCAGCCGCTGGCGCGGAGCGTGGCGCGGCGGTACGGCTCCCGGGGCGAACCGCTCGAGGACCTCACCCAGGTCGCCATGGTTGGCCTGCTGAAGGCGATCTCCCGGTTTGACCCGGACCGCGGGTTCGCCTTCACCAGCTACGCGACGCCGACGATGCTGGGCGAGCTCAAGCGGTACTTCCGGGACAGCGGGTGGGCCGTGCACGTTCCCCGTGGCGTCAAGGAGCGGGCGCTGGAAGTGGCCAGCACGACCGAGGAGCTGTCCAGCCGGCTCGGCCGTTCGCCGTCGCTGTCGGAGCTGGCCGAGGCGCTCGAGGCCACCGAGGAGCAGACGCTGGAGGCAATCGAGGCCTACCACGCGCGCCACGCCGCGCCCCTGGAGCACGGCGCAGACGATGAGGAGGCCGGTGTCCCGCAGCTGGCCAGCGTGCTGGGCGCCGACGATGAGCGCCTCGAGCAGGCCGAATACCTGACGATGATCGCCAAGGGCGTCGAGACCCTGTCGGAGTCCGACCGGATGATCCTCTACCTGCGCTTCGCGCGGGACCTGACCCAGTCGGAGATCGCGGCCCGGATGGGCACCTCCCAGATGCAGGTGTCGCGACTGCTGCGGGCGGCGATCGAGAAGATCCGGAGTGTCAGTGGCGAGCTTCCCGGCCCGCCGTCACGCTGACCGCGACGGCTGAGCGCGGACTACGACTTCCGGGCGTCGACGGCGCGCTGGAGCTGGGCCGTGTTCATCCGCGAGCGGCCCTCGACACCCAGCTCCCGGGCCTCGTTGTAGAGCTGCTCCCGGGTGCGGCCCTGCTCCCGGTTGGTGCCGGAGCGCCGGCCGCCTCGCTGCCGTGACGACATGTCGTTGGTGGACGTGCTCGACGCCTGCCGGGACTCGCCGCCGCGGGCCCGCTCCTGGTTGACGGTACGGGCCGCGATCTCCTCGGCGCGGCGCTCGCTGCGCCCCTGGCGGCGCTCGCTCGCCTTGATGTGCTCGTACTGCCGGCTCCGCTTGGAGCCCTCGGTGACGCCCCGTGGTGGCATCGTCCCTCCTCGACTGTCGGACCGCTGAGGAACGCCTACCCGGCCCCTCCCGGGCCAAACGGACGTCAGCTGCTGATGAGCGTCGGCGTGCCGAGCGGGATGTGCGCCAGCAGCCAGCGGCCCTCGGCCAGCGTCAGCCGGACGCACCCGTGGCTGACGGCCTCACCGATCGTCGCGGTCTCCGGCGTGGAGTGAATGGCGATCCGATCGCCGCCACCCCAGCCCTGGATGGCGTGGGGAGCCACCGCCGAGAGGGCGAGAATGCAGCATCCGTACGGACCAGCGGGATCGGCCGTCCGCAGCCGGTCGGTGACCGCGAACCGGCCGGCGGGCGTCGGCGAAGCGGGCGCACCGACGGCGACGGTGTAGCGCCGGACCACATGGCCGTGGTCCAGGACCGTGAGCCGGTGCGCCGCCAGCGACACGCGCAGCTCCCAGTCCACCCGGCTGAGCGAGGCGGCGCCCACCGGGATCCAGCCCAGCCGGTTGTTTCCGGCCAGCACGCTGACCACGCCGAGCCAGCTGCCCGCGACCCGCCGCACCCAGAGCGCGTCCGGTGACCCGAACGGCGTCTTGACCGGAACCGCCGCCACGACGTGCCCTCCGGGCGAGGAGCGCATCTGCGTACGGTGCTTGATGAGGGCCACCACCGCCCCGGAGGCAGGAGCGTGGGGGCGTGCCGCGGCCGCCGGCCGGCGCGCGGCCGCGGGCGTGAGGCCGGGGGTCGGCGTGGCCCGGTCAGCCCCCTTGCCGCCGCCCAGGCTGAGCCCGATGACAACCGGGATGAGCACCACGGCGG
This sequence comes from uncultured Solirubrobacteraceae bacterium, assembly GCA_963844555.1. Lineage (GTDB taxonomy): Bacteria > Actinomycetota > Thermoleophilia > Solirubrobacterales > Solirubrobacteraceae > Palsa-465. The sequence goes on from CAWJOS010000001.1 coordinate 560,700, forward strand.
CCGCCAGCGCTGCCCCCAGCAGCCGGATCCATCCTCGAGGTCGCCGCGTCATGAGCGGTGGATTCTTGCAGGCGTGACTACCCTCCATCACATGTTCGGATTGCGCGAGAAGACCAAGATGATCGACCCGGACCGGGCGCTCCCCGGCCGGGAGCGGGAGATGCCGATGGCCGACCGCCACGCGGTTCTGGTGACGCCCCTGAAAGGGTGGGCGGGACCGAATACCGACGGTTTCGAGCAGGCTGTGCTCGGCATGGGGTGCTTCTGGGGAGCCGAGCGCGTGTTCTGGCAGGCCCCCGGCGTCTACACGACCGCGGTCGGCTACGCGGGCGGCTACACGCCGAACCCCACGTATGAGGAGGTGTGCAGCGGGAGCACGGGGCACGCCGAGGTCGTCCTCGTCGTGTTCGACCCTGCCAAGACGTCCTATAAGCAGATCCTCAAGCTGTTCTGGGAGAACCACGATCCCACCCAGGGCATGCGCCAGGGCAACGACGTCGGCACGCAGTACCGCTCGGTGATCCTTTGGGACACGGAGGAGCACCGCCGGCTGGCGGAGGCCTCCCGGGCTGTCTACAACGAGTCCGTGCGGGCCCAGGGCTATCCGGAGATCACCACCGAGATTGCCCAGGCCGGCCCCTTCTATTACGCCGAGGACTACCACCAGCAATACCTCGAAAAGAACCCGTGGGGCTACTGCGGGATCGGCGGAACCGGGGTCAGCTGCCCGGTGGGCCTCGGCACCCCTGCCGAGGCGGCCACCACCCCCGCTCAATAGCGCGCCACGGCGCCGCGCCGGGAACACTGCAGTCCCAGCGCGGCGTCGGGACGCCCGGCGCTATCCGCCGGCGACGGCGGGGAGGATCGTCACCTCATCGCCGTCCTTGACCGCTGTGTCGAGACCGTCGAGGAACCGGATGTCCTCGCCGTCGACGTAGACGTTCACGAACCGCCGCAGCCCGCCGTCCTCGGCAATCCGGCTGCGCAGTTCACCGAACCGCTCGTAGAGGGCGTCGAGCACCTCGCCGACGGTGGACCCGTCGACGGTGGCCTGCGACTCGCCCTCGGTGGCGGCCCGGAGCTGGGTGGGGATCTTCACTGAGACGGCCATGCCGCGCCAATCTTATGCCAGCGCGCCGACGCGCTGACTCGCGCTCTCAAACGATTCGACCGTGGGCTCGATCTCCCAGGTCTCGAACGATCCCCTCACCGCGTCCAGGGTCTTGAGCCCCTCTCCGGTGATGTAGGCGACGACCCGCTCCTCCGGGTCGATCTCGCCCCGCTCGGCCAGCTTGGCCAGCACCGCGGTCGTCACCCCCCCGGCCGTCTCGGTGAAGATGCCGGTCGTCTGGGCAAGCAGCCGGATCCCGTCACGGATCTCGTCGTCGGTCACCGCGTCGATGCCTCCGCCGCTGCGGCGCGCCAGGTCGAGCGCGTAGGGCCCGTCCGCCGGGTTGCCGATCGCCAGCGACTTGGCGATGGTGTCCGGCTTGACCGGGCGGCAGAAATCCTGCCCGGCGGCGAACGCGGTGGCCACCGGCGAGCACCCGGCGGCCTGGGCGCCGTTGAACGTCGGCAGCGGCCCCTCCAGCAGGCCCGCCTCGACCCATTCCTCGAAGCCCCGCGCGATCTTGGTGAACAGCGAGCCCGAGGCGATCGGCGCCACCACGCGATCCGGGAGCTGGAAGCCGAGCTGCTCGGCGGTCTCGAACGCCAGCGTCTTGGAGCCCTCCGCGTAATAGGGGCGCATGTTGATGTTGACGAACGCCCACTCGTGCTCGCCGGAGAGCTCGGTGCAGAGGCGGTTGACGTCGTCGTAGTTGCCCCGCACGCCGACGACGCTGCAGCCGTAGACCCCGGTGGCCAGGATCTTCTGCTCCTCCAGGTTCGAAGGGATGAAGACGTAGGACTCCAGGCCGGCCGCGGCCGAATGGGCGGCCACCGCATTGGCCAGGTTGCCGGTCGACGCGCAGGCGATCGTCTCAAAGCCGAGCTCGCGGGCACGGGCGAGCGCTATCGAGACGACCCGGTCCTTGAACGAATGCGTCGGGTTGGCCGCGTCGTTCTTGATCCAGACCTCCCTCAGCCCCAGCCGCTCGGCCAGGCGGTCGGCACGCAGCAGCGGGGTCCAGCCGGCCGGGAGGACATTCCGGGGCGGCGTCTGCACCGGGAGGAAGTCGCCGTAGCGCCACAGCGAGTGCGGACCGGCCTGGATGCGGCGGCGCAGCTCGGCTGGGTCGGCGTTATCGGTCCCCGCCCACCCGGCGTAGGCGACCTCCAGCGGGCCGAAGCACCGCTCGCACACGTAGCGAGCGTCGAGGTCGTAGACCGTCTGGCATTCCTTGCAGCGAAGAGACTCTGGCGGCATATGTGAAAAACCTCCGCCGGGGTCAGTGGTCGGAGGTCATGCGAAAAACCGCCTTGCCACATCTCCCAGGCCTTTGTTGTTGGAGCCTGATGGAATTGGCACCTGTTCCCTTGCGGGAGGTTGCCGGGGTTTCGTAGGGCCATATCCCTCCACCCCTCTGGATGCGTACTGCTATGTCTTGGTCGTGCAGTATACCTGTTGATCGGCGGCAGCCGGCCTGGGCGGTAGGGGTCCAGGTGCTCGGCGTAACGACCGCCCAGTCATGGTGTTGACAAGTGCTTGAGATGGCCACAGCCTCGTCCGACCCGCTGGCGCGCCTCGAGGCGATCCTCGCCCTCCAGGATGCCGACACGCCCAGCCGGCGGATGCTCGTGATCGTCAATCCGTACGCGACGACGGTCTCCGATCGCCTGAAGAACCTCGTCGTCTACGCGCTGCGCGGGCGCTACGACGTGCACGCCGTTGATACCGAGGCGCGCGACCACGCCACCGAGCTGTGCCGGCAGGCCGCGCAGGAGGGCTACGACGTCGTCGTCGCCTTCGGCGGTGACGGCACCGTCAACGAGGCGGCCAACGGGCTGGTGGGCTCCGACACCCCGCTGTGCTGCCTGCCCGGCGGGCGGACGAACGTCTACTGCCGGATGCTGGGGATCCCCACCGACGTCGTCGATGCCACCGAGCACCTGCTGGGGCTCGCCCACGACTGGCATCCGCGCCGCGTCGACGTCGGCCGCGTCAACGATCGCTACTTCCTGTTCTCGGCGGGCGTCGGCCTGGATGCGAGCGTCGTGGAACGGGTCGACGCCCATCCGCGGCTCAAGGCCCGGGTGGGCGAGTGGTACTACGCATGGACGGGGATCCAGACGTTCAATCGCCATTACCTCATCCGTCCCCCGCGGCTCGAGGCCGACCTCGACGGCGAGCGTATCTCCGGGGTCACGGCCATCGTCCAGAATGCCGAGCCCTACACCTTCTTCGGCAACCGCCCGGTCCGCATGGGCGAGGGCGCGGCCCTGGACAGCGGCGACCTCGCGGGGGTCGTCCTGCAGCGCGCGTCGCCGGTCGACGTGCTGACGGTCAGCTGGCGAGCCCTCTCCAAGCGAGCTCACCTCGTCCGCCACCGGCGTGTCCACGGCTTCTCCGGTCTCAGCGGGCTGCGGATTACCTCCGCCGACGACCGCGAGCTGCCCCTCCAGGTCGACGGCGACTACATCGGCGAGGTCCACGAGGCGGCCTTCGAGGTCCTGCCCAAGAAGATGCTGGTCGTCTCCTGACCCGGTGCGCGGATCGCTGATCAGCCGTCGGCGGGTATCCCTGGCAGCGGCCGTGATGAGCGCCGCGCTGCTGCTGGCGAGCGCCGTCGCGGGACCGGGTGCCGCTCGGACCGGCAGCACCGCCGGGGCCCGCCCCGCCCGGACCAGCAGCACCGCCGGGGCCCGCACCGCCCGGACCGGCAGCACCGCTGGGGCCCGCCCCGCCGGGTCGGGCAGCGCCGCACCCCGCATCGCCGGGTGCCGGGTGTTCCCCGCCGACAATCCGTGGAATCAGCGCGTCGACCGGCTCCCCGTGGCGCGCGACTCGGCGCAGCTGATCGCCCGGATCGGAGTGGGCGATCCAGTCCACCCGGACTTCGGCACCGTCTGGAACGGCGCCCCCAACGGCATCCCGTATGCGGTCGTGTCCAGCCGCACCCGGCGGGTCCGGGTCCGGTTCCAATACGCGTCGGAGTCCGACGGCCACGCCTATCCCCTGCCCGCCAACGCGCCCATCGAGGGCGGGCCCCGGTCGTCGGGCGACCGGCACGTCATCGTCCTGGACCGGAGCACCTGCACCGACTACGAGCTGTTCGCGGGCTATCCGCATGACCACGGCCGGTTCTGGACCGCCGGGTCAGGGGCGATCTTCCACCTGGCGTCCGACCGGCTCCGCCCGGCGGGCTGGACCTCAGCTGACGCCGCCGGGCTGCCGATCCTGCCGGGACTGGCGCGTTACAGCGAGGTCGCCGCGGGCGCGATCGACCACGCGCTGCGCTTCACCGCGCCGTGCACCGGGCCGCGCTATGTCTACCCGGCGCGCCACGTCGCCGCCTCCTGCGCGGGGCGGTTCGCGCCGCCGATGGGCCTGCGCGTCCGCCTCAAGGCGAGCGTCGACATCTCCCATCTGCCCTACCAGGCCCGCATCGTCGCCCAGGCGCTCAAGCGTTACGGCCTGATCCTCGCCGACAACGGGAGCCCCTGGTATATCTCCGGCGCGCCGGACCGGCGCTGGAACGACTCCGCCCTGCACGAGCTGGACCGGCTGACCGGCCGGGACTTCCAGGTCGTCGACACCAGCTCGCTGCCCCATCCGGGGCTGTGACCGTCTTGGGCTGACCACCTCAGAGGGACGCCGCTGGGGGTGAAACCGGCCCCTGAGCGAGCTCTATCTCAGTGTGGAGACCGCTGCACCCCGCCGGCGGCGCGCCCACCAGCGCGCCGCCGTCCAGATCACCGAGCGCGACCGGCAGATGCTGGCCTTCGCCGCCGAGCACCGGTTCGTGCTCGCCGCCCAGCCCGCGGCTCTCCTGGGCCTCAGCGTGGCGGCCGCCGAGACCCGTCTGCGGGCGCTGGCGTCCGCCGGCATGACGCGCGTCGAGCGCAAGCTCCACGGCGAGCCCGCCTCCTACCGGATCACCCGCGACGGGCTCCGGGCGATCGGCAGCGACCTGCCCCCGCCGCGCCCGCTCAATCTCGGCGCCTATGACCATGACCTGGGACTCGGCTGGTTGATGGTGGCCGCGCAGCGCGGTCACTTCGGCGCGCTGCGGGCGGTCGTCTCCGAGCGTCGCATGCGCTCGGACGATGGCCGCGCCGCCGGCGACGAGGCCGCCCTGGACGGGCGCCGGCACCGTCACGGGGTTCGGCTGGGCGGCGTCGGCCCGGGCGGCCGCGAACGGCTCCACTACCCGGATATGGTCATCGTGGCCGAGACCGGCCACCGGATCGCCCTCGAGCTGGAGCTGACGGGAAAGCCGCGGGTGCGGCGCGAGCGCATCCTCGCCGGCTACGGCGCCGACCCACGGATCGACCTGGTCGTCTACCTGGTGGCCGAGCGTGCGGTCGGACAGGAGATCCAGCGCTCCGCCGCCCGGATCGGCATCCCCCAGCTCGTCCGCGTCCACCCGGTCGCGGCCGGCGACACGCGTTCGGAGGACTCGGACGCGCGGTCGGCCCACCGCCGGCGCCAACGCACGCGGACCCCGGAGGCGCGGACGGCCGGGCCGCGGCGCCTTTCGACGCGGGCCCGGGACGCGCGGGCGGAGGAGGCGGTCAGATGACCACGGGGTACGCCCGGCGCTATCTCTCTCTGACGCTCTGGGCGGCGGTGCTGCTGGCGCCGTCGGTGCCGGTGGCCGCCGGGCTGCTCGCTGGTGGCGGGCTGGCCATGCTGGGTCCGGTGGCGTGGCAGGCGCTGGCGCGGCGGCGCGGCCGAGTCCGGGCGCCCGGGGCCGGCGATCAGGTCCTGCTCGGCGCCGACGGTCGCGGCCGGGCGGTCGCCCTGCGGGAGCGGCAGCTGGCCGCCCACTCGCTGATTGTGGGGGCGAGCGGGGCCGGCAAGACGACGACGATGCTGACGGTGTTGGATGCCCAGATCCGCCGCGATGACGCGGTGGTGGCCATCGACATGAAGGGTTCGCCGGCGTTCGCGGCGCAGCTGCGGACGGCGGCGGAGGCCGCCGGGCGGGGGTTGCGGGTCTGGACGCCGGACGGCCCCGGCCGCTGGAACCCGCTGGCCCACGGCAACGCCACCTCGCTCAAGGACAAGCTGATCGCCAGCGAGCGCTTCAGCGAGCCCCACTACCAGCGGGCCGCCGAGCGCTATGTCCAGACCGTCCTGGGCGTGCTCCATGCGGCGCGCCCGGACCGCCCGGCGCAGCTGCACGAGGTGGTGGCGCTCATGGAGCCGCTCCGGCTGTCGGCGCTGCTGCGCGGCGTCCCCGGCTCGCAGGCCGAGCAGGTCCAGGACTACCTGGCCGGATTGACGGCGGACCAGCTCAGCGCGGTGCGCGGACTGGGCACCCGGCTGGCCCTGCTCAGCGAATCCTGCGCCGGCCCCTACCTGCGCCGCGGCGCCCCGGGCGAGACGATCGACCTCCGCGCCGGGCTGGAGGGCGGCGACGTCATCCTGTTCAGCCTCAACTCCAGCGTGTACGGCAAGCTCGCCGCCCAGCTCGGCACGCTGGTGATCCAGGATCTGATCAGCGCCACCGGCGCGCGCCTTGGGCCCGCGGCGGGGGTCGGCGGGCCGCCGCGGCCGGCCACGGTGGCGATCGGCGGGCCGTCGCGGCCGGCCACGGTGGGGATCGGCGGGCCGTCGCGGCCGGCCACGGTGGCGATCGACGAGTTCTCGGCGCTGGACAACGACAACCTGCTCGCGCTGCTGGCCCGGGGGCGCGAGTTCGGCGTCCGCGTCCTGGTGGCAACCCAGGAGATGGCCGACCTGGAGCGGGCCGGGCGCGGCTTCTCGGACCAGGTGCTCGGCATCGTCGGCGTCAAGATCGTCCACCGGCAGGATGTCCCGCGCTCGGCCGAGACGGTGGCTCAGATGGCCGGCACCGAGCGCTACTGGGAGGAGACCCGGCAGCTCGGCGGCCCGCTCGCCGGCGGCCACGTCGCCCGGGGCACTCGGCGCGTGGCCGAGCGGTACGTCGTCCACCCCAACGTCATCAAGCGCCTGGCGGTCGGTGAGGCGATCGTCATGACCAAGCTGCCGAGCGCGCGGGTGCAGCAGGTAGTGGTCAGGCGACCGCCGGGGCGCGACCGCCCGGCACCGCCGAGACGCGACCAGCGGGCGCCGCCGGAACGCGACCAGCGGGCGCCGCCGGAACGCGACCAGCGGGCGCCGCCGGGGCGCGACTACCCGGCGCCGGGGGTGACCCGGTAGGCGTCAAAGACCGCGTCGATGTTGCGCAGCCGGTTGATCGCCTGGTCCAGCGTGCGCGTGTCCCCCACCTCGACGACGAACCGGTTCTTGACCATGGGGTGGTTGACCGTGCAGCGGGCGTCGAGGATGTTGATGCCGGCCTCGGCGAACGTGCGCGACATGTCCTCCAGCAGCCGGTGGCGGTCCCAGCCGTCGACTTCGATCTCGACCCGGAACGAGGTCTCCGCGTCGCCGTCCCAGGACACGTTGGTGAAGCGGTCCGGGTCCTTGCGGAGCACCGCGACGTTGGGGCAGTCCTCGCGGTGGATGGTGATTCCGCGGCCGAGGGAGATGTAGCCGACGATCGGGTCGCCCGGCACCGGCCGGCAGCACTTGGCCAGGCGGAGCATGACCTCGTCGATGCCCTCGACGGCGATCCCGTACCTCGACGACGACGTCGTCGGCCGGCTGCGGCGGCGGTTGGTCTGGAGCAGGTCGTCGGCGGCGGTCGGCTCTGATTCGGCGGCCTCACCCTGCTTGAGGCGCTGCATGAGCTTGTTGACGACGGTGGTGGCCGAGATCTTGGCGCCGCCCAGCGCGATGTAGAAGTCGTCGCCCTTGCGAAAGCCCATCTCGCGGATGACGTCGGCCAGCAGCGGGGAGCCGACGAGCTTCTGGGCGGGCAGGCCCTGCTTGCGCAGCGCGTCCTGGAGCAGCTCACGGCCGGTGTGCTCGGTGTCCTTGCGCGACTCGGCCTTGAACCAGGCCTTGATCTTGTTGCGAGCCCGGGTCGTCTTGACCAGCGCCAGCCAGTCGCGCGACGGTCCCCGCTCGCGCTTGGAGGTCAGGACCTCGACGATGTCGCCGGAGCGCAGCTGGTAGGACAGCGGCACGATCTTGCCGTTGACCTTCGCCCCGACGCAGCGATGTCCGACGTCGGTGTGGATCTCATAGGCGAAGTCCAGCGGCGTCGACCCGGCGGCCAGGGACTTGACCTCGCCCTTGGGCGTGAACACGAAGACCTCATCCTCGAACAGGTCGACCTTGAGCGTCTCCATGAACTCGCGGGGGTCGGCCATGTCCTGCTGCCAGTCCATGAGCGTGCGCAGCCATTTGAGCTTGTCGTCGGAGTCACCGCCCGGGCGCAGCGCGCCGAACGCCCCCTCCTTGTACATCCAGTGGGCGGCGATCCCAAACTCGGCCAGGTCATGCATCTCCCGGGTCCGGATCTGGATCTCCAGCGGCCGCCCCTCCGGCCCGATGACCGTCGTGTGCAGGGACTGGTACATGTTGAACTTCGGCATCGCGATGAAGTCCTTGAAGCGTCCCGGCAAGGGCTTCCACAGCGAGTGGATGACGCCGACGGTCCCGTAGCAGTCCTTGACCGAGTCGACGATGACGCGCATCGCGGTCAGGTCATAGATCTCGTTGAACTCGCGCCCCTTCTTGGTCATCTTGGCGTAAATGGAGTAGAAGTGCTTGGCGCGCCCGGAGATGTCGGCGTGGATGCCGAGCTCGGCCAGCTCCTTGGCGACGATCGCGCCCGCCTCGTTGACGTAGCGCTCGCGCTCGCCCCGCTGCTGGGCGACCAGGCCCTTGATGTCGTTGTACTTGCGCGGATGCAGCGTCTGGAAGGCGAGGTCCTCCAGCTCCCACTTGATGGCGTGGATGCCGAGCCGGTGGGCGATCGGTGCGTAGATGTCGAGGGTCTCGCGCGCCTTCTCCAGTTGCTTCTGCTTGGGCATGGCCGCGATCGTGCGCATGTTGTGCAGGCGGTCCGCGAGCTTGATCAGAATCACGCGGATGTCGGTGGCCATCGCCACCACCATCTTGCGGTAGTTCTCGGCCTGCGCCTCGTCGCGCGACTGGAAGGTCAGCCCGGTGAGCTTGGTGACACCGTCGACCAGACCCGCGATCTCCTCGCCGAAGTTCGCGCCCACCTCCTCCAGCGACGCGCTGGTGTCCTCGACGGTGTCATGCAGCAGTGCGGCGCACAGCGTCTCGGTGTCCAGCCGCATGCCGGCGCAGATCTTGGCCACGCCGACCGGGTGCATGATGAACTCTTCCCCGGAGAGGCGGCGCTGGTCGGCGTGATGGCGGCAGGCGTAGGCGAACGCGGACTCGACCCGCTCGCGGTCGATCTGAAGCGCCGCCTGGTCGGCGTGCTCCTCGACGATGGCGAACAGGTCGCCGAGCAGCCGCTGCTCGTACGACGAGAGATCCGGCCGCTCGACCGGCGGCTCGACCGGCCCGGGCGCGTGGGCGATCCCGTCGACCTTCGGCCGGTCGCCGGCGAGGACGGCCGAGGACCCGTCGGCGCTGGGCGCCGCCTTGTCCTTGCCGGGCTTGCCGTTGCCCGCCGGCTCGCCCCGGCCGATCGCTCGGCTCAGGCGGCCGCTCGAAGATTTCCGCTGCTCAGGTATCGCTTTCCGTCCTCACATCGTTGCGCATAGACCCTGAAGGACGGCGAGCGATCGAGCGCCGTCGGCGCCCGGCCCGCAATCGCCAGAGCCGGCAGATCCCGGTCGAGGCTGACGAGCTCCAACTCCGCTAGCACCCGCACCATCCGGCCGGCCAGCTGGGCCGATCGACTATGCGGACCGTCGCCGCGAAGCAGGCGCTCGAGCTCCCCGCCGGCCGCCCGCTCCCGCGTCCGGAGGGCGCGATAGAAGGCGACGAGCGAAGCACGGAGTCCGTACTCCAACTCGAGTATCTGCTCAGCAAAGCGTAGCTCAGGCTCACCCCAGGCCAGCACGGTCAGGCCCGCGCCGGCCCGGAGGATCTCGTCCTGAGCCGTGCCGGTCGGCGGATCGAGCGCAACGATGTGCCGGACGGCCAAGGCGGCGGCCGGCTGCTGCTCCAGGTGGCCATAGGAGGCCAGGGCGAAGCCCCCGGCGCGCTCCCGCAGCCCGGGGAGCCGCCGCGGCACATCGGCACAGACGGCGAGGACCGGCTCGCCGCCGGCCACCGCATCGGCCAGCGCGGCGAGCGGGCTGTGGCCCCGGCGGTCGATGACCGTCCGCCGGACGGGGTGGGAGGCCGGGGTCCCGGTCGCGGCCGGCCCCGGCTGCAGACGGGCGTCGAGCTCCGCCAGCGCCACGGCCAGGTAGTCGAGGCAGTCGCCGAGCAGCGCGATGTCGCCGGGCCGGCACGGCTGCGCGTGCCGGAGCACCAGCTGGGGCTCGACGGCGCCGTTCCAGCTGTTGCGCTGGAGCTTGAACGTCGCGTCCTGGGGCCGCTGGAGATCCTCGGCCACCTTCCCGTCACATCCGAAGGCGACGGCGCGGGCCCGGACGCCGCCGGAGCTGACCGAGAAGCGGGCGTGCCGCCCCTCCCCCATCGTCCGCACGTCGGCGAACCGGCCGCCCGGAACCAGGAGCCGGGGCCCCGGATTCCCCATCCCGCACGGTTCCAGCGCCGTCAGCTCGTCGGCGAGATCGAGCCCCAGCTCGGTGCCGGACACGACGGCGTCGACGCGCTCCACCGGCTCGAGCAGGTCCGGCGTCAGCACCGCCTCGGCGTGGGCCTCGAAGGCGGCGCGGAAGGCCTCGATCGCCTCGGCGTCGATGGTCAGGCCGGCGGCGGCGCGATGGCCCCCATAGCGGCCCAGGTGCCCGGCCCCGGCGTGGAGCGCGCCGAGCAGGTCAAAGCCGGGGATGCTGCGGCCGGAGCCGGTGCCCCGGGCGCCGTCGAGAGCGATCAGGACCGCGGGTCGGTGGTGCTGCTCGACGATCCGCGAGGCGACGATGCCGACAACGCCGGGATGCCAGTTCTCGCCGGCCAGGACATAGGCGTAGCGGGGCCGCTCGGCGTCCAGTGCCCGGACCTGGGCCTCGGCCTCCCACAGGATCCGCTGCTCGACCGCCCGGCGCTCGGCGTTGACGGCATCGAGCTCCCGGGCCACCGCGCGCGCCCGGGCGGGGTCCTCGCAGAGCAGCAGCTCCAGCCCGGCGTCGGCGCGGGTCAGGCGGCCGGCGGCGTTGATCCGCGGCGCCAGGCGAAAGCCGAGCGTTCCCGTGTCGAGAGCGCCCGGGTCCGCCTGGGCGACCGACATGAGCGCGCGCAGACCTGGCTTGACGGTGGTCGCCAGCGCCGCCAGGCCCTCGCGCACCAGCCGGCGGTTCTCGCCGGTCAGCGGGACGAGGTCGGCCACCGTGGCCAGCGCCACCAGCTCGACGTCCTCGTCGGCGCTCCGGGCGCCGAGCGCCTGAGCCACCTTGTAGGCGACGCCGGCGCCGCACAGCTCAGGGCACGGATAGGAGCAGAGCGCGGGGTGCACGACCGGACAGTCCGGCAGCGACCCGTCGGCCCGGGGGGCGTGGTGGTCGGTGACGAGGACGTCGATCCCGGCCGCCCGGGCGGCCGCCACCTCCTCGACGGCGGTGATGCCGCAGTCGACGCAGACGATGAGGCCCGTCCCGCGCGCGGCCAGCCGCTCGACGGTCGCCGCGGACAGGCCGTAGCCATCCTCGCGGCGACTGGGCAGGAACCAGTGGACATCGGCGCCGAGCTCACGCAGGGCGCGAATCATGATGGCGGTGGCGCAGACCCCGTCGACGTCGTAGTCGCCGTGGACGACGATCCGGCTTCCCGCGCCGACGTGGTGGCCGATGACCGCCAGCGCGCGGTCGATCCCGGCGAAGGCCGCCGGATCATGACGCTCGTCGGCGCGCAGGAATGCGGCCGCGCGTTCCGGGTCGCCCAGGCCGCGCCGCATCAGGATCTGGGCCAGCACGTGGCCGACGCCGAGCTCCCGCTCCAGGACGAGCGCGTCCGCGGCCGAGTACGGGGGGATCTCCAGGCGGCGGGAGACGCGCCGGACTGGCCCGGGCGGGGGCGCCCCGACGAGTGCCAGGCCCGGCTGGGGCGGGGCGTCGGCGACTGTCGTGGCTCCAAGCACCGCGCCAGACTAGGAGCTGCCCCAGACGGACACGGATCCCGGCCGCCCGGTCCACGCCGGCTCGGAGCCTGAGGGCGGTCCGCCCCGGGGCGCGGGGCGGGGCCGCTACGGCGTGTAGCCGAGCTGGTGCAGCAGCTGCTCCAGCTCGACGACGAACGCCGCTTCCGAGTGGTGCGGCAGGCCGAGCGCGCTGTGCAGCTTGTGCTGGGCGGCCAGCGAGTCGAGCGTCGTGCTCACCAGCTGGGCGTTGCCGAGCAGGTCCTCATCGGCGGCCCAGGCGGCAATGAAGCCGACCCCGTTGGAGATGTGCTGGTTGAAGGCCTTCAGCCACCGGCCGGCATCGACCCGGACGACCGCCGGGTACCGGCGGCTCACGTCGATGAACCGGCGGCCGGAGAAACGCCAGATCTGGACCGGAGCGCCGGAGTCCGCGTAGTCGGTCAGCCCGTCCTCGGCGATCCGGGCGTCGGCCGAGCTGAACACGACGCGCCCGCCGAGGCGCTGGATGGCCGCGCCTGCGTCGAGGAAGTTGTGCTCGGTCTTGACGTACGTCCGGCGGGCGGCGTCGTAGCTGAACACCTGGTCGACGAAGCAGCAGTGGGCGCCCCCGGTGAACAGGCCGAGCACAACCGCCGGCTCGGTCCCGGCCTGGAGGCGGCCGACGAACACCGCGGACCGGGACGGCGGCACGCGGGTGGTGATGCAAAAGCCGCCGCAGCTGTGCGCCCGCACCGGCTGGTCGTAGACCCTCCGGCCGTTGCGGATGATCGTCAGCCGCAGCTTCGGCTGCGCGTGGCCGGTCACCACGGCCCGGATGCGCGGGGCAGATCCTCCGGCCCCGGCCCACGCCAGCGCGGGCACGGCGAGCAGCGCCGTGAGCGCGGAGATGATCAGGATCAGCCGGCGGCGCCCCATCGCCCGGGGCATCCTACGGCACCGCCGGGCGGCTGTCCAAGCTCCGGAATGCGGACCAGAACGGAGGGCTCAGGCGCCCGCGCCGGCGGCCAGCCGGGCCCGCCCGCGGCGGACGCCCTCGAAGTAAACGAGGGCGATGCCGATCAGCGCACCGGGAATCGCCTCGAGCGGGGTGGCGATCGTCGTGGCGTGGCGGCCGGGGATGACGAAGCCGTTGACGATCAGGCCGAACAGGGCCGCGCCGATGACGGAGCCCAGGAACGCGCCCACGATCCCGCCCCAGAACTGGTCCGGCAGCCAGATGGTGAAGTGCCAAATGGCGAGGCCCATCATGACCCAGGCGAGCATCCCCATCAGCGGCGCCTCCCGTGGCGGCGGTTGCGCGACCGTGACTTGGCCGGCCGCTGCGGCGGCTTGGGGGTCTGGGCCATGGCGTCGTTCTCCGCCTCGTCCGGGGCGTGCTGGAAGTCGGCGTCCTCGGCCCCGTCGGCGCTCTCCGGCTTGCGCGGGGGCGGCGTCTGGGCAGCGGGCGGGGGCGGCGCGGGCTGCGACGACCGCCCGGACGGGGGCGGCGCCGGCTGCGACGACCGCCCGGACGGGGGCGGTGGCGCGGGAGCGGCTCCCCGGCCGCTCTGGCCGGCGCCCCCGCCATCCCCGGCGCCGCCGGCACGCGTGCCGCGGGCGCCCCGCGGGGTGCGCAGGCCGCGACGTCCACCGCCGGATCCGCCCTCGCCCTCGTCCTCCTCCTGACGGTGGGCCAGGCGCTTGGTCAGCGTCGAGGTCCGCCGGCCCGGCTCGGCCTCCTCCTCGGCGATGTCGCTCTTCATCTGCTCGAACTCGGCCGACGACACCGTCTCGGCCTCCGGCGTGGTCAGCCGGGCCCGGCGGCGCTTGCGCTCCCGCTCAGGCTCGACATCGGCTGCGACCGTCGCGTAGGGCGCGACCACGCCGTACTCGGTCTCGATCCGGTGGCGGCGATGGCGGTAGACGGCCTCGCGCTCCTTCCAGTGCGTCAGCACCGGGGAGGCGATGAAGATCGACGAGTACGCGCCGGACGCGACACCGATCAGCAGCGCGAACGCGAAGTCCTGCAGCGTGGCGCCGCCGAACAGCAGCAGGGCGATGATCGGCAGCAGCGTGCACGACGTCGTGGCCAGCGACCGGGTCAGCACCTCGGACATCGACCGGTTGACGATCTGCGAGAACGCCGCCCGCGGCATCCGCGGGACGTTCTCCCTCACCCGGTCGAAGACGATGATCGTGTCGTAGAGCGAGTAGCCCAGGATGGTCAGCAGAGCCGCGACCGTATCGACCGTCACCTCCCTTCCGGTCAGCGCGTACACGCCCGCGGTGATCAGCAGGTCGTGCATCAACGCGATCAGCACCGGCACCGCGAACTTCCAGTCGAACCGCAGCGCCACGTACGCCGAGATGACGAGCAGCGAGGCGATGATGGCGATAACGGCGCTGTTGGCCACGGTGCGGCCGAACGTCGGCCCCACCGACGTGTCGTCGAACTGGTTGTTCCGGATGCCGAACCTGGTGTTCAGCGCGGTCTCGATCTTGCTGATCCCGCCCGGCTGCAGCAGCTTGGAGGAGATCTGGAACTCCTCGCCCTTGTTGCCGACGCGCTGGACCTGGGGGTTGCTGGCTCCGGCCGCGGAGACGGCCGAGGTGACCTGGGCGGCGGTGGCCGGCCGCTCCAGGGTGGTGGTGATGCGCGTGCCGGACGTGAAGTCGATGCCGAGGTTGAGGCCGCGACCGCCGATGGCCAGCGCGCCAATGAGCAGGATGGCGCCGGATAGGGAAAAGAAGTACTTCGAGGCGCCCATGAAGTCGAAGCGCCACTCGTGCTTCTTGCCCCCGGCGCCGAGCGCCGACGGCCGCGCGATCACCTTGGTGTCGCTCATCGTCATGAGGATCGCCTGGGTGGCCATGACCGCCGTGAACAGCGAGACGATGACGCCGACGCCGAGCGTGAAGGCGAAGCCCTGGACCTCGGCGGTGGCCAGCACGAACAGGATGAACGCGGTCATGATCGTGACCACGTTGGCGTCGATGATCGCCGTCAGGCCCTTCTTGTAGCCCGTGGTGATGCCCGCCCGGATCGAGCGCCCGGCTCTGATCTCCTCCTTGACCCGCTCGAAGATGACGATGTTGGCGTCGGCCGCGACGCCGATCGTCAGGATCAGGCCGGCCATGCCCGGCAGCGTCAGCGTCACCGGGATCAGCTTGATCAGCGCGTAGAAGTACAGGGCGTAGGCGGCCAGGCCGGCGACCGCGATCAGGCCCAGCACGCGGTAGTAGGCGATGAGGAACAGGCACACGACCAGCAGGCCGACCGCGCCCGCGATCAGGCCCTGGTGCAGTGCCTGGGAGCCGAGCGTCGCCGAGACGCGCGACTCCGAGATGAGCTTGAGGTTGATCGGCAGCGCGCCGAGCCGCAGCTCGGTGGCCAGGTCAGAGGCCGACTGGGAGGTGAAGCCACCGGTGATGTCCGCGCCCGCGTTCCCGCCGCTCTCGATGATCCCGTCCGGGTACTGCTGGAAGTCGATCTGGGGGACGGTGATGAGCTGGCTGTTGATCCCGCCGAGGGCGACCGCGAAATGCTGGCGGTAGGTATGCCCCAGGCTGACGCTGGCGCCGCGGTGGGCGATCTGCCCGGTGACCGACTGGAACCGGGAGGCGCCGGACCCGGTGAAGCCGAACTGGACATCCGGGGCGCCGGTCTGGTCGGTCCCCTCGGTGGGGTTGGTGATGTCCTTGCCGGTCAGCGCCACGTTGTCCTTGAGCACGAAGAACTGGGCGCTGGGGTTGTAGTACTTGATCTGCGTGGCGGGGGTCGGATTCGCCGCCTGGAGGACCACGGTCCCCTGGGGGACGGCGAGCACCTGCCCGTCGGCGGCGGTGACCCCGGTGGGGAGCTGGGCGGCGAGGTTCTTGACCGCCTGCGCCTGGGTGGTGCCCGGAGTCTCGTTGTCCGGACCGGCGAGCAGGCAGCGCTCGCCGGCGACCGGCGTCGTTCCGAAATGCCTGGCCGCCGCGGCGCAGGCGGCGCTGCCCGGCGCACCGAACATCCAGTACTGGGTGCCGATGCGCGAGAGCGACTTGGAGTACGGCGCCGCCGGCTGGCCGGAGGCGAGCTTGACCGCCTGATACAGGTTCGTGCTTCCGGCGCCGGGGACGCCCGGGCCGTTCCCGGCGCCCTGGCTGATCGTCAACGCGGTGGGATCCTGGGTGATCAGCTGGCTGGCGACGGTCTTGCCGTTCGGCGTCAGCGCGTTCGCCTCCCAGTCGTAGAAGTACAGCGTGGCCGTGGCCCCCACCTCGGCCTCGGCCCGGTTGATGTCCGACACGTCCGGGAGGCCGACTGAGATCTGGCGGCCGCCGTCGGTCTGGATCTGCGGCTGGGCCACCCCCAACTGGTCGACGCGGGAGCGCATGATGTCGACCGCTCGGCTCAGCGCCGCCGGGGTCACCCCGCTCTGCGCGGTCGGCTCGCCCTCGTAGACGAGCTGGACCCCGCCCTTGAGGTCGAGTCCGAGGATCGTCCGCTGAGAGACGATCACGAGCACTGATGCGGCGATCAGAGCTCCAACGAGGAGCAGGATGAAGCCGTGACGCTGTCGATCTGTCATCAGCTAACGCAGGATGCTAGTGGTCGAGGGGGCGGGCCGCGACGAGGCGGCTAGTGGCCGGCGGCGGCCACTAGTGGTGGTTGGTGGGGGTCAGCACCACCAGCAGACCGCCCTCGTCGTCGTCATATGCCGGGAATATGTCAGCGACGGCGCGCGCCGGGAGATCATGCTCGGCGTGGACCTCCACCGACTTGCCCTGGACACGCACCTCCCACTCCAGCGCGGTGGCGACGTGATCGGCCCCGTCATCGAAGCGCAGCCCCAGGACATCGCCGACCTGGCGGCCGATCGCCTGCTCGGTCTTCAGGCCGGTCAGCTCGAAGGACCCCCGGCCGCAGTCGACGATCCGTCCGTCCGAGTCACAGGCGAAGAAGGCGGCGTTGGGCGCCGGGTAGTAGTCGTCGAGCAGCTCGAAAAGGTAGGCGAACCCGCACCGCTCACAGCCCCGGGCCTCGCGGCGGAATCCGGCGTTGCGGTCGGTGCCCATGGAGCGGTTGCCGCAGTGCGGGCAGATGAAGTAGTGCTCGCGAGTCACGGCGCCTGAGGATAGAGCCCTGAACGTACGAGTTTGCGAAGAGGTCCCGCTGGCGGACGGCATCTACAGGAGGCTGCCCTGACCGGGGGGCTCGAGGCCGAGGTGGGCGTACGCCCGGTGCGTCGCCGCCCGGCCGCGCGGCGTGCGCTCGATCAGGCCCCGCTGAAGCAGGTACGGCTCGTAGACGTCCTCCAGCGTGTCCTGCTCCTCGCCGACGGTGACCGCCAGCGTCGACAGTCCGACCGGGCCGCCGCCGAACATCTCGCAGATCGCCCGGAGGATCTCGCGATCCAGCCGATCCAGGCCAAGACCGTCGACCTGGAGCTCGTCGAGGGCCTCGGCCGCCACGCCCTGAGTGATCACCCCGGAGTGGCGGACCTCCGCGTAGTCGCGCACGCGACGCAGCAGGCGGTTGGCGACCCGCGGCGTGCCCCGGCTGCGCCGGGCGATCGCCTCCGCACCGGACTCCTCGATGGCCACGCCGAGCAGGGCGGCCGACCGCGTCACGATCCTGGCCAGGTCGCCGGGGCCGTAGTGCTCAAGGCGATGCTGGATGCCGAACCGGTCCCGCAGCGGGGTGGTGAGCAGCCCGGTGCGGGTGGTGGCGCCGATGAGAGTGAACGGTGGCAACGGGAGGGTGACGATCCGAGCCCCGGCCCCCTGGCCCACTGTGATCGGCAGCACCCCGTCCTCCATCGCCGGATAGAACGTCTCCTCGAGCGCGCGGGGGAGCCGGTGGATCTCGTCGACGAAGAACACCGAGCGCGGCTCCAGGGCGGTCAGGTACGAGGCGACGTCGCCCTTGCGCTCCAGAGCCGGCCCGGCCGTCTGGTGGAAGGGCACGTCGAGCTCGGCGGCGACGATCTGGGCCAGCGACGTTTTGCCCAGGCCGGGAGGACCCGCCAGCAGCACATGGTCGAGGGCCTCGCCCCGGCTGGCGGCGGCGGCGATCGACACCGCCAGCTGATCGCGCACCGACTCCTGGCCCACGAAGTCCTCGAGCCGCCGGGGCCGCAGCGACCGCTCGACGTCCGGCTCGTCTCCGGGCAGCTCGCCGGGATCCTGGAGACGTGACCCACCCGCCCCACCCGTCCCACTCACCGCCGGGCGCTCCGCAGGGCGTGGGCGATGAGATCCTCGGTCGTCTGGCCGGCGGCGCCGTCAAGCAGGTCCTCGACCTCGGCCGGGTTGTAGCCGAGGCCGACCAGGGCCTCACGCGCCAGGACGCGCGGGTCGTCCCCGCGGCTGACGCTGATCGCCTCCTCCGGCAGGGGGGTGGGGACCTTTTCTCGCAGCTCGACGATGATCCGCTCCGCCGTGCGCTTGCCGACTCCCGGCGCCGCCTGGAGACGGGCCGCGTCGCCGGCGGCGACGACGGCCAGCAGCTCGCGCGGGGGCGCTCCGGAGAGCACCGCCAGCGCCATCTTGGGGCCGACCGACTGGACGCTCAGCAGCATCAGGAACAGGTCGCGCTCCTCCTCGGTGGCGAAGCCGTAGAGCGCCAGGGCGTCGTCGCGCACGACGAGGTGGGCGTGGAGCATCACCTCTCGCCCGGCGGCGGGAACGTGCTTGAGCGTCTCGGCGGAGACGGCCAGGCGGTAGCCGACCCCGCCGCAGTCGACGACGACGTGATCGCCGCGCCGGACGGCGACGGTGCCGGAGATGAGCGCGATCATGCCCGCGCCACCGCCCGCGCCAGCGGCGCTCGGTTGAGGTCGCAGATCGCCACCGCCAGGGCGTCGGTGGTGTGGTCCGGCATGGGCCCAGGGCGGGCGGGATCGAGCCCCAGCAGGCGGATGGTCATCCGCGCCACCTGCTCCTTGTCGGCCCGGCCGGTGCCGCACACCGCCGCCTTGACCTGCTGCGGGGTGTAGGAGCGCGACGGGACGCCGCGCTGGCCGGCGGCCAGCAGCACCACCCCCCGGGCCTGGCCGACGGCGAACGCTGTGCGGACGTTGGCGCCGAAGTACAGCTCCTCGATGGCCAGCCCCTCCGGCCGGTGCTCGTCCAACAGGTCGCCGATCCGCTCGTGGATATCGGCCAGCCGCCGCTCCAGCGCAACGCCGGGACGAGTCTGGATGACGCCCTGGTCGACAGCGTGCAGCCGGGATCCCGTGCCACGGACGAGTCCATAGCCGGTGCTGGCGGTGCCCGGATCGATGCCCAGTACAAGCATGAGGCAGACATTCTCCGCGGGCGGGCGGACGCCTTCACCGGAACCCCTTCAGTCAGCGGGCAGACCGCCTTGGGGCCCATCCCGGGCCGGCCGGAGCGCAACCATCGGCTGCTTCTGCTGTTGTAGCTGACGTCTTCGCTTCGCCTCGGTCATCTCGCTCCACCCGGACCGGACTCAGGGTGCTGGTCGTCCTGTGCGCGTCTGCCTGCCCGGGCCTGACCGCCGTGGCCTCGGCGAGAGCCCCCCGTTCCCCCGTGCTGGCGCCGAGTGACGCCGTCATCGACGGCCCGGACCCGGGGATCGTCTCGCTCAACGGCATGTCGATCGCGCGGGACGGGAGCGGCGGCCTGGTCTATGTCAAGAACGTGGCGGGCGTCGCCCACGTGTTCGTCTCGATCCTCCAGAACGGCGCCTTCCAGGCGCCGATCCAGGTTGACGCCGGGCTGCTTCCCGGCTCATCGCAGCCGGTCATCGCCGCCGGCAACCCGGGCACGCTGCTCGTCGGCTTCATCAACAACGGCGGCCTGTACGTCGCCGACCGCGTCAACGGGGGCGCGTTTGCCCCGCCCGCCCTCCTCTACCCGGCCGCCCGGAACCCGTCGATCTCCATGTCGAACTTCGGCAAGGCCTACCTGGCGTTCACGGCCACGAACGGAGCCGGCGGAGCCGACGTCCGGGCCGCCTACTACTACGGCGGGCAGTGGGGGCTCGAGGCCACGCCTCTGGACGACAACCCCGCCGATGCCGCCGGCACCGGGACCGGACGGCCCCAGGTGGCGACCTCCGGGGACGGCGACGGCATCGTCGCCTGGGGCGAGAACGGCCACATCTTCACCCGCCGGGTGGTCAAGACGACCGCCAGCGTCGTCGACGAGCAGGCCGACGTGCCCACGCTGAACGGCTGGCAGGAGGTGTCGGCCGGCAATCCGGTCATCGCCACCGGCGGCGACTCGACGTACGCATCGGTCGCATTCCAGGAGACGCTGGCCAACGGCGCCTCCCGGCAGTCGCGGGTGCTCTTCAACCGCCTGCACGGATCGCTCTACGACGGGATGCAGCAGGCCGACGGGGTGGTGACCGGCGGACCGGAGGGCGCCGACCAGCCGCAGACCTCCGTCACCGAGTACGGCCGCGGCTGGGTCGTCTCCGAGCACGACCAGTCCCACCAGCTGGATGCGACCTCGCTGGGGACCAACGACAGCTTCGGGAGCACGCTGCGCGTTGACAGCCTGGTCAACGCCGCCCAGCCGGATGCCGTCTCCTCCAACGCCGGACTGACCTCGACGTACATGGTGTGGCAGCAGACCCCGGGCGTGGCCGGCGGCGCCGAGATCCGCCTGCGCTTTGCGCCCAACGGCGGCGACCTCGGTCCGGAGCAGGTCATCTCCTCGCCGAGCTACGGCGCCACCAGCGCCGATCAGGGCCTGGCCGCCGCCGGGGACGTCGCCGGCGACGCGGCGGCCGCCTGGGTGCAGGGAAGCGGCGCCGCCACCCGGATCATGGCCGCCCAGCTGTTCCAGCCTCCCGGCGGCTTCGTCCCGCTGCAGTCCTTTCGCTACTCGACCACCGCCCGGCCCATCCTCGCCTGGTCGTCGTCCTCGGAGCTGTGGGGGGCGCCCCAGTACGTGGTCAAGGTCGACGGCACCCCCATCGGCCAGACGACCGCCACCGAGTTCGTCCCGTCCACCCCGCTGGCGGACGGGCGCCGGGTCTTCCAGATCACGGCGGTCAACGCCGCGGGATTGGCCTACGCCGCCCCGGCCGCCACCGTGTTCGTCGACACCGTCAAGCCGACCGTATCGCTCACAGTCACGGGCACACGAGCCATCGGCTACACCATTCACCTGCGGGCGCGCTATACCGACCCACCCCCGCCGGGGCTGCCGAAGTCGGCGGCGTCAGGTGTGCTCAGGGTCGACGTCAACTGGGGCGACCGCACGCCGAAGAGCCGGATCCGCCGCACGACGGCGACGCACGTCTACAAGCGCAGGCGGACCTACACGATCGCGGTGACCGTCACCGACCGTGCCGGCAACAAGACCGTGGTCAAGAAGAGAGTGATGATCGCCGCCAAGCCGCCGAAGCACAAGCCGCGGCGCCGCCGGAAGAAGACGACGCGGGCGGTGCCGGCGCTCGCCGGCCGGCCGTCCGCACCGGGCACGGTGCTGCGGGTCCCGGCGCGGAGCGCCCGCGGATGACCGTCCGGGGTGCCGGCGCCCGGGCGGCCGGGGCGTCAGCGACCGTCGCAGACGGTGGGCAGTCCCGGCGTCGTCAGCCGCACGACCCGCCAGCCGTCGAGCTGGGCGACCGTCTCGTGCTGGGTCAGGCGGGGATCGACGCGCGCCGGGCCACCGTCGATGGAGTTGTGCGGGCCGATGAAGTCGAGCCCGGGCTGCGTCATCCGGGTACCGACGCGCTCAAGGACCACGTGCAGCTTCCACGCCGTCGCGCTCTGCACCGAGTGGTTGATGGCGACGAAGCTGGACCTGCACGGCAGGATCGCGTGGCGGCCGCCGACGGCCGCGATCACGCGGTCGAGCGTGTGGAAGGTGGAGACGGCCTCCGAGGCCGCGGGGAAGAACGCGCGCGCCTCGGAGACGCGGGTCGTGGTGGTGGTGAACGGAATCCAGACAGCGACCAGCAGCGCGGCGGTGACGGCTCCGGCGGCGATGCCCGCCCCGGGGCTCACGCGGGAAGCGGCCTCGCCCGCCAGACGGGCCACCAGCGCGACGCCGACCCCGGCCAGGACGCAGGTCAGCGCCGCAGCAGGAAGGAAGAAGCGCTCCAGGCCGGGGTAGCCGTCGAGCGTCTCGGCGACGACGACGACCCACCACGCGATGACGCCGAGGCCGAGGCCGAGGATGGCGCGGTTGCGGTCACGGATCCAGGCGATCACGACCGCCACGATCCCCAGGATGAGCGCCGGCAGGACCTGGTCGTTGGCGCCGCGGGCGACGACGGTGCGCAGCACGTTCGCGCCCAGATGGCCGTTGTACTGAGCGGCCTGGGTGGCGGCGCTGAACGCGTGGCTGGTGGTGATGTACGGCGGCACGAACCAGAAGAACGGCTGGGCGACCAGCCCGGCGGCGAGGATGAGGAGCCTGCCCGGCCGGCGAAAGCCCGGCTCGCGCCACACCAGCCAGACGGCGTAGACGAACAGAAACGGCCACGCCTCCGGGCGGATGAGGCCGGCGGCGGCGCCGAGCAGGAACGCCTGGAGATGCCGGCGGTCGAGCAGGCGATCGACGGCCCACACGGTGCAGGCGATGAGAATCACCTCAGAGGTCCCGCGCAGGAAGTAGTACACCCAGTCCTGGGTGAGGATGATCGCGGCGGCCGCCACCGCCCCGGCGAGCGCCCCGCGCCACCCGCCGCCGACCAGCCGGCTGGCCAGCTTCCAGGCGCCCCACAGGCCGAGCAGGCCGCCGATTCGAGCCGTGATGACCCACAGGGTGGGCGCCGCCGAGCCAAACAGACCCCACACGGTGGTGAAGATGACGGGCAGCGGCTTCCAGGACGAGCCGCCGCCGATGATGAAGCTCAGGTGTGCGTCGGTCACCTCCCGTCCCCACACGATCCACGACCACGGGTCGTAGCTGGGCACGGTCGGCAGGATCGCCGCCGACAGCGCGCCGAGCGCCGTGCACACGACCACGGCAATCACCGCGGGCGACCGCGGTGCCCGACGAAGGGAGCCAACCAGTGACGCTCCGTGTGACTCCCCGGAGCCGGCGGAGCCGGTCGTTGGCCGCTGTTGCGGCGAGTCGACGACTGACATCGGCGGACGAGTGTAGCGGTGCCCACCCCCGCTCAAGCCGGGCGTGGGCGGCGCAACTGACGCCTAACCGACGCTGGCCGGCAGCCCTGTTGGCGACGGTCCTGATTATGGCTGTGGGGGCATCCCGGGCGCAGGCGCAGGCCGGCCCGGCGTATGCGGCGACGCCGCCCACCTACGGCGCCCTCTACCACGACGGGCCCACCGACCGGTGGCTTCTGGGCGGCACCTGGCTGCAGCGCGCCGATCCAGCAAGTGCCGGGGTGAGCGCCGGCTGGTATCGCAACGTGGCGAGCACCGGCGGCTGGTCGCCGGTCAGCGTCCCCAACTCGTTCAACGCCGGCGACCTGTCCACAGCCAGCATGAACGGCTCGGTCGAGTGGTATCGGCGGGACTTCACGGTCCCGCCCAAGGCGTTCGCCTCATACGTGCCGGCGCGGTTTCGCAGCTGGATCGTCCGCTTTGAGTCGGTCAACTACTACGCCACGGTCTGGCTGAACGGCCGCCGGATCGGCACCCACGCCGGGGCCTATCTGCCGTTCGAGCTGCCGCTGAAGGGAGTCCGGGGCGGCGTCAACCGGCTGATCGTGCGGGTCGACGACCGGCGCAACGGGGCGTCGCTGCCGCCGGGTCCCTCCGGCGGGTGGTGGAACTTCGGCGGCATCAACCGCGAGGTGTACCTCCGGTCCGTCCAGCGCGTCGACATGACACCGGTCGTCATCCGGCCGGTCCTCCCCTGCCCCACCTGCGCCGCCACCATCCGGGAGCAGGTCTCGGTCAACAACCCCACCCGCTCACCCCAGACCGTCGTCCTCCAGGGCACGTACGGGCGCTTCAAGCTCAACTTCCACGGCCACACCATCGCCCCGGGCGCCACCTGGACGGCGCTGGCATCGGTGCGAATCGCCCACCCGCGCCTGTGGGCCCCGGGCAGCCCGTATCTCTACCGGGCGACGCTCACCGTCTCGGATGCCAACGGGCGCAGGCTCCAGACCTATGACGACGAGAGCGGAATCCGGAGCATCACGGTCGCCGGCGACGGCTCGCTCCTGCTCAACGGGCGCAAGCTCGACCTGCGCGGCTTCGACATCCATGAGATGAACCTCGCGACCGGGGACGCGCTCAGCCCGGCTCAGCTCGGCGCGCTGGTCGGCTGGGTCCGCGAGCTGGGCGGCGGCATCATCCGCGCCCACTACCCGCTGGACCCCCAGATCGAGGAGGCGGCCGACCGCGACGGGATCCTGCTGTGGTCCGAGGTCCCGGTCTACCAGGTGTCGACGCCGTACCTGAACAACCCCACCTGGCTGGCGTTCGCCCACCAGGAGCTGCGCACGAACATCCTCACCAACCAGAATCACCCGTCGGTGCTGGTGTGGAGCGTCGGCAACGAGCTCAGCACCCCGCCCCCGGACGCCGAGGCGCGCTACATCGCCGGTGCCGCCGCCCTCGCCCACCAGCTCGACCCCACCCGTCCGGTGGGGATGGCGATCGCCTCCTGGCCGGGGGTGGACTGCCAATCGGCATACGCGCCGCTCGACGTCATCGGCTTCAACGACTACTTCGGCTGGTTCGACGCCGGGGGCGGCTCGACCGATGACATGGACGCGTTGAGCCCCTACCTGGACTTCCTGCACAGCTGTTATCCGAACAAGTCGCTGATGATCACCGAGTTCGGCTTCGAGGGAAACCGGTCCGGGCCCGTCGAGGAGCGCGGGACCTACCAGTTCCAGGCGGCCGCGGCGGCCTTCCACCTCGGTGTCTTTGCCTCCAAGCCGTACATCTCGGCGGCCATGTGGTTCGCGCTGCAGGACTTCCCGGCCCACCCGGGCTGGACGGGCGGCAACCCGTTCGGCGACCCCCCGTTCGTCCAGAAGGGCGAGATCGACAGCAACGGACAGCCGCGCCAGCCGCTGTTCGGCACCATCCAGTCGATCTATCTGGGCACCCAGCAGATCGCGCCGGGGGTCTCGGCTCAGAAGCGCCGGGCCAGGAGGACGAAGAACGGGCTCTGATGTCGGCTGCCGGACTGCCGGCCCGCGTCACGCCGGCCCGGTGCGCGTACGGCTGGCCATGAACGGCGGGCGACGGACGGGTGGCCATGAACGGCGGACGGACGGGTGGGCGTCGGTCTGCGTGACGGCCGGTCGGCCCCGGCGGCAGCCGCGGCAAGCGATGAATCCTGATTCACGGGCGAGGGGTGCCCATCAATCAGCAAACTTCGCAGCACGGCGAGGCACCGGCGCCCCTCTGCGACCACCGCCACGGCCGGTTCGGCACCTGCATTGCCCGTCCTTGAACCGCGTTGCCCGTCCTTGAACCCCTCGGCGACGCCCGGTTCTCCCGGGACCGGCCGGGGCCGGCGGCACCGCAAGCGTGAATGCCGATTCACCGCCGAGGGGTGGCGCAGAACTGCCAACGTTCGCAGCAGGGCAAGGCCTGCCGGGGCGCATCCGGTCAGCGTTGCGGGGCGGCCGGCGAGAACCGGCAGCGCAACAGGGTGCCGATGACCCGGAAGCCGTCGGCCGCGGTCAGCTTCTTGCCCTCCTCGGTGGCCCGAGCGCGATAATGGACCGGGACCTCGAAGATGCGCTCGCCGCGCTGGACGAGCCGGGCCGTGATCTCCGGCTCGATCGAGAAGCCGGCGGAGGTCAGGGGCAGGCTGCGGAAGAGGTCGGTCCGAATCATCTTGTGGCAGGTCATGATGTCGTGCAGGTACACGTTGAAGAGCACGTTGCAGGCCAGCGTCACGCCCTTGTTGCCGAGCACGAACAGGAACGAATGGCTGGTGTACCCGTCGAAGGCCCGGACGCCGAAGCAGGCGTTGGCGCGGCCGTCGATCAGCGGCGGCATGAGCAGGGCCAGGTCAGCGGGGTCGTACTCGAGGTCGGCGTCGAAGATGCAGGCGAAGTCGCCGCGCGCCTCGCGGAGCGCGGTCTGGATGGCCGCCCCCTTGCCCTGGTTGTGCTCGTGCTCGAACCGCCGGACGCGGCCGTCCCAGTCGCCGTTGCGCAGGATCTCGCGGGTGCCGTCGGTGGAGCCGTCGTCGACGACGATCAGCTCGAAGTCGCTCGGCAGCTCGGTGGCCAGCACCTCGCTGATCGCCCGCTCGACGCGTTCGCGCTCGTTGTAGACGGGCATCAGGATGGAGAGCATGTGGGGATGACGCAGGACGGAGTCGGCTGAAGGGGCGTCCCATGGCGTGTGACGCCCGCGAGGAGGGTCGATCGTAGCGAACGTCGCCGTCATCCGAGAGGATGCGGCGATGGACTTCGCGCGCGAGGGATTGCTCGACGGGCTCGAGGGCGAGGAGCGCAAACAGCGCGAGCAGCTTCTGCGCCGCCTGGTCGATGACGGCTTCAGCGAGGACGATCTGCGCCGCGCCGTCCAGGAGAACCGGCTGGCCCTGCTGCCCGTCGACCGGGTGATGGGCGGGACCTACACCGCTCGGGAGATTCAGGAGCGCAGCGGGCTGACGGCGGCCGGGGTCATCCGCATCCGCCGGATCCTGGGGCTCCCGGAGCCGGATGTCGATGATGCGGTGTTCACCGGCGAGGACGTCGAGGCCGCCCAGGCGATCAAGCTGTTCCTCGACGCCGGTTTCGACGAGGAGCGGATCATCCAGATCACGCGCGTCCTCGGCGAGGGCATGGCCCGGCTGTCGGCGACGATCACGGCCGCCTTCCTGGAGACGTTCCTGGAGCCCGGGTCCAGCGAGGAGGACGTCGCGGAGCGCTTCGCCGCACTGGCCGAGCAGCTGACCCCGGCGACCGGCCCCATCCTGGTGGCCGCCTTCAAGAGCCACCTGCGCGACAGCGTCGGGCGCGGGGTGCTCGGCCGCGACGAGCTTCAGGCCGGCGATGCCGGCAACACGCTCCAGGTCGCCGTCTGCTTTGCCGACCTGGTCGGCTTCACCCGGCTGGGCGGCCAGGTGGAGGTCCGCGAGCTGGGCACCGTCGCCGGGCGGCTGGCCGGTCTGGCGGCCTCGCTACCGGAGCCGCCGGTGCGCCTGGTCAAGACGATCGGCGACGCCGCCATGTTCGTCAGCCCGCAGCCGGGCCCGCTCGTCGAGGTGGCGCTGGCGCTCGTCGACGCCTTCGAGCGGGAGGGGCTGCCCAGCCTGCGGGCCGGGATCGCCCTCGGCCCCGCCGTCATGCACGCCGGCGATTACTACGGCAACTCGGTCAACCTGGCCAGCCGGGTGACCGGGATCGCCCGCCCGGGCAGTGTCCTGGGCACGCGGGAGATCCGCGATGCCGCCGCGGGGGAGTTCAACTGGTCCTCGGCCGGGCGCCACCGGCTCAAGGGCGTGTCCGGCCACACGCCCCTGTACCGCGCGCGGCGCGCCGGGGCCGCCGGTTAGCCGACCTTGAGCAGGTCGACGACGAACACCAGCGTCGAGTTCGCCGGGATCCCGGGCTGGGCCGCCGACTTGTAGGCGAGGCTCGGCGGGATGATGAGCACGCGCCGGCCGCCGACCTTCATGCCCTGGATGCCCTGCACCCATCCCGGGATGACCGCGCCCGTCGACAGCTGTGTGGTGAACGTCTGGTTGCGCTTCCACGAGGCGTCGAAGACCTTGCCGTTCTTGTAGAGCGCGCCGACGTAGTTGACGGTGATGGTGCTGCCGGCCTGGGCCGTTGCTCCACTGCCGGTGATCAGGTCCTTGGTGACCAGCTTCGTGGGGAGCGCGCCCTTGCCGACCGGGACCGACGGCTCCTTGGAGAGCGGGCCGGAGGTCGGCGTCGGCACGGTCGCCGAGGTCGTTGTTGTCGAGGTGGACGCGGCGGTGGTGATCGAACCCTGGGTCGCGCCGGACGAGGGAGCCAGGGCGACGCCCGGAGCCGTGGAACCGCTGCCGCCGCAACCGGCGACGACCGCGCCGACGGCGATCGCGGCGAGGGTGAGTGATGTCTTCTTTGGCATACGCGGCCGGAGGCTAGCGGGAACGGCTAAGAGCCGGACAAGAAGCCGGAGTGACGCTTGCGCCGGCTGGCGGCCCGGCGGTCGCCCTCAGGAGGCGATCCGCTCCAAGACGTCCGACGACACGTCGAAGTTGGCGTACACCTCGCCGACATCGTCGGACTCCTCGAGCATGTCGATCAGCTTCAGCAGCCGCGCCGCCTCGGCCTCGGCCAACGGGACCCGGGACTTCGGCCGATAGGTGACGTCCGCGCTCTCTATCTCGATCCCGGCTTGACTCAGCGCGGTGCGGACGGCGACGAGGTCGCCCGGCTCGGAGACGATCTCGTAGACGTCGTCGTCGAGCGAGATGTCCTCGGCCCCAGCGTCGATCGCGACGAGCAGGTCCTCCTCGTCATAGCGCGTGGCATCGACGACGATCACGCCCTTCTTGTCGAACAGGTAGGCGACCGACCCCGGCTCGCCGAGGTTGCCGCCGTGCTTGTTGAACGCGTGACGGACGTCGGCGCCCGTCCGGTTGCGGTTGTCGGTGAGCGCCTCGATCAGAAGTGCCACCCCTCCGGGGCCGTAGCCCTCGTAGAGCACGGTCTCGATCTGATCGGCGTCGACGCCCTCGCCGGTGCCCTTGGCGATCGCCCGTTCGATGTTGTCCTTGGGCATCGAGGCATCGCGGGCCTTCTGGACGGCCAGCGCCAGGGACGGGTTGCCGTCGATATCGCCGCCCCCCTCGCGCGCAGCGACCGTGATGGCGCGTGACAGCTTGGTGAAGTGCTGGCCGCGACGCTGGTCGACAACGGCCTTCTTGTGCTTGATGGAGGCCCATTTCGAATGACCGGACATGCCCGTAACTATAGGCGGCGTGGCCCTATTCCCACAGCTTCCAGGGGGCGCCGCCGCGGGCCCACAGGTCGTTGAGGACGACCTGGTCCTTGTAGGTGTCCATGCACTCCCAGAAGCCCTCGTGGCGGAAGGCCCGCAGGCTCCCGGCGGCCGCCAGGCGCTCCAGCGGCGCGCGCTCCAGGACCGAGTCCGGCCCCAGGAGATCGAGCACGGACGGCTCAAAGCAGAAGAACCCGCCGTTGATCCAGTGCCGGCTGCGCGGCTTCTCGCTGAAGCCCGCCACCACATCGTCGCCGTCGAGATGGGCCACGCCGAAGGGCAGATCCGGGCGCACCACGGTCATCGTCGCCGCCGCCCCGTGCCGCCGGTGGGCAGCCAGCAGGGCGCCCAGGTCGATGTCGGCGACCCCGTCGGCGTAGGCCAGGCAGAACCTCTGACCCGCCAGCTCGCCGGCGGCCCGGTGGACTCGGCCGCCGGTCGGCGTGTCCTCGCCGGTGGCCAGGCAGCGGATCTCGACCCCGGCCGGCCACGCCTGCTCGGCCACGAACCGCTCAACCTGCTCGCCCCGGTAACCCGTCAGCAGCAGGAAGCGCTCAAACCCCTGGGCCAGGTGGATCTGGAGCACGTGCCAGAGGATCGGCCGGCCGCCGATCTCCACCATGGGCTTGGGGATCGACTGCGTCCGCTCCTGCAGGCGGGTGCCCCGGCCGCCGCACAGGATCACGACGCTCGGTCTCACGGCGGCGCATTATCAGGCATCATCAGACGCGTGACTCAGCTAGCCCACCCTGAGGTCTTCAAGGCCTACGACATCCGCGGCCTGCACGGCGAGGAGATCGACGCCGAGACCGCCCACGCCATCGGTCGCGCCTTCGCGCAGGTCATCGCCGCCTCGGAGGACAAGCCGGCCGGCGAGCTGCGCCTCGGCCTGGGCCGCGACATGCGGTTGACCGCGCCGCAGATGGCCGCCGCCTACCGGGACGGCATGGTCGCTGAAGGGGCCACCGTGCTCGACGCCGGCATGGTGGGGACCGAGATGCTCTACTTCCTCGTCGGCTCGCAGGACCTCGACGGCGGGCTCATGTGCACCGCCTCGCACAACCCCAAGGCCTACACCGGGGCCAAGCTGGTCGGCCGCGGCGCGCTGGCGCTGTCCGGGGACGCCGGCCTGGGCGACGTGCGCGACCGGATCATCAACGGGCTCGGCGACGCCCCGGGCGGGGGCTCGGTGGATGAGGTCTCCGTCCACGACGGTTTCCAGGAGGCGGCGCTGAAGTTCATCGACGCCTCGGCCATCAAGCCGCTCAAGGTCGTCGCCGACGGCGGCAACGGGATGGCCGGACCCATGGTCGGCCCGCTCCTGGAGCGGCTTGGCCTTGACCTCATCGAGGCCTACTGGACGCCGGACGGCAACTTCCCAGACCATGAGCCCAACCCCCTGCTCCCGGAGAATCGCGAGTTCATCATGCAGGAGGTGGTGCGGCAGGAGGCCGACCTGGGCATCGCCTGGGACGGCGACGCCGACCGCTGTTTCTTCATCGACGAGACCGGCCGGTTCGTCGACGGCGACTTCCTGACCGCGCTCCTGACCGAGTCGCTGCTGGAGAAATACGCCGGCGCGACCGTCCTGTACGACGTCCGCGCCAGCCGGGCCGTCGCCGACACCGCCCGGCAGCACGGCGGCACCGCCCTCGTCAACCGCGTCGGCCACGCGTTCTTCAAGACCCGGATGCGCGAGGAGGGCGCGGTGTTCGGCGGCGAGGTCTCCGGCCACTACTACTTCCGCGACTTCTACTGCGCGGACTCCGGCACCCTTCCCGCACTGCTCCTCCTGGAGCTGCTCTCCCAGCGCGGTGCCCGCATGTCCGAGCTGCTCGAGCCCTACCGCAGCCGCTACTTCATCAGCGGCGAGATCAATACCGAGGTCGACGATGCCCCGGCCAAGCTGGAGGAGCTGGCCGAGCGCTACTCCGACGGGGAGCAGGGCCGCCTCGACGGGCTGTCGGTCGACTACGAGGACTGGCACTTCAACGTGCGCCCGTCCAACACCGAACCGCTGCTCCGGCTGTGCCTGGAGTCACTGGTCTCTCCTGAGGACATGGAGGCCAAACGCGACGAGGTGCTGGGCGTGATCCGCTCGTGAGCGCCGGCGACGCGGCGGCCGCCGCGCGCGAGGAGGCCGAGCGCGCGTCTTGGGCTGAGGCTGCCGGCGCCGGGATCCACCGCATCTCCCTCCCCACGCCGTTCCTGGTGGGCCGGGTGAACTGCTACCTGATCGAGGACGAGCCGCTGACGCTCGTCGACACCGGGCCCAACTCCGGGAAGTCGCTCGACGAGCTGGAGCGGGCGCTGGCGGCGCTCGGCCACACGGTCGAGGAGATCGGCCTGATCATCGTCACCCACCAGCACATCGATCACCTCGGCCTGCTGGAGATCCTCGCCCGCCGTTCCGCCGCCGAGGTGGCCGCCTTCCACCTGCTGGCCCCCTACCTGCGTGACTTCAGCGCCAGCGCCGCCGCCGACGACGAGTTCTCCATCCAGATCATGCTGCGCCACGGCGTGCCGCCGGAGCTGGCGACCGCGCTGGGCGCGGTCGGTGCCGCCTTCCGCGGCTTCGGTTCCAGCGGCACCGTCACGCAGCCCCTGCGCGACGGCGACGAGCTGAGACTCCGCGACCGGGCCTTCCGGGTGCTGCACCGCCCCGGCCACAGCCCGTCCGACACGATCTTCTTCGACGAGCAGCGCCGGATCACGCTCGCCGGCGATCACCTGCTGGCGCACATCTCGTCCAATCCCCTGCTGTCGCGACCGCTGGCGGAATCATCGTCCGACGGCGCGCGGCCGCACGCCCTGCTCGACTACATGACCTCCATGCGGGCCACCCGGGCGATGCCGGCCGGGCTGGTGCTCGGCGGGCACGGCGCGCCGGTCACCGACCATGTCGGCCTCATCGACGAGCGCTTCCGGATGCATGAGCGTCGCGCCCGGAAGCTCCAGGGGCTGCTGGAGCCCGGACCGGCGACGGCGTTCGACCTCGCCACCCAGATGTGGGGCAACGTGGCCGTCACCCAGGCGATGCTGACGATCTCCGAGGTGATCGGCCACCTCGACCTGCTCATCGCCGGCGGGACCGTCCGGGAGGACGCCGGGGGCGACGTGACCCGCTTCTCGGGGGTCTGAGCCGGATTCCGAGCCCGGCCGCAGCTGGTCTGAAAGCCGATTCGGCCGGCCCTCAGGTCAAGTCGGCGGCCCCACTGCCGATATCCCTAACGGACATGTCTGACCGTCGCGCAAACGGCGGGAGCGATTCCGCCTTCCCCGTCGCCGAGATCGGCGTCGAGGACCGCTCGCGCCCGGACTACCGCCGCCTGTTGCACCGCGTCCCGGCGATCCTGTACACGGCCGATACCGGCGAGTCCGGCCGCTGGCACTACGTCAGCCCCCAGATCGAGACGATCCTCGGCTTCACGCCGGAGGAGTGGTGCGCCGATCCCACGCTGTGGGCCCGCCGCCTGCACCCGGACGACATCGGCCGGGTGCTGGAGGAGGAGTCGGACATGGCCGAGGGCGTGGTCGGCTCCAGCGCGACCGAGTACCGCCTGCTGCACCGTGACGGCCACCCGGTGTGGCTGCGCGACGACGCGCTGCTCCAGGAGGACGACGACGGCGTGCTGCGCTGGCACGGGGTGATGTCCGACATCACCGATCAGAAGGCCGCCGAGGCCGAGCTCGAGCGCCGCGCCGCCCAGCAGGCCGCCGTGGCCCGGCTCGGCGAGCACGCGCTGGAGGGGGCGAGCCCCTCCGACCTCATGCAGGAGGCCCTGACCGCCGCCGTCGAGCTCCTGGGGCTCGAGATCGGAGCGGTGATCGAGCACCTCCCGGCCAAGCGCGCCTTCACGTTCCGGGTCACCCACGGGCTGCCCGGACTCGGACCGGACGTGATGGTGCCCGCCGGGCGGGGCTCCCAGGCCGGCTATGCGCTGCAGCACGGATCGCCGGTGGTCGTGTCCGACTGGGAGTGCGAGCACCGGTTCGCCCGCTCCCCGGTGCTGACGGCGCACGGGGCCCGCAGCGGGCTCACGGTTCTCATCCAGGGACGGCGGGAGCCGTACGGCATCCTGGGGCTGCACTCCACCTGCCCCCGGGAGTTCACCCCCGGCGACGTCGACTTCGCCCAGGCGCTGGCCAACGTCCTGGGCGACGTCGTCGAGCGCCAGGTGACCGACGATGACATTCGCCACCGCGCGCTGCACGATCCCCTGACCGGCCTCCCCAACCGAGTCCTGTTCATGGACCGGCTGGAGCAGGCCACCGAGCGGCTGCGCCGGCGCTCGCACGCGCTGACGGCGATCCTCGCCCTCGACCTCGATCGCTTCAAGCTGATCAACGACAGCCTCGGCCACCGGGTCGGCGACGAGCTGCTGGCGGCCGCGGCGCCGCGCCTGAAGCAGGCGGTTCGCTCGAGTGACACCGTCGCCCGTTTCGGCGGGGACGAGTTCGGCATCCTCCTGGAGGACATCGGCGGAGAGCACGAGGCGATTGACATGGCCGAGCGGATCGCCGGGGTCTTCGCCCACCCGTTCGTGCTCGACGGCGGCGAGCACTTCGTCACGACGAGCATCGGGATCGCTCTGGCCAAGGGCGGCGAGCCGGCCGACGACCTGCTCCGCGACGCCGACGCCGCCATGCACCGCGCCAAGGAGCGGGGCCGTTCCCGGTGGGAGCTGTTCGACGAGACGCTGCGCGGCCGCGCCATCTCCCGTCTGCGGGTCGAGAACGACCTGCGCCGGGCCTTGGAGCGCCGCGAGCTGACGCTTGACTATCAGCCGCTGGTGTCGATGGGCGACGGCTCGCTGGTGGGAGTCGAGGCCCTCCTGCGCTGGGACCACCCCCAGCGCGGGCGCATCCCGCCCTCGGACTTCATCCCGGTGGCCGAGGACACGGGCCTGATCGAGCCGATCGGCCGCTGGGTGCTGGCGCGGGCCTGCCGCCAGGCGGCGCAGTGGTACGACGCCCGGCCGGACGCGGCGCCCGTCTCGATGGCGGTCAACCTGTCAGCGGTCCAGCTCGCCAACCACACCCTGACCGACGCCGTCGCAGCGGCGCTGCGGATGTCCGGCCTGGAGCCGTCGCTGCTCGCCCTGGAGCTGACCGAGAGCGTCCTGGTCGGCGACCTGGAGGAGCTGGCGCAGACGCTGCGATCGCTCAAGGCGCTCGGCGTCCGCCTGGTGCTCGACGATTTCGGCACGGGCTACTCGTCGCTGTCGTACCTGACCCGTCTGCCGCTCGACGTCCTGAAGGTCGACCGCTCGTTCATCGGCGGACTCGGCGTGGAGCCGCGGGACACGGCCGTCACCGAGGCGATCGTCGCCATGTCGCAGGCGCTGTCGATGCGGGTGGTCGGCGAGGGCGTGGAGACCAACCTCCAGCTCTCCGAGCTGACCCGGCTCGGCTGCGACCTGGCCCAGGGCTTCTACTTCTCCCGGCCGGTCCCGGCGGACGCGATCACGCAGATGCTGGACGACGGCGTGCCGTGGCGGCCGGACCGGGGCGCTACAACCCGCTGAGAGCGGGGATCGGCTTCCGGGCCGCGCTCACCCCTGTTCAGTGCCTGGAGCTATCGACCCTTGGCGAAGCGCCTCAGTGGAACGCGCTGGTGCCCGGCTGGACCGGTGAGACGGTGGTGGCTCCGCACTCCGAGGCGCCGCCGGGGATGTCGACCCGCAGCGTCGCGGTGTCGTTGGGCGCGATGACCTGGAG
This sequence comes from uncultured Solirubrobacteraceae bacterium, assembly GCA_963844555.1. Lineage (GTDB taxonomy): Bacteria > Actinomycetota > Thermoleophilia > Solirubrobacterales > Solirubrobacteraceae > Palsa-465. The sequence continues at coordinate 595,429 of CAWJOS010000001.1, forward strand.
GCCGTAGGCGGTCGTGCAGCCGGTGTCCGAGGCGCCGCCGTGCGAGACCCCCAGCCGGAAGGAGAAGCTGCTGCCCGGGGCGACCGTCACCGGCGCCAGAGGCAGGGTGCCGAAGAAGTCGGAGGTGGTGTGCGCGGGGGTGGTCGGCAGCGCGCCGCCGGACTTGTCGAGGAACTGGATCCCGGGGTAACCGCCGGTGTTGCAGCTCGACCGCGTGGTGTTACGCAGGGCAAAGCCGAGCTCACCGTGCCCCGTGGCGCCCTGACCACCCAGGTACGTCAGCGCCAGCCCGGAGGCCTTGCACTCGCCCGGCCCGGCGACGCTGGCCGCGCCGGCGCCCGCGCCGGAGGTCGTCGAGGCCGCGGTGGTGGCGGCCGAGGACGCCGTGGAGGTGGTGCTGGCCGCCGCGGACGCCCCCGAGGAGGTGGTGGCGGCCGTCTGCGCCGGCGAGCTGGCCGCCGCCGGCCGGGCGCCGCCGGAGCTCGAGGAGGAACCGGAGCCGCCGCAACCTCCCAGGAGGAGAGCGGCCGCCGTCAGCGTGAGTCCGATGAGTGGGATGCGCATGCTGTCCTGGTGTTCGTGTCCCGGATGGTCGGATCCTGCCCGGGGGCGACGGCGCCCATACGCCGCCGGGCGCCATGGCAGTATCCAGCCGTGAGCGACGAGCTCCATAAGAGCGAGATCGCCGGTGAGGGCCTGCTGGCCCGCCTGAATCGGCTGGACCCCTACTGGGCGGCGCAGCTCGTCATCCTGGCGGCGATCCTGCTTGATCTGTCTCTCTCCCGCAAGGTATCGCTCATCAACCCGCCGTGGATCCTGCCGGGGCTGGAGGGAGTGGCGGTGATCGCATTGGCCCTCGCATCACCCCATCCGCGGCTCCGCCACACGCCGCTGCGCCGGCACCTGTCGCTCGTCGTGATCGGAATCGTCAGCGCCGCCAACAGCATCTCGCTCATCCTGCTCTGCATCGCGTTGCTTCGCCACCACGCCGAGAACGGCACCGCGCTGCTCGGCTCCGGGCTGATCCTGTGGGCGACGAACGTGCTGCTGTTCGGCGTCTGGTACTGGATGCTCGACCGCGGCGGCCCGGCCGCCCGCGCCGGCAACGACCAGGACGCTCCGGACTTCCTGTTCGTCCAGATGAGTCAGCCTGATTACGCGCCGCCGGACTGGAAGCCGGGCCTGGTCGACTATCTCTATACATCCTTCACCAACGCGACCGCGTTCAGCCCCACCGATACGATGCCGCTGTCGCGAACGGCGAAGTGGATGATGGCGGCGCAATCGCTGACGGCGCTGGTCACGGTCGGTTTGGTCGTCGCCCGGGCGGTGAACATCCTCAAGTGATCACCGTCGCCCGTCCGGCGCAGCCTCCCCAGCCTGCTTCCCTGTGAGAGCACCAGAAACATGAGCACCCTCGCCCCCACTCCCAACCCGCGCGTCGAGACCGAGCTGCGCCAGGTCGGCACCGACCTCTACAAGGCGTTTCCCGCTGCCTCGCGTCAGCCGCTGCGCGCCATCGACGCCCGGGCCATGGAGATGGCCGCCTCGGACCGCGAATTGCGCGCCGCGCTGTTTCGCTTCGTCGACGTGGCGCCGGCCTGCCGCTCGCTCGACGACCTGGCCCGCCACCTGGTCGGTTACCTGGAGGAGGTTCCGGAGACGCCCCCGCCGATCTCCGCGGCCATGCGGATTTCCCACACCCGCGCGGGTCGCGCCGCCCTCGGCGCCGCCGCCGCCGGCGGCGTGCGGCACCTCGCGCACCGTTTCATCGTCGGCGAGACGCCGCAGGCCGCGCTGGGGACGCTGCGCAAGCTGTGGGATGGCGGCGTGGCCAGCTCGGTCGACCTGCTCGGCGAGGCGACGGTCACCGAGGCCGAGGCCGACCGCTACGCCGCTCGCTGCGCCGACGCCGTGGAGCGGCTCTCGGTGGCCACCCGGTCCTGGCCCGGCCGCAAGATCCTGGAGGCCGACGCCATCGGCCCCCTCCCCCGCGCCAACGTCTGCGTCAAGGTGTCGGCGCTGACGCCGCTTCTGCGCCCGGACGCCCCGGAGCGCGGAATGCGGGATGCGGCACGCCGGCTGCGACCGCTGCTCCAGGCGGCGCGGGAGGCAGGCGCCCATCTCCACATCGACATGGAGTCCCTGGACTCACGCGAGGCGGTGCTGGATCTGGTGCTCAACCTCCTCGACGAGGAGGAGTTCCGCGGGGGACCGTCGGCCGGGCTCGTGCTCCAGGCCTACCTGCGCGACTCGCCGGACCTCCTGGATCGAATCGTCGCCTGGGCCCGCGCCACGCCCCGCACCCCGCCGCTGACCGTGCGGCTGGTCAAGGGCGCCTACTGGGATCACGAGCTGGTCCAGGCGCGTCAGCACGGCTGGGAGGTCCCGGTCTTCACCGACAAGCGCGAGTGCGATCGCAACTTCGAGGCCCTCACCCGCGAGCTGCTCGCGGCCCGCCCGGCGCTGCGGGTGGCCATCGCCTCGCACAACCTGCGCTCGGTCGCCCACGCGATCGCCTGCAACCGGGTTGGCGGCAGCTCGGACTCCGAGCTCGAACTCCAGGTCCTCCGAGGGCTCGGCGACGAGCTGCAGCACGCCCTGGCCGCCCGCGGCTTTCGGGTCCGCACGTACTGCCCGGTCGGCGATCTCGTCGCCGGGATGGCGTACCTCGTCCGGCGACTGCTCGAGAACACCAGCAACGAGAGCTTCCTTTCCGAGCAGGCGCGCGGCGTGCCGGTGGAACAGCTGCTGGCCGCGCCGTAGCTCGGCGCCGTCCCCCTATCGTCAACGCCCATGAAGCCGTTTGCCAATGAGCCGATACTGGAGCTCCGCCGCGCGCCGGTGCGCGCGCAACTGGCTGATGCCCTGACCCGGGTCGACCGGATGCTGCCCCTGGAGGTCCCGGTGTGGATCGCCGACGATGCCCGCCGGGGCGACACCCTGGTGTCGACCGATCCCGGCGCCCCCGACCGCGTCGTCGCCCGGGCGGCGGCCGCCACCGAGGCCGACGTCGACGTCGCCGTCGACGCCGCCCGGCGCGGCCGCACCCGGTGGGGCCAGGCCAGTGCCGACGAGCGAGCCGGGGCTCTGCTGGCGGCGGCCGCCTGGATGCGCGAGCGCCGGGTGGAGCTGGCCGCGCTGGAGGTGCGCGAGTGCGCCAAGCCCTGGCCGGAGGCCGACGCCGACGTGTGCGAAGCGATCGACTTCCTGGAGTACTACGCGCGGAGCGCCGTGGAGCTCGCCCGCGGCCGGCCGCTGGTCCAGGTTCCAGGCGAGCGCAACGAGCTGCGCTACGTGCCGCGCGGGGTCGTGGCCGTCATTTCGCCCTGGAACTTCCCGCTCGCCATCCCCTGCGGCATGACCTCGGCGGCGCTGGCGGCCGGCAACGCCGTCGTCCTCAAGCCCGCCGAGCAGTCGCCGGCGATGGCCCATCGGCTCGTCGAGGCACTGCGCGCCGGCGGGGTGCCGGCCGACGCGATCTCGCTTCTGCCCGGCGAGGGTGACGCCGGCGCCGCCCTCGTGCGCCATCCAGAGGTCCACGCCATCGCGTTCACCGGCTCGCTTCCGGTCGGACGGGAGATCGTGCAGCGGGCCGCCGAGCCGGCCGACGGCCAGAGGCATTTCAAGCAGGTGGTCGCTGAGCTCGGTGGCAAGAACTGCGTGATCGTGGCCGCCGACGCCGACCTCGACGAGGCCGTGCCCGCGATCGTGACCTCCGCCTTCAATTACGCCGGGCAGAAGTGCTCGGCCGCCTCGCGGGTGCTCGTCGACAACGCGATCGCCGACGTCCTCCTCGACCGGCTGGCCGGCTCGGTGCAGACGCTCGTCGTCGGCCAGGCCGAGACCCTGGGGACGGACGTGCCCCCGGTCATCGAACAGGCCGCCCAGGAACGGGTCCTGCGCTACCGGGAGATCGCCGAGCGGGAGGGCCGGATCGTCGCCACCGCTCCGGTCAACGGAGATCCGGGCTGGTTCTGCCCGGCGACCGTCGCCACCGATCTTCCGGTGGCCTCCCCGGTGCTCAACGAGGAGATCTTCGGCCCGGTCCTGGCGGTCCAGCGCGTCCGGGACGTCGAGGAGGCGTGTGACGTCGTCGACGGACTGGCGTTCGCGCTCACCGGAGGGCTGTTCACCCGGGATCCGGGGACCGTGCGCCGGGTCCGAGAGCGCTCCCCGGTCGGCAACCTGTACGTCAACCGCGCGATCACGGGCGCGATGGTCGGCCGTCAGCCGTTCGGCGGCAACCGCCTGTCCGGCACCGGGCTGAAGGCCGGCGGCCCGGACTACCTACTCCAGTTCGTCGAGCAGCGCGCCGTCAGCGAGAACACGATGCGCCACGGCCTGGAGGTCTAGCACGGCCGAGAGGTCGTACTAGAGGCCGCCACCCTTGATTTACGGGTGGCGCGCCCCCATCATGCGAGGGCGCGTGGTCGTGCCGCTGACAGTCGCGTGGAAGCTCGGATTCGCTGCCGTGCTGGTGGTGGCGATCTTGGCCAGCGCCTGCGTCAGGGCTCCCCGGCGCGCCGTGGCACCGGCGGAACTGCGCCGCCTCGTCCTCTGCGCGCTCGTCCTGTACGCCGTCGGCGGCGTGGCGTCGCTCACGCGTCATGCCGCCCTGGCCGCGGTCGTCTACGGCGTGGGGATTTCGGTGGCGGCGCTGGCCGCCTGGCTGTCCCGCGGGCGCGACCAGGAGGACCCGCCGGACGATGACGACGAGCCGCTGGATGAGCAGCCCCCGCCGGAGCCGGACGGGGTGCCCCGCCTGGACTGGGCGCGGTTCGAACGCGAGTTCCGCGAGTACGCCTCCAGGCAGCGCCCGCCCGCCGAGCCGCCGCGGGTCGGTTGACGAGAGGCCCTTAGTTGATCGACATCCTCTCCATCGACAGGTAGACGCGGGCCGCCCACGAGATCGGATCGGCCGCGAAGTACCGGCCCAGGGCGTCGTTGTTGAGGGCGTCGTCGATCGCCGCCATGATCATCGACTGATCCAGCACGAGGCGCCGGTGACCGACCGATCCGGTCTGGGGGTTGACCGCGTCGTAGAACCCGCCGTCGGACGTGTAGACGTCCGGATACAGCGTCCGCAGCTCCTGGAGGTTGTCGTACGCCTCCTGGGGCAGCACCGGGAGCGCGATCGCCGAGGCGTGGGGGCTCACCGTCGTCTCGGTGGCGCACGTCGTGCACTGCGCCAGCCCCTCCTTGGCCGCCGGCGGGAAGGCCAGTCCCTCCACGCCGAAGCCGCCGTAGTTCCCGGTGTCATCCGCGGTGCTGGAGGGCGACAGGCCCCAGACGGGATAGTGCAACACGTTGGTGGCATACATCTCCTGCACCTGGGCCCAGTGCAGATCGGCCAGGCCGAAGCTGTGCGTCCCCCACGTCGTCTCCGGCACGACCAGGTTGGCCATCAGGCCCTCGAACATCCCGCCGGCGAACGTGGGGATGAATGTCAGCGGCGTGCCCGGATAGACGTAGTGTCCCTCCCCGACGGGGAACATCTCCCTGCCTCCTGTGGACACCTGTGGACGCCGCTCTGCGATCCGGCGGGTACCCGCGTGCGGATTGACGCAAACGCCGGATCTGCCGAGGCGGGCGTCGGCGGCTCAGAAAGCCTGCGAACCGTTGCTCAATGCGAGCAGAAGCTCATGCAGGCGGGTCTCGCCCGTCAGCTCCGGGTGGAAGGAGACGGCGACGACGTTGCCCTGGCGAACGGCGACCGGGTGTCCCTCCACCTCGGCCAGCACCTCGACCCCGTCCCCCGTCTCGGCCACCCACGGCGCGCGGATGAACACGGCGCGGACCGGTTCGCCCTCGACCCCGGCGATGTCCAGATCGGCCTCGAACGAGCGAAGCTGGCGGCCGAACGCGTTGCGCCGGGCCAGGATGTCGAGCACGCCCAGGTGGGCGCGGTCGAGCATGATCATCCCCGCGCAGGTGCCGAGGATCGGCGTCCCGGAGCCGGCCAGCGCGCGCAGCGGCTCGGCGAGCCCCTCGCGCTCGATGCCGAGCGTCATGACGGTCGACTCGCCGCCGGGGATGACGAGCGCGGCGAGTCCGTCCAGATCGGCCGGCACCCGCACCTCGCGCGCGGTCGCGCCCAGCCGGTTCAGGATCTTGGCGTGAGCCTCGAAGTCGCCCTGAAGGGCGAGGACGCCGACGACAGCGGATTCCACTACCAGCCGCGCGGGGCCAGCAGCTGCTCGGAGTCGAGCTTGGAGGTCTCCAGGCTGACCATCGGCTGGCCCAGGCCGGTCGACGCGGCGGCCACGCGGGCCGGGTCCCGGTAATGGGTCGTGGCCTCGACGACGGCCCGGCCGCGACGCTCGGGATCTTCGGACTTGAAGATGCCGGATCCGACGAACACGCCCTCGGCGCCGAGCTGCATGACGAGCGAGGCATCGGCCGGAGTGGCGATGCCGCCGGCGCAGAACAGCACGACCGGCAGCCGCCCGTCGGCGGCGACCTGGCGCACGAGCGGCAGCGGCGCGCCGAGCTCCTTGGCAGCGGTCGGCAGCTCCTCAGGGTCCATGACGGTGAGGCGGAGGATCTCACGGCGGATCATCCGCAGATGACGGACGGCCTCGACGATGTCGCCGGTCCCGGCCTCGCCCTTGGAGCGGATCATCGCCGCCCCCTCGCCGATCCGGCGCAGGGCCTCACCGAGGTTGGTGGCACCGCATACGAACGGGATCTTGAACTGCCACTTGTCGATGTGGTTGGCCTCGTCGGCGGGCGTCAGCACCTCGGACTCGTCGATGTAATCGACCTCCAGCGCCTCCAGCACCTGAGCCTCGGCGAAGTGGCCGATCCGGGCCTTGGCCATCACCGGGATGGTGACCGCCTCCTGGATGCCCTTGATCATCGCCGGGTCCGACATGCGCGCGACGCCGCCGTCCCGGCGAATGTCGGCGGGGACGCGCTCCAGCGCCATGACGGCGGCCGCGCCGGCGTCCTCCGCGATCTTGGCCTGCTCCGGGGTGACCACATCCATGATCACGCCGCCCTTGAGCATCTCGGCCAAGCCGGTCTTGACTGTGAAGGTCGCCTCGTCGCGCGGGGTGTCGCCGTTCGGTTGCATGGGGCGGAGTTTAGCCGGGCGCTAGGTTCTCAAACCGATGAGCGTCGACGCCATATTTGTCCACGATGGTGACCGATTTGCGGCCACGGACCTGGCCCTCGGCCCCTGGGCGCCGGGGGCGCTGCACGGGGGCGCCCCGGCGGCGCTGCTCATCCATGCGTTCTGCGAGGCCGCTCCTCCGGGCCTGCACCCGGCCCGGGTGACGTACGAGTTCGTCCGCCCGGTGCCGCAGGGAGGACTCAGCGTGGCGGTATCGGTGGTGCGCCCCGGACGGCGGGTGACGCTGCTCGATGCCGTGCTGCGCAACGGCGAGGACACCGAGGTGACCCGGGCGCGGGCGCTGTTCGTGGCCAGAAGCGAGCTCGGCGACGTGTCCGGCGGACCGCCCCCCTTTCCGGGGCCGTCCGAGGGCGAGGTGAGCGACTGGGGGACCCCGCCGAAGCGGATGTTCGCCACCCACGCGATGGAGATCCGCTTCGTCGAGGGGCGCTTCCGCGAGCCCGGCCCGGCCACCGCCTGGTTCCGCCTGCGTCATCCGCTGATCGCCGGGGCCGAGGTGGCGCCGGTCGAGCTGCTGGCGGCGGCCGGCGACTTCGGCAACGGGATCGCGTCCGTGCTGTCCTGGGACGAGCACGTGTTCATCAACCCGGACCTGACGCTGTACATCGAACGCGAACCCACCGGCGAGTGGGTGGCGCTTCAGTCAGAGATGCGGGTGGCGGCCGGCAGCGTGGCGGTCGCCGACAGCGTGCTGTGGGACGAGCAGGGCCGGATCGGCCGGGCCATGCAGTCGCTCGTCGTCGGCCGGCGCTGACCCGCTCCGCCGTGAGCGGCTCCTCGTCGGCCGGCGCTGACCCGCTCCCCCGGGAGCGGCCTCGGGCGCGGGGCCTTGGCGGGCTACTTCAGCCGGAACGCCTTGATGCGCACGTCGTACTGCTGGGCGTCGCGGGCATAGACGCCGTAGGCGAGCGCCTGGATCAGCGACAGCAGCGCGGTGTGCGAGCGGACGAACGCCGGGGTGTTGGACGAGTAGTAGAGGCGGATGCGGGCCAGCCGCGCCACCTCGGAGAGGGTGGCGTCGGTGATTGCCAGTGTCGGCGCCTTGCGATGGCGCGCCAGCTTCATCGTCCGGGTGATGAGCGGGTGCGGACGGCCGGCGGACAGACCGATGACCAGCGTCGTGGCGTCGATCCGGCTCAGCCGCCCCAGGGCTTCCTGGGAGGGGCTGGCGACGATCTCGGCCCGCAGGTCGAGCAGCATCAGCAGATGGCGCAGGTAGCTGGCGAAGAACGCCATCTGGTCGGCGCCGGCGATCAGCACCTTCTCGGCGGAGACGATGGCGTCGATGGCCGCCTCGACATCCGAGCGCGACAGCTTGTGCGCCGTGTCCTCCACGTTGACGTGATCGGCGGCCAGGGCGGCTTCGAACTCCGTGTGATCCAGGGAGAACAGCGGGGCGGCGGCAGCCGGGGCGTCGGTGGCGCCCGCCGGCCGGCGCCGGTACTCGTCGCGGGCTGCCTGCTGGAGCTCCGGGAAGCCCTCGAACCCGAGGGCCTGCGAGAACCGCACGACCGTGCTCGACGAGGTGTTGGCCCGCCGGGCGAGCTCCTCAGCGGTCTGGAAGGCGGCCTCGTCGAGGTGGTCGACGATGTACTGGGCGACGTCCTTCTGCGAGCGGGAGAACTCGTCGAACCGCGCGCGGATGTAGCCGGAGAGCGCCTGATGGCCGTGGCCGGTCTCTGGGGTGACAGTGGAGGTTGATGACTGCTTCATTGGCAGGCCTCTCATTCGACACCGCCGGGTGACGTTCCTTCAGAGCACTTCCCGGCGGTGCGTCGGAGGCGGGGAGATCGGCCGTCGACCCGGTCGAGCGCGCACGCTTGCGCGGCCCGGATTGACGCGTCTGCGCGGCCGGCATCCACGCGTCTGCGCGGCCCGGGTCAGCGCCGGTGAACCGAGCCCGGCTCGGTCCCTCAGACCCGGTGTCTCAGGTGACCCGAGACTGGTTGAGCCGCTCCTGGCGTTCCCGGTTCTGCCGGCGCTCGGCCAAGACCAGGGCGACGACGTAGATGATCAGGATGTTGGCGACGATGCCGATGCCGATGAACGTGATGAGCAGCGCCAGTGTCTCGCCGAACGAGCTCACCGAGTGCCCAAGGCCCAGGATGTCGCCTGCATGGAGCATGGCCACAGCATACCCGTGGCCGCGGCCCGACGGCCCCAGCCCGGCCGCCCCCTTTCCCTGCCCTTCGCCTCGACATCTCGGTCCCCCGTCCCCCGGCCGAAGCGGTAGCGTCCGACGATGCGGCCCGGTAGCTCAGTTGGTCAGAGCAGCGGACTCATAATCCGTCGGTCCTGGGTTCAAGTCCCAGCCGGGCCACTGAGAATTGCGCGGGCTCGGCCGGAATTCCGGCGGCGCGGGTCGCGCCCGCATCGCTCGTGCCGGCTGTCAGCCGGCGTCATCGACCGCCGGCGTTCTGCGGTCCGCCGGCTCGGCCTCTCCGTGCGAGCGCAGCAGGTCGGTCCAGCGCTCACTGGAGTACGTGGAGGGCTCGGTCGTCGCCATGAAGTCCTCGACGACGGTGATGAACCGCGCCGGGTCATCGAGCTGCGGAAGGTGGCCGGCGTCCGGGAAGATCTCCAGCCGGCTGGCCGGCATCGCATCCTGGGCGGCGCGTCCGTGGTCCACGGGCAGCACCGCGTCGCGCTGGCCCCAGACGATCAGCGTCGGCATGTGCTCGGCCAGGTACAGGCGGTCCCGCGCGTCGACGAGCTGCCCCCGGGTCCCGACAACGCCGCGCAGGGTGCCGAGAAAGGCCGCCCGCGTGGCCGGATCGGCGAGCGCCGCGAACGTGCGCGCATAGAACTCGGCGTCGGCAGCCGGCCGGATACGCAGCGAACGCCCGGCGCTCGCGGCCAGACCGATCAGCGAGCGAGCGGCCGGGGCGGCCACCGAGAGGAAGAGCTCGCTGCCCGGGAGCGTGGCCAGGCGGAGGGCGAGGCCGACGTCGGGGCCGAGCCCGCCGCTGGAGACAAGCACCAGGCGCTCACAGCGCTCCGGGAACTGGTAGGAGAACTGCATCGCGACGCCGCCCCCCAGCGAGTGCCCGACGACCGTCGCGCGCTCGACTCCCAGTGCCCCGCCGAGATCGCGCAGGGCGCTGGCGAGGGCGCCGAGCGAGTAGTCCCCGGCGCCCTTGGCCGAGCCGCCGTGGCCGGGCAGGTCGACCGCCACAACCCGGTGCCGGCGGGCGAGGCCCTCCAGGACCGGCTCCCAGGTGCGCCAGTCGCCGCCGATCCCGTGGATGAGCAGCAAGGTCGGTCCCTCGCCGCCGGTGACGTACGCCACCTCGCGGCCATGGAGGCGAACACTGCGATGGTCCAGCGCCATGCCCATGTAAACAGAGGTTACACGATCAGTTACATTTTGCCGGGTGCCCCCCGCCCGGCCGTCCCGTGCAGCCGCCCGTCGCGCTCGCGAGAGCAGGATCGTCGATGCGACGCGCGCCCTGTTCGATGAGCGAGGGATACAGGATGCCCGCGTCGACCGCATCGCCCGCCGCGTCGGCATCAACAAGGCGCTCATCTACCGGCACTTCGCCTCCAAGGAGGAGCTGTTCGCGCTGACGACCACCCGCTACCTGGGGGAGATCAACGCGCTGCTCGACGCCGTTGAAGCGGAGACGACCGACGCCCCGGAGCGGCTTCGCCGGGGCTTCGAGGCGTTGGCGGACTACGGCATCGCGCATCCCGCTTTCCTCGACTGCGCGCTCTCGCTCCTGCGCCAACCGGCCGCGCAGCTGCAAGCGGAGGTGTCCGACGCCGTCTGGCTGCGACTGGGGCGAGCGACCGGAGCGTGCGTGGGATGGCTCGCCCGGGTCCTGCACGACCTGGGGGTCGCCGAACCTGATCTGCGCGCCAACCAGGTCTATCTCCAGGCGATCGGGGTGCTGCACCTCGCCCGCTCCGGTGTCGGCCTGCGCGAGGTCACGCCGGGCCTGACCGAGGCCCTGCCGGTCACGGCCGAGCAGGTGCGCGCCGCTTGCGTGCAGCTTGCTCTGGCCGCGGCGTTCGTCGACTGAGTAGCCGGGCTCCAAGCGGGGCTCAGGCACCCCGATCCGGGCGCGTGGAGGTCGACCGTCGGCGTCCTACTTTCCGTCGTCGTCGGATCGGCGCAGCACCTTGCCGGAGTCGGCGATTACCCGGCGGATGAAGTCATATTGAACGTGGACCAGCCGGTCTGCCATCTCCATGGCGCCGTCGATGACCTCCTGTCGTCTGGACGGGGCCTCGCCGTGCAGCGGCAGCGTCTTATCGACGGTGTCGACGAACCTACGCACCGCCTCGATCGCCGCCCTCTGGCCGGCCTCGAGCGACTTGAGCACCTCTTCTGAGAGCTCGGTCGTCCGGTCCAGCGGACTCGGCTGCTCGTGCTCCTTCATCTCCGCGGCATGGCGCCTGCGAGTCGCCGCCGCCTTGCGTCCCGCCGCGCTGCGCTGGGCCTTGGTCTCTGGCATGAGGATGCCTCCTTTCGAGGAACGTGCGTTCCGTGTAGCACACCACGGGACCCGTTCATCGGGGCCCGTCTCAGCCAGGAACATTGGCGAGCGCGGCGGGCCGTGCCATCCGTATGGATTGCGAATATCTCGCGCTCAAGCTACGCGCCCGGCCTGCTCAGCCGGTTCGTAGTCACCCGGCGAGGAGCGCCGGCTCGACCCGGGTGATCAGGGCAGCTGTGGGGTCCGTGGACGGCCGAGCCCATGCCGCAGCCGAACCCGCAGGCGCGACCTCGGGGCGAGCTGGGACGCAGGGGCAGCTCCCCCAGGCATCGGCATGGCCCAGGCCGGAAGGCTCAGGGAGTACAGGCGCGTCGTCCGGGGCGTCCTCCGGCTCGTGGCTCCGGCCTGGTTGAACATCACAATCGTCGCCTCCATACGGGACATTGCTACACCCAGCAGTGTCCTCTCGGCGGCGTGACGGAGTCGCACAGATTCGTGTCGACGGCGTCCAGATTCTGTGAACGAGCGCTCATCGTCTCCTTGGCGGGGAGGCCGGGACGGGTCGTCCGACTGACCGTCTGCACGAAATCTGGATATCCGCGCCTTCGATCTTTGCGATTCGTTGACGCGGGCGGCACAACAATCGCAGAGGAAGACTCTCGAATGTCAGGCCCGGCGCCGGGAGTTCGCTCTACCGGACCTGCCTCATTGGAGCCGAACATGGAAACGGTCGCACACGTCATCGTCCTTAGGTCGCGCTCACCCAGGCCGAGCCGGGGCCGGAGCGGATCGCAGCCCGACGAGATGAGCGACGACGCCGGCGCCCGCATGCATGCCTCGCCATGATCCTGAGAGCGCTGACACCTCCGCTGGCACACCGCCACCACGACCGGCGACCTGCGCCAGTCGACGCCGTGACCCGGCTCGCGGTGTGGCTGCACCACTGGCAGGTAGACCGAGAGCTGGCCGCTGGGCTCTCACCCACCCTCTCGAAACACCGGGCCGCGCTCGCCCGGCAGCTCGTCGCCGCCGGGGAGCGGCGGCGGCTCGCCAGGTCGCTCCGCGTTGCCGTTTCGCAAGCGGAGAGCAGCCGACACCCGCGCCTGACGACGGCGGTGCCGGTCCGTCGGCAGGAGGTCGTCGCCTGGCGCGAGGCGCTGCTCGGGCTGGCTGACCGTCTCGATCAGCCACAGCCGGTCAGTCCACGCGGAATGGCGCAGGTCATCCAGCTGCTCACCGACGGGACGGGCCCCCTCTACAACCGAACGCCGTTGCGCTCGCTCGGCGAGATGATCTGGTGGGCGGCCGACGGACTCACCGTCGACTGCTCTCACGAGTGGGATTGTCCCGTGCTCATGAAGGTCGATCCGTCTCACATCGCGTGGACCTGCCGGCACTGCGGCGCGATCGCCACCAGCAGGGACTACGGCAGCAGACCCGGTGCCTAGCGACGTCCGGACGCATGTCTGTGCGCGACAGTGCCAATGACTCACCGCTGTCCGGCCTCCGGCACCTGCGCGCACGGCTCCGATCGTCCTGGGCCTGGGCGAGGCTTGACCGGGAGATCGCGGCCGGCACACCGATCGCAGGGTCCGAGGCGCGGTCGCTGCGGGCGGCGCAGTTGCTGGTACCAGAGGAGCGGGGCGCCATCGCTGCGGCCCTGCAGAACATCCTCGATGCGCACCAGGCACAGAGCGTACGCCGAGGACGCCGCGTGGCCGGCGCCGGCGGTCCGCCGGCTGGTTCGCGGCCGGGCCTCGTGGACCTCATCACGCTTCTCCGCAGCGACGTGCCGATGAGCCCGCGCGCGCTGGCGCTCGCCGAGCTACTTGCCTGCGACCGCCGGACCAGTCCGCTGCTGACAGGACATGCCGTGCGGACAATCGACGAGATCCTGAACGAGATATCGGCGGCGGGCTAAACTGGCGCCCGGGGTGAGCCGGGAAGACTGGTCGGCGCAAGCTCGCCCGTGCCCGTCTCGTCACTCACCACCTTTCCCGGCCGCTGATGTTCGGTCTCCCACTCGCGTCCCAATGGAGGCGCGAAGCGCTGCGGACGAATCTGTGGGTCGTGCCGATGGTCGAGGTGCTCGTCGCGGTTGCGCTGTACTTCGCGACGCACGCGATCGACCGAGCGGTGCATGAGCACCACCTGGGGCTGCCGTCGTGGCTGATGTTTGGCTCGGCCGATGCCGCGCGCCAGATCCTGACCACCCTGGCGGCGGCCGTCATCACCGTGGTGGGAGTGGTGTTCTCCATCACCATCGTCACGCTGACGCTGGCGTCGACGCAATTCGGCCCGCGCATGCTGCGCAACTTCATCCGGGACCGCGGGACTCAGGTCACCTTGGGGACCTTCGTGGCCACCTTCGTGTACGCGACTCTGGTGCTGATCTCCATCGGGCCCGGGAGCGGGACGATGACATTCATCCCGCACCTGTCGATCAGCGTGTCCGTTGCCCTCGTGGGTCTGTCGATGGGGGTGCTGATCTACTTCATCCATCACATCGCGGTGTCGATCCAGCTCCCCTACGTCATCGCGAGCATCGCCCAGGATCTCTGGCTGGCGATCGAGAGCGAGACGGATGGCGACCTGACACAGCTCGAGGCGGGCCCATCCGTTTCAGAGCTCGTGCGGCGCATGGACGAGGGCGGCGGTCCGGTGCCGGCACCGACGAGCGGCTATCTGCAGTTCATCCGCCACGACTCACTCATCGCTCTCGCCGCCGAGAAGGGCGCGGTCGTCCGTCTGCACCGGCGGCCCGGTCAGTTCGTCGTCGCCGGCTACCCGATCGCCACCGTCTGGCCTCCAGCCGCAGCAGACGGGTTCCGCCACGCGCTCCGGCGCGCGCATATCTGCGGTCCCACGCGGACGCTGGCGCAGGATCTGTCGTTTGCCGTCGACCAGCTGGTGGAGATCGCACTGCGCGCGCTCTCGCCGGCAGTCAACGATACGTTCACGGCGCTGACGTGCATTGATTGGCTCGGCGATGGCCTCTGCAAGATCACCGCCGATTGGCGCCCTCGGCGAGTTCTGCGTGACAGCCATGGATATGTGCGGGTGATCACGGCGGAGGTCCAGTACGCCAGCCTCGTCGAACGGGCCTTCGAGAAGATCAGACAGGCCAGCAGGGGCATGCCGGCGGTGATGATCCGGCAGCTCGAGGCGCTGACGAAGATCGCCGAGTATGCCCATGCCTCAGACCAGACGCGGGTGGTGCTCGCTCAGGCGGAGATGATCCGCCGCTCCTCGCTCACCTCGCTCCCAGAGCCGCAGGATGTCACGGACGTGGCGCGCCAATACGACCGGCTGCTGGTGGCCGCGGGACCGGAGCGGGCCGATCCCGGCAGTGCTGCTGAGGTCAAGGGCACCGCAGACGGGATTTGGCGCCCGGGTGAGCAAGCCGGGACGGCCGCGGACCAGCGCCCGCGGTAGCCGGCTCCGCCGCAGACCGCCCCGGCGCTCGCCGAACCATCCTCGCGGTCGACGGCAGTTGGACCGCAAGACTACGTATCTCGGATCGGCTCCGACCCGCATGCGCCTCGGCGTCAAGTCGAGTACGGTTGCCCGCCATGGACCGGAAGGGCATGCGCTGGACACGGGTGCCGGCCGCGCTGGTGGGTGTCCTCATCGCAGTTGCGCTAGCGGTGTCGGCCGATGCGCGCGTGATGCGGGCGCCGGCGGGACTGCGCTTCTACACGCCGCCGGCCACGGCGGTGGCCGGTCGGCCCGGGACGCTGATCTGGGCACGCCGGGTGCCCACCCCACGCGGGATGTCTGCCGCCGCCACCACCACGCTGGTGCTCTACCGCTCGGTCTTGCCGAACGGCCGGCCCACGGCCGTCTCCGGCCTGGTGTTCACGCCGCGGGGCCGGCCTCCGAAGCGTGGCTGGGAGCTGATCAGCTGGGCGCACGGGACCACGGGCATCGCGGACGGGTGCGCGCCCTCACGGCACCTGGCCAGCGCCTACATCTACCCCCAGCTCGACGGCTGGCTCAAGCGTGGTTACGCCATCGCCCAGACGGACTATCAAGGCTTGGGGACGCCCGGCACCCATCAGTACCTCATCGGGCCCGCCGAGGCCGCCGCCGTCGATGACATCGCGCTCGCCGCGCGCCAGCTCGATCCGGCGATCGGGCGGCGGTTCGCGATCGCCGGCCACTCCCAGGGAGGCCAAGCCGCTCTGTTCGCCGCAGCCGCAGCGGCTCGGGTCGCACCGTCTCTGAAACTCGTCGGCGTCGCCGCATTCGCGCCCGCCTCGCACCTGGTGGACGAGGTCAAGGCGGCCTCGGCAGTGTCCACGCCCGGGGGCGGGTTGACGGCCATCGGGGGTCTGCTGGTGACGGGCGCTGCGGCGAACTCGCGCGCCGTGGACCTGCCCGCCTTGCTGACGCCTCGTGCGTTTGCGCTGCTCCCCGAGGTTCAGCACGAGTGCCTCGCGCAGCTCGGCGATCCCAATTCATGGGGAGGGCTGGCACCGGGCGCCATCCTGCGGACCGGTGTGGACCGGACGGCGCTGTATCGAGTGCTCGGCGCGATGAATCCCGCTTTGCGCATCCGTGTGCCCGTGCTGCTGCTCCAGGGCGAAGCCGACACCACCGTCTTTGCTTCATTCACCAACTCAGTGGACTCCGAGTTGCGCAGCAGGGGCGACCGCGTCAGCTATCTCACGTACGCCGGCGTCACCCACAGCGGCGTGGTGATCAGCGGCTACCCCGCCGCCACAGCCTGGCTTGCCCAACGCTTTCGCTGAGCCCAGGGCTCACCGCGAGCGCTTTGGTCGCCGCCGGCGGGGCCGACTGCGCCGCGGGGGTTAGGCGCCCAGCGACGACCAGACGTCGAGCTTGGTCCGGGCCCGGTGGACGCCTCAACTAGTGCATCGCGGGCACGTACGAGATTCCCACGATCGCCCCCTCCGGCGAGAGCAGCCGGACGACCGTCTGGCCCCACGGCTCCTGGCGCACCGGATGCAGCAGCCCGTAGCCGGCGGCGACGAGCTCGTCGGCCGCTGCCTGTACGGCGGGCACGTCGGCCACGTCGAACTCGACGCTGACCTGCGGAACGGCGAGGTGGGCGGGCCACCGCTCGTTGCCGAAGCACGCCTCGGCCGCCTGGGAGAGCGGCCACACCCCAAGGTGCTTCGTTCCGGGCACCTGTTCACTGTGGAGGTAGCCATCGTCGCTCTGGCCCGTCAGGGGCAGCCCGAGGGTATCGACGTACAGCCGGCGCGACTGGGGTGGATCAGGCGTGATCACGGCGATGGTCGAGACAAACTCGATCTTCATCCAATGTCCTCTCTGTGCTTTGCTGACGTGACCGGATCGAAGCAGGCGGTATGCGCGTCGTCTTGAACGAATCGGACAGGTATCACGAGCTCGCCCCACCTCCGTGGGCGCGCGATGCGATCGCCTGCTTCTGGGTTCGCCGGGGAGATGGGAGCTCGGTCCGGGTGCTTCCCGACGCGTGCACGGACGTGGTCTGGCGAGCCGGGGGCGGGGCGGTGGTCGCCGGGCCGGACACCCAGGCGTGGACCTCCCCCACCTCTCCGGGCGAGCTGATTCTGGGGGCGCGGCTGCTCCCGGGTGCGGGCGGAGCGGCGCTGGGGGTCCCGCTGGCCGAGTTGCGCAACCTCCGTGTGCCCATCGATGCGATCGGCCTGGCCACGCCACGGGAGCTCAGCGACGCGCTCGATCCTGACACGGCCGCGGCCGCCCTCGCCCGGCTCACCCTCAGACTCGTTGCCGCGGCGCCGCCGGATCCGGCCGTCCGGGCGGCGGTCGTCCGGCTGCTCGATCCTGCCCAGCGGGTGGACGAACTCGCGGAATCGCTCGGCTTCAGCGAACGGCAGCTGCGCCGGCGATTCCTGACCGCGGTTGGGTACAGCCCAAAGACGCTCCAGCGCGTGCTGCGGCTCCGGCGGTTCCTGGCCGCCGCCGGGGCGCGGACGGCCGGAAGCCCGGATCACGGGTGGCCCGGTCGTCCAGATGAGCGATGGCGCGGTCGGCGAGATGAGGGGTGTCCCGGTCGTCCGGACCGGAGTTCGTCCGGCGGTCCCGGCGGACTCGACGCCGGCTGGGATGGGCTGGCGGACGCGGCCGCCGGAGCCGGGTATGCGGATCAGGCCCACCTCACGCGGGAGTGCCGGGCACTCACCGGCCGGACCCCGGGCCAGCTTGCCGGCTCACGACGGCACGCGGACGGCTGACGCCCCCCGATTTGTCCACCGCGTCGTGGCCCACTCGCGTAGGGTTCCAGTGGGCGCGCACCCCGCGGGCGAGACAGGAGGGAGATGGCCTTGACAACAGCGGTTGAGCAACCGAAGTTCATTCGGCCAGACGGCAAGGAGAAGGTCAACGGCGGCGGTCGGTACACGGCCGACCTGACGCTGGCCGGGCAACTGCATGCCCGGTTTCGCTACGCCGACCACCCGCGGGCCCGGATCGTCCGGATCGACACCGCGCGGGCGCGCGCGCTCCCGGGGGTCTTTTCCGTCCTGACCCACGAGGACGTGCCGGACGTGCTCTACGGGCAACTCGTCAAGGACCGGCGTCTGTTCGCCCGCGACGAGGTGCGCTTCGAGGCCGACGTCGTGGCCGCGGTGGCGGCGATGACGCCGGAACTGGCCGAGCAGGCGGTCGGCCTGATCGATATCGAGTACGAGCCGCTGGAGCCCGTCACCGACCCGGAAGCCGCGCTCACCGCCGACGCGCCCTTGGTCCACGCGGACTGGGCCTCCTACGAGGCGGAGGACGGGATGGTGCGGGAGGGCAACGTGCTGGGGCGCTCCACGATCGTCAAGGGCGACGTCGATGCCGCGCTCCGGGACGCCGACGTCGTCGTGCGCAGTCGCTATGTCGCCGACGGAGCCCACGGGGTCCCGATCGAGCCCCGGGCGGTCGTGGCCCAGTGGCAGGGCGACCGGGTCACGGTCTGGACCTCGAGCCAGACCCCGTTTGCCGCGCGCAGCGGCGTCGCTCAAACGCTGGGGATCCCGGAGTCCAACGTCCGCATCATCGTCCCGCTCCTCGGCGGCGGCTTCGGCTCCAAATGCGACTTTCACTTCGAGGCCCACGTGGCCGCGCTGGCTCGCGCCGCCGGGCGGCCCGTGAAGCTCGTCTTCACGCGTGAGGAGGAGTTCATCGCCCCGGACCATCGGCGCGAGAGCATCGTGCTGGAACTCGAGACCGGCGCCCGCCGCGACGGCACGCTGGTCGCGCGGCGGGGCCGGCTGGTGCTCGACGGCGGGGCCTACTGCGGCGAGGGCGGCTTCTTCGCCCAGATCGCGGCGATGCACGCCTGCGGCCCGTACGTGATCGAGAACGTCGACATCGACTCCAAGCTGGTCTACACCAACAACCAGCCGTCGGGCTCGATCCGTGCGCCCACCGCGCCTCAGACCTGCTGGGCGGTGGAGCAGCACATGGACGAGCTGGCGGCGGCGCTCGAGCTCGATCCGGTCGAGCTCCGCCGCCGCACGCTCATCCAGGAGGGCGACGAGAGCCCCGTGCGCCAGGTCTTCGGCCCGCTGGGGATGAGGGAGACGCTGGAGCGCGCGGTGGAGCTGATCGGCTACGACCGGGAGCTGCCCGCCGGCGAGGCGATCGGCGTCGCCTGTGGCTGGTGGCCGTCGTTCGGCGTGGAGTCCGGCGCGTATCTCAAGCTCAATCCTGACGGCACTGGAACGATCGTCACCGGCGCACAGGAGAACGGCAGCGGCGCCGTGATGGGCCTCCCGCTGATCGCGGCCGAGGTACTGGGAATGCGACCGGAGGACTTCTCGGTCCTCTACCAGGACACCGATGCCGGTCCCTGGGACATGGGCTCGTCGGGCTCACAGACGACGTTCAACAACGGCCGGGCGGTGGCCGAGGCCGCCGGAGAGGTGCGCGACCGGCTGCTGGAGCTCGCCGCCGAGCGGCTGGAGATCGATCCGAAGGACCTCGAGCTGAGCGACGGCTCGGTCCGCGCCACCGGCGCACCGCAGGTTGCGGTGCCGATCGCGGAACTCGCCGCCAGTGGCGCCGCCATCCTGGGCAAGGGATCCGGCCCGGTGCCCGAGGCCCCGGCCTGCACGCCGGACAGCGGCTGCCTCGGCCGGCTGGGCTTTGAGTCGTTCCTCGAGCCTCAGCTGATCACGCACGCCGTGCATGTCCGGGTCGACCGCGAGACCGGCGTCGTCAGGGTCCTGCGAGTGGCCGCCGCTCACGACTCCGGCATCGTCCTCAACCCGGTGGGCGCGAACGGGCAGGTCCTCGGCGGGGTCGTGATGGGCATCGGCCAGGCGTTGTCGGAGGGCATGCAGCTCGACGGCGCCGGGCGCCAGCTGAATCCGCACCTGCTCGACTACAAGCTCGTCACCTCCGCCGACGCGCCACCGATCGACATCGTCTGGGTGCAGACCCCCGCGGTGAACGGCGGGCCCAATGGGTCCAAGGGCATCGGCGAGCCGCCCTGCGTGCCGACGCCGGGCGCCGTCGCCAACGCGATCGCGCGGGCGACGGGCAGACGTGTCGACCGCCTTCCCATGACCCCGGAGCGCGTCTGGGAGGCGACCCGGTGACCGCCTCCCTGCAGGTCGCCGCCACGGTCGAGGAGGCCACCCGGCAGCTCGCCGACGGCGCGCGGGTGGTCGCCGGCGGCACGGATCTCGTCGTCGGGGCGCGGCAGGGCAAGGCGCCCCTGCCCGAGCGCTTGGTGGCGATCCACCGGCTCCGGGAGCTCAGCGGGATGGAGCCGGCCGGCGGAGCGCTTCGCCTCGGCGCGCTCGTGACCCATGCCCAGCTCGCCGCCGACCCCACCGTGCGGCAACGTCTGGCGGCGCTGGCCGACGCCAGCGCCATCGTCGGCTCCCACGCCACCCGCGCCCAGGGCACGATCGGCGGCAACGTGATGAATGCGTCGCCGGCGATGGAGACCGGCGGCCCGTTGCTCTGTTTTGAGTCGGTCGTGACGCTGCGTTCCGCATCCGGTGTCCGGACGCTGGGCGTCGACGAGCTGTGGGCCGGCCCGGGCCAGACCACGGCGCTGCCCGGGGAGTTGCTGGAGCGGGTCGACGTCCCCCTTCCATCCGAGGGCACCGGGAGCTGTTATCTGCGGCTCGAGTACCGGCGCCAGATGGAGATCGCCGTCGTCGGCGCGACCGCGGTGGTCCGGCTCGAGAACGACCGGGTGGTCCACGCGCGCGTGGCGATCACCGCGCTGGCCCCGACGATCCGACGGATCCCGGATGCCGAAGCCGCGCTCCTGGACACCGATGCCGGGCCTGACGCGGCTCGGTCCGCGGCGGAGGTGGCCGCCGCCGCCTGTGCGCCGATCTCCGACGTGCGCGCCTCGGCCGGTTACCGAACCGCCATGGCGGCGGTCATCACCCGGCGCGCCATCGAAGCCGCCGCCGCCCGCGCCAGAGGCGAACCGGTACCCATTCCGGCCAGTCCGGCTCTACACGGAGGCATGAGATGAAGGTCGCAGCGACGCTGCACGTCAACGGGATCGCCTGCCCGGTCGAGATCGAGCCACACGCCAGCCTGTTGCGGACGATCCGGGAGCAGGTGGGCCTCACCGGCGCCAAGGAGGGCTGTGACGACTCTGAGTGCGGCGCCTGCATGATGCTCTTGGACGGCGAGCCGGTGAACGCCTGTTCCTACCTCGCCCTCCAGGCCGAGGGCCGCGAGATCACGACCGTCGAGGGACTCGCGCCCCCCGGCGAGCTCAGCGACCTGCAGCGCGCCTTCCTGGAGCACGGCGGGGTGCAGTGCGGCTTCTGCACCCCGGGAATGCTCATCTCGGCCACCGCCCTGCTCCGCCGCGCGGAGTCCCCGACCGAGGAGGAGGTGCGGACCGCACTCGGTGGCAACCTCTGCCGCTGCACCGGGTACGCGGGGATCGTCAAGGCCGTGCTGGCCACCGCGGAGAGCTCAGTGGCCGGCGAGCTCTAGTCACGGATGCCCGCGAACGGGGCACCAGCGTCACGCGCTTCATCGAGCAGTGGTTCGCAATCGGACACCAGGGTTCGCTACGGATGTGGTTTGGCGGCCCGGACTGGGATGATCGCTGACCGATAGGGGGTGACGCCGATGTCGACCTTCGAAGGCCAGCTGAGCAACACCGAGCTCATCGAGCTGTCCGATCTGACGTGGACGATCATCGACTCCGGGGGCGAGCACGAATCGCTTGAGCAGGCGTGGAGCGACGCGCTTCCGGCTGACTGGGCGCCCGCGGAAGGTGTTGAGCGGTTGCGCGCGCGCCTGGGTCAGATCACGGACGCGCTGAACGGGGCCGGGGACGCGGGGTTGCTCGAGGTGGTGTCCGCGGTCATCCTCTACCTGGCGGGGCACCCGGACAAGCGCCGGCTCGAGCCGGCCGTGATCGGCGAAGCGCTCCGCGAGGAGTACGGCGCGCACCCACCGCTGGCGATCACGAGCTGGCTCGCGCGGGAGCCTCACGTCACGGCCCACACTCGACGCCACGGCGCACCCGCTCGGCGACGGCACCTCCGCTCACGACCGCCGGCGCCCCCAGAGGCCGCTTGAAGCCGACGAGGCGGGAGGCGCCGGGGCGGACAATCACGCCGCGCAGCGAGGAACCATGCCCAGACACGGCGAAAGGCCGCCTGCCTGGTCTCCTCTGGAGGAGGAGATCCGGTGACGACCTTCCGTCACCTAGGACTATGGCGGGCGGCGGTGGGGCGCGCAACCGTAATTCCCACGGTTCGTGCCGGAGGGATGCCTCGTTCTCACCGGATCCACCCGGCCCGTCCTGCCCCCAACCGATGAGGGCCGGACCGTGCGCCAGTCTTATCGAAAGACCGGATGATCTACGCAAGGAGCGCCTGGTGGACTGGACTCTCGAAGTCGTCGTGCTGCCCGTCAGTGACATCGACCGCTCGGTCGCGTTCTACCGCGACCAGATCGGCTTCCATCTTGACCATGACACGCGAAACGAGCACATGCACGTGGTCCAGCTCACCCCGCCCGGGTCGGGTTGCTCAATCGTCTTTGGGGACCTCCCGTCGCAGAACCAGATGGAGCCCGGGTCGATCAAGGGGCTCCAGTTGGTGGTCTCCGACGGCGCCGCGGCGCGCCAGGAGCTCTCCGACCGCGGCGTCGCGGTCAGCGACCTGAGGGTGATGGCCGAGGCCGACGGTGGGACGTTCTTCGGCTTTCAAGATCCGGACGGGAACTCATGGGCGGTGCAGGAGATCCGGGCGCGAGCCGAGAAGCCGCTCATCCCCCGGGATCCCACCGGCCTGAGCGGCTGGGCCGGACGCTAGTACGACCTCTCGCCCGTACCTCGGCATCGAACCCTGGGGGTGAACTGGCTGGCCGTGAACACCGCGCCCTGAGGATCACGGACGAGCGCGGTCCGCGTCCATTGGGTGTCCTCGGTGCCCATGACCTCCGCCCCCAGCCGCTCGGCGGCCGCCGCGATCGCGTCTCGGTCGTCGACCGCGAAGGTCACGCGCCAATGCGGGATCACGCCGGTGTCAAGCCCATGAACCCAGGCGACGGCGTCTTCGAAGCCGGGGGGCGCGGCCACCCCCTGTTGCCTGAGGCGGATGCCGGGGTCGACCGTCGCCTCGAGGTAGTCTCCGTAGCCGGGGCGGCGGATCAGCGTGGCCACGCCAAGGTCCTCGATCGACCAGCCGAACAGGTCCGCGTAGAACCCGACCCCGTCCGGGCGGTCGGTATGGAGATCGCTGAAGTTCCAGGAGCCCGGCGCGTTGACCAGCTGCGCCCCCAGGCGGCGCCCCGCCTGCCAGAGCCGGAAGGCGGCTCCGGCGGGGTCGCGGCAGATCGCCATGCGACCGGCCTGGCCGATGTCAAGTGGACCGGCCAGGATCTCCGCTCCGGCGGCCTCGGCCCGCGCCGCGGTGACAGCGACGTCGTGGACGGCGATGTAGGTGTTCCAGGCGGCCGGCTGCGACGTCGCCGTGCCCAGACCGGCAACGTCGCGGCCGGCCAGCGTCGCGATCGCGTACCAGGGCGCACCCGGAGGCGAGACGGTCGTGATTGTCCATCCGAACAACCGGCGATAGAAATCGGCAGCCGCCTCCGGGTCAGGCTGCTCGGTGTCGACCCCAGCTGGGCACGCCGCTGGGGTAGGTTCGCGGTGCGGTCATGCCGGTCAAGGTCGCACAGATCGCGGACAGGGTCTGTCCTGGGAGCGAATCGCGGGATCATTCCCCGTTCATCGACAACACGGGAAGGAGCGAGACATGACCAACACGATGGTGGTCCTGGGGGCACGCAACCTGGGTGGAGCGATCATCGATCATTTTCGTGAGCTGGGCTGGAACGCGGCCGGCGTGGCGCGCAGTGACGAGACGCTCGAGCGGGTGCGGCAGCGCGGTGCGATGGCGATCCGCGGCGACGCGTCCGATGTGACCTCGCTGACCGACGCGCTGCGGACCGTCCGGGCGGAGTACGGCTCGGTCGACGCGGTGGTCAACGCCGTGACCGCGGCCCGGGCCACCGGTGGGCCGTTCGGAGGCGGGCCGCTCGCCACGGCAGACCTCGATGCCTTCCGCGGTTGGACGGTGGCGGTGGCCGAGCAGGCGTTCGTCTTCCTGTCCGTGGGCGCCGCCGCGCTGCGCGAGGGCGACGGCGGCGCACTCATCCAGATCACCGGCGGGTCCTCGCGCCGGGCGATGCCGGGCAGGGGCCTGTGGGCCGCGGGGGCATTCGCCACCCGGGCACTGGTGCAGGCCGCGGCGCAGGAGCTGCGCCAGGACGGCATCCATGCCGCGCTGCTGACCGTCGACGCGACGATCGAGTCCCCCAAGACGGCCGGTTACACCCGCGACGTGCCGGTCGAGGCACTCGGCGACATGGGCCAGATCGCGGCCGCGGTGTCATTCCTCGTGCGGCAGGGCGCACGCGCCCTCACCCATGAGCTGACCGTCACCCCAGCCGGGGAGCGGTGGGTGCCCTGACGTTCAGACCGCGACCACCGAGAACACCGGCGGCAGCCGCGTGGCGGCCGTCATCCACGTGGCGCCGGCGTCGCCGGAGCCGAACAGATCGCCCGACGTCGCGCCGAAGTACAGCTGGAGCCGCTCGCCCTCCCCGCACCGGCTGAATGCCTGTCGCAGCACGGTCAGGTACGCGTGCTCGGCCGGCAAGCCGTCGCCCCGGGGCGCCCAGCGGGTACCGCCGTCGCGCGTCTCGTACACGCGGACCCGGCCGTCCGGCATGACCCGGTCCATGTCGGCGACCAGCGGGATCACATAGGCACTGTCCGGATCGGCCGGGTCGACCGCCAGCGGGAACCCGAAATCGGACGGGAGGCCACCACCGCCGATGTCGGTCCAGCTCGACCCCGCGTCGTCGGAGCGATAGACGCCGCCGTGGAACTGCATGAACATCCGGTCCGGTCGCCGGGGGGCCCGTTCGACGTGGTGGACGCAGCGGCCGGCGTTCTCGTCGGCGAGCGCCTCCGCGGGCAGGTAGCCCGGATTGAGCCCGTCGTTGCCTCGCCGCCAGGAGCGGCCGCCGTCGTCGGTCAGCCACATCCCCGCGGCCGACACGGCGACCGCGAGCCGGTCGGGATCCCCCGGCCAGGTGGAGATGGAGTGCAGGCACAGCCCGCCGCCGCCCGGCTGCCAGTGCGGACGAGACGGCTGCTCCCACAGGCCGGCGTTGATCTCCCAGCTCGCTCCCCCGTCCCGGCTCTCGAACAGCACGCCGGGATCTCCCCCGGCATAGAGGACGCCGTCGGCCTCGCCGCGGGCGATGACCCAGATCCGCTCCAGCGCCTGGTCGCCACCGTCCGGCAGGGCCACACCGTCGGCCTGCTCCCAGTCGGCCCCCTGTCCGTCATCGCTGTAGAAGATCTTGGGGCCGTAGAACGGCGACGTCACCGCCGCCAGCAGCCGGCCGCTGCGCGGGTCACGCGTGGCGAAATCGACCGGCTGGCCGGCAAACGCGCGCATCGCGATTTCAAAGCCACGATCCGGCTCGCCCTCCAGCAGGAACAGCCCCTTCTTGGTGCCCACCACCAGCTCGATCACTCTCTCAGCCTCCTGTTATCGCCGGTACCACCTCGACGCGATCCCTGGACCGGACCGGGGTCGCCTCGCCCCCACGCTCGCCGTTGACGAACACGTTGATGTGGCGGCGGATCAGGCCACGCTCGTCGAGGATCCACCCGCCGGTCTCCGGGTGGCGGCGCCCGAGCGCACGCAGCAGCTCGAGCACCGTGGCGCCGGGCAGCTCATGCTCGCTCCGGCCGCCCGCGAGCTTGCGCAGTGGCCCGCGAAGGCACACCACGGCGCCTGAAAGAGTCGTCGACTCGGTCACTGCACCCTTAGACCTCGACACGGGGTGGTTCTCATCGGTCTCGCGCAACATTCTCCTCAGGGCCGGCGCGGAATACAGGCTCGGCCCCATTCTGAACCGGCCGGCGCCCTGGCAGCCTCGCCGTGGATGGCCCTCGAACCGCACGGACGCGTGTCTGGAAACCTCTCGGCGCCAGGGAGCCTGGCCGGGGTGGAGCGGCCTGGGCATTGAATACGGCCCACCGTCCCAGCCCGGCGTGTGCCACGGTCCGGAGCGCGCTTACCTGGCGGCGGCCGCCAGGAGCCGCTCGGCGTCGCCGACCGGGACGACGTCGGCGTACTTGCCGTCGATGTCGATGAGGTTGGCTTCGTGCTGGGCGGCCGAGCGGTCGGCGACCGCCTCCCGGGGAACGATCACGCGGTAGCCGTGCTGGATCGCGTCGACGACCGTCGCCCGCACGCAGCCGGACGTGGAGGCGCCGGCGACGATGACCGTGTCACAGTGCTCGGCGGCCAGCAACGCGGCCAGCGGGGTGCCGAAGAACGCCGAGGCGAACAGCTTGGGCAGCACCGGCTCGCCGTCACGCGGCGCGATCCGCCCGTCGATCTCCGGCCAGCGGGTCCCGGGTCTGAGCCGGCGCAGGGCCGGGACCTTGGCCAGGAAGGCGGCGGCAATGCGCTCGCCGGCGTCGTCGTACTGAACGGTGGTGAAGGCGACGGGGCAGTCGGCGGCCCGGGCCGCGTCGAGCAGGCGCCGGGTGGCGGCGATCGCCTCCTCGGCATCGCAGTGCAGCGGGGAGGCGGGGTCGGTGAAGCCGTAGTTGAGATCGACGACCACCAGGGCCGGGCGGCGGCCCGCTCCGGCCCGCCGGCCAAGTCCCCTTTCGGCGTAGAGCTCCGCGGGCCCGTCAGTCACGCTCGGATCCTACCGTTGCCGCCACTTTGCATGCAAAATACCTCAGATATGCCTGGACAGGGGCAGAACAAGGGTCTACGGTATGCAAAATGCCGCCGGGAGAAGTTGCCCAGACCCACACGGTCCGCGTGCAGGAGGCGCTGCGCACGGCGATCCTGGAGGGCCGGCTGGAGCCGGGCACGCGTCTGCGGGCCGAGACGCTGGCCGAGCGCCTGCGCTCGTCCCGGACCCCCGTCCGCGAGGCCCTGCTCCTCCTCGCCCGGGAGGGGCTGGTGGAGATCGAGCCGCGGCGCGGGGCGACGGTTCGCTCGTTCGACGCTGCCGATCTCGCCGATCTCTACGAGGTCCGGGGCCTGATCGAGCCGCATGCCGCGGCGCTCGCGGCGCAGCGCATCGACGAGGGCGGTCTCGCCCGGCTGGCCGAGGTCCACGCGGAGACCCTCACGCACAACGCCGCCGACGAGGACAGCGTCGCGGCGCTCGTCGCCCTCAACGAGGAGTTTCACCGGGTCATCGTCGACGCCGCCGGCTCCCCGCGCCTGAGCGCGGCGATGAGCGCGGTCAGCGGGATCCCCCGCGTGTTCCGGTCGAGCTTCTGGCGCGATCCGACCCAGCGGGAGCAGTCGCTGTTCTGCCATCAGGAGCTCGTCAGCTCGATCCGCGCCGGCCGCGGCGACCTGGCGGCCACGGTGATGCGCATGCACATCCAGGGGGCGGGCGCCTTTCTGTCTGAGGTGATGGCCGGTGAGCGCTGAGCTGCGCGACGGCCCGCTCCAGGGTGTGCGCGTCATCGAGTTCGGCCAGCTGCTCGCCGGACCGTTCGTCGGCACGCTGCTCGGCGACTTCGGCGCCGACGTCGTCAAGGTCGAGCCGCCGCCAGGCGGGGACGCGATGCGCGACTGGGGCCGGCTGCGCCACGAGGGCCATTCGCTGTGGTGGTCGATCCTGGCCCGCAACAAGCGCTCGGTCACGCTCAATCTGCGCACCGAAGCCGGGCAGCGTATCGCACGGGATCTGGCCACCGGCGCGGACGTCGTGTTGGAGAACTTTCGCCCCGGGACGATGGAGCGCTGGGGCCTGGGCCCGGAGCAGCTGCACGAGCTCAACCCTCGGATCGTCTACGCGCGGGTGACCGGCTACGGCCAGACGGGCCGCTACCGGGACCGCCCCGGCTTCGCTTCCGGTGGCGAGGCGCTGGCCGGCCTGCGCTACATCAACGGCTATCCGGACCAGGCGCCCCCGCGGTTCGGCATCTCGCTGGGAGACACGCTGGCCGCCCAGTCGGCCTTTCAGGGGATTCTGCTGGCACTCTACGCGCGCGACGTGCGCGGTGCCACCGGGCAGGTCGTCGACGCGTCGATCACCGATGCCTGCTTTGCCATGACCGAGTCCTCGGTGCTGGAGTACGAGAAGACCGGGACGATCCGCCGGCCGACCGGCACCCGGCTGCCCCGGATCGCGCCGAGCAACGTGTACCAGTCCCAGGACGGCAAGTGGGTGGTCATCGCCGCCAACCACGACACGCTGTGGCGACGGCTGGCCCAGCTGATCGGCCGTCCGGAGCTCGCCGAGGACGAGCGGTTCGTCGATCACCACGCCCGCGGCGAGAACGAGGATCTGCTCGACGAGCTCATCGGTGGCTGGGCCAAGCAGCACACCGCCGAGGAGCTCGACCGGCTCGTCAACGAGGCCGGGGTCGTCTGCGCGCCGGTCTATGACGCGGCGGACGTGTACGCGGACCCCTACTTCCGCGAGCGCGGTCTGCTGGTGCAGTACGAGGACGAGGTCCATGGCACCGTGACCGGCCCCGGGGTGGTGCCGCAGCTGACCGGCACGCCCGGCCGCGTCCGGCACGCCGCCCGGTGGACGGTCGGAGCCGACACGGACGCGGTGCTCGGCGAGCTCGGCATCGACGCGACCCAGATCCACGAGCTGCGCGATGACGGCGTGATCTGACCACAGGACACCGACAGACAGGGAGAGGCGATGGGATACCGGCTGGGAGTGGATGTCGGAGGCACGTTCACCGACGTGCAGATGCAGGACACGGACGGCGGCGACGTGACGCTGGTCAAGGTGCTCTCCACGCCGAGCGACCAGTCGGTGGGTGTGCTCAACGGCGTGCGCGAGGCCTGCCGCCGGGTGGGCGCCTCGCCTCAGGACCTCGACCTGATCCTCCACGGGTCGACGGTCGTCACCAACCTCATCCTGGAGGGCAAGGGCGCGCCGTGCGGGCTGCTGACCACGCCCGGCAACGAACAGATCCTCCACCTGGCGCGGGCCTGGACCCCCGGTCCCCTGTACGGGTGGATGGGCATGATCAAGCCGGAGCCGCTCGCCCCGCTGTGGCACACCCGCGGTATCCCAGGACGCATCGCCGCCGACGGCGCGGAGATCGATCCGCTCGACGAGGAGGCAACGCGGGCGGCCATCGATGAGCTGGTCGGCGCCGGAGTGCGGTCGGTGACGATCGGCCTGCTCAACTCGTACGTCAATCCGGCGCACGAGCGCCGGGCCCGGGAGATCGCCCGGGCGGCGCATCCGGACCTGCCGGTCTCCATCTCCTCGGACCTCGTCTCCGAGTACCGCGAGTACGAACGCACCCTGACCGCGGTGCTCAACTCCTATGTCCAGCCGCAGGTGATCACCTACGTGGACGGCCTGGAGCGTCTCCTCGGCGAGGAGGGGTTCACCGGGCGCCTCAACGTCGTGCGCTCGGACGGCGGGACGATGAGCACCCTGGCCACCAAGGAGCGCCCGGTCGACACCGCCTTCTCCGGGCCGTCCGGCGGAGTGGTGGGCGCGGCCTGGCTGGCGCGGCGGCTCGGCGCCCCCAACGTGCTGACGCTCGACGTCGGCGGCACCTCGACCGACGTGTCGGTGTGCGTCGACGGGTCGGTCACCATCCGGCGCGACGCCCAGCTCGGCTACTACCAGTTCCAGTCACGCGGGGTCGACGTGCACAGCGTCGGCGCCGGCGGCGGCTCGATCGCCTACCTGACCCCGGTGGGGGCGCTCCGGGTCGGCCCTCAGAGCGCGGGGGCCGAGCCCGGGCCCGCCGCCTACGGGCGGGGTGGAACCGAGCCGACGGTGACCGACGCCAACGTCGTCCTGCACCGCATCCCGCCGGGCACCAAGCTCGCCGGCTCGCTGTCGATCGACGAGGAGGCGGCCACCGCCGCGGTCCAGAAGATCGCCGACGGTCTGGGCGTCGACGTCACCCGCGCGGCCCAGGCGATCATCGACATCGCCAACGAGAACATGCACGCCGCCCTGCGGGTCGTCAGCATCGAGCGCGGCTACGACCCGCGGGAGTTCGGCCTCCTGGCGTTCGGCGGCGCCGGGCCGCTGCACGCCAACGCCCTCGGCCGCCTCATCCACGCCGACCCCATCGTCATCCCGGCCACCCCGGGCGTGTTGAGCGCGTTCGGCTTCCTCGTCTCCGAGGTCCAGAACGAGTTCGCGCGCACCTTCCTCCAGATCGCCGAGGAGACCCCGGCGGGCACCCTGTACGGAGCGCTCACTGAGCTGCAGGACGAAGCCGCCCAGTGGCTGGCGCGCGAGGCGGTTCCGGATCACGAGCACGCGTTTCAGTTCTTCGTCGACTGCCGCTACTACATGCAGGACATCCAGGTGCCGTGCGCACTGGAGCTGCACGAGGTCTCAGACGACTATCACTCGCTCGTCCGCGAGCGCTTTGAGTCCGAGCACCGGCGGCGATATGGGTTCGACCTCGACGCCCCGGTCGAGATCGCCACACTGCGCGTCGTCGGCTCCGGAGGCGGCGCCGAGCCCTGGTCCTCGCGGAACGGCCATGGCCGGCCGCCGGCGCCGGAGCCCGTCCGCACCGAGCAGGTGTTCCTCGACGGGGACTGGCAGGCGACGCCGGTCTACGACCGCGACGGGATGGCGCCCGGGCACGAGGTGCCGGGCCCGGCGATCGTCGAGCAGCAGGACACGACGACGGTGATCGAGCCCGGGTACGCCGGCGTGATCGATCACGACCGCAACATCATCATTCGCAAAGCGGAGGGCAACTCACGATGAGCGTCACCGAGCAGCCGGTCCCGGACTTCGTGCGCGAGCACGACATCGATCCGATCACGCTGGACATCATCGAGAACACCCTGTCCAACACGCGCTACGAGATGGACCGGGTGCTGGAGACGACGGCCGTGAGCCCCGTCATCCGCGAGCAGTCGGACCAGTTCCCGCTCATCGCCGATCGTCATGGGCGGATGGTCATCGGCCAGTTCGGCAGCGCCATCACCACCATCCTGGACCACTCGCCCTACTCGGTCGACGACCTGAAGGACGGCGACGTGATCGCGCTCAACGACCCGTACATGTGCGAGGGCTCGATCTCGCACACGCCGGATCTCCTCATCCTGCGGCCGATCTTCCACGACGGCGACCTGGTCGGCTACGCGTCGCAGTGGGGCAACCTGATGGACGTCGGCGGCACCGCGCCCGGCTCGATGCCGATCACCGCGCGCAGCATCTACCACGAGGGAATCCGCATGCCGCCGCTCAAGCTCTACGACGGCGGGGCTCTCAACCGGGAGCTGCTGGCGCTGTTCTGCCACAACACCCGCATGCCGAAGGAGGTCGAGGCCGACATCAAGGCGATCGCCGCCGGCACCGCCGCCGGCGCCGCGCGCGTCATCGAACTGTGCGAGCGCTTCGGCAAGGACACGTACCTGGAGGCCTGCGACGCGATCCTCGACCGCACGCGCCGGGGCTTGATAGAGCTCATCCGCACCCACCTGCCGGACGGCCGGCGCTTCGAGTTCGAGGACTACGCCGACGACGACGGGTTGGGGAACGGGCCGATCAAGCTCAAGCTGGCGCTGTGGCGCGACGGCGACCACCTGCACGTGGACTGGACCGGGACCGACGCCGAGGTGCCGGGCTCGGTCAACTTCCTGCTCAACCCGGAGATGTTCAAGATGTTCACCGGGGTCTTCCTGAGCATGGCGTTCGCGCCGGACCTGGTGTTCAACGACGGCTACTACGACCTGATCGAGGTCACCATCCCGGACGGCTGCGCGCTGCGGCCACAGTTCCCCGCGCCGCTCGGCAACCGGCTCAGCCTGATGGCCCGCCAGTTCGACGTCGTCGACGCCGTGTTCTCCAAGGCGCTCGACCAGTTCGCGGTGACCGGCGGGTACGGCACCAGCCCCAACTTCGTCTACTCCGGCACCGACGAGCACGGCACCCCGTACCAGATCCTCGAGATCCTCTACGGCGGGATCCCGGCCCGTCCCTTCGCCGACGGTCTCGACGGCCACTCCTGGTGGCCGCTGTTCAAGGCGGTGCCGACCGAGTACCTGGAGAAGTACTACCCGCTGCGGGTGCTCAGCTACGTCGCCCGCCCGGACTCCGGCGGCGCGGGATATCACCGCGGCGGCCACGGGGTCGCCAAGACGTACGAGTTCCTGGCCGACGGCGCCATCTCATATCAGGACGACCGGGCCCAGACCTACCCCTGGGGACTGCAGGGCGGCCGGCACGGGGAGCCGTCGACGAAGGTCCTGATCCGGGCCGCCGGCGGCTCGGAGGTCACGCTGCCCTCGAAGGTCGAGAACGTCCCCGTCCGACGTGGCGACCGGCTGGTGTTCTGCACCGCGGGCGCCGGTGGCCTGGGCGATCCGTTCACGCGTGAGCCGGAGCGCGTCGCCACCGACGTTCGCGCCGGGCTGGTCACCGTCGACGCTGCCCGCGAGCAGTACGGCGTCGTCGTCGCGGCCGACGGGGCGCTCGACGAGCCGGCCACGACGGCGGCCCGGCAGGTGCCGCGCGACCAGGGCGACCGCAGTGACGCGTTCGACTTCGGCCCGCTGCCGGACCACGCTGCCCTGGCGCAGCGGATCGCCGAGGAGCGGCGCGAGTTCGATGCCTGGCTGGCGGCGGAGAGCCGGTCGCCGGCATGAGCGCGGTGACGATCTGCGACGTCGGCCCCCGGGACGGACTGCAGAACGACCACGTGACGCTGCCGCCGGCGACCCGCGCCGAGCTGTGCCGGCGGTTGGCGGCGGCGGGCCTGCCCCGGGTCGAGGCGACCAGCTTCGTCAACCCGGCGCGCGTGCCGCAGATGGCGGGCGCCGAGGAGGTGATGGCCGGGCTCGGCGCCGGTGGCGACACCGTCTACGCCGCGCTGGTGCTCAATCCGCGCGGGGTGGAGCGGGCGATCGGCAGCTCCGTGGGCGAGATCCACCTCGCCTACCCGCTCACCGACGCGTTCGCGCAGCGCAACCAGGGCATGACCGTGGCGGAGGCGGCCGCCGCCGCCGAGACGATGATCGCCGCCGCCCACGCCGCCGGAGCGCGGGTGACGGCCACGCTCGCCGCCGCGTTCGGCTGTCCGTTCGAGGGCGCCGTGGACCCCGGCGTGGTCGCAGAGCACGCCGCCCGCATGGCGGACGCGGGCGCCGATGAGCTCATGCTCGCCGACACCATCGGCGTGGGCGTGCCCGCCCAGGTGCGGCGGCGGCTCCCGGACGCGGTCCGCGTCTTCGCCGGGCGGCCGGTCGGCCTCCACCTCCACAACACGCGCAACACCGGATATGCCAACGCCGTCGCCGGGCTGGAGCATGGCGCCACGGTGCTCGACGCGTCGATCGGCGGGCTCGGCGGCTGCCCGTTCGCGCCCCGCGCCACGGGCAACATCGCCACCGAGGACCTGATCTACCTGCTTGACGGCGAGGGCGTCACCACCGGCATCGACCTCGACGATCTGCTCGCCGTCTCCCACTGGCTGGCTGAGACGCTGGGCCGCGAGCTGCCCAGCCTGGTGTCGCGGGCCGGGTCGTTCCCGCCTCAGGCGGCGCGGGAGTCCAGGCCGTAGCCGGACTCCAGCTGCTCGAAGTAGGCCCGGGCGGCCGGCTCCCAGCGCTCGTGGCGCTCGACGAAGAGCGCGTGTGCCCGGTCGCGCGGCCAGCCGGGCGGCAGCACGCTCGCCGGCAGATCCGGATCCAGGAACGGGAACCGGCGCCAGGCGTGGACGAGCAGGGTCTGCTGGCGAAAGCACGCCTCCGGCGTCGACGGCCGCAGGCGGACGAAGTCGTCGATGAACGCCTGGTACTGCTCGCGCACACTGCCGAGGTTCCAGGCGTCGGCGATCAGCTCCTGCGGGTCGCCCATGGCACCGAGCTCGGCGACGAACGAGCGCGCCTCGGCGTCCGGCTCCTCCCGGATGGCCGCGGTCAGCTCGGCCTCGCGCTCGACATGGGGCGTCAGCCACACGCCTCCCCCCAGGGAGCCGAGGCCGGCCCAGGCGAGCCGCGAGCGGAGCTGGTGGCGGACGGCGCGCCGGTGTTCCGGGACCCGGAGGATCACGATGAGCCAGCGCTCGTCCCACTCCCACGGCCGGCCGAAGGAGTAGATCCGGTCGGCGCCGGTGGCGAGCAGCTCCCGGCTGGCGGCGGTCAGCGACATGCGGGAGCGCCGCCCGCGGCGTTCGGTCTGCAGCCAGCCGTCCCGGGTGCTGCGCGAGAGCGCCTGCCGAGCCGCCTGCTCGGTATAGCCGAGCGCGCACAGGGCGGCGACGAGCGTCTCCTGCCACACCTCACCGGAGCGCGGGAGGACATACTCGCCGAGAACCGTCAGCAGCAGCGACCGGGTGGCGGGCGAGCCGACGGACCGTCGCCGGAGCTGGTCGTCAATCATCGGCGGGAGACACTAGTACGTCGCCCGCCTGGCTAAAGACGTCCCGGACCGCCTCGAAGTAGGTGTTGCACTGACGACAGCGGGCCTGGCTGGTGATGAGCTGTCCGCCCCAGGCGCCGACCAGCTCGACGTCGGTCGAGCCGCAGTGCGGGCAGGCGGGAGCCGCATCGCTCATCGGCGGGTGACCTCGTCCCAGCCTGACCAATCGACGGGATCGTCGAGCGGGACACCGCAGCCTTCGGCGTCGAGCCGCGCCGACAGCCAGTCGCGGACCCGGCGCCGGACGGCGTCCGGCCCCTCGCTCACCATCCTCTCGGCCACGGCCGCCCGGTAGCCGGCATCGTCGCCGGGGCCGGGCCACCGCGCGGCCTGCGCCCAGAACTCTCCGATCCGCCGGCGGAGCAGCTCGGCGTCCGCACCGCCGCTGCGGCAGATGCGCTTGAGCCAGGCTTCGGCGTGGACGCGATGGGCCCCCTCCTCCTGGAGGATCTTGCGCGCGCGCTGGGCGAGCGGCTCGATGCTGCTGACGCGGGCGCTGGCCACGAACGTGGTCAGGATGCCGTCGACGACGAGATTGGCGGCGATGAACGAGGCCCAGTCCGGGAGCTCGTGCTCCAGCACGTGAAGCGGCTGACCGGCGTCGAGGCCTTCGTCCTCGCGCTGGACGCCGAGCTTGGCGAGCACGGGGTAGGTGGAGCGGGCATGGCCGAGCTCGTCCTGGGCCATCGCGGCCGCGGCCACCGCGGACTCGATCGTCGGCGCGCTCACCGCCCACTCTCCGTAGCGCCGGCCGAGCGCGCTCTTGTTGTCGGCCAGCGAGCCGATGAGCGAGATCATCGTGGCGGTGGCGATGTCGACGGCTGACGATGTGCTGTTCATGCGCGGATCGCCTCCCGGATCTGGTTGCGCGGAACGAGGATCATGTGGATCCAGGGCTGTTCGTCGTAGATGGCGCGCGCCGAGACGAGCGCCAGGTCCTCGTCGGACTCGGTGACGGTGCCGACGTGATGCAGCGGCTCCTCGTAGGCCTGGCGGGCGAACACCTCCCAGACGGTCTCGTCGGCCCGGCTCATACAACAATTCCCAGCCGTCGCATCGTCTCGCGGGCGTCGGCGCGGATGCGGTCCTTGGTCCAGACGGGATCCCAGACCACCTCGATCTCGACCGCGTCGATCTCCGGGTCGGCGAGCAGCGCGTCGCGGATGTCGTCCTGGATGAACTCGGTCGCCGGGCACCCCATGGCGGTGAACGTGATCTGCAGCTCGGCGGTGCGATCCTCCAGCCGGTAGGCGACCGAGACGATGAGCCCCATGCCGAGGACCGAGACGGGGATCTCCGGATCCTCGACGTGGCGCAGCGCCTCCCAGATGCGGGCCTCGACCTGCTCGGCGGCGGTCACCGTCAACGCACTCACGCCGCGCGCCTCGATGCTGTCGTCTGATACCCGCGCTGGAGCCGGCGGACGTACTCGTCGTTCATCGGCCCGCGCGCACGCCAGCGGGCGGTGACCTCGTCCCAGCCGATCGGCCCCTCGTCCAACAGCCACTCGCGCCTGTCCTCGTCGAAGCGGGCCGGAAACGGGCAGTCGATGACGTACCGGTCCTCATCGGCGTCGAAGTGGGCCGGGACCCCGATGCCGATCTCCTCCATGAACGGCACCACCTCCCCCATCCATGCCTGGCGCAGCTCGTCGTTGGACTTGCCCTTGAACCCGTAGTCGAGCTGCTCGGAGTGCTTCTTGAGATCGTCCGGAAGCCCGAACCACTCGAGCGTCAGGATGAACATCCAGTCGACGGCCGCCTGAACCTCCCGCCGTGAGGCCGGGTCCTTGACCAGCTTCTTGCACCAGGTGCGGCCGTGGCGCAGGTGGAACGTCTCCTCCTTGTCGACCTTGGCCAGCGCGCGCTTCCACGGTCCGAACGTGCTCGACTGATGGACGTCGCCGAGGAGCACGAAGCCGGCCTGGTCGTACATCGCGTTGGCGCAGACGAGCTCGACCCAGGAGTTGAGCGGGACGTCAAATGCGTACGGGTACTTGAACTGGCCGGCGGGCCGCTCGTAGATGAGCCAGTCCATGTCGACCCCCAGGTCGCCGAGCAGGCGGTAACCGATGTGGGCGTGCGCCAGCTCGTCCTGGATGATCGACATCGCCGAGCCGAAGTTGTTGAGCGCGGGCGCGTGCTGGGCCGCCCGCAGGTACGAGGGGGCGCTGACGAACTCGGTGTCGGCCGACACGGTGAGGATGCGGCGGATCCCCTCCAGGTACCTGGGGGACATGTGCTGCAGCCCCTCCACCAGCCTGCCCGCGGCGAGGTGCTCCTGGACCTGCTCCTCGGACAACGGTGCAAGCTCTTCTACGGCGGTGGCAACCATCAACCTTGCCTTTCGCAGGTATGACACTTGACTTACGCTCGCCAGCGTATAGTCTCTCGACCGTGCCGTCAAGCGAGGAGAGCCCCCGGGTCAGGGCCGAGGTCTCCGATCACCTCCTGACGCTGACCCTCGACCGGCCGGAGCGCCGCAACGCGCTCGATCGCGCGATGCGCGACGCGCTGGCCACGGCCCTCGACGACGCGGCCGGGTCCCCGGAGATCCACGCGCTGGTGATCACCGGGGCCGGCGGGGCGTTCTGCGCCGGCGGCGACCTCGGCTCCTTCGAGGAGCTCCACGACGCGCGCGTGTACCGCCACGTCAGCCATGGACTGACGGCGCTGCTCGACGCCGAAGCGGCGCTCCGGCTGGGATTGGTCAGCGAGCTGGCCGCCGGCGATCCGGTGGCGGCCGCGGAGGAGCGCGCGCGCCGGATGCTGCGCCGCGCTCCGTTGTCGTTCGGAGCAGCCAAGCGGTTGGCCCACCTGGCGGCCGACGCCGACGTGCGCAGCGGGATCGTGGCCGAGAGCCTGGCGCAGACTGCGCTGCTGGCCTCGGACGACCACCGCGAGGGTCTGGCCGCGGCCCGCGAGCGGCGAGACCCGGAGTTTGCGGGGCGCTGATGGCGACGATCCTCGAGTTGGACGGCGTCAAGCCGACGATCGGCGACGGGGTGTTCCTGGCGCCGACCGCGGTCCTGGTTGGCGATGTGCGGGTCGGAGATCGCGCCAACATCTGGTTCGGCGCCGTCCTCCGGGGCGACGGCTCCCACATTGCGATCGGCGCGGAGTGCTCGATCCAGGACAACGCCGTCATCCACTGCGCCCATGACCTCCCCACGGTCATCGGCGACCGGGTGGTCGTCGGCCACAGCGCGTTGCTGGAGGGCTGCGTCATCGAGGACGAGGCGCTGATCGGGATGGGCGCGGTCGTGCTTCAGCGCGCGCACGTCGGCGCCGGCGCGATGGTCGCCGCCGGCGCGGTCGTCTCCGAGCGCGCCCGGGTGGCGCCGGAGATGCTGGTGGCCGGCGTCCCGGCCCGGGAGAAGAAGCAGCTGTCCGGCTCGGCGCTGGAATGGACACGGACGGCCTGGGAGGAGTATCAGCAGTTCAGCAGGCGATATATGACCGCGAGCCGCGCGATCGTCACCGACGAGGCGCGGACAGACGCAGAGAGAGAAGGAGAGCCAAGTGCCTGAGATGTTGATCGGAGGCGAGTGGCGCCAGGCGACGGCGCACCAGGAGACGGAGGTCGTCAACCCCGCCACCGAGGATGTGGTGGCGAGCGTGCCCGCCGGGTCGCCGGAGGACGTCGAGCTGGCCGTCGCCACCGCCCAGCGGGCGTTCGCCGACTGGTCGCGCACCGATGTGGAGAAGCGCGCGGGGATCCTGGCCGAGGCCGCCGATCTCATTCATGACAACGCCAAGGAGCTGGCGGCGACGCTCACGGCCGAGCAGGGCAAGCCGCTGGCCGAGGCAGCCGGCGAGGTCACCCACCTGGCCCACGGCGTCCGGTTCTACGCCGAGGCGGCGACGAAGGCGCGCGGCGCCCATCAGGAGCTCCCGTCGGCGTTCGGCCCCGCCTACGGGATGGTCATCCGGCGGCCGATGGGAGTCTGCGCCGCGATCACCCCGTACAACTTCCCGCTGACGCTGCTGGGCACCAAGGTCGCCCCGGCGCTCGCCTCTGGCAACACCGTCGTGGCCAAGCCGGCGGCGACGACGCCCTTGGCCACGCTGGAGGTGGCGCGCCTGTTCAGCGAGGCCGGCGTTCCGGATGGGGTTCTGAACGTCGTGACGGGACGCGGCTCGGTGATCGGTGACGCGCTCGTCGGCCACCCGGATGTCCGGCGGGTTGCGTTCACCGGCTCCACCGACGTGGGGCGCCATGTGGCCAAGCTGGCGGCGCCGGATCTCAAGCGCCTGTCGCTGGAGCTCGGCGGCTCTGACCCGGTCATCATCTGCGCCGACGCCGACGTCGACGCCGCGGTCAAGGCGGTCATCATCGGCCGCTACTGGAACGCCGGTCAGGCCTGCCTGGGCTGCAAGCGCGTGTTCGTCCACGACTCGGTCTACGACACGTTCGTCTCGGCGCTGGTGGAGCGGGTCGGCCGCTATGAGCCCGGGGACGGGACGAGCAAGCCGGAGAAGCCCAGACTGCGGATGGGGCCGATCCACACCCGGGCCGGCCGCGACGAGTTGCTGGAGCAGATCGACAGCGGCGTCTCCTCCGGCGGTGAGCTCCTGATCGGCGGCGGCACCGGGTCATCAGACCGGGGCTGGTTCCTGGAGCCCGCGGTCATCGCCGAGCCCTCGGCACAGTCACGGGTCATGACCGAGGAGGTGTTCGGCCCGGTCCTGCCGGTGCTGCGCTTCACCGACTTCGACGACGCTATCGCCCGCGCCAACGACACGCCGTACGGGCTGGGGTCGTCGATCTGGACGCACGACGCTCGCCTCATCCACCGCGCCGCGCGGCAGATCGACGCCGGGATGACCTGGGTCAACCAGATCCACTATGGCTACGACGAGCTGCCGTTCGGCGGGATGAAGGCGTCCGGATACGGCAAGGAGCACGGGATCGAGGCGCTCGACTCCTATGTCGAGCTCAAATCGGTCGTGGTGGGAGGGCTGGCCTGATGAGCGTCACCTTCGAGCACCACGACGGCGTCGGATCGATCACGCTGGACAACCCGCCGGCCAACTCCTACGACCTGGAGGTCATGTCCGAGTTCGGCGCCGCGGTCGACGACGCCATCGACTCCGGCGCCCGCGCCGTGGTCGTTCGCAGCGCCTCGGCGAAGTTCTTCTCCGCCGGCGCCGACGTCAAGAAGTTCCTGGCGGGCGATGTGCCGGCCAACATGGAGATGATCGGCATCAGCCAGGCCGCCTTCCGGCGCATGGCGGAGGCCAGCGCGGTGTTCATCGCGCACATCGCCGGGCATGCCCTGGGCGGCGGCCTGGAGCTCGCCCTCGCCTGCGACGTGCGTCTGGCCACGGCCGGCAACTACAAGCTGGGCACGCCGGAGGTGACGCTGGGGCTGCTGCCCGCCAACGGCGGCACCCAGCGACTGACCCGGCTCCTTGGCCCGTCGCGGGCGATGGACCTGCTGCTGACCGGGCGGACCTTCTCCCCCGCCGAGGCCCACGATTGGGGTCTCGTCGCCCGGCTGTTCGATCCGGAGGACGCCGACGACCGTGTCCGGGCGTACGCGGTGGCCCTGGCGCATGGGCCGGCGCTGGCCATCGCCGCGATCAAGCGCTGCGTCCATGAGGGGGGCGAGCTGCCGCTGGCCGACGGGCTGGCGCTCGAGGCCGAGCTCGTCGAGCACCTGTTCGGCTCCCAGGACGCCCGCGAGGGGTTGCACGCATTCGTCGAAAAGCGCACACCGGAGTTTGTCGGAGCATGACGACCGAGACCATCACAACGTACGCCGGGGCGTTCATCGACGGCCGCGAGCACGCCAACACCGGCGACCGCCTGCGGGTCACCAATCCCGGAACCGGCGAGATGTTCGCCGAGGTCGCCGGGGGCACCGCCGAGGACGTCGACGTCGCCGTCCAGGCCGCCGACCGCGGGCTGCGCGAGTGGTCGGCGCTGGCGGTGTCCAAGCGCGGCGAGATCCTGGGCAGGGCCGCGGGCCACGTCGTAGAGCACCTGGAGGAGCTGATCCCACTGCTGACGCGCGAGCAGGGCAAGACGCTGCGCGACAGCCGGATCGAGCTCACCAAGGCGATCGACACCCTCCTGCACTACACGGGGCTCTCAAAGGCGCTGCGCGGCGTCCACACACCCGGGCTGGACCCCGGCGTCGATGGGATCGTGCTGCGGCGGCCGCTCGGCGTCGTCGCCGCGATCGTCCCGTGGAACTTCCCCACGACGCTGCTGTGCAACAAGCTGGCCCCGGCGCTGGTGGCGGGCAACACCGTGGTGGCCAAGCCGGCGGGGACGACGCCGCTGACGACCCTGCGCTTCTGCGAGCTGCTGTGCGAGGGGGGTCTGCCGGCCGGCGTGTTCAACGTCGTCACCGGCAGTGGGTCCGACACCGGGACCGCCCTCGTCACCCACCCCGGGGTTCGCAAGATCGCGTTCACCGGATCGACGCCTGTCGGCGAGCGGATCATGGCGCTCGCCGCGCGCGGCACCAAGCGGGTGACCCTCGAGCTCGGCGGCTCGGATCCGATGATCATCTGCGACGACGCCGACCTGGATGCCGCGGCCTCGGCCGCGTCGATGGGGCGCTTCTACAACTGCGGCCAGGCGTGCCTGGCAATCAAGCGCGTCTACGTGTTCGAGTCGGTGGCGGATCAGGTCATCGAGGCGGTGACCGCCAAGGCCAAACGGCTGAAGGTCGGCCGCGGCGACGTCCAGGGGTCGCAGATGGGGCCGCTGCACACCGCCGGCCAGCGCGACGAGGTCGCCGGACAGGTGGAGCGGACGCTCGCCGCCGGCGGGACACTGCTCGCCGGCGGGGCTCGCCCGGAGGACCCGGAGCTGGAGGGCGGGTTCTTCTATCAGCCGACGGTCGTCGCCGATCCGCCCCACGATTCGCCGATGGCCACCGAGGAGGTGTTCGGCCCGGCCCTGCCGATCTGGCGCGTGCGCGATCTCGACGAGGCGATCGAGCGCGCCAACGCGTCCCAGTTCGGTCTCGGATCATCGGTGTGGACGCGGGACCTGCAGCGGGCACGGCACGCGGCCGAGCGGATCGAGGCCGGCTACACCTGGATCAACTCGCGCATCAAGGTCTATGACGAGCTCCCGTTCGGCGGTTGGAAGTCCAGTGGCTACGGCAAGGAGCACGGCGAGGAGGCCTTCGACTACTACACCGAGTCAAAGTCGGTGGTGTTCGGCAGCCAGGGGTGACCGCCGAGCTGGACGTCGGCGGCCGCGCCATCGAGGTCCTCGACCTTCCCGGCGACCCGGGCAGCGTGCCGCTCATCCTCCTGCACGAGGGCCTGGGATCCGTCGAGCTGTGGCGAGGCCTGCCGGACGACCTGCACGCCGCCACCGGCCGCCGGGTGGTCGCGTTCTCCCGCCATGGGCACGGCCGATCGGCGCCGCCGGCCGAGCCGCGGACGCCGGCGTTCTTCCATGACGAGGCGCTGCGGGTCCTGCCGGAGCTCCGCGAGCGACTGGCGCTGGCCCAGCCGGTCCTCATCGGCCACAGCGACGGCGCGTCGATCGCGCTCATCCACGCCGCCCACCATCCGGTTTCAGGGCTGGTGCTGCTGGCCCCGCACGTGTTCGTCGAGCAGATCACGGTCGACGCCATCCGGGAGACTCGGGAGGCCTACGTCGGTGGCGAGCTGCGCGACCGCATGCGCCGCTACCACGACGACGTCGATGCCGCGTTCTGGGGGTGGTGCGACGTCTGGCTCGACCCGGAGTTCCTGGAGTGGAGCCTGGAGGCGGAGGCGGCGCGGGTGACCGCGCCGACGCTCGTCATCCAGGGTGCCGACGACCCGTACGGCACGCTGGAGCAGGTCGACCGCATCGAGGTGCGGGGCTCCGGCGCTCGCCGGCTCGTGCTCCCCGGCGGGCACAGCCCGCACCTGGAGCACCGCGACGACGTCGTCGCCGCGATCAGCGGGTTCCTCTCCGACCGGTGAGCGGGGGGTCTTGGGATCCTGGTCGTCATATAGACAAGTGAGGCCCCAACACCCCCATCCCGGCCGGGTCTAGAGCGTCTTGGCCGGGATCTCAGGCTCCGCGACGACGGCGGTGGGCGTGGTGGTCGCCGCCTCGGCCGCCCACTCGCGCAACCGGAAACGCTGCACCTTGCCGGTGAGCGTCCGCGGGAGGCTGTCGACGAAGGTGACGAAGTGGGGGTACTCGTAGCGGCGCATCCGCGCCTTGCACCAGGCGCGCAGCTCGTCGGCCAGCGCGTCGTCGCCCGGGTCCTCGCCGCACTCCACGTAGGCGGCGACCCGGCTGACCTCGCCGGTGGTGACGCCGACGACGCCGACTCCCGCCACCCGGGGGTGCTGGAGGAGGACGTGCTCCATGTCGATCGGCGATACCCACAGTCCCCCCACCTTCAGCATGTCGTCGACGCGCCCCACGTAGGCATACGTGCCGTCCTGGCGCCGCTCGTAGCGGTCGCCAGTGACAAACCAGCTCCCCAGCATCGACGCCTTCGTCTTCTCGTGCTGATGCCAGTAGCACGCGGCGCACGAGTCGCCGCGCACCTGCAGGATTCCGATCGCCGGGCCGTCGAGGACCGCGCCGTTGTCGTCGACCAGGCGCAGGTCGTAGCCCGGAACCGGCCACCCCGACGTCCCCGCGCGGACACGGCCCGGGCGGTTGGAGCAGTAGATGTGGAGCATCTCCGTCGAGCCGATGCCGTCGACGATGTCCAGACCGAACGCGCTCTGCCAGTGCTCGATGGTGACCGCGGGCAGCGGCTCGGCCGCCGACACGCAGAACCGCACCGAGGCCAGCGCGTCCCGCGCCCCCTCCTCCCGGCCCAGGGCGGCAAACAGCGCCGGCACGGAGAAGAACACGCTGGGGCGCTGACGACGCAGCGTTTCCAGGATCGGCGCCGGCCGGGTCGGCCCCGTCATGTAGACGGCGATCGCCCCCACCGAGAGCGGGAACGACAGGCCGTTACCCAGACCGTAGGCGTGAAACAGCTTCGTCGTCGAGAAGCAGATGTCGTCCGAGGTCAGCCGCAGGACGCCCCGGGCGTAGTTCTCGCACGTGACGCCGACATCGTGCTGAAGGTGGACGACGCCCTTCGGTTTCCCGGTCGAGCCGGAGCTGTAGAGCCAGAACGCCGGGTCATCGCGGTGGGTGGGCGCCGCATCGAGCTCGTCGGACTGCGCCGCCAGCCCGGAGGCCAGCTCGGTCACACCGTCGCCCTCACCACCGGACGCCAGCCAGCGCACATCGCGGTCTCCGAGCGCGCCCCGCAGGCGCTCCAGCAGCGGCGCATCGGCCACGACCAGCTCGGCGTACGAGTCGTCGATGAAGTGGCGGAAGTTCGCGTCCTTGTCCAGCGGGCTGACGGGGACGGGGACGGCGCCGATCCGAATCGCTCCCAGAAAGACGACCGGAAAGACCGACGTGTCGTCGAGCACCAGCAGCACCCGCTGCTCACGACGGACGCCCAGCGCGCGCAGGAGACCGCCCGCGCGGTTGACCTGGCGGCGCAGCTCGTCGTAGCTCAACGTCGCATCGTCGGCCACGACGGCGCGGGCCGCGCCGCGGCCCGCCTCCACCTGGCGGCTGACGAGATCGCTGACGTTGCACAACTCAGTGCTGTGAGCACGCTGCTGCATGTCCCTCGCTTCCCTCGAACGCCCGGTCGGA
This sequence comes from uncultured Solirubrobacteraceae bacterium, assembly GCA_963844555.1. Taxonomy (GTDB): domain Bacteria; phylum Actinomycetota; class Thermoleophilia; order Solirubrobacterales; family Solirubrobacteraceae; genus Palsa-465. The sequence continues at coordinate 639,550 of CAWJOS010000001.1, forward strand.
CTCAGGGGATACTACTGAGGCGCGTTCGTCAGTCAAGTGTCATACGTCGTCGCGCCGTCCGGCGAGGGTGGACTCCCCCGGGGTGTCACGGACCCGGGGTGTCACGGACTGGGGGGGGCGAGGGCCGCTCACGTCACCGGCCCTCGCCACACCGCCCGGCTCAGCCTGAGTAGCCGGAGCCCATCGGGGGCGGGCCGCCGTACCCGGAGCCGCCCGCGGGGGGCCGGCCGCCGTGGCCGCCGCCGGGGCCTTGGAAGACGCGGAACGAGCTGTCCAGGTGGACCTCGACCTTGCTCCCGTCGGACTTGGTGACGGTCGTCTCGTAGCCCTTGCCGGTGAAGTCGGTCGTAACCGTACCGGCCGTCCCGCTGCCGACCGCCTTGACGGCGGCGGCCTGGGCCTTGGCGGCCGCGGCGCCGGTCACCGTCTTCTCGGCATCCTCATGCGCCGCGGTCCCGGGGGCCGGGCCGTTGAACGCCGGCCGAGCCGGCATGCTCGACCCGCTCTGGCTGCTGGTGGTCGACGACTGTGAGGTCGTCGCGCCGGCGAGAGCGGCGCCGCCGAGGGCGAACGCGGCCAGCGCGGCCACCCCCACCCCCACCTTCTTGGCTTGCTGGAACATCGGTTCGTCCTTTCGGTCGTCCGGGATCTCCCGGAGTTCGACCACAAGGGTGCGCGCCCGGTGTAGGACGGCGGTCGGAGTGCGGTAAGAAGTACGTCGCAAACTGGGCGGCGCCCTAACGCTCGCCGGATCCTCGACCGTCCGCGGTCGGCGAATGCCAGGCGCGCAGGGCGTCACGCTCGCGCTCCGGCGCCAGCCCCGGCCGCGGCACGTCCGGGCGCAGCGGGGGCGGTCCCTCCAGCTCGCGAAGCCAGCGCCAGGTGTCGGCAACCGTCTCCTCCACCGGCCGGCAGCGCAGCCCGGCGGCATGCGCGCGCTCCACGTCGGCGTCGTGCATGGCGGCGAACTCGTGGTCCGGCGGCAGCCAGATGGGCAGCTCGATCCAGGGCTCGATCTCAGCCGCCGCGATCGCCTCCGGAGATACCCAGGTCATCCGCGTCCCGGGTGCTCCGGCGACCGCGCGGCAGGCCTCCAGCAGGGAGCCGATGGTGGCCACGCCCCGCCGGCCGACCGCATTGAACGGGCCGTGGTGCCCGGCGGCCGCCGCGTCGAGCGCGAACGCCGCCAGATCCCGGGCGTCGACGTACTGGAGCGGAAGCGCGGCCGGCCCCGGACAGAGCACCTCGCCGCCCCGCGACATCCGGCCCAGCCACCAGGGCAGCCGCCCCACATCCTCGTGCGGGCCGAGGATGAGCCCGGCGCGGGCCAGGAGCGCACGGTCGCCGAAGGCAGCGGTGACCGCCATCTCGGCGCCGCGCTTGCGCTCCGCGTACTCCCCGTCCTCGGCGTCAGGGGATGCGTCAACGGTCGGCGATGCCTCGTGCGCTCCACGGGGTGGAGGCGGCGCGTACACCGACTCGCTCGAGATGTAGACGTAGCGCTCCGCGCGGTCGGCGAGGACAGCGGCACTGTCCCGGGCCGCGCGGGGGATCCCCGCCCAGGTGTCGACGACGATGTTCCAGTGGCCGGAGCGCAACGGGGAGAGGCTGGCCGGATCCAGGCGGTCGCCGATGAGGGCCCGGGCCCGCGGGTGGCGCCAGCCGCGGCCGCGGTTGAACGTCGTCACCTCCCATCCGCGGTGGAGGGCCTCGCTGACGACGGCGCGCCCCAGAAACGCGGAGCCTCCGAGCACGAGTACGGACCTGGTCATGACGCCACCTTAGCGCAACCGTCTGGTTGCGCGTTGCCCGCGCCGCGCCGGGCCACCCGGACGGCGGGCGGGAGCCTCGCTGCCCGGGGCGGGCCGGGCCACCCGGACGGCGGGCGGGAGCCTCGCTGCCCGGGGCGGGCCGGGCCACCCGGACGGCGGGCGGGAGCCTCGCTGCCCGGGGCCTCAGCCCCCGCCGTAGGTGACGATGAGGTCGGTGGCGATTCCGGCGATGAAGCCGAGCGCGAGCAGGTTGAGCCCCAGCGTCACGTGGCCGTAGCGCCGCGTGCTCGTCCAGATCTCGCCGATCACGTAGAGGATGGCGCCGCCGGCCAGCGCGTAGAAGCACAGCTCCAGCGGGATCGACTGCACCTGATAGCCGACGATGGTGCCGAGGAACGTGGGGCCGCCGCCGATCAGCCCGGCGAGACCGATCCACCGCCACGACGGCTTGACCGCCCCCAGCGGGCCGACGATGCCGAACCCCTCGGTCGCGTTGTGCAGACCGAAGCCGACGATGAGGACCGTGGCCAGGCCGATCGCCCCCGTCCGTGCCGAGACGCCGATGGCCAGGCCCTCGGCGAAGTTGTGCAGGCCGATGGCCAGCGCGATCGTCATGCCGGTGCGGAGCGCCCGGGCGCGGACGAGGGCGACGTTCTCGGCCGCCGCGGACGCCTCCAGGCCGATCGCCGCATCGCCGCCGGCGACCGGAGGGCGGCTGCGCGGCCGCAGGCGCCGCTCACATGTGGCGATCCCGGCGGTCCCGGCGAGGAAGGCGACCGCCAGCAGGGCGAACAGGCCGAGGACGTGGCCGAACCCGCTGCGATGGGCCTTGTACTGCCGCAGCGCGGTGTCGACGAGCGACTGGGCGTGGCCGGTGACGTCCATGAAGATGAACGCCAGCAGCCCCACCGAGAACATGGCCAGCGCCACCCTCATGCGGGCGTTGACGGCCCCCGTGCGTCCGACGGGCAGGCCCAGATAGATCGTGAACCCCGCGATCGCACCGAGCAGCACTGTCTCGGCAAAGCTCATCCGGGGATGATCTTAGGGGACCCTAATCAAGCATGCGTCACGAGGCGGTCAGAGCTGCAGGCGCATCTCCCGCTGGCGCACCACCGGGCGCGCTCCCAGGCGCTCCAGCGCGCGGGAGGCCGACTCGCCGGCCGGAGCGTTGCCCATCCGCAACGTTCGGCCGCCGGCCGCCGCCAGTAGCGCGTCGCCGGCCGCCCGGTCGTCGACGGCGGCGATCTGCAGCACGGTCACGAGCTCCGGGTCCCGCCGGAAGACGACGGCGGCCCCCATGTCCGAGCCTGGCTCCACCACCAGCCCGCTCAGCTCGACCCCCGCCCCCCGCATACGAGCGAGGCTCTCGTCGGCGCGCTGCCACGGCTCACGGCTGGCGCGGTTGCCGGTGATCCAGGCGTGGGCGACATCCGCCTCCACCAGCCGCGCGGCCGGCACCCGCCCACCGTTGCTCGTCAGCGACCACACGATCACCTCCCGGACCAGGGCGAACCCGAGTTTTTCATACAGCGCGATCGCCGCCGCGTTCTCGTCGATGACCTCCAGCCACATCGTGGTGCACCCCCCCGCCCCAGCCGCCTCGAGCGCCGCCACCAGGGCTCGCTCGCCGAGGCCGCGGCGGCGATGCCCGGGCGCGGTCCCCATCCCACCGACCCAACCGGCGTCCCCTCGCCGTCCGATCAGCGCGAAGGACACCGCTCCGGCATCGATGGTCACCACGCGTGAGCACTCGAGATCGATGTCGTTGACCGCCAAGTGGTCACGGAAGGCGGTCTCGTCGAGGTGCAGCGGCACGACGTAATCCGAGTAGCCGGCGTTGAACAGCTCCGTCAGGGTGGTCAGCTCCAGCGAGGCGGCGGGCACAAGCGTCACGCCGTGAGTGGATATCAGGTGGGGCGGCTTTCCGCCGGCCGGACGTCGCCGGGCGCGGCCGATGTGGCAACCAACATCCCGCGTTTCGTGCCCTGAGCGGCCGGGAAGACTGCGCCCGAATCGCCGGTGCGTCTGCGCCCCCACACGTACCGGCCGCGGGCCGGAGCGCACGATGCGTTCCGGCCCGCACCCTTTATCTGAAGCGGTGCACGCCGAGCACGGGGACGTTGAGCGAGGCGGTGTGCACCACGCAGCCGGAGCTGGCGGCGCCGTGTGCGGGAAACGCCTCGGCCAGCGCGTCGGCGATGAGGTGGGCGCGCGCGGCGTCGCCGGACGAGTAGTAGTGGATGCCGTCCGGGATGAACCAGCGGTCCCTGACGGCGGCGGCCCAGTCGTAGACGCGCATGTTGGGATGACGGCGGCAGCCGGCGACGAGCGCCTGGTTCCAGAGCTTCATGTTGGCCTCGGAGTACGGGCCGGAGGTGACCAGGGATTTGACGCCGACCCACATCACCGGCTCATCGCCGATCGCCGACATCATGCGATCGATCCTTGTGCTGAGCCCCACGCTCGAGCCGACGTACCGGTCCGCGGTGTCGTTGGTGCCCAGCGCGATGACCCAGCATCCGCGGTAACCCGCCCGTCGCAGCGCCTCGACGACCTTGAGGGCGGCCGTGCCCCCGGGGAGCGTCTCGACGATCGACGTCGCCGGGGTGATCTCAAAGCGCGAGCTCCGCACGCCGACGCGTGCGTATTGCGCGCCCATCCGCTGCGTTCGGTCAGGCAGGTAGCCGGCGGAGATCAGTCCGGAGGAGGTCGAGTCGCCGATGTGGACGACGGAGCGACACGAGGTGCGCAGGCTCCCTCGGGCCGCCCCGGCCCCTTCCCCCGCCCCCGCCGTTTCGCCCGCCGCCCGGGGGCTGGCATCGACCGCACCCAGCTGCGTCTGGATCGCGCCCTGCCGCGCCGAGGCCGACGCCGAGGCCGCGGTCGGCGGGAGCGGGCGAGCGAACGCGAGACCCACCACGACGGCCGCCAGGGTGCCGGCGGCCAGCCCCATCCGGGCCCGGACCGGTAGCAGGCCCGGGCGCCATTGGGCCGCCCGGGCACGGGCCCAGGCTCGCCCCAGCGCACCCTGCCGGATCGGCTCCTCGACATATCGCCACGACAGCGCGGCCACGCCGATCGTCGCCGCCACCTGCGCCGCCGACCGCAGAGCATCGATCCCGTGACTGGCGGCGGGCGTCGTCAACACGATGATGGGGAGGTGCCAGAGATAGATGCCGTACGAGCGCACGCCGAGCCAGCGGAGCGGGGCCCAGCCGAGCGCACGGCCGATCCGGGTCGCCGGATGGGCGCCGGCGGCGACGACCAGGACCGTGGCGATCGACAGCAGCAGAATGCCGTCGCGATACAGAAACGCCGAGTACTGGTCGGTGCGCCACACCAGGACTCCGATCGCGACGAGCCCGAGGGCGCCGAGGCCGTCGAGGATGTTGCGCGCGCCGGCGCTCACGCGGGTCGTGAGATCCCGGCTGGGCCAGATCATCGCCAGGGCGGCGCCGAGGAGCAGTCCGACCGCGCGCGTGTCGGTACCCTCGTAGATCCGAGTCGAGTCAAAGCTGGGGTGGTAGAGCAGCGCCAGCTCCACCGCCGAGACGATGGCCAGCACCAGGGTCAGACCGGCCAGCCGCGGCCGCACGTGGATCGGCCGGGGACGCTCCGCGATGAACCGCGTGCCCAGCACCAGCAGCCACGGCCACAGCAGGTAGAACTGCTCCTCCACGGCCAGCGACCACAGGTGGCTGAGCGGGTTCGGCGCGCTGAACCGGCTGAAGTAGGAGGCGTGCTGCGAGATCTGCCACCAGTTGTTGACGTACGCGACCGCCGAGAGGACCTCGCCGCGCAGCCCCGGCAGCCGAGACCGGTCGGCCACCGAGACCCAGACGGTCACGACGGCCAGCATCAGAAACAGCGCCGGCAACAGTCGCCGGGCCCGGCGCAGCCAGAACTCCCCCAGCCGCCACCGCCCGTCGTACCACTGGGCCAGGAGCAGGTCGGTGATCAGATAGCCGCTGAGCGTGAAGAAGACACCGACGCCGAGCAGTCCGCCGGGCGCCCAGCCGAAGCCGAGGTGATACGCGATGACGGCCGCGACCGCGAGGGCCCGGACGCCGTCGAGCCCGGGCATGTAGCGCCCGCGGCGGTGCACCGGCTCAGGCACCGGCCCGCCCCTTGCTCATCCCGGTCTCTCCAATCAATGCTGCGGCCCAGCACACCGCCATATCGCTGCAAACAGAGTACGTCCCCACCGCGCACAGCATGAGAGCGTCCGTGCAGACTCCGCCGCAGCCGCCCGGGAACCGATGAGTCCGCCGGCCCCCGCCGGTCTATGCGACAACTGAAATCCCACGACAACCGGGGAGCCACCATGGGTCAGATCGCAGTGCACGAGTTCATCACCGTCGACGGTGTCGTCGAGAACCCCAGCTGGACGATGGATTACCCCTTCGACCCTCGGATGGGGGAGGCGATCAGCCGGCTGATGGGGCCGGGCGCGGCGATCCTCCTGGGCCGGCAGACCTACGAGATGTTCGCGCCCGCGTGGTCGACCCGGACGGCCGCGGACGATCCGGGCGCCCCGTTCTTCAACGAGTCCCCCAAGTACGTGGTCTCGAGCACGCTTCAGGATCCGGACTGGAACAACTCGACGGTGGTCGGACCATACGATCCGGCCGCCATCCAGGCGCTCAAGGAGCGCGTGGACGGCCGGCTGTACGTCAGCGGCAGCGTTCAGCTGGTGCGCGCGATGCTCGGCGACGGCCTGGTGGACGAATTGCACCTGTTCATGTACCCGCTGACCCTGGGACGCGGGCTGCGTCTGTTCGACCAGGGCGGGCCCGCCGTGAAGCTGGCGCTCGCCGGCACCGAGGCCTACGACTCAGGCGTGGTGCATCTCAGCTACCGCGGCGCATAGACAGACCCGCTTTCTCGCCACACCGCATCCGGGGCGATCGGCGACGGACACGGGCAAACAACGGATGCGCCGGACCGGCGTCGAGCCCCATGCTGGTGCCCAGGATGACACTGCCGCGCGCGAACAGGTGGGTACCGTGAGACGACTGATCTGGTCGCTGAGCGTGATTATCACCATGGCATTGGTGACGGCCCCGGCGGCGGTGGCGGGCGCCGGTCTGCCGCAGCCGTCGACGACGAAACAGCTGCCCGGCGTGCCGTGTTCGGTGACGGCGTTCGGCCTGTCGTTCGCACCGTCAGGGAACGAGTGGGTCGATGAGCTACGGAGGAGGCGTCAGCTGCGCCGGTGGCGTCGGCCAGAAGACGCTGAATGTGGTCCCGCAGGTGTCAAAGCTGGCCGGGGGGCGACGGCATTGGTACAACCTCAGCCTCGTCGGCCTGTACCAGGGACCGACACCGGCCAACCCGGTTCGCCTGACCGGGAGCACGTCGTTTGTCGCTGGCCACGTGTACCGGCTGCTCGTCTATGGCCGGCGTTCGCATGAGCAACGGTCGCGAGGCGTCGACGACCGTGTGCTCAGGCTGCGGTGCTACGAACGGCCCCGCCCCGTCGCTGTCGATCTCCGGACGTGACTACTACGCGCCCCAGACGCCGGTGACCGTGCCGGTGCACGGGACGTCGTGCGCGGTGACAGAGGTGGGACCTGAGTTCACGCTTGTCAACGGCACGTACGTCAACAGTTACAGCGGCTACACGTCCTGCGCCTCGTCGGTGACATCCGGCCAGACGAGCCTCGACCTGTGCGCCCAGGTCAGCAACCGGGTCAATGGCAGGACCACATGGTTCACCATCACCGGCTCGTGCCTGCCCGCACGGGCCGACCTGCCCCGCGGCGCGGAGCTGTTCACCGCCAGAACCGCCTACCTCGGCCACGGATACCGGATCAAGGCCTCGGCCACGATCACCGTGCGCAGCGGCGGCAAGAGCACGAAGGGATCGGCGACGGCCTACAGTCGCGAGTGGGCCCCGTAGCCAGCGGTTGACGCGGCCCCACCGGCAAACGACTACGCTCGGAACCGAAATGGCCGCAAACCGGCGCATCGGGGTCCACCTCCCGCCGCGACGATGACGATCGCCCTCATGGCGCTGAGCGCAACGCTGGCCGCGACGGTTCAGGCCACCGCTGGGCTGGGATTTGCGCTGATCGTCACGCCGGTCCTGTTCCTGGAGATGGCGCCCGCCGCCGCGATCGTGACCGCGACGCTGCTCGGAATCCTGCTCAACCTCCTCGTCCTGTTCGCCGAGCCCCGCCGCCCGGCGCCGGTGTGGAGCGAGGTCCTGCCGGTGCTGGCGGCCGCGATTCCGGGAGCCGCCTGCGGCCTGGTGGTGCTCGCCAGTCTCCCCCGGTCCGTGCTCCAGATGATCGTGGGCGCGTTGGTCATCGCGGCGGGTCTGATGCGAACGCGGACCCAGGCCCGCCGCCGGCGCCGGGGAGCCAGATCTCGCCTGGCGCTGGGCTACACGGTCGGCGCGCTCTCGACCTCCACGGGGATCAACGGGCCGCCGCTCGCGCTGTGGCTGGCCGACCAGGGCCTGTCACCGGCGCAGGTGCGCGATTCGCTGAGCAGCGCCTTCCTGGGCATGGGGGTCATCGCCACGCTGACCATCGTGCCGATCGTCGGCCACGCCCGGATCAGCGCTCTGGCACTCGCCGCGGCCGCCGTCGGAGTCCTCGCCGGCCACGCCATCGGCAGCCGCCTGTTCATGCGCCTGCCGGTTGCCCACTACCAGCCCCTCCTCATCCTGATCATCCTGTCGGCCGGGGCCGCCAGCCTGGTCGCCGGCGCTCTGTCGCTCTGAGCCTGAGCGGCCCTCAGCCCGCCGCCGGCGGCGCCACGAGCTCGTGCTCCTCCCAGTCGGCCACGCGCCGGTAGCCGACATCCGCGTAGATCTTGTTGGAGGTGGGATTCGCCAGGTCCGTGAACAGCAGGCACGTGTGGGCGCCGGCGGCCAGCGCGCGCCGGCTGACCTCCGCGACCGCGGCGCTGGCATAGCCCCGCTGCCGGTGCTCCGGCGGCGTGTAGACCGGCCCCACTCTGACGGCCCCCGCCACCGGCCGGTTGATGCCGACCAGCGACCCGGCCCCGCTGGCCTGACCCGCTGCGTCCTCCCACAGCCACAGTTCGCCGCCCGCCAGCCGGTGGGCGACGGCCGCCCGCGCATCGTCGCCGAACACGCCCGCCTCGGCGCTGAATGCCCGCCACCAGGCGATCAGCAGGTCGGCGTGCTCCGGGAGGGCTCGGACCAGGCGGCCTGAGGCCGGTCGCGGCGGATCGGTCACGGCGCGGAGCGAGTGCAGGGCCAGGCTCATGCGCAGTTGCGCCCCGCCGCCGGTCCGGCGCTCCCAGCCCCGGGCGATGACGCGGGCCGTCGCCGCCCGGGCGTTGACCCCGCCCGGCTCCGGATCCTCTGCCAGCCAGGCATCGAGAAGGCGCTCCGCCCCGTCGGCGTCGAGGGCGGTGCACAGCATCGGATGCGGTGGGACCCGCAGCGCCGCCGCGGCCACCGCTCCCCGCTCGTCGACGCCGCAGGCGAAGACCGGCGGCCGGTCGGCATGCCGGCCGTCCACGACGGACGCCAGCACCGTCGCCATCACGTTGTTCGCCGGATCGGCCTCGAACAGCGCGCGCACACGCTCGGCAAACCGCACAGGATCCCGCTCGATCAGGAATCGCACAGGCCCAGGATCAGCGAGCGATACTCGCACGACAAGGTGTGGCTGTGACTCAAACCTTCTCAAAGCTATACAAAGCTGGTAGAAGTTGACCATGGACCGGGGGGTCTTCGGGGGCGCGTGGGCGCAGCGCCTACTGGCGGGCGCCGCCGCGGCAGTGGTGCCGATCGGCGTCCTGGGGGCGGCCGGCGTGCTGCGACTGCCGCGAGCCGGCCCGGCGCGGGATCCGTCGGTCGGTTCGATCCGCGAGCTCTCGGCCGGGTCCAACCGGGCGGTCTATCTGTTCGGGCTGGCCACCGGACCGGACGGCAACCTGTGGTTCACCAACTCCGGATGCATGGGGATCGGGCGCTGCACGATCGTGCGCCTGACCGCACGCGGCGTCGTCGTCGAGTTCCACCGCGGCCTTCATGCCGGCAGCGTCCCGCTCGCCATCGCGTCCGGCCCGGGCGGAGACCTGTGGTTCACAGACCAGGGGACCCGCCCGGCCATCGGCCGGATCACGCCTGCCGGGGCGATCACCGAATACACACGCGGCCTGCGCGGGGGCGAGCCGTTTGAGATCACGGCCGGCCCCGGGGGCGACATGTGGTTCACCGAGCAGGGAGCGCGGCCGGCCATCGGCCGCATCACGCCGAACGGCACGATCAGCGCGTTCCGCCGGGGGCTGGGACCGGGCAGCGTCCCGTTCGGCATCACCGCCGGGCCCGGCGGATCGGTCTGGTTCACCGACCGAGGCTGCTCCGGCAGCGGCCGCTGCGCGATCGGCCGTGTCACCCCTCAGGGGCGGATCACCGAATACACCGCCGGCCTGCGCCCCGGCGCCCAGCCGCTGGGCATCGCCGCCGGACCCGGCCGCGTCCTGTGGTTCGCCGACTCCTCCGGCGCGATCGGCCGGGCGACCGCGACCGGACGCCTGAGCGAGCGCTCGGGCGGGCTGAGATCCGGCAGCTCCCCGGTGGCGATCGCTCCGGGGCCGGACGGCAGCATGTGGTTCACCGACCAGGGCACCAGGCCGGCGGTGGGACGGGTCACCCGTCGCGGGGCGCTGCGCGAGTTCACATCCGGGCTGATCGCCGGCAGTCAGCCGGCGATCCTCGCCGCCGCCCCGGATGGACGGATGTGGTTCAGCGACGAGGGCGGCGAGGCGGCACTGGGCGCGGTGACGACCGGCATGCCGGCCGCGGTGCGCCGCGCGCCGGCGATCGTCGGCGCGCCCAGGGCCGGGGTTGCGTCCACGTGTGCTCCGGCGCGCTGGGCTGCCTGGCTGGGCCGGCGCCCGTCGATCGTCCGGCTCGGGTTCGACGGCTACCGCTGGGTGCGCGACGACGACGCTCCTCCCCGGCCGATCCCGCATCTTCACCCCCACGCTGGCCGAGTCCGGAGCCCGTCTCGCCTGCCGGGAGACCGCCACCTATCCGCCGCCGCTGTCGGTCACCGCAGTGGCCCAGTCCGCCGACGTCCTGGTAGCGCCGTAGGAGGAGGGCGATAACTTTGCGGCATGTACGTGTCGATGTCGCGGCTGCGGGTCGAGCCGGCTCTGGTCGACGAGCTCGTCGCGGCGTTCCGCGACCGCATGGGCGCGGTTGACGCGTTTGCCGGCTTCGAGGGGCTCGAGGTGTGGTCCTCGGACCGCGAGCCCGGTGAGGTTCTGATGGTCAGCCGCTGGCGCGACCGCGCCTGCTTCACCGCCTACATGCGCAGCGCGGCCCATCGGGCCTCGCACGCCCGCGTCCCCGCTGCCCTCAAGGACGCGATTGCCCTGGAGCGGCTCGAGCATCTGCACACCTACGAGATCGTGGCCCGATGAGCACCCGCCGGCCGGCGCCGCCCGGCGGGATGCCTCCTCCCACGGTCGCCCCGTTGCCCGACGGCAGCAGTGTCGAGTTGCAACCGCTGGCCGCGAGGATCACCGATGCCCACCTGGCCCGTCACCCGGAGGACGTCGAACGCTACGGAGCCGAGCTGGCCCGGGAATGGGGCGTCCACGACAACCAGCACCTGCTCAACTGGGCGATCGGCGACATCGACCTGGAGGGACAGGCGAAGTGGCTGGCGCGCGTACTCGACGCGCGCGGCTATCCGGTCGCCAACCTCGTCGACAACCTCATGACCGGCGCCGGGATCGTGGCCGGCGAGATCCCCGGGAGCGTCGGCGAGACGGTCGCAGAGCGGATGCGGTCGGCCGCGCGAGCGGTCGACGAGCAGGCCGGCTGACCGGCGAGAGGCGGCTAGGCCTCGCGCCGGACCGCCAGCACCACCACGTCGTCGCGATAGCGACCCTGAGGGGCCAACGACGCGAGCAGGTGCTCGCACAGCTCCTCCACCGAGCCGCGAGGCGCGGCCGCGGCCACCGAGGCGAGCCGGCTCATGCCGTCATCGAGATTGTGCGTTCGTTCCACGAGCCCGTCGGTGTACAGCAGCAGCGTGCTGCCGACCGGAAGCTGCAGCCACGTCTGCCGGCGCGCCTCGACCGAGGTCGGGCAGGAGCGCGCCCGCGTCAGGCGGGGCAGAGGTCATGACCACGAGCACCGCGGTGGGGTCCACGGGTCCCCGCATAGCCCGAATTGGAGGACGGCGATCCGCGACCTAGGGCGACCGGGCCGTCAGATGCCGAAGCGACGTATCGCAGCCCAGACCTTGCGGACCTCGGCTATGACGCCCCGGTACGCCTCCCACATCGCGCGGAGCGACCGCTGAACTGCGGGGCGGAATAGGTGCACTACCACGGCAAACGCGATCAGCGCGGCGGCGGAGGACCTGTCCCGTGACGGACGTCCCGCGATGCTATCTACTGCCTCTCTTGCCGCGGCGACCCCAATCACCGTATCTCCAACAGCGGTCGGGCTGGACCGAGCCTTGCGCACCTGAGTGCCTGGCGCTGCGGCGGCCCGCCGAAACCCAGCCCAGACTGCCGCGATCACGAAGAGCGTGACAAGGTTCGAGTCCCCCCTGGAGACTCCGGACACCGCGGTCACGAAGCGGTGGCGGAGCTCGTTCAGCAGGCTGCCGACGATGATCGCGTCGCCCCACGCTCGCCTGGCACGGCTAACGTGCTCTAGACGGACAACCGGTGCGGGTTTCGCTGCTGGCATGGGCCTCCCCTCGCAGCCTACCTCCAGCTTGGAGAATCACACACCGCGCGGTGCGTAGCCGACGATGGCACGATGCGGTCAACGCGAGCCAGCGCGGTAGTGAGCAGCTCGCTGGTCGCGCGTGGGGTACTCAAGCGGGATGTTCTCCTTCTTTGTGGTGTGGTCTGTCGGATCACTGCGCCGCCCCCTCGAACGCTGGCAGCTCCAGCGCTGACAAGAAGTCGTCATTCTGCGACCAGCCGAGCGGGGGCGACAGCACGTCACCGACCGGGAGAAACTCGGCGTGGCCGTCGTCGAGCCGCAGCGGCGGCAGATGCCCGGCGCTGGCCAGCTCCAGGCCGCCGGATCCGGGATCCAGGACGAGATACAACGCCGTCGCCATCGCCCCGTCGGCGTCGGCGAGCCGCCCCAGACGGAGCAGGACGTCGCCCGGCCGGGACCGGTCGAGCGCGTAGGCATGAAGGGCGCTGCGCAGGCGGCCCATCGCCGCGGCCGCCCGCAGGCCCTTGCCGGTCACGTCGCCGATGGCGACTCCCAGCGCCCCGGACGGAAGCGCGATGGCGTCGTAGAAGTCGCCGCCCACGCTCGCCGCGTGGGGCACGTAGCGGGCGGCGACCTGGACGCCGGCCACCGCCGGCAGGCTCTGGGGCAGGAGCGTCCGCTGCAGGGTCTCCGCCAGGCGCCGCTCGCGCTCGCGCAGCTGGGCCTGGCCGATCGCCAGCGCCACCCGCTCACCCACCAGCTCCAGGAGGCGCAGGTCCGCCTCGGAGAAGCAGTCGCTGGCCGCGGCGCCGACGGCCAGGACGCCGATGACCTCGCCCTCGAGTCGCAGGGGAACGGCGATGAGCGAACCCTCCGGCATGGGTCCGCCGAACTGGCGCGCCGCGCGGTCGTCGGCGACGAGGACACTGGTGGCGCTCGCCGCCACCGTGCCGAGCACGCCCTCGCCGACGAGCACCGGACGGTGGTTCCCCGGGACCGCTCCCTCGCCCGCGCTGGCGCGCACCACCAGTCGCCCGCCCGTCTCATCGAGCAGGAGGATCTCGGCCCGGTCGCCGGGCAGCAGGTCCTGCGCGCTGGCCAGGAGCGACGCGAGCGCGTCGTCGAAGTCCCGGGGCGTCAACCCGGTCAGCAGGATCGCCTCCAGCCGGCGCACCCGCAGGGCGGCGCGCGCCGCCTCGCCCTGGGCCTGCTCGAGGTCCCGCTGGCGGCGGGCGACGCTCCGCTGGCTGGCGATGAGGTCGTCGTTGAGCGCCAGCACCTGGGCGACGAGCCGGTCGCGCTCGTTCCATGGCGGCTCGGCCACCAGTTCGACGTGGCGGTGCGGCAGACGGCGCAGCCACACGCGCCGGTCCTCCGCGCCGACTCCGGGCTCGTCGATGAAGCCGAACGTCGCCGGCTCCGGTTCGTTCCCCGCGTCGGACAGCAGCCGCTCGAACGACCGCCGCTGCTCGACGGCGATCAGATCGCGAAACCGGGTGCCCTCCAGCCCGTCGTCGCGGGCTTCGCACGGCGACGTGCCCGGCGCCCACCGCGTCGCCGCTGGTCAGACGCAGGGCGAGCGTGGCCAGGATGCCGTTGGTGATCTGCGTGGCCAAGTGCTCCTGGGCGACGCTCACCGAGGCCGTCTCCCACAGGCGGCCGACCTCCTGCATGGCCGGGGTGATCACCTGAAGGTAGATCAGGTCGGCGGGGATCCCGGCGACCAGCCCCTCCTCGACGATCTGCCTCGCCCTGCGCGCATCCGGAGCGAGCAGGCAGGCGAGATAGTCGCGCTCCAGGACCTGAGCCGAGAGCGCCTCCAGAGGGCGGGTGGGGCGGGTGGGGCGGGTGGGGCCCGCTATCTCGGTCACCGACGGGCGGGACCGGGCGTCGCCAGCTCGAACCAGACGTGGGTCGAGCCCTCGCGCACGCCCCAGCTCCCGACGATCTGCTCCACCAGATCAAGTCCCCAGCCACCGACGAGCCGGCCGCCGCGGCCGCGCGGGACGAAGCCGCACCCGTCGTCGATCACCTCGCAGCGGAGCAGCCCGGGCCGGTCTGAGTCGATGTGCATGACGATCTTCTCGCCGCCGCCGTGCTGCACGCTGTTGGTCACGAGCTCGGAGACGAGCAGGCGCGCGTCGGTGAGCGTCGCGGCGTCGCAGGCCGCGCCCAACTGGTCGATGGCCCGCCTGGCCGCAGCGGGCGCACGCTCGTCACGGAGTAGCTCGAGGCGATGGGACATCAGATCGTCGTTCCTGCGTACCCGCAACCGGCGTGTCTCTAATCGCGGCCGGCCACGGCACCAGGGTCTACACTGGCCGGGTGCAGGGTCACCCCCACTCGCCGCAGGCGCCGTCGGCGCCGGGACCGGGCGACACCCTCACCGGGCTGGCCGCGTCGTTTCGCGCCGCGGTGAACGCTGCGGACCTGCGTTCGGCTCGCGCCATGGTTGCCGCGGCCGCCGATCACGGCGTCCCCGGCGGACGCCTCTACGTTGACGTGATGCGCCCGGCGCTGGCCGACCTGGCCGGCCCGGCACAGAGCCCCAGTGCGCGGCTGGCCGCGGGTATCGGCGAGGCGGTCCTCGCCGATCTGGTCCGGCGCCTTCCCCCGTCTGCACGGACCGCCGCCCGGCGTGCCGCGGTCCTCTCCTGTCGCACGGGGGGGATCGAGGCCGTCGATGGCAACGTGGCCATGGACTACCTGGAGGTCGACGGCTGGAGCGTCGAGCGCCTGGGCGGCGACGGGCTCCAGCGGGAGCTCGGTGAGCTCCAGCACGGGGCCGTCGAGCTGGCCGTGGCGGTGGTCGCCGGCCCGGAGGACGCCCTCCGGCTCGCTCCCGCCTGCACCAGGCTGCGACGACTGCCCGACCCGCCGGTCATCGTCCTGTGCGACTTCTCCGGACGCCCGGCTCCCGGCGCCGCTCCCGCCGCGCTCGGAGCCGACGCCATCGTGCGTGACCCGGACGAGCTGGTGCGTTGTGCCGCGGGGCACCTTCCCGGGCCGGGGCGGCGCCGGTGGGGCGTGCGCCTGAGCCGCTCCGACGGCACGCTCCTGATGGCGCCGACCGGGCGCCTGGACGCGACGAGCGCCGAACGCCTGGCCGACGTCGCCCTGACCCGCGTGGGCAGCTACTCGCGTCTGGTTCTCGATCTCGGCGACGTGGCCGAGATCGACGCCGACGGCGTCCGCGCGCTGGCCGGCTGGCCGGATCTCCTGCCGTCCCGGTCCATCGAGCTCCTGCTCGTGGCCGACGCCGGTTCCCGCGCCATGCTCGCGCAGACCGGGGTGGACCTGCCGTGGTTGGCCGGCTGATTTGCCCCGGAACGCCGAGCATTCACGCGATGATGAGAAAAACCGTTCCGGCGAGCGCGGGGCGGGTACATTGAGCACCAGGATCCACGTGGAGGGCGTCGACTCACATGGCTGAGGATCGTTCGGCGCCGAGCCCCTCGGAGCAGGCGGCTCGGCTCTACGAACAGGCCGAGGCCCAGGCGGCCAAGGCGAGCGAACGGCTCGTCGGTTCGCAGGGATTCGCCTCGGTGCTCGGCCAGATGGCCGAGAACGCCGCTGCGCTGACCAAACTCGGCAATGACGCGATGGACCTCGTGATCCGCAATCTGCGCCTCGCCGGCCGGCGGGACGTGGTCCGCCTGGCCCGCCAGCTGGGACGTACCGAGGACAAGCTGGAGCGGGTGCTCCAGGAGCTGGAGGAGCTGCGCGATCAGGTCCGCGCCCAGCCTCCCGCATCGCCCCGTCCGGCGGCGGGATCCTCGTCACGCCGGCGCTCGAGCAACGGCGCCGGCGACGGACCCGCCCGGGCGGGACGCGGCGGTCAGTCCGCCCGCGCGGGGACGCGCGGCGCCGGGCAGGATGAGGAGCGCCAGGGCTCGTCATGAGCGCACTGGACACGTTGAGCCGGCTGCCCCGGGCCAGCCTCGAGTTCGCCAACGTGATCCTGACCACTCCGGACGCCGCGATCGGCCCCACCCCGCGCGAGGTCGTCTGGACCCATCGCCAGACGACGCTGTACCGGTACCGATCCGCGCACCGTGAGCACGCGGTGCCGATCCTGCTGGTGTTCGCGCTCATCAACCGGCCGGAGATCTTCGACCTGCGTCCCGGCAACTCGTTCGTCGAGTTCCTGCTGGCCGAGGGTTACGACGTCTTCCTCGTCGACTGGGGCGTCCCGGACGAGGAGGACGCCGACATGGGGCTGGCCGAATTCGTCTGCGACGAGCTCCACTGGGCGGTGCGCGAGACGCTGCGCTGCGCCGGCGAGGAGGAGCTGACGCTGCTCGGCTGGTGCATCGGCGGCACCCTGTGCGCGATGTACTGCGCGCTGCATCCGGCCGGCGCGGTCCGCAACGCCGTGCTGCTGACGACGCCGATCGATCCGAGCGGGTCGCTCTACGCCCGCTGGGTGGGGAACGACGAGTTCGACGTCGATCTGATCGCCGACAGCTACCCGGCGATCCCGGGCGGCGGCATCGACCTGGCGAACAAGCTGATGAAGCCGGTGACCAATTACGTCACCACCTATCGGCGCCTGTTCCAGAACATCCTCGACGGCCGCGACCCGCGGGACAGCTACCAGGCGATGGCCAAGTGGGTGGCCGACAACCCGCCGTTCCCGGGACGGGCCTACCGCGAGTGGATCACGTGGATGTACAAGGAGAACCGCCTGGTCGCCGGGCGTCTGCACCTGCGTGGGCGGCGGGTCGATCTGCGGGACATCGAGCAGAACCTCCTCGTCGTGACCGCCGGGGCTGACCACATCGCGCCGCCCGGCGGCACGGTCCCCCTGCTCGATCTCGTCGCCAGTGAGGACGTCACGCACCTGGACCGCCCGGGCGGCCACATCGGACTGATGGCCGGATCGAGGGCCAAGCATGAAATCTGGCCTGAGCTCGCCGACTGGCTCGGCGAACGCTCAGGTCGCTGAGGCAAAGGAGAGAGAGAGGGCATGGCCACCACAACCACCGGCCCCAGCCAGACGAATGTCCACCGTCCCCGCCTGCACGGACGCGTCGCGTTCGTCACCGGCGGCACCCGCGGGATCGGCTCGGCGATCAGCCACAGCCTGGCCGAGCAGGGCGCCGAGATCGCCGCCGGCTACGGCCGCGATCAGGAGGCCGCTCAGGCGTTCGCCGGCAAACTCGCAAAGGAGGGGCTGACCGCCTCGCTGCACCAGGGCAATGTGGGCTCGGCCGAGGACTGCCGCCGCACCGTCACCGAGGTCATCGAGCAACACGGGCGCCTCGACATCCTGGTCAACAACGCCGGGATCACGATCGATAAGACCGTGCTCAGGATGACCGACGAGGACTGGTACAAGGTGCTGGCGGTCAACCTGTCCGGCGCGTTCTTCATGAGCCAGGCGGTGCTGCCGCACATGATCGAGCGGGGATCCGGCCGGATCATCAACATCTCCTCGATCATCGGCGAGATGGGCAACATCGGCCAGGCCAACTACGCCGCGTCCAAGTCCGGGCTGTTTGGCCTGACCAAGACGCTCGCGCGCGAGGCCGCCTACCAGCTCAAGAAGGCCGGCAAGCTCGAGGACGACGGCGTCGGCATCACCGTCAACACCGTGGCGCCGGGCTTCATCGCCACCGAGATGATGGACACCATCCCGGAGAAGGTCATGGAGGGCATCAAGGCCAAGATCCCGCTCGGCCGCCTGGGACGGCCGGACGAGATCGCCCGCGTCGTCCACTTCCTCGCGGCCGACCAGTCGTCCTACATCACGGGGGCAATCTGGGGCGTCAACGGGGGCATGGACATGTAGCGCGCCGCCGCTGGGTGACCGGAGCTCGCGACCGGGCCGCGCGGGCGGGGCCCGGCCGCGTGCGACCGGGCCGGGCCGGGTGCGACCGGGCCGGGCCGCAACTACCAGGCCGGGCCGGAACTACCGCGACTGCGCCAGCACCGCACGCAACAGCGGCGGCCAGTGGTCGCGCAGCGAGTCGTGGCCCATGAACAGGCCGAGGTGCCCCCCCGGCGTCGTGTCCCGCCGGACGTCGGCGGCGGGCGTCCCGGCGTAGTCGGCGAGCGCGAACACCTGGTCCGGCGGGGTGATGTGATCGGTGGCGCCGGCCAGCAGGTTGAGCGGGCAGGTGATCCTGCCCAGGTCGACGCGCTCCCCTCCGATCTCCAGGCGACCGCCGATGAGCTCATTGTCCCGGAACAGGTGCTCGACGATCCACAGATAGAACGCGCCCGGGATCGGCTGGGTGTGCCTGAACCAGTCCTCGAACTCGCGATAGCGCTCGACGTGGGCGGTGTCGTCGAGGTTGGCGAGCAGCTGGAGCTGGCGTCCGATCTCGTTGTCCGGCTTGATGACGATGAAGCCGGCGAGCATGTGCTCGCCGCTCAGCGTCCCGCCCCCGGCGGCGACCAGGGCCCGATAGAAGTTGAGGTTGCCGTTGGGCGCGAACGCCTGGAGGGCGGCGTGGATGACCGGCTCGCCGCAGTGGAAGTCGATCGGCGCCCCGGCGATGGTCAGGGTGTTGACTCGCTCCGGCCGCAGGGCCGCATAGATCGTGGCCAGCCAGCCCCCCTGGCAGTCTCCGATCAGGTTGACCCGGCCGCCCAGGTGGTCGGCGGCGCGGTCGATGACGTCGAGGTAGTCGTCGACGGTGGCGTCCTGCGTCACCGGGGTGGCGCCGATCCAGTCGAGGGTGAAGGCGCGGGTCAGGCCGACGTCGAGGATGGTGCGCATCTGGCTCTGCGTCGCGGAGTAGTCGACGATGCAGGAGTCGTGGCCGGCTTGGGGCGGGAGCACGAGCGTGGGCACCACCTTGCTGCGGGGCCCAGCGGTGGAGAAGTCACGCAGCCGCGCGACCGGCGCCTCGAACACGATCTCATGCGGTGAGCTCCAGCGCGGCGGACGGCGCTCGGCCACCTCCCCCCACCAGCGCACACAATCCAGGAGCAGATCGGCCGGCGTCGCCCGCCGGCGGATGGCTCCGGTCCACCAGGCGCACATGCCCTCGACCGCCGCCGTCCAGGCGGTCAGCGAATCCGTGAGGGCGATCTCCTCGAAACTGGGGGCACATCCTGTGGCCATGTCGGTTCCTTTCGAACTGCCGCGACCCCCCAGGTGGGGGGTAGGACCATATCAATTCGGCCCCACATCGCTTGCTCGTTAGCTTGGCTCGTGCTAACCTGCTAGCAGGCCGATACGTTGGTCAGTGCTTGCAGGTTTGCTGATACCCGGCATCCGGCAAGCGAATTCACGCCCCACGGGCAGATTCGTACCACCAAATTCCAGAAATCAGGAGCACGACATGGCAGCCACTTCCACCAAGCAGCAGCAGAACGGCCTGTATCCGGACCTCGAGGCCGCGACCGAGCGGGTCCGCGAGGCCAACGAGCGCTTCATCGAGGCCGGTCGCAAGGTCACGAGCGCCTATCTGGACGGCGTCGAGCGCTACATCGGCGGTCTGACCCAGTTCGAGCGCAAGATCGGCGCCCAGTCCCAGGTCGACGCCGTGAGCAGTCTCTTCAACGCCCACGCGAAGCTGACCGACGACGTCACCAGCGCGACCGTCTCGGCCACGCGCGAGCTCATCTCGCTCTAGGTCTCGACTCTCCCCCGGCGGGCAGGGACGCTGCGGCGTCCGTGCCCGCCTTTTTCATGCCCCGGCGGCGGGCGCGGATCCGGAGGCCGGCCGCCGCGGGCGGGCGCCGAGGCCGACGAACGCCTCGTAGACCTGAATCAGGGCCTGACGCTGGCGGCCGGTCAGCCTGGGGTCCTCGCGGATGGCCTCGATGACCTTCGGCGGACCCTCCTCCTCCGGCGGGACCCCGGCATGCTCGTACAGGGTCTCGGCTGAGATCTTCAGGGTGTCGGCGATGGCGTGGAGGACCTGCTCGGACGGCGCCCGCAGCCCTCGCTCGATCTGCGATAGATATGGGTTGGAGATTCCGGCCAGCCGCGCAAACTCGCGCATCGACATCTCGGACAGCTCTCGCTGCCGGCGGATGAAGTCGCCAAGCGAGGAGGAGGACTGGGACACGCAGCAAGCATATGGTCCCGCACCGAGTGCGGGTGAGGTCCGTCCGGACGCGGACCATTAGATTCCCCCGCGAACACCACCATCGGAGCCGATCGGAGGAGGAACGTGTCCGACACCAATGAGGCGGCGCTGCGGGCCGCCGTCGCTGCTTTCAACGATCCGCAGAACCGCGAGGGCTACCTCCGGCTCTATTCCCCGGACGTCGTCCTGCACGGCTACCCCCGGGGGCTGGCCGGCCTGGAGGGCGCGCGCAGCTTCTATTCCCAGCTGTGGCAGTCGTTCCCTGACGCCCGCCTCACCGTCGAGGATGTCATCGGCGCGGACGACCGGGTCGCCGCCCGCTACCGCCTGTCCGGCATCCAGGCGAGCGATTTCTACGGCGCGCCCAGCACCGGCGGGGAGACGACGGTGGACGGCATCGCGTGGCTGCGCTTCCGAGCCGGGCAGGCGGTCGAGGTGTGGCAGGCATCCGGGACGCTTGACACGCTGACGCGGCTGACCGCCTTGGCAGCCCAGGCTCGCACCCGCCCCTCGGCGAGCGCCGAGGCCGCCGCGCTGCGCTGGGAGGAACGCCACTCCGACGGGTGAGCGCGCGCGGGCCGGACTCCGCGCCACTAGTTTCCCTGGCGTGGATGCCAACCGGCCCTCCCACGCCCGCCTGCCCCCGGTGCTGCTCGCCGGGGTGGTGCTGGTGGCCATCAACCTGCGCCCGGCGGCGGCCAGCATCGGCCCGGTGCTCAACCGCATCGAGGCCGACACCGGCCTGTCCTCCGGGTGGGCGGGCGCGCTGGCCACGCTGCCGGTGCTCTGCTTTGGCCTCCTGGCGCCGCTGGCGCCGTTGCTTGCCCGGCGCCTGGGGGTCCACACGTCGATCGCCGCCTCACTGATCGTCCTGGTGGGGGGCATGCTGCTGCGGCTGGTCCCCGGAGTCGGCTTTCTGTTCCTGGGGACGGCGGTCGCCGGGGCGGCCATCGCCACCGGCAACGTCCTGCTTCCGGTCGTCGTCCGCCGGGACTTCCCGCATCGCACCGGCACGGCGATGGCCCTGTACACCACCTCGCTGATCGGCTTTGCGGCGCTGGCCGCCGGAGTGACCGTCCCCATCGCCGACGCGTTGGGCGGCGGCTGGCGCCCCGGGCTGGCGGTGTGGGTGATCCCGGCCGCCGTCGCCGCGGTCGCCTGGGTGCCGGCGCTCCTCCGGCCTGACCCGGGGGCCGCCGCCGGCCCCGCGGCTCGTAGCGCCGACGCAGGACACACAGCACGGACGCTCCTGCGCAACCCGCTCGCCTGGGAGGTGACGCTGTTCTTCGCGCTGCAGTCCGGCGGGTTCTACGCGACGCTGGCCTGGCTGCCGAGCATCTTCCGCAGCCACGGTGCCAGCGAGGCCCACGCCGGGCTGCTGCTCAGCCTGTCGATGATCGTCGGCCTGGCCACAGCTCTCACCATCCCGGGCCTGGCCTCCCGCCACCGCGACCATCGGCTCCTGGTCATCGTCAGCTGCAGCGTGACGGCGGCCGGTCTGCTGGGGATCCTCCTTGCCCCCATGTCGGCGTCGTATCTCTGGGTGGCGCTGCTCGGTCTCGGCCAGAACGCAACCTTCCCGCTGGCGCTGATGATGATCGTGATGCGGGGCGGGAGCGTGGCCAGCACCGAGGGGCTCTCGACGATGTCGCAGTCGGTCGGCTACGGCCTGGCCGCGTTTGCCCCCGTGGCCGTCGGTGCCATCCACGGCCTCACCCACTCCTGGACGCCGACTCTCGTCCTCCTGCTCGCACTGGTCGTGCCGCAGGTGGCCGTCGGATTGGGCGCTGGGCGCGACCGGCAGCTGACGCCGCCCGGGCGCGACCGGCCCGCGCCGCGCCAGCCGGCGGTCATCGGAGAGGATGCGGGCTGAGTCCGTCCCCGTGCGCCGGCGGTCAGTCACGCCGGTCCGCCATGCTTCTAGTCCCGATGATCTCCCCGCAGCAGCTCGTGGCCGCCGGCATGACCGCCTACGTACGTTCCGGCTTTTGCCTGCGCACGTTCGGGCTGGGCAACCTCCGGTTGGAGCCGGGGACGATTGTCACCCCCAACCACCGTTCCGACAACGACGTCCCGGTCCTGGTATCGGCGCTGGCGGCGCCCTGGGCCCGCGCGGTCAAGACCGGTATCCCGTGGCCGACCTTCGCCGCCGATGACCACGCGTTCTTCTCCGGGTTTCTGGCCGGATACCCAGAGGGGCTGCCCCTCACCGCCCGCCGCGTGCTGTGGCCGGTGCGCGTCGGCGGGGTCCTGGAGCGCCACCTGCAATGCGTCCCGGTCCGCCAGCCCGCCCGGATGCGGCTCGTCGAGCTTCTGGACCGGGACCCGAGCCGCCCCCTGGACGGCCAGGTCCCGCCTCAGTTGCGCGAGGCGCTGGCCCGCCGCGCCGCCCGGCTGGGCTCTCGGCCGCCGGTCAGCGCGCGTGAGGCGCTCACCGGCGCCTTCGCCGACATCCTCTGGACCGAGCTGGCGCGCGACGACACCACCGGGTGCGACGACCTCTGGCGCGGTCACCTCCGTACCGCCGTCGACGACTTCCGGCGCCTCATCCTCACCCTGCGCGACGGCGGGATCGTCGTCATCTTCCCGGAGGGGGAGCTGATCAGCGACGGACAGATCGGCCCCCTGGCCCCGGGCGTCGCCTCGCTGGCCCGGCGCGGCCGCGCCCGGCTCGTGCAGCCGGTGGCCATTGCCTACGACCGCCTGACCGTGGGCCGCCCGCGCGCGTACGTCTCGGTCGCCCCCGCGGTGACCCCGGCCGCCGGTGGCATCCAGGACGCGATCGCCGAGAGCGTCCGGCGGGCCATCCCCCTGACGGCCGGACAGATCGCGGCCACGGTCCTGCGCCGCGGCGGTGGCCGGCGGGACCTGGTCCGCACCGGGGCCGACGCGGTCCGGCTCGCCCAGCGGGACGGCCGGCCGGTCGAGCCGTCGCTGCTGGACGGGCGACGCCGGGCGGCGCTGGCCCAGGCGCTCTGGCAGGCGCGGCGTCACGGGCCGGACCACGAGGTGGTCAGGAGCCTCGCTCGTGAGCTGGTCACCGCCACGGGCTCGCCATGAACCGCCGGCGCCGACGGACGCTTCTGCTGGGCGCCGCCGGCGTCGCGGTGACCGCGGGCGTCATTGCGCTCATCGATCAGACGGCGCACAATCTCGACCTGCTGACGCGGCTGCAGGGGGCCACGTTCGCGTGGCTGGTGGTGTGCGCGGCCGGCGAGACGATCGCGTATGCCGGGTTCATCCTCTCCTATCAGTCGATGGCGCAGATCTGCGGGGGTCCTCGCTTTCCGGCGTCGGTCGTCATCCGGGTGGTGGGACTGTCGTTCGGCGCCTTCAGCGTCGCCACCGCCATCGGCGGCCTGTCGGTCGACTTCTGGGCGCTGCGCGAGGCCGGTGAGGACGCCTCGCACGCCAGCGCCCGAGTGATCGCGCTGGAGACCATGCGCTGGGCGGTGCTGACGATCGCCACCTGCGCCGCCGCCGTCGTCGTGCTGCTCGGCATCCAGCACCGGATGGTGTGGGCCGTGCCCATCGGCTGGCTCATCGTCACCGCGCTGTGCTTCGCCGGCGGCATCTGGGTCAGCGCACCGCAACGGCGCGAGCGGCTCATGCACCTGCGCACCCGGCTGGGGCGGGCGCTGGGCGTCGCGGTGCTGGCGCTCGTCTACATCCGGCGACTGCTCACCGGCCCCCGGGGGCTGCGCCGCCGGGCGATTGGGGGCGCCGCGCTGTTCTGGGGCGGGGAGATTCTGTGCGCCTGGGCGGCACTGCGCGCCTTCGGCGCGTCGGTTGGCCTGGCACCGCTCATCCTCGGCTACACGACCGGCTACGTCGCGACCGGCCTGCCGCTGCCCCTCGGCGGCGCGGGCGGCGTGGACGCGGCCCTGACCGGCGGCTTTGTGCTGGCGGGGGTGCCGCTCGGCAGCGCGCTGCTGGGCGCAGTCGCGTTTCGCGTGTTCAGCTTCTGGCTGCCCGCGCTCGCCGCGCTCCTCTCCGTGCTCACCGCCCATGGGCTCCCGGATCGTCTGCGTGAGATCGCGCAGGCCCGGCACGGCGCCGTTCTCAGCATGGATGCGCGGGACCGTCCAGCGCCAGGTCAGCCGCCTCTGGCCTGACCTCGCCGGCGAACAGGCCGCGCACCCGCACCGCGCCCACCAGCCCCAGAGCGAGCGGGACCAGCGATTGGGCGGCCCGGTAGACGATGATCGCCGAGGCGGTCACGCCCAGGGGCGCGCCGTAGAGCAGGAAGACGCCGAGCAGCCCGCCTTCGGTCGTCCCGGGGAGCGGCACGACCGAGCCGATCTGTCCCAGTGTGTACGCCAGGGCCATTGTCCCCAGGGGCAGCCCGGCGGAGCCGATCGAGCGAAACGCGACGGCCAGCGCGCACAGGTCGAGCAGCACGTAACCGACCGCGCCCCCCAACAGCAGCGGATCACGCGAGCGCAGGAGCGCGCCGGCGCCGGCCAGGCCGTCATGTAGCCGGCTGATCGAGAGGGCGATCAGCCCGCGGACACGACCAGTCCGGGGTGGACGCGACCGGCGGGGCGCGCGGACCAACCAGACGACCAGGACGGTCAGGCCGGCGGCGATCGTGGCGGGCGCCAGCGAGGCCGCCGGCGGGGCGTCCCCCGGCAGCACGCCGGCGGCGACGCCGAACCCCGCCAGGATCACGAGGGCGACGTTGACCACCACCCCGGTGATGACGAACAGCGCCACCATGCGGCTGACGACGTAGGCGCGCGACAGGCCGAGCCGCGCCATGAGGACCGAGACGGCGGCCAGGCCTCCGGTTCCCCCGGCCGGGATGAGCACGTTGACTCCCTGCGCGGTCAGCGCCAGGGGCACCGTGGTGCGCCGGCCCACCCGGTCGGCAAAGGCGCGCACGAACGCGACCGTGAACGCGGCGACCGAGCCGGCCTCCAGCGCTCCGGCCCCGGCCACCCACCACGGATCGGCATGAGCCAGGCGGGCACGGAGCGCTCCCAAGCCGGGCATGCTGACGATGACGAGCGCGGCGACGGCGGCGAGCGCGGCGAGGCGGGCCAGCCGGGCAGCGAGCGCGCGACCGGACATGCACCCATGGTGACAGAGCCGCTCCGTGAATCGGCCCGCGCGATGGTGGGCTCGTGCCAGGCGGTGGCGGCCGCCCACGGGAGTGAGTACGGACTAGGTCCGGCGGGTGGCCCACACGGCCACGGCGACGGCCACGGCGTCCTCGGCCAGCCCGTAGGCCGGGTCCGGCAGGCCGGTGCGTTCGCCGAGCCGACTGCGCAGCCGCTCGGACGGATACGTCGCGGCCGCGGCGACAGCAGCGCCCACGCCTCCGCCGCGGGGACCGGCGACGGCGAAGCCCGATGCCGCGCCGCTGATGATGCGGCCGACCAGCGACGGCGGATCGCTGCGGGGCGGGATCGCCGGGTGCTTGTCGCCGAGCAGCTCGCCGACCGCCAGCGCCGGCAGCAGCCGGGCCACGCGCCCCGCGCCGAAGCGGCCGCGGAGAGCCAGGACGGCGGGCGCGGTGAATGTCCGCAGGCCGGAGACAGCGCCGAGCGCGGCCGCGCGCCGAACCGCTGATGTCGATGAGGCGACGGTCACCCCGGTCGCCTACCCGGGGCTCGGTTGGGCGCAAACCGTGCCAGTCAGGCGGACGGCAGCAGCCCCAGCGCGTGCGCGCGCCCGGCGGCGTCGACCCGCCGCTTGGCTCCCAGCTTGCGCAGGATGTTGGAGACGTGGACGCCCGCGGTGCTGGGGCTGATGTACAGGGCGCCGGCGATCTCGCGGTTGGTGTGACCCTGGCTGACGAGCTCCAGCACGGCGAGCTCCCGCGGGGTCAGGATCGGCGCGATCTCCTGGCCCGCCGCCGTCACCGCGCCCTCCCCCAGCGCGTTGACCGCCTCCACGGCCAGCGCGACGGCGTGCTCGGCCTCCAGCCCCCGCCCCTCCGCCCACGCCGATGCGAACCCGGCCGCGGTCAGCTGGCGGTGCAGCCGGGAGATCGCCGCCTCCAGATCCGGCACCTCCGCGGGCGGGACCGGGGTGCCGATCCGCTCGCGCAGCGCCGAGGCGCAGGCGAGCAGGCGCACGGCCAGTGACGCGTCGCGCCGAGCCAGCACGGCGCCGCCGATCTCCTCCAGCACGCTCGCCATCCGCCACCGGTCCCCCAGCTGCTGGTGGACGACCAGCGCGTCGCGGAGCATGATCTCCGGCTCGGCCGACGTGCGCCGCCGGCGGCGGGCGAGAACCGCCAGCTCGTTGAGCGACCACGCCACCCCCTCCTGGAAGCCGAGGCGGCGGGAGATCGTCAGCGCCTCGTTGAGTCGCTCGGCGGCGAGGTCGGACTCCCCCCGGTACAGCGCGCTCGCCCCCAGGGAGACGAGCGTCACGGCGACGTCGCGCAGGTTGCCGGCCCGCCGGAAGGTCGTCAGCGCCTCGAGCCCCGGCGCCTCGGCCTCCGGAAAATCGCCGGACAGCCAGGCGACGAACGCCAGGTAGTTGAGCGAGGAGGCCACGCCGTCAGCCTCTCCGAGCCGCCGCCAGATCGCCAGGCTCTCGCCGTGCAGGCGCCGCGCCTCGTCGTAGCGTCCCTGCTCGCGGGCGATCGATCCCAGCCGCTGCCGGGCGATCGCCTCCGCCCGCGGGTCCGCCGGGTCGTCGCCGAGCAGATCGAGGGCCCGGTGGAGGTGCGCCCTGGCGACCTGGTAGTCGCACTGCAGGAACGCGACCTCGCCCGCCTTGAGCAGAGCGTCGGTGAGAGCCGGGGCCGGGAGCCGGTCGACGGCGGCCAGGGCCTGCTCGAACCATCCCCGCGCCTCGTCGTAGTAGCCGCGCTGGTAGTAGAACGGCCACAGCGCCGAGACGAGCTCGGCCGCCCGGGCCGGCGCATGGGCGAACAGCCAGCCCAGGGCGTCGGCGAGGTTGTCGTGATCCAGTGCCAGGCCCTCCACCCACATGACCTGGTCGGCGCCGGCCAGCCCGACCCGGGCGCGCACGCCCATCTCATGGTAATGCTCGGCGTGCCGGGCGACGGTCGCCTCCAGCTCGCCGCTGGCCTCGAGCTTGGAGAGCGCGTAGCGGCGCAATGTGCTCAGCAGGCGATAGCGCGGGAGACTGGGGCTCTCCACCACCTGGACGAGGGACTGGTCGATGAGCAGGCTGAGCAGATCGAGGACCTCGTCGGCGGCGAGGAGGTCGTCGGCGCACACCGCCTCGGCGGCGCGCAGGGAAAACGGGCCGCGGAAGACACCCAACCGCCGGAACAGGCGCTGCTCCGGGCCCGACAGCAGCTGATGGCTCCACTCCAGGGTGTCCTCAAGCGTGCGGTGACGGCCCGGGGCGGCCCGGCTCGTCTGGCGCAGGAGCGACGAGTCCCGGCGCAGCCGTTCGGCGATCTGCTCGACGCTCAGCACCGACAGGCGGGCCGCGGCCAGCTCGATGGCCAGCGGGAGTCCGTCGAGCAGCTCGCAGATCTCGACGACCGCCGCCCGCGCCTCAGGGAGATCGAGCTCGACCGTGCCCGCGGCCTCGTGGGCCCGCCGGGCAAACAGGGCGACCGCGCCCGCCGGCCGGCCGTCCCGGGCGCCGTGGTCGCCGTGGGCGCCGTGGGCGCCCCCACCGCCGTCGCGCCCATTCTCGATCGCCAGCCCGGGAACCCGCCACACCTGCTCCCCCGGGATCCCCAGCGATTGGCGGCTGGTCACGATCACCCGCAATGCCGGCGCCCGCGCCAGGAGGTCGATGACGAGCCGCGCCGTGCCGGTCGCGATCTGCTCGCAGTTGTCGAGGACGAGCAGCGCCGAGGGCGCCAGCTGCCGGGCGACGGCAGCGACGGGATCGTTGAGCTGTTCACCCGGCAGCAGGATCGCCGCCACCTTCGTGCCGACGCGGGCGGCGTCGACGCGGTCGGTCAGATCGGCGAGATCGACCCACCAGGCGCCGCCGACGAAGTCGGCCCGCACGTGCTCGGCGAGCGCCGCCGCCAGACGCGACTTGCCCACACCGCCGGGGCCGCTGAGGGTCAGCAGGCGCGTCCGCCACAGCACAGCCGCCAGCTCCTCGAGCGCGCTCTGGCGGCCGAGCAGCTGGGTGATCTGGACAGGAAGGTTCCCCAGGGGATCCGGCTCGTCGGTGAGCTGAGCGTGCTGGTGTCCGGTCATGCGGAACGGTGCGCGGCGCCCGGGGTGAGCCGCGGTACCCCAGCAAGCGATTCTAAACCGGATCGCTCGTCGTCTAAAGAGCCGCCCCGGGACGTAAACATCTCGCACACGCACGTAAACATGGGATGCCGAAGACGAGGTGAATGGTCGATGTGCGTCACACCGGTTTAGCGCCAGGCTGGGACCCAGCCGTTGACCTCACTTCGACCCTCTCAGGTGACCGGATGCTCGAGACGACCCACACCATGACCGCCGACCTCGGCGACACGACCGTGCCCAACCTCATGGCCGAGCTGTCGACGTCCGCCGGTCAGGCCGACCCCTACCCCATCTACGCACGCCTGCGCCGGCTCGGCCCGGCGCTCGCCGCCCCCGGCGACGCGCTGATCGTGACCGGCTACCGGGAGTGCTCGGCGCTGCTGCGCGAGCCGCGACTGCGCAAGAACCCAGGGCGGCTGCTCGAGGCCTCCGGGTTTCCCGACTGGCGGGACCGCCCGGCGCTCAGTCTCATGTTCGAGAGCCTGCTCATGACCAACCCGCCGGACCACACGCGGGTGCGCGGCCTGGTGGCCCGCGAGTTCACCGCTCGCCGCGTCGCCGCCATGCGACCGGCGGTGGAGGCGATCGCCGACCGTCTCCTCGACGGCCTGCGGGATGAGGCCGACTTCGTCCAGGCGGTCGCCGAGACCGTCGCGGCCAGCGGCGTCGACGGGTCGTCTGGTGCGGCACGCCGGACGGATTGCCCGCCGAAGCCAGCGCGCCGGCCCTCGCGGCCGCGGTCGCGGCCGACCCGCCGCGCGTCGTACTCGGCGGGCGTAACCCCGGCGACCGGGTGCTGCTCGGTGCCGCCACCGCCGCGCTGCATGCCTCCGTGCTGACCGGCTTCCGCTCGGTAACCGTCGGCGCGAACACGGTCACGGTCGTCAACGCCGTGTACGGCGATATCTCCGAGGAGACCGTCGAGATATCCGGGCCGGTGGCCCTGCTGCTTGACGGCGGCTCCGTTCCGGCCGCCAGCGGCGCCGGCGTGCCCATCGAGGAGGTCACCGCGACGCCGTACGGCATCACCGTCCTCGAGACCGTGATGTCGGAGTTCGAGGAAGTCGACCTGAACGCGGCGCAGCGGGTGATCGGCGTCGGCCGTGGCCTCAAGGCCAAGGAAGACCTCGCACTGATCGAGAAGCTCGCCGCGGCACTCAAGGCCGAGATCGCCTGCTCGCGCCCGGTGGCCGAGGGCCTGAACTGGATGGGCAAGGACCGCTACATCGGCAGTTCCGGCGCGCGGATCTCCCCCCAGATCTACCTCGCCATCGGGATCTCCGGCCAGCTGCAGCACATGGTCGGCGTGACGGGCGCGGAGACGATCGTGGCGATCAACTCCGACCCGAACGCCGCGGTGTTCAGCCAGACGGACTACGGCCTCGTCGGCGACCTCTACGACCTGGTGGGCGAGATCACCAAGGCCCTCGGATAACGGTGCGACATGACTGAAACAGCGGAGCCCGACTTCGATGTCATCGTGGTCGGCGGCGGCATCGCCGGCTGCGTCACCGCCTACCAGCTCGCTCAGCAGGAGCGTTCGGTCCTGCTGATCGAGCGCGGCGAGCAACCCGGGGCGAAGAACCTGTCCGGCGGGGTGCTGTACTCCCGGGGTATCCAGGAGGTCTTCCCCGACTTCCTGACCGAGGCCCCGATAGAACGCCGGATCACCCGCAACTGCGTCTCCTTCCTCAACGCCGGCAGCAGCGTCGGCATCGACTATCAGGACAGCCGGCTGGCCGACCCGGTCAACGCGGTCACGGTCCTGCGGGCCAAGCTGGACGCCTGGCTGGCCGAAAAATGCGAGGAGGCCGGCGTCATCGTGATGCCGGGCGTCCGCGTGGACCGCGTGCTGACCGAGGACGCGCCCGCCGCGGCCGGGGCGAAGGCCAGCAACGGCGCCACCGGCAAGCGCGTCGTGGGCGTGCAGGCCGGCGACGACGAACTGCGGGCCCGGGTGGTCGTCGCGGCGGACGGCGTCAACTCGTTCCTGGCCAGGGACGTCGGGCTCCGGCACAAGGACCCGCCGAACCACCTGGCGGTCGGCGTCAAGTCGGTCGTATCGCTGCCCCGGGAGACGATCGAGGCGCGGTTCAACCTGACCGGTGACGAGGGCGCGGCGCTCGCCGTCGTGGGCGACTGCACCGAGGGTGTGGGCGGAGGCGGTTTCCTCTACACGAACACCGACTCGCTGTCCATCGGCATCGTGGTGCGCCTGGACGACCTGACCGCCAAGAAGAAGGTCGTCACCGACATCTTCGACCACTTCCTCGAGCACAAGTACATCGCGCCGTACCTGGAGGGCGGCGAGCTGTCCGAGTACGGCTGTCACCTGGTCGCCGAGGGCGGCATGGCGATGATCGGCGAGATCACGATGGACGGCATGGTGGTCGTCGGCGACGCAGCCGGCCTCACCCTCAACACCGGCCTGACCGTGCGCGGCATGGACCTCGCGGTCGCCTCGGCGATCGCCGCCGCCGACGGCATCGGCGCCGCGCTGACCAAGGGCGACACGTCCAAGGCGGGCCTGGCCGGGTACCGGGAGAAGTTCTTCGCGTCCTACGCCGGGCGCGACATGAAGACCTACGCGAAGGCCCCCGCCTTCCTCGAGCACGAGCGCATGTACAAGGAGTACGGCGAGCTGCTGGCCAACGTCCTGTACGGCGCCTTCAGCCTCGACACCAGGCCCCGCCGGCATCTGCTCAGCGTCGCGCGCCGGGCCCTGGCGCAGTCACCGCTGAAGACGAGGCAACTGATCAGCGACGGCATCGCAGGAGTGCGTGCACTATGAAACCTCTGTCTGTCCCCGAGCGGCTGACGAAGAACCGGTTCAACCTCGATGAGGAAGAGTCCCACATTGAGGTCAACCAGGAGATCGCCAAGGCCACCGGAACCGGCAAGGCCCTGGTCGCCTGCTGCCCGGCCCACGTTTACGCCGAGGAACCCGACGGGACCATCTCGGTGGAGTACGCGGCCTGCCTGGAGTGCGGGACGTGCCTGGCGGTCGCCGCGCCTGGCGCGCTGAAGTGGCACTATCCGCGGGGCGGGTTCGGCGTGCAGTTCCGCGAAGGCTAGCCCCGCCGTCGTTACATTCCTTTAGATCCTGATTCGTAACGGGCCTGGCCGGGAGTCATCCTCCTGGCCAGGCCCGTTCCGCTGCAACGGCAACCCGTAACCGGCCCGCACCTTCCGGCGGCCCGCACCCTGCCGTGGCCCGCCAATCGATCCGGCCCAGGCCGATCCGGAGCATGCCGCGGCCCGGCACCGGGCCTCCACCCGGTGCCGGGCCGCCCCGCCGGCTGCTATCGCTCGAGCACGTAGGTGCCCGGCGCGGGATCCAGCGCCGGGTACTTGGCGCTGCCCAGCCGGCGCGGGGCATCCTTCGTGCCGCCGCTGCGGCTTTCCATCCAGGCGGTGTAGTCCGGCCACCAGCTGCCCTGGACCGTCTCGGCCTCGTCCAGCCACTGGTGGTACTCCCGGTTCTCGTTCGGCCCGATCCGGAAGGTGGCCTTGGGGTTGCTGGGCGGGTTCACCATGGCGGCGATGTGGCCGCTGTTGGAGAGCACGAACCGGTGCGTGCCGCCCAGCAACTGGGTGGCGCGGTAGGCCGCCTTCCACGGCGCGATGTGGTCGTCGACACCGGCCACGACGTAGGTCTCGAGGTTGATCTTGGACAGGTCGACGGGGCTGCCGAGCATGGTGCACCTTCCCCGGGTGACCAGCCCGTTGGACATCCCGATGTTGATGAAGTCGCGGTGCAGCGCGGCGGGCATCCGGGTGGTATCGGCATTCCAGTACAGGATGTCGAACGGCGGCGGCGGCTTGCCCTGCAGGTAGTTGTTGACCCAGTAGCTCCAGAACCAGGTCGTCGGGCCGCAGCCAGGCGAAGACCTCCGCCAGCGAGCTGCCGTCCATGTAGCCCTTGACCCTGGACGCCAGCTTCGACACGTCGGCGGTGCCCTCGCTCATCAGCGAGATCGTCGTGCCGGCCCGCGTCATGTCGAGCAGCGTCACGCCCAGGGCCAGGGTGGAGATCTGGTCCAGCTGCCCGATGGTGGCGAGGTGCGCGCTGACCATCGAGGACATGATGCCGCCGGCGCACAGGCCGATGACGTTGACCTTGGGGGATTTCGTGATCTCCCGGGCCGTCTGCATCGCGTCGACCATGGCCCCGCCGTAGGTGTTGAGATCCCAGTTGCGCTCGTGCGCGGTGGGGTTGCGCCAGGAGATGACGAACACCTGGTATCCCTGCGAGACGAAGTACTCCAGCATGCTGCGGCCGGGCGCCAGGTCGGTGATGTAGTACTTGTTGATCATCGGCGGGACCATCAGCAGCGGGTACTGGTGCACGGTCGGCGTGCTCGGCTTGTACTGGATGAGCTCGTAGATGTCCGTGCGCGACACCACCGCTCCCGGCGTGATCGCGATGTCCTTGCCGATGGTGAAGGCGTCCGGCTCCACCATCTTCGGGATGTGCGGGGCCGAGGCCATGTCGCCGGCGAACGCCCGCACACCGCGGACGACGCTCAGGCCACCGGTGTCGATGAAGGCCTTCCACGCGAGCGGGTTGATGAACGGGTTGTTGCTCGGCGCGGACGCGGCGATGAGGTTCATCAGGATGAACGTCATCTTCGTGTTGTCTTTCCAGTCCAGGTCCGCGTCGTCGAGCAGCCCCTCGGCGGTCTTGCCGAGGGCCAGGTAGGTCTGGACCGTGCGCCAGAGCATGGGGTTGCCCTTCCACGCCGTGTCGGCGAACCGGCGGTCCCGGCGCGGCGGCTCGATCTCCGAGTTGCCGGCCGCGATGGCGGCCAGGTCGGCGGTCAGCTGGGTGACCCGGCGGATCACCGCGCCGGGATTGCTGGCCAGCTTGAGCGCCCAGCGCGTCGTGGCCGAATCCGGGCCGAACCGGCGCAGCATGCCCACCGCGGCGTCGGGCAGAAACAAATCAAGAGGGGCGGCTGCTGCCTCAGCACTGTTCTGGCTCGTCGGCCCTTTCGCCGATTCGGTTGCTGGTCCGGTCGCCGACCCAGTTTTCGTGGGTTTTCCATTCAGGGTCTGGTCAGTGGACGCTTCAGCCGTCACAATGATCACGTCCTTCTCGTCCGTGAATTCCGAATGGCTTACTTCGGAGGGCAAACGCCACCAAAGCCAGCCGTTGCTTTCCCTATTACCGGACCATGGTGGCCCACGTGACCGAAGAGTCAAGCGGCCTGACAACCGCGGGACGTTTGTCCTCTGGACAGTTTGACCCTTCCCACGCAACGGCCGGCCACCCTGATCTCATGGACCCTCCTGTGCCGTGGCCCCCGGATCCGGTCCTGCGCGGCTGGAGGCCTCTTGTGGCGCGGCCCCGGGATCCGGCCCTGCGCGGCCGGTCATACTGCTCTCATGGCTCCTCGTGCGGCGCGGGCTTGGATCCGACCTTACGCGGCCGGCGACGCGGAGCAACTCGCCGGGCTCGTCCAGCGCTGCCTGGTCGAGGTGAACAGCCGGGATTACCCGGCCGACGTCATCGCCGGGCTGTGCGCCTCCTACACCGCCGCGCAGTTCGCCGGGCTGGCCCGCCGGCGCCACATCTACATCGCGGAATGCGACGCCGTGCTGGCCGGCACGGTCTCCCGCGAGCGGAACATGGTCTTCACGATGTTCGTCGACCCCCGCTGGGCCGCGCGCGGCATCGGGCGCCAGCTCATGCGGCACGCCGAACAGCAGGCGGCGGACGAGGGCCACGATCACATGGAAACCGCGGCCAGCATCACGGCACACGCCTTCTATCTCGCGCTCGGCTATACCGATCTGCGCGAAAGCGAGACCGGCTTCGGCCTCACCTACCTCATGCGCAAGCCCCTTCCCTCCCCCCTCGCCCACTTACCAGCCTCCCCCTCCTCGCCCCGCCATGGCTGCCCGCATCGGAGGTTCCGGCCCGGAGGGGCGGCCCGCTGCTGGGGGAGCCTGGCGCGGGGTTAGCGTGGGGCGGGTGACCATCCGGCGGGAGGGCCTGATCTGGCAGGACGCCGACGGGCAAGGCGTTCTGTTCGACTGCGACGGGGTGCTGGTGGACTCCGATGCCAGCGTCGAACGAGCCTGGCGCCGCTGGACCGACGAGTACGGGCTGCCCCCACACGAGGTGCTGGACATGGCGCACGGGCGCCGGTCCGGCGACACCGTCCGCCTGCTCATCCCCGGGCCGGGCCA
This sequence comes from uncultured Solirubrobacteraceae bacterium, assembly GCA_963844555.1. GTDB lineage: Bacteria > Actinomycetota > Thermoleophilia > Solirubrobacterales > Solirubrobacteraceae > Palsa-465. Next base: position 674,441 of record CAWJOS010000001.1, read on the forward strand.
AGCGGCGGCGCAGCGCCTGATCGACGCGCTCGAACTCGCGGACGCCGCCACGATTGCCCAGGTTCCCGGCGCGGGCGTCCTGCTGCGCGGCATGCCGCCCGATCGCTGGGCGGTCGTCACCTCGGGGGTGCGAACCCCTGGCTCTGGCCCGCCTGGCCGGGGCGGGGCTACCCGAGCCGTCCGTCCTGATCCCGGCGGAGGACGTGGCCGCAGGTAAGCCCGCGCCCGACGGCTACCTGGCCGCGGCGGCCCGGCTGGGCTTCCCGCCGGAACAGACGATCGTGATCGAGGACAGCGCGGCGGGCATCGCGGCGGGCCGCGCCGCGGGAGCCGGCACCGTCATCGGGGTGGGAGAGCGGGCCCGGTCCGCGCGTCCCGACTTCGTGGTACGGGACCTGCGGGAGATCCGCTGGCGCCAGGGACGGCTGCAGGTCGCGGGCCCGGCCGGCGGCGGCTGACGGCGGCCCACCATACTGGTCGCCGTGGACGATATGCCCCGCCGCCACGTCGGCAGCCGCCTGGCGATCGAGGTGCGGCAGCCGCTGGAGATGGTCCTTCAGCTTTCGGTGTCCGGCATGACCGGGGCCAGCCTGCGCGAGAGCCTGGTCACCCGGGACGGTGAGCCGGCATCGAGGTCACGGCGTTCACCGACGGCCCGCTGCCCGGCGACGACGTCCTCCAGCTGGTCGGCATCAGTTAGTTCCGGGCCGTGCGGGCCCAGATCGGAACCAGAGGCAGAAAGGCGGCGGTCACCATGAAGTTCGGGATCGCGACGTTCGTGACCGACGAGGGAATCCGGCCCGGCCCGCTGGGCCGTGCCCTGGAGGAGCGGGGGTTCGACTCGCTGTTCGTGGCCGAGCACTCGCACATCCCGGCCAGCCGGGAGACGCCGTACCCGGGCCGCGGCGAGCTGCCGCGCGTCTACTACCGGACCCTTGACCCGTTCGTGCTCCTGACCGCCGCCGCCGCGGCGACCACGAACCTCCTGGTCGGCACCGGCATCGCGCTGCTCCCGCAGCGGGACGTGTTCCACACGGCCAAGGAGGTGGCCAGCCTCGACCTGCTGTCCGGCGGCCGGTTCATGTTCGGCGTGGGCGTCGGCTGGAACCGCGAGGAGATGCGCGACCATGGTGTCGACCCGGCGACCCGCGGGCCGCTGATGAACGAGCAGCTCGCCGCGCTCAAGGAGCTGTGGACCAAGGACCAGGCCGAGTTCCACGGCACGTACGTGTCGTTCGGCCCCGCGTACTCCTGGCCCAAGCCCGTTCAGCGCCCGCATCCGCCCATCGTCATCGGCGGGGAGAGCGAGGCCGCGCTGGACCGGCTGCTGCGGTACGGCGACGAATGGCTGCCCCGCGGGCACACCAGGCCGGAGCGCATCCGCGAGGTCCGGCAGTGGCTGGCCGACAACGGGCGCGGCCACGTCCCGTGCACGGTTTTCGGCCCGTCCGGCCCGGAGTCGGCAGGCCGCTTCGCGGAGGCCGGCGTCGAGCGGGTGGCGTTGATGCTGCCCACCATGCCCGAAGCCGAGACGCTGGCGGCCCTGGACCGCCTCGCGGAGGGCGTGCAGTCCTACCGCTGATCCGGCGCCCGGGGACCTCGTCCCGTTCCGTTACCTCACGACCCGGCCATCCGGTCACCCGGCCGGCCCGTAATGCCCCGGGACTTGTCGCGCCGGCTGGTCAGCCTGACCCGGCGGGTACGGGTACGGGTACGGGGCTCGTCGAGGGCCACCGCACCGGCCGGGAGCGTGGGTGTGGGGCGGCGCGGCTCGCGGACGCCCGCCGGCGGTATCCCGCCGCCCCGGCGCCGGAAGCGATCACGAATCCAGCCGAACGGGGCGATCAACCCGGACCAGACTGGATGGCGGCCATCGCGTGCCATGCCTCTTACTATGCGCCCCGGACCGGGCGGCCGCCACATCGGAGACCCGGTCCGGCATTGAGCCCCTGGCGGAAAATGGTCAGGTCGATGGCGCCGGCCAGCGCACGGGCACAGGAGCGCGTTCGAAGGAATGGGACGATGAGATCTCCGTCATGCTGCGGGCCAGGATCACCGCCACGCAGGCATGCGGAACGTGCCAGCGCCGGATCTGAGGAGCTCTATGGGCCAGGGTCACCGGCTGCGGCTGGCCGTCAACCTGCTGAACGGCTCGACGCTCGCGGGCATCCTGGTCGCCACCGCCGGCGGCGCGAGGCTGCGCCCGGCGGGAGAGGGGCTGCTCGCCGGTCCCGGCTACCGGCTGCCGCTCCCCGCGGCGTCGGCGTTCTGCCTGGGCAACGTCCTGGTCACCAAGCTCGGCCACGCTGAGTTCACCGGCAACGCGCGGCTGTTCCGGCATGAGGCGCGGCACGCCACCCAGTACGCGTGCTGCGGGGGCCTGGCCATGCTGCCGCTGTACGGGACCGCGGCGGCGCTGTCCTGGGTGCTGACCGGCGACTCCGGGGCCAGAAACATCTTCGAGCAACGCGCGGGCCTGGCCGACGGCGGGTATACCGAGAAGGACCTCAGGCCGTTTCTGCGCCGGGAGATCCCACGCTCTCCACGAGCGTGACCGGGCCGAAATGCGCCGCCGATCGCCGCGCATGGAGCGCGTTGATCCGGCCCAGGCGGCGTTGAGCTTCGATCCGGTTCGCCAGGAAGATTCTCATCCGGAGGCATTACAGGCCAGCACGAGGCCACTGCGGTGCCGCCTTACGCCAGGAACGTGGAGCGGCTTTGGGGCATAGGGATCGGAGCAGGGGCGGCGCGATCGCGATCCGCTGCCGCGGGCGGCCGGACGGGTAAGGCGTCAGATGCCCGCCTTGCTCAGGGCGCTCTGCAGGGAGGCGATGTAGCCGTTGGAGGTGTAGGTGGCGCCGGAGACCGCGTCGATGTTCGCGTTGCCGGCGGCGACGGTCTCCTGCTCGAGCTGCGGGATGGCGAAGGCGTTGATTTGCGCGTCACGTGGGGTGTTGGTGGGATAAACGGTAGCGTTTGCCGCGGTGAGCTTGCCGTTCTTGACCGTGATCTGCACCTGGACGGGCCCGTATATGGTGTCGGCGGCGTCGCCGGTCACGGTCTTCGCCGCGGAGGTCGTGCCGCCGCTGCTGCCGGTGCCGGTGCCGGTGCCGCCAGTGCCGGTGCCGCCGGTGCCGCCGGTGCCGCCGCTGCTGGGCGTGCTGCTCGGGGTGGGGGCGGCGCCGCTGCTGGTGCCCGTCCCGCCGGAGGTGCCCGAACCGCTGCCGGTGCTGGCGCTGGGCGTGCCGACCGCAGCCGGTGGCGCGGTGACCGAGCTGACGCTGTGCGTCTTGAAGGTCAGCAGGAAGACCAGGGCGGCGGTCGTGCTGACGATCGCGAGGATGATGCGGCGCATGGCGGGCAATGCCTTCCGGACGGTCAGAACTCGAAGGATTCGTGGTGGATCTGCCGTGCTGGCACGCGCGCGGCTCGCAGCGCCTGCGTGACGGCGGCGGTCATGCCGGGCGGCCCGCACAGGTAAACGTCGCGCCGGGCCAGGTCGGGGACGTTCGTGGTGAGCGCCGCCGGGGTCAGCGGATCCCCGCCGAGGTCCGCGCGGCGGCCGCTGATGATCCACAGCTGCGCGCCGCGCTGCCGGGCGAGCTGTTCGAGCTCACGTCGGAACACCACGTCACTGTCGCTGCTGACCCGGTAGATGAGCCCCAGGTCGCCGGGCCCGGCCGGGATCGCCTGGAATAGCGCACGCAGCGGGGTGATGCCGACGCCGCCGGCGATCAGCAGCACCTTGCGCTGTCGCCGGGCCGCGGCGGTGAGCGCGCCGTATGGTCCTTCGGCGAGCACGCGGGTACCAGGCCGCAGCGCGGCCAGGGCGTGGCTGTGCCCGCCGAGCTGCTTGGCGGTGATGCGCAGCCGATCCGGCCGCGGCGGCGCGGATAGCGAATACGGCAGGGAGGTCCACCACAGGCCGCGGGTCAGGAACCGCCACCGGAGGAACTGCCCGGCTTCGGCGCGCAGCTCGTCCAGGTGCCTGCCGGTGATCACGATGCTGACGACGCCCGGTCCTTCCGGCTGGACCGACAGCACGCGCAGCTGGTGCCGCGCCGCCTGGCGGGCCGGCGTGACGAACCGGTACCAGCCGATCGCCGCGCCCACGCCCGCGTACATGGCGCCCCAGACGATCCGCGCCCCGAGGTTCGAGATGAACTCGGCGCCAATCGCGAACTGGTGGCTGAACGCCAGCGCGACCGCCAGGTAGGTGTAGAAGTGCAGGTAGTACCACGTCTCGTAGCGGAGGCGCCGACGCGCGGCACGCGCGGAGCTGATCCCGACCCCGACCAGCATCAGGCCGCCGAACGTCGCCGCGAGCACGTCCGGATAGCTCACCAGCAGCGTTTTCGTCTGGCTGATCACGTTGGTGTGCGCGGTCACCGCATAGCCCCAGGTGATGAGCACGGCGTGCACGACCACCAGGCTGACGATGTAACGGCCGCCCATCGCGTGCCAGCGCGCCAGCCGGTCCGCGCCGATACCGCGTTCGAGCGGCGGGAGCCGCGCCATCAGCGCGACGAGGACCACCACGCCGTACCCGCAGGCCAGCCCGGTAAGGCGCCCGGCGTTGGTCAGCCAGTCACCCAGCCCGTGAATGGGGGGCGTGCCGGTCCACCACAAGGCGATCGCGGCGAGACCTCCCGCCGCGATCACCGCCAGGACAGCGGCCGGGCGGGCGCGGGCCGGAGCGGCCGGCGCGCCCGGAGCCGGGCCCGCCTGGGCCTGGCGCCCCCGCGCGAACGTGGTCACGCCGGATCGCCGCACGGCGTGCCCTCCGCGGCGCACTGGCGTGCGTACCGTCGGCGTGCCTACCGGCACGGCCACTGGCACCAGGGCAGGTCTCACCCGGGAAGCGATTGATGTCACCTCATATGTGTCGCGTAGCAAATTTCGTATCCGCTGCGGCCAACCTCTGAGTCAGCTATGAAACCCGGGCCGTCCGCTGCCGCCCGGGGCTCAGGGCCGGCTGTGCACCGTCGCCAGGACCTGCAGGACAGCGCCGATGGTGAGATCGGACCGCTGTGACTGAGGGTAGTCGAGCTTCCAGCCCCCAGGTCGGCCGCGGTCTCCGGGGCAACTCCGGCGCCGCCTGGACGCCCTCCCGCCGCAGATTGACCAAAAGTCTGCCCATGGTTGGGTGCCGCTCCGGACGCCGGTTCCGGCGTGAAATAGCGGACACGCGGTGTCACCACGCCGCGATGCGGGTGTGCCCGGCGATACCGCTATTTTCGGGGCGGACGGGGACCATCACTGCGCGGGCAAGGACACGCCGTCCGCGGTGAGGCGGGCTTCGATGATGGCGGTCAGCTCCTGGGGGACCGGATCAAGCGAGGGCGTATCGGGCTCCCCGCCGCCCCGTGCTGAACGCCCGCGCCGCCACGCCGCCCGTGAACCGGGGCTGGGCGTTGTCGCCGCCGAGCAGCCCGGCGTCGGCGATGTGCTGCACGCTGCGCAGGGTCCCTCCGAGCGCGGCGGCGTAATCGCGGCCCTTCCCGATGGCGTCCTGGATGGCTGCCGCCCGCACGTCGTGCCAGCCGGGGTTGTCCCAGTCGACGTGCCAGGTGACCTGGTGCACGCTGACCGTTTCGTGGCTGGCCAGGACGGCGCCGAGCGCGTCCAGCAGGTCAAAGGCCCGCACGGTGATCATGACTTCTACCACCGCGGTCACCCGCCCGGTTGGCTCGTAACGCCCGGTCCGGCTGTCCTCGGCGCGTTCCTCGTGGGTCGTCGCCGACCGCGCCGACCACGTCAAAGGGCGCCGCCCGGTGCCGGCGTCGAGCGCTACGCCGCCCCGCGCCGCGAGATCGGCGGTGAGGCTGTCCAGGTCCGCGGCGGCCGCCCGCAGCGCCTCCGCCTTCGCTCCCCGCGGCACCGCGATCGTGGCCACCACCGTGGCCGAGTCGGGCGCCACCATCTGCCGTGCCTCACCGCGGACCGACAGCAGCAGGTCTCCGGGATCACTCATCGGCGCCTCCCGCCTCGGTGTGCGCCGCTCGGATGTGCGGCGCAGCCAGTCGGAGCCTATGCCGCGCGGCGGCCCCGCTGGCGTCATGAACGATGTCGCCGGCCTGGTCAGGACGGGCTGATGAGGGAAGGAAGAGTTCTAGATGCCTCAGTGACACCGCACGCTGCCATCCCGGGCACGGCCCGCACGGTTGGAGAAGAGCATGACTCAGGCAACCAGCCCAGGCGCTCCTGCGCACGGTCATGTCGTCCTCGCCTCAGCCGACAGCGCCGCGTTTACGTCACTACGCCAGCAATCAACGTTGCGGCGCGACCGGTACCGGATCGGCAAAGCAGCTCCGGCGGCAGGTTCCGCGCAGCTCGCTGGGTGACTGGTCCCCGCCGGCCGACCGGCCCGACCCGGTGCGGCTGATCACCGAGTCGCATCGCGGCCGGCTCGACTGGCTGGTTCCCGTGCGCGTGGGGCGGATGGCCGCCTCCCCGTACGGTTTCATGCGCGGCGCCGCGATCGTGATGGCGGAGGACGTGGCCCGGTTGCCGTCGACCGGTATCACCCCGGTGATTTGCGGTGACTGCCATATGGGCAACTTCGGCTTCTACGCGTCCCCCGAACGGGATCTTGTCATTGACCTGAACGACTTTGATGAGGCGCACCCCGGCGGATGGGAGTGGGATCTTCGCCGGCTGGTGGCGAGCATCTGGGTCGCGGGCCGCCAGAATGGCGCAAGCGAGCAGGAGTGTGAATCGGCGGTGCTGCGCTGCGTCGCCGGGTACCGCGGCGAGGTGCGGGCTCTCGCCTCAACCGCGCTGCTGGCCCGGTCCTACCAGCGCCTCGACGTCGACCATCTGCATCAGAGCACGAGCGACACGTCATTGCGGGCCGAGATCAAACGGGCCGCGGCCCGCGCCCGGCGGAGAACCAGCGACCGGGCGCTCCCCAGATTCACCAGTGAACGGGATGGGAAACGCCGCATCGTGGAGGACTTCCCGCTGATCACCCGGGTCAGCTACGCCGAGGCTGATCAGGTCGCGCGGGGGCTGGATGAATATCTGGAAACCCTTGCCCCGCACTGGCGAAGGGCGCTGGGGGGCTACACCCTGATCGATGTTGCCCACAAGGTGGTGGGCGTCGGCAGCGTCGGACTGCGCGCGTACGTCGCGCTGCTCGAAGGCAGCAGCCCTGATGACGTTGTGTTCCTGCAGCTGAAGCAGGCGCGCCGGTCAGTTCTGGCCCGTTACGTCCACGGTGAGTCGGCCTGGCACGCCCACCAGGGCCAGCGGGTCGTTGAGTACCAGCAGGCCTTGCAGACGGTGAGCGATCCGTTGCTGGGCTGGGCCACCGTGGGCGAGCATCAGTATTACGTCCGCCAGTTCAGGAACATGAAAGGCACCGTCGCCCTGGACTCCATCGACGGCGCGGCGCTGGCCGACTACGCCGGGATCATCGGGCACCTGCTGGCCAAGGGGCATGCCCGCACGAGCGGCGCATCCATGATCGTCGGTTACGCCGGCTCCTCCGACCGCCTGGACGTTGCCCTGGCCCGGTTCGCGCGACTGTACGCCGACCAGACCGAGGCGGACCATGCCTCCCTGGTGAAGGCTGCTGACCAGGGCGTCCTGCCCATCGAACGCGGCTTGTGAAGGGGCCGGGCAGGTGCTATCTGGATGATCCGTTCCACGCGGTGCGCATCGGCACCGCCAGCACGGGTCACCACGACCTCGTCCGCACTGAGCCAGCCGTCAGCGTAGGACCGTCAGCTTAGGAGACGAACTGCTGCCCACCGTCGATGTCGTACGTCGCGCCGGTGAGCGCGGTGTTGGTCATGATGTGGACGGCGAGCGCGGCAACGTCGGCGGGGCTGACGACGCGGCCGATCGGGAGCGTCGCGCGCAGTTCCTTCCGGCGCTCCTCGAGTTGGCCGCCGAGCAGCGAAGCCGACAACGGGGTGTCGACGAAGCCGGCGGCGATGAGGTTGACGCGGACCGGCGCGATCTCGAGCGCGAGGGCCGCCACGAACGGGGGCAGCGCGTCCGTGGCGGCGGAGACGATGCCGATGCCGTGCACGACGCGCCGCCCGCCGGTGCCGCCCATCAGCAGCAGCGTGCCTCCCGGCCGCATGAGGCCGACGGCGTTGCGCGCGACCTCGAGCCCCAGCACGATGTGATCGGTCATCGCGCCGCGCACCTGGGCCGCGTCCATCTCGAGCAGGGGCCCGTAGGTCGGGCCGCCGGCCGTGACCATCACGTGGTCGATCGGTGCGGGCAGGTCGCCGAAGAACCGTGCCACGGAAGCCGCGTCAGTGGCGTCGAAGGCCGCGGTACGTTGCGCGCCGAGTTCGGCGGCCGCTTGCCTCAGCCGGTCAGGATTGCGGCCGGTGAGGATGACCTGGGCACCCTCGGCCCGGGCGCGCCGGGCTGTCTCGAACCCGATGCCCGAGCTGCCGCCGATCACGACGACGGTCTGCCCGGCCAGTTCCGGTTCGTGCCGCGCGGGAACAGGAGGGGTGGCACTGGTCATGATTCCTCCGATCGGTGGTGCGCGCGGCCGGTGACCGGGCCACCAGCCGCGCTGGCGAGCAGGACATTCACGCGGTCCTCCGCACGGTGCTCACTGCGGCAGGTTCGCCATCTGCGCATCCATCGGGCTGGCCGGCCGGCGGCATGTCCGCGATCGCCATGAGAAGCGCCTTGACGGCGGTGTCGTAGATCCCCGAGAAGCTGGGGAACGGCTGGATCGTGTCGCTCAGCACGTCGAGCGGGACGTGCGCGCGGATGGCCAGCGTCGCCTGCTGCATCCACTCACCGGCTTCGGGACCGAGCGCGTAGGCGCCGGTCAGCCGCTCGCCGTCGGACAGCAGCGTCAGGAACCCGTTGGATTCGGCGTAGGCGTGCGTGTAGGTGGCGGTCTTGGGGACCTCTGACACCCGTGCGGTGGCGCTGTAGTCCGCTTCGGGCGCGCCCACCGCCGCGGCCTGCGGATCGGTGTAGGTGACGCGCGGAACCGCCTCATAGTTCGCCGGACGCGCATCGCCGGCGATGTTCGCCGCGACCACGTCGCCCTCGTATTCGCCGACGTGGGTCAGCGGCCAGATGCCGTTGACGTCGCCGATCGCCCACAGGCGCTCGCCTGCGCGCAGGTGCTCGTCCACCGGGATCCCGTGCGGGCCGGCCTCGACGCCGACCGTCTCCAGGCCGATCCCCTCGACGCGCGGGCGCCGGCCGGTCGCCACGAGCAGCCGGTCGCCCCGCAGGTCCGTGCCGCCATCGAACTGCCAGGACATACTCCGTCGCCGTCCCGCCGCGCGGCGGTGGCGTGCATCCCGAGCCTCAGCTCGATTCCGTCCCGGCGCAGGGCCTCGCCGAGCGCCTGGCCCAGCGGCGCAGGCTCGCGGGGAAGCACCCGGTCGGCGCCCTCGACCAGCACCGCCTCGCCGCCGAGACGCCGCACGATCTGCGCAATCTCGACGCCCGCGGACCCGCCACCCAGCACGAGCAGGCGGCGCGGGACAGCCTTCATGCTCGTCGCCTCGCGGGTGCCCCACACGCCCTCAAGCTCACGAAGCCCCGGGAGCGGAGGCACGATCGGATCTGAGCCGGTCGCCACGACGATGTGCTCCGCGGTGTGGCGGACGCCGTCGACTTCGACCACGCCGGTGCCCGCCAGCCGGCCCGTGCCGCGCAGCAGGGCGATGCCCCGGTCCGCCAGCCAGCGCTCCTGGCCGGCGTCGGAGTAGTTCGACACCATGAAGTCCCGCCAGGCCAGCGCGGCCGGCAACGTCGACCTGCGCGGTCGCGCCCGCCTCGCGCGCGCCCTGCACCGCCTCGCCCGGGCGCAGCAGCGACTTCGACGGGATGCACGCCCAGTAGGAGCACTCGCCGCCGACCAGTTCCCGCTCGACGACGGCGACGCGCAGCCCGCGCGCGGCCAGCGCCGCGGCGCAGTGCTCGCCGGGCGCCCCGCCGCCGAACACGATCACGTCATAGTCACGGCTCGAGCTCATCGTTACCTCCGTCGGTTGCTGGTGGCATCAGGAATGATCATGCCCCAGGGTCAGACGACGATGTGCTTGACGTCCGCCATGTAGCGCCCGGCGGCCACGGAAGCCGCCCCCGGGGTGCTCCCGCTCTCGCGAGCGTCCATGTACGCCGCGTACCAGTCCCACCAGTTATGCGGTGGGGCCACCGCCTCAAACGCGCCGTGATGGTCGGCCGTCTCATGCAGGAGCCCGGCCAGGGCGGCAACGTCCCTCGGCCGCTTCTCGTCCACGATGTCGGCTCCTCTCCTGGCGGTTCAGTGCTCTGCCCATATCTGCGGCTCTTGTGATTCTGGCACCAGGCGGACGTGACGGATATGCCGGTACAGCTGTGCGCCCGCCCTTCGTACGCGACCGCCGAGCTCGGAGCTGTCATGCTTGGCATATGGATTCCGAGCCACCGCAGGACACCCGGCTGACTCGCCTGTGGAAAGCGGCGGAGTCACGGAACATCCCGCTGCGCACCATCCTCACGACCGTCGGCGTCGTGGTCGCCGTCTATCTGCTGGGCAAGACCGTCTACCGGCTGCGGGATGTCCTGCTCCTGATGGTCATCTCGGGGTTCATCGCGCTGCTGCTGAACCCCCTGGTGTTCGCGCTGCAGACAACGGTTTGTGCCACGCCGGGGCCTGGCGGTCACCGTCGTCACCGTCTGGGCCGCGCTGGTCTTCGGCGGGCTGGCCATCGCCTTCGGCTACCCGCTGATCAACGGGATCTCTCATTTCGCCCAGCGGCTCCCGGGGTACGTGGCCAGTGCCCAGAACGGCACCGGATGGCTCGGTCACCTGGTGCGCCGGTATCACGTCCAGGCATGGGTGCAGCAGAACGCGCCCAAGCTCGTGAGCTTCGGGCAGTCGCTCGGCAAGCCCGCCCTGGCCGTGGGCAAGGGCGCGCTGTCCCTGGTGGTAGAGCTGGCGACCATCTTCGTGCTCGTCCTGCTCCTGCTCCTGGAGGGCCCCAAGATGCGCACCGGCATCCTCAGCCTGATGTCGGCCGAGCGGGGCGCCCGGTATACGCGGCTCGCCGGGCAGGTGAACCGCTCGATCGCCGGTTACATGCTGGGCAACCTGCTCACATCGGTGATCGCGGGTGCGGTGGTGTTCGTCACGCTGCTCGTCACCGACGTTCCCTTCGCCTTGCTGTGGGCGCTGTGGGTCGCGCTGGTCGATTTCCTCCCCATGATCGGGGGCGCGCTGGCTGGCATCCCCACGGTGCTGTTCGCGGCCGGGCACTCGCTCACCGCCGGGATCGTCACGCTCGTGGTTTTCCTCGCCTACACCCAGATCGAAAATCATGTCCTGAACCCGATCGTCATGAGCAAAACGGTCCGGATCAACCCGCTGCTCGTCCTGATCGCCGTCCTGGTGGGCGCATCGCTCGGCGACTGGGTCGCCGGCCTGTTCGGCGGCTTCGTCGCCGCGCTGATCGCCATCCCCACCGCCGGCGCGATCCAGATCATCGTCCGCGACATCTGGCAGCTCACCGCCACACCAGGCCCGCCGGCAGCCGGATCAGCCAGACGATCTGGAGGACGTGCCCATCGCGCCGGAGTAGGCCGGAGTAGGCAGGAGCAGGTAACGGCGGGCCGGAGTAGGCAGGAGCAGGCAACGGCGGGCCGGATGGTCACGGAAGCCGGTCAATTAGGGAGGCCGGCCCCTTGCGAGGTGAGGTGCGCGCTGTGTCAGCATGTGGCCATGGCTGACTGGCTGCCGTTCTACCGTTCCTGGGCCGACGAATGGAAACGGAGCTGGGAAGAAGCTTTCTCCACGTCCTCGGCCGCCGCCGCCTCACTCGGCATGCCACCGCCGGGAACCTTTCCCGGTGACCCGTTTGTGATGATGGTGAGCGCGGCGCGTTCCTGGCTGATCGGGAAGAAGCGGGCGTTCCGGTTCCGCGACCAGGACGTGACGCTGTTCCTGACCGACATTTCGGTGGAAGGCCCGGAAATCGCCCGGGCCGTGGGCCAGTACGGCCAGGTCACCATCGCCGCACGCGACATCGGCTGGGGTGACCACCAGCTTGAGCGGATGGCGGTACGGGCCAGGAACGTGCACGTCAGGCCGGGCACGCGGCCGGTGCTCATGGCCGCGCCCGTGCTGTGCGAAGCGCTGGTCCCCGCCTCAACCGTGTCCCGCTGGCTGGCCACCAGGGCGCCCCGGCTCAGCCTGACCCTGCAGGAGGGCGTCCCGCAGATCGCCGTGGCGGGCGCGCCGTGGGCCCGCGTGGAAGTGGAACCGGCTGCTCAAGGGCGGTCGATCCGTATCCAGCCCCGCGCCCTGCACCTGCGTAACCGACGGCTGCCGTTGCGTTTCCCCGCCATCCACCTGTCCCTGCCGGTGCTGCGCGGCGGCATCATGCTCACCTCGATCGAGCCTGCGCCGGAGGGCTTCGTCCTGCGCTGGGAGGTCACCGAATGGGAGCGGTCGCTGTCACGGGATGACGTTGAGCGGCTGCTGACCGCGATGCGCGGCGGGAAGGACCGCCTCGACATCTGAGGATCGTCGGGGCACGTCCCCGGACGGGGGCATTGACCGTGGTCGGGGGCGGTGCGAGGGTTGGCCGCGGTGCCGGCGTGCCCCCGGGGGAAGGATCACCATGTCTGCGTGTGTCAGGACGTCGTCACCGTTAGCGCGGATTGCGCGCCGCGGCCCGGCCGGGCCGCGCGCGGCGCGGATTGCCGACCCGGATCGCCGGCGAGCCCGCGCTGGAGCCCACATCACCCGCCGCACACCGGGTCGGATGGGTCTTTATCTCGCTCTACACGCTCGCGTACCTGAGCACGTCCCTGCTTTTCCTCGCGCCCGTGCTGGTCACCCTGGCCTTGAAGGTGAACTCGCTCGTCGGGATCAAACAGGCACCGAACAGCCTGGCGCTGGTCGCCGGGATCGGCGCCCTGCTGGCCATGGTCGGTAACCCGTTCTTCGGCAGGATGAGCGACCGTACCGCGTCGCCGCTGGGCATGCGGCGGCCATGGATGATTATCGGCCTGATTGGCGGTTCGCTCGGGATCCTGGTTGTCGCGTTGGCGCCCAGCATCCCGGTCGTCCTCGCCGGATGGTGTATCACCCAGTTGTTTTTTAACGCGCTTCTGGCCGCCATGGTGGCGGTGCTGCCCGATCAGGTCCCATCCGTTCAGCGTGGCCTGGTCTCCGGTGTCCTGGGCGTCTGCCTGCCCATCGCATCGGTGTGCGGCACGTTCCTGGTCAAATTGTTCGCCGGCAGCCTGCTCACCATGTTCTTGGCCCCATGCGCGATCGGCGGGCTTTTCGTCCTCCTTTTCGCGGTCACCCTGAAAGATCGCCGGCTGGCCAGGGCGGACAAGCCGCAATGGTCGCTGCGGGAATTTGCCGGCACGTTTTACGTCAACCCGCGCAAGAGCCGCGACTTCTCCTGGGCTTTCGCGAGCCGTTTCATGTTCGTCCTGGCTTACGCCTTCCTGACCACCTACCAGGCCTACTACCTGCTGGACAAGATCGGCACCGCCAAGGCCGATGTGCCGCAGCAGATATTCCTGGGCACGCTCGCCCAGGCCACCGTCATCATCGCCGCTTCTCTCATCGGCGGGAAGCTGTCTGACTGGACGGGCCGGCGGAAGATCTTCGTCCTGACCGCGTCGGTCGTGTACGGCCTGGCGCTGTTCGTGATCGCCATCGCCAGCAACTTCAGCGGGTTCGTCGTCGGCATGGCCATCAGCGGACTCGGCTTCGGCGTGTACGCGGCCGTCGACCTCGCGCTCGTGGTGGACGTGCTGCCCGGCAAGCGCAACGCCGCCAAGGATCTCGGGGTGTTCAACATCGCCGGGGCTCTTCCCTTTTCCATCGCGCCGGCGATCGCGCCGGCCGTCCTGGCGCTCGGCAGCGGCAGCGGCGGCAGCTACGGCGTGCTGTACATGGTCGCCGGGCTCTGCGCGATCATCGGGGCCGCAGCCATCCTGCCCGTGCGGTGCGTCCGGTGAGCGTCCGCATCGGCGGAGCACGGCCATCGGCCCAGCGGACGCGGGCATGCCAGCGCGGAAACGGCCGGGCCCCGTGGACGGGCCCGGCCGTGCGTCTGCCGGAGGTTAGACGGCGACGTCCTGGTAGGCGCGCGCCGCGCTGGCCGCGTTCATTTCCGCGGTGATCGGGGAGGGCCGGAAGCCCTTCACGACCAGCCAGATGCCCAGCGAGAGTTCCCAGGCAGCCACCGGGACGGCGGCGAGCATGGCCACGGAGGAGTGCTGCCCGATGCCGCCGAACAGCGTGGCGATATCGGCGGTGAGGAGCAGCGGGGCGCCGATGAGCCCGATCACGGGGATGACACGGGGCACGAGCCGGGACCGGTACATCAGGGTGCCCAGCAGCAGCGCGTTGATGGCCGGCATGAGGCTCTGTGAGAGCAGGAACGTCGAGTTGTAGATCGCGACGTGCGACGCGGCGGTGGTGACGAGCGAGGCCGCGTTTGCTCCGGCCGCTCCGCCCAGGTCCTGCCGCAGGGTCACCAGCGACAGGAGGCTGACGACGCCGGTGACGATCAGGGCGGCTTCCAGGACGCGAGAGGCGACAAAGCCGAGCGCGAAGCCTTCGTGCTGCCGCTTGACCACCGGGTACAGCGTGACGGCGGTGCCGATGCCGGCCAGGGCGACGATCACCTCGAGGAAGCCGCCCACGAGCACGGCGGTGTGGCCGCCGGAGCCGAGGATCCAGTCCCGGTGGTTCCGCACGGGGCCGTAGAGGGCGAGGGTGGGGATCGAGATGAAGGTGATCAGGTAGAAGACGCCCGCGACCAGCGCGGTCTTCCTCGTTGAGTCCATCGGGATTCCTCTTGCTGCTTTTGTGGCCGGAGTGTGGACGGTGGTCGCCATGGCGGTCTCCTTTCGTTTTGCGGGTGGCTGAGTTACCGGGTCCCGATGATCGGCACGGAGGGATCGCCGGCTTCGACGCAATTCACCGAGAGCAGGGGCAGGCCCAGGTCGCGCGTTTTCTGCAGCAGGCCGTAGAGCGCGGCCTGGTCGGCGACGGGGCCATGGATGATCGTGGTGCCGTCGCTGCCGTGCGTGAGGGCCAGCCCGTCGAACCAGGCGGCCCACCGGGCGTCGAGGTGCCCCTGGACGCGGATCTCGTACCGTCCAGGGCTGTCATGGTGGCCGGCCGATGTCTCGCTCATCGTGCTTCCTTTGCTCTCGCTGCGCTTGCCTGGATGGATCTCCGCGACGTCGCGGACGTTCCTGGATCTGATCGGAAGCTACGACCGGATGTGGTGAGCAGGCATCACCACATGTGGCGATTGACGTAGTGATTCAGCCCGCGCCGGAACGGCTACCACGACTACGGGCAGAGTTTTCGGCAGCATTTGACGAAAACTCTGCCCGTAAGCGCGGCAACGCCCGCGGCTAGCGGTGGCGGGTTCCGGGCAGCAGGTCGAGTTCCTGGGCCCGGCGGACCGCGGCCCGGCGGCTGGACACCGCGAGCTTGGCGTAGATGTTCTTCGTGTGCGTCCGCACGGTGTTCAGGGACACCATCAGCTCGCGGGCGATGGCCGGGCCGTTCAGCTCGGATCCGAGCAGGCGGAGCACGTCCAGCTCGCGTTCGCTCAGCGGGTCGATCAGGGCCTGTGTGACGGGGCTGTCGTGCTCGGCCTCGCTCATGGCGGCCAGCAGCCGGCGGGCATAGAGCCGGGAGATCCCCTGTTTCGCGCCCGCTTTGAGCAGGGCAGCCATCGGCGGGCCCTCATCGGCGAAGACCCGGACGTAGCCCTCCGGCTCGGCCAGCGTCATCACCCGTTCCAGAGCAGTAAGCGCCGCCGGGACGTCCCCCAGCGTCTGGTGCGCGAGCGCCTGCAGGATCAGGATCTCGATGACGCGTCCCGTCCTCCCGCCTTCCTCGGCTGCGCGCAGCAGGCGCTCCAGGAGCCGGGTCGCCTGCTGAATGGAGCGCTCCGCGCGCTCATCCTGGTACCGCGCCACGAGCACCCTGGCCAGCGTGATGTGCTCGAACTCGCGCAGGTAGCTGAGGTCGTCATCGGCGGACAGGCCCTGCTCACGCGCCCAGCCGACGGCTTCACCGAGGCTGCCCTGCGCGATCCAGACGCGTGCCTTCAGCGCCGGGACCGGCCGCACGTTGGGGAAGTAGTCACCCACATACAGCCGCTCCGCCTCGCCGAGCAGGTCCAGTGCGCCGCCCAGATCCCCTTCGGCCTGGCGGATCCGGGCCATCGCGACCCGCCAGCGGTACCGGTTCTGCGGCAACCCGTTGTGCTCGCCCAGCTCTTCGCTTCGCAGCAACTGCTGCGTGGCGGCCGGCAGGTCGCCGCGCTCGCGGTGGACCTCGCTCATCCCCACGTACATGTCGGCCGTTCCCCGCAGAACCGGCCCGCCCGGCTCACCGGCGAGCTGCAACGCCTGCTCGTAGGTGCGCATCGCCGCACCGAGACGGCCTTGCGCCAGCCGGATGTCCGCCAGCGCGATCGCGCAGCCGAAGGTATCGGCAATGTGCCGGGCCCGCCGCAATCCCGCCATGCATTCGGCGTACGACGCGTACCCGGCCTCAAGATCCCCGCTGGCCCAGAACGCGAGCCCCAGCATGTCCCGCTGCCCCCGCGCGGCAGAGGTGGTCGTCCTCAAGCGCAACATCGAGCACCCGCCGGGCATGCCTCGCGGTCCCGGGCACGTCGCCCCGGGCCAGGGCCAGGGCGGACCGGTACAGCTCGATCCCCGCGGGGAGGCGGCGGAATTCCTCGTCGCCGGGGTCGTCGCCGGCCAGCGGCGCTGGCGGGGCCTGGGATGGGTCCTGGGATCCGCACCGGTACCTGCCGCCTCGTCCAGGCACCGTTCGGCGTCCCGCAGCCAGCCCTCAACGCCGTCAAGCTCACCGCGGGCCAGCAATGCCGCGGCGAAGGCCACGCTGAGCACGGGCCTGACCCGGATCAACTCGTCGGGGATCGCCGTCGAGCCAGCCCTGCACCGTGGCTTCCTGCCTGGTCCGGCGCATGGCCGGGATCGCCAGCTCGACCAGGTCCGCCGCGCGCCCGAAATCTCCGGCGGCCAGCGCGTGGCGGATCGCCTCGGACGGCTCGCCGCTGCGCTCGTACCATGCGCTCGCCCGCCGGTGCAGCTCGGGCAGCTGGCCGGGCTGCTCGTCGAGCAGGCGCGCCTGCAGCACGTCGGCGAAGAGCTGGTGGTAGCGGTACCACCGGCGGCGGTCGTCGAGCGGGACCAGGAACAGGTTCCCCCGGTCCAGCGCCGCCAGCATGGCCTTGCCGTCACCCTGCCCGGTGACCGCATCGCACAGCGGGCCGCTCAGCCGGCTCAGGATCGAGGTCTGCAGCAAGAAGGCCTGGACACGATCGGGCTGACGCTGCAGCACCTCCTCGGCCAGGTAGTCGACGACGTACCGGTCATCTCCCGCGAAGCCGGCGATGAAGCCGGCGACGTCGTCGCGCCCCTGCATCGAGAGCGCCGCCAGCTGGAGCGCGGCGATCCAGCCCTCGGTGCGTCCCTCCAGGGCGGCCACGTCCCGCGCCGTCAGCGGCAGGCCCATCGTCTCGTTGAGGTACGCCGCGGCCTCATCGGGCGTGAACCGCAACTCGGCCGCGCGCGTCTCGGCCAGCTCGCCGCGCGCCCGCAACCGGGCCAGCGGCAACGCGGGATCGGCCCGGCCGGCGATCACCACGTGCAGCCCCGGAGGCACATGGTCGAGCAGGAACGCCATCCCGTCCTGCACCGCGCGCGGTCGATGACGTGGTAGTCGTCGAGCACCAGGACGATGTCGCGCGTCGGCGGCCAGGTCGTTGAGCAGCGCGGTGAGCACGGTTTCGATCGGGGCGGCTGCGGCGCCTGCAGGAGCGCCAGCGCGCTCTCGCCCACCCCGGGCGCCGCCGTCCGCAGCGCGGCGATCACGTAGGTCCAGAAGGATCGGGATCGTTGTCGCTCTGATCGAGCGACAGCCACGCGCCAGCCGCTCATCGCCCGGGGCGGCCGGTCCCGCCGCCAGCCATTCGGTGAGCAGCGTCGTCTTGCCGAAGCCGGCGGGCGCGAGACGAGCATCAGCGTCGACGCGGCCCCGCGGTCCAGCCGCTCGCTCAGCCGCGGACGCGGCACCAGGCCACGCCGCGACCTCGGGACGTAGAGCTTCGTCTCGAGCAAGGCGGTCGGCACAGGCCACCTCCCCACTGCGAACGCATCAGCCAGAGGACTCCAGGCTTCCCGCCTCACCTGTGACCCCGCCAGCCGTGACGGATAGTCCCGTCCTGAGCAAGGCTACGGTCAGCGGTCTCGTTTTCCGCCTTTCACGTGCGCCGCCTGGGCGGGTAACCGTCCGCTTTGACGGATCGCATGACGATGCGCAGGCGTTCAAACTACGTGGATGTAACGTTCAGGTGCGTTTCCTCGCCCGGCCGGCGACGTGCTGGCGGGCGTGACCTGGGGCTGGGTTGTGCTGCTGCCCGCGTCGGTGCGGATGAAATCGGCGATCCGTTCGCCGACCATGATGGCGGTGGCGGCGGGGCCACGGCTCGGGGCGAGCGGGAAGATCGAGGTGTCCGCGACGCGCAGCCCGGTGACGCCGTGCACGCGGCCGTACTGGTCGACCACGTCGCCCCCGGCCGGGGAGGGGCCCATCTTGCAGGTTCCGCACGCGTGGATCGCGGTGGCGAGGCGGGACCGCATCCACTTGTCCAGTGCATGGTCGTCATCGAGGGTCTTCTGGCTGATCCCGGCGAACCGCTTGAACCACGGCTTCATCGCCCGCGTCTGCAGGACCCGCGCGCAGGTGCGGGTGGCCTCCCGCATCCGCCGCAGATCGTTGTCGGTGGACAGGTAGTGGTAGTCGATCTTGACCTGGGTCCTGGGGTCGCTGGACACCAGCGTGAGCTGGCCGCGCGAATCTGCCTGCTGCACCGCGGCCGCGAAGAACAGCGCGCTCTGGTACTCCAGCTGCTGGAAAAGGTGGCGGAGGGAGATCCCCTTGAGTGATCTGATGAACGTGACCGGGTGAAGGGCCTGCCCGGCAATCGTGACCAGGGGGTGGCCGCCCCCGATCACCAGCAACGCTCCGAACGACTCAAGGAAGGGCAGGATCTCCAGGTCACCTGCCGGGTAGGGGGAGTCTTTCGCGGTCCAGTTCAGCACGTTCTCGAACTGGGTGTGCAGACGGTGTGGATGGGGCTTCTGCCGTGCGACCCAGGTGAAAAAGATGTCGGGGTGATCGGAGAAGTCCTTGCCCACTCCCGGCAGGTCCTCGATCACTGGCACGCCGGCCGCGGTGAGTTCGGCGGCCGGGCCGATGCCGGACAGCAGGAGCAGGTGCGGGGAGTTGAACGCCCCGGCCGACAGCACGATCTGCCCGGCCCCGATCGTCTCGATCTGGCCGTCGGTCTCCACCTCGATCCCGGTGGCCCGGGTGCCGTCGAAGATCACCTTGCGGGCCAGGGTGTTCCCGCGGATCGTGAGGTTGGGGCGCTGCCGGTTCGGGTTGATGTAGGCGATGCCGGTGTTGATCCGGACGCCGTCGACGGCGTTGCGAGGAAGCGGGCCGTAGCCGGGCGGCTGCTGGTCGTCCTTGTCGGGCTCCTCGCGGAATCCGAGTTCCGCGAACGCCGCGGCGTACGCGGCCGCCAGCGGCTGGTAGTCCGCCGGCCGGGTCCGCGTGATTGGCACCGGGCCGGAGCCGCCGTGCACATCGGTCTCTCCGTAGAGCAGGTCGTTTTCTGCCTTCTTGTAGAACGGCAGCACCTTCTCGTACGACCATTCCGGGTTGCCCTTCGCGACCCAGTTGCTGAAGTCTTGCTTCCGGGCCCGGATGTAGTAGGTGCCATTCAGGGTCGTGGAGCCGCCCAGGATCCTGCCCCGCGCCACCGAGTAGGGCAGCTCGGGGGTCAGGTTCGCCACGAACGCCCAGTTGTCCGGGTGCGAGGGTAGCGCGCCGGTCATCGCCGCCGCGTTCAGCAGGTCCGGGGGGAACGATTCGGTGGTCGGCCGGTCCGGCCCTGCCTCGATCAGCAGCACCCTCCGATCGGCGTCCTCACTGAGCCGCGCGGCCAGCGGCGCCCCCGAGGCGCCGGCACCGACCACGATCACGTCATACACCGGCCTCGAGGTGTCCGCTTGTCCCGTCATCGCGTCTCACCGTACAAGACTTGGACGTGTGGCCCCTTCCGTCAACCGGGCCGACGTTGCTTGCGACCGCACTAGCTGGGCGATGACCCCCGCGGGATTTGGGGGGTGCAGAGTGTCGGGGTAGTGCGGGGAACTTTGCGGCGATGCGGTCAGGATTCGCGGTAGGTGATGTTCCACAGGTGACGTGCTGCCGTTGTGATCGCCGGTGGCGAGGGTGGCCGTGTGGCGCCCGAACGCCACCGAAAGAGAGAGCGTTCGGGGTCGGTGGCAGGGTGCGTCTGGAACGCGACTGACGGCCCCCGGGAGCATCGCGGAGCGGTGCCTGGTTGCGGTCGAGGTCGGTGCGGCGTCGTTGTCGCCAGTGGCAAGGATCCCGCCGGCCGACGCCACCACACTCCTTGCTGGCTGGCGGGGTCGGAAAGGGCGGCGGCGAGCGTCCCGGTCGGTCCGAGGTAGGTGCTGCCGCTGCGATCGCCAGTGGCAAGGGTGTCGTCTGGCCCGAATGCCACCGACCATGCACTGACGCTGTTGGGTCTGGAGAGGGTCGCCGCGAGCGATCCGGTGGCCGATGAGACGGTTGCCTGGTGCTGGTGGAACAGCCCGCCGAGACCGGCGGCAACGCCGACCGCGGCAACGGCGCCCGCGGCAGCCAAGATCACCACAGGGCGGTATCTACGGTGCTGAGGCTTGCGGGCAGGGGGACGAGCATCCGGTGCGGGCGGTGCGGCCGGCCCTGGTACCCGCGGGTGAGTGCGAGGGCCAGCGCGAAGCAACCGCGGAAACGATCGTGTCGCAGCGCGTTGCCTCCGAAGGTGACGTGATCGCCGCTCTCGCGACTCTCGAGCGTTTCACCGCAGATCCGCAGACGGTTATCTGCGGCCCGCGCATTTTCCAGCTCTGGTCGGCACGACGTAAGGACTAACCCGGCGGTTTCATCGCGGGCCGGCTGCTGGATGCGACCGGATTACACCGTGCCGGGTGGGACGATCCAGCGTGCCGGCTGCTCGGTGAAGCGGGCGATGGTGTCGAAGTCCCGGTCGTAGTGCAGGATCTCCAGGCTGCGGGCGCGCGCGGTCGCCGCGACGATGAGGTCGGGATCGAGGCCGATCGGTGCTGGGCCTGTTCGGTCAGTGCCCCTTGGATCTCTGCGGCCTGTTCCCAGATGTCTTCGGGGATGTCGACCCGGTCGAGGGACGCTTCGAGCGAGCCCCCCAGTGACCCCAGCCGGAAGAATCAGGCAAGCAGGGTCTCATCTGGCATACCGGGCATTGACGCAGATGTATCAGGGCTGTCTGCGGGCGCTCCGTCCTGGTAGGACGGGCCGGCGTTTCGGGCGGACAGCGTCCGCCGCCGCCGTGTCGGGAAGCTGACAGCAACGACGTCGGCCAGGTGACTGGCAACCGCCGCGCCGCCAGGCATGCTGCGTGCGGCTGGTCATGCCAGTAACGGGGGAGGGCGACATGACTGTCATCGTCATCAGGGGGAACGCGAAGGCGACATGGCTCACCGGCCTGGCCAGCTTGCGCGCGAGGGCGTCCGGCGTGGTTCGGCGGGCAATAGCCTGCGCGGCCGCTGCGGTAATGGTCTGCGCGGTCGGCGCGGCCCTGCTCCAGTTGGTGGACCAGATGCTGAGCTTCCCTGCTCCGATAGCGGTCACCGGGATCACGGTGATGGCCGCGGCCTTGGTCAAAGCGCTGCGCCGGCATCTGCGCACCGGCGGGTCACCAATACGGCCGACGAAACCCGTAAGCCCGCGCCCACCCCTCGCAGTTGTCCAAGCGCGGTGAGCATCCTCCAGGCACCGTGATGTCCCCGACCTCGGCAAAAAGCGTGGAGTACATGTGGTCCAGGTCTTCGTGACTGCTCTCTGCGAGGGGCACTGGGCGGGTTGGCTGGGTAAAGATAGGTCTATGACGGGAGCCGGATCGCCTGCCGAACCGCCCGGCGCGGTGCCGGGTCAGCCATCGCCCGGGCAGCCAGCCGATCCGGCCTGGCGCAAGCTCGGCGCCGAGCCGGGGCTGTGCGGCGCGTGCCCGGCACGCCAAGCTGAATGAGACCCGCCGCGGGACGGCGTATGTGCGGTGCACCCGGGCCGGGTGGGATACCCGGCTGCCGCGCTACCCGGCTCTCCCGGTCGGCGACTGCGCAGGATTCCAGCCGCACTGAGCTGGTGGCCCGCTCTGATCGGGGAGAGGAAATGCTAGATGTCGAGCAGCGTTCTGGCGTGACCGTGCTCCGGCTTCGGCATGGGAAGGTCAACGCGCTCGATGTTGATCTGCTGCGGGCGATCACCGTCGCCATGCGCGAGGCGCCCCCGGACGCGGCCGTGGTGATCACCGGGGCCGGGACCGCCTTTTCCGCCGGTGTCGACCTGAAGCGGATCGTAGATGGCGGGCACTCGTATGTGCGGGAGTTCCTTCCGGCGCTGACCGCGGCCTTCATGGCGGTCTTTGATCATCCCGGCCCGGTCGTGGCGGCGATCAACGGCCATGCGATCGCCGGCGGCTGCGTGCTGGCGGCGGCGTGTGATCTGCGGCTGATGTCGCGGGGCACGATCGGCCTGACGGAGCTGAGCGTGGGCGTCCCGTTTCCCCCGGCCGCGGTCGAGATCCTCCGGTACGCGATCGGCAGGCCGCCTCCCGGCTGGTGCTCACGGCCGCGCTGCTGGATCCGTCCCAGGCGCGTTCGGCCGGGCTGGTCCATGACATCGAGGACCCGGACCGCCTGCTGGATTCCGCGGTTGGCCGCGCGCAGCAGATGGCACAGACCCCCGCCGGGGTGTTCTCGTTCAGCAAGCGCCAGCTGCAGCAGCCGGCCCGGGACCGGATTGCGGCGCGCCGCGATGAGGACCAGGCGGTCCTGGCGATCTGGTCCTCCGATCGCACCAGGGACGCGATCACCGCGTATCTCCAGGCGCTCCGGCAGCGGCCTCGTTAGGCCAGCGCCTGCCCCATCACCCCCGAGGGCGCGGTGCGGCGGGTCATGCTGTTGCAGTACGGCGATGACCCGGTAGTTGAGCCCGGCGAGGTGAGGGTCCGGGTGCTCATCCCGAAGGACTACGGGACGGGTGGGACCGCGAGCACATGACCAGGATGATGGCGTTCCGCCGCGAGCTTGCGGAAAGGCTGCCCGAGGCCAGCGAGCTTGAGGTCATCCCGGATGACCCCGGCGTCCCCTACGACCACAAACCCCGGATGTACGTGGGCGGCGGGGCTGGCTCGCGCCGGCGGCGGCGGCGAGCTCACCGCGGTGATGGCCAGGCTCGGACCCGAAGACCTGGAAACGCTCGACGCGCTGATCACCGCGGGCGTCGCCGCCAACCGTTCAGATAGCGTGCGCTGGGCCTTGGCCCGCATCCGCGAACGGCCGGCGTTCGCGAAGCTCACCGAGTGGGTGCGCGGGCTCGATGAGCTCAAGGCCCAGTTCTGACCGGGTAGCTCAACGGAGGCAGGCATGGAACGGGCCGCGCTGAACGCGTTGCAAAACAAGCTCGAAGCACAGGTGAAACAGCACTTCCCCGACGACGGCGTGCAGCGGGTCGCACTGCTGCACAGGTGAGACCCGCAGATCGACCCGGCGACCTGGGTCTGGCCGAGCGCCAGCGCGATCTCACCCCGGTAATGGCCAGGCTGGGACCGGTGGACCTGTGGACGCTGGACACGCTGATCACCGCGGGCATCGCGGCCAGCCGCGCCGAAGCCCTCCGCTGGGTCCTGGCCCGCATCCGCGAGCGGCCAGCGTACGCAAAGCTCAGCGAGCGGGCGCGAGAGCTGGACGAGCTCAAAGCCCAGTTCTGACCACTGCATCCCAGCCGACCTGTGGTGGCGGCCTTGGCGGCCGGGCTGGGCCACGTGAGGCGATCGTGGAGGGAGACGTCGTCGCCTACGACGCGGCCACCGGAAGTTGCATCCCTTCGGCTTCAGCTGATGCGGCGGTGGACGTTTTCCGCCTTGGATGGCCCCGGCTCGGCGGGGGCGATCCACGGCCCGGGTATCGACGGGTCGATGATGCCGTCCTCCAGCCATGCGAAGCGGCCCGCCAGCACGCGCCGTGCCAGCGCCGAGTCGGCGGCGTCGGTGTTGCTCCACAGCTGATCGAACAGTTCCTCGGCCCGCAGCCGTGCCTGCGCGCAGAAGAGGCCGGCCAGCTCGACCGCCACCGCACCCCGCTCGGTCCCGTCGGCGGCGGTCGCATCCAGTTGCGCCCGGACGCATGCGGCGCTCATGGCGAACAGCTCCGCCCCGATGTCGACGATCCTGCCCAGGAAGCCCTGCTTGTGCTCAAGCCGCCCTTGCCAGCGCGCCATTCCGTAGAAGGTGGCCCGGGCCAGCTTCCGGCTTGCTCGCTCCACGTAGCGTAGGTGCACCGCCAGCGGGCCGAACTCGCCGTAGGCGCGCGGCCGCTGCCCCTCGCCCGTCACCAGCGTGGGCAGCCACTTGGCGTAAAACCCGCCCGCCCGGCCGGCCGCGCGGGCGCGGCGGGCTGGCGGCAGCTGGGGATCGATGAGCTCGCCGGCTGCGGACAGGTGCGCGTCTACGGCCTCGCGCGCGATGAACAGCCGCATGATTTCGGAGGATCCCTCGAAGATCCGGTTGATGCGCATGTCCCGCAGCAGTTGCTCGGCGGGCACCCCGCGCTCGCCGCGCGCGGCGAGGGACGCGGCGGTCTCATAACCGCGGCCCCCGCGGATCTGCACCAGCTCGTCTGCGATCTTGCTGCCCATTTCCGAGGCGTACAGCTTGGCCAGTGCCGCCTCGATGCGGATGTCGTTGCGCTTGTCGTCCGCGAGCTGGCTGGACAGCTCGACCACCGCCTCCAGCGCATAGGTGGTCGCGGCGATGAACGAGATTTTCTTGGCCACCGCCTCGTGCTCGCCGACCGGCCGCCCCCACTGCACCCGTTCCCGCGACCACTCCCTGGCGATCTTCAGCGCCAGCTTGCCCGTCGCGGCGCAGCTGGCGGGCAGCGCCAGCCTGCCGGTGTTCAGCGTCGTCAAGGCGATCTTCAGGCCCTGGCCCTCCGCCCCCACACGGTTCCCGGCCGGCACCCGAACCTGGTCGAATCTGGTCACCCCGTTCTCCAGGCCGCGCAGGCCCATGAACATGTTCCGGCGCTCTACGGTGATCCCGGCCGCGGTGCCCTCCACCACGAACGCGGTAATGCCGCCGCGGTGCCCGTCACCTTTGGGCACCCGGGCCATCACCACCAGCAGGTCAGCGACCACTCCGTTTGTCGTCCAGAGCTTGACGCCGTCCAGCACATACTCCGACCCGTCCTGCGACGGCGTCGCCGTGGTGTTCAGCCGGGCCGGGTCGGAACCGACATCGGGCTCGGTGAGCAGGAACGCGCTGATCTCGCCGCGCGCGCATCGTGGCAGGTAACGCTGCTTCTGCTCATCGGTCCCGAACTGCGCCAGTGGCTGCGGCACGCCGATCGACTGGTGTGCCGACAACATCGCGGCCAGTGATTGCGATACGGACCCGGCGATCATCAGGGCGCGGTTGTAATAGAGGTTGCTGAGCCCGAGCCCGCCGTATTCCGGCGCGATTTTCATGCCGAACGCACCCACCGCGGCCAGGCCCCTGACCACCTCATCGGGTATCCGGGCATCGTGCTCGATCAGCGCGCCGTTTACCGAGGTTTCGCAGAACTCGCGCAACCGGGCGCAGAACTCCTCGCCCCGGCGGCTGGATTCCTCATCCGGGCGCGGATGCGGATGGATCAGGTCAAGCCGGAAGTCACCGAGAAACAGTTGCTTGCCAAAGCTCGGCTTCGCCCACCCGGTCTCCCGGGCTTCTTCCGCAACCTCGCGTGCCTCGCGCTCGCCGATCCGCTGGCCACGTTCTGCCTGGTTCGCACTCATCGCCCATCCCATTCATCGATGCTCACCGGACATACTGCCCAAAATCCGCCGCCAATGACAGGGCACGCCAAGCGCCGCAGGGGAGACCGGTCACGAAGCGGTGTCGGCGATCGCAGGCCGCGCGGAATGTACCGCTGACGAATTCCGGCGTCTTCTGGAGCGATCTGGAGCGCCCGCATGGCCTCGGTGGCGCCGTCGGTCCGGCGCGAGTGAACGTGACCTGGACCGGCTGGGGCTCCAACTCGGTACAGGACGCCTCCTTCCCGCCGTGGTCGCAGGTCCGGATTGCCCGGCCCCTCCAACGACGGTGGCATCGCTGAGGTGTCACGGTCGGCTGGCACGGTCGACGTGTTCTGGGTGACCTTTAACCAGGCGCCATTGAGCAGGCCTCGCAGTAGCTTCTTCTGGCCAGCGCGTCGGAAGCGGCGCCGGACGTCCACGACAGCCGGGCGCCGCTTCGACGCGCCGGTGCCCCGGATCATGGCAGGCAGGCTGGGGCCGTCACCGGCTGTCCCGTCCGGCTTGGCCAGCGTTAGGGTGGCGTGGTGATCTCTGCCGGTCAGGTTGTTGCCTTCGCCGTCGCGGCCCTCATCTTGATTGTCATCCCCGGCCCTGGTGTCCTGTTCGTCATCGGGCGGGCACTGGCCCACGGCCGTCGAACCGCGCTGTGTTCGGTAGCGGGCCATGCGGCGGGAAACTGGGTCGTGGCCGCCTGCGTGGCGCTGGGCGTCGGGACGATCGTGGAGCGCTCGGCCGCCGTCTTCGCCACCGTGCGGCTGGTGGGTGCTGCCTATCTGGTCTGGCTCGGCATCCAGGCGTTCCGCCACCGCCACGTGCTGGCCAGTGTGCTCGACAGCGCCGCCGCGCCTCGCAGCGGCGTGCGAGCGGCGGGGGAGGGCCTGGTCGTGGGCGTGACGAACCCGAAGGCCGTTATCTTGTTCGCTGCCGTACTGCCACAGTTCGTCAACAGGCCCGCCGGGTACGTCCCGGCCCAGATGCTGATCCTCAGCGCGATATCCATCGTGATCGGCCTGGCCTCGGATAGCTGCTCGGGGGCTGGCCGCGAGCACCGTGCGGTCCTGGTTCGCCCGGTCCCCGCGCCGCCTCGGGATGGTCGGCGGCGCGCGGCGGGATAGCGATGATCGGCCTTGGCCTTACCCTTGCCCTGGCCGGCCGCAAGGACTGACGAACCGCTGCTCCGACGCGGGTCCTGCTCCGCTCCGGGGGACTGGCCGGGATGGGCTGGCTAAAGATAGGTATATGACGGGAACCGGATCGCCTGCCGAACCGCCCCGAGGGGGGCGGGTCACTCATCGCCCGGGCAGACGGCCGATCTGGCCTGGCGCAAGCTCGGCGCCGAGCCGGGACTGTGCGGGCTTTGCAGGCACGCCAAGCTCAACGAGACCCGCCGCGGGACGGCGTATGACCCGTACTCAGTGCACTGGGACGGCACCGCGTGGAACCTCGTCACGATTGCACGAGGATCTTCCGCTGACCTGGGCTCTACTGGCGGCTCATGGCCATGCGCATCTCGCTTTCGGTGTCGGTGATCAGGTCGCCGGACACATCTACGGTCACGGTGTATAGCTTCCCGCTGAACCGGAACGGGGCCTCGTAGTCGGGGATGACCGCAGAGCCGGGATTGGCGCCGCAGGTCAGGCCGCCCGGATTGAAGGCCACGGGGGTAGTGACCGGGAACTCGTTCTGGCCGACCAGATTACCGTCGACGTAGAGCTGCGCCCGGCCCGGGGCGCCCTTGCCCTTGGTGAGGTCCGGCTTGCCGGTCGGCTCGAACTCAAAGCGCAGCTGATGACGCCCGGCGGGCAGCGGATCGGGAGCGGAGACGGAGTAGGTTTCCCGGGCGACGTAGTTGTGCGCGTAGTGCAGCCGGTTGTCCTTGACGTAGAACGTCCAGCCACCGACGCCGCTGCCCTGGCACAGCAGGACACCCTCGGCGCCATCCGCAGGGATGTCCGCGTCGGCGGTGATGCTGTGCGGCCGGTTGAGCGTCCGCGCCGCGACAAAGTACGGCACCGTCTGGGTGTGTGGCCGGTAGACATACCGGTCCCGCGGCTCGGCGACCTGCGGCCGTTCGGCCATGAACCGCTCGAAGGCGCTGCCGTCGATCGGCAGGACGTTGTACCTGCCCGCCTCGACATACCACCGCGCGATCAGCTCGAGGAGCTTGTCCCGGTGTTCCTCGGCCAGGTCGTGATTTTCGGCCGGGTCCTCGGCGACGTGATACAGCTCCCAGCGGTGAGCGTCGAGATCGGTCAGGTCATCGGCGGTAATCGGCACGCCGAACGGCTTGCCCGCTTCAGCGAACGACGGCCCGGGCCACGGGCACACCGCCCGCCAGCCGTCGTGGTCGATCGCGCGGTGCCCGAACATCTCGAAGTACTGAGTCCGGTGCCGGGTCGGCGCGTCCGCGTCGCCGAAGGTGTAGGCGAAGCTGACGCCATGGATTGGTGACTGGGTAACGCCCCGGATCGTCGCAGGCGGCTCGATCCCGAGCACGTCTAGGACGGTGGGCACCATGTCGATGATGTGCGCGTACTGCGTGCGCACCTCGCCCCGGGCCGCGATGCCCTCCGGCCAGTGCACCAGGAACGGGTCACAGGCACCGCCCCGGTAGGTCTCCCGCTTCCACCGGCGGAACGGCGTATTGCCTGCGAACGTCCAGCCCCACGGGTAGTGATTGAACGTGGCCGGGCCGCCCAGCTCATCGATCTTCGCGAGGCTGTCCTCCAGCGGCTCCGGCGCGTTGTTGAAGAACTGCAGTTCGTTGGTGGTCCCGGTTGGGCCGCCCTCGGCGCTGGCTCCGTTGTCCGAGACGACCATGATCAGTGTGTTGTGGAACTCGCCGGTCTCCTTCAGAAAGTCCAGCAGGCGGCCGATGTGATGGTCGGTATGGGACAAGAACCCGGCGAACACCTCCATCATCCGCGCCGCCAGCCGCCGGGCTCCGGGAGACAGGGAATCCCAGTCCGGGACGTCCGGGTCATGCCGCGATAGCTCGGCACCGGCCGGCAAGATGCCCAGTTCCTGCTGCCGGGCGAACACCCGCTGGCGGTAGGCATCCCAGCCGTCGTCGAACTGGCCCGCGTACCGGTCCGCCCACTCCTTCGGCACGTGATGCGGGGCATGCGTCGCGCCGGTGCAAAAATGCAGGTAGAACGGCTTGTTCGGGGCGGCCTGCTTGGCGTCGGTGATGAACTCGATCGCCTTGTCGGCCAAGTCCTCGGTCAGGTGGTAGCCCTCTTCGGGGGTGCGCGGCGGCTCGACCGGGTGATTGTCATAGACCAGATCCGGATACCACTGGCTGGTATCCCCGCCGAGGAACCCGTAGAACCGGTCGAACCCGCGGCTCAGCGGCCACCGGTCGAACGGGCCTGCCGCCGACTCGAACTCCGACGGCATCAGGTGGTACTTACCGACCAGGTAGGTGCCGTAGCCGCGCTGCTGCAACATCTCCGACAAGAACCCGTTCTCGAACGGGATGCTGCCGTTATAGCCCGGGTAGCCGGTCGCGATCTCGTTCACCGCCGCCGTCGCGTTCGCATGGTGATTGCGGCCGGTAATGATGCACGACCGCGACGGCGAGCACAACGCCGTCGTGTGCATGTTGTTGTACAGCAGCCCCTCGGCGGCGAGCGAGTCCAGATTGGGCGTGGCGATCGGGCTGCCATAACAGCCGAGCTGCCCGTAACCGGTGTCATCCAGCACAATCATCAGCACGTTAGGCGTGCCCGGCCTCGCCCGCAGCGGCCGCGGCCACGCCGGGCTCGACTCATCGGTCGTCCGGCCGATCACCCCAGGGAACGCGGTGCCAGGCCGGTACTCATTCAGCGCCATCGGGCTCATCCTCCATCGCACGGCCGGGGGCGCCGACGAACCGAGGCGCCCGGCGTACCAAACTGCCGGTCCGGCCACTCAATGTGTTCATCACGTCCTGCACCTCATCCCTGGAGGGTGACTCAGCATCTAGCCGACGATGCAAAGCCCCAGCTCTCCGGTGCTGCCGATCGCCACGCCGATCAGGAAAGCAAGATTGAGGACCACGGCCGTCCCCCTTCTTGCCCGGCGGCAAGGCCGTTCCTTGCTCCCGATTTGTCCGGGCGGTCTCCGGGTGTCGTCACCCCCGCCGGGTGATCCCCCAGGACCCGCGGGGCGGATGCCGGCGGATCGGGCGCCACCATGACCAGGCGCAATAGGGTCGACCGGGTGGCGGCCTGCATAGCGGCTATGCACCCGCCGCGAGCTGCGGCCGCACGCCGGGCACGACGCGGCGCCTGCGGGTTGATCACTCGCCGCCCGCACGCCAACACCTACGACCTGACCTCCGATGGCCTGGCCTTCGCCGTCTTCTGCACCAAGGTCCACGACCGGGTCCTCGCCCCGCTGTGCACCGCCGGGCAGCCCCAGGCCCCGCCGCAACTCCGCGCCGCTCTCCGGACAATCAAACAACTAATCGACGAACGCCTCACCCGCTCCAGGCTGCCTGCGGCAGCCTGGCAAACTCAGCTCATCTGTCGGACTCACCGAACCAAAGGGTCGCTAGGGCGGGAGCAGCCCGGGCGGGCGGAGCACTTGCAGCCCGCGGCCTACTCAGCGGTCGAAGATGTAGGTGCCTGGCGCGGCGTCCCGCGGCAGGAATTCGGCGTTGCCCAGCGTGCGTGGAGCGTCCTTCATGCCGCCGCTGCGGTCCGCTAGCCAGGAGGTGTAGTCAGCCCACCAGCTGCCTTGCATCGTCTCGGCCTGGGCCAGCCAGTCGCGGTGGTCGGGCGGGTTGCTGGGCGCGAGCCGGTAGGTCGCCTTCGCGTTTGTCGGCGGGTTGACCATGGCGGCGACGTGGCCGCTGGTGGACAGCACGAACCGGATATCGCCGCCGAGCAGCTGGGTGGCGCGATAGGCCGACGGCCAGGGCACGATATGGTCGTCGATGCCCCCCACGACGTAGCCATCGACGTCGATCGTAGACAGATCGACCGGCGAGCCGAGCATGCTAGTCGCACCTGGCCTGGTAAGTGCGTTGGCCATGGCGATCTCGATGAAGTTGTGGTGCAGTCCGGCGGGCATCCTGGTGGTGTCGGCGTTCCAGTACAGGATGTCGAACGGCGGCGGGGTCTTGCCCTGCAGGTAGTTGTTGACCCAATAGCTCCAGACCAGATCATCGGGCCGCAGCCAGGCGAACACCTCGGCGAGAGTGCGCCCGTCCATGTATCCGCGGACGCGGGAGGCCAGCTTGGATACCGCGGCGGTGCTCTGGTCCATCAGCGCGACTGTAGTGCCCGCTTGTGACTGGTCAAGGACGGTCACGCCCAGGCCGAGGCTGGCGACCTGATCGAGTGCCTTCGTCGCGGCCAGGTGCGCGCTGACCATGGACGACAGGATGCCGCCGGCGCACAGGCCGCAGATGTTGACCTTGGCAGCCTCGGCGATGCTGCGTATCGCGCCGAGCGCGTCCACGACGGCGCCACCGTAAGTGTTCAGATCCCAGTTCCTGGCCCCTCTGCGGGGGTTCCGCCAGGAGAGCACGAATACCTGATACCCCTGGGAGACGAAGTACTCGAGCATGCTGCGGCCAGGCGCCAGATCGGTGATGTAGTACTTGTTGATCATCGGTGGGACCATCAGCAGCGGGTACTGATGCACTGTAGGCGTGGCGGGCTGGTACTGGATGAGCTCGCAGACATCGGTGCGGGCCACCACCGCTCCCGGTGTCACCGCGATGTCCTTGCCGATGGTGAACGCGCCGGGCTCCACCATCGCCGGGATGCGGGGCGGAGAGGACATATCGGAAACGAGGGCACGGAGACCCCGGACGAGGCTCATCCCGCTGGTGTCGATGGCCGTCTTCCACGCGACCGGGCTGATCAGCGGGTAGTTGCTGGGCGCGGCGGCGGCGATGAGATTGGTCAGCACGAATTTCAGGCGCTCGTTGTCCCGCCAGTCCAGCGCGGCGTCGGCGAGCAGCTGCTCGGCGGCCTGGCCGAGGGCCAAGTATGCCTGAACGGTCCGCTTCAGCAGCGGATTTTCCATCCAGGCGGGATCGGCGAACCGGCGATCGCGGCGCGCCGGAGCGACCGGCGAACTGCCTGCCGCGATTCTGGCGAGCTCGGCAGCCAGCGACCCGGCGTGCCTGGCCACGGTCCTCGGACGGAGGGCCAGGTGGCCCACGTAGTGCATGGCGCTGGAATCTGGCCGGAACCGGTGCAGCGTGCCGAGAGCAGCGTCGGGCGCGAACAGATCCAGCGCGCCCGCCGCGTCCAGCTCACCGGCCGCATCGATGGCGCCGGACCCTGCTGCCTCATCCACTAGGCGGGTGGTGTTGTCATTTTGTAGGCGGGCGGGTTGGGCGGTCATCACAGCTCCTTCGGTGGATGCACTTCGCGGCGCAAGATCTTGCCGGTAGCATCCGTTGGCGGGCCGGGCACGAGCCAGACGTGCCGCGGATACGTATACGGCGCCATCTGCTCACAGGCGACTGCGACCAGTTCCGCTGCACGGCGCGAAGTCACGGAAGCCCTCGCCGACGGCCGTTTGGCGGTGCCCCGGGGCAGTTGAGGGGAGTATGCCCAGCAAGCGGTCCACCCCGCACTGTACGGGGTGACAGAAATCACGCAGCCCGGTTGTGCACTCGCGGCCCGGTGCAGGCCCGGCAGGCTTGTGACCTGGTCAGGTCCTGGCTGCCGGTACTGTTCAGGCCATGCGCCGTGCCACCACAGGGCCGGCAGGCCACTCCCTAGTGGCCCGGCTCGCCGCCGAGCTGACAGACGAGCTCGACGCTCTTACTGAGCAGCTTGTGGCCATGCTGCTGCAGGCCGACCAGTCTTACCTTGCCGTCGATATCGAGGACCTGCGCCGCAGCGTCCGGGAAAATCTGGCCAGCTTCGTTGAGGATCTGGCCAGCCAGCGACCGCCGAGCACCTCGTCCTCGCGCGATACCGCCCGGCGCCGGGCCGACCAGGGCGTGCCGCTGGGCTCGGTGCTGCACGCCTACCGGCTGGGCTTTCACGTCATCTGGGGTGCGCTCGCCGACCGGGCGCTGCGCAAGGGCCCGGAGTGGCTCGACGGCCTGGTGCGCGGGTCGGCCACCGTCTGGGCCTGGGTGGACACCAGCTCCGAGGCCGTCAATGCCGAGTACCGGGACGCCCTGATTGAGTCCGCCCGGAAAGATGAGCAGCAACGGATGCTGCTGCTCGATGCCCTACTTGAGGGGCGGCTGGGCGAGTGGAAGCTGCTGGGCGGCAGCCTGCCCGCGATCGGCCTGCCGGAACAGGGCCCCTACCTAGCCGTATCCGCGGAAACACCCGGAGCAGGGAGTGAGAACCTGCCCGGGGCGGCCCAGTTCCTCCGGCGCCGGGGCGTGCCGTCCGCTTGGCGCCTGCGCGCGGACGAGCAGGTGGGCCTGGTGGCCGTCAGCCAGGACCGGAACCCGCGTGTCATCAGGGATCTGCTCGCCGAGGTGGCGACCAGCAGGGTCGGGATCAGCGCCGAGTATGACGACGCCCTCGACACCAGCCGGGCCCTCGGGATCGCAGCCGTGGCCAGAAGGTGCCTCCCGCCTGGTAGCACCGGCGTGGCCTGCATCGACGATGACTGGGCGGCGGCCCTGGTAGCAGGTGCACCGGAGATCTCCGCCCGTGTGGTTCACCGGCTGCTTGGCCAAGTCGTTGCTCTCGCCCCAGGAGAGCGGGCCATTTTGCTGACCACGCTGCGGACCTGGCTGGAGTGCGGCGGGAACGCCTCTGCCGCGGCACGGCAGCTCTACTGCCACCGCAACACCGTACGCAACCGACTGCGCCGCCTGGAAGCGCTCAGCGGCCAGTCACTCAGCGACCCCCGCGGCGTGGCAGCCCTGTCCATCGCTGCTCATGGAGCCACGCTCCTTGAGCGGACCTGATCCACCTTCGGCAGGCACCGCTGCAACTCCCGCGTGCACCGCAACGGCGTCGTCGCGCTCCGCTATGCGCCCGCTGCGTAGTCGCCCCGAGCTGCAGCGCTGACTGCATCACTGTGCTGGGTGGTCTGGCAGGCGGACACCCCGGATGATGTCGCCGACCGTGTGCCTTGTGCGGTCTACGGCCTGGGTGCCTGGGGGCGTGCTCGGGAGAGTGCACCCAGACGTGAAGAAGGCCCCCAGCTCGAATCGAGTGGGGGCCTTGCTGGTGGGCCGTACTGGACTTGAACCAGTGACCTCTACCGTGTCAAGGTAGCGCGCTCCCAGACTGCGCCAACGGCCCCAGCGCAGGAGAGCCTACCAGAGGCCCGGGGTCCTCCGGGTCACGCTGCGGCGCGCCCACGTCGGGCTCGACGGCGGGCTCCAGGTACGTCTGGGTAGCTCGTGGCGAGCTGCGTGGCGGGCTGGCCAGGTACAGGTCCGGAGGAGGAGTCGGGCAGGCCGGGTGAGCCGGGGGAGCCGGGGGAGCACGGAGGAGGCGGGGGAGCTAAGAAGCCGGGGGAGCGGGGTGAGCCGGGGGCTGACCTTGCAGCGACGCGGCGATGGCGTCCTGCCAGGACTGGAGGTAGCTGGGGTAGGTGCGGGCGAAATCGCGGAGCAGGTGGTCAGCGGCGCCGTGGAGCTCGGTCAGTTCGTAGGTGACGTCCACCTCGCTGTGGCGGTCCGCGGCGCTGACGACGATGGTCACGGTGCCGGCCAGGCCGCCAGGAGTCACCCGGGCGTAGGAGATCCGTGTACCCCAGAGGCGGTCGAGCACGAGCCAGATCGTGTGCTGGCCGTGGGCATCGGTTTCGAAGACGGTGCCCGGCTCGGTGTCGTCGGACGCCGGAGCCGGGAACCGCGGCTCCCATCCCGCCGCCCAGTCCTGTTCGCCGCGCGGGGTGAACAACCGGAACGCTTCGTCCGGCGGCAGGCCGACCTGAATGCGGCCGGTGAGCCGGCGCCGGGTGCCGGTCACTGCTGCTCCTCCTTCAGCGTGTGCGCGTCGGCGGCCGTCAGCGTCAGGCCGTAGACCGCCTTGAGCTGTTCGATGGCGGCGAGAGTGGGCGGCTCGAACGGGGTCTTGCCGTCGAAGGCGTGCCAGACGATGCCCTCGACGAGATCGCCGAGCGACAGGTCCAGGTATTCGGCTAGGCCCTTGAGGACCTTCAGGGTGTTGCGTTCGATACGCAGGCCGGTCTGTACGCGCTCAATTGTTACCATGGTACCAAGGTAACACCCTGACGGGGGGCCGACAGGGAGGCCGGCCGACAAGCGGGCAGGCCGAGACGCAGGCGCGAGGCTGGCAGGGGAGCGGGCAAACCTACGAGGCGCGAGACGCCCGGCTGGCGGCCACGGGCCCCAGGGAAACAGTGGCGCTGGCGCGCAGTAAATCGTCTGCGTGCGATTAATTCTGCGCCCGCCGATGTCCTGTATTCTTTCTGTAGCCACTAAAGATCGTCTCCAGTTGTAGTGCAGTCTTTATAGAGACGGGCCCGGTAATAATGGAGCTGCGGTGAGTTCTCGGGAGGCATTTATGTCCGAGGAGATGGTGGCGGCTGGCGGCGCCCGGCGATGCTGGCCGGACAGCACCCTGATGTCACGGCTGGACGAGAGCGCGGGCGAGGAACTGGTCTCGCTGGTGCCCGGTATCCGGTACCGGGCGGGCACCGTCCTGATCAATCAGGGTGCCCGTGACATGCAGGTCTACCTGCTGGAACCGGCCAGTTCGGGAACCACCGCGTGCGTCAAGGTCACCGCGTGCCTGGAGAACGGCCAGGAGACCTTGCTCGGCATCGGGGTGAGCGGGGACGTCTTCGGGGAGCAGGCCGTGCTCGGGCAGCGGGCGCGTTCGGCCACGGTGGTGGCCTGTTCGCCGCTGGTGGCTCACCCGATCCCTGGCCGCCAGTTCATGGAATTCCTGCGGCGGCGCCCCAGCGCCTGGCATGCCCTGGCGCTGATGATCACCGAACGCCTGGACTGGGCCGACCGCCGGCGCCTGAGTTTCGCCGGGCACGACGTCCGGGTGCACCTGGCCCGGGTCATCGTCGAACTCGTTGACCGGCACGGATACCTGGTGGCGGGCGGCTACGCGCTCGGGGTCAGCCTGTCCCAGGCCGAGCTGGGCAGGCTCATCGGCGCAGGTCAGGACGCGACCGCGATCGCCATCCGGCAGCTCAGGGAGGCGGGCCTGGTCAAGACCCGCTACCGTGGTCTGGTGGTGAGCGACCTGCCCGCGCTCCGGGCCGCGGCCGGGCTGGAATAGCGTGCCCAATTCTTTTCCGGATACCGTACTAATACAAGGAATGCACCCGGATCCTGTCCCACAATTAGGAGCTGCATCTTTCCCGCTGAGATGACAGGGGCCGGAAATTGATCAGGAAGAGCCCATTTGGGCAACGCCTGCGTTGGCCGGGTCTCGGGCCTGATGCGCTGATCGTGGACCAGGTCAGGCCCGCGATCGAAGTCGCCGCCGGGGAGCTCCCCGGTCCTCTTCGCGAGGTCGGCGTCCCGTACCGGGGGACGGGGCGCCGGCGGCCGAACGCCTGAGGGAAGCCAGGCCGGCCGGAACACCCCAAGGAAGCCTGCTGGCCGGAACGTTCAATGGGAAGCCGGGCCCGACCGAAACATTAGAAGAAACCGCGACGATAGCACGTGAGAAATGAGAGGCGGAGACGGGAATCGAACCCGTGTACAGGGCTTTGCAGGCCCTTGCCTAAACCACTCGGCCACTCCGCCACGGCTGTTCCCCTGTCGGCGACCGCAACGGCCGCCAGCGAGGGACCTGCCATGGAACCCGAGAACCGTGGGCTGGTCCCCGACGGTGTTCGGCGTCTCCGAGCGGACGACGGGATTCGAACCCGCGACCCTCACCTTGGCAAGGTGATGCTCTACCAACTGAGCCACGTCCGCGTGCCAGCCATCCGGCTGGCGGCCCGCCGCAACCGTACCCGGCGTGCGAACAGAACTGTAGCCGATCCTGGCC
This sequence comes from uncultured Solirubrobacteraceae bacterium, assembly GCA_963844555.1. Classification (GTDB taxonomy): domain Bacteria; phylum Actinomycetota; class Thermoleophilia; order Solirubrobacterales; family Solirubrobacteraceae; genus Palsa-465. The sequence goes on from CAWJOS010000001.1 coordinate 711,329, forward strand.
GGGGAGCAAACTCGGGTTCGTTCATCCGCCCCCGGAAGCTGTCGTCCCGTGGTCGAGTTGCGACACAGTGTTACTGTTCGGCCGGAAAATGAACGCTCCGTGGCGTTAGCATGCTTTTGGTTCGGCCATGATCGCCAGAGGCGCCGTGGACCCGCGACAGCGCAGTGCCAGCCGAAGAGCAGTGCCAACCCGAGAGCAGTGCCATTCCGTGGTCGAGTTACCACACAGTGTTACTGTTCGGCCGGGAAATGACGGCTCCGTGGCGTTAGCATGCTTTTGGTTCGGCCATGATCGCCAGGTGCCGCGGACCCGCGACAGCGCAGCATCACGCAGAGCAGCACCACACAGCGCAGTGCCATGCAGGGGCCACGCCACGCAGGGCAATGCCGCACAGCGCAGTACCGCACAGCGCAGCGCCACGCAGGAAGGAACCAATCCCGATGAGCCAGCCGCAGGGCATCGACGTCGCGTACCCGCAGGGCCCGGACTACAACTGGAGGCAGTGGCGGGGCAAGATCAGCTTCGGCATGTGCAAGGCCACCGAGGGGCTGACGATCACCGACCCGTACTTCGTGAACAACTGGAACGCGATGTGGGAGCTCAGCTCCACGATGCCGCGCTTCGCCTACCACTTCTTCCACGCCTCCGACGACCCGGCCGGCAGGCCGAACGTTTCGTGGCGGCCGTCAAGCCGCACGGCCTGCTGCCCGGCGACAACCTCGTGATGGACCTGGAGGCCACCCGCTCCGACGGCTCCAACGACGGCGTGTCCGCCTCGGTCGTCGCCGAACGCGCCCGGACCTTCCTCCACACCGCCAACGGGCTGGCCCCGAACCACCGCGTCCTCGTCTACACCAACCCCGGGTTCGCCGACACCGGGGCGTGCGCGGGCCTGGATCTGTGGTACCTGTGGGTCGCCAACTACGGGGTGAGCTCCCCGACGGTGCCGAAGCCCTGGTCGCACTGGACGTTCTGGCAGTACACCGACTCGCCGGTGGACACCGACCATTTCAACGGCACCGAGGCGCAGCTGCTCAGCTTCACCCGCATGCCCAAGTCCCGGTAGGCCAGCCCAGCCGGGCACACCCCCAGCGGGGACGCCGCTGGCGGGAAGCGCCCCGTCTTTCGTTAAGCCGAAGTTCCCCGAGCCGATTTGCCTGATGCGTTTGACCAGGTAGTAGAGCCCTTGATCGCGGAGATTACATGACTACGTAGTCATGGGCTGAGGCTGTTTCACCTGGTCAACGCCTATGTTGGCCCGTCGCTGGGGGGAACTGCGGGTTAAGCATTATGACCGGAGTCCACGCCCGCATCCCCGCCGTGGCAGGCTGTGAGCATGCGAGAAGTGATCATCGATGGCAGCGCCCTCACCGTGGAGGACGTCGTGGCGGTCGCGCGCGGCGAGGCGACCGCGCGGCTCGGCCCGGACGCCCCGGCGCGGATGGAGTACAGCCGTTCCGTCGTTACCAAGGCGCTCCGCGGCGGCGCGCCCGTCTACGGGGTGAACACCGGCTTCGGCGCGCTGGCCGACACGCCGGTCAGCGAGGCCGACCTGACCGCGCTGCAGTCCGCGATCCTCCGGTCGCACGCGGCGGGCGTGGGGGAGCCGCTCGGCGATGACGTGGTGCGGGCGCTGCTGCTGCTGCGGGCCCGGACGCTGACCGCCGGGTACTCCGGGGTGCGCGCCGACCTGCCGCGCCGCCTGCTGGAGTTCCTGGCCCGGGGCCTGCTGCCGGTCATCCCGGGCAAGGGGTCGGTGGGCGCGTCCGGCGACCTGGCCCAGCTCGCGCACCTGGCGCAGCCGCTGATCGGCGAGGGGCTGCTCCGCGAGCCGGGGGGACCGGCCGGGGGACGCCCGGCCGCCGCCGTGCTGGCCGGCCACGGGCTGGAGCCGTTGCGGCTCGCCCCCAAAGAGGGCCTGTCCCTGGTCAACGGGACCGAGCCGATGCAGGCGGTGCTCGCGTTCTCGGTGCACGACGCCGCCATGCTCGTGCAGGCGGCCGACGTGGCCTGCGCGCTGTCCATCGAGGCGCTGCTCGGCACCGACCGCCCCTACGACGAGCGGGTCCAGGCGCTGCGGCCGCATCCCGGCCAGCTCGACAGCGCCGCCAACCTGCGCGCGCTGCTGGCCGGGTCGCCGCTGCTGGCCAGCCACCGGCACAGTCGGCACGCCGTGCAGGACGCCTACTGCCTGCGCTGCGCGCCGCAGGTGCACGGGGCGGTCCGCGACGTGCTCGGCCACGCCCGGCGCGTGCTGGAGACCGAGCTGGGCTCGGTGGTGGACAATCCGATCATTACCGACGACGGCGAGGTGATGACCACCGGCAACTTCCACGGCGAGCCGCTGGCCTTTGCCGCGGACATGCTCGCCATGGCGCTGGCGGAGCTGGCCAGCATCAGCGAGCGCCGGGTGGACCGGATGCTCGACCCGGCGTTCTCCCGCGGGCTGCCGCCGTTCCTCGCCCCGGAGGCGGGCACGAACTCGGGCTTCATGCTGGCCCAGTACACGGCGGCGTCGCTGGTCAGCGAGAACAAGGTGCTGGCGCACCCGGCGAGCGTGGACACGATCCCGACCTCAGGCAAGCAGGAGGACCACGTCTCGATGGGCTGGACGTCGGTCCGCAAGCTCCGTGAGGTTGTCGCGAACGTACGGGCCTGCCTCGCGGTGGAAGTTCTGTGCGCCGCGCAGGGGATCGACATGCGCGCCAGCATCGCCACGCCCGCGGCGGCCCTGGGCGCGGTGCACGCCGCCGTCCGTGGCCGCGTGCCGCGGATGGACGTGGACCGCGAGGTCGCCGGGCAGATCGCTGCGGTCGGCGAGCTGCTGCCGGAGCTGTGCCGGACCGCCTCGGATGCGGCGGGCGGCCTGCGGTAGGCCTCAGTCCCGGATCAGCCCGCCGCGTCCTTGTCCGGGCTGTGCCAGGCCAGGGTTCCGGGCGGCCTGCGTCAGACCGCAGATCCAGATCATGTGTAACGGGACGTGTACCAGGTCATACGCCTGGGGGCCGGACCGGAAGAGGCCCGGAAGCGCGGGTCAGGCCTGCCAGAGAAGGCCGTTAAGTTCGGCGTCAATGTCGATAACGTCTCTCTCGCGGCCCATCCGGACGATGCTGTAGGTCCGGTCCAGGAAGTTGGAAATCGCGTCGGCCGGTGCCTCGAAGTGTGCCTCGCCGAACGGCGAGGAGAGCTTGAGGTTGAGCACGCTGAGCGGGCCGCGGATCTCCCCGTCCGGGCCCATGGCCGGCGACGAGGGCCAGATCTGCACGTCGCCGTCGCCCTCCAGGGTCGCCATCCCGTCCGCGAGCAGCTCGCGGGCGAAGATCCACTCGACCGGCTCCTCGGGCCCCACGTGGAAGGCCATCCGGATCGCATACGGATCGCTGGCGCTGTAATGCAGGCTGGCGACCAGCGGGACAACCGTCTGCTCCGCGGCGACAAGCCGGAGCCCAAGCTCGGCAGAGACCGTTGCACTGATGTTCATCGTCTAGCCAACCCTTACCTCGCCGGGTCCCGGTTCTCCCGGGCTTCACTGAACTTGACGCCGCCAGGGCCGAGAACCATGACGCGATTACGCGACGAAGTTTTTCCCCCCGGCTCAGTTGACCCTGTTCCGGCGGTTGAACAATCCGCCATGAACACGATCGTAACCCCCTGAAGTGCTTAAACTTGCTGTTAGCGTTAACATCTTTACGGATACGTAATGTTCCTCAGCTTCACCATCCCACTGTGTGACCTCCGCCACATTTATCACTTAGAGTGTTCGTCGCCCCGTCAGGCCGACGACCGCTGCGCCACCCCAACGTTGCTGCCGCCGTCGTACCCGAATCACCGCCGCGTAATCCAGGCGACCTCCCCCCGATACCCGCCGGCCAGCCAGTACGGCCCCACCGGGTGCCATCCCCCGTAAGGCCCCCAGACCAGCCAGGCCGCCGCCCGCCAGGCCGCCGCCCGCCCGCGCCACGGCCCGCCGGGGCCGCCGCCGCGACGCGGGGTGTACGTAGAGGTCTTTGCCGCGATCCGGCACGTTCTGGATCACCGGGGCGGAAACCAGCCGAGGCCGCAGTGGGGTGGCCGTCGCGGCTCACCCGGGCAACGCGCGGCCCGGATGCGCTACGCTATGGAGGCGCCGAGGATGGCCTGCGGGCCGTGCAACGGTCCCGATTCCGTCCGGCGGCGGGCGATTGGCTCAGCGGGAGAGCGCCTCGTTCACACCGAGGAGGTCACTGGTTCGATCCCAGTATCGCCCACAGATGTAAGGCCAGGTCAAAGGCCATGTTTCCGTGACCGGGCAGGAGATCCCCTCACGTGGTGTCCGATTTTGGGAGCGATTTTGGAGCGGATCTTGCCTGGGAGCGGCGGCTGAGCCGCCAGCAGGGCGTCCAGGGCAGGCACGATCGAGCGCGGCGTCAGCCGGGCTCGATCACGGAGTGAGACGGCCCAGCGCTCTTGCAAGGCCATGGTCAGCTCGGCCCGCATTGCGCCGCTGACGTGGCTGTAGACCCCGCGCATGCCGGGCACTTCGTGGCCCATCCGCTCAGACTTGAGGACGTCGGCGATGCGGTCCTCATCCATCCACGTCTGGTGGCCGTGCCGCAGCCCATGCGGGGTCAGGCCGGGGAGCACCGGCAGCCACGACGCCAGGGCCAGGTCTGCGGCGGGCAACTGTCCAGATCCCTCGCAGCGTTCAGCACCTGCCTTGTGCTCAATGACATTCCGATCCAGGCGCCGCGGCACCGCGCGGCCGCAGACGGTGCACCGGCCGGTGGCGGCGTCGCTGACCAGCCGGGCGACACCCCGTCCGGCCGGTGGCCGGAAGGCCTCGCCGGGCACGGCCAGAGGCCATGGCGGCACCGGCCGCCCAGGGAAGGCGGCGGCCGTGTCCACCAGGACCGGCGCGGCGGACCGCTTGCCGTGGACTGGATATGACCCGTCAGCAGCGGGCCGGAAGAACCGTCTGCCGTAGTTAGACCGGCGGAAGTGGCCTTGTTCTGGGCCGAGGAACACATAGCGGCTGCCCCGGCACCACGGTTCCTCAGTGTTCCGGCACGTACACGTACCGGTGCCCGCGGTCAGCTGATGCGCGAGCATGTCGGCCAGGAACGGCGGCAGGTCAGCGGGCCGGATCGAGCCGTCCTTCGGCCGCCCGCGGTAGAACCGGCCGCCCAGCTCGTACAGCTTCCAGCTGATGTCAACCTGGTCATCGTGGACGCATTCGGGAGGGAGGCCGATGACCTCGCTCCACCGCATGCCCGTATACGCCACCGTGACGATCATCACAAAGTCTGTGTCGTGCCCGGACAGAGCAGCGCAGCGCTCAGCGACCAGCAGCGCCTCAAGCGGGGTTGGCCACGCTTTCCCGGCCTGCTCGATGCGCTGGATACGCCGCTGTCCCTTGCGGCCCTTCCCGCGCCGCCGCTGCGCAGGGTTGGCCTGCAGGTGACGCGGGATCGCGTCGCTAAGGACCGTGGTCAGGGTGGACCGCGCGTCGCGGGCTGTCCGCCGGGAGTATCCGCTTGCTGCGATCTGCCGCTCCCAGGTGCTGACCTCCTCCGCGGTGATCGAGGCCACCGCGCGGTGCCCGAACGCGGGCATAGTCTGGCGCCTTGGCGCTGGGGCGAGGCGGAGAGCCTGATTCTCCGCACCGCCAGACACCCCGGCACGCGACGCCACCTCTGCTGAGGCTCGCAAAATCTTGACTACAGCTTCCGATCATGGGACCGAGCCACTTGCAAGTAGCGGCCAGTGCCATACCTGCAGCTGGGAACTGCCAGAAACGCGGCGGCAGGTTCACGATCTCTGGGGTCGAAGGGGCCGTCACTGGGGGAGCAGCGCGCTGGTGAGCATGCTTGTGGTCCAGTGTTCCCAGCGGGCGGGCGCCCAGCCGCGGTTGACGGTTAGCAGCAGGTAGAGCTCGATACTGAGCAGCGCGAAGATGATATCGGCCGCCTCGTCCACGGACATGCCCAGCTGCAGCGCGTCCCGGTCGGCGAGCATCTGGGCGAGGAGCCGGAAGGCGGTCATTCGCTGTTGCTCGTTGGTGTCCCATTGGGCGGCCATGTCCGGGTCGGCGCCGGCGGCGTCGCGGACCACGCGCATGATCGGCCCGATCCGGCCGAGGATTTCGCGGCCGCTGCGTACCCAGATAGCGATCACGCGATGCGGGTCGGGTTCGGCGCGTGCCTGCTCCAGCCAGGGCCGGCCGAGCAGCGGGACCGGTTCGTCGTCCCCGACTGCGGCGACATCGACCGCCTGCTTGAGCAGGGCCCGTTTGTTGCCGAAGTGGAAGTAGACGGTCTGTACCGCGACGCCGGCCCGCTCGGCGACCTGTTCCAGCGTTGTCGCGGCGTAACCGTGCTGGATGAACAGTCCGGCGGCGGCGTCCACGATCCGGCGGCGCGTGGCCCGGGCCTGATCGCCCCGGCGGCCGGGGCCGCGCCCGGCTGCGCCCTTGACAGGTTTGCCCACTCGATAGAGTCTAGCTCTAGAGTTCCACTACAGCGAATGGGGGGCGGGGATGACCACGATCAAGGGGTTTCATCACGTCAAGCTGCCGGTGACCGACGTGGCGCGCAGCCGCGACTGGTACCGGCGCGTCCTCGGCTTCGAGGTCACGCTGGAGTTCGTCGAGGACGGCACGCTGATGGGGCTGGCTCTGTCTGATCCGGGCGGCAGCGCCCAGCTGGCGATCCGGCGGGATCCGGCACGGGGTGCCGCGCTAGCCGGGTTTGACCCGATCGCGCTGGCCGTCCCCTCCCGTGCCGATGTCCAGGCGTGGCGGCAGCGACTCGACGAACTGGGTGAACCCCACGGCGGGATCATCACCGGCCACCGGGGCGGGTCGGTGCTGGTCGGCCTGCATGATCCCGACGGGATCGAGATCCGGCTCTACGCCGACTGAATCACCCGCAACCGCGAATAAGGAGTCCTGATGGCTTTTTCTGATGGTGAGATGCTGCACGCGCTGCCCGCCGATGAGGCGCGCGTCGAGTACTCCGACCGCGGCGAGGGCGAGGCGATCCTGCTGATCCACGCCGGAGTGTTCGGGGCATGGTTCGCCCCGCTCGCCGCTGACCCGGCGCTCGGCAGCTTCCGCCGGATCCGGCTGATCCGGGCCGGCTACGCATCCGGCCCGTCCCCTGCCCGGCACATAACGGTTGCCGGCCATGCCCGGCACTGCGCCGCCGTGCTGGATGCCTTGCCGATCACCCGGGCACACGTCCTTGCCCACTCCTCCGGCAGCCAGATAGCTCTCCAGCTGGCGCTGGACCGCCCGGAACCTGGTCGGCACTCTTGCCCTGCTCGAGCCCGCACTCGCCGGTAACCTCGCCGACCCGGCCGATGCGGAAGCCCTGGGCCACGTGGTCGGGCAGGCCATCGCCGCTGCCGCAGCCGGGGACACCGCGACCGCATTCGACACCTTCATGCGAACGATCTGCGCGCCGGACTACCGCAACGTCCTGACCGCAGCGCTCGGCCCCGAAGGCCTGGAACACGCCCAGCGCAACTGCCGATTCTTCTTCCTCGATGAAGTACCCGCGGTCGGAGAGTGGGTCTTCGGCCACCACGCCGCCGGCCAGATCCGCCAGCCGGTCCTGCTCATGGCCGGAGCCTGCAGCCCGCCACCGGTCCACCGCGGCATCGCCCGCCTGGCCGCCATGCTGCCGCACGCCCAGACAACCACCATCCAGGACGCCGACCACCTCCTCCCGCTGCGAAACCCAGCCGCCCTCGGCCAGCTCGCCGCCCAATTCGCCCGCCGGCACCCGCTCGGCTCCACCGCCGGGCAGAAGATTCCGGTCTCAGCCGTGTCAAGGCGGGGTGACGCTGGAAGCTGAGAGAGGATGAGGCCAGCAGCGCAGTCCAGCGCCGGTTACCGCATCCGTTACGTAGCAAGCCATGCCGGCAGAAGTGATCTAACCAGCGTTTGCGCGGCTCACCCTACGCCGGTCAGCCTGTGCTCGCCGTCCGTAGCGTTGCAGCTCATCACCACCGTCCGCGGTGCCGCCGCCCCCCGCCAGCGCGGCGAGCTCGGCTGACCCGGCCGGATGCAGCACGAACCCGCCCCGCTCCGCACCGCCCCAGCCGGACGCGCGACCCGGCGTCCCGACCCGGCGTCCCGGACCGGGTGGCCGGTGCGATCTGGCCTGCGACTACCGCCACGTGCATGACGCGCGTGACACAGCTCGGCGAAGCCAGGGGATCCGCCGAGCTGGCCGTAGCGGCACCTCGAGGAAAACGCCTGCGAGGCCGCGGACCTTCAAGCATCTTGAGGTGCGACGCACTCGGCGATCGGTGTCCGTTAGGGGATCCCTCACCGGACACCACCCGACCGACCTCGCCTGCACCAGTCACCAGCGCGAACGCCGTCTCAATAGACCCGTCCGGTGACCGTCTCAGCTGCCGGGGGCTATCCGTACGCTCCGCACATGACCATCCCCTCAGGCGGGATCTTGATCGGGTACGCGCGGTGCTCCACCGACGAGCAGGACCTCACCGCCCAACGCCTCGCCGAACAGGACCCGGACCTCGAGCCTGACCGCTCCCCGGCGCGCCGCATCCGGATCTCCCCGGCTGGCAGGCATGCTCATGCGGCCACGGCGTGTACTGCGACGCCGGGCAGGCCGGGAAGCCGCGGGCGAGCTCAAGGCGGGCTAGTTCGTATTCCCCGCAGTTAGAGGCGGCCCCGCCGGGCGTGAGAGGCCACGGCGGGACCTAGACACCAATCCGATCCAATCCACCGGACAGGAGTCCTGCATCGATGAAAACACCACCCAGCCCTGATCCACGAGTCTTCTAGGCCCGCGCATTACCAGGCCCCGCCGGGCCACCGCAGCGATGCTGATCTCGACATGGACGTCACTGGCGTTATCGCGGAGCCAGGCGAGCGCACGACTGAGGTCGAACGATCCGTCCTTGCCAACGGTTGCCTTCAGCTCGACCCGGCCGACCGTATCCACCGACCCGCCGTGTGACGATTCCGCTGATTTCGTCCCCGCGGCCGCGCCGGGCTCGTCTTTCATGGTGAGCCCGCCGCCCGCGGGCATTCCCGTCTCTGGCGGCTGCTTTCCCGCTGGCGTGCCGCTTGGTGCACGGGCTTCGTCAGGGGTGCGCTGGGCGTAGGCCGCTTCCAGCAACGCCGCGTCTGCAGACATGTCGATCTCTTCGCTCGGCAGCATCTCGCCGATGCGGATCAGCTTCGGGTCCCGTACCTCGATGGTGCCGCCGCCACGGACCAGGCCCACGGCGTAGCCGGCGCGCGACGCGAGCACCGCGTTGGAGACTGACTCGGCGACCACCCGCCGGCTCCCAGACCTTGGTGGCTCCCGTTTCTGGCTCCCCTGCCGGCGGTGCAAGACCATGGTGAGCCTGGCCCACGGGTTTCATAACGAGGCCACCCGCCGGATAGCGGTCAGCCCGTCGTAGCGGGACAGGTAGTCCAGGTCGTCCGTGCCCCAGTTGCCGCGGAAGTCGTCCCGGGCCCCGGCCGGGTCGGTGTACCTGACGTCGATCAGGCCGAGGGTGGCGGCGTACTCGAACAGCACGCACAGGGTGTACCGGCCTTCCAGCAGCGGCCAGTCGTGGAACCCCCGGTAGCCCAGGCTGCCATAGCGCGGTTCGGCGATGTAGAGGTGCCAGATGCTGCTGTCGTTGCGCGCCACCCGCAGGGGCGGCTCGTCGAGCTGCATCGACACGAAAAGCTCGTCGATCTGGACCCACTTTCCGGGTGGCAGCGCGGCGAGCGCCCGGCCGACTGCCTGGCGCCGTCTCGACGCGGCCGTGAGCGTGTTCGGCCTGCTCTGGCCCCTGATGTGCTCGATCCGGCTGAGCTCGTCGATAGGGGCGCTGGCCAGCCACCGGCTCCACAGCAAGGTGAGTGCATCTGACGGCGCCCTGGCCAGGATGGCGCGGCCGCGCGGGGTGAGCTGCATGCGGCCGCCGGCGAGCTCGGCAAGCCGGCCGGCTTGGACCAGCAGCGGCCAGGCGAACGCCGCGATCGCATGGCCCGGATAGAAGTCCCCGTCCTGCAGCACCTCGGTGACCAGCGCGACCGTGGCGGCGCCGGGCCGGCGGCTCTTCTCGCTGCAGCGCAGCCTCCCCTCCTGACACAGTCGCAGCACGGAGGTTAGATTCGCCCGCGCCTCATCGGCCGTGCGCCGGGTCGTCAGCGCGCGCCCAGCGCGACCGGTGCTGTCAGCGGCCTGGGTCATGGTTCAGCATCCTACGAGCGGCCCGCCGCGGGCACCGGCCCTCACCGATTGTCATGCGGGCGCGGGCCAGCGCCCGGCCCATCCGGCCGATCCGCGCTGGGGGCCTGGCAGCGCGCCAGAATTATGGCGCCCGAATGCTGGCGCCGTGCCTTCCAGCCGCCGATCCGTCTTTGATAGCCGCGATCCAGGGTCAAATAGGCCGGCAACTCGCACCTTTGCGCGCCCAGCACCTCCAGCGCCACGTTGATCACGTCGGCCGGGTTGTCCTTGCTCTGCAAAGCCTGCCGCATCGCGGTCTCCGCTACCGCCCGCACCCGCTCGGGATCCCACACCGCGCCGGCCTGTTCGCGAACCAGTTCCCGGCACCGGCGCACCATCCGGTCAGGCTGCCGTCCCAGCGGGCCGGTGCGTTCCCCCGGCAGCTCCGCGGCCCAGGCGTGGACGTGCTCGGCCACCTCCGGCGTCGCCCGCTCCAGCCGGGCAAAGTAACCCAACCGCTGATAGCACTTCAGCATCACCAGCAACGCCAGGCGAGTGCCCGGGTCAACGACCTTCGCGCACGCCCAGGACGTCTCCTGCATCGTCGGCGTGAACGCCTCCGCAAGCTCACGAGCCGAGACCCTGACGGTCGCGCTGCCCGCTGTTACGGCCCGGTCCCGGGGCGGGCGGGTCTGTCCTCCCAGATGTCGCCGGTGAGCGTGATTGCCGCGGGCCCGTGCCGGGTGCGTTCCGGCTGAGCCGTGCCGGTGATCGTGGTCATCCTGCTGTCCTGGTGGTATTCCTCGCCGAGGGTGATTTCGAGCGCCGCGGCCCACGCGGCGAGCGCGGCCCGGCGGGCACTGCCCGGCTGGGCGCAGGACCGGCCGGTGACCTGGGCGCGGTTGTGGCTGATCGTCCACTCCAGCACGGGCAGGCCCTCGCGGTCCCCGCGCTCGAGCAGGCCGGTGAGCACGCGGGCGGCCCGCAGCTGCCAGCTCATCTGCTCGCGGGACCGTGATGTGGCGCTCTGGCCGCCGGTATGCGTCATCGCCTGCTAAGTCCTGGCCCTGCCGCGCGCCGGGACCCGGGCATCGGGCCGGCGCCAGCGGCGCGGGCTCGTCGCCGGACAGCGTCGCGCGGGCGAGTGCGGTGATGAACGCGGGCGTGGATGCGGCGCTGGTGAACAGGGCTCGCTGGCGGCCGGCTCCGGTCCCCCGCTGGTCGAGCCGGTGCAGCAGCCCGGTGATCGTCTCGGTGTCACCGTGGTCCCGGAGCGCGGGGTAGACATGATCGAGCAGCCGGGCGCGGAGCGCCGGGCGCACCGGCGGCCTGCCCGGTGAACGGGTCGAGTCCTGCCCCGGCGAGCCCGGCCCGCGCCGCGGCGGCCAGCGCCGCGGTGACCTGCCGGGCCGGCGCGGCTGCCGGCGGCGTCCCCCGGCGGGCCTCGGCCAGGGCGGTGGCCACCAGGGCGCGGGTCAGCCCCGCCAGCAGCACCGCGGTGCCGGCGTCGAGGCAGACGTCGGCGACCCGGACCTCGACGGTGGGGTAGCGCGGGGAAAGCCGGGCCAGGAAGTAGACGCTCCGCTCGTCCAGCGCCGCCCCTTGCCCGATGAGGCGGCGGACTGCCGTGTCGTAGCCGGCCGCGTCCGGCCACACCGCGGGCGGCACCGCGGTCGGCCAGCGTGACTGGATCGGGTACCGCCAGCTGGCCCATCCGGTATCGCGCCCGCCGGCGATCGGGGAGTTGGCGGTGACGGCGAGCAGCGGCGCGAGCCAGGGCCGCAGCCGCGCCAGCACCTGGACGCCCAGGTCCCGGGAGGGGACCCCGACGTGCACGTGGCAGCCGCAGGTGCCGGCCTCGGCCACCACCGGACCGTACCGGCGTGCCAGCTCGTGATACCGGGGCTGGCAGGTTAAGGCGGCCAGCCCGGGCGTGCGGTACGGCGCGACCCCAGACGCCACCAGGCGGCAGCCCAGACGCGCCGCGGCTTCCGCGGCCAGCCGCCGCAGCCTGACCAGCTCGCGGCCGGCCTCGTCCAGGCCGGTGCACACCCCGGTCCCGGTTTCCACCTGGAACCGCATCAGCTCCTGCTGCACGCCCGGCTCCCCATCCAGCATCCGCACCAGATCGGGGCCGGCCAGCACCGCGGCGCCGGTGGACGGGTCCAGCAGCACGAACTCCTCCTCCACCCCCACCGTGATCGCACCGGCCGCGCGCACCGCCCCCGGCCGGCCACCGGGCACCCTCGCGGCCCGCCCGGCCTCGCCCGATCCGGGCATTACCACGACCACCTGCTGGTCCGGGAGCGGGCGTGGCGGCAGCCATGGGCCCAGCGCGCTGGCCAGGCCAGCCATTGCGCGGGCTGCGGGGATCGGCGGCCACAGCAGTGCGGCCCGCGTGAGGGAGGCCACCGCCTGCACGGCCACCGCCTGCACGGCCACCGCCTCGGCGCCGGCCAGCGCGACGACTTGCCCGGCTGCCTTCCAGGCTGCGTCCAGCGGCTGCTCGGCCGGGATCGGCCGGGTCCGGGCCATTGTCTCGTCCTTTCTGTCCGTTAAGGACACGCCGTGAGCCCCCGGCTAGGGGTACTGGTAACGTAGCTGTCACCGGGGGCGAAGCAGGGTCCCCGGTAATCGCGGGGAAATTCTGGCCGGATATCCCTGAGCTGCACTGATGCCCGGTGCCGGTGTCAGCGGGAGATCAGCGGCTGGTTTTCCCCCGGGCGATATGCCAGATCGGCACCACGTCACCGTTGATCTCACTCACCGGCCGGCCCGCAGCCGCCGCAGGTCCGGCGACCCGTACGGGAACGACCCGGCCGGGCGGGGATCACCGGCCAGCCGGCCAACGGCGTCCAGCACCGCGCCGGGACCGCCGGGATCCTCAGCGAGGAACCCTGCGCCTGGCCGATCGCCTTCTCGTCGCGCCCCGTCCTGCACCGCCCGATCCGGGCCTTACCACGACCACCGGCTGCTCCGGGAGCGGGCGCAGCGGCAGCCATGGGCCCAGCGCGCTGGCCAGGCCGACGATTGCGCGGGCTGCGGAGATCGACGGCCACAGCACTGCGGCCCGCGTGAAGGAGGCCACCGCCTGCACGGCCACCGCCTGCACGGCCACCGCCTCGGCGCCGGCCAGCGTGACGACGTGCCCGGCCGCCTTCCGGGCTGCGTCCAGCGGCTGCTCGGCCGGGATCGGCCGGGTCCGCGCCATCGTCTCGTCCTTTCTGTCGTTGAGGACACGCCGTGAGTCCCCCGGCTAGGGGTACTGGTAACGTGCGTGTCACCGGGGCGAAGCAGGGGTCCCGGTAATCGCGGGGAAATTCTGGCCGGACATCGCTGAGCTGCACTGATGTCCCGGTGCCGGTGTCAGCGGGAGATCAGCCGCTGGTTTTCCCTCGGGCGATATGCCAGATCGGCACCACGTCAGCGGCACCACCACCGCGGCGTGCCCGCCCAGGTGGATCACCTCATGCGAGCCGGTGTCCGGGCCGGGCGCGGGGCCGGTCGGCTGCGCGGTCATACTGCGGCCTCCTGTGCCTTCTTCAGTTCCCGGTAGATGGTGGCCGGCGACACCCCGAACAGCTCCGCCAGCTCGGTCGGGGTTTTCGCCCCTTGCCGGTCGAGCTGGAGCAGGTGTGCCCGCTGCTGGCCGTTGAGCTTAGCCCTGGTGCGGGATCACGTCGCGGTCTTCGGGAAGAGCAGGCCGTGCGGGATGGGCGTGTAGTGTCGCCATACCAGGGCGCGCGGCGTGTCGGAGCGTCTTTCACCGGTCGCTGCCGCGACGCCTCGGGAAGGCGTCGTCGAGCTGGCCGGCACCAGGGTGGTCGCGGAGGAGTCCCGGCTGCATGATCGCCGGGGTCACGCGCGTTTGGTGCGCGCGGAGCAGGCCGGTTCATTAATTGTGTTCACTCGACCGCGGTAGGTGAGACCTTGGTGGCGCTGCGCGTTCAGCTCTCCGCACGCGGCTGGCGGAGCTCTGCCGGTGGACCGCTCCACGGTCACCGGCGCGCGCCGCGAGGTCCGGCCGCTGCTGACCGCCCGCGGGGTCGCTGTGACCGGCCGACGCCGGCCTCAGCTTCGCCCCCTGTCGGACGTCTTCGCCTTCGCCTCGGCAGACGGCGGGGAGGTGCGGCTGCACGGCACCGGGGTCCTGGTCCGCTACTCGCGCGCCGGACAACGGGCCGCCGCTCGTTCGTCTCGGGCACGCTGAAGCGGATCACCAAGCACGCCGCCGTCGTGACTGACGGCGAGGGGCGCACGCTCGGGGCCGGGGCGTTCCGGCCTGGCCGCCTGCACGCTAGCCGGCCGTGCGAACCGCGGGGGTCGCCGACCTGTTCGAGCAGTTTCCCGCAGGTAAGGCGCAGGTCGACGCCGGGTACCAGGGCACGGCTCAACGGGTTTCCCCGCGAGGTCCAGGTCCCGCCGCTCCGGCCGAAGACGGTCGCGCCGCCCGAGGAAGCCGCCGCCGGGAACGCGGAGCGCCACCAGCGGTCATCGGACTGATCCGCGGGAGCACGCCAACGCCGAGCATCAGCAACGCCGGACCCTCCAGCGGTTCCCGGGTCGACGCGAAGACTTCGACGAGACCTACAGGCCGCCGCCGGCCTGGTCTCCGACCGCGCCGCCGAGAGGTGATCACCAATCAGGCAATCCGCCAGGCCTAGCACGCCCCGACCTCAATCGCGCTCCACGCCGTTAGGCTGCTTGCCCTTGAGCTTTCCGCGCTGGCGGGCCCTGGCCATGCCCTCGATCGTGCGGAGCCGGATGATGTCGGCCTCGAACTCGGCGAACGAGGCGAGGATGGTGAAGAACATCTTCCCGAACGGGTCGGCCGGGTCGTACACCGTGGAGCCGATCTGCAGGCAGGCTCCCCGGGCCGACGAGGCCGGCGAGGGAACGTGCGTCGGGCACCGACCGGGCGAACCGGTCAAGCCTGGGGACGATCAGCGTGTCCCCGGCGTGCACGGCGGCGAGCGCCTGGTCCAGGCCGGGCCGGTGGTGCTGGTCCCGGTGAATCCCTCATCGACGTAGACGCGGTTGGCGGGGACGCCGTACCCGGCGAGGGTGGCCCGCTGGATCTCGGTGTCCTGGGCGACGGTTGAGCACCGTGCGTACCCGATGAGCGCGCCAGGCCGGGCGGAGGATGGCGCCACGGCGGCCGCGTCAGTGTCGGTCACCTGCCCATCGTACGGTAGAGGTCCCCTCAACTGAGAACATCAACGTACGACCTATCTGAGACGCCGCGACCTGGTGATCTGTCCTCCTCCGGCCCCGGGACGATCATGTGCGCA
>CAWJOS010000002.1:0-108344 GCA_963844555.1 uncultured Solirubrobacteraceae bacterium
CACACCAGCCACATAGGAGTCAGCAACTCATGCACAAGATCGCCCTGATGTCCCTGGTCACAGCGGCCGGAGTGCTGGGCGCGGTGGCGCCCGCAGCCGCGCTCACGACGGCGGTGGCGACCCCGGCCAAGGCTGGGAAGCCTTCGACACTGCACTTCGACATAGACGGCGCGGCTCCGCCGATCAGCGGACGCATTCCGCAGACGCTTCAGTTCAAAACTCCGCCAGGGTTTCGCGTGAACCTCCAGGCGATCGCGAAGCGCTGCAGTGAAGAGTCGGCGAAGCTGAACGAATGCCCGGCTGCGAGCCTCTTGGGCAAGGGCGCGTTGGTTGTGGGCGTGACAACCCCGACCCAGGTTCGGACTGTCACGATTCCCCTGAATGTGTATCTGCACTCGAGCACCAGGATTCTCTCGGTTGCGAAGGTGTTCGGTTGGCAGGTGGTTCCCGGCACCCTCGTCTCCCACAATGGTCTCGTAGTCAGCTTCAGCGCGCTGCCGCAGGGGCCGCCGTTCCAAGGCGTCACCTACGCGCTCGACCGGATCACGCTCGACTTCGGCGCCACGCGCGTGATCACCAAGCGAGTTGGGAAGAGCGTGAGGAGGCGTCGCCTGTACCTGATTAAAGAACCCGGCGGCCTGCACGGGGAACTGGGCGGCATCGGTCTCGTTGACATTCAAAATCGGGCCGGGCTGCGGCATTCTCGACCCCGATGTCGTGCTCGAAGCGATGAGCACGGCACCTCCGAGCACGAAGCCCGCACAAGCTCAACCGCGGCTCGTGGAGGATCTCGTTTTTGACGTTGGCATGCATCGCGGTGAGGACACGGCGCATTACCTGCGCAAGGGCTTCCGCGTGGTGGGGTTCGAGGCTCACCCACGGCTCGTCGACGCGTGTCGCGAGCGGTTCGCTGCCGAGATCGCCAACGGGCGACTTGAGATCATCTCAGGTGCCATCACTGACGCGGATCGAGAGGCGGTGACCTTCTACATTAACCCGCGCATGTCCGGGTGGGGGACTGTGCGGTCGAGCCGCAACGATGTATTGGGCCCAAGAGTCGAGCTGACCGTGCCCGCGGTCGACTTCGCCCGCTGTCTGCGCGAGCACGGCGTCCCGTACTACCTGAAGATCGACATCGAGGGTTCCGACATGCTCTGCTTGGAGGCTCTACTCGACGTCGAGCCTGAGCAGCGGCCTCGCTACACCTCAATCGAGGCCGGGCAGAGGATATGGTCCGGTGTCCAGCGCCAGTTCGACCTGCTCGAGCGACTCGGGTATACCCGCTTCGCTGTTGTGCAACAGGCGATGATGCGGAGGCGATACCGGCGCATCACGACGCGTGAGGGACGCTCGATTCCGTACCGCTTCGAGATGCTCTCCTCGGGCCGTTCGGCGATGATCTCAGGAGCTCCTGGCTCGACAAGCGGGCGGCGCTTCGCCGCTACCGCTGGATCCTGCCGGCGGAGAGGGCCGCGTGCGCGTTCGACCGCCTCGTCCCGAAGGGAATGTTGATCCGCTTCCTGGTGGGCTTGCCCGTCGGCCGGGCGCCACTGCCGGGCTGGTTCGACATCCACGCCGCACGCTGATGGAGCATCGAATTGCTTGGTTTTTTGCGTTTCTTGCTCGTGGGAAGGAGCGTCGAGTGCGGGGCTTGGTGAATCTTCTAGCGCAGTGTGATGCCAGGGCTCGGCGCGTGTTGATGCGTCGGCAGAGCCCAGATAAGTCCGGTGGCCTGAGGAGGTATCTCTGCGCCTTGCCCACCAGCCTGGCGGTCCTCGCTCTGGTTCAGGCCTCGCCGGCGGTGGCCGCGCCACGCGCGTGTCCCGTCGTCTCCGTCGGCGGACCGCAGGTCGGCGGCCTACAGGGAGACCCGGCAACCACCTACTCGCTCCTCGCAGGGCGCTACGCGCGAGAACCGAGGATTGCCTACAAGCTCACTGGACGGTTCCCACATGCCACGGCATACACCCTGCTCGCCATCGACGATTACACATTTGTTCCCGGGTCGCCCGGGATGCCGGCGCCCCCGGCGCCGCCTGCGGCGTACTCCCTCAGTGACTTCCAGATCAAACCTGACAGGGGATCGGTGAACCCGTTTCGTCCGGGGAATCCGATCAACGCTTCCAACCGAAACTACACCATGTGGGTCTGGCCAGACAGCATCCCGGTCCCGGCGGGACTGAGGAACGTCCTGCTGTTTCCGACGACGCCTGCAGCACCGTACGACTTCCAACATCGCTGGTCGGTCGTCCTTCGCCAGTATCAGATGGAGCCAGGCTATTCAGCGCAGCTGAGCCTGCCAAAGGTACACGCGGTCAGCACCTCACACCCCAACGTGGCTATTCCATGCCCAGCGAGCATGACCCCGAGTGCTGAGTCTTCGACACTGGCCTGGTCGGGACTTGCGAACACCCTGCACTTCTACGTGCCCGCTCTGCTCACGACACCGCCCGCGGGCGCGGCATTTCCCGATAGCAGATCGGTGTACTTCATGCGCGCGCCCTTCCAGTTCGTCGGCGCTCCGGATGGTTTCCCGGTGAACGGTGCCAACGACGCCCTAAACGCGACGTTCGATCTCTCGAAGCTCACCGTGGTCACAATCCACAAGACGCCCACGTTCTTCAACAATCAACACCTAAGGGGCAATGCCCTGATGCGCAGGTACCAGATGCGGTACATGTCGGTGGTGGTGGGCGGCGGGGCGTACACAGCCGCGGTTGCCCTTCCTGACACCTCCGCTATCTTTACACGCGATGGTTCCTGGGTCACCGTGCTGCTGCCGAGCGCGCCGCGGTTGACGCCCGGGCAAGTGCAAGAGATACGTGCCAAGGCCGCAGCACTTCGCTACAACGTGCTCCAAGATCCGTCGCCACGTCAGCCGTATGCCACGCTTTCCTCCATCGTGATCCGCCAGAAGCTCGTCAACGGTGACTTCTGCTGTGCGGTGACGAGAGTCCCGTCGTGGACGGACCCCAACAATCCAGCCACCGCCCGGAACGACTACCGCGATTGGCCGCTGCAGACGAGCCCCGCGTTCTTCGCCAACTATGCATCGAACCCGCGCAACATGGGTCCGTATTGGATCGGCGGGGTACGTGAGTCTTTCAGCGATTTCATGGCCGGCTAGGAAAACAAGCAGGCCGTTACCGCCACATTGAGCCCGGAACTCAAGGGGATGTAGTAGCACAGCATGACGACAGCCTGGTTCCCAGAAGTCCCAAAGTCACGTCATGCGACGCCTGAATACTGGCGGACGCTCCCGACCTTAAAGTCACCATGAAACCTCGGCATAACTGGCCGACCACCGAATCGCAATCGCAGGTCAGGACCGGGCCGCTCCGAGGGGCATTGGACGCGTTGCTGCGCGCAGCGCCACAACCGCCGCCCCGGATGGAGAAGATCTTCTGGCGCATGGTTTACGAGGGCGTCGCAAGGCGTCGCGGCGACGTCCCGACGCTGATGAACTACGGCTACGCTCCGCCTGAGGGGGTCGATGAGGACCTTGCGGCGCAGGAGGAGCGTTTCGGGCTGCAGCTTTACGCTGTGGTTGCGGGGGCGATTGATCTCGCCAACAAGGATGTGCTTGAGGTGGGTTGCGGCCAGGGCGGTGGCAGCGCGTTCGTCTTCGAGCGCTTCGGCCCGCGCTCTCTGACCGGCTTGGACATGGCAAAGACAGCGGTGCAGCGCTGTCGGAGCCGCTACGCGCGCCCGGGCCTGGAATTCGTCGTTGGCGACGCGGAAGATCTACCGTTCCCAGACGCGACGTTCGACGCTGTCCTCAGCGTGGAGTCCTCGCACTGCTACCCGGACGTGCCGCAGTTCCTCCGCGAGGTGCGACGGGTGCTGCGCCGGGACGGCCTCTTGTTGCTCGCCGACCTACGACAGGCTTCGCCGGCCTCAGCCTCCGAAGAAGCGTCAGCGCCGCCGGAGGATATGCGCCGCCTCTCGCAGCAGCTTGCGGAAGCTGGGTTCGAGACGCTGGAGAGGGAGGACATCTCAAAGAACGTCGTGCGAGCGCTGCAACTGGACACGCCTGCTCGTCGCGCACGCATCGAGCGGCGGGCTCCTACGCGCCTCAGGGGCCACGCGCTCGACTTCGCCGCCGTCGAAGGTTCCCCCATGTACAAGGCGCTGGCCGAGGGCACGTGGAGTTACCAGCGCTTCGTGCTGCAGAAACGGGAGTGACCATGGGACGACGGGAGCCGCTCGTGCACGGCGACCACCATCGGCGCTGCGGCGACGCGTCGGCGCTGACCGGCGCGACCCCGTTCGATCCGCCGGGCTCGCCAGCCGGCTCTCGCACTCATCGTCACCGACTCGATGACGGTGACGCGTTAACGGTCGGGTCTTGGCCCCGGCGGGCGAGCTAGACGCCGCAACGCCAGGCCGCCAGCCGCTAGCGCGGAGCCAAGGAGCAGCGCGAGCAGCACAGGCAGGCCCGTGAAGGGAAGTTCGCGCAGCGCTCCCGGCGGGGCACGCTGGATCACCGGCGTGGCGGTCTGAGTCGTTGTTGGCGTGACGGCACGCTTTGGAGGGGGCCTGTGCTTCTTCCTTCCACCTCCCGGTCGGCCACCCAAGGGCGGAACAACAGGTGGATTGTTCCCGGGCTGGCCTCGCGGACAGGTGAGTCCGGCGCTCGTCACGACGCAGTTCGACCCACACGTCACGCCGGTACTCGTGACCACGCAGGTCGGATTGCCGGGACAGACGAGTCCAGCGCTGGTGATGGTGCAGCTTGAGCTCCCGGAGGAGGGTGTCGTGCTGGCCGGGGTGGTGGTGCTGGCCGAGGTCGTCGTGCTGGCCGGGGCGGCGGTGCTCGGCGAGGTGGTCGTGCTGGCCGGGGTCGTCGTGCTGGCCGGGGTCGTCGTCGTGCTGGCCGACGTGGCCGTGCCAGTTGCGGACACCTTCTTGGTGGCGAATGACGGGTCTCGGCTTAGGACGGAGTGCGGGTGTGGGCTCGCCGGGTGGCGCGCATGGCCTCCCTGCTCGGCGAGCGCGGGCGCTGCGGCAAAGGCGACTGCCATTGCTGCGGCCAGGGCAACGACGTATCGGAGCTTGTTCATCTCCTCCCCCTTCTGTGTAGCGTCGCCGAGAGCCGGTGTGCGTCGCTTCGGCTCAGTACTGGGACACCTGTGTCGAGTTCAGAGGCGACCGGCGAGCGCGCCGGCAGCCGCATGTGGCGCCATGAATCTCCGCGATGGCGGAGGCGTGAGGTCGTCGCCGGGGGCACGGCCGCGCACGGGTTCGCGCGCGATTGCCGGATCGTCGTCCCCTGGATGAGGTTGGTGGTGCCGAGAAACAGTCCCGCCCGCGACGCGACCAGCGTCCGGACGCCGTAGTCGTCCGGGCTGCCGAAGCCGTTGCGCGTCGCCGTCCACCATTCGGTGCCGTCGCACGTCCCGTACAGGTCGAATCCGAACTCGGACCGTAGCCCGGTGTCGATTCCCGGCGTCCCCATCAGCGACCAGCTCCAGTCGTTTGTGCCGAGGAGCAGCGCGCCCCGGTATACCACCATCCGCCAGAAATGGGCGTTGAAGGGATTGCCGAAGCCGTCCCCGAGACCGCTGACGGGCGACTTCACCGTACCCGCGACCGAGCGCGGGTTGCCGACGACAACGCCCCAGGTGCCGTCCCCGTTGATCCGGATCAGCTCGGACACAGGGAAGATGGAGGTGCCCCAACCGCTCGCGCCGACATACAGCTGCCCTCGGTAGGCCTGCATGGAGACGACCGAGGTGACCAGTGGTCCTCGGCCCGCTCCGTCAGACACCACGGGCGTCCACCTGAGGGATCGCCCACCGTCGGCCCTCCAGACTCCATACCCCTGCTGGGAGTCGCCGGTGCCCGCGTACAGGTGCCCATCGAATCTCGTGAGCTCGAACACGTCGAGGCTGCTCGGGCTCACCTGTGTGAAGCGCGGCGACGGGCCGGCCGGCTCGTCCACCCGGAGGACCACGCCGTCTCCGGTCAGTCCGCTGCTGGCCGTGACGTACAACGCCCCGTCGACGACCGCCATCGCCCGGTAGCCGATCGGCCGGCGCGGCCCCATGGCGTCGTGGATGACTCCCGGCCCACCCTTGACCGCGCGGAAGTGGGTTCCGTCGGTGGTCATCAGGATGCGTGGCGGATACCGGCGAGCGAGCCCGGGGATGAACTCGTCGGCCGTGACCCCCGCGACATACAGCGCGCTTCGCCCACCCGGCTGCTTGAAGACGACCATGCCGCGGTAGCCGATGTCGACGGCCACTCGTCGCCCCCTCGCCTGCGGATCGGGGACCGTTGGGGACCGGTACACCTCCGTCCATCGCCGGTTATCGGGTGTGTAGCGCCAGATTTCCGCGCGCAGATCGGCATCATCGATCGTCGGCGGGCACGAGACGCCCGGAGCCGGCCGCGTGGTGTAGTAGGAGCCCCAGGGCAGGTAGTAGGCGATCGTCGCTCTTTCAACGCACAGCGCGCTCCGCGCCGTGCCGACGTAGAGCGCGCCCCTGAACCACGCCATCGACCACGCGTAGCTGTTCTGGCTGTCACCAAAGCCGTTCCTGGCGATGATCGACATAGGGGGCAACTCGCCACGTGCCACTGGGGCGGCCAGCATGGCACGGCCGACGAAGACCGCAGCGACCAGGGTGAACATCGTCTGAGGACTCGCCGTCACGCGAGTCACATGTCTCACGACGGCACCGGGGCGTCGAGCGCGGTGGGCGACGAGGCGCCTGCGGTTCCCAGCGCGCGGCCCCGGTTCCGCTCGTCAGCCGGTACCCCGGCAAAGGCAAGAACGGTCGGTGCGATGTCGTAGATCTGAAGGTCCTCCCGCCGGCCGGCCGCAACGCCGGGCGCATTGAGGATGCAGATGCCATCCCGGTCGTGGTTTGCGTCGTCAGGTCCGGTGTCGTTGTCGAGCGTCCAGTGGCGGCCGTGGCCGAGGCTGCCGTTGCTGCGCCAGCCGAGGTCGCCGAAGTAGACGATCAGGTCCGGCGGGATGCCGCGCTGCTCGCGCCAGAGCTCGTCAGGCCGGAAGACCCGGGTGCCGATCGACTCGCCGTCCGGGCCCGGGAGCGCCTCGAGCCGCTGGGTCAGCTCGGCCCGCAACGACTCGACCTCGGCGGGCTCCACGATCCCCTGCGGTTCCCGGCCACGGACGTTGAGACACAGCCGGCAGTAGTAGCCGCCCTCACCCCAGGCACGGGTGCGATCCCAATCGACGCGGACCTTGTTAAAGGGGGTGATCCCCTGGGGCGGCTCCTCCAGGACCAGGTAGCCCTCGCGCATGAGCCACTCATTGACGCAGATGGCGCCGTGCATCGGCCGGGCGCCGTGATCGGAGACGACCAGGACCGCCGTGTCGTCGTCGAAGCGCTCGAGCAGCTCGCCGATCTCGTCGTCGAGATACCCGTAGTACTCGCGGATCGCGTCGGCGAAGCGATGTCCCGGCTCGTGCCGCGGATGCGTCGGATCCATGTAGCGCCAGAACGCATGGTGCATGCGGTCGAGCCCGATCTCGACCATCATGAAGAAGTCCCACGGACGGGTGTCGAGCAGGTGCCGGCACACGCGAAACCGCTGCTCGGTCATCTCGTAGATCTCGGCCAGGATCCGGTCGCGGTCGTCGCTGCGGAAGTTGCGGACGTCGACGTGATAGCGGCCGACGAGGTCCTCGACCTCGGCGCGGAGGCTCGCCGGGTATGTGTACGGCGCCGTTCGCGTATCGCCGGTGAGAAAGCAGGACACCAGCTCCCCGTTCACCTCGGACGGCGGCGAGGTCTGCGGCACGCCGACGACAACCACGTGCCGGCCGGCAGCGGAGAGGTGATCCCAGACGCGGTCGACTCCGACCCAGGTCGAGTCGGCAACGGCCAGCGAGGTGTAGTCGTGGCGGTGCCGATTGCGGAAACCGTAGATGCCGAGTTCGCCCGGGTCGCGGCCGCTGACCATGCACGTCCAGGCCGGCACCGTGATGGGGGGGTCGACGCTGCGCAGCGGACCCCACATCCCCTTGCTGATGAGCCGTCGCAGATTCGGCAGCTCAGGCAGCCACCGCTCGAACAGCAGGCTCGGCTCGGCGCAGTCCAGACCGATCACTGCGACCCGCGTCACCGGACGACCCTCACCCTCGCCATTTAGACAACGCCCTGCCGGGCCGCCAGCGCCACCGCGTGGGCTCGCGTGCGGCAGTTGAGCTTCTCCAGCACGGAGCGGACGATGTTCTTGATCGTGCGCTCCGAATAGCTCAGGCGCTCGGCGATCTCCCGCGTGGTGCCGCCGTCGGCCAGCAGTCGCAGGACGTCGAACTCCCGGTTGGTGAGCACGCGCTCGACCCCATCGGAATCGATGTAGACCAGTTCCGTCACCGGCTGCGTCCCAGAGCCCGCGGTCACGGCCCGGATGCACGACAGCAGGCGGGACGGGGTCTGCGCGTGCAGCAGCAGGACCGCCGAGAGCTCTTGGTCGGCGGCCGCGGCGGCGCCGCCGTCCCCAGGCAGCTTTCCGACCAATCGCATCTCGCTGCGGTGCGAGGGATGCGATCCCTCGGCGTCGACCTCGAAGACGAGCACCGGTGCATTGGCCGATACCAGTCGTGAAATAGCCTGCGCCGAACCGGCTGCGGTCGTCCCCACGCGCATGGTCCAATACTCGCCGCGGCGGACCGTTGGCGACAAGGGTCCGTTGGGCCCCCTGGGGGTGACGAACGGGCCTCGTCGGCGACCAGTGGGGACGCAGAGCGCACGGCTGGTCCACTTGTCGAGGTGCCAATCGCGCCTTCACCTTTGGGCAAAGCTCTCACCGGCCGCTTGCGCGTCCGCCGCGCGTCCGGTAGGCATGTCACCTATGCGTTCTGCGGCCTCGATCCGGGCAGCGCGTGGCACGCTCGGCGAGAGATCGGCGGCGGCCCCGCGCGGGACGACGGCGACGTCAGATCAGCCCCAGGCGAATGGCGTGCGCCACGACCTGGGCCCGGTTGCGCGCATCGAACCGATGCTCGAGGGTCGTGATCAGCTTTTTGATCGTCCGCTCGGAGTAGTTCATGCTCTGAGCGATCTCCCGGGTGCTATCGCCCGCGGCGAGCAGCTCCAGAACTCGTCGCGCACGGGCATCCAACGCGGGTTGATGCCCGTTGTTGCCCTTGGCGTCAGCGGTCCCGTTGGCCTGGACGTGCAGTCCGGCCGCGGCGGCGTGCACGGTGGCGCGCAGCTGGGCGCCGGTCACAGTCCCGGGATGGAGCACGCCGGCGATGGCGTTGGCAGACGTCGCCGGGTCCAGGTCGCCGAGACGGTCGCCGCATACGACGATTGGGCACGTGAACGCACCCCGCAGCGCCGCGCTGGTCGAGACGACGGCGATGTCGACGCCGTCACCGATCAGATCGTCGGCCGACGCGACGACTTGAAGACGGTGGTCCTCCTCCAGTGAAGCCACCAGCCCCCGTCGGAGGATCTCCTGTTCCTCCACAACGGCGACGACGATCCTGTCGTTCGATTGCCCGGTCACATCCCCCCGATGCCCCTATGAGTTGGTCTAGCATGCCCTCGTCCCCGCGCGGAATTCTAACGGAACGGGTAGCGCTGCACCAACTTTTTGCGGTGAGCACTTACCGGATACCGGTGCAATAAGGGGTATGTGACGGTGGAACGCGGGGTCAAGAGATTGGCCGTCCTCCTGGTGGGGCTGGTGCCGATCGCCGCCTACCTCGTCTTCCGGCAGGTGTTGCACAGCGATGCCTACGCCCTGGCGATCTCGGAGGTCATCGCGCTCGCCTGGACCGTGGCGGTCGGCCGCCGCCAGCGACGTGTGAATGCGGCTGTGCTCGCCACCGCGGCGATCCTCGCGGTGGCGTTCGTCATCACGCTGCTTGCGGGCGGGAGCGCCCTGCCCCTCAAATTGCGCCGGGGAGCGATCACGGGTCCCCTGGGGGTGGCGTGCCTCGTCTCGGTGGGGATGCGCCGCCCGCTGCTCCCGGCGCTGCTGGAGGCCGCCGCCCGGGCGGCGCCGGCCAGAATGGGAGCCCGGCTGGAGAGGGTGCGCGCGTCGCTGTCGCAGGACGTCGCGATGGGGCTGACCGCCATCGTCGGTCTCACGCTGCTGGGCGATGCGGCCGCCCAGGTGGCGCTGGCGTTCACCGTCTCTACGACGACGTTCGTGGCCATCACCGGCCTCGTCCGCCTGGCCGTGGCCGCGGTCGGCATCGGAGCCTGCGTCGTCTACGTTCGCTCGCGGCGGGCGGGGGCGGCGCTGGAGGCTGACGGCACCGCGCCGTCGCTCGCTCAGCGCCCGTAGCACCCGCCACGGAGCCGGGCGATCTCCGCCTCAGCGCCCGTAGCGCCCGCCGCCCAGCACCAGCTGCTCCGGCAACGCCGTGCGGGGCGGCGGCGACGGGTCGGCCAGCACCGAGACGGTCTCGGCGACGCTGACGGTGATGGCGGCCTGTTGGCTGTCGGTGCTGACCGTGACCTGCTCGCCGTCGTTGGCGGCGACGGTTCCCTCCATACCCGGTTCGATCCCGGCGTCCTTGAGGTAGTGGAGCAGGTCCTCGGCCTCGTTCTCCAGGCGGAGGATGCGGACCTTCGCCCCCACCTCGCAATCGGCCAGCGGCACCCCGTTGATCCGCTCGCCGACCTTGATCGGATGGCCGTGGGGACATGTCTTGGCGTCGCCCACCGAGGCGCGGACGTACGCCTCGAACCGCGGCGTCATCGCGTACTCCAGTTTCTCGGCCTCCTCGTGGACGTCATCCCACGGCACGCCGACCACGTCGGTGAGGAACCGCTCGATCATCCGGTGGCGTCCCACGATCCGCTCGGCGTGCTCCCGCCCGGTCTCGGTGAACGCGATCTTCCGGCCGCTCGTGCGCTCGATGTAGCCGTGGCGCTCGAGGCGTCCCAGCATCTCGTGAACGGTCGGCGCCGACAGCTGCATCGCCCGCGCCAGGTTGGCTCCCGTCATCGGCAGCTCGGCCTCATAGAGCCAGAACAGCGACTCGAGGTACTCCTGCTCGGCGGCGGTGGTGGCGCGCTCCTGGGCCATGTCAGCTGATCCTACCGGCCGCCCTTCCGCCGCTGAACCCGCCGCCGCGGTCGCCCCGCGCGGTCGCCCCGGCTACCATCGCGCCACCGTGCCCCTGCCGCTCAAGCCACCCGTGGCGCCCCAGCTGGCCCGCTCCGGGAAGGAGCTGCCGCTTGGCGAGCAGTGGGCCTACGAGCCGAAGTTCGACGGCTTTCGCGCCATCGTGTTCGTCGACGGCGAGGATGTCCTCATCCAGTCGCGGGGCGGCAAGCCGCTCGGCCGCTACTTCCCGGAGCTGCGCTTCCCCAGCGGCCGCTACATCGTCGACGGCGAGATCATCATCGATGCCGTCGACGGCCATGAGGACTTCGGCGCGCTCCAGCAGCGGATCCACCCGGCGGCGTCGCGGATCGCGATGCTGGCCGAGGACACGCCGGCACGCTACGTGGCGTTCGACCTGCTCGCTCGCGACGACGAGCTTCTCCTCTCGGAACCGCTCCACCACCGCCGCTCGGCGCTGGAATCGCTGGCCGGCGACGCCATCGGCCTGACGCCGCTGACCCGGGATCCGGCGGCGACGGCCGAGTGGCTGCGCGGCGGGGAGGGAGTGGTGGCCAAGGATCTCCGCGCCCCGTACCGCCCCGGGGAGCGAAAGGGCATGGTCAAGGTCAAGCGCGTGCGCACCATCGACGCGGTCGTGGCCGGGTACCGGCCCGGCAAGGAGGAGGGCACGGTCGGCTCGCTCATCCTCGGCCTCTATGACCAGGCGGGGAAGCTGCACGTCGTCGGCCACTCCTCCGGCCTGCGCGCCTCCGAGAAGCGGGCGCTGGTGGAGCGGCTGGCGCCGTATGAGACCGGCGAGCGCGGCCACGGCGATCCCAGCCGCTGGAAGAGCGAGAAGGATCTGGAGTGGATCTCGCTGCGCCCGGAGCTGGTGGTCGAGGTCACGTTCGATCACGCCTCCGGCGGGCGCATCCGGCACGGCACCAAGATCCTGCGCTGGCGCGACGACAAGGCGCCGCTCGAGTGCCGTCTGGAGCAGATGCAGTCCTGACCGGCGGCCGCCCATGAGCCGTGTCCGCGGCATTCCCCAGTCGGTGCTCGTGGCTCCGGACTCGTTCAAGGGGACGTTCACGGCGACTGAGGTTGCGGCTGCGATCGGCCGCGGCCTCGACGCAGGCGGGCGGGCCGCCGACCTCTGCCCGGTCGCCGACGGCGGCGAGGGCACCCTCGACGCGCTGCTGACCGCCCTCGGCGGGGAGGTGCAGACCGTCGAGGTCTCAGACCCCCTCGGCCGGACGGTGCCGGCGCGATTTGCCCTGAGCGGGAGGGTCGGCCTGGTCGAGACGGCCGCCGCGAGCGGCCTGGACCTGGTCGCCCCCGCCGAGCGCGATGCCATCGCCGCCAGCACCGCCGGGACCGGACAGCTGATCGCCGCCGCCGTCCGGGCCGGTGCCGACACGGTCTACCTCGGAGTCGGCGGGAGCGCCACCACCGACGGGGGCGCCGGAGCGATCCGGGCCATCGGGCGCAGCGGGGGCCTGAACGGTGCCCGGCTGGTCGTGCTGTGCGACGTGCGCACGCCGTTCGAGGACGCCGCGCGGGTGTTTGGCCCGCAGAAGGGCGCCGACGCCGACGGCGTCCGGCGTCTGACGGCGCGGCTCAACGCCCAGGCCCGCCGTCTGCCGAAGGACCCCCGGGGGGTTCCCATGACCGGCGCCGCGGGTGGGTTGTCCGGCGGCCTGTGGGCCGCCCTCGGCGCGGAGCTCGTCCCGGGCGCGGCGTTCGTCCTCGACGCCGTCGGCTTCGACACCCGGATGCGGGCCGCCAAGGCGGTCGTGACCGGGGAGGGCAAGCTCGACGAGCAGAGCCTCGTCGGCAAGGTCATCTCCGAGGTGGCCACCCGCGCCCGCCAATCCGGCGTCCCCTGTCACGCCGTCGTCGGCACACGCCGGCTCGACTCGATGGGCGCGCGCGTGCTCGATCTCGACCGCATCCTCGAGGCATCGACCCTGGAGGAGATGGAGGCCGCCGGCTGCGCGCTGGCCGAGCTGCTCTGAGCCGCACGGGGGTTCTACGGATCCGCGGCCGCTGGCACCGCGGATGACTGAAGCCGGGGGAGCAGCATACGGTCGTCTGCGGCAACGCCGACCCGCCCATCCGCCAGAAGGAGAATCGATGTCAGCCACCACCAAGCCAGACTCCGGCAGCGGCCCGGCGCCGGGTGCGCGCGCCGCCGCGGAGGACGACGCTCGGCGTCTCGACCACATCACCGAGGGGCTCGAGACAGTGCAGAAGGATCTGGCGGCGCTCGGCGGCAGCCTCGGTGCCGGCGCGAAGGACCTCCGGCGCGACGTCACCGGACTGCTGCGCGACGCGCACCGGGATCTGAACAAGATGCGCCGGGCGGTCCAGCGGGACCTCGATCGTCTGCAGAGCGACCTGACGATGGTGGCCACCGGCAAGGCGCCGCCTGCGCGCCGGGCCAAGCGCAAGGCCGCAGCCTCTGGCAGCGACGGCGAATCGCCCCACCAGCCCGTCGTCGACTTCCTCGACGAGGCCCGGATCGCATATGAGCTGATCGAGCACGAGCCGGTCACGAGCGCAGCCGCCGAGAGCCGGGCGGCGGAGGTCCCGCCGGATCAGGTGGCCAAGACGATCCTCCTGCACGACGGCCACGGCTATGTTCTCGCCGCGGTTCCGGCCTCCGAGCGGGTGGACCTGCACAAGGTCCGCGCGGCTCTCGGACGGACCCGGCAGCTGTCGCTCGCCGGCGAGGACGAGATCGCCCGGGACTTTCCGGCGATCGAGGTGGGCGCGATGCCGCCGTTCGGCCCGGCGGTGCCGGCGGTGGAGGTGTTCGATCAGGCGCTGACCGAGCCGGAGCGCGTCCTGTGCCCGGCCGGCGACCATCGTCACTCGGTGTTGATCGCCCCGCACGAGATCGTGCGCCTGACGGGGGCGAAGGTCGCCGACGTGTGCCAGGACTAGGTGGTCCAGCAGGGCGGATCTCGGCTCCCCCGCCGCTGTCGCGGGCGCCGCTGACCGCGGCGCCCGTCGTCCTGGCATTGCCCGGGTGCGAGCGCTTCCTCTCCGAGCTCCGCGTTCGGCGTGAGCGCATCGGCATTGGGCGGTTTCCCAACGGCGAACTCCACGCGGTGGTGCCGGCGGAGGTCGCCGGTCGCGCCTGTGTCCTCGCCGGATCGATCTCGCCGCCGGCCGAGAACCTGGCGCGGGTGACGCTCGTCGCGTCGACGCTTCGGCGCGCCGGTTCTGGCCCCGTGCTCGCGCTGCTTCCGTACCTGGCCTACGCCCGCCAGGACCGGTCGGCGGATAACGAGAGCCTCGCCCTGCGCTGGGTCGGCGACCTGCTGAAGGCGGCCGGGATCGAACGCGTCCTCTGCGTCGACGCCCATAGCCCCATCGCGGGCGAGGTGCTCGGCCTACCCGTCAGATCTGTCTCGCCGGCGGGCGTGCTGGCGGCCGCGCTGCCACCGAGCTGGCGGGGCGACACGACATTCGTGGCCCCTGACGAGGGAGCCCGGGACCGCTGCGCTGCGGTGGCTCTGGCCACCGGCTCCAGCCGGCCGGTCGTCTGGGCGCGCAAACGGCGGTCGCCGGGCGTCGTCGAGCACCAAGGCCTCGTCGGCGTCCCCGGCCGACGCGTCGTGATCGTCGACGACATCCTGGACACCGGTGGCACGCTCGTCTCGTGCTGCCGCCTGCTCCGGGCGGCGGGGGTGCGGGACATCGCCGTGCTCGTCACCCACGGGCTGTTCACCGACGGCTGCGGGGAGGCCCTGCGCGCGGAGGGCGTGCGCGACATCTGGGTTACCGACACCGTGCTCTCCCGGCGTCGCCCGCCGGAGGTCAGGATCGTGGCGACCGCGCCGCTGCTCGCGGACGCGCTGGCGTCATCGCTCGGCTAGCTCGTTCCGCAACCGCACCGCCTCGGCGAGGACCGCGTCGGCCAGCGCCGGCAGTGCGGCCCGCACCGGGTCCGAGAGCCCGGCGCCGGTCTGAAAGCGCTCGCCCTGCACCGCGTAGACGATCACCCGGCCGGGCAGCCGCTCCAGCATCCGCGCCAGCTCGATCGCCTGGCCGATGCCGGCCCCGTGCGTGGAGGCCCGGCTGACGGCGACGGTGGGCAACGGGACGTGGCTGGCGTCGAGGCGACGGATCGCGCCCGGCGCGGAGCCGTCACAGTCCATGGCGTCGACGATCACCGCGGCGGCGCATCCCTGCCACGCGTCGAGCAGGCTGACGGGGTCGCCGGGATGCTCGCGCACGGCGAGCCACCCCGGCCCCGGCCGTCCCCGGATCCGCCGGATCAGCTCCAGCCCCGCCGCGTCGTCGCCGCGGAGATCGTTGCCGGCGCCGAGGATGACCACGCGGCTGTTGGCGCCTGTCAGCCGCGGTCGATGGTCAGCGTCAGGAAGTGCGTGGCGCATGAGATGCAGGGGTCGTGGTTGCGGATCGCCTGCTCGCAGCGGAGCCTCAGCTCGTCATCAGGCAGGTGCACCGACCGTTGGACCACCTCCCGCAGGTCCTCCTCGATCGCCCCCTGGTTCTGGGACGTCGGCGGAACGATGCGGGCGTCGAGGATGGTGCCGTCATCGTCGATCGCGTAGGTGTGCCAGAGCATCCCGCGTGGAGCCTCGGTGGCCCCGTAGCCGCGGCCCCGGCGCGGCGCCACCAGCACGGCCGGCGGGTCCGGCGGCACGTAGGATTCGATGATCGCCAGCGCCTCGTCGCAGGCCTGCACCAGCTCGACCCCGCGCACGATGATGCTCTGAAACGGGTTGCGGCACACCGGCCCCAGCCCCGCGCCGCGCGCGGCGTCACGAGCCGCCGGGTCCAACCACTCGGAGCACAGGTTGTAGCGGGCCAGGGGCCCGGTCAGATAGCTGCCCCGCCCGCGCAGCCGCGCTTGGAGCGCGGTGGAGTGCTCGACGTGCTCCTCCACCAGGTGGTCGTCGAAACCGGCGGGGGAGACATCGAGGCCGGCGTCGGACACGACCCGGCCGAGGTCGATCGGGTAGCGGCCGGGCTCGGCCAGCGCCACCATCTCCGGAGTGCGCTCGACGGCGGGGAACGTCAGGCCGGCCGCCCACTGCACGGTGTCCCGCGCCGTCTCCCGGGCACGCGCCAGCGGCTCGACCAGCGTCTGCAGCTCCCGCCGGGTCGGCGCTCGGTAGAACCCGCCGACGCGAATGTTGATGGGATGGACCTCCCGGCCCCCGATGAGCGCCATCAGCGCGTTGCCCGTCTTCTTCATGGCCAGGCCCTGCTCGGCCAGGCGGGGATGGTCGCGCGCCATCTCCACGAACCCGGGATAGCCGAGGAAGTCCGGCGCATGGAGGAGGTAGACGTGGAGGCTGTGGCTCTCGATCCACTCCCCGCAGTAGAGGAGCCGGCGCAGCTCGCGGATCGGCCCGTCGTCGATCGTCACCCCGCAGGCGTCCTCCATCGCCCGCACCGAGCTCATCTGGTAGGCGACTGGGCAGATGCCGCAGATCCGCGCCGTGATGTCAGGCACCTCGGTGAAGGCGCGGCCGCGCAGGAACGCCTCGAAGAACCGGGGTGGCTCGTAGATCCGCAGCCGGACGTCACGCACCTCGTCGCCCTCCAGCCTGATGTACATCGCGCCTTCGCCCTCGACCCGGGCGAGGTAGTCGGTGCGAATCGTGCGGGTCCGGCTATCGCCGCTCATGGTCCTCGCCGGCGAGTTGAAAGTCCTCGGCCGCCGCGTTGAACGTCCGGTACACGCGAACCAGATCCCGGTCCTCGAGCCCGGACCAGGCATCGAGCGAGGCGGTGTTGGGGGTCTCCTTGGGGCCGTAGCAGCCGTAGCAGCCGCGGTCGTAGGCCGGGCAGATCGCCCCGCAGCCGGCGTGGGTGACCGGTCCCAGGCACGGGGTGCCGTGGGCAACCATCACGCAGACGGTGCCTCGCCGCTTGCACTCGACGCAGACGCTGTGCGAGCGCACCCGTGGCCGGCGGCGGTTGAGGTGGGCGTTGATCACCTCCAGCAGCTGGTGCTTGCTGATGGGGCAGCCGCGGAGCTCGAAGTCGACCGGGACGTGCGCGCTGATCGGCGTCGAGGTGGCGAGCGTCGAGATGTAGTCCGGCGTCGCGTACACGACCCGGGTGAAGGCCTCGACGTCGGCGAAGTTGCGCAATGCCTGGATGCCGCCGGCGGTGGCGCACGCGCCGATCGTGATCAGCGCTTGCGACTGGGCGCGGATCTCCCGGATCCGGTCGGCGTCGTGGGGCGTGGTGATCGACCCCTCCACGAGCGAGACGTCGTACGGTCCGGCCACCGTCGCGCTCGACGCTTCCAGGAACTGGGCGATCTCGATCTCGCCGGCGAGCGCCAGCAACTCGTCCTCGCAGTCCAGAAGGCTCAGCTGGCACCCGTCGCAGGAGGCGAACTTCCACACCGCGAGGCTGGGACGGCGAGCGACCGGTCCCGTCACAGCTCTCTCACCGCCAGCCAGCGGGCCACCCGGTCAAAGCGGAGCACCGGCCCATCGCGGCAGATGAGCAGGGGCCCCAGCTGACAGTGTCCGCAGTGACCGATCCCGCACTGCATGTTGCGCTCCAGCGAGACGTACATCCGCTCGGCCGGGACCCCCTCGTCGGCGAGCGCCGCCACCAGGAAGCGGATCATGACCTCCGGGCCGCAGGTCAGCGCGACTGTCCGAGCGGGGTCGATGGCCGCCCGGCGCACCAGCCGGGTGACGACGCCGACATGTCCCAGCCACTCCGGCCCGGCGCTGTCGACCGTCACCAGCACCTCCAGCCCCTCCTGGGCCCATGACGACAGCTCGTCGGCGAACATCAGCTGGTCCGGCGACCGGCCGCCGTAGAGCAGGATCAGCCGTCCGTACCGCTCGCGGTGTGACAGGATCCGCAGGATCGCCGGCCGCAGCGGCGGCAGCCCCAGTCCCCCGGCTGCGATCACGACGTCGCCACCCTCGGCCTCCTGCACCGGCCAGCTGGTCCCGAACGGGCCCCGCACGCTGAGCGCCTGTCCGGGCTCCGCGTCGCAGATCGCCGCCGTCGCGTCGCCGACGCGACGTACCGTCTGGACGAGGCAGCCGGGCCGGTCCGGGTCGCCGCTGATCGAGATCGGCACCTCGCCGCAGCCGCCCGCCGACACCATCGTGAACTGCCCGGGGTCGAACCTGAGCCGGTCGCCGTCCGGCGGCCGCAGCTCGAGCGTCCACGTGTCGGCCGTCTCCTGGCGCTTGACGCGTACCTCGAACGCCGCGGGCACCATCGGCCCGGGAGCACCGAGGGCCGGGTCAGGCGGTGATGGGAGGGGGTCCATAGACGTCGATCAGCTGCAGTCGCGTTTCCTGCAGGCGCTCGCACACCATGGCGGCGAACCGGCGGATCAGCTCGTAGCCGAGCTCGTGGTCTGAGTCGCACTTGCCGCGCAGGCACGCCCCGTCGAAGGCCACGAGCCCGCATTCCGTCACAGCGCGCCCGTCCATCCGCCAGCGGTAGGGGGCAAACAGCCAGGACCACCCCGCGACGTCGTGCTGGTGCAGGGTCTGGATGACCAGGGGTGGCCGGCCTGGAGCGTGGACCTCCAGTGACACCGTGCCCGTCCGGATCAGGTAGAAGGTGTCCGCCGGGTCGCCCTCCCGCAGCAGCAGTGACCCGGCCGCGGCGTGCTCGTTGCGCCCGCAGCCGGCGATCACGCTCAGGTGCTTCGGATCCAGCCCGGCGAATACGGGCGCCTCGGCCATCAGCTCCTGGAGTCCGCGCACCGATTCACTCCGGCGGTTCGGTCGTGGCGTCGTCGGCGCGGATCGCCGCCGCCTCCTCGGTGATGTCGATCCCGACCGGGCACCAGGTGATGCATCGCCCACACCCCACGCAGCCTGAGCTGTCGAACTGGTCCCACCAGGTCGCCAGCTTGTGGGTCATCCATTGCCGGTAGCGCGATCGTGGTGAGGCCCGCACCGGACCGCTGCTGAGCTGCGAGTAGTCGACCGTGAAGCACGAGTCCCACCGCTGGTGGCGCTCCACGTGCGAGCCGTCCAGATCGGTGATGTCCTCGACCGTGGTGCAGAAGCAGGTGGGGCAGACCATCGTGCAGTTGCCGCAGGTCAGGCACCGGTCGGCGACCTCCTGCCAGCGCGGATGCTCGTAGTTGCGATACAGCAGCTCCTTGATGCCGTCGGTGTCGAGCCGGCGGCCCATGTGGGCGGCGGTGTGCGCGTGGACGGCGCGGGCGGCCTCCTCCTCCTCGTCGGCCGCGACCGTGTGGGGGACGTCGGCCAGGACCTCGGCGCCGCGCTCGGACCCCACCTCGACGACGAAGTAGTGCCGATCCGGCTCCAGGACCTCGGTCAGGGCCAGGTCAAAGCCGCTCTCGGCCACGGGGCCGGTGCCCATCGAGACGCAGAAGCACGTTCCCCCGGCCTCGCCGCATTGGACGGCAACCACGAACAGCCCCTCGGCCCGGACCTGGGCGGCCCGGTCCGGATACGCGCCGCCGGTCAGGACGCGATCCAGGATTCCGGAGGCGTGCAGCTCGCAGGAGCGGGCGCCGATGAACGCGTAGCGCGGTGGTTCGCCCGGGCCGTTGTCCAGATCAACCAGCTCGCGGTGATCGCCCACCCGGGCGCGCCACAGGGGGACGCTCGGCGGCAGCTGGAACTGCTTGAACGACTGCGGACCGACGGCGTAGCCGAACAGCGCCTCGTCGTCGCGCCGGCGCAATCGGTAGCGCCCGGCCTCCTGCTCGTCCGTCCATCCGACCGGAAGCTCCTCGGCGGCCGTGATCTCGCCGTAGACGATCGCTCCGTCCCGGACGGTGGGGCCGATCACCGTATACCCGCGCCCGGCGATCGCAGCCAGGAGGGTGTCGAAGTCCTCGCGCCGGAGGATGAGACGGAGCCCGCGAGCCATCGCGCCGATTCTCGTTGCCCTGAGTCCGGGTGCCGTCGGTAGTTCCTACGGGTTTCCCGTCGGCGGCCGAAGCGGTTGCCACCTCAGGTCGTCGCGCGCTGCCGCGCCGCGGCGAGGTAGGCGACGGCGTCGTCGAGTGTTGACAGCTTGGGATAGTCCCGCTCCGGGATCTCGATCCCGGTCCGCTCATGGATCGAGACGATGAAGTTCAGGAAGTCCATCGAGTCGATGTCGAGCTGCTCCACCAGCTCCTGGTCGGGCGCGATCGCCGACGGGTCGATGTCCGGCGCCACCTCCGTCAGGGCGTCGAGGATCGTCGTGCGTAACTCCTGTCCGGTGCTCATAGCCCCTCCGGGTTCTGCAGTTGGCGGTCGATCAAGGCCAGAAAGCGGCTTCCGGTGTGCCCGTCGCCGGCCCGGTGGTCGGCGGCCAGGGTGACGGTGACGAGGGGCCGCACGCCGAGCATCCCGTGGACGGCCCACGGCCGCTCGCGCACGCTGCCGAAGCCGACCAGGGCCACCTGCGGTGGGTAGATGACACCGTGGACGAGATCGACGCCGCGGTCGCCCAGGTTGGTGACCGTGATGGTGGGGTCCGCCATCTCCGAGCTCCGCAGCCGGCCGGTGCGCGCCCGCGTCACCAGGTCGCGGACGCCGGCCATGATCTCGTCCAGCGACTTCTCGTCGGCGTCGTGCAGCGCCGGGGCGATCAGGCCGCCGCCACGCAGGGAGATGGCCACGCCCAGATGCACGCCTGATGCGGGCGCGAAGCCGCCGTCGACCCAGAACCCGTTCATCGCCGGCATGGCCGCGGTCGCGCGCGCGACCGCCCTCAGCAGCAGCGCCGACGAGAGCAGACGGTTGTTGACCGGTCGCGTCAGGTTCTCCTCGCGCAGCCAATCGAGCGCCCGGCTCATGTCGACGACCAGCTCGAGGTAGTAGTGGGGGATCTCGCGCTTGGAGCGCGCCATCAGCGCGGCGATCGCCTCGCGCATCGCGTGCTGGCGCTCCGTGGCCACGGCGGCCCCCGCGGGCGCCTGTGGGGCCGGTGGCGGCGCCGGAGCCCGGGCCGGGGCCGGGGCCGGGGCCGGCGGAGCCTCTACCCGGGCGGTCGCGCGCTCCACGTCGGCCCTCGTGATCGCGCCGTGCGGACCGGTCCCGGTCACGGATCCGAGCTCGACGCCGAGGTCCGCGGCCACCCGCCGGGCCAGGGGCGAGGCGTGCAGGCGATGACCGTCCGGTGCGACCGCGCCCGCGGGCGGGACCACCGGAACGGCCGCGACGGCGGCCACGGGCGCCGGAGCGGGGACGGGCGCCGGAGCGGGGACGGGCGCCGGAGCGGGGACGGGCGCCGGAGCCGGGGCGAGCGTCACAGAAGCCGGGAGCGCCGGGGCCGGGGCGGGCACGCCGTGGGCCGGTTCGGCCGCGACGGGCGCGACCGCGGCGGGGACGGCCGGGGCTCCGGCCGACAGCACCGTGGCGAGCGCGGTGCCCACCGGCACGCGCCGGCCCTCCGGGACGAGCAGCTCGCCGATAACGCCCTCGTCGAAGATCTCCACCTCGATCTCGGCTTTGCTGGTGTCGACGAGCGCAACGATGTCGCCACGCTTGACCGCGTCGCCGGGCTTGACGTACCAGGCCAGCAGAGTTCCGGACTCCATGTCGGCCCCCAGTGACGGCATGACGAACTCAGCCATCGGCGCCCATCAGCCGCCTGGCCTCGGCGGCCACCGTCGCGGGCTGCGGCAGCGCCGCCTGCTCGAGATGGTGGGGGTAGGGCATTGGCACCTCCGCCGTGCACACGCGTGACACCGGCGCGTCGAGCTCGTAGAACGCCTGCTCCATGATCCGCGCGCTCACCTCGGCGGCCAGGCTCCCGCTCCTCCATCCCTCGTCGACGATCACCGCCCGGTGCGTGTGAGCCACCGAGCGGATCACCGCATCCTCGTCGAGCGGCCGGAGCACGCGCAGGTCGAGGATCTCGGCATCGATTCCCGCCGTCTCCAGCTCGTCGGCGGCCGCCAGCGCGGTCGCCACCGTGCCCCCGTACGCGATCAGACTGACGTCGGCGCCGGCGCCGGCGCCGGCGCGGCGGACGGCGGCGTGTTCGATGTCGACCGCCGCGTCGCCGGGCCCCAACTCGTCCTCGGCGTTGTAGAGCGAACCGTGTTCGAAGATCAGCACCGGGTTGGGATCGGCCAGCGCGGGGGCGAGCATTCCCCGCGCATCGGCGACCGTCGCCGGAGCCAGGAGCTTCAGCCCGGGGATGTGGGCCAGCCAGCCCTCGAGGCTGTGGGAGTGCTGGGCCGCGACCTGGCGCCCGGCGCCCGTCGTCATCCGGATGACCAGCGGGATCGCGAACTGCCCGCCGGACATGTGGGTGATGGTGGCGGCGTTGTTCATGATCTGGTCCAGCGCCAACAGGCAGAAGTTGACGGTCATGACCTCCACGATCGGCCGCATGCCGCCCAGCGCCGCGCCGATCCCGGCGCCGACGAACGCCGACTCGGACAGCGGTGTGTCCCGGATCCGATCCGGGCCGAACTCGGCCAGCAGGCCCTTGCTGACGCCAAAGCAACCGCCGTACGCGCCGACGTCCTCGCCCATCAGGAACACGCGGTCATCGGCCAGCATCGCCTCGCGGATCGCCTCGCGGAGCGCCTCGCGATACGTGATCGCCCGGGCCGGGGCGACGCTCATACCGAGGTCCCCTCCCAGTAGACAAAGCGGTCGAGGTCCTCGACCGGCTCCAGGCCGCCGGCCTCCGCGAACGCGATGGCCCCGTCGATCTCCTGCGCGATCGACTGCTCGATCTCCTCAACGTCGGCGTCCTCGAGGAGCCCGTCCGCCCGGAGCCGCCCGATCAGAGCCGGGATCGGATCGTGCTGCCGGTAGCGCTCGATCTCCTCCTTGGCGCGATACAGGTCCGGGTCGTACATCGAGTGCGCGCGGAAGCGATAGGTCCGGAGCTCCAGGAACACGGGCCGGACGCCGTCGCGAACCTCGTCGGCGGCGCGGCGCACCGCGTCCTCCACCGCGATCGCGTCCATGCCGTCCGCCGACCACGCCGTCATCTCGTAGCTCGCCGCCTTGAGCGCCAGATCGGTCTCGGACTCGTAACGCTCCAGGGCGGTGCCCATCGCGTAGCGGTTGTTCTCGCACAGAAACAGGACCGGCAGGCTCCACAGCGCCGCCAGGTTCATGCACTCGTGGAACTCACCCTCGGCGACCGCGCCGTCGCCGAAGAAGCACGCGGTGACCTGCCGACGGCCGCTCAGCTTGTCGGCCAGCGCCAGGCCGACGGCCAGCGGCAGGCCGCCGCCGACGATCGCGTTGCCGCCGTAGAAGCGGGTGGCGGCGTCGAACAGATGCATCGAGCCGCCGCGGCCCCGGGAGCAGCCCTCGACCTTGCCGTACATCTCGGCCATCACCGATCCCGCGGACACGCCGCGCACCAGCGCGTGCCCGTGCTCTCGATAGGTGGCGACGATGGCGTCGTCCGGCGTGAGCGCCGCCATGGCGCCGACGGCGACCGCCTCCTCGCCGATGTACAGATGCATGAACCCCCGGATCTTCGTGGCGCTGTACAGCTCCACGCACTTCTCCTCGAAGCGCCGGACGAGCAGCATCTGACGCAGCAGCGACAGCCCGTGGGCGCGGTCGATGGCCAATCCCGCGCTCATGACGGCTCGAGCGTCGAGGTGTCGCCCGGTGCGTGGCCCAGCTCACGGGCCCTGAGCACGCGGCGCATGATCTTGCCGCTCCGGTTGTGGGGGACCGAGTCGACGAACTCGATCTCTCTCGGTGCGACGGCCGCGCCCAGCCTCCGGCGGCCGAACGCGAGGAGCTCGCGGCTCAAGCCGTCGCCGGCCTCGTGGCCGGGCGTGAGGACGACGAAGGCCTTGATGATCGTCTTGGCCACCGGGTCCGGTTTGCCGATGACGCCGGCCTCCGCCACGGCCGGGTGCTCCAGGAGCGCACTCTCGACCTCGAACGGGCCAATGAGGTGACCCGCCGTCTTGATCACGTCGTCGCCGCGTCCCACGAACCAGTAGTAGCCGTCGGCGTCGCGACGAACGAGGTCTCCGGTCAGGTACCAGCCGCCGACGAAGCACTTGGCGTAGCGCTCGGGTTCGCCGAGATAGGTGCGGAACATCGACGGCCAGCCGGGCCGCAGCACGAGTTCCCCCTGTGCCCCCGGCTTGGTCACCAGCCTGAGCGTTCCGTCAGGGTTGAGCACCGGCCGGTCGTCCTCGCCGCGGACGGCGACTCCGGCCTCCACGCCCGGCAGCGGGCGTCCCATCGACCCGGGCCGGACATCCATCGCCCGGTAGTTGGCGATCATGATCCCGCCCGTCTCGGTCTGCCACCAGTTGTCGTGCACCGGCATTCCGAACGCCTCCTCGCCCCAGGTGACGACCTCCGGGTTGAGGGGCTCGCCCACGCTGGCCACGAACCGGAGCGTTCCCAGGTCGTACTCGTGCGCCACCTCGGCGCCGGCGCGCATGAGCATCCGCAACGCGGTCGGCGCCGTGTACCAGACGGTGACCCGCTCGTCCTGGAGGATCCGGTACCAGCGGTCGACCTCGAGCTCGCCCTCGTCCACGACGCAGGTGACGCCCAGCGTCAGCGGCGCGATGATCCCGTACGACGTGCCGGTCACCCACCCGGGATCGGCCGTGCACCAGAAGATGTCGCCCGGCCGGAGGTCGAGCACCATGCCGGCGGTGGCCCGGTGGGCGACGACCGCCTGATGGACGTGCACGGCGCCCTTGGGCGTGCCGGTGGTGCCGCTGGTGAAATGCAGGAGCGCCATGTCCTCCGGCGATGTCCGCGCCGGCTCGCGGGACGGGTCGGCGGCGGCCATGCACGCGTTCAGGCCGGTGACGCGGCCTTCGCCCGGCCGCGGGGCATCGGTGCCGATCAGCAGGATGTGCCTGAGCCCCGGAAGCCGGTCCAGCAGCTGCGCCACCTTGCGCTCGTACAGCGCGGGCGTCGTCACCAGGACGCGGGCGTCGGCGAGGCGCAGCCGCTGCTCGATCGGCTCAGGGCCGAACGCCGAGAACAGCGGGCAGAAGACAGCGCCGTGCCTGAGCGTGCCGAGCGCGGCCACGTACAGCTCCGGAATGCGGCCGGCGAGCGCCGCGACGCGCTCGCCCCGCTCGATCCCCAGCGCGCCCAGGACATTGGCGAACCGGCTCGTCTCGCGCTGGAGCTGCGCGTAGGTGAGCTCGGACGGCGGCTGCCGCTTGCTCAGGAAGCGCAGCGCCACGGCGTCGGCCAGCACCCCGTCGGCGTGTCGGTCGACCGCCTCGTAGGCGATGTTCAGACCTCCGCCGGGCAATCCCGCCAGCGCCCGACGGGCCGCTGCCCAGGTGAACTCCGCCCGCGCCCGCTCGTAGTCCGGCATGTTCGGCGTCACGCCCATCAACGACTTGTGCACGACGGTGACGCTCGGTGGCATGGTCCGCCGAGCCTAGGTCAGCCGCCCGCCGGTCGGCGTCCGGCGAAGTCCCTGAGCGCGGTCCGGGTGAATCCCGGGGGGGCGCGCCGCGCTACGACGGAGAGGGCGCTGGGGTGGCAACCATGTGGCGCTCGAACCAGTCGCCGGCGAGCTGAGCCACCCGCTCGAGCGCCCCGGGCTCTTCGAACAGGTGGGTCGCCCCGTCGACGATGGCGAGCTCCGATGGCGCCTGGAGGAGCTCCCGGGCCTCCCGGTTGAGCTCCAGCACCGCGTCGTCGCGGCTGCCGACGATGAGCAGCACGGGCGCAGTGACCGCGGGCAGGTAGTTGGCCGCGAGATCCGGGCGACCCCCTCTGGAGACCACCGCGGCGATGCGGCCCGGCAGCTCGGCCGCCGCCGCCAGCGCAGCGGCGGTCCCGGTGCTGGCGCCGAAGTAGCCGACCGGCAGCGAGCCGACCTCCGCCTGCCGTTGCGCCCACAGCGTCGCTCGCACCAGACGCTGCGAGAGCATGCCGACATCGAAGACGTTCGTGCGATCGCTCTCCTCTCCGTACTGCAGCAGATCGAGCAGGAGAGTGGCCAGGCCGCGCTCGGTCAGCCGCTCAGCCACCTGCCGGTTGCGCGGGCTGAAGCGGCTGGAGCCGCTGCCGTGGGCAAAGATGACGAGTCCCTGCGGCCGTTCCGGGACCGTCACATCCCCCAGGATCCCGGCGATCGGAATGCGCACCTCCCGGGTCGGCGCCGGGGACGGTGGCGGCGGATCGTCGGCGTGGCCGTGGAGCATCCTGATGACCTCGCCGTCAGGGACCGGGGCGAAGTCGCGGTACCACAGTCCCACCGCCCAGAGCTCGTCCGGCTCGAGCAGGCAGACGACCTCGTCGGCCTCGGAGCTCAGCGCCCGCAGGGTCTCCGGCGCGGCGACCGGCACGGCCAGGACGAGGCGCCGCGGCCGGCGGATGCGCGCGGCCCGGAGCGCCGCCCGGGCCGTCGCCCCGGTGGCGATTCCGTCGTCGACCAGGATCACCGTTCGGCCCTGGATGTCGATGGCTGGGTGGTCCCCGCGGTAGCGTCTGGCGTGATGCTCGAGCGCGGTGCGGGTGCGAGCGGCGGCCGCCTCCAGCTCATCGGCGCCGATCATCAGCGACGCGACCGCCTCCCCATTCAGCACCCGGACGTCGCCCTCGGCGAGTGCGCCGATCGCGTACTCGGGATTTGCCGGAGCGCCGATCTTCCGGGCGAGCAGCACGTCGAGGGGCGCGTGCAGAGCCTGGGCGACCTCGAACGCGACGGGGACGCCTCCGCGCGGCAGGCCGAGCACCACCGGGTGCTCGTCCGCCAGCACCGCCAGGCGCTGAGCGAGCAGGCGCCCGGCGCTGCGGCGGTCTTCAAACCGCACGGCCTCACGGGGCTCAGTCGGCCGCCTGGACATGCCGTCGATGATCCCGACCCGGCGGCCGGGCCCCATCGGGGATACGGCGCAGCAGCCGCGCCGGTGGCTACTGACTCGCGCGGCGGCGAGCCGCAAAGCCGGCGGATATGGTGGGACCGGCCACCCCGCCCCGAGGGTGGCCGGTCCCACCGACCGAGCGATCAGCCGGCGGTCGGCTTGATGCTGACCGTCTGCTTCTTGCTCTCAGCCGGGAGCGGGATCGTCACTTCGACGATGCCATCGTGCGTCGTGGCCTTGATCATCTTGGCGTCGACGTGCTCCGGCAGGGGCATCGAGCGGATGAAGGATCCGTAACGACGCTCGCGCCGCATGTACTCCTCATCCCGGTGCTCCTCCTGCTCCAGGTGCTCACCGGAGACCGTGAGGGTGTCATCTTCGACCTCGATCTTGACCTCCTCGGGCTTATAGCCGGGGATGTCTGCACGCAGGATCATCTCGTTGTCCTTGCGCACGACGTCGATCGCCGGTGTCCACACGCGCTCACGGCCATCCATCCATTCGTCGAGCATCCGGTCGAACCGCGTGCGCAACTCGCCCAGCTCGGTGAATGGCTCCCAACGCGTTAGCGTTCCAGGCATGACTCACCTCCTTTCTCGATATCGGTGACGCTTTCCACGCTACGCGTGGGGGCCGGCGCGGGCATCGGGACGGCTCCGAGACGATCCTCCGTAGTTGCCCGCCCAGCGGAACACCTACGGTGAGACATGCGGCCATGACCGGATGACCTGTCCTGTCGCCGCTGCGAGCTTGAGCATCGACCCCCAGCCCAGCGGCGAGGAACGGATGTCATTGCTGCCTCCGACAAATGAGCTGATCTCCATCGGCGCCCCGGTTGTGCTGCGCGACGGCTCCCGGATCCGGCTGCGCCCGGGCCGCGCTGCGGACCGGGATCTGCTCATCCGCGGGTTCGCCCAGCTCAGCCCGGAGTCGCGCTACCGACG
Source organism: uncultured Solirubrobacteraceae bacterium (assembly GCA_963844555.1). GTDB lineage: Bacteria > Actinomycetota > Thermoleophilia > Solirubrobacterales > Solirubrobacteraceae > Palsa-465. The sequence goes on from CAWJOS010000002.1 coordinate 27,784, forward strand.
GTTTCTCGCCGCGACCCCGCAGCTCAGCGAGGAAACGGTGCGGTACCTCACCGAGATCGACCACCACAACCATGAGGCGATCGCCGCGTTCGATGAGCGTACGGGAGAAGGCGTGGGAGTGGCTCGGTACGTGCGTCGCACCGATCGCCCGGAGACGGCAGAGGTCGCGGTGACGGTCGTTGATGCGTGGCAGCGGCGGGGCGTGGCCACGGTGTTGCTGGAGGTCCTGGCCGGACGGGCCAAGGCGGAGGGCATCACGAGGTTCACCGCAACTCTCCTCAGCACAAACCAGGAGATGATCGACCTGATCGACTCGCTGGGGCCGGCCCAGATCGTGGCTCGCGACGGCCGCACCATCGAGGTCGAGGTACCGATCCCTGAGGCGGGCCTCACCCCTCTGCTTCGCAAGCTGTTGCGCATCGCGGCGGCGAGCGCCCCGCCATCAGGTGGCGAGGAGAGCGAAGGACAGCCGTGAGCGCTCTCGGCGTCGACCCTCGCTCTCGGCGTCGACCCTCACTCCGTCTCGGCTGACTCGAGCAGGCGCCGCAGGTCGCGCGGCAGCGCGTGCAGGACGCTCCTGGACTCGCCGCTCGAGACGTGGCTCTCCAGCACGCGCGCGGCAGCCGCCGCGGCAAATGAGGCCTGCGTCTCGCCGGCCAGGCGGGCCTCGGTGCCTATGCGCCTCAGGAAGCTGTCGAGACCGCGGTCGGGATCCGGGGTGCGGCTGGGCTCCCACCCCTCGTAGAGGACCCCGCGGATGAAGATCGGCAACTGGGCCGACAGTTGCGCAACCTCGTCGATGGGCAGGTGATCGCGAACGCCGTGCAGAAACGCGCGCAGCACGCGATAGGCCTCATGGAGGTCCTCGGTGCCGAGCTCCTCGGCCACGTCGTTGATCCAGACGTGGGCCTGCTGGGCGCTGCGATCGATGACGGTGATGTGAGCTGTCGGCATGCGGATCGGCCTCCTGAGCTTCGTCGAGTTAAGCGTTGCGATCATGTCGCTCGCCTGCGGGGCGGGCATCGGTAGTTGACCCTCCTCTGACGCCGGGAGGGCCTAGCGGCGGCCCGCCCTCAGGCAGCCCGGCGCCCGGCGGCGTCGCCCAGGCGAGATGCCCGGATCGCCCGCCGGATGTCGGTTGCCGAGACGATTCCGATCGGCCGGCCGGCCCCGTCGACGACGACGACATGACCGGTTCGAGCGAACGCGGGCGACGTGAGCAGCGACGCCACATCGGTCTCCGGGGGGACGAACAGCTCCGGGTCCCGGTCGGCGCGGTCGGTGACCAGCGCCTGATAGAGCTGGGAGCGCGGAGTTCCCTCCAGCTGGTCGATGCTCAGCAGGGCCACCGCTCGCCCGTGCTCGTCGGTCACCGGGAATGCGGAGTAGCGATGGCGCACGAAATAGGGCTGCGCGTCGCCGAGCGTGATGCCTGATGGAATGCTCACCGCGGGCACGGACATCAGATCGCGGACCGCCACTCCAGTGAACGCTGCCGTCACCTCCTCCTGAAGGCGCTCGGCCCGCGCGGCGGCGACGATGAACGCTCCGATCAGCATGAGCCACACGCCGGTCAGCCAGCCGCTCAGCGTCAGCACCAGACCGAGCCCAATCATCACGTAGCCACAGGCGCGGCCGACGGCGCTCGCCGTGCGCGTCGCCGCCAGCAGATCCCCCCGTCGCCGCCACAGCCATGCTCGAGCCACCCGTCCGCCGTCGAGCGGAAAGGCCGGCAGCAGGTTGAAGGCGAGCAGGAGCAGGTTCATCTGGAACTCGTAGTCGACCAGCGCCCTGCTCGCCGAATGACCGGAGCCGGGCAGCAGCACAGCCAGGGCGGCGAAGAACACCACCAGCACCAGGGTCACCGCCGGGCCGGCGAGCGCATAGCTCGCCTCGTCGGCGGCGCTCTTGGGGTGGCCGGCCATGCGCGAGACGCCCCCGAGCAGCCACAGGTCGATCTCCACCACCTCCATCCCGCGCCGGCGCGCGACCAGCGCATGGCCGAACTCGTGGGCCAGCACGCTGGCGAACAGCAGGAGCACGCTCGCCAAACCCAGGGCGTAGGACTCCCCGGCCGCAATTCCCGGAATGACGGCCGGGTAGTACGCGGCCCCCAGCTCCCAGGTGAACAGCCCCACGATCGCCAGCCACCACGGGCTGATCCCGACCGGGATGCCGGCGATCCGACAGATGCGGAAGCTGCGCCCCGGCATGACCGCACGGTCGCACGACGGCCGCCGCCTGACAGCGGCCGTTGTGCGCAGCCGGGGGCGGGCCGACTACGGATCCTGGCGCCCGGGGGCCGTCAGTGGGCGAACGCCGGCCCGCCGCTTAGTGGGCGAACGCCTGGGCTCCGCTGGACAGCGCGTCCGGCACCGGCTCGGTCAGCGTCTCCAGCGCCTTGGTCTTCTCCTCCAGGTGCTCGAGCAGCTCGTCGGCCATCTCCAGATGCATCCCGGCCCGGACGACGACCCGCAGCACGCTGAGATCCTGCCGGTTCTCCGGGAAGGTGTAGGCCGGTACCAGCCAGCCGCGCTCACGGAGTCGTTCGGAGACGTCGAAGACGGTGTAGTTCTTGACCTCCGGCGCCAGCGCGAACGCGAAGACCGGCAGGTCGCGTCCCTCCGAAATGAGCCGGTAGGGCCCCATCTTGGCGACCTTGCCGGAGATGTGGACGGCGATCTCCCGGAGGCTGTGCATCATCGACGTATAGCCGGCGCGTCCCAGCGCCATGAACATGAAGTACTGGGCGATGACCTCGCTCCCCGGCCGGCTGAAGTTGAGCGCGAACGTCGGCATGTTGCCGCCGAGGTAGTTGACGTTGAACACCAGCTCGGCGGGCAGCGCCGCCTTGTCGCGCCAGATGGCCCAGCCGACTCCCGGGTAGACGAGCCCGTACTTGTGGCCGGAGGCGTTGATCGACTGCACGCGCTTGACGCGGAAGTCCCACTCCAGGTCCGGTTGCAGGAAGGGCGCCACGAACGCTCCGGACGCGCCGTCGACGTGCATGGGGACGTCGATCCCCTTCTCCGACTCGAGCTGATCAAGCGCGTCGGCGATCTCCCGCACCGGCTCGTAGCTGCCGTCGAACGTGGAGCCGAGGATCGCCACCACGCCGATCGTGTTCTCGTCGCAGTGGGCGACGGCCCGGTCGGGCGTCAGATGGTAGGTCTCGCCCTCCATCGGCACCAGCCGCGGCTCGACCTCCCAGTAGCGGCAGAACTTCTCCCAGCAGACCTGGACATTGGCGCCCATCACCAGGTTGGGGCGGTCTGCCGCCTTGCCGGCCGCCTCCATGCGCTTGCGCCAGCGCCACTTGAGCGCCATCCCGGACAGCATCGCCGCCTCGCTTGACCCGGTCGTCGAGCAGCCCGTGGCACTCTCATGCTCCGGCGAGTTCCACAGGTCGGCCAGGATGTTGACGCAGCGCTCCTCGATCGCCGCCGTCTCCGGATACTCGTCCTTGTCGATCATGTTCTTGTCGGCCGTCTCCGCCATCAGCACTGCGCCGGCGGTCGGCATCCACGTGCCGACGAACGTCGCCAGGTTCAGCCGCGCCTGCCCGTCGAGCAGCAGCTCGGACTTGATCAGCTCGTAGGCGGCGTCGAGCCCGACGCCGGCGTTGGCGAGCCGGTCGATCGGGATCTCCGCCTCGATGCTCGGATCGAGGGCCAGCGGCATCGTCCGGTTGCGATTCCTGTCCTGCTCGCGCGCGCTCAGCGCCATGAGTCTCTCCTTTAGTCGACAGCGACCATCACGTCCGACGCCTTGACGACCGCCGTCGCCGGGCTTCCTTCGGTGAGCCCCAGCTCGTCGACCGCCTCGACCGTGATCGAGGCGACGATCCGCTGCCCGCCGACGTCGAGAACGACGTTGGCGATCGCGGCTCCGCGCCGGATCTCGACGACGGTGCCCGCCAGTTGGTTGCGCGCGCTGAGCTTCACGTCTGATGCCCTCCGTTCAGGGTGGGTGTACGTGCGCCGGTGGGTTGTCCCCCCGCCAAGCTTCTCAGATCGCCGCGCCTAATCCCATCGTGCGTACAACACTCTTGGCTTGCGGAACACCAGTCCATTCACCTCCGGCGGCGGGCGGTCTGAGTCGAGTCGGAGCCGCGGGAACCGGCGCAACAGGGCGCCCACCGCCGTCCGCGTCTCCAGCCTCGCCAGGTGCACGCCGACGCACACGTGTGGCCCCTGAGCGAACGCCACGTGCCGGCGCAGATTGGGGCGGGCCGGGTCGAACCGGTCCGGGTCGGCGAAGACCTCCGGGTCACGGTTGGCGCCCGTGATGGAGAGGCGGACGAGGTCTCCGCGGGTGATCTGCGCGCTGCCCAGCACCGCGTCGGTCGTGGCGTACCGGTCGACGACGGCGGCCGCCGGCTCCAGCCGCAGCGACTCGTCGATGACCGCGTCGAGCCGGTGCGGGTCCTCGCCGAGCCACTCTCGCCACCGGGGCGCCAACAGGAGATGGCGCAGGGCGTTGGCGATCATCCCGTCGGTCGTCTCGATCCCGCCGAACAGGAGCACGGCTGCGTTGGACACGATCTGGTCCGCCGACAACGAGCCCTCCGCGGCGGCCGCGGCCAGCAACGAAGATCTGTCCTCGCCCTCGATCACGGCCCGCAGCCGCGAGGCCAGCCCGGCGAAGGCGGCGGTTCCGGCGCCGGTGGCGCCATCACCCGCCGTGATCGATGTCACCGACGCCACGATCGCCTCATAGGCGGCGAGCACGGCCTCGACCTCGCCGGCGTCGAGCCCCAGCGCCCGGGTGACGATCGCCGTCGCCATCGGCCCCGTGAACCCGCGCCGCAGGTCGCCACCCCCGGCCCGCCCCAGGCCCATCACCAGTCGCCCGGCCTCCTCCGCGCACGCCGCGGTGAACCGCCTCCCCACCTCGCCGGCGCGAAACGGGGCGACGAACGGCGCCCGGTGACGGGCGTGTGCGGCGCCGTCGAGACTGAGCATGCTAGGACCGATGACCTGCGCGGTGGAGAACCGCGGATCGTCGACGGTGAATGTCTCGGCCTCGCGCATCGCCGCCAGCACCAGGTCATGCCGGGTGACGACCCAGCCGTCCAGGCTCGGCAGCCAGGAGACCGGCTCGGCGTCTCGCAGCCGAGCCAGCACCGGATGCGGGTCCGCGTCGAGCTCGCCGAGCGTGACGGCGGCGCCGAGCGGAAAGGTGTCGGACCGGTCGAGGGCCACGGTCCTGAGATTCTGACCGGCCGGTCATTCCTCCACCCGCTTCCCCGGAGGCGGCTGGCAGCCGAGATCGATCAGGTGGCGCACGAATGTCAGCCGGTCCCGGTCGGGATGGAACGGATCCATGCCGTCCCGCAGCAGCGCCGCCACCCGCTCGATGTCGAACAGGAGCGCCAGCTTGCCCGGCGGGTCGTCCCATTCGCCGGAGTCATAGCGCTCGGTCCACGCCGCCAGCGCGGCCAGCGCCTCCACCTGGATCTCGTCCTCCCACCACCGGGATCGCACCGCCAGGCGGTACCGGTCGCGCAGCGCGCACACGTCGCTCCACAGACGCTCGAACCACAGCCACCGTTCGCGCGGGAGCAGCCCCCGCCACGTCAGCGGCCAGCGGATCCCCTCGTCATCGGACCAGCCGTCGTCCTGGGGCAGGTCGTCTCGCCAGTCGTCCGGCCCGCGCCAGTTCATGTCGTCTCCTGGTCGCCGTCGCCGGTCAGGCGCCGCAGCCGGCGGTCGGCGAACCACATCCGCAGACGCACGATCACCGGCGCCAGTCGCCCGTACAGCAGCAGCGCCTCGCCGCTGCGAAGCTGGCGCAGCTCCTCCGGCGCGACGAGCGGGCGGCGGCGGACTCCGCGGGTCCGCGTGGCGCCGTCGGCCCCGACCGTGCGGGTGGTGTCTGCCGTCTCCTCCTCGCCCGCCAGCCCGGAGAAGTAGCGCAGGGTGTCGAGGTCGGCGACGCCGGGCAGCAGCATCCGGGCGCGGTGGCTGTTGACGACGGTCTCCGCCTCACGACCGTAGCGGCTACGCGCCTGGGCGAGGTCGTGGAAGATCGAGACGAGCTGGATGTTGTGGCTCGGCGCCGTCGAGGCGATCTCCGCCAGGTTGGGGAGCGGGGCCACGTTGCCGGCCTCATCGAGGCACAGCAGCAACGGGCGCTTCAGTCCCCCGCCCGCGCGCGTCGCGCGCTCGTACGCCCGGTCGACGACCTCCGACAGGAGCGCCAGGAAGATGGGACGCAGGAGCTTTGACGCCTTGGCGTCGCCGATGAGGTACAGGGTGGATGCGTCGTCGAGCAGCTCGTCCGGGGTGATCTCGCACGACCGGGCGGAGCGCACCACCCGCGTGAACCGGTAGGCCCGCAGCAGACCTTGCGCCGTGGCCTCGATCGACGACCGCGTCCGGTCGGCCTGCGCTTCGAACGCCCGCACCGCGTCATAGGCGGAGTGGGCGTCCTCCAGCTCGCGCTCGTCGCGGGCCGAGCCCGTCAGCTGCGAGATCGTCTCGTACAGCTCCCGTGATCCCTGGCCGTACGCCCACCGGACGACCGCATCCATGCCCAGGCCGGCCCGCGAGGCCGCGAACAGGAGGGGTGCCAGCCGCTGTTCGGCGGCGATCGCCCAGAAGTCGCCACCCTCGACCCCCTTCCGGTCGAGCTCGCCGGCCGCGGCCAGCCGCCAGGCGACCTCCAGCGCGCCGTCCCAGCCGTCCGCCCCGCGCAGCGGCGACCACGTCTGCGCCGGGATCCCGGCGAGCTCGAACGGGTCGAAGACGAATACCCGCCCCAGGGAGCGGCGCCGGGCGACGGTGGCGCCCAGCAGATCGGTCTTGATCGACGACGCCACGGCGGGTCCGTCCCATTCCAGCAGCGCCGGTACCGCCAGACCGGCCGACTTTCCGGACTGCGGCGGGCCGAATGCCACCAGGGCGTGGCGTTCCTCGGCGGACAGCAGCCGGCCCCGGTGCCGGCCGAGCACCAGCCGCTGCCCGGAGCGTCCCCGCCACCGGCCAGGGCGCAGCGGACGCAGCTCGGCGCTGCCCGCCCAGCGTGCCCCGCCGCGGCGTCCGCGGGCGGCCCGCGAGGTCAGGCCGGCGCGCACGGCGACGAGCGCCGGCCCGGCGCCGGCGGCCAGGACCACGGCCAGTCCCGCGTAGAGCCCGGTCGTCCCGGGCAGCAGCCGCCGCGCCCCGGGCGGCCACGCCCGCGCCGGGTTGCCCAGCGTTCGCGGCAGGTGGGCGATGACGCGGAGCACGCCGGCCGGCGACATGGCCGGCCAGCCGCGCCCGAACGCCGCTCCCGCCACACCGCCCCATAGCCACACGCCGGCCGCCACGGCCGCCCCCACCCCGGTCACCGCCAGCAGCATGCCGTCGGAGATCCCGGATGCGCGCCGCGGGCTCATCCCCGGCGCCTCGCCGACGCCGTGGCGCTCATGCCGGCGTCGGTGTCGGTCAGGCCCATCTCGGTCCGCGAGCGGCGGTGCGTCACCACGAATGACCGGGCGCCGACCCGCCACAGCGCCTGCCCCGGAGACAGGAGGGAGATGAGCCGGGCCTCGGTCTCCGAGAGGCCGAGCAGCGACCGCGTCAGCGGGACCTGGCTCTCGTCCTGGTGGTAGACGATCCGGGTCGAGGCGTCGGCGATCAGCCCCTCGGCGAGCCGCGCGGCGCGCGATCCCGCATCGCCCGCCGCCTGCAGGTCGGCCAGCTTGTGCAGGACGACGAGGTTCATCACGCCGAATTGCCGCGCCAGCTTGAAGTTGGACTGGAACCACTCGCCCAGTCCCGTGTGCTGGACGATCTTCCATGACTCGTCGGCGACGCTGATCAGGCGCTCGCGTCCGGGCCGCTGGGCCGTCCGCGCCAGCAGCGCGCTGATCCAAGCGCTCGCGCAGGCCATGAGGATTCCCACGGCGGGCGAGTCCCGGACCGCGTTCAGATCGAGGACGAGCAGCTTGGCGTCGAGATCGAGGCCGGCCGAGGTGGGCCCGTCGAACATCCCGCGCAGCGGTCCCTCGCACAGGTCCTGGAGGGCGAGCGCGGCCCGGCGGGCATCGGCCGTCAGCGCGTCCGCGGTCGTCTGCAGCCGGCGGACCATGGCGTCGACCGGGGCGAACAGCAGCGATGCCACCTCCGGCAGGGTTGGCTCGCCGCTGCCACGGGCCCGCACCACCCGGAGTGCCTCGCGCAGCGCCGCCGCCTCCGCCGGGGTGAGGGTTTCGCCCAGCGCCGACGTGGTCACCGCGCGCAGCAGCTCCAGCTGGGCGTGCTCCTCCGGCCGTGACGCCAGCGGGTTGACGCGGACACCGCCTCCCGGGACGAGCGAGATCGGCCGTACGCCGGCGGCGTCGCACAGAGGTCCGTATTCGCGCTTGACGTCCAGAACGAAGGCGCGGCGTCCGAACAGGAGCATCCGCCACAGCAGGGTCTTGACCAACGCGCTCTTGCCCTGCCCCAGCTTGCCGAGCACGATCACATTCGGATCGTCGAGCGCTCCGTCGCCGTACAGGACCCACGGGTCGAAGCAGAACGCGCCGCCTCCGGAGCTGCGGCCGATGTAAACGCCGCGGCCGCCGAGCCCCCCGGCGTTGACGAACGGATAGACGGCCTGCGCGTGGCGGGTGGTGCACCGGTGCCCGGGCCGCTCCGCCGTCCGGACGCTCACCGCAGCCCCCGGCACAACGGGAGGGTGAACGTGAACGCCTCGGCCTGCTGGCCGTAGAACCGGTGGAGCTCCAGACGCGCCCGTGCGGCGTGCTCGGCCACCTCCGAGCAGGCGCGGCGCAGGTCGTCCGCGTCCCGGCCGGAGACGGTGACGAACCCGCTCAGGCGCACCTCGCCATGGCCGGCGGCGAGCTCGGCCTCCCGGCGCATGGTCGCCTCCGCGGCCTGGCGCTGACGGGCGGTCTCGGACTGGCCGAACCGGGACCGCAGCTCACGGTCGGCGCGGTCCCGCGTGATCGCCGCCTCCACCTCGCGGGTCGAACGCTCCGGAGCCAGCGGCTCGAACGTCACCGCCACCGCGCGCACCGTTCCCGAGGGCCCCAGGAGCGAGTCCATGAACATCGGCGACACATCGATCCGGGGCCAGGCCGAGATCCAGTACGTGGCGTGGAGCGCCCCGTCGGTCTGGTGGTGGTCCCAGGACTCCCGGGTGCCCAGCGGCCAGGCGTCGGCCTCGGCCAGACCCTCGCGGCCGGGGTCAGCCGCCTCCAGCGCGGCCAGCTCGCCGCGCGCATACGGGTCGAACGCGGTTCGGAACAGCCGAGCCAGCTGGCCGGGCCCCAGCGCGCCGAGCACCGTCACGCCGGCCGCCTCGATGCCGTGCGCCACCCGCTCGGTCTGCTCCACCAATGCCCGCCGGAGGGCGTCCGCGCCGCGATCCCGGACCCGCCGGGCGTCGACCTGCACGGCGAGGAGGATCTCATGCTCCTGGGTGACGCGGGCGCTGGAGGAGATGAGCTCCAGGTAGGACTCGACCATCGCCGTGCCGCGCAACGGGACCGCCGGATCGCGTTCGGCATGAAGCCAGCGGGCCATCTCGTCGCCCTGGGCCGGAGCCGTGCGCTCCACCCACTGGATCCGGCGGATGCCGGTTCCGGCCGCTCCTGAGAGCACGAGCCCCCAGCGGGCCAGCCGCCGCTCCTGGGCCTCCGGGTCCAGCAGCGAGAAGGCCGCCACCCGGCAGGCGAGCACCGCCGTGAGCCGACGGCCGGACCGCTCGGCGACCAGGCCGATCCGCCGCCCTTCGTACGTGGTCACTTCGATGCGGACACCGGTCAGGGCGGGCGGCGGCTGCGGCGGTGCGTCGCTGGGAGCTCCCGGGCGGGAATCGGCGCGCCGGCTGCGGGTCCCGGCCCCCGGCAGATTCGACCGCCACCGGCCGCCTCGGCGGACCCGGCGCATGGCAAACGCCACGCCGATGGGGAGCCACTCCTCCAGGGTCCGTCCCCGGAGCGGGGCAAACGCCGCCGTGGCCGCGATACCCAGCAGGGTCCCGGCGACCAGCGCACCGGTCGCCGATGGCATCGCGTCCAGACAGACGACGGTGCTCACGGCCGCGATCACCAGCAGGCCGGCCTGTCCGGCCCGCACCGGTCCGAACAGGCCCCGGCGCTCGAGCGGCCCAAACGAGTACGTCATCCGGCGATCGCTCATTCCTCGTCCTCCGGAGCGGACACGAGCGGCTCGTCAGAGCTCATGTCCTCGTGCGCCCCGCGCCGGCCGAGGTTCATCGCCCGCCATTCCGTGCCCTCCTGGAAGTGGACGGTGAATGGTCTCGCCGGCTTGGTCTGAATGTGGTCCGGGGTTGGCTCGCCCGGTGGGAAGGTCGGCGGCGACTCGGCCGCGGCCACCCCCGGCGTGTCGTCCATGTCCGGCGCTCCGGCCGCGGCCACCTGGGACGTGTCGTCCATGTCCGGCGCTCCGGCCGCGGCCGCCTGGGACGTGTCGTCCGTGTCCGCCGCTCCGGCCGCGGCCGCCTGGGACGTGTCGTCCATGTCCGCCGCTCCGGCCGCGGCCGCCTGGGACGTGTCGTCCATGTCCGCCGCTCCGGCCGCGGCCGCCTGGGACGTGTCGTCCATGTCCGCCGCTCCGGCCGAGGCCGTCCTCGGCGTGTCGTCGACGTCCGCCTCCCCGGCCAGGCTGACCTGAGGGTCGAGCGGCGAGGGCGCCTGGACGGCGTCGCTGGCCCGGTCCGCGTCCCCCAACCGGTCCGGCAGGTTTCGGAGCCCTCCGCCGCGCAGCCCCCCGGCTGCGGCGGCGGCCAGCTCCTGCAGCGGCAGCAGCCGCATGAGAGCCCACGGCGAGAACGCCGCCAGCATCACGAGGGTCATGCCGGTGAGCACGGAGGCCGGTCCGGGGATGAGCGTGTGGCCGAGGGCGGCGCCGCCGAGCGTCAGCACGGCCACGATCACGAACTTGGAGAGGATCAGCGCGACGAGCAGCTCGACCGCCCGCACCGCCCAGATGCGCCGGGCGGGCCACACCATCGCCGCGAAGAACAGCGGCAGCATGAGCACGACCACGTAGACCGCGGCCTCCCGGATGAGCAGCTCCGCCCACAGGGCGATCGTGGCCGCCGCCGTGAGCAGCGCGACGAAGAACGAGACGAAGAGGTCGCCGCCGAACAGGCCGATGGCGCCGCCGAGTCCCCCGGCCCGGTCGAGGAAGGTCGCCCCGGCATGGCCGGAGGCCGAGGCGACGAGCGCCGACATCTCGTCCGAGCCGGACAGCAGCAGCATCGTGAGCGGGGCGGCCACGCCGACCCCCAGCAGAGCCAACGGGAGGTAGCCGAACGCGGCCCGGGCGAGGAGGGCCAGATCGGAGCGGATCAGCGCGTGCACCGCCGCCGCGAACAGGAACGGGAGCGTGAGCAGCGTGGCGATCGCCGCCATCCGCCAGTACGCCGCGGAGAACCAGGTGCTGGTCAGGTTCGGCCGGGTGGTCGCGCCGACGACGCTGGCTGTCGCTTTCAGGAGATAGCGGGCGCCCCCCACCACCGCGGTGGCGATCGCCGCCAGGCCGACGGTCGCAGCCGCCGCCCGCGGGGCGCCCCCCCCGGTCAGGGCTCCGATGGCGCCGCCGACGTGGCCGCCGAGCAGCTGGCGGCCGGCGCCGACGACCTTTCCGGCATGGGTGGCGAGAGTGCAGACCTTGCCGACGACGCCGCTCACCAGGCCGGTGAGCGTGCACAGGACGCCGGCGGGGCTGGCCGCGGCCGCCGGCGCCGGAGCCGACCATGCGACTGCGGTGACGACGGCCGTCACCACGACGGCGGCGCGGGCGGCCCGGATCATCGGGCCGTCGCGCCCAGGTGCGCGAAGAAGTTGACGAGTCCGGGAGCCGCGCCGACGATTAGCGCCGCCGCGCCGGAGATCAGCGCGGCCATCCGGCCGCGAGCCGCGTAGTGATGGTTGTGGGTGTGAGATGCCACCGCCCACAGACCGGCGCCGATGAACGCGCCCAGCAGCGCGATGACCAGCGACCACGCCTCGGCGCCGTTGACCAGTTGCTGCAGGACGTTGCTCCCGGGGAGGCCCTGCAGATCCGGATGGGCGGTCACGGCCGCGTGGGGAAGGACGTCGAGCACTGAAAAACCTCCGTGATTGCCAATTGAGACTAATTGAGCCTAGTCAAAATCAATTGAGTTTGATAGGTTCAATCGTAAATAATCAGTCTCAATTGGACTCGGAGGCACGATGGCGGTCGCGATGCACGGGAACGGGGTCGACGTCGAGGCGATCTACGCCTCGCAAGCGACGAAGGTGCGGCGACTGGTCCGCCACAACGTGCGGGCGCCGGAGCCGCTCATCGAGGACGCGTGTCAGACGGCCTGGGTCCGCCTGGTCCGCGATCGCGGCCGGGTCCGGCCGGAGACGGCCGTCGCCTGGCTGGTCACCACCGCCATCCGGGAGGCGATCCGCCTGACCCGGCGGGCCGGACGCGAGGTCTCCCTGGAGGACCTTCTCGACGACGCGGGGGAGTTGCAGGAGCTCGACCGGCGGCCGGCGACCGATGAGGTCGTCGAGTGCCGCCTGCGCCTCGAATCGCTCCGTCTCCTCACAGACCGGCAGCAGCGGTTCGTCTGGCTGCAGGCGCTCGGCTGGAGCTACACGGAGATGGCGCAGCTCACCGGCGCCACGCCGCGCACCATCGACCGCCAGCTGTTGCGAGCTCGGCGCACGCTCGAGATAGCCCCGCGCGTGGGCCCACCGAGCGGGTGATGCGAGTTAGTTACAGCGGTAAGTCAAGCGCCGCCCCCCCCGCGGGCCGCACCCCCGCACCCTCCGCGGGCCACGGGCCGGTGGGCTAGCGCTTGGCTCGGCCGCGCTTGCGCCGCCGCCGCTCGGCCGGGCTCAGCTTGCGCGGCTTGGGCGGCGGCTTGGAACCGGTGCGCCGGCCGTTGCCGGCCACTCCGGGCTCGGCCGACCGGCTGCGCACCGGGGCGCGCCGGCGCGCGTCACGCCAGATGAAGAACGAGATGCCGCCGAGCACAGCGATCGCGCCAACGGCGATGGCGAGGGCGCTGCCGGTGCTGAGGCTGCTGCCTCCGGACGTGGCGGTGGAGTTGGTGGCGACGACGGTGGAGGTGGCGCTCGTCGTGGTCGTCGGCACCGGCGCTATGGGGTTGGCGCCGCCGAAGGCGTTGGTGGCGACCCCCGGTGTGGCGACCCCCGGTGTGGTGGCCGCGGCCGTGGCCGTCGGCGCGGAGGTGGTGGTGCTCGCCGAGGCGGACCTGGAATGCGTGGCGGCGAGCGCCGCGGGCGCGCCGAGCCAGACGACCAGCGCCACCAGCGCCGTCACACACCTGACGCGGCGCCCGGCCATCAGCGCTCGGAGGCGAGGGGCTGCTCCATCGCCGGCGTCTTCGGCGGGTTGCGGTAGGGATCCTCGTTCTCCTGGTGCTCCTCGTGGTAGACGCTCTCGGCGTTGACCGCCCAGATGTCGTGGTGGGTGCCCAGGAGGATGTTGTCGACCGCCCGCATCGCGGTCAGCATCGAGTGATCGGAGTTGTTGTAGCGGTGCAGCCCGTTGCGGCCGACCTGGGTGATGTTGGAGATCGTCTCCAGCCAAGACCGGATCGTGGCCACGCGCTCGGCGTAGAGCTCGTCGTAGATCGGATAGGCCTTGTGGACGCGCTCCACGAAGCCGAACTTCACCTTCGAGGCCGTCGCCAGATGGAGCTTCTCGATCTCCTGCGAGGCCATCGCCACCAGGTCGTCGTCCGGGGTGTTCCACAGCTCGTCGCCCTCGAAGCAGAAGTACTCCATACCGACCGAGGCGTCGCTGTCGTTGGGCACCATCCACGGGCTCCAGGACTTGAAGTTCTGAATCCGCAGGACCTTGACGCCCGGCTGATGGATGTAGATCCAGTTGTCCGGGAACAGGTCCTCGCCCTCGATGACGAGCAGCACGGTCAGGAACTCCCGGTAGCGCAGGCCGCGGGCTGCGTCGCGCACCTCGAGCGGGGCCTCCGGCTCGGTGATGCCGACCGTCGAGCGCAGCGGCAGCGAGGAGATGACGTGCGAGGGGTACAGCGTCTCGCCGCCGGCGACGACCTCGGTGATGCGACCGTCAGCCACCCGCAACCGCGTTACGGGCGCGTTAAGCCGCACCTCGCCGCCCTTCTCGTGGATGTCGGCGGTCATCTGCTCCCACATCTGGCCGGGGCCGAAGCGGGGGTAGTTGAACTCGGAGATCAGTGACTTGATCTTGTTGCCCTCGTTGCCGAAGAAGGCCGCCTTGGCGGCGGAGAAGAACGACAGGCCCTTGATCCGCTGGGCCGCCCACTCGGCGCGGATCTCATCCGCGGAGACGCCCCACAGCTTCTCGGTGTAGGTCTTGAAGAAGTGCTGGTACAGGCGCTTGCCGAACCGGTTGGAGACCCAGGCCTCGAACGTGTCCTCGCGCCCCTTGGGCTTCATCGCCGCCCACGCGTATGAGATCAGGCAGCGCGTGAGCTCGACCGGGCCCAGCTTGCGAATGACGTCCATGCCCTGCAGCGGATACTCCAGGAATTTGTCGTTCCAGTAGATCCGGCTCTGGCGCGGGCGCTTGAGGAACTCTTCCTTCATGATCTCGTGCCAGAGCTCGTCGACCTCCTTGACCTTCGTGAAGAAGCGGTGCCCCCCGAGATCGAAGCGGTAGCCGTCGCGCACCTGCGTCCGCGCGATCCCGCCGACCTGATCGGTCGACTCCAGCACGATCACGGGCTTGCCCTGCTTGGCCAAGAGGTAGCCGGCGGTCAGTCCCGCAGGGCCTGCTCCCAGGACGACGACGGGATGTTCCGGCGTGATCTCAGCGCCGCACGGGGTGGTGGTCTCTGTGGGATTGGTCTCGGTCATCGTCTCGGTCGGTTATGAGGCCTTCTGGTAGAGCACCGCTGCACTGGCGATACAGCAGGCGCTTCGGTAGTTGTGGGGCGCCCAGGCGATCGGTTTCAGGCTTCCGTCGGCGACATCACCGGTCAGGATCTGGCCCCATTGGGCGGCGCGCCGCCGCACCAGCCGGGCCCAGGGCGCCGACCAGTTCTTGGCGCCTTCGGTCAACGGACGCACGTACAGCAGCTGTTGACCGGGCCTGAGGGTAGCAACCAGAGGGCCGAGGACGGACCGGGGAGCGGCGTCCTGCAGCCGTCCCATCGCCCCGGCCCACCTCATGTACGACGGGTCGGAGACCGGGCCGATGGCGGTGGCGAACCTCAGGCCCCCGGGCAGGTAGTACGCGGCCAGCGGCGCCTGCTCCGGTTGGGCGACGACCACCAGGTCGCCGCGGTGCAGGAGCGGCGACATCTCAGCCGCGACGTCCTGCATGTCGCTCTTGTACCCCGGTGCGAACGAGGCCGAGTTGGCGAGGAACGCGACGCAGAAGACCATCGCCGCCACGCCCACCACCCGCGCGCGGGCTGACCCCACGGCGGCGAACAGCAGCAGCGGAGCGAGCACCGCCGCGAAGTAGCGCCAGGCCCAGACCGGAGCGATGAAACCGGCGATCCGCCCCAGCACGAGCGCCCCGGCCGGGATGGCCATCAGGCACCACACGGCCACCGCCTCCGGTGACCGGCGGCGGGCGGTCGCGGCCAGCGGCACGACGCCGATCAGCACCGCGGTCAGCAGCGTCACGTCGACCCGCTCGGAGCCGAGGAGCTGGCTTGGCACCGTCGCGCCGAGCGCCGGCGCGTAGTGAAACGGCGCCGTGTCGTGCGCGATCTGGCTGATGGTCGTCGGCAGCCACGGCAGATACACGATGAACGCCGCGCCGAAGCAGAGCAGGGCGTCGCGCAGAATGCCGCGGCGCGCCTCGACCGGCGCGGCCCGCCACACCACCACCAGCGCCACCGCCGCGCCGAACCAGTACAGCAGCGCGGTGCCCTGCGTGTACAGCATGAGCGCCAGGCCGGCGCCGAACAGCCACAGCCAACGGCGGCGCCGGTGCACGAATCCGTGGACCAGGCCGACGGTCGTCAGCAGGCCCAGCAGCACCATGAGCTCGAACGGCTGCGTCTCCTCCGCGTAGCGGGTGAGGAACGAGCTGAACGCGAACAGGATGGCCGCAAACACCCCGGCGCGCCGGCCGGCGAGACTCCAGCCCGCCCACATCGCCACCGGCACCGTCAGCAGGCCGATCAGCAACGAGAGCACATGGGTGGCCGTCGGCCCGGCGCCGAAGGCATCGATCCAGAAGTGCAGGACCACGTAGTACAGCGGCGCGGATCCCGCCTCACGCAGCACGCCGGGAAGCGCGCCGAGTGAATGCTGGGCCACGCCCGTGGCGATCGCTTCCTCAAACCACAGCTGCCCGCTGAGTGTGCGCGTGCGCACGACGGCGGAGATCGCCACCAGGAGGAGCACGATCCCGGCGGTCGTCAGCCGCCGCGGCAGGCGCTCAAACCAGCCGGGCGGATGGACGTCGACGATCGGCGGGATGTTGAGCAGCGACGCGAGCGCGCGGCGGCGGGGCCGCTGCGGCGGAGCGGCGGTGGTCATCAGCCCACCCTCTGATACAGCACGGCGCTGTTGCCGACGCAACACGCGTTCCGGTACCGGTGCGGGGCCCAGGCGATTGGCCGGAGGGTGCCGTGGGCGACGTAGCCGCTGAGCACCGCTCCCCATTGCGCGGAGCGGCGGCGCACCATCTCGGTCCAGGGCGCCTCCCAGTTCTGCGCCCCTTCGGTCAGCGGCCGGATGTAGAGCAGGTCCTGCCCGGGCGCCAGCCCGGCGACCACCGCGGCCGCCGCTCGCTGTGGGTTGGTGTTGGTCAGCCGCTTGAGCGCGCCGACCCAGTCCATGTAGCGGGGATCGGAGACGCTCCCGGCGGTGTTGGAGAACCGCAGGCCGCCCGGCAGGTAGTACCAGGCGAGCGGTGTCTGCTCCGGCTGGCCGACGACGACCTCGTCTCCCGGGCGCAGCATGGGGGCCATCTCGGCCGCCACGTCGCGCATGTCGCTCTTGTTCTTCGGTGTGTACGTGCTGGAGTTGGCCAGGAACGCGACGGCCAGGGCGACCGCCACGAGCCCCAGCAGGCCGGCCCGGGCACAGCCCCAGGCGATGAGCAGCAGCAGCGCGCCGATGATCGGCGCGAAGTAGCGCACCACGAACGCTGGATTGAGCTGTGACTCCACCCAGGCCACCCCCAGCGTGCCGATGATGAGTGCCAGCAGCGTCCAGGCGGCCGTCCACTCCAGCGAGGGCCGCCGGCGGCGGAGTAGCAGCGGGGCAATGCCGATGGCCGCCGGCACGATCAGCACCATCGTGATCCGGTCGCCGCCGAGCACGCCCCGGGACAGCAAGATGGGCGCGCCGAAGCGAGGTGGGTTGTCCCACGGGGCGGCCGTGTTGGCGGCCTGCCAGAGCAGCGTCGGCACCCAGGGCAGGTACAGGATCCCGGCCGCGGCGTAGGTCATGACCGCATCGCGGATCAGGGCGCGGCGGTTGTCGGAGGCGAGCAGCGCGGGGGTCAGGGCGATCGCCGAGCCGACGAAGAAGAACGTCCCCCAGGAGTGGGTGTAGAGCATTGCCGCCAGCGCCGCGCCGAACAGGAGCAGGTATCGGCGGCGGCGGTACACGAAGCCGAGCAGGAACCCGGCCGTCGCCGCCACTCCCAGGAGCCCCATCAGCTCGTACATCCGCGTCTCCTGCGCGTACGCCGTCAGCCAGGCGTTGAACGCGAACAGGAGCGCCGCCATGATCCCGGTGCGCCGGCCGAACAGGGTCCATCCGGCCCAGCCGCCGAGCGGGATGGTGAGGAGGCCGAACACCAGTGACAGCGCGTGCGTCGCGCTCTCGCTGTCGCCGAACAACTGCATCCAGATATGGAGGAGCATGTAGTACAGCGGTGGGTTGCCGTCGTAGCGCAGGACGCCGGGGATCTGGCTCAAGGGGTGGAGTGAGATCCCGGTCGTGATCGCCTCGTCCATCCAGAACTGTCCGCCCAGGTAGCGGGTGCGCAGGAACGCCGAGAGCGCGATCAGCGCGATCAGCCCGCTGGTGACCCAGAGCCAGGCGGGGACCCGCTGGAGGCGCTCGGGGAGGATGGAGGCCGTGTCCCGGCGAGGCGATCCGGGCGACCCGACGCCGGGCTGAGGGGCCGTGACGGTGGCCATCAGCGGTCGCCCCGGGGCATCACGTCGATGTCCCGGAGCAGCCGGAGGTGAACAGGTGGACCGGACCGCTGGTGCCGACGTAGTGGTAGGAGACGCTCGGCCAGGTGCTCAGGTACGGCAGCCGCGCCGCCGAGCGCGTGTCCCGCGTCTGCAGGATGATGTTCGGCGCCGCCCCGGGCTCGGTCCCCGCCGGCGGCGGAGCCTCGATGCGCGTCGTCGGCACGCCAAGGATCCAGGACAGCATCGGCACCTGGAAGCCCTCGGTCATCACGCTGCCGCAGGCCAGCACCCGCTTGGCGCCGCCGAACCGGGCGACGAGCGCAGTCATGCCGTCGCGGAGGTGCGCCTGGTAGACGAGCGAACCGTGGGTGCGCGGGATCGAGATGAGGTTGGCGCCGACCCAATTGGGCGCGAACATGAACACCAGCGCCATCAGCGCGACGCTCCCCCAGCGCGCCGCGGCGCTGACTCCCGTCCTTCCCGCGCTCCGCGCCCGTCCGAACAGGCGGGGCGCCAGGAGGGCGAGCTCCCAGGCGGCCCAGCCGTAGCCGATCGCGCCGCAGATATCGACGAGCGCGGCGCCGAGAACCAGGTAGCGGTTATTGCCGGAGAAGCCCGCCTGGGTCATGATCGCGATCACGACGAACCACGCCAGGCCGCCGACCCCCAGCAGGGCGGCGGCGATCCGGGCGCGGTTGGCGGGCGTGCGCAGCGCGGCCACGCCCTCTCGCCGCCAGGCGCGCCAGATCAGCACCGTCACCGCCGCCACGAGCAGGGCCGCCACCACCTTGATCCGCAGCAGCATCGTCGGCCAGGCGGCCTTCGTCAGCTCCGCCTGGAACGGGTCCGATGCGAACGCCAGGCTGTTGGCCCGCGGATGCACGGCGCGCGTCACGCTGCAGCTGACCGAGCCGCATCCGAGGTACACCGGCAGGAACCAGGCCACGAGCACCACGGCAGCGCTTCCCACGACGAGGACGCGCGCGCGCGCGTCCTTCCAGAGCAGCCACAGACCGAGCGGGCCCCAGAACAGCCAGATCTCCGGGCGGTCGAGCGCGACGAAGAAACCGACGATGAACGCCTGCCGCGGCTCGCCGTCGATCAGGCGCTCGATCGCGATCAGCAGCAGGGCGGTGGCGAGGCCCTCGGAATAGCCGAGCGCGTTGGAGGAGACAAACCCTCCGGACGCCGACAGGGCGAGCGCGACGGCGCCGATGACCCCGGCCAGCAGCGCGGGCGCCACCGCCGCCAACCGGCGCTCGTCGCCGGCCTCGCCGAACAGCCCCGTCACCCGGGTGGTGAGAACGTAGGACAGCCGGAACACCATCACGACCGCGGCCAGCGCGCCGGCCCGGGCCACCACCAGCCACAGGTCCGGCGCGGCGTTGCCGAACAGGGCGAAGGGGACCGTGAAGATCATCGGCAGCGGCTTCCACGACGTGCCGCCGGTGGTGATCACCAGGTGCCCGTGAACGATCTCCCGCGCCCACAGAAGCCAGGACCACGGGTCGTAGCTGGGGGTGGAGGGGACGAGCAGCGAGAGCGCGCCGATGATCAGGCACACCCCTCCGAGTCCCAGGTAGAAGTTGCGGGTGGCGTGCGGCGAGCCGGAGCGGACGCGGCCCGCCGAGGCCGAACTCGGCGCCGAGGCCGCCGACGTGGCCGGGAAGTCCGTGGTGGAGGCGGCGAGCACGCCGGGAACGGGTCGGCGGAGGATCAACCGGAGACCCCTTGGGCGACGCAGCTCTCGACCTTGGTCAGCAGCGAGTCGGAGGCCAGGTTGGGATACAGCAGTGCGGAGCCGATGACCTCGGCCGGCTGTGCCTGACCGTGGATCTGCACCCCCTGGGCATCGCCGGGTGTCGGCTCGAAGCTGACCGTGGGTCCGTACGGGAGGGTGCCAACCTGGAATCCGGGCAGGCTCTGCCCGGCGACCGTCACCTGCTCAGGACGTACGGCGATGTGCTCCTGCTGGAGACAGAGGATGTGCTTCATGCTGGGGTCGTCGACACCCTGTTGACTCTTGGCCAACGCTGCCGGTGTGCCGGCCTCCGGTTTGGAGGCCGTCCCGCACGCTGACAGCGAAAGCGCGGCCAGCCCGACGGCCACCGCGAACTTCGCAGAGGGCATGGGGCAACAGCGTAGTGGATGATTCAGCGTCTGGTGATCGCACTCGCCGCTCTGACTGGGCCGTTGCCAAAGGCCGGCGTGATCGTCGTCGCGGTCCTCGCGGCGCTCGTCCTGCTGACCCCGGATCGCCGCGCCCGGGCGCTGGCCATGCTCGGCGCGCTCACCCTGTCGCCGGTGCTGCTGCTGGCCGAGATCTGGCGGTCGCCCCAGCTGGGGGTCGTGCACCGTCATCCGCTCGAGGCCGTGGTGGGGGCGGTCGTCGTCGGCGGCGTGCTGATCGCCGCGGCGGCCGTCATCCGCAGCCGGCCCGGGCTGCTGGCGCCGCTGGCCGTCCTGGCGCTCCCGTTCCGGGTGCCGATCGAGTCCGGTGGGACAACGGCCAACCTGCTCGTCCCCCTGTATTTCGTCGTCGCCGCCGGTGCGCTGGCCTGGAGCTACGGCGCTCTGCGCGCCCCGCGCTCGGAGCGGGAGCCCGGCGACCGCGGGTGGATACCGTCGCTAAGAGCGGCCGACCTCGTCGGCTGGGCCGAGCGGCTGCTGGCGCTGTTCGTCGTCCTCTACGCGGTGCAGGCCACCTACTCCCCGGACTTCGTCAAGGCACTGCAGAACATGGTCTTCTTCTACGTGCCGTTCGCGTTGCTGTACCGCCTGCTGCGCGAGGTGCCGTGGACGGCGCGGCTCCTGCGCACCTGCCTGTTGGTCACGATCGTCCTGGCGGTGCTGTTCTCGTTTGTTGGGTTCTACGAGTACGCGACGAAGACGATCCTCCTCAACCCCAAGCTCGTCATCCAGAACGACCTGCACACGTACTTCACGGTCAACTCGTTCTTCTTCGACCCGGACATCTTCGGCCGCTACCTGGCGGTCGTCATGATCCTGCTGGCGGTCGATCTGATCTACAACCGCCCGCGAGGCGAGCAGTCAGCGGTGACGGCCGTGCTGGCAATCCTGTGGGCCTGCCTCGTTCTCACGCTGTCGCGCTCCAGCTTGGGCGCGCTGCTCGTCGGCATGGGGGTGCTCGCGGCGCTGCGCTGGAAGCCGTCGCGGGCGCTCGTCGTCGCGGTCGCGGTCCTCGCCGTCGGAGGGCTGGCCGTCGCGGTCTCGCCACGGACCTTTGGGCTCAACCAGGGGCTCAATGGCGTGTCGAGCGGTCGCGGCGGCCTGGTCAGCGGCGGTCTGTCGCTGTTCGCCGACCGGCCGGTGTGGGGATTCGGCTCCGGGTCGTTCTCCAAGGAGTACGTCCGCCACCACCGGCACACGGCGTCGTCCCTGTCGGACTCCCACACGATTGCCATCACCGTGGCCGCCGAGCAGGGATTGATCGGCGAGGTCGTCTATCTGGGGTTCGTGTTGGTGGCGATCGCGGCCCTGGTGCGCCGGGCGCGCGGGGATCCGATCCGGTCGGCGCTGGCGGCGGCCTTCGTGGCGCTCATGTTTCACACGCTGCTCTACGCCGACTTCCTGGAGGATCCGACAACCTGGGTCCTGCTGGCGGTCGGTCTGGCGCTGGCTCGCGCGCCGGTCCCCGTCCCCGCGGCCTGCGACGAGGCCGCGGTCAGCGCCCCGTGGGCGGCGGTGGCGCGCTCGTAAGGTTCGCCTGAGCTTCCACCCGTCCTGCCGCCGTCGCCATCCGCAGCAGCAGGTCATGCAGGACCTGCCGTTCGTCCGCCGAGAGCGGGGCGAGCAGCTCCTGCTGGGCCTCCCGGGCCAGCGCGCGACCGCGGCCGAGTGTCTCGCGACCGGCGTCGGTGAGGTACAGCGCGTGGGCCCGGCGGTCGGTGGGGTGCCGGCGGCGCTCGACCAACCCCTTGGTCTCGAGCTCGTCGACGGTGGAGACCATCGAGCTCGGATCCATGCCGATGGCGCGGCCGAGCTGCTGTTGGCTGACCGCCTCCTCGTCGTCGAGCACATTGAGCAGTCCCCACATCCGCGTGGTCAGTCCGAGCGCCGCCAGACGCTCGCCGAACCGCCGGGAGGCGAACAGGCCGACGCGACTGACGAGATAGCCCGTGTTGCGCGCGAGGGCGCCGTGCAGACCGGGCAGTGGACGCTCTGTCTCGGCCATGGGCGACGAGAGGATACTCAACGAAGCTGGCACCAACGCATAGTTCGTGCTACAAATGATGCGCGAAGCAAACTAAAGCGGAGGGAGAGCGGGCTGATGACAACGATGGGCACCATCACGCGCTGGGTTCTGAGGCACCGGCGGACCGTCGCGCTGTTCTGGGTGGTGGTGACGATCACCGGGATGGCGACGGTCAGCCAGGCGACCAAGTCATTCAGCACGGAGTTCAGTGTGCCGGGGCGGGAGGGCTTCCAGACCAACGCCCAGATCCTGCGCACCTTCCGCAGCGGCGCCAACACCGCTCCGCTGCTCGCCGTCGTGACCCTGCCCGCGGGCACGCCGGTCAGCTCGCCGGCCGTTCGCGGTCAGCTGGCGCAGGTGCAGGCGCGCATCCGGGCCGTGGTTCCGGGCAGCCGGACCGCCTCGTTTGCCTCGACGGGCGACCGCGCGTTCGTGTCCCGCGACGGACGCGCGACGTTCGTCCTCGCCTACCCGCCCCCGGACCGCGAGTCGTTCGGCACCAACACGGCGGCGGCCAAGCGGGCGGCGGCCGCGCTGACGAGCCTGCGGATCGCCGGCGCACGCATTCACGTGACCGGGATCGACGCCCTCCAGGGCCAGACCGGAGGGAGCGGCGGCCCCGGCGTGTTTCTGGAGTCAGTCCTCGGCGGCCTGGGCGCCCTGGTGGTGCTGGCGTTTGTGTTCGCCTCGCTCCTGGCGTTCGTCCCGCTGCTGATGGCGATCGTCTCGATCATGACCACGTTCCTGGTCCTGTGGGGGGTCAGCTCGGTGACGAGCGTCTCGTTCATCGTCGAGTTCCTGGTGGGGTTGATCGGCCTCGGCGTCGCGATCGACTACTCGCTGCTGGTGGTGGTGCGCTGGCGCGAGGAGCGTGACCGGGGTGTGACCGGGGACGAGGCGGTGGTCCGCGCCATGGAGACCGCCGGGCGCGCCGTTGTGTTCAGCGGCACGACCGTCGCCATCGGCCTGCTGGCCATGATCGTGCTCCCGCTCCCGTTCCTGCGCTCGATCGGCTATGCCGGCATGCTGATCCCGCTGGTCAGCGTGATCGTGGCGGTGACCCTGTTGCCGATCGTGCTGTCGGCATTGGGTCCGCGGCTCGACTGGCCCCACGTCCGGCGCGAGGACCGCGCCAGCCGGCCGTGGACCCGGTGGGCGCGGCTGGTCGTGGCCCGGCGCTGGCCGGCGGCGGTGGCAGCGGGCGTCGTCCTCGTCCTCCTGGTCGTGGCCGCGACGGGCCTGCATCCCGGGCAGGCGAACGTCGACACGCTGAGCCGCAGCGGTGACGCCCGGACCGGGCTGATCGCCCTCGAGCGCTCCGGGATCGGCCCGGGCGCGCTGGCCCCGATCGAGGTGGTGAGCCCGGCGGGCGAGGCCGGCCGGGTCGCGGCCGCGCTCGGATCGGTGAGCGGGGTCGATGGTGCCGTCGCTCCGGCGGGCGGCGCCTGGAGGCGGGACGGGCTGGCGGTGGTCGACGCGTTCGGCACCGCCGATCTGTCGACCTCGGCAGGCAGCGCGACCATCGACCGCGTCCGTGCGGCCGCGCATGCTGTCGGCCCCGGGGTCCGGGTGGGCGGCATCGGCGCCGAGAACGAGGACTTCGTCAATGCCATCTACGGCAGCTTCCCGCTGATGATCGCTCTGATCGCGGTGCTGACGTTCCTGCTGCTGGCGCGCGCATTCCGCTCGCTCCTGCTCCCGCTCAAGGCGGTCATCCTCAACGTCATCAGCGTGGCCGCGGCCTGGGGGGTCATCACCCTCGTCTGGCAGGAGGGCCACGGCTCCCAGACGGTGTGGGGGATCACGGCGACGCATTCGGTCAGCGCCTGGATCCCGCTCATGGTCTTCGCCTTCCTGTTCGGCCTGTCGATGGACTATGAGGTGTTCATCCTCAGCCGCATGCGCGAGGAGTACGACGCGACTGGCTCCACCGACGCCGCGGTCATCCGCGGGATCGGCCGCACCGGCCGTCTGGTCACCAGCGCCGCGCTCATCCTGTTCCTCGCCTTCGCGTCGATGGCGTCGGCGCCGAACACCGACGTCAAGGTGTTCGCCACCGGTCTGGCCGCCGGGATCATCCTCGACGCGACGGTCATCCGCGCACTGCTGGTGCCGGCGGTCGTGTCCCTGTTCGGCCGCTGGAACTGGTGGCTGCCGGAGCGCCCGGCGCGGCTGCTGCGGGTGGAGCCGTCGCTGCCGGCGCCGGAGCAGGCGTAGACCATCTCAGACCAGGGCGGCTAACCGGAACATATGGCCGGTTAGCCGCCTCGGCATCTCTACAGCGGCGTCGTATACGCCCCGCTGATCCCCCCGTCGACGAGGAACTGCGTGGCGTTCACGTAGGAAGACTCGTCGGAGGCGAGGAACAGCACCGCGTTGGCGATCTCCTCGGCGGCGGCGAAACGGCCCATCGGCACGTGGATCAGCCGCCGCTGGGCCTCCACCGGGTCGGCGGCGTAGAGCTCGCGCAGGAGCGGGGTGTCGACCGGGCCCGGGCACAGGGCGTTGACCCGGACGCCGCGCTTGGCGAACTCAACCCCCAGCTCCCGGGACAGGGCGAGCACCCCGCCCTTGGAGGCCGTGTAGGAGATCTGGGAGGTCGCCGAGCCCAGGACGGCCACGAACGACGCCGTGTTGATGACCGACCCGCCGCCGCACTCCAGCAGGTGGGGGATCCCGTGCTTGCAGCACAGGAACACGCTGCGCAGGTTCGTCGCCTGCACCCGCTCCCAGGCCTCGAGCGAGGTCTCGACCACCGACGCGTCGTCGGTGGGGGAGATGCCGGCGTTGTTGAACAGGACGTCGATCCGCCCCAGCTCGCGGCGCGCGCGCGTGTACAGGTCGGAGACGGCCGTCTCGTCGGTGAGGTCGACCGTCAGCGACAGCTCGCCGACGTCGTGCGGACGGACGTCGACGCCGACCACCCGCGCGCCCTCGCGCTCGAACACGGCGGCGGTCGCCCCGCCGATGCCACCGGCCGCGCCGGTGACCACGCACACCTTCCCGGTGAGCCTCATGTGGCGTAGTAGATCGACTTGACCTCGGTGTAGGCGTCGAGCGCGTGCGGCCCCAGCTCGCGCCCATAGCCGGACTGCTTGAAGCCGCCGAACGGCGTCGCCACCCGGACCGACGTGTTGGAGTTGATCGACAGGACGCCGGCGTCCAGGGCGCGGGCCACACGCAGCGCCCGTCCACCGTCGCCGCTCCAGATCGAGCCGGACAGGCCGTAGATCGTGTCATTGGCCAAGCGAACCGCCTCCTCGTCGTCTGCGAACGGGATCACGACTGCCACCGGTCCGAAGATCTCCTCTCGGGCCGCGCGCGCATCCGGGTCCACGGGGCAGAGCACGGTGGGCGCAAACCAGTAGCCGGGGCCGTCCGGAGCGCTGCCGCGGAACGCCACCGGGGCGCCGTCGGAGACATAGGAGCTGACCGTCGCCCGCTGACCGGCGCTGATGAGCGGTCCCATCTCCGTCGTCTCGTCGAGCGGGTCGCCGACGCGGATCGCCGTCACCGCGCGCTCCAGCTCGCGCATGAACTCGTCGACGGCCGGCTCCTGCACCAGGATCCGCGAACGCGCACAGCAATCCTGTCCGGCGTTGCCGAACACGGCGCCTGGCGCCGCCGCGGCGGCCGCGGCCAGGTCGGCGTCGGCGAAGATGATGTTCGGCGACTTGCCGCCGAGCTCGAGCGTCACGCGCTTGATCGTCTGCGCCGCCCCCGCGGCGATCGACCGGCCCACCTCGGTGGAGCCGGTGAAGGCGATCTTGGCCACGGCGGGATGCTCCACCAGCCGGGCGCCGCACGTGGCGCCCGGCCCCACGACCACGTTCAGGACTCCCTCCGGCAATCCCGCCTCGAGGGCGATCTCGGCGAACCGCAGCGCGCTCAGCGGTGTCAGCTCCGCCGGCTTGAGCACGACGGTGTTCCCCGCGGCGAGCGCCGGTCCCAGCTTCCAGGAGGCGATCGTCAACGGGAAGTTCCAGGGCACGATCAGCCCCACGACGCCGAGTGGCTCTCGGACGGTGAACGCCTGGCCGCCGGCGACGGGGATGGTGTCGCCGAGCAGCCGCTCCGGGGAGCCGGAGTAGTAGTTGAACACCTGGGCGACCATGTCCATCTCGCCGCGGGCGTCCTGGATCGGCTTGCCGGCGTTGCGCGCCTCGATCCGGGCCAGCTCCTCGCGATGGGAGGTGACCGCCGCGGCGATGTCACGCAGCACCGCGGCCCGCGCGGCGGGCGAGACCGCCCGCCAGGCGGGGAAGGCCGCCGCCGCCCGCTGCACCGCGGCGTCGACCTCGGCGACCCCGGCGCGCGGGATCTCCTCGAGCACCGCCTCGGTGGCGGGCTCGAGCACCTCCAGGACGCCCGCCTCAGACAACGCCGGTCTCCGGCTCGGCCACGGTCAGCCCGTCGTCCTCGAACTCGATGTTCCGAATCGGTCCCTTGAACGTATGCCGGGCCCACCCCAGGTACCAGATGGTGACCGCCAGCATGACGCCGATGGTGACCAGCGGGGCGTAGTTGACCGCCGACCAGCTGAACGTGCTCGAGAACGGCACGGCCGCCGGGGTGAACGGCAGGCAGAAGATGATCACGCACAGGATCACCCAGACGACGGCGACCAGGTTCACCCACTTGTACTTGGCGCCCAGCGTCCACGGTCCGGTCTCGAACTTGTCACCCATCCGCCACCGCAGATACACCGGGATGGTGTAGGCGATGTACAGGCCGATGACGGAGATGGAGGTGACGGCCAGGAAGGCCACCGGCAAACCGGCGTGGTTGCCCCAGTAGGCCGGAATGGTGATGATCATGGCGAACGCCGCGACGAACAGCACCGCCCACGAGGGGGTCTTGTTCTTGCCGAGCCGCCGCCACAGGTCGTGGCCGGGTACTGCCCCGTCACGGGAGAAGGCGAACGTCATCCGCGATGCGCTGGTCACGCAGGCCATGCCGCAGAAGAGCTGCCCCACGGTGGAGATGATGAGCACCGCCTTGGCCGCCGCCGAGCTCAGCGCGGACTCGATGATCGACTGCGACGTGCCGCCGGCGGCGTTGATCTCCTTGACGTGCGTGGCCGCGAAGGTCAGCGCCAGCAGCACGAACCAGCCGAACAGCGCCGAGTAGAAGACCGAGCGCCAGACGCCCTTCGGAGCGGCCTCGGCCGCTCCATGGGTCTCCTCGGAGACGTGAGCCGAGGCGTCGTAACCGGTGATGGTGTACATGGTCAGGAGGAACCCCAGCGGCAGTACGTAGAACCAGTACATGCTGTCGCTGAACCCTGACAGGTTGATGCGGTGACCGAACACAAAGCTGAAGCTCTGGTGGTGGCTGGGCACCACCACCAGCAGCACGATGATCACCAGCACGCCGATCACATGCCACCACACGGAGATGTTGGTGAACATCGCCACCAGATGGGACGAGAAGATGTTGATCAGGGCGTGGGCGACGAGGATGATGATGAACAGAACGAATGTGTGGTGCAGCGACGCCTGCACGCTGGTGGTGGCGAAGTTGGTGATGAAGTGCAACCCGTAGAAGGACAGGGTGGCGTTCAGGAACGTGGCCGCCGCGTAGTCCACCGACGCGGTCACCGCGACCAGGCCGATGAGGTTGAACCACCCGGTGAACCAGCCCCAGCCGGCACCACCCAGCTTGGAGGACCAGTAGTAGATCCCGCCGGCGGTCGGCATCGCCGACGCCAGCTCCGACATCGAGAACGCTACGGTCAGGATCATCAGGCTGATGAGCGGCCAGCCGATCGAGATGGCGATTGGACCTCCGTTGATCCACGCCTGGCCGTAGGTGGTGAAGCACCCGGCGAGGATTGAGATGATCGAGAACGAGATCGCGAAGTTGGAGAACCCGCTCCACCCGCGACGCAGCTCCTGCTTGTAGCCCAGCTCGGCGAGACGCCTCTCGTCGGCCGAGAGCGTCTCAGAACCACTGGTCATCCGGTCCTCCCGATGAAAAGGTCTAGCGATCCGTCCTTCAAGGGCGCGAAACATACGCCCGGCGGTCCCGGCTCGTCAAGGGGCGATTTGAGGTGGATCGCCGCCGGCCGGCGTCAGTGGCCCGCGGGCTCCGGCAGCAGCGCCGCAAGGATGAACTCGGTCCCGCGCAGGTGCTCGGTCATGACGCGCGCGGCCGTTGCCTCATCGTGGAGGCGGACCGCGGCCAGCAGCCGGCGGTGCTGGTAGTTGGCCGAGTCGAGCACCTCCGGGGGGTGCGCGATGTGATGGATGAGGCTGCTCATCGCCCCCTGCGTCTCGGTCATCAGCTTGACCAGGTGGGGGTTGCCGGTCAGCTCGGCCAGCCCCACGTGGAAGCGGACATCGATCTGACGGTAGGCGGGGAAGTCGTCGAGCGTGTCGTCGATGGCGACGAGGAGCTCCTCCAGGGCGTCGACCATCGGCGCCTGGGCGCGCTCGGCGGCCAGCACCGCGATGCCCAGTTCCACCGTCATCCGGCTGTCGCACACGTCACGCCATCCGGCCAGCACCTCAGGCGAGGGTGGCTCGGCCGGGGGCTGTGGGTCGGCGACGAACGTCCCGCCGCCCCGTCCCCGGGTGGCGTGCAGATGCCCGCTCTGGCCGAGGGCCACGAGCGCCTGGCGCAGGGTGGAGCGGGCGATCCCCAGCCGGGCGCACAGCTCGCGCTCGGCGGGCAGCCGCGTCCCCGGCCTGAGCAGGCCGAGCTTGATCGCGGTGCCGAGCCGCTCGACGGTCTCCTCGAACGCCGTCTGCGAGTGCACGGGAGCGAACACGGCCTCCATCGAGCCGCTCAGCTCGCGCTCCAGCGCAGTATCAGTCATGGCCTCACCTCACAGTCGCTCGAAGCCGCGGATCCGCTCCCAGTCGGTCACGGCAGCTTCGAATGCTGCCAGCTCCACGTCGGCGGCGTGGACGTAATGCTCGACGACCTCCTCACCGAAGGCGGCCTGCGCCATCTCGCTGGAGGCAAACAGGTCGCGCGCCTGGCGCAGCGTGCCGGGCAGGCGCGGCTTGTCGGCGGCCTCGTACGCGTTGCCCTCATACGCCGCCTCCAGCGGCAGCTCGTTCTCCATCCCGTGCAGGCCGGCGGCGACGATCGCGCTCAGCGCCATGTACGGGTTGAGGTCCGAGCCGCCGGCGCGGTTCTCAAAGCGCAGCCCCGGCCCGTGGCCGACGACGCGCAGCGCGCAGGTGCGGTTGTCCGGAGCCCAGGCGACCGCGGTTGGCGCAAACGAGCCCGCGGCGAAGCGCTTGTACGAGTTGACGTTGGGGGCCAGCAGCAGGGTCAGCTCGCGCAGGCAGGCCAGCTGACCGGCCAGGAAGGACTCGAACACCGCCCGGTCGGCGGCGAACACCATCGACCCGTCGCCGACCGAGGCCAGGGAGAAGTGGATGTGGCACGAGCTGCCCTCGCGCTCGTCGTACTTGGCCATGTAGCTGATCGCCATCCCATCCTGGGCGGCGATCTCCTTGGCGCCGTTCTTGTAGATGACGTGGTTGTCGGCCGTGCGCAGCGCGTCCGAGTAGAGGAAGTTGATCTCCTGCTGGCCGAGGTTGCACTCGCCCTTGGAGTTCTCGACCGCCAATCCGGCCAGGTCCATGCAGTTGCGGATCCGGCGGATCAGCGGCTCGACCCGCGCCGTCCCCAGCAGTGAGTAGTCGACGTTGTAGAGGTTGGCCGGCTCCAGGTCGCGGTAGCCCTTGTGCCACGCCGACTCGTACGTCTCGCGGAACAGCATGAACTCCAGCTCGGTGCTGGCGTTCGCCTGCCAGCCGCGCTGTGCCAGGCGCGCCAGCTGTCCGGACAGCACCTGGCGCGGTGAGGCCACCACCGGCGACCCGTTCTCCCACTCCAGGTCGCACAGGCACATCGCCGTCCCCTCCTGCCAGGGGACGAGCCGGAGCGTGGTCATGTCCGGGCGCATCGTGAAATCCCCGTAGCCGCGGTCCCAGGAGGCCATGCGGTAGCCGCCGACCGTGTTCATCTCCACGTCGACGGCGAGCAGGTAGTTGCAGCCCTCGGCGCCGGCCTCGGCGACGACGTCGACGAAGTGACGGGCGGTCAGCCGCTTGCCCTGCAGGCGTCCCTGCATATCGCACAGGGCGAGCAGCACCGTGTCGATCTCCCCCGCGTCGACCCGGAGGCGTAGTTCATCGAGATTCACCGTGCGCGAAGGTATTACAAGCAGGCCATAAACGCCAGAGCTGCCGGGTTTCGGTTGCCCGGTCCAGGAAGCGGGCACAACCGTTATCTGTGCACCTTTTCATTGCCCGCGAGAAGGGATAGGATCGACAAGCCGTGACATGGGGACTCGTGTGGCTGATGCTGGCGCTCAAGCTGCCGCTGGCTGGGCTCATCTACATCGTCTGGTGGGCGATCAAGCAGGAGCCGGACGAGTCCGCCTCCGACGATGACGGCGGCATCAAGCGGCAGCGTCTCCACCCGCGCGAGCCGTTCCCGCGCCGCCCGCGCCGCGGGCCCCACGGCGATCCGCCGCCCCTGCCGCCGGCCCGGGTGCGCACCACCCGGGCGCGCGCCCGGACTTACGGACACTGATCTTCCCTCGCCGTCGAGCGGGCGCGCTCCCGGCGACCTGCGCCGCTGTCAGACTTCGCACCCATGAACAACGGTGATGGATCGCGGACCGACGGCGTGGCGGTCCTCTCCGACGGCACGATCATCCGCCTGGTCGAGGACGGGCGCATCCGCATCGATCCGTGGGACCCCGGACTGGTGCAGCCCGCCAGCGTCGACCTCCGCCTCGGCGACTCCTTCCGGGTGTTCCACAACCATCGGGCCTCGGCGATCGATCTGCGTCATCCGCCGGAGAACCTGACCGAGGAGGTCGTCGTTCCGGAGGGCGAGTCGTTCGTCATCCATCCCGGCGAGTTCTGCCTCGGACGGACGCTGGAGTGGGTCGAGCTCCCGGACGACATCGTCGCCCGGATCGAGGGCAAGTCGAGCCTGGGGCGGCTGGGGCTGATCGTGCATGCCACGGCCGGCTTCTGCGACCCCGGCTGGAAGGGCACCCTCACCCTGGAGCTCAACAACCTGACGCGCGTCCCCATCAAGCTCTACCCGGGGCTGGAGATCGCCCAGCTGTCGTTCATGACGCTCGACCGGCCGGCGCTGCGCCCGTACGGCAGCCCGGATCTGGGCAGCCACTACCAGGGTCAACGGGCGGCGACGGCCAGCCGGTATCGGTCGGCCCCCGGACGCGGCGATTTCGAGTAGGCTCGCGCCGATGTCGTCACTGCTGCTCCTCGCCGCCGATACGACCTCCAAGGTCCCGTTCTACATCCTCGGAGGCGTACTCGCCCTCTGGGCCGTGGTCCTGGCCGGCATCGGTCTCAACCGGCCGCAGTTCCCCGGCGGGGCGCGCGGCGAGCGCGGCGTCATCGCGTTCACGCTGGGGCTGGTCGTCCTGGCCATCGGCGCGGCCGTCCTCACCTCCTAGCCCAAGCTCAGGCCAAGCGAAGCCGGCATCGCCCGCGGGACAGGACCGCTCCGCCGGCCCGCAAATGTGAACGTCGCGTTTGCCTGACGCGAGCGTCACGTTAGACGGGGAAGATCGGTGAGAAATGACTTACATCGACTTCACCCAAAGGTGATGTTGACCGTCTAGAAGTCGGAGCCGTGGGTGGATGCAGCCCCTCACCGCCGGCCGGTCGCGCTCAGGCGCAGGGTGGGTACGCCGGCGCCGCCTGTCCGCCCGGTCGGAGCTGAGGCCCGGAGTGCGCATCGCCCTGGTCAGCGAGGTGTTCCTCCCCGCCGTCGACGGCGTCGTCACCCGTCTGCGGCGGACGCTGGAGGAGCTCCCCGCGTACGGCGACGACGTGCTGATGATCGCTCCCGCCGGGGGGCCGGACTGCTACGCCGGGGTGCCGGTGCTCGGCGTCCGCGGACTGCGGGTTCCCCTGTATCCGGACGGCGACGGGTATCCCCCGAAGCGCGTCGCGTTGCCCGGGCCGGCGCTGAGCCGCGCCCTGCGGGCCTACCGCCCGGACGTCGTTCACGCCATCCAGCCCGTGCTTCTGGGCGTCGGTGCGGTCGCGTTCGCCCGGCGCAACCGCATACCCCTCGTCGCCTCCTACCACGCCCACCTTCCCTCCTACGCCAAGCTGTACCGCCTCGGCTGGCTGGAGTCGGCCGGCTGGCATTACCTGCGCGGCCTGCACAACTGCGCCCAGGTCAACCTGGCCACCTCGCGGGCGACGCTGGCCGAGATCCAGTCGCATGGGGTCGAGCGCCTGGCGCTGTGGCCATACGGCGTCGACCTGGAGCGCTTCGACTCGGCTCCACCCAGCCGCGAGTGGCGCGAGCGTCTCAGCCAGGGCCGTCCGGAAGGGCTCGTCCTCCTCTATGTCGGACGGCTGGCCAAGGAAAAGACCGTCGAGCGGCTCGTCGAGGCCGTGCGCCGCCGGCAAGACGTGTCGCTGGCGATCGTCGGTGACGGGCCGCTGCGGGCCGAGCTGGAGCGACGCTTCACCGGGACCGCCACGACGTTCCTCGGCTTCCTGGGCGGCGAGGACCTGGCCCGCGCCTACGCATCTGCCGACGTGTTCGTCCTGCCGTCGGAGACCGAGACGCTGGGGATGGTGACTCTGGAGGCGCACGCGGCCGGGCTCCCGGTCGTCGCCGCCGACAGCCCTGCCGCCCGGGAGCTGGTCCGCCATGGCATCGATGGGCTGCGCTACGACCCGCGCGCGCCGGATGCGCTCGCGGGCGCCATCGGCCTGCTGGCCGCCGACCCGTCTCTGCGCGCGGCGATGGGGCGACACGGGCTCGAGGCCGTGAGCGGTGCGACATGGGGCCGCGCCACCCGGACCCTGCGCCGTCATTACCTGCGGGCGTGCGCGCTCGTCGGAGCCGGCCCGCCGCCGGAGCGCGTCGCCGCGACGTCGCCGGCGGAGCCCGCCCCCGGCGAGGCGACCGATCCGTCGCCGGAGGCCGTGTGAGCATGGTGGCCCCGACGACGGCGTCCGACGAGCGCCTGCCCGTGGGCCAGGCCGGCCGGCGAAGCGCCCGGCGCCGGCACCTGGCGGCGGTGCTGACGTTGCTGGTCCTGACGACCCTGGTCGTGCTCGCGCTGGCCAAGATCGACCTGGCCGAGGTCGGCCACTCTATGGCGCGCGTCGACGGCTGGTGGGTGGCTGCGGCGGTGCTCCTGATGGCCGCTGCCTTCCTGGCCCGGGCGGAGTCGTGGCACACGGCCATCCGCGCGGCGCTGCCCGGCGAGCGGATCGGCCGGGCGCCGGTCACCCGGGCGCTGCTCATCGGCATGGCGGGCTCCGCCGTCGCTCCGGGACGAGTCGGCGAGGCGGCGCGCGCCTGGCTGGTGGCCCGGCGGGCCGGACGCGTCCGCGACGCCCTGGCCACCGTGGTCGGGACCCTGCTCTCGCAGACGCTGCTCAACGTGCTGGCGCTCATCATCCTGTCCGGCCTTGCGCTGGCCGGGAGCGCCATCCGTGGCGCGCGCACCGAGTCGGTTGTCCTCACGGCGCTGGTGCCTGCGGCCGGCGTCGCCGTGCTGGTGGGAGCGCCCGTCCCGCTGGCCCGCCGCCGGCGGCTGAGGGCGGGCCGGGCCGGCCGCGTCGGCGGCTGGGTGCGCTCGCAGCTGGTCGGCGTTCGCCAGGGCCTGGCCGTGCTCCGGCGGCCCGGCCCGGCCATGCACTCCGGCGTCTTCCAGCTGCTCGCCTGGGGGCTGCAGTGGGGGTCGTGCTATGCGGTGCTGCTCGCCTTCGGCCTGCAGGCGCGCGCGGGCGGTGCAGCCGCCGCCGCGGTGCTGGTGGCGGTCAATGTCACGGCGATCGTCCCGGTCACGCCGTCGAGCGTGGGGGTCTTCCAGGCGGCCTGCATCGCGGTGCTCGCGCCCTTCCACGTCCACGCCGGCGAGGCGCTCGCCTACGGGCTGGTGCTCCAAGCGGTCGAGATCGGCTGTGCGCTGGCGATGGCCCTGCCGTCGCTGCTGATCGAGGGGGTCTCGATCTCCGAGCTGCGCGCGCGGGCCGACCACCGGCGGCCGGGAACGGTGTCGGAGCCCGCCCAGGCCGGGTATTAGAGTCTCTCAGACAAGGTCGCCTGCGCCTCCCCCGCGCCACGGCGACCTCCGGCAATCCCGTCACAGGAGTGCTATGAGCACCGAGACGCAGCAATCGACGGATGGCGGCGGGGTAGCTACCTCTGCCGACACCCTCACCGTCACCGACAACCGGACCGGCAAGCGGTACGAGATCCCCATCACGGACAACACGATCCGGGCCACCGAGCTTCGCAAGATCAAGACCTCGGACGACGACTTCGGCTTGATGACCTACGACCCCGCCTACATGGCGACGGCGTCGTGCCGGTCGGCGATCACGTTCATCGACGGGGACCGGGGCATCCTCGAGTACCGCGGCTATCCGATCGAGCAGTTGGCGGAGAAGTCCAGCTATCTGGAGGTCGCCTACCTGCTCATCCACGGCGAGTTGCCGACCCGCCAGCAACTGGACGAGTGGGACCACCTCATCACGATTCACACCTTCGTGCACGAGAACGTCAAGGAGTTCATGCAGGGATTCCGCTACGACGCGCATCCGATGGGCATGCTCCTGGCGTCGGTCGGCGCCCTGTCCACCTTCTATCCGGAGGCGTCGGCGATCAAGGACCCGGACGCCCGGTACATCCAGGTCATCCGCCTCCTGGCCAAGATGCCGACCCTGGCGGCCTTCTCCTACCGCCACAACCGCGGCATGCCCTACGTCTATCCGGACAATGACCTCAGCTACGCGGGCAACTTCCTGTCGATGATCTACAAGGTCGCCGAGCTCAAGTACGGCCCGGACCCGCGGCTGGAGCGTGCTCTCGACGTCCTGTTCATCCTCCATGCCGACCACGAGCAGAACTGCTCGACCAGCGCGGTGCGCAGCGTCGGCTCCTCCCAGGTCGACCCGTACTCGGCGGTGGCGGCCGGCGTGGCCGCGCTCTACGGCCCGCTCCACGGCGGCGCCAACGAGGCGGTGCTCCGCATGCTGCGGCGGATCGAGACCAAGGAGAACATCCCGGACTTCATCAAGGGCGTCAAGGAGGGCGACGAGCGCCTGATGGGCTTCGGCCACCGCGTCTACAAGAACTTCGATCCCCGGGCCAAGATCATCAAGCAGGCGACCGAGGACGTGTTCGAGGTGACGGGCAAGAACCCGCTGCTGGACATCGCCACCGAGCTGGAGAAGATCGCCCTCGAGGACGACTACTTCGTCAGTCGCAAGCTGTATCCGAACGTCGACTTCTACTCCGGGCTCATCTACGAGGCGCTGGGGATGCCGGTGGAGATGTTCCCGGTGCTCTTCGCCATCGGGCGTACGAGCGGCTGGATCGCCCAGTGGTTGGAGATGATCGACGATCCGGAGCAGAAGATCGCCCGGCCGCGCCAGATCTACACCGGCGGCCGCGGCCTGGACTACGTGCCGATCGACCAGCGGTAGTGACGTCATGTGGGGGGGCCGGTCCGTGACCACCCCCACATCCAGCTTTCCTACACCGTTGTAGATTGAGACGCGTGGATCTCCATACCCTTCCAGACGGACGCATGGTCGTCATCCGGCCGATCCGGCCGGACGACCGAGAGCGCCTGCGGCTCTCGCACGAGCGGCTGTCCGAGCAGTCGCGCTACCGGCGGTTCATGACGTCGAAGCCGACCCTCGGCACCGCCGAGGCGAACTACCTGGTCGACGTCGACGGCTCCGACCACTACGCGCTGGTGGCGACCGCCGCCATGCCGGAGGGCGAGGTGATCGTCGGCGTCGCCCGGTACATCAGGCTGCCCAGACACCCGGAGATCGCCGAGTTCGCGATCGTCGTCGCCGATGCCTGGCAGGGCCAGGGACTCGCCGGCGAGCTGCTGCGGCGGCTGGCCGGCGCCGCGGTCACCCGCGGCGTGCGGCGCTTCACGGCGACCATCTTCGCCGACAACATGCCGATCCGCCACATGATCGATCGCCTCGCCGCCGGCCCGGTCACCCGCCACCGGGAGGGCAACGTGCTGGAGGTCGAGTTCCCCCTGCCCACCCGTGAGGACGAGGTCGTCGCCACGCGCGGCGAGGCCCAACGCGGCGCTCCTGCGATGATCGCCGCGTGCGCTGGAAGCTCACCGAGCGCGCCGGGCCGCGGGTCAAGCGCTCCTCGTTCGACGACATCCACGGCGCTCTCGACGCGCTCGAGGCCCGCGGCCGCGAGCTGTCGCGGTCGGCGCCCCGGGAGCCGCTCGATGCCAAGTTCCGCCGCTTCGAGCCCCAGCAGCGGGTGATCGCGCGCCTGGAGCTCGCCGGGCCGGAGCGGTTTGTCCCCAGCGTGCGGGCCGGCGTCGACGTCCGCGGCGACGGGTCGGTCGAGGCGTTCCGCGGGCGCGTCCGGCGGGAGGTCATCGACCCCCGCGCCGGGGAGAACCCGTACGCCGCCCTGCGCCGCGTCCTCACGGCGGGTTGAGGGGCTCGGCGTCCAACCGGCCTATATGGCCGGTTTCTCGCCGAGGCGTGTCACGGAACTGCCACCGGCGCTCCGATCAGAGGACGAGCGTCTGGCCGTGGCGGCGCAGCCACCGCGCCTGCTCGCGCCAGTCCGGGCACCACCGCTCGACGAGCGCCCAGAACCGGGGGGAGTGGTCCATGACCTCCAGGTGGCACACCTCGTGCCAGATGACGTAGTCGAGGACCGCCTCCGGAGCCAGCAGCAGACGCCAGTTGAAGCTCATCGCTCCGCTGCGCGAGCAGCTGGCCCACCGCGTCCGCTGCCCGCGAATCGTCAGCGTCTGGAACGACGTGCCGGCCAGAGCGCAGGCCCGCTCCAGACGCGGCGCGATCTCGGCCCGCGCAGCGCGCCGGTACCAGCGCTCCAGCGCCGGCCTGCGCTCCGGGCCCGTCGGTACCAGGAGCTCGTCCCCGCGCCGGTGCACGCGCGTCCGTCCGGCCTGGGCGCGCACGGGCAGCAGCCGGCCCAGGTACGGGACGGCGCCGGCGCGGGCCGCGACGACCTCCTCGGCCCGCCGGTGCTCGCGGATGCGGCGGCGGATCCACGGCTCCAGCTCGCGCACGGCGGCCGCCGCCTCGCGCTCCGGCGCCCGGCGGGGCAGCACCACCTCCACCCCGGAGACATCGACCGTCACCCGCACGCGGCGGGCGCGATCGGAGCGCCGGATCCGGTAGGCGATATCGGCCGGCTCGGCCGGACGTCGCAGATCGGCGCTTGTGTTCTCTGACACCGCAGCGCAGAGTACGGTGCAGGGCTGACATGCCCTCCTTCCCGGACCTTGGCCTCCCGCTGACCGGCTCGGTCGCGGAGCTCCGGCTCGCCGCCGAGCGGGACATCCCGGAGGTGCTCATCGCCCACCAGGACGACCCGCAGCTCCATGTCCGGCTGGGGCTGGAGCGCCCGCCGAGCGGCGCGGAGCTGGGACGCCGGATGGAGGCGGGTCCCGTTGAGCGCGCCTCCGGCGCCGGCGTCTGGCTGACGATCGTCGCCCCGGGCTCAGACGACTGCTGCGGCCAGATCGACGTTCACGAGATCGACTGGGATCATCTCCGGGCCGACGTGGGGATCTGGGTCGCTCCCGCCCGCCGGGGGCGGGGGATGGCCGCCGACGCGCTCAGGCTGAGCGGACGCTGGCTGCTTCAGAACTGTGGCCTGAAGCGCGTCCAGCTGACGACCGAGCCGGACAACGCGCCGATGCGGCGCGCCGCCGGGAAGGCCGGCCTGCGCGAGGAGGGCCTTCTGCGCGGCTACGTGCGCGAACGCGGTCACCGGGTCGACGTCGTCATGCTGTCACTCATCGCCGCCGACCTGAACCGGGTGTGAGCGATGGCGCCAGATCACCATCCGCGACGCGAATGGCGGGTGCCGCTGCCGCCCGGCGTCCGTCCGCCGTTCGAGGTCTACGTCAACGGCGTGCTCCAGGAGCTCGGCGCCGACTACCGCGTCTCCGCGGGCGAGCTCGTCTTCGAGCGGGAGCTCAGGCGCGAGAAGCTGAGCGGCTGGGCCTGGCTGCTCGGCTTCTGGGGGATCGGCACCTACAAGCGCAACGACGAGGTCGACGTGCGCTACGAGGTCGACGGGCAGCCGACCGTCGCCCACGCGCTGGAGATCAAACCGCCCCGCTAGTACGACCGGTCGTACTAGCGCCGAGGACGACCTCGCGCGTGCGCAGGCCGTCGTCCGGTTGGGCGGCGCGGCGCTCCACCCAGGGGCGCAGCACGCGCAACGCCGACAGGATGGCGCGCGTGGCGTGGGAGCGATTGAGGGTGTAGAAGTGGATCCCGGGAGCGCCCCGGGCGAGCAGCTCCGCGCACTGGAGCGTGGCGTAGGAGACGCCGAGCGCGGTGACCGCCTCCGGGTCGTGCGAGCGCCACTCCAGCGCCTCCAGCAGCTCCTGCGGGATCGACGCCCCGCACATCCCGGTGATCGTCTTGATCTGGCGCAGATCGGTGATCGGCATGACGCCGGGGAGGATCGGCACCTCGATGCCGGCGGCGCGCGCCTCGTCGACGAACCGGAAGTACAGCTCGTTGTCGAAGAACAGCTGCGTGATCAGGAACGACACGCCGCTGTCGACCTTCTCCTTGAGGAAGTGCAGGTCATGGGCGAGGTCCGGCGCCTCCGGATGGACCTCCGGGAAGCACGCGCCGCCGATGCACGCGTCGTGCTCGGCGCTGATCATCCGCGCCAGCTCGGTCGAGTAGCGCAATCCGCCGGGGTGCGGCCTCCAGTCGCTCTCGCCCCGGGGCGGGTCGCCCCGCAGCGCCAGGATGTTCTCGATGCCCGCGTCGCGCATCTCGGCGAGCACGCCGGTCAGCTCCTCGCGCGTGGAGCCCACGCAGCTGAGATGGGCCATGGCCTCGATCCCCAGCTCCTGTTTGATCCACTTGGTCAACTCGAGCGTACGGTCGCGGCAGCCGCCGCCGGAGCCGTAGGTGACCGAGACGAACGCCGGGTCGAGCTGTCGCAGCGACTCCAGCGCCAGGCCCAGGACCCGCTCGCCGGCGTCGCTCTTGGGTGGGTAGAACTCAAACGAGAAGACCGGCTCCTCGGCCTCCTCCAGGATTCGATCGATCCGCATGCGCGGCAGCGTACCAACCTTGACACGAGCGTGTCAAGGTTGCGCCGCTGCGCGCAACAGCACCTCCAGGCGGCGGCCGGTCAGGGGGCGTCGGCCGGCCGCCACCGCTCGGCCCGGCCGTCCGGCTCGGAGCGCACCCGTCCCGCCCGCTCCAGGTGGCGCAGGTAGCAGAGCGTCTCGGACAGAAACCACTGCGCGTTGCGGATGTTGAGCGGTTCGCCGTCGCGGATGGCCGGGGCGATCTGGGCCGCGGTGAGCGGCTCGGCCGCGACCGCCCTCATCACCGCCTCCAGCCGCTCGGCGACTAGGCGGCGGTTGCCCTCGATGTGGCCGTGAACGTCGACGAACGGCTTGCCGTGGCCGGAGAGGGCGAGCCGGGCGTCGAGCCGGTCGACGCGGTCGAGCGAGGTCAGGAATTCGTCAACCGGATCCGGGGTGTACCCGTAGTCGTAGTAGAGGGAGATCCGCCCCAGCACGTGGTCGCCGGAGATCAGGATCCGCCGCTCTGGCTCGAATAGGCATATGTGCGACGGGGCGTGGCCGGGCGTCTCGTACACCGTCCAGGTGCCCAGGTCCGTCTCGATCTGATCGCCGGTGACGAGTGCCCGGTGGGGCGTCATCACGCGGGCGATCCCGGACGGGAACGCCTTTGCCAGCTGGGCGTACTCGTCGAGGGCCCGCTGGGACACCCCGCTCTGGCGGCCGACCTCCAGCCGCCGGGCCAGCGCTGCGTCGGCGCCGTCGGCGCCGGTGGTCCGGGTGTTATCGGCGTGCATCCACAGCTCGCACCCGGCACGATCGGTGATCGGCGCCGCCTGGCCCCAGTGATCGGAGTGGGCGTGCGTGCAGACGACCAGCCGCACGTGCTCGAGCCGGAGGTTGACGTGGTCCATCGCCCGCTCCAGCTGGCCCAGAGATCCGGGCTCGTGCATTCCGGTGTCGACCAGGACGACCCCGGATCCGGAGGCGATGGCCCACGCGTTGCAGTGCGGGACACCGGGCCAGGGCAGGGGGAGCCGCAGGCGCCACAGCCCGGGCAGGACTCGCTCGCCGCGGCCGAGCTCTCGATGGCGCGCTGTGGGTGGCACGGGTCGCACGATATTGGCGGCGCGTAGACTGCGCCGCGTCGATGGCCACGACGTCTGAGATCACCAAGCAGTACTTCGCCGCCCTGTCGGACCATGATCTGGATGCCGCTGTCGCCTGCTGGCGGCCCGGGAGCACCGATCGCATGGTTGGAACGCGCGAGCTCATCGCGCCGGGGGGCATCCGCGCGTACTTCTCGATGCTGTTCGGCGCCTTCCCGGACTTTCGCTTTGAGGTCCTGGAGATGACGACGTCGCGCAACCGGTCCGCCGTTCGCTGGCGCGCGGACGCCACCTTTGCCGGTCCCGGCCACTTCGAGGGCTTCGAGCCCAACAACGCGCAGCTGCACCTCGAAGGCTGCGATGTGGTGACCGTCGACGACGGCCTGATCGTCCACAACGAGGCATTCGTCGACAGCGGCGATGTCGCCCGCCAGCTGGGGCTGCTGCCGCCGGCGGGCTCCGCTGCCGAGGCCCGGCTGACGAAGCTGGCCAACGTTCGCACGCGGGCGCAGGCCGTCCTGCACGGCGTGCAGACCGAGCGGATCGCCGACGGCGTCTGGGTCGTCCGCGGCGGCTTTCCGCTCAAGATGATGAACGTGTACCTGATCGAGGACGACGGCGGGGTCACCATGTTCGATGCCGGGATCTCGGCGATGGGCCCGTCCCTGCGGGCCGTCTGTGCGCGGCTCGGCGGCGTCAGGCGGGTCGTCCTGGGCCATGCCGACTGCGATCACCGGGGCGCGGCTCCGGCCCTCGGCGCTCCGGTCTACGTGCACCAGGCCGACCGGGCGGCGGCCGAGTCGGACTCCCCGTTTCGCGACTACTGGCACCTCGACCGGCTCTCCGCGTACGCCCGCCCGGTCTATCCGAAGCTGCTTGCCGCCTGGGACGGTGGCGCCGTCGAGGTCGCGGGCACGGTCGCCCAGGGCGACCGGATCGCCGGCTTCGAGGTCGTCGAGCTCCCGGGCCACGCCCCCGGGCTCATCGGCCTGTTCCGGGCCTCCGATCGGCTCGCTCTGGTCTCGGACTGCTTCTACACGCTGGATCCGCAGACCGGGCGCAAGGGACCGCCGCGGATTCCGCATCCCGCGTTCGACGCCGATCTCGACCAGACCCGCGCCTCCATTCGCAAGCTGGCGGCGCTCGAACCGGTCGCCGCCTGGCCCGGGCACGCCGATCCGGTGACCGGCGATGTCCGCGCCCAGCTGGAGCGGGTCGCCGACGCACCCGTCTGACGGATGGGCCGGCGCAACCGCCAGCGCGCCAGGGAGAGCAAGCTCTCCGCTCCCACGAGCGAATACCGCGACGCCGACGGCAACCTGCTCGTCCTCCGCGGCTCTCTGCCCCCGGCCGCCCGGCGCGAGTACGCCGAGGTGCTCTCCGGCGGGCTCCACCGCGAGGACGCCCGCGAGCGCGCCACCGAGATCCTGTTCGAGCGGCTGGCGGTCGCCTGGACGGTCGCCGGGGTGACGACCGACCGCCAGAAGGAGCTGCTCGGACGCTACCGGCTGGCCTCGCCGCCGGAGCGCGAGTTCATCCTGCGGTCGCTGCGCGAGCACGCCGCCAAGAACTTCCCGGAGCTGGAGGTGCCATGAGGGCGGGGCCTGATCCGGATGCGTTCGCCGCGTTGCTGTGCGACTGGTGTCAGCAGGTGGGCCCGGGTGACCGGATCGCCGTCTACTCGACAACGCTCGCCGAGGACCTGGCCCTGGCGCTGCATCGCGCCCTTCTCGACCGCGACGCCTGGCCGCTGATCCGCCTGGAACCCCCCGGGCTGGGAGCCGAGTTCTATCGCCACGCGCGCGAGCGCCACCGCACCCAGTCGCCGCCGATCGACCTGGCGGTCACCCAGGCGATCGACGGCTTCGTCCGCATCGACGCCCCGGCCAACGCCACGGAGCTGTCGGACATCGAGCCGGCGCTCGTGGCCGAGGTCGCCACGGCCCGCCGGCCGCTGCAGGAGGCGTCGCTGGCGCTGCGGTGGACCGGGACGCTGCTGCCGACCCCCGCGCTCGCCCAGCAGGCGCGGATGGCCACCGCGCAGTACGCGGCCTTCGTCAACCGCGCGCTGTTCCTCGATCGCGACGACCCGGTGCAGGCATGGGCCGACCTCAGCGCCCGGCAGGCCGAGCTGGTGGCCCGCCTGAGCGCGGCGACCGAGATCCGGATCGAGGCGGACGGCACCGATCTGACCCTCAGCGTCGCCGGGCGCACCTGGATCAACTCCGACGGCCGGCACAACATGCCGAGCGGCGAGGTGTTCACCGGCCCCCATGAGGACTCGGCCAACGGCACCATCCGCTTCACCGTGCCCACCGGCCCCCGGGGCGTCACCGTCACCGGGGTGGAGCTGGAGTTCCGCGACGGCCGGGTGGTCCGCGCCGGCGCGCAACAGGGCGACGCGTACCTGCAGGCCGCACTGGCCACCGACGAGGGGGCTCGCCGCCTCGGTGAGCTGGGGATCGGCACCAACTCCGGGATCGACCGGCCGACCGGGCACATCCTGCTCGACGAGAAGATGGCCGGCACCGTGCACCTCGCGCTCGGCCGCTCGTATCCGGAGACCGGGGGCGCCAACCAATCAGCGCTGCACTGGGACCTCATCTGCGATCTCCGCCGGGGCGGCCGCCTCAGCGCCGACGGGCACGTCGTCGTCGAGGACGGCGCGCTCGCCGTGTGAGCGCTCACATCCACAACCTGGCGTTAACGACCACCGCCGCGCGGTGAAGTAGCTTCAAATCATGCGCCGGACCAAGATCGTCGCCACCATCGGCCCCGCCTCCCGCGATCCGGAGACGCTCAAGCGGCTGCTGGACGCGGGGATGGACGTCGCGCGGCTCAACTTCTCCCACGGCGACCGGGAGCTGCATGCCGAGAACGCGGCCCGGGTCCGCGCCGCGTCGGACGCGGCGGGACGGCCGGTGGCGCTTCTCCAGGATCTGCCCGGTCCCAAGCTGCGCATCGGCGCCATCAGGGACGACCTGGCCGAGCTCAAGCCGGGCGAGCGGCTGGTGCTCATTTGCGGATCGAGCGAGCCCGGCGACGGCGAGCGCATGTCGGTCTCCTGGCCCGGATTGGCCGCGGCGGTCGACCCTCATGACGTCATCTACCTGTCCGACGGGGCCATCCGCCTCCGCGTCGACGCGGTGCGCAGCGGCGACGGCGAGATCGAGACCGTGGTCGAGGTTGGTGGGGCGGTCGCCTCGCGCCAGGGGCTGAACATCCCCGGCTCCACCCGCGGTCTGGCCGCGGTGCCGGAGGAGGACCTCGACATGCTGCGCTTTGGAGAGCAGATCGGCGTCGACGTCGTGGCGCTGTCGTTCGTCCGGACCGCCGAGGACATCGAGACCGTGCGCCGCCACACCCGCCTCCCGCTGGTGGCCAAGATCGAGAAGCCACAGGCCGTCGATGCCGCCGAGGAGATCATCCGCGCCGCCGACGTCGTGATGGTGGCGCGTGGCGACCTCGGCATCGAGCTGCCGATCGAGGACGTGCCGATCGTCCAGAAGCAGCTTCTGCGGATCGCCGGGCGACTGGCGCGGCCGTCGA
The DNA here is from genome assembly GCA_963844555.1 of uncultured Solirubrobacteraceae bacterium. Classification (GTDB taxonomy): domain Bacteria; phylum Actinomycetota; class Thermoleophilia; order Solirubrobacterales; family Solirubrobacteraceae; genus Palsa-465. The sequence continues at coordinate 71,807 of CAWJOS010000002.1, forward strand.
TCACCGCCACTCAGATGCTCGACTCGATGGTGTCCTCCTCGCGCCCCACCCGCGCCGAGGCGACCGACGTCGCCAACGCCATCCTCGACGGGACCGACGCGGTCATGCTCTCCCAGGAGACCGCCGTCGGAGCCTACCCGGTCGAGGCGGTGGCGATGATGGCCTCGATCGCCGAGCGCACCGAGAGCGTCCTGCCGTACAAGGACTGGAACGAGGAGCGCGTGCGCCGGGACGCGCGGGACCCCGCCTACACCATCGCCTACAGCGCCTGCGCCGCTGCCCGGGATCTCGGCCTGGCCGCCCTCGTCGTTCCCACCCTGTCCGGCCGGTCGGTGCGCCTAATCTCCGCCCACCGGCCGACGGTGCCGATCTACGCGCTCTCCCCGGGCCGCGAGACCGTCCGGCGCTGCAACTTCATGTGGGGGGTGCAGGCGGCCTCGATGCGCCGCCACGAGGTCACCGAGGAGCTGATCGCCGACGCCGCCCGGCTGGCCGTCGAGCTCGGCTGGGTCCAGCCCGGGCAGCGGGTCGGCATCACCGCCGGCCTCCCGAGCGGCCGCCCGGGGACAACCAGCCTGTTTCAGGTCCAAGAGGTCTAAATTCCAGTCCGCTTGCGCGGAGGGGCCGGGGCGCAGGCCGCCTCGCACCTGTCGAACCGGATCGTCGTGCAGAAGTCGATCGGCGGCTTCAGCGACGGCGTCACGCCCGCCGCGGTCAAGCGCCGCCTCGGCCGGCCGTCGGAGACGATCCGCGTCGGCGGCCGGATCGCCGAGCTCATCTACCGCAATGACCAGATCTCGTTCGACTTCGACACGCTCCAGCCCAGGGACCCGGCCGACCTGGTGGGCGCCATCGGCCCCCGGTATCGCACCGGCAAGGGCATCCGCGTCGGCTCCAGCGAGCGGGCGGTCAAGCGCGCCTACCGCGGCCTGAAGTGCTCCCACGGCCTTTGCGACATGTACACGGGCACGCCCGGGGCGGTCGGCACCGTCAGCACCGGCTTCACCTTCTTCGCCGGCAAGGTGGATTCCATCGACATCCAGCGCGTCTACGAATGAGGCCGTGGGGGCTCATGCCGCCTATAGCGGAGTGAGCCCCCAGAGCCGGGAGGCTCAGGCCGCCCGGGCGGTGTAGAACTCGGCCTCCTGCTCGCCGAGCCCGGTCGCCGGGGGGTCGCCGTAGAACCACTCGCGGGCGATGCGGTGGAAGTTGTTGCGCGCGTGCAGCTGCGCGATGACCGCCAGCGTCAGCACCTCCATCCGCCGGCCGAAGATGTGGTCCGCCGGGGCGGACTCGTGGCGGAGCTGGCCGAAGTACTCCGACCGGGGGTCGCTCATGTCGATCAGGACCTGGGTGGCGTAGTCCGGGGTCAGCTCGATCTCCCGGTCGCACGTGTACCACGAGGTGGCGGCGCGGAAGTGGGCGAGCACCCGGTCCGGGTTGAACTTCTCCGGCTCCGGAAAGAAGCCGACGGCGGTTCCCAGGCGCATGATGGTGTCGGTGTCGCCCTCGATGATCGCTCGCGCCACCTCGATCTCCAGCTCCACGGTGCCCGGCGGCATCCGCTTGAACAGGCCGAAGTCGAAGAAGGCCATGCGCCCGTCGTCGAGCAGCTGCGAGTTGCCCGGGTGGGGATCGCCGGAGAACTGCCCGTGGCGGTACAGGCAGCCGAAGTAGAAGCGGTAGATGATCTCGCCGATCCGGTCGCGATCGACCTGGGGGTGGTCCTTGAGGTCTTCAAAGCCGGTGCCGCGGACGAACTCCGACACCATGACCCTCTCGCGCGCAAGCGAAGTGACGACGTCCGGGACGACGATGAAGGGATGCCCGCGGAAGATGCGGGCCAGCGTGCGCTGGTTGGAGGCCTCCAGCTCGTAGTCGAGCTCCTCGTAGATCCGGGAGCGGATCTCCTCGCCGATCGCCTTGGGGTCCATGCCGGGGGCGATCCGCTTGAGCAGCCGCAGGATGAGCCCCAGGTTCTGCATATCGGCCCGGACCGCGGCGGCCACGCCGGGGTATTGGACCTTGACCGCCACCTCGCGCCCGTCGGTCAACACCCCCCGGTAGACCTGGCCGATCGACGCGGCCGCGATCGGCTCCTCGTCGAACTCGTCGAAGACGTCCTTGAGCTTCTCGCCCAACTCCTCCTCGATCACCTTGCGCATGTCCTTGAAGGTGACGGTCGGCGCCGCGTCGCGCAGGACGGCGAGCTTGCGCTGGAACTCCTCCCGGTACTCCTCGGGCACCATCCCCACGTCGAGGAACGAGAGGACCTGGCCGACCTTCATGGCCGCGCCCTTCATCGTCCCCAGGGCCTCGACGATCTGCTCGGCGGCCTCGACCTGGCGCCGTTCCAGGGCGAACTGGCGCCCCTCCGGGGAGCGGGCGACATTGGCCGCGCGCGTGCCCGCCTCCCGCAGGGCCTGTCCCGCCGCCAGACTGCCGATGCGCGCCGTCCGGCTGACGCGCGAGGTGGGGATCTTGTCGCCGCGAGGCACTACTGGTCCCGGCGCACCTGCGAGCCGGGCACGATGTCGTCTGATCCGTCAGGCCAGCGGACCCACGCCTTGTGCCCGCCGTCGTAGTCGTCGCCGAGCAGGATCAGGGTGGCGGGCTCGCCCATGGCCGTGCACGGCTCCTGGCCCTCGGGGTCGACCCCCCGCCAGATGCGCACGAACCGGTTGTGCTCCAGCTCGTCGGCCACGGTGGTTGGATCGGTGTGGCCGGGGTGGATACGCGTCTCCGGCGGGAGCTTGAGCAGCTTGTCCATGATCGACGTCTTCAGGTCGGCGTACGTGGTGTGACCCGGCGCCCGCACGCCCCCCACCGATCCCTTGAACAGGGTGTCGCCGGTGAACACGTCGGTGCCGTCGACGAGCAGCGACAGCATGCCGGCGGTGTGGCCGGGCGTATGAATCGTCTCCACCACCAGCGCTCCGGTCTCGATCCGCTGCCCCGGCGCCATCGTCCCGGTCGCATCCGGCACATGCTCGCGCTCGAGGGGGTGGATGAGGACCGGGACGTCCGGAAACTCGCGCCGGACGGGGTCAAGTTCGGCGACGTGGTCATGGTGGTGATGGGTCAGGAGCACGTGGGTCAGCGTCATCTGCCCGCGGCGGAGGAACTCGAGCAGGGGCGCCACCGGTCCGCCGGCGTCGACCATGACCGCGGATCCGCCGACCTCGTCGGCGACGATGTACGTGTTCGACAGCCACTGGTCGCTCATCGAGCGCTCGACGATCATGACTGAGAGCCTAGCCTCTCGCGACGTTCTGGGGGTCCGACCGCCCAGGGTGTCTGCGGCCGGGTGCACTCGGTAGGCTAGAGGCACAGATGAGCCTGATCCACACGTGCTACCGGATTCTGGACATCGACCGGTCGGTCGCCTTCTACAAGGCCCTCGGCTTCGACGAGGTGCGCCGGATGCCGATCGGCAAGGAGGCCACCAACGTCTTCATGAACCTGCCGGAGGACGGCGACGAGCCCCGGCTGGAGCTGACCCACAACCACGGCCGCACCGAGCCCTATGAGATCGGCACCGGCTACGGGCACATCGCCATCACCACGTCCGACCTCGACGGCACGCTGGCGCGGCTGGCCGAGCAGGGCATCGAGCCGGAGCGCCCGCCCTACACGGTGCGCGCGGGCGGCAGCCGACTCTGCTTCGTCCGGGACCCGGACGGCTACCGGATCGAGATCATCGAGCGCAACTGAGACCCAGGGAGGCAGCGATGGTCGACACCGCAACGATGGGCAAGCTGCTGCAGCGCTTCGCGCAGGGCGTCGCCGCTCACGACCGGGAGAACCCGGACCACAACAGCTGGGGCATCGGCATGGCGCACTTCGACATCGAGCGCCTGGGGCTGGAGGAGGGCGAGGAGATCCTGCCCGGGATCGTGCTCCAGGCTGACGGCGGGGTCACCGGCAACTTCCGGATCCTGTGTGACGGCCAGCACGACGGCGGTGAAGTTGAGGAGGAGGAGGAGACCGTGGACGCGGTGGCCTCCGAGGAGATCGCCGAGCCGGTCTACGCCGACGGTCCGGCGCAGCCGATCCGCCCGCCTCTCTAGAACCGCCGCCTACAGGATCCAGGGCACGCCGGCCCGGTTCGCCACCCGGTCGGCGAGCCACTGAATGGTCGGACAGCGCAGCCCGTGGCGCGCCGCGGCGCGCAGCACCGCGCCGGCGACGGCGTCGAGCTCCGGCTCGCGGCCGGCGGCGATGTCGCGCTGCATCGACGATCCCAGCTCAGGGTGGGCGGACTCCAGCTCGGCGAGCGTGTCGGCGGGGTCCAGGCTCGCGCCGTCGGCATTGGCGACGTGGACGGTCTCGCCGATGGCCCCCTCCAGCGCCGAGCGCCAGCGGGGGTCCGCGCGCACGTAGCCGATCGGCCGGTCCGACGCGCTTGTCGTGAGCGCCAGCGGGCACAGCCGGGCCAGCTTCGACCACATGACGTCGGCCCCGCTGGAGCTGATCCGAGCCGGGATGCCGGCGCGCTCGAGCGTCGCGGCCACCGCCGCGACGGCGGCGGGCGGGGTCGCATTCCAGGCCGCCAGGTCGATCCGGCATGATGGGCTCGTCTGCACGATCTCTCCCGGGGCCGGCCGGTCGGACTCGATCCGGATCACCGCGGCCGGGACCCGGGCGGCGCCGTAGCGATCCCGGAGCAGCGCCAGGTGATCGATGCCGTTGAGCAACGGCACCACGAGGCGCGGCGCGGCCGCCACGCGCTCGAGCGCGGCCTCCAGGCCGACCGCCTTCGTGGCCACGAACAGGACATCGACGTCATCGCACAGCGAGGTCGTCACCTGCGGCCGAGCGGTGAAGTCGCCGAGCACGACGCTGCGCACGGTCAGGCCGCCCGCGCCGATCACTCCCGCCGTCTCCTCCCGTGCCACGACGACGACGTTCTCGCCGGCCGCGGACAGCGCGGCAGCCACGAAGCCGCCGACGCCGCCGGCGCCCAGCACGGCGAGCTGCGTCACCGGCGCCCGCCGCCCTCGCCCCGCACCGCCTCCCAGGCGGCGCGCGCCTGCCGGAGCGCGCGCACGACCTGGACCCGTGCGTCGTCGGCGGCCCGCGCCGCCTCGAGCGCCTGCGAGCGCGCCCGCGGGCTGCGGGGCAGGTGCAGCGACCACAGGCCCGTCTCCAGCAGACGGGCCGCCCGCTCCAGGTCGTCCTGGACGGCGGCGCGCAGCTCGTCGCCACGCAGTCCCTCGGCGACATGGCGCATGTTGGAGTCCATGGCCAGCTCGGCGAGCCCGGCGAGGGCGCGACCGGCGACCATCGGCTCCGGGTCCCGGGGGTCGACGCCGGCCTGAGCCGCCAGCTCGTCGCGCGCCACCGTGGCCAGCCGGTCGTGAAGCTCCAGCCAGGCCGCCCGGAGCGCCGGCGTGGAGTCGATCATCGCGCCGAACAGCGGGACGAACTCCATGAGCGCGTCCGGCGCCTCCTGGTACATCCACGTGTCGTCCATGATCGCCTCGACCACCGCGTCGGTCGGCGATTGGCCGGGCCGCCGCTCGCGGAGCGCGCGGGCCAGGCGCTCGACGCTCTCGTCGGCGTTGTCGAGGACGAGCGCCTCCTTGGTGGGGAAGTAGTTGTAGACCGTCTTCTCCGACACGCCGACCCGCTGGGCGACCTCGGAGACCTTGACGTTGTCGAAGCCGCGGGTGGCGAACAGCGTGGTCGCCGCGTCGGAGATCAGCTGCCGCGTCAGCCGCCGCTTGCGCTCGCGCAGCCCCTCGTCCGGGTGGGTCCGCCGATACCACGCCTCCTGGGTGCGGCGGAACAGCCGCATGACCTCGGCGATCTTGTCGCCCATCTCGGCCGAGATGAGGCGATCGAGGATCTCGTCGCCGCCGTCCGCGGGCCCCGGCCGCGGCTCCGTCGGCTCCGTCGGCTCCGTCTCAGGCACGTCCTTCATCCGGCGCGGATCCTACCAACGGTCAGTTCACTTGCAGCATTCTTTCAGTCTCTGTACTTTTACTGCCCATGATCGAAACAGCCATTACGACGGACGGCCTGACCAAGCGCTTCGGGGACTTCGTGGCCGTGGACGAGCTGGACCTCGAGGTCGACGTGGGCAGTGTCGTGGCGCTGCTCGGCCCGAACGGGGCCGGCAAGACGACGACGGTTCGGATGCTGGCCACGCTGCTGCGCCCAGACGGGGGACGGGCCCGCGTCGCCGGGTATGACGTGGTCCGCGAGGCCGGACGCGTGCGCGAGCTGATCTCGCTGACCGGGCAGTTCGCGGCGCTGGACAAGAACCTGACGGCGCGGGAGAACCTGGTCCTGATGGCGCGTCTGCGCGACCGCGGCGCCCCGGAGGCCCGGCGGGTCGCCGACGAGCTGATCGAGCGTCTCGACGTCGCGCCGTTCCGCGACCGGTTGGTCAAGCACCTCTCCGGCGGCGAGCGGCGCCGGGTCGACCTCGCCGCTGGCCTGATCGACCGCCCGCACGTGCTCGTCCTGGACGAGCCGACGACCGGCCTGGACCCGCGCAGCCGGCAGGTGGTGTGGTCGACCATCAGGGAGCTCGTCGCCGAGGGGGTGACCCTGCTGCTCACCACGCAGTACCTGGAGGAGGCCGACGCCCTTGCCGACCGCGTCGTCGTCATCGATCACGGCCACGCGGTTGCCGCCGGTACGCCGGCGCAGCTCAAGACCCAGGTCGGTCAGCAGCGCGTCGACGTCGTCGCCGCCGACTCGGCGGCGTTCGAGCTCCTCGGCGAGCTGCTGGCCGCCGAGTTCGACGTCACTCCGCTGCGCGAGCAGCGCACGGTGTCGGTCGCCGCGCCGGACGAGGCCGCAGACCTGGCCCGGGTGGCCGCCGCTGTGCAGGCATCCGGCATCGGCGTCGACGAGATCGCGCTGCGCCGCCCCACGCTCGACGACGCCTTCCTCGCCCTGACCGGCCACATGGCCGCAGACAAACCGCGTGATGCCGAGGAGGCTGCCGTATGACCGCCATCGCCGCCGGTGCCCGCCGCCGCTCCGGCCCGGCCGAGTTCGTCCGCGACACGCTGCTGCTGACCGGGCGCAGCCTGCGCGCGATCCCCCGCGTGCCCGAGCGTCTGCTCGACGTCACCCTCCAACCGATCATCTTCATCCTGCTGTTTCTGTACGGGTTCGGCTCGGCCATCCATGTGCCGGGGATGAGCTACAGGGACTACCTGTTCCCCGGCATCATCGGCCAGTCACTCGCGTTCGGCGTCATCGGCGCCGGCACCGCGACCTCGGCCGACATGACCGAGGGCGTCATCGATCGCTTCCGGTCGATGCCGATCAGTCGGTTGTCGGTGATCAGCGGCGAGGTCATGGGCCAGTTCTGCGAGCAGGTGCTCGGCCTGGTCATCACCGTGGCCCTCGGCCTGGCACTGGGCTGGGACCCGCAGCTGACCCCGGGCCACGGCGTCGAGCTGGTGGCGCTGATGGGGCTCGCCCTGTTGGCGTTCACGTGGTGCGGCGTGCTGTTCGGGTTGCTGGTGCGCTCGCCGGACGCCGTCCAGGGCGTCGGCTTCATCGTCATCCTGCCGCTGACGTTCCTGGCCGGCACGTTCGTACCGATTGCCGGGATGGACGCCGTGCCCCGGGCCATCGCGCAGTGGGACCCGATCTCGGCCCTGGTGGCGACCGTCCGCTCGCTGACGACGCCGGCCTTCCACTCAGGGGGCTCGTGGCAGCTCGACCACCCGGAGCTGGCGATGGTGATCTGGTGCCTGGTGTTGACGGCGGTCTGCGTGCCGCTGGCCTTGCGCCGTTTCAACCGTACGCTTGCCGGATGACCTACTCGATCGTGGCCCGCGACCCGGAGACGGGCGAGCTGGGCGTGGCCGTGCAATCACACTGGTTCTCCGTCGGTCCGATCGTGCCGTGGGCCCGTCCCGGCGTCGGCGCGATCGCCACCCAGGCCAATGTCGCGGTCGCCTACGGGCCGCGGGCGCTCGACGCCCTGGCGCGCGGCGAGGCGCCGGCGGAGGCGCTGGCGCGGCTGCTCGCCGAGGACCCGCAGCGCGCCTCGCGGCAGGTGGCGGTCCTGAGCGCCGACGGGGCCGTGGCGGCTCACACCGGCGCGGCGTGCACGCGGTTCGCCGGCGACATTCAGGACGAGGGCGTCTCCTGTCAGGCGAACATCATGGCCTCGGCCGCGGTCTGGCCGGCGATGGTGGAGGCGTTCACCGACGGCGAGGGAACGCTGACCGGGCGCCTCCTGACGGCGCTGTTCGCGGCCGAGGGCGCCGGCGGCGACCTGCGGGGACGCCAGTCGGCGGCCATCCTCGTCGTGCCTGCCGCCGGGGAGCCATGGGAGACGGTCACCTCGTTGCGCGTCGAGGACCACCCTGATCCGCTCGTCGAGCTCGAGCGTCTCGTCCGCCTCGAGGAGGCCTACCGCCTCGCCGGCCGCGGCGACGAGTGCGTGGCCGAGGGGCGGCACGACGAGGCCGCTCGCCTGTTCCTGGAGGCGGTGAGGCGGGCACCGGAGTCCGATGAGCTGCGCTTCTGGGCCGGCCTGGGCGCTGCCCAGTCCGGCGACATGGACACGGCGCTGGGCCACGTCCGCGCGGCCGTCGCGGTCCAGCCGGCGTGGCGGGAGCTGCTGGCCCGCCTGACCCCGGACGTCGCGCCCGCTGCGCCCGCGGTCCTGGCGCGCCTCGGAAGCTAGGGGTTAGGGGTCGACCAACACCCCGGGGTTGAGGGCCCCGCCCGGGTCGACCGCCGCCTTGGCCGCGCGGAGCGCCTGCGCGAACGGCTCCGGCCGCTGGCGGTCATACCAGGGACGGTGGTCACGCCCGACGGCGTGGTGGTGGGTGATGGTGCCCCCCGCCGTCAGGATCGCCTCGGCCGCGGCCGCCTTGATCGCCGCCCACTGCTCCAGCTCGCCGCCCCGCCGCGCCGGCGCCAGCACGGTGTAGTACGGCGCCGGGCCGTCCGGATAGACGTGCGTGAACCGGCAGGTGACGCTTCCCTCGCCGCAGACCTCGCGCACCGCCGCGGTCGTGCGCTCCATCACCGCGGCGTGCAGGTCGGCGAACCGGTCCCAGGTGACGGCCGTCTCGAACGTCTCTGACAGCACCCCCATGGCGACGAACACGTCGCGTAGGTACGGGGCCCGCAGGAACGCATCGCGCCAGCCGCTGACGGCGTCGTCGCCCTGCTCGGCTGTCGCCTCGTCCCAGGTGCCGCCGTGATCGCCGCAGCACTCGAGCGCCTGCTCCAGCGCCGGCGCCACCGGGAACGCCGCCGACTCGAAGGCGAGCACCAGCAGTGCCGCCGATCCGTCTCCGGCGCCGGTCAGCCGGGCCTCGTCCGGGTCGATCAACCGGCAGTTGGCCGGATGCAGCCCGGACTGAGACAGGGCCCGCACCGCAGCCGCGCCCGCCATGAGATCAGGGAACCGGACGCCCATGCCCGCCCGCCACCGGGGACGCGGGCGGACCCGGACCCAGGCCTCGGTGATGATGCCGAGCGTCCCCTCGGAGCCGATCAGCATCCGGTCCGGCGAGATCCCGGCGCCGGAGCCGGGCAATCGCCGCGATTCCCACACCCCGGCCGGGGTGAGCGCTCGGATCGACTCGACCAGGTCATCGATGTGGGTGCACAGCGTCGCGAAGTGGCCGCCGGCGCGGGTGGCGATCATCCCGCCGAGCGTGGCGAAGGCAAACGACTGGGGGAAGTGGCGCAGCGTGAGCTCGCGAGCGCGCAGCTGGTCCTCCAGGACCGGGCCCGTCGCTCCCGCCTGGATGCGCGCCGACAACGAGACCGGATCGATCTCCAGCACTCGGTCCAGCGCCCGCAGGTCGATGGTGACCACCCCGCTGAACGCGTCCCGCGCCACCGCCGGCTCCACGCCGCCGACGACGCTCGTCCCGCCGCCGAACGGGATGACGGCCGCGCCGGCGCCCAGCGCCCAGTCGAGCACTTCGGCGCACTCCGCCTCGCTGCGCGGGTGCGCGACGACGTCCGGCGGGTGGGCGAAATGCCCGCTGAACGCCCGGACGACGTCGCGGTATGAACGGCCGTAGGCATGGAGCGCCCGCTCGTAGTGGTCGGCGCGGCAGGTCGCCGCCAGCTGCTCCGGCGCCCGCAGCCGCGGCGCCGGGAGGGCGACCGCCGACAGCGGGACCGGCGCGCGCGGCTCCGGATCGCCGAAGCCCAGGTGCCCGGCCAGGAACGCGGCGGTGGCGCGCAGGTCGTCCGGGGCCGGCTGCTCGTCCTCATAGCCCCATCCCCAGTGCTTCAGACGCCTGCCGTCGGGTCTCACCCCGCGCAGCCTATCCCGGGTACCGTGTAGCGATGACCCTCCCCCCGGGCATCCTGGCCAGCGGTCCGTGGCGGCCCCATGACGTCGAGGTCGAATGGGGGGAGCAGCCGTTTGACCCGCCGGCGGCGGTGACCGATGAGGCCGACCGGGCGCTGGCGGAGCTGCGCGACCGGGGCTCGCCCAGCCACGATGGCCTGGCGGCGCGACTGCGCGACTTCTCCGTGCAGGACGGCCGGCTCCGGCTGGAGTGCGAGCCGATCCGATGGGCGCTGCGCCTGCTCGATCGCGACGCCATGCAGAGCCTGTCGGCGCTGTGCATCGTGCGGTCGGCCGACGGCTGCTGGCTGGCGGGGCGGCGTGCCGCCTGGCTGGCGACGTGGGCGCAGCGATGGGCCCTGGGCGCCGCCGGATCAGTCGAGGTCGGCGAGAACCCGGCCGACACCCTCATCCGGGAGCTGAGCGAGGAATGGTCGGTGACCGCCGAGCGGCTGACGGTCGAGGCTCTGGTCAAGCTGCCGAGCGGGCTCGTGTCCCTGGTGGGCGTGGCCTGGCTGGCCGACGGGGCGACGGTCACCCCGGACTCCGAGCACGACGAGTACGCCTGGTGGCCCGCCGATCTGACCCGGTGGCCGGACCACGCCGACGCCCCGCTGCGCGGGATCGCCGAGCTCCTCTCAGACCCTGCGTGATGGGGACCCACTCACCCGCCGCCTCCTTCCGCCGGATCGTGACGTTTCGTCGGCTTGAGCTGGCGTCGTTCTGCCACTCGGTCATCTACCTGGGGCTGCTCACCTGCGCCTTGGCCCTCGGCAATCCGGAGCCGGCGACGTTCATCCTGGGCCTGGCCCACGGAACGATCTGGATCGCGATGTCGCTGGTGTGCATCGCGGCGGCCCGCCTGCGCATCATTCCGTTCTGGCTGGCGGTCACCGTGGCGGTCATCGGCGGCCTCGGTCCGTTCGCCGGCTCGGCCGGGTTTGTGGTCGCCGACCGGCGCCGCCGGCAAGTCGGCGTGCAAGGCGCCGCGGAGCCGAGCCAAGCGCAGACTTCGCAGTAGAGTGAGGGGAAGACTTCACCGATGGCGGTAGACACAGGAACTGTTCAGATCGTCATGCCCGCGATGGGCGACTCGGTCGCCGAGGGCACCGTGCTCGAGTGGCACAAGCAGGAGGGCGACACCGTCGCCGCCGATGAGACGATCGTCGAGATCTCGACCGACAAGGTCGACGCGGAGGTGCCGTCGCCGGTCGCCGGCACGGTCGTCAAGCGGCACGTCGCCGAGGGCGACACGGTCGTGGTGGGCGGCCTGTTGGCCGAGATCGCCACCAGCGGGGACGGCGCGCCCAACGGGACACTGGCTCCGGACGGGGCGAGGGAGGCGGGACCGGTCTCCGGCGAGTCGCCGGCCGCAACGCCGCAGGAGGCCGCCGCCGGCGCCCGCAACGAGGCCGACCAGCTCTCGGCCGCCGAGCAGGCCGCCGGTCAGACCGTTGACATCGTGACGCCCACCGGGGGCGAGTCGGTGACCGAGGGCACGGTGCTCGAGTGGTCGGTCAAGGTCGGTGACACCGTCTCGGCGGGCGACACCGTGGTCGAGATCTCGACCGACAAGGTCGACATGGAGCTGCCGGCCCCCGCGTCCGGCACGATCGTCGAGATCCTCGCTTCGGAGGGCGAGACGGTCACCGTCGGCCAGGTGATCGGCCGCATCAGCGCCGATGCGGCCGCCGCGAGTTCCGAGGCCGCGCCCACGTCAGGCAACGGCGCCGAGATGGTTGGGACCGTGGCCGCGCCGGCTGCCAACGGTGGTAACGGCGCCAACGCGTCGCCCGTGGCCCGCCGGGTCGCCGCCGCCGAGGGGGTCGACCTCTCAGGCGTTCAAGGGACCGCCCGCGGCGGCCGCATCACCAAGGCCGACGTGCTCGCGGCCGGCGCCGGGAATGGCGCCACAGCCGCTCCCGCGCCTGCGGGAGCGCAGCTCATCAAGGGCGGCGGCGCCGCGCTCGCGCGTTACATGGAGCAGAGCCGGGAGATCCCCACCGCCACCTCGTTCCGCACCCTGACGGTCACGGTGCTGGACGAGCGGCGCAAGCAGCTCAAGGCGGCCGGGCAGCGCGTCTCGTTCACCCATCTCATCGCCTACGCCATCGCACGCGTCGGCACCGACGAGATGCCCGTCATGGCGCACCACTTCGCCGAGATCGACGCAAAGCCCCACCGCGTCGATGACGGAGCGGTCAATCTCGGCCTCGCCGTCGACGTCGAGAAGAAGGACGGCAGCCGCACGCTGATGGTGCCGGTCATCCGCGATGCGGGCCGGCTCGGCTTCAGACAATTCCTCGACGCCTACAACGCCCTCGTCGAGAAGGCGCGCACCAACAGCCTGGGCGCCGATGACCTCCAGGGCGCCAACATCTCCCTGACGAATCCCGGCGGGATCGGCACCGTCGCCTCGGTGCCGCGCCTGATGGTTGGTCAGGGCACGATCGTCGCCACGGGCTCGATCGGCTATCCGGTCGGCCTGGAGCGGATCGGCGAGATGATCGGCGCCGAGAAGGTCATGACGATGACCTCCACATACGACCACCGGATCATCCAGGGGGCCGAGTCCGGCCGCTTCCTCCAGCGCGTCGAGGCGCTGCTCGGAGGCGAGGAGGGCTTCTACGAAACCGTGTTCGCCGACCTGGGGGTCGCGCTTCCGGAGCTTCCGGCGCCGCCCGCGCCGGCCGCCGCCGCCGCGGTCAGAGCGCCCGTCCCGGGCGCCGCCGAGACGACCACCGTCCACGACGAGGAGCTCATGCAGGCCGTCCAGGCGGCGACCTCGCTGCTCAAGGCCCACCGGATGCACGGCCACATGGCGGCGCGGCTGGACCCGCTCGGCCGCGAGCCCGAGGGCGACCCCTCGCTCGACCCGGTGCCGCTGGGGCTGAGCCCGGAGCTGATGGCCCAGATCCCAGCACGGATCCTGCGCATGTACGTCCCGGGCGCGACGCTCGCCGACGCGCTCCCGCACCTGCGCGAGACCTACTGCGGCACCATCGCCTACGAGATCGAGCACATCGCGTCGCACCGCCAGCGGCTGTGGCTGCGCGAGGCGATCGAGTCCGGCACGTTCCGCAAGCCGCTGACGACGGAGGAGCAGAAGGCGCTGCTCAAGCGCCTGACCGAGGTCGACGCGTTCGAGCGGTTCATGCACAAGGCCTACCTCGGACAGAAGCAGTTCTCGGTCGAGGGCCTGGACATGACCGTCCCGATGCTCGACGAGATCATCCAGCTGTCGGCGACGCGCGGGGCGCGGGAGGTCGTGGTCGGCATGGCCCACCGCGGGCGTCTCAACGTCCTGGCCCACAACCTCGGCCGGCCGTATGGTTCGATCTTCGCCGAGTTCGAGGGCTCCACCACTCTGGAGCCGATCACGACGCTGCCCCAGGGCGGGACGGGCGACGTGAAGTACCACCACGGCGCCCAGGGCTCCTACCAGCTGTCCGGCGGCGAGTCGATCATCGTCCGGCTGGAGTCGAACCCGTCCCACCTGGAGTTCGTGGCGCCGGTGGCAGCGGGCGCGACCCGCGCCGCTCAGACGACGCGCCAGGGGCCGCACGCCCACCAGGACACCAACGCCGCGATCCCCGTCATCCTCCACGGCGACGCGGCCTTCCCCGGCCAGGGCGTCGTCGCCGAGACGCTCAACCTCCAGGCGCTCGACGGCTACACCGTCGGCGGCACCATCCACATCATCCAGAACAACCAGGTCGGCTTCACCACCGATCCGGACGACGCCCGCTCCACCACGTACGCCTCCGATCTGGCCAAGGGCTTCGACGTGCCGATCATCCACGTCAACGCCGACGACGTCGCCGCCTGCGTGAGCGCCGTGCGGCTGGCCTTCGCCTTCCGCCAGGAGTTCGGCCACGACGTGCTCATCGACCTCATCGGCTACCGCCGCTTCGGCCACAACGAGGCCGACGAGCCGGCCTACACCCAGCCGGAGATGTACCAGGTGATCAAGAAGCACCCGCCCGTGCGCGAGCTCTTCGCCCGCCACCTCGTCGACCAGGGGGTCGTCTCCGAGCAGGAGTCGACCGAGATGACCGACGAGGTCTGGACGGTGCTCTCCGACGCCCATTCCGAGCTCAAGGAGCGGATCGCCGCCGCCAAGGACGTGGAGCACGCCACCGGCGAGTACCAGCTTGACCGCACGCCGTCTCCGGAGGTCAAGACGGCGGTCTCCCAGGACCGGCTCAGGGTCCTCAACGAGGAGCTGCTGGCCGTGCCGGACGGGTTCACCGTCCATCCCAAGCTCGTGCGCCAGCTCGAGCAGCGCCGGGAGGTGTTCGAGATCGGCGAGGGGATGGTGTGGGCCCACGCCGAGGTGCTGGCATTCGCCTCGCTGCTGACCGAGGGGATCCCCATCCGCCTGACCGGCCAGGACACCGAGCGCGGCACGTTCAGCCAGCGCCACCTCGTCCTGCATGACCCCAAGACCGGCCAGGAGCACTGCGCCATGCAGCACCTGCCCGGGGCGCTGGCGCCGATGGAGCTCCACAACAGCCCGCTGTCGGAAATGGCCTGCGTCGGCTTCGAGTACGGCTACTCGCAGGAGGGCCCGGAGACGCTGGTGCTGTGGGAGGCGCAGTTCGGCGACTTCGTCAACGGCGCCCAGGTGATCATCGACCAGTTCATCACCTCGGGGCTGGCCAAATGGGGCCAGACCTCGCGCCTGACGCTGCTGCTGCCGCATGCCTATGAGGGCTCCGGCCCGGAGCATTCCTCGGCGCGGCTGGAGCGCTTCCTCCAGCTCGCCGCCGAGGGGAACATTCGCGTCGCCAATCCCACGACGCCCGCCCAGTACTTCCACCTCCTGCGCCGCCAGGCGCGGATCGCCAAGCAGCGCCCGCTGGTGGTCATGACGCCCAAGAGCCTGCTCCGCCTGCCCCAGGCCGCCAGCCGTGTCTCAGATCTCGTCAACGGTCGCTTCCAGCCGGTGCTCGGCGACCCGCACGTCGATCCGGCCGAGGTCACCCGCTTGGCGCTGTGCACCGGCAAGATCTACTACGACCTGCTCGCCTCCAAGGCCCGCCAGGATGGCGCCGGGGCCGGCGTGGCGATCGGCCGGGTCGAGCTCCTGTACCCGTTCCCGCAATCTGAGCTGCTGGAGCTCGTCTCCGGCTATCCCAACCTCCGCGAGGTGGTGTGGGTCCAGGAGGAGCCTCGCAATATGGGGGCGCGTGCCTACATGTCGCCGCGGCTGCTCCAAGTGCTGCCGGAGCAGCTCCAATTCGGCTACATCGGCCGTCCGGAGCGGGCCGCGTCCGGCGAGGGCTACCCCGTCGCCCACGCCAGCGAGCAGCAGCGCATCATCACGACGGCCCTCGACCTCGGCCTGACGATCTCGCAGTACCCGGGCAAGCTTCCCGGCGAGCGGTAGCCGGCACCGGCGCTGATGGAGAAAGTGCCCTCACACGGCACCCCTGCCATCAACGTCGCCCAGTCCCGCCGGCGAGCGGGGTACCGCATCCGACCAGCATCTGACACCCTGTCCCCATTCGCTTCCGTAGAGACGGCTCACGTCGCGACAACTCCCGGCGTCACCTGACGCCCACCTTCGGCGTCCACGACATGGCGATCGACCTCGGCACCGCCAACACGCTGGTGTACGTGGGCGGTCGCGGGATCGTGGTGTCCGAGCCGTCGGTGGTCGCCTCCGATGTCGACACCGGCCTCGTCCACGCCGTCGGCGCCGAGGCGGAGCGGATGATCGGCCGCACCCCGGCCTCGATCTCGGCGACGCGCCCGCTGCGCCACGGCGTCATCGCCGACTTCGAGGTCACCGAGGAGATGCTGCGCTACTTCATCCGCAAGGTGATCGACCGGCGGATGGCCCATCCGCGCCTGATCGTCTGCGCGCCGTCCGGCGTGACCGAGGTCGAGAAGCGGGCCGTCGAGGAGGCCTCGCTGGCCGCCGGCGCCCGGCGGGTCCACCTGATCGAGGAGCCGATCGCCGCCGCCATCGGCGCCGGCATGGCCATCGAGGAGCCGGTGGGGCGGATGGTCGTCGACGTGGGTGGAGGCACCAGCGAGATGGCCGTGATCTCCCTCGGCGGCATCGTCATCTCCCGCTCGGTGCGGGTCGGCGGCTATGAGATGGACGAGGCGATCGCCCACTACATCCGGTCGGTCTACCACCTGGCGATCGGCTCGCGGACGGCCGAGGCGATCAAGATCGAGCTGGGCTCGGCGGTCCCTCAGCCGGAGGAGTTCGCCACAGAGGTCCGAGGCCGCCACCTGGCCACCGGCCTCCCCACCGCCGTCCAGCTGCGGTCCGAGGAGGTCCGGGCGGCGATCGCCGGGCCGCTGCGCGAGATCATGCAGGCGATTCGCGACACGCTGGAGCAGACCCCTCCGGAGCTGGCGTCCGACGTCGCCCGCGACGGCATCCTGCTCGCCGGCGGCGGCACCCTGATCCGCGGCTTCGATGAAATGGTGGCCGCCGAGACCGGGATGCCCGTCTACCGGGCAGATTCTCCGTTGACCTGCGTGGCCGTCGGCTCAGGCCAGGCGCTTGACCACCTTGACCAGCTGAGCCTCGTCACGCGCCAGCTCGGCCGGGCGCCGACCACGCCGGACTGGCGCACTGCCCAGCAGTAGCCGGGCGGCGGCGCTCAGGGCGCAGGCGGCCAGCAGGATGAGGAACGGGTCGAGCGGCTCGCGGAAGCGGGGCGTCTCGACGTTGACGGGGACGATCGTCAGCCACCACAAGACCGGCATGAGCCACAGCCACCAGGGCGCGCGCCGGACCTCGCGGGTGAACAGGCCGGCGATCGCCGCCAAGCACAGGGCATAGAACGAGTACACGCCGATGGTGGGCCAGGGCTCGTGAATGTTGAGCGCAGAGGTCGACGCGCGCCAGGCGAAGGTGCCCTCCAGCTCGAGCATGCGCAGCGTGTTGTCGAAGCTGGCCTCGACGGGGGCCAGCGGGTGGGCCTTGATGTAGTTCAGCGCCTCGGTCGTCAGCTGGCTGGAGAGCTGCGGTTCGGTCTCGCCGTTGGATCGGTGCGCCAGATAGTGCAGCGACCGGACGTGGCTGAACAGGTGCCACTTGTAGGGCAGCTCCGGATCGTTGGCCGATCCTGAGTTGTACGTGCCGGCCAGCGTGATGCCCGTCTCGTCGGAGATCGGCACGAAGGCGTGCAACTCGACCGCGTTGCGGATGGTCCAAGGGGCGATCGTCGCGCAGGTCACCAGAATCAGGAGGGCGGGAGCGGCCAGCGCGCGGAGCCCGGGGCGTGAGCGTCCGGACTGCCGGCCGCGGGCCACCCCCCAGGCGCCGATCGCAAACGGGATCGCGTACAGGACGGCGTTCTCATGGGTCAGGGCGGCCAGGCCGGTCAGGATGCCGGTGGCGCCGATCCACGCATACAGCCGGGACGCCCGCCGGGAGCGGAGCGCGGTCCACGCCGCGGCCAGCTCGAGCGGGACGACCAGGTTCTCGGCCGCCAGGATCCCGGAGCTGACGATGAACACCGGGTAGACGGCAGCCAGCACCATCGCCGCGAACGCCACCCCCTCACCGAAGGCCTCGAGCGCGACCAGGCCGATGAGCGCGACGCTGATGGTGCCGGTGACGGCCATCTCGATCCGCTCCGGTGGCACCGCGGTCCGGCCGCCGGCCTGGTGGCCGTCGAGCACGTCGGCGACCGCCAGGTAGTAGGGGAAGGCCGGTGGGAAGTAGGCGGTCGGGCCACGGGAGCCGCCCGCGCCGGACTTGGGAGCGCTGCCGGTGTGGTAATCGCCGTAGTTGGCGATCATGCTCGCCATCCGGTTGTACGTGCCGGCGTCGTTGATCGCGTGGTAGGGCTCCGAGGCGATGTAGCCGAGGCGCAGACCCAGCGTGCCCAGCAGGATGACGGCGACGGCGACCGCTTTCAGCCGCCGGCTGCCGGTCTGGGTCAGTGGATCCCGACGATGCCGGCGCATACCCAGTTCGACGCCCCGGCACCGCCGTTCCAGATCCGCGACGCCACCGCGTCCTGCTCGGATTTGGGCGCCAGGTAGGCGGCCGGGCCGGTCCCGCCGAAGAGCTTCCAGGTTGCCGGCATGATCTGGTAGTAGCCGGAAGCGCCCGCGCTGTTGGGGGGCAGGTTCTGCCCGCCTGATTCACACAGCACGATCGCGTACGGGATCGCCCAGCCTCCTGACGGTCCGAGCGCGCCGGTCGAGCCGCCGCTGGGCGCCGGAGCCGACGGGGCGGCCTGGGCGGCCTGCTGCGCCGCGGCCGCTGCCGCGGCGGCCGCCCTGGCCGCGGCCGCCGCCTGCGCGGCCTGCACCTGGGAGATCTGATGGCGCAGCTCGGAGGCCCGGACCTGAGCGGCGACCAGCGCCGACTGCTGCGCGGACCGCGCGCGCCGGACGGCCGCCTCCTTGGCGCTCAGCAGCGCGTTCATTCCCGCCAGGGCCCGGGACCGGACCGCGGCGCTCTCAGCGATCTGGCGGTCGCTCGCCTGCAGCGCGGCCAGGCGGCGCGCGGCCTGGTCGGCCTGGGCCTGCGCCGTGCGGGTGATGGTGATGATCGTCTGCTGACGGTGCTCGGCCATCCCCAGGTAATTGAGCTGGTCGAGCAGGTTGGTGAATCCGTTGGCGTCGAGGACGACCGAGACGAGATCCGGCTGCCCGCCCTCGTAGTTGGAGACGAGCTGGCGCCGGAGGATCGCCTTGGCGATCGCCAGCCGGCGCCGCAGCTTGACCAGCAATGCCTGCTCGGCCTGCAGCGCCGCCTGGACGCGGGCGAGCTTGGCCCGGTCGCTCACCAGCTCCTGATTGACCGCCGCCTCGCGGCCCTGCACGAGGCTGATCTGGCCGTCCAGCGATGAGATCGTCCCGGACAGCGAGCCGATGCTGGAGCTGAGGCCCTGCTGGTGCGCCTCCGACTGCCCCAGCTCGGAGTGCAGCTGGCCCAGGCTGGGAGTGGCCGCTGACGTGCCGGACGGCGCCAGGGCGGCCACTGCGGTCGCCAGGATCGCGGCGAGCGCAATCGCGACCGTGGCGGCGCGGGGGAGAGCTGTGCGGCGGCAATTGCTCATGGATGGGGCCCGCGCATCGAGGATTCTGCCCATTAGCTGGGACATCCGCGGTGGCGGCGACCATAGCAAGAAGCCTTCGGCCCGGGCTCACTCGGCGCCGCCCTGCTCACCGGTTGTAACCACCCGCCGGGGCGCACTCTGGGGCAATACCGGCCGGTTTCCGGCCGGATCTCCCCCGGAGTGGGCTCCTAGAGTCCAAGGCAGGCAACGAAAGGCGGTCTGGAGATGGCACGCGCAGTCCGGTTTGACGAGTACGGCGGAGTCGACGTCCTGCACGTCGTCGACGTCGAGCCTCCCCGGCCCGGCCCCGGGCAGCTGGTGGTACGGCTCAAGGCGGCCGGCATCAATCCCGGCGAGGCCAAGGTCCGCGCGGGCATGATGCACGAGCGGTTCCCGGCGACCTTTCCGTCCGGGGAGGGAAGTGACCTGGCCGGCGTCGTCGAGGACGTGGGCGAAGGGGTTAGCGGCATCTCGCCCGGCGATGAGGTGCTGGGGTACACCCACAGTCGCGCCAGCCACGCCGAGCTCGTCGTTGTGGAGGCCGGGAACGTGACGCGCAAGCCGCCGAACGTCCCGTGGGAGGTCGCCGGGTCCCTCTACGTGGTGGGTGTCACCGCCTACGCGGCCGTCCGGGCGGTCGATCTCGAACCGCAGGACACCGTCGCCGTCGCCGGCGCGGCCGGCGGGGTCGGCTCGGTCGCCGTGCAGCTGGCGCGGCGGTCCGGAGCGCGGGTGATCGGCCTGGCCAGCGAGCCCAATCACCGGTGGCTGCGGGACCATGGCGTCACGCCGGTCACCTACGGCGAGGGCGTGGGGGAGCGCCTCCGGGAGGCGGCCGGCGGGACCATCGACGCCTTCATCGACACGGTGGGCGGCGGCTATGTGGAGCTGGCGCTGGAGCTGGGGGTGGCTCCGGACCGGATCGAGACCATCATCGATTTCGCCGCCGCGCAGAGGCACGGCACCAAGATGGCGGGCAGCACGTCGCCGGACGACCCGGCGCAGGTCCTGGCCGAGCTGGCGGACCTCATCGACCGGGGTGAGCTGGAGATCCCCATCGCCGGCGTCTATCCGCTGGAGCAGGTTCGCGACGCCTTCCGCGAGGTCGAGCGTGGCCACACCCATGGCAAGGTCGTCCTCGTCCCGTGACGCGCGCGGATGCGATGCTCTGCGCCGGTGCGCGCCTCCGCCTCAGACGAGCTCATCCTGGCTCGCGTCCGCGACGTGCCGGAGGGATTTGTCCGCACCTACGGCGACGTCTCGCCGGGCGCCCCGCGGCGTGCCGGAGCCGTGCTCCACGCGTGCGAGGATCCTGACGTGCCCTGGCACCGGATCGTGCGCGCCGACGGCTCGCTGGCCAAGGGGCGGCGCCAGCGCCGCCTGCTGGAGCGCGAGGGCGTCCCGTTCCGCGGTGAACGGGTCGACATGCGGGTGGCGAGGATGCTCGGATGATGTGGCTGCAGCGGCGGATCCGCCTGGAGGCGCGGCCCCGGGGCTTTCACCTGGTCACGGGCGATGTGCTGGGGGAGCTGCCGGAGCTGAGCGACATGGCCGTCGGCATGCTGCATCTCCTCATCCAGCACACGTCGGCGTCGCTGACCCTCTCAGAGAACGCGTCCCCGGACGTGCGCCGGGACTTTGAGGCGTGGTTCAACCAGGCCGTGCCGGAGCGCGCCTCCTACTGGACGCACACGCTGGAGGGCGACGACGACATGCCCGCCCACATCAAGGCGGCGCTGCTGGGGTCGTCGCTCACCCTGCCAATCTCCGGCGGGCGCCCGGCGCTCGGCACCTGGCAGGGCATCTATCTGTGCGAGCACCGCGACCGCGGCGGCGCCCGGTCGCTGGTGGCCACCGCCTGGGGCAAGCGGGCCTAGATGTAGCCCGCGGGTGCGACGGGCGGTCAGCGCCCCTTCCACACCGGCGCTCGCTTTTCCGCGAACGCAGTCGCGCCCTCGCGCGCGTCCTGAGAGGCCATCACCGGCTCGGTGATCTCGGCCTGGCGGGTGAAGAACTCCGCGTCCGGCCAGTCGGCGGACTCCATGAGGATGCGCTTGCTCGCCGCCAGGGCCAGCGGGCCGTTCTGCGCGATCGTGCCCGCCAGCTCCAGCGCCGCCCCCAGCGCCGTGCCGGGCTCCGCCAGGCGGTTGACGAGCCCCAGCTCGTAGCCGCGCTCGGCCAGGATCGGATCGCCGGTCAGCGCCATCTCCATGGCGATGTTGCGGGGCAGCATCCGCGGCAGGCGCAGCAGGCCGCCCCCGGCGGCCACCAGCGAGCGCTTGACCTCCGGGATCCCCAGCCGGGCGCCCCGCGCCGCCACGATCAGGTCGCAGGCCAGCGCCACCTCCAGGCCGCCCGCCACCGCGAAGCCCTCGATCGCCGCGATCAGCGGCTTGGCGGCGGCCCGCTGCGTGATCCCGGCAAAGCCGCGGTCACCGGCCCACGGACGCTCGCCGGTGACGAACGCCTTGAGATCCATGCCGGCGCAGAAGCCCTTGCCGGCGCCGGTGATGACGCCGATCGACAGGTCCGCCTCGGCGTCGAGCCGGTCGAGCGCGCCGGCCATCCCGGTGGCGACGGCGGCATTGACCGCATTGCGCTGGTCTGGGCGGTTGATCGTGATCACGAGCACCCGGTCGCGGCGCTCGGTGAGGACGGCCTGCTCGGTGCCGGTCATGCGGGGAGGCGCTGGCTGGAGGTCATGCCGCGAACAATCGCAGCTCCGCCTCGCGCTCGCCGCGCAGTACCGCCAGCTCGACCTCGACGCACTCGATGTCCCGCGCGCCGGCCAGGACCCGTGCCTGCGGCTTGATCGCCTGGGCCACCAGCACGCCCCGGCAGTGCTCGAACTCCGGGTCACGCCGGATCCGCTCCAGGTATCGCGTCAGCTGCTCGACTGAATCGATCCCGGCCACGCGTTTGACCTCGACCGCCACCCAGCAGTCCGCCGCGTCCCGGCACATCAGGTCGACCGGTCCGATGTCGGTCGGCCACTCGCGGCGAACCAGGCGAAAGCCCTCGCCACACCACTCCGGCGAGGCGGCGAGCAGCTCTTGGAGATGGGCCTCGACGCCGTCCTTCGCCAGAGCCACGTCGGCATCCGGCGAGCCCATCTCATGGGTGACGTCGGACAGCACCTCGTGCAACTCGATGTCGACGCGGTCCTCGCTGGCCCCTGCATGCTTGCGCACCACGATCCGGTTCTCGCCCTCCTCGACGACGGTCGGCGGCGTCATCCAGTTCAGCGGCTTGACGCTCTGGCTGCCGTGATCGGACCAGACCATGAAGGTCCCGTCGGCCTTGAACATGAGCAGCCGGACCCCTTCCGGCAGGGTGGCAGCTACCCGTCCCGTGTAGTGGGCGGAACAGCGGGCGATGATCACACGCATTGGTGAGCGAAGCCTAGTTGTGCAGCCGGATGGCTCGTGATTCGTCGGCACCTAGCCGATCACCTACGGCTTGCCCAAACCGCCGCCCCCAGCGCTATCCTCGGCTATGGATCGGCAGACTCGCCAGCACCATGACGACGCCAACTAAGCCAATAGACATCTATGTCCGAGTCTCGCGCGTCGGGGGTCGTAAGAACCTCATGAGTCCAGAGGACCAGGAGCGTGAGGCCCGGGCATACGCGCGCAGCCATGGTCTGAAGATCGGCATTGTGCTCCCGCCGGACCTAGACGAGTCCGGAGCAAAGTGGGAGCGTCCCGGACTGCAGGAAGCACTGCGCCGAGTCCGCGCAGGCAAGTCCGGCGGCATCCTGATTGCGGACCTTGACCGGCTGACCCGTGATGTAGGTCACGGACAACGACTCGTCAATGAACTTCAGGCGGCCGGTGCGCGGTTCTATGCCCCGAACGCGCCGGAGGATGTGACCACGCCCGAGGGGGAGCTTCAAGTAGGGATCACGTTCCTCTTCGCTCAGTATGAACGGAAGAAGAAGCAGGCCGGATTTGAGCGGGCTAAGAAGGCAGCGATTGAGGCCGGTATTCCGGTAATCACCCGTCCGGCTGTTGGGCTGCGGCAGCGCGAGGATCGACGGCTCGAACCCGACCCAGACGTTGCACCCACCGTGCGGGAAGTCTTTGAGCGCCGCGCAGCCGGCGAAGGCCCAACCTCAATCGCACGATTCCTTGAGTCGCGTGGTATCGAGACATCGCAGGGATCAAAGTTCTGGACGAAGCAAGCGGTGATGAACCTCATCCACAACCGCGTGTATCTCGGAGAGCTTTCATACGGCAAGGACCGCCGGTATGTCAACCCGACGGCGCTCAAGCCAATTGTCGATCTTGATATCTGGCAGGCGGCACAGCATCCGACCGGGCACGGCCTCAAGCCGACTGTCTCAGGTGATTATCTGGTGACGGGGATTCTCCGATGCGCAGCCTGCGGCTATAGCGTCAATGGAACTCGCAGCAGTCACGGGACGCGCGTCTACCGCTGTGCTCGAAAGCACTCTGGAGGCGATTGCCCCCGGCCAGGGCGGGTAAACGCTGATGCAGTCGAGGCAGTTGTCGAGCGCGCATACTTCGACGTCTTCGGGAACCTGCGCGCAGTAATCCCCGGCGCTGAGGCCGACACAACGAAGCTAGAGGAACAGCTAGAGCGCGCCGAGCGTCGGCTGAGGCAGGCGATGTCACCCGAAGTACAGGACGCAGCGGGGGAGAGGTGGGCTGAAATGATCAAGCAACGTCGGCAAGAGCGGGATCAATCGGCACGAGCGCTTGGCGAGGCGAAGGCCGCACAGACACGCCCGGCACTCCCCACCAACCTCCCGGCTATCTGGCACGCCATGAAGACGGTGGACAGGCGGGACATGCTGATGGAGCTATTCGACACACTGGCAATCCGCCGCGATGACTCTGGAGTCACCTTGATCGCATTCCTAAAGGGGAACGGTCCCACAGGTCTGAGCCGCCGGGGCTTTCGCAAGTCACCAGGACTTCACCCCATCGAGGCCACCGAGTCCGCCTGGGTGATCCCGGTTACATCAGATGTACCCGAGCGCGATCCCCTGGCCGATATGAAGGCCGCACTCAAGGAGTGGGAGGCCAAGGCGGATGCAGAGCGGCAACTGATACTTGCTCGCGCCTGATCGCGCGCTGACGGGGGAACCGGAAGCGGGCGAACACGGCAGGAGTCGCTCGCACCGTACGGGCAGCTCCAGCAGGTGCCGCGGGTCACGCACGGGCGCCGACCATTAGGCCGCGCGCGTCGGGTCGCGCGGCGATGCGTGGACGCCTGATGAGCTCTGGGGCCTATGCTGGGCCGCGTGCGGATCGTGGTAACCGGCGCCGCGGGGATGGTGGGCAGCAGGCTTGTCCGGCGCCTGCTCGCCGACGGCGTCCTCGGATCCGAGCCGATCTCCGACGTGCTGCTTGTCGACGCCGTCGCGGCCGCGCCGATCGAGAGCCGGATTCCGGTCCGGACGCTCGTCGCCGACATCGCGGAGGAGGCCGTCGCCGCGGAGGTGGCATCCCGACATCCGGCGGTGATCTTCCATCTGGCCGCCGTCGTCTCCGGTGAGGCGGAGGCCGATCCGGCGAAGGGCTACCGCGCCAACGTGCATGCGAGTCTCGGGCTGCTGGAGGCCGTGCGCCGCACGCCGGGGTCAGGTCGGCCGCGGGTGGTGTTCAGCTCGTCGATCGCCGTGTTTGGCCCACCGTTGCCCGAGGTGATCGGCGACGAGGAGCCGCCAGCGCCGGCGACGACGTACGGGACGCACAAGGCGATGGTCGAGCTGCTCGTCGACGACTACACCCGGCGCGGCGCGATCGACGGCGTCAGCATCCGCCTGCCGACGATCTGCGTGCGTCCGGGCGCGCCCAACCGCGCCGCGTCGGGATTCTTCTCCAGCATCATCCGCGAGCCGCTCGCCGGCCGGCCGGCGGCCCTGCCCGTCTCCGACGAGGTGCTCCACTGGTTTGCCTCGCCCCGGGCGGCCGTCGGATTTCTCCTGCACGCCGCCACCCTTCCCGCGCATGTGCTCGGACAGCGCCGGGCGCTGACGATGCCGGGGGTATCGGCGACGGTGGCGATGGAGATCGAGGCGCTGCGGCGGGTCGCCGGCGAGAAGGCGGTCGCTCTGATCAGGCGCGAGCCTGACGAGACGATCGCGAGGATGGTCGCCGGGTGGCCCGGCCGGTTTGACCCCCGCCGTGCGCTCTCCCTGGGGTTCCGCGCGGAGTCAACCATCGACGAGCTCGTCCAGGTGCACATCGACGACGAGCTCGGCGGCGCGGGTTCGGCACTCAACCCAGGCCAGCGCCACCGCCAATAGGCTCGGCGCAGCTGGCCCGCAGGCCAGAAACCCGGCGATCCGTCGGCCAGCACCGGACGACGCCTCGTCGCCATGGCGCTCGTCCTCGACCCGGCGGCGCGATGGATGCGATCGTCCGACGTCGGCCAGTCGGACGCGTCGTCCGGGGGGCGGCAGCGAGCGTGGTGGTCCCGCGGAACCGTTTCCGTATTGACGCGATGCCAAATGGGGCTGACTGTGTTTTCACAGGATCGCTGCTTCTGGGCGAACGCGCAGGTCGGCGGCGAGGTCGGCAAGCGGTGGCTGGTGTTTACTTTCAGTTGTGATCGCAGCGAGCAATCTGGCCTCCCGCTGACGGGGAGCCGTTGCGAGGGGCGAGGCGTCAGAGACGGGAGGGCTCTCCGCTTGGAAGATTCGATTCCCGCACCGCATCGTAAGTGCCAATCGTGGGTTAATGTCTGGTCTTCATGACCGGGATGGCATTGAAATCGGTTCTCGCGACGGCGGCGCTGCTGCTCACGCCCGCGGGCGGTTATCACGGCCACTATGTTCATGGCCGGGCGGCGCAGTTCCACGTGGGCGCGGCGGTGGCGAGTTTCACACCGCCGACTTTTGGCCACGTGTCGGGGGGGGATCCCGCCAACTGCGCGCACCCGGCGCAGTACAACGGGCCTCGGCAGTTCGCGTTCGAGGAGCCCTACGTCGACGCCCATCACGACGGTCACTACGACCTCGGCGATCCTTTCATCGATTGCAATCACAACGGACGCTGGGACGGCAATCTGCTTGGCGGTGGCGCGAACACTCCGCGCTACTTTGATCACGTAGCCGATCCGGTCACAGCGCGCGCGATGGTGGTGTCCAACGGTCGTCAGACCGTGGCCGTCGAGGTGGTCGACCAGGAGGGCCTGTTTAACGTCTACCAGCAGCGGATTCTCGCCAAGGTCCGTGCCGACGGCTTTCGGTTGCGCGACATCTTCATCTCGGCCACGCACGACGAGTCGGCCCCGGACAGCATGGGCCTGGGCGGTGTCTCGCAAGCCACCTCCGGGGTCAACAACTACTGGGTCACGTACCTGGTCGATCAGAGCGCGCGGGCGATCGAACGGGCCTACCGGGGACAGCGCCGCGCGACGATCCGCTACACCGAGGTCCTCGAACCGTCGAACGTTCGCCAGTGTTGGTCCTCCTACCCGTTTGTCGATGACCAGCACATCCCCGTGCTTCAGGCAGTTGACGTTCATGGTCGCCCGATCGTCACGCTGGCCAGCGTCAGCCAGCATGACGAGACGCTCGGCTTCAATGGCGGCACGCCGGCCCTCGACGCGCAGAACAACTGGGTCTCCTCGGACTGGATCAACTTCTTCCGCAACTCCCTCCAGCAGCACTTGGGCGGGGTCGCGATTGAGATGGCCGGGTCTGTGGGGTCGGTCGAGAGCCCCGAGGTGTATCCGTGGGCGATCTCGCGCACCCCGCAGCAGTTCATCGACGCCAGCCACCCGGCCGGCTGCCGCACGCTGTTCAGCACCCGCCGCGGGACCGACACGACCGGGGCGCTGCATGTGCCGCTCGGCTACACCGGCGAGACCAAGGCGTTCGGCACCGACATGGCGGCGCCGATCCTTCAGGCGCTGAGGGCAGGCGAGTACCACAACTCGCACACCAACACGATCTGGGGCGCACGCGCCAACATTTGCGTCAAGCTCCAGAACCAGCTGTTCGTGCTCGGGGCAGCCTTAGGTGTGTTCGCCCAGCGGCCCGCCTACAACGCGAACTGCACGGTCGCCTCACCGGTGGCCGCCGACGGCGCCACATCGGGCCAGTCGCTGCGCTCACAGGTGGCCGCATTCCAGATCGGCGACGGCGAGTTCATCTCGATTCCGGGCGAGGCGTTCCCGTTCACCTACCTGCGTGGCTTCCTGGGACCGCAGGACATGCCCGACCCGAACGCGGCGCTGCCGCCGTGGCTGCTCCCGCACATGCACGCTGCGTTTCGCTTCATCGACGGCCTCGGCGAGGACATGCTGGGCTACATCTTCCCGGCCGGCAACGCCGTCGCGATCCCAACAGCGAGCAACCCCAACCCGTCCTCGGTCGACCGCTTCGGCTGCCAGCACTCCGACGACTCCGAGTCAACCTCGGCCCAAGCCGCCAACATCATCGGCAACGCGCTCGTCCGACTGCTCGATCGACGCACGGGACCGCCGGAGCTGATCGTGCGCGGCCGCTACATCCTGCGGTCGGGCCGACGCTCGCGCGACCCGCTCGGCGGTCCAGAGATCAAGTGCAGCGGCGATCAGACCTTCCACTATGCAGGTCGCGCGGTCGGCGTGCAACTGGCCGGCGGACGGGTCGCCCACCCAACACTGTGGATGTCGCTCAGCGGCCTGCCGCAGCGCACGCCGGACCGCGACACGCGCGGTTATTTCGACGCGCGCGGGCGCCGCGTGTGGCTCGACGTGTTCCCGCCACTGACCTGAATTGCCGCAGCCCGGCCACCGTGGCGACGGGCGGATAGCAGATGCCGCCGCTTGACCCCAGCTGCCATCCTCTGAGCTGCGAGCACCACGCTGAAAGCAGACGTCCTGTGTCAAACGGGGACGTGATTTGGCTGAGGAGATGAGGCTGGGGCCGGCCATCTGCTGGGTGGCGGGGAGGTCAGGCCGAGGGCCTGATGGGTCGGGGATGATGACGGTGATGTGCTGTTGGAGGCCGGTATGTCGCTTGGGGTCGTAGGGGGTGTGGCTTTGCCAGCATCGCCAGATGATGCGACTGATCGCGCGTCCGAGGGTGCGCAGCGCCCGTTGGTGGTTGTGCCCGCGGCGACGGGCGTTGGCGTAGCGGTCAGCGGCCCACGGGTTCCACATCTTGGTGGCGTGCGCGAGGACGGCCAGCGCTTTGCGCAGGCGTTTGTTGCACGCCCAGCGGAAGGTCGCGTTCTTGCGTTTGCCGGACTCGACGGCGACGGGGGCTTGGCCGGCGTCGGCAGCGATCGCGTCGCGGTGGGGGTAGCGGGCGCGGCTGTCGCCGATCTCGGCCAGCAGGGTCGCGGCGCAGATGACCGAGTCGCGGCTGCGAAAGAACGAACGAAAGATCTCCCCGTCGGGGTGCGCGTCAAGCGCACGGGCGATCTGGGCGTCGAGATCGGCGATCTGGGCGACCATCGTCTGGAGCGTGCGCACGAGCGCCAACACGACCTGCCGGCGAGCCGCGGTCTCGATCTCTTCGGCGCGCCCGGTCGGCGCCTGACGCAGGCGCTCGAGCAGCTGCACCGCCGTCGTGCGGTTGTGGTAGCGGTGAGCCCTCAGGAACGCCGCCAGGCGCTTCTCGCCGAGCCGGCGGGCGTCCGTGGCGCTGGGGTAGCGCTCCAGGAACGCGAGCGAGATCGCGCTGGTCAGATGGCTGAAGAGTCCGATCGGCGCCGGCCAGAACCGCTCAAGCTCCGCGCGCAGCTGGTTGCTCATCGCCACCCGCGCTTTGACGAGGTCCTCGCGGGCGCGCGTGAGCGCGCGCAACGCCTTGGTCTGGTCGCTGTCGGGCTCAAGGATCCGGAAGCGATGAGCGTCAGTGCGCGCCAGCTCACACAGCACGAAGCGATCAAACCGATCCGACTTGCCGCCCGAGGCGCGAAACCGATCCCGCGCCGCCTTGACCTGATTGGGATGCAACGCCAGCACCCGCACCCCAGCCTCCAGCAGCCGATCGACCAGCAGCCCGTCCGGGCGCTCAACCGCGACCAGGTCGACCTCAAAGCACGCCAGCGCCGCGCACAGGCCGCTGATCCCGTCCTCGCTGTGCGCGAACGTCGCGGCCAACAGCTCCTCCCCGGCCGGGTCCTCGATCAGCACATCGTGCTTCTCAGACGCCCATTCGATCCCCGCGCAGTTACCCATCGCCTACCTCCAGCTGTCGAGACCATTGCACGCTGCCTCGACCCGGAGGTACCGTTCAGGGTGCTCATAGACATGGCCCTCACCAGGGGTCACGTCCTGTCGCCCCTCGCGGCGCCTCACCACCGCCCGGGACGGGTCAGTCTGCTTTCGGCCCTGGCACGGGCAAGCAGTCACGGCCCGGTCCCGACGGCGGTCGAGACCACCCAAGCTTGGCCTATAAGCAGTAAGGGAACGCGACGCCACGCTGCTGAGTTCGCGTGATTCCAGGCGTCAGGCCCGACCGGACCCTTGGCGTCGGGGCGAGAAGCGCGCCTGCACGAGCGCTCTCCCAGAAAGCGCTCGTCGGGAGCTCGGCGCCATCCGGCCGCCACTCACCGTTGCCTTCGCCCATCTGCAGCCGCCCACGTGCGCCGCCGCGAACGACTGCTTTGCTCGACGCGAGGTCGCCGACCTCACGATCGCGTTGGCGACGTTTCGGTGGTGGGTGGTGGCGTCGCGCGGGCTCGGTCATCAGGGAGACGCCCCGGTCCTGCTGGGGCCGCCCGCGTTGGCTGTGGCCGGCCCCGTCTGCTCCGTGCTCCCGGCCGTGCGCGGAACGTAGTCAGGACCGGCATCGGTGAGCCCGGCGGCAACGGCTTGGGTTGGGTCTACCATCACCCGCCATGACCACCACTGACATCGTGACGAGCATCGATCAGCGCCTGACTGAGGCCAGGGTCGAGATCGCCCAGTTGGAGGGCGCCCGCCGGGCGTTGATCAATGGCGTCGTGCCCGCCGTCAAACCAAACCCCCGCCGGGTGCGGCGCACGACGGCGTCGCGCACGACCGTCCGCCGTGGCGTCGAGGTGGTGTCGGCGGGGAAGCTGACCGCGGTGTTGGGCGGGTCGGCGGGGATGTCGACGTCGGAGCTGGCCCAGGCCACCAACGGCAAGCCCGACCAGGTCCTCGCTGTGTTGCGCGAGCTGGAGAAGGCTGATCAGATCCGTCGCACCGGGGAGCGCCGTGGCACCCGGTGGTATCTGATCACCGATGAGGACCGGATCGTCGCGCGGGCGGCTGAGATCGCCGGGCAGGGCAAGCGCCGCCCGAAGAGGGCCGCCTGACCTCAGATCTCGGGAGGTGGTCCCGGTCGTCGTGGAACTTTGGTGACGACGGGTCCCCCGGTGTGATCGTTACATAGGGACTGCGATCGCGACCTCCTGGCCGTTGCCAATCCCAACTTGGGGGTTTGGGCACTTTGTTTGGACTCCCAAATAGAATAGGTGCCGGGGGGAGATTTTCTTTTTGACGGCGTTTGGGGTCACGTATCTGCCCGTGCAAGGTCGACCCGCCCCCCGGGTATAGGGCAGACCGCGAGAACAGCTGGAAGGTAGCGGGGTGCGTGCGTCGCGCAGCGCATGCGACCGGCTCGTCTCGGGAGAAATAAGGCCCTAGGCTTGGGCCTTACGAGGCGGCTGCGGCGGGGGATGACCGGAGAGTTCTGGCACGGCCGTACTAGTCCGCACCAGTCATTTCGCAGAGCTGCTTCGAGCAGGTGACCCAGGTTCGAATGCGCCTTCTGTTCGCCACCCACGACCGCGTGAGAAGTGTGCCGGGGCCATCGCCCGCAGTCGAGCTCGGTTCAGACGTGCGTGAAACCCACGATGCGCCGGTGACGGTTTGGATGCTGAGTTCGTGCGGTGGTTGAGGTCGCCGCGATCGTGTGTGGATGAGTCGGGTCTACTCGCGCGCCGTCCGACGGGGGCCTCGAATCCTGGATGAATCGGCGGCCGCTGCCGCACACAGCTCGGCCTCCGAGGACCGGGCTGCAAATAGCCCGGCTGAGCGTCACAACCTAGCGTACAAACACAGTTCTCAGGAGCCGCGCGTGCACGCGACCGATCGGTCGCGGAAACTGCCCCCGGTGTCAGAATCCTGTTAGTAGCGAGCGATCGCGCTTCCTTGGCTTCCTCGCGATTGCTCGACGCGTTCGCTGTTGTGCGCGCAACGATCGAGTCCTCGAGTGGATAGGTTGGCGGCGTGGATCTGCCGGAGCTTGTCCAGACGATGGCGGCTTCGATCGAAACGGTCGATGCGCGTTGGCCCGCCTATATCACGTCTTCGCCTCGTCCGGTATCGATCGCATCAGTGGTGTGTCGGAGCGCAAGCTGCAACTCCGGCAGCACGGCAAGTACCGCCGTTCGCTTCACCGGTAGGCGCGCCGGCGACGGGAACCGACGGTTGCGGAGGCTCTGCCGCCAGGTGCCAACGACCTGTTCAAGAGGCTCGGCGTCCGCTGGCCCCTTCATTGGTAGCCAGTCTCTGGCAACTTCACCAAGCCCGCCCTCGTCGATGGTGTCAAAACCCGGACAGCCCAGTTCACGAGAGCGTAGTTCGCCAAGCTGACCATGTCGCGGAGATCCTTGCCTTCGGAGCTACGCGTCTGGAAGCGATACCGACAGTGTTACCGCCGCTGCCTCGGACGAAAAGGATGGTGCATCACCCTGGGTGTGCACCACTTGGCGAGTGGGCCGGGTCGGTCGCGTCTGGGTCACGCGCAGAACTTGAAGAGTTCGTCACCGTGCTCGTCGATGAGACGCTGCGCCTGCACCTTCAGAGCGTGGACGTTGGTCGCGGTCGCATCATCCATGTCATCCTTGGCGATGTCCAGTGTGTGGGTGATGCGGAGGTATCGCGCTGAACCGACATCTCGCCCAGTTGGTAGTGGGTGGCTCGCTTACTCCGTCCATAACGACGTTGAGGATCGGCCTAGCCCAATGAAGCAGAGCCCAGTCCCTCACCTCCCCGTAGTGCAGCGGGCGGCAAAGCTCCCCGGTTCCGTGAGAGGAGGCGAACATCGGCTGGCGTGCCGTCCGAGCTGGCTTCGGCCCATGCGCACATAGCGGGATTGTTAGCGAACACGCCTCCATCCACGAGCGTGTAGTAACCAACCGGGTCGCTTGTTTTCAGCTGGCACGGCTCGAAATACGTTGGCGCGGCCGAGGTGGCTCGCGCTACGTCACTGGTGATCCAGTAGTCTGCGACCGGAGCCCTTGTCATGAACGTTGAGAAGATCGGCGCCATCTGTTTCGGCGTCGTCATCGGCTGGGTCGTGTATCGGACATTACGCCGCCGCAGCGACGCCGTGAAGTTGTCGGACATTGCGACGGTCATCGGGGCGGTCGGTGGTGCAGCAGTGACTGCGCTATTCGATAGTGAGAAGCTGTTCGGCTGGTACTCGATCGGCCTTGCGGCCGGTTTCTTCCTCCTGGTATAGGCAACACCATCCTGAAGGATTCGCCTTGGCTTGGTGGGGATGACTGACACGGCGGGACCCGTATGTCCGACACCGAGACTGTCGTAACAGTCGCCACTGTCATAGTCGTAGGTGGAGGGGCTGCAGCGTTGCGCTACCGGACGGTCCGTCGGCAGCGCGGCGAAAAGGACGGAGCGCCCACCGTGCCCGCGCCTCCGAATGCGGCGCCTGCGGATACCGATCGATCCGTTAAGTCGCCTCGACGGCGCCGCTTGCGGCAGCTCCTACGGCTAAGCCGGGGGGGCGCCGAGCCGGCGGACGCCCACCGGCGGGACGGTCGTTCGCGAGATGCCAGGGCTTGAGCCTACCGAAGAGGTCGGTTCACGCGAGCCCACGGAGCACCCTCGGCGGCACGAGAACGGCGCGCTTGAGCGTTACGCAAACCCCGTAATGATTCGAGTAGATGGCCAAACGTTGAGCGCCTAAGACCCCGGGACTTGGTGATACTTCGAGTCGACATTGGTCCACTAGTGTGCTGAAGGTTTAATTCGTTGGTAGTTAGGGTATGCGGGTCGCATGCCTTCTCCCATCGCAGTTTCGATCGAGCTCACCGAGGGTGAGCGTGAGCAGTTGGAATCGTGGTCGCGGCGTCACACGACCGCGCAAGCGCTGGCGTTGCGCTCGCGGATCGTGCTCGCTGCCGCGACCGGTGTGAGCAGCAGCCAGATCGCGATCGATCTGGGCGTGTCGGTCGCGACGGTTCGTAAGTGGCGTAACCGGTTCGCGCGCGATCGGCTGGACGGGCTGGTGGATGAGCCGCGCCCGGGCCGGCCGCGGACGATCACCGACGCCAAGGTGGATGAGGTGATCACCAAGACGCTGGAGACCACGCCGAAGGACGCGACGCACTGGTCAACGCGGTCGATGGCGCGGGACGTCGGGCTCACCCAGACCGCGGTGCACGACATCTGGACCGCGTTCGGGCTCAAGCCGCACCTGCAGGAGAAGTGGAAGCTCTCCAGCGACCCGCAGTTCGTCGCGAAGGTCGAGAACATCGTCGGCCTGTATCTCAACCCGCCCGAGCGGGCCGTCGTGTTGGCGGTCGATGAGAAGTCGCAGATCCAAGCGCTGGACCGCACCCGGCCGATCCTGCCGATGCTGCCCGGCACCCCCGAGCGCGCCACCCACGACTACAAGCGGCACGGCACCTCCAGCCTCTACGCCGCTTTGGACCTCGCGACCGGGAGGGTGATCGGCCGACTGCATTCCAAGCACCGCGCGATCGAGTTCAAGAAGTTCCTGCCAACGCTTCGACCGCGAAGCTCCCCGCCGACCTCGACGTGCACCTCGTTGCTCGACAACGCCTCCACCCACAAAACGCCGGTGATCAAACGGTGGCTGCTTCGCGCGCACCCGCGGTTCAAGCCTGCACTTCACCCCGACCAGCAGCTCGTGGCTGAACCTCGTCGAGCGCTGGTTCGCCGAGCTGACCACCAAGAAGCTCAAGCGCTCCGCGCACCGCTCCGTCCCGCAGCTCAACCAGGACATCCGAGCGTGGATCGCGACCTGGAACGAGGGAGAAACCGCAACCGTTCGTGTGGACCAAGACCGCCGATCAGATCCTCGACTCGATCACCCGATACTGCGAACGGATTAACCTGACACACACTAGATCCCAGGGCGCGTCTCAAGACCCCGGTACCGTTTCCGGAGTCAGTCCTGCCTGACAGGGACGTCCGCATCCACGTTGTCCTGAGCAGCAGCGATCTTGAGGTGGGTAACGCGACGACCGACCTCGGTGACAAGACGGCGGTGGAACGGCACCTTCTCTTGCCTGCCGACGGCCGCGCGTCCTACGACCCTGAAACGACGCGATCGCACGTCGAATTCGCCCTACGTGCACCGAATAGGCGGGGGCCCGCCCGGGCCAGGCTCGCCTATGTCTACCGCAACACCATTCTTCAGTCACAGCGTCTCGATGCTGATGTCGGAGGCATAAGCCTTGAGTGGACCACGGACTTCACGCTTTCGTGGCGTCCGGATCAGGACACCCGAGGGCGGGACCGCGCTGTGCACCCCAGGCGGGTGGCGATGGTCGGCACGCTCGTGGTAGTCGCCCGCCGCGACGAGCACCCCGTCGCCGCGGCGAGCGTGGTCGATCGCCGCCTGGATGGTGCGGAACTGCCCGGGGATCCGGTGATAGGTCCCGACGCGCACGACACGGGGAGCCGCGAGGGCGGCCGGCGCACCGGCAACCGCCGCCACGCAGACGGCCCCGATCACCCAAGGGCTCGCGCGGCGCGTCACGCATCGCACCCGCAGTCCGACGGCGCATCTCCACTCCGCTCAGGGACGGGCGCCAACCTGCACCTCGGTGCCGTCGGAGTCGAACAATCCCTCGACGGAGAAGTACCGCTCGCCGGTGTCGTAGCAGAACGTCAGCACGGTGCTGCCGTCCGGGATCTCCGGCAGCTTCTGCGCGACCGCGGCGAGCGCCGCGCCCGACGACGGGCCGACGAAGATGCCCTCCTCGCGCGCCGCCCGCACCGCGTAGGCGTAGCCGTCCTCCTCGGTGACCTGGATCGCGCCGTCGAGTGTGCCGGTGTGCAGGTTGGTGGGCACGAAGCCCGCGCCGATGCCCTGGAGGCGGTGCGGGCCCGGCTCGCCGCCGCTGATCACCGGCAACTTGGTCGGCTCGACGACCACCGATACTTCCGCAGTTGGCGTCCGGGAAGTCCTTTGCGGTGCTCTGTTCGGGAACCAGCTGCCAGCCACCCGTGCACGATGCGGCGGACGTGCGTAGGGCACTGGAAGTGGCGCTCGCGCCATCTCGGTGAAAAGCCAAAACAAACCTCAGTGACAAATTCAGCGCGAATTCCCATGTCTCGCAAAGGACACGAGAGACATGGGGCACCCAGATTTTGTTTCATGCCAGCCGAGATCGCGATTCGCTACCACCAAAAAAATAGGGGCTGACGGGTTAGTATGAGTCCCGTCAGCCCAAAGATAGCGAGCCCAAGTTTTCGGCCCAAGTTACGGACAACGTTACGACTGGTTACTTTGGTGACCTTGCGGTCGCCGCTGCTACCGTATCTACTGCGGTGGCAGGTTGTTTTGACAGTTTGTTTGTCTTGGTGGGCATACGAAAATCGGGCCACCGTCCGCGGCGGGAACCTGCGGGACGGCAGCAACGACATAGGTGCCCACTAATCCGAGGATCAGGACAGAAAGCCTGATTGCACGTTTCATGGATCGTCTCCTAGATCCGCGTTAATGATCCCTTGCAGGGGAACTTTTGCGCGGACCGGAATTATAGACCACGAGTCAAGCTTTAACTGCAACAATTTTCACCTCGCTCGACTCCTCCCGGAATCTGAGGTCTTCACCTAGCAATAGGCCGCACGCCATTCCTATTTAAAACCAGGCAGTTTCATCGGATACATGAAGTGTTTCTTTAGATTGAGGGGTGGGTGCTACAGGCGGGTGTTGTCCCTGCGGCGGTTTACGATTTCCGAACAATTACGAGAGGGATTTGTGCATGGGCGGATGCACTACCCGCGCAGAGCGCTGTTAGCTCTTCGAGCTGGCGCCCGCTTTACGAGCGTTGAGGGCCGGAGTTGAAGTAGGCGTAGGTGTGGCTTCCGGGATCCGGGCGCGCGCTTGTCGCGAACTGCAGTTGTATCCTGATGATTGCGCAGAGCGCGATCGACCATGCCCTCGAACGTGGGATAAGGGAGTCGGCGGGCAATGGATGGTGAATGTCGGAGAGGCTCTGCTCCCAGCGCTGCGATTGGAACAGCGCGGTGGAAG
>CAWJOS010000003.1:0-219742 GCA_963844555.1 uncultured Solirubrobacteraceae bacterium
GATACCTCTCCTACCTCCGCGAGGAAGGACGCATGGTGCTGCGCACCGCGGCGCTGTACGGGCGCGATCCGCGCGAGCTGCAGACCTCCGCCGAGACGCTGGTGCTGCGCGGCGTGCACCCAACGGTTGATGTGGCTCGCGAGGCGCTCGAGAACGTGCAAGACGTTCCGCTCCCGGAGAAGCCGGACAAGCGACGGTCGCTGCGCACCTGGGTGCACAGCATCACCGTGCTGCTGATCTTCGGCGGGTTCCTGTCCGCCCCGTCCGACGAACGCAAGGAGTCCGCGCACCCATGGCTGAAGGCGACGATCGGCTTTGCGTTCGGAGCGGCGATCTGGGTGACCACCTGGGTGTTGCCCGCCACGTTCATGGTCGCGATGGCCTGGGGCTGCGAGACGCACGCGCGCCAACTCGGACGCCGAGCGCTGCTGTTCTACGACGGCGACGCCGACAGCGCGCACGCGGCGATCGCCGCCGCCAAACAGCGCAAAGACCACGGCCACGACAAACGCGAGATCCTCCGCGCCTCGCTCCTCGTCCTGTCGATCGCCGTGCCGATCGGCTTCGTCGCCTACGCCGATCACGTCCACGCCAGTACGGGCATCAACTGGGTCGGCGCGCTCGGCGCGCTCGTCGCGGTCTCCCTCGTCATTGCCGCGTCCGTTCTCACCAACCGGCGATGACCGAAACGCGCACCCCACATCGGATGACGACCACCCCAGCGCGCCCCCACCGCGGCGCTCGCCTACGCCAGCACGGTCGCCGGGCTCGTCGATCCCCCCGCAGCGGGTGGTGCACGTCGGGTCGGATTCCTCGTTCAGTCATCCCCGCACTTCACCTCGCACCCACCACATAGAGAAGGGACGCACCAATGTCAGATAAGCAA
The DNA here is from genome assembly GCA_963844555.1 of uncultured Solirubrobacteraceae bacterium. Classification (GTDB taxonomy): domain Bacteria; phylum Actinomycetota; class Thermoleophilia; order Solirubrobacterales; family Solirubrobacteraceae; genus Palsa-465. Next base: position 887 of record CAWJOS010000003.1, read on the forward strand.
CTCGTACTGGCCGTCTTCCCAGATGAACTCGCAGCCGACAACGCCGCAGTGGCGCTGAAGGACTCGGGGATCACCGAGGGCGACGCCGTCGGGATCCTGGTTCTCGATTCCGACGGTGAGCTCAAGCAGGACAAGGTGGGCGCACGGAGCACCGGCAAGGGAGCGGCGGTCGGCGGCGTGCTGCTGCTGCTGGGCCCGGCGGCTCTCGGTGTCGGCATCATCGGCGGCGCGGCGGCGGGAGCGCTTCACCACAAGAGCCTGGGGCTGAGCGATGCCGACAAGGCGCGTCTCACCAGTGAGTTGACCGCGGGCAAGGCGGCTGTCGGTGTGTTGGCCGACGTCGACACCGCACCGGTCATCTCTGACCGGTTGACCGAGCTCGGCGGCGCGCCCGAGGCTCACGAGCTCAGCGACGAGGCCGTCCAGGCCGCGGCAGGGGCACCCGCGGCAGCCTGATCGGCAAGGCGGCGTCGGGTTCCCGTGACGCGGCAGCCCGACGCCCGCCAGGCCAGTCAGACGGCGCCGCTCTCCCGCCGGCGGCTGGGGATCGGCGACGAGCCGGACCGATGGGTTGGCCGGTCTGACCGATGCGTCGCCTTGCGGCCGATGGCGGTACTGGACAAAGTCGGCTGAGCGCGACATCAGCGTATGAATATGGAGTGGACATCGTGGGACTGGCTACACGCACTGACAGACCGATCGGGTCACCGACGTCGCGCTTCGCGCGGCGTGATCGAGAGCGGACCAGCCCTGCGCCAGAACCGATTCCTCCCACTGACGGGCGAACGAGCCGCACGGGATCGCTTTTGCACCCGCGGATCGTCGCCGCAGGGGCGAGAGCTGCGGCCGGCGGCGAGCTCGACATCGCGCTTAAGGACGTCGCCGGCGCCAGGCTGCTTGTGTCGGACGTCACCGTCGCGCTCCTGGCGGTGGACGAGGCTCGCCACCGTGCTGTGGAGCGGTTGTTCGGGGTCTCGAGGGAGCAGTCGTGGCAGGTGACGCTGATCGCGCTTGCCTTGCTGGCGAGCGCGGCTCACGACAAGTCGGATCAGCTGCTCAAGGGTCCGGGCGGTCCAACCCGGTCTGACGTGATGCTCGGAGCCGCCGGGCCGAGGGAGCTGCTCACCTGGATCCCGGGACCATCATCGCGCGACACACCGTTTCTCGGCACTCTGGTGATGGTGGCACTTGTCGGAGCCCTGGTCCGTCCGGGCGTGAGCAGGGCGGCCCACGGCATTAGGACCTCCTCACGCCGAGCTCGGCTCTCGTCTAACCATCGGTACGGTCATCTTCTGCCCACCACAGGCGGGCAACGTCACGAGGATAAGCCGAGATGACCGCCACCCGCCGCGCAGATCGCCCGACGAGGCCAGCACGATGGCTGACGGACTGATGAGCGGCACCCCGCGGAATTCTGCCGCGGCTACTGAGCCTCCGGGCGACCGGGCCTCAGAGGACCTGGCGCACGCCACGACGCCTCAGTCGCCCACCGTCCGCCCGACCGAGGGCAACAACTCTTCAGCAGCCTCGAGCCGCCGAAGCGAGCGGCGGTTCGCTGCGCTCTTGGCGCGTATCGGGTCGCTCGTGCGGGCCATCCAGGACAACGACGAGGCCAAGATCGAGGAGGCGATCCTCCGCCTCAGCGAGTCGCGGCGCGTGTTCGCCCCGCTCGCGTTCGCCGTCGGCGCGTTCGTGATGCTGTTCAACGGACTCAGGCTGCTCGTCACCAACTGGCGGCTCACGCTCGTGCAGATCCTCCCGGCGATGTGGATCTGGCTGGCGATGTTCGATCTCAAGGCGCACGTGCTGCACGACAAATCCTTCACCGTCGTGCGCGGCCCCATTCTGATCCCCGTCGGCCTGCTGATCATCGCGATCACGGTTGCGAGCTTCTTCCTCAACGCCGTGTTCGCCTTCGCGGTCTCGCAACCCGGCCGCCCCGAGGTCCGGCCGGCCCTCGCGCAGGCACGGGAACATCTGAAGACGATCATGGCCTATGGCGTCGTCGTCGGCGCCATGCTGGCGTTTTCGACGATCGTCGTGACCCGATGGGGAAAGCCCTGGTTCACCATCTCACTGGGGATCGTGGTTGGGCTGATGATGGTCTCCTATGTGGCCGTGCCCGCGCGCCTGATCGGCTCAAAGCCACCCAAGCAGTCCAAACGCGACAAGCTTGCAAGCACCGCGGTCGGCGGCGCCCTCAGCATGACCGTGTGTACGCCGCCCTACCTCCTCGGACGCCTCGGCATCCTCGCGCTCGGATCAAGCGCCGTGCTCGTCTTCATCCTTGGCCTGTTCGCGGTCTCAATCGGAGTCACCCTGCAAGCCGGGGCGACCGGCGCTGTCAGGGCGATCAAGATGAGCGCAACCCTCACCGCCGCGCGCCGTCCCACCGGCGCGCAAGCCAGCACCTCCTGACCGCTGACGGCTGGTCGGCACCGCGCGCTCGTGGAGACCTCGGAGACACTCACCGCGTCCGAGATCTCCGGACGCCGCCGCGTTCCCACCCCTCCATGTGAAACAGCCGCGCCCCCGGAGTCTGGGCTTGGGGGAGCGCCGCGGCGACTCAGCTAGGTCACAGCGGCACGGACTCTGAGCGCGCTGGCCTCACAGGTCATTGCGGTACCAGCAGGCTGCGCTGCCGGCTGGATAACCCCTTGATGACGCCGACGGTCTCGTAGCCGAGCCGCTCGTATAGTCCAGGCGGCAGGAGGTCGTAAGCGTGAAACACGACGAGCGCGCAGCCGCGCCGCCGGGCTTCGTGTTCGGCGCCGGCGACGAGCGCTCGCGCTGCTAGCCCCCGACCGCGCAGCGACTCATCGACCCGCATCGCCTGGCAGCTCGCAGTACCCACCCAGACGATCCCGGAGATGCCGGCGAGGACGCGACCGTCGTCGTCGCGGAGGAAGATCCCGAATTCCTGCTCAGCGCCTACGCCAGCTGCCGCGACCGCGGCAGCAGCAACGTGTTCCTCGAGCAGCGCCAAGTCGGCCGGATCCGGCGAGTCCTCGACGACGAGGCGGTTCGAGCCCTCCACCGGCTGAGCACGAGCGACGGCCATGGCAGCCCCGAACAGGAGCTCGCGGTCGTTCGGCTCCACCACGACATCCTCGTTGATCTCGAACGAACCTGAAGGCGGCACTCACCCGTCCGCCGGTCCTCGTGGAGCATGCGCGCATGCTCCACCGGATCGGCCCAGCCCCGCGTGGGATCCCGGCCGGCGTGCGGCGGCACCAGGGCACCCTCTTCGATCAACATGTCGATAACGCTCGTCGTCGGCACAAAGTCAGTAGAGCCCGCTCATCGGCTTCGAGCCGCTCGATCGCATCTCCGAGAGCCAGCGGCCGCGCAAACAAGGCCAAGGTCGCGAAGCCCCGCGGCCCCACATCGACGATCGTCCCGTCCGGCGAACCGACCAGGACGTGACCCGCGGCGTCAAACCGTGTGCGCATCCTGGGCGCGAGCTGCAGGAGCGTGTGCGGGGAGAGACGTGCGTCGTCCACGGTCTACCAGCCTCGGGGTGGGCAGGTCTTGCGCCAGCTATCTCAGCGTAAAGCGACTCGTCGACTGCCGGTACAAGATCCCGCTCGACCACGGCAGGATTGCCCGACAAATCTCTAGACAAGAACAGCGACCCGAGCCGATATGTTCTCATCCCCGCCGCGGTTATCGATGCCGCCACTCGCGCCGTCGTGCTTGGTGTCCACGGTCATTGAGCCCTCTCCTTCACGCGTCGGGTCTCGTCCGCGCGTCGACTCCGCGAACGTGGGGTGGTGGCGGTAGGTGCGACGAGCCGCTCGAGCTCGGCGTCGAGGAGGTCGACCAGGGCGAGCTCAGGCGCGGCTCGGTGGAGCATCGCGCGGCTGGCACGGTAATGGGCGACCTTCGCGCGCGTCGTCCGTTCGGTGAGTTGCGACGCTGGCAGCAGTGCCAGTTCCCGGACTTTGGCGATCTTGTCCGCGGCGAAGACCGCGTGCGTGTCGGGGTCTGCCTGCGCGATCCGGTCGCGCAGGTCGCGCTTGCGGGGCTGATAGTCGCGGATCGATGGATCGTCTGAGACTGACTCGACGAGGCCCGCGATCCGGGCTCCGAACCGACGGCGCAGTTCGGCGCTGGTGGTCGCAGTCTTTTCGAGCACGTCGTGGAGCAGGCCGGCGGCGATGACTTCGTCCGGCTGGCCGTCGCGGCGCAGAAGCCAAGCCACCTCGATCGGATGGTCGATGAAAGGCGCGTGGTCGATCTCCCGGCGCTGCCCGGCGTGTCGTGCTCGGGCAAACCTCAGCGCGGCCTGCGCCATCGGCAGCCCGGCAAACGGCTCGGCGGCGCGACGCGATCGTGCAGGGGGGCTGGCCGGAACCTCATTAGGGAAGGTGATCCCGGGGTCTCCCGACGTCGCGCGCATCAGTTCGCGGTCCTCACGGCTTCGAGTTCGTATCGGTGCTCGTCGGCTCGAGCCCGGACGGGGTCACCTTCCCAGCGTCGATCTCCTGAGCGAGCTTCGCCTCTTCCTCCGCCCGTCCTGGGGTGAGCACGCCGGCTCCCGCGGCGTGGGAGATCGGATCGCCGCCGCGGCCGCGAAGGATCATCGCGCACCCGACCGCGATCGCTGCGCCCGCCAGCGGGCCGAGGACGTACACCCAGTAGGCGGTCCAGTCGCCGCTGACGAGCGCCGGGCCGAACGAGCGCGCCGGGTTCATCGAGGTGCCGCTCACGGGCGCCGACCACAGACCGGCCAGGGCGATATAGCCGCCGACGCCGAGCGCTCCGATCGCGCCGACGTTCTGGGCGGCGGAGGCGGTGCCGAGGATCACGCTGAGCAGCACGCCGGTCAGCGCGATCTCCATCAGCAGCGCCTGCCAGTCGTGGTAGCCGGGTCCGGGCAGGGTCCCGCCGAGGTGTTCGACGTTGCCGAACACGGCCAGCAAGAACAGGCACGCCAGGGTCGCGCCGAGGAGTTGGACGATGATGTACCCGGGCACCCGCTTCCACGGGAAGTCGCCGCGGGCGGCAAACGCCAGCGACACAGCGGGATTCAGGTGCGCGCCTGACACCGCGCCCATGAACAGGATGATCGCCAGCACCATCAACCCGGGCGCGACGACCGCCGCGGCGAGGCTGATCTGGCCCTTGGCGTGAAGAATCCCCCCGCCGGCGGCCACGAGGACGAGCATGAACGTGCCCAGCAGCTCTGAGAACAGCCGGCGGTACTCGAGCTTGGGATCGTCGAAGTCCTTGCGGTCCCCGAACTCGAGCATCAGCAGGTGATGGGCACGCTGCGGGTCGTGGATCACGACGTTTGGGGATTCCTCAATTGGCATGACTTGTGAGCTGGAAGCGGACGATGCCCTGCCGACCGCGACCTACAGCCCTGTCCGCGCTTTGACGCGCCCGGGCTTGACGGCGGCGGGGCCCGAGCTCGCGTCGGTGTCGCTACGGGCGAGGTTCCTCGAGATAACTGGTGGGCTTTCCATTGACGACTCGTGCCATGGGATTCACGGGATTCCACGACAGTTCGACCTCCGCATCATCACTGCAGACGTCCTGTCTGTCATCGGCGTCGAGAAGCAATCACCCGGGTGATTCATACGCACCTGCAGGTGGCGATCCCGGCGTCGACGAGCTGCTGGAAGGCGCGCTCGGCCAGCGGGTGGACTTGCCTGGGAGTCTCGCCGGGGCGGCGCTTGGTGCGTGCCAGGCCTTGCCGACTGAACCGCCCGCATCCTCGCCGCTCGACGTCGAGGTACTCGCCGGCGCAGCAACTGCTTCGCGACAGGAGTCACCACTCGCGGGATTCAGCGGGCAGCCTCAACGAGGAGTCGGAGCCGGAACTCGGCTGCGGCCTCGTCTCGCTCCTGATCTGGGCGAAGACATGTTCGACGAGGCGTTCGGCCCGGCCCGTGTTGCGATCAGCGAGCTTCCCGAGGAATCCGTGCGGCTTTTCTCGGATGATCCGCGGGGGACGGTGGCGTTAGCGTGGTGAAAGCGATTGGATCGGCTGGTCATTCGACTGGCGGTGTCGAGTTGCTTTATGTATCGGATCGAGTTCGCGGCCGACACGCTTGGTCGCCACGCTGGGTCCGTCGAAAAGGATTTGATCCTCGGACCGGAGTTGACTCGTGCCTGGCTCGCCGCGCTGTGGAAGCGATTGTCTATCGATCTTCGCTGATCGACTGCAGCGGACTGCTCAGCGCCGAGCCGCACCACGCCACGGGATTGGGGTCTCGGTGTGAGTGTTCAGGCGGCTGAGACGGTTCTGCCAGCGCTGCGAGTGGTCGAGCCGAAGCTGATGCTGCCCCGGGTCCAGCCCCGGGTGCTGCGCAGGGCGCGCCTGCTTGAGCTGCTCGACGGCGACGAGGGGGCCGCGCTCACTGTGATCGACGCGCCGGTTGGCTACGGCAAGACGACGCTGCTGCGCTCGTGGTGCGCAGAGCGCCCGGAGGCCGTCGTGTGGATGACGCTCGACGCGGCCGACGACGACCCCGTGCGATTGTGGACGCACCTGGCTACGGCCGTCGAGCGACTCGGTCACGGCCTCGGACGTGCGGCGCTGATCGGCCTCGGCGTCCGGGGTACGGCAGGCGAGACGGCGGTCGATGAGCTGATGAACGGCCTGGCGGCGTACGGTCGTCCGGTAACGATCATTCTCGATGACGTCCACGCGGTCGGGAGCGAGCGTTCGCGTCGTACGATCGCGCATGCGATCGAGCGGCTGCCTGCCAACGCGCGTCTGCTGCTGGCGTCGCGTTCTGACCCGGCGATCAGCATGGCGCGCCTGCGAGCGAGAGGGGGGCTGAGGGAGATCCGTGCGCGCGACCTCGTGTTCACGGTCGATGAAGCGCGTGAGTTGATGGTGCGTGAGGGGATCGAGCTGTCCGGCGAGAGCCTCGAGCTGCTGGTCGAGCGCACAGAGGGATGGCCCGCCGGGCTGTACCTGGCCGCGCTCTGGCTTCGCGACCTCAAGGACCCCGATGAGGGAGTGCGGGCGTTCGCCGGCAGCACCCGGCAGGTCGCCGATTATCTGACCGATGAGGTTCTGTCCGCGCTCGACTTCTGGACCAGGGACTTCCTGGTGCGCACCGCGGCGCTGGGACGGTTCACGCCCGAGCTGTGCGACGCGGTCCTCGGGCGTGAGGACTCGGCCGCGGTGCTGGCGGAGCTCGCGCGGTCGAATATGTTCCTGGTCGCCCCCGACGCCCACGAGCAGTGGTACCGCTATCACCACCTGTTCAGCGAGGTTCTAGCGCTCGAGCTCGGACGCGAGGAGGCGTCTGCGCTGCGGCGCCGCGCGGCGACATGGTGCCGCGAGCAGGGTTTGGTCGAGGACGCGCTCGAGCACGCGGCCGCCGCTCAGGACGCCGAGACGGTAGCCGGGCTGCTCGTCGAGCACGATCGAGAGTTAGTCTGGGGCGGGCAGGTCGGGCTGTTCCTTCGTTGGGTGCGGTGGCTTCCCTCAGAGCTGCTGCGCGAGCACCCTTCGCTGGCGGCCGGCGGGGCGGTCGCCGCGTCGCTGCTCGCGCGCCCCGAGCTTGAGGTTCAGTGGCTGCTTGCGGTGGCCGAGCGCGCGCGGCGGGAGCGGCCGGAGCGATGGTCGCCCTACGCCGAGGCGATCGTGGAGGTCACCCGTGCAAACGGGATCCTGCACGGCGACGTGGGTGCCGCGGTTGGCCACGCTCGTCGCGCGGTCGCGGCCGCTCGGGCGGGCGCCGACGTCCTGACCGTCGGGGTCCTGGCGGCGCTGTCGCAAGCGCTGTTTTTCGCCGGCGATCTCGATGAAGCGCGCAGCGTCGCGCTTCAGGCCGTCGAACGCCCCGATGCGCCGGACGTCCCCGACGGCCATCTCGGAAACCTTGGGGTGCTCGCCCTGGTCGACGCCGAGCAGGGGCGAACCGAGAGCGCAGAGGCGTGGGCTTCTCAGGCGATTGGCTTTGCGCGAACGCGATTCCAAGCGGATTCTTGGATTGCATCGCTGGCGCACCTCGGGCTTGCTTTAGCGTTGATCACTGCGGGACGTCTCGACGAGGCCGAGCGCGAGGCGTTGCGCGGCGAGCGTCTGCGACGCTCGCCTCAGCCCACCGTCGGTCATGTGCACGCCCTGCTCGTGCTCGCGCAGATCCGCATCGCTCGATCGCGGCTGACAAGCGCCGCCCGCGTTCTCAAACGCGCGCAAAGGGGAATCGCGGGATTTCCCGACCCGGGGCGGCTACCTGCAGTCGCGGCCTCCATCGAGCGTGACCTGACCATCGCAGGAGCGAATGCCGGAAACGGCCACCTCGTCGAGGAACCAAGCCCAGCCGAGCTTGCTGTGCTGCGGTGCCTCGTGACCGGTGTCCCCCGACGCGACGTCGCCGCGCAGCTCTACATCTCGCTGAACACGGTCAAGAGCCACACGCGCGAGCTGTACCGCAAGCTCGACGCTACGTCGCGAGCGGACGCGGTTGCGCGCGCCGAGGCGCTCGGCCTGCTCGAGGGGCGCGAATCACCCGGGTGATCCTCGGCCCACCCGGCCCAAACGGCGACCATCGTGCGTCATGGTAGTTCGCATGTCGCCGCATCGCTACCGCATCGCGATCGAAGGAGAACTGGGACCACGCTGCGCGTCAGCGTTCGACGGCGTGACCCTCTGCGCCCATCACGGCGTGAAGGAGATCAGCGGGCCAATGATCGACCCCCTCGCATCTCCAGGGGCTGCTCGAACGGATCGCCGGAGCCGGCACTACTGCGAAGGGACCGTGAACTGATGACTTTTCTGTGGATTCTGTTGGCCATCCTGTACGTCGCGTGCTGGGTCTACTTCGGCTTGGCGACGTTCCGCAAAGGGCACTACTGGATGTTCTGGATCGGGTTCTTGCTCCCGTTCCTGTGGATCATCGGGGCGTTGATCGCACCGACCGGACACGCCGCCGCACGCGCCGTCGGCGGGGGTGCGTAGGCCCGTGGTCGCCCAGGCAAGATCACTGATTCGCGGCACCCGACGAACCGGACGACATGGAGATAGATATGGCCTTTACACGCGTTCATAAGCTCGCCAAGGCGGCGCCGATATTGAAGTCGGCGGTCAAGCCGTTGGTGAGCGGGAAGGTCGAGGACTGGCACGGCGAGTACGCCTACAGCCTCGGGCTGCAGGCGTTCATCTACGGGTTTCCCTACATCTACAACGCCCAGACCCGGTACAAGTGGGTGACGCAGCCGCGCAACCCGAAGTTCGTCCCCTACGCGGCGCTGAACGAGTTCTGGCACGCCGCGCAGCTGATGGACGCGACCTATCGGGACGGTGGGTGCCCGAACAACGACACGCTGTATTCGATCGCGTGGCTGGACGTCGGCGAGGAGCCGATCATCCTGTCGCACCCCGACATGGGCGAGCGGTACTTCACCTTTGAGCTGATGGGCGTCGGATCGGACAACTTCGACTACATCGGCCAGCGAGCGACCGGCTCCAAGGCGGCCAGCTTCGCCATCGTCGGACCCGACTGGGAGGGCGAGCTGCCCGACGGCGTCGACGCCTCACGCGCACATTCACCGAGCCCGACGGTGCTGGTCATGGGACGGACGCTGGTGAATGGCGATGCTGACGTCGCGACGGTCAAGGAGCTGCAGAAGCAGTATGTGCTCACCCCGCTCAGTCAGTGGGGCAAGGCCGATGTCGTGCATGGCGAGCGACGGGACGTGCTCGAGCCGATCGAGCCCGAGCAGGATCCCCTGGGGCCGTTCAAGACGCTGAACGCGATGCTCGAGGAGAACCCGCCGCCGGCGGAGCATGCGCTGCTGCTCAACCAGTTCGCGCGGATCGGGATCGGCCCCGGGCTCGACATCGAGGAGCAGCCCGACGCCATCAAGCAGGGTCTGATGCGGGCCGAGCTGCTCGGGATGGCGCTGCTCAAGCAGCAGTTCATGAGCGGCGATTGGGCGAACATCGTCAACGGCTGGCGGTACCCACCGCCGGAGATCGGGCGCTACGGCGACGACTACCTGCTCCGCGCGGCCGACCAATCATTGGCCGGGATCATGTGCAACGACCCCGTCGAGGGCGTCTACCTGGTCAACTTCGACGACGCCAACGGCGACAAGCTGCAGGCCGACAAGCGCTACCGGATCCGTTTCGCCGCCGACGATATGCCGCCGGTCGATTCGTTCTGGTCGCTGGGGATGTACGGCACCGACCTCAACCTCGTCCCCAACCCGATCAACCGCTACTCGATCGGCGACCGCACCGCCGGCCTGAACAAGGACGCCGACCGCGGACTGACGATCTACCTGCAGTCCAAGTCCCCCGGCGGTGACGAGGAGGCGAACTGGCTGCCCTCACCGGACGACGGCGAGTGGTTCGTGATCCTGCGCCTGTACCGGCCCCGGCCCGAAGTCATCGACGCGACCTGGAAATGCCCGCCGATCCAACCTGTGCGGTGAGCACCACGCTAACCAAAGGACAAGGTGAAACATGAACGTCATTCATTCAGCCGAAAAGCTGTTCTCCGCCAAGCTGCCGCAGGACGACACCGACGCGAAGCTGATGCGCTTCGACAACGTTCGCGGACAGCGGTACACGGAGATCTTCCTGATCGGCGGGCACGCGATCATCCACGACCTGAACGCCGGGATCTACAACACGATCGGGCTGAACGACCCCGACGGAACCGGGGATACCTGCCCCCAAGCGGTGCTCGACCAGGTCGATGTGGACGCCCTGAAGGAGCAGTACGACATTCTCGGCGCCTTCAAGAACGGCCCGAGGCTCTGGACCCTTGACTGGGTGGAGGTGATGGTCGCGAAAGAGCGCGACTTCAACGGGCTCAAGGCGCGGTGGGTGATGTGGCTCAACGTGCCGAAGGAGATGCGCAAGCACGAAAGCGTGGCGTACAAGCAGATCCACGGCAAGCGCGACACGCAGCTCGGGATCAACAAGGGCTCACGCGTGTTCCTGCTCGACGACCCGAGCGGCGATACATACTGCATGAAGTCCGCCAGCCTGATCGTCGACCCAAAGCAGAGCTACGAGAGCCTGAAGGACCTCGGCAGCCGGCTGAAGCCCGCGCCGGGCTGGACGTTCCGCACCGAGGTGCTCGAAAAGGACCTGGTCCTCATGGCGGACAACGGCGCGGTCACGATCACCCAAGACGAGCTCGGGAACACCTACGACCGCGTCGGAGGTCCGTACAGCAACTACAAGCCGTGAGAAGCAGAACCACGGTAGGGCCAAACATGAGTCGCGGGGCTCATAGCAGCGTCGCTACTCGATGTTCTGGATCAGATTTCCGTTCCGTGGACCATAGGCGTCTTGGTTGCCCGACTGCACTCGTCGCTGGAACGTCGTCGAACCGCCGGTTCAAGTCCCGGTGTGCGGGTGACTGGCGATGAGTGACACCATCGATCCACCCCCCACTCCGCAGGCGGCAAGGCCGGTCGATCCGGGCGCGCTGCTGCGGAGCAAGAACTATCGCGTGCTGCTGGTGCTCGCGTCGGTGATCGGCGTGGGCGTGTCGGTGGCCTCGTGGGGGTTCCTTGAGCTGATTCATTACACGCAGCAGTGGGTGTACAAGGAGCTGCCCGGCGATCTCGGCTTCGGCAAGGTTCCGGTGTGGTGGCCGCTGCCCGTGCTCGCGGTCGCGGGGGTGCTCGTCGCGTTTGCGATCGTTCGTCTGCCGGGGACCGGCGGCCATCAGCCAGCCGACGGTGTCAAGGCTGGGGGTGGGCCGACGAAACCGATCGAGCTGCCCGGGGTGGTGCTGGCCGCGCTGGCGTCGGTCGGGCTCGGGATGGTGCTCGGTCCTGAGGCGCCGCTGATCGGGCTGGGGACCGGTCTGGCGGTGTTTGCCGTGCGCAGGGCTAGGAAGGATGCGCCGGATCAGGTCGTGGCGTTGATGGCCGCGGCTGCGAGTTTCGCCGCGATCTCCTCGCTGTTCGGCTCGCCGATCGTCGGCGCGATCATCATCATCGAGGCCGCGGGGCTGGGCGGGCCCACGCTCCCGGTGATCCTGCTCCCGGGGCTGCTTGCGGCGGGGATCGGCTCGCTGGTGTTCATCGGCATGGGATCCCTGACCGGATTGAGCACGAGCGCGTATGCGATCCCGCCACTGTCACTGCCCGCCTACCACGAGCCGACTGTGTCTGCGTTCGCGTGGACGATCGTGCTCGCGATCGTGGTCGCCGTCGTCGTGTTCCTGATCGTCCAGATCGCCAAGCAGGCACAGGAGGTCGTGACGCGTCGCCCGTGGGTGGTGATCCCGGTCGCCGCGCTGGTGGTCGGCGGGCTGGCGATCGCCTTTGGTCAGATCACCGGGAAGCCCGCTGATCTGGTGCTGTTCTCCGGCCAGGACGGGATGGGTCAGGTCGTCAACCAGGCCGCGACCCTGTCGGTCTCCACGCTCGTGCTGCTGATCGTTTTCAAGGGGCTCGCCTACGCCATCTCCATGGGCAGCGGTCGCGGCGGCCCGACGTTCCCGGCGATGTTCCTCGGGATCGTCGCCGGCCTGCTCGCCTCACACGTCGGGTTCGCCGAAACGCCCGCGGTGGCCGCGCTGATGGGCGCCGCGACGGTGTCGGTGCTCGGACTTCCACTTTCGTCCGTCATCCTGGCGATGGTCGTCTCCCAGGCCGGACTCTCGACCGCGCCGCTGATCATCGTCGCGGTTGCGGTGGCCTATATCACGGTGCGTGTGCTCGATGCACGCCGCGACGCGCGGGCGGGGATACCGGCGCCCACCTTCGGCGACGATGGAAAAGCTGCCCCCGCGGCGATCACCAATCCCGGTCAGACCGCGGCCGTCGGGTAGCTCGACGCCGTGTTCGGGTCCGCGATCGTCCAATCAGACAGTCCCAAGGCTGTCGAGCCGCAGGGTTGGCGCGGCGCCGATCATCCGCCGCAATTCCGGTACGGGGCAGTGTTCCTGCTCACGTTGGCGGCGGTGGTGTTCGTGATCGCGGCACCGACCGCGGACTGGTCACGCGCGGTTACGCTGGCGTTCGAGGGCGTGGCCCTGGTCGTTGCGGTCGCCACCTCGCGCGAGCGCGAGCGGATTCGCCATCGCCGCGCCCTGGCTGTTGGCATGGCCATGATCGTCCTGACCCTAGGCGTGGGGATCGGTGCCGTCTCCGAGGAGCTCACGGCGATCCTGCTCGCGCTCGTCACCGCGGCTGTCCCGGTGGCGATCGTCCGCGGTGTGGTCCGGCTGCTGCGCCAGCGGGGCGTCACGGTCCAGGCGGTGGCCGGCGCCCTGGCGATCTATCTCTCGATCGGCCTTGTGTTCGCGTGGATCATCAGCTTCATCACGCATGTCGATTCCACCCTGTACTTCGCGCAGCACACCAATGGCACGGAGGGGGACCGGGTCTACTTCAGCTTCACGGTGCTGACGACGACGGGCTTCGGGGACTTCTCCGCCGCGACCCCAGCCGGACACGCGCTCGCGGTGATCGAGATGCTCACCGGGCAGCTGTACCTCGTCACAGTGATCGGGCTGCTGATCGGTAGCTTCGTCGAAAGGCGCAAGACGACATAAGGCGAAGCTCTGCCTCCCGTTTAGGACGTCGCCTGAGAACCGCGGGGCAGCATGTGGGACGACGACCGGACAGGTCGGACTGCTCGTCGACCGGCCTGGCCGGTTCGCTCGCTGATGCCATCGGCCGGGCGGCTTCCGTCGGAGAGGCTCCCGCCTCGGCGACTTGATCGGGTGGGTTGGCCAACCTGACCGCGGAGCCTCAGGTATACGCCTTCGGGCACCGCCCCGCGGAGGAAGCTGTGCCCGTCGTCTTCTCTCGGGGCGTCCAGGGCACGACTCGGACTCCCCGGCCCCCTGTCCGCGCCGTCGGTTCGCTCGCTCAATTGTGCGATCCAGCACCTGGGTGAGCATCAATCACCCGGGTGAACATTGCTGCGAGTTGATCACAGGTCGGCCAGCCACAGCGATGATGTCGCGTAGAGCAATCCGGAGATCTGACGTCGGCGCGGCGCCGGTGTCTCCGCGAACTCCCGAACCCCCTATCTCAGCGAGGACCAATGGCTGTCCATGCAACCCCAACACAGGCCCCAGCGGACTACGACCGCTACGCCCAGGACGACGAGCGCGGCTACGGCTGGGTCATGTTCGCCGGCGTGCTGCTGCTGATGCTCGGCACCATCAACTTCATCATGGGCCTGGCCGCGATCGGCAACGCGCACTTCTTCACCGCCAACGCCCACTATGTCGCGGGCAGCCTCAACACCTGGGGCTGGGTCGTGCTGTGCATCGGCGTGCTCGAGTGGGCCGTCGGCCTGGGCGTGTTTGTCAAGAACCAGTTCTCACGGTGGACCGGCGTAATCGTTCTGGCCGCCAACTCCATCGTGCAGCTGCTGATGATGCCGGCGTACCCGTTCTGGTCGCTGACGATCTTCACGCTCGACATCCTCGCGATCTACGGACTGATCGCGTACGGCAAGCGGATTTCCGGCACAGACTGAGCGCGGGGTTTTCGGCATCGCCGCCAGCTCGGAGAGACGGCGTGTTCTTCCGTTCAAGCAGACACGAGCCTGCTGACGAGGACCCCCGCGTCGGCGGCATCAACGACGCGGGGACCGACGAAACGAAGCTGAGACGGACCCAGCAGCTCGTGGAGTGGCGGCGCTCCGCGCAGCGGGTCACGCGCGCGTGGAACGCCTGGCTCGCGGCCGAGAGCCGCGACCGCGCCTTGCGCTACCACGTCTTCGTGGCTGCCCTTGCCGACGAGGAACGAGCAGCCGCGGAGGTCGAACGGATGGTCGGCCTCGCCGACGCCGGAGGGTGCGTCACTCCGACCGAGCCGCGAAATGGCCGACTGGGCGCGCGGTGAGGGTGAAGGCCCGGAGATATCAGCGGTCGGATGGCGACCCAGTCGGCGGGCTCGGCGATCGGCGGCATAGGAGCTTCCCATTGTGGGCACGCTGGAACGACGAGCTGGGGCTGCGATACACGCTCGGGGTCGAGGAGGAGGTCATGCTGCTCCAGCCGTCTGACTGGTCGCTTGCCCAGTCAAGTGACCAGGTCCTCGGGCAGCTCTCGGACGATCTCTCGGACCGCACGTTCCCCGAGACGCACGCGGCGGTGATTGAGCTCGTGACGGGCATCCACCTGGACGTGGACGGCGTCGTGGCCGAGCTGGCCTCGCTGCGCGACCGGCTCGCGCATGAGTTGGGCGCAATGGGATTGAGCGTCGCCGCCGCGGGCACGCATCCGTTGACCGTTGGGGCGGAGACCGAGGTCTCGGGCGCCGCGCGCTACCGCGCTCTCGAGGACTCCCTGCGCGTGCTCGCGCGGCGCGAGCCGACAATGGCACTGCACGTGCACGTGGGCGTGTCGGGGCCGGAGGACGCGATCCGGCTCCTGAATGGTCTGCGCCGGAACCTCCCGGTTCTGCTTGCACTCTCGGCCAACTCGCCCTTCTGGCAGGGGCGCGACAGCGGGTTCGCGTCCGCCCGCACATTGATCTTCCAGGCGTTCCCTCGCGCGGGCCTGCCGCCATTGTTCGCCGACTACGCCGGCTACGTCGAGGCCGTCGACGCACTGATCGCGCCCGCGGCGATCCCCGATCCGAGCTTCCTGTGGTGGGACGTGCGGCTTCAGCCAGCGCTCGGGACGGTCGAGGTGCGGGTGATGGATTCCCAGTCTCGGGTCCGAGACGTAGCTCCGTTGGTCGCGCTGATCCAGTCGCTGGCCAGTCTCGAGCTCGAGGGAGAGCCTTCGTCGGTCGTGCCGAGCGCTCACGTTCTCGGCGAGAACCGCTTCCTGGCCGCGCGAGACGGGATGGACGCCCGGCTGATCGACCCAGAAGCCCGGCGCCTGATCCCCGCGCGAGAGATACTCGCCTCCCTGCTCGCCGATTGCCGCCCGTTCGCGCTCGCGCTCGGGTGCGCCGAGGCGCTCGACCGGGTGCCACGCCTGGCCGCCGCCAACGGGGCCGAGCGGCAGCACGCGCTCGTCGCCCCCAGCGGGCGTCTCGACCACCTGGTCATGACGCTTGCTGACCGGTTCACCGCCCCGCGCCTGCGCACCGCGAGCGAGGCGAGAAACGGTCACACGTCCAACCACCCGACAGAAAGGAGCGGCCCATGTGCCGCTGGCTCGCATACTCCGGCTCTCCCATCCTCATGAAAGAGGTCCTCTACGGGGGCACAAACTCGTTAGTCGATCAGAGCCTGCACTCGCGGCTCGGGGCCGAGCCCACCAACGGCGACGGGTTCGGCGTCGGCTGGTATGGCGACCCGGCGACCCCGGGCGTCTTCCACAGCGTCGAGCCGGCCTGGAATGACAGCAATCTCCGAGAGCTGGCCGGTCACATCAGCTCACCGCTGTTCTTCACGCACATCCGGGCGGCGATCGGCAGCGCCGTGCAGCAGACCAACTGCCACCCGTTCCGCCACGACCGCTGGCTGTTCATGCACAACGGCTACATCAACGAGCTCGCCACGATCAAGCGCGATCTCGTGCTCGCGGTCGACCCGTCGCTTTTTCCGGAGATCAAAGGCCAGGCCGACACTGAGATCCTGTTCTTCCTCGCCCTCACCCTCGGCCTCGAGGACGACCCGCCGGCCGCCGTGGCGGAGGCGATCGGCCTCATCGAAGCGGTCGCGGACCGCCATGGAGTCCCTCATCCCTTCCAGGGCACCGTCGCCACCACCGACGGCGAGAGCATCTGGGCGTTCCGCTACTCGAGCGAGAGAAAATCGCGCTCGCTCTTTTACACGACCGACGTTCCGACGCTACGCGAACTACATCCAGACAGAAAGGAACTCCAGCAATTCTCAAACGACGCGCGGCTGATCGTCTCCGAACCGCTCGGCGACGTCGCCGGCGTCTGGAACGAGGTGCCCGAATCGACCCATATCCACGCCAGCTCAGACCACGCCGAACTCAGCCCGTTCCAACCCAAGGCGCCGGCGAGCTCTGTGCCGGTCGTCGCGTGAGGAGACCGTCGCCACCTTCACACCCCCCAGGCTGGTCCCAAGCTCAAAACCGGCGCACTCGGATCAGGCGTGCCGAACGTGAAGAGGAGTCGTCCAAACGCTTCAGCTAGGTTGGTGCGTTCCGAGAGACGCGAGCGGAAAGGACCGCCCGTCTGGGGGGCCCGCCGGCGCCTTAGGACGCGCGCTGAGCCTCTGCCCCGCCGCTTCTCCTTCGCTTGGCTGACCGACAGCCTCGTCGGCTCTCGTCAGCGGGCTACTCCCACTGCTCAGTCTCAGCAGTGCGAAGCGGCGGCCTGACGACTCCTGCACCGAGACGAAGGAGCAGTGACGCTCCACTGCTCCTCCTCGTCTTGCGAGCACCCTAGAGCTTTCGATCTACACGACTCCTATTCGCGCAACGCGCAAGCTGCGATCATCGCGCACGGCTTGGGCCCCGCGCCTGCCGGCCGCGGGTGGGCCTGACCGGGCGCAAAACGTCCTATCTGAGCCACCTCCTCCACCGACGGCAGTGTGATCCTCGCGTTCCGACGGCGGCCTACATCGGCTCTTGATGCCGTTGGACAGGTTGCGGGCTCTTGGTCAGATCGCGGCCACGACGAGGATGGTCGCGGCGACCGAGAGCGCCACCGCGCCCGCGGTCAGCCAGGCCACGAGAGGAGAGCTGAGTTCATCGAATGTGCCCTCGCGAAGTGCTGAGGCCGCGCGTCCCTGGCGGATGGCGCCGATCAGGAGGATGGCGACCGACAGCAAGCCGTAGCCGATGCCGAGCACCCGAAACGGCCAGTGCGCGCCTTTCGCTAAACCGGGCAGCAATCGACCGACCGCGAGCGCCACCGCGCCGACTGCGATTCCACTTCGCCACCAGGCAAGCCAGGTCCGCTCGGCGGCGAGCCAGGTCCGTCGGGAGACGTCAATATCGGGATCGGGGGCTGCCACCGTGCTTCAGCCTACATTTCAACGGTCCGCGTGCTCGTAGTAGCTGCGACTACGGCTCTACCAGGCCACGGCATCCGCGAGGACGACCGCGGCGCCGGCGCCGCCCCCGCTCAGCTGATACCGGGCGCTGCATAGGTGTAGCTCCTGAGTAGGTTGGTCCGTCCCGGCCTCCTTGGAGCTGAGAGCCCCGGTCCATGCCCACCTCGCGTCGCCGCCCGCCATTGCCTCTGCGTAGGGTGAGGGCGCCGCGGGCGCGGTCGAGGTCGGTCTCGGCGAGGTCGAGTGCTTCGCTGATCCGTAGTCCGGCTCGCCAGAGCACGATGATCAGCGCTCGCAGTCGGGCACCGTCTGCGTTGTTGCTGGTGGCGCGCATGACGGGCGATGATCTCCTCAACCGGCGGGGGGGCCGGGAAGCTTCGGCCTTCGTATTTGGGTGGCCTGCCGTGGTGGTAGCCGGGCATCGTCACCGGCGACCCCTGGTGGCCGGCAGCGTCGAGTGGCCTCTCGATTGACGACATGGCTCCTCCTTTGGAGCGGTTGGTTGACCGCAGGCTCTAACCACTTCGCTGGCGTGGGCGGGGCTAGGACGGTGGGGGGTGGAGTGCCCGAGGGCGGCGCGTCCCGATCGTGTCGGTCCGCTGAAGAAGATCCTGCGTGAGGAGTGGATGCGCGCCGCCGTCCAGCGACGGGGCGGATCGTCAAGCGTTCGGTGCTTTCGGGCAAGTGGCAGGCCCGCGCGGACGGCGCCTGGGAGCGAGCCGGGCTCGCCCGCGTGACGCTGCACGAGGCCCGCCACACGTACGCCAGCTTCTTGATGGCGGCCGGCTACAACCTCAAGCAGATCCAGGAGTACCTGGGGCACGCGGATCTCGTGACGACCGGCCGCTACATCAAGAATCTGCCGGTTCCGCGCGGCACCACCGCACGCGAGAAGCTGGAGGCCTACCTCGCCGCCGAAATCGGTCACTTAGAGCCCTGAAATGTGGACAGGAATATGGACAGGACTGTCAGCGCCGCTGATATCTGTAGGGGATGGTTGGGCACCGATGCCATCCAGTCCCTACGATCTACATCTGCCGTATTTCCAGGGATTTGCCCGAATTAGCTGAATGCCGGAGGAGGGACTCGAACCCCCGACACGCGGATTATGATTCCGCTGCTCTAACCGACTGAGCTACTCCGGCGAGGGACCGGCCAGTCTACCGGTGAGGGGGCGACACCTATGATCCCGCGCGCTCATGACGACGCTGCTGGCGTACCCCAACATCTCCGAGGGGCGTGATGCCGAAGCGATCGCCCGGATCGGCGCGGCGTTCGGCCCCGGGCTGCTGGATGTTCACTCCGACGTCGACCATCACCGCAGCGCGTACACGCTGGCCGGCGAGCCGGGCGCGCTGGCCCGGGCGGTCCGAGACGGCGCGGCGACCGCCGTCCAGCTGATCCGGATCGACACCCATGCGGGCGTCCACCCGCGCGTCGGCGCCGTCGACGTGGCGGCCATCATCTACCTCGCCCCGGAGGACCGGGGCGCGGCCTGCGCCGAGGCCCTCGTCCTGGCCGATCTGCTCGCTGAGTCCCTGGCCCTCCCGGTGTTCCTGTACGGGATCCTGGCCGGCGGCCGGACGCGGGCCGAGCTGCGCCGGGGTGGGCCGGCCGAGCTGGCCCGGCGGATCGCCTCCGGCGAGCTCCAACCGGACTTCGGCCCGTCGGAGCTGCACCCCACCGCCGGGGCGGTGCTCGTCGCCGCCCGGCCGCCACTGGTCGCCTTCAACGTCGAGCTGCAACCGCCGGCCACCCTCCAAACTGCCAGGGAGATCGCGGGCCTCATCCGCGAGAGCGGGGCCGAGGGGCTGACCGGCCTGCGGGCGATCGGCCTGTGGCTCAACGAGTCCGGCCTGGCCCAGGTCTCGACCAACGTCGAGGACCACCTCGCCACCCCGTTGCGAGAGGTGGTGGCCGCCGTCGCCCGGCACGCGCCGGTCGCCGGTGCCGAGCTCGTCGGCCTGGCGCCCCGGGCGGCGTTCGCGGGCTTCCCGGACGATGTTCCCCTGCGCGGCTACGCGACGATCGAGGATTCGCTGCAAAGGCGGGCTCGCACCGAATAAGCTCTGTAGCCGAAAGCCATGGCCCAGACGAAGCGCAAGCGCCGGACCAAGCACCGCGGGAACGCCGCCGGCGGCATCGAGGTGCGCGGGCGCACCGGGCGCCCGCCGACCAAGGACGAGCGCAAGAAGCAGGATCGCCAGCGCGCGCGGGAGGCGCGGCTGAACCAGCCGCCGACCTGGAAGGCGTCGTGGAACCGGGCGCTGCTCGCCTCCGGGTTCATGTTCATCCTGCTGCTGGTCACCTCGAAGTTCAAGATCGTGCCGTCGCTGCTGTTCGCGATTCTGGCGCTGGCCATCTACGTGCCCTCCGGCTTTTACCTGGAGAACTTCCTCTACCGGAGGCGCATGGCCAAGCGGGCCCGGCAGAAGCCATGATCGACGCGCGCATGTTCACCGTCGGCCCGGTGCAGGAGAACTGCTACTTCGTGCGCCTGCCCGGGGCCGACCGCGCCGTGATCGTCGATCCGGGCGACGAGGCCCAGCGGCTGCTCGAGGCGCTCGATGCGCTCCGGATCACCACCGTCGAGGCGATCCTGCTGACGCACACCCACTTCGACCACGTCGGCGCCGTCGCGCCGGTGGCCCGGGCGACGGGCGCGCCGGTCTATTGCCCGGAGCTGGAGATCCAGGTCCTGGCCGACATCAACTCGTACGTGCGCTGGCCCGGTTTCGGCCCGTTTGAGAGCTACGACGCCGACGAGACCGTCAGCGGCGGGGAGACGCTCGATCTGGCCGGGCTGCGGTTCGAGGTCAGCTTCGTCCCCGGGCACAGCCCCGGGCACGTGGCCTACGCGCTGGCTGAGCACGGTGCCCTGTTCTCCGGCGACGTCCTCTTCCAGGGCTCGGTCGGCCGCGTCGACCTCCCCGGCGGGGACTGGCCGACGCTGCTGTCCTCGATCCAGCAGTTGCTCGACGCCTACCCGGCCGAGACCACCGTCTACCCGGGTCACATGGGGCTGACAACGCTCGGCGCCGAGCGCGAGACGAACCCGTTCCTGCGCGAGCTCGCGCACCATTCGTAGTCCCGGAGCTCACCCGTGAGCACGTTCCAGGCCCCCCGGGGCACGTTCGATGTGCTTCCCGCCGATGCGGAGCGCCGGGCCATGCTGGAAGAGCAGGCCGGGCGGATCCTCGGTGCCGCCGGCTACGGCCGGATCGAGACGCCCACGTTCGAAGCCACCGACCTATTCGCGCGCGGAGTGGGGGAGGCCACCGACATCGTCCAGAAGGAGATGTACACGTTCGACGACGGCGGCGGGCGGTCGCTGACGCTGCGCCCGGAGGTCACCGCGCCGATCTGCCGCGCCTACCTGGAGCACGGGATGCACAAGCTGGCCCAGCCGGTGAAGCTCTGGTACCTGAGCAGCTGCTTCCGCGCCGAGGCGCCGCAGCGGGGGCGCTACCGCCAGTTCTGGCAGTTCGGCGCCGAGGCGATCGGCTCGGCCGGCCCTGAGACCGATGCCGAACTCATCCTCCTGCTGGCCGAGCTGCTGGCCGCGAGCGGCGTCAAAGGGGTGCGGCTGCGTCTCTCCAGCCTGGGCACGCCGGAGACCCGGGCCGAGTACCGCGAGGAGCTGAGGGCGTTTCTGCGCGCGCACGAGGACGGCCTGTCCCCGGAGGTCGTGGCCCGGATCGATCTCAACCCCATGCGCGCCTTCGACGCAGGGGACCGCCGCACCCAGGAGACGATGCGCGACGCGCCGCTGCTCCTCGACCGCCTGGCGCCCGAGGACGCCGAGCACTTCGACCGCGTCCGCCGGCTCCTCGACGACGCCGGTCAGCCGTACGAACTGGATCCGACGCTCGTGCGCGGGCTCGACTACTACACGCGCACGGTGTTCGAGTTCACCTCCGACGCACTCGGCGCCCAGTCCGGGGTGGGCGGCGGCGGGCGCTACGACGGGCTCATCCAGCAGCTCGGCGGGGCGCCGACCCCGGCGTCCGGGTGGGCCGCCGGAGTGGAGCGGATGCTGCTGGCCGCCGGTGACGTGCCGGTCGCCCCGGGCCTCGTCGACCTGTACGTCGCGCTGGCTCCGTCGGAGAACGGCGCGGCCGCCCGGACCGCATTCGAGCTCGCCCACGAGGCCCGCCGCGCCGGCCTGCGCGCCCAGATGGAGCTGGCCGGCCGCGGCCTGAAGGGACAGCTCAAGCACGCAGACCGCATCCGCGCGCGCTACGTTGCGATCATCGAGGACATGACCCAGGCCAGCCTGAAGAACATGGAATCCGGCGAGCAGGTCCAGCTCGAGCCGGCAGCCGTCATCCCGGCGATCCTGCGCGGGAGCCGGCTGGCGTGAGACAGGCTCCCCGGGCGAACATCTATCGCGACAGCTGGGTGGGGGACCTCGACGCGCGGCGCGCCGACAGCTTCGCCCGCGTCTCCGGCTGGGTCCACCGCCGCCGCGACCACGGCGGCCTGATCTTCATCGACGTGCGCGACCGGTCCGGGATCCTTCAGCTCGTCTTCAACCCCGAGACCGCCCCGCAGGCCCACGCCGAGGCCCACAAGCTCCGGTCCGAGGACGTCATCACGGCGTCCGGGGTGATCACCAAGCGCGCGCCGGAGAACGTCAACCCCCATCTCCCGACCGGCGAGATCGAGCTGGTCGTCGAGGACCTGGAGATCCTGTCGGACGCCGAGACGCCGCCGTTCCCCGTCGACGAGGACATCGCCGTCGACGAGAACCTCCGGCTCCGCCACCGCGCGCTCGACCTGCGCCGGACGCCGATGCAGCAGGCCATCGCGCTGCGCCACGAGGTGATCCGCACCATCAGACGCGTGCTCGACGAGCGCGACTTCCTGGAGATCGAGACCCCGTTCCTCACCCGCTCGACTCCGGAGGGCGCCCGGGACTTCCTGGTGCCGGCGCGGATCGCCTTCGGATCGTTCTACGCGCTGCCCCAGTCGCCCCAGCTGTTCAAGCAGCTCCTGATGGTCGGTGGCTTTGAGCGCTACTACCAGATCGTCCGCTGCTTCCGCGACGAGGATGCCCGGGCCGACCGGCTGCCGGAGTTCACCCAGCTGGACCTGGAGATGGGGTTCGTCGAGGAGGAGGACGTGCTCGACACCACCGAGGCGGTCATGGGGGCGGTCTTCCGCGAGGCGGGCTTCGACGTCCCGGCGCCGCCGTGGCCGCGCATGACCCACGCCGAGGCGATGGGACGGTTCGGCTCCGACCGGCCGGACACGCGCTTCGGCCTGGAGCTCGTCGATCTGGGCGCGGCGCTCGCCCACACGGAGTTCAAGGTCTTCTCCGGCGCCCTGCAGGGCGGGGGCGTCGTCCGCGGCATCAACGCCGGCCGCCGCGAGCTCGCCCGCTCGGATCTCGACGCGTTGACCGAGCTGGCCAAGCAGCACGGCGCCAAGGGCCTGGTGTGGGCGTTCGTCCAGGAGCAGACCGACGGCCACCCGTGGCGATCGCCGATCGCCAAGTTCCTGACCGGGGCAGAGATGGAGGCGGTGACCGAGGCACTGAGCGGCCGTACCGGTGACGTCCTGCTGATCGTCGCCGACCAGGCGCCGGTGGCCGCCCAAGCGCTCGGCGCACTGCGCCTGGAGCTCGCCCGCCGCTTCGGACTCGTGCCGGAGGGCACCCATGACATCCGGTGGGTGGTCGAGTTTCCGATGTTCACCTATCGGCCGGACGAGGGTCGATGGGACGCCGAGCATCACCCCTTCACCGCGCCGGCGACGGCCGGTGGCCGCCCGGCAGGTGTCGCCGACATGGACGACCCGGCCAGCCTGCTGTCGCGCTCGTATGACCTCGTGCTCGACGGCAACGAGATCGGCGGTGGCTCGATCCGTATCCACCGGGTGGACATCCAGTCACGGGTGCTTCAGCTGATCGGCATCGACGAGCAGGACGCCCACGCGCGGTTCGGCTTCCTGCTGGACGCCCTGCGCTACGGCGCGCCGCCCCACGGCGGGATCGCGATGGGGATCGACCGGATCGTCGCGCTCCTCGCCGGCCGCGACAACATCCGCGAGGTCATCGCGTTCCCCAAGTCGACGAGCGGCGCCGACCCGCTGACCGGTGCCCCCGCCCCCGTCGACGACCTGCAACTCCGCGAGCTCGGCCTCCGCCTCCGCCAGCCAGGGGCGTGATGCAACTCTCCTACCGTAGGGGTACGTCAGTCGCCACACGTCCGGTGTAGGCTGCGGCGGCCATGGACATCGAGCGCGCCACCGACCACTACGTCGTTCGCCTCATACCGCCGCGGCCGACATTCGCCGACGACATGTCCGAGGAGGAGGAGGGGGCGGTCATGGCCGCCCATGCCGCCTACTACGAGCAGCTCATGAAGACCGGGCGGATCCTCGTCTACGGACCGGTCCGGGACAGCACCGGCGCGTGGGGACTCGGCGTCATCCAGGGCGAGGCCGAGGACGAGGTGCGGGCGATCACCGACGCCGACCCGTCGGTCGTCGCCGGCCTCATGCGGGTGGAGCTCGGCACCATGCCGGTCGCCATCGTCCGCCGCTGAGCCATTCACCCCGCTCTATCCTCGCGCGCATGGATGCGCTCGCGTTCGAGCACCACCTGACCTCCCCGCAGGGCCACGGCCATCGCCCACTCAACGGCCACACCGTCACGACCGGCGGCGGCGCCTGCTGCGACGAGGTCACCTTCTCCATCGCGGTCGAGAACGACCGCGTTATCGACGCCGGCTTCACCGCCCGGGGCTGCGGCGCCACGACTGCCGCCGCCAGCGCCGCCGTCACGCTCGTCCGCAACGCGCCTATCCTCGAGGCCGCCCGGATCGGCCCCACGCAGATCGCGGACGAGCTCGGCGGCCTCAGCACCGCCAAGCGCCACGCCGCCGACGTCGCCGCCGAGGGGCTGGCCCGCGCCCTCGGCACGGCGGTCCGCGCCGACGCGCGGCTCCCGCACACCCCCAACGCGACCCTGGTCGCCATGAGCGGCGGCGTCGACAGCGCCGTCGCCGCCCACCTCGCCGCGCGCAGCGGCCCCACCGTCGCCGTCACGCTGGAGCTGTGGGCGGACCGGGAGAACGACGCCGAGCGCAGCTGCTGCTCGGCGTCGGCCGTCGCCCAGGCCCGCGCCCTCGCCCATCAGATGGGCCTGCCGCACCTCACCATCGACCTCAGGCAGGAGTTCCGCACCGGCGTCGTCGAGCCGTTCATCACCGGCTACGCGCGCGGCGAGACCCCCAACCCCTGCGTCGGCTGCAACGGCCACGTGCGGCTCGACGCGATGCTCGCACTCGCCGACCGCCTCGGCTGCGCCGCGCTCGCCACCGGCCACTACGCCCGTACCGCTGAAGAAGACCACGCGCGCGGTCCGCTCCTGCGCGCCGCCGCCGACCCGGCCAAGGACCAGACGTACATGCTCGCGGCGCTGGACCCGGCCTCACTGGCCCGGCTGCGCTTCCCCCTGGGCGACCTCCACAAGGCCGAGGTTCGCCGGATCGCCGCAGACGCCGGCCTGCCCGTCGCCGCCAAGGCCGACTCCCAGGACCTGTGCTTCCTGGCCGGTACCACCCGCCAGCGGTTCCTCGCCCGCCACGGCAGCATCCCCAACGACCCGGGTCACATCATCACCACCGACGGCGCCCGGATCGGCACCCACGACGGACAGCACCTGTTCACCGTCGGCCAGCGCCGCGGCCTGCACATCCACCATTCCGAGCCGCTGTACGTCCTGGACAAGCGGGCGGACACCGCCACGGTCGTCGTCGGCACGCGGGACGAGCTGCGGACTGACCGGGTCGCCATCCGCGCGGCCCGCCTGCACCGCGACGGCGCCCGCGTCGACCGGGTCAAGCTCCGCTACCGCTCCCGGCCGCTGCGCGCGCACGTCCTCGACGACCTCGCCGCGGGGCGTCACCGCACCCTGGCCCTCAGCCTCGACGACGCGGCCGACGGACCCGCGCCCGGGCAGCTGGCGTGCCTGATGGACGGCGACCTCGTCGTCGGCTGGGGCACGATCACGCGCGCCTGACCCCGCCTACACTGCAACCCCCATGACCTCTGACGAGATCCGCCGGACGTTTCTCGAGTACTTCGAGCAGAACGGGCACCTGAGGCTGCCGTCAGGCTCGCTGGTGCCCGCCGAGCACGACCCGTCCGCGTTGTTCACGGTCGCCGGCATGCACCCGCTCAAGCCGTATTTTGCCGGAACCGAGACGCCGCCCCGCCGGCGCGTCACCACCTGTCAGAAGGTGTTCCGCACGCCGGACATCGAGATCATCGGCACCACCACCCGGCACCTCACGTTCTTCGAGATGCTCGGCAACTTCTCGTTCGGCGATTACTTCAAGCGCGAAGCGACGCGGTTCGCCTGGGAGCTGTCGACCCAGGGCTTCGGCTTCAATCCGGACGACATCTGGATCACCGTCTTCGCGGGCGACGAGGAGCTCGGCCTGGGTCCGGACGAGGAGGCGATCAACGCCTGGACGGACATCGGCGTCCCCCAGGAACGGATCGTCGAGTGCCCGCGGTCGGAGAACTTCTGGCAGGCGGGCCCGACCGGCCCCTGCGGACCGTGCTCGGAGCTGTACCTCGACCGCGGCGTGGACCACGGGAAGGCGGACGACCTCCCCGGAGGCGACAACGAGCGCTTCCTGGAGTACTGGAACCTGGTGTTCATGGAGATGGACCAGAACCCGGTCAACGTCCTGACCCCGCTGCCGGCCAAGAACATCGACACCGGGTTGGGGCTCAATCGTATGGCCTGCATCCTCCAGGGCAAGGCGACCGTGTTCGAGACCGACCAGTTCGCGCCGCTCATCACGCTCGGCGAGGAGCTCTCCGGCCGCCGCTACGGCGCCGAGTTCCCCACCGATCGCTCGCTGCGGGTCCTCGCCGACCACACCCGTGCGATGACGTTCCTGCTCGCCGACGGCGTCGTCCCGTCCAACGAGGACCGCGGCTACGTCCTGCGCCGCGTCATGCGCCGCGCCATCCAGCACGGGCGCTCTCTCGGCCTCGACCCCGGCTTCCTGCACCGCTACGCCGACGTCGTCACCGAGCTGATGGCCGACCAGTATCCGGAGCTGCGCGACCAGCATGATCTCGTCCGCCGCTGGATGGCCGCCGAGGAGGAGAGCTTCGGCCGCACCCTGGAGCAGGGGCTCAAGCGCGTGGACGAGCTCATCGCCCGCGCCCGCGACGACGGCGCCGAGGGCATCTCCGGCGCCGACGCCTTCCTCCTGCACGACACGTACGGCTTCCCCATCGACCTGACGCTGGAGATCGTCGCCGAGCATGGCCTCGGCGTGGACGAGGCGGGGTTCGAGGTGCTGATGGAGGACCAGCGCACTCGGGCCCGGGCCGGAGCGCAGCGCGGGCAGGCCGGCGACGAGCTGCGCGAGCGCGCTGTCGCCCTCTCCGGCCGCGCCGGCTTTGCCACCGAGTTCGTCGGCTATGAGACGATCGACGCCGCGACGACGATCGGCGCGGTCGGCCGCGACAACGGCGAGGTGCTCGTCAAGCTGCTGGAGTCCCCGTTCTACGCCACCGGCGGCGGCCAGGTCGCCGACAGCGGCGTCCTGGAGTGCGAGACCGGCACCTGCCGGGCGCTGGTCACGGACGTCATCCGCCTGGGGACCGACCAGGTCGTCCGCCTGCAGCCGGAGCACGGCGCGTTCGAGCCCGGCGAGCGGGTCATCGCCCACGTCGACCGGGCCGCCCGCCACGCCACCGCGTGCAACCACACCGCCACCCATCTCCTGCACGCGTCGCTGCGGCGCCGGCTCGGCGACCACGTCCACCAGGCCGGCTCCTACGTCGGCCCGGACAAGCTGCGCTTCGATTTCACCCACTCCAGCGCCCTGACCGCGGATGAGGTGCGCCAGGTCGAGGACGACGTCAATGCGTGGATCCTGGAGAGCCACCCGGTCCGGGCCCTGACGACGACGCTCGACGAGGCCAAGAGTCTGGGGGCGATGGCCCTGTTCGGCGAGAAGTACGGCGACGTCGTCCGCATGGTCGAGGTCGGCGACGGTTCGTTCTCCCGCGAGCTGTGCGGCGGCACCCACGTCCGCACCACGTCGGAGATCGGCCTGTTCCGCATCCTCACCGAGACCTCGAGCGCCGCCAACGTACGCCGGATCGAGGCGATCACCGGCCCGGAGGGCGTCCGGTTGGCCCGCGAGCGTGACCGTGAGCTGGAGCAGGTGGCAGAACGGCTCAGGGTGCCGCCGAACCGCGCCGCCGAGGGGGTCGACAAGCTGTCCGAGCGCGTGCGCGAGCTCGAGAAGGCGGTGCGGACCGCCCGGGCGGGCAACGGCGCCGTCGACCTCGAGCGCCTGATCGCCGACGCCGCCGAGATCCGCGGCGCGCGCGTGCTGACCGCGGCCGTCGAGGTGGCCGACGGATCGGCGCTGCTCGAGCTCACCGACCGGCTCAAGGGCCGCCTCGGCGACGCGGCGATCGTGCTCGGCCGCGCCGGCGACGGCCGCGTCGACCTGGTGGCCAGCGTCGCCCCGGCCCTCGTCAGCCGTGGGGTGCGCGCCGGCGAGATCGTCAAGGTGGCGGCGGCGAAGGTCGGCGGAGGCGGCGGTGGGCGCGATACGCTAGCCCGCGCCGGCGGGCGCGATCCGGAGCAGCTTCCGGCCGCCATCGAGGCCGCACGGGCGGCCATCGAGGCCGCCCTCGGCGCCTGAGGCGATGCGCGTCCTCGCTCTGGACTACGGTAAGGCGCGCTGTGGATGCGCCGTCTCAGACCCCACCGGCACGTTGGCCACGCCGCTTGAGCCCGTGACCCAGCCGGCTTCGCGGCGCGGTCTCGCCCGCCTGCGCCACCTCGTGGCCGAGCTCGGCGCCGAGCGCGTGGTGGTGGGCCTGCCGCTGTCGCTGTCCGGAGGGGATTCGTCCCAGACCGCGGAGGCCCGCGCCTTCGCCGCGGCCCTGGAGCGCGGGCTGCCCGTTGCCGTCGAGCTCTACGACGAGCGCTTCACCACGCGCCTGGCCGAGCGGACCGGCGGCCGGGCCAGCGAGGACTCGCGCGCCGCCGCCCACCTGCTGGAGGGCTGGCTGGCGCGCCACCGGCAACCGGACGAGGTCCATGGCTGAGGGCCGCGAGCGCACCGCCGAGGAACGGGAGGCCGCCCGCCGCGAGCGTGAACGCCGCCGCGCCGGCGTCTTCAACGACCCTGACCAGCATCTGCCGCCGGTGGGGCCCCGCGCACCGGCCGAGCCGCAGCCAACCGCCGGGCCGCAGCCAACCGCCGGGCCGCAGCCGACCGCCGGGCCGCAGCCGACCGCCGGGCCGCAGCCGACCGCCGGGCCGCAGCCGACCGCCGGGCCGCAGCCGACCGCCGGGCCGCAGCCGACCGCCGGGCCGCAGCCGACCGCCGGGCCGCAGCCGACCGTCGAGCCGCAGCCGACCGTCGAGCACGACGTGCTTGCCGACGGCGCCGACGCCGGTGAGCGGCACCCGGACGACGAGCGGCCGTCCGGCACCCGCCGGGTCAGCCGCCTGCGGGCCGAGGGTCCGAGCCGCCGGAGCCGGCCGCCGCGCGGCCCGCGCCGGGCCCAGGGGGAGGACCGGCGGCGCGCGGGGCCCGCCGGGCGTCCGCATAAGCACTCGTGGCTGGGGCGCATGGTCGCCGTGATCATGGTCGCGCTCGCCGCGGTGCTCATCTGGTTCGCGGTCGAGCTGTTCCAGCCGTTCGGCACCTCGCCCCACGGCCGGATCACGGTCACCATCCCCGGCCATTCCAGCGCCACGGATGTCGGCGACCTGCTCGCCCGCGACGGCGTGATCCCGTCCGGGTTCTTCTTCGAGGTCCGCGCCGCCCTGGCCGGCGACCGCAGCAAGCTGCGCTCCGGGATCTACCGGCTCCAGCAGGGGATGTCCTACTCCGCGGTGCTGACGAGGCTGACCACCCCGCCGCCCGCGGTCCCCACCAGCCAGCTGACGATCGCCGAGGGCCACACCCGTCAGTACGTCAGCACGCTCCTGCGCCGGCAGGGGATCAAGGGCAGCTACCTGGCCGCCACCCGCAGCTCGCCGCTGCTCGACCCCCGCGCCTACGGCGCGCCGCGCCACCTCGCGTCGCTGGAGGGCTTCCTGTTCCCGGACACGTTCCGCCTCGTCGAGCCGATCCGGGTCTCGGCGCTCGTCGCCGACCAGCTGCGGGACTTCAAGCAGCGCTTCGCCGGCGTCAACCTGGCGTACGCCCGCTCCAAGCACCTGACGGCCTACGACGTGCTGAAGATCGCGTCGCTGATCGAGGGCGAGGCGGCGACGCCCCATGACTTGCCGCTCGTCGCCTCGGTCATCTACAACCGGCTCGCCGACGGCATGCTGCTCGGCCTGGACTCAACCACGCGGTATGCCACCGGCAACTTCACCGGGCCGCTGACCGAGTCCCAGCTCCACGACCCGTCGCCCTACAACACGCGCGTGCACCCCGGTCTGCCGCCGACGCCGATCGACAGCCCCGGGATGGCGGCGATCCAGGCCGCCGCCCACCCGGCCCAGTCGCACTACCTGTACTTCTTCACCAAGCCGTGCACCAATCGCAGCGTGTTCGCGACGAGCTACTCCCAGTTCCTCAACCTGCTCCAGGTTGACCGGCGCAACCACTGCTGACGGCGCGCGCACGCGGCTCGGCGTGCTCGGCTGGCCGGTCCGCCACAGCCGCTCCCCGGCCATCCAGAACGCGGCACTGGCCGCCGCCGGGCTCGAGGGCTGGCGCTACCAGCTGCTGCCGGTTCCGCCGGAGCTGTTCGCCGAGGTGGTGCCGGCCCTGCCCGCGGCCGGCTTCGCCGGCGCCAACGTCACGATCCCGCACAAGCAGACGGCGCTTGCGCTCGCCGGCGAGGCCACCGCGCGGGCCCGGGCGATCGGCGCCGCCAACACCCTGACGTTCGCCGGAGGCGCGATCAGCGCCGACAACACCGACGCCCCGGCGCTCATCGACGCGCTGCCGTTCCCGGCCGCCGGCCGCACGGCGCTCGTCCTGGGCGCGGGGGGCAGCGCACGCGCCGCCGTGTGGGCGTTGGTCGACGCCGGGGCGGCCGAGGTCCGCGTCTGGAACCGGACGCCGGAGCGCGCCCGGCAGCTGTGCGCCGCGCTCGGGGCCACCCCCGCCGAGGCTCCGGGGCCGGCCGACGTGCTCGTCAACTGCACGACGGCCGGTCTTGACGGCAGCTCCTCGTTCGATCAGCTGCCCCTCTCGGCGGGCGACCTCGGCGATTACGGCGCTGTCGTCGACCTGGTCTACCGCGGGGCGGAAGTGACGACCCTCATCGCCGAGGCCCGCACGCGCGGAATCCCCAGCGTCGACGGGCTGGAGCTGCTCATCGGCCAGGGCGCGCTCAGCTTCGAGCGCTTCACCGGCGTCGCCGCCTCGCTGGAGACGATGCGGGCCGCCGTGCGCTCCGGATCGACCGACAGCTAACCTGCCCGGCGATGGCGGACGACGAGCACAGCGCCGGCGCGGGCGCCCAGACATGCACCCCCTGTCGCGGGACGGGGCGGCTGATCTCCGGCCTGGGCGGGACCCAGCACCAGGTCACCTGCCCGTGGTGCCGAGGCACCGGCGTCCGGATCCCCGGCATCGACGCGCAGGAGTCGCCGGCCGAGGGCGGCGCTTCCACGGAGTGAAGCCACGATGGCGCTGACGCTGACCACCGCCGGCGAGTCGCACGGCCCCGGGCTCACCTGCATCATCGAGGGCATGCCCGCCGGCCTCCCGCTCGACCGCTCGCAGCTCGACCGTGACCTCGCCCGCCGCCAGCTCGGACACGGCCGCGGCGGCCGGATGAAGATCGAGCGCGATCGCGTCGACGTCACCGCCGGAGTCCGTCACGGCCGGACGCTCGGCGGGCCGATCGCCCTCCAGGTCGCCAACCGGGACTTCGCCAACTGGGAGGAGCGGATGAACCCGTGGCCGGTCGACGGCGAGACGGCCGAGGTCCATCTCCCGCGTCCCGGTCACGCCGACCTCGTCGGCACCCAGAAGTACGGGCTGACCGACGTGCGCGACATCCTCGAGCGCGCCAGCGCCCGCGAGACCGCCGCCCGGGTCGCCGGCGGCGCGGTCGCCAAGGCCTTTCTGCGGGCGGTGGGCGTCGAGGTCTTCTCCCACGTCATCCAGATCACCGGGGTTTCGGCTCCGCGGCGCGACGACCTGACGCCCCGGGACTTCGCCGAGGTCGACGAGTCGCCCGTGCGCTGCCTGGACGTCGAGGCGAGCCGGGCGATGGTGGAGGAGATCAACCGGCTGCGCAAGGCCAACGAGTCGCTCGGCGGCGTGTTTGAGGTCCGCGCGTTTGGGTTGGTGCCCGGCCTGGGCTCCCACGTCTCCTGGCGCGAGCGCCTCGACGGGATCCTCGGCCAGGCCATCCTGTCGATCCAGGCGGTGAAGGCGGTGGCGATCGGCGACGGGCTCGAGGTCGCCGGCCTGCCCGGCTCCCAGGCCCACGACGAGATCTTCTACGACGACGCCCACGGCTTCCATCGCCAGACCAACCGCTCCGGTGGCGTCGAGGGCGGCATGACCACCGGTGATCCGCTCGTCGTCCGCGGCGCGATGAAGCCGCTGCCCACCCTGACCAAGCCGCTGCGGTCGGTCGACATCGCCACCCACGAGCCCGCCGAGGCGCTGCGGGAGCGCACCGACTCGTGCACCGTGCCCGCCGCCGGCGTGGTGGGGGAGGCGATGGTGGCGTTCGTGCTCGCCGATGCCTACCGGCGCAAGTTTGGGGGCGACCACATCGACGACGTCATCGCGGCCGTCGACGCCTACCGCGAGCGGATTGGGTGGCAGGCGCGGATCGCGTGACCGAGCGCACGATCGCGCTCGTCGGTTTCATGGGCGCCGGGAAGTCGACGGCCGCCCGGAGCGTGGCCGGCGCCCTGGGCCTGGCCGTGGTCGACTCGGACCAGGTCATCGAGCAGCGCGCCGGCAAGCCGATCGAGCAGATCTTCGCCGGCGACGGCGAGGCGGCGTTCCGGGAAGCCGAGGAACGGGTGGTGCTCGAGTTGCTCGAGGCGCCGGAGAGCCGGGTGGTGGCGCTCGGTGGAGGAGCCCTGGGCTCCGAACGGGTGCGCGAGGCCCTCGCCGAGCACCTCGTCCTCTGGGTCGATGTCGACCTGGAGACCGCCTGGCGGCGCTGCCAGGGGACCGGTCGCCCGCTGGCCGCCGAGCCGGCGAGCTTTGCGCAGCTCTACGTCGAGCGCGAGCCGGTCTATGCCCAGGTGGCCGATGTCGTCGTCCCCCACGAGCGCTCGGAGTCGATGGTCGACATCCTGGCCGCCCTGGAGGGCATGCCCGCCCACGCCCAGCTGCTGTGGGCGACGAGCGCCTCCGGCGACTACCCGGCCTACATCGGCCCGGGCCTGCTCACCGAGCACCGGTTCTGGCCGGCGACGGTGTCCGGCCGGCGGTTCCTGGTGACCGATTACACCGCCGGGCGCCTGTACGGCGACGCCCTGGAGCCGCTCGACGGCCGGGTCACGATCATGCCCGGCGAGCAGTCCAAGACCATCGCCCACGCCGAGATCGTCTGGTCGGAGCTGGCCCGCGGGGGGATGACGCGCGCCGACGTGGTGGTGGCACTGGGGGGCGGGGTGGTCGGCGACCTGGCCGGCTTCTGCGCCGCCACCTACCAGCGCGGGGTGCGCCTGGTGCAGGTCCCAACGACGCTCGTCGCCCAGGTCGACTCCGCCTACGGAGGCAAGACCGGCGTCGATCTCGCCGAGGCCAAGAACTATGTCGGCGCCTACCACCAGCCGCAGGCCGTCATCGCCGACACCAACGCGCTGGCCACGCTGCCCGAGGCCGAGCTGGGGGCCGGCTACGCCGAGGTGGTCAAGACCGCGCTCATCGCCGGCGGGCGATTGTGGGAGCTCGTCCGCGGGGGCGCCGAGCCGGCCCTGCCCGAGGTCGTCGCCGGGTGCGCCCGCACCAAGCTGCGGATCGTCGCCCGCGACGAGCGCGACGACGGGGTCCGCCAGACTCTCAACCTCGGCCACACCGTCGCCCATGCCATCGAGACCGTCACCGGCTACGCCTCCTACCGGCACGGCGAGGCGGTGGCCCTCGGACTGCTGGCGGCACTGCGCCTGTCCGGCAACAGCGAGCTGCGCGCCGAGGTGGCCGAGCTGCTGCGAGGCCGCGGGCTGCCGACCGAGCTGAACGACGTCGACCCGGATGCCGTCGTCATGGCCACCGCCCGGGACAAGAAGCGCCTCGGCGACGGCCCGGTGCCGTTCGTCCTCCTCCCGCAGCCCGGCGACGCCCGGCCCGGGAGCACCGTGCCCACGCGGGAGCTCATCGCCGCTGTCCGCGAGCTGGCAAGCTAGGTTTGATGCCAATGGATGTCCGCAACCGCGTCGAGGTCATGCACGGTGTCAACCTGGACCAGCTGGGACGGCGTAACCCGGAGCACTACGACCGGATGACGTTCACCGAGCTGGAGATGGAGATCAACCAGGTCGCCGGCGAGCTCGGCCTGCTGCCGCGCTTCTTTCAGACCAATCACGAGGGCGACTTCGTCGAGCACCTCCATGGGCTGGAGGGACTCGCCGACGGGATCGTGCTCAACCCGGGGGCGTGGACGCATTACTCGTATGCGATCCGCGACGCGCTGGAGCTGGCCGGGCTGCCGGCCGTGGAGGTTCATCTGTCCGATATCGATGCACGAGAGCCGTTCCGCCGCCAATCGGTCATTCAGGACCTGTGCTTTGCCCGGGTGACGGGCAAGGGGCGCGAGGGGTACCGCGAGGCGCTGTCGCGGCTGCGAGAGGAGCTGGCAAGCCATGACTGACCGCGCTGACCGCCTTGTCGCGCGCCTGCCGGAGATCGGCGCCGACCTGATCGTCGTGACCTCGCTGGTCAACGTCCGTTACCTGACCGGGTACACCGGCTCCAACGGCGTTGCCGTGGTGGGGCCGAGCACCCGCCTGTTCCTGACCGACTTCCGCTACACCGAGCAGTCGGCGGAGGAGGTCGACCGCACCTTTGACCGCAAGATCGCGACGCTCGATTTGCTGGACGGGATCTCCGATACGCTGCCCGCCGGCGAGCTGCGGCTCGGCTTCGAGGACGCCCACCTGACCGTCCGCTCCCACGCCCGGCTGCGTGAGCTCATGCCGGGGCGCGTCGAGCTCGTCGCCGCCGGCGACCCGGTCGAGGAGCTACGGGCGGTCAAGGAGCCCGGAGAGATCGAGCGGATCGCGGCCGCCGCTTCGGTGGCCGACGCCGCCCTCCGCCAGATCATGGAGCAGGGCCTGGTCGGCCGGACCGAGGTCGAGGTGGCGACGGCGCTGGAGCGCGCCATGCGCGACCTCGGCGCCCACCGTCCCTCGTTTGACTCGATCGTCGCCGCCGGGCCCCATGGCGCGCTGCCCCACGCCCAGCCGCGCTCCGTGACGATCGGCGCCGGGGAGCTGGTCGTCATCGACTGGGGGGCGGAGCTCGACGGCTACTGCTCGGACTGCACGCGGACCCTGGCCACGGGCGAGCTGAGCGACACGGCCCGGGAGGTGTACGAGCTGGTCCGACGGGCGCAGCTGGCGGGCGTGGAGGCGCTCCGGGCGGGCATCGGCGGGCGCGAGGCTGACTCCGCGGCGCGCGACATCATCGCCCAGGGCGGCCACGGCGACCATTTCGGCCACGGCCTCGGCCACGGTGTCGGCATGGAGATCCACGAGGGACCGCGGCTCTCCCAGCGCTCCGATGCGGTCCTCCAGGACGGCAACGTCGTCACCGTGGAGCCGGGCGTGTACCTGCCGGGGGAGCTGGGAGTGCGGATCGAGGATCTGACCGTCGTCACCGACGGCGGCTGCGACATCCTGACCTCGCTGCCCAAAGAGCTGATCACCGTCGGCTGAACTGAGGATCGTGGCGCGTCGAACCGAGCAGCGCCGCGCGGCAGTGTGGGCGCTTTATCAGAGTGACCTGCTGGGGCGCCCGCTCGGCGAGACGCTGCCCCGTGATGTCCACATGTTCACCCTGGCCCTCGCCGAGCAGGTGCGCGAGCATCAGGACGAGCTCGACGAGCTCATCCGCGGCCACTCCAACGACTGGCCGCTGGAGCGGATCGCCCCGCTCGAGCGCTCCATCCTCCGCGTGGCGCTCCTGGAGATGCTGTACCCGGGGGTCGTCCCCGGCGAGCGGCCGATCCCGCCGGAGGGCGCCATCGACGAGGCGATCGAGACCGCCAAGCGCTTCTGCGGGTCCGGGGCGCCGGCGTTCATCAACGGCATCCTGGGGGCCGTGATGCGCGAGAGGGCGATAAGGGCGCGCGACGAGTAGATGGCGGGACCGGGGTCACAGCCGCGCCAATCCGCCGGATACGAGGTCGCGGGCCCGTAAATAAGCGGAAAGTAGGAGTTACGGCACGTTCGCCGGGCGAGCGGCCACAATCAGGCCATGAGATTGCTCGTCGTTGATGATGACCGAGGACTGCGGGATGTGCTGCGCCGGGCACTGAGCCTGTCCGGCTACGAGGTGGTGCTGGCCGAGAACGGCTCGGAGGCGCTCTCCCAGGTGACCACCGCGGTCCCGGACGCGGTGGTGCTCGACGTCGGCCTGCCGGACATCGACGGGCTGGAGGTCTGCCGGCTGCTCCGGCGCGAGGGCAACCGGGTGCCGGTGCTCATGCTCACCGCCCGGGACGCCGTGTCCGACCGGATCGACGGACTGGACGCGGGCGCCGACGATTACCTGGTCAAGCCGTTTGACGTCGACGAGCTCCGGGCCCGGATCCGCGCCCTGCTGCGCCGGGCCGGCGGCGAGGGCGACGCCGACGGCGGACTGTCGTTTGAGGAGCTCAAGCTCGATCCCGCCCGCCACGGGGTGGAGGTCTCCGGGACATTCGTCGAGCTGACGCGAACCGAGTACCAGCTCCTGGAGCTGCTCATGCTCAACCCGCGCCGCGTGCTTCCGCACAGCCTCATCTACGACCGGGTCTGGGGCTATGACTTCGGCCCCACCTCCAATGCGCTGCGCGTCTACGTCGGCTATCTGCGCCGCAAGCTGGAGGACGCCGGCGCTCGCCCGCTCATCCACACGGTGCGGGGGGTGGGATACGCGCTGCGGGAGCCCAACGGGTGAGCCTGCGCGCGCGCATGGGGCTGGCCTCCGGGCTGGCGGTGGCGGTGGCTGTGGTCGCGGTTGCGGTCTCGGCGTACGCCGGCACCCGCTCCCAGCTGCTCGGGCAGCTTGACGCCTCGCTGAATTCGCTCGTCCATCCGATCCTGATTCATGCTGGCGTCCTCCCGGGCCCGCAGGGACCCGGCACCGACGATGTGTTCGGAGGCGTGCCCAACAACCAGGGCGGCGGGGGGAGCATCAACCCCGGAGGGGGCAACGACTGCGATCACGGGCTAGGACTGGACAACGCCCGGGGCGGAGTGTTCGGCGGCCCTTCCGGGTATGTGCAGCTCGTCGGTCCCAGCGGGTCCGTCTGCCTGGCCAGCGGCGAGTCGAAACAGCTTCCAGTCGACGACGAGGTCCGGAGTGTGGCCAGGAGCGGCCACGGAAGCTTCCTGAGCGACGCCACCGTCGGGTCGACTCATCTGCGAGTCCTGACCTACGGCGTGGGCTCGCCGGGAGCGGTCCAGGTGGCGCTTCCGCTCACCCAGGTTGACGGCGCCCTGCACAAGCAGGTTGTGCTGCTCGCGATCATCGCCGCCGCGGGGATCGCCCTCGCCGCCCTGCTGGGGATCCTGGTGGCCCGGACGGCGCTGGCACCGATCGCCCGCTTCACGCGTCAGACCGAGAAGATCGCCACCAACCCGGAGCTGCTGGATCGCGAGCGGCTCGACGTCCACGGCGGGGATGAGCTGGCCCGGCTGGCCCAGACGTTCAACCGGACCCTCGATGCGCTCGAGGAATCCGTGCAGTCCCAGCGCAACCTGGTCGCCGACGCCTCCCATGAGCTGCGCACGCCGATCGCCACCATCCGCGCCAACCTCCAGCTCATGCGCGACGAGCAGCTGCTCTCGCCGGAGGACCGCGACGCCCTGCGCACCGACATCATCGAGGAGCTCGACGAGCTGACCGCTCTCGTCGGGGACGTCGTCGAGCTGGCCCGGGGATCGAAGCTGAGCGCCGAGCCCGGCGAGGTGCGCGTCGACGAGGTCCTCTCGGCCGCCGTCGACCGCGCCCGGCGCCGGTCGCCGGAGCTGACGATCGACCCCGCGGTGGAGCCGACGCTCGTGTACGGCGAGGGGGACCGGATCGCGCGGGCGATCGCCAACCTGCTCGACAACGCGGCGAAGTACGGCGGGCGCGGGGGGCGCGTCGAGGTCGGTCTGCATGACGGGGTCCTGACCGTGCGAGACCACGGTCCGGGGTTCAACCAGGACGACCTGCCGTTCGTCTTCGACCGCTTCCACCGCGCCCGGGACGCCCGGTCCAAGCCCGGCTCCGGGTTGGGGCTGGCGATCGTCCGTCAGGCGGCGGAGGCGCACGGAGGGTTCGCCGAGGCGACGAACGCGCCGGGCGGTGGCGCGCTCATCCGGATCTCGTTCGGTCCCACGCTGGAGCTCGACTCCGAGCCGGCGCCCGGCGTGGTCACCCGCTCCTGACCGGACGGGCGGTCAGCAGCGGAGCCAGCGATGGGGTACAGGCGCAGGCGGCGTTGCGCAGGCGCCTGAGGCCCAGGAGGTCATCGATCGTCTGCAGGACCGAGTAATGGTCGGCGGGGGATCGCATCCGCACGTGGGAGCGGGCGCCGGGGCCGGCGACGACGGTCACGACGTGGCCGCCGGCGGCCAGTCGGCAGCACCCGTCGTTGGTGCTGCCCTCGTCCCAGGTGAGAAACAGGAGCCCGCCCCGGCCCAGCGTGCTGAGCAGCGGCGGCACCAGCCGCGCCAGGAACGCGTCCCCCATCGCCGGGGCGCAGTCGTGCATGTCGTGGCAGAGGTTGGGCGTGATCCAGACGAAGCGGGGCAGCGCGTGGGCGCGCTCGTCGGCGGCGAGCTGGGACAGGGGCACGACGCGGTCGCACTGGGCCCGGTTGGTGTACACCGGCGCGTAGTACATGAAGGGGTCGTGCTTCTTGGCGTAGTCGCCGCTGCCGGCGCCCGTGTAGCAGGGGTGCGGCAGGTCCTCCATGTACGCCTTCCAGGACAGGTGGGCGGCGGCGAGCTGCTCGACCAGTCCGGGCGCGTGGACGGTGCAGTCCGTGCAGTCGCTGGTGATGCCGAACGTGCTCCCGCCCGTCAGCGCCAGGTAGTTGGGCAGCGACGGGTGGCTCACCGCGTACATGCCCGTGGCGAGCGCGTACCGGCGGGCCAGGGCGTTGATGAACGGGGTCTGGCGTGAGCCGATGATGTCTCCGTACTCCTCGTTCTCCATGACGATGACCGCGATGTGCGCCGGCGGCCCGCCGGTCAGCGCGGCGGTCGGCGAGGGGACGGTCTGCACCGGACCCTGGCGCGCAGAGCTCGTGCCGCACCCCGTCGCCAGTGCCAGGGCGAGGCCGGCGACGAACGCCGGGGCCACGGGCCGGCGCCAGGTCATGCCGCTCCCCCGGCCACGGCTGAGCCGGTGGCGACCGCGATCAGCCGGCCATCGGCGTCGACGACCTCGGCGCTCGCCACCGCGATCCTCCGACCGCAATGGATGAGGCGACCATGCGCGTGGACATCGCGGCCGTCGCTGGCCAGCGGGCGCAGGTAGTTGAGCTTGAGCTCGACTCCGGCAAAGCGCGTGGCCGCCGGCTCGGCGGTCTGGATGGCGGCCGTGACCGCGGCGTCGGCGAGCGTCGCGACCGCGCCGCCCTGGACCCGCCCGGGCGGGGGCGCGCACAGCCAGCCGGTGGCCGGCAGGACGAAGCTCACATCACCGCGCGCCGCCGCCGCCGGGCGCAGACCGGTCAGCCGCCCCAGCGGGGGAAGAGCGGCCCGCCCGGCGATCTCGGCGCCCAAGCGCGCCAGCGCGGAGGGCTCGCCGTCCGGCCGGCGGTCGCCGGGGCCGACCAGCGGCCGCTCCCACGGATCCGGTCCTCCGTCCGGGGGGTGTGGGGCCGGCTTCTCCTCGTCGCCCGGCAGCGGCGGCGCGGCCAACGCGGGCAGCGTCACACACACCGAGCCGCCGTGGGCGATGAGGGTGCCGTCGGCGTCGGTGACCGTCACCTCGGCGAGTGCGACCGGCGGGCCGGCCTCGAGCATTCGACCGCGGGCCACCACTGTCCCCCCGGGTCGCACCGGCCGGACCTGACGCAGGCCGAGCTCGGAGGTGGTCAGGCCGGTGCCGGCCGGGAGGCCGGCGATGATCGCGCACGCCATCGCCGCGTCGGCGGGCATCGTCAGCGGGCCGAGCGGAACGGTCCCGGACGCGTCGGCCAGCCACGGGCTGAGCGGCAGGGTGAACGTCGCCGAGCCGAAGGCGAACTCCGCCAGCCGCATGCCGGTCAGCCGGGAGAGCGGGGGAGTGGGCGTGGTGCCGTCGATCACCGCCTGCAGCTGCTCGGCGCCGGGCCGGGCGGCCAGGCCGGGGTCGGGATGGCCGCCGCGGACCGGTTCCCGCCACAGGCCGGGCTCGTCGCCGCCGGATGCCAGAGGGGGGTGCTCCACGGTCGTTCAACGTAGCGGCCGGCGATGGGTGGGGTGGCGCCACCGCGATACACCATTCTTGGGAGCGGAGTTTGGTGGAGGCTTGCTCCGGTCAAGCGCTCCGGTTTCCGCCGCAGGCCGCGCCCCGGGCACCGCAGGCGGAACGTATGGGCGGGTGCCGGCGTGCTTCCCCGAGTGGCAGAGCCCGAGTTTGCTCAGCCTGCCGCCGGCACCCAACCTCAGGCGGCGGTGAGCACCGTCTCCAGCCAGCGCGCCACGGCCGCGGCGACGGCGGGCCGGTCGGACCGCAGGGCGTGGTCGCCGGTCACGGGGACCACGGTCCGGCCCGGCGCCGCCGGCGGCATCCCAAACCGGTCGTTGACGCCCTGGACGATGAGCGTAGGGACCGTCACCGCCGCGAGTTCCGGGAGGCGGCTGGTGGGAGGCTTTGCGGCACCGGCGCGCTGGGGCGGGATGAGCGGGAAGGCGAGGCAGATGACGCCGGCCGCTCCGGTCGCAGTCGCCGTCCGGCAGGCGACACGGGCGCCGGATGAGCGCCCGCCGGTGATGATCTCCAGGCCGCCCAGGTCGCCGGCGCGGAGATGCTCCACCACCGCCACCCAGGCGTCGTCGAGATGCGTGGCCGGGGCGGGCGAGCGCCGCCCGGCCACCCGGTAGGGCTGCTCGACGAGCGCCACCGCGAGCCCGTCCTGGAGCGCGGCCCCGCGGGCCGCCTGCAGGTCCGGGGCGCCGACGCCGCCCCCGGCGCCGTGGCCGAGCACCAGGGCGCCCCGGGGCTCATCGCGGTCCGGGAGGGTCAGGTGGACCCGCGCCGGACCGCGCGGGGTGGCGACGTTGATCTCGGTCATGGCGCCATCCATCCTGACAGCCGGCGTGCTGAAATCGTCACTACATGAGCCCGAGCGTCGAGGTTCCCCCGTACGAGGTACACGCGCAGGTCGAGGTTGACCCGGCCCGCACTGCGCTCATCGTCGTCGACATGCAGAACGACTTCGTCGCCGACGAGGGGAGCCTTCGCGTCCCGGATGCCGCCGGCACCGTGCCGGTGATCGCGGACCTGCTGGAGCGCGCGCGCCGGGCGGGGATGCGGGTCGTCTTCACCCAGGACACCCACCGGGAGGGCGATCCGGAGTGGCAGATCTGGCCCGCCCACGCGCGCGAGGGCAGCTGGGGATGGCAGATCGTCGACGCGCTGGCCCCGCGCGAGGACGAGACGGTGATCCAGAAGGTTCGCTACGACGCCTTCTACGGCACGCCGCTCGACCATCTGCTGCGCCGGTGGGGCGTGACGACCCTCGTCATCTGTGGCACCGTCGCCAACATCTGCGTCCACTACACGGCGGCCAGCGCTGCGCTGCGCTGGTACGAGGTCGTCATCCCGCGTGACGCCGTCTCGGCGCTGGACCCGTTCGACCTCGAGTCCTCGCTGCGCCAGACGGCATTCCTGTTCGCCGGCCGGGTGACCACGGCCGCCGGCATCCACCCGGTGCCCGCGGGCTGACCCCCGGGAGTGTTGTGGTCCCGCGTCGCCCCGGGCCACCGCGCGTCGCCGTCGCCCGGCCCATTCCTGGAGGTGCGAGCATTTCGCCATGGGCGACGACGGCTACCGCTGGATCGACCACACCGCCGAGTTGGAACTGGAGATCCGGGGCGCCAGCGCGGAGGCGGTGTTCGCCCAGGCGCTGCGGGCGTTCGCCGAGCTCGTGGGTGACCGGCACGCCGGCGAGGCCGTGGTCCGGGAGATCGCGCTGGACGGCACCGACCGCGCCGTGCTGCTGGCACGGTGGCTCGACGAGCTGGAGTTCCTGGCCGAGACCGAGGACCTCGTCCCGGACGGGATCGACCAGATCCGCCTGGCGGACGACGGATTGCGGGCGACCGTGCGCTGCCACCGCGGGCGGCCTCACAGCGTCGTCAAGGGCGCCACGTACCACCGACTCGCCTTCTCTCGCCGTCGAGACGGCTACCAGGCGACCGTGATCCTCGATGTCTGAGGCGCCCCGTCCGGTGACGCCTGACGGCGGCACGCCCCGGGGCGGCGACCCGCTCCACATCGCCGGGTTCGCCCAGGTCGGCGACGTCGTCTGGGAGATGACGCCGCAGGGTCACCCGGAGATGCGGGTCCCCGCTCGCGTGTTCGCTGATCGCGAGCTCATCGGCCAGATCGCCACGGACCGCTCCCTGGAGCAGCTGCGCAACGTGGCCACGCTCCCGGGCATCGTCGGCGCCGCGCTGGCCATGCCGGACATCCACCAGGGCTACGGGTTCCCGGTCGGCGGCGTCGCTGCGACCGAGGCGCCGGACGGGGTCATCTCGCCCGGGGGCGTGGGGTATGACATCAACTGCGGCGTGCGCCTCATCGCCCTGCCGTTGACCGCCGAGGAGCTGCGCCGGCGCATCCCGGCGCTGATGGACGAGATCGCCCGCAGCGTGCCCGTGGGGACCGGCCACGGAGGGTCGCTCAAGCTGACCGGCCCAGAGCTGGAGCACGTCCTCACCGACGGGCCGCGGGCCCTGCTGGCGGAGCACGGGATCGGCCGCGACGCCGACATCGAGCACACCGAGTCGGCCGGCCGCCTCGCGGAGGCCGACCCGGCGGCCGTCTCCGAGCGCGCGCGCCGGCGGGGGAGCGGCCAGCTGGGGACGCTCGGCTCCGGCAACCACTTCCTGGAGGTGCAGCGGGTCTCGCGGATCTTCGATCCGGCCGCCGCGGAGGCGTTTGGGCTGCGCACCGGCCAGGTCACCGTCTTGATCCACTCCGGCTCGCGCGGGCTGGGCCATCAGGTGTGCACGGACTACGTCCAGACCCACGACGCGGCGCAGGCGCGCTACGGCATCCGGCTGGCGGACCGGCAGCTGGCGTGCGCGCCGCTGAGCTCGCCGGAGGGACGGGCCTACGTGTCGGCGATGGCTGCGGCCGCCAACTTCGCCTGGGCCAACCGCGCCGTGCTGGCCCACCGGGTGCGGGAGGCGATCGCCCGGGTCCTGGGCGCGCCGGTCGCCGGCGCCACCCGGCAGGTCTACGACGTCGCCCACAACATAGCCAAGCTCGAGCATCACGGCGGCCGCGAGGTCTGCGTCCACCGCAAGGGCGCCACGCGGGCGTTCCCGGCCGGTTCGGACGCCATCCCGGGCGACTACCGTCAGGTCGGTCAGCCGGTCTTCATCCCGGGGAGTATGGGGACATCGAGCTTCGTCCTCGTCGGCCGCCCCGGAGGGATGGAGCGCTCCTTCGGCACGTCGTGTCACGGCGCGGGGCGGCGGATGAGCCGGACCGGCGCCCGGCGGGAGATCGGCGGCCGGGAGCTGCGCCGGCGCCTCGAGGGCGAGGGGATCGCCATCCGCTGCCCCAGCGATCGTGGTCTGGCCGAGGAGGCGCCGTTCGCCTACAAGGACGTCGAGCGGGTGGTGGCGGTCGTCGAGGCGGCGGGGCTGGCCGGACGGGTGGCCCAGCTCATCCCGCTCGGCGTGCTC
The DNA here is from genome assembly GCA_963844555.1 of uncultured Solirubrobacteraceae bacterium. GTDB lineage: Bacteria > Actinomycetota > Thermoleophilia > Solirubrobacterales > Solirubrobacteraceae > Palsa-465. The sequence continues at coordinate 44,821 of CAWJOS010000003.1, forward strand.
AAGGGCTGAGGAGCTAGCGGCCGCCCAGCCGCAGGCGGTCACGCAGCCGTGAGCGACGATCCCCCCGGCGCAGGCGGCGCGGTTCCACCAGCCCCAGCAGACGCGGCTTGGCCGGCGGCCGCCGGACCCGTCGGGCCACCAGCCCGCCGCCCAGCCCGAGCGCGGCCAGGCCGGCGACAACCGCGCCGGGAGAGGCGCGCAGGCGCCCGTACTCGTCCTGGACCGCGGGCCAGACCTGCTCGTCGATGAGCTGCGTCAGCCCCTCCCGGTCCTCGGACGAGACCGGCGCGACCGCCGGCAGGAACGCCAGCTGCACCCGCTTGAGCCGGGGCAGCGCGCCTCGCCACAGATGTGCGGTGCCCGTGATCGCAGCCGGGATGATGGGAGCGCCGGTCTCGATCGCCAGCCGCCCCGCGCCGTGATGGGGCGAGCCGAGGGCGTCCGGCTCCTCGACCCGCGTCCCCTCCGGGAACATGACCACCACCCCGCCGGCGTGCAGAATGGTGCGCGCGGTGGTCAGCGTCTCGGCGTCGGCCTCGCCCCGCCGCACGGGGAACGCCCCCAGGCGTGGGAACAGCCACCGCAGGGGACCCCGGAACAGCTCGGTCTTCGCCATGTAGCGCACGGGCCGCTCGGTGGCGAGGCCGATGAAGAACGGGTCGAGGAAGTTCTTGTGGTTGGGCGCGATGATCGCCGCTCCCTCCCGGGGGATCTGGTCGAGCCCGGCGACGCGGATGCGAAACCACAGCCGGAGCATCGCCCGCACCAGGGCGCGGACGACGCGGTACAGCCCTGGCGAGACGCCGCGTTCGCGGGCGCGGGCATGGATGCGCTGCTCCCAGGCGGTGCGTTCGCCGGCCATGGCACGATTATGGGGCCTGGAGGCCGGCCCGGCGCGTGGCCTCAGTCGGCAACGACGGCGGCGAGTTCGGCCTCGATCTCTCCGGCGTCCGGCGCAGGCTCGGTGTAGTAGTACTTGCCGCCCCGCAGCCAGGACGCCACCGCTGCCACCACGCAGCAGCCGGCGGCGAAGTAGAACGCGGCATGGATGCCGCTGGCGAACGGATGCGAGACGAGCGTGGGGAAGAACCGGTGGCCGGTCAGGTACGCCGCCGTCGAATGGGGCAGATGCGCCAGCTCCGGCCCCAGGGTCGTCTGCATGGGGTTGTAACCCAGAAACGCCGAGAACAGCGTGCCCACGGGGGGCAGGTGTGAGACCTTGAGCGCATAGTCGTGCGGGACGCCGTTGGCGGCCAGCCCGTGCAGCAGCGCCGACGGCAGGCTCGACGAGAGCCCGGCGATGATCAGGCTGAAGAAGATGCCGATTGACAGCACCGACGCCGAGCCCATGAACGTCGCGGTCATCCCGGCGCCGGCGCCGCGTTGGTCCGGGGGCAGGCTGTTCATGATCCCGGTCTGGTTGGGCGCGGCGAACAGGCCCATGGCAAAGCCGATGAGGAAGATGACCAGGCCGAACGTCCAGTAGGTGAAGTCGACCGGCAGGGCGACGAGCAGCAGCAGGCCGATTGCTGACACCACCATCCCGCCGGTCGTGAACGGCCGGGCGCCGTAATGGTCGGCCAGGCGCCCGGAGACCGGCCCGGCGATGAGGAAGCCGACCGACAGGGGCAGCATGAAGATCCCCGCCCACAGCGGCGTGTCCGAGAAGCTGTAGCCGTGCTCGGGCAGCCAGATGCCCTGCAGCCAGAGGATGAGCATGAACATCAGCCCACCGCGTGACAGCGCCGACAGGAACGTCGCCACGCTCCCGCCGGAGAACGCGCGGATCCGGAACAGCGGCAGCCGGAACATCGGCTGGCTGACCCGCGACTCGATGACGACGAACGCGGCCAGGACCGCGAGGCCACCGACGATGGCGGCGATGACGCCGGGAGCGGTCCAGCCCATCGTGTGCCCGCCATACGGGAGGATCCCGTACGTGATCCCGACGAGCAGGGCGATGAGCCCGACGGCGAACGTCAGGTTCCCCAGCCAGTCGATCCGGGCTTTGACCCGGACCCCGCGCTCCTCGAGCATGAAGTAGGCCCACACGGTGCCGAACAGGCCGAACGGCACCGACACCAGGAACACCAGGCGCCAAGCGATCGGGGCGAGCACGCCGCCGAGGACCAGGCCGATGAACGAGCCGGCGATCGCGGCGACCATGTTGATGCCGAGCGCCAGCCCCCGCTGGTCCGCCGGGAATGCGTCGGTCAGGATCGCCGACGAGTTGGCGAACAGGCAGGCCGCGCCGATGCCCTGCACGATCCGCATGATGATCAGCCACATGGCGGCCGCGCTGCCCGTCATCCACGTGACCGAGAGCAGGACGGAGCCGACGGTGAAGACGGCAAAGCCGAGGTTGTACATGCGCACGCGGCCGAACATGTCGCCGATCCGGCCCAGGCTGACGACCAGCACCGCCATCACGACCATGAACCCCAACAGCATCCACAGCAGATAGCTCGTGTTCCCGGGGACGAGCGGGTTGAGGCCGATGCCTCGGAAGATCGCGGGCAACGCGATGATGACGATCGACTGGTTGATCGTCGCCATCAGGATGCCGAGCGTGGTGTTCGATAGGGCAATCCATTTGTAGTGATCCGGATTGCCGCGATGGTGGTGAAGCCGTCCCCTGACGGCGGCGAGTGTCGCGTTCAAATCACGTGCTCCGATCCGTCCGGGTGCGAGCCAGGGTCCCGGGCGGCGCCACGTCCGCGTCCTGGCAGGGTGAAGATGCGGCGTCGCCGGAGCGGGGATCGGCCGGTGGGCGACTGGGGACCAGGACGGTGCGGATGCCCTGCTGTGAGAGCACACACCGCAGGCGGCGGCTGTGGGCGTGCATGGCGTCGCTCATGACCACAACGTCGTACAGGCCGCGGGCCACGAGCTCGATCAGGCCCTGCGTCGTGCTCTCGCCGAGCACCAGGGTGGTGACCGGGACGCACCCCGGCACGAACTCGGCCGCCCGCGCCAGCTTGTGGCTGGCCGCGGTGCGAAAGTCGAGCTCCTCGGAGGAGACGCACATGGCGTTGAGGGCCGCGGGGGCGAACCACCGCATCAGCCAGCCCGGATCGGTCGTCTTGGCCAGCGTCAGCCGCGCGTACTCGGCCTCCGCGACGGCGATGGCCTGCTCCAGCGTGGCCCACAGCCGCTGCTCGTCGTCCTCCAGGACGCCCAGAACGTGCTGAGCGCTCACAGCTCGCGGTCCTCCAGGCGCTCGATCAGCTCGTCGAGCACATCGATGGCCCGGGCCAGCGTCTCGACGTCGTCATCGTCGAGCGTGCCCATCTCCTCGTGGACGAGCGCCCGGTACTCGCCGCGGAGGCGCTCGAACACGGCGCGCCCGGCCGGGGTCAGCCGGACCATGACCGCCCGCCCGTCCCGCGGATCGCTCTCCCGCGTCACCCAGCCGCGCTGCTCGAGCCGGTTGACGACCCGGGTGATCGCCGGCTGGGTCACGCCCTCACCGGCGGCCAGCTCGGTGATCCGCTGCGGACGGAGCGAGACCGCCCGGATGACGCCGACCTCGGTGCGCGAGACGTCGATGGTCGTCCGCGTCAGGAACAGCCGGGCCAGCGCTGCCGTCCGCTGGGGGAGGCCCTCAGCGATCTCGTCGAGCCGGCGGCTCCGCGCCGGGGCACGCTCTAACTCCCTCACAAACTTATATTACCAGCTGATGGAGCCTGCCGCGGTGCTCGCCCACGCCGGCGGGCACCGACGGCTCAGGACTTCGACGTCAGCGTGTAGCGGACGGTCTGGACGCGGATCAGGCCGTCGCGGAACACGAACGTGTCGATCCCGTCCTCCACCTTGGTCGTCTCGGACTCAGCCTTCCATTCCAGCAGGAGGATGTCGTCCTCGAAGATCTGCGTCGGCAGCTCCCACCGGGCGCCCGGCACATCGCCGAGCAGCTGGACGAACCCCTCGCGCACGCCGTCCTGGCCGCGCCGCACGCCCTCCGGGGTGATGAACAGCGCGTCGTGGGAATAGTCGCTGACGATCGCATCGAGGTCCTCGGCCATCAGCGCCTCGCCGTGATGCTGAAAGATCTCCTGCGGAGTCCGAGCCACGTTCTCCTCCTTGGGTGTGATGGGTGGCGACAGATGTTCCCACGCCGTCCTGGCTCCGCGTGAGAAGATCACCGGCTGTGGAACAGGGCACGGCACGGACCCGGCTGGAGCCGGACAGCCCGGAGCGCTTCGTGCCACTCCGGCGCCGCCTGGGGGTGACGTCGTTTGGCATCAACCAGATCGTCCTCCGGCCCGGCGAGCGCGGCCGGATCCACCGTCATGCCCGCCAGGAGGAGGTCTACCTCGTGCTCGAGGGCCGGCTGGCCCTGATCGTCGAGGGCGAGGAGTCCGAGCTCGCCGCCGGCGAGCTCATCCGGGTGGCGCCCGGTGTGCGCCGGCAGCTCGTCAACCGCGGTCCGGACCGTCTCGTCCTGCTGGCGCTCGGTGCCGCCGGCGAGCATCAGGGGCGCGACGGCGAGGCCTTCGTCACCTGGGAGGCCGAGACCGCCGTCTCGCCGGCGGACCTCCCGTTCCCGCCGGACCTGTCCGCCGGCGAGCTGCGCGGCTGATCCGGCGTCAATCCCCGCGCCAGACCGGCGCTCGCTTCTCCAGGAACGCGGTCATTCCCTCCTGCGCATCATGGGCGCGCGCGTTCTCGGTCATGACCTGCTTGGTGTGCTCGTAGGCATCGGACTCGCCGCGATCGATCTGGTCGTAGAACGCCCGCTTGCCGGTGGCCACCGTGTACGAGCTGGAGTTGACGATCGCCTCGGCCAGGGCCAGCACGGCGTCCTCGAGCTCCTCCGACGGCACAACCTGGTTGATCAGCCCCCAGTCCAGGGCCGTGGCCGCGTCGACCGGCTCACCGGTCAGGAGCAGCTGCATCGCCCGCTTGCGCCCCACCGCGCGTGACACCGGCACCATCGGCGTCGAACAGAACAGTCCGATCTTCACCCCGGGGGTGGCGAACCGCGTGCCATCGGCGGCGATCGCCAGGTCGCAGGCGGCGACCAGCTGGCAGCCGGCGGCCGTGGCGACCCCGTGCACCTTGGCGATGACCGGCTGAGGCAGCTCGTGGATCGTCTCCATCATCACGGTGCACACGTCGAACAGGCGACGGAGGAATGCCTCGTCGCGTCCGACCATCTCCGACAGGTCGTGCCCGGCTGAGAACGCGGGACCCGCGCCCTCCACCACGATCAACCGCGTCCCCTCCTGCCCGGACACCTCCCGGAGCGCCGCGATCATCTCATCCATGAGCTCGAGCGAGAGCGCATTGCGCCTGTCCGGGCGGTTGAGCACCAGGCGGGCCACGGGGCCCGGGGTGACCAGCAGGTGGCGGTACTCGGTGCCGGCGATCGAGGTCATGGGGACACCGTACTGCCGCACCCGGAATGCGACAAGCCGCCCCGGCCTGTCAGCCGTCAGTGGGCTCGAGCACGAACACGGAGATGTGACGGTGCTCGGCCCGCCGCTCGTACTGCGCGAAGCCGGGATACACGCGCAGTCCCTCCCGCCACACCTGGGCACGCCGATCGCCCTCCACCTCGACCGCGCGGACCTGCCGCCGCCTCCCGTCGACCACGATGTCGGCGTGCGGGTCGGCGCGCAGGTTGTGGTACCAGGCCGGATGGCGGCGCTGGCCGAAGTTGGAGGCGATGATCGCCACGTCGGCCCCGGTGGGGATCCCCAAGACCGGGACGGTCCGGCGCTCTCCGCTCCGGGCGCCCGTCGTCGTCAGCATGATCACCGGGATCCCCGCCAGGAGGCTGGCCAGGGTGTACCGGCCGCGCGTGATCCGGTGCACCGGGCGATCGATCCGGTGAAGAACCCGGGCGAACAGCCAGGATCCCGGGCCGCCGGCCGCGAATCGGCGCAGCACCTTCTGCAGCGCGTTCGCCCGGTCGTAGGTGATCGGCTCCCTCATGGCCCGGCGGAGATCCTGCCATAGACTGCCCTCATGGGGAACCGGACCCGCCCACCCGGGCCGGTGCGTTGCCTCGCCCCGGCCGGGGCGGGGGCTCTGGCGCTCGCGACGTGTGCCCTGGCGGTGCTGTTCATCTGCCCGCATCTGTCATCGGCTCGCGCGCGCCCGTCGGCAGCCCCGTCCCGCGCGCGCCCGTCGGCGGCCCTGTACTACGAGACGCGTACGGATGCCGGGCTGCTGGCCATCAGCCAGTTGAGCCTGGTGGGGCCCCGCCTGAGCGCGCAGGTCGTGGTGCTGCCCAACGTCGGCGTGTTCGGAATCGCAGCCGCCGGGGGCTATGTCTACTGGGTCACCGAGGCCGGCCCGCGTGACCGCGGCGCAATCATGCGGGCGACGGTCACCGGCGGGGACGTGCGCCAGATGGTCGGCGGCCTGCCCGCGCCGAACAGCATCGTCGCCGTCGCCGGCCATGTGTACTGGAGCGACCAGAACGCGATCGGCCGCATCTACTGGACTCAGCTGGGGTCCGGGACGATCGGCCGCGCCCGGCTGGCCGGCGGCCGCGTCGACGGCCGGTGGCTGGACATTCACAGCGACCAGGGCCCGTTCCAGATCGCCGCCGACGTAGCCCACATCTACTGGACGTGGGGAGGGGTCGACGGCAGCCCGGGCCTACACGGGGCGGGCCAACGCCGACCGATCCCATCTCAGTCGCCGGTTCCTCGCCGATTCGATCTACCCGTTGGCGCTGGCCGGCGGGGGGTGAGGGCGCGGGCGCCGGGTCGGCGCGCGACAATCGGCCGATGACCGACACCGCTCCCCAGGCGAGCAGCCGCACGAAGACCGGGTCCTGGTTCCCGGTTCCGGACGAGGCTGATCTGCCGTCCGATCTCCAGGGCCTGTTCGCCAAGGCCCGTGAACGCCTCGGTTTCGTTCCCAACGTATTCGCGGTCTGGGCGTTTCGCCCGGAACGTCTGAGTGCCTGGTTCGCACACTTCCGCCTGCTGCACCGGCCGAGCGACGGCCTGACCGCCGCCGACCGGGAGATGATCGCCGTCGTCGTCAGCGCCGCCAACGGCTGCCTGTATTGCCTGGTCGCCCATGGCGCCGCCCTGCGAGAGGAGCTTGGCGACCCCGTGCTCGGCGAGCGCATCTCCTATGACTGGCGCCGGGCGGGCCTCGACGCGCGGCGTGCGGCGATCTGCGCCTACGCCGAGAAGCTGACGCTCCACCCGCGCGAGGTGACGCGGGACGATCTGCAGACGCTGCTCGACGCCGGCCTGACGGTGGAGGAGGCGTGGGACGTGGCCGAGATCAGCGCCATGTACAACCTGACCAACCGCATGGCGATGGCGACGAACATGCTGCCCAACGAGGAGTACAGCGGGCAGGCGCGGCCGCCGGCCGACGCCGGGCAGGCCGGCTGATCAGTCGTCATCGGCGCCCGCGGGCGGCGTCAGGCCGCGGGCCGTGAGCCACAGCTCGAACATGGGGTCCGTCAGACGCGGGTTGCCGCCCTCGTCGATGGCATCGGCGTTGGCGATGAGGCTCTCCAGCGCCTTGCCGATGCTGGAGCGCTTGATTCCCACCGCCGTGGCCGTCTCCTGGCTGTGCAGGGGGGTGCTGACCAGCGCCAGCGCCCGCGCGACGCGACGCTCGTTGACCGTGAGCGCATGCCAGATCGCCCGCATCAGCTGAGCGCTGTCGGCGGCGGCCTGGTCGAGCGCGGCCACCCACGTGCCCTCATCGGCGGTCCGGTCGCGCGGGGTGCGCGCCCACAGGTAGTGCGCCAGCATCATGCTCCGCTGGGGGTGCCCGCGGGTGAACTCCAGGAACGGGGCGAGCGCCGTGCCGGCGTCGCGTCCGGTCTGGCGAAACCGGCGCGCGACGTAATCGCCGACATCGGCCAGCGGCAACGGCGCCAGGTGCCTGGGGACCGCCTGGTCCAGGAGCGGCCGCCGCGGGTCCGCGAACAGCTGCTGCATGACGCCCGGGGCCGAGCCGGCGAAGGCGTAGGTGGCGGCCTCGCCCTGATGCTGGATGACACTGCGGATCTTGCCGTCGGCCCCCGGCACGGCGAGGACGTCCTGGATCTCGTCGAAGACGATCAGGCTGGCCGTCCCCTCGCGGTCAAACAGCGCGGTCGGCAGCTCGAGCAGCCGCAGGAGGACCGACTCGGCGTCGACGTTGGGGTTGCGCTGGAGCGTCGCCGTGAACCCGCCGCCGCCAAGGGACAGGCCGATGTTCCACGCCCGGAGGAGGTTCTCGACATGGCGCCGGACCGGTCCCTTCAGGCGTTCGTATCCGCGCTCGATCCGGACCACGATCTCGGCGATCGACAGCACGTCCTGAAGGTCGACGAGGACGGTGGCAGTGCCCTGCTGCTCGGCGGCCTCGAGGATCCGCCGCAGCAGCGTCGTCTTGCCATAGCGCCGCGGGCCGACGAGCCGGAAAGAGTGGCCACCCTCGGCCAGGGCCAGGAGGTCGTCGGCCTCGGGATCCCGATCGATCATCTGCTCCGGGGGCAGGGGACCGGAGAAGCGGAACGGGTTGAGATCCCGGGCGGCGGTCACGAGCCTCGGACGCTAGCACGCCTGCAGAGGAGAAGTATGCGAGTTCGCATACTAGAAGTATGCAGGCTGGCATTCCCGGGGTATGCGCCGGGACGCCGGACCCGGCAATCTGACTTGCGTTCCGGGCGGCCGAGAAAGCTGAGCGCCTGACGCACCGTTTCTCGGACGTGCACGGATGCCCCCGGAGGCCGGGAGGCGCGGATGGCCGATATGAAGAAGATCTCAGAGCAAGGATTGCTCGACGTCCTCGCCGACTTTGACGAGCAGGGTGGCGCCAGCCTCGGCCTGGTGGCGTGGGAGCTGTTCCTCAGCGAGCAGGACGTGAGCGAGACGTGGGCGGCGGCGATCGCCTCCGGCTGGATGGAGCCCGCCGGGTGGGACGACGTCTTCGGCGAGCAGCTGTGGCGGCTGACCGGCGAAGGATGGGTGGCTCGGACCGCGAGCCGCCGGGGCGGCCGATGAGTTCCGGGCGACCGCCGAGTCAAAGGGGGTGACAGCTAGCCCGCAACGGAGGATGAGATGAGCATCATGCGCCGGATCGAGATCGCCGCACTCGAGGACGCGGCCACGGCGAGGCTTTAGGATGAGCGTTGTGGCGGCAACGACCAACGCGGCCGAGCTCGAGCGGGACCTGGGACAGCATCGCCAGGAGCTGATGGGCTACTGCTACCGGATGCTGGGGTCGCCGTTCGACGCCGAGGACGCCGTCCAGGAGACGCTGCTGCGGGCCTGGCGCGGCGTCGACCGCTTCGATCGCCGCGCCGCCCTACGTTCCTGGCTGTATCGCATCGCCACCAACGTCTGCCTGGATGCGCTCTCGGCGCGCAATCGCCGAGCCCGGCCCATGGATCTGGGGCCGGCCCGGGAGCCGGTGGCCGAGAACCTCAACGTGCCCTCGGAGGTCACCTGGATCGAGCCGATCCCCAACGGCATGGTCGCCACCGCGGATCCGGCCGAGCAGACGCTGGGGCGCGAGACACTCCGGCTGGCGTTCATCGCCGCCCTCCAGCATCTCCCGCCGCGTCAGCGGGCGGCGCTGATCCTGTGTGAGGTGCTGCGCTGGAAGGCGAGCGAGGTGGCCGATCTCCTGGACACGAGCGTCGCGTCGGTCAACAGCGCTCTGCAGCGCGCGCGGGCGAGCCTCGACCAGATGCAGATCCGTGACACCGACCAGCCTGATGCGGTCGACGCCGGGCAGCGAGAGCTGCTCGCCCGCTACGTGGCCGCGTTCGAGGCCTACGACATTGACGCGCTGACCTCGCTCATCCGCGAGGACGCGATCCAGTCGATGCCGCCCTTCGACCTGTGGCTGTCCGGGCGCGAGGACATCTTCACCTGGTGGATGGGACCCGGGATCAGCTGCCGGGGCTCACGCGTCCTCCCGGCGCCGGTGGCCAACGGCTGCGTGGCGTTCGGCCAGTACAAGCCGGCCGAGGGCGGCGGCTACACCCCGTGGGCGCTGCAGGTGCTGGAGCTGACCGACGGCGGCGTGGCGGAGCTCACCTTCTTCCTCGACACCGAGCGGCTGTTCCCGCTGTTTGGTCTGCCGGCCACGCCCTAGAGGCCCACTAGTGGTCGCTCCCGTAAGTACGTTCGCACCGAGGGGCGCGACTGGTGGATGTCAGGCAAGGACGCAGGAGCCGAGGTGTAGCAGCGCTACACGAGGCTCCGAGGACAGCCGGACGACGCCGGCGCGGCCCATTCAGGCGAGGCAGGATGCCGAGCGGGCCGCAGACCGGCGCTGGCGCCGCCAGGCGTGCCTCGAATGCGAGCGTATTTGCGTGAGGGGCCACTAGCCGCCGAAAACGTCCCGCAGGCCGCTCAGGTCGATCAGCCCCCACAGGTCGGCGTCCGCCCCGCGCAGCCTGACGCGGCAGCCGTGGCGCCGCGCCACCAGCGCCAGGCGGGCCAGGGCATCGAGGGCGACGGCGTCAGCGCCGACGCCTGACACCTCCAGCTCCAGCACCGCGTGCCGGCCCTCGCCCAGCCCGGCGCAGGCGCGCGCATACAGCTCCGGAAGGTCGGATCGGCGCAGGGGACCGCGGACCTGGAGGAGCAGTGGCGGCGACATCGATGCTTAGACCGGCGGGCCGCCCGGAAGTCATCCCTGCACGGGCCGGCAGGCCGGCCGGCAGCCGGGTGGGTGGGATCCATCGTCAGACCCGCCCCACTGGGGAACTTTGGCGTTCGAGTCACACCCCCTGCCGGTGAATCGCCACTCATGGCATCTGAGGCTGTTGGCGCACGGCCGGCCCGAGCCGCTGTGGCTCGCACATATCATGTCGCCATGTTGTTCAACTTCATTCCGGCATCTCAAGCCGCTGAGGCGGCGGCCCAGGCCGATGCCGAGGAACGTCAGCGCCCCCGCGGGCACCGTCCGGACGGGCTGACCGTGTTCGCGGCGCGCTCCCCACAGGGACGCGGTCACCTGCTCATCTCCGACGCGATGGTCAGCCTTCACCCCCGCCGCGGTGTCGAACTGGTCCACACGGACCGTAACGTCAAGCTGACCCAGCGAGGGCTGCGAACTCGGCTGCTGCTGGCCGACGGCGCGCGCCCTGTGACGGTCAGCATGCCCCGTTGGCAGGGCGGCTGGCTCACTCGCTCACTCCGGGCCGCCGGGTTCGCCGTCATCGGCTGAGCCCGGTGTCGCCTCTCGCACGGGTGCTGCGCGGCCGCGCCACGCCCGGCATCGTCGCCGTTGTGGCGATGGCGGGGCGGGCTGTCGTCGGCGGTGGACTGGCGGCCGCAGGGGTGTCCACGGCCGGACCGGGCGCGCCGTCAGCCACTCCCTGCCGTGGGCTGCGGGCGGTCACGTCCGGCGCGCACTGGTGGCGCCGCTCCCGCGTGCACGCGCTGCGATGATGGCCGGCACCATGGGCGACGAATCCGGCCGGCACTGGCGCATGGAACAGCTGCGATCTCGGCAGCGGCGAGATCCTCCAGGTCACCGCGCGCGGCCGAGCTGAAGTGCAGCCGTTCGACCCTGACCGGGCGCGCACATGGGGGAGGCGCTACCTGGGTCCCGACGAGACACACTGGGCTCGCTTCCGGACGGGTGTGTTTGAGGATCCGAGTACCAGGTTGGTCGTGCTCGACCCGGTGCGTCTGGCGGCCCGGGACCTGTCGTTGATCGGTAGTACGACCGCTCGCAAACACGGTCGGTCCAGCCGGCGTGAACGGGACCGCCGTGCACCGTGCGCGCTTCACCGCATCCGCACAGCGAGACGTACACTTGACCGATGACCCGTGATGCTGCCGTGGGACGCGCCGCCGAGCTCAACCGGGAGGAACGGGGCGGCCGCCACTGGTTCGTTAAGAAGACGGCCGCCGGCGATTACGATGTGGTGGCGGTCACCGCGCCCGGCCTGGGGTCGCATGGGAAGCTCACGGCCACCGTGGTGAGCAAGCCGAAACCCAGCGAAGCTCCGGATCCCCGTCCCAGCCTGTTTCGCAACGTGCCCCCCTACGGCGCCGGGTGAGCTGGACCTCAGAGCAGGATCGCCGCGGACTGTGGCCCCGCCCGCCTCGCCGTGCGGGTCACTCCCGGCACTGTGCTCAGGCGCGCAGGACCCTCGCGCCCAGTCGTCTACACCGGTCAGCGTCTCGAGGACGAAGTCAAAGCCGGTGGTCAGCTTGTCAGATGAAACGTGGGCCGTCGCGTCAGGGCATCGCGGTGTGATGACGGTGCCGGTCGGGCTCGGCGGTGTCCGCGCGAGCCCAACCGGCGCCGGCCCGCGCCGGGCCGATGACCGACCCGGCGCCGGTCCTCGCCGGGCCGGTGAACGACCCGGCGCCGGTCCTCGCCGGGCCGGTGAACCATCACCCGGCGCGCGGCCGGGTCACGCAGCCGCCGAATGTGCCTGGACGAAGTAGTGCCCCTGCTCGAGGTCGTCGACGAGACCGGGGTGCGTCGGCTTCCATCCGAGCCGCTCCTGGGTCAGCGCACTCGAGGCCGGGGCGTCGACCGCGAAGAAGGCACCGATCCAGCCGAAGTGCTCGCCCGCCTCCTCGGGAGTGACCGAGACCACTGGAAGGTTCAGATGGCGACCGATGATCCCGGCGATGTCACGGGTCGGCACGCCCTCGTCCGCGACGGCGTGGAACACCGAGCCCGCCGGCGCCGTCTCCAGCGCCAGGCGGTAGAGACGTGCCGTATCCAGTCGATGCACTCCGGGCCAGCGGTTGGAGCCGTCTCCGATGTAGGCCGAGACGCCCTTGGCGCGGGCGATGTCGATCAGCACCGGGACAAAGCCATGGTCGCCCTCACCGTGCACCGACGCCCCGGGTCGCACGATCGACGAGCGCACCCCCCGGCCGGCGAACGCGATCGCCATCTGCTCGGTGCCCAGCCGGGGGTGGGCAGCCGACCGGGGATCGACCGAGTCCTCCTCGGTCACCACGTGTCCGGGTCTGATGAGCGCGGTCCCAGTCGTGATGACCAGTGGCCGGCCAGACCCCTCCAGCGCCGAGCCGAGGGTGTCGATGGCGGCCAGATCAGTCTGCGCCGCGCTCTCCATCCGGGAGAAGTCATGGATGAATGCGGTGTGGATGACGCCGTCTGCCCCAGCGGCGCCGCTGCGCAGGCTGTCGACGTCGTCGAGGGCGCCGCGGTGGACCTCGGCTCCGGCGGCCGTGAGTGCCGCCGCGGCCTGGTCGGAGCGAGCGAGGCCGATGACCTCGTGGCCCGCGGTGATGAGCTCAGGAACGATGGCGGAACCGATCCAACCGGTCGCGCCGGTGACGAATACACGCATGGGAAACCTCCGTATCGAGTGGTCGCGGGTTTGTGCGACTCGAGTTGATCGGCGGTCCGCGCGGAGAGACCGATGTCATGTCAGCCGCTGTCATCACTCTGGCACGCCATGTCAGTCACTGTCATCGGCTAGGATCGATCGCATGGTTCGCTGGGAGCCGGATAGTCGCGGGAGGCTCGAGCAGGCGGCACTGGCGCTGTATGGCGAGCGCGGGTTCGAGAACACGACCGTCGCGGAGATCGCCGCGCGGGCCGGACTGACCGAGCGGACGTTCTTCCGGCACTTCGCCGACAAGCGCGAGGTCCTGTTCGCGGGCGGCGGCGAGTTGGAGCGGCTCGTGGTGGACGCGGTCGCCGACGCGCCCGCCTCCGCGGCGCCGATCGACGCAGCCGCCGCGGGTCTGCAAGCCGCCGCCGATCTGCTTCAGGAGCGTCGCGACTACGCGCGACGGCGCCAGGCCATCATCGCCGCGAACGCGGAGCTGCGGGAACGCGAGCTGATCAAGTTCGCCTCGTTGTCCGCGGCGCTGGCCGACAGGCTGCGCCGGCGCGGTCTCGACGACCCGGCCGCGAGCCTCACTGCCGAGATCGCGATGGCGGTCTTCAGAACCGCGTTCGAACGCTGGATCGCCGAAACCAACGACCGCGAGTTCCCAGAGCTCATCCGCGAGTCACTCGACCAGCTGAAAGCCCTGACCGCAGCCGGGTCGTCGTGATGACCGTCATTCCTGTTCACACCGTCACCAGGAGAGCCTCGTGCCCACTGCCCATTCGACCACCCACGCCGACGACGACCGTGTGCGCGTCACCACCTGGACCTTCCAGGACGGTGAGGAGACCGGGCATCACCGACACGAGTACGACTACGTCATCGTGCCCGTCACCGGGGGCACCTTCGCGGTCGTCGACCCCGGCGGAGCGACCCGTGAGATGACCCAGGAGGCTGCCGCCGCCTATACCGGGCGAGAGGGCACTGAGCACAACGTCATCAACCGGAGCGGCCGCACGGCGATCTTCGTCGAGCTCGAGCTCAAGCGTTGAAGTTCTGGGGAGCGCAGGGTCGGTGCGCTCCCCGTCTGAGCCAGGACCAACGGGGTCGCCCCGGGACCTCGGTTGACAGGGGCCGAACCTCAGTGCTATAGATATCTAGATGAGTAGAGAAGTACGTCGGCAGTCGATGTCGTTCCTGCTCGCTACCGGGTCCGGCGTGCCGGCGTATCTGCAGGTCGTGCAGCAGGTGGAACGGGCGCTGCGGATGGGCATCCTGCAGCCCGGGGATCGGCTCCCCACGGTCAAGGAGGTCGTGGCCGACGTTGCCATCAACCCCAACACCGTGCTCAAGGCGTACCGTGAGCTGGAGAGCCGCGGTCTGGTCGAGGGGCGTCAGGGCGTCGGCACGTTTGTCCTGCGGCGGCCGGCCGGGCCGCCCCCTGAGACCCATGCCCGGCTGGCGAAAAGCCTCGACCGATGGGTGAGGAGCGCCCGGGAGCAGGGACTGGACGACGCCTCCATCCAGGCTCTGTTGCGCTCCGCCGCCCAGCCGGATTCTGAAAGTGGTGTCGCATGAGCCGCCTGGGGCCGGATGGCAGCGACGCGCGGGCGAGCGCGATCACGACCGCCGCCCTGGGGAAGCGGTTTGGGCGGCGCTGGGCACTGCGGGACTGCTCGCTGTCGATCCCCGAGGGCAGTGTGTGTGCCCTGATCGGTCCCAACGGCGCCGGTAAGACGACGTTGCTGCGCATGCTGGCCGGTCTCAGCTCGCCCACCGCCGGCAGTGCCCGGGTGCTGGACCGGCCGCCGGAGCAGACCCCGGACTTCCTGGCCAGCGTCGGATACCTGGCCCAGGAGGCGCCGCTGTACCGGCGGCTGACCGCCGAAGACCACATCGCGGTCGGACGACACGTCAACCGGCGCTGGGACGGGGAACTGGTCCGTCGGCGGCTGGCCGCCCTGCACATTCCAGGCGACCAGCCGGTGCGGACGCTGTCCGGCGGCCAGCGCGCGCAACTCGGCGGCGCTGGCGAAGCGGCCGCGCGTGCTGCTGCTCGACGAGCCCATGGCGGCGCTGGACCCCTTGGCCCGGCGGGAATTCCTGGCGTCACTGACCGAGGCGGTGGCGGAGGGCGAGCTCACCGTCGTGGTCTCGTCTCATCTCGTGCACGATCTCGAGCGAGTGTGTGACCATCTCATCCTGCTCGCGGCCTCGCGCACGCAGGTCTGTGACGGCATCGAGGAGCTCCTGGCGTCACACAAGTTGCTGACGGGCGCACGCTGCGGCCTCAACAGCGTCGAGCCGGGGCTGGCCGTGATCCGCGCCGTCCAGACCGAGCGCCAGTCCCAGCTTCTGGTGCGACTCGACGGTCCGGTCCTCAACCCGGCATGGGAGGTCAGCGACGTCGGTCTCGAGGAGGTCATCCTCGCCTACATGGGCGAGAACCGTATGGCAGATGGCGCCGCGCTCAGCCTCGTGGGAGGTGGCACGTGAGCTATGTCATCTGGCGGTTGCACCGCACGCATGTGATCGTTGCCTGCGCCGGTTTGGCCGCGCTGGCGGCGCTGCTCGTCGTCACCGGACTGGACATGGCCGGCACCTACGACACGGCGATGGCGAGCTGCCAGGCGACTCGCTCCTGCAGCCAGTTGCCCACCATCCTGTTCCAGAACGATGGTGCGCTCGTCGAGATCGTCGCCGGGACGATGATCCTGCCCGCGCTGCTGGGGGTCTTGTGGGGCGCTCCTCTGGTGGCGGGGGAGTCTGAGGCCGGGACCACCGACCTGATCTGGACGCAGGGCGTGACCCGGCGCCGCTGGATCCTCACTAACGTGGGTTGGGCGATGACGGTGGCCATCCTGTGGGGCGGGCTCCTCACCGTTCTCGTCAGCTGGTGGCGAATCCCGGAGAACGGCCTGTTCGATCGCCTGTCTCCCGGCGCATTCGACGTCCAGGGGATCGTGCCGATCTTCTATTCAGCGTTTGCCATGGCGCTCGGCATCGCCGCCGGCGTGCTGCTGCGCCGCGTCTTACCCGCGGTGGCCACGGCACTCGCCGGCTTCATCGCCGTCAGGGCGCTGATCGCCCTGTTCCTCCGCCAGCACTTCATCGCCCCGGTGACAGGCACCTTCCCTATCAACGTCAGCAGTGTCACCGGCACGCTCGCCCACACCTGGTGGCTGGCGGGCTACATCACGGATCCGTCCGGCCACGGGAGCAGCGAGCTGGGTATCAGGATTCCCCACGGGTGCCTGACCAGCAACTACAAGCAGTTCGAGGCGTGCCTCGCCGCCCATGGATACCACCGCCTCGTGATCTACCAGCCCGCCGACCGCTTCTGGACCTTTCAGGGCATCGAGGCCGGGATCTTCCTCGTCCTGACCGGCGCACTTCTGACGTTCGCCTATCGGCGCATCACGACGGCTGACGCCTGAGATTCACCGCGCGCGCGAGATCGCCGCGTCGAGACGCCGGAGGCTGTCGGCGGGCCAGAGCGTGTTGGTGTCGTAGTACACCGCGAACACCGGCGTCTCCGGGGGGAGGCTGACCCACTCCACCTTCGAGCGGGTGAAGATGTGCACGTCCGGCGTGACTCCGGTGGGATCGTCGAGCGTCCCGCCGCGAA
Source organism: uncultured Solirubrobacteraceae bacterium (assembly GCA_963844555.1). Classification (GTDB taxonomy): domain Bacteria; phylum Actinomycetota; class Thermoleophilia; order Solirubrobacterales; family Solirubrobacteraceae; genus Palsa-465. Next base: position 61,707 of record CAWJOS010000003.1, read on the forward strand.
CAAAGAGCACCTCTCGGTTGCTGTACTCACTGAACACAGCGACCTGACAGGTGGGGCAGCGGTAGATGCGCTGGACGCTGCCGTCATCGCGAGGCACGTCGACCGGCTGCGGCGCTCCCTCCAGGACCTCGACGCGGTCAGCCTCGAGGAGCAGGTTGATCACGAAGGCGCTCCCGGTCTGACACTGGCAGTTCAGGCAGTGACAGCAATGCACGAACATCGGCTCTGACGTGAGCCGGTATCGAACGGCGCGGCATGCGCACCCGCCCTCACGCGCAGGGCTCATGCTGTTCAGCCACCCTCCGGCGGCGTGGCCGGACGGGAGACCGTCTGAGGAGCGAGGGAGGCCGAGCTGGAGCCGCCGCCCCGGCCTCCTCCGGCGTCCGGGAAGATGGCCCGTGCACGCGACGCCGCGTCGATGACGAGCTGCGCGTCGATCTCCGCACGGCTGATGGGTATTCCGGCCGCCGGCCACTGGCAGACAAACAGCAACGGCCCCGGTGAGGGCAGTGGCCAGACCCACAGGTCCTGGCGCCAGTCCCCGCCGCCACCGCCCCCGCCTCCAGCGTGCATGACGGGTTCCGGCGGCGGGGTCGCCTGGTGATGGAATCCACCCGTGTTGGTGGCCTTGCCGCCGTCTGGGAACTGGACACCGAACCGGAGCATGTCGTCCGGCAGCTCCTGCTCGGCGCCGGAGCGGCGCGCGCGGTGCCGGTGGGGCCCAAACAGCAACGGATCGAGGTCGAGGTCCCGCCGGCCGGGCGCCCCCACGGTGCGGAGCTCCAGCTCAAACCCGGTGGGGTAAGCGGCCAGGCGGCTGACGCACACGGCAACCCGGTCGGTGTGCGCGATCACAAGCTCCAGCGCGACCACCCCGGGCAGCATCCCCTGAGGCGCGCTGACCCACGGCGGCGTCGGCGGCGGCTCCGGCTCGGCTGCCTCCGGTGGTGGTGGTGGTGGCTCGAAGAAGCCCTCGCTCATGGCAGCTTCGATCCTATGCCGTCGGCGCGCTCCGGACCACCCGGGCGCGTCGGCTCAGCGGTCGGACCTGGGACCGGTCTGGACGTCCCCGGACGGGGCGTCCAGGTAGACGGCTCATGAGTCGGCGCCGCCGGGGATGAGCGCCGGCGCGCCGCGCCGACCAGCCGGAGCTGCCTGCGGTTCGGATCGGCCCTGCGTGAACGCTAATACAACGATACAGTTGTGCTACTGTTGCACGCGTGGCTGAGAGCGTGGTGGTTCCACATCCCCTGCCGGAGAGTCTGGTTGAGGTCATCGCGCAGCAGTTTCGGGTGCTCGGTGAGCCGATGCGCATCCGCCTGCTCGACTGCCTGCGCAGCGGCGGGGCGACGGTGGGCGAGCTGCAGGAGGCGCTCGGCGCATCGCAGCAGAACGTCTCCAAGCATCTGGGTCTGCTCCATCAGGCGGGACTGGTGACGCGGGAGAAGCGCGGCACCTCCGTCTACTACGCGATCGGCGACGAGAGCGTCTTCGAGCTGTGTGAGCTGGTGTGCGGCGGCCTGCGCCGGCAGCTGTCAGAGCTCGATGACCTGCTCCAGGGCCTGGAGGTCTCATGAGGTCGGTGTCGCGTTCAGCCGACGGGCCACGGTGTGTCCGGCCCACGGTCAGCTCCCGGGACGTCTGATGCTGTTCGTGCGCCTGAAGTCGCTCACTCCCAACCAGGCGGCCGCCTCGCTGGGCGAGGGCCGGCTGCAGCTCATCGACGTGCGCGAGCCGAGAGAGGTCGCCGAGACACACGTGCCCGGCGCGACCCATATCCCGCTCGGCCAGCTCCCCGCCCGGCTCACGGAGCTCGACACCAGCCGCCAGTGCGCGTTTCTGTGCCGGTCAGGGCGACGCAGCGTCATCGCCGCTCGCATGGCCGCCAAGGCGGGGCTCGACGCCGCCAATGTCCGCGGCGGCCTGATGCGCTGGACGAAGGCGGGACTACCTGTCGTCAACCAGAGAGACGCACGGTGATCTTCCGCCAGCTCATCCACGACGACCTCGGCTGCGCGTCGTACTTCATCGGCGACGAGACGGCCGGCGTCGCCGCTGTGGTCGACCCCAAGCTCGACGTCGACGAGTACGTGGCGCTGGCACGCTACATGGGCGTGCGCATCGAGCACGTCCTGGAGACCCACAACCACGCCGACCACGTCTCCGGCCACGGCCGCTTGGCCGCGGCCACCGGCGCGACCATCCACATCCATCGCCTCGCCGACCCCGGCTATGACCACGAGCCGTTCGACGACGGGTGGGAGCTGCAGTTGGGACGCGTCGTCGTCCGCGCACTCCATACCCCCGGGCATCGCCCGGAGCACACCGCGTTTGCTCTCATCGACACCGCCCGTGGTGATGAGCCATGGGCGGTTCTGAGCGGCGACACCCTGTTCGTGGGCGACATCGCGCGCCCGGACCTGGCGGTGGAGAAGACCGCGGGCGCCCGCGGGATCCACCAGTCGCTACAGACGAAACTGCTCAGTCTCCCCGACTCGTGTGAGGTGTGGCCGGGCCATCTCGGCGGATCGCTCTGTGGCGGCCCCGGGATGGACATGAAGACCTCATCGACCATCGCCTACGAGCGTGAGCACAATCCGTTGCTGCGCATTGCCGACCCGGACGCCTTCGTGGAGCGCACGACGACCAGGCTCGGCGTCCAGCCGCCGAACTTCCAGGCCATCGTGGCGCTCAATCGCGGTCCGCTCAATCCTCACCGCACGGACCCGGAGCCGCTGACGCCGCGGCAGGTCGTCCGCCTCCAGGCCGACGGTGCGCAGGTGGTCGACGTGCGCACCGACCTCGAGTTCGACGGCGCGCACATCCCGGGCGCCGTCTGCAACCCGGCGGTCCGCGCCGGCTTCGGCACCAAGCTCGGCTGGGTCACCGACCGCCAGCGGCCGGTCGTGTTCGCCGGCCGCGACGACGAGGACGCCCGGCATGCGGCCAGGCTCGCCGCCGCCGTCGGCATCACCAACATCGCCGGCCATCTCGCCGGCGGCATGACCAGCTGGCGGGAGGAGAAGCTGCCCGTGGCGTCGGTGCGCCGCGTCGACGTCCCCGGTCTCCATGACATGGCCGGCGAGGTGCAGGTGCTCGACGTCCGCGAGGCAGCGGAATGGGAGCAGGGCCACCTCCCCGGGTCCGTCCACACTCCGTACCACGACATCACCGGCGTCCCCGGCGGCCTCGACCCTGAGGCGCCGATCGCCGTCATCTGCTCCTCGGGCCAGCGCAGCGCCGTGGCGGCGTCGCTGCTGCTGCATGCCGGTGCGGGCGAGGTCATCCACGTCGCCGACGGTGGCGTGGGCACGTGGATCGCCCACGGCTGGCCCATCCAGCAGACGCTCCTGGCTGCTCCGGCATAGCGCACACGTCGTTTCCGCCCCGCGCAACCAGCACCCCGTGCGCTTTTCCGGCACCGTGATATCGCGCGGTGACTGCCCTCAGCCTCGGCCGGCGCGCCCGCGGGCGTGGCCGGCCCTGCGCGATGCCGGGGAGGCTTTGGGTCTCCTACCGCCCGGGGTGGTGAGCGGCGACGCGTGTGCCGCGCTCGCCTCGCAGCAGCGCGGCCGCGTCGGGCAGCGCGCCGATCGCCGCGAGGCCGCCGGTCGTTTCGACGAAGCGACAGGCGGCTTCGACCTTTGGCGCCATTGATCCCGCTGCGAAGCTGATCGCGCGCAGCTGGTCTGGGGTCACGTCCGTCAGCGGCCGCGCGTGAGGCGTCCGCCAGCCGGCCTCCACGTACGGGACGTCGGTCAGCATCAGCAGCGCGTCGGCCTCTAGCTGTGTCGCCAGGACGGCGGCCGACAGGTCCTTGTCGATGACGGCCTCGACGCCGCACAGCCGAAGGCCCTCGTCAATCACTACGGGGATCCCGCCGCCCCCGACGCAGATGACGAGGACGCCGGAGCCAACGAGCAGCCTGATCGCCGTCAACTCGACGATGGCCCGGGGCTCAGGCGATGGAACCACGCGCCGGTAGTGCTCGCCGTCGGGCGCGATTGACCAGCCACGGTCGGCGGCCAGGCGCGTGGCAGTGGCCCGGTCGTAGACGCGGCCAATCGGCTTGGTCGGTCTCGCGAACGCGGGATCGTCGGCGTCGACGACGACCTGCGTGAGGAGGGTCGCGGTCGAGCGCCCTCCGAGCTCATTGATCAACTGCTGTTCGAGCAAGTAGCCGATCATGCCCTCGCTCTCGGCGCCGAGTACATCCAGCGGATAGGGAGCCACGTCACCGCCGGCCTCGCTCTGGACTGCCAGCAGGCCGACCTGCGGTCCGTTGCCATGCGTGACGACCACCTCGTGATCGCGGGCGATCTCGGCGATCGCGGTCACGGCGATGGCGACGTTTGCGCGTTGGGTACCGGCATCGGCGGCCTGGCAGCGCCGCAACAACGCGTTGCCGCCGAGCGCGACGACGACGCGCACGACCTAGCTGCCTTCGTCACGGGTTGCGGCCATCAACCGAAGTTCTATCGTCTGCGGAGGCGCTGGCCGCCGACCTCGATGGCGCGCCCGACTGGAGACGACATGCGCAGGATAGTGATCATGGGTGCGGGCGGCCGCGACTTTCACAACTTCAACGTCGTCTACCGCGACGATCCGAACGTCGAGGTTGTGGCGTTCACCGCGGGGCAGATTCCCGGGATCGCAGATCGTGTGTACCCGGCATCGCTCGCCGGCCCGCGGTATCCGAACGGGATTCCCGTTCAGTCCGAGGCGAAGCTCGCCGAGCTGATCCGGCGCGAATCAGTCGACGAGGTCGTGTTCGCCTACTCAGATGTCTCCCACAAGCATGTGATGCATCAGGCCTCACGGGTGCTGGCCAGCGGCGCGGACTTCACGCTCCTCGGTCCCCGTTCGACGATGCTGACGAGCACCAAGTCGGTCGTTGCGGTGTGCGCGGTGCGGACCGGCGCCGGCAAGAGCCAGGCCAGCAGACGGGTGGGGGAGGTTCTGCGTGGTGCCGGCCTGCGGGTGGTGCTGATCCGGCACCCGATGCCGTACCACGACCTGGAGGCGATGCGGGTACAGCGGTTCGAGAGCATTGCCGACATTGACCGGTCGAATCCGACGATCGAGGAGCGAGAGGAGTACGAGCGCGCCATCAGGTCCGGATTCGTGATGTACGCGGGCGTCGACTATGCGGCGATCCTCGAGCTGGCGGAGACGGAAGCCGATGTGATCGTCTGGGACGGTGGCAACAACGACTTCTCGTTCGTCCGGCCTGACCTTCTGATCGTGGTGGTCGATCCGCTGCGTGCCGGCCACGAACTCGCCTATCACCCCGGAGAGGCCAACCTCCTGATGGCCGACGTCGTGCTCGTCAACAAGCTCGACAGCGCGTCGGCCGACCAGCTCCGCGAGCTGATGGCCGACGTGACGATGGCGAACCCGAGCGCTGCCGTGATCCGCGCCGCCTCCCCGGTGTCCCTGGCGGAGGGGCCCTCACTCATGGGCAAGCGCGTGCTGGTCGTTGAGGATGGGCCGACGGTTACGCACGGCGGCATGCCGTGGGGGGCCGGGACAGTCGCCGCTCGGCAGGGCGGGGCGCGAGAGCAGATCGATCCGCGGCGATGGGCGGTGGGCTCGATCGCCGAGACGCTGCGCCGCTATCCGCACATCGGTCCGGTCCTCCCGGCGATGGGCTACTCCGCCGACCAACTGCGTGAGCTGGAGACCACGATCAACGCGGTCGACTGCGACGTGGTCATCGCCGGCACGCCGGTCGACCTCGCGCGTCTCATCACCTGTCGCCACCCGATCCGGCAGACCAGCTACGAGCTTCGAGAGGTGGGCGAGCCGACGATCGACCAGGTGCTCGCCCCGGTCATCGCCGGCAGTCGGTCCGTGTGATCTGGCGCGGGTTATGTCATGCCCACTCGAGTTTGGCGTCCAGTCCACTCGCGCTCGCGCAGGGCGAATTTCTGGACCTTGCCGGTGGAGGTCTTCGGGAGCGGGCCGAACTCGATGGCGTCGGGGCACTTGTAGTGAGCGAGTCGCTGGCGGCAGAACGCGATGATCTCGTCGGCGGTTACGGTGGCCTCGCTGTTGAGTGTGACGAACGCCTTCGGTCGCTCTCCCCAGCGCTGGTGAGGAATCCCGATCACCGCGCACTCGAGGACGGCTGGGTGAGCGCATACGGTCTGCTCGACCTCGATGCTTGAGATGTTCTCGCCGCCGGAGATGATGATGTCCTTGCTTCGGTCGCGCAGCTCGATATTGCCGTCGGGGTGCCAGACGGCTAGATCGCCGGAGTGGAACCAACCGCCGCGAAACGCCTTCTCGGTGGCCTCCGGGTCTGCGAAGTAACCGCTCATCACGTTGTTGCCACGCATGACGACCTCGCCCATCGCGTCGGCGTCCCGGGCGATGTCGTGCATGTCCGGGTCGACGACCCGGATCAGATCGGCCGAGGGGTAAGCCTGGCCCTGGCGGGCAAGCAGCTTGGCCCGCTGTTCGACCGGCAGCTCCTCCCATCCCTCCTGAGTTGGACACATCGTGATCGGGCCGTAGGTCTCGGTCAGGCCGTAGACATGCACGATCCGGAAGTTGAGCTCAGCCATGCGAGCCAGCAGTGTCGGGGATGGTGGCGATGCGGCGACCATCGCCGTCACTGGCTGCTCCAAGCGATGCGCCCGGCGATGGTTGATGATCATCAGCTGGACCGTGGGCGCGCCGTTGTAATGGGTCACTCCCTCCTCGTCGATCAGCTGCCAGACGAGGTCGGGGTCGACGGCGCGTAGCGCAACATGTGTCGCGGCGACCGCGGTTACCGCCCAGGGGAAGCACCAGCCGTTGCAGTGAAACATCGGCAGCGTCCACAGGTACACCGAGTCAGGGCTCATCCCGGCGACGATCACCTCGCTCAGCGCATTCAGGTAGGCGCCACGATAGGTGTACTGCACCCCCTTAGGCTGCCCGGTGGTGCCCGAGGTGTAGTTGATCGAGATCGTCTCCTCCTCGTCCTCGAGCCAGCTATCCGGTATCTCGTCGGACCCGGTGGTCAGGAACTGCTCGTACTCGTTGTCCGTGTCGACATGGTTGCAGCGGATCACGGTAACGTCGGACAGCGCCAGCGGGGCAACGAGCGGCTCGAGTTCGGCGTCGAGCAGCAGGACCCGGGCACCACAGTGCCCGAGGATGTACCCAACCTCTGGGCTGGCCAGCCGATTATTGATCGCCACCAGGATTCCGCCTGCCGCTGGAACCCCGAAATGCGCTTCGAGCATCGGCGAGGAGTTGAACAGGAGCGTTGCGACGCGGTCTCCCTTGCGCAGCCCCGCCGACCTCAGCGCATTGGCCAGCCGCCATGAGCGCTCCGCCAGCTGACCGTATGTATGGCGGCGCTCTCCGTCCACCACCGCGATCTTCTGGGGATACACGTAGGCAGCTCTCCGGAGGAAGTCAACCGGGTTCAGCTCCGTGCGAAACACCCTGCCCGCGACGGCACTGGGCGTGGACGCACCTTCGGTCGCAGTCAGCGCGTCGGTCATGTCCTTCCTCCTTCATTCGAATCTCGTCCGCCACCCGGCGGCATCAGCACCCTCAGCTCGATTATCCCGCTCCGGCTGGAGCCAGCCAACCGCCGACGGGCAGGACCGCCTTCCGTGAACAGCGCGAGCGATGACTGGATCGGCGGCAGCACTAACCGCCGCCTCCCTCGCCCGGGGCGGTTCAGTCTGGCCGTTCAGCTCGGCGCGCCGCTGCGTCGACGAGGTCGGCGTCAGACAGAACACGCCGCTCGACATCGGCGGTCGGCCTCGGTCGCCTGCCACCCTGCGTGACTTCCACCAAGGCCGGTCGCCCCGCAACAACCGGCGCACGCGAGCGAAGCAATCGTCAGCTCCAACGACCGGAACCCGGGCCGAGTAGGCTCCGCCCATGATTCTCTACACCTGTTCGTTGGAGAAGTTCGCCGGCAGCCCTCCGCCTCCGCTCGCCCACCCGTGCGGACGCGCGGCCAAAGCCCTCGACGAAGCCGGGCATACGTACGAGATCAAACCCGTCAAGGGCGGACGCCTTCGGCCTTGGACCTGGCCCTCCTTTGCGCGTGATCGTGCAGAGGTCGAGCAACTCAGCGGCCAGCGGGCCGTGCCGATCCTCGTCTTGGATAGCGGTGACGTCATCACCGGGAGTGGTCGGATTGTCAGTTGGGCCCAGGCGAACGAGCCGGCTCGCACCGCCGGCTGACTCGCGGCCTGGCGATTCCGTCGTACTCTCGGCGTCTCGCCGCGCGCTGGCGCTTCGGCGACGTTTCCGATGTCAGCGCCTAGGGGCGCGTTGCGCGCCGTGCCTCATGAGCTGTCACCTCGACCGGCAGATTCGGTCAATCCCCGGTTGGTAGCACCCCGGCGGCTTCGACCATCAGCACCGCTGTCCGCCGCGGAGCCCGCGTGCGATGCACCACACCTCTGGGCACCGTGTATCCCTGGTGCTGCCCGAGGGTGACGGTCTCACGATCTTCGAGATCGATCAAAAGCTCGCCCTGGAGGACAAGGAAGAACTCGTCTTGGTCGTCGTGCTTGTGCCAGTGAAACTCGCCTTCGAGGATGCCGAGGCGCACGACAGCATCGTTGACCGTGGTCAGCGTCTGGTTGAACCAGGGCTCGTGCGCCGCGATCTCGGACGGGAGATCGATCAGGGCCAGACTTCCGTACTTGTTGTCGAGTCGAATGTCGTAGTCGCGCTGGCCGCTCATCAATCGCCTCCGAGTCAGCAGTCTTCAAGCATCGTAACCGTGTCGCCAAAGCGCACTAAACCGCTCGTCGAGGCTGCCTTGGTCCGGGAGCGGCCGCGCGCGGGGCGTTCTCGGCAGCGTGGCCATGAGACCGAGCCGTGCTGCTGCCCGCATGGTTGCCAAGACGGCTCGGGCCGGCTAAGGCCGGACCCGACGGCGCTGAATCCCGGCGCTGTCGCAGGTCGCCCAAGCCGACAGCCGGGCCCGGGGCCGCGTGTGTCTTGGTCGCTATTGGCGCGCCATGTGCACCTTGAGCTCGGCCTCGGGGTCGTGGAGCAGTTCGCCGCTGAGATCGACTGTCACGGTGCGCAGGATCCCAGTGAAGCGGAACGGCGTCTTGTAGTCGTCGGTCACTGTCGATCCCGGGTCCGCACCACATGTCAGGGCCCCGGGGTTAAACGCGAACGGCGTCGTGTACGCGACATCCATATCGCCGACGAGGTCGCCGTCGATGTAGAGCTGGAAGCGGCCGGGCATCCCGTGACCCTGCGCGACGGCGGGCTGTCCGTGCGGCTCGAACTCGTAGCGCAGCTCATGCTTGCCCGCGGTGACCTCCACGTCCGACGCGAGGTGCAGCAGTTCGCGTCCTACCCAGTTGTGGGTGTAATGCAGCCGGCGGTCCTTGACGTAGAACGTGAAGCCGCCCGCGGAGGTTCCCTGGCAGAGCAGCACGCCCTCGGCCCCTTCTTTGGGGATCTCCACGTCCGCGGTGATGCTGTGCGGGCGGTTCAGCACCCGCGCGCCCGCGAAGAACGGCACCGATTGCGTGTTCGGGTAATAGACGAACGAGTCCCGCGGCGCGGCGATCAGCGGCTTCTCGGACGCCATGCGTGCGATCCCGCTGGCGTCGACGGGCATCACGGCGTACTTGCCGGCCTCGACGTACCAGGTCGCGATCAGAGCGATCAGCCGGTCGCGGTGCTCTGCGGCCAGGTCGTGGTTCTCCGCGGGGTCCTCGGCGACGTGGTATAGCTCCCAGCCCGCCGCATCGAGCTCAGCGAGCTTCTCCGCCGAGATCGGCTCCCCGAACCCCTTCCCCGCCTCGGCGAACGACGGCCCGGGCCAGGGGCACACCGCCCGCCACCCGTCGTGGTAGATCGACCGGTGGCCCATCATTTCGAAGTACTGCGTCCTGCGCCGGCTCGCGGCCGCGCCGTCCTCGAAGGTGTGCGCGAAGCTCACCCCGTGCAGGGGTGCCTGCGGCACGCCGCGGATCGCCGCGGGCGGTTCGATCCCGAGCACGTCGAGCACCGTCGGGACCATGTCGATGATGTGCCCATACTGCTCGCGGACCCCGCCGCCGGCCTTGATCCCCTTCGGCCAGCTGACGATGAACGGATCGGAGGTCCCGCCGCGGTAGGTCTCGCGCTTCCAGCGCCGAAATGGCGTGTTGCCCGCGAAAGTCCACCCCCACGGATAGTGGTTGAAATGCTTCGGCCCGCCGATCTCGTCGATCGCCGCCAGACTGTCCTCGAACGGCTCCTGCGCATTGTTGAAGAACTGCGCCTCATTCGTCGTGCCGGTCGGACCGCCCTCGGCGCTCGCGCCGTTATCGGAGATCACCATGATCAGCGTGTTCTCGAGCTCCCCGATGCTCTCCAGGTAATCGAGCAGCCGCCCGATGTGGTGATCGGTGTGGCTCAGGAAACCGGCGAACACCTCCATCATCCGTGCGTACAGCCGCCGCTGCCCGTCGCTCAGCGACTCCCACGCCGGAACGTCGGGATCATGCCGCGACAGCTCCGCGATCTGCGGGACGAGGCCCAGCTGCTTCTGGCGCGCGAACACCTTCTCGCGGTAGGCGTCCCAGCCGTCGTCGAAGGCACCCTTGTACCGGTCGGCCCACTCCTTGGATACGTGGTGCGGCGCGTGCGTCGCACCGGTGCAGAAATGCAAGTAGAACGGCTTCTCGGGGTCGACCTGTTTGGCGTCGGAGATGAACTGGATCGCCCGGTCGGCCAGATCCTCGGTGAGGTGGTAGCCCTCCTGCGGTGTCTTTGGGGGCTCGACTTGGTGGTTGTCGTAGACGAGGTCCGGGTCCCACTGGCTCGTATCACCGCCGAGGAACCCGTAGTAGCGCTCAAACCCGCGGCCCAGCGGCCAGCGGTCGTATGGCCCCGCGGCCGTCTCCTGGCTGCTGGGGATCAGATGCCACTTGCCGACCATGTAGGTGCTGTAGCCGTGCTCCAGCAGCATCTCGGACAGAAACCCGTTCTCGAACGGAACCAGACCGTTGTAGCCCGGATAGCCGGTCGCCATCTCGGTGATGCACGCCATCGCGTTGCTGTGATGGTTGCGTCCGGTGATGATGCACGAGCGGCTTGGCGAGCACAGCGCCGTCGTATGCATGTTGCTGTACCGCAACCCACGCTCGGCCAGACGGTCGAGGTTCGGGGTCGCGATCGGGCTGCCGTAGCACCCCAGCTGGCCGAAGCCGGTGTCATCCAGGACGATGAACAGCACGTTCGGAGCGCCCTTCGGCGCCCGCACCGGCGCCGGCCATGCCGGCGTCGACTCGTCCGCCGTGCGGCCGATCACACCCGGAAAAGGCACGCCTGGCGGGTATTCATTGATCGGCATCGGGACACTCCTGTTTGTGGACTCGTCCCGCCATCGTCGCGTCAGGAGGCCGCCCTGAAATCACCCGGATAGGATGATCCCGGGTCGCGGCGGGGCTGTCCCGCGCATTCGAGCAGCTGGGCCAGCTCCAGATCCAGCCGCCGACAGCTGGCATGCCAAATCTCGAGCGCAGCGCGGGGACCCGAGGCGCGCCGGTTGGAGAACTACAGAGTCAGTGTGTCGCTTTGCCCGGTGGCGGGATTCAGGTTGCTTTGGGAGCGTCGCTGGGACTAACAGACACAGGGGACTCGTCGGCGCGCAGTCGCTCCGCGGGGCGACGCGGCGGCCGGGCGTTTCCGGCGCGTGGCGGGCACACCGGCGCGGCGCTCGCGCGCGAACGGCGCTTGCGCGCGAACGGGGCAACTCCACGTCGGTGCGATCTTGTGTCCGGTATGCGCGAGCGAGGTTCATCGGCCAGGTGCTCGCGGCTGACGGCGGGTCACTGCTTGGCTATGCCTGCCCCACGACCTCGGACGCGTCGACGCTGACGAACGTTGCGGGAGCGTCGGGCATCTCGCGCAGGCGGCTGAACGTCGCCTCGGCGTTCCGAGCGTTCTGCTCCGTGTCGAAGAGCCAGAATGAGTGCTGGATTAGATCGCCGTCGAGCGCTCTCGCCAAGTAAGCCCCGGCAGATCCGGCCATGCCCCGGACCATCGCCACGCCGCCGTCGGCGATCATCGAACGTGTCACCTCCTCGTGCCCCGGCTTGATCTTCACGCGACCGATGACCGCATACATGAGTCCTCCCAACTGTCGCTGGCGGATCGCGGATCGGAGTGATCCCACGCCCGCACGGGCGGCGACGCATGCTGCCGCCCCTCGATCAAGAAGGGAAGCTGGGCAGGGACTCCAGGGTCGTATCGAGCCGGTGTCGCGGTAAGCGGCAGGAGCGACCCCGGCGTGCTAGCTCCCGTACCGAGCTATCGCAGCCCGGATTCTCCGCGCCTCCACCACGACGCCCCGGAATGACTCGCCGACCGCTCGGACCGTCCGCTCAACTGCGGGGCGCAATGAGTGCGCCAGCACGGCAACAGAGCGGCAGCGGAGGATATGTCCCTAGACGGATGTCCGGCGACGCTATCGAGTGTCTCCTTCAGCGCGGCGGTCCCGATCATCGTGTCGCCAACGGCGGTCGGGCTAGATCGGACCTTGTGGACCTGCGTGCGTGGCGTGGCGACGCCGCGGTGGACGGCGCGGGCAAATGCGCCGATCACGAATAGCGTCACGAGGTTATCGGCTTCCCTCGAGGCTCCGAACACTGCACCCACGGCGCGGTGCCGGGCCTCGTTCAGCACACTAAACGCGATTATCGCGTCGCCGAGGAACCGTCTGGCGCTGCTGACACGCTCAAGACCGAGATGCGGTGCGGATTGCACAGGCAACATCCAACTTTGCTCGTAGCTTCTGCTGGCGATCCCTAGTGATAGCGAGCGAGCCTCATACCGCCGAGCGGTTGCGCGGGAGGTTCTGGAGACTCGGGCGGGGTGGTGGTTCGGTATGAGCCTCGCTCGCGGAGGGCGCTCCTGCGGAGCGCGTTCCTGCCCGCGACGGTGGCCACGGTTTAGCCTCGTGGTCTAGCTCTGGAGCCCTTGCGGGCTGACGACCTTTCGATCGTCTGGAGGCGTCGCCGTGGCCACGATCTCAAGCCTACTCGCCGATCACGTGACCCTCCAGGTCCGGTCGGTCGACCGACTGTTCCTGCAGGGGTACGTCCCGAAGTTGATGACGCAGGGGCAAGTCATTCGGTTTCTTTTGGATCGCGGGTTCCCGATCCCGTCACCAGCGGTGCTGGGGAAGATCGGCCGCGGGTACGTGGACGCGATCGATCGGTTCCGGCTGCAGCAGGACATCCCGATCGTGCGTTTCAAGAAGGGCGAGGTCAAGGAGCACATCGCCCGCGAGTACTTCAAACGGGCTGAGCGCAATGGCCGTTTCGGCGTGGTGCTGATCGGGGTCGCGCAGGAGAAAACCTCGGCGTGGCGCGGGTGGCGCGACGGCGGCCCGGACGGGCATCCCCACTTCGAGTACCGCCGCCAGTCGATCTTCCCCAACAACTACTACTTCTACATCCTCGACCCGGAGTGGGGTCCAGCGTTCATCAAGACGATCGCCTACGCGCCGTGGCCGGTGTGGGTGTATCTGAACGGCCATGAGTGGGCCAAACGACAGGCCGCCAAGCAGGGGATCGACTTCACGGCACTGGATAACGGCTTCGCGTCGTGTGAGGATCACGCCGCTCTGGCCGGTATCTGCGGGGAGCTGGGCGCCAGCGATGTCGAATCGTTCTTTGCGCGCTGGCAGGCGCAGCTCCCATCACCGTTCACCCCGCAGGACCGCGCTCGCGGATACGCCTACGACCTTGCGTTCCGCCAGCTTGAGATCTCCGACACCCGCGTCTTTGACCGTCCCGGAGCAGGCCGTGCGTGGTTTGAGCGAACGCTCCCCGATCAACTCACCCTCGGCCGCCCGGACCAGGTCGCTGTCGTCTTCGGCCGGCGCATCAGCAGCCGAACCCCCGGCCGGTTTCACACCAAGATCATCACCCACGGCGTGGAGCCAGCGATCCAGGTGCACTACCGCGCCTCCAAGGTCAAGCAGTACTTCAAAGAGTGCCGCGCGCTCCGGACCGAGACGACCGTCAACGACACCCGCGACTTCGGGATCGGCCGCCGAGTCACCAGCGAGAACTGGCACGCCCTGATCGAGATCGGCCATCGGATCAACCAGCGGCTACTCACCGCCCAACTTCAGGCGTGCCAATGCGCGCCGGACGCCACGACGCTCGAGCGCGTGGTGTTGCCGTCCACCCACGACGGCCTACCCGCACCCGGCCTGCGGTTCGGCGACCCGCGCACAATGGCGCTGCTCGCCTGCGCGTGCTCCTACACGCACCTGTTCGCCGGCCTGACGAACCGCAGCCTGCGCGAGCTGATCGCTGCACTGATCCCCGGCTACAACGCCAGGCAAATGACCTACGACCTCAGGCGCCTACGCCGCAAGGGGTTCATCCAGCGGATCCCACGCACCCAGCGCTACCAGCTGACCAACGACGGATACCGACTGGCCGTCTTCTTCACCAAGACCTACACGCGGATCGTCAACCCATCTCTCGCGGAGCTCGACCCCGGCCTCCCCGCCGAGATCGCCGACCACACCGCGATCGCCCGAACCTGGCGCGCCTACGAACACGCACTCAACACTCGGATCGCGGACAGCGCCCTCACATCCTGAAAACATGACTCGACCGTGAACTTCTCAGGGGCCAAGCGGAGCTAGCGAGATCCCGGACGGCCGTCAAGCGCCGCTTCCCCATCGGTCCAAACTAAACGCAGCAGCGTTAGGACGATGGCGGAGAAGGAGTTCGGACCGAGGACGGCGAACCGAGTTCGAAAGTTCGAACTGGACCGGAGGCGGATCAAATTGTTTCTCGAAGCCACGTCGTACCCCTTCCTGAACATTCTCTGGACGACCCTCGTCGTCTTTGCGTGGGTGATCTTCATCTGGATCGCGATCACCGTTCTGATCGACGTCTTTCGCCGTCGCGACATCTCGGGGTGGGGCAAGGCCGCATGGGTGATCTTCGTGGTGATCCTTCCGTGGATCGGAGTGCTGGTCTACCTGATCGCCAACCACGACGGGATGGCCGAGCGAAGAATGAAAGAAACCCAGGCGTCCCAAGCGCAATTCGACGAGTACGTGCGCACGACCGCTGGCACCGGCGGGGCCGCCGGCGAGATCGAGAAGGCCAAGCAACTTCTCGACAGCGGCGCGATCACACAGGACGAGTTCGACAGGATCAAGGCCAAGGCGCTGTCGTAGCCCCGGTCGGTCCTTGCCGGCGAGCGGAGTCGGCACAGGCGAGCCGCGGGATCGGGCCACCGACTAACCTGGTTGCTGCATTTCGATCAGAGCCACAGCGAGCCAGTGCTACGGCCTAGCCCCGAGCGAAAGCCGAATCGGGATCGCACTCGGCAGGGTGGTGCTGATTGACAGCTTGTGCGAACTCGTCCCGGCCCATCCGGGGGGCGGCTTCGCTGCTCAGGCCTTCATCTCGAGCTTGAGTTCGCACATGTCCACGGAGGTGCGCGTGCCTGGCGTCTCGGCGGAATCCATCGCGCTGAACGCTTGCCCGCCGACTTCCATGTCCTCAGCAGTTTCAAAATACTGCTCCACGACGGCCGTCTCTTGGTCCTCGTCAAGGAGGATCCTGAGGCCAGTTGTGGGGATCCCCTCCGGCGGTCCGCCGGAATCCTTGATGCGCGCGAGCAACTCCTCCAGCCGTTCGGCGTTCACGTCTGTGAACCTGACAACGCGGACGTACACGAAACCCCTCCTCTTGACTCGCCTCAAAGGCCCGGTCTGTCGACCCTATTACGTTCGCGAGTCGCTGTGCGGTTTTCGGTCTCACGACTGCTGCTCCGGGCTAAAGGCGAGAGCGTGCCTGCTCCTCGGCGGTGACGGTCTGGGATGCGGATCCGGGGAGGCGGAGAGCCAGCGATGGGTGGGCGACGTGGCAGCGCCGCGCCTGAATAATCGATCGTCGGGCCACGGAAGTGGTTGAATCGCCGCATCCCGGAGCCGCCCGAGCCGACCGCTCCGCCGCCTAGGGCCGCGGACCCTGGGTCCGTCCAGATTGTCATGGCTGCCGAACGTACATGGCTGGCTTGGTGGCGCTCGGCGCTCGTCGCGACCGCCGGCGCGTTGGGTGTCGGGCGCTTCGCGCCACGGCTGCTGCACGTCGCCCCATGGCCGTACGTGCTGCTCGGCATCGGCTATGCCGGCCTTGCTATTGGCCTGGTCGCGGTTGGCGCGTACCGCCAACGCAGCCTTGAGCGCGCAGTAGCGAGCGGCGCCGACATCAAGCTCGACTTCAGGCTGGTGGCTGCCTTCAGTGTCGGAGGGGCCCTGCTCGCGTTGACGACCGTCGTGCTTGTCCTTGCTCAGGCTTGAGGCCGATTCGAGCGGACACACTTCGCTCACGAGCCTGAGCTTGCTCGGCGTCTGGATGATCTGCTCTTGTTCATACCGGCTGCACTCCGGACGGCCCGGCAAGCGGCGCACTGGAGGTCCACAACTCCCGCGTTCCACTACCGCAAAGGGCTAGTGGCGGCAGCAAACCCAGACTGCTCCATCTCGATCAAACCGCCACCCTGCCCATCCGGGCGAGTTGGGCGGTGCGCTGGCTGACCGCTCCTGAATCGGAACTACGTACGAGCGCTACGCGCTACCGCACGTCAGGCTTCACGTTGACCTGAGTATCCGCGCCAAGCTGACTCGTCGCGTCGCTATCGAGCGAGCGCAAATCGAGCCACTCGCGGCGTAGCCGCGCTCCCTCACGATCAGCCGCCGCGCCCTCGCGGTCGAATCGTGCCCGTGCGCGCTCCTGTC
The DNA here is from genome assembly GCA_963844555.1 of uncultured Solirubrobacteraceae bacterium. Classification (GTDB taxonomy): domain Bacteria; phylum Actinomycetota; class Thermoleophilia; order Solirubrobacterales; family Solirubrobacteraceae; genus Palsa-465. Next base: position 78,457 of record CAWJOS010000003.1, read on the forward strand.
GCGCCAGCGAGTGAAGACCCATCCCGTCAAACAGCGCGGCGGCCTCCTCGTGAAGCATCGCAGCGCGATCATGGGAGGCTGCTGCACGTAGATGCGCGGCCTCAACGCACGGCACACGCCGAGACTACGCTTCCCGAGTGAGTTCCGCTAGTCGAATGGCTACTAGTCGTCTTAGGCGACGGCGCGGCGGCCATCTCTAACCCGGGTGTGCGCTCGGTTCTGCGTTGAGAAACCGCAGTGCTACTCGTCGATCGCAGCAGGAGCCATGGATTCCTGCGACAGATCGTCGGGTTTATCCGAGAGGAGTAGTCTCGGCTGCACGCTGGCGAATCGCAGGAGGGGCGACGAATGAACTTGAACGAGCCGGTTGGCGCGGTCTTGACGCTGTGGCGGTTTCCCGTCAAGTCGATGCTGGGCGAGGAGTTGGACGCGGTCGATCTACGTGAGGGCGGGATCATCGGCGACCGCGCTTACGCCGTCCGGGATAGAGAAACGGGAAAGATCGCGAGCGCGAAGCACCCGAAGCTGTGGCCGGAACTGTTCGCGTGCCGAGCGGCGTTCGTCGAGCCGCCACGCGCAGGCGAGGAGCTTCCTCCGGTTCGGATCGAGCTCGCCGACGGCACGTCGGTGATGAGTGACGACCCGGATGTGGACGGCGTCTTGTCGCGCTTCTTTGGCCGCGCCGTGGAGTTGGCGCGCGCGGCTCAGAATGGCTACCAGATCGATCAATACCACCCTGATGAGGAGAATTACGATCCTGAGGGCCACCGCGACGAGGTCGTCGAAGTTGGGCTCGGTGCGGCGTTCTTCAACCAGCGGGGGCTCCCCTCCGCTGTCCCGGAGGGATCGTTCTGCGATCTGTTCCCGTTCAGCGTGCTCACGACGTCAACCCTGGAGGCGCTGGGCGAACTCGAACCACAAAGCCGCTTTGACGCCCGACGGTTCCGGATGAACGTGATCGTGGATTCCTCAAAGCACGGCTTCGTTGAAAACGAGTGGGTCGGTCACACGCTGACAGTCGGCGATGACGTCAGGCTCGGAGTGTCGTTGCCAGATCCTCGTTGTGTGATGCCGAGCCTTGCCCAGGAGGACCTTCCCAGAGACCCCCGGATCCTTAAGGCCCTTGCCCAGCACAACCGGATCGACGTCGCGGGCATGCGCTACCCCTGCGCTGGTGTCTACGCCGTCGCAGAAGCGACCGGTGCAATCCGGAAGGGCGATCACATCAGCTTGACCTGAGCCTCACCGGGCTTGGCCCGGCTCTGCCAGCCTAGCTCCGATCCGAATCGTTACTCGGGAAACCGCGCTTTGTGCGGGATCACCGTTGCTATGGCGCTAACGGAGCAGCGGTCCCTCGGCGCCCCAGACTGCGCAGTCGGGCTAATAGCGGTAGCGGGACGAGACTGCCGCGTGTCGATCAAGGGGCCAGCGATGCGGTTGTTCCGCTTCACGCCGACCGGAGCGCTCGACATCGGACGACGTCGATGCCAGGGGGCTGCACCCGGCGGGTCGCACGAAAGGGCTCGGGCGCCCCCGCCACGCTCGATTCGCGAGGGCAGACGGGCCAAGAAACCGGCTCTCGCGCCGTCAGCTCACGGAATCGCGCCAGTCCTGCGCGCGCTGCAAGGCGGGCACGGCGGCCTGGATATCCATCACCGGCGTGACCTCAAACTCGAAGAACGGCCCCCACGGGGCGATGCCCTCGATGATCGCCTCGACGGAGTCTGTTTCGACGATCGCAATGCCTCCCTTTCCGTCACCGCGCGTGTAGTTAGCCTTGAACTCGAACGGCGGGGACCAGTTGGTGAACAACCGAAGCCCGCGCTTCTGCGTTTCCTCGGTGACGTTGTCGCGTGTGGAATAGAGCACTCCGAACAGCATCTGCGGCCTCCTGACCTTCGTTGATTGCGCCCCGTGCGGGCCAGCCTATTCCGAAGGCTCATGACCGTCCAGTGGTATGCGGCCCAAGCCTGGCGCAGCCAGCATCCGCTCGAGAGTTGAGCGGTGCTGCTTTGGGCTGACAGGGAAATTAGGTCTGGGTTGCTCGGGCTGTGGGGGTGAGGGTGACGGTGTGTCCGAGTCGTTGTAGCTGGGCGAGTAGTCGTTTGGTTTGGCGTTCGGGGTCGCGGCGGGTGAAGTAGTCGCCGCCGAGGTCGTGGTAGATCTCGCCGGTGCTGAGCATATGCCAGACGGCGGTGATGATGGTGTGCTTGACGGCTCCGAGAGCCTTCTTGTGGCCTCGGCGGGGTCGCAGTCGGGTGTATTGGGCTTGGAGGTAGGTGCCCTTGACGCGGACCGCGGCGAGGGCGACTTCTTCGAGGGGGTAGGCGAGCCATTTGGATCCGTTGCGGGTCTTGCCCGAGCGGCGTTTGCCGGCGGATTGGTCGTTGCCGGGGCATTGCCCGGCCCACGAGGCCAGGTGGCGGGCGGTCGCAAACCGCGACATGTCCCCGCCGATCTCGCTGAGGATCACTTCGGCGGCGCGGGTTTGCACCCCGGTGATGGTGCACAGCAGCTCGACCGCACTGCGCAGCGGCTCGATCTGCTCAGCGATCGCGTCCGACAGCCGCTCGATCTGGGCGTCGAGGAAGTCGATGTGGGCGAGGATCGCGCCGATCCACAACGCGTGGTGGGGCTCGAAGCGGCCTTGGAGCGCTTCCCGCAGCGCGGGGATCTTCTTGCGCATCTGCCGCCGGGCCAGGTTGGCCAGCACGTCAGGGTCGCGCTCGCCGGCCACCAACGCGTTGAGCATGTCGCGGCCGCCCGACACTTTCACCGCCGAGCAGATCCTCGCCCTCGCCAGGGCGGCGCGGCACGGCCGTCACGTGAACGGTGGCCGCCGGTGGGCAAGTGCCGAGCGCGACGTCGAGCAGGAGGGCGCCAACGCACAGGACGCCGCGCTCTACACCGTGGCCGGCTTCACCGGCCTTCGCCAGGGCGAGCTCCGCGCGCTACGTTGGAAGCACGTCCGCTTCGCCGACCGCACGATCGTGGTCGTTGCCGGCATGTCGGCCGGGGAGGACAGCAGCACGAAGTCAGGGAAGTGGCGCGCGGTGCCGCTCCCGCGCGAGGCGTTCGTCGCCCTCGACGAGCTCAGCCGGCGCGAGTGGTTCACGAGCCCCGAGGACTACGTGTTCTGCGGACCGGCAGGCGGTCCGCTCGACGATTCGGCGCTCCGGCGCCGCTTCAACACGGCGCGCGACGCGGCGGGCCTGCCGCCGCTGCCGTTCCACCATCTCCGCCACACGTTCGCGACGCTTGCGATTCGTGGCCTCGATCCGGCGACCGTCCAGTCGCTCCTGGGCCATTCGAAGATCACTACGACCGAGCGCTATCTGCATGCGCGACCGCTCACGGAGCTCGCCGAACGGATGGATTCGATCTTCGGACTGAGCGTGGGTCCGCTCGAGGAGCGCTCCGAGTCTCGCTCCTGATTCGATGTGCCGGTGCCCGGTCCGCCGCCGATCGACGTCGCTGCGATCCGCTCCTACTGCGAGCAGCGCGTCCCGCCGCAGGCCCTCCACCAGGTCCGCGTCGAGGCGATCGTCGACGGGAATGTCGTCACAATCGTGGAGCGGCGGGCGCCGTGGCGGCCCGAGTTCGGGCCCGAGTGGACGACCGGCCCAGTCGCTCGGCTGCGCTACGTCCACAAGGAGGGGCACTGGAAGCTCTTCTGGCGCGATCGCAACCAGCGCTGGCACGGTTACGACTTCGTCGAGCCGACGGCGGACGTGACGCGGCTGCTGGACGAGATCGAGCAAGACCCGACCTGCATCTTCTGGGGCTGAGTCTGCGGTGCCGGCCAAGTCACCTCGGCCAGAGCACGCGGACGCCGTCGGCGTAGACGCCGTAGATGTACGGCCCCGGCTGATCGGTAGCGATGCGAGCGATCTTTGCGAGCTGGTCGACGAACCGCTGGGCATCTCCGCGCCTCTGAGGTTCGCGTTCGTCAGGCAGAAGGCACGCACGCCGGCCGTGGTCAGGGCTTCCAGTTCCGCTGGGCGGTAGCGGATCTTGTCGTCCTTCATCAGCACGACCCACCCCTTGTCGCCGGCGTCCCGGAGCCACTCTGTGTCAGCCAGGCCTTGGCCGATTCGTTCACCGTAGGCATCAGCCATCACGTGGACGACTGCGCCGGCAGCGCGCAGCGCGTCCGGCACGACGTGCCGGCCCAGACTGCGATCGATGAAGAACTCAGGTGGGGAGTCGGAGGGCAACGCGGATCACGTCTTCGACCTCGGCGCTCGGCACGTCGAAGTCGGCCGCGATCTCGGCGAAGCCATCACCGGCCTTGAAGCGGTCGACCAAATCCTCGACCCTGGGGCCGCCGTGGACGACCACCGGCTGGCCGAACGCCTCCGTTGGGTCGACCGTGACCTCCGCCTGGGTGTATGCCGGGAGGCGCAGACGCGCAGCCCAGCCGTCGTCTCCGTAGGTGATCCGCTTGAGGTAGCCGCGGATCACGTCGGCGAGATGCTCCTGGCCGGTCCGCACCACGGTCAGCAGCTCTTCGTCGTCGCTGCTCGAGGTGTAGTCGAAGATCAGCTCGGCGCCGTCGGTATACACGTTCCGGGAGGCGAGCGCGTGATCCAAACCGATCTCGTCGTTCAGCTTCTTCACAGCGGGGCGAATGCGCTGCATCGGCACGCCGGCCTGGCGCAGCGCTCCGAGCACGAACGCCTCAGCGAACCCGACGAACGGGACGGTTGCCTGCCGTCCGGCCGACGGGAGGACAGTGACGAGAGGCGCTCCGTCCTTCGGTCGGGCCCAGGCGTGCAACGTCGACAGAGGCGTGTGCAGGTAGGCCGCGCACTCGTGCAGCGTGAAGAGCGGGACCGTCATGCGACGGTCGCCGGAGGGCAGCGGCACGGTTGTTGCGAGCGTGGTCACAGGGATGATCGTAGCTCCGGCCGGTGTCGGTTCCGCCCCGGTTGCTCCGACGTCGGCAGGTGCCTGATGGCCTCTTCAAGCTCCGGGCGCAGGAACCTCCAGGTCCGTCCGAGCTTGCGGCCGGGGAGGATGCCCCGCCGGGCGTACTCCTTGACCGTGTATGGCTGCAGGTCGAGCAGCGCAGCGACGTCGGAGACCGTCAAGACATCCTCGCGCGTGATGCTCATTCCGGATGTACGGTAGCTTAATTGCGCTAATCACGCTACTGTCGATCAAGCATGGTTCCCGACAAGAACCCAGAGCCTGAGGACGATCCCTGGCTGACGTTGGCGGAGATCGCCCAGGAGCTGCGGATGAGCCCGGCCGCGATCCGCTCGTGGATCTCGAAGGGGACGCTCCGGGCGATGCGGGCCGGTCAACGGAAGTGGCTGGTGCGACGCTCCGAACTCGATCGGATGCTCGCGGGCAAGGATGTGATCGGCCCGGACGATCAGCCGAGCCGTCCAGGCTGGCGGTTCAGCGACACGATCCAGGCGCCGCATCGCTCTCCGCACTGGTCCGAGGAGGCGCGTGAGCACGTCTCGCGCGGCGGCTGGCTCAGGGTCGCTGAGACGGAGTGGCGCGAGGCCCTCCGGGCGAGCGCGCTTGCACCGCCGGACCCTGGGTTCCTTGTTCGCATCAACGAGATCGCCGACGCAGCGGCGCGCAAGGCGGCGGCGCTCGACAACCTCGGCGACGAGGCACCCGGCGCGTGGTGGCAGCGGCAGTCCGGTCTGCCCGGCGGCGTCCTGTCTTACGAGCTGCGACCTGGCGGGAACCGGCCGGGGCCGTTGGACCTGTGGGCACGGTTCGATCAGGCAGTCGACGAGCTCGGGCGCGCGATGACTGAGCATTCGGTCCCCGCTGAGCGGGGCGCGCTGGAGTCGGTCTCGTTGGTCCTGCACGAGCTCGTCGACGCATTGCTTGAAACGGAAGGTCGCGAGTGGCCGCCGCCGGATGCGGGGCAGAAAGACGGCGGTGAGGGGGCGTCCGGGGAGGGCGGCGGAGCGTGATCAGGGGATCGCCAGGTGTTTCGTGAGCTGTTGTTTCGCGAGCTGGACTTCGAGCCCGCCTCCGCCCCCGTTGTTGCTCGGCATTCAGCTGTTCGATCCTGTGAGGGGGCGGAGGCGGGCCGGTCGCGGGCACGAAATCGGGCTGGTGATGCGGTCTGAGGTGGGTCAGTGACGAGAGCACTACGTCCAGGGCCAGGATCAATGAGGGGCCTGATGTGGCTGGCGAGGGTGGGGCCATCACCGCTTGATCCTTGGCGGTATGCGATGGGCTGGAGCGAGGTGGCGGCACGGAATCACGCTCGGCGGCTTGAGCGGGAGGGTTGGCTCGAGCGGGTGCCGATGCTCCGTGGCGACGGCTCGCTGTTCTTCGTCACCCGCAAGGGCGTGCGGATGCTCGACGTGGCGCTGATCGGCTGCACGACGCCGGCGCCGACCTGGTGGGCCCATGACGTCGCGTGCGCGTGGACCGCGGCCTGGTTGACCGTCCGTGGTCGCGCGTTCCTCGGTCCCCGGGAGCTTCTCGTCGAACCCGGTTGGTCTGGGCGGTTAGAGCTAACCCATCGGATCAGTGGCCGACAGCTCGGTCATCGCCCGGACCTCGTCGGCCTGCTGGACGACGGCCGGATCGCGGTCGAGGTAGAGCTCGCCGCAAAATCCAAGAGGCGGCTTGACGCGATTATTCGGCTCCACCGCGCCTGGCTCCGGGACAAGAAGACCACCGGCATCGTGTACATCTGCGGCAGCGAAGAAGGCCGACGCCGCATCCGGCGCGCCAACCAGCGCGCCGACGTGATGCCCGGGTACAGCCTGGGGATCGAGCTGCTCGACACGATCAAGGCGGAGACACGCGCTGAGTTTGAGCGCGCTCGTGCCGGCGGCGAGGCGGCGGCTGCGTAATCGGACGGCGCCACGGCGACCCTCCGCGCCGCCTGCCTGCGCGGCCGAGACGGCTGGCGCGATCGCTCCCCTGCTGAGAGCCTTGCGTGCCGCGCAATCCGGGGCACACACCGGCTGCCGATCCTGCTTGGTCTGTTTCGCGTGGCTCATCGGACTCCCTCCACTGTGGTGCAGGAACTTCGTGGCTCAGGTCGGAGACCGCGGCTCCTAGATGTCGGAGTGGTGCTCGTCGGTTGGTAGGCCGGCTTCCTTCCAGGCGGTGAACCCGCCGTCGAGGTTGGCAGCGTGCTCGTAACCCAGTGTCTTCAGGGTGAGTGTTGCGAGCGCGGCGCGTGTGCCTGACCGGCAGTACACGATCACCCGGCCGTTCGGGTCGAGCTGGGCGTTGTGTTTGGGGCTGCCGGGGTCGGCGACGAACTCGATCAGGCCCCTGGGCACCTGTATGGCGCCCTTGATGTGCTGCTCCCACTCCACGGGCTCTCGGACGTCGAGAAGTACCGCCTTGCCGGAGGCGACCTCATCGGCAGCATCCTGTGGGGACACATGCTCGATCTGGGCGTTGGCCTGGCCCACCATCTCTTTGGCTGTGGTTGTCATGGCTTTCTCTCTTTGGAGGTCGGTGGCTTGCCCATCACCGGACCGGCGGTGATGGGCGCACGTTGCGGATCAGGCCCGGTCGCCTTGATCGATGTGCTCGGCTACCCGAGTCGGGTGCCTTCGACCTCGAGGCCGCCGCCCTCGGGGAGCTTCGTCCAGCTGCGTCGCTGCCACTCCTCCTTGAGCACCTCGGTCGCCGCTTGCTCGAGGAACTCCGGGCGCGCCCATTCGTCCACATCGAAGTCGTGGTTGATGTAGCCGTGGCTGAACATGAAGTCCTTGCCGATCTTCACGCACTGCATGTTCTGCGCGCTCAGGCTCGGGACCATGTCGACGTGCTTGATGCCCCGGTAGGTGTCCTCGGCGTCCTGGTAGAACGTCTGGCGGTTGAGGATCGCTCCCGCGGCGCGCTTGTGCTCGTTGGCCCACCGCCCGACTTTGATCATCGCCTTCATGTAGGCGAGGACGAGCTCGGGGTGCTCGTCGGCCATCACGTCGGTGCAGGTGATGACGGCCGGTGTGTTGGCCACCTGGACTGTCCAGTCCGGGTACCGCGTGAGGTCCTCGATCATCTTGAGCTGGCCGGTCGCTTCCTGCAGGTGCTGGAAGACCTTGCTCTGGGTGTAGATCGCGTCGACCTTGCCGGCCAGCAGCGCGGTCTCGAGCGGCCGGAAGGCGAGGTCGTGCTTGTGGTCACGCCGCATCCATAGCTCGGACGGGTTGTTCATCGGTGGGACCAGCATCTCGGGCTTGTCGTACCAGTCATCCGGATAGGGGAAGTCGACCAGCTCGACGTCGTCGATAGTCATGTCGTTGAGCTTGAGCATGTTCAGGATGCCCATGTGCTCCTGGATGCGCCACCAGTCGTTCTTGATCGTGTTCAGGCTCTTGGAGATCCCGATCTTCTTGCCCTTGAGGTCCTTCATCCGGAAGATCTGGTCGCGGGCGCGGACCACCACGCAACCGCCCTCGACCACCCACGTCGCTCCCAGCAGCACCGTGCGGCGCAGGTCGGCGTTGACGTGGATCGGCGGGTAGAGACCGCCGAAGCGGATCAGGTTGTCGAGGTTGTGGATGTAGTGCGGGTACCAGTTGTTCTCCGGTGCGTGGCGGAAGTAGGCGTACTCGACGCCGATCTTCTTGAACTCCTCGCGGCACCATCCAAGCTCTTGGTCGACGTTGTTCGCCGACACCATCGGACAGTTGGTGAACCACACCTCCTGCCAGTTCAACGGCACCGTGGTGGCGACCCTGGGTTGCTCACTCGTGGCGGCCATGATTAACGCTCCTCTGTGTGTTGTGTAGCGGCGGCCCAGCCGTGTTCGGGGCGTCGATCGCCTTCGCTTCGAGCAAAGTGAGCCCGAAGTCCGACACGCGCCGGAGCAATCCCTGGAGCTCAGCTTGGTCGCGGACCTTGCCTGTCAGGGCCGTGTTCCCCGCGACTCGCGTGAGCGTCATCCCGTGAAAGGCGGGCTCGAGCGCGTCGCTGAGCTCTCCCTCGACGATCAGCCGATAGTTCCGGTCAGCCATACCTTCGAGGTTCCCACTCCGCTCCGCCCGTGTGGGCGAGACGCGGGTCTTTCACCTAGGTGATTGCGCTTGGTCCAGCAGTCCGAGCGTGGTGGCCCGCGCGATCGCTTCCATGCGCGAGTGCACGCCGAGCTTGTGGTACAGCGCGCGGATGTGCGACCGGATCGTGTTCGCGGACAGGAACAGGCGCTCACCGATTTCCCGGGTTGACAGGTCAGTGGCCAGGAGGCTCAGCACCGCGAGCTCGGCTTCGCTGGGCGGCTCGAGCACCTCGCCGCTGGACGCGCGGGCTCTGGTCGCTCCGAGTTCTCGCTCTACCTCGTCGGCGAGCGCGGGAACGGGCCCGCTGTCGGTCAGCTCGCCGAGCGCCTCCTTCGCGGAGCGCAGCGTCGCCTCGGCCTCGGCGAGACGACCGCGCCGCAGGCGGACGCGGGCCAGCAGGACGAGCAGCCATGTGTGGTGCAGGGTCGCCACCTCATCACGAAAGAAGTGTTCAGCGGAGGCGAGCTCGTGCTCGGCCTCGACCAGGTTTCCCTCGGCGGCTAGCAGTGCGCCGAGGGAAGCGGACGCGTTGGCCCCGAGCCAGCTTCGACTCGTGCCGATCCGGCCCACCGCCGTCTTCGCCTCCTCAGCGTGGTCCCGCGCGGAGGCCAGCCGTCCCCGTTCGATCGCGACGAGAGCGAGCGTCGAGCGGGCGACCACCAGGCTCGGGACGGCCCGCTCGATCGCGGGGTGCTCGAGCGTCCTCACCGCCACCGCCGACGCCTCGTCCAGCTCGCCGGCGAAGAACAGAGCGCGAGCGTAGGAGGTCAAAGCAGCGGGGAGGATCTCAGTCGCATCAGACTCCGCCAGCGCGACCGCACGCCGGCCGTCGAGCACCGCCTGCCGCACGCCGCGGTCGATCGTAACCGCGCAGACCAGCCGCGCCGCCGTCTCGACGTACGCGTCGTGCTGGTCGGGTCGCTCCCCACCCGCCCGGTCGGCGAGCGCCAGCAACCGGCGTTGCACCAGCGTGCTCCCGCCGAGGAGCATCGCGGCCGTCGCGCCCGCCACCGCAAGCTCCGGATGCTCGACGATCCGCTCCTCCGGCAACGTGCGAACCCAGCGCAGAAGCGTCCGGCCGGCGCCGCCCCTGATCAGGTGCAGGTGATACTCGACCAGAAGGCCGGCGACGAGCTCATCGTCGCCGGCCGCGGCCGCGTGCTCAACCGCTTGGACCGCCAACCCTTGCGACCTGAGCCACGCGGCGGCACGTCGGTGAATCGCTCTCGGCGCGTCGGGGTCCTGCGGGGCAAGCTGAGCGTGCGCATACTCGGCGAACAGCGAGTGGACACGAAACCAGCCGCCTCGATCCGACCTCGAGATGAACTGGTACGAGAGCCCGAGCTCGGAGAGCCGAGCCGCCGAGTCCGTGCGGTCGAGCGCCGTGTCGCAGAGTTCCGCGGTGAACTCGCCGAGCACCGCGGCGCCGTGGAGAAACGCGCGGTCGCCCTCGTCGAGCGTCGCGAGAACCTCACTGCTCAGGTAGTCGGCGACAAACCGGTGGTCTCCGCCGAACGCCCGCACAGCCCGCCCCGGATCCTCGACGGTCCGCAACCACAACCAGGCGAGAACGAGCGCAGCGGGCCAACCCTCGGTGCGCTCGACGAGCACATCGATCTCCTCCACGCCGAGCTCGAGCTGCCCGAGACCCACGAGCAACTCGTACGCCTCAGCCGCCGTGAACGCGAGCTCCGCTGCACGTACCTCGACGAGCGCCCCTGCCGCGCGCAACCGCGCCAACCTCAGCGCCGGATCGACCCGCGTGATCAGCACCACATGCGCGTTCGCGGGAAGGTGCCCGAGCGCATAGTCGATCTGCGACAGGCACTCCTCGCTGATCACTGCGTGCACGTCGTCGAGCACAATGAACAGCTCATCCCCCAGCGTCGCCACGTCATTCATCAGCTCATCAACCGCGACCTCGATCGGGCTGCCCGCCACGCTCAGCCGCCGCACCGCGCCTCGCCCCAACCCCGACCGCACCCGATCCACCGCCGTCGCGACGTACCTCCACAGCAGAACCGGATCGTTGTCGCCAGCGTCAAGCGACACCCAGGCCAACGCCGCGTCGAGATCTGCGCACCAGGCCCGGACCTCAGTCGTCTTGCCGTAACCGGCCGGAGCCGCGACGACGGTCAGCTGCGCGTCGCGGCCGGCATCGAGCGTCCAGCGAACCCGCGGCCGATCGACCAACCCATGGCGCGCGCTCGGCGCCGCGAGCTTGGCCTCGACCAGCAGCGAAAGCGGGCCCGCACCGTCAGAATCGAGCCGGCGGTCTCCGACGCGTGTCTGCGGCTTAAGCTCGTCCACATTCCTGGCCTTCATGCGCTTGCCCTGTCAGCGATCGCGGACACTCCCGTCGGGAGGGAGCGCTTTGAGGTTCACATGAAGCGCAAAGCGCGTCATCACCCCGATTGGATGAGGACAAGAACCAGGGCTCCCGTCCGATCGACGGCTCGCTCCTCTCCCTCTCATCCACCTAAAGATTCACGGGCGATGCGCCAACGCGGATACTCCGACCATTGAGCGGGCCGCTGGGAGTTAGGCCCCAACGAGCAGCCGCCAGGACGAACCGCTCGTTCAGAGCGCGAGATCTGAATGCTGTGTCGACCCGGCAGGGATTGCTGGCGAACAGGCGACGAGGCGAAACGAGCAGCAGTCGTGCAAGCCACAGTGAGTGCCAACGAACCAGCCCCATGCACGCAACGGCGGATTGGCGACGTGTCCACGTTCGCTCGAAAGCCGGGCTCGTACGCGGGGCCCCCCGGACTCGCTCGTCGCCAAACTCGCGCGTCTCGCCGTCGACGAGCGTCAGGCGCGACGAATGGATCGGCGGCGGGCGCGCTTTCGCGCGACAGCAGGGCACGTACGCATGTTCCCTGGTGTGCGCTCATCTGAGGGAGGACACCGATGTCATCGGACGCCCGGAGCTTCCCCCCGTTTCGCCAGTTGCGAGTCTGTTCGCCAAGATCGACGGTTTGGTAGCGCCGAGTGGTAGCGCCGGCCAACCCACCGCCTGTCCGCGCCGTTCGCCCAAAGAAAAACCCCCCGATTTGGAGGGTTTTTCGACAAGCGGCTGAAGGGACTCGAACCCTCGACCTTCTGCATGGCAAGCAGACGCTCTAGCCAACTGAGCTACAGCCGCGAGGTGGACGAGTATAAACCGCTCTCCGCGCCGGCCAACCTCTGGCCGGGCCGGCCCCCGGCGCGGTGGGCCGAGACGCCCAAGGAATCCGGTGAATGCTTCCAATGCCCGGTGCGGGGGTAGCAAGGCTTCCACTACACACGACCGGGTTCGGCGCCGGCGGGCATCCGAGGTAGGGGCGGTTGCCCTTTCGAGGCTCGTCAGCCCAAGCCGGATGATTCACGTAAGGAGACGAAGTGATCACCCTAGGCCTCATCCTGTTGATCATCGGCTTCATCGCCCATGTGGCGATTCTGTGGACGATTGGGATCATCCTCGTCCTGGTTGGACTGGTCCTCGCGGCGCTTGGCGTGATGGGTCGCGCGGTGGGGGGCCGCCGGCACTACTACTGACGCCCGGGATTCTGAGTCCCCAGTGAGCCTGGGCGCGCGCGGCGGCCTTCTCTTGAGGGTCGCCGCGCGGGCGGCCCGCTACGGCTGAGGGGACGCGTCCAGGAGGGTGCGGACGTGGGCGGCGGCGTGTTGGGCGGCGTCGAGTTCGCGTTCGTCGGGGGTGGTGTGGATGACGGCGAGGAAGGCGTCGACGACGGTGGGGTCAAATTGGGTGCCGGCGGCGGCGCGTAGTTCTTGGCAGGCGCGGTCGTGGCCGATGGCGGGGCGGTAGGTGCGGTTGGCGGTCATGGCTTCGTAGGCGTCGCAGACGGAGACGATGCGGGCGCCGAGGGGGATTTGGTCGGCGCGGAGTCCGTCGGGGTAGCCGGTGCCGTCCCAGCGTTCGTGGCTGGCGCGGACGAGGCGGGCGACGGGGCGTAGGGCGGGGGCGCCGTGGAGGATGCGTTCGCCGAGGATGGTGTGTTGGTGGATGAATTCCCACTCGCCGGGGCTGAGGCTGGTGGGTTTGTTGAGGATGGCGTCCGGGATGCCGACCTTGCCGATGTCGTGCAGCTCCGCGGCTCTGGCGATCTCATCCAGGACCTCGCCGCCGAGACCGAGCCGGCGGGCGACGCGAGCGGCGAGCTGGGCGACGTTTGAGGAGTGCTCGTCGAGGTCTGGCTGTTTGGCGTGCATGGTGCGCAGGAGGACCTCGCCGGCCTGGCTGCGCGCCGCAGTTGAGCGGCTGCGCTTGTTGGCGTACATGCGTTCGTCGGCGACCTGGAGGGCGTGTTCGGCGCTGTCGGCCTCGTGGGGGAGCAGGACGACGCCCAGCGAGGCATGGATCGCGAACTCCTCGCCGGTCTCCGAGAGCGCGGCCGCCGCCCGATGGATGAGGGCGTCGGAGTCCTGGCCCTGGAGGTCGAGGTGGGCGCAGAACTCATCGCCACCGAGCCGGTAGGCCCGGCCGAGCCGGCCGACCGCCGCCTCCAGTTTCGCTCCGAGGCGGGCCAGCAGCGCATCGCCGGCCAGATGGCCGAAGGTGTCGTTGTAGTCCTTGAAGCCGTCCAGGTCGAACAGCAGGAGCAGGGACGGCCGGTCGGCCTCCGCGTCGCAAAGTGCGTCGGCGAGGTCGGCGTCGAGCTTGCGCCGGTTGCCCAGGCCGGTCAGGGGATCGGTGACCGCCTGCTTGGCGATTGCGTGGTGGGCGATGATCTCGGATGCCGAGAGCTCGGCCTTGGCGATCAGCTCGGCGATGACGGCGATCTCGTCCTCCTCAAACGCGCGGTCGTCGCGGATGAAGCACAGGGATCCGGCGACCTCTCGCGGGGCGGCGGCGATCCGCATCGGCAGAGTCAGCTGCCACCCGCCGGTCTCCCGGGCCTGGACCGGGGCGGTGGGGGTATGCGTGACCTCCGGCGCGCGCAGCTGGCCGAGCGACCGGGCATCGCCGGTGGTCAGCATCAGCGGCGAGGGTCCGCCGGCGAGCTCCAGCGATCCGGCGGCGGCATCAAGCGCCTCCACCGAGCCGTGCAGAAGGATCTCCAGCAGGCCGTTGACCTCGAGCTTGGCGGCGAACGCGTCACCCAGACGCCGTACCGCCGACTGCAGGCGGGCGCGCTCATGCTCGACGAGCTTGAGGCGGCCGTGGGCCTGGTCGATCCGCTGGCTGCGATCGCGAGCCAGCAGCCACAGCAGGAACACCAGCGGCAGGACGAACAGGATCGCCCCGCTGTGGTGGCGGGTGGGGAGCGCAGCCAGGAAGCCGAGCGGGGCAAGAGACGCGTCGACGGCCCAGACGAGGGCGATCACGCGCATCTGGACCTTGAGGTCCGGCATCGACCCCGTCAGTGCCATTCGCGCCAGGGACGTCGCCAGGTCGACGACGCAGCCGGCGGCAAACGCTGCGGCGAGCAGAGGGAGCTGGGCGAAGCCGATCGCCGGTGACCCGGCGAGGACGAGCACGCACGCCGGGCCGACCGCGTGCCAGGCATCCGGCACGGCGGAGACGATCCGCCGGGTGGGGACCCGGCCCAGCGCCCACTCGAACAGGCTCCCGCCGAGCAGCCCCACCGCCACCGCCGGCGGGACGACGGCCGGCGGCAGCATCACCAGCATGGGGATGAGGATGAGCTGGGTCGGCACCACGTATCCGGTGCCGACCGGGAACTCGATCCGCGCCACCAGCGCGTAGACGATGATCAGGAGGGCCGCGATGCCGTGCCGCAACCCAGCCGAACCGCCGACGCTCAGCAGTCCGGCACAGGCGACGGCAAACAGCACTGCCGCGCCGGTCTCGACGACCAGTTCACGTTCGGAGGCGCGCCGCTCGCGGTGTTCCCAGCTGCCCTCGAGCAGCCGTTCGGTCGCCGATTGTGACTGGTCCGCATAGCGCTCCAGATCGCTCATCCTCAGCTCGTCCTCGACCGGACTCCCGGTCGTGCTTTAGCCGAGCCGGAAAGGATCGACATACACATCATCGACCTGCCAACCGCCGCCTCCGCCGGGGACGGCGAACCGCAGCGCCACGGGGACGCGGAGCCAGCTGGGCAGGAAGCGCGCCTGCAGGTCGATCTGACGCACCGGCCCCCAGGCCGGCATGGATCCGTCGGAGATGACGCCCAGCGGCCAGACGATCTGACGGCGTCCCAGCCGGACCACGGCCTGGGCGTCGAGAGCGCTTCCGGGCTTCGTCTCCCTGGCAAAGAAGCGCAGGCTCTGCATCGTGCTGTCCACGCAGAACACCGGTGACGTGGCGTTCCCGGCGCCGTTGATGGTCAGCGACTGATCGTCCGCCGCGCCGTCGACGTGGAATGGCTCGTTGCCGGCGGTCAGCGTGGCGTTCGAAAGCGACCAGCCGACCTGGTCGGCGGTGCCCTCGAAGGAGCCTCCGGGAACGAGGAAGTAACTGCTGGTGTCGCCCCACGCAGCAAACGGCGTGCTCAGCGGTTGAGACTGACACGACGCGAACGCTGCTCCGGTGCTGGCGAAAACCGCGACGCAGGTCATGGCGGCGAGGCGGCCGGCAGCCTTGCGAATGCGGGGGTGGATAACCAAAGGCATCAGGGAAGAGACCTCCACTAGGCCACCATCCTTGGCGGCGTGAACATTGGTTATCGGTAGCTGGGCCGTCTCGCCCCGAGACCCCTGGCTTTGCGCCCTCGCCTCACGACGAGTTTGCCTTTTTCGACCCAAAGCTCATCGGCACCGGGTCGCCCAGGGTTAATCCACGTGGACATTCATACGAAGCATTCGAGCGCCGTGATCGACCTCGACCCAACATGGTGCTAGTTATCCTAGCTTCATCATGGCCGTGATCATCTCGAAGCGCCACCGTCCCAGCGCCGTCTTGGTCGGGGGACGCCGATGACCCGCAGGCGTTGATCGAGGAGGCGCGCCGGCGGACGCGCAGACGCAGGCGACGCCAAACCGTGGCCGCCGTGGTCACGGGGGTTGTGATCGCGGGTGGCTATCTGCTTGCCGCGCGGACTGGCGGCGCGCCGGCAAGCTGGTGTTCGTCTACCGGGTCGCGCCGGAGCAGTTCCACCTCCGATCCTGGTGCGGGCCGCCACCAGCTCGGGATTCAGACGTCCCGGACCCGCTCCCGCCGCGCTACACGACACCGCCCTACACCGGCCCCAGCGGGACTTCGCTCTACCTCGAGGTCAGGCAGCGAACCCGCAGCCCGCGAGCGTGAAGCGTGACGGCGCGGTCTTCCTCGCTGCGTCGGGTTGCAGCGGCTACGCAGCGGCGGTGGCGACCCCGCGCTGGACGGGCAGCGCCGGGTTGTTGCCCCAGTCGGCCCACGAGCCGTCGTAGATCCGCACCCGTGGGTAGCCGGCGATGCGTAGCGCCAGGGCCGCGTGAGCGGCCCGGACCCCGCCCTGGCAGTAGGTCACGAGCTCCTGCTCAGGCGAGAGGCCCGCCGCTCGCGCTCGGGCGTGAATCTCCGCGGGGTCGCGCAGCGTGCCGTTGGGCTGCAGGTTCTGCTCCCACGGCCACAGAACCGCGCCCGGAATGTGGCCGCCGCGGGCGGCGCGCCGCTGCTCGCCGGAGAACTCCGCCGGGGCACGCACGTCCACCAGCTGAACCGCCGGATCATCGAGCCGCTCGCGGATCTCCGGCGCGCCGATCCCGCGCATCCAGCCCGATTCTCGCGGCTCGAAGCGGGCTGGCGAGGGCGACGCGGCGCCGCGCTCGACGGGCCGGCCTTCGGCCTGCCATTTCTCGATGCCGCCGTCGAGCAACGCGACCCGCTCGTGGCCGTAGTGCGCCAGGACGTGCCACAGCCGCGACGCGTACAGGTTTCCCCCATCCGAGTACGCCACCACGAGCTTCTCGCGCGTGATCCCCAAGCGCCCGAGCCGGTCGGCGGCTTCCTCCGCGCTCGGCAGGAACGTCGTCACCGTTGTATCGGCTGCCGACAGGTCCTCGAGCCAGTAGACGTGGATGGCGCCCGGGATATGACCGCCCATGTACGGCATGCGGGCTCCCGCGGCATCGCCCGCGAACCGGCAGTCGCACACCAACAGGTCTTCGTCGCATAGACGCGCGGCCAACTCTCCGCCGCTGATCAGCGGCACTGTGATAGCCATTCTCGGCCTCCGTTCTTCGCTGGCTGCCAGGCAGCGCGATCCGGGGACGCGGTGCTACTCGACTACCTCGACCCAGCTGGCGATCTCGTCGCGGTTGAGTACTTCCACCAGCTCCGGATGATCGCTTCGGATGTGGCCCTCGATCTGAACGACCACCTCGTCATCTGTCTCGCCCCGGGCGACGAAGCCGCACTCGCATTTGATCTGCCTGGACATGTTCTTGTCGCGGCGATTGTGGAAGCCGGTCCTTTCTCATATCTTGGCAGCAACCTTGGAGAAAGGTTGGAAATCTCGATCCCGTCCGGCGCTCTCACACGTATCCAGCTCTGCGGCCGCTTCGTGCTCGAGCTCGACGGCCGGCGGATCGAGGCGGGGCTGCCCAGCCGCCAGGGACGGCTGCTGTTCGCCTACCTCGCGCTCCACCGTGACCGCCCCGCGACTCGCGACGAGCTCGTGGACGCCCTGTGGCCCTACGCCACGCCCGCGGCCGCGCCGTCCGCGCTCACCGTCCTGGTCTCCAAGCTGCGAGCCGCGCTGAGCCCCGGGATCCTCAGCGGCCGCACCGACCTTCGGCTGAACCTACCGCCGGACGCGCGCATCGACGTCGAGGACTGCCTCGCAGCGATTCACGAGGCACAATCCGCCGTGGCTCTGGGCGACTGGAAACGGGCGTGGGGACCCGCACTGCGAGCCCAATTCATCGCCCGCCGGCCACTGCTGCCCGAACACGACACCCCCTGGCTCGACCAGTGGCGCCGGCGCCTGGACGACATACACGACCGCGCGCTCGAGGCCTACGCCGCGAGCTGCCTCGGCATCGCCGGCACCGAGCTGCCGGCTGCCGAACGCGCCGCCCGACGCCTGCTCGAGCGCTCGCCAATGCGCGAGACCGCCTACGCCCTGCTGATGAACGCGCTCGCCGCCCAAGGCAACGTGGCCGAAGCGATGCACGTCTACGACCGCGCGCGCATCACACTCGACCAGGAACTGGGAATCACCCCCGGCCGGGCGGTTCAGGAAGCGCATGCCCGCCTGCTCGGCATACGCTGTTGACCTCTACTGGTTGCCGCTGGGCGCCGGCGGGCACTGCGTCAGGCTCAACGGTCGCGTCTACGAGGCGCTGGCGGCGCGACGCGAGCGGCGTCCGGCATGCGATCTGTACCACTCCGCGCTGCAAGTCAAAGTCGAAGCGAGCACGTTCGTCATCGAACAGGCACCGGTCCGCGACTGGAGCGGCCAGGAACGGGGCGTCGTCGCCGAAGGCGCCGTCGGCAGTCGGTGGGCAGGCCGATTTCGCATCTTCCGCTACGAGATCCGGCTGTGGCGGGACGGACACATTCCGGACGTCGCGGAGGCCGTGGAAAGCCCGCAGCGCATCTCCAGTGACGAAGCCCACGCGCGGCGGATCCTCGACCAGGTCTCGAAGGTGCCGACCCCAGTCTGGGGTCGCGACGAGCTCGGGACAGGCGAGATGTGGAACTCAAACTCGGTGATCGCCTGGGTGATCGCGCGGAGCGGGCTGGACGCTGACTCAATCCATCCGCCGAGCGGGGGCCGCGCCCCCGGCTGGCGCGCCGGGCTCACCGTCGCCGGCAGGTGTGACGACGCACCTGCACGGGACGCCGCCGCAGCGCGGGAATAGTAGGCGTCCGGCACGTGGATGGCGGAGGGCTATCCGATGCCCTGCTCGAGCAGCGCGAGCGCACGTTTGCCGTGGGTCAGTAGATTGCGGGCGATCCGGCGGTTGGAGGCTCCCGCGAGCGCTTGGCGGTGGCTGTAGCTGATCAGCGCGCCGTGGAGGCCGATCAGCGCGTTGGCAACGACCCACGGCTCGATGTCGTCTGAGGCCATGCCCTGATCGGCGGCGATGAACGCGGCGAGCGCGCTCGTGTAGCGGTCGAGGATCTCACGCTGGCGCGCCCGGAGGGCCGGGCTCGATGTGAGCACGCGCGCGGCCGTGCGCATGCCCTCGGTTGCGTCAGGCTCGTCTGAGGCCAGAAACCCACGCGGGCTGAGCACGAAGCGGCCGAAGGCCTGCGCGATCGACTCGTCCTGGGGCCGGTCGCGGAGCGCATCCAGCAGTTCCTGCTCGAACTCCTCCATGCGGTGAAAGACGAGGTCTTCCTTGGTGGGGAAGTAGTTGAACACCGTCGCCTCGGACACCTCCGCGTCCCTCGCGATCTCGGCGACGGGGACCTGGTCGAACCCGCGCTCGGCGAAAAGCCGCCAGGCGGTCTCGGTGATCTGCTGGCGGGTGCGCTGCTTCTTGCGCTCGCGAAGACCCAGCTCGGTGGTCATGGCGGGACAGCGTAGCGAAGTCTTGACAGACACAAAACTTAGAGTTACCCTAAATTTTGTGACGCAGTACGAACTTAGACAACCGCCGGGAGGTGTAGCAGTGCACTCGACTGCCAACAGTTCAGATCAGTCCGCCCGCTCGAGCCGCACGGCGTTCGTCGCGATCGTGCTGGCGATGTTGCCGGCGGTGCTCGATCAGACGATCCTGGCCACTGCGTTGCCGACGATCGCCACCGACCTGGGGCGCCTGGCCGACGTCTCATGGGTGGTCACCGCTTATGTGGTCAGCGCCGCGGCTGCGACGCCGCTGTGGGGGAAGCTCGGTGACCGCCACGGCCGCAAACGGCTGCTCGAGGCCTCGTTGGCGATCTTCCTCGCGGCCTCGGCTTTGTGCGGCATCGCCCAGAGCCTGCCGATGCTGATCGTCTCGAGAGCCGCGCAGGGCGCCGCGGCGGGCGGTCTGATGACGCTCGCCTATGCCGCCGTCGGTGACCTGGTGTCCCCGCGCGAGCGCGGCCGCTACCAGGGGTACATCATGACGACGTTCGCCGCGGCCGCCGCGATCGGACCGCTGATCGGCGGGCTGCTCGTCGACCACGCCAGCTGGCGGTGGGTGTTCTATGTCAACCTGCCGGTGGGCCTGCTCGCGCTCGCGGGGCTCCGGCTTCGCCTTCCCGCGTCTGCCCCGCAGCCGCCGAAAACAGCACTCGACGCTGCCGGGGCGGCGCTGCTCGCGACCGCCACGACCGCGCTGATGCTCATCTGCATCTGGGGCGGGCAACGGTACGCCTGGGGATCGGCCGAGGTCATCGGCCTCCTCGCCGCCCTCGCGATCAGCGCGATCGCGCTCGTCGCGCGCACCCGTCGCGCGGAGGACCCGATCGTGCCGCTCACCCTTCTGCGCAGCCCGGTCGTCGCGTTGTCGAGCATCGCCCTGTTCCTCGTCACCGCAACGATGTTCTCGATCACCGTGTTCGTGCCGTTGTTTCTCGAGACGACCACGGGCGCGACCCCGACCCAGGCGGGGCTGTTGCTGATCCCGATGCTCGTCGGGATCACGCTCTCGACCAGCCTCGCCGGGCGAATGATCGAGCGCACAGGTCGCTACAAGGTCTTCCCGCTCACCGGCTTGGCCATGATCAGCGCTGCGATGGTCGCACTGGCCGTGGTCGCCCAGCACCCCGCCAAGGTCAGCACCGGCCTCGCGCTCGTGCTGTTCGGGCTCGGGTTCGGAATGGTCGGTCAAGTCCTGATCATCGCCGTCCAAAACGGCGTCGACCGCCGTGAGCTGGGAGTCGCGATGGCGGTCACGAGCTTCTTTCGTGCCCTCGGCGGAGCGGTCGGCGCCGCGGTCCTCGGCGCCATCTTCGCCGCCCGCCTCGGGACCGTGGGCAGCGGGACCATCGCCGTCGGGCGAGCCGGGCGAGCCGATGTGGTCGACGGTGTTCACACCGTCTTTCTGGTGACCGCGCCGATCGCGCTGCTCGCGCTGCTCGCGGTAATCGCGATCAAGGAGGTCCCACTACGCGGCCCGGGCAAGTCGCCACAACAGGACGCAACTCCACACGAGGCGACCGGCAGCCCAACCGCGCCGGCCACGGCGACCCGATAACCGAGTCGAGAGGACACCAGCCATGCCAGTCATCAATTCCAGCACGCTCAAGAACGGACACCTGAAGAGTGCCGATCATGGAGCGACGATCTCGGTGATACTGGACCGCAGCGATCCTGGGCCAGGGACCGCGGCTGCACCGGCACCCGTATGACGAGACCGGGGTCGTCGTGGAAGGAAACCTGACCTTCCAGACCAGCCTTCGAAACGGAATGGCTCGAGTGAGGGACAGACTCGCGGCCCAGCTCGGTCCGCGATGGGCGCTGTCGCGGTGGCCGCCGGCGAAACGGGCCTATCCCGCCAGGAACGCGTCGATCAATGCCGCGACTGCGTCGGGTCGCTCGAGATGGGGAACATGGCCGGCCCCCGCGACGATCTCGACCTGCGCGTCGGGGATGGCAACGCTGAGTGCATCCGCCTGGGCGACGTGGAAGACACGGTCCTCGGCACCCCAGATGACGAGCACCGGGACGTCGATGTCCGCGAGCGCGGGTCGAACGTCGATCCGTTGCGCCGCACCGTCGAACGAGCTGCGGGCGACCGCCCGGACGGCCGCGTGCACGCCCGGCTGGGCGAGCATCCGGGAATGCTCGGCGACGCCCGTCGATGTAACGAGCGCGCGGTCGTGGAAGAACAGCTCGAGGATCTCGCGTGAGCCGCCGCCTGTGGCCTCGGCCTCGATCAGCCGCATGAGCTCCGGGTCGGCGTCGTCACCGGCGCCGGCCGGGTCGATCAGCACCAGCCGGGCGACGAGATGCGGCGAGGTGGTGGCCACGAGGGCGGCCACGGCGCCGCCGAGCGAGTGGCCGGCGACCACGGCCGGCTCATCGCAGACGGCCGCCACCGCGTCGGCGATGGCGCGCGCCAGGGCGACAGGGGAGTAGTCGCAGTCGCTCGGATCGGGCGCCGAGCTGGCGCCGTGGCCCGGGAGGTCCACGAGGATAACCCGGTGGCGCTGCGACATCGGGTCCGCGACGCCCTGCCAGGTCATGAGCGAACCGCCGAGCCCGTGCAGGAGCACCAGGGGTGGACCATCGCCGACCGTCAGCACATGGATGCGGTGGGGCCCGGTCTCGATCCATGTCTCACCGGCCGACGCGGGCTGCTCCGTCGGCGCGGACGCGCCCTGCGCCGTCGCGGCGTTTCGCTCGACGTCGTCGAGTGTGACCCGGCCGCCCGGTCCGGTGGGCGTCACCTGCGCCAGATCGATACCGAGCTCGCGCGCCCGCTTGCGTGCCGCGGGCGTCACGGGGGTCCGGCCACCGGTGCGCGGTGCGCGCTGCGAACGTTCGCGTCGCGCCACCGAGCCGGCAGCCGGCGTCTGGTCCGCCGGGTGCGCAGTCGCCAACATCGCGTCGACCTCGTCGTCGGTGACCGTCTCCCCCGGGGAGCTGAGCACGGCGACCGGGGCGGTGACCGCGACCTTGGCCCCTTCCGTGGCGACGATGCGGCGTAGCACGCCGTCGTGGGGCGCATCGACGTCGTTCGTCGCCTTGTCGGTCTCGACCGTGAAGAGCGGCTCGCCCGCCCTGACCTCGTCGCCCTCGGCGAGAAGCCATTCCGTCACGGTGCCCTCCTGCATTAGAAGGCCCCACTTCGGCATCGCGACGATCGTCGGCATGCTGGCGCTAGAGCAGCGCGGCGGCCGTCGCGGCGATCGTCTGGGCGCTCGGTATGTAGGCCTGCTCGAGCGGCGGGCTGAACGGCACCGGCGTGTGCGGTGCCGTGATCATCTTGATCGGCGCGTCGAGTGAGTCGAAACCCTCGTCGGCGACGATGGCGGCGATCGTCGCGGCGACGCTGCACAGCGGATTGTCCTCGTCGACGATCACGAGGCGGTGCGTCTTCTCGACCGACGCGAGGATCGCGTCGGTGTCGAGCGGCGAGAGCGTTCTGGGGTCGACCACCTCGGCGGACACGCCCTCGCGGGCGAGCTGCTCGGCTGCCTCGAGCGCCGTGTGGACCATGCGCGAGATGCCGACGATCGTGACGTCTTCGCCCTCGCGCTTGGTCTCGGCCTGTCCCAGCGGGATGGCCTCGTCTCCCTCCGGGACGTCGCCCTTCATGCCGTAGAGCAGCTTGTGCTCGAAGACGATCACGAGATCGTCGTCGGCGATCGCGGACAGCAGCAGTCCCTTGGCGTCCGCCGGCGTCGACGGAGTGACGACCTTGATACCCGGCATGTGGGTGAACACCGAGTAGTGGCACCCGGAGTGATGTCCCGCCGCGCTCAGTCCGGCCCCGATCGTCGTGCGGATGACCATTGGGCAACGCGCCTTGCCGCCGAACATGTAACGCAGCTTGGCGCCCTGGTCGAAGATCTGATCCATGCAGACGCCGAAGAAGTCGACGAACATCAGCTCGGCGATGGGGCGCAGCCCGGTCGCCGCCGCGCCGACGGCGGCGCCGATGAAGCCTGACTCGGTGATCGGCGTGTCGAGCACGCGCTCGCGCCCAAACTCCTGCACCAGCCCCTTGGTGACGCCCAGCGCGCCCCCCCAGGCCTCGTCGTCCTGAAGGTGGTCGACGCCCGCACCGCCGGCAACGTCCTCGCCGAGGAGGATGACGTCCGGATCGCTGCGCATCGCCAGCCGGATCGCCTCGTTGACGGCCTCCGCGTAGGTGAGTGTGCGCGTGACGACGCTCATCGACCCGCCGCCTGATAGGTGACGTACACGTCCGTGAGAACTTCCGCCGGATCGGGCCAGGGCGCCTCGCGGGCAGCGGCATAGGCCTCGGCGACGGCCTGGCGGGCGTGCTCGCGGATCGCCGCGAGCTGCTCGCTGGTCACGACCCCGTCGCTCTCGAGATGGCGGCCGAAGCTCGTGATCGGGTCGCGCGCCCGGAAGGTGGCGAGCTCCTCATCGGTCCGATAGGTGGCGGCGTCGCCCTCCTCGTGGCCGAAGAAGCGGTAGGTCTTCGCTTCGATCAGGGTCGGCCCGTCGCCCTGCCTCGCCCGCGCGATCGCCTCGCCCGCGACGTCGAAGACCGCCAGCACGTCGAGGCCGTCGACGATGTGACCTGGGATCGAGTATCCGACGGCGCGGTTGGCGACGTCGGGCGTCGCGCAGTGATAGGTGAACGGCGTGGCCTCGGCGTACTGGTTGTTCTCGCAGACGAACACGACCGGGAGCTTCCAGATCGCGGCGAGGTTGAGGCTCTCGTGGAACGTGCCCTGGTTGGCGGCGCCGTCGCCGAAGAAGCAGATGGCCACTGCCTGGGTACCGTGCACCTTGGCGGTCAGCGCCGCACCGCAGGCGAGCGGGAATCCCCCGCCGACGATGCCGTTGGCGCCGAGCATCCCCTTCTCGACGTCGGCGACGTGCATCGAGCCGCCCTTGCCCTTGCACAGCCCGGTCGCCCTCCCCAGCAGCTCCGCCGCCATGCCCTCAATCGCCACATCCTTGGCGATGCAGTGCCCATGGCCGCGATGCGTGCTCGTGACGTAGTCACCGTCATCGAGATGAGTGCAGACGCCAACGGCGACCGCCTCCGAACCGGCGTAGAGGTGCACAAACCCGGGGATCTGCCCGTCGGCGAACTCCCGGCTCGTCGCCTCCTCGAACTCCCGGATGAGGGACATCCGCTCGTACATCGCGCGTAGGGTCGCGGGCGTGGCCTCGACGGGGCGCGGCTCGGTGAGCGCCATCACGATTCTCCTTCCCGGCGGCGACCGCCTCCCCGGAGGCTGCGTGCTCCGAGGCGAGCGGCAGGACGTGCTCAATCTACCATCTGCGCGGCGGCCGGAACGATCGATTCTGCAGGTCGGTGCGGCCGTCAGGGAACGGCCGCGAACAGTCGCCATTCGTCGTCGACTCCCTTGAGCCGGTGCGTGCCGCGATTGACGAAACGGATCCCGGATCCGGCCACGAGATCCTTGACGGTGGTGGTGGCGAGGACCTCGCCCGGATGCGCGAGGCCGCCGACGCGAGCGGCGACATGCACGGCGACGCCGCCGACGTCGTCGCCGATCAGCTCGACTTCGCCGGAGTGCAGGCCGACGCGCACCTCCAGACCGTTGGAGCGGGCCGCCGCGACGATCGCTTGTCCGCATCGGATCGCGCGGGTCGGGCCGTCGAATGTGGCCAGGAAGCCGTCGCCCAACGTCTTGACCTCGCGTCCGCCGAACTGGGTCAGCTCGCGCCGCACCGCTGTCTGGTGTGCCGCGAGCAGGTCGCGCCAGCGTGCGTCTCCAAGCTCCACCGCTCGCTGCGTCGAGCCGACGATGTCGAGGAACATCACCGTGGCGAGCACGCGGTCTGACTCCGGTGGGGAGCGGGTCCCGGTCAGGAACTCCTCGATCTCTCCGAGCACGGCCTCGGAGTCCCCTGCCCAGGGCAGATGATCGATTCCCGGCACCTCCACAAACCGAGCGCTCGGAATGCGCGCGGCCAGCTGCTTGCCAGCCCGCCGATTGACTACTCGGTCACCACGCCGGTGGAGGACGAGCGTCGGAACGTGGATGGTGGGCAGGACGGCCCGGACATCGACGTCGAGGAACATCTCGAAGATCTTCCAGACCATCGCGGGGCTCGCGGCGGAGCGCTCCATCCGCGCCGCGAGCTCCACAGCACGGCGATCGTTCGCCAAGCTCGGGGCGAACAACTCGACCGTTCCCTGAGCGTTCTGGCCCCAGTAGGGAGCGATGAACTCTGCGGCCGACTCGCGAAGTGCCTCCGCGGGCGATGCCCACGGATAGTCGGGCGCCTCGGTCGTGCGTCCCATCGCGCCGTGGAGCACCAGCGCGCTCACGCGAGAGGGATGAGTGGCGGCGAACAGAATGCTCATTGGCCCACCCTCTGAAACCCCGAAAAGTGCTGCCCGCTCAGACTCCACCGCATCCATAACCGCCCGCACATCGTCGATCCGTTGCTCGAGCGTCGGCACGTCCGACACCGGGTCCGACAGGCCCGTGCCGCGTTTGTCGAAGATGATCAAGCGCGAAAACAAGCTGATCCGTTCAAAGAAGCGGGCGAACGGCGGCATCTCCCACTGAAGCTCGACGTGGGTGGCAAATCCGAGCACGGCGACGAGATCGATCGGCCCGCTGCCCACGACCTGGTAGGCGATCGAGGCATCGCCGGACTTGGCATACCGTGTCGGCGGAATAATCAGTGGTCTAGCTCCGAAGGCCGCACCTCAGCGAACCGCTCCTGAAACAGCGATCCTGTCGATTGAGACGGCGGAGCGCAACCAGTGCGTAGTCAACCGGCGCTGGGCGGCGCGTTAGGCTTCCGGCTCCGATGCTCTCCGATCGATTTCGCAGCGCCGTCGAACACGGAAACATGGACGAGGCCGCCGGCCTGTTCAGTGAGGACGCGGTATTCCGAAGCCCAGTTCTGTTCAAGCCGTATGAGGGCCGCGATCAGGTCGCGCGGGTCCTCCGAGCGGCCGAGCGCGTGCTCGGAGTCGGCGGTGCGTTCCGCTACGTACACCAACTCGAGGACCCAGGCGATCGCGTGGCGATGCTCGAATTCGCAACCGTCGTCGAAGGAAGACAGGTGGAGGGGATCGATAAGCTCACCTTCGATGACAGCGGAATGATCACCGAGCTCAAGGTGATGATCCGCCCCGCATCGGCCCTCCGGTTGGTCGGCGCGAAGATGGCCGAGGAGTTCCCCAGGGTGGGCTTGCGTCTTCCGGACTGACGACAAGGCAGGAGCGCCACGAGTTGACGATCAGAATGGTCCTCCTCCTCCCATCCCGGACGAACGTCGAGGACGTGCTCACGTTGGGCATCAGACGATCTCCTCGACGTCGCGCTTGACGATTTTCTCGAGCCCGTGGAGGCGTTGCAGTCGAGGCGACTTCAGCGTGCGGCCAGTCAAGAGTGTGGCCAACGCGCAGGTCAAGAAGCACGCGGCTCCGAGCGCGGTGTTCCAGTTAGCAGCGGCCAGGTTCAGGACGGAGCCGGTCGACGGAACGAGGTAGCCGGCGATCGCTGAGATCCCGAAGAAGATGCAACCGAGCAGGTTGATCGCCGGTTCCCACCAGCCCGGCCGATCGCGTGCCGGGAGCCAGCCGTGCCGCGCCGAGGCCTGGTAGGCGATCGCGCCCGAGACCAGGAAGCAGATCGAGCCCAGCGCGTCTGGTCGCCACACGAGCCTGTTGTAGTTGGGATCGGACAGGGATGTGTGCAGCGCCTGGTAGGTCGTCACATTGAAGAACAGAGTGCCGGCGGATTGGATCGCCGCCGCCCAGAATGCTGCCCTTCCGCCGGGGCCGGAATGGCGCTCGGGGAACGCGATCCACGTCTGTAGCGCGCCGCCGCCGGTGAACAGGATCGAGCCGATGAAGAACGTGACCGCGTCGGCGTTCGCGCCGACGAGCTGCGCGTAGCCCGGAAACGGACCAATCAGAAAGCACGCTGAGCCGATCGCGAACAGCAGGGCCATCCATCGCTCGCGACTCATGAACTCGGGAGGGTCAGTGGAGCCACAACAGCATCACCACGGTCCTGGGCGTTGGTCTCGAGAATCACGATTCGCGGCGATGCAGTTTCACAGAATCGTCGGCCGGTTAGCGGCGCGTGGCGGCGACGGCGGTGCCGATCACGAGTGAGAGCGCGCCGGCAGCGCTGAGTTCGTTGATGCCGTTGCTGTGGCGCTGGTGGTCGGCCCAGGCTCGCCGGACAGCTCTCCCTCGTGACAGTGATCGGCCTACTGATCGTCAACTTGCGTCGGCCGGCAAAGGACCACCCCAAGCCCGACGCCCTGAGTCCCTGCCCATAGGACGAACATCGCGATCCACCGCGTCGTCCGATTCGGGTGAAGGCACCGGGGTGCCCTCGTGCGAGGCTTCGCGACGATCTGCATGGGCGACGACCACACACGGAAACCCCGATTCGCTTTTTGTCCGGCGACGGCTTGTGGCGGCTCGTTGACGAGATCGCGGCGAGCCCCCCGGTCACGGCGGCGCTCCCGCAGCAGGGGCTCGGGTTCGCCGAACAGGTCGGCGAAGCGGTGAGGGCGCGCTCACGCAAGGGTGACCGCCGGCTCCAGAGCGCCGCTGATCGCCTGATGCGTCGCCACCTCACGGAGTCGCCGCAGATCCCGACGCAAGGCGACGAAGATGGGCACCTCACTCAAGTCTCCTAATGGCACCCCGCCGCTCCGGCGCACCGCCCGTCGGCTTATCCGCCGCGGGGTCAACCATGGCCCGGCAAATCTCGATGGGCACGCCCGATGAGCAGCACCGCCGAGTCGCCCGAGAGCGACACCGCGCTCCAGACCATGCCCGAGGAGGATGTGCCTTACGTCGGGCTGATGACACGCCTGATCTCCTGGGCGGTGGATTTCCTGCTCATCAACTTGGTGGCGATCATCACTGGGCTGGGCGCCCAGCTGGTCGCCTCGATCTTTCCGATCACCAAGAATCTGAAGCCGCTCTTTGTGGCGATCGCCGGTGGCGTCTACATTCTCTGGACGGCCGCCTACTTCGTCGCATTCTGGTCGGTGACGGGCCAGACGCTCGGCTCTCGCCTCATGCAGGTCCGGTTAGTGACGGCGAGCGGGGAGAAGGTCAAGCCGGTCCGTGCGTTGGTGCGCTGGATCGGCATGAACATGGCGATGGTGCCGTTGCCGTGGGGTTTCGTGCCGATCCCGTTCAGGCGCCTGGGATTCCCGGATTGGCTGGCGCACACGCGGGTGATCCAGGTCCAACAGCTGTCGATCGCCAGTGCTCGGCGGGAGCGGTCGCGGGTCGCCCGCGACAGACCCCGACAGACACTTCCTCCCGCGCCGCCGTAGGCCAGATTCGAATCTCATCCGGTTCGGAGATCACCCCGGTGTGTTGTGAGCACTCTGCGGGCAGCCCGGAAAGGGCTATCGTCTGCACATGACTGGAAGCACGGCCACGGTGGAGACGAACGGCTCTGGCGGCCGGTTGCGCGACGTTCGCGTAGCGATCATCGGCGCGGGGTTCGGCGGGCTCGGGGTAGCGATCAAGCTGCGCGAAGCCGGCTTCGAGGACTTCGTCGTGCTTGAGCGCGACGAGGCGCTTGGTGGCACGTGGTGGGCGAATACCTACCCTGGCTGCGCGTGCGACGTGCCGGCTCACCTGTATTCGTATTCGTTTCAGCTGAACCCGAACTGGAGCAGGATGTTCGCGCCGCAGCCGGAGATCCTCGAGTACCTGCGCCGCACCGCGCGCGAGCGCGGCATCGAGGGCCATCTGCAGTTCCGCACTGAGGTCCAAGGCGCGCGCTGGGACGAGGACGCGCAGCTATGGCATGTCGAGACGAGCCGCGGGTCGCTGAGCGCGCAGGTGCTGGTCGCTGCGGCCGGCGGCCTGGTCGAGCCCAAGTACCCCGACATTCCTGGGCTCGCCGACTTCCAGGGAGCGACCTTTCACTCTGCCCGCTGGGATCACGACCATGACCTGCGCGGTGAACGCGTCGGCGTGATCGGTACCGGCGCCTCGTCGGCGCAGTTCATTCCCGAGGTTCAGAGGCTGGCGTCCCAGTTGACGGTCTTCCAGCGCACGCCCGGTTGGGTGCTCCCGCGCTTGGACCACCCGCATTCCGACACGCAGAAGCGTTTGTTCGCGCGGTTTCCGGTGCTGCAGCGCGCGGTCCGAACGTCGCTGTACTACACGGCCGAGGGGCTCGTGCTGGGGCTCGTACACGACCAGCGCCTGCTGAGGGCACTTGAGCACGGCGCGCGCCGGCATCTCGAGAAGCAGGTGCCGGATCCCGAGGTCCGCGCGCGGCTGACCCCGAACTTCCGGATCGGCTGCAAGCGCATCATCTTCAGCAACGACTACCTCCGGTCCTTCGCCGAGCCGAACGTCGAGCTGGTCAGCGACGGCATCCGCGAGGTTGTGGCGGACGGCGTGATCACGAACGCCGGGCGACATGTCGAGCTCGACACGATTCTCCTCGGAACCGGCTTTCATGTCTTTGATCCGCCGCACGCGTCAGGCGTGATCGGCCGCGACGGACGGACGCTCAAGCAGCGGTGGAGCGATGGAGGGATCCGCGCATATCTCGGGACGGCGGTTGCCAACTTCCCCAACCACTTCATGGTCATGGGGCCGAACACGGGGCTCGGCAACAACTCGATGATCAACGTGATCGAGGCGCACGCCGGCTTCGTCGTCGACGCGCTCAAGACGATGGACGCACGCGGTCTGACGAGCCTCGAGGTTCGCGAGGACGTTGAGGAGCGCTACAACGAGGACATCCAGGCGCGCCTGAAGCACACGGTCTGGAACGAGGGTGGCTGCAAGAGCTGGTACGTCGGCGCGGACGGGCGGAATCACACGCTATGGCCATCGTTCTCCGATGCGTTCAAGCGCCGGCTCGCGCGCTTTGACGAGACCGATTTCGTGACGCGCGCGCACACTGGCGATCCGGTCGGCGTCTAGTGACACACCGCTGCGGGCCGGATCGCGCCCCGGATTCGCATAGAGTCCTCGTGCGATGCGGGCGGTGGTGATCAGCGAGCACGGGGGACCCGAGGTCCTCCAGGTCCAAGAGCGGCCCGATCCGCCGGTGGGACCCGGTGAGGTCCGCATCGCGGTCAAGGCGGCGGGGATCAACTTCGCCGACACGCTTGCCCGAACCGGGCTGTACCCGGATTCGCCGAAGGTGCCCTGCGTGGTCGGCTACGAGGTGGCGGGCGAGGTGGAGTCGGTGGGAGACGGGGTCGAGTCGGTCAAGCGGGGTGACCGGGTGCTCGCAGGGACGCGCTTCAACGGCCAGGCAGAGCTGGTGACCGTGGGGCAGAACATGGTCTACGGGCTACCCGATCAGCTTTCCTTCGAGGAGGGTGCAGCCTTCCCGGTCAACTACGCGACCGCTCAGGCGGGGCTGGTCGTGATGGGAGGCCTGAAGGCCGGCGAGCGGGTCCTGATCCACGCTGCGGCGGGCGGGGTCGGGATCTCGGCAACGCAGATCGCCAAGCGCATCGGCGCTGAGGTGTTCGGCACCGCGTCGGCCTCAAAGCACGACGCGATCCGCGCGCAGGGAGTCGACCACGCGATCGACTACCGCAGCCAGGACTTCGCCGAGGAGGTCCGCCGGCTCACCCGCGGCGAGGGGATCGACGTGGCGTTCGACGCCCTTGGCCCGTCGAGCTTCCGCAAGGACTACCAGTTGCTGCGCCCGGGAGGGCGGCTGATCATGTACGGGGCCTCGGAGGTGCAGACCGGGGAAAGGCGCAGCGTACCGGCCGCGCTCAGGACCATGGCCAAGAGCCCATTCTCGTCGATGCCGTGGTGGAAGGGCCTCGGGGTGATGAACGAGAACAAGGGGGTCTTCGGCCTCAACATGCTCTCCTGGTGGGACGCTGAGGGGAGCCTGGACCGGGTGATTGAGCCGTTGATAGCGGGCCTCCAAGACGGAGAGCTGAAGCCGGTCGTCGCGGCGGCCTTCCCGTTCGACCGAGCGGCCGAGGCGCACCGCTTCATCGCCGAGCGGCGCAACATCGGCAAGGTCGTCCTAGTCCCCTAGCAGCGCTCGCGAGCTGGCGGAGATCGTTCCCAGCGTGGTGGTGGCGCGACATGCATGGAGTCGCCACCGCCGGATGTCGCCCGCTGGCAGAGGTTTTTCCTTCAGAGGGCCAGTGCCGGGAAGCTCGATTTCTGGAACCTGGTCTCAGAGGCGACGACCGGAATCGAACCGGTGGAGACGGCTTGTCGCGCCCTCGGGATCGATCCCAGGCGTTACCGTTCTCGCCAGTGCGGGCCGAGGGGGCCTGACGGCTGAGGATTGGTGATCACGGTGGCTGTCTGCGAACGGTGCGGAACCGAGAACCCTGACGGATTTCGTTTCTGTGGTGGCTGTGCGGCGCCGTTGCGGGCGAGCGGAGTGCCGCGTCAGACGCGCAAGGTGGTGACGGCGTTGTTCTGCGATGTGGCCGGTTCGACGGCGCTGGGTGAGGAGCTTGACCCCGAGGTCCTGCGGGGCGTCATGAATGACTACTTCCGGGAGATCCGCGCGGTGATCGAGCGACATGGGGGAACGGTCGAGAAGTTCATCGGCGATGCGGTAATGGCGGTATTCGGGATCCCGCGCGTGCGCGAGGACGACGCCCTGCGCGCGGTGCGGGCGGCGGTGGAGATCCGGGAGCGGCTGCCGACGCTGGCCGACGAGGTGGGGGTGGCGCTTCGGTTTCGCACCGGGGTCAACACGGGGCAGGTGCTGGCCGGCGAAGGGGAGAACATGGCGATCGGGGACGCGGTCAACGTGGCGGCCCGGCTGGAGGAGGCGGCGGCGCCGGGAGAGATCGTGCTGGGATCGGAGACCTTGGCACTGGTGCGCGATGCGGTGCGGGTCGAGCAGCTGGCCCCGCTCGAGCTCAAGGGAAAGTCCGAGCCGGTGGCGGCATTTCGTCTGCTGGAGGCTGATCCGCTCGCCCCCGGTTTCGCGCGGCGGCTCGATGCTCCGTTGGTGGGGCGCGAGGATGAGCTGCGTCTGCTGCGAGAGGCGTGGGAGCGGGCGGTGCGAGAGCGCGGCTGTCACCTGTTCACGCTGCTCGGGATGGCGGGGGTGGGGAAGTCAAGGCTCGTGGCCGAACTCTTCAACTTGGTCGACGGTGAGGCGACCGTGTTACAGGGCCGCTGCTTGCCCTATGGGGAGGGGATCACGTTCTGGCCGCTGCTTGAGGCGCTGACTGCGGCCGGCGAGCGCGCGCGGCCGGTCGTGGAGCGTCTCAACGGCGTCGCAACCGCGCTACCCGAGGAGCTGTTCTCGGAGGTGCGAGGAGTACTGGAGTCCCTCGCGCACCAGTGCGCGGTGATCCTGCACATCGACGACCTCCAGTGGGGTCAGCCGATGCTGCTCGACCTGCTGGATAGCCTCGTTGATCTCTCGCGCGGCGCGCCGATCCTGGTCCTATGTTCAGCTCGCCCGGAGCTGCTCGAGCATCGGGGCTCATGGGGCGGGGGGAAGCTCAACGCGAGCGCGGTGCTGCTCGAGCCGTTGGATCAGGAAGACAGCGGGCGGCTGCTCGAGCAGCTTGGCGACGGGCTGGCTCCGGCGGTCCGGGCGCGGGTGATCGCGGCGAGCGAGGGCAATCCGCTGTTCTTAGAGGAGATGGTCGCTCTGGCTCGGCAGCGGGGCACGATCGCGATACCTGCGACCATTCACGCCCTGCTCGCCGCCCGCCTGGAGGGCCTGGCGCTCGAGGAGCGGGCCCTGCTCGAGTGTGGCGCGGTCGAGGGCGAGGTCTTTCACCGCCTCGCGGTCCGGGCGCTCGCTGACGCGCCACTGGCCACCAACGTCGAGCTGTGGCTCGCCAGACTGGTGCGCAAGGAGCTGATCCGCCCGCATCCACCGACGTTTCCGGGCGATAGGGCGTTTCGCTTCCGTCATCTCCTGATCCGTGACACGGCCTACGACGCGTTGCCGAAGGAGGCGCGCGCGGGGCTTCACGAGCGCTTCGCGTCCTGGCTTGAGGACGTGGGGGGCGAGCTGGCCGAGCTCGACGAGCTCGCCGGCTGGCATCAGGAGCGCGCGGTGCGCTACCAGCAGGAGCTGGGCCGCGAGAGCGACGCGGACCTGGCGCGGCGCGCCGCCGAGCACCTCCATGCCGCCGGCCGGCGGGCGAGCCGGCGTGGCGACGTGGTCGCCGCCCGAGTTCTGCTCGATCGAGCGCTGGCGCTCGCGCCCGCCGGGGAGGCGCTCACTGCCAGGATCACACTCGATCTCGCCGAGCCGCTCCTGGAGGCCGGCGAGCTCGCTCGAGTTGACGAGCTCATCACGCGGGTCGAACGAGATCCTGAGGTCGCGGCGCTCGCCGGCCTCAACCGGCTCGAGTGGCTGTGGCTCGAAGGGTCGGGTGGGATCACGGAGACGGTCGAGTCGATGCTTCCAGAGATGCTGGAGCGCCTGGCGCGAGCCGGCGACGAGCGGGGTCTGGCCAGAGCGCACAACGCCGCTGTGATGGTCCATTGGGCCGCCTGTCGGACCACTGAGGCGGCGCAGGAGGCGAGACTCGCCGCGGACCATGCCGGAGCCGCCGGTGACGAGGGACTACGGTCGAGATACCTTGGACGCTACATCGGGGCTCTCGAAGTCGGTCCACAGCACGCTTCCGAGTTTGCCCGGGAGCTGGATGCGATCGAGCAGGAGCAGCCCGGTCCCTACCTCGCGACCGCGATCCAGCGGGGCCGCGCCGAACTATGTCGTCTCGCAGGCCGCTTCGCCGACGCTCGCGAGTTGCTGCAGCTCGCGGTCGATGGGCTCGACGGACTGGGGCTCCGCGTGGAAGCAGCGGCCACGCTCTTTGAGTTCGCCAGGATCGAGTTCTCAGCGGAGGATCCCGGCGCTGCGCTGGCGCCGTTGCAGCGCAGCGACGCCTCGCTAGAGCAGGCCGGCGAGGCCGGGTATCGGTGCACGGCCCAGGCCTACCTGGCCGAGGCCTACGAGCTCCTGCATCGGGCAGATGACGCCCGCGCGGCGATCGCACTGTCAGAGCAGCTGTCCACGGCAGAGGATGTCATCAACTTCGTCATCACCCACCGCGTGCGCGCGCGACTCGCGCTGGCCGACGGCAACGGGGATGCCGCCGAGCGCTGGGCTCGTAGCGCCGTCCGGTACGCGCTGCCGACGGACTTCATCTGGGAGCTGGCGAGAACCCGACTCAACCTTGCCCACGTGCTCGCCGCCATCGGCCGCCCCGACGAGGCCTGGTTCGAAGCCCAGGCGGCCCTCGATCTGTATGAGCTCAAGGGCGACCGTCCCGGCGCGGCGCTGGCGCGACGCCGACTTTCCCACCTGCGCGGCGCTGAGGGATAGCCGCCGCCCGCGGGTTGCCGTCAAGCCGGCTTTCGGAGAGGCGACGACCGGAATCGAACCGGTGTAGACGGCTTTGCAGGCCGCTGCGTAGCCACTCCGCCACGTCGCCGAGGTCTGAGAGAGTAGCGGCGGACCGGCGGAGCGAGCCGCGCGCTCAGGAGGAGCGGAGGTGGACGACGTTGCCGGAGGGGTCGCGGACGGCGGTCACGCCGGCGCCCGCCGGCCCGGTCGCCAGGCCCGCGGCGTGGATCCGCTCCAGCACGCGATCAAGCTCGGCCTGATCAGGCAGGACGATCTCATACGAGCGCAGCCCCACCGCTCCGGGGGCCGCCGGCCCTGATCCGGCGCTGTGCCACGTGTTGAGGCCGAGGTGGTGGTGATAGCCGCCGGCCGACACGAACAGCGCGCCGGGATACCCGCGGGTGGTGACGTCGAAGCCGAGGACGCCGTGGTAGAAGGCCTCGGTCTCCCGGATGTCGGAGACCTGGAGGTGGACGTGGCCCATGGTGGTGGCCTCCGGTGCCTGGGGTTGGGCGGCCTCGGTGCCGGAGAGCTCGTCGGCGAGGCTGTGCAGGTCCAGCGGCAGCGTCGCCATCTGGAGCTCGCCACCCTCGTGGCGCCACTCGTCACGCGGGCGGTCACGGTAGAGCTCGATCCCGTTGCCATCCGGGTCTGACAGATACAGTGCCTCGCTGACCAGATGGTCCGCGACGCCGTCGAGCGGCCAGCGCGCCTGCGCCAGCCGTACCAGGGCCTGCGCCAGGTCACGCCGCGAGGGCAACAGGATCGCCAGGTGAAACAGCCCCGTCGCCCGCCGGTCGAGAGCCGGCGCGGAGGAGTCGCCGTGGAGCCGGACCAGCGCGGGCGCGCCCGGGGCCCCCAGTAGCAGGTCGCCGTCGTCGAGCTCCTGAGGCCGTAGGCCCAGCGCATGCTCATAGAACGCGTGTGCCCGCTCCAGGTCGGACACCGTCAGGCTGACAGTGCCCATCCGCGTGCCGGCGGCGATCGCCGCCGGCGCTGTCTCGCGGTCGAGGGCGGGGGAGGGGAGATCGGTCATCTTCTCGCTCCTCAGACCCTACACGGCGGCCGCGTAGCGGCTGTGATGCTCGACGAGGGCCTCCACCAGGTCGGCCAGCCGGTCGCGCGTCTCCCGGTCGACGAGTTCGCCGTCCTCGGAGAACAGCTCGTGGGCGCGCGCGACGGGGAGATCGGCCTTGAGCACGCGGGCCCCGGCCACGCCGAGGGCGTTGCGCAGGTGGTCCTGTGCCCACATGGCGCCATAGTCGGTGACGCTGGCGCCGATCGCGGCAACGGGCTTGCCCCACAGCGCCGCATCCGGCCCGTGCGGCGTCGACGCCCAGTCGACCACCTGCTTGACCTGGCCGGGCATGGTCGTGTTGTACTCCGGGGTGGCGAACAGCACCGCGTCGGCGTCGGCGATCTCCTCACGCAGCCGACGGACCTCCGCCGGCGCATCGTCGATCTCACGATCCTCGTTGTACGGCGGCAGAGACTCGAGGTCGTCGTAGATCGTCAGCTCCACGCCGTCCGGGGCCAGTTCTGCGGCCGCCTGCAGCAGCGCCGTGTTGTACGACGCTGCTCGCAGGCTCCCTGAGATTCCCAGGATCCGCATTGGACTAGGCGCTCTTGACCGCCGAGACACCCACCAGCAGCTTGACCTCGTTGGCGACGAGGAGGTTGCCGTTGGGGAGGGTCTGGTTCCAGGTCAGGTCGAAGTCGCGCCGGTCGATGGCGCTGGTCAGCTCGAGGCCGATCCGCTCGTTCCCCCACGGATCCTCGCCGTTCTCGGCCACGTCGCCGGTCAGCTCGATCGGCTTGGTGATCCCCTTGATGGTGATCTCGCCCTTGAGCGTCACGCGGCCGTCCGCGCTCGCCTCGGTGGTGGTGCCGTAGAAGGTGATCTGCGGGTGCTGGTCGACATCGAAGAACTCCGGGCCCTTGAGATGTCCGTCGCGGTTGGTCTCGCCGGTGTCGATGGTCGACACGTCGACATCGCCCTCGAGTACGGGCGCGTCACCGCTGGCGTCGATCCTGCCCTGAAAGGCGCCGAACTTGCCGCGGACGGTGGCGATGCCCATGTGACGGACCTCGAAGCCGACGTTGGAGTGAGTGGGGTCGACGCTGTACACGCCGGTGGGGATGGTCTGAAGGCTGGTGGCTGACATGGAGGCTCCTAGACGAGATGATTGAGTGTGCAATCAAAGATAGCACATAAGGTTGCGTCGTCAAGTATCTCGTCAAACACCGGGTCTGGGCGCGACGGTAGACGCGTCGGTCAGCGCTGCCGGCCTACGCCGGGGCGGGCGGTCAGCGCTGTCGGCGTACGCCGCCGGAAGGCGGTCGACGGGTCGGCGTGGGCCTGCGGAGCGACGGCCCCGTCAGGCCGTGCACGCCCGTCCGGGCTGTGCCCCGGGCAACCGGCCGAGCAGGGCCGCCAGCAGCTCAATCTCGCCCGGGGTGAAGCTCTCCAGGAACAGCCGGCGGATGCTCGCCACGTGGGTGCAGCCGGCCTCGCGCAGCTTCTCGTAGCCCCGGTCAGTGAGCTGGGCGTACGAAACCCGCGCGTCGTTGGGGCAGGCCACACGCTCGATCCAGCCGGCCTCCACCAGGCCGTCGACGAGCCGGGTGATACCGGAGCGGGTCAGCATGGTGCTCTCGGCGAGGGCCGACATCGGCAGGTGCTGCCCCTCCGCCTGCGACAGATAGAGAAGGACCTCATAGTCACGGGTCGTCATCCCGTGCTCGGCCGCCAGCTCGGCGTCGAGGACGCGCAGGATCGAGGCGTGGCTCTGCAGGTAGCTGCGCCAAGCCTCCAACGCGGCACCCTCGAGTCTGGTATCGACAAACGTGTCCATCGCTACACATTCTATTGACAGATCAACGGATCTTGCAGCAAATCGACGCCTGATCGACGGCCGGGGCATTCGCTCAGTAGCCTGCGCGGGGTGGACGAGATCGCTCCCGGCCTGTGGCACTGGACCGCGCGCCACCCGCACATCAACAGCGACGTCAGTACCTATTACCTGGTCGCCGAACGCGTCCTGATCGATCCGATGACGCCTCCCGCGGGCGCCGCATGGTTTCGCGACCAGGGGTCCGAGCCGGAGCACGTCGTGCTGAGCAATCGCCACCACGATCGGGATGCGTGGCGGCTGCGTGAGGAGTTCGGTTGCGAGGTCCACTGCATCGCCAACGGCTGCTACGAGCTCGAGGGCCGCGGCCCGGTGACGCCGTTCGAGTTCGGCGACGAGCTGCCGGGAGGCATCGACGTCTACCAGGTTGACGCGATCTGCCCGGACGAGACGGCCCTCCATATCCCGGCTCACCGAGCGCTCGTCTGCGCCGACGGCGTGGTGCGCTGGCCGGGCGCCGACGGGCTGACGTTCGTCCCGGACTCGCTCATGGACGACCCGGAGCGGACCAAGGCCGGGCTGCGCGAGGCCTATCGACGCCTCATGGAGCTCGACTTCGACCGGCTGCTGCTCGCCCACGGCGCTCCCGTCACGCAGGAGGCCAAGGCCGCCCTGCGGGCGTACCTGGAGCGCTCGTAGCGGCGCCGTCGGCCGGCCGTGAACTCGACCCGGCCATGAGGCGCCCTGCGATCGCCGGACCGATCCTCGCGGCCATGGCCGCGCTCGCGCTGTTGCTCGCCGGCTGCGGCGGGAGCTCCCACCGCTCGAGCTCGACCGCCACCGGCGGCTCACCCATAACCTCGACTGCGACTGCGACTGCGACTGCGACTGCGACCGCGACCGCGACCGCGACCTCGACGTCGACCGCCGCCACCACCAGCAGCACCACTACGTCGACCGGGTCCGGTCCGCCGGCGGCGGGCGGAAGGCTGACCGTTGCCCCGGCCGGCGGCCACCCCTCTTCGACGCTGCGCTTCACCCTGGTCGCGCCCAGCGCCGCCGGCCGCCACGGGCAGACCGAGCTCTCCTATGGCCTGAGCATCGCCGGTGAGCAGGGATCCGGCTGCGTGGCGCAGCACGCCGGCGCCGTGCCGGTTCGCCAGGCCGGCGTGCCGGCCACCGTGGCCGTGGGCCCGGCGCAGCTCGGGGGACGCTGGTGCGCGGGCAGCTACACCGCGCGGGTCGACGAGCTGGCGCGCCCGG
The DNA here is from genome assembly GCA_963844555.1 of uncultured Solirubrobacteraceae bacterium. Classification (GTDB taxonomy): domain Bacteria; phylum Actinomycetota; class Thermoleophilia; order Solirubrobacterales; family Solirubrobacteraceae; genus Palsa-465. Next base: position 117,363 of record CAWJOS010000003.1, read on the forward strand.
TGTGCTCCCCGGGCCAGGTATGTCCGCAATTCATCCGGCTGGTGGCGGTGATCGGTCCGGTGCGGTTCCGGATCACGCCGTGACCGCGCTCGAGCGTCTCGGTCACGCGTTTGCCAGCGTCATCACCGGCAACCTGATCCTGCTGGGGGTCGGTGCCGTCAGCCGAGGCGGCTCGCAGGCCCTGTTCTCCGGCTGCGCGCTCGCCGCCACCGCCGTGATCCTCAACGCCGAGGCCTGGCTTCCGGCGCTGCAGCTGGTGCCGCTGATGATCGTGCTGATCGGATCGCGGCGGCTCATCGGCCGTCCGGCGGTCAGCGAAGCGGCAGCCCGGCGTTGAAGATCGCGTTGGCCTGCGCCTGCGTGAGGTGGTGATTGACGACGAGTTGCGTGAGGACGTGGCTCTGGCGCGTGCGGGCCAGGGCGTAATGCTCGAGCGGGTCGTAGGCCGACGGGGCCTGGAGCAGCCCGGCCAGCATGGAGGCCTCGGCCCAGGTCAGCTGCGAGGGTGGGGTGCGGAAGTAGCCCTCGGCGGCCTGCTCGACCCCCCAGTAGCCGTGTCCGTAGTACACGACGTTGAGGTACATCCGGAGGATCTGCTGCTTGGAGTAGTGGACGGCCAGCTTGACCCCCAGGCCGATCTCGCGCAGGGTCGAGCCCAGTCCGTGCCCGCGGCCGTACAGGGCGTTGGCCAGCTGCTGGTCGATGGTGCTGCCGCCCGGGTCCTGGCTCGTCTGCAGGGCGGCGAGCGCCGCCCGGCCCGCGCCGGTGAGGACGTTGACGACCACGTTGTTGTAGAAGTGCTCGTCCTCGGTGGAGACGACCGAGTCGACAAGCTTGGGCGGGGCCGGCAGCACGGCCGCCAATTCACCGTGGGACTGCATGATCCGCCGGGCGCGCTGCTGAGCGTCGCCCACGCCTCGGAGGGTGGCCAGGTAGACCGCACCGATGGCGAACAGGACGACGGCGACGCCGGCGGCGATCACCACCGCCCGGCGGACGACGCGGACGCGTCGGCTGCTGCTGCGCTGCTGCAGTTTCACGGCAACCATCATGGTCGATGGTGCTAAAGAGGCTTGACGGCGCTGCGGTCATGAGCCGGACGGTACGTACCCGGGGTCGCCCGGGCTCGGCGATCCCGGAGCCGGGACCACGGGCGCCGGCGCCGCCGTGACCGTCACCGCGCGCGCTGTGAGCGTGGCCGCCGCGCGGGTGTAGGTCACCTGCACCTCGTCGCCCGGCTGGAGCTCGCCGGCGAGGCTCGGGGCGGCGCCGGTGGAGAAGGTGATGCTCTGCCCGCCGGCCGTCTGGATCGCGAACGAGCTGCCGTCAGGGGCGATCGCGGTGACCGTCCCGACCGCCGTGGCGCTGCCGACGTAGTCGATCGTGCGCAGCGTCATGGTGCCGGACGCGGTCTTGGTGTAGCCGACGTGGATCCGGTCGCCGACCTGCACGCCGGCGGCCGTCGCGGAGGCCGCGCCGATGAGGAAGCTGAGACTATGGCCGTACGTGGTGCGGTCGTGGAGCACGGACGGGAGGACGTGGTACTGCCGGAAGCTGCGGCTGGAGGCGTCCGGGGCGCCGTCGTCGAGCCAGCCGGCCCCGCCCTTGGGCGTGCCGCCGCCGCCCCCGTCGGAGGTGCCGAAGAAGCGGCCGTCGATGTTCATGAAGATGTGGACGCCCGGATCGTCGTAGAGCGTGACCTCGTCCGGCGGCGTGCCGGCGCCCCGGGCGATGATCCCCTCCTGCCGCAGCTGGCGGATCACCGCGGCGTCATTGGGCACGGGGCTGCCGGCGGGCCAGAGTCCGGCCCCGGAGAGGACCGCCGCCACCGAGCCGGAGCAGTCGTAGCCGCGGGAACGGCCAGTGTGTCCCGGGCCCTTGATCCCCACGCTGGCCACGCCCGCCTGGGCGTGGCCGCCGCCCCACACATACGAGGTGTTCTGGCCGGTGACCGCCGTCGCCGCCGCCGTCAGGGCATTGATGACGCCCATGCGCCGACCGGCCGTCTGGATCGTCAACGACGACCAGCCGGTCGCGGTGACCGTGCCCGTGGCGATGTGGATCTGGCTGGCGGTGGCGCGCGCGGCCCGCGGGGTGGCCAGCGCGCCCGCCGGAAGGGCGAGGGCGCACGCGAGTGAGCCCAGGATTGCGGCAACACATCTCACAGAGAATCGGTGCATTCATCGGAAACGTGTCTCGCGGTCTTGAGTCACCGCCGTTGCGCCTGGACGCGACCCGGACGGCGGTCGGCTTCAGGACGCCGGGCGGTGGGACGTGAGCACGGCGCTCGCCGTCCGCAGGAGCGCGCGCTCGGCGGCCGCCGGATCGATGGCCCCGGCCGTCACCCGGCGGCTGGCGGCGTGAATGAGGTCGACCACCGTCCCCAGCAGCCAGTCGGCCGGCAGCTGTGGATCGAACACGCCGCTGCGCTGGCCGCGCAGGATGAGCTGATGAATCAGGCCGGTGGCCGGCGCCGTGCGGGCCCGCAGCTCCTCCGGAGCCAGGCGCTGGTTGACGATCACCAGGCCGCGGTAGCGGCCGATCGTCCTCCAGGCCGCCCGGAGGACCCGGTCCATCGCCTCGCCGGCCGGGCCCTCCTCGGGCGAGGCGGCGCGCAGCGCGGTCGTCATGTCATGCACCGACCGCAGTGTGAGCGCGTCCAGCAGGGCCTCGCGCCCCGCGAAGTGACCGTAGAGGGTGGCTCGCGAGACGCCGGCGCGGCGGGCGATCTGCTCCAGGCTGGCCGACGGATCGTCGGCGATCGCCTCGGCGGTCGCGTCGAGGATGCGCTGCTGGTTGCGCCGGGCATCGGACCGTCGGGACCCGACGGAGAAGCTTGACATGAGTGTAAACCTTAGCGGTGCCGGGTCGATCGATTCGAGGGGGTTGAGATGGTGAGTGGCCGCGAGGACGAGCAGTCGACATCGCTGGCCGGGCTGGCCCACGGTCAGCTCTGCTACCTCCAGATCCCGGCGCTCGACGTCAGCGCCTCAGCACGGTTCTACGCGCGCGTGTTCGGCTGGCGCGTTGCGCCGCCGCATACCGAGTTCAAGGCTCCGGGGCTCATCGGTCAGTGGACGACCGAGCGCCGCGCCGCGCCGGAGGCCGGCCCGCTGGGATGGATCATGGTCCGCGATGCCGGCGAGACGCTGGCCGAGGCCGAAGCCGCGGGCGCGACCGTGCGCCAGGGGCCGACCCCGGATGGACCCCGCACGCTGGCCTCGTTCCTGGACGTGGCCGGGAACCTCGTCGGCATCGCTCAGCCCGCCGCCGTTTCCGCCCGCGAGGCCGGCAACCGGACGATGCCCCCCACCTCGGTGCTGCCGGTGCTGACCTACGACGACGTCCCGCAGGCGATCGACTGGCTGTGCTCGGCGTTCGGCTTCGCCGAGCGGTGGCGCGCCGATGCCCACCGCGCCGTGCTGGAGTTCCGCGGCGGCGCGGTCATGCTGGGGGAGCGCGGGGCCGAGGCGGCCGGCGATCCGCCCACGGACGCGGGCGGCGTCATGGTCCGCGTTGGCGACGCCGACTCCCACTGCGCCCGGGCCCGCCGGGCGGGCGCCCGCGTTATCGACGGGCCGCGCGATTTCCCGTACGGCGAGCGGCAGTACAGCGCCGTCGACACCGGCGGGCACCGCTGGACCTTCAGCCAGTCGATCGCCGACCGGGCCCCCGAGGAATGGGGCGGAACGTCCGGCCCGCTTCTCCGCTGAGAGGACCTCCCGGACCGGCGTGGGCGGTGGTACCGTCCCCCCATGGTGGGCTGGCTTCGGGTTCTGATCCGGCCATTGGGATATCTGGCGTTTGTGGTCGCGCTGGCGGCGCTGTCCGTGGCGGCGCGCCTGCTCGGCGAGCGCGACGAGCTCGGTTACTTCTCGGCGCGGCTATCCCGGATGGTGTGGAGCTATCCCGAGGTGACGCGCGGCGGCGTCCAGGCGGCCTGGCTGTTGTGGGCGGTCCTGTTTGGGATCGCGCTCAGCCCGCTGGACCCGATCTCTAGCTGGTGGGACGAGGCCGGGCTGGCGGCGCTGGCGCTCGGCGTGGCGTGGCGGCGCGTCGTCGGCGAGCGCCAAGTCGAGTGTTGAGGTTCTCCAGCGCCTGCTCGAGTCCCACCTCGCTGGGATCGAGTTCGCGCATCGCGAGCGCCAGCCGGTATTCGGCGAAGTGCTCCGGCTTCACGCCACAGGCCTGAGCGATGAGCTCCATCGCGCGCAGCGACGGCTTGTCGTGCCCGTTGGCGAGCATGTTGATGTGGGCGTGGGTGAGTCCCTTGTCGTCGACCTCGCGGATCGCCTGAGCCAGGCCGCGATAGGTCAGTCCACGGGCGTCCATCAACGCCCGCAACGCTTCTCCGAACGGTTGTGAGCTCTCGGGACTCATCGGTTCGCCTGACGGGTGCATAGGGTCGCATATCGGCCTGCGGGATGGGCCGCCACAGGGCCGGGCCGACGCCCTGCGTCCGCCGAATGACCGGGCGCCGAAACTTCCGGCGCCCAGTGGCGTTCATGAGCACGTGCTGTCCCGGCGGCATCACCAGCGTGCCCGCGCTCGGCGCGTGGTGGCCTGCGTGGCCGCGCTCGCCCTCCTGCTGTGGACCGGTTGGGTGGGGCCGAGTCCCAGCGGTCTGGCCCAGGCCATCGATCCGTACCGGGTGGAGGTGGTGCAGACGAGCGCCAACCTGTCCGAGCATCTGACCCCGCTGCCGAGCCTGGAGTTCGGCCGGGCGGGGGGGAACCGGGGGCCGGTCATCCGCGTCAATGCGGCGATTCGCCACCAGCGCGTGCAGGGATTCGGCGCCGCCATGACCGACACGTCGGCCTGGCTGATGGAGCAGGCGCTCGCCCCCGGCCTGCGCCAGGCGCTGATGGACGAGCTGTTCGGCGCGGGCGGCATTCGCCTGGATTTCATACGGGTGCCGATCGGCGCGTCGGACTTCACCCACACCGGGCAGCCCTACACGTATGACGACCTCCCGCGTGGGCAGGCCGACCCGCGCCTGACGCGGTTCTCGATCGCGCACGACGAGGCCGACATCGTCCCCGCCCTCCAGCAGGCTCGGGCTCTGAACCCCGCGATCGAGTTCCTGGCCACCCCGTGGTCGCCCCCGGCCTGGATGAAGGCGAACGGTTCGCTGAGCAATGCCGGCAACGCCGGCACCCTGCTGCCGCGCGCGTACCAGCCATGGGCGGAGTACATCGTCAAGTTCATCCAGGCCTACGCTCGCGCCGGGATCCCCATCGACGCCCTGACCCCCCAGAACGAGCCGGGGGTGGCGACGCTCTATCCGGGCCTCAACCTGTCGGCGCCCAGCGAGGCGACCTGGGTGGAGCGCGACCTGGAGCCGGCGCTGGCCCGGGCCAAGCTCGCGCCGCGCATCTACGGCGCCGACCTGGGTTGGGGGCCGACGACCACGTATGCGGCGACGACCGCGCGGGGCCGGGCGGCCCGTCTGCTCTCCGGGCTCGCCTGGCACTGCTACTTCGGCTCGCCGACCTCGATGAGCCGGCAGCGCGACGCCGACCGGGCATTGGCGTCGATCGTCGACGAGTGCTCCCCGGGGTTGACCCCAACGCCGATCAGCGAGGTCGTCATCTCGTCGCTGCGCAATTGGGCGACCACCGTCGCCCTGTGGAACCTGGCGCTCGATCCGACCGGCGGGCCGGCGCAGCTCCCTAACCATGGCTGCAAGGGGTGCAGCGGGCTGGTGACGATCGACCCGCGCACCGGGGCGGTCACCACGCGGCTCGCGTACTACCAGCTCGGCCAGGCCAGTGCGTTCGTCGCCCCCGGCGCCCAGCGGGTGGCCAGCCCCACGTTCGTCGCCTACCGGTATCCGGGCCCGGGTGTCGACGTCGCCTCGCCCGGCCTGGACGATGTCGCGTTGCGCAACCCCGACGGCAGCCTCGTGCTGGTCGCCTACAACAACACCGGCCGCTCGGTTCAGTTTGCCGTCGCCTGGAAGGGACGAGCGTTCAGCTACCGCCTGCCCGCGGGAGCCACGGTGACGTTCGTCTGGAACCGTCCCTGACGGACGCGTTCACCAGAGCCGCGACGAGGCGATCTGGGCGCCGTCGGCCATCGCCCGCAGCTTGGCCCACGTGATCGCCGGATCGATCGCCAGGAAGCTGGCGAAGGTGGCGAATCCGCAGTCGCTTCCGGCGATGACGTTCTCCCGGCCGACGAGCTCGGCGTAGCGGACGATGCGCTGAGCAACGAGCTCCGGGTGCTCGATGTAGTTGGTGGTGGAATCGAGGACCCCCGGGATGAGGACCTTGCCCTCCGGCAGCTTGACGTCTTCAAAGATCGTCCACTCGTGCTGGTGGCGGGGATTGGCGGCCTCGAACGAGACGGCCGCGGGCCGGGCCTCAAACACGATGTCGATGATGTCGCGCAACGGCATGTCGTGGTTGTGAGGCCCTTCGTAGTTGCCCCAGCACAGGTGCATGCGCATGGCCTCTGGGGGGATCTCGCGGGTGGCGTGGTTGATGGCGTCAACGTGGAGACGGGCGCGCCGGCGGAAGTCGTCGAGCGACTCATCAGGCTGCATGTGGCGGGTCATCGCCAGGTCCGGGCAATCCAACTGGAGGACGAGCCCACTGCGGTGGATCTCGTCGTACTCGGTCTTCATCACATCGGCGAGCGCCGCGATGTAATCCTCGTGGCTGGGGTAGTGCCGGTTCTGGAGGAAGACGGAGATGACGCCGGGGGAGGCCGCCGTCATGAACACGTCCTCGACCCCGGCGTTCGCCACCGCGTCCTTGAGGTTGGCGAGGTCGGTCCGGACCGCGTCGAGATCCCGATAGGCGACCGGACCGATGCACTCCGGCATCTCGAAGTCCAGGCCGCCCATGACGCGCTGCATGTACTCCGGGAACTCGTTGAGGTCCGCCGGCACTCCGGCCAGGCCGCCCTCACCCCCAAAGCCGTCGAGCCGCTCCTTGACGTATGTCGAGTAACCGATCTTGCTCGCCTCGCCGTCGTTGACGACCGTGACACCCGCACCGGCCTGACGGCGGACGATGTCTGAGACCGCGTCGCGGATCTGATCGGCGAGCGCCGGGCCGCCGGACTCCCCGCGGTCGCGTCGCTGGAGCGCCTCCAGCAGCGCCGACGGTCGCGGCAGGCTCCCGGTGTGCGTCGTCAGGATGCGCTCGGTTGATCGCTGCATGTACCCCTCCTCGACGGCTGACCGGTCAATTCAACCCACCTGGCAGCCCGGCTGCAACACCGAACGATGTGGCCAGGAGACCGTGATGGGCGCGGCGCTGCCGGGTGTCACGCCATGGTGCGGCACCACCCAAGGTCAGCTGTCGGACGAGACGCCCTGGTCGGTGGCGGGGAGGAGGCGCTCCCGGCGGTCGCTGCGCTGTCGCCTCATGCGGCGCGGCGTCGGTCATCGACACCGCATGAGCTCTCGCGCCGCGGGCTGCTGGAGGCCTGGCAGGCTCGCGTCACGTGAGCATCAGCTGCCTCCCGGGCTGCCCCGGGAGGCGGTGGCGGCCGGCCTCGAGGTCGAGCAGGGCGCGTTTGCGCTGCAGACCACCGCCATAGCCGGTCAGGGCGCCGTCCGCGCCGATCACCCGGTGGCAGGGCACGATGATGGGGATGGGGGTGCGGCCGACGGCGGCGCCGACGGCGCGCACGCGATCCGGCCGGTCGACGGCCTGGCCGACCTCGGTGTAGCTGCGGGTGGTGCCGTACGGGATCGCCTGCAGCGCGCTCCACACACGCTGCTGAAACGGGGTGCCGGCGAGGTCGAGCGCCAGGTCGAAGTGCCGGCGGCGCCCGGCGAAGTACTCGTCGAGTTGTTCGACGGCAGCGGTGAACAGACCGGGCCGGCGGTCCGCCTCGTCCAGCGGGCCGCCCTTGGCCGGGAAGCGCAGGCCGCTCAGGACGCCGGGGCGGCCGAGCAGCGTGAGCGGTCCGAGCGGGCTGTGATAGATGTCCCAACGGTCGGTCATCGATCGTCCTTTACTGGGTTTTCGGTTCTGGCAGGAAACGGGCCGGGCCGCCGGTTTGTGAGACCGCATGTCACGATCGCGGCGATCGGTCCGTTGTGCGAGTGATGCCGTCCACCCCACGATCGCGCCGGTGGCGGCTCCTCGGCGCCGACGGGCGGGCGTATGAGAGCCCACGGCCGGGCACGCTTGGCGGTCACCGGACGAGCCGCATCTACGGTCGCCTCGACTGCCCCGCCGCTCTGCGCGCGATCGCCCGGGGCGGCTACGTCGAGCACCGGGTCTTCTTCGCCGACGAGGCGACCGCCGTCGCCGCCGGATATCGTCCCTGCGCACGCTGCCTGCCCGCCGAGTACGCGGCGTGGAAGCGGATGAACCCGCTCAGATCAGGCGAGCGCGGCGCGCCTGCGGTACAGCCCCACGTGGGTCCGGTGGGCGCGCCGGGCGCTGCTCTCGAGGGCGAGGAAGAGCAGGCGGGCCGGAGCCCAGGCGAACAGCAGCGCCATCTGCGCGGGGACAACGAGCGGGCCGAGGTCGGCGCTCGCCCGTCGGCAGGCCCGGAACGCTGACGCCAGCGCCACCATCGTCCGGCCGACCGACGTGGCGAGCCAGACGAGGACGCGGAACGCGACGCGAAGCTGCCAGAGGATGAGAACGCCGATACGGGAGCCGAGGATCACGGCAAACCCATTACCCGGGCGGCCGAGTTCGTACTCCCGGCCTCCCGGGGGCCTGCCGCGCGAGGACCCCGGCATCTCAGCCGCGAGCCTGCGGGACAATCGGAGCAGGGGCGACAGCGTTCCGGGCCGCGGGCGCCCGCGGCTCACCCAAAACGGGTGATTCACGCCGGCCCGCACGGCCATAGGTTTCGCGCCACCCAACCTGAGAGGAGCGGCTATGCCCGTACTGGCATCGTTCACGTTCGCCGAGGCGCTGCTGACCGCGCTCGAGCTCGCCCTGCTGTTCATCTGGATCTGGATCGCGATCGGCGTCGTCGTCGACATCTTCCGCAGTCACGACCTCTCCGGCTGGGGCAAGGCCGGCTGGCTGCTGCTCATCGTCATCCTGCCGCTGATCGGCGTGCTCATCTACCTCATCGCGCGCGGGCACAAGATGACCGAGCACTCGGTCAGGCATGCCGAGGAGCAGGACGCGGCATTTCGCACGTACGTCCGCTCGGCGGCCTCCTCGCCGGCCGACGACATCGCCAAGCTGGAGGACCTCAAGAGCCGTGGCGTGTTGAGCGACGAGGAGTTCCAGCGCGCCAAGGAGAAGGCGCTCAGCTCGTAGCGCGGCTGTGTCCGCCCGGCCGGGTCCGCCCGTCCGGGCGGGGCGCCGGCGCCCGGCGGTGGGCCGGACGCCGGCGTGGCCGCGCCCTCAGCTGGCGACGAACGAGCCGTAGACGGTGCAGACGTCGAGCTTGCCGAGGGTGGTGGCGTTGTCGAACGCGTAGTTGACGGTGACCACCTTGCCGCTGGAGGTCTCGAACAGCACGGTTCCGGTCGCGTCGAAGTCCCCGCTGGAGGTCGACAGGCTGACGCCCTTGAGCTTGTTGGTGAACGAGCTGTTGCGGACGATGTGAATCCGGCCGAGCCCGTCGAAGATCCGGCCGAACAGGTCGGCGTGGGTCGCCGACGAGAAGGCGAAGATCACCGGGTTGCCCCGGGCGTCGCGGCGGGCGTTGATCAGCAGCGAGTTGACGCTGATCAGCGTTCGGGTGGCCGAGTTCGGCTTGCCGATGAACGAGAACGTCCTCGTCACCGATCCAGTGGGTGAGACGGTGGCGCCGGAGGTTCCGGCGGTGACGGCGAACAGTGCAACGAGGGAGAGGATGACGGCAGCAAGCCCGCGAGTCCCGATCCTGCGCTTCACGGCGCGCTTCTTTCGTTGTGGCTCCACGTCGAGCCGGGTGTCCACGGGTGTATAGCCGGTGGCGGTCTCCGGCCGGGTGTGGTGATGAGGCTCACGGCGTGCCGTCGACCTGACCTGGAAGAGTTGGCGGCGATGACCCCGCCACCTGGCACCCGCCGGCTGAGCGCCGCCGCTGCACGCCGGATCGCGCTCGCCGCCCAGGGCTTTGACCGCCCGCGCCCGGCGGCGCCGCCGAGCACGCGGCGGATGCTCGAGCTCGTGCGCCGCCTCGGCGTCCTTCAGCTCGATTCGGTCAACGTGTTCACGCGCGCCCACTACATGCCCCTGTTCTCGCGTCTCGGTCCGTATGACCGCGCGCAGCTGGACCGGATCGCCGGGCACGGCGACGGCCGCGTGCATCGCCGGCTGGTCGAGTATTGGGCGCACGAGGCATCGTTGATCCCCATCGAGCTTCATCCGCTGTTCCGCTGGCGAATGGCGGACGTGCAGCGCGAGGCGTGGGGATCGATTGCGCGGGTGATCCGGGACCGGCCGGAGCTCGTCGCCGAGACGCTCGAGCTGGTCGCCGCCCAGGGGCCGATCCGAGCGCGGGACACCGGTGCGGTGCGTACGCCCGCCGCGCCGGGGGAGATGTGGAACTGGCACGAGGGCAAGGTCGCGCTCGAGTATCTGTTCTTCACCGGGCAGGTGGCCGCGGCGCGGCGGGTCAACTTCGAGCGGCTGTACGACACGATCGACCGGGTCCTTCCGCGGGAGGTCCACCGGGCGCCGACACCGGAGGCCGCCGACGCCCAGCGTCGCCTGGTCCGCATCGCCGCCCAGGCCCTCGGCGTGGCCACCGAGCCGGACCTGGGCGACTACTTCCGGCTCCCCCGCGCGGCGTCCAAGGAGCGCGTCGCCGAGCTGGTGGAGGGCGGCGAGCTGATCCCGGTGGAGGTGGAGGGCTGGCCGGCGCAGGCGTATCTGTGGCCGGAGGCGCGCCGGCCGCGCCGGGTGCACGCCCGGGCGCTGCTCTCGCCGTTCGACTCGCTGGTCTGGTTTCGGCAGCGCACCGAGCGGCTGTTCGGCTTCCGCTACCGCATCGAGATCTACACCCCGGCGGCCAAACGGGTGCACGGCTACTACGTGCTGCCGTTCCTGCTCGGGGACCGGCTCGTCGCGCGGGTCGATCTCAAGTCAGATCGCGTGGCCGGCACCCTGCGCGTCCAGAGCGCTCACGGGGAGGACGGGATCGACCGGGCCGGGGCGGCGGCCGAGCTGGCCGCCGAGCTGCGGGTCGTCGCCGGTTGGCTGGGCCTGGAAGCGATCTCGGTGGCCGACCGGGGCGATCTGGCCCGGGACCTGCGGGCGGCCGTCAGCTGAGAACGCCCGACGGCGTGCTTGGCGTAATGCGGACGCGCATCGACTCCGCTCCCCGGGTGACCTGCAGGGACAGCGCCCGCCCCTGGTCGCTCGCCTCCCTCAGCGCCACCTGGAGATCATGCGCGGTCCGCAGCGGCCGGCGATTGGCCGAGCGAAGCAGGTCGCCGCGGCGGATGTCGGCCGCGGCCGCCGGTCCCGTCGGCTCGACGTGGCGGACGAGGAGCCCGGCCAGCGGCGCCAGCCCCACCGCGCGCCGGCGCTCGATCGCGACCGGCGCGCCGTCAACGACCAGGCCGAGCTCGGTCACCGCCCCGTCGCCGCGCTGCGGCTCCTCCAGCGTGTACAGGAGCTTGGCCAGCAGCGCGGCGAGCTGGTGGCGCTCCTGATCGGTGAGCCCGGCCACGATCTCCTGAGCGTTGGCCAGATGCTCCGGGACGGCCGCCTCGAACAGCTCGCGCCCCCGCTCCGTCAGCGAGACGAGGGCGCCCCGGCCATCACGCGGGTCCGCCCGCCGGGCGATCAGGCCGCGGTCGGTCAGCCGGTCCACCCGCAGGCTGACCGTCCCCGCCGACAGGCCCAGCTCGGAGGCCAGCCGGCGCTGGGCGACGTCGTGGCCGGCCAGCCGGGCGAGGGTGGCGAGCACGGCGAAGTCGGCCCCCCGCAGGCCGAACCGCCCGAACACCGCTTCCAGCCGCGGCGCCACCTGCGTCTGGATGCGGGCGAGCCGAGCGGTGATCTCGATGGGGCCGACGTCGAGATCAGGGCGGCTGGCCTGCCACCCCGCCACCACCCGCGCGACGGAGTCTTCGATGCCGGCGCCGCGCGCTTCGTCTCGCCGTGGAAAGGATCGCGCCGGTCTTTGCGTCATGCCCAAAGCATATGGACTCAATCCGCTTTCAACCAGTTTGAGCCCAAACTAAACTGCACCGTGTAACCGCCGCGGGTTCCACCGGGGCGGATCCACCCAACGGGGCCGGTGCCGCGGCCCAAGGAGGAGTTGGATGACCGAGATGGAGCAGGCTCAGGTGGTGGCCGACCATCACATGCGCGTCGATCTGATCGCGACGCGGCCCAAGCGGGTACTGATCGTCGTGGCCAACCCGTCGACGTCGACGACGATGGGATGGCCCGTGGGGTTCTGGGGCGCCGAGCTGACGCACCCCTACTACGAGCTCACCGAGCGGGGAGTCCAGGTGACGATCGCCAGCCCGGCCGGGGGACGGGTCGAGATGGACGCGCTCAGCGACCCGCGGGATCCGTCGGAGTGGTCGGCGGAGGACCTGATCACGATGGGCTTCGTCAACACGCCCGCCCTCGTGGAGCTGCTGGCCGACACGCCCCGGCTGGCCGATCTGGATCTCGACGACTACGACGCCATCATGGTGGCCGGCGGCCAATCGCCGATGTTCACGTTCCGGGACAACGAGGACCTCAAGGAGGCGATCCGTCGCTTCTACGAGGCCGAGAAGCCGACGGCGATCTACTGCCACGGCACCGCGGCGCTCGCCGACCTCAGGCTCTCAGATGGCTCGTACCTCGTCGCCGGACGGACGGTGACGGGCTTCGCCAACGTCGAGGAGGAGTTCAGTGACGCCTTCGTGGGACAGAGGGTGATGCCATGGCGGGTCGAGGATGTGCTCACGCAGCGGGGAGCCAACTATGTCCAGGGCGGCCTGTTCAAGGCGTTCGCGGTCCGGGACGGCCGGCTCATCACCGGGCAGCAGCAGTACTCTGGGCGCAGGGTGGCCCAGATGGTGATCGAGGCGCTGGGGGTGTGACGATGCGGATCGGAATCATCGGGGCGGGCCGCATCGGCGGCAATTGCGCCCACCAGGCAGTCCGGGCCGGCCATGAGGTGAAGCTGTCGTTCGCCCGTGATACGTCGAAGCTGGAGCGCCTGGCGGCCGAGCTGGGGGAGGCAGCGTCGACCGGCCGCGCGGCCGACGCGGTGGCCTTCGGCGACCTCGTCATCCTGTCGGTCCCGTGGGGCGCGATCCCGGAGGCGCTGGCTCAGGCCGGCGAGCTCGCGGGCCGGTTGGTGGTCGACACCACCAACCAGTTCGGTTCCGGGCCGATGCCGGGCTCCGGGCAGACGGCGGCTGCGTTCAACGCGCAGCGGATGCCCGGCGCCCGATACGTCAAGACGTTCAACACGCTGACGGCCGGCTTTCAGGCGCAGGCGGCTGACCGCGATCCCGCCGAGCGGGTGGTGCAGTGGATCTGCGGCGACGATGCCGAGGCCAAGCGCGTGGTCGCCGGGCTCGTCGATCAGATGGGCTACGTGCCGGTCGATCTCGGTGGCACCGACGGGTGCGCGGTGATGGAGGCGCCCCGGCGCGCCGGCGCGGTCTACGGCGAGGAGTACCGGGCCGGGGACGCGGAAGCCGTGGTGGCGGCGGTCCGGCGAGGGGCCGCGATCCCGCCGCCGCCCGTCTACGCCTGAGAGGTCGGCGCGCGGCAGCGCTGCCGGTCACGGAGGCGCCCCGGCTTCCGTCGGAGGTGCTCGCTACGGTCTGACCGAACCCATGTTCGCTGCGGCCGAGACGACGACTGACCCGCCGTATCTGGCGCAGCTCAATCCGGAGCAGCGGGCGGCGGCCGAACACCGGGACGGGCACCTGCTGGTGCTGGCGGGCGCCGGGACGGGGAAGACGACGACGCTGTGCGCGCGGGTGGCGCGGCTGATCGACGACGGCATCTCGCCGGAGCGGATCCTGCTGCTGACGTTCTCGCGCCGCGCCGCGCGCGAGATGGTGGGACGCGCCGCGGCTCTCACCGGCGCGCTGCCGGGGGGCGGCGCCCGGCGGGTCGTCGGCGGGACGTTCCACGCCATGGCGCACCGCTTCGTCCGTGCCGACGCCGGACTGCTCGGCCTCGGCCCGGACTTCGGCCTGCTCGACGCCGGCGACAGCGCGGACCTGATGGATCTCGTGCGCCAGGAGCACGGTCACGCCGACGGCGAGCGCCGGTTCCCGCGCAAGCAGACACTCATCGACATCTACTCCGGCACGGTCAACGCGCAGCGCCCCGTGCGGGAGATCCTGGAGGAGCGCTTCACCTGGTGCGCCGAGCACGCGGACGCCCTGGCCGGTTTGTTCCGCGGGTACACGGCGCGCAAGCGAGCCCTCGGCGTCCTCGACCTCGATGATCTCCTGGTGTTCTGGCGGGCCCTGACCTGTGACGCCACCGCCGGACCGCGGCTGGCGGCGGCGTTTGATCACGTGCTCGTCGACGAGTACCAGGACGTCAACGAGCTCCAGGTCGGGATCGTCCACGCGCTGGCCGGCCACGGCGTCACGGCCACGGTCGTCGGCGACGACCTCCAGGCGATCTACGGGTTCCGGTCGGCGTCGGCGGCGCACATCCTCGAGTTCCCCTCGCGCTTCGGCGCATCCGAGACCGTCCGCCTGGAGCGCAACTACCGCGGCACCCAGCCGCTGCTCGACCTCGCCAACGCGGTCGCTGCCGACACGGAGGTCGGCGTGCCCAAGACATTGCGGGCGACCCGGGCGGCCGGCACCCGGCCCCAGCTCGTGTTCTGCCGGGATCAGACCCAGGAGGCCGAGGAGATCTGCGACCGCGTCCTGGCCGCGCGGGAACAGGGGATGCTCCTGCGTGAGCAGGCGGTGCTGGCCCGCACCGGCCATGACACCGATGCGCTGGAGCTGGAGCTCTCCCGCCGGCGCATCCCGTTCGTCAAGTACGGCGGGATCCGCTACCTGGAGGCGGCCCACGTCAAGGACTTCCTGGCGCTGCTCCGGCTCGCCGACCGCGTCGGCGACGAGATGTCCTGGTTTCGGCTCCTCATGCTGCTGGAGGGCGTGGGACCGACCCGGGCCCGCCGGGCCCTGGATCTGCTGCTCGCCGGTGGCGGGCTCTCGCCCGCTCAGCTGGACGATCGCTGGCCGGAGGCGCGGGCCCAGCTCCCGGCCTGTGCTCATGAGCACGCCGACGGCCTCGTCGGCGCCCTGTCGGCCGGCGCCGGCGCCGACCGGCTGCTTAAGGCCCTGGCGCCCGTCGTCTGCGCCCACTACGCCGACGGCGCGGTGCGCGTCCAGGACCTGGACGCGCTGTGCGGGCTGGCGCGGACGGCCGCCGACCTGCGCACGTTCGTCGCCGAGATGCTGCTCGACCCGCCCGTCTCCTCGGCCGATCTGGCCGGGCCGCCGCATCCGGACGACGACTGGCTGGTGCTCTCGACGGTGCACTCCGCCAAAGGCCTGGAGTGGCAGGCGGTGCACCTCATCGCCGCCTACGACGGAAACTTCCCCGCCGACATGGCGGCGGGCACGCGCGAGACGCTGGCCGAGGAGCGCCGGCTCCTGTACGTGGCGCTCACCCGCGCCCGCCGGTCGCTCACCGTGTACGTCCCGCGCCGCTACTACTTCCGCAAGAACCGGCGCGACGGGCACGGGTACGGCAAGGCGTCGCGCTTCCTCGGCGAGGCGGCCCGCGCCTGCTGTGAGATCACTCACCTGCCTGACGACGCCGCGGTCACGCCGTTGTCACCGGGTGCCGGACCCCGCCGGATCTCGGTGTCGGTCGACGCGCTGTTCTCCTGAGAGAGGCGCCCAGACGGTCGCACCCGGCAATCCGATAGCCGTCTCGTTTCCGGTGGGATCGGTGTGCCGGGCCCGGACGCGATCGGCGCCATGCGATGATCAGTGGATGTCACCGCGCGGCCTGGTGTCCGGGAAGCTGGTCGCCGGTGCTGTGGTCGCCGCGGTCGCCGCGGTCGCCGCCGCCGGCTGCGGCTCCACCGGCCTGCTCCGCCATGGCTCAGGCCGGACGACGGTGCATGCCCCCGTGAACTCCGCACCCGGCGTGCCGGCAGCTACGGTCAACGTGATCCGGGCGTGGTCGGCGGCGCTGCGCGCCGGACACGTGACGGCCGCCGCCCGGTACTTCCGGATCCCCAGCGTCTTCTTCACCGGCAACGGACCCCCGGTCGAGCTGCGCAGCTTCGGACAGGTGGAGATCGCCAACGCCTCCCTGCCCTGCGGGGCGCGGTTCCTGTCGGCCCGTCGGCAGGGCCGCTACGTCAACGCCCTGTTCCGGCTGACCAACCGGCCGGGCCCGGGCGGCGAGCAGGGGTGCGGCTCCGGCACCGGCCAGACGGCGCGCACCGACTTTCTGATCCGGGACGGTCGCATCATCCAGTGGGTGCGGGCCCCGGACGAGCCGGGCGACAACGGCACGCCGCGGACGGTGCCGCAGCCGACCGCCCCTGGCACCACCCCCGGCGGCGGCAGCCCACTCGCCTGACCCGGCGACGCCGTTCCGGGTGGGTGGCGCGCCGGATCATCACCCGGGCCAGCCGAGCCACTTCATCACGCAGTTCCGGCGCGTGCCCGCCGTGAGACCGGTGGCGGGGCGGCGGGCCGGTTGACGAGCGGCTGATACGTCCGGCAGGGCTCGCCCCGGAGGCCCGGGCACGGCGGCAGCCCCGTGGGCACGTTGACGCCGGGCACGACGGGGAGGATGAGCCGGGAGGGCATCCGCCGCGAGAAGGCCACCGCCACCCTGGCGGTGCCCTTGGGGTTCGTCTCGCCGAACGCCCAGATCGGCTGGTCCCCGTTGGGCGCGCTGACGGTGACCCGGATGCGCGAGCCGGCGCGGTAGACGTGACCCTCGCAGTAGAGCGGGATGGTGACCTCGACGAACCGGTTGCCGGGCAGGGGGGAGACGTCGGCGGCGCGGAGGCTGAGGACCGGCTCCAGCAAGGTGCTCTTGCGGGGGTCGAGCTTGCGCTCGTCGGCGCGGACCCAGCCGTTCTGCACGAACGTCTCCTTGCCGTCCGGACGCACCTCGCTGATGGTGGCCTGCAGGTCGACGTTCGGCGTCGACGAGCGGACCCACACGTGCAGGGCGCCGGCGCCGATGACGGCGGTGCTCGCGCTCAGCGGGCTCGTCAGGTACGAGACGGCGGTGCCCGCCGGGGGCTGGGCCCAGTTGTACGGGGGCGTCGCGGTCCAGATGCCTCCGGAGCTGCCGTCCTGGGGGCCGGTGAAGTCGGTGCGCGGCACCGCGTGGGCGTTCCAGGTGAAGCCGTCGGCGCCCGGGCGGGCCGGGGGTGCATCGGCGAGCGCGCCGCCCGGGGACACATACCAGGAGCGAGCCGTCGTGCCCGGGATGGGGAAGCGGGCAAACGACTGCTCAAAGCCCGGGATCGGGTAGCCCGGCGTCAGACCCGCCTGGCCGGCGCCGTTGTCGAACAGCACCCGGATCGGCGGGAGCTTCTCGAACGCCGCCAATGCCCCGGCGTACGTCGGCTGTGCCTGGATGGGGTCCGGCGGCAGGGTCACGCCGTTGATCCCCATCGCCGACTGGTAGATGACCGGCGCCGCCGCGTGGATGACCGCCGAGTCGACGATCGGCGCCTGGTGGGCGACGAACAGCTCCAGGAAGTCATACCAGCGGTTGAACGTCTCCGGATCCAGCGAGTCGACGTGGGTGCCATTGGTGAACGTGAACCACTTCCGCCCGGTGCCGGTGAAGTGCTCGGCCAGGTCCGGGCAGTGGCGTCCGGTCTGCTCGTCGGTCCACTGGCAGGCCATGTACACCGGGACCTTGATCTTGTTGACGAACGTGATCGGCGACAGCGGATCGGCGACCGCCGGGACGTAGTGGTTGTTGGCCCGGACCTTGGCCATCAGGTTCACCGCCTCACCGTGAAGAACCTGGTTGGCCCGGCATGTCTGATCGCCGTGCTGGATGCGCTGATACGCCCACGCCTGGCCGCCGTTGGGCGACGCCGGCTGGGCGTCGCGGACGCGCTCCTGGGCCCAGGCGACGGCGAAGCCGGTGTTGAGGATGCCGCCCGGATACAGCGTCGTCTGCGTATTGTCGATCACCGACAGCGGCGAGATCGCGGCCAGGCTCGGCGGGTCGGTCTGGGCGGTGAACAGCTGGCTGATGCCGCCGTAGGAGATGCCCATCATCCCCACCTTGTGGTGCAGGACCCAGGGCTGGCGGGCGATCGTCTCGATCACGTCGTAGCCGTCGAGGTTCTGTAGCGGCTCAAAGAAGTCGTAGGCGCCGCCGGAGCAGCCGGTCCCGCGCATGTTGACGTCGACGACGGCGAACCCCATGAGGTTGGCGAGGACGGCGATCCCGTTCTGCGGACCGGCCGGATCGGCGTAGCCGTAGCCGGAGTACTCGATCAGGGTCGGCCACGGCGGGCCGGTCGCCGGGGTGGAGGGGAGGGTGACGCCGACCGGGCCGAGCTGGAGCTGTCCCGGCAGGCCCACGCCGGCCGGGAGGCTGGGGACCGGCTCGCCCGCCGGCTGCGCGGGCGGGTGCACATCGATGGCCAGCTGCGTGCCGTCGCGTGTCGTCAGATAGCTGTAGCCGCTGTCTGGGATGGTCTGGTCGTAGACGCTGGTGCTCGGCGGGGCCGGACGCGTGGTCATCACCGTCACGGGCTGTGAGCGCGGGCCTGTCGGAGACCGGCGGACCCGGTATCCCGGCCCCGGGGCGACGGTGCGGAACACCAGCCCGCCGAGCGAGTCGGCGCGCTGGATCTGCACCGTCTGGCCCCGTCGGTTGATGAGCGCCATCCGTTCGTTCGCCGCCAGCCCCGTCACGTACACCTGCTCCACGCTCCCGTGGACGCTGAACGGGACGGCGGCGCGCGCGCTTCCGGTCGCGCACCACGCCGAGATCAGCGCGACGACGAGCGCCATGGCGGCGTGGCGGATCATCGAGGCGCAGCCGCTCCGGGGCATGGCGCGCCACTCAATCAGATTTCTGGAGCGTTTGTCGCAGTTGGGCGATTCAGCGCCGCTCGAGCAGCTCGGCGAGCCCCCGCGTATTGACGACGCCGGCCGCCGTCGCCCATCCGCGCCGAGCCGTGGCGACCGAGAAGATCATGTTGTCCAGCCCGGCGGTCGAGTGCGCGTCGGTGGAGCAGACGATCGCCACGCCCGCCTGCAGCGCCTGGCGAACGTACTCGCCACGCAGGTCGAGCCGGAGCGGCAGGCCGTTGACCTCGATCGCGACGCCGCGCTCCACGGCGACCTCGAACGTGCGGTCGAGGTCGAGCTCGTTCTCCGGCCGGCGGTTGATGTAGCGGCCCGTGGGATGGCTGAGACAGCTCACGTGCGGGTGGCGCAGCGCCTCCTCGACGCGCTTGGTCATCTCGCGGCGGGGCATCCGCTGGCCGCCGTGGACGCTCGCCTGCACCCAGTCGAGCTCGGCGAGCACGTCGTCAGGGAGATCGAGCCGTCCGTCCGGGAGAATGTCGCACTCGATTCCCCGCAGGAGGCGGAATGGGGCCAGGCGGGCGTTGGCCGCCGCGATCTCCTCGCCCTGCCGGCGGACGTCGTCCGGCGTCAGGCCCTGGACGGCGCCGACCGCGGGCGTGTGGTCGCAGATCGCCAGGTACGCGTAGCCCCGGTCGCGCGCCGCCTCGCCCATCTCGGCCACACTCGCCCGCCCGTCGGACCACGTGGTGTGGCAGTGCAGGTCTCCGCGGATGTCGGCGATGTCGACGAGGGCCGGAGGGGTCCCGCGGAATGGCTCCTCGCGCAGCTCCGGCGGGCACCAGGGAAGGGCGAGCCGCTCGTAGACCGCTCGCTCATCCGGGGCCTCTGGGAGCGGCTCGAGGGCATCGACGTAGGCCGGCGAGCCGGTGGCGCGGACCAGCGCCGTGCCAAACCCCGCCGGGTCGGCGACGCTCAGCTCCACCGGCACGCCCTCGATCGTGATCCCCAGCGCCCGCCGGTCCCCCTGCTCGAGGAGCGAGACGATCTGGGGCAATCCGGCAAACCGGGCGAGCACGGGGCCGGGGTCGGCGGCCGCGCACACGACCGCCAGCCGCTCGCAGGAGTCCCGCCAGCGCCGCACGTCGCCGGCCGGCTCGCCATCAAGGGCCCCGGCGATCCCGGCCACCAGCTCCCACGCCCGGTTGAGCAGGAGGCCCTGGCGCGGTGCCGGCTCGCCCTCCCGGGCCAGCGCCTCCAGCAGCCGGGCCTCGGTCTTGGGGCCAACTCCGGGCGCGCTGCGCAGGCGTCCGGCGGCCGCGGCCGCTCGGAACTCGTCGGCGGTGTGGACCCCCAGGCTGCGGGCCAGCTCGATCGATCGCCGCGCTCCCAGGCCGAGGTACCGGCCGAGTCCCACCAGGTCCGGCGCCAGCTCGCGCTCGAGCTCGCGCAGCTCGGCGATCTCGCCGGTGGCGATGAGCTCGGCCAGCTTCGCTTCGATCCCGGCACCCACGCCGCGCAGCTCCCGGGCGCGGCCGGCGGCCACCAGCTCGGCCACGGGCAGGGCGGCGCCGCGAATGGAGTCGGCGGCGCGGCGATAGGCGCGGACGGTGTACGGATTGGCGTCCGACAGCTCCAACAGCGCGGCAAACGCCTCCATCCGGTCGGCGATCTCGGAGTTCTTCACGGCCCACAGCTTCCCGGATGGAGCCGCCGGACCGGTCACCGGGGGGTGTGTCGACTGGCTTACCGCATGGGTAACTGAGGCGCATCACCCCCCCGGGGACCCGGCGCGGCTTCACCCCCGGGGCCAGGGCGCGGCTTCACCCCCGGGGCCCGGCGCGGCTTCGATCAGCCGTGGGCGCCGACCAGCGACGCGGCGGCCTGCGCCTCGGCGGCGGCGGCGTTGGCGTCCCACAGGGCCGCGAGGACGTCGGCGATCACCCGCAGGCGTTCGCGCAGCTCGGCGGGCTGGAAGTGCTCGCCGTCGACGCGGTCGACGTACCGGGTCAGCCCCATCAGACAGGCGTGCAGCTCGTCCTGCGAGAGGGACACGACCGCGTGCGCGCCGGCCGCGGCCAGGTTGGTGAAGCGATCCACCAGCGCGATCTCCTGGCGCAGCTCGGCGACGTCGTCAGGACTCTCGACCGGCTCCTGACGGCGGCGATCGAGCTGCTCGGACAGAGCGGTGTCGATCGCCGTCGCGGCGTCCGATGTGACGGCGGCGGTGATCGTCGCCGGCCCGGTGTGGTCCCCGGCGCGGACCTCGAGAATCTGGACGAACGTTTCCGGCATACCTTCGAAGATAGGACCCGGCCCGGCGGGCTGTTGTGACGCCGGTGGGTGCTCCTGGGTGCCAACTGCCCGCGATCGCGCACCGGGAAACCGATGTGGCGGCGTTCTGGGGTGCGTCACCGCGCGGCCGCGGGGACCGCCGGACGGCTGGTGGCGGCACCGCGGGCGAAGGCGATGCCGGTGAGCAGCTCGTGGACGGCGCGGGAGACGACCAACGCCGTGACGTCGGCGGAGCCCATCGCGGTGGGGCTGACCTCCACCACCTCCGCGCCCACGACGTCGAGCTGGGCGGCGACGACCTACGGCGTCCTGCCGAAGTCCAGGCCGACCATCACCTTGAGGATCCACGGACACAGGCGGGTCATCCGCCCGCTGTTCGGCGTCTACGTCCGGCACAGCGGCCACGGTCGCGGCAACCCGTCGACCGTGGTCATCAAATCCGTGCATTGAGGGCCAGGTCATCCGATTGGGGTGATGACGCGCGCGGGTCTGCGTCAGAAGCTCGGCGCGACGCAGACAACCAACCAAAGGAGGAAGGGCGTGGCGACGCTCCTCGCGATTGGCTATCCGGATCAGGGAACGGCGGAGCAGGCGATGGCGACCGTTCGGCAGCTGGAGGGCGAGCTGATCATCCAGGCAGAACAGGTCGCGGCGATCTCCCGCGACATGGAGGGCAAGTATCACGTCCACACCCAGCACGGCGGCGCATCGGCCGCGGGCGGGGCGTGGTGGGGGGGCTTTTGGGGCCTCCTGTTCGGTCTGCTCTTCTTCATTCCGTTCGCTGGCCTGGCGATCGGCGCGGGGATGGGCGCCCTGTTCGGCCACTTCGGCGAGAAGGGCATCGACAAGGCCTTCCAGCAGCAGGTGCGGGACTACGTGAAGCCGGGAACCTCGGCCCTGTTCATGGTCATCGATCAGGTGACCCCGGACAAGGCGGTTGCCGCGATGCAGCAGTACGGGGGCACCGTGATCAGGACCTCGCTGTCGGATGAGGACACCAAGAGGCTGCAGGACGCGCTCGAGCCCAAGACGGCCGTCAGCGCCGACTCGTAGGACGACCGGGAACACGCAGGGCGAAGCTGCCGGCTGTTGGAGAGGCCGGCAGCTTCGTGTGTCGCGACCTAAATGGTGGCGACGGGCGCCTGTCCGTAGGGATCCCTGGCTGAGCGATCCTGCGACAGCGTGTCGCGCGACCTGGTGACGAGCTGTTCGATGGCGTCGGCCAGGTGGGTTTGGTCGATGTTGTTGTCGCCGCGTTTTACGCGGATGTGGTGGGCGGCGAGGAGGACGTCGGCGTGGGTGTGTCCGGTGGGGGGCTGGAATCGGTAGGAGGCCAGTTCGATGAGCAGGCCGAGGGGGTCTTGGAAGTAGATGGAGTCCATGAACCCGCGGTCTTTGATGCCGCTGTGGCCGATGCCGCGTTCGTCGAGTCGCTGCACGGTTTGGGTGAAGGTGGCGTGGGAGACGGCGAACGCGAGGTGGTGGACGGTGCCGGTGTCGGTGGAGGTGCGGGCCGGGTCGGGGGCGCGGTCTTGGTTGGTGAAGACGGTGATCAGTCGTCCGTCGCCGGGGTCGAAGTACAGGTGGCTGTCGGCGGGGTTGTCGAGGTTGGGTTGCTCGAAGACGAACGGCATTCCCAGCACGCCCTCCCAGAAGTCGATCGACGTCTGCCGGTCGGCGCCGACGAGCGTGATGTGATGGACCCCCTGGCTCTGGAGCTTGCGCATGACGGTCATCGTCCTTTCTGGGCGGAGGTGCCGGCCGCGGTCGCGGTCCGGTCGCCGGTGACGGCGGCCAGCCATTGGGTGGCCGCGGGGATGTGGGCCGGGTCGATGTGGTGGGCGGCGTCTGACTCGTGGTAGCTCACCGGTAGGCCGGCGGTCTCGAGCAGCTCGCGGGCGTGCCGGGCGAAGGCGACGTCCATGATGGGGTCGCGGCGGCCGTGGGCGATGAACACCGGCAGCTGCGAGCGCGAGCCGAGGTCCGCCTGCCAGCCCTCGACGGTGGGGATGAACCCGGAGAACGCCAGGATGCCCGCCGGGGCGGGACGGTCGCCGGCCAGTCCCAGCGCGTAGCTCATGACCGAACCCATCGAGAATCCGCCCAGCACCGTGTCGGCGGGGGGGACGCCCGTCCGCTCCCACAGCTCGTCGTGGAAGACGGCGAGCTCGGCGTAGGCGCGGCGGAACGTATCCGGGTCCGGATAGCCGACGCGGGGGACGGTGTACCAGTGGTAGCCCGGCCACCCGCCGAGGGTCAGCGGCGCCCGCGGGGTGACCACGTGGAGGCGGCGCTCCGGGTCCAGCACGTCGGCCAGGCCGAGCAGGTCATGCTCGTCGGCGCCGCGGCCGTGGTGGAGGATGAGCAGACCGGCGGGATCGTGCGCCGCCGGCCGCTCGCGGTAGGTCAGGCTCATCGTCTCTAAGCCTCCTGGCGCGCGGCGGCGCGCGGGTTGGTCAGCGGGGTCAGCAGGCGCTCGAGCTGCGGACGCAGGTGCTCGTGCTGGGTGGGGAGGCGCAGCTCCTCGCCGAGATGGGCGGGGTCCTCATCGACGGCGAACCCGGGCGACGTGGTGGCGATCTCGAACAGGATCCCCTGCGGCTGGCGGAAGTAGACCGAGTGGAAGTAGTCGCGGTCGATGATCGGCGTCACCGCCATTCCCGCCTCGGCGGCCCGCTGCTGCCAGCCGGCGTGGTCGGCGTCCTGGGAGTGCCACGCGATGTGGTGGACGGTACCCGCCCCCGGGATGCCCATCTGCGTCGCCGGGTCATAGCCCCAGTGGAAGTGGCGCTCATCGCCGGTCAGGCGGTACTCGCCGTTGCCGAGGTCGGTGAAGCCGAGCGCCTCGGTCAGCAACCGGCGGTCGGCATCCAGTCCCCGGGAGATATAGGCGCGAGCGCCCTCCACGCCGAGGATGGCATGGTCGGCCGGCACCTCCGGGTGCTGTGCGCGGAGCGGGGGGTTACCGTCGTCTGAGACCACCAGCTCCAGGCCGAGCCGGTCGTAATCGGCAAAGCGCAGCGATCGCTCGGTCCGCTCGCTCTCATACCCCTTGGCCCCCAGCCGTCCGGCCCAGAAAGCGAGCGCCTCGTCGGAGGCGACGCCGAGCCGGATGGTGTGGATCATGCCGGCTCCGGCCCGGCCCGGCTGGGCGCCGGCGAACTCGAACCAGGTCAGGATCGATCCGGGTGAGCCCTGCTCATCGCCGAAGTACAGGTGGTAGGCCTCCGGCGCGTCGAAGTTGACCGTCTTCTTGAGCAGGCGCAGGCCGAGCACGTCGGCGTAGAAGTCGACGTTGCGGCGGGCGTCGCCGGTGATCATCGTCAGATGGTGCATGCCTTCAAGCTTCATGGCGTCTCGGTTCTCCTCGCGGGCATGGGTTCCTCACGGAGCCCTGAGTAGTTGCAGAGACAACTATAGCATTCCTCTGGTTGCGTGCGCAACGACATCCCATATCGGTTACCTTGCATGGGATCCAGCGCACGTGGCGAGAATGAGCCTCATCCGCGGTCCCCCGTGATATAGTTGTATTCGCAATCATGAGCGCCACAACCGCCCCGCTGACCGACCACGAACTTGCCGCCTGGCGCGGACTGCTCCAGATCCACGCCCGCGTGACCCAGCAGCTCGATGCCCAGATGCACGCCGAGCACGGGCTGTCGGTGTCGGCCTACGAGGTCCTCATGTTCCTCGCCGACGCGCCGGCTCACCGGATGCGCATGTCCGACATCGCCGACCGTGTCCTGCTCAGCCGCAGCGGGTGCACCCGGCTGGTCGATCGGCTGATGGAGCTCGGCTACGTCACCCGCTGTGCCGACGCCACCGACGGGCGCGGTCTCTATGCCCAGCTCACCGAGGCCGGGCTGGACAAGGCACGGGCGGCCCGGGCCATCCACCTGGCCGGGGTCCGCGACTTCTTCCTGGACCGGCTGACCGCCACCGACCAGATCGCCCTCGGCGACATCTGGACCCGCTTTCACGGCGCCGGGGACTGAGCCCGCGACCGCTGGGGTCACGAAGAGGCGATCGATGTCGCCTGGTGGCGCCCGGTGAGCGGCAGGTAGGCGGTGATGCAGGTTCCGCCGCCCCGGGGACTGTCGACCCGGAATTCCCCATAGCTGGCGGCGACGCGGTCATGGAGGCCCTGAAGCCCGGAGCCTTCGAGTTCGACCGCTCCGCCGACGCCGTCGTCGATCACCTGTATCCGGAGCTTGCAGGTTCCCACGGCCGTATACACCTCGATCCTCGATGCCCCTGAATGCTTCTGGGCGTTGGTGATGGCCTCGACGACGACGTAATAGGCCGTGGCCTCCGCGGTGTCATCCAGCCGGATCTTGGGCAGCTCGATGATCTCGACCGGGATCGTCGACTGGGCGGCGACGGCCCCGATCGCCTTGCCCAGCCCGAACTGCCGCAGCAGCGCCGGGTGAATCCCGCGAGCCAGTGCCCGGAGCTCGTCGATGGCCGTCAGCACGTCGGTCTGGGCCGTGTCGAGCGCATCAGCGGTCTGGCTGTGCTCGGCGCGGGCGACCTCAGCGGCCTGGGTCAGGTGCGCCGCCAGCACGACCAGCCGCTGTTGCGCGCCGTCGTGCAGGTCGCGCTCGATCCGCCGCCGGACCGCATCGGAGGCCGCCACCACGCGAGCCCGGGAGGCATGGAGGTCGTCGGCGAGCCGCTCGCGCTCGGCGACCAGCGCGGCGATCGACAGCCCGGAGAGGGACACGATCGCGATGAACAGCTGTGTATCGAGCAGCCGGCTGTCGATGGCGCCGATCCCGAACGGACCGCTGTGATGCGTCGTGCCCCAGAGCGCCGCCCCGGCGGTGATGGTGATGGCCAGGGTGGCACCGCGGGGGCCGAGCCGGAGCGCCGCCCAGATCACGGGCGGGAAGACGAGCGCTCCGACCACACCCGTGCTGGTGAACGCGACGACGCTCAGGCCGGCGACGGCCACCAGCGTCACGCCCGCCTCGAGCGCGCGGTCCGCACCCCACCATCGCCGGGACGGCCGCGCCCAGGCGATGGCGAACGGCACCACGATCAGGGCGCCGGCGGCGTCGCCCAGCCACCATGTGCGCCACACGTAGGGGAGGGAGCCGGTGCTGATCACGCCACCCACCCAGGATGCGAGCGACCCCACCGTGGCGCTGACGACGGTCCCGGCGGCAATGGCGACCATGAGGGCGGTCACGCCGCGCAGCGTCGCCAGCGGCTGGGCGCGGCCGGCCAGCCGATGCAGGACGAGCACCACGATCAGCACCTCGGCGAGGTTCCCGGCGCTCTGCACCAGGGCGGTGCCGAGCGGCAGTGCCGAGTAGTTGTTGACCAGGAGGTCGCCGAGCACGACGCCGGGCCAGAGGCCGATCCCGCCGAGGTAGAGAGCGGCGACCGCCACCCCCACCGGCAACCACACGATCGCGGCCACGGGTCCGGAGAACCGAAACGCGTAGCCGAGGTGGGCGGCCGCGTAGTACGCGGCCACCAGTAGTCCGACGTTGCGCAGGTACGCCGGACCGAGCCGGTGACGCCGGAGCGTCGACGCCGCGAGGCGAGCGATCCCCACCCGGCTCATCGCCAGCTGGGACCGGAATCCGGCGTGCTGAGCCCCGGGGAGCGCGCCCATACGAGTCCTCGGTTTACAGGAGTTTGGAGGGGCAATCAAGCCCGGGCACCAAGATGTTCACCCGGGCGGACAGGCGGGACGTCGCTCACCTCCGGGGCCGAGCGGCGTCACCCGGATGAGATGATGTGGCGCTGGGACCCGCTGTGTTTAGTCGCGGCCATGTCCCGGCCATCCCCGGCAGCCGATGACCGACGTGCCGATCTGGTGTCGCTGGCGGCGGAGGCGTTCATCTACGGGTTTCCGCTGGTCGCCGACTTGGAGGCCGTCGACGGCTTCACCCGCGAGGGGATGGCGAGCCTGGCGCCGGCGCCCCTGAACGAGTTGAGTCACGCCGCCGCGCGGGCCGGTCCCCACGACCGGTTCGTCTCGATCAACAACGACACCGTCTACTCGATCGCCGGCGTCGACACCAGTGGCGGGCCGGTCCGGTTCGACGTGCCTGACGCGGACGGCCGCTACTACGTCATGCAGTTCATCGACGCGTGGACGAACAACTTCGCCTACGTCGGACGCCGGGCCACCGGGACGGAGGCGGGGTCCTTTCTGCTCGTCCCGCCTGACTGGACGGGCCAGACGCCGGCGGGCATGACGGCGATTCGCTTCCCCACCACGGTGGCGACGATCGTCGGCCGCTGGGCGGTCGACGGCGAGTCCGATCTGCCGGCGGTGCGAGCGCTGCAGAGCGGGATGGGATTGACGCCGACGGGGCCCGGCACAGGCCTCCCCGTCCCGGATCCGGGCGTCCCGGACGGGTT
The DNA here is from genome assembly GCA_963844555.1 of uncultured Solirubrobacteraceae bacterium. Taxonomy (GTDB): domain Bacteria; phylum Actinomycetota; class Thermoleophilia; order Solirubrobacterales; family Solirubrobacteraceae; genus Palsa-465. The sequence continues at coordinate 144,931 of CAWJOS010000003.1, forward strand.
GTGTTTCCTCGAGCAGTTGCGTACGTGGATGAGGGCGTTCCCGCCGCCGGCGCGCGATCGCGCCTATCAGCAACGGTTCGAGCCGCTCGGTCTGCTCGCCGCCGACTCCCCGTACCGCGACCCGGACCCGGGGCTGGCCGCCGCGCTGCACCACGGCCTCGCCGCCGGCCGCGAGCAGCTGGAGCGCCACCTGACCCACAGCCCCGTCCCGCAGCAGAACGGCTGGAACCTGACCTACCACGGCTTCGACTACAACCTGGACTCGTTCGAGGTCGGCGCGCTCGACGACCCCCACTGGAAGCTGGCGGACGACGAGGAGCGATATCTCGTCCGCGCCGCCGCTGCCCGCGGCGGGCTGTGGGGCAACCACGGGTACGAGGCGGCGTACGCCATGGTCTACGTCGACAGCGACGGCGAGGCGCTGGGTGGTGCCCGCCGCTACCGCCTGCGGTTCGCCGCCCCGCCGCCGTGCCGCGCGTTCTGGTCGGTGACGATGTACGACACGCCGGACTTCTACCTGGTGGAGAACCCCATCGACCGGTATTCGATCGGTGATCGCACCCGCGGGCTGCACCGGGCCGACGATGGCTCGCTTACGATCGTCATGCAGCACGACGAGCCCAGCGATCCCGGCGATCGCGCCAACTGGCTCCCCACGCCGCCCGGCACCTTCCGGCCGATCCTGCGCATGTATGAGCCTGAGGCCGCCGTCTTCGACGGGAGCTACCACCTCCCGCCGATCGACCGTGTCGGCTAGAGCGCCTGGTGCGATGACCGACGGAGCGATGATCGAGCTTCCGGCGGCCCGCTACCGGATGGGGTCGGATGACTTCTACGCGGAGGAGGGTCCGGTGCGTGAGGTGGAGGTGGATGCGTTTGCCATCGACCGGGGGCCGGTCACCGTCGCGCAGTTCGCGGCGTTCGCCGATGAGACCGGATATGTCACCGTCGCCGAGCGCCCGCCGAATGCGGCCGACTACCCGGAGGCCGATCCGTCGCTCCTGGTTCCCGGGTCGGCGGTGTTCCAGCCGACTGCCGGCCCGGTCCCGCTCATCGACCCCGGGGTGTGGTGGGCGTACCTGCCCGGGGCCAACTGGCGCCACCCGTGGGGACCGAACAGCGACAACGCCGAGCGGCAGGACCATCCGGTCACCCACATCGCCTACGAGGACGCCGAGGCCTATGCCCGGTGGGTCGGCAAGACGCTGCCCACCGAAGCCGAGTGGGAGTACGCGGCCCGCGGCGGTCGCGACGGGGCGGTGTTCGCCTGGGGCGATGTGGAACGCCCGGAAGGGGAGCTGATGGCCAACTTCTGGCAGGGGGATTTCCCGTGGCGCAACACCGGCGCCCGGGGATGGCGGGGCACCACGCCGGTGGGACTCTTCCCGGCCAACGGCTACGGCCTGTTCGACGTGACCGGGAACGTGTGGGAGTGGACGAGCGACTACTTCTCGCCCCGCGGCGTAGGCGCCGAGGCCCCCCGCCATGCCTGCTGCGGCCCGCCCCGCAACCCGCGGGTGGAGACCGCCGAGGCCAGCTACGACGTCGGACACCCGGGCGCGCACATCCCGCGCCGCGTGATCAAGGGTGGCTCGCACCTGTGCGCTCCCGCCTACTGCCTCCGCTACCGGCCCTCCGCTCGCCAGCCGGAGGCCATCGACACGTCGACCAGCCACATCGGCTTTCGTTGCGTCCGGCGATAGGGGAGGGGTGGCCTCGAGCGTGTCGATGGGTTGCCGATGCGTTGCAGGGCCTTGGCCGGCAGACCTGAAAGGCCGCCCTCGACGATGCGGGCCGTGACTACGCCGGAGCTGAATCTGACGACCGATACGGTCGCCGCGTTACGCCAAGCGGTGGGCGAGCCAACGGACACCGAGACACCCAAGGCCGCAAACTGCGGACTGTTTCTCCCGGGCGCCCCAGACAGGTTTTCTGTCTGTTGTGACATACGCCTATCTGCTTACACGGGCTTTATCTTCGGCGAGATAGTTACGGCCTGCGCACGGATGCCATTGCGTGCGTGCCCCGCGCCCCCGCGGCACGCGCCTTTTTACGGGACCCCGCGACTTCGCCCCCATGTCGCGGGGTCCCGTGCCCTTTCGCGGTCTGCCGTGACGCGGGGCCGAATACTCACGACGATCAGCGCGTACACAAGCTCAGGGTTATGTAAACCTCGCTAATTCCGCGAACTTCTCACCAAAGTGGGCGCGGCGCGGCCGGTGCACCGGAGGGCCGTCCGCCGGGACGGTCGACGGGGGGCGGCTTCCTGATGCCCCGGCGACGGGCTACCGGCCCGGCGCCCGGTACGACACCGACTTGCGGGCCGCCGCGTCCACCTGCTCCGGCGTGAGCAGGACCGTCGTCTTGATCCTGACCAGCCCGCTCGCTGCAATCGTCATGCTGACGGCAGTGATCGACTCCGCGTCAGGCAGGTCGATGACCGTCACGACGTCCTCGTCGCCGAAGGCGAAGTAGAAGCAGTCGAGCGTCCCGCCGAGCTCGGCGGCGAGCTTGGCGACGGCCTCCCGCCGGCTTGATCCGCCCTCCGAGATGACGCCCTGGGCGCCCTCGGCGGTGTAGCTCGCCTGTACCAGATACTTGGGCATGTGACCCCCCGGTGTTGTGGTGAGACACCGACGGTACGGAGCTCCCGTGTGCCCGCATCCTCCGAACCGGATGAGGCCCGGCCGCTGGCTCGCCCCTCAGATCGACGGCCAGGTGCTCGCCGCGGCGGCCGCCGAGCTCGCGGGCCCGCCCACCGAGACCAAAGACCCGGACCACGCCGGATCTGACGCGCAGCCCCGACCGCCAGCCGGAGCGGATCGACGAGTTCCACGCCGCGTGCTTGGAGATCGCGATGGAGCTGGTCTACGGCTACGCGTCCGAGTCGGAGGGCGAGGGCGTGACCGGGCGATCGCTGATACGCGAGTCGATGAGAAGGTGTGTGCCGGATGGCGCAGATCCAGTCGTTCAGCTGACGTGGTGAGCGGCGGTGGGGCGTGGCACGGTCTCGGCATGTCCACACCATCCCTCACCTCACCACAGCCTCTGCATCGTCACGTGAGTCAGCGAACCGTGATGGTCGTCGGTCTGACCGTTGCGCTCGCGCTCGCGGTTACGCTGCTGGCGGTTGCCGGCTTCCCCACGGCGCGGTCGAGCGCGCCGGTGGTCCGTCCGCCGCTCACACCCGCGGCCTTGGCATACCAAGCGGACACCGCCGGCCGGTACGCGACCTCCCCCGCGACGACGGCCGCGCAGTTCTCGGACGCTGCTCACTTCGGCACCCCCGTGATCAACGTCAATCCTTCAGCCGAAGCCGGAGCCAGACTCGATCATCGCGGACTCAAGCCCGCCGTCGCCCACTCCGTGGCCGCTGGCTCCACTGAGCTGTCGAGCGGCATGGGTCACCGGTAGCGAACATCCAGCCGGCAAACCCGGCTGGCACGGTCGAGGCAAACACGTCAGTGCCTCAACGCGATCGCCCCGCGACGGATTCGGACCTTGCGGGGCGATCGTGTGCCACGACAAATCTCCAAGGTCCTCACCGAGCAGCCAGCCGAGAGTCATCGCGGTGGTGTCTGCACGAGGCCCAAAATGTGGCCATTTGCTGGGATGGACGATGCGGGGCTCGAACCAGCGACCTCTGCCTTGTCGAGGCGGCCCAGGCTGGTCATGCCAAGTCAACAGACGGCGCGACCGGCCTTCATTTGCAGGGCTTTCACGGCTCGACCGCGGACGTGGCCTTCCGCTCCGAAGCCCTGTTTTCCGGGCGGCGGGACGCATCAGGGACGCACTCATCGAAGTAACGCACGCGCGTCAGGGCGACCTTGGCTGGCTGCTTGGTGAGCCCCAGTGGCCGGCCGCCGCGCCTGACGGCCCTTCCACGCGGTCGCGCGCCACGAAAACGAATGTGTGGACTGACGCCGCCGGGTCTATTCGGTCAGAACAGACGCGGCCTGGTAGTTGTGGACGTCGTAGAACCTAGTCCGGGGCGGTCCCGGGATGCCAACCTGCTGGGAGTACGGCCCAATTTTCTCCCGCGCGTACGCCTCAAACTGCTCCTTGGTCTCCCAGACGTCCGTCACGCGCAGCCCACGGTCCGTGAGCGCGCCCCAATGAAACAGGCATCCTGGCGGGGCCGCACCCCCCGGCTCGTAGTCCATCAACTTCGCGACCGCGTCGTATTGCTCGAGCGTTCCACCGTCGAACTCTAGATCTACTGCAACGGCCATCCGCCCCATCCTCTCATCGGTTGAGCGGACGCTCTCACACGCTCGCCCGAGCCGCAAGGGGCCGAGCAGACCGAGGCGCGCGGCCGGCTGGTAGCTGCCGGGTTTACTCGCGGGCGTACTCCTCGGCTGCGCGCGACTCGAACTCAAACGCGACGCACCGGTCATTGCCGACCACCCACGCGTCGTGTCCGGGCAAGATCTCATACGCGCTACCCGGCCCCAGCTCAAGCTCGGTGCCGTCCTCATGAACCACGTGCATCCGCCCCGACTGAACAAACCCCACGTGATGCACCTGACACTGATCGGTCCCGACAACCGGCTTCACGCACTCCGACCACTTCCAGCCCGGCTCCAATGCCAGCCGCGCGGCCGTCGCGCCCCCATGGGTCCGGACCACATCCACCCTGGTCTTAGCGGGAGTCCGTGTCTCATCTGGTGAGTCGAAGTCGAGCGCTTGAACACCGGCCATAACAGCCTCCTCGGGTTGGTCGCGCCTCCCGTTTGTACGGTACCCGACCGACCACCGGGTGCGCTCGCGACGGCTTCGCCTTCCTCCGGCGTGAGCGCGACCTCAAGATCGCCCTCGGCGGTGCCGTCGCCGCGCTCGCGCTGTTCTCGATGTCCGCGACCGCTGAGCCGTTCTTCGTCACGCGCGTGCTCGGGGGCGGCAGCCTCGCGTATGGGCTGCTGCTGAGCACGTGGACCGTCGGGATGGCGGTCGGCTCGGCCGGGCTCGCCCACCGCGCTGGGCCGGAGCATCTGGCGGCCGGTGGCATGGCCGCTGGTCGTCCTCCAGGGACTCGGCATCGCCGGCGGGGCGCTCGCCACGGTGATATGGCTCGCCCTGATCGGCTTCTCACTCGGCGGCGTCGGACCAGCCGCGATCGGCGCCGCCTGCCTCGCCGTAGGAAAATAGCCCCGCAGGGGCTGATTTCTATGTGGGCAGCCCCAGCCGACAAGTGCCGCGCTGTGAGCGTCTAGATGATCTGCACGGAGGCGGAGTCAGAGACAGCGACGTGCTCGCTCGACGCCACCGCGTACGCCGATCCGCCGCTCGCAACGTGCCGAGCCGTGCTCAGGCCGCGACGGTAGGCCGCCCAAGCTCGCTCGCCGGCCCATGAGAACGCCGCCATGGCGGCAAGGGCAGTCAGGTCGTCCACGACGCACATCCTACGGCGGGCCCCTGCGTGGGCCGAATTCCTTACCGGTCGAAAACGACGGACGAACGACGGACGAGCCCCTAACCCAACGTCCCCCCTGGACGAGCGAAAACCCCCGAAGCTTCGGGGGTTTTCTTATGGACGATGCTGGGCTCGAACCAGCGACCTCCGCCTTGTCGAGGCGGCGCTCTCCCAGCTGAGCTAATCGTCCGGGAGGACGTAAATGTAGCGGAGCCCGGCGGGGGGAGCGGCCCGGATGTGGGGGAGGTGGTGACCGGCGGCCGAGGTGACACCGACGGCCACAAAACCGGTTCAGAGACCGGGGGGCAGGGGTACACTGACCGCTGATGAGGCGCGGTCTGCTCATCCTGGTTTCAGCGGTTCTCCTCCCGGCGGCGATCGCCGTGGTGCCGAGCGCCGCGGCCGTCCCCGGCGCACTGAACGGTGGTCCCACGCAGCCGAGCCTGAGCACGACGCCCGTGCACGTCCGGCCGTCGATCGGCGGCCCGCGCAGCGCGTTCACCGTCAGGCTCCGGATCCCGGCCCAGACCGGGACGATCGGCCAGGTTCACCGGTCCGATTCGCTGACCGCGAGCGGCCCACGCCGCACGGGCTGCGTCTCCAGCGTGCAGACGGTGCTCCCGGCGGCGCCGGCCGGCAGCATGGTGCGGGTGCGTCTCGCCCCCCGCCGGGGCCGGCACTGGTGCACCGGGACGTTCCACGGGGTGATCATCGAGAGCCAGTCGATCGCCTGCGCCGGCGGTCCCACCGTCGCCTGTCCGATGGTGATGATCCGGCCGCAGACGATCGCCCGGTTCCGGTTCCGGGTGCGCTAGGGACCCCGCGGGTCAGCGCCGGGACCGCCGGGGTCGGCGCCGGAACCCGCGGGTCAGCGCAGGTACACCGCGAAGAAGTCGCGGTCGTCCGGCGACAGATAGCGTGACAGCGGGCGGGTCATGCTCGTCAGCAGGCTGCTCGGAGACCCGCCGTCCGGCCGGCCGTAGGAGTTGAACGTCACCCAATAGGAGTTGATGTCCAGCTGCATCGCCCGGATCGCCCCGGCGCGGATCAGGATCTGGGCGAGCGATCCGACCGTCTGGTAGTTGGCCGCGGCGTAGATGAGGTCGCCGTGGGCGTCGATGCCGATGCCGGAGCGCCAGACGCGGACGGCGTTGCCCAGCGTGGCGCCCCACTCCGGACCGTCGCTCAGGTTGGGATTGGGCCGGCCGCCCTCGACGATGAGGGGGAGGTTCTGGCGGGCGTAGTCCATCCCCGGCAACAGGCGAGGTCCGCCGGTCCAGTCGACGATGTCGACTCGGCCGTCGCCGTAGTGGACGAACGTCGCCAAGCCGTTCTGCAGCGGCGCGTAGGTGTGACCCCAGTCGGCCCAGCCGCCGTGGGAGTCGGTCAGCTTGAAGCCGCTGTTGAAGGTGGCCAGCAGGCGGGAGCGCGACGCGACCGGGACCTCCATCGGCCCCCGGTTCGCCATCGTCACCGACGGCTCGAGCTGGCCGGCGTACAGAGCGATCGAGGTGCGCCTGGGGTCGATCCAGGCGACGCCGGCCACCATCTGCGGGTAGTTGGGGTCGCTGCGGAACTGGGCGATCTGAACCGGTGCGTTGGCTCCGCTCCACGTCTCGGTCGGGACCCACACGCCCTCGCCGGAGAGCGCGGGGGACATGAGCGGCGTGATGTCCCGGGGATGGATCTGGGAGGCCGACCGCGCCCTCAGCGCCAGCTTCCGCAGCCCCGGACCGCCGGTCGACGGCGCGTTGATCGAGTAGTACCAGCTCTCGATCGAGGTGGCGATGCCGGCGCCGCCGTGGTCGCGCAGCCACTCGAACGTGCGGATGGTGAAGCTGGAGTTCGACGGCCCGGCCATCGTCGTCCCGTAGGAGATGACGATCGGCACCAGGCAGATGGCGATCGTCAGCCACAGGACGCGGCGCAGTCGCTGGGCGCGTGTCAGCAGGGGCGGCAGTGGGCGCCGAGGCGCGGGTCGGCGGGCGGCGGCGAGGTGTCCTGGTGTCGACATTGAGCGAGGTGGTGAGCCGGCCGGGCATCGGCCTGGATTCCACGTTCGCCTCCGCGGCGCTCCATCCTGCCCGGCCGCCCGGCGTGAGAGGAATCTCATCGCGCATCGGCAGGCGTGGGCCTCCCGATGCCGAAGTGAGCATACTGGGAGATCGACGATGGCAAGAGCGCAAGCGGCGCCGCGCGCGAACTCTGCGGCCGAGCCCCGGTTTGACTGGACCGAACCGGCCCGCGGGGCGAAACGCGGCCAGGCAGCCGGGCGGGCCCTCAGCTCCGGCCGCCGGTCGGCGCCGAGGACCGCCGAGCACCGGCCATCGGCCCCGCAGGGTGAGCGTCGCCGGCGGGCCCAGCACTTCCGCCGCCGCCGGCGCGACCTCCTCGTGGACGCCACGCTGGCGCTCATCCTGACGATCGTCCTCCTCTCGCTGACGGCGGGATTGGGCATCCTGATGCTCGTCGTGGTGCCGATGGCCGCCGGATTGATCGTTCACCGGATCATCCAGCGCCGCCGGGCCCGCCGTGAGGCCCCGCGGGGCCGCCGTTCCCGGGGCGCTCGCCCGCGCCCCGCCCGCGGCTAGCATCCCGCCGCACATGGACTACGAGCTTCCCGACGGGACGACGCTGTCCCTGCCTGACGGCGCGACGGGTGCCGACGCCGCCGCCGCGATCGGCGCCGGACTGGCCCGCGCCGCCCTGGCCATCAAGGTCGACGGCGAGCTGCGAGACCTCTCGCGTCCGCTGCCTGGTTCCAACGGCCACCACCCCAGGCTGGAGATCGTGACCGAGCGCAGCGGCGAGGAGGCGCTCGCGCTTGTCCGCCACGACGCCGCCCACGTGCTCGCCGCCGCGATGCTCGACCTGTACCCGGGCGTGAAGATCTCGATCGGCCCCGCGATCGACAACGGCTTCTACTACGACTTCGACTTCCCGGACGGGGTCACGGTCAACGACGACGACTTCGCGAAGATCGAGGCCGAGATGCGGTCCCACATCCAGGCCGACGAGCCGTTCGTCCGCGAGGACGTGCCGGTGCGCGAGGCGCTGGAGCGCTTCCGGGCCGAGGACCAGCCCTACAAGGTGGAGTTGATCGAAGACCTGATCCGCAACCAAGGCGCCGAGACGGTCTCGCTGTACACCAACGGCCCGTTCACGGACCTGTGCCGCGGCCCGCACGCGCCCTCGACGAAGCGGATCAAGGCGTTCAAACTCCAGTCGGTCGCCGGCTCCTACTGGCGGGGCGATGCCAGCCGGCAGATGCTCACGCGCGTGTATGGGACGGCGTTCTTCTCGGAGAAGGACCTCAACGAGTTTCTGGAGCGCCTCGAGCGCGCCCGGGCCAACGACCATCGCCGGCTGGGGCCTCAGCTCGGCCTGTTCCAGTTCTCCGAGGTCTCGCCCGGCGCGGCGTTCTGGCTGCCCGCGGGCACCGAGGTGTTCAACTCGCTGGTTGCGCTCAGCCGTGAGATGGGCCGCGAGCGTGGCTACACCGAGGTCAAGACCCCCCAGATCTACGACAGCTCGCTGTGGAAGACGTCAGGGCACTGGGACAAGTACGCCGAGAACATGTTCGTGACCGAGTACGAAGAGCGGCAGATGGCGATCAAGCCGATGAACTGCCCGGGGCACTGCCAGCTGTATTCGCTGCGCCCGCACTCGTACCGGGATCTTCCGGTCCGCTATTGGGAGCCGGGCCTGCTGCACCGGCGGGAGCCGAGCGGGACGCTGCACGGGCTCCTGCGCGTCCGCCACTTCGCCCAGGACGACAGCCACATCTACTGCACCGAGGACCAGATCCAGGCCGAGGTGGCCGGCGTCCTGGACTTCGCCTTCGCCACGTACCGGATCTTCGGGCTCGACGTCCGGCTGGAGCTCTCCACCCGGCCGGAGCAGCGGATCGGATCCGACGAGCTGTGGGATCGCAGCGAGGCGGCGCTGGCCAACGCGCTGGAGCAGCTTGGCCTGCAATACACGGTCAACGAGGGCGACGGCGCGTTCTACGGGCCGAAGATCGACATGCACATGACCGACTCGCTCGGCCGCTCCTGGCAGTTGGGGACGTGCCAGCTGGACTACAACATGCCGGCCCGGTTCGGCCTGACCTACACCGGCGCCGACAACGTCGAGCATCAGCCGGTCATGATCCACCGGGCCCTGATGGGCTCCTACGAGCGGTTCATCGGCATCCTGCTGGAGCACTTCGCCGGCGAGCTGCCGGTGTGGCTGGCGCCGGTCCAGACGATCGTCCTGCCGATCGCAGACCGGCATCTGGAGTACGCCGCACGGGTGCGATCGCAGCTGGCCGAGGCCGGCCTGCGGGTCGAGCTCGACGACCGCACCGAGTCGGTCGGCCGCAAGATCCGCGACGCGGAGCTGCGCAAGATCCCCTACATGCTGGTGGTGGGGGACAAGGAGGCCGAGCGCGACGAGGTCAGCGTCCGCGAGCACAAGGCCGGCGACACCGGGACCGCGTCCGTGCAAGCCTTCTCCCAGCGGATGCGCGAGCGGGTCGAAAGTCGCTCGATCTGACCAATCCGGCGCTATACTCCGTCCCGTTGATTTATCTTTACCCCAAACGGCGCGGCCCCGCTTGAAGCACGCGGTCGTGCCAACCAGCTAGTGCCGGTACCGCGCAGATTTGACCGGCGCCCGCCTGAGCGGGATCTCACTCGGATCAACGACCGCATTCGCGTGCCTGAGGTACGGCTCGTGGGTGAGGACGGCAAGCAGATCGGTGTCGTCAAGACGTCCGAGGCGCTCTCCTATGCCCAGGACCGCGACCTCGACCTGGTGGAGGTCGCTCCCGACGCCCGTCCGCCGGTGTGCCGCGTGCTCGACTACTCCAAGTACAAGTACGAGCAGGCCCAGAAGCAGAAGGCCGCGCGCAAGCACCAGCAGCAGATCACGATCCGGGAGATCAAGTTCCGGCCCAAGATCGCCCAGAACGACTACGACACCAAGAAGGGGCATGTCCGCCGCTTCCTGCTCGGCAAGGACCGGGTCAAGGTGACGATCATGTTCCGCGGGCGCGAGGTCACCCATCCGGAGCGAGGCACCGCCCTGCTGGACAAGCTCGCCGAGGAGCTGTCAGAGATCGCCATCGTCGAGCAGCATCCGATTCAGGACGGTCGCAACATGACGATGATGCTTGCGCCCTCCAAGGCCGCCCTGGCCGGCGAGAAGGACGGCAAGGGTGATGCGGCGGCCGGCGAGAAGGACGCCAAGGGTGATGCGGCGGCCGCCGACCGCGGTACCGCGAGCGGGCGGAACCGGGGCGATGGCACCCAAAACGGCGACGCCGACGCGCACAGCGACGCCGAGGCGCACAGCGACGCCGACGCCAACGGCACCGCCGAAGCGCCCGCGTCCAGCCGCAGCGACGCCGCGGCGTCGGCCTGACGCTTCCCCGCTGACGCCGCGTCAGCCGGGCGCGCGGGGCTCATCGCCGCTGTCGTGCCGGCGCTCCTCGCCGGCAGCGGACGCCGTAGCGGCGGCCGGGTTGGTCACAAATCCGGGTCGGCCGACAATAAGGAGGCATGGAGGGCACACCGGACCCCCGCACCGACGGGGAGCTGCTCGTCGCCACGGCGACCGACGCGGAGGCGTTCGCCGTCTTTTACCGCCGCCACGTCCGCGGCGTGCTCTCGTTCTTCCGCCGCCGCCTCCCCACCACTGAGCTCGCGTTCGACCTGACCGCCGAGACCTTTGCCGCCGCGCTCGAGGCCACGCCCCGCTACGAGCCCCGCCCGGAGCCGGCGCGGGGCTGGTTGTACGGGATCGCCTGGAACAAGCTGCATGAGGCCCAGCGCCGGGGCCAGGCCGACGACAGCACCCGTCTCCGGCTGGGGATGGCGCCGATCGCGCTGACCGATGCCGGGATCGAGCGCATCGAGGCGCTCGCTGGGGGCCGGGTCATGCGGCTGATGGAGGACCTGCCGGCCGAACAGCGGGACGCGGTCCGCGCGCGCGTCCTCGACGAACGTCCGTACGGTGAGATCGCCGCCGAGCTCCGCTGCTCCCAGAGCGTCGTGCGCAAGCGGGTGAGCCGGGGGATCGGGACAATCCGCGCTCGATTGGAGGCCGTCGATGAGTGACGATCCGCTCGCCGTCCTGGAACGCGAACTGGTGGGAGCCGCCCGCCGCCATGCTGCCGGCCCGCCGGACGCTGCTCCCTGCCCGGCCCACCCGCCGCGCCTCCGCCACCGCCTCGCCCGTCTGACCGCCCCCGCGCTCGCCGCTGCCGTCCTGCTCCCCGTCCTGGCGGTCGTGGCCGCTCTGACGCTGACGTCAGGCCGCTCCCACCAGGCGCGGACCGGCGGCCGGGCGTCCTCCGGCGAACGCCTGACGCTCCGCGGCGAGCTGGCGGTGCTCCGCCGGCCCCAGCGGCCCTCCGACCGCGTCAACACGGTGCAGAGCACGGCGGCGGCGACCGTCGAGCGGCCGCTCCTGCGCCGCGTGCTCGTCCACCCGGCGGGCACGGCGCCGGTGGCCGTGGAGCTGGTCGTCAGCGTCGCCGCCCGCCCCGGCGCGCCGCAGCGACTGAGCACCTTCGTGACCTACCCCGGGGGCGCGGGGGCCGAGGAGCTCACCGTCAGCACGCCGGTGACGGCGGCTCAGCTCCGCGCCGAGGGAATCGCCACCGCGGAGGGCCGGGACTCGGTGGCCGTCGTGGTCCCGGACGGCGTGGCCAGGGTCGTCTTCGCCGGTGACGGCGCCGCCGCGACCTCCGTTCGCCCTCGGGACAACGTCGCCGCCCTGGCGGCGCCGGGGGGCTCCGCCGACGCGTACCTGGCGCATATGACGATGCGCTGGTATGACGCGCGCGGCCGTCTCATCCGGCGGGTCGGCCCGCCGCCGGCACAACCCAATGCCCAGCCGCAGGGCGCGCCGACGGACGTGGTGCGAACCCCGCCGTCGGCGGCGAGCGAGCCCCTGCGGTCGATCCTGCAGATCCTGCGCCGCCCCCAGGCGACGAGCGATCTGTCGCTGCCCGCCGCCCACACCCCGGGCTTTTCCAGCCCCACGCAGGCGGCGATGACCGGGACGCCGGAGTACGGGCTGATGCGCCTGGCCGGCCTCACATCCTGGGGCCAGCGGGTCTTCCTCCTGCCGTATCGGCCGCCGACGCCCCGGCAGATCGACGCGCTCCCGGCGCGGTTGCGCGCCCAGGCCCGCCGGCAGGCGATCCGCGCCGAGGAGCTCTTCTACTTCCTCGGCTTCGGCAACGGCGGGCAGATCGGCACCGCTGCCGACGTGGCGGCCGGGCGGGCCATCGTCGAGTACGGGGGCGGGGTCCAGGCCGGGCGGGTCCTGCCGCTGCAGCTCATCGTCGTCGTGCCGGACGGTGTCCAGAGCGTTGGCTTCACCGTGTCCCAGCCGGGTGGGGTGCGCATGCACCGCGTCCCGGTCCACGGCAACGTTGCCACGCTGCAGGTGCGGACCGCTCCGCCGAACAACCCGCGGCAGATCGTCTGGTACGGATCCCATGGCAGAGTGCTCAAGCACTACACCCCGCCAGGGGGCGGGGGGTGATCGCCGGCCCGGGCTGCGTCGCCACCGGCCGTGGCGCACGCGTCTGCTTTACTCTCCGGTCGCGATGCCGAAGATGAAGACCCATTCGGGCGCCAAGAAGCGCTTCAAGCTGACCGCCAAGGGCAAGGTGGTCGGCCGTCACTCCTTCACCAGTCACATCCTGGAGAAGAAGTCGCCCAAGCGCAAGCGGCGCCTGGGGCGGCCGGCCAGCATCTCCGAGCACGATTACAAGCAGGTCAAGACCCTGCTGGGGGCCAAGCGGTCATGACCCGGGTCAAGCGCTCCGTCCACGCGCGCAAGAAGCGCCGCAGTACGCTCGAGCTCGCCAAGGGCTACCGGGGAGATGCCAGCCGGCACTACCGGACCGCCAAGGAGGCCGTGCTCAAGGCCGACCAGTACCGGTACCGCGACCGCCGCAACCGCAAGCGCGACTTCCGCCGCCTGTGGATCACCCGCATCAACGCCGCCGCTCGCCAGAACGGCCTCTCCTACTCGCAGTTCATGCACGGGTTGCAGACCGCCGGCGTGGAGCTCGATCGCAAGATCCTCGCCGACATGGCCGTGCGCGACGCCGACACCTTCCGACGCTTTGCCGACCGCGCCCGCGAGGCGCTGGCGGCCGGCTGAGCTCCTCACCGACCACCCAGCATCGCCACCCGGGCGCCGCTTCATTGAAGCCGGCGCCTTTTTTTATGGGCGGGCTCAGACCAAGATCCAATGACCATCACCAGTCCCCACAACGAGCATCTGAAGGCGATTCGCAAGCTCAACCAGCGTCGCCGGGAGCGCGAGCGGGCCGGCCGGTTTGTGGCCGAGGGCGAGGATCTGCTGGCGGCGGCCGACGCCGCCGGGTGGGAGCCGGTTGAGCGCTACGCCGCGGCCGGGAGCGGGCTGCCCGGCACCGAGGTCGAGCCGAAGGTCCTCGCCGCCGCCTCCGAGCTGGGCTCCGGGACCCGGACGCTCGCCGTCTACGCCGAGCGGTGGGTGCCCGCGCCCACCGGGCCGCTGTGCGTCTACCTGCACGGCGTCCACGACCCGGGCAACGTGGGCACCATCCTGCGCTCGGCCGAGGCGTTCAGCGCCGCCTGCGTGGCGATCGGCCCCGGCACCGCTGACCCGTTCGGCCCCAGGGCGGTGCGGGCCAGCATGGGCGCGGTCTTCACGGTGCCGCTGGCGCGGACCGACGTCATCGCCACCCTGCCGGGCCGCCGGATCGCGCTGGCGGCGGGGCAGGGGAGGCCCCTGGACGAGCTCGAGCTGGCGGAGGTGACGCTGCTCATCGGCGCCGAGCGTGAGGGGCTCCCGGCGGAGATCGTCGAGGCTGCGGACCAGGTCGCCCAGATCCCCATCGCCACCCACTCCCTCAACGCGGCCATGGCGGCCACTGTCGCGCTCTATGAGGCGACTAGGATGGCGCGCTGATGACCGAGCGCATCGCCGAGATCCAACGGGAGGCCGAGGCGGCGATCGGCTCCGCCTCCACCACCGAGGCGCTGGAGGAGGTCCGGGTCCGCTACCTGGGCCGCAAGGCCGAGCTCCCCAACCTGCTGCGCAACGTCGCCCAGCTGCCGCCGGAGGAGCGCGCCGCCACCGGCAAGGCGGCCAACCGCGCCCGCCAGGCGCTGGAGCGCGCGATCGAGGCGCGCGGCGGCCAGCTTGCCACCGCCGAGCTGGAGGAGCGCCTGGCCGCCGACCGCGTCGACGTCACCCTCCCGGCCGACCCGCTGCCGGCGATCGGACGCCTGCACCTCATGACCCAGACGCGGCGCGAGATCGAGGACGTGTTCGTCGGCCTCGGCTTCAACGTCGCCGAGGGGCCGGAGGTGGAGACCGTCTACTACAACTTCGACGCCCTCAACCACATGCTGACGCACCCGGCGCGGCTGCTGACCGACACCTTCTACATCAAGCCGGCGCGCGACATCTTCGATCCGGAGTCGCTGCTCCTGCGCGTCCACACCTCGCCGATGCAGGTCCGCGCCATGGAGAACCAGCCGCCGCCGATCTACATCATCGTCCCCGGCCGGGTCTACCGCCCGGACTCCGATGCCACTCACACGCCCCAGTTCCACCAGATCGAGGGGCTGGCGGTCGACGAGGACGTCACCCTGGCCGACCTCAAGGGCACGCTGCTGACCTTCGCGCGGGCCATCTTCGGCGACGAGCGCCAGGTGCGGCTGCGCCCGCACTTCTTCCCATTCACCGAGCCGAGCGTCGAGGTCGACGTCTCCTGCTTCAACTGCATCGACGGCGTGACCGCCGACGGCCAGCGCTGCCCGCTCTGCAAGGGGACGGCCTGGATCGAGATCCTCGGCTCCGGCATGGTCGATCCCAACGTGCTCGCCCACGTGTCCGACAACGGCTACGACCCGGAGAAGGTGCAAGGGTTCGCGTTCGGGATGGGGATCGAGCGGATCGCGATGCTCAAGCACGGCGTCCCGGATCTCCGCCTGTTCTACGACAACGACGTCCGCTTCCTGGAGCAGTTCTAGATGGTGTTCCGCTGCAGAAGCCTGGCGTCACCGAGAGTGCACTAATGCGGGTTCCGCTGGAATGGCTCCACGAGTACTGCCGGCCTGACCTGAGCGCGTTCGATCTCGCCGACCGCCTGGCGATGACCGGCACCGAGGTCGAGCGCGTGGAGACCCACGGCGTCGCGGCCCTGGAGAACTTCGTTGTCGGCAAGGTGGTGAAGGCCGGACGCCACCCGGACGCCGATCGGCTCAGCGTGTGTCTCGTTGACACCGGCGACGGCCAGCCGTCCCAGATCGTCTGCGGCGCCCCGAACGTCGCCGCCGGCCAGACGGTCGCGGTTGCCCGCCCGGGCGCGGTCATGCCGGACGGCACCCGGCTGAAGGTGGCCAAGCTGCGCGGCCAGGCCTCGAACGGGATGATCCTGGCCGAGGACGAGGTCGGCATCGGCACCGAGCACAACGGGATCATGGTCCTGGCGGATGACATCCCCGCGGGCACCCCGCTGGAGCGTGTGCTGCCGATCGCCACCGACGTGCTCGTCCTCGAGATCACGCCCAACCGGCCGGACTGCCTGGCCATCTACGGCGTCGCCCGCGAGGCCCACGCCGCCACCGGCGCGCCCCTGGCCCATCCGCCGTGGCGCGAGGACCCCGCCGCGGGCGCCGCGGCCGACCGGGCCGTCCACGACGTCATCCAGATCACCGTCGACGATCGCGAGCGCTGCCCTCGGTTCACCGCCCGCGCGTTCGAGGACGTCACCATCGGACCGTCGCCCGCCTGGCTCAAGGCCCGGCTCATGGCCGCCGGCCAGCGTCCGATCTCCAACGTCGTCGACATCACCAACTACGCGATGCTGCTCACCGGCCAGCCGCTGCACGCCTTCGACCTCGACCGGATCGCCGGCGCGCAGCTCACCGTCCGCCGGGCGAGGGACGACGAGACGATGGAGACGCTCGACGGGCAGACGCGCACGCTGGACTCGGACATGCTGCTGATCGCCGACGCCGACGGCGCGACCTCGATCGCCGGGATCATGGGCGGCGCCCGTTCGGAGGTGGGAGCGGACACCACGCGCGTACTCATGGAGGCGGCCAACTGGGACGGCGCCAGCACCCACCGCACCTCGCTGCGGCTCGGGTTGCGCAGCGAGGCCTCGTCGCGGTTTGAGAAGCAGATCCAGCCCGAGCAGGCGATGGAGGCGCAGGCGATCGCCGCCCGGCTGATGATCGAGCTGTGCGGCGCGCGGCTTGTCCCCGGGACGATTGACATCGGCGGCGATGGCCCGCCGCCGAAGACGATCGCGCTGCGCGACGCGAGGCTGAACGGGCTGCTCGGCGTCGAGGTCGGCCGCGAGCGGTCCGCCGAGATCCTCAAGGCGCTCGAATTCAAGGTGGACTGGGCGCCGGACGGGCTCGAGGTGACTGTCCCGGCATTCCGCCGGACCGACGTCACCCGGGAGGCGGACCTGATCGAGGAGGTGGCGCGGCTTGGCGCCCTCCAGGACCTGCCGGCGACGCTGCCGTCCCGGCACGGCGCGTCCGGGCGGCTGACCGAGACCCAGCGCCTGCGCCGCCGCGCCGCCGACGCGCTGACCGCGCAAGGGCTTCATGAGATAGTGGGATGGAGCTTCGAGGGGCCGGACATGGCTGAGCGTCTGCGCATCGCCGCCCGCCCCTTCGTCGAGCTGGAGAACCCCATGTCCAGCGATCAGTCGCGGCTGCGCACGACGCTGCTGGGCTCGCTGCTGGAGGTAGGGCAGCGCAACCGATCGCGGAACCCGGACCCCACCCGCCCGCTCGGCCTGTTCGAGGCCGGCGCCGTCTACCTGCCGCGCCCCGACGGTCCGCCGGATGAGCCCCACCACCTCGCCGCCCTGCTGTCCGGCGCGGTGCGGGCGCCCACCTGGCGCCGGCCGGATCCGCCCCCGGCGGACTTCTTCGCCGTCAAGGGCGTGCTCAGCGGACTGCTCGACGGCCTCCACGCTGACTGGGCCGTGACGCCGGTCGCCGAGCCCGAGCCGTTCCTCCATCCCGGCCGCGCCGCGCAGGTGACGGTCCGCGGGACGCCCGCGGGCTGGATCGGCGAGATCCACCCGTCGGTTGCCGCCCATTGGGACTGGCCGGAGGCCATCGCCGCGTTCGAGGTCGACTTCGACGTCGTCGCCGCCGCCCTGCGCGGGCAGGTCACCCGGTACGCCGACCTGACGAGCTTCCCGGAGGTCCGCGAGGACCTGGCGGTCATCGTCTCCGACAGCGTCAGCGCCGCCCAGGTGCTCGACGTCGTCCGCCAGGCGGGCGGCGCGCTCCTGGCCGGCGCCGACGTGTTCGACGTCTACCGGGACGAGCAGCGCATCGGGTCCGGGCGCGTCTCGCTCGCGCTGCGCCTGCGCTTCCGCGCGCCGGACCGGACGCTGACCGACGAGGAGGTGGCCACCCGGCGGCGCGAGATCGCCGCCGCGCTCAGCACCCAGCTGGAGGGACGGGTCCGTGAATCCTGAGGTCGCCGTCTTCGGCGCGGCCGGGTACACGGGCGCCCTCAGTGCCCGGCTGCTGCATCGCCACCCGCACTTCATGCTGACGACCGTGACCGCGCGCTCGGACGTGGGACGGCGGGTCGATGACATCTACCCCCACCACCGGGTGCCGCTGTTGCTGGAGGAGCTCGACCTCGACCGCCATGCGGACGTCGATGCCGCGATCGTCGCCTACCCGCACGGCGCGTCCGCCGAGCTCGTCGCCGAGCTGCACCGCCGCGGTGTCAAGGTTGTCGATCTTTCGGCCGACTTCCGGCTGCGCGACCCCGCGGTCTACGAGGAGTGGTACCGACCGCACCCGGAGCCGGACCTCATCCAGCACGCCGTCTACGGCCTCCCGGAGCACTACCGCGAGGAGATTGCCGACGCCGCCATCGTGGCCAACCCGGGCTGCTATCCAACCGCGGCGATCCTGGGGCTGGCGCCCCTGGCCCGCGCCGGCGTCATCCAGGACGTCGTCATCGACGCCAAGTCCGGCGTGTCCGGCGCCGGCCGGGGCGCGACGGACAAGACGCACTTCGTCACCGTCAATGAGAACCTCAACCCCTACGGGGTGCCCCGCCACCGCCACACGCCGGAGATCGAGCAGGAGCTGGCGTCGCTGGGCGCCGAGGTCAAGATCACGTTCACGCCTCACCTCGTCCCCCTGGACCAGGGCGAGCTCGTCTCCTGCTATGTCACCGTCCCCACCGACCCCGCCTCCGACGTCGACGACGTGGTGATGATGTACCGCGAGGCCTATGCCGACGAGCTGTTTGTCGAAGTCGTCAGCGGGCCGCCGGGCGTCCGCGACGTCCGCGAGACGAACATCTGCCGGATCTCGGTCCACCGCGACGAGCGGACCGGGCGGGTCATCGTGTTCTCGGTGATCGACAACCTGTGGAAGGGCGCGGCCTCGCAGGCGGTCCAGAACCTCAACCTGATGTTCGGCCGCCCGGAGGAGGAGGGGGTCAGCTGAGCTCGTTCTTCTCCAGCCGCTGGGTGCAGCGCCCGGACCACGTCACCGACCTCGCCGGCGAGGGCCTGCCCGCCGGGTTCCGCGCCGCCGGCGTGGCCGCCGGGATCAAGCCCTCCGGCGCCCCGGACGTGGGGCTCCTGGTCTGCGACAGCGCGGCGGCCACCAGCGCCGCCCGTTTCACCGCCTCGGCCACCCAGGCGCCGCCCGTGCTGCTGTGCCGGGAGCGCTGCCGGCTGGGCGCGCTGCGCGCCGTCGTCGTCAACGCCGGCAACGCCAATGCCGCCACCGGCCGCCCCGGGTTCGAGAACGCGGCCAAGATGCAGGGGGCGGGCGCGCTCGTCGGCCGCGTCAAGGAGGACCAGGTGGCGGTCTGCTCGACCGGCGTCATCGGCGTGCCGCTGCCGATGGACAAGGTCAACCAGGGAATCGTCGCCGCCTCGCATGCCCTGTCGCCGACGGGTGACGCGGCGTTCTCGTCGGCGATCCAGACGACCGATGCGTTCGAGAAGCGGGCGCGCGTCTCGGTGACCCTGCCGTCCGGCACCGTCACCATCACCGCTCAAGCCAAGGGCGCCGGGATGATCTCGCCGAACTTCGCCACGCTGCTGGTCTTCGTCCAGTCCGACGCGCTGCTGTCGGCCGAGACGTGCGACCTGCTGCTCGGCGTGTGCGTCCGGCGCTCGTTTCAGCGGATCTCCGTCGACGGCCAGCTCTCCACCAATGACACCGTCATCCTGCAGTGCAGCGGCGAGTCCGGAGTGCGCGTCGAGCCGGAGACCGAGGACGAGCTGCGGTTCGGTGAGGGGCTGGACGCGGTCATGCGCCAGCTGGCGCTGATGGTGACCCGCGACGGCGAGGGCGCCCGGCGCGTCGGCCGGGTCGTCGCGCGCGGGGGAGACCCGGACGCGGTCGACGCCGCCGCCCGCTCGGTGGCCAACTCCCCGCTGGTCAAGACCGCGCTCTACGGCGGCGACCCCAACTGGGGGCGGATCATCCAGGCGGTGGGGCAGGCGCTGGGTGGGCGGGGACAGGTTGCCCCGCTGCCGGTCGACATCAGCATCGAGGGCGTGCCGGTGTGCGCGGCGGGGTCGGTTGTCCCGCATGACGCTGCGGCCCTGTCGCAGGCGGTGGCGCGCGACGAGGTGGAGTACGAGATCGGCCTGCCTGGCGAGGGGGCCGAAACCGAGGTCTACTTCTCCGACCTCGGTCACGAGTACATCACCATCAACGCGGAGTACACAACGTGATGAGCATGCGCGACGTCGGCACCCTGCTCGAGGCGCTGCCCTACATCCGCGAGTTCCATGGCAAGACCGTCGTCATCAAGTACGGCGGCGCGGCGATGACCAACCCGGAGCTCAAGGAGGAGTTCGCCCGCGATGTCGTGCTCCTCAAGTACGTCGGGATGAACCCCATCGTCATCCACGGCGGCGGCCCGGAGATCTCCAACTACATGCGCCGGCTCGATCTTCCCGTCGAGTTCGTCGACGGCCTGCGCGTGTCGAGCGCCGAGACCGTCGAGGTGGCCAAGATGGTCCTCGTCGGCAAGGTCAACAAGGACATCGTGCTCCTCCTCAACCGCCACGGCCAGCCCGCCATCGGCCTGTGCGGTGACGACGGCTCTCTGTTTCGCACCGCCCGCCAGACCTCGCCCTCCGGGCAGGACATCGGCTTTGTGGGCCGAATCGAGCGTGTCGACGTTGATGTCATCAACCACGTGGCCCAGGACTACATCCCGGTGGTGGCGTCGGTCGGCGCCGACCGCGACGGCAACTCCTACAACATCAACGCCGACGAGGCCGCCGGCGCCGTCGCCCGCGCGCTGCGCGCCTACAAGATCATGTTCCTGACCGACGTCCCCGGCTGGTTGCGTGACCCGGGCGACCCGGCGAGCGTGATCTCCGAGATCGGCGCCGACGAGGTCGAGGCGGCCCTGCCGAATGTCGCCGGCGGCATGCGCCCCAAGCTCGCCGCCTGCCTGGAGGCGATCAACGGCGGGGTCTCCTATGCCCACATCGTCGACGGCCGCGTGCCGCACTCGCTCCTGCTGGAGCTGTTCACCGACGCCGGCCAGGGCACGAAGATCGGCGGGGTCGCTACCGGGTCATGAGCCACGAGCCGTCACTCGCCGACCTCCAGGAGCTGGAGCGCCGGTACGCGATCCCAACCTACGTCCGCAACCCGGTCCAGTTCGTCCGCGGCGAGGGCGTCCGCCTGTGGGACGCCGACGGCCACGAGTACCTCGACTTCCTGGCCGGGATCTCGGTCCTCAACGTCGGTCACTGTCACCCCCGGGTCGTCGCTGCCGTCCGCGAGCAGGCCGGCCGCCTGACCCACGCGACCAACCTGTACTACACCGCGCCGGGGCTGCAGCTGTCACAACGCCTGTCAGACAGCTCGCTTGGCGGCAAGGTGTTTCTCTGCAACTCCGGGGCCGAGGCCAACGAGGCGGCGATCAAGCTCGCCCGGCGCGCCCGCCCCGGCGGGAAGATCATCGTCCTGGAGGAGGCGTTTCACGGCCGCACGTACGGTGCACTGTCGGCGACGCCCCAGGAGTCCAAGCAGGCGCCCTTTGCCCCGCTGGTGCCCGGCTTCGAGGTCGTGGCCAAGGATCCCGCGGAGCTCGATGCCGCCGTCGACGAGGACACCGCGGCCGTCCTGCTCGAGCCCATCCAGGGCGAGACCGGGATCCATCCGCTGCCGGCCGAGCTGCTGGCGACGGCGCGGGCGGCCTGCGACCGCACCGGCGCCCTGCTCATCTTCGACGAGATCCAGACCGGGATGGGACGGACCGGGACGCTGTGGGCCTACGAGCAGACCGATGTCGCCCCGGACGCGATGACGTCGGCCAAGGCGCTCGGCGGCGGTCTGCCGATCGGTGCCCTCATCACCGGGCCCGCGCACGCCGACGTCTTCCAGCCGGGCGACCACGGGTCGACATTCGCCGGCGGCCCGCTCGTCGCCTCGGCCGCACTGGTGGCGCTGGACATCTGCTCCGATCCGGAGCTGCTGGCCCGGGTCCGGGTCCTCGGCGAGCGGCTGACGGAGGCCTTGACGGGCCTCCGGTCGGTTGCCAACGTGCGGGGACGTGGCCTCATGATCGGGATCGATCTCGTACCGGGCGTGTCCGCGCCAGAGCTGGCGCTCCGGGCGCTGCTGGAGCAGCGCCTCGTGCTCAACGCGACCGGACCGAGCACCATCCGTTTCGAGCCGCCGCTGATCGTCGACGAGTCTGACATCGACGAAGCGGTGGCGCGGCTGGGCGAGCTGATGCGATGAGCGTCGCGACGGCGAGCCCGGTCTCTCGCGCCAAGGTCGACGTCCCGCTCGCCCGCGACATGCGCGCCGACGCCGCGGCGGTCGCCGTGCTGCGTCGGCTGCTGGCGGTCATCCGCGACAACGTCGACGGATCGATCGCGGGTGAGGACGACGAGTATCTGCACCAGCTGCGCATCGCGGTGCGCCGCTCGCGGACCGTCCAGCGCCAGCTCGGCGGTGTGTTCGGACCGAGCGAGCTGCCCGGCTTTCGCTCGGACTTTCGCTGGCTCCAGCAGGCGACCGGTCCGGCCCGCGACCTCGACGTCTACGTCGCGGACTTCGCCTCGCTCGCCGAGATGCTGCCGGAGCGCCTGCGCCCGGAGCTGGACCCGCTGCGCCCGGTGCTCCTGCACAGCCGCATGACCGCCCGCGCCGAGATGGAGCGGG
Organism: uncultured Solirubrobacteraceae bacterium; assembly: GCA_963844555.1. GTDB lineage: Bacteria > Actinomycetota > Thermoleophilia > Solirubrobacterales > Solirubrobacteraceae > Palsa-465. The sequence goes on from CAWJOS010000003.1 coordinate 167,557, forward strand.
CGCTGCGCTCACCGCGCGTTGCCGAGCTGTTCGAGGACTGGGACCGCCTGCTGGAGACGCTCGTCGAGCTGCCGCTCGATGAGCGGCCGGGCGCCGAGGCGCCCATCGGCCGGGTGGCCGGCAAGCGGATTCGCAAGGTCTACAAGCGAATCGTCCACATGGGCGAGCGCATCGAGCCCTCCAGTCCCCCGGAGGCCTACCACGAGCTGCGCAAGAAGGCCAAGGAGCTCCGCTACCTGCTGGAGCTGTTCGGCGTGAAGCTGTTCGACGAGGACCACGTGGCGCCGATGGTCAAGTCGCTCAAGGCCCTCCAGGACGTCCTCGGCCGCCATCAGGATCGTGAGGTGCAGATGGCGATGCTCCATTCGGTCGCCGACGACGTGGCGACGCTGCCCGGCGGCGGCCGCGCCTGCCTGGCCATGGGCGTGCTCGTCGATCGCCTGTCGCGAGACGAAGCCGCCGCCCGCGACGAGTTCGGCGAGCGCTTCGGCGAGTTCGCCTCCCATGACCAGCGCGCGCTGGTCAAGCACACATTCGTCTGATTTCAGGCTCGTAGCATCGGCCACGAGCGGCCCATCGGCCCGGGTGGGGAGGTACTGTTTGGCGCGGCAGGGAGCCGAGCAGTCCGCGGCGCTCGACAAAGCAGCCGCTCACATACATCGATCTGCGAGAGGAAACGTGAACGATGAGCAGCGATGAGGGGGCACCAGGGGGTCGCAACGGTTCCACCGTGGTGGCCGACGGCGACCTGTCTGAGCTGCTGGCGGCGGTGCGCGCTGCCCGGGACGGCGACTTCGGCGCCCGCGTGTCCGCCCCCGCCGACGGCCCGCTGGCCGAGGTGGCCGAGGCGTTCAACGGACTGCTGGAGCGCAACGACCACATGTCACGCGAACTGGTGCGCGTCGGCGAGATCATCGGCCGCGAGGGCCGGATGACCGAGCGCGCCACCCTCGACGGCGCCGGCGGCGCGTGGGCGATGAGCGTCGAGTCGGTCAACGCCCTCATCGACGACCTGGTGCGGCCCACGACCGAGGTGGCGCGCGTCATCGGCGCGGTCGCCGACGGCGACCTGTCACAGAAGATGGCCCTGAAGATCGGCGGGCAGTCGGTCAAGGGCGAGTTCCTGCGGATCGGCACCACGGTCAACACCATGGTCGATCAGCTTTCGGCCTTCGCCGACGAGGTGACGCGCGTGGCGCGCGAGGTGGGCACGGAGGGCAAGCTGGGTGGTCAGGCCGAGGTGCCGGGGGTGGCGGGCACGTGGAAGGACTTGACGGAGTCGGTGAATTTCATGGCGTCGAACCTGACCAATCAGGTGCGCAACATCGCGCAGGTGACGACGGCGGTGGCGCAGGGTGATCTGACGCAGAAGATCACGGTGGACGTCAAGGGCGAGATTCTGGAGCTGAAGAACACGATCAACACGATGGTCGATCAGCTCTCGTCGTTTGCCGATGAGGTGACGCGCGTGGCGCGCGAGGTGGGCACGGAGGGCGAGCTGGGTGGCCAGGCCGAGGTGCAGGGCGTGTCCGGCACGTGGCGGTCGCTGACCGAGTCGGTCAACGGCATGGCGAACAACCTGACCGATCAGGTGCGCAACATCGCGCAGGTGACGACGGCGGTGGCGCAGGGTGATCTGTCGCAGAAGATCACGGTGGAGGCCAAGGGTGAGGTGGCGGCGCTGGCCGACACCATCAACTCGATGACCGACACGCTGCGGGTGTTTGCCGAGCAGGTGACGAGCGTGGCGCGCGAGGTGGGCACGGAGGGCGTGCTGGGTGGTCAGGCCGAGGTGCCGGGGGTGGCGGGCACGTGGAAGGACCTGACCGAGTCGGTCAACGGCATGGCCAACAACCTGACCGATCAGGTGCGCAACATCGCGCAGGTCGCCACGGCGGTGGCGCAGGGTGATCTGTCGCAGAAGATCACGGTGGAGGCCAAGGGTGAGGTGGCGGCGCTGGCCGACACCATCAACTCGATGACCGACACGCTGCGGGTGTTTGCCGAGCAGGTGACGAGCGTGGCGCGCGAGGTGGGCACGGAGGGCGTGCTGGGTGGTCAGGCCGAGGTGCCGGGGGTGGCGGGCACGTGGAAGGACCTGACCGAGTCGGTGAATTTCATGGCGTCGAACCTGACCAATCAGGTGCGCAACATCGCGCAGGTGACGACGGCGGTGGCGCAGGGTGATCTGACGCAGAAGATCACGGTGGACGTCAAGGGCGAGATTCTGGAGCTGAAGAACACGATCAACACGATGGTCGATCAGCTCTCGTCGTTTGCCGATGAGGTGACGCGCGTGGCGCGCGAGGTGGGCACGGAGGGCGAGCTGGGTGGCCAGGCCGAGGTGCAGGGCGTGTCCGGCACGTGGCGTGGCCTGACCGAGTCGGTCAACGGCATGGCGTCGAACCTGACCGATCAGGTGCGCAACATCGCGCAGGTGGCGACCGCCGTCGCCCAGGGCGATCTGTCCCAGAAGATCACCGCCGACGCCAAGGGCGAGATTCTGGAGCTGAAGAACACCATCAACACGATGGTCGAGCAGCTGCGGTCGTTCGCCGCGGAGGTGACGCGCGTGGCGCGCGAGGTGGGCACGGAGGGCAAGCTGGGAGGTCAGGCCGAGGTGGAGGACGTGTCCGGCACCTGGCGGGGCCTGACCGAGAACGTCAACCTGATGGCCGCCAATCTGACCACGCAGGTGCGCAACATCGCGCAGGTGACGACCGCGGTCGCCAACGGCGACCTGTCGAAGAAGATCACCGTCGAGGCCAAGGGCGAGGTGGCCGCGCTGGCCGAGACCATCAACACGATGGTCGAGCAGCTGCGGTCGTTCGCCGCCGAGGTGACGCGCGTGGCGCGCGAGGTGGGCACGGAGGGCAAGCTGGGTGGCCAGGCCGAGGTGCAGGGCGTGTCCGGCACCTGGCGGGGCCTGACCGAGAACGTCAACCTGATGGCCGCCAATCTGACCGATCAGGTGCGCAACATCGCGCAGGTGACGACGGCGGTGGCGCAGGGCGATCTGTCCCAGAAGATCACCGTCGATGCCAAGGGCGAGATTCTGGAGCTGAAGAACACGATCAACACGATGGTCGACCAGCTCTCGTCGTTTGCCGATGAGGTGACGCGCGTGGCCCGCGAGGTGGGCACGGAGGGCAAGCTGGGTGGCCAGGCCGAGGTGGAGGACGTGTCCGGCACCTGGCGGCGGCTGACCGAGAACGTCAACCAGCTCGCCGGCAACCTGACGACGCAGGTCCGGGCCATCGCCGAGGTGTCGACGGCGGTGACCCAGGGTGACCTGACGCGCTCCATCACCGTCGAGGCCCAGGGCGAGGTCGCGGAGCTCAAAGACAACATCAACCAGATGATCGCCAATCTGCGCGACACCACCCAGCGCAACCAGGAGACCGACTGGCTGAAGACCAACCTGGCGCGCGTCTCCGGCCTCATGCAGGGCCAGCGCGAGCTGGCGACGGTCACCCAGCTGATCATGTCCGAGCTGACGCCCACGGTGTCGGCCCAGCACGGCGCGTTCTTCCTGACCGAGACCGACGCCGACGGGCAACCGCGGGAGTTCCGGCTCATCGCCAGCTACGGCTACACCCACCGCGACGACGTGCCGGACCGCTTCGCGCTCGGCGAGTCGCTCGTGGGACAGGCCGCCGTCGAGCACAAGACGATCAGGATCGACGACACGCCGGAGAACTACATCCGGGTCAGCTCCGGCCTGGGGCGGGCCGCGCCGGCCAGCATCCAGATCATGCCGATCCTGTTCGAGGACCAGGTGCTCGGCGTCATCGAGCTCGCCTGGCTGCGCCCGCCCAGCGAGATCAACCGGACGTTCCTGGAGCAGCTGATGGACACGCTCGGCGTGGTGCTGAACACCATCATCGCCAACATGCGCACCGAGGAGCTGCTCCAGCAGTCCCAGTCGCTCAACGCCGAGCTCGAGCAGCAGGCCCAGCTGCTGGAGCAGCGCAACCTCGACATCGAGGGCAAGAACCGCGAGATCGAGCTCGCCCGGCTCGGCCTGGAGGAGAAGGCGGCCCAGCTGGCGCTCAGCTCGCGCTACAAGTCCGAGTTCCTGGCGAACATGAGCCACGAGCTGCGCACACCGCTCAACAGCCTGCTGATCCTCTCCAAGCTGCTGCTCGACAACGAGGCCGGCAACCTGACCAACAAGCAGCTGGAGTTTGCCCGGACCATCAGGGCCGCCGGATCGGACCTGCTGGAGCTGATCAACGACATCCTCGATCTGTCGAAGATCGAGGCCGGCAAGATGGACCTGCTGCTCGACACCATCCCGCTCGCCGACATCTGCGCCTACGTGCAGCGAACGTTCGAGCCGGTGGCCGCCGACAAGGGCCTCTCGCTCGACGTGGTGCTCGGCGACGACGTGCCGCAGGCGATCGTCACCGACGAGCAACGCCTCCAGCAGATCCTGCGCAACCTGTTGTCGAACGCGTTCAAGTTCACCGCCGAGGGCGGGGTGACGCTGCACATCGCCCGCGCCGGGGAGGACGTGCTGAGCTTCTCGGTCATCGACACCGGGATCGGCATCGCCGAGGACAAGCTGGCGGTCATCTTCGAGGCGTTCCAGCAGGCCGACGGGACGACGAGCCGCACCTACGGCGGCACCGGACTCGGCCTGTCGATCAGCCGGGAGCTGGCGCGCGCCCTCGGCGGCGAGCTCAGCGTCGAGAGCACGGTCAACCGCGGCAGCATGTTCACGCTGCACCTGCGGCTGGACGCGGCCGCCCGCGTCGGAGCGCTGCCCGCGGCCGACCTGCCGGCGGCCGTGGCACCGATGGCGTCGGCGGCGATGGCGACCGCTCCCGTCCTGCCGCGGACCGACGGCGCCCGGGGCCCCGCCGAGGAGGTGACCGCCGGCGTCGCGACCGTCCGGCGGGCGCCCGCCCGGCCGGTCACCGCCACCCGCCGGCTGCTCGTCCTCGACCGTGGGGGGCTGGCCCTGCACGCCATCCGCGGCCTGGTGGGGCGCGACCACGGCGTCGAGCTGATCGCCACTGAGGCGCCGGAAGAGGCGCTGACGGCGATGGAGGCGTCGACCCCGGACTGCCTGGTGATCGGCTCCCGGTTGTCCAAGACGGCCGTGTTCACGCTGCTCGACGAGGTGCGCAGCCGCGATGACATCACCCGGCTGCCGGTGATCCTGCGCCTTGACCGGCGGGTCACCGATCGGGACCGGTCGAAGCTGCGCCGGTACGAGCCGGCGCTGCTGCCGCGCGTCGCCGAGTCCGACGAGGCGCTGGCCGCGGAGGCAGCGCTGCTCCTGCATCCGGCGAGCGGCCCGGCGGTCGCCGGTCCGGAGAAGACGACCGGCGGCCGCGACGCCGACGCCGGCGCGCCGCGCCTGGAGGGCCGGATCCTGCTCGTCGACGACGACGTGCGCAACCTGTTCGCGCTCGCCAGCCTGCTCGAGGACCGCGGCCTGGAGGTCATCTTCTCCGAGACCGGGCACGAGGCGCTCCAGATCCTCGGCGCCGACACCAACGTCGACCTGGTGCTGATGGACATCATGATGCCCCAGATGGACGGTTACGAGACGATCAAGGCGGCGCGGGCGATGCCGGCCCTACGCGCCCTGCCGATCATCGCCGTCACCGCCAAGGCGATGCAGGGCGACCGGGAGAAGAGCATCGCGGCCGGCGCCTCCGACTACATCACCAAGCCCGTCGACCCGGACAAGCTGATCTCGCTGGTGGAGGGGTGGCTGCGTGTCTGACCGTCGGCCGGCCCGGCGGTGGGCGTGAGCGGAGCGGCGGCTGATGGAGCCACACGTGAGTCCAGCCTCCGTGCCCGCATCTGACGGCGAGGAGCGGCCGCTGCCGCCGGAGCCCGCGGGTGCGGACGCTCCCGGCGATCGGCCGCTCGGCATCCTGCTCGTCGACGACCACCGGGAGAACCTGGCCGCGCTCAAGGCGGTGCTGGAGCCGCTCGGCGAGCGCCTGGTCACCGCCGAGTCCGGCGAGCAGGCGCTGCGCTCGCTCCTGCGCGAGGACATCGCGGTGATCCTGCTCGACGTCCGGATGGCGGACATGGACGGCCTGGAGACCGCCCGCATCATCCGCGCCCGCCCCCGCACCCGCCACATTCCGATCATCTTCCTGACCGCGCAGGCATCGGAGATCGAGGAGATCGCGCTCGCTTACGCCACCGGGGCGGTCGACTACGTCATCAAGCCGTTTGAGCCGGAGATCCTGCGGGCGAAGGTCTCGGTGTTCGTGGAGCTCAGCCGGGAGCGGGGAGAGCGCGTGCGCCAGTCCCGTGCCCGGGCCGAGGCCGAGGCGGTCGCCCGCACCGTCCGCACCCTGCAGATCCTCTCCGATGCCGCCCTGGCCCACCTGGAGATGGGCGGTCTCGCCGATGAGCTGCTGGAGCGGGCCGGCACGCTGTTCCAGGCCGACGCCGCCGCCTTGCTGTTGCGCGACGAGAACTACCCGGGCCTCGTGCTGGAGTCCCGCCGGGGCGCGGCCCTGCCGGTGCCGGCCGACGGGCGGGTCTCGCTCGGCGCTGGGTTGATCGGGACGCTGGCGGCCGAGCGACGACCGGCGCTCCTGCGCGGAGTCGAGATCTGGCCGCCGCCGCCGGAGGCCCCCGCTCCTCCGCCGCCGACCGAGGAGACCGTCACCAGCCTGCTGGTCGTTCCGCTCGTTGCCTCCGGCGAGCTGCTGGGGCTGATGTTGCTGGGCGCGTGCGCCGAGGGCCGCTTCGACACCGGCGACCTGGAGCTGCTGACCCTGGCGGCCGACCGGATGGCGATCGCCGTCGACCATGTCCAGCGCTTCGCCCACGGCCGGCAGCTCGTCGAGACCCTGCAGCGCAGCCTGCTGCCCGAGCGCCTGCCCCACCATCCGCGGCTTCAACTGGCCGCCCGCTACCTGCCGAGCGGGCTGGCGCCGCAGATCGGCGGCGACTGGTACGACGCGCTGGAGCTCGATTCCGACCGGACCGCGGTCATGATCGGCGATGTGGTCGGCCACGGCGTGCGGGCGGCGACGACGATGAGCGAGCTGCGAAACGCTCTGCGCGCATTCGCCGTGGAGGGCCACAGCCCGGGCGCGGCGCTGCACCAGCTCGACCGCGTCGTGCTGGCGACGATTGGCCCCGGGATGATCGCCACCGTCCTGTTCCTGGTCATCGACACAGCGGCGGGGACGGTCACGGTCGCCCGCGCCGGACATCCGCCGCCGGCGCTGCGGGGCGTGGACGGCAGCGTCCGGTTCCTGGACACCGAGGCGACGCTTCCGCTCGGCATCGATGACCGTGTCTCGGCCAGCGAAGCGCGCTATGCGATCGCGCCCGGAGAGACCCTGTTGCTGTTCACCGACGGCCTGGTCGAGCGCCGCCGCGAGTCGATCACGCTCGGCTTCGACCGCCTGCGCGACGCGCTCAGGTCGGCTCCGGATGATGTCGACGCGCTCTGCGACCACGTCCTGCGGGAGACGGTCGCCGAGCACACCAGCACCGACGACATCGCGCTGCTGGCCGTCCGGCTGCTGGGCGTGGCCTCCGGCCCCCTGCGGCTGACGCTGCCCGCCCGGGCCGAGTCCGTGCCCCTGGCCCGCCACCGGCTGCGGGCCTGGCTGGCCACCGAGGTCCCCCAGCTCGACCGCATGGCTGTGGGCGACCTGGAGGTGGCGTGGTCGGAGGCCTGCTCCAACGTCGTCCGCCATGCCTACGGCCCGCACGACGCCACGTTCGAGGCCGCGGCGAGCGTCGACGAATCGGCGATCTCGCTGGTGGTGCACGACAGCGGCGGCTGGCGGCCGCCGCGCGGCCGCCACGGCGGGCGCGGGCTGACGCTGATGCGGGCGCTGTGCGACGAGGTGCTGATCGACCGCCGGACCGACGGCACGACCGTGACGATGCGCCGCACGTTGCCCGACGCCGAGGCCGAGGCTGAGCCGCCGCGGGCGGAGGCCGTCTGATGGGCTCGGATTCCCCGGGGCCGCGCCCGTCCGGCGACCCGGTGCCGCGGCTGGCGCCCTCACCACAGCTCGCCCGCGTCGGCCTTGCCGATCACGACGGCGTCACCGTGGCGAGCGTCAGCGGCGAGGTCGACATGTCCAGCGTCGACACCGTCGCCGCCGCCCTGACCGATCTGTCGAATCTGGCGATCGGCCTCGTCGTCGACCTCAGCGCGGTCGAGTACCTGGACAGCTCCGGCATCTCGCTCCTGCACGACCTCGCCCTCCGCCTGCGCCGGCGCAGCCAGCTGCTGGTCATCGTCTCCCCGCCCGGGTCGCCGCCCCGGCGGATGCTGGAGCTGACCGCCCTCGACGCCCAGGCCGTCGTGGTCGACGACCTGGAGACGGGGCTGGAGACGATCCGCTCGGCCGACGAGGACGACGCGGCGGCCGAGGGCCGCGTCTGACCGTCGGTGCCGGCGCGGCCGGGCCGGATCTCAGGCCCATGAATAATTGACGGGTGCCCGAGGTAGCATCAAATCAATGGCTTACAAAGTTCTTGGCTTCGCCGTCTGGCAGGGCAGCAAGTGGTATGTGCGCCACCGCATGACCGGCGTGAAGGCGAAGGCAGCAATCGCCGGCGTCGGCGTCGCGCTGCTCGCCGGCGCCGCCGTTGCCAACCGCCAGGCCACCTCACATCAATAGATCATAAGTTTGGGCAGGTTTCCGGAAGGGACTTGCCAGCCGACCGGCGAAACGGAAGGCAGGGCCGCGGTGCCGAGTCGCAGCGCGGCTTTCGTGTGTTATGACCGATTCCGCGCCCGCCGATACCCCCGTTGCCATCGAGCGCGTCGACCGGGCACGTGGGGAGGGCATCGGCATCCGGCTGCGCCTCACCGGGCGCTGGCTGGGCCCGGGAAATCCGGCTGACGTCGACCCGCTGCTGGTGGTCACGATCGACCGACGCCGCCATCGTTTTCCGGCCATCCGCGCGGCCGAGACCGACGACCGGCCCGCGGCCGCTGTCTGGGAGGCGACCTTCGAGCTGCCGGCCTGGGCCGATCCGACGCGGGCGGGGCAGGCGTCTCTGTGGCTGGGGGGCTCGGTCGTTCCTGTGCCGCCGGCGGGCACCCCGGTGGCGGAGGCGGCGCCACCGCCCCTGGTTCAGGTCCCACCGCCGCCCGCCGCTCTACCGCCCGGTGCCCCGGCCTCCCTGCCGGGTGGGCGGGCGGATCACCCCGGTCCCGTCTCCGCGCCCCTCCACACGCGCCTGCCGGCTCCCCCCGGGCTCGGCGAGGCCAGCCCGTGGCCCCCGCAGTCCTGGCCGCCACCTCCTCCGGCCGCGCCGGCGGCTCCCGGCTCCGGCGCACCTCCCGCCGGCCAGCCGGAGCCCCTCGTCGACACGGGGCGAACGGGCCCGCTGGCCGAGCTCCTGTTCAGGGAGAGCGTGTCGGCGCTCCATGCCGAGCTTGATCAGCGCGCCAGCGAGGCCGCGCGCCTGCGAGGGCAGCTGGCCGATGCCCGGGCCGAGCTGGAGTCGCGCACCGCCAAGCAGGTGTCGCTGGAGTCGGCCCACGCTGACCTGCGCACCCAGCTCCAGCAGCTGATGGAGGCCGCCTCCGATCAGCGCCAGGGATTCGAGCGGCGTCTCTCCGAGCTTCAGGAGCGCCTCTCCGCGGCCGCGGCCCGGCAGGCGGAGGCCGATCGCGGCCGGACAGCCGCCGAGCAGGAGCGTGACCGTGCCCGCACCGAGCTGGAGCAGGAGCGCGGGCGCGCCGCCACAGAGCTTGAGCAGGAGCGCAGCCGTGGCGCCGCCGGGCTGGAGGAGGAGCGGGCCCGCGCGGCCGAGCAGGTCGCCGCCGCGGTCGCCGAGCGGGATGCGCACGCCGCCCATGCGGCCGAGCTGCACGACCAGCTCTCCCGGTTCGCCGCCGGCCAGCAGCGCCACGCCTCCGAACTGGTGACGCTCCGCGAGCAGCTTGCCACCGCCAGCGTCGCCCGCGAGGCAGCCGCCGGCGAGGTGGCGGGGCTACAGGCCCAGCTCCAGCGCCTGGGGTCCGAGCTGGCGGTGACCCGCGAGCAGCTCGAGGCGCGCGGGGGAGACCTCGGCGAAGCCCAGCGACTGCTCGCCGATGCCCGGGCGCTGACGGAGCAGCTGCGCGGCGAAACCTCGCAGTAAGCGGGAAGACCGCGGTGGCGTGGCGTCATCCGTCCGCCCATGCACGTACCGTCGCGCGCATGAGTGACCTGCCGGGCTCTGCGGCCGTGGGCATCGAAAGCGTGGAATGGGCCGCCGAGACCGGCGGAAACCTGACCCTGCGCGTCACCGGGCGATGGCGCCGGCGGCGTCCGGCGACCACGGGCCAGCCCACGCTGGTGATTGAGGCCGAAGGCCGGCGCCATCGCTTCCCGGCACTGCCGGAGCCGCCCAGCCTCGCGGGCACCGGACCCGGGGTGTGGCGGCTGAGCTTCACCGTTCCCGGCTGGCTGGCCCCGGACCTGGGGCGGACCTGGCTTCAATTTGGGACGGTGGTGGTGCCGCTCCCGGTCGCGGTCCCCGCTCCCGGGGAGGTGCTGGCCAGCTGGGCAGAGTCGCATCCGGCTTCGTTCGCCGAGGAGGCCCCGCGCCCGGAGGCGGCCGCCGAGGAGCTCCAGCAACCGGAGCCGCCCGCGCCCGCACCCGTGACGCCGCCGCCGGGACCACCCAGCCTGCCTTCGGTCCAGGAGCGGCTCGCGGAGCTGGCGTCCCGGGTCGACTTGCTGGAGCGGGAGCTTGCGGACGCCCGCACCGAGCGCGACCGGCTGGTCGACACGGCGGCCGAGCGAGAGCGTGGCCGGCGGCGGGCTGAGCAGCGGGCGCACGCCGAGCAGGCGCTGCGTCAGGACATGGCCCAGCAGCTGCAGGCGAGCGCACGGGAGGCGGCGCAGGCCCGCCAGGCGATGGGCGACCTGGCAGCGGCCGAGGACCGCATCCGCGCCCTGGAGGAGGAGCTCCGCCTCGCCCGGCGGGGCAGCGACGAGGCCGAGCAGCTCGCCGCCGCGGCGCAGGCGGGCCGGGACCGCGCCGAGCGCGAGCGGGACGAGCGCCAGCGCGAGCTCGCCCGTGCCCGGGAGGCGGCGGCCTCCGAGGCCGCTCGCCTGCGCTTCGAGGAGAGACTGAGGGACCGTCAGGTCGCGGTGACCGGTCGAGTCGCGGTGGAGCCGGCGGCCGCGGCCCTCCGGCCGGCGGCCACGACGCCGCCGGTGATGCGGCCGCCGCCGCCGCTCCCAGAGCCGCCGCCGCCCCCGGCACCTCCATCGCTTCCGGAGCCGCCGCCGCTCCCGGGGCCCCCGCCGGGTCCGGCGGGGCCGCCGCCCATGCCGGAGCCGCCGCCGCTGCCGGAGCCGCCGCTGCCACCCGCCCTGCGCTCCGGAGAGGATGCGGCCGCCCTCGTCGTCAGCCTGCGCCGGGAGCTCAGCGCCCGGGGACACGCCGAGGCTGGGCTGCGGTCGCGACTGATCGACGTCGAGTCCCGGCTGGCCGCCCGCGTGCTGCTGGAGCAGCGGACGACGACGTTGCTGCGAGAGCTGGGCGGCGAGCTGGACACGCTCCGTGACGCGCTGGAGCGGGAGCGGGCACGGCGCCGGCAGGCCGAGGAGGCCGCAGCCGAGGTGGCGCGGGAACGAGCGCGGCGGGTCGAAGCCGAGCGGCGGCTCGTCGGGCTGGAGCGTCAGCTGGAGGGCCAGCGAGCCGCCACCCGCGGCGCGCACGAGGCCATCGGTGAGCTCCGCGCGGCACTGGAGCAGCTCAACGCGCCCCGCGCGCCTGAGGAACCGCCGGCGGCGCCCCCGGCCGATCCGGCCGCACTCCCGGCCGGGGACACCCCCGTAGCCGGCAACACGCCCGCGGCCGGCAACACGCCCGCGGCCGGCAACACGCCCGCGGCCGGCAACACGCCCGCAGCCGGCGGCCCATCTTCGCTCGCACCCCCGTCCGGCGCCCTCGTCGAGCCCGCCCGGCTCAGCGACGCCCTGAGCCGGCTCCGGGAGACGATCGCGCCCCAGGAGGCACCGCAGCCCCAGGAGGCACCTCAGTCGCGGGAGGCCCCGCAGCCGACGACAGCGCTCGTCCCGGCGCCCTCGCCGACGCTGACCGAGGTCCTGGGCCGACCGTCGCTGGAGCGCGCCTTCCGCCGGCTGGTGCGCACGGACGCCGAGGCCGCGGGGCGGCTGCTGCTGGAGCTGCTGCCGTTGCAGCGCCTGGCGTATCCGCATCCGGTCGCTTACGACCTGGTCCTGGAGAGTGGACGGGGCGGGGCCCGGCCCGTCCGGCGCTCCGTGTGCGTGACCGTATCGAACGGGAGCCTCTCGATCGCCGTCGAGACCGTCCCCCGCGCCCGGGCGGACGTCGACTTCCAGGTCTACGGGGACCCGGCGCGGATCGCCCGGCTGCTGACCGCGGGGTGGGTTCGCCGCCGGTTCAGCCGGCGGGTGGCGCGCGTGCGCGGACGGCGAGAGGGCATCGCCGCGCTGACCGCGCTGCTGGGCACGCCGCTCGATCTCGGAGAGCTTCACCGTGCCGGCATCCGGCTGGATCCGGCGACGGCGTTCGCGCTCGTCGGCGCCGCGATCGACCCGGCCTGGACCCGGGGTGAGCGGTTCATCCTGGCCCACCAGGACCCGCGGGCCGCCTCCACCTTCCTCATCGTCCGCGACGGCGTGGCGCCGCAGGTCGCGCGCCGCGCACCGGAGGGCCGCATCGCCGCCACGGTGGCCTGCCCGGCCGGGCAGCTGCTGGCGGTGCTGTCCGGCGAATCCGTCCCCGGCGTGGCCGTGCGCGGCGACGAGCGGCCCCTGGCCGTCGTCCGGGAGTGGATCAGGCTGGCGCAGAGCAACTGATTCCCGCTCTCTGCGGATCCACCCGGTCACGGCGTCCGAGCCGGTGCCTAACCTAGTGCTCCGCCGCCATGCCAGCCGCCTGCGCCCATCTCCACGTCCATTCCGAGTACTCGCTGCTCGACGGAGCGTGCAAGATCGACGCGCTGGCGGCGCGGGCCGCCTCGTTCGACCAGCCGGCGCTCGGCCTGACCGATCACGGGGTCATGAACGGCTCGGTCGAGCTCTACACCGCCTGCCAGAAGCACGGGATCAAGCCGATCATCGGCTGCGAGGTCTACATGGTCGACGACCATGCGGCGCGCGCGCCGGGCAAGCTGGATCGCTTCCACCTGACCCTTCTGGCCGCTGACCAGACCGGGTATCGGAACCTCGTCAAGCTGTCCTCGGCCGGCTTCCTCGACGGCTACCAGCGCGGCAAGCCCTCGGTCGACATGGCCCAGCTCGCCGCGCACGGCGAGGGGGTAATCGCCCTCACCGGATGCCTGGCCTCCCGGTTCTGCCGGCACCTCGCCGACGACCAGACCGACGAGGCGCGGGCGCATGCCCGGGAGCTGATGGACGCCGTCGGCGCCGACAACGTGTATTTCGAGGTCCAGAAGAACGGGCTCACCATCCAGGACAAGTGCAACGAGGGGATCGTGCGGATCTCCCGTGAGGTGGGACGGCCGCTCGTGGCGACCGGCGACGTGCACTATCTGCGGCGGGAGGACTACCACCATCACGCGGCGCTGCTGTGCGTGCAGACCAAGTCGACGCTGGCCGCGCCGAAGATGAGCTTCGAGACCAACGAGTTCTACCTGCGCTCCAGCCAGGAGATGGCCGATACCTTCGCCGAGTGGCCGGAGTCGCTTCCGTCGACGTTGGAGATCGCCGAGCGCTGCGAGGTCGAGCTGGAGCTGGGGCGCCAGCTCATCCCCACGTATCCGACGCCGGACGGGACGGGAGAGCGCGAGTACCTGCATCGCCTCGTCGACGAGGGCCTGAACTTCCGCTACGGCACCCCGGTGCCGGCCGAGGCCCGGGAGCGGGCCGACTACGAGCTGAGCGTCATCGACCGGATGGGCTTCAACGCCTACTTCCTCATCGTCTGGGACTTCGTCAAGTACGCGAAGGACACGGGGATCGCCGTCGGCCCAGGACGCGGTTCGGCGGCGGGGTCGATCATCGCTTACTGCCTGCAGATCACCGACGTCGATCCGCTCCGCTACGACCTGCTGTTCGAACGCTTCCTCAATCCGGAGCGCGTGTCCATGCCGGATATCGACATGGACTTCTCCGTGCGCGGCCGGGAGCGCGTGATCCGCTACGTGACCGAGAAGTACGGCAAGGAGGCGGTCGCGCAGATCATCACGTTCGGCAAGATGTTCCCGCGCGCGGCCACCCGGGATGCCGCCCGGGTGCTCGGCCATGATTACGGGGTGGGCGACCGGCTGGCGAAGCTCATTCCGGATCCGGTCATGGGCCGCCCGCCGAGCTTCGAGGAGTGCCTGTCGCCCGGTCAGCCGCTGCGGGCCGAGGTTGACCGGGACGGGACGGCCAAGCAGATCGTCGACGTGGCGCAGGGCCTGGAGGGCATCGTCCGCAACTCCTCCATCCACGCGGCGGCGGTGGTCATCTCCGACCGGCCGCTGACCGACATCCTGCCGCTGCAGATCGCCGACGCCGGCGCCGATGAGAACGGCGAGCGGGTGTTCCGCACCGTCACCCAGTTCTCGATGAAGCCGGTCGAGCAGCTCGGCCTGCTCAAGATGGACTTCCTCGGGCTGCGCAACCTCGACGTGATCGAGGACGCGCTGGACATCGTGGAGCGGTCGACGGGCGAGCGTCCGGACATGAGCACGCTCCCGCTCGATCACGAGCCGACCTACGAGATGCTCGCCCAGGGCGACTCGGTCGGCGTGTTCCAGTTTGAGTCCGAGGGCATGCGGGAGGCGCTCAAGAAGGTCCGGCCGACCGAGTTCGACGACCTGGTGGCGCTGGTGGCGCTGTATCGCCCGGGGGCGATGGATCAGATCCCCACGTACGCGCGGGGCAAGCGTGACCCGGACGCCATCACCTATGCCGACGAGCGGCTGCGGCCGATCCTGGAGTCGACCAAGGGCGTCATCCTCTACCAGGAGCAGGCGATGCAGGTCGCCAAGGAGCTCGCCGGCTTCAGCGGGGCCAAGGCCGACGACCTCCGCAAGGCCATCGGCAAGAAGAACCGCGAGGCGATGGCCAAGCTCAAGCCGGAGTTCGTCGAGGGCTGTCGCAAGTCCGGCACCGGCGAGTCGGTCATCGAGATGCTGTGGCAGACGAACGAGCGATCGGCTGACTACTCGTTTAACAAGTGCGCATCAGGACAAACCCGGGTCATCCTCCCGGACGGGGCCCGGATCCGGTTGTCCGAGGCCTTCAGGAAACAGCCGGCCGAGCTGATGTCGATGTGGGCCGACGGCACCGTCAGACCGCACAAGGTCGCGAACATCGTTCAAACCGGTCGCAAGCAGGTCTACCGCGTGACGTGTGAGAGCGGCCGTCAGATCCGCGTGACAGCCGAGCACAGGCTTCTGACGACCGACGGCTATATGGAAGTCGGCGCCATGACGGTCGGGGAGACTGAGTTGATCACGCTGCCGATGATCAGCGAGAAGCAGCGGGAAGCTCGTCGCCAGACGATGACGCGTTTGGCTGATTGCGCCGAGCGCGCCGAGTGGGACCGGGCCGCGTCGATCCGCATGAAGGCCGACCAGGACTCGCGCCCGCACGCCGACAAGGCGGCCCATATGAAGTTGATGCACCAGCTCCACCCGGAGCTGACGCGCCACGGGGTCGCGGCCATGCACGAGCGAGTCCGTTGGCTGTGGGCCAACGACTCGGAGTGGCGCCAGCGCCAGATGAACAACTCGCTGCGAGCCGTCCAGGCGGCGTATGCCACCGGCCCCGGCTACGGCCATTGCTCGATCGCGTCCAACGGGATGTGGTGTGCGAGCTGGCCAGAGCGCGAGATGTGCGAATGGCTGATCGACGAAGGCATCGACTTCGAGATGCACAAGCCACTGCCGACCGGGCGCATGTGCGACTTCTACTTCGCCGGCGTGTATTGGGAGATGGACGGCATGGACCGCGTGCCGGAGTACTTCGAGGCAAAGTACGGCGATCTGCCATACGTCGTGGTGGCTCCGGAGGATTTCAAGTTCCGGGTGGCGCGCCACCTGGCCACTGCCCATGCCGAGAATGGCGATCCGGTTGTGTCAATCGAACCGCTCGGCGTTGAAATGACGTACGACGTCGAGATGGCGCCCGGTGGCCCGCTCAACTTCATCGCTAACGGGATCGTCTCCCACAACTCCCACGCGGCGTGCTACGCGCTGATCGCCTATCGGACGGCGTGGCTGAAGGCCAGTTACCCCGCCGAGTACATGGCGGCGCTCATCTCCTCGGTGATGGACACCAAGGACAAGGTCCCGTTCTTCGTCGCCCAGGCTGAGCAGATGGGGATCCAGATCCTGCCGCCGGACGTCAACCTGTCCGATCACGATTTCGTCGTCGTCGACGGGAACATCCGGTTCGGCCTGGACGCCGTCAAGGGCGTCGGCTACGCGGCGGTCGAGGCGATCAAGCGCGCCCGGGAGGAGACGGATCTCACCCACCCAACCCCCAACCGGCCATTTGCGTCCCTGTTCGACTTCTGCGAGCGCGTCGACAACCGGGCGGTGAACAAGAAGGCGATCGAGGCGCTGATCAAGTGCGGCGCGTTCAACTCGACGGGAGCCACCCGCAAGGGCATGCTGCTGGTGCTCGAGCAGGCCCAGGCGGCCGGCCAGAAGGCCCAGCAGGACGCGCTCATCGGCCAGGGGTCGATCTTCGACCTCGGCATGGACCTCGGTGGTGGCGGCGCGGGTGGGGCGGGCGGTCCCACCGGTGCGTTCGCGGGTCCCAGCCACGCGCCGATCCCCGGTGACGAGTTCGACCGCAACCAGCTGCTGGCGGCCGAGAAGGAGTCGCTGGGGCTGTTCATCTCCGCCCACCCGCTCAAGGACGTGGGGCCGGCCCTGCGGGCCAAGGCTGACAGCACGCTCGCCGAGCTCTCCACCCGGCGCGACGGCGACTGGGTGACGATCGGCGGCATGGTCACCCAGGCCAAGCGGATCAAGACCAAGAAGGGCGACTGGATGATGTTCGCCACGCTCTACGACCTGGAGACGTCGGTCGAGATCATCGTCTTCGGCAAGGCGCTGGCGGCCAACGAGGACGCGCTCCAGGTCGACTCCATCGTCCTGGTCCGGGGCAAGGTCGATCACAAGGACCGGGACACGACCTGCCTCATCGCCCAGCAGGTGGAGCGCTTCGAGCCGACCGAGGAGGAGGTCCTGGAGGCACAGGTGGAGGCGGCCAAGCCGGTCCTGACCCCCAGCGCGCTCCGGCTGCGGCTGGATGCGACCGCCCTGCCGGTGGCGATCCTCGGCGAGCTCAAGCACGTGCTGGCCGGCTTCCCGGGCGAATCGGACGTCGTCATCGAGCTGAGCACGACGGTTGGCCACCGGAGGCTCAAGCTGGGACCGAGCTTCAGGGTGTCGCGGACGGCGGCGCTCCACGCCGAGCTTGACCATCTCCTCGGCGGCGCACTCATCCCAGCGGTCAGCGCTGACCGGGCTCCGGAGCCGACGCCGAGTCTTGCCTGACTAGCGCTGGCGCTGTCGGTGCACCTTCTGGTGGTGCCGCTTGTGAAGCTGCCTGATCCCGCTCGAAGTCATCCGGTCGGCGCTGGTGAGGTGGCCGCCGCCGCCCAGACCCGGGTTGGTCTGACTGGCTGTGAGGGTCACCGCGTTCGTGCCGGTGTCCCGCCAGATGCCGTCGTGCGGCCCGATGATCCTCGCCGTGTAGCTCGGTGCTGGGGACGCTTGGAAGCCCTTTCCGCTGATCCCGAAGAAGCAGCTGAACGCCGGCGCAGGCGCGCTGTCCCCGGATGTCTCGGTGCCCGTCACGAAGCCCCTGGGCGAGATGATCGTGAACTTCACCGCATACGCGGTGACCATGCCGTCAAACTCGCCGGGGTTCCCGGGCTGATCGGCGGCGAACGTGACGCTGCCGTCCTCGTGGAAGCTGCCGGGATACGGCCCGGCCGCGGTGCCGCGGAGGCTGAACTGCTCGGTCTTGACGTAGCTCGGTGGTGGCTGCCCCGGGCTCGTGCACTGGTCCACCCAGTACGGGGCCGAGTTCAGCGAGACGTTCAGCGTCTCCCCGGTCAACGATGGTGGCGGGGCGGCTGCCGCGGGCGCTGGTAGTCCTGCCGCCAGTCCAGCCGCTGCCGCAGCTGCGATGCCGACTCGTATCACACTGCACCCCCTGCGTCGGGCGATTGCTCACGGCGCCCCGGGTACTGCGCCTGCGCCAATCCTAATTCGCGAGCACTCCGAGCGCAACCACCGGACTGCGCGGCATCCCTCGGTGACGGCCTCTCGGCGTCTGGGCGCGTTCGGACCGAGCTCACTTCACGTGGAGATTGATCCCCAGCAGGAGCAGCGGCCACAGGAAGATCGCCAGCAGCGCCGAGACGATCGGCTTGAGCTTGTCGACATGCGTCAGATAGCCATGTGCCGACGCCAGCAGGATCCCCACGATCAGCCAGATGATGCTGCCCAGGCTGGATCTCATGACCTCACGCCGTCCGTCGCATCAGAAAGCACGCGGGGCAGACTAGAGCGCGGACAGGCGGAACCGCGCCAGTCGCGCCGCCGGCCTGCCGCGGGCTACGAGCGATCCGGCATCGGCGGTTACGGGCGACCCGGCAGCCACGGCCCGCGCCAGCCTCCGACGCCCTTGACGAGCTCATCGGCCTCGGCCGGGCCCCAGGAGCCCTGGGCGTACGGGATCGACTTCGGCGGTGCGTCGAGCAGCGGCTGGACGACCCGCCAGGTCTGCTCGACGTTGTCCTGGCGCGTGAAGTGGCTGGCATCGCCGACGAGCGCGGCGTGGAGGAGGACCTCGTACGGGGTGGCGCCCTCGCCGCCCTCCTCGGCGAACTCCATGTCCAGCTCGATCTCGCTGGCGCCGGACCGGTCAGCGCGCTCGGCGTCGAGAATGATCCGGATTCCGGTTGCCGGGTCGATGCGGAACACCAGCTGGCTGGGGGCGGGCCGGCGCCGGCCGGTGGGAATGAACGGCAGCCGCGGCGCGTGGCGGAAGACGAGGCGCAGCTCGGTCTGGCTGACCGGCAGGCGCTTGCCGGTCCGGATGAAGAACGGCACGCCGGACCAGCGCCAGCTGTCGATCTCCAGGCGCAGGGCGGCGTAGGTCTCTGTGTCGGAGCTCTTGGCCACGCCGTCGATGTCCCGGTAGCCCGTGTACTGGCCGCGGACATAGTGCTCCGGGCCGGCGTCGGACATCGCCGCAAACACCGCGTACTTGGCGTCCTGGATGCTGTCCGGGTTCCCGGAGGCGGGCGGGTCCATCGCGGCGGCGGACACCATCTGCATGAGGTGGTTGACGACGACGTCGCGCAGCGCGCCGACCGGGTCGTAGAAGTGCCCGCGGTCCGAGACGCCGAAGCTCTCGGCCATCGTGATCTGCACGGAGGCGACGAAGTTGCGGTTCCAGACCGGCTCCAGGATGGCGTTGGCGAAGCGCAGGTACAGGATCTCGTCCAGGCCCATCTTGCCCAGGAAGTGGTCGATCCGCAACAGCTGGGACTCGTCGAGGTACTGGTGCAGATCGCGGGCCAGCTGGCGCGCCGACTGCAGGTCATGGCCGAACGGCTTCTCCACGACGACCCGCCGCCCGCCCTGAACCAGTTGCGCCTCCGCCAGCCCCTTGATGACCATCCCAAACAGCGAGGGCGGGATCTCCAGGTAGAAGACCGGGTTGGTGGCACCCTTGAGCGCGGCGCCGACCGCCTCGTAGGTGCTGGGGTCCGAGAAGTCGCCGCTCACGAACGACAGCCGGTCGGCGAACCGCTTCCAGGCCGCGTCGTCGATCTCCTCGCCGGTGGCCTGGACGCACTCCAGCGAGTGCTCGCACAGGTGCGCGTCGGTCCAGTCATCGACGGCAACGCCGATGACTGGGACGTCGAGCAGGCCACGCTGCTCGAGCCGGTACAGCGAGCGCAGCGTCATCTTGCGCGCCAGGTCGCCGGTGATCCCAAACACCACCAGCGCGTCGCCCTTGCTCGTGGAGACGCTCATCCGGCGAGCACCCTACCCGTAACCGCCCCCGGCATCGCCGCCGCCGGCACCGGCGCGGTCAGCTCCGTGACGCGGAGCGCTGGCGAGCGCCGCTCCGCCGCCGGGCGGCCAGGCCACGCTTGCGCAGGGCAAAGCACAGCTCCACCTCCTCACGCGTCGGCCCCTGGCGCTCCGGCCCCTGGGTCTCGATGACGAGCGGAAGCTTGTCGAACCGGGGCTCGGACAGGAACGCCGCGCACCCCCGCTCGCCGAGCTCGCCGGTGCCGACGTTGGCATGGCGGTCCCGGTTGGAGCCGAGCGGCGTCTGGGAGTCATTGAGGTGCAGCGCGCCCAAGCGCCGGATCTCCACCGTCCGGTCGAACTCGTCGATCGTGTCCGTCAGGCCGGCGGCCGTCCGGATGTCATAGCCGGAGGCGAGCAGGTGGCAGGAGTCCAGACAGACGCCCAGGCGCCTGCCGCCGCCGGCGGCGGCGAGCAGCTCGCTCAGCTCCTCAAAGGAGCGGCCGAGCGTCCCGCCGGCCCCGGCCGTGTCCTCGAGCAGCAGCCGGCACTTCTCGGTCTCCGCCAGCGCCTCCTTGATCACCTGGCCGGCACGCTTGATCGCCGTGGGGACGTCACCCTGTTTCGCCGACCCGGGGTGGAGCACGACGCCGGCGGCCCCGATCCCGTTGCCGACGCGCAGCGACTGGATGAGCGAGGCGCGCGACTTGTCGCGGATCTCGGCGTCCTCGGAGGCGCAGTTGAGCAGGTAGACGGCGTGGATGATGACGGCCTTGATGGGGCTGTCCTTCATCGCCGCGCGGAAGGCCGCGAAGTCGTCCTGCGTATAGGAAGTCGGCCGCCACATCCGCGGGGATTGGTTGAAGATCTGGATCGCCTGGCAGCTGCGCTCCACGCCGCGCTCGATCGCCTTGTCCAGGCCGCCCGCCGGTGAGACGTGGGCGCCGATTAGCATGCTGAGTTCATGTCCTTACGAGTTAGATTCGCTCCGTCGCCCACCGGGGCCCTGCACATCGGCGGCGCACGGACCGCGCTGTACAACTGGCTGCTGGCTCGTGGCCAGGGCGGCACGCTGGTGCTGCGGATCGAAGATACCGACCGCGAGCGCTCGACGCCGGAGAACGTGGAGCAGATCCTCGACGCGCTCCGCTGGCTCAACCTCGACTTCGACGAGGGCCCCATCTTGCAGTCCGAGCGCGCCGCCCGGCACGCCGAGGTGCTCGACCAGCTGCTGTCCAGCGGGCACGCTTACCACTCCAATGCCACCGCCGAGGACGTCCGGGCCTACAAGGCCGCGCACGGGGCCGACCGGGGCTTCCGGGGCGAGACCGAGGAGTCCGGTGCCGTGCGGCTGCGCGTTCCGGACGAGGGCCACACCGTCGTCCACGACGTCATCATCGGCGACACCAGCTTCCCCAACGCCAACCTCGACGACCCCGTCATCGCCCGCGCCGATGGGTCGGTCCTGTACAACTTCGCCGTCGCCATCGACGACCTCGACGCCGGGATCACACACGTGGTGCGCGGCGCCGACCACCTGTCGAACACCCCCAAGCAGCAGCTGGTGCTCGAGGCGGTCGCCGCGCCCATCCCCACCTACGCCCACCTGCCGCTCCTCCACGGCCCGGACGGCAAGAAGCTGTCCAAGCGCCACGGCGCCGCCTCTGTCCAGGAGCTGCGCGACGCCGGCTACCTCCCGGAGGCGGTCGACAACTACATCGCGCTGCTCGGCGCGGGGTTTGCCTCCGACGAGGAGTTCTTCACTCTCCCGGAGCTGGCCGAGCGCTTCCGGCTGGAGCGGGTGTCGAAGAACCCGGCCGTGTTTGACGAGCGCAAGCTCCGCCACCTCAATGGCCGTCACCTGCGCGCGCTGGGCGACGACGAGCTGACGCGACGGCTCGAGGAGTTCACCGGACGCCACGGGCTGCGCCCGGCCGTGGAGATCTCGGCCGAGAAGATCCAGACCCTGGCGGACTTCTGGCCGCTGGTGTCGTTCATCTTCGACGGCCCGGTCGACGATCCGGCGGCCTTCGACAGGACGATCCGCAGCGACGGCGGGGTGGAGGCGCTCACCGCCGCCCGCGCCGCCCTGGCCGCGGCCGAGCCGTTTGACCCTGAGCGGATCGAGGAGGCGCTACGCACCGTGGTCGAGCAGCGGGACGCCAAGCCCGGCAAGGTCTTTCAGCCCGTGCGGGTCGCGGTCGCGGGTCAGACCGTGTCCCCCGGTATCTTCGAGACTGTGGCGCTCCTCGGAAAAGACGAGACGCTGGCCAGGATCGACTCGGCGCTGGGCAGGGCGCGGAGTTAGGAATACAAGGCTCCAAGAGCGACCGGGCTAAACCGGGTCCGACATCTGCCGATATACGAGGCAATGCGTGAAGTGCCGAATCTGCCCACTCCGACGTGCCCGACCCCGGGTAGGAAGGGATGACCCCCGGTGGCGACCGTTGCTGCTCTGAAGACTGTGCCCACTGACCCTTACGCCACCCGCGAGCGCCGCCACAACGAAGGCCACGGCCGACGGCTGACGACGGCCTTCGAGGCGCTCGAGGCGTACCCGGTCCTGGTGGAGTCGCGCAACCGCGTGCTCCGGCTGTTCGAGGACGGCGAGCCCTCGATCGGCGATGTCGTCTCGGCCGTCGAGGCCGACGTCGCCCTGGCGGTCACCGTGGTGCGGCTGGCCAACCAGGTGGAGGGACCGACGTTCGGCCGCGTCGACAGCGTCGTGACCGGCGTCGACGTGTTGACCCCGCGGACCGTCCACGCCATCGCCAACCGGGCACGGACCTTCGACTTCTTTGAGCGGACGGCCGTCTGGCAGGGGATCCCGGAGCGCTTCCGGCTGCACTCGGTCGCCACCCAGCGCGCGGCCGACCGCCTGGCGCGCGAGATCAACCACGAGGCCCGCGACCGCCTGATGGTCACCTCGCTGTTGCACGACATCGGCAAGCTGGTGCTCGTCCACGCCTATCCCGGCTATCCGGGCCAGGTGCACGGCGACGCCCGCACCCCGGAGGAGCGCCTCCAGCGCGAGCGGCGTGAGCTCGGCGTCGATCATGCTCTGGTGGGCGGTGTCCTGGCCCGGCGCTGGGCGCTGCCCAAGTCGATCGCCAGCGTGATCGAGCGCCACCACGCCGAGGAGGCGACCGGGGAGGCCGCGCTCGTTCGCCTCGCCGACATGCTCGCCCACTATGTCCTGGGGGGCGCAATCGCGCCCTCGGAGCTGCTCTCGGTCGCGCGGACCATCGGCCTGAACTCCTCCAGCCTGCGCCGCGTCATGTACGAGCTCCCCCTACCGGCTTCCGGCGAGCGGCCCCGCCAGGTGGAGCCGTGCCCCATGTCGACCCGCGAGGTCGACGTTCTGCGCCGACTGGCCAAGGGCATGGTCTACAAGCAGATCGCGTCCGAGCTGGGTCTGTCCACGAGCACCATCCGCACCCACCTGCACAACGTGTACGGCAAGCTCGGCGCCATGGACCGCGCTCAGGCCGTCCTCATCGCCACCGAGCGCGGCTGGATCTGATCTCGGCGCCGCGCCGCTGTGTCCGGCGGGGCGCCGGCGGCGGCACCGGCGGGCCGCGCGGCCCGGGCGGGCCGGATCTTGGTCCCGTAGGATCGGGGCCCGCATGCTGTCGATCACCACCAAGTCGCCGTATGCGCTGAGCGCGCTCGTCGAGCTGTACCGCCACGGCGGCACCGATCCGGTGCCGATCGCCGAGCTGGCCCGCCGGCGCGACATCCCGGTCCAGTTCCTGGAGCACCTGTTCGCGACCCTGCGGCGTGCCGGGATCCTGCGCTCCACCCGGGGCGTCAAGGGCGGCTACAGCTTCGGCCGGCCCCCCGGGCAGGTGACGGTGCTGGAACTGGTGGAGCTGCTCGACGGGTCGCTGGGGGCGGGCGCCGCCGGCGTGTTCGCCGAGGCGGCGCAGGCGGCGGGGGACGTGCTCGCCCGTGAGACGATCGCCTCGGTCGCCGAGGAGGAGATCCGCTCGGCGATCGCGCCCATGTACCACATCTAAGAGCCATCCCGCCGGAGTGGGGGAAAACGCTGTGTGTACTGGGTTTCGACCGCTGGGGAACCGCTCAGAACCGCCGGTGCGCGACACCCGGCTGTCGTGCACCTGTTTCGGCCGAACGTCTCATGGCCGAGAGCGCGCGCGGAGAAGGCGCGGCGGTTGACCGCCACCCGCACCAGGGCGCCGGGCTGTACGGCGCTGGGCATGGGCCGTTGAGCCAGATGCGACGGGAGTAGGATGCCGCCGTGGGTGCATGCCAGTGATGGGGTCTACAGGCGAGGGCGAGCGACCAGTGGTCATCGTCGCGTATGACGGCTCACCCGCTGCGCGCCAAGCGATCGTTGATGCGGCCAAACTCCTCGGGTCGTGTCACATCCTCGTCGCCACCGTCTGGGAGGAGGGCCTGGCCTACGCGGGGCCGGTGATGACGTCCGACGCGCTCATGGTCCCGGCTCCGGTCGACCCCGACTTCGCGCGCACGCTCGATCGCGCCGAGCACGAGGACGCAGAGCGCATCGCGCACGATGGAGCTGCGCTGGCAAGGTCACTCGGGCTCGACGCGGAGCCTCTCGCCTTGCCGGATGAGGGCAGCGTACCCGGGACGCTCCTGAGCCTGGCCCAGGAGCGCGAGGCCACCGGGATTGTTGTCGGCTCACGCGGTCTGCACGGGATCCGAGCACGCCTCGAAGGCAGCACCTCGAAGGGCCTGCTGAAGCACGCGCCGTGCCCGGTCATCGTCGTGCACGGGGCCGACCACGGCGACGTCAAGGACGGCGACGGCTGATCTCGTGGTCGGCGCGCTGAGGTGATCCAGGCAAATCACCGCCGCTCGGACCCCAGGAGACTCGTCCTCGCCGAATCCCGCACCTGCTTCGCGCCAAGGCGAGGAACGGAGATCACGCTTCCCCTACGGGCTGCGAGCAGCAGTGTTGGGAGCGTCAGGCAATATGCTCGCGGCTCGCCACTGAGCGGTCGTCTCCCGGGGGCCCGAGTGCTCTCTCGCGCGGCGCGGAGAGAGCAGAATCTGAGCGTCGGCTGGCGGGCGGCGCCTCCAGCGGGCAGGTACGTGTCTAGCTCCTTGACCCGGGCCCGGTCAGAAGCGAGACTGCTGAGGTCTTGGACACGGGGGGACCTGATCAGGCAGCGAGATCCCCGGGCGGCGCCGCGCCCGTCTATCTGCGTCGGCGGCTGCGGGTCATCTGGGTCGTCTTGATCGTCGGTGCTTTCGCGGGCGTCGCGGTGAAGAGCGACGCCGCGGCCGCGGCGAGCGCTGTGGTCACGGTGTCGGTCACCGAGCAGGGCTTTTCGCCCGCGGTCGTGGTGGTTCCGACCGGCACGGTGGTGCGGTGGCAGAACAATGGGAAACTGGCGCACAGTCTCAGCGGGCAGGTCCGCTCGCCCAGCGACCTTCAGCCTGGCGAGAGCTACCAGCGACGGTTCACCTCGCCGGGCGAGTACAACTACGTCGACGGGCGTCATCGCGCCAGCACCGGCACGGTCGTGGTTATCGCCGGTTCGGGCCGTCCGCCCGCCGGTTCGGGCCGT
The DNA here is from genome assembly GCA_963844555.1 of uncultured Solirubrobacteraceae bacterium. Lineage (GTDB taxonomy): Bacteria > Actinomycetota > Thermoleophilia > Solirubrobacterales > Solirubrobacteraceae > Palsa-465. The sequence continues at coordinate 193,084 of CAWJOS010000003.1, forward strand.
CCACCGCGCGCGCACGGGAACGCCACGTATCACTACAGCGCCAGCCTCAAGCTGTCTGTCGACGATCAGTGGACCTATTACGACCCGCAGTGGGGATCTAGCACCGGCCCGTGCAACGCCCAAATCGGCTCGGGCGAGCGGTTGATCCACCTGGATGTCCACTTCTTGAACGTCACCTACGAGCGCGTGTCGAGCATCGGTGTAGAGGCATTGACCTCCCCGTCGGTGCCGGGTCGTTTCGGTGATTCCGGCGAGACGATCAAGTCGCAGATCGCGGGCAACTCCTCGCCGGTGGTCACATGCCCAGACGGCAGTACCGAGCCGACCGCTAACCAGCGCGCCAACTGCTATCGGAGCTTCACCGGCAAGCGTGTGCTGCTCAGCCTAAGTTGGAATCCGACCGCCACCAAGAATCGTTTCCTGATCAGCAACCACGGTCCCGTGATAACGCCCGGCAGCTGTGGGAGTCAGATCGTCGGCGCGCTCGCGCTGGTCGGTGTGAAGAAGCCAGTGCTCCCACTGAACCTGGTCGGCTACCGCGTGAACTACGACGAGGCGCTGACGGACGCGGCCACGCTCGCCGAAGTGCACGCGATGCGAGCCGGACGGGCGTTCACGGTCAACCGACGCGTCGACCTCAACTTCACCACCCCGTGCTGCGAAGGGTTCAATCCCGGCGCCGGTGGCATCTGGGCACGGACCGCGAACATCCACCGCTACATCGCCTCGCTCACCATCAGCTTCAAGCCCCGAGGCTGATCAACGACCCAGCCGGCGCACGGTTCGAGCGAGCCGCGAGATCGCTCTCGCCGTTCGCCAACGAGCGCGAGTGCGCACGCCCCCGGGTCGCAAGCCTGCAGCGGGGGGAGCGGCGAGCGTGTCGCGACCACTCGATCACTCATGGTCCCGACGCAATCCGGCAGCGATGCGCAGACTGCCGGTCCTGAGCAAGAGGAGCAACCAAGACCGCCGTCCGGCAGACCGCTGGATCGGGCTGGTGGCGCTGGAGGTGACCGGCAGTTGCTGGGAGATCGTGCGGATCCTCGAGCCGCACGTGGAGCGGGTGATCGTGGTCAGCCCGGATGACACCGGGATCACGCAGGCGCGGGCGAAGACCGACCGGCTGGACTCCCGCACGCTGGCGAGTCTGTTGTGGAAGGGCGAGCTTGAGGCGGTCTGGATGCCGGATGAGCGGTGCCGGATCCTGCGCCGCCGGCTCGCGCGCCGTGAGCAGTTGATGCGAGCGCGGACGCGGTCCAAGAACGAGATCCACGCTGTGTTGCAGCGCAGACTGCAGGGCAAACCACCGTGCTCTGATCTGTTCGGGGTCAAAGGCCGCGCGTGGCTCGCCGAGCTCGAGCTGGCGCTGGAGGAGCGCGAGTCCGTTGATGCTGGGATCCGCCACATCGAGTTTCTCGACATCGAGCTCGCCGCGGTCGACCGGCTGATCGCCCAGCAGGCGGTGTCGTGGCCGGAGATCCGGCGGCTGATGACGGTGCCCGGCGTGAACCTGATCGGTGCTGCGTCGCTCATCGCCGCGGTCGGCGATGTGCACCGGTTCATGACCAGCCCCAAGCTCGTCGCCTATCTCGGCCTGGACCCCAAGGTCAAGCAGTCCGGCGAGGCGCCGGCACGCAGCGGCCGGATCTCCAAACGCGGATCGGCGTCTGCGCGGTGGGCGCTGGTCGAGGCCGCCTGGAGCACGATCCAGCAACCCGGGCCGCTGCGCGCGTTCTACGAACGGACCAAGGCCCGCCGCGGTCACGGGAAGGCGATCGTCGCGACTGCCCGGAAGCTGTCGATCCTGTTCTGGTGCATGCTGACCCGTGGCGAGGATTACGCCCGCCAGCAGCCGTCGCTGACCAAGAAGAAGCTCCGACGCCTGGAGATCACCGCGGGCGCGCCAAAGTACACGCGAGCGATCGCCGGGACCTGGAGCACCAACGTCATGATGCGCGACGCCGAACGCGCGCTCGCCGAGCAGGCCGAACAGTCCTACAAGCGGATGGTCAAGGACCAGCAGGCCGGTGGCCCGGCTCCTCCCGCATGACGCCGCTGGCAACAACCGGCGAGCATCGGCCGTGCGCAAATAGCCCGGCCGGACCACCGAACCGGCCACGGCTCAAGTCACTGACACGCTCCGCCACCCAGCCGGCCGGCCGTCCGGAGGGCTCAGCACGCCGAACAACCACAGGCAAGCCGCTCGAAGGGACTTGACTTTCGGTCGATCCCGCGGGTATCCCGTCGGGCGCCGGCGGGTACCTCGCAAGCGTGGCAAAGGGCGCGTCAATCCGCGCGCCCGGTGACCATTCCGCGTGGCAAGGGAGGCGTCCGAGCCACGCTGGGAAGTAGGCACGGTCAGCCCGCTCGAGCTTCTGCCAATCGCTTGGCGGAGACGCTCAGTCCTTGGAGTGCAGGTGCTCATCGAAGAAGGAGGCGATCCGTCGGCGTGCGTCCTGGGCGGACGGGTCGTGATAGCCGATCCCGACGACCTTCAGCATCTTGAACACAACGCTCTGGTGGTCGTTGAGGAACGAGTGCCCGGCGTCGGGATATTCCTTGACGTCGTGCTCCACGCCGTTGAGCGTCAGGGCGCGCTCAAGCCGCTCGGCTGCGCCACGCTGCGTCCGGTCCTTGGCGCCGTAGCTGCCGACGATCGGGCACGCGTCGGCTAGCAGGCTCTCGGCGTCCTTCGGGGCGGAGCCGTAGTTGACGCTCGAGGCTGAAAAGCCGTGGCCGGGAGCGAGCAGGAGTGCGAACCCTCCGCCCATGCAGAATCCGATCACGCCGATCCTGCCGGTGCAGTCCTTCCGCCCCGCCAGCCACGCACGGACCGCCTCGACATCATCGAAGGACCTGCCATGCCGTGCGCTGAGATCGCGGATGATCGAGCGCACGCACGTGAACTTCCTGCCCCAATAGAGCAGGTCAGGCGCCACGGTCAGATACCCCTCGCCGGCCAGCCAGCCGGCCTGATGCCTTAGGTCCTCGCTCATCCCGGCTGCGTCGTGAATCACCACAACGCCCGGCCAGGGACCCTCGCCGGCGGGCGTCGCGAGATAGGCGGGCAACTCGCCTCGAGCCGTACTGATCTTCGTTTCAGCCATCACACCTCAAGCCAACGGTCGTTGACGATCACTGCGTAGGCTATGCCCACCGTTCGGCGGCCCTGGAGGCCGATAGCACGGAGGTCGAAACATGCCTGACCCGAAACCCGCCAAGGTACGACTTCCTCCCCGCTGGTTCATCCGGCTCTTCTGGATCACCCATCGCCGCCTGTACCGCTGGACCGGTGGCCGGCTTGGTCTGTGGCGACCGAAGCCCGGCGGTTGGGGCGCCATGCGCCTGACCACCGTCGGGCGCCGGACGGGCCGGGCCCGCGCCGTGATGGTCGGCTACTTCGAAGACGGTCCGAACCTCGTCACCATGGCGATGAACGGCTGGGGCGACGCCGAGCCGGCGTGGTGGCTCAACCTCCAAGCGAACCCGGACGTGACGGTGGACCTCGTCGACGGTTCTCGTCAGGTCACCGGCCGGGCCGCACAGGGCGAAGAGCACGACCGGCTATGGGCCCGATGGCGACAGCTCGATAAGAACCTCGACGCCTACGCCGCGCGTCGCTCTATGGAGACGGCGGTTGTGGTCCTTGAGCCGCGGCTCCAATCGTAGGAGACACGCCCGCAACGACATTGTGCGCAGCCAGCGCGCCAGCGGGCGAGTAATCCTTTGCTCCTGGCACAGCAGTCAGGGCGAGTTGGACCGGCACCCCCTTCGCGCGGTTGGCAAGGCGCTGTCCGTGCTGAGCCGCCCGGCGACGGCGCCCCGCTCGCTCACGAACGCGCGTCGGTACCCGGATGCGGCGTCTGCCTTACAGACCGCGCCTGGGAGGTGCGGGCCGAGCGAAGGGCGGAGACCCGCATCCGAAATCTGCGGGACTCCGGATCGTCCGTGCGGTACCGGATTACGCGGTCCTGCACTCGCGAACTTGCAGGTCTTCGGCGCCGTCGGCCACGACGACGAGCGGGCCGAGTTCGCGGCGGGCCTCGCAGCTGGCGACGAGCAGGTGCCCGGCCAGTCCGAGTGTGACTCCTGCTTGTTGGTGCGGTGCTCAGTTCCGTCGCCAGACGACGTGCTGCGTTCGGGACTTGATTCGCGCTATCGAAGAAATGGCCGTTTGCGGCTGGCGTTGCATCAACAGTCGAGGTCGGTCCGGTTTGCTTGCCCATTGCGGTAGGCCCTGCAGGCGCTCACGGAAGGTGGGCCGCCTTCAGTCGTTCCTGGGCTCATCGCACTCAGCGTTTGCGGCCGAAGACGTGTCGGCGTGCCAGGGGTGCTGGCTGCTTGGCGCGGACGGGGTGACGCGGACGGGGGCTAAGTTCCGGGCTGGGTCTCCGGCCGGCTGGCAGCTCGGGGCCGGCCGGGGGCTCGGCCGTGACGCGTGGGAGCCATTCGAGCCATCTCGGTAGGTACCAGTTGCGGTCGCCGAGCAGCTTCATCACCGAAGGTACGAGCACGGCCCGGACGATCGTGGCGTCGATCAGGATGGCCGCGGCGAGGCCGACGCCCATCATCTTGAAGTCGATCATCCCGAGTGTGGCGAAGATCGCGAAGACGGCGACCATCACGATCGCTGCGCTGGTGACGACGCCCGCTGTTGCCTTGATGCCGTGCGCGACGGCGTCATCGTTGCTCATGCCTTGGTCGTACCCCTCTCGCATTCGGCTGAGGATGAAGACGTGGTAGTCCATCGAGAGTCCGAACAGGATGACGAACAGGAACAGCGGTAGCCAGGAGGTCACGCCGCCGATCGAGGTGAAGCCGAGCAGCGACTGTAGGTGGCCTTGTTGGAAGATCAGTACGAGCACGCCGTAGGCGGCGCCGACCGAGAGCAGGTTCATCGCGATCGCGGTGAGCGGGATGACGATCGAGCGGAACGTGACGAGCAGCAGCAGAAACGCTAGTCCGAGCACCCAGGCGAACACGAGCGGGGCGTGCGACTTCATCGAATTGTTGAAGTCGATCGACCCTGCGGTCCAGCCGGTGACGTGCACGGTGACCCCGGGAACCTTGCCGATCGTGGCCGGTATCACGTTTCCCCGCAGGCGGTTGAGCGCGTCGTTGGACAGGGTGTCGGTGCCCTTTCCGGCCAGCGGGACGGTGACGCGCGCGGCTTGGCGCGAGGCGCTGACGTCGAGGCTGATCGGCTGGTGCATCAGGCCGGTGGCGATCGCGGCGCGGTCGAGCGCGGCAATCCCGGCGGTGACCTGCGGTTTGGTCACGTCTGCGGCGCTGATCACGACCACCGCTGGACCAGCGCCACCGGGGAACGTGTGCTGGATGCGGTCGTAGACCTTCATCACCGTCAGGTCGTGCGGTAGCCCCTGAGTGCCCGAGTTGACGGTGTGCAGGCTGAAGGCGGGGATCGCAAGTGCGATGAGCAGCGCCACGGCTGCTCCGCCCCACAGGACCGGTCGGCGCAGCACCGTGCCGACGATCGCCGCCCACACGCGTGATTCCCCGTCCTCGGCACGTCGCCTGTGCAGGAACGGGATCCGGCCTCGGTCGACGCGGTCGCCGAGCTTGGACAGCACCGCTGGAAGCACGGTCAGCGAGCCGACGAGCGCGATCGCGACGACAAGTACGGTCCCGATCCCAAATGACACGAACACCTGGGAGCCCATCAGGAACATGCCGGTCATCGCGATCATCACGGTGAAGCCGGAGATCAGCACCGCCCGACCGGAGGTCGCGGCGGCTGCTTGGAGCGCATCGGCGGGCGCGCGGCCGTGGGCGCGCTCCTCGCGCTCGCGGCGCAGATAGAACAGCGAGTAGTCGATGCCGACCGCCAATCCGATCAGGAGGATCACCGAGCTGATCGAGGGATCAACGTGTAACAGGTGGCTGAAAAGCTCGGTCAGCCCGAGCGCCGCGGCAACCGCGGTGATGCCGAGCAGCACCGGGACGCCGGCCGCGACGAACGCGCCGAACGCGAGCACGAGGATGAAGAGGGTGACCGGCAGTGAGGTCACTTCGGCCTGCCGGAAGTCTGCGGCTACGCGCGCGTTGATCGCCTTGTCCGCGCTACCGGCGCCGAACTCGCCGATGAACAGGCGTGGGTGCGCGCGCTGGACCGCGGCCGTGGCCGCGAGCGCAGGCGCGACGCGGTCTCCTGCGGTCGCTGGGTCACCGGTGATCTGGAAGGTCAGCAGCGCGGCGCGGCCATTCTTCGAAACCTGTCCTTGGTTTCCCGGCGCCAGTGGCGATTTGATCGCGGCCACGGACGGGGTGTGCGACAGGCGAGCAATGAGGTCTGCGACTGCGGCCTGGTAGTCGGCCGCGGCGAGCGTGCCACGCTGGCTTTCGATCAGAACTTCCTCGCCTGCGCGCTCCCGCGGGAACTGGTGGGCGAGCGTCTGATCGGCCAGCCGTGACGGGCCGTTCCCGCCCTCGCCGGCCTTGAGCGTCACCATTCCCGCCGCGCTGCCGATCGCGTACGCAACGAAAACGAACACCAGCCAGCCGAACACCGCCGCCTTCCGGTGAGCGGCACTCCAGCGCGCCGCACGGGCCGTGAAGTTCTCCTCCATGCCAGCGAACGTACGCCTCGAGCAGCGCCTGCCATCGGTAGGGCTCCACCAGCTCGCTGCATCGCTTCCCGCACACCCGGCATCCGCCCCCGCTACAGAAACACGCAGCTTTGTCCTCGCGGACCCGCAAAGACTGCGGCCAGGCGCTGCCCAGCCTTCGTCGTGGGGGTAGTTTCGGCGAACGAGCGCTGCGGCAGAACCCCACTGCGTGGGCGCCGAATCCCGATGACAATTGGGTATGCGCAGGAGAACCGCCTGCGGGCTCGCAGTCTCTGCCGTTGCTGGTGGTATTTGGCTGGAGCGTTGGGGTCGCTTGACCAGCGCCGCCGGCGCCGAGAAGGAGACCGTGCTGCCGGGTGACGAATTCGTCGCAAACCCAAGACAGCAGCTGACCCGCGCCTACGCCGAGAACCGGGCCAAAGCCACCTTGCTCGCCGTTTTGAAACCCAGCGCCGCAGCACCTTAGGGCCGGACATGTCCGCCGATCACCACTTTGCTATCCATCTGTCGCCGGCGAGAGCCGCGCGCGGAGGATCAGGGCCGGATCGGCTCGTCTCCCGGCTCCGTCCCAGCACCGCCGAGGAGCGGGTCTTTGGCGCGTGCATGCTCATCCTCGCGCTGCATCTTGCTGCTGTCGCGCTCCCGTTCCCCGGCGGTGCGGGCCCCGTGCCTCGGGCCGCGCTTCTGTTTTGCGCCGGGCTCGGGGCCCCGGCGCTGCTCGCGCTCTTCATCGCTCACGGTCGCGTCGTTCGCGGATTGCTCGCAGCGCTCATCGGCCTGAGCGCAACCGTCACCGGCCTGGCAACCACTGTTCCGCACGCTGTGCTCACCGGAGCGGACGGCGCTGATTACACCGGAATCCTCGCCACTGCTGCCGGCATCGCGCTGGTGGTGCTGGCCTTCCGGATCGCGCTTCGGGGCCGCCCCCTGCTTGTCAAGGTGGCGTTTGGGATCCCCGCGTGCTTCGTGATCGCACAATGGCTGATCGCGCCGGCGGTCAACGCGGGCATCGCCACCAACGCCCCGCGCCCAGTGGTCGCAAGCGCGCGAACACTCGGTCTTCCCGGCGCGCGCGACGTGACGTTCCCCGCCAGCGATGGCGTGCGCCTCTCGGGCTGGTACGTCCGGGGACGCAACGGCGCGGCGGTGATCCTGCTACACGGCTCGCACGGCACTCGCGTCGACACGCTCGCACACCTGCGGATGCTGGCCGCCGCCGGCTACGCCGTGCTCGCCTATGACGCCCGGGGACACGGACAGAGCAGCGGACAGACGAACGCGCTCGGATGGCTCGGCACCGACGACATCGCCGGAGCGGTCACATTCCTGCAGCGCCAGCCGGGCGTTGATCCGCGTCAGATCACCGCGCTCGGCCTGTCGATGGGCGCTGAGGAGGCGTTGCGCGCCGCCGCGAGCGGAGTTCCGCTTCGCGCCGTGATCGCGGACGGCGCGGGCGCCTCGACCCTGGGCGACAGCCAGCTGGTCCCGCACGCGCTCTCCCCGGTGTTCGTCTCGGTCACGTGGCTGACGATGCGCGCAACGGAGCTACTCTCCGGCGAGAGCGAGCCCGCCGCTCTGAACGCGATCCTCGATCGCGTCCGCGTGCCGGTGCTACTGATCGCCTCCAACGCGCCGAATGAGCGTTCGACCGACCAGGTCTTCCGCAATCGCATCGGCCCGAGCGCCTCGCTCTGGTACGTCGCCGACGCTGGCCACACGAAGGCGCTCGATGTGCACCCGCGGGCATACGCGACCCGAGTCACAGCCTTCCTCACGACCGCGCTCAGCCGACCGTGAAGGACGGAACATGCGCAGATTGACAACAGGCAAGTCCGCATTGACGAACCGAAGCGGCGACGGAGCAGCGCTCGAGGAGCGATCGGTCGTGCTGGTGACCGGCGCCAGCCGAGGGATCGGGGAATCGACAGCGACGCTGCTCGCCGAGCACTACACGGTGCTCGGCACGGCCCGAAGGCCTTCCGATGAGAGCGCGGATGGGTACGAACTGGTGCCACTCGATGTCACCTCGCAGGAGTCAGTCAACTCCTGCGTCGCGACTGTCCTGGAGCGGGCGGGTCGGATCGATGTGCTCGTCAACAACGCCGGGGTCGGGCTGATCGGCGCGGAAGAGGAGGTGTCGATCGGAGAAGCCCGGGCGCTGTTCGACGCAAACCTTTTCGGTGTCGCACGGATGGTCAACGCTGTACTCCCCGCGATGCGAGCCCGCCACAGCGGACTGATCATCAACTTCGGCTCGCTCGGCGCGACCCTCCCAGTCCCATTTCACGGCTACCTGTCGGCGTCCAAGGCAGCCGTGACCACCTACTCCGATGCCTTGCGCCTTGAGCTCAAGAGTCTCGGCGTCGACGTCTCAGTCGTCGAACCCGGCTTTACCGCAACCCACCCCGGTGAACGGTTCGCCCAGATGAGAGTCGCGAGGTCGATCGACGACTACACCGACCAAGAGCAGCGGGCGACCGCGGTGATGGAGCAGGGCCAGCGCGCGGGCGCCGACCCGCGGACCGTGGCCGAGACCGTGCTCCGGATCATCCGCTCCAGCGCGCCAGCCCCCTACTACCCGGTCGGCCGCGAGAAATGGCTACTGCGGCTAACCAGAATCCTGCCGCCTTCTGCCGTCGAGACGTTGATCAGCCGTCGCTTTCAGCGGTCGAAGTGAGCGCTCGACATACCGGCGCACGGTCAGCGGCCGACCAAACTGACCGCCGCCGGCGGCTACCGGCAGCCAGCATCGGCGCTGTCTGGACAGGGCCGAGCGGTCGTGGGCCGGGAGGGACAATGGGAGTTGATATGGCGTTAGTGAAGGGCGAGATAATCATCAAGCGGCCGGTGGAGGCGGTGTTCGACTTCGTTGCCGATGAAGGCAACGAGCCGCGCTACAACCCGCGGATGGTTCGCGCCGAGCAGATCTCAGAGGGTCCGATCGGCGTAGGGGCGCGGTTTCACACCGAGCTGAGGACGATCGGCCGAACGATGCCGATGGTTGTCGAGTTCACCGGCTTCGAGCGGCCGCGGCGGCTCGCGTCCGTGACGCGTTCCTCGATGATGGAGACCGAGGGCGCGCTGATGTTCGCGTCGATTCCCGGGGGTACGCTGATGCGCTGGTCGTGGGACGTGCGGCCACGCGGCGCGATGCGGGTGATGACTCCGTTGGTGGGCGCGATCGGCCGGCGGCAGGAGCTGCGCATCTGGGGCGCCCTCAAGCGGTTGCTGGAGTCAGCCGGCGAAGGACCATGAGCGCGAACGCGGTGGCAGTCACCCTCGGCTCGCTTCGGCGCGCTGCTTGATCCCGAGCAGCATCCGCCGCTCCATCATGCCGGCGGGCCCGGCGAACCTCAACGACCTCTCGCTGGCGCCGGCGGGCCCGGTCGAGCTTCTCGGCGATTCCCGATGGCCGCGGTCCTTCGCGCCGGAGCTACCGACGATTGGGCAGGCGCCAGCAAGCGAGTGTCTGATATACGCGCCCGCCGGAATGCCTATGCCGTAGTTCATGCTGGCCGCCGAGAATCCGTGGCCGGGGGCGAGCAGCAACGCGAAACCGCCGCCGATGCAGAAGCCGATCACCCCCATCCTGCCCGTGCAGCCATCCTGACCCGCCAGCCAGGTCCGCACCGCCTCCACGTCATCGAATGCCCTGTCCTGTCCGGCTTGCAGCTCGCGAGCGAGCGAGATCAGACACATCGTCTTGCCCCCAGTACAAGAGGTTGCGCGCCGCCGCCAAGTAGCCCTCGCCAGCCAGTCGGCCTGGTCGCATAGGTCCTGGCTCATCCCGAACGCATCATGGATGACCACAACCCCCGGCCAGGGCGCCTCGCACGACGGACTAGCCAGATAGGCGGCCATCCGTCCACGGGAACCCGAGACCTCGACCTCGCCATCACGTCTCCTCAGCGCTGGGACGCCGCGAAGCATACGCCCGCGCCGGCGCGTTGCCCCCACCTCGTCATCGCGCTCGGCCCGACTGTCAACGACGCCCCGGTCTGAGCCGCCCGCCGGCTAGCGCCATCGCCCGCGTTTCGCCCAGCGCGTCACTCGACCCACCGTCGTCCGGTGGCCGTCGCGTAGACGGCTAAGCCGACGAGCACCGCGACGAAGTAGATGCCGAGATAGATGTCATGCTGGAGGCCGAGCACGCTGGTGAACGTGAACGGGACCGCAAAGCTGACGACGACCCCCGCCGCAAACCAGCGCAACTGAGTTGCCCACGTCTCGGGATGCTCGGCGTGATGCGGGACAAGCCGCGACGGCACTCAATCCGATATGTGCAAGCGAGTCGCTCCCATTACGACGAGCCTACGAGCCCGACCTTCTTGCGCCACCCGCGGCACCGTGCAGGTCGACCACCCAGAACTACGTGCTGTGCCTGCGGGTTAGGACCAACTGCCAAGCGACCGCCTGGGGCTGCCTCCCGGACGGATGCCCGCGGCACACCAAAACGCAGGTCTCGGCGCTTCTCCGCGAGCTGCGCGCCCTGGTGGACGATGCGAAGAGCGGTGCCCCGGCTGCCCGGCGATCCGGCGACAACGTCCCCGTGCAGGTGATGACCCGTTCGATGCGTGAGCGCGAATGTGGAAGGATGGGCGCCATGAGCGATCCCCGCACCGCACCGTACGGCTCCGTCCGCCTGGCCGAGGTGGATACCCTGGCCCAGGTCGACCCCGAGAACCCGGACATCAACGACTGCGCGTTCCATCTCGTCCGTCGCCATTTCGATGTCCAGGCGTTCGGCGTCAACGCCGCGACCGGAAATGCCGGCGACGAGATGATCGAAGAGCATCACGAGGCCGATGACGAGGAGAATCAAACGAACGGCCACGAGGAGCTCTATGCCGTGATGACCGGACACGCGGTCTTCGCAGTGGATGGCGAGGAGATCGACGCGCCGGCCGGGACGATCGTCTTCGTGCGCGATCCGACGTTGCTCCGTCACGCCCGGGCAACTGCCGACGGCACGGCGATCTTCATGGTCGGAGGACCCGTCGGCACTCCGTACACCGTCTCGCGCTGGGAAGTAGCGCTCCCGTAACCGAGGAACGCCAGGGATCAGCCGGGATGGGTGCCGTCGGGTCGAACGCTTCCCACCGATTTGAGCCCGCTCGCGCTCACCTGTTAGTGGTTGCGTAAACGAGCCCGACGAGCACCCGCGCCAGCACGGTGCAGGTTCCGCTGCGGACCCCGCGCGCGTCCTGCACGTCGCCAAGATCAGGAGCGTGGCGAGCGGTTTGGCCGCCGCGTGCTTTTCTGCGCCGAACCGGGCCGGCCGCCCCAGCAATCCGTACCCGCCCCGATGACGCGGCCTCCGGAAACAGTGAGGATGTGCTTGCCTGGCCGTTCACAAACGCAGCCCTGCACACCGGGGCGCGAGCCGAGGGAGACGAGTGATGTCGGACCTGGTAGACGCTGAGCGCGAAGTCTCGCGCAGGAAGTTCCTGGCCATGGGCGGCACGATCGCCGCTGCCGGGACGGTCGGCCCTTGGATCGATCCGCTCTCGGCGCTCGCGGGCACCCGCTGGCCGCAGGGTTATCTCACCGCGCCGGATGCGATCCGGGTGAAGCGCAGCCAGTTCATGCCGGTGGGACAGTTCCGGGCGTGGAACGACGCGCTCGACCGGCTGGGTCCCTCCAATCAGAAGGGGCTTCGCGCCACCGGTAGCCCGGCGCACGAGGGATATATCGACGAGCTGCGTCATCTTCTGCAGCGGGCGGGGGTCAAGCACGTGCACTTCGACCCGGTCCCGATGACGCGCTGGACGACCGCGCATTGGTCGCTGGATCTGCTCGGGGGCCCGAGCGCCGGTCCGGTGAGGACAGCGTCCTACATCCCGTACTCGGGCCACACGCCGGCGCAAGGCGTGAGCGCCCCTCTTGTCTTCCTCGATGTCGCCAACCCGCCCGCTCCGGGGTCGCTGGCGGGCAAGATCGCCGTGTTCGACGTCACGCCGCAGGTTGTGCCGCTGAGCTTCTTCACCGGCCTGGCGTACCCGGGCGCGACGTATGACCCGCACCTCGAGTTCTCCCCGACCGAGCTGTACAAGCGGCCGTATCTCAGCAATGCCACCCAGGGGATCGAGGCGGCGAAGACCGCTGGCGCGGCCGCGATGGTGGGCGTGATCGATTACCCCTTTGCGGCCGCTCGCGGCACCTACCTGCCCTACGACGGGGTCATCTTCGGCGTGCCCGGCGTGTACGTCGACCGCGACACGGGCGCCGGCCTCAAGCAGCAGGCGAAGGCAGGGGTCCGCGCGCGGCTGACCGTCCCCGCCACCGTCAAGAGGATGAGCAGCCGCAACTTGATCGGCTTCATCCCGGGCCGATCCACCGAGCTCGTCGCGCTGCACTGCCACACCGACGGCAGCAACGCGATCGAGGACAACGGTCCTGCGGCGATCGTCGCGATCAGCCAGTACCTCGCCCGCCTGCCGAAACATGCGCTGCCCCGCACGATCATGGTCCTGCTCACCACCGGTCACTTCCACGGCGGCAACGGCTCCCGCGAATTCCGACGCCAGCACGCTGACGACCTCGTCAAGCGCACGAACGCCGTGATCACGATCGAGCACCTCGGCACCCGCGAATGGAACGAGATCGCGCCTGGCCGGATGGGCCTCACCGGCCGCTACGAAGCCGCCGGCATCTTTGCCGCCGGCTCCCAAGCGCTCGTCGACGCTGCCCACACCATGCTCAAGGCCGCCAACAACCACCCCGGCGCCGTGCTCAAACCTCTCGACCCTACGGGCAACGGCATCACCACGCCGACCTGGCCTGGCGAGGGGGAGTACCTCTTCGCCCGCGGCGGGCTCGCCGACGCCAACTACATAACCGGCCCGACCTACCTCCTCAACTGGGGCATCAAAACCACCGACAAGCTCGACTTCCACCGCATCCGCACCCAAGCCATCGGCTTCACCGAGATGATCCTCCGGCTCGGGCGCACCCCACGCCAGAAACTGACCAACTACACCCTCTGATCGCACTTATCCACAGTCGGCATACGCAGTTTCTGTGAAACACGACGGCATCCCTGGTGCAACCCACCGACGATTGGTGGCGGCGGGGACTGTCGCGGTTATGACGATTGCCATCGTCGTGATCGGCGGGATCTGCATCGCGCCGGCGAATGCAGCTGTCAGGCAGCCGCGCCAGCCGAAAGCGGGACCTGGCGGCAGCGCCACCTCGTTCAAAGGCCTGCGGGTCATCCAGGGCGGAAGCGGCTACGAGGCCTGGGAGATCCTGGAGCCGACGCGTCCGACCCCGCCGTCGGCGCCGCTCGTGATCGTGATGCACGGCTACTACGAGTTCTCCGGCTACAGCGTGAATGGTGCGCTCGCCCGACACACAGCGCTGAAAGGCAACATCGTGATCTATCCGCGCTGGCAGACCGGAGTCGCGACCCCGTGCCTAGGGCCCTACGACATCCAGCCTTGCATCGACTCGGCCACGACGGCCATCCACTCAGCGATTGTGTACCTGCACGCCCGCCCGCGGCTGGTGCAGCCGCAGTTGAACGCGACCAGCTACTTCGGGTTCTCGTTCGGCGCGATCATCACCGCGAACATGACCAATCGCTGGAAGGCGGTTCACCTTCCCAAGCCACGCGCGATCTTCCTCGACGACCCACATGACGGCGGGCTGACCGGCGACAACGAGCCGGCCCTCGACCCATCGCTGGCGGGGATCCCGTCGACGGCTAGGTTCGTCTGCCATGCCGGAGCGGACGGCGTGATCAGCCGGACCGACCCGCTGGGCCACAACCTCAAGAATGCGAGCTGCAACGCCGTGTTCCAGAAGATCGCCCAGATCCCGCAGGCAAACAAAAGCCTGGTATTGACCAGCGACGACTCGCACGGTCACCCTGCCCTCCAGGCGATTCACGGCGTGTGCGCCGGGCCTGGAGCTCCGGACACCACCGCCCCCGCGATCGGCCGCTACCCGGTCGACGCGTACGACTGGGGGTTCTGCTGGCGCAGTTTCGACGCGCTCCGTGCTTGCGCCCTTTACGGCACCGACTGTCGCTACGCGCTCGGCGACACGCCGCAGAACCGCTACATCGGCACCTGGAGCGACGGCGTGCCGATCATCGCGCTGAAGATCAAGACCCAGGCGCCGATTCGCCCGCAGCCCCGGCCAAAGCGCCAACCCAAACCGCCGCCGGGAAGCTCGGTCGTTCCGCCGACCGCCAAACTGAAACGAACGCGGGCGGTCTACCCGCACACCACGCGGATCGTTCTGGCAGGCACCGCATCGGGCGATAACGGCGTGACGTTCGTCGAAGTGGCCATCATCCGCCACGCCCGCCGGCGCTGCACCCAGATGACGGCTATCGGCACCTTCATCACGCTGCGCGCCTGCGACCGACCGAGATCATTCATATTCGCCCTCGGCGCGAGCCGATGGTCGCTCAGGCTGCCGGCGCGGTTGCCACCCGGCTCATATCTTGTCTTTGCGCGGGCGATCGATGGCTTCGGCCAAACACAGGTCGGCTATCCGCCCGCGGCGACGACCGCGTTTACCGTTAGCTGACGACCTGCGCAGGTGCGCATACGCGGGGCAAGAGCAAAGCAGGCCGCCCCACCAACCTCGGGTCGGTCCCGCTCCTCGCCGGCTGCGAGGCCCGTGGCTTCGTCGACCCGCCGGTCGTCGTGACGGTCGGTCCGAACACCCGCTCTTCTCCGGCGGCGTGTACGAGCCACCGCGTCCGGCGCGATGGATCGCCGGCCCCGTTTTTGCGCGGCGAGAGGTCTCTTGGCCAAGACCGGCTGAGACCCGAGTTTCGCCAACAGCGAGACTCGCCACGGCCTCGGCCGTGCGCCGCCGTGATCGCTGGGTCCGAACGCCCTGCCTTCTGGCGAATGCGGGCAAGCGCAACCCGGCGCCGCTTCATCGATCTGCAGCCCTGCAGTTTTCGGAAGCAGGGCTCGACCCGCAGCACCGCGCGGCCCTCCCATGCGCGGATCTCAGGGCGGCATGAGCGACGCTGGCGGTCGCCGACTGCGGGTGGTCGTGCTAGCCAAACACGGTATGTCGGCAAGCAGCCAGGCATCCGAAAACGAAGTCTCCGGCGCTCCGACCAGACGCTCGCTCAGGGCTTACTGGTCAAGCTTCTGTGGTCGGCGGACGGACCGATGAGCAGCAGGACGACGTCCGCGACCTATCAGCGGCGCGTCCGCACTTGACGATCGGCGAGATCCGGACGGCAACCGAACTGTCGTACCGGATGATCCAACACGCGCTGGTTGATCTCGCCGCCGTCCACGATGGTGCGTCGGTCACCAGTCGCCGGCGGTGGCGCCCGTCGGGTCGCGGACAGACGTGTACATCGCGATCACGATCGCCTCGCAGCGAGGGCGACGCCGGCGCCCACGACACCAGGACCATGCTGAGGACGGCGACGTCATCGCCGATGCCCACACCAGCGACTCGGGCGTGGACAGCGGCAGGGATGCGCGGACGATGACCACGATCTACGGCGTCCTCCAAGCCGCGGCCCTCGGCCTGGAGCCTGCGGACCTCGGCAGCGGCCACCAGGCAAGGTGAGGAGGCATCCGGGACGCGCCGCAGCGCGACCTGGCAGAGGCGTTCGCCGAGCGCTGGGCAAACCATGCCAACGAGTCGCCGGGCGTGGTCTTGGTCCACGCGGTGGTCCCGCGCGAGTCGATCGTGGCGTGCTTCGAGCGCGAGTCGAGCAGCGGGACCGAGGTCATCATGCCGGCGCAGCCGACGTCCGTATCGCGGATCTCGCCATAAGCGCCGTCGCGCGAACTGTCGCGCACTCTGGAGAATCCCTGCTCTGAGCGCTCTTGCGCCCATGTACCACAGCTGACGCCGGGGGGCTCGAGGCGCCCTCTTACCCGCGTGAGCGGCAGCCGTGGCCGTGCGATACAGGCGAGGAGGTGCGCCTCGATGCACCGGGGGAGAACGCCGAGTCTTCATCGCGCCGCCACGCCGGTCAACCGATCGAGCGGCGCCGGGTTGGCAAGCAACCGCGGTCATCGAACCGGGAAAAGGACGGCCGCAGGCCGCCACGAGGACGCGTCTCGTTCGCATCGGCAGGCCCGCCAGGACTCGATCAAACGTTGAGTCCCGCCGCGGGGGCTCTCGCTCCGGTCCCGCCGCGCCGAGGGAGGGAGTAGATGTCATGGTCCCTCCGGTTCTGGCTCGGCGTCTTCGCCGGCGCTCTGTCGCTGAGCGCCGGCGCTGCGAGCCTGCCGGCGAGCGCCGCCGCGGCCGGCGCGGCCCGCGCCTGCGGCGCGCCGGCGGTTCCCGTGCTCTCGCTCACAGCCGCGGGGTCGCCGACGGTCACCGGGTCAGTGGTGGTCGCCGGCGCCGGGCGCCGCATGACGCTCACGGCGGCCCGGCACCCGCGCTCGAGCGCCGCCGGGACGACGGCCACGTGGCTGGAGTTCTGCCTGCGCC
Organism: uncultured Solirubrobacteraceae bacterium; assembly: GCA_963844555.1. Taxonomy (GTDB): domain Bacteria; phylum Actinomycetota; class Thermoleophilia; order Solirubrobacterales; family Solirubrobacteraceae; genus Palsa-465. Next base: position 210,102 of record CAWJOS010000003.1, read on the forward strand.
CGCGCGCCGTGACCAAGGCCGTCACGCTGGTGCGCATCGCCCCGGCCGGTGTCTCGATCAGCCTCACCCGCACCGGCCGCCTCACGCTCTCGTCCGGCCCGCGCGTGACGTTGGCGGTTGCCGCCGTCACCCGGCCTGAGCTCGTCCAGGTCCTGCTCGACCGGCGCCAGGGCCACGTCTCGGTGTTCGTCAACGGCGGGCACGGCGCGGTGATCCCGGCGTCGATCCCCACCTTGGTCCACGTCGACGTCGGCGACGGCGGGTCATCAGCGCCGCCGACCGCCGCCGACACCCCGGCGGTCAGCAGCGCCAGCGGCACGCCGACGGCATTCGCGGCCTAGAAAACCCCTGAAGAGTCCGGCCCGCCCGGATGCGGCCCGGGTCGGACCGTCCTGTTCTTCAGCCGTCTCCTAGCCGGACGAGGGGTTCAAGCCGGCACGGGGCTTGCGCCGGACACCCCCGGGAGGAGGATGGGCGCAGGCGCAGGGTCTCAGGCGATCGGGGGGAACGCCATGCATCGCTGTCTCACGTCCGGGCACGCTGTGGGTGCCGTCCTGCTCACGTTCGGCGCGACGACGATCGCCCCGGCGAGATCGTCGGCGTCCGCGACGGCCGCCGGCGGGTGCGGCGCACCGGCCGTCCCCGTGCTGGCAGTGACGACCGGGCGATCTCCTCGTGCCCGCGGCGCCGTCCTCATCGCCGCCGGCCCGCGCCGGATCATCGCGCGCGCCACCCGGGGCCCGGTCTCGGTCAGCGGCAGGCGAGTGTGGCTGCGGTTCTGCCTCCGTCCCGGGCGAGTGTCCGGATCGGTCATCCTGGTGCGGGTGGCGCCGGACGCCGTCGCTCTGGACCTGGCGCGCGGGCGCAAGCTGATGCTGTCCGGCTCCGGCCGGGCCGGCCTCCGCCACCGCCGCGCGGTCGCCGCCGCCCGCGCGGAGCGCGTCGAACTCCTGCTCGAGCGCCGGCCGGGGCGAGCGATCGTATTCGTCGACGGGCACCGCAGGGCGACGGTGCCGGCGAGGCTGGCGGGGTCGCTGCGCATCGTGGTGGGGACGGGCGCCATGGTGCCGGGCCCAGGTGCCGCTGGCTTTCCGGTGGCGGGCGCGCCCGCGCCGTCGGCGTCGGCCGGTCCGACCTCCAACGCACCGGCGTCGATCACCCCCGCCGCAGCGAGCGTCGTCCCCCATAACCCGTTTTCTCCAACCAGCTTCTGGAACGCCCGCCTGTCGAGCACGGCGGCGATCGACCCGAGCTCGCCCTCGTACGTCAACGACCTGGTGACTCAGGTCACCAGGTACGGCTCCTGGCTGAACACGACCGCCTACAGCGCACCCGTCTACGTCGTCCCGGCGACCCAGCCGGCCGTGCCGGTGACGCTCACCGTCTGGGGCCCTGATCTGCAGCAGGCGTTCGACGCGGTTCCCATCCCCGCGGGGGCAACCGCGGCGGCGGGAACCGACGAGAGCATGGTCGTGTGGCAGCCCGCGACCGACCGGATGTGGGACTTCTGGCACATGCGCCAGGCGAACGGAGCCTGGAGCGCAGCGTGGGGAGGCGAGATGGACGGCGTCGCCGCCAACCCGGGCTACTACACCCACGTCGGCCAGACGAGCTACTGGGGCGCCACCGCCACCGGGCTGCCCCTCCTGGGCGGCATGATCACCCTGGCCGATCTGCAGCGCGGGCAGATCGACCACGCGCTCGCCATCGGCGTGCCTGAGACCGAGCGGAGCGTCTTCTCCTGGCCCGCGCAACGGACCGATGGATGGTCGACGCCAGCCACCGCGCTACCGGAGGGAATCCGGTTCCGGCTTGATCCGAGCGTCAACGTGGCCGGGCTGGGCCTGCCGCGCCTCGACGAAATGCTCGCCGCGGCGGCGCAGACGTATGGGATCGTCCTCCGCGACACGTCCGGCGCGGTCACCTTCTACGGTCAGGATCCGACTCCCACCGGATCTGACCCGTTCGTGCCCGTCCTGGGTGGCGTCAGCCTGAGCTCGCTGCTCGCCCAGTTTCCCTGGAATCGGCTGGAGGCGCTGCAGACCAGCCTGACGGGCTGAGCCGGTCGGCGCGACGGCCGACGACATACACTCGGCCGGATGGCAACCAGGGTGGGCATCCCCACCAGCATCGCGGCCCTCGTTGGTGGCACGCCGGTCGTGCAGCTGACGCGGCTGGCGCCGGATCATGACGTCGAGCTGTTCGCCAAGCTCGAGGCGTTCAACCCCGGGGGCAGCGTCAAGGATCGGATTGGGGTGGCGATGATCGAGGCCGCCGAACGGGAGGGACGGATCGAGCCGGGACGGACGACCATCGTCGAAGCGACGAGCGGCAACACGGGCATCGCCCTGGCGTTCGTGTGCGCCGCCAAGGGCTATGACCTGATCCTGACCCTGCCCCAGGGCATGAGCCGGGAGCGCGAGGGGCTCCTCAGACTCTACGGAGCGAGAGTGGAGGTGACCGAGTCGCTGGGCGGCATGACCGAAGCGGTGGAGGCGGCCCGAGCCCTCGCCACGCGTGACGACATCTTCCTGCCGGATCAGTTCTCCAATCCGGCGAATCCGGAGGCTCACCGGCGCACGACCGGTCCGGAGCTGTGGGAGGCGCTGGACGGACGCGTCGACGTGCTCGTCGCCGGAGTGGGCACCGGCGGCACGATCACGGGTACCGGCGAAGTGCTCAAGGCGCGCAACCCGGAGTGCCGGATCGTCGCCGTGGAGCCGCAGAGCTCGGCAGTCCTGTCCGGCGGGCGGCCCGGGCCCCACAAGATCCAGGGCATCGGTGCCGGGTTCGTGCCGGCCGTGCTCAACCGCGAGATCCTCGACGAGGTGATTCCGGTCGACGACGAGGACGCCATCGAGACGGCCCGTCTGCTGGCGCGGCGGGAGGGAGTGCTGGCCGGCATCTCCTGCGGCGCTGCGGTGTGGGCGGCGCTTCAGGTCGCCGCCCGCCCTGAGTGCCGCGGCGCGCGCGTGGCCATAGTGCTGCCGGACTCCGGCGAGCGCTACGTGTCGACGCCGTTCTTCGCTCCGTAGAGCATCCCTGCGCGGGAGCCGGCGCGGCCGGGCGATGGTGGCCGCTCGCTAGCCTTTGGGCATGTTCGGCCTTGGGCTGATGGCGCGGACCGCCGCCGAGATCCGGAGGGACATCGCCGCGGCCAAGGACCGCGATCCGGCGGCCCGCGACGTCGGCTCGCTGGAGGTCCTAGCGGCCTGGCCGGGCGTCCACGCGCTGCTCGCACATCGCGTCGCCCACGCCCTGTACGGGGCCGGCGTGCCGGTGCTACCGCGGCTGATCGCCGCCGTCGCCCGGTCGGTGACCGGGATCGAGATCCATCCCGCCGCCCGCATCGGCAACGGCTTCTTCATCGACCACGGGATGGGTGTCGTCATCGGCGAGACGGCCGAGATCGGCGACGACGTGACCCTGTATCAGGGGGTCACACTCGGCGGCACCGGCTTCGCCACCGGTAAGCGCCACCCAACCGTGCAGGACAACGTCACAATCGGCTCCGGGGCCAAGATGCTGGGGCCGATCACCGTCGGCCACGGGGCGAAGATCGGCGCCAACAGCGTCGTCATCCACGACGTGCCCCCCAACTCGACGGTCGTCGGCAACCCCGGCCACCCCGTGCGGGTCGAGGGCCGCCGTCCGGAGGGACCGGACACCGACTGGATCCACCTGCCGGACCCCGTCGCCGACGCCATCAAGGGCCTGTCGAGCCGCATCGCCGCGCTGGAGGCCGCCGCCGACGAGTCCGGCGAGCGGACGCCCGCCGAGGTGCGCCAGCTGCGCCAGGCGGCCGGCGGGCAGGCCGACGGCCGCTCCAACCCGTCGGTCGGTCCCAGCCCCGCCGGGGGATGACGCCGGCGGTCAATGCAGGGGGGGCGTGCGCTCGGTCGGCTCGCCGGAGGCAACCGTCGGCAGGTCGCGGTCGGCGGTGACCGGCCTCGGCGCACCGCCCGGGACGTCGGTGGCCTGATCCGGGATGTTGCGCCGCGCCCGGACGAGGTAGAGCGGCCGGCCCTTGACCTCGTCGTAGATCCGGCCGACGTACTCGCCGATGATGCCGATGGCGATCAGCTCGATCCCGCCCAGCAGCAGCACCAGGATGGTGACCGAGCCGAACCCCGGCAGGTAGGAGCCGGACAGCCGCAGGACGGCCACGACGGGAATGGCGATGAACGCCAGTCCCGAGATGAGGAACCCCAGGAGCGTGGCCAGCTGCAGCGGCCGGTGCGAGAACGACGAGATCGCGTCCAGGGAGAACTTCAGCATCTTGGGCAGCGTGTACTTCGTCTCGCCGGCATAGCGGGCGTCCCGGTGATACGGGACGGCCGCCTGGGTGTAGCCGACCCACACCGTCATGCCGCGCAGGAACCGGTTGCGCTCGCGCATCGCCAGCAGCGCGTCGAGGGGCCGGCGATCGAGCAGGCGGAAATCCCCGGAGTTGTGCTGAAGCTCGACCTGGGCGAGCTTGTCGAACAGGGCGTAGAACCAGCGGGCGGTGGTCAGCTTGAACCGCGACTCGCCCTCGCGCTGCTCGCGCACCGCGTAGACGACGTCGCATCCGGCCCGCCAGTGATCCAGCATGGTCCGGATGAGCTCCGGCGGATCCTGGAGATCAGCGTCGAGCATGACGACGGCGTTGCCGCGGGCGTGGTCCAGGCCGGCGGTCAGCGCCGTCTGATGGCCGAAGTTGCGAGACAGATAGACGACCCGGACCCGCGGATCGGTGGCGGCCAGGCGCTCCAGCGCGATCGGCGACCCGTCCGTGGAGCCGTCGTCGACGAGCACCAGCTCAAACGGGAGGCCCTCGAGCGCGCTGGCCACGCGCGCGTAGAACTCATCGATCGTCGCCTCCTCGTTGTAGACGGGGGCGACGACGCTCACCAGGCGCAGCTCGCGCGGGGTTCCATCGAAGGCGGGAACGGACTCGCTCATCGCTGCATCGTACGAGCTTGTGCGCCTGACCCCTACAACAGGCCGACCGCGTGCGGGATGTAGCCGATCAGCTGGAAGCCCTGCACGACGCCCGTCATGATCAGCGCCCACTTGGTCAGCCGCCGGTCATGGCCGATCGCCGCCAGCGGCAGCAGCCAGCCGACATACCACGGCAGCAGCGAGCTCGACGCCAGGAGCATCGTCAGCGTCGCCCAGCCGGCGCCGTCGATCCAGTCCATCTCACCGCGCCAGACGCGCAGCAGCAGGCGGCAGGTGATGGCGATGAAGGCGATGGCCAGCACGTAGCTGACGATGTGGCCGACGGTCACCAGCCCAAGCCCGGCGCCCAGGAAGCCGGGCAGCGTCTGCCAGTCACCCTCGCTCTGGCTCTGGTTGATCGTCTTCAGCATGTCGACCGACTGCGAGCCGAACACGGCGAGGCTGAGGACGGCGACCATCGCCAGGCCGATGCCGGCCCCCACCAGCAGGTCCCGGCGCCCGCGCCCGCGGCGGCGCCCGTCGGCGAGGACGGCGAACGGGAGGAGGATCCCGGCGGTCAGCTTGACCCCGCTGGCCAGCACCATCAGCCCGCCGCCGAGGCGCCCGCGTGAGGCCAGGACGGCGTAGAGCCCGCCGACGAGCGCGACGAGCATGAGGAGGTCGTTGTGCCCGCCGCCGACGCCGTAGATGACGACAAGCGGGTTGAGCCCGACGAGCGCCGCGGCGCGGACCGGGTCCTTGCCGCGCAGGCGGGCGCAGTGCCACACCAACGCGACGAGCGCGAGGCACGAGACCGCGGCGATCGCCTTGTAGGCAAAGACGCTGGCCGCGACCGCGAACGGCGCCATGAGGTAGCTGAACACCGTGAACACCGGGCCGTAGGCGCTGGGGATGTACGACCACTTGGACCCGACGTACGGGAACAGAGCGGTGTCGAAGGAGATCGCGTACGGCCCGTGCGTGTACGGGTTGATCCCGTACAGGCCCCCCATGCGGGCGTACGCCTGATAGCTGAAGATGTCGGTCGACACCAGCGGCGGGGCGACCAGCACGAGCAGGGTGAGCAGCGCGATGGCCCCCAGCACGACGCGGGCTGACAGCTGGGCGCTGAGGGAGACTGTGAACGCGTAGGCGACGAAGAAGAGCGCCAGCGCCACGATCGCGCCGACGGTGTGGAGGTCGAGCCCCACCCCGTCGAACATGCCGCCGAGGCTGGCCGGGACGAACTGGACGGACTGGGGGAGGAGCGCGGTCGTGTGGGCGGCGCCGACGGCGATGGCGGCGCCGCAGATGAGCATGCCCGCGATGGCGAGGAAACCCCGGCGGCTGGTGGTGCGATCACTGCCCGCATCGAGCCCGACGGTGAGGTCGAGAGCGCTCTGGGGCGAGACGCTGAGGGGGTTGCTCGTGCTCATCTCGTTCAGCATGCCCGGTGCGAAACCTGCGGCCGTTTGGTCAACATTGTGATCGCGTTAATCAATTTTGCCGGGTTTCACGGATGGCGGGGGCACGGGTCTCGCGCGAGCGCGCCAGCGCGGCGGTCGCGTTGCGCTTCATGACGGGCACCAGCAGCATCGCCTCGAGCGCGATGGTCGTCGACATCTTCGAGCTTCCGCTGGTGCGGTCCGCGAACACGATCGGAATCTCTCGGACGGTGAAGCCGGCAAGGATGGCACGGTAGGTGACCTCAATCTGGAATACGTACCCCTCAGCGCGGACGCTAGGCAGGTCGATGGCCTCCAGCACCTCGCGCCGGATGCATTTGAAGCCCCCGGTCAGATCGCGGACGCCGACGCCGAGGATGAGCCGGGCATACAGCCCGCCGCCGCGGCTGATCAGCCGCCGGACCAATCCCCAGTCGCGCACGCCGCCGCCCGGCACGTAGCGTGAGCCGAGCACCAGGTCGGCGTGCTCGGCGGCGGCGATCAGCTCCGGCAGATACCCGGGATCATGGGAGAAGTCGGCGTCCATCTCCAGCACCAGCTTGGCGCCGCCGTCCAGGGCGCGGGCGAACCCCGCCAGGTAGGCCTGGCCCAGGCCGCTCTTGCCGGCGCGGTGAAGCACCTCGACCCAGTCGTGCGCCTCGGCCAGCGAATCGGCGATCGCGCCGGTGCCGTCCGGCGAGTTATCGTCGACGATCAGGATCCGGAAGTCGCCGGGCGCGACCCGCTCAAGCTCCGCTGCGGAGGCGTCGACGATCCTCGCCAGGTTCTCACGCTCGTTGTAGGTGGGGATGACCAGCCAGATCGTCGCCGTCATGGAGAATGCAGCCTAATCGCATGACTGGCCGACGCGCTGTGGCGCGGCCCGGCATGATATGCGCGGGGCACCGAGGAATGGACGAGGGATATTCCGCAACCGGGGGCGGCCCGCACCTGACGGTGCCCCCGGAACGTGCCCTCGCCCCGGTCCCGCCGACGCGGGAAGTGCTCCATCGGCGCCGCCGCGCCAGTGCCCTGCTGGTCCTGGCCACCTTCGCGCTGCTGGTGGGCGCGCTGGTGGGGGCGGCGTCACGCTCGGCGAGCGCCGGCGCGCAGGTGACCGCCGCATCCCCGCACGCGTACTTCGCCGAGATCCGGCGGCTGGCCAGCAGGGGCCCGGGGTCGCTGGCCGCGGCCGAGGCCGGCGCCGAGACGGCTGCCATCAACCGCACCCTCGCCTACACCCCCTACGTGCGGATCGCCGGATCCCAGCACCGGGAGGTGGCGCTGACCTTCGACGATGGCCCTGGGCCGTACACGCCCGCCATCGTGCGCCAGCTCGAGCGCCTGCACGTGCCGGCCACCTTCTTTGAGGTGGGAATCGAGGAGCGGTACTTCCACGCGGCCACCGCGGCGATCGTCGCCCGCGGCTATCCGATCGGCGACCACACGGAGAGCCACGCGCCGATGTCGCAGCTCTCCCGCCGGGCCCAGAAGAGCCAATTGCTGCAGCAGGTGGATGCGACCGGGGCCTACGGCGCCCCGTTCCCCCGGCTGTTTCGCCCGCCGTACGGGCTCTGGGACGCGGCGACGCTGTCGCTGCTGAAGAAGTACCGGATGCTCATGGTGCTGTGGAGCACCGACACCAGCGACTACCTCCAGCCGGGCGTGGGCGTGATCGTCCAGCGCACACTGGCCGGCGCCCGGCCCGGCGCGATCATCCTCCTGCACGACGCCGGCGGCAACCGCTCGGAGACGGTCGCCGCCCTCCCGCGGATCGTGCGTGGCCTGCGCGCCCGCGGCTACCGGCTGGTGACCATCCCGCGCCTGCTGCTCGACAACCCCGCCCCGCGCGAGCAGGACGTCGCTGCGCTGCGGGGCTCAGGCGGCTGACCCGTTCCCTGGCGGCGGGTGGCCCGGCGGGCCGGTCCTTCCATCACCAGTGCCGTCTCGCCCCGGTCACAGGAGCACGCACCACGGCACAGACCATGAAACCCGCGAGCCGGGCCCGGGTCGGGACGGACCCCCCGGAAAGCGTCAGCGGCGTTGGTACGCGACGCGGTTCCAGCTCGGCTCCGGCGCGAGCTCGATCGGCTCGTCGTCCCGGTCCGGCTGGACGTAGAGGAAGGTGTGGGTGTCCGCGTCGAAGGCGATATCCAGCTCGCCCTCCTTGACGCGCTGGTCCAGCCAGGCGCCGCGGAAGATCAGTCGCCGCAGCCAGTGGACGAGCGAGCGCTCGGACGGCCCCACCAGCTCGGCCCAGCACTCGTTGACGTGCTCGCCGAGGCCGGAGGCGGGGTCGGTGACCTCGCCGTTGACGACGAGGTTGATGAGGTCCTCGGCCTCGTCCTCCTCGACGGAATCGGCGAGAAAGCCGAGCTTGCGCGCCGACTGCTCGCAGCGCTCGCGGAAGTCCCGTTCGTTGAACGTGAACCGCAGTTCTCCGTACTCGAGGACGAAGTCGTCGCCCGAGCTGTAGTTGCCGCGTCGGTACATCGCGTCGGCATCATATGTGTGATTCCTCCCCGGCCGGGAGATCTGAACGCGATGTTGCAGACGCGAGGGGGAGAGGGGCGTCGCGCCCGGGGCTCATGCCCATATGGAGCGCGATCTACCGGCGATTCTCATCGTAGAGGACCACTCTGCGACGCGTCGTTTCCTGGCCGACAACCTGGCCGCCGACGGCTATGAGCCGCTTGAGGCGCGCTGCTGCGCCGAGGGCCGGCGCATGATCGCCAGCCACTCTCCGGAGCTGGCCATCCTCGACCTGGGGCTCCCGGATCGCGACGGGCTCGACCTGCTGCGCGAGCTCCGCGAGTCCAGCGAGAACGGGGGAGGGCTCGACTCCCAGCTGCCGGTCCTCATCCTGTCCGGCCGCGCCGGCGAGCTTGACCGCATCCGCGGGTTCGAACGCGGATGCGACGATTACCTGCCGAAGCCCTTCTCGTATGGCGAGTTGCGGGGCCGAATCGAGGCGCTGCTGCGGCGCACTCGGACACGCGCCCGGCTCGGACGTGTGTGCGTCGGCGCCCTGGAGGTCGATCCGGTCGCCCGCGAGGTGTGGCTGGACGGCGAGCGCCTCCACCTGTCCAAGAAGGAGTACGCGCTCCTGCGGACGCTGGCCTCCGAGCCGACCCGCGTCTTCACGCGCGAGGAGCTTCTGCGGGGCGTTTGGGGGTTTCAATCGGTCGTGCCGACGCGCACGCTTGACTCCCACGCCTCGCGCCTGCGCAGGAAGCTCAGCCGGGGAGGGAGCACGTTCGTGGTCAACGTCTG
>CAWJOS010000004.1:0-231489 GCA_963844555.1 uncultured Solirubrobacteraceae bacterium
GACTAGACAACCGGCCAGCCGAGCAGAACCGTCTGCGCGGCTTCTCCAGACCCGAACCCTCCCACGTCCGGCACGAAGCTCTATCCGGGAAACGCCACAATCCGTGCTCGATTCCCACTGAAGGGCGTTTCGGAAACCGCTGCGCTCGCCGTTGCGAGTCCGCCAAACACACTTGCCGGCACTCCCCGGATTCGATCTGAGCAAGGGCGGCCATGGAGCTTCCGACGCCCGCGGCGCGCCGACTCCTCAGTCGGGAGGGACCCCCCGCCTCGTCCTCGGGAAGCTGATATTCGTCGACCGGCCCGGGGACATCGCGGATTCTGTACGGCTCGAGTAGGTATTGAAGCGTCAAGAAGACGCCGCCGAGGACGTCGAGGTAAAGCCTGACCGGGCGGCCTTCCATCGGCTCGCGCTAGAGCTTCTCGGACTCGGCGTGCGGTTTCTGTCTCGCGGAGGCGGAGGAAGCTGGTCGGCGGGCCGCCAGACCCATTCGCTCAGCGCGAAGGGGAGCTTCGCGGGAGCATGGCGCCCGGGCGGCGCACGACCGCGTCGCTCCACTGATGATGAACGCTGTTTCGCACGTATCGAATTCCGCCATGACCTCGGCGTTGGGGATGCCTGGCGCCATCGGTACTTCGCCGGCTTGCCGTCGAGTACGAGATGGGCGGCCGTTCTGTCGTCGAGCGCGGCGGCCCAATTCAGCGCTTCGAACGGCGCGGTGTAACTGCCGACGGGATCGTTCTCGTTGGCGGCCGCGTCGAAGCGGTTGATCGCCTCGATGTACCCGAGCCGCATCGCCTCGAAGATGACGAGGTCTGGTAGGGCTTCAGCAGTCTGACGGTAGAGGTTCCGACGGACAAAGAAGGCAACATCTCGCCTCGTGCGGTCTCGTAGCCACCGGACGACCGCTGATCCTTCCGCTCGCCCGGCGGGGGGACGAGCGCGGCGACGACGTTTGGAGCGCAGACCTTCTCGCCGGTGTCAGCCCGCCTCAGGTCCGCTTCCTGCCGCTCCAAATGGCGCGTGAGGCCGTGACACGTCCGCGGCCTCACAGCGCCGGCGTCGTCAGCGCCCCGGCGGCGATCAGCGTTCAGGTAGGAGTTGTCGACCGGCGGGGATCATGGGTTCGGGTCGTTGGTAGACGGCTTGGATGATTTCGGTGTTGTCGATCCCGCGCAGGTATCGGGATGTGATCGCGAGGTCGGCGTGACCGAGCTGGCGCTGGATCACGATCAGCGAGATCCCCTCGCGCGACATCTCAACCGCGTGCGCGTGCCGCAGCTGATGCGGTGCGAACCGGCGCCGGACCCCGGCCGCGACCGCCACATGCTGGAGCTGGTTGCGGATGCCCGCCGGCGCGCACGACCGGCCCGGAGTCGGTCCGCGTAGAACGCAGAACAGTCGCCCGACGGGCAGGGTGGTGCGCAACTGGAGCCACGGCTCGAGCTGTGACCATGCCCAGCGGTCCAGGTCGGTCTCGCTGGCCGAATGTCCGATACCGGCAGCGCGATCGACGGCCGGGTGGCTGCTGCTCTGGCGCTGCAACCTCTGGACGCCTCCACTTGCTCCGTGCAACCCACGCGTCGGGCCGCGGGCCCTGACAGTTGATCGCATCTCTGTGTTGGCTTAGCGTCGGTGCCGATGACCCAGGTCGCCGTTAGCGCTCGTCCCCAGCACGTCGAGCTCCAGCGTAAGCCGGTTGAGGCGTACGGCTGCCTGGTCGGCTCGTGATCGGGAAGGAGCCGTGACCGCTTCGCACTGGCCTCCTGGGGCGCGAGCCCTCGCCGGCTACCGCCGCTCGTGGCTGCCCCGCGACATCGTCGCCGGGCTGGTGCTGGTGACGTTATTGGTGCCGCAAGGGATGGCGTATGCGGAGCTTGCGGGCCTCCCCGCGATCACGGGCCTGTATGCGAGCGTCACGTGCCTGCTGGCCTACGCGGTGTTCGGTCCGTCGCGGATCCTCGTGCTGGGCCCGGACTCGGCACTCGCGTCGATCATCGCCGCCACGATCGTCGCGATCATCGGCTCGAACGGCAGTCCAGAGCGAGCGATCGCGCTCGCCTCGACGCTTGCCCTGATGGTGGGCGCGCTCATGCTGATCGCGGCTGTCGCCAAGCTCGGCTTCATCGCCGATCTGCTCTCAAAGCCGACGCAGATCGGCTACATGAACGGCCTGGCGCTCATCATCTTGGTCGGGCAGCTGCCGAGACTCTTCGGCTTCTCGGTCAGCGCCAACGGGCTGATCGACGAGGCTCGCGCCTTCGCTGACGGGCTCGCCGCGGGAAGGGCGGTGCCGGCCGCGGTCGCAGTCGGCGGTGGAAGCCTCGTCCTGATCCTGGCGCTCGGCCGCCTGCTGCCGCGAGTGCCGGGAGTGTTCGTCGCGGTCATCGCCTCGATCGCGGCTTCGGTGGCCTTCGACCTCGCCAGCCACGGCGTCAAGCTCGTAGGGACGCTGCCGCAGGGCTTCCCCCCGTTCACGGTCCCTGCACCACATGTGTCCGACCTGCCGCTGCTCGCGGCGGGCGCGGCCAGCATCGCGCTCGTTGCACTCACCGACACGATTACGACCGCGTCGGTGTTCGCGGCCCGCACGGGCCAGGAGGTGAACGGCAACGGCGAGATGATCGGAATCGGCACCGCGAACGTGGCGGCTGGCTTCTTCCAGGGGTTCCCGGTCAGCACGAGCGCCTCACGCACGGCGGTCGCCGAACAGGCCCGCGCCAAGACGCAGCTGACTGGAGTCGTGGCGGCAGCGCTGATCGTGCTGATGCTGGTGCTCGTCCCCGGGCTGCTGCGCGACCTTCCCCAACCGACGCTCGCCGCGGTGGTCATTGCCGCCTCGCTGTCGCTGGCCAACATCCCGGCAACGGTCCGGCTGTGGCGCCAGCGACGAAGCGACTTCGCGCTGTCGATCGCCGCGCTCCTGGGCGTGGCACTCCTCGGCGTGCTGCCTGGCATCGGGATCGCCGTCGCATTCTCGATCTTCGACGTATTCCGCCATGTCTGGTGGCCGTATCACACGACGCTCGGGCGGGTGCCCGGGTTGCGGGGCTATCACGACCGCCAGCAGCATCCCGACGCCGCGGTCCCTCCAGGCCTCGTAATCTTCCGGTTCGACGCGCCATTGCTCTTCGCCAACGCCCGGACGTTCCGCGAGCACCTGCGCCACTTCGCCGCGGCCGATCCGCCACCCAGCTGGATCATCATCGCCGCCGAGCCGATCACCGACATCGACACGACCGCCGCCGACATGCTGCTCGCACTCGACGAAGAACTCAACGCCGAGGGCATCTCGATCGTCTTCGCCGAGCTCAAGGATCCCGTCCGGGCGAAGCTCGAGCGCTACGAGCTGATCGGACCGCTCAAGCCGAGCCACTTCTACCCCACCGTCCATGCCGCTGTCGACGCCTACGAGCAACGCCTTCATGAGACGAGCGGCAGCCAATGAAGTCGGCCGCTGCCCTACTAGGGCAGGCACTCGCACTAGGAGCGAACGCCCTCCGGACGATCGCTTACACCTCGGCTCACAGTGTGGGGCGGCGATCGCCTTGGCGAGGATGGGATGATCGCAGCCGGCAACATGCGAGCGGACAGGTCGGCGACTGCTGGTCCTACCGAAGCGGCAGCTACACCGGACGCCCGTACTGGCCATGACCTCTTGGCGAAGTCGGTCCAGTCGAGGTAGTAGGCGGTCTTGCTCTTGTTCGCCGGCATCCAGTCGATCGCGCCCTTGCTGATCTTGACGTTGCCGAATGCTCGGCCATTCCGGCGAACCGGGACCTCGATGTCCACGTTGCCGGCCGGGGTAGGCTTCGTGATATTGAGAGAAACGTCGTGAGTAGCCAGGGCTCACGCTATCCGACCGGCCCGGACCCCGGGTGCTGAGAGCCGCGACGCAACTCAAGCCGCGCAGTGGCTGAGCACTTTCGCTTCCCCTGCCCAAAGTGGCAGTCCCGGTTGTGGCCAAGGGCCTGGCTAATTGACCTCCGTAGTTGTCCGGCGGTGCGTGCCCAACTTCCCGCATGACGGTCGAGCCTGCCGGGCGCGACCATCATCTATGACATGCCTGAGCTGAGGCCCAAGAAAGCGCCGCTTCCTCCCCGCTGGTTCATCCGGCTTTTCTGGATCATCCACCGCGGCGTGTACCGCGCGACGAGGGGCAGATTCGGTCTTTGGCGGCCGAAGCCCGGCGGTTGGGGCGCCATGTGCCTTCGGACCATCGGGCGGCGGACCGGCCGAGTCCACCCGGTCGTGGTCGGCTACTTTGAGGATGGCCCGAACCTCGTCACCATGGCCATGAACGGCTGGGGCAACGCCGAACCGGCCTGGTGGCTGAACCTTCAAGCACATCCCGACGTGAGCGTGGATCTCGTGGACGGGCCCCGCCAGGTCACCGGCCGAGCGGCACACGGTGACGAGCGTGCCCGTCTGTGGGCTCGATGGCAACAGATCGACAAGAACCTCGATGCCTATGCAGCGCGCCGACCCGCGCAAACCCCGGTCGTTGTTTTCGAGCCGCGCAGTAGCCGGAGAGCAGATGGCAGTGCGAGCGGCCTCACGCGTCGAGCCGAGGATGGGCCCGGCCCTGAAGATCCGGTTGAAAGGGTCCGCCCGGCTGTGCCGGCAGCTTCGTTCGAGGCGGGGGCGTCTACGGCTGGCAGCGTCAAGCGGACGTGAGGGCCGTCGTCTACGAGCGGTACGGGCCGCCATCCGCGCTGCGGGTTGACGATATCGCCATCCCGACTCCGGCCCCGGGGCAGGTGCTGGTCAGGATCGCGGCAACATCGGTCAACCTCAGCGACTGGGAGACACTGCGCGGCTCGCCGATGTACGCCCGGCTGGGCGGGTTGCGTTCGCCCGCGCGCCGCACGCTGGGCTCCGACATCGCCGGGTGGGTTGAGGCGGTCGGCCAGGGCGTGACTCGGTTCCGAACCGGTGACCAGGTATACGGTGACAACCTGGCGCTGAAGGGCGGCTTCGCCGAGTACGCCGTCGCGGCCGAATCAGCCCTCGCCCACAAGCCGGCAGAGCTGACCTTCGCGCAGGCATCGACGATCCCTCAAGCGGGAGCCATCGCGCTGCAAGGAACCGCAGGCGCCGCGGCTGGACACCGGGTGCTGATCAACGGGGCCGGGGGCGGCTCGGGTTCGTTCGCGGTCCAGTTGGCCAAGCGGCTGGGGGCGCACGTGACCGGAGTCGACAACGTCGCCAAACTGAAGTTCATGCGGGCGCTCGGCGCGGATGATGTGATCGACTACCGCGAAGCGGATTTCACCCAGTCCGAGCTCCCCTACGACTTGATCCTCGATCTGGTCGCGACCCGCTCGGTGTTCGCCTACCGCCGTGCACTCGCCCCCGGCGGCCGTTATCGCTGCGTCGGAGGGCCCGTAAGAGCGCTGGTGCGGGTGATGACCGTCGGCTGGGTCGTCGGCCGCCTAACCAACCGTCGGATGGGCATACTCGCTGTGCGGGAAGGCCCCGCTCATTTCGCGGCCCTCGCCGAGCTGTGCATCGCTGGGAACGTCGCGATCCACATCGACCGCACGTACGGACTCGACGAGGTACCCGATGCGCTTGCCTACGTCGGTCATGGTCATGCCCTCGGGAAGGTCGTCGTCACGGTCGACAAGGCGACCGAACGGGTGCACCTCGGCTCGGGCTCGCCGTCATCTCGAGCGCAACGCGGTCACGGCGTGTGACCGCTGTAGGCGTGAGGCAACCCCCGGCCGGCGCCGGCGCGCACGACCGCTTTCATCGGTCGCCTGCCTCGGACCTCACGATCGGATTGGCGACGTAGGAGAGTTCAGCCGACGACGGGCCGGACGAGCGCTCGGACATGAAGGCGATCGTGCTCGTGACGCTGGTCCTGTCCAAGACCGCGCCGAGGGCCTCGTCCGGCCGGCCTACAGGGTCGACGGGCGCGGCGGTACGCGAGACGCACCAGCATTTCAAACGCCCCTCCCGGGGGGTTACTCCCCGGTGGGAGACGGCCCGTCCGGGCCCGTCTCCCGCCGGTGAGTGGATGATTTGCGGTTCAGGGGGAATCGCACGCACATCGAGAACATCCTTCAGAACGGCAACCCGACCGGCCTCGGACCACCCGCCTCGTCAGCGAGCAAACCCACGCCTCGGACGCGTCTTCCCGAGCGCCTCCTGGCGAGAATGCCAACGCTCGATCTCCGGTCGTAGCCAGAGGCTTGGCCGGCCGCGGCCGAGATCCAGGACCGGTCGCGGCATCTCCGGATATCGGCGCATGTAGAGGCTCACAGTGTTGCGATGGGAGAGTCCGAGGATGCGTGCGACGTCATGCGCGTCGATGAGGTCTTCAAGGGCTACGCGGCGGGGCATGGGACGAGCCTAGTGGGCCTACCGGATGCGCTGTCTACGCGTGTGATCAATTCCGTCCGGACCAGAGTGTAGTCTACACGTGCAAAACAAAACAGGCGACCCCGGCGGTGCTTGCGACACCCCGGGGTCTGGCCGAGACCTTGTGGGAGGTCCCGACAATGCAAGCGTACGCAAGTGCGGAGATGGTGCCGGCTGCCAAGCTCCGTCTCGATCCTCATCCGGCGATCCTCGCCAGCACAAGCCAGGCGCCTACCGGCAACGCGATCGTCGACGAATTACTGGCGCATCTGGCCGATCTGGTCGCGGCAAAGGTGATCGATCGGCTCGCACGGCAGGAGACCGCCGTCGATGACTGGCTCGATACGCGCGGTGCCTCTGAGTACCTCGGGATCCATCGCGACAGCCTGCGCCGTCTGGCTGCCGAACGCGCGATTCCTGCCGAGCAGGCCGGCGCCGGATGCAAGCTGTTCTTCCGGAGGTCGGATCTGGATGTCTGGCGGCGTCGAGGCTCCGCAACGGTGGTCGGCATTCGGAGCCGACACGATGGCTGACTCGTCACCGGCTCCTCGGCGTGTGCGGGTAGAGCGCGCGATCTACCGCCGTTCAACCGGAGTCCTCGAGGTCTGCTTCAGGGACGAATCCAGCCGGCTGCGCTGGCGAACCGTTGACGGCGGGATCCTCGCGGCCCGCAAGCTACGAGACGACCTTGCTGCGCGCCGGGCTCGCGGGGAGACCGTCGCTTCCAGTCCGAAGCTGCGATTCGGGGAGGCTGCCGATCGGTGGCTCGAGGGGCCGGTGGTCGACCTTCGCGACACCACGCAGGCGAAGTACCGATGCATCGTGAACCGACATCTTCGGCCCCGGTTCGACGCGAGACGACTTGACGGCATCACCGCTGATGATCTGGCCCAGCTGGTCCGGGAATTGCGCACCGAAGCCAGGAGCGAGGCGACGATCGCTGTCGCAGTGGCAGTGATCGGGAGGATCTACAAGTTCGCTGCTCGGCGGTTGGGATGGAACGGAAGGATCCCGACGACGCTGATGCTCTCCTCCGAACGTCCGAAGATCTCGCAGGCGAAGCGCCGTCCGATCTTCGTCGGCGAGCAGCTCGAGCAGACGATCGCGGCGGCACATGAGCCGTTCCGGACGTTGTTCGCGGTCGCCGCGGTGACTGGGGCGCGGATCTCGGAGCTATGCGGACTGACGTGGGCCGACATGCGAATCGACGATCTCGACGAAGCCGAGATCGAGTTCGGGTGCCAAGTCGACCGGCACGGCAACCGGCGACCGATGAAGACCGACGGGTCCGCCCGCACTGTGCCGATCCCCCGGGAACTCGCGCTCGTGCTCGGCCGGCACAAGCTCGCGGTGAGGTACTGCGCGCCGATCGAGTTCGTGTTCGCGGCACGCACGGGCAGGCCATTGCAGCAGCGCAACGTCTCTCGAGCGCTCAGGGAGGCGCAGGAGCGCGCCGTGGACGCGGCGGGACAGCCCACCTTCCCGATGCTTCACGAAGTCGATGCGGACGGCAGGCCTGTCCGGGTCCCACGCGGAGTTCTCCCCTCGATGCACTCCTTCAGGCACACCGTCGCATCGCGGGCGCTCCTCGCCGGGGAAAGCGTCGACGAGGTCGCGTTTCTGCTTGGCCACAGGGATGGCACGGTGACGCGGACGGTGTACGTGCGAGAGGTGGCAGACGCTCGCCGGCGGGCCCTTCGCCGGTCGCGGATGGCGGCCGAGTACGAAGGCGCGCTCCGCGTAGCGCTCGACGGCGAGCACGGCTCGGATTGAGCCAATCCCGAGTCGCCGTCGATCGGCGGCGCCGCTGGATGGTCCAGGCTGGCTCGCCGTTATGGGGTCGGTCTGACGGCGAGGTACCCTAGGGGCATGGCGAGTGAGCAACCTGACCGCGGGCTGCAGCTGGTCGAGGTCACTGACAAGGGCGTACGGGCAGCGCTCACGAAGATCGACGAGATGAGCGAAACCGAGCTGCGGGAGCTCGTGCGGGGCGAGCCGCCCATCTTCGTCGAGGCTGTCGAGGGGATCATCGCCCGTCGGCGCTCGACCGAGTAGCCGTAGCGAGACGACCGAGCAGCTTGCCAGAGTCGGAGCATGCCTCCGCCCTGGTCAAGCGAACTTGCCGCAGGGCTTCGTCGGGACCGCGAAGAGCTGCTGACCGCCTTTCTGGTCATCCGCAGTCTTCTTCGCGACACACATCCCGATGAGTTCGTCGGCGGCGAGCATGAACGATCACGGCTATTGGAGGAGACCGAGCACGACTCGGTGGCTCTCGCCTCGGCCGGCGCCGAGGCTCTGCGTCTCGAGACGGTGCTCGAGCGCGCTGACCGAGACGTCACCGACCGCGAGGCCGATTCCGCCGCGCTCGTTATCGCGCAGATGCGCGAACTGGTCGCCGCTGTGAACGGCCGGCTGCCGCGTCCGTGAACGCGCCGGGGTCCAAACGAGGAGGCTGCCGTATGGAAACTCTATGGAAACCACAGCCAGCACAAAAGCGGCCACAGCCGTCTGCATCCGAATCACGAAAGCCCGTGTTTGCAGCATAAATCGGGATCCGCAAAACGCCCAGCAACCCCCGCGGGGTCATGGTAAGGAAGGGGTCGACGGTTCGAGTCCGTCAGAGGGCTTGGGTATTTCCAGGGGCTTTCTGCCCTCCTTGCAGCTGGGGTCGTGCAGGTCGCAGACACGTTGGCGCGCGTGATCCTGGCCAGTCACCAGCGATCATCAGATGTCAGCACTTCCGGCGCCTCGTCGGGCGCGACTCCAGACCATTGGGCGATCATGAGCTGCCGTGCCAACGCCGGCCAGCCGCCGTCGCGCCGGCGCTTCACCGGTCATAGCACGCGCAAATGGCCGCGCTGCGGCTACCGACTTCGGTGGATGGACAGGCGCTGGCACCGCACCTATGCTCGTGGGGTAGCGGAGCGCAGCTACAAGGCCGAGAGCGAGGAGATCCCAGCCGCGGCGGCGCGAATCGAGGGCACGCAGCTCCCTATGACCGAGGCCGTGCTTCGGCTGCAACGCGCGGCTGGGACCCGGGCGACGGCCAAGCTCATGCGCAGCGTTGTGCCGCGAGGCCCGGGAGTGACGGATCTGCTCTATGGCATCGGAGAACTCGAGTGGCGCGGGGTCGAAGAGGTGCTCAAGGCGGACTTCCCGATGGAGGTCTCCAAGAACCTGATCGCTCACTACATGCGGGGCGATGGCAAGGACTACCTGCTGAGCAAGGAGGAGATGAGGCAGTGCAACGCGTTGATCGACCTCGGTAATACCAAGCGTTCGCCTCAATTCTTGAGGATGGTCGACACCTTGGGTAGGGAGATCGCAGCCGACAGCGGCCATCCTGGGCGGACGATTGATTCAGATGTCTCCTTCGACCTGATTGCACTGTGTAATACGAGCGGCACCCTTGGGGACTTCACCGGCAACGCTTGGGGAAAACTGTCGGTCTGGAATCCGGACGCCGACGGGACCAACGCCGAGTGGTCGTTCAACGGCAGCATGTGGTGGTACGACTACTGGGACTTCGACACGCGTGCGGCGAGCGCTAAGGGGGAACCTGGCCGGACCGAGAAGGGGTCGTTTCGCACCTGGGTGGGATCGAAGCTGGCCGGACAGCCGTTCAAGATCAGAAGTGAGACCGTCAGGGTCTCGCAGGCGCGCGGCGATGCAAAGGGCGATGCGCACTACGCGAGGTGGGAGGGAAATCCAAACGGCGAGAAGCTGCCGGTTGTCGCCCCTCGGGTGGGCTGAACCCCTGGAGGGCGGCGACATCAACACCGGTTGACCAGCCCGGCGTGCGGACTGCAGGCCTCGTCGATGCCCGGGCGCGCAGCCAGGCGCTTCCGGAGACGCGGTACTCGGCTTAGGCCATGGTGCAGACGCCGCCCGGCGCCAGTGAGCAGATGGCGCGCAGGCCGGCCGAGCTGTCGCCGTCACCCGCCGGCAGGATTGCCGAATCCTCCGCCGGTGCAAGGCGTTGCGGACGAGACGGTGTCCGGGAAGTTGACGGCGTCTTGACGCGCACTCAACGATTTGATATGCCACGCCCATGGGGGTCCACCGGGGTAACCCAGGACGCGGTGCGTCGGGTCGCCGCGTGCGGGGATGGGGCGGTTCTGTCCTGTCGGTGTTAGTAGTGCTCGGAGCCGTCCTGTGGACGCCGGTTGCGTGGGCGGGGACGAGCCCGGGACAGGTGCTGTCGTTCGGGTCGAACTTCGAAGGCGAGTTGGGGAACACATCCAATCTCGGTACGAACAGCGCCAATCCCACCCCAACCCCGGTAACACTGCCGGGCGCAACCGGACCGGTGAAACTCATGGCCGTCGGCTCGTACTATTCCCTGGCGGTCACCTCGACCGGGCAGCTCTTCGCGTGGGGCCAGAATGACCGTGGGCAGCTCGGATACTCCACCAACGCCGGTACGAGCAACCCCAACCCGACGCCGGCGGAGGTCTCGTTGCCCGGGGCAAGCGGTCCGCCGTCGGTCGTCGCCGCCGGGGAGAACTACAGCTTGGTGCTCACCACGACCGGCCAGCTGTACACGTTCGGCGACAACGATTTCGGCGAGAACGGCTACGCGGCGGATACAAACCCGCATCCGACGCCGACGCTGGTCACCATCCCGGGGGCCAACGGTCCGATTGTGGAGGTTGCCGCCGGCGCCAACTCCAGCCTCGCGCTGACCGCCACCGGCCAGGTCTTTGGGTGGGGCGACAACAACTTCGGAGCGCTGGGCAACGCCACCAACGACAACACCGACGTCGCCAACCCGCCGACGCAGATCGCGTTTCCGGCCGAGATCGGCCCGGTCGTCCAGATCGCCGAAGGCCCCGACTTCGGTCTGGCGATCACGTCGAGCGGCCAGCTCTACACCTGGGGCGACAATCAGCGCGGGCAGCTCGGGTACCCGGCGGACAGTACTCCCAACCCCTCGCCGTTCCAGATCGCGCTGCCGGGCGCGACCGGTCCGCCGGTCCGAGTGGCCGCCGGCGACTCCTTCAGCCTGGTAGCGACGTCGACGGGCCAGCTGTATGTATTCGGCGACAACGACTCCGGGGAGATCGGCTTGCCGCCTGACACCAATCCCCATCCGACGCCGAACCTTCTGTCGTTGCCCGGCGCGACCGGGGGCGTCGTGAGCGTCGCAGCAGGGTTCAACCGGAGCCTCGCGGTCACGTCAAGCGGCCAACTGTACGCCTGGGGCTTCAACGGCTTTGGTGAGCTCGGCTTCGACACCGCGGGCAACCCCCAGCCGACGCCGACGCTGGTGCCGCTGCCCGCCGGCACCACGATCGATGGGGTGAGCGCCGGCGCGTTCGCATTCCATTCACTCGCTCTGGTTGCCGACCTCGCTGTCGCCAGTTCCTCGCTGCCCGCCGGCCAGGTGGCCTCGCGGTACAGCGGAGGGGTACGGGCGAGCGGCGGGACCCCCGCCTACACGTGGGCAGCGTCCGGGCTGCCGCCCGGACTCTCGCTCAACCCCGCGACCGGCACCATCACCGGGACTCCGTCGACGGCCGGAAGCTATCAACCCGTGTTCACGGTCACCGACGCCGATGGCGTGTCCGCCGGCGGCGCGGTGGCGATCACGATCGCGCCGCCGCCGCCGCCAACCGCTCAGCGGCTGGGGACGTCCTTTGCGGGCTCTGTCACCACCTTTGTCGTCGCCTGCGCTGGGATCAGCGGCCAGATGTGCAGTGGAGACCTCGTGGCGACGACGCGGCTGCGCATGGTGGGAAACAAGATCGTCGGCGAGGTCGCACGGGTGAAGGCGCACTCCGCGACCGTGATCGTCGCCCACGCGGGGTACAGCATCGCTGCAGGAACGACCGCAAGGGTCATCCTCACCCTCAACCGGATGGGCAAGCGCCTCCTGCGGCGCTTCCTCCACGTCCCGGCGCAGGTCACGTTCACCGGCAGCATGACCCAGACACGCACCGTGACGTTTGCCTATCCGCGAGTGCTCGCCAGCGTTCCGAGGGGGGGCGTGTGGAGCTGGGCCTGTACGCCGAGCGGGAGCTGCCACACGACTGTGCAGCAGCTCGCCGTCGTCGGGCTACCGTCGCACGCCACGGTGGTCGTCAGCTGTCACGGCGGCGGCTGCCCGTTCGCCAAGCGGACGTTCAGGCCGCACAGCCGACGCCTCGAATTAGCGAGGAGCTTTGCCCGGGCCCGGCTGCAACCTGGCGGTTCGGTCAAGATCGTGATCACCGCTGCCACGAGGGTCGGGCGGGTCTTCGTCTTCACGATCCGGGCACGGAGCGTCCCGAAGTCGGTGACGCTGTGCCTGGCTCCAGGTGCCCGGAAGCCGCAGAGCTGTTCGTGAGCAGCGCGGCCTGACCCGCCCTCGTCGGCGCCTGAGGGCCCAGGTTTGAAGCCAACTCCCCCTCGCCGCCCGCGCGGTGTCGCCCGGCAAGATCCCATCTGAACGTGATTGGGGGCCAGGTATAGTGGAAGTCGCACGGAGTACGGGGACGAAGGTACGGCGGCTGTGACCGGTCTATTGAGGTTTGTTCACCCTTTTAACGGTGCGGCAATTGACGGGGATCTGAGGAGATGACAGAGAGCGAACGCGGAGGCTCTGGGCGCTCTCCTCAAATCATCGGACGGTACGAGGTCCTGCGGGAGATCGGCCGCGGTGGAATGGCGATCGTCTACGTCGCGCGCCAGCCGGACCTCGACCGTCAGGTCGCGCTCAAGGAGCTGAGCCGGTTCCACGCCGGCTCGGTCGAGTACGCGCATCGATTCCTCCGCGAGTCGCGATTGGCCGGATCGCTGAACCATCCGAACATCGTCACTGTGCACGAGTACTTCGAGCACAACACGATCCCGTACATCGCGATGGAGTACGTGCCCCGCGGCTCTCTGCGCCCGTACATGAAGCGTCTGACGCTGAGCCAGATCGCCGGCGTCTTGGAGGGGGTTCTGGCCGGCCTCGCTCACGGCGAGGCAGCCGGCATCGTCCACCGTGACCTCAAGCCCGAGAACATCATGGTGACCAGCGACGGGCGCATGAAGATCACGGACTTCGGGATCGCCCGCGCTACACAGCGGGCCGCCACGCAATACGTGACCGCCACCGGGATGACTGTCGGCACCCCGACGTACATGGCGCCGGAGCAGGCGATGGCGGGCGACATCGGGCCGTGGAGCGACCTGTACTCGGTCGGTGTGATGACCTACGAGTTGGTTGTGGGGCGCGTCCCGTTCCACGACACGGAAGCCCCGATGGCGATCCTGATGCGTCACGTTAGCGAGGGCATCCCGTCGGCGATCGAAGTCCAGCCAGACGTCGATCCTCAGCTGTCGGCGTGGATTGACTCGCTTCTTGTCAAGGATCCCCAGAAGCGTGTGCACCACGCGCTGGACGCCTGGGAGTCGCTCGAGGAGATCATTGTCGGTCTGCTGGGGCCGCTCTGGAGGCGGAACGCCCGACTGCTTGAGGACCAGAGGGCGGTCGAACAGGCGTTACCGCTGACACCGGCGCCATTTGAGAGCCAGCCGTCGATCCGGACCCCGACGCCCGGGTCAAGCCAGGCGGTCCAAGGGCAGGACGAGTTCGTCACGTTCGCACCTGGACGGCCCCTCGGCCAGCCTGTCGCGCCCCCGGTCACTCCCGCGGAGGCGCTACCTGTGCCGGGAGGTCCGCCTGCTGCGGCGACGCCGGCCACGACCCCGCCGCCGACGCCGACTCCGGCGCCCCACGCGACACCTGGTTCGACTCCGCCGGTGACGCCGGTGACTCCGGCCGAGCAGCCCACACCTGCACCCGAGCAGCCCACACCTGCACCCGAGCAGCCCACACCTGCAGCCGAGCAGCCGACACCCGCAGCCGAGCAGCCGACGGCTGAGCCGACGGGCACCAGGACACCCGCGGCCGAGGCGGCCTTGACCGATGCGGCGGCATTGGCCGCCGCGGCCGCTGCGGCCGCCGCCGGGGCAGGTGTCGCCGAGCGCGCGGAGACTGAGCCGGCGCCGGATTTCGTGACCTACAACCCGTCGCCCGCGGCCCCCGAGCCTTCGGTGCCGCCGCCGGCGTCAGAGGCACCGCCGGAGGCCGTGGCGCCACCGGAACCTGAACCGCACGTTCCCGCCGAGGCCCCGGTTCTGGCCGACTCGGAGCCCGAGCCCGAGGCGCAGCCGGGCATCCAGTCACACGCCCCGCTTCACCAGGTCCGTGAGCCCGAGCCATCTCCAGAGACGGAGACCGAGACCGACGCAGAGACGGGAACCGAAGAGGAGCACGAGCTGCGACCGGAGCCTGCGTCCGAGCCGGCTGTAGCGCCGCCGGTGCCCGAACCGGTGGCGGCGACGGCCGCGCCGGCGGCGCGTCGAAGTGGCCACGGGGGCCGCGCGGCGTTTGCGGCGCTCGCCGCAGCGGCCCTGGTTGTGGGCGCCGCCGTCGGCTTTCTGATCGCCCCGAGCAGCTCGAACACCGCGACGCGGCCACCGGCGCCCTTGAGCCAGACGGCATCGGCGGGGCCGCTGAAGATCAGCTTCCCGTCGGATTGGGCGCGGTCCGGGGAGGTCCCGTCCGCGGCCGCGTCGCTGAAGCTCACCAACGCGGTGACGCTGACGCCCCGGCGTTCCGCGCCGGGTGGCGCTCTCGTGCTCGGCAGCACCTCGGCGGCGCCGCCCGATCTTCTCCCCGCCAGCTTCATCACAGCGCTGGGAACCACTCCGCCTGGAGCCACCGTCACGCTCGGCCCGCACACGTTCAAGCGGTATCTCAAGCTCGTGCCGCAGAACACGACGACGGCCGTGTCGGTGTATGCCCTTCCGACCGTCAATACCGGGACTGTGATCGCGGCCTGCATGCTGCCGACGTCCAGCGCCGATGCCTTCAACGCCGCCTGCGAGCGCCTCCTCTCATCACTCAGGCTTTCCGGCCCGCAGCTGCCGCTGACCTCCAGCCCCGCGTACGCGGCGGCGCTGAGCGCCGCGATCGCAAAGCTCGGACACGCCCGCGGCTCGGCTGGCGCCCAGCTGACCCAAGCCAAGCTTCCGTCCGGGCAGGCGTCGGCGGCGCGCGCCCTGTCCAACGCTTATCAGGAGGCGGCGGGCACCGTCACGAAGCTTCAGCCGGGGCCAGCCGTTGCGGCCACCAATGCGGCGATTGCGGCCGCGCTGCGGCAGGCGGCCGGCGCATACCGGGCATTGTCCGCCGCTGCTGCGCACGACAACAAGGGCGCATACAAGGCCGCCGAGAGTCAGATTGCCGGCGCCGACAAGGCGCTCAAAGCGACGTTTGCGCAGCTGCGCAACGATGGCTACGAGCTCGGCTGAGCCGGCGTCCGGACGAGCGGATCATCCGTTGCCGCCGCCGGACGCGACACCAGTCGTTGTTGGCGGCGGCGACGATTGAGTCGGCGGCGGCGAGGCTTGAGTCGGCGGCGGCGACGCCTGGGTCGGGGGCGGCGAGGCCTGGGTCGGGGGCGGGGTCGACTGGGCAGCTGTCGGCGCGCCGCCGGTCGACGGACTGACGGCGGACGCTGAGGAAGTGGTCTTCGGCTTGGGCGGGGACTTCAGCGCAGGGATCGCCGCCGAGGCGCCCAACGTGGTCACCGTCGCCGTCACGGCGCCGTTCGCACCAGGCGACTGGACCGATCCCGCTGCCGTCGTCGTGGTGGAGCTCTTCTTGACGACCGAGCCGAGTCCGAAGGCGAGAGCCATTCCGATCGCCAGCGAGGCGACCACCACCAGCCACCGCCGGCGCACGTTAGATCGCTGATCGGTCGGTGCGGGAGCTGCCGCTCCGCCCGTCGTGATCGTTGAACCCTCCACCTACTCGTCACCCCCCGGTGCGTTATCCCCGGCAATCGTAGACCAGCTTCCCGCCACTGGCCAGGTCCGGGGTCGTCAGATGATTCGTTCGCGGACCGCCAGCGCCACAGCCTGCGACCTGCTCTTCACGCCCAATTTGATCACGACGTCGTGAAGGATCGTCTTGATCGTACGCTCGCTGTAGGAGAGTCGCTGGGCGATCTCCCGGTTCGACAGCCCGGCGGCCACCAGGCTGAGGACCATCTGCTCGCGGGGTGCGAAGCCGCTCCCCGGGGCCACCCCCCGTTGGTGTTCGCCCACCTTGGTGGCCGAGCTGCCGATCGTTCGGAGCACGTACGCGTCGAATGTGCACAGCCCCGAGGCCACGGCGGTGACCGCCGCCAGGAGGGTCTCCGGGGTCAGGAGGTCCCGCGCGATGGCACCGCCGACACCATTGCTGATCGCCTCCTGCACGAGCTCCGCGGTCGGCTCGCGGAGGCAGAGGAGCACCCGGGCGCCGGTCTGCAGAGCGATTTCCCGGACGAACGCCATTGCCCCGCCGAGTTCGCTGTCCAGCACCACGACGTCGGCCCCGGCAAGCGGCTCCTGCTCCCACGCCAGCGCGATCGACGAGGCGCAGTCGACCGACTCCACGCCGGCGGCGGCCGCCATCGTGGCCTGCAGCCCACTTACGTAGATCGTGTCCCGGAACACGATGAAGACTCGCACCGGCCCCCTTTACTCTCGACAAATCCTGACGTCCACGCTGCCCACAAGCAATCATAAACGGGCGCGGCCCGTCGGCGGGAATCTTCTCCTCCTATGTCTCACGCCGGACGACACGGACCACATGGTCTCCCGATGCGATCACTTCGTCAGCCTCGAGCATGATCTGACGACCAGACGCCTTGCCTGCCTGTTCGCCAGTGTGGAGGTTCATCTCGTAAAGACGCAGGATCTTGACCAGTTCCACGGCGTCGAACGCGTGCATGATCGCGAACAGCTCGCCCTGATTGAGCGATCGGCCCGGCGGCCACCCGGCCCCCGGGGCCCCGGGGGTTCCGCCGATGACGGGGTTCAGATAGGTGTACAGGGAATGACGGATCCGGTCCTCGATCCTCTGGATGTCGGCACGCGCCGAGACCTCGAGATTGACCACCACCGAGACGGCGCGGAACCGCATCGGCTCGAGCCGTATGGGCGTCCCGAGCAGCTTCCGGGCTTCGAGGTACCGCCGGACCTCGTCCAGCAGGCCGGCGTCGGGAGTGAGCTCTTCGATCGTCAGCCGGTGGTCCGCGGGGTCAACGCGGGGGAGGATCCGGAGCGTCACGCCGGGACGGTCGTCGGCGACCCGGAGGGCCCGCGCCACGCGTGGCGTCGCCTCGCTGGCCAGGTACTCATAGTCCTCGGCGGTCACGGCTCGGTAACGCGTGCGGATCTGCAAGGCGGAGCGTTCCCGCGCTGAGTCGAGCGACTCGGAATCGACGCCTCCCAACGAAGGCCGCGGGTTGGTGACCGATGCCACTCCGGGGACGGCGCTGCGGAGGACCGTCACCGTGTCGGCGTCCACGTTGCCCTCGCGTCCGCCGCCGTGCCGATACCGAGACATCCGTACCGCAGCCCCCTTCGGCGGAACCGCGCCTCGCATGGAGACGGCGCCGTCGGTCGCGCGCAGCTCCGGTCCTAGGCGGATGCGACCGTGGACGAGGTCGATGGTGAAATGGCGGTCGCCCTCGGCTGAGTCGGCGAACGAATCGCGCGCCTCCCATTGCTCCCAGTCGCCGTCTGGAGTCTCCACCTCAAGCGTCTCTCCCGCAGCCAGCGCCAACACCGGGACAAAGCGGGCGGCAAAGAGCTGCGCCGGCGTCCCGTCGCTCACTCCGAGCTGCTCGCCGACCTCAGTGGTGGAATGCTCCGCCACGAGCAGCGCACCGGTCGGCGCGGCCGTAATCTCGTAGATCTCGGGTGGCTGGCTGTACACGGCCGGTTCGCCACTGATCCGGGTCGTCGCGGCGATCCGGCAGCGCAGCCACTGCAGCCGCCGGCCCGCGATCGCCTCGACGCCCGACGTTGGCGGGCACTGCACCTCAACGGTGCCGGAGCCATAGTTGAAACCGCCGGTGAGGTCCTCGAGCACCTCGGCCTCGATCCAGGTGCCGTCGCCCTGGCTGACCTCCCACCGCAACGGTGGGTCGTCGGGCTTGACGCCCGCGCCTCGGGCGATCGAAGCCTCCATCGACACCCGCATGAGCAGACGGGCCAGGCTGCCATCGAACCCGAGGTACAGCGCATCGCCGGTCTCAGGTGTGCGGCTGAACGGGATCTGGTCCGGACCGGTCGGAAGGGCGACGCCGTCCGCCACGCCGATCTCCTTCGCCGCTCCGCCTCGCTGGACGACATAGGCCCCCGGCCGCAGCGGCTGGATCGTGAACGTCTCCGAGGTGGCAAAGACGATCGACTCCCGGACCGCGGTGCGCACCGTTCCTGCCTCCGTGCCGGCGCGAAACTCGACCGGCTCGCTCGCCGGAGCACTCAGACGCATCCTGAGCTGAGTCCGCGCCGCCGCCGGACCCTCCAGCTGGATCCCCAGCAGGTCCAGCAGTGCGACGTGCAGTTTGTCGGGCACCCTCCCGAGCCGGTCGATCGCCAGGTCGGTCATCCATGTGAACAGCTCGACGAGCGTCGCGGTCGGATCGGACACCCCGTTGACGGAGAGCTCGGGGCAGAGCTGCGCGACCCACCGGCGGGCCTCGGCCGCGAGCTCGTCAGGTCCGCGGTCGTCCAACCTCACGGACGCCGTCGTCACCCGGTCTCCTCCTCCGGGATGACGTAGAAGGGATACACGAGGTTGTACAGGCGGCTCGTCGACACGACCTCGTACGAGATCGTGATCACCAATTTGCCCTGATCCACAGTGTCGAGGTCGAAGTCAAGCCCAACCACCTCGATCCGCGGTTCCCAGCGGGCCAGCGCGTTGCGGACGGCGATCTCCACCTTGCCGATCATCTCGGCGTCGATCATGTCGAACACGTAATCGTGGACCTCGCAGCCGAACTCGGGGCGCATCGGCCGTTCCCCGGGCGCGGTGCCGAGGATAAGGGCGATCGCCTGCTCGATGTCCTCGACGCCGTGGGCCAGGGCCAAGGCGCCGCGCTGGTCCGTGTGCAGCGGAAACGAGATTCCAGAGCCGATCAGATCCGTCACCGCATTACCCCAGGCTGATCATCGGCCCGCTGACGGTCACCCCGCTGGGGCCGATCTGGATCGAGGACGGGCCGCAGCTGATCGTCACCGACTGCTGGCCCTGGATCGTGATGTTGCCAACGTCGGCCTTGATGGTGATGTCCCCCTGCTGGGTCTCGAGGTTGTAAGCCTGCTGGGCGGTCTCCGAGATGTTCGCGCCGGCGCTGACCGTGAGCGACTGCTTGGTCGTCAGATTCATTGCGTCCTTCGCGGTAGCCACGATCTTCTGGTCGGAGAGAACGGCAAAGGATCCGTCCTTGCTTTGGGTCAGGTCGTCGCCGGGGACGTCGACACCGTTGAACAGCGATCCCAGCACGTACGGACGCGTGGTGTCGCCGTGCTCGAAACCGACCAGAACCTCCTCGCCCACGACCGGCAGCATCATCAGGCCGCGGGCGTTACCGGCGCTGACGCACGCGATCCGCGCCCATGTTCCTTCCGCGTCCGGCCCCAGGGCCGGGTACTTCACGCGGACGCGGCCGAGATCGTCCGGATCGCTGTTGTTGGTGACCACGCCGATCACCAGCTGGGTCCCGAAGCCGGAGACGCCGGCGGACCGGTCGGCGCCCACCGACCCCAGCAGCGTGTGCGCCGGCGAGTTGGCGAACCGCGTCTCGTAGGTGGCCCCGCCGCTGAGCACGTGCGTCACGGCGGCGACGCGATAGGTGCCGCTGAATGTCCTGCCGAGCCCCGAGACGTGCAGTGCCACCCCGGCCTTGATCGCCGGATTGCCGTCGCACACGCCCTCGGCGGCGATGTAGCCGTTGGCGAGCTTGTCGAGCAGCGCCTGCGCCAGCGCGGTGCCCTCAGACTGGCTCTTGACCGGCTCGGTGGCGACGTGGATCGAGTCGCCGTCGAAGGCTGCCTTCACCGTATCGCGGTCGAGTCCGATGCTGGCGATCTGGTTCGGGGTCGTGGCCGTGACGTTGATCGGCTGCTTCGTCTTCGGGTCCTGAGCCGCGAGGCTCACCTGCCCCACCTGCTGGATCGCGGTGACACGCGGTCGAAACGAGCGCAGAGTCGTTGGCCATTCCAGCTTGACCGGATCGTCGGGCGACTGCTTGCGGAAGTGAGCCGTCTGGTCCTCGACGACGAACTCGAACCCGATGCGCTCGGCGAGCCGCCAGATGAAGTCCCAGTCGGTCTCGTTGTCCTGCTCCATGAACTCATGTGGCTCGCCGCTGGCGTCACACTGGGGGGTGAAACCGGCCGCCGTGGCGATGCTCGAGACGATGTCGCTGGAGGTCTGGTTCTGGAACGTCTTGACC
Source organism: uncultured Solirubrobacteraceae bacterium (assembly GCA_963844555.1). Classification (GTDB taxonomy): domain Bacteria; phylum Actinomycetota; class Thermoleophilia; order Solirubrobacterales; family Solirubrobacteraceae; genus Palsa-465. The sequence goes on from CAWJOS010000004.1 coordinate 20,643, forward strand.
CGGCGGGACCGGAGCAGGACGTGCGAGCGGTCGAAGCCGCGCACCAGCAGCTCGACGCTGCCGGGCCCGAAGTTCAGCTCGAGGGTGACAACTTCGCCTTGAAACAGCGTCGACGTGGTCAGCGTCTCGCGCGCTCCGAGCTTGATCTCCAGCGACTTGCCGATGTCGAACGGGTGGCTGTCGATCGGCTCGTCCTGTCCGGGCCGGCCCTTCTCGTAGGTCAGTGTCAGCGTGCACATGTCCGGGAGGCGCAGGTAGTTGAGAACCTTGACCTCGCGAAGCCGCTGGCTCGTCGTCTCGTCCAGGCCCGTGCCGTCGAGCAGGATCGAGTAGAGCGCAACCGATCTATCGGCGTCGGTGACGCTCATAGGTCGAGCCGGGGGATGCTGAGCGACTCCCCGCGACGCAGCCGGAGCGGATCGTCGATTCCGTTGGCCTCCGCGATCGCGCGCCATTTGGAGGGGTCGCCGTACGACCGATATGCGATGGATTGCAGCGAGTCGCCGTCGTGCACGATGTGGGATGTCAGTCCCGCGGTGCCACGTGTGGTGGGGTTCTGCGCCCGCCCCTCCGGATTCGTCTTGTCCTTCTGCGCGAGTTCGAGGTCGACGAATGCGCGCATCGGATCTCCGTTGGGATGGAACATCACGTAGTGGATCGAGATCGACATCGGCACGCAGTTGGGAAGCTTGTTGGCTCCCCAGCTGAACCCGACGGCGTCAGGCGCCTTGCCCTTCCCGTGCATGGCCATCATGAGCGCGTTGGCCTGATCCTTGATGCTCTGGTCCTGGCCCAGGAGCGACGTGTCGAGCAGCAGCGTCAGCTTGTAGGTCATCGGGAGGCCGCCACCGAACTCGGGCTCTGGGCAGTCCGACGACTGTTTCGGCTTGAACGTCCAGACGTTCGTCTTGGAGACCGTGTAGCTCTCCGGGTTGAACGCGCACGGTACGTCGGTGCCGTTGATGTTGAGCTTCGCCTGCTGGAATCCCTGGGGAACGTTCATGGCAGGACTAGGCGGGGAGGGTGAGCCCTGAGTGAGCGATTTCAAGTGACTCGGAGCCGATCGCGGGGGCGTTGGTGTCGAACGTCGGACCGGTCCAGCGGACCGGGAAGGCGTCCTGGAAAGCGAACTGACGCTGGTTGCTGCCGCTCTTGACTGTCAGCGTGACCTGCTTCGTCTGGGCCTTCGTCTTCGTCTGAGCGAACCACCTGAGCAGTGCGTCGGAGTTCGTCAGCCCACGAGAGAGCACCAGGTTCGGGAAGATCAACCTCCCCGGGAGCTTGTGCACGAAGTCGTTGTTGCCGCCCTCGGCGTATTCGTACATCTCAAACCACATCTCGAGGCCGGAGCAGTGCGAGAACTGTCCGATCGTGTCAATGTCGGGAACGCTGAGGATGAAGACGTCGGCTGCGATCAGTTGCTCTGCCATGGGTCAGCTCAAAACGGGTGTTGGATCAGTTGGCCGAGCTGCTCCTGCTCCGCCCGGATGTGCTGCAGGACCTCGCGGTAGGCGGCGTCGGCATCGGTGCCCGAGTCGCCGCCACCCCCAGAGCTGATCGTGCCACCGGTGCCGCGATCCCCGCTCGGCGCGGCCGCGCCGGGCGCACCGGACGAGGTCGTCCGTGACTGGGCCGCGGCCCGCGCCAGCACGCGGGTCTGTGCGGGCATCGACCGCGGCGACGCTTGGCGGGCGGGTGAGCCCGCTGTCCGCGGCGACGTCGTCAGCCGCGCCGGCTGGGCTCGGGCCGCAGAGCGAGCCGGAGAACGGGCCGGAGCCAGGGGTCGGTCGCTCTGGAGCGGCCCAGCGGGCGGCACGCCGGGCGGCGGGGCCTGTGGCGCGAGACGGGTGTGGGAGGGCTGGTCCGGTTGAGCCTCGGGCGCGACCCCCCGCCGAACCGGGCGTACGGGTGTCACGCGGCCGCCAGGATTGCTCGCCGGCGGCAGAGACGCTGGTGACGGCAAGAGGGTGTGCGAGCGGCTCGGCACGTCCATCGGTGCCGCGGGTGCCGCGGCCCGAGCCGCTCGCTCGAGCTGCGGACGCGCCGGGTCCCGCCGAGGGGTCGCCCGGCGCTGCACGTCAGGCGCGACACGCGGGCGCCTCGGTTCGCTCGGCGGCCGATGCGGGCTCGCCGGGACCGCCGCGGCGGACGGCCACACCGGCGCGGGCTCGGGAACCGGCAGGTCGGCGGCCGGCGCGCTGGGCACAGACGGTGGGACCGAGGAAGGCAGCGGCGACGCCGGCGGCGAGATGATCGGCGGTGGGCCGGCGGCGTCCTGCCTGTCCGGGCCGGCGGCGTCCTGCCAGTCCGAGTCGGCGGCGTCCTGCCAGTCCGAGTCGGCGGCGTCCGGCCTCGGCGGACTTGCCGCAGCGCGTCCGAGTCTCCTCGGCGTCTGGGGCGGGTGCGGCGTCACGTGCGCGACCGGATTATCCTGGGGTGGACCGTCGGGGACGGGGACGCCGTGCTGCGGCCGGTTGGTGCCAGTGACCTCCTGCGGCCGGAGGTCAGGCAGCCGGACTCGGCCGGAGTCCGCGGGTTGGGCACGTCGCGCGGCGCTCGTGGATGCCTCGAGATCGCCCGGAGCCCGCTGAGCCGCCGGGGCCCGCCCGAGTCGCATACGGCGGGGTGGCCTCGGGACAGGCTGATCCGCGGGTTCGTCGGCGACCGGCACCGGCGGAGCCGCATCGGCGGTCAGGCCACCGCTCGCCGGAACGGTGGCGGTGGGTTCCGGGGCGGCCACTGTGGGCCGCGGCGGGGACTGGGCACGTGGTCGGTCCGCTGGGGGCGCTGCGGGCTCGGGGGCGGCTGCGGCGGTCTCGACCTTCGGCGGGGCGACTCCCGTTGACACCGTCGTTGCTGTCGTGGCGCTCGCGGTCCGCGTCAGCGGATCAAGGCGTGTCGCGGGCCGCCGTGCCGGCGAGATCTGAAGCGCCGGCGACGCGGGCCGGGCTGTCGCCGCGCTCTGGGTCGCGGTGCTCGCGCTCCGGCCCCGGATCCGGTCCAGCAGCCGCGCCAGCGCCTTGGGTCGCCGTGGCGCCGGGGCGGATGACGGTGGGGCGGGAGCGGATGAGGGCGGGACCGGCGGCCGCTGCGTTCGCGCAATGCGCGGCCGCGCAGCCGCCGGTGGAGGCGCCGGCGGCCGCCTCATAGCGACCTGTGGCGCCGAGCGTGGGTGAGCCGGCGGCTCGGTCGCCGCCGCCGGCGTTTGGAACGGGCGATCGGACACTCTGACGCTGAGGGGCGGCGCCGGAGCGGGCTCAGCGGGGTCCGGGTCTGGTTCGGCAGCGGGGTGAGGAGTGGAGGTGGGAGCGGCCGGCAGCATCTGCGGGGATGGATCGGCCGCCGGAGCCGGTGTCGGATCGGCCACGGCAGCCGGTGTCGGATCGGCTTCGGCAGCCGGTGTCGGGTCGGCCGCCGAAGCCGCCGGCGGATCGGCATGTCGTGCGGGTGCCTCCGTCGGCGTCGCTGACCCCTCGATGATCCGCGCGCCCCGGCCGTGGATCGAGCCACCGCGCGCCAACAGCCCCTTGACTCGCGACTGCACCCGCTCCTCGTCGGTCAACGTCTTGAGAGGTCCCGCGCCGGCAAGGACATCGGGGTGGCTAAGCGCCTTCTCACGGCTCCCGAACACCCACTCGAACTCCGCCTCCGTCATCCCCAGCCGCTCGCGCAGCGTCGGTTCGGCGGTCGCCGTCACTTCGGCCGCCGCCCCAGCAGGCGCGGTTGCCGTCACTTCGGCCGCCGCCCCAGCAGGCGCGGTCGCCGTCGCCTCGGCCGCCGCTACAGTCGGCGGCGCCGTCGGGAACGGGTCAATCGCCGGCGGGGCGGCCCGTGCGGCCTCCGGGAGTGGCGCGGGCGCGGCGCGCGGACTACGCGGTCTGCGCGGGGCCGACAACCTCGTCGCTCGCGCGATCCACTCTGGGTCATGGCGGGCAATCACCCGCGCGCCCAGACTGTGCGACAGCAGCCTGCGCTCACGCGCGAAGCGGCGATCGGCGACGCGCAGCAGCCTGCGCACCGAGCGCGGAATGCTCGACTCCACTGGCTCCCCAGCCACGATCACTCCCCGGCGCCGCGGATCGTCAGGGCCTCCGCCTCATGCAGGAACAGCCTCCGATCGCGGTGCTCGAGGTCGAGGATGGTGTCCAGCGGCCAGTGGAAGTGGTGTGCCAGCCGGGCCGTCTCCGCGAGCAGCTCCCGCGCAGACGGCCCATTCATTCCCCCAGGCGTTCGTCCTCGATGTCGGTCATGTCGACCTCGAACCGATGCTCGCATGCGGGACAGCTCACCACCCCGACGGAATCGCCATTCGAGTTGACCCGGTCGTACAGCCTCTGGAGGTGGTCGAAATCGACGGCGAACAGACGCTCGACCAGTTGTGGCGTGACGGCGGTGATCGTCCCGATCCTCGTGATCGTGCGGGCCAACAGCAGGACCGTCAGGTATGCCGCATTGGCCCGCACATCCGGGTCGCGCAGCGGCTCGATCTCGTCGCGCGCGGTCGCGAGCCGCATCGTCCCCTCGCGGTGCTGGGTGCCGTGCTCGTCCACGTACCCCAGCGGGAGCGTGAATGCGATCTCTGTCTGAATGCCTCACCCCGAGACTGGGAAGGAGCGCCGCCGGCCCGCCATCATCCACCTGGGGTGTAGATGACCTCCGTCGCGTAAAAGCGGATCGATTCCGTCATCACGGCGTTGGAGTTCGCATCGTGACCAGCCTGGCTGTAGGCGATCGGCGTGGATCCGTTGAGCTGCCACTTGCCGAGGTTCTGCGTGCTGGTGCCGTTCTGCTGCATGATCGTGACGGTCACGTCGGACTTCTGGGCGTCGCGACCCTGCTGCTGCGTGTTCTGGAACCAGGTCCACAGATCGCCGTTGGTGTCGACGACGCGTTCCATCCCCCATTCGCCATGTAGCGGGTTGGCTGCCCCGCCGCTGTTGGCGATCAGCTTCCCCTGACTGTCCCAGGTGTTGTGCGTCAGGTTGTCCAGCGACAGGGACGGCGGGTCGAACTTGTGGAACATCACCGGATTGCTCACCTTGTCACAGGAGAACATCATCAGGTTGTTGGTGCTTACGGTTGCTGTCATGTCATCACCTCAGGTTGATCGGCCCGCTCGCCTACTCCTCGCCACCGCCCTCGCCGCCCTCCTCGCCGGCGCCGGCGGTGAACTGGCTGAGGCGGAAGATCACGAACTCGGCCGGCTTGACCGGCGCGATTCCAACCTCGCACACCACCATGCCCGCGTCGATGCTCTCCGGCGGATTCGTCTCGGCGTCGCACTTGACGTAGAAGGCCTGGTCGGGTGTGCCCCCAAACAGCGCTCCACTACGCCACACGTTGCGCAGGAAGTTCGACACACTTCCGGCCAGAGAGCTCCACAACATCGGGTCGTTCGGTTCGAAGACGCTCCACTGGGTTCCGACGCTGATCGACTCCGCGATGAAGTTGAACAGGCGCCGGACGTTGATCAAGCGCCACTCGGGGTCGCTGGAGAGCGTCCGCGCTCCCCAGATCCGGATGCCCCGCCCCGGGAAGGCACGAATGCAGTTGATCCCGTTTTTGTTGAGGTTGCCCTGTTCGGCGTGGGTGACCTGGAACGCGAGGCCGGTCGCGCCCATGATGACCTCGTTGGCGGGCGCCTTGTGAACGCCGCGCTTCTCGTCAGTGCGCGCCCACACCCCGGCGACGTGCCCCGACGGCGGGATTGCGATCGGACTCCTAGTCAGCGGATCGATCACCTCGATCCACGGGTAATAGAGCGCCGCCATCTTCGAGTCGTACGCGGCCTGGTTCATCCGCCAGTCGTAGACCTCCTGTGAGATCAAGCCGGGCGGGCAGTCGAGGATCGCCATTCGGTCGCCCATGTTCTCGCAGTGGGCGACCATCTTTCCCTGCAGGTCGCGGAACATCACGTCGTCGCCGTTGCCGGCAAACTGCACGGCGTCCGGCATGATGAGCATGGTCACTTCGTCCACGGCGGCGAGTCCGCCCATCCCCTTGCGAGTAGCGACGTCGCCCTCGAAGTCGTCCGCGCCCACCTCGGCGGGCGCCGCCGCAGGTACCTCGAGCGCGTACTTGCCGGGTTCGATCCGGGCGTCGGGGAGCGACGCGCCGGTGTCTTCGACCTTGATCAGCTTGGAGGCCGCGTTGACCTTTGTCGCAAGGTTGTTGCGGCCCTTCTTGAGCGACACGCCCGGGTATTCCTCACGCTCCGACCCAGACGTGACGACGACCTTGTAGGTCTGGTCGTTGTCCTTGCCCTCGGCGGGCGGGGGAGCCTCCTCGGGCGTGATCTCGATCGAAACCGGAGCGGTCGTGCTTTCCAGCGCGATCGCCCGAAACACTTCGACGCTCTTGTCGGTTGCCGCGGGGAGCGCGGCTCGCGCCGCCGAGTTCCCGTTCTCCTCCGAGCCGACGCGGACGACCCAGCACAGGCTGCCGCCGTTCATGAAATAGCCGTAGACCGAATGGGCGAGGTAGGCACCCTCCATGAACGGGCCGTTGTCAGGAGTCACTGGATCGCCGTAGATCCGGGCGAACTGGCTCCAGTTGGAGACCTGCATGGGGACGTTCACGGGCCCGCCGGGTGCGAGACCGACGAACGCTGCGACCGCTGTACCCACCCCCTCGATCGGCTTGTTACCGCTCGAGACCTCCTCGACGTAGACCCCTGGGGTCAGGTAAGTCGGCATACAACTCCTTCAGACGCGATCGTGGGCGATGGCTGCACGATGACGAACCCCGGTCGGACAACACTGCACAGCGATACTCATCGGCACCAAGGCCCCTTTAGCTCCAACCCGCCCCGTTTTGGGCCCAACCAGTTAACTCAACCGCAATCTTAGATCCACGGATGGAAGGTGACCAGACGACCAAACGGGCAGAAAGCCGCTGCCCGAACCGCCGCCCTTTTGGTCTTCTCAGCGCGACTTCGAGCGGCGGGCCGAGGTCCGCTTGACGACGAAATCGGCGCCCGTGCCCGGCACGGTGAGCGTCAGCTCGGTCTCGTGCCCATCGGGCGTCCTGGCGACGGCGCGGTGTGTTCCGGGCGACAGGCGAGCGAAGCGGAACCGCCCCTCCGAGTCGCTCGCCGCCCATCGTCCGAGGTCGGGAAGCACGATCCACGCCCCCGCAACCGACTCGCCCTGGTCGGTGCGAATCGTCCCGCCGACACCGTGGAGCTCCTCCATCGTCGACGCCGGACCGTCCAGGTGGCGCAGCTGGATCGTCCTGGAGCGAACCTCGGGTCCCCGTGCGTACGTTGCGCCTGACTCGACCGTGATGTGGACCACATAGTCGATCGACGCCTTGTACTGGCCGCCGACCGCGCTCCAGAAGTCGGCTTTCTCCTCGCGCGGCCTGCCCACCGACGTATCGGCGGAGGTGAGCCCGCTGTTGGCGCCGCTCGGGAGCACGTCGGGCGGGACGCTGGTGAACGAATACAGGATCGCCAGCACCTGTGAGAGCAGCCGGTGCTCATCCTCCACCGCCTTGGTCCAGGCTGTGACGGCATAGGTCAGCTCGAGATGGAGCGGCGGTGACAGGGTCAGCGCCCGGCCGTTGCCTCGCCGCTCCCGAGGCGTGCTCGTCGCCCGGTCGCTCGCCTCGCGCAGGTCATACAGGAACAGGTCAACCGTCGGTCCGGTCAGTTTGCCCGACCATTCCTTGGCCGGAGCCTCGAACGCGATCTCTACCCCTTCGAACCCGTGGCGCTCGAGCTCCCGGCGAAGGAGCGTCCGCAGCCCCTCGTCCAGATCGGCGATCGCCGTGTTGAGCGGCACATCGACGGGACTCATCGACGGTCACCATACCGCGCGAGACTTGAATGGTGCAGAGCACTCCACACCCCACCACCCGCGGCTGCCTGGAGCTGCTCGTGGCGGTGCCGCCACGCGGGCCGTTCGCGGACCTGGGCTGTGGCGATGGTGAGGTGGCGGTGGCCGCGGCACGGCTCGGGTTCGCTCCGGTGCAGGCGGTCGACATCCGCCCCGAGGCGGCTCTGACGACGCTGGCGGCAGCGGTCCGGGCGGGGGTCGCGGTCGACTGCCGGCTGGTCGACCTGCTGGTCATGCCGGCGCCGTTCGCGCCCGTGGTGTGCGCCACTGTGCCCGCCCGCGTCCACGCCGCGATCGCCGCCCGGTTGCCGGACTGGCCCGACCATCTCATCGCGTCGGGATTTGACCGGGAGCAGCTCGACGAGGTGGCGGATGGCTATGCCCGTCTCGGCCTGGCGCCGCGCCGCATGATCGAGCACGGAGGCTGGATAAGTTGCATGTTGGAGCGTTAGCATGTCCCGGGATGAGGCAGTCGGCTCGCACCGATGCCGGGGCGCGCGCAACGCCGGACCGACCGGCGCAACGGCGCGCGCCAGAGCGCGCGGCTCCAGACTTGACCGCCGGCCCATCGCCCGCCAACGCCCTCGCCCTGCAGCGGGCGGTCGGTAACCGCGCTGCGGCCCGCCTTCTCGCCCGCTGGTCCAAGCACCCGGACGAGAAGGAGAAGGGCAAGCTCCTGGCCGACGACGCCGCGGCCGATTACCTGCATTTCAACGTCCCGTTGAACAAGTAGGTCGGCGCGCTCGCGCCATGACCGGACCCGGCGCCGAGCGGCGGCCATGCCGTACGCGATGATTGCGCGCGTGCGGATCGCCTTCGACATGGAGACCGTCGACCCTGACGATGCGCTGACGCTCTGTCTGCTGGCGACCCACCCTGCGGTCGAGCTTGCCGCAGTTTCGGTGAACCCGGGATCGCGCGTCCAGGTCGGTGTGGTCAGGCGGTTGCTCGAGCGGCTGGACAGGACCAACGTGCCTATCGGGGCCCGAGATCCCGGGCGCCCGAGTGGGAACGAGGTGTCCCAGTTTCACTTCGACTGGCTTGACGGCATCGCCCCGCGCGATCCTGACATGGCCGCGCACGAGGTCCTGGCGGCGGCGCTCGCGGCCGATCCGGCGACCGTCCTGCTGTCCGGCGCGCCGCTTCAGAACGTGCGGGACCTGCTGCGTGAGCATCCGGACGTGCGCGTCGAGCGGTGGGTCGCGCAGGGCGGGTTCGCCGGCGACAACATCGTGCCCGAGCGGCTCAGGCTCTCGAAGTTCGCCGGTGCGACGTCGACCGAGTCGCACAACTTCGGGGCCAACAAGAAGGCGACGCTGGCCGTCCTCGCCGACCCCAGGGTCCGGGAGCGGCGGCTTGTGGCCAAGAACGTCACCCACGCAGTTGCGTGGGACCCCGCTCTCCACGCCGCGATCGCGCGGCTCGACACGCCGACGCTGGGAGTCAGGCTGATGTATGAAGCGATGGACGTCTATCTCCGGGAGCACAGGGAGGGCAAGCTTCTGCACGATCCGATCGCGGCCTGCGCGGCGATCGACTGCGCCATCATGGAGTGGGTGGAGATCGAAGTGACGTACGCTGCCGGGCGCTGGGGCTCGGACCCGGCTCCGGGCTCGGGGACGTTCATCTCGGTCGATGTCGATCGCACCGCGCTCCTGCGCACACTCGTCGCGCCCGCAACCTGGCCGCCGGTGAACGGATGAGGCTCGGCGCAGACCTGTACGTTTCGGTGCCCGCCGGGGGCGAGGCCGCGGCAGTGGCACTCCGCGGCGAGATCGGCGCGGCGCTCGCGCCGCTGCTCGAGCTGGGCGAGATCGCCGGGTATCGAGCGGTGGCCGTCGGGTCCGAGGAGGACTGGGATGAGCAGGACGTCGACCGCAGCGCGATCGAAGCCGTCACCGGCGGCGGGCTGCCGATCGTGTATCTCGCCGTCAGCTACGACGACGATGATCCCGGCCAGCCGGGCCCCGACGTGGGGCGCACGATTGAACGGTTCAACCTCCGGCCGGCTTACCGGATCCCGCCGGCGGCTGGTTGAGAAGCTCGATCACGAGCTCGCGGGTGGTCCGTCCGGGGCTGGTAGTCACGGTCTGCACGACGTTGCCGTTGTCATCGAACACGCGGAGCGGCCGGCCCGGATCCGACGTCAGGGCCGACTCCATGTCGTCGCCGATGACCAGCTTCACATCGATGGAGGTCTGGGAGTAGATGGCGGCGCCCTTCTCTCCTGGATCCGGCGTGCCGCGGAGGTCCGGGAGAACGCCGCCGGCGTCGGCGAAGCCCAGCGACTCGCGGATCCAGCGCACCTCGATCGTGACGCCGGCGAATTTCGGATCCGAGAAGTGGTCGCGCAGGAGCCTGCTCAGCGAGCTGGCCGTCGTGCCGCCCATGTAGTAGTCGATGATGGCGATCTTCTTCGCTCCGCCTGCGACCAGCGCCTCGAACTGCGCCGCCATCTCCCGCGCGAACTTGCCCTTGGCCTTCTTGCCGGGTGCCGGCGGCTCAGCCTTGATCACCGGCATCTTGCGGATCTTCGCCGCCAGCTCCGGGCTGCCGGCGGCGACGATATCCGCCAGCAGCGCACCGCCGCGCTCCATTCCGACGATCACGTCAGGGCCGGACGTCGTCAGCTGGTCCCGCAGCGTGGCAACCGCCCGCCGGTTCTCGACGAGGGCCGACTGCGGGATGTAGCCCTCCAGCGCCCCGCGTTTGGCCTCGTGCGGCGTGCGCAGCGCGTAGATCACCTGCTCGCGCTCGGCCTTGCTGGCACCCTGCTTGTTGAGAACGTCGGCGATGTCCTTCAGCAGAGCCCGGTCGGTGGGCGGCGGCTCGAAGGCATGCTGCTCCATCGTCGTTGCCTTGACGGCCTGCTCCGCGAGCCGGTCGATCATCCAGCCGGCGATCCGGTCGACCATCACCCATGGGAGCGGATGCACGAGTTCGACGATGTCGCCCTGGGCGTTGCGCTTGACGTAGTCGCTCAGCCCGGTGCGGTCGGCGAACCTCGCCGCCAAGCGGTCGACCACGCCCGGGTCGGCTTCTCCCCAGCGGCTCACCTTGAACTCGCGGAGCAACTCGGGGATGAGACCGTCGGGGGGCCGCGAGCCACTGCTCTCGATCTGCTCGAGCGCCCGGCCGCCGTATTTCAGCGCCTCCTTCATCGGAGCGGACGGGTCGGCGAGGTGACCCTTCAACATCGCTAGATGAGACGAGATCGCGCCCGCGATCTCGGACTGACGCTCCCCTGGGCTGCGGTTCTCGGAGGCCCGCTCAGCGAAGCTCCCGGCAACGTTGGACGGATCCTTGCGTGCCTGACCGTGGCGGACGGTCGTCTGGAACGCCGCCGAGCCGGCGTAGGCGCCCGGCGCAAACCACCTGATCTCCGCCTGCAGGCGCTCGATCTTGCCCCAGTCGAGCGGCGCCTCCTCGAACAGATCAGCGAGCTGCATCCGCTTCTCGAGCAGGATGCGGTCCCGGGCCAGCTTCTCGACGAGCTCGGTTGGGAGACCGCTCGTCTCGTTGGCCATCAGCTCCCTCACGCGCGCGAGCTCACCGTCCATCCGGTTCTTGAACTCCTCCGACGCCTTGAGCGCATGCTCCAGGCGCCAGCGGGCTGCGGGCGCGGCGTCGGCGGGCAGCTTGTCGATCATCCGCTTGACGATCTCGGTCATCTCCTCCGGACCGGCGCCGCGCCGGAGTTCCGCGAAACCCACCTCCAGCTCGAGGTCGGCGCCTGCCATTCGCTCCGCCGGGCCCTCGCGCGCGGGCGCGATGTCCTCCCCAATCCAGGCGTGCACGGCGACGTCGAGCATCGTTTCGGGGTCGCCGCCGAACTTGCGCTCCAGCCCGTTGATGACCTCCTGCGCGCCGAGCGCTGCGCCGCGGATCTGGTCGGCCGTCGAGCGCTGCTTGCCGGAGAAGTCGGCAGCGCGCTCCCTCGGGACGATCGTCACGTCGATATCGGAGCTGAAACCGGGCGTGCCGACGTCGAAGGGCTCGACGCCGTGGCGCTTGCCCGCGCCGCGGATCTCCACGTCGAGCGCTGACTTGCGGGCGGTCGCGAGCGTCTGCTCGGCGGCGGAGCGATTTCCCTCCGGCAGGCCCTTGACGAGAGCCTTCAGGCGTGTCTTCCAACCGCCGGTGGCCTTGATCACGGCATCCGCCAGGTGCGGCGAGACCTTGCCGGTCCGCGTCACCTGTTCCACCGGCGTCTCGCGCCGGGGTTCGATCGGCGGCGGCTTCTCCTCGGGGCGCTGGGACTCGTTTCGCTGGGTCTGCTCGGAAAGGTGGCCGAGCAGGGACAGGTGCCCGAGCGCGATGTTGTTGGCGACCAGGTCGGCGCGGCGCCGGGAGGCCTGGCGGCTGGTGATCCCGCCCTGGTCGAGGGGGGTGTGCTCGAGCTTGTCGATCTCCATCAGCTGGTTCATCACGCTGAGGTCGCCGAGGATCATCGAGCCCGGGCTGAGCACCGCCGCGTCGAACTTCCCGGCCGCTCCGCCGACGGCGCCGCCCGCCTTGGCCAACCGGATCAGGAACCGCTGGCTGTCCTCGAGCTTCTGGAGGGGGCCGAGCACCGCTGACGCCGAGCCGGCGAAGGCCTGCAGCACCGCGACAATGTCCATGGCGGTCTCGAAGTCGGGCTTGAGCGTGCCGCTGCGGTATCGCTCGGCGAGGCTGATCGCCGCGGCCGCACCACCCGCGATCGCGCCGATCAACCCGACCTGTCCTCCGGCCGCCAGGGCCAGGATCCCCAGGATCGTCGCCAGTTCCTGCAACCGCTGCTTGGTCACCTGCTCGCCGCGCAGCGTCGTCGGGAACACGCGCGCGGGTCCCGCCGTCTGCGTCGGGTCGGGGATGCGGACGTTCATGACGCCATCCGGCAACGTCCCGGCCACCTGCTCGAGCGCGTTCGCGATCGCCGCCTCGCGGCCCGCCCCCTTGCCGGTGAAGTACCCGCCCATGCTGGTGACGTCCTGGAGCTCGCAGGTGTAGCCGCCGTTGGGCTCTGCTCTTGGCTCGTCGACCTCCAGCAGCAGCGAATATGACTCGCCCGTGATCTTTGACGCGTAGTACGCGGGAACTCGGAACAGATCGCGGTGCGGGTCGCCGGCGCGCATCCAGCCTTCCCGCTTCACCGCGAGGTCCCGACGTTCGATGATCTTGTCGCGATCGGACTCCATCTGGGCCAGGACGCTGTCGTACACATTCGCCTTGACGAACGGCGAGGTGGCCCGACGGTCGTCGATCTTCTTCTTCATCGCCGCGATCGCCAGGTCGAGCGCGCCGACCACGTTGCCGCGGGTCGCCTTCCAGCGCTCCTCTCCCTGCTTCTCGGCCTCGGCTCGCATCTTTGCGAGCGGGCTGCCCTCCTCGGCATTCGACGCGGCGGTCTGCCAGAACCGCTCGGCGTCGGTGAGCTGCTCCTCCTGCTGTTGCTCCTTCTGGAAGCCCTCCTCTGCCAGAGCCTCCGTCGCCTTGATCCGGATCACGCGCACGGCAATGCTGTCGGGCCGCCAGCGGGTGTCGCTGCGCCGCTCGGTGTCAGGGTCGAGCTTCGCGTCGCAGCGGAGAACGTAGACGCCCTCCTCCTTCCACGGGATCGAGGCTGAGCGGCCGTCGCCGGTAACCGTCACCCAGGCATCGAGCGCGGTGCCACCGAGGTTGGCCAGGCTCTCGACGCCGAGCAGCTGCAGGTTCATGGCATTCGAGATCACATCTCCGTATCGGCTCTCGTGCCAGCCCTTGACGAGATCCCGCCAGTACTGGTCCGGGTGGCGCTTGACCTCCTCAACACGACGAGCGGTGTCGTGCCGGAAGGCGGCCCAGGGATCGATGACCGCATTCGGGTCCGCGTCCGCGGGCGTCGTCGCCCTGGCGATCGCTGCCGTCACCTGATCCTCGGTCACCTTGCGCAACTCCCAGCTGTACTGCACCTTCTGCATCGCCGCCAGTGCCTGCAGACCCAGGTTGCCGCCCACGTCAGCCCAGTTGATCGTCATTTGGTACTGGCCGGTGCCGCCCACCGGCTGCGACGGCAAGCCTTCGATCACGGCTCGGAGGGCGGGCAGCGGAGCCCGCAACGGCCCCTGTCCCGCTTCGTCCGGGCCGAGGCTGTCCTGCATCTCGGCCGGGTCTCCAGCCATGATCAGCATGAAGTGCGATCGGTCCGTGACGAGATCCGAGACCTCGGCATATGACGCGGCAGTCCAGTCCGGGAGGTAGATCTTGCCGCGGGTCCTCATCTTCTCCGCCAACTCGTCGTCAAGGGAAGCGCCGCCACCCTCGCGGCCGGCGGCGATCGCCTTGTCAGGCGTGAGGTAGCGGATCAGCCCCTCCTCACCGAGGAGGTAGACCCCCTTCTCCAGAAACGTCTTGTGGGTGACCGGCCACCCCGTCACGCGGATGTCGCCGCGGCGGCGAATGTGGATCCAGTTGCCGGCGGCGGCGACGAGGCTCACGTGGGTCCAGTTCTTCTGTTTGCAGAGCGCCTCGGCCTCATCGAGCATCGCTGCGGGCTTCTTCTCCTTGGGCACCATCGGGGCCGCGGCTCTCTGCAGCATCCGCGTCGTGCCCGCGTTGCCGACGGCACGCTGAAGCGCGATGACGCGCGCCGCCGTCATGCGCTGCGCCCCGCGCTCTCCGCGCCGCGGTGGAAGCAGCGGCGGTGCGCCGGTCGCCGCCACCGTGGCGAGTGCGCCCAGCGCCGCACCGCGGTCGCTCGTTGCGGTCAGCGCGGAGGTGACTGCCTCAGCGTCCGGGGCTCGCGCCGGCGGAGCTTCGGCAACCGCCTCGACATCTGTCTCGGCTTGTTCGGACACCGCTCCACCGATGGTCGTTAACCGCTCACACGTTCGCAACCCACGGCGCGTGGTCCCCGGCAGATCTAGGCCACCAGACGCCCGCGGCCGAGCCGGTCCTTGGCGGCGTCAGGCGCAAGCGGTTGGCCTATGAGCGCCGGGAGCCATGCAGCGGAACGCCTCGCTCGGCTGCCTATTGGCGATGATGGTGAAGATCACGACCTCGGTGATGGTGTTGGGGGCCGCGATCTGAAGCTCAACGGTGCTGTGAGGGGCGAGATGGCGATGCTTGAGCGCCGGCGCGATGTTGAGCGTCCCGTGCTTGGGACGGGAGAACGTGCGCCGCGAGAACGGACAGCCGCCGCCGCGGCAGATGACGATCGTCCTGGCGTTGCGGGGCAGGTTGGGGACGGTGAGCTTGTTGGCGTAGGAGAACGTGCTGGCGAATACCCAGACGAAGCCGGGCGAGATGTGCAGTCGCCGATAGCCGAACGTGACCGACTTGCTCATGGCGGTGGTGCCGCTGATCGTCAGTCGTGCCGGCAGTCGGGAGAAGTGGTTGAGCAGCTTCTGTCCGGCTGAATTGACTTTGATTCTGACCGTCGTGCTCTGCCCGGCGCTCACCGAGTACGAGCCGCGTGCGACCGTCACCGTCCTGGTCACCTTCTTCCGAGGCCCGGGCTTCGGCTTGCGCTTTGACCGGGCGGCCACGGCGATCGTCCGCGACCCCTGGGTGGTCACCCGCGACGTCAGCGTGAGGCGGCCGCTGCACGACTGGCCCGGCAGGCCCTGGCAGGTGATCGTCAGCGCGGCAGTGTTGCCGGAGATCGAGGCGTTCGTCAGCGAGGCCCCCAGCGGGGGCGCCACGGTGACCGGAGCGCTCACCGCTGGGACGGTCGGCCCGACGAGTCGGTAGGTGACGGTTTGCTTGCAGGCGATCCGATGCCCGACATCGGCCGACGTGATCGTGAGCTGCTGCGTCGTGGCGCCCGCGATCTGGCTGCCGTTCGACAGCCATCGGAAACCATCGAAGCCGAACGCCCCGGCCGACGGTTGGAGCCCCGCGTAGGGGGAGAACGTGGCGGGCTGGCATGTCAACGTGTTGCCCGGCTGCGGGGCTCCGGTGACCGTAGGGGCCGCGACGAGCGCCGCCGGCGCTCCGGCCCCCACCACGCCGATCCGGCCGGACGCGTTCTCCGTGAACCAGAGGTTTCCGTCGGCTCCGGTGGCGATCCCCACCGGGCCGCTGTTGGGGGTCGGCGTCAGGAACTCGGTTCCGAACGACAGCGTGTTTGGGTTGATGAACGCAACGCGCCCGGGATTGGCGCCCTCGGTGAACCACATGTTCCCGTCGGGTCCGGGAGTGATCACCACCGGCGTGGCGCCTGCGGTCGGCGTCTGGAACTCGGTGATGGTGTGTGTGGCGGGATTGACCCGGCCGATGCCCTTGACCCCGGTGGCCATCTCGGTGAACCACAGGTTGCCGTCGGGGCCTGAGGCGATCGCGTTGGGCATGGCGGCCGCCGTCGGCGTCGGGATCTCGGTGATCGTGTGGTTGCCGAGGTTGAGCACACCGATCTTGCTGGCCGCCTTCTCGGTGAACCAGATGTTCCCGTCGGGCCCGGCTGTGATGCCGAACGGCGCGCTGGCGGCAGTCGTGACCGGAAACTCGTTGAAGCCATGCGTGACCGGACTGATCTCAGCGATCTGGTTGCCGGCCTGCTCGGTGAACCACATGTTCCCGTCGGGCCCTGCCACGATCGCCACCGGCTGGCTATTGGGAGTGGGGATCGGGAACTGGTTGATCACATGGGTGGTCGGGTCGATCTCGCCGATCTTGTTGGCGGCGAACTCGGTGAACCAGATGCCGCCGTCCGGACCCACTGCGACGCCCAGCGGCTGGCTCATGCCGGTCGGCACCGAGAACTCGGCGATCGCGCGGGTGGACGGGTTCACCGCGGCGATCTTGTTGCCGGAGAACTCGGCGAACCACAGGTTGCCGTCCGGCCCGGCCACGATGCCCTCGGGCTGGCTGTTCATCGTCGGCGTCGGGAAGTCGCTGATCTGGCCGAGTGGGGCACCGAGCGCCGACCCGCCGGTGCCCAGAGCGAGCAGGAGCGTCATCACCAACGCCGATCCCAATTTCCCCGGTACGTTCACGCCTGTTCCTTGTCGGCGGGGTCGACCTCGACCCCTGGGCGGTCACCCTCTCGTAGTCCCGCGTGGAACCGCTCAAAGTCGGTTTCCAGGGTTAGCCTACCCTGCTTGCCGTACTCCTGCGCGACTGCCCGGACGAGATGGCGCATCTCGATCTCCGAGCCCTCGTCGGCGGCTCGGAACGCGGCGGCCAATGAGCAGTTGCGAATCGCTCCGCCGGACAGCTTGAACCGTTCGGCGAGGAAGTCGAAGTCGACGTCGGCCGCCACCGGCGCGGACTGGGGCAGGACCCGGCGCCAGATTCGGCGTCGATCGTTCGCCTCAGGGAAGGGGAAGTCGATGACGAAGTCCAGGCGGCGCACGAAGGCGTCGTCGATGTTGCGACGGAAGTTCGTCGCCAGGATCACCGCGCCCGGGTAGGCCTCCATGCGCTGCAACAGATAGGCGACCTCGATGTTGGCGTAACGGTCGTGTGAGTCCGAGACCTCGGAGCGCTTGCCGAAGAGCGCATCGGCCTCGTCGAAGAACAGGATCGCGTTCGAGCCGTCGGCGGCGGTGAAGATCCGTTCCAGGTTCTTCTCGGTCTCCCCTATGTACTTGGAGACGATCGTCGCGAGGTCGACCCGGAACAGGTCGAGTCCCAGCATCGCGCCGAGCACCTGGGCCGCCATCGTCTTGCCGGTTCCTGACTCGCCGGCGAACAGGACCTTGAGTCCCTGGGAGCGGGACACCAATGCGTCATAGCCCCATTCCGAGAGCACCTGATCGCGATGGCGCAGATACGCGGAGATCGACCGCAGCAGGTCAAGTTGGCGCTCGGGCAGCACCAGATCCTCCCAGCCGTGGCCGGGATCGAGGAACGTCGCGAGCTCGCCCAGGCGCGACGCCGACGCCTGCCGGGCACCGAGATCGAGATCCGCCGGGGCCGGTGCCGCCACCCCCCGGGCGCGAGCCGCGATCAGGCTGACCTCGGAGGCAGCCTCGATCTGTTCGATCGACAAGCGGAACTTGGCCGCCACATCCCGGGTGTCCGTCACGCCGGTGAAGTCGGTCCAGGCGCGGTGACGCTCGCCGAAGCTGGGGTGCGGGACCTCGACGGTCAGTGTCGCTCGATCGCTCAGCATGGCTGCCTCCCGCCGGGAGCCGCAGATCAGCACCAACCGCTCCCGGCTTTCGTCGATCGCCCGCAGCAGCAGGGCTCGATCGGCCGGAGTCAGGTCCCCCAGCCCGTCGATGCACAGCAGACCGGCGGCGAGGGCGGCTGCCAGGCGGGCATCGGCGAGCGCCTCGGCGCGGTCCAGCTCACGGGCCCCCAGCAGCACCACCGGAGCATTCGCAGCGCGGGCGACGATCGCGCCGGCGTCAGGGCCGCACACGATCAGCGGGAACCGCGTCTGCGCGGCGAGCAGCAAGGAGATCCGCGCCGCCGAGTCCTCGCGACCGACCGCCGCCTGGGCGCCGACGCGACGCAGCCGGAAGCCGGAGGCGGCGCCCGCCAGCTCGCCCGCGCCGAGCAGGAAGGCCGCCAGCCGGTCGGCGACCTTGACCGGACGATCCGCCAGCGTGACTGTTGCCTCGACTGTGGGCATCCGGATGGCGCCCCGGCGCGACAGGGGCCCGCCGGGCTCGAAGCACGCCAGGACATCGCTGCTCTGAACGCCGTCGCCGGAGAGCAGGTCGGCGGCCAGCCGGGGGCTGGCCAGGCGGCGGGTCACGTCGTCCTGGAGGTACGCGTACAGACGCCCGTAGCGAGGATCCAGCTCGGGAGCCGCGCAGAGGGCCAGCACGGAGCGGTCGAGCGCGTCGAGACCGAGGCGGCCGGCAGCCTCCTCGAACTTGAGTGCCGGCGGGGCGAGGCCGGAGTCGGATGACAGGGCGATCGCCTGCTCGTCCGTGATGTACAGCCCGCGCAGCGAGTCGTTGGGGTCGTTGCCGTGGGCGACGGCCGACTGAACCGCAGCCCGGAGCCGGCCCTCGAGGAATTCGAACCAGTCGAGCGCGCTCTCGGTCGCCGAGCTCACGGTCTCGGTCAGCCGAGGCGGCGAGCGGCGGCCTCGGCTTCCAGCTCCAGCGCTTCGCCCGGCTTGGACACCATCAGCGGCCCGGTCTGCGGAGCGCCACGCTGCTGTACGACGTGCGCGAGCTCATGGGTCAGGAGCTCGCGGCCTCCGGACGCTGACGGATGGTACTCCCCGGCCCCGAAGAAGACGTCGCGGCCGACGGTGAACGCGCGGGCAGAAACCGCTCGGGACAGGGCGGCGGCGTGGTCGTCGTGGTGTACCCGGACATCGCTGACGGAATCGCCGAGGACGCTGCCGACGTCGCTGGCGAGCCGGCTCTCAAGTTGCTGACCGCGGCCGCTCGCCGCCGCGATCGCCGCCTCCACGTCGGGGTGCACCAGTCCTCCCGGGAGGATGCCCTCGCCGTCCCTCATCTGGGAGACGGCGCGTGCCATGCCACGGTTGCCGATCGTGCCGGCGAGCCCGGACAGTGGAGCTACGGGATCGTGCGCCCACCGTGACTCCGCCTCCCGGAGGGGTTCCGGGCGGCGCAGATGCTCCGCATCCGGGGAGGACGACTGAAGCTCGTCCGGGTCCACGCTGCCGAGCATACGTCCGGCCACCCCAGCCCGCAAGGCTCTTTACCGAACAGCGCCAATCCACTACCCTCGCGGGGGATAGCGGCTATACCGGGGGAGGGATGCGCACAGCGGTGCGGTGCGGAATGTGCGTCGGATCAGGTGACTTGAACGGTCCCCGTGTTGCCAGGATCGGAGATGGTGATGACGCCACCCCAGGCGCACATCGCGGTACAGCCGGAATGCAGCGCGGGCTGGCCATCGATCATGACCTTGGTCGCTCCCGGGGTCCACGGTGCGGTGGTGACCGGGACGCACGGTACCGGCGAGAACACCCCCAGCTTGGCCGCCGTCGCGGCGGCCACGGCGGGGTTGGACATGGTTCCGCACATGCCGAAGGTCGGAATGTTGACCATCGGCGCGAACGCCTGGATGTTCGCCGCGGGCGTGTCGCAGGTCACCGGAGTACCCGTCGGGACAACGGTCAGCGGGACCGGCACGGGCGGCATCGCCATGGAGCACGAGATCATCGCTCCGGTGCTGACGAGCGGCGGCATGAGGGTGGACTCTACGCCGCGCCGTGTCGGTTGAAAACCCCTGGACCACAGAGTTCGTTGAACATGGCACATCGCTGTGTGACGAATTTCATGTGAGCGCGTCGTGCTCCCTGAGATCCTGCTTGACGACATTCGTTTCCAGGAGCTGGTGAGCGAAGCTCGCACCCGCATCGTCCGTCACTCACCTGAGTGGACCGACCACAACGTATCGGACCCGGGTATCACGCTCATCGAGCTATTCGCGTGGTTGACCGAGATGCTGGTCTACCGAATCAACCGCATTCCGGAGCGCCTCCAGTTCGGGCTGTTGGAGTTGGTCGGCATCCGTCCCGCGCCGCCCCGGTGTGCAGTCGTTGATGTCCGGTTCATGCTGGAACAGCCTGGTACCGGGGCCATCGTGCCGGCGGGCACGGAGATAGCGTCGCCGCGAACCGCCGGCAGCGACTCGATCGTCTTCCAGACGACCGCGGATCTGTCGATACCGGAACGGTGCGAGCTGGTGGCATACGGAATCGAGCGGCGCGGCAAGGTCGAGCTGGCGGCGGTCACCGGCGAGAGCGCGCACCCGGCCGCTGGTCTGCAGAATGCGTTTGCCAGTCCGTCTGCCGACGGCGATGCGATCCTGCTGGGGTTCCGCTCGCCGATCGGCGGGCTGGTGATCGGCCTGATGTTCGAGAGTACGCGGGCCGAGGGCCGGGGGCTGATCGATTCCGCCGATCCGCCTTTGATCTGGGAGGTCGCGACGGGGGACGGCCAATGGGAGCCGGCCACGGTCGTCGCCGATGAGACGGGCGGTTTTCTGTGGGGCGGTGGAACGATCACGCTTGAGCTGCCCGGCGAGGCGCAGGCCGTCACCATCACCGGGGCGCAGCACTACTGGCTTCGCTGTCGCGTCGCCGTCGGCGTGGCCGGGTACGCCCGCTCGCCTGAGATCAGCGCGGTGCGCGCCACCGTCGCCGGCGCGACCGCGAACGCGTGCCATGCGGCCACCGTCGTCGATGACATGCTCGGCCTCAGCGAGGGAATCCCGGGCGCGGCCTACCCGTTGCGTCGCCGGCCAGTGCTCCCGCTCGCCGAGGCCGAGGCACTGGAGGTTCGCGAGCCGGGAGCCGATCAATGGACAGCGTGGCAGCCCGTGGACTCGTTTGGGCTCAGCTCTCGCTCGGACATGCATTTTCAACTCGACGCGACCCGGGGCGAGGTCCGCTTCGGCCCGGCCATCCGGCAACCGGACGGCGGGTGGCGGCGGTACGGGGCGGTCCCTCCGGCGGGGTCGGTACTGCGCATGCGGCGCTACCGCCACGGAGGAGGAAGCGCCGGCAACGTCGCTCCCCGTGCGCTCTCGATCCTCCCGCGGCCGGTGGCCGGGATCAGCGGGGCGATGAATCCACGCGCAGCCCGCGGAGGAGTGGACCCTGAGTCGCTGGAGGGCGCACGGGAACGGGCCCGGCTCGACATCCGGGCACGGTCGCGTGCTGTGACCACGGAGGACTTCCAGCACCTGGCGTTGGCGGCGTCGTCACGGGTCGCCCGGGCCGTATGCGTGGCCCCCGAGGGTGCGGGCCCGGTGCGGGTACATGTGCTGCCTCGGGTCGAGCCGGCCGACCGGCTGCTGGAGGCGGACGAGCTGGTCCCGGATCGCGAGCTGATGGAGCTGGTGGCCGGCGAGCTCGACCGATACCGTCTGTTGGGGACGAGCGTCCGCCTGCTGCCGGTTCGGTTGCGTGGCGTCAGCGTCGTGGCCGACGTGCGCGCCTCCCCGCTGGCCGACATCGACCGCGTCCAGCACGATGTCGCCCACGCCCTCTACGTGTATCTCAATCCGCTGATCGGCGGGTCGCCGAGCGGGACATCGGACGGCTGGCCGGCCGGCCGGGCGGTCAATCAGGGCGAGCTCTTCGGGATCGTCTACGCGATACCCGGCGTGGAGTTCGTGAACATCCTGCGGATGTACGAGACGAACGTGCGGACTGGGGAGCAGGCGCCACAGCCCGTCGAGAGCCGCGTGGTGCTCGAGCCCGACGAGCTGATCGCCTCCGGGCGCCACATCGTCAAGGCGGCCCACCGTGACTGACGAGCCGCAGACACCCGCGAACGGCGACAGCCCCGGTCTCTTCCAGACCTTTGTCGGTTCGGGCTTTGGCACCGTGCAGATCGAGCGCGTCGTCGGCACCGACCCTCCGCCTCCCGCCGTGTCCGGGCGGCGCTATCTGCGCGACAACCTCCCTGGCCTGTACAGCGACGGGGACTTCGGAATGCGGCTGGTGAGCGGGTTCGAGCTCGTGCTCGATCCGCTGGTGGCCGCGCTCGACAACCTGTCGGAGCACTTCGATCCGGTCTTCGCCCCGCGCGACGTCCTCGATCTGCTGACCGAGTGGCTCGGCCTGGAGCACGATGAGGCGCGGTCGGGCGAGGAGCGCCGGGAGATCGTCCGGATGGCTCCCGAGCTGATGCGCCGCCGCGGCACAAAGGCCGGGTTGGAGCTGGCGCTCAAGCTCGCCTTCCCGGGCGTTCCCCTCCGTGTGGAGGATGGCGGTGCCGTGACCTGGACCCTCGACCCCGACGACGCCGAGCCCACCCATCCTCCGGCATTCGTGGTCTACTGCGACGTGCCCCTCTCGGAAGGGCGCCTCGGCGCCGTCGCGAGACTGATCGATCAGGCCAAGCCCGCGCACGTCAGCTATCGGTTGCGTGTCAAGGCCCCACCGCACGGCCAGGAGAGCTCGGCGTGACGACCGGGCGCGAGTGAGGGGGCCGGGGTGAGGGTCTGCCGCAGCTGCGGGCGCGAGAACCCGGACGACAGCGATTTCTGCGCCTGCGGCGAGTACCTGCGGTGGGAGCCCACCGGGTACATGCCGAGCGTTGCGGCCCCGGCGGACGCCGGCGAGGAGAACAACGGCGCGGCGGCGGCCGAGGAGCAGGCTGTTCCCGCTGAGGGCGAAGCCGTCCGCGAGGGCCAGATCATCGGCGCCGCCGGTCCGGGGGTGAGCGCCGAGGGCGTCGATCCGAACATCACGGTGGCCGGCGACCTCTCAGGCGGCGGATGGGGCAGCGGGCGAGCGGGCCCGGTTGCGCCCGGGTCAGGCGGTGCGCCCCCGGGCGCCGCCGCGCTCACGCTCCGCCTGCCGGATGAAGACGCCGCGTCCGGCGCGGAGGTTTCCGTGCCGGTCGACCCGGGCGGGCGCGCCACGTTCCTGGGGCTGATCCGCAACCAGTCTGACGTCGTCGACAACTTCGACTTGTCGATCCGCGGCCTTCCCGACGGGTGGTACACGATCGCACCCGCGACGGCGTACCTCGTTCCGTACGGGACGGGTGGGACCTTCGAGCAGGAGATCCAGATCCACGTTCACCCGCCGCGGACGCCATTGGCCCAGGCACGTGTGTGGTCGTTTGAGGTGGTGGCCGTCTCCCGCGCCTACGAAGGCGAGGTCGCCTCGGCGCCGGCGAGTATGACGATCGGGCCGTACGCCGAGGTCTCGGCCGACCTGCGCCCGGAGCGAGCATCCGGCCGGCTCAAGGCGCGCTATGTGCTGACCGTCCGCAACAAGGCCAACGCCAGGGTTGAGGTCGATCTGGCGGCGCAGGACACCGACGACGAGTGCCAGTTCCGCTTCGCTCAGCCGCGGATCGCGCTCGAGCCCGGCAACGGGATGCAATGCCCGTTCACCGTCTTCCCACCCAAGCAGGTCTGGGTCGGCCGTCCCAAGGACCGCCGCTTCCTGGTCACGGCCGCGCCGGTCGGAGTCGAGACCCCATCGCCGCCGCAGATGGCGACGTTCCGGCAGCGAGCCTGGTTGCCATGGTGGATGGCGATCGTCGCCCCCGTCGTGGCGGTGCTGGCGGTGCTGGCGGTCAAGCTCCTGCCCAAACAGGTCGTCGTCCCCAACGTCAAGGGGCTACCGAGCGTGAACGCTGCTCAGGCGAAGCTGGCCAAGGCGGGGTTTCAGATCGGGCCCAAGGCGTTGACGGTTCCCAACACGGGCAAGCCGGCGGGCAGCATCGCAGCGCAAGTCCCGGCCGCCGGGACGAAGGCGAAACCGGGAACCCCGGTGATCCTGAGCGTGTTCGCTGCATCCGCCCAGAGTGCGAAGGTGACCGTCCCGCGCGTGATCGGCGACACCGCCCTGCAAGCTGACCAAGCGCTCCAGGCGGCCGGGCTTACGGCGGGTCCACAGACTCCGGGTCCCCCGAACCCTGGCGCAAAGGTGATCCAGCAGTCTCCGTTCGCCGGGCTCAGCGCAGCGCGGGGGGCGCCGGTGACTCTGTTCGTGGCCTCAGCCGGGTCCGGAGGCAAGCAGTCCTCGGCGAGCAAGGCCGTGCCCGCCGCGGCGGCCGCCGCGGCCGCTGCGGCCGCCGCCGGTGCCGCGGGCGCCGCGGCTGCGGCGAACGGGCAGGCGACGCCAAAGGCTCTGACCGCCGCCAATGCCCAGGCGGGCAAGGGCACGATCCCGGTTCCGAAACTGCCGTCCGACCCCAAGGCGGCCAGCACCCAGCTCAACAAGCTGGGGCTCGTGCCCCAGGAGCTCAACCAACTGTCGACCGCCCCGGTCGGCCAGGTCGTCGGGTCCGCGCCGGCCGCCGGTGCCAAGGTGGCCCGGGGCTCGACCATCGACGTGCTCGTCTCCGGGGGCGCGCCGCAGTTGGCCTTCGACAACGGCTCGGTCGTGCAGGTGATCAGCTCGGGTACCAAGAAGCCGTCCGGCGTGGTCCCGGCCGGCCAGGGCCTCCAGACCGAGCCGTCGTGGTACATGAACGGTCAGAAGCTCGTGTACGTCCAGGGCGCGAACCTGATGGTCGTAGCGCCCGACGTCAAGGGCGACGTGCCCGGGGTCGTCGATACCCCGGCTCCGGGTTTCAGCGACCATGACCCCGCGTTCGCGCCGACGCCGAATCAGATCGTTGTCGCGTTCATCCAGCGCGGCCCCTCCGATACGAAGCTGTGCTTCGTCGCTCTCAATGGAACCGCGAACAGTCGCAGCTGTACCGGCTCCGGCGGGTGGGATCTCGGCAACCAGGTCGCCTGGTCACGGGACGGAAAGACGATCCTGGTCTTCGGCGTGCAGAACGGGGGCACGCGGTTCGGGTTGCTGGCCTACACGAGTCAGGTGCCCTACTCGGCCGGCGCTGCCAACTGGGTTGGTCCCACGCTTCAGACCAACGCCTCCGTCCCGAAGGTCGGCGTGATCGCAGGAGCCTTCTCACCTAACGGCAAGCAAGTGGCGCTCGTGTCCAACGCCGGCGGCAACGGCTTCCAGGTCTACGTCACCCCGATCGGCGACTACAACCCAACGCCGGCGCAGAACCTGAACGTGGCGGCGTGCCAGGTGAGCTGGCGCTCGGACGGCCAGGCCCTGGCGGTGATGCAGGCGCCGAACGGCTGCACTAGTTCCAACGTAGTGGGCGAGATCTACACCGTCAGCCTGGCGAACGGGGGTGCGCTGACGCCGCTTGCCGGACCGGCGGCCCACCCCACCTGGCAACCCGTCCCCACCGGTGGCTGATCTCGCACCTCCAGCCAACTCCGCCCCTCCGGAGCCGCTCGTCCTCGTCCTTCCGACCGGCGTGCGGTTGCCGATCGGCGAGACGATGACGATCGGGCGAGGGGACGACGTCACGGTCAAGCTTGACGATCGGACGGTCTCGCGGATGCATGCACGGATCACGCCGACCCGGGACGGTCCGATGATCGCGGACGCCGGCTCACGATTCGGCGTCCTCGTGTCCGGTCAGCCGCTTGCGGAGCCGTGCATGCTGCACGCCGGGATGGAGATCAGGCTGGGCAACGTAGTGCTCCGCGTTGAAAGCGCGGTCCGGCCATCACCCGGCGACGCACGCGATTCAGAGCCAGGCGGGTCTCCCAACGCCACCATCGTCGTGCCGGTCAATGCCACCCAGATGGGTCTCCGGGCGCCGGCCCCGATGGCCGGCGAGGGGTCGCTGCGCCCACGGCTGCGGTCGGGATGGGCTCTGAAGCGACTCGACGGGGGCTCGGATCAGGAGCGCTGGATCCTCCGGGACCTCCGGAGCGGCTCTTTCCTCAGCGTCGACGGCGAGGACGCCCAGCTGATCCCGCTGCTCGACGGGCAGCTGACCATCGCCGAGCTTCTGACGCGCTCGACGGAGGTGATCGGGTCGGCCGGGCCCGGTCGCCTGGCTCGTCTGGTCGCCGGGCTCGGCGAGCGCGGGATGCTCGACGGGGTGGCGCCGACGGCGGTCGCCGAGCCTGAGCCGGGGCTGCTCGCCCGGGCGTTCAAGCCGCGCGAGAAGGACTTCGAATGGCTCGGCGACTACTTCCCGGCGGCGTACCGGCATTGGGGGCGCATCTTCTTCTCGCAGCTGTCCGCGGCCATGCTGCTCCTGCTCTCGCTCGTCGGCCTCGTCGTCTTCTCGTATCTCATCGGCGCGCGCTATGGGACACCGTTCGTGGTCGCCAACCGGGTGCTGATCGGTGGCGCGGTGTTCATCGTCGGCCGATTTCTGATCGTCGCTTTGCATGAGCTGGCCCATGGCCTGGCCCTGGCCCATTACGGGCGCCGCACCGACCGCGCCGGAGTACGCCTGCTGTTCATCTTCCCCTATGCCTTCGTCGATACCAGCGAGGCGTACTTCGAATCGCGATCGCACCGCATCGTGGTCTCCGCCGCGGGCCCGCTGACCGATTTTTCGCTCGGCGCCGTGTTCTCGATCCTGTGCGCTATCTCCCCCGCGGGCAATCTGCGAGACGTTCTGTTCCAGCTCGCGTTTGCCGGATATGTCGGCGCGTTCTTCAATGTCAATCCGTTCCTGGATCGAGACGGGTATCAGATCCTGTGCGAGTGGCTGCGCGAGCCCAAGCTCAAGGAGCGGGCGCGGGCCCAGCTCAGGGCGCGGCTATCCGGCACGATGAGCAAGGACGAGGGCTCGCCGGTGCTGGCTCGGTACGCGATTGCTGGTCTTGTCTGGTCGGCGGTGGGTGCCGGCTTCATCGTCGTGTTGTCATTGAGGTACTACGACACGCTCAGCAAGCTGTTGCCGCACGGGGTGGTGATAGCCGGCTTCGTCGTGTTCATCGTCGTGCTCCTGCTGCCGATCGTGTTCGCGTTGGTGATCCCGATGATCAGCCGGGCGCGGTACGGCAAGGCCGAGGTCAACCGTGCCCTCGACTGACGGCGAAGCCGAGCGCGCCCAGCACCTGATTGAGCGGTTGTTGGTGGATCCGGTGTTTCGGGCGGAGTTTCGGCGGGATCCGGTGGGGGCGTGTGTGGCGGCGGGGTTGCCGGGGTTGGCGGGGGAGTTGGGTGGGGCTGGGGGTGGGTTGGAGACGTTGGAGTTGCGGGAGTCGCGGTCGAGTTTGGCGGGGGTGGTGATGGCGGCTGCGGTGGAGGGGTTGGGTGTGGTGGAGGCGCGGGCGTTGTTGGCGGGTGGGGTGTCGGGGTTGCATGGGGTGCGGGTGCCGCGGGGGGTGCCGGGGGCGGGGCGTGTGGTGGGGGTGGAGCATCGGGTTGAGGGTCGGGTGCGGGGTGTGGAGCGTGGGGTGGGGGTGAAGGGTGCGGTGTCGCCGGCGTCGTCGGCGCCGGCGGCGGGTGGGTCGGCGCCGGCGGCGGGTGGGTCGCCGGGTGTGGCTGGGTCGTCTGGGTCGCCGGCGGCGGGTGGTGGGTTGCCGGGCTCGTCGGCGCCGGCGGCGGGTGGGGGGTCGGCGGGCGGGTGGTGGTGTCGGCGGGGGTCGCCGGTGGCGCGGTCGGTGGTTGGTGGGTCGTCGGTTGGGTCGGTGTCGGCGGGGTCGGCGGCTGGGTCGGTGCCGGGTGGGTCGTCGGCGGCGCCGGCGGCGGGTGGGGGGTCGGGGTCGTCGTTGCCGTGGCCGGATGAGCCGGGGTCGGGGGGGTCGGGGGGCGTGGTGGCGTCTGGGGCTGGGGCTGGGGTTGGTGGGGTTGTGGGTGGTGGGGGGTCGGTGGGGTTGGCGGGGGTGTTGGCGAGTCCGGGGTTGTCGGTGTCGCCGGCGGTGCGGGCGTGGTTGGGGTCGGGTGGGGTGGATCCGCGGGTGGTGTCGGTGTTGGGGGCGGTGTTGGCGCATCATTCGGTGGGGGTGGCGGGGGTGGTGTCGGAGTCTTCGCCGGTGCATGTGCAGGCGTTGGACATCGTGTCGGTGGATGGTCAGCCGGTGGGGCCGGAGAATTTCGCGGCGCGTGATTTGGTGACGGAGATCGCGGCGTTGGATCGGAGTGTGCGTCCGGATGAGATTGGGACGCCGTGGCCGATTCAGTCGCCGGGGTTTTTCTCGGATGCGAGTTCGCAGGGGTGTGTGCATTTGGCGTTTGAGATGCCGGGGGCGAACAGTGGTGCGGGGGCTGGGGCGGGCGTGGCCCCGGCCGGCGCATACCCCGCCGCCGCGGCCCCCGCCGGCGCATACCCCGCGGCCTCCTATCAGGCGGCCACGTATCCGGCTGCCGGACCTCCCGGGGGCTCCACCCCCGCCGCTGCGGCGCCGGCGGCCGCCGCCGCTACTGTGCCCCCTGCGGCGAATCCGCAGGATCAGCTCCAGCCGCTCGCGGGCTCAGGCTCCCCCTTGCCGATCGACGCGTCGGTCGACCCGGCCGCTGCCGGCAAGGTCCAGGCGATGACCCGGTTCGCGGATTCGGTGCTCGGTAAGCCGTACATCCTTGGTGGCGGCCACGGCGGCTGGGGGCCAGAGCCGGGGTACGACTGCTCGGGTTTCGTGTCGGCCGTGTTACACGCGGGCGGCTACCTCAGCGCGCCGGTGGACACGACGGCTCTCCCAAATCAGGCTGGGATCCTTCCCGGTCCGGGCAAGTTCGTGACGATCTTCGACCGCGCATTGCCCGGTGAGACCGGCCACGTGATCATCCAGATCCATGGTCAGTTCTATGAGTCTGGCGGCACGCACGGTTCCTGGGGCGGTGGCGGAGGCGTCGAGAAGATCGGCAGGCCGTCGGACGCGTATCTGGCCACGTTCCCCAACGTCCTGCATCCGCAGGGGCTGTGATGGCTGATCCACAGGAAGACGAGAACGTCCGCGCGGGCCGCCTGATTGAGCGGTTGTTGGTGGATCCGGTGTTTCGGGCGGAGTTTCGGCGGGATCCGGTGGGGGCGTGTGTGGCGGCGGGGTTGCCGGGGTTGGCGGGGGAGTTGGGTGGGGCTGGGGGTGGGTTGGAGACGTTGGAGTTGCGGGAGTCGCGGTCGAGTTTGGCGGGGGTGGTGATGGCGGCTGCGGTGGAGGGGTTGGGTGTGGTGGAGGCGCGGGCGTTGTTGGCGGGTGGGGTGTCGGGGTTGCATGGGGTGCGGGTGCCGCGGGGGGTGCCGGGGGCGGGGCGTGTGGTGGGGGTGGAGCATCGGGTTGAGGGTCGGGTGCGGGGTGTGGAGCGTGGGGTGGGGGTGAAGGGTGCGGTGTCGCCGGCGTCGTCGGCGCCGGCGGCGGGTGGGTCGGTGCCGGCGGCGGGTGGGTCGCCGGGTGTGGCTGGGTCGTCTGGGTCGCCGGCGGCGGGTGGTGGGTTGCCGGGCTCGTCGGCGCCGGCGGCGGGTGGTGGGTCGCCGGGTGTGGCTGGGTCGTCTGGGTCGCCGGCGGCGGGTGGTGGGTTGCCGGGCTCGTCGGCGCCGGCGGCGGGTGGGGGGTCGGCGGGGGGTGGTGTGTCGGGGTCGCCGGTGGCGCGGTCGGTGGTTGGTGGGTCGTCGGTTGGGTCGGTGTCGGCGGGGTCGGCGGCTGGGTCGGTGCCGGGTGGGTCGTCGGCGGCGCCGGCGGCGGGTGGGGGGTCGGGGTCGTCGTTGCCGTGGCCGGATGAGCCGGGGTCGGGGGGGTCGGGGGGCGTGGTGGCGTCTGGGGCTGGGGCTGGGGTTGGTGGGGTTGTGGGTGGTGGGGGGTCGGTGGGGTTGGCGGGGGTGTTGGCGAGTCCGGGGTTGTCGGTGTCGCCGGCGGTGCGGGCGTGGTTGGGGTCGGGTGGGGTGGATCCGCGGGTGGTGTCGGTGTTGGGGGCGGTGTTGGCGCATCATTCGGTGGGGGTGGCGGGGGTGGTGTCGGAGTCTTCGCCGGTGCATGTGCAGGCGTTGGACATCGTGTCGGTGGATGGTCAGCCGGTGGGGCCGGAGAATTTCGCGGCGCGTGATTTGGTGACGGAGATCGCGGCGTTGGATCGGAGTGTGCGTCCGGATGAGATTGGGACGCCGTGGCCGATTCAGTCGCCGGGGTTTTTCTCGGATGCGAGTTCGCAGGGGTGTGTGCATTTGGCGTTTGAGATGCCGGGGGCGAACAGTGGTGCGGGGGCTGGGGCGGGCGTGGCCCCGGCCGGCGCATACCCCGCCGCCGCGGCCCCCGCCGGCGCATACCCCGCCGCAAGCCCGGCGGGAATGACGCCCGCGGCAGCGGCGGGAAACGTGCCGCCGGGAGGCGCGGCATCTCCGCAGGCACCCCCGGTCAGCGAGGCCGCCGCGCAGGCCAGTTCCTCACCGGCGCCCGGGTCCGCGCAGCCTGCCGGCGGCGGGTACGTCAACCCGCTGCCCCACGACGCAAACATCGGTCGGACCGACATGGGCGTCGACGTTGACCTCAAACCTGGCGAGCCGATCGTGGCGCCCGGGAACAGTCGCGTCCTGGGGATCATGCAGAACTGGTACGCGGGGCAGCCGTATGTGGCTCTCCAGTTCCTGGATGGCCCGATGAAGGGACACAACTACTACGTCGCCGAGCAGATCAATCTCGCTGTCAGCGTTGGCCAGATCGTGCGCGCCGGCCAGCCGATCGCTCATTACGCGGCGTCGGGGACGGGCATCGAGATGGGCTGGGCCGGCCCTGACTGGCAGCAGACGCTGGCCCAGGCTCAGGGCAACACCGGCGATGCGTCTCACAACGATGCACCGGCCGGCGAGTCGTTTAGGAGGTTCCTGAACTCGCTGGCGAACCGGGCCGCGCCCAGTCCGGCAGCGGGCGCCGTCTCCGGTCCTGCGGACGCGGCCAACCTCCCCGGCCAGTCGCCGTCCGCAGCCGGACCCGCGGGCGGAGCGGACCCAGGTGGGGCGATGCCGGGCACGCCCGCCGCCGCGTCACCGGCTGCTGCCGGAGCTACGCCCGCTGCCGGCGGAGCCACGCCCGCTGCGGGCGGAGCTACGCCCGCAGTCGCTGGAGCTACGCCTGCTGCCGGCGGAGCCACGCCTGCTGTCGCCGGAGCCACGCCCAGCGTCCCACCCAGCACTCCGGGCGCCACCGGTGCGCCACCCGGCGCTCCCGGCGCGGCGCCGGTTCCACCCGGTACCGCTCCGACCGGGCCGCCGACGCCGAGCACGGCGCAGTTCCATGCGCTCCAGCATCAGGGGGAGGCATCGAAGCTCCACACGGTCAAGTTCCTTCCGGCCGTCGCGCCGCCGCCCGGCTCGCCCCTGGCGCAAGCCCAGCCACCCGGGGCTGTCCCCGGATCGCCAACCGGTCAGCCGGTCGCAGAGCAGATTCCCGGAGCGCAGGCGCCCGGAGGAGGCGCCCCCGGCGTTCAGGGGCCCGGGGCCCAGATCGGCCAGGGTCCAGGCGGCGGTCTCGCCGGCCAACTGGCCGGCCAGGCACCCGCGCCGACCGGTTCCGTCGTCTCCGTCACCTCCCACCTGCTCACCAGCGGCCAGCAGACCTTCGCCGCGCGCCTGGCGTCGCTCACGGGCCTGGATCCGCGCGTCGTGGCCGCCTGGGAGCTGGCCGAGGAGTCAGGCGGGGCGGCTCAGGCGCGTCAGGCGGCCTCCAACTTCAACTGGCTCAACATCGGCTACTTCGACAGCGGCGCCGGCAAGATCGCCTTCGCCGCCGCGTTCAGCAATCCGGTCAGCGCTGCGGAGGAGACGGCTCGGTTCCTCAAGGGCACCTGGGGTGGCGCGAGCGCCAGCATCCGTGCCATCCTCTCCACGGTCGGCAAGGATCCCCAAGAGCAGATGATGGCCATCGCCAACAGCGACTGGGCGAGCAGCCACTATGGGGGCGGTGCCAACCTCCGCGGCACCTACGACGAACTCGCCGACATCAGAATCCAGACCGCGCCGGCCGCTGCGCCCAGCGCACCCTCACCGCCCGCGTAGGCACTTGCCGCGTCAGCCGTCGAAGGTGGTGCGCGCCCTCAGGGCCGGTAGCTGCCGGTCGCCTTGCTGCAACCGCGCTTGGCGAATGGCGCCGCGCGGTTGGCGAACGGGCTGAGCAGCGGGGTCAGGACCTTCTCCAGGTCGGCCACCCACTCGTCGAGCTTCTCCGGGTCAAGGTGGTGGCTGCTCAGGTAGCCGCGCACCGCGTCGGCGACCCGCTTCTGGGTCGTCGGCTTCCCCGAGTTGACGACCTGATCGGCGAACAGTCCGACGACGTACTCCGAGGTCAGGACCTGGCTGTAGCGCAACTTCTTGCCATTGACCACGAAGCTGTCGCTCAGCGGCCCCGTGATCTGCTGCTGGGCGGCGGCAGCCACCTCAGCCTGCTGGATCTTGGCGTCGAGACCGGCACGGGACATGACCGCGCTGAGCTCCGGGCTCCCCTGGATTCTGAGCGCCGCGGCATCGCCCTTCACCGTCGACCCGTCGGCCCCGGTGATCACCAACTCGTCGTCGACGACGTCGATGCCGTACTTCTCGAAGCGGGCCGCGAACGACTCGGGCGCCACTGTCTTGATCGTGGTCAGGGCGGCGGTGAGGTCGGAGTGCGAGCCGCCGGTCCACTGCACCAGGCCCCAGGTCAGCACGGCCCGGTCATAGGTGTTGACCGACGACCACGGGGCCCCGCCGGACTCGTTGTCGGAGATCGCGCGCAGGATCTTCTTGTTGGACTCACTGAGCGTGGTGCCGGCGAGAACGTCGTCGAGCTTGGTCTTGACCGCGCCGTCGGCCTCCACGAGGCCGTTCTCGAACTTCGTCGCCCACGAGTCAACGCGATCGGACAGGGTGACGGTCTCGCCCTCGATCTCGAGGTTGTAGACCGTGCGGTCGACAGCCTCAGGCGCGAATGAGGTCTGCGCGAGGCGCTCCTTGACCTGCGCGATGGCCTCCTCCCGGCGATGGGGAATGTCGGCGAGCGCCTGCTTGAGGTCGGCGAGCGCCTTCTCAGTCGCGCTGACCTTGTTTGGGTCGGGACGCTTTCGCTGCTTGAGCGTGGCGAGCGCGGTTTGCGCGCGCGAAATCGTCTTGTTCAGCGATCGCTCGTCGGCCCGGATCCTCCTCAGGAGGTCGTTATCGGAGAGGATGAACTCCTTGATCGCCTCGATCGCCGCATCGACCCGGTTCTGAGCCTTCCTCACCGCCTCCGCGGCCGCGGCGCGGTCCGCGCCCGGGTCGGCCGGCTTGTGGGGCTTGCGCCGTGGCCTGCGGGCGAGGGCGGTCCCGCTGTCGGGGCTTGCCTGTGCGGGCGCGGTGCCGGCCGCCGCGAGGCGCTGGTTCGCCGCCTCCAGCGCCGACCACGCCTGGTGGAGCTCCTTGTAGAGCGCCTTCTTCTTCGGCGTGTTCGCGCTCACGAGCCGGAAGATCTCCCATGGCTCGAGCATCTTCAGCGTCTTCTTCGTCGTCGAGACCTTGATCTCCGAGAGCGCCGCACCGATCGAGGCCGAGGTCGGGGCGCCAGTCGCCGGCGCTCGCTGCAGGAGCGCCGCCACCGCAGAGTTCCCTGACATCCTTTGGAGGCCCAGGATGCTGTCCACGGAGGAGCGCTCGCCATACGGGCGCGCCCTACGCGGCAGCGCCGGGCTGCGCGCGAGCAGCATCTCCAGCTCCCGGTCGCCCACGGGCCGATGCTAGCCCCGCGGGGGCCGGGGGGTCAATCGCGCTTGTCAGTGGCCGCCCGTCGGCGTTAGCCTCGCCTCGGTGCCTACGCACGAGCTCACCGGGGAGCAGGCGCCCGTCGCCCGCACCGCACACGGTGGCGGTCGACGGCGACCGCCCCTGAGTTCGGTGCTCGCGCTCCAGCGCATGGCGGGGAACCGCGCGGCGACACAGCTCCTACGCGCGCCGGTCGAGCAGGCCCCCGAGGGCGTCGATCCAGGCATCGCGCTTCCCGCCGGTACGACGGCCCCCGACGCCGGCACCGTCACGATCACGGACGGCAAGGTCGGAGACGTCGACCGGGTGCTCCTCGACGGCCTCCCCGGCTCGCAGGGCAGGGGCTGGGACGGGGGCGGGGCGGACAAGGGCCATATCGGCGTCACCGGCAAGGGCCCGAAGGGCCGCCGCGGCCGCGCGATCGCACTCGTCCCGCACGGCATGAAGGGCGATGGCCCGCTGTCGGTCGTCGTCCACCTGCATGGACTGGACATCGGTGGCTACACGGGCAGCTCAGGGATGCGAGAGACCGGCGACCGTCCCGAGGATGTCAGGTACTTCCAGATTCCTCAGCAGCTCGAAGCGTTCACCAGCAAGCACCCTGGGGCGCGCCTTGTCGTGCTGATGCCACTCGGCGTGACCGGCGGGGGCATGAGCAAGTTCGGCATCGACGACTTCGACGCCTACCTCGACGCGGCGCTCGGCCAGCTCGGTCTCTCCGGCCAGGAGGGCACGCTCTACCTCTCCGCCCACAGTGGCGGCGGCTTCACGATCTCCGCGCTGGCGAGTGATCCCTCCTGGCACCCACAGCGGTACCGCTTCGGCGGCGTGTTCGCATTCGAGAGCTTCCACGGCGCCGACATGGAGGCGTGGCAGCGGATGATCCGCGGGCATCTCGGCGTCGACCTCGCGCAACTCCGCAAGCGCCGGCGCGCCGGCCGTGCCCAGCTGGAATACCTGCGCACCGCGGGCTTCCGCTTCGCCGCGTTCGGCGGCTTCGGCGGCTACAGAGGCAGGGTGACGACGCTTCGTGCGACGATCCTCGACTGGTTCGCCGAGCACCGCAACGACCTGCGCGATGTCGTGGACGACAGCGGGGTTCTGAACCTCCTGTGGCGCAACTACCAGGCCGTCGAGGAGGACGCGGGGCACATGGAGGCTCTCTCCAAGAGCAGCCATTTCGAGAGTGCGCTGGAGTCGCTCGTCGACGCCGGGGCCGCGGCGACGCCCGCGCCGGCCGCGGCGCCCACGCAGCAGCCCCATCCCAGGCCGGTCCCCGTGGACGAGCACGCCACCACCCCCAAGGCCCAGGCCGAGGGCGAGCACAAGCACGAGGGCAGGCCCAAGAGCCACGCGGGACATGGATCGAGCTCGTGGAGGGACGTCGGCGCCGACGGCGCGTTCCGCCGCGAGCACTTTCAGATGTCTTCGAAGGAGAAGCTGCTCATCGGCAAGGCCGGGCACAAGCGCCCGGTCAGCCAGTCCCCGCTCCTCTACACGGCCGCGATCCTGAAGCAGGCCTTCCCCAACCGGGACCCGGCCGACTGGTACGACAACTTCACCTCAGGGCTGCGGTTCCTCGGCCGGCCGATCAGGGACCCGATCCACATCACGCTGGCCGAGCACCTGCGCAAGATCGAGCGCGAGCTGGTCGAGAAGTACGGCGGCCCCGACCAGGACCCCGTCGTCGCCGGCAGGGCGGTCGGCCTCGACGATGACGAGATGATCATCGGGGCGCGCGACTACCCGACGAGCGCACCGATCTCGATGCACCTGTTCGGACTCGCCCTCGACGTCAACTACACCCGCAACCCGTTCATCGGGGCGAGCGCGAACGACGTCTTCAGACGTGCCGGTCAGCTCGTCCACGGCAAGGCGGCCGCCTGGCAGGCGAACATGACCCACGCCCAGCTCACCGAGCTCAACAAGACGCTCACGGACTACTTCAAGCTTGCGAAGGACCCCGGGACGCTGAAGGACAAGCTGCGCGACGCGACGGGGCCGTGGCCCGGGATGAAGCTGGAGGACGCGCAGCAGCTGATCGAGGCCGATCTCAGCGCGAAGCCCGTGTCGGCGAAGGAGGCCAAGCGCAAGGGCATCAAGCCGAGCCCGGGCGGCCTGGCGTGGCGCTGGGCCCGCGGCGACAAGATCGAGGTCGTACGCGAGACCGGCTTCATGAACGTCAGGGAGGAACTCGTGCGCGGCCTCAAGCTGAACTGGGGTGCCGCCTACGGCGACATGATGCACTTCGACCTGCGCAATCAGGGCGATGGCGCGAAGATCTACGGCGCGATCGGGCCCTACATGAAGGAGCTCAAGGAAGAGGCCGACGCGGCAGAATCACGCCCTGGGCAGTGAGGCCCTGGGCGGGGCGGAAGCCCTCGCGCTTTGGGTCGAAGTGAGCCCGGACGATCGAGGGTCGTGCAAATGGGCCTCCGAGCGTGTCGTGCTGGAGGGCTCCGCGGGCATCGCGGGACTGCTGCTCACCGTGCCGGTGGACGTCAATCCGGGAACGAAGCGCCTCAGACCAAAGAGCGTTGATGTGACCCGTGAGGGGTGCTACGCTCCAGCCAGCCTCGTATCAACGGATGGTGTTATGACCTCGACTCTGGAAATTCGCAGCGCCGGCCCCACCGCCGACGCCTGCTGCGCGCCGGCTGTCGGGCTCGCTGCTGCGCTGAATGCCGAGGGCATCGCGGCGGTGGCCAAGGCGCTCGCCGAGCCACTGCGCGTTCAGATCTTGGATGTGCTGCGTCGCAGTGACCGGAGCGTGTGTCAGTGCGAGCTGATCGCGCTGTTTGAGATCGGCCAATCGCTCTTGTCTCATCACATGAAGAAGCTGCTCGACGCTGGGCTGGTGGAGGTCGAGCGTCGTCACAAGTGGGCCTATTACTCCGTGCCAACCGATGCGTTTGAGGAGCTGACCGCATGGCTGACGTAACGACTGACACGACCCTGGCCGCGTCCTCCTGCTGTTCGACCGAGGCGCAGGCGACGTGTTGCGAGCCCGCCGAGAAGGCGTCGTGCTGCGGCGAGCCGGCGACTGCTGAGGGCGGCTGCGGCTGTTCGGCCGGCGCTTCGAGCGAGATCACGGTGGCACAGGGCGCTGAGGACGTTCGCGAGACGGTGCGGGAGAAGTACGCCGCGGCGGCGCGGGCGGTAGCTGAGCAGCAGGGTTCGTCGTTGTGCTGTGGGCCGATCGAGCTCACCGACGGTGACCAGACCGAGGTGTTTGGGGCGGCGCTGTATGCGGATGCCCAGGCCGAGGGGGCGACGGCCGGTGCCGTTGCCGCGTCGTTGGGCTGCGGGGTGCCGACGGCGGTTGCTGACCTGCATGAGGGCGAGATGGTGCTCGACCTAGGGTCCGGCGGGGGCGCGGACGTGTTGATCAGCGCCAAGCGGGTCGGTCCGACGGGCCGGGCGATCGGTCTGGACATGACCGATGAGATGCTCGAGCTCGCCCGTGCCAACGCGGCCGAGGCGGGCGTTGACAACGTCGAGTTCGTCAAGGGCTACATCGAAGACATCCCGCTGGCGGACGGGTCGGTCGACGTGATCGTCTCCAACTGCGTGCTGAACCTGTCCGGAGATAAGCCCAAGGTGTTCGCCGAGGCGGCGCGGGTGCTCAAGCCGGGTGGCCGGTTGGCGGTGTCCGATGTCGTCGCCAGTCCGGACATGGATGAGGCGACACGGGCTGACATGGCCGCCTACACCGGGTGTATCGCCGGGGCGTTGACCGAGGAGGAGTTCCGCACCGGGCTGGCCGCGGCCGGGTTCACGGACATGGAGATCCGGGAGACCCACCGAGTCCACGAGCACGCGACGTCGGCGATCATCCGGGCCCGCAAGCCTGGCGGCGATGCGGCGGCCGTGGCGGGGTCCGGGGCTGACCTCGCTGAGCCCGGACGGGTGGTGTCGCGGCGCCTGGAGTTGTTTGAGCCGGCGATGTGCTGTCAGACGGGTGTGTGCGGTCCGTCGGTGGACCAGCGGCTGATCGACGTGCGCGAGGACTTGCGCTGGGTGGAGGCCCAGGGCGCGAGCGTGAGCCGCCACAACCTGGCTTCTGATCCGGAGGCGTTTGTGGGCAACCCCAAGGTGACCGGCTTGATGGCCGCGTTCGGCGACTGTGCGCTCCCGGCGCTGCTGGTCGACGGCGACATCGCCGTCCACGGGCGCTACCCCTCGCGCGACGAGCTCGTTGGGCTGATCGCCGGCACCGCCCCGTCCCAGCCGGCTGCCGCGGTCTCGTCGACCGGCGGTGGCTGTGACTGCGGCCCGGGCGGCTGCTGATGACGGTCGACATGCTGGCGTCGGTGCCCGCGCTGGACTGGGTGGCGTGGGGGACGCGTCATCTGTTCTTCACGGGCAAGGGCGGGGTGGGTAAGACGACGACGGCGTCCGCGGCGGCGGTGGCGCTGGCCGACGCCGGTCGCCGGGTGCTGGTCGTCTCGACCGATCCGGCGTCCAATCTCGATGACGTGTTCGGGATCCAGGCGGGACCCCGGCCGACGCCGGTGCCCGAGGTGCCGGGCCTGTCGGTGGCCAATCTCGATCCGGAGGCTGCGGCGGAGGCGTTCAAGGAGCGCGCCGTCGGCCCATACCGGGGGATGCTGCCCGATGTTGCGATCCGGAACATGGAGGAGCAGC
This sequence comes from uncultured Solirubrobacteraceae bacterium, assembly GCA_963844555.1. Classification (GTDB taxonomy): domain Bacteria; phylum Actinomycetota; class Thermoleophilia; order Solirubrobacterales; family Solirubrobacteraceae; genus Palsa-465. The sequence goes on from CAWJOS010000004.1 coordinate 58,972, forward strand.
TGTCGGGCGCGTGCACGGTCGAGATCGCCGCGTTCAACGAGTTCACGGCGCTGCTCGCGGAGCCGGAGCACACGGCGGCGTTTGACCACGTCGTGTTCGATACCGCGCCGACCGGCCATACGCTGCGGCTGTTGACGCTGCCCAGCGCCTGGACGGGCTACGTGGCCGAGCATCCCGCGGGCGCGAGCTGCCTGGGTCCCTTGGCGGGGCTTGATCAGCAGCGTGAGCAGTACGCGCGCGCCGTCGCGATGCTGGCGGACGGCGAGGCGACGACGCTGGTGTTGGTCACGCGCGCGGAGCCGAGCGCGCTGCGCGAGGCCGGCCGGGCCAGCGCCGAGCTCGCTGGCCTGGGGGTCGCCAATCAGCGGCTGGTCGTCAACGGGGTCCTGCGCGACGCGGGTGAGGACCCGGCCGCGCAGGCGTTCGCCCGGCGCCAGGCGCGCGCGATGGCCGAGGCCCCCGAGCCGGTCCGCACACTTCCGGCGGCATCGGTGGGGCTGGTGGCCGGGGATCTGACCGGGGTGGCGTCGCTGCGCGATCTCGCCCGCTCCGATGTCAGGCTCACCCGGTCAGCGGACACTCCGCTGTCGGTCGGCCTGCCGGCGCTGGGCGAGCTGGTCGACGAGCTTGACCAGGCGGGCACGGGCCTGGTGATGACGATGGGCAAAGGCGGGGTGGGCAAGACGACGCTGGCCGCCGCGCTGGCGGTCGTGCTCGTTGATCGCGGTCACGCGGTGACGCTCTCGACGACCGACCCGGCGGCCCACGTCAGCCAGGCGCTGGCCGAGTCCGCGCCGGGGGCGCTGCGAGTCGAGCGGATCGACCCCGCCGCAGAGACCGAGCGCTACACCCAGGAGGTGCTGGCGGCCGCTGGCGGGCTGGACGCGGAGGGACGCGCGCTGCTGGAGGAGGATCTGCGATCGCCCTGCACCGAGGAGATCGCGGTGTTCCGTGCATTTGCGAGGACGATTGACGCGGCGACAGACCGGATTGTCGTGCTCGACACGGCTCCGACGGGGCACACGCTGCTGCTGCTCGATGCCGCCCAGAGCTATCTGCGCGAGGTGCAGCGCACCAACGCCGACATGCCCGACGACGTTACGCACCTGCTGGCGCGCTTGCGCGACCCGGAGTTCGCCCGCGTGCTGGTGGTGACGCTGGCGGAGTCCACCCCGGTGCACGAGGCTGACCGGCTGCAGGGCGATCTGCGCCGCGCGGCGATCGAACCGTATGCATGGATCGTCAACGCCTCGCTGGCCGCCGCCGACACGACGCACCCGGTCCTGCGGGGGCGCGCCGCCGGCGAGCACGCCCACATCGAGCGCGTCCAGGAGCTGACAAGCCGCGCGGTGTTTCTCGTCGGCTGGCAGCCCGAGCCACCAGTCGGGGCCGGTGCCCTGCGGGAGCTCGTCGCCGACGCCGGCCGGCCAGCTCGGGTGGCGGCGTGATGGCAACGGTCCTGTTCGTCTGCCTGCACAACGCCGGGCGCTCGCAGATGAGCGCCGCGTTGTTTGACCGTGCGGCGCAGGGACGCCACCACGCGCTGTCGGCCGGCAGCGAGGCCGACCCCGCCGGTCGGGTGCATCCCGAGGTCGTCGAGGTCATGCGCGAGCTGGGCATCGACCTGTCTGACCGCCGTCCCCAGCGCCTGTCAGCTGAGCTGGCGGCGCAGGCCGACGTGGTGGTGACGATGGGTTGCGGCGACGCCTGCCCATACATCCCGGGCAAGCGGTATGTCGACTGGGAGCTGCCCGATCCCAAGGGTCGGCCCGTCGACGAGGTGCGCCGGATCCGCGACGAGATCGCCGACCGCGTCGAGGACCTGGTCGCCGAGCTTGACCAGCCGAGCGCCCCGGCCGGGTCACGTGTCGCCGGGTGAGCGCGACGGCCGCGCGGTCATGATGGCCGCCGCGGCGCAGAAGGCGATCGCGGTCAGCGTGGTGGTCGAGCGGATCGGATCAATCAGGACGCCGTAGGAGTAGCAGGCCACCCCGTAGGCGGCGATCGTCACCACGCCGAGCACGGTCACCGCGACCGAAGGTGTCTGCCGACGACGCGTCGCGCCCGGCGGGATCGGCGCCGCTTCCGTCACTCCGATGAGGCAATCCCGGGTCGGCGCGGCGGGGGTGTGAGTCAGGCCAGCCACGCCGACAGCTCGGCGAGGGCGTCGGGGATGACGTAGTAGTAGGCCCACAGCCCCTGACGCTCGGATCCGACGAGACCCGCTTGGCGCAGCACCTTGAGGTGATGCGAGACGGTCGGCTGGGAGAGATCAAACAGCGGGACGAGCTCGCACACGCACACCTTGCCGGCGTGCTTGCGCAGTACGTCGACGAGCTGGAGGCGGACCGGGTCGCCGAGCGCCTTGGCGACCGCGGCCATCCGGATCGCGTGACCGCGCTCGACATCGGGATAGACGACCGGCTCGCAGCAGCGCTCACCGGCCGGGCGTTTCGTCTTCGGGGTCAGCTCCAGATCGACCGTCATCTATCTATAAATACCGATTGAAGTGACGAATGTCAATGCTTAGACTTCGAGCACGCTTTGCTGACCGGGCCTGCCATGGACTTTGAGATGAGCTTCCTGATGCGCCACTGCCTCGACGCGGCGATCGAGGAGCTGGCCCGCGAATTCCGCGGCGTGTTCTCCAAAGAGACGGTCGCGCGATATCTCGAGGAGTCCGCGGCCCTGATCGGCGAGCGGCCCACGGTGGGGCCGAACTTCATGCCGGTCATCGTCCGCCGCTACGCCCACGAGCGGCTGTGGGCGGTCGCCCAGGCGCGGGGCCGCATCGACAAAGCGCTCCTCGAGGTCCTGTTCGTGTGCGAGCACAACGCCGGACGGAGCCAGATCGCGGCCGCGCTCACCCATCACCTCTCCAAAGGGTGGGTGGGGGTCCATTCGGCGGGCACCGACCCTGACGAGCAGATCGACCCGGTGGTCATCCAGGCGATGAGCGAGATCGGCGTCGACCTGGCGCTGGAGTTCCCCAAGCCGCTTACCGACGAGGTTGTCCGCGCTGCCGATGTGGTCGTCACCCTCGGCTGCGGGGACGCCTGCCCGGTTTACCCCGGGCACGTGTATCAGGATTGGCCCGTCCCCGACCCGGCCGGGCAGCCATTGCCGGTCGTGCGCCAGATCCGCTATCAGCTCTACCACCACGTCTGGGATCTCCTGGAGAGCCTTGGGCCCGGCGGCGACCTGATCGCCCTCCATCGCCCGATCGGAGGCCAGCTTTGAACCGTGCCGCGGTCATCACCGACGTTCACGGCAACCTCCCCCGCGCTGGAGGCCAGCCTGAACGCCATCGACGTCGACCAGATCTTCTGCGGCGGCGACCTGGTCGGCTACGGGCCGCACCCCAACGAGGTCTGCCGGCTCATCCAAGAGCGCAAGAGCCCGACGATCTATGGCGACTACGACGACGCCATCGCTCGCGATCTCGCCGACTGCGGCTGCGCGTATGTCACACAGCATGACCGCGAACTGGGGCAGCGATCGGTGGCATGGACGCTGGCGCACACCGACCAGCACGCCAAGGACCACATGCGCACGCTGCCGTTTGACCTGCGGTTCGAGCTCGGCAACCGCCGGATCCGACTGGTGCACGGCTCGCCGCGCAAGGTCAACGAGCACCCGTTCGAGGACAAGCCCGCGCGTCTGGGTGAGCGGCTGGCGGCGTCGGCGGACTGTGACGTGCTGGTGTTTGGGCACACTCACAAGCCGTGGATCCACGAGTACGGCCGGGTGCTGTTTGTCAACTGCGGATCGGTCGGCAAGCCCAAGGACGGCGATCCGCGGTGCGCGTTCGCCGTCCCGGAGCGGACCGAGAGCGGCGAACCGCAGGTCTCGATCGAGCTCGTCCCCTACGACGCGGGGGCGGCCGCCCCGGGAGGTCGAGGCGGCCGGGCGCCCGGGCGAGTACGCCCTCAAGCTCGTCGCCGCCGGATGACCGAGGAGATGAAGCGATGAAGTACGTCCTGTTTGTCTGCACCCACAACGCGGGGCGCTCGCAGATGGCCCAGGCGCTGTTCGAGCGCTATGCCCCGGACGACGTCCGCGCCGAGTCCGCCGGTTCGGACCCCGCCCGCCAGGTGTGGCCAGAGGTGATCGAAGTGATGCGCGAGCTCGACATCGACCTGACCGGACGCAAGCCCAAGAAGCTGACCGTCGAGATGCAACTGCACGCCGACTGGGCGATCACGATGGGCTGCGGCGACGTCTGCCCGTACGTCCCGACCACGGTCGACGACTGGGACATCCCGGATCCGGCCGGCCGGCCGATCGCCGAGGTGCGCGAGATCCGCGACCTGATCGACGCACGCGTCAGAGAACTCGCGGCCGAGAAGATCCACGCTATCCGCGACGACGGGACCTCGCACCGCTGGCGCTTGGCGAAGCTGCTCCCGCAGCTGATCGACGAGTTCGGCAAGAACCGGGAGCCCGAGGTGATCCGCGGGTGCGCCGACCGCATCCTCGACGACTACGACGACGTTCCGGTCCGCAGCCACATCCTGACACTCGCGCACAAGCAAGCCCGCGAGTGCCTGCGCCGGGAGCACTGCGACGTCCTCGAGCACGTGGTGCGCTAGCGATGGACCGCAACCTCAGCTTGTGGCGGCGCGCCGGCGCCGAAGCGCTCGCCGCGTTCGCGCTGGTGTTCGCCGGCTGCGGCGCGATCATCGCCAACCAGCAGTACCGCGGCGCGCTCGGGTCGGTCGGCATCAGCCTCGTGTTTGGACTGATCATCATGGTCATGATCTACGCGACCGGTCATCTCTCGGGGGCGCACATCAACCCGTCGGTGACGATCGCGTTCGCGCTCACCCGGCACTTCTCTCCCCGCGACGCGATCGCCTACATCGCCGCGCAGATTACGGGCGCCACCCTCGCCGCGCTGGTGCTGCTCGGGGTCTGGCCGAGCAAGCCGGCGCACCTCGGCGCGACCGTGCCCAGCGTCGCGGCGGGCAGCGCGTTCTTATACGAGGCGATCCTCACGGCGTTCCTGATGTTCGTGATCATGGCCGTGGCGACCGACACGCGCGCGGTCGGCGCCGCGGCGGCGATCGCGATCGGCGGCGTGATCGGCCTCGACGCGCTGTTCGGCGGACCGGTCACCGGCGCGTCGATGAACCCCGCCCGCTCGTTCGGACCGGCGCTCGTCTCCGGCACCTGGACCGACTTCTGGGTCTACGTCGCCGGACCGATCGTCGGAGCGGCGGTCGGCGCGCTTGCCTATCAGCTCGTCCGTGGCGAGCATCCGCCACGGACCGTCCACCGCGAAGCCGAGGAGCAGCGCGATGGCGCACGTCCTGTTCGTCTGCCTCCATAACCCCCGCCGGCTGCTCGCAGATGCGCCGGGCACTGTTCGAGCGAGACGCCGACGGCCGGCACACCGCCACCTCCGCCGGCACCACGCCCGCGGAGCGCGTCACCCGAGGTCACCGAGGTGATGCGCGACCTCGCCGACCGCCGCCCCCAACGGCTCACGCGCGAGCTCGCCGAGCCGGCCGACGTCGTGACGACGGGCGGCGGTGACGAATGCCCATTCATTCCCCGCAAGCGCTACATCGACTGGGAGCGTCAGGACCCACAGGGGCGGCCGGTCGAAGGCGTTCGCGTCACCCGCGATGAGATTGCTCGCTGCGGGCGGCAGCTGCTCAACACAGCTCGGCGTTCTTTTCCTGGCGCCGCAGAGATCGGTAGTTACCGGGCGGGTCTGTCGGTGGACAGCGCGGATGGTCCCGCGGCGCGCCGTTCTTATCGTTGACTTGCGATGAATGAACCGTGGGCGGTTGTCGGTGCGCCGCCGAAGAAGCGACAATGAGCTGCTACGAGTGCGCAATCCAAGGGGGAGGGCGTCCCCGCCGTCGCGACCTGTACTCACTGCGGCGTCGGGATGTGCCTCGAGCATTTCCAGGCAGAGCAGGACTACCGAGTCGCTCAGGGACGCCGGCTTGATCGAAGGTAAGATCAACGGGCCACGCACCTGCTACTGCGGGAACCGTGGGCGCCTCACGCGGGTGAGCGATCTCCTCGGCCTCGTTCTCGCAGATGCCGTCGAGCAGGAGGACGACGGCCGTGGCTCTCGCTGAGCGACCGCCCACCACACCGCCCGGGCCGGAGTCGGACGCCCCGCCGTCTGGTGTTGTCTCGCGGCTGTCGACGCTGGACCGCTTCCTGCCGCTGTGGATCGCGCTCGCCATGGCCGGCGGGCTCGCGGTCGGGTCGCTGCTGCCGCACCTCAACCACTGGCTCGGCAAGCTGCAGGTCGGCACCGTCAGCCTCCCGATCGCGGCCGGCCTGCTGCTGATGATGTACCCGGTGCTGGCGAAGGTCCGCTACGAGGAGCTCGGCCACACGCGTCACGACGGCGTCAACGACCGCCGCTTCTTCGGCGTTTCCTTGTTCCTCTCATGGGTCGTCGGACCGGCGTTGATGTTCGCGCTCGCCTGGATCTTCCTTTCCGACGAGCCCGCGTACCGGACCGGTGTGATCATCGTCGGGCTGGCCCGGTGCATTGCGATGGTGCTCGTCTGGAACGAGATCGCTCGCGGCGACCGCGAGCGCGCCGCCGTGCTCGTCGTCTTCAACGCGATCTTCCAGCTCGCCGCCTATTCCCTGCTTGGCTACTTCTACCTGACCGTGCTCCCGGGCTGGCTCGGTCTGCAGACCCAGGGCTTTCAGCCCGGCATCTGGGAGATCGCGCGCACCGTCCTGATCTTCCTCGGCATCCCGCTCACCGCCGGCTACCTCACCCGACGCGTTGGCCTGCGCCGCCGCGGCCGTGACTGGTATGAGCAGCGGTTCATCCCCAGGATCGCGCCGATCACCCTGTACGGGCTGCTGTACACGATCGTGCTGCTGTTCGCGATCCAAGGAGACCGGATCACCTCCCAGCCGCTCGACGTGGTCCGGATCGCGCTGCCGCTGCTGGCCTACTTCGCCGTCATGTGGGCCGCCGGGTTCGCCGCCGGCAGGATGATGCGCCTCCCCTACCCGCAGACCGCGAGCATGGCGTTCACCGTCGCCTCCAATGACTTCGAGCTCGCGATCGCGGTCGCCGTCGGCGTCTTCGGCGCCGCCTCCGGCGAGGCGCTCGCCGGCGTCGTCGGGCCGCTGATCGAAGTCCCCGTCCTCGTCAGCCTCGTCTACCTCGCCCTCTGGCTTTCTCGCAGACTCCGATGGCCCACATCAGCGAGCGCGCCATGACAGCCCAGACCCCGACTCCCTCCTACGTCTCCGGCGAGGTCGCCGACTGGGCGCGACATCGCCCACCGCAACCGCGGCGGCCTCGAGGCAGTGCGCGCAGGGCGGCGATCATGATCGGCGAGGTGTGATGGAGCGCGGAGTCGGTGACCGGGTACACGGTTCCAGCCGCGGTCATCGACACCAGCAGAATCGCCGACACCGGCAAGCAGTTAGCCTAGCTCGACTCGATGGCGCCATGATAACGAAGGGGTCGACGGTTCGAGTCCGTCAGAGGGCTCTCGCCGCACGGACTGCGCCGAGCATGGTCCCTATTCCCAGCACCGTCCCGACCGCCCAGGCGACCGCCGCATCCCCGGTGGGGGTGGAGAGCTCGTAGAAGCTGCGCAGGAACGGAACCGCGAACGCCAGCGCGAAGACCAGTGCCATCAGCGCGCACAGGCCCGCGATGGCGAGGCGCCGGGGCCCCGGCTCGGTTTCGAGCCGAATGACGACCGCCAGCCCGCAGGCCACGACGATCCCGGTGGCGACGGTACGCGAGCCGGTCACGCTGAGGCCAAACCCGTAGCGGGCGAGGAGGTATCCGGCGACGATGCCGATGCCGATCGCGACTCCGGCCGGGATGGCAAAGCGCGCGACCGACTGAAGGAAGCGCTCCGGCCGCCACGGGCCGGAGCTCGGCGCCAGCGCCAGCAGGAACGCGGGGATGCCGATCGTGACCGTGGAGGCGATGGTGAACTGACGGGGGAGCAGGGGGAAGGTGCCGGTGGGGATCGCGATGGCCAGCCCGATCACCGCCGTGAACACCGTCTTGGTGATGAACAGGCGGGCCACCCGCTGGATGTTGCGCAGGATCTGACGTCCCTCGGCGACCATCCCCGGCACGACGCCGAAGTCGTCACGGACGAGCACGAGGTCAGAGACGGAGCGCGCCATCTGGGTCCCGGAGCCCTGGGCGATGGCCAGGCGCGCCTGCTTGAGCGCAGGGACGTCGTTGACGCCGTCGCCGACCATCGCGATGTAGCGGCCGGCGCCCATCAGGGCTTCGACGACGGCCCGCTTGCCCTCAGGCGAGATGCGTCCGACGGCGGGCGCGGACAGGACGGCCTCGCGGAGCTCGCCGGGATCGGCCGGGAGAGCTTCGCCGTCGAGTGCCGGCGCCGAACCGGGAATCCCGGCATCGCGAGCGATCGCACCCACGGTCGCGGGCGCGTCGCCGGAGAGCACCTTCAGGCCGACGTCCTGCTCGACGAAGAACGCGACGGTCTCGGCGGCGTTGGCGCGCAGGCGCTCGGCGAGCAGCACCAGACCCAGGGGCTGCGCGTCCTGGGGAAATTGCGGCTCGGCCGAGCCGGTGGGCAAGGGCGAGGGGCTGCGGCCGATCGCGAGCACCCGCCGCCCGGCGGTGGCCTCCTCCCTCGCCCGCTGCGCCAGCACCGGGTCGGCGTCGGCGAACCACTCGGGCGCCCCCAGCACGAGCCGCTGCTCACCCAGGTCGAGCGCGCTCCACCGCCATCGCGAGGAGAACGGCACCTGAGCGGTCACGGTCCCCGGCGGGGCATCGCCCAGCCGGGCGGCCGCGATCGCCTCGAGTGTCAGGTTGCGGGAGGGCGCGCTGGCGGCGTACCGGGCCAGCTCACGCGCAACCGGCGCCTCGTCCTGGCCGGCGGCCGGCACCACCCCAACCACGCGGAGCGTCGGCTCGGTGAGCGTGCCCGTCTTGTCGGTGACGACGAGGTCGACCGACGCCAGCGACTCGACCGCGTTGAGCTGCTGGGCGAGCACGCCCCGCTGCGCCATCTTGAACGCCGACACCGCCGCCGTCACGCTGATCAGGAGGATCAGCCCCTCCGGGACGAGATTGACGATGCCGGCCGTGACGACCTGCACCCGTGCGGCCGCGGACTCGGGGCGGGCGAGGACGGTGATCGCCAGCCCGGTCCCCAGCGGGACCGCGAGCGCGATCAGCCACAGCAACAGCCGGTCGTTGGCGCGCTCCAGGGGCGAGCGCGGGTGGCGAAACGCGCGCGCGGTCGCCGTCAGCCGCTCGGCCCGGCTGTCCGGTCCGACCGCTGTGGCCTCGAACAGCGCCGTCCCCTCCACCACAAACGAGCCGGACCACACCGGCTCTCCCGGGCCCCGCACCGCCGGCTCGGACTCGCCGGTCAGGTTGGCTTCGTCCAGCGCCAGCCCGTCCGCCGACACCAGCGTCCCGTCCGCGACCACCTGATCACCGGCGGCGACGCGCACCAGATCCCCCACCACGACCTGGTCCACCGGCACCCGGCGGTCGACTCCGTCCCGGACCACCACCGCCGCGGGAGCGACCAACGCCGCCAGCCGGTCGAGTGCCCGCTTGGAGCGAATCTCCTGAAAAGAGCCGATCGCGATATTGGAGACCAGGATCCCCAGGAACAGGGCATCTCGCCACGACCCAAACGCGATGGTGAGCACGCCGAACGCGAGCAGGATCCCGTTGGGGACGGTGACCGTATTGGCGCGAAGGATGCTCGCGTAGGAGCGGCTCGAGCGCCGCTGAGGAAGCTCGCCTCGCTCCGCCAGGCGGCGGGCCGCCTCGCTTTCGGTCAGACCCGCGGCGGACGGAACCGCGACCGTCACGGGAGCCCGGTCCGGTCGCGACCGGCCCACGTGAGGACCCCAGCCGACAACCGGAGCCGCCCGCCTGCCGGGTGAGCAGCTGTCCAATCGGCCATCACGACACAGTACGGGGTCCACGGGATTGCGGACCTCCCGGGCGAAACCGCCGCCACCCGGCCGTGACACATACGGTCGCCGGGGTCGGTTCGCCCCACCGGCCGCCCAACCCCGGGCAAAGAGTTGGTAAAGGACGACGCGATTCTTACCTGGGGCCAGCCATTCGCTTACCTGCGCCGCTCAAGCTGGCCGGCATGAGGACCGAATTCGCTCACCAAGGCACGGCGGACGATGGCGTCGTGATCGCCGGCGGAGGTCTGGCAGCCCAGCGGTGCGCCGAGGCTCTGCGCCGGGCCGGATACGACGGCGCGCTCCGCATGGTCTGCGCCGAAGCCCACCCGCCGTATGACCGGCCACCCCTCTCGAAGGCAGCGCTTCTCCACGGCACACGGGCCGACGAGCTCTCCTACCGGACGGCGGCGTGGTACGGCGAGCAGTCCGTCGACCTCCTGCTGGGGGTGAGAGCGGCACGGCTCGATCCGGATCAGCGCCGGCTCCGCCTCTCCGACGGAACCAGCCTGCGCTACGCCGATCTCCTCATCGCCACCGGCGCGAGGCCGCGCACCCTCAGTCAGTTCGCCGGCTACGACAACGTCTCGGTCCTGCGCACGCTCGAGGACGCCCAGGTGTTGCGCGCCGCGCTGGCCGAGGGGCGGGCGCTGGCTGTGATCGGCGGGGGATTCATCGGCCTGGAGATCGCCTCCGCCGCCCGTCGGCTCGGTGTGCCGGTCACGCTCATCGAGTCCGCGTCGTGTCCCCTGGAGCCGGTTCTCGGCCGCAGGCTCGGCGGATGGTTCGCGCGGCTTCACGCCGAAGAGGGCGTCGACGTCCGCACCGGCACCAGCGTGGAGCGCGTGCTGGGCGGGCCGACGGTTCGTGAGCTGCAGCTGACCGACGGTGCGGTCGTCGAGGCCGGTCACGTCGTCCTCGGCGTCGGCGTTCAACCGGCGGTCGATTGGCTGCGCGACTGCGGCCTGGTTCCCTCGGCCGGCGTGCCCGTCGACGCCCTTGGACGGACGGCGATCACCCACGTCTTCGCCGCCGGCGACGCCGCCGCCACGTTCCATCCGGGCCGCGGATGTCACGTTCCCGGATCACACTGGGAGGAGGCGGGCCGCCAGGGCGGCCGGGTGGCCAGGCTGATGCTCGGCCTCGAGCCCGGCCGCGCCCCGCTGACGACCTTCTGGACCGACCAGTACGGGCTGCGGATCCAGTTCGTCGGTTACCGGCGGCCGGGCGATTCCCTCGCCGTCGACGGCGAGGTCGGCCGCCGCGAGTTCACCGCCACCTTCTCCCGGAGCGGGCGCGTCGTGGCCGCCCTCCTCGTCAACCAACCGCGTCGGCTTCCCGCCGTCCGCGACGCAATCGAGAAAGGACACAGCCATGATGAGTTATTCGATCGAGATCGATGAGAGTGCCTGCGCCGGTCACGGTGACTGCACCGAGGTCGCCCCGGAGGTCTTCGATCTCGACGACGTCGCCCGCGTGATCGGCACCGGCCCGGACGAGCTTGTTCTGGAGGCCGCGCGGGCTTGCCCCAGCTCGGCCATCTTGATCATCGATCGCACCACCGGGGATCTGGTGTATCCGTAAGGCGAGGCGGCGGCGCTTCGGCCCGTGGGTGGTTGACGATCGCGACGCCCAGGATGACGATCGCCACGCCGAGAGTGGCACCCGGCCCGGGAAGGGTGCCGCGGACCGCCTCGATGATCACGGCCACTGCCGGAACGAGAAACGTCCACGCGTACACCCGGGTGGACGGCCAGCGGCTGAGGGCGGCGTTGAAGCCGACATAGACGAGCACCTGCCCGCCGACGATCAGATACAGCAGCTGCACGTCGAGCGAGGAGCGGCTCCAGTCGGTCGCCCCGCCGTCGAGCAGGGCGAGCGGGATGAGCGGCAACCCGCCCGCCAGGAACTGGGCTGCGGTGATCCCGGCGATATCGAGCCGCGCCTCGCGCTGGGTCAGGACGCGCATGCCCAGGCCGCCGGCGGCCCATCCCAGCGCTCCCAGCAATGCCAGGACGAATCCGATCACCAGACGTGAGCCGTGGGCGATGTCGCCGGGATCGGCGAGAACGACGAGGAGCACGCCGCCGAAACCGATCACCAGGCCCGCGGCGCGCAGTCGCGTGATCGGCTCGGCCAGGACGAAGCGAGCCATGACCGCCACGAAGAACGGTGACGAGTTCAGCAGCACCGCAGCAACGGCCGCGCCCGCTCGGGCTGTCCCCACGCTGATCCCCACCTGAGTCAGCGTCGTGTTGCCCAGGCCGATGGCGAACGCCCACAGCCACAGCCGGCGTGTCCGGGGCAGGCGGCTGCCCACCAGCGGCAGGATGGCCGTCAGCAACGCCCCGCCGACGAGCGCGCGCAGGGTGGCGATCATGATCGGCGAGGTGTGATGCAGCGCGGAGTCGGTGACGGGGTACACGATTCCCGCGGCGATCATCGACACCAGCAGGATCGCCGACACCGGCAAGCGGGGCTGGCGCCCGGTCTCACGAACAGCGCCCACGGACAACTCATACCACCGCCGGCGGCTCGCAGCTAGGGCAATGCCGGGCGTCGGCGCCCATCTGCCTCATGACCGGCGAGGCACTGTTCGGCGGTCAGTGGGCGGAGAGGTGAATGACGCCGACGCTTTGGAGCCCGTCGAGCATGAGCTGGACCGCCAGGGCGGCGAGGAGGACTCCGAAGATCTTCTCGGTGACGAGCATGCGGCTCTCGTCGAGGTGGTCGCTCACGCGGTTCGCCAGCCGGAACACGGCTGCGTCAAGGGCCAGGACGACCGCGAGGACGCCGATGACCATGGCGAACACGGCGGCCGAGTCGGCCTCGGCTGACAGCGTGACCAGGGTGACGATGCCGGCGGGATTCAGCAGGTACGGAACCGCCAACGGGAACACGGCGATCCGCCGAGGGTCGCGCTCGCCGAGCTGGTGCTGCTCACTCGGCTCAGAGCTTCCGAGGACCATCGTGATCGCGATGATCACCAGGATGATCCCGCCCGCGATGGACAGCGATCCCGTCGAAAAGTGGAGCAGCCGGGCTAGGAGCTCGCCGAGTCCGACCAGGACGACGGCGACGACCCCGGCGGTGGTGAGCATCTTGCGGACGATGAAGGCCTTGGTGGACGCATCGAGCGCCCCGGTGATCTCGACAAACGGCACCAGCGCGATCTTGGGGCCGATCCCAATCAGCAGGAGCAGGAAGGTGTCGATCACCAGGTAGATGTCGATCGTGGTGTGGTTCACGCGGACAGATTCCCAACCGCCGGCCCACCCGCCTTCACCCAAAACGGGCGACGGCCCCGCGTCCGGTGGTGGACGGTCGACCTCTACGCGAACAGGGTGTGGCCGATCGCCTCGCCCCGGCGGACGCCGGGCGGGCAGGCGAACACGGCGCTCGCGGTGTGGACGGTGAACGCGCTCAGGGCATCGTGGGTGGCGAGTCGGTGCTGGACGGGGATGAACTGGCGGGTCGGATCGCGGACGAACGCGATGAAGAACAGGCCGCCGCCGAGCTGGTCGCCGCCGGAGTCCGCGGTTGCGGGGGTGGACCCGTCCGAATAGGAATAACCGCGCCGCAGGATCTGCTGCCCGGCGCTGTCAGAGGCGCCGGCGAGCCGGATATGCGCGTTGACCGGGATGACCGGATTGCCCCGGCGGTCGGTGGCGCGCAGGTCGACCGGATCATGCTCGCGCCGGCCGCCGAGGGGCGCGCCGCTGACCTTGTGGCGGCCGATCACGTGCTCCTGCTGGTCGAGGGTCAGCGCGTCCCAGGTGGACAGGACGATCGCGATCCGCCGGGCGATCAGATACGTCCCGCCGCGCATCCAGGCCGGGTCGTCAGCGCCGCCGAGCCAGACGAACTCGCCGAGGGCCCGCCGGTCGTCGGTGCGAATGTTGGCGGTGCCGTCCTTGAACCCGATGAGGTTGCGCCGCGTCTCGCGACTGTGTTGGGCCTCCGACGGCAGAAAGCCCATCTGCGCCCAGCGCAGGACGGCATCGCTGCCCGCCAGGCGGGAGAGCACGTGGACCGCGTGAAACGCCACCTGGGGGTCGTCGGCACAGGCCTGGACACACAGGTCGCCGCCGGAGCGCCGCGCTTCGAGCGCATCGCCGGGGAACGGCGGGAGCGGCACGAGCCGCCGCGGCCGGCGCCGAGCCAGTCCGTACCGGTCGACGCCACCTGACTCAAACAGACCGGGACCGAAGCCGAAGGTCAGGGTCAGGCGCGCCGGTGGCAGGCCGGCGGCCTCCCCGGGGTCGATCGGGACGCTCAGCGGACCCGGCGCCGACGGCTGGTATTCGCGTCCGGCGGTCAGGGCGGTCGCGGCGGCGGTCCACCTCTCGAGCAGCCGCACGACGCGCGGCTGCGACGAGGTGACGAGATCGAAGGCGGCGAAATGGAGATGCTGTTGCGGCGAGGTGGCGATTCCGGCCTGGTGCGGGCCGTGAAACGGCACGACGTCCGCGCGGTCGGTCCCCGCCCCGGAGCCCGACGGGCCCAGAGCCCGGTCAATCCCCACTCCCACGCCGACCAGCGCCGCGCTCGAGAGGACGGTGCGGCGCGTGATCCCGGAACCGCCAGGGCCCCGGCCCTGCCCCGGCCGGGGCCCATCGGGGTTCGCTGACGAGGACATCTCGTCCCCGGAGCTTGTGCGTTCGCCCGTCCGTTACGCCGTGACGGTGACGATGCCGCGCATGTAGCCGATGTGGGACATGGCCCACGGGTCGCACGGCTCGGCGCACCACCACTGGTACTTGCCGGGCTGGCTCGGCGCCGTGAACGTGAACGTCGTCGTCGTCGGACCGCTGGCGGTCCCGGCGGCGATGTGCGCGTCGATCACCTGCGTGTCGCTCAGCGTCGAAGAGGTGAAGGTGTGCGGTGACTGGTCGTAGTTGGTGACCGTCACCGTCACCTGGGCGCCGGCCTTCACGGTGAAGCCCGCGGGCAGGAATGCGTCATGCCACTTGCCATCCGGTCCGCGCCGGCCGTGCTCGGTGTCTGACTTGATGGCCAGCTTGATCGACTGGGGCTTGACGGCGGTCGCGGTGGCGGACGCCGGCTGCGCCGACCCGCTCATCATCGAGGACATGCCCGTCGCGGCGGCCGTCTGAGCCGCCGGCACCACCGTCGTCTGCGTGCCGGGGTCGGCGAGGGCGACGACGGCGACGACGATCGCCAGCAGCGACATCAGGCCGCTGAGCCCAACGCCGATCATGATCCACTCGCGGAATCTCTGCTCCTTCCCCGTCCCATCCCTGTCGCCGGCTGTGGACTTCTCGGTGCCCGGCTGGTCGACTTCCGATGATTCACTGTTGGGGGTCATTTGTGTCTCCTGTAAGCGTCAGCGAATTTGTCATCGACTGTAGGGGCGGAGCGGCCTCTGAGGATCCGCGGGAAGGCAGCAACTCGCTGTCTCAATCCACGGAACCGACAATGCGTGTTTTGACACAGCTGAAATCAGGGTCCTCGCGGTAGCGAGACGCCGCGACCAGCGGGCCACCGGGCTGCTGCCGGAGGTTTCGGCGCTCGAGCAACAGTGCTCCGGCGAGCATGAGCAGGAACCGCGTGTCGACAGTTCCCACACCGCCCTGGTGGGGTCGTCGGCCGAACTCGGCATCCGCACACGGACGCGGCCCGGAGGCGGACTTGTCCCGGCCGGACGGCGTCCGGATCAGGAGGGGCGGGGCGGCGGCCGGAGACCGCCGCCCCGCGGAATGGCTTCTAGTGTCCCAGGCCGGGGAGCACCTGCGTGCCCTCGGTCCGGACGGCTCGCAGAGCGTCCGGAGCGAGCCCCAGCAGATGCAGGATGGTCGGTGCCACCTGCGTCGTCTCGACTGAGGAGCCGGGGTGCGATCGGGCCACCGTGCCCGGCGCATAGACGACCAGCGGCACGTCGCGATCACCGGGGTTGCTGCCACCGTGCTCGGCGATCTTGGTTCCGGTGGTGAACACGACGCCGACCTGAACGCGCCCAAACACGTCCGGGTGGCGTGGATCCCAGGTTGGCACACCGAAGAACTCCGCGGCTGCCTTCCCGGCGTAGATCGCCGCCAGCCCGGAGTGAGCCAGCGTCCGCGTGGCGCCACTGTAGGTGACGCCGGTTGCGGTGTGCGTCCACAGGTAGTGCTTGACGAAGTCGGCCGCCTGCTGGGAGCGATCGGACAGATAGCTCTGCCACAGATCATCATCGGTGCCGGCGACGATCAAATTGCCGGCGCCCTTGTGAGCGGCCGACCATGCGGTGTTGATGGCGGTGATGATCGCGCCGTCATCGATCCGCGTCAGCTGGTTGGGGTTCAGCGGCGACTGACCATGCTTGGCGGTGAGGATGATCGCGGTCGAGTCCGCGATGCCCTGGCGGTGGATCTCCTGATCCATGCGCTGCAGTTGCGCGTCCACCCAGTAGAGCGCGCTGCTCAGCAGCGGGCCGGGAGTGGTGGTACCAGGCAGGTACCCACCGGGCAGCACCGGACCTCCGATGACCGCCTCGGACTTGAGCAGCTTCTCAGCCGTCGAAATGGTCTGGAAGTTCATCCCAAAGATCGCCGGCACACCGACCTTCTGCCCGGTGCCCGTGTGGTTGTAGCCGTCGATCTCGTTGATGATCGCCTGGACCTTGTACGAGTCATACTGGCGCGTTGCGGCGTTGTCGCCGGTCCAGCTGATCCCGCCGGGATAGGGTGTTCCATTCGGCTCGATGGCATTCGAGTCGATCTCAGGCGTGAACAGATCCTGGATCCCGGTGCCTGAGGGACCGTTGAAGGACTCGTATACCGGGTGCTTGTCCGACCATGCTGTCCGTAACCCCGCTGCGCGAGCGACCTCGAACATCGTGTTGACCTTGAGGTACGAGTGGGGCCAGATCGGCTGGCACGTCTTGGGGTTGACCGGGAAGGTCGCCGGGTTCAACAGCGTCTGGGGATTCCCGGTCATCTGCATGATCTTGCTGGGGTCGCTCTGCAGGCCGAGGATGCCCTGGCCGGCGTCGAGCCGCGTCGAGTCCAGGTCGTCCGGTGAGTCGTAGACGACGTCCGCCCCGGTGGCCTGACCGTGACACGACGTCGTTCCCGCCTCGTAGAGAGCGTGGTTGTAGGAGACGTCGTAGTAGACGCCGGTGGCGCGCGGGTCGCCGCCGGTCATCAGCGCCGTGCCGCCCGGGTCCGAGTCCGAGGGGACCGGCGTCTGCGCGTTGGCGTACTCCGCCCCGCCGGTGGTGAGTTTGGCGAGCTCGGAGCCCGGATGGTTTGCGACGTACCACTCCAGGTCGGATTGGTGTAGCCCGTCGACTGAGATGAGCAGCACGTGCTTGATCTGGTGTGACCGGTGGTGATCCGAGCTGCGCCCGTGATCTCCGTGACCAAAGGCGACCCCCACCGGAACGCTGATTGCCACCGCGCCCGCCGCAACGGCGGCCAGGGCCGCCCGTCTGGAACGTCCACGCATACGTTCAACTCCTTGTTGAATTTGACCTCGCCCTTATACAAAGGCGCGGCGGCGTGGACGTTGCCCTGGTGTGAACGGCCGCGCGACCCGCACTCGGGGCGCGCGGCCGTGGAACCTCGGTGCTACTTCACGATACGCACCAGCCGGAGCATCCCCAGCTGCGTGTGCTCGCGACCATCCAAGGTATTCATGAAGCACGCCTGCACGTAGTAGCCAGGCTTGGCCTGCAGGACCTGCTGCTGGAGCGCGCCCGGCGAGGCCGGGCCGAGCAGGCTGACGAACGACTTACCGGCGAGCCTCTGTGCCTTGTTGTCCTTGCCGGCGGCCAGGAGCGCCATGACCTTGCGTCCGACGGCGGCGTTGCGAACCCCAATGAGATCGATCATGTGGACCAGCCAGCCGCCGTTGACGGCCCGGACCATCGTCCCGACGCGCAGCACCTTTGGACCGTGGAACGCGAACTCGATGGCGGTCTCGGTGGCCGCGGCCGCCGGGAGCGCAGCCGGTGCCGCGGACTGAGTCACCGTGAACGGCGCAAAGCTGGGGTTGCCGTTGCCGTTGCCTGAGATGTTGAGGGCGACGTAACTACCGGGAGTCAGGACCGTCTGGATCGTCCCCGGGGCGGCCGCATCGACGAACAGCGACCCGTAGGGGGTGAGCGCGTTGATGTCGCCGTGGTGGCTCTGGACCGCGCCGGCCGCCTGCTGGATCGACACCCCGGGGTCGAGGCGGACGAGCCCAAACTGGCCACGTCCGGACGCCACGACGCTGACCGCTCCGGAGACCATGCTCCCGGAGACCGACACGGTCTTTGTGCCGCTGATGGCGACGTTGAGGGTGGGCAGCGAGGTGGCGGCACCGGCACTCCCGGCAAACGCCAGCGCGCCGGCGATCACCAGCGCACACACCATCGCCACGGGCGATGCACTTCGTACTGACATCGTTACTTGACCTCCGCCTGTTGGATTGATGAGCCGGCCGTTCCCGGCAATGTCGGCCGAGCCTCCTCGTCGCGTGTTGCCGTATCGGCAGGAGAGATCGCCACTCCGACGGTGATCCGCGCGAATGGCACCTGAGCCCGCTCGTTGACCTCCGCCACCGCATCGGCGTGCTCGCTGTCAAAGCGGCAGAAGCACGCTTCCTCGAGAGGCAGGAACATCGAGCCGACGTACCGGATCGCTGTCCCCGCCGCGGTCAGCTCCTCACACGCGGCCTGTGCCCGTTGGAGGCCTCTACGCACCTCGACCTCCGCCAGTCCTGGAAGGTAACGCTCCACGAGGTAGGAATTCACAGCGGCGCGAGGCTATGAGCGCCCCGTGCGGCGATCAACCGGGGGATTCCCCGGGTTTGCCCGTGGCCGCGAGGACCGTTTCCGGTCGTCGGACCGAGACGATCGCTCGTCTCTCACCACCGAGCGCAGCCGCCAGCTCGGTGCGGGACCGCACATTGAGCTTGCGGTACACCTTCGAGAGGTTCCACTCGACGGTCCGAGCGCTCAGGTGCAGCGCCGCCGCCACCTCCCGGTTCGTCTGACCGTCGGCGACGAGCCGGGCGATCGCGGACTCGGTGGCGCTGAGGGCGCCGCCCGGGATGTGGCGTCGGCCCCCGATCCGTCCCAGCTCGCCCCGGGCCCGCTCGGCCCAACGCTGTGCGCCGACCGCCTCGAACGACGCCAGGGCACGCTCCAGCACCTCGGTTGCGGCGCTCTTGTGACGGCGGCGCCGAAGACTGGCGCCGAATGCGAGCAGCGTCCGGGCATGGTCCAGCGGGCGATCCTGAAGTTGGTGCTCGGCCAGGGCGCACTCGAACGCGATCTCGGCGGACGCGTGGTCGCCCTCGGCATCGGCGATCAGGCCATCGCACCGGGCGGCGAGCGCCAGCACCCAGGGGCGGCCGAGCCGGTGCGCGATCCGGCGGTGCTCGGCGGCCGCCCGCGCGGCGGCCGACGGCTCGCCCACCGCGAGCATGGCCTCAACCAGATCGGCCAGGATGGGGAAGCGGGCGGGGGACTCGACTCCTCCGCCACTGGCCAGCGCCCACGCCTGGCTCAATGCCGCTCCGGCCGCCGCCGGGTCCTCGTTCGACAGGGCCGCCGTCCCCAGAGCCGTCAGATTGCCGATGACGTACAGGCAATGGCCGGTGCGCTCGGCGAGTCCCAGCCCTTCCCGGGCGGCGGCCTCGGCCTCCTCGGTGCGACCCAGCCAGGTGCCGGCCGCCGCCACCGGCCACAGTGCCCCGGCCCGCTGGGCATCCTGCTCGGAGGCGACTGCCAGCTCCAGATAGCGCTGCGCCAGCTCCCAGCCCCGGCCAGGGCGCCCCAGGCTGGTCTCCACCGAGCTGAGATACGCCAGCGCATGCATCTCCAACCAGGGATTGCCGCTTTCGGCTGAGGCCCGGTGCATCGCCCACAGGGGCGGGGCGGCCCGCTCGGCCTCGCCGGCCCACAGGAGCACGACACCCTCGAGCGCCGCCGCGCCGGTCTCCGACCACGCCCATGGCCGGACATCACCGCTTGGATCGGCGGTTCCGGACGATCGCCGCAGCAATTCGGCCGGCAGCGGCAACCCGCGGGCCGCGGTGACGAGGGACAGCGTCGCCGCGGCCGTCGCCTCGGCAACCGGATCGGCGCCCTCGGCCAGCCGTAGCATCGCCCGCGCATGGCGGAAGGCGTCGCGTGCCTGGGCGCGCAGGAGCGAGAGCCAGGTCAGCTTCTGGTGCAGATCGGCGCGCAGTTCCCGGGGAGCCCCGGGCTCGCGCAGGCCCTGCCGGTAGAGCGCGATCGCGGCATCGGTGCTCTCGGTGTCGGCGGCAACGGTTCCGAGCAGGGCAAGGGCGCGGACCCGGACTTCCCCGGCGGCCGCTGAGTTGAGAACCTCGCGCGCCCGGTCGGTGGCCAGTCCGGGGCTCCCGGCCTGATGGTGATGCTCGGCGGCGGCGAGCACCCGGCGGGCCCGTGCGGCCCCGGCGGGGGTGAGCCGGGCCGCCAGGTCGCTGAGCTCGGCGGCCGACTGGGCGGCGCCGCGAATGGCACCGGAGCGGGCGGCGCCGTCGAGCTCGCGGGCGACGTCCTCGTCGAAGGCGGTGGTCGCCAGCGCGAGGTGCCGCGCCCGCTCCTCCAGGTCCTGGACGATCGCCGCCAGACGCGTGTGCGTCCGGCGGCGCTCGGCCAGCGGCGCGCTCTCGTAGTGAACCGAGGCGAACAGGGGATGGGTGAAGCGGACGCGCTCGCCGGCCAGCTGGATCACGCCGGCCGCCTCGGCCTCGTCGAGCGCGCTGTCCACGTCCTCGTCCAGGCAGGCGAGCTGCGAGCGCGCCGGCCGTGCCAGAGCCGCCGCCGCCAGCAGGATGCTCCTGGTGGCGGGCGAGAGCCGGGCGAAGCGGTGACGAACCAGCTTGCGGACGTTGCCGGGCACCGGCAGCGGCTCGTCGGCCGCCAGGCCGGCACCGCGAACGATCAGCTCGCGTCCGATCTCGAGCGCGAACAACGGATTGCCCCCGGTCAGCTCGTACAGGCGATGCAGCACCGGTCGGGGCACCTCCAGCCCCAGCTTTCCCAGCAGCAGCTCGTGCACGCCGCCGAGGCTGAGCGAGCCGACGTGAACGCGGGTCACGCGCTCGTCGTCCAGTGCCTCGACGACGTCGAGCGCCGCCCGGAGTTGCGGCTCGAGCCTCCGAGTGGCCACGATGACGACCGGCTCGGCCCGGACGCGGCGCAGGGCAAACCGGAGGGCGACGCCGGACGCCGGGTCCACCCACTGAACGTCGTCGATGGCGATGACTGTCGGCACCTCGGCCGCCAGCGCGCGGAACGCCGAGAGCGTTGCCAGCCCAATCAGCCGCTCATCGACCGAGGTCCGCCGGTCGCCCCGGCGCAGCAGCGCCACCTCCAGTGCCTCCCGTTGGGGCGGGGGCAGAGCCGGCAGCGCCCGCTCGATCTCCTGATCCAGCAGGTCCCCCAGGGCGGTGAACGACAGGCGCGACTCCGAGCGCGTCGGCGCGCTGAGGAGCGTCTGCCACCCGCGCACCGGCGCGGCCTCGAGCGCACGCCGCCAGAGCGCCGTCTTGCCCACGCCGGCCTCGCCCTCCAAGACGACCGCGCTCACCCCCTGAGGGGCCTGCTCCAGCGCGGTGAGCAGCACCTCCAGTTCGCGATCACGCCCGATCAGCGTTTCAGTCGTCAGCCCCCGACCCCTCAGTTGCCCTTCCGGTCTGTTGGGGCCACAGCATACGGGGTCAGCCCCCGGCGAGCGCCGATCTCGGTGGCCTCACCGGGGCCGGCCGGCAATTGCCGGAGGTCGCGGCGCTCCAGCATCAGCGCACCCGCGATCGTGAGCAGGATTCCGGCAGCGCTCAAGCCGATGAACCAGACCGGACGGATGCCTTCGCGCCGGGGCGCCGTAATAGCCGACCGCGGACGCCCAGCGATCGGCTCGAGACCGTCACTGCACCCGGGCGGTGTTGATGTCGGAATCGCGGCGAGCGTTCCTGACGCGGGTGTAGACGAGACGGGTTCCCTTTGGCGAGAACTGGACGCCTGAAAGTCAAACCCGCAGGTGACCGTGCGCAGCACCTTGCCGGAGCGGACGTCGACCGTCACCAGGCGCCTGCCGCCGCCTGTGGCCCCGGCCTCGTCAGCGCCATCCGTGTGAGAGGCACAGACAGGCTCGGAGTTCGTACTCAGGCACCGCGTCACCGGCTCGAGGGCGCCGTGGAGTCCGGGCTTCGACACCGTGGGTGTCACTCGGCCACGGCTGACTCGCCGTAGTTCTCCGGCATCCTCTGCGCAACATCGAGGATGCGCCTGACGGGGCGGCAACCGACACTCGCCGGATGATGGGTGCGACCCTCCAACTGGCGGGACTCCGGCGGTGCTTTGGGGAAGTCGTCGCCGTCGATGATCTGAGCTTCTCGGTTCCCGCCGGGCGACTGTTCGGCTTCGTCGGCCGCAACGGCGCGGGAAAGACGACGACGATGCGGATCGTGTGCGGCCTGCTGACCGCGGATGCGGGGCGGGTTTCTTGGGGCGGTGCGCCGATCGACCAGCGGATGCGTGAGCGGATCGGCTACATGCCGGAGGAGCGCGGCCTGTACCCCAAGATGCGAGTCGGCGAACAGCTGGAGTATTTCGCGGTGCTCCACGGCGCATCGCACGAGGAGGCGCGCGCGGCCGGCCGCACCTGGCTGGATCGGCTGGGGCTGGGCGACCGCGTGGAGGCGCGGGTCGAGGCGTTGTCGCATGGCAACCAGCAGCGGGTCCAACTCGCCGCGGCGCTCGTCCACGGTCCTGATCTGCTCATTCTGGACGAGCCGTTTGCGGGGCTTGATCCCATCGCCGCCGATGTCATGGCCGACGTCCTGCGCAAGGAGGCGGCCAGGGGCGTGCCGGTGCTGTTCTCATCACACCAGCTCGACCTCGTCGATCGTCTCTGCGAGTCGGTGGCGATCATCGATCAGGGCCGATTGGTCGCCTGCGGCGCGGTGGACGACCTGCGGGCCGGCGGCCCGCGTCTGGTCCGCGTCGATGTGCATGGTGGCGCGCCTGATTGGTTCGCTGCGCTTGCCGACGTGGAGCTGGTGGAGCGCGTGGATGGACGGACGATCCTCAAGCTGCTCCCGGGGGCGGACGCTCAGCGGATCCTCGACGCGGCCCGCCGGTCCGGCGCGGTGGCGCATTTCGCCGAGCTGCAGCCGACGCTCGCTGAGCTGTTCCGCGAGGTGGTGCCGGCGTGACCGCCCGCCGCGCAGTGTGGGAGGTCGCCCGGCGTGAGCTGGTCGAGCGGTCCCGGTCCCGTGTGCTGCGGATCTCGCTGGTGCTGATTCTGATCCTGTCGATCGGCGGTGCGGTCGCCGCTGCGCAGCTCAGCGGGCGCACCCCCACGGACAACATCGGGCTCGTGGGGGCGCGCTCGGTCGCTCTCGAGTCCGCCATCCAGCTGCAGGCGCGGGCCGTCGATCGCCGCGTACGCCTGCATGAGCTGGCGAGCGCCACGGCCGCCCTTCGAGCGGTGCGTAACGGCTCCATCGACGTGGCGCTGCTCGACGGGACCCGGATGGTGGTCAAGCGCTCGCGTTCGCAGCCGGCGGTCAGAGTGGTGTGGGAGGCGGCTGCGGCCCAAGCGGTGCTCGATCGCCTCCGCCGCTCCGGGCTCAGTCAGGCGCAGGCGTTCAGCGTCCTGGCACCGCGGAGACTGCCGGTGGAGGTGCTCGAGCCCAACGCGCGCAACACCGAGCAGAACCGGACGCTGATCGCCGTCGGTCTGCTCACGCTCTTCGTCGTGCTGGCGTTCTTCGGCCAGGCGGTGGCCCAGGGGGTCACCGAGGAGAAGTCCTCGCGCGTCATCGAGTTGCTGCTGACAACGCTGCCGCCCCGGCGTCTGCTCGCCGGCAAGGTGCTCGGCATCGGGCTCCTGGGCCTTGTCCTGCTGGTGCTACCCGGCGGGGCCGCGCTCGCCGCGGGCAGGCTGGCCGGCGGAGCAGGCCTGCCGTCGGCGGCGCCGGAGACGATTGGGCTCGTGCTGCTGTGGTTCCTGCTCGGCTACGTCTTCTACAGCGTGACGTTCGCCGCGGTGGGCGCGCTCGTCTCTCGGCAGGAGGACCTGCAGACCGCCATGCTCCCAGTCAATGCCGTTCTGATCGCCAGCTTCTATCTGGCGCTCATCGCGTCGGGCAACCCGAACGGAACCGTGGCTCGAGTCGCTGCATTCGTGCCACCGTTCGCGCCGATGGTCGTCCCCATGCGGATGGTGCTCGGTGACATGACGACCGTCGCGCTCGTCGCCTCGGTTGCGATCGACGTGCTCGCGACCGCCGGCGTGGTCTGGCTGGCGGGCGGTGTCTACGAGCGGGCGATCCTGCGGATCGGCGCTCCCGTGAAGCTGCGCCGGGTGCTGGCCCGGCGCCCGGGCCGGTTACAGCCTGCGGTGCTGAAGCTCGCGGGCCCTCGACATGCCGGGTGGCTCGAGGTCACCCTGCGCGTCGTCGCGGTCGCGCTCGTCCTCGCCGGCGTCGTGATCGGTTTCGAGCACGTGGTCGCGATCGTGCTCACCGGACTGGGGATACTGCTCATCGCCGTGCTCCAGGGCCGCCGGCATGGGCCGCGCAGGTCGGCTCACTGAGGGTGGCCGACGGCGATGATGTACAGGGGCGCGCGGTCGCTGGGCAGGCCCAGCGCCTGTGCCAGGCGCCGGTCGTCGAAGGCGCCGATGGGAACCGCCGCCAAGCCGAGGACGGCAGCCTGCAGGAGCACGTTCTGCGCGGCGTGGCCGGCCTCGAGTTGCACGTAGCGGCGGCCACGGGTCCCGTACTTCCTCACGGTGCGGGCGTACACGGCGGTGATGACGATCGTGAGCGCGGCGGTGCGAACCGCAGGCTGATGCAGGGCGGCGGCGGACGCCTGCGGCCGAAGATCCTCGTCGGCCAGGAGCTCGACCCGGTGCTCCTGGGGGAGATAGTGGCGATACGCGCCCGGGGTGAGCAGGTGCAGCTCCAGGGGATAGAGCCCACCCGCCGACGGAGCGGTGCGACCTCCCCAATCGGCCGTGATCCCCTGCGCCGCCCACAGCAGCTGTGAGATCTCCGCCTCGGTCAGTGCCTGTGGCCTGAACTCGCGGTGCGACCGCGGCCGAGCCGGCACCGGCCACGAACCGCCGGCGCGTCAGCCGGTATCCCAGTGCCGGACCGTCTCCAGCTTCATCTTGAGGTCGTCCCGTGACCATCTGCGACCGCTTCGCGGCGGTGATCGGCATCGAGTGCCACTGGCTCGGTTGGTGGACCCACTCTCACGTGCTTGGCCAGACGCTCAATCTCCGCGCGAGTTTCCGTTCCCAGCCGGTGGCGGGTGACGTTCAGCGCGCCGGCGGCCATGCTGAGTCGGAGCGCCTCGACGCTCAGGCCGCGGGCAAGTCCGACGCCCGTGGCGGCGAACATCGAATCGCCTGCTCTGCGGTGATCGAGCGCGCCAAACGTAGGAGCGGCGAGCTCGAGCGGGTCGGAGCCGTCAATCAGGAGGGCCGGCTTGGCGCTGCGGGAGATGAGGACCCGGGTGGCCCCGGCGGCATGGAGGCGCCGGGCGGCGGCCAGGATCTCCACAGCCGGGCTGCCGGTGGCCTGTCCCTCGCGGACCAGTCGCCGATGCGGACGCGGAGGTCCTCGATCTCCGCCCGGTAGAAGGCCTTCTCGGCCTCGGAGGCGAGGTCGGAGCCGGCGGGCATCGCGATGCATCCGGTGATCGCCTCGGCAAACCCCGCTACCAGGATCGCCGTCCTTCCGGGGTTCGCCGCCGCCATGCCAGTCACCACCCCGAGCGGTACGAGCAGCCCGTCCTGTGCGCCCAGCACCAGCTCCCGGATGCGCGAGACCCGCTCCACCCGGGCGGCGCTCGCCCTCGACGTGGTCGCGGATGTGCTGCTCGGCCTCTTCACGCAGCGTTGCGCTCATCGACTCGTCCAGACGCGCATGCCGGTCGCTCCGAACCGCCAGACGGCCCGCGCTTCCGCGCGGGGCAGTCGGACGCATCCATGCGAGGCCGCGTACGCCGGCACACTGGCGAATTCATGCATCGCATAGCCGCGGTAGAAGTACTGGGCGAGCGGCATCCAGACGTGGAACTGCACCGACCAGCTCAGCACCTCGCGACGGTAGACGCGGAAGTGGCCGAGCGGGGTCCGGCCATTCGAGCCGGTGGAGACGTGGATGGAGCGCTGGACCCGTCCGCTGCGCACCAGCAGCAGGACCTGCTGGGGGATGTGGATCTCGAACCCGGCCGCCCTCGACCACGGCACCGGCGTGCGCGCATGCGCCAGCGCGCTGCGGGTGCGCGGGCCGACGATCCCGTCCCGTGTCAGGGAGCTCCAGCCCTGTAACGCGACCACGGCGTGCCAGGTCTGCATGCCGAAGACGCCGTCGACCGCACCGGCGGGCAGATAGGTCAGACGCGCCAGGTTGCTCTGGAGCGCGCGCACGGCGGGCCCGCGCGCGCCGAGACGCAGTACCGGCGCCGCCTGGCGGGCGTGCGGAACCGCCACCAACCCCCCCTGCCCGCTCAGCGCGAGCGAGCTCGACGGATATAGAAGCGCACACCCAAACGCCCCGGCGGCCAGCAGGCAGACCACGCCGGGCCGGACGATCATGCCGATGGGTCTGTCGCTCAGGGACCTCACGATCCCACGTTAGATCCGGCCCGGGCGCCTGAAATCGCGGTCCGGCCGCGCCGTCGGCCGCCGATTACTACGGAGCGCGGCGTCGCCGCCGTTCTCAGTCAGGGCTCGAGGCAGAAGGGAATCGAGTCGCTGCGCCCCGTTGGTCGCTCGGTGTGGCCGGACGGGTCGTAGATCTTGACGAAGTCGACGGTGGCGAACTGCTTGAGCGTGGGGTAGATCTCGTCGGCGATGGTGAATGTCGAGCCGCGGCTGGAGCAGCCGCCGGTCAGCCGGACCCGGGCGATGGGTTGTGTGATCAACAGGCCGGCGAAGCTTCTCGCCCGCGAGCGCTCGAGCCGCAGCCCGGATGCAGACTCGGCCTCCGTCGGCCCGGCGAACATACGGTCCATCACCGCGGTGGCTGGCGCGCTCGGCAGCACGGGCCGCAGGACCGGGGTGACGTAGGGCGAGGTCCCGGCATTGAACCGGGGCACGTTCTCGAAGTAGACCCGCTTCAGGACGGTCCGGAACGGCGTGCTGATTTCGATCACAACGCGGCTGGGATGCGTCAGCGTCGAGATGTGGAACGGCGTTCGCTTCGCCAGGCCGATCCCGTAGGAGAGGACGGACTCGAAGTCACCGGCGCGGACGGTGGTCATCACGTTCGGCAGTGCGAACGCGACCCGGTCTGGGACCGTGGTCCCGCCGGTCCGGTCACGCGCCGTGGCCGGAGCAAAGCTCGCCTCAAGGACTGCGCGACCGGCGATGGCGACCGGAAGGCCGGACGCGTCGGCGATCAGCCGGTTGACGTAGCGCACGTTTCGCCGCGAGGGCGGCGCCCCCGCGAACTCGAACACGACGCGGTCAAAGCCGGAATGGTGCGCGGCTCGGATGGCGACCAGCCGCGAGACCGCGGCTCCTGTCGCCGTCGCCCCGCTCGCGGCGCCGACGGCCACGGAGAGGACCAGGACTCCGGCTGCGACGATCGCGCACGCCAGGAGAAGCCTCGCCGTCGTCCTCTTGCCGGTCTCCACCGCCATCGCAGCACCAGTGTGCGACGCGGGTCGCGGGCGGAGATGGGGGCACAACCGTCCGGTTCATCCGGGCAAACCACGGGAGCCTCGTCGCGGCCGGCCCGCGGCGAGGCGAGCGAGGGTGATGTTCCGGGTCCTGAGGCCGGCCTCGGTCATCGAGCCCTCGGCGATGAGTGCGGCGATCCGCTCGTTGTTCCACTGAGACCAGGGTCCGGAGCGGACCCTGCCGCTTGCTCACCGGGCACACTGCCGGCCTCGGCCTGTTCTCCAACCGATGGCTGCTCGGTGGCGCGGCGCTCACGGCGGCACTGCAGTTCCTGTTCACTACCGGCCTCCGATCAACGAGCTGTTCGGCACCGCCCCGGTGGATGCCGTCACCTGGCTGAAGGTGGCGCTGGTGAGGGTTCCTATCGTCCGGCCGTCAGCTGCTGCTTGACGACCTTCCCCATCGCGTTGCGGGGCAGCTCGGCGACGACATGAACCTCACGCGGGCGCTTGTGGGGGGCCAGGAGGCCGGCGACATGATCGGCCAGCTCGTCCGAGGCCGGCGGGGGAGAGCCGGGGGTGAGCACCACCCAGGCGGCGATCCGCTCGCCCAGGTCGTCGTCCGGGGTGCCGGCCACGGCAGCCTCGCTGACCGCCGGGTGCTCCAACAGTGCGGTCTCCACCTCGCCGGCGCCGACCTTGTAGCCGCCGGTCTTGATGAGATCCGTCGACCGCCGGCCGACGACCCGCACATAGCCATCCGGTGCGCGGGTGGCGAGGTCGCCGGTGTGAAACCAGCCGTCGCGCATCACCTCGGCGGTGGCATCCGGGCGGTTGAGGTAGCCGAGGAACAGGTTGGGGCCGCGGACGACGACCTCGCCGATCGTCTCGCCGTCCCAGGGGGCGTCCGTGCCGTCGTCGGCGACGATCCGCACGTCCACACCCGGCACGGGGAGGCCGACCTCCCCCGGGCGCCGTTCGCCATCGGCCCGGACCGCCGTGTTCATGATCGTCTCGGTCAGCCCGTAGCGCTCGACGATCCGTTGCCCGGTCACCGCCTCGATCCGCCGGAAGGTCTTGGCCGGAAGGGCGGCCGATCCGGAGACGAGCAGGCGGGCACGGCGGAGCGCCCCGGCCACGCCGGGATCCCGCTCGGCGGCGTCGGCGAGCCGGTGATACATCGTCGGCACGCCGAACAGCATCGTGTCGCCCGCCGCCAGCGCGCCCGCGACGCCCTCCGGCGAGAACCGGCCGAGGTGGCGCACCCGGCCGCCGCGCCGCAGGGGACCGAACAGGCCGAGAACGAGGCCGTGGACGTGGAAGATCGGCAGGCCGTGGACGAGACGATCCGAGCCATCCCAGGCCCACGCGTCGGCGAGCGCGTCGAGGTTGGTGGCCAGCGCGCGGCGGGGCAGGAGCACGCCCTTGGGACGCCCGGTGGTGCCCGAGGTGTAGATGACCAGGGCGACGCTCTCCGGATCCGGGGGTGGCTCCGGCAGGATGCCCCGCGCCTCGATGTCGACGGCCACCCGGGGGATGGCGGCCACCGGCCCGTCGCCCGGGCCCCCCAGGATTGCCTCCGGGTCTGAGTCGCCGAGGATGTGGGTGAGCTCCGAGCTGCCCAGCTTGGGGTTGAGCGGGACGAGCTCGATCCCGGACTCGACCGCGGCGACCGCGGCGACCATCGCCTCCAGCGTGGTCTCCGCCCAGAAGGCCGCTCGGCGGACGCCTCCCAGCTGCTCGGCCACGGCGCCGGCGGCGCCGAGGAGGTCACCATAGGTGAGGGTGCGGTCACCGACGGTGACGGCGGGCTGGTCTCCCCCGTCGCGCAGCCGGGTCAGGTGCACAGCTCCTCCTCGGTCAGGTGGTCGGTGGATCTCGGCAGGAGGATGTTTCTACCATCTGGCGCTGAAGGCCGAATGCGCAACGGAGCCAACAGCCCGGACGATCGCCGGCGAGTGCTGGCCGACGGCAACACGATCCCCACCCTCGGCCTGGGGGTGTGGCAGGTCACCGACGGCCCGGAGTGCGAGAACGCCGTCCGCTGGGCGCTCGAGGCCGGATACCGCCATGTCGACACCGCCCAGGCCTACCGCAACGAGGAAAGCGTGGGGCGGGCGCTGCGCGACAGCGGCGTCCCGCGGCAGGAGGTCTTCATCACCACCAAGTTCTATCCGGGGCGTCGCGATCCGGTCGCCGAGGTTGAGGAGAGCCTGCGCCGGCTCGGCATCGATCAGGTGGACCTGTACATCGTTCACTGGCCCCAGGGAGGCCCCACCTGGGCGTGGCCCGGGATGGAGGCGGCCCGGGAGCGCGGCCTGGCTCGGTCGATCGGCGTCTCGAACTTCAGCGCCGCCGAGTTGGCGCAGGTCGTCGCCAGCGCCGACACACCCCCGGTCGTCAACCAGATTCAGTTCAGCCCATTCGAGTACCGCCGGGCCCTGCAGCAGGCATGCGCGCGGCATCACGCGGCGGTGGAGGCCTACAGCCCGCTGGGGACCGGCCGGCACCTCGGCGATCCGACCGTCGGCGCGATCGCCCGGCGCACCGGGCGAACGCCGGCGCAGGTCCTGCTCCGATGGTGCCTGCAGCGTGACACCATCGTCCTGCCCAAGTCGACCCACCAGGAGCGAATCGCGGAGAACGCCCAGGTGTTCGACTTCGTCCTCTCCAACGAGGACATGGCCGTCATCGACGGGCTCGATCGCACCGGTCAAACCGACCGGGCGCGGGAACGCAAATGGTGGTAGCCGGAGGGGGCCGGATCAGGGCACGTTCGTCTCGGCGCTCCGAGGCGCTGAGCGCTCCGGGGCGGCCCAGACACCGCGCTCCTGCAGGAGGCGCACCTGCCGGCGGGTCACCTGCTCGCGGTACTCGGCGTGGGTGTACGGAGGGCGCTCCAGGTACAGGTTCTTGGGGTAGATCGGCTCCTCGTAGATGAGCTGGTACTGCTCGGTGGTGAGGTCCTTCATCCAGTTGTCCCACTGAGCGGCTTGGCGGAAGTGGCGCTGCGCCTCGACGTCGATCGTGCCGGCGATCCATGTCGAGCCCGCGCCGTAGGGCACCTCGGTCACCACCTGGCCCCGGTAGTCGACGATCTGCGAGCCGCCGGAGAACGTGTCGATGGCCGTGGTCGACTCGGCGTCGAGGTAGTACGTACCGAGGTTCATGGCCACGACGTACATGTTGTTGTCGAGTGCCCGGGCGCGATTCTGCACCGAAAACATCCCGCTCATGACACCGGGGGCGGGATACGGGCCGCGGTAGGCGATCTCGCAGCCGTTCATCGCCAGGCCCCGGGCGTTCTCCGGGTAGGACGCCTCGTTGGCCATCATGATCCCGATGCGACCAATGTCGGTGTCGGCCACCGGGTAGAACGCGCTCAGCTCACGCCCGTACAGCTCGATCCACCGGTCCCAGACGTTGTGCGGGGTGACGGAGTGCTCGACCGGCAGCAGTGGCACCA
The DNA here is from genome assembly GCA_963844555.1 of uncultured Solirubrobacteraceae bacterium. GTDB lineage: Bacteria > Actinomycetota > Thermoleophilia > Solirubrobacterales > Solirubrobacteraceae > Palsa-465. The sequence goes on from CAWJOS010000004.1 coordinate 89,976, forward strand.
GCTTGTGATGCCTGAGGATGACGGTTCCGTCCTCCGGCTCGATGACGAATCCGACGTTGAAGAAGCACCCCGGGAACTCCGGATGGCGCGCCTTGGCCTGGGCCACGACGTAGGCCTCCCACCGGCGGGCCAGCCGGCCCAGCTCATCGGTCTCCGGTCCGGGGATGTCGATGGCGCACTCGCGCGCGTAGGTCTCGTGGTCCAGGTCGAACACCTCATCGGTGAAGCCCTGGAGACCGCCCTCCGGGATGCAGATCAGCCGGACCGGGAGGTCCATGCTCGACAGCCACGACGCCGCCTTGACCAGGTGCGAGATGTGCTCCAGGTTCCAGCTGATCTCCTCCCGGCGCCGGACGCCACGCATCGTCTGAATGAGACCCACGGCCTGATATGGCTCGATCATCGGTTCCTCTCCTGTCTCTCCGGTGGCGAGAGTCTCCCGCGTCAGCGGTGCCCGCGCCAGGGGTGCCGGTCAGACAGACAAGGCCTGCGTTACTGGAGGTAGCGCTCGACGGTGTCGGCGTCCCGGACCTGCGCCTCGTCCGGGTTGGCGCCGGAATCCCGGAGTGCTCGCCGCTGGCGGAGCAGGTCCCAGCACCGGTCCAGCTCGATCTCGACCGTGCGCAGCCGCTCCTGGTCGGCGGCCAGTGACTCCGGGTCCTTGCTGTCGGACTGCTCGCGCCCGCGAAGCTCGTGCTCCTCGGCGACGAGCCCCTCGATGCGGGCCGCGATGCTCTCGTCGCTCATGCCAGACATCGTAAGCCCGTGGGCAAGGCCGCCGGGCCCGTGATGCCTGCCGCGACCCGGCTGTCGGTTATCTTCGCCGAACGGCTACGATCGGCGCCGATGGCGCCGCGGATCGTGATCATCGGCGGGGGATTCGGAGGGCTCCAGGCGGCACACGGCCTGCGCCGCCGCGACGTCGAGGTGACGCTGGTCGACCGGCGCAACTTCCACCTGTTCCAACCGCTCACCTACCAGGTGGCGACGGGGGCCCTGTCTCCGGGAGATGTCGCCTACCCCCTGCGCGCGATGTTCAAGGCAGCGCCGAATGTCAGCGTGCTGCTGGCCGAAGTCACCGATTTCGACCTCGATGCCCGGGAGCTTTCGCTCCGCCCGGTGGCCGGGCTCGACTCGGCGCCGACGGCGCTGCCCTACGACACGCTGATCATCGCTGCCGGCTCGAGCTACTCGTACTTCGGACATGACGACTGGCGCCAGTACGCCGCCGAGGTCAAGACACTGGAGAGCGCGCTCGACGTGCGGGGCCGGATCCTGCGCGCGTTCGAGGAGGCCGAGATGACCAGCGACCCGCGCGAACGCGACGCTCACATGACCTTCGTCGTCGTCGGCGCCGGGCCGACCGGGGTCGAGATGGCGGGACAGATCGCCGAGTTGGCCCGCGACACCCTGCGCCGGGATTTCCGCGTCATCGATCCGCGACAGGCGTGTGTCCTGCTGCTCGACGCCTCGGACCGCGTCCTGCAGGCGTTCCCGCCGTCGCTGTCGGGCAAGGCGGTGCGGTCGCTTCAGCACATCGGGGTGACGATCATGACCGGGCAGACGGTCACCGGGATTGACGCCGGCTCGGTCACGATCACCGATTCGCAGGGCCGGGCGCAGCGCATCGAGAGCCGAACGGTCATCTGGGCCGCCGGGGTCACTGCGTCCGCTCTGGGGGTGCGCCTGGGCGAGTTGTCCGGCGCCGAGGTGGACGGGGCCGGGCGGATCACGGTCGAGAGCGACCTCACCCTCCCCGGGCACCCGGAGGTGATCGTCCTGGGTGACATGGTCAGGGTGCGTGACGGGAGTGGGCGGGCGGTGACGCTTCCGGGCCTGGCTCCGGTGGCCATCCAGCAGGGGCGCTACGCGGCCCGTCTGGTGCTCGACCGCCTGCGCCAGGAGGCGACACCTCCGTTTCGCTATCACGACAAGGGCAACGTCGCCACGATCGGTCGCGCCCGGGCGGTCGCCGACCTGCGCGGCGTCAGGCTGAGCGGCCTGGCCGCCTGGATCGTCTGGCTGGTGGTGCACCTCTGGTACCTGATCGGCTTCCAGAACCGCGTGGTGGTGCTCATCCGGTGGTCGTTCAGCTTCTTCAGCCATGGGCGCAGCGCGCGTCTCATCGCCCACGCTCCGACCCCGGCCGTTCAGACCGGCTCCAGGTTGACGACCTCGAAGCCGAAGCGCTCGGCCAGCCGCTGAGCCACGAGCGAGCGGTGGCACGCCTGGGCGGTGGCCTCGACGCACATCAGTGCGCCGACCCCGTGGACGGGAAGCCGCCGGACGAGCGGCTCCAGCGGCACGAGGTCGAGAATCTCCTCGGTGTACCGCCGGACGTAGTCCGGCGCCAGCTTCACACGAGATCGCTTGCCCACGCCCTGGCGGTCGTCCTCCCGGTACTGGAGATGGCGCAGCTCGGTGTCCGGAGCCAGCTCCGGATGATGCTCGTAGCCGATGTGCGCGTCGGTCAGCAGGGCCTGAAGGCGCCGCGCGTTGGCCCATGAATACCGGGATCCGCGGACCCCGCGGCGCTGGCGGATGTCGAGCACCTTGCTGATGCCGGCTCGGTCGAGAGCCTCGATGAAGCCCGGGGCATCGAACTCATAGACCCCAATCGTGGCGATGCGCGGCATACCCCGCATCCTGCCACTGCGGCGGAGAGAGGCGAACCTGTAGCCAAATCGGCCTAAACCGACTAATGTTCGATACAAGGTCCCAAACGTGCTCCCGGACAGGAGGTCTGGGAGGTGGAGGCAGAATGAGCTTGGAACTGCTGGATGCTCAGCGGACGGCCCGGGGTATTTCGGTCACGTTCGTCACTGATCGCGGCATCGAGCCGTTGGAGGGCAGCTGTGAGGAGGTGGCCCGCCTCGCGCGCGTGATGCAGCAGGTGGGCGCGCTGGCTGCCGTCAACGAGCGGGAGCAGGTGTGGCTGGAGGAGGTCACGGTCGGCGACGCGATCGTCAAGCTGGGGCTCAAACCGGGTCGGCAGGCGCGCGTGCGCATCGTCCGTTCCTGACAGTTTCAGTCAGAGACCTGACGAACTACGGGCTGCGTGCGGAGTTTCCAGCAGGGGGGTGCGGCGGAACCCTGATGGCGTGTCTGGTCAAGCGACCGAGGATTGACCGTGTCATTTCCTCAAGACCAGAACAGATCGCAGCGAGGTAACCGTGTCCCGGAAAGTGTTTGACAAACTGGCCAGTGCCGCCGGAGTGGTGGCAGTATTGGTGCTGCTGGCTGCCGGTGGCCTGCTGATGTGGGGCTACAGCTTCGCGAACTCCAGTGTGCATAACCAGCTGGCGATGCAGCAGATCTACTTCCCGCCCAAGGCGGCGTTCGCGCATGCCAAGGCGGGGACCGAGATTACACCGTCGATGATCCCGTCAGTCTCACAGTACGCGGGTCAGCAGCTCCTGACCGGCCCTCAGGCCGAGACGTACGCCAATCACTTCATCAAGGTTCACCTGTCAGAGATGCCCTATGGCGGCGTGTACTCGAAGGTGAGCGCGGCCTCGATGGCCAGTCCCAAGAACACGGCCCTGGCGGCTGAGAAGCTGACCGTGTTCCAGGGAACGACACTGCGCGGTCTGTTGCTCGAGGCCTACGCGTTCTGGACCATCGGCCAGGTCATGCTGTGGGGGGCCATCGCCGCCTTCCTCGGTGCCATCGTCATGGCCATCCTGGTGGGGCTCGGCTTTGCTCACGCTCACCGGACCGAGCCGCAGCAGCAGCTGTTCACGGGGAAGGTCAGCCCCAGCCCGGCGTCCTGACGCTCTCCTCGCCAAGTTTGGGACCGGGCACCGCGCCCGCGTCGGCATCGGCCGGCGTGGGCGCCGGCGTGTCTGGGGGCGCCTGGGGGGGGCGCCTGGGGGGCGCCCACCCATCGGCGTGTCCGGGAGACACCCACCCATCGGCGGGCCGTAACCTTCCCGCCAGGCGCATGGCACCCCGTTCCCACACTCGCGGCGATGCCCTCCCGCGGCCGGTGATCGGCATCACCACGTACGTGGCGCCGGCGCGGTGGGGACCGTGGGATCTGCCGGCGGCGCTCGTTCCGCTCGGCTACGTCTCGGCGGTGGCCGCGGCCGGTGGACAGCCGATTCTGGTTCCGCCCGCGCCGGAGGGACGCGAGGAGGTCCTGGCGATCGCCGACGGATTGATCTTCTGTGGCGGCCCTGACCTCGATCCCGCGCACTACGGCCAGCCGCGCTCCGAGCACACCCTGCACCTGGCGCCGGAGCGGGACGCGCCGGAGCTGGAGCTGATGCTGGCCGCGCTGGACCGGGGGCTGCCGGTGCTTGGCATCTGCCGGGGGATGCAGGTGCTCAACGTCGCCCTTGGCGGGTCGCTCGTCCAGCATCTGCCGCGGGTCGTCGGCCACGACGGCCATGCCACCGCGCCGGGCCACTTCGACGTGCATCCTGTGGCGACGGCCCCCGCCAGCCGGGTCGGCGAGATCCTGGGCGGCGACGCCGTGGTCCATTCCGGCCACCACCAGGGCATCGACGAGCTGGGCAGCGGCCTGGCGGCGAGCGCCTGGGCACCGGACGGGGCGGTCGAGGCGATCGAGCTGGCCGGGCCCGGGTTCGTCATCGGCGTCCTCTGGCATCCGGAGCAGGGCGAGGACCTGGGCCTGTTTGCGGCGACCGTGGAGGCGGCCCGGCCGGCGCCGGCCGCGTCCTAGTGTCCCGTCAGGCAAGTTCGCTGGCGCCTCTTGGTGCCACTGGCACCTTCCTGACGGAATACTAGACTCGACGCATGGCTTCAGGTTCCGTCACGCGCAACGTCGGCAGGGTCACCCGCCGCGTCCCCGGTCTGCGCCGCGTCCCCGTCGTGATGCTGGTGTCGGCCGCTGAGCTGGCGCTGGTGGCCCGCGACCATCTGATGCTGCTGACGCCCGCAGAGCGCCGGCGCCTGGTCACGCTCGTCCGCATCGGTCGCGGCCGCCGAGACCGGCTGACCGAGGCGCAGCGGCGTGAGCTGGAGCTGTTGATGGGGAAGGTCCAGGCCCGCCGGTTCATGGGCGACGCCATCGCGCGGCTGTCGCCGGTGCGCCTTCCGCGGCGCTTGGTCTACGGCCGCCGCTGAGGGGCGGGCGGGGCCGCTTCCGCGGCGCACACCGCGCACACGCCGGAGATGACGACCTGGACGCCGTCCGGGCGAAAACCGGTGCCGGCGGCGCGTTGGCGGAGGCCGGCGACGTCGACCTCGCCGTCGAGATCGTCGACCCGCCCGCAGCGGCGGCAGACCGTGTGCTGGTGGGGCTCGATCCTGGGGTCGTACAGCGTCGCACCGGCGCCGGCGTCGACCCGGCGCGCCAGGCCGAGCTCAACGAGGAGCTCGAGCGTGGCGTACACGGTGGGGGTGGAGGTGCCGGGGAGCTCGTCGCGGGTCCAGCGGCGGATCTCGTCCGCCGTGGCATGGCGGCCGCGGCGCTGGAGCTCCCGGAGGATGACCAGCCTCTGCGGCGTTGCCCGCTGTCCGCGATCGTGCAGGAGACGGACGAGATCAGGGGCGCCCGTTGCCGGGGAGGAACTCGTGGGCTGTCCGGGTGAGGTGGTCATGGATGCGCTTTAGGACGCCCTAATTCTAACACAGTTGTTATTATCAACCTGATGGTCGAGGCTCTCAGCGCGCTCCGGAAGATCGACGAGAGGACGTTCGTGCTGCGTTACGTGCAGCCCGGGCTCGTGGGGCTCATCGACGGAACGCTCTCGACCCTGGCGCCGATCTTCGCCGCGGCACTGCTCTCCGGCTCCCATGCGGCGCTGTTCGTCGGCCTGGCGACGGCGCTCGGCGCCGGGATCAGCATGGGGTTCTCCGAGGCGCTGTCGGACACAGGTCAGGACACCGGCCGCGGGCCGGCGGTGGCGCGCGGCGTGGTCACGGGGGCGATGACGACCTTCGGCGGCGTCTTCCACTCACTTCCGTTCCTCATCCCGGAACTCCACACGGCGCTGGTGGTGGCCGGCGTGGTGGTGGCGATCGAGCTGATCGCCATCTCGCTCATCCGCAAGCGGTTCCTCTCGGTGCCGCTGCGCACCAGCCTGCTCCAGGTCGCCCTCGGTGGTGTGCTGATCGTCGCCGCCGGCGTCACGCTCGGCAGCGCGTAGTCAGTCGCGCAGTTCGTCGCGTAGGCTTCCGGCGCGTGGAGCTGGCCGGCAAGCACGTCGTCATCACCGGAGCCGCGAGCGGTATCGGCCGCGCCTGCGCGACCCGGTTCGCCGCCGAGGGGGCGAGAGTGGTGGTATCCGACCTCGACGGCGAGCGCGCCGACGCCGTGGCCCGGGAGATCGGCGCCACCGCGGTGGCCGCCGACGTCAGCCGGGAGCCGGAGATCCAGTCGCTCATCGCCCGGGCCTCGGGCGCGGGCGAGATCGACCTGTTCTTCTCCAACGCGGGCATTCCCGGCCCTGCCGGCGGCCCCGAGGCCCCGGACGCCGAGCTGCAGCGCACCTGGGAGGTCAACGTCATGGCCCATGTCTGGGCGGCCCGCGCGCTGCTCCCCGCGTGGACGGCGCGCGGCCACGGCTATCTCGTCAGCACGGCCTCCGCCGCCGGGCTGCTCACCCAGGTCTCGGCGCTCGGCTACTCGATCACCAAGCACGCGGCGGTGGCGCTCGCCGAGTGGCTCTCCATCACCTACGCCGACGCGGGCATCAAGGTCTCCTGCCTGTGCCCGCAGGCCGTGCGCACGCCGATGCTCGACCTGGCGCTCGAGGATCCGATCGGCGCCGCGCCGCTGCTCGCCGGCGGGCTGCTGGAGCCGGCGGATGTCGCCGAGGCGGTCATCGCCGGCATCCGCGACGAGCGCCTCCTCATCCTCCCGCACGCGGACGTGGCCAGGCACCTGGCGCTCAAGGGGGCCGAGCCGGAGCGGTGGCTGAACGGGATGCGCCGGCTGGTCAGACAGGCACGCGCCGAGAATCCGTCCGCCTGAGCTGACCGCCGGCGTCAGCCGTGTGGCTCGGCCTCGTGCGGTCCGTGTGGCTCGGCCTCGTGCGGTCCGTGTGGCTCGGCCTCGTGCGGTCCGTGCGGCTCCCGCGTCTCACCCGGTTGGCCGGCGCTGCCGGGGTGCGCGGGCACCGCCGCCGCCGGAACCCACGGCAGCCAGGCATAGAACGTGCTCCCAAACCCCAGCCGGCTGGTGACCGATATCTCCCCGCCCTGGGCCTCGACGATCTGCCGTGTGACGGCGAGTCCCAGACCGCTGCCGGGATGGGCGGAGCCGCCGACCTGGACGAACTCGTCGAAGATCCGCCGCTGATCCTCGGGAGCGACCCCCACGCCCGTGTCGGCGACAGCGATCATGAGCCGGTCGCCGTCTCGCGCCACCGTCAGCGTGGCCTGGCCCCCCGCGCCCGTGAACTTGATCGCGTTGGACAGCAGGTTCAGGATCACCTGGCGCAGGCGGCCCGGATCCAGTGACACCGGCCCGACGGCGGCGGCCTCGAAGTTCAGCTGGATCCGCCGGTCGGCGGCGAGCCAGCGCACCGAGCTGACGCACTCGCTGGCGATCACCACCGGGTCGATCGCCTCCGGGTCGAGCCGCATGTGCCCGGCCTCGATCTTGGATAGATCAAGGACCTCGTTGATCAGCGTCAGGAGGTGATCGGCGCTCGCCCGGATGATGCCCAGGAACTCCCGCTGGCGTTTGGACAACGGGCCGGTCCGACCCGTGTGCATGAGCTCGCTGAAGCCGATGACCGCGTTGAGCGGCGTGCGCAGCTCATGCGACATCTTGGCCACGAACCGTGTCTTGGCCTCGGTGGCCTGCTCAACCTCCTGGTTGCGCTCGGCCAGCGCGGCGTTGGCGCGCGCCAGCCGGTCCGAACCGCTGAGCAGCCGGATGAGCAGAACCAGGCAGACCGCTGCCACCACGGCGAAACCGGCCAGCAGGATGAGCGACAGCGACCACGCGTCCCCCCGCGCGCCGTAGAGCGCGCTGGTCGGCAGCGTGTACACGACGCGCCACCGGGCGGCCGTGAGTCCGGCCACGGTGAAGAAGCGATCCCCGCCGGAGAACGTGCCCGCCTCTCGGCCGCCGGCGATCGCGCGGCGCAGAGCCGGGTCATGCAGCGGCCCCCGGGCCGGACCCCCGCCGGAGGCCGCGATGAGGCCCCCGTCCCGGTCGATGAGGAACACCCGCGTCTGCGCCGCGTGCACGCCGTACTGGGCGACATCGTCGAGATACCGGGTCAGCAGCGGCCCCACCCACGCCGCCCGGTCCCGGGAGCCCCGGGCCGTCTGCAGGGCGGAGTTGATCAGTGCGGCGCCGAGCGCCGCGCGCGCGGCCGCGGCGCGCCGCAGTTGGCCGGAGGTCTGCGACTGCGACTGCGCGAGTTCGGCGGCCAAGCCCCCGACGCCCCCGGCAAGCAGTACCCCCAGCACCGAAACGACCGTGAGGCGCTTCCAGGAGCTGTGCACGTTGGCCCATACCAGCAGATTCCTGCCCACGGGGATGAGCTTTGGAGCATTAATGGAGGCTGGAGACCGGCTTCCGGGTCAGCGCTGCACAGATTTCCGGTTGAGTGGCCGCCGATTTCCGCCCACTGGCGCGATTTGGACTTCCGGCCGGTGGCGGCGGCGGGGGTCACGGGTGCAGGTGCAGCACATGGCGCAGGTGCCGGGCGAAGGAGCCGAAGTCGTTGTGGTGCGTTGCGGCCAGGCCGGTGACCCCCAGCATCGTCACGAACAGCCCCGCCAGCAGGGCCAGGGTCGCCAGCACGGCCGGCCAGTGAGCTTCCAGCGCGCAGCGCCCCCGGTTGAGCAGCCGGTACGCGTTGGGCCCCGCAAACGTGAGCACGCCGAGGACGCCGAGCAGCGGCGCGATAAAGCAGAGGTTGAAGACGACCAGCAGAAGAACGAGCCGCGGGACGTCGACGTCGGCGCCGACGCAGGCGGCGATGGCGGCGAAGTAGGGGAAGGCCGTTGGCAGCTCGACGGCCATGATGGTGGCGCCGAGGATGGCGCTGGACTTGCGGCCGGGCTTGACCTGCGGGGGGGAGGACTGGGCCAGGCGCGAGCGGTAGCCCCAGAGGAACGCCGCCGCGGCGAGCATCGCGCCGCCGGCGACCGTCTCCAGCACGTAGCCCAGGTGCCGGCCGGGACGGGGGACGATCGACAGCAGGAGCTGGCCCGGCCCCAGCGCGACCGCCAGACCGCCGAAGAGGTAGACGGCGAACACGGCGAGCGTGAACTCGGCGACCTGACGGCGGGGATGACGCCCGGAGGCCAGGTAGAGGCACGGGGCGATCGTCGTCGGATTCAGCGAATCGGCGATCCCGATCGAGATCACCACGCCCAGGAGGCGGATCATCGAGCGGCCTCGGCGGGCGGGCGCATGCACGCATTGTCGCCTGCTACGGGCGCTGGAGTTGGTGAGGATGCGCTCAGGAGCGAAAGCCGGGCGCTACACTGAGACCCGGCGCCGTGGGGCGTTTCTTTCCACGCCTGCGGCGGCCAATCCCTACCATCACTCGTACCTGAGAAGCGCGAAATGGCCCGTGGAGACGTCCGGATCGCAGCAACCCTCGCCTGCGAGGAGTGCAAGCGCCGGAATTATCAGACCAACAAGAGCAAGCGGAACAACCCGGAGCGACTGCAGCTGCGCAAGTACTGCCGCTGGTGCCGGCGCCACACCGCTCACCGTGAAACGCGCTGAGCGAAGAGGCGAACGCGTCCGTGGCCCGCAACCGCAAACGTCGCAGCGAACGGCGGCCCCATCGCCCAGCCGGCGGTCCCGCCACTGAGCCGGGGATCGCGACGGCGAGCGCCGCGCGGCACGATCCGGACGACCCGCGTGCCGACGAGGCCCCGGACCCCATCGAGCACGGGACGCCGGACGTCGAGCTGGCCGAGGCCCAGCTGGCGCTGGGACGCCCTGAGCTGGCCGAGCCGGTCTCGGAGGACGAGCTCGCCGAGGAGGCCGTGGGGACCGGTGGCAGCGCTTCGCGGCGCGGCCGTGGAGGCGGCGGAGCCGGTGCCGAGGTCGCGGTGGCTCCCGCCGCACACCCGGCGCCCGGGATCGCCGGTCGCCTGGTCAACTTCCTTCAGGGAAGCTGGCGCGAGCTGCAACGGGTACAGTGGCCGGACCGACGGCAGGTGATGCAGGCCACGGGGGTCGTCATCGGCTTCGTCATCGTCGCCGGCGTGTTCCTGGGGGTGGCCGACCTCGTCGCCAACAAGGTCGTCCAACTCATCCTCAAGTAAAGCCTTCAGACTCAGAAGAGATACATGTTCCGCTGGTACGTCGTAAACACCTATTCCGGCCATGAAAACAAGGTCAAGCACAACCTCGAGCACCGCGTGGTCTCGCTGGGCCAGCAGCGCGCGGTCCGTCAGATCATCGTTCCCACCGAGTCCGTCTCCGAGATGAAGGACAACCAGAAGGTGACGGTCGAGAAGCGGACGATGCCGGGATACGTGCTCGTCAACATGGACCTCAACGAGGACTCGTGGTCGCTGGTCAAGGGCACCCCCGGGGTGACCGGGTTCGTCGGCGCGTCGAACGAGCCGGTGCCGCTGACGCAGGCGGAGGTTGACCGGCTGCTGCACATGGAGCCCGCCGAGCGGCCGCGCAGTCGCGCCCAGTTCTCGATCGGCGAGTCGGTCAAGGTCGTCTCCGGGCCTCTGTCGGACTTCTCCGGCGAGATCTCGGAGGTCAACGAGGACGCCCAGCGGCTGAAGGTGCTGGTGTCCATCTTCGGTCGCGAGACACCGGTCGAGGTGGGCTTCGACCAGGTCAAGAAGATCTAGTTCAAGCAGAGGAATTCGATGGCCAAGAAGGTCCTAACCCAGATCAAGCTGCAGGCGGTTGGCGGGCAGGCCAGCCCGGCGCCCCCCGTCGGCCCGGCGCTCGGCCAGCACGGTGTCAACATCATGGAGTTCGTCAAGGCGTTCAACGCCCAGACACAGGCCGACGCCGGCACGGTCATCCCCGTGGTCATCACGGTGTACGAGGACCGTTCGTTCACGTTCGTGACCAAGAGCCCGCCGGCGGCGGTGCTGATCAAGCAGGCCCTGTCGCTGGAGAAGGGCTCGGCCGAGCCCCATCGCGACAAGGTGGCGAAGATCACCCAGGATCAGCTGCGGGCGATCGCCGCGAAGAAGATGTCCGACCTGAATGCCAACGACGTCGACGCGGCGGCGAAGATCATCGCCGGCACCGCGCGGTCGATGGGCGTGGAGGTGGTGTGACGATGGCCAATCACGGAAAGGCCTACCTGGACGCCAAGCAGCGCTTGGACCGCACGCGGGAGTACAGCCCGGCCGAAGCGATCGCCCTCGTCAAGCAGCTGCGCCACGCCAAGTTCGACGAGTCGGTCGAGGTCCACGTCCGCACCGGCCTGAACGTCCGGCACGCGGACGAGCAGCTGCGCGGCACGATCGCGCTGCCCAACGGACTCGGCAAGGAGGTCAAGATCGCCGTCTTCGCCCAGGGCGACAAGGCCCGGGAGGCCGAGGAGGCGGGCGCCGACATCGTGGGCGGCGAGGACCTGGCCAAGCGCATCCAGGACGGCTTCGATGACTTCGACACCGCGATCGCCACGCCGGACATGATGCCGATCGTCGGCCGGCTCGGCCGCATCCTGGGACCCGCCGGGAAGATGCCCAACCCGCGCGTCGGAACGGTGACGATGGACGTCGCCAAGGCCGTGGGGGAGGCGAAGGCCGGCAAGGTGGAGTACCGCACCGACCGCACCGCGATCGTGCACCTGGTGATCGGTAGGACCGGCTTCGACGACCGGCTGCTGCTCGAGAACTACCAGGCGGTGATCGAGGAGCTCATCCGGGCCAAGCCGTCCGCGGCCAAGGGCCGGTACATCCGCTCGGTCACGTTCGCCAGCACGATGGGCCCGGGCGTCAAGGTCGACCCATCGCACACGCGCGACATTGTCGAGGAGCCGGTCGCCGCCTAGACTGAGAGTCACCAAGACCGAAAGCCTCAGACCTCCGGCCGCCGCGCGCGGCGTAACTCCGGAGCAGGCGGATCGTCTCGTGGCCGGCCGGCGTGAGCCGCGCCGCTCTCCGACGCCCGCCTCTGCGCGGGCGTTTCGTCTTCCTAGGAGAGCAAGGGAATGAACAAGGAACAGAAGACAGCAGTCGTAGAGGAGATCGCAGAGCAGATCCAGTCTGCCCAGGCGATCTTCGCCGTCGACTATCGCGGTATCACGGTCGCCCAGGCGGCCGACCTGCGCACCCGGCTGCGCGAGGCCGACGCCCGCTTCCAGGTGGTCAAGAACTCGCTGTCGGAGCGGGCCGCCGACAAGGCGGGCGCCGACGGGCTGAAGCCGATGCTCGTCGGGCCCACCGCGTTGGCGTTCGTCAAGGGCGACGCCGCCCTCGCGGCCAAGGCGCTCAACGACGCAGCCCGGCAGCTCAACCTGCTGGAGTTCAAGGGCGGCGTCCTGAACGGCGCGGCGCTGTCGGCCGACGACGTGCGCTCGATCGCCCGCCTGCCCAGCCGCGAGGTGCTCAACGCGCAGCTGGTGGGGACGATCGCCGCGCCGCTCACCGGCCTGGTCCGGACGCTCAACGCCCTGATTGCCGGCCTGGCCATCCAGCTGAAGGCGATCGCTGACATGGACCCGCCCGTCCTGGTGGCCGGCGAGGCGCCGGCGGCGGCCGCGGAGTCCGCCGAACCGGCGGCCGCGGAGTCCGCCGAACCGGCGGCCGCGGAGTCCGCCGAACCGGCGGCCGCGGAGACCGCCGAACCGGCGGCCGCGGAGTCCGCCGAGGCGGCGGCCGCTGAGTCCGCCGAGGCAGCGGCCGCTGAGTCCGCCGAGCCAGCGGGCGCTGAGACCGCCGAGCCGGCGGCCGAGGAGACCACCGAGCCCGCCGCGGCCGAGGCCCCGGCGCAAGAACCTGAAACCGAAACTCAAGCGGCGTCGGACCCCGCGCCGTCCGACGAATAAGGAGGAAACATGGCCACCAGCACAGAGGAATGGATTGAGGAGCTCAAGGGCATCTCGGTGCTCGAGCTGTCCGAGCGCATCAAGGCGCTCGAGGAGGCGTTCGGCGTCTCCGCCACCGCGGTTGCCGCGGCGGCTCCGGCCGGCGCCCCGGCCGCGGGCGACGGCGGTGGCGAGGCCGCCGAGGAGCAGTCGACGTTCGACGTCATCCTGTCCGCCGCCGGCGACAAGAAGATCCAGGTGATCAAGGTCGTCCGCGCCGCCACCGGCCTTGGCCTCAAGGAGGCCAAGGCTCTCGTCGACGAGGCCCCCAAGCCGGTCAAGGAGGGCGTCGACAAGGCCGAGGCCGACAAGCTCAAGGCCGACCTGGAAGAGGCCGGCGGGAGCGTCGAGCTCAAGTAGCCCCCAGCCTTCGGCGCGAGCGCACAGCGGCTCGCGCCCCTCAGGCCGGACACACTGACGCGCCTCGCATCCACCGATGCGGGGCGCGTTACCTATATAAGCGGCCTTCGGAAGTTCTTCGGTTCCGGTGACGCTGGAGTTGGGCGTGGCTGGTGAGGTGTGGCCATGCCGATTCATGCCCAGCTCCCCACCTCCCCTCCGGTGAGCTCGTCGCCGGACTCAGAGCATGCGACGCACGGTCTGAACGCCGGCGAGCCCTTCGCCGTCGACGCCTTCCACCTCCTGGACCACCGCACCCGCGAGCGCCTGATCTCGCCGGCCGGCGCTCCCGCCGGGCGCTACCTCAGCGTGGAGCGGGACAGCGAGACGCTGCTGCTCGCGCTGTCGCGCCCCATCACGCACATCGGACGCGGCCTGATCGCCGACGTCCGCCTCGAGGACGCGCATGTCTCCCGCGGCCACGCCATTCTTGCTCTCCGGGGCGAGGGCGCCCGCGTGCTCGATGACCGCAGCGCCAACGGCACGTTCGTCAACGGCCGCCGCGTCACGGTCGCCTACCTGAGCGACGGCGACGTGCTCCGCTTCGGGCGGGCCGTCCTGCGCTACGTGGAGATCGTCCCTCCGCGCCGGGCCGAGCCGGTCCGGCGGATCCCGCTGGCGCGTCTCCGGCGCCGGCGGCTGCAGACGGGCTCGGTCTGAGGCGATCGCCCCCACGACTGGGAACGGCACGGGGCCGGTTGCCGGCGTGTAAAACGTGCCAAACCCGGCGCTGACCAGAGCATTTGCTGCAGAACGCAGGCACAGCCGCGCGTTTGCGCCGAACCGGAACGACGTGTCCTGATCTGTCGCGTTCTGCATGGTCCACGGACGGTCGCGTTCTGCATGGTCCACGGACGGCCGCGGGCCTCCCTGTGGCACGGACGTCCGTGCCCCTACGTCCGTGCCCCTACGTCCGTGCCGCGCACGTCTCGGTGGCCCGCACGGTCTCGGTGGCCCGCACGTCCGTGCCGCGCAAGTCCCGGTGCCCCGCACGTCCGTGCCCCGCAACGCGCCGCTTCACCGCCCGTCGGTGAACCCTCGGCGGCGCGCCGCCGGTAACACGCTTGGACGGGCATTGGCGAGGTGGGCGGGGGGAGGTGGTGCGCCCCCAATTTCCCGGGTGCTTGCCGGACCGCCGATTACCCCCTAAACTGCCCCGGTCAGCCAATAGCCGTAGCCGCCCAAACCATGCGGCGCCGCGCCACATACGCGGTCGCCGAGGGCGGGGTCCGTGAGAGCTGACGGTCCTCCACAGGGCACCGCTGCCGTGTGCTATCTTTGCTGGTCGCGCTCGCTCTGAGCTGTGCAGGCTCAGGCAGGCGTCAGTTCGCCTCCCTCCCGACCGCCCGAGGAGTCGCCGTCTTGGCAACCGCTCACGCCCCCCGGACGCGCCGTAGCTTCGCGCGTCTGAACAAGGTCCTTGAAGTCCCCAACCTCATCGATATTCAGCGCAAGTCGTTCTTGTGGCTGACCGACCCGGAGAACGGCGGTCTGCGCGAGACGATCGACGACATCTCGCCGATCGAGGACTACACCGGAAACCTCGCCGTGCAGTTCGGCGAGTTCACGTTCGACGAGCCCGTCGCGAGCCTGGATCAGTGCCGTGAGAAGGATCTGACCTTCGCCCGGCCGCTCACCGTCACGGTCGCATTCATCAACCGGGAGACCGGCGAGATCCGCGAGCAGTCGGTGTTCATGGGCGACTTCCCGTGGATGACCGACCGGGGCACGTTCATCATCAACGGCACCGAGCGCGTCGTGGTCACGCAGCTGGTCCGTTCCCCGGGCGCCTACGTGATGGAGCCCAAGGACCGCGAGAAGCAGGTCTTCATCGCCAACCTGATGCCGGCCCGCGGCTCCTGGCTGGAGCTGGAGATCGACAAGAAGGGCCGCGTCTACGTCCGCATCGACCGCAAGCGCAAGCTGCCGGTCACGGTGCTGCTGCGCGCGATGGGCTACGCGTCGGACGAGGAGATCCTCAACCTGTTCGACAACTCGCTGTACATCCGCAACACGGTCGAGGCGGATCCTGAGGTGACGCGCACCGAGGAGGGCTCGCTCATCGAGCTGTTCAAGAAGCAGCGCCCCGGCGAGCCGCCGTCGATCGACGCCGCCCGCTCGCTGCTCAACCAGCTGTTCTTCGACCCCAAGCGCTATGACCTGACGCGGGTCGGCCGCTACAAGCTCAACTCGCGGCTGGGGCTCGACATCGACCTCGACACCCGCACCCTGACCCACGACGACATCATCGCCCTGGTCAAGGAGCTCGTCTCGCTGCCGCGCCTGCTCGGCATGTCGGAGGAGCCCGGGGATGCGGCCAAGCTCGACTACGCCGCCGAGGCCGTCTCGATGCCGCGCGAGCCCATCCAGGACCACCTCGACGAGTACGAGCACTTCGGCAACCGCCGTCTGCGCACCGTCGGCGAGCTGATCCAGGAGGCGTTCCGCATCGGCCTGTACCGGATGGAGCGCGTGGTGCGCGAGCGTCTCACCACCGAGGACGCCGACACCATCACGCCCCAGACCATCGTCAACATCCGGCCGGTCGTGGCGGCGCTGAAGGAGTTCTTCGGCTCCAGCCAGCTGTCGCAGTTCATGGACCAGACAAACTCGCTCTCCGGCCTGACCCACCGCCGTCGCCTGAGCGCGCTCGGCGCCGGCGGTCTGACCCGGGAGCGGGCGCCGATCGAGGTCCGCGACGTGCACCCCACCCACTACGGCCGCATGTGCCCCATCGAGACCCCGGAGGGTCCGAACATCGGCCTGATCGGCTCTCTGTCCTCCTATGCGGAGATCTCCGAGCACGGCTTCGTGACGACCCCATACCGGGTCGTCAAGAACGGCAAGGTCACCGACGAGATCATCCGCGTCGACGCCACCCAGGAGGAGGAGCAGATCATCGCCCAGGCCAACACGCCGGTCGATGACAAGGGGAACCTCGTTGGCGACGAGATCCTGTGCCGCACCCAGGCCGGCCAGTACGTGACCGTCCCGGCGGAGCAGGTCGACCTCATCGACGTCTCACCGGAGCAGATCTGGTCGGTGGCGACCGCGATGATCCCGTTTCTGGAGCACGACGACGCCAACCGGGCGCTGATGGGCTCCAACATGCAGCGCCAGGCGGTGCCGCTGCTGGTCACCGACGCTCCGCTCGTCGGCACGGGCATGGAGCGCCGCGCCGCGATCGACACCGGCGACGTGGCCGTGGCCAATGACGCCGGCACCGTCTCCTACGTCGACGCCGAGCGGATCGTCGTCGACACCAAGAACGGGCCGGACGAGTACGAGCTCCAGAAGTTCATGCGCTCCAACCAGGGGACGCTCATCCACCAGAAGCCGATCGTCGACGTCGGCACCGAGGTCGCCGAGGGCGCGGTGCTCGCCGACGGCTCGGCCTCGGACATGGGTGAGATGGCGCTGGGCAAGAACCTGCTCGTCGCCTTCATGTCCTGGGAGGGTTACAACTTCGAGGACGCGATCATCCTGTCCAAGCGGCTGGTGTCCGACGACGAGCTCACCTCGATCCACATCGAGGAGTACGAGATCGACGCCCGCACCACGAAGCTCGGCGACGAGGAGATCACCCGTGACATCCCCAACCGCTCCGAGGAGTCGCTGCGCAACCTCGACGACCGCGGCATCGTCCGCATCGGCGCCGAGGTGGCGTCCGGCGACCTGCTCGTCGGCAAGGTCACGCCCAAGGGCGAGACCGAGCTGACGGCCGAGGAGAAGCTGATCCGCGCGATCTTCAAGGAGAAGGCGCGCGAGGTCCGCGACACCTCGCTCAAGGTGCCCCACGGCGAGGGCGGCGTGGTCATCGACGTCAAGACGTTCAGCCGCGACGACGGCGACGACCTGCCGCCCGGAGTCAACGACCTGGTCCGCGTGTTCGTGGCCAAGAAGCGCAAGATCTCCGAGGGCGACAAGCTGGCGGGACGCCACGGCAACAAGGGCGTCATCTCCAAGATCGTCGACGTTCAGGACATGCCGTTCCTGGAGGACGGCACGCCGGTGGACGTCATCCTCAACCCGCTCGGCGTGCCGAGCCGCATGAACCTCGGCCAGATCCTGGAGACCCATCTGGGATGGGTGGCCGCCAACGGCTGGTACGAGGACGGCTCGGAGGCGCGCAAGCACGCCACCAACGGCGGCTCGCGGCCGGACGGGCGGCCCGGCAAGGTCTACGTCTCGACGCCGGTGTTCGACGGCGCCACCGTCAACGATGTCGACGAGGCGCTGGTCCGCTGGCAGGAGGAGCACCAGAAGAGCAACGGGCTCATCCGCATGGACGTCGACACCAGCCGGCGTGAGGGGATGCGGGCCTCCGGCAAGACCACGCTGTTCAACGGCCGCACCGGCGAGCCGTTCGAGGAGCAGGTCACCGTGGGGTACATGTACATCCTCAAGCTCCTGCACCTCGTCGACGACAAGATCCACGCCCGGTCGACCGGCCCGTACTCGCTGGTCACTCAGCAGCCGCTGGGCGGCAAGGCGCAGTTCGGCGGCCAGCGGTTCGGCGAGATGGAGGTGTGGGCGCTCGAGGCCTACGGCGCCGCGTACACCCTCCAGGAGATGCTGACCATCAAGTCCGACGACACCGTCGGTCGCGTCAAGGCCTACGAGGCCATCGTCAAGGGCGAGAACATCGCCGAGCCCTCGATCCCGGAGTCGTTCAAGGTCCTGCTCAAGGAGATGCAGTCGCTGGCGCTCGACGTCAACGTCGTCTCCGAGGAGGGCGAGCGCGCCGAGATGCGTGAGGAGGATGACGACCTGCTGCGCGCGGCCGAGGAGCTGGGCATCGACCTGTCCGGCGTCCGGGCCACCGACGGCGCGGCATCGGACGAGTCGACCGAGCACGAAGGGGAGACGGTCGAGGCCTCCGAGGAGGAGACCGAGACCGAGGACCCGGACCTGGAGTCCGGTCAGGAGCTGGAGGACGAGGACTTCAGCTCCGACGAGGACCCCATGCTCGACGCCGACATTCCCGCCGGTGACGCGGAGGGCGTCCTGGAAGAAGACGAGGCATAGCCCCGCCACAAGATCTCAATTTTCAAGAGGAATCACTTTGATCGACATCAATAACTTCGACGCAATCGAGATCGGCCTCGCGTCCTCCAAGCAGATCCGCTCCTGGAGCTCCGGAGAGGTCACCAAGCCGGAGACCATCAACTACCGCACGCTCAAGCCGGAGAAGGACGGCCTGTTCTGCGAGCGCATCTTCGGTCCGACCAAGGACTGGGAGTGCTACTGCGGCAAGTACAAGCGCGTTCGCTACAAGGGCATCGTGTGCGAGCGCTGCGGCGTCGAGGTGACCCGTTCCAAGGTGCGCCGCGAGCGCATGGGTCACATCGACCTGGCCGCGCCGGTCAGCCACATCTGGTTCTTCAAGGGTGTCCCCAGCCGCATTGGCTACCTGCTGGACATGGCGCCCAAGGAGCTCGAGAAGGTCCTGTACTTCGCCGCCTCGATGGTGACCTGGGTCGACGACGAGGCCCGCGCCCGCGACACCGAGCAGTTGGAGGGCGAGGTCAACAAGGTCCTCGACGCCTACGCCGCCGAGAAGGAAGAGCGCGTGCTGGAGCTCAAGGAGTCCCTGGCCCGGCGCGAGGAGTATCTGAACACGGCCAAGACGGGCCGCGACTTCTCCGACGAGGACCACCTGTGGGCCGAGACGCTCGACGTCAACGTGGCCAAGCTCTCCGACGACGAGCGCGAGAAGATGCTCAAGGACCTGCGCAAGAGCTTTACGGCCGACATCGATGACACCGAGGCCTACATCGAGGACGCCGCCGAGCGCATGCGCGTCGTCTGGGACCTGTTCAAGACGATGAAGCCCAAGGACGTCATCAACGACGAGACGACGTTCCGGGAGCTGCGCGACCGCTTCGGCTCGCCCTACGGCTTCGGCGAGTACTTCCGCGGCGGCATGGGCGCCGAGGCCGTGCGCGACCTGCTCCAGCAGGTCGACCTCGAGGCCGAGTCCGCCGACCTGCAGGAGCAGGTCAAGACCGCCAAGGGCCAGAAGCAGGCCCGCGCCGTCAAGCGGCTGAAGGTCGTCTCGGCCTTCCTGCAGTCCGGCAACAAGCCGGAGATGATGGTCCTGGAGGCGGTGCCGGTCATCCCACCGGAGCTGCGCCCCATGGTCCAGCTCGACGGCGGTCGCTTTGCGACGTCGGACCTCAACGACCTCTACCGCCGCGTCATCAACCGCAACAACCGCCTCAAGCGGCTGCTGGACCTCGGCGCGCCGGAGATCATCGTCAACAACGAGAAGCGCATGCTCCAGGAGTCCGTCGACGCGCTGTTCGACAACGGCCGCCGCGGGCGTCCGGTCACCGGCCCGGGCAACCGGCCGCTGAAGTCGCTGTCGGACATGCTCAAGGGCAAGCAGGGCCGCTTCCGCCAGAACCTGCTCGGCAAGCGCGTCGACTACTCCGGCCGGTCGGTGATCGTGTCTGGGCCGTCGCTGCGCCTGCACCAGTGCGGTCTGCCCAAGCTGATGGCGCTCGAGCTGTTCAAGCCGTTCATCATGGCCCGGCTCGTCGAGCGCAAGTCCGCCCAGAACATCAAGGCGGCCAAGAAGATGGTCGACTCGATGATCCCTGAGGTGTGGGACGTCCTGGAGGAGGTCATCCACGAGCATCCGGTCCTGCTGAACCGGGCGCCGACGCTGCATCGCCTCGGCATCCAGGCGTTCGAGCCGGTGCTGGTGGAGGGCAAGGCCATCCAGGTCCACCCGCTGGTCTGCCACGCGTTCAACGCCGACTTCGACGGCGATCAGATGGCCGTCCACCTGCCGCTGTCGGCCGAGGCCCAGGCGGAGGCCCGGATCCTCATGCTGTCGGCGAACAACATCCTGTCGCCGGCCCACGGCGCGCCGCTGGCGACGCCGTCGCAGGACATGGTCCTCGGCGCCTACTACCTGACCTACGGTCCCGGCGCCAAGGAGCTGGCCGAGCTCGACCCGGCCGCGCAGGATCCGCGGCCGCACGTGTTCCGCACCGCCCAGGAGGCGGAGTGGTCCTACGAGCACCGGGTGGTCAAGCTCCACGACCTGGCCGAGTACCGGCCGCTCGGGCGCGAGGGCGGCCACGTGCTGACCACGGTCGGCCGGATCATCTACAACGACAAGATCGAGCGCGCGCTCGAGGACGCGCTGGGCGAGCAGTTCGACCCCAGCACGTACGAGTTCATCAACCGCTCGATGCGCAAGAAGGACACGACGAAGATGATCGACGACCTCGTGCAGCTGTACGGGGCCCCGACGATCTCCCAGGTCCTGGACGCCTTCAAGGACGTCGGCTTCCAGTACGCGACCCGGGCGGGCGTGACGTTTTCCAAGAACGACGTGCAGACCCCGCCCTCCAAGGCCGAGATCCTGGCGCGCTACGACCAGGAGCTCGCCACGATCGAGGCGCAGTACGAGGACGGCGAGATCACCCAGGAGGAGCGCCACGAGGCGGTCACCGGCCTGTGGGACCGCGCCACCAACGAGGTCGGCGAGGCGCTGTATGAGCACCTGGACAACCTCAACCCGATCGCGATGATGGCCAACTCCGGCGCCCGCGGGTCGTTCTCGCAGATCCGCCAGCTGGCCGGGATGCGCGGCCTGATGGCCAATCCGAAGGGCGAGATCATTGAGCGACCGATCAAGGCCAACTTCATGGAGGGCCTGACCGTGCTCGAGTACTTCATCTCGACCCACGGTGCCCGCAAGGGTCTGGCCGACACCGCGCTCCGCACCGCCGACTCCGGCTACCTGACCCGCCGTCTCGTCGACGTCTCCCAGGACGTCATCATCCGCCATGAAGATTGCGGGACCGAGGAGTACATCGAGATGCCGGTCTCGCGGCTGGAGGTCGACCCGGAGACCCGCGGCCTGCGGCCGACCGGTGAGCCGAACGGTGACCTCATCGGCCGGATCGCCGCCCGTGACATCACGACCAAGCGCGGACGCGTCATCGTGGAGCAGGGCAAGGAGATCGACCGCGCCGAGCTGGCCGATCTGGTCGAAGCCTGGCAGGACGACACCGACAAGGGCGAGGTCATCAAGGTCGCCGTCCGCTCAGTGCTCAAGTGCGAGGCCCAGACCGGCGTGTGCCAGGCGTGCTACGGCCGCTCCCTGGCAACCGGCAAGCTGGCCCAGATCGGCGACGCGGTCGGCATCATCGCCGCCCAGTCGATCGGCGAGCCCGGAACGCAGCTGACGATGCGAACGTTCCACACCGGCGGCGTCGCCGGCGCGGACATCACGCACGGTCTGCCGCGCGTCGTGGAGCTGTTCGAGGCCCGGCGCCCCAAAGGCCTGGCCAAGATGGCTCCGGTCGACGGCGTGGTCACGATCGAGGAGTCCGACAAGGCGATCACCGTCGTCATCACCGATGACGGCGGCGAGGAGCACCGGGAGACGTTCCCGCGGCGGACGCTGC
The DNA here is from genome assembly GCA_963844555.1 of uncultured Solirubrobacteraceae bacterium. Lineage (GTDB taxonomy): Bacteria > Actinomycetota > Thermoleophilia > Solirubrobacterales > Solirubrobacteraceae > Palsa-465. The sequence goes on from CAWJOS010000004.1 coordinate 111,763, forward strand.
TGTTCGTCGAGAACGGGCAGAAGGTCACGGTCGGCCAGCAGCTCAACGAGGGCTCGCTGTACCCGCATGACCTGCTCGCCTACGGCGGCAAAACCCCGGAGGAGCGGCGGACGAACACCGAGCTGTACCTCGTGCGCGAGGTCCAGGAGGTCTACAAGTCCCAGGGCGTCGACATCAACGACAAGCACATCGAGCTGATCGTGCGCCAGATGCTCAAGAAGGTGCGGGTCGACCAGAAGGGCGACACCGACCTGCTCCCGGGCCAGTTTGTCGACCGCTACGAGTACGCCAAGATCAACAACGCCGTCATAGAGGCCGGTGGCGAAGCGGCGCAGGCGGAGGAGATCATCCTCGGGATCACCAAGGCGTCGCTGAACACGGACTCATTCCTGTCGGCGGCCTCCTTCCAGGAGACGACGAAGGTCCTGACCGACGCCGCCCTGGAGGGCAAGATCGATCGCCTGAACGGCCTGAAGGAGAACGTGATCATCGGCAAGCTGATCCCGGCCGCGACGGGCCTCAAGCGCTATCGGCGGATCGAGATCGAGCCGTCCGAGCCGCTCCCCCGCGGGATCGACGAGGTCGGCCTGCTCGATCACGACGACCTGGCCGCGGAGCTCGGCCTGACCGACGGCGAATCCCTCACCGGCTTCGGCAGCGGCATCGAGGCCGACCTGTCGGACCTGGAGAGCATTGGCAACGGCGGCTCATCGCTCGGCTTCGCCGAGGAGCTGGCTGACCTGGACATCCCGTCCGACAACGGCGGCGACTCCTCCGAGGACTAGCCGACGGCAGTTGCGTCACCGCAGCGGCGCGTCCCTCCCCACCCACCACGGGCATTCGCTCGGCGAGTGGGAGGGGCCGCGCCCGCGCGTTCTTGCTCGCGGCCAGCGGGCCCGGGCGCGCCGCGCGCTTAAGCTGAGTGAGCACCCATGACCCCTGCACCACCTGACGAGAGCCTGAAGCCGTCCTCGAGGGCGCTGCGCTACGGCGTGGCCGTAGCGGTCGTGGTCGTCGGCATTCTGTGCGGCGCCATCATCCCGGGCACCACGGGCGGGACGATCTGCACGGCGGTCGTCGGGATCGGCCTGGTGGGCGTGGTCAGCCTGGTGTTCTACGACGTCGGCCTCACCGAGGACCGCGACCGGGCGCGGGGGCGGGAAGCCGACGGGCCGGGGCGCGGCGCGCGGGGCGGTTCAACTCCGGAGCGCGACGGGCGGCCGCGGCCGGATCGGGCAACGAGCCGGCCCCCCGGCCGCGACGATCTCGGCCGCATCGACCGGTCACGGCGCGCCCGCCGAGGCCGCACCCGCGACGAGCACGGACGGCCGAACTAGACCTCTTCGACGCCCGCGGCCGGACTCTTCCATTAAAAGGTTCTGTTTGGTAAGGTTTTCTTACGTTTGATGGAAGCGGGATGCTTCGGTTAGGCGGGGCAATCGAAATACGTGGGGGTAGTTGAGCGGTGCCGGTCAACGCCGTCAGTCACGGACCAGACACAGCGTCGTACCGGGTGGGCCTGGGCGCGCGCGCAAGCCGGCGCAACCTCGCCGTCATGGGAACCGCCGCTCTCGTGGGAGCGATCGTCTTCGCAGCGCTCGCGCTGCCTCCGGTATGGAGGCTTCATTTCGACGATGCGTCCTTCCGGTCCGGGATCGAGACCGGACTGACGCTGTGCGCGTTTGCCAGCGCGCTCCTGCTCGTCGCCCACTACCGCCAGACCCGTCTGCTCCGCGATCTCCTGCTCCTCGCGGCCCTGGCGACGTCCGGCCTGACGATGTTCGTGTTCAACACCCTCCCGGGCTACGGCTATGCGAGCGGGGTCTACGGAGCAGGCGCGCAGAGCGCCCTCGTGGTGCTGGTGTCCGGCGTCTTCCTGGCGGTCGCGTTCGCCCCCGCCGGGCGACAGGTCGACGGGGGACGCCAGTGGGGACGGCTCCTGGTTCCGGCGGCCATCGCCTGGGTCGCGCTCGGCGAGTTGATCGACATCGCGCTCGGTCCGGTCCGGGTGCACGGCTACTGGGATGACTTTCACACGGTGTCGCTCGTCCTGTCGCTCGTCTCATTCGGCGGACTGATCGCCTGCGCCTACGGCTTCGTCACCCGGCGCCAGGACGGCGACGTCGAGGCGCTGCTGCTGGCCGCGGCGGCGTACCTGCTGGCCGTGGCCCAGCTTGGCCGGCTGCCGCTGGCCGTCGTCCCCTCCAGCTGGGTCACGGTGGGAGACGGTCTGCGCGCCGCCGTCTACCTCCTGCTCCTGGTGGTCAGCATCCGGCGCTACGGGACATCGCAGGCGCAGAAGGAACGCGACGCCATCCGCGCCGAGCGCCGGCGGATCGCCCGTGACCTGCACGATGGGCTGGCCCAGGACCTGGCGTTCATCGCCGCCCACTCGGACCGCCTGGCCCGCGAGTACGGCGCAGATCATCCGCTCGCCGTCGCCGCGCGGCGCGCCCTGGCGGCGTCCCGCGGCCAGATCATCGACCTCGAGGCGTCGACGGCGTCGGACACCGAGGGGGCGCTGCGGCAGGTCGCCAGGGAGCTCGCGGGGCGGCACGGCGTCCAGGTCACGCTGCACGTCGAGCGCGGCCACGCCCCCCACTACAGCGCCGCCGAGCGCCGCGAGCTTGTGCGCATCGCGCGCGAGGCGATCGTCAACGCCATTCGCCATGGCGGCGCGCAGGCCATCGCCGTCACCTTGGGCTCTCAGGTGGACGACCTGCTGCTCCGCGTCAGCGACGACGGCTGCGGGTTCGGCGGCGCCACGGCCGAGACCGCGGGGACCGGCCTGGGCCTGCAGACGATGCGCGACCGAGCGGGCAAGCTCGGCGGCCGGCTCACCACCCGCCGCACCGAGAACGGCCGGACCGAGGTGGACGTCACCTCGGCGCGGCCCCGCGCTCGCGTCGCCTGAACTGAGCTCCGGCGCCCCCAAAAAGAAGTGCGGCAAACCACCCTGTTTGTGGCGGTGCCGACGAGGTAGCCTGGGCTTGAACGCACGACAGACCGTGCGGCTCATTGTGCATCGCGTGGCGCTCGACGAGGATTTACACCGGTTTTACATGGGGGATCACCGGCAAGATCAGGTTTCCGCAGACGTTCGGTCGCTGGACTCCATCTCCCGGCGTCTACGCTCCGGTGATTCACCGTCTCAGCAGCAGATCGAGGAGACGCTGGAGCGCGGCTTCGGCAAGCTGATGGCGATGGAGGCCGACCTCCAGAAGCGGCGTTCGGCATCGACATCGGCCGACGACCGGGACCTGGCTGACCTGGAGGAGGCGATCGCCACCTTGCGTGAGGCGCTCACCGTGCTGCGAACGCTGTCCAGCCCTCCCGGCCCACCGCGTGTCGGCTATGGGTTCGTGCTGCCGATGCGCCCCCCGGGGGAGACGTGAGGACTACGCGCCGACGGCCGCCAACGGGCTCGCCGGCTGCCGCTGCGCGAGCTTTCGAGTGACCCCTCGCAGGTCGACGAGCAGCTCAGAGTTCTCCAGCACGGCCGCATAGTCGACCCCGGGATGCGCCGTCACCAGCACGACGGCGTCGTAGGTGTCCAGCTCGTCGATCTCGACATGCCTGAGACCGAACTCCGGCAGCTGGGGAACGTACGGGTCGCTGTAGGAGATGAGTGCGCCCCGGTCGCGGAGCATCTCGATGATCCGCAGGGCGGGCGATTCCCGGATATCCCCGACGCCGCCCTTGTAGCTGGCGCCCAGGATGAGGATCCGCGAGTTCTTCACCGACTTCTCGGCGTCGTTGAGCGCATGCTCCACGCGCTCGGCGCAGTAGTACGGCATCTGCTGGTTGATCTTGCCGGCGAGCTCGATGAACTCCGTCGACATGTGGAATTCGCGCGCCCGCCAGGTGAGATAGAACGGGTCCACGGGCAGGCAATGGCCGCCCATGCCGGGGCCCGGCTCGAACCGCATGAACCCGTAGGGCTTGGTCGTGGCGGCGTCGATGACCTCCCAGATGTCGATGCCCATCCGATCGGCCAGGATCGACAGCTCGTTGACCAGGGCGATGTTGACCGAGCGGAAGATGTTCTCCAGCAGCTTGGTCATCTCGGCCACCTCCGGGCTCGCCACCGGGACGACCGTCTCGCAGATGCGCGAGTAGGCCTCGCAGGCGCGCCGGGTGCACTCCTCGGTGATGCCGCCGACGACCTTCGGCGTGTTGCGCATCGTGTAGTCGGTACGGCCCGGATCGACCCGCTCGGGCGAGAAGGCGACGTTGAGGCCGTCGCCGGCGCGCAGGCCGCGGCGCTCCAGGAGCGGCAGCAGCTGCTCTCGCGTCGTCCCCGGGTACGTCGTCGACTCGAGCACAACGAGCTGGCCGCGCTGGACCACGTGGCCGAGCGCGCGGGCCGCCGAGATCAGCGGCTCGAGGTCCGGCTCGCGGTTGGGGGTCAGCGGTGTGGGAACGCAGATGAAGACGGCGTCGGTGCGCGCCAGCGGAGCGAAGTGGGTCCAGGCCTCGATCCTGGGCAGGACCGCGCGCAGGCGATCGGACGAGATGTCCTCGATGTATGACGTCCCATCCTCGATCGCCGCGACCTTCCGCTCGTCCAGGTCAACCGCGACCACGTGCTCTCCGGCCTCGGCGAAGGCGACCGCCAATGGCAGCCCGACATATCCAAGACCGATTACTCCCACTGTCATCGCACGTATCTCCTTGCTCGTCCCGCTGCTGTCTTCACACCCAGAACAACGCGCCGCTCATGTGCTTACTCGCACCGGAGCGGGTCGGCGCTCTCAGCAGAGCGCCACCTCGGTGCCATCGCCGACCCGGAGGCGCAGCGCGCGCGGCAGCGAGAAATCCCGGAACACGCGAGCGTCCCGCCCCACGACGCTGGCCACGATCCTGCCGCCCACGTGCTGGATGCTCGCTCCGGCGGCGATGATCGATCGCTCGACCTCGGCCCCCTCGATGTGGACTCCGGCGCCGATCGAGCTGTAGGGGCCGATGTAGGCATCGGCGATCCGCGCCCCCGGGCCGATGACGGCCGGACCCACGATCACGCTCGACCGCACGGACGCACGCTCGTCGATGAACACGCGTCCCTCGATCTGGTTGCCGATGCCGGCCGGCCGCCGGCAGTCGACCTGGAGGTTGTCGAGTGCCACCCGGTTGAGCTCGAGCAGATCGCGCGCGTCGCCGCGGTAGCACCGCCAGGTGTCCACCGGCAGCACCTCGAGCCGGCCCCCGGCATCGTCCATCCGCCCGGCGATCGCGGCGAGGTCCAATCCGGCGCCGGGGGCCCGGAGCGCCGCGGCCGTGCAGCGCAACGCGCCGGGGCCGAACAGCCAGACGCCGGTGGTGCCGAATCCGCTCGACTCCGGATGGAGCTCGGCCACGTGGAGCATCTCGAGGCTTGCGGCGTTGAGATGTCCGTCAGCGCGGGCCCCCTGACAGATGAAGGCGATCGTGTGCGGGACGTCGTCGCGCAAGCGCCGAGCGTGCGGCGCCAACGCCTCGCCGAGCAGTCCGCCCGCGGTGTGCACGATGCACGGGGCGTCCTCCGCCACCGCCGCGGCCAGCCGTACTCCGGCGGCCAGGTCGACCTCGCCGCTGTGGGTGGCGAAGATCGGCGACGCGTGGCCTGTGTCGTAGCTCGCCAGCTGCGCCTCGACCTCGGCGGCGGCAGCGTCGGAGGACACCACGACGATCCGCCTGGCCCCGGCGGACCTCACGGCGTCGATCACGTGGTGGGCGATCGGCCGGTTCGCGACCTGGCTGAAGGCATCGATCCCGCCCGTCCACCCGGGCGCCTGGGCGACCCGGGTGTCCTCGACGATGACGACTCCACAGGTCTCCATGGTCAAGGAACGAGCCTCCCGGCCTGCTACTCGCGCGGCCTCAGGCCGCGAGCCGGGCGCGAACGTGCTCGGCCAGCCGGTCGATCACGTGGTCCTGCTGCTCGAAGGTGAGGTCGGCGAACAGGGGCAGCATGAGGACGTCGCGCGCCGCCGCCTCAGTGTGCGGGAGGGAGGCCCGGGTGTGGGCATAGGGCCGCTCGTGATGGATCGCCATCACGCCTCGCCGGGTGGGGACGCCGTCGGCCAGCAGCCGGCGCATCAGCTCCGTGCGGTCGATCGGCGACTCGGCGCTGACGCGGACGCAGTAGGACTGCCAGGTCCGTACCGCGTAGGGCGGGTCGTACGGGGCCTCGAGGCCGGGGATGGCGGCGATCGCCGTGTTGTAGCGCTCGGCGAGACGTCGCCGGCGCGCCAGGATGAGCGGCAGCGCCTCGAGCTGACACAGCCCCACCGCGGCCTGCATGTCCGTCATGCGGACGTTGAAGCCCTGTTCCGGGTAGGCCTCGAACACCACGTCGGTGGCGTTGTGGCGCGCCAGATCGGAGAGATCCATGGCGTGAGCTCGCAGCCGCCGCATCCGGTCGGCCACCTCCGGATCATGGACGGCGATCATGCCGCCCTCACCGGTCGTGATCACTTTGCGCGGGTGCAGCGAGAAGCATGAGAGGGGACCGAGCGAGCCGATCGGCCGTCCCTTATACGTGGCCCCGATGGCACAGGCCGCGTCCTCCAGGATCGCCACGCCGTGCCGTTCGCCGATCTCCAGGAACGCGTCCATGTCGGCGGGGAGGCCCACCTGATGCACCGGCATGATCGCCCGCGTGCGCGGTGTGATGGCGCGCTCGGCGGCCGCCGGGTCGAGGTTGTAGGTCCGCGGGTCGATGTCGGCGAACACCGGCGTGGCGCCGCACTGCCACACCGAGTTGGCGGTGGCGATGAACGACAGCGACGGCACGATCACCTCGTCCCCGGGGCCGACTCCCGAGGCGTAGAGCGCCAGCGCCAGCGCCGTCGTGCAGCTCGACGTCGCCACCGCGTCAGGTGCGCCGCTCTGGCGGGCGAACGCCTGCTCGAACTCCCGGACTCGTGGGCCCTGCGACAGCCATCCGGTCGCGATCACCTCGGCGACCGCGGCGGCCTCGGTGCCGGTGATGTGGGGACGGGCGAACGGGACCTCCATCACAGTGCCGCCGCCAGGCCGGCCTGGGCCTGGCCTTCGCGTTCGTCCCGCCACCAGTCGACGAGTCGCTGGAGGCCCTCTTCCAGATCGATCTCCGCGACGAAGCCGATGCCGTCGCGGGCATGAGACGTATCCGCGAGCCGCCGTGACACCTTGTTGACCGCCCGCTCCGGGCCGAACTCGACGGCGAGGTCGGATCCCATGACCTCGAGCAGCTTGGCGGCGAGCCCCGCCAGGCTCGTCTCCACCCCACTGGCGACGTTGAACACGTCGTCGGTGGCCTCGGACTTGGCCGCCAGCAGGTTGGCCCGGGCGATGTCCTCGACGTAAACGAAGTCCATCGTCTGCGCGCCGTCGCCGAAGATCAGCGGCGGGGTGCCCTCGCTGATCCGCTCCATCCAGCGCACCAGGACCTCGGTGTAGAGACCATGGATGTCCATGCGGGCGCCGTAGACGTTGAAGTAGCGCAGTGCGACGTAGTCCAGGCCAGTCATCGTGTGATAGCTGCGGAGCAGACCCTCGTTGAACGTCTTGGCCGCGCCGTACAGGGTGTCGTTGGCGTATGGGTGATGGCGTTCGGTGGTCGGGAACTCCTCGGCCAAGCCGTAGACCGAGGCCGAGGAGGCAGCGACGAGCTTCCGGACGCCTTCCCGGGCGGCGGCGTCGACGACGTTGAACGTCCCGTCGACCAGAACCTCCAGCGCCAGCCGTGGCTCCTCGGCGCACTGGGTGATCCGGAGCGCCGCCTGGTGGAACACGGTGTCCACTCCGCGCATGAGCTTCGTGATCAGCGCGCGGTCGCAGATGTCGCCTTCGACGATCCGGACGCAGTCACTGGACGTCGCGCCGAGCAGGTTCTCACGGCGACCGCGGACGAAGTTGTCCACCACGATGATCTCTCCGGCGCCCTCGAGCACCAGCTGATCGACGAGATGAGAACCGATGGTGCCCGCACCACCGGTCACGAGTACGCGCTCACCGCGCAGGGAACTTGGTGTCATGCGAACTAAAACGGCCCCAGGTGAGCCGATCTTTCGCCGCCGGCCGACCCGGCGCCATCCGCAAGTGCCGCCCGGCACAGGCCGTTTGATTGTTCGTGATCGTCGCCGAGGCCGAGTCCACCGACCAGGGTGAGCTGCGACCGGACGGCCGGACGGCCGAGGAGCTGACAGAGCTCACGGCCCGCGGTCTTCCCTGGATGACCATGTCGCGCATCGGGAGCGAGGTCGTGCTCCTGCTTTCCACCGTCGTCCTGGCCCGCATGATCTCTCCCGCCGATTTCGGCGCCTTCGCGGTGGCGCTGATCGTCGCCGGCCTGGCCATCGCGATCCCCACGGCCGGGGTTGGGATGGCGCTCGTGCAGCGCGAGACGGTCGACCGCGAGCATCTCCAGGCAGGGGCCGCGCTGGCTCTGCTCATCTCGCTGGGGGTTGGCGCCATGACGTTCGCGGCCTCCTACCTCGTGGTGCAGCCGCTGATCGGCGCCACGGCGGCCGAGCTCATCCGCCTGTGCTGTCCGATGTTCCTGCTCTTCGGCATCGGGACGGTATCGGCGGCGGTCCTCCAGCGCCGCCTCAACTTCCGCCGCCTGGCACTGATGGAGGTCAGCGGCAACGTGGCCCGGGTCGTGGTGTCGGTCGGGCTGGTCACGCTGGCCGGGTTGCGCGGTGACGCACTCGCCTACGGGCTGGTCGCCGGCGCCGCCGTATCCAGCGCGATCGCGATGACCGGCGCGCGGCCGCCCCTCCCTCGGCTGCGTCGCCGTGCCGTCCGAGACATCTCCGAGTTTGGGTTGCCGGCGGCGCTGGCCGCGGTGGCGTGGACCGGGTTTGCCAACGGGGACTACGCCGTCATCGCCGCCCGGCTCGGCACCGTCGCCGCCGGGCAGTACTGGCGGGCGTACACGCTGGCCGTGAGCTACCAGTCGAAGGTCAGCATCCTCATGCAGAGCATGGCGTTCCCGCTGCTGTCGCGGTCGGCGACCACCGAGGATCTCCTGCGGCTGCGGGCGCGGATCGTCCGCGTCCTCACCGTCGTTCTGTTTCCCATTCTCGGCGGCCTGGCGATCACCGCGCCGATCGTGGTGCCCGCGGCCTACGGACACGCGTGGGCCTCCGCGGTCGTGCCCACGCAGGTGCTCTGTCTGGGGGGCGCGGCCACGCTGGTGATTGACGCCATCGGCTCGGTCCTCATGGCCACGGGCCGCGCCAGGGGGCTCCTCGGCTACGGCGTCAGCCACTTCGCTGTCTATGTCGGCAGCGTCGTCATCGCCTCACAATTCGGTCTCGTCGCTGTCGCGATCGACGGAGCCGTCGTGCACAGCCTGTTCGCCGTGGTCGCCTATGGGATGATCGCCCGCCGCAGCGGGCAGAGCGCGCTCATGGCCCTCTGGCAGGACATCCGTCCCGCCACGGTGGCGTGTCTGGGGATGGCGGCGGTGGCCGTGCCGGTCGCCCTGGGCTCAGCATCCGCTCACGTCGGCGGCGGCCTGAGGTTTGCGGCCATCTTCGCCGCCTGCTCGCTGGGCTATCTCGTGACGCTGCGGGTGTGCTTCGCCGACGCGTGGAACGACCTTCTCCTGGTGGCGCGCCGTCTCGTGCCCGGCGTCATCCAGCGCGGCACGCGTTCGCTGCACCGCCGCGCGCGCGCGCTGCGGCCGATCGCGGGCCGGCCGGCGTGAGATCGCTGACCGGTACGCAATCTCCGCGCCCGGCCGCACGTTGTGTGAGAACCATGTCTGCAGCTGACCACTCGATGCGGCCCCCGCTGTCGCCCGTCCGGCTCGGCCGGATCGCCCAGCGCATCCGGATCTGGAAGTACCGCGCGTTGTCCACCTGCGAGAACGTGGTGGGCACTCCGGTCGTGGTCCAGCCCCTGCTTCTCATGGGGCAGGGGTCGATCATGATCGGTGACAACGTGGAGTTCGGCTGGCCGACGTCCCCGGCGTTCTTCTCGGGGTACGGACACGTCGAGGCCTATCTCCCCGGCTCACTCGTCCAGTTCGACGACGGGGCCCAGATCAACAACAACGCCTTCATCAAGAGCGAGGGGCCGGGGATCCGCATCGGGCGGGAGGCGCTGCTCGGATCGTTCGTCGAGATCTTCGACAGCGACTTCCACGATCTGCACCCCCGGCGGCGCCGCGGCGGCCGGCCCAGGATGGCGGCCGTCGAGCTCGAGGAGAACGTGTTCATCGGCGACGGGGTCCGGATCCTCAAGGGCGTGACGGTGGGCGCGCATTCGGTGATCGGCGCCGGCAGCGTCGTCACCACCGCGATCCCCGCGGGGGTCATTGCCGCCGGCAACCCGGCTCGCGTGATCCGCGAGCTGGCCGGCGATGAATCGGATCGAGTCCCGCCGGCGCCGGCGATGTCCACCCCATATCGCTGGTGACCAATCGGTATGAGTGACAGAAGCTATGTGATCTACGGCACCTCCAGCTGGGATGGCTCCTGGCAGGCGGAGCTGAACTTCGCGCACGCGCTGGCCGCGCGCCACCCCGTGCTCTACATCGACCCGGCGGTGAGCCCCCTGACCCCGTTCCGCTACGGCGTCACGCCGGACACCGTGCGCCACGTCCGCTCGGTGGCCGATCGCGGGCTCCGGGACCGGGGCCGCGTCAAGGTGTTCGCGCCGCTGGTGATACCGCCCATCCATCACCCGCGGACGCAGGCGTGGTCGGTTCCGCTGATCCGGCGGCAGGTGGGCTCCGCGGTCCGGCGGCTCGGACTGCGGCAGCCGGTGGTCATCGCCTGGCGGATGCTCCCGCTGCTCGCCGGCGTCGCCCGGGAGTCGCTGCGGATCGCGGTGGTGATGGACCACCCGTCCGCCGGTGCGGCGCTCATGGGCCGGGATCCGGCGGCGCTCGAGGCCGAGACCTCGGCCCTGTGCGCGAGCGCCGACCACATCTGCACCACGTCGTACCCGACGCAGGAGCTGCTGGCGGGCCGCGGCTGGGAGACGGAGCTGGTGCCGTTTGGGTTCGCCGCCGACCTGGCGCCGGCGTTCGACGCCGCCCAGCTTCCGCCGGAGTACGCCGCACTGCCGCGGCCGCTGCTCGGCTACACCGGCGGCATCGATGATCGGCTGGACTATGACCTGGTTGTGTCGCTGGCCGATCGGTTCGCGACCGGCTCGCTGGTCTTCGTCGGTCCCGTCAGCCCCCGGCTCACGCCGGACGCCCACCAGGCGCTGGCATCGCGGCCCAACATCCACGTCCTCGGCGTGCGCCCGCGCGACGAGCTTCCGGCCTACATCCGGCATCTCGACCTGGCGCTCATGCCCTATGCCGAGAGCCTGTGGACCCGCCACCAGTCGCCGATGAAGTTCTGGGAGTACCTCTACGCCGGCCCGCCGATCCTGGCCACCGGGTCGGCAGAGCTGCGCCGGTATGACCCGCCCCTGCTCAGCTACGCCGAGACTCGAGGTGAGGCACTGGCCATGGCCGAGCGGGCGCTCGCCGACCCCGGTGTCGGTCGTGAGACCCGGCGCGCATTCGCCCTGGCCAACACCTGGGACGACCGCGCCGCCCAGATCGACCGGCTCGTCGACCGATGTCTGGAGGAACGGATGTCGCCCCCCATTCTGTCGCCGGCATGACCGCCGCCCCGGTCAGCCCGGCCGGCCCGGCCCGGGTGCCCACGGTCAGCGTCATCGTGCCCTGCTTCAACTACGGGCACTTCCTCGACGGCTGCCTGCGCAGCGTCCTCACACAGGAGGGCGTGGCGGTAAAGGTGCTGGTCATCGACGACGTCTCGACCGACGACAGCGCGCAGGTCGCGGCGCGCCTGTGCGCGCGCGACGACCGGGTCGAGTTTCGCGCGCACCGCGAGAACGCCGGTCTGATCGCCACGGCCAACGAGGGATTGGCCTGGGCTGACGGCGACTACGTCGTGCTGCTGTCCGCCGACGACCTGCTCGTGCCCGGCGCGTTGTCCCGCGCCGCCACCGTCATGGACACCCACCCCGGCGTCGCCCTCGTCTACGGGCGGCCCCTGCTGGCGCCGGAGGACCGCCCGCTGCCCGTGTCGACAGGCCGGTGGCGCGGCACGACGATCTGGCGCGGCGAGGACTGGATCCGCATGCGGTGCCGCAACGCCCATAACGCGATGTCATCGCCGGAGGTGGTCGTCCGAAACAGCGTCCAGCAGGCCGTCGGCGGCTATGACCCCGCGTGTCACCACACCAGTGACCTCAACCTGTGGCTGCGGATCGCCGCGGTTGCCGACGTGGCCTATGTGCGCGGGGTCCCCCAGGCGATCTACCGGGTGCTGAGCAACAGCATGAGCCGGACGCAGGGCAGCCCGCTGGTCGATCTGGTCGACCGGCGCAACGCGTTCGACTCCTTCCTGGCGCGCGGCGGCGACCGGCTCGGCGATGCCGAGGCCCTGGTGGCGCGGGCCAAGCGGGCGCTGGCCCGGCAGGCGCTGTGGCGGGCGAGCCGCACGATCGATCGCGGCGCCGCCGAGCAGCAGCGCTACGTGGACCAGTTCATCGCCTTCGCCGTCGAGACCCACCCCGGCGCGCGGCGGCTGCCCGAGTGGCGCGGCCTGGCGCTCCGACGGCGGCTCGGACCCGGCCGGTCACGCGCGTTTCTCCCGTTCGCGGCCACCGGCGCGGCTCACCGGCTGAGTTACCACGTCCTGCGCATGCGCTGGCGCCTGCGCGGCGTGTGAGCGCCGATCCGGCCCGCATCCCCGTAAGACTGCACCCCTCGCGCTCGTTGCTTGGGTCAGAGCACTTCGTGGTTGCCGACCACGGCCGCTCATTCCATCGCACTGTCCGATCCGGACGAATCAAGACAGACAGGGGCGCTCGCTCATGACCGCAGAACATCTTCCCGTCGTCGACCGGCTGCTCCGGGACCGCCCGGCGTTCCACCTCGGCGGGGAGCGCAACTGGAACTCGCTGCCGCAGACGCTGGAGGCGATCTGCAGGGCGGTGCAGCCCGGTCACGTCACGCTGGAGACCGGCGTCGGCGCGTCGACGGTGATCTTCGCGGCCTGCGGCGCGCACCACACGGCCATTAGCCCCGACGGTGACGAGCATCGTCGCGTCATCGACTACTGCCACCGGATCGGCATCGACACCAGCACACTTCACTTCGTCGAGGGACTCTCCGACGACGAGCTCCCCCGCCGGCTGACCCGGGAGCGAACCCTCGACGTCGCCTTCATCGACGGAGCGCATTCGTTCCCCTTCCCTGAGGTGGACTGGTTCTACGTCACACGCTCGCTCAAGGTCGGCGGACGTCTGCTCATGGATGACATCCCCATCCCGGCGGTGGCCCCGCTGTTCCGCCACATGCAGCTCGAGAGCAACTGGAAGCTCGACGGCGTCCTGGACAACCGGGCCGCGTCCTTCACCCTGCTCGCCGAGCCGGAGCCTGAGGACTGGCCGGCCCAGCGGTTCAACGACGCCTATCCGGACTACAGCTTCGCCGATCTCCGGACCCGGGCGGCGCTGGTGGTGCGGTTCCGGGCGACCCGGCTTCGCGCCGGGCTCGCCGAGCGATACCCCGGACTTCGCCGGGCCTACCGGGGCCGTACCGGTGTAGGGCTCAGCCGCGCGGCGCGCTGAGGCGCGCGCGTTGCCCGGAGGATCGGCTGTGCGCGGGGTGGTGTCGCGACTGGCGCGCGCCGGGCGGGCTCTCGGCCGTCGGCTGTGGGACCTGGTCCTCGCCGTGGCCCGCGGGCTCCGGCGCCGCGGACAGGCGGCGGCGCATCTCGCCGCCGCCGCTGGGCCCCGGGTGAGGCACGCCACACTCCGGGTCGTCGCGGCCGTCTCGGCCGGTCTGCGGAGCGCGGTCCGGGCGCTGGGGCACGGCGCGGCGGTGGTGCGACGCGGCGGGCAGTGGGCATTGGCCGCCGCGGCAAGCGCGGTCGCGCGCGCGGAGGCCGCGCTCGCGCGCCTGGCGGCCCATTGCGCGGCTGCGATCGCGCTCTGGGCGGCCGCGCTCGGGCGCCTGGCGGCCCGTGGCGCCGCTGCGATCGCTGCCGCAGCGCGGGCGGCGGTCCCGGTCGCCGCGGCCGGAGTCATGCGCATGGGGCACCTCGTCGTGGCCGGCGCGCGGGCGGCAGCGAGGTTCGTCGGGCGGGCCGGCACCCGGACGGCCCGCGCCGCGGTGCGGTGGGGTCGCCTGGTGGCCAGGCTGAGCGCGCTGGCCGGCAGCCGGACGGCCCGCGCCGTGGTGTGGTGCGGTCGCCTGGTGGCCACGCTGAGCGTGTCGGCGGGGGCGTTTGTGGCGGACGTCGCGGTCCGTTGCGCTCGTGCCGGTGCGTTCGTGGCGGACGCCGTGGTCCGTTGGGCCTGCGCCGGTGCGCGGCGGGCCGGCGTCGTTGCGTCACGCGGCGCGGCGCGGGCTGGACGCGCGCGCCGCTTCATCACCCGCATCGCCGCACCGGTGGCGGTCGCCGCCAGGGGGGCGGCACGGACGATCGGGCGGCGGGCTCCGGTGCGGGGGCGGCGGCCGTGGCTGCTCCTGGGAGTCCCGGTGGCCGCGGTGGCCGGTCTCTCCACCATCGCCTCCATCTCGCTGCTGCCCCCGTCGATGCACACCAAGTCGATCGCCTTTGCCGTGGCCAGCTCGGAGATGTCGGTCCAGACCCCCACGTCGTCGGGTAACACGCCTGATCTGAGTCATCTCTACCCGCTCCCGGAGTGGGCCGCGGTCATGGCCGACGAGATGACCAGCCCCAAGCTCAAGACGCTCATCGCGCAGCAAGCGCGGATCCCGGTCTCGCAGCTGGCGATCGACGGGCCGATCTCACTCGATCTGCAGCGCACTCAGCAGGAGCCGACGCAGGAGAAGCGCTCCTACCAGCTGCTGGCGGAGGGGGACCCGTACCGGGTCACGCTGGACACCGATCCCAACGTCGCCGGAGTCACCATCACCGCGCAGGCTCCGAGCGAGAGCGCGGCCCGCGGCCTCGTCCTGGCCGTTGACCGCGCCGCTGCCGACTACCTGACCGGCGTCGAGGAGGCGGCGGGAACCCCGCCGGCCGACCGTGTCGAGGTGGCCCAGTTTCAGCCGGTGGTGATCACCGGCGGTTCGGGCGGCCACACGGTGGCCGCCCTGGTGTTCGTCGTGGTCTACGTGCTGTGGTGCGGCCTCATCTTCCTTTGCGACAAGTTGATTCGCGATGTGCGTGCGTTACGCCGGCTCGGCCCGCTGCTTCCGTCGCAAGTCCCGGCATCAGCGCTTCGTTCATCAATCGAGAGCAAGTACGGCTACGGTCCCGTGAACGGCCGGAGAGGACATTGAGATATGGAACTGGCCCTGGCACTTCTTCGGCTCTGGGAGCGCCGCCTCTGGGTGGCGATCGGCGCGATCCTCGCCATCGCCGCCGGCGTAGGGGGGATGACCGCCTTCAAGTCGACCGTGTATTCGTCGGCGAGCACGCAGATGGTCGTCGACGCGCCGAAGTCCGCTCTGGGCAACATGCAGACGTCCCTGGTTCCGTTCACCAACCGCGCCGTGGTGTTCGCGCGGCTCATGGTCTCGCCGGAGGCTCTCTCCTACATCGGCCAGGAGGCGGGAATCCCCGGCACCGAGATCTCCGCCCAGGGACCGGCGGAGATCGGAGCGCCCCAGGCGGTGCACAATCCCTCCGTCCTCAAGAACGGCAAGCTCGTCGTGCCCACGACGAAGTTCCTCCTGCGCTTCGATCAGAACCCGGAGCTCCCGACCGTGGACATCTACTCGCAGGCGCCGACCACCCGCCAGGCGCTGGCACTGGCCAACGGTGCCGTGACCGGATTCACCAAGTACCTGGATACCCTCGACCAGGCGACGAACGTGCCTGATCAGCAGCGGGTGCAGATCCGGCAGCTGGGCTCGGCTCAGGGCGGCGAGGTCAACCCCAGCTCCGGCCGGATGCTCGCCGTGCTGGTGGCGCTGCTGGTGTTCGTGCTGTGGTGCTTCGGCATCCTGTTCACGATCCGGGTGCGGTCGAATCTGCGCGCGTCCCGCGCCGGCGCCGCCGCGAAGCCGGCGATCGAGCTGAGCCCGGTGGGCCATGACAGCGAGTTGCTGCTGGGGGACCGCGTCCTGGCGACGTCACGAAACTACGTCGCCGACGGGCAGGGCGAGGCCATCAGCTCCAACGGTCACGGCGCCGACTACGCCGCCCACGGGCGGTAGCAGCCCGCGCGCCCGTCCCCCAGGTTCGCGCGGCCATGACCCCAGCCACAATCGATCACGTCGAGCCCCGCTCGGCGGCCCTCCCCGCCCCGCCGGTCCCTGAGCGAGTCGCTGACGACGACTGGCCGCACACCACGCGGCTGATGCCGTGGATGATCGCGGTCTTCGTCGGGATGGTGTTCCTGGTGCCGATCGACGGGACGCAGTTCAAGCTGCACCTGCCGGTGGACTCCAAGCCCGACCGGTTCATGCTCGTCGGGATGGTGGGGGTGCTCATCCTCCAGGTGCTGGTCACCGGCGACCGGCGCCGTCCCGTCCGCCGCATGACGGCGGCGACGGGCGGCGTGCTGTTGTTCGGCGCGGCGGCGCTCGCCAGCGTGCTGCCGAACGTCCACCGGATCTACCTGCTGGGCGAGCTGAATCTGGTCGAGAAGCGGATCAGTCAGGTCGTCGCCTACGTCGCGTTCTTCCTGATCGTGGCCACGCAGGTGCGCCGCAGCGAGATCCGGGCGTACGGCCGCCTCATCCTCGCCCTGGCGGTCATCACGTCGTTGGGAGTGCTCTACGAGTCTCGGACGGGGTACAACATCTTCTACCACTGGACCGCGCTGGTGCTGCATCCGATCGCGAACGTCATCCCGGCGCCGACCAACATCCATCCGACCGTGGACGAGGGTCGCAAGTCGATCGTCGGTCCCACGCAGCACGGGCTCGCCCTCGCCAGCATGCTCTCGATCGCCATGCCGTTCGCCGTGATCCGGCTGTTCGAGGTGAAGACGCGCGCCAAGAAGCTGGCCTACCTGATCATCATCGGGCTCATCTGCGCGGCGTCGTTGGCCACTGCCCGCAAGACGGCAATCATCGCGCCCGTCGGGGCGCTGGCCGTCCTGGCCTACTACTACCGGCGGATGCTGCGCTGGCTGCCGGTGGCGATCGTCCTGCTCATTCCGGTGATCCACGTCGTCTCACCCGGCGCGTTGGGGACGTTCACCGTACTGACCGGCGGGGGGAGCTCGATCTCCACCCAGGGCCGCGAGAGCGATTACGCGGCGGTGACGCCTGACATCATCAGCAACCCCATCCTGGGGCGGGGTTTCGGCAGTCTGGACCCGGACAATCCCCGCTGGTACCGGGTGCTCGACAACGAGTACCTTGGCGAGCTCTTCCAGGTCGGGTTCCTCGGCCTTGCCGCGTACCTGATCATGGTGATCGCCCCGCTGTTCACCGCCCATCGGGTCATCAGGCGCGATCCTGAGCGGGCGCCGCCGATGGTGGCGGCGGCCGCCGGATGCGCGGCGTACGCCGTCGTCTCCGCCACCTTCGACGCGATGTCGTTCCCACAGGCGCCGTACTCGTTCCTGTTCGCCGCCGGGCTGATCGCCGCCGGCGCGGCGTCCCTGATGGCGGACGGGCCGGCCCGGCAGCCGACGACGGCCGCTCCCCGCTCACATATCCTCACGACCCGTCCCCCCGGCCCGGCGTTGCCCACGCCGACCAGCGTGAACGCATGACCGTCTCCGAACTCGGTGAGACGGCGGCGCGTGACCGAGCCGGCGATGGTGGGCCCGCGCGGGTGCCGGACCTGAGCGTGGTCATCGTCACCTACAACGGGCGTGACATGGCACTGGCGACCCTGCGGTCGGCGCGAGCCGCGGTCGGCGACGCAGACGTGGAATGGATCGTCGTGGACAGTGGGTCGAGCGACGGCACCCCGGACGCGGTGCGCGGGTCATTCCCGGACGTGCAGGTCATCGCCGGCGAGAATCGCGGCTTTGCCGCCGGCAACAACCTGGGGCTGGAGCGGGCCCGCGGGCGCCACGTCCTCCTGCTCAACCCGGATGTCGAGATCGAGCGCGGCACCTTCGGCGAGCTGGTTGCGGCGATGGACGAGCGGCCCGGGGTGGGGGTCGTCAGCGTCATCCAGCAGGGGGCCGACGGGCGGCTCCAGCCGTCCATCCGGCGCTTCCCGACGGTTGGGCGCGACCTCGGAGAGTCGCTGTTCGCCACACGGTGGCCGATGCTGCGCACCTGTCAGGAGCTGGAGACGCGCCCGGAGGTGTACGCCCGCGAAGGGCCGGTCGACTGGGTGGTGGGCGCCTTCCTGCTCGCCCGGGCGGCCGCGATCCGCGACGTCGGCCCCATGGACGACGGCTTCTTCCTGTACTCGGAGGAGGTGGACTGGTGCTATCGCTTCCAGGCGGCCGGCTGGGAGGTGCGCCACCTGCCGTTGATGACGATCACCCATCACGCCGGTCGCCGTGACCGCGGGGACCTGATGGCGCAGCTCGCGTACTCACGCCGCCGGTTTGCCACCAAGCACTACGGCTGGGCGCGGGCCCGCGGCATCCAGGCTGCGCTGGCTCTGGGCAATCTAATGCGGATTCTGGTGCTGGCGCCGGCGGCGGTCCGGCGGCGCCACGCGCGGGAGCGGTTGGTGTCCGAGTCCCGGGCGCTGGCCGTGCAGCTGGGCCTGACCGGGCCGCCCCGCCTGGGCGCGCGCGCCGACCAGTAGTGAGGCACCGCCGTCGCGGGCGATCACCCTCGGCGCGCCGGTATAAGTTTGGCCAGAGCCGGTGCGTTCATTCCGGTGAATGCGCTCCCGGCTCCAGTTCACGTGACACCCCTGCGCCACGCACACCGCCTCCGGTCGCTGGCTCCGCGGGCCGCCCGGGAACGTCTATATGACTGGCATCCCAACCGGGCGCGCCGCTGGCGGCGTCACCCCGGTGTCGAGCACCTCGCGCCATCGGGCCACGCCGTGCTCACGCTCGACGACGGCCCGGATGAGGACGCGACGGTGGCCGTGCTCGACGCGATGGACGCGGCCGGGGCCCGCGGCACGTTCTTCCTGGTCGCCGAGCAGCTCTCGGCGCATCCGGAGATCGGCCGCGAGATCCTGCGGCGGGGTCACGAGGTGGGCCTCCACGGTTTCGCCCATCACCGCCACGACCGGATCGAGCCGGCCGCCAGCCACCACGATGTGACCCGCGGCCTGGAGGCGCTCGAGGACCTGTTGGGGGTCCGCCCGCGCTGGTACCGCCCACCCTTCGGCAAGATGTCCGACGCGTCCATGCGGGCGTGCTCGGAGCTGGGGCTGACGCCGGTCTACTGGTCCGCGTGGGGTCACGACTGGGAGAGCGTGTCGGCCCAGCGGATCGCCGACCTGGCCTGCCGGCAGCTCGACGACGGCGGAATCCTGCTGCTCCACGACTCGGCGCGCTACGGGCGGCGCGCCAGCGCGAGGCCGACGGCCGAGGCCATCGCCCGCATCGCCGACTGGGCGCGGGGACGCCATCTCACCCTCACCTCGCTCGCCGAGGCAGCCGGGTCGTGAGCGGGCCTGAGCGCATCCTGCTCGTTGCCTCCCCGGGAGGGCACCTGCTCCAGATGCTCGCCCTCGAGCTGGCGTGGGATGGTCTGGCCCGCCGGTGGGTCACCCTCGAGCGGCCGGACGCCGTCCATCTGCTCGCCGACGAGGACGTGGTGTTCGCGCACGGGCCCACCACCCGCAACATCCCCAATCTGCTGCGCAATCTGAGGCTGGCCTGGCGCACGATCAGCGAGTTCCAGCCTGACGTGATCCTGTCCACCGGAGCAGCGCTGGCGGTGCCGTACTTCCTGGTGGGGCGTCTGCGCCGGCGCCGCCTGGTCTACGTGGAGAGTCTGACTCGCGTCAACGAGCTCGCCCTGAGCGGCCGTCTCGTCTACCCGCTCGCGGACGCGTTCTTCGTCCAATGGCGGCAGGCCGAGCGCCGTCGCCGGGCCGTCTACGCCGGGAGCGTCGCGTGATCTTCGCCACCTGCGGGAGCAGCCACCTCCCCTTCGAGCGCCTGATGCAGGCCCTGGCCGTGCTCCCGCCCGACGAGCTGGTCGTCCAGCATGGCCCCGCCGAACCGCCCCCGGCGGCCCGCGCGGTTCCGTTCCTCCCCTACGGCGAGGTCGTGGCGCTGATCCAAGAGGCCGACGTCGTCATCAGTCATGCCGGGGTGGGCAGCATCATCTGCGCGATCCGCGCCGGGCACACGCCGATCGTGTTCCCGCGCGTCAAGCGCCACTCCGAGACCGTCGATGACCATCAGGTCGAGCTCGCCACCGCGCTCGAGGAGCGCGGGACCGTCCGCGTGACCTGGACGCCGGAGGACCTGCCCGCAGCGATTCAGTCCCTGCCGCCTCGAGGTGCGGCGGCCGCCGGGGACGCCGGGCGCCTCAGCGCTGCGGTTCGGGCGGCCATCTTCGGCCGGCCACTCGCCTCGGCGGCCTAGATGGTCTCGGAATCAACCATCTAACCGGCGTGCCGACGCGTCGCCGCCACCCGCTCCGCGACCCGCGGATCGGCGGGTTGATCGTCGGAGCGATCGTCATCGCGGCCCTCGTGATCTGGATCTTCGGACCGGGGCCACGGGCGCGCCACCGCGCCGTCCCGGCGATCCCGCCGGGCGCTCCTGGCCCCGCCGTCGTCTGCACCAGTCGTCTCGACCCCGGCGCGGACGTCGAGCACGCTCTGCTGCAGGCGGCTCCCGGCGACGTCATCTGCCTCGACCCAGGCACCTGGGGGGCGGTCACGCTCACCGACATCGCGCCGGCGGGGCCGGTCACGCTTGCCGCGGCCCCCGGCGCTCCCGTCCACGTCAAGGGCCTGACGATCGCGGGCCAGGCCGACGCCCCCAGCGATACGCGCAACCTCACGGTCCGCGGCCTGTGGATCGACCGTGGCGTCCAGGACCTGACCGACACCACCGGGGGCCTGGCCTTCCGGTACGACACGATCGCGGGCATCCCTCAGGGATACGGCTTCTACTTCGACGCCGATGGGAACGGGGGGACCCACTCCCAGACAGGCGTGACGATCCGGGACGACAAGATCGACCACGTCGGCGAGTGCCTGGCCGTCGCCGGCGGAGGCGCCCGGGACTTCACGTTCGACCACAACGTCTGCGGGCCCGGCATCGGCTACGGCGACACGGCGGCCACCCAGCCGGGTCACTACATCGAGATCGGCGGGATCGCCGGTCTCTCCGTGGACGGCAACCTGTTCCTCGGCCCGGCCGATCCGGGCGCCGGCAGGGCGGGCCTGCACCTGAACGTCCTTCACATCTTCGGTGGAGCGAGCAACGTCGACTTTTCCGGCAACGAGCTGTGGCACACTGAGGCTGTCGGTCAGGCCCTCCTGCTGCAGGAGGGCCGGTTCGACAACATCCGGATCGACGGCAATCTCGACGTCGAGGATCCGCTCTGCCAATCGGCGAACGGCCCGTGCTCGAACTACATGATCGAGTCAGCCGATGCCCACGGGCTCTGGTTTGAGCACAACACGGTCGTCGGCGCCCGCTGGGGGGTGCTCCTGACGGTCTCCAACGAGGGCGGCGACTATCCCAGCGGCTCGGGCTACACCGTCGCGCACAACCTCGTCATCGGCAGCCGCTCCGGCCCGGACATCTCCTACGGCGGCTGCGCCGAGCAGTGCACCTTCGACTACAACGTCACCGACGACGGCTCGGCGCGGCAGGGCGGCGCCCGCCACGCGGTCGTCGACTGGCGGCCGCGCTGGAGCGACGCCGCCCGGTACCTGCCGGCCGGGCTCCCGTTCGCCGCGGGGTACGTCTCCCGCTAGGAGGCTGGTGTCGAATGGGGCGGCGTGGGCTCGGCTGGGGCTCGGATGCCCCGGGCGTAGGCGGTCGAGTGTCGGTGCGGCGATGGCACGCAGCGAGTTGGGCTGTGATGGTGTGGGGTGAGGCTGAGGCCGCTCAGGAGCCGCGGGAAGGGGCCATTGCGCGCCTCCGGTTTGGGCGCTCAGCTGGTGCTGAGCGCCCACCCGCCTGGTTCTCGGGTGAGTCCGAGCACGCCAAACCTGGCGAGGTTGACGGCGGCGGCGAGGAGGGAGAAGTCGGCGGCGACCTTGGTGCTTCCGCGCACCCGGGCGCGCCGGCCGCCGTGCTTGCGGCGCATCAGATGGGCGATCTTGCGCTCGACCTTGGGGCGCGTCTGCGTGTAGTCGGTCTTCCAGTCCGGGTCGGTTTGTCGGGCGCGTGCGGTGGCGAGTTGGCGCTCGTGCTCGCCGAGCCCGATCGTGCGCCCGGACCGGCTGCCCGTGCACTTCACAGCCAGCGGACAGCCGGCGCACAGCGCGCCGAACCGCGCGATCTGCCCGCGCTTGAGCGGCCGCAAGGCGACGGTGTGACCGGCCGGACAGGTGACCGTTCCGGCGTCGAGATCGACCTGGAACTCCGACTTCGGGAACCGGCCGCCCGGAGCGCGCGGCGGCTGAGTCTTGCACCGCGCGATCACCCCAGTCTGCTCGAAGGTGTCCAACAGCGCACCGGTCCCATATGCGCTGTCGCCGTAGACGATGAGCGGCGCCTCATCGATCATCATCTCGGCGGTCTCGGCGGTCTCGGCGGTCTCGGCGGTCTCGGCGGTCTCGGCGGTCTCGGCGGTCTCGGCGGTCTCGGCGGTCTCGGCGGTCTCGGCGGTCTCGGCGGTCTCGGCGGTCTCGGCCGGGAGATCCTCAGCGAGCAGGGCGGCGACTGCGGCCGCGTCGGCGGTGTTCCCCGCACTCACGCCGGTCGCGACGATCACCTCCGAGTCCGGGTCGATCGCGACATGCCCCTTGTACCCATCAAACCCGCGCGCCGCGGTCTTGTGCCCATGCCGGGCGTCCGGATCGACCGTCGAGATCACCCGGTCCTTCGCGACCTTCCTGGCGATCCGGAAGCGGCCGTCCTCGCCCGTCTCCAGGTCCTGCCCGACCACGGTCGCCAACAGCTCGCCCGCCTTCTGCAGGGCCGGCGCGAGCCGGCGGCCGTCGAGCACCGCCAACACCGCCCGCGCGTCCCGGACGAGCGCGTCCACGAGCTCGTCGCGCGCCGTCCGGTCCTCCCAATCACACACCGGCTTCCCCGCCGATCGATAATCGTCATCGCGCTCGAGGACCGCCCGCAACTCCTGCTGCTCCCACGACGCGCATGCGGCCAGCACCCCTCGGAGTGCCGAGCGGATCAGCGTGACCGTGTCCATCGTCGCGACCGCATCGAACAACGCTGTGGAGTCCAGCACCCGCCGGCGGCCGACCAGGCCCGCCTCCCTGGCCGCGGCAAGCGTCACCTCGAACACCCGATCCGGATTCTCCGAGGCGGCCAACCGCGCGCGCGTGTCGACCAGCACCGTGTGCACGAAGGACGGATAGTCGAAATCCAGGCCACCCGCCGCGTACTTCCACCGCAAGTCATACGCAAAGCGCTCCACCGCCTCCCGATCCGAGCAGCCCTCCAACCGCTGCAACACCATCACCACCGCCACGATCATCGGCGGCACCGACCGCCTGCCCACATCCGTGAACAAGTCCGCGAACATCTCATCCGGAAACAACTCAAAACACTGCCGATGCAACAGGCCATAAATCGAATCGGCCGCCACCCGCGACTCGCAGAAGCTCGTCGTCGTCGCAAACAGATCCGATTGGCGCGGAGTCAGTCCAAGGGTCATACCCTCAAGTCTGACTTGAGGGTCGGACGGACCCGCCCGAAAAACACCAGACTCCTAGCGAGGGGCCACCAGCTGCCGCTGGAGTAGCGGCGGACATGGACGATCGGTCGAGGCGACCGTGCCGGCGGCTGGACGTTTGGTCGAGGCGCCCGGGAAGCGTGTTTTAGTCGCGGATGGCCCTGCCGATAACCCGGGGGTCCTGTTGGCGACTCCGGAGGGGCGAGTATGCGGCGCCTGGTGGTGGCGTTTGTCTGCGGTGGGGTTCTGGTCTTGGGAGTCGCGGGAGCAGGGGCCGCTACCGCACCGCGTTCCGGACGCGCAGCGCGTCACGTCATGCGCTCGGCCCACCGTCGTGCACGGCGGCGGCATCACCACCATCAGTCTGCCCGGCTGACCGTTCCGGCGACACGAGCGGCCCTGAGCTCGGCCGCCGATGCCCTGCTGTTGGGCAACCGGTCGCTCGAGAGCGTCGTCGACGACAACGCGGCCGGATCGGCCGAGGCCTTTCCCTTCGTGGCGGCGGTGGGCGGCTCGGCGCTTACGGTCAGCGTCTACGTCGACGGACACAGCCGCGCCTCGTCGCTGGCGGTCGGCCTGTACGGCGCGGCCGGCGGCCACCCGGGGCGCTTGCTGGCGTCCGGGTCGCTGGCGTCCCCCCGGGCCGGAGCGTGGAATGCCGTCGCCATCACAGCGACACCGGTCAGCTCCGGAACGACGTATTGGCTGTCGGTCCTCGGCAGGGGCGGCGCGCTCTACTTCCGTGACCGCGCGAACGGACCGTGTGTCAGCGAGAACTCCGCCCAGGGGAGTCTGAAAGCGCTCCCCGCAAGTTGGACCAGCGGCGCGACCTGGAACACGTGCCCCATCTCGGCCTATGTCACCGGCACGGCCGACAGCCCCACCAGCACGACCGGCACAGGGTCCTCCGGCACCGGGTCGTCCGGCACCGGGTCGTCCGGCACGGGGTCGTCCGGCACGGGGTCGTCCGGCACGGGGTCGTCCGGCACGGGGTCGTCCGGCACGGGGTCGTCCGGCACGGGGTCGTCCGGCACGGGGTCGTCCGGCACGGGGTCGTCCGGCACGGGGTCGTCCGGCACCGGGTCGTCCGGCACCGGCTCCACGGGCTCCGGCGGTGCCGGCTCCGGCACCTCCCCGGCCGGCGCCGTGGGCGCGCCGGGCCCCGCGGTCAGCTGCACCACGACGCTCAACCCCGGGCAGAACGTCTCCGACGCGGTCACGTCGGCAGCGGCGGGCAGCGTCGTCTGCCTCAACGCCGGCAACTGGGGGAACGTGTCCATCTCGTCGCCCATGAATCCCGCCACCCCGGTCACCCTGGCCGCCACTCCGGGACAGACGGTCGCGATCGGCGACTTCAGCACCGACGCGCAGGTGCAGAACCTCACCGTGCAGGGCTTCCACGCCACCTCCTTCAACGTCGACGCTGCCTCCAACGGC
Source organism: uncultured Solirubrobacteraceae bacterium (assembly GCA_963844555.1). Classification (GTDB taxonomy): domain Bacteria; phylum Actinomycetota; class Thermoleophilia; order Solirubrobacterales; family Solirubrobacteraceae; genus Palsa-465. The sequence goes on from CAWJOS010000004.1 coordinate 136,841, forward strand.
GGGATCACGTTCCAGTACGACACCGTCGAGAACGTCGCCAAGGGCATCGCCTTCGAGCTGTACTCGGCCGCTCACGGCAACACCTCCGGGATGATCACCGGCGTCACCATGCAGTACAACCAGATCGACCACGTCGGCCAGTGCCTCGCCGACGTCTACAACCAACAGAACACCACGTTCTCCCACAACGTGTGCGGGCCCGGCATCGGCTTCGGCGCGACGAGATCGACCGACCCGGGGCACTACATAGAGACCGGCGGCGAGGACAACCTGACCGTCGACAACAACGCCTTCCTCGGCCCGGCCTGCGCCTGCGCGGGCCCCGCCGGGCTCCACCTCAACGTCATGCACGACTGGGGGGACTCGACGAATGTCAGCTTTGACAACAACGTCCTCTGGCACGTCGACAGCATCGGTCAGTCCCTGCTGTTCCAGAGCGGGCATTTCGACAACGTGCACATCGACAACAACCTCAGCGTCGACGACCCCAATTCCGGCTCCACCTCATATGCCTTCTGGTCGACCGACGCCCACGGCCTCTCGTTCGTCAACAACACCGTCGTCTATTCCTACTGGGGCAATCTGCTGACGATCTCCCAGGTGAGCAACGATTACCCGGCAGGCTCTGGGACGGGCTACACGATCCAGGGCAACGTGGTGACCAACACCGCCGACGGCTCGGACATGGCCTACCAGGAGTGCCAGTCCTCGTGTGTGGTCGGCGGCAACGTCACCGACGACGGCTCGGCGCCGGGACCCGGGAGCGTGACGAACTGGAGTCCCCGCTGGCAGACGACCACGTGGACCCCCACGCAACCGTGGACCCCGGTTCCGGCCGGGTACTACCAGCCGGCCGGTCTGTCCATGGCCGCCGGATATCAGGGGCTCGTCGGCCCGTGACCGGCGGCCCCGGCCGGCTGTGAATCATCCTTTTTCGGTACTGCCCGGCGCGTGAGCTCTCCGTGATGGGGTAGGCTCACGCCGCGATGCGAGCCTGGACGATCGCGGTGGTGGTGCTGGTCTGCGCGGCTGGAACCGTCTCCGCATCCGCCGATGGCGGTCGACGGGCCGGCGGTCTGGCGCGGGTGTCGGCCATGAGCGCGTCCACGCTGTCGAAGGCCGGGAAGCCGGCGGCGAAGCAGAAGGCGAAGCACCGCAACCCGGCCTGCACGCACGCCAAGAAGAAGAAGGCGAAGCCCGGCGCGCGGGCGAAGGCCAAGGCCCGGACCAGGCACCACGCGAGGCACCGGAAGAGAAGGAAGACGTCCTGTCGGCCTTGTCCGCCGCCGTGCCGGGCGCACCACAAGTGCAAGAAGCCGCCGGCTCGCTGCCGGCACAAGCGGCCCACCACCCATCCGCCGACCAAGCAGCCGTCCCCCGGCCCGCCGCCCCCCGTGGCCGCGCCCGTGCCGCTGGGGCCGATCGGCGCACCCGGCCCGGCGGTCGCCTGCACCGAGACGCTGAGCCCGGGCGCGAGCATCCAGAGCGCCCTCTCCCGGGCCGGGCCCGGGACGGTGGTGTGTCTCAATGCCGGCAACTACGGAAACGTGACGCTGAGCGGGATCTCACCCTCGGCCAACGTCACGTTGGCGCCTGTGCCCGGGGCATCGGTGACGTTTGCGCAGCTCACCCTCACCGGGTCCTCGAATGCAAACCTGACGATCCAGGGATTCAACATCCCGGGTGGCGTGCAGGACGTGACCGGTACCCCGGGCGGCCTCGTCTTCCAGTACAACACCATCTCGCACAACGCCGCCGGCTATGGCTTCTACTTCGACGCTAACGGCAACGGCGGCAACAACACGCAGAACGGCGTGCGGATCCTCAACAATCAGATCGACTACGTGGGGGAGTGCCTGGCGGTCACGCGCGGGACCGCCCAGGAACGGACGTTCACGTTCAGCCACAACGTCTGCGGTCCCGGCATAGGGTACGGCGACCAGTCGTCGACCGACCCGGGTCACTACATCGAGATCGGCGGCGTGACCGGGATCTCCGTCGACAACAACGCGTTCCTGGGGCCTGCCGACCCCAACGCCTCCAACATCGGCCTCCATCTCAACGTGTTCCACGTGTTCGGCGATTCCTCCAACGTCGACTTCTCCGGCAACCTGCTCTGGCACACGCAGACGATCGGTCAGGCACTCCTCCTTCAGGAGGGGCACTTCGACAACGTCTCGATCAACAACAACCTCGATGTCGAGGACCCCAGCTGCGACAACGCCAACAGCAACTGCACGAGCTATGCGTTCTGGACCACCGACGTCCACGGGCTGTCGTTCCAGGACAACACGGTCGTCGACTCCTACTGGGGCGTGATCCTCACGATCTACCAGACGAGCGCGGACTACAAGGGCGGAACCGGCTACACGATCACCCACAACATCGGGGTGGGGACCGCCGACAACGCCGACCTGTCGTACGGCGACTGCGCCACCGCCTGCTTCTTCGACTACAACGTCACCGATGACTCGAGCGCCAACCAGGGCGGCTCGACGCACTACGTGACCGGCTGGACGCCCCGCTGGGGGACGACCAGCTGGACGCCGACCGTGCCGTACTCGCGCCCGCCCGCGGGTTACTACCAGCCGGTCGGACTGCCGTTCAGCGCCGGGTACCAGGGGACCCCGGGGCCCTAGCCCCTCTGGCCCACCGCACGCCGGTCGGCGCATGGGGTGGCCCTTTTTCCGACCCGGCCCTCCCAGAAGTTTCCTGATCGGAGCCGCGTTAGGTCCGCAGAGAAGTGGGCTCATCACCCGCTGACCGAACGCCTTGAACCAAGCGGATGAGGCGCGGGGGCGACCCTCGCGTCGGATCAGGTAGGAGAACATTGAACGCCAGCACACAGACGCCGGGTCCTCAGTTGAGCTTCGGGTCAGGGACCGGCCACACGCCGCATTCGCTCCCCCGTCACCTTCCCGACGGTGGGCGTCTGTGGCGACGCCTCGCGCTCCTCAGCCTGATCCTGGTCGCCACCTGTGCGTTCGGCAGCTACGTCGCGCAGAGCGCCTCGGCCGCCTGCGGGAATCCGATCCAGTGTGAGAACCAGAACCCCGGAGACCCGCCCAGCGACTGGCAGGTCTCCGGCGCAGGGGACTCGACGATCCAGGGCTTTGCCACGAGCATAAGCGTCAACGTCGGTCAGACGGAGTACTTCAAGATCAAGACGCCGTCGACCAGCTACCACATCGACATCCTGCGCCTCGGCTACTACGGCGGCGACGGCGCCCGGATGATCCAGGCGAACATCAAGCCGACGGCCACCCTGCCCCAGACGCAGCCCGCCTGCCTCACCCAATCCGGCACGGGCCTGATCGACTGCGGCAACTGGGGTGTCTCGGCGTCGTGGACCGTCCCCACGACCGCTGTCTCCGGGATCTACATCGCGCATCTGGTGCGCGATGACGCCCAGGACCGAGGCGGCGACAGCCAGATCATGTTCGTCGTCCGCAACGACGCCGGCCACTCGGACATCCTGTACCAGACCGCCGACGCGACGTGGGAGGCCTACAACGACTACGGTGGGAACAGCCTGTACGCCTGCACCGTCAGCTGCCCATCCGGCAACCCGCTCGCCTACAAGGGCGCTGACGCGGTCTCCTACAACCGGCCCCTCGACGGTGACCTGACCACCGACAACGGCTACTCGGATCCCTACTACGCCGAGTACCAGATGGTCCGGTTCCTGGAGGAGAACGGATACGACGTCAGCTACACGAGCAGCTCGCAGGTCGACTCCAGCGGCTCGCTGCTCCTCAACCACAAGATCTTCATCTCCAACGGCCACGACGAGTATTGGTCGGCCGGCCAGCGGTCGAACGTGCAGGCGGCGCTCGCGGCGGGCGTCAACCTGGCGTTCTTCAGCGGCAACGAGGTCTTCTGGAAGACGCGCTGGGGCCCCAGCATCGATGGGTCGAACACGGCGTACCGCACCCTGACCTCGTACAAGGAGACGCACTACAACGCCCAGGTCGATCCGCAGGACCCGCCGACCTGGACCGGTGCGTGGGCAGATCCGCGGTTCAGCCCGCCGGCCGACGGCGGCAACCCCGCCAACGCCCTCACCGGCCAGCAGTTCCTGGTCAACAGCGGATCGACCTCGCTGAGCGTTCCGTCGACTTACAGCAAGCTGCGGTTCTGGCGCAACACCGCGGTGGCCAGGCTGGCCTCCGGCACCACGGCGACGCTGTCGCCCAACCAGGACACCGTCGGCTACGAGTGGGACGCCAACGAGGACAACGGCTTCCAGCCGGCCGGCCTGTTCAACATGTCCTCGACGACCGCCAGCGGACTCCAGGTGTTCACCGACTACGGCAGCCTGCTCAACAGCAACGGCACGGCGACGCACCACATCACCCTTTACCGGGCGCCGAGCGGAGCCCTGGTCTTCGGCGCGGGGACCGTCCAGTGGTCCTGGGGCCTGGACACCACCAACGCGTGGGACAACTCCGGTCCGGACCAGAGCTATACGCCGGACGCCAGCATGCAGCAGGCCACGGTCAACCTGTTCGCCGACATGGGGGCGCAGCCGACCAGCCTGCTGCCCGGCCTGGTGGCGGCGACGAAGTCGACGGACGCCACGCCCCCCACGTCGACCATCACCTCGCCGGCGGCGGGCGCCACGCTGTCGGCGAACAGCAGCGTGGTCATCTCAGGAACGGCCACCGACGCCGGCGGCGGCATTGTGACCGGGGTGGAGGTCTCGACCGACGGCGGGGCGACGTGGCATCCGGCCACCATCAACGGCCAGGACGCTGCCAGCGTGACCTGGTCCTACCCCTGGACCGCCCGCACGGCGCCCAGCATGAAGATCATGTCCCGGGCCGTCGATGACAGCGGCAACATCGAGACGCCGTCGGCGGGCGTCACCGTCAACGTCAACTGTCCCTGCACGCTGTGGACGCCCAACGACGTTCCCGGCACGTCGGATTCTGGCGACGCCAGCGCGGTCACCGTGGGAACGGCGTTCACGTCGGACAGTGCGGGCAGCGTCACCGGCGTCCGCTTTTACAAGTCAGCGGCGAACACCGGCACCCACGTCGGCGGTCTCTACGACTCAAGTGGCAACCTGCTGGCGTCGGTGACGTTCAGCGGCGAGACCGCCTCGGGGTGGCAGCAGGCCAACTTCTCGTCGGCGGTGCGCATCGCCGCCAACACGACGTACATCGTCGCCTACTACGCGCCCAGCGGCCACTACGCGGACGATCCCTACTACTGGTTCATGCCGTCCCCCACCGGCGGAAACGTGCTCAACAGCCCGCCGCTGCATGCGGTTCCCGCATCGATGTCGGCCAACAACGGGTTCTTCTCGTACGGGAGCTCGCTGTCGTTCCCCACCTCGTCCTATCAGGACACCAACTACTGGGTCGATCCGGTGTTCATGCCGGCGACGGGGGTCCCCGGGCCGCCGACCAACGTGACGGCGACCGCCGGCAATGCCTCGGCCTCCGTGAGCTGGTCACCGCCGACCTCCGGCGGGACGCCGGCCAACTACGTCATCACGCCGTACATCGGCGCGACGGCGCAGCCGACGACGACGGTGCCCGGAAGCGCCACGAGCGCGAGCATCACCGGGCTCACCAACGGGACGAGCTACACGTTCACGGTCACCGGGACGAACTCCAGTGGAACGGGCGCCGCGTCGGCCCAGTCCAATGCGGTCACCCCGGACAACGCGCCCCCGGGCGCGCCCACCGGAGTGACGGCGATGCCGGCCTCCAGCCAGGCCCAGGTCTCATGGACGGCTCCGACGAGCACCGGCGGCAGCCCCATCACGGGCTACACCGTGACCCCGTACGCCGGGTCGACGGCCGGGACGCCGGTCAACGTCGGCGCCACCGCGACCTCGGCCACCATCACCGGCCTCACCAACGGCACGGCCTATACGTTCACCGTGACCGCGACCAACGGCAACGGCACCGGTCCGGCATCCGCGCCGTCGGCGGCGACCACACCGGAGGACACCATCTTCGACTTCTCGGTCCCACAGACGCCTGATTCCGGCGACGGCTCGAGCGTCACGATCGGCGTCAAGTTCACCCCCAGCACCAACGGCACGGTTACGGGGATCCGGTTCTACAAGGCCGCGACCAACGTCGGCACGCACATCGGCACGCTGTGGTCCTCGAGCGGAACCGTCCTGGCGTCGGCCACGTTCGCCAACGAGACCGCCTCCGGATGGCAAACGGTGACCTTCGGCTCGCCGGTCGCGGTCACCGCCGGCACCACCTACGTCGCGGGCTACTACGCGCCCAAGGGCCACTACTCGTACACGAGCGGCGGGTTCGCGTCGTCCGGGGTCACCAACGGCCCGCTGACGGCCGTCGCCAACGGCACGAGCCCCAACGGCGTGTACGCGTACGCCACGCAGAGCGCGTTCCCATCGAGCACCTTCAACGCGACCAACTACTGGGTCGACGTCGAGTTCCAGCCGGGCACGGGCGGCGGCGGGGGCTCCGGTCCGCCGTCGGCGCCGACCGGCGTGGCCGCCACCCCCGCCTCCGGTGAGGCCGGGGTCAGCTGGACGGCACCGTCGAACATCGGCGGCGGTCCCATCACGGGCTACACCGTCACCCCGTACGCCGGGACCACCGCTGGGACCCCGCTGACGGTCGGCGGCGGCGTCACCACTGCGACCGTGACCAGTCTCACCAACGGAACCGCGTACACGTTCAAGGTGACGGCGACCAACTCCATCGGCACCAGCCCGGCTTCGTCTGCCTCGGCTGCGGTGACGCCCGAGGACACGATCTTCGACCTGGCCACGCCATCGGTACCTGACGGCGGAGACACGTCGAGCGTCGAGCTGGGCGTGAAGTTCACCGCCGGCGCCAACGGCACGGTGACGGGGATCCGGTTCTACAAGGCCGCCACCAATACGGGCACCCACGTCGGCAGTCTGTGGACCGCCAACGGCCTGCTGCTGGCGTCCGGCACGTTCACCAACGAGACCAACTCCGGCTGGCAGACGCTGACGTTCACCTCGCCGGTGGCCATCAACGCCGGGACGACCTACGTGGCGGGCTACTTCGCCCCCAACGGCCATTACACGTTCACGAGCGCGGGCTTCTCATCGGCGGTCACCAACGGTCCGCTGACGGCGGTGGCGGACGGCACCAGCTCGAACGGGGTGTTCGCCTACAGCGGCGCCAGCACCTTCCCGTCGAGCAGCTATAACGCCGCCAACTACTGGGTCGACGTCATGTTCCAGCCCGGGGGCTCGAGCGTCCCCACGCCGCCGACCGGGGTGACCGCCAGCCCGGCCTCCAGCCAGGCGCAGGTGTCGTGGACGGCGCCGACGAGCAACGGCGGCAGCGCGCTCACCGGGTACACGGTGACTCCGTACGCCGGGTCCACCGCGGGTACGCCGGTCGCGGCCGGGCCATCGGCCACGACGGCCAACGTCGGCGGGCTGGCCAACGGCACGGCCTACACGTTTGTGGTGACCGCCACCAACGCCACGGGGACCAGCGGGCCGTCGACGGCGTCGAGCGCGGTGACTCCGGAGGACACGATCTTCGACTTCGCGACACCGACCACCGTCGACGCCGGCGATTCGTCGCCGATCACCCTCGGCGTGAACTTTACGCCGACGGCGAATGGCCAGATCACCGGCCTGCGGTTCTACAAGGCGGCGGCCAACACCGGCACCCACGTCGGCAACCTCTGGTCGGCGACCGGGACCCTGCTGGCATCCGGCACGTTCACAAACGAGTCGGCCTCCGGGTGGCAGACGCTCACGTTCTCGTCCCCGGTGTCGGTCACCGCGGGCACGACCTACGTGGCCGGCTACTTCACCCCGTCAGGCCACTACTCCGACACGCCCGCCGGCTTCAACTCCGGCGTGGACAACGGGCCGCTCCAGGCCAACGCCAGCAACTCCACAATGGGTAACGGCCTATTTGCCTACGGCGGCGCCAGCACGTTCCCAACGGGCAGCTACAACGCCTCCAACTACTGGATCGACGTCCTGTTCCAACCGGGCTCGTGATCCGCCCAGCCACCGAGACAGGGGACTGACACCATGAAGCATCACCACCACCCGTCGGACCCCTCGGCCGCTCAGCCGGCGGGCTCCGCGCGCCGGGGCCGTCTCCGACTCCTGATCGGCGGCACGGGAGCGGTCGCCGCGTGCGTGCTGGCAATCGCCGGTTGTGGCGGCTCGGCCTCGCCGGCCGGCCACTCCAGCTCCGCGCCGGCGTCGGCGCCGATCGTGTCCGCTGACGGAGTGGCCGCGGGAGCCGCCCAGGCCACGGGTGGTGCCGGCCAGGGATCCGCCTCAAGCCACGGCTCCGCGCCCGCACCGTCCGTGGTGTCCACCAGGACGGTGACGCCGGGCCATACGGCGCAGCGGCCGCACGCCGGCGCGGCGCCCAAGATCACCCACGGCAACCCGGTCCACCGCCCCGCGCCGGGCACCGGCGGCGATGCGATCAATGACGAACACCCGTCCGGCAAGGCGAGCGCTGCGGACAGCGGCAAACTGGGGCCGGCCAACCCATGCCTCGTCAGCCGGGCCCAGGCGGAGACCTTCACCGGCACCACCGTCGCCGCTCCGAAGGTCGCCCCGCTGGGCCCGACCTGTGTGTACGTCGCCCACGGCGGCAAGATGGTGACGCTGGCTGTCGAGCAGACTGTCTTCTCCAAGCTCAGGCCGCACGTCCACAAGCTGTCCGGCTACACGATCCGGGGGAGTCGCGCCTATTGCGGCATCTACGGCTCGCCGAACACCTACGTCCTCCTGCCCCGCGACCGCGTGCTGGTCGTCTCGGCGCCGTGTGACGTCGGCAAGCGCTTCGCGACGGCGGCGCTGGCCCGGCTTACCGCCTAGGACCGGCCGGCCGTCGGCGATCGCCCGTCCCGCGTCAGAACCGGTCGCGGCCCAGCGTTCATTGCATAGACGATGTGCGGAATCGTGGGCAAGATCATGCCGCGGCCGAGAGGAGCGGTGGCCGCGGGCGTCCTCCATGCGATGTGCGCGGGGCTTGAGCACCGGGGGCCGGATTCGCGCGGGGTGTTCGCCGAGGACGAAGCCGGGCTGGGGATCCAGCGCCTGCGCGTCGTCGATCTCGTCACCGGCGACCAGCCGATCTACAGCGAGGACCGCTCCGTCGTCGTTGTCCTGAACGGCGAGATCTACAACTTCGGCGAGCTGCGGGAGCAGTTGCGGGCCCGGGGGCACCGATTTGCGACCTCGGGCGATACCGAGGCCATCGTCCATCTCTACGAGGAGTACGGCGACGACTGCGTCGCCCATCTCCACGGGATGTTCGCCTTCGCGCTCTGGGACCGGCGGCGTCACCGGCTGCTCCTCGCGCGCGACCGCGTGGGCAAGAAGCCGCTGTATTACGCGACTCCGGCGGGCGGCATCTCGTTTGCCTCGGAGCTGCGCGCCCTGCTCGAGGACGGCGACGTGCCGCGCCGCGTCGATCCGGGCGCGATCGACGCATTCCTGGCCTACGGTTACGTCCCGTCGCCGCACTCCATCTTCCATGACGTGTACAAGCTGCCGCCGGCGCACACGCTCGTGTTTGAGAACGGACGGGCCACGCTCAGGCGCTACTGGCGGCTGGACTTCTCACGCAAGCTGACCGTGAAGGATCCGCGCGATCTGCACGAGCCCATTCGGGCCGCCATCCTCGAGGCCACGCGCCGGCGCATGGTGGCCGACGTCAGCGTTGGCGCGTTCCTGTCCGGCGGCATCGACTCCTCGGCGGTGGTGGCCGCCATGGCCCAGACCAGCAGCGCTCCCGTCAAGACATTCTCCATCGGTTTCGACCGGGACGCGTTCGACGAACTGCCGCACGCCCGCCGCGTGTCCGAGCAGTTCGGCACCGATCACCAGGAGTTCACCGTCCGCCCGGATGCGATCGAGATCGTCCCTGAGATCGTCCGTCACTACGGCGAGCCGTACGCCGACGCATCCGCGATCCCGACTTTCTATTTGTCAGAGATGACCCGTCGTCACGTTACCGTCGCCCTCAACGGGGACGGGGGTGACGAGTTGTTCGCCGGATACAGCCGCTACGTGGCCAACGGTCTCGCCGCGCGCCTCGAGCATCTCCCGTTGTCGGTCCGCCGGGCCGCTGCTGCGGCGGCCGGACGGCTCGGCGGAGGTGAGGTGTCGAGCGTCGCCAACAAGGCGCGCCGACTCCTCGAGGGACTGCCAATGGAGCCGGCCCAGCGCTACCGGCGCTACGTGGCGTGGTTCGACGATCGGCAGCGCGAACAGCTGTACACCGATGAGTTCGCACGGGTGGCCCGGGCGTCGGCGCACGCCGACCAGCTCGACACGGCCTGGCACGCCGCCAGCGGGCGTCACGTGGTCGACATCATGCTGGAGGTGGACACCGCCACCTACCTGCCCGGTGACCTGATCACCAAGGTGGACATCGCCACAATGGCGCACTCGCTCGAAGCGCGCTCGCCGCTGCTCGATCACCAGGTGATGGAGCTCGCCGCCTCGATCCCGGCTGACCTGAAGGTGCGGGGGAGCGAGAAGAAGTGGATCCTGCGCGAGGCGCTGCGCGCCTGGCTGCCGGGTGAGGTGCTCGACCGCCCTAAGCAGGGCTTCTCAGTCCCGGTCGGCGACTGGTTCAGGCACGAGCTCCGCGACCTGGCGCGTGATGTGCTGCTCGACGGCGATTCGCTGGCTCGCGGCTACTTCCGTCCACAGGTCGTCGGCGCGATGCTCGATCGTCACCTGGCGGGCACCCACGACGAGAGCAAGCGCCTGTGGTCGCTGTTCATGCTCGAGCTCTGGCACCGGGAGTTCACCGACAGTGCATCCCGGCGCGGCGCGCTCGAGGTCGCCGCCTGATGGAGCCGAGGATCCTCATCGTCTCTCCGGTGCGCAACGAGGTCGCGCACATCGAACGGGTCGTCCGCGCCGTCGCCGCGCAGGAGCTCCCGCCGGCTCGGTGGATCGTGATCGACGACCGCTCCACCGACGGAACTCTGGAGTTGCTGCGCCGGCTGCAGCCCGAGGTGCCGTTCATGGAGGTCCACGAGGCGCGGCCGGACGTCGCGCACGCGGACGCCCGTGACCGTCTCGCCCGGGCGGCGGCGCCGCGCAACTTCAACGCCGGTCTGGCCCACGCCGACTGGCGCGACTACACGCACGTGATGAAACTCGACGGCGACATCGAGATGCCGCCGAACTACCTGCGGATCCTGGCCGAGCACTTCGCCGCCGATCCAGGGATCGGCCTCGCCGGGGGCGTGCTCGAGGAGCCCATCCCCAGCGGGCCGCCCCGGCGCCTGATCATCCCGCGCCATCACGTCCACGGAGCGCTCAAGCTCTACTCGCGCGAGTGCTTCGAGGCGATCGGCGGCGTCCAGGAGCGGCTCGCCTGGGACACAATCGATGAGACGTACGCGCGCATGCGCGGCTTCGCCACCGTCAGCTTCCCGGACCTCGTCTCGGTGCATCACCGGCCATGGGGCAGCGCCGACGGCGCGATTCGAGGCCGCGTCCGCCTCGGGGAGTGCGCCTACATCACCCACTATCCCCTGCACTGGGTGCTGCTGCGCTCGGTCAAGCTTGCCTGGGGTTCCCCCCGGGGCTCCCACGGGCTCGCCTATCTCTCCGGCTATGTCCGGGCGGCCGTCCGCCGCATCGAGCGCGTCGAGGACCGAGCCTACCGGCGCTTCACCCGCCGCGAGCTCCGCTCGCGGTTGGTCCGCGGCGCACTGCCGTCGCGGCTGCGCCTCCTGCCGGCAGGCCCGGGCGGCCGGTCGCTGCCCGGCAGCTGACCAACCGCGCCGACGCACCGCGCCCGGCCGGTCGGCTTCGAGCCCGTCGGTGTCCTACGAGGCGCCGCGGCTGCCGAGCACGGCCGGCAGAGTACGGAGCAGAATCCATAGGTTCAGCCGCAGGGACCGCCGTCGCACGTACTCGATGTCGAGCGCAATCATCTGCTCGAGCGTGAGGTCGCAGCGCCCGCTGACCTGCCACAGCCCGGTCAGCCCCGGCTTGACCTCAAAGCGGGTGAACCAGTGCGGGGCGGGGTAATGGTCGACCTCGTAGTCGATCGGCGGCCGCGGTCCGACGATCGACATCTCGCCGCGGATCACGTTCCACATCTGCGGCAGTTCGTCGAGGCTGGAGCGGCGCAGGAAGCGGCCGACGCGCGTGATCCGGTCGTCGGCCACCAGCTTGAAGCGGGGGCTGCCCGCGACGGCGTCGGGACGGTCGCCGGCGAGCAGGCCCTGCACAAACTCCCGGTGGCGGTCGTGGCTGGCCCCGGCCGTCATCGTCCGGAACTTGTGCAGAGTGAACTGCTGCCGGCCCCTCCCGACGCGGCGCTGACTGAACAGCGCCGGGCCAGGCGATTCGAGCCTGACGATGATGGCGATGATCAGCAGCAGCGGAGACAGAACGACCAGGATGATGCTCGCCACCACCAGGTCGAGAATGCGGCATGACACCTCGACGGATCGGTGCCGGCTGTTCACAGCAGCCGGCACCGCCGCCGGAATATCAACTGGATCAAGTGCCCCGATGCCCACGATTCGTGTCTCCTGCCAGATCAACGAGCACCGGGTCAGACAGCTTGCGGCCGGCTGGACGCACCATCCAGCAGCGGTCGCGCTAGCTGGTCGACACGACCCCGCGTGCCGGAATATCACCCATCTAGGCGGCGACCAGCTGGCGCGAGCTGTGAGTCACCGGAGTGGAGTCAAGCCGCTCCAGCTCCCTCTGCAGCGCGCGACGGCCGCGATGATGCAGCCCGTGGATGGAGCCCTCGCTGCGGCCCATCCGATCGGCGATCTCGCCGGGCGAGAGGCCGATGACATGGCGCATCAGCACCACGCGGCGCTGCTCGTCAGGAAGGGTGGCCAGGGCCTCACGCACCGTCTCGGCCTGGTCAAGGTCGATGGTGGAGCTCGTGTCCGGGTCGAGCACGTTCTCGGACGGCGTCATGCGGTTGGCGCGCAGGTGGTCGATCGCCAGGTTCCGGGCCAGCCGGAGCAGCCAGGCGAAGAACGGAATGCCCCGGTCGTCGTACTTGACGATCGCCGTCATCAGCTTGGCGAACACGTGCTGGGTCACATCCTCGGCCTCGTGCTCGTCGTGAACGATGGATCGCACGTAGCCGTAGATGTTCGGTGAGTAGATCACGTACAGGTAGCGGACCGCATCGCGGTCCCCCTCCTTGGCCCGCGCCACCGCCAGTCGCACCTTCCTTATCGTCTCCGGAGACTCGTCCAGTGACGTGCTGCTGCGAAAGCCGATCGTCGCCGACCGCGCCTCCAGGGGTACTCCGCTCATCTTGTTGTCCTCATCGTCTAGTCGCCCCGGGGCGCTTCCGTCCTGCGCCCCACTGTGCTGCGAGTATTGGTGCGCCGGCCCGCGCGTTCAATGAACGAGCCGGCTCATAGGGCGTTCAACCTGATGAACGCCATCGCGCCGGCGGCGCCCTCTGCCTCGCCTGCACCGCGCGTGAAAGATTTGGCCCACGGCGCGTTCCTGCGGTATCGTGACGCTGGCAACAATCATGATGATTCCGCGGGGGCGGATGGGCGTGACCGAATGGATGCGAGAACGTCCTGACCAGAGAGGGCTGGTATGGCTCAGTCTGGTCTAGGCAATGAGGACAACTTCACGGACGGAGTCCGGCTGCTGATCGTCGATCACGCGCCGACGCGAGTTGGGATCCGGATGGCACTCGCCGGCGAGGTCGAGGTCTGCGGCGAAGCCGGGGATGTGGAGACCGCGATCCGCACCGCCAAGGCGCAGCAGCCAGACGTCGCGCTCGTGGGAACCGCGGTCCTGGCGGAATGGCGGGCGGCGATCTGCGGAATCTGCCGGGCCGCACCCCGTTGTGCGGTCGTCGTGCTGGCCGACTCCGAAGATCCCGACGACCTCGTCGAGGCCGTACGCGCCGGCGCTGTCGGCTACGTGCCCGGGGCGCTTGACATCGACCGGCTGCGCCGTGTGTTCAGGGCGGTGACGGCCCGTGAAGCGGTCATCCCGCGGGCCATGGTGAGTGATCTGCTGAGCGAGTTGCGCGCCGGCGCCGCGGCGGGGAACACCCTGACCGGCCGTGAGGCCCAGGTCCTCGGCATGCTCCGGCGCGGACATTCGACCGCTCGGATCGCGGAGCGCCTCCAGATCGCTCCGGTGACCGTGCGGCGGCACATCTCGGAGCTGGTGCGCAAGCACGGCGTCGGTAGCCGCGCCGACCTCATCGAGAGCGCCGCGTAGGTCCGGCGCCGGCCCGCACCGGCGCTCAGCTCCGATGGGGCGACGGCGTCGGCGGTGACCGCCGGACCCGGCGCTCAGCTCACGCCGTGGCGGACGGCGTAGACCGCCGCCTGAACGCGGCTCGGCAGTCCCAGCTTGGCGAGGATGTTGGAGACATGGTTCTTCGCGGTGCGCGGACTGATGTCGAGCGCACTGGCGATCTCCGCGTTCTCCAAGCCGTTGGCGACGAGTCGCAGCACATCGAGCTCGCGCGCGGACAGCTGCTCGAGCCGCGCGCCGTCGGCCTGCTCAGGCGCCGGGGCGTTGCGGATGCGTCCCAGGACGACCTCGGCCGCGCGCGGGGAGAGCCAGGCCGCCCCGCTGGCCGCCGCCTGGATGGCAGTCACCAGGCTGTCGATCGGCGTGTCCTTGGTCAGGAACCCGACGGCCCCCGCCTCCAGCGCGGCCGCCACGTCGCGGTCGTCGGAGGCGACGGTCAGCGCGAGGACGCGCATCGTGGGGTTGCTCTGGGTGATCTGCCGGGTCGCCTCTGGGCCGGACAGGTCCGGCATGCGAACGTCCATGAGCACGACGTCCGGCGCCAGCTCAGCGGCCAGCCGAACCCCCATCTGGCCGCCGGATGCCTGCGCGACGACCTCGATGCCCGGCTCCGCCGACAACAGAGACGACAACCCGGTGCGGAAGAGATCGTGGTCATCGACCACGAGCACTCGCAACATCCGCTCGCCCGGAGCATCGCGCCCTACTGTCCGAGACATGTCGCCCGTCCTGAGCCAAGTCATCCGGTCCCTGAGCTAAGGATAGCGGCGGACGCGCAAGTCCGGGGCGACCTCGTTCGTTCAAATGGTGATCAAACATGCCCAAAGCTGTTTCGTTCAGGGAGATGAACGAGACGAAGGCGGCGCGACCTATTCCCTCGCCTCGCCGGGCCTGTCATAAACCAACATCGGACACGAACCTCAGGGGCACCTCTTGAACAACGCGGACACAGCGGTCGCTGTTGAGCACGCACGCGTGCGCTTCGCGGCTCTCGATCTTCAGCACGCACCGCTCAAGGAGCAGCTGCACGACGCCTTCGAGCGCCTCCTGGACTCGAGCGCATTCACTCTCGGCCGGGAGGTTGAGGAATTCGAGCGGATGTTCGGTGACTACTGCGGCGTCGATCACTGCGTCGGCGTCTCGTCCGGCACCGCGGCTCTGACGCTCATGCTGCGCGCCTACGGCATCGGGCCCGGCGACGAGGTCATCGTGCCGGCGCACACGTTCATCGCGTCGGCGCTTTGCGTTGCCCACGTGGGAGCGACGCCGGTGCTCTGCGACGTCCTCGACGACACCGGATTGATCGATCCGGACGCCGCCCGGGCTGCCGTCGGCCCGCGGACCGCAGCGATCATCGCTGTGCACCTGTACGGCCAGGCGTGTGACATGGACGCGATCGCCGCCTTTGCCCGTCCCGCGGGCCTGCTCGTCTTGGAGGACGCGGCGCAGGCGGCGGGCGCGCGCTACAAGGGGCGCCCCGTTGGCTCGCTGGGCGCCGCCGCCGGCTTCTCGTTCTATCCCGGCAAGAACCTCGGCGCCCTCGGCGACGGTGGTGCCGTGGGCACAAACGACGCGCTGCTGGCGAGCCGTCTGCGACGCCTGCGCAACCTGGGTCAGCGCACGAAGGGCGAGCACGTCGAGATCGGCTACAACGAGCGGCTCGATGGGCTGCAGGCGGCGTTCCTGCGCGTCAAGCTCGAGTACCTCGACGCCTGGAATGCAGCGCGCCGGGAGCGTGCCGCCGAGTATCGGCAGCAGCTGTCCGGCTCGACGCGCCTGTTGGAGGAGCGGCCGGAGTCGCCGTGCATCTACCACCTGTTCCCGGCGCGGTTCGAGGATCGTGACCGGGTGGCGGCGGAGCTCCAGGCGGCGGACATCGAGACCGGGATTCATTACGCCCATGCGGTCCACCAGCACGCGGCCTGGACGGGCGCGCCGCTGCGCTACGCCGATCTGCCGGTGGCGGAGGCGTGGGCGGCCGAGGGCCTGTCGCTGCCGATGCATCCAGACCTGACGTCGCTCGAGATAGAGCGGGTTGCCGAGGCGGTTCAAACAGCACAAGTGATGGGGGGGTGACGGTGAGCGTGAATGTGGTCAACCGGAAGCTGGACGACTCGGCGGATCCGACTGGGGTGGCGGTCGTGGGCCTCGGATACTGGGGGCCCAACCTGCTGCGGGTCCTGGCGGACAAGCCGGAGGCGGATGTCAAGTGGATCTGTGATCTCGACCGCGAGCGCCTGCAGCGTTTCCGCCGCCGGTACCCGGCCACCCGGACGACGACGCATTTCGATCGCGTCCTGGCCGATCCCGCCGTCGAGACAGTGATCATCGCCACGCCCGTTCACACCCACTATGCGCTGGCGGCGAAGGCGCTTCAGGCCGGCAAGCACGTGTTCGTGGAGAAGCCCCTGGCGCCCTCCACCGAGCTCGCCGACGACCTGGCCGCGATGGCCGCCGAACGCGGGCGGGTGCTGATGTGTGGGCACACGTTCGTCTACAGCCCGCCCGTGCGCGCGATCAAGCGCATGATCGAGGCGGGCACGCTGGGCGACATCTTCTTCATCTCCTCCAGCCGGGTCAATCTC
The DNA here is from genome assembly GCA_963844555.1 of uncultured Solirubrobacteraceae bacterium. GTDB lineage: Bacteria > Actinomycetota > Thermoleophilia > Solirubrobacterales > Solirubrobacteraceae > Palsa-465. Next base: position 153,674 of record CAWJOS010000004.1, read on the forward strand.
GGCCTGCACCAGCGTGACGTCAGCGTCATCTGGGACCTCGGCCCGCACGATTTCTCGATTCTGCTCTACTGGCTGAGCGAGCTGCCCACGTCCGTGCGCGCCGTGGGCCGCGACTCGATCGTCCCGGGGATCGCCGACGTGGCGTTCGTCACGCTGACGTTCGCCTCCGGCATCGTGGCCAACGTCGAGCTCAGCTGGCTGGCGCCGAGCAAACTCCGGCGGACGGTGCTCGTCGGCAGCGAGCGTATGGTGACCTACGACGACGGCGCCACCGAGCCGGTGCGGCTGTTCGATCGCGGCGTCGTCTATCGCGACCCGGAGACGTTCGGCGAGTACCACCTGTCCTATCGCGCCGGCGACATCGTCTCGCCGAAGATCGAATCGCACGAGCCGCTCAGTCTGGAGCTGGGCGACTTCCTCCACGCGATTCGCGCGGGCGAGTCGATGCGCTTCCACACGGCGCTGGCCCGCAGCGTCGTTCGGATCGTCGAGGCGGCTGATCTGTCGCAGTCCCAGGGCGGGCGTGAGATCGCGCTCGACTGTGGCGAGATGAATGATCAGTTGCGGCCTCGCCGGGCCCTGGCGCTCGCCTGAGCGCCTGCGGGCAAAGGTCTCTGCCAGAGCGATGCCCGGTTACCCCTCGCCCCGGGTGCGCCGGGCACCTCTGGCGGAGATGGCCGTCCCTACTGGGCCGGGGGTCAGGCCAGCGACCGGATGACGCGCGCCGGGTTGCCGACGACGACGGTGTCGGCCGGCACGTCCCTGGTGACCACGGCGCCGGCGCCCACCATCGCGCGCTCGCCGATCGTCACCCCGGGGAGGATGACCGCGCCGGCGCCGATGCTGGCGCCCCGCGACACGGTCGTCTCCTGCAGCGCAAACGGTCGGCGGCTGCGCGGCATCAGGTCGTTGGTGAACGTGGCCTGGGGGCCGATGAAGACATCGTCCTGCACCCGCAGGCCGTCCCACAGGTACACGCCTGACTTGACGGTGACCCGGTCGCCGATCACGACGTCGCCCTCGATGTACGTGTGATCGCAGATGTTGCACTCGGCGCCGATGACGGCGCCCGGCATGACGTGGGCGAACGCCCAGATCCGGGTGCCCGCGCCGACGGCGTCGGTCTCGACGAGGGCGCGCTCGTGGATGAAGGGGGGTGAGCTCACGCCGGCATTCTCGCAGCGCGGCCCCCGGTAACATTGTGAATCCGGATTCACAGAGGGCCGAGCGAGGGAGAGCACAGAGAGTGGACCTGAACGACACGCCGGAGCAGGCCGAGTACCGAGCCCACGCCCGGGACTGGCTGGAGGCTCATCGAACTGAGGCGCCGGCCCGGTCCGGTTCCTACGAGGATCCCGCCTACGTCGACGCCCGGCGCGGCTGGCAGCGCAAGCTGGCCGAGGCCGGGTTGGCGGCGGTGAGCTGGCCGGCGGAGTTCGGCGGCCGGGGGCTGGGGCCGATCGAGCAGGTGACGGTCAACCAGGAGATCTCGCGGGCGCAGGTGCCCGGGATCCTCGACGTCATCGGCATCGGCATGCTCGGTCCGTGTCTGATCGCTCACGGCAGCGACGAGCAGAAGTCGCGCCATCTCGGCCCCATGCTCCACGGCGACGAGGTGTGGTGCCAGATGTTCTCGGAGCCGAGCGCGGGCTCGGACCTGGCCGCGGTCCAGACGCGGGCCCGTGCCAGCGATGACGGGAGCTGGACGCTCAACGGGCAGAAGGTGTGGACGACGAACGCGCAGTTCGCCTCGTTCGGCCTGCTGCTGGCGCGGACCGACGCCGACGTGCCCAAGCACAAGGGGCTGACAATGTTCATCGTGCCCATGGACGCCGCCGGTGTCACCGTCCGGGGGCTGCGCCAGATCTCCGGTGAGGCGGAGTTCAACGAGGTCTTCTTCGACGACGTGCGACTGGAGGCGGACGCGGTGGTGGGCGGCGTCGGCAACGGCTGGGGAACCGCGTTGACGGTGCTCATGTACGAGCGGCTGACGATCGGCTTCGGCTCGGAGTCGTTCGGATCGCCGGCGCGGCTGGCCGAGACGCTCGCCGGCGACGAGGGCGCCCGTCGCGACGCCGACGCCCGGCGTCGGCTGGGCACGGTCATCACCGATCTGCTGGCGGTGCGCTACAACGGCTACCGCGCCCTGACCGCGCTGTCCCGCGGGCAGATCCCCGGGCCGGAGGCCGGGCTGGCCAAGGTGACGATGGTCAACGCCGCGATCGCCGCCACCGACCTCGCCGCCGACGTCGTTGGGCCGGAGGCGCTCGAGACCGACAACGAGTGGAGCTACCTGATCTCGTTCCTGCCGGGCCTCAAGTCGGCCGGCGGGACCGAGCAGGTTCTCCGCAACACGATCGGCGAGCGCGTTCTCGGCCTGCCGCCGGAGCCGCGGCTGGACAAGGGCGTGCCGTTCTCCGAACTGCGGGCGCTCGAGAAGGAGGCGGCGGCACGATGAACTTCGCACTCTCCGACGAGCAGGAATTCCTCCGCGAGGCGGCGCGGGGCGCCCTGAGCCGGTTCAAGACGATCGAGGCGGCCCGCAACGCCCTCGAGGACCGGGCCGCTCTCCCGGACCTGTGGCCGACCGCGGTCGAGGCCGGGTGGCCGGGGCTGTTGATCGACGAGCAGTCCGGTGGGGCGGGGCTCGGCGCGTTCGACGCGCTGCTGATCGCCGAGGAGTGCGGCCGCGTGCTCGCCGGGGTGCCCCTGCTCGGCCTCCTGCCCGCCACCGCCATCCTCGATGCCGCCGGTGACCCGGCCCTGGAGGCCATCGCCTCCGGCGAGCAGCGACCGGCATACGTGCCGGCCCGTCCGCCGAGCGATCTCATCGGCGGCTGGACGGCCGACCCGGCGTCCGGCCTGACTCGTCCGAGCGCGCCGCGGGCGCGGATCGAGGGCGACCAGGTGGTGCTCGACGGGGCCGCACATTTCGTTCCGGACGCGCCGGCCGCGGACCTGCTGGTGGTCGTCGGCGCCGACGTGGACGGCCAGCCGGTCGGTGTCGCCGTCGACCCGGAGGCCGGCGGCGTGGCCGTGCAACGGGTCATGCGCTACGACGCCACGCGCTCACTGGGACACGTCACGTTCACGGGCGCGCGCGGGCGACGGCTCGGCGTGGACTGTGGCGTCCTCGCCGACGCCTGGTATCTCGCTCACGCCCTGATTGCGGCCGAGTCGATCGGCGCGACCGAGACCTGCCTGCACGTCAGCGTTGCCTACGCCAAGGAGCGGTTCACGTTCGGCCGCGCCATCGGCTCCTACCAGGCGATCAAGCACGAGCTGACCGAGGTCCTGCGCCGGCTCGAGAACGCCCGCGGGCTCCAGTACTTCGCCGGATGGGCCCGCGAGGCAAGGCCGGAGGAGTTCGCGCTGGCGGCCAGTGCCGCCCGGAGCGCCGCGGGCTCGGCGCTGGACTTCGCCGCCCGCGCGATGATCAACGTGCACGGTGGGATCGGTGCCACCTGGGAGCACGACGCGCCGCTGTTCTTCCGGCGCGCCCAGCTCTCCCGGCGACTGCTCGGCGGCACCCATGACGCCACCGATCGCGTCGCCGAGCGCACGATGGCCACCGCGGCGGCGTGATGACCGCGGACGAGGAGGAATCGACATGACCACAGCCACCAGTGGCCTCGAGGTCGGCAACCCGGCCCGCACGGTCCTCAACCAGCCTCCGCCGCTGCAGCCGGCGAACCTGTTCGAGCTCGATGTCCCCCTCCAGGAGGCGATGGATCGCGAGGGCGGCGAGTGGGGGTCGGCGCTCGCCCGGGAGGCGGGGGCGACCGCCGGCAGCGCCCAAGCGGCCGAGCACGGCCGCCGCGCCGAGCGCAACGAGCCCCGGCTCACCACCCATGACCGGTACGGCAACCGCATCGATGCCGTCGAGCTCGACCCGTCCTGGCACTGGCTGCTCGGCGGCGCGGTGGAGCGCAGCATCCACAGTCTCCCCTGGCGGGACCCGCGTCCCGGGGCTCACGTGGTCCGGGCTGCCATGTTCATGCTCTGGAGCAACGCCGACGCCGGAGTCATGTGCCCGGTCTCGATGACGTACGCGGCGGTGCCCGCCCTGCGCGATGCGGCCCCGGAGCTCGCCGCCGAATGGGAGCCGCGGCTGACGCTGCCGGATTACGCAGGCGGCGCGCTCGCCGGGATGGCGATGACCGAGCGCCAGGGCGGGTCCGACGTCCGCGCCAACATCACCCGTGCCGAGCCGGCCGGAGATGGCGCCTACGAGCTCCACGGCCACAAGTGGTTCTGCTCCTATCCGCCGTGCGCCGTCTTCCTGGTGCTGGCCCAGGCCCGCGGCGGCCTGTCCTGCTTCCTCGTCGAGCGGGGGCCGGGCATGGAGTTCCAGCGGCTGAAGGACAAGCTCGGCACCCGCTCCCTTCCATCCTCCGAGGTCGAGTTCCGCGGCGCCCGGGGGCGGCTCGTCGGCGAGGAGGGGCGCGGCGTCCCCGCCATCATCCGCATGGTCAACCACACGCGTCTGGACTGCCTGCTCGGCTCCACCACCTCCATCCGCCGCGGGACCCTGGAGGCGATCCACCACGCCCGCCACCGCAGCGCGTTCGGAGCGCTGCTGGCCGATCAGCCGGCGATGCGCAACGTTCTCGCCGACCTGGCGCTCGAGTCCGAGGCGGCGACGGCCGCGGCGCTGCGGGTGGCGCGGGCCTACGACGAGGCCGAGGGAGCGTTCCGGCGGTTCGCCACCGCGGTCATGAAGTACTGGGTCACCAAGCGGGCCGCGCCCCACGCCGCCGAGGCGCTGGAGTGCCTGGGCGGCAACGGCTTCGTCGAGGACTCGGGCATGCCGCTGCTGTTCCGGGATTCGCCGCTGAACTCGATCTGGGAGGGCTCGGGCAACGTCGCCGCGCTCGATGTGCTGCGGGCGGTCATCAAGGAGCCGGAGGGGCTGCCGGCGTTCCTGGCCGAGTGCGAGCTCGCCGCCGGCGCCGATCCCCGTCTCGACGCCCACCTGCGCGGCGTGCGCACGCGCGTGGAGGAGGTGTTCACCGGCGCCGAGTCCCCGGAGCAGACCCTGTACGACAGCCAGTTCGGCGCCCGCCGGCTCGTCGAGGACCTGGCCCTCGCCCTCCAGGCGTCGTTGCTCGTCCGGCACGCCCCGGCCCCGGTCGCCGACGGGTTCTGCGCCGGGCGCCTGGACGGCGATCGCGGCCGGGTGTACGGGACCCTGCCGGCCGGTGTCGATGCCGTGGCGATCATCGACCGCGCCCTGCCGGCGTGAGCTCGATCCGGTACGAGACGACGGGCCGCATCGCCCGCCTGACGCTCAACCGGCCGGAGCGAGGCAACGCGCTCACCCGCGCGCTCCTGAATGAACTGGAGGGCCTCGTGGAGCAGGCCGACCTCGATCCCGGCATCCATGTCCTGCTTCTCGCCGGCGCCGGGACGGGGTTCTGCGGCGGGTATGACCTGGTGGAGAGTGCGGAGGGCCAGGGAGCGGTTGGCGATGAGGGGGCGCCCGCGGGCTCCCCGCTTGACCCTCGCGTCATGCGGGCCAACCATGACCCGGACGGCACCTGGGACCCGATGGTCGACTACGCGATGATGAGCCGCAACGTCCGGTCGTTCATGTCGCTGTTTGCCTGCGGCAAGCCTGTCGTCTGCAAGGTCCACGGCTATTGCGTGGCCGGGGGCACCGACCTGGCGCTGTGCGCCGACCTGCTGGTGGTGGCCGCCGATGCCCGGATCGGCTACCCGCCCGCCCGCGTCTGGGGAGCGCCCACCACATCGATGTGGGCTCACCGGCTCGGGGCGCAGCGGGCCAAGCGGCTGCTGTTCACCGGCGACTGCCTGTCCGGGGCCGAGGCCCTGGACTGGGGACTGGCGGTCGAGGCGCCGCCCGCGCGGCTTCTGGAGGAGCGGACCGAGGCCCTGGTGGAGCGGATCGCACGGCTGCCGGTCAACCAGCTGCGGATGATGAAGCTCCTCGTCAACCAGTCGCTGTATGCGCAGGGTCTGCACACGACGCAGGTCCTGGGCACGGTGTTCGACGGCATCGCGCGTCACACCGAGGAGGGCTACGCCTTTCAGGCGCTGGCCGCCCGGGAGGGCTTCCGCGCCGCCGTCCGCACACGGGACATACCGTTCGACGACTCCGCGTTCGCGGAGTGACGGCGTGGGCACGCTGGCGCCGACAACCCGCGACCGCCTCCTGGCCGCCGCCCGGGAGCTGATCGAGGAGGGGGGATACGCCGCGGCGTCCGTTGCCGCCATCGCCGACCGGGCCGGGGTGGCCGCCGGCACGCTGTACCGGCATTTCGCCTCCAAGGAGGAGCTGTTCGTCGAGGTCTTCCGCTCGGTGTGCGAGCGCGAGGAGCGGGCAATGCGGGCCGCGGCGTCCGAGATGGGGGAGTCCGCTCCCGCCGCCGATCGGCTGCAGGCGGTCCTGACCACATTCGCCCGGCGTGCGCTGCGCAACCGGCGCCTGGCCTGGGCGCTGATCGCCGAGCCGGTCGATCCGCGCGTCGACGCCGAGCGGATCGCCTACCGCGAACGCTATGCGGAGCTGATCGCGACCGGCCTGGCGGCCGGCATCAGCGGCGGCGAGCTCCCCGCGCAGGACATCCGGCTGACCGCGGCGGCGCTCGTGGGCGGCTGCGGCGAGGCGCTGGTGGGCCCGCTGTCGCCGCTGTCCACCGGAGCCCCGGACGCGGACGAGATCCTCGAGGCGCTGCGGACGTTCGTCGCCCGGGCGGTCGGCGCGCGATGACCCCGGCCGGCGTCCGGGTCCAGCGCGACGGCCCGGTGACGACCGTCATCCTGTCCCGCCCGGAGCGGCGCAACGCCGTCGACGGGCCGACCGCCGCCGCCCTGGCGGCCGCCTTCCGGGCGTTTGACGCCGACACGGGGGCGGCGGTCGCTGTCCTGCACGGTGAGGGCGGGGTCTTCTGCGCCGGCGCCGATCTCAAGGCCGTCGGCTCGGAGGCCGGGAACGTCGTCTCCGACGACGGTGACGGTCCGATGGGGCCGACCCGGCTGCGCCTGACCAAGCCTGTCATCGCTGCCGTCGCCGGCCACGCGGTCGCCGGCGGGCTGGAGCTCGCTCTGTGGTGCGATCTGCGCGTCGCTGAGGAGGGCGCGGTGTTCGGCGTGTTCTGCCGGCGATGGGGGGTCCCGCTGATCGACGGCGGCACCGTCCGGCTCCCGCGCCTCATCGGCGTCAGCCGAGCGATGGACCTGATCCTCACCGGACGGCCGGTCGGCGCGGCCGAGGCCGAGCGGATCGGTCTGGTCAACCGGGTGGTCCCCCGGGGTCAGGCCCTGGTGGCCGCGCGTGAGCTCGCGGTCGAGCTGTCCCGGTTCCCCCAGACCTGCCTGCGCGAGGACCGGCTGTCGGTGCTCGAGCAGGCCGGGCTCTCCGAGGAGGCCGCGATGGCCAACGAACTGGCCCACGGCCGCCGATCGCTGGCCGAGGTCCAGCCAGGGCTCGAACGCTTCCGCTCCGGGGCCGGGCGCCACGGCGCATTCGACTGAGAAGCCGCGCCATTGGGACTTCTCGACGGTCGAGATCCGCCCGGCGACCGTCGACACCACGCCGCCGACCGCGCCGGCGAACCTCACCGCGACGGCGAAGGGCTCCAACGAGGTCGATCTGAGCTGGCAGGCGAGCACCGACAACATCGGCGTCACCGGCTACGACGTCCTGAGAAACGGCAACGTGGTCGGCAGCGCGACCGGGACGACCTACGCGGACACCACCGTGAGCCCGTCGACGAGCTACGCCTACACGGTGACCGCGTTTGACGCCGCCGGCAACGTCTCACAACCGTCGAGCCCGGCGAACGTCACCACCCCGGCGGCATCGACCAGCCCGCCCCAGATCACCGGCGTGGCCGCCACCGGCATCACCTCCACGAGCGCGACGATCAGCTGGACGACGGACATCCCGTCCAGCTCGCAGGTCTTCTACGGGACGACCGCCGGCTACGGCCAGAGCACGACGCTCGACGACATCCAGGTGACCAACCATTCACAGACCCTGAGCGGGCTGCAGCCGGCAACCACGTACCACTTCCAGGTCCAATCGACCGGGAGCGTGGGCAACACGGCGACGTCGAGCGACAGCACCCTCACCACCCTGCCGAGCAACGTGACGCTGCCGGATCTCCAGCTCGAGGTGCCGACAGGCGCGATCTCGATCGGTACCAACACCTCCACCGGCCACCGCCAGCTCCAGTTCACCCACATCACCTGGGACGCGGGGGCGGGCCCCTTCGAGATCGATCCCACCTACGACTCCAGGACCGGGACGGCCACCTTCACCCAGGAGATCTACCAGAGCACCGGTCCGGGCGTCTGGACCAAGGACTACAGCGTTCCGGTCGCGGCCACGGGCGTCTTCGTCTCGCCCTCGGACTACCAGTTCCCGCTGACGAAGTTCACGCTCAACAACGTCAACGCGGACGGCTCGATGGGGAGCGTCGTGGCCACCAGTCCCAAGTCCGACTACTGCATCACCGGCGACACGTATGTGGGAGGCGTGCCCAACACGCCCAACCAGACCTACATCCCGCAATCGAACTGCACGAACGCGTCCGACCCGCTCGGCTGGTCGGTGGGTTGGGGCGACGAATACGACCAAACCGACAGCGGACAGCCCATCGATCTGACCGGGGTACCCGACGGCACCTACATCCTGCAGGGCATCGTCGACCCCCAGCACGTCATCACTGAGAGCAATCCGGACAACAACGTCACTGACACCGAGCTGCAGATCAGCGGAGGCGCCGTGAGCGTCCTCTCCCAGACGAATCCGGGCACGGCGCCACCGACGGTGAACATGGTCAGTCCGGCCGGCGGCGCCAGCGTCTCCGGCACCGTCACCCTCCAGGCCTCCGCATCGGCCGCCGCCGGCGCGAGCATCACCGCGGTGCAGTTCCTCCTCGACGGGCAGCCCCTCGGCACCCCGGTGACGACCCCGCCCTACTCGTACACCTGGACGGTCGGCAGCACCCCGCTGGGAACGCACACGCTCAGCGCGCGCGCGACGGACTCCCAGGGCGACGTCGCCACCGCCTCGCCGGTCACGGTCACCGTCGTCTCCGGAGGGGGCGGCGGGGGCGGCGACACGACGCCGCCGACGGTCAGCATCACGAACCCCACGAACGGCCAGACCGTCTCCGGCACGACGCCGGTGGCGGCGAATGCCGCCGACAATGTCGCCGTGGCCTCTGTCCAGTTCTTCCTCGACGGGCAGCCCCTGGGCAGCCCGGTGAGCTCGGGCCCCTACGCGATCAGCTGGGACACCACCAAGGTCACCGCCGGGACCCACGTTCTGTCGGCCCAGGCGACCGACACCAGTGGCAACGTCGGCACGTCGTCCCCGGTCACCGTCACCGTGCAGAACCCGGCGCCGCCGATGACGTGCTTCGTCATGCAGGCCCAGGCGAGCGTGCACGGCAACGGGAAGGTCATCACGCCCGCCTTCCACACCGCGATGGCCGGGGAGGTCCTGGTCGCATTTGTCGCCGCCGACGGTCCCCAGGCCTCCGGCGCCCAGAAGGTCGCGGTGACCGGCGCGGGGCTCACCTGGACCCTCGTCAAACGCCAGAACAGCCAGCCGGGTGACAGCGAGGTGTGGGAGGCGCCCGCGCCGAGCGTGCTCAGCAACGCCACCGTCACCTCGACGGAGTCCAAGGGCGGCTACGCCCAGGACCTGACCGTCATCGCCATGGAGGGCGGCGTCAGCGGGACCGGGGCCACCGCCGGCGCCTCCGGCGTGTCGGGCGCCCCCAGCGTGAATCTCACGACCAAGGGCAGCACGTCGCTCGTCTTCGGGGTGGGCAACGATTGGGATAACGCCATCCCACGCACCCTGCCCGGCGGCTGGACGATGCTGGACCAATGGACGAACACCAGCGCCGGTGACGACTACTGGAGCCAGTACACCAACGTCCCCACGGCTGCAGCCGGATCGACGGTGACGGTCGACGACACGGCCCCGGCTTCGGATCGCTGGAATCTGGCCGCTGTCGAGTTGCTCAACGACGGCGGGTAGCTAGGCGCCGCCCGCCTCATCCGGGTGTGGTGCGAGGGCCTGGGCCCACACCCTGAGGTGCGCCGCCTGCGACTCGGTCAGTCCGACCGCCGGGTCGGAGAGGACGAGCTCGGTGGGGCCGGGGCGGTGCGTCGCCCATCGGTGGCAGCTGTCGTCGAAGGCGTCGTCGATCCAGGCGAGCGCGCGGTGGGGTCCGGCATAGCGCTCGATCGCGGCCAGCTTCCAGTGGCGCCCCCCGCCGGGGCCGTCGAAAGTGAGGTGGGGGAGGCCGGCCGGCAGGCCCAGCACCAGCGGCAGGTACTCGTCGGCCTTCTCCTCCCAGCCGCTGCACCACACCAGCTCAAAGTGGGCGCTCAGCCGCTGGAGCCGCCCCGCCACGGCCGACGACAAAAAGTGCGGAATGCCGTCGACGAGCAGGAACTTTCCCTCCGGCGGGGCGCCCGGATCGAAGCCGAACAGCGAGATCACGCCGTCGATGTCGATGAGAAGGATCGGTGGTTGCATAGACGGCACATAACGAGGCTTAAGGTGGCCCCGCCAGCGTGTGTCCTCCTGGGAGGCGGCCGTCCAGGCAGCCGCGCACGAGACCAGAAAGTACTCAAGCCGGTTTCGGCAGATGCCGAGTGAGAAAGAAAGCTTGAGGCAGAGGTCGGCCTCGTCTCCTTCCAGATCCAGAGTCTCCTTTCAATGAACCCCAGCTTCGGCATCGCGCTCGCGCTCGCCTGCGCCCTGACCACCAACGTCGGTTTCCTGTTCAAGCATCGCGGAGCCTGCGCAGCGCCGGCCGTCGACATCCGCCATCCGTGGCGGTGCGCCAAGTCGCTGTTCGGCAACAAGATCTTCTCGATCGGCTGGGGGATCGGCTCCCTCGCCTGGGGCTTCCACGTGGCGGCCATGTCCGTCGCCCCGCTCTCGCTCGTCCAGGCGGTCCTCGCCGGTGGCGTCGTGCTGCTGGCCGTCATGGCCGAGCGCGCCTTCGGCCTGAGCATCTCCCGCAAGCAGTGGGCGGGGATCGTCCTGACCGCGGCGGGCCTAATCCTGCTGGCGTTCAGCCTGCCCACCGTGCGCGGCGCCCACTCCCACTTCTCGGCGCCGGCGATGGCGGCCTTCGAGGCCGCTCTGCTCGTCGTGGGGTCGCTGCTCATCATGGGTCCGCGGATCGGCGTCCCGGAGGAGCATCACGGGTTCATGCTGGGGGCCGCGGCCGGCATCCTGTTCGGCGTCTCCGACGTGGCCATCAAGGCGCTGTCGGGAATGGTGGGGGCCCACGGTGCCCTGGGCCTGCTCAGCCCGTGGATGGTCGTCGCCATCGGCGCCTCGGTCCTCTCCTTCTATGTCTCGGCCAAGGGCCTTCAGGATGGCGACGCCGTTCCGGTCATCGCGGTCACGGGCACCGCCGCCAACGTCTCCGGGATCGTCGGCGGGATCCTGGTCTTCGGCGATCCGCTCTCGGCGCAGCCCGTCATGTTCGCCGCCGAGGTGTTCGCGTTCGCCCTCGTCCTCTTTGCCGCCTGGCTGACGCCGGCGCCGACCCGCGCCGCGGGTCCGGCCCTCGCCGCCGCCGTCTAGCGGGCGACGCCGTCTAGCGGCGACGCCACCGAGCGGGCGACGCCATCTAGCGGGCGACGCTGGCGACAAAGTTGCCCTGTCCGGTCACGTTTGTCGCCCACGTCGAGTACAACCTTGCCGGTGACGCTCGTCTCAGCCGGAGACCTCGCCGGCAACCTCGGCTCCGTGACGCTGTTGGACGTCCGGTGGGGGCTCGCCACCGGTGCCCAGCCAGACGCCTACGCGGCCGGCCACATCCCCGGTGCGGTGTTCGTCGACCTCGACCGCGACCTGGCGGCACCCCCGGGCCGCGGCGGCCGCCACCCGCTGCCCGGCCGGGAGGCGTTCACCGCGGCGATGCGCCGCGCCGGGGTCAGGAGCGATCGCCCGGTCGTCTTCTACGACGCCGCCACCGGCATGGCGGCGGCGCGAGGCTGGTGGGTGCTGCGCTACTACGGTCATCCGGACGTGCGGGTGCTCGACGGGGGGCTCGCCGCCTGGGTGAGCGCGGGCGGGAATCGCTCGACCGGCGACCCCCGCGCTCCGGAGCCGGGCACCTTCACGGCGACGCCGGGGCACATGCCGCTGCTCGACGCCGGCGGGGCCGCCGCGCTGGCGCGCGAGGGCGTGCTCCTGGATGCCCGTGCTCCGGAGCGCTTCCGCGGCGACGCCGAGCCGATCGACCCGGTCGCCGGTCACATCCCCGGCGCCCGGAATCGTCCGATGGCCCTCAACGCCGACGCCTCCGGGCGTTTCCGCGAGCCGGCCGAGCTTCGGCGCGAGCTCGCCGCGGCCGGCATCGGCCCGGACACGCCGGTGGGCGTCTACTGCGGCTCAGGCGTGTCGGCCGCCCACGAGGTGCTCGCGCTCGCGACCGCCAGCATCTCGGCGTCCCTGTATGCCGGCTCGTGGAGCGAGTGGATCGCCGATCCTTCGCGGCCGGTCGCCACCGGCGACGCGCCCTGAGGGCCACCGGCACCGCTCGCTGACGGCGACCGGCACCGCTCGCTGACGGCGACCGGCACCGCTCGCTGACGGCGACCGGCGACGCTCGCCGAGGGCCGCCGGCGATGACGCTCGCCGAGGCCCGCGTCAGGCGCGCGCGGCCGTGCCCATGATGGCGCGTGCGACCTGCCCCGGGTCGTCGTACGTGGGCACGTGTCCGCATCCGCGCAGCATGACCACGCGCGCCCTGGGGATCTCGGCGGCGGCCCGCCGCGCCTGCCGGGGGAGCAGCAGCCGGTCGCGCTCGCCCCAGGCGATCGTCACCGGCGCCCGGATCTCCTCCGATCCACCGGAGAACTCCCGGGCTTGGATCGTGGGTAGCGTCTCGTCGAACCACGGCGCCTCCGCCAATGCCCGCACGCTCGCCCCCGCCTGGGCGGCCGAGAGCCGCTCCGGATGCTCGAAGAACTGACGCAGAGCGAGGCGGCGCGCGCCCGGGCGCGCCAGCAGGCGGTCGGCGTGGGACGCCGTCAGCCGGGCTCCCCGCACGCCCAGCCACAGCGACCCGCGGGCGAAGATCATCTCGGCGGGGCTGGCGAATCCGGCAGGCGACAGCGCGGTGGCGGAACGGGCCACGCCCCGGCGCGCCAGCTCCAGCGCGATCAGCCCGCCCAGCGAGTTCCCGGCCACATGCGGCCACTCGGAGCCGACCTCGCCCAGGAACGCCTCCACCAGCGTGGTCAGCGACGTGGCCCCCGGCGGGGTGCCGGGCGGTGGCATCGGCGACCGGCCGAACCCGGGGAGGTCGAGCGCGATCACGTCGTACTCGGCGGACAACGCGTCGAGGACCGGCTCCCAGATCTGCCACCGGCTGCCGATCCCGTGGATGAGGACGAGGGGATCGCCGCTGCCCGCCCGGTGGTAGTTGAGTTCCATCGCGCGAGAGTAGTCAGGTCCACGTCGCCTGAGGGACCACTCTTCGCCACTTTGTACAGTACGGTGGCGAGCGTTCGCCCCCACGGCCAATTGTGCTCGCTCTCACAGACGGCTACGTTTGTACGAAACGGCCTACGTGCACCCCAGCGTCAATTCGGAGGAGATTCATGGCTAGCACCGAGCAGGAAGTACGGACCGAGCACAGCTCGCTGCAGGATCTCGCACGCCGCCACCTGTGGATGCACTTCACGCGGATGTCCGCCTACGACGAGCATGAGGTGCCCATCATCGTCCGCGGCGAGGGCTGCTACGTCTACGACGAGCGCGGCAACCGATACCTCGACGGCCTCTCGGCTCTGTTCTGCGTCAACATCGGCCATGGCCGCGCCGACATCGTCCAGGCCGGCGCCGACCAGGCCAAGGAGCTCGGCTTCTTCACCAACTGGTCCTACGCGCACCCGCGCGCGATTGAGCTCGCCGCTCGCATCGCCGAGCTGGCGCCCGGCGACCTCAACCGCGTGTTCTTCACCAGCGGCGGCTCCGAGGCGGTGGAGTCGGCCCTCAAGCTCGCCCGTCAGTACCACAAGCTGACCGGCAACCCCAACAAGACGAAGGTCGTCGCGCGGGAGATCGCCTACCACGGCACCAGCCTCGGCGCGCTCTCGGCGACGGGCATCACCAGCCTGCGGACGCCGTTTGAGCCGCTGACCCCCGGCGGCACCCATGTGCCGAACACCAACACCTTCCGCATGCCCCACGGGCTCTCACCGCAGGAGCTCGCCGACACCATCGCCGAGAAGATCGAGTTCGAGGGGCCGGACACGGTCGCCGCGGTCATCATGGAGCCGGTCCAGAACGCCGGTGGCTGCTTCACCCCGCCGGAGGGCTACTGGCAGCGGGTGCGCGAGATCTGCAACGAGTACAACGTCCTGCTCATCTCCGACGAGGTCATCTGCGCCTGGGGCCGCCTCGGTGAGTGGTTCGGCGCCGAGCGCTACGACTACGTCCCGGACATGATCACCACCGCCAAGGGCCTGACGAGCGCGTACGCCCCGATGGGCGCCGTCATCGCCTCCGACCGCGTGTTCGAGCCGTTTCAGGAGGGCACGAACAGCTTCACGCACGGGTTCACGTTTGCCGGTCATCCGGTGTGCGCGGCCATCGCACTCGCCAACCTCGACGCGTTCGAGCGCGAGGGCATCCTCGACAACGTCCGCAACAACGAGGGCGCCTTCCGGGAGATGCTGGAGTCCCTACGCGACATCCCGATCGTCGGCGACGTCCGCGGCGCCGGGTACTTCCACGCCATCGAGCTCGTCAAGGACCAGGACACGGACGCGCAGTGGACCGACGACGAGGCCGAGGTGCTCCTGCGCGGCTTCTTGTCGACCGAGCTGTACAACCGCGGCCTCATCTGCCGCGCCGACGATCGCGGCGACCCGGTCATTCAGCTGTCGCCGCCGCTGATCGCCGGGCCCAAGCAGTTCGAGGAGATCGAGGGCATCCTGCGTCCGGTCCTCTCCGAGGCCGGCGAGCGGATGAAGAGCCTCGCGTAGCTCGCGCCCGCGCGCATCCGGCAGACAGAAGCCAGAGGACATGCTCACAGTCAGGGAACTGCTGCAGGGGCTCGACGTGCGGCTGCTCTCAGGGCAGGCGGCCATCGACGTCCCCGTCCGGTGGGTGCACATCTCCGAGCTGCAGGATCCGACGCCGTGGCTGTCCGGTGGAGAGATCCTGCTGACGACGGGGATGGCGCTCGACACGCCGAAGCAGCAGCGCGAGTTCCTCGCCCGGGTCGCCGACCACCAGCTGGCGGGGCTCGGCTTCGGCGTCGGCTTCCGGCACCACGAGGTGCCGGAAGCGCTGCTCCAGGCCGCCGCCGAGCGGGAGTTCCCGGTGTTCGAGGTGCCGTATGAGGTCCCGTTCATCGCCCTCACCGAGGCGGCGTTCACACAGCTCGTCAACGAGCAGTACGCGGTGCTGCGCCGGGCCCTGGCCGCCCACGAGCGGCTGGAGCGCGTGGTGCTCTCCGAGCGGGGGTTGGAGGCGCTGGCCGGGACGCTGGCAACTCTGCTCGGTGCGGCGGTGCTGGTGTTCGACGGGCGCGGCGAGCCACTCGTCCAGCGGGCGTTCCGCCGCTCGCTGGAGCCCGACGAGGTCGCCGCGATCCGGGCCGAGCTCTACGAGCGCCGTGACGCCGGCCGGACGTTTCTGCCCTCGCACACCGGGCTGGCCGACCGCTCGCTGGCGTTGCCGGTGGCCGCCGACGGCGGCCCCGGGGGCGGCACCGTCGTCGACGGCGGCGAGCGGGTCCCGGAGGCCTGGCTGGTGGCGATCAAGGACTCAGGGCCGCTGTCGGATTTCGACCGCCTGACGCTCCATCAGGCCGTCACCATCGTGGCGCTGGAGCTGTTGCGCGGCCGCGTCGCCGGGGACACCGAGCGGCGACTGGCCGGTGATGTCCTGGCCGCCCTCGTCGGCGGCGAGCTCGCCGGGCCGGAGCTGTCCCGGCGGCTCGAGCCGTTTGGGCTCGCCCAGAGCGTGGCCGCGGTGGTGGTGCCGCGGGCCGGCCAGGGGCGGGGCTCGCCCACCCAGCTGGAGGATGCGCTCGCTCTCGCCCTGCGCGAGGAGGCGTCCCCGGGGCTGGTGGCATCGACCGGGGTGGGCGGGTCCGTCACCTGCGCGCTCATCCCGGCCCAACCGGCCGCCGAGGACGAGCTGTTCTCGCTGGCCCGCCGGGTGGGGCGCCGGCTGTCGCTGGCGCTCGGCCGAGGAGTGAATCTGGGCGTCGGACGGCCCGTGCCTGGGGCCGACGCCCGCCGGACGTTCCACGAGGCCCGGTGCGCCGTCGAGGCACTCAGTTTCGGCCTCGAGCACGCGGCGCCGAACGGCGCGGCGGCGTCGGTGGAGAACGGGGGGCCCAAGGTGGCCACCTACAAGGACCTCGGTTCCTTCCAGCTGCTGCTGTCGCTGCAGGAGGACGAGGCGCTGCGGTTGTTCTGTGACTCGATCCTCGGCCCGATAGAGGCCAGCGAAGGACACTACGGAGGTGAACTGATGCGCTCGCTTGAAGCGTTCATAGAGGAGAACGGTCAGTGGGAGAGGGCCGCGCGGCGGTTGTACTGCCACCGGCACACGCTGCGCTACCGGATCCGGCGGGTGGAGGAGCTGACAGGGCGCAACCTGTCGAGCGCCCGTGACCGGATCGAGTTCTGGCTGGCCCTGCGGGGCCGGGAGCTGGTGGCATGAAGGTCGGGGTCCCCACTGAGATCAAGACCGACGAGTACCGCGTCGCGCTGACCCCGGCCGGCGTGCGAGAGCTCGTCGACGTCGGCCACCCGGTGTTCGTCCAGAGCGGCGCCGGCGAGGGCTCGGCCATCTCTGACGAGGCCTACGTCGCCCAGGGGGCCACGATCCTTCCGGATGCCGACGCGGTGTTCGGCGAGGCGAACATGATCGTCAAGGTCAAGGAACCCCAGCCCGTCGAGGTCGAGCGACTGCGGCCGGACCACGTGCTGTTCACCTACCTGCATCTGGCCGCCGATGCCGAGTTGACCCAGGGACTCATGGAGTCCGGGGCGACCTGCATCGCCTATGAGACGGTGGAGGACACCCGCGGCCGGCTGCCGCTGCTGGCGCCGATGTCGGAGGTCGCCGGCAAGATCGCCACCCAGGCAGGCGCATTCATGCTGGAGAAGCCGCTCGGCGGCCGCGGGATCCTGCTCGGCGGGGTTCCCGGCGTCGCCGCCGCCAACGTCATGGTCATCGGCGGCGGGGTGGTGGGCATGAACGCCGCGTTCATTGCGGTGGGGATGGAGGCCACGGTCTACGTCTATGACCGCAACATCGACCGGCTGCGCGAACTCGACGTCGCGTTCGGCGGGCGGGCCGACACATGCTTTGCCTCGACGCTGGCGATCGAGGAGCGCCTGCCTGACATGGACCTCGTCATCGGTGCCGTCCTCGTCCACGGCGCCAAGGCGCCCCACGTCGTCACCCGTGAGCAGCTTGGGCTGATGAAGCGCAACGCCGTGCTCGTCGACGTCTCGATCGACCAGGGCGGCTGCTTTGAGACCTCGCGGCCGACGACCCACACCGATCCGACGTACGAGGTCGACGGCATCACGCACTACTGCGTGGCCAATATGCCGGGTGCGGTCCCGGTGACATCGACGTACGCGCTGACGAACGCGACGATGCCCTTCATCGTCCACCTGGCGACCTCCGGGGTCCACGGCGCGGTGGCCGAGAGCCCCGGCCTGAAGCTGGGGGTCAACGTGGCGGCGGGCGAGGTCACATACGCCCCGGTGGCCGACGCGGTGGGGGTCAAGCACGTCAACGTCGACGTGGCTCTGGCGGGGGTGCCGGCCTAAACGGCCGGCACCCCGCAACCCGCGCACGGCTGCTAACTTCTCTCGCCGCATGCCGACCACCAGCCAACTCGTGAACAAGGGCCGCAAGAAGCCGGCCAAGAAGCTCGCCACCCCGGGCCTGAAGTCCGGGAAGGGGCGCAAGAAGAAGGTCGCCGCCCCCCAGCGGCGCGGCGTCTGCACCCGCGTGTACACCACCACGCCCAAGAAGCCGAACTCCGCCCTGCGCAAGGTGGCGCGTGTCCGGCTGACGAACGGCATGGAGGTCGGCGCCTACATTCCGGGCGAGGGCCACAACCTGCAGGAGCACTCCGTGGTGCTCGTCCGCGGCGGCCGCGTCAAGGATCTCCCGGGCTTCCGCTACAAGGTCATCCGCGGAGCCCTCGATGCCGCCGGCGTGAGCGACCGCAAGAAGGCCCGCTCCCAGTACGGCGTGAAGGCCAAGTAATGCCGCGTCGCGCTGCCGCCCAAATCCGGCCCGTCGAGCCGGATCCCGTTCACCGCAATCGCCTCGTCCAGCAGGTCATCAACAAGGTGATGCTCGACGGGAAGAAGTCCGTGGCCGAGAAGATCGTCTACGACGCGCTGGCCATCCTCGGCGAGCGCTCCGGCAAGAACGCCGTCGAGCAGTTGGAGGCCGGGATCAAGGCGCTGACGCCGGTGCTCGAGGTCAAGTCCCGCCGCGTCGGCGGTGCCACCTACCAGGTGCCGGTCGAGGTGCCGGCCCGCCGGGCGCGCACGCTCGCCGTCCGCTGGCTCGTCAACTTCGCTCGCCAGCGCCGCGAGAAGACGATGGCCCAGCGACTCGCCCACGAACTCCTGGATGCCGCCCAGCAGCAGGGCAACGCGTTCAAGCGCAAGGACGACGTCTACCGCATGGCGCAGGCCAACAAGGCCTTCGCCCACTATCGCTGGTAGGACCCACCGGCGGGTAGGACGGCTCCGCCGGTAGGACGCACCCGGCGGGCCGCCGACGCCGATCTTTCCTGATTCATGGGCACCCCCCGCCTGTGAATCAGGATTCATCGCGTCGGGAGGGCCCGACCGTGGGGTCAGCCGCCGCGCGAGGTGGCCGTGGTCTTCGGTGGCGCCGCGGTAGCCGTGGTGCTGCTCGGCGAGGCTGAGCTGCTCTCGCCGGAGGCGGTGCCGCCGGCGGACGAGGTTTCGAGGAGGAGGCAAGGAACGGGATTGCGCCGGCAGTAGCGGGCTCGCGCCCCCGGGCCCGGCGGCCTGATCGTCTTGACCACGCGGCTCTGAGCGGAGCGCCAGACGATGGTGGGGACAGGCGGCGTCTCGTTGCCCGGTCCTTCGGACCTCAGCTGCGGTACGAAGACGGCGTAGACGTTCCCGTGGACGTGGGCGGTGGCCGTGACGGCCGCACGTCGGCCCGCCGCCGGGAATCGCAGCGTCACGGAGGCGACGTCGTCCGGCACGAGGCCGCTGAGCGTGCCCTGGTCGTTGCTGGGCGGGATGCCGTTGCGGATCGCCGCGGCCGGGTACCCACAACCGGTGCTGCCGCTTCCGTTGCGGCCGATCGCTGTCATGCAGACGGCGTCCCGGGGGCGCGCGAGATGAGCCTGCGGTCATAGCTCATGAACTGGGCCTGGAGCGTCAGCGTCGCGGCGCGCAGGGCGGCGGGGATCTTGCCCGCATAGGTGTGCAGCGCCTGGGTCTGCAACGCGAAGCATCGGTCGGACGGGACCGACGCGGAGAAGATGTTGCGCGCCGCGATGACGTAGTAGGACACCCCGCGGGCGATGAGGGACCGACGGATGAATCCGGCATACACCTGACCGTCGCCACCCAGCCATTGGGCTGCCAGGCGGTCGCTCGGTTCCGCCGGCCGGCGCAGCACCCCCACGGTCGACAGCAGGGTCCGGTCGGGAGAGCCGTGGATGAACGTCGGACCGGCCGGCGCAGTTGTCTGACACGCCCGGGATTGGAGGACGCGCCTGGTCGCCCTCCGGATATAGGCGAGCTCACGGCGAAGCTGGGGGGCGGGAGTGTGGACGAGGGTCGATGAGAGCCCGCTGCTCGGCTGCACCGGTGCGCGCGGGGTCCGGTGACCGAACAGGAGGAGGGCGGCGCCGGCGATGACGCGGGTGACCGCGACGGCGGCGAGCGCCGGCACTGCGCCCAGCCAGCCCCAGCGCCGACGCCGCCGCGGGGCCGCCGGCGGGGCGTCCGCAGCGACGTCGGGACGCGCCCGCGCCGCAGAGTGCAGCTGGCGTTCCAGGTCGTCAAAGAACGGGGTCATCCGTCGCTCCTCCCACGCGTTGGCGCAACGCCCTGAGTCCCCGGCTGACCCGCTGGCGCACCACCAGCTCCGAGCAGCGCATCCGGGCGGCGATCTCCGGATACGGGCGCTCCTCGAACACGCGGGCGACGACCGCGCCGCGCAGAGTCTCCGGGAGCTCCCGCAGGGCGGTGTCGGCGGCGCCCGCGCCTCCCGCGGCGAGCTCCTCGACCCGGGCCAGGTCCGCGTCGTCGATGGTCAGGGGCTCCAGCGCCAGGCGGCGCCGGGCGGCGTCCTCCACCCGGCCGCGGCGTCGGCTGTCGGCCAGCTTGTGCGCGGCGATCCCGTACAGCCAGGCCAGAGCCGGGCGCTCACCGGGCCGATAGCGCTCGGCCGCCAGCAGCGCGGCCGCGAACACCTCGGCGGTCAGGTCGGCGGTGAGCTCGGGATCGCCGGTGCGGCGCAGGAAGAAGCCGAGCACCATGGCCAGATGACGGCGGTAGAAGGCGACGAACGCCTCGGCGTCCCCTGCGGCATAGCGGGTGAGCAGATCGTCGTCCTGCGCGCTCATCGCCACCATCACCTCTGTCTCGCGCCGCCCCGCGGGAGTGTGACAACGGTCGCCCCCTCAATGAAAAACGCGAGGGCTGCCTACCGCACGGGACCGGGGGCTGCGGTAGGACAACCCTCGCGTTCTCTAAATGTAACGCGCGCGATGTTGGTAAACCGTTTCCGAGGCCAGGACGGTCAGGAAGCGGACCGTCCTCGGACGATCGTCGTATGCCGAATGGGGGGTCGGCGGGCCGCCGAGAGGAGGAGACCGGCCCCGGCGCAGAGCACCAGGAGGACCCCTCCCAGGGTCTCCAGATAGAAGCCGAGGGCCACGCTCGAGACCGCCTCGACATACGTCCCGCCCTGGCGCAGGAGGCCGGCGGCATGCGCGTCCGGCAGGTCGCCGAGGAGCGCGATCCCCAGGGCGACGAGGCCCAGGATCCCAATCGAGGCCAGCGCCAGGCGATTGCCGGTGGCCCGGGCCGCCGCCGCCATCACGATGGCGAGCAGCGCCACGGGGAGGAGCGCAAAGGAGTGATGGGAGCCGGTCTGGATCGTCTGGATGACGCCTGCGTGATACGCGCCGGAACGAACCCGCAGGAGCGGCGCGAACTCGGCCGCCACCAGGAGCAGGGCGCCCACCACGACGCCCGCGATCAGGGGGGTCGCCGGCCGGTCGGCCGGGCGCGTTTGACCCCCCGGAACGGCGTCCGAACGCCCCCGGGAGCCCCGGGGGCCTCTGCTATATTCGATGTCCGCCTCGGGTCGGGACGCGTTCATCTGTGCCTGTACCCCAGGCGCAGAGGATCCACGCGATGGAGACATCCACTTCATAGACACCCGCCCGTGGCCGACATCCGCGTCGTGACCGGGCCCTATGGGCCCTTTTTCATGACTGCGATCGGTCATTCGCCTTCAGCCCACAACCTTTCAGATCCATGGCACGCACGTTCACGCTCGAGAAGACCCGAAACATAGGGATCATGGCGCACATCGACGCCGGTAAGACGACGACGACCGAGCGCATCCTCTATTACACCGGCCGGACCTACAAGATGGGTGAGGTTCACGAGGGCGCGGCGGTGATGGACTGGATGGAGCAGGAGCAGGAGCGCGGCATCACCATCACCTCGGCGGCCACCACGGCGACGTGGAAGGACCACCGGATCAACATTATCGACACGCCGGGCCACGTCGACTTCACCGTCGAGGTGGAGCGCTCGCTGCGCGTCCTCGACGGCGCGATCGCGCTGTTCGACTCGGTGGCCGGCGTCGAGCCGCAGTCGGAGACGGTGTGGCGGCAGGCCGATAAGTACCACGTCCCGCGCATCGCCTACATCAACAAGATGGACCGCATCGGTGCCGACTTCGCCCGCGGCGTCCAGACGATGGTCGACCGCCTCGGGGCCAGGCCGGTGCCGATCCAGCTGCCGATCGGCGCCGAGTCCGAGTTTCAGGGGATCATCGACCTCGTCGAGAACCACGCCATCATCTACAAGGACGAGCTCGGCAAGGACTGGGAGATCACGGAGATCCCGGACGACCAGGTCGATCGCGCCGCCGAGGCGCGCGAGCACCTGCTCGAGGAGGTCGCCCAGTTCGACGACGAGCTGCTGGAGATGATTCTGGAGGACCAGGAGATCCCGGTGGCCCGGCTCAAGCAGGCCATTCGCAAGGTGACGCTGGCCATCGAGTTGACGCCGGTCCTGTGCGGCTCCAGCTTCAAGAACAAGGGCGTCCAGCCGCTGCTCGACGCGGTCCTCGACTACCTGCCCAGCCCACTAGACGTGCCGGCAGTGGAGGGTCTGGAGCCCGCCAAGGGCGACGCCGAGGACCAGCCGGCCACCCGGCCGGCGTCCGACGACGAGCCGTTCGCGGCGCTGGCGTTCAAGATCATGGCCGACCCGTACGTCGGCAAGCTGACCTACTTCCGCGTCTACTCCGGCCGCCTGGAGGCGGGGTCGCGCGTGCTCAACGTCAACACGAGCCGGACCGAGCGCATCGGCCGGATCCTGATGATGCACGCCAACGAGCGCGAGGAGATCAAGGAGGTCTACGCCGGCGACATCGCCGCCGCCGTGGGCATCAAGCAGGTCGTGACCGGCGACACGCTGGCCGCCCCGGACCGGCCGATCCGGCTGGAGACGATCGAGTTCCCGGAGCCGGTCATCAAGGTCGCGATCGAGCCCAAGACCAAGGCCGACCAGGAGAAGATGTCGGTGGCGCTCGGCCGCCTGGCCGAGGAGGATCCGACGTTCCAGGTCCAGACCAACGAGGAGACCGGCCAGACCGAGATCTCCGGCATGGGCGAGCTGCACCTCGAGGTCCTGGTTGACCGGATGATGCGCGAGTTCAAGGTCGAGGCCAACGTCGGCCGGCCCCAGGTCTCCTACCGGGAGACGATCCGAGGCACCGCCGAGCACGTCGAGGGGCGCCTGGTGCGCCAGACCGGCGGCTCCGGCCAGTACGGCATCGTCTACATCGACGTCGAGCCGGCGCCGGGCGAGGGCTTTGACTTCGTCAACAAGATCAAGGGCGGGGCCGTCCCCACCGAGTTCATCCCCGCGGTCGAGAAGGGCGTGGAGGACGCGATGGACAACGGCCCGCGAGCCGGGTACCCCGTCGTCGATGTCCGAGTGACGCTCACCGACGGCAAGTACCACGACACCGACTCGTCGGAGATCGCCTTCCGCGTGGCCGGCTCGCTGGCGCTCAAGGCGGCGCTGACGCGGGCCAAGCCGGTTCTGCTGGAGCCGGTGTTCGCCGTCGAGGTGGTCACCCCCGAGGAGTTCATGGGCGACGTCATCGGCGACCTCAACCGCCGGCGCGGTCAGGTGCAGGGCATGGAGCAGCGCGGGAACGCACAGGTGGTCAACGCCTTCGTGCCGCTCGCCGAGATGTTCGGCTACGCGACCGACCTGCGGTCCACCACCCAGGGCCGGGCGACCTACACCATGCAGTTCGACCGATACGAGGAAGTCCCCCCTAACATCGCTGAGAAGGTGGTGGGGGGCGAGCAGCAGGCTGCGTAAGCGGCACCGAAACGTCGCTGTTTGCGGCTAGCAGCAGCGGCGGACGGAAAACTTATATCCTGATTGGGTTCGCCCTGTGCGGGCGAGCGAAATCTCTGAAAGAAGAAGGAGCAACACCAAGTGGCGAAGGCCAAGTTCGAGCGCGATAAGCCCCATGTCAACGTCGGGACCATCGGTCACATCGACCACGGCAAGACGACGCTGACCGCGGCCATCACCAAGGTGCTCAACGAGAAGTACGGCGGCACGGAGGTGCGGTCCTTCGAGTCGATCGACAACGCTCCTGAAGAGAAGGCGCGCGGGATCACGATCGCGACCTCTCACGTCGAGTACCAGACTGCCAACCGGCATTACGCCCACGTGGATTGCCCTGGCCATGCCGACTACGTCAAGAACATGATCACCGGCGCTGCCCAGATGGACGGCGCGATCCTGGTGGTCTCCGCGGCGGACGGCGCCATGCCGCAGACGCGCGAGCACATCCTGCTCGCCCGCCAGGTCGGCGTGCCGTACATCGTCGTGTTCCTCAACAAGGCCGACATGGTCGATGACCCGGAGCTCCTCGAGCTCGTCGAGGTCGAGATTCGCGACCTGCTGTCGGAGTACGAGTTCCCCGGCGACGACATCCCGTTCGTCATCGGCTCGGCCCTGAAGGCCCTCGAGGGCGATCAGGAGTACGAGCAGAAGATCCTCGATCTCGCCGAGGCGCTGGACACGTACATCCCGGAGCCGCAGCGCGACCTGGACAAGCCGTTCCTGATGCCGGTCGAGGACGTCTTCTCGATCACCGGCCGCGGCACGGTGGCCACCGGTCGCGTCGAGCAGGGAATCATCAAGACCGGCGAGACCGTCGAGATCGTGGGCATCCGTCCCACCACCTCGACCGTCGTCACCGGCGTCGAGATGTTCAAGAAGATCCTCGACGAGGGTCGTGCGGGCGACAACGTCGGTTGTCTGCTGCGCGGCACCAAGCGCGAGGACATCGAGCGCGGCCAGGTGCTGTGCAAGCCGGGCTCGATCACGCCGCACACCAAGTTCAAGGCCGAGGTCTACGTTCTCAAGAAGGAAGAGGGCGGACGCCACACCCCGTTCTTCACCGGGTACCGGCCGCAGTTCTACTTCCGCACGACCGACGTCACCGGCGTGGCCAATCTGCCTGAGGGCACCGAGATGGTCATGCCCGGCGACAACGTCCAGATGGAGATCGAGCTGATCCAGCCGATCGCCATGGATCAGGGTCTGCGGTTCGCGATCCGCGAGGGCGGCCGCACGGTCGGCTCCGGGGTCGTCACCGAAGTCATTCAGTAGCGCCCTGGGCGACGGGGCGGGTGGGAGCCCATCCGGCCCGTCGCCTTCTTTTTGCAAACGGCAGATACGACGAACGTGGCCCGCCAGGGTTACCCCTGTGCGGCAACACGGCACTGAGAGAGAACGAAAGCTTTAGAAGACATCCGTGGCAACCATCGCTCAAAACAAGATCCGCATTCGCCTGAAGTCCTACGACCACACGGCGATCGAGACTGCGGCGAAGGAGATCGTCGAGACGGCGACGCGTACCGGCGCCACCGTGTCCGGCCCGGTGCCGCTGCCCACGGAGAAGAACGTGTACTGCGTGATCCGGTCGCCGTTCAAGGACAAGGACTCCCGCGAGCACTTCGAGATCCGCACGCACAAGCGCCTCATCGACATCCATCAGCCGACGCCCAAGACGGTCGACTCGCTCCAGCGCCTGGACCATCTCCCCGCCGGCGTCGACATCGAGATCCGGCTCGCCTCCTGATGACCGCCATCCTCGCCAAGAAGCTCGGGATGACCCAGCGGTTCCTGGACGACGGCCGCGTCGAGCGCGTCACCGTCCTGGAGGCCGGCCCGTGCCCGGTGACCGCGGTGCGGACAATGGACCGGGACGGTTACGAAGCCGTGCAGCTGGCGTTCGGCGCTTGCAAGGAGAAGGTGCTGAGCCGGGCCGAGCTCGGCCACCTCAAGAAGGCCGACGCCTCCGCCCACCGCCACCTGGCCGAGTTCCGCAACGAGGTCGGCGAGCTCCTCGTGGGCGAGACCGTCCGGGTCGACGCCTTCGAGGTCGGCGAGCGGGTCAAGATCTCCGGCAAGTCGAAGGGGAAGGGCTTCGCCGGCACGATCAAGCGCCACAACTTCAAGCGCGGTCCCAAGACCCACGGCTCCCACAACGTTCGCGCGCCCGGATCGATCGGCGCCTCGGCCACGCCGTCGCGCGTGGTCAAGGGCATCCGCGGAGCCGGCCGGATGGGCGGGGGCCGGGTGACCCAGCGCGGCCTGACGATCGTCGAGATCATCGCCAACCGCAACCTGATGCTCGTCCGGGGCGCCGTCCCGGGCCCCACCGGCTCGACCGTGGAGGTGCGCTCCGATGGCTAGGACCGCCCCCAAGCTCGGCGGCGGGACGGCGACCCTCGACGGGGTCGCATTCGAGGCCGAGTTCAACATGTCCCTCGTTCACGAGACCGTGCGCGCAGAGCTCAACGCGCGCCGGCAGGGCACGCACGCCACCAAGACCCGCGGCGATGTCTCTGGGGGCGGTGCCAAGCCGTGGCGCCAGAAGGGCACCGGCCGCGCTCGCGCCGGGTCCTCGCGCTCGCCGGTGTGGACCGGCGGTGGCACGGTGTTCGGTCCTCAGCCGCGCCACTACACGGTCAAGGTCAATCGCAAGGCCCGCCGCGCGGCGCTGCGCAGCGCGCTCTCCGTTCATGCCGAGCGGGGTTCGCTGGCCGTGTTCGACGCGGGGGCCTTCGATGCGCCGTCGACGAAGCAGGCGCTCGGTCTGCTCGACCAATGGCTGGAGGCCATCCCCGCCCATCCCAACACCGGCTCGACGCTCGTCCTGCTGTCCGAGGACGAGGCCAACGCCGGGCTGTCCTTCCGCAACCTGCGCCGCGTCGACGTCATGCCGGTCACCGACGCCGGCGTTGCCGACGTCATCGGAGCGGCGACGCTGCTCGTCTCCGAGTCGGCGATGCCGCTCATCGTCGCCCGCGCCGGCAAGGACACCGTCTCCACCCAGTCCGAGGCCGCCTGATGGAACCCAGCCAGGTCATCATCCGCCCAGTCGTCTCCGAGAAGTCGTTCGTCCTCGCCGAGGCCGGCAAGTACACCTTCCGCGTCCACGACCGGGCGCACAAGACCCAGATCCGCCAGGCGGTCGAGGAGCTGTTCGACGTCAACGTCGTGGAGGTCCGGACGGCGTCGGTCAAGTCCAAGCCCAAGCGCCGCGGCCAGACCGCGGGTCGCACACGGCACTGGAAGAAGGCCATCGTGCAGGTGCGCGAGGGTCAGACCATCCCCATCTTCCAGGCGTTCGAGGCCCCGGAGTGAGATTGAGCCATGCCGATTCGTAAGCCCAAGCCAACCTCCCCGGGACTCCGTTTCGTCTCGTATCCGGACTTCGCGGAGGTGACCCGCTCGACGCCGGAGAAGTCCCTGACCGAGGGCCTGAAGAAGAGCGGAGGTCGCAACGCCAACGGCCGCAAGACCGCCCGCCACCGCGGTGGCGGCGCCAAGCGCCTGTACCGCAAGATCGACTTCAAGCGCCGCAAGGACGGGATCCCGGCCAAGGTCGCCCACATCGAGTACGACCCTAACCGCTCGGCCTACATCGCGCTGCTGCACTACGCCGACGGCGAGAAGGCCTACATCCTGGCACCCAACCGCCTCCGGGTGGGCGCCACGGTCATGTCCGGGCCGACCGCCGACATCCGCGTCGGCAACAGCCTGCCGCTGGGCAACATGCCGCCGGGCACCATCGTCCACAACGTGGAGCTGACGCCCGGCCGGGGTGGTCAGATGGCGCGCAGCGCCGGCACCGGTGTTCAGCTGCTGGCCAAGGAGGGCGACTACGCCACCCTCCGCCTGCCCTCCGGGGAGATGCGGATGGTCCGCGCCGAGTGCCGCGCCACGGTCGGCACGATCGGCAACTCCGACCACCAGAACGTCAAAATCGGCAAGGCCGGCCGCAAGCGCCACATGGGCGTGCGCCCGCAGACGCGCGGCACGGCGATGAACCCGGTCGACCACCCGCACGGCGGTGGCGAGGGCTCGACGACGCCCGGGCGCCATCCGGTGACGCCCTGGGGCGTGCCGACGCTGGGCTACCGCACGCGCAAGAAGAACAAGAAATCCGACCAGTACATCGTCCGCGGTCGTAGGCGAGGGAAGAAGCGATGAGCCGATCGAGCAAGAAGGGGCCGTTCGTGCAGGAGCGGCTGATGGAGCGGGTTGAGGCGATGAACGCCTCCGGCGAGAAGCGCATGATCCGCACCTGGTCACGGACCTCGACGATCTTCCCGGAGATGGTGGGCCACACCATCGCCGTCCACGACGGCCGCAAGCACGTGCCGGTGTTCGTATCCGAGTCGATGGTGGGTCACAAGCTTGGGGAATTCGCGCCGACGCGGCTGTACCGCGGGCACGCAGGAACGGGTAAGCGTCGATGACCGAAGAGCCGGACAAGACCGACGACATCGAGCCGATCGGCGAGGAGACCGTCCCCACCCAACCCACCGCCGCCGAGGCCGCTGCCGCCGGCGCTGACGCGCCCGCGGCCGACACCGTCGAGGAGGCGCCCAAGCCGCGCCGTCGCCGCCGCAAGGCCGCCGAGCCCGCGGCGAAGGCCGCGGAAGCGGCCGTGCCCGCCGCGGAGGCCGAGGAGTCCGCCGTGCCGGCCGAGGAGGCCGAGCCTGAGACCGACGAGGCGCCCGCGGCCGAAGAGGTTGCCGAGCCCGCCCCGGAGGAGGAGCCGGTTGCCGAGGAGGAGCCGGTCGCTGACGAGCAGCCGGTCGCCGAGGAGGAGCCGGTCGAGGACGAGGAGCCGGTCGCCGAGGAGGCTCCCGCGGCACGGGCGAAGCCCGCCCGCCAGGCCGGGCCGACGCCGTCCCGGCGGCGCGCCCAGCGCGATCCGAGTGCGCCGGTCCCGGTGGTCCGCGCCCAGGCCAAGTACGTGCGCTCGTCGGCACGCAAGGCGCGGCTGGTCTGCGACCACATTCGCGGCAAGTCGGTGGAGGAGGCGCGAGCTATCCTGGCTCTGACGCCGCGTGCGATCGCGCAGGATTGGAGCAAGCTGCTGGAGTCCGCGGTCGCCAACGCCGAGCACAATCACGAGCTCGTGGGCGAGGACCTGTACGTCAAGGCGGTGCACGCCGACGAGGGTCCGACGATCAAGCGGTTCCGGCCGCGCGCGATGGGCCGCGCCACCCGGATCCGCAAGCGAACCAGCCACCTGACGATCCTGCTCACGCCAAAGGACTAACCAACACACATGGGCCAGAAAGTTCACCCAGAGTCGATCCGCGTGGGCTACATCCACGACTGGAAGTCGAACTGGTTCAACGAGCGCAACTTCGCCGACTTCCTGCACGAGGACACGCTCATCCGCAACCACATCGTCGGCCGGCTGTCGCACGCAGGGTTGTCGGACATCACGATCCGCAAGAACGCCACCGAGGTTGAGGTCAACATCCACACGGCCCGCCCGGGGATCGTGATCGGCAAGTCCGGTTCGGAGGTCGACCAGCTGCGCCGTGATCTGCACCGCATCACCGGCAAGCAGGTCAAGGTCAACATCCTGGAGATCAAGCGCCCGGAGCTCGACGCCCGCCTCGTGGCTCAGTCGATCGCCGAGCAGCTCCAGAACCGCGTCGCCTTCCGCCGTGCCATGAAGCGCGCGCTGACGAGCGCCATGCGCTCGGGCGCCAAGGGCGTCAAGGTGCAGGTATCCGGCCGCCTCGGCGGGGCCGAGATGGCGCGGACCGAGGGCTACTCCGACGGCCGCGTCCCCCTTCACACCCTGCGGGCCGACATCGACTACGGCTTCCACGAGGCCCGCACCACCTTCGGCCGCATCGGCGTCAAGTGCTGGATCAACAAGGGCGAGATCATGCCCGAGGGCTATACGGGCGCCGACCTCACGATCATGGACGAGCCCGCACCCCAGGCTCCGGAGCGCGGCGGCCGCGACGGCCGCGGCGGACGGGACGGTCGCGAGGGCGGCGGACGCGGTCGCGGCGGTCGTGGCCGCGGTGGTCAGGGCGGCGGCCCGGGCGGTCCCGGCCGCGGGGGCCCGGGCGGTCCCGGTGGCCGTGGCGGCGGTCCGGGTGGTCCCGGTGGTCGCGGCGGCGGTCCAGGCGGTCCCGGTGGCCGCGGCGGCGGGGCGGGCGGTCCGGGCGGGGCGGGCGGGCCTGGTTCCGGACGTGGCCGCGGCGGCCAGGGTGGCCGCGGCGGTGGTCCGGGCGGTCCCGGTCGCGGCGGCCGCGGTGGTGGCGGCGGTGGCCGCGGGCCGCGCCAGGGCGGCGGGGGCGGCGGAGCCGGCGGCTCCGGTCCCGCGGGCGGCGGCGGTCCGTCTGGAGGCGCTCGCTGATGCTCTCCCCCAAGCGTGTCAAGCACCGCAAGGTGCATCGCGGCCGGCGGGCCGGGCTCAGTCGCGGCCAGGTCAAGGTGCAGTTCGGCGAGTACGGCCTCAAGGCTCTGGATTCTGGGTGGATCACCAACCGCCAGATCGAGGCGGCCCGTATCGCGATGACCCGCAAGATCCGCCGTGGCGGGAAGGTGTGGATCAATGTGTATCCGGACAAGGCGTTCACCAAGAAGCCGGCCGAGACGCGGATGGGCTCCGGCAAGGGCTCGCCTGAGGGCTGGGTCGCGGTCGTCAAGCCCGGCCGGGTCATGTTCGAGCTCGCCGGCGTCCCGGAGGACCTGGCCCGCGAGGCGATGCGCCTCGCCGGGCACAAGCTGCCCGTCCGTACCAAGTTCGTGATGCGAGAGGACGCCTGATGCGCGCGTCGGACCTGCGTGACCTCACCGACACCGAGCTGACCGAGCACATCGGCACCGCCCGGCGAGAGCTGTTCGGCCTGCGCTTCCAGCACGCCACCGGTGAGCTGGACAACACGGCCGGCCTGCGGCGAGCCAAGCGCGAGGTGGCGCGGGCGCTGACCGTCGCGCGCGAGAGACAGATTGCAACCGGACAGGACAATGGCTGAGGATCAGACACCCCAGGACGTAGAAGAGACGGCCGCGCCCGCCGAGACGGAGCCGGCCGCCGAGAGCGAGGCGCCGGCCGCTCCGGCGCAGGCCGAGGCGCCGGCCCCGGCCGCTGAGCCGCAGGAGGTGCTCGCTCCCAAGGAGCGGCGCCGCCGTGCCCGTGCCGCCAGGGCGGCGCGCGTCAGGGCCCGCCCGGCGCGCACGCCGGAGGAGCGTCAGGCCGAGCGCCAGACCGAGCGCGCCCACAAGGCCGAGGCCCGCCGCGCCGGCCGCGCCAAGGCGAAGGGCAAGACGACCGCGACGCCGAGCGGCGGTCCGACGCCGCCGCGTGAGCACGGCGAGGGCACCCAGAAGGTCCGTCAGGGCATCGTCGTCTCCGACAAGGCCGACAAGACCATCACCGTGCGGATCAACGTGGCCCGCCGGCACCGCCGGTACGAGAAGATCGTGCGGACATCGCAGACCTTCCACGCCCACGACGAGCGCAACGACGCGCACACCGGCGACACCGTGATCATCCGTGAATCCCGTCCGCTGTCCCGGACGAAGCGCTGGCGTCTCGTCGACGTCATCGAGAGGGCGAGGTAACGGGCCGTGATCCAGAACGAGACGCGCCTGCGCGTCGCCGACAACTCCGGCGCCCGCGAGATCCTGGTGATCCGCGTGCGCGGCGGCTCCCGCCGGCGGTACGCCGGCGTCGGCGACACCATCACCGCCACCGTCAAGTCCGCCAACCCGCAGGGTGCGGTGAAGAAGGGCGAGGTCGTGACCGCCGTCGTCGTCCGCACCAAGAAGTCCTACGGACGCGAGGACGGCACGTACATCGGCTTCGACGAGAACGCGGCGGTGCTCATCGACGCCCAGAACAACCCGCGGGGGACGCGCATCTTCGGCCCGGTCGCCCGCGAGCTGCGGGAGCGCAACTTCATGAAGATCGTGTCCCTGGCCCCGGAGGTGCTCTGACCATGCCGGCACGGATCAGGCGTGACGACGAGGTGATGGTCATCGGCGGTAAGGACCGCGGCAAGCGCGGCAAGGTGCTGCGCGTCGAGCCCAACAAGGACCGGGTCTACGTCGAGGGGCTCAATATCGTCAAGCGCCATCAGCGCCCCACCCAGACCGCTGCCGGGCAGCAGGCGGGTGGCGTGATCGAGCGCGAAGGACCGATCCACATCTCCAACGTGATGCTGATCGACCCCAAGGACGGCAAGCCCACCCGGGTGGGCATCGAAATCGAGGATGGAAAGCGCCTCCGCATCGCCAAGCGCAGCGGCGCCCGACTGGACTAGGACCACGATGGCAACTGCACCACCACCGACCACCGCCAGACTGAAGGCCAGGTACCTGGACGAGATCCGCCCGGGGCTCGTGCAGCGCTTCGGCTACACGACCGTCATGCAGGCGCCCAGGGTCACGAAGGTCACGGTCAACATGGGCTGTGGCGACGCCAAGCAGGACTCCAAGGTCCTCGACGCCGCCTCCGAGCAGCTGGCCACCATCACCGGTCAGCGGCCGAGTGTGCGCCGCGCCCGGAAGTCGATCGCCCAGTTCAAGGTGCGTGAGGGCATGCCGGTCGGCGTCGCCGTCACCCTCCGGGGCGAACGTGCCTACGAGTTCCTGGACCGGCTGATGTCGGTGGCCATCCCGCGGATCCGCGACTTCCGCGGCCTGAATCCCCGCTCCTTCGACGGGCGGGGCAACTACTCGATGGGCGTGCGCGAGCAGATCATCTTCCCGGAGATCGACTACGACGAGATCGACCAGGTGCGCGGGCTGGATATCACCATCACGACGACCGCCGCCAGCGATGCGGAGGCGTTTGCGCTGCTTGAAGCGCTGGGGATGCCCTTCTCCAAGGAGGGACGCGCCCCTGCCGAGCGCGCGGTCGACCTGGCAGCCCAGGCGGCTGCGACCAAGACAAGGATTTAGAGGAGCGACGTGGCAAAGCTTTCACAGCGCGTCCGCCAGCAGCGGACACCGAAGTTCAAGACGAGGGCGTACAGTCGCTGCCGGCGCTGCGGCCGGGCGCGGTCCGTGTACCGCAAGTTCGGCCTGTGCCGGATCTGTCTGCGCGAGCTCGCCCATAATGGCTACATCCCCGGCATGACGAAGTCGAGCTGGTGAGCGCATGTCGATGACCGACCCAGTGGCGGATTTCCTGACCCGCCTGCGCAACGCCGCCAAGGCCCAGCATCACGACGTCTCCATCCCGTCATCCAAGCTCAAGCGGGAGCTGGCGCGGATCCTCAAGGAGCAGGGCTACATCGAGGCCTACGAGGTGCAGCCGGGCGCGCCCGGGCACCCCGGCGAGTACATCACGGTCACGCTCAAGTACACCGAGGACCGCAAGCCCGTCATCTCCGGCATTCAGCGCGTGTCGCGTCCCGGGCAGCGGACGTACGTCGACCATGCCCACATCCCGCGGATCCAGGGTGGCATGGGAACCGCGATCATCTCGACGTCCAAGGGCGTCATGACCGGCCACGATGCTCGCCAGCAGGGCATCGGCGGCGAGGTCGTGGCGCGCGTCTGGTAACCATTGATCGGCCATGTCCAGGATCGGTAGACAACCCATCCCCGTCCCCTCGGGAGTGACGATCGCCATCGACCCTGACCGCGTCACGGTCAACGGTCCCAAGGGCGAGCTGTCCGAGCGCATCCATCGCGACATCACGGTGGAGCAGGTCGACGGCGAGCTGCGCGTGACCCGGCCGACCGACCGCGGCGAGCACCGCGCCCTGCACGGCCTGACCCGGACGCTCGTGGCCAACATGGTCCAGGGCGTGACCGACGGGTTCGAGAAGCGCCTGGAGATCCAGGGCGTCGGCTACCGCGCGGCGCTGCGCGGCCGCGACCTGGAGCTGGCGCTCGGCTACTCGCACCCGGTCACGGTGCCCGCACCGGACGGGATCGAGTTCGAGGTGCCCCAGCCGACGCGGGTCGTCGTCCGCGGCGCGTCCAAGCAGCAGGTGGGCGAGGTCGCCGCCTACATCCGCAAACAGCGCAAGCCCGAGCCCTACAAGGGCAAAGGGATTCGCTACGAGGGCGAGTACGTCGCCCGGAAGGTGGGCAAGCGCGCATGACCGTGATGACGAAGCCGGCCGCGCGCCTGCGCCGGCGCCGCCGCGTCCGCGCCAAGGTCAGCGGCACCGCCGAGCGTCCTCGGATCTCGGTGTTCCGCTCCAACCGCGGCATCTTCGCCCAGCTCATCGACGACGTGGCGGGTCGCACGCTGGCGTCCGTGAACTGGACCGAGGCCGACCTGCGCGACCTGCGCGGAGCCGAGCAGGCGCGCCGCGCCGGCGAGCTGCTGGCGCAGCGGGCTACCGCCGCCGGAATCCAGACCGCCGTGTTCGACCGCGGCGGCTACAAGTACCACGGCCGCGTCAAGGCGCTGGCCGAGGGCGTGCGCGAGGGCGGTCTGACGCTCTAGCGCTCACCCGGAGACGCTACCCTCAACCAAACCTATGGCCGATCGCACAGTTTCAGCAGCCGGACTCGACCTTCAGGAGCGCGTGGTGGAGATCAACCGCGTCGCCAAGGTCGTCAAGGGCGGCCGTCGCTTCTCGTTCACCGCACTCGTGGTGGTGGGCGACGAACGCGAGGTCGTCGGGATCGGCTACGGCAAGGCCAACGAGGTCCCCGTCGCGATCCAGAAGGGCGTCGAGCGCGCCAAGAAGAACCTGTACCGGGTTCCCAAGCACGGCTCCACCATCACCCACCAGACGACCGGCATCTTCGGCTCCGGCCGGGTCTTCCTCAAACCGGCCGCACCGGGTACCGGGGTGATCGCCGGCGGCGGCGTGCGCGCTGTGCTCGAGCTGGCCGGGATCCACGACATCCTCTCCAAGAGCCTCGGCTCCCAGAACCCCATCAACCTCGTGAAGGCGACTATGGCCGGGCTGGAGTCGCTGCGTACCCCGGACGAGGTGGCCAAGCTCCGCGGCCTGACCGTCAACGAGGTGCTGGGGCTGACCGGCGAGAAGCGCGACGGCAGCGCGACCAACGGCAACGGCAACGGTGCGGCCGCCGAGTCGGCCGCCCCGGGCGAGGCCGCCGCTGCTGCGGCCGCCGATTCCGCCGCTCCGGACGAGGCCGCCGCTGCCGCGGCCGACGAGGCGTCGGCGTGAGCACCGTCCGCCTCACCCAGCGCAGGTCGCGCAACGGCTGCGACCGCAAGCAGCTTGACACCCTGCGCTCGCTCGGCCTGCGCCGGATCGGGCAGACCGTCGAGGTGTCCGACTCGCCGCAGATCCGGGGCATGATCGCCAAGGTCGCGCATCTCGTCGAAGTTGAG
Organism: uncultured Solirubrobacteraceae bacterium; assembly: GCA_963844555.1. Classification (GTDB taxonomy): domain Bacteria; phylum Actinomycetota; class Thermoleophilia; order Solirubrobacterales; family Solirubrobacteraceae; genus Palsa-465. The sequence continues at coordinate 188,622 of CAWJOS010000004.1, forward strand.
GAGCCGGCATGAGCGCCACCTCCGAGAGCTCCGAGACCGAAGAGCGGATCGGCCTGCACAACCTGTCGCCGGCCCCCGGCTCCCGGAGGCCGCGCAAGCGCGTCGGCCGGGGCGAGGGCTCCGGCACCGGCAAGACCTCCGGCCGCGGCCAGAAGGGGTGGGGCGCGCGCTCCGGCGCCAAGAAGCGCGCCCGGTTCGAGGGCGGTCAGAACCCCATTCACATGCGGATGCGCAAGCTGCGCGGCCCGCACATGAAGAAGTCGATGCCGTTTGAGCCGTTCCGGACCCACACCCAGCCGGTCAACCTCTCAGATCTGGAGGCCCGCTTCGAGGCCGGCGCCGCCGTCACGCTCGAGGCGCTCCAGGCCAAGGGCCTGGCCACGCGCAAGGGCGTCCCGGTCAAGATCCTGGCCAAGGGCGAGGTGTCCAAGGCCCTGACCGTCCATGCCCACGGCTTCAGCAAGTCCGCTTGCGAGCAGATCAAGGCCGCGGGCGGGACGTGTCAGCTGATCGAAAGCTGAGGACCAGGCCGTGATCAGCACGATCCTTGGGGCGTTCAGGGTCGGCGAGATCCGCAAGAAGGTCCTGTTCACGGCCGGGATCCTGGCGCTGTACCGGCTGGGCGTCTACATCCCGGCGCCGGGCATCAACTCCAGCGCACTCAACTCGATCCAGCGCAACCTCGGCAGCAGCAGCATCCTGGGGCTGCTCAACCTGTTCTCCGGGGGCGGGCTGGGCCGGATCGCCATCTTCGCGCTGGGGATCATGCCCTACATCACGGCCTCGATCATCCTGCAGCTGCTGCAGGTCGTCGTGCCCTCGCTGGAGAAGCTCCAGAAGGAGGGCGAGGTCGGTCAGGCGCGGATCACCCAGTACACGCGGTACCTGACGGTGGGCCTCGCCTTCGCCCAGTCGATCGGCTATGTGTTCCTGTTCCGCTCGTTCGAGAAGCAGGCCGGCGTGACGCTCATCTCCAACTTCACGCTGTTCAAGGTGTTCCTGATCGTGATGTCGCTGACGGCGGGGACCGTCCTGCTCATGTGGATGGGCGAGCTCATCACCCAGCGCGGCATCGGCAACGGGATCTCGCTGCTCATCTTCGCCTCGATCGTCTCCCGCATTCCCGGCGGCATCCATTCGTGGTGGAACAGCCCCAACCAGAGCTTCAAGGTGATCATGCCGTTCATCGCGGTGGCGATCGTGGCCGCCATCGTGTTCGTCCAGGAGGGCCAGCGCCGGATTCCCATCCAATACGCCAAGCGCGTCATCGGCCGGCGCATGACCCAGGGCGGCCAGACCTACCTGCCGCTCAAGGTCAACATGGCCGGCGTCATCCCGGTCATCTTCGCCGCCAGCGTCATGGCCATCCCGCCGACGCTCGGCCAGCTCATCGGCCAGAACCGGACCGGCTTCGGCACCGACCTCTACAACTTCTTCGCTCCCGGGAGCTGGCACTACGTGGTCGGCGAGGCCATCCTCATCATCCTGTTCACGTACTTCTACACGGCGGTCACGTTCAACCCGGTCGACCAGGCCGACAACCTCAAGAAGTACGGGGGGTTCATCCCGGGGGTGAGACCGGGCCGGCCGACGGCCGAGTTCCTGGACCGGATCCTGGCGCGCCTGACGTTCCCCGGAGCCCTGTTCCTGGCGGCGATCGCCGCGCTGCCGACGTTCCTGATCAACTCGACCGGGGCCAACTTCGCCTTCGGCGGCACCTCGATCCTCATCGTCATCGGCGTCGCCCTGGACACGATGAAGCAGCTCGAGGCCCAGCTCATGATGCGCAACTACGAGGGCTTCCTCAAGTAGTAGTCGTGCGTTCCGGGGGCAGTGCGCCCCGGAGGAGCTGCACGGTGGATCAGCAGCCGGCCGGCCACAATGCAGGCGGCCAGCCAGGCGGCGCACACCAGCGGGCGCGAGACGATGGACACCCCGGCCAGAAGACCGACGGGGAACATCCACGGGACCATCCAACTCGGCATCAGCCACCCCCTTCTTGTGTGGTGCAGGCTCGATGATCCGCCTCTGGCGTCGTCGGCGCAAGGGCGTCGTTTTCCACGTTTCGTCCAGTCGACATGTAGAGTGCGCGCGTGGCTCAGCAGCTCAACCTCATCCTGTTCGGCCCCCCCGGGGCCGGCAAGGGGACTCAGGCCGAGCGCCTGCGCGGGGACTTCCCTCTCGCCTACATCGCCACTGGCGACATGCTGCGCCAGAACGTCAAGGAGCAGACCGAGCTGGGGGTCCAGGCCAAGGAGTTCATGGACAACGGGGACCTCGTCCCGGACGACCTGATCGTGGCCATGGCGGCGGCTCGGCTGCGCCAGGACGATGCGCAGGACGGCTTCATCCTCGACGGGTTCCCGCGCACGCTCGACCAGGCGCACGCTCTCGAGGAGCAGCTCTCGCAGATGGGCCGCCGGGTGACCGCCGCGCTGCTCATCGACGTCCCGGACGAGGAGGTCATCCGCCGCCTGTCCGGCCGGCGGGTGTGCGTCAAGGCCGGGCACAACTACCACGTCGAGTTCGACCCACCCAAGCACGAGGGTGTGTGCGACCAGGACGGCTCGCGCCTGATCCAGCGCGACGACGACAAGCCGGAGGTCATCAGCAACCGGCTGCGTGTCTATCACCAGAAGACCAAGCCGCTCGTCGACTATTACGACGAGCACGGCCTGATGCGGCGGATCGACGGCACCCGGGAGCCGGCGGACGTCCACGGGCACATCCGAGCGGTGATCGCCACGCTCCGGCTCGAAGAGGATGTCTAGAGCGCGGCGGTCGGCCGCTAGCATCGAGCGGGAAACCGCACGAGCACCGCACGCATGATCATCAAGAAGAGCCCTGAGGAGATCGATCGCATGGCCGCCGCTGGCGACATCCTCGTGCGCACGATGAACCTGCTGGCGGGCAAGATCCGGCCGGGGGTCACCACCGATGACCTCGACCAGGCCGCCGAGCGCTTCATCCGCTCCCAGGGGGCGACGCCCGCGTTTAAGGGCTATCGCGGCTTCCCCGGGTCGATCTGCGCCTCGCCGAACTCGATGATCGTCCACGGCATCCCGGGCCCGTACAAGCTCAACCGGGGCGACATCCTGTCGGTCGACATCGGCGTCGTGCTCGACGGCTGGGTCGCCGACGCGGCCCGGACCTTCCCGGTCGGCCCGGTCAGCCCGGTGGCGCAGAAGCTGCTGCAGGTCACCGAGGAGTCGTTGATGGTGGCGGTGCCCCAGGTGCGCGCCGGCAACCGGCTGGGCGACGTCTCCCATGCGATCCAGGAGCATGTCGAGGCGGCCGGGCTGTCGGTCGTGCGGTCACTCGTCGGCCACGGCATCGGGCGGGACATGCACGAGGAGCCCCAGATCCCCAACTACGGCGAGCCCCACACCGGGATCGTCCTGGAGGAGGGGATGGTGCTGGCGATCGAGCCGATGGTGACCGCCGGGCGCCACGGCGTCCGCGTCGCCGACGACGGGTGGTCGATCTTCTCCCAGGACGGGTCGCTGGCGGCCCACTTCGAGTTCACCATCGCCGTCACCGCCGAGGGTCCGCGCGTCCTGACCCCGTGGCACGAGGCCTCCGGGGGGCGGGCCGCCGCATAACCGCGCGGCGTCCTGGGACGGGGGCCGGTGTATAGCACGGCGACCGGCGGCGAGTCAACCGCCCCTGCTAACATCCCTCGCTGCGCCTGCAGCGTGCGCGCATGCTGTTGCGACGGCGCCTCTTCAGGTGAGTAGCGGCGACCGCACCGGTCTCCAGAGCTCAGCTGAGGATTCAACCCATGTTTTCGAACTCTGAGAGCGAATCAGCGTGAAGGTACGACCGTCGGTCAAGCCGATGTGCGAGAAGTGCAAGATCATCCGCCGCCACGGGCGGGTGCTCGTGATCTGTCCCAACCCCCGTCACAAGCAGCGGCAGGGCTGAGAGACCCTGCGGTAAGGAAGTCTTCATGGCGCGAATTTCCGGGGTGAACATCCCCCTCAACAAGCGGGTCGAGATCGGCCTCACCTATATCTACGGGATCGGCCGCTCGACATCGAACGAGCTGCTCGCCAAGATCGGCATCGAGCCGGACCGCAAGGTGCGTGACCTGACCGAGGACGAGGTCGTCCAGCTCCGCGACCTCATCGACTCGACGATCACCGTCGAAGGTGATCTGCGTCGCGAGCGCTCCCAGAACATCAAGCGCCTCCAGGAGATCGGGTGCTACCGCGGCCTGCGCCACCGCCGCGGTCTGCCCGTCCGGGGCCAGAACACCAAGACCAACGCGCGCACGCGCAAGGGTCCGAAGCGCATGCAGGTCGCCGGCAAGAAGAAGGCCGGCAAGAAGTGAGTCCCGCTCCCCGTCGCCCTCAGCGCGGACGTCGCCGCGTCCGCAAGAACATCCCGGTGGGCCAGGCTCACATCAAGACTTCGTTCAACAACACGATTGTGTCGCTCACCGACCGCGAGGGGAACGTGATTGCCTGGGAGTCGGCCGGCGGTGCGGGCTTCAAGGGCTCGCGCAAATCCACTCCGTTCGCCGCCCAGGTGACCGCGGACGCCGCCGCACGCAAGGGCATCGAGCACGGGCTGCAGAAGGTCGAGGTGTTCGTCAAGGGTCCCGGCTCCGGTCGTGAGACCGCGATCCGATCGTTGCAGGCCGCTGGCCTGGAGGTGACCGGCGTCAAGGACGTCACGCCCCAGGCGCACAACGGCTGCCGTCCTCGAAAGCGCAGGCGCGTCTAACCATGGCTCGAGATACAGGTGCCCAGTGCAAGCAGTGCCGCCGCGAGGGACAGAAGCTGTTCCTCAAGGGCGAGCGCTGCCTGACCGACAAGTGCGGCGTCGAGCGCCGCTCCTACCCGCCGGGCGATCACGGCCGCGGCCGCCAGAAGCAGAGCGAGTACCGCGTCCAGCTGCGCGAGAAGCAGAAGGCCAAGCGCTACTACGGCGTCCTGGAGAAGCAGTTCGCGATCTACTACGACAAGGCCTCGCGCCAGCAGGGCGTCACCGGCGAGAACCTCCTGCGCATGCTGGAGTGCCGCTTCGACAACGTGCTCGTCCGCCTCGGCTTCGCCGCCTCGCGGCGCCAGGCGCGCCAGCTGATCCTCCACGGTCACTGGACGGTCAACGGGCGGCGGGTCAACATCCCCAGCTACCAGCTGCGGGACGACGACGTCATCGCCATTCATCCGAGCTCCTCGGCGACGCAGGTCATCCGTGACGCTACCGAGCTCACCGGCCAGGTCCCGGCGTGGCTCCAGGCGGACCACGAGGGGCTGACGGCCAAGGTTCTGCGCCGGCCTGAGCGCCGAGAGATCGCCGCCCCGGTGCAGGAACAGCTGATCGTCGAGCTGTACTCGAAGTAGACGAACTTGCGCGACTGCCCGGGCCGAGACGGTCCGGCGTGGTCGTGAACGCCGCCGCCGCCGAGGCGGCCCAGAACCCACGATGTTAGGAAATGTGATGCTTGACTTCCAAGTGCCCCGGATCTCCAGCGAGTCGGTCGACGATACTCGCGGATCATTCACGATCGAGCCGCTGGACCGTGGTTTCGGCTACACGTTCGGCAACTCGCTGCGCCGCGTGCTGCTCTCCTCGCTGGCCGGCGCCGCGGTCACGAGCGTGCGGATCGAAGGCGTCGCCCACGAGTTCTCGACCATCCGCGGCGTCAAGGAGGACGTGACCGACATCGTCCTCAACCTCAAGGGCATCGTCTGCCGCATGCACAGTGACGCCACGGAAATCGAGGCGCCGCTCGTCGTCACCGGCCCCGGTGAGATCACGGCCAAGGACATCGACCTGCCCTCCGGCGTCGAGATCCTCAACCCGGATGCCCACATCGCCACGCTGGAGAAGAAGACCAAGCTGGAGGTCTACCTGACGATCGGCCGCGGGCGCGGCTACCGGCCCGCCGAGGAGAACAAGTCCGCCGATCAGCCGATCGGCGTCATCCCCATCGACTCGATCTTCTCTCCGGTCCGTCGCGTCGCCTACAACGTCGAGCAGGCACGCGTCGGCCAGAAGACCGACTTCGACAAGCTCACGCTCGACATCGAGACCGACGGCTCAATCGATCCCCACGCCGCCCTGCGCGAGGCGGCCGAGATCCTCATCTCCCAGCTGGCGATCTTCACCGACGCCGACCGGGTCGTCGAGCTGCGCGACGTCGGCCCTCCCGGCACTCTGGACGCGGGCCTCGTCGGCGGCGGCCAGGTCGGTGCGGCCACCCGCCCGCCGAACGCCATGGACGACATCCTGATCGAGGAGCTCGAGCTCGGCGTCCGGTCTTACAACTGCCTGAAGCGCGCCGGCATCCAGACCGTCGGCGACCTCGTCTCCAAGACCGAGGGCGAGCTCAACGCCATCCCCAACTTCGGCAAGAAGTCGATCGACGAGGTGATCGAGACCCTGCACGCACGCGGTCTCGATTTGCGTCACGATTAGGTGACCCATGCGCCACCAGCGTCAGCGATATCAGCTCAGCCGTAGCGCCTCGCACCGCAAGGCGCTGCTGATGAATCTGAGCAAAGAGGTCATCGAGCACGAGCGCATCCAGACCACCGAGGCCAAGGCCAAGGCCGTCAAGCCGGAGGTCGAGAAGCTCATCACCCTGGCCAAGCGGGGTGACCTGCACGCTCGTCGCCAGGCGATGTCCGCGCTCGGCCAGGACAAGTTCACCGTCTACAAGCTGTTCGAGGAGATCGCGCCGCGCTACACGGAGCGGCCCGGCGGCTACACGCGGATCCTGAAGCTGGGGCCGCGGCGCTCGGACGCGAGCGAGATGGTGCTGCTCGAACTGGTGTAGGCGTTGGCCCGGCCGGATGCCGGGCCGCAGGTCTCCCGGCTGATCCTCGAATACGACGGGACCGAGTTCTCTGGCTGGGCCAAGCAGCCCGGCCTGCGGACGGTGCAGGCGGAGGTCGAGCGCGCGCTTGAGATCGTGTTACGCCGCGACGCCGTGCCGCTGACGGTGGCCGGGCGCACCGACGCGGGCGTCCATGCCCGCGCTCAGGTCGCCAGCTACGCCGGCGAACCCGCTCGTCCTGACTCACTCAATGCACTGCTGCCCTATGACGTCGCGGTGATCGACTGCACCCCGGCGCCGGCCGGCTTCGACGCCCGCCGGGACGCGACCAGCCGCGCCTACGGCTACCGGATCCTCAACCGCCGGGCGCGCAGTCCCCACGAGCGCCGCCGGGCGCTGCACTGGCCGCATCGGATCGACGCCGAGGCGCTGCATGCGTGTGCCGAGCTTCTCCCCGGCCACCACGACTTCACCGCGTTCACGCCGACCGAGACCGATCACGTCCACTTCGAGCGTCACGTGATCGCAGCCGGGTGGGAGGCGGTGGGCGCGGATTTGCTGGAGTTCCGGGTCGAGGCCGACGCGTTCATGCGCAACATGATCCGGGTCCTGGTCGGCACGATGCTGGAGGTGGCCGGCGGCCGGCGGACGGTCGACCAGTTCCGCGATCTCCTGGCGGGGCGGCCGCGGGCGCAGGCCGGTGCCACGGCTCCGCCGCACGGGCTCCATTTCCTGGGAGCGGGCTACCAGGGGGAGCTGGTTCTCCCGTCCATGAAGGAGTCAACGCGATAGTGGACGAATATCTGATGTTGCTTTAGCTGCCAAAACCGTACTATTGCGACACATCGCGGGGGCGCGGGGCGTCGAAGGGGGTGGCCGCGGCCCGAAGGATGAAGACCTCATCCCTCGGGCCGCGGCAGACGCCAGGCTGGATCTGCGGATGCCGTCTTTAGTCCGCCATAGCATTGGTGTTGGTGCGCGTTCTGCTGACCAACGACGACGGGATCGAGGCCGAGGGCCTGCAGGCGCTTCGGCGTGCCCTGAGTGCGCTGCCCTCGGTCCAGCTGGCGGTCATCGCGCCGGACGGCAACCGCTCGGCGATGGCGCGCTCCATCACCACCCGCCGGCCGCTGTGGGTGCAGGAGGTCGACTTCGAAGACGGCACCGTTGGCTTTGCCACCGACGGCACCCCGGTCGACTGTGTGCGCCTGGCCAACCTCGGCCTGGTCGAGGGCTTCGAGGCCGAGCTGGTCGTCTCCGGGATCAACCACGGTTCGAACCTCGGCGACGACATCACGTACTCCGGCACCGTGGCCGCGGCGCTGGAGGCGATCGTCCTCGGCCTGCCGGGCATCGCCGTCTCGCAGCAGTCGATTTCCCGGGAGCTCGACTTCCGCGCCGGCGCCGGGTTCGAGTTCGACGTGGCGGCCAGGTTCACGGCCCGGCTGGTGGCCGAGCTGGAGGACGTGCCGCTCCCCAGCGGCACGCTGCTCAACATCAACGTCCCCGGTTACCAGCCGGCCGGGGTGCAGGTGGCGCGCCTGGGCAAGCGGATCTACCGCGACGAGCTGGCGCTCATCGACGAGGATCCGCACCATCCGGCGGGCGGCCGCCGCCTGTACCGCATCTACGGGGATGCCAGCTTCGAGCGCGACGAGACCGGAACCGATCTGGCGGCGGTGGCGGCCGGCCGGATCGCGGTGACGCCGATCCACTTCGATCTCACCGACCGCGTCGGGCTCGATGCGCTCCAGCGCTACGACCTCGCCCGGCTGATCGCCCCGGCCGCAGATGAGGTGGCTGAATGAGCGGGGCGTCCGCGGCGGGGGCGCCGTCGCCGACTCCGGAGGCGCGCGCCGCCGAGCTGCGGCGTCAGCTCGAGTACCACGGCTACCGCTACTACGTCCTCGATGACCCGGAGATCTCCGACTACGACTACGACATGCTGCTCGACGAGCTGCGGGGGCTGGAGGCCGAGCACCCGGAGCTGCTGAGGCTGGGTGGGGTGGTGTCCCCAACCCAGCGCGTGGGCGGCGAGCCGGTCAGCGATCTCGTCAAGGTCCGCCATCCGGAGCCGATGCTCTCGCTGGCCAACGCCCGCTCAGCCGACGAGCTGAAGGCGTGGATCCAGCGGATGCGCAATCACCTGGCCCGGGAGGGGATCGAGGACCCGGACTTCGAGTTCGTGGCCGAGCCCAAGGTCGACGGTCTGGCGATCTCCCTCCTGTACCGCGACGGCGTGTTCGAGCGCGGGGCGACGCGTGGCAACGGCGAGATCGGCGAGGACGTCACCCACAACCTGCGGACGATCGGCTCGATCCCGCTGCGGCTGGCGACGGACGATCCGCCGCCGCTCGTCGAGGTCCGCGGCGAGGTGTACATGTCGCTGCCGGACTTCGCCGCGCTCAACGAGCGGCGCGCCGAGGCCGGGCTGTCGACGTTCATGAACCCCCGCAACTCGGCCGCAGGCACGATCCGCCAGCTTGATCCCAAGCTCGCCGCCGGCCGGCCGCTGTCGCTCTGGTGTTACGCGATCGGCGTCACCGAGGGCTTGGGGTTCGACGCCCACTGGGAGGCGCTGGAGTGGCTGCGCCAGCATCGCTTCCCCGTCCATCCGGATGTCAAGAAGCTGCACACTGACGAGGAGGTCGTGGCCCAGTGCCTGGCCTGGGAACGTCGGCGCGGCTCGCTGGACTTCGAGATCGACGGCGTCGTCGTGAAGGTCAACCAGTACGCCCTGCAGCGCCGGCTGGGCGTCGTCGGCCGGGACCCGCGGTGGGCGATCGCCTGGAAGTTCCCGCCGACGACCGCGGTGACGCGGCTGAACGGTATCGGCTGGAATCCCGGAAAATTTGGCGACCTCCACCCGTACGCGATGCTCGAGCCCGTGCACGTGGCCGGCGTCACGATCAAGCAGGCGACCCTGCACAACGAGGAGGACCTGGCGCGTAAGGACATCCGCGTGGGCGAGGACGTGATCGTCCTGCGGGCCGGCGATGTCATCCCCCAGGTGCTCTCGCCGGCGCCGCACGTCGGTGAGCGTGACGACCGTCCGGATCCGCCCCAGCCCCCGGAACGCTGCCCGGTCTGCGACACGCCGACGATCAAGCCGGAGGGGTCGGTGTTCACGCGGTGCCCCAACCGCGACTGCCCGGGACGCCGCTGGCAGCTGCTCACGCACTTCGTGGGCGCGATGGACATCGATGGCCTGGGCGAGAAGCAAGTCAGTCTCTTTATGGACCTCGGCTGGGTCCGGACCGCGGCTGACTTCTACGACCTGGATGCTGAACAGATCGCCGAGCAGCCGGGCTTCGGTCCGGTGTCCGCCGGGAAGCTGATCGCGGCCGTCGAGGAGTCCAAGAAGCAGCCGTTCGGTCGCGTCCTGTTCGCGCTGGGGATCGAGGAGGTGGGGGGTGTGACCGGGCGCAACCTCGCCCAGCAGTTCCGGAGCATCGACGTGCTGCTGACCGCCGATCCGGGGGTGATCGAACAGACCCCCGGCGTGGGGCCGAAGATGGCGCAGACCATCCACGACCAGCTCCAAGAACCGGTCATGCTCAAGCTCATCGAGGACCTGCGGGCCCGGGGGCTGCGCCTGGAGCAGGAGGGCCCGCCGCCCGGGGACGGCCCCCTGGCCGGCAAGACCCTCGTCCTGACCGGGACGCTGCCGGACCTGAGCCGGGAGCAGGCCACCGAGCGCATCCTGGCCGCCGGGGGCCGGGTCACCGGATCGGTCTCGCGCAAGACCGACTACGTTGTCGCCGGCGAGAGCGCGGGCAGCAAGCTGGCCCAGGCCGAGCGGATGGGGGTGGCGGTTATCGACGAGGCCGGACTGCTGGCGCTGCTGAGCTGACGGGTACCCAGGAGGCTTGGGCTTGGGGCCTCATTGGTCCTATGGACAAGTCAGCCCCCAAGACCCCGGGGTCAGCCGGCCCTCAGCCGTCGTACCGGGCCATGGCCACGATCATCTGGTTCTGGATCGGATGCGCGTAGTCCGGATAAATGCCGTTCATCATCACCGCGTAGGCGAGCGTGTGGCCGTCGCGCGCCCGGCAGTAGCCGACGACGTTGGAGACGTCGCTCAGCGTGCCCGTCTTGCCCCGGCACCGGGCCTGGGCATAGGTCCCGCGCATCTCGTGCTCCAGGGTGCCGGTCTCGCCCGCCACGGCCAGCGAGCGGGTGAACTGCGGGATGCCGGCCATGTCGCGCAGCAGCGTGACGACCTGCGCCGGACTCGTCAGGTCGTAGCGCGAGAGGCCGGATCCGTCGTTGAAGCGAGGCCGGATGCCGAACTCGGACGCGATCTGGGCCCGGACCACGGCGGCGCCGTCCGCGGTCGTTCCGCCGCTGCCGAAGCGGGCGCCGACGTCCTTGAGCAGCGTCTCGGCGAAGAAGTTGTCCGACGGCGTGTTGGTGAGCGCGATGAGCGTCGCCATCGTCGGCGAGGCCACGCTGGCCAGGCTCGTCGCGCCGGTCGGCGTGCGGCCGGCGGTGACTCGGACCCCGCCCGTCCGGCCGCGCACCTTGACTCCGGCCGCGCGCAGGGTGCTGACGAGCTCGAGGCCGGCATCGAGCGCCGGATGGGTGTCGAGCACCGTGCCCTGGAGGTTGTACCAGCCGCGGTCGAATGCCAGACCGCTCAGCTCGCCCTCCACGTCGGTCGACCGCCGGTTGTGGGTGGCGGGCGTGCCGCGGACGGAGTCGAAAATGGTCTCGTCGGCGACCACATTGCCCTGAAAACCGGTCATGCCGGTGGCCATGACGAGGTCCGCGACCAGTCGCTGGATCGTGGCCCCGGTGCCGTAGTTGGCGGCGTCGAAGCCCTGGGCACCGAACGTCGGGTCGCCTCCACCGCGGAGATAGAGCGTGCCGACGTAGGTGGTGCCCTCCATCCGCCCCTGGCCGAGGACCGAGGTGGTGAGCGTCGCGTTGGCGCCGAAGCGCTGGAGCGCCGTGGTGGTGGTGTAGAGCTTCTCCACGGACGCGGGCAGCCGGCCGGTGTCGGCGTTGTCCGCGTACAGGGTCTGCCCGGCGGTGAGATCGGCGACGTACGCGCCGCTGTAGCTGCCCGCCTGCCGCATGGCGCGATTGAGGCCGGCCACCAGGCTTCGCTCGGCCGGGCTGTATGGGGCCTGGACCAGCCGGGGTGGAAGGGCGGGCTCCGGGCGGGCGGGCGCGGAGCGCGCCCGGGCGCTCGGTGCCGGGCCGGCCACGAGCACCACGAGGACCCCCAGAGCGACGGCGAGCGATCGCATCGCCTATGTCTAACCCGTGGCACGGCCGAGAGGTGCGCCGGTGCCGGCGATGACAACGTCCCCGGTTCGACAAAACCCCACCGAATTGCGGAAACTCCGTGACCGGATTCGATGAAGACTCCGGTGTTCTGCCGCCGCCACGCCTCTAGAATCGCCTAGCCATGGGCAGGGTCGTCAAGCTGGATGCCGCCACGGGGGACCGCGCCGTTGCCGTGGGCCGGAGCAAGGGCGCGCGGCGCCGGCGATCGAAGACCGCGCTGGTGCTGGGCGGTGGTGGCTTCACCGGCGGCGTCTACGAAATCGGCGCTCTGCGCGCCCTGGATCTCCTGTCGGTCAATCGCACCGTCAACCAGTTCGACGTCTACGTCGGCACCAGTGCCGGCTCGTTTGTGGCGGCGGCCGTCGCCAATGGGGTGACGCCGGAGGAGATGATGCGGGTCATTGTCCAGCAGGTTCCGACCCCGTTCCCGGATGCCCGCGCGAGCTCGCTGCTGAAGCCCAACTACCGGGAGTTCGTCAGCCGGGGGCTGATGTTCCCCATGCGGCTGGCCCACCTGCTCCGGGTCCTGGCGCGCGATATCGGCCAGGTCTCGGCCGTCGACATCGTGCTGGGACTCGCCGAGGCGCTGCCCACCGGCCTGTATTCCGGAGAGGGGATCGAGCGCTACGTGCGGCGGATCCTGTCGGACCCGGATCGCACCGATGACTTCCGGCGGCTGCCGACCGAGCTGTACCTGGCCGCCACCGACCTGGACACGTGTGAGCGGGTCGTCTTCGGCACCGAGGGGTGGGATGACGTGCCGATCTCCAAAGCGGTGAGCGCCTCGAGTGCGCTGCCGATGATCTACAAGCCCGTCCAGATCGGCGACCATGAGTACGTCGACGGCGGTCTCGTCTCCACCACCAACCTCGACATCGCCGTGGAGGCGGGAGCCAAGTTCATCGTCGTGGTCAACCCGTTGGTGCCGTACATCAACGACTTCGAGCAGCAGATCCCGACGCTCACGGGATCGCGACCCCGGCGCGTTTCGGACATGGGCTTCCCCCACATCGGCTATCAGGCGTTCAAGCTCATCGCGCATCAGCGGCTGCACGAGCTCGCGCGGCGATGGGAGGAGCGCTACCCGGGTGTCGACATCATCCTGATTGAGCCGGAGGCCAGCGACGAGCTGATGTTCCAGACGAGCGTCATGAACTTCACCTCGCGGGTCGACATCGCGCGGCACGGGTTCCAGTCGGTGACGCTCAAGCTGGCCAACGACTACCCGCGCTACAAGCGCATCTGTGCCAGGCACGGGATCGACATCTCGGCGACCCGGGTACGCAACGTCGTCAAGCACTTCGAGGCCGAACGCGAGCCGACCCGGGCCTGGCGCAAGATCCTCGAACAGACCACCTCAACACTGCTGCGCCAGTCGGCGCAGCAGTAGGGCGTTCCGAAATCGGGCAGGGCTCGCGCGTGGGGCGCGAGCCCGGGGTGTCAGTCGCCGCGGCTACGCGCCGGCGGCTGGGACCTCGGTCGCCGCGGCTACGCGCCGGCGGCTTGGACCTCGGTCGCCGCGGCTACGCGCCGGCGGCTTGGACCTGCGGCTTGGGCGAGGGGCTGGTCTCGCGGAGGCTAGAGAGGAACAGAGTCTTGTCGATGCGACCGTTGAAAATGGGGACGCCCATCTCGCAGCACTTGACGATTACGTCTCGCCGGTCCAACCCAGCTTCCCGTGCAAGCTCGGTGGGCGTCAGGTGATTCGCCATCGGTGTTCTCTCCTTTTGACGGTCACTACATGGTCACAAAGTATGCCTCTCGGACCGGACGCTGACAATGGCGCTGGACGGAAAAACAGTCCGCATAGAACGCAATTTCTCCCGCAATCGACCCTGTTTATGAACTTTTAGTTCCGGGAACAATGGCCTTGCTACTGGACAGACGGTCGACTGAACGCTAGCGTTCAGTCGACTGGTTGGCCGTGGTCCCCCCGTCCCGTCCCCACCGGCTCAAGCAGGATTGCATGGCAGTTGCGCTGAGTTCCACTCCGATGCTTTCGGCCCATGACGAGCCGGCACTCGTCGTGGCGACTCGCGCCGGCGATAACCGGGCGTTCGAGGCGCTGTATGCGCGCTACCGGGAACGGATCTTCGCCTTCATCCTGAGCCGGGTGCACGATCATGGGCGGGCGGAGGACATCGCCCAGGACGTCTTCATCTCGGCGCTGCGGCGCCTCCGGGCCGGCGACCAGGAGATCGCGTTCAAGCCGTGGATCTACGAGATCGCCAAGAACGCGTGCATCGACGAGTTCCGGCGCGGCAGCCGCTCCCGCGAGGTTCTGCTCGACCTCGACGCGGACCCCTCCGGGGAGCGGCCGGCCGTGCCGTCGGCGGTCCCGACGCCAGCGGCCGCCGTCGAGAGCAAGCAGCGCATGGATGACCTGCGGGGCGCGTTCGGCGGCCTGTCGGACACCCACCACCGGCTTCTGGTGCTGCGCGAGTTTGAGGGACTCTCCTACGACGAGATCGGCGAGCGGCTCGACATGAACCGGCAGATGGTCGAGAGCGGCCTGTTCCGCGCCCGCCGGAAGCTGACCGAGGAGTATCAGGACCTGGCCAGCGGGCGCCGCTGCGAGCAGGTTCAGCTCGCGATCGGGGCGGGATCGCTCGCCTCCGCCCGTGCTCTCGGCCTGCGCGACCGCCGCCGCTTCGCCCGCCACCTCTCCCACTGCCAGCCCTGTCGCCATGTCGCCCTCCTGGCCGGGGTCGACCAGGCGCTGGTCAGGCCGCGCAGCATCCCGGCCAAGATCGCCGCGCTGCTCCCGTTTCCGCTGGCGCGGCTCCGCTGGCCGGGCGGCCACAGGCGGGGCGGGATCCGGCCGGCATCTCCGGGCTCCCACCAGCTCACGGCTGCGGCGGTTCAGAATGCGCCGGCGCTGACCGAGCAGGCCGGCGGCCCGGCGCTGGCGCTCGTTCCCGCGGCCGTGGCCGCGGCCGCGCTGGCGATCGCCGGCGTCGGCGGCGGCCTTCTCCGCAACGCCATCGCCTCCGGTCACGCCGGGCATCCCGCGGCGGCGTCCAGAACCCCCGCCGTCCGCGGTCCCGTGCATTCCGGGGGCGGCTCGCCGGCGTCGTCGACCGCGCTCAGCGGGGCGCAGCCGGCGCACCTCGGCGCCGGTGGCATTGGTGGCTTGACACGGGCGCCCTCCGCTCCGGGCGCCGCACCCGGGGCATCACGGGGTGGATCCGGAGCCACGCCCTCGTCGAGCGGTTCGCGGACCGGTGGAACCCCCGGGCACGTGCCCGCGCTCTCCGGCACCGCCGCGGCAGCGACCGCACCGGTCAGGCAGGTCATCTCCGGGGTGGCCTCGGCGACGCAGCAGGTTGTCTCTACCACCCAGCGAGTCGTGGCCGGCGCGGGGGGGACCGTGGGCAAGCTGACGGGGAGCGTGACGAGCACCGCTTCCAAGACCGTGCAGGGGGGCGCCAAGACCGTCCAGGGAGCTGCCAACACGGTGCAGGGCACCGCCAACAGCCTTCAGCAGGCGACGACCCCGGCCACGTCGTCCACCTCAGTTCCGGCGTCAGGAGCGACGTCCGCCGTGTCGAGCGCGACACAGGGCGTCGCGCAGACCGCCGGTCAGGCCACGCAGACGGTCGGCCAGACCGTGCAGGGCCTGTTGCCCTAGAGACCCACCGCGCCGGGTGCGGATCTCGGGGCGGCCCGGCGGCCACGGCTGTGGAATACTGGGATTCATTCGGGGCGTGGCGCAGCCTGGTAGCGCGCACCGTTCGGGTCGGTGAGGTCCCCGGTTCAAATCCGGGCGCCCCGATTGCTGGGAAGCCCTGCTAATACAGGGCTTTTCTAATGGTCAGGAATCGCTTCTGAACTGCGTCTGCGGGGCGGAATCGGGGGCATACTGCCCATTCACTGCCCAAACGTGGCCCTCGACGAGCGCCTTGAGTCGCTCTCGCTCCTCCTCGCTGCGGCGCATCACGTGCGCGTAGACCCGCAGCGTGAACGCCGGGTCGGTGTGCCCGAGCTGCTGCATCACGTACGTCGGGTCCTTGCCGATCGCCACCAGGATCGAGGCGAACGTATGCCGGAGCTTGTGCGCGGTGATCCCAAGCGGCAGGGGTTGTAGGCCGCGCTCCTCGACCAGCCTGTTCGCGTGGGCCACCACGGCGTCGACGACGTCCTGGCGGATGTTGTGTCGTGAGCGGGGCTTGCCGGCCGAGGTAACGAACACTGGATCGTCGGGCCCCGCACGCTTACTTGCGGCCTTGTGCTCGGTCAGGATCTCCCGGAGCAGCGGCAGCATGTCGACCTCCCGCATGCCGGCGTCGGTCTTGTCCCGGCCGACCTCGAAGCGTCCGTTGGCCAGGTCGACGTCGCGCCAGAGCATCGCGCCGGTGGCCGAAGCCCGGCCGCCGCCGAGGAGGAGCGTGGCGATGGCCGCGCGGCGGCCGGTCGTCTGGACCGGATGGCGCTGCGTCCAGGTCCTGCCGTTGCGGTCGGCTACGGTGATGACGGCTTCGCCGCGGTCGAGCTCGCTGGCGGCCTCGAGCAGGATCGCGATCTGCTCGGCGCTGTCGAGGTGAACGGGCCGGGGCTTCGAGAGCTTCAGACGGCGGCGCTTGCCGACCGCTGGGTTGCTGTCGATGACGCCGTGGTCGACGGCGACGGCGAGGATCTGGGCCAGGAGATCGATGTGCATGTTGATCGAGCGCCCGGAAAGGGGGCGCGCGCGGCGACGGTAGGCCCGGCCGAGGCGATCGACGTAGGACACCGTCAGCGGCGTCCCGTTCTCGGCGGCGGCCGTGATCTCGGCGGCTTCGCGCACCTTGCTCTGGCGGTAGCGGTCGACCTCGGCCACCGTGATCTCGGAGACGCGGTGGTCCTTGAAGAACGGCAGCAGGTGGTTGGTGAGGTCGTTCGAGTAGCTGCTGGCGGTGTTCTGCTCGATCTCGAGCTGCTTGGCCGCGAACCAATCGGACGCGAACTCGTGGAAGGTCGGGTTGGTGTTCTTCGCCGGCGCTGGATCCGGCCGCGGAGGCCGCCACGTGCCGAGGTCGACGTCGCGAAGAATGACCGCGAGCTCGCGCTGCGCCATCGCCAGAGTCCAGCCGTCTTCAGGCTTGCCCAGGGTCACGTACTCGCGCTTGCCATAGGCACGAAACCGCAGGGCGAAGCAGGGTTGGCCTGATGTCGGCCTGACCACTTGTCCAGTTGCGGGGCGTGCCATGGGCTTCCGGATCCGTTCGCGAGGTTGCCGACCAGTATGCAGGCTCCGTTCGCTCGTGGCGTCCGCGGCGGCCTGGCGGATTGCGCTATCTCGCGGCTTCTGCACGGGTGTCAGGCGTCCGAGGGAGCGCTGCGGGTCGAACGGGTGTCCGCCGGGGACCGCCAGGAGTCGATCTAAGCCTCGTGGGACCGCACATGCAGCAGCGGCGCCCCTGTCGCCGTGCGATTGGCACGCTGGCGTCGGCGCCGCGGCGGAGCGGGCTCGGGCAGGGGCGTGGACGCTGGCTTGTCGACTGTTTCGAGCTGCTCGGCCACGCGCGCGGGTGAGAACGCGAGTCGGGGTCGAGGGCCCGAGCCAAGACGCACGGCGCCGAGTTCGCCGGCGTGCTCGTAGACCCACGACCGGGTCTTGCCGTGCAGTCGCGCGATCTCGGCTGCGTCCACGAGCGGCTCGGGCTGGGCGTGGGTGGGCGCGAGGCCGGCAAGTCGCACAGCGAGTCGATCCGCGATCCGGTCGGCGAGACGGTCGAGCGCATCGTCGTCGTAATCGGCCGGGTCTCGGCCGGGGCTGACAATCGCGGGGGCGATGCTGTTCCTCATGGCTCCGTGTCCTGAGGTATTGGGCGAGCGGCTGCGAGTCACGTCGCGACGCGGGCCGAGCTCTGATGACGGTGTCGTCGCGCCCGGGTGGCACGATCCCGACACGCGCCATCTCTCGACATACCTCTGGTGGTCCCCGAGCGCGGCGGCGGCGTGATGCCCGGCAGATCGATCGCAAATCGCTCCGAGACCGTCAGCGTGCCGACCCCGAGGGGTCAGGTAGAGGTCGCGCGCCAGCGATGGCGCTCGCAACGTGCGTGGAGTTCGTGGAATTGGGAGTGGCTGGCGCGCCGAGTTGGGCAGCGCGATTGGCGGCAAGGCTCGACGGCTCGCGAGGCGATCCGCCAAGCGGTGCGTCTGAAGCCCGGCAAGCAGCCGAAGTGGCTGCTGGACGCCGCAGCGCGCGCAAGCACGGAGCTGGAGGCCCTTGATCGTCAGGGCACACCGGGTCAACTATGCGCGGCGCCAGCAGTACCGCCGGCTCTCGCGCGCCGGCGAAGCGGCGACCGGGGCGGTCGGCGCCGCGCTCCTTGGCCTGTGGGCCGCCAGCGTGAGTGCGGGGCTCGTCGCCGGGTGCCTCCTCATCGTCGCCACTGCGCTTGGCCTGTGCGCGCGCCACTGGTTCTCGCCCGCTCGCCGGAGCCGGGTCGGGGCCCGGTCTGAGGACGCCGTCCAGCGCGCGTTGGCACCGCTCCAAGCGGAGGGCTGGCGGCTGCGCCACTCGCTCCGGTGGCATGGCCGTGGAGACATCGACTCGGTGGCGATCGCGCCCACGGGCATTGCCGTCGCGATCGAGACGAAGACCCGGACGTACGACGATCGCCATCTCGCTCGGGTGCGGGAGCAGGCGGGGTGGCTGTCGCGGCGCCGGCGAAGGTGGGCACGAAACGGTGCCCTTGCAGTCATGTGCCTCGTTCGTGTGCGGGGCGTCGAGCGGGTCGAGCGCGACGTCATTGTGGTGTCCATCGACCGGTTGACGCACGTCCTTCGCGTCGCGGGGGGAATGGGGCCAGACGCGCGTTCAGCCGGATGAGGGAGTAGCCAGGCGGCCGAGGCTCCGGCCGGCTCTACCCTGGTCGTCATGGCGATCATCAGCTGCCCGAACTGCAAGGCGCGCAACCGGGTCGCCCCGATCGCCCAGGGAGTGCCGCGCTGCCCGCGGTGCAAGGCCACTCTGCCTTGGGTCGTGGACCGGGACACCGCCACGTTCACGGCCGAGACGACCGCGTCCGTGCCCGTGGTGGTCGATTTCTGGGCGGCGTGGTGCGGACCCTGTCGGATGATCTCGCCCGTGGGCGGCCCGCCAGAGCCCTGCTGAGCTGTGAAAGCGCGACTCATGGGGTGGCGTCCGGCTGCGCGAGTTCCGCGCAACTCACGAGTCTCCGCCCGAGCGGCGCGAAGTCCCGCCGGCGCAGAAACGCAGGACCCGAGCGTTCCGGCTCACCGCCAGCCTGCAGGCCATGGAGCACTACACGCGGCGCGCTGCCGTGCACCTCTGTCCACGCCGGTCGGCGTTCGGCGGAGGCACCTGGTCGTCACTGCGGCCGCGCTGTGTCCTCGTGGTCGACGTCGCGGGCGTTCGGCAGGCCGGCGGTGACGAGGAGGCCCACGAGAACGAACCCCGCTGCGGTAAACGCTACGGTGCCGGCGGACGACGCGAGCGCCTGTGCCGAGGCCGCGACGATCGTGTTGCTCCCCGGCCGTCCTCGCAGTCCGACGATGGCACTGCCCCCGCTCGTGCGCACGGCGCTGGCGATCGCGGCCTGGCGGGACGGGGTGAGGCCGGGAACCGATCGCAGCCGCTTGCTGACGCCGGAGCCGAGGGTGGTTATGAGGATGGTGGCCAGGATGGCAATGCCCAGGGCGGATCCGACCTGCCTGAACGTGCTCTGGATTCCCGATCCCTGCCCGCTTGCCTGCACGGGGACGTCGGTCAGAATCACACCGGTGAGCTGCGCGGTCGCGAAGCCGACCCCGACCCCATAGATGAACAGGCACGCGATGATGATGCCCAGCGCCGTGTGAGGACCGAGGATCACGCCGAGTGCGCCGATGCCGATGATCTCGAGCAGGAGGCCGAGTTGCACGACGCCTCGCGGGCCGAGCCGGGGCGCGAGCATGGGCGTCACTCCGCCGGCGAGCAGCGTCCCGCCCGCGAGCGGCACGAGTACAGCGCCGGTCTCGAGGGCGCTGAGGCCGAGCGCACCCTGAAGGTAGAGGGGCAGGACGAACAGCAGCCCGAACTCTCCCAGGGCGACGATCAGCGCGGCGACGTTGCCCCGGCTGAAGCTGGAGATGGAGAACAGTCGCAGATCGACGACCACAAGTCGTCCGGCCCGCAGCCGCGAGCGCTCCACCAGGACGAAGCCCGAGAGCGCCAGGACCGCGACCGCGACCGCGACGGGCACCGGTGAGAGCACTCCCTTGGGCCAGCCGAGGAGGTCCAGCCTTCGAGTTGAGATCCACCAGCCGTAGGACTGGCCCTCGATCAGCCCGAACACGAGCGCCGCGAGGCCGACCACGAGCGTTACCTGCCCTGGCAGGTCCACGCCGCGCGGCGCCTGCGGATCGGATGTCTCGGGCACGACGGTCAGCAGGCCGGCGAGGATGGCGATCCCGAGCGGAACGTTGATCAGGAACGCCCATCGCCATGACGCCTCGGTGGTCAGGAGGCCTCCCAGGAATGGGCCGATGGCGGCCATGCCGCCGATCGTCGAGCCCCAGATCGCGAAGGCGATCGCTCGGTCACGGCCACGGAACAGGCTGTTCACCGTCGAGAGCGTGGCGGGCAGGATCATGGCTCCGCCGATCCCCTGTAGGAACCGTCCGAAGATGAGGACGCCACCGCTCGACGCGGTCGCGGCCACGACGCTGGCAAGCACGAACCAGACCGTCCCGATGCAGAACAGGCGGCGACGGCCGAACATGTCGCCGAGGCGCCCGAGCGTGATCAGAAGCGCCGCGAACACCAAGGAGTAAATGGAGTTGATCCACTCCGCCGCCACTGCAGTCGTATGCAGGTCCCGGATGATCGTCGGCACCGCGACGTTAATGATCGTCGCGTCGACGATGATCATCGCCACCCCTAGCGCGATGAACGGCATCGCCACCCAGCGCCGGCGGTCTCCAACCGCAGGACAATGCGTATCGGCCGAATGGACGTCCTGCGGCGGCTTCTGCAGTGAGTGGCGAGGCATTCCCCTCACCAGTATCGCCGGGCTCTGGGGCGGCTCACGAGAAGCACCGGCACCGCTGACCGAGCAAGACCGTCATCGATCCGACATACGACTCCAAGCCAATGACGCGATCATCCAATCCGGGTGATCACACCGCAACACCACGCCATCCTGTTCTGGCCACGCCGGAGGCGAGACGATCTCTACACCCGCGAGCGAGTATCCCGACCGCAGGGTCAAAGCAGGGCTCGCCCTGGCGCCCCCGCCGTCCCGGATCGCCACCAGCAGGGAACCGGGGCTCGAGAGCGCACCTGCTCGCGCATGGAGGCAGGGCCGTCTAGCGGATCGCGAGCTCGCCGGCGCCTTGCGTCGGAACCGCGGCTTGTGAGAAGTTGGCAAATCACGCGGTCGCCGGTCCCGGCCCGCTCCAGCCGCTCGTACAGCCCGAGCAGGAGCATCGACCATGCCGGAAATCTTTCCCCTGCGGACGGCCGATGCACGGCTGCTGGACCGCCGAGACGATGCCGGAGCGAGGGTGACCGGCCGCTCCCGCGGAGACCTCCTTTGCGCTCCGACGAGCATCTCGTCGCCGCTGGCGACGGCCTCCCTTTGCGCGGAACTCGAGCCTCTCGCGGCTCCGGCGCGGCCGCGAGGCGTCGAACCGACCTCCCAGGCGCGCTTGCCGCGCAAGGGAGGGCCGGCGGCGCGGAGCGCAGATTCCCGCGCCAACACGAGAGCAGGTCGGGACCAGATGAGGTCGTGTACTGGCACGACCGCCGACCTCTCGGCACACGAATCAGTTATCTGTGCGGTTCGCGTCAGCCCCGGGCGCAGCGGTGCTCGCCGCGGCTGCGACGGGGTCTTCGTTGAGCCATCGAGCACCGATGGTGTCGGCGATCCTCGCGTCGGTTCCACCCCCGGCGAGCGCGAGGGGGGCGACGCAGGCGAGCTCGCGCAGGCGGCCGAGAGCGCTTTGAGCCAGCTCGGGAAGCGTGGCGCTGACGACGACGAGCGCAGGCTGCAGCAGATCCGCTGTCTCGATCAGCGTGAGCAGCGGGGTGTCGGCTCCGAGGTAGGTGATCCGCCAGCCGTGAGCGCGCAGAGCGAGTCCGAAGCAGATCAACCCGAGATCGTGTTGATCTCCGGGAACGCAGGCGAGCAGTGCGTGCGGACCCCGACCGCGCCCCCAGTCGCGCGCCAGGGCGAGCAGACGGCCGCGCAGCAGCGCAGTGGCGAAGTGCTCTTGCGCGACCGATGCCTCAGCGCGCGCCCAACGCTCGCCGAGCTCGTGGAGGTAGGGAAGGACCGCGTCCCGCAGGACAAGCTCGAGCGGGGAGGAACCCAGGAGCCGGTCGAGCGCGGAGTGCGCGCCGACGTCGTCGAATCCGTCGAGCGCATGGCGCAGCTGCTCGCCGAGGGCAGCTGCCGTCGGTGCCTCGCTTCCGTCATCTGTTCCGGTGGCGGGGTCAAGTCGCGCCGGGTCAGCTCGTGCGAGCCGAGCGGCCTCGGCTGCCGATAGGCCTTGCTCGAGGTGCTGGAGCATGCGACGGATCCGTCGCTCGTCGTCCTCGCCGTAGAGGCGGAATCCGCCGTCGGTGCGACGTGGGCGACAGGATCCCGTAGCGACGCTCCCACGCGCGGAGCACCTCCGGCGTGACCCCGACGCGGCGGCTCAGCTCCCCGATCCGCACGGGTCCGCGATCGGCTTCATGAGCACTCATGCGATGAGTGTACAGACTCTGGACAGACTCTTGACAAGTTCTGGACAACTCTGTACGGTCATTGGACAGTCTCTATACAAAGGAGTTTCTCGAATGAGAAAATCGTTCGTCACAGCGCTGGCCGTCGCCCTCCTTGGCGCGATGACACTGGGTGCGGTCGCCTCGTCAGCATCGGCTCCGCACAAATCCGCCAAGAACATCGTCCAGACAGCCGTCGCCGCCGGTTCGTTCAAGACGCTCGTCTCGCTCGTCAAGCAGGCGGGCCTCGCGGGCGCCCTCTCCGGACCGGGGCCGCTGACCGTGTTCGCACCGACGGACGCGGCGTTCGCGAAGGTGCCGAAGGCGACGCTCGCCGCACTCGCCAAGGACAAGGCGAAGCTGAAGGCCGTCCTGCTCTACCACGTGGTGAGCGGCAAGTTCACGGCGGCCCGGGCCCTCAAGCAGCAGCCGCTGACCACGCTCGAGGGCGGCACGCTGTCGATCCGAACCCGCCACGGCAAGGTCTACGTCAACCGTGCGCGCGTGATCAAGGCCAACGTGATGGCATCCAACGGCGTGATCCACGTGATCAACCAGGTGCTGATCCCGCGCTGACCCACCCCACCGCTTCAGGGCGCCGCCGCGGCGGCGCCCTGACCGGGGCGGGCCTACGGACCGGGGCCGGCCGTACGGAAAAGCCACGATGACAACACTCACCCTTCCGCATCCACCCGCCGGCGAGAGACCGCGCGGACCGCGCCATCCAGTTCGGCGCGTTGCGTCCCTCGTGCCGGTGTCGCCCATCCTGAGGCAGACAGGCACTGAGCGCCCTCTCTGGGCCGCTCTGCCCGCGTCCGTCGAGCCCGGTTTGACGAAGGGTGATCACTGAGATGAGGGTTGCTGTGGTTGGTGCCGGGGTCTCGGGGCTGGTGGTGGCGCATCTGCTGCACCGGGCGCATGACGTCACGGTGTTCGAGGCGAACGGCTATGCGGGCGGGCACACGAACACGGTCCGCGTCGACACGCCGAACGAGACGCATCAGGTCGACACCGGGTTCATCGTCTTCAATGACCGCAACTATCCGAACTTCGAGCGGCTGCTCGAGCGCCTGGGTGTCGGCTGGCAGCCCTCGACGATGAGTTTCAGCGTCAGCGACGGGATGGGGGATTTCGAGTACAGCAGTGCGTCTCCCAGTGGCCTGTTCGCCAAGCGCGCGCATCTCCTGACCCCGTGGTTT
Source organism: uncultured Solirubrobacteraceae bacterium (assembly GCA_963844555.1). Taxonomy (GTDB): domain Bacteria; phylum Actinomycetota; class Thermoleophilia; order Solirubrobacterales; family Solirubrobacteraceae; genus Palsa-465. The sequence continues at coordinate 212,608 of CAWJOS010000004.1, forward strand.
CACCGGATGGTCGCCGATCTCGCTCGGTTCAACCGTGCCGCTGGAGAGCTGCTTGGCGATCGTGCCGAGGACGTCTCACTTGGAGACTGGCTGGAGCGTCATCGTTTCTCGCGGGCGTTCATCGAGCGGCTGATCGTGCCTCAGGCGTCGGCGGTGTGGTCGGCCGCGCCGCGCCAGATGTGGAGTTTTCCCGCCCGTTTCCTGGTGGAGTTCTTCGACAATCACGGCATGCTGTCGTTCCGGGACCGGCCTGCCTGGCGGACGGTCCGTGGGGGCTCCGCTCGGTACGTGGAGGCGCTGATCCGGCCGTTCTCCGATCGGCTGCGGTTGGGCACGCCGGTCGATGCCGTCACGCGCCACCCTGATCACGTGCTGGTCAAACCGCGTGGTGGCGAGGCGGAGCGCTTCGACGAGGTGGTGCTGGCGACCCATTCGGATCAGTCGCTGGCGCTGCTGCGCGACGCCAATGATCGCGAGCACGAGATCCTCGGCGCGATCCCCTATCAGGACAATGAGGCGGTGCTCCACACCGATGTGCGGATGCTGCCCCGCCGTCGGCGCGCGTGGGCGAGCTGGAACTACCACCTGCTCGGCGAGCCCAAGCCCGCGAGCACCGTCACCTACCACATGAACCGGCTTCAGTCGCTGCGCGCCGAGCGCGAGTTCTGCGTGACGCTCAATCGCACCGAGGCGATCGACCCGGCTCATATCATCCGCACGATCCCTTACGCGCACCCGGTGTACACGGCCGCGGGGGTCAAGGCGCAGGCGCGAGTGGGTGAGATCGACGGGCGCAACCGGACGCACTTCTGCGGCGCCTACTGGGGATGGGGGTTCCATGAGGACGGCGTCGTCAGCGCGCTGCGGGTGGGCGAGCGCTTCGGGGCACGGCTGTGAGCGCGAGCTGCCTCTACGAGGGCACGATTCGCCACCGGCGCTTCGACCCCCGCCGCGAGTTCAGCCATCGACTGGCGCTGGCCTACCTCGACCTGGACGAGCTCCCGGGGCTGCTTGACGGCCGACTGGTCGCCCGGCGCCCGGGGCTGGTCCGCTTTCGCCGCCGCGATTACTTCGGCGATCCCGCTGTGCCGCTGCACCGCGCTGTGCGTGACGTGGTGGAGGACCAGACCGGTGCGCGGCCCGAGGGCCCGATCCGGCTGCTGACGCAGCTGCGCTCGTTCGGGCACTGCTTCAACCCTGTCAGCTTCTACTACTGCTTCGAGCCGGACGGCGAGCGCGTGCAGGCGCTGGTCGCGGAGGTGACGAACACCCCCTGGGGGGAGCGGCACGCCTACGTGATCGAGGGTCGAGCAGCGTGACTCTGCGGTGCTCGATGGTGAGTTCGACAAGGCGCTTCACGTCTCGCCGTTCATGGGCATGGATCATCGCTACGACGCTCGGGCGGCGCTGCCCGCCCAGACGCTGTCGGTCCACATCGCCTCGAGCCGCGCGGGCGTCACCGTGTTCGACGCGACGCTGGCGCTGCGCCGCCGGGAGCTGACGCGCGCGTCGATGGCGCGGATCACCCTGCGCTACCCGCTCGCGACCGTCCGCGTGCTGGCGCTGATCTATGCACACGCGCTTGGGCTCAAGCTCGCCGGCGTGCCCGTCCACCCCCACCCGCGGGCGGCACGGACATGAGCGTCTGGCTCTCACGCCGGCTCGTGTTGCTCCTGTTGAGACGGATCAAGGTCGGCAGCCTGATCGTCGTGGAGGGGGATGAGCGGCTCGTCTTCGGCTCCGGTTCACCGGCTGCGACTGTCCAGATCGCCTCCTCGCGGACGTGGCCGATGCTGCTGCGCGGCAGCCGCGGAATGGCTGAGGCCTTTGCCCAAGGCCTGTGGAACTCGCCCGATCTGGTGGCGTTGATCAGGCTGGCGGCGCGCAACGCCGGCGGCCTGGACAGGCTCCGCTCGCGTCTTGCGCCGGTGCGGTGGCCGCTGCAGCGAGCCGGGGCGCTCCTGCGTCGCAGCACGAAGCGCCGGCGCCGGCGCGACATCGCCGCCCACTACGACCTCGGCAACGAGCTGTTCGCGCGGATGCTCGATCCGACGATGAGCTACTCGTGTGCGGTCTTCGAGCACGAGGGGATGACGCTCGAGCAGGCGCAGGTCGCAAAGCTCGAACGCATCTGCGAGCAGCTCGACCTCGGTCCGGCGGATCGCGTGCTCGAGATCGGAACCGGCTGGGGTGGCTTCGCGCTGCATGCCGCCGCGACCCGCGACTGCCACGTGACCACGACCACGATCTCGCGCGAGCAGCACGATTACGCCGTCGAGCAGGTGCGCCGCGCGGGACTGAGCGACAAGGTCACGGTGCTGATGGAGGACTACCGCGAGCTGCGAGGCCGGTACGACAAGCTCGTCTCGATCGAGATGATCGAGGCGGTCGGCTGGCGGCACTTCGGCACCTTCTTCGCCAAGTGCTCGGAGCTGCTGGCTCCCGACGGCGCGATGCTGCTGCAGGCGATCACGATCGACGACCGCGCCTACGAGGTCGAGAAGGCATCGAGGTCGTTCATCAACACCCACATCTTTCCCGGCGGATGCCTGCCCTCGCTCGAGGTGATCGCCCGCAACCTCGCCCGGCGAACCGACCTGCAGGCGGTGGGGTTCGAGGACCTGACGCCGCACTACGTCGAGACGCTCCGGGGCTGGCGCCAGAACTTCACGGCCCATGCCGACGCGCTCGCGGAGCGCGGCTACGACGAACGCTTCCGCCGGCTCTGGACGCTCTATCTCGCCTACTGCGAAGCCGGCTTCGCGGAGCGGCGGATCGGCGACGTCCAGCTGCTGCTGACCAAGCCCCGGTCCCGGATCACCTCACGCACGTACCGGACAGAGTCTGGCCACAGCCAGCAGCGCGACCTCTCGCTGAGCGCATGATCAAAGTCGCTGCTCGACGACGTCCTCGACCGTACCGTGGTTGCCGGCTTCACGAACGTCGGCTACCGAATCCGTAGCCGCGGGTGGACCGCGTCTGAACTGCAGCGGATGCAGGGCAAGGTGGTGCTGGTCACGGGCGCGAGCTCCGGGCTTGGTCTGGCCGCCGCTGAGGGCTTTGCGCGTCTCGGCGCCACGGTCTGGCTCGTCGTCCGCAGCCCGGAGCGCGGCGAGCAGGCGCGCGCGAGGATCGTCGAGCGGTCCGGTAACGGCGACGTGCACGTCGGGGTCTGCGATCTTAGCGCGCTCGAGTCGGTCCGGCAGTTCGCCGGACGCTTTCGAGATCAGGCTTCGCGCCTGGATGTGCTGGTCAACAACGCCGGGGTGATGACCGAAGCGCGCGGCGTGTCGGCCGACGGGATCGAGCTCACGCTCGCGACCAATGTCGTCGGCCCGTTCCTGCTGACGAACCTGCTGATCCCACTGCTCCAAGACAGCGCCCCGGCGCGGATCATCAATGTGTCCTCCGGCGGCATGTACACGCAGAAGCTCAGGGTTGATGACCTGCAGAGCCAGCGCGGGGAGTTCGACGGGCCGAAGGTGTACGCGCGCACCAAGCGTGCGGAGGTGATCCTTACCGAGCTCTGGGCAGAGCAGTTGGCGGGCACCGGGGTCGTGGTCCACGCGATGCACCCCGGGTGGTCGGACACCCCCGGCGTGCGATCCTCGCTGCCTCGCTTCTACACGCTGACACGACCGCTGCTCAGGACGCCGGCGGAGGGCGCCGACACGATCGTCTGGCTCGGTGCCGCCGTCGAGCCGGGCCGCAGCTCAGGCCGGTTCTGGCACGACCGCCGACCGCGTCCCACGCACTGGCTGCCATGGACACGGGAGACGCGGCAGGAGCGCGAGCGGCTCCTCGCCGAGTGCGCGCGGCTCAGCGGTTGGCACGACGCATCCGTTCCCACCGCGTCGACTTCCATTCCAGAAGGAGAATCGTGATGGCCCACTACCGAGCATCGATCGACATCCAGCAGCCCCGCGAGGAGGTCTTTGCCTACCTCAGCGATTTCTCGACAACCAGGGAATGGGATCCGGGCGTGGTCGAGGCGGAGCGTCTGAACGGTCAAGCGGTGGGCGAGGGAACCGAGTTCCGGCTGGTGGCCGAGTTCCTCGGCCGCAAGAACGAGCTCACCTATCGCATCGTCGAGTACGACCCGCCGCATGCCGTCACCTTCCGTGGCGAGAACGCCACCGTGGTCTCGCGGGACACGATCACGTTCGACTCGACCGCCGCGGGCACACGAGTCACCTACGACGCTGACCTCGCGCTGAAAGGCCTGCTCAGGATCGCCGACCCGCTCCTGGGGCTTGCGTTCAACCGGGTCGGCGATCGCGCCCTCGCTGGTCTCAGGCGCACGCTCGCCCCCTCGCAACCGCAGACGCTGAGCCCGCTGTCCGGTCGCGCTCTCGACGGCAAGGAGTACGAGCTGCCGGGCGATCTCGCGAATCGGCACAACGTCTTGGTCGTCGCCTTTCGCCGCGAGCAGCAACGCGTCGTCGATCAGTGGCTGCCGTGGCTGATCGACCTCGAGCAGCGGCGCTCGGACGTCGCGGTGTACGAGCTCCCGGCGCTGTCATCTGTGTACGGCCCGGCGCGGTGGTTCATCGACGGTGGCATGACGCGGGGGATCCCGGACGCCGCCGCGCGCGCCCGCACAATCACCGTCTACACCGACGTCCGGAAGGTCGTGGACAACCTCGGGCTTGCCGGCACCGACACGATCGCGGTGCTGATCGTCGAGCGCTCCGGCCGGATACTCGCCAGCGAGACCGGCGGCTTTGAGGAGCAGAAGGCCGAACGGCTGGCGGCTGCGCTCGCGCCGACGCCGTCGTCCGGCGCGAGCGCGGCATGAGCGCACGCGTGCTCGTCACCGGCGCGACGGGGTTCATCGGAGGTCGCCTCGCCGCCCGGCTGGCAAGCTCGGCCGGGGAGGTGCGATGCCTGGTGCGCGACCGCGGCGGGACTCGCGCCCGCGAGCTCGAGCGCGAGGGCTTCGATCTGCACGAGGGAGACGTGCTGCGTCCAGAGACACTGCGCGGCGCCGGCGAGGGTATGGAGGTGGCGTATTACCTGATCCACTCGATGGGCCGAGGCGGACCCAAGGACTTCGCCGCCAGCGAGCGCGCCGCCGCCACGGCGTTCGCCCGGATGGCGCGCGCGGAGGGGATCGAGCGGATCATCTACCTCGGCGGCCTCGGCGAGCGCCCGCAGTCCGAGCACCTGCGCAGCCGGCACGAGACCGCGCTCGCGCTCCGCGAGGATGGCCCCGCCGCTGACCTACTTCCGCGCCGGGATGGTGGTGGGGCCGCAGAGCGAGTCCTATCGCACGCTGCGCTACCTCGTGCAGCGGCTGCCGGCGATGATCGCTCCGGCGTGGCTGAAGAACGCGACTCAGCCGATCGCGATCGACGACACGCTGAGCTATCTGGTCGAGGCGCTGACGGTCGAAGCGTCTGCCGGGAGGGAGATTCAGATCGGCGGCCCCGACGTGCTCACCTACGGCGAGATGCTCGACCGGATGGCCGAAGTCCTCGGAATCCGTCGCCGGCCCCGAATCCCGGTGCCGCTGATCACGCCGTGGCTCTCCTCACTGTGGATCGGGCTCGTCACACCCGTCGATGCGGGGGTAGCGAGACCGCTGATCGAAGGGCTCGCCGTGCCAACGGTCGTCACCGACCCCTCCGGAATGGCGCTGTTCGCCATCAAGCCGATCAGCTTCGACCAAGCGCTCCGACGCGCCGTCGCAGAAGACCCCGAGCTTGCGCCCGCGTGAGGGAAAGGAGGCGTCCGGTGTCAGCGGCGCCTGTGCGGGTGGGTCCTGTCTGCTCTCCACAGGTGTGGAGACCCGGCGCGAGCGGTTCGCCTGCGGCGATGTGACTCTTGCTCCCGCCAAGTGGTGTCTGGGCCTCGACGCCATGGTCAGTCCTGCCGCTCCGCTCGCCGAGCGATCGCCATGGCCGGCGCTGGTGCGAGCCCTGGGTTCTCGTCCGCGCGGCTGCGAATGCGACAACGGTTCGGCTGCGTCGGTTCGGGGTCGCTCAAGGGTGGGTGGTAGCGTGAGGAACGTGGCCACCGTGTCCGCCGGCGAGTCGCGCCCGTCTGGCCTTACCCGCCGGGATGCGGCGCTCATCCTCGGTGCGGTTGCTGGCACCGCGGGGATTGGCGCGGTCGCGACCACGCCCGTGCTGAGCAGCCGCTGGTACCGGCGGCTCAACAAGCCGCCGTGGCAGCCTCCGGGTCCCGTGTTCGGTCCGGTGTGGTCGGTTATCTACGCGCTCATCGCGGCGTCGATGCTCGTGGCGCGAGGACGCGGCGGGGAGCAGCAGCGGCCGCTGTTCGTCCTGTTCGGGACAAACCTGGCCCTGAACCTCGCGTGGACCCTCATCTTCTTCCGGGGCCGCAGCCCGCTCGCCGCGGGGGTTGAGATCGTGGCTTTGGAGGGCACCACTGTGGCGCTCGTGGTCCGGGCGTGGCCACTGTCACGCCTGGCGGCGCTCCTGCTCGTGCCGTACGCGATATGGATCGCGTTCGCGACCGCGCTGACCTGGGCGATCTGGGCCCGGAACTAGCGCCGAGAGCGCCCGCGAGATCCGCCACGGCCGACGACCATCAGACGCAGCGACCGCGCGCGCGTGCTCGACTGTCTCGCATGCCCCGAACACGACTGCCTCAGGCCCGCCGTCGCTCAGTGCTCGCTGCTGTAACAGGCGTTTTATGCCTGCTCGTCGCCTCTCCGGCGGTCGCCCACCAGCCGCATGTCGTTGGTGACGCGGCGCGGGTCGCCGTAAGCGACCCCGAGATCTCCAAGGCCTACTACGGCCGCCTCCCGGGCGTTCCGGCCCGCTACGAGATCGTCAGTCGGCGACCGTTCACGCTGTACGCGCAGATCACCGTCCCGGACATAAGGGGTGCCCGGCGCGACTACCGTCTGACGATCCTCGGGCCGGACGGAAGCGTGCTCGCGCAGCTGAGCACTCCGACCTCGCAGTGGAAGCGATTCTTCGAGCCGTTCGGCGGCGACCATTACCTGACCGGCCCCGAGTACCGCCGCCACGTCCCCGCTGGACACTACATCGTGCAGGTGACCCGCCCCGGCAACCGCGGCACCTACGTGCTCGCCATCGGCGAAGCCGAGCGATGGGGCCCAATCGAAGCACTCTCGGCGCTCATCGCGCTTCCCACCATCAAGCATGACTACTTTCACCAGTCCGTCCCGCAGGCCTGGCTGACCCGCACCGTTCCCGCACTGGCCGTCGTCGTCGCGCTCATCCTGCTGGCCGGCTGGATGCTGCACAGGCTCATCCGCCGACTGGCAAGACACCGCCGATCAACCGCCAACTGAGCCATCCACCACCGGCGGCCATGCCCGTCCCAGCACGAATAGGAGTCGCTCAGGCGCGGGAACGGCAAGCAACCGACGCGCATGAACGCCCACATCGGAACCCGCTCCTCGGGACGCGGCTTGCGGGATCCGCCGCAGGATCTCGATCTGCACAGCCGATGGGTTGCGAGATAGGGCATCAGCGGCGCCCATGTCGAGGCGCTCATGCCGCTGCCGTGCACGAGGACGAGCGGCGGGCCATCGCCCGCTTCGAGGACCCGCACGGACACAGGCGGGTCCGCGAGACGCACGCGCCGGCTCGCGACCTGCACCCCGCACGACGCTAACAGCCGGCTCTCGGCGCGCTCGAAGGCCATCGTTGCATGATCGTCCGTGTGTGGAGGCATGGCTCGGTCCCCTCTCCCGTCGGTGCGGTGGGTGAGATCATCCCGGACGGTGGAGCGCCTCGGTCTCGCGCATCGGATCAGCCGCAAGCAGGACCGGCTGCTCGACCGTCTCAGGGACCCCTCGGCCGCCGACGCAGTGGGCTTCCCCGGGACGGCGGACACGTTCGATGCGCTGATCGGCGAGGAGTATGCGTTGCTCGTTACGTTCCGGCGCTCGGGCGAGCCGGTGCCCACGCCGGTGTGGTTCGGCCTGCGCGACGGCTGCGTGTATGTCGAGAGCCTCGCCGACGCGGGCAAGGTCAAGCGCTTGCGGCAGGACCAACACGTCCGGGTCGCTCCGTGCACTCTTCGCGGCAAGCCGAAAGGACCGTTCACCGATGGCGTCGGTCGGATCCTCGCGGCAGCTGAGGAACAGAACGCCGAGACCGCGCTCGATCGGCATTACGGCTTACGCCGGCGCCTATATGTGAGGCTCGGGAGCCGACTCGGGGTGCGGTCGGTCTACCTCAAGCTGACACCCACCGGGCTCGACCACGCTTAAGGTCGCGTCCACAGCCGGGTGCCGGTGGCCTCGCTATGGGCGGGAAGCTCGCATTCTCGCGCGAGCGCTTTCGCTGGCGGATTGTCCTGGGGCGGAGTATCAGCTTGACGAAGGCACGGAGCGACCCGCTTCTGGCGACGAGCAGGTCGGGCGGGCTGCGGGGTCGGCGGGTCCTGCTTTGGCGATCACGCGCGTCCGGTACCGCGTCGCGGTCGATCGCGGTGTTCCGATAGGCCACCGCAGCGAAGACGTCACGCGTAGCTCGTTAGGAGATGCCGCTGCGTACGGCTTGGACCGCTGCTTGGATGCGGTTGTCAAGGTGGAGTTTGGCGAGGATGCTGGCGATGTGGTTGTGGACGGTGTTGGTGCTGAGCGAGAGCTCGTGGGCGATGTCGTGATTGCTTCTGCCGCTGGCGAGCCGTTCGAAGATCTCCAGTTCGCGTTCGGTCAGGACGGAGCGGATCGCGCTCGCGGCGTTGTCGCTGGCGGTGGTGACGGGTATGTCGCGTTCGCGGATGCGCTGCAGGAGTTTCGCGGCGATCTGGGAGGAGATGACTGATTCTCCGGCGGCGGTTGCTTTGACCGCGGAGATGATCGCTTTGGGGGGCGCGGTCTTGAGGATGTAGCCGCTGGCGCCGGCCACGATCGCTTCGACCACGCGGTTCTGCTCGGTGCGGGTGAGGATCAGAATGCGCGAGGCGGGGGCCAACAGAGCGAGCTGCTCGATCGCGCGCACACCCGGGCTGTCGGGAAGCCGGAGGTCCATCAGCACGACGTCGGGGCGGACGTCAACGACGAGCCGGAGGGCGTCTCGCGCGCTGGAGGCTTCACCGACGAGGTCGAGCCCGCCAGCCGTCAGTGTCTGAGCCAGGGCCCCGCGGATCATCGGCTCGTCGTCGACCACGACAACCGTGATCGGCTGCGGGTGCTGCGTCGAGTCGTGTTCCGCGGGCATAGTCGGGACCAATCCCGATCCCCCGAGATCCTACTCGGAGCATCTATACCCGGCGCGGGTACCGATAACGCGAGCGGGTGAGCCGGCGAGTGGATGTTCGGGTCGCATTCCTACTCCCCAGAGGGGGCCTGAACGGGCCCCTCAACCAGGTCCGACCGGGCCATATCCAGCGCTCTGCACTGAGAGTAAGTTGCGATGGTCGGGTCTTGGCGTTCGCCCCTTCTGCGGGGAAGGCAGGTAGCCATGCGGGGTCTTGCTCGAGAGGTCGCAATGCTCAAGAGCCCGGCCAAAACGAACGGAAGAGACCAACAATGACCGCATCGCACACCACAAATTTGGACATGGGTTCGAGGCTCTCGTTGCTCTGGATCTTCTACATGTTCAACGCGGCCTACATCGACATCACCACGCTCTACCACAGCGTGTTCATTGACCACCACGCGAAGGTGCATTACACCCAAGCATTCCTACTCGGAGCCGGCGTCCTCATCGAGATTTCGATCTCGATGGTCGTCCTGTCTCGTGTATTGCGGTACCGGGCAAATCGCCGGGCCAACATCGCAGCCGGCGCGTTCTTGGCCGCGGTTCAGATCGTGACGCAATTCGTCGGAACGCCGACGTTGGCCTATCTGTTCTTCTCACTGATATTGATCGCCACATCGGCGGCTGCCGTCTGGTACGCATGGAAGTGGTCTGACCCCGCGACCCGGATTGCGCTATCGGGCAACAGCCCCGCTCATGATCGCGGAACCGAAGCGCAGGTCCAAGACCAGCCCAACGGCGCATTCGGACCTGTCAGGGCGTGACTCAAGCTAGACACGGGCCGGCCGTTACCGGAACCTCCTTTCAGCGCGCGACAGGCACCTCTTCGCCCCGACGGAGGCTTTCCAGCTTTGCGCGGGTTGAGCGCATGTCGGGGCTCGGGCGGCTGACGCGACGCTGGAGCCGACCGTGGAGGCACGAAACCCGCGCAACTCAGGTCTCGCATCGATCTCGACTCGAGACCTGCTCTCGAAATTCGCGGGTCTCCGCCCGTAGCAGGCATGAATCGCTCATGTGGGAAAGCACGGATGTGTGTCCACCGCGCCGTGGAGGAGCGTGCCCTGCATGAGGGTCTGCGTTATCGGCGCGTCCGGCAAGCTCGGCACGTACATGGTTGGCCACGCGCTGGACCGTGGCCACGAGGTAGTTGCGGTGTGCCGTGCGCAGAGCGTGGGGAAGCTCGACGCGTTTCGCGGACGGATCGAGGTCGTTCCAGGAGCGACTGACGATCCCGAAGTAGTCCGGCGAGCGGTGGCGGGATGCGATGGCGTACTCGTGGTGCTCGTGCCCTGGGGGATGAAGCATTACGCTTCCGGCACTGCGCAGGCGGTCCTGGACCATGCGCCTGCCGGCGCGCGCCTGGTGTTCTCGTGCGGCTGGTGGCCCTCTCGGGACGGGAAAGACGTCTACTCGTGGAAGCTCAAGGCCCAGGTCAACATCGCGGGACGACTCGCCCGCCTTGCTCGCGTGGTCGATCTTGACGATCAGGCCGAGGCCACCCGGCGCGTATTCGCGAGCGACACGCGGTGGACTGTTGTACGGGGCAGCGACCTCGAAGAGGGGCCCAGCCAGGGCCTGCCTGTCTGGAGCCGGCACGTCGGCGACCCGATCCTCGAGAGCAACCTCACCCGCCGGACCGACTTCGCGCTGTTCATGGTCGAAGCGCTCACGGACGACGAACTCATCCACGAGGCGCCGGCGATCGTCGGCCGCCAGACTCCGTCGGCACTGGCCCAAGCCGCCGCAACCACGGTCGGCAGCGTAGGAGACGGGGATCGGTGAGCTACCGGCCGCTCGACGTCGATCTCTCCGGTCGCGTGGCGCTCGTCACCGGAGCTAACAGCGGCATGGGTAAGGAGACGGCTCGCGAGCTGGCGCGCAAGGTGATCCTTGGCTGCCGCAGCACGCAGCGCGGCGAAGCGGCAAGAACACAGATCACGGAGAGCACGGGGACTACGGCGGTGAGTGTCATGGCCATCGATCTGTCTTCTCTCGCGTCGGTGCATACTTTCGCCGTCGCATTCCGCGAGCGCTTTTCGAAGCTGGACGTGCTGGTCAACAACGCGGCGGCATCATCGCCGGCGCTCGAGATCACCCCCGAGGGTTAGGCGGACGACCTCGGGCCCCGTCAAGCTGGCGGTCCGGCGGTTCGGGATCACCGGGCAACGGACAACGCCGGGGCGCAAGCCGCCGATAGTGTCTGCGGTCAGCGGCTGCGCGGTGGCCGACCGCGACCCGGCGAAACGCTAGGCAAGGAGGACGCCCGATGGATCACACGTCCATCGACATCTATCTGGTGATCGACACTTTCTTGCTGCTGTTGATCGGTGTCGGGCCGAAGATCGCGCTCGTTCCTTTTCTCGAGGTCACCGCCGAAATGGAACCCGCGACCAGGGCACTCGTGGTCCGCAAGATGCTCACGACGGCGAGCGTCGTCGCGGTCATGCTCATCGGACTCGGCGAGCTCTTGGCGAGGCTCCTGCATTTTTCTATCGGGTCGCTGTCAATCGCCGGGGGCATCATCCTGATCATCATCGCGGTCACGATGGTGCTCGGATCGACTGACCCGCGGGAGAGTCAAGCGATCAAGGGACGCGATCCGATGCGGATCGCGGTCTTCCCGCTGGCTGTTCCCTACCTGCTGAACCCGGCGGGCATCGTCACGCTGGTGACGCTCTCCGCCGAGTCGAACTCGCTCGCAGTGTTCGCAATGGTGCTCGGCGTGCTTGCCGTCGTCCTAGCGCTCGACGTTGCCGTGTTTCGATCGGCAAACCGCGTAAGCGACCATCTCGATGAGAGCCGCATGCTCGTGACCGAGAAGGTCTTCGGTTTCCTGCTCGCCGCGCTCGCGGTCCAGCTGATGCTCGACGGTCTGGACAGCGTTGGCGTCATCCACCTCGCCGGTCACTAAGCAGCACTCCGGCCCACCCGGCAGCCCCATCTCCCGCTGCCGGGTTGATCGACCGAGAAGCAGCCACGCCTCGATCGTGACCGCCTCAAGCGCGATCCGGCAGTGCCGACCGCGGCTCTCGAACCCGTGATCGGATCGGGCGCGAGCCCTGCTCTGATTCCGCGGCGGGCATCTCGGGCGCGATGCCGACTTCCCTGCCATGCGCGGGCTGCGGGGAAGGCAGCGTGGGCGTGGAGCGGACGGGATTGTGTCGGTCGCGAGCCTGGCGAGATCCGGAACTACGACGTCGAGTGCCTCGGAGACCTCATAGGTCTTGGCGCGGGACTCGGGGTGCGCCGCGGCTCCGTCTGCCCGGCCGGGCCAGCCTCTTGGCGGGCCGGCCGTTGACGTCGTGGCCGCTTGATATCCCGAGCAACATCCTCGTCGCCGACGTCGCGTCTGTCCCACCAGGCCTTGCTACGGGTCGTGGGTCGAGGCGCGTGCCCGCCGCGTCCCAGTTCGTCAACGCTACCCGGATGTGCGATGCGGGTGAGGCTTCTCCTAGGACTCGAGCCGCGGCTCAAGGACGACGACTGCGGTGTTCATCGAGCGACGCGCGGCGTATGTATCGAGGTTCTTGTTGATCTCTCGCCATCGGGCCCACAGACGCTCTCGCTCGTCGCCCTGTGCTGCCCGGCCGGTGACCTGGCGAGGACCGTCGACGAGGTCGACCGTCACGTCCGGGTGCGCTTGGAGGTTTAGCCACCAGGCCGGTTCGGCGTCGCCCCAGCCGTTCATGGCCATGGCGACGAGGTTTGGGCCGTCTTCGAAGTAGCCGACGATCACAGCGCGGGCGCGGCCCGTCCGTCGCCCGATGGTGGTAAGGCGCATGGTGCCCCAACCACCGGGCTTCGGTCGCCACAGGCCGAGTCGGCCACCGGTCCAGCGGTACAGGCGACGATGGGTAATCCAGAAGAGCCGGATGAACCAGCGCGGAGGGAGCCGTGCCTTCTCGGGTTTCGGGTCAGGCATGTTCGCCCTCGGCGCCGTCGACCTCGGTTGACTGGTGGGGCGGTGATCAAGTCGCGATTGTTGCCAGCAGGAGTATCGCGCTTGTAGTGAGGCTCGCCGCGCAGAGCCGGTAGGCGATGAACGTGTTGCGGCCAGCGGGTGCGCGGCGAGATCACCGTCGTCACGATGAGGAATACAGCGTAGGCGGCGGTCGTGGTGGTCGAGCTGTCGTCTCTGACGCGCGAGACCGCGGGGGTCAGCGTGCCGCCGAAGATGAGCGTGACCCCTTCGAGCATCCAGTCCATCGTGATGACGCGACGATTCTCGGTGCCGATGTCCCGAATCAGCTCACGATGCTTCGGGTCGGGAACAGCTGCCCGTGGGCCTCCCGTTCGGCGATCTTGCTTCGCAAGGCACGGGGTGCTCGCCGGTGGCATCGGGACCTCGCGTTGACGTTGCCGCCCTAATGCGCCTTCCTACCCGAGTCGGCGCGTGGATCGAGCAGTGCTGGCCTGGTAAGCCGGGCGCGCGCCGACCGGGCCGTCGCTCTCGATCCCGGTGTGATGATCCGCTCGAACGCTCGAAGACGCGTATAGATGGGTCCAGGTGGTCGGATCGGCCAAGTCGCGGGCTTGGTGGACGGGTTGGACGTATTGGGGGGATAGGTCTTGCGACGGGCGTTGCGCCAGAGCATCGCATCGAGCTTGTTGCCGCGGGTCCATGCAAGTCATCCAATCCGGGTGATGGCGTCCCCCACGTTCGATGTGACCCTCTGATCGGTCAGCCTCGAACGGGCCTGTCTGTACTGCTGATGGAGCGAACATCGTGACGGACACCGATGTGGACGAGCTTGAATCGCGGGGACGTGACGCGGGTAGCCGGCACGATTCTGATGGTGCGGCCGGAGCCGGTACGGACGCGCTGTCCCGGCTCGTTGAGGCCAAGCTCGCGGTGCCGACTGTTCGCCATGGCGTGGTCGACCGACCACGTGTCATGCGGGCGCTCGAGGCCGGTCACGATGCCGCACTGATGCTCGTCGCGGCGCCGGCCGGCTATGGAAAGACGACGGCGGTGCGCGCTTGGTGCGCGAGTCTGGACGCAGCGCTGGCCTGGGTCACGCTCGACAGTGGCGATAACGATCCGGTTCGGTTGTGGAGGTATGTCGCGACGGCGATCGATCGGGTTCGGTCGGGGCTGGGGCGGGCGGCGCTGCGGACGCTCGGCGTGGCGGGGAGCCCGGTCGAGGCCGCGGTCGACGAGCTGATGAGTGCGATCGCGGCGCTGGAGGGCGAGCTGGTCATCGTGCTTGACGATCTGCACGCGGTCACCGGTGTGGAATGCCTGTCGTCGATCGACTACGCGCTCGCGCGCCTTCCCCCGAACACGCACGTGGTAGTCAATGCCCGCGCCGATCCGGCGTTGCGGCTCGCTCCGCTGCGTGCCGCCGGGGCGCTGGTCGAGGTGCGCGGGGCGGACCTCGCGTTCAGTTTCGCCGAGGCGCATGAGCTGCTCGTGGTTCTCGGTCGTCTCGAGCTCGGCGCGGGGGAGATCGAGGTGCTGGTCGAGCGCACCGAGGGCTGGCCGGCTGCGCTGATACTGGCCTGGCTGTGGCTGCGAACGGTCGAGGATCCGGCCCGGGCGGTGCGGCGGTTCGGGGGAACGCACCGGTTCGTGGTCGAGTATCTGAGTAGCGAGGTTCTGGCGGCGATCGACGATGACTCGCGCACGTTCCTCGAAGAGGTATCGGTCCTGGGCGAGTTCACCGCGGAGCTCTGCGATGACGTGCTCGACCGGACCGATTCGGCGTGGCGGCTGGTCGTGCTCGAGCGCTCGAACGTGTTCGTCTCGCGGTTGGAGCGAGGCGGTTGGTTCCGGATTCATTCTCTCTTCGCCGAATATGCGCGCGCCCGGCTCGCTCGGCTTGAGCCCGGCGCCTCGACACGGATCCACCGACGAGCAGCCGCGTGGTTTGGCGCGCGAGGGTTGCCGGCCGAGGCGGTCGGGCACGCGGCGGCAGCTGGCGACCAGGGGCTGGTCGCGCAGCTTCTGGTCGAGTATCACCTGCCACTGATCAGGGGGGGCGCCACCCGGACGCTGCTGCGCTGGGTTCGAACGCTCCCCGATGCCGTGATCGTCGAGCATCCGCAGCTTGCGGTGGCGGGTGCGACGGCCGCGATGCTGGTCGGCGGGAGGAGGATCGAGCAGCGGCGGTTCTTGCAGCTGGCCGACGAAGCGCGTCGAGCAGCCCCCGAGCGGGTCGGTGATTACGTCGAGGCGGCGGCGGGGCTGGTGCGCGCGATCACGATCGATCGTGGCGTGCTGCAGTCGGTGCTCGATGGTCGTCGTGCGGTCGCGCTGGCCGAGGCTGGCGCGGACGAGATTCTGACCGGTGCGCTGGCCGCATACGCTCGCGCGCTGTTCTTCGCCGGGGAGCTCGACGAGGCGTGGGTGGTGGCGATGCGTGCGCTTGAGCATCCGGCGATCGAGCAGGCTGTCCCGAGCCTCGTGGTCTCCCGCACGACGCTCGCGCTCGTCGCCGTCGAGCGCGGACGGCTCACCTCCGCACGAGGTCACGCCGAGAAGGCGAGGACGGCGGCGGGGAGGATCGGCACGAGCCGCAGCTGGCTTGGGGCCAACGCGTCGGCAGCTCTCGGTTCGGTGCTGGCCGCCGAGGGAGGCTTCGTCGAGGCGGAGCACGAACTTGCCTCGGCTGAGCGCTTCTTCAGCGACGAGGTCGCGACCGTTCATCACGTTTGGCTGCTCGTGCTGCTCGCCCGTGTTCGCGTCCGTCGAGGCCGGCTTGCCGAAGCCGAGGCGGCGCTGCGCTCGGCGCGGGAGGGGCTCGGCGAGATCGTCGACTGTGGAGTGGTTCCCGCGCTCATCGACGAGGTGGAGCGGGAGCTTGAGCAGGCCAGCGGTCGCGCATCGAGCGGGGAGCTGCTCGAGCCGCCCAGCGACGCCGAGCTCACAGTGCTGCAGCTGCTGGCCAGCGACCTGTCCAACCGCCAGATCGCAGAGCGCCTCTTCCTTTCCCCGAACACGATCCGCTCGCACACGCGTGCGCTCTACCACAAGCTCGGGGTGCACTGCCGGAGCGACGCGATCGCCCGCGGCACGGTGCTCGGTCTCGTGGAGCAAACGCAATCACCCATGTGATTAGCGCGCGATTCGCCCGAATGCTCGGTGTTCGGTGCAAAGCTCGAACATGGCCGACCGAAACGACTCGGGGCCGTGAGAACCGAGAGAGCGAACACATTCAAAGCGGTACCGCTACTGACGGAGGACGAGCATGACTGACATCAACGTTGATGAACTGGGGCCGGTCGACTACCTGGTGGTCGGATTCCCGGCGGAGAAGGCGAACTTCTCGGGCGAGATGGCATCCGAGTTGAAGACGCTGATCGACGACAACACGATCCGGGTGCTCGACCTGGTGCTGGTGATGAAGGGCGATGATGGCTCCGTGCAGGCGTCGGAGTTGCGCGATGCCGACGACAGTGCCGTTGGCGAGTTGCGCGCGCTGGAGCGCGACCTTGCGGTGCTCCTCGCCGAGCAGGATGTCGAGGAGATCGGGGCATCGCTCGAGCCCGGGAGCGCAGCTGCGGTGCTGGTTTGGGAGAACACGTGGGCGGCGCCGTTCGGTTCCGCCATCCGCAGGTCGGGCGGTCAGCTGCTGGGCAGCGGCCGGATCCCGACCCAGGCGCTGATCGCCGCAGTCGAAGCCGACCGCCAAGCCGCAGAGAAAGGAGCATGAACATGCCGCTGCTGCGAGATAGGAAAGACCGACCCGGCCTGCTCGGCAATCTTCGCGAACGGCGCGAGGACCGCCGCGATGACCGGGGTGACAGCCGCGATGACCGGCAGGATGACCGGGGTGACCGGCGAGATGACCGGCAGGATGACCGCGGTGGCCGGCGTCGCGGACCCGGGCTGCTGCGCCGATAGCCCCCGGACCCCCGAGGCCGAACGGCGCCCGCAGATCGCGAAGGTGATGAGAACGCTCAGCTCGATCGAACCGGTGAGGGCGGCCGGATGATCGGCCGCCGGCTGTGGGCGGCAGGCGCGCTTCTGTTCGCGCTGCTTGCGATCGGACTTGCGGTCGCGGTGGCCGTGGCAGATTTCCCGAAGGGCCTGTCGGTCCTGGCGTGCCTGGTCCTGGCCGCCTGCGCCGGGTGGTACGGCGTGCGTCGCCGCGGGACCGCGCGCATGATCGGAATCGGCGCGGCGGCGCTGCTGCTGTGTGGCGCGATCGTGCTGGTGATCATCGAGGGACGCGTGCTCGAGGATCTGCTGGTGATCGCGGGCGTTGCCGGCGCGCTGGTGGCGGCGCGGATCGCGTTCAGGGTTCACGCGCAATGGCCGCAGGCGGAGCGTCCGGCGCACCCGGTGCTGTTCTTCAACCCGAAGTCCGGGGGCGGGAAGGCGGAGCGCTTTCACCTCGCCAACGAGGCCCGGCGGCGCGGGATCGAGGCTGTCGAGCTCACGCTCGGGGACGACCTCGAGCAGCTCGTCCGGGGCGCGGTGGCGCGAGGAGCGGACGCGCTCGCGATGGCGGGTGGAGACGGGTCGCAGGCGATCGTGGCGATGATCGCCGCCGAGCTCGATCTCCCGTACGCATGTATCCCGGCCGGGACGCGCAATCACTTCGCGCTCGACCTCGGCGTCGACCGCGACGACGTCGTCGGCGCCCTGGACGCATTCGTCAACGGTGGCGAGCGCAGAGTTGACCTCGCCGAGGTCAACGGACAAGTGTTTGTCAACAACGTCTCGCTGGGACTCTACGCGGACGCGGTTCAGCGTCCCGGATACCGGGAGGCGAAGCTGCACACCCTGCTGGACACCGTTCCCGAGGTGCTCGGGCCGGATCCCGAGCGGCCGAGCCTGCGGTGGAAGGGCCCGAGCGGGCAGCAGTCCGCGGTCGCGATCCTCGTCTCCAACAACGCGTACCGCCTGGGACGGGCGCTGGGATCGGGCACCCGCCCGCAGCTCGATCGCGGGGTGCTCGGCATCACCGTGCTCGCACCGATCAGCTCGACCGCCGGCGGCTCCGCGAGCCGCCGATTGGCGATGCAACAGTGGACCGCCGCGGAGTTTGAGATCGATTCCGACGGCCCTGCGGCAGCCGGCATCGACGGCGAGGCGATGCACCTCGACCCCCCATTGCGGTTTCGCATCCGTCCTGGGGCGCTGCGAGTCAGGATCGCCCCGCACCATCCCGGCGCCTCTCCGTCCGCGCTGCAACCCGACAAGCCCTGGCTGATGATCGAGACACTCGCCACGTTCGCGCTCCACGGCGGACCGAGGAACGGGACACCGTCAGAGACCGAAGCCACCGCCACCAAACACGTGAGGTCACCTGACGCCCGGTCCGGCCGGTAGCCACTGATCCCTCGACAGCAGCGAGGCAGCACCCACGCCCGACACGGCCGTCCTGCGGCGTCAGCGCGCGCGAACGCACTCGATCCCCTCGAGCAAACGCAATCACCCAGGTGATTGACCCGCAACTGTCGCCGGCGCTCTCTGGGCAGTGCGATCCTCGGAGACATGGTGCAACGGAACTGTCGACAGCTGATCGGGGGACAGCTCAACCTCGAGTTCGGGCCCGGTGTGCCCGGTCACGGGCGCGGACCCGCCGCGGCGACAGACGGTGCCAGGAGCAGCTCCGGGCGACTGCAACGCCCCGCTCCGGGTGCGGCGCCGTGAACGAGATCGTCCTGTTCGCGCTGACGGCGGCCTTGAACCCGACGCTCGTCGCCGCCTCGACGGTGA
>CAWJOS010000005.1:0-670755 GCA_963844555.1 uncultured Solirubrobacteraceae bacterium
GGCGTGTAAAGCCTGGGGAAGACGGGTAACACGTTACAAACCGACGCGTCGGTTTCTATGCGGCGATGACCTTCTAAGCATGCCCAAGCTCCGTCCCGAGACTCGTATCGAGCGTCGCCAGCTGTTGGTTGACGCGGCGTGGCGGTGCGCGGCCGTGCGCGGGTTCCGTGATCTGACCGTTGATGACGTCTGCGCGGAGGCGGGGGTCAGCAAGGGCGCTTTCTACGGCTACTTCGAGCACAAGCAGGATCTGCTGCTCGCGCTGCTCGAGGACGACTCGGCGGCGCTCGACGGGGAGCTGGAGGCGATCACGAGCGCCAGCTCATCCGGTGTGGAGCGGGTCCGGCGGTTCGCTCAGGCGATGCTTGCGCGCGGCGATGACACGGCCCGCGTGCAGGTCCGCGCTGACCTGTGGGCCGATCTGCTGACCGAGGAGCTGGTCCGCGAGCGTCTCGCCGTGGCTACACAGCGGCGCAGGCAGCTGGTGCGTGGGTGGATCGAGGAAGCGATCGCGTCGGGTGAGCTGGTCGCGATCCCGGCTAACGCGTTGGCGTCGATCCTGCTCGCGCTGACCGATGGGCTGATGCTCCACGGCGCGCTCGACCCGGGCGGGTTTCGGTGGCCCAACATCCGCCGCGCGATCGACGTGATGCTGGAAGGGATCGCCGCCGGATGAGCCCGAACGACGCCACGCCGCGGTCTGATCACGACCCGAGCGCGGCGAACGGCAACGGTCAGGTTCGGCCCGCCATCGCCGAAGACAGCGCCGCCGAGGAACCGTCCGGAACGTTCCGGCTCGAGCGTTCCGCGGACATCGCTCGGCTGCGCGGGTGGGTCGGTCCGGTCCGGGAGCGGCTGTCGCGAGCGGTCGCGCGCGGGTCGGGCGGAATGCTCGTGCTCTCGCTGCTGGTCGGCGCGGGCGCGGGGCTTGGCGCCGTCGCGTTTCGCTACATGATCGTCGGCTTCACGTACGCGTTTACCGGCCACGGCGATTACAGCGCGGCCGGTCACGCCGGCAACCAACTGCTGCCCGGTCTCGGGGTCTGGTTTGTGGCGCTTGCGCCGGTGGTCGGCGGGCTGATCTACGGTCCGCTGGTCTCGCGGTTCGCGCCGGAGGCGCGCGGTCACGGGGTGCCCGAGGTGATGCTCGCGGTCAACCGACTGGGTGGCCGGATGCGACCGCAGGTCCCGATCGTGAAATCGCTCGCTTCGGCGCTGTGCATCGGCTCAGGCGGGTCGGTCGGCCGCGAGGGTCCGATCGTGCAGATCGGCTCCGCGCTCGGATCGGTGCTCGGCCAGCTCGTGCGCGTGACCGAGACCCGGCTGCGGCTGCTCGTCGCGTGCGGTGCCGCCGCGGGGATCTCGGCGACGTTCAACGCGCCGATCGCCGGGGTGTTCTTCGCGCTGGAGCTGATCCTGCGCCGCTTCGACACCGAGTCGTTCGGGTTCGTGGTGATGAGCTCGGTCACGGCCGACGCGATCGGGCGCGCTGCGTTCGGATCTGAGCCGTTCCTCGCGCTGCCGGGCTTCGACTTCACCTCGCCCGTAGAGCTCGTGCTCTACGCCGGCCTCGGCGTGCTCGCCGTCGCTGTCGGGCTGCTGTTCGTCCGTGTTCTCTACGCGGGTGAGGACCTGGCGGACCGGCTCTGGCGCGGACCGAGCTGGCTGCGTCCCGCGGCCGGCGGGATCCTGCTCGGGCTGCTGCTGCTGGCGGTCCCGCAAATGTATGGCGTCGGCTATCCGGTCCTTGAGCACGCGGTCGGCGGCCATTACCTCATCCTGGCGCTGCTCGGACTCCTGGTCGCGAAGATCCTCGCGACCAGCCTGACGATGTGGATCGGCGGCTCCGGCGGCGTGTTCGCCCCGTCCTTGTTCATGGGCGCGATGCTCGGATCTGCCTACGGCGCCATCGCCCACCAAATGCTGCCGGGCCTGGCCGCGGCCGCCGGCGCCTACGGCCTGGTCGGGATGGGCGCCGTGTTCGCTGCGACCGCCCGCGCGCCGATCACCGGACTGATCATCATCTTCGAGCTGACCGGCAACTACCGCATCATCCTGCCGCTGATGTGCACGATCGTGGTCGCCACCGCGCTCAGCAACCAGATCACCAAAGACACGATCTACACCCTCAAGCTCCGCCGCCGCGGGATCGATATCGACGCGCCCCCGCCGAGCCCAATGGCCCAGATCACCGTTGCTGAAGCGATGGGAGACGCCCCCCGGGCGCCGACCCCCGACGAGCCGCTGCACGCGATCGTCGAGCGGTGCGCCACTGAACCAACCGACTCACTCCCGGTCACGCGCGCCGTCGGATCGCTCACCGAGATCATCGCCGCCAGTGACCTCGAACGAGCCATCGGCCACGGGACCGACACGGCGACGCGAGGCGCCCAGCTCGCCCGTGACGTGCCGCGCCTCGGCGCGTCCGACTCGCTTGAGCAATCCTACTAACTTAGTCTGTATATCGTCAAGTATGGTTATTAGATCTCAACACGCGCCCTGTGGTGCCGATACGTTGGCACGTCGAGAACTGCGCGTGAATCAACCCAGCGTGAAAGTTGTGTCGTAATACTGTCCGTTGACGAAACGGGAGTCTCCCGCCCGGCATCCACCCGGCGACCTGGGACGAAATCGTGGAGCGGCACGCAACAAGTGAACGGCGCGGACAGTTGGTGGATAGCTGTGCTCGGCGATCGAGTCGCTGCGCGCGGCGGGCTGCTCCCGCGGTATCTGGACGGCAGCTCCATCACCGACAAGGTGGTCCCTGGCGACTTCGACGTGTGCTGGGAGGAGCGCGGCGTCGATCCCGATCACCTCGATCCCGTGCCGCTGGACTTCAACGATCGCCGCGCGGCGCATAAGGCCAAATACGGCGGCAAGTTCCCCAGCCGAAAGTCGCCGCCGAGCCGGGCGGGACGCGGTTCCTTGACTGCTTCCAGCACGATCGCGCCACGGGCGAGCCGAAGGGGATCATCGCGCGCCCGACCTCGAGGCGTCGTCATGATCACTCACGAGCGCCAGATCCAGATCGCCAACGCGGAGCTGAAGCGCTTCGAGGAAGCCCTCGCCGAGCGGACGGCGTCCGGCCCGAGCCCGAACGTGCATCCACGGATCCACCAGGCGATGCTCGACGCGATGGCGAGCGAGCCCGACGAGCTGCGCGCCAAGCTCGACCGGTACGACGACCTGCGCTCGGGGCGGATCGCGCAGCGGACGTTGAACTCGTGGCGAGAGCTGCCGATCGCGTTGATCGAGGCGCGGATCGCCGCGCACTTGACCCAGCGCGAGCTCGCCCAGCGGCTTGGGGTGCCCGAGCAGCAGGTCCAGCGCTGGGAGGCGAACAGCTACGCCGGCGTGGCGATCGAGCGACTACAGGAGATAGCTGACGCGCTTCAGCTGCAGGTGCTCGAGACGGTCACGTACACCGTCCCGGCGTGACGTAGGCTCGCCTCGGGTAGGCGGGCCCGGGGTACCCGAGCACCGTCGTAGACATCGGCCGAACGCCGAGCTGGTTCGCCTGCACGAGATAGTCATCGACTAACGCGAGCAGCGCCGCGTAGCCGTCTTGCTCGAGCCCCCGCTCGACGAGGTACGCGCGGCCGGGTCGATCGACGGGCACGTCCGTGACCCGGACGACGTTCGCGACCTTCTGGCCGTACAGGACACGTTCGACGCCGGCGGCGGTGCGGTACCGGCCGAGCTCCATCCGCTCGCCGACGCTGTCGCCGTTCCTCCGAGTCTCGATGACGGTCGGCGTCGTCATGACCGCTGGCTCCAGGTTGCAGACGACCCGAATCCGGTCACTTCGCTCGGGATCACGCGGGCGTTGTCCTGTGGTCCGGCGGCGATCGCATCCGCGATCTCGTCGCGCTCGATCCTACGTTCGACCCTCGTCTCGGCCGGCGCGTCCTTCAGCCTGCGGATCTCGGCGCTCGCGTCCCGGCTGGTCCGCGGCGAGGCGAACGTTCGGCCGGTGCGCTCTGCCAGCGCTCGGAGTTACCCGAGCTGCTTGGCGGTGGGTGGCTTGCTCGACATTGGCTGCCTTCGTGGTCGGGTGCGGGCATGCCGCGCCCCGACCGCGCCGGGGCGGCGGGCAGTCAAGCGCCGTCCCGTCAGGGATCGCCGCAAGCGACGCCATAGGCGCGGCGCTTGACAGAACGACGACCGGCGTGGTACGGCTCAGGCGCGCCTGCCCGCAGCCGACCTACGGTGGCTCTGACCGGCGCAAACGATCCGCCGGCCCCTGTCCGAAGGCGCGGGAATGTTGGCGGAACCAGCGCGTAACAGCACGGTCCGAACGATCAGAACGTCGCCAATCCAGTCGTCTGTCTCGGACGAAGGGCCGGAGCAAAGCGATCGCGCGAACGACACCGTGCCCGGCAGGAGCCATGGTGTCGATGACGCCGGGGCCGGTTGTAGCAACCCGCAGGTGCCCGGCAAGTCTCAGGCCTGGGCGAATTAGCATTAGCCGATCGGCCCTGGCCAAACGCTTGCTCAGGAAGGCTGGTCGTGGCCAGGATCTCGTCGGCATCAAGCCCGTCGAGCCACTCGGTGACCGGACCGGCGACCTCGGCGTTGCGCGGAACGCTGCTGTCCGACGAATCGGAATCGCAGGCTGACGAAGAAGTTCGGGTGTGGGACCACGTTCAGTGCGTCGGCGATCCATCCCTCTCGTGTCCCGTCGCGTCCCGGCTCAACGATGCCCGCCTCCGTGGTCGCAGCCTCAAGAAGAAACTCGCCCATCGGCCCAATCACCTTGAAGTCCGAATGCGTGCTTACTCCAGCAAGTTCGGGATGCACCTCGACTTCGAAGCCGAGCCCCGTAAAGAGCTGGTGCAGGTAGAGCTCCCACCATGCCGAGATGTGTTGCCGGCGGTCTCGGAACTTCGAGCGCAGCTCCGGCTGATGCTCTTCCGGATAGGTCTCGAACCAGCGTTCAAGCTCTGCGCGAATGATCACCACATCGGCGCGGGCACTTCGGTTCAAGAAGGTGAAGACGTCCTCCGACTCGGGGGAGCGGGAGGTGTCGGTTCGCTCATATTCGTCGAACAGCCGTATCAAGTCAGAAACCTTACGCGGGAAATGACGCCCGTGCGCGGATTCGGGTCGTGGCCAGTGTCGTGCGGGTCGCCCCGGAGCCCGCATGATCACGTTTGTCGACAACGGTGTGCCCTCCTGTTGGCGTGAGCGAGACACCCGGACGGCCGACGCATGGATTGCGAGGAAACCAGCTGCGGCCGGCAGCTGAGTGGCAAGCAGGCGACATACCGCCTGGTAGTCGAAGGGGGTGGTGCCTTGGACGTGCACGCCAGGCGGTGCGCTGGACGTAGGGCGGCTTTAGAGCGATGATCCTCGGATGGAGCCGAACGGTGAGCTCCGGATCCGGCGCTCGCGGTCTAAGGTGGCGCTGTGGACCGTTATTGCGCTCGCTATGGGTGCAGCCTGTTTGGTCTACCTCGTGCCGGGCAACATCGGCGCAAAGGTGCTCGGGGCCGTGGGTGCGTTGCTGTTCTTCGGCGCGGCCGCGGTCCTTCTCCGTGACCTGCTTGCACCTCGCGATCTGATGCTGATCGGTCCCGAAGGCATTGACCAGCGAGCACTCCGGCCTCACGTCCTGATCCCGTGGGAAGAGATCACGGACATCAGCGCGATCGACCGGGGCCATCGCGTCCAGACCCTCGGAATCACCGTACGAGACGCCGCCAAGCTTCCCAAGCGGGGACAACTCAATCCGATCATGAGGAGCCGCTGGCTCCCGAGATTCGCAAAGCTGGTCCTCGGCTCGGCACAGTTGCTGTATGAGGGCCCGTCGGGCGTCAGCGACGCCGTGGATACGTTGCGCAGCGACATGAGTCCCCATGCCACGTTCGAGATCTCGACCCTGGCATTCCCGATCAGCACCAAAGAGCTTGTCGGAGTTCTCCGCGCACGATGGACCGCAGCGGTCAGGCACCCCGCCTCCACCGGCGAGCCCTGACCCAACACGGCACCACGGTCGGTCGAAGTGCCCCCCATCCCTGGCTTCCCGCGCACGCCTATTCTTTCGTGGCGAGCGGCAGCCGCGGGGTGACTTGCGCGTTGCGAGACAGCGGGTAGGACTGCCGCCGAAGCGCCGTGCTGTCGGTGTAGCGAAACTCGCCGATCAGACCGTTGGTCGGTGGATATGACTCGTGCCGGATCAGTGGGTGGCTGAGATACCGCTCCGCGAACAGACGTGAGCCAGCCTCAGTTGCCCTGACGACGTGGAGGACTTCGATGACCCCCCGCGGTGCGTACACGATTGCTCGGCAAAGATTTGGCGACAGTGCTATCTGGCGACGTAGACTCGGCCTACCATCGTCGAGGAAGCTAGATCGGAGGTCCAGGACATGTCAGACGACCGTTTCGAGTCCAGCGCGCCCCAGTCGCCGGTGGGCTTTGGTCCAGTCAAGCCCCATCTCTCAGCCGGGGGAGGGGACCACGAACAGGGATGGAAGGAGCCCTTCAAGACCAAGGGGGGTGGAAAGGTCCCGTCCCTGGATTCCGAAAAGGTTGTTCCTAGAGTCTCGCTGGCTGAACAGTTTCGCGCCCGCATGGCGGACGGGCCAAAGCGTGGGAAAGAGGGGCGCTGATCACGATGCAGGTCTGCTTCCAGAACAGCTACGGCTCGCCGCTTTCGGCGGCAGTCATGTGGTACAGCCCAGGTACTTGCGGTGGCGAAGGGGGAGACTGGGAGACGAGGGGTTGGTGGAATCTCAACCCTGGGGACAGCGTTCACACAAATGTGTGGACGGACAATCGGTACTTCTGTTTCTACGCTGAAGCCTGGGACGGCGCGGTGTGGGCGGGCCCGTATGGAGCCGAGGTCAGCATCTACGCCTTCGATCGCTGCATCGACATTGGGACATCTGTGTCCGATGGACCAAGCCCGTACTTCGACGTCGGCTTCAGGCTGATCGATGCGAGTTGGTGGTTCTGGACCTATGTCACCTACACGGTGAACCTCACATAGCGCAAGCTCAGCCGAGGTCGCCGTTCGCACGATGATGGTGGTGCGAGGCGCCGCTGCTGTCTTCACATGGAGACGAGCGTCCGCTCCGTCCGCGCCGGACTCCTACCTGCGCCCAGAGGCGAGCGTCAGCGCAAGCCTTGCGTCGGCCTTGTCACCTAGCGCAAGGCCCGCCGCCTGTCATCGATCTGACGAAGCGCCAGCGCTGGCCGGTCCACGGCTGGCGAGACCGCTTCGCCTCGACCGCGGACGGGCGAAAGCACTCGTGGGTGGGTTCAGGCGGTGGGCCCAGCCTCGCCGTCCCGATGTCGCCGATGCACTCGTGAGCGCGGTGGTCGTGTGTGGGCGGACGCGATCGTTGTCGGGGCTCCTGCGCGAAGCTGGTCAACGCCTTGTCGGGCGACGTCCTCGCAGCGGCTGAGGCTCGGGGTCTCGCCGGTCGCCCGTTTCGGACGCGACCGGCTGGGCGCGAGTTGACGACTTATAGTGGGAGTCGCTGCTCACGCGACGGCGAGGGATCGGATGGCTGCTTATCTCGTTTTGATGCAACAGGTCGATGACGTTGACCGGTACCGCAGCGAGTACCTGCCCGGGCTGCGGCCGTTCCTGGCGAAGTATGGAGGTGAGGTCGTGGTGGCGGGCTTCGACGCGGAGCCGGCCGAGGGCGAGCCGCCGAACAGCACGGTCGTGATCCGCTTCGCGGACGCCGCTGCAGCGTGGGGCCTGCTCAACGATCCGGACTACCGGCCGGTAAAGGAGCTCCGGTTCAGCATCACGTCGCGGGGACAGATGGTGGTCGCGCCCGAGTTCACGCCGGCTAGGTAACGGGACGTCGAGGCCGATGCTCAGGGCTCAATACGAACGGCGCGGTCCGGTGCCGCAGGACGTGATTGAGGCGGTGGAGTTCGAGGCGGCGCCGCTGGAGGCCGGGCAGGTGCTCTTGGAGGTCGTTGCGGCGCCGATCAACCCGTCGGATCTGCTGACCCTGACTGGCGAATACGGACAGTTGCCGCCGTTGCCTGCGACCGGAGGTCGCGAAGGAGTGGGGCGGGTCGCCGAGCTCGGCCCGGATGCCGGTGAGCTCGCGGTCGGCCAGCTGGTTCTGCTTCCGCGCGGCTCGGGTACGTGGTCCACGCACGTCGTTGGCGTCGCGGCACAGCTGCAGCCGCTCCCGAATGAGGCTGACCCGCTGCAGCTGTCGATGATGACGATCAATCCGCCGACGGCCGCGCTGTTGCTGAGCGAGTTCGTGAGCCTCGAGCCGGGTGAGTGGGTGATTCAGAATGCGGCCAACTCGGCGGTGGGCCTGTACCTGGTGCAGCTCGCCCGCTACCGCGGCTACCGGACCGTCAACGTGGTACGGCGCGAGGACGCGGCTGCGCTCGTGCGCGAGACCGGCGGCGACGTCGTGCTGCTCGACGGCGAGGATCTGGCGGGGCGTGTCTCCGCGGCGACCGATGGAGCGCAGATTCGTCTCGGTATCGATGCGGTAGGCGGGGGCGCGACTGGGCATCTCGCCGACTGCCTGGGCGAGAGCGCGACGCTGGTTAGTTACGGCCGCATGAGCGGCGAGCCGTGTGTAGTGCAACCGGACGCATTTGTCTTCCGCGACCTGACGCTGCGCGGCTTCTGGCTCGCGAGATGGTTTCAGCGCGCGCCCGAGGAGCGGCGCGGCGCACTCGTCGGGGAGACCGCCGGATTGATCGCCACCGGCAAGCTGCACGCGCCGATCGAGGCCACCTACGACGTCAGGGACGTCAAGGACGCGGTCGCGGCTGCGGCAAGCGGCGGGCGATCAGGCAAGATCCTCATCGTCCCACGACACTGAGCTCTGGCGCGAGAGCGCGTCTCCTCACAACGCCGCCAGAAAAGCGGCGCCGCCGGGGACGTCGTTCGTCGCCTGAGCGCTCGCGAGGATCCACGGCGCCAAGAGACGGAAGCGATCGTGCACGGAGACGAGCTTTCCGCGAAGGAGCGGTTCGCGTGGAGTGCCTCGAACCCGCCTGCGCTGAGTCGGACGGTGTCGTCAGAACCTTTCAGGACTCACCCGCGACGATCAGCCCGTTCCACGACCAGCGCGGGATCTCCAGTCCGTCAGGGACGTCCTCGGCCGTACGCTCGAACCTATTCACCATCGGTGTCGCCCACGCGAAGTAGTCGTGCAGCACCGCGCGAACCGGCTCTTCGTCACCCAGCCCGACATCGTTCATCGCCTCATCGAAGCAGGCGATCGCTCGCTCGTTCATCTCCTCGTGGGGGCCATTGCCGCTGTGCTCGCGCACGACGAACGACTCATCGCCGTAACGCGTCGTGTACATCGCCGGTCCGCCAAGCGCCTCGACCCAATACGCGGCCAGGCGCTCAGAGTGATCGGGCCGATAGCCGTGCGAGAACGCATGGCTGACGACCTCGTCGGCCATCACCCGCTCATGCCAAGCGCGGGCGAGCTTGAGCAGACCGGCTTCGCCACCTGCCGCCTCATAGACGGTCGTCACGGACTCCATCGTAATCGCCACCCATTACCGAAACCGCTCCGAGCCAAAGCGGGTACCGCAAGAATCCAGTCGTCCGATGGCGGCGAACCGGACTACTTAACGTCGCCAAAGCGCACCTCCGCATGAGACTGGCGTGGCAACCGAAGCGATCGTGAGCGCTGACGAACCACGGCGTTCTCCCGGCATCCGCCGACAGAGCAAAGCTTGACCAGTAAGCCCATCCGACCGTCTCGCCCGGGAGTTGACATGCCCGCTATTGGGTGGAGCGGGGAGCCCGCCTCCCGGTTCACTCCAACACCTCGCGCAACGTCTGGGCGAACGCGCCGGGGTCGTTGTTCGGCGACCACTGGTTGGCGGCGAAGCCGCCGTGATCGCCGGGGAAGACCACGGGTGCGACGCCCAGGAGCGCGGCGAGCGCCTCCCCGCCGCGACGAGCGAGACTGCCCTCCCCGGCCTCGCCGATCGCCGGCACGATGCGCACTGACGAGCCGCGCAGCGCCTCCGTGTCGGGCTCGAAGGGGGGCATGGCGAGGTTCCCGCTGAGCAGCAGGTCGTCGCGTGACCCATCATCCTCGGTCGGCAGGCCGAACTGCGCGGGATCGGGTGCGGGTCGGTCCAGGTAATCGCCGGGCAGCGGACCCTGGAGCCTCACGAGCCGGATGAACTTCGCCATCGCCGGACCGAAGCCATCGCGCTGGTAGGTGGCGACGATGTCGGCGTTCACCTTGATCGCGATCTCGCGATCCTCGAGCAGGGTCACCAATGGGGGCTCGTGGGAGACGAGCGTGTGAACGTCCTCGGGGTGAGCGACGACCCAGTGCAGCGCGCAGATCCCGCCGCCGCTGGATCCGAAGGCGTCCACCGGGCCGAGACCCGCCGCCTCGATGACGCGGTGGTAGTCCTCGGCGTGGGTCTTGGCAGTGAGCTTGTCCCCGGGCGTGCGGGTGCTCCGCTCCATACCCCGGGGGTCGTACGTGATCACGGTACGGTCACCGAAGTGGCTCGCCAGCTGCGCGAAGCCGGACGCCCCCATCGGTGAGCCGAAGATGAACAACGGCCGGTGGTCGCCGGGGTCTGCAGGTTCGCGCACGTCGTAGGTCAGCACGGCGCCGGGAACCTCGAGGGTGTAGGTGGTCGGCTCGCTCATCGCCGCTCCTCTCGGTCGGTGTCTGCTGATACGGACCTGCCCGCGCCGGCAAACTCATCGTTGACATCTGTGCCGCCGGTGGACCAACAGCTCTTTCGCGCGTGAAGGCACTCCGCCATCGAGGGTCGCTGCACTCGTCGATGATCGAGATGCAGCAGCCCAGCCCTGCCGTCGGTAGCTGGTTTTCCCGCCCTGATACCACCGAGCCGGCAAGGGCGTGGGCCTCCGCTCTCATGCGAAGCGACAGCAGGCGCGGCTAGCGCGTGATCGAGGGCGGCAAGGGTTTAGCGCTTGCTTGGTCTGGGGCGGCTCGTTGGCAGTCTGAGCGCCGTGGGCATGGCCAAGGCCAGTATGAGGTCGCCGTGCAGCTTGAGCTTGCGGGCGATCAAGAGTCGCTGCGGGCTGGCGGTACCGCCGGCGAGTCGCAAGAACGCGACCGGTTCAAGTTCGAGCGTCAACGCTGGCTCTTGCCCGGGCAGTCTTGACTTCGAAGCGCGGCCGCCGGCGAGCGCGAGCCGGTAGCGGTCGACTCCGCCGTCTCGCCGGCCGGTGATCGTGAACTCCACCACCGCGTTCACGCGCGTATCGGGCTGCGCGCGCTGACGGATCGTGCGGAAGATGAGCCACAACAGGACGCCGCGAACCCGGCTGCGGATAACGGACTCGAGTCTCTGCTCCGAGGTCCTTCTCACCCAGCACGCGAGCGCCTCGGCTTTGAGGTCGGCAAACCAGTGCTTGCGCGGGGGGCGCTGGAAGGTCTTCATCACCATATGTCTGGGTGCCGACCATATGCGGTGGCCGTCGTTATGGCGAAGGCGATCACGTCGCGAGCCGAAGTCTCGCCATCGCCCGTCGAGCGTCCTAGCCGCATCGACGGTACTGCTCAGTTGCTCGGACCGGTTCGATCCCCGTGCCGAGCAGCGCTGCGCGCCCGCCGTGAGATGCGCGTTTGTGGCGAATCTCGGGTCTTTGCCGATCGCGGCCGAGAGACCTCTCGCCGTGTGAAAGCGGGGGCCACGCTCGGCGCCGTCGCAAGCGGTTGCGCGTACACGTTGCCGAGCGAAAGCGGGTGTTTCGGACTGACGGTCACGCCGACGCCAGGGCCGCCGGCGTGGTGAGACTTGCTGGTGGCGAATCTCAGGTCGCCTGCGAGTCGCGCCAGTTAGACCTCCATCGCTCGACGGCGCTACACCGGCTCAGGTAGGCGAACCCGGCGTCGAGAGCAAGCCAGTGGATCCCGACCACGAAGGCGTGAGCCGGGCGGCCGCAGCTAATCGGTTATCGGAGCCGCCGCGGCTTTCTCGACGCCGCGAGCGGCTATCCGCTCGCACACACACGCGGCCGTCTGGCTGTTCTCGTAGGCGTGGCGACGCCGAGGCCTCTCGGCTAGCTCGACGAGTCGCTGGCGCTCCTCGTCGCTGGGGTCGCCGTCGCGGCGCAGCTGGACTACGTTGGTATCGGGCGGCTTGCGGTTGTCCATTGTCCCCTACAATTAGACATGTACGCTAAGATAGCACTGTACGATCCTATGTATGCTTAAGTCTCTACGTCAATGTCTTCTGGATGACCTCCGCGATCCCGTAGATGGCTGACGAGCAGTATCTCACCCCGGCCCAGGTCGCCGACGAGCTTCAGGTCACCGTCGTGACCGTGCGCCGCTGGATCGCGAACCGCGAGCTACGCGCCACGAAAGCCGGCCCGCGCCGCTGGACGATCAGCCGCTCAGATCTCAAGGCTTTTTTGGCCGCCGGCGGACAGTCCGACCTCCACGTGGAGGTCTCCGAGGATCCATCGTTCAGCAAGCATCTGGTGGCCCCGGATGAGCGTTGAGCGCGCTCGCGAGCAGCTTGAGCTCGCCGAGGGACGTTGGCGGACGGCGATCAAGGAACACGCGCAGCCACCACCCGACGCCGCCTACGCACGTCGTCTGCGGGCGCTCGCGGACGCGGCCGCCCAGGAGCAAGCCGCATACCGGTACGCCGAGGAGCAGGGCTTCGGCTGGCGGCCCGGACCGGCGTGGCTTCCTCCTCAGGAGTTGAGAGATGCTCCCTGGCGCTCCTCGCTCGCGCCCGATGACGCGTGGGAGCGGTTCGACGACGCCGTTCAGTCGCTCAGCCGTGCGCGCACTGGGGTGAGCGTCGTTGCGATCGCGCAGGCGTTCGGCCAGCTGTCCGCGGCGGCCTGGGATCTCGCGGAAGCGGTCGAGCAGCGAAAGCGTCAGCGGACCACTCGGGCGGGCTGATCGCACCAGGCGGCGGACGCGCTTCCCGCGTAATGGGTTACCCATTTGAGTCAGGTCGAGCATCCTCGCCCCCTGTGCCCAGCTCACGGCCCGAGGGTGGTAGGGGACCATTGATCCAGGCGGACGTGGCCGCCTCGTGGTGCACCCGGCTTGGGATGCGGTCTGCCCAACGTTCGCCGCGGCTGGCGGGGACCGCTCACTACCAAGATCTACGTGAAGAACGGTCGCCGCGTACGAGGCGTCAGCCCGTAGTCGTCAGCCACGAGTTGTGCGGCTATGTACCGATCCAACCGGCGGCGCATCGCACTAGGTTCGGTGGCTCTCCCCATGGACGAGACGGCCAAGGCACAGCATCGCGACGGCGGTTCCACAGATCCCGAGTCGAGTGGGCTGACGCGCCGCGATCTCCTCAGGCGCCAGGCGGCCGTCGGCGCCGGGGTCCTGGCTGCCGATGCGCTTCTCGGTGCGGCGCTCGCCGATCGGGCCGCAGCGTCCGCCAACCTGACTCTCCATCCGCAGTTCTATCCCGTGTCGAGCTTCACCCCGGAGGTTGACCTTCACGGCAAGCTCGCGGTGATCACGGGCGCCTCGACGGGAATCGGGAGAGCGGCCGGCGAGGCTCTCGCGGCCCGCGGAGTCTGCGTGATCGGCACCTCCCGTGACGTGGCCAGCGTCAGCCACCCGCCGAACTTCACGCTCCTGAACCTCGACATTACACAGCCCAGGTCGATCGACGCATTCGTGCGCCGGATCAGGCGACGCGTGGGCCCGGCCGGGCACGTCGACATCCTGATCAACAATGCCGGACGGGGGATCGTCGGCAACGTGCTCCCGCCCCCCGGCGGAGCGGACCGGTACTTCCGGCAGCTCCAGCTCGGCATGCAGACGGACTACACCGGACACCTGATGATGACCGAGCGGATGCTCCCCCTGCTGCCGGCTCGCGGGTATGCGCGCGTCTGCTTCACGGTTTCGATAACCGCGTATTCGGTGTCGACGAACGTGCTGAGCTTCCTGCACGGGTACACGGCGATGAAGCGCGCGTTGCTGGCGTCGGCCAACGCGTGGCGATCGACGCTCGGGCAAGCGCGCAGCAACATCGGCGTGACGACGATCAATCCCTACGACGTGAACACCCGCTTCCCCTACAACCTGATCCTGACCGAGCAGGCCCGCCGCGGCTCGGTGATCGCTCAATACGTAGACGCGCTGCGCCACGCGTTCGCGGGCAGTCTTCCGGCCTCTCTGGTCGGCAAGGCCTACTGGCAGCTGCTGAGCTCGAACCAGCCGCCCGCGAACGTCGCCGCCGGCTCGTCGGCTCAACCCTACGCGACGATGGGAGGCAACCAGTTGTTCGACTCGACCATCCTGGCCGAGAACGACCAAGCCGCTGCCCGATTCGGTTTCCCGTGAGCTTGACGCCCTGAGGCGGATCGGAGGTCAGGGATACAGGCGGCGCTCGACGGCTGCCGCGATCGGCCGGAGCAGGACTACGAGCGCGCGCCGGGTGTCGGGCATGGCCCGCAACTGACGCGGGCTGAAGACGTTGGGGACGACGACCTCGATCAGGTGCGGTCCGGGCTCGGCGACGGCGCGTTCAAGGGCGGCCAGGAGGTCCTGCGCCGTCTCGGCGCGGAGCGAGGGGACGCCGAAGCCGGTCCCGATCTCGACGAAATCCGGGTTCGGCCCGCTGAGGTCGAGTTGGGCCTTCGCTCTGTGACCATCCCCCTGGGCGCCGACCCGGCCGAGCTCGAGTTCAGGATCCCGTAGGAGCGGTTGTTGAAGATCACGACGGTGACGTCGAGGTGCTCGCGCGCCATCGTCCACAGCGACTGGATCGTGTAGAGGCTGGAGCCGTCGGCCTGGAGTGCGAACACCGGACGGTGCGGGCAGGCGATCGCCGCGCCGACAGCGACGCGGAGTCTTTGGCCGTTCGCGCTGCCGGTCAGGGTCAGCCAGTCATGCCGCGGGGCCCCGATGGTGCTGGCGGCGAGGGCCACGCCTGAGGTCTGCGCTTCGTCGGACACGCCCGTGGGTCGGCTCGGTCTGGACGGCTGTTGCCGAGTTGGTGCGGCGCCTACGGCGCCGACGGCATCCACCAGCGCCTCCAGGCTGCCGAGCACGTCGGCCGAAGGTGCGGCGAGCTCGTGCACCTCGCAGCCATCCGGGACCAGATAGTTCTTCTTGCCGGGACAGGCGAAGAACGACACGGGGGCTTTGGCGTCGACCAGGGTCAGATGCTCGAGCCCGTCCAGTTGGACCGAGGCGAACTCAGGGATGTAGGCGAGCCGTTCCACGGCCGGGAGACCCGCTCCGACAGTAGGCAGCTGGTCGGAGCTCGCCGTTCCGTCTACCTGTTCTTGCAGGCGTCTCGGACCCTCGCCCGCGCGTGATGTCCCTGGTAGCTCCGCTGTTCCTGGTCGTCAAGGACGCCGCTTCGCAGCTCGCTGTGCTCGGCCCGGTTGGGCCGTCCTTGACGGCCCGGCGCAGCTTCGCTGGTTGGCACTGAACGTCGCCCGGAGGGCGACATCTCGTCAACACCAGCACCCTCGCCAGCGCAGTGGACTGTGAGAATGCTTGAGGCCGCTGGTGTTGGCCTGACTCTTGCTTACGATTGACCGATGGTGTCCTTGCTGTTGACCTGTCGGCCGGCATCGGTGGTTGTGAAGTTCGGCCGGTCGGACGGGCAGTGAGCTCATAGGAGCCTGGTTTTCAAGCAGTCCCCCTTCACAGTCCTGTCCTCCCGCCCGACCAGCCGCGAGATGTGACCACCACTATCGGCAGTCAGGAGCAGAGGATGACAGCAACCCGCGAGGGTTCGGTGATCGTCGGGGTCGACACCCACAAGCACGTCCATGTCGCGGTTGCGCTCAACGGCAACGGCGAGCGTGTCGGCGATGTGATGATCGCGGCAGAGCGCGCCGGCTATGAGCAGCTGCTCAGTTGGGCCAAGAGGTTCGGGCGCGTGGAGCGGTTCGGGGTCGAGGGCAGCGGCAGCTACGGCCAAGGGCTGGTGAGCTACCTGCGCCGCCATGATCAGCAGGTGCTCGAGGCGGGGCGCCCGGATCGTCGCGATCGCCGGCAGCGCGGCAAGAGCGACACGCTCGACGCGGAGAACGCCGCTCGTGCTGTGCTGGCCGGCACCGCCACCGCAACCCCGCGACGTTCCGAGGGGACGAGCGAGATGCTGCGCCAGGTCAAGGTCGCCCGCGACACGGCCGTTAAGGCCAGAACCTCAGCGATCATCACGCTCAAGGCCCTCATCGTCACCGCACCGGACGAGCTCCGCTCAGAGCTTCAGCCGCTCACCAAGGCCGTGCTCCGCGACCGCTGCGCCGGCCTGAGGCCAGGCGCGGTCACGACACCCCTCGCCGCAGCGAAGCACTCCCTCCGAGCGCTCGCGCGTCGCTGGCAGCAGCTCGACGCGGAGATCGCCGATCACGACGAGATCGTCGAGGAGCTCACCCTTGCCGCCGCGCCCACGATGCGCCAGGCGTTCGGGATCGGGCCCGACACAGCGGCCGAGATGCTGATCCTCGCCGGCGACCGACCGCACGAGCGGCTGCGCTCCGAAGCCGCATTCGCGAAGCTCTGCGGCGCCGCTCCGATCCCCGCATCCTCAGGCATGACCCAACGCCACCGCCTCAACCCCGCCGGGCACCGGCAGCCCAACAGCGCGCTCTACCGCACCGTCATCGTCCGGATGCGCTTTCACCCCGCGACCATCGCCTACGTCGCCCGCCGCACCGCCGAAGGAAAGAGCAAACGAGAAATCATCCGGTGCCTCAAACGCTACCTCGCACGCGAGATCTACCACTACCTCACCGACACCCCCGCCAGCCCCCGACCGTGTCAAGACACTCGCTGGAACAGGAATAGATTCTTTGGTTGAAGGCATGACGACGTCTTTCGTTCATGCCCACACACTTCCTGGGACAGACCCCCTCCCAAAGATCTGCCGAGCGTGTATTTGTTGCGCGGGCCGATGGATCTCTTCGCGTCGGTCGCAAGAGCGCAGCCGACTACAAAGCCCACCAAGCCTGTGAGACTGCGATCGCGTACGGGTGGCGTGCTGGTGACCAGCGCTCGTCCTGGCGGTCGGTCATGTAGCAATGATCGCGGTTGGGCGGCCGGCTGGGGTCGCAGTCATGGCCTTGCCCGCGAATGGCGCCCGCGGGTAATCAGCTTGAGCGCGCCCGGGCACACCTTCTTCTGCTGGCCGCCCTTGAGTGCGCCCTGGCGCACGAAGACCTCGAGGAGGACCGATAGGTCGGCGGACGCGCCATCGACCTCGACGCGAGCGCCGCTGGGAAGAGCGAACGCTCGCCGGGCGACTGTCACGCCCAGGAGCCGGGAGAGCCGCTCGAGGATGACCTTCTCGGCGTCTCGCTGGACGGCCGAGTCGCTGACGTGAGGTCGCGGAGCGTCGCCCTCGGGGTGTGGGTCGGTTCCCTCGTCCGGCTCTATGTTGGATGGTCGAGCGGCGCGATCGGGCCGCGGAACGGAATCGATTTGCATGGCGTCGCGGGTGGCAGGGGCGTCGCCGCGCTCTCGCGCTCGCTCGCCACTATCGGGAGGCCGAGGGCCTGTCGATCGTGCAGATCGCCGATCGCCTCGGCCGCTCGCCGGCGACCGTCAAGGCGTACTGCTATGACCCGAGCGGCGGGAAGGGGGGCGGTCAAGGCGCGCTACGTCGGCGTGTGCCGAGGGTGCGGCGCGGACGCGCAGCCGCGCAACGGCAAGGGCGACGCCTTCGCGTACTGCAAGGCGGGCCACCCCGGGGCGATCGAGCGGCGCTGGACGCACGAGCGGGTGCTCGTCGCGATGCGCACGTGGCGCGAGCTCCATGGCCGGCTCCCGTCGTCGTATGACTGGTCGCGCATACATGCGCGGCGGCGCGGTGGAGATGCTCTGGCGCGACTGGCGGTGGAGGCATGGCCGGCGGCGGGCGTCGTCACGGACATCTTCGGACCGTGGGCGGCCGCCCGCGCGGCGGCGTCGGGGCAGGACGTGGAGGCGCCGGCAGCTCAGACCTGACGCCACCACCTTCGCAAATCGGGCCGGGTGCCCGGCGCTATCTACGGTCGGGACGATCCTGCCACCAGGATTCCGATTCGACATCGACGCCGCCAACGGCGACTGCGACCCGGCTCGCCAGCGCCGAGATGTATTGGGCGCAGGTCCTGTCCGCGCGCGTGTGGATGCGCGCCCGCCGTCAAGACGCTCCTCGGTTACGAGGCGAAGCCTGCGGCGAGGGTCTCGGTCCGATGGCGGCGAGGTCCTGCCCTGCCCCTGCCGTGTTCGCCCATCCCGGTGACCCGACTCGGTGCGGGGACAGATCGTCGGTGATACTGGGCGGATGCTGGGTATGGATTACACGAACTGCGGGGACGGGTGAGCGGTGGTCTCTGTCAAACAGGTGCATCATCCGCTCTTTGCCCGCTTCTACGCGCTGTTGACGCAGCATGAGTCGGCGCAGATGCACGAGCATCGACGTGAGTTGCTGAGCGGGCTCTCCGGCCGCGTGCTCGAGGTCGGTGCTGGGGCCGGCACGAACTTCGAGCACTACCCGCCTGGGGTCACCGAGGTGATCGCTGTTGAGCCTGAGCGGTTCCTGCGCGAGAGGGCGAGGGTCGCGGCCTCGCGGGCAGCGGTCGCGATCACGGTGCTCGACGGGGTTGCGGAGCAGCTACCGGTCGAGGATGGCTGCTGCGATGCCGCTGTTGCCAGCCTGATGCTGTGTTCCGTTGCAGACCAGGCGGTTGCTCTGGCGGAGCTGCGGCGTGTGCTGCGCCCTCAGGGCGAGCTGCGCTTCTACGAGCACGTGCTCTCGCACGACCCGCGGATCGCACGCACTCAACACTTCGTTGACCGGATGTTCTGGCCCAAGGCGTTCGGTGGCTGCCACACCGCTCGTGACACTCCCGCTGCGATCGAAGCCGCCGGGTTTGGGATCGAGCAGGAGCGAAGGATCTGGGTGGCGCCGATTCCGATCGTGGTCCCGGTCGCGACGCACGTACTCGGAACGGCCCGCCGCCGATGAGCACGGGAGAGGAGGGATCCCGCGCCGGCGGAGGCGCTGGATGGGACCGGGCCGGGTCGAGCAGCACGCGATGCCGGGAATGCGAGCACCGCACCGGCACGCTTGATCGAGCGGTCCAACCGGAAGGTGATCCCACCGCCTCGCCAGGGCGCGAGCACCTCGCGGGCGGTGCGCGATAGTGGGCGAAATTGCTACCGGTTCCCGCGCCGACCTTGGTTGCATGCCCCGGCAGTCCCGGGCAGTTCGTCCTGGTGGTGCCGTATGTCCGCGCGCTTGTCCCGGCTGATTAGCGACTCAGCCGCGCGAACCCGGATGATGGACGGCGGGTAGGTGGCATGGATGCCTTGATTGTGGCGGCGCCGGACCGTCGATTCAGTGCTGGCGCCTGTGGTGCGTGAGGGCAAGGTATCCCGCCACAGGCGGAACGACACTGCAACGCCCGTGGCGATTAGGAGCTCGTCGAGCAGACGGCTTCCGGGGACCGGGCGCCCGCGCAGCCGGGCGAGCAGCGCGTCGAAGGTGTTGGCTGAGCGGTTGGCGACCGTCATCACCGTGGTGACGAGATCCAAGTCATCGCGCTCGGCCGCACTGTAGTAGCGGCCGAGCTCGTCCTCGAACTCCGCCGGCACCGGCCCGAGCGAAGCGCGCGCACGGGCGTCGGCCCAGGCGATCGCCGCCCACGTGCGCCGGTCGAACCGGTCCGGGTCTTGGTTCTCGAGCGCGGCGAGTTCCGCGTCGGTCACGCCTTCGGCCAGCGCCCACCGCCGGTGCGCCAGCGTGCATAGGCGACACGCGTTGGCCTGCGCGACGGCGAGCATCACCTCCTCCCGCAGCCTAGGATCGACGCGCCGCGTCCCCCAGATGGCGGCAACATCCGGGAGCCGCCGCGCGATGCGACCCGCCTGCACGAGTAATGCCGCCGTGCTGGTGGTGGCAGGGACAGCGGATACGGCCATCGGAATGGAGGCTACCGTGGCGCACCTGCTCGCGCTCGGCGTTCGTGCCGGATGCACTCTCGTCGCGCAGCGGATCGTCAGATCCTGGAATCGCTCGTGGCGTGTGCGAGGAATTCGCGGGCGGCTGCCGAGAGGGGCGCGGAACGGTGGATCACGCCGACCTTGCGGGTCGCGGGTTGCGCTCGGCACGTGATGGCCCCCCGCCTCAGCGCTTCCTCGGCGAGCGGGGCGAGAAGTAGGGCGGCGCCGGCCCCGGCGAGCACAAGGGGGACGATCGCCTCCCGTGCGGCTGTCTGCACGGCGATCTGCGGCGTGACGCCGACTGCGGCAAGCGCCTGCTCGAGCAGGATGCGAGTCGAGGTGCCCGGGGAACCGACGACCAGCGGGGTCTGGGCCAACTCGCGCGCCCCCAGCGGGCGTGCCCCCTCCGGCGCGGATCGTGGGGGGAATACGAACAAGAGCTCCTGCTCTCCCAGTGGGTGGGCGGTCAGCTGCTCGCCGGGCAAGGGAGGTGCGCCGCGCCAAGCTCGCACTCCCCGTCGCGGACCAGCGCTCGTACTCCGTCAGCGCTGTCGGTTCGCGGACCCGGACTTCGACCCCCCGGGGTGACGGTCCCGGAAACCGCCAATCAGCGTCGCCATCGGTCCGCTGCAGCGAACCCCGGCTGGCGATACCTGCCGGGCCGGTGTGTGAGTGGCCGCACGAAGTTCGCTTGTCTCAGCGCAGGCGCGCGGGCTTGGGCACGACAGTTCGGAGCGCCACGTCGGTCGCGTGGTCCCAGAGCCCGCCGGCGCGGTCGGTCACCGCGTCGATCGTGTTGCGCGATCGGTGCGGTCCACAGCAGGAGCGCGGCGGCGGTGCCGATTGCGCCGCGGACCGAGCACGTCCGTTGGGTAGTGGAAGCCAAGGCGCGACGCGTCCAAACCAGAGGATCAGCGCGAACGCCAGCGTGACCAGCCCCCAGCGAAGCTTGCTGCGCAGCAGTACTGCGACGCCGATCGCGACCGAGGCTGTCGCGTGGTCGCTCGGGAAGCTGGCGTCCGTTGCGTGGCTGGCGAACAAGTGGACCGCGCCCGGATGAGCGACGAATGGTCGCGGGCGGACGTAGAGCTCGGTGATGAGCTTGCCGATGAGCAGGCCGAGCCCGGCACTGAGACCGGCTGCCACAGCGGCGCGTCTCACGCCAAGCCAGCGCTCGTGCCGAGCGAACGCGCAGACGAGCACGAGCATGCCGAGGAACAGGGCCTGTGAGACCTGTACGTACGCGAGCAAGGGATCCTCGATCGCGTCGTGTCCCGCGAGGAAGCCATTGACGGAATGAACGATCGACCAATCCACCCGTCGAACAGGTTTACACAACGGCTTCACATCCGCGCCCGTAGTCAGCCCAACGACACCGCGACCTGCTGCGCGAACCCAGTGCGCAAAGCGCCTGGCGGCCGGCCGGTCGGGACGGTGCTGCTCCGCGACAGCGGCCGAACGGAACTCTCGGCGGCCGACGCTCCGTCTGGAGGGCGTCCCGATCCGTGCTTTCCATCGTCGGACCCTACGCTGTCGCTCTCGGTAAAGCATTCGGTAGGACTGGGAAAGCTGAAGCGGATCGTCGGGTTCCTGCTCGGGGCGGGGGTGAGCATCGGCGCGCTGCTGATCGTCGTGGGCTCCTCGGGCGGGGTCGGGCAGCTGGGTGCCGCGCTGGATGAGGTGAGTGCCGGATGGGTGCTCGCCGCTCTCCTTGCCTTGCTCGTTGGCTATCTGCTGTTGGCGCTGCATCTGCGTCGGCTGGCGTCGGGTGAGATCTCGCTGTGGCGGGCCGTGCGAGCGGATCTGCTGCTGTTCGGCCTCGGGAACGTCCTTCCGGGCGGCTCCGGCGCCGGGGGCGGTGTTGGCGGCGGCGGAGCTGCGACGCGCTGGCTTGTCGGCGCGGCACGTGCGTTTCGTGCTCGGCTTCACGGTCTGGTTCAACGTCCGGACGCTGCTTGGGATCGGGGCGCTGGCGTTGCTGGTGGCTGTCGTCCGCCAGCATCCGGGGGTGCGCGAGGTCGGGCTGTGGTGGGTCGGCGCGATCGCAGTGCTGCTGGTGCTCGCGGCTACTGCCCGCCTGGCCGCTCGGCCGACGACCGCCCGGCGGACGGCTCGGGCGTTTGCGCGGCTGCGCCGTTGGCAGTCCGTGCCGCCGGCCGAGCCGGCGGTGCAGAGCGCGGATGCGTTTCACGCGGAGGCCAAGGCTGTTGTCGGAAGCCCCCGCAACCGTGTTGTGCTGGTCGCGCTCGCCGCCGGCTCCTGGATCGCCGACGCCGCGTGTTTGCGCCTGTCGCTGGCCGCCGCCGGCGTCAAACTGGATGCGGACGTCGTGCTGCTCGCGTACGTCGCGGGAATCCTGATCTCCAGCCTTCCGCTGCTGCCGGGTGGGTTCGGCGCCGTCGAGGCGGCGATTCCGGCGATGCTGCATCACTTCGGCGCTCCGCTTGATGCCGCGCTCGCCGGCACGCTCGTCTATCGCGCCATCTCCGCATTGCTACCGGCGGCCGCTGGAGCGCTCCTGCTCAGCGCGGCGTGGTTGCACAGGCTTCCACACCGCCGCAGACGCGATGCGGAGAAAGCGAGCGGCTCACCGTGAGCAGATCGACCCGGACGGTCGTCCCGACGCGTCCGGCGGGAAGCCGAGCCGCCGGAGCCTTCCATCGGTCAGGCTGATGCTGGGAAGCGATGCTCGGTGTGGTGACCGGCCGCCAGGTCGGCGGCCGGGGCTGTCGCGTCTCGCGGCTGCGGCGTTGGCGGCGGGTTGGACGCCGTCCGGGGCGCGATCACGACCTCCCAGGGTCCTCGCAGCCCGAGGTCCTCCGCAAGGCTCAGTCGGACGACGCGGCGTAGACGCTCGGCGCGCTGCCATGGCACGACGACGATGTCCGCCTCGCAGTGTCGGGCGGCTTGTGCGAGGACCTGGCGTTCCGGTCCGCAGGCGGCGAGGTAGCGAACGTCTTGAGAATCACCGATGGAGTTCGATGCCGCCGAGAGTTGCTCGTGCGCGAGCAGCGCAATTGCTCGTTCCACGCCCGCGCGCTGGCCCTGCAGTGGGCGCAGCCGACGTCGGTTCGCTCCTGCGGTGCCACGGACGCGACGGTGAGCGTGGCTCCGGCCGCCCGGGCGATGTCAAGCGCGCAGGAAAGCGCCGCATCTCCTTCGCGGGACGGTTCGTAGGTGACAAGCACGCTCTTCACTCCCTCCCGCGCTGGCGTCATCACGATCGCTCCGAGGGGCTGTAGTCCGAGGATTCCGAAAGCACGCCGTAGGTGTGCCACCGCTCGATCTCGACGAGCGCACTGACACACGGCTCTCGTTCCGGCCACGGTTCGCCCGTGCAGCGCATTGAGAGGCGATCCATCACCTCGAGCTCGGGGTCATCCCACATCTCGATCACCGGGCCCGAAATCGAGACGTGTTGATAGGGATCCTCGCCGAGGATCGTCATCGCCACGTGCGGTTCTGCGGATGTTGGGCAGCCGGCGGGAGGTGGCGTACATCGTGATCAGCATCCGGTTGTCCTGCAGCCCATACCAGCACGCCGTGCTCGCCGGCGTGCGGTCGCGTCGTACGGTCGCCAGCACCGCGACGCGGGGCTGCTCGAGGAACCGTTTGAGCTCTTCATGGAGCTTACGGGCCGGCTCCTCATGGCATGCGCCTTGGGTGACCGGCGGTCGCTCGTTTCTCAGCAGGTGATGCGAGGCGGGAGGTCATCGGGCACGCTCCTGAGGTCGATGAATTCGGCGGCAGACTGTTGGAATCGGCGCAAATCGGCGAAGCTCGACACGAGACCGAGCGAGGCGCGGATCGCGCCGCCGGAGGGGAGGCCGATCGCCGCGGACGTAGTCGTCGAGCGTCATGCCTTCTCCGAACTCGCCGCCGACGAGCGTTTCGCGCGAGATCGTGAACGCGACCTCGCCGGCTCCGGGGTTGCAGAAGCAGCCGGTCCTGAGCGAGATGTTGTGCCGGCCGGCGACGCGGTCGACGTAGCGCTCATCGACCACGCTCCCATCGGGGTGCAGGAAGTTGAACGCGATCGTGGCGCCCCGGCGCTGCCACGTTCGTGGTCCGTAGATCGCTGTCGCGGGCGAGCCGTCGTTGTGCCGCAGCGAGCCGAGCGCGTCGAGCAGCCAGCTGCCGAGCGCCGCGACGCGCGTGTGGATCGTCTCGATACCGATTCGGTCGAGGAGGCGCAGGCCGATCTCGACGGCGGGGAGGTTGAGGTAGTTGACGGTGCCGTCTTCGAAGTGCGCAGCGCCGGGGGCCGATTGGTAGTACTCGCGCTGCACGAACGCCG
Source organism: uncultured Solirubrobacteraceae bacterium (assembly GCA_963844555.1). Lineage (GTDB taxonomy): Bacteria > Actinomycetota > Thermoleophilia > Solirubrobacterales > Solirubrobacteraceae > Palsa-465. Next base: position 24,190 of record CAWJOS010000005.1, read on the forward strand.
CGACGATCGTTCCGCCCGAGAACCACGGCCGCTCGAGCTTGGCGAGCGTCTCTCGCCGGGCGAGCAGACAACCCACGCCGGTGGGCCAGCCGAACATCTTGTAGAACGAGATCGCGACGAAGTCCGGATGCCAGCGGCTCAGGTCCAGCCGGTTGGTCGGGACGTACGCGGCGGCGTCGAGCAGCACATCCCAGCCATGCGACTGGGCCAGCTCGATCCATTCCAACGGGTGCTGAACGCCGGAGAAGTTCGACTGCGCCGGGTAGGCGAGCAGGTTGTGGTGATCCCCCGCGGTGTCGGTCAGGTAGCGCGGCAGCAGGTCCTCGTCGACGCGCAGATCGGGCGCGACGCTCGGCACATAGGTGGTCTCGGCGCCCCGTGCGCGGGCGAACTCGCGGATCCCGTTGACCGAGTTGTGGTTGTCGAAGGTGAGCAGGAATCGGTCTCCGGGATGAAACGGGTACGCCTCGCCGACGAGCCGCAGGGCGCCGGTTGCGTTCGGGGTGAAGATCGCGACGTACTCCTCGGGCGAGGCGTTGAAGAACTCCAGCACGTATGCGCGAGCGCGCTCGACGAGTTCGGTGCTCGCCGCCGAGGTCGGGTTGATGGAGTGCGGATTGCCGAACACGCCGCGTTCGAGCAGCTGCATGTGCTCACGCAGCTGTGATTCGGCATAGAGCCCGCCGCCGGTGTAGTCGAGGTACACATGGCCGCCGTCGTCAAGCCGCGCGAAATCGCTGCGGCGCAGCTCATCGAGCACGGCTGTCTCCGCGTAACCGGGATGGTCGCGGCGAAACGCCGCCTCCAGCGACTGGGTCTGAGAGGAAGCGAGGCTCATCCGGCGGGCGAGGGGAGGGGCAGGCTGGGGGTGCGGGCGACCGCTGCGGCGACGAAGATCAGATGGATGCCCGGAACGCGCGGACCGCGCCGCGGCGGGTCGGTCGCCAGGTAGGCGGCGTGACGATCGAGCAGCTCGCGCACCGACGCGGCGGCCGCGGCGTCAGGATGATCGCCGGGCAGCTCGCACGCGAGCCGCGCAAGCTCGAGGTATTCGTCCGCGGGGTAGCCGGCGGTCAGCCGCGCCGCCGCTGCGACCAGCAGGGAGTGCACGCGCTCGAGCAGCGGCCCCGGTCCAGCCGTCGGCACGGTGGGTGCTGGACCGAGGTCGAGCGGCTCGACGCCTCCCAGCAGCCGTTCGAGCTGGCCGCCGGCGACCATCGCGATCTGCTCGGCGTTCAGTCCCGCCGCCATCGCGGCGCGCAGGACCACCACTGCGGCGGCGATGGTCCGCCCGTAGGGGGTGTCTGAGGCGAACAGGATCTGGCCGGGCGGGAGCAGCGCGAACAGTGCTAGCTGATCGGCGGTGTTCCACCAAGCGGTGTCGAAAAACAGATTGCGTTGCCCGGCCGCCTCGCGCCAGATCCATGACAGATCAGCGATCGCCGCGTGGGCGAGGATCAGCGGAACCCGCGGGTAGTCGCCCGAGAGCGCGAGCGCGTCTGCCCCCAGCGACGGGATCCCCCGGCCGGCGTGGACGATGATCGGCAGCCGGCGCTCGTTTGCGAAGCCAAAGATCCCGCGGACCGCGGGATCGCCCAGCCCGAACCGCTCCGCGCGCGGATGCAGCTTGATCCCCGCCGCGCCGCGACCGACCGCGCGCTCGACCTCCCCGACCGCGCCGCTGTGGGGATCAACACGGCAGAACGCGACCAACCGGCCCTCGGCGGCCTCCGCCGCTGCAAGGGTCCGGTCGTTGGCTGCCCGATAGCCGCTGGGGTCGGCGAGCGGAAACACGACCGCGCGGCCGTCGACAGCGGCGAGCGCTCCAGACAACTCGTCAACGTCGAAGCATGACCCATCCGGATCGGCACACCCCAGGTGGGTGTGACAGTCGAAGATGCGGGTCTCGCCGAGCTGGTCCTGCAAGCACGAGAACCACGGCTCAAGCAGCGCATCGGCAGCGAGGGCGCCCTCGCGCGAGCTCGCCGATATCGCCTGCTCATGAGCGACCGTCATCCGGACGACCCCCCACCCGAAGCGCGACGGCCCCGCACGAGCGCATCGAGGGCGACGCGCTCCCCATCGGGCGTGTCCACGGGTCGCCTGACGGTCTCCGCCCGCTCGATCTGCAGGCCCCTGCCGTCGAGGTCAGCGACGACATCGCTCGCGGTGTAGAGCACCGCCGGGTCCTGTGGACCGCCGTGGCCGTGCTCGAGGTTGCTGCTGTCGTGGGCGACGAGCAGGAACATGCCACCCGGTGCCACCGCCTCGGCGACCGTGCGCACGATCGCCCGCCGTTGGTCGGCCGGCACCTGGAGATAGAAGACGAGAACCAGGTCGAATCTCCGGGGCTCGGGCGTGTACTCGAGAAGATCCGCGATGACCCACTGTGCTTGCACGCCGCGCGCGCTGGCGAGCCCACCAGCCTTCTCGAGGCCGACCTCGGAGAAGTCGACGCCCGTCACCTGCCAGCCCCGTTCGGCCAGCCAGACCGCGTTGCGGCCCTCACCGCAGGCGACGTCGAGCGCCTGCCCGGGAGGCAGCATCGCTTTCTCCTCGACGAGGAACCGGTTAGCCGCGCTCGCCCAGACCAGCTCTCGGCCGGCGTAGCGCCGGTTCCAGGCCTCGCTGTCCATCGCCGCAAGCATGGCTAGCGCGCCAGCAGCCGCGTACGTATCTGCACGGTCGTCTGGACCGGCAAAGCGAGCGAGACCGTCACCAGGCAACCGTCCTCTGCCTTTGCGACGAGTGCGCGCGCTGCTTCCTCGTGCCCCGCGTCCGTCTCAAGCTCGACGGTCTGCTCGATGCGCACGAACCCGAATCGGCCATCTGCTCGGCGCCCGACAACACCGTCCGCCTGAATTGAGAGATAAGTCAGCGGCAAATGCTCGCGTTCAGCGAGCGCTGCGAGCGTCACCGCCAGACATGACCCTGCAGCGGCCACAAAAGCATCTTCGGGGCTCCACAGCTCGGGATCGGTGCCGCGGAACTCCGGTGGGGTCGCAATCCGCACCGACTGCTTGCCCTCGACCCGTGCGGTGGTGCGACGACCGCCGTCCCATCCGACCTGGACGGGGAAGCGGAACTCTCGATAGTGAACCTGCGAGGTCATCTCACATCCTCCCTTCCGGAAACCGGCTGCTCGGGCGACTGCGCGAGCACGTGCTCGTCGAAGAAGTCGCCGATCACCCTCGCCGGGTGCGCGCCGATGAATCCGGTCACGGGCTTGCCGTCGCGGAACACGGCCACGGTGGGGATGCTCTGGATCCCGTAGCGCGCCGCGAGCTGGTGCTCGGCCTCAACGTCGAGCTTGACCAGCTCAAGCCGACCAGTGCGCTTCTCGGCCTCCGTCTCGAGCGCGGGGCCGAGCATCCGGCACGGTCCGCACGACGCCGCCCAGAAATCGACCACAACCGGCAGCTCGTGCGAGCGCCCGACAACGTCACGTTCGAAAGTCCCGGTTGTCACATCCATTTGGTGTCTCGGTTTCTCATGTGGGGATTTTCAGTGCGTCAGAGACTGGCGGCCGCGGCTGCTCCAGTGGAACAGCGAATACAACGGACAGAAGCCAATCGCGCTGGTCGCGAGCATGATGGCGGCGAGCGCATAGAGCACGATCGCGCCGGCGGACCCGGGACCGATCAGGATCCCGAGGACGATCGCGACGGGTGCGACCAGCAGCGCGCGCACGCGCCGGTCCACGGTGTTCATGTTCTTGCTCATCGAGGGCTCCGTTCCGGTTGAGTCACGTCTCGGGATCGCACGAGCGCGGCGAGCTCCAGCAGATGCCGCTCGACCGAGCCGCACACCTGCTCGCAGAGCCCAAGGACCTCCTGGTCGGCGATCCGGTAATAGACACAGTTGCCGTCCTTGCGTCGGCCGAGCACGCCCGCCTCGGCCAGAAGCGTCAGATGCTTGGAGACGTTCTGCTGCGAGGTCTCGAGCTCATCGGCCAACTGGTGCACCGTCGCCTCGCCGCCGCGCAGCCGGTCAAACAACCGGATCCGCGTCGGCTCCGCCAGCAGGTGGAACCGGCGGGCGACCAGCTCGACCAGCTCGTCGGGGATCGGGGACGGTAGCGCCATTACCCCCTATTCTACAAGCACACAGCTAACTAGTTGTAGCGGAGTAAGTACTGATCGCGATCACGGAATCACCCCCACCGCCCCAGCTACCGGTCGTGCTCGATCGATCGGTCCGAGCGCGCGGGACGATCGGCGCGCGGGCCCTGCTGGCGGCGATGGTGCATCCTAGGCACCCGCCGGCTGCCCCTTCAAACGCGATCGTGACGATCGGAAGCCGTCCCGATCAGCGGTCCCCCGGGCGCCGCGCTGGCGCTTGTTGGCGTCGCGCTGTTCCGCGTCGCGCTCGGCGCAGGGCAGGAGCATCTTGAGGTCGGCGCTGGATCGCGACGAACCACAAGAGCGCGGCGAGGCAGACGAGCAGCGCGATCCAGAAGTTCAGACGCATCCCGAGCACGTAGTTGGAGTAATCGATCCGCAGCGATTCCTCGAACAGCCGGAAGCCCGCGTAGCCGGCGACGTACAGCGCGAACACGCCGGGTGCCCGGACTCGGTGCCGGCGCACGAGCCACGCAAGCCCGGCCGCCAACACCAGGTTCCAGATGATCTCGTAGAGGAAGGTGGGTTGAAAGGTGGCGTAGCGCAAGTAGCCCGGGGGGCGGTGCGCAAGGTCGATCCTCAGCGCCCAGGGCAGCGTGCTCGGCTTGCCGAACAGCTCCTGATTGAAATAGTTGCCGAGCCGGCCGATCGACTGTGCGACCAGCAGCGCCGGGGCGACGCAGTCCATCAGCCGCAGCATCTCGGCCCTGCTCAGCCCCCGCCGTCGCCGCACGTACCAGAGGCCGACAGCCGTTCCCGCGGCGACCCCGCCCCAGATCCCAAGGCCCCCCTTCCAGATCGCGAACGGCCCCCACCAGTGCGGCGGGATCTGGCTGGGTGTCGTGATCAGGAAGTAGATCCGGCCACCGATCAGCCCCGCCGGGAACGCCCAAAGCGCGATCTCCTGCGGCAGATTGGGATCGCCGCCGTCCCGCCTCCAGAGCTCGCGCGTGACCAGGATCGCGGCAGCGACCGCGAACACGTACGCGAGGCCGTAGGCGTGGACGAAGAACGGCCCGACGTGAAACCCGTTAGCGGACGGACTGGAGATGTAGGCGGACGACATGCCCGTCGCAATCGTACGGGCAGCGCGATCAGGATCCGGCGGTGAGCGAGCGTGCCGGAGCTGCCAGCAGCGGCTTCACCGGCGCTGGCAACGGATGGCTGGCCGCGGCAAACCGGACCAGAAGATCGTCGTGGCATGCGCCCGCGAGGTCGCCGAGCACCTGCATGCGGAGCGCGACGGAAACGCCAATCGAGCGAGATAGCGTGACCCGGTGTGACAGGCAAGGCGTCAACCGCGGGAACGGATCGGGTTCTCGAGCGTCGCCGGGCGGTCGCCCTGGCCCGTCATTACCGCGAGTTCGAGGGCCTCTCGATCGGGCAGATCGCCGACCGTCTCGGCCGCTCGCCCGCGACGGTCAAGGCGTACTTCTACGACCCATCTGATGCTAACAGCAGACCTACGGACAGCCCGCACGCTAATAGCGCTTGGCCCGGCTGTCCAGCACCTCGGGCAGGCTTGGGGTTCTGATGCTTGACCGTGTCGCGGAACGACGTCGCGCGGCGCAACTCGCCCGCCACTATCGAGACGAGGAGGGTCTGTCGATCGCCGAGATCGCTCGTCGGCTGGGACGCACAGAAGCAACCATCAAGGCGTATCTCTACGATCCAACCGGCGATAAGGCACGCGCGGTCAAGGCGCGCTAAAGGGGAGTGTGTCGCGGCTGTGGGGCGCCCACCGCACCACGGAACGGCAAGGGCGACGCCTACGCGTATTGCAAACGCTGCCATCCCGGCGCGATCGCGCCGCAATGGACACGGGAACGGGTTCGGGAAGCGATGCGCGCATGGCGAGCGTGCTACGGCGCTGCGCTCTCCTCCTATGACTGGTCGCGCACCCACGCATGCCGGCGCGGCGGCGAAGCGCTCAAACGACTACAGGCCGCAGAATGGCCCGCACCGTCGACCGTCACCGATCTCTACGGCAGCTGGGCGGCGGCCCGCGCCGACGCCTTCGCCGGCGCCTGAACGCCCGGGCCACATGCCGTTGTTACATGGACCCTCGCTTTGCGCTTGGGCATCTGTGAACGCGGGCGCCGACGGTCGCCGCACACGCCACGACCGTTCGTCTCTGTAGCAGCAACCCGGCCGTCGGCGCCGGTGGCTGCTGCGTCAAGGGGAGCGATAGCGTCGTGCGCTTGCAAGCCGCCGCGGATCGGGCCGCCGGCAAGCACATCGACGACTCTCGCAACCACGGCAAAGCGGGTCGGCGGCCAGGTCGCCCATGACGCCAGGGTGGCCGGCGAGGCGACCAGTTGCGCAATTGGCGAGGAGCGGGACACAGCCACCGGCGGCGCGAGTCCTGGTTTCGTCCCTGCGCGGAAGTTAGCGCCGACTCCTCGATGCTGATCTTGCCTTCCGGGGGCAGGCGTGGTCGTGCCGAAGCGGCCGCTGCTGCTCAGTGAGAAAAGGCCAGGCCGTCTCGCTTGTTGGCACGCGGGTGCGGAGCAGTCGGCGATCACGGCGGGTTCCTGTTGGCTGCGAAGAGCGGCGTTCGAATGCTCGCCACCAGGCACGGCGAGAAGCCGCGAGGCGGCTCGTGCGCTTCTCGGCTTGTGGCAACTGTCAGAGCGGGGTCGGCAGCCGCGGCGGGGTCGACGGTGTGGGCTACGGATTAGTACCGTGTCGTTTCGGGGGGATGCTCGGATATGCGGGTGGAGCCAGGGGTCTAGCGTGCGGCCATGGGCCTGGATCGCCCGTCTGCTGGTGCTGCGCCTGCTCGGTCGGCAACCGATGGGAATGCTGCAGTGCTGGTCTGGCGCGACGGGCAGGGGGAGCAGTTTGATGCGCAGCGGCCGATGCCTGCTTCGGGTGAGGCGAAGCCAGGAGGCGTTGCCTCAGAGGAAAGCGCTCGGGAGCGATCCGCACCCCGCCGGGGTCGGCTGGCGTATGCGTGGGAGCGATGGCTGCGGTATTTCTGGCTTCCGGTCGTGATTTGCGGAGCGTTCGTCGCGTTGCTCGTGATTGCGCTGACGCAGAGCAACGTCAAAGACCGGGCGAGGCTCGCCGATGAGTTCTCGCTTCGTACCGCCGTTTCTGGGCGGCTGGTCGAGTCCTACCTGAGGGGCGAGCAGGCGCTGATGGTCGCGCGGGCGGAGGATCTGCTGTCGGGCCCGACCATCACTCCCGAGGACCTCAAGCTGGCCCTCTCGGGGCTCGGCTACCAGGCTGGTGGAGCGCTGGATGGACGGGGCCGAGCGCTGGTCACCCAGCCGTACACCACCGCGGTGATCGGACAGGATTACAGCAGGCACCCGGAGAACACCCGCATCGCGGTCCAGCAGGATCGCCCGGGCGTCTCGCAGGCGTTGATTGTGGATTTGCTGAAGGCTCCGGGTGTCGCGATGTCGGTTCCTTACCGCGCTCAGCATGGCCGGCGTATCTTCAACGGCGTGTTCGCTTTGCAGGGACCGACGCTGAGTAGGCTGACCCGGCAGGTCGTCGGGCCCGAGCGCGCTGTGGTGGATCTGATCGATCGGCACGGGATCGTGATCGCTTCCACCATCCCGGCGACTGGGGCGCTCACGTCGCTATCAAGGCGCGAGCCGGCGCTCGCCCGTGGTCTGGCCCGGCGCTCGACCGGCAGCTTCCGAACCGACGGCCGCCGTTATCAGTACGCCTCGGCACCGATCGCCGGCACGGGCGGGTGGCGGCTGGTGAGCAGCGTGGCTGAGGCGACTCTCTATGGTCCTCTCAGTGCTGGGGAGTCGGCCGACCGCTGGCTTATTGTCGGGTCTGTCCTCGTCGGGTTGGTGGCCGCGGTGACGTTCGCTCTAATCACGCGCCGGCGCAAACTGGCCGAGGCCGGGGTGTATGAGCTCAACCAGCAGCTTGAACGACGCGCGCGCGAGTTGCAGGCAGTCGCTGAGGAGGTGCATGCGCTCAATGCCAAGCTCGAGCAGCGAGTGTCCGAGCGTACCGCGGAGTTGCGCAGTTCAAACGAGGAACTCGAGGCGTTCGTGTACACGGTGTCCCACGATCTGCGCGCGCCGTTGCGGGCGATGGACGGCTTCAGCAGACTGTTGCTCGACAGCTATCAGTTGGATGCCCGGGGGCGGGACTGGCTCTCGCGGGTGCGAACTGGCGCGCAGCGGATGGGGACGATGATCGACGAACTGCTGCGCCTGGCGCACGTGTCGCGCGTGGAGTTGCGCCACGAGCAGGTTGACGTGACCGGACTGGCCCGAGGTATCGCGTCGGAGCTGCGGAGTGGCGAGCCCCAGCGCAACGTGGAGTTCGTGATCCCCGAGAACCTGACGGTCTCGGGCGACCCAGACCTGCTGCGGCTGGTGCTCGAAAACCTGCTCTCCAACGCGTGGAAGTTCACCTCCACGCATGAGCGGGCCACCATTGAGGTGGGCATCTGCGAGCACGATGGCGATACAGCCTTCTTCGTCCGAGACGACGGTGTTGGCTTCGACATGGCCTACGCGGCCCAGCTGTTTAAGCCCTTCCAGCGGTTGCACCGCGCCGACGAGTTCGCGGGGACCGGTATCGGGCTGGCCGGCGTGCAGCGAATCGTCACCCGCCACGGCGGGCGGATCTGGGCCGACGCCAAACCGGACCGGGGCGCGACCTTCACCTTCACCCTCGGGCGCGACCGAGGCTCGCTATGAACCGAGACGGTGGTCGAGGCGGGAGCGCCGTCTCGGACGGAGGACAGCGTCGACGAGGTCAAGTGGCCGCACGCCGGTCGGCCGCAGAGGGATTGTGGACGGCGTGGTCGGGCGGTGTGAGGGTATCGCCGTGAGTCCGCGCAAGATGACCGAGCGCACGCGGGTCGAGCGGGCGATGCGTCAGAGCGAGCAGCGGCTACGCGCCGCGGTCGACGCCCAGCTTGACCCGTTCGCGATCTACAGCGCGGTGCGCGACCGCGCGGGGCGGATTGTTGACCTGCGTACCGAGTTCATCAATCGAGCGGCGTGCGACTTCAGTCAGATCGCCGCCGAGGACCAGCTCGGACGTGGTCTGCTGGAGCTGTTTCCTGAGCTGGCGTCGAACCGGATCTTTGAGCTGTACCGGGAGGTGATCGAGGCTGGCGAGTCGTTTGCGCAGGATGGGCTTGAGCTGAGCGCGATGTTCGGCGGGGTCGCCGGCCCTCGTCATTACGACGTCCGAATCGTTCCCGATGGCGATGGTCTCGTCGTGAGCTGTCGCGATGTGACCAGCCGTGTGCTCGCGGAGCGGCGAGCGGAGCGTTTTACTCGCATCTACGCCACGCTGTCCAAGGCAGACGAGGCGATCGTGCGGATCAGGCAGCGGGTTGCGCTGTTCGAGCAGGTCTGCCGCGTGCTGGTCGAGCAGGGGCGCTTGCGGATGGCATGGGTGGGTGAGATCGACGATGATGGGTGGATCGTCCCCGTCGCCCACGCCGGAGTGACCGAGGGCTACCTCGACTCCATCCGGATCTCCGTGCTCGATGTTCCCGAGGGCCGGGGGCCAACCGGCACCGCCGCGCGGGAGCGCCATCACGTGTTCACGACAGATATCGCGGCGGACGAGCGGATGGCGCCGTGGCGGGACGCCGCGCTCGCGCGGGAGTATCGATCCTCTGCCGGATTCCCGCTATTGGCCGAGGGGCCCTGCGTGGCAGTGCTAACCGCTTACGCCTCAGAGCCAGGGTTCTTCGACGAGGAAGAGGTCAAGCTGTTCGACGGGCTGGCGGCCGACCTCTCGTTCGCGCTGGAGGCGATGCAACACGAGGAGCGACGCCGAGCGGCCGAGGACAAGCTGCGCCGCCTTTCGGAGGAGCTCGAGCAGCGCGTGCAGGAGCGCACGCAGGAGCTCCGGGCTACGAACGCAGAGCTTGAGGCATTCAGCTACTCCGCCTCACACGACTTGCGCGCGCCGCTTCGCGCCATCGACGGCTTCAGCCAGGTGCTCCTCAGGCGCTACGCCGACAAGCTCGACGCCGACGGGCGTCACGCGCTTGAGCGGGTGCGCGCAGGCAGTGAGCGGATGGAGGCGCTGATCGACGACATGCTCAAGCTTTCGCGGCTGAGCAGGCGGCCGATGGAGTTCGCCGATGTCGAGCTCAGTGCACTCGCGGCCGAGGTGGTGGAGGACTTGCGGGCCGCGCAGCCCGAGCGGGAGGTGGAAGTCACGATCGAGCCGAACGTGTGGGCTACGGGCGATAAGGAGATGCTGCGCGTCGCACTGCAGAACCTGCTTGACAACGCGTTCAAGTTCACCGCCCAACAGCAACACGCCCGGGTGCAATTCGGTCGCACCACCCAGCCCGGCGCTGCCGCTAGCTTCGTCCGCGATAACGGCGTCGGGTTCGACATGAGCGACGCCGACAAGCTCTTCCGCCCGTTCGAGCGCCTGCACGCCGAACGCGAGTTCAGCGGCACCGGTATCGGCTTAGCGACCGTCCAGCGCGTGATCGCTCGCCACGGCGGACGCATATGGGCCGAGGGCGCCCTGGGCGACGGCGCCACCTTCTCCTTCACGCTCGCCCCAGACGATGACCCTCGGGCGAGCGCGCCCTCGGGCCCGTCAGACACCAATTGCGCGCGCGACACGCAACCCTCAGGGCCGTCCGGATCATCGACAGAACGGCAGTTGAATTGATGCCCCATCCGGTAACCATCCTGCTCGTCGAGGACAACCCAGATGACGAAGTGCTGACGGTGATGGCGCTAAAGGGCCTCCCCGCCACCCTCGAGGTCGCGCGCGACGGCCAGGAAGCGATGGACTACCTGACCAACGACGGCAAGGCCCTGCCGCGGCTGGTGGTGCTGGACCTCAAGCTACCGAAGATCGACGGGCTTGAGGTGCTCCGGCGCATCCGCGAAGACGACCGCACGCGCCTGACGCCCGTCGTGGTCCTCACAAGCTCCAACGCCCTCAGCGATGTCGCCGCGAGCTATCGCCTAGGAGCCAACAGCTACGTCCGCAAGCCCGTCAACTTCGACCAGTTCTCCGAGAAGATCCGGCAGCTCGGCATGTACTGGCTTGCAGTCAACGAGCCACCGCCCAATGCCCCCGACCAGTAACCATGTGGTCGGGACTCACGGTCCCGCGGCAGTGTTTACTCCGGTCCAGACCTGCAGCCGACGCACAGGCCGTCCGTCGCGATGCCGTCGTCGCCCTGACGCGTAGAACCCGCAGCCGCCGTCCCTAACCGGAGGCGGCGAGCTCAGGCGCGCCTGAGTGTGACCGGGGAGCACGGCGCAAGCCGCACTGCTCGACCCGGACACCTGCTCTTCTCAGCCGACAGGCATCTGGACGCCTCTGGCAACTTTCCCTGCTAAGCGCGCGGTCAGCAGGGTGAGTCGGTCTGCGCCGGCGCCCAGCGCCTGCTTACGGACTCGCCGGTGGTGGAGATGGAGAAAGGCGAGTGAATCGCTGGCGGGGCCCTGGTCTATGGCCGGGGGATGTCCCGGCCGCGTCTGGGTTCAGTGCCTGTCCGGGACGGCGGTCAAGCGTGGCCGTATTGGGCGAGAGTGAGGTTTGCCGGACCTTGTCATACTGAAACCGTTGATGCCGGATGTGAGCCTGGAGCGGGCCGTTCGGGACGGGATTGGCGCCAGTGTGCCGGGGATGGTCGTGGTCGTTGTGGGGGCTGAGGGCGTCCGTGGCCGGTGCGCGACTGGGCTCGCGGATGCGATATCGCGGGAGCCGATGCGAATCGACGACGCCTTTCCGTGGTTCTCGATGACCAAGATCGCGACGGCGACCACGGCGCTGCGCCTCGTCGAGCGTGGCGTCCTGGAGCTTGACGTGCCGATCGCTCCGCTTGTCCCCGCGATGCGTCTGCTGAGGCCACCCCGATGGGCAGCACAGATCACCCTCCGGCATCTGCTGCAACACAGTGCTGGACTCGCGAATCCGATTCCGATCAGCTGGATTCACCCCGCGGACAAGCCGGGCCCGGAGCTTGACGGGTTTCTCGAGCGACTCCTCGGCAAGCATCGAAGGCTGCGCTTCGAGCCCGGGGCCCGGTCGAGCTACTCCAATCTGGGGGCGCTCACCGTCGGCAGCGCGATCAGTCACGCCATCGGTGCGCCGTTCGAATCCGTCGTGCGCGATGAAGTGCTCGCTCCACTCCAAATGTCACGCACGAGCTTCGCGTTCCCGCCGGGCAGTGCGGCGGCAACGGGCCATCACCCACGCTACAGCCCGATGCGTTTCGTTCTCCCTCGGTGGGTGCGTGGTGTGTCAGCGGGTCGATGGATGAGCTTCCGCCGGTTTCTGGTCCACGGTGCGCCTTATGGGGGCCTCGTCGGGACGGCTGACGACGTCGCGCGCTTCACTCAGCTGCACCTCAACGAAGGTGAGCTCGATGGCGTTCGAATCCTCTCCTCAGACCACGCGGCCGAGATGCGGCGCATCACCGTCCGCGGCCGCAGATACGACGTCGGGCTCGGATGGTTTGTCCCCGCAAGGCATCGCGCAGCCACCCCGCCATTCGTCGAGCACCTCGGCGGAGGCGGAGGCTTCTTCAACGTGATGCGAATCTACCCGTCGCTCGGAGTCGGGATCGTCGTGATGGGCAACGCCACGAAGTACGACATCGACAAGGTCGCGGCGCTTGCCGTGAGGTTCCCCTCGTAGAACGACCCGGACACCGCTCTCCGGATTCGCGACGGCCGCCACGGTCCGACCTGCTCCCGTGCGGAGGCGAGCATCCCGGTATCGCGTATCACGTGCCCGCTTAGTGCGGATCTCGGGGCTCGGACCGGATTGGTGGCGTCATCGGCGCCAAGAGCAAGGGCTGAGACGCAGTATCCGCGCAACTCAGGTCTGGGACGCAAACGGGGCACAGACCCGCTTTCGAAACTTGCAGGGCCCGGAGCGGCGCGCCCCGCTTTCGAGGTAACGCGGTACTTCCCGCCGATCGTCGTCGTCGACCGGCGATCGAAGGTCACGCTGGCCCCGCAGGTGGCGAACAGGAGGTCTGAGCCGATTTCGGCGAGGAGACCTGTCGCGCGATCGAAGCGGGGCTACGGGTCCTTCCGGCCACCAGCGGGAGCGCGTACATGCGGTGAATGGATAGCAGGGCTTTCAGCCCGACGGCCGTCGCGTAAGACGGGTCTACGGCGCGCCGAGTTGCGCCAGTGGCGAATACCTGGGCCCAGCCAAGCACGCGGCGAGACACCTCCATCTGTGGAATCGCGGTACCCCAGAGCAACCGTCGGTGTGGTGCGAGAGGATCGCGGTGGCGGTCATGTGAGCAGTTCGGCGATCGTCGCGGCGGCGCGTGCTGCCCCGTCGCTGGCCACCGGGCGGTAGTCGACGTCACGGCCGATCTCCTGGGCGATCGCGTGTGCGATCGCCTCCGGCGGCGAGTCATCGAAGTCCATTCGCCTTCCGGCGCGGTGGCGGTCTAGCCGATGACCGACGTGAAAGTTCTGCTCGAAGTGGTGTTTGAGCGGGAAGTAGATGAATGGTCGACGGTTGGTGGTCAGCTCCATCGCGGTCGTCAGGCCGCCCTGGACGATCGCCAGGTCGCAGGCCGCGAGGTGGCGGTAGAGGTCGGGCACGTATGACCGCACCTCGAGCCCCGGGGCCGCGGGCAGCGTCGCGGGATCGATCCGCGGTCCGGCGACGACGACCATCCGCAGCTCGGCCACGAGCCGTTTCGCCTCGGCGAAGCTGGCGATCACGCGCTTGAGTAGATCGCCGCCGACGCCGGAGCCGCCGACGGTCACGATGCAGATCCGCTCGTCGGGCCGGTAGCCGAGCTCGGCCCGGAGTGCTTGCCGGTCGGCGAACGTGTTCGGGTCAAAGCCCGTGATGTACCCGGCGAAGCTGAAGTGCTGCTCGGTCCATTCCCGGATCGGTGGCAGCTCGGGACCGAACCGGTCGGGGACGATGTCGTCTGGCTCGCCGACGAAGATCGCCTGGTCACGGATGCGCGGGTAGCGGGCGACGTGTTCGATCATCTCCGCGTTGTAGTCGGCGGTGAGAAGAGCCTCGCGCTGTCCGCCGTCGGCCATCGGCAAGTAGCCGACGAAGTCGGTAAGCCACACGAACGCAGCTGTCTTCAACTCTGGGTTCTCGTGAAGGTAGTAATCCAGCTCCCATGCCTCATCGCCGATCCACAGGTCGTATTGCTCATCGCGGACGACGTCATGAAAGAGCATGAAGTTAGCGAGAAGGATCTCGTCCATACGCCGTAGCGCTTGAAAGCAGTGCAGGTCGTGCTCGGCGGATTCGGACGCGAAGTGACCGGACTCGTTGGCCAGGTATGCGCTCGCCGGGTGGATCCGCTCTCCATGCGCCTCGAGGACCCTGGTTACCGGGTGCTGAGCGAGCCAATCGATCTGCAAATCAGGATGAAGCTGGCGCAGTTCACCGGCGATCGCGAGGTCGCGCCGGGCATGGCCGAGACCAATTGGCGAGGAGACGTACAGGGCGCGCTTGCCGCGCGCCCGGGCGCGCACCCACGCGGACGTCGGCAGCCGCCGCGGCTCGATGAACTCGCGCAGCAGGAGGTTTGTGAGCACCGCGTCGCGTAAGTGTGGTGCGTGGCCGCAGCCCTCGAGTGTGATCAGCCGCGCATGGGGGATCGCCTCGGCCACTGCGGCGCCACGCGCAGGGCCGACAATCGCGTCCTGCGAGCCCTGGATGACCAACGTCGGACAGCGCACCTGCGCGCACAGCCGCAGCGCGTTCTCTCGGTCGTTCGGCCACTCCGCGTCCATCCCGCGCGTGATCGTTTCGGGGTCGGTCTGTGCGCCCCACCCAATCGCATCCTCAATCTGCTTGGTCGAGTGCGGCTCCGTAAACGTCTCGCTGAAGAAGAACTCAAGAAATCCCGGCCAGTCACGAAGCCAATAGTGGCGATTCCACTTCGCCCAGCCCTCCGACGTTTTCGGCTCTTCGTCAAACGGGTAGGGGCCTTCCTCCTCGGCAGGATCGTCGGTAAGCAGGAGGTCAGGCGCGATCAAGACAAGGCCGGCGACCCGCTGCGGATGCTCGATGGCGAGCATCAGGTCGTCTCCGGCGCCGCACCATGAGACGACCACCGCACGCTCAACGCCGGCTCTATCCAGCACCGCGAGCGCGTCGTCCACCGCACAGCACCGGTTGTAGGCGCGCATCTCGCGAGGGCGGCTCGATCGCCCATTGCCGCGCCGGTCAAACGTCACCACCCGGCCGTGACGAGCGAAGTAGGGAATCTGGCACTTCCACGCTCGCGAGTGGACGATTTCCCAGGTAGGGAGAAGCAGGACGCTCGGCTCACCAGCGCCGTAAACCTCATAGAAGACACGCACGCCATCGCTCTCGATGTAGCCGTCCTGGTCGGGGTAGCACGCGCGAGTCTGCTCGCGCGCACCGGCGCCCACGCCCGCACCCTCGACGGGCGCCACGGTCATCATGCTCACGATCTCACTCCGCAGGTTGATCGCGCGAGGGGTAGCGCGCGCGGCTCTGCTCACGCGCACCCTCGCCCACCGGCGCCACGGTCATCATCCTCACGATCTCCTCCGCAGGTTGATTGCGCGAGCATACGGCCGCGATGGCCGCTCTCGCATCCGGAGGGCACCTAATACTTGAACAGAAGAGGTCGCGTCGGCCGCTGCGGCTCAGCCGCGCTCGTGGAGGATCATGTTGAGCAGGATCGGCGGGGTGAGCTCAAGGACGGGGGCGTGTGATGGGCCGTACCACAGCCGGAGCGTGGGGTTGACGGTGTCGCCGGCGATCTCGGCATGGGGTTCGGGGCGGACATCGTCGCGTGTGCGGGCGGGCCAGTTGATTGCCGTGGCTGTGGCAACGGCGATTTGCAGACTGGACAGCGCATGGTGCGTGACCGCAAGGAGGCGCTGACGGCCGGGTTGGTCTGAGGCGACGATCCAGCTCATGTCGATCGCGACGTCCTCTTCTGATCGTGAGTCGGGGACCCGGAGCCGAAATCCGCCGCTGCGGCCGCTGCCCCGGATCTCCCATCCCGGAGGGAGTTGGTTGCGAAACCAGGCGGTGAGGGTTCGGATGAGCAGGTCAAAAGTGATCACGCCGCCGTCGTCGACGCGGCCGATGAGCTGCTCGTCACCGGGTAGCGCGCGGATTACCGAGCGCGCGAGGCGGTCGTGGACGGGTTCGGAGCCCATCACGCCGCTGCCGACGATGCGATCGATCGTTCGATCCTCGGCGTCGAGTGTGGCCAGCAGGAGGTGGCCGGTGCCGATGGCGGGGTGATCGTGGCGGTAGGCATAGGAGAGCGCGTCCCGGGCGACGAGGCGCCGCGCGCGGTCGGTGAAGATGCCGGTCGCCTGGTGGGCCGGGCTGCGTCCGTACAAGCAGGCGCGGTCCATCGCTGCGCCAATCGTCCCCATCTCACTGGGCGCCAGCTCGGCCTCGAGCACCCTGGCCGCCAGGCTGCCGGGCACGTGCAGACATCCGAGCAGCAGATGCAGCGGCTCGACGTCGGGGTGCTCAAGCAGGGACGCGACCTCCACCCCAGCGCGCACCGCCCGCTGCGCCTGGATCGTGTAGCGCTCAAACACCGGCGGCGTCGGCCCCGGCCGGGGCGCCGAGGAGCGCGACACGACGCGAAGGAGATACTGCTTGAGCGCTTGGCTGCTCACCGGCGGCCGGCGCTCCCCCGCCATGCCGTCCACCAGCGCCACCGGGTCGCCGATCCCAACCTCGCCAAGAATGTCAGCCGCCTGCTCCTGTTCGCTGAGCGCGAGCAGGAGGTGCTCGCTACTGGGCCCAGGACGCCCCGCTCAGCCGCGACATCAACCGCGCGCTCCAGCACTGCCGCGGTGGCGGTCGAGAGCGGCACCGCACCCAAGACCAGATCATCGCCCACGGGCGACCTCCGGACGATCGCCGCGTAGATAGCGCTGCCGCAAACGCCCCGGTCGGCCAACAGCGACCGCACGTTCCCATGGCGGGTGAGCGCCAGCAGCAGATGCTCAGGCTCGACGCACGGCCGGCCGAGCATCCGCGCCTCATCCTCCGACAGAAGGATCAGGTTGTGCGCCTGCTGCGTAAACGCCCCCAACACCGAGACCGATCGTCTCACACCCCGGCCGACAGCCGCGATGGTTCTCTCCTCGCAGCCAGGGAAGCCAGTCAACGACTGCCGCTAGTCGCCCTCGCCGCAGTCGAGCGGGAGTCTGGCCTCCGCCTATGGGCGCCGAGTTGAGTGTCGAGCGTGCGTGAAGGGATGCGAAGGTGCCGCGCGCGGGAGACCAGGAAACGCTGATCGGCGTCGATCTTCACCGAATCTGCACCCGTCCTTTGCTTCGTGTTCATCGCGCTCGGCTTGACTGGTGTGAGGACAAGATCCCGCTGGGCACCATTGACGCCCGGCAGCAAGGAACCTGATCATGGGCTGCACTGGGTTGGTGGGGGAAGACGAGCCGAGGCTGCCGGCGATCGTCGCCGGCGCGGTCAACAGCGAGCTCCCGGGATGATCCTCCCGCGGATGCGCTTCGGTCCGGCGGTCGCGCGGGCGGCTGAGGGCGTACGGGGCCGTGGGGTCGGCGTTTCGCTCCAGGCGGGTCTGGATCCGCCTGGAGCGGCGGCCAGGTGTCCGCGCCCGCGTCTGGGCCGTCCTGGGGCTGTTGGCGGTCGTGAGCATCGCGCTGATGGGCTGCGGAGATCCGAGCCGGCCGGGAACTGTGGCCGGTCGCGCGGACTGGCTGGGTCTGGACTACAACAGCACCGCGGCGCCGGGCGGCCTGCGCGTCTTTGCCTCGCGCGGGCTCGTCTATGACCGAGGCGGCGCGCTGGAGATCCGCGCCGGCCGCACCGTGGCGGGCTCGCCGGACCTGGCACGGGGGCTCTCGCGATCCCTGGCCGCGGGATGAAGCCAGACATCTACATCAACCCGACCCAGGGCCCCCGGGGCTGCCGCGCGGATCCGAACGGCGCCAGCAAGCTCTGCCTACCGGTCTCCGTGACCGACGTCAACGCCTTCGTACACGCGTTCATCGCCTCGGTGCACTCAATCCGGCAGGCCCACCCCCGGGTGACGATCTTTGAGCCGATGAACGAGCCGTGGAACTGGCCCTACCACCGGGAACCTCGTCGGGCCGCCAGGCGGCCGCCGAATACGCCGCGATGCTCGCCCGCCTGCTGCCCGCCGTCCGCGCCGCGAGGATTCCGCTGAGCGAGATCTACGTGCCGGCCACCGGCCAGCTTGCGGACGGCACGACCTGGATCCCCGACCTCTACCAGGCCCAGCCCTGCTTGCGGCCCGGTCCCGGCACCTGCGGCCCGATCGAGGGCTGGAACGTCCATCCCTACGGGCTCCCGGGCCGCACCTCGGAGGGGATCGGGGCCCTCCCGGGCCTGCGCGCGGCGATGCTGTCCGGACAGAACAACATCATCGCCTCAGAGATCGGTTTCTGCGCCGTCGACGTCAATCACGGAGCGCACTGCGATCAAAACCGGCCTGACGTCGTCGGCTCCAGCCACCAAACCGCCCGCTGGCTGCACGACACCCTCAAGGCGGCCCTGGGCATGCACCGGGCCGGCTGGCTGCGCGCCCTCCTAATCTGGCTGCGCGCCGGCGGGGGCTGGGCAATGCAACACGGCGACGGCAGCCTCACCCCACCGGGAGTCGTCCTGATGAACTTCGCGACCGCCCATTCGATGGGTCGGTAGACGCTGGCGTCAAGGCACCAGAAGCGTGGCCGCCGTATAGGACCCCCAACCCCGGGGTGTCAGGTCCGAGGACGGGCGGGGTGCTGCTGCAGGTGTTGGAGCGGGTGTCGATGAGGTCCGAGTCTGCCTGCCGCTCGCCCGTGGGGAGTCGGAAGTTGCCGATGCTGGTGGTTGCGAGCGACGCTCCGGTCGGCACGATTGCCCTGCTGTTTACGGACATCGAGGGCTCGACGCGGCTTGCCGCCGAGTTGGGCGCACGCTGGCCGGGGGTGCTCGCCGAGCACCACGCGCTGATCGGCGGAACGGTCGCGGAGGAGGGAGGGTTTATCGACGGCACGGAGGGCGATGCGTTCTTTGCGACGTTCTCGGACGGGCGAGCGGCCGCGCGAGCGGCTGTCGCTGGTCTGCGGGCCGTACGTGGGCATGATCGGCCACCCGAAGTCGGCGAGCTCCGGGTGCGGATGGGCTTGCACGTTGGCCGTGTCGAGCGAACACCGGTCGGTTACGTTGGCCTTGAGATCCATCGTGCGGCGCGCGTTGTCGCGGCCGCTCACGGCGGACAGTTGCTGATGACCGGGGCCGCGGGGCGCTCGGTGCGACGCCGGAGTCAACGACACACGTGAGTGCGTCGTTTGAGCGCCGGGCACAGGAACGCGTCGGGGCGACGGTTGCTGAGGAGGCCAGGGAACGCGGACGACAGATCGGAGCCGGCTATCGAGTCACGCGGGCTTGCGAACTAGCCCGGCGGGCTGACGCACGCGCAACGCCGCAGGACCGACACAGCGGGCCCGGAGAGCAATAGCCTGCCGACAAGACCAAGCCGCGCGCGACGATCGCCTGGCTATATGGCCCGAGCGCATCGGGGGCCTGATCGCTCGAATCCGCCGTTCGCGTCATCGTCCGCTCCTGTCCTGGGCGGATCGCGTGCCTCAGTGCGCCGCTTCGCGAGCGCGTCGCGGCAGTTTCCAGCCCGGGCGGACGAAGTGGCACGTGTAGCCGTCGGGGTAGCGCTCAAGGTAGTCCTGGTGCTCCGGCTCGGCCTCCCAGAACGGTCCGGCGGGCGCCACCTCGGTCACGACCTTGCCCGGCCACAGGCCGGAGGCGTCGACATCGGCGATCGTGTCCTCCGCGATGCGGCGCTGCTCGTCGTCGACGTAGTAGATCGCCGAGCGATAGCTCGCCCCGACGTCGTTGCCCTGGCGGTTCTTCGTCGTCGGGTCGTGGATCTGAAAGAAGAACTCCAGCAGGTCCCGATAGGAGATGCGCTCCGGGTCAAAGAGGATCTCAATTGCCTCCGCATGTGAGCCGTGGTTGCGGTAGGTCGCGTTGGGGGTGTCGCCGCCGGTGTAGCCAACCCGCGTGCCGGTCACACCATCGAGCTTGCGGACCAGATCCTGGACCCCCCAGAAGCACCCGCCCGCCAGGATCGCCTTCTCGGTTGCAGCCATCTCTGCTCCTCCTCGTCACGGTTCCTTGGTTGCGCTGGACACATGGTGACACCCGGCAGACGCAGGGGTCGCCCCGGAGGCCTCGACGAGTTCGAGCTCGTGAGGCGGATGGGGCGGTCACGCGGCTCGGGAATGCCGACTCGTTGGCGAGCCCGGCGTCGCATTCTGGTCGGCTCACGTATTGGTGGAGTGGCCGAACTTGAACGCTCACTCAAGCGTGGCGGGCTCAACCTCTCGCGCGAGCGGGTCGTACACGGGCGCGGCCTCAACCCGCCAGGCCGGCGCGCTGCGGCGCGAGCTGGCAGAGGACGTCAACGCCCATCGCCCGCATGTGCTGGCCGCCCCCGCGTTCACGCGACCATCCGGGGCACCCGCTTGCCGTCGATGCGTCCATCGATCGGGCCGATCGCCTCGACGTCGCCGTTGTCGTGAATGATCACGCCGCCGTGCTCGGCGAGCACCTGTCGAGCACGCTCGGGTCCGAGCAGTAGCGCCATCTTTGAGAGGGTCTCTGCCTCGAGCGCGCTGTCGCCGATCGCGGTGGCGCCGACCAGCCCGGTCCATGCCGGAGCGCCGGTGCTTGGATCCAGCAGATGGTGGCCGAAGCTTTCATCGCGGTTTCGCCAGATGCGGACGTTCAAGCCGGAGGTAGCCACACCCCCCTTCGCGAGGCGCACCACGCCGATCGATTCACCGGTGATCGGGTGCTCGACAGCGATCTCGTACGGCTCGAGCTGCGCCCCGACTCCTCCGACCGCGATGTCCCCGCCGCAGTCGATGACGAACCGCGTGTAGGGCCCGAGGCGGTGCGCCACGGCGTCCGCGCACAGACCCTTGCCGGTCCCTCCCGTGTCGATCATCAGGCCGGGCGGACGGACGATCACGCCCGCCTCGTCATCGACCGCGATCGCTCGCCACAGAGCCTTGCGGATGCGGTCGGGCGGCACGGCGCGTCGGCGCGTGGGCCAGTGCCTCCTGTAGCGGGGCCGGGATCGCACCGTCCAGTGAGCTGGAGTAGCCGCTACGCTCGAGCGCTCGCACGAGTGTCGGGTCAACCAGCCCGCCGCTTCGGTTCGCCGCCCACACGCCAGCGCTCACCGCTGCTCGGAGCAGAGCAGAGGCGGCGACCCGGGAGCGAGGATCTCGGTTGAGCGCGGAGAGCTCGCTGTCGGGCGAAAACCGCGACAGCCGGTGAGCGAACGCGAGCACGAACTCGCGCTCACGATCGGCCGCCTGCGGGGCTGGCGGCGCGCCCGGGTGAAGCGGACGGCCGATGAGCAGGCGGACGTCGCTGCCCATCGCGGGGAACGTGTAGTCGAGCTCACCAGCCATCAGATCACGGGTAGGTCTGCTCGCCTGTTTGCTCGTCGGTGACGATGATCGCTCCGGCTGGGCATGCCTGGGCGGCTTTGAGGATTGCCTCGTCGCTGCCTGTGCCGGTGACGATTGCGATGTCTTCGATCGTGAAGACTTCGGGTGCTGCGAGCGCGCAGTCGCCGTGGGCGGCGCACGCGAGCTCGTCGATGTGGGGAATCAATGTCATGCTGCGTTCCTCTCATGGTTGTTGGTACTGGCCGCGTCGTGGATCCGTTGGCGAAGCTCTGGGAGCGCGCGTCGGCGTCCGACGAGCAGCGCCGCGACCGGCCGATCGTTGTGCGTGAAGAGTGCTGTGAAGTCGCTGGCAGCGGGCTGCCCATCGATCTCAAGCCGATCGGCGCCGTGCGTGTCGCCAACAAACTGGATGCGCACACCGTGCTGGTCGCTCCAGAAGCTGGGTGGAGCGGCAGCGGGCGTCTGCAGGCCGAGCATCGCCCGCGCTGCGCTGGCGCCTTGGCGCGCTGCTGCCTCCCAGTGCTCGGTGCGGACATAGGCGTTGCGGCGGGGTTCGAAATGGGCGCTGACATCCCCCGCCGCGAAGATGCTGGGAATAGCCGTGCGTCCGGCGGCGTCGACGCGCACGCCCTCTTGATCGAGCCCGCTGTCGCGCAGCCAGGAGGTCGCCGGTTCGGTTCCGATCCCGGCCACGAGCAGGTCGCATTCGATCCGGCGCCCGTTCTGGAGCTCGACGGCGTGCACGGCACGAGCGCCGTGGAAGCGCGCGATCCGCGCGGAGAGCACGAGCTTGATCCCCTCCCGGCGGTGAAAGTCAGCGAACCACTCGCCGAGTTGCGGTCCGAGGATCGCCTCCAGGGGAGTCGCCGCCGCCTCGATGATCGTCACGGTCGCGCCGAGCCGCTTTGCCGTTGCCGCGACCTCTTGACCGATGAAGCCGGCTCCGATCACGATCAACCTTGGTTCTGTGGAGAGCGCCTCGCGCAGTGCGCGAGCGTCGTCGCGCGTGCGCAGTTCATATACGTTTTCGTAGCGCTCGGTGCCCGCCAGGCGACGTGGCGCGCTGCCCGTGGCGATCAGCAGTTGCTCGAATGGGACCCTGTCGCCGCCTGCCAACTGGACCTCGCGCCGCGGGGCGTCGAGTCCGGTCACCCGCTCGCCGAGCAGCAGCTCGACGTCATGCTCGGCATACCACGGCTGCGGCCGGAACTCGAGCGCACGCTCGTCCACCTCGCCAGCGAGAAACGCCTTGGACAACGGTGGACGGTCGTAAGGTGAATATGGCTCCCGTGCGATCACGCGGACCGCTCCGTCGTAGCCGTTGCGGCGCAACGTCTCGCTCGCGCGTTGGGCAGCGAGACCACCGCCGGCGATCACGACTCCAGCGCGGCGACTGCGAATGGGCGTCAAATGGCTCATAGGCCATAGCATCCGACGCGACGGTGAGACACCGGTAAGACGGCTGCCAGAAGCCGCTTACCCAAGCACGCGCCGCAAAGCCCCGGCGGACGACGCGCAACAACGCTCGGCGACGCCTATGCAAGCCAGAAAGCCCGGGCGACACAGTCGCCCGGGCTTGCTTTGAGCTAGTCGGATCTGAGACGCCGGGGCGGTGCTCACGTGGCCGGCTATGCAGCCAGTTTCGGGCGGGCCGTCCTCGATCTCACCCCGGCCCGGGCTGAGGACATGCTCGCCTGCCGCGTGCCGACCGGCCCGCGATGCCGCCCGGCGGGCAGCACGCGGTAGGTGAAGCCAAACACGATCGGCGCCGTCAGTGCGGTCAGCATCGCGATCATCCACCAGCTGCGAGCGTCGGTTCCTGAGCCGACCACATGGCCAAGTGCCAGGAGGTAGACGACGATCGTGAAGCGGTGCATGAACCGCCACGTCCTGACACCGATCCTCTTGCGCGCATAGAAGCTGAGCCCGAGGATCGCCGCCAGCCAGCCCGCAATGATTCCGATCCCGGTAAACAGCGGCCGGTAGCCAAGCGTAAAGGGGACGGTGATTCCGGCCAGACCGGGCCGCAGGTAGCCGTCGAACAGCAAGAGCCCCGCGTGGGTGGCGATCAGTCCGAGCGTCACGAGCGTTGCTGATTCGTGGAAGCGCTTGAGCTTCGCCGGCAGCCCCGGTCGGCTTACGAGCCGGCCGGACATCGCCAGGCCGACCGCGACCGAGACACC
Organism: uncultured Solirubrobacteraceae bacterium; assembly: GCA_963844555.1. Classification (GTDB taxonomy): domain Bacteria; phylum Actinomycetota; class Thermoleophilia; order Solirubrobacterales; family Solirubrobacteraceae; genus Palsa-465. Next base: position 47,905 of record CAWJOS010000005.1, read on the forward strand.
GAGCATGATCATCGCGATGATTCCGAATGCTCGGCTCGCAAACCAGAATACCTGCTGGGTAGGGTCAACCATGGTCATGATCGGTGTCCGTACTCAGATTCAGGCGTCGTCATGACGATCGGGTGGCTAGCGACGCGGACGTGCCCGCTGTCTGCGCGACGGGGGCGACCCGACGGTGGCCGATGTGGAGCCGGTGGCCGATGTGGAGACGACGCGGCCAGAGGCGGTGGTCACGACCTGTCGCGTGGGAGCGGCGCTGCCGGCGCGGGGCGCGTAGACGGCGCTCACGGTCGCGGCCCGGTTGCTGAGCGCGCTGACGTACAGCACCGAGAACGGCAACCACGCCGCGACGACGGCCGCGATGCCAAGGCTCAAGACCCTGCGATACAGCGACGCTCGCCGCGGTGCGGCTCGCGCCGTAGGTTTCGATGAGGTTCGCTCAGTCATAGTTATCGTGCTCATTAGTCGGGGAAGGGATCACAGCCGGCCCGAGCTGTGCGGGGGTGGCTGTCTGAGCCGAGCTCGCAGCTGACACCGCGGGTGTGTGGGTGTGCGTGAGCACACCGGCAGTGCACAATGCACCCAGGAACAGCGCCGTGATGAGGGCTGCGATCTTGATCCGGAGTCTTTCGGTCATGATTAGGATCGTCCTCGGCGACGGTGAGACTGGGGTAAGACGCAGGGCAGGATCTTCTTCGATGACCGCCCCGTCCAGTACCCCGGACTGCGGCACCACGAGTGTCCTCGGCGAGGACCCGGCGACCTGCGCATCGGGCCGGATGGTCAGGCTCGGGGCGTACCACCGGCGGGAAGACGGGCGTTCGCCGTCGTCACTCGGATGCCTTCGCGTGAGCTCATCGGCGTCCCGCCTGCGCCCACCTCTCCCGGTCGGTTGTGGTCGTCGACGAGCGGGAAGCCCACGGCCTCCGGCGCCTGACGCCCGGCCACTGCGGCCTCAGTGAGCTCGAGGCCGGGGTACGGCCGGATCATGCGCGCGTTCTTAGAACACCACTTCGAGGCGCTGCGGGTCGACGCTGGACTTGTGGATCTCCGCGTCCTCCCCACCGGGGGCCGTTGTAAGCACTAGCGCGGTGATCTGTCAGAACGCCCCGACGACCAGTCACGCCAGCGCCGGGAACACGGGCTGAAGACTCTCAAGCACAACGCCGCCGACTACGGCGGATGCCGGGACGGCCCGGCTCTCCTTGAACAGTTGCCGGATCCAATCCGCGATCGGCACCCCCAGCAGATCGAGCACGAACCGAACCAGCGCAACGCCGAACAGTCAAGCAGCGATCCAGCCGACCCTTGACATCGGCGTCCATCTCAGAGCCGCCAGCGCGAGTCTCGCCGGCCGGCTTCCATCCGCTACATCATCGCCTTGAGTAACACCTCGCGCCCCTGGACCGGCTGGCTCGCTCGCTCAACCCGGGCGTCGGTGACAACCCAAGTCGCCTACGGGCGTAGCGTCGACCCGCAGCCCTTCGACAACACGTGCGGGTCTTCGCTGGTAGCACACTGCGCTCGTCGCTTGGGCTGTCGAGATCTAGGACTCGCAGAAGACCACCCCGACCGAGCTCCCGCGAGCAAGGGAGCCGTAACTCGCCTGACGCAGGCGAGTTAGCGCTCGTCCGCACACGCTGTGTCGGATCGTCGCGCCCCTAGGGTGCTCGCAACGCGGCGGAAGCAGGGGCGGCAACTCCGGCACGTGGCCGGAGGTCGTGAGGACCTATTTGGCCGCAGCCGGTGCGGCCTGGAAGTTGTGCACCTCGTAGAACGTCATCTGCGGCGGGCCGGGATCCCAACCTGTTGGGTGTACGGACCGATCTTCTCCCGTGCGTACTGCTCGAACTGCTCCTTGGTCTCCCACACGTCGGTGACCCGAAGACCACGGTCAGTGAGGGCACCCCAATGGAACAGGCAGCCGGGCGGCGCCGCTCCCCCCGGTTCGTAGTCCATCAGCTGTGCGACCTCGTCGTACTGCTCAAGCGTTCCACCGTCGAACTCTAGATCTACCGCAATCGCCACCAGTCCCTCCGTTCCTCGGCTGAACCAACGCTCTCACACGTTGCTCCGCCCGGCAAGGCGCCGGGTGGTTGGAAGGGCCCGTGAGGGCACGAAGGCAGGCCTCAAACCGCGACCCGGTTGCCGCTGCCCGACTCGCCGCAAGCGGCTGCGTCGTGTCGCGGAGAGCGCCAAGGTCCCTCCTCCCTCGACGCAGATGCAGCACCGCGGTGCAGCCAGGCCGAGACGTGGGGCGGTCACGGCTCGTCCCCCTTCTGCGCGCAGCCCTCGGAGCGGCGCGACCCGCGGCTTGACGTTTGCCGTCGAGCGCCGCGCCGACGGCTGACCGTTTGCCGCGACGGTTGCCCGCTCCTCAAGACGACCGTTACCCCCGTCGCCACGCTTGCCTCAAAATAGCGCCACTGCAGGCATTTCTGCCCAACGCCCCCGGCAGGACTCGAACCTGCGACCCACGGCTTAGAAGGCCGTCGCTCTATCCAGCTGAGCTACGGGGGCCCGGCGCTCAGGGTATCGGCGCGGCTCACCGGCCGGGGCGGGTGGGGCAGAATCCGGGACATGTCAATACCGGATCTCGATTCGACGGCCTCAGGTGAGCTCACCGCGACGGTCGGTGAGCTGACGCTCTGCTACGAGACGTTTGGATCGCCCGCGGGCGATCCGCTGCTGCTGGTGATGGGGCTCTCGTCGCAGATGCTCCTCTGGGACGACGACTTCTGTGAGCTGCTGGCCGACCGCGGCTTCTGGGTGGTCCGGTTCGACAACCGCGACGTCGGTCGTTCCACGGTTCTCCGGGACGCGCCGGTGCCCAAGCGGTGGCAGCTGCTGGTCCGCGATGCGCGGGGGGCCGCGTACTCCCTCAACGAGATGGCCGCCGACGCCGTTGGGCTTCTCGATCATCTCGGCATTGACCGCGCCCACGTCGTCGGCGCCTCGATGGGCGGCATGATCGCCCAGCTGATGGCGATCGACCAACCGGACCGCGTGCGTTCGCTCGTGTCGATCATGTCGACGACCGGCAACTCGCGGGTCGGCCGCCCCCACCCCCGCATCGCCATGCGCCTGCTTCGTCGCGTTCCCCGCGACCGAGCCGGCTATATCGAGGATCACCTCGAGACATACCGGCAGATCGGCTCGCAGGCGTTCGACTTCGAGGAGGACCGCAAGCGGGAGCGGGCGGGCCGGTGCTTTGACCGGGGCATCCACCCGGCGGGCAGCGCGCGGCAACTGGCCGCGATCGTGACCGCCCGGGACCGCACAGCCGGCCTGCGCGAGGTAGGCGTGCCGACGACGGTCATCCACGGCGACGCCGACCCGCTGGTCCAGCTCTCCGGGGGGCGGGCCACGGCGGAGGCGATCCCGGACGCGCGGTTGCTCATCCTCCCCGGCATGGGACACGACCTGCCGCGCGAGCTGTGGCCGCAGATTATCGACGCGATCGCCGCTACCGCCGCCCAGGCCTGACCCGGCCGCTCAGGGCTGCCGCGGCTGCGGTTGCTGTCGGCGCACCCAGGCGAGAATCGCGCGCGAGTGCGTGATGACCGTGCCGTCCGGGAGCTTCAGCGCCGGAAGCTTGTCGCTGCCGGTCGCCTCTCGGAGCCCCTCCCGCGAGCCCTTGCGCAGGAACGGAATGGGGCTCCCGTGCGCGGCGACCACCTTGTCATACGGGATCCCGGCGGCCCGCAGTGCCTCCTGCACGCGCCGGCAGGGATGCACCTTCGGCCCACCGTCGTCGCCGTGACAGACGTAGAGCGTGGGGCGCGGCTGGCCCCCGCGCTCGGATCCCTGGGAAGCGTCGGCCGGCATCGCCATCAGATGCCTTTCCCGCGGCCGGCGACGTGGCCGTCCGGGTCGGCGAACAGGGCGATCGTGGGACTGTTCGGCACGTCCGTAGGCTCCTGAATCATCAGGCCGCCCAGCTGGATGACCGGATTAGCCATCTGAACCCCTCTCCTTGGCAGTAGGTTCCACGTCCACCGACGATGACATGCGTGACGCACCATGTCATCCATGGTTAAGACCCAACGACCGGCCGGATCCTTTCCCTCGAGATCGGAGCCGACCGACCGGACCGATGAATCCCCGCCCGGTCCGCAGTCTCGACGTGCATGACACTCATCACCTGCCACCTCTCCATCTCCCTCGACGGCTACATCGCCGGGCCTGATCAAAGCCGCGACAACCCGATCGGCGTCGGCGGCCTCAGGCTCCATGACTGGCATTTCCACGCCGGCGAGCCCAGCTACGAGGCGGACGAGGCTTCCCGCGACGATCTGCTCAAACGCCGCGGCGCCTACGTCATGGGCCGCAACATGTTTGGCCCCATACGCGGACCGTGGGAGGGGGATTGGCGCGGATGGTGGGGCGACGAGCCGCCCTACCACGCACCCGTGTTCGTCCTCACCCACCACGCGCGGGACCCGATCCCGATGGAGGGCGGCACGACGTTCCACTTCGTCACCGACGGCTTCGCCGCCGCGCTCGACCAGGCCCGGGTGGCCGCCGGCGACCGGGAGATCGCCGTCGCCGGCGGGGCATCGACGGTGCGCCAGGCGCTCGCCGCCGGGGCCATCGACGAGATAACCCTCGACGTTGTGCCCGTCCTCCTGGGCGCAGGCGAGCGTCTGTTCGACGGCGTCGATGACCCGGGGCTGGCGCCGATCGAGGTCACCCCCCTCGCCCCACGCCACCCATATCCGCTACCGGGTCGGTCGCTCGCAGACGACGGCCTGAGAGCCCGGTCCCGCGGTAGGCTGGTCGCATGCGGATCGTCATCGCCGGAGCCCACGGCAAGGTCGGACTGCGGCTGGCGCGGATCCTTGCCGCCCGCGGTGACGAGACCGTCGGGCTGATCCGCAACCCGGATCACGCCTCCGACGTCGCCGCCGCGGGCGCCCAGCCCGTCGTCTGTGATCTGGAGCGGGCCTCGACCGGGGAGATCGGCGAGGCGGTGGGCATGGCCGATGCCGTCGTGTTCGCCGCCGGAGCGGGACAGGGCAGCGGCGCCGCGCGCAAGCTGACCATGGACCGCGACGGGGCGATCAAGCTCCTGGAGGCCACCGAAACGACGGCGCCGCGGTATGTCATGGTCAGCGCCGTCGGCGCCGAGTCGCCGCCGTTGGGTGATGGGGTGTTCGAGGTCTATCTGCGGGCCAAGGCCGAGGCCGACGCCGCGGTCATGGCATCCGGGCGGGAGTGGGTGATCGTCCGGCCAGGACGGCTGACCGATGATCCGGGCACCGGCACCGCGCGGATCGAGACCAAGCCGTTTCGCGGCGACATCAGCCGCGACGACGTGGCGGCGACGCTGGCGGCCGTGATCGTCGCCGGGCGTGCCCCCGGACAGATCCTGTACGTCAACAACGGCGACCTCCCCATCGAGCAGGCTCTGGCCGACGCCCTCGTCTAGGCTGCGCCCCCCGGCCCGCCTCCTCGGCAGTCTGCGCGCGCTACCCCTTGCAGGCAACCGGGCCGCTCGGCGCTGGCGCCTTGCCCCGCTCCTGGGCCGGCGCCGCCGAGTTGACGGTCACCGGATACGCCGGGACGACCGTCTGCTCCAGGTCCTTGAGCGTCGTCGTCCCATCGGTCGCGAGATCCAGCGGCGCGCTGGCGGCGCACGAGCTCAGCGTCACCCGGCTGTCGGTCATCGACGGCTGGGGCAACGCCGGCACCGACGCGTCGACCCGGGCGAAGTTGAACGCCGACGTCAGGTCGCCGGTCACCGACCGTCGCCAGCTGGAGAGGTTGGGCACCTCGGCGCCGAAGCGCGTCTCCACAAAGCGCAGCGTCGAGGTGTGGTCGAAGGTGTCATGGCACACGAATCCGCCGCGGCTGAACGGAGAGACCACGAGCATCGGCACGCGAAAGCCGAGGCCGATCGGACCGGCGACGCCGCCGGCGTCCGACGGAAGCGGGTTGGCGGTGAGGTATTCGCCCGGGGTCGCCGCCGGCGGTGTGGGCGGCGGCACGTGGTCGAAGAAGCCGCCGTTCTCGTCATAGGTGATAAGCAGGGCGGTCTTGGCCCAGACGGCCGGGTTGGAGACGAGCGTGTTGAGAACCTGGGCGGCGACCGATTCGCCGAAGATCTCCGGAGCGGGCGGGTGCTCGCTGGAGATCAGCGGCGCCAGGACCCATGACACCTCCGGCAGCGTCCCCGCGGCGACATCGGCCTGAAAGCCGGCCGGATACTGCGGCGTCAACGCGTTGGCGTTGAGGACCGGGTCGGACCAGTACTGCTTGAAGTACGGCAGCACGTTGTCGCCATAGTCGCCGTCGGCGCTGCCGTACACCTTCCAGCTGAGACCCCGCGCCTGAAGCTGCTCCGGCATCGTCGTCCAGGACAGAGTCTGGTAGCGCTCCACCCACGTGCTGCTCGTCGAGAGGATGGGGCCGCCCTGCGTCCCGGACGGATCCAGCCAGGCCGACATGGCGTACAGCCGATTGGGGTCGGTGGGGCCGATCACCGAGCAGAAGTAGCCGTCACAGAGCGTGAACGCGTCCGCCAGGGCGTAGTAGAACTGCAGGTCCGAGCGCGTGTAGTACCCCATCGTCAGGGGCCCGTTGGCCGCACCGTCGACCGCGAGATGACCGCTGATGAACCCGTCGAGCTTGCCACCGTCCCAGTAGCTGTGCTGAGGCGCCCAGCTGTGGTCGATGTCGTTGGTGCACTCACCATTGCGGTAGGAGTTCAGGTGAAACGGGTACAGATGGTCCCCGCGATAGCCACCCGGGTACCCGGGCTGGGCGAACACGGTCAGCCCGCTGCCGTCGGTCAGCGTCAGTGCGGCGCGGTCGGCAAAACCGCGCACGCCGCGGTACGAGCCGAAGTAGTGGTCAAACGAGCGGTTCTCCTGAATGAGGATGACCACGTGCTCGATGTCGGTCAGGCTCCCGCACGACGTCGACGCGGCGACCGCGCGGTTGATCAACGCCTCCCATCCCAGGGCCAGCGCCCCGGCCGCCGCGCCTGTCTTGAGCAACTGGCGGCGCGTGACGGCGTGGTTCATACCAAGTCTCCTGTGTCGGTCGGCCGCGGGCCATTCCGCCGGCCACCTCGCGTACTACCCGCCGACGCCCGGTCTTGAGCCGCCGGTCACACGGCGTTGACAAGGGACCCTGACCGGATTGAGTCCGCCCGGCCGCGTCGGGCGCCTGCTGTAAAGCCGGCTTGACAGACGCGTGATGTCAAGCTAACTTTCCACTATCAAGCGAACTTGACAACCGAGGAGGCTGGTGACGGCGATGCGACAACGATTCCGGGCGCTGGACGTGATCGCGGTGGTGACGGCCGCGGCGCGCGCGGGACGTGATCGCCGCGGCGGCCACGGCGGGCGCGGCACCGTGATCTGGCACGCCTGAGCGGCGCTGCCCAGCGGATGCATAATCACGTGCGGCGGCTACGCACCGAGCGCGGCCTGTCACAGGGGCAACTGGCGGAGGCGATGGGCGTTTCCCGGCAGACGATCAACTCGATCGAGCAGGAGCGTTACACGCCTTCGCTCCCCCTCGCCCTGGACCTGGCTCGGTTCTTCAAGACCTCAGTGGAGACGATGTTTGATGCAGGCAACTAAGTCGAAATGGTTCATGCCGTTGTTCGCAGTCGCGCTCGGCCTCCTCATCTTCGCGGCCCAGTGGGTGGGCGGCGATCCGGGCGGCGGCCTCGTGTCGCTCGGGATCGTGGCCGCGTTTGGCGCCCTGCTCCTGTTCGGCGGACGCAGCGAGACGATCCGCGGCCTGCGTGGTGACGGACGCGACGAGCGCTTTCGCCAGATCGATATCCAGGCCACCGCACTCGCGGGACTGGCGGTGATCACCGCCGTCATCGTCGCGTTCGTGATCGAGCTCGCGCGCGGGCGCTCCGGGGCGCCGTACACGTGGCTGGGCGCGATCGCCGGCCTCACCTACGTGGCGGCGGTGATCGGCTTCCGGATGCGCGGCTAGAGGTCAGATCGGCGCCGGCCGGAGCCGCAGCGCCATGGTCACCTCAGGTCACCGAGGAGGCCGAGCAGAATCCTCCGGAACTCCTCTGGCGCCTCGAGCGGCGCGAGATGACCCGCGCCCGCGATGAACGCGCACCGGCCATGAGGCGCGAGGTCGGCGATCTCTCGTGCCCCCGCCTTGAAGTCCGGCATGTCAGCTTCGCCGGCCACGGCCACGACCGGAATCCGCAGCGCCTGCAGGGCCTGCGGCCGGCCCTCCAGCGGGTCGGGCGCCTCCTCAGCATCGCCGACGGCGCTCTGGAGCTCGAACGCCCGTCGTTGCATGGCGCCCACGCGCCGGCGGAGGGCGTCCGGCGCGTTCGGCACCAGCCACGCATCGACGACGGCCGTCACCGCCGCCTCGGTGTCACCGCGAGCGAGGGCCTTGGTCTCGGCCTCCCAGGCGGCGCTCAGGGCCGGCGACGGATCCAACGCCAGCGGCGGCGGTGACACGAGCAGCAGTGCGGACACGGCCGCCGGCGCCACCACGGCAACGCGCAGGCTCACCGCCGCTCCGAACGAATCGCCCACCAGTACCGCCTGGGGGACCTTCAGGTCCTGAAGTGTCTGAAGAACGTCCTCCCAGGGTGCCTGCCGCCCCGGCTCTATCGTCGCCTCGCCGAACCCGGGCAGGTCGACGGCGATGGCTCGATATCCGGCCCGCGCCAGCCAGTCGACGTGCTCGCGCCACATCGATCGGTCAGCGATGCCCGCGTGAAGCAGGAGAACGGCGGGACCGGTCCCTCGATCGTCGTGGGGGAGCACCGGCAACCCGTGACGCTCACGCCCGGCGGTCAGCCGAAGACATGCCGCTCCCGCCGGGTGGCCAGATGCCGGCGCATGGCCGGGCAGAGCAGGAGCACCTCCGCCGCGAGCCCCGGTAGCCGAGCGCCGCCGGGACGTGACGCCCCAACCTCATCTCCCTACCGGCGCCGGAGCGCCATGACCCCCAAGACCCCCGCGGTGGCGATCAAGGCCGCCAGGATCGCGATCACCGGCAGCGGCAGGAAGGCGCCGCTCGAGCGAATCGCCGCGTCCGGGCCGCCGTCATGCCGGGTCCGGATGATGGCGCTCTGGACGACGTCCGGGCAGCTGGTGTACTGGCTGACCGCCGCCGGCATGACGCTCAGCGCCTGCTGCAGCTGCTCCACGGTGTAGTTGCCGGAGAGATGGCCGCTGGCGCATTGGTTGAAGATCGCCTGAACCGGCGAGGTGGCTGCCTGCGCACCCTGCGACGCCGCCACCAGCACGACGGCGAGACCCACGACCACCGCCGTCAGCCGACGCCGCACACCGGACCGCGGCCAACGGCACATCCGGTTCAGATTCATCCTCAGCCAGAACGAGAAGCCGGCGGGGAAGTTGCGCGTGGGCGCGCCTCCACGATCACGAATCGGCGAGCAACCGCGTCAGAAAGCGGTCTGGCGCCGAGAGGAAGCTCCTCGTCAGCCGGACGGGCTCGGCGGCGTCGTACTCCACCGGCTCGAGCCCGTCGGCGGTGCAGCGGTAGATCATCGCGTCAGGGTAGGCCAGGATGAGCGGCGAGTGGGTGCTGATGACAAACTGCGATCCCTCCTCGACGAGCTCGTGGATCCGGCGCAGGCAGGTGAGGCAGTTCTGGGTCGACAGGGCCGCCTCCGGCTCGTCCAGGAGGTAGAGCCCCTCAGGCCCGAACCGGTTGATCATGATCGCCAGGAAGCCCTCTCCGTGGGACTGCTCGTGGAGCGAGGTTCCACCGTAGGCACGCAACGGCTGGTCGTCGAGCTGCTCGAGATACGTTGCCGCCACGAACAGGCTCTCCGCCCTGAGAAAGAAATCGGTCCGCGGCCGGCGGCCGGTGCGGACCAGCCGCAGGACGTCGGCCAGAGCCGCCTGTGACCGGCGCCGGGACAGCGCATAGCTTGCCTCGCCGGATGGGAAGGCGAAGTTCGAGGAACCGCCCTCGGCGCTCATCCCCGCCGCGATGGCGAGTCCGGCCAGCAGCGTTGATTTGCCGCTGCCGTTCTCACCGATCAGGTAGGTGACCTTGGGATGGAGCTCAAGCCCGCCGGCCAGCGCCGCCACCGCGGGCAGATCCCAGGGGTATCCGCCGCCTGCGTCGACCGCGCCCTCGGCCAGGCGCAGGCCTCTGACGAACCCGTCGGCCACCCGCTACGCGCCGGGCCCGTCGAGCGCAGCCGCCCATGGCTCGATCGATGCGCTGGTCAGCCGAACCGCGACGAACACCGCCGGAACGTTACGCGGTGCCGACCGCCGCTGGATCCGCGACGACAGGGAGGTGCGTGGCGCGCTTGAGCCTCAGCCGGCGATCTTGAACCGAGCCACCAGCTCGGTCAGCAACGCGGCGTTTCCGGAGAGCTCCTGAGCGGAGGCGGCGATCTCTTGACCCCACGGAGGAAGACGACAGAAAGGCGATCGCCGGTTTGTCAGCGATCGCACACCGCATCCTCGACGGCCTCGCGGCGGCGCCTGAGGAGCACAAGGACACACCGCATATCGGGGCGCCCGGATTTGAACCGGGGACCTCCTGCTCCCAAAGTGCGAAAGCAGCTGTCCGGATCTAGGCGTATTAGCAGGAATTTTCTGGGTCCCGGGAGCTGATTCTCCAGGTTCTCGATTACCGCTATTTGCGGTCTTCCGCCGAGGGTTTCGGCCGCAAAACGGGCCCCATTTTCCGCGTAGCGACTTGGTAAGCCGGGCTGTTGGTTGTGGCTCGGTTGGTCGCGTTGCGCGGTGTTTGCTGGCATCGTGGGCGCGGTGCTGGCTGGTCGGGCGGTCTCGCGAGCGGGTGATGTAGGGCCAATACTGGCGGTGGTCGGGTGGGGCTGCTCGCTGGCCAGCTGCTCAGGGCTATGGCTGTTGGTCCGTCCGACGGCTCGGTTAGTGTAGGGCCAACATGTATGTCAAGCGTCACGCTGTGCGGCGGGGAGGCAAGCGGTACGTGTATCTGCGGCTGGTCCAGGCCTATCGCGATGAGCACGGGCGGGTGCGTCATCGCGTGCTGTGCACGCTCGGGCGCGAGGACGAGCTCAAGGCGTCGGGCCAACTGGAGCAGCTGATGGGCTCGTTCGCCCGGCTTGACCCGCCGCTGGCGGGGGTGCGCCGTCAGGTCGGGCCGCTGCTTTTGGCGTGGCACTTCATCGCCGAGCTGGATCTGATCGGCACGGTCGACCGGGCGCTGCCGCAGCGCGGGCGCCAGCAGTTGACGGTCGGTGAGGCGGCGGCGGCGCTGATCGCCAGCCGGCTGTGCTCGCCCTCGCCGCTGTATGACATCGCCGGGTGGGCGTCGGGCTCGGCGTTGCAGGAGCTGTTCGGGATCCCGCCGGCCTTGTTGAACGATGATCGGTTGGGGCGGGCGCTTGAGATTCTCGCCGTGTACGCGGAGACGCTGCGCGGCACGCTCGCCGCCCGTGCGATCGAGCGCTTCGGGGTCGACGCCGGCCGTCTGCACGTCGATCTGACCGCGCTGCGGGTGTGCGGCGCGTATGAGGGCTCGGCGCTGGTCGCCAACGGCTGGGCGCAGGGGCAGGGCGTCGCGCGGCAGGTCCGCGCGCTGCAGGCCACCAGCGCCGCCGGGGTGTCGCTCTACGTGCGTCCGGAGCCGGGCAACGCGGCCGAGGTGTCGTTGATCGCCCAGAGCCTCGAGCGGCTGCGGGAGCTGTCGGGGCCGGGCGGGCTGCTGATCCTGGACTCCGCTTGTGGGCATCCCAAGACGCTGTGTGAGATCGCCCGCTCAGACCGTCAGTTCATCGTCTCGCTGCGCGCCCAGACCGGGTTTCGCGAGCGGTTCCTCACCGACGTCGGCGCCGACGGGCTTCAAGCGGTGCGCTACGTCTCCCAACGCGAGCGAGCGCTCCCGAGCGAGCTGCGCACCCGCTACCGCGGCGCGGTCACAGACTGGGAGCTGGCCGATCCCGAGACCGGGGAGACCCGCCGCTTGCGCGTCGCCTACATCCACTCCTCCGAGGAGCAGCGCGAGGTCGCCGCCGCCCGCGAGCGTGCGCTGACCAAGGCCGAGGAGCAGTTGCAGCGCGTCCGCAACGGGCTCGGCGGGCGCTACGACAAGACCCGCACACAGGTCGACGCCCGAGTCGCGCGGATCCTCACCGGCCCAGTCGAGCAGCTGATCTGTGTCACCACCGCCACCCGCAACGGCAAGCCGACGATCACCTGGACGCGCGACCACCAGGCGATCGCCGCCGCCGCCCAAACGGACGGGATCTACGCGCTCGCGACCAACCTCCCCGGCAAGCGCCTCACCGCCGGCCAGATCCTACGCAGCTACAAAGGCCAGCAGATCGTCGAGCGTCGCCACCGCGACTACAAGCAGACCCTCAACGTCCGCCCGATCTTCCTGCACAACGACGACCGCATCTACGCGCTGACCAGCATCATCGGGATCGCCCTGTTGATCTTCGGGCTGATCGAAACTGAGCTGCGCACAGCGCTGGGCGAAGACGAGCTGCTCCCCGGCCTGCTGCCCGAGAACCGCGCCGCGATCCCCACCGGACGCAACGTCCTCACCACCTTCCAAGGACTCGGCCTCACCCACACCCGCGCCGGGATCCAGCTCGACCAGCTCACCCACACCCAGCGCCGCGTCCTCGAGCTCCTCCACATCACACCGCCCTGGCCCGAGCAGAAACCGGCACACCTAGCCATTTCGTCGTGCGGAAAATACGGCTAGCGTGGCGCCTGCGTGCCTGCGAACCGGAAAGATGTCCAAGAGATCCTCGATGCGGTGGAGGATCACCGCTGGCGCGTCGAACCAAGTTCGGACGGTTACAAGCTCTACGCTCCGAGCGGCTCGGGTATCGTTCTCATTCACAAAACGCCGAGTGCACGCAACTGGCAGAGGAAGGCCGTGAGCCAAATCCGCCGCTTCGATCCGAACTTCAAGTGGAAAGGACGCTGAAATGGAATTTGATGCGCTAGCCGTCCTTGCCGGCCTCGGGGGCGAGGATCTCGAAGCGCGCGCCGAGCAGCTTCTCAACGGGTTCATGCAGGCACACCCTGAAGCGGGGCCAGTCGCAAGCGTCGACCTTGCCCGCGGCACCTTCGAGATCGCGTTTACGGTTGAGTCGTCGGACGCGTACGAGGCGATCGAAGCGGCAAAGCGCGTGTTTGCTGAGGCGGCCACGATCGCCGACATTCCGCCTCGGCCGGTCGAGGGATTTCACGTCGAACACGTGATTCCCGATCGCGAAGCCGTCCCGGCCTGAGTAGCCGGTTACCTCGCGCAGCCCCCGGTTTGGAAGGGCCTCAGGGCCGACGACGTGCGTCGTCTATGACCGTACCGGCATTTTGCTCACGCGAAAGGGCCTATGGCGACCTCCTGGGGGGGTCTGAGTGTTCCGATCTGGGCACGTACGGAACACAATTTGGGAACATCGACTTGCAAGGGCAAATGGCATCCTCATAAAAGATGCTCATTTGCAGGCAGTTCTTGATCGGGGCGCCCGGATTTGAACCGGGGACCTCCTGCTCCTAAAGCAGAAACCGGCGTGTCACGCTATGGCATGCAAGGGCACCAGAGGGCACGAAATGCCTGCTCAGCGCGATAAGTCCCGGCGACCGGCTGAACACCGCCGGCGTCTCGGTCGCCAATGGCATGTGTCCAGATTGTGTCCGCGCGGAGTTACGATGCCTTGGCCGTATGGAGCCGCCGCCACCCCGCGAACCGGAGGACTACGGCGCCCGGGCCGCCGACCTGGCCGCGCGCATCATCGCCGAGGCGGGCCAGCTCGCCGAAGCGCCCGGCGCCGACCGCTACCAGATCCGACGGCTGAAAACACTGCGACGGTGCGCCGCGGCGCTCGCCGGCACGGCGCTGGCTTCCGAGACTGACTGCCGCACCTTCCGGGGTTAGGACGTGACGGCCGTCAGGGCGCGGCTTACGCTCAAGAACCGGCGTGCCCTACGTCGTCAGCGACCCGCGTCCCGCCTGCCGACTGCGCGAGCTCCTCGCCCCGCCGCCGCCGCGCCGGGCCTCGCGTTCGCCGGCGCCTGGCCGATCGCGCGATGGGCCGACGGTGCACTCCACCGATGAGCGCGCTGCCTGGTCGGCGGCGTTCCGGTCGACGCGCTCGGCCTGGGAGGCCGCCTACCAGCGCGGGGGCGAGCGGCGTCAACCTCGACCCTCGTCCGTTCGTCTGCGAGCGCCGCGGCGGCCACTGACAGTCTCCGGAACGCCTCCACGGGCTCCTCCGGTCATCGGACCGGACCGCCTTCGCGGCCGCTCCCACGGCGTCTGCAATCTCGGCGACCTCAGAGATGCTCAAGCTCAGGCCCGCAGGAACACATGTTCCGCATGGGCGGCCGAGAACTGGCCGCGGGAGCGGTTCACCGGAGCTAACTGAGCCAACGGCGGCAGCGTATGCGTGCGGCCCAACGGGACGAATCGACGGGACCGCGACCTAAGAGCTGCGATTGGAAGTCCCGTCCCAAACTAGGCGCGAGCAAAGACACACGTGTAGTCATAGGTTCTTGGGTTTTCGGCGACACACGACAGCTCCCCGACTTCTGGTCTTCGACGATCACAGCAGAAGCCGGACGTCATGATTCGGGAGCGACCGAGTTGACGCGATGGCGGGGCGGCGGCCTGCTGCGCGAGGCCGCGGTGTATCGGGCTGGCGGCTTGGTTCAGACTCCTTGACCGGTGTCCGGAGCGGTACCGTCAGGCGTCGTCGGGCTACCGCCGCGGGCTCTGATGACGTCGAGCAAGTTACGGCGCGGCGGTCGGTCCTTGACCTTGACGCCGCCAAGTAGCGTGATGCACCGCACGCGGACAAGTGGCGAGCCAGGAAGAGGCGGACCGCCGGAACGCTCATCACTCTTGCCGCCGAGCAGTGAGAATCCGGAGAGTTGGACCGGCACCCCTGGCGGGGCGATGATCTCAACTCCGCCAAGCACGGCGACAACCGTTATCAGCGACTCGGTCGCCTCGGGTTCCGCCAACCCGAGATCCAGCGTCACGCCTCCCAGAACAGCCACGATCCGAAGTCGGCTGCTCAATCGCCATCGACCACGCTGCTGCGTTCCACCGAATACGCCGATCAGCCAACGACCGGCATGAGCCTCAGTCGTGGCCCCGGTCTGCTCCGACAGTCCGCGCACTGCCGCGTCGAGTTCCTCAACGTTCGCCGCTTGCTCTACCGCGACGGCGCGTTCTGCGTACTCATCGAGGGTTAGATGTGCGCCGCTCGCCTGTTGGGCAAGGTCATTGACAGCTGTCTCGCGGGCAGATTCGAGTGGTAGTCGCGCCACGTCTTGTCGGTGCTCTGAGTCGATTTCCGGCATCGTCTCGTCTCCTCCACGCTCGGTCGCGCCGACCGTAGGCAACCATCTCACGATGTACATCCGCGCATCAGCCGGTGTGAGGACGGGACAACTACTGAGTTCCGCCTGGCGATCGACATCCGGCGAGTGGCCGTCATGGTCGCCCGCGCTCGTGTAAGCATCGCGTTCGTCCCGCTCCTGAGTATGGGCTAGCAGCTACGGTGTTGACCGCACGCGCCAGACTGCCGCATCCGCCCGGCATTGCAGACATCTCCGCGCGACCCTCGGGCGAGAGCGTCGCTCCCAACACGAGCAGTAGCGAGGCGTCACCGTTCCTGCTCGATCAAAGGGGCGAGCGGGGGGCCGACCCTCATCGCGCCAACCGCCGCGCATTGCTCTCAGGGCGATGGCGGAGAAGGAGTTCGGACCGAGGACGGCGAACCGAGTTCGAAAGTTCGAACTGGACCGGAGGCGGATCAAATTGTTTCTCGAAGCCACGTCGTACCCCTTCCTGAACATTCTCTGGACGACCCTCGTCGTCTTTGCGTGGGTGATCTTCATCTGGATCGCGATCACCGTTCTGATCGACGTCTTCCGCCGTCGCGACATCTCGGGCTGGGGCAAGGCCGCATGGGTGATCTTCGTGGTGATCCTTCCGTGGATCGGAGTGCTGGTCTACCTGATCGCCAACCACGACGGGATGGCCGAGCGAAGAATGAAAGAAACCCAGGCGTCCCAAGCGCAATTCGACGAGTACGTGCGCACGACCGCTGGCACCGGCGGGGCCGCCGGCGAGATCGAGAAGGCCAAGCAACTTCTCGACAGCGGCGCGATCACACAGGACGAGTTCGACAGGATCAAGGCCAAGGCGCTGTCGTAGCCCCGGTCGGTCCTTGCCGGCGAGCGGAGTCGGCACAGGCGAGCCGCGGGATCGGGCCACCGACTAACCTGGTTGCTGCATTTCGATCAAAGCGGCACTCTCGTCGAATGGCCGCCGTGATGTGACTCACACGACGATTGGCTGCCGCGACTTCGGCTGCTGGGCGTGGCTCGGCCTCCGGCGATCCGCGGCCGCTCGGGGGGGCGATGGCTGTCAGATCCCGAAGCGACCTATCGCATCCCCGATCCTGCGCGCCTCGGCTACGACGTCCCGGCCTGCCTCCTCCATCGCTCGGACCGACCGCTTGACTGCGGGGCGGAATAAGTGCACCACCAATGCCAGCGTGATCAGCGCGGCGGCCGATGTCGTGTCCCGAGACGGATGTCCAGCAATGCTGTCGAGCGTCTCCTTTGCCGCGGCAGCCCCGATCATCGTGTCGCCAACGGTCGTCGGGCTAGACCGGACCTTGCGCACTTGTGTGCTTGGCGCGGCGGCAGCGCGTCGAATCGCACCCCCGAACGCGGCGATCACGAGAAGCGTCACAAGATTCGAGTCAGCCCTAGAGATTCCGTACACCGCGGTCATGATGCGGTGGCGCAACTCGTTCAACAGGCTCGACACGATGATTGCGTCGCCCCACAGCCGCCTGGGACGGCTGACATGTTCCAGACGGACTGGCGGTGCGGATTGGGTAGCTGGCATCCCGGATGCTCGATCGGATCAGGTTTGGACTCAACTAGCCAGTATGGCGCGTCCGCAGTCGCTCTGGGCTACGAGCGGAAGCCAACCGCGCGGGGGTTTGAGGCTCCGCCCTCGGCCGTGGCCACGTTCTGGGTTCATTAGTCTAAGTTCGCGGGCCGCTCACACAGGCGCCTGGATCGGAGTAGTGTGAGGAAGTGAGCTGGCCCTGCGGCCAGCATCCTCAGCCCAAGCCCGAAAGCCACCGACTGCGCGAAGGCGCTGCGAGGCGAGGAGCGAGGGCCTACTGGTTGCGACTGCGGGGCCGGTCCACCTGCTTCTACGGACGTCGGCCCGCCGGCTCGCGGCACCGTCGCCCATGATGCCTGATCACCGGCTCGGCAAGAGCCCGCTTGTTGCCGTGCGAATTTCAACGAGGGCCGGAAGGGTGAGGACCATGACCAGCACCACACGCGACGACGCAGCGCGCCGGCGCGGCGAGTTCAGTCGCGATGGCGTCGGCCGCCGGCTGTCGCCGGCGATCGATGCCCGACGGCGCCTGAATGGCCAGCGACGAGGGACGGCCGGGACCAGCGCACGCCCCGTCAGTCCGCGCGATCCCCGCTACGACTACCTCACGCAGTCGCACGACTAGCCGGACGAAGACCTTGGCGCGAGGAGGACCAAGTATGAATGATGCGTTTTCAGAGTATGTGGCGTTGCTCGATGACATCGAGCACATTCCGGTTGCCGCTTCGGAGTCGCCGAGGCTCTCGCGCGAGGACCGCGCCGTCGTGACGGCAGGGATCCTGAAGCTCGTCCGCGACCGCGTCTTGCCGCAGTCGGACCTAGAGGCGGAAAGGCGCGAAGCCCTTCTGCCCGGCGGGGTCGCGGCCGTTGTGGGGTGTGTGGGAACGTCGCAGAGCACGCGAGATCACGATGCGATCGTCGAGCGGATCGACGACCTCGCGCACGTCGATCTGCGGGACGCAGCCGAGGTGCAGAGGCTTCTGTATCGGCTGCACGCGGCGATCACCGGCCATTTCGGCGAGGCTGAGCTGACGGTCGCTGCGGCGTTCGAGAGTGAGCGCGACTACTTGACTCCTTTCGGTTGGTTTGGTTGATGTCCCGAGTCGGGGCGCCCAAAGCAGAGTGCCACGTTTGATCGGCCGTAAGTCAATACCTGGCGCGACGTTTTTCGCGGTCGCGTGCGGCATTTGATTGGCGTGACTGGCACCAGCGCAAGCCGTTACCCACCCAGCAGTGCCAGCGAATCCATGCATTAGGGTTGGGTGTCGCACTGATGATTGTCGTCTTCGTAATCGACCAAGGTGAGGCGTTACCGTGCGAGGCGGTCGCCGTGGAACGCTCCGAGCGCCCCTCGCGCAGTGGTGAGTGCAACGGCGCTGGCACGCCGTCGTCCGTCGGGCGCGCGCCGTCCGGTGGCCACGACGGGCGGCTGGCCGCGGGCTGACATGCGCCGAAAGCGCGAGCAGGGCGATGCGATTGTCGTCTTTGGGATCACGGGAGACCTGGCGTTCAAGCACATCATCCCGGCGCTCCAGCGCATGGTTCAGGCGGACGAGCTGAACGTGCCGGTCGTCGGTGTCGCACGTGAGCACTGGACCGCGGAGAAGCTCGGCGAGCGCATGAAGAACAGCCTCACCGCCGCCGCGGAGGGTCTCGATCCCGCGGCGTACGAGAAGCTTCGTGCGCTCGTCCGGTATGTCTGGGGCACCTACGACGACCCGCGGACCTACGTCGCGCTGCGCGACGCGCTCACAGGGGCGCGCTGCCCGGTTCACTATCTCGCGATCCCGCCTGAGCTCTTCCCGACGGTGATCGACCAACTCGGCGAGGTGGGCCTTGCTGAGCGCGGGCGCGTCGTCGTCGAAAAGCCGTTTGGGCGCGACCTTGAGTCGTCCCGGACGCTGAACCAAGCGCTGCACCGCGTATTCCCGGAGGAGCGCTGTTTTCGCATCGACCACTACCTCGGCAAGGCGCCGGTCGAGGACATCCTCTTCTTCCGCTTCGCGAACGCGTTTCTTGAACCGATCTGGAACCGCGAGCACGTCCATCAGATCCAGATCACGATGGCCGAGGACTTCGACGTCTCTACCCGAGGTAGGTTCTATGAGGGGGTGGGCGCGATCCGCGACGTGGTCGAGAACCACCTCTTCCAGGTGCTCACGCTCCTCGCGATGGATCCGTTCAGCGGTCGTCACGACGAGGCAGTGCGCGATGAGAAGGCCCGCTTCCTACGGGGCGTGCGCACTCTCACGAGGAGAGACGTCGTGCGCGGTCAGTATCGCGGCTACCGGGACACCGATGGCGTCGACCCCGCGTCGACGGTCGAGACCTACGCGGCGATTCGCCTGCACGTGGATACGTGGCGCTGGTCTGACGTGCCGATCGTCGTGCGCGCGGGCAAATGCCTGCCCGTGAAGGCGACCGAGATCATCGTCGAGCTCAAACGCCCGCCCGAGAAGCTGTTCCCCACGCAGCACCCGCACGGCAACCGGATGCGCTTCCAGATCGAGCCCGAGGTCGTGATCGGCCTCGAGGTGCAGTCGCGCAAGCCGGGCGTGGAGCACTTCGCAGTCCAGGACATCGAACTGACCGCGATGCGGCAGGCCGCGCACAACACCCCGCCCTACCAGCGTCTGCTGAGCGCGGCTCTGCGCGGCGATCACGACCTCTTCGCCAGCCAGGAGACAATCGAAGAGGCATGGCGGATCGTCGACCCGATCCTCGGCGACGCGACCCCCGTCCACGAGTACGAGCGCGGCTCGTGGGGCCCGGCCGAGGCGGACCGCCTCCCTCCCGCACCCGGATGGTACGCGCCGCGCGTCAGCCGCCAGGTCGTGACACCGCCGTCGAGAGCGACACCGCCGCCAATGGGCTAGAACTGACGCGCGTAGAGCGCTGGACCGGCAGAGCTAGTCGATGCAGCCGACCCCCAACCTCCGAGTGCTATCGCAACGGGCGAGTGACGACACTCTGCCCAACGTCCCCCGTCACGCGCGTCGAGGAGGCGTGAATGCCCGAGTTGAAGCCGAAGCAGGTCTTGCGCCCTGCAGAGCCGGAGCCCTCCTGTTCGCCAATAGCATGGCCTCACGCTAGAACTCAACACCACGCGAAATCACCGCCAGTGCTAGCCAGCGGACCGGGAGAGAGCTAGCGCTACGGCCCCAAAACCAGCAGTGTTCGGACACCGGCCGAGACGGCTGCGTCGGGCTAAGAGCAGCAGCCGCGTCCGACCCAGCTTGGACGGGCGCGGCGAGAGCAAACGCTGGCCGGCCCGCACTGCCGCTTGTAGCCCGATGCAGCCATCTGATGAACCCGATGGAGACTGCCGTCTATTCGCGCGAAGCGGCAGCCTTACGGGGCGGAGCAGTAGAGGCGCTGCATCGTGTTGACCAGCGTCGCGCTCCCTTGGTCCTGGGCCGCGATGCTCGCGGCGTAGCCGTTGACGAGCACGACCGCCACGCGGCTGCCATCGGGCGAGACCTGCACGGAGGACATGTAGCCGTCGCCCGCGCCGTTGTGGCCGTAGGCCAGGCCGGGCGTGGTGCAGCCGTCCTGCTGGATCACGACACCGAGGCCGTAGCTCGCGTCGCCGAGCCCGAGGCCGCCCGTCGCGTATGGGGTCTTGAGCGCGGTGAGCTGCGCGTGCCGCAAGACGTGCCCGCGCATCAAGGCCTGCAGGAAGTGCGCCTCGTCGGCGGCGTCAGAGACGATCCCGCCGTTCGCGGCCAGGCCCCCCGTCCAGCCCGTGGCGTCTACGACCTTGCCGGCGGTGGCGAGCGAGTAGCCGTGGGCGTGCGGGCCGCTGATGTTCGGCGCGGGGTCATAGCGTGCGCTGTGCAGGTGCAGCGGATCGATGATCTGGGTGCGAAACAGCGTGGCGAGGTCGGCGCCGCCGGCGCGCGCCGCGATCAGCCCGAGGACCATGTAGCCGATGTTGGAGTAGTGCCAGGTGGTTCCGGGCTGGTAGAGCAGCGGCGCTCCCGCAGCGGCCTCGATCCACACCTGTGTGGGGGGGTAGGTGGGGTCGGTCTGGGCGCGACGGAAGGCCGCCGAAACGTGCGCGTGCAGCGCCGGATCGTTGATCTTGCTGACGTAGTACGCCGCCTTGGCCTCGAAGTCGTTGGTGTCGATCATCCCGCTGGTCATGCTCAAAAGCTGCGCGACGGTGATCTGGTTGCCGTAGGGCAAAAGCCCCGGCAGCCAGTCAGAGACCGTGTCGTCGAGCTTCATCCGCCCTTCGCCGACGAGCTTGAGGATCAGCGTCGCAGTCCACGTCTTGCCCACGCTGTTGAGGCGCAGGCGCGCATCTGGCTGCATCGACGCTCGGATCTGCACGTTCGCAGGACCCGCCGAGCCAACCCAGACCCCCTTGGGCCCAGCGACATACGCCGTCGCCCCAGGCGCGATCCAGCCGCGTCCGCTGACCAGACTGTCAAGTAGTCGCTGCGGGTAGGGGCCTCGCGGCGCGTAGCGAGGCGGCGTGTACGCAATCTGCGGGCCGCCCGAGGACGCGGTTCGATCAATCGCGATCACAACCCCGACACCGGCCGCTAGGACGAACACCCCGAGCACCAGCCACAGCAGCCACCGACGAGGGCGATTCAAGCGACGCCGATGTACTGAGGGAAGGTGGACAGACACCCGAGCATCCTCCTACCGCCAAGCTGCCACCCCGCCCGCTCAGCCACATCGGTGAAAGCCGGAACAGGGCCTGCAGCAAACCACGCGTCACACGCTGCAACTACGACCCGGAGCGCAATCCCCCGGGTGTCGCTTTCGCGTGAAGTCGACACTCTGCGGACCGACGGCCCTGACCCCTGCTGTGATCGTGCACGGCGTGCACGACGCCACCACCAACCCGGCGAAGATCCGCAGCTGGGCTGCGGCATGGCCGGATGGCAATGTTGGGGTTGCGACGGGTGCTCCGGGGCCGACCGTGTTGGATATCGACGACCTCGCCGCCGGCGCCGAGCTCGTCGAGAAGTGCAAACGGCTCGGTGTGCCGCATGTCGCGACCGGCAGGGGACTGCAGTTCTTCTTCCGCGGCGAGGACGGTCGGACCGTGGGGCTCGGCTTCGGCGAACTCCGCGGCCAAGGCTCCTATGTGGTCACCCCGCCGTCAATCCACCCGACCGGCAAGACGTACACATGGCTGCTCTCGCCGAACGGCGCCTTGCCACACCTGCCGGACGGGTTGATACCGGAGCGGTCCGGCGCGGGCGCCGGCGACGCCGAAGGGTGCGAACGGGTCCCGCCCGGCTCCATGTATCAGTACCTGGTTGACCGGGCCGTGCGCCTGGCGCGCGCCGGCGAGCGTGACGTCGATGTTGTCGCGAAGGCGCTCTGCGCCGCGTTTGAGCTCAAGCGCGACCCCGGCAAGACGTACAACGGCACCGCGGCCGACACGCGCCGGATCAGCGAGTGGGCCGTCCAGAGTGAGATTGCTGGCCGTGAGCGCGTCCGGGACAGCTCCCGGTTCTCGAAGTACCGGCACTCGCGCCGCCGCTCATCAGACGATGAGCCGGACGCGACGGGGCCGAAACTCCGGGTGCTGGACGTCGAGACGATGCTCAAGACCACCCCGCCGCCGGTCGCATGGCTGGTGGACCCGATCCTCGCGCGCGCGTGCACAACGATGCTCGCCGGCCGCGAAGGCCGCGGCAAAAGCCTGCTGGCGCTCGCGCTTGCCGCGGCCGGCGGCCGCGCCGGGACGATCGCCGGGATGGTGTGCCCCGAGCCGCTGAAAACGCTGTACGTGGATGCTGAGAACGGCGAGCAGGAGGCGCACCGTCGTCTGCACGGCCTGAACGTGCCGGCCGGCGCGCTCGTGTATGTGGAGGCGGATGGTTTCAGCCTGCGCCACGACTTCGACGAGCTGGCCGCACTCGTCGAGGCAAACGCGCCGGACGTGCTCGTCCTGGACTCGCTGCGGAGCCTCGCCCCCGGCCTTGACGAGAACGATTCGCAGCAGACCGAGGTGGCGTTGCGGCCGGTGGTGCGGCTCACGCAGCAGCGGCGGATCGCAAGCCTCGTGTTGCATCACGCTTCGCGCGCCAGCGGCGAGTACCGGGGGTCGACGGCGATCGGCGCCGCCGTCGAGCTTGGGTTCACGCTCAGCCGCCACGACGACGACCCGGATGCTCGACGTCGCCGCAAGCTGTCGTGCTGGAAGAGTCGGCCTGCGGCCGAGCCGCCAGTGCGGTGGGTCGCGATCGAGCCGGTTCCCGGCGGCGGGATTCTGCTCGCCGAGACCGAGCCGTTTGAGCCCGAGCGTCCGCGGCCGCGGGACAACCGGCGCGAGAGCGTGCTCGCGGCGCTCGGCGACGAACCCGTGTCGGAGCGCGATGTCGTGGCGGCTGCCGGGGTGCCGAAGACGACGGCGCGTCGCGTATTGCTCGACCTTCAAGACGCGGGGCTAGCCGAGCGGACGGACGACGGGTGGGTGGTCCACCGGTCCACCGGTCCTAGGGGTGTGGACCACGTGGACCACTCCCCGGAAAGGCCCAGGCGCGAGCCGACCTGCCTAGACCCCGAGCACCGCGGCCCCGACTGGGCGCCGTCCAACGGGACCGTCTGGGTGTGCGGCGTCTGCCATCCCGCGCCGTCCGTCGCCGCGATCGCCCGGCGACACCCGGACGCGGGATGACGGTGCAGATGCTCACGCGCGCCGGCACACCGTCGCCGCTCATGGCCCGGTACAAGGACCGGCCCGAGCGGCGCGCCGCGATTGCCGCGAACGTCGAGGCGTTCAGGCGGCTGAAGGTGATGGCGCACCGGCCCCCAACCATCCGGCGCCTGCCAACGGCCGGTGACAGCCATCAGGTTGCCGTGATGCTGGCCGGGCTCGAGGGCGCGATGCGAGCTCTCGACCACGTCGACGAGCTGCAATCCGAGCGTGGCGGACCGTGGACCCCCCGCTGCTGCTGCTGGGACGGCGGCGCCGAGCCGACCGGCGATGGGCGCTGCTCCCGGTGCTGGGGATGGCCGCGATGACCGAGCAGATGCTCACCGTTGGCCAGGTGGCTCAGCTGGCCGGCCTTTCCCGGCGCAGCGTGTATCGCGCCGTTGACGACGGCGAGCTGGTCGCCTTCCGTCTCCGGGGCCGTGTGCGGATCCCCGAGGCCGCGGTCGACGCCTGGCTGGAGGCGCATCGCGTTGCGTCCCGGCCCCGGCCGCGACCGTCGGCCGGGGCGCGCGCCGGCGCGTCGGCGTCGAGCGAGCTGCGGCGCATTCTGCTGCCCGAGGAGCCGAGCGAGACCCGCCCCGGTAGGTAGGGCTTGCTGAGGCTGTCTTGTGCCGCCAGGAGGCCGCGAGAGGCGTGCCAGGGGCATTCATTTGCAGTCCCTCGCATGCGAGTGCTAGCATATAGTCATGGCCGAATCATCCCCACAGAAACCGCTCCCGATCCGCGTCCCGCGCGACCTCGTCGGGCGCATCGACCGGCTGCGCGGGCTCGTCCCGCGCGAGACCTACGTGCGTGACCTCCTCGGACGGGCGATCGCGGCCGAGGAGCACAAGACAAAGAGGCGCAGCTGATGTCTGTCGAGAAAGCCACCCGCAAAGGCAAGAACGTATGGCGCGTCCGCTGGCGCGACAGCGCTGGCCAGCCGCATTCCAAGGTGCTCGGTCGCAAGCAGGACGCGATCGCCTTCGATGCTGAGGTCAAGCGCTCCAAGCGGCTCGGCACCCTGGCCGCATTCGAGGGCGGCAAGCAGCCGCTCGACGAGTTCGCCAAGGAGTGGGCGCGACTGCACGCCGCCCACCTATCACGCCAGACCAGGAGCTTGTACGCCTACCTGCTCGAGACGCACATCCTGCCGCGGCTCGGCGGCTATCCGCTGCGTGAGTTGACGACCGAGACGATCGCCCACTGGTACGCCGACCTACTCGCCGCGGATGTCGGCCCCGTCGCCGCCGACAAGGCGCTGACGCTGCTCGGCGGCATCCTGCAGCGCGCCGCCGAGGCCGGGCGCATCCCGACCAACCCGGCTCGGCTCGTGCGCCGGGCGCCGCGGACGCGACGCACCGAGGTCCGTCCGTTGGCGCCGATCACCGTCGAGACGATGCGCGCCGCGGCCAACGAGCGCGACAGCACCCTGCTCGCCGTCCTGGCCTACTCCGGCCTGCGCCCGGGCGAGGCGCTCGGCCTGCGCTGGAGAGACATCCGCGAGCACACGCTGCTCGTCGAGCGCGCCATCTCACTCGGCGAGGAGAAGGACACCAAGACGACCGCGCACCGCACCGTACGGCTGCTCGCCCCGCTGGCTGCCGACCTGCGCGAGTGGCGGATGCGCCGCGGACGCCCCGGTGACGACGAGCTCATCTTCCCCAGCCGGACGGGCGCACCGTGGACGCAGTCGGCCTATCAGTCATGGCGGCGCAAGGCGTTCCGGCGAGCCCTCGACGCGGCGGGTGTCGAGCACGCCGTGCCGTACGCGTTGCGTCACTCGTTCGCGTCGCTGCTGCTGCACGAGGGCCGGTCGGTCATCTACGTCGCCCGCCAGCTCGGCCACGGCGCCGAGTTGACGCTGCGCACGTACGGCCACGTCATCGATGAGCTCGAGGACACGCCGCGTCAGGACGCCGAGGACGCGATCCGTGCCGCGCGGGAGTATGTGTCCGGAAAGTGTCCGCCGGCCGAGATCGCCCCTAACGGCATCGTCAGCAGACCTCGTCGCTAGCAGGCAGTTTTGACATCGGGGCGCCCGGATTTGAACCGGGGACCTCCTGCTCCCAAAGCAGGCGCGCTACCAGGCTGCGCCACGCCCCGTGTGCTTGGCGAGTGTAATCCACGGGTGGCGGGCGCCTCCCGGTGGCCGCGGGCCCGGCCCCGCTCTCGGCGACCTCGGCGACCTCGGCGCGGGCCGTCGGATAGCCTCGGACCTCCTGATGGCAGAGATCCAGGCCTTCCGCGCGCTTCGCTATGACCCGCACCGGACCGACGGGCTCCAGGACGTCGTCTCCCCTCCCTACGACGTCATCGACGCTCCGCAGCGAGCGGCCCTCGAGGCCCGCTCGCCGTACAACGTGGTGCGTGTCGATCTCCCGCAGGGTGGCGACGACCGCTACGACCGCGCCGCCCACACCCTGGAGCAGTGGCGCGACGAAGGGGTCGTGGTCCTCGACGAGGCCCCGGCGCTGTGGACGCTCGCCCAGGACTACGTCGGCCCGGACGGCGAGCGCCGGACGCGGCAGGGGGTCTTCGCGCGCGTGCGCGTGGAGCAGTACGGCGCCGGCCGGATCCGCCCGCATGAGCGGACTCACCCCGGACCCCGGGAGGATCGCCTGCGGCTGACCCGGGCCACGCGGGCCAATCTGTCACCGATCTTCTCCCTGTACTCCGACCCGGCGGGCGCGGCGCGCGGCGCGCTGGCGGCGGCCGGCGGGGATGCGCCCTGGGCGATGACCACCGATGACGACGGAACCGTTAACCGCCTGGGCCGCGTCGGCGATCCGGAGGCGATCACCGTCGTCCAGGAGGTGCTCGCCGGCACCGAGCTGCTGATCGCCGACGGCCACCACCGCTATGAGACCGCTCGGGTGTACGCCGACGAGATCGGCGGCGAGGGCCCGCATCGTTACGTGCTGATGTGCCTGGTTGCGCTGGAGGATCCCGGACTGACCATCTTCCCCACCCACCGCCTTGTCCGCGGCCTGCGGCCGGACCAGCACGAGACGCTGGCCGAGGCGCTGCGCCGAGACTTCGAGATCGAGCAGCTTGGCGACACCGGCGGGCTCGCCCCGGCGTCCGGCCCCAGCGTCCGGATCGGCTACATCGACGCCCACTTCCGCACGCCATACATGCTGACCCTGCGTGACCCGGCGATCGCCGACCGGGCGCTGCCGGGCCGGGCACAACCGTACCGCCGGCTGGACACGGCGGTGCTGGAGGCGCTCATCCTCAAGGGGGCGCTGCAGATGAGCGATGACGACATCGACCACCTCAACGGACTGGGCTACGCCCGGGACGCCGAGCAGGCGCTTGCGCTCGTCCAGTCCGGCGAGTACGACGCGGCGTTCTTCATGGCGCCGACCCCGGTGGAGCGCGTCCAGGCGGTGGCCGCCGCCGGCGAGAGCATGCCGCCGAAGTCGACCTACTTCTTCCCCAAGGTCCCGACCGGCCTGCTGTTCAACCCGCTGGTCTAGCGTGTCGTCCTCCACCGTCACGCTCGCGGACCGGCTGAGCCGGGTCCTGCTGACGGCCGAGGCGGCGAGCGCGCTCGAGGTGCGCGGCCGCACGGACGCCGCCGTGCTCGTGGCCCTCTATGTGGACGACGGGCGAATGCACGCCGTCTTCACCAGGCGGCGCGAGAACCTGCGCCGCCACCCGGGCGAGATCTCGTTCCCCGGCGGCCGTCGCGACGAGACCGACGCGGACCTCCAGGCCACGGCCCTGCGTGAGGCCGAGGAGGAGATCGGACTGCCACCGGACGCGGTGCGTCTGCTCGGCGCGCTGCAGCCGACCCCGACGATCGTGACCGGATACGCCATCTATCCGTTCGTCGGGCTGATCGAGCCCGGGATCGCCTGGCGGCTCAGCGCCCGCGAGGTGGCACAGGTTCTCGAGCTCGCCCTCGACGACCTCCAGACCGGCTACGCGCGGCGCCGGCTGCTGCGCCGCGGTGTCCCCATCCGCACCGACACCTACGTGGTCGGCGACGACTTGATTTGGGGCGCCACCGCGCGCATCCTCGCCGACCTCTTCGATCGAATTGGTCCCCTGATCGCGGCTCAGGCCGGGCGCTGACCCTCGGCGAGCAGCGCGCGCTGGACCGCGTCGGTCGCGGCCCGCACCCACGCGTCCCCCTCTCCGGGGTCCGCGGTCAGCAGCACGTACGGGATGAGCGACCGCTCGCAGGCATAGCGAACGCGCTCGGTCCCCGCCGCCAGGACCTCGGCCGGCACGGTCCCCACAGCCTCGTACACGATCCCCCGGATGGTGGTGTCGAGCATCCGCTCCAGCAGCATGTCCAGGCGGGTGGTGTGCAAGGCGGTCAGCGCCTCCTCGCTCCCCGCCGCCGAACCGAGCAGCAGGCAGGCCACGCCGACGTGATCCAGCGCGGGCGCCAGCGTGGCCACCCGGTCCGGATCGCCGACGAATGCCTCCGCCCCGGCCGCCTCGATCTCACCTCGCCGCGCCGAGTCGCGGGTGGTGGCGCGCACCGCGTGACCGGCCGCGCGCAGCGAGCGGGTCAGCTCCAGGCCGCGGCAGCCGCAGCCGACGATCAGACAGCGCGCCACGCTCAGCCCGGCCCGTCGCCGGAGGCGCCGGCGCCTCCGAACTCGCGTCTCACATCGTCGCGCGTGCGCTCCGGCAGTCCGCGGGCCCGGCGCCGGGCGTTCGTCGCCTCCAGCAGCTCGTCGAGCTCGCGCTCGGCCAGATACTGCTCACGCCGCCGCAGCTGCTCGGAGACGTCCTGGGCCACGCGCCGCTCGAGGTCGGCGGCGGTCACATCCGCCTCACCGCGACGGCGCCGCCGGGCGTTGTGGGCCTCCAGCATCTGGGCGAGGTCCTCGGCCTCGAGCGCCTCCCGGTCCTCGGTGATCTGCCGGGCCGAGCGCAGCCCCATCTGCTCCAGACCGCGGCCCTGGTTGGACCGGCCCAGCATCCAGACCCACAACACGAGGCATGCCAGGCCCACCAGCAGGACGATCGCGAACGGGTCCACTCACCGAGCGAGTCTAACCCGCCCCCGGCCGCACGGCCCTGTGGCGCAAATGTATGCGGGCGGGCACCGCAACTCTTGGCGTTGACAGTTTGTTTATAGGAGCGTTCATCGCCACCGCCCGGGCGGGCCGGCATACCGGCGGAGGTCCCATTCAACCTGCAGGACTAGGAGGCTCCATGCGTCTTCGTCTCACCGTGCTCGTCTGCGCGCTCGTCGCGTGCGTGGGCATGGCGGCCCCCGGCGCTGCCGGTGCCGCGCCGGTGCACAACCGCGGGCTGACCATTCACGCGGTCCCCAACCCCATCATCGCCGGCGAGGCGGTGCTCATCTACGGCCAGCTCAGGGGACCCGACCACGCCAACCAGGTCATCCGCCTCTACCACCGCATCAACCCCGCCCCCCGGTTCACCCTGATCGGCACCACCCGGACCAACTCGTTGGGTCAGTATGAGTTCACCCGCGCCGAGAACATCGTGGACACCAACCGGAACTGGTTCGTCACGGGGCCGGGCGGGGGCCGTTTCACCCACAGCCGCACCGTGCACGAGCGCGTGGCCGCGCTCGTCAGCCTGGCGGCGAGCGCCCCGGCCGGGTTCACTCGTCACCCGCTGGTGTTCTCCGGACATGTCACTCCGGGGCACGCGGGCAGCCCGGTTCTCCTCCAGGCCGAGAACGCCGCCGGCACCGCCTGGCACACGCTCAAGCGGGCCCGGGTCGGAGCCGGCTCGGACTACAACATCTCCTACGCCTGGCGCGTTCCCGGCGCGTACGACGTCCGAGTGCTCTTCCCCGGCGACCGGCGCAACGTCTCCGCGCCGTCAGACCCGGTGACGGTCCTCATCCAGCAGACCGAGGTGCCGGACTTCACCATCACCACATCCGACCCCATCGTCCCCAACGGTCAGTCGGTGACGATCTCCGGCGTGCTCGATCAGGCCGGCACGACGACCCCGCAGCCGGGAACGAGCGTCAGCCTGTTCGGCCGCCTGCCCGGCGACACGCCGTTCAAGGAAATCACCACCACCACGACCGGCACCGACGGCAGCTACAGCTTCCTCAATGTCAAGTCGGCGACGAACGAGCTGTACCAGGTGCGCACCACGTTCGCACCCATGCGCCACTCGGCGGTGCTATTTGAGGGAGTGCAGGATGTCGTCACCATGCAGGCCAGCTCGCAGACATCGAGCGTCGACGGACACATCACGTTCACCGGGAGCGTGTCCCCGGACAAGGCCGGCCACGTGATCTACCTCGAGAAGCTGGGCAAGGACAACAACTGGCACGTCGTCGAGGCCCGGTTCGTCAACCCGGCGTCGACATTCACCTTCGGCTGGACGTTCGGAACCGCCGGCACGAAGGCGTTCCGGGCCCGAATCACCGGGGGACCGGTCAACGTCGGCGGTGCATCGTCACCGGTCACGATCGACGTGACCCAACCGCCGCTCTCGTCATTGCCGACCGGCTGATCGCCGGAGGTGCCCGTCAGCCCCCGTCGTCGAGGCGGCGGGGGCCGACGGGGTCACCCGCGGGGACGGAACTCGGCCCCAGCGGCGACACAGCAGCTTCCCGGCCACTCCTCCGGGGAAAGCCGACCACCTGCCGCGCCGCCGGCAATCCGAGCAACGCGACGCTCCCCAGCACCACGAACGCGACCGCCGGCAGGTCGACCAGCACTCCGACCAGGACGGCGACCAGGAGGCCACCGAGGTTGCCGACGAGCAGGATGACCCCGGTCGCGACGCCGCCCGACGCACCCATGCGCCGCTCAGTCAACTCCAGGATCACCGGCAACGCCGCCAACAGGACGAAGCCGATGGCGGCGATGAGGACGTAATCGGCCACCACCACCGGGTGAACAACCGCGAGCCCCCCGCAGCAGCCGGCGACCCAGACGATGGCGCCCACGAGATATCGCCGTTCCGCTCCGGCGCGGGCGACGACCGGCGGGACGACGGCACAGCCGATGACCCCCGCGGCGAGCATCCCAGCGAGCATGGTCCCCGCCGCCGTCGACGAGATTCGGTCGCCGTGCAGGATCGGCTGGAGCCAGGTGCTGAGCGAGACGAACACGCCGATACCGACGAACGCCAGCCAGGCCAGACGGCGAATGAGGTCGACCGCCCAGACCGCCCGGATCTCGGCCCCCCCGATCGCCGCCGGCGGCCCCGCGCCGGCGGGAGCTCTCCTCAACCCGACGGCGAGCGCGACGGCCGCGAGGCAGGCAACCGCCGCCTGCACCGGCAGCAGCGGCCCCAGGTTGTGGTGGCCCTCCAGCAGCGGGCCCATCGCGAGCGCGAGCAGCGCGCCGAGGAACTGTCCGCCGGAGCCGAGCGCGATCCCGGCCGGCCGGTCTGGCTCGGACAGGTAGCCGGTCGCGGTCTTGGTCAGCGCGTTGAGCACGAACGGCTGAGCGACGGCGACGGTGACCTGGCCGAGCATGGCCCACAGGAACGTCTGTGACTCCAGCCGGATGAGCGCCCCCAGCGCGCTCAGAGCCGCCCCGGTGAGCAGCGTTCCCCTGAACCACCGATCGAGCGCGGCCCCGGCGGGCAGCGCGAGCACCACGTACAGAAGCGGGAACACCTGCGCCAGCCAGCCGACGGCATTCTTGGAGACCCCGAAGTCCCGCGCCACGTCGGTGTCGATCGGCGCAAACGTCAGCCACAGCATCTGCGTCGCCATCACCACGGCGGCATAGGCGGCGACCACCGACCATCCGCCGCGGCGGGTCGCCCGCGGCGGCGAGCCGAGGTCCCCGGTGCCGGTCGCAGCCATGGCAGTCACACAGTCAGCGCTGCGCGTTTGCCTCGCATCCGCCGTCCGCTCCACCGGGATGAGGGATTAGTACGCGCTCATGGTGCGGGGTCTCGTCCCATGCGCCCGAGGGCGCGGTCGTCCATCCTCGAGTGCCTGCGACGAAGTGCACCGAAGGGAGCCGCAAGGACATGACCGACCTGTTCGACTTCTATCCATATGCCGAACGGCTCGGCGTCAACCGGGCGCTCCCTGAGCACGGCCGCTCACGCGAGGAGATCCTCTCCGAACTGCACGCGATGGCGATCCAAGAGGACGCCGTCTGGGAGGCGGGAGGTTGCTCCGGGACGATGTACTGCGGCGACCACGAACACTACGCGTTCCTCACGGAGGCATTCGGCCTCTTCGCCCATCAGAACGCGCTGCAGCGCGACATGTGCCCCAGCGCAACCCGGTTCGAGGGCGAGATCATCGCGATGGCACTCGACCTCTTCCACGCCGGCGCCGTCACCGACTCCGAGCCCGCCGGAATGGTCACGTCAGGGGGCACGGCGAGCATCACCCACGCGATGCTCGCCTACCGAGAAGAGGGACGAGACCGACGGGGGATCCAGCATCCCAACGTGGTGAAGCCGGAGACGGGCCATCCGGCGTTCGACAAGGCATGCCATATGTTCGGGATCGCGCTCCGGCATGCTCCGGTGGATCCGGAGACGACGCTCGTCCGTCCGGAGACGGTCGCCGAGTTGATCGATGACAACACGGTGGCGATCGTCGGCTCGGCCGGCAACTACGGCTATGGGACGATCGATCCCATTGGCGAGCTGGCCGCGCTGGCGACCGAGCGTGGCGTCGGCCTCCACGTCGACGGCTGCCTCGGCGGGTTCCTGCTTCCGTTCGGAGAGGAGCTGGGGTACGCCATCCCGCCGTTCGACTTCCGCGTGGACGGCGTCACCAGCATCTCCGCCGACACCCACAAGTACGGGTACGGCCTCAAGGGCACGTCGACGGTCCTGTTCCGCGACCGCGCGCTGCGCAACCGCTGCTACTTCTTCATGCCGGACTGGAGCGGCGGCAAGTACTTCTCCCCGGGGATGGAGGGCTCACGCTCCGACGGCCTGCTCGCGTCCACCTGGGCCTCGCTGGTCTCGCTGGGGCGTGACGGGTACCGCAGCTACGCCCGGCAGATCTTCGCGACCTCGGCGGCAATGCAGACTGTGGTCCGCTCCCATCCGCAGCTGCGACTGCTCGGCGAGCCCACCTTCCTCTTTGCCTTCACTTCGGACGAGTTCGACATCTATCACGTCAACGACGCCATGAAGCAGCGGGGATGGCGCTTCAACGGCCTGCAGTATCCGAACGCTCTCCACATGGCGGTCACCCGCCCCCAGGTGCAGCCCGGAGTCGTCGACCGGTTCGCCGCCGACCTCGCCGCGGCGGTCGACTACGCGCTCGAGCACCAGGACGAGGTGGCCGAGTCGGCGGCGATCTACGGCGGCATTCCCGGCGGCCTCACCGTCGAGGCCGAGGAGTTCATCCGCACCGTGATGGAGCAGCTGCTCGACGCCCAGCAGGGCGTCCCGGCCTGAGCGATGGCGTCGGCCCGCCGCGGCACGAAGAGCTACGCGCTCGCGATTGACCTCGGTAGCGGAGGGCTGAAGGTCGGCGTCGTCTCACTGGCCGGCGAGGTCGTCGCGGTCGAGCAGACTCCGCTGGAGACCCGGCGCGGGCCGGGTGGCGTCGCCGTCCAGGACGCGACCAGCTGGTGGGATTCGGTCCGTGCGCTGTCCGTAGCGGTCCTGGCCCGCGCCCCTGCGGAGCGCGTAGCGGCGGTTGCGTGCACGGGGCAGTGGGCGAGCACCGTCCCGGTGGACGCCGCCGGCGAGCCCGTCGGCCCATGCCTGATGTGGCTGGACACGCGCGGTGCCGAGCACGCGCGGCGCGTCGTCGGCGGCCCGCTCCTCGGATACTCGCCGCGCCGGTTGCTCACCTGGATCCGCCGGACCGCGGGCGTGCCCTCGCCCTACGGCGGTGATCCCGTCAGCCACATGCTGCACCTGGAGCGCGACGAGCCGAACGTGGCGGCGGCGGCGCGCTGGTACCTGGAGCCGGTGGACTACCTCGGCATGCGCTTCACGGGCCGGGCGGCGGCGACGCTCGCGTCGATGAGCGCGGCGTGGCTGACCGACAACCGGCGCCTTGCCGAGCCGGGTTACGACGCCACGCTCGTGGGCACGGTGGGCGTGCGCGCGGACAAGCTCGCGCCCCTGGCGGCCACGGGCTCGCTCCTCGGCCGAGTGCGCCCGGAGGTGTCCAGGGAATTGGGCCTGCCGGCGGACGTCCAGGTCGTGACCGGTTTGCCGGACCTCCACACGTCCGCCCTGGGGACCGGCGGCGTCGAGGACGGGCTGGCCCACACGTCGATCGGCACGACCTCGTGGATCTCACTCCCCGTGGCCGCCAAGAAGACCGATCCGCTGCATTCGATCGCCACGGTTCCGGGATTCGACGCCACGCGCTATCTCGTCGCCAACAACCAGGAGGCAGCCGGACTGTGCCTGCGCTGGTTGCGCGACGCCTTGCCCGGCGACGGCGCCCCCGGGTTTGTGCCGCTCATCGAACTGGCGGCGTCGGCAGCGCCGGGCAGCGGCGGCGTCATCTTCACGCCCTGGATCGCCGGGGAGCGCTCACCGGTCGACGACCGGAACGCACGCGGCGGATGGCACAACGTCTCGGTGGAGACGACCGGCGCCGACCTCGTGCGCTCCGTGCTGGAGGGGGTGGCCTACAACAGCCGGTGGCTGCTGGGGGCGGTCGAGCACTTCACCCATCGGCGACTTGAGCGACTGCGCATCTTCGGCGGCGGTGCACAATCCGATTTGTGGTGCCAGATCTATGCCGACGTCCTCGATCGCGAGATCCAGCGCGTCGCCGACCCGCTGTACGTCAACCTCCGCGGTGCGGCGCTGTCGGCGGCGCTGGCGCTGGGGAGCGTGCGCCGAGAAGAGATCCGAGACCTGGTGCCGATCGAGCGGACGTTCACCCCGGACGCCGCAAACCGGGCGGCTTATGAGCGGCTGTGGACCGAGTTCGCCGGCCTTTACCGAGCCCAGCGGCGGATGTTCGCCCGGCTCAACGCCCGAAGACCGACCGCCCGAGGGGACATTTTGAGACACGAGCGGGCTGGAGCCTCGCTCGTGTAGCGTCCCCGGCCATGGACCTAGCACTGACCGACGAGCAGCGACTGATCCAGGAGACGGCCCGCTCGTTCACTGACGCGGAGATCGTGGAGCGGGCCCGGGAGAACGACCGCAACGAGCATTTCGACCTCGCGCTGATCGCCAAGATGGCCGACCAGGGATACCTGGGGGCGATCGTGCCGCAGGAGTACGGCGGGGCCGGGCTCGACTACCTGACCTACGGCCTGATCGTCGAGGAGATCGGTCGCGGCGACTCGGCGATGCGAACGGTCGTGTCGGTGCAGACGTCGCTGGTCTGCTCAGCGCTCGTCCGCTGGGGAACCGAGGAGCAGAAGCGCCGCTACCTGCCCAAGCTGTGCTCCGGCGAGTGGCTGGGCTGCTTCGGTCTGACCGAGCCGGACACCGGGTCGGACGCCGCCAACCAGCGCACCCGGGCGACGCGCACCGACTCCGGATGGGTGATCAACGGCGCCAAGATGTGGATCTCGATGGGCAACCACGCCAAGCTGGCGCTCATCTTCGCCCAGACCGACCCGGACAAAGCTCACAAAGGGCTCGCCTGCTTC
Source organism: uncultured Solirubrobacteraceae bacterium (assembly GCA_963844555.1). Taxonomy (GTDB): domain Bacteria; phylum Actinomycetota; class Thermoleophilia; order Solirubrobacterales; family Solirubrobacteraceae; genus Palsa-465. The sequence continues at coordinate 82,960 of CAWJOS010000005.1, forward strand.
CTGGTCGAGACCGAGGGCAACGACGGCTACCAGCCCCAGGAGATCCACCACAAGATGGGCCTGCGCGGATCCGACACGGCGGCCATCTCGCTCGACGACTGCTTCGTGCCGGAGGACGCGATCCTGGGACAGGTCGGCGACGGCTTCAAGATCGCGATGACGTCGCTCGAGTCCGGGCGCTACAGCGTCGCCGCCGGCTGCGTGGGGATCTGCCAGGGGTGCGTCGACTACTCGGTGGCCTACGCCAAGGAGCGCGTGCAGTTCGGCCGGCCGATCGCCAGCTTCCAGCTGGTCCAGGCGATGCTCGCCGAGATGAGGGTGGAAACGGATGCGGCCCGGATGCTCGTCTACCGGGCCGGCTACCTCAAGGACACCGGTCAGCCGAATTCGACCGAGACCTCGATCGCCAAGCTGTATGCGACCGAGACGGCGGTCAAGTGCGCCAACACCGCGATCCAGGTCCACGGCGGCTCCGGCTACGTCGATGACCATCCGGTGGAGCGCTACTTCCGCGACGTGCGCGTCACCACCCTGTACGAGGGGACCTCGCAGATCCAGAAGCTGATCATCGGCCGCGCGCTGACCGGCATCAACGCGCTCGTTCCGTCGTGAGCCCGGACGGCCGAGACGGAGCGACTCCGCGGATCCTCGGAGTCGTCGGCGCCGGAACGATGGGGTCCGGGATCGCTCAGCTCGGCGCGGTCGCCGGGCTGACGACGCGGCTGCACGATCCGGATCCGGAGGCGCTCGAGCGCGGCGTCAACCGCATCACGCGGCAGCTCGACCGCGAGGTCAGTCGCGGCCGCATGGAGCAGCCGGCGGCCGACGCCGCCAAGGCGGCATTGCACCCCGCCGCCCCGCTGGAGGAGCTCGCCGACTGCGAGCTCGTCATCGAGGCGGCGCCGGAGAGCCTGGAGCTCAAGCGATCGCTGTTCTCGTCCCTGTCGGAGATCGTGTCGCCGGAGTGCGTGCTGGCCACCAACACCTCCTCGCTGCTGGTCACCGCCCTGGCGACCGCGGCCACCCGGCCTGGGCGGGTCGTCGGCATGCACTTCTTCAACCCGCCGCCACTGATGGCGCTGCTCGAGGTGGTGGCCGGGCTGGAATCGTCCCCGCGGGCTCTGGCGGTCGCCCGCGCCGCCGGCGAGGCGATGGGCAAGCACGTCATCGAGGCCGTCGACGGTCCCGGCTTTCTGGTCAACCGCTGTAACCGGCCCTTCGCCCTGGAGGGGCTGAAGCTGCTGGCCGAGGGCGTGGCCTCCGTCGAGCAGATCGATCGCATCTGCCGCCTCGGTGGAGGCTTTCGGATGGGGCCGTTCGAGCTGATGGACCTCGTCGGCGTCGACACCGGCTTCGACGTCTCACGCTCGTTTTACGAGCAGAGCTTCGGCGAGCCGCGCTGGCGGCCGTCGCCGATTCAGGCCAAGATGGTCGCCGCCGGCCGGCACGGGCGCAAGACCGGGCGCGGCTATTACGAGTATCCGGAGTCCGGCGGCCACCGGCCGCCTGATCCAGAGCCCCCGCCCGCGGGCGGCGGAGACGGGATCGTCGTCATCGCCGGTGACTCGCAGCTGGCCGTCGAGCTCGAGGAGGCGGCATCGGCCGCCGGCTGGGAGGTGATGTCGCCCGTCGAGGCGGTCGACGGCCCGGCGCCGATCCTCATCCTCGACCTCAGCGGCGGCGAGGAGACCGACGCGCCACTCCAGGGCGCGCCGCAGGCAATCTGCTGCACCGCCGGGTCGCTGACCGCGCTCGACCCGGGCGGCTCCGCGGTCGGCTTCCACGCCCTGCCGCCGCTGCGAACGGCGCAACTCGTCGAGCTGACGCGCGGCCCGGACTCCTCCCGGGCGGCGGCCGCGACCAGCGAGCGCTTCTTCGCGACGCTCGGCAAGCACACCGAGTGGGTCGGCGACGCGCCCGGTCTCGTCCTGGGACGCATCGTCTGCCAGGTCGTCAACGAGGCGGCGTTTGCCCTCGGCGAGGGCGTGGGTAGCGCCCAGGACATCGACGCCGGCATGACCCTGGGACTCAACTACCCGCGCGGGATCCTCGCCTGGGCCGACGAGATCGGCCTCGACCACGTGCTCAACGTGCTCGACTCGCTCTACCTGGAGCGGGGCGAGGAGCGCTACCGGCTGGCTCCGCTGCTGCGCCGCCTCGCCTGGTCCGGCCGGCTCGGGCAGGCCACCGGCGAGGGCATCCACTCTTACGAGGCGCCGTGAGAGCCGTCACCTTCCAGGCCCCGCTGGAGGTCCGGGTCGACGAGCGGCCGGAGCCGGAGCTGTCCAGCCGCGACGAGGCCATCGTGGCGATCCAGGCCAGCGGCATCTGCGGCTCGGACCTGCACATCTACCACGGGCGCGTGAAGATGGAGCCCGGCTTCACGATCGGCCATGAGTTCGTCGGAACCGTCATCGCCGCCGGCGAGGATGTCACCCGTGTCCAGGTCGGCGACCGGGTGCTCGGCTGCTTTCACAGCGCATGCGGTACGTGCTTCTACTGCATGCGCGGCTGGTTTCACAAGTGCGATCGTATGCGGGTGTTCGGCCATGGCGAGCTCCTCGGCTCCCTCCAGGGCACGCAGGCCGAGCAGGCCCTGGTGCCGATGGCGAACCTGACGCTGCGGCCCGTCCCGGACTCGGTCTCCACCGACGTGGCCCTGTTCGCCGGGGACGTGATGGGCACCGGGTACCACGCCGTGGAGCAGAGCCGAGTCCGGCCCGGCGACAGCGTGGCGGTCCTGGGATTGGGGCCGGTCGGCCTGTGCGCGGTCCAGGTGGCGCTCGCCGCGGGCGCCGGGCCGGTGCTGGCGGTCGACTCGGTGCCGGCCCGGCTGGAGATGGCCCGCCGCTTCGGCGCGACCGCGGTCCACCTGACCGAGGAGAGCCCGCGCGACGTCGCCCGGCAACTGACCGCGGGACGGGGCGTGGACGCCAGCATCGACGCCGTCGGCCATCCGGACGCGCTCGACCTGGCGATCCGGCTGGCCCGCAAGGCGGGCACCGTCGTCGCCATCGGCGTGTACGCCGAGCCCGCCCAGGTCCACATGGGGCTCGTCTGGATCAAGGCGCTCACCCTCCGCAGCGGCCACGCGAACGTGATCGCCCACGTCGATCGCGTCCTCGGCATGCTCGCCGCCGGCACGCTCGACCCCTCGCCACTGGTGACGCATCACCTGCCGCTCGACGACGCCCCCCAGGCCTACGCGATCTATGACCGCCACGAGGCTCTGAAGATCGTCCTGACACCCTAGGAGACCCTGAAAGGTCCGGCCCACCCGAATGCGGCCGTGGCCGCGTCGCCGGAGAGCGGGCCTGTTTGGACGACCCTCGCCCGGGGAAGACCTCCGAATGCGCAAAGACGCCCCAAATGCGGGACGTTCTGCACAACCTTTTCGCAGGAAAACGGCGCTCTAAGCGAACGGAGGCCGCACCCCGGGTCGTTTTGAGCAGGTCATCGTGTAGGGTCCGCGCGGGTTTTTCGCCCAGCCCGGTCCCCCCCACTCACATAGTCGGTGCGCTCGTTGTAGAGCCGCAGAGCGCGACCGATGACAGGGAGCAATGAGCATCAGAGACACAGCCTCGCTGTGCCGCGATGAGGCATACGCGTGGACGCTCGGCGTGCGCACGGCCGCTGTGGCCGCCGTCGTCATCGCCTCGATGTCCCTGGCCTCCGTGGCGGTCGCCGGCGGCCGCCGCTGTGCCAAGGCCAACAGCCCCATCGCCGCCACCCCGCGCGCCGCCCTCCAGCGCGCCGTCGTCTGCCTGGTCAACCAGCAGCGCCGCGAGCGCGGCCTTCCGGCGCTGCGTGAGAACGGACGCCTGAACCGGTCCGCCCAGGGCTGGACGAACACGATGGTCACCCTCCGGGACTTCACCCACGGCGCCGACTTCGCCGCGCGCATCTCGGCCGTCGGCTTCCGCTGGTCGAGCGCGGGCGAGAACATCGCCACCGGGTTCACCACCGCCGCGGCGGTGGTGCGGGGCTGGATGGCCAGCACCGGGCACTGCCAGAACATCCTCAACCCCAGCTACCGCTACGTCGGCACCGGTGTCAGCGACCGCCCGGTCGCGGGCTACAGCTCCGGCGGCGGCACCTGGACCGAGGATTTCGGCCTGGGACAGGGCCAGCCCCCGGCGTCGGGCGACTGGGCCCCCGCCGAGCACTGCCCGTATTAGACCGGTTCAGCTGGCGGCGACCCGCGCCGAGCTGGAGAACGGGGCGGTGTCCCGCAGATACCACTCCGCGTCCAGCGCCGCCTGACAGCCGGAGCCGGCCGCGGTGATCGCCTGCCGGTATGTGTGATCGACCAGGTCACCGGCGGCGAACACGCCTGGGATGTTCGTCAGCGTCGAATGGCCCTGGGTGATGACGTAGCCGTCGTCGTCGGTCTCGACCTGGCCCTGGACGATCTGGGACTGCGGGTCATGGCCGACGGCGATGAACGCGCCGGTGATCTCCAGGTCGCGCGTCGAGCCGTCGGCGGCGTGCCGCAGCCGCGCCACGGCCAGCGACTTGTTGTCGCCGGCGATGAACTCGTCGACGACGTAGGGCGTGACCCATTCGATGTTCGGCACCTGGCGGGCCCGGTCGAGCATGATCGCCGAGGCCCGGAACTCGTCCCGCCGATGGACGATGGCGACCTTGGACGCGAACTTCGCCAGGAAGATCGCCTCCTCCATCGCCGAGTCGCCGCCGCCGACGATCAGCGTCGGCGCCTGCTTGAAGAAGGCGGCGTCGCACGTGGCGCAGTAGCTGACGCCGCGTCCGGACAGCTCCTGCTCGCCCGGCACGCCGAGCCTGCGGTGCTCGGCGCCCATCGCCAGCACCACGGCCCGCGTCAGGTGCAGGTCACCGCCGACCCACACCTTGTGCGGCTCTGAACCGCCGCGCGAGAACTCGACGGACGTCACGTCGTCGGTCTCCAGCCGGGCGCCGAACCGCTCGGCCTGGTCCCGGAACTGCTGCATGAGCTCTGGGCCCATGATCCCCGCGGGGAAGCCCGGGTAATTCTCGACGTCGGTCGTCTGCTGGAGCAGGCCGCCCCAGGCGAATCCCTCGACGACCAGCGGGGACAGCTCGGCGCGAGCGGTGTACAGGGCGGCTGTGTAGCCGGCCGGGCCGCTGCCGATGATGATCACGTTCTCGATTGGCTGTTCCATCACTTCACAAAATATAGCTAGGGCTGGCCTCGGTGCGCCAGCGGTTGACGGTCCTGCGGAGTTGAAGGTACGCGACCGCCCCGGGAAGCGTCGGCAGCCAGAACGCCAGCGCCCGGTACGCCAGCACGGCCACGACGGCCAGCGCCGGGGCGACGCCGAACGCCGAGAAGGCTCCGATCATCGCGCCGTCGACCCCGCCGATGCCCCCGGGGAGCGGGAGCACGTTGCCCAGCATCCCCACGAAATATGACATGACGACGACCGCCGTCGGCGGGGATCCGCCGAACGCGTGAAAGCACGCCCACAGCACGGCGATGTCAAACCCCCACCAGCCGATGGCCCCCAGCAGCGCCCAGTCGCCGGAGCGCACCAGGGTGATCGCGGTCCGGATGCCGCTGGCGGCCGCGGCCGGCGCCGCCGCCGCATGGCTGGCCAGGCGGCCGAGCCGGCCTCCGTGCGACCAGCGGGCGACGAGTCGGTCGAAGTCCCCCGGGAGCAGCGACACGGCGAGGAAGATGGTGATCACGACCGCGCCGAAGATCGCCGGCACGATCGTGATGGCAAATGGAGCCTGCCCCGGGAACAGGCCCAGGTACAGGCCGAGCCCGCAGACGACGAGCGTCGCCATGAACACTCCGTAGATGAGAGCGGTGAAGGCGATCATCCGGCAGGCCACGAGCCGCGGCTCCATGCCGGAGCACCGCAGCGCCCACGCCGTCAGCGCGATCCCGCCGGCGCCGGCCGCGGCAAACAGGCGCGTGGCGGCGAGCCCCGCCATGGTGATCTGGTAGCTGGCGCGCAGGTCGATCCGGCTCCCGCCGCGGACGAACACGGCGCGGAACAGGACGATGTAGCTCAGGAACGACAGGCCCTCCAGGATCACGGCGGCACCGAGCCACAGCGGGTCGCCGTGCTGGATGCGGTTCCAGGTCTGGCCGAGGCCGAGCAGCTTCGGCAACACGAAGTACAGGAAGGCGACGGTGGAAACGACGAAGACGATCGAGACGGCCAGGCTGCGGCGGGTCAGCCGCAGCCGCGGCATCTCCTCCGTGCTGCCGTCGCCGGGCGGGCCGGCGTGGTCCCCGTCAGCGGCGGTCCGTCCCGTGGTCGGCTCCTCCGGCTCGCCGCCTGAATCGGAAGCTCCACCCGGGCCGCGCGTACCGTGACGCCGCTGCTCTATGGGAGCTCCGCCACTCACGTCGTGGCTAACCGTCGGCGGCGAGACGTTGCAGCGAGCCGAGCACCCGGCTGACGAGGGCCGCGGCGGGCCCGGCGCGCGGCGCCTGGCGGTGCACGATCTCGGCCAGGGCCGCGCCGGCGACGATGTCGGCCGCGTAGTGCTCGCCCAGGTAGACGAGGGCCAGGCCGAGCAGCGCCGCGTACGTCCAGCCGATGGTGCCCGCGACCGGTCCCATCTCCGTCAGGAGATGTGCGCCCATCATCGACGTGGCGAAATGCAGCGACGGCATGGCAGCTAGCGGGTTGCCTCCGAGCACATCGTAGAGATCAGTCCAGCGCTCACCCCAGAACTGCTCACCATATTCCAGCATCATTCGGCGGACGGGGCGCAGTCGAGCGTCCTGAAGCCGCCCATGGCCGGCCGCGTACCAGGGGGGCGCGGTGGGAATGACCCAGTAGAAGACCGCGCCGGTGTCGAACACGGCGTACATGCGGGCCGCCGCCGCCGGGAAGCGATCCGGGCGCCGGAGCAGGACGTAGCCGACGCTCGCGTGCGGGACCATGAACCACACCCAGTGACACCACACCAGCAGTCGCTCGAAGCGGTTGATGCGCCCCGGATCGGAGAAGCCGCGCTGCAGGCGGACGGTCGGCGGAACGCCGAGGCCGATGACCCGGTCGACGGCGATGGGGTAGTCGATGCGGACCCGGTGCTCCAGCCGGCGGGGATCGGCGTTCGGCATCTCGTAGGCGGCCAGGTACGCCCACATGTTCAGCGAGGCCAGGGCGGCATCGCGGAGGCGGCTGCGCGGCATCGCCACCGCGGCCGCCGGAACGGACAACACGCCCGCGCCCAGCACGGCCGCCGCCGGCAGCTTGACGCGCCGGCGCACGACCGGGGCGGCCACTCCCGCCGCGACGAGGGCCCAGGCTCCCGCTCTGATGGCCCTCGAGACTCGCAAGGCGCGCCAGTATAGGAGTCGGACACGTGCTCCAAGCGGTCCGGTTCGGCAAAACGCCCGCTCCCGTGTCATTTTTGTGTCAGCTCATCCGGTCTGACCGCGGACCGTCCCCCGTCGCGTCGCCACGCCCACGGAGCCGAGCAGGCCGCCGGACTTATAGAATGCCGCCCGCCTTGCGACACGACGTCAACGACGCTCCGCCCTCCCGTCGGCGACGCGAACGAACGAGCCATGCTTGGAGGTCTCGCCGCCTCCTCGGTGCGGTTCCCGCGTTCGCGCTCGCACTGACCGGCTCCCTGGTTCTCGCGCCGGACGCGCTGGCGAACTTCATCACGCCGAAGTCCGGCGGGTCGCCCAACGCGAACGAGATCCACTCGCTGTACATGATCGTCCTGTACATCGCGGGGGTGGTGTTCGTCATCGTCGAGGCGGCGCTCTTCTACTCGGTCTTCAAGTTCCGCGCCAAGAAGAACAGGGTCGCGGCCCAGATCCACGGCAACACCCGCCTGGAGATCGGCTGGACGGTCGCCGCCGCGCTCATCCTGGTGGTGCTCACCGTCGTGACGTTCATCAAGCTGCCGAGCATCGTCAATCCGCCCAACTCCGACGCCGGCGGCCTCGCCCTCTCGGCCTCGCTCAACCAGCCCACCCCGCCCAACGGCAAGAAGCTGCAGATCTGCGTCCAGGGCCGTCAGTTCATCTGGCGCTACTCCTACGGCAACACCTGCCTGCACGACGCGTTCAAGCTGCCCTACTCCTACACGACGATGGTGGTGCCGGTCCACACCACGGTCGTGCTCGCCATCAACTCGACCGACGTCATCCACTCGTGGTGGATCCCGTCGATGGGAGGCAAGGTCGACGCGGTCCCCGGCTATACGACGTACACCTGGTTCGAGGCCCTGCATACCGGGACCTTCCGCGGCCAGTGCGCGCAGCTGTGCGGCACCAACCACGCCGCGATGATCGCCTTCGTCAAGGTGGTCACCCCGCAGCAGTACGTGGCGTGGCTGGCCCGGCAGCAGAAGCTCATCGCCGCGCAGAACTCGCAGGTGGCTCAGCTGCGCCAGATCCTCACCCAGACCGGACAGCTAGGAAGTTGAACGACGCATGGCGACCCTGACCACTGAAACGACCCTGAAACCGGTGCCCCAGGTCACCGCGCACGACGTGGCGCGGCCGCGGCAGGCCCATCGCTGGCTCGACTGGGTGCTGACGACCGACCACAAGAAGATCGGGATCATGTACCTGGTCCTCACCTTCGTGTTCTTCTGCCTGGGCGGGGTCGAGGCGCTGATGATGCGCCTCCAGCTCAGCGTCCCCAACAACAACCTGGTGACCTCGGAGCACTACAACATGCTCCTCACGATGCACGGGACGACGATGATCTTCCTGTTCGTCGTGCCGGTCATGGCCGGGTTCGGCAACTACTTCCTGCCGCTCATGATCGGAGCGCGGGACATGGCGTTCCCGCGCCTGAACGCGCTCTCGTTCTGGCTGCTGCTGTTCGGCGGCGTCGTCTTCTACGCCACCCTGTTCTGGAAGCCGCCGGACGCCGGCTGGTGGAGCTACCCGCCCCTGTCGGAGTCGCTGTACTCGCCCAGCGGCGGGCAGGACGCCTGGATCTTCCTCATCCACATCACCGGCATCTCCTCACTCGTCGGCGCCATCAACTTCTACGCGACGATCGTCAACATGCGCGCGCCGGGCATGTCCTGGAACCGCCTGCCGCTGTTCGTCTGGACGCTGCTCGTCTACGCGATCCTGCTCATCATCGCGCTGCCGGTCGTGGCCGCGGCGGTCACGATGCTGCTGACCGACCGCCACTTCGGCACCCACTTCTTCGACCCCACGGCCCACGGCTCGCCGGTGCTCTGGCAGCACCTGTTCTGGTTCTTCGGCCACCCGGAGGTCTACATCATGATCCTGCCGGGGTTTGGGATCATCTCCGAGGTCATCCCGGTGTTCAGCCGCAAGCCCGTGTTCGGCTACAAGGCGATCGCCGCCTCGTCGGCCGTCATCGCGTTCCTGGCCACGCTGGTGTGGGCCCACCACATGTTCGCCTCGCCGGTGCCGATCGTCGTGCTCGGCTTCTTCATGCTCAGCTCGTTCCTGATCGGAGTCCCCACCGGCGTGAAGATCTTCAACTGGATCGCCACGCTGTGGCGCGGGTCGATCGTGATGACGGCCTCGCTCTACTTCGCGGTCGGCTTCATCGCGATCTTCGTCATCGGCGGGATCACCGGCATCTTCCTGGCCGTGTTCCCCGTCGATTGGCAGCTCAACGACACCTACTTCGTCGTCGCCCACTTCCATTACGTCCTGATGGGCGGAGCCGTCTTCACCGTCTTCTGCGGGATCTACTACTGGTTCCCCAAGATGACGGGCCGGATGCTCGACGAGCGCCTGGGCAAGGTCTCGTTCTGGTGGATGTTCATCGGCTTCAACCTGACGTTCTTCGTCCAGCACGCCCTGGGCCTGTCCGGCATGCCCCGCCGCATCTATACATACGGCCCCGGCCTCGGATGGTCGACGTACAACCTGATCTCCACCATCGGATCCTTCATTCTCGGCACCGGTGTGCTGCTGACGATCATCAACGTCGTGCGCAGCCTGAAGATCGGGAAGATCGCCGGGCCTGATCCGTGGAAGGGCAACACGCTGGAGTGGTTCACCACCTCGCCGCCGCCTGTCAACAACTTCGACGAGATCCCGCGGATCCGCTCGGTCGAGCCGATGCGCGACATCCGGCGGCAGGTGGAGCGCCAGACCGGAGTGATCCAGAAGACCGGCGGCAGCGAGCAGTTCGCACGTTCCTCCGGATGAGCATCGACTTCCCCGCCACTCCGATGATCGGCGGGGCGAGGGGGCAACGGCCGTGAACGCGCCGACTCTCAGCGTCTCCTCGTCGGTCCGCCGGCGCCAGGTGCTCAGCGATTACCTGGACCTGACCAAGCCCAAGGTCCAGTCGCTGCTCCTGCTGACGACGGTGGCGACGATGGAGATCGCCGGCCGGCCGTCCGCCGGGCGGATCGCGCTCACCTGCCTCGGCGGCTACCTGTCGGCCGGCGGCGCGGGGGCGATCAACCACTATTGGGACCGCGACATCGACGCCCGGATGCGCCGCACCGCCAACCGGCCGATCCCGTCTGGGCGGGTCAGCCCGGCGGCGGCCGTCCGCTTTGGGCTCGCCCTGGCCACGGCGTCGTTCGTCCTCATGTCGCTGACGATCAACGTGCTGGCGGCGTCGCTGGCCCTCGGCGGCTTCGTCGGCTACGTCGGCGTCTACACGATCTGGCTCAAGCGCCGCACGCCGCAGAACATCGTGATCGGCGGCGCCGCGGGTGCGATGCCGCCGCTGGTGGCCTGGGCCTCGGTGCGCGGGTCGCTGTCCTGGACCGCTGTCTACCTGTTCGCGATCGTCTTCTACTGGACTCCCCCCCATTTCTGGGCGCTGAGCCTGCTGATGAAGAAGGAGTACGAGGAGGTCGGCGTGCCGATGATGCCCGTCGTCCGCGGCGAGGCCTCCACCCGCCTGCAGATCCTCCTCTACGCGGCACTGCTGTACGCCGTCACCCAGCTGCCGTTCTGCGTCGGCGTGTTCGGCGGCATCTACCTCGTGGCCTCGATCGCTCTGGGCCTGGCCTTCATCGCCGGCGCGGTGGTGCTCTACCGGCGCGCGGACCGCCGGACGGCGCTGCGGCTGTACCTGTTCTCGATGCTGTATCTGGCGCTGCTGTTCGCCGCGATGGTCGCCGACGTCAGGCTCTGAGCAGTCGCGGGGACACGGCCCGGCGGGGCCGCCGATCCGCCCCCAAACCGATAGGCTTCAGGCATGGATAGAAAGCTCGCCCGGAAGAATCTGCGCTCCGGCCTCTACGCCGGCATCGCCTGCCTCTTCATGTTCGGCATCACCTTCGTGGCCGCCGCGATCTACGTCCACGCGTGAGCGCTCCTGAGCCGGAGACGCCGCCCGTCGGCGAGGAGATTCACCTCCCCGGGCCGACGGCCCTCCCGGTCGTCTGCGCGGCCGCGCTGACGATGGTGGTGATCGGCACCACCATCGGTCCGGATTTCATCATCTCGATCGTCGGCCTGATCATCTTCGTCGTCGTCGTGGTCCGGTGGATCCGCGATACGCGGCGCGATATCGGAGAGCTCCCGGAGGAGCACGGCCACCACTAGCAGGCCGGTCCGGCCGCCGCGCCCTGCGCGCGGCGCGGCCGCCCAAGGCAGGCTCGCCGGGAAATGAGGGCGTCAGCGCCTGGCCGCTGCCTCCGCCGGCACGTCACACGCCGCCCCCTCCCCGCACCAGACGCGGACAATGTCCCGCATCGACAGGATGCCGACGAGGTCGGAGCCGTTGACGACGACGAGGTGGCGAAAGCCGCCGCGGACCATCGCCTGCGCGGCCTGCTCCAGTGACCAGCCGGGAAACGCGAACGTCAGATTGGCCGTCAGGTGATCGCCGACGCGCTCCGCGTCCGGATCGCGGCCCTGGGCGACCGCCCGCAGGATGTCCCGCTCGGTGAGCACCCCCGGACCCGGAGCGTCCGGATCGAGCACGACGGCCGCGCCCACTCGCCGCTCCCACATCGCCTCGGCGGCCTGCTGCAGCGTGTGCCCGGGGCCGATGGTCAGTACGACTTCGGACATTCCCTCTGAGACGAGCATCGTTCCCTCCCGGCCTGAGTTTGCAACGATTGTCTCAATCATAGAGCGGGGCTGTCGCCGACGAACAGTCGAGGTCGTGTTCGTCGCCAAGAAGTCATAGGATGCCGGGTGGAGAGATGAGAGGTACTCGTGCGTAAGCACCCCCTGCTGCAGATGGCCGCGATCGGCGTGGTGGCGACCGCGGTCGGCATCGCGGTCGCGCTGTCGATCCACTGGTTTCCCACCGAAGGCTCCGCGCAGGCCCACAACATCCGGACGCTCTACGACGTTCTCCTGATCGTCTCGGTGCCGATCGCCGTCCTGGTGCTGACGGTCGTCGGCTACTCGGTCTGGCATTTCCGGATGAGGCCGGGCGACGAGGAGAAGGACGGGCCGCCCATCCACGGCAACACGCGCCTGGAGGTCGTCTGGACCGCGTTGCCGGCGATCTTGATTGTGGGATTGTGCGCCTACTCCTACTCGGTGCTGCGCTCCAACGAGAAAACGCATCCGGGCGCGATGGTCGTCAACGTCACCGCGCGTCAGTTCGCGTTCGAGTTCTCCTACCGCAACGCCTCCGGCCAGCAGGTCGTCTCCCCGGAGCTCTACCTTCCTGTCAACCAGCCGGTCGTTTTCCAACTGCGCTCGCTCGACGTCATCCACAGCTTCTTCGTGCCGCAGTTCTCCGAGAAGCTCGACGCGGTGCCGGGAATCACCACGACGCTGCGCGTGACCCCCACCCGGACCGGCCACTACCCGGTCGAGTGCACCGAGCTGTGCGGCGCCGGCCACGGGCTCATGCGCGCCGGCGCCTTCGTCGTCAGCCAGGGCGCGTTCAAGACCTGGCTGGCCGCGCAGAAGCCCAACGGGCCGCCTCCGGTCGGCGTCCCGCCCAAGAACGCCGCCCAGCCGGGGGTGCCCGGCTCGTCGACGCCGGCGAAGAATCCAGCGCCGCCCAAGGAGTGACCACGATTTTCTCACGGCAACAGGTTTTGTAGGGAGGAGAGCTGATGGCCCTTTCGGCGAAGCTCCGCGCACCCGGTTGGTACCGGGCCGCTCTGTATGACGTTCTCGGATTCGCGTTCGCGTTCGGCTTGGTGGTGCTCGTCCGATGGCTGATGCACCAGCACCCGGTCATCGACGGCCACGCCATCACGATCGTCGCCATGATCGCGGTGCCGCTCGCCTTCCTGATCGGCATGGGGGCCGGCGACTACTGGTTCTATTGGGCGATCGGGCGACCCACGCGGCCGGAGGACCACTCCGGGCACGGCGCCCACTCGTGGCGCGACTACTTCCGCGTCAACACCGATCACAAGGTGATCGGCATCCAGTACACCGTCACCTCGTTCTTCTTCCTGTTCGTCGGCGGCCTGCTGGCGATGCTGATCCGGGCCCAGCTGGCCAAGCCGGGAATGCAGTTCCTGACCCCGGAGCAGTACAACGGCGTGTTCTCCGTCCACGCCACGGTCCTCATCTTCCTGTTCGTCATTCCGGTGTTCGCCGGCCTGGCGAACTTCGTGCTGCCGCTGATGATCGGCGCGCCGGACATGGCCTTCCCCCGCCTGAACGCGCTGTCCTTCTGGATGCTGCCGATGGCGGGCGTGCTCATGCTGGCGAGCTTCCTCGCCCCCGGCGGATCGTTCGCCGCGGGCTGGACGGCGTACGCGCCCCTGTCGACGACGATGCCCCTGGGCCAGTTGTTCTTCACGATGGCCGTCCAGTTCGCCGGGGCCTCATCGATCGCCACCGCGCTCAACTTCCTGGTGACCATCATCACCATGCGTGCGCCCGGGATGAGCTTCTTCCGGATGCCCCTGCTCGTGTGGGCGAACTTCTCGACCTCGCTGCTGGTCGTCATCGCCACGCCGTTCATCGCCGCCTCGCAGTTCTTCGTTCTGCTCGACACGGCGCTGCACTTCCACTTCTTCGACGCCTATGTCGGCGCGGGCAAGAACGGCAACGTGATCATGTACCAGCACGTCTTCTGGTTCTACTCGCACCCGGCGGTGTACATCATGATGCTGCCGGGCTTCGGCATCATCTCGGAGATCATCGCCGTGAAGGCGCGCAAGCCGATCTTCGGCTACCGGATGATGGCGTTCTCGCTGCTGGCCATCGTCGTGCTGGGGTTCACCGTCTGGGCCCATCACATGTTTGTGTCCGGCATGGCCCCGTGGATCCGGATCCCGATGATGATCACCACCGCGATCATCGCCATCCCCACCGGGATCAAGGTGTTCTCCTGGCTGGCGACGCTGTGGCGAGGGGTGCTCCACATGGACACGCCGATGCTGTTCGCCCTCGGCTTCTTGACGATGTTCACTCTCGGCGGGATCAGCGGTGTCATGTTGGCGATGATCCCGTTTGACATCCACGTCAGCCAGACGTACTTCATCGTCGCCCACATCCACTACGTGCTGTTCGGCGGATCGCTGATGACGATCTTCGCCGGCGTCTACTACTGGTTCCCCAAGATGACCGGCCGGATGTTCGACGACCGTCTCGGCAAGTGGCACTTCTGGATGACGTTCATCTTCGCCAACCTCACGTTCGGACCGATGCACCTCATCGGCATCCAGGGAATGCCCCGGCGCGTCGCCGAGTACGCGCAGCAGTTCGCCGGGTGGAACCTGTTCATCTCGCTGTGCTCGTTCGTGCTGGGCGCCAGCACGCTCATCTTCCTGTACAACATCGTGGCCAGCTGGCGCGGCGGCCCGCGGGCGGCCGCCAACCCGTGGCGGGCGCTGACGCTGGAGTGGCAGGTCTCCTCCCCGCCGCCGATCTTCAACTTCGACGCCGTCCCCACCGTGGTCGGCGGTCCCTATGAGTACGGGGTGCCGGGCGCCGTGCACGGCATCTTCAAGCCGCCGGTCGAGGCGCAGCGCGTCACCGCCGGCGCCACCGCGTTCAGTACCCCGCCCAGCCAGGAGCGTCACGAATGAGAACAGTCCTCGTCGTCGCCAACGAGACGATCGGCGGACGGCCGCTGATCGATGCCGTTCGACGGCACGCCGCCGAGGAGGAGACCCGGTTTGTGCTGTGCGTCCCGCAGACCCGGCCCCGGGCCGGCTACGTCATCTACGACGACGCCGTCTTCGATGCCGCCCAGATCCGGGTCGACCTGGCCGTGGGCTTCGTGCGCTCGGAGGGGATGAACGCTGTCGGCGAGGTCGGCGATCCGGACCCGTACGCCGCCGCGATGGACGCGGTGCGCGAGTACGACCCGGAAGGGATCATCATCTCCACCTTCCCCGCGGCCCGGTCCGGCTGGCTGCGGCGTGACCTGATCGAGCGTGTGCGGGACGCCTCCGGGCTCCCGGTCGAGCACGTCGTCGCGGACATCGATACCGAGGGCCTGTCATTCCACGTCACGCTGGCGGTCGCCAACCGGACGGCCAGCGGGGACGAGCTGCTGGAGGCGCTGCGGGCCAAGGCGCAGGCCGAGCCTGACGTGCGCGAGCGGCTGTTCATCGTCGTCGTGCCGCAGGAGGGCGGTGACGGCGCCGCCACGCGCCGCGCCCGCACCCGGCTGGCACTGGTGCTCGGCCGCCTGCACGAGTCCGGCCTGACCGCCGCAGGGATGATCGGCGACCCGGACCCGTACACGGCGATCATGAACGCGCTCCAGTACTTCCGAGTCGACGACATCGTGATCTCGACGTTCGCCGAGACCAAGTCCGGCTGGCTGCGCGCCGACCTGATCCAGCGGGTCCGCAACGCCAGCGGCAGGGAGGTCGACCACGTCGTCCACCGTGACCCAGTGCGAGCCACCGCGTAGGCGCCGTGTACGAGGAGGACTGAAAAGAGACCATGGAAGCCGCCTCCCTCGCTCACGCCGAGCATCACGGGCCACCTCCGGCGCACCGCTCCTCACGCGTCGAGGCGCCGACGCTGGGGATGCTCCTGTTCATCATGTCCGAGGTGATGATCTTCGGCGCGTTCTTCACCGCCTATTTCTTCATCCGCGTCGTCAGCCACAACCCATGGCCGGCGCCGGGGACGAAGCTGCCGGAGGCGGTCGCCGGCGTGAACACCGCCATCCTGCTCTCCTCCTCGCTCACCATCCACTGGGCGCTGACGTCGATCAAGAAGGGCAACCGGTTCGGTCTCAAGGCGGGGATGGTGGCGACGTTCCTGCTCGGACTGACGTTCCTGACCGTCCAGGTCAACGAGTACATCCACATCGGCTTCGCCCCGCGCTATGCCGCCCAGTCCTCGGTCTTCTACGCCCTGACCGGTCTGCACGGCGCGCACGTGTTCATCGGCCTGTGTCTGCTCCTGATTGTGACCATCCGCTCCTTCCGCGGTCACTACTCGCCGGAGCGCCACCAGGGCATGGAGGTGCCGGGGATCTACTGGCACTTCGTCGACATCATGTGGGTCATCGTCTACACCACGGTGTACGTGCTGTGACCGGTCTCGCCGCTCTCTCCGCGCCGTGACCCCGCACGCGCTGACGTATCCGCCGTCTCTGTGAGGCGGTCCATGAAGGTTCCGCTGACTCCACCGAACCCCATCCGCTCCGAGGCGGCGGCGTTCGGCTTTCTGGTGTGGTTTGTGGCGCTGGTGGCCGTCATCGCGGTGGTGGTGCTGATCATCCAGGCGGTCTAGTGCCCCGTCAGGCAAATTCGCTGGCAATCGAGGGACACTAGTCGTGTTTCAGACGATCGGCTTTCCGGTCCTCATCGTGCTGGCGTGGGTGCCGTATCACCTCCGCGCTCGCGCCCTGGCCCGCGAACGCCGACCGGTCCCAGGGTGGCGGCGGGCGTGCTTCATCGCCGGGCTGGTGGTGCTGGAGATCGCGGTCAGCCCGCCGGTCGACACCCTGTCAGATCAGTTGCTGGTCGCCCACATGGCCGAGCATCTGATGATCGGCGATCTCGCCTCGCTGTTCCTGGTGCTCGGCCTGACCGGCCCTCTGATCGCTCCGCTGCTGCGCAACCCGGTCGTCGCCCGGCTGCGCGTGCTCACCCATCCGGTGGTGGCACTCGTCCTGTGGGCGGTGAACTTCTACGCCTGGCACTCGCCCTACCTGTATCAGGCGGCACTGCGCCACAACGCGCTTCACGCCCTGGAGCACGCCACCTTCCTGGCCTTTGGGATGGCCGTGTGGATGGCCCTGCTGGGACCGCTGCCCAAGCCGAGCTGGTTCGGAAACTGGGCCCGGTTGGCGTTCATCATCGCGGTCCGGCTCGTCGGCACGGTGCTCGCCAACATCCTCATCTTCGGCGGGACCGTCTTCTACCCGTACTACCTGCCGGGCGATGCGCTGTGGCACATCAGCCCCACCGCCGATCAGGTCGCTGCCGGGGGGCTGATGATGGTGGAGGAGAGCCTGCTCACCATCGGCCTGTTCTGCTGGCTGTTCCTGCGTGTCGCCAATGAGAACGAACAGCGCCAGGCCCTGCTCGACTACGCCGGGGAGCACGGTCTTGAGCTCGACGAGCGCCGCGCCGGGCGGGCGGTGGCGGCGGGACGCGGCGACGAGCTGCTGGAGCGGCTGCGCGAGCGCGCAGGGGCAGGGGCTACTTCGCCGCCGACGAGATGAAGTTGACGAGTGCCGTTATCTCGTTCGGCTTCAGCGACTGGGCGAAGTTGGACGGCATCACACCCGCCTGGAAGCCGCTGGGGATGTAGGCGTAGGGCTTGGTGATGGCGGTGTAGATGCACTTCTGCAGTGTCGCGCCGCGGATATTCTTGGACTGCGCCGTGGCGCAGTCGGTGCGCAGCCGGGTGTCCAGGTTGGGCCCGGCAGTCCCGTTGGTCCCGGCCGCCGCCAGCGTGTGGCAGCCGCCACAGCCGCCGACGCCGGTGAAGACCGCCTTGCCGGCGGCCGCCGATGTGCCCTGCACGCCCCCGGCCGCGGCGAGCGCGCCGGTGTCCTTGCCGGGCCGCGCCGCCACCGTCGCGACGTAGGCGGCGACATCCTGCGCGTCCTGGCCCTTGAGGAGCATCCCCGGCATGACGCCCTCGGAGTTGGGGTACTTGATCCAGTAGTCCACGAGTCCCTGGATCGACGTGCTCTTCATCCCGTCGAACCGGTCCTGGCGGAACGCATCATCGAGATTCGGCCCGGTGGTCCCGGTCGTGCTGGCGTGACTGAGCGTGTGGCATGACCCGCACGACTTCTGGAACAGGATCTTCCCGTCCACCACATTGGCGACAGGGTGCTTGACGGCACAGCCGCTGAGCGTCGCAAGCAGGGCGACGCCTGCGACGAACACGGTGACCAGTCGGCGTACACGTGCTGAGCCTTGCAGCATTCTCTCCACCCGGCACTCTACTTGAGGACGCGGCGGGTGTGCTTCGATCCCCCCTTCGTGAGGCGTCGTCGCTGCCCGGGCCACTGGTAGGATGGCTCGCCATGAGGTTGCGCCAGAAGTACCGGATGCGTACGCCCTCGACGGGCCGCGAGGTCATCATGCAGGCCGAGCCGGATGAGATCTACCTGGACCGGGAGACGGGTGAGCCGCTGGAGGTGGTCGCCGAGCTGTTGCCGCTGGCTCCCACCGCCTCGGAGCTGCCCTGGATGATCGAGAACCTCCGGTTCTGCAACTGGTGCGACCAGCTCACGCAGAAGGATCTCAACGACTGCCCGCACTGTGGCAGGCGCATGGAGCCGCTCGGCTCCTGAGACCTGTTCCCGGGGCATGAGCACGCCCGTGACCGGCAGAGCCAGGACCCTGTCCGCGATCGCGGTCTCGGCTGTCCTTGCCCTCGGCGTCAGCGCCTGCGGCGGAGGCGGCTCCAGCACCAACAACACATCCGGCGCGCCGGCGTTCACGGTGCCGACGTCCGGCGCGTCCGCGGGCAACATCCCCGCCACCGCCGCCAACAGCTCCAGCTCCAGCTCCACGTCGACCACGAGCTCCGGGACGGCGACGAGCGCGAGCGTCCCCACGACGCCGGCCGCCGGCGCAGCCACCCCTGCGCCCAGCACCGGCACGACGCCCGCCGCGGGCGCGGGCACCACGCCGTCCGGCGGCGCGGGCGCCACCGGCGGCGGCGCGGGCGCGACCGGGGGGACCAGCACGTCGGCGAACGGCGGTGCCGGGCTCGGCTCGGCGTTCTGCCAGCAGAACCCCGGCGCCTGCTGACGGTCGCACTGGCTCTCCGAATACGAACTTTGGTGATTCATGGGCACCCCCCGCCCATGAATCACCATTCATCGCGGTGGGGGCGCCGATGCGGGGATGCGGGCGCCCGGGCGGCCTCCCACGCGGGGCGCCGGTGCGGGCCTCCGACGCGCGGCGCCGGTGCGGGGCGCCGGTGCCAGCGCCCGGGCGGGCCTCCGACGCGCGCCCGGCGGGCCCCCTACCGGGGCCGCCGCTTGGAGTGCACGTACGTCTTGGGGTACGCCTGGTTGACGATCTCGGTGGCGGTGTACTCGACCCGGGTGCCGGTGTAATTGCACAGATACCGGGTGCTGGCGCCGACCGTCATCTGCGCCGTCTCGGTGCCGGCTGCGTTCTTGCAATTGGCCATGCGGCTCTGGCGGTAGGCGAACTTGCTGGTGTCCAGGTTGTAGGACAGGACCGGGGCCCAGGTCGGCACGGTCAGACCAATGACCTCGCCCGGCTGGACGGGCAGCGCCGTGAACGTCGAGAAGGACGGCGGGAGCGAGAGTGGCTCCTGGAGCACCTGGCCGAGGAACGGGATCAGGTGATAGACGCCGCTCTCGGCCGCGACCGTGTAGCGGTTCTTCGGCCCGGGCTTGAGGACGGTCAGGGCCACCTGGGGCGGCCCACCGTAGGCGGCGTCCAGGGTGTGGAGGTAGCTGGTCTCGGTCTTGGGGTTGTTCGAGAGCTTGGACAGGCCCACGGTGAAGGCGACAACCCAGCCGGCCTTCTTGACCTTGGTGGGGTTGAGCACCCCGTCAGACACGGTCTGAACGGCCGTGGTCCGGGTCAGGATGATGAAGCACTGCGCCGGCGAGACACCGGACGGGCATGTGGGCGCGGCGATCGGCGTGCGCGTGTTACCGAGCTCGACGATCTGCGCCGAGGCGGCCGCCGGAATGATCAGCGCGATCGCGCCGGTCAGGGCGGCCAGTGCGAGTGGAATACGTTTGGTCATCGTCTACTGAACACTCCCGGGGGACGGCAGTTGCGGCTGACGAACCGCGGCGGACATACCGCAAACGCCGTATATCCGCCTTGACCGGCGGGCTCGACCAGGCCGCGGACGGCCGCGTGTCAGCGCTCAGATCTTGGTGACGTTGACGGCTTTCGGCCCCTTGGGGCCGGCCTCCTCCTCGTAGGAGACCTTCGATCCCTCAGGCAGCGACCGGTACCCGTCGCCGTTGATGCCCGTGAAATGCACGAACAGGTCGCGACCTCCGTCGTCCGGCGTGATGAAGCCGAACCCCTTGTCGTCGCTGAACCATTTGACCGTACCTGTTGCCATGTCTATCCCTTCGGCGCAACTGCTGTAGACCCCGCTCGAGGCCCTGTGCCCCGATTGGACGCGGGAAACGTACCAGGGAGAGCGCGCCAGTGGTAGGGAATTTGCACTTCAGCGCCCCAGAAAGGTGGCTTTGCCGGGGCCCTCGTCGAGAAACGACTGCACCGCCGCTTGCAGATCCTCGGTGGCGAACAGCTCTCCGGCCACGTCGCTCACCCGCTCGTTGGCCAGTTCGACCCCGCCCTCCAGGTAGTCACGGACGACCTGCTTGGTGGCCGCGTGGGCGAGCGTCGGTCCGTCGGCCAGCTCACGCGCCAGCGTCCGCGCGGAGGCGTCGAACCCCTCGTCCGGCAGGACGCGGTTGACGACGTTCCAGCGCTCCAGCTCCTCGGCGGCAAACGGCCGTCCGGCCATGACGAACTCCTTGGCGCGGCCGCTCCCGGCGCGCTCGGCCAGCCGCTGGGTCCCACCCATCGCCGGCGTCAGGCCGATCACCTTCTCCACCAGGCCGAAGCTCGCCGACCGCGCCGCCACGATCAGATCGCACGCGAGCGCCAGCTCGAACGCCCACGTCAGACACAGCGCGTGGGCAGCGAACACGGTCGGACATGGGAGCCGGTCGACGCGCCGGGCCAGCTCGACGAGCTCACGAAACGTCGCCGCGGCCTCCTCCGGCCCGGACAACGCGGCGAACAGCGACACGTCGACCCCGCCGCTGACGACGCGGCCCTCGGCCCGGAACAGGACGGCGCGCGGCCGATCCGCCTCCAGGTCGGCGACCGCGGCGTCCAGCGCCTCCGAGAGCAGCGCATCGAACAGGTTGAGCGGCGGCGAGTCGAACGTGACGACGGCCAGGCCCTCCTCGCGGGCCACGGATACGACCCCGCCCACCTCGCCGCTCATCGCAGGGCGTCCGCGGTGGCGGCGATCTCGTCCGCGTCCCCGGGCGCCGGCGTCCACGGGAGGCGCAGCGGATCGCCGTCATACCGGGGGATGACGTGGATGTGGAAATGGAAGACGGTCTGCCAGGCCGCCGCACCGCAGCTGTTCATCAGCGTGACCCCATCGGCGCCGAGGCGCTCGATGACGGTGCGGGCGAGACGCTGCGCGGCCGCCATCGTCGCCGCCAGATCGTCATGCTCGATCTCCAGGAGATTGGCGGCGTGGGTGCGCGGCACCACCAGGGCGTGGCCGCGCGTGGCCGGATTGATGTCCATGAACGCGACCGTGCGCTCGTCCTCATCGACGCGCTGGGACGGGACCTCGCCCGCGACGATCTTGCAGAACAGGCAGTTGGGATCGCTCATCGCCGGGAGAATATCCAGCGTTCCCCGGCGAGGGATTCAGCCGCTGCCCGGCTCGATGAGCTGCCGGGCGCGCTCGATCGCCTCCTCGGGGCCGGCCAGCTCGCCGCTGAAGCTCGCCGCCTCCAGCTCCGCCAGCAGGCCGCCGACGACCGGCCCCGGCCGGATCCCCAGCGCCCGGACCAGCTCATCCCCGCGGACCGGCGGGCGCGGCGGGTCGGCCTCCCAGGCGAGCGCCTCGGCCAGCATCTGGCGCGCCAGCTCCAGATGCCGGGCGATGGCCCGCTCGGAGTTGTCCCCCCGCGTCGCCAGCCGGTCGGCGACACTGAGCACGGTGACGTCGGCGGCGACCGGCGAGGTCACGTGCAGGTAGTCGTAGATGGTCCGGCGACTCAACGGCATCTCATGGACGAGGAACCCCAGGCGGAGGTGGTGGCGGGTGAGGGCGGCGACGTGCTCGCGGAGTCGCTCGCTCGCCCGCAGGCGCCCCAGGATGGCCGCCGACAGCTCGGCGCCCCTGGCGTCATGTCCCATGAACGTCACCCGCCCCTGCGGAGTCACCTCCCGGGTCTGCGGCTTGGCGATGTCGTGCAGGAGGGCCCCGAAGCGAAGCGCGTGGGCTCGCGTCAGCTCGTTGGCGAGCGGCTGGGCGAGGCGCCGCTGAAGGGCATCGGCCTGCGCCCCCGCGAGACGGTCCGGCTCACGCTCCAGCTCCACCGCCGCCTCAACGACCGCCAGGGTGTGCTCGAAGACGTCCAGGTGGTGAAAGCGGCTCTGCTCCACGCCCCGGAGCGCTCCGAGCTCCGGCAGCACGGCGTCGAGCGCACCGACCGCGTCCATCAACTCGAGGCCCGCCAGCACCCGGTCGGCCACCATCACCCGCCGCAACTCGATGAACACGCGCTCAGTCGCCACCTCGGCCAGCCGGGGCGCGCTCGCCCGGGCCAGCTCCAGGGTCCGCCCCTCCACCTCAAACTCCAGTTCGCAGGCGAGCCGCGCCAGCCGCAGCGTCCGGAGCGGGTCGCGCTCGAACGCGTCGTCGCGGACGCGGCGCAGCCGGCGGCGGCCCAGATCCTCCAGGCCGCCGAACGGGTCGACATACCCCTCGCCGCCGAGGGGAGCCGCGATGGCGTTGATGGTCAGGTCACGGTGCGAGAGGTCCTCCTCGATGGTGGTCCCGTCGAGCGGGAGCAGGTCGACCTGCCAGCTGTGGTCGTGAGCGACGACGCGCCAGGCGCCGAACGCCTCGGACAGCTCAAAGGCGTATCCGCCGGCGGCCCGCCCCAGCGCTCGCGCGGTGTCCGGCACCGCGCGCGCCAGCGCCACGTCGAAGTCGCCCGTCTCCCGAGCGAGCGCGCGGTCGCGGACGGCCCCGCCGACGAGCCACCCCTCGCCGGCGATGCCAGCCAGCGTGCCCAGCGGATCGCTCACGGCTCCGGCACCCCATCGCGGTGATACCGGCGCGGGACGCGCGCGGAGATCCCGCACAGGACCTCGTGGTTGATCGTGCCGATCCGGTTGGCGATGTCCTCGGCGGTCTGGCGCTCATCTCCGGATCGGCCGATGAGAACCGCCCGGCCGCCCATGCCGACGACCGGAACCGGGCCGACGTCGACGGTCACGTTGTCCATGCTGACGGTGCCGACGAGCGGATACCGCCGGCCCTCGATCAGGACGTCGCAGTTGTTGGTCAGCGCGCGGCGTACACCGTCGGCGTAGCCGATTGGCAGCGTGGCCAGCCACGTCGCACGCTCGGCGACGAACCGGCGGCCGTAGCCCGCGCTCTGCCCGGGCCGGATCGGCTTGAGCGCGGCGACGTACGACGTCAGCTCGAGCGCCGGCTCCAACCCGTGCGGCGCCGGATCGACATTCATCGGATCGCAGCCGTACAGCGCGATCCCGCAGCGCACGAAGTCGAGGTGGCTGGCCGGCGTGCGCAGCGTCGCGGCGCTGTTGGCCGCGTGGACCCGCAGACCGGGGATCTGCCGGCGCAGCCGCTCGGCAAACGGCGCAAACACCGCCAGCTGCTCGGCGACGAAGTCCGGATCGTCGTCGGCGGTCGCCAGGTGCGTCATGGCGCCGACGAGCGCCAGCCCGGGGCCCCGGGCCAGCACCAGCTCGGCCACCGCGACCGCCTCGCCGGTCTCCCGGGTGCCCAGGCGCCCCATGCCGCTGTCGAGCTTGACGTGGACGGGAATCGGATCCGGCCCACCGGCGCCGTCGGCCAGCCGGGCCAGGTCGGCGACAAACCGCTCGGTCCAGGCCACGATCTCGGCCCGGGCGGCGACGGCGACCGGGAGCTCGTCGCGGGAGATGGCGCCGAGGATGAGCACCCGGGCGGTCAACCCGACCTCTCTCAGCTCGGCCGCCTCGCCCACCGTCGCCACCGCCAGGCAGCTGGCACCCCCGGCGAGCGCCGCGCGCGCGACCGGGACCGCCCCGTGTCCGGAGGCGTCGGCCTTGACCACGGCGCACAGCTGCGTCCGCGGACCGACCCGGGAGCGCAGGAGGCCGACGTTCCGTTCGATGGCGGCCACATTGACGCGGGCAAGCGCGCGCAGCGGCACGACTAGTGTCCCGTCCGGTAAATTCGGTGGCACCAAGAGGTGCCACTGGTGGATGCATGGCAAGGACGCAGGATCCGACGTGTGGCAGCGCCACACGAGGATCCGAGGACGCAGCCAGGCGCCGCCAGGGGCGCCTCGACTGCCAGCGAGTTTTCCGGACGGGACATTAGGCTCCGCGGGCCCGCGGGAGCTGCTCGATCACATCGCGGGCGATCACGCCCTCGGTGGCGATCGCCCGCGCGGCGAGCTGCCCGGCCCGCGCGTGCACGAACACTCCGGCGCAGGCCGCGTCGAACGGGTCCATGCGTTTTGACAAATAGGCACCGATCACCCCAGACAACACGTCACCCGTGCCGGCCGTGGCCAGCGCCGGCGCCCCGCCGCGGCTCACGCCGACCCGGCCGTCCGGGGCGGCGACGATGGTGTCGTCACCCTTGAGGACGACGATCGCCTCGGCCTCGGCGGCCGCCCGCCGGGCACACGCCAGCCGGTGTGCGGCCACCTCGGAGCTGTCGCAGCCAAGCAGCCGGGCCAGCTCGCCGGCGTGGGGGGTCAGCACGGTCGGCGCCGAGCGGCCGGCGAGCGACTCCAGGCGCCCGGCGTGGGCGTTGAGCCCATCGGCGTCGAGCAGGAGGGCGACCGCGGCGCGCCCGGCGACGGCCCGGGCCAGTTCAAACGTCCTGTCCGCGCGACCGAGACCGGGGCCGAGCACGAGCGCGTTCGCCCGCTCTGCCCGTTCCAGGACGGTGTCGAGCGCCTCGGGCGCCAGCGACCCGCCGGCGTCCGGGAGCGGCACCGACATCGCCTCCAGGAGCCGCACCTCGAACACCAGGTTCAGCGACGCCGGGATGAGCGCGGTGACATAGCCGGCGCCGGCCCGCATCGCCGACTCGCAGGCCATGCTCGGCGCGCCGGTCAGGCCGGCCGACCCGCCGCAGACGACGACGGCCCCGGCGGCGAACTTCGTCGAATCCGAGCCCCGGCGCGGAATGCGACCGGTCACGTCCGCCTCGATCAGTCCGATCCATGGCTGCACCGGCACGCCCGGCGGGATGCCGATGTCGATCACCTCGACCGCGCCGGCGTGAGCCTTGCCGGGGGAGATCCACAGGCCGGGCTTGGCGCCGTGAAACGTGCCGGTGGCCGCGGCGTGCACGGCGGCGCCGACAACCTCACCGGTCGACGCATCGACGCCGCTGGGAACATCGCAGGCGATGACCACGGCCTCCTCACCCCCGGCGTTGATCGCGTCGATGGCGCCCCGGGCCGGGTCGCGCGGCGCGCCGGAGAAGCCGGTGCCGAGGATGGCGTCGACGATGGCCGCGGCCCCGGCGAGGGCGCCCGCGGAAAACGGCTGCGCCGGCGCCCCGGGGAGCCGGTCCAGGTTCGCCCGGGCGTCCCCGCGCAGCTCGTCCGGAGCGCTGAGCAGCCGGACATCGACCTCGCGGCCGGCCGCGCGCAGCAACCGGGCGACGACGAGGCCGTCCCCGCCGTTGTTGCCCTTGCCCACCACAACGGTGATACGCCCCTCCGGCGCCTGACGCTGCACGAGGCCGGCCAGGCCGGCGCCGGCACGCTCCATCAACTCGAGGGACGGGATTCCCCGCTCGTCGATCGCCCAGGCGTCAGCCGCCCGCTGCTGCTCGGCGTCCAGCAGCGGGGTCAGCCAATCAGGCAGGCGCAGGGCCGTCTCGCTCATACGGGAGCGATTATCGCGACTGCCCCGGCCTGGACGCCGGTGTGCGTCAGCGAGATCCGCACCTCCACTCCGAGCTCGGCGGCGCGGCGGGCCACCGCTCCGTGGAGCGCAACGACGGGAGCGGCCTGCGTCGCGACCACCTCGATGTCGCGCCAGCTCCACGCCTCCAGGCCCAGCGCCTTGGCCACCGCCTCCTTGGCGCAGAACCGGGCCGCCAGGTGCTGGCCGGGCCGGGCCCGCCCGGCCGCGTAGGTGCGCTCGCCGTCGGTGAACAGGCGCTCTGCGAGCCGGGGGCGGCGCTCCAGCGCCCGCTCCAGGCGACCGATGTCCAGCAGGTCGAGGCCGATCCCCAGCCCGGCCGGACGGTCGGAGCTCACTCGACGGTGACGGTCTTGGCCAGGTTGCGCGGCTGGTCGACGTTGAGACCCCGGAGGCGCGCGATGTTGTAGGCGAGCAGCTGCAGCGGGATGACCGCCAGCAGTGGCGCGAGCATCCAGTCGGTCTCAGGGATGCGGATGACCTCGTCGGCGTGCTCGCCGATCCGGTCGTCCCCCTCGGTGGCGACGGCGATGACGCGCGCCCCGCGGGCCCGCACCTCCTGGATGTTGGACACGACCTTGTCGAGCACCGGCGACTCGGTGGCCACCACGACGACGGGGGTGTTCTCGTCCAGGAGCGCGATCGGCCCGTGCTTCATCTCCCCCGCGGGGTAGGCGTCGGTGGCGATGTAGGAGATCTCCTTGAGCTTGAGCGCGCCTTCGAGCGCGATGGGGAGGCCGACATGCCGGCCGAGGTACAGGAAGAACTCGGCGCGGTAATGGGCCCGCGCAATGTCCTCGATCCCCGCCACGTCGCGCTCGAGCAGCTCGGCGATCCGGTGCGGGAGCCGCTTGAGCTCGGAGATGTGGGGCTTGAGCTCGGTGCGGTCCATCGTGCCTCGCAGCTCGGCCAGCCGGAGCGCAATCAGGTACATGACGGTGATCTGGCTGACGAACGTCTTGGTGGCGGCCACGCCGATCTCCAGCCCGGCCCGCGTGTACAGGACGCCGTCGGCCTCGCGGGTGGCCTGCGCCCCCATGACGTTGGTGACCGCCAGCACCGCGGCGCCGCGGGAGCGGGCGGTGCGCATCGCCGCCAGGGTGTCCGCCGTCTCCCCGGACTGGGAGATGCCGATGACCAGGTCGTCCGGGCCGACCACCGGGTTGCGGTAGCGGTACTCGGAGGCGATCTCCACCTCGACGGGAACGCGGGCCCACTGCTCGATCGCGTAGCGGCCGATGAGACCGGCGTGGTAGGCGGTCCCGCAGCCGACGATGACGACACGGCGGATGCGGCGCAGCAGGTCGTCGTCGATGGGGGTGGCAGCGCGGTGGGTGGGTGGGGTCAATTCGCCCAGGTCGATCCCCCAGCCGCGGGCCGCCCGCTCGCCGATCGTCTCGGCCACCGCCGACGACTGCTCGTGGATCTCCTTGAGCATGAACGTCTCGAAGCCCTGCTTCTCGGCGGTGTCGCCGTCCCAGTCGATCTCGACGATCTCGCGGGCGACCGGCCGGCCGTCCGGGGTGAAGAACTCCGCCCCGTCCGGGCGCAGGACGACGAGCTCGTCGTCCTCCATGTACTGGACCCGCCGAGTCTCACGGAGGAACGCCGGGATGGCCGAGCCGATGAACGTCTCGCCCTCGCCGCGGCCGACGATGAGCGGGCACTCCTTGCGCGCGCCGACGAGCAGCCCTGGCTCGTGCGCGGTCATGGCCACAAACGCGTAGTGGCCGCGGAGCTCGGCGTAGGCGGCGCGGACCGCCTCCAGGAGATCGCCGTCGTAGTAGTGGGCGACGAGGTGAGCGATGACCTCGGCGTCGGTCTCCGAGGTGAAGACGGCGCCCTCCTGGACGAGCCGGGCCTTCAGGGCGATGTAGTTCTCGACGATCCCGTTGACGACGATGTGGACGCTGTCGGTGGTGTCGTAGTGGGGATGGGCGTTCTCCTCGGTCACCCGGCCGTGGGTGGCCCAGCGGGTGTGGCCGATGCCGGTCTCCGCGGGAGGCCGCTCCGCGACCGCGACCGCCGGCCCGTCCGAGCTGCGCGCGGCGAGCGCCTCCTCGCGCCGGGCGATCGCCCCGCGCAGCTGCGCCAGGTTGCCGACGGCGCGGACGGCGTCGACGCGGGGACCGTCGAGCACCGAGATGCCGGCGCTGTCATAGCCCCGGTATTCGAGCTTCTCCAGCCCCGCCAGGAGCAGGGGCCGGGACTTCCGGGGCCCTACATAGCCGACGATGCCGCACATACGTGTTCCTCCAGGAGTAAAGCCGTTCACGGCCGATCCGGGACGGCCCCCGTCCGGCCCGGTCCCCATCGGCACAGGGATGCAAGAGTTTAACGACCGCCGCCGGGCGAAACTAGCGGACCGCCGTCAGTGACCGAGGATGGTGCTCACCACGTCGCTGAGCCTTCCACAGACGTCGTCTGTTTCCTGCTCGCTGGGCGCCTCCACCATCACCCGGATGAGCGGCTCGGTGCCGGATGCCCGGACCAGGACGCGCCCCCGGCCCTCGAGCGCCGCCTGCTCGGCCTCGATCGCCGCCGTCAGGTCGTCGGCCGCCATCGCCGAGGTCAGCGCCTGACGATCCGGGGCGCGGATGTTGACCAGCCGCTGGGGCAGCTTCTCCATCGCTCCCCGCTCACGCAGGTCGCGGCCGCCGAGCGCCTCCAGGGTCAGCAGGGCGCTGGCGATCCCGTCCCCGGACGGTCCGAAGCCGAGCTCGATGATGTGCCCGGACTGCTCGCCGCCCAGGGCCCAGCCCCGCCGGCGCAGCTCGTCGAGCACGTAGCGGTCGCCGACGGCGGTCGTGGCCACGTTGACGCCGGCGCTCTTCATCGCGGTGTGGAAGCCGTAGTTGGTCATGACCGTGACCGCCACCCCGGACCCGGGCAGGCGGTTGCGGGCGTGGAGGTGGAGCGCGGCCAGGGCGACGAGCTCGTCGCCATCGACGACCGTCCCGTCGCCGTCGACCGCCAGGACCCGGTCGCCGTCGCCGTCGAAGGCGAACGCGAGGTCGAACCCGCCGGCCACGGCGCGCGCAACCACGCCCTCCAGGTGGGTGGAGCCGCACCCGTCGTTGATGTTGCAGCCGTCCGGCTGGTCGGCCATGACCTCGACGTCGGCGCCCAGGCGGGCGAAGATCTCCGGCGCCGCCCGGTAGGTGGCGCCGTTGGCGCAGTCCAGCAGGATGCGGCGGCCCGTGAGGTCAAGGGCGCCAAAGCGCGTCTGGAGCGCCTGCAGGTAGTCCTCCAGGGCATCGTCAAGCGGGCGGACCCGGCCGATGTGGGCGGGCAGCGGCAGCGGCCGGCCGAGGGAGGCCTCGATCTCGTCCTCGGTGGCGTCGTCGAGCTTGAAGCCGTCGGAGGCGAACAGCTTGATCCCGTTGTCCTCGTAGGGATTGTGGGAAGCCGAGACGACGGCCGCCATCTGAAGGCCGTGCCGGCGCACCAGGAGCGGCGCCGCCGGGGTCGGCAGGACGCCGGCGAGCAGGGCGTCGCCGCCGGCCTCGGTGACCCCCGCGGCCAGCGCACACTCGAGCATCTCGCCGGACTCGCGGGTGTCACGCACGATCAGGACCTGCGCGCGGCCGGATGCGCCTGATCGATCGCGCGGAGTCAGATCTGACCGCTCCACCGCGGCGCGGCCGATGGCCAACGCCAACTCCGCGGTCAGGAACTCTCCGGCGCGGCCCCGGACCCCGTCGGTGCCGAAAAGCTGGCGCCCCATGCGAACGTCAGCGCTTCGAGAACTGCGGGCGCTTGCGCGCCTTCTTCAGTCCGGCCTTCTTGCGCTCCTTGACGCGCGGATCGCGGGTCAGGAAGCCGCGGCGCTTGAGCTCGCCGCGCAGGTTGGGATCGGCCTCCAGCAGGGCACGCGAGATGCCGTGGCGCAGGGCCCCGGCCTGGGCGGCCACACCGCCTCCGTGCATCCGGGCGACGACGTCCATCCTCGACTCGTAGCCGACGGTCTCGAGCGGCTGGCGGATGATGCGCTGGAGCGTCTCCCGGGGGAAGAAGGCCTCGAGCGGCTTGCCGTTGATGGCGTATGAGCCCGTGCCGGGCTTGAGGATGACGCGGGCGACCGCCGTCTTGCGCTTGCCCGTCGCTGTATAGCGAGCGCCGGCAGCCAGGTCGATGGCCGCATCGGCGATCGGCTGGGCCTCCTCCTCCTCGCCCTCCTCCCGGGCGCGCGCTGCCTCGGCCTCGGCCTCCGCCTCGGCGGCGGCGCGAGCCTCGGCATCCAGGAACTCCTCGGCGTCGGAGACGAGATCCGGGATCAGGTCGGCGCCAGGAATCTCCGGGCGCTGACGGGGAGCGATCTCGATCTCCTCCTCGTCAGCTCCCGCGGCAGCAGGCTCGGCGCGCTGGGCCGCGGGCGGCGCGGGCGTGGGCTCCTCGGCAGCCGGTTGCGGGGCCGCGGGCGGCGCGGGCGTGGGCTCCTCGGCAGCCGGTTGCGGGGCCGCGGGCGGCGCGGGCGTGGGCTCCTCGGCGGCGGGCGTTGACTCCTCGGCGCTCTCAGCCGTCATGTCGGCGGCGGCGCTCTCGCGCTCGTCGTCCCGCGACCCGTCCTGAGGGTTCTCTGCTTCGCTCACTTCGCGATCTCCATCGGTTGCGGCTGCTGGGCGGCGTGCGGGTGCTCCGGACCGGCGTAGACCTTCAGCTTGGTCAGCTGCTTGCGCGCGAGGCGGTTGCGGGGCAGCATCCCCTTGACCGCCAGCCGGATCACCTCTTCCGGACGGCGTTCCAGCATGTCGTTGAGCGAGCGCGACTTCAGGCCGCCGGGATAGCCGGAGTGGCGGTAGTAGCGCTTGTCGGACAGCTTTTTGCCGGTCACGGAGATCTTCTCGGCATTGACCACAATTACGAAGTCGCCGGTGTCGATGTGCGGCGTGTAGGTGGGCTTGCGCTTGCCGCGGAGCGCGTCCGCGATCTGGGTGGCAAGCCGGCCGAGCGTCAGACCGGAGGCGTCGACGACCAGCCAGTTGCGCTCGCGATCGGTGGGTTTGGCTACGTAGGTCTTCATTGCACGCATAAAGTCGCGCGGTTGGTCGCGCGACTTCGCCTCGATGATAGCCGCCCTCGGCCGGGGGCGCCCGGCTGGGCCGAACGCGCCGCCGTCAGGACCTACCCTATGGCTGTGTCCATGACGGTGAGGATTCGCCGGCTGGGGTACCGGCTGGCCTTTCGCATGCTCCAGGTCTTCTGGTTCCTGGCCCGGCCGCACAAGGAGGGCGTCAAATGCCTGGTCACCGACCATGACCGGGTGCTGCTCGTTCGTCACACCTACGGCCGCCGGTCCTGGGATGTGCCGGGCGGGTCGATCAAGCGGCGCGAGTCGCCGCTGTCCGCGGCGCACCGCGAGATGAGCGAGGAGCTGGGCCTCGATGGCGCGCCCTGGGCGGAGATCGGCCAGGTGCGCGGGCGGCTCGATCACCGGCGGGACACCATCCACTGCTTCCGAGCCGAGCTGTCGACCCCGGAGCTGACGCTCGACCGCGGTGAGCTCGAAACCGCCCGGTGGTTCCCGCGGGCCCAGCTGCCGGATGATCTCGCGCCCTACGTGGACGAGATCGTGGCCAGCGCGCCGGCCACCGGCGGCTGACGAGCCGCCGCGCCGGCCGGGCTCACTCCCACTCGATGGTGCCGGGCGGCTTCGACGTGATGTCGAGCACGACCCGGCCCACCTGGCGGATCTCGTTGATCATCCGCGAGGCGATCTGCTCCAGCAGGTCGTACGGCAGCCGCGCCCAGTCGGCGGTCATGGCGTCGTCGCTGGTGACCGCGCGGATGGCGATGACGTTGCCGTATGTGCGCTCGTCTCCCTGGACGCCGACGGTGCGGATGTCCGGGAGCACGCAGAAGGACTGCCACAGGTCGCGGTACAGGCCGGCCTTGCGGATCTCGTCCTGGAGGATCGCGTCGGCCTCGCGCAGGATGTCGAGCCGCTCACGCGTGGCCTCGCCGCCGACCACGCGGATCGCCAGTCCCGGCCCAGGGAACGGCTGGCGCCACACGAGGCGCTCCGGGAGTCCCAGCTCGGCGCCGACGGCCCGCACCTCATCCTTGAACAGCGCCCGCAGCGGCTCGACGAGCGCGAACTCCAGGTCCTCCGGGAGCCCGCCGACGTTGTGGTGGGACTTGATGGTGGCCGCGCCCGTGCCACCCCCGGACTCGATGACGTCGGAGTAGAGCGTGCCCTGGACGAGGAACTGGACATCGTGGAGCCGGTTGGCCTCCTCCTCGAACACGCGAATGAACTCGGCGCCGATGAGCTTGCGCTTGTGCTCCGGGTCGCTGACGCCCTTCAGCCGTGACAGGAATCGGTCCGACGCGTCGACGGCGACGAGGGGCACCTTGAAGTGGTCGCGGAACGCCGAGACGACCTGCTCGCCCTCGTTCTTGCGCATCAGCCCGTGATCGACGAACACGCACGTCAGCCGGTCGCCGATCGCCCGGTGGACGAGGAGCGCCGCGACGCTCGAATCAACGCCGCCGGACAGGCCGCAGATGGCTCGCCCGTCGCCGACCTGGGCGCGGATCCGCTCGATCTGATCCTCGATGACCGAGGCGGCGCTCCAGCCCCGCTCGCAGCCGCACACGTCCTCCAGGAACGTCGTCAGGACGTGCTGGCCGTACGGGGTGTGAACGACCTCTGGGTGGAACTGGATCCCGTAGATGTCGCGCTCCAGCGACTCGAAGGCGGCCACCGGCGACGCCGTCGAGGACGCCAGCGCGGTGAAGCCCGGAGGCGGCGCGAAGACGGTGTCCCGGTGCGACATCCAGCACGTCTGCTCGGCCGGGGTGCCCGCCAGCAGCCGCCCGGGCTCGGAGACGGTCAGCTGCGAGCGGCCGAACTCCCCCACCTCGGCGCCCTCGACGCGGCCCCCGAGCGCCAGCGCGATGAGCTGCATGCCGTAACAGATGCCCAGCACCGGGACGCCCAGCTCCAACAGCTCGCGCTCGAGCGGCGGCGCACCCTCGGCGTAGACCGAGGCGGGGCCGCCGGACAGGATGACGCCCTTGGGGCGGCGCCGGGCGACCTCGGCGGCGCCAACGTGGTAGGGCAGCAGCTCGGAGAACACGCCGCACTCGCGGACGCGCCGGGCGATCAGCTGGGAGTACTGGCCGCCGTAGTCGAGGACGACGACCTCGTCGGTCGCCGCGCGGACGTCCTCCAAGCCGTCGTCGATCGGCGCACCCTGGACCTCACTCGGCTCCTCCTGAGCCTTGAGCGTGGCCGCCGGCGCCGGTTCCGGGCTAATCGGCGACTCCCACGGCCGCGCCCCGGCTGCCGGCGCCCATGCCGACGCCCTGCTCACGCTGGAGATGCTTGCCCTCGGTCTGCAGGGCCGGCGCCACCATTAGCTCGGCGCGGTTGAATTCGGCGATGTCCCGGTAGCCGCACGTCGCCATCGAGGTGCTCAGGCCGCCCATGAGATTGAACGTCCCGTCGTTCTCCCGGGCCGGACCCGTGATGATCTCCTCGAGGGTGCCGTTCTGCTTGGTGACGACACGGGTGCCGCGCGGCAGCGTGGGATGGAACGTCGCCATGCCCCAGTTGTAGCCGCGGCCCGGGGCCTCGTAGGCGCGGGCCAGGGCCGAGCCGAGCATGACGGCGTCGGCGCCGCAGGCGATCGCCTTGGCGATGTCGCCGCCGTTGCGCATGCCGCCGTCGGCGATGACCTTGACGTAGTCGCCGGTCTCGAGCATGTGCTGTGAGCGGGCCGCCGCGACGTCGGCGATCGCCGTCGCCTGCGGGACTCCGATCCCCAGCACGCCGCGAGTGGTGCAGATGGCGCCCGGGCCGACGCCGACCAGCACACCGGCGGCGCCGGTGCGCATCAGGTGCAGGCCGGTGTGGTACGAGGCACAGCCGCCGACGACGACGGGTGTCGGCGCCAGCTCGCGGATGAACTCCTTGAGGTTGAGCGGCGGCCGGGACTCGTCACGCGACACGTGCTCGGCCGAGACCACCGTGCCCTGGATGACGAGGATGTCCAGACCGGCATCGAGCGCCGTCTCGTAGTGCGTGCGCACCTTCTGCGGGGTCAGCGAGGCCGCGGCCACGACCCCGTGGGCCTTGATCTCCTCGATGCGCCTGGCGATCAGCTCCGGCTTGACCGGCTCGCGATAGATGTCCTGCATCTCCCGCGTGGCGATGTCCGGCGAGAAGCTGGCGATCCGCTCCAGCTGGGCGTCGGCGTCCTCATACCGGCAGAAGATGCCCTCGAGGTTGAGGACGGCGAGGCCGCCGAGCTTGCCGATCAGGCCTGCGGTCTCCGGCGAGACGACCCCGTCGAGGGCGGCCGCGAGCAGCGGCAGCTCGAACCGGTACGGCCCCAGCGTCCACGAGATGTCGACGTCATCAGGGTCACGCGTACGACGTGACGGGACAATGGCGATGTCGTCAAATCCATACGCGCGGCGGGCCTTCTTACCGCGGCCGATCTCTACTTCCATTCACGCATCCTAAGAGTCGCGGCGGACGATTCAAGCAGCCGATGGCGGCAACCAACGGGGTTGTCGATGCTAGCAGCGGGCCCGACGGCCCAGCCCGCCATTTCGTCGCAGCTTGCGGGGTTGGAGGCGAGGTGTGAAGCGGCCGGTCAGCCGATCTGGGCACCCACCCGGAGGCGCTCGGACTCGACGTCGGCGAGCAGGCGGTCGACACGCGCCGGATCGAGGATTCCGGCGCCGAAATGCTGCGTGGACTCGGCGCCGCAGGCGACGCCGAAGCGCAGGCAGTCGACCGGCTCGCGCTCGGCGTAGCGCGCCGACACGTAGCCGGCGAGGAAGGCGTCGCCGGAGCCGACCGCCGAGCGCGCCTCCTGCTCCTCCACCCGCACGCGGTACAGGGCCGGCGAGCCGCCCTCGTAGATGCGCGCGTAACAGCCGTCCGAGACGGTCATGATCGCCTCGCGGGCGCCCTGGCGGGTCATCTCCACGACCGCGCCGGCGCGGTCATCGCCGTCGTTGAACTCATGACCGACGAGCTCCTCGGCCTCCAGCTCGTTCGGCGAGACCAGATCCGGCTCGGCCCGCATCGACAGGCGCAACGGCTCGCCGTCGGAGTCGATGATCGTCATCGGCCCCAGCCGGCGGACCTCGCGGATGAGCGTGAAGTAGATGTCCGGGTCCACGCCCCGGGGCAGGCTCCCGGCGAACAGGCAGATGCTCGCCCCCTTGGCCAGGTAGAGCAGCTTCTCCCGGAACAGGTTCATCTCCTTGGTCGACACCGCCGGACCGCGCTCGTTGATCTCGGTGTGCAGACCGGTGGTGGGATCGAGCACCGCGGTGTTGGTGCGCGACTCGTCCGCGATCCGCACGAAGTCGTTGAGGATCCCCTCGTCGGTGAGCGCCTCGACGATCCGGCTCCCCGTCGGACCGCCGGCGAAGCCGGTGGCGATGACCGGCTGCCCCAGGCGCTTGATGGCCCGGGCGATGTTGACGCCCTTGCCTCCCGGCATCGTCGTCTGATCGACCGTCCGATGCCGCCGCCCCGGGGTGAAGCTCGGCACCTCCAGGGTCTTGTCCATCGCCGCGTTGAGCGTGACGGTGATGATCATGCTGCTTTCACTTCCCCTCCCTGATGATCCACGCGCCGGCGCCGGCGCGTCCCCCTCCAGAACAGGCCGCCGAGCACGGCGGCCACGATGATGATCAGTGTGAGCGGCTGGGTCATGAACCGGGCCGCGCTGGTCAGCCCGCTGACGGGGGTCAGCTTGCGCGTCAGCAGCAGCGGGATCCGGTCGAGAACGCGGCGGCCATCGGTGACGCTGACGGTACCGACCACGGCCTGCGCGGGCAGCGGCGCACTCAGCTGCCGCGGGACCTTGACCACCAGCCGCAGCCGGTCGGTCCGCGGCAGGATCCGGGCAAAGCCGCGCTCGGCCGCCACGGGCACCCGCTGACCCGGCTGATCTTGCACCGCCGGCCGGGCCAGCACCTGGTCGGTCCGGAGCGGCCGGCGCATCGCAAAGTCGCCGAAGCCGTAGTCGAGCAGCGCCAGGCTGGTGGCATCGCGCTGCTGCTGACCGGGGGTGCCGAGGACGACGCTGATCAGCGACATGCCACCTCTGTGCCCGGAGGCCACCAGCACGTAACCGGCTTGCAGGGTGTGCCCGGTCTTGACCCCGTCGATCCACGGATAACGGGCGACGAGATCGTTGAGGTTGGTGATCCTCACCGGCCGGCCGGCCGCCCTCACCACGGCCGCCTTCAGCGAGACGACGTGCCTGAGGAAGGCGGAATGCGTGAGGTCGTACTCGGCCAGCCGGACCAGGTCCCCGGCGCTCGAGTAATTGCCCGGTGTGTCGAGCCCGCTCGGCGTCGTGTAGTGGGTCTGGCGCAGACCGAGGCGGCGCGCCTCGGCGTTCATCATGGCGACGAACCGGGCGACCGACCCGTGGCCGACGTTGTAGGCCAGGTCCTCGGCGGCGTCGTCGGCGCTGGGCAGCATCATCGCCAGCAGCAGGTCGTGGACGGTCATCCGCTCCCCGGGAACCAGGCCCAGCTGTGAGTCCCCGGCGGCCGGGTACCAGTCATTCTGAGCGAAGACGGTGCCGAGCCGGTGCACGTGCTCCAGCGTGATGAGCGCGGTCATCAACTTGGTGGTGCTGGCGATCGCGACCCGCTGGTCGGGGTTGACCGAGTACAGGATCTGGCCGGTCTGCGGCGCGTACAGGGCCGCGGCATTGACGGGGAGCCCGGTCGGCGGCGGGCGCCAGCCGACCTTGATGGGCGTGACGGAGGCCGACGACGCAGCGGCCGGCCCCACCCCGGCCGCCCAGGCCGCGCCCAGCAGCCCTGCCACGCAGGCTGCCGTCGCGAGCAGTCGACCAGCGGCTCGCCGGCTCAATGCCGGAGCCTCAGCCGCTGTCCGGTCTGCAGGCTGTTGGGAGACGACGAAAGGGATGGGTTGAGGTTCGTCAGGCTGGTCATGCTGACGCCGGTCTTGGCGGCGATGGCGCTCAGTGTGTCGCCGGGCTTGACGACATAGAACGTGGGTCCGCGCCGGACGTGGTGCACCTGGCGCCTGCCGTTGACGATGATCGCACTGGGGTGGGTGGGGGCGGGGGTGTGCGGAGCGAGCGTCGAATGCACGATCAGGTATACCCCCAGAGTCACCGCGGCGAGCGCTGCCGGCGCGATGAGACGCGCGCTTCTTCCCACCATCCCACGCCGATCATACTGGTGCGTAGAAGGCGATCCTGCAGGTCGAGCACCACGCGGCGGCCGTTCCACCGGCGGCCGGGCGGGCAGCGGCGCGCTCGCGGCGCCGCGGCGAGCCCCGCCTCAGGCGTAGAGCCCCCAGATCAGCTCGCGCAGGCGAGCCGCCTCGGCCCGGGCGGCGGCGGCCGGGTCCGCTGCGCCTGATCCGCCGCCGCCGGCCGCCGTCCCAGCCGCCTCATGCGCGTACACGATTGCCCGCGACGCCGACACCAGCCCGCCCGCCGGCCCGGGCGCGAACGCCGGAGCGAGATCTCGTCCGCTCGCGCCCTGCGGGCCGATGCCGGGGAGCAGCAGGAAGGCGTGGGGCATCGCCTGCCGGAGGGTCTCCAGCCGCTCCGGGGCGGTGGCGCCGGTGACGGCGCCGACATCGGCCAGACCGGCCATGCCCACCCCGGGCCGGCCGAGTTCGTCGACCAGGCGCGCCAGCGCCTCGCTGACGGTGGTGCCGTCGGCCAGGACCCGGTCCTGGAGGTCGGCCGCGCCGGGGTTGGAGGTCCGCACCAGCGCGAGCACGCCGCCGCCGATGCCCCGCGCCGCCTCGATGAACGGTGCCAGCGAATCCCGGCCGAGCAGCGGGTTGACCGTGAGTGCGTCGACGCCGAGACCGGCGACCTCGCCGAACGGTGTCGGCGTGTGGCCGAAGAACGCCTGGGCGTAGGCCCGGGCCGAGATGTCGATATCGCCGCGCTTGGCGTCGGCGATCACGATCAGGCCGTGTTCGGCGGCGTCGTGGACGACCTCGGCCAGGGCCGCCCAGCCGAACGACCCGAGCCGCTCGAAGCACGCCAGCTGAGGCTTGACCGCGACGCACTCGCCGGCGGCGGCCTCTAGGACGAGCCGGCAGTGGGCAGCCACGGCGCGCGCAGCGCGCTGGGCGGGCGGGCCGAGCGGGGCGGGCGGTCCGGGCGGAGGCGTGTGCCCAGGTTGGGCCGGGCCGCCCTCGGCCAGCTCGAGGGCCCGGGGCCACAGGCGGGCGGGGTCCGGGTCGAGCCCCAGGACGATCTGCGATCGCCGCTCGGCGACCCGGCGCGCCAGTCGATCGCCGAAGCTCCCGCCCTCTGGCGGTCGCCTCCGGGCGGGCGGGTCCCCGCTCTGCTGTCGCCGTGCGGACACGGCGACCGACTGTGCCGGTTCAGCCACGTTCACCGATGATGGTCGTCCTCCGGAGCCCACGCGGCGCGGTTGGCGCACCGGCCGCGGGTTGGGGGCGACCCATCCGGCGCGGCGCTAGTTGACGGCCTTCTTCAGCGCGGCGCCGGCGGTGAACTTCGGCACCCGGGACGCGGCGATCTGGATCTTCTCGCCGGTGGCCGGGTTCCGGCCCTCGCGAGCGCTCCGGCTGGAGACGCTGAACTTCCCGAATCCGGAGAAGACGACGTCGCTACCACGCTTCAGCGCGCTCTCGATCGTCTCCAGCATCGCATCGACGGCGTCGCCGGCGTCCTTCTTGCTCAGTCCGGCGCGATCGGCGACCTGATCTACGAATTCAGACTTCGTCATTGCTCCTCCTTCGAAGTTGGTAGGAATCGTCGAAGCTAACACGGTCCGCGGACATGGGACGGGGGAAGCGTCCGCCCGCCGCCGCCATTCTGGTCCTGATCCGGCCCCACCGGGACATAACCCTACCCATTCTTGGCTATTTGCGACAATCCCTGCGCCGGCCCACCCCCTCTCCCACGGCGGACCTCCCCGCCGGAACGGCCGCCCCGGCAGCGCAGCCATCCACGGGGACGGCGAGAATAGGCCGCGTGAACCTCGGGCGTATCGCATGGGTGCTGACGGTCCTGGCCTGCCTGGTGGCCGTCCTGATCCTGGTTCTGGAGGGCTACTACGGCTACGCCGGAGTGACCTTCGCCGTCGCCCTGTCGGCGGCGATCAACATCGTCTGAGCGGCCCGGCGGCCACGCCGAACCGGCTCATGGGGGCGACGGGCCCGGGTGGCCCGCCGGCTCGGCCACCAGCGTCTCCCCCGGCCTCACCCGGTCCTCCGGCTCCAGGTGGATGAGCACGTCGGCGCCGGCCAGCCGGGAGCTGATCTGATCCTGGAGCTGGTGGGCGGTACGGTGGGCCTCCTCCAGCGAGGTGCCCTCCCGGAACTGGACATGGAGGTCGATGTAGCGCCGGGAGCCGGCCTGCCGGGTGCGGAGCTCGTGGTAGCCGACGACGCCGTGCGAGGAGAGGCCCTGGATCGCCTGCCGGATCACCTCCACCTCGGCGGCCGGCAGCGACTCGTCGACCAGGATGCGCGAGGATTGGGCCAGCAGCCGCACGCCGGTGACCACGACGACGGCCGAGACGCACAGCGCCACCACCGGGTCGATCCATTGCGCCCCGGTCACCGCCACCAGCACCAGCCCCACCAGGACGGCGGCCGCGGTCAGCGCATCGGTCCCCAGGTGGGCTGCGTCCCCGGCGAGCGCCGGCGAGCCGGTCCGCTTGGCCGTGCGCGACAACCGCAGCGAGACCCCGACGTTGACCGCCAGCGACAGCGCGATGACGACGATTCCCAGCCCCACGGTCCGCACCTGTCCGTGGTTGATGAGGTGGCGGATGGCCTCGAAGGCGATCGCCGCCGACCCCACCAGGATCAGCATCCCCTCGATGGCCGCGGCCAGGTTCTCAACCTTCTCGTGCCCGTAGCGGTGACTCTCGTCGGCGGGCTCGTCGGCCTTGCGCACGGAGAAGAAGGCGACGATCGAGGCGACCAGGTCGATGCTGGAGTGGACGGCCTCGGTCAGGATCGCCACCGAGCCGGTCACCGTGCCGGCGATCACCTTGAGCAGGATCAGCGCCGAGTTGGAGATGACCGACAGGACGGCAGTCCTGGCCTTGACGCCGCCTGAGCCGGTTTCTGCGCTCGCGGTCACGGGCGCCGGTGAAGCCAGGCCAGCAGCTCGGACACCGCGCGCGCCCGGTGGCTGATCGCATCCTTCTCGGTGTCCGAGAGCTCGGCCATCGTCCGCTCGCCGTACTCGCCGTCGGGCAGAAACGCCGGGTCATAGCCGAACCCCCGCGTCCCCCGCGGCGTGTCGGCGAGCCGCCCGGGACAGGCACCGATGAACACCTCCTCCACCCCGCCCTCCGGATCCACGTAGGCCAGCGCGCACACGTAGCGCAGCGGGCTGCCCGCCGGCGCCTCGCGCAGCAACTTGTCCAGGTTCTCCTGGTCGGAAGCGCCGTCGCCGGCATACCGGGCGGACCGCACCCCCGGTCGCCCGTCCAGGGCCGAAGCCTCGATCCCGGAGTCGTCGGCGATGGCGATCCGCCCGGTCGCCGCGGCGGCCGCCCGCGCCTTGGGCAGGGCATTGGCGACGAACGTGTCGCCGTCCTCCGGCGGCAGCTCGACATCGTCCGGCAGGGGCACCACCACAATCGACGCCGGCGCCAGGAGGCGATTGAACTCCCGCAGCTTGCCGGGGTTGCGCGTCGCCAGCACCATCTCCATCCCGTCGACCGCTGCCACCGCGCCGGTCAGCGTCCCGCAGACCCAGCGGCGACCGCCTGGTCCTGCAGCCGCCGCAGCTCATCGATACCGGCCGCGGCGAGCCCCAGCAGATGGTCCAGATGCGCGCGGGAGAGCGGGGTTCGCTCGGCGGTCGCCTGGACTTCCACCAGGCCCCCGTCGCCGGTCATGACGACGTTGGCGTCGACCTCGGCGGTCGAGTCCTCGGAGTAGTCGAGGTCGAGCAGCGCCTCGCCGCCGACGACCCCGCAGGAGACGGCCGCCACCGCGCCGGTCAGCGGCACCCGCTCCAGCAGGCCTGCCGACACCAGCGCGTCGCAGGCCAGCCGCAGCGCCACCATGCCGCCGGTGATCGCGGCACACCGAGTGCCGCCGTCGGCCTGGAGCACGTCGCAGTCGATGTAGATCGTCCGCTCGCCCAGCGCCTCGAAGTCGACGACGCCGCGCAGCGACCGTCCGATCAGACGCTGGATCTCGACCGACCTCCCGTCGAGACGGCCCTTGGTGACATCGCGCTGCTTGCGCTCGCCGGTGGAGGCGGGCAGCATCCCGTATTCGGCGGTCACCCAGCCGCGGCCGGAGCCGGTCAGCCAGCGCGGGACGCTCTCCTGCGCCGACGCCGTGCAGATGACGCGCGTCTCGCCCACCGAGATCAGCGCCGACCCCGTCGCGGTGCGCACAAACCCGGGCTCGATGGTCGCGGGGCGCAGCTCTCCCGCCGCCCGGCCATAGCTTCTCTGAGACGTCACGCTCACGCGGCCAGCTCCATGTCGAGGTTCACCCGCACGACCTCGCCGAGCGGCATCTGCAGAAAGCGCGTCCCCAGCTGCTGGAACGCGGCGACGTCCCCGGTGCACTCGAAGCGATAGCTGCCCTCGTCCCGGCGCGGGTTCAGCAGCCCGCGCGCGGCCAGCGCGCGCTCCACGCCGCGCACCACCCCCACGCCTGAGGTCACCAGCGCCACGTCCCGGCCCAGGATGCGCTGGAGCATCGGCGCCACCAGCGGGTAGTGGGTGCAACCGAGGATCACCGTGTCCACGCCGGCGTCGCGCAGCGGCGCGCAGTAGCCGCGGACGGTCTCCACGACGCCTTCGTCGAACGGGAACCCGCCCTGGATGATCGGCGCCAGGTCCGGACACGCCACCGACTCCAGCACGACGTGCCGGTCTGCGGCCAGCACCGCGCGCTCGTACGACCCGCTCGCCACCGTCGCCGGCGTCGCCAGCAGCCCGATCCGCCCGTTGCGGCTCCCGGCGACCGCGAGCTGCGTGGCGGAGGCGAGGACGCCGATCACGTCGACGTCGCGGCCCGTCTGCTCCAGGTGGCGCTCGAGCGTGTCGAGTGCCGCCGAGCTGGCGGCGTTGCAGGCGACGACGAGGACCTTGGCCCCCTGCTCGAGCAGGTGATCGGCGATCTCGACGGCGAAGCTGCGCAGCTCGGCCAGCGAACGCTCGCCGTACGGGAACCGCGCCGTGTCGCCGAGGTAGACGTAGTCCTCGTTGGGCAGCGACACGAGGAGCTCATGCAGGACGGTGAGGCCGCCGACGCCGGAATCGAACACGCCGACGGGCAGCTGCGCGCGGTGCGCCATTCCTGCATGGTGCCAAAGCGCGCGGCGCACGCGTCGGCCGCGGATACAGTCGCTCCAGCGTTGCGCGCCCTGATCGTCACCAACATGTATCCCTCGCCCGCGCGCCCGGCGCTCGGCCGGTTCGTCGCCGACCAGGTGGCGGCGCTGCAGCGCTCGCCGGGGGTCGACATCGAGGTGTTCGCCTTCGAACCGGGTGGCTACCGGAGCTACGCCGGGGCGGCGCGCACCCTGCGCGCCCGCTACCGCCGCACACGGTTCGACATCGTGCACGCGCATTACGGACTGACCACCTGGCCGGCGCTGGCGGTTCCTGCCCACCGGCGGCTCGTCACCCTCCACGGAACCGACCTCGCCCATCCGCGCGCTCGGCCGGTCACGCTCGCCGGGCTGCCGTGGTGCGACCGGGTCGCCGTCGTCTCCGAGTCCCTCGCCGGCCGGGTCCCGCGCTGGGCGTCCCGCGGGCGCCGCCCGGCGCTCCTCCCGTGCGGCGTCGACACGCGGCGCTTTCATCCCGTCGACCGCGCCACCGCCCGCCGGGCGCTGGGATTGGATGCCGACGGGCCCTATCTCCTGTTTCCCGCCGACCCGGCCCGCGCCGAGAAGCGCCACGACCGCGCCCTCGCCGCGGCCGGCGACGTCCCGCTCCTGACCCTCGGCGACGTCGACCCCGGCCGGGTTCCGCTCTACGTCAACGCCGCCAACGCGGTGCTCGTCCCCTCCGAGCGGGAGGGGTTCGGCCTGGCCGTGCTGGAGGCCCTCGCCTGCGATGTCCCCGTCCTGGCCACGCCGGTCGGCATCCACCGCCAGGCGCTGGAGGGCGTCGCCGGGACCCTGTGCGCGCCCTTCGACGCCGCCACCTGGCGGGCCGCGCTCGCCCCCCACCTGGATGGCGCCGATCCCCGGATCGCCGGGCGCGCCCGGGCGCAGGAGTTCTCGTCGGACGTCATGGCCGAGCGGGTCCTCGAAGCGTGGGCGGAGCTCCTCGCCTAGAGCGCCGGCCAGAACTCGGCCAGCCGCTCCCGCGCCGCAACCGCGACGTCCGACGTCGGCACCGAACCCGGTGCTCCGTCGCGGGCGAGTCCCTCCATGGTCACCGCCACCCCCCGGGCCAGCGCCCCGAGCGCATAGCCCCCCTCCAGCACCGCCCCCACCGGCGCCCCCAGCTCGCCGCCCACGGCGCGCAGCGAGCGAGCCATCGCCGCAAACCCGTCATCGGTCACCTGGCAGTCGGCCAGCGGGTCCTCGCGGTGGGCGTCGTAGCCGGCGGAGATGAGGAGCAGCTGCGGCCCCCACGCGCGGGCCAGCGGCACCGCCACATGCTCGATCACCGAGCAGAACTCCTCATCGCCGGCGCCGGGCGCCACCGGCACATTGACGGTGAGCCCCCGCGCCTGACCGGAGCCGACGTCACGCGCCGCGCCCGTTCCCGGGTACAGCGGCGACTGGTGCACCGAGCAGAACAGGACCTGCGGATCCTCGTGGAAGATGTCGTTGGTGCCGTTGCCGTGGTGGACGTCCCAGTCGACGATCATGACCCGGTCCAGACCCCGGACGTCGAGCGCGTGGCGGGCCGCCACGGCCACGTTGTTGAACAGGCAGAACCCCATCGCGCGGGCCGGCTCGGCGTGATGGCCCGGCGGGCGGTGGATGCTGAAGCCTGTCGGTGCCGAGCCGTCGAGGAGGCGATCGACCAGCGCCACGGCGCCGCCCGCGCCGTGCAGCGCAGCCTCGAAGGACCCGGGCGAGACGACGGTGTCCGGGTCAAGCTGGGCACCTCCGTCCTGCGCGGCGCGCTCCACCAGCGCCACGTGGCGCTCCGGGTGCACGGCCAGCAGCGCCGCCCGGTCGACCGGGGGCGAGGCGACCCGCTCGTAGCCGAGCCAATCTCGCTGGGACAGCTCGCGCTCGATCGCCACCATCCGCGCCGGTTGCTCCGGATGCGGTCCGGTCTCGTGGCGCAGGGATGACGGGTGGGAGAGCAGGACGGGAGTGACAGGCATCGCCGAGTACCGTACCCGCACGTGGACTCAGATCAGACCGAGCTGGCCGTCATCGGCGCCGGCGCCGCCGGGCTGTACACCGCTCTGAGCGCGGCTCGGCTGGGCTCGCAGGTCACGCTCGTCTCGGCCACGCCGCTGGCCGGCGCCTCCAGCTACTGGGCGCAGGGCGGGCTG
Source organism: uncultured Solirubrobacteraceae bacterium (assembly GCA_963844555.1). Taxonomy (GTDB): domain Bacteria; phylum Actinomycetota; class Thermoleophilia; order Solirubrobacterales; family Solirubrobacteraceae; genus Palsa-465. The sequence goes on from CAWJOS010000005.1 coordinate 127,391, forward strand.
GCCGCCGCGCTGGCCGAGGACGACAGCCCCGCCCGGCATCTCGCCGACACGCTGACCGCGGGGCGCGGCGCCGTGCGCGAGTCGGCCGCCCGCATCCTCTGCGACGAGGCGCCGGCCGCGGTCGAGGACCTGGCGCAGCTCGGCGTCACCTTCGACGCCGACCGCGCCGGACGCCTGGCGCTCGGCCTGGAGGGGGGCCACAGCCGCCGGCGGATCGTCCATGCCGGCGGCGCCGCCACCGGCCGGCGCATCATCCGCCAGCTCTCGGCGCTGGCGGCCGAGAACGAACGCATCGCCGTGCTCGAGGGCCGGCGCACCGTCCGGATCCTCACCGGCGACGGCCGGGCGAGCGCCGTCGAGCTCGACGACGGGACCATCATCGGCGCCCGGGCCGTCGTGCTCGCCACCGGGGGCGCCGCCGCGCTGTGGGCCCGGACCACGAACCCGCCCGGTGCCGTCGGCGGCGGGCTCCTGCTCGCCTATGCCGCCGGGGCGCAGCTCGCCGATCTCGAGCTCATGCAGTTTCACCCCACCGCGGTGGTGGGGAAGCCGGATGACGTGGGCGCCCCGCAGAATGGCGAGGCTGGACGCCGAGCGCGCGGGTTGCCCACGGGGGCCGACGGGTTCCTGGTCACGGAGGCCGTGCGCGGCGAGGGCGCGCGGCTCCTCGACGCCCGGGGCGAGCGGTTCGTCGACGAGCTCGCCCCCCGTGACGAGGTCGCCCGCGCGGTTCAGCGCCAGATCGACGCCGCGGGCGGGACATCGGTCGGCCTCGACATGCGCGATGTGGACCCCGCCCTGTTTCCCAACGTGGTGACCGCGCTGCGCCGCGCCGGGATCGATCCGGAGCGCGAGCTGGTGCCGGTGGCGCCCGCCGCCCACTACATGATGGGCGGGATCGCCACCGATCTGGACGGGCGCGCCTCGATCGGCGGCCTGTACGCCGTGGGCGAGTGCTCGTGCACGGGTTTGCACGGCGCCAACCGGCTGGCGTCCAATTCATTGAGCGAGTGCTTTGTGTTCGGCGCCCGCGCGGCGAGGGCCGCCGCGGGCGAGCCGGCGCCGGCGGCTCCTGCGGCGCCGCCCGGCGACCGGCCCCCGTCCCCGGAGATCAGCGCGCGGTCACGCGCCGCCCTGTGGCGCCACGCCGGCCTGGAACGCAACGGCGCGGGGCTGCGCACGCTCCTGGACGACGACCATCCGCTGGTGCGGCTGATCGCTGCCGCGGCCCTCCGCCGCGAGGAGAGCCGGGGCGCCCACCAGCGCTCCGACTTCCCGGAGCTCGATCCCGCCTTCGACCGCCGCCACGTGACGCTGACCCAGGGCACCGGCGCCGCGGTCGCCGAATGGGCCTGATCTCACAAAATTCCGGATTTCGCTTAACACCTAGTTAATAAATCCTGTGTGATCAGCTTCACACGACCCGGGTACTACTCGCGAGTAGGTAAGCCTGGGCGCCCGACAGGGAGCCGAAAGGAGTGGAGAGACTTCACATGTATCGGTTCAGTCGAGCGATCTATCGCGAGATCGCCAGCGAGATCATTGAGGATCCGCATGACGTCTGCCCCCATGCCAATCACGAGCGGGTTCTCCGCGCGTGCGAGGCAACCGTGGAGCGGATGGCCACCGACCGTCATTACTTTGCGCGGCCCGCGCGCACGCTGTTCTCAGACATCCGCGTCTACTTCCCCATGAGCGCCCAACTGCGGGTGCTGAAGGTGATCGAGCGCTATCTCGAGTTCGCCGACGAGTTCCTGCGCCGCCAGCCCCAGAACGGCTATGACCTGTATGGCAACCCGCTGCAGTGCCGAGCCAGCACGCGCAAGGGGACGCCGTGCCAGCGCATGCCGCTGCCCCACAACGGCTACTGCCCGTCGCACCAGCACCTGGCCGAGACCGAGGAGCTGGAACCGGCGGCGCTGGCGGCCTAGCGTTTTCGAAACTTCTTCTTCTGGTGGGGCCCGCTGACGCGGGCCCTTTTTTTGGCGCTGCCAGATACGGTGCGCTTCATGCTCCTCGGCGTCGACGTGGGCGGGACGTTCACCGATGCGGTGCTGGCCGTCGACGGCCGACTCGTGACCGCCAAGGCTCCGACGACGCCCGCTGACCAGTCCCAGGGCGTCCTGGCCGCGGTCGGTGAAGCTTTGGAGAAGGCCGGCGCGGACGCGGACGCCGTGCGGGAGTTCTCCCACGGGATGACCGTCGTCACGAACGCGCTGCTGGAGGGCAAGGGGTCGCGGACCGCGTTCATCGCCACCGAGGGGTTCACCGACCTGATCGCCCTCGGCCGCCAGGACCGGGCTGAGCTCTACCGGTTGTGCGCCGCGCGCCCCGCGCCGCTCACCCCGCCTGAGCTGCGTTTCGCCGCGCCGGAGCGGATGACTCCGGAGGGGGTGCTGCGCGAGCTTGACTGCGACGACCTCATCCGCCGCGTGGCCGAGGCGCGACCTGAGGCCGTGGCCGTCACCCTGCTGCACGCCTATCGGCATCCCCAGCACGAGCGGGCGATCGGCGAGGCTCTGGCCCGCGCCCTGCCGGAGGTCCACATCTCGCTATCCCATCAGGTCGTCGGCACGTTCCGCGAGTTCGAGCGGGCGAGCACGACCGAGCTCGACGCGGCGTTGTCGCCCCTCCTGGCCGGATATCTGCGGCGCCTCGTCGACCGCTGCCGCGAGGCGGGACTTCCGGAGCCGGCGATCATGCAGTCGAGCGGGGGGCTGATCGACCTCGCGTCGGCGGCCGGGCATGCCGCCTGGACGGTGCTGTCCGGGCCGGCCGGTGGGGCGGCCGGGGCGGCCTACATCGCCCGCGCCGCCGGCGCATCGGATGCCCTGTGCTTCGACATGGGCGGGACGTCCTGCGACGTCTGCGTCGTCGAGGACGGCGCCGTCCAGGAGCAGAGCGCCGGGACGATCGCGCAGCGACCACTGGCGCTGCCAATGGTCGCGGTCCACACCGTCGGCGCCGGCGGGGGCTCGATCGCCTGGCGGGATCCCGGCGGTGCGCTGCGCGTCGGACCGCAATCGGCGGGCGCCGACCCCGGTCCGGCCTGCTACGGCCGCGGCGGGACCGAGCCGACCGTGACCGACGCCAACCTGCTGCTGGGCTACCTGTCGACCGACGCCCCGCTGGCCGGCGGGGTCGCGCTCGACCGCGATGCGTCCGAGCGGGCGATCGCTGCCCTCGCCGTCTCCCTCGATCTCGACCCCCAGGAGTGCGCCGCCGGGATCATCCGCGTGGCCAATGCCGAGATGGTCCGGGCGCTGCGGGTGGTGACCGTCCACCGCGGGGTCGATCCCCGCCGGTATGCCCTGCTCGCGTTCGGCGGCGCCGGCCCGTTGCACGCGGCGGCGATCGCCGACGAGCTGGGGATCGAGGCGATCGTGTGCCCGCGCGCGTCCGGCGTGCTGGCGGCGCTGGGGCTGGTCGTGTCGCCCCGCCGCCGTGACGCCCAGCGCAGCGTCTTCTTGAGCGGCGACGCGCTCACCGCTGATGCCGTCGCCGGGCTGGTGTCCGAGCTCGGCGAGCAGGCGCGGGCTGAGCTGGGTGAGGAGCAGGCGAAGCTGCGCGCCGTGTACGAGCTGCGCTACCGCGGGCAGGCGTTCGAACTCGCCGTCGAGGGGTCGCTGACGCCGTCGCCGGACGAGCTCCGGGAGGGCTTTGAGTCGCTGCACGAGGAGCGCTATGGCTACCGCGACGCCGAGCAGGAGCTGGAGCTCGTCACGCTCCGGGTCTCGGCGACCGAGCCGGGGGCCGAGGTCTCGTTGGAGGAGGCCGGGGCCGAGCTCGAGCGCGGGCGCCGGCGGGCGATCGTCGACGGCGAGGAACTCGAGCTGGAGGTCCTGCGGGGGGCGCCGGGGCCCCGGACCGAGATCGCCGCGCCCGCCGTGGTCGAGCTGCCGGAGTCGACGCTGCTGGTGCCGCCCGGGTGGTCCGGCACGGTCGACAGCACGGGCACGATCCATGTCCGGAGGGACGATGGATCCGGTTGAGCTCCAGGTGCTGACCGGCGCGCTGCACTCCATCTGCGAAGAGATGGGCGCGGTCCTCATCCGCTCGGCTCACTCGGCGAACATCAAAGAGCGCCGGGACGCGTCGACCGCGCTGTTCGAGCCGCGCGGCGAGATGGTCATGCAGGCCGAGCACATCCCGGTCCACCTGGGGGCGATGCCGGCCGCGGTGGCGTCGGTCCTGGGTGAGGATCACGCCCCGGGCCGGTCCTGGATCCTCAACGACCCGTACCGGGGCGGCACCCACCTGCCGGACATCACGGTCATCACACCGGTGTTCGCGGATGATGAGCTGGTCGCGTTCGCCGCCAGCCGGGCCCACCACGCCGACGTCGGCGGTCCCACCCCGGGCTCGATGCCCGCCGACAGCCGGACGCTGTCCGACGAGGGCGTGGTCATCGCCCCGCGCGTGCTCGACGAGGCGGCGCTGGCCGAGATCAGCGTGCAGATGCGCCGGCCGGACCAGCGGCGCGCCGACCTGCGCGCCCAGCTGGCCGCCGGCCGGGTCGGCGGGCTGCGGCTCGGCCAGCTCGCCGAGCGGGTGGGGGTCGACGTCCTGCGGGAGGCGTACAGCGAGGTGCTCGACTACGCCGAGCGCCGCACCCGCGCCTGCCTGGACGCGCTGGACGACGGCGAGCGAGTGGCCGAGGACGTGCTGGAGGCACGGGAGGGCGACCTGCGGATCGCGCTGCGGGCGACGGTCGACGGGGACCGGCTCATGCTCGACTTCACCGGCACGGCCGGCCAGCACGCGGGCAACCTCAACTGCCCGCTGGCCGTGACCCGGTCGGCCTGTTACTTCGCCGTCAGGGTGCTCACCGATCCGGACATCCCGGCCAACGCCGGCGCCTACCGGCCGATCGAGGTCGTGGCGCCGGAGGGCTGCCTCTTGAACGCGCGCTCGCCCGCCGCGGTCGTCGGCGGCAACGTCGAGACCTCGTCGCGGGTCGCCGACGTCGTGCTGGCGGCGTTTGGGCGCGCCCTCGGCCAGGGGACGATGAACAACGTCACTCTCGGCGACGACGCGGTCACCTACTACGAGACGATCGGCGGCGGCCAGGGCGCCTGCCCGGACGCCGACGGCCCCAGCGGCGTCCACGTCGCGATGAGCAACACGCTGAACACGCCGATCGAGGCGCTCGAGCTGGAGTTCCCCCTGCGGATGATCGAGTACTCGCTGCGCCGCGGGTCCGGGGGCGGGGGCAGGTTCCGCGGCGGCGACGGCGTCGTCCGCGAGCTGGAGGCGCTCGCCCCCCTGCACTACTCGCTGATCACCGAGCGCCGGCGGCACCGGCCGCCGGGGGCCGAGGGCGGGGAGCCGGGCGCCGCGGGCCGCAACCTGCTGGATGGAGCGGAGCTCCCGCCCAAGGCGATGGGCGAGCTGGCGCCGGGCCAGCGCCTGCGGATCGAGACCCCGGGCGGCGGGGGCTACGGCCGCCCTCGCTCGGACTGATCCGCGCCGCCCTCGGCTTGTGTGCGCCGCCCCCCGGCGTCGTCCCTCCACTCTGGGGGAAATCCGGCCGTTTTCCGACCGCTTCACCCCCAGAGTTGTCCCCAAACGGCCCGGCGCCGCGGCGCGGTTCATACCTTCGCAACACCGCGGGCGCCCGGAACGCCGCGTCCCCGGCGCGCCCTTGGCATCATTGCTCTCAGTGAGCGGGCGGGTCGCATTTCTCGGTCTGGGGATCATGGGGTCTCGCCAGGCCGCGAATCTCGCCCGCGCTGGGTTCGATCTGGCCGTCTGGAACCGGACAACGGCGACCGCCGAGGCGTTCTGCCGCGAGCACGGCACGACGCTGGCCCGTACCCCGGCCGAGGCCGCCGCCGGTGCCGACTTCGTCATCACCATGGTCGTCGACGGTCCCCAGGTCGCCGAGGTCCTACTTGGCGAGGACGGAGCGGCGACCACGGCAGGAGCCGGTCGGGGCGGGGCCCTGTTCATCGACTGCTCCACCATCGGCCCGGCGGCGACGCTGGAGATCGGAGGGCGGCTGGCGGAGCACGGGCACAAGCTGCTCGACGCTCCGGTCACCGGCTCCTCTCCCAAGGCCGCGGACGGGACGCTCACCATCATGGTCGGCGGCGACGAGGAGGACTTCGCGCGGGCCCGGCCGCTGTTTGACGCCATGGGCGAGCTGATCGTGCACGCCGGGCCGCTGGGACAGGGCCAGATGGTCAAGCTGCTCAACAACGCGGTTGCCGCCAGCAATGCCGCGGTGCTCGGCCAGGCGCTCGTGGTCGGCGCCAAGGCCGGCGTCGATCTCGACGCGCTCGTCCGGGTCATGGGCGCAGGCGCCGGCGGATCGGCGATGCTCGACCTCAAGGCCGGTCCGATGCGGGCACATGATTACTCCACCCTGTTCAAGCTGGAACACATGCTCAAGGACGTGAGACTGTGCCTGGAAGAGGGCCAGGCGCTGGGCGTGCCCTTCCCCAGCGCCGCCTACACCCGCGAGGTGCTGACGGCGGCGATGGGACTGGGGCATGCCGATGATGATTTTGCGGCGATGATTGAGCCGCTGGAGAACGCTGCCGGGACGAAGCTGTAGCCACCACAGCCGCCCGGTCGCGGACGACGATGTTTACAGTCGCGTAGTTTCAGCCTGGCTTCGGGCCCAGAAAAGCGCGTGCATTTGCAGGGAATTTTGAAAATGCGGATCTCTCGCATACAATCCGCTGCGTCCTGACGCTGCCGCGGCGAGGAGGAGACGCCGCTCGCGCAGGACTCATAACAAAACTCCGTTCCCCCCTTTTATCTCATGCCGATTGCTTTCAAAGAATGGGCCGTGACCGTGCGGGCGCTCGCTGAAGGCGAGCAACTCCTTACGCTCCGCAAGGGCGGCATCCGCGAACCGGAGAAGCACTTCAAGCTCGACTACGAGCGCTTCTTCCTGTACCCCACGTTCGACCATCAGCGCTCTGACCTGGTGCGTGAATCGCACCGGCCGGAGCTCTCCCGCGCGCTCGAGGAGGGCGTGTGGTCAGAGGGTGAGCCCCATCCCCAGGCGCTGCACCGCGGTGAGCCGCTCAGCCAGCCCGACCGCGTGCGGATCCGGGCCTGGGCCGAGGTCGCTGCCCACTTCACGATCACCGATCGCCGGGCGGTCGACGCCCTCTCGCCGTTCTATGTCTGGACGCCGGACTACGCAGAGAAGCGTCTGGCCTGGAAGCGGCGTCATCCCCTCCACGTGATCCTGCTGCGGACCTACCGGATCCCGCGCCCGGTCACGGTCAAGGTGCGCGAGGAGTACGGCGGGTGCCGCTCCTGGCTGGAGCTGACCCGGGATCTCCCGTTCGAGGGCACTCCGGTGCTCTCCGACGACGAGTTCGAGCGCGCCTCCGAGGAGATCGCCTCGATCGCCTCGGACCGCCAGCCGGTCCTCGTCTGAACAACATCGCGAATGCGCCGGGGCCGGCCTCGCCGGTCCCGGCGTTTCGCATTTAGCCTGGCGGCATGACCTGGATGGAGTCGTCGTCGGCGTCGTTCCGTGCCCGCCATGATGCGACGGCGGCCGCCGATGCCCAGCACATCCTGGAGGCGCTGGAGGACGCCCGAGCGCGCCTGTCGCGGCTGTTTCCCCGCCTGCCGGACGAGGTCACGGTCGTCCTGCACGAGGGCCCTGCGGGCCTCGTCTTCACCAACCCGCTGTTGCCTCTCGTCTGGCTGGGCACCGCGGCCGCCGCCCGCCGCTACGTCGTCGGCTGGGACGGGCGCCGGGAGATTCACATGCTCGCCCCGCGGCTGCTCCGGGCGCGGGCGTCCAACGTCCCCGGCTCGCGCGAGATGCTCGAGGCCAGCGCCACCTGTCTGTATGCGCGGCGGGTGATCCTCACCTCCAACCGCGACCTGGCGCGCGTCATGCCCGCGCTGCGCGCGCGGCGCGAGCTGCGCTGGGCCTGGCTGCTGGAGGGCGCCGCGCGGTGGTTCGGCGGGCAGACCGTCTACGCCCGGCCGGCGATCGCCCGGCGCCTGCGCGAGGGCGGGCGGGTCGAGTTCCCGCCCGGTCCGCGCGATGCGACGCTGCTGGGCGGGACGGTCATCGATCTCCTGGTCCGCGAGCAGGGCGAGCGGGCCGCGGCCCAGCTCGCCTGCCGGCTGCCGGCATCCGGTCCGCGCGCCGCTCTCGCCGGCGCCTTCGGCGGGCGGTCCCTCCAGCAGACCGAGGACGCCTGGCGCTCGCACCTGGCCCGGATGGCCGCAGCCTGAAAGCTCTAGCGGATCGCCAGCCAGATCAACCAGATGATCAGCGCCCCGAGCGCCAGCGCCACCAGCAGCCCGGCGAGCAGACGCCGCGGCGCGACGGCGGCGCCGTCGGTCCCCGGCTCGATCAGCTCGGACTGGAGCAGGATCTCCCGGGCCGCGTCGGCGCCGGACATGGGGACCATGACGTCCCGCGGGCCGGCCGCCAGGAAGTCCGGAACGTCGAAGCCCGCACTGCGGCGCAGCAGGCTGGGGACCCCCTCCTCCAGTAGCAGCCCCTGGATGAACTCCGCCTCGGCCTGGTTGCGGGCCCACGCCACCTTGACGAGGTCCCCCTCGCTCAGCTGTGGCTTGACCTTGCGCGCCCGCTCGTGGCGTTCGGATACGGCCCCGCCCGCGCCGCCCGCCCCCGTCTCGCCCGGCGCCGGCTCCAGGACCAGGGGCAAATGGCAGTCCGGGCAGAAGCGCACCTCATCGCCGAATCGCGCCCCGCACTCCGGGCAGACGAGCGTCGGCTCGCGCACCTGCCCGGGCATCAGTGTCCCGGTTCTGGGGTCCGCTGGAATGCCGGGGGGTCCCAGATCCGGGGCACTAGCTCACTTGCAGCTCGGCTTCGGTGACCTGGCCGTCCCGGATCCGGTACGCGCGGACCTCCGGCTCATCGCCGGCGAGCCCCACGATGATGTACACGGCCTCCGGATAGAAGGCCAGGTTGATGTCCGTCTGCGACGGATACGGCGCGCTGCGCGTGTGGGAGTGATAGATCGCGCCCAGGTCCAGGTCGGCATCGTCGATCGCCATCTGGATCCGGTACTGCTCCGCGCCGTCGATCTCATAGCGGAGCGGACTGGCGGCGGCGTTCTCGGCCCGGTAGACCTCGACCGCCTCGCCGTTGCGCGAGGCGATCATGCCGCAGCACTCGTTGGGCGCGTCGGCCCGGGCGTGGGCCACCATCTCGTCGTACAGCTGACGGGGGATCCGCATCGGCGACGAGGCTACCAGCGCGTCACTGCAGTCCCTGGACGAGCCCGTAGGGCACCGCGGACCCCAGCTTGCCGGGAGGCAGGAGCAGCCCCAGCATCGCGTCGTGCTGGGCCTCGTTGGCCATGATCTGGCAGGCCAGCTCGATGAGATGGGGGTCGTCGAGGGTGGTCAGGGCCACGAAGTAGGCGCCGATCGTCACCTGCTCGGTCGTCAGCAGGAGGCGAACCGCATCGAGGTCGCCCTTCAGCTGTCCCAGGCGCCCGCCGATCTTGCGGTGGGCCAGATAGCGGTTGGCGGTCCGGACGTCAGGCGGTCCGGCCGGCATCGAGCCGCCCCGGGCCCGCAGCTGGGCGGCGAGCGCGCGGATGTGCTCCTGCTCGTGGCCGACGAAGGGGCTGAGGGTGCGCCGCGCCCGGGGGCTGAGGATCGACGAGCTGAGGACGTGCTGGTAGCAGAACAGCAGCAGCAGCTCGAGCTGCACGAGCCGGGCCAGGCGCTCCGGCACCGGGATGGGCGCCGCTGCCGGCGCACCGCCGGCCAGCGCCGTCCCCGGGGCGGCGAGCGCGGCGCCGCCGGCCGCCCCGGCGGCGATGAGCAGCTCCCGGCGCGTCCTCGGCATGGTCATTGCGCGCCGGTGACGAAGGCGGACGGCACGGGGGTCTGCCCCTGGATCAGGCGCAGCATGGTCACGTGCTGGGAGTCGACGGTCAGGATCGTCGCCGCCGCCGCCCGGGTGGGACCCGGCGTCAGCCGGGGGATCCACTGCAGGTAATGATCGATCTGCATCGTCTCCAGCGTGTGGAGCAGCTCGATGACCCCGGCGGCGTCGGTGGGGTGCCCCAGCTCGTAGCTGTTGGCCCGCGGGTTTGCCTTGCCGCCGGAGGTGTTGATCAGGGAGATGAGCTCCCCGGTGTGCTCGATCTCCTCCGACAGGAACTGGCGGGCGGCCTGGGCCTGCGCCCTGGGCAGGAGCGGGATGCCGGCGACGTAGGCGTCGACGGTGCGGCGCTCCAGCTCGAGCGCACGGCTGAGAATCGCGATGTCTTGCGCGCTCGCCGCCGGCGCCAGCGGCGTGGTCGTCGTCTGGTCGGCGGTCGCGGCGCTGCCGCAGCCGTCGAGCATGAGTGCGCCGATCCCGGCGAGGCCCGCCCCGGCCCGGGCCAGCAGGGCGCGCCTTGACGCGCCCTCGCCTTCGCTCACCACCAGACGGTCGAGTCCAGGTTCTCGACCTCTTCAACCGGACGCGTGTAGATCCCGGAGGAGAGGTACTTCCAGCCGTCGTCGCAGACGATGAACACCACGTTGCCCTCGTCGAGCTCACCCGCGATCCGGACGGCCACACGGGCGATCGCGCCGGACGAGACGCCGGCGAACAGGCGCTCCTCGTCGAGCAGCTTGCGCGTCCAGACGATCGCATCGTGGTTGGTGACGAAGATCTTGCGGTCGAGCAGCGACAGGTCGATGATCGGCGGGATGAAGCCGTCGTCGAGCGAGCGCAGGCCCTGGACCGGCTCGCCCTGCATCGGCTCGGCGGCGACGATCTTGACGCTGTCGCCCAGCTCCTCGCGCAGGCGCCGACCGTTGCCCATCAGGGTCCCCCCGGTCCCCAGACCGGCCACGAACGCGCTCACCTCGTCGAGCTCCTCGAGGATCTCCAGCGCCGTCCCGTTGTAGTGGGCGTCCGGATTGGCCTGGTTGCCGTACTGGTAGGGCATGTAGTACGAGGCGTCCTTCTCGGCCATGTCCAGCGCCTTCTCGACGGCGCCGTTGGACCCCTTCGAACCCTCGGAATAGACGATCTCGGCGCCGTACATGCGCAGCAGCTGCGTCCGCTCCGGCGTCACGTTCTCCGGCATGACGACCTTCAGGTTGTAGCCCTTGCGCCCGCAGATCATCGCCAGCGAGATCCCGGTGTTGCCGGACGTCGGCTCCAGGATCGTCTGGCCGGGTCGGATCAGCCCCTTGTCCTCGGCATCCTCGATGAGGGCCCGCGCCACGCGGTCCTTGATCGAGCCCGTGGGGTTGCGCGACTCCAACTTCGCCCAGATCCTCACCCCGGGCTTGGGGCTGAGGCGCTTGAGCTCGATCAGCGGCGTGTGGCCGATCGACTGAACGATGTCGCCGTAGCGCCCCCCGCAGGGCTTGTTCTGCAAGCTCTCGGCGGCCATTGCTTTACCAAGTGTAGCGAGGACGGGTCGTCGAGCCCGGCGGGGGACTCGACCGGGCTCGACGACGCCGCTGTGCCCCGCGGATCAGTAGCCGGGATTCGGCGTGGTGCTCATCGGCGGCGTGCCGCTCGCCGGTGCGCTGTGGCCTCCGGCGGCCGCGACGCCCCGGCTGACCTTGAACACATGCCAGGTCCCGCCGAAGGCGATGACGCCGTCGCCGGTGGCCACGCCGCGCTTCCCGCCGTCCAACCGGAACAGGTAGACCGGATGGCCGTTGAGCGTGACCTGCGTGAAGGCCCGGCGGTGCAGCGTCCCCATGCGTGCCTTGAAGCCCACGGCGCGCACCTTGGCACCGCGCGGGACGGTGACCGGCGGCCAGAAGTGCAGGCAGGCCGAGGACGTGCACAGGAGGTGACGGGTCGTCTCGCCGCCCAGCCAGTAGACGGTGAGCCCGCGGCCGTTGACGGCGATGCGCGCGGTGCGCTTGCCGGACGGGCCGGTCAGGTGGACGCTGGCCGACGAGAGCGCGACGGTACGGACGGCGGCGAACGCCACCACCGCGACGACCAGGCCGGCGGCGATGGCGACGGCACCGATACCGGCGGCGGCCCGGCCTCGGTGGCGGGAACTGCGCGACAGGTTCATCTCAGCTCCTTTGAGGTGGAAGACCAATTCCACTCAAGGACGCCGGAAGCGGCGATCCCTTCCCCCTGCCAACGTATTCCTAAAGGGGCGCCCGGGCCGACCGCGGCGTGGGCGGACGCGGGGTCAGCGACCGGCGGGCGCGCGCTACCGCGCGCCGCCGGCCATGGCGGGGAGGATCACGAGCGTGTCGCTCGAGCCGACCGCGGTGTCGAGTCCGTCGAGCACGCGGACGTCCTCGTCGTTGAGGTAGACGTTCACGTACCGGTTGAGGCCGCCGTCGGCGGCGAACAGCTGGGACTGCGTCTCCGGGTGCTCGTCGGCGACCGCGTGCAGGATCTCGCCGACGGACGAGCCGTCCGCGCTGAGCTCCTTCTCGCCGCCGACCGCAGGACGCAGCACCGGGGGGATTCTGATCGTGGCCATGCCTGAAACCCTAGCTACAGCTAGTGCGCGCCGGCGCAGAACGCCTCGTAGTCCGGGAAGACGCCCATCTCGTCATCGTCGATCTCCTCGGGATGACGGGAGCAGATGGGGCACTGCGGGTCGCGGCGCACCTTGACCTCGGTCACCCGCGCCGACAGCGCGTCGTACATGAGCAGCCGGCCGACGAGCGGATCGCCCTCGCCGAGGATCAGCTTGATGACCTCGGTCGCCTGGAGCAGGCCCATCGTGCCCGGGAGCACGCCCAGCACGCCGTTGGCGCCGCAGGACGGTGCCAGCTCGGCGGGCGGCGGGACCGGGAACAGACACCGGTAGCACGGGCCGTCGTAGGGCTTGAACACCGACAGCTGGCCCTCGAAGCCGAGGATCGCGGCGGACACCACCGGGATCTGGAGGCGGACCGACGCGTCGTTGAGCAGGTAGCGCGTGGGGAAGTTGTCCAGGCCGTCGACGACGATGTCGTAGTCCGGCAGGATGTCCATGATGTTGTCCGGGCCGAGGCGGACGGCGTACTTCTGGACGTTGACGTCCGGGTTGAGCGCCTTGATCGTCTCCTCGGCGGAGTCGACCTTGGGGACGCCGATCCGGTCGGTGGAGTGGATGACCTGGCGCTGCAGATTTGAGAGGTCGACTGCGTCGTCGTCGACGATGCCCAGCGTTCCGACGCCCGCGGCGGCGAGGTACAGGGCCGTGGGCGAGCCCAGCCCGCCGGCGCCGAGGAGCAGGACCTTGGCGTCGAGCAGCTTCTGCTGGCCCTCGATGCCCACCTCGGGCAGCAGCAGGTGGCGGGAATAGCGCTCCCGCTGCTCGGCGGTCAGCGTCCGCGGCTGCTCAACGTCGTAGCCGCGGTCCTTCCACAGGGTGAAGCCGCCGGTCATCGACTCGACGTGCTCGTAGCCGAGGTCCTCGATGAGCGTGCGCGCGGCCCAGGCCGAGCGGTTCCCGGACTGGCAGTAGAGGACGATGTGCTGGGAGCGGTCAGGCGCGGCTCCCTCGATGCGCGACTCCAGATACGACTTCGGAACGTGCTTGGCGCCCGGAATGTGACCGGTCGACCATTCCTCGGCCTCGCGCACGTCGATCAGCACCGCGCCGTTGGAGGCCTGCTCGCGCACGACCGAGGGATCGACCTCCTCGATCCTGCTCTTGATCTGGCGGAGTACTTCGGCTCCGGACGGACTCATGGATGAAAACTCCTCAAAGGCAGTATGGATTCAATACTTCACGGAGTATAGCGCCGCGAATGCGCCCGGATGAGCGTGTCTGAAAAGGGTATTCGAGCGCCGATCACTCCGGAAGCGGGGCTGTCGCCGGCAGCCCCTGCCGCCGGTACTCGTCGTAGTAGCCCCGCCAGGAATCCGCCGGCCACGGCCGCTCCGGCCGGCCGCCGCCGGTGACCAGCGCCAGCATGTCGAGGCACTGCTCCCAGCCGGCCGCGTCGCGGGCCGCCTTGGCGGCAGCGTCGAGCGCGACCGAGAACGTCAACCGGCACGCCGTCCCGCCCTCGGCCTCCGCCAGCTCGAAGGTCAGCTCGTCCTGGCCCCACGTGAACACGAGTCGCTCCCGCGGGTGGACCTCGCGGAAGGCCCCGTCCATGGCCGGGTACGCGTCCTCGGCGAAACGGAACGTGATCGGCGCACCGGGCTGCAGCGCGGCGAACTCGACCGACGTGGGGAACCATTGGGCCAGCCGCGCGGGGTCGGTGACGGCGTCCCAGACGGCGGCCACCGGGTGCGGGAATGTGCGCTCGAAGCGCACCACCGGACGCCCGTCCGTCTGCTCGTACGTTCCGGTCGTCGACATGCCTAGTCCTCCTCGGTGCTGGCGGTGCGGTCAAGATGGCGGCCGAGGGCGTCCAGCCTCGCCTCCCAGAAGCGCCGGTACGGGCTCAGCCAGTCGTCGAGCTCGGCCAGCGGAGCCGGGTCCAGCTCGTAGACCCGGCGCTGGGCCTCGGCGCGGACCCGCACCAGCCCGGCCTCCCGCAGCGTCCGCAGGTGCTTGGACGTGCCCGGCTGGGTGAGGCCCAGCTCGTCGACGAGCTCACCCACGGTGCGGGGGCGGGCCAGGAGCAGGCGCAGGACGGCACGGCGGTGGGGGTCGGCCAGGGCGCTCCAGGTAGATGCCACAACGGTAATATAACCTGATCGGCATACACGTCACCCGAGACACGCGGCGGGCGGCTGGCCGGTGAGAGACCGCGCCGGGACGAACAACCTCCGGCAAATCGCGGCGGGAATCCGCGTTGTCCGTGCCGGCCAAACGGCCCGCGCCGGACACCGAGGCCGAACTTTGCTGATTTGGGCGCAGGGGGTGCCCCTGAATCGCCAAAGTTCAACCGGGCCGCGTCCGGGGACCCCGTCTAGCATCGACCCGCGATGAAGCCGCCCATCGACACGATCGCTGCGCCGCTGTTCCCCCGGGGCCTGCGCTGGATCAACGTCGCTCCGCTGCGCATGGAGCAGCAGGTGGGGCGGCCCGTGCTCATCGAGTTCTGGGACTTCTGCCGTCCCAACTCGATCCGGACGCTGCCGTACGTCAAGGCGTGGCATGAGCGCTATGAGCCGATGGGCCTGCGGGTGATCGGCGTGCACGCGTCCGGGTTCCCTCCCTCCGGCGACCCGGACGCCGTCGAGGCGGCGGTGGGCCGGCTCCAGATCCCGTATCCGGTCGTCGTCGACGCCGAGTACGCCATCTGGCGCGAGTACGGCACCCTGGGGTGGCCCGCGCGGTACCTGTTCAACCAGCAGGGCCGCCTGTTCGACTACCACTACGGCGAGGGCGCCTACGACGAGACCGAGCGCGTGATCCAGGGCCTTCTGGGGGTCGAGCAGCCCACGCTCTCCCCCGTGCGCCCTGAGGACGCCCCGGACGCCATGCTGGTGTCTCAGAGCGAGGATGTCCCGGGGCTCTACAACGGCCCGTACGAGGCGGGCGGCGTGTGGGCCGTCCTGAGCGGCGAGGGCACAGCCACCGCCAACGGCTCGTCCGTCATCGTCGATCACCCCGGGTGCTACGAGCTCATCTCCCACCCGCACAGCACCGCCGGGGTCCTGCGGTTGCAGACCTCCGACGGAGTCACCTGCCACGGCGTCTGTTTCACCCCCGGCCTCGCCCCCTAACCCAGGGGTCATGCAAGCCACTTACCCATGCCGTAAGTCAGCTGCCACACCCCAGGAGGTTGACGAGTTGTGGCGGCGCCGACCCCTCGACGAGCACCCCAAACCCCGGCCGGTAGGGGCTGCGGCCGGGATCCGGGCCCAGGAATGAGGGCTCGTCGACCCAGCAGCCGGTGTTGATCAGGCGCGTCCCCGCCACCGTGCACCACTCGGCCGCATCGTCGCCCGGGAGCGGCCCGGCGCGGTGGGTGTGGCCGAACAGGACGTAGCCGGTCTCGGCGCCGAGGCGGGCCACCACCTCGGTCATCGCCCGCAGCCCGGCCCGCCGCAGCTCC
Source organism: uncultured Solirubrobacteraceae bacterium (assembly GCA_963844555.1). GTDB lineage: Bacteria > Actinomycetota > Thermoleophilia > Solirubrobacterales > Solirubrobacteraceae > Palsa-465. The sequence goes on from CAWJOS010000005.1 coordinate 143,291, forward strand.
GGCCCGGAGATCTCCGGGCGGAACGGGCCCAGGCGCGCCCGGTTGAGAGCCGCCACCACCGCGGGCCAGGCCGTCGCGATCGCGCGGCCCCGGAGGGTCCGGCGTCCCGGTCCGGTCAGCGCGTTCCAGCCGCGCACGGATCCGCCGTGGAGCGTGTGGCTGCGTTCCGGGTCGGCCCGCTGGGCGATCGCGTGGATGCACGCGTACATCGGGGCCAGGGCCAGCTCGTAGTCCTCCGCGCTCCGGGGCCCGCCGCCGTCCAGGTCGACGATCCGGCGCATCAACGCCGCCCCCAGGCGCTCCAGCGTCGGGACCGTCAGGTGCAGGTCGAGATAGTGGCCGTGGGTGGCGTAGACGTCGTCGCGCAGCCAGACGCCCGGATATGCCACCCGGACACGGGCCGGCGTCAGCATCTCGGCCAACCGCGCCACCGGCTCCCCGGCGACCGATTCCACGCCGCAGTCCAGCCCCATCGAAGCCGGCGGAGCGGTCGCGGACCGGCGGTCGCTCCAGCCTTCGATCAGGTGATGGTCGTGGTTGCCCGCCGTGATGACAACCTCGCCCTCCGGACCGAGGGCGGCGCCGATCTCCCCCAGCGGCTCGGCGGCGACGCGCAGGGCGTCCCGCACCGGGCCGTGCCGGAGCTCCAGCACGTCCCCCAGGAGCACGAGCCGGTCACACCCGGCCAGGCTCCGGACCAGCGGCCGGCGCGCGTCCGCGTGCCGGAGCACGTCGGCAGCGTCGTGCTTGCCGAGGTGGAGGTCCGAGATGACCAGCGTCCGGGAGCTGTTCACCTCAGACGGTGACGACCTACGCCGCGGCTCCCGCCATCGCCTGGCGGATGGCCTTGGGCAGCATGAAGCGCACGTCCTCGGAGACGACCTCCAGCTCGCGCACCTCGGTGGTCCCGCGCCGGCGGAAGAACTCCACCAGACGCTGGACGAGTTCCTCCGGCGCGCTGGCCCCAGAGGTGATGCCGACGACGCGCTTGCCCTCCAGCCACTCCTCCTGCACCTGGGACTCGTTGTCGATCAGGTACGAGTCGGCGCCGTGCTCCCGCGCGACCTCGACCAGCCGGTTTGAGTTGGACGAGTTGCCGGAGCCGATGACGAGCACCAGGTCCGACTGCTGGGCGAGCTGCTTGACCGCCGCCTGGCGGTTGGTGGTGGCGTAGCAGATGTCGTCGGTGCGCGGCCCCACGATCGCCGGGAAGCGTTCGCGCAGACGGGTGATGATTGCGCGGGTCTCGTCGACCGACAGCGTCGTCTGGGAGATGTAGGCGACCTTCGACGGGTCACGGACCTCCAGGGCCTCGACTCCGGCCTCGTCCTCGATCAGGACGATGTGCTCCGGGGCCTCGCCCATCGTGCCCTCCACTTCCTCGTGGCCGGCGTGGCCGATGAGCACGATGGTGTAGCCCTCGGCGGCGAACTTCAGCGCCTCGCGGTGGACCTTGGTCACGAGCGGGCAGGTCGCGTCGATCGTCTTCAGGCGCCGGGCCTGAGCGTTGGCATGGACGCTCGGGGCCACGCCGTGGGCGGAGAACACCACGGTGGCGCCCTCCGGGACCTCGGTCTCGGCGTCAACGAACACCGCGCCGCGATTGCGCAGCTGCTCGACGACGTGCTTGTTGTGCACGATCTCCTTGCGCACGTACACGGGCGCGCCGTAGAGCTCCAGGGCCCGCTCGACCGTCTGGACGGCCCGGTCGACCCCGGCGCAGTAGCCGCGGGGCGCGGCGAGCAGCAGCGTCTCAGGGAAGCTTCCCATGTCCCGGAGTCTAGAAGGACCGCGCCGGGCGGCGGTCAGCTCCGGCTAATCGTTGGCCGTGACGGCGTCGAGCAGGGCGGCGAACTGCCGCCGCGCCGCCTCCTGCCGCGCCGGGATGAACTCGCTGGGGACCTCGTCGGCGGGCGCCTCGTAGCCCCGCAGAACCTGGCGGGCGACCGACGCCCGGTGCACCTCGTCCGGCCCGTCGTAGATCCGCGCCGCGCGGGCGTAGCGGTACATCGCCTCCAGCGGGAGGTCGGTCGAGTAGCCCAGACCGCCGTGGGCCTGGAGCGCCCGGTCGACCACGTCATGCAGGACCTTGGCGCCGTAGAACTTGATCAGCGCGATCTCCTTGCGGGCCGTCAGGACACCCTGGGTGTCCATCTTCCAGGCGGCGTGAAGCGTCATCAGCCGCGCCGCCTGCATCTCGGCCTCCGAATCGGCGATCCAGTTCTGGACGGTCTGGTGCCGGCTCAGGGTCGCACCGTGCACGTACCGGTACAGCGAGCGCTCGCACAGCATGTCGAACGCGCGCCGGGCCACCCCCAGCCAGCGCATGCAGTGGTGGATGCGGCCCGGATATAGCCGCTGCTGGGCGATGAGGAACCCGGCGCCGTCGGCGCCGAGCAGCGCCTCCTGGGGGACGCGCACGTTCTCATAGCGGATCTCAGCGTGGTTTCCGTAGCGGCCCCAGCTCTCCCACGGGTGCTCCATGGTCGCGACGTCGCGGATGATCTGGACCCCCGGCGCGTCGGCGTCGACGATGAACATCGACGCCCGCTGGTGGGGCCGCGCGTCCGGGTCGGTGACCGCCATCACGATCAGGAAGTCGGCGATGGAGCCGTTGGTGGAGAACCACTTGTGACCGTTGAGGACCCAGCCGTCGCCGTCCTTCTCCGCCCGGGTCTGCAGGAGCGTGGGGTCTGAGCCGGCGGTCTCCGGCTCGGTCATGCTGAACGCCGACTTCAGGTCGCCGGCCAGCAGCGGGTGCAGATAGCGCTCCTTCTGATCCGGGGTGCCGGCCATCGCCAGGATCTCGGAATTGCCGGAGTCCGGCGCGGCGTTGCCGAACACGAGCGGCGCGAACGGGGTGGTGCCGAGGATCTCGTGCATGAGGCCGAGCTTGACCTGACCGTAGCCCTGCCCCCCCAACTCCGGGTCCAGGTGGGCCGCCCACAGCCCCTGGGCCCTGACCTCGTCCTGCATCGGCTTGACCGCCCGCTGCAGCCCCTCCCAGCCCAGATCGTCGATGAGCGTCTCCAGCGGCCAGATCTGCCCGCGGACGAACCCGCGCATCCACTCCAGCTTGCGCTCAAACTCCGGATCGGTGGAGAAGTCCCAGGCCATGGCGCCGTCCGCCACAGCCTACAGCCGCTCACCACCGGTTGTCCGGTCCGCCGCTGGGGCCGACCGTCGGCGGGTCCGCTTCAGGGGTCGACCGGCGCCACCTGCGCGGGTCCGCCCCAAGGGCCGACCGGCGCCCGCCCACGCAGTAGGCTTCATTTCCGCAAGCTGATCCGGGAGACGCCTGTGGCGCAGCAGCATCTGGACCGCCTGACTTCGATCGATGCCTCGTTCCTGCACCAGGAAGGTGAGGCGTCGCACATGCACATCGGCGGCGTGCTGATCTTCGAGGGCCCGGCCCCGGATTTCGACGATTTCCTGGACCACGTCCGCGGTCGTCTGCATCTCGTCCCGCGCTATCGCCAGAAGCTCGCCACCCCGCCGCTGGAGACCGGCCGGCCGCTGTGGGTCGACGATCCGGACTTCAACCTCGAGTACCACGTCCGGCACACCGCGCTGCCCGCGCCCGGAACCGAGCAGCAGCTCTTCCTGCTGGCCTCGCGCATCGCCTCCCAGCAGCTCGACCGGTCAAAGCCGCTGTGGGAGAACTGGCTGGTGGAGGGCCTGGAGAACGGCCGCTTCGCGCTGATCTCCAAGACCCATCATGCGCTGGTCGACGGCATCTCCGGCGTCGACCTGGCCTCGGTCCTGTTCGACCTGGAGCGCGAGCCGCAGGCGCAGCCGGGCACCGAGCTCGAGCCGTGGCGCCCGGAGCCGGAGCCGTCGGCGGCCGATCTGGTCCTCGCCGGCGCGCGCGGCGTGGTCCGCACCACGGCCGAGCTCATGGTCCGCGGGGTCGGCGCCGCCACTCGCCCGGCCACGACGCTCAACCTCGCCCGCGACGTGGCCGAGGGCCTGGGCGAGCTGGTGTGGGCGGGGCTGAACCCGGCGCCGGAGACACCGCTGAACGTCAAGATCGGCCCCCACCGGCGCTACAGCGTCGTGCGCCAGCAGCTGACCGACTACAAGGAGGTCAAGGACGCGCTGGGCGGGACCGTCAACGACGTCGTGCTGACGGTCGTCTCCGGGGCGCTCGCCCAGTGGCTGCGGTCACGCGGGATCCGCACGGAGGGACTGGAGATGCGCGCCCTCGTCCCGGTGTCGGTGCGGACCAAGGATCAGCGGGGCACGCTCGGCAACCGACTGACGGTGATGCGCGGGCCGCTCCCGGTGTACATCGATGATCCGGTCGCCCGGCTGCGGGTCATCCGCCGGGCGATGGACGGCCTCAAGGAGTCAAAGCAGGCGGTCGGCGCGGCCACACTGGCCGCCGTCAACAACCTGGCGCCCCCCACCATCCTGGCTCAGGCGTCGCGGCTGAACTTCTCGACGCGCCTGTTCAATCTGATCGTCACCAACATCCCCGGTCCGCAGATGCCCCTGTACGTGCTGGGGCGAGAGCTCCAGGACCTGTTCCCGGTCGCGTTTCTCCCGGAGGATCACGCGCTGGCGATCGCGATCATGTCCTATAACGGCGGTCTGGACTACGGCCTGCTCGGCGACTTCGACGCGATGGCGGACATCGACGTCGTGGCCGATGGGATCGAGACGACCCTCGGCCAGCTCCTGGCGGCGGCGCGTGGCGGGTCGCCGCGCCGGTCCGCCGCGGCGGCCAACGGCGGAGCGAAAGCGCCCGCGCAGCACCGTCAAACCAACGGCGGTCCGGCTCCGATCGTGCCCGTGCACGGGCGGGCCAAGCGGGGGCCGGCGGCCGACATGCGCGCCAAGCGCGAGCGTGGCTCCCGTCCCGCCCGCCGGCGCACCGACCAGTGAGAGGGCATCTGCATGACCGATGAGGCTGGGCTGATCAAACCGGGCGAGATCGCCTTTCACCTGGAGTTGACCGCCGCGCAGCTGAAGATCGTCCACACCGCGCTGAAGTCGCTGTTCGACGACCTGGGCCACGAGGAGCACGATGTCCGCGACGTGGTGCTCTCGGTCCTGGCGAAGCTTCCGGGCGAGCATGAGATCCGCGCCATCGACCTGGGGCGAGAGCTGCACGGCGAGCCCTGACAGGTCTTGTGGCGCCGGGCTGCTTGAGCCCGTGCGAAATGGGGAAGGCTTACGGCCACACAAGACCGGGCAGGCCGTGGCCCGGGCCAGGTGAGACCCGGAACCGCGGTGCCCGCATTCCCAGGAGGTGGGAGAGACAGATCGCTCAGCGACGCGCGCGGCGCGCTCGAGCTAGAAGCCGAGCGCGAACTTGGCGTCCTCGCTCATCTGCTCCGGCGACCACGGCGGGGTGAAGGTCAGCACCGGCTGGACCTCCTCGACCCCGTCGAGATCCCCCACGAACTCCTCCATCTGCTCGGAGACCTGGGGACCGATGGGGCAGCCGGGTGTGGTGAGCGTGTAGGTGATGCGAACCGTGCCCGCATCGACCTCGACGTCGTAGATGAGCCCCAGCTCCACGAAATCGAGCCCCAGCTCCGGATCGATCACGTCGCGTAGCGCGTCTTTGACTTCCTCGACTGTTGCCATGGCCATGAGTCTAGATAGCCCAGCCAATCTTTCTGACCCCGGAAGGGCCTTTAATAGGTCCGTCGCCTTGCCAAGTCCAGTCCGATTTGAGTAGGTTTTCGCGATCGTCGTCTTTGATGACAAACCCCCTCGACTGCGTTGCGCGGGCGATGAGGACCGCAGCACGCAGGGTTCGCGTCGACGGGCGTTGACCCGCGCCATCCGGGCCCAGGCCGACGTCATCGTCGACCTATCGGACCTGGTGTTCGCCGACGCCTCGCTGATGCTCGACCTCGCGATGCTCGCCCGGCGCCTGCGGGCACACGGCCGCGCGATCCGCCTGTGCGGCGCCCAGCCGCAGGTCCAAACGCTGATCGAGGTCGTGGGCCTGCACAAGCTCCCCGGCGTTCTGCTGGAGGGGCCGGCCACCGCGCTGGCGTAGGACCGGGCACCGAGCCAACCAGCGCCGAGCCGCTCCGTCCGGGGCGATCCCTACCTTTGCGGCATCCGCAACCCCAAGCCGGAGCTGCAATGACCCTCTGCTTCATAGAACCGCAGAACGCCATCCGGGTGATCGCCGACTCGGTGGGCCGCGAGGCGCGCCGTCAGATCCTCGGCGAGGTGGTCCGTGCCTGGGTCGACGAGATCCCGGAGTCCGAGCTGGAGTCGCACTACGCGAAGGCGGTCGCCGATCTCGACGAACATGACCTGTCGCTGCTGGCGGCGTGGCACGTGTCGCTGGAGGTCGGTCACCCGCTGCCGAACAAGGAGTTCCTCGTCAATGTGTTCCCATCGCTGGGCGAGAACCGGCGGGAGGCGCTGAAGATCGCCGCCGGCTTTCGCGGCGAGGAGGCGTTCGAGGCGGGCGTCGGTGAGGAGCAGGCGTTCGACACGGTGCTGCCGTGGCTGTCCGAGGAGCGCTGCGCGTCGCTGGCCACCGAGTGCCTCGAGCTGTACTGCTGGGATCGCCTCGGCGTCGAGAACTGACCGGTCCCGTCAGCCCGGCGCGACGGTGACGAGCGCCGCGCTCCCGCGCGGCACCGAGAGCTTGAACCGCCCCTGAGCGGCTGTCAGCGGCTGGGTGTGCGCCGGACCGAGGCTGCCGGTGGCGGTCTGGCCTCCAAAGCTGCGCCCGCCGAGCGTGATGCCGGTCTGCGCGCTGACGCCCGGCGCCAGCAGCCGCTCGATCGACCCGTGCACCGCCCCGGGCACCCGGATGGCCACCGTCCGGTCGCCGGACGGGTCCTTGTTGACGACAACGACCCGGACCGTGCCGTCCGGCGCGCGGGTGGCCCACGCGCTCAGCCCCGGCGCGCGCCCGCGCCGGCCGAGCGTCACCAGACGCGCGCCCGCGGGCGTCGCCTGGGCGAACAGCTCCAGGCCGTAGTACACGGGCCGCACCGCCGCCTGCCAGCGCCCGCCGCTGTGACGGAACGCAAACAGCTCGTAGGCGGCATCCGGAAGCGTGTGCATGTCGATCCCGTCGACGCCCACGTGGACGAGCGCGAACAGGGCATCGGTGACCCAGAGCGCGCTGGCGAAGGTGTTGCTGACCCCGGCCTTGCCCCGGCAGGCGACCGAGTTGAGCTCGTCGACGCGCAACTGCCGGTGCTGACGGTGGGCGATGCCCACCCAGCGTGTGAGACTCGCCGCCAAGCCGGTGGTGGCGTAGCCGGAGAGCAGGTGCGGGATGGAGGGATACTGCGGCGAGCGCGGGGGGACGTAGCAGTTGCGCAGCGGATAACGGTGGACGGTCATGATCGCCAGCCGCGGGTCCTGGCGGAGAAAGCCGCGCACCGACTGCACCCACGAGCCGGGACCCGGGGTCGGCCCGACGGCCAGCGCCGGGCCGGCCAGGGTCAGCGGCGGAGAGGCGGTCGCGATCGCCCGGAACTGCCGGCGATACGCCCCGTATCCGAAGCTCGACGAACGGGCGGCGACCGGCACGCCGAAGACGGTGCGGTACACCGTCATCTTCTGGTAGACGTTGGGCTCGTTGCCGATCTCCAGCGCGTCGATCGAGCCGGCACCGAGGGCTCTGACATAGGCGCGCGCCTCGGCGGCGGCGAGGGCCGGCTGGTTGGCGGCGAGGTTGAGGCCCATGATCATGCGCGCGCCCAGCTGATGGGCGAGGGCGGCCGTCGTCGCCATCCAGCTCGTCCCCAGCCGGTAGTCGACGTACGCCGGCGGGTGCACGCCGGGCGCGGGGGCGTAGGAGATGTCGGTGCTGTCGCCGCCGATGCGGAGCACGGGCGCCTGGCCCGGGGTGAGATTGCGGATGAGCTGGACGAGCACGGGATTGATCCGCCGGGGGTCAGGGCCCGTGTAGCTCCGCACCCCCTGGAACTCGAACGAGAAGCCGAGGAAGCCGGAGGCGATCGGCCGGCCGCCGGCGGCGGTGTTCACGGCGAGAGTCAGCGCCGGGTCGGCCGCCGGCGGGGGCACGGCAGGCGGCGTGCCGGCCGCCGGGCGAGCGGCTGTGGTCATGCCGCCGGCGGGGCCGGCGGAGCTGTGGTCGGCCGCGTCACGCGATCGAGCGGCGGGGCCCGGTGCGGTCCCTTCGCCGGGACTGCTCAGGAGCACGGCGACGATGACCGCCACCACGAGCAGGACCGCCCCACCCGCGGCCAGCCGCCACGGGTTGTCTCGCACGCCCACCGGACTACCCCGCGTCCCGAAGGGCGGCTTCGGTGTCGGCTATCGCCTGCTCGGCGTCCTGAAACCACACGGCGCGAATCCCCAGGTCGCGGGCGGCTTGGCAGTTGACCTCGACGTCGTCGATCATCACCGCGGCGGGGGCGTCAACCCCCAGACGCGCGAGCGTCAGCTCATAGATCCGCGGCTCCGGCTTGCGCGTGCCCACGAACGCCGAGTCGATGACGACGTCGAAGATCTCATCGACGGGAAGCATCCGCCGCCACAGCGGCTCCCACTCGCGGACGTTGTTGGTGCAGATCGCCAGCTTGTACCCGCGCTCGCCCAGGCTGCGCATGTAGTCGATCATCGGCTCGTTCGGCTCCAGGTTGGCGAAGTAGCGTTCGCCGAACCCGTCGAGCGTCACCGGACGGCTGAGCTGATCTGAGAGCTGACCGGCGAGCTCGGAGAGGAACTGCGCCTCGGTGATGCGAGCGGTCTCCAGCTCGAACAGCGGGTTGCTCCCGCGACGGGCCGCGAGCGCCGCCATCGCATTGCCGAGCTCCTCCAGGGAGATGCCGGACGACTCCTGGAAAGCCTGAAACGACCCCAGCAGCGGCGATGTGAGCACGCCGCCGAAGTCGCTGATGACTGCCCCAACCGGCGACACTAGAGCCCGGCGAGCACGTAGACGCCGCCGCCCTCGCGGCCGCGGCTGTGACACCGCAGGGGGATCACCCGCATCTCGATTCCCGGGGCCGTGACGGTGGCGCTGGGCGCGGCGGCCTCGCCGGCCGCCCGGCGCGGGAACTCGTTCTCGCCCTCGCTCACCCACAGCTCGAGGTTGACGCGGGTCGGCACCCCGGCCCCGTCGTAGGTCGTCGACAGCCGCGGGTCGGCGACCGGAACCCATCCCTCCGGGTCGAACAGCGTGGCCGCCACCAGGTCGGACTCGTGTCCCCGGTCGCGGGGAGCGCGGAGCGCGAGCAGCGTGAACGCCTCGTCCGGGGCAAACCAGCCGGTGACGGCCCGCACCGAGTCCAGCGACGAGGGCTCGAGGCCGGCGATGGCCGAGCGCGTCCCGGGGCAGTCAACGCGCTGCTCGTTCCCGGACACGGCGACCGAGCCGCGGACCCGGCACAGCTCCTGAACCCCGCTGATCGGCTCGCCGCCGTCCGGGTGGGGAAACGACTCGCGCTCCTCGGTGGCGGGATCGACCTCGAGGTCGACGCCGTCGGCGGACAGGCGCCAGATGGCGCCGTCGGCACGCCAGCCGTCCGGCGGCAGGGCGACGTGCACCGTGGCCCCGGTCCGGTCGCCGACGATGAGCGCCGCGGATCCGGCCGCCAGGCCGGCCCCCCAGACTGTCCCGTCGACGTCGCCGAAGGAGAGGGTGCGCAGGTCAGTGGCGGCCGACGCGGTCATCGCGGCAGGTGGGGCCGGCCGATGTCGGTGGCGGTGGAGTCGACGTCGTAGGACGACCGCCCCGGGCCGGAGAACCGCGTGGCCGTGCGCAGGATGCGGCTCTGGAAGTGGCGCGTGACGGCGCGGCGGGTCAGGCTCCGCGTCGGCGCCAGCAGCAGGACCAGCCCCAGCGCGTCGGTGATGAACCCGGGGACGATCAGCAGCAGGCCGCCGAGCAGGACGAGCGCGCCGTCGAGCACCTCACGACCGGGCGGGATGCCCTGGGCGACCGCCAGACTGAGCCGCTGCCAGGCGACCCGACCCTCGGCCCTCATCAGCCACAGTCCCAGCGGCCAGCTCACGATCAGCAGCAGGACCGTGAGCAGCACGCCGATCGCCTGGGCGACCTGGATGGCGACGAACAGCTCGGCGATGGGCCAGAGGATGAGCAGGAGCAGAGCGGGCATCTCGTCCTAAGGCTAATGCCCTCGGTGTGTTGCGGGGCTAAAGGCCCGGCGAGAACGCGCGAAGCCGAGGTGTGGACGAGCTACAGGCTCAGGCCGGAGGCGACCGCGTCCCGGATGCCGGGGTCCGGCTCGTCCTGCGGATCCATGCCCACCCCCGCCCGGGCGCCGCGCTCCCAGTTGTAGAAGCCGAGGTCGAGCGCCTCCACCGGGAGCCCGCATCCGGCGGCCAGGTCGGCCGCGCGCCGCTCCAACAGCATGGGATCGCCGATGCCGAGCGCTCGCTTGGCCCCCAGCGTGACCGGGTCGTTGCCGCCCAGGGCCAGGGCCCCGGCGCGCAGGTCGTAGACGCCCAGCCGGCCGAGCGAGGTCAGGAGCTCGAACCGGGCTCCGCGGTGCAGCCCGGGGAGCGCCAGGCGCTCGAACACCCGGGAGAACCGGCGCTCCGGGGTCCAGGAGGCCTCACCGGTGAAGGCGGCCGACTGCGAGCCGGCGCGCTCGGCCCAGGCGCGATACGCGGTGATCGTCTGCCCACCGCGGACGGGGTCATGGGCGGTGCGAGGGCCGGTCGGCACGCCATCCAGCCGCGGGGGCTCGGACGACCCCCAGTCGGTACGGGCCTGGCGCACGCCGGCGAATGGGTCGCCGTCCTCGACGGGGCCCAGGTACGCGATCAGGAAGGCCAGCCACGTACGCTCCTCCACCGACTGCGACGCGTCCGCGATCTCGGCATACAGTCCGGGCGGATCGGCGGCGAGCCGCGCCAGGCGGGTGGCGGCGAAGGCCAGCTCGTCGGCCAGGCCCTGGGCGTCGGCGCTGGACCGCAGTCCCGGCACGAGCGGCGAGTGAAATCCGTCGTCGGCCCCGCGGGTCAGCCGCCGGACGGTGACCCCGTTGGCCGAGCGGCCACCGGCGCGCCCGGAGCCGGAGCGGCCGGCGGTGGCCGACCGGGTCGACCCCCTGGTCTCGGTCGAGGCACCCGGCGAGCGGGCCGGGCGGGTCGTCTGGCCGCCGGGCGAGACGACCGGCCGCATCTCCACGTCCTGCTCCCGGGAGCAGATGGGGCAGTTCTGGACGAGGCGGTTGTGGCGGCAGAAGGTCGGCATCCGGGGCTGGCTCCCACTATAGGTCGGCGCCGCCGAACCGGCCCGCCGGGCGGACCGGGTGAGAATCGTCCCGTTGACGGTGAGGAATAGGCAATCATGGGTAGGATTGCCCAGCTTTGAGGGTCAGGGCCACAATGACGCGCGCCGCCGTGGCAGCGGTGATGGGATGCACGGTGGCAGCCGCAGCCGGCGTGGGCGCCACGGCCGCCGCTGCCCCGGCGCGGCCGTCTGGCGCGCCCCCACCGGTCACGCCCAGCCACGGGTCCCCGTTCACGCCCGCCCAGGGAGACTGGGAGGGCACCAGCCAGGGCTTTCACGCGAGTTTCGACCTGCGCTTCGACACCGCCTCGAGCCGGTATGCGCTCACTCACCTGGTCCTGCTCCGGCCGAACGCCTGCCCGGCCGATCCCGCCCGGCACAGCGAGTTCTTCCTCAAGGCACCGGCCCGGGCGCCGCTGGGGCGCTCCGGCGCGCTGCGGTTCGGCTCGGCCGGAGTGTGGGCGGGCCTGGAGGGCGACGGCGCCGCGACCGTCACGAGCGACTATCAGATCGGCTCATGCGCGGGCACACTGACGTGGCGCATGCATCCGGCCCGTCGTGTCTCGGTCGACGACGGCGCCTGGACCATCCGCTACGGCAGCGGCGCCCCGGCGCGGTTCGACGTCGACTCCGGAGGCCGCCTGGCGCGCGCGCTCCCACTGCCGCCCGTCCCCAGCGGCTGCGGCGGGCTGCGCGGCAGCGTCGACGTGTTCATCGCCGCCTCCGGCCGGGCCACGCTCCGGCAGACGGGGCTCTCGATGGCGATCCGCTTTGCCCGGCGCACGGCGACAGGGACGTTCCACATCCCCGGCTGCCGGGGCGCGTCGGCGCGGATCAGCGCATCCGCGGCCGGCTGAGCCCAGCACGCACTACGCCGGAGACATGCTCTCCCGCCGGCGGTGCTCCTTGGCCCGGTCCATGACCTGGCGGAAGCTGGTGAAGCGGAAGATGAGCACCAGCGCCGCAAACCCCATGGCCGAGGTCAGCACCGCGGTCGCGATCTGCTGACCGATCGAGAAGGCGGCCGTATCCGGGTTGTGGGCGAAGATGGTCAGTAGCAGCGCCTGCTGGACGCCGGCCCCACCGGGGGTGAACGGGAACACGGAGGCGATGACCTGCACGGCGAGCACGAGCATGGCGTTGCGCACGGAGCCGCCGATGTGGAAGGCGTCGAGTAGCGCCCAGTAGGAGGCGAACCGGGCGATCCAGCTGGCGAACTGCCAGCTGGCCATCTCCCGGCGGTAGCGCCGGCGGTCGCCGAGGATGGTCAGCCCCTGGCGGATGCGCTGCCAGAACGCCCGGACCTTCGCCGACAGCAGCGCGAAGCCGACCAGGAACGCGATCGTCAGAACGGTCAGGAAGAACAGGGTGAAGCGCATGTTCGAGGCAAAGAAGCTGATGTCGAACGCCGGCAGCTTCGAGAAGTCCGGGGGCTTGGGGAACACACCCTGGGTGAAGGCGAAGGCCATGATCGCCAGCCCCATGAACCAGTCGAAGATGACGCCCGTCCACAGGGCGCTGGCGACCGCCGGATAGCTGCTCCCTGGAATCGACACCCGCGTCAGGAACAGCTGGGCGAGGTTCCCTCCGCCGAGCGGGAACACGTTGTTGATCGCGTAGCCGACCATGTAGCCACCCCACACGTCGCGCCAGCGGACCCGCTGCTCCGGATACGCCGCCTGCACGGCGTTGAACAGGGCGCGGGACCGCAGCAGCAGGTACAGCCCGTACAGGGCCAGGCCCAGCAGGAGCGGGATCCAGCTCAGCCCGGCCAGCTGCGAGAAGAACGTGCCCGCCGAGCTGAGCAGGCTGTTGACGGTGTCGAGCACCGAGTTGCCCTGGTGGTGGACCACCACGACCACGTGGCGACTGCCGTCCGCAGACAGCGCCGCCAGGATGGGCTGCAGCGACCACAGGGTCATTGCCCACACGGTCGCACACCAGCCGGCCGGCCGGGCCACCACGGTGTCCCGCCGGCGGTGGGCCGGGCCACCGCGGGGGCTCGCAGCCGGCTCACCGCGACTGGACCTGGCGAGAAAAAGGACCGGGGGGCCCAGATCCATCTGGGCCCCCCGGAGAGTCAGGGAAGTGGGGGCGCAGTTCCCTGACCGACAGGGGCGAGTTTCCCCGTCCCAAGCCTTGAGTAAACCTCAATGCCCCAAACAAATCTGATGAGCGCAGCCGGTGGGCCGCACCACCAGGCTTAACGTAGCAGTTTCGATGCATCCCGTGGACTCAATTTTGGACGACCGTTTCAGTCCCCGGGTGGATTCAGCATTTGCATCGGTTAAGGCTGAATCTCTCCTGTTGACAAGCAACGTCCGGGGGTCTTCAGCTAAGTGTGAGGCCGGCGCGGGACGATCGGTCAGCGCCCGCGCGTCGCCGGGCCGGAGAAGAACTCTTCGCCGGGGCGGACGGTGCCGGCCGCCTCCGCCTCGTGGCGGAGGGTCCGATCCGGATCCCCGCTCCAGGCGCCGACCGCCAGCCGCTCGCGGTCGGCGTCCATCGGACTTCCGCCGAGGTCGGCGTTGACGATGCGCGCGCACTTGCGCCCCTCGGCGATCGCGGTGACGACGAGCGATTGGCCGATCCGGGCGTCGCCGCAGGCATACACACGGCCGACCGATGTGCGGTAGGTCTGCTCGGTGCGGATGTTCCCGCGGCGGTCGGGCTCGACGCCGAGCTGGCTGACGATGCCGTCGTGCTCCGGGTGCTCGAAGCCGATCGCGATGAGCACCAGGCCGGCCTCGAGCACGAACTCGCTGCCCGGCACCGGCGTCAGGTCACGGGAGGAGCTGCCGGTCACCTGCCGGGCGTAGACGTGGCTCACCTGTCCGTCCTTACCGCCGAACCCGGTGACCTCCGTCCCCCACCGGCGCTTGCCGCCCTCCTCCAGGGCGTAGGTCATCTCGGTGCGCTTGGGCGGCAGCGGCCACGGCGCACGCGGGTCCTTGGCGCCGGTCAGCTGGGCGTAGACGTCGAGCATGACCACGCTGCGGGCGCCCTCGCGATGGGAGTTGGAGATGCAGTCCATGCCCGTGTCGCCGCCGCCGATGACGATCACCTTCTTGCCGGCCGCGGTGATCACTGAACCGGACTCCCACCCACCCTCGGGAGCGCGCGTCGGACGGCCCTCCTGAGCGGCCACCCACCGGTTGCGCTGGTAGAGGTAGCGCATCGCCGGGTGGATCCCGCCGAGCTCGCGTCCCGGGACGTCGAGGTCCCGCGAGACGCGCGAGCCGATCGCGATCACCACCGCGTCGAACCGCTCGTTGAGCTCCTCGGCGGTGATGTCGACGCCGGCCTCGGTGTCGTAGACGAACGTGATCCCCTCCTGCTCCAGCACCGAGACGCGGCGGTCGATGATCCACTTCTCCAGCTTGGCGTCCGGCACGCCGAAGCGAAGCAGGCCGCCCGGCCCCTCGTCGCGCTCGAACACCGTCACTGCATGCCCGCACTTGTTCAGCTCGTCGGCGACGGCCAGCCCGGCCGGGCCAGAGCCGATGACCGCGACCGAGCGCCCGGACCGGCGCGCCGGCGGGGAGGGCGCGATCCAGCCCTCGGCCCACGCGCGCTCGGCGATCGCCAGCTCGATCTGCTCGATGGTGACCGCCTCGTCGTTGATCGCCAGCACGCAGGCCGACTCGCACGGCGCCGGGCAGATCAGCCCGGTGAACTCCGGGAAGTTGTTGGTGGCGTGGAGCTGCTCGATGGCGTCCCGCCACTTGTCGCGGTAGACGAGGTCGTTCCAATCCGGGATCAGGTTGCCCAGCGGGCAGCCCTCGTGGCAGAACGGGATCCCGCAGTCCATGCACCGGGCGCCCTGGCGCCGGAGCTCGTCGACCGGCTGCAGCTCGAAGTACTGCTTGTAGTCGCGCACGCGGGCGCGCGGGTCGCGCCTGTCAAAGCCGACGCGGTGGATCTTCAGGAACGCTCCCAGCTCTCCCACGGTGACCTCCCGTCCTTCAGCCGCGCTCGCCGGAGGCGGTCAGCGTGTCGTCGCGCTCCTGAGCGGCGCGCTGCTCGAGTACCCGCTTGTAGTCCCGCGGCATGACCTTGACGAACCGCTGACTCGCCCGCTCCCAGGACGCCAGCACGTTGCGGCCGACGAGCGAGCCGGTGCGCGCGGCGTGCTCGGCGATCAGCGCCCGCACCTCCTCCTCGTCGGCCCCGGTCAGCTCGTCCAGGTCCACCAGATCCGGATTGCAGCGGGCCTCGAATCGCCGGTCGCGGTCATAGACGTAGGCGATCCCGCCACTCATGCCCGCCGCGAAGTTGCGCCCGGTGGTCCCCAGCACGACGACCCGTCCGCCGGTCATGTACTCGCATCCGTGGTCACCGACGCCCTCCACCACCGCGTGCGCACCGGAGTTGCGCACCGCGAAGCGCTCGCCGGCGAGGCCGCGGATGAACGCTCGGCCGGCGGTGGCGCCGTACAGCACCGTGTTGCCGACGATCATGTTCTCCTCAGCGCGGAACAGCGCCGACTCCGGCGGGCGCACCACCACGGTCCCTCCGGAGAGACCCTTGCCGGTGTAGTCGTTGGTCTCCCCACGGAGCGAGAACGTAAGTCCGGGGGCCAGCCAGGCGGCGAAGCTCTGGCCCGCCGAGCCGGAGAACGAGATCTCGATCGAGCCGTCCGGGAGACCGAGCGGGCCCCGCCGGCGGGCGATCTCGCCGGAGAGGATTCCGCCGACGGTGCGGTTGACGTTGCGCACCGGGATCGGTCCCTGGCGCACCTGCTCGCCGCAGTCGATCGCCGGCGCGCACAGCCGGACGAGCTCCCAGTCCAGCGCGTCGTTGAGCACCGGCACCTGGTTGCGGGTGCGCCTCCGGGGCACCTCCGGAGGCAGATCCAGGGTGCCGAGGATCATCGACAGGTCGACGCCGCGGGCCTTCCAATGGTCGATCGCCTCGTCGGTCTCCAGCAGGTCGGCACGGCCGATGAGGTCGGCGAACCGCCGGATCCCCAGCGCCGCCATGATCCCGCGGACCTCCTCGGCGATGAACATCAGGTACGCGGTCACGTGCTCCGGCGTCCCGGCGAAGCGCTTGCGCAGCTCCGGGTCCTGGGTGGCAACGCCGACCGGGCACGTGTTCAGGTGGCAGACGCGCATCATGATGCAGCCCATCGCGATGAGCGGCGCGGTCGAGAAGCCGAACTCGTCGGCGCCGAGCAGGGCGCCGACGACGACGTCGCGCCCGGTCTTCATCTGCCCGTCGACCTCGATGGTGATCCGGCTGCGCAGGTCGTTGAGAAGCAGCGTCTGCTGGGTCTCGGCCAGTCCGATCTCCCAGGGGACGCCGGCCGACTGGATCGATGACTGGGGGGAGGCGCCGGTCCCGCCGTCGTGGCCGGAGATCGTCAGATGATCGGCATTGGCCTTGGCGACACCGGCGGCGACGGTGCCCACACCGACCTCGGAGACCAGCTTGACCGAGACGGACGCGGTGGGGTTGGCGCAGCGCAGGTCGTAGATGAGCTGCTTGAGATCCTCGATCGAGTAGATGTCGTGATGGGGCGGCGGGGAGATGAGGCCGACGCCGGGCGTCGAGTAGCGGATCTTGGCGATGTACTCATCGACCTTGTGCCCGGGGAGCTGGCCGCCCTCGCCCGGCTTGGCCCCCTGCGCCATCTTGATCTGGAGCTGATCGGCGTTGACGAGGTAGTCGATGGTGACGCCGAAGCGGCCGGAGGCGACCTGCTTGATCGCCGAGCGGCGCAGATCGCCGTTGGCGTCGGGCTGGAAGCGCACCGGGTCCTCGCCACCCTCCCCGGTGTTCGACTTGCCGCCGATCCGGTTCATGGCGATCGCCAGCGTCTCGTGCGCCTCGCGTGACAGCGCCCCCAGGCTCATCGCGCCAGTGGTGAAGCGCTTGACGATCTCGGTCGCCGGCTCCACCTCGTCCAGCGGGACGGGCTCGTCCGCGTAGCGGAACTTCATGAGGCCGCGCAGCGCCGCCTTGGCGGTCGCCTCCTCGTTGGCCATCCGGGCGAACGCGTCGTAGGTCGATTGCGGCCCCCCCGCCCCGCTCGTCGCCCCACCCCCGGCCACCCGGCCGTTGCTCGAGGCGTTGTCGGCCTGGGCGCGCACCGCGTGCTGGAGGTTGGCGATGGTGTCCGGGTTCCAGATGTGGCGCTCACCGTCCCGGCGCCATTGCAGGACGCCGCCGACCGGGAGCACCTCGCGGTCGGTCCGAGGGTAGGCGCGGAAGTGACGGCCGAGCGCCTCGGCGGCCAGCACCTCCAGGCCGACGCCGCCGATCCGTGAGGCGGTGCCCGTGAAGTGCATGTCGATCAGCTCCGGCTCCAGGCCGACCGCCTCGAAGATCTGCGCGCCGCAGTAGGACTGGATCGTGGAGATCCCCATCTTGGAGATCGTCTTGAGCAGGCCCTTGCCGATCGCCTTGACGATGCGCTCCTCGGCCTCCTCGCGATCGAGATCCATGGGCAGCAGTGAGCGGTCGGCGAGCTCGTCGAGCGACTCGAACATCAGATACGGATTGATCGCCGCCGCCCCGTAGCCGATGAGCGTCGCCATGTGGTGGATCTCGCGGGGCTCGCCGGACTCGATCACCAGCCCCGTGCGCAACCGCGTCCCGGCCCGGACGAGGTGGTGGTGGACCGCCGCGACGGCGAGCAGAGACGGCATGGCGACGCGCTCGGCGCCGACGTTGCGGTCCGACAGGATGAGGATGTTGGCCCCGTGGTCGACCTGGTTGTAGGCCTCCACGCACAGGGCGTCGAGCCGGCGCTGCATGCCGTCCGGGCCGTCCTCGATCGGCCAGGTGATGTCGAGCGTGGCGGCGTCGAACACGTCATGGGAGACCTGGCGCAGCTTCTCCAGCTGATGGTTGCGCAGGATCGGCTGGGGCATGACGAGCTGGTGGGCCTGTTCCGGGGCCTCGGACAGCAGGTTGACCTCGGCGCCGACGCCGGACTGCAGGCTCATGACGACGCTCTCGCGCAGCGGATCGATCGGCGGGTTGGTCACCTGGGCGAACAGCTGCTTGAAATAGGAGAACAGCGGTGGCTGGCGATCGGACAGGACCGCGAGCGCGGCGTCGTTGCCCATGCTGGCCACCGGCTCCTCGCCCTTGGCCGCCATCGGCGCGATGATCAGCCGCAGGTCCTCCTGCGAGTAGCCGAAGGCCAGCTGCTTGGAGCGCAGCGGCTCGACCCGGGGGACGCGGGGCTCGCGGTCCGGCAGATCGTCGATCGCCACCATCGACCGCTCGTACCACTCGCCGTATGGCTTGCGCCGCGAGACCCGGCGCTTGACCTCCTCGTCCTCGACGATCCGGCCGTCCTCGAGGTCGAGCAGGAACAGCCTGCCGGGGGCCAGCCGGCCCTTGCGGGAGACGTGCTCCGGGGCGACGGTGATGACCCCGGTCTCGGAGGCGAGCACGACGTAGCCCTCGGTGTCCTGCACCCACCGGCCGGGGCGCAGCCCGTTGCGATCGAGCACCGCTCCGGCCATCCGCCCGTCGGCGAAGGCGATCGCCGCCGGCCCGTCCCACGGCTCCATCAGGCAGGAGTGGAAGTCGTAGAAGCCCTTGACGTCAGGGTCGAGGTCCGTCCGGGTCCGGTAGGCCTCCGGCACCATCATCATCATCGCGTGGGCGATGGAGCGGCCGCTGAGCACCAGCAGCTCCAGCACGTTGTCGAACGTGGCCGAGTCCGACCCCCCGCCGCGCACGACCGGCAGGACCTTCGCCAGGTCCTCGCCGAACAGCTCGGACGCCAGCTGGGACTCGCGGGCGCGCATCCAGTTGACGTTGCCCCGCAGCGTGTTGACCTCGCCGTTGTGGGCGATCATCCGGTACGGGTGGGCCAGCTCCCAGCTGGGGAACGTGTTGGTGGAGAAGCGCGAGTGGACCAGCGCCAGCCGCGAGGCGACGCGCGGATCGCGCAGATCCGGGAAGTAGCGCGGCAGCTGGGGCGCCGTCAGCATCCCCTTGTAGACCATCGTGCGGCTGGAGACGCTGGGCAGGGCGACCTCGGGGCCGGCCGCCCGTTCGATGACCCGCCGGATGACGTACAGCTTGCGCTCGAACGCCCCCTGGTCCTCGATCTCGTCTGAGGCCTCGACGATGACCTGACGGATGACGGGGGCCGACAGGCGCGCCGTCTCGCCGACGAACCGGTCGTCGACGGGCACGTCGCGCCACCACAGCACCTTCTGGCCCTCGGACTCGACGGTCTGCTCGATCAGCTGCTCGAAGGCCTGCCGGCGCTCCGGATCGGCCGGGAGGTAGCAGACACCGACCCCGTAGCGGCCCGGCGCGGGCAGGTCGATCCCGGAGACCGCGCCGCGAATGAACGCGTCCGGGATCTGCATGAGGATCCCGGCGCCGTCGCCGGTGTTGGGATCGGCGCCCTCGGCTCCGCGATGCTCCATGTTCTCGAGCGCCTCGAGCGCCTTCTCGACCACGGCGTGGCTGGCCTCTCCCCACAGCTTCGCGACCAGCGCGATGCCGCACGCGTCATGCTCGTATTGCGGGTTGTAGAGGCCAGTGGGCGGGTGGGGTCGGTGGGACCCGCCGGAGAAGCGGTACATGTAGCGGTGCCTCGTGGGCAGAAGGGTCGGGCAGGCACAGCGGGGTGCAGCGCTGGAAATCGTACCAACGGGCCGCCGAGGGCCCGCCGCGGCCGGCGAATCACCCGGCGCGATTCTCCGAGCCCGCCCCGGCCGTGTCGGCTAGCCCTTGGCCTTGGTCTTGGAGCGACTGCCGTTCTTGGCGCCGGATTTCGAGGAGGTCGCCCGCTTGCGGGAACCTGCGGCCGGCTTGGCCGGGGCCGGCTGGTCCGAGCTGTCGGCGCGAACCTCGGCCAGGCTGGCCTCCAGGGCCGCCATCAGGTCCGGGGCGGGCATCGGCTCCTCGGCCTCCGGCTGGACCGCGATCTCCTCGCCCGCCGCCTTGCGCTCGATCAGCTCCAGCACCCGCTCGCGATACTCGTCCTTGAACCTCCCAGGGTCGAAATCGGCCGACAGCGAGCTGATGAGCTGCTGGGCCATCGTCAGCTCCCGCTCGGACGCCTCGGCCTCGTCGATGGCGTCGAGCTCATCGAGGCGGTCCGGCGCCAGCACCTCATCGCCGAACAACATGGTCGACAGGGCCATCACCTGATCGGCTGGGCGCAGCGCGCACAGCTGCTGCTTGGACCGGATCACGATCTTGCCGATCGCCACCTTGCCGGACTCCCGCATCGCCTCGAGCAGCAGCCGATAGGCCTTGGCGCCGCCCGCCGCCGGCGCCAGGTAGTAGGAGTGGTCGTAGTAGATGGGGTCGATCTCGGCCAGATCGACGAACTCCTCGATGTCGATGGTCTTCGTCGCCTTGGGATCGAGCGCCTCCAGCTCCTGGGGCTCGATCAACACGTAGCGCTCCGGCGTCAGCTCATAGCCCTTGACGATGTCCTCGAAGGCCACCTCCTCGCCGGTCAAGGGGTCGACCCGCTTCTGCTTGATCCGCGCCCCGGTCTTGCCGGAGAGCTGATGGAAGCGGACGGTCTTGGGCGAGGTGGCGCTGTAGAGCTTGACCGGCACGTTGACCAGGCCAAAGCTGATGGCGCCGCTCCAGATTGCGCGGGGCATGTGAGGTTTGTATAGCGCAGGGACTGTTCCGGCAAGCCCTGACGGCGGAGTTGCCGGGGCGTCCCCCCGCCCTCGGGCGCGGCCAGGTGCGAGCTCTGGGTGTCTACGACCCACCGGGTGACGCTCGGCCCTCGGTGACCACGCCGTCGACTACCGGTTGACAGCCGACATGTCCGGATACCGGTCGCCGGCGGCGGCGCCGATCGGCGCGGCCTCGTCGATCCGCCCCAGGTCCTCCGCGGTCAGCTCCAGCTCGACCGCCGCCACGTTCTCCTCCAGGTACTTCCGGCGCTTGGTCCCCGGGATCGGCACGATGTCCTCGCCCTGGGCCATGACCCAGGCGAGCGCCAGCTGCCCCGGCGTGCAGTCCTTCTCCCGGGCGATCTGGCGCACCTGCGCCACCAGCTCCAGGTTGCGCGTGAAGTTGGCGCCCTGGAAGCGGGGATTGTTCCGCCGGAAGTCGTCCGGGGCGAAGTCGTCCGGCGAGGTGATCTGCCCGGTGAGGAAACCCCGGCCCAGCGGGCTATAGGCGACAAAGCCGATGTCGAGCTCCCGCACCGCCGGCAGGATTTCGGCCTCCGGATCGCGGCTCCACAGCGAGTACTCGGTCTGCAGCGCGCTGATGGGGTGAACGGCGTGCGCGCGGCGGATCGTGTCCGGCGCCGCCTCGGAAAGGCCCAGGAAGCGCACCTTGCCCGCGGCGACGAGCTCGGCCATCGCGCCGACCGTCTCCTCGATCGGCACATCGGGATCGACGCGATGCTGGTAGTAGAGATCGATGTGATCAACGCCCAGCCGGCGCAGCGATGCGTCACAGGCCTTCATCACGTAGTCCGGGCGACCGTTGACGCCGCGTACGCTGGGGTCATTGGGGTCGCGCATGATGCCGAACTTCGTTGCCAGGACCACCTCCTCGCGCCGGTCGGCGATCGCCTCGCCGACGAGCCGCTCATTGGTGTGCGGCCCGTATATGTCGGCGGTGTCCAGGAACGTGACGCCGAGATCGAGCGCGCGGTGGATGGTGGCCACCGCTTCGGACTCGTCGGCGGAGCCGTAGAACTCCGACATGCCCATGCAACCGAGCCCCTGGGCGGCGACCGCCAATCCCTGTGTTCCAAGCATTCGCTGATCCATGACGCGCGAGCTTAGCCACCGTCATCTCACGCCCCGGGTGCAGTGAACGTTTCATGAGTGTGCGCCTGCCCGCGTTCCAGACGCTTCTCGACGCCCACGGGCGCGACGTCCACCGGTTCCTGGTCGCCACCGTCGGCGGCACCGACGCCGACGACTGCTACCAGGAGACGTGGCTGGCGGCGCTGCGGGCCTACCCGCAGCTGCACGACGCAGGCAACCTGCGCGGCTGGCTGTTCACGATCGCCCATCGCAAGGCGATCGATCACGTCCGGGGCCGGACCCGCCGGGCCACGCCCGTCGCCGACCCGGCGGAGCTGGCGCCCGCGGGCGGGATCGCGGGGTTTGGTGGGGCCGGTATCACCGCGGAGTCCGACGGCGATCTGTGGGCGGCGGTGGCCGCGCTTCCGCCCAAACAGCGAGCCGCGGTCGCTCTGCGGTTCATCGCCGACTCGGCCTACGACGAGATCGCGGGCGCCCTGGACTGCAGCGAGGAGGCGGCACGGAGGAATGTCCACGAGGGCCTCAAACGGCTGCGAAGGGAGCATCAGCGATGACCGAGTTCGATCGCGACGAGGAGGTGTATGAGGTGGCCCGGCTGCTCCGGACCCCCGCGCCGTCGTCCGCCGCGCCGCCGGCGATCGCCGACGCGGCGGCCGCCGCCGGCCTGCTCGACGTCGCCTACGCCACGCTCGACTCGCCGGTGGGCCGGCTGCTCGTGGCCCGCACGCCGGCCGGCCTGGCCCGCATCGCCTATCTCGACGCCGGCGACGACGAGGACATCGTCCTGTCCGAGCTGGCGACCCGGATCTCCCCCCGGGTCCTGGCCGCGCCCCGGCAGCTCGATGAGCCCCGCCGGGAGCTCGACCAGTACTTCCACGGTCGCCGGCAGAGCTTCGACGTCTCGCTGGACCTGCGGCTGATGACCGACTTCGCGCGCCGGATCCTGGAGGCGACCGCGGCAATCCCGTACGGCTCGGTCTCCACGTATCGCGACGTGGCGACCCGGGCCGGCAGCCCGCGCGGCTCCCGCGCCGCCGGCAACGCGCTGGGGTCAAACCCGCTGCCGATCATCCTGCCCTGCCACCGCGTGCTGCACAGCGACGGCGGGCTCGGCGGCTACACCGGGGGCTTGGAGCGCAAGCGCACGCTGCTGGCGATCGAGCAGGGCCAGCTGGCGCTCGATCCGGCCGGGTGATCGGCCGCGGGTGGGTCGCCTTTTCGCCCTGCGTCCGCGAACATGGTCGGCATGAGGACGCACGACCTGCCCGCCGGTCCGCGGCTCCCGGCGGCGCTGCAGCTGCTCGCCACCTGGACGCGGCCCACGGCGTCGCTGGAACGGCTCCGGCATTACGGCAAGCGCATCACGGTGCGAATGCCATTCCAGCCGCCGTTCGTGATGCTGTGGGACCCCGCCGACATCAAGGAGCTCTTCCAGTCGCCGCCGGACGCGGTGCATCCGGGCGAGGGCGCTCGCGTGCTGGAGCCGATCATCGGCCGCAACTCGGTGATCCTCCTCGACGAGCAGCCGCACCTGGAGCAGCGCCGGCTCCTGCTGCCGGCGTTTCACGGCGAGCGCATGCAGCGGCTGGCCGGCGCCATGACCGAGCTGGCCGAACGCGAGGTCGCCGCCTGGCCGACGGGCGAGCCCATCTCCCTGCACCCCCGGGTGCAGCGGCTGACGCTGGAGATCATCCTCCGGGCGGTGTTCGGTCTGGAGGAGGGAGCGACGCTGCAGCGGCTGCGCGACCTGCTCACCGACGTCCTGGGGTTCACGGAAAGCCCGCTGTCGGTCCTGCCGCCGCTCCAGCGTGCCCTGCGCTGGACCCGGGGCCAGCGGCGCCTCAACGCCCAGATGCGCGAGGTCGACGAGCTGATGTTCTCGATCGTGGAGGAGCGCCGGCAGCGGCCCGGCGGCGACGACGTGCTGGCGATGCTCCTCGCCGCGCGCCACGAGGATGAGACGCCGATGTCGCGGCAGGAGCTGCGCGACGAGCTGATGACGGCCCTCGTCGCCGGCCATGAGACGACGGCGTCGCAACTGGCCTGGACGCTGGAGCGGCTGGCCCGCGAGCCCGCGGTGTGCGCTCGCCTGACCGACGAGCTCGACGCGGGGTCCACGGACGAGTACCTCTCCGCCACGGTCACCGAGATCCTGCGGCTGCGCCCGGTGCTCCCCAACGCCGAGCCCCGGCTGACCAAGCGCGAGGTGGAGATCGGCGGGGTCCGCTACCCGCCCGGCATCGTCCTGTTGGCCAGCGCCTACCTGGTCCATCACGATCCGGACCTCTACCCGGAGCCCTACGCGTTCCGGCCGGAGCGCTTCCTGGAGTCGCCGCCGGGCACGTACACGTGGATCCCGTTCGGCGGCGGGCGGCGCCGCTGCCTGGGCGCCAGCTTCGCGATCCAGGAGATGAAGGTCGTCCTGCGGGCCGTACTCAGCCGCTACGAGCTCGCACCGGGATCCGGAGCGCCAGAGGTGACCCGGCGGCGGAGCATCACGTTCAGCCCGGCGGGCGGCGCGACCGTCGTCCTGCGCTCGCGCCATCGTGACGAGACAGCGGCACCGTCACCCCCGGCGGTCGCCGCCTCTGCCTGATCGGCCGTGAAGTTCCGATCGCCCATGGTGGGGTAACAAGATCGACATGGACCTGGCCAGGCCGGTGCGCAGATTCGACGCGTTTCAGCAGCGCACGAAGGTGCTGGCGATCGCGGCTGCCGTGTTCAAGAAGTTCGGCGACGACCAGGGCGGCAACCTGGCGGCGCTCGTCGCGTATTACGCCTTTTTCTCGATCTTCCCGTTGCTGCTGGTGATGACGACGATCCTGGGATTCGTCCTGGGCGGCAGCGCCAACGCCCAGAAGACGGTCGAGGACTCGGTGCTCTCGCAGTTGCCGATCGTCGGCAAGCAGATCCAGACGCACGCGCTGACCGGGTCGGTGACCGCCCTGGTCATTGGCCTGGCCACGTCGCTGTGGGCGGGTCTCGGCGTCACCAACGCCGCACAGAAGGCGTTCGACCAGGTGTGGGCGGTGCCGTTCAAGGACCGGCCGAACTTTGTGGGGTCGCGCCTGCGCGGGCTCGGCCTGCTCGTCATCCTCGGCGGGCTGTTTCTGGTCTCGACGGCGGCGTCCGGACTGGTCGCCGGCGGCTTCGGTGGCACCGGCTCGCGGATCATCGGCTATGCCGTCTCGCTGGTGGTGAACCTGGTGCTGTTCCTGGTTGCGTTCCGCTTCCTGACCGCCAGCGTCGTGACGACGCGCGAGCTGCGCGTCGGCGCCATCGTCGCCGCCGTCCTGTGGACGATCCTCCAGTCGGTGGGCGGCGCCTTCGTCGACCACGTCGTCAAGTCCAACAGCAACACGTACGGAACGTTCGCGTTCGTCATCGCACTGCTGGTGTGGCTGCACCTCGGTGCTCAGCTCACCCTGTACGCGGCCGAGATCAACGTCGTGCTCAAGCGCAAGCTGTGGCCGCGCAGCCTGCTGGGGCCGCCGGAGGCGCCGGCCGACCAGAAGACGCTGACCGCGATCGCCAAGGTCGAGGAGCGCTCCGAGGAGCAGCAGGTCGACGTCGAGTTCCATCCCAGCCGGCCGAGCTGACCGGGCCCAACGGTCCGGCGGGGCGCCGTTCTGAGGGCGCATCCCGCGGTCGGTTAGAACAGCTGGTCCGGCGACTCCCGGCGAGTCTGCTCCAGCGGCCAGGAGCACAGGCCTCCCTCGGCCGGGCAACCGGCGCAGACGCGCTCGGTGTGGCATTGGCGTCACCGTGAACTCCCGGTGCATCAGGCCCCGGCTGAGGGCGGCGAGCGCCTCCTCCAGCTCGCCGCGGGCCTCACGATCGAACACGGCGCTCACCGGCGCCTCCGGCTGCGCGATGAAGCAATGCACGACCTCCACGGCTCTCGCTCCGGAGCGAAGCGCGGCGAGCGCGTAGACGAGTCGCTGGATGGCGTACTGCTCGCCGGTCACCTGCTCCGCTGTGCCCCCGTCCAGGCGATCGCTCTTGTAGTCGACGATCAGGGCCCGCTCCCCGGGCTCGCGGGCCAGCACGTCGATGGCACCGACGACGAGCGGCGCGCCCGGATCACCTCCCGCCGGGAACGCGAACCGCTCCTCGCGCCGGATGGAGGTGGCGCCGGCGAGGCGCGCGCACAGCTCGCTGCCGGCAAACCGCCGCACGAGCGCGGCCAGCTCGTCGGCCTCCGCCGGCCCGGGCAGAGGCGACAGGCCGGCCCGGCCCGCCGCGGCCCGCACCGCGCCGGCCGACGGGACGGCCGGCCGGCGGAAGTCCAGCCGCTCGAGGAGCGCGTGGATGAGCACGCCCCGGTCGGCGGCACTGCGCGGGCCGGCGACGGAGGTTCCCCTGGGCGCAGCCGCCTCCGGCGCCGGCGGCAGCCCCAGGACCCGCTCGGCATAGAAGCGATAGCCGCAGCGCTCGTATTCGTGCAGGGATGAGTAGCTGAGCGTCGATACGGGAGCCGCTCGCCGCGCCGGGGCCGCCGGCGGAGCGGGCGCCGCCGGTGGAGCGGGCGCCGCCGGGGGCGAAGCGGGCGCCGCCGGGGGCGAAGCGGGCGCCGCCGGGGGCGGAGCGGGCGCCGGAGGCGTGGCCGGGCCGGCGGGGGGCGCGGGGGCGGCATCGCCCTGGACGCGTTCCTCCGGGCGGCCGACGCGCACCGAGATGCGCACCCCGTCGCGGCTCACCTCGCCGCCCCCCTGCTGGAGCACCGTGCCCAGCTCCGGCACGAACGCCGGCGCGATCCACGCCGCCGGTCCGCCGCCCGTACGCCCACCGTCCGCCTCAAAGCCGTCGAACTTCAGCGCGCCGCTCAGGACGAGGCGCTGTTGGGCGCGGGTCATGGCGACGTAGAACAGCCGGCGCTCCTCGGCCTCATCCGCCTCGCGCCGGCGATCGCCGAGCTCCCGGTAGTCCAGCGCCGGCTCCCGGCCGGCCACGCCGGGGCGCGCCAGCCGCAGGCCGAGGCCCCCCTCGTGCGTGACCCGGAGGATCTCCGCGGCGGGGCGAACCGACCGCCCCAGATCGGCGACGACGACCACCTTGAACTCCAGGCCCTTGGCCCGATGAATGGTCATCAGGCGGATGGCGTCCAGGCCCTCCCCCTCCACCGGCGCCTCGCTCTCCCGTGACTCGGCCGAGCGGCCGGACTGGCGCTCGGCGACGACGGCCAGGAAGCCGTGCAGATCCGGGCCGTGGACGTCCTCATGCTCGCGGGCCAGCCGCATCAGCTTGCGGACGTTGGCCAGGCGGCGGCGACCGCCCGGCATCGCCAGCATCGCCAGGTCATAGCCGCCGGCGACGAGCGCGGAGTCGATCAGCTCGTCGACCCCGCAGCGCGCTGCCCGGCGGCGCTCGGCGCCGAACCACCGGCGGAAAACGTCGAGCGCAGCGCGGTCGGCGTCGGCCAGCCCGTCGAGGGCCTCGAGGGACTCGGTCAGCACCCACCACGGATCGCGGCTGGAATCGCGCGCGGCGGCCGCCAGGATCACGAGCGCGTCGAGCGAGACGCCGACGAACGGGGACGCCAGCACCCCGTAGAGCGACTCCTCGTCGCGCGGGTTGGCGAGCGCGCGCAGATAGGCGACGAGATCGACGACCTGCGGGTGCGACCAGTAGCCCCGCCCGCCGATCACGTACGTCGGCAGCCCGTGGCGCTCCAGTGCCCGCTCATACGCGCGCATGTCGGTCGTCGCCCGCATGAGCAGCACGATCTCCCCCGGCGCCCAGCCCTCGGCCACCAGCTCGGCGACTCGCTCGGCGAGCGTGCGCGCCTCGGCCACCCGCCACGGCGAGGCCACCCCCTCCTGCTCCCAGTCGGCGGCCTTGTCGACGAGCACCAGCTCGACGGCCGCATCGCCGGAGGGCTCAGCCGCGCGTCCGGCCCGCAGCGGCCTGAATCGGTCGCCGAGCGCATCGGCAAACGCCAGGTTGAGCGCGTCCAGGATCTCCGGACGGGAGCGGAAGTTGGTCTGCAGCGTCTGGCGGGCGCCCACGGCGGCCAGGCGCTCGCCGCGCCGCTCGAACAGCTCGACGTCGGCGTGGCGGAAGCCGTAGATCGACTGCTGCGCATCGCCGACCGTGAACAGGTTGTCGGCGGCGATCGACTCGATCAGCTCCAGCTGCACCCGGTTGGTGTCCTGGAACTCATCGACCATGATCCGCGCAAAGCGCGCGCGGTAGCGCTCGCGCAGCTCCCCATCGTCGGCGAACAGCCGGTGCGTGATGAGCTCGAGGTCCTCGAAGTCCAGCCCCGAGGCCGCCCGCTTGCGCGCCCCGTAGTGGCGGCCGAACGCATCCAGGAGCCGGTCGAGCAGGTCGCGCAGCGGCGCCGCCGCCCGGGCGGCCAGCTGCGCCCGGAGGGCAGCCAGCGCCCCGGTGTAGGCGACGCACGCGTCGGTGCTGAGCGCGGCGCCGTTGCGGGGCAGCCGGACCGCCTCCAGCGCCGGGGGCCACGGGTCCGGTCCCGCCCCGGTCTCGAACGCCTGGATGATCTCGAGGCAGCGGCCGATCCGGTCCAGCGCGTCGAGCACGCTCCGGCCGGGAGTGTCGACCGTGCGCAGCTCGGCCGCGACGACCGCCGCCGCGCGCGCCAGCTCCGCCGCGGCCTCGGTCGCCCGGTCGGCGGGGCATGGCGGCAGCCGCGGATGCAGCGTCCCCCCGGAGCGCAGCTGGGCGTACACCGCCAGGACCGCCGCCCGCAGCGCCGGCGCCCCGTATGCCGCCACCAGATCGACCGCCCCCTCCCCGTCGCGGGCCAGCTCGGCGAGCGCGTCCTCGAAGGCCGCGGCGGCCAGCGGCTCGGACTCGCTGCGGTCCAGCACGGCGAACTGCGGATCGAGTCCGGCGGCCAATGCGTTGGCGCGCAGCACCCGCGCGCAGAAGCCGTGGATGGTCGAGATGAACGCGCCCTCGGTGCGCCGGGCCGCGTCCGGCGCACCGCGCTCGCGCAGGCGCGCCCGGATCCGGTCGCGCAGCTCGGCCGCCGCCTTCTCGGTGAACGTGATCGTCAGCATGGCCGACACGTCGACGCCGTCCTCCAGTACCCCGGCCACGAAGCGTTCCACCAGCACGGAGGTCTTGCCGCTCCCCGCCGACGCGTCGAGCAGGAGGTCGCCCTCGCGCCGGTCGACCGCCCGCCGCTGCTCCTCGGTCCAGGCGCGCCCCC
Organism: uncultured Solirubrobacteraceae bacterium; assembly: GCA_963844555.1. Taxonomy (GTDB): domain Bacteria; phylum Actinomycetota; class Thermoleophilia; order Solirubrobacterales; family Solirubrobacteraceae; genus Palsa-465. The sequence goes on from CAWJOS010000005.1 coordinate 172,425, forward strand.
CGGCGAGCGGCCGTGTGGTCGGCTCGGTCATGCTCATTGGCTGCGGCAGATGGCCGGGAAGGCGCAGCCCCCGCGCGAGCAGGTCTGCGGGCAGGGGGTCAGCTCACCGGTCCGCAGCGACGCGGCCAGCGCCACCGCCCGGCCGGCGGCGTCGGCCAGCATCTCGTCGAGCTCGGCGGGATCGCGCGCGTCGGTGGTGACGGCGCCGGCGCACACGTCCTCCCCGCGCAGGAACACGCCGCGCGCCCGCAGGTCGTCGCCGCGGAGCGGCTGGTAGAAGCCGGCGACCGGCTCCAGGCCGAGCAGCTCGCGGACGACCAGCATGTACAGGGCCACCTGGAGGCGGCGGTCCGTGCTCCACCGGCTCCCGGACCAGTCCTGCCGCCGGGCGCCGCTCTTGTAGTCGCGCACCAGGGCGTGGCCGCGGTCGTCGACGTCGACGCGGTCGATCATCCCCCGCACCAGGACGCGCTCGTCGCCCTCGCCGAGCTCCAGCGGCGGCAGTGACTCCTGTTCGCCCTCGGCGGAGAACCCGAAGCGCAGCTCCAATCCCAGCGGCCGCCACCCGCCCCCCGCGGCCGCCTCGTGCTCCAGGTACCGGCGCAGGTCGGCCTCGATCGCGCGTAGGGCGCCGGCCCGGACCAGCTCTGAGCCGCCCGGCACCAGCTCGCGTCCGATGCCGTCGGCGAGCTCGACCAGGAGGCGCTCGAGGATCTGACGCGCGGTCGCCACCGACGCGGCGGTCAGCGGGCCGTCGAGCTCGCGCAGGAGCCGTTCCAGGACGTCGTGCATGACGTTGCCGCGCGTGATGGCATCCGGCTCCGGCGTGAGCGGCTGCGGCTGAAGCTCGCGCTCGATCAACCACTTGACGGGGCAGTCACCGTAGGTCTCGAGCGCCCCCGCCGACAGAATCTGGCTGTGGCGAACCTTGGCCAGCGCGCCGGCGCCGAGGACCCGCCGCGGCGGCGCCTCCTCCCCGGCGGCCGCCGCCCGCCGGGCCACGAGCGACCGCTCGCGCTCCCGTGGAGTCGGCGCCAGCTCGGCCGTCCACACGACGTCGGCGAGCAGCCGGCGGCGGCGGCGCTCCCGCCAGTCCGGGGCGAGCAGCTCGGCGACATCGGCGATGAACGGCGATGCCAGCGCCAGGTTGCCCTCCTCGTCCGAGCTGCGGTAGGCCAGGTAGACGCGTTCGGTGGCCCGGGACACGGCGGCGTAGAACAGGTAGCGCTCGGCGGCGAGCGCGTCCTCGCGCGGGCGCAGCGTCAGGCCGGACGCGAGCGCCACCTCGCGCCGGCGCTCGTCGGACAGGAAGGGCTCCGGCCGCGACGACAGGGGGAACTCGCCCTCCTGGAGGCCGCAGACGAACACGATGCGAAACCGCCGGGCGCGGACCTCCAGCGGCTCGGCCAGGAGGATCTGATCGCCGCCGTCGGCCCGGGCGCCGGGCGGCTCGACGGCGACCCCCTCGAGCAGCGTGAGGAGCTCGGTCGCCGGCGGCGTGAGATTGAGCGCGGCCAGCTCGTCGACGGCCGCGATCAGGGCCCCCAGAGCGCGGGCATCGATCTCCTCCTCGGCCGTCAGCACCGGCGCGGCGCCCCGGTGTGGGGCGGCGAACAGGCGGCGACCGAGGCGGCAGAGCTCCCGGGCCGGGTCCGGCGCAGCCGCCAGCGCGGCCAGCTCCGGCAGCTCCCAGCCGAGGCGCTCCCGGGCCTGGCCGGCGGTCCGCAGGCCGGTGCGGCGGACGTCGGCCTCGAGGCCGTCGGCGATCTCCGGGCGCTGGAGCAGGCCCGGCGTGCGCAGGTAGGTCAGCAGGTCCTCGGCGGTTGCCGGCGGGTCCTCCAGCAGAGCGCAGCGCGCGCCGGCGAGCAGCCCGCGGCCCAGCGGCGTATGGCCGAGCGGGACCGGCCGGCCGGTCTGCAGCGGGATCCCGTATTGGGCGAACACGCGCGCGTACAGAGGCGCGGCGCCGGCGCCGGAGCGGTGGACGACCACGATCTCCTGCGCCGGCACCCCCTCCCCCAGCAGCGCCGCCACCCGCTCGGCGACGAGCTCGGCCTCGGCCCGCTCGCCTCCGGCCTCGAGCAGGACGACGGCGTCGCCCGGCTCGATGCGCTGGGGAGCGTCGGTGAACAGCGAGCGCTCGAGGTGATGCAGGACGGCCGCGGAGGCCGGCATGTAGTACTGGTCCCGGGCGGGGAGCTCGAGCACGCGCTCGGCCAGGGGCCGGAGCTCCTCCACGGTCTCCGCCCGCGCGCTCAGGGCGTCGCGGCCCGCCTCGTACGTGAGCGAGACGGTGACCTCGACGCCCGGGATCCGGGCCAGCGTCTCGACCGCATCCCGCTCCAGGGGCGTGAGGTCGTCGAAACCGTAGAAGTAGACGGCGTCGAGGCCGGGTGGGCCAGCGGGCGGGCTCCATTTCCACGGCTCGGCGCGCAGCGCGTCGAGAGCCCTCCAGGCGAACAGCTCGCGATCGACGCGCCCCACCCGGTCGAGCTCCCGGACGTAGTCGGCGTAGACGCGGCCGAGGTCGCGCGCATACGGCGCGCGCCGGACGTCCTGCGCCGCCCACCGGCGCAGGCCGGCGCTGAACCGCGCCGGGTCGATCAGCGCCCGCTGCAGCTCGGCGATGAGCGCCCCGGCGGCCGCGGCGAACCCGGCGCCCGTCGCCGACGGGGCCAGGGCATCGAGCGCAGACCGGCTGACCACGCGCTCCAGCACCCGCGCGCGCTGCAGCTCCGACAGGCGCCGTCCCGGGTAGTCGACCCGCCGCGCGATCTCGGCCGCCAGCCCGCTGAAGGTCACCACGGAGCCGAGCACGGCGCCGTCCCCCGCCAGCTCCCGGGCGTAGTAACGCGCGTCGGTCGCCGTCGGCACCACCAGCAGCGCCCCGCGGCGCGACGCGGCGGCGTAGGCGCCCAGGACCTCCCCCGCCTTGGCGGAGTTGGCCGGTCCGAGAACGAGCGTCAGGGGCATCGCCTCAGTCTGGCGCGCGGCGATGACGACTCCAGAAACGGCGGCCGTGAAGGCCAGACGACCCGCGGCGCCACGACGTTGGCGACAATCCTGCCCTCTCCGGGCACTTTTGCCGCCCGCGTCGCGGGACGGCGCCGGTCAGGCGGCAGCGGCGGGCTGCTCGGCGGCCGCCTCGGTGCTCTCGGCGGCCGCCTCGGTGCTCTCGGCGGCCTCCTCGGCCTCCGGCGGCTTGGCTCCCTCGCGGGCCCAGGGCTCGTCGAACTCGACGCGCCACTTGCCCTCGTCGGTCTGCATCAGCGCCAGCCGGGCGCGGAAGCTCTTGCCGGACCGGCCCTTGAACCCGGTCACCGGCCGCTCGGTCCGCCCGGTCCTGATCAGCTCGCGGGCGACCGCCACCGGCAGCTGCTTGCCGGCCTTGGACTTCCAGATGACGAAGCCGCAGCCGGGGTCCTCGCGGGACCAGCAGGAGTAGCCCTTTCGGTTCTCGACGATGTCGCGCCCGCAGACCGGGCAGGGGCCGAGGTTGGCCCGCGGGATGCGGACGTCCTTCAATTTCGTGTCGAGCTCGCCGACCGTCGACTCGGTGAACTTGACGATGTCGCCCATGAACGCCTCGCGGGAGTCGTGCCCGGTCTCGATCCGGGCCAGGCGGTGCTCCCAGTCGCCGGTCAGGCCCGGCGAGGTCAGCGGATGCTCGCCGAGCAGCCGGATGACGTTCAGGCCTTTTTCGGTGACGACCAGGGAGCGGCCGTCGCGCTCGATGTAGCCGACCTGGAGCAGCCGCTCGATGATCGCGGCGCGCGTCGCCGGAGTGCCGATCCCGGAGTCCTTCATGGCCTCGCGCAGCTCCTCCTCGTCGACGAGCTTGCCGGCGGTCTCCATGGCGGCCAGGAGCGTGCCCTCGCTGTAGCGCCGAGGCGGCTTGGTCTCCTTCTCGGCCGACGCCACCTCGAACACGCGCGCATCCTCGCCCTGGTTCAGCTTGGGCAGCTGCTGCTCGGTGCCCTCGTCGTCGTCCGCCCGCTCAGACTCGGACCCACCCACCCCTTCCCCATAGACCCCGCGCCAGCCGGGGACGAGCATGAGCTTGCCGCGCGTCCGGAACACATGGTCGGCGACGGTCGTCTCGACCCGGGTGTTCTCGAACACCGCATCCGGGTGAAAGATGGCCAGGAAGCTGCGGACCACGAGGTCGTAGATCCGGCGCTCGTCCTCGTCGAACTTGTCGACCGGATGGCGCTCGGCGCGGGTGGGGATGATGGCGTGGTGGTCGGTGACCTTGGCGTCGTTGACCACGCGCCCCAGGGGCAGCACGTCGAGCCCCAGGACGTACTTCGACCCCGCCGCGTACTCGCTGCGCTCCCCCACCAGCTCGGCGATCGGCTTGATGTCGCCGACCATGTCGCCGGTGATGTACCGGGAGTTGGTTCGGGGATACGTGAGCGCCTTGTGCTCCTCATACAGCCGCTGGGCGGCGGCCAGGGTGCGCCGGGCGGTGAAGCCGAATCGCCGGTTGGCGTCGCGCTGCAGCGAGGTGAGGTCGTACAGCAGCGGCGGGCGCTCCCTGCGCTCCGACTTCTCGAGCTTGGTGATGGTGCCCGTCTGGTCGCGGACGGCCTCGACGACCGCACGCGCCTCGTCGGCCGTCTGCAGCCGCGGGTTGGCGCCCGCGTAGTAGCGGCCCTCGTAGCGGCGCGGCACTGGCATGCCGCCCGCTCGGCGTCCAGCCTCGCTTGATGGGGCGGCGCCAGTGTCATCCAGCTCCTGCACCGTGTCGAACGACGCGTCGACGAGCCAGTACGGCTCCGGCTTGAACGCGCGGATCTCCTCCTCGCGCCGGGCCAGGATCGCCAGCGTCGGCGTCTGCACCCGCCCCAGCGAAACCGCGCCGTCGAACGAGGAGCGCAGGCGGATGGTCGCCGCCCGGGTGGCGTTCATGCCGACGATCCAGTCGGCCTCCGAGCGGGAGCGGGCCGCGGCCTCCAGCGAGGCGAGCTCAGCGGCCGGCCGCAGCCCGGCGAAGGCGGCTCGGATCGCCTCCTTGGTCATCGAGTTCAGCCACAGGCGCTGGACCGGCTTGCGGGCGCCGGCCTTCTCGTAGAGGTAGGCGAAGATGAGCTCGCCCTCGCGGCCGGCGTCGCAGGCGTTGACGACGAGGTCGATGTCATCGCGGCCCAGCAGCCGCTTGACCAGGGTCATCTGCTTCTTGGAGCGCTCATCGCGGACGACGAGCTTGAAGCGATCCGGCACGATCGGCAGGTCGGCCATCCGCCACTTCTTGAACTTGTCGTCGTACTCGTCCGGGTCGGCGAGCTGGACGAGGTGGCCGACCGCCCACGTGACGACGTGCTCCGGGCCCTCCAGGTACTCCTCGCTCTTCCCACCTTCCCTGGTGAACGCGCCCGGGAGCACGCGCACCAGGTCGCGGCCCACGGATGGCTTCTCGGCGATGACGAGCGTCTTGGACATAGGCCGCCGAGGGTAGCGCCCCCGGCAAGCGGCCCCGGGCGGCCTCCTTTAGATCAGCTCTCGCCGCAGCTCCGCTGCCCGCCGCGCCACCTTGGGAAGGTCGCGCTCGCCCGCCACCGCCTCCGCGATCCCGACGAGCTCGGCCGACTCGGCCCCGCCGCCCAGAGCCCGAGCCAGGTCGAGCTGGGTGTGGGCCAGCTCGACGACGGCCCCCAGCTGGGTGTTCGCCGCCACGGCCTGCCGGAGGTGTTCCACGGCGTCGGCCTGGCGGCCGACGGTCAGCGCCAGACGCCCCAGATACCGGTCGGTGGCGCCGAGACAGACGGCGCCGAGTCCGATGACGACGTTGGTCCCGGCGTACGGGATCAGCAGCTCGTACAGCCGGCGTGCCCGCGGCATGTCGCCGAGGGTCGTGACCACGTCGCTGATGAGGGCCACCACGAGCTTCCAGTCACCGTCCGGCGGGATCGAGGCAAAGCCGTCGCGGGCGAGCACGTCGATCTCAGCATGGGCGTCGTCGGCCCGCCCGGTCTCCAGCAGAAGCGTCGCCAGGCCCGCGCGCCATGCCGGGCGGTGCGGATTCCGGGCCACCAGCTCGCGGGAGGGCGCCTCCAGGTCCGCCATCCGGCCCTGCTCGCGGCGGATCGCCATCATCTGGATCGCGTAGTACTGGGGCGCGGTGATCCCCTCGGTGCGGATTCCACCGGACAGGGCTCCGGTCGCCAGCTCCTCGGCCGCGGTCAGCCGCCCGTCGAGCAGCGCGATCATGGCGTGCCAGACGCCCGCGTTCCACAGGTAGAGCGGCTGGCGCAGGCGCTGGGCGCCGCCTGTGAACGTCTCGATCTGGACCTCGACCCCGCGCCGGTCCCCGGTCTCCAGCAGGTCGACGACGAGCCACGCGTGCCCCTGGAGCGTCAGCTCGATGTCGCGCGCCTCACGCGCCGCCTGCAGGAGCTCGGTCGAGTCCGCCAGGCGTCGCTCCAGGTCACCCGGCCCCCAGAACGCGCGGCGGCGGGCGGCGGCCGCCAGCGCGGTCGCCACCGGGTCAGCGAGCTCGGCGGCGATCGCGGTGGCCTCCTCGCTCAGCCGATGCATCTGCTCCCGTCGCTCCGAGAAGTAGAGGGCCCCGCACAGCCGGGACAGCAGGACCAGCCGCGTCAGCCTCTCGTCGGCCGGCAGCAGCTCCAGGGCCCGCTCCAGCAGCGCGATCAGCTCCTCATCGACCACGCCGGGAGGCTGGAGGTAGCGGCGGGAGGCGCCGATCGCCGCCCGGGCCATGCCGACGGCGTCGCCGAGTCGGCCGGCGAGCATGGCCGCCTCGCGGAAGGTCTTCCAGGCTCGCGGCCGTTCGCCGCCGCGCATCCGGGCCTCACCGAGCCGGAGCATGAGGTCGCAGCGACCGGTCATGTCCTCCGGGTCGAACCGCTCCAGCACGTCGAGGGCGCGGGCGTAGTGGTCGGCGGCCTCCTCGTTGGCGAACAATGCGGTCGCCTGCTCGCCGGCCTGGAGCGCGTAGCGGATCGCCCGCTCGGCGTCCTCGCCATCCGCGGCGCGAGTGAAGTGGAGGGCCAGCGCGCTGATCTGCGCCTCGGGATGCTCAGGGTCGAGGCTCTCCAGGGCGACACCGACCCGCCGGTGCAGCCGTGCCCGCCGGGTCGAGGACATCCCCTCATACAGCGTCTCGCGGATGAGCGCGTGGGAGAAGCTGTAACGCCCGGGCTCGCCGGGCGCCTCGCTGACCAGCCCCGCGTCCGAGGCGTCCTCCAGCGCGGCCAGGAACCGGTCCTCGTCGGTGCCCAGGACCTTCTCCAGCAGCCTGGCCTCGAAGTCGCGGCCGATCACGGCCGCCGCCCGCAGCCAGTCGATGGTCGGCGCGTCGAGACGCTCCAGACGTCGCGAGATGACCTCCCGCACGTCCTCCGGCAGGCCGACGCGCTCCAACTCGCCCGCCCCCGCCTCCTGCGTGCGCACGCCTGAGTCCACCAGATGGCGGACGATCTCCTCGATGAAGAACGGATTGCCCTCGGTCTCGTCGTAGAGGGCCTGCAGGAACGCCGAGGACGGCGTCCCGCCCGCCCGGAGACGGACCAGCTCGGACGCCTCCTCCGGCGGCAGGCCGCCGATATCGAGCTGGAGCATCAGCCGCTCCCGGCGCAGCCCGGCCAGGGCCGCGTCGAAGCCCTCGCTCCAGTGGTCGACGGCCCGGTAGGCGCCGAGAATCGAGACTCGCCTGTTGTGGGGGGAGCGGGCCAGGTGGCGCAGGAGCAGGAGCGTTGGGCGGTCGGCCCAGTGCAGGTCGTCGAGCACGATCAGCACCGGCACCGTCGCCGACATCCCCCCCAGCAGCCCGGCCACCGCCTCAAACAGCCGGTAGCGGTCGGTCTCCGGATCTCCGGGGTCAGGCGGGGGGAGCTCCGGCAGCCGGCGGCGAAGCTCCGGGATGAGCCGGCCCACCTCCGGGCCGTACTCCCGCGTCACCGCGCGCAGCTCGTCCAACGGCGCCCGGAAGACGTAGTGACCGAGCGCCTCCAAGAACGGCTGGTAGGGCACCAGCGTCTCCTCCGGGGCCCGGCCGGCGAGCACGATCGCGCCGGAGGCGTGGGCCCGGACCGCGGTCTCGGCGAGCAGCCGGGTCTTGCCGATGCCGGGGTCGCCGGCCAGCAACATCACGCGCTCGCCCGGGGTCGCGCGCCACCAGTCCTCAAGCCGGGCCATCTCGTCGCGCCGCCCGATCAGCGGCGTCGCCGCCGCGGCCGCCAGCTCGGCCGACATCTCGATGCCCCCGGCGGCCCCGATCTGAACCGTCCCGGCGCCGCCCCGCGTCGCCGGTGGGTGCAGGAGGCGCTCATGGGTCTGCATCGCCTCCGGCGAGGGCATCGTCCCCAGGTCGTCGCGCAGCAGCGAGCGCAGCCGCTCGAACACCCGCAACCCCTCCGCCACGTTGCCCTGAGCCTCGAGCGCCCCCATCAACAGCACGTAGCCGGATTCGCGGTACGGCTCGGCCTCGATCAGCGTCCGGGCGGCCCGCTCGGCGGAGGCCAGCTGGTTTCCGCCCAGGCTGAGCCCGGCGCGGCCGATGACCTCCAGCGCCTGGAGGCGGATGTCGGCCAGCTCACGGCGACGGGGCTCCAGCCAGCTCGCCTGCGTGCCCGGCAGCAGGCCCCGGCTGGCGATGTTCAGCGGGACCTGGGCCAGCGCCCAGGCCGCGCGCGGATCGTTGCCCTCGAGCGCGTGGCGGGCCCGTGCCACCTCGGTGGCGGCGGCCTCCACGTCGACCCAGGCCGGCTCCGGCAGCTCCAGCGCCAGCTCGTCGCGCCCGGCCAGGACGTCGGTCCCCAGCGCCGAGCGCAGGCGGGAGAGCAGGGTCCGCATGGCGGCGTCCTGGGAGCGCGGGGCGTGCTCCGGCCACAGAGCACCGATCAGCTCCTCTCGTCCCACCAGCCGGTCGCGGTTGAGGACCAGGTAGGCGAGGAGCAGCGGGACCTGCTTACCGCGCAGCGATGTGACCAGCTCAACGCCGTCCAGCTCCACTGACAGGCGCCCACACAACTGGATGCGGGTCCGCTCTCCTACGGGGACAAGCTCCGGCAACGTTGTGGAAACGTATCGCCAACGGGCCATTGAGAGGGTGTCGATCCGCGGTCACCGGGGGCCGCGGACCATCAGCAAGTGCGGTGTCGTGTTCGGCGCCGCCCGTCGCATCGAGTTAGGGAGACGTGACCCTCAACCAAGGAGAGCATCGTCGGATCGCCTTCTGCGAGTGCGGGGCGCAACTCGCGGGGACGTCCGAGCAGGAGCTCTTCGATGCGGCTCAGGCTCACCTCGCACATCATCATCCAGAGCTCTTGGGGGCAGTGGGGCTCGACGTGGTGCAGCAGATGTCCGAGGAGCGTCCGGGGGCAATCAACGCCTGAGGCGGGCGGCGCGCAGACCGCCGCCCGCCAAGGCTTGACCGGCGTTCTAGTCCGAAGTTCCCCCTTGTGACCCGCTGAAATCTGGCTTGTTTTCAGGTGTTCCAACGGGTCCGGGGTGTTCCGGTCGTGTCTACTTGATGACGACCGCGGCGTTGGCGGCGAGTTCGAGCGCGCGAGCCTGTAGGTCGTTGGGTTGTGTCAGTTTCTCGAACGTGTCGGCGCGGCCCGCGAGCCGGGTTCGGTTCCGGGTCTGGGTTGAGAGCTCGCTGAGCAGTGTCTGGTAGCTGTGAGCTGGGGCGCCGCTGGTGGTGCGTTTGGTCCGGGCCTTGGCGTCCGCGGCCGGCGAGCGGAGCGCTTTGGCGACCGGGTCTTCGTTGACCGGCCGGTTCTCGTCGGTGAATAGCAAGGGTTTCCACGCGGCTTTGAGGTGCCAGGTCAGGTAGTAGGCGAGCATGCAGATGAACACGTGGGTCCGGACGCGGGTTTCGAGGTGGTGATGGATCGGACGGATCTGCAGGTCGGGACCCTTGATCGACCGGAACGCTCTCTCGGCTTGTTCGAGGTTCTTGTAGGCGCGGACGACATCACCGGCCGGAAGGTCTGTTTCGGTGTGGTCGGTGCGGAGGATGTAGAACCCGTCGAGGGCGGCTTCCTCAGCGATCTCCTGCTCCTTGCGGGCGTAAGTGAACTCCATGTCGGTGATCTGCACATCGAAGTGCTTCTTGACGTGAAAGCGCTTCAAAGCGGGGCCGACCGCGAGACCGATCTGGGCGGCGCCCAACAGCCGCCCGGCGTCGACTCGGACCTTGATCGCCGCGAGCTCAGTCTCGGTCGCTGCCAGCAGCTCCTCGCGCTTGCGAGAGCGCTGGGCACCGACCAACGGGTTCTTGCAGACGATCAGGCGCTCGCCCGGGAACTCCTCCACGTCGCTGATCTCAGCGAGGTTCTGCTCGTCGAACAGCGAGGGCTGGAACACGCCTTCGCGGACGAGCTTTTTGATCGTCGGCGCTTTCAACGCCGTGATCCAGGACACCCCGTCCGTGCCGGCGAGTGTCTCGATGTTCGCCTTGGTGACCATCCCGCGGTCCGCGACGACCGTGACCCTCGCGAGACCAAAGCGGTCCTTCATCTTCACCACCTGGGCGGGCAGGGTCTTGTCGTCATGGGTCTCGCCGGAGAACACCTCGACAGCGACCGGCCGGCCGTCTGAGTCACAGAGCAGGCCGTAGATGATCTGGGGCAGGTTCTTCTGCCCGTCGCGTGAGTAGCCGAGGCGCCCAAGCGGGCAGGAGCGCCCCTCGAAATAGGAGGACGAGACGTCATAGAGCACCATCTCCCCATCCCGAAGATGGCGTTTGGCGAGCTGGTCCTCAACTCGGGCCTGGCGGCCGGCAAGCCAGTCCATCGCGGCGTAGAGATCGTCCTCGTCCGCCCCCTCGACCCCGAGTTCTGAGGCGAGCGTCGACTGTCCCAGCGTCCTGACCGTGGACAGCTTGGACCCGGGCGCGATCACGCGCGAGAGGATCATCGCCATGCACAGATCCCGCTGACGTGACGAGCGCGCGTCAAGCAGCCCAGCCAGCCCGAGGCGCCGCGCCATGATCAAAGCGGCGTTCACATGCCCTGCCGGCAGCGACGCCTCGATCTCAAACGCCTCACCGGCGCCCAGCAACGTCTCCCCGGCCAGCACCCTGCGGATCGCGTCCACAGCCTCGGCCGGCAAATGCGACAGGTTCGCCAAGGTCTCCTTCTTGACCTTCCCGTCCTCACGGTAGGAACGACGCAACAGCACGCTCTTGTACTCACGATCTCCACGACGAATCGTGTTTGTGACCACGTGCATCGCGCCGGCATGACGCGTCTTTGCTGGCATGCCGGTACTTTACCGCACCCACCGGACATAAGTTGTGACTACACCGCAAGGACCAGAAAAGGCCGAAACCCCCGATGAACACAGGGATCCCGGCCGAATTCAGACGTGACTACAGAGGGAACTTCGGTCTAGTCGGCGCACGCTCCGGTTCCGACCGGCGCCCTCCCAGCCGCCTTCGCCAGATCGCCGCGGACGACGCCGTCCGGGACGGCGAAGCCACCCGGATGCGCCGTCCCGGTCAGGGCCGCGAACACGGTCGCCACGACGGCGCCGCGGCCGTCGATCATCGGTCCCCCGGAGTTGCCCGGGCGGACGCGGCCGCGCAGCGCGGTGATGGTGCGCAGGACGTGGCCGGCGCCATAGGCGTTCTGGGTGGCGACGGTCTCCGTCTGCCCCAGGCGACCCGGCTCGGCGTCGAACGGGCCGTCCAGTGGGTAGCCGAGGATCGCCGCCGAGGTCCCGGGCGGGGCGCCGGCGATCGGCAGTGACGGGAGCGACAGCCCGGGCACGCTGAGCACGGCGACGTCGTTGCGGGGGTCGAAGACGACCGCCCGCGCGGCCAGGCCGGGGCCGACCCCGCCGACCTGCACCGCGGTGTCGTTCTCGCCGGCGACGACGTGGGCGTTGGTCACGACCAGGCCGGGCGCCGCGACCCATCCGGTGCCCTCGACCCCCAGCCCGCAGGCGGTGCCGAACACGCGGACGACGCTGTGCGCGGCCCGCTGCACCGCCGGGCCGGCCAGGATCCGGCGCGACGGCGCCGGGACGTCGGCGGCCGGGCCGTGGACCGACGGGATGGGATCAAACCGAGCGAGCGCGTTGAGGATCGGACCGGATGGGGGCAGCAGCCCGTCGAGCGCGCGCAGGATGGTCGAGTCCTGGATATCGGCCCGCAGCGGCCGTGAGCTGGAGGCGTCCAGCGCGACCGCGCCCACGATCCAGGCGATCCCGAGGCCGACGCAGGCGGTCAGCGCCGCCCCCAGCAGACCGTCGACGGTCCGCAGCCCGGGGATGTGCAGGGTCGAGCGCACCCGGGCGCCGATGCCCTCCAGTCCGCTGGCGAACACGCCACCGGCCAGCAGCGCGCCAAGCAGGCCGAACAACGGTGCGTAGGGCGATCGCGCCCCCTGGCTGAGCAGGAGCGGCGCCAGCCGAGTTCCGACAAACGCGCCAACGGCGAAGCCCACGAGCGACAGGGCGCCGACGATGAAGCCCTGCAGGTATCCGTAGAAGGCCAGCAGGACGGTGAAGCCGACAATCACCCAGTCGAGTCCGGTCACGCGATCAGAGTAACCAGGAGCCGAGGAGTCGGATCTTCTACCGTTTCCGGGAACGGTGGCACAGGGCGGCGTTTTCTTGGCGGGCGAACCGCGTCGCTACGGCCGGCGGCGGGGTCGTCGCCGCCGTCTGCTGACGCGCGCGGTGCCGATCGTCGCCGTGGCCGGCGCGGCGTTCGCGGCCGGCGTCGTGCTGGCGACGCAGTCCGGTCAGGGGGAGCGCCAGGTCGTCACCCGGTACGTGACCGCCTGGGAGCACCGCAATTACGGCCGCATGTACTCGATGCTCGACGCCCGCTCGCGCGCGCGTATCTCGGAGCCGGCGTTCGCCCGGGAGCTGGCGGCAGCCACCGGCACCGCCACCGCGCGCTCGCTGGGTGTCATCCGGATGGGCAGCCTCCACGGCTCCTCGTTCACCGTGCGGATGCGCGTGGACACGCGCCTGTGGGGCGTCCTGCGGGAGACGCTGATCGTGCCGCTGAGCGGGAGCGGGTCGGATGCGCACATCCATCTCTCGAGCCAGGTCCTGTTCCCGGGACTGCGCCCGGGCGAGCGCCTGTACCGTCGGATCGCCCTGCCCCAGCGGGCCGCGCTGCTGGCCGGCGACGGCACGCCGCTGGCCGAGGGACCCGGCCGCACCTCGCCCATCCCTGACGTCGCCAGTCAGATCGTCGGCACCCTGGGGCCGATTCCCGCCGACCAGATCCCCGCCTACCGGGCGCTGGGCTACCCGGCGGGCACCCAGGTGGGCATCGACGGCCTGGAGCACATCTTCCAGGCCCGGCTTGCCGGCCGGCTCGGCGGCACGCTGCTCGCCGGGCGCCGTGTGCTCGCCACGGTCCCGGCGGAACCCGCCCCGTCCGTGAAGACGACGATCGACCCCACGATGGAGCGGACCGCGGTGGCGGCCCTCGGCGGCCAATACGCCGGGATCGCGGTCATGAATCCGCACACCGGCGCCGTCCTGGCCCTGGCCGGGATCGCCTTCTCCGACGTCCAACCGCCCGGGTCGACGATGAAGATCATCACCGCGACGGCCGCGCTGGAGGCGCGGATCGTGACGTTGCACAGCACGTTCCCGGTGCAGACGGGCGCGACCATCGACGGCTACACGCTGCACAACGCCAACGGCGAGGCGTGCGGCGGCACCCTGCTCAACGCCTTCGCCGTCTCGTGCAACTCCGTGTTCGCCCCGCTCGGCGCCAAGCTGGGGGCGGGGCCGCTCGTCGCCACCGCCGAGCGCTTCGGCTTCAACCAGCCGTCGTCGATCCCGGGGGCGGCCGAGAGCACGATCCCCACCGCCGCCAGGATCGGCGACGCCCTGGCGGTCGGCTCCTCGGCCATCGGCCAGGGACTGGTGCAGACCACGCCGCTGGAGATGACCGACGTGGCGGCCACGATCGCGATGGGGGGCCGGCGTCCGATCCCCACCCTGCTGGCCGATCAGCGCCCGCGCTTCATCCGGGTCACCAGCCCACACGTCGCCCACGAGGTCCAGCAGATGATGGAGGCCGTGGTGGAGTTCGGGACCGGGACGGCGGCCCAGATCTCCGGGGTGGTGGTGGCGGGCAAGACGGGCACCGCCGAGATCCAGACCCAGACCAATCCCAACGTCTCCAACCCCAAGAACACCGATGCCTGGTTCGTCGGCTACGCGCCCGCCGGCCATCCGAAGGTGGCCGGCGGGGCGCTGTTCCCGGATCAGGGGGCAGGCGGGACGGCGGCCGCGCCGGCGGTCCGGCAGGTGCTGGTCGCCGGGCTGGGTGGGTAGCGGCCGGGCCGGGTCGTGTCAGAACCCGCTGACCGCGACCACGCTGGGGTTGAGCGTGCCCTGTGACCACGCCGCCAGAGCCTGGCGCCCCCGGGCGGCGGCGACGGCGATGTCCAGGGCGTAGCCGGTCCGCGACAGGGTGGCGGCGGTGCCAAAGCCGCGTCCTGCCGCCGCCTGCGTGGCGGCCATGGGGTTGCCGCCACGGATCCAGCCGATGACGGCCTGTCCGCCGGGACCGACCGACAGCGCCGGCGCCTGGGCGGCGTCGGTCGCACCGAAGGAGCGCGCCGGGCTGAACGTCCCGCCCCGGCGGCGAACGGCGGCGTCGGCGGTGCAGGCCGCGTCCGTGGTGCACGAATCCCACGCGGCCACCTGGTCCCCCGCGGCGTCGCCGGCGAACTGGAGACCGGACGCCAGGCGGTTGGTCGGCGAGAGCGCGCGGGTCGACGCCTTGGGGGCGAGATCGGCCGCCTCGACCACCGAGTGGTAGCGGCCGCGGGCGTCGTACCAGCTCTCGATCCAGGCCACTGTGGCCTGTCCGCCCTTCCGGGCGAGCCCGATCTCGTCGATGCGATGGCCGGCGGGCACCGTCACGAGCGTCCGGGCCCGGTGGGGCGCGCTCCGCCTCGTTCCGGCGGCGCCCTGCACGGTGCGCGGGCCGCCGCCGGCGCGCGCCGCCGTCCAGGCCACCAGCGAGGCCCCGGCGCCCAGCGGGGTCGCCGCCAGGGTCTGGGGCATCTGGCCGGCGCCGGTCAG
Organism: uncultured Solirubrobacteraceae bacterium; assembly: GCA_963844555.1. Classification (GTDB taxonomy): domain Bacteria; phylum Actinomycetota; class Thermoleophilia; order Solirubrobacterales; family Solirubrobacteraceae; genus Palsa-465. The sequence continues at coordinate 187,458 of CAWJOS010000005.1, forward strand.
GCGATGCTGCCCACCGAAGCGGTTCCCGCGGCTGGACTGGACCACCCAGACGCCCTGTTCGGTGCCGACGGCCGCCAGCATCTGTCCGTCGGCGAGGATCACCAGCCGCCCCAGCGTCGCGCCCGCCAGCCCGCCGACAAGCGTGCGGGGAGGGTTGGGAACGCCCCCGGCGCCGATCTGGATCGCCTGAGCCGCGCTGCAGCACGTCTGCCCGTCCGGGCTGGAGCCGGTGAGCAGCTCCAGCGACCGCCCGTCGTAGGCGACATCCAGGATCTGCCGCGCCGGCGCGACGGCGTACGGGCCGGAGACCGCCCCGCCGCTCGCCCGGAGCGTCACAAACCCCTCGGAGCTCCCGGGCACATCGACGTCCTCAAGGCCGAACGCGGCCGCCGCCGAGCCGTCGCCGGACAGGGCCAGCTGTGGCGGGAGCACGTCGAGGGTCTGGGGGGCCGCCAGGTCAAACGGCCGGCTCCACCTCGCCTGAGCGGCGGCGGGCAGGACGGCGACCGCAGCGACCGCGGCGATGGCGACGGCAACGGCGAGGCCCCGCCACGCGGCCCGCGCTCCCCGGCTACAGGTCAAGCGAGATCGACGCGAGCTTTTGGTTGTTGGGGCCCAGGATGAAGAGGATCAGCGGCCGGTTGGAGAAGGCGCTGGTGTTGACCTTGAACAGGAGCAGCCCGCCCTGGGTCGGCCCCTGGCCGGCGATCGTCTCCAGGCTCGGCTGGATCTCGCCGGGCCGCAGCGTCTGCGATGTCCAGGCGAACGGATTGAGCGCGGTGTTGAGCCTGACCGGGTAGTAGGTGTCGCCCTGGGTGTCGACGATCTCGAAGTTGTCGGTCGTCGTCCGCGGCACGTTGGTCTGGTTCTTGGCCCACAGGAACACGCCGTACCACATCTGGTCAGGCGCGAGGGCCGTCGGGACGCCCAGCTGAAGTCCCCTGACGTACTGGGAGTCCTCGGTCAGGTACTGGTTGAGCTCGCGTGACACCTGCAGCTGGTAGGTCACGTGTCCGGCGTTCACGTAGGCGCCGTTGTTGTTGGCGTCCGCGACATGCCCGGGGCTCGATCCGCAGGCCGAGACGCCGACGGCGAGCACCAGGGCGCAGAGGAGGATCAGGGGGCGGCGGCCGTTCACAGCGGCCGACAGTCTAACCAGCGGTTGGGCAGCAGGCCGCACGCTGGGGTCAGCGTCCTTCGACCGTCGCCCGGCGGCCGCGCTCGCGCCCGTCCTCCAGGATTGAGCGCAGCCGACGCATCGACTTGGCCGCCTTGCGCCGGGCCCAGGACCGGCCCCCCAGCGACTCCATCAGCCGGTCGGAGAGGAGCGACGGCTCGGTCTCGTAGGTGAACTGCACGCGGGTGGTGTCCCCGGGCCCGGGCGAGAGCGTGTACGTCCCCAACATGCGGATCCGGTTGAACTTGCCCCCCCGTCCCCGCTCGACGATCCGGAATGGCGCCTGCATCTCGACGAACGTGACGTCGGCCCAGGCGAAGCGGTTCAGCGGTGCCCTGATCCGGAAGCGCGCGCCCGCCCCCTGGCCGACCGACTCCTCGCGGGTCAGATGCCAGTCGACGAGGTAGTGGTCGGTGAACTCGGCGTGATTGGCGATGTCCGACAGGTACTCGTAGACCTTGTCGCGAGGCCGCGAGATGGTGGTCGAGACGGTGAAGGGCTCCACGAGCCGGGATATTAAGCGAGCCGGCGCTCAGGCGGCGGCGCGCTGATCCGTGATCCGGATCGTGTGGCCGAATTCCGGACCGTGGACGAGCCGCGAGTGGCTGGGGACGTCGCGCCGGCGCCGGCGGCACAGCTCGCAGGCGATGATCCCGGAGGCGTAGACGTACACGCGCTCGCCCACCAGCGGTGTGCGGTGACAGCAGGTGCACCGCTCCGATCCGGCGAGGCGCTCGTCAAGACCGCGGCGCAGCAGCGCGAGCTCCAGATCGAGCATGTCGCGAAGCGTTTCCGGCATGGCGCTGGTCTTCGTCTCCGGAGTGACACTTCCTCCCGCGCCGACAGCCTGGTGCAGTTTGCACACGTTTGTGCCGGAATGCACACCTTGGGCCGCCGACCGACCGGTTAACGGTTTTAGAACCCCTTAGACGGGCAGGCTATCCTTGCTGCAACCGCTCGGTGAGCTCTCCAGTGTTCCCTAGACCCCCCAACCGTGGAGCCGCCGGAATCCGTAGCGAGGAGACGGGCATGAAGGCTTGGATGTCAGGCAGTGTGGCTGGGACCGGCACGTTCAGGTGCACCGAGTGCGATTTCCCGGTGTCGCTGGATGCCGCCGACGAGCTGCCGGCCTGCCCCAATTGCGGCGGGACCGAATTCGTCAGGTCGTCGCTGTTCACCACCTCACATCAGCCGATCGTCGACGTCGACCCGGACGTCGAGGACCGTATCTGGCTGGATGAGCTGCGCACCGGCCTCGAGGATCCCGGCCAGTACATCGCGTACCGCGCTCACGACGATGTCGTGGCCTACGCGCTCACCCGCGAGTGGACACGGATTGGCCGCAGCCTGGCGGCCGACATCCGCTTCGACGACCCCACGGTCTCGCGGCGCCACGCGCTGATCGTCCGCCAGCCGGATGGTCTGCGGGTCCTCGACGATCGCAGCCTCAACGGTGTGTTCGTCAACGGCGAGCGGGTGGAGTGGAGCACGCTCGCCGACGGCGACGAGGTCGTCATCGGCCGCCACCACCTGCATTTCATCGATGTGCCGGTCGTGTCCGGCATGCGCTACAGCCATACGGCCGAGCCGGGCGCGAACGCGTCCGCGGCCTGATTCCCCACCTTTCGGCGCAGCAACCCCACGGCGCTCGGCGGCCGATCTGGCCGCCGGCGACGGGTGGGCTCCGCGTCGCCTGGCCTCGCCTATAGTCCGCACCGGATGCCCGCCACGATCTCGGTCCTGTCCCAGAAGGGAGGCACCGGCAAGACCACCACGGTCAGAACGTTGACCGACGTGTTTCGCCGGATCGGCCTCTCGGTCCTCGCAGTGGACCTCGACCCGCAGGGCAACCTGTCGGACTACCTCGACGTCGACCCAGACGCGGCGCCGACGATCGGAGACGTGCTGGCCGGGCGCGCCAAGGCGCGCGAGGCCGTCCACAACGGCATCATCCCGGCCAACCTCGGGCTGGCCGAGGCCGAGCTCGCCCTCGGCGGCAAGATGGGCCGGGAGCTGACCCTCAAGAAGGCGCTGCGCGACGTCGGCGGTGACTACGACGTGGTCCTGATCGACTGCCCGCCCGCGCTGGGGCTGCTCACGGTCAACGCGCTCGTCGCCTCCGACTGGGCGCTGCTGTCCGCCGAGGCGCAGTACTTCGCGCTGCAGGGCGTCGAGCAGGCGCTGGAGGTCATCGAGCTGGCCAAGGACAGCCTCAACCCGGACCTGGAGTGGCTCGGCGTCGTGCTCAACATCGCCGACATGCGCACCCGCCACTCGCGGGAGGCGTTCGACTCGCTGCGCCAGCACTTCAAGGACAAGCTGATCGAGACGACGATCCGCTCGTCGATCGCGTACGCGGAATCGGCCGAGCGGGCAGTGTCGATCCTCGACTACCGCCCGGACCTGGCCGTCGACTACCTCGATGTCGCCGACGAGCTGCTGCGGCGCCTGGGGATGGAGGAGGCACGGCGGCCGCTCAGGAAGCTGATGCGCGAGCCGGCGCCCGGCGAGCCCTCCCAGGCGGCTCAGAGCTCGTAGACGTCGGCTCCCCGGGACTCGAACGGGGCCCGGACGACGGTCGCCCATCCCTCGGCCTGGCGGCAGAGTCGCTCGACGACGTGGCCCGTCTGCTCGTAGTGGCACCAGAACAGCACCGTCGGCCCCGCGCCGGAGATCGTCGCGCCCAGCGCGCCGAGCGCGGGACCGCGTTCGAGCATCTCCGCCGATCGCGGATACAGGTGGGCCCGGTAGGGCTGGTGGAGGCGGTCGCGCAGGCCCGCCGCAATCAGCTCCCAATCCGCGGTGGCGAGCCCCAGGGTGAGCAGGGACGCGCAGGCGACGTTGAAGACCGCGTCAGGCAGCGGAACGGTCGGCGGCAGCGCGGCCCGGGCCTCCTTGGTCTGCACCGGTATGGACGGCACCAGGAGCACCGCCTCGAGCCCCATCGGCGCCTCAAAGCGGTGGGCCGCGGTCCCCTCGCAGATGACGAAGCCGCCGTCGAGCGCGGCGGAGACATTGTCCGGATGGCCCTCCAGGGCGACCGCCTCGGAGCGGACGTCGGCATCGAGCTCGAACAGGTGGTCGGCCGCCATCAGCCCGGCGATGATGGCGGCGGCGCTCGAGCCCAGCCCGCCGCTCAGGGGAATGCCGGACGAGATGCGGAACTCGAACCCGTCGGCGGGGTGGAGGCGCTCGAAGGCGCGCACGATCAGGTTGGAGCGGTCCGTGGGAACGTCGAGGTCGGTGATGACCGAGAAGCTCCCGGTCTCCACCACCTCGAGCTCGAGATGGAGCGCGAGCGCCGCCGCCATCACGTCGAAGCCGGGCCCCAGGTTGGCGGTGGAGGCCGGCACCCGCACCCGCCGATGCCGGCCCAGGCTCATCCCAGGACCGCCCGCTCCAGGGCATCGAACTCGGCCGGGCAGGGGACGACGGCGCCCACCTGCGCCAGGGCGGTGTCCGGATCCTTGAGGCCGTGGCCGGTCAGGACGCAGGCGACGCGGCGGGCGTCCCCGGCCCCGTGGGCCAGCAGGCCGGCGACGGCCGCGGCCGATGCCGGCTCGCAGAAGATCCCCTCGGTGGAGGCGAGCAGGCGATAGGCCGAGAGGATCTGCTCGTCGGTGACCGCGCGGACCGTGCCGCCGGAGGCCGTCATCGCTCCCATCGCGTCCTCCCACCGCGCCGGGTTGCCGATACGGATGGCGCTGGCGACCGTCTCCGGATGCTCGACGGGCGCGCCGTGGACGAGCGGCGCGGCGCCCGCGGCCTGGAAGCCGAGCATCCGCGGCCGGCAGTTCACCTCCTGAAAGCCGCGCCAGTAGGCGGTGATGTTCCCGGCGTTGCCGACCGGGATGCAGAGCGCGTCGAGCTCGGAGTCGAGCTCCTCGGCGATCTCGAACGCCGAGGTCTTCTGGCCCTCCATCCGGAACTCGTTGACCGAGTTGACGAGCGAGATGGGGTGCGCGGCGGCCAGGCGCCGGACGAGCTTGAGGGCGACGTCGAAGTTCCCGTTGAGCGCGATGACCCGCGCCCCGTGAATGAGGGCCTGGGCGAGCTTGCCGGTGGCGATCTTGCCGTCCGGCACGATCACCGCGCACCGCAGCCCGGCCCGCGCGGCATACGCGGCCGCCGAGGCCGCGGTGTTGCCCGTCGAGGCGCAGATGATCGCCTCGGACCCCTCGCGGACCGCCGCCGAGACCGCGCACGTCATCCCCCGGTCCTTGAACGAGCCCGTGGGGTTGAGCCCCTCCAGCTTGCACCACACCTCGGCGCCGACCCGCTCCGACAGCCCGGGCGCCGGCACCAGCGGGGTGCTCCCCTCGCCGAGCGTGACGACGGGATCGGCGGGCGCGAAGGGAAGTCGCTCGCGGTAGCGCTCGATCAGCCCCGGCATTGCCGCAACCTAGTGGTTGACGACGTCGAGGACGACCTTGCCGGTCGCGCCGCGCTCGTCGAGCAGTCGCAGCGCCTCGCCGGCCCGCTCCAGCGGATACCGGGCGCCGATCACCGGGGCGATGTGTCCGGCCTCGGTCATCTCCTGCAACACGTCGCCGATCCGGGTGATGCGCTCCGGGTGCCCCATGACGTAGGCGCCCCAGCCGGCGCCGACGACCTCGATGTTGTTCAGGAGCAGGCGGTTGACCCGGACCTCCGGGATCGACCCGCCGGTGAAGCCGACGACCACGGCGCGTCCCCCCTCTCGCAGCGACCGCAGGCTGTCCGTGAACCGATCCCCGCCGACCGGGTCGAGGACGACGTCGACGCCGCCGCCGGACAGCTCCTTGGCCTCGTCCTTCCACGCGGCCTGCGAGCGGACGACGTGGTCGGCGCCGGCGTCGCGGGCGACCTGCTCCTTGGCATCGCTGGAGACGACGCCGATCGTCGTGGCGCCGAGAGCCTTGGCGACCTGGAGCGCGGCGGTGCCGACCCCGCCGGCCGCGCCGTGGACGAGGACCGTTTCGCCGCGGGCCAGGCGCCCGCGCACCTCGAGCGCGAAGTAGACGGTGTGGTAGTTGAGGACGAGCGCGGCGCCCTGGGCGAAGTCCCAGCTGTCCGGCAGCTTGAACGTGAAGAACGCGGGAGCCACCGCCACCTCGGCCCAGCCGGCCAGGCCGCAGAAGGCGGCAACCCGGTCGCCGGGTTGCACCCTGGCGTCGGCCGACGCCTGCCGGACGATGCCGCCGACCTCGGCGCCGGGCACGAACGGCAGTGGGGGCTTGACCTGATACTGGCCCCGGGTCTGCAGCAGCTCTGGGAACGACACCCCGGCCGCCTTGACGTCGATGAGCACGCCGCTGCCGGGGGTCATGGGGTGCGACGTCGCCTCGGGCTCCGGAACGTCGGCCAGCGCGAGCGCCGTGTCCGGCCCGGTCAGCTCGGTGATCTGGATGGCGCGCATGAAGGCCGGGATCCTATCTGGGGCCGACGGACGGCCGGGCCGCCGGACGCGGCCCGCCTAGCCGAACTCCTCCTCGATCACCCGGATCGCCCGGGGCGGCGCGCGCATCACGTTGAGCGCGCCGATCTCCTCCATCGCGGCCGCGAACCGGGACTCCAGCACCGGGTGGACAACCATGACGAGCCGCGCCTGGTCGCTCATGCCGCGCTGGACGACCGACTTGACCGACACCTCGTGGAGGGCCAGGACGTGGGCCACCCCGGCCAGCACGCCGGGCTCGTCGGCGACCTCGAGGTAGAGGTAGAAGGAGGACATGGTGTCCGTAACCATCTCCAGGGCCTCGGTGGCCGGCGGGGTCGACGCCGGGGGGATCATGGCGCTGATGACGTCGCCGAGGACGGCGCTGGCGGTCTGCGGGCCGCCCGCGCCCGGGCCGGACATGGTGATCTCGGTGATGGCCTCGGACTCGACCGTCACCGCGTTGAACGGCCCGTTGACCGAGGCCAGCGGATGGCCCGGGTACAGGAAGGCCGGGTAGACGCTGACCGACATGCCGCGCTCGCCGACCCGTTCCGCGGTGCCGATCAGCTTCAGTCCCAGACCCAGCTCCCGCGCGTACTCGAGGTCGTCGGGCTGAATGTGCTCGATGCCCTCGGAACGGACCTGATCGATGTGGACGGGCGTCTCGAACGCCAGGCGGGCGATGATCGCCATCTTGGCGGCGGCGTCGCGGCCGTTGACGTCCTCGGTGGGATCGGCCTCGGCGTAGCCGAGCCGCTGCGCCTCGGCCAGCGCCTCGGCGAACGTGGCGCCGGTGCGCGCCATCTCGGTGAGGATGAAGTTCGTCGTCCCGTTGACGATCCCGTGAACGCGGTCGATGGTGGCGCCGGCCAGGGACTCCTGGAGGACCCGGATGACGGGCACGACGCCGGCCACCGCGCCCTCGAAGCGCAGCTGCACGCCATGGATCCGCGCCTCCTCCCACAGCTCCTCGCCGTGGTGGGAGAGCAGCTGCTTGTTGGCGGTGACGATGTGCTTGCCGGCGCGCATCGCGGCCAGCAGGTAGGCGCGGGCCGGGTCGAGGCCGCCGATCAGCTCCACGATCAGGTCCGACCCCTCCAGGATCTCCTCGAACGAGCCGCGGCTGCGCGTCAGGACCCCGGACAGCTCCGGCCGCAGCCCCGTGATGCGCTCGATCCGGTCGGCGTGCCGGGGCAGCAGCTCGGCGAACGCCGCCCCCACGGTGCCGTGGCCGAGGAGGCCGACGCGAAAGGGTTTGCTCACGCCACGTCCCGGCTCATGAGATCGGCATACGTCTCCCGGCGGACGACGACGCGGGCGTCACCGTCGCGACAGAAGATCACCGGCGGGCGCGGCACGCCGTTGTAGTTGTTGGCCATCGCGTACCCGTAGGCGCCGGTGACCGGGGTGACGACGACATCGCCGGGACGGGGATCGGCCAGCCGGATGGCGCGGACGATGATGTCGCCGGACTCGCAGTGCTTGCCCGCCACGTGGCAGAGGACAGTCCCGGCGGCGGTCGGCCGGTCGGCGAGCAGTGCGTCGTACCGCGCCCCGTACAACATCGGCCGCAGGTTGTCAGACATCCCGCCGTCGACGGCGACCCAGGTGGAGACGTTGCGCTTGATCGTCTCCACCGTGTAGAGCGTGACCGTCGAGTTGGCCACCAGCGCGCGGCCCGGCTCGATCAGCAGCCGCTTGTCCGCGCCCAGCTCGGCATGGGCGGCCTCCACGATCGCCTCCACCCACTGCTCGGCGGTCGGCGGGTGCTGGTCCGGGGTGTAGGCGACGGCCAGGCCGCCGCCGAAGTTGTAGACCGGGAAGTCGCCGAGGGTGGCGATCGCCCGCACGGCGGCCCGGAAGGGCTGTAGCTCGAACAGCTGGGACCCGATGTGGAAGTGCAGCCCCACCAGGCGAAGGGAGGGACGGCCGTCGAGCCGGGCGATTGCGTCGCGCGCCTGATCGAGCGAGAAGCCGAACTTGGAATCGGCCTGGCCGGTCGAGATGGCGTGGTGGGTGTCACCAGAGACGTCCGGGGTGACGCGGAGGAGCACCTCCTGAACGCGCGAGAGCTCCGCCGCGATGCCGGCCACGCGCTCGAGGTCGTCCAATGAGTCGAGCACGATCTGGCCAACGCCGGCCTCCAGGGCCTCGCGCACCTCGGCGGCCGACTTGGCGTTGCCGTGCATGTAGATGCGCTGCGCATCGAAGCCGGCGGCGAGCGCCAGCGCCAGCTCGCCTCCGGAGGCGACATCGCAGGCCAGGCCCTCCTCCGCCAGCACTCGGTAGACGGCCGTGCAGGGAAACGCCTTGGAGGCAAACAGGACGTCGTTGTCCGGGTGCCGGGCGGCGACGGCGTCGGCGAGCTCGCGCGCCCGGCTACGCAGATCGTCCTCGACGACGATGTAGGCGGGGGTGCCGAACTCGCGCGCCAGCTCCACCGCGTCGCAGCCGCCGAGCTCGAGGCGTCCGCGCTCGTTGACCCGGCTGCCGCGGGGATAGACGTGGGAGAGCTGTGCCGTCGTGGCGGTCACGAGCGTAACGATATGGTGTGAGCGACGCGTACCGTCGACCCGCTGCTCCCCGCCGAGATCGGCGCTCACGACGGGCTGGCCTACAGCCTCTGGCTTGCACCCGCCCCGCAGCCCCCGGCCCGGGCCGGGATCGTCGTCGTCCACGGCGCCGGATCAGGCAAGGAGAGCCACCATGACTTCGCCCGCGCCGCCGTGGCGCTGGGGCTGGCGGCGATCTGCTTTGACCAGCGCGGGCACGGGCAGAGCGGCGGCCGGCTCGACGGGCGGGCCGTCGCCGATGTCGCCACCATGGCGACCCGTCTGCGGGCCGCGCTCGGCGACGCGGAGGCTCCGATCGCCGTGCGCGGATCGAGCATGGGGGGCTACCTGGCGATCCTGGCCGCCGGGCCGGCGCGGGCGGGGGCCGTGGTGGCGATCTGCCCGGCGAGCGCCCAGGGACTGAGGCGCGGACTGCTCGCCGGCCGATTCGGCTTCGAGGCCGATACCGAGGCCCTGGCGGCGTTCCTGGACGACCATGACCTCGGCTCCGCGGTGCGGTCGCTGACCGTGCCGCTTCTGCTCATGCATGCCGAGGGCGACGAGCAGGTGCCCGTCGAGCACTCGCGCGAGCTGGCCGCCGCGATGCAGCATCCGAGCAGCCGGCTGATCGCCGTCCCGGGGGGCCATCACCGGTCGATCCAGCACGACGAGGAGCTGCAGGCGGTCAGCCTGCGGTTTGTGCTGCGGTCGCTGGGCCTGGGCGGCCGAGCCGCCTCAGCGGCTGGCGACTAGACCCCCCGACAGCGCGCCCCCGGCCTGCCGGCTGACGGACGAGACCGCAATGCCCGCGGCCCCGGTGACCCGGTCGACGACGCGGGCGAGCCCGCCACCGCCGGAGCTTCCAGACCTGCCTGATCCTCCGGATCCGGTGACGGAGCCGGCACCCGCTCCCGCACTTCCGTGAGCGGGGCCGGAGGTTGCGGCCGCGCCGGCTCCGCAGTTGGCGGTGCAGCCGTTGACCGGGGTCCCGCCAGCGCCGCGGGCGGGTCCGGACGGCGGGGCGGAGCGACGGCTGACGCGGCTGCCGGAGCGGGACGACGCGTCGGGGATCTCCGGCGCGGCGCTGGCCGCGGTGGAGGGCCTGCGAGCCACGGCGGCCGATACCGTCACGGTGTGCGCAGCGCGCAGCGCGCCGGTCCCGGCGCCGGATCCGGCGGTGACGCGCTGGATCGCGGGCCCGGTCGTCTCATCGACCTTCGGCCAGCCGTTGAAGCCGACGACGGCGCTCGCCAGGACAAACAGGAGCGCGCCGCCGAGAACGAGCGATCCGGCGGCTCCCACCCCGGCCAAGTATGAGCGAATCACCCGCACCACAGAACGTGATCGGCAGCTCCGCCACACGGTTGAGCCTTGCACGCGCTGCCGGTTCGCCACCATTCCCGAACACTGTGCTGGGCACGGAGAGTCGGACTCGCCGCTCTGCCAAGATTGATCGACCATGCCCGCTCCCGCCTCCTTCGGCAAGGATCGCGGCCTCCAGACCCGGATGCTCGCGACGATGTTCCTGCTGGGGCTCGTCTACGTCGTCCTGATCGCCGTCCTCGTCGCCGCCGGAGTCGGAGCCGTGACCGTCGCGGTCATCGCCGGCGCGCTGTTCCTCGTGCAGTACTTCACGTCGGACAAGATCGCGCTCGCCTCGATGGGCGCCCACGAGGTGTCGGCGGCCGACGCACCGGAGCTCCACGCGGTGATCGAGCGTCTGTGCATCACGGCCAACGTGCCGATGCCGCGGGTGGCGATCGCCGACACGCCGATGCCGAACGCGTTCGCCGTGGGGCGCTCGCCAAGCACGGCGACCGTGTGCGCGACCACCGGCCTGCTCTCGATGCTCGAGCCACCGGAGCTCGAGGCGGTGCTCGCCCACGAGCTGACGCACGTCCTCAACCGGGACGTGATGCTGATGACGATCGCCGGCTTCTTCGCATCCGTGGCGGCGTTCATCGTCCAGACCGGGTTCTTCTTCGGCGGGTTCGGCGGGGGCGACCGGGATGACAACGGCCCCGGCTTCGCCGTCGTGGTGCTTGTCTCCGGCCTTGTCTATGTCATCTCGTTCGTGCTGATCCAGGCGCTGTCGCGGTATCGCGAGTTTGCCGCCGACCGGGGATCGGCGATCATCACCGGCCGCCCCAGCGCGCTCATCTCGGCCCTGATGAAGATCTCCAACCGGATGGACCTCATCCCCCAGCGCGATCTGCGCGCCGCCTCCGGCGAGCTGGCGGCGTTCTACATCTTCCCGCCCAAGGCCAAGCAGAGCATCGCCTCCCTGTTCTCGACCCACCCGCCGCTGGAGGCGCGGGTCGAGGCCCTGGAGCGCCTCGAGGCGCAGCTGCAGGGGACCCGCTGATGGGACTGCTCGACATCCTGGCCGGCCGGCGCAAGCTCGACCAGCCGGCCCAGGACCGGCTGTTTGCGATCTCGACCGCCTACGTCACGTTCCAGACGCGGCTCGCGCTCACCAGTCGCGGGAGCGCCGCCATCGTCTTCCAGTCGCTGGCCACCGCCGACTTCACCTCGATCGTCCGGGACATGAAGGAGGTCGTGACCGCGACGGCGGCCGACAGCCAGACACGGGTGGAGACATCCGAGGACAGCTACGGCTTCAGCTGGCTGGTCCTGCGCGGAGAGGACTTCGACAGCCTCGTCGTCGGGGTCAACGCGGTGTCCGACGCGCTCCAGGACGCCGGATACGGCGACCGGATCCTGTGCGCGGTGTTCGCCTTCGAAGACGAGCAGTCACGGCCGGTCTACTGGATCTACAACTACAAGCGTGGCTACTTCTATCCGTTCGTGCCCAAGAGCGGCGGGCAGGAGCGCGACAGCGAGCGCGAGCTGGTGCTCAAGGCCCAGGTAGGGGCCGAGTTGCCCGTCGAACCGGAGCTCCAGCGCTGGTTCCCGCTGTGGGGCATCCCGGTCTAAGGTCTGCGTAAACTCCGGGTGTGGCCGGATGGCCATTGGCAGGCCGCCGCCTGCCGGTGCGCTACTCTCGACGACTGGCTCGCTGTCTTAAACGGAGCCTAACCCCCTTTCGCAGCGCCGCCCGGGGCGAGCGCGAGCCATTCAAGACGGACAAGGGAGATACCTTGCGCATTCTCATTCTCGGAGGTGACGGCTTCTGCGGATGGCCCACCTCACTCCATCTGTCGGCCTGTGGTCACGAAGTCGCCATCGTCGACAACCTCGCCCGCCGCAACGCCGACGTCGAGCTCGAGGCTGATTCCCTGACGCCGATCACGCCGATCGGCACCCGGCTGGCCACCTGGCGGGAGATCAGCGGGCGCGAGATCCCGTTCCATCGCTTCAACGTCGCCGAGAACTACCGGGTCATGCTCGACCTGCTGATCGACTGGCAGCCTGACGCCGTCGTCCACTTCGCCGAGCAGCGCGCCGCGCCGTACTCGATGAAGAGCCCGTGGCACAAGCGCTACACGGTCAACAACAACGTGAACGCCACGCACAACCTGCTGACCGCGCTCGTCGAGGCCGAGCTCGACGCCCATATCGTCCATCTGGGGACGATGGGCGTCTACGGCTACGGGACCGCCGGCGTGAAGATCCCGGAGGGCTACCTCCGCGTCCGGATCGACACCGACGAGGGCACCGAGGTGGAGCAGGAGATCCTGTACCCGGTTAACCCGGGCAGCGTCTACCACATGACCAAGACCCAGGACCAGCTGCTGTTCGCGTTCTACAACAAGAACGACGGCGTCCGGGTCACCGACCTGCACCAGGGCATCGTGTGGGGAACCCAGACCGCCGAGACACGCCTCGACGAGCGGCTGATCAATCGCTTCGACTACGACGGCGACTACGGCACCGTGCTCAACCGCTTCCTCATGCAGGCGGCGATCGGCTACCCGCTCACGGTGCATGGCACCGGCGGCCAGACGCGGGCCTTCATCCACATCCAGGACACGGTCCGCTGTATCCAGCTGGCGATCGAAAACGCGCCGGAGCGCGGCGACCGTGTGCGCGTGTTCAACCAGATGACCGAGTGTCACCGCGTCCGCGACCTGGCCAAGCTCGTCTCCAGCCTCACCGGCGCCGAGATCGACTACGTCGACAACCCGCGCAAGGAGGCCGCCGAGAATGAGCTGTTCGTCGAGAACCGCCAGCTGCTCGACCTGGGCCTGGACCCGATCCGGCTCCAGGACGACCTCCTCACCGAGGTGACGGAGATCGCCCGCGGCTACGCCGATCGCTGCGACCGCACGAAGATCCCGTGCAGCTCGAAGTGGATCCAGCGCACCGCCGAGCCGGCGACGCCCGCCGCCACCGCCTGACGCCCTCCCCGCCGCGGCCGGGGTGATGTCGCCCCGGCCGCCGGCCTGAGCCTGAGCCCCTCTCACCGCCACGCGGCCCATTGTCCTCAACAACCGCGCCGCTCTGCGGCCGACGGTCACCGGCGTGGAGCGCTGGACGGCGGAGGTCAACGCGCGGCTGCGGGTGCTGGCGCCGGACCGCTACACCGTCGCTCAGCCCCGCCCGCGGGCGCGCCGGCAGATCCTGGGACAGGGCTGGGAGCAGCTCGTCCTGCCCGCCCACGCGGCCCGGCTGCGGGCCGCGCTCGTGTTCTCCCCGGCCAACCTGGCCCCGCTCGCCTGGCCCCGGAACGTCGTGGTGGTGCACGATGCCGCCGTCCTGCGCGAGCCCCACGCGTACTCGCGCCCCTACCGGCTCTGGCATACCGGGGCCGGCCTCGCCGCCGCCCGGCGAGCGCTCGCCGTCGTCACCGTGTCTGAGTTCTCACGCCGGGAGCTGCTCGAGCTGGGCGGACTCGATGCCGGGCGCGTGGCCGTGATCCCCGGCGGGGTCGGTGAGCGGTTCACCCCGGCGGCCGACGCCGCCGCCGTCGCCCGCCGGCTGGGGTTGACGCGGCCCTACGTGCTGACGGTCGCCACCGCCGATGCCCGCAAGAACCTGGAGGCGCTGGCCCCCGCAGCACAAGCCCTGGAGCGGCACGGCATCGAGCTGGCGTGGGCCGGGGATACCCGGCCGTACTTCGCCCGGATCGCCGGCGCGCCCGGCCTGCGCCGGCTGGGGTACGTCGACGAGCGCGACCTCCCGGGGCTGTATTGCGGGGCGCTGGCGTTCGTGCTGCCCTCCCGCTACGAGGGGTTCGGCCTGACCTGCCTGGAGGCGATGGCCTGCGGGACCCCGGTGGTGGCGGCCGACCGCGCCGCGCTGCCGGAGACGTGCGGCGACGCCGCGCTGCTCGTCGATCCAGACGAGCCGCAGGCGATCACCCACGCCGTCGTGCGCGCCGCCACCGAGCCGGAGCTGCGGTCGGCCCTGCGGGAGGCGGGGCTGCGGCGAGCCCGCTCATTCGGCTGGGAACGGACGGCGAGCGCCGTCGACGAGCTGCTGACGAGGCTGGCCGGCGATCCCGCGCGTCAGCCGGGGATCAGGCCCTCGCCCTGAAACTCCTTGATCGCCTCCGCGAGCGAGACGTCAGGGGGCGGGAGGATGATGTCGGAGGCGACGAGCTCGTCTTCGGCGACCTTCGCGCCCCGGGCGCGCACGTAGTCGACCAGCCGGCCGAAGACGTCGCGGAACACCGCGTCGTCACCCGCCTCGCAGGCGGTGACGGCCTCGTTGTCGAGCTCGTTGAGCTGGGACGCGTCGGCGTCGGGGATCTCGTACTGGCCCTCGGTCGCGATCCGGACGATCATGGCGCCTGCTCGGGCGCCGCGCCCTCACCCCCACCCGCGCTGTCGCCTGAAGCACCCGCTCCCAACTCGCCCCTGGTGCCGCCGCCGGCGCCGAGCTCGGCCTTCATCTGGGCCAGCTCGTCGTCGACTTCGCTCGAGCTCGACAGCTGCTTGAGCTGGCGGTCGATGTCGTCCTCGCCCGGAGTGAGGGTGGTCAGGTCCTCGAACGTCCCGGCCGCCTCGAGCTCCTGTACCGCGCTGGCCCGCGCGCGCATGTTCTCGGTCTTGTCCAGCGCCCGCTGCATCGCCAGTCCGACGTCGGCCATCTCCTCGCCCACGCCGGTCGCCGCCTCGGAGATCCGCACCTGCGCCTCGGCGGCCGAGTACTGGGCCTTGATGACCTCCTTCTTGGAGCGGAACTGCTCGATCTTGGCCCGCAGCTTCTGCTCGGAGGCGGTCATCTGCTCCTGCTGCTGCTCGAGCTCGGCGATCTGCGTGTCGAGCGATTGCAGCTCGGTCTGCAACCCGTTCTTGCGCTCCAGCGCCGTGCGGGCGAGCTCCTCGTTGCCGGCGGCCAGTGCCTGGCGCGCCTGCGTGTCGAGCTTGACGACCTGCTGCTTGTACTTCTCCTCCTGCAGCTGCAGCCGCTTCTTGGAGGTGACGACGTCGGCGATCCCCTTTTTGACGTTCTGGAGCAGCTCGATCTGCTTCTGGTAGCTGTACTCCAGGGTCTCGGACGGATCCTCGGCGCGGTCGAGGAGCTTCGAGATCTTGGCTTTGATGACGGTGGACATGCGCCCGGACAGGCCCGGCATCGCATCCTCCTTGGCGAGTGGCTTGGTGGCCATAGCGTAGCGACGCGCGAAGACTAGGATGGCGCGATGCAGCCAAAACCGGTGGCCGCCTCCCGTGCCGAGATCACCCATTGGATGGGGGTCACCGATGCCAACAGCGCCGGCAACATCCATGGCGGGACGATCATGAAGCTGGCCGACGAGGCGGCCGCCCTGGCCGCCATCAAGCACGCCCGCCAGCGGGTCGTCACCGTCGGCATCGACCGCATGGACTTCCTCGTCCCCATCTACGTCGGCGAGCTGGTGACCCTCCGGGCCACCGTCAACGCCGCCTGGCACACCTCCATGGAGGTGGGCGTGCGCGTCGAGGCCGAGAACCCCCTGGTCGGCGCGCGCCGCCACACCAACACCGCCTATCTGACGATGGTCGCCCTCGACGACGCCGGCCGCCCGGCGCCGGTCGCACCCCTGGAGGCCGAGACCCCAGCCGATCAGCGGCGCATGCGCGAGGCCGAGCTGCGCCGCGCCAACCGGCTGGCCGAGCGAAAGGAGATCGTCGCGCGGCGGGCTCTCGAGGAGACTGTCCCGGACTAGCGCTCTCGGTCGTCGGCGGCCACGGCGCGACGGACTGCCGGGGACTTCGTGAGCGCCGGTGACGCCCGGCCTGCCCGCCGTCATTGCGACGTCGTCTCCGAGCCCGGAGCAGCGGATCGACCGCCCCAGACCGGCCCGGGATCCGTGGCCTCTAGAAGCTGAGCGGGTGGCGTGCGGAGTAGCCGCGGGTCCGCTTCATCAGCGGCCGCCACCGCGGGCCGCTGCCGGCCGGCGGGTTGGGGTCCTGCTCAGCCGAGGTGTCCAGGCGGACGCCGGCGATCTGCACGAACGCGTGCCCGGGATTGGTGTAGACGGTGATCCACTGGCCGAGGCCGCGCAGGCCCCAGGTCTCGAAGTCGCTGGAGTCCATCGAGGTCTTGATCAGCCCCGCGGCGTGCAGGATGTAGGAGACCGAGCCGGAGCAGTCGTAGCCGGCGTCGTTCCACAAGCCGTGGCCGCCGCCGTAGACATAGGGCTTGTGGCGAATCCCGTCGCCGGCCCAGATCGCCTTCTGGACCTGCATCGGCGCGTCGGCCGGAGCGTAGGCCAGGCCGTGGATGATCTTCGCCACCGTGCCGGGAACCGTTGGCTGGCTCGGAGCGCTTGGCGTGCTTGGCGTGCTCGGCGGCTGAGCCGGCCCGGTCATGCCGGCGCCGCCGGAGCCCGCGCCGCCGGCGGGAGCACCGGAGCCGGGGCTGCTGTCAGCCAGCGCCGCGGGAGCCGTGGCGAGCGCGAGCAGCGCCCAGCCGGCAATCAGGATGTATCGAAACCGCAACTCGTTCTCTTTCGTCGGCCGGCGGGGTTAGCTGACGGGCTGGCGCTAAAAGAGCCTGCGCCTCCCGCGGATTGACCGCGGAATTCGCCCCAGGGATCTCCAGTGGGTCCCCCGCTCCGCGGATGTGGTGTTGGCCGCGGATTAGGCGAGCGGCAATATACAGATGCCGCTTTCACCATGGTCTTCGGCCGCCCGGCTTCGATGCTTGAGCGACCAGCGCCGGGGTGGCGACCGCTCGCTAACGTCCGCCGCGATGCGCCCCGGAGCCCCTCGCATCGCTCAGATCGCCCCGCTGGCCGTCGCGCTGGCCGCCGCGCTGGCCCTCCTCCTGGCCGGGTGCGGTGGCACCAAGCTGCTGCACCAGACGAGCACCGCGCGTTCGACGGTCACCGTCGGCGTCCCCTCGGCCAGTCCCCAGGCCACGCAGCAACTCGGCTTCCCCGTCCTGGCCACCAAGAACACGACGCGCGTCGACGGCGCCGATCCGGTCGCCGACGCCGCCGGCGTCGCGCTCGCCGTCTATCCCTCGGCGGCCTCCGGAACCCATCCCGGCGCGGTCGCGCTGGCCCCCACCGATGACTGGCAGGCGGCGCTCGCCGCCTCGGTCCTGATGGCGCCGCCGATCCGCGCGCCGATCCTGCTCTCCGGCACCGGCGCCCTCCCGTCGGCGACCTCGCAGGCGCTCTCCCAACTGGCGCCCACGGGCTCCGGCCCCATCGGCGGCGCCCAGCTCATCCGCGTCGGTGACGTCCCGTCGGTGGGCGGCGTGCGGTCGGCAGCGGTCAAGGGCGCCGACCCCTACGCCCTGGCCGCCGGCGTCGACCGCTTCGTCAGCGCCGTGGCCGGCCGGCCGAGCCCGGACGTCGTCATCGCCTCGGCCGACAGCCCGGCGTATGCGATGCCGGCGGCCGGCTGGGCGGCGGAAAGCGGCAACCCCATCCTGTTCGTCAACACCACCGGGATCCCCGCCGCCACCCGCCTGGCCCTGGCCACCCATCAGAAGGCACACATCTACGTGCTCGGACCGCCCAGCGTGATCCCGGACGCCATCCTCGCCCAGCTGCACAAGTACGGGACGGTCAAGCGGGTGGGTGCCGCGGACCCGGCGGCGAACTCAGTGGCGTTCGCCATCTACCGGGACCCCGCCTGCGCCTTCGGCCAGCCGTGCGCCCACGTGCCCGGCAGCTTCGGCTGGGCGATGCGCAGCCCGGGCCACGGCTACGTCCTGCTCAACGCCACGCGGCCACTGGACGCGGCGGCTGCGGCGGCGCTGTCCGGCAGCGGCGACTATGGTCCGCAGCTGCTGATCGACAAGCCCTCTACTCTTCCGACCACCGTGCTGAACTTCTTCCTCAACTACGCGACCCCGGGATACACCCAGGAGGGCCCGACCGCGGCGGTCTATAACCACGGCTGGATGATCGGCGACCAGAGCGCCATCACCGTCGCCGTCCAGGCCGAGGTCGACAGCCTCCTGGAAGCCGTCCCCCAGACCTCCTCCAAATGAGCCAGGCTGAACACCCAGACCGCCTCGACGCCGATCACGAGCCGACGGTCGAGGACGTGCGCCAGTTGATGGGCGCCTCGACGCCGCACTTCGCCCTCCAGATCCGCAACCGGATCCGGGCGCTGATCCGCAACCTGCCGGAGGGCCATCCGGCGCGCGTGGAGGGCGAGCGCGAGATTGCTCGCCTCGACCGGATCGCCTTTGCCGGCGAGGTCCGGGGGCATCCGGCGGAGCCCGGGCTGACCCCGCTGCGGAGCGTCACCGACCCGCACCTGGCGCGCCCGTAGACCCGGCTCACCGCCGCTCCGTCTCAAGGCGCGGCTACGTTAACCAGGGCAGGCAGATGAACGAGAAGCGATACATATCGGTGATCGGCCTCGGTCGCGTCGGACTGCCGTTGGCGCTGTGCTTCGCCGACCGCGGTCTGCGGGTGCTCGGCGTCGACCATGATCCAGCCGTCCTGGACTCGCTCCGCGCGGGCCGCATGCCGTTCAATGAGGCCGGGACCCAGGAGATGCTCGAACGGGTCCAGCGTGCCGGCGGCCTCGAACTGTCCGATCGCGCCGCCGACGCCGCCCGCGCCGATGACATCGTCATCACGATCGGCACCCCCTCCTTCTCGCACGTCGAATCCGACCTGCGCCAGGTCCGCGCCGCCGTCGACGATCTGCTGCCGTTGCTCCGTCCCGGTCACGCGCTGATCCTGCGGTCCACGATCGCGCCCGGGACGACCGAGTTCGTGGCCGGCTATCTGGAGAAGCGCCGCGGTCTGCGCGTCGGCGAGGATGTGTTCGTCGCCCACGCGCCGGAGCGGATCGCCGCCGGCAAGTTCCTGCAGGAGATCACGACACTGCCGTGCATCATCGGGGGCGTCGGCGATGCCTCGACCGAGCACACGGCCGGCCTGTTCAGCGTGTTCGGCGCCCCGATCGTCAAGACGACCCCGGTTCAGGCCGAGTTGGCCAAGATCTGGACCAACATCCTGCGCTACGCGACGTTCGCCCTGCCCAACCTCTTGATGATGGACTGCGAGAGCTACGGAGCCAACGTCTTCGAGGTCATCGACCTCATCAACCGCGATTACCCCAGGGGCGGGATCGCCATGCCCGGGATGACCGCCGGCACGTGTCTGCGCAAAGACTTTGCCTTCTCCGAGGAGCGGTCGCACGCCCCGGGCATGCTGCTGGCGGTCTCGCGCGTCAACGAGGGCGTGCCCCTGTTCCTGGTGGAGGGCGTCAAGCGGCGGATCGGCAGCCTGTCCTCGCGCAAGGTCGCCGTCCTCGGCCTGACCTTCAAGCGCGACACCGACGATGAGCGCGACTCGCTCTCGCCCAAGCTGATCCGCCTGCTGGAGCGCGAGCTGGCGGACGTGGCGGTCTGCGATCCACACGCACCGACGCCGACGACGCCGCTCCAGGACGCGGTCCGCGACGCCGACGTGGTGATCATCGCCACCAACCACTCGGAGTTCGAGCAGCCTCGGACGCTGCGCCAGATCCGCGCCCTGGCCTCCGACGACTGCCTGCTCGTCGACCCGTGGAACAGCCTCGGCACGTCGCAGGTGTTCCTGTTCGCGGCCGAGTCGGCGGCGCTGGTCGACGGCTCGGCCAGCGTCTCCCCGGACGCGGCCCGCTGATCGATGCCGCGTGTGCTCGTCACCGGCGGGGCCGGCACGATCGGCTCGGCGGTCGTCCGGCGGCTGCTGGGCGATCCGGACTGGGAGGTGCGGATCGCCGACCACCGCCCGGCGCCGCACTGGATGCGCGAGGGCTGCGAGCTACATGAGGGCGACCTGCGCGACCTCGACGTGGCGCGCGCCGCGCTGACCGGCTGCAGCCACGTCATCCACCTGGCCGCGATCGTCGGGGGCATCGCCAACTTCCACAAGCTCCCGTTCACGCTGACCGAGGTCAACAACGCGCTGACCGGGTCGATCGTCCACGCCGCCGTCGAGCAGGACGTGGAGCGCTTCACGTACGTCTCGTCCTCGATGGTGTTCGAGCGCGCGACCGAGTTCCCGACGCCGGAGACCCACCTCGACGTCTGCCCACCGCCGCGCTCGGCCTACGGGTTCTCGAAGCTCGCCGGCGAGGTCTACGCCCGCGCCGCCCACGACCAGCACGGGCTGCGCTTCACGATCTGCCGGCCGTTCAACGCCTACGGGCCCGGTGAGTTGCCGGATCGTGACGAGCCGGGCATCGCCCACGCGGTCCCGGACCTGATCGCCAAGGTCCTGTCCGGCCGGCGGCCGCTTCAGATCTTCGGCTCCGGCGACCAGACCCGGACGCTCACCCACGTCGATGACATCGCCGACGGGATCGTCACCGCGATGGCCTCGCCGGCCGGCGAGAACGAGGACTTCAACATCTCGGCCTCCGAGGAGCACACGGTCGCGTCGATCGCCGCCCTCATCTGGGAGGCGTGCGGCGAGGACCCCGCCCAGCTGGAGTTCGAGCATCTGCCGAGCTTCGAGGTCGACGTCCAGCGCCGCTGGCCGTCAGTGGCCAAGGCTCGTGAGCTCCTCGGCTGGCAGGCGCGGATCGACCTGCGCGACGGGCTCGCCGGGACCGTGGCCTGGCTGCGCGCGCAGGACGCGCCGAGCGCCGTTGACGCCTGACCTCGCGACCGCGCTTGCCATCGACCGTGCCGTCCGCCGGCGCGCCGCCGCCGAGGTCATCCCCCTCCCCACCGGGATCGTCGTCCGGCACCCGGAACTGTGGGACGTCCACCACCTCAACGCGGTCCTGCTGGACCCCGCTCCGCCCGCGCCGGCGGCCGAGGTCGTCGTGCTCGCCGACCGGTGGCTGGGCGACCTCGACCATCGCCACGTCGTGTTCGACGATGCCGTGGCCGGAGAGCGGGCGGCCGCCTCACTTCCCGGGTGGGAACGCCGCAGAACGAGCTTCATGGTCTTCGCCGGCGATCTGCGAGCGGTCCCACACGATCCGCGGGCCCGCGAGATCTCCGGGGCCGAGATGGAGTCGCTGCAGCTGACGGGGCTCCGCGACGAGGTCCCGGAGGCGGCGGTGCGCTCCGGTCTGGCCGAGCGCCTGGCCTCCACCCAGAGGGTCCTGCGCGCCGGCACCCCGGCCCGGTGCTTCGGCGCCGGCGAGGACTCCGGGCTGCAGTCCATGTGCACCCTGTTCCTCGACGAGGACGTCGGCGGACGGCGGGTGGCGATGATCGAGGAGGTGGCCACGCTGACCGCCTACCGCAGGCGCGGACTCGCCCGCGCCGTCGTCGGCGCGGCGATCGCCGCGGCCGCGGCGTGGCCGGCGGGGCTCATCGTCGTGCCGGCGGACGCCGACGACTGGCCGCAGGTGATGTATGCCGGGCTGGGCTTCGTTCCCGTCGGCCGCCAGGTCTCGCTGACGCGGCGCGGCCGTTCCGCCGGTGGCGGGTTGTAGGCTCGGCGTCGGCCATGCGCCACCCGGTCACCGCCACTCCTGATGTGCTCGCTCCGGGCGAGCTGCCCGGCCCGTACCCGGTCGGTGCCTATGCCGCCCAGCTCAAGCGCCGCCTCCAGGCGTTTGCGCAGGTCCAGCTGGAGGGCGAGGTCTGGGGCTTTCGCCTCAGTCGTGTCCGGGTCTATTTCGAGCTGCGCGATGCCCGCGGAGCGCTCCCCTGCTCGATGTGGCGCGACGACTTCGACCGCCTCGGGCTGACACTGGCCGACGGGATGCAGATCATCGTTGGCGGCGGCTGCGACTACTACCCCGGGAGCTCGGCCTCCTCCCCGTCGTTCAGCTTCGCGGTCTCCGAGCTGCGGATCGCGGGCGAGGGCGATCTGCTGGTGGCGCTGGAACGGCTGCGCCGCCGGCTGCACGCCGAGGGGCTGTTCGAGCCCCAGAAGGCGCTCGAGCTGACGCGGCTGCCGCGGACGATCGGCGTCGTGACGGGCGAGCGGGGCAAGGCCCGCGACGACATCCTGGCCGGGCTGCAGCGACGGGGCTGGAGCGGCCGGCTGATCTGGGCGTTCGTGCCGGTGCAGGACCGGCACGCCGCCCCGCGGATCGCCGCGGCCCTTCGCGACCTGGCGGCGACGCCGGAGGTGGAGGTCGTCATCGTGGCCCGGGGCGGGGGCTCGCTCGCCGACCTGTACGCCTTCTGCGACGAGGCGCTGTGCCGGACGGTCGCGCTGTTGCGCGTGCCGGTCATCTCCTCGGTCGGCCACCACACCGACCGGACGCTCATCGACGATGTCGCCGCCGTGTGCTGCTCCACGCCGACCCATGCCGCGGAGGCCGCAGTCCCCGTCGACTGCGCCGCCGCCCGGCGAACGCTGACCCTGAGCGCCGCCCGCCTGCGCGACCACAGCCACCGCGCCATCCTGCACCGGGCGCGGACGCTGGCCCACCTCTCCCGCGCCCCCGGGCGCCAGGTGGAGCGCCACCGGGAGCGCCTGCACCAACTGCTGCGCGAGCTCCGCGCCGCCGCGCGCCGGCGCAGCGATGTCGGCGCCGCCCGCACCGGTGGCCACCTCAGGGCGCTGGAGCGCGCCGCCGTCCGCGGCGCCGAGGCCGATCACGGGCGGCGGGCGCGGGAGCTCGACCGGCTGGCGCTGGCGCTGGCCGCCCACGATCCGCAGCGGACGATGGCGCGGGGGTACGCGCTCGTCTCCGACCGCTCCGGCGCCCCGTTGGGGTCGGCGGCCACGGCCCGGACCGCCGGGGAGCTGCGCCTGCGCTTCCGTGACGGCGAGGTGCCCGCCGCCGTCGACCCGGAGGAGCGGGCATGAGCGAGCAGCGCACCTACGAGTCGGCCGTGGGCCGGGTCGAGGAGATCATCCGCCGCCTGGACTCCGGGGACGCGGGCCTGCGCGAGACCCTGGACCTGGTCCGGGAGGGCCGCGAGCTCGTCGAGTACTGCGCCGCCGAGCTGGACGCCGTCAGCCAGGGCCTGCAGGAGCTGCGTCTGGAGGAGCTCGTGGCCCGGCTGGAGAGCGGGTCGGAGGTGCGGCGGTGAGTACGTTTGACCGGCTCGCGGACCTGCCCCTCGAGATCGAGAGCTATGCGCTCAAGGGCCTGGTCGCGAACGTCTCCAGCGGGTTTGAGCGGCTGACGACCGTCGTGCACCTCCGCGGCGCAGGCGCTGAGGGCATCGGCGAGGACGTGGTCTACAGCGCCGACGACCAGCGCGCGCTCCAGGAGGCGGGTCCCGTCCACGATCTGGCCGGCCGCTACGCGCTGGGGGAGTTCTGCGAGCTGATCGACGGGTTGGACCTGTTCCCGCGCGCGCCTGAGCACGGCGACGTCTCGCGTCTGTATCGCCGCTGGACGTTTCACAGCGCCGCCCTCGACCTGGCCCTCCGCCAGGCCGGCCGGCCGCTGCACGAGGTCCTGGAGCGCCGGCCCCAGCCGCTGACCTTCGTCGTCTCCCTGCGCCTCGGCGAGCCGCCCACGATGACGCCCCTCTCGTCTCGGCTGGCCCGGTATCCGACCCTGCGCTTCAAGATCGACGCCACCAGCTCCTGGACTCCGGAGCTCATCGCCGAGCTGGTGGGAACCAGCGCGGTCGACTCGGTCGACTTCAAGGCCCTCTATCACGGCACGGTCGTCGACCAGGCGCCGGACCCGGTCCTGTACGCCCGCGTGGTGGAGGCCTTTCCGACGGCGTGGCTCGAGGACCCGGACGTCGTCACCGAGGACACCGCGGCCGTCCTGGCTCCCGTCCACGACCGGATCACCTGGGACGCTCCCATCCACTCGATCGCCGACATCGAGGCGCTCCCGTTTGCGCCCCGGATGGTCAACATCAAGCCGTCGCGGATCGGTGGGCTGCACAAGCTGTGCGACACCTACGACTACTGCGCCGAGCACGGGATCGGCGCCTACGGTGGAGGCCAGTTCGAGCTCGGCCCGGGACGCGGCCAGGCGCAGTACCTGGCGTCGCTGTTTCACCCGGAGACGCCCAACGACCTGGCGCCGGTCGGCTTCAACGAGACCGAGCCGCCGCCCAGGCTCCCGTCCAGCCCGCTGACGCCGGCGCCGGACGCGGTCGGCTTTCGCTGGTTGGCGACCTGATCAGCTCAGCTCGAGGAGAAGCTTGCCCTGGACGTCGCGCCGGGTCAGCCGCTCGAACGCCTCGTTGACCCGGGCGAGCGGCAGCACCGAGTCGACGCGGACGGTCAGCTCCCCCGCGCTGAGCGCCGCCAGAGCCTCCTCCAGACCCGGGCGCCGTTCCTCCCGGGTCAGCTGCATGCCGCCGTAGCCGAGCAGGCTGAGCATCTTGCGGTACAACGCCTGCAGGTTGAAGGTGACGTCGGCCCCGGCGGAGGTGCCGTAGGAGACGATGCGGCCGCGTGACGCCATAGCGTCCACCACCGGCGCCAGGAATCCATCCCCCAGCCCGTCGATCGCCACCGTCGGCTCGAACTCGGCCAGCGCGGGCGCGACCTGCTCCGCGTCACCGACGAGCACCCGCGCAGCGCCGGCCTGGGCGATCCCGGCCACCTTCTCCTGGGAGCCGGTCTGCCCCCAGACCGTGGCGCCGGCCGCGTGCGCGAGCGAGACGACCATGCTCCCCACGCCGCCGGACGCGCCGGTCACGAACACTCGGTCGTCCTGGCTCACCCGCGCCAGCTTGCGGACGCAGTTGAGCGCGGTCAGCCCGGCGATGCCCATCGCCGCGGCGTCCCGCGGCTCGACCCCGGCGGGGAGATCGAGAATGCTGGCGGCGGGGACGATGGCCGCCTGGGCCCAGACGCCGTCGCGGGCGGTGCCCAGGGCCTCGCCGGCGACAAGCACCGCCCGGCCATCGACGTAGCCGGCGGCCTCGCCGCCGAGCGTGCGCGGCAGCGTCGCGTCAGGCGCGACCCGTCCCTCGGCGACGTAGCGATCGACCGGATTGACGCCGGCGAAGGCGAGGTCGACGCGAACCTCCCCGGCGGGCCGGGATGGTGTTTGGAGCTCCACCTCCTCCACCACAAGCGGGCGGCCATGTTCGATCAGCCGCGCGGCGCGCACCCTGTCTGAGCCGGAGGCCATGGAATGAGCGGTTCTAGCAGATGGCCCCGGACGCGGACCTGGCAACGCTCCACTGAACGGTCCCGTACTCTTGACGGCGCCCACAGGCCCGCCGCGGGCCTGGATGCACCTCGAAACCCAGGAGATCCCTTGCACGAAAAGCTCGCCATCGCCGGCTCCGGCACGATTGCGGCCGGACTCGCCGCCGTCGCCGCCGCCCATGGAGAGGTCCTGCTCTGGGCCCGGTCAGACGCCTCCGCGGAACGGGTCAAGGCGGCCGTAGCGAAGCACTGCGAGAAGCTGCCGGACCTCAACGGGTGCGCCGAGCGCGTCCAAGTGGTCACCGATCTGGAGGCTCTGGCCCGGGCGACGTTCCTGGTGGAGGCGGTCGTGGAGGATCCGGAGCACAAGGGTCCGCTCCTGGCCGAGCTGGCCTCCTACACGGGGCCGGACGAGATCCTGGCCACGACGACGTCGTCGCTGTCGATCGCCGAGCTGGCCCGGGCCAGCGGTCATCCGGACCGATTCGTCGGCCTTCACGTCTTCAATCCCGTCCCCCGGATGGAGCTGGTGGAGCTCGCCTTCGGCCCGGAGACCCGCGAGGACGTGCGCGGGCGGGCGCGAGCGCTGTGCGAGGACCTCGGCAAGACGCCGGTCGAGGTGCCGGACATCCCCGGCTTCGTCGTCAACC
The DNA here is from genome assembly GCA_963844555.1 of uncultured Solirubrobacteraceae bacterium. GTDB lineage: Bacteria > Actinomycetota > Thermoleophilia > Solirubrobacterales > Solirubrobacteraceae > Palsa-465. Next base: position 213,601 of record CAWJOS010000005.1, read on the forward strand.
GCCTGCTGTTCCCCTACCTGTTCTCAGCCGTCGACCTGATGGTCGAGACCGGCATGGCGCCGGCCGACGTCGACCAGTGCATGACGCTCGGCGCCGGGATGCCGATGGGTCCGATCGCGCTGCTCGACTTCGTCGGCCTCGACGTCTCCCAGGCGATCGGCGAGACGATCGGTGCCCGCGTTCCGGAGCGCCTGACCGCTCTCGTCGCCGAGGGCGCACTCGGCCGCAAGACCCACCGTGGTTTCTACGAGTACGACTAACTATTAAGGCTGCGTTGAAGTGCAGGGAGCACTATGTGGATCGCGACGTACCTCATAGCAGCACCTCCTCCCCAGAAGCACGAAATCGGCCCGTCCCCAGCGGGCCGATTTCTTTTTGAGCTCGGCCCGGCCCTTCAGGATGTCGTCGCCATGAAATTCGAAGCCGGCCCGGACCGGGCCGGCTTCAACTCTCCTCTCAACCGCCGGACCACTGACCGAACGGCTCGTTGCCCGGCAATGTAACGAACGGCGCGAAGGTGTGCAAAGCGCGCGCGCTGCCGGTCAGCGCGGGCCGTCCCGCGGGCCGGGCGCGGGACCGCGCCGGCGGCCGGGCGCTGGGGGCCTCGGCCGTCGGCGAAGACCGGCTCGCGGGGCTGCCGGCGCTGGGGCCTCAGCCGTCGGCGGCGACCGGCTCGCTGGGCTGCCGGCGCCGACGGATGCGCACCGCCTCGATCCGGTTCTCCCGGACCGACTCGACCCGGATCGAGTAGCCGTCGGCGGTGATCTGATCGCCGCGTTTGGGTAGGCGCCCCAGTTCGGCGAACACAAAGCCGCCCACCGAGTTGTAGGCGTCGGTGTCGACCGGCAGGTGAAGGCCGTAGTCCTCGAGGTCGGTGATGGCCACGTGGCCCCGGACGAACCAGTCGCCGCTGGCCAGCCGCCGGACGGCCCCGCCCGCCGGGTCGGTCTCGTCCATGATCTCGCCGACGATCTCCTCGATGATGTCCTCGGTCGTCACGATGCCGGCCGTCCGTCCGTACTCGTCGATGACGATCGCCAGCTCGGTCCGCTCGCGTTGGAGGTCGGCCAGGAGATCGTCAAGCGGCTTGGTCTCCGGCACAATCGGCGCCGGGCGCACCAGCTTGTCGAAGTGGGCCTCATAGCCCTCGGACATCGTCAGCTTGACGAGCTGGTTCACATGGACGATGCCCTTGACGCGGTCCTGGTTGAAGTCCTCGGTGACAACCAGCCGCGAGTGGCCGGTGTCGACGCAGCGGCGCAGGGCGTCCTGGACGGTCTCGGATAGGTCAACGGTCACCACGGCGGGGATCGGCGTCATCACCTGGCGCGCCTCCTGCTCATGGAGATGGAAGACACCGGTGAGCATGTTGGCCTCGCCGATGTCGAGGCTCCCGCCGCGGCTGGAGTCGGCGATGATCCGCTTGATGTCCTCCGGCCGCCCGCCCTCCGGCTCGGCGTCCGGATCCGTGCCGGTCGCCCGGACGAGCGCGGACGACGCGGCATTGAGCACGACGATGAAGGGTGAGAACAGGACCCGGGCGGCGTGCAGCGGGCGTGCGACCCGCCGCGCCAGATCCTCGGCATGCTGGATGGTGTAAAGCTTGGGGGCGATCTCGCCGACGACGCTCTGGGTGACAGTGATCAGCAGGTAGGCGATGACGACCGAGGCCACAACCGCGGCCCCATGGCCGACGGCTCCGCCGAACACGGGCTCGAACAGGTGGGCGAGGGCCGGCTCCCCCAGCGCGCCGATGCCGATGGACGCCATCGTGATCCCGACCTGGCAGGCGGCGATGTAGTCGCCGATATCGTCCATGAGCCTGACCGCCATCCGGGCCCCGCGGGCGCCCTCCTCGGCCAGGAGCTGCAGCCGCGTCTTGCGGGAGCGGACGAGCGAGTACTCGGCGATGGTGAAGAACGCGTTGACCAGCACCAGCAGACCGGTCAGGATGATGAAGAGCGCTGTCACAGACGACCGCGCGCGGTCGTGGGGGCTCCGTGAGCCAGCGCGCTACTACTTCGGGGTCGGTCGTCGTCGGTCATTCAGCGACGGCTCAACGGTAGCAGCCGGTCCCGCGTGAAATTCGGCTACCCGTCGAGCTGGTCGAACCGCGCCGCCATGCTGAAATCCATCTCGGTCAGGCCGCCCGCGGCGTGATTGGTCAGCGACAGCTTCACCTTGTTCCATCCATGGATGAAGATGTCCGGGTGGTGATTGGCCTCCTCGGCCACCTCGGCGACCCGGTTGACGAACGCGATAGCCTCGCTGAAGTCTTCGAAGCGCCACTCGCGAACGATCTCGTCGCCCTCGCGCTCCCACGGTAAACGCCGTAGCCTAGAAGCGACCTCGTCCTCGTTGAGCAGCTCTGCCATGTCTTCTCCTTTGCCGTTCCGTTCAACCCTCCCACGGCCGCCCGCTGCGCAAACCGGCGCAGCCGCGCCTTCTCGAGCCTGAGGATCCCATGCGCATCGTCAGTCTGGTGCCGTCGGCGACCGAAATGTTGTTCGCCCTGGGCCTCGGCCCTGATCTGGTGGCGGTGACCCACGAATGCGATTATCCGGCGGCGGCGCGCGACCTGCCGAAGGTCACGCGCGACGCGCTGCCGACCGGGCTGAGCGCGGCGGAGATCGACGCCGCGGTGAAGGAGCGCACCCTCGCCGGGCAGTCGATCTACGAGCTCGACGCCGACACCCTGCACGATCTGGCCCCGGACCTGATCGTCACCCAGGCGCTGTGTTCGGTGTGCGCCGTCTCCTACGACGACGTCCGGGCGATCGCCGAGGAGATCGACACCCAGCCGATGGTCATCTCCCTGGATCCCCATACGATCGGTGAGGTCCTGGGCGATGCGCGCACCCTGGCCCAGGCCACCGACCGCAAGGACGCGGCCGTCGAGCTCGTCGCCCATGCGGCCGCGCGCATCGACCGGATCCGCCTGGCCACCCGCAACGCGCGGCGCATCCGAGTGGCGGCCCTCGACTGGCTGGATCCGCCGTTTGCCGCGGGGCACTGGACGCCTCAGCTGATCGCCTACGCCGGCGGCGAGGACGTCCTCGGCTTCCCGGGCGAGAACTCCGAGGAGCGCAGCTGGGAGGAGATCGCCGCCGCCGCTCCGGACCTGGTGATTGTGATGCCGTGCGGCTACGACGCCGAGATCGCCCACCGCGAGGCCGAGATGCATCGCGACGAGCTGGCCGCGGTGGGAGCGGGCCAGATTGTCGCCGTCAACGCCGCGGCGTACTTTTCGCGGCCGGGACCGCGGATCATCGACGGGCTGGAGCTGCTGGCTCACATCCTGCACCCGGAGCGGGTGCCGGAACCGGACCCACCCGCCGAGGCGCTGACCGTCGAGCTGTAGCCCCCGCCGCGGGTCGAGTGTCGTGTGCGAAACTCGACGGCAGCGAGTTCCGACAAACTAGATCGTGAGGCCGTTCGGCGTCAGCCCATGGCCACCGGCAACCGCGATCGCCGCGACGACGCTGGCGACGCCGACCAGGGCGCAGCCGGCGAGCGCCAGGCTCTGCATGTTGCGACGTTCGCCGAGCTGGACGACCAGCCAGCCGCACAGCGCACCGCCGACCAGCCCACCCAGGTGACCGCCGATCGAGATGTCGGCCACCGTGAGTGAGAACACGATGTTGATGACGAGGATCAAGCCCAGCCCGCTCTGCCAGATGGAGATGCGTCGGTAGTAGGCGACGACGATCAGCGCGCCCAGGATGCCGAACAGCGCGCCGGAGGCTCCCACGGTGGGGATCTGGGGAGCGAACAGGAGCGCGCCGAACGACCCGGCCAGCAGCGAGGCGAAGTAGACGATGACGTAGTTGAGGCGTCCGATCGCCGACTCCAGCATCGGTCCCAGGATGTAGAGGAACCACATGTTGAACGCGATGTGGAGGATGCCGTCGTGCAGGAAGCCCGCGGTCAGCAGGCGGTAGTACTGGTGGAGGATGGTGATGAAGGGCCCGTAGAGCGCACCCTTGACGTACAGGGTCCCCTGGGCGGCCTGCGTCACCCCGCCGAGCGGCGTGCCGGTGGCGACCTCGGCGATGAACACCAGGACGTTGACGGCGATCAGCACCTGGGTGACGCTGTACGCCGCGGACCGGCCTCGGTTCCGCACGGTCTTGACCTTCGTGCGCTCCCGCGCGCACTCCGGGCAGCGCATGCCGACCGGTGTCGGCGTCATGCATTCCGGGCAGATCGGCCGTCCGCAGGACGAGCAGGAGACCCCGGTCTCCCGGGACGGGTGCCGATAGCAGACAGCCATGGTGGACGCTGACGGTATCAGCGGGCGTGGCGGGCCAGTCCGGGCGGCAGCCTGACGGTCAGTTGTGGAGGATCCGGCGGGCCTCGTCGGCGACGTCGTGCACCGTGCGCTCCGCCAGGTCCAGGAGGCTGGAGGACTGCTGCCGGCGCGCCCGCGCGCGAGCGCGCACCCGGAGCACGACGAGCGCCGTGCCCGCCCCGGCCCCAATCATCACCGCGGCCGCGGGCCGGACCCAATTGCGCGGGTCCTTCATCGTCGACAGCTCCCACGCCTCGAGCTCGTCCTGCGCGAGCTCGGTCAGATTGACCAGCGCGTTCTCCAGGCGGCCCAGCAGGTCAGCGGGAGGGTCGACCGGGGTGAGCGCCTCCCGCAGGAGCGCCTCGAGGTCGGTAGCGCCGCTCGTCATGTCTTCTCCCCCCCTGTCGCCGTCGGCTCGGACACCATGCCCTCCAGCTGGCGGATCGCGCGGTGCAGCAGCACCTTGGTGGCGCCGTCGGTCCGGCCGAGCGCGCGGGCGATCTCCCGGTTGTCCATGCCGAGGGCGAACCGCATGATCAGCGCCTCGCGGCGGTCGTCCGGCAGCTGGGCGACCGCCTCCAGGATTGTCTTTAGCTCCTCGCGGCCCTCGACGAGCGCCTCGGTCGTGTGCGGGGCCGAGATCATGCCCGCGTCCTCGATCGCCGACTCCGGCTTGCGCGACCGGTCGCGGTAGAAGTTGGCCGCCAAGTTGTGCGCGATGCGGATGAGCCAGGGGCGCAACGGCCGACCGTGGGATTCGCGCAGGGCGCGCTCGAAGTGGCGATAGGCCTGCAGGAACGTCTGCTCGGTGAGGTCCTCGGCGTCATGGTGGTTGCCGACGCGGTAGTAGCTGTACGAGTAGACGTCGCGCAGATGGCGGCGGTACAGGTCGGCGAACTGGGCGTCGAGGTCCGCCTTGGACTGGGAGTCGTTGTGGTTGTCGGACAACGCACGAGGAGCCTACCTGCGCTCGGACCTACGCCGCTTGTATTGAGCGCGACCGCTTGCGCCGGGGCGGCTCGGTCACGGTCGCCGCCCACTGGTCCGGGTCGATGCGCCCCTCGACGAGCGCGGCGAGGCCGTCGAGGGCCGGGGAGTCAAGGCGTGCCTGGCGCGCGGCCGTGGCCAGCAGCGGCACCGAGTCGACGGCCTCGGCGGCCTGTCCCAGCGCTCTGCCGATCTCAGCGGCGGGTATCCCCTGGGCCAGCAGCTCGCCGGCCCGCCGGTTGCGCGACCCGCTGGCCACGACGGTTGCGACCAGGTCGCCGGCTCCGGCGAGCCCGGCGAACGTCTCCGGCCGGCAGCCGCGCGCCCGGGCCAGCGCGTCGACCTCGGCGAACACCTTGCCGGCCGCCGCGCCGGCGATGTTCGCACCGCCCTGCGACGCCCCGGCGGCCGCGGCGAGGACCGCGGCATTCTTGGCGCAGCCGGCCAGCTCGACACCGCTGACGTCGCTGGTGATGGAGACGTCGAGCTTGGCGGCCGTCAGCCCGTCGGCCAGCTGCCGGGAGAAGGCCTTGTCGAGCGAGGCGACGACGATCGATGCACCGCGCTCCAGCATCTCAGCAGCGTGGGCCGGGCCGCCGATGACCGCGACGGCCCGGGCGTTGCACCGCTCGGCGGCGAACGCGCTGGGAAGGGTGCCGAGCGGCGGGACCATGCCCTTGGAGACGACGAGCACGCCGACGCGGCTGGAGATGCTCCCGCCGTGGGCCGCCAGCACCGCGGGCAGCGCCCTGGCGGGGACGGCCAGGCAGACGATGTCGTGGCCGGCCGGGTTGAGATCCGACGCCCGCAGCACCCGCACCGCGTCCGGGATGGTCACGCCCGGGAGATAGCGCGGGTTCTCCCGCGAGGCCTGCAGCTCCTCGGCCTGCTCGCGCGTCCGGCATCCCAGATCGACCTCCAGCCCGGCGCGGGCCAGGCAGACGGCCAGACTGGTGCCCCACGCTCCGGCGCCGATGATTGCCACCCGTCGCACCGGGGCGAGTCCGCCCAGCCATTCCCATTGGAGCATGACGCAGGGCCAGATCCGGTCGGTGACCGCGCCCGCCAGCTCCTTGGACGGTCCCTGAACCTGCGGGAAGCTCAACGCCCGGCCGGCGCGGATGCGGACCTTGTGCGGGCGGATGCGCCAGCCCTTGCGGATCGCCTCGGTGCCGATCACCGCCACCGGCACCACCGGGGCACCTGTTTCCAGAGCGATGCGGCCGACGCCGCGCTTGGGCTTGCCGAGCGCGCCGGGCCGAATCCGGGTCCCCTCCGGGAAGATGAGGACGATGTCGCCTCGCCGCAGGATCGCCTCGGCGGTGTCGATCATCTGCTCGTCGCTGGCCCCCCGGTCGACGGGGAACGCGCCGAGGGCGTTGAGGATCCATGCCTGCCACCGCCGGGCGAACAGCTCCTTCTTGGCGACGTAGTACATCGGCCGGCGGGCCATGCAGGCGATGACGAACGGGTCGAGAAAGCTCCGGTGGTTGGCGGCGATGATCACCGGGCCGGTGGATGGAACGTGCTCGCGGCCGATCCTCTGCATCCGGAAATAGATATGAAAGAACGGCTGGAAGACCAGCCGCACGATTCCGTAGATGATGGGGTTTGCCCCGTGCTCGCGCGCACGCCGGTGAAGTCGGTCGTGATCCATCGCACATGGGTTACCCGCTGGGACCTCGCCCGTTACAGTTGGGGGCCAGTGACCCCCGGACTGAACCGGACCCGTACGCTCCGCGGCGCCGTCAGCGGCGTGGTCGCCGCGGCGGTCTGGGCGCTCCAGCAGCCGCTGGACAAGCTCGCCTTCGCCAGCCGCTACGACGACGTGGAGCTGCTGGGCAAGGCGGTGACCCGCGGCGACGGCTGGTACCCGGTCGGCCTCGCCCTGCACCTGGGCAACGGCGCCCTGTTCGGCGCCGTGTACGCCAACCTCGCGCCCGCGCTGCCCATCCCCCCGGCGCTGCGCGGCCCGTTCGCCGCCCTGACCGAGCACGTCGGCCTGTGGCCGCTGGTGGCGCTCACCGATCGTCTGCATCCCGCGCGTGAGGAGCTCCCCAGGCTGAGCGGCGACCGCACCGCCTGGATCCAGGCCGCCTGGCGGCATATCGTGTTCGGTGTGGTGCTCGGCGAGCTCGAGCGCCGGATCAACGCCGAACCGGAGCCGGAGCCCGAGCAGCCGGCGGTCGACTACTCCAGCAACGGCCACGGCTCGCTCGAGCACGCGGTCTCCGTTCACGAGACTCCCTGACGAGCCTGCCGGTGCGGGCCCTGATCACCGGAGCCTCCGGCTTCGCCGGCAGCTGGCTGTGCCGCGAGTGCGCCGCGAACGGCGACGAGGTGACCGCGGTCTCCCGGCGCGGAACGGTGCCGGACGGATGCGGCCGCGGCCTGGCGACCGACCTGCGGGATGCGGCGGCGGTCAAGGACGTGATGCAGTCGGTGCGCCCGGACGTCGTCTACCACCTGGCGGCGTTGACGTCGGTGGGGCGCTCCTGGGCGGCGCCGGCGCAGACCCTGACCGAGAACGCTCAGACGACGGTGAGCGTCCTTGAAGCGCTGCGCGACCTGGGCGGCCAGGTGCGCGTCGTGTGGGTTAGCTCATGTGAGGTGTACGGGGAGCCCGCCGTGCTGCCGGCGGACGAGGACGCGCCCCTCCGGCCCGCCAACCCGTACGCCGTCTCCAAGGCAAGCGCCGAGCTGCTGGCCCAGGTCTATGCCGATGCCCATGGACTGGACATCGTCCGCCTGCGGCCGTTCTCCCATTCCGGTCCCGGGCAGCTGCCCATCTTCCTGCTGTCCAATCTGGCCCGTCAGGCGGCGGAGGGCCGCCGCGGCGGCGTGGCGCGGCTGGAGGTCGTGACCGGCAACCCGGACACCCGCCGGGACTTCACCGATGTGCGTGACGTCGTCCGGGCCTACCGGCTGCTGGGCACCGGCGAGCTCGATGATGCCGGGGGCCCCGGCGCCCCGGAGCGGTCCCGCACCCCCGTGTTCAACGTCAGCTCCGGCGTGTCGGTCTCCGCCCGTGAGCAGGTCGCGCTGCTTGCCGAGCTCATGGCGCCGATCGAGGTCGAGCTGGTCGTCGACCCCGCCCGCGTCCGCGCCCACGAGGTGATGGACCTCCGCGGCGACCCGTCCCGCCTCACCGCCGCCACCGGGTGGCGCCCCCGCATCCCGCTCCACCGGACGATGCTCGACACCATCGCCTGGTGGGAGCATCACCTGGCAGACTCCAGGGCCGCGCCCGCCTAGCTCAACTGGTAGAGCACTTCACTTGTAATGAAGGGGTTGCCGGTTCGAGTCCGGCGGCGGGCTCTGGAACGTAGCTGCAAATCAGGGCCATTTTGGCGTACGCGAATCCGGACGATCTGCAGCCATGCCCCAATATGTCCCGAGATCTGCACCGGCAGCGTCTGTGAGTTCGGTCCTCACGGTCCCGACCGGGCGCCCACATCGTCGGCAACTCGATCGTCCCCGCGGTGGCTACTCCTACGCGGAGTGTGCCAACGCCTGCGCGGTGAAGCGGCCGGTGCGGTCGACCGTCGGCGTCACGGGCGACGTAGGCGTGTCGATGGGCTCGAAGCATCGAGCCACCGCCCCGCGCACGCTCTGGGTGTCCAGGCGGAGGTCGACCAGCCCGTCAAAGCTCCAGAAGACTCGCTGTGCGACCAGGTAGATAGCCATCAGCGTCCCGGTCTGGTGATGGCCCAGGACGGCGGCGGCCAGGACTGGCGTGATCGATCCGAGCTTCGCCAGACCGCCCGAGCCCTGAAGGTTCAGCGCACGGAGCCAGCCCAGGCGGACCTCGGCTGCCATCACCCGTTCCGCTGCGGCCCGGAACCGGTTGGTCGCCTCGTGCGGCCCGTGAGACCGGTCGCCGAGCAGTCGTGAGAGCGTGCCGGTCATCGCCTCGAGCTGCTCCTGGCGCTGCTGGCCGGCGGCGGCTGTTGGCGCTTGGACGCGTCGGGCAACGAGCCAGGTCGCGGCCAGCGACGGCACCACGACGGCGATCGTCCACGGGTCAAGGACGGCCAGCGCGGTCAGCGCGCCCACGAGCTCGACGACTTGCATGAGGCCCCGATCCAGAAGGGCGAGCGTCATCTGCTCGAGCGTCTCGGCGTCGGAGATGAAGCGGGAGGGCAGACCCGCTGTCTGCCCTCGCACCGGCGACCGTCCGTCGACGCAGCGCGCCGCGAAACATCTGCAGGCGCAGGTTTCGGTACAGACGGCTGGCGTTCCTGGCGTACATGCCGTCAGACGCAACATAGGCGCCGGCCTCGAGCAGCATCGCCAGCGCGACCAGGCCGGCCAGCAGCGCCGCATGCGCGGTCGCGTTGCGCTGCACGAGCGCGTTGATCAGTGCGCCGAGCACGAGCGGTGGCACGAGTCCGATCAGCACTCCGCTGACCGTCAGCCCGCCCATTGCGAGCACGCCGCCGCGCAGCGGTCCCAGAAGCGCGACCACCCGCCTCCAGGGGATGGGGGCCGGGTCGCAATCGGCGGTGATGGGTGGATGGGCTGTGTCGGTCATGCGCGAGCGGGGAGGCCGGATTGCAGCCTGCGCCGGCATCGGTCGCCAGCCGGCGCGGCTGCAGATTCCAGTGGGCGAGAACTAACGGTCACGCCGGTCCTTCTTGGTGTCCTTGCGACGGTCATCCTTCTTGGCCATGTGTTCTCACCTCCTTTCGAGGTGACTGGTTCGGTGTGAAGTTCGCCGAACGGAGTTGAGTACATGACGGGCAGCTTGACCCCCCCGGTCAAGACGCGGGTAAGCGTCGCTCCAGAGCGGCCTTACCCCCGCGCTGTTCCTTGCTGGGCCGACGTTGGCACCCACCCGGCGGGCCCCCACCGCCTAATAGCCGACGTTCGCACAATCGCTTACTTGTCCCGGCCCGTGCGTCAAGGCGTCTTGGGGAATTCGTTGTCGGTGAGGGGTGACGTGGCGGCGGAGGGGCGTGCGCGCGGTGGAGGGTGATGGTGTGTCCGCGGACGCCCAGGCTTACTTCGGCACTCGACCCGGGTTGGCTCCGGGCCGGCGGCATGATGTGTGATGGGGTGTTCCGGCAGATGGTGGTGCGGCCGCTCATTCTTTCTGGGCCGTCCCCGCCGCCGTGGTGGCGGGTCGGCAGCAATCTTGCCGGGAGCTGACCGCGGGTCATCGGGTGTTCTCGGGCTTGCCGCGTGACAGGGTTCAGGCGACTGGCGCGAGCGCCTGGTCGCCGAGGCCTTTGAGGAGGTGGTAGCAGCGTTTGAGCAGCTTGCGCACGAGCGCAAGGCACGCGCGGTTGCCGCCGATCCGAGCGGCGAGCTGTTCGTAGTACGCGCGGTCGAGAACACGGCATCGACGGGCTCCTCCAACTCGAGCTCGAGCACATCCTGACACCAGACCCGCGCGCGATCGCTAAGCCGCGCTCGCGCCAGCGCAACCATCTCGGGCGACTGATCGATCGCCAGCACGCGACCCTGCGGCACCAGCGCCAGCAACTCCTCGGTGACGAGCCCCGTGCCGCAACCGACGTCCAGCACGGTCGCATCGGCCGCGATCCCACGCAGACGCACGAGCACCTCCGACGCCCACGCCTGCTGCGGCGCACTGGTTCGATCGTACGTCCTCGCATCCCAAGGGGTCCCCACGACGCCAAGCAGCCTAACGCTCCGCAAGGTCCCGCCGGCCGCCGGAATCCGGCCACGGACCACGATGCCGTGATAAGTAAGCAGATGCCACGTCGCCGGATTGACATCGAACCCCTCACGCTGGGCGACACGAAACCGGCCCGTCACGTGTGCCGCGATCGGGATCGCCTCAAGCGGCAGACGTGCCAGATCACTGCTCGTCAAGTAGATGCCGTTGCACGGCAGCGGCCGCCGCCACCGCAGCGGAGCGTTAGCCGGCCGCGCCCCAGCACAACGATCAGCGCGCGGAGCCTGAGCCGATCAAGGGAAAGCCCCCTGGCGGGTCACCCGGATTGGGTGATGTGTGGCCCCTGGTCGCGCTGGAGTATCTGGCTGCTACGACGACCGGGGACGCGAAGCGCCCGTGTTGCCGAGACTCGACAGATTCGGCGAGCCGCGGACCCAACCACGAGAACGAGGAGGGCTCATGCCGGCACGCTCACTGACGCACTGGCGCGGCTGGTTCATCATCGTCGTGGTAATCGCTGCACTCGTGGTCGGCGTGCCGGCGGCCGGCGCAGCTTCACCACCGAAGCACAAATCTCCGCGAGTGGTGTACCTGGCGATGGGCGATTCGCTGGCGTTTGGCTACCAGCAGGCCAAGGTCATCGCCAATCTGCCGAATCCCAACCCGTCGTTGTTTGACACCGGCTACGTCGATGTCTTCCAGTTCGGGTCGAGCCTGACCTCGAGTACCGGGTTCAACGCCAGCTTCCCTGGCGTGCAGTCGGTGAATCTCGGCTGTCCCGGTGAGACGAGCTACACGCTTCTCGCCGCGACGAACGCCACAACTGGCTGCACTACATATCCATTCTCAATCCACGTCAACCACCCGGGACTGACGCAGATCCAGAAGGCAGTGAGTGTCCTCAATGCCAACGGCGGCAAGGTCGTTCCCGTGACGATCGACATCGGCGCCAACGACGTGCTCGCGCTGGTGCACAGCTGCACGACGAGCAACGGCATCAGTCTGTCCTGCGTCCAGAGCGGCGCGGGTGCCACGTTCGCGACCGTTCAGCAGAACCTCGGTAGCGCGCTGAGCCAGATCCGCGGGGCTGCCGGCTATACGCAGATCATGGTCGTGGGGCTCTACAACCCCCTCTACCCAGCAGTCTTCCAGCAGACCTACGCCCAGACGGGCAGCCTCGACGCCGCCGCTCAGGCGGCGGCTGGAACCGACGCGCTCGTGGCGCAGCTCAACGCGCTGGAGGCGACGACCGCCGCTGGCTACCGGGCCTACTTCGTCGATCCGCTGCCGTTGTTCAACCCGCCGGGCGGCGGTCCGCAGAACGAGATTACGACACTTTGCACGCTGACCGCGGTCTGTGGACCTCTGCACGACATCCACCCGACCGATCTTGGGTACGCCGAGTTGGGTGACCTCGTTCTGACAGACTCCGGCTACTAGCCCGAACGCGCGGGTCGTCGTTGTCGGAGATCGACGGCAGGTCGACCGCGTTGGAGCCGAGGCGGTAGCCGGCCGCCCAGTTGGCCACCGGCGGCAGCGATGATGTCGCGCCCCAACGTCGCGGTGAGCCCGCGGGCGGCCAACAGCTCGGTGGCCGCGCCGATGAGGAGCTGGCGTGACTCGCCGCCGCGTGGGTCACGTCGCCTCCGCTGAGCCGCCCCTTGTGCGGGCGCCACCGGGTCAGCCGGCCGGAAGCACGACCGCGGTCGCTCCCGCAACCGAGATCTGCTCGCCCGGCGTGCCGGAGAGGATGCCGAGCTGGGCTCCGGTCAGCGCGTCGAAAACCCACTGCCATGAGATGAGCCGCGCCGCGCGGATGTTCTCAGGCCGCGGGAAGCCGCACACGAGCTCGGCGAAAAGCCCGGCGTCGGCCCCGAGAGCGTCGACGTGAGTGCCCCGCAGCAGCTCGACACCGACGAAGCGACCCGGGCGCGCGGCAAGTAGGGCCTGCGTCCCCGACCCACCTGCGTTGCACGGTGACGGCGGCGAGGCAACCTGCCATACCGGCCGGTCGTTGGGACCGGTCAGCCGCTGAAGGGCCGTTCTCATCGCGCCGGCGAAGTCGACGGCGTCGAGGAGCACGACGCCGCGCAGGTCGGCGACGTCGCCCCCGACGGCCAGATCGCCGGCCGCCGCGAGGGCGAGATTGCCCCCGGCCGAGTGGCCGCCGAGGACGAAGCGGTCGGGAAGCGAGACCGCCCCGCCGTAGGCTGCGTTGGCACTCGCCTGCAGCTCCGCGCGGTCGGTCAACGTCGCCGCGACAGCGCGCCACATCGGGGCGCCGTTGAGCCAACACCCCGCGGCCGCGAACGGATTGGAGGTGATGGTGGGCACGACGACGACGGCCCCGGCACGCTCAGCGTCGGCCCTGGCCACGCCGGCCATATTCGCCTTGGTCTCGAAGAAGCCGTGCTGAAGCCACACCAGCCCAGTCGCCCCATGCCCGCGCTGGGGGAAGTACCAGTCCGTCGGCACCGTCGTCCCCGCCGAGCCGCACGGCAGCACGAGCGGCGCCTGGCCAACGAGCACCCGCGGCCGACTCCTGGCGCCGGCGCAGGGAGCGGCGGCGAGAGCGAGCAACAACGTGATGAGCGCCCGGAACAGCGCCCCCGCCCGCGAGCGCCGCGGCGAACGCGAGGCGCGGACCATGCGGAGATCCTACAGAGGCAGCCGCGCGCACCGCCGCGGCTGGTTGGAGCGGGGCTCAGGGAACGCCAACGTCCACAGAGTCCACTGGCGGTCTCACGTCCCCTCCTCCACCGCCAGCGGCGGCGTGGCCAGGCGCTCCGCGAGGAGATCGCGGGCGGCTCGGTGCGCTTGACGCGAGCCGGTCACCGCCTCGAGGAACGGCGCGCGCTCCAGCGCGTAGAGAGCCACGTCCGAGGTGGCGGTGACGGTCGCCGTGCGCACGCCGGCGTGCAGGAGCGCGATCTCGCCGAACCCGTCGCCCGGTCCAATCGTGCGGACGTGGGCGCCACCGATCGACACGTCGAGTTGGCCGGCGGCGATGACGAAGTACTGGGCGCCGGGCTCGCCCTCCCGGACGATGGTCTCACCGGCGGGCGCCTCGAGGCGAGCGAGAGCCCGCGCAAGGTCCTCGAGCACGGGGGCGTTGAGCATGGCGAACAGCGGCACCTCCCGCAGGACGCCGACTTCCGCATCCAGCGGGGGCGCGGCGCGCTCGATGCCATGCAGCGCCGGCATGGTCAGGAGCGGGACGACGACGAGCAGTCCGCCGACCAGCGCCACCGCCCCGCGAGGCCCGGCGATCGTGACCAGCAGCGGCACCAGGAGCGATCCCACCGCCAGCCCGAGCGTCTCCAAGCCCTCCAGGACCCCGAAGATGCGGCCGTGCAATGTCCCCGGGACCGTGCGGTGGAGAATCGTCCGGCCTCCGACGTCCAGGACCGTCCGCCCGGCGCCCGCGACCGCCAGCAGGCACAGGGCGGCGCCCGCCGCGGGCCAGGCCCCCAGCGCGAGGAAGGCGGCACCCCACGCGGTCCCCGCCAGCAACAGCGGGCGGGCCAGGCGATGGCGGCCGACCAGCGTGAGCGCAACGGCCGCACCGAGCAGGCCGCCGGCGCCGAACGCCGCGCCCAGATACCCCGCTCCGCCGGCGCCGAGACCGAGGACCAAGGCGGCGAGCACCACCTCGAGCACGTCCAGCGCACCGAGCACCGCGTATTCCGCGGTCAGCATCGCGAGCGCCGGGACCGCGCCGGGCGCGTCTCGGACCGCGTCCCGCACGGAGACCCGGCCCTCCTCCGGCTCATCCTCACCGCCCACGACCCCCACCCGGCGCAGCGGCGTCACGACCACCGCCGAGACCGCCACCACGCCCGCGAAGACGATCAGCGCCCACCCCGGCGCGGCGATCGCCAGCGCGACGCTCGCCAGCGCGGGTCCCACCAGCAGGGTGACGTTGTCCACCCAGCCGGTCACCACGTTGGCCGCGGTGAGCTGAGCCGGCGTGTCCACGAGCACGGGCAGCAGCGCCGCCTGAGCCGGGCGCGTGAGCGTCACCGCGCAGGCTGCCACCACCGCTCCCGCGTACACGACCGGCACCGGAGCGCCCGCCAGCATGAGCGCCGCGGTGACGCCGAGAGACATGGCCTGAGCCACGTAGCCCCCGCACAGCGTTGCCGCCGCGCCTCGGGAGTCGATCAGCCGAGCGGCCAGCGGCGCGACGACCGACGCCGGGACCAGTTGCACCGCCGCGATGACGCCCGCCGCGGTCGTCCCGCCGCGCCGGAAGGCGAACACGAGCACCACGACCCACACCCCGTACTCGCTGATCCCAAAGCCAAGAAACGCCGCCTCGACCCGACGCAGCCGGCGACCGGCGAGCGCGCGGCGAAGCACGGCAAGCCGGTGCGTCATCGCTCAGCCCGGTCCCGGGTCCCGCTCACGAGCAGACACTACCCGAGCCGTCGCGTGACCCTCGGTCAATGCTCGCTTGTATCTCCGCCGATGGCGGTACGGTGCGTCTCACGGCGCGACGGAGCCATTGAAGGCGCTGATCATCGGCGGGTTCGTCCCCGGCCTGTCGATGCGCGACGTGGAGTCGCTGTGCGAAGAGGCGGGGCTCGCGAAGACGTCGAAGTCGACCGTGTCCCGCGCCTGCGCGGAGCTGCACGAGCGGTTCAAGGCGTTCAGTCGCCGGTCGCTCTACGACGTCAACCTGGCTCGAGCTCGGCCGCGATCTCATCAGCCGCGGTCTCGCCGCACCCAGGCTCATCGTCGCCGACGGCGCCCCCGGATTGATCAGTGTGCGATCGAGGAGATCTGGCCGCGCTCGAGCACGGCGGCTACCAGAGCAGGTCAACCTCAGGGACAACCTGCAGACCTGCTCGTCGCCAAACCGGCGCATCGGTGCTTGCCCGCCCGCCGCTAGCGGTCTCGGTTGATGCGGAAGCCGTGACGAACCCCGATCGCGCGCCTGCCTCCGCGCACCACCGGCGCCCAGCCCCGGTGGCCGAGGGCGGCGGCCACGGTTCTGCTACCCCTCGTCGCGACGAACGATCGGAAGCAGGAACCAGAGGCCGAAGATGATGACCGCTGCCAGGGTGCCGACGATGATGGGCGCGGCGCCGCCGACCACGACGTCGCTCAGGAGTACCAAGATGCCGATGAACCCGAGCCCAAGGCACGCCATGCCGGCTATCGCGAGGTGGTTCGCGGTCTGGACCAGGAAGCGCTTCTCGCCCCGGCGGAAGAGGATGCGGTGGTGGATCGGCGGCGCCATGAGCAGAAACGCGGCGAGGGCCACCAGGAGCAGAGTGACGAAGTAGACCGTGCGCTCAAAGCCGTCGACCTTGGGCCAGCCGTTGTTGAACGGCACGATCAACAGGAACGCGAACATCACCTGGATCCCGGTGCCGGCGATTCGCAGTTCGTTGAGCAGCTCGATGGTGTTGCGATCAAGGCGCTCGGGTGGCGTTTCGGCGCGCTGGCTCTCGGCTTGTTCGGATTGCTCGCTCACTGATCGACGGCCGCGTCAGGGCCTCCTCGGCGCGGTACCTCCTTGGCCAGTTCTACCCGGTGGTCTGGGTTCCATCGCCGCCTGATGTCGGGCGCGACGGGACAGTGGTCTCGTTTGATCGGATGGGGCCCGAGAGTGGGGCGGCCGCGCCGGGGCGCAGGCTCCTCGGGCGCCGGGTGACCGCTGGCTGGCGCCGGATTGCGCCTCTCAACGACGCCGGTCACAATCGCTGCGTGAAGGTGTCGCGCTTTCGGCGACAGCCGGGTGAGAAGCCGCTTCCGACCGGCACCGTCACGCTGCTGATGACCGATGTCGAGGGCTCGACCGCAGCCTGGGACGAGGATCCAGGGCGTATGGCGGTGGCGATGGCATCCCATGCCCGGATCCTGACGGACGTGATCGACCGTCACGGCGGTGTGCGCCCAGTCGAGCAGGGCGAGGGCGACAGCGTGGTGGCGGCGTTCATGCGCGCCTCTCAGGCGGTGGCGGCCGCGGTCGAGGCTCAGGCGGGGTTGCGGGCGGAGCGCTGGCCGGACGGCGTGGAGGTGAGGGTCCGGATGGGGCTGCACAGTGGCGAGGCGACGCTGCGCGACGAGCGCAACTACGCCGGGCCGGTGATCATTCGCTGCGCGCGCATACGCGCCCTCGCCCGTGGCGGTCAGGTGCTCGTCTCGGACGCGACGCGCGCGCTTGTCACCGGCGACCTGCCCGACGGGGCGCGGCTCGTCGAGTTCGGGCGGCCGCGGCTCAAGGGCCTGACGCGAACCGAGCCGGTGTATGAGCTGCTCGATCCCCAAGTGCCAGGCGATCCCGCGTCACGTCGAGTGGCGCACCCGTCATAGCCGGACGGCGGCGAGGTCCATCTTCCGCTGGCCCCGACGAGCTTCGTCGGCCGGGCACGGGAGATTGCCGAGGTCGTCCGGCTGCTCGGGAGCGGAGCGCGGTTGCTCACGCTGACCGGCAGCGGGGGGAGCGGGAAGACGCGCCTGGCGCTCGAGGTCGCCGAGCGGGTCAGCGGGCGCTACCGCGACGGGGTCTGGTTCGTCGGTCTCGCCGACGTCGCCGACGCCTCCTTGATCACCGCGACGATCTGTCAGGCCCTCGATATCGGCGGTCAATCCGAGCTCGATCCGGCGCAGCGACTGGACGAATCGCTAGACGAGCGGGAGGTGCTGCTGGTGCTCGACAACCTCGAGCACCTGCTCGACGGGGTCGACTGCGTGAGCCCCCTGCTCGCGCGCCACCGCGGACTGACGCTCCTGGTCACGAGCCGTGAGCCGCTTCACCTCAGCAGCGAGCAGCAGTACGAGGTCCCAGTCCTGGAGCTCGAGGAGGCGATCGAGCTGTGGCAGCTCCGCGTCCGCGCGGCCGCCCCGGCGGCGGTCCTCGACGAGGCGATCAGCGAGCGGATCTGCACCCGGCTCGACTGCCTGCCGTTGGCGAGCGAGCTTGCCGCGGCGCGGGCGCGGGCGCTTCCGGCCGGCGAGCTGATGAAGCGCCTGGACCGTGGTCTGCCGATCCTCAGCGGCGGCCCGCGGGATGCCCCTCGGCGCCAGCGCACGCTCGAGGCGACGATCGAGTGGAGCTTCGCGCTGCTCGACGAAGAGCAGCAGGCGCTGTTCCGCCGCCTGTCGGTGTTCGCCGGCGGCTGTACGCTCGACGCCGCCGAGCGGGTGTGCGACGCCGATCTGGACACCGTGCAGACGCTGGTGGAGCGCAGCCTCCTGCGTACCGACGGGGAGCGCTACCGGATGCTGCAGACGCTGCGCGAGTACGCGGGCGACAGGCTGGAGCAGTTCGGCGAAGCCGAGCGAGTCGGCCGCGCCCACGCCGAGTGGGCACTGGAGCTCGTCTCGGAGCTGACCGTCGATCTGCCCGCCGACCCACCTACGTCGGTCACCGCGCGGGCTGCGGCCGAGCACGACAACTTCCGGGCGGCGCTGGCCTGGGCCGCTGCGCACGGCGCGTTCACGATGGTGGCGGGCCTAGCGTGGCCGCTCACGCACAACTGGTGGATGCGTGAGGGACAGCTCGAGGAGGCGGAGCGATGGGTCGGCCTGCGCTCGAACACCGGGCGCGCTACGGCGCGGCATTGGTGGCGCACCTCCTGCTGGCCGCCCGAACGCTGGCGTGGCAGCGGGGCGACGACGATCGCGCCGCCGCCCTGTCCTACGAGGCTCTCGCGATCGGCCGAGAGATCGGGGACCCCCAGATCACCTTCGACGCGATGCTGTTCCTCGACCTCGTGTTCGTCAAGCGAGGCGACCTCGCCGGCGCGCGCGCCGCGCTCGAGGAGGCCGTTGACTTCGCCCGCCGCCACGCTCTCCCCAGTCTTCCGACGGCGCTCGTCAACCTCAGCGACATCGTGACCCAGCAGGGGTCGCTGGGCGAGGCCCGGCGCCTCGCCGAGGAGGCGGTCGACCTCAGCGGCGGCACGGCGTCGCGGGTCGGCGTCGTAGCCGCCATCAACCTCGGCCACATCGCCAACCTCGAGGCGCGCCACACCGATGCCCGGAGGCTTGCCGAGCAGGCCCTCAAGGGCGCATGGGGTCGCGGCGAGCGGATCTACGTCGTGTGGGCGATGTTCGTGCTGGCGCAGGCCCGCGCGGCCCTCGGCGAACTTCACGACGCCGGATGGCTCCTCGGCGCGGCGCTGGCCTTCCTGGAAAAGGCCGGCGTGGGGCGCCAGTACACCGACCGGGAGGGCGAGCGAGCGACGCTCGAGCTGATGCGGTGCGGCCTGACCCCAGAACAGGTCCATACGGCGCTGCGCGAGGGGGCCACCACACCGATTGAAGAGGTGCTTGCCGAGGCGGTGGTGGGTGCGTGAACGGCATGTATTAGCTACGCCCAAAGCTCGACCAAGATCCCGTACAGGTCGAAGCCAAGATTCGCGGCTCGCTTGACGTCCGAGGACGGGTGGGCGAGAGTGTCGCAATCCGAAGGTCCTGCAGGGAAGGATGGGGCAATATGCCGGGAATGGCAATACCGCTTGCGGCGGACAAACGCGATGCGTGGGAGGCCTGGGTCGCCGAATTGAATGGCCCGCGAAAGGCGGCATTTGACGATATGAACGCGCGCCACGGGTTGACGGAGCATCGCGCGTATCTGCAGCCGACGCCCGACGGGGGCTTCCTCGTGCTTGTCATCACCGACGGGCCCGGCGCGGAGAGCTTCTTGGCAAACGCAGCGTCGTCGGACGAGGACTTCGATCGATGGTTCATGGGATCGGTCGCTGAGGTGCACGGCATGGACACGAGCGCCCCGATGCCTCCGATAGCCACGCGCAAGCTGTAGACGCAACATGCCTGTAATGAACGGCGCGGCCGTGCGCGCGCCCCTCGTGCGGTTCGCAGGACGCGGCTCAGGTCTGACTGGGGAGCCGGCCTCACGATACGAACTTGGCGTGATGACCGAAGGTGGTCAGGTCGCATACAGTCCCGCTGACGGACCAAACCGGCCAGGAGAGGAGGGCGCAGCATGTATGTACGGATCGCGCGGTTCGAAGGCGGCGACCGCAACTGGGACGACTTCGCCGCAGACGTTCGCGAGACGATTCGCAGCGGCGGACAGGGCACGCCGTTCGAGCGAGCGGGCGACGCGGCCAAGAGGATCATGCTCCTCGTCGATCGCGAGAGCAACCGGGCCGCGAACCTAATCCTCTGTGAGACAGAAGACGACCTGCGGCGAGTCGACGCTGCGATGAACGGGATCACGCCCGCGGCCGGACGCGGCGCCCGAACCTCGGTGGAGATGTACGAGGTAGTCGTAGATGAGGAGCCCGGCAAGTAGCTGGGCCCTCGGCCAGCACCACGCCCCGTCCTGCACGGACGGATACGTCCGCACCAACCAGCTCGCACCTAGCACGCTCCGGCGGCCGTCACGGCCGGCGACTGCTTTCGCTCCGAGCCGGTCGTTGCTCCCCACGACCGCGTCGGCGACAACGGCATCGTCAGCATGCCGCCGTAGCTTCCGCTCTGCATCCAAGAGCGGAAGTCGCCAGCTGGCTTCTGCGGTCGGCGACGAAGGGGCAGCCGGCCGAGCGCCGGCGGAGCTCGACGACGGCGAGGCGATTGACGGCGGGCGCTTGCAGTTCTCCGGTCCTGCCACGGGGTCGCCGCGATCTGGAGCCGCTACCGAGGTCCCAAGGCACACGAGAACCCTCGGGTAGCATCTGTCGTGCGAGTCAGCGACGTTCCTACTGGTCATGGGGGCTAACGGGTGAACAGCGCAATCGATCGTGACGCCGATATCAGGGCTCGGCTCCAAGAGCACTGGGAGGCGTCCGAACAGGGGGACGTCGACGCTGAGCACGCGATTTACGCCGCGGACGCGGTCTTGGACTACCCGCAGTCCGGCGAGCGCTTCAGAGGCCGGTCAAGGATCCAAGCGCAACGTGGCGGGCACCCGGCCGAACGCCACTTCACCATCCGCCGGATCCTGGGTGGCGGCGACCTTTGGGTGAGCGAGTGCGTGATCACCTATGACGGCGTTCCCACCTGTTCGGTCAGCGTCATGGAGATCAGCGACGGTCTGGTAACGCACGAGACCCAGTACTTCGCCGACCCCTTCCACGCGGATCCCGGGCGCGCTGCGCTCGCTGAGCCGATTCCGGCCCGCGACCAATAAGCCGATGCAGCTGTCAGGTCGACGGACGACATCGACCGGGCTGGCCGCAATTGCACTGTAGAGCACTGGGATTTGGGCCGTCCATGTCGCGCTCCGAGAGCTCCGCCCCAGATGAGACTCGCGCCTTCACACACGCGCGGCGCTCAGGCGGCCGCCGGCAGCAGACGGTCTGGCTTCTCCTTCTGCTGGCCGGAGGCCCAGAGCGGCAGTCCTCGACCCGGCTGCACTGACGGCGACCAAGGGGGAGTCTCGCCGAGGCCCAGCCCGAAATGCCTCGCGCTACTTCAGCGCAGGGAGCTCACGCAGGTCCGGCGGTGTCCATCGAGCGCGAGCATCTTCGCGGCTGAGGAGCTCGCGGCTGTAATGGCGATCAAGAAGCTGCGGGTCGAGCAGGGACGGGTTCTCGGCCAGGAACTCGTCGAACGATGGCGCGGCGCTGTCGGCACGATGCAGCGCCACCAGGTGGACCCACGACGCTGTGAGTGTCTCGTGATAGCGGTGCGGCATCCCGTGCAAGCTGGCCAGATGACGAAGCGCGCCCGCCACGGCCTGGTGCGCAGCGTGCCGCTCGTAGCGATCGAGGCAGCGCCATGCCAGTTCCAGGTGCTCGCGGTGACCGAAGCTGCCGCGCGCGGCCAGAACCTCTTGCAGGATGTCGTGGCCGCTGTCTGCCATCAGGACCGATTATGCCGTGCTTGGTTTCCGCAGAGCTCACGGAGAGTCGCCGGGGTGTCCCGCCGCACAGGGGGACCGGCCCTGACCGCGATCGCGCCTTAGCTTGCGGTCAAGAATGCGTCGGCGGCACAGCAGCCAGCACCACCGGCGAGACCTTCGTAGGACGAGGTAACGGCAAACATGCTCGCCCGCATCGGGGTTTCTGTGTTCTGCTCGCGCTGGGGGGTGGCTGGCCGATCAGCTACCCGGTGTGGCGACCCCACCTCTCGCGCGTCACCGAGCGAGGACACGCCCATGACGAAAAAGAGGAGAACCTGCGCGGACGTGGCGCAGGGTACGAGCAGCTACAGATCAGCCTCAGCGACTCGTGACAGGTCGGTTGCCGGACGGGTCCCGATCCTTGGTTGGCGAGCCTGCGCAAACGAGACCAGCTTCCCTCGGTCTTGGTCCCAAAGCTTGAGGCGGACCGCGCGCAGCCCGTCCAGCAGCGAGAGCGTCGGCACCTGATGGAGGATCGAGTTCTCGCGGTGAGCGCGGCGAAGGTTGTAGTTGGGGATCCGCGCGTTGAGATGGTGCACGTGGTGAAACCCGATGTGACCCGTGAAGAACTCGAGCACCCTCGGCAGCCTCAGGTAGGAGCTGCCGCGCAGCGCCGCCTCGGTGTAGTCCCAGTCGGCGGCGTTCTGCCAGTAGGCGTCCTCGAACTGGTGTTGAACATAGAACAGCCAGATCCCAACCGATCCGGCGAGCAGCGCCGATGGCGCCCACACCAGGAGCAGCCGCTCCCACCCGATCAGCCAGCACAGCCCAGCGGCGAGCGAGAACACAGCAGCGTCCGTGAGGAGCACACTGTGGCGTAGGCGCGGACGCTGAGCGCGGGTGGCGATCCGCGGGCCAATGACCATCGCCACGATAGGACCGAGCCCAAACATGACCAATGGATTGCGTATCAACCGGTATGCCAGCCGACCCCTCCACGGCCGAACGCGGTACTCGTGAACCGTCAGCGTGACGATATCGCCGACGCCACGACGCTCGAGATCGCCTGACGTGCCGTGATGCACCGCGTGGTCGTGCCGCCACCGTTCAAACGGTGAGAGCACCAGCAGCCCCGCCACGCGTCCGACCCACCGATTGGCGCGCTTGGACGGAAACAGCGATCCGTGGGCGCAGTCATGAAAGACGACGAACGTCCGTACCAGGAACCCGGCGGCGAGGACGGCAAGTGAGACCGTCAGCAGGACCGAGATCCCCAATGTGAGGTCCAGCAGGACCGAGAGCGCCAAGTAGGGCACGATCGACGTGGCAACGTCGAGCAGGCTTCTGGCCACGCGCGGCTGGTAGCAGCGAGCGGGGATCTGACGGCCCGGCGTGGCCTTCGGTTGATCAGGCATGAGGGCAGCTCCGACCTCGGGATGAACGTTGCGAACCGCAACACCCCCGCGTGCCGCCATAGGACCGCCGCGAGCGCGAGCTGCTCTTAGGTCGAAGCGCTCCAGCAGTACCAACATGGTCCCGCTGGCAAGACCTCGATGGAGTCGATCTTACTCGACGCGGCTTCCTGAGGACACCAGTTCCTAGCCACCTCTTACGATGAGCCACTCGTCCGAGATCAGGCGCATTGGTGGGTCGCTCACGGCGCGCGTCGCCGGCGGCCGGACTGCTCCTTCGGCCCGGCCCAAGCCGGGAGCGGCAGTCCACGTGCCGGCTCCCCCGGCGCCGACAAACCGGCAGCGGGGCCTTCCAGCCTTCTGCGCGTAGCAGCGCCGTCGGTGGCAGCTGACCCGCAGGCGAGGTGGCAAGGTGTTCGACGATCGGCAGACTGGACCCCGTGCAGTGCCGCCACGGGACGTCAGACGGCCGCCGAGCGGCGGCCGCCTGAACCGGCTTCTATGGGCCGGTGCTAGCCGCCGCCCGGACCACCGCCCGGCGCGGCGCCGTGCGGGCCGCCTCCGTTGCAGTTGTGCAGGCCGCATCGGCTCAGAGGGAACGTCTGCGTCTGTGTGCCCCATGCGGTTGTCAGCTGCGCACGCATGACCTGGTGGGAGCCCGGCCACCAGGCGACCGCCCAACCGTTCTGAACCGTCGCCGTGACCTCGGTGCCGTCCTCGAGCGTCAGCGCGGCCGCGCTCACGCCGTCGCCGGCGCGGGCAATCACGAAGCCGTATGTCTGGCCGACATGGACCGTCGTGTGCTCAGCCCAGAGATAGAGGGTCCCGGCCGGAACCTCCACCGGCGATGAGGTGCTCCACCCCGACGCGTTGGTAAACGACGGACCGGTGATGCAGAAGTCGTTCGAGGTGTCGTTGGCGAAGACCTCGAATGTGAACGGACCGCGCGTGTCGGTCAGCTCCAGCGGCAGCCCCGGAGTCGGCACATTCTTGGCGCAGTACGCCTTGGCGGCCGCGAGCTGCGCCGCGGTCGGCCGGGTTGTCCAGCCGGCGAACGCGTTGCTCGCTCCGCCGGCGAGCGACAGTACCACGGCGAGCACGCCGGCGAGACCCACCGCAGCGACCCCGCTTACGCCAACCAACAGCGGTCGCCTGCTCCCCTGGTCCGGGACGGATCCGAGGGAGACGCAATCGGCCTCATGCTCGTCAACGAGCCGCGCCCATAGTCCATCGTCAAAGGCGGTCATCGCCAAGCTCCTCTCGCAGTCGTTTGTGCGCGCGGAACAGCCGTACGCGCAGCGCGTTCGCCGACACGCCGAGGACGCGCGCGGCGTCTCTCGGCGGCAGTCCCATCAGATCAACGAGTTCGATCGCTTCCCGCTCAAGAGCGGAAAGGCGCGCGGCGCGTTCGAGCAGCGGCCTCCCATCGCGTTGCGCGTCGATCCGTGCCGCAAGATCCTCCAGCTCGTCGTGCGCGAGGGCGAGCCGGCGGCCGAGCTGGTCAATCAGATCCGCACCCATCGCCTGGTCGGTGAGATGGTTGGCATAGACCCGGCGCGCGATCGCAATCAGCCACGCGGTCGGACTGCCCCGCCCCTGGAAAGTGTTGGTGGACTTGATCGCCTCCACAAACGTCTGCGAGGTGAGGTCCGCCACCTGCTGAGGATCGCGACAGCGCCGGGCGAAGAACGCCGTCACCGGCGTTACATTCTCCCTGTAAACGGCCTCGAACTCGGTTCGAAATGAGCCATTCACCCGGACCTCGTGCTTGATGTCTGATGTGGTCACATCTCTTAAGTGGGCCCCACCACTCGTCGCATTACATACGGCAGGCCGGCAGCGGCAATCCGGATAGCCGATCCAGCCCGGGCTGGGCTGCACCACTGCTGCCCTCCTGCTCGCCTCAGGCAGCGGCCTTCCAGTGTGACCGGCGCAGCTTGTGGAGCAGGAGCGGCGGGAGGAGGCCGACGAGCAGGGTCGCGGCGAGCAGCGCCACGAGGTAGGGCACCGTGGTGATGTGTCCGAGTTGGCTCGGCGGCAGCAGGCCGACCACGCAGGCGGCTGCCGAGGCGAGCGTGCCGACGACGCAGATCGCCAGCAACGCGGGCGCCCGGTAGCCACGCGGGTGCTCGGGCTGTCGCCGCCGCAGGTTGACCGCCGCGACGAACATGAGGACGTACATGATCAGGTAGACCTCTGTCGCCAGGGCGGCGAACACCCAGTAGGCGCGTGAGACCGCCGGCACCACGGCGTAGAGCAACCCGATCACCGTGATGATGAGTCCCTGGGCGGCGAGTATGTGAAGCTGGACGCCGTTTGAGTTGAGTTCCTGGAAGTACCGCGGCAGGTAGCCACGCTCGCGAGCGATGTCCAGCAGGCCGGTGGAGGGACCGGTGAGCCAGTCGAGCAGGCCACTCATGGAGGCGACCACCAGCCCGACGGCGATGATCGGCGTCAGCACGCTCAGCCCAAAGTGATCGAGCAGGCTCTTGAACGCCTGCATGACGCCCGCGGTGAAGCTGATGTGCGGCGCCGGGACCGCGACCGAGATCGCGAGCGTCGGGAGGATGAAGATGAGCAGGATCAGTACCACGGCGAGGAGGGTCGCTTTGGGGAACTCCCGCGGGGCATCGCGCAGCTCGTCGACGTGGACGGCGTTGACCTCGACCCCGGCGTAGAGGAAGAAACTGTTGACGATGAGCACGATGCTCGTCAGCCCGTGCCACGGCGGGAGCACGTGGCCGCCGTTCAGCGGCGCCGCCGAGGCGTTGCCCTGCAGGAGGTAGATCGCGGCCAGGAGGACGAGCAGCAGGCCGGGGATCAGCGTTCCGATGAAGATCCCGTACGACGCCAGCCGGCCGGTGGAGAGCACCCCTCTCGCGGAGACCAGCACGGCCGACCAGAACAGGACAATGATCACCACGGTCACGTACAGGCCGCTGTGCGCCAAGCTGGGCGCGAACACGTACGCCAGCGTGCTCGCGACGTAGGCGAGCAGTGCCGGGTAATAGAAGGTCGTCTGGGCGAACTGACACCAGATGGCGACGAAGCCCATCCTGGGAGAGATCCCCTCCGACACCCAGTTGTAGACGCCGCCTGGCCAGCCCGAGGCGAGCTCGGCCGACACGAGCGACGCCGGCAGGAGGAACACGATCGCGGGCAGGACGTAGATCACCACTGACGCCAGACCGAGGACGGCCGTCGCGGGCGTGGCGCCGAGATCGCCTACCGACCCCAGGGTCAGCATCGCCATCGCCAACCACGTGAGCGTCGCCTTCGCCCCGGCCGGCGAACGAGCGCGACGCTTGGCCAGGTGCCGATCCGGCTGCTCAGGTGTCGGTGTCATCGATTTCGCGGGCGTATGAGCGGCGCGACAGCTCCGGCCGGACATTCTCGGCGCTCGGACCGCCAAGTGTCGCCGAACCCCGGCGTGAAACTCCGATTAGCCTGCTGGTGGCCGCGGCGCCACCGGGCCGATCGAATGCAGCAACACGCCTGATCGAACGAGTTGTCCTGCGTCCCGCTCGCAAATCGCCCGTAACGCAGCAACACCCGGGGACGGCCACCCGGGGCGCGTCATTCGCCAAGGAGCAGGGCTCGCCGAGCCCGAAGCCGCCCGACCCTGCTCCTCGCCAGCCGCGGGCGGCCGGGTCGGCTGGAGCGTGCCGGCCGACCCGATTGCTTGATCCGGTCTACGGCCTGATCTGCAGACCGCGCTCGCGGAAAGCACCGGCGACGGCGACGTGGACGCTGTCGATAGTCTCGGCGGTGTCCATCCCTTGGAGGTAGACGCTCCTGACCCCCAGGTCGGCGTACCCGAGTTGCCGTTGGATCACCACGAGCGGAACGCGCTCGTGGGCCATCTCGACATCACGCCCTTAGCCCGCAACGAGTTCATCTGCTGGGTCGAGGATGCCAAGCAGGTGACTACCCGCGAGCGCCGCATTCGGCGGGCCCAGGAGGAGCTGGAGCCGGGCCAGCGCCGGCCCTGCTGCTGGCCGGGGTGCAAGCACCGCGAGCGCACCGGCAGATAGGAGCTGGCCGCCGACGAGGAAAGGGGGGGCTCATGCCCCCGCGGGCTGCTAGCCGATTGAGCCTTCCATCTGCAGCTCGATCAGGCGGTTCATCTCGACGGCGTATTCCATCGGGAGTTCCTTGATGATCGGCTCGATGAAGCCGTTGACGATCAGCTTTGAGGCCTCGTCCTCGCGGATCCCGTGCGACATGAGGTAGAAGAGCTGGTCCTCGCCGACCTTTGAGACGGTCGCCTCGTGGGCGACGTTGACGTCGTCGTCGCCGATCCGGATCGTTGGGTAGGTGTCTGAGCGGGAGCGCTCGTCGAGCAGGAGGGCGTCGCAGACGACCTTGGAGCGGGAGCCGTGGGCGCCCTTGGCGATCTCCAGCAGACCGCGGTAGGAGCCGCGGCCGCCGTCCTTGGCGATCGACTTGGCGAAGATGTTCGACGTCGTGTTCGGCGCGGCGTGGATGATCTTGGCGCCGGCGTCCTGGTGCTGGCCGGCGCCGGCGAACGCGATCGACAGCACCTCGCCGTGGGCGCGCTCGCCGAGCAGGTAGATGCTGGGATACTTCATCGTCAGCTTGGACCCGAGGTTGCAGTCGACCCACTCCACGGTCGCGTCCTCGTGGGCGACCGCGCGCTTGGTCACGAGGTTGTAGACGTTGGTCGACCAATTCTGGACGGTCGTGTACCGGATCCGGGCGCCGGGGAGGGCGATCAGCTCGACCACCGCGGAGTGCAACGAGTCAGAGCTGTAGGTGGGGGCAGTGCACCCCTCGACGTAGTGCACGTACGAGCCCGGCTCGGCGATGATCAGCGTCCGCTCAAACTGCCCCATGTTCTCGGTGTTGATCCGAAAGTACGCCTGCAGCGGCATATCAACATGAACGCCCCGGGGCACGTACACAAACGATCCGCCCGACCACACCGCGGAGTTCAGCGCGGCGAGCTTGTTGTCGTTGGGCGGGATCAGCGTCGCGAAATACCGCCGCACGAGATCCTCATGCTCACGCACCGCGGTGTCCATGTCGGTAAAGATCACCCCCTGTCGCTCGAGGTCCTCATGGATCTGGTGGTACACGACCTCGGACTCATACTGCGCTCCCACCCCGGCCAGGAACTTCCGCTCCGCCTCCGGAATACCAAGGCGATCAAACGTCCGCTTGACATCCGCGGGCACGTCATCCCACGACCGGCTCGGGGTCTCAGAGGCCCGCACGAAATAACGAATATCGTCGTAATCAAGCCCGGCCAACAGCGGCGAACCCCACGTCGGCTGCCTGCGAGCCAGGAAATGATCAAGCGCCCTCAACCGAAACGCGCGCATCCACGACGGCTCAGACTTCAACACCGAGATCTTCTCCACAATCTCCCGGCTCAGCCCCCGAGGCGCCTTATACAGATAATGCTCCGCGTCGTGGAACCCGTACCGCCGCTCGTAGTCAGCATTAATCCCCGCCAGCCGCTCGTTCTCAGTCAGAATGGTCGCCTCGGAAGTCGGCATCACTGCACCACAGCGATCCGCGCTCCGACGCGTCGGCATCCGTCAGCAGCAAGGCTGCCGCCCTGGTCGGCGAGGCGATCCACATCCAGCCTCGCGTGAAAAGAACTGCACAGGCGTCGGAAGTTGTGTCGATCGCACATGAGCTAGCCCTTCTTCGTCGGCGACACAGCCGGCGTGTAGGCGTCGACCATGTACTTGTCACCGTGCAGCGCGGCCAGCAACCGGGCGAGCGGGCTACGTCGAGCCTTCAGCCGCGTGGTGGTGTCGGCTGCTGGCCGGCTGCCCCAACGATTCGACGCGGCAGGTTCGTCGTGGACGAGTGACGGCTCAGGGACGATTCCCGGAGCCGGCGAGATGTGGGATTCCGTGGGAATTTCGGCGACCTTTCGAATGCGCCGAACCAAAATCCGGCGCTAGTTGTTGGGGGTGTGGCTCTTCCGTCGCTGGGGATGAGACGGTCCGTGAGGGTCGCCGCCCGGCGTAGGGCCGACGGTGCTCTGCGCGAAGCTCGGTTCGCAGACGTCTTGTTGGGGATGTGGAGCGAGCGATCGGTTGCCGCGTGGGGTTGAGCCGCGCCGACCCCTCGCCGGCGAGCACGAACGGGCGCCGGCGAGCACGAAGCGGGCGGCGTTCCCCGCGTCCTGGTAGGACGCGAAGCCCCGGGATCGCGCGAGGTTTCTGCGATTCAGAAGGCGCCGGGACTGGCACGCCCGCTAGTACCAGTCCCCTTTGTCGCGGTAGCCGTACCAACCGCCTCTCTGCCCTTCTGACCGGAAACGTCGCCCGGAAAGCGAGAAGAGCCTGGGCTCACTGAGCGCAACACGAAGCCTACCACATTTCCGACCAGATGGATCGGAATTAGCTGACGACGATCCCACGCCAGCCCACCGGCCCGGTCGTTCCTCCTTTGCTGCGCGGTCGTTGAGAATCCGGAGCAATGATGGCCGGGCTGGCATTGGCGTTGGGCTCAGCGCTGGGCACAAACGTTGCGTTCTTGTTCAAGCAGCGTGGTGCGGTGCTGGCCCCCGCCGTGCGGGGACGGCATCCGCTGCGCAGCGCCGTGGGCTTGTTCCGTTCGCACTGGTTCTCGCTCGGATGGGCGGTCGCGGTCGGGGCATGGGGACTTCATGTCGGCGCGCTCGCGCTCGCCCCCCTTTCGGTCGTGCAGGCCGTGCTCTCCGGAGGACTGGTGTTCCTTGGGGTCCTGGGTGAGCGCTACTTCGGCTTTCACCTCGGCCGACGGCAGTGGGCCGGCGTGATCATCACCGCGTTTGGGCTCGCGGTGATTGCGATCACGGGCGGGCGGCACACCAGTGCGGTCCGGCACTACTCGCTGGCGGCGCTGATCGCCGTGGAGTGCGGCGTTTTTGCGCTCGGCGCCGTGCTGATCGGGATCTCGATGCACGGCAGCGTCGGCCCAGCCGCGGAGGGACTGCTGCTCGGCGTCGCCGCCGGGGTGCTGTTCGGCGTGTCCGACATCGCGCTGAAGTACCTCACTGAAGCCGTACACGGGGGGCTGCATGGGATCGTCAGCGAGTGGACCCTGACCGCGCTTGCGGCTTCGGTCCTGGCGTTCTATGCCTCGGCTCGGGGGCTCCAGCTCGGTCCGGGCGTGGCCGTCATCGCGTTCACCTCGGTCGCCGCCAACCTCGCGGCAATCATGGGCGGCATCCTCGTGTTCCGCGACCCGATCGGGATCGGCGCGCTAGCCATCGTCGGACGAGTCACCGCGTTCGGCCTCGTCATCGCCGGCGCGGCATTGATGCCCGCTCCCCAACGAGCCGGCGAGACTCCGGAACCCCAGCTCTAGACTCAAAGCCATGTCCACGAGGCAGCTTGACGATCTGCGGGTGCAGGCTCAGTACGCCCGCCAGCGTTACGACCTGTACAAGGCCAGGGCCTACGGACAGCGGCCGACCAGCCCCGCACGTATGCAAGAACTCCAACGGGCCTGCGAGCAGGCCGAAGCACGCCTGCGCGCCGCTGAGGTCGAGGAGCGCCGAGCTCGCAGCACAGGCGACACCACGCCCAATCCGAGCTGACGGTCAAGCTCATCCCGGGTTGCACCCGCGACGCAGGCCCTCACGACGGGACAGGTTTGGCTGGTGGCGATCGGCCGGGCCGCTATTCGGCAAGCGGCGGTTCCCGGAGCGATGCGTTGAGGTGCTGGGAGAGAGCAAGGGCAGCCGCGCGTTTTGCGGCAATCTGCTCTCGATCCTCGTCTGCGCTCGACAGCGCCGCAACGTAGGCGATCGAGCCGGCTTCCCACAGCTCGCGTCGCCGGTCCGTCTTCAGGCGCGCCTCTCTGCGCAGCGTCTCGACCCGGTCGGCGATCGCCTCCGCCGCGGCATCGGCGTCAAACAGCTCCGCGTCCTCGGTGAGGCGATCGAAGGTGAACGTGCCCTGCGGGGTGAGCACCGGTCGAAAGGAGACACACTCGACGGATGTCGATGCATCGGCGAGCACCCCGGTGACGACGGCGAAGCGGGGATAGGGCGACACGGTCGCCAGCCAGGCGTCGGCACGCTCTCGATTGATGCGTTCCTGACGCTGGTCGAGGCCGAGGCCGAGGTATTCGGCGACGTGCACCCAACCCCAGTGGGTGCCGGCCAGGAGCAGCCCGATCACCGCCATCACCGCCGCCGCTGCGCCGCCGGCGCTGACCAGGAGCTGCTCGATGCCGTAGATGGCGAGTGCACCACCGCCGATCAGGGTCACGGCGGTCATCAGCGATCCGGCGACCACCAGGCGGCTGTGCGTGCCGGTCATTGCGACCGGCGCCGGAGGCGGGGCGCTGTCAGGAAGGCCATCGAGACCCAGCCTCAGCACGCCCCGGTCAGCGGACACGCCGAGAAACGCGACCAGAGGTTCGCCGCTCTCATTCATGCCGAGCCCGCTCCGGGGGGTGGTCAGGGCGCCGTAGCGGGCTACCCCGTCGCTCCGTTGGCCCTGGCGGGCCCGGTGCTGCCGGACCGGGCGGCGTCCGCGGCCAGGTTGCCGGTGAGCATGCCCTCGCGGATCTGGCTCATGAGAGAGCCCACCGATGCGGGCGAATGCGGAAGCAGCAGCGTGGTCATGTTGCCGTGGTCGCCGACCGAGCGGATCGTGTCCATGTACTGGGTGAGCGCCACGAGACCCATCGCCTCTTGTGGGTCGATGCCGTTGCCGCCGGCGATCAGTGCCAGTGACTCCTTCAAGCCCAGGGCAATCGCCTTGCGCTCCGCCGCGACGCCCTCGCCGTGCAGGCGCATCGACTCCGACTCGGCTTCCGCCTTCTTGATGCGAAGCGTCTTGTCGCCCTCGCCCTGCGCGGTCGCCGCCTCCTGATTGCGACGGGCCGCGTTGATGTTGTTCATCGCGTCCTTGACGCGCTGGTCAGGCTCGATGTTCGTGATCAGCGCCTTGATGATCAAGTACCCGTAGTCAGCCATCTGCTGTTGCAGGGTGTCCTGAATGTGCTTTGCGATTGTGTCCGCGTCGGCATACGCCTCGTCGAGATCCATCGTCGGGATATGCGACCGGACGACGTCAAACGCGTAGGACTTCATCTGGACCTCGGGGTCGTCGAGCTTGTAGAAGGCGTCCTTGACCTTCTCCTCCTCCCCGCCAACCATGTACTGGATCGCGAGCTTGACGACGACGAAGACATTGTCCTTTGTCTTGGTCTCGATATCGGCGTTGAGCTGCTCCACCTGCAAGCTCATGCGTCCGGCGACCTTCTCGACGAACGGGGACTTCCGCTGCAGCCCCGGGCCCGCCACGCGTACGAACTTCCCGAACCGCTCGACGACTGCTCGCTCCTGTTGCTCCACTGTGAAAAAGAAAAAGGGCATGTCAACTCCTTGGATATCCGCAATCGCCCGCGGCGCGGGGACGACGGCGCTGTTCAATCAGCCCGTCAGAGGGGGCCGGCACTTGCGAGCCGGCCGGCCTGCGGTTGGCGTACCTTCAGCTCAGGCGCTCACCTCATCGCGGTCTGCCTCCCAATCCAGCTGTTGATCTCTTCCTCCATCGCGCCGTCGCGGTCGCGCAGCTTTCGGTCGGCCTCGGCGCCTGCTGCGGATCGGCGTTGGCGCTCTTTCGCAGCAATGTCATTGGCCAGCGGGATCGTCGACTCGATCATGTCGAGGTAGTTGGGGAGCAGGTTTGCCTCGCCGACGAAGTAGAACGTGATCTGCTCAGGGTTCACCCTCAGCGACTTGCCGAAGAACTCGACCCCCGGGAGCTCAGGCTGCCGCCGGGTCTCATCAATGAGGTGCTCGCGGAAGGCGCGCTGCCAGATACCGTCAACCTCACCCTCAATCGGGATGCCGAACCGTGTCCGGTCCTCCAAACGTCGTGGTGGGCCAGTTCGTCGTACGTCCGTCATCTGAATCTCCTTGACCTGCTTGGTGGTCGCCCCCCTGCATGGACCTTCGAGGAGCGGGTCATGACCGTGCCCGGTCTCGGCCCCGGGGAGCGCGGGTGCGCCAGTTGAGCCGGGCGCTGGACATCAGCCCCAGCAGCCAGCCGATGATCCCCGCAGCCAGGACGAGCCAGACCAGCGAGACGTGGGAGCTGCCGATCAGCCAGTTGACCTTGACTTGAGCGGTGTTCGACGCCGCGAGGGCGATCAGCACCGCGACCAGGACGACGGCGGCGATCGCGTAGACGTGCAGCCGCCCGCGGAGCGCCTTGCGGCGGAAGTGCTCGACCCGGGTCTCGGCAGCGCTCGTGGGCGCTGCATTGGAAGCCGCCGCAGCCGCGGCGGCCTCCCGCGCCCGAGCGGTGTTCGGCATCGCCGGTGGCGGATCGCTCACCGGCCCGGTGATCATCTCCGGGATCACCCCTGGGACGGGCGAGCCGACCGGGGTGCTTCGGGTGTCAGAGCCCATTGCGAGGACCTCCTCACTGCGGTGCGAGGGGATCTTCGGGGTCCTCTCTTTCGACGTATGACAACCATAGCATGAAATGGAAGTCTAGAATTGCTAGACTAGTGCTAATGAGCGACGTCAAGCCGACCTGGACGTTCCTGACCAATCACGCCCAGGTGCTGGTCTGCATCGCCAACGATCCCGGGGTTCGTCTCCGCGAGATCGGTGAACGGGTGGGGATCACCGAGCGGGCGGCGCATCGCATTGTGGTCGACCTCGGCGCCGCCGGGTACATCACGCGTCAGCGCAAAGGGCGCCGCAACCAGTACACGATCAACGCCGACCTCTCCGTGCATGACCCGATCGCGCGCGAGCACAATCTGGGGCAGCTGCTCGAGATCCTCAGCGCGCCCCCTGGGTCCGATCGTCAGGACAACGACACCAACGCGACGACCGTCGTCGCATAGCACCGACGCCGGTCCACCAGGGGAGTGGACGGCCGCGGCCGCGGCCGATAGGAGTGCCGAGTGCTCCAGTTCCTGCTGTGTGGTCGGAGGATCGGCTCGTCCTCGGCGTGATCTACCGTGCGGGCATGTCGAGCAAAGCCGACAGGCGCAGGTATGGAACGGTCTTCAATGAGGTCGCAGCCGAATATGACCGTCACCGTCCGACGTATCCGGACATGCTCATCGACCGGGCCTGCGAGGTGGCGGGCATCGAGCCAGGCATGCCGGTGCTCGAGGTCGGCTGCGGTACCGACCAGCTGACGCGCTCCCTGCTTGCCCGGGGCCTGCGGGTGACCGCGGTCGAGCCCGGTCCCCAGCTGATCGCGCGGGCACGTGATCACCTGGCGGACGCCGGCGACGTGCAGTTCGTCAACGCGCGCCTGGAGGACGCATCGCTGCCGCCCGCTCACTTCCGGGCCGTGTTTTCGGCGTCGGCGATCCACTGGATCGATCCGGATGCGGGCTGGCGCCGAGTCGCCGACGCGCTCGTCGACGGCGGGACCCTGGCGCTCGTCTCCTTTTTTGGGTTGGAGGACCCGCGCAGCGCCGCCGATCACCAGGCGCTACGTGCCGCCGTGGCGCGGATCGCACCTGAGCTCGCCGCCGCCTGGCCGACCTACCGTAATCTCGATGGCACGCTTGCGGGCGTCGCGGCGCGGCGCGGCAACGTGTCAGAGGTCTGGGCGTGGCTCGGAAACTACGAGATCGCGCGCGGGTATGCCGCCGGGCTGTTCTGCGAAGCGGAGATCGCGACTGTGCCGACACTCCTTGAGCACACTGCCGAGGAGCTCAATGCCCTGCTCGGCACCATGTCGTTCTGGGCGCGGCTGTCGCGCCGCCAGCGCGACGCTCTGGCCGCGGACAACGACGCCCTCCACCGGCGACTCGGCCGGCCGATCCGCTCGAGTACCGTCGCGTGTCTGGTCACCGCGCGGCGCGCGCCCCGCACCTGACCTCCGCGACTAGACATAGTCAGTGAAGCGGCTCGTTCGGGGTAGGCCGCCGTTCGAGCGCGACAGCAGCAACCGCTCAATGGATCCGCCGTGGTCTCACCGGGACGACGGGCCGTTGCGTGACTTGCGACGGGAACAGTGGGAGCCCTGACTGGCCTGGGCGGTCCGGAGCCGTTGGGGATCCGGGGGGCCGGCGGTCAGGGACGGTGAAGGGTGGCGGAGTCCTGGGGGTGTTTAGGGAGCAGCCGATGGCCGTCGACGACGGCGGCGGCGAGGTCGATCAGCTTGCGGTTGGAGACGCGGGATTGCTCCCGGAGCATGTCGAAGGCGACCAGGTCGTCGATTGAGTGGCGCTCCATGAGGATGCCTTTTGCGCGTTCGATGAGGGCGCGCCGTCCGAACGCTCCTTGGAGGTCGTGGTATTCCGCGAAGCGTCGGAGCACGATGTCGATCGAGCTCTGCCAGTCGGTGGTGTCGGCGTCGCTGATGTGCGCGAAGATGCCGAGCTTGGACGCCTCCTTGATGAAGTCAGGATCGGGCGCGTGTAGTAGGACGATCACAGGGCAGGCGGCTTGGCGGACGATCGTGTCGATCAGGCCGAGGGCGTGCTCGGAGCTTTCACCGAGCCCGACCAGCGCGACGTCGGGACGTTCCCGGGCGGTGACCGGGCCCACCTCCCCGACATCGATCTCGCGCGCGATGACTTCGTGGCCGAGGCCAAGGACGATGGGGGTCACGAGCGCAAGTCGGTCCTCGCGCTCGTTGGCGATCAGGATCCGAAGGTGCTCGGTCTCGCGGCGGCCATCCGGATGGTCCACAGCCCCATCTTAAGACCCAGGTGAAGTAAACGACGACAACACTGGCGGTGGCTCGATCGCGGTGTAGAATCGGGTTGAGCTTCGCCCCAGCCTTCGGCGAGCGGTCTTTGCCGGCTCCAGCACTCGGTCGGCGATGGTGTTGATCCTCAGGCCTGGCGGCGCGTGTTTCAGCGCCAGGAAGACGAAGCGATGTGTTCTCGTTACATGCACCCGATTCCAGTGGGCACTGACATGCTGTCGCATCGGCTACGACGGGCGAGGCCGCGGAGTGTCTGGCATCCGGTCCAAGACTGGGTCGGCGGTGGCGATGAGGGGCGGCGGCATGTCTGAGCCGTGGGCAGATCACGATGGCCGGTTACCGCAGCGCGATACGCGCGCGGAGGGACCAGGTACCGCATGTGCGACTCCCGGCGCCCCGGATGTCGAGCTGTTGCGTCGTGTGATCTCGGTCGGGCGTGGCGTCTTGTCTGAGCTTGATCAGGAGGCGGTGCTTGATCGTGTGCTGGAGACCGCGCGGGAGATCACGGGAGCGCGGTATGCCGCAATCGGGGTCCTGGACGAGTCGCGGAAGGAGCTTGAGCGGTTTCTGGTGGGCGGGATCGATCAGCGCGTTCAGCACGCGATCGGGGACCTGCCGCGCGGACGTGGGGTGCTCGGCGAGCTGATCGCGTCGCCGTTGCCGTTGCGGCTGGCTGACGTCGGAAGCCATCCCCGCTCGTATGGGTTTCCGCTCGGCCACCCGGAGATGCACTCGTTTCTGGGTGTCCCGATCATGGTGCGCGGGCAGGCGTGGGGCAATCTCTATCTGACCGAGAAGGGGGGCGGGGAGTTCGATCAGGCCGATGAGGAGGCGGTGACGGCGCTGGCGGATTGGGCGGGGATCGCGATCGAGCACGCACGACTGCTGGGGTCCGAGCGACGTCGTGGTGCCCAACTTGAGCGGGCAGCGCGCGGGCTGGAGGCAGCGCGGGCGATTGCGCTGGCGATCGGCGGGGAGACCGATCTGGATCGGGTCCTTGAGTTGATCGTCAAGCGCGGCCGCGCGCTGGTACAGGCACGCTGCCTGTTGATCCTGTTGCGAGAGGGCGACGAGCTGATCGTCGTCGCCAGTGCGGGGGAGGCCCAGGCCGCCCGTGGACAGCGCATTCCGGTGGCGGGGTCGACGTCTGGCGAGGCGCTCGGGCGTCGTCAGTCAGAGCGCATTCCCGACGTGCGGATGCGATTGCGGATCGCGCCACAGGAGATGGGGGTCAGTGATGCCGCTGCTGGGCTGATCGTGCCTCTGATGTACCGCGACTCCGAGCTGGGGGTGCTGATCGCGTTCGATCATCGTTCCGGCCCGACGTTTGGCGATGATGATGAGGAGGCGTTACGCGCGTTCGCGGCCAGCGCAGCGACGGCGGTCGCGACCGCTCAAACCGTCGCCGCCGAACGTCTGCGCGAGGCGCTGGCCGCCGCGGAGGGCGAGCGGCGTCGGTGGGCGCGCGAGCTGCATGACCAGACGTTGCAATCGCTGGGAGGCCTGCGGTTGTTGCTGGCCACCGCCCGGCGCCAGGGGGATCTGGTGGGCTGGGAGCACGTCGGCGATCAGGCGATCACCGAGGTCGAGAGCGAAATTGCCAACCTGCGCGCGATCATCAACGACCTGCGTCCGCAGGCTCTGGATGAGCTCGGACTCACCGCCGCGCTGCACGCGCTCGCCGAGCATCGCCGCACCGGCGGCCTGAGCGTTGAGTGCGATCTGTCCCCGGCGGAGCTGGTACTGGGGGCTGAGCTTGAGACGACGGTCTATCGACTGGTTCAGGAGGCGCTGACCAACGTGGTCAAGCACGCACGGGCCACGACCGCGCGTGTCACCGTTAGCGCAAGCCATCCCGAGATAACCGTGCGCGTCGAGGACGACGGCGTCGGCTTCGACGCTGATCAGCAGACAGCCGGCTTCGGGATGGCCGGCATGCGCGAGCGGGTCGGACTCGCGCGCGGCACCGTGACCACCGACTCCAGCGACTCGGGCACGACCGTGCTGGCCACGATCCCGCTCGGCAACCTGGGCATCGCCCTTCAGGCCGGGTGATCAGCCGGGGCCGAGCAGGCCATGACGCAACGCGTACCGCGCCAGCTCCCCGCGCGACGCCATCCCCAACCTGCGATAGATCTCACCCCGACATGCCTCGAGGGTCGCCGCGGAGATTCCCAGCTCCTCGACGACCCGTCCGTCGGTATGACCCCGCGCCAGCACACGCACCGCCGCCGTGTGCAGCTCGCTCAGCTCCCGCGGCTCGGCTCGCATCTGCGCCCGCAACCGGTCAGCCAGGCCCGGCGACACATAGCAACCCCCACGCGCCGCCGCCAGCACCGCCTCGACCAGGTCCATCTCAGCGGTGTCCACCAGCACGTAGGCCGATGCGCCGGCGCTGATCGCCGCGCACGCCGAGCCGGAATCGTCAGACATCCCGATCACGACGACACTCGTCCCAGGACCGGCCGCGTGGAGCTCGCGAACAGACTGCGAACACGCACCATCACCCACCCGGCGATCAACCACCACAACCTCTGCCTGTCCTGCGCCGAGTCGCGGGAGCGCATCCGCGACCGTGCTCGTCACGCCGGTCACCTCAACCATGGGGGCGCCCACGAGCAGAGCCCTCACGGCACACCGCATCAGCTCATCCCGAACGATCAGCAGGACCCGCACAGGAGCACCAGCCCCGTCGGGGCAAGCCTGCGGAGGGACGGCACGTAACCCATGGGCGGGCAGATGCTGATTCACCGTTATATACATTTCGAACCAACCGCCGAACCGGGTCATCCGCAAACCACCGCCGAACTCCCGGGCAACCACGGGACCAATGTCCCCGCAGGTTCAGCGGCCTTCCAGAGTTGGTGGGCGGGCCTTGGGCGGCGCGGGGGGCGCGAGCGTCCCCGCACCCCCGCCTCGGTGGGGCGCGTCGCGAGGTAGCCGGCCGCGTGCGGTTAGTCCACATAGGCCCCGGGTGGTCTGGACCCGGCGCCCGTCAGGGAGCCGCTCGGTCTCGCCGCGCATCGGCACGCCGCCGGGATCGCCGGCGCGGCGCGTGTGGACGTGTCACATTTCGGGGTGCGGCGGTGCTAAGAGGGTGTGATGGGGTTGCAGGCGCGACATGACGAGCGGTCCGAGTGTCCTGACGCCGGATCGGCGTCGGATGGTTTCGAGGCGTTCTTTCGCGGCCATTACCGGGTCGTGGTGCGGATCGCACAGAATGTGGTGGGCGATTTCCAGGTGGCGCAGGACGTTGCGCAGGAGGTGTTCCTGGCCGCCTACCGGCGCTTTCCGGGCGATTACGAGCTGGCCGCAGGCTGGGTCAGGGTCGCTGCGGTCCACACGGCGCTCAATGTGCTTCGCGGGGAACGGCGCCGGGACAGCCGCCAGCGTCTGGTGCACGATGCCGGCTGCCTGTCCAGTGCCGAGGACGCGGTCATGGCGCGCGAAACGCGGGCCGAGGTCCGCCGCGTCCTGGCCCGGTTGCCGCGTCGGTCGGCGGCGGTGCTGGTCATGCGCCACGCCGGCATGAGCTACGCGGAGATCGCAGGCGCGCTCGGGGTGAAGGTTGGACATGTGGGGACTCTGCTCAGGCGGGCGGAGTCCGCGCTTCGAAAGGAGATGGACCGTGAGACACGTTCCTGACGGGGTGCTTCGGCGGCTCGATGATGAGCCTCTGGCCGTTCCGGACAGAGTCAGCGAGCACCTGTCCGGCTGCCGGCGCTGCAGCACTCGACGGGCGCAGATCGTCCGCGACACGGAGCACGCTGCCTGGCTGTTCTCCGGCCCGCAACTCGTACCGGACACAGACGCCGGGTGGACCCGGCTGCGCGGCGAGCTTCATGCGGTGCGGCGGCCTGAAGCCGGTCAGCGCCGGCGGCTGACGCACGGCGGTGGGCGACCGCGGCGGTTCCCGAGCGTGTCGCTCCGGACCGGACTGGTCATCGGCGCCACCGGGATCGTCATCGCTGGCACGGCTGCGGCGGCGACGCTCACCACGATCTTCGCGCCCACGCACGTGGCTCCGGTGTCCCTGAGCCAGGGCGACCTGCGAGCGATCAGCGGCCTCGTGGGACTGAGCGGCAACCAGGCCCTCGGTGGATTCGCTACCCCGGACGGATCCACCACGGTTCGGTTCGGAACGGTCAGGTGGTCCTCCGCCGGCTCCGCCCACCCCGCCTCCTCGCCCGCCGAGGCCGCCGCGGAGGCCGGCTTTCCGGCACCCCTGCCCGTCCACCTTCCCGCGGGCGTGGGCACCGTCCAGCAGCTCATCGTCCAGCCACGCGTGAGCGCCACCGTGACCTTCAACTCGGCTGCCGCGAGCCTCAGAGGAAGCTCGGTGACGCTGAACGCCGGTCCGGCGGTGCTGGCGGCGTACGGCGGCGCGGCCGGCACCGGTATGCCCACCCTCGGCGTGGCGACGATGCGTCGACCGACGGCGCTGTCGACCGGTGCGAGCCTGCGCCAGATCGAAGCCTTCCTGCTCGGTCAGCCGGGCGTCCCGCCGGGGCTGGCTGAGGAGGTCCGCCTGCTCGGCGACCTGAGGACCATCTTCCCGGTGCCGGTGCCTCCGGGCGCCGCGGTGCGCTCGGTGCGGGTCGCGGGTTGGCCGGGCGTGCTCCTCGCTGATGCTTCCAACGCGGCTGCCGGGGTGGTCTGGGAGGACGGCCGCGGCATGCTCCATGTCGTCGCGGGAATCCTCGATGCGCAGGACGTGATGAATGTCGCAGAACAACTCGGTTGAGACGACCGGCGCCGACCGGAGCGACCCGCCCCCCGCTGGCGCCGCTGTCCGGGAGCCACGGGTTCCGGGGTCTGCGCCGGCGAGCCGGTCGGCACGGCCGAGTGCGTCCCCGGCGATTCACGCAGTGGGGCTGAGAAAGCGCTTTGGCACAACCATTGCGGTGAACTCGCTGTCGATGACGGTGGAGCGGGGAGAGGTGTTCGGCTTTCTCGGCCCCAACGGCGCGGGAAAGACCACCGTGGTCAAGCTCCTGCTCGGGCTGGCCCGTCCCACCGGCGGCGAGGCACTCGTGCTCGGCGCGCCGCTGGGGGACCGCGAAACCCGGCGACGCATCGGCTACCTCCCTGAGCTGTTTCGCTTCCAGGCACTGCTCACCGCCCGGGAGGTGCTCCGCCTCCATTGCCGCCTCCTCGTGCTCCCCAAGGCGAGATGGGAGGAGGAGACGCGGGGCGCGCTGCACACGGTCGGTCTGCTCGAGCGGGGCGACGACCGGGTCGGCACCTTCTCAAAGGGAATGCAGCAGCGGCTCGGGCTCGGCGTCGCGCTGCTCGGCAACCCGACCCTGGTGGTGCTCGACGAGCCCACCAGCGCCCTGGACCCGGTGGGACGCCACGACGTACGCGAGATCATCCGCGGGCTTCGCGAGCGGGGAGCCACGGTCTTTCTGAACACGCACCTGCTCGAAGAGGCCGAGCACGTGTGCGATCGCGTGGCCGTGATCGATAAGGGGACGGCGATCGCCACCGGCAGCCTTGACGAACTGCTCGCCCGCACCAGCCGAGTGCGGCTCCGGGTGGGAGGGCTCGATGAGGGCTGGTGGAGCGCTCTCCGCCGGTTCGGCGAATGGCGCCGGCACGGCGAGTGGACTGTGGTCGACGGCATCGACCCGTCTCGGATCGCCGAACTGGTCGGTGAGCTGGTCGCCCTCGGCGGACGCGTCGACGCCGTCATCCCCGAGCACCAGTCTCTGGAAGCCCGGTTCCTCGAACTCCTGGCCGAGCGATGAATCCGATCCTGACAATCGCCGCGCTCACGATCAAAGAGGCCGTCCGGCGACGCCTGCTCATCGCCTTCGTGGCGATCACCGTGGTCATCGTCGGACTCAGCGCATGGGGCTTCGACCGCCTCAGCCACACGCACAGCCTGACCTCCGGCGAGAGCAACCTCGCGGTTCCCGACGCGCTCATCCTGTTCATGTTCATGTTCAGCTTCGTCCTCGCCCTGAGCGCCTCGGCGATCGCGTCCCCGTCGATCTCGTCTGAGATCGAGTCCGGCGTGCTGATGACGATCGTGACCCGCCCGGTCCGGCGAACCGAGGTGTTGCTCGGCAAGTGGCTGGGGCTCGCGGCGTTGCTCGCTGGGTATGCCGGCGGCGTCTGCGCGCTCGAGTTCGGGGTCGTCCACTGGACCAGCGGCTTCCTCCCACCAAGCCCGCTGCTCGCCGGCGTGTACCTGTTCGCTGAGGGAGCGCTTCTGCTGACGCTGTCTCTGTTCCTGAGCACGCGGGTTCCGGTCATCGCCGCGGGCGTCATCGGCGTCGCCGTCTTCGGCGCCGGCTGGCTGGCTGGAGTCGTGGGCACCCTTGGCACCACACTGAACATCGGTGCCCTCCGCACCGTGGGGCAAGTTGGACGATTCCTCCTGCCCACCGACGGACTGTGGCACGCCGCGATCTACTACCTCCAACCGCCCTCGGTCATCACCGAGCACTTGGCCGAAGCGGGGCGAGCCAACCCCTTCTACGCCCAAGGAGCGCCGTCCTGGCCCTACCTGCTCTGGGTGGGCTGCTGGTTCCTCATCGCGCTGCTCGCCGCGGCCGCCAGCTTCGAGCGACGCGAGCTTTGATGGATTCACGCGCGATTTGACATCACGATCGATCCGGGGATACGTTCGCGCCGTGACCGAGGGCGTGATGCACTGGGATGCCGGGTGGACGTGGTACCGGATCGTCGGCGACCTCGCCGGCGGGCAGGCCCCCCCGCTGGTCCTGCTCCATGGCGGCCCGGGTGCGGCCCACGACTACCTCGAGCCGCTCGCCCAGCTGGCGGACATCGGGGCACGCCCCTGCGTCTTCTATGACCAGATCGGCTGTGGCCGCTCACAGCACCGTGCGGACGCGCCGGCGGGGTTTTGGACGGTGGACCTCTTCTGCCGCGAGCTCGTCGCGCTCATCGAGCACCTCGATATCGGCGGCGACTACCACGTTCTCGGCCAGTCCTGGGGCGGCATGCTGGGGCTCGAACACGCCCTTCGCCAGCCCGATGGCCTGAGGTCCCTGGTGATCGCCAATTCGCCCGCCTCGATGGTCCTGTGGGTCCAAGAAGCCAACCGGCTGCGCAGCTCGCTCCCGTCCGACGTTCAAGACGCGCTCACCCGGCATGAGGTGGCCGGGACGACCGACAGTCCTGAATACCAAGCAGCGATGATGCGGTTCTACGAGCGCCACC
This sequence comes from uncultured Solirubrobacteraceae bacterium, assembly GCA_963844555.1. GTDB lineage: Bacteria > Actinomycetota > Thermoleophilia > Solirubrobacterales > Solirubrobacteraceae > Palsa-465. The sequence continues at coordinate 256,562 of CAWJOS010000005.1, forward strand.
TCTGTCGCGTCGCGCCATTCCCTGAACCCCTCCAGCGGACATTCGCCCAGCTGGAAGCAGACCCCACCGTCTATCAAACGATGAACGGACCGAGTGAGTTCCACGTCATCGGATCGCTGCAGGCCTGGGACATAACGCCACGCCTACCTGAGATCCAGGTCCCGGTGCTCGTCATCTCAGGCGAGCACGACGAGGCCACGCCGAACGTCGTGAGGCCGATGGTCGACGCGCTCCCCGACGCGACCTGGGAGCTCTTCGACGGCGCCAGCCACTCGACCCACCTCGAGCAACCCGAACGATTCATGAACCTCGTCTCCGCGTTCCTCGCGGCGCACGACTAAACCGGCCGGTCCTGGCGTCAGACCGGACCCTCTCCCCCGCGCTGCGTCGGCCGGCTGGCCACCCGCCGGGGAGTCGCATTTCAAATGGGCGTTACTACGGACGCGGCGGCCGCCGGCGAGCGCGATCATCGGTCCGATGCACGAGCGACAGAACGAAGACCCTCCGCGACGAGCACGTCCGAAGCCGGGCACGTCTGAGGACTACCGCGAGCTCAAAGACGAGCTCGAGCGCTTCAAACAGGACGAGAGGCGAGCCGAGGACGAGATCGGGGCCGAGCTGCGGCGCGAGCACTTTGGCCACCAGCCCGAACGTCCCCCGGCCTGGGAGACACCCAAAGGCAGCGAGCGAAAAGGGCCCTGAGCTCCCGGTGACGGGCTGTTGATAGGCTGCCAGCCGCCATGCTGGTCTGGTCACGTCGCGTCCTCCCCGTTGTCACTGTGGCGATCTGCGTCGTGACGGCAGCGGCGGCCCTCGCCCGCACGACCCACGGCGGGCCTCTGACTGGAACATGGAGCGGCTATCTCACCGGCGGCGGCAAGCGTCATCGCATCGTTGTCGTCGTGAACGCCAGACAGACCGGCGGAAGCTGGAAGCTCGGCCCGGCCTGCTACGGGGCGCTGACGCTTGACAGCATCTCGAGCGGCTACCACCACTACCTGAGGAAACGCGGTCACGGAGCGACCTGCGCCGGCGGAGACATCGATTGCCTCAAGCGCGACGGCGCGAATGTGTATGACGCCGTCACCTCCCGCCGCGGGGGGGCGTACGACGTCGGCGGGGTGCTACGCCGGGTGCGGCGTACCTAGCGCTCCGGGATCCGGGCATCCCCGTTGCCGACCAATGGTGGGCGGCGAGCTGCGGGTTTCCGGCACCCGGTTCGTTACAGGCCGTGATCTTGGTGAAGCGCCAGAGCGGCCCACATCGCCAGCGACACGTCCTGCCGCCACTCGGGCATGGTGTCGAGCGACCGGCGTGACATGCGCCGGCGGGCCTGAACGACCGTGCACTCGACGGCCGTCCAGGCGGTGAGCAGAATGTCGTCCTCGTCGTGCGACTCGTCGACGAGGTTCTCCTTCTCGTCGAGCACGCGCCACGGCGCCGGTGAGATTTCCCAGGCGAAGGCGGGCCAGACCATCGGAAGAACCCCAGTGCTCATTTGTCGGGCCTTATCGTCAGGGCGCCGAATTTCTTGAGACCCTGGCGAGACGGGGCGGCGCGCACGAAGTCACAGCCTCGGTCCACGCAGCCTATGCGCTCGATCTCCTGAACCCACCGACGGCGGACACCGCCGAGAGCGCCTCGCGCGCTGTTGTCAACGGCGATGCAGCGCCCGCGGTGCCCCGGCACCTTCGAGGAGGTGCCGCGACTGGGGGTCAACGATTGCGCCGCTGCGTCGAGCCGCATCGAGCAGACGCGGACCCCAATCCTCGATATCGGTGTACCGCCCCACGTAGATCGGGACGCGACCTCCGTGCCGATCCCGCACCAGGATCGTGCCACGGCTGAGTCCGCCCCCGGTCATCGTCCACGAGATGCTGTCCACGGTGGCGAGATCGACTCCGCGACGCCACGGACCCACCGTGACCACCAGCCTGCCGTCGCCGAACCGGAGCCGCATCAGCAGTGCCCACGCTCCCAGCGGAACGGCAATGAGCAGAAGCCAGATGGTCTCGAGGCCAGCCGTCATGCCCTGTCCAATCAAGAAGTAGAGCCAGATCGCCACGCCGGCCATGGCTGGGAGCATCTCGCCGACTTCTGTCGGCTTGGCAATGAGCGGAGGGCCCGGAGACTGGTCGAGTGTGCTCATCAGCGCGTACGAGTCCCGGCGTCCGGATCGTCAACGCACCAAACGACGTCCTCACCCGATCCGTTGGCCGCAGCACCTTAATCGGCACGAACGCCCACCGGCTTGACACCGACGGTCAAGTTGCCGCCCGGTTCCATGCCCGGCCTGCGCTTCGGTGCTGCCCTGACCCAGGAGGGACGGCAGATGGTCGCTGCGGAGGTCGTCCCGGCCGGCACAGGGGCGGTGGGGTCCGGCGCCGCCGAGGTCGTCCCGGCCGGCACAGGGGCGGTGGGGTCCGGCGCCGACTAGAGTCCGGCCGCGATCCTGGCGCGGTGTGGATCCTGGGGTGGCACCCACCAGGCACCGTTGGGCACCACGTGTAGGCCGGCGTCGCGGGTCACGGTCGCGGCGTTCTCGCGCAGCGTGCGAACGGCTCGGCGATCGTCATCGGCGCGGGTGACCAATGACCAGCACCAGAGCGGAGTGGGGTCGTGGACCGGACGGGCACGGAGCCCGGACGGCAACGGCACCGGGTGGCGCTTGGGCGAGTGCAGCACGGGGACGCCAAGCCGTTGGCAGCGGTCGTGGAACCCATGGCCGGTGATCCCGCCGTCGTCGATCTCGACAACTCGGGCGCCAGTATGCCGGGCGAAGTCGCGTGCGAACTGGTTCCAGGCGTCCCAGGACGTCAGGTCAGCGTCGATCAGCACCCGCAGGTCTGGCGCGGCGATCGACTGCTCCTTGATACGGGAGGGGATCACTGCGACCAGCGGCTCGGGCCAGAGGAGTTGATGGTCGAGGCGCTCATCGGCGGCGGCGGCCCACGCGATCGCCCCATCGAGGCCCCCATCGAGCACGCGGTCGATCTGGATGTGGCTGGGCATCACCCACTCGTCCAGCCGCAGGTCCGACTTGATCGAAGCGACGAGCTCCTCCGGCAGCCAGCTCACGTATCCGAGCCGCAGGGGCCCTGCGGTGCCCGCCAGCCGCCGCCGCGCGTCCCCGGCGACCGTGGTGATCTGGCGGGCGTCGACGAGCAGCATGCGCCCGGCGGACGTCAGCTCGACGTGGCGCCGATCGCGTACGAGCAGCTGCGCGCCCACGCTCGCTTCGAGCGCCTTGATCTGCTGGGAGAGTGACGGCGCGGTGATGTGCAGCCGCTCGGCGGCTCGCCCAAAGTGCAGCTCTTCGGCAACCGCGACGAAGTAGCGAAGCTGGCGCAACTCCATCGCGGGCCAGGTTACGCCCCCTGGACGTGCCACGGACGGCAGGCCCCGCCGGGGCCCGTGATGTCCACAATCGGCACGATCGGCGGCGCGCGGCGGGCGGGTTGCCAGGCTCGGCTACTGTTCGGCGCCCGGTGAGCGCCTACGAGCATCTCCAGAGCATTCGGAGCCGGGGCGGCGTGGTCGTGCTGGACGGGGCGATGGGCACCGAGCTCGAGGCCCGGGGGGCCGCGATGGACGACGCGGCGTGGTGCGGCCTTGTGAACCTGCGCGATCCGGCTCTGGTGAGGGCGGTGCATGAGGACCACATTCGGGCAGGCGCCGATGTCGTGATTTCGAATACGTTCATGAGCGGACTGGGGCCGATGCTGCGGGCCGGCGCGACCGAGCCGGAGTTTGAGCTGGGTCTCCGCAACGCCGTCGATGCGGCGCGTGAGGCGATCACCAGCGCCGCCTCCAAGCCGGTCGTCGTCGCCGGCAGTATCGGCGCCACCCGGTGGGGCCGACCGCCGCTCGACCCGGACAGCGACGTGCCGGAGAACGTTCAGCTGCGAGCCGGCTATGTGCGCCAGGCGCGGCTGCTGGCTGACCTGGGCGCCGACGTCGTTGCGCTTGAAATGGTGACCGACATCACCCTTGGTCAAGCTGCGGTCGAGGCCGCCCTGGAGAGTGGGCTGCCGGTGTGGCTGGGTCTCAGTTTGCGTGTGCCGGGTCGTGACCCAAGCGATTACGAGTCACTGCCGGACGTGGGGGCCGCCGGTCAGGCAGTCGCCGATGCGTGCCTGAGAGACGAACTGGATGCCGTCAACATCATGCATACCGACGTCGATGACGTCGATGATGCGTTGGCCATGATCCGGCCGCTGTGGCGAGGCACGCTCGGCGTCTACCCACACCACGGCCACTGGTCGAAGCCTCACTGGACGTTCATCGACGTTCCGACCGACCAGCTCTCACGGTGCGCCGAACACTGGGTCGAGGGCGGCGTCCGGATGCTCGGGGGCTGCTGCGGCTTACGCACCCGCCACATCGCGGCGCTGCGCGAAGTGGCTGACGCCCACCAGCCGCGGTAGCTCCGGGCTCTGGCCGATCAGCCGCCGGCGGGAACGATCGTCTGCACCAGGCCGGTGACGACGTCGTAGACGTGTCCGGACACGGCGACGCGAGGAGAGATGGCCGGCGCCGAGCGGACGCGCTCGACGTCCCGGATAACGGTTGCCGCCGGGTCGAGGACGGCGTGCTCGCGCAGAGTTGACTCCTCGGCGCCGATCCGCTCGGCGTAGCGGCGTCGGAACCTGTCGTCGGCGAGCGCGCCGGTTCCACATTGAGTGTGATGGATCACGGCGACCTCGAACAGGGGGCCGCCGGGCAGGACGTGTTCGGCAAGCTGGCCGATGAAGGCGACATCGTCGACCACCTCCGGCGTGACCCGTCCACCGACGTTACGGACGACCAGCGCGTCGCCGAGGCCGAGGCCGAGGAAGTGCGCGGGGTCGACCCTGGGATCGAGGCAGGTGATCACGAACAGGCGCAGGTTGGGGAAGACGACGGCGCCCTGGTGGCGGCCCTCGGCCGCGAAGGCGCGGTTGCGGGCGAGCGCGGTGGCGAGGTGCCTAACTTGCGTCATGCAAGTCAGACTACTCGAGGATCCCAACTTTTGTCAAGCAAGTCAGCTACGCTGCGGTTGTGCTTCAACGCGACTATCCAGATCAGGTCTGCTCCATCGCCCGCTCGCTGGAGGTGGTTGGCGAGCGGTGGACGTTGCTGGTCCTCCGTGACGCCGTTCTCGGCGTCACGCGGTTCGACGAGTTCCAGGAGAGCCTGGGGCTCGCTTCCAACGTGCTCACCGACCGGCTCCGGCGGCTGTGCGACGAGGAGGTGCTCGAGCGCGTTTCGGACCCGCAGCGTCCCGGCCGGCCCATGTACGTCCTCACCGACAAGGGGCGCGAGCTCGCCCCCGTGCTGATCGTGCTGATGAAGTGGGGCGACCGCCACTACCCAACGCCGGACGGCCCGCCCCGGCTCACCGTCCACGCGGGGTGCGGCGGCACGATCGGCCCTGACCTCCGCTGCGACCGCTGCGGCAGACAGGCGGGGCCCGGCGAAATCGAGCTCCCCCCCGGACCGGGTGCGCCGCGCGCCGAGCGCGCGGGACCGTGACCACGAGACGCCGGGGCCGCGCCCTAACATCGCGTTTGCGGCCGGCGCTCGCGATGTGGTCGAGCGCCGCCTGACCGATGACTTCACGTTCTCCAGTCCCGTCGACCCGGCACTGGACCGCGCGGGATTCTTCGAGCGGTGCTGGCCGGGAGCGGGCCGGGGCCAGCAGTTTGAGTTCCTCCGGCTGATCGCGGCAGCCGACGAGGTGATCGTGACCTATGAGATGACCTGGAGCCGAAGGCGAAAGAGGCCGCAACACGGAGATCCTCACCTTCGACGGCGCCCAGATCAGCCGCGCCGAGGTCTACTTCGGCTGGGAGCTCTTAGAGCTCTCGCGTGATTTCAATTCGATCATCTGCCGACATCCGCACCTCCGGGATTGGCGCATGGGATACACATGGATCTGAGACTCGCGTCAGGTGGAGGACTCATCGCGCTGCTCAGGGCTATAGTCCTGCCCCCAAATGCGGAGCAACACGATCACACGGCGCGCGGGACTCGCCGTCCTGGTGCTGACACCGCTGCTGGCGCTCGTCACCATGGCCGCCTCGGCCACCGGAGCGCCTCAGTACTGCGCCGCGATCCCCATCTTCTACGGCACTCCGCCCTGGGGCTTCCACACGGGCGCACCAATCACCGGGAACACCGGCAGCTATGCCCGCGGCCACGGCAACATCAACCTGGCCGCCAACACCGTCTCCGGGATCCTCTGCCAGGTCGACCGCCCCCGCCATCAGGCTGACCGCCTGATCACCATGACCGTGCGGCATCATCTGGTCTACCACTCGCACCACGCCGTCATGTGGGGTGTGCCCGGGAACATCATGAAGATCATCGTCCGGGTGAAGACCAGCAACGATCCGGGCTGCCAGGTGGGCACCATCGGCCGCGTCACCCTGTTCGCCAGCTACAACGGCGTGCGCAGCGACAGCGTCCGCTTCACCTTCCCGGCCGCCTGCCAGGACCACGACCACCTGTACCACGGTCCGCAGGTCAACAACCAGGTCCCGCCGCTCTAGCCGGGCTGCCCGCGGGCGCTCGTCGCCGGCCCCCCGCGCCCGCCACCACGACGTAGAACAACGCCGACGGATCCCTGGCGATCCCCAACCACGATGGTCGTCGCGCCGGTGGCGTGCGGCCGCGCTTGACTTACCTATGGATCTTAGGTAATTTCCTAAGTACAGTAGGTAGATAAACCAAGCCGGAGGCACCGACCATGAAGTCCCAGATCATCACCGAGAACCTGATCCAGCTCACTCGCTATCGATTCGTCAACGCCTACCTGGTGCGTGAGGACGACGGCTTCACCCTCGTCGACACCACCATGCCCAAGACCGGAGCGGCGATGATCGAAGCCGCCCGCCGCGCGGGTGGCGAGATCAAGCGGATCGTGCTCACACACGGGCACGGCGACCACGTCGGCTCGCTGGATGAGCTGAAATCGACGCTCGGCTCAGGCACACAGGTGCTGATGCCAGAGCTCGACGCCCGCATCCACGCGGGCGAAAAGGTCGTGGAGGGCAAGCTCACCGGTAGTTGGCCCACCCTCACCACCGTCCCCGACGTGCGCCTTCAGGCCGGCGATCAGGTGGGCGGCCTCGAGGTGGTGGCCAGCCCCGGCCACACGCCCGGGCACGTGGCCTTCCTGGACACCCGTGACCGGTCGTTGATCGCCGGTGACGTGTTCACCTCCTATGGGACGACCGCGGTCTCGAACCACTACTACTGGCGTTTCCCGCTGGCGGCGATGGCCACCTATGACAAGCAGCGCGATCTCGACTCCGCCCGCAAGCTGCGCTCGCTCGATCCGAGCCTTCTGGTGGTCGGCCATGGACCGGCGGTGCGCGACCCGGGAGCCGCCATGGACGCCGCCATCGCCCGCGCGGCACGCTGATGCCGCGCGCTGGGCTGGATTCGGCGTCGGTTGTCAGTGCCGCGGCGCAACTGGCCGACAGCGAGGGTCTGGACCGGCTGACGCTGGCGCGGCTCGCCGACCGGCTCGGCGTGCGCGCCCCGTCGCTCTACGCCCACGTCGACGGGCTGGCCGACCTGCGCGCCCGGGTGGGCGCGCAGGGAGCAGCCCAGATGACCGCGGCGGTGTCAGCCGCCGCGACGGGCCGGGCGGGGCGGGACGCTCTGCAGGCCGTTGCCGACACCTACCGGGACTTCGCTCACGCCCACCCGGGCATCTACGCCGCCATGCAGCGGGCGCCCGATGACCCTGACAGCGACACGGCCGCCGCCGGCGATCGCCTCGTCCAGGTGCTGGCGGCCGTGCTCCGCGGCTACGGACTCGAGGGCGAGGACGCGATTCACGGCATCCGCCTGGTCCGATCGGCACTGCACGGATTTGTCACCCTGGAGAGCGACCACGGCTTTGCGATGCCGATCTCCTTGGAGGAGACCTACCGGCGCCTGATCATGATGCTCGACCGCGGGCTGCGCGCCGCCCCGTCGATCGCCGGCGGGGCCGCGCGGGGTCAGACGGACGGGCCGCCGTAGCGCTCGAGCGCTTCGAGCAGGATCAGCGGTCCGCTATGGCGCGGCCGACCGTGAGCACGTCGCGAACGTCAGGACTGAGATCGGCGTACTTCGCGTCCGGTGCAACGCCCAGGGAATCGAGCGTCTTGCTGAAGAAGCATCTGGCGGCGGCGGCGAGCACGACGTCGACGATCTCGGCGTCTGAGAGACCCGCGTCGCGCAGACGCTCAATATCTCCCTGCTCAACCGCCGTCGCATCATCGGCAACCTTCTCAGCAAGGTCCATGACGGCCACATCGGTGGCGCTCAGGCCAGCGGTGCGATGATCCGTGACGACCGCCGCCACCGAATCGGCATCCAGGAAGTTCTCCATCAGCACCGACCCGTGGGCCAGAGTGCAGTAGCTCGACCGAAGGCGACGCGCCGCGGCCACCGTCGCCAACTCGTAGCGACGCAGGTCCATGCCGCTCTTGATCGCGCCGTTCAGCTGACGCCACGCCGCGTAGACCGCGGGCCGGAGCGAGAACGCCCTCGTGAAGTTCGGCAGATAGCCGAACACCTCCTCATCCGTCGCATACATCTCGGCGGTCGCACCCGCCGCCTGGTCCTCAGGAACGCTCTCGATAAACGCCACGACTGCTCCTTTCCGCGCCCTTCGCCGATAGCCGGGCGGTCGGGCTAACCATCACAGCTCGGAGCGTCTCGAGCAAGATGTGGGAATGGATGGCGAGGTGAACCATGAAGCGCATCGACGCCAGCGCGGCGGGGATCGGTCGTGAGGGGCCTGCTAGGTTGATGCAAGCGGTCGGCATCCGTCGGCCGCGAGGCAGCTTGCTTGGGTCCCGCAGTCAGCGGTTCGGGTCAGCCGTCGCCTCCCGAATCGTCCGCGGCCCCTGTGCGCCGCCAAGGAGTTGTGCATGTCACGAATGTCGTTTGCTGATCTGGGCGTCTCGCCCACCGTGATCAGCTCCCTGTCGCAAGCGGGGATCACCGAGCCGTTTGCGATCCAGCGCGCCGTGATCGGCGACGCGATGTCCGGCCGCGACGTGATCGCAAGATCACCGACGGGATCGGGCAAGACGCTCGCGTTCGGAATCCCGGTGGTGGAGCGGATCGCCGCCACCGACGCGCGTCCGGCGGCGCTGGTGCTCGCACCAACGCGCGAGCTGGCGACCCAGATCGTCGATGACATCCGCGGGATCGCCCACGCCCGCGCGCTGCGTGTCACCGCGGTGTACGGCGGAGTGGGGCTGGCCAAGCAGGCCAAGGACGCTGCCGCCTCCCACGTGATCGTCGCGACCCCCGGGCGGCTCGAGGATCTGCTGGCCCGCGGCGCGTTCACGCTGGGGCGGATCCGGATACTCATCCTCGACGAGGCCGATCGGATGCTCGACATGGGCTTTCGCCCGGCGATCGACCGGATCGTCGCCGCCTGCCCGCAGGAGCGCCAGACGCTGCTCTTCTCCGCCACGCTCGACGGCGAAGCCGGACGACTCGCCCGGCGTTACGCCAGCGACCCGGCAACCCACCATCACGGCCCCACGGCGCGGCGCGCCGGCACCGAGATCGAGCACCGGTTCCTGCAGGTCGCGCACGAGCACCGAGTCCAGGCGCTCGTCGGCGAACTCGGTCGCGATCGCGACCTGACGCTCGTGTTCGTCCGCACCAAGCACGGAGCCGACCGGCTCGTCAAGCGGCTCGCGGCGCACAGCGTCAAGGCCGTCGCGATGCACGGCGACAAATCGCAGCGCCAGCGCGAGCAGGCGCTCTCCCGGTTTGAGGCCGGCACCGTGGACATCCTGGTCGCAACCGACGTCGCGGCGCGCGGGATCGACGTGGACGGGATCTCCCACGTCATCAACTTCGACCCGCCCCACGACAGCGAGACCTACGTCCACCGCGTCGGACGCACCGGCCGGGCCGGCCGCACCGGCATCGGGATCACGCTCCTCACTCCAGACCAGCGCCACCATGTCGCCCAGCTGGCCGGCCAGCTGGGGCTCGACCACGGCCTGCACCACCCGAGTGCCCATGGCGCGCGAGCCGGGTCCGCCGCTCACGCCGGTCCACGCAGCGGCCGCCCGCCGCGCCGTCGTCGGCCTCGCCGCCGGCGAGCCGCCACTCCCGCCTGACCGCGCCTCGCGGCGCTCTGATCAGACCCCCCTTAGGGACAAACGTGGCCGAGTCGGCGCAGCAACGCCTTCACGCCCGCGATCAAGGGTTTGGCGGGCGACTCGCCCCGCGGAAGGTAGTCCCCAGAGCCGAGAGTGCAGCGGCGAATCGTCCAGTAGACATTGGCGACGCTCGGCTTCCCCTTTGGGCCGACCCACGCGTACCCCCTGGCGCTGCGGACTCCGGGGACCTTGAACCGACTGAGCTTTCCCGGCGCCTGCTTGCTCGCCCGCAGTGCGAGCGTCCGGGCGAGCCTGGTCGCCCCGGCCCGGGAGCCCAGCTGCACGACGAGGGAGAAGCCCTGCGCACCCCCGGAGCCGGCAAGCTGCTCGTTGATCGCCCGTTTGAAGCCGGCGGCCTTCAGGGCCTTGGTATCCCGCCGAGCCGCCTTTCCCTTCTCGCCTCCGTCCTTGACGAAGCCAGCGGCGGTGGTCCACGTCGTGTCGTGGCCGACCACGCGGAAGCCGGTCTGCTCGCCGGAGCGCAGCAGAAAGGCCTTGAGGTCGCCCGCCGCCAGCGCGACGCCGGCGCCCGCGCCGATCGTCGCCACCAGCGTGCAGCAGAGAAGAACCGTGGGTTTGACCATCGGCCTGCGCAGCATCACTACCTCCTTGACCGCCGGGTTCACAGGGCCGCCCCCCAGCCGAGCGGATTGTCGACTTATAACGCACCCGCGAGCGACGATCGCTCGCGAACGGCGGAATCTCCGACTCCACGCCCGCACCGCCGAGCGGAACGGACTCGGGAAGAGCCACCCCTTCTCACACCTGAGGGCAGATGCGCGCCGCTTCTACCCCTGCGGCTCAGGCTGCAGCTCGCCGGAGCGCATCGGCACCCCGGCGGCGGCATAGGCGCCCGGCGCGTCCAATGTCTCTGCCTCAAGAAGCTTGTGAGCGAGGCTGTCGAGCTCGTCGCGGTGGCCGGACAGCAGCCGCGTGACCTCGCCGTGGGCGTCGTCGACGAGGCGGCGGACCTCCTCGTCCACGAGCCATTGCGTCCGCGGCGACGTCTCGCTGGCTCCCGGGAGCAGCGGACCCTGGCCGTCGCTCGGCAGCAGCGTGACGGGGCCAAGCTTGTCGCTCATCCCCCACCGGCCGACCATCTGGCGTGCGACTGAGTCAGCTGCTCGATGTCTGACTCGGCGCCGGTGGTGATGTCGCCGTAGACCAGCTCCTCGGCGACGCGGCCGCCGAGTGAGACCCTGATCTTGGCCTCGAGCTCCTCCCGGGAGTACGAGCCGCGGTCGGAATCCGGGGTGGACAGCGTGACACCGAGGGCCCCACCGCGGGGGATGATCGACACCTTGCGCACGTCCTCGCGCCGCTCCGGAGCGGGCTCGGCCCCGGGCCCGTCACGCCCTGCGGATCTGCTGTCGGCAGTCACTGGAGGGGTCGCGCTCGCACGTAGGCTACGCCACCCCGGAACCCCTGGATGGCGCGGACGATCCGCTGGCACGGACGGCGGGGCCGGCGCATGACGAGCCGATAAGCGGACCCGTCGGTCCGCTACGATTTCGGCATGGCCGACGTCTCCACGCAGGCACCCCAGCCCGAGGCACTCGATCGCGAGACCTGGATCGTCGCCGGCGTGGTGATCCTGGGGGCGGTCATGTCGATTCTTGACACGACCGTCGTCAACGTCGCCGTCGACCACCTCGCGGTCGCGTTCAAATCCTCGCTGACCACGATCCAGTGGGTCATCACCGGATACACGCTCGCGCTCGCCGCGGTGATCCCGGTCACCGGATGGGCGGCGGACCGGTTCGGAACCAAGCGCATCTACCTCTGGTCGCTCGTGCTGTTCACGCTCGGCTCGGTCCTGTCAGGCCTGTCGTGGAGCGCGGGCTCGCTCATCTTCTTCCGCGTGCTGCAGGGCATCGGCGGTGGCATGATCATGCCCGCGGTCATGACGATCATGACCAAGAAGGCCGGACCCCACCGCATGGGCCGGGTGATGGGCGTGCTCGGCGTCCCCATGCTGGTGGCGCCGATCCTGGGCCCCATCCTCGGCGGCTGGCTGGTCGATGACGCCTCCTGGCGCTGGATCTTCTTCATCAACCTGCCGATCGGCATCGTCGCCTTCATCCTGGCGCTCGTCGTGCTCGAGCCGGATCGGCCCCAGCCGACCCACCGGCTCGATTGGCTGGGAATGGCGCTGCTTTCCCCGGGGCTGTCCCTGATGATCTACGGCCTGGCCGAGTCCGCAAACTACGGTTTCGGCGCGCCGCGCTCATGGGGACCGACGCTGGCGGGCGTGGTGCTGATCGTGGCCTGGGCCATCCACAGTTGGGGGACCTCGGCGCCGCTGATCGATCTGCGCACATTCACCCAGACGCGCGCCGGCGCCGCCGGCGGCACGTTCTTTCTGTTCGCCATCTCGGTGTTCGGCACGATGCTGCTCGTTCCCCTGTACTACCAGGCGGTGCGCGGCACGTCGGCGCTCCAGGCCGGGCTGCTGATGGCGCCGGGCGGCATCGGCGCGATGCTGCTGATGCCGCTGGCCGGCCGGCTGACCGACCGGCACGGACCGACGTGGCTCCCGGCCACGGGACTGCCGTTCGTCGCCATCGGACTCATCCCGTTCGTGTTCGTCGGCCCGCACACGTCGTACGTGCTTCTCTGCAGCGCCAACTTCGTCCAGGGCCTGGGCATGGGCCTGTCGATGATGCCGACGATGACCGCCGCCATGCAGGCGGTGCCGCCGGCCGCCATCGCACGGACGAGCACGGCGATGAACATCATCCGCCAGGCGGGCGCCTCGATCGGTACGGCGATCCTGTCGGTCATCCTCGCCTCGGCGATCACCAGCAATCTGAGCGCTGTCTTTGGCAGCCGCACCGCGGGCTCCGGCTCCGGCGGACTCGCCGCCCTCCAGCACCTCCCGCCGGGCGCGCACCACGCCGTCGCCGGGCCGCTGGCCGACGCCTTCGCCTCGACGTTCGTGTGGGCACTCCTGCTCATCGTCCTCGCCTTCATCCCCGCCGCGGGGATGGCCCTCTCAGGCCGGCGACGCCCGCTGACCGCGCCCATCGGCGATCGCCCGGTTGTGATCGAGTAGGAAGGTGGGCACATCGGCCTCCCGGTCGGCGCACCGGTCTGAGAGGACGATCAGGCTCGACCTAGACTCTCCGGCGTGACCGATTTCACCCGTACCAATCTCAAGGACATCGAGAACAGCGCACGTGATCGCGGACTGGATCTCGAGGCTCGGTTCGGCCGCAAGCACCTGCAGTCCCAGCACATCGGGGTCAGCTATTTCCGTTACGGACCCGGCTTCAAGGCAAGCTCCGGCCACCGCCACCGCGAGCAGGAGGAGGTCTACGTCGTCGTCGGCGGGTCAGGCCGGATGCGCCTCGACGACGAGATCATCGAGCTACGGGAATGGGACACGATCCGGGTGGCACCCGCCGTGGCCCGAGCCTTTGAGGGCGGTCCGGACGGCCTTGTCCTGCTCGCCATCGGCGCCGACCGTCCGGAGGGCGGCGACGGAGAGATGGTCCACGACTTCTGGACCGACTGACCCGCTCAGGGGCTTCGACCGCACGCCTGGCAGTGGCGACATCCGGCCTGCGCGCGCCATCAGCACACCGGCGCCAAAGCCGGCCAGATGCTCCATTCCGGCGAGGCCGACCGGGTCAATCGCGCCGCTCGCGACGAGCGGGACCGCTGCCGCGACGGTCAGCACAGCGATGCCCGGGGCGACGAGGCGCGGGGCGCGCGTGCGCAACACCGCGCCCAGTTCGCCGATGAGGACGACTGAGACCCCGTAGTCCGGAGCGTGCGTGACGGACCGCACGGCGTGGGCGTTCGTCAGCCACACCAGCCAGAGACCCAGATAGACGACCAGCGTGCCCCCGACGTGCGCGACGAGCGCGACACACCACGTCCGGACCGGACCGAGTCGCCACAGGGCGACGCCCAGGACGCCGGCGACCAGCGCCACCTGCGGCCAGTGAGGGCCCTCGATGACCAGACCGCTGCTCAGCAGTCCGGAAACGTGGCCGGCGGCGACCCCGGCGGGCGAAGAGGCGAGCCGGGCCGGATGGACGCCGGGGCTGAGCACGAAGGCGATGAGAACCGCCACATAGCCGGTGATGCTCAGGACGCCCGCGACGGCGCCCGTGCGGCGGCGCGCGGACGGTCTCGCTGAGACCAGGGACAAGACGGGGCGCAGGGCGTGTCCGGGCACTCCGCCAGCATCCGAAACGCGGGCGCGGCCGTCGTTGCGCCAGGCCCCCAGGACAGGCGGCCGCTCACCCCCGTCCTGAAGGTGGGGGAAGCCTCAGCGGCGCACCCGGACGCGCCGGAGGCTGTGACAAGCCCCTGCCCTGCCCGGCTCATGCGGCGTGTTCTCAGTTACCAGCGGCTGGCATTTGCCTGAGCCTGGCTGCTAGGTTCGCCGGCGTGCCGCGGCACGGCTGGTTGTCGATCAGCCGCGGTCCGGAGCCAGTGATGGAAGCCTCCTCTGCCTCCTTGTTCCGCCGCTCGCGGCTCGCGTGCCTCAAGGCGTCGCTGTCGCCGGTGGAGTGGCGGCGGGCCGGCGCCATGGCCGCCGCGGTCGCCGGACTGCATGTCCTCGGGTTCGGCCTGCTGGTCCTGGTGGTGGCACCGCAGCACTTCAAGCTCGGCGCGGCGGGCACGTTCGCGGTTGGAACCGGGATCACCGCCTACACGCTGGGGATGCGCCATGCCTTCGACGCCGACCACATCTCGGCGATCGACAACACCACGCGGAAGTTGATGAGCGAGGGCAAGCGGCCGCTGTCGGTGGGGTTCTTCTTCTCGCTGGGGCACTCCAGCGTCGTGTTCGCCCTGGCATTCCTGCTGTCGCTCGGGATCCGCGCGCTCAGCGGACCCCTGCGCAACGATCACTCGGCGCTGCACACGGCGACGAACGTGATCGGCACGACGGTGTCCGGCGCCTTTCTCTATCTCATCGCCATCCTCAACCTCCTGGTCCTCGTCGGCATCGTCCGCATCTTCTTCGACATGCGCCGCCGCGCCTACGACGAACCGGAGCTCGAGAGGCAGCTCAACTCCCGCGGGTTCATGAATCGGTTCTTCGGCAGGCGGCTGAAGGCGATCACCGCCCCGTGGCAGATGTACCCGGTCGGCGTGCTGTTCGGCCTGGGATTCGATACGGCCACTGAGGTCGCGCTGCTGGTCCTGGCCGCCGGCGCCGGCGCCGCCGGATTGCCCTTCTACGCGGTGCTGTGCCTGCCGGTGCTGTTCGCGGCTGGGATGTCACTGCTGGACACCATCGACGGCTCGTTCATGAACTTCGCCTACGGCTGGGCCTTCTCACAGCCCGTGCGCAAGGTCTATTACAACATCACGATCACCGGGCTCTCGGTGGCGGTCGCGCTGTTCATCGGCACGGTTGAGATCGCCGGCCTGCTCGCCGGCAGGCTGGGATGGCACGGCCGGCTTGCCCAGTGGTTCGAGAACTTCAACGTCAACACCGGCGGGTTCATCATCGCCGGGATGTTCGTGGCCACCTGGGTGGTTGCCCTGGCGATCTGGAGGCTGGGCCGGATCGAGGAGAGGTGGAGCGCGGGCAACGGGGATCCGCAGTCTCCCTGACCGCGGGACGCCACTCTCGACACCCCCCGGCGCCTGATGGCGGAGTGCGCCGCCGACTGACTCAGCCGGCCGCCATCGCCAGCACCGGGCCGCAGTCCACGCCGGTCGCCGCCCAGCGCTCTCCACGGTCGGTGCTGTGGAACAGGCGCCCGTCGGCCATGCCGGCGAGCAGCCCGTCGCCGGTGATCGCCAACGCGTAGGGCATGCCGTCGCCGGGCAGCGCCAGGGCCTCCCACAGGTCAGCGCGCCAGCGATACAGACGGCCCCGGGCGCGCGACCCGCTGTGAGCAGCGCCCGGACCGGTGGCGGCGCTCACGAACCAGCAATCCGGATCGGCTGGATCGACGCCCAGGGCCCAGCAGTAGCCCAGCGGGCGTCCGGCGTCGGCACCGTTCCAACTGACACCGGCGTCGTGACTCCAGGCGGCGCCGTCGCCCGCGGCCTCGTAGGCCCGCCCGCTGACGCTCGGATGCCAGCACACGCTGTGCACGTCGCGCTTGGCACCCGGTCGATGGTCTGAGAAGGTGGCGCCACCGTCGTCGCTGTACATCAGGCCGCCGAGCTCGATGCCCACCAGCAGACGCTCCGCCCGGTGTGGGTCCGGCGCGATCCAGCGCACATGGTGCGTCCACGGACGGGGCGGGAAGCTCCAGCGATCGCGCGACGGGATGTCCTGGAGCGCGCGCAGCTCCGTCCAGTCCGCGCCGTCGCGACACACGAACAGGTGGCTGGGCTCAGTCCCGGCATACAACGCTCCGTCGGCGGCGCTGATGGCCACCGAGTAGACCTGCGGCTCGCCCAGGTCGACCGTCTCCCACTCGGCGCCGCCATCCTCGCTGAGCAGCACGCCGCGGTCGCGCGTGCCGACCAGGACGCGTGCTCCATCGCTCGCGACACACTGTGCCGCCACGTCTCGGAGCAGGGTCTGGGTGGTCCAGGCGCCGTGGTCGCGGTCGACGCGGACCAGCCGATCGTCGCGGGTGCAGATGAAGATTCGTGACCGCATCAGGTGACCTCGCGGTTCCGCTCCTCCTCGTCGGCGGTCACGACACCCCGCGCGAGCGTCCACCTGCGCCCAGGCGGCGTGGTCTCCTCGTCAGGCCAGACCCCGTGCTCGTCGAAGTAGCGCCGGGCCTCCTCCTCCAGCTCACGCTCGCGATCTCCGCTGACCCCGAGCCGGAACAGGAAGTTGATCAGTAGAACGGAGAGCCCACCTCCGACGGCCATGGCAAAGCCGTCCACTCCGAAGCCTCCGGGATCGACGGCGATCATCACGATCCCGGCCGCCACCATGACCACGCCGATGCCGTAGCGGACGACGATCATCCCCAGCGGCGGAGGCGAATGCTCAGTGTCCGGCGTCTGAGCCACTCCTCCCAGCCTACAACCGTGCACGGCCCCGCCGGCGCCGGGAGCGTGCCGGCACAGAGCGGGCGGTGCGCCTGTCTCGGCGTCATGGACTGACCACCGTTCGCCCGCAGCGATAATGAATCCCGTGTTGCCACGACAGCGCCCACGCCACCGGCTGCGTCTGCTGACGCTCGTGACCATCGGGGCGGTGGGGCTCGCCCTGATCATCATCGGGCTCGGCGGCACGACCGGCTGCCTGCTGATCGCGCCCGGCTTCGCCGCGCTCCTCCTGGCGCTCCCCGGCATCTACCGCCTGCAGCGATCGGAGATCGAGGAGGCCTCCCGGGCCGCGGGCCGCAGCCGGGCGATCCCGCTTCGCCGAGACGGGCGATGACCCCGGCTCGCCGCCCACCCTCTGGCAGGTCGACGCGGCGGTGACCGGAGCACCGGACTACGGCGATCGCAGCCTGTGGCTGGACACGCTGGACGAGCCGATCGTGCCCAGGGACCAGCTTCGGTCCCCGGTCGCCGCGGATGTGGTGATCGTCGGCGCCGGCTTCATCGGACTGTGGACGGCGTACTGCCTGGCCCGGGCCGACCCGGCGCTCGAGATCGTGGTGCTGGAGGCCGAGGTCGCGGGGTTCGGCGCGGCGGGGCGCAACGCCGGCTTCGTCTCGGCCGGGATCGCCGGAGAACCCCGGGCATACCTCCCCCGCGGCGGCTGGGAGAGCGTGCGGCGCGCTGAGCGCGCAATGATCGACGGCATCGACTGGATCGGCGACGTCGTGGCGGACGAGGGGATCCGGTGCGGCTGGATGAAGGGCGGCTCGCTGCGAATCGCCACCAGCCCGGCGCAGCTCGAGCGAGTGCGCCGCGGAGTCTCCGGCCGTCGCCAGCTTGGCCTGGGTGAGAGCGATGTCGAGCTGCTGAGCACTGACGAGGTCGCGGCGCGCGTCCGGATCGCCGGCGTGGTCGGCGGCGCCTACACGCCGCACTGCGCCCGCGTCCAGCCGGGACGTCTCGTGCGCGGACTCGCCGAGGCGTGCGAGCGCCGGGGGGTCCGGATCTTCGAACGCTCGCCGGCGAGAAGCATCGAACCGGGACAGGTCGAGTGCGCGCCCGGCGCCGGGGGCGCCCCGGCCACGGCGCGGGCGCGGATCGTCATCCAGGCAACCGAGGCATTCACGGTGGACCTGCCCGGTCAGCACCGCCGGTACCTGCCCGTGTTCGCCCACATGATCGCCACCGAGCCCCTGGACGAGGGGACGTGGTCTGCGATCGGCTGGGCGCGGTGCGAGACGGTCGCCGACCAACGCCACCTGTTCAGTTATGCGCAACGGACAGTCGACGACCGGATCGCCATCGGGGGGCGGGGAGCCTGGTATCGCCTGGGGAGCGAGATCCGCGCCGGCGACGAGCGCTCACCAGAGGTGCACCTCGAACTGGAACGCACTCTGCGCGCCTGGTTCCCGGCGGCCGCCCAGGCCGCCGTCACCCACCGCTGGGGAGGGGTGTTCGCGGTACCCCGCGACTGGAGCATGTCCATCTCGTTCGACCGGGCGACCGGGATGGCCCGGGCGGGAGGGCTGGCCGGTCATGGCCTGGTGGCGTCCAGCCTGTGCGGGCGCACGCTCGCCGACCTCATCCTCGATCGCGATACCGAGCTGACCTCGCTGCCGTGGGTCGGTCACCGCAGCGGCCGTTGGGAGGTCGAGCCGGCGCGCCTCGTCGCCCAGCGCCTGATCACGGCGGTCCTGGCCAGCGCCGACCGGGTCGAGGACACGGGCCGAGGGCCGGCCGGGCGGGCGCGGCTGGTCAACCGCTTCACTCCCAGCCGCTGAGGACGGCGGTGTCACCCCAGCGACTGGATGATCTGGATCACATCGTTTGAGGTGTAGCCCTGCTGCCCGGCGAAGCGGACGAGCTCGCGGGCGCGGGCGGTGACGGCACCGCGCTCAGGCGTGCCGGCGACCGTGATGCCCCGGCCGCGCCGGAACTCGAGCAGGCCCTCCTGGCGCAGCGTCCGGAGCGCGCGCAGCACGGTGTTGGTGTTGACACCGACCACGGCGGCGAGGTCCTTGGCCGGAGGCAGGCGCTCGCCGGGCTTGGCCTCGCCCTCGGCGATGGCCCGGCGGATCTCACCGGCAACCTGCTCGTGCAGATCGCTCGGCCGTTCGCGATCGACGTCGAGCCGGAACATGATGCTGCTTAGAATAGCATCATTATGGGACCGAGCCGTTTCGGACCCCAAAGCCACTCAAGCACGGGCGGCCTGCGCCGAACTATCCAACGATGAGCACCCCTGAGACCACCCACCAGGCAAACCACGAGCACCGGCTGTGGTGGACGCCCGGCACCCGCGGACGCGGTGTCCTGTTCGAGTCCGGGCTGGTTTGCACCTGGCCTGAGGGAGATGCCACGCATCGCCAGTGCGCCGACCACGTTCCATCCCGGCCGGTGATGTTCTTCTACATCCGATCGGATGGCCGAGTCCGCATCCCGGAGCGCCACACCCATCGCGCCCCGCGCCTGATGGCTGCGCTCTCCACGGCCGACCGGCGTCTGGCGCCATTTGCGCCGCCCAGCCACTCCGGCCCCACCGCCACGCACCCCGGAGACGGGAGCTCGAGGGGCCGCCGCTCCATCCTCCACACCTGGGATCCGCAGGCGGCAGACCGGCTGGCGCGCATCCAGCGCCGCTATTAGAACCGCCGCGACCTCGGCGTGGCGATGGCCTCCGGGCGGCCGCCCCGCCGCCCACGAAAGCGAGCCGGTGACCGGGGTCGTCGCCATCGCCGCGCGTCCGGCGATGGGCATCTGCTAGAGAGGCCGGTGCCATGCGGTCCAACGCCGGCCACATCACAGAGCCCGCCCGTGAGATCGAGGTGGTCCACCGCACCGACATCCTCGTCGTGGGGGCGGGACCCGGCGGGCTATCGGCCGCGCTCGCCGCGGCGCGGGCCGGGGCCGCGGTGACGCTGCTGGAGCGCTTTGGCTGCTTTGGCGGGAACCTCACGGTCGTCGGCGTCGAGGGGCTGGCGTGGTACCGGCACGAGCAGACCGTCGAGGCCGGCGGCCTCGGACGCGAGTTTGAGGAGCGCGCGAAGGCGATGGGGGCGGCTGTGCCTGAGTCCCAGTCGCTCTCGCACGAGATCGACGCCGAGAGCTTCAAGGTGGTCGCTGACCGG
This sequence comes from uncultured Solirubrobacteraceae bacterium, assembly GCA_963844555.1. Lineage (GTDB taxonomy): Bacteria > Actinomycetota > Thermoleophilia > Solirubrobacterales > Solirubrobacteraceae > Palsa-465. Next base: position 276,849 of record CAWJOS010000005.1, read on the forward strand.
CTGGTGGAGGAGGCCGGTGTGCACCCAATGCTCCACCGCACATTCGTGGCGCCGGTGATGGACGAGGACACGATCGCCGGGGTGATCGTGGAGTCCAAGGCGGGGCGCGAAGCCATCCTCGCCCGTATCGTCATCGACGCCACGGGAGACGCCGACGTGGCCCAGCGCGCCGGAGCGGCGACCGTCAAGACCCCACCGGAGCACATGCAGGCCGCCTCGGTGATGTTCCACCTGTCCGGGGTCGACAAGCAGGCGTTCCTGGACGGCGTCCGTGCCGACCCGCAGACCTACGCCGACTGGTCGGCCGGCGAGTGGTCGGTCGAGACCTCCGGCAAGGAGGACGCCCTGTTCTCGCCCTTCCTGCGCAAGCCGTTCTCGCAGGCCATTCGGGAAGGCCTCATCCCGCCGCAGCTCACGACCATCGCGGGGACATGGGGCGCGGTGCACGACTCCGGCGAGCTCACCTACATGAACCTCATCCACCTGGACGGCTGTGATGGCACCGATCCGGACAGCCTGACGCGGTTTGAGATCGAGGGGCGCCGCCAGGCCATGCTGGCGATCGACGCACTCCGGCGGTACACCCCCGGTTGCGCCGACGCCCGCCTGCGCAACTTCGGCATGACGATCGGCATTCGCGACACCCGCAAGATCGACGCCGTCTACAACCTGACCGAGGCCGACGTCCGGGGCGAGGCCCGGTTCGATGACTCGATCGGTATCTACCCGGAGTTCATCGACGGCTACGGCGTGCTCATCCTCCCCACCACCGGCCGTTACATGCACGTCCCCTATCGCGCGATGCTGCCGCAGGGGGTGAGGAACCTGCTCGTGACCGGCCGCGCGATCGGCGGCGATCGCCTGGCCCACGCCGCCACCCGGAACATGGCCTGCTGCGCGGTGGCTGGACAGGGCGCCGGCATCGCCGGCGCCCTGTCACTCAAGACCGGGCGCGATCTCGACCGCGTGGACCTTGCTGCAGTTCACGCCGAACTCGACCGGCAGGGCGTCCGCTACCGGTGACCGATACCGCTCGACGGGACAGAGGGAGCGCTCGAGGTGATACGGAAGTGAGCGGCGTCCGAACCCTGGGCGGCCGCGGTCGCGGGTGGAGCGGCCTGGACGAGGCGGGGTGACACCGACCGCGTCTTGGTGGTGGCGGTGAGCGCGAGCAGCGTGACCGCCAGCGCGATCGCCACGATCACGCCGACGATCATCACGGTGCGCTGGCTGACGGGACGATGCAACGACTGCGGTGATGTGAGAGATGGTGTGGACATGCCAACACCGTGCCAGGGCCAACCGCCGCTCACCACGTCAGCTGAACGACTGCCTGTGCGCCATCCGGCACACACACCCGGTCCCGGTCAGCTCAGCAGCTCGGACTCATGGGCGCGGAAGATCGCCGCATAGTCGTCGGCGCCCGGCGCGTGCAACGCCTCCACCAGGGCCCGGATCCGGGGGGTCAACACCAGCAGATACCGGGCCGGTTGCCCCCGGCGCGCGTTGCCGTACGCGTGCGGGACGCCTTTGGCGGCCATCGCCGCGCCGCCGGGTCCGAGCTCCAACACGTCGTCGCCGATGCGAAACCGGAGCACGCCCTGCAGGACATACCACGCCTCGTCGTCGTGATGGTGCACATGGAGCGGAGCGATCCAGTCCCACCCGGAGTCACCGGAGTCACTCCATTCGACGATGACGAAGTCGCTGCCGGCCCCCCCGAGCTGTGCGCCCCGGAGCGAGGCGACAGAGCTCTCGTCCGTCATGCGGAGATCGTACGGCAGCCGGCCGGCCTGCGCCGGCCGCTCCCAGCCGGCCGGCCTGCGCCGGCCGCTCCCGGTCACGCCCCCAGGCAGGCGGCGCGCACGGTGGACGGACGGGGGCGCAGGGTGGCGTGCTCGCGCCGGCGGACGCCGGCCCGCAGGCGGGCCGCATCGGCAGCGCGCGAGAGCGCGCGAGGCGACGTCAGGCTCGGCGACGTCGCCCGTGGCGACGTCTCCGCAATCGCCGGCCGCGCCGGACGGGAGATCTCACGGATGTATCCGGCCACCACTGCATCGGCGACTCTCTCTGCGCGCCGGCGGCCGGCCGGCGACGCGCCCACATTCGGTTGAAGGGTGCTGAGCATACGGCTCCTTGGACGGGGAAATGGAGGCTGCCTCCGGAACTATAGCGGAGGTAGCCTCCGGTTGTCAAAGACAGCCGCGCCCCATCCGCCAGACGCGGCCTCCGCTCAGTTAAGGTGTCCATCAGCCGACCCGGCCATCGGCCGGGCATCACACCAAAGGCCCGCGTGATCTCAGCTCCTGACGCCACAATCCTCATCGGTGCCGGCGCCGTCGCCGGACTGGTGGGAACGGCCGGCGGCATCACCTCTCTCGTCTCCTACCCCGCCCTGCTCGCCGTCGGCGTGCCTGCCCTGCCGGCGAACATCGCCAACATCGTCGCGCTCGTCTGCTGCTGGCCCGGGTCCGCGCTCACCTCCGGCCCGGAGCTGCGCGGCCGCAGCTCATGGCTCCGGCCATGGATCGTGCTGGCGACGCTCGGAGGAGCAGCCGGAGCCGCGCTGCTGCTGCTCACTCCGCCGGGGATCTTTGCCCGCGTGGTGCCGTTCCTGGTGGCCCTCGGCTCGTTGGCCCTCCTCCTCCAGCCCCGGCTGGCGGCGCGCCACGCCGATCGCCGCCACCGGCGTGGCGTGGCCCTCCCCGGCGGACTCCTGGCGCTGTCGGCCTACAACGGCTTCTTCGGCGCCGGATCAGGTGTGATGACGCTCGCGCTGCTGACGGTGACCGTCGAGAGCCATCTCGCCCGCGCCAACGCGCTGAAGAACATGGTGATCGGCGCGGGCACGATCGCCTCCAGCGCCGGGCTCATCGTGTTTGGATCGGTCGACTGGTCGGCGGTCGTCCCGCTGGGGGTGGGACTGTTCGCCGGGAGCACGGTGGGACCGGTCGTAGCCCGGCGCCTGCCCGCCACCGTGCTGCGCTGGCTCGTCGTCCTCCTCGGCCTGGGCCTGGCGGTCCAGCTGGCGCTCCGAGGCGGCTGGTGAGCCGGCTGAGCCGACCACGAGCGCGATGACGATGGCGGCGCTCACCGCCGCCGCGGCGACGTCGAGCCCACCCCCGGCTCCGGCAACCGATGCCGCCGCACCGACACCGGGACCGCCGAGACCGACGCCGGCGTCAAACCAGGCGAAGAACAGGCCGGCGGCGGCACCCTGATTCTCCGGCGCCACGCCGGCGAGCGCCAGCAGGCCCAGCCCCGGCACGGCCAGCGACTGCCCACCGACAACGTCAGAAGCGCGGCGAGGGCGACGGGCGCGGCGGACGCGGCGGCGAAGACGACCAGCCCCACCGCCTCGGCGCCGGCGAACGCCACCACCGTCCTCCCACCGCCGAGCCGGTCCGGGATCCACGCGCCGAGCGTCCGCGTGGCGATGATCGCCACGGCGAACACCGGCACGACGAACGTCCCCAACCCCGTTCCGCGGCCGCGGGCCACCGCCGCGCCGAACGACAGCACCGACACATAGCCGACGTTGACGAGCAGGAGTCCGGCGCCGGCGGGCGCGGTGCGGCGCAGGAGCGCCCGCGTCGACGGGCGCGTCGCCGCCGATCCGGCGGGGACCGCGCCGGCGATGCGGGGGCCGGACCGGTGCACGGCGACCGCCGCCGCGCCCCCCAACAGTGGCAGCGCGGCGGAGACCCAGAGCACCGTGGCGGCGTGCGCAGCCCCGCCCAGCGCGGTGGCCAGCAACGGCCCCAGCGCCAGACCGCCGTAATTGGCGAGGCCGATGTGCCCCAGCGCCCGGCCGCGCCGCCGGGGGCCGGCCAGGCGGAGCAGCCACAGGACGCCGGCGCTCATCATCAGGCCCTCTCCCGCGCCAACGGCGAGACGGCTGATGAGCAGCCCGCCCAGCGTCGCCGACCCCGCCGCCGGCAGGGCCCCCGCGGCCATGACTCCGGCACCCATGACCAACGGGAGCAGCGGGCCCAGCCGATCGGCCAGGCGACCACCGGCCGGGCGCGCCAGCAGGCCGGTCAGCGCCGGGGCCCCCACGGCGAGACCGACCGCCGTCGGTCCCCCGCCCAGCTGCTCCGGCACGTAGCGCGGAAGGATCGACAGCACCGCTCCCAGGGCGCGTAGCAGACGACCGCTGCGGCGAGGACGGCGAGATACGTGACGGGAAGTCGGGTGTGGTCGTGTCCGGGCATGGCCACGACGTTGGCGGCACGACGTTTCGGCCCACACCGAAACGTTCTCGCGCCACCATTGCCACCATGTCCCCATATCCGTTCTCCCAGCCACCATGCACGGCGACGCCGATCTAGCCGCTCTGGGCGGCGTGCTCGCCGAGCCGGCCCGCGCGAGGATCCTCCTGGCCCTCGCCGACGGCCGCGCTCTGCCCGCAACCACCCTGGCCACCGAGGCCGGAATCGCGGCGTCGACGGCCAGCGGGCATCTCAGCCGGCTCTTGGACGCAGGACTCCTGTCCGTGCGCCAGCAGGGCCGGCATCGGTACTACGAGCTGGCGGGCCCCCAGGTCGGCGAGATGATCGAGACGCTGGCACGACTGGCGCCCGCCGCGCCGGTGCGCTCTCTGCGCGAGGGCACCCGGGCGCACGCGCTCCGCCGTGCCCGGACGTGCTACGACCACGTGGCGGGCCGGCTCGGCGTGGCCGTGTTCCGGGCGCTCATCCAGCAACGGCTGGTCACCGGCGGCGACGGCCGCCACCACCCGGAGCAGGCCCGCGAGGACCGCCTGTCGCGCCGCGGCCGCGACCTGCGCTATGAGCTGACACCGTCCGGAGGCGCCCGGCTGCGTGCGCTGGGCGTGCCGCTCCCCGCGGACGAGGCCCGCGGGATCCCCCTGCGCTACTGCGTCGACTGGACCGAGCAGGCCCACCACCTCTCCGGCGACGTGGGGCGGGCGCTGACGACCTGGATGCTGGAGCACGGCTGGCTGGAGCGCCAGGCCCGGAGCCGGGCGCTCCGAATCACCGATGCCGGCGCGCGAGGACTGCGTGATGAGCTCGGCGTGGAGGCCGATTTCGCGGACGATCCGGCCGCCTGAGCGGCCACGCGCGCGAGCCGGACTCGAACAAACGTCCAATCGACTGGTTTTTGTCTAAAGCCCGGCGCGCGTCCTGCCGACGAGTCGTATGTCGACCAAAGGCAAACTCGCCGTGAGGCGGGGACGCAAAGCCAGGGGTCTCGCGGGAGACGGCCCAGCTGCCGACTAAGACAATGGATCGTGCGCCATGGACGGCGGCAGCCTGGAGGTCTTTCGTTGCCATTGGTCATCCACCCGCGTGCGCGTACGGCGCTCCGCCGTATCCTGGCGATCGCCTGCGGTGTCTTCTTCGCCGGCACGGGCGCGGCGTTTGCCTCTTGCCCGGCCCAGCCCCTCAGCAGCCCGTTCTCGCAGTGGGGAGATGCCAACAGCTACTTCCTCGTTCCGGGCGGCTCGTTTGAGGGGACGCCGGATCAGGTCGGCTGGACACTGAACAACGCGACCCTGACCGCGGGCAACGAGCCATTCAACGTCGGCGGCCCGTCCGATGCCCAATCACTGGCGATCCAGGCGGGGGGAAGCGCGACGTCGCCCTACTTCTGCGTTGACGACACGATGTCCGATCTGCGCTTCTTCGCCCAACAGATGTCGGCCGGGAGCGATCTCCAGATCCAGGCCCTGGTCCAGACCGCACACGGCGTGGCGACGGTGGCGGTCGCCGACCTCGCCGACGGCTCGATGCCGGCGTGGGCGCCCACGCAGCCCATCGCCGGCGACACCGCCGCCATTCCCAACGGCGCCTCGGTCATGGCGGCGCTGCAGTTCTCGGTGCCGGCGACGGCGGGCGCCTGGCAGCTCGATGACATCTACGTCGACCCCTGGCGCTCCGGCTGACGCGGGATGGCGTCACCGGTACTTCAAGCGGGCGTGAACCCATGAGCACGGCATTCTCTTCCGAACAAACGCTGGAGTCGGCGACCGAGCGGCTGCTCGAGGGCAGCTGGGAGCGCCGCGAGCGGCGCGCCTCCGAGCGCGAGCTGCTGGTGGAGGCCGGGGCGGCCGGCTTGTTCATCGTCGCCGCCGTCGCGCTGCTGAGGGCGGGCGCCCTGCCGGGCCTGCGACCGGCGGTCGCGGTGCTGCTGACGATCGTCTATGCGCTGGTGGCGCGGATCGAGTTCCCGGTCGGCACCGGGTACGTGGTGCCGACCCAGCTCATCCTCGTCCCCATGCTCCTCATGCTGCCTCCGGCGGCGGTGCCGGTGGCGGTCGGTGTCGGCCTGGTCAGCGGCAACGCCCTCGACGCGGCGCTGGGCCGTATCCCGCCCCGGCGCGTCCTGTCGGCGGTCCCGGACGCCTGGCACGCGGTCGGACCGGCGCTCGTGCTGCTCCTGGCGGGCTCGCCCTCGATCGGCTTCGGCCAGCTCCCCCTCCTGGCCGTCGCATTCGCCGCCGGATGCCTGGTCGACTTCATCAGCTGTGTGGCCCGCCTGTGGTTGAGCGGCTCGATGCCGGACGTCCGGGTGCAGATGCGGGTGATCGCCCTGGTCTGGGCCGTCGATGCGTCCCTGGCCCCGCTGGGCTTCCTGGCCGCACTTGCCACCCGCCAGCACGCCGGCGCCATCCTGTTCGTCCTGCCTCTGGTGTTCCTGCTGTGGCTGCTGGCCCGCGACCGCAGTCAGCGCATCGAGCAGGCCCACCGCCGGCTCATGCTCGTCGAGCAGGAGCGCGCCCGCCTGCAGTCGGCGGTCCGCCGGCTCGGCGACGCGTTTGCCGCCAAGCTCGAGCTCACCGGGCTGTTGGAGATCCTCCTGCACGGGTCGGTGGAGGCCCTCGACGCCGCCGCCGGACGGCTGGAGCTCATCGACGGGCCGGCGCCGGTTCACCTGTCCCACGGCGACGAGCGGTGGCTGGACCTGGTCGAGTTCCCCAGCACCGGCGGCCGGACCGGGCCGGTCCAGATCGGTCAGGCGGACGTGTGGCGGCTCCGGGTCCCGATGTCGATCACCACCTCGCCGCGCGAGGTGATCGGATCGCTGTGGCTGGCCCGCCCCGGGCGGGCGTTCGAGGAGGACGAGATCGCATTGATCGTGGAACTGATCGGCAAGGCCGAGCTGGCGGCCGGCGAGATCCTGACCCATCACGCCATTCGCGAGCAGGCCATGACCGATGCGCTGACCGGTCTGGGCAACCGGCGCAAGCTGAGCGCGGACCTGGAGAGCGCGTTCCGGGGGGAGACGGCCGCCCGGCCGTCCCTGCTCCTGCTGTTCGACCTGGACGGCTTCAAGGACTACAACGACACCTTCGGCCACGTCGCCGGCGATGCGCTGCTGGCCCGCCTCGGCGAGAAGCTCCAGCGCGCCGTTGAGGGCTGTGGCCGGGCCTATCGCCTCGGTGGCGATGAGTTCTGCACCCACCTCGACCTCCAGGGCCAGGACTCCGACGCACTGATCATCCGCACCGCGGCCGCGCTGACCGAGACCGGCGTGGAGTTCGCGATCCACGCCTCGCTGGGCGTCGTCCTGCTCCCCCACGAGGCCGACAGCGCCGAACACGCCCTCCAGGTCGCCGACGAACGCATGTACGCCAACAAGCGCAGCCGCTCGAGCGCGGCGCGCAGCCAGGCCGGCGAGGTCCTCCTGCGCACCATGCACGCCAAACAGCCAGACCTCGACGAGCACTCCTCAAACGTCGCCCAGCTCGCCACCCGCGTCGCCCGGCGCCTCGGCCAGACGGGCGAGACGCTCGACTACATCGCCAGAGCGGCGGAGCTGCACGACATCGGCAAGGTCGGCATCCCGGACGCCATCCTCAACAAACCCACCAGCCTCAGCCCCGGCGAGTGGGAATTCATCCACCAACACACCATCCTCGGCGAACGCATCCTCCACGGCGCCCCCGCCCTACGCCCCGTCGCCCGCCTCGTCCGCGCCAGCCACGAACGCTGGGACGGCACCGGCTACCCCGACGGACTCCGCGCCGACCAAATCCCCCTCGGCGCCCGCATCGTCTCCGTCTGCGACGCCTACGAAGCCATGACCGCCAACCGCACCTACCGCCCCGCCATCGGCCACGACCGCGCCTGCCAAGAACTACGCGCCGCCGCCGGCACCCAATTTGACCCCACCGTCGTCGACGCCTTCCTCGCCGTCATCCACACCACCCCCGACGAACGCGAACTCGACGCCGCCCAACACGCCGCCGCCCACGTCCGCACCCTCCTGGACGTCGGCACCCCCCGGCGCCCGCGCCGCGTCGGCGCTGCGCTCGACGGTCTCGTATCGGCTTAGCCCCCACCCGCCCCCCCACGGACCGGCGGTGTCCTCGGACACCGCCGGTCCGGGTGCCGGTGCTCTGGCTACCGCAGCGCGTTGGGGATGTGCACCAGCTCTCGGCTCATCCGCCCGCCGCCGCGCAGGTGCGGCAGATCGGCCCGCCGCAACGCCGCCTGCGGGTGGCTCAAAACGAACATGTCGAACAGGTCGCCGGCCGCGGGACGGTTCTGCGGAACATACGGGTTGCTCCGGGCGGTGTTGTCCCACAGCGCCGGCTGGTTCTGCACCTCGTTGTCGGCCTGCTCGACGAAGGCCTCATATGCGCCAGCGTCGAATACCCCGGATGGCCGTCGTCGTTGCCGGGCTTGAGGAACGAGACCGCCGGCAGTGTTCCGGTGGCGACGGCCGCGCGGAAGTCGTCGAGCCCGTGCTCGGTGTTGGCGCGCAGCGCCGGGTTGGTCATGATCTGGCTCGAGTACTGCATCGGATCGCAGATCCCGCAGTAGTCCGGGGTGGGATTGCCGTGGTTGAAGCCCTCGCCGAAGTAACCCAGCGACAACGCCGACGGCACGCTGAACACGCCGACGTTCACGGTGCCGCCCCAGGTCCACTGGCCCACGATCGGCGCGGAGCTATCTGCGCACAGGATCAGGTTGTTGAGGAGGTAGTAGGCGCTCGTGGCGCAGCTGTCCCACACCCGGTAGGACAGGCTGTCGAGCTGTCGAGGTAGCTCCATACCGCGGAGACACCCGGCGCGGTCCCGCCCATGAGTGCGGCGCCACCGACACAGCACGACGCGCCGGGCGCCGGCCGATACCGACCATCGGCCCCACTCCCTTCGTTTGAGGTTGCTCCATGTGTGCACCTGCTCGCCGCTACCCCCGGTGACAGGCGACGCCGACGGCGGACGTGCTCTGGTCGCGCCCGCCGTCGCGGCGAATCTATGGCAGCCGGCGCGGGGTCGTGTTGGCGAGTCGTGAAGATCCGGCCTGAGCTGTGAGCTCAGCTCGGCGCGGTGTCAGGCCGCGCGACGGCGACCAGGTCGGCGCGGTGTCAGGCCGCGCGACGGCGATCAGGTCGGCGCGGCGTCAGGGCCGCACGACGGCGACCAGCTCGGCGCGCTGGCCGGAGCGCAGCGTGAGGCGCACGCCGGCGGCGCCGCGCACCGTCATCGGCGCGGTGCACGAGACGACGGCGGAGCGGGCCACCACGCAGACCCAGACCCGGAGGGCGCTACGAATGGCGGAGACGCGTGTCAGCTGGGCCACCGCGGACGGGGCGGCGGGGACGGAGGCGTGGTGGCCGGCGAGGATACGGCTGCGCCGCGTGACCACCCGCGCCAGCGGGCGGCCCGCGCTTCCCCGGATCGTGGCCGTCCCCAGCGCCAGGACGGCGGCTCCCGCCGACCGGGAGCGGATCGGACCGATCAGGCCGGTCGCCCACGTGGAGACGACTCCGCCGGGACCGCTCACCGTGACCCGGGCGCGCAAGAAGTAGCCGGCGTCGGCGGCGGTCAGGGTGTGCGACGCCGAGCCCGCGCGACCGGACGGGAGGCAGGTACGCGAGCACCGCTCAAACCGCACCGCGGTGACGACGCCGTCTCGGTAGGCCCCGCCCGTCACGCGCAGGACCGCTCCCACCCGTGCCGTACCGCCGAGCCGGGGCGCCCCGGCGATGACCGGCGCCGGAGTCCTGGAGAGCGTCGCGGGCGGCGTCGTCGGAGAGATGGTCGTCGAGGTCGAGACGGGCGGTGTCGTCGGCGCGGGCGTGACCGGCGCGGGGGTGGTGGTCGTCGTGGTGGACGTGATGACCGGAGCCGATGAATCCGACGTCGTGAGCCACGGGACGGTCGCCGATTGGCTCTGGCTCGTGGTGCTGCCGGTCGACACGCCCTGGCTCGAAACCGACGGATCGCTTGCGGTCGTCAGCGCATAGTCGTAGCCGTACGTCGTGCCGGCGCTGTTGCTGGCGACGAGGCGATAGTGGTAGGTCGTCGACGGGCTCAGGCCGGACAGCGTGTCCGAAACGGGCACCGGCGCGGTCCCGAAGCCGACGTCGGTCGACGGCGTCACCTGCCCGTAGGCGGTGGTGGGGCCGTACTGCCACCAGTACGTCGTGTCGCTGCCGTTGGGGTAGACGCCGCCGACCATGCTGGCCGACGTCGCGGTCACGCTCGCGGCGTAGCTGAGGCCGTTGCTCATCGGTGGCCCGCCGATGCCCGGGCCGCCGGTGGCCACCTGGCCGGAGATAGAGCCCACGCCCGTGGGGCCGTCGTAGCCCGGGCCGGCGTTGCAGATGCCGAAGATGCCGGCGGGGCAGGCGCCATTGGAGCCGGAGATGGGGTCGTTGAGCAGCGCCTGGTCGGTGTACGCCCACTGCGGCGTCGATCCGGCGACGCCGGTGACGGCCTCGCCGGCCGCGATCAGCGGCGTCGCCAGGCTGGTGCCGCCCACCAGCACCCAGCCGCCGCTGCCGGTGTCATACACACCCAGGCCGGTGTTCGGATCGGCATCGGCCGAGACATCCGCGTACGAGCGGCCGGCGCAGCCGGGGTCGGACTGGTAGGACGGCTTCGGCTCGGCCGTATCGCAGCCGGAGCCGGCGCTTGACCAGGCCGCCTCCCCAAACCCGCGGGCGACGTTGGCCGCGGCCAGCGTCGTGCCGCCGGCGGCGGTCACCCCGGGCGCCGCCGCCGGGTAGGCGTCACCGGGAGGGTTGTACGGGTCGAGGTGATCGTGGTAGCCGTAGTCGCCTGTGGCGGCCACCGTGGCCACGCCGGACCACGTGAATCTGTCGGTGAGCGGCGTGGTGGAGACGATCGACCAGCTGTTGGAGAGCTGGTTGGCGCCCAGCTTCACGCCCTCGGACATCGCCTGGGCCAGGTCGGCCTCGGAGGCGGACCTGGCCTCGACCAGGATGATGTGGCAGTTGGGGCACAGCGACGAGACCGCATCGAGATCGAGCGCCTCCTCGGTCTCCCAGCCGGAGTTCGGCGCGGGCAGCGACCGAGCGTACCCCCACTGGTTGACCTTCTTGAAGCAGCCGTTGGCGGTGGTGCACGCCGGAAGCCCGTAGGTGGAGCGGAAGATCCCCAGATCCGACTCGGCCGTGGGATCGTCGTACGCGTCGATCACGGCGATGGTGTCGCCCGCGCCCTGCGTGGCCGAGAGATAGCTGAGGTCATAGGCCTGCTGCAGCCAGGCCGGCGTGCCGGCGGCCGGAGCGGGCTGACCGGCGGAGGCATCGGCCGGACTCACCGGTCCCGTCCCGCCGATCTGCACGGCGACCCGCGACAGCCGCCCGGACCCCCGCCGCTGTTGGACGTCGGTCAGCGCCTTCTGGGGGTGCACCCGCGGTCGGACGAGGGCGCCGCTGGAGCGCAGGACGGCGATGTTGGCGTCGCAGGACGCCTGGCCCGGCGCCGGAGGTGCGCACGTCCGGCGGGTGGAGATCTGCTGGGGCGACAGCCCGGTCATCTGAGCCAGCGTCGCCGCCTGTGATGCGGCGGTGGGCGCCGGGCTGGGATCACCGGTGGGGCCGGTCCCCGGCGGCCTCGACGCGTGCGCACCCGTTCCCGCCGCCGCGGACCCGGTGGCGAGCAGCAGCCCAGCGAGCAGCAGCGGTATACCGGCTGACGGCACAGGCAGACGCATCCACCCGTGTATCGGACGGTCGCGCGCGTCGCTTTAATCGCGACTGGACGGATGTCCGATCTCCGACACCTCCGCTTTAAGCGTGCGGTGCCGGCGGCCGAGGTCCGGCGCCCGTGGACCCCGGACAGCGCCGGCGGCAGGCGCGGAGATCCTACGCGGCGGCCAGTCGCGGAAGCTCGATCGCCGGGCAGCGATCCATGACGACCCGCAGCCCGGCGTGCAGCGCCCGCTCAGCGGCGGCCTCGTCGACGACGCCGAGCTGCAGCCACACGCCCCGCGCGCCGGTCGCGATCGCCTCATCGACGTGCCGGCCGGCCTGGTCGGCCCGCCGGAAGATGTCGACGACGTCCACATCCTCCGCGGACGGGATGTCTTGGAGGCTCGGATAGCACCGCTCGCCCAGCAGCTCGCCGACCGCCGGGTTGACCGGGATCACGCGAAAGTCCCGCTGCTGCAGCAGGCGCGCGATGCGATGCGAATCCCGGCGGGAGTCCGGCGAGCAGCCGACCACGGTCCAGGTCCGCGTCTCCGTCAGCAGCTCGCGGATCATCTCCGGAGTGGAATGGACCATGCTCTGAGCCTACTGGCCCCCTCCTCCACCACTGTCCGAGCCCAACTCAAGCGACAAGGAGCGCAGCTGATGTCCGATCCATCCGTCTCGCCTGAGGCCTACGCCGATCGCGCGGTCCGGGCCTACCGCGCCATGCGGCGACGCTTCTCGGCCAGGCGGGGCGGGTACCGCCGCGACGGCCGGCCGCATCCGCCCGGGGCGGCGGCACACCTGTGGCCGTTCATCCGCGCGTTCGCCGGCGTGCTGGACCTGACGGGGGCTCACCTCGCCGCCGCCGAGGGCTTCGACGGCGACGCGGCGATCGGCGAGCATCTGGAGGCCCTCGATCGGTACTGGGACCCGCGGGGCCCGTGGCCGGCGTACTCGTCGGATGTCGCCGGAACCTGGTGGGGCGGCGATCGCTATTACGACGACAACGCCTGGGTGGGCCTCGTCCTCGTCCAGCTCGAACGGATGCGCCCGGGAACGGGCGGCCTCGATCGGGCGGCCGACCTGTTCCGCTTCGCCGTGGACGGCTGGGACCGCCGCCGAGACGTCCCGGCCCCCGGGGGCGTCTTCTGGGTGGAGCAGGGCCGGGGCGTCGGCCGGCGCAACCACGACCGCAACACGGTGTCCAGCGCGCCCAACGCGCAGCTGGGTCTGCACCTCGCCGAGCTCGGCGCCGACCTCGGCCGCGGCCGGCCGGACGCCGTCGGCTCCCGGGAGATGTACGAGTGGGTCAACGGCGAGCTCGACGCCGCCCGCCGGACGGCCGATACCGGCGGCGACGTACCGGGCACCGGCCTGTTCTGGGACAAGATCCGCGGGGACGGCTCGATCGACCGCGCCCTGTGGAGCTACAACCAGGGCAGCATGATCGGCCTCAACGTGCTGCTGGCCCGGGCCGGCGACGCGGACTCCGGCGCGCACACGTCACGGGCCATCGCCATCGCCCGGAAGGCCCTGCGCCACTACGGGGGCGCCTACGAGCGCCAGCCCCCGGCGTTCAATGCCATCTTCTTCCGCAACCTCCTCCGGCTGCATGCCCACACGGCCGACACCGGCCTGCGGTCCGACATCATCGGAGCGCTGCGCAGCTACGCCGATCACGCCTGGGCGGCCTGTCGCGACGGCGACGACTGCTTCCGCTTCCCCGGCCGGCCGCCGTCGCTTCTGGACCAGAGCGCGATGGTCCAGCTCCTGGCGCTGCTGGCCTGGAGGGCCGACGACTACGCCAGACTCGCCTAGCGGCATCGCTCAGCGGGTCACGCCGGGGGCAGCGCCGGCGGCCGGCATCAGCGCCCGCACCGCCTCGTCCACCGAGCTGAAGCAACGGTCCTCGCCGATGCGCGCGAGCAGGCCGCTGCGGGCCAGGTTCTCCCGCAGGTGGTGTCCCGCCCGGGCGACCGCGAAGACGACCTGATCCCGCTCCAGCCCGTCGAGCACGCGATGCAGGGCGCGCGCCCCGGTGAAGTCGAGGTCGCTCATCCCCAGCGTGTCGAGCACGACCACCTTCAGCTCTCCGGTGACGCGGTGGCGGGCGGCCTCGAACTCGCCGCGGAAGTTGACGGCGTTGGCGTACCACAGCGGGACGGCGAACAGGACGACGAGGACCCCGGGCACGGCCTCCGCGTCCGCGGCGCCGCTCAGCGGTACCCAGCTCGTCGTGTGCGCGATCCGGCCCAGGACGTGGACCTGGGGACGGGCCGTCAGGCGCGTGCGCTCGAGGATGGCGAGGCCGATCGCGACCAGGATTCCCTGCTCCACGCCGATCAGCGCGACCGCGAGCAGGGTGACGATCGCCAGCGCCAGTTCGATCCGGTCAAAGCGGGCGATCGCCACCAGATCGCGAACGCGGAACAGGCGGATGGCGACGAACAGCAGTACGCCGGCCAGCGCGGCCAGCGGGACGTAGCGCAGCACCGCCGCGGCCGGGACCAGCGCCACCACCGCGACGGCGGCGAGCAGCCCAGCCAGCTGGGTCCGTCCTCCGGCCGCCGCCACCGCCCCGGTGCGGGCCGGGCTGCCGTTGACCGGGAAGGCGCCGATCAGGCCGGCGGCGACGCTGCCCGCGCCGACCCCCAGCAGATCGCGTCCGACGTCGACGTCATAGCGCCCCTGCTCGGCGAACGCTCGTGTCGTCGCGGCCGACTGCAGCACCACGACGAGAGCGACGACGAGCGCCAGCGGGACCAGGCGCTTGACCGCCGACAGCGACAGGCCGGTCAGACCGAGCCGCGGGTTGACGCGCGCGACGGGGCCGAGAACGTCGACGCCGTGGCGGCGCAGGTGAAGGACGGCCACCAGCGCCGTCGCCCCGATCAGGGCGAGCAGCGCGCCCGGCACCCGACGGTCGGCGCGCTCGGTGATCAGGATGACGAGCAAGACGCCGAGCCCAATCGCCAGTGACCAGCCGCTGGCCCTTCCCAGATGGGAGGCCGCCGACGAGATCCGGTCCACCGTCGAGCCGTGCGCCGCCGCCAGGCCGAGGAGATCCGGCAGCTGGTGGACGACGATGATCACGGCGACGCCGGCCAGGAAGCCGGTGATGATCGGCGCCGACAGCAGCTCCGAGATCCACCCCAGCCGGAGCACCCAGACGAGGGCCACGATGAGCCCCACCATGACGGCCAGGATCGCCACCAGCTGCTGGTAGTGCGCCGAGCCGGCGGCGGCGATCCCGGTGACGCCGACGGCGAACAGCGGCGCGATCGTCGAATCCGCCCCCACCGACATCTGCCGGCTCGTCCCCAGCACGGCGAACAGCACGGTTCCGGCAACGAAGGCGTAGAAGCCGGTGATCGGCGGCATATTCGCCAGCCGTGACGTGGCCAGCTGCTCCGGGACGGCGATCACCAGGAGCGTGACCGCCGCCAGGACGTCGGCCGACAGCCAGGACCTTCGGTACGTCCTCAGCGACTGCAGGAACACTGCCCCGTCCTACCTTCGCCGGACCGTGACGTCAAGGCAGGACGCTGAGGAGGAGCGGTCACGGCGGCCGCTCCCCCTTCGCGGAGGCCTTACCTGGTGGGTCCGGGCGCTGGGACGATCCGGATGTACGGCCGGGGTGACTCCCAGCCGTCGGGGTAGATCTCCTTGGCCTGCTCGTCAGAGACCGATCCGGCGATGATCACCTTCTCGCCCTGATGCCAGTTGACCGGCGTGGAGACCTTGTGGTCGGCGGTCAGCTGCAGCGAATCGATGACCCGGAGCACCTCGTCGAAGTTGCGCCCGGTCGTCATCGGATACACCAGGATGAGCTTGATCTTCTTGTCCGGGCCGATCACGAACACGTTGCGGACCGTCTGGTTGTCGGCCGGGGTGCGGGACTTGGCGTCCCCGCCGGCGTCCGCAGGCAGCATCTCGTACAGCTTGGAGACCCTGAAGTCCTCGTCGCTGATGATGGGGTAGTTGGGCGCGGCGCCCTGGGTGTCCTCGATGTCCTTCGCCCAGCCGGTGTTCTCCTCGACCGGATCGACGGACAGGCCGATGATCTTGACGTTGCGGCGGTCGAACTCCGGCTTGATCTTGGCCATGTAGCCGAGTTCGGTCGTGCACACCGGCGTGAAGGCCTTGGGGTGGGAGAAGAGGACCGCCCACGAGTCCCCGATCCAGTCGTGGAAGGAGATCGGACCCTCGGTGGTCTGAGCCTCGAAGTCCGGAGCGGTTGCCCCGATCTGCAGCGTCATGTTTTCCTCCTGAGTTTGTCGACCGTCTTGGTTGCCATTGTGCCCGATCCGGGCGTAGCGCGGGGCGCGTCGAGACGGCGTCGGCGGCATCTCGAAGGATAGGAGTCCCCGCGGGTCGCCTCGGCCACCGTCATCGTGGCGCCAGGTCGTAGGGAAACTCGGTCAGCGTCTCGGACCCGTCCGGGGTCACCAGCAGCAGGTCCTCGACCCGCACACCGCCGATCCGGGCGTCCCACAGACCGGGCTCGAGCGCGATCACGTCCCCGGCAACGAACGGCTCATGCCCGGACAGCCCCACGCTCGGTGGCTCATGCACCTCGAGCCCCACGCCGTGTCCCAGGGCGAATTGAAAGCCGTCGCGCTCACCGGCACCCGCGGTGCGCTGGGTGCGGCGGCCGGCGGCCTCGAACCGGTCGCAGGCCGCGGTGTGCAGCTCCAGGCCGGTGATCCCGGGACGGACGGCCGCGCACGCCTCCTCCAGCACCGCCCGCACCAGGGCCTCCTGCTCGGCGATCAGGCGAGCGTGCTCCGGCGTGGGCGAGCCGACGACGAACGTCCGCGTCATGTCGGCCCAGCAGCCGGTCGCCTCGTGGCGGGGGAAGATGTCGACCTCGATGGGCAGGCCGGCCGGCAGCGGCCCGCTCCCGGGGTCATGCCCGTAGCCGTTGTGGACTGAGCCCACGATCATGTCCGCCGGGCAGGTCGCGCCGTGCTCGGAACAGGCGCGGCGGAGCTCATCGCGCACGTGCTCGGCCAGCAGCGGCCGCCCGTCGGCACCGACGAGCCACCCGTCCGGTCCGGGACGAGCCTCGCGCAGCAGCTCCGACGCGCGGGCCATCGCCGCCTGCGCGGCGGCCTGGGCGGACCGGATCCCGTCGAGCTCGGCGCCGGCCTTGATCCGGCGGCGCGCCGCAAACAGAGCATCGTCGACGGTCACCGAGACACCGTCGGCGCGGAGCGCGTCGGCCACGCCGAGCGGAAAGTCGCCCGGGACGAGGGCCTCACGGATCCCCAGGCTGCTCAGGACCCGGACGACGACGATCCGCGCCGCCTCGGCGGGCGGATGCCGCTGGGCGAGCTCCCGGTAGCCGAAGTCGAAGAAGTCGAGCAGCTCGGCCTCGGGCAGCACGGCGGCGATGCGGTCGCGTTCGAGGCTGGAGGTGAGGATTACGGGGCGGCCGTCGCGCTCGACGAACAGGAACGGGTCGCCGATGGCGAGCGGCACCTCATGCCGCATCGCCGGCGAGCGTTCGGCGTCGCTGAACAGGAGCAGAGCCGGCATGTCCCCACCCTACCCCCGCGCGGCCGTCACCCGAGACCGCGGCGCGGGCGACCGGTGCCGATCCCGCACTTGCCGCTGGCGCCGATCCGCCCGGCCGGATAGGGTCTACGCTCCTGGTGGCGCTGTAGGAGGATCTCTCAAAGATGGATGATTCGATCGTAGTGGGGACCGACGGATCGGAGACGGCGAAGCAGGCCGTGGCCGAGGCGGTCCGGCTGGCGAAGGCGCTGAGCGCGCCCGTCCACGTCGTCTCGGCGTTCGAACCGCTGCGCGGCGCCAAGATCTCCGGCGCGCCCGAGGGAGCGGCGAAGGTGTGGCACCCGTATCCCGACGATGCGGTGGAGAGCATCCTGAGCCAGGCCACGGCGGGGGTGCGCATGGCCGGGGTCGAGGTGACGCCGCACGCCGTTCAGAGCGACCCGGCGGACGCGCTCCTCCAGGTGGCCGATGAGGTCGGCGCGTCGATGATCGTGGTCGGCAGCAAGGGGATGCACGGCACCCGCCGGCTGGCCTTGGGCAACGTGCCCAACAAGGTCTCGCATCACGCGCGCTGCAACGTGCTGATCGTCGCCACCGGCGACGCCCGGTAGATCCCGCCCACACCCGGTCGATCCCGCCCACACCCGGTCGATCCCGCCCACACCCGGTCGATCCCGCCCACACCCGGCGCGCGCCGGCCCGCTCCGGAGGGCCGGCGGCCGTCCCCTGCTAACCTAGTGCTTGCCAGCAAGCAAGTATCTGAGGAGCCTGAGCTGACCCCGGCCGCCCCCGTTCTCGATGTCGACACCGCCACCCGCCTCCGGGTGGCGATCGGCCGTCTGTCGCGGCGGCTGCGCACGACCGCGGCCGGCGCCGCGGCCGGCCTGACGCCGACGCGGATCTCGGTTCTGCTCAGCGTGGTCCGGAATGGGCCGGTCCGCCTGTCGGCCCTCGCCGCCTCCGAGGGCCTGAACCCCACGATGCTCTCCCGGGTCATCTCCGACCTCGTCGAGGCCGGCCTGGTGACACGGACCAGCGACGACGGCGACCGCCGGGCCGCCTGGGCGGAGGCCACCGCTGCCGGGCGCAAGCTGGCCGAGCGGATGCGCCGGGAGCGCACCGACGCGCTCAACCAGGCCCTCGCCGGCCTGTCCGCCGGGGAGCGTGATCTCATCGAGCGGTCGCTGCCGGCGCTCGAGGGGCTGGCCGAGCAGCTCAAGGACCGGCGTCCATGACGCGCGTCGTGCGCGCCGGCCGGATCACCTTCGCCTCCCTCTCGGTCCCCAACTACCGTCGCTACTACGGCGGCCAAGCCGTTTCGCTGATCGGCACCTGGATGCAGATGACCGCCCAGTCGTGGCTGGTGCTGACGCTGACGCACTCCAGCACCACGCTCGGCATCGTCGTCGCGCTTCAGACCCTTCCGGTTCTGCTCCTCGGACCCTACGGCGGCGTCATCGCCGACCGCGTCGACAAGCGGCGGATGATGATCGCGCTCCAGAGCGCGATGGGAGTCCAGGCGCTCATCCTTGGTCTTCTCACCGTGACCGGCGTGGTCACGGTGTGGGAGATCGGCATCCTCGCCGCGCTCCTCGGCCTCAACAACGCCTTCGAGAACCCGGCCCGGCAGTCGTTCATGATGGAGCTCGTCGGCCCCGACCACCTGCGCAACGCGGTCAGCCTCAACTCGGTGCTCGTCAACGCGGCACGCGCCATCGGCCCGGCGGTGGCCGGCATCCTCATCGCCACCGTCGGCGACGGGGTGTGCTTCCTCGCCAACGCGGCCAGCTTTGTGGCCGTCGTCTTCTCGCTGACGACGATGGACAGCGCCGCGCTCTCACCCTCGCCGCCGACGCCCCGTGCCCGGGGGCAGCTGCGCGAGGGGTTGCGCTACGTCCGCGACACCCCCACGCTGGGCGTGCCTCTGATCATGATGGCGCTCGCCGGATGCCTGACCTACGAGTTCCAGGTCTCCCTGCCGGTCATGGCTGACCGCGGCCTGCAGGTCGGCGCCGCCGGCTTCGGCTTCATGACGGCGGCGATGGGCGTCGGCGCGGTCGCCGGTGGGCTGTTCGTCGCCGCGCGCGGGCGGACCGGTCTCCGCCCGCTGGTGATCGCGGCCTTCGTCTTCGGAGCGGCAGTGGGGCTGGCCGCGCTGGCGCCGGCGCTCCCCCTGGAGCTCATCGCCCTGGCGCTGGCGGGCGCCGGCAGCATCGCGTTCATGTCGACCGGCAACTCCACCCTTCAGCTCAATGCGGCCCCGGACATGCGCGGCCGCGTCATGTCCCTGTGGTTCGTCGCCTTCCAGGGGTCAACCCCCATCGGCGGGCCGGTGGTGGGCGCGACGATGGCGGCGCTCGGTCCGCGCGCCGGGCTCGGCCTGGGAGCTGTCACCGCGGTGCTCGTCGCCTGCGGCGGCCTGCTGGCGCTGCGGCGCCTGCCGCGGCCGGGCTCGCGGCGGCCCGGCGCGGTCGTCGTCACCGGCCGCAGCTGATACACCCGGCGGACCCGGTCGTCGATGAGGCGAGCGATCGTTCGTCGGCTGGGCGACGCGCTCAACGAGAGGAGAAGGCATGCGGCGGATCGTGGTCAGTGAGTTTGTGTCGGTCGACGGGGTGATGGAGGATCCCGGTGGCGCTGAGGGAACGCGCCACGGCGGCTGGACGTTTCGGTTCGCCGACCCGGACGGGATGAGGTACAAGCTCGACGAGGTGCTCGACCACGAGGCCCTGCTGCTGGGCCGAGTCACCTACGAGGGGTTCGCGGCGGCGTGGCCGGGGAGGACCGACGACGTCGGCTTCGCCGACAAGATGAACGCGATGCCGAAGTACGTCGTCTCCCGGACGCTCGAGCGCGCCGACTGGAACAACTCGACGGTCCTGCGCGGCGATGTCGCCGACGAAGTCAGGTCCCTGCGCGAGCAGGACGGCGGCGACATCCTGGTCGCCGGCAGCGGGTTGCTGGTTCGCGCGCTCGCGGCCGCCGACCTCGTTGACGAGTACCGGCTGATGGTGTTCCCCATCGCGCTGGGCGAGGGCAAGCGACTGTTCGACGAGATGGCTGATCCGGTGCTTCTCCGGCTCGTCGACGTCAAGCCGCTGCACTCCGGCACGCTCATCCTCACCTACCATCGCCCGTAGTGGCGGTCAGCTACGCTGCCGGACTTGCCCTCCGCCAATCACCTGCCCACGTTCGACCTCCAGAGTCACTCCGTCTACTCCGACGGGGCGCTGCCCCCGCGCGACGTGGTCCGGGCGGCGGCCGCGGCCGGGGTCCGGCTGCTGGCCGTCAGCGATCATGACAGCGCCGAGGGGGTCCCGGAGGCCGTACAGGCCGCCGCCGAGGCTGGGATCTCGCTCGTGCCGGCGGTCGAGATCAGCTCCATCTTCGACTCCAAGCAGGATCTCCACATCCTCGGCTACCTGATCGATCCAGCCGATCCGCAATTGGTTCAGGCTCTGGAGCGCTCACGGGGCGACCGGGAGACCCGGGCCGCCAACATCATCGTGGCGCTGAAGGACCTCGGCTTCGCCGTCGACGAGGACGTGCTCGCCCGGCGGTCGCAGGCGGGCCAGACGATCGGCCGGCCCCACATCGCCCAGGCCGTCGTTTCGCTCCCGGAGAACCACGAGCGCCTGCGCGCCGCTGGGCTGCTCGACCCCACCGCGTTTCTCGTCGAGTACCTGATCGAGGGGCGCCCGGCGTTCGTGCCGCGCGCCGCCCCCACCGTCGAGGAGGCGATCGCGCTCATCCACGGCGCGGGTGGCGTCGCGGTGTGGGCCCACCCCTTCTGGGATATCGACAGGGACGCCGAGGTGCTGGCGGCTCTCGAGCGCTTCCGCACGGCCGGGCTGGACGGTGTCGAAGCCTTCTACGTCACCCACACCGAGGCGCAGACCCGACTGCTGACGGCCCGGGCCGAGGAGCTGGGGATGCTGACCACCGGCTCCTCGGACTTCCACGGGCCGGACCACCACACCTTCTCGGCGTTCCGGGCGTTCTCCACGTACGGGCTGGAGCCGGTGCTGGGCCCGATCGCGGGCTGACGCCCCCGGCGGTCGGCACGTGTTCCCCTCATTGCAGTGCCGGTTCGCCTTACGTCACCCTCAGCTCGCTACACGGCAGGGCACGGAACGACCGAGTCCGGGTCGCAGTCGCCGTGCTACCGCGGCGTGTGGGCGATCACGAACGTCTGCCTGGGCGCCGTCACCACGATCACGCGCTGACCGGCCTTGAGGTCGGACAGGGTCGCCGCCTGGCGGTTGTCGCGGACGCGCGCCGTCGACGGGATGGTGAGCGTGACCGTCTTGTAGCTCGCCGTGGCGGTGCCCTCGGTGAGCGTCAGCTGCTGCCCGTTGACCGAGTCGACCCTGCCGCGGTTGAAGGTGACGGTGACGAACCCACGCCGGGTGTGCACGACGACGGTCCCCTGGACCGCGCGCCAGCCGAAGCGCCGCAGCGCGCCGAGACGGGCGTGGACGCCGGGCCGGGTGGAGCTGGTGGCGGCGCCCGCCGTGGCGATCGCGCTGACGCCGGCCCCCAGGGCGACGCAGCACACCGCGACGGCCAGCAGGCGGCCATGGTTGCGGATGTATGACATCACGGATGTACCTCGCAATCGTTGTGGTGTCACGCCAGTCTTGGGGTGACGGGAAAGCAGGCTGTCAGCGGAAGGTCAGCTGCGTGTAAAACCCACGCGGGGCCCGCCTGACGCACCTACGATGTCCGCATGCCGACGACGGTGCTGGTGGTCGAGGACGAGCCGAACATCGGTGCGCTGGTCCGCACCTACCTGGAGCGCGCCGGTTACACGGCCCTGTGGGTCCGCTCCGGCGAGGACGCGCTGGCCGAGCTGCGCCGGCATCCGATCAAGCTGGTGGTGCTCGACATCGGCCTGCCCGGGATCGACGGGTTCGAGGTGTGCCGGCGGATCGCCGGCGAGGTCCCGGTCATCATGCTCACCGCGCGCGACGAGGAGCCGGACCGAGTCGCCGGCCTGGAGGTCGGCGCCGACGACTATGTGCCCAAGCCGTTTTCGCCGCGCGAGCTGACCGCCCGGGTCAAGGCCGTGCTCCGGCGAGCCGGACGGGCGCCGGAGGCCGGTGACATCCTGGAGCTGGGGCCGCTCACCATCTCCCGCGGGGCTCGCGAGGTCCGCGTCGAGGGCCGGGAGGTCGAGCTGACCCAGCGGGAGTTCGACCTCCTCGAGTACCTCGTGCGCCACGCTGGGCAGGTCGTCTCCCGTGACCAGCTGCTCGAATCGGTGTGGGAGTTTCACTCGCTGGGCGAGACCCGGACGGTGGAGGTCCACGTCGCCCAGCTGCGCAAGAAGCTCGGCCACCCGGAGCTGATCCGCACGGTCCGCGGCGTCGGCTACAAGGCCGCCGCATGAGCGCCGGGGGGCGCCGGTGACGCTGCAGCGCCGGGTCCTCGGCTACCTGGCGCTGGCCACGATCGCGTCCTGCCTGCTGACCGTCGGCGTCGCCGCCGTGCTGGTGCGCCACCGCGTCGCCGCCCAGCGCATGGCAGCGCTGCAGTCGCAGGCCGAGCTGCTCGCCATCGCCGGCGGCGCCCCGGGCGCCCTCAGCGTCGGAGAGCACGTCTACCGTGTCGGCGCCGGGCGGCCCGTGCGCGTCCGGCCCGGGGCCGCCGAGGCCGTCCTTGAGGCGATCGGCACCGCCGGCGACGGCCACGGGACGGTCGACGTCCGCGGGCGCTCGCTCCTGTACGCCGCCCGCACGACGGCTCTCGGCCGGGTGGTGCTGGTGCGCAGCGGCCGCCTGGCCTTTGCCGAATGGCGGCCCTTCCTGTCGAGCCTCGTCCTCGCCGGGATCGGCGGGGTCCTGGTGGCCGCCCTGTTGTCGGCCCTGCTCGCCCGCCGGCTGACCCGGCCGATCGCCTCGCTGGCCGGAGCGACCCGGCGGGTCGCCGCCGGCGAGCCGAACGTCGCGGTGCCCGTCGACGGCGAGGACGAGCTGGCGGATCTGGGGCGGTCGTTCAACGCCATGTCCGCCGAGCTGGAGCGGGCCCGGGAGGCCCAGCGCGGGTTCCTGGAGTCCGTCAGCCACGAGCTCAAGACCCCGCTCACCGCCATCCGCGGGTACGCGGAGGCGCTCGAGGAGGGCGCCGTGGCCTCGGCCGACGGCGGGCGCGTCATCGCCGCCGAGGCCGACCGTCTGCAACGGCTCGTGTTCGATCTGCTCGACCTGGCCCGGTTCGGCCGGTCCGGCTTCTCCGTCGACCGGCGGCCAGTCGATCTGGGCCACGTCGCGGCGGCCGTCGTCGCTCGCCACCAGCCGCGGGCCCGCGAGCTCGGCATCGCCCTGACCGCGGAGGGCGGCCAGGACGCGTGGGGCCTCGGCGACGAGGACCGGCTGCTTCAGGCGGCGTCGAACCTGGTGGAGAACGCACTCCGGCTGACCCCGGCCGGCGGGGCGGTCACGGTGGTCGCCTCCGCCGGCACCTTCGCCGTCCGCGACACCGGCCCGGGCCTGGCCGCCGAGGACATCGCGCGCGCGTTTGACCGCTTCTATCTCCACGACCGCTACCGCAGCGAGCGCGCCGTCGGCTCCGGACTGGGACTGGCGATCGTCAAGGAGCTGTCGCGCGCGATGGGCGGCGACGTGCAGGCCGGGGCTCACCCGGGCGGCGGCGCCGAGTTCACGATCCGCGTGGCGGCGGCGCGCGCTCCCGCCCCCGCCGCCTGACCGCCGGTCAGGCGGCCACGGCCCGCTGCGAGAGGTGGGCGCCGACCTTGCGCTTGACCCGCTGGAGCGCGTTGTCGACCGTCTTGCAGTCGCAGTCCAGGCGCCGGCCGACCTCCTCGTAGGAGTGGCCGTCGAGGTACAGGGCCAGGACGCGGGATTCCAGATCGGACAGGGCCGTCGAGATGCAGGCGACGAGCGCCCGCAGCTCCTCGCTGGAGATGACCTGGTTGACGGGGTCGTGCACGGTCGACCCGGGCAGCACCTCGTCGAGCGTCGGCTCGCTCTCCCCGGTGCCGCCCGCCGGCGTGCTGGAGAACGAGACGTACTGGTTGAGCGGCGTGTGCTTGTTGCGCGTGGCCGTCTTGACCGCGGTGATGATCTGCCGGGTGATGCACAGCTCCGCGAAGTTCCGGAAGCTCGACTCCCGATCGGTCCGGTAGTCGCGGACCGCCTTGTAGAGCCCCACCAGGCCCTCCTGGATCAGGTCGTCGGCGTCACCACCGGCGAGGAAGTACGAGGACGCCTTCAGGCGGACGAAGCCGTAGTACCGGCGCACGATCCGGTCGTACGCATCGGCATGCCCCTGCTTGGCGAGGGCGATGAGGTACCCATCCTCAACCTTAGGTTGAGACTGAGAGCTAGCAGACAATCGAGCCACGAAACCAGCCTTTCCCGCTGCCGCGCACGCGCGGCAGGCGGATCGTCGTGGCGCGCTACCTCCCCTGGCGCCGCACCAATATTGCAACCTTCCCAGAAATGGGCCATCGAGGGCCCGGTTTGGCTCAACCCAATGCCCTAAAGCTCGAGTTGATCCTTACTTCAGCGGCGCGAGCTTGACATAGCACCGCTTCCGTGTCAAGTGGCGCCCATAGTTATGCACACCGGGTTGCGCCCGGCGGGGCCGGCCTCGGACGCCGGCCGGGACGCGCGACGTAGAGTCAGGCCACCGGGATGAGCTCCGGCCCCGCCGGACCGTCGCGGACCTCCCAGCCGAGGTCCCGCAGCTCATCCCGGAGACGGTCGGCGGCGGCCCAGTCCCGGTCGCGCCGGGCGCGCTCACGGGCGTCGCGGAGCGCGGCGACATCGCTGGGGACCTCGGCGCCGGAGGTGTCCACCAGCCCGGCCAGGCCGAGCACATCGAGCATCTCGCGCAGGTCGTCGGCCCCCACGGTTCGCGGCGCGGCCCGGTTTGCCTCCCGCCCCCACTCAGAGACGACCGCCAGCGCCCGGGGCGTGTTGAAGTCCTGCGCCAGGGCGTCGAAGAACCGCTCGCGCAGCGGAGCCGACCAGTCCGGGCTCGGACCCCCGGTCAGCCGGCGCGCGGTGTTCCTGATGCCCTCGGCCCGGGCGGCCGCCTGCTCCAGGCGCTCGTCGTCGAACTCGATCGGCTGACGCCAGTGGGTGCCGGCGAAGTACATGAGCAGCGTCTGGGCGCCGTAGCGGGCGAGCGCCTCTCCCAGCATGAACACGTTCCCCACCGACTTGGACATCTTCTCCGCGTCGAGCCGCACCATCCCAACGTGCATCCACAGACGGGTCAGGTCGGCGTCCCGGGCCGCGCGGGTCTGCGCCGCCTCGTTTTCATGGTGCGGGAAGATCAGGTCGCTGCCGCCCCCGTGGATCTCGAACCCGACGCCGAGGAGCTTCTCGGCCATCGCCGAGCATTCGATGTGCCAGCCCGGGCGGCCCCGGCCCCAGGGCGAGTCCCACCAGGTGTCCTCACCGTCCTTATGCCCCTTCCACAGGGCGAAATCGACGGGATCGCGCTTGCGGGCGGTCTCCTCCGCCTCCTCGCCCTGATCCATCTCCTCGAGCCTTCGATGGGAGAGTTCTCCGTAATTGGGGTATGACCGGACGGAAAAGTAGACGTCCCCCCCGGCGGCGTACGCGTGTCCGCGGTTGACCAGATCTCCGATCAACTCTTCGATTTCGCCGATTGTCTCGCTCGCCAAGGGCTCGGCGTCCGGCCGGCCCAGGCCGAAGATGTCGGTGTCGGCCTTGTAGGCGGCGGTCATCTGCTCGGCCAGTTCCGCGCTGGGAACGCCCGCCTGACGGGCCGCGACATAGATCTTGTCGTTGATGTCGGTGATGTTGCCGACGAAGACCGGCTCGTACCCCTCGTGGCGCAGGAAGCGCGTCAGGAGCGAGAACACGACGAACGGCCGGGCGTTGCCGACATGGACGCGCCCGTAGACGGTCGGTCCACAGGCGTAGATCCGCACCCGGGGCGGCACCTCCGGCTCGATCGGCCGATATTCGCTTGTCCGCGTGTCATGCAGGACAATTGTGCGCACGATGGCCGCAACCCTAGCGTCCACGGGCTCTTTGGCAGGACGCGGGCGAGCGCCGCGCCGGCGCCCCGCGGGCATTTTGGCGGGACGCGAGGCGCGGCCGCGCTCATTCCGACCGGCGGCGAGCGTTAAGTAAGCAGGGATGGCCACCGCTCCGGAACGCTCCCACCGCCTGGGCGCCGTCGAGTCCGCCTTCGCCACGCTGCCCGATCGCTATCTGGGCGCCGATCCGGGCTTCGATGCGACCTACCACATCAAGCTGATCGACCTTGGCCACACGTGGGAGGTCCGCTGCACCGCGCACAGCGCCCGGGTGCGTAAGGGGGCCAGCCGGCGCCGCCCGGACGTCACGCTCTGCACCGACGCCGCCACGTGGCTAGCGCTGCGCGATGGCGGGCTGTCCGGGATCGAAGCCTTCGAGCTGCGCCGCCTGAGCGTGCACGGCAACCTGGACTACGCCGTCGGCTTCGAGGGCATGTTCCGCCTCCCCGGGGGCCGCCCGCCCCGGCTGCAAATCCACGATGTGCCGGTCGGCCGCCACCACGTCTCGTCGCTGACGATGGGGCACGGACCGGACGTCCTGCTGCTGCACGGCCTCGGCGGGACGCGCGCCTCGCTGTTCGCCACCGCCGCCGCCCTCAGCCAGCGCTACCGCGTCCACGCCCTGGACCTGCCGGGCTTCGGCTCCTCCTCAAAGCCGGCCCGCGCGCCGTACAACGCCCGGTGGTACGCCGAGACGATGCTCGGCTTCATGGATGCCCAGGGCATCGCCCAGACGCACCTGGTCGGCAACTCGATGGGCGGGCGGATCGCCATCGAGATGGGCCTGATGGAGCCGGAGCGCATCCGGTCGCTCGGCCTTCTGTGCCCGGCGGTGGCCTGGATCAAGCGCGGCTTCCACCCGCTGGTGCGCCTGCTGCGCCCGGAGTTCGGCCTCCTCCCGCACGGTTTCACGCGCAACACGGTCGCATCCCAGTTCTGGAGCCTGTTCTGCGACCGCGACCTGATCGACCCGGAGGTCGGCGAGCTGATGGTCGACGAGTTCCGGCGCATCTACCAGTCGGCCGGCGCCCGGCTCGCCTTCCTGGCCTCGGCGCGCAACATCTATCTCGAGGCCCCCTACGGACGCCACGGGTTCTATCCGCGGTTGTCCGAGCTGCGACCGCCGGCCCTGTTTGTGTGGGGCACCCACGACGGCCTGATCCCGGCCGCGTTCGGCCGCCACGTCGCCAAATGGCTGCCGAGAGCCGAGCAGGTCACGATCCAGGCATGCGGGCACGTGCCCCAGGTGGAGCGGCCGGAGGAGACCAACGACCTGCTCCTGCGCTTCTTCGCCCGCAGCGAGATCGCGCTGACCCCGGCCACCCGCCCGGCCGGGGGCGACGACACCGGGCGGATCCGGGCGGCCTGAGGTCTCGCACCGTGGTGGCACCGGCATCCGGCCTGAGGTCTCGCACCATGGCTGACACCACGTCCGGCCTGAGGTCGCGCGCGCACCATGGCTGACACCGGCACCGCCGGACGGGCCGGCGCCAACGGTCATGTCGGTCACCAGGAGCCGGGCACCGGCGGCGAGGCCGCGGGCTCGGCGCCGGGCGCCGCCGGCGGCGGCTCGCTCATCGGCCGCGCCCTACGCGAGCTCGCCGCCCAGGCTCAGCGGCGGATCCCGCGGGCGGACCTCGACGACCGTGACTCGGACTTCATCCGCGAGCGGCTTCCGCTCCTGTGGCTGGCCGCCAGCCTCTGGTACCGGGGCGAGGTCCGCGGCCTGGGCAACATCCCGGACTCCGGGCCGGTGCTGCTCGTCGGCAACCATTCCGGCGGCAACATGATGCCGGACACCCTGGTGTTCACGCTGGCGTTCAACACCTACTTCGGCGTCGAGCGTCCCTTCTACCAATTGGCCCACAACCTGGTGCTCTCGATGCCGGGCCTGGGTTCCCGGCGGAAGTTCGGAACGGTCGCCGCCTCGCTGGGCAACGCCCGCAAGGCGCTCCAGTCCGGCGCGGTGCTGCTCGTCTATCCGGGCGGCGACTATGAGGTCCATCGGCCCTTCTGGGAGCGCAACCGGGTCGACTTCGACGGCCGCCAGGGCTTCATCCGCCTGGCGCTGGAGGAGAACGTGCCGATCGTCCCCGTGGTGGCGATCGGCGGCCACGAGACGGCGCTGTTCCTCTCCCGGGGCGAGCATCTGGCGCACTGGCTTGCCCTCGACCGTCTGTTCCGGCTCAAGGTCCTGCCGATCTCGCTGGCGCTGCCCTGGGGAATCAACGTCGGCGACATGCTGGGACACGTCCCGCTTCCGGCCAAGATCACCGTCGAGACCCTCCCGCCGATCGACCTGCACGCCGAGTTCGGTCCCGACCCGGATGTGGATGAGATCTACGACCATGTCATCCGGCTCATGCAGGACACCCTCGACAGCCTGGCCGCCGAGCGGCGCTTCCCGGTGCTCGGATGAAGGCCACGGCCGCCACCGTCGTCTCGGCGCCGATCGAGACGGTCTGGAGCATCGTCTCCGACCCGGAGCGGGCGCTCAGCTTCATGTCCGGGATCACGCGCTGGGAGGTGGAGAGCGAGGAGCCCGCCGGACTGGGAGCCCGCTATCGGATGCTTCTGCGCATCGGCTCCGCCGAGGTCGGCGGCCTGATCGAGATCGTCGAGTGGGATCCGCCCCGCGAGCTGGCGTGGACGTCGATCACCGGCGTCGATCAGCGGGGCCGCTGGCGCCTGCGCTCCGCACCGGGCGGCCGCACGCGCGCCGAGATCCGGCTCGCCGCCGGCGTCGCCGGTTCCGGCCTCGCCGGCTGGATCGCCGAGCGCATCGCCCAGCCGGTGGTGAGCTCGCATCTGCGCACCACTGTCCGTCAGCTCTCCCGGGTCGTCGAGCACGAGCAGATGCGCGACCAGGCCGCCCGGCGGCGCGCCGCCCGGGCGGCGCGAGCGTCCGGGCGCCGGGCGACCGGCTGACGCCGCCCCCGGCCTCAGCCGCCCGCCGCGGGCAGGCTGAAGCGCACCCGCGTCCCCACCGGGCTGTCGGCGAGCCAGATCCGGCCGCCGTGGGCCTCGACGATGGCGCGGGCGACGGCCAGCCCCAGGCCGGCCCCCGTCTCGCTGCGCGCCGCCTGGTCGCCGCCTCGGTAGAAGGCGGTGAACACGTGCTCGCGCTCGTCGACCGCGATCCCCTCGCCGTCATCGACGATCTCGACCTCGATCCCGCTGTCCGCCGGCTCGGCTCGGACGACGACGCTCCCGTCCGCCGGGGTGTGGCGAATGGCGTTCTGGATGAGGTTGAACAGAACCCGCTGGATCTTCTCCGGATTGGCCCGGGCCAGCGAGAGCGAGTTCGGCACGCTCGCCGTCACCGCCACGCCTTTCGCCTCGGCCTCGAGGCGCATCGCATCGACGGTCTCGCCGACGAGCTCGGACAGCTGAACGCGCTCCAACGACCAGCTGATGTCCCCGGCCTCCAGCCGCGAGAGCTCGAACAGGTCGTCGATCAGCGCGCTGAGCGCGTCGATGTGGGTGCGCATGCGGGCCAGGTAGCGCCTTCGCATCTCGCCGGTGACGATGTCGTCGCTCACCGCCTCAGTCAGCAGCCGCAGCGAGGTGATCGGCGTGCGCAGGTCATGGGAGACGGCGGCCACCAGGTGGCGCCGGGCCGACTCGGACTGGTCGCGCGCCGCCGCCTGGCTGCGCAGGTCGCCGATCATGGCGTTGGCGGCGTCGGCCAGCTGGGATAGCTCGTCGCGGGCGTCGGTGCTGATCTGAACGGTGGGGTCGCCCGCGCCCACGGCGCGCAACCCGTCGCGAATCCGCGCCACGTCCCCCACGATGTCGCCGGCGATCAGCCGGGCGCCCAGGAACGCCACGACACCCGCGCCGACCACGATGGCCGCCACCAGGAGCGCGGCGTGCCCGGACACGACCATCAGCAGCGACACCACCACCAGGGCGATGAGCACCGGCGTCATGCCGATCACCACCACCAGCGCCAGCTGGCGCGACAGTGAGCCGGCCCACGAACGCACCCGGCTGATCACAGGGCGAACCGGTAACCCACGCCCCACACGGTCTGGATGTGCCGGGGCCGGCTGGGGTCGGCCTCGATCTTCGAGCGCAGCCGCCGGATGTGGACGGTGACGGTCGACGTGTCGGTGTAGAACGAGTACTGCCAGATGGCGTCCATCAGCTGGTTGCGTGAGAACGCCTGCCCGGGGTGCCGCGCCAGGAACAGGAGCACGTCGAACTCCCGCTGGGTGAGGACGACCTCCTCGCCGCGGACATGCACCTGGCGGGCGGCCGGATCGATGGTCAGGTCGCTGAGCTCGATCGCCGCCTGCTGTGCCGTGGCGCTCTCGACCCGGCGCAGCACGGCGTCGACCCGGGCGACCAGCTCCAGCGGCGAGAACGGCTTGACCACGTAGTCATCGGCGCCGAGGCGCAGGCCGATGACCCGGTCGGCCTCCTCCCCCTTGGCGGTGAGCAGGATGACGCCGATCGGATCGTGCTCGGAGTGGCGCAACCGGCGCATGACCTCCAGCCCATCGATGCCGGGCAGCATCAGGTCGAGGACGACCAGGTCCGGTCGCTGGCTGCCGATCATGGCCAGCGCCCGGGCGCCGTCTCCGGCGGTGCGAGTGCGATACCCGGCGCGCTCGAGATACCGCGAGACGACCTCGGCGATCGTCGGCTCATCGTCGACGACCAGCACCGAACCCCGGTTCCGTTCCTCCATTTGACGGATTGTGCCAGCGGGGCGACGCGTTCCCGTCGGTTTGGGCGCCGCGTTCACCGGCTGTTCATCCGTGCGGGCGGTTAGGCCGGGCCGGGACGTCTACGACGGGCAACGAAGGAGGGTCCGGACGCCGCCGACGCCCGGGCCAAACGAACTCAGACCGCGGTCTGCTCCACCGTCGCCAGCGCCAGCGCCGCCACCCCCTCCTCGCGGCCGACGAATCCCATGCCCTCGCCGCGGGTGGCCTTGATGCTCACGTGGGACATGGGAAGGTCGAGCGCCTCGGCGAGCCGCTCGCGCATCTGGTCTCGGACCGGGGCGAGCTTGGGCCGCTCCAGGATGACGGTCGCGTCGACGTGGCGCGCGGCAAAGCCGGCCTCGGCGACGAGCTCGATGGTGGCGCGCAGCAGCTCGATCGAGTCGGCATCGCGGAAGCGGGGATCGGTGTCCGGGAAGTGCTGGCCGATGTCGCCGAGCGCGCATGCCCCCAGGAGGGCGTCGATGATGGCGTGGGTGAGGACGTCGGCGTCCGAGTGGCCCTCCAGCCCCAGCTCGTGTTCCAGCTCGACCCCGCCGAGCACCAGCCGCCGACCCGCCACCAGGCGATGACAGTCGTAGCCGATTCCGGTGCTCATCCGTGGCGCTCCGTGAGCAATAGCTCGGCGATCCGCAGGTCGTGACGGGTCGTGATCTTTATGTTGCTCGGATCGGAGCTCAGGACGCGCACGGTACCGCCCCGGTGCTCCACCAGCCAGGCGTCGTCGGTGGCCCGGGCCAGCTCCTCGTCGGTGGCGTCGGCCAGCGCCTGCTCCAGCACGCGGCGCCGGAACACCTGCGGCGTCTGCACCGCCCACAGCCGCGTGCGGTCGAGCGTGCCGCTGACGGTGACCCCGTCCGTGCCGACGTGCTTGATCGTGTCGGTGACCGGGGCCGCGGCGATCAGCGCGTCGACGTCCGGATGGCGCTCCAGCTCCAGCAGCGCCTGCTCGAACAGCTCCGGGGTGGCCAGCGGCCGGGCCGCGTCGTGCACGATGATCGGATCGCCGTGGCCGCAGGCCGCCAGCGCGTTGCGGACCGAGTGCGAGCGCTGCTCGCCCCCGGCGATCGCCCGGGTCCCCTCCGGCGCGGCGCCGAGCTCGCCCGCGGGAAGCGCGACGATGATCTCGGTCACGCCCGGCACCGCGCGCAGCGCCGACACGCTCCAATCGAGCATCGGCCGGCCGCGAAGCGGGACGAGCGCCTTGGGCCGGCCGGACCCAAGGCGCTCGCCTCGTCCTGCGGCCACGATCAGCGCGACCGCCATCTGCCTGCCGCTCGGTTACTTGGCCGCGACCGCGACCCTTCCGGAATCGGTCAGGAGGCTGTAGATGTGCTCCTCCACCTCCTGCTCGTCCATGCCGAGCGCGTACATCAGCTCCGAGGCGAGGATCTTCTTGGCCCGGGTGAACATCTGCTTCTCGCCGGTTGACAGCCCCTTCTCCGCCTCGCGGATGGCCAGGTTCCGGACGACCTCAGCCAGCTCGTAGATGTCACCGGTCTTGATCTTGTCCCGGTTGTGCTTGAAGCGGCGGTTCCAGTTCTTCGGCATCTCTGAGCACTCGTCCTGCAGCACAGCGAGGACCTTCTTGACCGTCTCCTCGTCGATCACGCGGCGCAGTCCGGCGAGTGCGGCGTTCTCGGTGGGGACCATCACCGTCATGTCGTTGTGGAGGATCTTGATCGTCAGATACTCGCGGCTCTCGCCGAGGACTTCCTTGACCTCCTTGCGGAGCACCTTGCCCGCACCGTGATGCGGGTAGACGACGCTGTCGCCGATCTCGAACTCGATGTGCGGCGGGGTCTCGATCGACTCCAGGTCATCCAGGTGCTCTTCCATTAGCTCTGTGATGGTGTCCTCCTCTGTCAAGGCGGCGCGGGGTGGACCCGCTCGCGGGATTACCTACGTCTGCAGGTACCGATCAACGAGGTTGATCTCCTGCTGTCGGCGAAGGCCTTCCCGGATGTCCTTCGCCCGGATCTCGCCGACTCCGTCGACGGTCTCCAACTCGCCATCTGAGGCGGCGAGCAGCTCCTCGAGTCCTCCGAACTCCGTCACGATCCGCTGGACGACGAGTCGGGGCAGCCGTGGTATGCGGCCCAGGATGCGGAATCCGCGCGGAGACACGGGGTAGTCGAGCGTGTTGAGCTTCCGGTCGTAGCCGAGCAATTCGGCAAGGCGGCCGAAGTCCAGCAAGTCTTGATGAGGCAGCCTGGCCAGCTGGTCGAGCACGACGGCGAAGCTGTCGTCGGTGTCCTCGACCAGGTAATCGTGGACCAGGGCGGCCTTGTCGGCGGCGACGCCGACCATCGTCTCGTCGAGCTGCATCTCGATCAGGCGCCCCTCGGTGCCGAGCTCGACGATGTAACGCTCGATCTCGACCGCCATCCGGGTCACCAACTCGACGCGCTGGAGAACGGTCAGCACATCGTGGAGGGTGACGCCGCCCTCGAACTCGAGCGCCGTCAGGCGCGTCGACACCTGATCCAGCCGGCTGCGGTACTTGTCGAGCGTCGCCAGCGCCTGGTTGGCCTTGGCGAGCACGACCGGAATGTCCTCCAGGATGTACTTGGTCCCATCGACGTAGAGCGAGACGACCTCGCGCCGTTCCGACACGGCGACGACGATGGCGTCGGTCTGCTTGGACACGCGCTCGGCCGTCCGGTGGCGCGTGCCGGTCTCCATCGTGAGGATGGTGGGGTCCGGCGTCAGCTGGACGTTGACGTGGACGATCTTGATCGCGTTGGAGCTGAGCGCGATGGCGCCGTCCATCTTGGCGAGCTCGTAGAGGAACGTCGGCGAATAGTCGACGTCGAGCTTGATCCCACCGGAGAAGAGAAACGAGAGCTCGTCAGCGTCGCCGATGACGATCAGCGCGCCGGTGCGGGCATCGACGATGTTGTCAATCCCTTCGCGGAGGGACGTTCCGGGCGCCACCATCTCGAGCGCCCTCATTATCCGGGACTCTTGTCGAGACTCGAGCTCTTCTTTGAGCTCTTCCCCGGAACGCGGCGGCATCAAGGTGAATTTTAGCTTACGCTGAGGGGGACCGCCGCGTCACGGAATGCCCGCTCCGGCGGCCCGCTTGCGACATGCGTACGGACGACCGCCTAGCGCACGGGCAGAGTCTCGATCCGACCGGCCTCAGGCGGCCCGGGCCACCTCCTTGGCCGGTGCCATGGCGGCGGTCAGCGCCGACCTCAGCGACTTGTGGCGCTCCGGCTCGATGACCGGCGGCAGGCCGAAGCGCTCGGCCTCCGCGAGCCGGCGGTCGCCGTGGGCGACCGTCCGCAGCTCACCGGTCAACCCCAGCTCGCCGAAGCACGCCAGGGGCCGGGCGTTCTCGCCGGTCAGCGCCACCCGCTTGGCCGCGCTGGCGACGGCCAGGGCGACCGCCAGGTCGGCGCCCGGCTCGTCGACGCGGACCCCGCCGACGACGTTGACGAACACGTCGGCGGTCCCCAGCCCAATCCCGGCATGGCGGCCGAGCACCGCCAGCACCAGGGCCACCCGGTTGCGATCCAGGCCGGCGACGACCCGCCGCGGCGGAACCAGCTCAGAGGCGCTGACGAGCGCCTGCACCTCCACCAGCAGCGGCCGCGACCCCTCCATGGCGCACAGCACGACGCTGCCCGGCGACCGCGTCGCCTCGGCCACGAACCGCGCGGAGGCATCGAGCACCTCCACCAGCCCCTGGTCGCGCATCTCGAACACGCCGGCCTCGTTGGTGGAGCCGAACCGGTTCTTGATCGCCCGCACGGTCCGATACGTCCGCTCGCGCTCGCCCTCGAACTGCAGCACGCAGTCGACGAGGTGCTCGAGCACCCGGGGCCCGGCGAGAGCCCCCTCCTTGGTCACGTGGCCGACCAGCAGCACGGCGATCCGGCGCTGCTTGGCCACGCGCATGATCTCCCCGGCCACCTCACGCACCTGAGCGACCGACCCGGCCGCGGACGAGAGGTCGACGGAATGCAACGTCTGCACCGAGTCGATGACGCACACCTCCGGGCGCTCCTGCTCGAGCGTCGCCAGCACGGTGTGGAGGTCGGTCTCGGCGATGACCGGCACGGCGAGCGCCTCGCCGCCGCCCAGCCGCTGCGCCCGCAGCCGGATCTGCGCCGCGGACTCCTCGGCCGAGACGTACAGCACCCGCCGCCCGGCCGCGCACACATTGGCCAGCGCCATCGTCGTCAACGTCGATTTGCCGATCCCCGGTGCGCCGCCGATGAGCACCAGCGACCCGGGCACGATCCCGCCCCCCAGGACGTTGTCCAGCTCGCCGATCCCGGTGCTCAGGCGGTCATGATCGACGGCGGCCACGTCGGCGAGCGCCACCGGCTTGACCGCGGAGGCCCGCCGGCGGGTATCGCCCGCGCCGCCGGACCCGAGGCCACCCCGCGCGGGCGCCGCCCGGACCTGCTCGACGAGCGTGTTCCATTCGCCGCACCCGGGGCAGCGACCGGCCCAGCGGGCCGTCTCATGGCCGCAGGCCGAGCAGACGTGAACGGACGAGGAGCGGGGCATGCTCTGAGAGCGTACGGGGCGCCCCTGACGCCAACCGGCGGCCGCGGCCGGACTGGCACGCGGCCGTGACGATCGCCATGGTTCTGTGACGGCTCCACGCGCTCGCTCTCGATGAATCCTGATTCATGGGCGGGGGGTGCCCATGAATCAGGATTCATCGGACCCGCGAGGGGCTCACAGGCCCGGAACGACAAACGGCCCGGACCGCCAGGCCCGGGCCGCTCGCCCAAACAGATAACGCGCTGAGAGCTACTCGGTCTCGCCGTCCGGCTTGGCGGCGTCGCCCTCCGGAGCCTCCGGCGTCTCGCTCCCCTCGCCGCCCTCGGCGCCCACGCCCACCGGCGTCGGCTGGGGGGCGGGCTCGATGATCGAGAGCTTGACGTCCTCCTCCTCGGCGCCGTCGTCGCCGGGCTCCACCAGCACCGTCGAGCCCGACGGGACCTGGGAGCGGAGCACGAAGTCGGCCAGCGGGTCCTCGATGTAGCGCTGGATCGCCCGCCGCAGCGGCCGTGCGCCCATCGCCGGATCCCAGCCCTTGTCGACCAGGAGGTCCTTGGCCGGATCCGACAGCTCCAGCTGGAGCTCCCGCTCGGCCATCGACTCGCGGATGCGGAGCAGCAGCAGGTCGACGATCTCCTTGATCTCGTCCTTGGTGAGCTTGTGGAACACGATGACGTCGTCGATCCGGTTCAGGAACTCAGGCCGGAAGACCTTCTTGAGCTCGCCCATGATCCGGTTCTTCATGTCGTCGTACGTGATTCCGGTCTCATCGTCGGACACGGCGAAGCCGAGCGGCGTGTTGCGCGCGATCTCCGAAGCCCCGATGTTCGAGGTCATGATCACGATGCAGTGCCGGAAATCGACCGTGCGGCCCTGAGCGTCGGTCAGGCGCCCGTCCTCCAGGATCTGGAGCAGGATGTTGAACACATCCGGGTGCGCCTTCTCGATCTCGTCGAGCAGCAGGACGCTGTACGGCTTGCGGCGGACCGCCTCGGTCAGCTGACCGCCCTCGTCGTAGCCGATGTAGCCCGGAGGCGAGCCGACCAGACGCGAGACCGCGTGCTTCTCCATGTACTCGGACATGTCGATGCGGATCATCGTGTCCTCGTCGCCGAACAGGAACTCGGCGAGCGTCCGCGCCAGCTCCGTCTTCCCCACCCCGGACGGGCCGAGGAAGATGAACGAGCCGGTCGGCCGCTTCGGATCCTTCAGGCCGGCCCGCGAGCGGCGGATGGCCTTGGAGACGACCTCGATCGCCGGGTGCTGCCCGATGACGCGCTTGTGGAGCTCCTCCTCCATGCGCATCAGCTTGGCCGTCTCGGCCTCGGTCAGCTTGAACACCGGGATGCCGGTCCACATCGAGACGATGTCGGCGATCTCCTCCTCGCCGATCGACGGCCGCTCCGTCGACTCGCCCGCCTCCCACTGGTCGGCAAGCTCGCGCTTGCGCTGGGTCAGCCGGCGCTCCTTGTCGCGCAGGTTGGCGGCCTTCTCGAACTCCTGGGACTCGATCGCCTCCTCCTTGGCGCGCCGCGTCTCCTCGATCTCGTCCTCGAGCTCGCGGTACACGGGCGGGGAGGTCATCGACTTGATCCGCATCCGGGACGCGGCCTCGTCGATCAGGTCGATCGCCTTGTCCGGCAGGAAGCGGTCGGAGATGTAGCGGTCGGCCAGGTCGGCGGCGGCCTCCAGGGCCTCGTCGGTGATGTTGACCTTGTGGTGCTGCTCGTAGCGATCGCGCAGGCCCTTGAGGATCTGCACGGTCTCCTCCGTGGTCGGCTGGTCGACCGTGATCTTCTGGAAGCGCCGCTCCAGGGCGGAGTCCCGCTCCAGGTACTTGCGGTACTCCTCGAGCGTCGTGGCGCCCACGGTCTGCAGCTCGCCGCGGGCCAGCGCCGGCTTCAGGATCGAGGCCGCGTCGATCGCGCCCTCGGCGGCACCGGCACCCACCAGATTGTGGAGCTCGTCGATGAACAGGATGATGTCGCCCCGCTGGGTGATCTCCTTCATCACCTTCTTGAGGCGCTCCTCAAACTCACCCCGGTACTTGGAGCCCGCGACCAGGGCGGCCAGATCCAGCGTGTAGATCTGCTTGCCCTTGAGCAGCTCCGGGACGTCGGCGTTGGTGATCCGCTGGGCCAGGCCCTCGACGACGGCGGTCTTGCCGACGCCGGGCTCGCCCACCAGCACCGGGTTGTTCTTGGTCCGGCGCGACAGGATCTGCATGATCCGCTCGATCTCGGTCTCCCGGCCGACGACCGGATCCAGCTTCCCCTCGGAGGCGAGCTTGGTCAGGTTGCGGCCGAACTGGTCGAGCAGCTTGGACGACTTCTTGCCCTCCCCCGCGCCGGCGGCAGCCGCCGCGCCGGAGCCGGAGCCGGAGCCGCGCTGGCGGCTGCCGGGGCCCGACAGCATCCGGATGACCTCATTGCGGATCTTCTCCGAATCGGCGTCGAAGTCGAGCAGGATGCGCGCCGCCACACCCTCGTTCTCACGCACGAGACCGAGGAGGATGTGCTCGGTGCCGATGTAGTTGTGGCCGAGGCTCAACGCCTCGCGCAGCGCGAGCTCCAGCACCTTCTTGGCACGGGGAGTGAAGGGGATCTGGCCAGAGGTGACTTCCTCACCCGATCCAACGATCCGCACCACCTGGGCGCGCACGCGCTCCACGGTGATGTCGAGCGACTCGAGTACTCGAGCGGCGAGCCCCTCCTCTTCGCGCAGCAACCCGAGCAGGATGTGCTCGGTGCCGATGTAGTTGTGCTTGAGAGTCCGAGCCTCTTCCTGAGCCAAGACGACCACTTGGCGGGCTCGCTCTGTAAATCGCTCAAACATGGGGCTTCCTAAGAGTGGTTGTGGCTGTACTACTGAGGAAGTTGGTCGGGGAATGGTCCTGGTTGATGCTCCTGCGCTGCCCGGCTTTCAAGCACTCGAACCGCTGGAGGGACGCCGAAGAATCCGTCTCACAGACCTATTCGGCATCTACGCCGGATCGGATTAGTGCAAACGGCTTCAGTTCGGGCCATGCCTCAGTCTAACAGCCGGTATGCCGTACTCTTGTGCCCGGCAAACCCCCTGCACACGCCGATTCACCGCTTGTTCATACGTGCGATCGGCGGCTCCGGAGCCACCCCCGAGGTGGTTTCACAGGCGGCGCCGGGACCGCCGGAGGAGGCCGCCGAAACGGCGTCGCGGCCCGTCGCAGCAGGCCGATCGGCCGCGCGCCGGCGCCTGACGGTGGGCGGCCAGGTCCCGCCGGTCGACAGCCATGATCCGGCGAGGATGAGCACCAGCCCGGCGATCGCGCCCGGACCCGGCCGCTCCCCCAGAAGCAGTACTCCCAGGGCGAGCGCCACGAGCGGGTTGATGTAGGTGATGACGGTCGCCCGACCGGTG
This sequence comes from uncultured Solirubrobacteraceae bacterium, assembly GCA_963844555.1. Classification (GTDB taxonomy): domain Bacteria; phylum Actinomycetota; class Thermoleophilia; order Solirubrobacterales; family Solirubrobacteraceae; genus Palsa-465. Next base: position 315,981 of record CAWJOS010000005.1, read on the forward strand.
CCGACCTCCCGGATCAGCACCGTGTAGACGACGAAGGCCACCGCCGTACAGAACAGGCCGAGCGCCGCGACGGCGGCCCACGCCCCCGCCGACGGAGCGCGGGTGGGCAGGTCGACGGCCGCAAACGGGGCCAGGATGACCGCGGCCACCAGCAGGCTGGCCCCCATGACCGCTCGCGAGTCCAGGCCCCCCATCCCCAGCTTGACGACCATCGGCCCAATCGCGTACCCCACGGCACCGACGAAGATGGCCGCGGCTCCCAGCACCTCGGCGCCGCTGCCGGCCACGTCGATCCCCACCAGGGCGATCACCCCGGTGAAGCCGATCGCCAGGCCGAGCGCCCGCAACGGGGTGGGGCGCTCCGAGGGATCGAAGCGCAGCGACAGGACGGTCACGATCAGGGGCACGGACGCGATGATGATGGCGGTCAGCGAGGAGGCGACGTGGATCTCGCCGGCGGCGATCAGCGGGAACGGGATCGAGATCTCGAATACCGCGTAGGCCAGGATCCACTTCCAGCGCCCGCCCAGCGCCCCCAGCGCCCCGCTGCGCCAGGCCACCGCCATCAGGGCGACCGCGGCCACCGCCACCCGCAGCCAGGCGATGTCCGCCGCCGGCAGGCCGCCGTTGATGGCGATCTTGATCAGCAGGTAGGAGGCACCCCAGACGAACGACATGAACGCGAACGCCCACAGCGCCCGCCGGGTCATGTCCGCAGGGCAGGGAAGAGCACGACCTCGCGGATCGACTGGCGACCGGTCATGACCATCACCAGCCGGTCGATCCCGATGCCGATCCCGCCGGTCGGCGGCATCCCGTGCTCCAGCGCCTGGACGAACGACTCGTCGTAGGGCTGGGCCTCGTCATCGCCCTCGGCGGCGAACCGGCGCTGGCTCTCGAACCGCTGGCGCTGCTCGTCCGGGTCGTTGAGCTCGGTGAAGGCGTTGGAGATCTCCATCCCGCCGACGAACGCCTCGAAGCGCTCGACCAGGCCCTCCTCGGAGCGGTGTCGCTTGGCCAGCGGCGAGATCTCGACCGGGAAGTCGAACAGGAACGTCGGCTGTACCAGCGTCGGCTCGACATGCTTGGAGACGAGCTCGTCGACGAGCTGGGGCCACGTCTCGTCCTCCGGGACCGGGAGGTTTCGCTCACGCATCGCCGCGGCCAGAGCATCCCGGTCGTGGTGCTCCATGATGTCGATGCCGGTCCGGTCGCGGATGGCGCCGACGAAGGTCTCCCGCCGCCACTGCGGCTCGAATTCGAACGGCCCCTCGTAGCCCACCTGCCGGGCGACCGTCCGCACCAGACGTTCGAGGCGCTCGGCGACATCGTGGTAGTCGGCGTAGGCCTCGTACCACTCCAGCACCGTGAACTCCGGATTGTGGGTGGTGTCGACGCCCTCATTGCGGAAGTTCTTGCCGATCTCGTACACCCGCTCCAGACCGCCGACGATCAGCCGCTTGAGGTACAGCTCGGTGGCGATCCGCAGGTACAGGTCGCGGTCGAGGACGTGGTGGCGGGTCGTGAACGGCCGGGCCATGGCCCCGCCGTACAGTGGCTGGAGCACCGGGGTCTCGACCTCGATGAAGCCCTCGTCGTCGAGGAAGCGGCGGATCGTGGAGATGACCTTGGCGCGCGTGATGAATACCTGGCGCGTCTCCGGGTTGGCGATGAGGTCGAGTTCGCGCCGGCGATACCGCGTCTCGATGTCGGTCAGCCCGTGGTGCTTGTCCGGCAGCGGCCGGAGCGACTTGGCCAGGAGCTCATACGCGGTCACGCGCAGCGTCAGCTCACCGCGCCGGGACACGAACGCGGTTCCGTCGACGCCGATCAGGTCGCCGAGGTCGAATCCGAGGAGCCGCTCCATCTCCTGGGGACCCAATTCATTGACGCGGGCCTGAAGCTGGATGCGCCCGGAGCGGTCCTCCAGGTCCAGGAACGCCATCTTCCCCTGCCCGCGGCGGGCGGCGATCCGCCCGGCCACCCGGTGGCCGGCGTCGGTCTCCGCGCCGGCCTCCAGGTCGGCGTGAGCGGATCGGACGGCCGCGATCGGCTCGACCCCGTCGAACTCGTGCGGGAACGGCTCGACGCCGGCCGTACGGAGTCCCTCGAGCTTGCGGCGGCGGTCGGCCAGGACGTCCGAGAGACCGTCCCGCCCACCCTCGGCGGGCGGCTCACTCACGAGCACGCACCTCTCACGGGCACATCAGGGCGCCCTCAGGCGGCGACGTCGATCTTGGTGATCTTGAGCTTGCGCTCGCCGCGGGGCGTGGTGACCGTCACCTCGTCGCCGCGCTTGCGCCCCACCAGGGCCTTGCCCACCGGGGACTCGTTGGACAGCTTGGACTCCGCGGGCTTGGCCTCGGCCGAGCCGACGATCGTGTACTTGTTCGACTTGCCGGCCTCGTCCTTGACGTGGACGACCGAGCCGACGCGGACCACGTCGGTGCCGAGGTCGGAGGCGTCGACGACCGTCGCCGAGCGCAGCTTGTCCTCCAGCGCGGCGATTCGCGCCTCCAGCATGGCCTGCTCGTTCTTGGCGTCGTCGTACTCGGCGTTCTCGGAGATATCGCCGAACTCGCGCGCCTCCTTGATCCGCGCAGCCACCTGGCGCCGGCGGGTCGTGGCGAGATGGTCGAGCTCCGCCTTGAGATTGGCGAGGCCCTCCTGGGTGAGGATGACGTCCTTGGGCATAGCGATCAGACCTGTGTTGAGTGCAAATCTAAGGCGTGAAAAACCCGCCCCTTAGCGGCGGGAATCAGCGCGGCCGGGCCGCGTGGGCGCATGAGTATAGACAGCCCCTCGATGCTGCTCACCGGGATTGGGGTACAGGGCGGCCGTCGCCGCTAGCGGTCGAGCCCCAGGAGCTCGCGCGCCGCCTCGAGCGACCCCGCCCGCTGGAGGGCGTCCTGAAGCGCCTTGTCGCCGCCCAGCCGCTCCACATACCAGGGGTAGAACTTGCGCAGATAGCGGGCGGCGCGCTCGGCGCCGAGATGCTCGGCCGCCCGGTCCATGACCCAGTCCAGCTCGGCCAGGATCTCGTCGTGGCTGGGCGCATCCGCGCGCGCGCCCAACAGCTGCGAGAACAGCCACGGGTTGCCCAGCGACCCCCGCGCCAGTGCGACCCCGGCGGCGCCGGTGCGCGAAAACGCCTCCCGCGCCGCCTCGGGCGTCCTCAGGCCCCCGGAGATGATCACCGGAACGGGCAACTCGTCGACCAGCTCACGGGCCAGCTCGTAGTCCGGCCGGCCGGAATGGCGCTGGGAGGCGTGGCGCGGGTGGATGCAGATCCCGGCGACGACCCCGGCGTCGGCGAGCCGCCGCGCCACATCGATGCCGCTCATGTCTCCCGGGCGCGAGCCGGACCGCAGCTTGACCGTCACCGGCAGGCCGCTGCCGCGCCCGGCGGCCCGGGCGATGGCGATCGCCTTCTGCGGATCGGCGAGCAGCGCGGCCCCGGCTCCGGTCTTGCACACCTTGGGCACCGGGCAGCCCATGTTCAGGTCGATGAGATCCGCGCCGGCCGCGGCGACTCGCTCGGCGGCCGATTCCATGACCTCCGGGTCATGGCCGAACAGCTGCATCGAGACCGGGTGCTCGTCCGGGTGGATGCGCAGCAGCTCGCGGCAGGTCCGCTCGTTGCGGTGATGGACGGCGAAGCTCGAGACCATCTCGGACACGACGAGCCCGGCGCCGTGGCGCTTGGCCTGGAGGCGCACGAACCAGTTGCCGATCCCGGCCAACGGCGCCAGCACGACCCGGTTGGGGATTCGGATCCCGCCGAGGCTCCAGGCCTCGGTCAGTGCCCGCGCAGCCCCGACCGGCACGACCGGCGCGGCCGGCGCGGGGACAGAAGAGGTGTCGGTGGCGAGGGCCATGGCCAACTCATGGTACGAATGGAGCCATGGACATCGCCTCCTTCTTCGATCCCTGGGTCCAGCTGTTGCGCGAGCAGGTGCCCGGCCTGGAGCTGTTTGACGCGCACACCCATCTCGGACAGAACGACCCGGACGGGATGACGCAGACCCCTGAGGAGCTGCTCGGCCTTCTCGACGCCGCCGACGCCCGCGGCGCGTTCGTGTTCCCCATGCACGAGCCTGACGGCTACGCGCCGGCCAACGACATGGTCATCGCAGCGGCGAGCGCCTCCGACGGGCTCCTGACCCCGTTCTGCCGGGTCAGCCCTCACGCCGGCAACGCCCCCGTGGAGGCCGAGCGGGCGCTGGGCGCCGGCGCCCAGGGGATCAAGCTGCACCCCCGGGCCGAGCAGTTCACCCTCGATCACCCGGCCGTCCGCGACCTGGCGTCGATCGCCCATGAGCGCGAGCTGCCGATGCTCATCCACGCCGGGCGCGGCATCCCGGCCCTCGGTGCCCACGTGGTGGAGCTGGCCGGCGAGTACCCCGGCGCCCGGTTCATCCTCGCCCACGCGGGTGTCTGCGACCTGTCCTGGATCTGGCGCGCCGCCGCCGACCACCCCAATCTTCTGTTCGACACGGCCTGGTGGATGCCGGCCGACCTCCAGACCCTGTTCGCGCTCATCCCGCCGGGCCAGATCCTGTTCGCCTCCGACGCTCCCTACGGCCACACGCTGGGGTCGGCGGTCACTCAGCTGCGCTCGGCACTCCAGGTCGGCCTGTCCGGAGATCAGATCCGCTCCATCACCTCCGAGCAGTCGCTGCGCATCGCCGCCGGCGAGCCGCTGCAGCCCGCCGGCCCGGCGGTCGGCGAGCGCGACCGCGCCTCCCACCTCCTGCTCGACCGCGTGGCCGAGTACGTGATGCTGGGGACAATCGCCACCATGCGCGGCAGCGAGGGCGGGCCGGAGATGCTGGCGCTGGCCCGCATGGCCTGCGAGGTCCCGGACGGCACCGACGACGCGCCGGTGTTCGAGGCGCTCCGGGCGCTGCTCGACAGCTACGAGGAGATGGCCGCCGCCCAGCCGGCCAACCGCCGTCGCCTCATGTTCCTCATCCTCGCCGCCAGCGTCGCCCGCACCCCGGACGTCCCGGTCCCGGCTATTGAGAATTACGCTCCCAGATCAGCCGCAGCCCGGTGAGCGTCAGGAGATCGTCGACCGCGTCGATCGTCTCGCGTACCGCCGGCACCAGTGACGTCGCCAGGCCGCCGGTCGCGATGACCGTCGTGTCCTGACCCAACTCGCCCCGCAGCCGCCGGACGATCCCGTCGACCTGGCCGGCGAAGCCGAACACGATCCCGGAGCGGATCGCCTCGACCGTCGACTTGCCGATCAGGGCCCGCGGCTCGGCCAGCTCCACCTTGGGCAGCTTGGCGGCGCGCTCGTAGAGGGCTTCGATCGAGATCTCGGCCCCCGGCGTGATGATTCCGCCGAGGTACTCGCCGGCGGCCGAGACGGCGTCGTATGTGATCGCGGTGCCGAAGTCGACGACGACGCACGTGTCGTGCACCCGGTCGTAGGCGGCAACCGCGTTGACCAGCCGGTCGGCGCCGACCTCCCGGGGATTGTCGATCCGGATCGGCATCCCGGTGCGCAGCGATGGTCCGACGACCAGCATCTGGTGGTCGAGGTAACGCTCGGCCATCGCCCGCCACTCCTCGTTGAGCTGGGGGACGGTCGAGGACACGATCGATCGGTTGATGTCCGTTAACCCAAGCCCGCGCAGCGCCAGCAGGCTCGCCAGCCGCGCCCCCAGCTCATCGCGCGTTGACTCCCGGACGGTGGCAAAGCGCCAATCCTCGGCGACGACGTCCTCGTCGTCGCGATAGACACCGAAGTGGGTCTGGGTGTTGCCGACGTCGACGACGAGGAGCATTGCTCGCAATTACACCAGCGACGGCGCGACGCGGCGGACCGCCTGCCCGGGAGCCAGGGCGCGGAGGATCTCGGCCAGCCGCTCGCCGCTCGGTAGCGTCAGCTCCGGATCGAGCTCCAGCAGCGGCACCAGCACGAAGCGCCGGGTGCTCACCTCGGCGTGCGGGAGCGTCAGGCGAGCGGAGCTGTACTCCAGGTCGCCGAGCAACAGCAGGTCGACATCGATGACCCGGGGACCGTGCCGCGGGCCGCCGGCGGCGCGCCCCACCTCACGCTCGACCGCCTTGCAGGCGTCGAGCAGCTCCTCGGGCCCCAGCTCGGTCTGGATGCGCAGGCACGCGTTGAGGAAGTCCGGCTGGTCGAGCACCAGGCCGACGGGCTCGGTCTCATACAGCGACGAGCCGTGGAGGACATCGACGCCGTGCGCGGGGAGGGCGGCGACCGCCGCCTGGAGATGCGCGCGGGTGTCGCCGAGGTTGGAGCCAAGCCCCAAGTAGCCGATCCGGGCCAAGGGCGACGGGCTACTCGGACGCCTCGCGCCAGACCTCTACCGAGACCTCGGTCACCGGGAGGGCCAGCGGCGGCTCCGGCTTGGCCGCCTTGACCCAGACGGCGTTGGCGTCGTACTGCTCAAGCAGCCGGTCGGCGATCGCCGCGCACAGGCGCTCCAGCGTCTTGTACGTCCGCTGCTGGGCCACGAGATTGGCGACGTCGCACACCTGGCCGTAGTCGATGGTGTCCTCGATCCGGTCGGTCAGCGTGGCGTCGCACTCACCGACGTCGAGGCGAAGGTCGAGGAGCAGCCGCTGACCAACCTCGCGTTCGGCGGCGGTCACGCCGACATGCGTGAACAGCGACAGGCCGCTGATCTCGATCGTGACCTCGGGCTCGGAGCCCTCCTCCTCCTCGTCTACGTCGTCGTCTTCGTACTCGTCAGCGTCGTCGTGCTCGCCCATCGGCGACGCACCGTAGCACTCGTGATCAGCAGGGCATCACGCACCGGAGCGACGTCGTGGACGCGGAAGATGTGGGCGCCGCGTTCGTAGGCGATGACGTTGGTGGCGATCGTCGCCGCCAGGCGGTCCTGCACCGGACGGCCGGTCAGCCGGCCGAGGAACGACTTGCGCGACGTGCCGATGACGATGGGGCGCCCCAGCTCGGTCAGCTCGTGCAGCCGGGCGAGCAGCTCCAGGTTGTGGACGTCGGTCTTGCCGAAGCCGATGCCGGGGTCGAGCAGGATCCGCTCCTCGGCCACCCCGTGGGCGACGGCGAAGGACATCCGCGCCTCCAGGAAGCCCCTGACATCGGAGACGACCTCGTCGTAATGGGGGTCCCGCTGCATCGTCCGGGGCTCGCCGAGCATGTGCATCAGGCAGCACTCCACCTCATGCTCGGCGACGACGTCGACCATGGCCGGGTCGCCCCGCAGCGCCGTGACGTCGTTGACGATGCTCGCCCCAGCGGCGATGGCGGCCTCGGCCACCGCCGCCTTGGAGGTGTCGACGGAGATACGGACCCGCCCGCCCCGCCCGCCCTCGGCTCCGGCCGCCCGCAGCCCCTCGATGACCGGCACCACCCGGCGCAGCTCCTCCGCCTCGGACACCGGCTCGGCGCCGGGGCGCGTCGATTCCCCGCCGATGTCGAGGATCGCCGCACCCTGGGACTCCAGCTCCAGGCCGTGCTCGATGGCGGCGCTGACATCGAGATACTGGCCTCCGTCGGAGAAGGAGTCCGGGGTGACGTTGACGATGCCCATCACCACCGGCTCCCGGTCCGGCATCACCGCTCGTCCTCGTCCGGCCAGTGCCCGGTGCGGTCGAAGTACTCGCGCGCCCGCTCCTCGTATTCGCGGTCCTCGTTGCTGCGCACGCTCAGCCGGTACATCCAGTTCAGCATCCAGACGATCAGCGCCACGATCAGCAGCGCCACGCCCGCCGCCGACTCCAGCGACCGGCTGTTCGTCAGCTGGGAGTAGCTCCCGTGTCCGATGACGATCAGCACAATCCCGGCGACGCCGATCGCCGCCGGCAGCCAGATCCGGGTGGCCGCTAGGATCACCCGGCCTGGCGAATGGCGCGAGGAGGTCATACGGGGGACGTTACCCCGTCCTGCGCGCGCCACCGGCACCGACATCGCCGCCGAGGGGAAGGAGCCGCCGTTGACCGAGAGGATCACCCGTCGATCCCTGCTGGGGACGGCCGCCGGCGGCGCGGCCGCGGTCGCGTTCAGGGGCCTCCCGGCGTGGGCACGGCCCCTTCCCGCCTCGGCCCGGAGCGCAGGCCTGCGCCGCCCGGACAGCCGGCCGTTTCCCCACCTGCCGGCCGGCACCCCGTCCATCCCGGAGATCGAGCACGTCGTCGTGCTGATGATGGAGAACCACTCCTTCGACAACCTGCTGGGGTTGGTGCCGTCCCAGGTCCCCGGGCGCGGGCGGGTCGACGGGTTGACCGTGCGGGGCGGCAAGCCACTCAACTTCAACCTCGATGCGCAGGGTCACCCCGTCTACGCCAGCCACGCCACGTCGCCGTGCCAGCTCGTCGGCCTGCCGACGCAGGCCTGGAACGCCTCACATCAGTCGTGGGGCAACGGGCGCAACGACGGCTTCGTCCTGGCCAGCGGACCGGTGGCGATGGAGTACTGGGACCAGCGCGACCTGCCGTTCACCTACTCGCTGGTGCGCCACTTCCCCATCGGCCAGCGCTACTTCGCCTCGGCGCTGGCGCAGACATATCCCAACCGCCGCTTCTTCTTCTGCGGCACCTCGTCCGGCCTGGTGGCCACCAACCTCAGTCAGACGCTGCACCTGCCGGCCGCCAACGGCACCATCTTCGACCGCCTGGATCAGCACCGGATCCCGTGGGGCGTCTACTACGAGGACGCGCCCAGCCCGCTCATCGTCCCGGGCTTCTTCACGGCGAGGCGGGCCCACCGGCTCAAGCGCTTCGACCGCTTCTACGCCGACGCCGCCGCCGGCCGGCTGCCGCACTTCACGTTCCTGGATCCCAACTACAGGACGACGTCGGAGGAGAACCCCCAGGACATCCAGGTCGGCGAGCGCTTCATCGCCGAGGTGGTCCGCGCGCTCATGCGGGCCCCAACCTGGAAGAGCACGGCCCTGTTCATCACCTACGACGAGCACGGCGGCTACTACGACCACGTCCCCCCGCCGCGAGCGATCAAGCCGGACAGCGCCGCGCCGCTGCCGGTGCCCGGCCAGCCCCCTCTGGCCCCGGGCGGCTTCGACCGCTACGGCTTCCGGGTGCCGTTGGTGGTCGTCTCGCCGTGGGCCCGGGCGGGCTACGTCTCCAGCATCGTCCAGGACCACACGTCGATCACGGCGTTCGTCGAGCACAAGTGGAACCTTCCGGCGATGACCTTCCGCGACGCCAACGCGGCGCCGATGCTCGACTACTTCGACTTCGGCCGGCCCGCGTTTGCCCGCCCGCCGAAGCTGGCGCCCGCGGCCGGGCTGCAGCCCGGCCTGGCCGCCTGCCAGGCCGCGGGCCTCAACCCGCCCCTGACGGAGCCGGGGACGATCAGCGGCTGACGCGGCCCGGGTCAGCCGACGGCCAGGAAGTGCCGCAGGTCGCTGAGGATCCCCGGGCGGTCGTGCTCGAAGCGAAAGTCCGTGAAGCGCAGCGGAACGTAGCCGAGCCGCTGGAGGCCCGCGTCCTTGATGCGGTCCTTCTCCATGTCCGCCACCGCGACGTGGTACGGACGCCCGTCGAGCTCGACGACGAGCCGTCGCTCCGGCCAGAACCGGTCGATCTCCCAGCGGCCGATGTGAATGTTGCGCTGCGGCTCCGGGAGTTCCGGGTGAGCGACGAGGAACCGGTCGAAGGCGAGCTCCAGGTTCGACTTGCTGCTGACCGTGCGCCGGTAGCGGCTCAGGACGGCCGTGAGCGTGGCCACACCGGGCCAGCGCTGATGGCGGGCGAGCGTCTCCTCGATATCGGTGAGGCCGGAGCGGAGGTCCGGCCGCAGCAGGCGCCTCTGGACCGCGACCGTCACCAGCCGCTCGAGCTCGGCCGGCTTCTCCCGGGGCGAGAGCTCGACGAGCAGCCGCATGACGCTGCTGACCCGGAGGTGGCCGTTCACGCGGACGTCGCGGGAGTGGGGCTCGTCCCTCGTGCGGTGGATCGTGAGACCCGCACGCCGGCGTTGACTGCCCCCGGCGACGGTGACCTCGATGTCATGCGTGTTGATCGCCCGCAACCCCCAGACGGCGGCCGCGCTCCGGTGGCTGAGAAACGCGCGTGGACCCACGCTCAGCAGAGCGGCGAGCAGGTGCGCGCGGCTCACCAGGCGGCGATGGCCGACCGCAAATACATTGCCATGAAGGGGGTGCAGCCGACCATCGGCCACCATGCCCCGGATTTCCTTGTACGTGAACCTCAGCTGGTACAGCTGGGCGCGCGAAATCACACCGAGTTGTTGCTCCGCCCGTGCGACCAGCTCACGTGGGCGACAATCCTGCCCTGACGAGGCACTTTCGTCGCCCGCGTCGCCCATCCACTCACCGTGACAGAAAACCTGTCACGCGTGGGTGCCAACTCTGTGCCGGTTACTCGGCGGTGCCGCCGGCCAGACCGGGCCGTGGCAGCGGCCGCGGGACATCCCGGCCGGGTGCCGGCACGGCGGGCGGCAGCGTCGGCATCTCCGGCGGCGCCGGCGCCTCGGAGCCGAAGACCTCCTCCTCGTTGCGACCCTCGAGCAGCGCCTCGAACTGCACCTTCTCGATGGTCTCGCGCTTGATGAGGATCTCCGAGAGCTTGGTCAACGCCTCGCGCCGCTCGGTCAGGATGGTCTTGGCCTGGACGTGGGCCATCTCGACGATCCGGCGGATCTCGTCGTCGATCTCGCGGGCGATCTCGTCGGAGTAGTCAGGCTCGGACGAGAACTCCCGGCCCAGGAACGGCTGCCCGTGATCGTGGCCGAAGACGCGCGGGCCGAGCTTCTCGCTCATGCCGAAGCGCATGACCATCTGCTTGGCCGTCTGGGTGACCTTCTCCAGGTCGTTGGAGGCGCCGGTCGTGATCTCGTCGAAGCAGATCTCCTCGGCGGCGCGGCCGCCCAGGGTCATCGCCATCGTGTCCTGGAGCTCGGCCCGGGTCGTCAGGAACTTGTCCTCGCCCGGCAGCGAGATCGTGTACCCCAGCGCCTGGCCGCGCGAGATGACGCTGATCTTGTGGATGGGATCGGAGTTCGGCAGGTAGTGGCCGACGATCGCGTGGCCCATCTCGTGGTAGGCGGTGATCTTGCGTTCCTTGTTGGACATCACCCGGGTCTTCTTCTCCGGCCCGGCGATGACGCGCATGATCCCCTCTTCCAGCTCGTCCTGGGTGATCTCGCGCTTGCCGTTGCGGGCGGCCAGCAGTGCCGCCTCGTTGACCAGATTGGAGAGGTCGGCGCCGGTGAAGCCGGGGGTCTGCCCGGCCAGGACGTCGACGTCGATCTCCCGGGCCAGCGGCTTGCCGCGGGTGTGGACCTCCAGGATCTTCTTGCGGCCCAGCCGGTCCGGCCGGTCGACGACGATCTGGCGGTCGAAGCGACCCGGACGCAGCAGCGCCGGGTCCAGGATGTCCGGGCGGTTGGTGGCGGCGATCAAGATGATGTTGTCCTTCATCTCGAAGCCGTCCATCTCCACCAGGAGCTGATTCAGCGTCTGCTCACGCTCGTCGTGACCGCCGCCCAGGCCGGCGCCGCGATGGCGACCGACGGCGTCGATCTCGTCCATGAAGATGATGCAGGGGGAGTTCTGCTTGGCCTGCTCGAACAGGTCGCGCACCCGGGAGGCGCCGACGCCGACGAACATCTCGACGAAGTCAGAGCCGGAGATCGAGAAGAACGGCACGCCCGCCTCGCCGGCCACCGCGCGGGCCAGCAGCGTCTTCCCCGTCCCGGGAGGGCCGTACAGGAGCACGCCCTTGGGGATCCGAGCCCCCAGTGCCTGGAACTTCTTGGGGTTCTCCAGGAACTCCTTGATCTCGTGGAGCTCCTCGACGGCCTCGTCGACGCCGGCCACGTCCCGGAACGTGATCTTCGGCGAATCGACCGACATCCGCTTGGCCCGCGACTTGCCGAACGACATGACCTTGGACCCGCCGCCCTGGACCTGGTTCATGAGGAAGATCCAGAAGCCGATGAAGATGATGAACGGCAGGATGTAGGTCAGCAGCGACAGCCAGCCGTTGGAGGACTTGTCCTGGACGTTGAAGCCGTTCTGCGGGACATCGTTCTTCGCCATGTTGATCAGCTGCGGCGCGTAGGAGTCCGGATAGCCGACCGAGTACTTGGTGCCGTCCTGCAGGGTGACGTCGGCGGCGTTGGACTTCTGGTCCAGCTGCAGGTTCTTGACGTCGTGGTTCTGCAGCTGGTACAGCAGGTTGCCGAACGTGTAGTTCTGGCCGTGGCTGGAGCTGCCGATCAGCTTCTGGGCGAAGAACGCCAGCACGACGACGATCAGGATCGGAAACGCGGCGCTCTTGAAAAACCGGCTCATGAATTTGATTCCCTGCGTAGGTCCGGCTTTTCTCTGGCGCCCTCAGTTGCACGCCGATTGCCGGGGATTAGCAAGCGTAGCACCTGGATTTCGCCAAAAATAAGGGCTCTGGACGCCTGCATGGCGGCCTTCACTGCTCGAGCGCGGCGACGTACGGCAGGTTGCGGTACCGCTCGGCATGGTCCAGGCCGTAGCCGATCGCGAAGCGGTCCGGGATCTCGAAGCCGACGTACCGCGTCTTGAGGTCGACCTTGCGCCGTTCCGGCTTGATCAGCAGGGCGCACACCTCGAGCGACGCCGGGTTGCGGCCGGCCAGGTTGCGCAGCAGATATTGCAGCGTCAGGCCGGAGTCGACGATGTCCTCGACGATCAGGACGTCGCGCCCCTCGATCGCCGCGTCGAGATCCTTCAGGATCCGCACGACACCAGAGGACTTCGTCGCCGAGCCGTAGGAGGCGACCGCCATGAAGTCGACCTCGACCGGGATGTCGAGGTGGCGCATGAGGTCCGACAGGAAGAACACCGCACCCTTGAGAACGCCGATGAGCAGCAGATTCTTGCCCGCGTAGTCGCGGTTGACCTCCTCGGCCAGCTCACGCACCCGCCGGTTGAGATCCTCGGCGGGGACGAGGATCTCTCCGATCGCGTCGTCGCTCACTGCGCGGGGATTTTAGGAAGGGGCTTCGCCCCGTGTTGAATTGCGTGGCTGCGGCCCAACCGGCTCCTGCGTCCGGAGCTCTCGCTCCGGCCGCCCAAACCGCACCACGCCGTTGTCCGCGGTGACCCGGACGCCGGGAAGGTCGAGGAAGGACCGGCCGTGCTCGGACATGGCCGCCACATCGTCGGCGCGCCGGGCCACCCCGGCCGCCGGGCCGCCGACGGCGTCGTCGGCCAGCCGCTGGACGACGAGCCGGCGAAGCGCCGGCGAGAGCTCGCGGAGCGTCGCCAGGGCGATCCCGTCGCCGTCACCGAGGATCCCGTCGACGAGCTCGTCGAGGACCTCGGCCTCGCCGCGCAGGATCTCGGCCAGCACCAGCAGGTTCTCCTGGGCGGCGGGATGGATCCGCTCCAGCGCGGGCACCAGCTCGCGGCGGATGCGGTTGCGGGCGTACGCGGCTGAGTCGTTGGACTCGTCGTCGCGCCAGCGCAGGCCCCGGGCCTGGCAGTGGCTGCCGGTCTGCTCGCGCGTGAACGCCAGCAGCGGCCGGATCAGGGCGCCGTCCCGCGGCCGCATCCCCAGCAGTGCCCGGCGGCTCGGCGAGGACGCGATCCGGTAGAGGATCGTCTCGACCTGGTCGGAGCGGGTGTGACCGGCGGCGACATCGGCGGCGCGGGCGACCGCCAGGTCGCCGGCCGCCCGGTAGCGCTCGTCGCGCGCCCAAGCCTGGAGGTTCCCCCCGCCGTCGCCGGGCCGAACGGGCCGCCGGACGTCGAGCTGGACCCCCAGGTGCTCGCACACCTCGGCGCAATGGCGCTCGTCGGAGTCGGCCCCGGCCCGCAGGCCGTAGTTAACGTGCAGGGCGCTGACCGCGGCGGCGCCGGCGATCCGGACGGCGATGTCGAGCAGGCAGGTCGAGTCGCGGCCGCCGGAGTACATGACGACCACGGGTCGCCCCGGTGCCAGCAATCCGCCGGCGCGGACATGTTCGGTCAGATCACTCATTCCTCGGCCTTCTGGCGTGCGATGAACACCTCGGTGGACTCATTGAAGCCCTTGAGCCGGACCTCCCCGATCCGCTCGAACTCCAGATGCGGCGCGGTCACGGACTCCACCACAGGGCGCGTCACCAGGACCTCGCCGCCCGCGGAGCGCGCCGATACCCGGGAGGCGATGTTGATGTCGCGCCCGTAGTAGTCGCCGTCGCGGTAGAGCGCAACCCCGTAGTGGACGGCGATCCGGGGCAGGGGACGCTCGCTCTGCATGCTCTGAAACCCGACCGCCCAGTCAGTCAGATTGGACACGTCCGAGCCGATGATCATGACCTCGTCGCCGATCGTCTTGATGATGCGTGCCTCGTCCGGGAGCGTGACTTCGACCGCCTCCACGAATCGCTCCACGGCGTCGACCGCCATCAGCTCGCCCTCCTCCTCGGTCAGCCGGGTGTAGCCGGCCAGGTCGGCGAAGGCGATCGCCACGCGCATCCGGCCCAGGTCGATGGCCGAGCCGTCGAGATCTGACTCCATATGGCCGACGACGTCCTGCTCGACGAAGAACTGGAGGTAGCGCTGGTGGATCTGGTCGAGCACGGGACCGGCGAGGGGGAGCACCTGGCGACTGATGGCGTTCATCTGCTCGGCGGTCTCCACGCCGGTCGATCCGGAGCGCATGAGCGGCTCGTGGACGTAGAGGTGAAACAGCCGGACCTCGGCATCGGCCACCCGGGCCATCGCCTGACCGTACACCCGCACCAGCTGCAGCAGCGCCACCAGCGGGAACCCGGCCGCCAGCACAGCGCTGACGTAGCGCAGCAGCTGGAGCTCGTCCTCGGAGACGCTGTCGGTGTGCTCCGGCGTGATCCCCAGGCCGCTGATCAGCCGCTGCACGAGCGCGGGGTCGACACCGGCGATCCGCGCCGCGTCCTTGACCGGGTATCGCTTGCCGTCGCTGGGGAACAGCTCCTCCAGGAAGCCGAAGGCGAGCTTCCCGTCCTCGGTGGCCTGCCGGATCTCCCGGAGGGAGTGCCCGCGCTCGCGCATCTTGGCCACCACCCGGGCCTGGCCGATGGCGGCCGGCGTCCAGGCGCCGTCGTGCTGGGGAATGAGCCCCTGACGGGTCCAGCGGCGCAGGGTCGCCGGCGTCACGCCGACCCGATCGGCAGCCTCGGCGAGAGTCATGCCCACGCCCGCGCAAGTCGGCGACGGGGTCTCGGTGAGTGCCAGGCCCCGCCGCCCGCGGGCATTGCGTCCCGCTGCGTCGGCCGTTGGCGCTCGTCACGTTTCCGGCGGCGCCTCGCGGCGTGCCCAGAGGGCTCCACCACGTTCCGGCCTATTGCCTTGCGTCGTGCCGTAGGTCTACTCGTCATCACGCCGCCTGTCAAACGCCAACGTTGTAAATCGGCGTTGACCACGCCCACCGGCTCCGTCGTCAGATCTCCAGGTGTGGGTAGTCAGCCGCGACCATCTCCCGGTAGCGTGCGTACAGCGGCTTGGTGATGGGGATGATCGCCAGCGCCGCCTTGATGTCGCCGCCGGCCTTGATCCGCCGCCGGGCGATCGCGATGGCGACGTTCTCCTTGCCCTGGAAGTACCGGTTGGCGATCTCCGAGTTCATCGCCATCCTCACCTTCGGCTCCCAGCCGATGTCGTCGGACCACACCCAGGCCAGGTTGGGCTCGTCCGGGCCGCCGGCGCGGATGTTGACGACGAGGTCGAAGTCAGGGAACTCGAACCGCTGCGGGGTGTCGGCCTCGCGCAGCTTGGACCCCATGTCCGGATCGTCGCTCATCAGCTCAAACGTCCGGTCCATCACCTCGCGGAACTCCTCGGCTGACTGAAAGCCCGTCACCGCGGCGGGAGTCTAATCTCGCCGCCGCGATGACGATCCACATCCAGCCGACCGCGCCGCTGGCCGAGCGCGTCCTCCTCCCCGGTGACCCGGGCCGCGCGCTCCTGCTCGCTCAGGCGCTGCTCGCCGAGCCGAAGATGTTCAACCACCACCGCGGCCTGTGGGGCTACACGGGCGAGGCCGCCGACGGCCGGCCGCTCACGATCCAGAGCACCGGCATGGGCGGCCCCAGCGCCGCGATCGTCATCGCCGAGCTGGCCGCGCTGGGGGCGACCACCCTCGTCCGGGTCGGCACCTGCGGAGCCCTTGATGGATCGCTCGGCCTCGGCGAGCTGCTGGTGGCCACCGAGGCGCTTGCCGCCGACGGCACCAGCCGGGCCCTGGGAGCGGGCGAGCGCGTCGCCGCCAGCCCGGACCTGGCGCAGCGGCTGCTCCGGGCCGCGGGCACCGGCAGCCGTCACGGCCCGGTCGTCTCCAGCGATCTGTTCTACGACGCCGAGGCCGGCGCCGAGGAGGGGTGGCGGGTCGCCGGGGCCCTCGCCGTGGAGATGGAGACCGCCACCCTGTTCGCCCTGGCGCGGCGGCGGGGGCTGCGGGCGGGCAGCGTGCTCATCGTCTCGGACATCGTGCTGCCGGAGCGCCGGCGGATCGACCCGGAGGAGCTCCGCGAGGCCGAGCACCGCCTCGGTCGGCTGGCGGTCGCCGCGCTGGAGGGCTAGTCGGCGCCGCCGGGAGGGGCCTCGGCGGCCTCCAGCCGCGCCAGCGCGGCCTCGATCCGCTCCAGGCGCTCCTCGAGCGCCCGGGTGCCGGACGACCGCCCCAGCCGCTCGTCGAGGCGATCCAGCCCGTCCTCGATGCTCTCCAGGCGCTGCGAGACGCTCCGGATCCGGCGCGTCAGCCGCTCCAGATCGGAGGCCGAGGGCAGGTTGAGCGCCCCCATCGCAAGCTCTTGGGCCCGGACCGCCCGCTCCCGGGTCTCGAACGCAGCCGACACCGCGCGACTCACCGCCGGGTTCTCGAGCATGCCCTGGGCGAGGCGTCCGATCGCCTCCTCGCCCTGCCGAGTGACGCGCCCCTTGAGGCTGTTGTCGTCGCCCATGCGCTGACTGTACCGCGCATCGAACATTTGCCGCACGGGTAGCCGTTGAATCTATCAGTCGAGGCGCGAGCTGACGATGAGGCTCAGGTGCAGGTTGAGGGAATGATCATCGGCGGTTCAAAATTGCAAAGGCACGAGGCAGTCAGTAGCTTCCGTGGCACGCAGGGTCCTTTCGTTTACGCATTGGAGTGCGCACGAACCATGTTGGTCGGAGGTGCAGGGCGGCCGTGAATCTCCGCCCCAGGCTGATCGCCGTGCCGGTGCTGTTCGGTGCGCTGTGCGCCGCCCTCGTTTTCGGCAGCGCTCCGGCGTCCGCGGACACGTGCACGGTGACGGTCAAGCTCCTCACCGGAGCGACTGAGACCTTCACGGTCAACGTGCCCCCGGGAACGACCCCGTCGCAGGTCACCCTCCCCGTCGGCGCCACGCTCCTGGCGGGCTCGTGCACGCCGGCGAGCACCAGTTCCAGCACCTCGACGACGACCACCGGCACCACGAGTGCACCGCCGAGCTCGAGCAGCTCGTCCGGCTCCAGCACCACGTCGAGCTCAACCTCAAGTTCACCCTCGCGCAATCGGTCGTCGAACACGACGACGAGCGGACCCTCGACGACGCCGGCGCCGGCCTCCAGGAGCCACGGCCAGAAGTCCTCGTCGCATCCCCAGTCCCAGGTCCCCGGCCAGCCGAACAGCGCCAAGCGCGGGTCCAAGCAGGCTCACGCCAAGAAGCCGCGCAAGCCGGCCAAGCTGCCGTCCGGGAAGGGCGTCCCCTCCCCCAACAATCCAACGTTCTCGCTCTCGCTGCCCGGTCCGGCGCCGATCGGCGTTCCCAACTTCTTCATCAACTCGTTCCAGATCCCGCCGTTCCTCATCCCCATCTACCAGGCGGCCGGCATCGAGTACCAGGTCCCCTGGCAGGTGCTGGCGGCGATCAATGAGATCGAGACCGACTACGGACGCAACCTGTCGGTCTCCTCAGCGGGCGCCGTGGGCTGGATGCAGTTCCTGCCGTCGACCTGGAAGGAGTGGGGAGTCGACGCCAACGGCGACGGCGTCGCCGATCCCTACAACCCCGTCGACGCGATCTTCACCGCCGCCCGGTACCTGCACGCCGCGGGAGCCTCGTCGAACATCTCGCGGGCGATCTTCGCCTACAACCACGCCACCTGGTACGTCCAGTCGGTCCTGCTCCGGGCCCAGCTGATCGGCGGCATCCCCTCCGGTCTGATCGGCGCCCTGACCGGGCTCGTCCAGGGCCACTTCCCGGTGGCCGCGCCGGCCAAGTACGCCGACGACAACGTCGTCTCGCTGGCCAAGCACAAGGTCAAGACCGCCCACGCGGCGATCGCCATCAACTCCAACCCGGCAACCAAGGGCACGGCCATCTTCGCCAAGCCGGGGTCCCCGGTGATCGCCGTCAACGACGGCCGGATCGTCAAGGTCGGCTCCAGCCGGCAGCTGGGGCACTACGTCGAGCTCCAGGACGCGACCGGCAACATCTACACCTACGCCGGTCTGGGCAGCGTCACCAAGCACTACCCGGTGCCCAAGCCGGTCCGGGTCTCCTCCCGGCAGATCATCAAGGAGTTCTCGGTCCCGGCGAGCAAGGCGCCGACCAGCCCGGCCTCGGCGGGCACGCAGGGCACCCACGCCCCGGCCTCCCCCGCGTCGGCGGGCACCCAGACCGCCGGCGGCGGCTCCGCTCCGGCCGCCGCCCGGAAGGCGAAGTCGTCGCTCCCCAAGGCCGTGCGCGTGCCGACCCCGCCCTCGGCGGGTAGCCAGACCACCGCGGCGCCCAGCCCCGCGCCGGTCCAGACCCTGTCCAACCCGCTGGTCAAGGAGCGGCTGTTCGCCAACCCCAGCCGCCCGGCCTCCTACGCCGCCGGCGGCAGCCTGCAGGTCCGCAGCGAGCAGCAGCAGATCACCAACTTCCAGAACTACTTCTCCGACTCGCTGCATCTGGCGCGCAACCAGTACACGCTCAAGCCGCTGCGCGCCGGGTCGATCGTCGTCGCCGGCACCATCCTCGGCCGGATCGGCGGCCCCGCCGGGGGGCTGGCCCCCCACCTGAACTTCATGGTCCAGCCGGCCGGCAAGAACGCGCCGTACATCGACCCCAAGCCGATCCTCGACGGGTGGAAGCTGCTCGAGGCGACCGCCGTCTACCGCGCCGACGGCGTCGATCCGTTCTTCGGCCCGGGCGCCAAGAACCCCACCATCGGCCAGGTCCTGCTGATGTCCAAGCAGCAGCTGACCAACCGCGTGCTCGTCGACCCCCACGTCCAGATCTACGCCTGCGGCCGGCGCGACATCGAGGCGGGGCTGATCGACCGCCGTGTGCTGGCGGCGATCGAGTTCCTGTCAGCCTCCGGGCTGGATCCCTACGTCTCCGGCCTGGAGTGCGGGCACAGCCTGTCCGGCGCCAGCGGCACCGACGCCGCGGGCGCCACCGGCGCCAGCCTCGACATCTCCAGGATCAACGGCATCCCGGTCCTCGGCCATCAGGGCCCCGGCTCCATCACCGACATCACGATCCGCCGGCTGCTCACCCTCCAGGGCTCGATGCGGCCTGATCAGATCATCAGCGACATGGCCTACAAGGACCAGAGCAACACACTGTCGCTGCCGGACCACAGGAACCGGATCCAGATCACGTTCACGCCGGACTACGGCGCCAACAAGAAGCTCTCCCGGCAGATCAAGAGCATCCTGCAGCCGGGCCAGTGGATCCAGCTGATCAACCGCATCAGCCAGATCCCGGAGCCGGTCGTCCCGATCGCGCCCAGCAAGTACGCGGTCCGGACCAAGCACAACGGCTGAGGCTCCCGTCTTCAGCCGGGGACCCGGGGTGGAAGGGATGGTGTTCTCGTTCGTCCAGGTCGAGTTTCCCTGGCCACTCGGCCCGGCGGACGGCCGCTACCTGGTGCGGGCCCCCGGCGATCCGGACGGGGCGCCGAGCCACGTCATCGTGTTCGCCACCCTGGGCGCTCCGGAACGCCGGCGGCTCACCGGCCGGCGCCGTCGTGAGGCCGAGCCCCGGCCGGCGCCGACGCCGGTCGCCACCGCCCGGGCCACGGTCATCGACGTCGGTCATCCCCTCGCCGGCGAGGACGAGGCGCGTGCCTGGCTCGACGCCGCCGGCGAGGATGAGCTGCTCGCCGGCCTGGCCGTCCTCGACCGGTCGCTCCACGCCCACCGCCTCGTGACCGCCGATCCGTATCTCCCGCCCGCCGGGCGCCGGCAGGCGCTGGTGGCCCGGGTGGGCTTCGGCGCCGGGGAGGAGGTGGCCGACGGGGTGTGGACCGCAGCCCGCGAACTGGCCCCGGACAGCGGCCGCCGCGGCCGGCGGGCGGCCCGCGGCCGGCTCGAGCCGCAGGCGCGACTGGCCGCCGTGCTCGGTGGCCGCGCGGCGCCGCTGGCCTGCGAGGAGCTGACGCTGCGCGCCCGCCTGGACCTGGATCACGGGCGCTCGCGCGAGGCGGCGCTCCAGCTGCTCGTGGCGCTCGACGCCGCCCTGGCCGAGCTCGGCGCCGGCGAGCACGCCGCCGAGCTCTCCGAGCGCCTGGCGGAGCTGCGCGCCCAGCGCGACGCCGTCGCCGCGGCGGCTCAGGCGGCGCTGGCCGGCCCGCTGAGCGACGACCAGCTGGCGTCGGTCGCGTTCACGGTGGCGCGGATCGAGGCGGCGCTGCGCGCCCGCGCCGCGACCGGCGCCTGACGCCCTACGGCAGGCCGAGCGCGCTCACGACCGCGCAGAGCTCGTCCTCGACGTCGCCGTCGAGCCGCACCGCCGCGCTGCGATCAAGCGGCGTGCGCCCCTGGGTGATGATCACGATCCGCCCACCGGAGCTCAGCGTGATCTCCGGCAGCTGGGCCACGGGGTAGACCTCCAGGGAGGACCCGATGCAGAGCAGGACATCAGCGGCGGCGGCCAGCTCCTCGGCGCGGGCGAGCGCCTCGACCGGCAGATACTCGCCGAACAGCACCACGTCCGGCTTGAGCGGCTCGGCACAGTCGCAGCGGGGAATCCCGGCCTCGTCCCGGCACCGGCGGGCGCGGACTTCGGCCAGCGGGTAGCGGGCGCCGCACACCGGGCAGGAGGAGTGGTCGATGGTGCCGTGCACCTCGACGAGGGCTCGCGTGCCCGCCCGGGCGTGGAGGCGGTCGATGTTCTGGGTGATGACCGCGTCGAGCCGGCCGGCCGCCTCCAGGGTGGCCAGCGCGGCGTGCGCGCCGTTCGGCCGCTTGTGCTCGAGCGTCTGGAAGCGGTCGCCGTAGAACCGCCAGAACCGCTCCGGATCCCGGCGGAACACGTCGATGTGCGCGACCTCCATCGGGTTGATGTTCGCCCACAGCCCCGTCCCCGGCGAGCGAAAGTCCGGGATCCCGGACGGGACCGAGATGCCGGCCCCGGTCAGGGCCACCACCGAGCCCGCCCCGCGGATGAGCTCGGCGACCTGCGCGGCGGCAGACCTCACGGTTCCCTCCCCGCGTTCCGGCGCTCTCACTCCCCAGTCCACCGCGCCGGACGCTTGCGCAGGAACGCCGTGATCCCCTCGCGCGCATCGGCCGACTGAAAGGCGGCCATGAACCCGTCCTTCTCGGCCTCGATCCCCGCGTCGATGTCGGCCCTGGCCGACACCCGCTTGATGTGCGTCACGGACAGCGGCGCCTGCCCGGCGAGCTTGCGCGCCCACAGAAGGGCCGTATCGAGCAGCTCGTGATCGGCGACGACCTGGTTGACCAGCCCGTGCTCGTAGGCCTCGGCGGCGCCGATGGGGTCGCCGGTCAGGTTGAGCTCCAGCGCCTTCGCCTGCCCGACGAGCCGGGGTAGTCGCTGCGTGCCGCCGAATCCGGGGATGATCCCCAGGCTGATCTCCGGCTGGCCGAAGCTCGCCGAGTCGGCGGCGATGCGCAGATCGCACGCCATCGCGAGCTCACAGCCGCCGCCCAGCGCGGCGGCGTTGACGGCCGCGATCGTCACCACGCCTGAGGTCTCCATGGCGCGCATCAGCGCGTGCGTCTCATCCAGGAGGCGCCGCCCGATGTCTGCGTCCATCGTCTGAAACGCCTTGATGTCGGCTCCGGCGCAGAACAGCATGGGGTTGGCCGAGGCGAAGACGAGCACCCGGACGCGACGGGAGGCCTCCACCGCGTCCCAGAGTTGCCGGATCGTCTCGATCACCTCCGGCGACAGCGAATTCGCCGGCGGCCGGTCCAGCCAGGCGATCGCCACCTCGTCCCGCGTCTCCAGCTTGACCGGCTGCTCGTGCCAGCCGGCGTCCGGTTGCGGGTACGGGAAGAAGCCCTGGCCGGTCTTGACGCCCAGGCGGCCCTGGGACACCAGCCGGCGGACGATCGTCGGCGGCTCGAAGTCCGGCCCCCACTCCCGCGCCGCCCGCTCCAGCCGCTCCAGGATCTCGTCGAGCCCGATCTGGTCGGCGCGCGCCAGCGGCGGCGGGATGATCCCGGCGCCGGCCGTCATTCCCAGGTCGATGTCCCGGGCGGCGGCGACGCCCTCCTCCAGGACGAGGCAGCTCTCGACGAACGCCTTGAGCGCGAACCGCTCGACGAGGGCCGCCGCCTGCTGCTCAGCTCCCGTGCTCATAGAAGCCCTTTCCCGTCTTGACGCCGAGATCGCCGCTCTCCACCAGGTCCCGCAGCCCGGAATGCACGTAGAAGCGCTCGCCGAGCGATTCGCGCAGGTACTCGGCGACGTGCAGCACCGTGTCGAGTCCCAGGAGGTCGGTGAGGTAGAAGGGCCCCATGGGAGCGGCCTTGGCTTCCGACACCACCCGGTCGATCTCCTTGACCTCGATCCCGGTCTCCTCCTGCGCCCGCCACAGCTCGGACACCGCGGAGTTGAGGATCCGGTTGACGACGAAGCCGGGCGCCTCGCCGCATCGGATCGGCAGCTTGCGGATTGCCTGGGCGAAGCTCATCGCCGTCTGCGCCGTGTCCGGCGACGTGTCCTCCCCCTCGATCACCTCGATCAGGCGCATCACCGACGCCGGGTAGAAGAAGTGAAAGCCGACCACCTTGTCCGGCCGGCTGGTCACCTCGCCCATCTCGGTGATCGACAGCGACGAGGTGTTGGAGGCCAGGACGGCGTGCCCGGGCGTGACCTCGTCGAGCTCGGAGAAGACCGTCTGCTTGACCGTCATCCGCTCCGGCACGGCCTCGATGGCGAAGTCGACGTCGCCGAAGCCGTCGTAGCCGGTGGTGCCGGTGATGAGGGCCAGCTTGCGCTCCAGCTCGGCGGGGTCGAGCTTGCCGGCGTCGACCTGCCCCTGCCAGACCGACCGCGCCTTGGCCAGGCCTTGGTCGACGAACGCCTCATCGACGTCCTTGAGCACCACGGGGATCTCGGCGGACGCGATCGCCTGGGCAATCTCGCCCCCCATCGTTCCGGCCCCAACCACCGCGGCTTTGAAGACGAACATGACCTCTCGCTTCGCTTGACGCCGGGGAGTCTAGGCCCAGCCACCGGACGGCGCGATTTGCTCCTATCCAGCGCGTCGCTGTGGGAGTAGGCTCTGCGAGGGGCATGACCGAGCACCTTCCTGAAGCCGTCGAGCCGTATCCGGACATCTCCTCCAAGGCCTACGAGCACCCGGCCGACCGGGCGGCCACGGCCGCGCTCAAGGCCGTGCCGATGCTCGACATCGTGGTGCGCAAGCTCGTGGAGTTCAGCTACGAGCGGGCGCTGCGCCAGTCCTACCTCGGCAACTCGGTCAAAGTGTCAGATCGCCAGCTCCCCCAGCTGTGGGCGTCCTACGACGGCGTCCGGCGGATCCTGGACATGCCTGGCGAGTACGACGTCTACGTCTCCTCGTCGGTCATCTGGAACGCGGTCACCATCGGCTCGCAGGCGCCGATGATCGTGCTTGGCTCCGGGCTGCTGGAGAAGCTCACCGCCGGCGAGCAGCGGACGATCATCGCCCACGAGATGGGCCACATCCTCTCCGACCACGTCCTCTACATCACCGCGCTCAACATCCTGCTGAGCGCCACGGCCGGCAGCCTGCCCCTGATCGGCCTGCCGATCCGCGCGGTGCGGGCCGTCCTGCTCGAATGGCGCCGGGCGGCCGAGCTCAGCTGCGACCGGGCGGCGACGCTCGCCGTCCGCGATCCGCGGATCGTCTGCCGCACGCTCATGGTCCTGGCCAGCGGCCTCCCGGCCGACCGGCTCGACCTCGATGCGTTCATGGCCCAGGCGATGCAGTACGAGAACTGGGAGGACTCCCACGACCGCATCCGCCGGTTCTTCAACGAGATCAACGCCACCCACTCGTACGCGGTCCGCCGCGTCTCCGAGGTGATGCGCTGGGTCCAGAGCGGCGAATACGACCGGATCATCCGCGGCGAGTACCGCCGCCGCGGAGACCCCACCGACGTCCGCCAGGAGGCCTCGGCGGCGGCCGGGTTCTACGCCGAGCGCTTCCGCGAGATGTTCCGGGAGCTCGGCGACAACGTCACCACGCTCGGCAACCAGATGGGCGACGTCAGCCAGCAGATCTCCGACTGGCTGCGCAAGCGCGGCTCGCAGGGCGGCTAGTCCCGCCCGGTCCCTCGCGGCGGCGTCCTGCCGGACGGAACCGTGCGCCGGGACGATGAACGGCGGGCAACGAAGGCGGCTCCGCCGCCCGGTCAGTCGCACATCAGACCCTCGAGGCGAACTTTGGTGATTCATGGGCAGGGGGTGCGCCCGAATCCGCAAAGTTCAGCCCGGACAGGCCCTGGCTGCGCCGGCCGCGAGCGATCGGTTGTCTCTTGACAACCGATCGGTTCCGATATATCGTTGACGCATCGCTAAAGAAATCAGCGAGTGGAGGAACCACATGACAAGCGATTCATTCGCACAACAATGGCCCGGCCCGGGTGGCTGGGGCCGCAGGGAGTTCAACCGGGCGTGGGGCGAGGCCGGGGGCGGCCCCGGGCGCCGCGCCTTCAACCAGGCGTGGGGCGAGGCCGAGGGTCCGCGGGGTCACCGCCGGCACGGCCCGCCGGCCTGGATGTTCGCCAAGGGCCGGCGCCACGGACCGCTGGATCCGGAGGACCTGCAGCACATCGAGGACCTGATCGCCTGGCGGCGGATGCGCGGCGGCCCGTTCGGCACGGGCGGGCCCGGCGGCTTCGGCCGCGGACCGCGCGGCCGGGGACGCGGCCGCGCGCGCCGCGGGGACGTCCGGCTGGCGCTGCTGCGGCTGCTCGCCGAGGAGCCGCGCAACGGCTACCAGCTGATGCAGACGATCGAGGCCCGCAGCGGCGGGCGGTGGAGCCCCAGCCCGGGCTCGGTGTACCCCACGCTCGCTCAGCTGGAGGACGAGAGTCTGATCCGGTCCACCGACGGCGAGGGGTCGCGGCTGTACACGATCACCGACGCCGGCCGGGAGCACCTGGAAACCCGCTCGGATGAGCCGGATCCGTGGGAGCCGACCGATACCGAGGGTGAGAGCGCGATCACGGAGCTGGGTCCGCTCGTCATCCAGATCGGCAAGGCGGCCTGGCAGGTCGCGTCGGTCGGCACCGAGGCCCAGCGGGCGCGTGCGGTGGAGCTGCTGGCCGAAACCCGGCGGGCGCTGTACCGCATCCTCGCCGAGGAGCCACCGGACGCCGACGAGTCAGAGGTCTAACGTACTGCGACAGAGATGTCGCTGATCGACTCAGACCGAGCTGCGGCTCCGGCCCCCGGAGCCGCAGCGTCGTCAGGCGGGCGGGCCGGTTTCCCGCCGGCGATCGTCGTCGACAACCTCGCCAAGACATTCGGCGAGGTGCGGGCGGTCCGGGGTGTGAGCTTCGAGGTCGCCACCGGCGAGGTGTTCGGCTTCCTCGGCCCCAACGGCGCCGGCAAGACGACGACGATCAACATGCTGTGCACGCTGGCCAAGCCGACCTCCGGCGTGGCCCGGGTCGCCGGCCACGATGTCGTGACCGAGCGCGACGACGTGCGCCGCAACATCGGCCTCGTCTTCCAGGACCCCACGCTCGACGGCTACATGACCGCCGAGCAGAACCTGCGACTCCACGCCGAGCTCTACGGCGTGCAGTCGGACCTCGTCCGGCCGCGCATGCGGCAGGTCATGGAGATGGTGGGGCTGTGGGACCGCAAGGACCACGTCGTCGGCACCTTCTCCGGCGGCATGCGTCGCCGGCTGGAGATCGCCCGCGGCCTCATGCACTCCCCCCGCGTGCTGTTCCTGGACGAGCCGACGATCGGTCTGGACCCGCAGACCCGGCGCCTGATCTGGACCTACATCCGGGAGCTCAAGGAGCGCGAGGACATCACGATCTTCATGACGACCCACTACATGGACGAGGCCGAGTGGTGCGACCGGATCGCGATCATGGACAACGGTCAGATCGTCGCCCTCGACGCGCCGGAGACGCTCAAGGCGGCGGTGGGCCGCGACCGGGTCACGATCCACACCGATGACAACGAGGCGGCGATCGGGGCGCTGAAGGCCAAGTTCGAAATCGAGGCGCAGGTATCGGAGGACGCCGTGGTGTTCGGCGTCGCCTCCGGCGAGGAGTTCGTGCCCCGGCTGTTCGCCCGGCTGGGCATCCCCATCCGGGCGGTCAGCGTGTCGCGGCCGACCCTCGACGACGTGTTCATGTCCTACACCGGGACGACGATCCGCGATGCCGAGGAGGATCGGTCCAAGCACCGCAACCGGGCGATGCTGCAGATGATGTCCGGAGGCCGCCGGTGAGCAGCCGGACGACTGAGCCGCCCTCCGGCCTGGGCGAGCCCGGAGGGCGAGCAGAGGCACGGCTGACGACGGATCGAGAGCAGGCCGCGACGACGGCCGCGCCGGCCCCGGCCGTCGTCCGGGTCAGCGTGCCCAAGCGCAGCGTCGCCTCCGAGCTGAGAGCCATCCGGATCGTCTGGCGGCGCGAGCTCATCCGCTACCGCTCCGACCGGCTGCGGATGGTCACGACGCTCGTCCAGCCGCTGCTGTTCCTGTTCGTGCTGGGGTCCGGGCTTCAGCGCCTGGCGCGGAGCGGGACCCACGGCGTCAGCCTGATGACGTTCATCTACCCGGGGATCCTGTGCATCGTCGTCATGTTCACAGCGATGTTCTCGGCGGCCTCGATCGTGTGGGACCGTGAGTTCGGCTTCCTGCGCGAGATGATGGTGGCGCCGGTGCGGCGCAGCTCGATCGTGATCGGCAAGTGCATCGGCGGCGCCAGCGTCGCCGCCATCCAGGGGGTCGTGATGATCGCCCTGGCCGGGCTGGTCCACGTCCCCTACAGCCCGCTGATGATCATCGAGATTTTCCTGCTCCAGCTGCTGCTGGCGTTCACGATCACGGCATTCGGCGTGATGATCGCGGTGCGGATCAAGCAGATGCAGTCGTTCATGGGCGTCATGCAGATGATCGTGACGCCGATGTTCTTCATCTCCGGGGCCCTGTTCCCGGCCGCCGGCCTGGCCGCGTGGCTGACGGTACTCAACCGCCTGGACCCCCTCACCTACGCGGTCGACCCCATGCGGCGGATCGTGTTCGACCACCTGACCGTCTCCCCCCTTGCCCGCCACGCCCTCGCCTCCGGCGTCACCTGGTGGGGCTGGCGGGTGCCGACGCTGGTGGAGGTGGCGATCATTGCCGCCATGGGGCTGTCAATGCTCGGCGTCGCGATCTGGGAGTTCAGCGCGACCGAGTAGGTCAACCCGCCCGCCCCGGCGGGTACGGTACGCGCCGTGAGTCCCGACACCCCCGAGGCTGCCGATTGCGAACCGCTGCGGGTGCCGTGCCTGCTCAACCCGGACCACGCCGATCTCAGCGCCCACCTCGAGCGCCGGCAGTTCGTCTGGGTCGACTATCAGGACCCGAGCGCCGAGGACCTCAGGAGGCTTTCCGAGCTCGTCGACCTGCATCCGCTGACCCTGGAGGACGCGCGGACGTTCCATCAGCGGCCGAAGATCGAGGACTACGGCCCCTACGTGTTCATGGTCTTCTTCGGCGTCGATGTCGAGACCGAGTCCGGAGGAGCGCTGCTGCGCGAGGTCCACCTGATCGTCTCCGGCGACTACGTGATCAGCATCCATCACGATCCGCTCCCCTCGCTCGCCGAGCTGCGAGCGCGGTATGGCGCCCAGCGGATCCGCAGCGAGCAGTTCCTCGTCTACAAGATCCTCGATGCGGTCACCGACACGTTCCTGCCGGTGCTCTCGCGCACCGACGACGACATCGACGAGATCGAGCAGCGGGTCATCGACAACCCCACGCCGGACGAGCTCCAGCGGATCTTCTCACTCAAGCGGGACCTCATCGCGATGCGCCGGGTGGTCACGCCGATGCGCGACATGCTGGCGCGTAACTCCGACCTGATCGCCGAGCTCCCGGGACTGCAGAGCGACGACCGCCTCTACTTCCGCGATCTCTACGACGGACTGATCCGCGTCTCCGAGCTCGTCGACTCCTACCGCGACCTCCTCTCCGGCGCCACCGACATGTATCTGTCGACGGTGGCCAACCGCCAGGGCGAGGTGTCCAAGCAACTGACGATCATCGCCACCATCTTCCTGCCGCTCACCTTCCTGACCGGGTTCTTCGGCCAGAACTTCTCGTTCCTGGTCGGTCACGTGCTCACCGGCCTGTGGGCGTTCCTGGTGTTTGGGATCGGTGGGCTGCTCGTCGCCGCCGTCGGGTTCGCGGTGTACTTCCGGCGCAAGCGCTGGATCTAGACGCCGGCCGGAAGCGGCCCGGCGCCGGGCGGGCTAATCTGCGCCGCCATGGTGTACGACCCCTCCCCCCAGCACCTCGAGCGCTACGCCCGGCTGCTCGTCGACTATGCGCTCGGCGGCGGCGCCGGGATCGCCCGCGGCGACGTGGTGCTCATCAACGGCCCGGACCGGGCCAAGCCGCTGTACGCCGAGCTGTGCAAGGCCGTGTGGCGCTCCGGCGGCCACGTGCTCAGCGGATACCGCCCCGCCGATGACGCCGGCACCGCCCTGTCGCGGGCGTTCTACGAGCTCGCCGACGACGATCAGCTCGATTTCTTCGCCGGCACGTACTGGAAGGGCGTCATCGACCAGTCAGACCACCTGCTGCACGTCCTGTGCGAGAGCGACCCACACGCGCTCAAGGACGTCGAACCGGCGAAGATCATGCGCAGCCGCCAGGCCCGGCGCCCGCTGCAGGAGTGGCAGGTGGCCAAGGAGAACGCCGGCCATCTCACCTGGACGCTGGGGCTGTACGGCACCGAGGAGATGGCCGCCGAGGCCGGGATGAGCGTCGAGGAATATTGGGAGCAGATCATCGCCGGCTGCTTTCTCGACGAACCGGACCCCGTGGTGCGCTGGCGCGAGGTCAACGCGCAGATCGAGACCCAGTGCGATCGTCTCAACGCGCTGGAGATCGAGCGGCTTCACGTCGAGGGCGAGGATGTCGATCTGTGGCTGACCCTGGGCGAGCGGCGCCGCTGGCTGGGCGGGGGCGGGCGCAACATCCCCAGCTTCGAGATCTTCACCAGCCCGGACTGGCGCGGCACCGACGGCCGGATCCGGTTCAGCGAGCCCCTGTACATCTACGGGTCGCTCATCCGTGGCGTGGAGCTCGAGTTCCGTGAGGGCCGGGTCATCGCCTCCCGCGCCGACGAGAACGAGGGACTCCTGCGGGAGATGCTCGCGACCGACGGCGCCGACCGCGTCGGCGAGTTCTCGCTCACGGACGCGCGCCTCTCCCGGATCACCCGGTTCATGGCCAGCACGCTGTTCGACGAGAACACCGGCGGACGCTTCGGCAACACGCACGTGGCCGTCGGGCGATCGCTGACGCAGGCCTACGCCGGCGACCCGGGCGCCGTGTCCGAGGAGGAGTGGGGGCGCCTGGGCTTCAACGACTCCGTCGTGCACACCGACATCGTCTCGACCACCGATCGCACGGTCACCGCGGTCCTCGCCGGCGGCCGCGAGCAGGTCATCTACCGCGACGGCCGGTTCGTCGAGACGGCCTGACCGTCAGCCGTAGTAGCGGCGATAGGCCGCGACCCAGTTGGCGGCGATCGCTCGGCGGGCGGCGGCCAGGCTGAGCGATCCGTCGCAGACGAGCACACGGAGCCGGTTCTCCAGCCGGTCCTTGGGGTTGGGGCTGGCCCCTGGTTCCGGCCACAGGTTGCGGGGGCTGTTGGGAGCGCCGCCGAGCTCGAGCGGGATGAGATGGTCGTACTCGTAGGCGTGCAGCGGCAAGCGATCGCCGTATGCGCGCATCGACGCGCGCTTCTCCGGCTCAGTCACCGACTCCGGCGGCCGGACCGTCCGCGTCCAGCCACTGCGGCAGATGGTGCGGCCGATGTCGCCCTGCGTGACCGCCGGGTTGACGGCGCCCGGCGTACACCGCGGATCCGGCAGCGAGAAGAGCCCACGGCCGCGGGCGTGGCAGCGGCTCGCCGCCGCGGCCTTGGAGCGGGCGCCGACGAGCGCCCCGCCGGTGAACGACGCGCACCCTGCCAGCATCATCAGGGCCAGAACCCATCGGCGCATGCGATGCACTCAACCATGGAGCCCCGACGGAACGTGTGGGCCCGGCGCGGCAGAGAAGAGAAGGGGGGCCCGGGCTCGCGCCACGCTCGACATCCAGCCTCGTCTGATCGTGGCGCGCCCGGGTCATCCGGCTGCGCCCCCCTTCACAAAAACGCGCTCCTACGCCGTGGCGGGCGCCTTCTCCTCGACGCGGCGCGGGAGCAGCGTCTCGCGGGCGATGACCAGGCGCTGGATCTGCGCGGTGCCCTCGTAGAGCTGGAGGATCTTGGCGTCGCGCATGAGCTTCTCGACCTTGTACTCCTTGATGAAGCCGTAGCCGCCGTAGACCTGGACGGCGTCGGTGGTGACCTCCATCGCGGTGTCGGCGGCAAACCGCTTGGCGTGGGAGGACTCCAGCGTGTTGCGCTTGCCCTGGTCGAGGAGCACGGCGCTGTTCCACGTGGCCAGGCGGGAGAGGTGGACCTTGGTCGCCATGTCGGCGATGATGAACTGGATCGCCTCGTGCATGGCGATGGGCACGCCGAACTGGACGCGCTGCTTGGAGTACTCGATCGCGAACTCCATCGCGGCGCGGGCGACGCCGACGCCCATCGCGGCCACGCCGGGACGCGTGCGGTCGAGCGTCGTCATCGCGATCTTGAAGCCCTTGTTCTCCTCGCCGACGAGGTGATTGAGCGGGATCTCGACCTCCGGGAAGGTGATGGTGGCGGTGTTGGAGGCCCGCTGGCCCATCTTGTCCTCATGCTTGTCGACGACGACGCCGGCGTCACGGGGGACGATGAAACAGGAGATGCCGCGGTGACCGGCCTCCTTGTCGGTCTTGGCATAGACCGTGTACCAGTTGGCGTACTCGCCGTTGGTGATGAAGCACTTGGAGCCGTTGATGACCCACTTGTCGCCCTTGCGGGTGGCGGTCGTCTTCATCCCGGACACGTCGGAGCCGGCGTCCGGCTCGGTCAGGCAGAAGGAGGCGAGCAGCGGAGCCTCGGACAGGCGCCCGAGGTACTCCTTCTTGAGCTCGTCGGAGGCGGCGAGAATGATCGGCGCGGTCGCCAGGCCGTTGCAGGAGAGCGAGGTGCCGATGCCGCTGCAGCCCCAGGCGATCTCCTCCTCGATGATGACCCCGTCGAGGAAGCCGAGGCCGGGGCCACCGTACTCGGAGGGCAGGTGATTGTTCGTCAGGCCCAGCTCCCAGGCCTTCTCGAGGATCTCGCCGGGCCAGGTCGCGTCCCGGTCGTACTCCCAGGCGACCGGCCGGATCTCCTTCTCGGCGAACTCGTGCGCCATCTCCCGCATGCTCTTCTGCTCGTCAGTGAGCGTGAAATCAACCACCGATACTCTCCTTTTCAGGCCTCGATTGACTAGTCAGTCAACCGCTCTCTGTAAAGAATACCCCGGAAGGCGCCCCAGGGAACACCCATCCAACGGCGGACGGCCCGCGAACGGTGCGCAACACTCTGGAGCAGTGCAGAGCGCGTTTGGGACGGTCGTGCTGGTGGTGTGCGGCGTCGGCGTCGCCGGGGCGATCGCGGCGCTGCTCCTCAACCGCCGGACCTGGGACGAGTACGGGCGCAATCAGCTGGTGCGCGACAGCGAAGCCACGCCCGCCCCCACCCGGACCGCGACCGCGACCGACCGCGAGCGCGACGAGGAGATCCGCCAGATGCTGGAGGCCCGCAACGCCCGCCGGCGCCGGCGGGGCGAGCCGGAGCTCGACGTCGAGGCCGAGCTCGGCCGCCTGACCGCGCCGCTGGTCGACGACGAGCTGCGGGCGGAGATCCGCGACCTGGTCATCGCCCGCAACCACCGGCGTGCCCGTCAGGGCAAGCCCCGGCTCGACGTCGAGGCGGAGATCGAGCGGCAGATCGCCGACCTCTCCCAGCAGTGAACCCGGAGGCGAGAGACGATAGGCTGCGCACACCATGGCTGATCCACGCCGCATCGAGCTCGAGGAGCTCGTCAACCGCCCCGGGACCTACTTCAACCCGCAGACCGAGGTCCTCATCGTCGTCGACGACTCGCCGGAGCTCGACGCCGAGATCTTCAACATGGAGGAGTTCGAGGGGGCCGACTGGGTGCAGATCTCCGACGAGCTGCCGCTCGACGAGCCCCGGCGCGACGAGCTGATCGAGTCCTTCCAGGTGCGTCTGCACGCCGGCGCCGCCGAGGGCGAGGAGGAAGAGGAGCTCACCGACTCCTCCGACGAGCTGGAGCTCGACGACCAGGAGGCCGGGCGGGAGTAGCGCCCGCGGCCCGGGCGCTACTCGGGCGACCGGGCGACAGCTAGCCGTTCAGCAGCGACGCGCACCGCTGCATCTTGAGCACGTCGTTGCCGGCGCGCTGGATGCACTGGCTGTACTTGGAGACGTTCGCCGCGCTCGAGTTCGAGCTCGAGCCGGAGCCGCCGGTGCCCAGGCCGCCCTGGACGGCGGACAGCACGCCGCGGAGCTTGGTCGTGAACTCGCTGTAGGGCCGGACGTCGCCGGGGGCGGAGATCGTCTGGGGCTGGTTGAGGTCTGAGTACTGGAGGTTCAGACCGATCCCGGCCGAGGACATCCCGCCGAGAACGGTCGAGGTCTGGCCGCCGACCGGGACCGTGAGCGACAGCGTCAGCTTGCGCAGGGTCTTGTCGGCCGAGCCGGTCCAGATGTCGACCTGGGCGTTCTTGACCGCGGAGGCGATCCGCTGCTCTGTGGCCGCGGGAATGGAGCTGGGGATGGTCGTCGAACCGGACGTCGTCCTGGCCGTCTTGGCCAGGAACGTGTTGAGGTCGGCGAGCAGCGCGGTCACGTTGACGCCGGACCGGATGTGCGTCGTCTGGGCGCCGCCCATGGTCTCGCTGCCCACGATCGCCGGGTTCCTCAGCCAGTGCTGCGGATTGATCCCCAGCCCGGACAGCCCGCTGCTCGACCCGGACGAGCCGACCGAGGAGAAGCTCGACTCCAGCCGCTGAAAGTCGGCCTTCGGCAACTGGTAGGCGGACCCCTGGAGGGTGACGTAGCCGCTCGTGCCGGTCGAGATGACGCCGAGCGAGCCGTGCTTGTTCAGCGCGCTGATGCCGATCGTGAAGGCCGAGGCGGGCAGCCGGCCGCTGCCCCGGCTCTGGAACGGGCCGTTGAGGCTGAGGACGATCGGCGTCGTCAGCGTGCTCGAGCCCGTTGGGGTGACGCTGAGCGAGAAGCCCAGGACGCCGCTCTTGACCGTGTGGCCCTGGGAGAAGGTCTGAGCCAGGAGGCTCTGGACGCCGCCGGAGGACGAGCCGCTGTCAGTGCTCGACGCGCAGGCGGCGATGGCCAGCGCGCACGCGATCGCACACACCAACAGACCCACGCGCAACTTGGCGCGCGGAGCGATGTTCTCATTGTGCATGCAACATCCTCCTCGATCGTGGCGCCGGCCGTGGCGCGAATGTAGCATCGGCCTCGTGCGCAGGGGCCTGTTGATCCTGCTCGCCATGACCGTCCTTCCGTCCAGCGCGGAGGCCGCCCGCGTCGTCGTCCTCGGCGCCCATGGTCGAGCCACGGTCCGCGACGACCGGTTCGTCACCGGACCCGCGACCGTCCCCGCTCCCTGGCCCGCCGGCGGCGCCGCGATGCACACGTTCGTGCGCCGCCGCGCCCAGCGCACGCCCGCGGTGACGGTCGCCAACTCGCTGGCCAGGCTGTATCACCGGCGCCAGATCAGCGCCTCGGTCTACCACGCCGACCTCGTCGCCTACTACGGGGCGCTCCGGGTCGAGCAGCGACTGCACGGGACGCGCCGGGCCGAGCTGGCCGCCGTCACCACCACCATCCACGACATCGCGGCCGCACGTCAGCTGACCCCGTCCCGGCTGCCGGCCGTGTTCGCCACGCTCGCCGCCAACGTCCAGTGGTGGACGAAGGGACCTCTGCTGGCCGGCGGGCAGCGCGTGGAGTTCGCCGGTTCGCAACTGGTGTGGGAGTACTACCCGGGCGAGGGGATCCAGCTCCAGGTGCTGGGGAGCTTCGGCAAGGCCGACGGCCTCTACACCGCCGGCCCCGCCTCGTACCCGGCGATGGAACAGCTCCTGGCGCAGATCATCCCGCTGGCGTCGCAGCGGGGCGGCGGCCTGGCCTGGGAGTACTACTTCCCGTTTGACGGCGGCGCGCCGCCGTGGACGAGCGCCATGTCCCAGGCGACCGGGCTGGAGGCCCTGACCCGGGCGTACGAGGCGACTCGCAACCCGTACTACCTCCAGGTGGCAACCCGGGCCCTGCCGATCTTCAGCGCCCGCCCGCCGGCCGGCGTGGCGGTGCCGAGTCCCGTCGGCACGCGGTTCATCCAGTACACGTTCACGCCCCAGACGAAGATCATCAACGCGTTCCTGCAGACGCTGATCGGTCTGTATGACTTCGCGCGCGTCAGCGGCAATCAGACGGCGGCCAAGCTGTTTGCCGCCGGCAACGCCGAGGCGATGGCCGAGGTTCCGGGGTTCGACACCGGGGCCTGGTCGCTCTATCAGCCGGGCATCGAGGACGACCTCAGCTACCACCAGCTCGTCACCGGCTTCTTGTCGCAGCTGTGCTCCCTGGTGAAGGCCCCCGTCTACTGCACGACGGCCCAGCACTTCCAGACGTATGAGACGACCCCGCCGGCCCTGGCCGACCTCACGGGGCGGGCGATGGCCCGCCGCCCCCTGACGCTGCGGTTCCACCTCTCCAAGTACTCACGCGTGGGGGTGGTGGTCAGCCAGGGCGCGCACCAGGTGTTCGCCACCAGCGCCAGCTTCCCGTACGGCATCGACCGCTTCTACGTGCCGGCGATCACGCGGCCGGGGACGTACCAGGTGGCGCTGGCCGCCACCGATCTCGCCGGCAACTTTGCGCGGATCACCGGATCGATCCAGGTCACGCGCCCGCGCGGTCACTGATCGTAGACTCGGCCGACCATGCGGCCGCGCACCATCCTCTACACGGGCAAGGGCGGAGTGGGCAAGACCTCGGTCGCCGCCTGCACCGCCCGGGGCTGCGCGGCGGCCGGGCTCCGCACCCTCGTCATCTCCACCGACCCCGCCCACAGCCTCTCGGAGTCGCTGGGCGTGTCGCTCGGCGCCGAGCCCGTCCAGGCCGGCGACCACCTGTGGGGCCAGGAGGTCAGGGCCCAGGACGAGATGGAGCGCCACTGGTCCGGCGTTCAGGAGTGGCTGGGCGAGGTGCTGGTGGAGCGCGGCGTCGACCGCATCTCGGCCGAGGAGCTGACCGTGCCGCCGGGGATGGACGAGCTGTTCGCGCTCCTGCGCCTCCAGGCCCACAACGAGTCCGGCCAGTGGGACGCAATCGTCGTCGACTGCGCGCCCACGGGCGAAACGCTGCGTTTGCTGTCGTTTCCGGACGTCGCCCGGTGGTGGATCGACAAGGTGTTCCCGTTCGAGCGCCAGATCCTGGCCGCCGCCCGGCCGATCGCGCGCTCCCTGCTTGACATCTCGCTCCCCGGCCGGGCGGTGTTCGCCGACATCGAGCGCCTGTCGCAGAACCTGATCGCGATGAACGAGATCCTCCGCGATCGGAGCCGGTGCACGGTCCGGCTGGTCATGAACCCGGACCGAATGGTCATCGGCGAGGCGATGCGGACGTTCACCTACCTCAACCTCTACGGGTACCTGACCGACGCGGTCATCGTCAACCGCGTGTTTCCGGACAGTGTGGGCGACTACTTCGCCGCCTGGCGGGCCGTCCAGGAGGAGCACCTGGAGCGCGTGCACTCGGCGTTCTCGCCCGTGCCGGTGCTCCGCGCGTCCTACTTCGAACAGGAGGTGGTGGGGCCGGAGATGCTCGACCGCCTCGCCGGGGAGCTGTTTGCCGGGCTCGATCCCGCCGCGGTGCTCCACGACGCGCTGGCTCAGGAGCTGGAGGCGCTCACCGGCGGCGGCGCCCGGCTGCGGCTCGACCTGCCGTTCGCCGAGAAGGGGGACATCTCGCTCAAGCAGATAGGGCTGGAGCTGATCGTCGGCGTCAACGGGCAGCGCCGGACTATCATGCTGCCCCCCGCCATGGCCGCCATGCGGCCCGTGGCGGCGACCTTCGAGGACGGCGCGCTGGAGATCAGCTTCGATGGAGAGCAACGAGCCCCCCGGACAGAGCGATAGCCCCTCAGACTCCGGCGACGACGCGCTCCGCCGTCTGGAGGAGCGGCTCGATGCGGCGTCTGAGGCCGCTGAGCGGCTGCTCGCCGACGCCACGGCGCGGGTGACGCGCCGGCCTCCCCCGGCGGGCTGGCAGCAGCCGCGGCCGGAGGGCGCGGAGGCCGGCGACGGCGGGCTGTTCGGCGGCGATGCCGAGTTGCTCCTGGGCCTCGTGGCCTCGCTGCGGGACCGCATCCCCCCGGAGCTCCAGCAGCGGCTCGCGGAGGCCGTGCGCGAGGTCCTCCTGGCGTTGCGCGCGCTGATCGACTGGTACCTGGAGCGAAGCGAGCGGCGGGCGGCCGAGCCGGCCCAGGTCCAGGACATCCCAATTCTGTAATTCAGGGGATCCCGCCCGCCCCGGGGCCTACAATCGAGACGTGTCCCGCATCTGGATCCTCACGGGCTCGCCGAGGCACCACGCGGCGACCGGGGCCCTCGCGGGCAGCGCGCGATGAGCTCGTCCGAGCGCCAGGCCGCTGCGGCGACGCGCCCCGGCGGAGGGTCGCCGCGCCTGGTCCGCGTCTGGCGAGGCCTCCCGTCCGAGCGCCGGCTCGCAGCCGCGGCCGCGCTGGCCCTGTTCCTGACGCTGTTCCTGCCGTGGTACCAGGAGACGGTCATCGCCAGCGGGGTCAGCAGCCTGCGGTCGGCCAGCGCATCCCTGACCGGCTGGGCCGCGTTCTCGTTCGTGGAGGCAGCGGTGCTGCTGGTGGCGGCGTTCGTTCTCGCCCTCCTGTTCATCCGCGCCGAGGGCCGGGCGTTCCACGTCCCCGGGGGCGATGGCGGCGTCATCACGGCCGCCGGCTTCTGGACGTGCGCGCTGATCGTCTGGCGGATGTTCGACAAGGAGGGCACGTCCGGCCACGGCCAGGTGGCGACCACCTCCGGGATCGAGTGGGGAATCTTCATCGCGCTCGGCGTCGCCGGGGTCCTGACCTACGCCGGCACCCGGATCCGCCGGGCGCACGAGCCGGAACCGCCGCTGCCGGGAGATGCCCCGCAGCCCTCCCGGCGCCCGGACATGGACGCCGACGACACGTGGATGCAGACCTCGGCCCCGGCGCCCGCGCCCGTGCGGAGGACCGCGCCGGCGAAGGCGAGCGCTCCGGTGGACGATGCCCGGCCGGCCCAGGGCCGGCGACGCGTGCGGCCCCGCAGCGTGGCGGCGGGGCTCGAGGAGACGGCCGGCGGCCCGTCTCAGCCCGCCCCCCGGGAGCAGCCGCGCCGGACGGCGCCGTTTGACCGGCGCGCCGTGGAGGATCTCGACATCGCCGATCCCCCCACCTCTCCGCTGTCGCGGGTCGAGCCGTCGACGATCCGCCTCTCCGGCCCGGAGCCGGAGACCCAGCGGATCCGGCGCGGCGACCAGCCGGACGCCTCGTAGCCGTCGATTCGAGCGAGCGTTGGGCGATGCCTCGGTCCCCAGCCCGCCCCGCGGGCGCAGGATTTCTGACTCAACGCATTAAGAGGCCGCTGAAAAGCAGGACGGTCTGACCCGGTCTCCTAATGCGGCTGGACGATCCAGGCGAAGTACGCGCTCACCAGGCCGATGATCAGGATCCCGGTCACGATCAGCGTGCGGGAGCGGATGATGTGGCCGAACACGCCGACGAGCAGCCCAAACACCATCGCCGCGATCAAGGCGTGAAGCTGGGACTGCTGGGAGGCGATCAGGAGGATCACGGCCGGGAACCCTATATTTGAGGATCCGCCCGCGCACCGGGCGCCGCTCTCGCGGACTCATGGCTGACACGACCCAACAACCCGCGTCCGTGGCCGACCTCGCCGCCGGTCTGCGCAGCGTGGGCTACCTGCCCGGCGAGTCGACGGCGCTCGTCGCGTTCCTGGCCGCCAAGCTGGGCAAGCCGGTGCTGGTGGAAGGGCCGGCCGGCGTCGGCAAGACCGAGCTGGCCAAGGCGCTGTCGAAATACCTGGGGCGTACGCTGATCCGCCTGCAGTGCTACGAGGGCCTGGACGAGGCCAAGGCGCTATATGAGTGGAACTACCGCAAGCAGCTGTTGCGGATCCAGACCGAGTCCGGGGATGCCGGCTGGCAGGACGTCCAGGACGACATCTTCGGCGAGGAGTTCCTGCTCCCGCGGCCGCTGATGACGGCGATCGCCTCCAGTGAGCCCGTCGTCCTGCTGATCGACGAGATCGACAAGACCGATCAGGAGTTCGAGGCGATGCTCCTGGAGTTGCTGTCCGACTTCCAGATCTCGATCCCGGAGCTGGGACGCATCGAGGCGCGCACCCAGCCGGTGGTGCTGCTGACCTCCAACAACACGCGCGAGCTGACCGAGGCGCTCAAGCGCCGCTGTCTGTATCTGTGGCTCGACTACCCGGACCTCGAGCACGAGCTGGAGATCGTCCGCCTGCACTCCCCTGATCTCGACGAGCATGTGGCGCGCAAGCTGGTGGAGATCGTCGGCCAGGTCCGCGAGCTCGATCTGAAGAAGCCGCCCAGCATCGCCGAGTCGATCGACTGGGCGCGCGCCCTGATCCTGCTGGGCGCCGGCGACATCGACGCCGAGACCTTCCGCCAGACGATGAGCGTCATCGTCAAGCATCGGACCGACCTGGACACGGTCGCCGCGCGCGTGGGCGTCAAGCTGGAGCCGGCCGTCGATGCCTCCAACGCCGCCTAGCGGTAGCGGCGATCCGCAGGGCAGGCTGTACGCCCGGATCCCGGACCGGGGCCCCGGCGGCTTCGACGGCCAGCTGCTGGCGTTCGCCGAGGAGCTGCGCCACGAGGGGATGGCCGTCGGCACCTCGGAGCTGCTCGACTCGTTCGCCGCGCTCGACGAGATCAGCTGGACCGAGCAGACAGACTTCAAAGAGGCGCTGGCCGCCACGCTGGCCAAGTCGCCGGAGGACCGGCGGACGTTCGAGCTGGTGTTCGACCGCTTCTTCTTCCGCGCCGCGGAGGCCGAGGCAGCGCGCCGGCAGATCAGCGAGTCGGCCTCCGGGACCGCCGGCGCGCAGGGGCTCGAGCTCGACCTCGACGCCCTGCGCCGGCAGATCGCCGCGGCCCTCCAGGAAGGGTCGGAGGCGGCGATGCGCGACCTCGCCCGGCTGGCGATCGCCGCGTTCGGCCGGGGCGAGGGGTCCGGCGTGCTCGGCGTCGACGTCCAGCGCATCCGACGCGCGCTCGGCCTGCGGACCGAGCCCCAGCCGGACCTGCCGGAGGACGACCCCCGCCGGGACGGCGTCCCCCGGGACGAGCTGCGGCGCTTCGAGCAGCATCTGCGCCGCGAGCTGGAGCGGGGCCTGATCGAGCGCACGGCCAGCCTGCCGCCCAAGCGCCCGCTGACCGAGCTCGACCGCGCGCTGCCCACCGGGCCGATCCAGGACCTGGCGGCGGTGCACCGGGTGGTGGCCCAGCTCAAGCGGCGGCTCGCCAGCCAGGGCCACGAGCTGCGCGGGCACAACCGCCACGCCCACGTCGACGTTCGGCGCACGATGCGCGCCTCGCTCCAGACGGGCGGAGTCCCGATCGAGCTCAGATATCGGCCCCGGAGGCCGCGGCGCCCGGAGATCTTCGTGCTCTGCGACGTGTCGACGAGCGTGACGAGCGCCAGCACCTTCTTTCTCAGCGTCCTCCACGCCCTCCACGACTCGTTTCGCAAGCTGCGCTCGTTCGTCTTCATCGAGCGGATCT
This sequence comes from uncultured Solirubrobacteraceae bacterium, assembly GCA_963844555.1. Taxonomy (GTDB): domain Bacteria; phylum Actinomycetota; class Thermoleophilia; order Solirubrobacterales; family Solirubrobacteraceae; genus Palsa-465. The sequence goes on from CAWJOS010000005.1 coordinate 356,166, forward strand.
CCGAGGTCACCGAGGTGTTCGAGCGCGAGCGCGACTTCCGGGCGGCCAGCGAGGCGGTCTCCCGCGACGCCGGCGTGGCCGACATCTCCGGCTACACCGACTACGGCCGGGTGTGGACCGAGTTCCTGACGCTGATCGAGGACGAGCTGCATCCGCGCGCGACCGTGATCGTGCTGGGGGATGCGCGGACGAACGGGCGGCCGCCCCGCGACGACGCGTTTGCGGCGATCACCGCCAGGGCCGGGCGGACGTTCTGGCTCAACCCGGAGCCGAAGCTGTACTGGAACTACGGCGACTCGGTGATCTCGGCGTATGCCGAGCACTGCACGGCGTTCGAGTGCTGGCGCACCGACCAGCTGGAGGAGTTCGTCAAGGCGCTGACCCGTCCGGCTGTGGTGTAGGCCGGACACCGCGGCTAGTGGTCTCTCCCGTAGGTACGTTCGCACCGAGCGGCGCGACTGGTGGATGTCAGGCAAGGACGCAGGAGCCGACGTGTAGCAGCGCTACACGAGCCTCGTGTAGCAGCGCTACACGAGGCTCCGAGGACAGCCGGACGACGCCGGCGCGGCCCATTCAGGCGAGGCAGGATGCCGAGCGGGCCGCAGGCCGGCGCTGGCGCCGCCAGGCGTGCCTCGAATGCGAGCGTACTTGCGTGAGGGGCCACTAGACTAGACGGCCGATCCGCCTCCGTCGGCGATCGTCCGCCCCCGGCTGTCGACGACGCGCAGCTGATGGCCGTCCGGGTCGGTGATGTCGATGAACGTGCCGAACCGCTGCGTCTGCGGGTCGGTCACCGGCACGCCCTTCGCGGTGAGCTCGGCGTGCAGAGCGCGAGCGTCGTCGCAGCGCAGCGTCACGTCGGCGGACAAGCCGATCCGGTCCTGCTTGTCCCAGCCCGCGGCGTCCGCGAGCATGAACGCCGTCTGCCCGCCCCCTCGATCCAGCGGCCGATGCCGCCGAGACCGGGCTGGTCGGCGTTGAGGTCGAAGCCGAGCGTATCGACGTAGAAGCGCTTGGCGCGGTCCTGGTCTGCGACATACAGCGCGACGGTGTGCAGCTCAGTGATCATTCTCACGTCCTCCTGGGATGGGTCGAGTATGGCCGCGTTCGTGGTAGCCCGTTCGCGGCTCGAACAGCTCGACCGGGTTGCCGGCCGGGTCGTGCAGCAGGATCGTGTCCACGGTCACGCCGGAGACGATCTTGGGGGGCAGACGCGCGCCGCGGCGGCGCAGCGCCTCCACCGTGGTGGACAGGTTGTCGACGCGCAGCGAGATCCGGTTGTGTCCTCCCGGCCGCGGCAGGGTGCCGTCCGGCAGCGCATGGGGCTCGCCGGGGACGCTGAGCAGCAACCGCAGATCGCCGCGATAGAGCATCGCGAAGACCGGCGAGGGCCGCAGCTCCTCGTCAAAGCCCAGCAGGTCGCGATAGAAGGCGACCGCGGCGTCGAGATCGTCGACGAAGTAGCGGACGGTCGCCGTGTCACGTTCCGGCGGCCCCTCGGTGCCCCCGAGCCTCCGCGCCAGGGATGCGGCGAATTCCGCCCGGGGCTCGATCGGCACGATCGGCATCCGCAGCCGCTCAAGCGGATCGCTCACCCTGATCCTCCTCCTCGTAGACCCGCCGCAGGGCGGCGCGAGCGCGCACCAGCAACGTCTCGGTGGCGTGGATGCTGCGTCCCAGGTGCTCGGCCACCTCGGGCACCGACAACCCGTCGAGGTAGCGCAGGGTCAGCGCCATCCGCTGCGGCAGCGACAGGCGCAGCAGCGCGGCATGGGCCGCCTGCACGTCGAGAACCTTCCCCCACGGATCATCGCGGTCGTCCCGGTCACGACCGACGGCGGCCAGCCCGCGCCGTTCCCGCGCCACCCGCCGCCAGTGATCGACCAGCTTGTGGCGCGCCACGCCGATCAGCCAGGCCACCGTCACCTCCCGCACCCCTCCACGGCGAACGGCCGTGACCGCCGCCACAAACGTCTCCGCGGTCAGATCCTCGGCGACCGCGACGCTGCCGCACCGCGGGAGCAGGTAGCCGTAGACCTGCGGCAGCGCCACCGGGTAGATCGCCACGACCGGATCGGGTTGAGATGGCTGGTCGTCGATGCCGATGACCAATCATCGCTCCGGACGCGGCAATTCCGAACATGGGTCGCGGCGGACGCGCAATTTCCCCGGTTGCGGCGGTGTTTGGCCAGTCGTGCCCGCCGCCGGGAGGGGATCGCGACTCGGCCGTCAGGCCTCGTCGACGAACCGGGTGGTGACGGTCCGGGTGTCGCCGGCCGCGTCGTGCAGCACCCAGGTGGCGACGTAGGGACCCGGCGTCAGCGCCGGGACCGCGACGCCGCGGGCGGTGTCGACATTGCCGGCGTAGAAGGCGCGCCGACGCGAGCCGGCCGGGGTGATGGTGAGCGCGATCGGCACGCCGGCCGCCGACACCGACCCGTGGGGCCCGGGCAGGCCGGACTGCGCCGAGGCGGCGAACCCGCCGTACAGCGTCTCGTCCTGGATCGGAGCGGTCGACTCGATCAGCGGCACCTGGGTCTCGGTCGAGCCGCCGCTGAAGTCATCGGTCTGGGCGATGACCGCCGTCGGCAGGCCCCGGGCCCGCCCGTTGTCCGGGCAGACGGTGCCGCTGCCGGCGATCCCGCTGCCGACGGCGGCGCTGATCGGCGTGCGCGCGACCGGGCGGCCCCAGTAGTCCCCGGGCTGGCAGGTCCCGGACGCCGCCACGGTCTGGTCGCCGATGATCCCGACGCGCAGCCGCGCGACGTGGAGGGCCGTCAGCCGGCGGCCCGCGGCGTTGCGCAGCGTCAGGACCTCGCCCCCCCGGACCCGCAGGCCGGTCATCGTCACCGCGCCGGCGATTCCGGCGCGGCCGCGGGACAAGGTGTGGCCCCCGCGCTCCAGCCGGTACCGAGCGCCGGGGACGAGCCCGGAGCAGCGGACGACCCGGATGCGCAGGAACGCGGTGCAGGTGGGAAAGCCGCCGACCACGGAGGCGAGCTGGCTGTCTGAGGCCGCCGGGACGCTGTTGGGCTCGCCGAGCGCGACCGCCATCGAGACGAGCGCGCCATTGGGGTTGAGGAAGTACTCGCCGCGGTTGTCGCTGCTCGTCAGCGTCACCGGCGTGCCCGGGCCGACGCGCGGCACGTAGGCGACCGCGGCGTCCAGCGCGTTCTGACACAGGTCGACCGGCGACTCGGTCAGCCGGGCGCCGACTCGCAGCGACAGGACCCCGGTCTGCGCGCACGGGCCGACCAGGACCGCCGAGCGGCCGCCGCTGGAGATGACCGCGTTGCCGTGATCGAGAGCGAACCAGCCGGTGAAGCCGGACTCGGTGAACGGGTTGCCGCCGTCGCCGGTCTGGATGAAGTCCGGCGTGGGACCGGACGGGGAGGAGCCGTAGAGGATCTCGATCTGGTCGCGGTCGTCGCCGACGGCGTGCGGCCGGCCGTCGGCGCCGCGGAGCGTGACCGGTCCCCAGCTTCCGTCGGCGCGGGTGCGCGTCTGGGCGACGGCGATGGGACTGCCGCCGCGGGCCAGGATCACCGTCACCGGGAACCGCCCGCGCCCGGTCGCCGCTCCGAGGCTGCCGCTGACACGCGGGCTGAACTGCCGGAGATCGATGGTGTGCAGTCCCGGCGTCGAGCCGACCACCGTCGAGGCCGGCACACATCCGCCGCGGGCATCGGACCACATGTCCTGGATCAGGTACTGATGACCGTTGATGACCTGGTTGTACGGCGCGCCGTTGGGGGCGTAGCCGAGGGGCGTGCCCTGCTGGGGGCCGTTCTCGCACTTGTCGCCGGTCTCAAACCCGTTGGGATCCATCCAGCCGGTGCCGTCCGGGTCGGTGGCCGCCTCGACCGCCTCGTGGGCGATGGTGTCGACGGTGGACTCGGCCTCCGGATTGCCCTGCGGGTCTGAGCCGGGGGGCGGGGTGAACTCCAGCAGCGGGTCCGGAATCGCCGCGTACACGGTCGGTCCGTGGCCGAGGTCGAACAGCGAGTGGTAGCCGGCGTAGGCATTCGTCGCGCACGAGCCGAGGGCCAGGCAGGTGTCGACGTCAGGCGGCAACAAGATGAGCCACAGGTTCGACAGTCCGCGCGCAGCGGCATTGGCCGGGCCGATGAGCCTGTCGAGCTCCCGCTGGAGCTGGAGGTCGGTGACGCAGGTGGCGGTCCCGGATGGCGAGGGACATTGACTGGAGCCCGGCGGGTAGGGGTCGGTATCAGTGATCGAGTCGGCGGCCGGGTTGTAATGGAGGGAATAGGCGCCGTTCCCGGATCCGTCGCCGTACTGGCCGAGCAGCGAGAAGACGTTGTTCGACGTGGACCCAGAGTCGTGCGCCGCGTTGGTCAGGAACTGCTCGATCAGCGCCCGGTAGCCGAGCAGGTCCGCGCCCGGCGCCCCATCGAACCGGTAGCCGGCAGGGGCCCAGAAGACGGTGTGGATGGTGACGTTGCGCATGACGGGGCCACCGTGGTAGGCAACCGGGATGCCGCTGGGGTTGACGGGAGCCGCGCTGCCGTAAGCGGGCACGACGCCCATGGCATGGCGGATCCGCGGATGGAACACCGGACGGCCGCTCGCGGCGCCGGGCGCGACGAGCGCCAGCAGCGCAAGGGCCCCGGTCAGGAGCGCCACGGCGGCGCCGCGCCCCTTTGCGCTCCCACGAAGCATCGGCGGCACGTTACCGCACGGGGCGCCGGCGCCGGACGGGGACGCGGTAGCATCTGGACCCAGATCTGCAAACCAGGGGGGCTGGCGGGTACGCCGGCTGAGATAGCGCCCCTCGCACCGACATCGCGACCCGGCGCTGACCCTTCGAACCTGTGGGGTAATGCCCGCGGAGGGAGCCAGACAGTGGTGATCGAGGCTCCGTCTCAGGAGCCCTCCGAGCTTCACGCACCCGGTCAGGTCCGCGTGGAGCATGTGCACAAGTCGTTCGCCGCCAGGGCGGGGACCGTCCAGGCGCTGGCGGACGTGTCGCTGCAGGCGGCCGCCGGCGAGGTGGTGACCGTCGTCGGTCCCAGCGGCTGTGGCAAATCGACGCTGCTGGAGCTCATCTGCCGGTTGCAGCGCCCGGATGCGGGGCGCGTCGACGCCGCGCCCGCCGCGCTCATGCCCCAACGCGATCTTCTCCTGCCCTGGCTGACCGCGCTCGACAACGCCGCTCTGGCGCTGCGGGCGCAGGGGATGAACCGTGCCCAGGCCCGGGCGACGGCGGCGCCGTGGCTGGCCCGCTTCGGCCTCGGCGGGTTCGAGCGGACGCGGCCGGCCCACCTCTCCGGCGGGATGCGCCAGCGCGTCTCGTTCCTGCGCTCGCTGCTGGCGGGCAAGCCGGTGCTGGCGCTCGACGAGCCGTTCGCCGCGCTCGACGCGATCACCCGGGCCGAGATGCAGAGTTGGCTGGCGCAGGCGCTCCGCGCGGAGCGCCGGACCGTGGTGCTCGTCACCCATGACGTCGAGGAGGCGGTGCTGCTGGGTGACCGCGTGCTCGTCATGTCGCCCCGGCCGGGCCGGGTGGTGTGCGAACTGGCGGTGCGGGCGCCGCGCCCGCGGCGGCGGACCGACGCCGAGATCATCGCGCTGCGCGAGCGCGTCCTGGACGCACTGGGGGTCGGCGCGTGAGGCGGCTGCTGACCTGGTGGCGAGCCCTGCTGGTCGTCCTGGTCCTGCTGGGCGCCTGGGAGCTCTATGCCGACGTCGGCAGCGCCGATCCGCTCCTCCTGCCGGCGCCCCACGCGGTGGCCCAGTCGCTCTACGCCAACCGCGGGCTGCTGTGGTCGAGCTTCCTGGTCACCGCCGAGGAGATCGTCCTGGGGATCCTGGTGGCGACCGCCGCCGCGCTGGCCCTGGCGACGGTCATGCACTTCATCCACCCGGTGCGGCGCGCGCTCTACCCGGTCCTGGTGGCCTCCCAGACCATCCCGGTGCCGATGATCGCGCCCCTGCTGATCCTGTGGCTCGGGTTCGGCATCGGGCCCAAGCTGGTCGTCATCGCGCTCGTGTCCTTCTTCCCCATCGTCGTCACCACGCTGGCCGGATTCGCCGCGGTCGACGCCGAGCTGATCAAGCTGATGCGCACCTTCGACGCCACCCGCCGGCGCATCTTCTGGATGGTGGAGCTCCCCTCGGCCCTGCCCGGGGTGTTCACCGGGGCCAAGATCGCCGTGGTGGTGGCCGTCATCGGCGCCCTGTTCGCCGAGCAGGCGGGCGCCAACGCGGGACTGGGGTATCTGTTCGAGCAGTCGATCCCGCAGCTGCTGACGGCCAGGGCGTACGCCGCCGTGGTCGTCATGTCGGTGTTCGCGATCGTCCTGTTCGCGCTGCTGACCCTGGCCGAGCGGCTGACCGTGCCGTGGGCCTACCAACCGATAGGAGACCTCGACGGATGAGACGAAGTGCACGGAAGATCGCGCTGCTGGCGGGCGCCGGGCTGGCCGCGATCGCCCTGGCCGCCTGCGGCGAGAAGAAGGACACGCTGACCCCCACCGCGTCGAAGGGCCAGTCGGTCAACCTGATGCTCGACTGGCTGCCCAACGCCGACCACGTGGGGATCTACGACGCGCTGGCGAAGGGCGACTTCGCCGCCGCCGGGCTCGACGTCCACGTGCAGACGCCGGCCGATCCGGCGTCGCCCCTTCAGCTGCTGGCCGCCGGCAAGGTCGACGTCGCCGTCTCATATGAGCCGGAGCTCCTGCTGGCCCGGGACAAGGGCGAGCCGTTGGTGGCCATCGGTGCCATCGTCCAGCGGCCGTTGACCTCGATCGTCTCGCTCGGCTCCAAGCACATCACCTCACCCGCGCAGCTGCGGGGCAAGCGGGTCGGAGACGCGGGCATCGGCTATCAGCACGCGTTCCTCCAGACGATCCTGCGCCACGCCGGCGTCCCGCCCGGCTCGGTGACCGAGACCAACGTCGGCGCCAACCTCGTCCCGGCGCTCCTCTCCGGGCGGATCGACGCCGTCCTGGGCGCCTACTGGAACTACGAGGCGATCCAGCTGGAGCAGGCCGGCAAGCATCCCCACGTCATCCACGTCGAGAACGCCGGCGTCCCCACCTACGACGAGCTCGTGCTGGTCACCACCGAGAACGACATCGCAACCAAGAACAACGAGCTGCGGCGGTTCGTCCAGGCACTCGGCCGGGGCTATGCCGCAGTCCGCTCCGACCCGCGGGCGGGGGTGCAGGCCCTGCTGCGCGCCAACCCATCGCTGTCACCCAAGCTCCAGCAGGCCAGCGTGACGGCCACGCTGCCGTCGTTCTTCCCCGCCGGTTCCACCCTGCCATGGGGCTGGCAGGACGCCAGGCGGTGGACGGCGTTCGGCGAGTGGATGCTGCGCCAGCACCTCATCTCCAACCCGGCCGCGGTCCCCGGTGCCGAGACCAACCAGCTGCTGGCCGGCCAGGGGCCCTGACAGGGAGGTTGCGCGGCCGGCGCCCGGCCCACCTACGATGTCGCCGATGCGGGGTCGATCCAGACGCGCCGGCGCGGTGGTGCCGATCGCCGTGGCCGCCCTGGTGGCGGGCTGTGGCAGCTCGCAGACGAGCTCACAGACCGCCACCTCGGCGGCGTCGTCGCCCGGCTCGCCGCCGCTGGGGGTGATCGCCCGCTGCCGCGGCGCGCAGCTGGCGGCCTCCTACGCGCGCACCGACGGCGCCACCGGCCACATGGAGCTGACGATCGCGCTGCGCAACGTGTCGACGACCGCCTGCCGGCTTCGCGGTTATCCGCGCGCGGCCCTGCTCGACGCCGCGGGTCGCCGTCTGCCGCTGCGCGTCCGGCAGGGCTCCGGCTTCTTCCCGGACAGCCGCGGGGCGCCCCGGCCGGTGGTGATGGCCCCGGGCGCGCTCGCCCACTTCGGCATCGGCTTGACGACCAACAACGAGTACGCGCACGCGCACGTCTGCCGGACCGCGGCCGCGGCGATGGCGGCCCCGCCCGGCGGGGCGGGCGGGATTCGCTGGGAGAGGGTGTCGCTGCGCCGCGCGCCCCGGATCACGCCGTGCGGCGGCACGCTGACGGTCTCCCCCGTTCACGCGTAGATCTAGGTCAGGCGGCGAGCCGGAGGGCGCCGGCATTGCCCGCCCCGTGGAGCGCGTGGAGCCCGGCCAGGCCCGCCCAGGGCTCATAAGGAGCGAAGAACCGCTCCACGTCCTCCTCGGTGGCGCGGGCGCGGGGGTCGGCGTTCTGCAGCCGCCCCACCAGCTTCAGGTACGCCAGGTCCCCGGCGGGCAGCTGGTCGAGACGGCCCTGCCCGGTCAGCGCCAGCGTCTGCAGCGTCCAGCTGCCGATCCCGGGGATCCGCCGCAGCCGCCGCCAGCCGGGCTCGTGGTCCGGATCCTCGAGGTCGACCCGGCCGGCGGCCACCTCCCGCGCGGCCCGGACCAGCGCCAGCGCCCGGCCCTCGGTGAGATCGAACGACTGCAGGCGGGCAGGCGCCGCGCCGGCCAGGACGGCGGCCGGCGGAGAGTCGGCGAGGCCGGTGTGGGGGCAGCGGCGGCCGAGCGCCGCGACGATCCGGCGCTGGATAGCGGCGGCCCGCTCGTACTCGATCAGCTGTTCGCAGATCGCCCACACCAGCGCCTCGAAGGGGTCCGGCCTCCCGGCGACGCGGAGCCCCGGATTGGCGCGGACGGCGGGGCCGATCAGCGGGTCGAAGCGAAACCGCTCATAGAACGGCCGCAGATCCTGGTCGATGCCCAGCGCGGCGCGCATCCGCTCGATCCCCCATTCGGCGAGGTCGCGGCGGTTCGCCCGGGCGCCGAACAGGACCCGGTCGGGCCCCACCTGGGCCACGCGCAGGGCGACCGGCTCGTCACCGCAATGCAGCAGCCGGTGCAGAACCCCGTTGCGGACGCGGGCAACCCGGTCCAGGCCGGTCCGGCGGGAGAGGCGGAACGCCCACCGGGGACGGACCTCCAGCCGGACCTCGAGGGCGTAGCCCTCGCTCACTCGCCGGGCTTGGCGATCAGGTGAACGTCGACCAGGAAGCTGCGCGAGGCGACGATCGACAGCCCCTCGCCTCCCCGGCGCTGGCGACCGCGCCCCCGGGCCAGTTTGCGCGCGCTGCGGCGCCGCACGAGCGCCAGGGTGGCGGCCCCGGCGACGAAGCCGGTGGCGGCCGCCGCCGCGGCCTGGACGGCCGGCAGCACGGGCGGCGTCACCGGCTCGAGCGCGCGCACCTCAGCGAGGATGGGCACCCCGTCAACCGTCCCCTCGTCACTGACGATCTCGGCGTCGACCGGAGACGGGATGGGCTGGTGGCTGAGCTCTGTGTCTGGCATGAACGGCATATGGTGACAGCGGTGGCGGTCGATTGAAAGACGGCGGCCCCTCTCGGCGGTGGGCACGCGGGCCGTCCGTGCCGAGGGGAAGGGTGAGGGAGAGGTGGGACCGTTACGATTAGGTACGTCAGCATGCCGACATCGACGATCGACGTCTTCGCCAAGGCTCGTGAGAACGAGCGCATCGAGCAGCTCAAGGCGGCCCGGGAACTCGGAGCCGTGCCCTACTTCCACGTCCTGGAGGGCCCCACCCTCCCGGTGGTGGAGATGGAGGGCATGCGGCGGATCATGCTGGGGTCCAACAACTACCTTGGGTTGACCGGTGACGAGCGGGTCCGCCAGGGCGCGATCGATGCGGTCAACAAGTACGGCACCGGGCTGACCGGCTCGCGCTTTCTCAACGGGACCATCGATCTGCACCTGGAGCTCGAGCACGAGCTCGCCGACTGGCTGGGGACCGAGGACGCGCTCGTCTTCACCACCGGCCATCAGGCCAACCTGGGGGCGCTGGGGACGCTGCTGGGCCCCGGGGACACCGTCATCGCCGACTCCGGCGACCACGCCTCGATCCTCGACGGCTGCATTCTGTCCCGGGCCAAGCTGCGGCCGTTCCGGCACGGCCGGATGCATCTGCTGGAGAAGGCGCTGGACCGGGCCACCCGTGACGGCGGCGGGATCCTGGTCGTCGTCGACGGCGTGTTCTCGATGGAGGGCGATGTCGCCCCGCTCCCGGAGATCGCCGATCTGTGCGCCCGCTACGGCGCTCGGCTGATGGTCGACGAGGCACATGCCCTCGGCGTCCTGGGCACCCGGGGCGCCGGCACCTGTGAGTTGCTCGGCGTCGAGGATCGCGTCGACCTGCGGATGGCGACGTTCTCCAAGTCCCTGGCCTCCTGCGGCGGGGTGATCGCGGGGTCCGGCGAGGTGATCGAGTACCTGCGGATCCAGGCGCGCCCGTTCATGTTCACCGCCTCCTCGGTGCCGGCCGCCGTCGGCGCCGCTCTGGCCGCCGTCCGGATCTGTCGCTCGGAGGAGGGCCCGCCGCTGTTCGCGCGGGTGCTTGACAACGCCCGCTACCTGCACGACGGGCTGAGCGGGCTCGGCTTCCACGTCGTCCCGCCGACCCGGCTTGCCGACGGCACCGAGATCGTGACCCCCGTCGTGCCCGTGCTCGTCGGCGACGACTGGAAGGCCGCCTTCCTGTGGAAGGCGCTGTATGAGGCGGGCGTGTTCGTCAACACGGCGCTGCACCCGGCAGTCCCGCCGGCCGGCGCCCTGCTGCGCACCAGCGTCATGGCGACGCACGACCGGCCGACACTCGACCAGGCGCTGGAGACGTTCGCCACGGTCAAGCGGGCCTTCGAGGCTGAGCACGGCCCGCTCCCGGGCCGGGAATAGCGTCGCGCGGCGACCCGGTCGTACATTCGTCCAGCCAGGGCTCCGCGCGTGGTCCGAACGGATGGGCGCAATCCGAACAGTGCGGCGCGCGGCGGCACCGGGACATCGCGGTCCGCCGGCCGCCGAACTTGTCCACTCCCGCACAAGAACTTCGGATCGAGAAAAAAGGCGCTCTAAGCGCATGTCACCGTCGTGTGACATTGCTGTGACCGATCCGTTGTTCTAGCTTCTTACGCGTCGCATGGCGGTGCCCCGGCCGGGTGACATCGAGGGCTCCCGACGCGGAGTGGTCGGCTCCGGAACCCACCGCCGATATCAGAGCCTCACGGCTCAACAAAAGTAGGCAGGGCCGACGGTTTGGGGCGTCCGGGGAGACGCGAACCGCCGATACTGGTCAACGTCCGCCGCGGCGGACCCGAACGTTGGGGAAGTGAGAGCCATACATGACGCAAACCGCCCTGAAGACCTCCGAGCCTCAGCGCCTGCGAGCGCTTGAGCGAGCCAATCAGATCCGGCTCGCGCGCGCGGCCCTGAAGCGAAGCATCGCGCTCGGCGAGGTCTCCGCCGCGGAAGTCATTCTCAGCTGTCCTGACGCCGCGCACAGCTGGCCCATCGGGGACCTCCTGATGAGCCAACGGCGCTGGGGCAGCACGAGGTGCCGCAAGTTCCTCTCGCGCAATGACATCGTCGAGACAAAGCCGGTTGGGACGCTGACCGACCGGCAACGGCGGGTGCTGGCTAGCTCGCTCGCGGAGTCAGACTGCCGGGAGATGGAGCTGGTCGGCGCGTAGTACAGCGATTGGCCGTGCCGGACGTGCCTGATGCCATCTAGGGGCACGTCCGGCCCGGCCTCTCCCCGGCCCGCGGGCCCCGGCGGGGGATGGGCGGGTGTGGCTCACAGGTTCATGCCGATGGGTACCGGGCTGGCGCCGGCCAGGAAGAAGAACCAGATGACGAACACGAAGATCGTCACCCCGGCACTGACCACCAGCACCCCTTCCAGCATCACGTGACCGGGGTCCGTCAGGCCCCGCGCCTGGCAATTGGCCCGGTAGATGTCGCTCAGCCTCGCCAGGAGGCTGGCCAGGACGGCGATCGTGATGACGACGCCGACCAGCGCCGCGCCGAGCGCGGTCCCCAGCGACTGGGTCGCCCCCTGGATCTGGGAGGCCACCCACAGCCAGAGCAGCGGCGTTCCCACCCACAGCCCCAGGCTGCCGAGGAACATGATGAGGACGACGAGCAGCGCCCCGGTGCCGGTCCTCAGCAGCGTGCGCATCTCGCTCCATCGCGGCGGCGATGCCCCGTCGGCATCATGCCGCCCCCGGGGTGGATCCGGCTGTCAACCGGGTCACGGGCGGTCGCCCGTGACCCCCGGGTAACGGACAGCCTGAGGACAGCTTGACCTGCCACCAGCCCATCAGCATGCCGATCAAACCCAGCCGCGGCCGCACCTGCCACACGCCGCACCCGGGCTCGCCGAGCTCGCCGCTCGAGATCCGCTCAAACCGATGCTCGGCCGGATTGAGGAGCATGAGCTCCAGGGCCAGTCGCTTCTCGGCCTGCTCATCGGCGCGCCGGCTGATCGTGACGCGGGCCTCGCGCAGCCGCTCGGTGAGCCCGTCGCGCACACGCTCGAGCTCGCCGAGGTCGAGCAGCCGGGGCTGAGCCACCGCCGGCTCAGGCTGCGGCAGGCCGCCCATCGGATAGGCGGTGACGAACGCAGCGGCCAGCTCCCGCTCCAGCCGGGCGATCTGGGTCCGGAGCGTCCGGCGGGCGGCCGCCTCGGCGGCCGGCGAGCCGCGGCCGGCAAGACCGTTGCCGCGGGCCGGACCCTCGGCGACGGACGAGCCATCGCCGGCCGGGCCGATCCCGCGGGCCGGACCGTCGGCCGGCGAAAACAGCGAATCGCCCTGCTCCTGCCCGGGATGCGCCACAGCACCCATAGCTACGGGCACCTTACCATCCTCCCCGGGTCGTCCGGGGACCCTGGTCGCCGGCGACATGAGTGGGGAGCCGGAAAACCGATGAATGGCGATTCACCGCCGAAGGGGTGACGGTGAATTGCCGAACTTCGCACCGGGGTCGGCCGTCACTCCGGGACGGCGACCAGGTCGGCGGCCAGCCACAGGGCCTCCTCCACATGGATGTCCGGCACCCCGTCCACCCCCAGGGCGAACAGGACGATCCGGCGCGTCCGCGGCCCGGGGCAGCGGTCCGGCGGCGGGCCGGCAAACAGGACGGCGTGCGCGCGGCTGCCGTCGGCGACGACGAGGCTCCCCGGGACGGGCGACGGGCCCGCCGCGGCCGCGGCGTCGGCCGGCGTGGCGGTTCGGATCCCCAGGCCGGCGTCGTCGACCGCGCCGGCATCGAGCGCCCAGACCGGGACGCCGGTCTCGACGAGGGCGATCAGACAGGCATCGCTGATCAGATCCATGGAGCGGAATCCTCCGTGGATGAGCCGGCTCACGGCGGCCTCCTCGCCGGGGATCCGCTGGATGTCCGGATCGAGCCCGATCTGCCGGAAGAACGCCCGGAACGCGTGCGGCACGGGCTTGACGCGCAGGGAGACGACGCTCGCTCCGCGGTAGCGGTCGGACAGCAGGCGGAGCCGCCGGCGCACGCCGGGTGGGCTCGGCCCTCCCCGCGCCGGGACCTCGGCCCACTGCAGGCGGAGGCCCGGGAACTCGGCGTGGAGCTCCGGCGCGACGAAGCCGGCCCGGAGGGGCCACCGGTCAGCGGCCATCCCGGTCATGCCGGATCACCGCCCGCCGGCGGTGGCCAGTCCCCGGACGTAGGGCGTCAGTGCCGCGGCGGTCTGCCAGCGATTGCCGATCAGCCGGCTGCGCACGATTCCGCCGCGGTCGGCCATCTCCACCATCGGGCAGGCGACGACGTCGTACAGCTGCCCCACCGTGCCGTCGCGGTCGTAGGCGACGGGAATCGTCCAGTGATGCCGGGTGACGGCGGCCGCGGCCGCCGCGTGACCGGCGTTGACGGCCACCGCGGCAAACTGGACGGAGCGAAACCGCGCCGCCAGCGTCTGGAGCGCGCCGACCTGGCGCTCGCATTGCGAGGCGCCGGTCACGAAGAAGCCCAGGACCACCGGCCCGCGCGCCGCCAGGAGACAGACGTTGAGCGCCCGCGGGTCATGGTGTGCCGCCGTGCACGTGGGGTGCGGGTTGGCGTCCCCGTTCAGGGTCGAGTCCGCCAGCGGCGCGGCGAACAGATGCAGCCGGTGGCCCGGGGCCACGCCGGTCGACCGCACCCCGTGGGTGACGAACTGGTAGGCGGCCACGCCGAGGACGAGGACGAGGCCGATGACCCCCACCGTCCACCGGTACGGGCGGGGGTCGACCGTCACCGGCCGGTAGCCGCCGGCGGCCGGCCCGTCACCGCCGGCGGCCGGCCCGTCACCGCCGGCGGCCGGCCCGTCACCGCCGGCGGCCGGCCCGTCACCGCCGGTGGCCGGCCGGTCACCGCCGGTGGCCGCAGGCTCAGCGGTTCTCCCGGCGCGTTCCGGCGCCGCGCGATCCGGGTCCAGCCGGGGCAACGACGGCGGCTCCGGGGGCTCGGCGGGCGGAGCGGGATCGTTGTCCGAGCTCACGCCACCCCGGCCCGGCGCCGGCGCCGCGCCAGCAGACCGGCCAGGGGCGGGCGGGATCCGGGTTGCGCGCTCAGCCGCCCCAGCCAGTCGCCGCGCTCGGACAGCGCCAGCACGGCGGGCAGCACCAGGAGGACGCCGCCCAGGGAGACCGTCAGGTCCACGAGGGTGACGAAGCCGAAGTCGCGCAGCATCGTGATGTCGGAGAAGACGAGCACACCGAAGCCGGCGATCGCGGTCACCCCGGAGGCGACCACGGCCGCGCCCGTCGACCGGTACGTGCAGACGAGCGCCTGCCCGGGATCCTGTCCGGCGGCGCGCTCCTGGCGGTAGCGCTCGGACAGCAGGACGCTGAACTCCGTGGAGATCGCGATCACCAGCGCGCCAAGCGTCGCCGACATCGGATTGAGCGGAATGCCGGTGGCGAACAGGATCAGCGACGACCACCCGGTGGCCAGCGCGATGGGGATGAGCGGAACGATCGCGCGATCCAGCCGGCGCAGGACCAGGAGGAGCACCAGGCCCACGGCCAGGAGCCCCACGATCAGCGTCAGGAACCGGTGGCCGACCGACGACAGCGAGGCGTTGGCGTCGGCGGCCAGGACCGGCAGCCCGGCAAGCTGGGCCGACACCCCGGCGGGCGGGTGCAGGCGCGAGCGCATGTAGCCGAGCACCTGCTCCTGGCGCGACAGGGGCATGAGCCGAATGCCGAAGGCGAGCGTCGCCTCGCGCTGGTTGGAGGTGATCACCGCCTCCTTGAAGTACGGGGGCACGGCGCCGAGGAGGCCGTTGATCGTGGACTGGGTGAGCCGGGCCGCCGAGGGCGCCTGGCCCCCGGTCGAGAACAGGTCCGGCAACGACAGCGCCGGGCAGAGCGTGGCCTTGGCGCACCCGCTCTCCTCGACGTACCCATAGTGGCTGAGCAGCTGGTTCTCGTAGGAGACCATCCAGCCGACAACCTGCGGCGTGGCCACGTTGTGGGCGCGCACGGTCACGTCGATCTCGCCGGACACGCCGGTGACCTTCTCCAGGGTCCGCAGGTTGCGCAGCGCCGGCATCGACGCCGGCACCAGCTTGGTCACGTCGGATTGCACCGCGATCTGCGTGTCGGCGACCCAGCCGATGACGGCCAGTGTGGCGGCGAGCGCCAGCACGCGTCCCGGACGCCCCACCGCGGCTGTCGCCACCCGGGCGGCCAGTGCGCTCCGGTGAGCTCCCGGCCGCGCGCCCGGGGCCCGGCCGGCGCGAGCCGGCCCGCCGAGGGCCACCGCCCCCGGCCTCCGCGACATCCGGCGGCGCAGTCCTCCGAGCAGGTCGGTCGCGCCCCTGACCGAGGCGGCCACCAGCTCCCCGGCTCCCCGCAGCGAGGCGCCGACGAGGCCTCCGTCCCGCCCCGCCAGGACGAGGACGGCCGACCCCGCGGTCAGCGCGCAGCCGAAGGCGACCGCGATGCCGACGACCAGCAGCAGCCCAAAGCCCCGCACCATCGGAACCGGCGACAGGAGCAGCACCAGAAAGCCGGTGCCGGTCGCCAGGGCGGCGGTGGCGATCGCCGGCGCGGCCTGCGCCGCCGCCCGGCCGACCCCCTGGGTCACGCCTCCCTCCGCATCGGCGGCCCTCGTCACCTCCTGCGCACGCGCCTGGAACTGGATCCCGTAGTCGACGGCGAGCCCAATCAGGATGGGCAGCACCGCGATCGACGCCATCGTCAGCCCGGCTCCCAGAACCGCCAGCAGGCCGAACGTGATCCCGGTGGCCGCCAGGGCGATGCCCAGCGGGAGCAGCCTGGGCCGCGAGCGGAACACGATCAACAGCGCCGCCGCCATGACGAGCAGGGCCGCGATGAGCAGCCCGGCGATTGAGCCCGTGATCTGGCCGGCCAGGTCGTTGATGACGACGGGAACGCCGGTGACGGTGTATGTGCCGCCGTACCGGGAGCGGAACATCGGCATCCGGATCGCCTGCCGGATCCATGAGATCGCCTGCGCCTGCTGCTGGTCCGACAGCGAGGAGCGCAGGCGCACCTGGACGAGCGCCGAGTCCCGGTTGGGGAACAGGTAGGCGAACCGGGCCTTGGGCTGGTTCACCCCCCGGGTCTGGTCGAAGACGATCTGCGGGATGAACTGCGGGTCGTCGATCGACGGGGTTCCGTTGATCCCGGAGGTGACCGCCATCTGCTCCAGGCTCTGGAGCTGCTGCTGGTACTCCAGTTGACCGGCCGAGTTGGCCTCGGCGAGCGCCTGCCGGCGACTCATGCCCTTGCCGATGGCGAGCCGGTAGGCCTGCGACTCGGCCGCCTGCGTCGCTCGCCGGACGCCGGTCATCATCGCGCCGATCTGGGTGTTGACCGCGGCAACCGCGCGGTTGAGGAACGTCCCCGGGCCGTAGACGACCTGCGTCGCCCGTGACTTCATCAGCTTCCCGCAGGGGCTGTCCCATCCGCCGTAGGGTGCATGGGAGCCGGCCGGAGCCGGTGTGAACGCGTGCAGGGTGCTGTTCGGCACCACGTACTGCCCGGCCAGGCAGGCCTCGAGTTGGGTCAGCGTCCCCAGATCCTTGGTCTCCACCAGGTTGGGCAGCGACTCGTGGATGAGGATGATCACCGCCTGGTCGCCGAAGTGGCGCTCGTCGTCGACGGTGGCCCGATAGCTGGGCGAGGACGCGCTGACGAACGTGTCGATCCCCGCCGACGGTTTGAGGCCCAGGGCGAGCAGCCCCCCGCCCAGCGCCAGCGCCACCACGACGGCCACGGTCAGGATCGGCCGCCGGGTCGCCACCGCGCTGAGCCGCTCGAACCGCTTCGCCCTCATCCGGCGCCCGCCCCCATCAGTCCATCGTCAGCGGGCCCTGCGACTCCCCGGAGAGGAACTGACGGATGAACGGGTTCTCGGAGTTGAGCATGTCCTCGGCGGGCCCGGCCTCGACGATCCGGCCCTTCCACAGGACGTTGATGTAGTCGGCGACGCGGCGCGCGCTCATGATGTCATGGGTGATGACGCAGAACGTCGGAAGATGCTCGCGCTGCTTCTCCTTGGCCTCATCCATCATGTCGCGGTGGATCTCCAGGATGAGCTCGCCCAGCAGCGCCGTCCGGACCGGGTCCAGCCCGGAGTCAGGCTCATCGAACAGAACGATGTCCGGCTCCAGGACGAGCGCCCGGGCGAACCCGGCGCGCTTGCGCATCCCGCCGGAGAGCTCGTTGGGCATCTTGTGCCGGGAGTGGCCGAGGCCGACCTCGTTGAGCCGGCGCATGACGATGTCCTCGATCTCGTCCTCGCCCTTCTCGGTGTGCTGGCGTAGCGGGAAGGCGACGTTGTCGAACAGGTCCATCGAGCCGAACAGCGCCCCGTCCTGGAACAGGAGCCCAAACTTCTTGCGCATGTCGAACAGGTCGTCGTCCGGCATGTTGGGGACCGATTCGCCGTGGACGAGGATGTCGCCCTTGTCCGGGTACAGCAGCCCGACCATGTGCTTGATGCAGACCGACTTGCCAGTGCCCGACGGTCCCAGGATCATCGAGACCATTCCCTCCGGCAGGCCCATGTTCAGACCGCGCAGGATGTGCGAGCGCCCAAAGGACTTGTAGGTGTCGATGAACTCGACCGCGTCGGGGCGCCCGGACGGATAGACCTTGTAGGTGTGCCACTTGTACTCGTCGTCGGACTCCCCGTCCGGCGGCTCCGGACGGGGCGGGGACTCGTCGACCACCGAGACGCGTGAGCCGGTCGCCGGTTCGGCGGGCGTCCGCTCGCCCTCGCGCCCGGGCTGGTCCGGCAGTTCCTGAATGTCGCCGCCGTCCGGCGCGGCGCTCTTGATCTGCTCGTGTCGCTCCTGGGGCGAGAGCTCCACCTCGGCCCCGCGCGCCTGCGCGCTGTGCTCCTGGCTCTGATCGGAGACGTTGCGCGGATCGTCGCCGGCCCGCTGGTTGTCGGTCGTCACCGGTCCACGCGGCCCGCCGGAGGACTGTTCCTGCGCCCGGTCGTCGCGGGCGCCACCGTGGTCGGAATTGTCCATGTCAGCCTCCGATCGGTGCTCTGGGGTTCGCCCCCCAGAACAACTGTGTTCCGAGCATGCCTATGAGGTGGACCGAAACCAGGTTGAGGACCATCGACTTGGCCGTCGCCGTCCCCACCCCCACGGGTCCGCCACTGGCGTTGTACCCGTAGTAGCAGCCGACGACAACGATGACGATCGCCATCGCCATCGCCTTTATCAAGCTGTATAAGAGGTCAGGCGGGTTCTGGAATTCCCAGAAGATCAAGAAGAACCCGCCGGAGGAGACGTAGCCGAGCTGCTGCACGACCGCGAGGTAGCTGGCGAAGAAGCCGGCGCCGATCGAGGCCAGATAGACGAACGGCAGCACCATGAGCGCGGCCAGCAGGCGCGTCGCGCACAGGAAGCGCATGCCGCTGATGCCCATCACCTCCAGCGCGTCGATCTCGTCGGAGATGCGCATGGAGCCGAGCTCGGCCACGATCCCGGTGCCGACCTTGGCCGCCATCATGTAGCCGAACACCAGCGGCACGAGCTCGCGCAGGTCACACCAGGCCGCAAACACGCCGGAGTAGGCCGGCGTGCCGTCGCTGTAGCTGAAGTAGCCGCCCTCCAGGCCGCACTCCAGGCCGATGATGAACACCAGGCCCCAGATCACCAGCGTGGACGAGATGATCAGGATGCCGGCCTGGCGCAGGGCCTCGCCGAAGAACTTGAGCACGCGGAGTGTCGCCACGTCGCGGACCATCCGGGCGCCGAACTTGACGATCTCGCCGAAGGACTCGATCCAGCCCTTGGGGGTGAGGATGAGGTCGTTCATTTGATGATCGTCGTGATCTCCGGATGGGTGGCCAGCAGGGTCTCGGTGAACGCATAGTTGAACGCGAACACGCCGAGGAAGGCGATGACGACCGCCTGGTTGACGGCGCGCCCCACCCCCTCCGCCCCGCCGGACGCGGTCATCCCCTTGTAACAGCACACGATCGCGATGATGGCGCCGAACAGCGTCGTCTTGACCACCGATCCCCACAGGTCGGTCGTCTCGGCGTTGTTGAAGAACGTGGCGAAGAACGGGCCGAGCGGAGCGTGGTTGACGACCGTGGCCAGGATCCCGCCGAAGACGCCGAAGATGAGCGCGTAGATGTCGAACAGCCCGGTCACCAGCATCAGCGCCAGAAAGCGGGGCACGACGAGGTTCTTGATGGGGTCGACGCCCAGCACCTGGAGAGCATCGAGCTCCTCGCGGATCTTGCGCGCACCCAGATCGGCGGTGATCGCCGTACCGGCGACGCCGGCCAGGACGATGGCGTCGACGAACGGCGCGAACTCGCGGATCGACGCCAGCACGAAAAAGCCGCCCAGTCGGTCCAGCGCGCCGAACAGGACGAGGAAGTTGGCCGCCTGCAGGCCGGGGGCCTCGTAGCCGAAGGCGATCGTCGAGATCAGCAGCGGGAACCAGCACAGCCGGATCGCGAACAGGAACTGGCTCGTGAACTCGCTGCCGTACGGGTACGGCGGACGGACGGCGGAGACCAGGGTCCGCCCGGTCAGGATCATCATGTTGCCGACCTCTTCCAACACCGACCGCGTCGGCTGGAAGGTCCTGTCGGCGACAGCTCTGATCACGAGTTCTCTGTTCCTCCCTGAAGATCAACCGGAGCGGCTGAGGGCGCCGCACAGGCTACGTCACCCCAGAGTCAACCACCAACTCGGAACCTGTGCGCCACCCCGGCAACCGGCGTATTGGCCGGTGGGCCCGTGGTATGTTGGCCCGCGCGTTGAGCGCCTGGAAAGTGAGGATCTGCGGGATCATCGCCGCCCTGCTTGCGGGCGTCGTCGTCGCCGCCTGCGGGGGCGGCCAGACCCAGGCGTCGAACGAGCCGAGGGGCAAGTTCCCCGTCGCCGTCGACACCGCGTCGTTCCCGCCCGCGCAGAAGCTCGCGCAGAAGACCCACCTCGTCATCGCCGTGCGCAACACCGGTCACAAGCCCATCCCGGACGTGGCCGTGACGATCTGCAACGTCACCTGCGCCTACCCCGCGCCCAAGGGTGAGGGGACGAGCGCGGCGGCGTTCGGCGCCAACATCAGCCAGCCGTATGTGGCCAACCCGTCTCGGCCGGTCTGGATCGTCGACGCGGCTCCCGGCGCGTGCCGCTACAGCTGTCAGAACGGTGGCCCCGGCGCGGCCGTCACCGCCTATGCCAACACCTGGGCGCTCGGCCGCCTCGCCCCCGGGCACACCGCCCGCTTCGACTGGGCCGTGACCGCGGTCAAGGCCGGCCGGCACATCATCGCCTGGGAGGTCGCCGCTGGGCTCAACGGCAGGGCCAGGGCGGTGCTGGCCGGCGGAGGCCCGCCGCACGGCACGTTCACGGTCCACGTGGGCTCCCAGCCGCCGCAGTCCTACGTCAACAACAACGGGCAAATCGTCACGACGCAGTGAATCTCGGGGCGGCTCGATGGTTCGTGGCTTGAGCCGTCGACGAGCTCTGGTGACCCGGGCGGCAACGGCGTTGGCATCGAAAAGGGAGCGCAGGCGCGGCGTTCCTACCGGCCCGAGGCGCCCGGAGCATGCAAAGGTGCCAAACCCGACCCGCCGCACCATCGCACCCGCCGACCACCCGCCGCGACGGATCGGGTCGGCGGCTACGCCTCGCTCGATTGGGCCCAGATATTGACCGAGCTCTCGACGGCGTGCTCGTCGATCGCCGCCAGCTCGGCGTCGTCGAAGTCGAGCCGCTCGAGCGCGCCCAGGCTGTCCTGAAGTTGCGCGACGCTCGAGGCGCCGATGAGCGCGGAGGTGACCCGCGGGTCGCGCAGGGTCCAGGCGATCGCCATCTGGGCGAGCGTCTGGCCGCGCTCGGACGCGATCTGGTTCAGCCCGCGGGCCCGGGCGATGTTCTCCGGGGTGACGAGCGACTCGGAGAAGTGCTCGCCGCGGCGGACGCGCGAGTCCTCCGGGATCCCGTCGAGGTACTTATTGGTCAGGAGACCCTGGGCGAGTGGCGAGAAGGCAATGCAGCCGACGCCCTCGCGCTCCAGCACGTCGAGCAGGCCGCGCTCGATCCAGCGGTTGAACATCGAGTAGGACGGCTGATGGATGAGGAGTGGCGTGCCCATGTGGGCGAGGATCTCGGCCGCCTCCTCGGTCCGGCGCGGCCCGTAGGACGAGATCCCCACGTACCGGGCCTTGCCGGAGCGGACCGCGTGGTCCAGCGCGCCCATCGTCTCCTCGAGCGGCGTGTCCGGGTCGAAGCGATGCGAGTAGAAGATGTCGACGTACTCCAGTCCCATCCGCTTCAGTGACTGGTCCAGGCTGCCCAGGAGGTACTTGCGCGATCCCCAGTCCCCGTACGGGCCCGGCCACATGTCGTAGCCGGCCTTGGTCGAGATCACCAGCTCGTCGCGCAGGTGGCGGAAGTCCTCGGCGAGAATCCGCCCAAAGTTGATCTCGGCGCTCCCGTAGGGCGGCCCGTAGTTGTTGGCCAGGTCGAAGTGAGTGACGCCCAGGTCGAACGCCCGGCGGAGGATGGCGCGCGAGACGCCGAGCGGCCGGTCGTCGCCGAAGTTCTGCCACAGGCCGAGCGAGATCGGCGGCAGCTGCAGCCCGCTTCGCCCGCAGCGACGATACTCGAGCTGCTCATAGCGGTCACCGGCGGGCGCGTAGACCGACGCCGGCCCTGTCTCGGCGTTCTGGGGCACGGCGGGGCATTCTTTCAGTTTGCGGCGCAACGCGTGGTCTTCGCCGTCCGGCCGACGTCTACGCGCCCGGTTTGGCCATTGGGATAGTGACCCCCGCCGACAGGTGACCTACGCTTGACGCTCACGTCTCCACGAGACCGGTCATTTACGTGCGCCTCCGCCGCCGAGGCGCCCACAGGAAGGAACGAAACAAGAACATGGCTATCCGTCAGAAGAACGTCCTGGCCACCAAGTGGGATCTCAACGGGCATGCGATCGGGGCGCCTGATCTCACGGCGTCCGATAACCAGATCTTCGGAGAGAACGTCTTCAGCCCGGCCATCCAGCGCCAGCGGCTCCCCAAGGACGTCTACCAGCGGCTGGCCCGCACGTTGGCACAGGGCGAGGCGCTCGATACGAGCCTCGCCGACGCCGTCGCGCTGGCCATGAAGGAGTGGGCGCTGGAGAAGGGCGCCACCCACTACACGCACGTGTTCCAGCCGCTGACCGGCCTGACCGCCGAGAAGCACGACAGCTTCTACATGCCGACCGGCGAGGGCACCGCCCTGGCCGAGTTCTCCGGCTCGGAGCTCATCCAGGGCGAGCCGGACGCGTCCTCGTTCCCCACCGGCGGCATCCGGGCCACGTTCGAGGCGCGCGGATACACCGCCTGGGATCCCACCAGCCCGGCGTTCATCCTGGAGAACCCCAACGGGGCCCTGCTGTGCATCCCCACCGCGTTCGCCTCCTGGACGGGTGAGGCTCTCGACCACAAGATCCCGCTCCTGCGCTCGATGGACGCGCTATCGAAGTCGGCGGTGCGGGTCCTGCGACTGTTCGGCAACCAGGTCGCCGCGCGCGTGTTCACGACCGTCGGCCCGGAGCAGGAGTACTTCCTCATCGACGAGCAGTACTACTTCGAGCGGCCGGACCTGGGGACGACCGGCCGGACCCTGTTCGGCGCCAAGCCGCCGAAGGGCCACGAGCTCGACGACCACTATTTCGGCTCCATCCCGGAGCGCGTGCTGGCCTACATGCTCGACACCGAGCGCGAGCTCCAGAAGCTCGGCGTGCCGGTCAAGACGCGCCACAACGAGGTCGCGCCTGCTCAGTACGAGCTCGCGCCGATCTTCGAGAACTCCAACGTCGGCGCCGATCATCAGCAGCTGACGATGCAGGTCATGCAGAACGTGGCTCGCCGCTACGGGCTCGTCTGCCTCCTGCACGAGAAGCCGTTCGCCGGGGTCAACGGATCCGGCAAGCACAACAACTGGTCGATGGGGACCGACGACGGGGAAAACCTGCTCGATCCCGGCGACACCCCGCATGACAACCTGCAGTTCCTGTTCTTCTGCGCGGCGGTCATCCAGGCCGTCAACAAGCACCAGGGGCTGCTCCGGGCGTCGATCGCCTCCCCGGGGCAGGACCACCGCCTCGGCGCCAACGAGGCGCCGCCGGCGATCATCTCCATCTTCCTCGGCACCGAGCTGGAGAAGGTGTTCGCGGCCATCGAGCGGGGCGAGGTCGGCGAGTCGACGCCGGAGTCCTTCCTCGGCCTGGGCACGCCGGTGCTGCCGCCGCTGCCGATGCACGGCGGCGACCGCAACCGCACCAGCCCGTTCGCCTTCACCGGCAACAAGTTCGAGTTCCGGGCGCTCGGCTCCAGCATGTCGCTGTCGCTGCCCAACACCGTGCTGAACACGATCGTCGCCGAGGCGATCGACTACCTGGCCGAGGAACTGGAAGACGCGCTCGACGGCGGCGCCGATCTGGAGGCGGCCCTGCGGCCGATCCTGCAGCGCAGCTACGCGGCCAACAAGCAGATCGTGTTCGGCGGCGACAACTACTCCGACGAGTGGCACTCGGAGGCGGTCTCCCGGGGGCTGCTCAACCTCCGGGCCACCCCGGACGCGCTCCCGTACCTGCTCACCGACGAGACCGAGGAGGTGTTCTCCAACTACGGCGTCCTGTCACGTCGCGAGCTGGAGGCGCGGTACGAGGTCTTCCTGGAGCAGTACGTCACCAAGCTCAACATCGAGTCTGAGACGGCCGCGTCGATCGCCCGGACGATGCTGCTGCCAGCGGCGGCGCGCCACATTGCGATGCTGCTGTCGGCCCAGATGGCCGAGGTGGCCTCGGAGACCGAGGCCCTGGTGAGCACGTTCGTCGACGCGATCCGGGAGCTGGAGAGCGTCAACCTGGCCGAGAACCAACCCCACGACGACGTCCTCCGGCACGCCGAGTACATGCGGGACAACGTCATCCCGGCCATGGACGCGGTGCGCGAGGCGGCCGACAAGCTGGAGAAGGTCGTGGCCGACGATCTCTGGCCGCTGCCGAAGTATTCGGAGATCCTGTTCGTTAAGTAGTCGCAGGAGCGCTCTTCGCCGGAGCCCGGCGGGGAGCGCTTCTGGCCCACCCGCGGTCGCCTGCCGCACCGGAACTTGCGGAGGTGCCGCGGGTTCTTCGCTACGGTGGCTGGCCGTATGGAGGAAGTCCGCGGGGCGCGCGGTGGCCGGCGGTTCGGACCCCGCCGGGTGCGCCGCTGGCACATCATCATGTTGGCCGTCGCGTGCGCCGCCCTGTCGGCGCCGCCGACCGCTGGCGCGCGCACCAACCCGCTGGCCGGCCGGGCCATGTGGATCTGGGAGCTGTCGTCGGTCGACGCCGGCAACGTCTCGCAGATCATCGCCACAGCCCATCTGCACGGAGTCGGCACGCTGATGATCAAGTCGAGCGACGGGACCAGCCTCTGGTCGCAGTTCAACGGGACGCTCGTCGCCCAGCTGCACGCGGCGGGGCTGCAGGTGTGCGCCTGGCAATACGTCTACGGCACCCACCCGGTGACCGAGGCGTACATGGGCGCCTACGCGGTCCGCGACGGCGCCGACTGCCTCATCATCGACGCCGAGTCCGAATACGAGGGCAAGTACATCTCGGCGCAGACCTACCTGCGGCGTCTGCGCTCGCTCGTTGGCTACGGGTATCCGCTGGCGCTGGCCGGGTTTCCCTACGTCGACTATCACCCGGCGTTCCCGTACTCGGTGTTCCTGGGGCCGGGCGGCGCGCAGTACAACGCCCCGCAGATGTACTGGCGGGACATCGGCGTCACCACCGACAGCGTCTTCGCCCACACCTACTCCTTCAATCTCCCGTATCAGCGCCCCATCGTCCCGCTGGGGCAGGTGTTCCAGAACCCGCCCGCGCACCAGATCGTCCGCTTCCGCCAGCTCTCCCGCGCCTACGGTGCCCCGGGCTTGAGCTGGTGGGACTGGCAGGAGGCGAACGCGTCAGACTGGACCGCGATCTCACGCCCGGTGGGCCCGCTGCCGGGCTACGTCCCCTACACGATCATGGCCGACCTCGGCCAGGGGGCCCAGGGAGACATGGTGGTATGGGCCCAGGAGCACCTGATCTCGGCCGGGTACCCCATCGCGGTCAGCGGCGACTTCGGCTACCACACGCTCCTCGACGTCGAGGCGTTCCAGAGCGCGCACGGGCTGACCGCCGACGGGGTCATCGGCCCGCAGACCTGGGCCACGCTGCTGCGCTACCGCGACGCGAGGGTGAATTGGGTTGCCCAGCCACCGCGCGGCGGCCAGCACGCCGTGCTCGCCAACACGGTCCGGCGACAGCCCCGCACCGCGGCGGCCGCCGGCAGGGGCGGGGCCACGCTCGTCGCGCCTGTCCCCCAGTCCGCCTCGCGCCCGGCCCGGCGCGACGAGATCGCGGGCGCCGGTGGCGCCGGGCGGCCCTCGCCTTAGCCCGCGTGAGGGGGCACTAACCGTCGACCGTGATCCCGGCGCTCTCCACCAGCGCGCGGCACCTGTCCCACAGGCGCCTGCGATCCTCCGGCGTGTCCCTGGCCGGGCCGAGCGCGTAGTGGGTCGGCCGGCGCCGCCGGTCGTGCCAGAACCCGCCGGCGCCGATCGCCGCCTCGGGAGCGGCGCCCAGCCAGACGATGGTGTCGGCGCCCTGCTCGGAGCTCCGCAGGATCGGCCGGGTGATGGCGCGGAACGTCGCCATCGCGCTCTGCACGCCCGGGGTGTCCGCCCACCCGGGATGCATGGAGTGCACGCTGACGCCGTGCCCGGCGAGGCGCTCCGCCCACACCTCGCTGATCGCCACCTCCTCGCGCTTGGTCCGGGCGTAGAACGTCCTGGGGTTGTACTCGTCGCCCTCGGACTCGAGATCATCGGCGGGGATCTGCTGCGTGTACATGCCGCCGGAGCTGACGTTGATGACGCGCGAGGGCGCGCTGTCCTCCAGCAGCCCGCTCAACAACGCGATGAGGGCGAACGGCGCCAGGACATGCGTGGCGAACGTCAGCTCGTGCCCGTCGGCCGACCGGATTCTCTCCGGCGGCATGACCCCGGCGTTGTTGACGAGCACGTCGAGACGCGACTCCTCCTGCGTGAAGCGCTCCGCGAACGCGCGCAGCGCGGCGAGGCTCGAGACGTCGCAGGCCGTCGGGCGGACATCGGCACCGGGCACGGCCGCGACCACCTGATCGGCCGCCGCCCGGGCCCGTTCCGGGTCGCGCCCCAGGGCCCGCACGCTCGCGCCCAGGCGGGCGAAGCCGACGCATGCCGCCTGTCCCAGCCCGGAGCCGGCGCCGGTGACGAGCACCACCTTGCCGTCCATCCGCGGCGGATCGGCCGGCCAGCCGGGCAGGCGCCGGCGCACCTCCAACCCCGGGCTCCCGTACCCCAGGACGACGCTCCGGTCCAGCAGCGTGTCGATCGCGCGGGCGGCCCTCATCCATGTCCAGGCTATCGCACAGTCTGTGCGGCTAACCAGGACAGTCTGTAGAGGTGGTGGCTGGCGGCCGGCCGGTCAGGACGAGGGCCCGAGGTGGTGGGCGTCCGCCGGGGTCAGGACGAGGGCTCGAGGATCGTCCCCGGTTCGATCGTCGTCGGATCCTCGACCTTGAGCTCGACCGCGCCGCGGACGCGGACCCCGCTCCGGAACGTGACATCGCCGCGGACGACGAGACGCTCGGCCTCACGGAGCGAGGGCGGCCCGTCCGGGAACCGACGCTCGAAGTCGTCGATCAGCTTGTAGAAGCGCTTGTCCAGGTCGACGTAGGGCAGGCCGTCGGCGCGGGACGGCGCCGGTGCGACCTCCAGATCCTGGCTGATCTCATAGACGTCGGAGCGCAGGACGAGCAGATCATCGGTGGTCTTGACCGGCGCGAACCGTGTCCGCGGCACCAGCAGCAGGGCGGCCCCGGGGAAGCTGCCGATCGCCGCCCCCATGGCGCTCTCCAGCTGGATGACCGGAGCAGAATCGGAGTCCCGGGGGTCGACGGTCTTGCGGTTGACGATCAGCGGGAGCTCCAGCACCCCGTCGAGGCGGTCAAGCGTGTCGCTCAGGACCTGGAGGTCGACCCACAGGGTGTTGGTGTTGTAGTAGCGCCAGCGGCGGTAGTCGCGGAAGGACTCCGCGTCCTCCTCGGGCGTCTGCGCCGTCTCGCGCAGCACGAGCTGTCCGTCGGACCGGCGGCGCGCCACGTGGCCGCCCTTGCGGTCGGCCTCGGTCCCCTGGACGACCTCCATCAGGAACGGGATCTCCTCCTCGGCCAGGTGCGCGGCGATGCGGGAATCGAGCCGCGCCCCCAGGTTGTCCGAGTTGGAGATCATCGCGTAGCGGAAGCCGCGCTCCAGCAGGGCGCTGAGCATCCCGGAGCGTCGCAGCGCCCCGTAGACGTCGCCATGGCCCGGAGGGCACCACTCCAGCGCCGGCGCCGCGGGCCAGCTGACCGGCCGGTGGGAGTCGGCCTCGATCTTGGGGATCATGCTCTGCAGGAAATCCAGCGCCAGCGCGTCGTGGCGGATCTCCGGATGCCCGGCCAGCGCCTCGAGGGTCGCCTCCCGCGTCGCCTCGGAATTCATCAGCACGAGCGGCAGATCGACGTCATCACGGCGGCGCAGCGCCAGCGTCTGGCCGACGATGATCTCCAGGAACGAGCGGCCGTCCCGGGCCTCCATCAGCGACTTGGGCTGCTGGAGCCCCATCGTCGTCGCCAGCCCGCCGTTGAGCTTGATCAGCGCGACCGCCCGGAGCGCGTCGTGGGCGTCGGCGTTCGGAAGATCCTCGAGCGCCGGAACGTCGCCGGCCGGTTCCAAGTCGGCGCTGGGCAGCATCGCCTCCTCGCCGGACTCCAGCCGCCGGTAGGCGCTCTGGAAGGCGCGGATCGCCTCCTCATGCGCTCCGGCACTGCGCATCTTCTCGGTGGCCGCGCGCAATCCCGCTTCGCTCATGGGCTGCATTGTGCCGGGCGGCGCCCGCAGACGCCGGCCCGGCGACAGCAGTGGTTCGTCAGCGGACGGTGGCGCGGCGCCGAACCAGCGAGTCCAGCGTAACGGCGGCGATCAGCGCGATGGCGGTGGCGATGTCCCGGCCGGCGGGGCGCTAAAGCGCCTTCGCGTCGAGGGGAGAACCTATATGACGGGTTGGAAACGGGCGATTGTGCCGATGCTGGTTGCGGCTGCGGTCATCGCAGGCTGCGGCAGCTCATGATCGAGCTCCAGTTCCAGGTAACCGTTTCACACGGCCGCAGCCGTGACCATCAGTATTAACGGGAAGCAAATTTTCCGGTTTCCCGGGATTCGGCGGGGCGCCGGCACTTCCTGCAACCCAGAAGCACCGATCGATGTTAGCGCTCACATCCGATCCCTGTCAATCGGCTGCGCTCAGCGCTCAGGGGGGCCCGCTGCTCCCACGGACGACGAGTTCCGGGGCCACCATCGACCCCTCCGGCGGGCGTTCGCCTCCGGCGACGCTGTCGATGGCGCGGAGAAGCACACGCAGGCTGCGGCTGCCCACCTCGGCGAAGTCTTGGCGGACCGTCGTCAGGGGCGGCGTGAAGTACGAGGCCTCCGGCACGTCGTCGAAGCCGGCGACGCTCACCTCCTCCGGAACCCGCCGGCCGGCCTCGTGCATGGCCCGCAGGACACCGAGGGCCATCTGGTCGTTGGAGGCGAACACGGCGGTGACCGAGCGGTCCCGGGCCAGCCTCCGTCCCAGGTCGTAGCCGCTCCGCGCCGTCCAGTCGCCGATCAGCGGCTCCGGCCGGGGCGCGCCGGCCTCCTCCAGCGCGCGGCGCCATCCCGCGGCGCGCAGCTGGGACTCGATCGACCCCAGCGGGCCGGCGATGTGATGCACCGTGCGGTGCCCCAGCTCAAGGAGATGACGCGTGGCCAGTTCGGCCCCCAACTGCTGGTCGACCGCGACCACCGGGATGCCGCGCTCCGGGCCGGCCTCGACGGCGACGAGCGGCACATCGAGTGGCGCGTGCAAGAGGGCCTCCGCCGACTCCTGCTCAGCGGCGATGGCCAGGATCCCGTCGACCCCCTGCATGCGCAGCCGCTCGATCGCCTGGAGCACCGAATGCCGGTCAAGAGCCGGCACGCTGACCACCGTGATCAGGTAGCCGGCCTCGTGGGCCGCTCGCTCGATGCCGAACAGCGTCGACGCCGGGCCGTACAGAGCGCTGTCAAACGCGACGATGCCGACGGTCCGGGTGCGGCCGGTGGCGAGCGCCCGGGCGATCGAGTTGGGTCGGTAGCCCAGCTCGCGCATCGCGCCCAGAACGCGCTCGCGCGTCCCGGGGCTGACGTGCCGGCTGCCGTTGATGACCCGCGACACCGTCTGGTGAGAGACTCCGGCCAGCCGCCCGACGTCGGACATGACGGGCGGCCGCCGCTGCCGCACCGGCGGTGTCTCGTCGTCCTCGACGTCCATCGTCATTTCTGTCCACCCTCCGCGGTGCCCCTCCCGAGCCCGCTCGATGTTAGCGCTAACGGACCACCCGTGCACCGGCTCCGGGCGTCACGGCGACTGCCCCCTCAGGTGGTTCGGCCGCCGGCGGCAGGAGGCCCAGGACGTGCCCGCCGAACCCGCCTCCGGTGATCCGGGCGCCGGCCGCCCCCGCCCGTCGGAGACGGTCAACGGCCTCCTCGACGGCGGGGGTCGAGACCGCGTACCGGTCGCGGAGGCTCGTGTGCGAGGCGTTGAGCAACTCCCCCACCCGCTCCAGATCCCCGTCCCGGAGCGCCGCCACCGTCTCGTCGACGCGCTCGTTCTCGCCGATGACGTGCCGAACCCGATCCGCCAGGGGATCCGGGAGCCGGTCGGCCATGTCGGCGGTGGCGTCGCGCAGGCTCTCGATCTCCAGCAGCTCACACGCGCGAGCGCACTCGCGCCGGCGCTGGTTGTAGCCGGGCTCACCATCGTCGCCGGCGCCCGAGTCGCGGGCATGGGCGTGTCGCTGCCCGGAGTCCAGCGTGACCAATGACCAGCCGTCGAGCTTCAGCGCCACCGGGCGGACCTCGAGCGACCGGAAGTCGACCCGCAGTGCGCGGTCCGCCTCGCCGTACAGCGAGGCGATCTGGTCGAGCAGACCGGTCTGGGCGCCGACCCAGTCGTTCTCGACGCGCGAGCACATCCGTGCCAGCTCGAGGCGGCCGGGCGACGGCGCGTCGGCGACGGCGAGCAGTGCCAGTGCCAGCGCGACCTCCAGCGCCGCCGAGGACGAGAGCCCGGAGCCACGGGGGACCGTACCGCTGATCTCCAGCCGGGCGCCCACCAGGCCGCAGCCGGCCGCCGACAGCTCGCTGACGATTCCGCGGGCAAAGGCCCGCCACCCGGAGGCGCGGGCCGGAGTGCGCAGATCGAAGCGGTCATGGGCGCCGAGGTCGGCGGCGAACACCGAGATCCCGGAAGCGTCGGTGCGCGTGGCCGTGACCGTGACGCCCTGATCGATCGCGAACGGGAGGGCGAGACCGTCGTTGTAGTCGGTATGCTCGCCGATCAGGTTGACGCGCCCGGGCGCGAACGCGGTCACCCGTTCAGCCACTCGGATACCCTCCCAGGCATGGTCATCAGCGACATTCTCCAGCCAACGCACCTGCTCTTGCTGATCGCGGTCGCGTTGCTGGTGCTCGGTCCGAAGCGACTGCCGGAGGCGGCCCGGTCGATCGGACGCGGGCTGCGGGATTTCCGGACCGCCGTCGAGGGCGAGCCGCAGGACCCGGCCCCGCCCACGCGTGCGCTCGAGGCCGACGCCGGTCCGGCCGGTCCGGCCGGCCGCTGACGCCCCGGCGGACGCTCGCGCCATGGCCGTCCGCTGGGGAATCCTCTCCACCGCCCGCATCACCCGCAAGTTCCTCGACGGCGTCGCCGGGTCCAGGGCGTGCGAGGTGCTGTCTGTCGCCAGCCGCGATGGCGCTCGCGCCGAGGCCTTCGCACGGGACGAGGGGATCCCGCGCGCGTACGGGTCCTACGACGCGCTGCTCGCCGACCCGGAGGTCGACGCGGTCTACATCCCGGTGCCCAACGCGCTCCATCTGCACTGGACCGAACGCGCGCTGCGGGCGGGCAAGCACGTCCTGTGCGAGAAGCCGCTGGGCCGGCGCCGAGCCGACGTCGAGGCCGCATTCAACCTGGCCGAGCGGGAGGACCGGCTGCTCATGGAGGCGTTCATGTACCGCCACCACCCCCAGACGGCGCGGGTCGTCGAGCTCGTGTCGGCCGGAGCCGTCGGCCGCCTGCGCCTGATCCGAGGCTCCTTCAGCTTCCCTTTGGCGGATCCCGCCGACATCCGCCTCAGCCGGGACCTCGACGGGGGCGCGCTGATGGACGTCGGCTGCTACTGCGTCAACGCCGCCCGCCTGCTGGCGGGCGAGGCCGAGCAGGTCAGCGCGCTGCAGGTGGTCGGCGGCGACGGCGTCGACGTCGTCTTCGTGGGCTCGATGCGCTGTGCGCATGGCGTGCTGGCACACTTCGACGCCGGCTTCCGGCTCGCCGGCCGCCACGATCTGGAGGTGGTCGGCGAGGAGGGCACGCTGTACCTCTCCGACCCCTGGCACTGCGTGTCCCCGGGGATCGACCTGCGGCATGACGGCGGCGCGGAGCGCATCGAGATCCCGGCGGCCAACCCGTACACCCTTCAGGCCGACAACTTCGTCGCCGCGATTCGCGGCGAGGCGGCACCGCTGCTCGCCCGGGCCGATGCCGTCGACCAGGCCCGGACGATCGAGGCCCTGTACGCGTCGGCCGACGGGGGTTCGCCGATCGGCCCGGCGATGCCGTGAGGGTTGCGCGCCGGTGCGGCGAGGTCAGACGGCCGCCATCGACGGCGTGAAACCGGAGCGGCGCAGCGCGCCGCCCGTCTGACGATCGGACGCCGGCCGGCTCGCCGACGAGTCAGCGCCGCGGTCGAGGCTGAACCGGATCTGGACCTCGGTGCCGCCGGAGGCGCGCGAGACGACGGCGAAGTCGTCGGAGACCTGCGAGATCAGTCCCAGCCCCAGCCCCAGTCCCGGCCGGTCGGCGCGCGGCTCCAGGCCGTGGCCATCGTCGGAGATGCGGATCCACAGCGCACCGGAGACGAGGGCCGCGTGGAGGTGGATCTCGCCCGGCTGGCCGCGGTAGGCGTGAAGGACGCAATTGGTCATGGCCTCCGAGGCAGCGAGCCGCACGGCATCGACCTGGCGTGGCGCCGCGCCGACCGCCTCCGCGAACCGGGCCAGCCGCGTGCGCGCCTCGGCGACCGATCCGGGTGTGGCCTCATACGTCTCGTTCAGGTTTCGCGCAACGCTCTGCATATCGGTTTATTACCCGGCGTCCGGGCCCACTACGCGCCCGGTCGCCGTGGCCCGTTGCGGGCCAGGGGTCCTCAGGAACGTGTACCCGCCTTTGCCCTCCCGCGAACGGCGGCCTGCGTCCGTACGATTGATGCCGTGAGCCACGGTTCAGACACCGTCACCCTGGTCACGGGCGCCGCCGGCGGCATCGGCCGCGCGATCACCGCCCGCCTCGAGCAGGACGGCGCCCGGGTGCTGGCGGTCGATCTCAAGCCTGATCCGGATGGACCCGGGACGCCGCATCAGGCCGACCTGACCGATGCCGACGCCAACCGGGGGGCAGTCGCCGCCGCGCTGGAGCGCTTTGGCCGCCTGGATGTGATCGTCGCCGGCGCCGGCCTGCAGCACGTGTCCCCCATCCAGGAGTTCCCCATCGAGAAGTGGAATCTCCTCCTGGGGCTCATGCTGACCAGTCCGTTCCTGCTGGCCCGCTACGGCTGGGAGGCGCTCGCCGCGTCCGGTCGTGGCCGATTCATCGCGATCGCCTCCGCCCACGGCCTGGCGGCGTCGCCCTACAAGTCGGCCTACGTGGCGGCCAAGCACGGCGTCGTCGGACTCGTCAGGACGCTCGCCCTGGAGGGCGCCGAGCGCGGCATCACCGCCACCGCCGTCTGCCCCGGCTACGTGCGCACCCCGCTGGTCGAGGCCCAGATCGCCGACCAGGCCCGCGCTCACGGCCTGTCGGAGGACGAGGTGCTGGAGCAGGTCATCCTGGCCCCCCACGCCATCAAGGAACTGATCGAGCCCGCCGAGGTCGCCGAGGTCGTCGCGTTCCTGGCCGGGCCCGCCGGGCGGTCGTTCACCGGAGTGCCGGTGACGATGGACATGGGCTGGACGGCGCGCTGACGTTCTTCCCAACCTTGACACAAACCTGTCAAGGTTGTTAGCATCGCGCGGATGCGAGACTTCATCGACGCCACCCGCCGCCGCGTCCTCGTCTACGACGGCGGGATGGGCGCCACGCTCGAGCAGTTCGATCTGAGCCTCGAGCGGGACTACCGGCTGCCCGGGCGCTGCCACGAGGCGCTCATCCTCAACCGGCCGGACGTGATCGAGGGCGTCCACACGTCGATGCTGGAGGCGGGCGCCGACGTTCTGGAGACCGACACGTTCCAGGCCTCGCGCCTGAAGCTCGGCGAGTGGGGGCTCGCCGACCACACCCACGAGATCAATCTCAAGGCGGCGCAGATCGCCCGCCGGGCGGCCGGCGAGCACCGGTTCGTCGCCGGCGCGATCGGCCCCACCGGCTTCCTGCCCGCCAGCGACGACCCCACGCTCGGCCAGATCACGTTCGCCGAGCTGGTCGAGGTGTTCGCCGAGCAGGCGACCGGGCTGATCGAGGGCGGCGTCGACCTCATCATCATCGAAACCGCCCAGGACATCCTGGAGCTCAAGGCGGCCGTGTGCGGCGTCCGCCGGGCCGGCGACGCCCTCGGCCGGGCCGTTCCCATCCAATGCAGCGTCTCACTGCTGCCCCAGGGCGGGAAGATGCTGCTCGGCACCGACATCAGCTCGGTGCTGGCCACGCTGGAGGCGCTCCGGGTCGATGCCATCGGCCTCAACTGCTCGACCGGACCGGAGGACATGCGCGACGCGATCCGCTTCCTGGGCGAGTACTCGCCGGTCCCGGTCCACTGCATCCCCAACGCCGGCCTCCCCCTCCAGGGTCCCAACGGCGAGACGATCTTCCCGGAGCAGCCGGAGTCGCTGGCCGCGGTCCTGACCGAGTTCGTCGAGCGCTACGGCATCTCGATCGTCGGCGGCTGCTGCGGCACGACGCCGGCGCACATCGAGGCGATCGCCGAGCGGGTCAAGGACCGGACGGTCGGCCCGCGCCCGGAGCGCCGGCCGGCCCATGTCAGCTCGATGATCGCGGCCACCCCGCTGGCCCAGGACCCCCGCCCCACGCTGATCGGCGAGCGCGTCAACTCGCAGGGCTCGCGCAAGGCCAAGGAGATGCTGCTCGCCGACGACTACGACGGCCTGCTCGTCGTCGCCGAGGACCAGGTCAACGGCGGGGCCCACGTCCTCGACGTCTGCGTGGCGCTGACCGAGCGCCAGGACGAGGCCGACCAGATGCGCGAGGTCGTGAAAAAGATCTCGCTGAGCCAGCCGGCCCCCATCCAGATTGACTCCACCGAGCCGGAGGTGATCGAGGCGGCGCTGGAGCAGATCCCCGGCCGGGCGATCGTCAACTCCATCAACCTCGAGGCCGGCCGCGCCAAGCTCGACCGCGTCGTCCCGCTGGCCCGGGCCCACGGCGCCGCTCTCATCGCCCTGACGATCGACGAGACCGGCATGGCCAAGACCGCCGAGCGCAAGCTCGAGGTGGCCAGGCGAATCACCGAGATGTGCTGCGACGAGCACGGCCTGGATCGCGACGCGCTCATCTTCGACTGCCTGACCTTCACGCTGACCACGGGCGACGAGGAGTGGCGGCGCAGCGCGATCGAGACGATCGAGGGGATCCGGCGGGTCAAGACCGAGATCCCCGGCGTGCAGACCTCGCTCGGCGTGTCCAACGTCAGCTTCGGCGTCTCGCTCGCCGCCCGGTCGGTCCTCAACAGCGTGTTCCTCCACCACTGCGTCGAGGCCGGGCTCGACCTGGCGATGGTCAACCCCAACCACATCACGCCCTACGCCGAGATCCCGGAACTGGAGCGCGAGCTCGCCGACGACCTGGTGTTCGACCGCCGCGACGACGCGCTGGAGCGCTTCATCGCCCACTTCGAGGCCAAGGGCTCCGACGCCGAATCAGACCCCGCCCACCCCGCCGACCCCACCGAGGGCATGGAGCCCGAGGAGGCGCTGCACTTCCACATCCTGCGGCGCAAGAAGGAGGGCGTCGAGGCCTGGATCGATGCCAGCGTGGAGAAGATCGGCGCCGTGCCGACGCTCAACGACGTGCTGCTGCCCGCGATGAAGGAGGTCGGCGACAAGTTCGGGGCCGGCGAGCTCATCCTCCCATTCGTGCTCCAGTCGGCGGAGGTGATGAAGCGGGCGGTGGCCCAGCTGGAGCAGTACCTCGACAAGCTCGAGGGTTACAGCAAGGGCACGGTCGTGCTCGCCACGGTGTTCGGCGACGTGCACGACATCGGCAAGTCGCTGGTCAACACGATCCTGACCAACAACGGATACACCGTCGTCGACCTCGGCAAGCAGGTGCCGATCGGCACCATCCTCGACGCCGCCGTCGAGCACCAGGCCACGGCGATCGGCCTGTCCGCACTGCTCGTCTCCACCTCCAAGCAGATGCCCGCCGCCATCCAGGAGCTGCACGAGCGCAAGCTGCAGTTCCCGGTGCTCATCGGCGGCGCCGCCATCAACCGCAACTTCGGCCTGCGCGTCCTCTATCCCCACGGCACCGAGTCCGACGAGGTCTACGAACCGGGTGTCTTCTACTGCAAGGACGCGTTCGAGGGCCTGCACAAGATGGACCTGCTGATCGACGCCGAGGCCCGTGCGGGGCTGCTGTCCAAGACCCGTGACGCCGCCCAGGCGCTGCGCGAGCGGCCCGAGGTGATCGATGAGGATGCTCCGGCCGTCACCGACGCCTCGGTCCGCAGCGCCGCGGTCACCGACAACCCGGTGCCGGAGCCGCCCTACTGGGGAGTGCGCGAGCTCGAGGTGCCCATGGACGAGGTCTACCGGCATCTCGACACCCACGTTCTGTTCAAGCTGCACTGGGGCGGGCGCGGGGTCAAGGGCGAGGAATGGGCGCGACTGGTGCGCGACGACTTCCAGCCGCGCCTGCAGCGCATGTGGCAGGAGCAGACCTATCTGCACCCGCGGGCGCTGCTCGGCTACTTCCCGTGCAACGCTGACGGCAACGAGCTGATCGTGTGGGACCCGGAGAACTTCGACCCCGCCCACCCGCGTGAGCTCGCGCGACTGGTTTTTCCCCGCCAGCCGCGGCACGATCGCATCTGCCTCGCCGACTTCTACCGGCCGCTGGATACGTCCCACCCACCCCAGACCGATGTCGTGGCGCTGCAGGCGGTGACCGCCGGCGGCGAGGTGACCGAGCTCATGGCCTCGCTCGAGGCCGACGGAGAATTTGCCGAGCAGCTGTTCGTCCACGGCCTCGGCGTCCAGACCGCCGAGGGCATGGCCGAATGGCTCCACGCCCGGGTCCGCCGCGAGCTCGAGATCGAGCCCGCGCAGGGACGCCGCTACTCGTGGGGCTACCCGTCGTGCCCGGAGCAGTCGGAGCTGACCAAGGTGTTCGCCCTGCTCGACGCGCCGTCGATCGGCCTGCGCCTGTCCGGGGGCTTCGCCGTCGAGCCGGAGCAGTCGACCCTGGCCATCGTCGCCCACCATCCCCAGGCGGTCTACTTTGGAATGAAGTCCGGCCAGCTGCCCCGCAATGAGCGCCAGGCCGGCGATGAGCTGATCGCCGGCACCGACAAGGATCCGACCCGGATGGCCGACCTGTCGGACTCCGATCCGTCCGCTGCCGGCGCCGACGCCGGCGAGCCGGCGCTCGCCGAGGCCTGAGCCGCGCCGACGCCGGCCGAGCGGGCGGGCGCTGAGCCCGAGCCTATCCCCTGACGTCGACCGGCCCGCGGCGCGCCGCGGCCGGGCGATGGGGACGCGCGGGAAGCTTGACCGGAGTGGCGTGCATGGCCCGCAGGCGCACCTCGCGCCAGGACATCCCCTCCTTGAGCAGCGCCGGGCCGCCCATGAGGATCGCCGTCGTGACCTCGACCGCCTGCAGGATGAGGCCGTAGGCGACGCCGGTGCCGAGGCCGACATGCCACCCGGTGTGCAGCACGGCGGCGCAGGCCGCCTGGAAGACGCCGAGGTTGGCCGGGGTGGCGGGCAGCACCGCGCTGATGTTGACGGCAAACAGGACCGCGGCCGCGGCAGCCGCCCCCGCCTGATGGTTGAGGCCGAGCGCCACCAGCAGGATGTAGCAGGACATCCACTGCAGCGCCCACGCGCCGAGCTGAGCCGCGCTGGCGATGGCGCCCAGCCGGGGACGGCGAAACACGATCAGGCCGGCCCGCACCCGGGTCATCGCCCCGCGTACCTGACCGAGGAGGGCCTGGACGCGGCGGAAGCGCACCGGATCCTCGCGGTGGCGGAGCACGAAGGGCGCCAGGAGGACGAGCGCCAACAGCGCCAGCGGCGCCACGACGGCGGCCAGCAGCGCCTCCTGGTGGCCGCTGAAGATGTTCACCGAGGAGAACATCACGACGCCCAGGATGATGAGCGCGACGATGTTCAGCAGCGTCTGGGAGACGACGGTGCCGAGGACGACGGGGAAGGATTCACGGGGCCGGCCGGCTCGCCGCGCCACCACGAGCGCCCGCGACGGCTCGCCGAGCCGAGCAGGGAGCGTGGAGGACATGAGCACCCCGATGAACGTGCCCTGCATCGCGTCGCCCATGCGTATCCGGGCCTTGGGGAGCGCAGCCTGCAGGATCGCGTGCCAGGAGACCGCGCGCATGGCCATCGCGGCGCACATCACTCCGAGTCCCAGGATGACGAACGAGGGGCTTGACGCCACCAGCGCCGTGGCCACGCTGGCCAGGCCGATCTTCTCCAGGGCCAGGACGGCGAGCAGGATCGCGCCGAGCGAGACGGCGGCGAAGGCTCCCCGGCGCAGGACCGTTCCGATCCGTCCCCGGCGCGAGGCGGGGCGCGTCTCCAGGCTGGGGATCCGCCGCGGCCGGACGTGGGGGCGCAGATCGGCCGCGCGCAGGCCGACCGCCACGGCCGCGCGCTGTGCGGCCCCCTGGGGCTCCGGCACCGCGATCGCGTCCTGGTAGGCCTCCATCACCTCGGCGGCGACGCGGGGCCAGGCGAACCGCTGCACGTCGGCGGCGGCGGCGCGAGACATGGCGGCCCGGCGATCCGGCTCCTCCCACAGGTCGCGGAGCGTCTCGGCCAGCGCCTGCGCGTCGGCGGGCGGGACGAGCACCCCGTCGACGCCGTCGCGGACGACATCGCGGTAGCCGGCGATGTCGGAGGCGACGACCGGAGTGCCGGCGGCGAACGCCTCGGTCAGGACCATCCCAAAGCTCTCGCCGCGCAGGGACGGCGCGCACAGGATGTCCGCGCGCTCCAGCTCCGCGCGCTTGCGCACGTCGTCGACCTTGCCCAGGACGCGCACGCCCCGGTCATCCAGCATCAGGGGCGCCAGCTCCTCCGGCGCCGCTCCGATGACCGTCAGCTCAGTGGGGATGTGATCGCGCAGAGCCTCGAAGGAGCGCAGGAGCAACGGGAGCCCCTTGCGCTCGACCGACTGGCCGACGAAGACGATCCGCAGGTGGTCCGCCGCGGGCTCGGTGCCCGCGCGCGCGAGGACCTCCGGCTCCAC
The DNA here is from genome assembly GCA_963844555.1 of uncultured Solirubrobacteraceae bacterium. Lineage (GTDB taxonomy): Bacteria > Actinomycetota > Thermoleophilia > Solirubrobacterales > Solirubrobacteraceae > Palsa-465. The sequence continues at coordinate 395,107 of CAWJOS010000005.1, forward strand.
GTGGACCCCGTTAGGGATGACCCGGTAGTGCCCGCCGAACCACCGCCGGCCGGTCCAAGCGGCGGCCTCTGAGACGGCGATCCGCACGTGGAGGCGGTTGAGCACCCGCCAGGCGCCGAAGAAGTTGGCCATGGCGTTGGGCACCAGCCGCTCCGAGTAGGAGTGAAACGTGCCCACCAGCGGGAGGCGGGTCAGCTCGGCGGCCGCCCAGCCGATCATTGGCGCGACCGGCTCATGGATGTGGACGACGTCGTAGCCGCCGGTCCGCAGCTCCTTCTGGAGGGCGGCGATTCCCGACGGGGTGATCGACAGGTTCGACACTGCGCCGTTGGCCTTGAAGCCGACCGTGCGGCCCAGGGACACCAGGTAGTCCGGGGCCTTGACGGATTGCGGCGTCGCGCCGCGGTGCAGGATCTTCGAGTGCAGATCGACCGGGTCATACGGCGCGAGCACGCGGACGTCGTGACCATCGGCGATGAAGGACTCGGCGAGCGCCTCGATGTGCCTGGTCACGCCCCCCGGATACGTCCATGAATACGGCGACACGAGCGCGATCCGCATCCCCCTCATCTTATCGGTCCCCCTCGCCGGGGCTCTGAACCGCCGGCGCGTATCATCAGCGGGCGATGCCGGTCCGCCATTTCGTCAAATACACCTTCCTCCAGGTAGACCCGGCCTGGCGGCGTCTCGACGACGAGCAGAGGGCGGCCGACAAGCGCGAATTCATGGCCGCGTGCGCCGATTTCGCCGACGGCCACCTGCTGCGCTCGTTCTCCCTGGTCGGCACCCGCGGGGACGCCGACCTCATGCTCCTCAGCCAGGCCCAGAATCTGGAGCGGATTCACGAGTTCCATGTCATTCTGGCGCAGAGCGGGCTCATGAAGTGGTGCACGGTCCCATACTCGCTGCTGGCGATGACGAAGCCATCCGAGTATTCCGACGAATCACGCCTCGAAGTTCGACCCGGCCACGGCAAGTACCTGTTCGTGTATCCGTTCGTGAAGACCCGCGCCTGGTACACGCTCTCGGCCGAGGAGCGGTGGCGGATCATGCAGGAGCACATCAAGGTGGGGCGCGAGTACCCGTCCGTCGATCTCAACACCAGCTACTCATTCGGCCTCGACGACCAGGAGTTTGTGGTGGCATTCGAGACCGACAACCCGGCCGACTTCCTCGATCTCGTGCAGCGGCTGCGGACCACCGAGTCGAGCTCCTACACCCTGCGCGACACGCCCACGTTCACGTGCATCGCCTGCTCGGTGGAGCGAGCGCTCGGCGCCCTCGACGGCGCCGCCCTGTCGCTGACCGCCTGACCGGCAGCGTGCCGCCCCGCGCTCAGCTCGCCGAGGCGGTCGCCCACCTGCGGGCCTCCGATCCGGTCCTGCGCGGGCTGATCGACGAGATCGGGCCGGACAACCTGGGGGACCGGCGGCAGCCGGATGACTCGCGCGCCGCCGACCCGGCGAGGCCGGACGCCGAGCAGGCCGCAGAGCGCGAGCGTCCGCGTGATCACTACGCGGTCCTCGTCCGCACCATCACCGGCCAGCAGCTGTCGACCAGGGCCGCCCAGGCGATCTTTGCGCGGCTGTCGGCCCGCTACGGCGGCCGGGCGCCGACCCCGGAGGAGATCCTGGCCGACGACCCGGAGGAGCTCCGGGCGGCCGCGGGGCTGTCCCGGGCCAAGGTCGTCTACCTGCGATCACTGGCCGAGCACGTCGTCGACGGGTCGCTGGAGCTCGACCAGCTCGGCCGGCTCCCGGACGACGAGGTGACCGCCGAGCTGGTCGCCGTCAAGGGATTGGGCGAGTGGAGCGCCCACATGTTCCTCATCTTCCACCTCCAGCGACCGGACGTACTGGCCGTGGGCGACCTGGGCATCCGGCGGGCGGTCATGCTCGCCTACGGGCTCGACGCCATGCCGCGCCCGGCCCAGCTGGAGGCGCTCGCCGAACCGTGGCGTCCACACCGGACGCTGGCGTGCCTGTTCCTGTGGCGGTCGCTCGAGGCTACGCCGGTGTAGCCGGCTGGCCCGACGTCAGACTGCGGAGACCTCCTCCTCCTCCGCCACGCGGAAGGAGGAGCCGCAACCGCAGGCAGCGATCACGTTGGGGTTGTCGACCTTGAAGCCGGCGCCCTGAAGGCCGTCGACGAAGTCGATCGTCGAGCCTTTGACGTACGGAAGGCTGGGGGTGTCGACGAGGAGGCGGATTCCCTTGTCCTCGACGACGATGTCGCCGTCGCGCTGCTCGTCGAACGCCAGCGCGTACTGGAAGCCGGAGCAGCCTCCGCCCCGGACCCCGACCCGGAGGCCGGCCGTCGCGGCGACCGCGCTCTGGGCGGCCAGGAATTCACGGACCTTCTCGGCGCCTTTGTCAGTGAGAGTGATCATGCTTCAAAAAGTATATCGACCGAGCCTCGCTACGCTAAAGAGCATGTCCGCCACCCCCGTCGCCACCACCGAGGAGCTCAAGGGACGGATCGAGGCCGGGATCCCCGGCGCGGTCGCCAGCGTGACCGGGGACGGGCATCATTTCAATGCGATTGTCAGTGCGCCCGCCTTCGCCGGCCTGTCGCGCATCGCTCAGCACCGGCTCGTTTACGACGTGTTCGGCTCGGAACTGGGCGGCCGTATCCACGCTCTCTCCATACAAACACGAGCTTCGCAAACGGAGGAGACTCGATGAGCGACCAAACCGCCAACCCCATGCGCGACGCCATCCAGGAGGCGATCGACGAAAACCCGGTCATCCTTTTCATGAAGGGCAACCCGGACGCGCCCGCGTGCGGCTTCTCCGCCCGCACCGTCGGCATTCTCCAGTCGGTCGGCGCCCGCTTTGCCGCCGTCGACATCCTGCCGGACCCGCGGATCCGCCAGGAGCTGTCGGCCATCTCCAACTGGCCCACGATCCCCCAGCTGTTCATCGACGGGGAGCTGGTCGGCGGCTGCGACATCGTCACCGAGATGTACCAGTCCGGCGAACTCCAGCAGGCGCTGGGGCTGGAGGCCCCGGCCGAGCCCGCCCAGGCGCCGGAGGCAGCCCCGGTGGACTCGGCCCCCCTCTCGATCGAGAACCGGTTGTAGCCCACGCCGCTGACCGACGGAACCGGGGTCACCTCCGGGCCGCCTCCGGTGGCCCGCGCGCAGGTGACAGCGCTGCGCTATGCCGACGGCATCCTGTGGGCGCTGGACCAGACCGAGCTGCCCTGGCGGGAGACCGAGCTCGAGCTGCGGGGCGCCGACGACGTCGTTGAGGCGCTGCGCCGGCTGAGCATCCGTGGCGCCCCGCTCATCGGTGTCGCCGCCGCCTACGGGGTCGCGCTCGAGCTGGGCCGCGACCCTGAGGCGCTGGAGCGCGCCTGCGCGGTCCTCGTCGCTGCCCGCCCGACCGGGGTCAATCTCGCGCACGCGGTGGCACGGGTGCGGATGGCGGCGGCCGCGGTTCCCGCGGGCCCGGCCCGCGCCGAGGCGGCCCTGGCCGAGGCCAGGGCGCTCCACGCCGAGGAGGAGGCGGCCAGCCGGGCGATGGCCGGCCACGGCGCCGACCTGCTCGCCGGCCGGCCCCGCGTCCTCACCCACTGCAACACGGGCGCGCTGGCCGCGCCCGGACGAGGCACGGCGCTCGCCGTCATCGCCGAGCTGGCCGACCGCGGCGAGCTGGAGACGGTGCTCGCCTGCGAGACCCGTCCCCTGCTCCAGGGGGCGCGGCTGACCGTGTGGGAGCTGCGCCGTCTGGGGATCGAACACGCCCTGGTCGTCGACGCCGCCGCCGCCGGGCTGATCGCCGCCGGCGAGGTCGACGCCGTGGTGGTGGGGTGTGACCGGGTCGCGGCCAACGGCGACGTCGCGAACAAGGTCGGCACGTACGCCCATGCGCTGGCCGCGGCCGCCGCCGGCATCCCGTTCGTCGTCGCCGGCCCGTGCACCACGATCGATCCGACGTGCGCAACCGGGGGGGACATCGTCATCGAGGAGCGCGCGCCGGACGAGGTCCGCGCCCCGCGCGTGGGCCCGGGCGGACCGCGTCTCCTGACCGTCGAGGGCACGCCGTGCCGCAATCCCGCCTTTGACGTGACCCCGGCCGGCCTGGTGACCGCACTGGTCACCGACCGCGGCGTGGCCAGGCCGGTGACGCCGGAGTCGGTGGCGGTGCTGCTGGCCTGACGCGCCGCTCAGCGGGGGACCGCCTGCGACCGGCGGTACTCCAGGTGCTCGAGGATCCGCTTGGAGTCGCAGATCACCTCCCCGTCGAGGACGAGCACCGGCACGCGGCGCTGACCGCTCAGCGCCTCCACCTCCTCGCGACGCGACCGGCGCTGCCCCACCACGACCGTCTGGACGGTGACCCCCTCGCGGCGCAGGGCGCGGGCGACGCGCCCGCACGGGCACAGCCAGTCCGTCGGCGTGTTGCAGCGGTAGAGGGTCGCCACGGCGTGCACGATAAAGCCAACGGGCCTCGCGACCGATGCATCGATCTGGATGCTTCGGCGCGCCAGCGACCTCCCGGCAACGGCCGGCCCCGGCGGTGGGACCACCGCCCTCGCGGTCGGCGAGACGGCCTGTGCCCTGGCCGCAGCGGCCGCGGCGCTGGTGCTCCTGGCCTGGCTCACGCTCAGAACCGGCAGCGGGGACGACTGGCAGACTGAGGCCTTCCCGGCGGTCGGCGCGCTCATGAGCGGCCACATCCTGCGCTTCGCCCAGCTGGCGCCGGCGTCCGGCGGCTCGCTGGTCCTGCGCGCCCCGTTTGTGCTGGTCACCAAGCTGTGGCACGGCCAGGAAGGCTCCCTCGACCTCTACCGCGGCGGCGCCGTCCCATGCCTGCTGGCCGTCGGCGCCTTCGGCGCGTGGCTTGCGGTCCGGATGCGAGCGCGGGGCAGTTCGAGGTTCGCCGCCAGCGTCGCGCTGCTGTTGTGCGTCGCCAACCCGCTGGCCTTCCCGGCGGCGATCCATGGACATCCTGAGGAAATCCTGGGGAGCGTGCTGTGCGCCGCCGCAGTGCTCTGCGCCGCCGGCGATCGCCCGGCCTGCGCGGCGGTCCTGCTGGGGTTGGCCATCGCCAACAAGGAATGGGCGGTGCTGGCGGTCGGACCCGTTCTGGTGGCCCTCCCCCGCGCGCGCATCCGCACGCTGGTGATCGCCGGCGCCGTCGCCGGCGCCGTGCTCGCCCCACTCATGCTCGCCAGCGGGGGCGGGTTCGTCGGCCAGGCGACGGCTGCCGGACTGAACACGGGCACGATCTTCCAGCCGTGGCAGGTCTGGTGGTGGTTCGGGTCAGGCGGCGGCGGCGGCGCGGTCTACCGGTCGGCCCCAGCGTGGCTGGGGAGCCTCGGCCACACCGTCCCGATCGTGCTCATGCCTCCGCTGACCGCGCTGTATGCCTGGCGACGGCCTGGCCGGATACGCCCGCGGCCCCGCTCGGCAGCGGCTTCGTCACCGCCGGCGCACCACGCGCTCCTGCTCCTGGCGCTCCTGATGGGGCTGCGCTGCGTCCTGGATCCGTGGGACGACCCGTACTACGTCCTGCCCTGCCTGATCGCGCTGCTGACCTGGGAGGCGCAGACCGTCGTGCGCCCGCCGTTGGTCACCCTGGGGACGACGATCGCCGCCTGGTCCATCTTCATCGGAACGTCCGTGACCGCCTACGACCTCCCGGCGGATGCGCAGGCGCTGGTGTTCGCCGTCGTCAGCATCCCCCTGCTGGGCGCGCTTGCCCTGGCCACCTTTGCGCCGGAAACCGCGCGCCGGCTGTTGCCGCGCTCAGGCCGGGCCGACGCGGTGCCGGCCGGCGCGGCCTCGTAGCCGGCCCCGGCGCCCTACAGCCCCACCAGCCGTACCGCCCCGCCGGCGACGCGAAGCGGAAGGGGCTGGAGCGAACCCGGCGGCGCCAGCGACTCGTTCTCCCGGGCGCGATACCAGCCGATCGTCTCCTCCAGGCAATCCTCATGGGGCGAGGTCGTCCACCCCAGTTCGCGCTTGGCCTTGCGGCTGGAGAAGCTCCAGTTCAGCGAGGCGGCCCGGACCTCGGTTGTCGTCGGCAGCGCCTCGGCACCGGTTCGCCCGGCGGCCGCGGTCAGCCCCAGCGCGACCGGCACCGGCAGCCTGACCGTCGGCGGCTGCACGCCGGACAGGCGGCCGAGATCGGCGAACAGCCGGGTCATGGTGAAGTTGCGATTGCCGAGGAGGTAGCGCTCCCCCACGCGGCCGCGCTCATCGGCGAGCAGCAGTCCGCGGGCCACGTCCTGCACCGCCACGACGTTCAGCGTCCCGTCGACGAAGGCGGGGATCTGCCGCCGGAGGAAGCGGCTGACCAGGGTGGTCGACGACCGGCCCGGATCGCCGGCCCCCAGCACGAGCGTGGGGTTGACGACGACGAGCGGCAGGCCGCGTGGCACCAGCCGCAACGCCGCGGCCTCAGCCTCATGGACGGCGTCGAGGTACGGGATGCCGTAGCGCCAGCCGGTCCAGGGCAGCGTCTCGGTCGCCGTCCGGCCCGGTGGAGCCGGGCCGACGGCCGCCGCCGAGGAGGTGTGGACGGCCCGCTCCACGCCGGCCCGCAGCGCCTCCTCGAGCACAATGGTGGTGCCCTCGAGGGCGACGCTCGTGATCGCCGCCCGGGGGGCCCGCAGGTCGGAGCGCCCGGCGACGTGGAAGACGCGCTCGACGCCCCGCATCGCCCGCCGGATCGACCGCCGATCCAGGATGTCGCCCCGCAGGCGCCGGACGTCGAGGTCGGCGATCGCCTCGGCCGACGAGTCCGGCCGCACCAGCACGGCGACGTCGTCGCCACGCTGCACCAGCAGACGGGCGACATGTGAGCCAATGAATCCGGTCGCTCCGGTAACGAGCGTGTGCGCCATCGCCAGCACCAAGTGTAGAGCCAGGCGGGCCCCGGGCGAAACGCGATCGGCCTCACAGCTCGATCGCCGGCGGCGGTTCTCAGGTCGCGCTGCTAGGGTGCCGCGCCGACATGAGCGTCGCCGTCGTCTCCGACACGTGCCACTACCTGCCCGCCGAGCTCGTCGCCGAGCAGGGCATCCATCTGGTCAGCCTGTACGTCCACTGGGCGGACGGAGCCCAGCGTGAGAGCGAGATCTCCGACTACGACGCCTACTACCGGCGGCTCGGCGCCAACGCGACTCTGCCGACGACCTCCCAGCCGTCGATCGGCGACTTCCTGGCGGTCTACGAGCCGCTCCTGGCCGCCGGCGACGAGATCGTCTCCGTCCACCTCGCCGGCGGGATGTCCGGCACGGTGCGGGCCGCGGAGCAGGCGCGCGAGCAGCTCGGCGCCGACGCCGGCCGCGTCCACGTCGTCGACACCGCCACGGCCTGCGGCGGAGAGGGGCTCGTCGTGATGGCGGCCGTGGCCGCCGCGCGGTCCGGCGCCGACGGCGCCGCCGTGGCCCAGCATGCCGTCGAGGCCCGCGGCGCGCTGAAGATGTGGTTTGCGATCGACACCCTGGAGTACCTGCGCCGGGGTGGCCGGATCGCCGGGGCGCAGGCCTGGCTGGGCTCGGCCCTGCGAATCAAGCCGATCCTCACCGTCGAGTCGGAGATCACGCCGGTCGAGCGCGTGCGCACCTCTCGGCGCGCGTTCGAGCGCATGGTCGACCTCCTGCGCGAGCGCGCGTCCGTGGGCGCCGATGCCTGGATGGTCCAGCACATCCAGGCGCCCGACGAGGCCGCCGAGCTGGCCGAGCGCGGCACTGAGGTGTTCGGCGTGCCGCCGCGGGTGGTGTCGGAGATCGGCCCCGTGATCGGCACCCACGTTGGCCCGGGGCTGCTCGGCGTCGGCGGGCTGCCGAGCTCGTACCTGGCCTAGCGGTCCGGCCCGGCGCGGCGGCCGGGGCGGGACGGAACTCAGCGATCGAGCTGCCGGCGCCGCCGGCGCCGACCGAACGTCAGCGCGCCGAGCGCGGCCAGTCCACCGCCGAGGACGAACCCGGCCACCCCGGCTCCGATCAGCGCCTCGCGCTCGTGGCGCCGCAGCTGGCCGCGCCAGTCTGTGAGCTTGACGACCTCGCCCCGGAGCTGCTCGACGGCGACGCCGAGCTCCTGGCGGTTGCGCTCGATCGACTGGCGGATCTCCTCCGGGCTGCGGGTGGTGGGCATCTAGGCGGGCCCTCCCGGCTGGACCGTGTCCCGGATCTTCTTGGCCTCGTCGATCGCCAGCTGCGGCGTCGGCGGCCCCACCCGCAGCTTGCGCCAGGCGAACAGGAAGGCAAACGCCGTCAGCGCCACCAGAAGCACCATGACGATGGCGAAGCCGATCCAGATGCTGTTGAACACCGAGTTCAGGCCCCAGGCGATCGTCAGCAGGATGAAGATGAGCGCGAACACGCCGAACACAGCCCCGACAGCGGCCGCGGCCGCTCCCCGCCCGAGGCTGGTGGCCTTGATGACGACCTCGGTCTTGGCGAGCTCGATCTCCTCCCGGACCAGGACGGAGAGCTTCTCGGAGACATCGGTGACGGCAGCGGCGAGGCTGTCGCGCTCGGCGGGCTCAGTGGGCAAGGCGCTTGAGGATCAGGGCCGCGAGGAAACCGCCGGCGAACGCCGCGCCGACCGCGACCTCGGGCCGGTCGGCCGGAAACAGTGACGCCAGGCCGCTGGATGGCGAGCTCTCGTACGGGGTGGGGCCCGGCTCGGCGGTGCCGAACGTCGGCGGAGGCACGGGCGCCGGTGGCGGGGCGGCCGGGGCCTCCGACTGCGCGGCCGGGGTGGCCGGCGTGGGCGGAGCCGGCGGCACCGCGGGAGCAGGACCGCTCGCCTCCCCGGAGGAACGGACCTCGGTCGCCGCGTCAGGCGCGAGCTGTGCCGGAACGTCGTCCGGCGTCTCGTCCGATGGCCGCTGACTCGGCTGGTCGGTCACTCAGGGGGCTCTTCGTCGAACACGCGCGTCCAGACCAGGGCGGCGAGACGGGCCGCCGCGAGACTCGCGAGCGCACCGAACCCGGCGAGCATCCCGTTCCACAGCAGGCGCTTGACCAAAGGGCTCTCCAACATCCGAGGGCATTCAAGCAGACTCGGGGGCCGGACCCGCCGTCCGGCGCTCCAATCCGCGGCAGATGGTGTCGACGATCATCGTCTTGGCCCGCTTCAATTCGGCCTCGGTGACCGGTCCGCTCTCGAAGATCCAGCCGGTCAGCACCTGCTCCACCGATCCGTAGAACGCCTGCGCTGCGAACTCCGGGGTGATCTCGAGGCGGAAGCGGCCGGCGGCCTGGCCCTTGGCGACGATCGCGGCGATCCCAGCGTAGGCATCGCGGATCTTGTCCAGGTGCGTCAGCCCGAATGTGTTCGCCGCCCGCGTGACCTCGACGATGATCACCTTCATCAGCTCCGGGTCGTGGCGGTAGGAGTCGATGATGAATCCGGCGATCGTCTCCAGCTTCCCCTCCGGGGCCCGCTCGGAGGCGTCGGCCTCGGCGATGGCCGCGAGCATGACGTCCCAGCGCTCCAGGAACAGCGTGTCCAGGATCTGCTCCTTGGAGGAGAAGTAGTGGTAGACGAGTCCGTAGGCGACGCCGGCCTCGTCGGCGATGTCCGAGACCCGGCAGGTGTGAAAGCCCTGCCGGGCGAACACGCGGACCGCCGCGTCGAGGATGACGCGGCGCTTGTCGGTCGCGGCCGTGGTCATGCAGGGGCGCCCGCCGGGCTCGGCGTCTCCCAGGCATAGGCCTCCGGGCGCCGGCGGGCCAGCGACGGCAGGCGGCGACGGATGTCCCGCTGGTTGGCGGCGTCGAGGTCGGCGATGATGAACGTCTCGGTGTCGGCGGCGCCGGCCAGGACCAGGCCCCAGGGGTCGACGATCAGCGAGCGTCCGCCGGAGCGCAGACCGCCCGGGTGATGGCCGACCTGGTTGGGGGCGACGACGAAGCACTGGTTCTCGATCGCCCGCGCGCGCACCAGGACCTCCCAGTGGTCGCGAGTCGTCGGCAGCGTGAAGGCGCTGGGGATCGAGAACACCTCGGCGCCGCGCAGCGCGAGGATCCGGTACAGCTCCGGGAAGCGAAGGTCGTAGCAGACGCTCAGTCCGAGCGTCAGGCCGCCGGCCAGCTCGGAGACGACGATCTCGTCCCCGGGATCCTCGGTCGAGGACTCGGCGTAGACGCTGCCGTCGACCTCGACGTCGAACAGGTGGATCTTGCGGTAGAGCGACCTGAGCTCACCGTCCGGTCCGACGTGGACGCTCGTGTTGGCGCCCTTGTTGCGGCCGGGGATCGACTCGTACATCGACCCGGCGAGCAGATCGATGCCCAGCTCCCGCGCCGTGGCGCGCGCCCAGGAGATCGCCGGCCCGTCGAGGGGCTGGGCTCCGGCGGCCATGTGCTCACGCTTGCCCAGCACCGTCCACTTCTCCGGCAGGGCGACGAGCTCGGCGCCGGCGGCCGCGGCTTGGCGAACGAGCCGGTCGGCGCGCTCCAGGTTACGATCAGTGTCTTCGGTGGCGTTGAGTTGGACGGCCGCTGCGCGCACGGTGCACCTCGCTTGGGCGGGTATGACTACGGGCGTCGATTGACTGGTCAGTCAGTGTGGCAGATACCCGCGGACAGCCGGGCCGACTCACGAGTGGCGCTGGCGGCGCAACTCGGCGAGCAGCAGCTTGGAGTGCATCGCGCCGATCAGCTCGCGCAGCGGCTCGGCGCCGGAGGAGATGATCGCCAGCGCCCGCTCGACGTCGACCTCGCCGGCCAGCCGGTCGAGTAGCACCCGGACCTCCTCGGCCACGAGCGGCGCAAGCGCCTCGCGGTAGCGCAGCGTGTCGTAGACGGTGAACCCCAGCGCCTCCTCATAGCCGCCGGCCCGGAAGCGGGAGATCGCCTCGATGATCGCCACATCATCGGCGTCGTAGCCGCGCGGGCCGGGGGTCAGGACCTCCAGCTCCTCCAGGCGGTCGAGGACGTTGCGCGGCACGTCGTAGGTGGCGCGCACCGAGGCGCGCGACACCCGGCCGCTCTCGCCGGTCTCGATCGCCCGCTCCAGGATCCGGTCCTCCAGCTCGATGACCCGGGCCGCCCGCTCCGGATCATCGGCGATGACCTCGCGGATCACGCGCAGCGGCATGAAGCGCTCCTCCTGCAGGCGCTTGATCAGCTTGACCCGCTCGACGAACCCCTCCGGGTAGTAGGCCATGTTCCGGCTGGTGCGCAGCACGTCCGCCGCGGAGCCGAGGAGCCCCTCGCGCAGATAGTGCTTGATCGTCCCGGCGCTGACGCCGGAGCGCTCGGCGAGCTCCGACATCCGCAGCATGCCGTCGGTCGCGGGCATCACCTGGACAGGAAGGTCCCGGTGGCGGTCTCGTCGGCCCCGGCGACCGCCCGCTGCTCGTGCAGGGAGGCGATCTCCTCGTCCGTGTAGCCGGCGGCGGCCAGCACCGCGGCGGTGTGCTCGCCCAGCGCCGGGCCCGGACCGCGGGCCGGGTCGCCGGGCGTGCGGCTGAGCTTGACCGGCGTGCCCAGCAGACGCACCGGCGCCTCCACGCCGGGCTGGGCGACTTCGGCAATCATCTCCCGGGCAGCCACCAGCTCGGAGGCCAGCACCTCGTCGAGCTCCAGGACCGGCTCCAGGCAGCAGTCATGCTCGGCGGCGAAGGCGGTCCAGTCGTCTCGCGTGCGCCTGAGGAAGATCGCCGCCACCTTGTCGTGGGACGGCGAGCCGGGCGAATCGAATTGATGTTCGACCAGGTCCGGGCGGCCGACGCCGTGACACCACGCCTGCCAGAACTTCGGCTCCAGGGCGCCGAGCGTCACGTACCCGTCAGCGCACGCGTAGGGCCGGTAGCAGTTGTAGCGCCCGGCCAGCCCCAGCTCCCCGCGCCGGGGAGCCCGCCCGGTCGCGAACACCTCGGCGGCCAGCATCGCCAGCCACGACAGCGAGCCGTCGAACATCGAGCAGTCGACCAGCTGGCCCTGGCCGGAGCGCTCACGCTCGCGCAGCGCGACGAGGATCCCCACAGCCGCCATCAGCGCCCCGCCGCCCAGGTCGGCGATCTGGGCCGCCGCCTGCACGGGCGGGCCGTCGCCGTCGCCGGTCAGCCCCAGGATCCCGTTGAGCCCCAGGTAGTTCATGTCATGACCGGACCGGTCGCGGTTGGGCCCGGTCTGGCCGTAGCCGGTGATGGCGCAGTAGACGAGCCCCGGATTGACAGCGCGCAGGGCCTGAAAGCCGACGCCGAGACGGTCCATCACCCCCGGGCGGAAGGACTCCAGGAGCACGTCGGCATCACCGACCAGGCGGAGCAGGACCTCCCGCCCCGCCGGCTCCTTGAGGTTGATGCGGATCGATCGCTTGCCGCGGTTGAGCGACAGGAACAGCGCGCTGCGGGCCGTGGTGGCTGCGCCCTCGTAGTACGGGGGCGACCAGCGGATGTAGTCCCCGGCCGCGGTGTCCTCGACCTTGATGACATCCGCGCCGAAGTCGGCGAGCAGCAACGAGCAGAAGCCGCCGGGGAGCAGGCGGGTGAGATCGAGGACGGTGAGGCCTTCCAGCGGCAGGCTCACGCCGACTCCGCGACCGGCGCGGGGGTGGGCGGGGTTCCCAAGAGCTGCCGCGCCTCCCCCACCGTCGCCGGGCGCCGGCCGCAGTCCCGGCACAGCTGCCGCGCCTTGGCGATCAGATCTCCGTTGGAACGGGCCATCTCCCCGTCCGGGAGGTAGAAGTTGTCCTCCAGGCCGACGCGGATCGACCCGCCCAGGGTCAGCGCCGCGGCGACCATCCGCCACTGGTCCCGGCCGATGCCGATGACTCCCCAGTGGTGGCGGCCCGCGGGCATGTTGCGCGCCATCGCCGCCAGGTTCAGCGCGGTCGCCGGCACGCCTCCCACCACCCCCATGACGAAATCGGCGTGCAGCGGCGCCTCGAGCAGCCCCATGTCGACCAGCGGCGCCAGCGAGCCGACGTGGCCGACGTCGAAGCACTCGTGCTCCGGCTTGATGTCCAGGCGGCGCATCGCCTCGAGCAGCTCGATGATCTCGTCGAACGGGTTGGCGAACACGAACTGGAACACGAAGTCCCGGCGCGAGCGCGAGTACTTGGCGTAGTTGAGCGAGCCCATGTTGAGGGCCGCCACCTCCGGCCGGCAGGCCTCCAGGTAGGCGACCCGCTTGGCCACGGGCACGCCGATGGTGCCGGTGGAGAAGTTGATGATGGCCGCGTCGCCAATCTCGGACACGACCGCGTCGCGGATGGCGCGGAAGTCCTCGATCTCGTAGGAGGGTGTGCCGTCAGGGGTGCGGGCGTGGATATGGATGTGGACGCCGCCCTCGTCGACGATCCGCCGCGCCTCGGCCGCGTACTCCTCCGGCGTGTACGGGATCGCCGGGCACTGGTCGCGATTGGCGATGGCGCCGGAGATGGCGCACGTGATGACCGCCGGGTCCTCGACGGCCATCAGACGGGAACCACCCCGGAGCGCTTGAACGGGCGCTCCACCTTCTTGCCGGCCGCCATCTCCAGCCCCCGGCAGATCGTCGCCCGCGTCTCCCGCGGGTCGATGACGTCGTCGATCATGTCGTTGCCGGCGGCGATGTAGACGTCGATGATCTGGCGGTAGGCGTCGATCAGCTCGGCCCGCTTGGCGGCGGGATCGTCGGCCTCCTGGACCTGCTTGCGGAACACGATCTCGACCGCGCCCTCGGCCCCCATGACGCTGATCTCGGCACTCGGCCAGGCGACGATGAGGTCCGGCTCGTACGCGCGCCCGCACATCACGTAGTAGCCGGCGCCGTAGGCCTTGCGGAGCACGACCGTGAGCTTGGGCACGGTCGCGTTGGCCGTCGCGTAGAGCATCTTGGCCCCGTGGCGGATGATGCCCGCCTCCTCCACCTTGGTGCCGACCATGAAACCGGGCACATCCATGAGGTAGACGAGCGGGATCCCGTAGGCGTTGCACAGATTGATGAACCGGGCCGCCTTGTCGGCCGAGTCGTTGTCCAGGATCCCGCCCAGCTGCTTGGGCTGGTTGGCGATGATCCCGGCCGGACGGCCGCCGAAGCGGGCCAGGCAGGTGATGATCGTCTTGGCGAACTGGGGCTTGAGGTCGAAGTAGTCGCCGTCGTCGACGATCCGCCGGATGACCTCGTACATGTCATACGGCTTGCGGTTGGACTCCGGCAGCACGTCGAGCAGGTCCTCGTCGGCGCGGTCGACCGGATCGTCGGTCGCCAGCACCGGCGGCGCCTCCTCGCAGTGGGACGGGAAGTAGCTGAGGTACTTCTTGATCGCCTCGATGCACTCCGGGTCGTCCGCCACCTCCAGGTCGCCGACCCCGGACTTGCGGCAGTGCACGCGCGACCCGCCCAGCTGTTCCTGGGTGACGTCCTCGCCGACGGCGGCCCGCACCAGGTGCGGGCCGGCCAACGCCATCGAGCCGCGGCCCTTGACCATCGGGACGAAGTCGGCGAGGCCCGGGATGTAGGCGGTCCCCGCCGCGCACGGGCCCATGAGCGCCGCCACCTGGGGAATGACGCCGGAGTTGATCACCTCTTCGCGGAACAGGTGCCCGCTGCCGGCGAACAGCGAGCCGACCGCCTCCTGGATACGGGCGCCGGCCGAGTCGAGCAGCCACACGAACGGGATGCGCTTGGTCAGCGCCAGCTCGCGCAGCCGGGTCACCTTGAGCTCGCCGGTCATCCCCATCGAGCCGGCCATGACCGTGAAGTCGTAGGCGGCCACGGCGGTGAGGCGACCGTTGACCTTCCCGTAGCCGGTGATGACGCCGTCGGCCGGTGCGTCGCGCCCGTCCATGGCGCGCTGGGAGAAGTGCGGCCGGCCGTGAATCCCCAGCTCGACGAACGTGCCGGGATCGATCAGCAGGTCGATCCGCTCACGCGCGGTCAGCTTGTCGGCGGCGTGCTGGGCGGCGATCTTCTCCTCGCCGCCGCCGAGCTGGATCTGCTGCCGGCGGGCGCGCAGGTCCTCGGCCAGCGGCCGCAGCAGGCTGGTGGTCTCAGTGGTCATGAGTAGGACGTCCCACTTCCTACTCTGTCACACCGCCGGTGATGACGAAAGTGCCCTCTCAGGGCAGGTTCGTCATCACCGTCCGTGCCACTCCGGATCGCGCTTCTCAAAGAACGCGCGCACGCCCTCCTGGATGTCCTCGGTGGAGAAGGCGATTGTCAACTGCGAGCGCAGGAAGTCGATGGCGTCGTCGTAGGCCATGTCCTGCTGGCGGTACATCGCGTCCTTGCCGAGCTTCATCAGCACCGGGGACTTGCGCGCCAGCTTCGTCGCCCACTCCTCGACGACGGCGTCGAACCGGTCGGCCGCGACGACGCGGTTGACGATGCCGATCCGCTCGGCCTCCGTGGCGGAGATCTGCTCGCCCATTAGCATCAGCTCGGCGGTCTTCTTGCGGCCCACGTTGCGGTAGATGAGCGCCATGATCATGAACGGGAACAGCCCGATGTTGATCTCCGGGGTGCCGAAGCGGGCCGGCTCCTTGGCCACGATCAGGTCGCAGGCGAGCGCCAGCCCCAGAGCGCCGGCGAGGACGTGCCCGTTGGCCGCGCAGATCGACGGCTTCCCCAGCTCGCCCAGGAGCCGGAACACACGTGGAAAGAGCGCGGTGGCGAAGTGCTTGTGCACCAGCGGCACGTCGGCGGCGAACCCGCCGAGGTTGCCGCCGCTGGAGAACACGCTGTCGTGCGTCGACGTGAGCACCACGCAGCGCACGGCAGCGTCGTCGCGGGCCTCCTGGAGTGCCGCGATCAGCTCGGCGAGCACGTCGTCGGAGAGGGCGTTGCGCGTCTCCGGCTGGTCCAGCGCGATGGTGGCAACCCCCGTCGGCGCGACCTCGTAGGTGATGTTGTCGTAGGCCATGGCGCAAGCCTACGCGGAGCGGGGTCGGCCCGCTGCCCGGGGCGAGTAGCAAGTAGGAAGCTCTACTGTTTACTTTTCCGGGACGCCCGGCTACCGTGGGCGGCCGACCCATTCGACCACGAGGAGGGCCGCAGATGGCCACCGCCGACGTCCTCAAGCCGGACTTCGCCTCCCAGCGCAGGCACTTCATCTTCACCGACGAGCACGAGCAGCTGCGCGAGTCGATCCGGCGGTTCGTGGTCAAGGAGCTTCAGCCCCACGCCGACGAGTGGGAGGAGACGACATTCCCGGACTGGGTGTTCACCCGGATGGGCGAGCTCGGCTTCCTCGGGCTGGACAAGCCCGAGGAGTACGGCGGCCAGGGCGGCGACTACTACACCAGCCTCGTGCTCGCCGAGGAGATCGCCCACGCCCACTGCGGCGGCCTGGCCATGGGCGTCGCCGTCCAGACCGACATGGCCATGCCGCCGATCCTGGCGTTCGGCACCGAGGAGCAGAAGCAGCAATGGGCGCGTCCGGCGATCGAGGGCAAGGCGATCCTGTGTATCGGCATCACCGAGCCGGACGCCGGCTCCGATGTCGCCGGGATCAAGACCCGGGCGGTCAAGGACGGCGACGAGTACGTCATCAACGGCTCCAAGACGTACATCACCAACGGCCACCGCGCGCACGCCATCGTGCTCGTGACCAAGACCGACGCCGGCGCTGGCCGCCGGACGACTCGTACGGCGAGCGACGAGGAGGAGCCGAATGCGGAGCGCTCGCCGTACGAGGGGTTCACCCTCCTCCTCGTGCCGATGGACACGCCCGGGGTCATCCGCGAGAAGCGACTCAAGAAGCTGGGGATGCACGCCTCCGACACCGCCCTGCTGGCGTTCAACGACGTCCGGGTGCCGGAGTCGGCGGTCCTCGGCCAGGTCGGCAAGGGCTTCTACCACATCATGTGGGAGCTCCAGGGCGAGCGCCTGATCGGCGCCGCCGGCGCCGTCGCCGGCGCCCAGCACGTCTTCGATCGCACGCTCCAGTACGCCAAGGAGCGCCAGGCGTTCGGCCGCGCCATCGGCCACTTCCAGGTCATCCGCCACAAGTTCGCCGAGATGGCGACCAAGATCGAGACCGCGCGCCAGATGGTCTACACCACCGCGTGGCGCTTCCAGAACGGCGAGTACCCGGTGCGCGAGATCACGATGGCCAAGCTGTACGCGGCCCGGATCGCGGTGGAGGTCGCCGACGAGTGCATCCAGATCCACGGCGGCGCCGGCTACATGCAGGAGTACGGCATCGAGCGGTCGTGGCGGGACCTGCGGCTCAACCGGATCGGGGCCGGGACCGACGAGATCATGCTCGACGTCATCGGCCGCTCGTACGGCCTGTAGATGCACCGGTCGGCAGCCGGATGACTCCTGCGCGGCCCGTCTCAGCGACGCCGGATGCCAAGCGGGCCGCGCAGGAGGCGCCGACCGGCCGGTGGGCGCATGCGCCCACCGGGGCCGGGCCGCATGCGGCCCGGCCGATCCCTCCCTTCACCGAGGCGCATGAGCGGCTGCGCCGGGAGATGCGCGCGTTCGTCCTCGAGCGCCTGCGGCCTCACGCCGACGCCTGGGAGGAGGCCGGCTGGTTTGACAACGACGCCTTCCGCTGGCTCGCCGACGCGGGCTACCTGGGCCTGGGGGGAGCCGACGCCGCGGTGTGGGTCGAGGAGCTGGCACGGTGCGGCTCCGGCGGGCTCGCCGCCGGACTCGGCGCCCACACCGGCATCGCGCTGCCTCCCATTGCGAAGTTCGGCACCGAGGAGCAGAAGCAGCGGTATCTGGAGCCCGGGCTGCGCGGTGAGCTGATCGCGGCGCTGGCCATCACCGAGCCCGGCGCCGGCTCGGACGTGGCGGGCATCCGCACCCGCGCCGAGCGGGTCGACGGCGGCTGGGTGGTCAACGGTGCCAAGACGTTCATCACCGGCGGGGTGCGCGCCGACATCCTGGTCACAGCCGTGAAGACGACGGAGGCCGGGGGCCACCGCGGGATCTCCTTTCTGATCGTCGAGCGCGGACCGGGCGTGTCCGCCAGCCCGCTGCGCAAGCTCGGCTGGCACGCCTCCGACACGGCCGAGATCGCCTTCGACGACGTGTTCGTGCCCGGGGAGAACCTGCTGGGCGCCGAGCACCAGGGCTTCTACCTGATCATGGCCAACTTCCAGTGGGAGCGCCTGCTGATGGCCCTCGGCGCCGTCGGCGCGATGCAGGTGTGCTTCGAGCAGACGCTCGAGTTCGCGCGGACTCGGCGCCGGCCCACCCAGGCCGTCCGGCACGCGATGGCCGCGGTTGCGCTCCAGATCGAGGCCGGGCGCGCCATCACCTATGCCGCCCTGCGCCGCCATCTGGCCGGGGAGGACGCCGTGCGAGACGTGACGATGGCCAAGCTGGCCACCCAGCGCGCGGCCGTCGACGTGATCGACGCCTGCCTGCGGATCCACGGACTCGACGCCCCGCCGGAGCTGGAGCGGGCGCTGCGCGATGCCCGCCTGGGACCGATCGGCGGCGGGACGGACGAGATCATGCGGGAGATCCTCGGCCGGTCGCTGGGCCTGTAGCGCTGCGGAGAGTGCATCCTCTACGCTCGCCAGGGTGGATTCGGCACGTGGGCAGCTCCTGATCGCGGGACCTGGGCTCCTTGACCACAACTTCTGGCGAACCGTCGTGCTGGTCGTCGAGCACTCCGAGGAGGGGGCGTTGGGGTTGGTGCTCAACCGACCGTCGGAGACGACCGTCGGCGAGGCGGTCTCCGAGCTGCGTGAGCTGCTCGACGTCGACGACCCGTTATTTGTCGGCGGCCCGGTGCAGCCGTCGGCGCTCATCGTGCTCGCCGAGTTCGACCGCGCGGATCACGCAGCGCTGATCGCCTTCGAGGACATCGGCGTCCTCTCCGGAGGCGCCGTGGAGGAGCCGGTCGACGGGGTGCGGCGCAGCCGCGGCTTCGTCGGCCATGCCGGCTGGGGGCCGGGCCAGCTCGATTCCGAGGTGGAGCGCGGCGACTGGATCCTGGAGCCCGCCCGGCGCGAGGATGCGTTCACCGAGGAGCCTCTCGATCTCTGGCAGACGGTGCTGACGCGCAAGGGCGGGAGCTATGCGCTCGTGGCCCGCATGCCCCCGGACCCGTCGGTGAACTGATGGCTCACGATCACGCCCACGGTCACGTCCCCTCGCGTGATGCCGAGCGCGGTGCGCTGAAGGCTGCGCTGGGGCTGATCGTGGCGTTCATGGTGGTGGAGGTCGTCGTCGGCGTGCTCGCGTCCTCGCTGGCTCTGCTGTCCGACGCCGCCCACATGTTGACCGATGCCCTGGCCCTCGCCGTCTCGCTGGCGGCGGCGCGGCTGGCGGTACGCCCGCCACGCGGGGTCATGACGTACGGCCTGGGACGCGCCGAGATCCTGTCGGCTCAGGCCAACGGGGTGACCCTGCTGGTGCTGTCCGTGGTGATCGTGATCGACGCCGTGCAGCGGCTCATCTCGCCACCCTCCGTCGACGCGTTGCCGATGCTCATCGTCGCGTTGGTGGGCATCCCCGTCAACCTGGCCGCCGCCCGGATCCTGGCCGGCGATTCCGAGCGCAGCCTCAACGTCGAGGGCTCGTATCGCCACATCCTCACCGACCTGTACGGCTTCATCGCCACCGCGGTGGCGGCCGGCGTCATCCTCGCCACCGGCTTTGACCGGGCGGACGCCATCGCCTCGCTGATCATCGCCGGGCTGCTCCTGCACGCCGCCTACGGCCTGATCAAGGAATCCGGGCGCGTGTTCATGGAAGCGGCGCCCGCGGGGCTGGACCCGGAGGAGATCGGCCACACCCTCGCCTCCCAGCCCGGCGTGGTGGAGGTGCACGACCTGCACGTCTGGGAGGTGACCTCCGGCTTCCCGGCGCTGTCGGCGCACGTGGTGGTGCACGCCGGCGACGACTGCCACGAACGGCGCCGCACCCTCCAGCGCGTTGTCCAAGATGGCTACGGCATCAGCCACACGACCCTGCAGGTCGACCACGAGGCCGCCGACCAGCCGCCGCTGCAGATCGAGGTGCCTCACCGGCAGTAGAGTTGGCCTTTGATGAAGCTGGTCAAGCCAGGACCGGACCGCGAGATCCCCCGTGGCATCGTCGGCGGAGCCGAGATCTCCCAGACCACGGCCGGCGCGCACAACATCTACATGGGCCGGTTCCGCGTCCCGGCGGGCACCCGGTCTCGCCCGCACTACCACGAGGGCTGCGAGAGCGCCCTGTACATGCTGAGCGGCAGCGTGCGGATCCGCTGGGGCGATCACCTGGAGCAGCAACTCGAGGTGGAGCCCGGCGACATGCTCTATGTGCCGCCGCGGGTCACCCACATCGTCGAGAACATCTCCGATTCGGAGCCGGCCGACTACGTGGTCGCCCGGGACTCACCCCATGAGGACGCCGTCGTCGTCCCATGGGCCGACGAGCAGGCCTGACCGCGGCACGCCCACTCTGGGGGAAAACCGGCCCGTTTCAGGCCACATCTCCCCCAGAGTCGCGACTAGGGCGAGCGCGTCCAGGACACCCGCGGCCGACGGGACGCGCTCGTCGCGGCCAGCGACGGGGCGACGGATTGCGCCGGGCCGATCACCTCGTGCCGGCCGTCGTCGAGGACGATGACCCCGCCGTGGGTGAGCCACTCGGCTGCCCGCGCCGGTCCGCTCAGGACGGCCGCCTTGGCCAGCACCTCGGCCTGGGCCGCCGTCGGCGCCAGCGCCGTCGCCTGGACGATCCCGGTGAACGCCGGAGCGCCGGTGCGCGGATCGAGGAGATGGTGCGCCGGGCGCCCGGCCTTCCCCGTCCAGCTGCGCCTTCCGATGCCGCTGGTGGCGACGCCGCCGCTGGTCACGGGGAACGCGTGCAGGATGGAGCCGTCGAACGGGCTGGCCACGTTGACCGGCCGCATCACCTGCGCCCGGCCGCCGACCCGGAGGTCGCCGCAGCAGTCGACCGCATAGGCGTCGAACTCGTCGAGCATCCCCGCCAGCTCGTCGGCGAAGACGCCCTTGGCGATCCCCCCGGTGTCGAGCCGCAGGCCCGGCGGCCGGCTGATCGTCCCCCGCCGGTCGTCGACGACGACCCCCCGCCAGCGCTCGTCGGGGTGGGGCGCGGCCGTCGCCCGCGGCGGAGCCTGGGCCAGCGCCGCGTTGAGGTCGGTGCCCGGGCCGTCCATGTTACGGGCGTAGCCGGCCTGCTCGATCTCCTCGGCCAGCGTGACGTCGACCAGGCCGCCGGTGTCGCGCGCGGCCCGCAGCGCCACCGCCACCATCCTGCGCATCAGCGGGCTGACGGCCACCTCGTCGGCCGCGGAGCGGTTCAGCCGCGACAGCTCGCTCTGCGCGCTGAACCGGGAGAACCGCTCGTGCCAGGTCAGGAGGGCGTGCCGGCCCGCCGCTGCCGCGGCGGCGGCATCGGCCGGCCGGGTGGCATCGGCGACGATCACCGTGCACTCGCCGCCGAAACAGGCGAACGTGTGGCGATGCTCGGCGGCCGCGGGGCGGCGAACGGTGAACGTCCGAGGGCTCATGACTGGCTCGAGGTCACCGGGGTCACGGAGGTCGAGCCCGTGGAGTCGCCCGAGCCCGTCGAGGCGGAGCCCGCGGTGTTGGAGGTGCTGAGTGCGCCGCCGGTGCTGGCGCCGCTGGAACTCGTCGTGACGGCCGACCCGGTCGCGTTGCCGGAGCTCGTCCCGGCCGTGTTCGCCGAGCCGCTCACGGCCGCGGAGGTGGTCACCTTGCGCGAGAGGGCCGGGTCATGCCCGGTGATCAGGACGACCGCGATCGCCGCCCACACCACCATGAACAGCGCCACCGAATACCCGATCACGCGCCCGCGGATCTGTCGCACCCGCGCCTGTCTCTGCTGTCTGATTCTGATTGCGTCTGCCGAACTCATGGACATGAGGATCGGGCCGCCGCGTAGCAGACGCGTGTGGGCGGCGTAAGAAGCCCGTATGAGCCGACGGAGCCGGCTCAGCCCGGGGCCGCCGGCGTCGCCTCGCCGAGCGAGAAGCGGCAGCCGCTGAAGTACCCGCCCGCCGGGGAGAGCAGGTATGAGACGAGCTCCCCCACCTCCGCGGCGCCGGTGGCCGGTCCCGGGGCGATCGCCACCCCGGTGACGCCAAACCGGGCCCATTCCACCGAGAGCGTGCGGGCGAGATTCTCCAGCCCGGCTCGCGCGGCCTCGTGATGGCGGCCGGCCCCGGCCCGGGGACCGACGAACACCAGCCGGCCGCCCTGGCCGGACGCGTACAGCTGCGCGCCGCGGACCGCCCGCCACGCCAGCTCCAGCGTCGCCTGCAGGCGGTCGGCGCCGCCCTGGCCGAACGGCTCGGCGGCGAGGAACACGAGCGCGTCCAGCGCCGCTCGCTCCCGCGCCCAGGCGACGATCGCGTCCTCGTCGCGCAGCGCGCGCGGATCGATCATCTCCACCCGGGCCCCCAGCGCCCGCAGCCGCTCGATCACCACGTCATCGACGTCCCCGGCCGGCCCGTCGCCCGTTCCCGGCCCGGCGACCGCCACCCGGCGGCCGTCCAGGAGCGCGTCCCGGAACGTCACGCCACCGCGCGCCGACCCGCCGCGCGCAGCGAGCCGCGATGGCCAAGGCGCGCCAGCTCACCGTGAAGCTCGCGGATCCGCGCCAGGATGATGTCGGCGGCCTCCTGCTGCTGCTCACGCGTCGGGTCGGCGACGACGCCGAACTGCAGCGGCTGTCCGTAGCTGACGGTGACGCGCGGAAACCGGAGGCGCTTCCAGTTGCGGACCTGGTGGGAGCCGAGGATGCCCACCGGGACGACGGGCGCCCCGGACTCGAGCGCCAGCCGGCCGATCCCGGGCCGGGCCTCGGCGGCCATCTGACCCGTCCGGGTGCGCCCACCCTCGCAGTACATGCCGATCGTCCCGCCCCGCTCGAGGATCTTGAAGGCGGTGATGAACGCCTCGTCGTCCTGGACGCCGCGCCGCACCGGGAACACGCCGCCGTGGCTGAAGACCCACTGCTGCGGCCCCGGCACGAACAGCTGCGACTTGGCCATGAACTGGATCCGCCGGCGAATGAACGCGCCGGAGAAGAAGTGATCCATGAACGAGGCGTGGTTGGGCGCCAGGATCAGCGGCCCGATCGGCACGTTCTCCGAGCCGACGGCCCGGGCCCGGAACACCGTCACCGCCCACAGCACCGTCAGGACGCGAACGACCTCGTAGACCCGGCCCTCCGGCTCTCCTGCGCGCACCCGCGCGTGATACTGGTCGAAGAACTCCTTGGGACGGTCGTCGCGATAGCGCTGCGGCTTGATCTCGACGTCGGGCACGCCGCCGACGATACTCGTCAGCCGGCCAGGTATGCGGCGAACGACCGCAGGCCGTCACCCAGCCGCCCGGCGATGCCACCGCGTCGCGCATCGCCTCCCAGCCGTCGCCGTGGCGCTCCAGGCCGCGGTGCTCGAGCTCGACGCGGGTGCGCTCCGCGCCCTCGGCGATGAACCGGACCTCCACCTCGCTGCACCGGGCCGGGTCGGTCTCGATCTGCCAGCTCAGGCTGATGTCCCAGCTGAACACGAGCCGGTCGGGCGGCTCATAGGCCAGGACGCGGGCCCAGCGGGACTCGCTGCCGTCGACGGCGCGGTCGATGATCCGCCCGCCGACGCGTGGCTCGAACTCCATCTCGGCGAGCTCCCCCGCCAGGATGTGCTTGTCGGCCGGCCACCAGCTTCCCATGCGGGCGGTGAACACCTCAAACGCCCGCTCCTTGGTCGCCTCGACGACGATCGACGTGCGGACGGGGGCGGCAACGGACTGGGTGCTCATGGTCTGCTCTCCTTGGGTGGTCGTTCGGCAGCCGCCTTGAAGGCCGCCATGGCGTGATTCCAGAAGTGATCGAGGTACGCGCGCAGCTGGCCGAGGCCCTGAGGGTCCATCCGGTAGATCCGCCGTGCGCCCACAGCGCCGTCCGAGACGAGGCCCGCCTCCTTGAGCACCCGCAGGTGCTGCGAGACCGCGGGCCGGCTGACCGGCAGCGCGTCGGCGAGCTCGCCGACGGACTGCGGCCGCCCGGCCACGCGCTCAAAGATCGTGCGCCGGGTGGGATCGCCGAGGGCGGCGAACACCGCGGCCGCGCCCGCCGGCGCCTCGGTCGCCGGGGACGCCTGCTGCGCCTGCTCCGCCTGGTCCGCCTGGTCCGCCTGGTCTGCCCGCTCCGGCCGTTCATGGCCGGCCGCTTCGGTAGCGTAAGTCATCACTTACGGTAAGTCTAGACTTACGCTCGGTGCCGTGTCAAGGGATGCGGCGGGTGGCCGGCCCGGCGGAGGTGAGCCGGCGCGGGGTGGCCGGCCCGGCGGAGGTGAGCCGGCGCGGGGTGGCCGACCGGCGGAGGTGGGCCGGCGCCGGCGACTACCCCTGGAGCGGGAGCACCAGCGCCGGCTTGTCGATCTGGTGGTCCGGGCTGGTGGAGACGACCGCGGTGCCGATGGCGAAGAACTCGATGACGTGCGAGCCCCAGCCGTGGCTGCGCTCGATGATCCGGGCGCCGACGATGCCCTCAGACTGAAGCTCGTCGGCCTCGTTCTGCATCCGCTCCATCGCCAGCTCGCGCGCCTCGTAGAGCGCCTGGGTGAAGTTGGGCATCTCGGTGTTGCGGCCGATCTGGCGCAGCGACTGCATCATCCCCTGGCGGGCGACGTGGTAGACGCAGTTGCCCATGACAAGCCCGGCCGGGCGGTAGCCGGCGCGCAGCAGAGTGGAGAAGTCCTGGCCACTCATGTCCGAGGTGAACGGGCGGCCGTTGGGGGCGCGGTGCAGCTCGCCGGCGCGGTGCTTGACCGCGGTTCCGACGGCGATGAACTCGGCGAGGTCCGCGCCCCACTCGTAGCGGCCGATGTCGAGGCGAACCCCGACGATCCCGTCGGCGCCGAGCTGGTCGGCCTCTTCCTCCATGCGGGTCATGGCCAGCTCCCGGGCGTGGTACATGGCCTGGGTCAGGACGTTCATCTCCTGGCTCTGGTTCCACATCGCCTGCTGGTAGCCGATGTGGTAGATCGAGCTCCCGAGCACAAGCCCCAGCGGGTCGAAGCCGGCCTCCTTGACGAGCAGGAACTCATTGACCGACAGGTCGCTGGTGAAGAAGCCCCGGGCGACGTCCTCCTTCATCCGGGCGATGCGCTCCAACCCGGACTCCGGGATCCCGGCCATCGAGCCGGCCTGGTAGGCGGCGGCGTGCGGCGCCTCGTCGCTCACGGCCGGCGATTGGGCCTGCTGCTGAACATCATCACCGTCGCGCTTGAGAAACCCCATCGTCGCTCCTATCCGTTGAGCAAGCGCTCGAGCGCCTGCCTGGTTGACTGGCTGTGCTGCGCCTGAAGCGCCAACGCCTCGCCGAGCGCCCGCAGCCACTCGTCGGTGCCCAGCTCCTCGCTCTTGAGCACGATCCCGCCGGAGACCCGGGAGCTGTAGGTCTGCACGGCCATTCCGTCCATCCGCAGCTCGAGGCGCCGGCCGCCGGCGTCGAGCGCGATCCGGCGCACCAGCCTGGGGCCGAGCAGGCCCTCGCGCCGGCGCTCGATCCGCACCCCGCCGGGAACCGCCTCCTCCAGCTTGACCGCCAGCGCCTCGACGAACGCGCCGACATCGCCGGTGTCGGCGCGCAGCGAGGCCGCCAGCAGATCGATGTCCAGGTCGGTGTCGGCGTCCTCGGGGCTGGCCATGGCGTTCAGCGTACGCTCTTCGACGCATCGGGCTGCGGTGCCACGCGGGCAGCCGTGCGTCGACCCGGCGCTATAACGTGTGCGGCCCGGATCTGTACCCAACAGGAGGACTGGCCAGGTGACCGACGTCGAAGCCCACATCACGGGGACCGTGTGGAAGATTGAGGTCGAGGTCGGCGACGCCGTGGCCGAGGGCGACGCGGTGGTGATCCTCGAGTCGATGAAGATGGAGATGCCGGTCGAGGCGGAGGATCCCGGCGTCGTCATCGAGATCCGGTGCACGGAGGGACAATCGGTCTCCGAGGGCGACACGCTCGTTGTCCTCGAGTAGCCCCGTCGGACACCTCCTGATCGACGAGCCGGCGCCCCAGGTGGCGCGGCTGACGATCTCCAACCCGGGCAAGCGCGGGGCGCTGGACCAGGCGATCCTGGATGCGCTGGCCTCGACACTGCCGACCCTGGAGGCCCGGTGCGTGATCATCACCGGCGAGGGCCGGATGTTCTCTGCCGGCTACGACATCGGTGATTTGCCGGAGAGCGTCTTCGCCGATGAGGCGGAGAAGCTCGTCGCCCACCCGTTCACGGCGGCGATCGACGCCGTCGAGGCCTATCCGTATCCCACGGTCGCCGCGCTCAACGGACACGCCATCGGCGGCGGCCTGGAGCTGGCGCTGTCCTGCGACCTGCGCCTGGCCGCGCACCAGATCAGGATGGGGATGCCGCCGGCCAAGCTCGGCCTGGTGTACTCGTACACCGGGATCCGCAAGTTCATCGACGTGGTCGGCGCCGCCCGGACGCGGGAGCTGTTCCTGGTGGGCGGCCGCATCAACGCCGCCACCGCCCATTCGTGGGGCCTGGTCAACTCGGTCCATGGCGCCGACGAGCTGGCGGGAGCGGCGGTCCAGCTGGCGTCCGAGGTCGCTGCCAACGCGCCGCTCGCCCAGCAGGGCAACAAGCGGGTCATCCGCGCGGTGCTGGAGGCGGAGGCCGAGCTCGACCCGGAGGTGGAGCGAGAGCTGCTCAGGCTCCGGCACGCCTGCTTCAGCTCCGAGGACTTCCGGGAGGGCGTGCGGGCGTTCGCCGAGAAGCGCGCTCCGCAGTGGAAGG
The DNA here is from genome assembly GCA_963844555.1 of uncultured Solirubrobacteraceae bacterium. Lineage (GTDB taxonomy): Bacteria > Actinomycetota > Thermoleophilia > Solirubrobacterales > Solirubrobacteraceae > Palsa-465. The sequence continues at coordinate 421,769 of CAWJOS010000005.1, forward strand.
GTCGTTGACCGCGGCCTGGAGCGCGGATCGTCTCGGCGATACCGGCGGTCCGCTGGTCGTCGTCTTCATCCACGGCGGCTTCTGGCGCGCCCGCTACGACGCCGGGGAGATCTCCGAGCTGGCCGAGGCCTGTGCCCGGCGGCCGCCCAACCCGTGGGTGTGGAACGTCGAGTACCCGCGCGTCGGGATGCCCGGGGGCGGCTGGCCGGGCACCGCGGTCGCCGTCGGCGGTGCCGTCGGGGCCGCCGGCGCGGCCGCGGGCACCCGCCCGGTGGTCGTCGTCGGTCACTCGGCGGGCGGGCATCTCGCGCTCTGGTCAGCGCGGGAGCATCCGGTCGCGCTGGCCGTCTCCCTGGCCGGCGTGTGCGATCTCAGGGCGGCAGTGCGCCAGGGGCTGGGCGACGGGGCGGTGACCGATTTCGCCGGCGGACCCCCGGATGACGCCTTCCACGCGGCGGCCAGCCCGGCCGAGAGACTCCCTCTCGGCGTGCCGGCGCTCCTCATCCACGGCGACGAGGACGACAACGTGCCGATCGAGCAGAGCCGGTCGTTTGCGGCCGCCGCCCGCGCCGCCGGCGATGACTGCGAGCTTCGCGAGCTGCCGGGCGCCGACCACTTTGAGGTGGTCGACCCGGACGGGCGGGCCTGGCCGATCCTGCATGAGCGCCTGGAGGAGCTGGCTCGCCGACCGGCCGAGTGAGCGTCTGGGTCGACGCGCGACAGCGGAGCCTTCATGCCGCCGCCCCCTCCTCGGAGGGGGCGGCGGCTCCGGATCGTCCTGCTAGTGAGCGGCTCGCGGGCGGCCGCGCGGGAGATGCGGCCGCGGCAGCCGGCGAGGTGCCTTGGCCGGTGGCGCCCCCTCCGGAGGTGGCCCGGCCGCACCCGCTTCGACCTCCCCCGGCCCGTGCGTCGGCCACCAGCCGGCGCGGCCGAGCAGCGCCATCGCGGCCGGCAGCAGGACCGGAATGACGACGAAGCCGACGATGGCGACTCCGACCGCGGACGCGACGGCGATCATCCGGATCGGCAGGAATTCCGTGAACGTGAACGGAATCAGCACCCCGATCGTGACCGTCGCCATGCCGATGTTGGCCGCGATCGTCGATCGCATCCCCCGCAGGACGCTACCGCGAGCGTCACCGGTGGCGACGAAGTAGTCACGGGCGCGCGCGATCAGCAGCACGATGTAGACGAGCGTGGCGCCGTACAGCGCGGCCAAAACCTCCAGCAGCGCCACGGAGTACCAGGTGCCCGACCCGCCGAGCGGCGGGTTGCCGCCGCCGAACAGCAGCTGCATCACGCCGAAGCCCGCCGCCGTGGTGAGCGCCGCGGACAGCGTCGCCACCAGCGGGACCAGGATCGAGCGCAGCATGATCATCAGGAGCAGCGCGATCACGACCACGCTTCCGATGAGCACCGCCGGCAGCTTGTTGTCTGTGACATTGGCTGTGTCCCATTGGCCGCCGGCCGTGCCGCCGACCAGGACCTGGAGGCCACTGCTCTTGGCGAAGCTCGCCGACATCGCCCGCAACCGGTCTCCGAGCTGGTTGACGCGCTGGTCCTCCAGCGGGTAGCGACTGACGATCAGGATCTGGCCGGTGTTGCCGCCGCGCGTCAGGTTGATCACCATGTTGGCCGCGTTGCGGTCGGCCGGTGGCGCGCCCTGGATCGCCGCCAGGACCAGGTAGCCGGAATTCCACAGCCCCGGGGAGCTCTTGAACAACTTCTCCAGGTCGGCCGTCGATGGGATCTGCGCTCGGGACTGAGCCACCGCCTTCTGCATCGTGCCCAGGCCCGTCACGAGCTGGCCGGCAGGGCCGACCCCGCCGGAGAGCCCGTACGCGAGCTGGCCGGTGCCGTTGGTCAGCAGCGCCAGGCCCGCCTCCAGCTGGCCGGCCCCGGAGGTCAGCTGCCCCAGGCCGGAGTGCAGCTGGCCGCCGCCGCCGGAGAGCTGGGTCAGGCCGGTCGCCAGCTGCGCGTTGCCGTCGCGCAGCTGCTTGATCCCGGCGGCGAGCTGAGCTGCCCCGGACGCGGCCTGCGTGAGCTGCGGCGAGAGCTTGTTGATCTGCGAGTTGACGCCCGAGGCGAGCACCGCCGCTGCGGTGCCGCTCTGGCTGGCGGACTGAAGCGTCGTGTTGACGGTCGCCGCCGAGCTGTTGGCGCTCTGGACTGCGGCCAGCGCGCTGCTGTAGCTGGGATCCGTCTTGCCGACCGCCATGGCGCTCAGGGCATTCAGCGCGTTGGTGATCGCGGTCTGGGTGGTCTTCGTCTCGCCCTGGGCCTTCGTTATCTGTTGGAAGGTGGATGAGGCCGAGGTGGACAGCTGGCCGACGGCCGGCAGTCCCGCCTTGACCTGAGGCGCTCCCTGACCGAGGCCGGTCGAGAGCTGATTGGCGCCGGCCAGCGCCTTCGTCCCGCCCTGGGTCAGCGCGGTGGCGCCGGACAGCGCCTGGTTCAGGCCGGCCTGCAGTTGGGCCGAGCCGCTCTTCGCCTGGGCGAGTCCGCTATGGAGCTGGCCCGCTCCCGTCTGAGCCTGGCCGGAGCCGCCGTGCAGCTGGTTGGCGCCCGATGCCGCCGAGGCCAGACCGGACTGGAGCTGGGCCGAACCGGCCCCGGCCTGTCCGAGGCCGTCGATGAGCTTGAGCAGGTTCGTCTTGCTCTCCTTGGTCACCTTGACCGAGTTGGCCAGGCCCGGACCGAGCTGCCTGAGCTGCGAGGAGCTCGAGTAGAAGTTGGCGCCGGGCCCGGTCACGGACGCGACCGCCGGGTCCTTGGCGATACTCGCCTCGAAGCTGTTGAGCTGGGCCAGCGTGGCCGCGGTCGTGATCGGCCCCTTGGGGTTGTAGACCACGATCCCGTACTGGGTCAGGTACCCAGGGCCCATCACCCGGTTGATCTCCTGATACGCAGCTCGTGCCTGGTTTGACGGCGGCAGCAGGGCCGGAGTCTGCGGCCCGGTCTTGGCCGCGAACGCAGGAACGGCGAGCAGGAGCAGTGCCACCGTGGCGAGTGCGCCGGTCGCCAGCGGGTGGCGGACGATCGACCCGCCGACGCCGACCATGCGATCCCAGATGCCCGACAGGAACGCCGGCGCGGGCAGCTGCCAGCTGACAGCGGCATCGCCGAACAACGCGAGCCCGGCCGGGACGACGACGACGGCCGCCCCGGTGGCCAGCGCGGTGCAGAGCAGCGCCCCGATGCCGAGCGTCGCGACCACGTTCGTCACGCCCAGGACCTCCACCACCAGCAGCGACGCGATCATGGCCGTTCCGGCGTAGAGCACGGCACGCCCGGTGGTGCCGACGACATCGGAGAGGAGTGCCTCCGCCGGCGCGTCAGGGCGCTTCTGGCGCTCGTGGCGGTAGCGATCGAGCATCGCCAGCGGGAAGATCGCGCCACGCGCCAGACCGGCGATCGCCCCGGAGGCGAGGACGGTCGCGTCGACGGCCAGCCCAGCCTTGCCGAGCAAGTAGATCAATCCGAACGAGCTCATCGTCACCGTGCCCGCCACAACCGTCACCAGCACGGCGCCGAGCGGGGCGCGCAGTCCGATCAGCAGCATCACGAACAGCACGCCGATCGCGACCAGGGCGGCGGTCTGGAGGATCTGAACCGACTGATCCTTCACCGCCTGGTCGAGCACCGCTGCCCCGGAAATGTATGACTTGACGGGTGAGCTGACCTGCTGCGAGACGATCTGCTTGATCTGCGGCAGGTCGTACTTGATCACGTCCTTCTCAGTGCGCGGAATGGACGCGATCACCAGCGCGGCGGTCGGCTTCGGCCGCAATCCCGCGCCGGCAGTGCCGGCATCCCAGGCCGACAGCACTCGCGTGTTGCCGCGCTTGATCAGCGCGGCGACCAGCTTCGGCCCCTGCTGGTCGAGCTGCGCCTTGGGGCCCTCCAGCAGGATCGGCAGGTTCTGAGTGGGGCCGAACTTGGCGTCCGTGAGCTGTTGCGCGCTGTAGGACTGTGTCTTGGACGCGTTGACCTGCGGCGACACGTAATGATCGACCGATATGCCGAGCACGCTGAGCAGGGCCGCGACGACCACCCACCCAACGAGCGCGGTCTTCGGCCGTCTTATCGAGAACTTGGCGAGAGAGATCATGGCGTTCCTCCTCCGGGCGGTCCCGTAGGCCCTTTGGCGCGCCGCCTGCATCGCAGGATGGGCGCGCCGCCAGTTCGTGAATTCCTTGTTATGGGGGGGAACCTATGGAGTGGGCCGACGCCCGCCATCCGAGCGGATGCCGAGTCTCACTCGGTAGCTATGACCCATTAAGCGGCGGCGATCCAGGTGGAGCCACCCCGATCGAAGCGGTTTCTCAGCCGGATTGAGAGCGCACGCGACCGGCTGTCGCGACGATGTGGCGGCGGGCTACGCCGACGGGTTCCCGGCGGTCCGGCGCGCCGCGCTCCACTCTGACTTGTGGACCCGCTTGGCCGCCTGGTAGCCGGCGAGGGCCTGTGGAGAATCGACGTCGCCCAGAGTCGGATGCCACGGGACGAGGCCCTCGGCGGCGGCGACGCCGAACCGCTTGGCGAGCACGGCCCCAAGTGCCTTGACCTTCATCTCACCGAAGCCGGGCAGCGACGACAGGTTGGCGCGCAGCGCGTCGCTGTCGGCGGCGCCGGTCCAGATGCGGGCGGCGTCGCCGTCGTACTCGTTGCAGACGTGGACGGCGAGATCGTGAACCCGTTGCGCCATTGCGCCCGGGAAGCGGTGGATGGCCGGCTTCTCCCGGAACACCGGCTCCAGGTCGGCCTGGGCCAGGGTCTCCGCGTCGATCGAACCCAGACGCTCGCGCAACGCGAGCGGTCCGGAGAACGCCTTCTGCACCGGGACCTGCTGATCGAGGGCGAAGCCGATCAGCAGCGCCATCGGATCGGAGGCGATCAGCGTGTTGGCCTCATCCGAATCGGTGAAATACAGACGGTCGGGCATGGGCTGAGGCGATCATAGTCCGGCCGCGACCATGGGGCCAGCGGCGAGTACCGCCGGACGTGATCGCGTTCGGTCGTACTAGTCTTCCGGGCTCGATGCCGCCGCTCATCACCCGGGACGAGGCACTGCAACTCGGCGAGATCACCGACCACGCCGAGATCGAGGCACTGGTGCAGCGCGCCTGGCGCGTCCGTGTCGAGCGCTTCGGCGACTCGACCGACATGTGCTCACTGGTCAACGCCAAGTCCGGGGGCTGCGCCGAGGACTGCGGGTTCTGCGCCCAGTCGAAGTACGCCGATGCCGAGACGCCGATGCACGCGATGATGGAGCCGGAGCAGATCCTCCAGCACGCGCGCGCGGCCGAGGCGGCGGGCGCCCATCGGTTCTGCATGGTGACCCAGGGCCAGGGCCTGTCCAAGCGGGACTTCGAGAAGGTGCTGGCCGGTGCGCGCCTGGTGGCCGAGCACACCAACCTCAAGCGCTGCGCCTCGATCGGCCACATGTCCGCGGAGCGGGCGCGGGCCCTCAGGGAGGCCGGGATCCAGCGCGTCCACCACAACGTTGAGACGGCGGAGTCCTACTACCCGGAGGTGTCCTCGACGGTCCGCTACGAGGGCCGGCTGCGCACCATCCAGGCGGTTGAGGAGGCGGGCCTGGAGACATGCGTCGGCGGCATCCTCAACCTGGGCGAGACGCGCGAACAGCGGGTCGAGATGGCGTTCGAGCTGGCCAAGATCAACCCCACCAGCGTCCCCGTCAACCTGCTCAACCCCCGCCCGGGGACGAAGTTCGGCGACCGCGAGCTGATGGACCCGTGGGAGGTCGTCAAGTGGATCGCGATCTTCCGCCTCGTCCTGCCGGGCGCGCTGTTCCGGCTGTGCGGCGGCCGCGTCGAGAACCTCGGCGAGCTCCAGGAGACGGCCGTGCGAGCCGGGCTCAACGGGGTGATGATGGGCAACTTCCTGACCACGCTCGGCAACACCCCGGACGAGGACAGGGCGATGTTCGAGCGCCTCGGCCTCAACGTCGCCCCCCAGCCTGACAACGGCTCCAACCCGCGTCCGGACAACCGCTCCGGCTGGCTGGAGGGCGAGAGCCCGGACGTGGTCAGCGCGGCCCTGGAAGAGGAGCCGCCCGCGGAGCTCAACGTCCGGCTGTGGGATCCGACGACGCAGCTGCGGTTCGCGGCCAAGCGCACCGTCCCTCCGCGCCCGGACGGGGCGCTGAACAGCGGCCAGGGCCGCGAGACACGCGAGGCCGCCGCCCGGCGCGCCCAGGCCGTCTGAGGCTGTCCGCGCGGCCCCGGCGCTCGGTTCGTCCGGCGCCTGCCTTATGTTGCGCTCTCGATGATCGAGATCGAGGCCCGGCTTGACGAGCTCAGAGCGCTCGGCCTCCATCGCCGCACCCGTCTGGTGAGCGGCCCGCAGGGCCCGCACATCCTGCTCGACGGCAAGCCGGTCCTGCTGCTGGGCTCCAGCAACTACCTCGGCCTCGCCGATCACCCGCGCGTGCGCAAGGCCGCCGCCGACGCCGCCATGCGCTGGGGGGTGGGGGCAGGCGCATCACGGCTGGTGTCCGGGACGATGACCATCCACCGCCGCCTCGAGGAGCGCCTGGCGGAGTTCATGGGACGCGAGAGCGCGCTGCTGTTCGGCTCCGGGTATCTCGCCAACGCCGGAACCGTCGCGGCGCTGGCCCGGCCCGGCGACGTGATCTTCTCCGACGCGCACAACCACGCCTCGATCATCGACGGATGCCGGCTGTCGCGAGCCGAGGTGTTCGTCTACGACCACGGCGACGTCGACCACCTGGCCTGGGGCATCGAGCGCGCCGACGGCCGCGGCGCCCTGATCGTCACCGAGAGCGTCTTCTCCACCGACGGCGACATGGCGCCCCTGGCCGAGATCGTCGACCTGGCCCAGCATCATGGGCTGCGCACGGTCGTCGACGAGGGACACGGCGCCGGCGCCCTCGGCCCCGGCGGCCGGGGCGCCCTGGCGCAGGAGGGCCTGGAGGACCAGGTCGACGTGATCGTCGGCACGCTCGGCAAGGCGCTCGGCTCCTACGGGGCGTTCGTCGCCTGCGATCAGCCGATGTCTCGCTATCTGCTCAACGCCGCGCGCACATTCGTCTTCTCGACGGCGCTGCCGCCTCCGGCGGTGGCCGCGGCGCTGACGGCGCTCGGTCTCCTCCAGGAGCGCCCCCAGCGCGTCGAGCGACTGGCCGTCAACGCCGCCGTCCTGCGCCGCGGGCTGGAGCAGGAGGGCTTTGCCGTCGCCGGCGCACCGACGCAGATCATCCCCCTCGTCGTCGGCGACGGCCGGCTGGCGACGGTGATCTGCGACGCCGCCGTCCACCGGGGCATATTCGTCCAGGCGATTCGGCCGCCGGCCGTGCCGGAGATGACCTCGCGGCTGCGGCTCTCGGTCATGGCCACGCATCGCGAGGCCGAGCTCGTCCGGGCAGCGCGCACCCTCGGCTCGGTGGCGCGGGAGAAAGGCTTCGACCCCCGCCACGCGCCCCGGGCCGAGCCGGCGGCCGCGGAGCTCGTCCCGGCAGCGGCGTGGGGCGAGCCCCGTCACGCCGACGATCCGCGGGCCGACGCCGATGAGATCGCCTACCAGCCGCCGTCGGGCATCTTCGACTTCGAAGCGCCGGAGCCGGTCCGGCGCGCCGCCTAGCGTCGTCAGTCAGGCGCGTCCAGACGCCGCCAGGCTGCCGTCGAATTTGTGAATCAGCACACTAGACATCGCCGTTGGCCGTGACCGGCGCGGCGCTGCGGGGGTGCTTTGTCACCGGTACCGGCACGAGCGTGGGCAAGACCGTCGTGGCGGCCGCGATCGTGGCCCGTCTGCGACGCGACGGCGTGGCGGTCCGGGCATTCAAGCCGCTGATCACCGGCCTCGACGAGCCGTCGGACCCCGGCTGGCCCCCGGACCACGAGTTGCTGGCCCAGGCCGCGGGATCGTCGCCGGCCGACGTCATGCTCGTCGGCTACGGGCCGCCGGTCTCACCGCATCTGGCCGCCGAGCTCGCCGGCGCGCAGCCACCGTCGCCCGCGGAGATCGCCGCCGCGATCCGCGCCGGCGCGCTGCCGGAGGCGCTGACCGTCGTCGAGGGCGTTGGCGGCCTGCTCGTCCCCCTGGGCCCGGGGGGCGATGTCCGGACCCTGGCCGCCGAGCTCGGACTGCCCCTGGTGATCGCCGCCCGGCCCGGCCTGGGCACCATCAACCACACCCTGCTGACCGTGGAGGCGGCGCGCGCGGCGGGGCTGTCGATCGCCGGCGTGGTCATGACCCCGTGGCGACCGTCGCCGACGGTCATGGAGCAGTCCAACCGGGACACGATCGCCCGGCTGTCCGGTGCCGAGGTGGCAACGCTGCCCCTCATCGCCGCCGCCCGCCCGGACCTGCTCGCCACCGCCGCGGACGGGCTGCCGCTGCGCCGCTGGCTTCGAGTCGCAGCCCCGTGAGGTGAGTCAGTCCTCGTACGGCGTGAAGTCCCTTTTCCGCGCCCCGCACACCGGGCAGAACCAGGTGTCCGGGATGTCTTCGAACGCCGTTCCCGGGGGGATCCCCCCGTCCGGGTCTCCTTCGGCGGGGTCGTAGATGAACCCGCACGACTCACACATGTATTTCATCGGCGGCAAGGCTACAAGCCGCGGCCGGGCAGAAGCGGGCTGCTGCCGACCCGCTGTAGGGTCCTGATCATGGAGAACGTGCGCCCCGCGCCCGGCGAGGAGCTCAACACCGGTCCGGAGACCGTCCCGCGCCGGGCGGCGACGGTGATCCTGCTCCGGGGCGGGACGTCCGGCCTGGAGGTACTGCTGGCCCAGCGCAACCCGCAGGCGAAGTTCATGGGCGGGGCGTGGGTGTTCCCCGGCGGCGCCGTCGGGCCCGGCGACGGCGACGGCGACGCCGGCCTGCGCACCGCCGCCGTGCGGGAGCTGGCCGAGGAGGCCGGGATCCAGCTCGACGACCCGGCGCAGCTCGTCGCCTTCTCCCGCTGGATCACCCCGCCGGAATCGAAGATCCGCTACGACACCTGGTTCTTCCTCGCCCTCGCCGAACCCGGCACCCGGCCGCGGACCGACGGCTCGGAGATGGTCGACGCCGCGTGGCTGTCACCAACGGCGGCGCTGGCCGCGGGCCGCGCCGGCGAGATCCTGCTCGTCTTTCCCACCATCAAGCATCTGGAGCAGCTGGAGGGCTTTGCGTCGGCGGCCGCTCTGCTGGAGCACGCCCGGACCCGGACGATCTCGCCGGTTCAACCGCGGGTGGTCGGCACCGGCGAGACGGCGCGGATCGCGCTCCCCGGCGAGCCGGGGTACGACGACTGACCCGGATCCCCGCCCGTCTGCCGGCCTGGGCATTCGACGGGCGGAAGGACGGGGCGTCTTCGGGCTTCGTGAGGGCGGCGGTCATGCGGGACGTGGCAAACCCGGACCGCAGCCGGGGAGATCAACCGGGCTAGAGGTGCTGGGTGCCGGAGGTGCCGACCACGACCGGATGGATCTCCGGGTCGCAGATGGCCAGCAAGCGGGTCAAGCGCACGGTCACGGTCTGGTTGGGCGGCGTGACCAGCAGCGATGAGTACCGCGGGCATGCCGCGCTCGTCTGCGGGTTGACGTCCTCCCCCTCCAGGATCGCGGAGGCGAACCCTCCCGGGGCCAGCCTCACCATCGGGTTCGCCCGGGCCTGGGGGGACAGCCCACCCAGGTAACCTTGGGGGGTGCGGGCGATGTCCAGGCGGCGGTGGTGTCCGCCCACGGCCACCAGAGCCGCCCCCGGATAGCCGGTCAGCGTGCAGGGCGCCGTCCCGGAGTTGCGAAACAGCAGCGTGATCCCCAGATGCCCGGTCGCCGCCCCCGTCCGGCCGAACGAGACCGCCGTGTGTGCCGGCGGGCAGCCGGCGGGCAGCGCCGCGGTGCCGGCCCGGGGGGCCGGGCTGGACGAGCTCGACGAGTCCGACGTGGACGCGGAGCTCGTCACGGTCGTCGTGCGCGAGGTGGTCGTCACCGAGCCCGGAGCGCGAGTGGTAGCGGAGCTGGACGCGCCACCGGACCCGCACGCGGCGATCACCGCCGCCGCCGCGACGGCGGCCATCGCGCCCCCACAGCGCGAGATCCACGTACCCATCGACAGAGCGTGCTCAGGTGTCGCTGTTGAAGTTCGGCAGCCCCAGCGACTGGATCCAGTGGCTGACGGTCACGTTGAGCTGGGTGAACTCCCCGGTCCAGATCAACACGCCCATCGTGACCAGGACCGCGCCGCCCGCGCCGATGACGATCGGATAGTGACGTTTGACCACCGCGAACGCGGCCGTCGCGGAGCCGAACGCCATGCCGGTGAGCAGGAACGGCACGGCGAGCCCGGCGCAGTACACGGTGAGCAGGATCGCCCCGTGCGTTGCCGAGCTCGAGGTCCCGGCGGCGGTGATGATCGCCCCCAGCGTGGGTCCCGTGCATGGCAACCAGGCCAGCGCGAACGCCGCACCGATGAGCACCGGGCCGCCGCGGCCGGCCCGGGCCACCAACGGTCCGACGTGCCACTCGCGCGCCAGGGCGGGCACGAACGGGGCGAGCACGAACAGGACGCCCAGGCCGATGATCACCGCGCCGGAGATCTTGTGGGCCGTCGGCCCGGTCAGCGCCGATCGCAGCGCCCGCTGGCCGAGCAGCCCCAGCGCGATGAAGATGAACGAGAAGCTGGCCACGAACGCCAGGCTGGGTCCGATGACCTGCCTACGCCGGATCTCCCCGGGCTGCCCGCCCGCGACCGCCGAGAGGTAGCCGGGCACCAGCGGAAGGACGCACGGCGACAGGAACGAGATCAGCCCGGCGCCGAACGCCACCGGGAACCCGATTCCAGACGCTGCATCCATGTTGGCTGGCAGGGTAGCGCTGCGGAGAGCGCAGGCCCAGCTACTCGCGGCCGAGGAGGAGCGCGATGCCCTGACCGCCGCCGATGCAGAGGGTCACCAGGCCCAGCCCTGAGTCGCGACGCTCCATCTCGTCGAGGATCTTGGTGGTGATGGCGGCGCCCGTGGCGGCGATGGGATGACCGAGCGCGATCGCGCCGCCGTTGGGATTGACCTTCTCCTCATCGAGACCGAGGTCGTCGATGACCGCCAGGGCCTGGGCGGCGAACGCCTCGTTGAGCTCGATCACCTCGACGTCCTCCAGACGGCGCCCGGAGCGCTCCATCACCTTGCGGACCGCCGGCACAGGGCCGATGCCCATGATCGAGGGCTCGACGCCGCAGCTGGCATAGGCGAGGATGCGCGCCCGCACGGGCGCGCCCAGCTCGGCGGCCCGGGTGGCGCTCATGAGCACGACGGCCGCTCCGGCGTCGTTCATCCCGGACGCGTTTCCGGCGGTGACCGTGCCCTCCGGCTTGAACACGGGCTTGAGCTTGGCCATCGCGTCGACCGAGGCGTCCTCGCGAATGTGCTCGTCGCGGGCGAACTCCACGGTGTCGCGCCTGGAGGTCACCGCCACCGGGACGATCTGGTCGTCGAATCGGCCGGACGCCCGGGCCTCGGCGGCCCGCCGGTGCGAGCGGACCGCGAACTCATCCTGGCGCTCACGGGAGATCGAGCCCCGCTCGGCCAGGTTCTCGGCGGTCACGCCCATCAGGATCGACTCGAACGGATCGGTCAGCGCGCCCATCACCGGGTCGACGACCTCGGCCTCGCCCATGCGGGCCCCCCAGCGGGCGGCCGGCAGCCAATAGGGCCCGCGGCTCATCGACTCCGCCCCGCCGGCCAGGGCCACCGCGGCCTCGCCGGTCTGGATCGCCTGGGCGGCGGAGACGATGGCCTGGACGCCGGTCCCGCACAGGCGGTTGACGGTGTACGCCGGCACCTCCTTGGGGATGCCGGCCTTGATGCCCACCACGCGGGCCATGTAGGCATCGCCGGGCTCGGTGTGGATGACGTTTCCGAACACGACATGATCGACGGCGCCCGGCTCGATCCCGGCCCGGTCCAGCGCCGCCGCAGCGGCGGTGGCACCAAGATCGGACGGCGGCACCGAGGCCAATCCCCGGCCGTAGGAGCCGATCGCCGTGCGAGCGGCGGAGGCAATTACAACGTCGGTCATGTCGTCCTTTCCCAGGGTCGGCTCACTGGCTGACAGGCTAGATGTCGCCGGCGCTCCGCGCTCGGCGCAACGCCGGCGAGCGGGTATTTCGACCCTCAATTCCTGCGCTGAATGGCCAGAAGCTGACGCTTCCACCCGTGCCAGCCGTTAGGATGGGGCGGGGTACTTAGTGGAAGCTTCCGCCATCCCAGCCACCGTCGGACTGGCGCGCACCAGAACCGCCCTGGGGGCGCCGTTGCTCCGGATCCGGTCCGACGATCAGCTGGTTTCGCTGTTTCGCTGCGGCAACGAGGACGCGTTCCGCGCCATCCACGACCGCTACCGGCCGAGGCTCGTCGCCTACACCCGTCAGATGCTCGCCGGCTCGGCGGCCGACGCCGAGGACGCGGTCCAGGAGATCTTTGTGCGCGCCTACGCCGGTCTGCGCGCCAGCCACCGCGAGCTCGCCCTCCGCGCGTGGCTGTACCGGGTGGCCCACAACCGGTGCATCGACGAGCTGCGCCGCCCCCAGACGGTCCCCACCGAGCAGATCCCGGCGTTGGCGGCCGGCAACGGGCCGGACCCGGTAGCCCAAACCGAGCAGCGCGACGCGCTCCGCCGTCTGATCGCCGACGTGCAGCGCCTCCCGGACCAGCAGCGCTCGGCTCTGCTCATGCGCGAGCTCGGCGGGATGACGTACGCGGACGTGTCCGGGGCGCTCGGCGTCTCGGTTCCGGCGGTCAAGTCGCTGCTCGTCCGGGCACGCATCGGCCTGGCACAGGCCAGCGAGGCGCGCGACACGGCCTGCGCCCGCATCCGCGAGGACCTCATCGATTCCCATGACCGGGGCGTCCGCACCAGCGGACTGGCCCGGCGCCACATTCGGGACTGTCCGAGCTGTCGCCAGTTCCGCTCCGAGGTGAGGGGGTTCAGCCGTCAGCTGGCGGGCTTCGTGCCCGCGCTCGGCCCGCTCGGCATCGTCGCCAAGGTGCTGGGCCTGGGCGGTGCCGGCGGTAGCGGGGCCGCTGCGGGGAGCAGCGCCGTGGCCGGCGGAGGCGCTGTCGCCGCCACCGGCGCGGCGGCATCGGCAGGAGCCATGGTCGGCGCCGGACATGTGGTGACGCTCCTCGCGGCCGCGGTCGTCACCGCGGGCGGCGCCCTGGAGCTCCAGCACGCAGCGCCACGGAACCTCCCCCACTCCCACCACCACCGGGCTCCGGCCCACGTCGCCCCACCGGCCCGGGCCGGCTCCAGCGCCGTCACCGGCGGCGTCGCGGTCGCCGCCCCCGCCACCGCCAGTTCCACCCCGGCCGCCGTTGCCAACAATCCGGACGTGGGCTCGTCCACGGCCGGCAGCGCGGCCTCCGGTGGCCACGTGGCCGGCCACCGACAGACGCGCGCGACATCGGCACCCTCGCTGGCCGAGCACGTCGACCCTGACCTGTACTACCTCGCCCAGGTCCTCGGCACGGGGCAGGCACAATCCTCGGCCACCCCCGCTTCCTCCGGCGGGACCTCGGCGACGACGACGCCGACGGGCAGCTCCAGTCCGGCCACCTCGCCGGTGTCCGGATCGCCGGCGACATCGACGACGACTCAGAGCTCCGCCTCCGCCTCCGCCTCCGCCACCGGCGCGGCGGGCGAGCCGGCCCAGCCGGCCCCGGCCGGGGCATCCGCCGGCTCGGCAAGCCAGTCGACACCGGGCACCCCGGCGAGCGCGGCCGGCGGAACCTCGTCCACCGCCAGCGGCGCCGCCACCGTGGCCCCGGCGACGACCAGGGCGTCGTTCCATCGCCGATCCCGCAGGTGGGCCACCCACACGCGGGAGCCCGGGACGGTCGCCGTCTTCACGATGACGGGCAACTGACGGACTCGGCCGGACCCGGATGGTCTAGCCGGACCCGGATGGTCTAGCCGGACCGCGGCGGTGACGCCGTCCGCGCCGCCGCGTTCGGTCGCTCCACGCCGGCGGGCAACCGCTCCTCGTCGGCCAGCTTGTCCAGGTGGGCGGCGAGCGTGACCGTGGCCGCCGGGCGCAGCACGTCCGGGACTTCGGACCAGGCGGCGTCGAGCATCTCCGAGATCGAACGCGCCCCCTCGGCCAGCGCCGCCACCAGCCGCCGCTCGCGGGCCAGCCGATGGTCGATGTACTCGTCGATCTTCGCCGCCGGGTCGGTGACGACGGGTCCATGTCCCGGCAGCAGGATCGTCAGGTCGAGCCGGCGCAGCCTCGTCAGCCCCTCGAGGTAGCCGGCGAGCGCACCGGGATCAGGGGCGATGAACACACTGCCCTGGCCGAGCACGGCGTCGCCGGTCAGCCCAACGCTGCCGGCGACGAACGTGAGATGGTCCGGTGCGTGGCCGGGTGTGGCCACGACGCGCAGCGGGCCGAACTCCCCTCCGTCGGTCAGCCTGCGGTTCACGTCGCCCCGGGACGCTCCCAGCGGCGCGGCCGGAAAGCGCCGGCGGACGGCGGGGACGCCCCCCGCGTGATCGGGGTGATCATGGGTGAGCGCGATGCCGCCGAGACCGCCGCGCCTCTCGATCTCCTCGGTCACGGCCTCGACATGTGCGTCCAGGGCCGGACCCGGGTCGACCAGCCAGGCCGGGTCGGAACCGACGAGCCACGTGTTGGTCCCGGTGAGCGTGAACGGACCGGGATTGTCGGCTCGCAGGCCGAGGATGGGGGCGCCGGGGACGTCGACACGGGTCACTGATTGAATTGTCAAGCATGCCGGTGCCCGCTGACGACCCCGGTCTCTCCGGGGAGTCGCCCGGGCGATCTGAGACGTCCGCGGACGAGTCAGGACAGGCGCCGGCAGCGCCCGACGACTCCGGCGGCCCCGGCCGCGACGACGAGGATCCGGGCCGGAGCCTGTGGCGCGGGCTGATCTCTCTGGCGATCCTCGTGGCGCTCGTGGCGGGACTCCTGCTGGCGGTGCCGGGCCTGCACGGGGTCGCCGATCAGGTCGCGGACATGAAGCTGGGATGGGTCCTGGCGGCGATCGCCCTGGAGATCCTGTCGTGCCTGGGCTACGTTCTCGCGTTCCTGCAGGTCTTCGACCGAGCCCCGGTCCGGTTCGGAGCCCGGGTCGCCCTCAGCGAGCTGGCCTTTGGGGCGGCGGTCTCCCTGGGCGGAGCGGGAAGCCTGGCGGTGGGGGCCTGGCTGCTGGTGGAGCGGGGCGCCAACCCGCGGCGGGTGGCGGAGCGATCGGTCGTCCTGTTTCTGTACACCAGCGCCATCAACGTCGTGACGCTCACGCTCGCCGGGTTCGGCCTGTGGCTGGGAATCCTCCCCGGACCGCGCAACCCGCTGCTCAGCCTCGTGCCGGGGCTGGCGGGGCTGGCGGTGCTGGTGTTCTTCATGGCTCTGCCCCCGGTGAGCGACCGGCTGGCCGTCCGCCGGGCTCCCGGTC
Organism: uncultured Solirubrobacteraceae bacterium; assembly: GCA_963844555.1. GTDB lineage: Bacteria > Actinomycetota > Thermoleophilia > Solirubrobacterales > Solirubrobacteraceae > Palsa-465. The sequence continues at coordinate 437,211 of CAWJOS010000005.1, forward strand.
GCCTCCGCACCATGCTCCAGGAGGTCTCCTCCAGCATCCGCCAGACCGAGCAGGTCATGTTCCGCCCGGACTGGCGGATCATCGGAGCCGTCGCCTTTCTGTGGTGCGACATCGGCGTCCTGGCCGCCTGCTTCGCGGCGGCCGGACCGGTGCCGCCGCTGGCCCCGCTCGTCCTGGCCTATCAGATCGGCTACCTGTCCAACCTGATTCCCATCCCCGGCAACATCGGTGTGCTCGACGGCAGCCTCGTCGGCATGTTCGTCCTTTACGGCGTGCCGGCGACGCTGGCGACCGCGGCGACCGTCGTCTACCACGCCATCGCCCTGTGGGTGCCGGCCATGTGGGGGACGGTGGCATTCATCATCCTCCGGCGCACGCGAAACGAGCCGATCACCCTGCGCCCGCCTCGTGAGGTCCGCCAACAGCGCCGGCGCGAGCGGCGCGAGCAGCGCGAGCTGCGTGATCACGCCCACGCCGGACGCCGCTGAGCGCCGGCCGCACCGTGGGCGCTCCCTGTCACGGGTTTGACCGCGAGCCGCATCGGCCCTAATCTCCCGTGGGTCTTTCGACAACGAGTAACGGATTGCTCGTCTCTGACACAGACCCTCGCGCGTTCGCCGGCCCACCGGACCCGTCCGGCTGGGAGACGGTCGGCACGGTCGCGCTCCCGCCCCACGCGGCGCCGTACGTGCAGCAGCTGCGCGATGCGTTGGCGCGGCATGCGAACGGCTCCGCGCCGGACGGCCTGCAGAGCGCATTTGCCGCCGCCGGCGCCGTCGTCGCCAGTCTCACCGCGGTGCGGCCGGGAGGCCGTCCGGACCTCGACGAGATGCGTCGCCTGGCGGCGATGCTCCCGGAGTTCGGCGCGTTCCTGTCCTGCGCCGCGGACGAGGCCGGCCGGATCGTGGCCGCCGGCGCAGCCGGACTGTGGCGGGCACTCGGGCTGGACTCGTCCCCTCCAACCTGGACGGCCGAAGAGCATGATGCCGCCCGGATGCTGTTCGCCTGCGCGCTGGCTGCGTCGCAGGAGGCCAAGCCGGCGCGCCTGCGAGCGGGGCTGCGCTCACTGGCGGCCGCCCGGATCGGCCGGATGCTGGCCGCGGAGCTGACCGCCAGCGAGGAGCCGTGGCCCATCGCCCTGGGAGACCGCTACGCCTCGGTCCGCCATCGCTGCGCGCCGCGCACCACCTGGCGAAGCCGCGGGCTGTCCGACCTGCTGCAGATCGATCCGGCCATACGCCGGGCGGTGGCCACGCGACTGGAGCGATGGCTGATCGGCGGCGCCGACCTCGACGGGCTCGCCGCCGAGCTCGAAGCCGCGCTCGTCCACGCGCGCACCCCGGCGCGTTTCGCCTAGAAGCCCCACGGTCCTCCCCGCCGACTATGGTGGCGGCATGAGCACCGCGACGCGTGCCCGGCGCGGCCGCCCGGCCACCGCTTCGCGCGATGACGTCCGGCGAGCGGCGCGCGCGCAGTTCATCGCCGGGCAGCGCGTCGACGTGACGATCCTCGCCCGGGACCTGGGTCTCGGCCGGGCCACGATCTACCGCTGGTTCGGCTCCCGCGAGCGCCTCCTGGCCGATGTGGTCGCGACCGAATTGGAGACGCTGGTTACACGGACCCGCAGCGAGGTCGGGGAGCGGGGCGCGGTGGGCCTGCTCGAGGTGTTCGATCGGGTCAACCGGCGGATCGCCGACTCAGGCGCGCTCGGCCGTTTCCTCGAACAGGAGCGCGCCTCGGCGCTGCGGCTGCTGACCGCCAGCGACGGCCAGGTCCAGTCGCGGTCGGTGGCCTGCGTTGCCGAGCTGATCGCCGCGGAGGTCGCCGCCGGCCACTATCAGCCGCCGGCTGACCCGCACACGCTCGCCTACGCCGTCGTCCGTCTGGCCGAAGCCTTCCTGTACAACGATGCCGCCTTCGGCATCCGCGGCGACCATGTGCGCCTCCGGGAGGTCGAGGCCGCGCTGCTCGGCGTCCCCAGAGCCGCCGCGGCGCCTCCGGCACGCCGGCTGCCGCTGTAGCTGCGAATCCGCCGGTCCGGCCGTCCTTCGCGCCGGAAGCATCGTGCGAACTCACACGTTTGATGGACGTGACCACCATTGCCCTCAACGCCTGGACCGGGGCGGGACCACGGGATGCCCCACTGGTCGTCGTCGCTGCCGCCGACCCGGAGATCCGGACGCGCAGCGTGGCGGCATTGAGCGCAACCGGGCTCAGCGTGCGCGGCACCGCGTCGGCCCGGACGGCCGCGCCCGAGGCCGATGCCGCGGATGCCCTGATCATCCACTGTGACGACGTGACGGCGGACGAGCTGGCGCTGCTGCGCGAGCTCAAGCGCAGCCGCCCGGCGATGCGCCTGATCGTCGTGTGCCAGGCCGCCAACGCCCGGAGCGCTCGCCGGGCGATCGACAGCGGAGCGGAGGGCGTGGTGTTCGCCGAACAGCTCGTCACGGCGCTCGCCCCCACCGTGGCGGCGGCGCTGGCGGGTCAGACGGCGATCCCGTCGCAGCTGCGCAGCTGTGTGCGCCGGCCCTCGCTGTCGTTCCGGGAGAAGCAGATCCTTGGCATGGTGGTGCTGGGCCTGACCAACAGCCAGATCGGGGCGCGCCTGTACCTCGCCGAGAGCACCGTCAAGAGCCACCTCTCCTCGGCGTTCACCAAGCTCGGCGTCCGGTCGCGCAGCGAGGCGGCGGCGCTGATCCTCGACCCGGAGGAGCCACTGGGTCCGGCGATCCGGGCGGTCATGGGACCCCTGGACGACGCTCCGATCACATCCGGGGAGTGAGCCGGGCCCGGCGGTCCAGCGCCGCGGAGGGCGCAGCTCCAGTCGCGGGCTACCGTGAACGGCATGGACGTCTCCCATCGCGGCCGTGTCGAGGCGCTGCTGGCCCAGGCCGCCGCCGACCACGCCGACCTCATGTCGCGCCTGCCCGCGGACGTACGGGCTTCCCTTCCCGTCGACGCCCAAGGGGTCACGCAGGCGATTGACCACCTGGCGGTGGCCGCCGGGCTCTCACCGAGCCAGCGGCGGGCGCTCATCCGCCCCCACGCGGTCAATCCGGCCGTGCTGCACGCTCGTGTGTTCGGCGGAGCGGCCCTGACGCGCGATACGGTCATCGCCTCGTTCGTGGAGGGAGCCCGGGTCCGGGCCGACACGCTCTCCGCCCTGGCCGACATCGTCGGCGGCGACACGCTCGGCCGGGAGGTGCGCACGCTGCTGGTCGAGCACCCGCCGCCGGTCCGCGCCGATGAGGAAGCTGCCGAGCCCGCGCTGCGAGCCACCTACGCCGCGCATGAGCGCGCGGCGCTGCTCATCGCTGCCCGGCTCGACGACGCCTGACCGGCGGCGGCTCGCCGCCGAGCCCCCCCCGGACCGGAGGCGCTTGGGCTCGTCGCACCGCAAAGCGTCAATTTGCCGGGCTTTCATCCGTTGCTCTCACGTCGGAGCGAGCTGCGCTGCTCGAAAGGATTCGATCGGACGTGAAGACAGAGATCACGCAGGAGACGCCGCGGGTCAGGGCGGAGCCAGACCTCGTCCCCGAGCCACTCCGGCTGACGGCGCAGCCACCCTCACGCCGGGGCACCCGGCACACGCGCCGCGACGCCGGGCTCAACCGCCGGCGGGCGGCGCCCGGGCCGAGCCGGCCCCTGGGCCGGCCGGGGGCTCCGCGCCGCCGGGGCGATCGCCACGCCATCGTGGCATCGACCCTCGCCGTGCTGGCCCTCGTCGGCTGTGTCATGGCCGTCCTGATGCTCGCCACTCAGCCGACCGCCACCCGCCTGGAGCGGGAGATCGGCGCCCTGAGCCGGCGGCTGGCGTCCGATCAGAGCCAGCTGGCCACGCTCCGTGCCGCCGTCGGCCGCACCGACGCACGCGGCGGCGCCCTGAGCCGCCAGCTCAGCCGCATCAGCGGCCGGCTGGGCGGCATCGCGCGCTCAGTCCACGGCCTCCAGTCCGCCTCCACCGGTGCCCAGAAGCAGGCGATCGGCCTGCGCGACTGCGTCCCGCAGCTCCAGCAGGAGCTGACCGGCCTGGCGCTGCAGACCCGCTCGGTGCGCGGCCGGGTGACCAGCGTCGGCCTGCTCAACCCCATTGGCCTGTCGGCACCCTGTCAGGCACTGTTCTCCGGGCTGTAGGCGCACCACGGTCAGCTCGCAGCCCGGACGCGACCCCAGGCGCGGTCGGCGAGCGCGTCGGCCAGCTGCTGCCCGCTGCCGACCCCGGACAGGAGACCGAGAATGCCGCCGAGCCCGTGCGCGACCCCCAGCGCCGCGGCCAGCGCGATGATGGCGACCATCGCGGTGACGTTGGCCAGGTTGAGCAGGTTGGCGAGCCTGCTGCCGCCGTTCCGGCGAGCCCAGTCCGCAGGCAGCGCGGCCACGATGGAGAGGGTGAGCGCGACGAGGAAGGCGATGGTGAACATGGTGTGGTCCTCTCATATGCGGTTGGTTGACGAGGCGATGCTCGCGCCCCGCGCCTCCCGCGCGCATCGGCCGGACGGCGGCTCCGGCCCAGGTCATTCGCGGTGGCCCGGGTAGGACCTATGACGTACGGGTCCTGGCCGGCGGTCATGATGTGACCGTGGGCGCGCGCGACGCAATCCGTGTGCTGGTCGTCGACGACCACCGGGTGGTGCGCGAGGGCCTGCGCAGCTACCTGGACCTGGTGGACGACATCGAGATGATCGGTGACGCCTCCGACGGGCGCGCGGCGCTCGACGCGCTGGCGCGGGCGAAGGCGGCCGCCACCCTGCCGGACGTCGTGCTCATGGACCTGATGATGGAGCCGATGGACGGCATCGAGGCGACCGCTGCCATCAAGGAGCGCTATCCGGATGTCGAGGTGGTGGCGGTGACGAGCTTCATCGAGGAGGACAAGGTCCACGCGGCGCTGCAGGCCGGAGCGGCGGGCTACCTGCTCAAGGACGCCGAGGCCGACGAGGTCGCCGCGGCCATCAGAGCCGCAGCCCGGGGTGAGGTCCATCTCGACCCTGCCGTCGCGCGGCAGCTGACCGCCTCACTCCGGCGCGGACCGGCGACCCGCCCCCGGGACCTGCTGACCGACCGGGAGCGCGAGATCCTGGTGCTCGTCGCGCAGGGCAAGGCCAACAAGGAGATCGCCTCGGAGCTCGTGATCAGCGAGCGAACCGCCCGCACGCACGTCAGCAACATCCTCGCCAAGCTCGACCTGAGCTCACGCACGCAAGCAGCGCTGTGGGCCGTCCGCGAGGGCCTCGCTCCTCCCCCTGCCTGACCGACGTCATCCAGGCTCGAACCTGCCAGAGTCGCGGTGTGAGCACCCCATCTTCAGACGCCGCCGGGGCAGCGGCCCTGGGGATCGGTCCGCTCGCGGCCGTCGTGGAGCGCTCGCGGGACGGCATCGTCGTGGTCACCGCCGACCGCCGGTACGTGTACGCCAATCCCGCGGCGTGCCGCATCATGGGATACAGCCTGGACGAGCTCCGGGCCCTGCCTGACTTTCTGGCCAACTTCCCGGAGCGTGAGCAGCAGGCCATGCTGGAGCACTTCGCCGAGCAGCTCGCCGGTGAGACCGGGCTGTGGACGTCGACGCTGCTGCGCCCGGACGGAACCGAGCGCGAGATCACCTGGTCGAACATGTCGTTTGAGATCGGCGGCCGTCCCCACGGCGCTGCCGTCTTCCGTGACGCCACCGAGGCCCGCCAGGCCGGCCGGAATGCCGCCGCCCTCGGGCAGGCCGCGGCGCAGCTCGCCGGGCGCACCGCCCTCCCGGAGCTGCTCGGCGAGCTCGCCCGGCACGCCATCGCCGGCACGCGGGCGGTGGCGTGCGCCATCGGCCTCAACGGCGAGAGCGACGAGCTCCAGGCGGGGGCCGCGGTCGGAGTTCCGCAGTCGTTTCGCGACATCTCGCTCTCGAACGGCCTGCGCATCGTCGACCTTCCGGACGGAGATGTCGTCCTCAGCGGCCGGACGGCCGTGGTACCGGACGCCCGGGCCCGGTGGCGGACCGGCCCGCGAGCCGATGTCGGCGCCACCCTGCAGGACTTCGACTGGCAGGCGGGTGTCCATGTTCCGCTCTCGTGGGGGGAGGACGTCATCGGCGTGCTCGCCGTGTTTCTGCCCACCAGCGCCAGCGGCCCCACTGAGGCCGAGCTCGCCTTCTACACCGCGCTGGCTGACCAGGGGGCGGTCGCCGTCATCAACGACCGTCTGCTCGTCGAGGCCGGCCAGACCTCGGCGCTTCAGGAGCGCGCTCGCCTGGCTCGCGAGCTGCACGACTCGGTCTCTCAGGCGCTGTTCTCGATGACCCTGCACGCGCGCACGGCCCAACTCGCCATGGAGAAGCAGGACCTGCCGGCCGACGGCCCGCTCGGACGCAGCGTCGCGCAGCTGCGCGAGCTCAGCCAGGGCGCCCTGGCCGAAATGCGCGCCCTCATCTTCGAACTGCGACCGGACGCGCTCGCCGAGGAGGGCCTCGGCGCCGCCATCACCAAGCAGGCTGCCGCACTGAGCGCCCGCACGGGACTGACCATCGCTGTCGAGACGCCGAGTCCGCCGCTCGACCTGGCGCCCGCGGCCGAGGAGCACCTGTACCGGCTGGCGCTGGAGGCGCTCAACAACGCCGTCAAGCATGCCGAGGCGAGCCGCGCGCATGTGACCATCCGGGCCGAGGGCCGGCAGCTCACGATGAGCATCACCGACGACGGCGTCGGCTTTGACCCGGCACTGGCCCGTCCCGGGCATCTGGGGCTGTCGACCATGCGCGACCGCGCCCATGCCATAGGCGCCCGGCTCGCCGTCGAGAGCTCCGGCGGGGGCGGGGGCGGGGGCGGGGGCACGACCGTCACGGTCGCGCTGGACCGCGACAGATGACGTAGGCGCTGCGGCACGGTTGTCGCGCCCAGATCCCGTCGGCACGCCGATGTGCCGAGGCTGCCGGCGGCGGAGGATGCGTCCATCGCATCCACCGCTTCAAGGAGTCCCTGATGTCCGCCACAGCAATCGCCCCCGGCACCGTCTCCACCCCCACCGCCCCCCGGCGCTCCTTCAAGCGCCGGTACACGGTCGCCCGGGGCAACGCCATCCAGGCCACCGGCATGCTCGGGGGGGCGGGCCTACTCGGCGCGGCTGCGTCCCTGACCGGGCCGGGCGTCGCACGCACCGGCCTGATGCTCGCCGGATTCATCGCCGTGTACCTCAACTGCCACTCCATCGCCCATTACGCCGCCGGCCGGCTGGTTGGGCTGCGGTTCCGCGGCTACGGCGTCCGCGGCACCGACCACCCGGAGGTCTACCCCCCGGGCATCCGCCGGCTCATGGAGGCCACCCCCTTCTACGTCGCCCTCTCGACCAGGGCCAGCCGCGAGCAGGCCGGCCGCGTGGCCCGGGCCGTCTACTTCGCCGCCGGGGAGACCTCAACCGCCGTCTGCTCCATCGCGTTCGCCGCCGCCGCGACGGCCGCGGGCATCCCTGGCGGGAAGCTCCTCCTCATGGCCATGATCGGCTTCAACGCCGTGTCGACGGTCGTCACGGCCCGCACCCCCAGCGGCGACTACGCCAAGGCCATCCGCGCGCTCCGGGGCTGACAGATCCCGGCCCAGCACACGCAGGCCGAGGGGCCCCGGCGCGGCGCCGGGGCCCCGGGCGTCCACGTCAGCTCAGCTCACGGCCGACCGTGAGGGGGCGGTGATTGAGATCGCGTTGCGGTCCGTCCAGCAGATGGACGCTGAGGCCAACCGCTTGACACCATCGCGCCACCCCACTTAGATACGCGGCCTGTTATCGCCCCGGGAGGAGGGGTTGGGATGCGTCGTCGTCGCGTTGTCGCTTTCAGCTTGGGATGGATCGCCGTCGGCGCGCTGGCGCTGAGCGGCTGCGGGGGCTCCAGCGGAGGGGGCAACGGCGGCGCCGTCGCGGGCTCGCTCAAACAGCCCGGCCTGTACGGCAAGCTGCCCGCCGCCGGCACGGCCACCCACGGCGGCACGATCACGTTCGGTCAGCTGAACGGCACGACGCCGAACTACATCTTCCCGATCGTCCCCTCGGGCAACGCCAGCACCACCAACTACCAGTGGCAGCAGGTCATGTGGCTGCCGCTGTACAACAACTTCCCGTACGGGGGCGATCCAGGGATCAACTACGGACTCAGCGTGGCCAACAAGCCCGTGTTCAGCAACGGGGACAAGACGGTCACGATCACGCTCAAGCAGAACTACAAGTGGAACGACGGCAAGCCCGTCAACGCCCAGGACGTGCTGTTCGACATCGCGCTGATCAAGGCCGCGGTGGGCGAGAGCGCCGCCAACTGGGGCTCGTTCACGCCCGGCTACTTCCCGCAGAGCCTCCAGAGCGTCAGCGCCACCGGGCCGTACACGGTGGTCATGAACCTCAAGCATGCCTACAACCCCGGGTTCTTCCTGAAGGACACCCTGGCGCTCAACCTGTATCCGCTGCCGAGCCAGGACTGGAACGTGGCGTCCGCGGGCGGCCCGCATCTCGACTGGAACGTCCCGGCCAACGCCAAGAAGATCTACGACTACCTCGGCAAGGCGGGCGGCCAGGTCGGCACGTTCGGCACCAATCCGTTGTGGAAGGTCGCCGACGGACCGTTCGTGTTGACCAGCTTCAGCCCCGTGACGGCCTCGTGGACGATGAAGGCCAACTCCAGCTTCGGCGGAACCCCCAAGCCGTACATCGACTCGCTTCAGGGCGTGACGTACACCGGGATCACGCCGATGCTCAACGCGATGCGCACCAGCAGCCTCGATGTGGGGCAGGTCGACTTCTCGCAGCTCACCGATGTCTCCAGCCTCACGTCCCAGGGGTACAGCGTGTTCGGTCTGCCGGACTTCGGCTGGGCCGGGGTGATCTGGAACTTCAAGAACACCGTCAACCACTTCGACAAGATCATCTCCCAGCTGTACTTCCGCCAGGTCATGGCGATGCTCGTCAACGAGCCGGCGATCATCGCCGGGATCTACCACGGCGCCGCCGGGCTCGCCTACGGACCCATCCCGTCGGTCCCCAAGACGCCATACGTTCCGGCCAACGCGGTCAATCCCTCCTATCCGTACAACCCCGCCAAGGCGGTCTCGATCCTCAAGGCCCACGGCTGGCACGTCGTCCCCAACGGGCAGACGACGTGCGCCGATCCCGGGACCGGCGCCAACCAATGCGGCGCCGGGATTCCCAAGGGGACGCCGATCTCCTTCCCCTGGGCCACCGAGACGGCCGCCGCCGGGCCCTATGTCCCGCTGACCGACGAGGCCGTCACCTCCGAGGCCAAGCAGGCCGCCGGGATCAACATTCAGCTCTCCCAGAAGACGTTCAACTACATCGCCAGCAACTACAACGACGCCGACCCGTCCGTGGCCAAGTACACGAACGACTGGGCGGTCGAGAACTTCAGCGGCTACACCGACAGCCCGTATCCGACCCAGAACTCGATCTTCAACACCGGCGGCTCGTTCAACAGCGGCGCGTACACCGACCCGAAGATGGACCAGCTGATCCATGCGTCGGTGTTCGGTACCAACCCCAATGCCGTGACCCAGGAGGCGTCGTATGAGGGCCAGGCGCTCCCGGCGCTGTTCCTGCCCAACTACGACTTCATCTGGGCGGTCTCCAAGCGGGTGGGCGGCGATCCGAACTCGTACCTCAGCCTGACGCAATACGGGCTGTGGCCGCAGTTCTGGTGGGTCAACAAGTAGTAAGCGTCCGGGCGAGGACGACCAGCGCCCGCAACCATGCTCGGATACATCATCCGCCGGATCCTCGTCGCGATCGTGATCACGATCGGGATCGCGGCGATCACATTTGAGCTGCTGCACCTCATCTCCGGCAGCCCGGTCCATCAGGTGCTCGGCCGCGGGGCGAAGCCCGCGGCGATCGCGGCGTGGAACAAGCAGCATGGTTACGACCGACCGCTCGTCGCCCAGTTTCTCACCTACCTGGGCAACCTCGCCCACCTCGACTTCGGCTACTCCTACAAGCAGGGGCAGAGCGTGGCCCAGCTGTTCAAGGAGAACGCGGGGCGCAGCATCTACTTGTCGGGCTCGGCGCTCGTCCTGTCACTCCTGCTGGCGATGCCGATCGGGATCGCCCAGGCCGTCAAGCGCAACAGCGTCGGCGACTACGCGATGACGACCCTGACCTTCGTCCTCTACGCGATGCCGCCGTTCTTCCTGGGGATCATCCTCATCGACGTGTTCGCCCTGCACCTGAACATCTTCCCGCCACTCGTGCCGTCGTCCCAGACGTCGACCGGGCAGGCGCTCATCCACCCAGGGGACTACGTCCTCCCCATCGCCACCCTGACCGCGGTCAACATCGCGTCGTTCAGCCGGTACATGCGGTCGTCGGCGCTCGACAACCTCGCCCAGGACTACATCCGCCTGGCGCGAGCCAAGGGGCTGTCGCAACGGGCCGTGCTCTCCCGCCATCTGCTGCGCAACGCCTGCCTGCCCATGATCACGCTCGTCGGGCTCTCGATCCCGGATCTGCTCGCCGGCAACCTGCTCGTCGAGGTGCTGTTCAACATCCAGGGCCTGGGGCTGATGTTCTTCAACGCCCTCCAGAACGGCGACTACCCCATCCTGCTCGCGTACACGGTCCTCGGCGGCATCCTCACTGTGCTCGGCAACCTGATGGCCGACATCGCCGTGACCGTCGCCGACCCAAGGGTTCGGATTTGACCGACGGTCACGTCAAGCCGCTGGGGGAAGCGGAGGCGCCGCTCAGCCACCCTGACCTTCTCTCGACGATGGCCGAGGGCGGCGAGGTGCAGGCGATCGCCAGCGGCTGGCGACTGGCGATCCGCGAGTTCGCTCAGAACAAGGTCGCGGTCCTGGGGGTGGCGATCCTCGTCTTCTTCGTGCTGTTCTGCTTCCTGGGGCCGCTCTTCTACCACACCAACCAGTCCCTGACCCAGCCGCTGAACGCCGATCTGGCCCCCGGCGCGACCAGCCCTCTGGGCGGCACCGCGGGTCCGCTGGGGACCGATGAGCATGGCTTCGACGAGCTGGGGCGGATCATGCTCGGCGGTCAGACCGCCCTGGAGATCGGCTTCTTCGCCGCGTTGATCTCGATCGTGATCGGAACCCTGTACGGGGCGGTCTCAGGCCTGTCCGGCCGCCTGCTCGACGGGGTGATGATGCGCTTCGTCGACATCGTGTACTCGATTCCATTCCTGTTCATCGTCCTGGTGCTGGCGACCAAGTTCAGCGCCACGGTTGTCGAGGAGAGCCTGCTGCTCGGCTTCTTCTCCTGGCTGGTTCCGGCCCGGCTGATGCGCGGCGAGGTCCTGACCCTGCGGGAACGGGATTTCGTGTGGGCGGCGCGGGTGATGGGCAGCGGCCGGGCGCGGCTGGTCTACAGGCACCTGATCCCCAACGCGCTCTCGGTGGTGATCGTCAACGTCACGTTCCTGGTCGCCGACTCGATCCTGGCGCTGGCCTACCTGGGCTTCCTGGGCTTTGGGTTGCAGTATCCGGCGGCCTCGTGGGGAGACATGCTGGGCAACGCCGACACCTACATCTCCAACGGCCAGTGGTGGCTCGTCTACCCGGTGGGGTTCTGCCTGGTGGCGGTCGTGATGGCCTGCAACCTGGTCGGCGACGGACTCCGGGACGCGCTCGACGTGCGGCTGAGGCGGCGGTAGCGATGGCGAACGACAGGGCGCGCGCGCTGGAGGTGACCAACCTCAGCACTCACATCAAGCTGTCGCGCTCGACCGTCCAGGCGGTCGGAAACGTCGACCTGGCGATCGACCCCGGCGAGACACTCGGCCTGGTCGGCGAGTCCGGCTGCGGCAAGTCGATGCTCGGACTCTCGATCCTCGGTCTGCTGCCGGCCGGGGGCAAGATCGTCGAGGGCTCGGTCAAGCTGGAGGGGCGCGAGCTCACCGGTCTCTCGGACTCGGAGCTCCAGAAGCTCCGCGGCAACGAGGTCGCGATGATCTTCCAGGACTCGATGTCCTCGCTCAATCCGACCAAGCGGATCGGGGAGCAGGTGGCCGAGCCGGTTCGGCTTCACCGGGGAGCGTCGCGCACCGAGGCGCGCGACCGCGCGTTCGAGGTGCTCGAGCTCGTCGGGCTGCCCCGGCCCAAGGAGCGCCTGGAGCAGTACCCGCACCAGCTCTCAGGTGGACTGCGGCAGCGGGTGATGATCGCCGTCGCGCTCGCCTGCGAGCCGAAGGTGCTGCTGGCCGACGAGCCGACCACCGCGCTCGACGTGACGATTCAGGCGCAGATCCTCGCGCTCCTCGATGACCTGGAGGAACGCCTGGGCATGGCGACCCTGCTCGTCACACACGACATGGGGGTCGTCGCCGGGCGGACCAACCGGATCAGCGTCATGTACGCCGGACGGATCGTCGAGACCGCGTCGACCGAGGAGATCTTCGGCGCCATGCGCCATCCCTACACCCAGGCGCTGCTGGGCTCGATCCCCCGGCTGGACCAGGACAACCGCAAGGCCCTGATCAGCATTCGCGGCCTGCCTCCCGACCTCACCGTCCCGCCCCCCGGCTGCCGCTTTGCCCCGCGCTGTCCGCGGGCCACCGATCAGTGCCGCGCCGAGGAGCCCCCGCTGACCGGACGAGACCCCCGGCACCTGTTCGCCTGCTGGCACCCGGTCGACGGCCCGGCCGCGCAACCGAAGGTCTCCGTCCCGGGCGAAACCGCGGTCGCGGCCGCGGCTCGCACCGACGGGCACCTGCTGGAGATCGCCGACGTCGTGCGCGAATACCCGGTGACCGCCGGCGCGGTCCTCCAACGGAAGGTCAACTCGGTGAAGGCCGTGTCCGGGGTATCACTCCACGTCGACCCGGGCGAGGCGTTGGGCCTGGTCGGCGAGTCCGGCTGCGGAAAGACGACGCTGGGGAAGCTGATCGTCGGCGTCGAGAGGCCTGACGCCGGCCGGATCACGCTGGCTGGGAGCGAGGTATTCCGGATGCGCGGGAAGGGCCTGCGGCGGGCCCGCCGCGACCTCCAGATGATGTTCCAGGACCCCTACGCCTCGCTCGACCCGCGGATGCGAGTACAGGCCATCCTCCGCGAGCCGCTCGTCATCCAGAAGATGGGCAGCCGCCAGGAGCAGGACCGCAAGATCAGGCAGTTGCTGGATGAGGTCGGCCTGCCCGGCACCGCGCTGGAGCGCTACCCGCACGAGTTCTCCGGCGGGCAGCGCCAGCGGATCGCACTGGCCCGGGCCCTGATGCTGGAGCCGAAGGTGATCGTCGCCGACGAGCCGGTGAGCGCGCTCGACGTCTCGATCCGCTCACAGGTCCTGAACCTGATGAAGCGCCTCCAGGCCGAGCATCAGCGAGCATCGGTGGTGATCTCGCATGACCTCGCCGTCGTCAAGTACCTGGCCGACCGGATCGCCGTCATGTACCTGGGCAAGGTGGTCGAGCTGGGCACCGGCGACGACATCTACCGCCGGCCGGCGCACCCCTACACCGACGCCCTGATCAAGACGATCCCGCTGCCGGATCCCGCGGCCGAGCGCGCCAAGACCGAGGTGGGGATCCGCGGGGAGCTGCCCAGTCCCATCGACCCGCCGTCCGGGTGCCGGTTTCGAACGCGGTGCCCGCGGGCGCAGGACCTCTGCGCGGCGCAGGAGCCGAAGCTGCGCCGGTTCGGACCGACCCAACAGGCCGCCTGCCACTTCCCGCTCAGGGATCCCGAACCAACCGAGAGCGCGGCCGCGGAAACGGTGTAGGCCGGCAGCGACCGATCCCGCGGCCGTCTCGATCCTGGCTAAACCGTAATCCCCATCGCGTCGAGGATGAACGCCTGGAGGTCGGCCTCGTACCGCAGCTGAGCGCTGCGCCCGGACGGCCCGCCGTGGGAGCCGACGCCGAGCTCAGGACGGAACAGTACCCTCGAGCCCTCCGTGTCGGTCGCGCGGAGCCGCGCCACCCACTTGGCCGGCTCGTGGACCGCGACCCTCGCGTCGTGGACGGCGCCGGTCACCAGCAGGGGGGGCCGACGGCCGGACGGCACGTTGTCGTAGGGCGAGTAGGACCGGATCCAGGCGTACTCGTCCGGTTTCCGCGGGTCCCCCCACTCATCCCATTCGTTGGCGGTCAGGGGGATGGAGGCATCGAGCATCGTGGTCAGGCAATCGACGAACGGCACCTCGGCGACGACCGCGCGCCACCGATCTGGTCGCATCGAGTACACGGCCCCCTGGAGCAGTCCGCCGGCGGACACGCCGCGGGTCACGATCCGGCGGCCGTCGACCAGGCCCGCGCCGCCCGGTCCGCTCCCGCCGGCCAGCCAATCGGCGACCGCCAGATGGTCGGTGAAGGTGGTTGGCTTGTTCTGCAGTCGTCCCTGCTGCCACCACTCCCGCCCGCATTCGCCGCCGCCGCGGACGTGCGCCACCGCGTAGACGACCCCGCGGTCAAGCAGCGAGGGAAGGCTGCGGTCAAACGCCGGATCGAGCGTGACCTCGTAGGCGCCGTACCCGTACAGCAGGCACGGCGCGCTGCCGTCCAGTGGGATGTCCTCTCGGCGGACCAGCGTGACCGGGATCGCGGTGCCGTCCGCGGCCCGGGCCGTCCGGCGCTCGGTCCGGTAGCGCCCCGGGTCGTAACTGGGGACCTCCATCCGCTTGCGAAGCTGCCTGGCGCCGGTGGCGAGGTCGAGCTCGTACCAGGCGAGCGGCTCAATCAGCGACTCCTCGGCGATGATGACCGAGCCCCGGTCGTAGTCCTCGGCATGCTCGACCCTGATGGAGCCGGCCGGCAGGCTCGGCGGAACCTCGCGGACGTTGCCGCCGTCGTGATCGCAGAGCACGAGCAGCTGCTCGCCGTGCCGGCGGACCGTGAGCAGCAGGTGGTCAGCCATGACGTCGCAGCGCAGGAGCCGGGTGTCCGCCCGCGCCGGCGCGATCGCCTCGCAGTCGACCGGCTCCCAGCCGGCGCGCCCCGGCGCCGCGAGCGGTGCTCGCATCAACGTGAACTCCGGCGCCCCGGAGTCGGTGACCAGGTACAGGGTGCCCTCCCCTCCGGCGGATCCCCGGGCGTGATCGATCCGGTACTCGGTGCCCGGGTGCCGCGGCTCGACCAGGACCGGGTCCTTGAGCGGTTGTCCCAGGGCGATCACCCGGACCTCGGTCGTATCCCGCCAGGCAGCGGTGATCACCGCCAACTCGCCGCTGCGCGAGGCATGGAGGGTCAGCTCGCAGCGCTGATCCGGCTCCTCCATCACCAGGACGTCGTCGGCCGCTGGGGTGCCCACCCGGTGCCGCCAGACCTGAAACGGGCGGTGCAGCTCGTCCGGCACCAGGTAGAACAGGTGCTCCGAGGAGGCAGACCAGGCCACCCCCGGGTAGGTGGACGCGATCACGTCCGGCAGGTCCTCCCCGGTACGCAGATCCCGGATCCGCAGCTCGTAGAACTCCGCCCCGCTCCAGTCGGCGGACCAGGCGAGCAGAGCGCCGTCCGGGCTGGGCTCGCGGATGCCCACCTCGACGTATCCGGTCCGCGTGGCGAGAAGGTTCTCGTCGAGCAACACCTGCTCGGTGGCTTCCCCATCGCGCGAGCGCAGCAGCTGGAGGTTGTCGCTGTGCTCCGGGATCCGGGTGCGGTACGTGAACCCGCGCAGATGCCAGCCCACCGAATCCTCGGCTCCCGCCGGGATTCGACCGGCGGCCTCGGCCGCCAGGCGCTCGGCGAGCCCGTCCAGGTGCCCGCTGCGGGCGTCGTAGTAGGCGCGCTCATCGGCGAGGTACTGACGGAAGGCCGGCTCATCCGGGTCGCGCATCCACCCGTAGTCGTCGACAACCCTCTCGCCGTGCAGCTCACGGACCGACGGCCGGCGCGGCGCGATCGGCGGGTCCGGCCGGTCGCGGCCGGCCGCCAGTTCAGTTTCAATCGTCACCGCTCTGCCTCCTCGTCGATTTCACGCTGCACCAGCTCCTGGACCAGCTCAGCTGGAAGGCCGTGCGAGGTGTTGCCGTCGCGGCCGGTCACCGTCGGCGCAGCCAGCATGCTGTTCAGAACCGCCTCCTCGGTCGCCTCCACCACCGCCGCGAAGAACGGGTCCAGGGCCGCTCCGGTCACCGCGGGGGCGGGTGGATGGGCGGGTGGATGGGCGGGTGGATGGGCGGGTGGATGGGCGGGTGGGACCGTTCCCGTCGCCGGCCCGCGGGCCGCGCAGGCCGGTCGCCATCGCCAGGAAGATCTCGCCGCTGCCGTGGTTGGCGGTGGAGCCGGTCCGGGCCAGGCCCAGGCCGGCCCGCCGAGCCAGCCGCGTGCATGCGGCGGCGTCAAGCGGAGCGTCGGTCACGGCGATCACAATGCAGGATCCGCCGGGAGGCGGGTGCCGCTCCGGCCGTCCTCCCCCGGCTCGAGCAGCCGGCCGACGGGGACCCCGTCCACCGTCAGCCGCCGGCGCTCGCCGAAATTGGATAGAAGGAGCACCCCGACGGTGTGCCCAGACGGGGTCAGCCGCGACGCAGTCCCGATACCGCCCTTGAAGCCCAGGCAGCTCATCCCGGTTCCGGCGCCCACCGCGCCCTCGTCCGGCACGCGCCCCCCCACCGAGGCCCGGGCCTCGGCCAGCGCCTCGGCGACGTCTGCGCGGGTCACCTGCATCTGCCGGGCGTCGTTGAGGAAGCTGTCGTCGCACTCGGCGACGATCGGGATGATCACGTCGTCGACGCCGATGCCCGGATCCTCGGCCATCAGCAGCTCGCAGGCCGCGTCGTACACGCGCCCCAGCTGCATCGTCGAGGTCAGGAACACCGGGCTCTCGGCCAGCCCCCACTCTCCGGCGGCCAGGAACCCGGTGCACTCGCCGGCTCCGTTGAGGACGGCGCCTCCGGCCGGGACCGGGCTGCGGAACAGGTTCCCACCCGCGTCGACGACCGTCACGCCGGTCCGGGCGATCCCGCGCCCGGCCGGCGGCGGAGGCTCGTCCCGCCAGACGGTGGCGTGGCCGACACCGACGCCGGGCACGTCCGTGATCGAACCGGTGGGGCCGCTGGGCAGGATGCCGATCGTGATCCCCAAGTCAGCTGCACGTGTCACAGGCTGATCATTACGCACCGCCGGCCGGCGTGCCGGGCCTGCCGGTCGTGTGGGACGACGACTGCCTGCGCCACCAACCAGAAGGTGAGGTCTGGCTGGGGGTGTGGGAGCCCGGGACGGAGGTCCCGGCCCGGGCCACCGTGCTGCTCGACGCACTCCGATCCGCCGGCGCCGAAATCGTCCCCGCGACCCGGCACGGCGATGACGCGATCCTGGCCGTCCACGACGAAGCGCTGGTCGAGCACCTCTCCACCGTCTGGGCGGACTGGGAGGCGGCCGGCTACCCGTCCGGCCACGCGCGCCCGCGGGTCGTGCCGTACATCTTTCCGACCGAAGGCCTGCTCTCCGGACTACCGGCGCGATCGCCGACGGCGATCCACGGACGACTCGGAAGGTTCTGCTACGACACGATGACGCTGATCGGCCCCGGCACGTGGGAGGCGGTCAGGGCCGCGGCCAACGCCGCGCTGACCGCCGCGGACCTGGTGGCGGCGGGAGCGCCATCCGCCTACGCCCTATGCCGGCCGCCCGGACACCACGCCGGTGCGTCCGCCTACGGGGGGTCGTGCTACCTGAACAACGCCGCGATCGCAGCCCAGGCACTGCTCCGGGCGGGCGCCGCGCGCGTCGCGGTGATCGACATCGACGCCCACCACGGCAACGGCACCCAGGCGATCTTCTACGGTCGCAGCGACGTGTACGTCGGCAGCGTGCACGTCGATCCCGACGCCGGCTGGTTCCCGCACTACGTCGGTGGCGCCGGCGAGCGGGGCCTAGGAGCCGGCCTCGGCGCCAACCGCAACGTGCCGGTGGCGCCCGGCGCGGGCGACCCTGAGTGGCTGGCCGCGGTCGATGTGCTGTGCGGCGACGTCCGGGCCCGCAGCGCCGACGCCCTGGTGCTCTCGCTGGGGCTGGACGCGGCCGCCTCCGATCCGGAGAGCCCGCTGCGGGTCAGCCCCGGCGGGTACCGCGCGGCCGCCGCGCGGATCTCCCAGCTCGGCCCCGCGGTCGTCGTGCAGGAGGGCGGATATGACCTGGCGACGCTCGGCGGCCTGGCCGTCAGCGCGCTGGCGGGCTTGACTGAGCCAACGGACGTTCCCTAGGCTGCCGGGCCAATGGCAACTCCTGCCGGCGCACCTGCGGCGACTCGCCGCGCCAAGGCCTGGAACAGCAACCCGGTGATCGTGACCGTCGCTCCGACGGGCGCTGACGTCTTTCGCACCAACAACCCCAATATCCCGTACACGACGGCGGAGATCGCCGAGCAGAGCGTCGAGGCGGCGCAGGCGGGCGCGACCGTGGTGCACCTGCACGTGCGCGAGGACGACGGCACGCCCAGCGGGCGCCCGGAGCTCTTCCAGGATGTGATCTCGCGCATCCGCGAGCGCAGCGAGTTGATCACCATGGTCTCGACGGGCGGCTCCAACGACATGACGATCGAGGAGCGCACCACCGGCTTGGCCGCTGAGCCTGACCTCTCCGGCGTCGAGTCCGGGTCGATGAACTTCGGCGACGAGACCTTCATCACGCCGCCGCCGGCCGCCCGGGGAATCATCGAGCGAGCCACACGGGCCGGGATTGGGCTCGAGGTGGAGGCGTTCGATGTCGGCCACGTCGTCAGCGCCGTCCGCTGGCTCGAGGATGGCCTGATCCCGGACCCGATGCGGATCAACCTGGTGTTCGGAGTGCCGGGTGGCATCGACGCCTCGCCGGAGGCGCTGAGCGCCATGCTGCGACCGCTTCCTCCGGAGACGTTCTGGACGGTGACCTGCGTGGGACGCCATCACCCGCGGATGCTCGCGCTCGCCCTCCTCCACGGCGCCCCGTGCATCAGGACCGGACTCGAGGACGCGGTGTACATCAGCCGGGGAGTGCTCGCCCCCTCCAGCGCCGCGCTGGTCAGCGCGGCCGTCGACCTGGCGCACGCGGTCGGTCGCGAGGTCGCGACCCAGGAACAGGCGCGAACGCTCCTGGGACTCGCCTCGCCGGAATGACCTCGCCGATCGAGGCGCTCGGCGCCCGGCGGGTGATCGAGCCGCCGGGAGCGCTGCCGCAGGCGGCGCTGCGGCTGGATACGACCCTGCCGCTGCAGCCGTACGAGGTCGAGATCGCGGTCGACACACTCTGCGTGGACTCGAGCAGCTTTCACCAGCTGGTGGAGTCAAACGGCCGCGACCCGGTGAAGGTCAGCGAGGCGATTCTGGGCATCGTCGCCGAGCGCGGCAAGCTCCAGAACCCGGTCACCGGCTCAGGCGGCATCCTCACCGGCACGGTCCGCGCCGTCGGCGACGCGTACCCTGACCCGCCGCCGATCGGCTCACGCATCGTCACGATGGTGTCGCTCACCCTCACCCCGTTGCGGCTCGACACGGTCGGCGAGGTTGACTGCTCCAGCCCGCACGTGCGCGTCGACGGCACCACCTACCTCCCGTCCGGCGCCCCGTGGATCGCCTACCCGGACGACCTTCCGTTCGATGCCGCCCTGGCGGCGCTCGACGTCTGCAATGCCGCGTCGCAAACCCGCTCGCTGATCGACGCCGAGACCCGCACCGTGCTCGTCCTGGGCGGCGGCCATGCCGGCCTGCTCGCGCTCGCGGCGGCGCGCGACTCGCTGGCCCGGGCCGCGCGGGTCGTCCTGATCGATGCCGACGAGCGCATCTGCGAGCGCGCCCGCCGGCTCAGCCTGTGCGACGTCGCCCTCCGGGTCGACCTCCGCAACGCCATCGGGGCGCTCCAGAGCCTCGAGGAGGCCGGAGTGCCCCGCGCCGACCTGACGGTGGTCGTCGTCAATGCCACCGACTGCGAGGCCGCCGCGATCCTGCTCACCGCCGATCACGGGACGGTGCTGTTCTTCGCGATGGCCACCTCGTTCACGAAGGCCGCGCTGGGGTCAGACGGCCTGTCCTCAGGGGCCCGCATGCTCATCGGCTCCGGCTATGCGCCGGACCGCGGCGCCTACGCCCTGGAGCTCATCCGCCGCGACGAGAAGCTGCAGCGCGCCCTGGCCGGCTGATCGGCCTCCCGCGCCGATCAGCCGGCGAGCAGCGCGTCGTTCCATGCGCTGAGCGCCCGCGCGCGCTGGGTGTAACGGTGAAGGGGGTACTCGAGAGTGAAGCCGACCGCGCCGGTCGCCTGCTGGCAGGCCGCACACGCCTCGGCCACGGCGGGGCCGGCGTGGGCCAGCGCGTCGCTGTCCGGCGGCTCGGCGGCCAGCAAGGCGACGCCGCGCACGGCGGTCGCGGCGTCGGCGAGCAGCTGCTGCACGGGCGCCAGGGCGCCCAGCGGGCCGCCGAAGGCTCGACGCTGTCGCACGTATCCGACGGTCAGATCGAGCGCGCCCTGACCGAGGCCGGCGAGATACCCGATGCTCGCCGCCGTCCAGGCGTCAGCCGCTGCCCGCCCGGTGCCGCCGGGGGTCTCGAGCGCCTCGCCCAGCTCCACCACGCGGTGCACGTCCAGCCCATCGGCCGAGGCGACGGGCTCGGCTCTGATCACCGGCCGGCGCACCGCCGCGCCGTGCTCATGCACGAGCGCCACGCGCTCGGTCCCGAGCGAGCGGATCAGATCGCCGGCGACCGGGCCGGCGCCGAGGAGGCGGTCGACGGGGTGAAGCGGCGCCAGCCGGCGGCCCAGCTCCACGGCGCCGAGTCCGGCGCAGAGGACCAGCTCTGGATCCTGCGCCAGCGTGTCCCAGCCCAGTTCCCGGAGCCGAGCGGTCAGCTCCGGCCCGGGGCGAGCCGGCGTCACGCCGGGAGTCCAGACAGGTTCGCCCGGGACATGGCGGTCCAGCAGGGCGCCGACGCTCTGGGCAAACGCCCGCGCCTCTTCACGTTGAGCGATCACGTCCGGGCTCGGCGACACTGGGCCAGCACCTCCGCGGTGTGCTCGCCCAGGGCCGGAATCGGCCGCTGCGGAGGGGTGACGACGCCGTCGATCTTGAACAGGGAACCGAGCAGCTTCACCGGGCCGACCCCGTCGTGGGCGAGCGTGTGTACGAGCCCGTTGGCCCGCACCTGGTCATGGTCGAACAGCTCATCGAGGAGACGCACCTCGGACGCGGGCACACCAGCGGCACGGAAGCGCCTCACCCACCGCCCCACTGGCTCGGTGGCGACGCGGCGCTCGAAATCCGCGACGAGGGCCAGCCGGCGGTCGCGCTCGCCGGCGTCGGCGGGGGGCGCCTGCGGATTGGCCGACCACGGATCCTCGAGACCCAGCACGCCGGCGGCAGCCACGCGCTGGCGCTCGTTCAGGCAGGCCAGGACGAGGAAACCGTCCGCGCCGGCGTACGCGCGGTAGTACGGCTCCAGCTCGTCACGGGAACGCTGCGCTCCGGCTTGCCGCGCGAGATCGTCGGCGGTCGCCGGCGCCCGGCCCTGTCCGGGGCGGTCGCGCGCGGCGCGGTCGAGCGCCTCCACCGACACGAATCTCTGGGCCTGGACCGCCAGGCCCGCGCCGAGCAGGGAGACCTCCAGCCCCGGCGCGCCGCCGTCGCGCTCGCGTCCGGCCAAGCCCGCGAGCACGGCGATCGCCGCCAGCAGCCCGGCCGTGAAGTCAGCCATCGCGATTCCGCCGGCCCGCTGGGGAACCGGGCCGGAGTCCCGGGCGTTGGCCAGCAGCAGCCCGGACAGCGCCTGGGCGATGAGGTCGAAGGCGGGCAGCGACGCCTCGGGGCCGTCGCTGCCGAGTGCCGAGACACAGCACCAGACCGCGTCCGGATTGATCCGGCGCACGCTCCGGCGGTCAAGCTCGAAGCGACGTGCCCGGTCGGGCGGGAAGTTGTGCAGCACCGCGTCGGCGGACCGGATCAGCGCCCGGCTGGCCCGGCGCCCCTCGGCGTCCTTCAGGTCGATGACGACCGACCGCTTGTTGCGGTTCAGGGCGTAGAAGTAGCGGCTCTCGCCCTCGGCGAACGGCTCGTAGCGCCGCCAGGCGTCGCCCCCGGGCGGCTCCACCTTGATCACGTCGGCGCCCAGGTCGGCCAGCAGCATGCCGGCGAACGGACCGGCGACGTACTGGGCGAACTCGAGGACCCGGAGGCCCTCGAGGGGCAGATGACAGGTCATCGCGGCGGCAACCCCAGCTCGCGGCGGGCGATCACGGTGCGCTGGATCTCGGCCGCCCCTCCGGAGATGGTGGTGGCCACCGATGCGCGCTGGAAGGCGGCGATGCGGCCCCGCAGCGTCCCGGTTCCCTCCTCCAGCAATCCCGCCGGTCCGAGCAGGTCGACGGCGAACGCGGCCACGCGCTGCATCAGCTCCGCCACCGACAGCTTGGCCATCGAGCTCTGGCCGCTGGCCGGCCGCCCCGCCTCCAGCAGCCGCGCCGCCCGGCGCCCGTGCAGCCGCGCCGCCTGGGCGGCGCCGCGCAGCCGACCCAGCTGTTGGCGCCTCCCCCGGTCATCGGCCAGCGGCGCCAGAGCGTCAAGCAGCCACAGGACCGTTCCGACCTTCTCGCTCGTCACGCGCTCGTAGTCCAGGGTGCCCATCAGCACCTGCCAGCCTCCGTGCAGCTCGCCGACCAGCTGCTCGGCCGGTATCTCGACCTCGTCGAGCGTGAGCTCGCCGAGCGTCCCCCCGCCCAGGGTGCGATGTGTGGTCACCGTGATCCCGGGCGTGTTCATGTCGGCCACCAGCACCGACAGCCCGCGGTGGCGGTCGCGCTGGGGATCGGTGCGCACGGCCAGGTAGACCCAGTCGGCGTACTCGGCGCTGGAGGTCCAGATCTTGCGACCGCTGACGATGAACCGATCGCGCTCCCGGCGGGCAGCGGTGCGCAGCGACGCCAGATCGGAGCCGGCATCAGGCTCGGAGAACCCCTGGCAGAAGAGCACCCGCCCGGCCGCCACCTCCGGGACCAGCCGCTGCTGGAGCGCCTGGCTGCCGAACCGCAGCAGCGCGTTGCCGATCGTCTTGACGGACAGCAGATAACCGGAGAGCGGCAGCCACCGGTAGCCGAACCGCTCCTCGCAGGCCAGCGTGTGCAGCGCGCTGAGCCCGCGGCCGCCCAGCGCCGGCGGCCAGTGAACCCCGATCCATCCCCCGGCGCCCAGCGCCGCGTACACGGCCCGCGAATCGCCGTCGGAGGGCATGCCCTGGTAGCGCAGCTGGGGCTCGGCCTCGACGAGCGGGGCGAGCGACCGCGCCAAGCTGTCCGCCGCCGCCGCCAGCTCGGCGATCCCCGCCTCCCCGGTCACCGCCGGGCTCCGGGAACGCCCATCTCGCGATCGATCTCCCGGGCGGCCTGGAGCAGGCGCCGGGTGAGCTCGTCGCGGACCTCGGAGGTCGCGCGGGCGGCCGGCAGGGACACGTTGAGCGCTGCCGTGCCGGGACCGTCGATCCAGCGCACCGGCACGGCAATCGCCACCAGCCCCACTTCGTACTCCTCCTCCGAGATGGCCACGCCGGTGGTGCGGATCGCGGCGAGGTCGGCGGCGAGCCACCTCCACGTCGTGCGCGTGCGGCTGGTGCGCCGCTCGTAGGGCTCTTCGCCGAGCGTCAGGCGCGCCAGCTCCTCCGGCAGCTGCGCCAGCAGGCACTTGCCCAGCGCGGTGCAGTGCGCCGGCAATCGCATACCGACCGAGACCCGGGGGGCAAGCAGCCGGTCGCCGGCCTCGCTCAGCAGGTAGACGACCTCGCCGCCCTCGAGGATCGCCACGTTGACGGTCTCCTGAACGTGGGAGACGAGGCGCAGCACGTGCGGGCGAGCCAGCTCAGGCAGCCGCATCCCGGCCAGCAACGCGGGGACGAGCCGCGCCACCTCGAGACCGAGCCGCAGCCGGCGCGTCGACGGGTCACGGTTCAGCCAGCCGCGCTCCGTCAACACCGCCACCAGGCGATGCACGGTCGGCATCGGCAGGCCCAGCATCTCGGAGATCTGCTTCTGAGACAGCTCAGGCCCGGCCGAGGTGAACAGCTCCAGCACGTCGAGCCCGCGCGCCAGCGTGCCGACTGAACTTTCATTTACCGAAACTTGCTTTCGCATATCGGGAACAGGTACGGTACGGTCCGGATGAGCCGCCGTCAATCCCAGCCAGGCCAAAGCGACGTCGGGGCCCGCGCGGTGCGCGTCATCGACAACGACTGGGTGCACCTGCCGGACGGCGTGCGCCTGGCGATCCGCCTCTGGCTTCCCGAGGACTCCGGCCGCCGCCCGGTGTCCGCGATCCTGGACGCGGTCCCGTACCGCAAGAGCGACGGCACGGCGATCGGAGACGCCGACTGGGGGACCTACTTCGCGGCGCGCGGATTCGCGTTCGCCCGGGTGGACCTCCGCGGGAGCGGCGATTCCTCCGGGATCCTCGAGGATGAGTACACCGAGCAGGAGCAACGCGACACCGGGCAGGTCATCGCCTGGCTGGCCGACCGCCCGTGGTGCACCGGGTCGATCGGCATGATCGGCGTCTCCTGGGGCGGCTTCGCCGCCCTGCAGATGGCCGCCCGCCACCCTGAGCAGTTGCGAGGCGTGGTGGCGATCCACGCCTCGGACGACCGCTATGCCGATGACGTCCACTACATCGGCGGGTGCGTCTCGGCCATGGACATGGCCCAGTGGGCGACGTCGATGCTGGCCTACCTCAACCAGCCGCCGGACCCCACCGTGGCCGGCCCCGGCTGGCGCGAGGCCTGGCTCGAGCGGCTCCGCGGCGCCAGGGCGTTCATCGAGCCGTGGCTGAGTCACCAACGTCGCGACGCATACTGGGAGCAGGGGTCCCCGTGCCAGGACTACAGCGCCATCCGCTGCCCGGTGTTCGCGGTCGGCGGGTGGAGCGACGGCTACCGGGACATGGTCTTCCGCGTCGCCGAGCACGTGGGCAGCCCGGTCCGGGGATTGATCGGTCCGTGGGGCCACACCAGTCCCGAGCACGGCGCCCCGGGCCCCGCCATCGGCTTCCTCCAGGAGTGCGTGCGGTTCTTCGCCGCCAGCCTCGACGGCGTCGACAACGGCTTCTTCTCAGAGCCCCGGCTGGTCAGCTACATGCAGGAGCCGGTCGCACCGGCCGGCTCCTATGCCCAGCGGCCCGGGAGATGGGTGGCCGATCCGTCCTGGCCCTCGCCGGCGATCGAACCCTGGACGTTCATGCTGGGCGCCGAGTCGCTGGACGAGGCGGGCGCCCCGGACCCGGCGACGAGCGTGCGCAGCGTCTGCAGCCCCCAGGGGACCGGCGTCGACGGCGGCGTATGGTGCGGCGATGGCAGCCCCGCCGACTTTGCGCTTGACCAGCGCGCCGACGACGGCGCCTCGCTGTGCTGGGACAGCGCACCTCTGGCCGAACGAGTCGAACTGCTGGGCAAGGGCGAGGCCCGCCTCGAATGCAGCGTCGATCGCCCCTGGGCGCTGGTGGCGGTCCGGGTGTGCGATGTCGCACCGGACGGAGCCTCCACGTTGATCGCCCGCGGACTGCTCAATCTGGCCCGCCGGGAGGGCCATGACCGCACCGTCGCGATGCCGCTCGGCGAACCGGTGGTCGTCACCGTGCCGCTCCAGTCGACGGCGTATGCGATTCCGGCCGGGCATCGCGTCCGCCTGGCGGTGTCCAACGCCTACTGGCCGATGGCCTGGCCCTCGCCGGAGCCGGGCACGCTGACGGTGAGCTGCGGGGCCGGGAGCGTGCTATCGCTCCCGCGCCGCCGGCCCAGCGAGCTCGACGCTGGGCTGCGGCCGTTCGGAGCGCCTGAGAGCGGCACGCCGCTGGCCACCGAGAAGACGATGGTGCGCGCGGGCGGTCGCCGCGTCCGCAAGGACCTGTCGACCGGGGAGGTCGAGGTCGAGTTCGATTGGCACCCTTCGTGCACCCGGATCTTCGCCACCGACACCGAGATGGGCGAGGAGAACCTCACCACGTATCGCGTCGTCGAGGGTGACCCCCTGTCGGCTGCCGTGCACACCCGGGTGGAGGTGTCACTCGCCCGCCCGGGCTGGAAGACGCGTACCGTGGCCACGAGCACCATGACCTGCGATGCGGAGCAGTTCATCGTGACCACGGCGCTGGATGCCTTCGAGGACAACGTTCGCATCCACGCTCGGACCTTCACGCATCGATTCCCGCGCGACGGGGCCTGATGACCCTCACCGAGCCACCCACCCGAATCGCCGGCCGCCCCACCATCCCCTGGTCCTGGTACTCCGATCCGGCGATCCTGGCGCTGGAGATGGAGCGGATCTTCCGTTGCTCCTGGCAGTACGCCGGCCACCTGGGCGAGCTGGACGGGCCGGGCAGCTATTTCGCGTCGGATACGGGCCCGCTGCCGATCGTGGTCACCCGGGACGGCGACGGAGTGTTGCGCGGCTTTCTCAACGTCTGCCGCCACCGCGGCGCGGTGGTGGCCGCGGGCGCCGGGAAGCGGAGCACGCTCCAGTGTCCGTACCACGCCTGGACGTACGGCCTGGACGGCTGTCTGCGGGCCGCTCCCCGCGGTGACGACGATCCGGCCTTCGATGCCGGCCGCCTGGGGCTGGTACCGGTCTCGGTCGGCACCTGGGGACCGTTCGTGTTCGCCAATCCGGACCCGGAGGCCGAGTCTCTCTCGACCGCGCTCGGCGACCTTCCGGAGGTGGTGGCCGAGCACGGGCTCGATGTCGACTCCCTGCGGATCAACCGGCGGGTGCGCTATGAGATCCGCGCCAACTGGAAGATCGCGCTCGAGAACTACCTGGAGTGCTACCACTGCCCCGTCAACCACCGAACCTATGTTCAGGTGATCGACGAGCGACGGCTGGAGCTGCGCGCCGCCGGGCGGCGGGCCAGCCAGCTGGCACCCGTGGATCCGCGCTCTCTCGATGGCCGCGGGCCGATCGACGCGCACGGCGAGGTCGACTCGGCGCAGTTCCACCTGTGGTTTCCGACCATGAAGTTCAACGCGCTTCCCGGCCATCCGAATCTGTCAATTGGTCCGTTGTGGCCCACCGGCCCGGTGACGTGCGCGGGTTACCTCGACTACTGGTTCGCCGACACCGCCGACGAGCATTGGATCGCCGACCTGTTCGCCCTCGACGACCGGGTGGGCGCGGAGGACACGGCGCTCGTCGAGGCGGCCCAGCGGGGGAGCTCGGCCGGGATCATCGAACGGGGCTGGGTGCTGGGGGGCGTCGAGACGCTGATCGGCCACTTCCAGGACTACGTGCGCGACCGGCTCGGCCGGGACGGGGCGGAGCCGACCCACTCTCCATCACGCTGACGGTCACCCCGGGCCCCACTCCGCCTGACCCCGCCGGCCGGGGCGACCCGGCCGGACCCGCCGAGCGCGAGCGGGCCTGGCGCGTCCTCTCCGGCCTCGACGACCCGATCGCCGGCCTCGCCCGCGCCCAGGGTCCCGTCGACGCCCACCAGCCGACGACCGAGTCCGGGGTCACCGACCCGCTCAGCGCGCTGACGCTGTCGATCATCGGCCAGCAGATCAGCCGCGTCGCGGCCCGCGCGGTGTTCACGCGGTTGCGCGACGCGCTCGGCGGCGAGATCACCGCCGCCGGACTGGCGGGCATGACGCCCCACTCGCTGCGAGCGATCGGGTTCTCTTATCCCAAGGCCCGCGCGGTCCTCGAGCTCGCCGCCACGGTCGCCGCCGGCGACCTGCGCTTCGCCGACCTGCAGCGGCTGTCCGACGACGAGGTGCTGGCGCACCTCGTCGCGCTCCGTGGCATCGGCCCGTGGTCGGCACAGGTGTTCATGCTGCGCACCATGCGACGGCCGGACGTGTTTCCCGCCGGCGACATGGGGCTGCGCCGCGCGCTGGTGCGTCTCGACGGCCTCATCGAGCTGCCGGGCGTCGCCGACGCGGCGCAGCGCGCCCTGGCCTGGCGCCCATATCGCTCGTACGCCGCCAAGTACCTGTGGAACAGCTACGCGGCGGCGCGCAGTTGACACACCCGCTGCCGTGGCCGCTGAGGGCCGGGCGTGCCGCGCTGCGCTCGCGGCGCGCTGAGATCGGTTTCGGTCGTCAGACCTTAGGGGCCGGTCCGGCCTATGGCGTCATGTCCGCTGAGCGCGCAGGTCGGCGATGCGGATGATCTCCTCCCAGCGGCCCTTGCGGAACCGCCCGGCGCGCTCCAGCCCCTGCGCGGCGAGCTCGCGTACCTGTCGTTCGATGTCCGGGTCGTGCGTGTGGTAGGCAGCGTCGGTGAGAAGTCGCGCCGCCTCCTTGTCATCACCGGCCGCGAGATGGTCGCGCGCCTGCACCACCAGGCCCTGGACATTGGGGTGATCGACGATGTCTTGCTGAGGCATGGCGCCTCCTCTGGTTGTGGGTCGATGTGCACCGCTCGCGTCGGGACCGGCGGCGTCGCCGGTATCGGTTAGCAGGAGGTTTGACATCGGAGCGAAGCCAGGGCTGGTTTACACCGGATCCCGGCTGGCTGCGAGTCGACGACAGCATCGCTGTCGTCGACATCGCACCGTCACCTGAGCTTGGCCCGGTGCGAGCGGGCGGGTCAGCAGCGATGCTTGATCCTGAGCCTGGGGTCCTGGCCGGGCCGTGGCCTCCCCCGGCGTTCCTTCGCCGACCGGGGCGGGCTGGTCGGAGCGAGGCTCGCGGCTCCGGCGAGCGGACTTCTCAGAGGCGACAACGCCGGTGAACGCGAGAGCGAGGGCGTGCCGAGGTGAGTCTCAGAGCAATTGGGTGGTGCGTCGGGCCGACGGTCTCAGCCGTGCTGATGGGAGGTGTTGTGATCGGCCGGTGGCAGGTCCCGGTGCGGTTCGGTTGCTGCGGCGTCACGCCGGGCTTCCTTCCGCGCCTGCTTCTCGAGGCGGCGCTCGCGCAGCCGGGCCTCGCGGCTGAGCTTGGCCATCGTGGTCTTCTTCTTGCCGCGTGAGGTCATCACCGTCTCCTGGTTGACGCGTTGCGAGCGATCTGGCGAGTCACCGTCGGGCGGTTCGTCGCTGAGGTGCGGCTTGGAGCGTGGCGCATCTGGAGCTCCGGCCGAGTGGATGCAGCGATGGGGACAGGTGTCCCCATCGCTGTTGCCGGATCAGACGGGTACGACGTTGGCCGCCGCGGGACCCTTCGGGCCCTGCTCGGTGTCGTAGCTGACCTTGGCGCCTTCGGCGAGAGACCGGTAGCCGTCGCCTTGGATCGATGAATGGTGCACAAACAGGTCCTTGCCCGGCTCATCAGGGGTGATGAACCCAAAGCCCTTGTCGTCGCTGAACCACTTCACGGTTCCTGTGGGCATGATCGCCCTCCTTCGTACACGTGCGCTGCGTGACACGAGGGGCGCTGGGGAACAGCGAACTGGCGAAACGCGGGGCACTGCGGTTACAGCCAGGCGGACGCCCAGCCGACACCGACCATAGCGGATGCCGCCGCCCATCGCCAACGATCCCGCGACCGCCGGGGCGCCGTCACGGCTCGCCGGCGCTCCGATGGAGGCGGGTTGATCGTTCCGTGCGGCAGGGCCTAGGGCGGCGGCGAACTCTCGTGAGCCGGCGGTTCAGCGCCAGGATCGGCCTCGGGGGCTCCTGACTCGAGGGCCGCCCGCTGGCTCGCAGCGCTCTCGCGCTGGATCTCGGCGTTCTCCCTGCGACCGCCGGCTTCCTCGCGCTCGCGCCCCCATTTCTCGCGCTCGCGCTGGTCTTCCATGCGCGTCCGCCGCGCTCGCTCGCGCGCCTCGGTGGCACCCTCACGCTCATCAGCCGTACGTTCTCGCTGATCTGCCAGGTCCTCACGCTCGTTCGCCAGCCGCTCACGGTCGTTGGCAAGGCGCTCACGCACGTTCGCGATCTCGTCGCGCTCATCGGCCACCGTCTCGCGGGTGGTCAGCGCACGCTCCCCAGCCTCCACGGCCGACTCGCGCTCATCGAGCAGCCTGCTGCGCTCCTGCCGCAGCTCCGCCTCCTCGGCCTCCAGCTGCTCGGCCCGGTGCGTGATCTCGGCCCGACGATGTTCAATCTCAGCCCGTTCAGCGTCATCCCGCGGCTCCCGCGGGCCCGCGTGCAACCGCTCCACCTCGGCGCGCTCTGCCTCAAGCTCGGCCACCTCACGCTCGAGCTTCGCCCTCCGACGCTCAAACTCAGCCCAGGCAGCGTTCGCACGCCGATCAGACGACACAGCCGCTCTCTCGTGCTGTCTCGCGCTCTCCTCGTGCACACGCATCGCCTCGTCACAACGTGGGCGGGTGCCCTGAAGCCTACCCTCCGACCAGCCGCTATGCACGAACAGCGCGTCCCTTAGGTCGCACCCCTCACTCCGGCTCAATGACCTCGACCGCGCCGAATCCGGGAAGCGGCCCGTCCACAAAGAACATCTCCACGGTGATGTCAGGGTCGACATGCGCTTGGGAGAGAAACGCGATGACCGTGCGGCCGGTGAGCTGGTTGATGGTGGTCTTGTATCGCTCGGCCATCACGCTCTGGAACTCCTCTCGCATCGCGACGACCCGTCCCGGCTGGCCGCTGTCCATGATCGTCTGCTCCAGCGCGGTGAAGCCGCTGCCCCGCATGACGACGACGATGATGTCGTCGAGGGCATACGTCTTGGCCTTCATCGGTCCGCGACCGTAATGCTCGCGCAGGATCGCCACGATGCTGGTGGAGATCTGGGCCAGGAGCCGTCCGCCCGCAAGCGGCGTCTGTCCCTCGTCGGCTGATGGACTGTCCATCCGGTCGCTCCTTTGTCCGGCAGGACCCGCGAGGCCCTGGCCGTCCGGCGCACGTTGTTCTGACCTGGCCCTCGAGGGTCGTGAACCCCCACCGGGCCCTGTCTTCGGGACAGGCTACTACTGAGTGGGACCCCGTCGAGTCATTCGAGTGCTGCCGGGTCTACGGGCGGTTCCGGTTCGAGCAGGAACGCCTCGATCGACGCTCCACCCTCCTCGTCCATGCCGCTCAGGAACGTCCGGACAGCGCGGCTGGTCAGACGCTCGACAGTCGCGACGAGCTGCGGTCCCATCGCGCGTTGCAGGGCGTCTCGCTGGACTCGGACCAGATCGGACCTGCCGGCGGCCACCAGGTTTCGCTCCGCCCTGGTCGCGCCGTCCTCGAACACGCACACGACGAGGTCCTGGTGGATGAAGGCCCGCGATTTGGTCGCGCCCCGCCCGGTGAAGTCGGCGATCAGCTTGCCGAGCTCGTTCGCGAGCGCCGCGTTCAACGCACCCCCGGATAACCGTTCCTCGGTTCGCGACATGCCGGCCTCACACCCGTTCTCGTCTGTGGTCGAGATCCCCGCGGGCCGAGAGGGAAGAGCACCCGGGCGAAACGCTGCGCAGAGCCAGCATACTGCTGCCGCAGCACGGGCAACCGGCCGACAACCCGATGGTGGCCGGCGCACGGATCGTGTCTGGCGCACGCCGCCCCGGGGTATCATGAACATACGACCCCGCGGCGGTGGCCACAGGCCCCGCCCCCAGGTTGTACGTGGTTGCGCGGGACGAACTCGGCGGACGCATGACGGCCGCCCCCTCCGGTCCGTCAGGTAGACGTCCGAATCCGTTGGATCGGGGTCGTTCATGCGTGATCCCATATCTCCGAACAGGAAGCGAGCACAGCAAGCTCGGCCGCTGCTCATCGCGGCGGCCGGCGATGTGCTGCGAGTCGCAAATCTGGCGGGCCGCGGCGACGCGGTCACGGCAGGCGACGTCGCGGCCGGGGCGGGCTGCGGCGTCGCGGGGGTCACCGGTTGAACGTCTTCCCCATCGATCCGCCGGATCCTCGACGGTCGATCTCGCTACGGATTCCCGGCGGCACGGGCGCGCCACTCCGTGCGCGGAGATCGGTGCTGTCGCAGCTCGGCGGCCAGTTCGCCGAGACGGGAGCGGCAGACCTGGCACTGATCGTCAGCGAGCTGGTCACCAACAGCGTGCTCCATGCGAACGTCGGTCCCCACCAGACCCTCACGCTCGAGTGCACCGCGCTTCCGGACCGGCTGCGAATCACCGTCACGGACCCAGGGTCGCGCCTCCAACCCCACCTCCGGCCGCCGGAGCGCGGCGCGTCCGGGGGGTATGGGCTGGCGATCGTCGAAGCGCTGTCCTCGGCGTGGGGAGTGGTGCGCAACCCTGCCGGCACGACGAGCGTGTGGTGCGAGCTCCCGCTCGACATGCTGCTGGGGTCATCGACTGACCGCCGGCACGGAACCGCCCGACACTGAAGGACCGCCGGAGTGCGTCCGACATCTCAGGAGAGTCGTTTCCTAGGCCACCGCCGGCGGTTGAACCCGAGCGAACCCATGCGGCGCGCCTCGCCTCATGGCGGCGAGGAGGCACCATGACACCCCCTCCCCTGGCCGGTACCGCATCCGCAGTGCGCCCGGTTTCGATGCCGCTCGTCGATCGAGTCGCCAGTGGCCTGGTCACAGCTGTTCCGCCGATCCTGCTCGCCATCGGCATGTGGTTTGGCTGGGCCGGCAACCTGCTCGACTGGAAGGACATCCTCGTCCTGGCGGTCAGTTACGCCGTGATCGGAACGGGGGTCACCGTCGGCTTTCACCGCCTGTTCACGCATCGCAGCTTCAAGACCAGCCGCCTGCTGCGCGCTGCCCTGGCAGCGCTCGGTTCGGCAGCCGCGGAAGGGCCGGTCATCGACTGGGTCGCGACCCACCGCAAACACCATCAGTTCTCCGACGTTGTCGGAGATCCGCACAGCCCGCATGTCGGCCACGGCTGCGGCTGGCGCGGCGCCCTGCGCGGGCTTCTGCACGCGCACATCGGCTGGGTGTTTACGGACATGGAGGTCGCCGACGAGCGCCGTTACGCCAAGGATCTGCTGGCGGATCCGATGATCCGGTTCGTCGACCGCACCTTCGTGCTGTGGGTGATTGCGGGATTGGCGTTCTCGTTTGGGCTGGGCGTGGCGCTGAGCGGATCGGCGATCGGCGGGCTCACGGCGCTGCTCTGGGGCGGCGCGGCGAGGATCTTCCTGCTGCATCACGCGACCTTCAGCATCAACTCGCTCTGCCACTTCTTCGGCCGTCGCGAGTATGAGACCGGCGATCAATCTCGAAACCTGGCATGGCTGGCGATCCCGACCTGGGGAGAGGCGTGGCACAACAACCATCACGCATTCCCGACGTCGTACCGTCACGGCTTGCGCCGCTGGCAGGTCGATCCATCGGCCGCCATCATCCACCTGCTCGAACTGCTGGGGCTCGCCTGGGACGTCGTGCGCATCGACGACGCCCGTCTGCGGCGCGCGACGGGGGCCCGCTAGCAGGCCGCTGATAACAGGACGGTCTGACCGGGGTGGCCGTGGACTGAGCCGGGCGGTCGGCGAATCCGAAGGGAATAGCGGGGCTCTCCCGGGACGTCTGGCCGGCCCTCGCCGGGGAGCTCTCTGCCTGAAGCCCGGCTGACCGAGGGGGTTTGGGGGCTCACTTGTCTATAGGACAAGTCAGCCCCAAGACCGCGGGCCTCGTTGAAGGACCTAAAGGAGCGATCCAGCAGCCCGTCGGGCCCTTCGGCCCGGTACCGGGCCAGCCACTTGCGGCCTTTGACGCTGTGCCCGGCGTGGCCGTGCAGCTTCATCCGGTGCCCTCCTTGGGACTGATCGCTTGGCAGCTCTCAGCCGCCAAGGAGCACCGGATGGCGAACTCATTGGCGGAACAACGAACTCAGGATCTACACCTAGGCCGGGGGAACTCGCAGCAGGACGACGTGCTCCGGGTTGATCCCGATGCGCTCGCCCGTGTCTGCATCAACGAACCATGCGAGCTCCATGATCGAGCCCCTGGCGGCACTGAGGATCAACCGCTCGACATCCGCGATCTTGCCGTCGACTCTGTAGCGATCCCCACCGAGGACGGTGATCTCCGTCGTGGCCGCCGGCTGGGATGACTCCACGCTCAGTGAGCCACCGGCGCACACACGGCGTGGTGCGGGCGCGTCGAGCGGTGGGAAAGTTGTGGCATCCGGTCTCCGGTCGGGTCCCGCGAACTGGCTTCGCGGGTCTCCATCATGAGCCCCGGGTCCCACGCCTCAGCGCCCGTGCGCAGCGAGGACTGCGAGCTCAAGGCTGAACGTATGGCCGCAGGGGTCAGCGCCGGGACAACACTACTCCCTTCGACCGGCCCTGACAAGAACGGTGGATGCACATGCTACGGTGAATAATGGCGGGCTACGTTTGTAGCCCGCGAGGTTCACCTAGCCGACGCAGCGAATCTCCGCCAGACGAATGTGACCGCGCCGGCGAAGGGAGATCTGGGATGCCCAACCCACTTTGTGGGGCCGTCTGATGAAGACGGCACGAGAACGCGCCGAGGAGAAACGGCGGGAGAAGCTGGAGCTCGTGGCTGAGCAGGTCGAGACCGGCCAGCTGGTCATCCGGCAGATGACCGAGGAGGAGCGCCGCCGTTACCCGCCGCTCCCGTCCGGCTCCAGACGTCCCGCGAAGGGCTGAAACCATGCCTGGGCGAGAGGGGCTGACTGCGCGGATCCGGCAGATCCGCCGCACGGCCGACCCTTCAGCTACGGCGCGGCCGCAGGTTGCGCCCAAGGATGACACGGTCGCCCTGCAGGCTCTGCAAGCGCGTGTCCAGCATCTGGAGCAGCTCGTGGAGGCGCTTCAGGACTCGGTTCATCGAGAATCGGAGCGGCAAAGCAAGCGAATCACTGAGCTCGAGGCTCGGACGCAGCCCGCCGCGCTCAGCGTCGCGCTCAGCAAGGACGCTCGCGAGCGCGGGCTGTAGCTGCGGATGACCGCGTTCTTCATCCCGGGCGTCTCCAGCGAGGATAACGGCCGCGCTGTGGAGCTTGCATATCGCGACATGCGGACACGCGTGGAGCTCGACATGGGCCGGCTTCCCCGCACGCGCCGAATCGAGAAGCTGTGGACGCGCAGGGGCAGCATCGACTGCATGACGGAGGTGGGCAGGCCGGATCCCCTGAGGGGCGGCACCGTCATGGCGATCTTCGACATGGGCGCGCGCCAGCCGTTTGTGGTGTGGCGCGAGACTGACATCTCCGCGGAGGGTGGATGCTGCGAGGTTCTCGGCTGGAGCGCGTACTCCGTTCTGGAGTTCGACCCGTGAGCTCCGCATCCCCACGGACGGTCTGGCTGGTCACGTGCTCCCCTTGCCGGCGCGCAGGCTGAAGGGGTGGGAGCGCGCGTGGTGATCGCGGGCGGTCCTGACCAGCTGGTGCCGCGGCTGCGCGGGGTCTCGCACGCAGTCGCAACCGTCGTGGCCGTCGCGGCGGCCGTCGTGATCGTGGCGCTGGCGCCCACTGTTCGCGCGATCGTCCCGCTTGCCGTTTACGGCACTGGTCTCATCGCGCTCTTCGGCGGCAGCGCGCTCTATCACCGCTGGCCCGGGCCGGCGCGCTTCAAGCCCTTGCTGCGACGGATCGACCACAGCACGATCTACCTGTTCATCGCAGCGAGCTACACCCCAATCGCGGTCGTCCTGCTGCACGGCGCGCTCGCCTGGATGGTTCTGGCGGTCGCCTGGGCGGGCGCTGCGGCCGGCGTGGCGTTCACGCTCGGCTGGATCCACGCACCGCGCGCCGTCTTCGCGAGCAGCTACCTCGCATTGGGGTGGATCGCCGTGATCGCACTTCCGCAGCTTGTCCAACTGCTCAGTCCCGTCCCGCTCGCCTTGCTCGGTGCCGGCGGCCTGCTCTATTCCGCCGGGGCTCTGGTGTATGCGTCGCGGCGACCGGATCCCTGGCCACGCACATTCGGCTTCCATGAGGTCTTCCACGCGCTCGTGATCATGGCTGCGGCCGCGCAGTACGTCGTGATCATCGGCTGGGTGCTGCCGGCGTCGTGATGATGCAACCGCCAGTCGCCAATGCCGCAGCGGCTCCGGCCGTCGATTCGTTCGCAAGGAGCGAGGCGGTGGCTCGCCGAGCGGGGCAATCGATGGGTCGCCAGATGCCCGGGCGCTCCTCCGGTCGACCCCCACGCGGTGCAACCACGCTGTTTGAAGTCCCATTCGCCAGCGCGATGAGCGAACCTGACCTCGCGATGCTGGAGCGCATCCTGGACCTCTCGACCCGTAGGCACGACCAGATGCATCCTCGTCCTGACAGCCCCGGCTTCGCGCGCCTGGACCACTACTCAGGGCTGTTTCTGGAACGCGGTGCGGCGGAGGGGCAGTGGATGCTCCACGCCCGGACCTGGGGTCACCCGGCACGGCGGAGCGTGCACGAATGGCAGGTGACGGCCGCCGCCGCCGCGCACCGGCTCGACTCTGCCGTCGCCCTCCCCGAGCGCCTGAACGCCAGTTCGCCGGAGATCCCGGACCGTCCACTCGGACGAGCCGGCAACAAGCGCCTCACTCGGCTCCGTCGCCGCATGGCGGGGCTTTCCTAGCGCGGCAATGTGACTGCGTGCCCGGGAGCATCGAGATGATCGATCCCCGGCGCCTGACGGGCCGATGACCGCAAGTTCCGCAGTCGGGGATCAAACCCGTATGACGCCTCGGTGTCGGGACCCCTGAAATGTCGAGCCGGACACTGCCTTGAGGTGCGGCTCTCCCCGGACCGCGCTCGGTCAGGCGCCGCTCTCCCGCTCCTCCTCCTCGGCGTCGACGAGCGCCCAGCCCATACGCTCGACCAGCTGGTCAGCGTAATGCTCGTTGGCGAACATCTCCGAGGGCACATGCTCGGTCAGCATGACCTCCTGGGGACGTCCCTGCACGTCAGTTAGAACCTGAATTCTGGGCATCTGTGCTCCTGTGTGCGTTGAAATGGGGCATCGGCAGGCGCCTGTCCAGTCGCGGCACCGTTCTGCCGCGACTGGACAGCGGCGTCTTCAGGCGTCGCCGGGCATGAATCGCCCGGTCGACCGCTCGCGATCCGCGATCGCGAGCCCACTCGCCTTGCCTACGTGGCGCCTGACTGTCCTGCGTTCGCGTCATGCCCTAATGGCCTTCCCGTCCCTCTCTGGGCGCCGCGCGGAGGAAGAGGGAGAGGACCCCGAGCGGTTCATAAAGTAGGGGCGCGACCACCGGGCCGGTGGGGCAACGCCGTAGAAGGACGTCACCGGCCCCGCAGTCAAAATCGGTAACCCCCGCCTCTCGCCTCGTGGCGCTGGAAGCGCCGTCGGTGGCATTCGGGCTTGGGCTGAGAATTCCGGCCGCAGGGCCAGCCACACCGACAGTACTCCTATTGCGGCGTGTGTGGGCGCCATGCCCAAGATCCCGTCGCAACTGCGTGAACCAAGCTCGCCCGAGGCGATGCCCAATCAGCCAAATCACTCCCCGGTGGCCGGCCGGAGCCAGGAGCGGCAGTGCGCGGCCCGGCTCCCCAGATGGGAGCAGTTACGGCAGCGGCGGAAGCGGTCAGCACGCGGCAGATCAATAGGTCGCGTGCATGGCTGTGCTCACCTGTCCAAGCGTGTGCTGGGCCAGGCTGCGGGCGACAGCGCTCCCCTCTCGCAGGATCTCTCTGAGATAGCCGCGGTCAGAGGCGAGTTCGGCCCGGCGGTCGCGGATCGGTCGTAGACGTTCGTTGACGGCCTCGGTGGCTCGGCGTTTGAGCTCGGCGGCCCCCCCGCTGCCGATCTGCTCCGCGACGTGGCGAGGCTCGAGCTCCTCGCACAGCGCGGTGAGCAGAACCAGATTGGAGACCTCCGGGCGGGTGGCTGGGTCGTAGGTGATCTGCGGATCAGAGTCGGTCTTGGCCTGCCGGAGCAACCGCGCGGTCTCGTCGGCACTGGCGGCGATCGCAATCGCGTTGTTGCGGCTCTTGCTCATCTTCCGCCCATCGGTGCCCAGGAGAATGGGGGCGTCGCTGAGCAACGCCTCGGGCTCCGGAAAGACGGGGTGTGCGGGTGCGTATCGCCGATTGAAGCGGCGGGCGATGGTGCGGGTCTGCTCGACGTGGGGGAGCTGGTCGGCGCCGACCGGAACGATCGTGGCCTGGCAGAACAGGATGTCGGCCGCCTGGTGGACTGGGTAGGTGAGCATGAGCCCGTTCAGTGTCGTCATCCCGGAGGTGGAAGCCTCCTCCTTGACGGTGGGGTTGCGCAGCAGCTCCGGCAGCGTCACCAGGCTCAGGAACGGCAACACCAGCTGATTGAGCTCAGGCACCAGCGAGTGGGCGAAGATCGTCGCGCGGGCCGGGTCGATTCCCACCGCCAGGTAGTCAGCGACGAGCTCCTCCACGTCCTCGGGAAGCGACGCTGGGCTGTCGCGGTCGGTGATCGTCTGGTAGTCGGCGACCAGCACGAGCAGATCCAGTCCCTCCTCTTGGAGCCGGACTCGGTTCTGCAGGGTGCCGAAGAAGTGGCCGAGATGCAGCTGCCCGGTCGGGCGGTCTCCGGTCAGCACGCGCGGCGTGAACACCGGCGACGGGGCAACGGTCGAATCAAGGTGGGTCATAGGAGGCCTTTCGCAGAGGGCCCTCCCGAGCACACGTCGTCTGCCAAAGCGGACCGCTCGAGAGCGGCCCGGGGACAGGAGTCAGCGGAGCCGCGCGATAAGCGGCCACCACCAGCAACGACGAACGCCGGACGACATGCCGTGCAGCATAGGGACAACCCCTAGCTCACGCCAACGGGCCGCCTGGGCTGCGCATCTTTGGTCCCGTGGAACGGCTCGCGAGCCAGGCCGCGGCGGGTTCCCCTGCCGTTCAGCTGGGCCGTCGCGCGGCTATCCGTTCGTAGACGCTGACGTGGCGCCAGCTGGTGGCGGTGAACGGCTCATCGAACCAGCCTCCCGTCCTGTGACAGAGGCGGAGACCGGCGATCCGCGCCATCAGGTCGAACTCGGGCGGGTGGGCCAGACGAAGGCTGATCGGACCGAGAGTGATGCCGTCCGCTGCAATGGTCACGTGATTCTCGTCCAGAAGCTGGGTGACCGGGTCATAGCGGCAGACGTCCAGGGTCACCAGGTCGGCCGACACGATCGAGTAGCCGGTCAGGCCACACGAGCCGCCATCGCGGACCGAGCCGCCCGGGCCGACCGTCTTTGCGGTCCCCATCGCGGCGCCGCCCTCGACGACGGCCGAACCGAGCTGTCCGAACCACTGCCCCCACTTGGCATACTGCGCGTTGCGCTCGGCCTCGTCGGCGGACACACCCTTGCCGCCGCTGTACGCGAACACGTAATTCGCCATCTCTCCACCCTTTCGGTCGCGGCCGGCGCGGATACCGGGCCTTTGTCTGATGACGAACAGCCGACGCCGAGACGGACACGGCGATCGAGAAACCGCCGGGGTGTCCGTCTGGGCGACCGCCGTTCGTCTGAGAGAGAAACCGGCAGCTCGGGAAGGCAGCGCAGATGAAGTACGTGCTACTGAACTACACCAAGGCGGAGACAGCCGGTGAACGCCGGTCACGCGAGATGCACCCCGCCGTCGCCGCGGTCCTGGAGCGACCCGATGTGAGCGGCTGGGTTCGTCTGCAGCCGGGCGAGTCGGCGACAACGCTCCGCCTCGAGTCGCGAAGGGTGCTCTTGACCGACGGCCCGTTCGTTGACAGCAAGGAGTTTCTCGCCGGCTTGATCCTGGTCGAGGCTGAGAACCTCGACGGCGCGCTGGCCGTCGCTGCCGAGCTGCAGGAGCTCGACGTCACAGCGGCGATCGAGGTGCGCCCTGTTCTCGAGCAGGAGCTCGGAGGTGCTTGAAGAGGTCTTTCGCGATCAGTGGGGACGCGTGCTCGCCACGCTTGTCGGCGTTCTCGGCGACATCGAGCTCGCCGAGGACGCGGCACAGGAAGCGTTCGCGCTGGCCGCCGAACGGTGGCCACGCGACGGCGAGCCCGTGAACCCAACCGGTTGGCTGGTCGCCACCGCTCGCAACCGCGCGATTGACCGCATCCGGCGCGAGCGGACACTCGCGATCAAGACCGAGCAGCTGAAGCGGGAGCTGCGAGAAGGATCGGAGGAGATGATGGACGAGACGGCGAGCCTTGCCGACGAGCGACTCGAGCTGGTCTTCACCTGCTGTCACCCGGCGCTCGCGCTCGACGCGCAGGTCGGACTCACCCTGCGCACACTCGGCGGCCTCTCAACCGAGGAGATCGCACGCGCTTTCCTCGTCCCGTTCGAGACCATGAGCAAGCGCCTGACACGCGCCAAGCGCAAGATCCGGGACGCCGCCATACCGTTTGCCGTCCCGCCGGACCACCTGCTGCCCGAGCGGCTCGACGCCGTGCTCGCGGTCATCTACCTGATCTTCAACGAGGGCTGGGGCGGCGGCCGCGTCGACCTGTCCGCAGACGCGATCCGCCTCGGCCGCTCCCTGGTCGAGCTCATGCCCGACGAAGCCGAAGCGCACGCCCTGCTCGCGCTCATGCTCATCAACGACGCGCGCAACACCGCCCGCTTCCTGGACGGCAAGCTCGTCCTGCTCGACGACCAGGACCGCGCGCTCTGGGACCAGAACCGGATCGGCGAAGGCCGGCAACAGCTCGAACGCGCACTCACCCTTCACGGGAGAGGGGCGGGCGGGGCCTACGTCATCCAAGCGGCGATCGCCGACCTCCACCTCCAGCATCCACGCAACTGGGAGCAGATCGCGCTCCTGTACGAGCGACTCGAGCACGTCACCAACTCGCCGGTCGTGACGATGAACCGCGCGATCGCCGTCGCCGAACTCGAAGGACCACAAGCAGCACTCGCCCTACTGGACCGGCTCGAGCTCGACGACTACCGCTACTACCACTCGACGCGCGCCGACCTGCTGCGACGCCTCGGCCGAAACGACGAAGCGCGCGCCGCCTACACACGCGCGCTTGAGCAAACCCAGCCAGGGCCGGAGCAGCGGTTCCTCGAGCGCCGCCTCGCCGACCTCTCGGGAAGCGCCGACCAACCGCCGCACCCCCAAGGCTCAGCCCATTAGTCCCTCCGTGTCAGCCCGTTTGCCTGCGCTCCGGCGAGGTGGCCGGGGAGTTGTCGGTGCTGCCGGTGGCGATCAGCGCGGCGACCATGATCAGGCTCGCTCTGGGTGTGGTTCAGACATGAGCCGTCCTCCGGCCTACGGTTGCGCCGTGGGCCGGATCAGGATCTCGTTGGACGAGACCATCTCGATCATGCAGACAATGGACACGGTGCGCGCCCAGGGTGGATGGAACGCATGAGTGAAGACGACTGTCAGTTGATCGCCTCACGCGGGTCTCGACCACGGGACCTCTGGGCCCGGCGCGGATGCCTGGGGTACGCCGCACGCAGCGTGTGTCCAGTCGTGCGTGGTGTGTCCGATTTCGGTCGCGGCTCGTACGAGGTCCCCGTCTAACCTTCGTACGCCGAGCTGGGTGCAGAGTGCGTCTGAAGCTCCGGGACCGCTGAGGATGAGTGAGACTCGCTTCGCTAGGCGGCGAAGTGCACTCGCCTCGGTCTCGAGGAGGTCCGGGTCGAAGCTGGCAAGGACGGTGAGCGCGGGTCGAGTCGTCTCAGCTGCCTCGGTGAGCGTCGCGATCGGCGTGTCGGCTCCGAGGAAGAGGATGCGCCAACCGTAGGAGCGCAAGAGAAGCCCGAAGGCGAGCAGGGTGATGTCGTGTTGCTCGCCTGGCGCGCAGGCGAGCAGCGCGAGCGGCCCGCCACCGCGGCCCCAGAGCCGGGCGAGTGAGAGCAGCCGGCCGCGGATCAGGTTGCTGGCGAAGTGCTCCTGGCTGATAGCGAGGGTGCCCTGTCGCCACTCGACGCCGACGCGCCTGAGGGTGGGAACAATGAGGTCCCGCAGGACTGCTTCGAGACCGAACGCCGCGAGACTCTGGTCGAGTGCCGCGTGCACGGCGGTCTCGTCGTAGTCGTGGATCGCGGCAAGCAGGCGCGCCGCTGCGTCTCCGAGCAGGCCCGCCGGCGGTCGGGGGTTCTGCAGCGCGGCGCGTGCTGCTTCCGCCGCCGACAGGCCCTCGTCAAGGCCTCGGCGCATGCGAGCGACCCGCTCCGCGTCCTCGCTCGTGTAGAGCCGAAACCCGCCCGGCGAACGGACCGGGTGAAGGAGTCCGTAGCGGCGCTCCCACGCGCGCAGGAGCTGTGCGCTCACGCCGACGCGGCGGGCGAATTCCCCGATCCGGAGTGATTCCGGGGTAATCGACACGAAATCATTATACGGACCCTAGACAAATCCTTGACAGACACCCTGTCTGCCGGGTAGCCTCGGCCGTAGATTGTCTAATGTTTGTCGACAGATGGCGTCGTATGGAGAAGTCCCGAGGTTCTGTTATCGCCCGCCCGGAGGTGAGCTGCAAGGCGAGCACGGAGAGTTCGACGGGCCGAAGATGTACGCGCGCACCAAGCGGGCGGAGGTCACCCTTGCCGGGCTCTGGGCAGAGCAGTTGGCGGACGCCGGCGTCGCGGCCCACTCAATGCCAGACGGAGAATCGTGATGGCCCGCTACCGAGCATCGATCGACATCCAGCAGCCCCGCGAGGAGGTCTTTGCCTACCTCAGCGATTTCTCGACAACCAGGGAATGGGATCCGGGCGTGGTCGAGGCGGAGCGTCTGAACGGTCAAGCGGTGGGCAAGGGAACCGAGTTCCGGCTGGTGGCCGAGTTCCTCGGCCGCAAGAACGAGCTCACCTATCGCATCGTCGAGTACGACCCGCCGCATGCCGTCACCTTCCGTGGCGAGAACGCCACCGTGGTCTCGCGGGACACGATCACGTTCGACTCGACCGCCGCGGGCACACGAGTCACCTACGACGCTGACCTCGCGCTGAAAGGCCTGCTCAGGATCGCCGACCCGCTCCTGGGGCTTGCGTTCAACCGGGTCGGCGATCGCGCCCTCGCTGGTCTCAGGCGCACGCTCGCCCCCTCGCAACCGCAGACGCTGAGCCCGCTGTCCGGTCGCGCTCTCGACGGCAAGGAGTACGAGCTGCCGGGCGATCTCGCGAATCGGCACAACGTCTTGGTCGTCGCCTTTCGCCGTGAGCAGCAACGCGTCGTCGATCAGTGGCTGCCGTGGCTG
Source organism: uncultured Solirubrobacteraceae bacterium (assembly GCA_963844555.1). Classification (GTDB taxonomy): domain Bacteria; phylum Actinomycetota; class Thermoleophilia; order Solirubrobacterales; family Solirubrobacteraceae; genus Palsa-465. Next base: position 480,013 of record CAWJOS010000005.1, read on the forward strand.
ATCGACCTCGAGCAGCGGCGCTCGGACGTCGCGGTGTACGAGCTCCCGGCGCTGTCATCTGTGTACGGCCCGGCGCGGTGGTTCATCGACGGTGGCATGACGCGGGGGATCCCGGACGCCGCCGCGCGCGCCCGCACAATCACCGTCTACACCGACGTCCGAAAGGTCGTGGACAACCTCGGGCTTGCCGGCACCGACACGATCGCGGTGCTGATCGTCGAGCGCTCCGGCCGGATACTCGCCAGCGAGACCGGCGGCTTCGAGGAGCAGAAGGCCGAACGGCTGGCGGCTGCGCTCGCGCCGACGCCGTCGTCCGGCGCGAGCGCGGCATGAGCGCACGCGTGCTCGTCACCGGCGCGACGGGGTTCATCGGAGGTCGCCTCGCCGCCCGGCTGGCAAGCTCGGCCGGGGAGGTGCGATGCCTGGTGCGCGACCGCGGCGGGACTCGCGCCCGCGAGCTCGAGCGCGAGGGCTTCGATCTGCACGAGGGAGACGTGCTGCGTCCAGAGACACTGCGCGGCGCCGGCGAGGGTATGGAGGTGGCGTATTACCTGATCCACTCGATGGGCCGAGGCGGACCCAAGGACTTCGCCGCCAGCGAGCGCGCCGCCGCCACGGCGTTCGCCCGGATGGCGCGCGCGGAGGGGATCGAGCGGATCATCTACCTCGGCGGCCTCGGCGAGCGCCCGCAGTCCGAGCACCTGCGCAGCCGGCACGAGACCGCGCTCGCGCTCCGCGAGGATGGCCCCACACTGACCTACTTCCGCGCCGGGATGGTGGTGGGGCCGCAGAGCGAGTCCTATCGCACGCTGCGCTACCTCGTGCAGCGGCTGCCGGCGATGATCGCTCCGGCGTGGCTGAAGAACGGGACTCAGCCGATCGCGATCGACGACACGCTGAGCTATCTGGTCGAGGCGCTGACGGTCGAAGCGTCTGCCGGGAGGGAGATTCAGATCGGCGGCCCCGACGTGCTCACCTACGGCGAGATGCTCGACCGGATGGCCGAAGTCCTCGGAATCCGTCGCCGGCCCCGAATCCCGGTGCCGCTGATCACGCCGTGGCTCTCCTCACTGTGGATCGGGCTCGTGACACCCGTCGATGCGGGGGTAGCGAGACCGCTGATCGAAGGGCTCGCCGTGCCAACGGTCGTCACCGACCCCTCCGGAATGGCGCTGTTCGCCATCAAGCCGATCAGCTTCGACCAAGCGCTCCGACGCGCCGTCGCAGAAGACCCCGAGCTCGCGCCGGCATGAGCGTCCTCGAGCGTCTCTTCGGCTCGCGTCCCGCCCGGATCGGGATCATCCTCGTGTGGCTCATTCTCGGCGGGCTGGGTGGTTCGTTCGCGCAGCGCTTCCAAGATGTGCAGAGGAACGAGGAGTCCTCGTTTCTGCCGGGCTCTTCGGAGTCGGTGCGCGAGCTGACGCTCGCCAAGCGCTTCCCGTCCGGTGAGCGCTTTGCCGCGATCACGGTCGTGCGCCGCGACGGCGGACTGAAACCGCGGGACCTGGCCGCGATCGAGCGAACTCGTGCCTCGCTTGCCGCCAATCCCCCGGTCACGGGCTCGCGGCAGGTGCTCGTCCGCGTCTCATCGGACCGCACGACGGCACTGGTGATCGTCAACCTCAACCCGCGCGGCAAAGAGACACTCCTGAAGTCGTCTGTGAGCGGGGTGGAGAGCCGGATGGCGCCGCTGCGTGTGCGCGGCCTTACGGTCAAGGTGACGGGTCCGGCGGGTTTCTCGCGCGACGCGGTCAACGTGTTCGCCTCGATCAACGGGACGCTGCTACTGGCCACCGGCGCGCTGGTGTTCGTGCTGCTGATCCTGATCTACCGCTCGCCGATCTTCTGGGTGATTCCGCTCTTCAGCGTGCTGATGGCGGAGGCGTTCTCGCGGTTCTGCGGATGGGCGATCGCCGAGGCGGGGGTTACCGTCAACGGCCAGAGCGCCGGCGTCTTGCCCGTGCTCGTATTCGGTGCGGGCACTGACTATGCGCTGCTGCTTGTCGCGCGCTACCGCGAGGAGCTGCGCCGCCATGAGCGACCGATCGAGGCGATGCGCGTCGCGCTGCGACGCGCGGGTCCGGCCGTGTTCGCGTCCGGGTCGACGGTCATCCTGGCGCTGCTGTGCCTGTCGCTGGCGCAGGTCAACGGCACCAGCGGGCTCGGGCCGATCGGCGCGATGGGAGTGGCGCTGGCGATGCTCTCGATGCTGACGCTGCTGCCTGCGGCGCTGGTGGCGGGCGGCCGGCGCGCATTCTGGCCGTTCGTGCCGCGATTCGGCTCAGCGGGCACCGACGAAACGCACGGGACGTGGCGCCGCGTCGGCGAGCGCGTCGCGGCCACCCCACGACGCGTATGGATCACCACGGTGCTGCTGCTGGGACTCGGCTGCCTCGGCCTGACGAGCTTCTCGACCGGCCTCACCAACACACAGGACTTCCGCGGCCGGGTGCAGTCCGTTGAGGGTCAGCGGCTGATCGCCAAGGCGTTTCCGGCGGGAGCCAACGCGCCAACCGACGTCGTCGTGCGCGACGTACGCGCGGTCCCTCGCGTCCAGCGGGCACTGCGCTCCGTGCCCGGCGTGGCCGCCGTGGGGCCGCCGGAGCTCGGCAGGCCGGGCGCGCGCTTCGGCCTCACGCTCGCCGCCGACCCGTACTCGACCACCGCCGAGAACCTGGTCCCGCGCCTTCGCGCGGCGGCCCATGCGGCCAGCCCGACCGCGCTCGTGGGCGGCCCGACCGCGCAGCAGAAGGACTTCGACACCGCAGCCGCGCACGACAACCGGCTGATCGTGCCAATCGTGCTCCTGCTGGTATTCGTGATCCTCGCGCTGCTGCTGCGCGCGGTCACGCTGCCGCTGCTGCTGATCGGGACCGTGATCCTGTCCTTCGGCGCCGCCCTCGGCATCTCCTCGGCGGTGTTCGACCACCTCTTTGGCTACCCGGGCGAGCCCTCGACGCTGCCGCTGCTGGCCTTCATCTTCCTCGTCGCGCTGGGGGTCGACTACAACATCTTCCTGATGGCGCGCGCCCGCGAGGAGGCGCTCCACCACGGCACCCGGCACGGGATGCTGCGCGGGCTGGCGGTGACCGGCGGCGTCATCACCTCAGCCGGGATCGTGCTCGCCGGGACATTCACGATGCTGGCCACCCTGCCGCTCAAGACGCTGACCGAGCTCGGCTTCACGATCGCCTTCGGCGTCCTGCTCGACACCTTCATCGTCCGCTCGGTGCTCGTGCCCGCGCTCGTCTTCGACATCGGCCCTGGCGTGTGGTGGCCAAGCACCCCCGCCCGTAACGAGGAGGCCCGGTACCGGCGAGGCGAAGCCGACTCCGTGCCGCGCACCGACGAGCGCCAGCTCGAACGGCTGGCGGCGTTGGCAGCCAGCGACCCCCCGGACGGCCCGAACTGACGGTGGAGCGAGTCTGGGATTACCCCCGTCCGCCGGCCGTCGTGCCGTGCAAGCATCGCGTCCGGATCGAGCTAGCTGGCGAGGTGCTGGCCGACTCCACGCGCGCGGTACGCGTGCTCGAGACCAGCCACCCACCGACCATCTACATCCCGCTGGCCGACGTGCGTGAAGAGCTCCTGGCCGAGAGCAACGCACGCTCGACCTGGTGCGAATTCAAGGGTGCAGCGCGATACGTGGACGCGATCGTCGACGGCCGGCGCTTCAAGACGGTCGGTTGGAGCTACCCGGACCCCTCGCCCGGATACGAGGCGCTGCGCGATCACGTCGCCGTCTACCCCGGACGCGTGAACGCTGCTTGGTTAGATGACGAGCGCGTGCAGGCGCAGCAAGGCGACTTCTATGGCGGGTGGATCACCGGGGACCTCGTGGGGCCGTTCAAAGGGACCCACGGCACGCTCGCCTGGTGAAGTCACGTCCGGCAACGGTTCCTCTCGATCATTTTGCGACGGTCACGCGACCGCTGGACGCTATGGGCTCGGTGTCGCCCTCTGTGCCGTGAGGGCCACGGATTTGGCCGCCGATTCCCGGGGGTTGGGGCAGGGAGATCCAGTCCCGGGCAGAACCCGGACGACAGTCACCGGAGCCGGCGAGTCGGCCCGCGTTGCGAATCACCTCTACAGGTTGAGGACGAGCGCGAGCGCATCATCGACGGCTTGTTGTTCGGCGGCTGTCAACCGGCCGGCGAACTCTTCGAGCCGCTCGACGCCGACCGCCCGAAGCTGCTCTACGAGAACCCGCGTGCGCTCATTCCGAAGTTCGATCTCCGGTCGGAAGGTCGCCGCCGCCGCGCTACGGGATGTGGGCGCGACGATGGCAGTTGATAGCCCGAGAAGCTCGTCCGCCTGGACGATCACGCCGAAGCGTGAGCCGACCTGCTCTCGCCCCCGCGTTGCCGGCAGCCGAATTCGGTAGATCTCGCCCGGCGTCACGGAGGCCAGTCCGACGCGGCAGTGTTCATGTCCGCCATCACCGCCCGCCGCTCAGCCGTATCCCGCGGGTCAGCCGCCAAGCGGGCGACCTCGGCTGCAAGCGCCGAGCGCCGAGCCCGCCGCTGCCCCGCCTCAGTCAGGGCAGCGCGAACCGCCTCTGACTCATTGCGCCCCTCACGCATCAACGCCGAAAGCGCACGCTCCGATGCTGCATCCAGGCGAGCTCTAACGATTCGAGAGGCCACATCCCCACTGTAGCACAAGCTGTGCCACGCTCTCTCGCCGTGCTCCGCGGACCTGCCCCTCACCGAGCAAGGGAGGTCAGCGTTCGGCGCCAGCGGGTGCCTGCGCCGGAGCGAAAGCGGGTGCGGAGGCGTCGCCGCCCAACGGCTGCCGCCCGGCGGTGAGCATTCGTCGAGGCCCCTCGGGCCGGGCCTTCTCGCGTCAGGGCTTCTCGGCATGGCGGAGCCCGACCACGCCTTTCCTCCCGGCCCGCAGGCCGGCATGAGCGACGAAACGGCGGCGGGCGTCGCCGACGCCAAGCTCGCCACGAGCAAAGGCGCGTAGCCGGGCGATGGCAGCCCGGGGGGCGGCTATCCACCGGAGTCTCCGCCTCGAACAAGCCCAGCGCCCGCTCAGCGCAGTCCGCCGCCGGCGCCGCGACGATTCACCGTCAGCTTCGCTCAGCGTCTGCGGAGAGCCCACACCCAGAGTCTCCCACGCGTTCTTGCGCTGGAGCCCTCCACTGTCGCGGATCGGTAACCGGACGCCGTCGAGCACCTCGCGGAGCAGACCGCGCGAGGTCGCGCGCCATCGCTGATGAAGATCGCTGAACGCACGGCGCCGAATCCTCCCCGCCGAGAGGAGATGCGTGACTTCGCAGGCCCGTCGGGGTCAGTACTCGTTCTTGAAAGCGAAGTAGGAGCCGCGCATAGACCATATGGAGGTCTGGCCGACCGGGTGTAGAAGGTAGGCCGGCACCCCTCGCGCGTGTGTCGTGCGGTGGGTGAGACGCACCGAGGGTGATGGCCTCGGTGGTCGACCACAAGACCTCATACGGAAGGAGTGCCGACCCATGGCGAAGGTTCGCAGTTGGGCTGGTCTGGACGTGCATGCGCGCAGCGTGCTCGCCGTGACGCTGGATGCGCAGTCGGGTGAGCTGCGTTCGCAGCGGCTGTCGGGCGAGACGGCGAGAGTGGTGGAGTTTCTGGAGCGGTTGCCGGGCCCGACTCGGGCGGCGTATGAGGCTGGCCCGACCGGGTACGGGCTCGCGCGTGCGTTGCACGCGGCGGGGATCGGGTGTGTGGTGGCGGCGCCGGGGAAGATCGAGCGCCCCGCGCAGGACAAGATCAAGACCGACCTGCGGGACGCCGAGCGGGTGCTGCGGCTGTTGATGATCGACGGGCTGCACGCGGTCAGGGTCCCGACGCTGGAGGAGGAGGCGCTGCGTGATCTCGTCCGCGCCCGGGAGGACGTGCGCGGCGATCTGATGCGCGCCCGGCAGCGACTGTCCAAGCTGCTGCTCCGCCACGGGATCGTCTACGAGGATACCTCGAGCACGTGGACGCAGAAGCATCGCGCGTGGTTGCGCGCCCAGCAGCTGTCCGGCGGCGCGCAGGCAACGCTGCTTGACCATCTCGGTGCGATCGACACGCTCGAGCTGCGTCGCACCAGCCTGGAGACCGCGATCGCGGAGCTCGTCCCCGACTCGCCATGGGCGCAGACGATCGCCCGCTCCGCTGCCTGCGCGGCATCGACACGCTCTCCGCCGTCGGCCTGGCCGCCGAGATCGGCGACTTCGACCGGTTCGACCGGCCGGGGAAGCTGATGAGCTATCTCGGCCTCGTGCCCTCGGAGAACAGCACCGGCCAGACCCGCCGGCAGGGATCGATCACCAAGACCGGCTCCCGCCACGCGCGCCGGCTGCTCGTCGAGGCGGCATGGCACTAGTGCAAGCTCCCCGCCCGCGGCATCACGCTGCAGCGCCGCCAGGACGGCCAACCCGCCCACATCGTCCAGATCTCCTGGCAAGCGCAACAGCGTCTGCACCGCGTCTGGCAACGCCTCGACACCCAACGCGGCAAGCGACGCACGATCGTCGCCGTCGCGGTCGCCCGCGAACTCACCGGCTTCTGCTGGGCACTCGCCCGCGCCGACTGACCCGCAGCCTCCCGACCACCGCCACGTCGGTCGAGAAGGGCGGCAGGAACCCGCCAACGCGCGAGAGCATCAGCGATCTAACTATGAGCAGCCGACCACCGGTGATGCTCGGTCTTAGACAGCACTGGCTCTCACGACGAAACCCGGTCCTGCGGCGAGACGAACCGCGCATAAGAGTCTGACCGCGCGTCGCGCACCCCAGAAGTCCACGGCCAGGCCTGCCGCCCCTCTCGACCGACACCGATGCCCGCCACAGTCGCGGGCATCCGGCGTTTCAACCCTTGACAGATCCCTCTCCATAAGAGTTAGCGAGGCGTGACCGTATTCGCGGTGGTGGCCTCTACGACCACCCGCGATCGACCGCGACGCGGTATCGGACGCGCGTCATCGCCAAAGCAGGACCCGCCCTTCCGCGGGGTTGCGCGGAGAGACGCGACCTCGCTCAGCGACCGTGCCCGAGGGTTTGTTCCAGGAGACGTGTCGTCCATCGCGAGTGGCGGCGCCGAAGCTCGTGTTCGTCGAGGTCGGTCCGTCCAAGGGGCGCATAGTTCGGAACCCAGGTCTCGACCGAATCGTGCGAGCGTGCGACTGCCCAGCCATCCCAAAGGACCATTTCGCCGATGGGCCGGGCGATCGCGGTTTCATAGGCCCTGAGAAAGACGTCGGCGATTCGCTCGTCGAACAGGAGAACGAGATCAAGCCGGCACCAGCCCAGATCGAAGCCGCGCGGACCGCGTGCCCCGCCGGACCAGTCGACGATGCCTGTAAGCCTCCCGTCATCCCAGACGACGTTGCCTGACCAGTAGTCGGAGTGGGTGAGGACCTCCGGGGCGGCGGTGACCTGCGCCCAGCGAGACCGAACTTCTCCCGCCAGCGCGCCGTTCAAGGCGTCCTGAGAGCCCCCGCGGCGACCGAACACGCTTGGTAGGCCCGTCAGCCGCTCGCTCGGCAGCGCATGCACCACGGCGAGCGCGCGACCGAGTTCGTGTGCCCATCTGTCCGGATCAGTCGGAGTGATGTCCGCGTGGCCGTCCAGTGAGCTGATCACAGAGGTCGGGTGCTTTGACCACTGGGCGTTCAAGTCGCCGCCGAGCAGCACCGGGGCCAGGCCCCCAAGGCCGTCGAGCGTCCGCAGCACGCGCTGCTCATGCTCGCCAGCAGGGTCCGCAACCGGGAACTGCCGGACGACCGCGCTGAACGTGGGATGCTCGGTGTCGATTCTCCACGTGTCTGCGTGTTGGCCGCCTTCAAGGCGCGTGACAGCGAGGATCGCGGCCGCGGAGCCGGCTAGGCGCAGGACTGCCTCAAGCGCTCCGGTTGACGGCAGAGCGTCAGCTAGGGCCATCAGTGGAAGCCTAGGATTGGCCAGCGAGACCGCCGTGGCCCGCTCGTCTGATGCGGGTGGCAGCAGCCCAATCGCAGGCATTTCATCGCGTCAGAAATCGAAGGGACCGCGGCCCCTCACCCCTCTATCTACCATCCATGCTCCTGATCCGCGGCCGATCCCCTCCAACCAAAATCCCTGCAAATCCGGACAAATAAATCGGGGCGCCGGATTTGAACCGGGGACCTCACCGACCCGAATTATGGGCGAAATCCCGAAGGCGCCATGAGAAGTACCTGCAAATCGACGAGTTCCGGGGTGCGACAGTGCACCTGCCCAGCCCACGGATATAGCGGTCGATTCACGGGGTTTCGGCAGGGGGATCGATTCCCTGGCAAAACCGTCCGGTAGGCCAGTGAGATGAAGCTCTCAGCGCAGGCAAGGAGGTAGCTTTACTTGTTGATAGAATCGTAAAGTGATGAGCAAGGTGTCGAGAAAGCACCAGGTCACGCTCCCGGTCCGCGTACTGAAGGACGCTGGCCTCGCCGCTGGCGACGAGGTCGTGATCCGGGCGGTCGGCCGCGGCCGGATCGAGGTCGAGCGCGCGGAGGATGTGATCGATAGGTTTGCGGGCAGCCTTCCCGCTGGCACGTACCCGCCCGGCTATCTCGACCGGCTCCGTGACGAGTGGCGCGCGTAGCGCTGGACGCGGACATGGTGATCGCGTTCCTGGATCCCGGGGACGACCAGCACGCTGCCGCCGTCGCGGAGCTGCGGCCACGATTAGCGGCCGGCGACGAACTGCTCGTCGGCGCGACCGTCTACGCCGAGACGATCATCCGGCCGCTGCAACAAGGGACCGACGCGACCGTCGACCAGTTCCTCGACTCAGCGAGCATCGCGGTCATCCCGGTCGATCGCGCGATCGCCCGCCGCGCCGCAGCGCTCCGGGCCGAGCATCCATCACTGCGACTCCCGGACGCGATGTCGCTCGCGACCGCGATCATGACCGACTCGACGCTGCTCACGCTGGACAAGAAGCTACGGAAGATCGCGCTGCGGGTCGAGCCGCCGCCCGTCTGAATCCGTGACCGACCGATGAGTCGCGGATCCCGCGCGCTTTGCAGGTGAAGCGTGCCATGAATTGAGAGGCACGAACGCGCGAGAAAGGAGGAGCGCGATAGGCGCCTGCGCGTTCCAGTTGCGCCATCTGTCCGGCTACCTCAGGCTCAAGACAGCGGGGAGGCGGCCGAGGACTCTACGTCCCCGACCGCCATTCAGCTCTTCAAGGTCGGCTGGCCGTGCCTCGACTGAGCTGTCCGCCAGTCCCGCCCTCCAGTGAGGGCAGTGTCCGCGGCGGGCCGCACGATCGAGGTTGACCGTTGCCGGTGTCTCAGCGTCGACGACGAACCTATCGCGGCTCAGCGTCACGAGCGCGGGCGAGAGCATTGGCCGCATGAACTCCCACGCGGCGCCGCGGAGTGCACTTTCGCCGCCGGGTAGCGCGTCGTTGAGCGTGCGTGCCGTCCGTTCGGTACCGAGCGCCTTGGTGCGGGTCACCCCCGCGGAATCGAGGACGAATGCAGCTGCCCAGCGGGCGGTGAGCTGGGCGATGCCGCGGGGCGGGTCGGGATCGGAGAGCGCGCGTTCGAGCTCGGCGTCGACGATTGCGTCGAGCTGTCGCGGCTCGTGGCGGCCGGTGTCGCCGACGGGCTGCTGGCGCTCAGGGTCGGTCCTGGCGCCGTAGGCGATCAGCCCGCCACGGTTGGGGGAGCAACCGCCGACCTTCCGCCACGCCGCGCCGGCGGTGGGCTTCGCCGGGCCATGCCGTGACCGAGCCTATCCCGCTGGGTCCTCGGCGAGCGCGCCGTCCGCCACGAACCACAGATGCGGTTGAGCGGTGACGGCAGCGATCCGGTCGTAGTCGCGGTCGTAGTGGACCAGCGGCGTGCCTGCCCGTTCCGCCGTTGCGGCGATCAGGAGGTCAGCTGGGGGCACGCGGCGGTGATCGCCGGCCGCGGCCATCAGCAGCTGCACCGCGCGTGCCCTGCTCCACAGCTCTCCGGGCATCGGCAGCGTCTCGAACGCGGCAAGACGCGCCGCCAGCTCGCGTGCCCGCGGTTCGTTGGGAGCCAAGCGGACCAGCTCCAACACGACCAGGTCACAGACCAGCACTCGTCCGGCGCGAACCTCGGTGTTGAACCAGGCCGCGAGCTCGGGGAACCGGCGATCGCGCGCCCATGTCCACACGGCCGTGTCGACGAGCGCGGGCCGCGTCAATGTGGCCGGCCGCAGAGCGTCAGACGGGGCTCGCCCCGGCACGATCCTCGCGTCCCGATTCGACCTCGCTCGGAGTGCCGTCGATGTCTCGGCGCACATCGAAATCGGCCAGCGCAGACCGGCGGGCCACTTCCCTTAGCGCCGTGTTCACCGTGGCGCTGAGACCGTCGGTGCCCAGCGCGGCCTGGGCGGCGGCGAGGGCGGCCTGGTCGACGTCAACCGTGGTGCGAGTCACGCGCATCATGGTAGCGCATCATGACCCACCACCACGTCCCGGCGCGCCGTGGCGAGCGGGTCCGGTCACACATCGGGCACAAGCCAGGGATCCGGAAGCCCGGGACCGCACCGCACGGGCCGGTGCGGTCCCTGGTTCAAAATCCCTGCTCACAGCCACTTCTCAGCGTCGCAAAGCCGCGCAACCGAGCGTCTGTGACCAGTCCGTGCCCACTCGCCCCGCCCTCTCGCCCAACAAAAACCAAAAACCGTAACCGTTGAGTCCCCGGGGCTCAGGCGAGCGCTGGGAACGGATCGCCGTGGGTGTGTGCGGTGAGGAGTTCGCTGAGGTAGGTGAACAGCGAGCGGTGTTGCATCCGGCAGGTAACGGCGGCGGAGAGAGCACGTTCGGCGAACCGCTCGCCGTTCTCGCTTTGGGTGCCGAGCGAGACCTTTCGGTGGATCACCGGACCGCGGAGCGCGCGCTCGGCGGGGTTGTTGGTCGGCTGGACGCCGTCGAGCAGGGTGAAGGTCCAGAGCGCGGGCCAAACCTTGAGCAGGTTGTGAGCGAACTGTCGGTGCCAGCGATTGCGCGCCCTGGTCGGCGAGGCGGCCTCGAGCAGGGCGCGGAGCTCGGTCTGGACCGGCGCGATCTCGGCCTGAAGCCGGGCACGGTCGTGGTGCTCGTGCTGGGAGGCGTGCCCGGCGGCGAACACCTTCTTGGTGAGCGGGACGCCCTGCTCGCCGAAGGTCGTCTGTTCGCCCAGGCCATCGGCGTGACGGCGGAGGTCGCGGTGCAGGTGCGACCAGCACACCTGACGTCGCTCGGGGTCGAGGTGGCGGTAGCCGTTCCAGCGGTCCGAGACCACGATCCCGGGATACTCGGTGCCGACGAGTGCGGTGAAGTGCGCACGGTTGCAGTGCTCGGCGATCTGCAAGCACGCCGCGTCGGGCGTGGTCGCGGTCCACAGCGCGCACCCTTCACCACGTGTGCGCCAACCGGTCTCATCAACAGGCACCGCGTTCTGATCCAGCACCCAGTCGTGCAGGTGCAGATGCGGGCCAGCCAACGCGTCAGAGGCGCGCTGGCAGATCGCGTCGACCGCTCCCGTCAAGAGCGTCACGCCGAACAGATCATGTGCGAGCTCCACGATGCCACGGCGTGAGACGCGGTGCCGGGCGGTCAACGTCACGAACGCCGCCTGCAACCTCGGCCCGAACGCCGAGCCGGCGATCCCGTCGGGCAACCGCGCGCTGGTCCGTGCCAGGCAGTGCCGACAACGCAACTGATGCATGCGATGCTCGGCCCGATCACGCTGATCGGTGGCAGCTCAGCGACCTGGTGGCGACCGAACCGCCGCTTCGGGCGCCGCTGCCGGGTGGTGAACTCGCGCCCGCACCCGCCGCACGCATCCGGGAAGTGATCGACGATCTCATCAACCTGATCCTCAGGCCGGAGCTCGCGGCCCGCACCCCGATGCCCAGGCTGCCCGCCAGCCCGACGCTCGCCCTCCCGCCGCGCCAGCTCCTTCGCCTTCGCGCGGGCCTCCGCCCGCCGCTGCTGACGCGTCTTCGGCGGATCCTGTCAGGGCGGCTTCGAACTCGTGCGCGAGTCCTGACGCGACTGGGCCTCCAGTCGCGCCAACCGCTCCTCGAGCGACGCGATCTGCCGCTCCTACCCCGCGGTCAACTCAACCAAGAACGCGACACACGCCTCACGCCCAGCGTCGTAGATCACCTCCGCCTCCACGCGGTCCATGCACGCAAGACTCGCTGCACCAACCAGGAATCCTCGGCACCGGCCCCGACGACTGAACGGTTACTCGATCGTATCGATTTGCAGCACTTTGTGAGCCGCGAACCTCCGCGTGCTACGTCCCGGTCAGCTTCTGCGGTGACCAGCACACCGCAAATCGGAGCGTCAAAAGTGGCCGATTTGCAGGGCAAAATCGGGGCGCCCGGATTTAAACCGGGGACCTCACCGACCCGAATCATGGGCGAAATCCTGGGGCGCTGCAAGAAGTCCCTGCAAATTGCGCGTTACTGTGTGAGCTCACCTCCTCACAGATCCACGGATATTGCGGTGGATTCCCGGGGTTTAGGCAGCGAGATCGAGTTGCTGCCCAATCGGCTCGGAGGGTGGACATCGCTCAGCTGAGCGATCCGCGCGGCGCCAGCCACTGGACTTCCTGGCCCGTGATCGCGGCGATGCGGTCGTAGTCCTCGTCGTAGTGGAGCACCGGAATGCCAGCCGCTTCGGCGGCAGCGGCGATGAGCAGGTCGGGATGACGGACCGAACGGTGATGCAGCCCGCCTTGTCGGGCGAGTCGCTCGTAGACCTCCAGCGCCCGGTGCCACTCATCGACCCCGATCTCGCAGTTCGGGAGAGCGTCGAGCTCAGTGCGCAGACTCGTGAACTCGGTGGCGTTGCGGGCGCTGTAGAGGAGCTCGAGGCGGACCATGTCGCAGGTCGCTACCTGACCTTCGATGACGCTTTCATCGAAGGCAGTGCGAAGTTCGCCGCCGACGGCGCGCGTCCACACCCAGGCGCTCGTATCAGCCAAGTGCACCTATGCGGTCTGTCGCGGGCGGCGGAGTTGCGCTAGCCCGTCCGGCGTCAGGTCATCGAAGTCGCGTGTTGCGAGGCGCTCGCGCGCGGCACGATCGATCACGGCACGCAGCGCAGCATGGACCGTGTCCGTGGTTCGCTCGGTGCCGAGCACAGCGGCCGCCGCATCGACGAGCTCCGAGTCGAGATTGATGTTCGTGCGCCTGATTCTGGTCTCGCTCACCTCGATCAAGCATACACCTCCGTGAGGCTGTGCCATACACATTTGCCGGCCCGGATGTCCTGTCCAATTCCGTCAGCACGGTGATCTACGGTGCAGGCGACCTACATCGTTCCGACTCGAGGCGTGCGACATGAGCGTAGAGACAAGTAAGACAGCAGGGGGCCGGCCGGGACAGGTCATGCAGCTCAAGCTCAGCCTCCGCGGCGTGTCCAAGCCGCCTGTCTGGCGCCGCCTGCTCGTCCCGGCGGACATCCGCCTCGACCGGCTCCACGACGTCATCCAGACCGCCATCGGCTGGACCGACACCCACCTCCACGTCTTCTCGACACGGTCAGGCGAATACGGAATCCCAGACCCCGAACTGGGATACCGCAATGAGCACAACGCCCGGCTCGCACAGTTCCTCCAGCAGCCCGGAGACCGGATCCATTACAGCTACGACTTCGGAGACGGCTGGGAGCACGACATCGTTCTCGAGAAACGACTAAACCCCGAGCCCGGAGTCCAGATGCCGGCTTGCCTGGCGGGAAAGGGCGCCTGCCCACCGGAAGACTGTGGCGGACCCTGGGGCTACGCCGATCGAAATTCAATGGTGTGGAGAGCTAGCCAGTCGAGCATGCTCTGGTGGTCTTCGTGGCGCGGGTCCGTCAGCGCTTCTGGCTTCGACCCCGCCGCCTGCGACCTCGCCGAGATCAACGCAGCACTCGGCCTAACGGTCGCCACGCGCCGCTGACCCACGCAGACGCCGCGACAGCTTACGGACCCTGCTCGCCGCGCAAGGGAGGGTCGCGACGAGATGCGCGTCTCGTTACGAATGCGCTTCGAAGAACGCGAGAATGCGCCGGCGCGCATCCCGCGCAGATTCCTCGTGGTAGCCCGATCCTGGCGAGAGTGTTCCGAACACCGGCTCCAAGACCGAGAACGGGAGCGGCGTCTCGTCTCCGGCTCCTTCGTGGTCGTTGAGAAAGGCGTGCCCGGCCTGCGGATACTCCTTGCATCGTGCTCGCGCGCGATCCACTCGAGGTGGGGCACCTTTTTCCCGGCACCGTGCGCAGCGCCTCGAGGGCGGCGCTCAGCGCGACCGGGCGGCCCGCGCGGGACGAGTGCGCATCGTTGCCGAGCACGTGGGTGACGCCGGCCCGGGGCCAGCTCGAGCATCCCTTCGCGGGCTGGCATCGTCGGTGAGGAAGGCGGCGGTCGCCTGCACCGGCGCGCCCGCTTGCGATAGGCGCCTCAGGCGCTCGACGAGATCGGGGGTCAGATGGCCGCTCAGGGTGGGCCGCCCCGGGCGTACAGGCGCGCCACCGCCGCGTCGAGCACATCGTCTAGCCGGAAGTTTTCGCGGTTGAAATGTTGAATCCCGCGTTGTGGCGCGGGATTGGGGTGCTGCGGGCTGGTCTGGCTTTGGCTACTCGTGGAGTTTGACGGCGAGCAGTTCGAGCGCGTGGGCTTGGAGCGGGGTGGGTGTGGTCAGGCGGGTGAAGGTGTGCTCGGCGTGGCCGATGCGCACGGTGTTGCGGCAGATAGTCGCGAGGTCGGCGAGGAGGTCGGGGAGGGTGTGCGCGGGGTAGCCGTCGGCGGTGGTCGCGCTGCCGGCTTTGGCGTGGGCGGACGGTGAGCGGCGGGCGGGCTTGACGGGGTCGCTCGGGGCGAGCGGGGTGTCGTCGGTGAAGAGCAGTTCGGGGAGGCGCTGGTGGAGTTCGAAGGAGACGTAGTAGGCGAGCATGCAGAGGAACACGTGCGCGCGGACGCGGGTCTCGAGGTGGTGGTGGATCGGGCGGATCTCGATCGTGTCCTTCATCGTGCAGAACGCGCGCTCGGCCATCTTCAGCTGTTTGTAGGCGCGGACCGCGGCCGGCGCGGGGAGCGTGTCGGCGGGGAGGGTGGTGCGGATCGCGTAGAGGCCGTCCAGCGCGGCCTCGCGGTTGATCTGCTCGGTGTTGCGCTCGTAGGCGAAGACACCGTCGGCGATCGTCAGCGTGAAGTGCTTGGCGACCTTGTACTTGTTGGAGATCTTGCCGGCACGCTCACCGATCTGACCGGCCGGCGCGCCGCGCAACCGGCCGCGGGGGCCCTCCACGCTGGCCTTGACCTTCTCAAGCTCGGCTTCGGTCGCGGCCACGAGTTCTCCGCGTTTGCGGGCGCGCTCGGCCGCGACGGCGGGGTTGCGGCACACCACGAGCCGCTCGCCCGGGAACAGCGGCGAGCTGATCTCCGCGAGGTTGACCTCGTCAAACAGCGACAGCTGCAGGTCGCCTGCGTTCACCAGCGAGCGGATCTGCACACTCTTGAGCGCGCTGATGAAGTCCACCCCCTGCTCCTTCAGGGTCTGCGCGTGGGCGTGGGTGATCATCCCGCGGTCACCGACGAACACGACCTGCTCGATCCCGAACCGCTCGCGGACCGTGGCGACGGTGTCGGGAACGGTCTGCTGGTCGGTGACGTTGCCCTCGTGCACACGCACGGCGACCGGGCGGCCCTCGGGGCTGCAGATCAGCCCGTAGTTGACCTGCAGCTTGCCCTTCACACCATCACGCGAGTAGCCCAAGGTCGCCAGCGGACAGCAGCGGCCCTCCACGTAGCTCGACGACAGGTCATAGAGCACGAACGCCTCGCCGTCCCCATCGCTGGGCAGGTGGCGACGCGCGAGCGTCCGCTCGATCCGGTCCTGGCGCTCAACCAGCCAGTCCATCGCTGCCAACAGCTCGGCCTCGGTGACCTCGCCGAGCGACAGCTCATCCCCCAGCGTCGTCTGCAAGACGCGCCTCGTGGCCGACAGCTTCGAGCCCGGTCCGATCAGCCGCTGGCAGATCATCGCGACCACCAGATCCCGCTCCCGGCAGCGATCACGACCGAGTAACCGCTCCAGGTCCAGGCCGCGCAGCACGCCCAGCACCGCGGCGACGTGGCCATGCGGCAACGACCGCGTGATCTCAAAGCCATCGTCGAGATCGACCAGCCGCCGGCCGGCGAGCATCGCGCGGATCACCTCGATGATCTCCACCGGGAGATGCGAGAGGTTCCCGAGGTTCTCGTGGCGGACCTTGCCGCCCTCGCGGTAGGAACGACGCAGGAGATGCGACGTGTACACCGCCCCGTCCTTCCCCTTCGTCTTGATTGTGGCTACGTGAGCCGAGCCACCACGCTTCGCCATGCCAACAATGTAAACCATGGACCGGACAGACACCAGGCATAACTTTGGCTACACTCAACCACCATAAAAAGGCCCGGTCCCCACCAACACTGGGGACCGGGCCTCAAACCCTCAAAAACTTCCGCCTAGCGGGGACCCGGGGGCGGGCTCGAGCAGCGTCCACAGCTCTCCTCCGCCGAGCGACACCGCCCGGAGCTCGTCGTCGTCGAGGCCGTCGAGCGCCGTGATAGCCACTTTGCCCCCGGGCAGCACCCGCGGGCGGCCGTTGGCCTCGGAGATCGCCCGTCCGAGCGCGTCCAGCCGCGCCGGGAGCTCGTGGATCCTGACTCTCGTGGTCGTGACGGATGTGGGGCGTCGCGCAGATCGCGGCGATCCCGCAGTCTCCGCCGAAGCGCCATCGCGACCGCGTCGTCGAGATCCCGAGCGCCGTCGTCGATGCCCGGAAGGACGTGGCAGTGGAAAGCGACTGCGGCGTGAACGGGTTGATTACCGCGGGATCAGCGACCCCAGCCTAAGCTGAGGTGCGTGTTGCCATGAAGCTTCTCTCGCGAGTCCCGCTGCTCGCCGTGCTGATCCTGGTGCTTGTAACGGCGGGCTGCGGCTCCAGCTCGAATCCCAGCCCTAGCTCACCGGCCAGCTCTCCGACCGGCGTCGGTCCGCCGGGCTCCCGGCGCGTGCACGTGGCGATCCGGAATTTCGCTTTTAGCCCGATCGTTGTTCACGTCAAGCTTGGGCAGACGATCACATGGACCAACTACAACGCCGCGCCCCACAACGTGACCTACATGAGCGGTCCGAGGTTCACGTCGTCTCCGCCGAGGATGACCACCGGCGCACGGTTCTCGATCCAGCTCACCCAAGTGGGAACGATCCACTATTACTGCACGATCCACCCATGGATGACGGGGACGGTCGTCGTTTCGCCGTAAAGTCAGGTGCTCGCCCGTGCACGAGTACTCGATAGCCAGGGGTGTGGTGCAGATGGCGCTGCGCCACGCCGGGGGAGGCCGCGTGACTGCGGTCAACCTCCGGATCGGCCCGCTGCGCCAGGTCGTGCCGGATACGCTGGCGGTGGCGTTCGAGCTGGTTGCGCGCGGCACCCGGTGCGAAGGCGCCCTGCTGGCCCAGGAACTTGTCCCTTGCCGGCTCAAGTGCCCCGCCTGTGCCGTCGAATGGATCCTCGCCGAGCCGGACTTTCGCTGCCGCAGCTGCGGCTGGCCGGCGGTGGTGCTAAGCGGGGAAGAGCTGCAGCTGGAGTCGATCGAAGTCGAAGACCAGAAGCGGCACTCGGTGGACTCGCCAACGTAGCGGCTCGCCCTCGTGACGGCTGGGGCCGTCGGCGTGCTTGCGTCGACCACCGGACGGGTCTAGAGTCGGACGCAAGCAGTAGGAGGAGCGGTCGTTGGTTCTCCAGCTAATCAGGCATGGCCGCTGGGTTTCCGGTCTATCGGCAGTCGGGAGAGTGTTCGGCTGATGCCGATCGATAGGCGCGCCCTGTTCGCGAGCAAGATGGGTCCTCGGGCCGTGCCGACAATGACCGACGGCGACCGGATACTCCGACGTCAGGCCCAGGAGCGGCTCCGCGAACTGGAAGCGACGGACCCGCTCAGCGGTCTCGACCTTCGGAGGCTGCTGGCCGAACACGGAATCGGCCGTCGCACGTTCCTGCAGTGGGTGTCGGCCGCAACGGCGATGTTGACGCTCCCGCCGCTCTTTGAGCCGCTGGTCGCGAGGGCGGCGGAGGCGATGAATCGAGTCCCGGTGATCTGGATCGAGGGTCAGAGCTGTCGCGGGAACTCGGAGGCTTTCCTGCGCGCCGACGCTCCAACGGTTGACGAGTTGCTCTTCGAGGTGATCTCACTTGAGTTTCATCAGCTGCTGATGGCCGCGGCGGGATTCCAGCTGGAGCAGCGCAAGGCGGAGGCGATGAGGGTCAACTACGGCAAGTACATCTTGGTCGTCGAGGGTTCGATCCCGACGGGTTACAACGGTGGTTTCTCGACGACCGGCGCCGCGGGGACACCATTCATCGACGAGGTCAAGACCCTGTCAAAGGGGGCCGCGGCGGTCATCGCGGTGGGCGCGTGCGCCACCTCGGCTGCGCTACCGGCGGCCGATCCCAACCCGACCGGCGCGCTGAGCACCCAGGAGGTGATCACAAACAAGCCAATCGTCAACATCCCCGCCTGCCCGATGAACCCGGTCAACTTCGTGGGCACGCTGCTCCATTTCACGCTCACGGGCCGGCTCCCGGCGTTGGACTCGCAGCTCCGCCCGACGTGGGCGTTCGGCGCGCTGGTCCACGACAACTGCGAGCGGCGTGCCCACTTTGACGCCGGCGAGTACGTGCAGGAGTGGGGGGACGAAGGCGCCAAGAACAACTTTTGCCTGTACAAGATGGGCTGCAAGGGACCGATGACGTACAACAACTGTCCGACGGTCCAGTACAACGAGAAGACAAGCTGGCCGGTCGGCGCCGGCCACGGCTGCATCGGCTGCTCGGAGGTCAACTTCTGGGACAGGTACGCCTACGAGCGCCCGCTGGCTGCGGCGAATGTGAACGCTCCCGGCCTGTTCGGGTGGGGTGTTGAGAACAGTGTCGACAAGTTCGGCCTCGGGCTGCTGACACTGGTCGGCGTCGGGATCGCAGCCCACGCGGCCGCCTCTGGCGTCTCGCACTACCGCCGCCGCGGGACGTATCCGGGGATGGTGCCGGCTGAACCACCGCCCGACTCATCGCCCCCGGCTCAGCAGGCGCCCGGCGAGACGGCCGCGCAGGTACCACCCGCGGAGTCCGGGCCCGAAGGCGGCGGCGAGTCATGAGCCGGCACATCGTCGTCGATCCGATCAGCCGGATCGAGGGCCAGTTGCGGATCGAGGCGACGCTCGACAACTCAAACACGATCACGATGGCCTACTCGGCCGGCACGATGTTCAGGGGGATCGAGCTGATCCTCCAGGGGCGAGATCCGCGCGACGCGGGGCTGTTGGCGATGCGAATCTGCGGCGTGTGCACCGGCGTGCATTACTGGACCAGCATTCGCGCGGTCGAAAACGCGTTCGGCGTCACGCTGTCAACGAACGCTCGTCTCGTTCGCAACCTGATCCAGGCGTCGCTGTTCATGCACGACCACCCGGTTCACTTCTACCAGCTGCATGCGCTGGACTTCGTCGACATAGTCTCGGCGCTGTCGGCGAACCCCAAGAAGGCCGAAGCCGTCGCGTACACCTACACCGACAACCCCTACAACGCGAGTGCTGGTCAGTACCGGGCGGTCCAGCAGAAGCTGACGAACTTCGTCAACGCGGGAAGCCTCGGGATCTTCGGCAACGGCTACTGGGGCAACCCCAGCTACAGGCTGACGCCCGAGGAGAACCTCGTCGCCGTCTCGCACTACCTCGACGCGCTCGGACTCCAGCGCACGGCCGGCAAGATGATGGCGGTCCTCGGCGGCAAGAACCCGCACCCGCAGTCGATCGTCGTCGGTGGCGTGACCTGCGTGGAAGACATCCAGGATCCGGCGCGGCTCGCCCTGTTCGGCCAATACCTCCAGGAGGTGACGCAGTTCGTGCAGGGTGCCTACCTGCCCGATCTGCTGATGGCCGGCAAGGCGTATGCGAAGGAAGGGTTGGCGGGCGTCGGTGCCGGCCTGCGCTCCTATCTGTGCTACGGCGACTTTCCGCTGACCGACACCCCGGAATCCGCGATGCTGTTCACCGGTGGGATGGTCGCGAACGGCAATCTGAACAAGGTGTACCCGTTTGACCAGGCTGGCGTCCGCGAGGACGTCACGCACTCCTGGTATCAGGGCAACACCGCGCTGCACCCATACGAGGGGGAGACGGTGCCCGACTACACGGGCCTCCAGCCGCCGCGCAACGGAATCGCGTACCTGAAGACCGACGAGAAGTACAGCTGGCTGAAATCGCCGACATTCAACGACCAGCGGGTCGAGATGGGGCCGCTGGCGCGGCTGGTTGTCAATTACGCCGCAGGCAATGCCGCTGTTCGCCAGCACGTCGACGCGCTGCTGAAGACGACGGGCTTCCCGGCGTCGGTGCTGTTCTCGACGCTGGGGCGGACGGCGGCACGCTGCGTCGAGACGCTGATCATCGCCGACGCGATGGTCGGCTGGCTGGATGAGCTACAGCGCAACACTGCGGGAGGAGATCTGGACACGTGGACCAGCTTCGACTTCGACAGCGCCTCCAAGAACACCGAAGGCTACGGCCTCTCCGAGGCGCCCCGCGGCTCACTGGCGCACTGGGTGCGGATCAAGGACGGCAGGATCGACAACTACCAGGTCGTGGTCCCGACCACCTGGAACGCCGCCCCGCGCGACGGCAAGGGCAGGCCGGGTGCGTACGAAGCGGCGCTCGTGGGCGTGAAGCTCGCCAAGCCCGATGAGCCGCTCGAGATCCTGCGCACGATCCACAGCTTCGATCCGTGCCTGGCGTGCGCGGTCCATCTCGTCGACGCCCGCGGTCGCGAGATCGGAACCTACGAGGTCGTCCCGTCCGGCGGAATCTCGCGGCCGTGAGCACGGCGACGATGGATCGGGACTCCGTGCAGGTCGTACGGGTCTTCAGGCGCACCTGGTGGTGGCGGTTCTTTCACTGGATGAACGCTCTGTCGATCGTGACCTGCACGCTGACAGGGATCTACATCGCCAAGCCGTTCTTCACCGCCGACATCCCCTATCTGATGGCGTGGATCCGGGCGTTTCACTTCTACGCCGCGATCGTCCTCGACGTGAGTGTGCTGGCGCTCGCGTATCTGTACTTCTTCAGCAGGGTTGATCGCGGCGTGCTCCAGATTCTCCCCACGCGCTCGAACTTCGTGAGCCTGTGGGAGGGCTTTCTGAATCTTGTCCTGTTCAACCGCCGCAAGCGGTTCGACAGCTCGCGGCCCGATTCCTGGAACGCAATGTGGTTCACGATCCTCCACCTGCTGGTGCTGGTCCAGATGTTCACCGGCTTCCAGCTGTACGTGGAAGGAGAGTCCGGCGGGTTGAGCTCGATCGGGAGCTGGTGGCCGAGCTTGCTGCACACTACGACCGACTGGACGCTGTCGGTGTTCGGCAGCGCCGGTGGCGTGCGGACGGTGCACCTGATCACGATGTACTTCATCATCGGCTGGGCCTTCTGCCACATCTACTACGAGATCTGGCGCACGATCATGTGGAGGGAGGGGGACATCGGGATAGCCTTCGGCGGCTACAAGTTCGCCCGCCGCCGATCGCCCGCGGCATCCGCCACCGCGCCGGCCGGGACGGGATCAGCCACCGACGCCCCCCAATCGGACGTGAGGCCTTGAGCAGCAAGCTCCATCAGCCGCGCGACTGCGCTGGGAGGATCAGCGTCGTCGGCGTCGGCAACATCCTCTACCACGACGAGGGGGTCGGCGTCTACGCCGCCCGATACTTGGAGCAGGCGTACCGCTTCACCCCTGAGATCGAGGTGGCCGATGGGGCGGCGCTGGGGTTCTCGCTGATGGACTTCTTCGACGACTCCTCGACCGTGATCGTGCTCGACGCGTTGCTTGCGGATGCCGGTCCTGGCGCCGTCTACCGCTTGCTGACCGACCAGCTGCTCGACCTTGGGCCCGCGGTCACCCCGACGGCGCACGAGGTCGACCCGATCCTGTTGCTGAAGCGCTCTCATGCGCTCGGGCAAGGCCCGGAGATGGTCCTGCTCGGGATCGTGCCGGATGACGCGTCGCAGATGGCGGTCGGCCTGACGCCGGCGCTCGCGACCGCGTTTCCGCGGTTCGTCGACTCGGTCCTTGATGAGCTTCGCGCTCGCGGGGTGCGAGTCGAGCGGGTCCGGGCGATGTCGCTGGATGACGTGATCAACGGGCTGGTGAGTCACGCCGTATGAGCGAGCTGCCCGTACCACCGCAGGCGACGGCAGAAATCGATGCGCTGCTGGAGCGCCACGGCCAGGCACGTGCCGCGGTCGCCGTCGCGTTCTTCTCGTTTGAGAGTCCGCGGAGCTTCATTGCCGCACGAGACCCCGACGGTTCGCTCACGCCGCTGATCGGGTTCTGGCCGCTGCCGGTCCGCGGCGGTGAGCTGCTGGACGCAGTCGCGTCGATCGACGAGAACGGCCCGCGGCTGATCGCCAACTACGGGCGGGCGTTCCCCGAGCTCACGGACAGGATACGCGGGTTCGGCTCTGAGCTGAAGCGGGTGGAGTCGGAATCGCTCGGGTGGCTGCTCGGCGCTTCCAGCCTGGTGCTCGGCATGGAGGAGGAGGACGTGGCAAGGGCGCTTGGGCCGATAGAGGAGCTGGTCAAGGTGGACACGGTCGTGGTCGAGGAAGCGGGACGGTACGTGTTCGACTCAAGGCGTCTGTTGCGCAGCCTGATGAGCTACCGGATCGGAGCGGTACCGAAACACGTCGTGGCCCGCTCGGTTTTCGAGTCGCTCGGCGATTATGCCGCGGGCGCGATCCGCCGCCTGCTGCGCGAATGGAAGGTTGAGGTCGTGGTCTGTGCCGGCGATCTCTTTGCGCGTAACGCGTTCCTGGCGGATCGCGCACGCCGGGGACTCGTGCGGCCGAAGCTGGCGGTGTACTTCCCGGCGAACGGGTCGGCGGCGGGCGCGGAGGTGGCCTGAATGTGCGTGAGCCTGCCAGGCACCGTGCTGATGCTGCGCGGGCCGATGGCGCTGGTCGAAACAGCCGGCCTTGACCGCTGGTGCAACAGGCTCGCGTATCCGGAGCTCGTGCCTGGCGACCGGGTGCTCCTGCACGCCGGCCTCGTGGTGCGTGTGCTCACCGAGGATGAGGCGCGCGCGGCCGAGGCGGCCTTCGCCGAGCTCGGAATGCTGACCCCGACCGGAGGGATTGATGGCTAGCAAGTTTCTGGTGTTGTGGAAGCTCGAGCTGAGCCGGGTGTCGCCCGAGACGATCCAGACGATCCTCCGCCAGCAGGACTATGGAGCGCGACTCGAGGCGGACGGCAAGGTCAAGGCCCGCTACCACCTGATTGGGCATCACGGCGGGGCGTGGATCTACGACGTGGGATCCAACGAGGAGCTCGACACGCTGCTGGCGCAGGCGCCGGTTTACAACATCGCCAGCTATCAGGTGCATCCGCTTGCCGAGATGCGCGGCGCGACCCCGATCGGCGATGAGTGATCAGGCCCACCGCCCGCAGGTTCGTCGTCGAGGACTCTCCTTCCGGGGGTCACCGTCGCAAAGGCCGGCGGGATGGCGGCGCTGGGCGTCGCCCGAGTCGGCGACGTGCAGCTCCCGGCCAAGGCTGCCACCGACCTCGTCGTGACGGCGATCGACGATGTCGACCGCGACGCTCTCATGGATGGGCGCCTCGTGCGGGTGCCCGGGCGAAGAACTGTGCCTCCTGGCGTCCGAGCTCGGTGACCGGTCCCTCGTCATACAGCCACTCGCGCGCGATCCGGTGCCAGTTGGCGCTCGCGCGCAAGTGGCCGAGTACGGCGAGCACGAGCACCCCGAGGCGGCGGCCGAGCAGGTGCTCGGGCTGGACGTCCTGGTGACGCATCGTGCGGAAGTGGGATGAGCGCGGATCCGCCGTCTCGAGCATCGCCTTGGCCGCAAGCTCGGAGGTCAGCTTCACGTCGTGGTCCGCCCTCGTGTACCACCAGCTCGCGTCGACACAATATGCCATCAGCTCGGTCGGGTCGACAGCGGCAGGATCGGGCAGGAAGCCATTCGTGGCCAGCAGGCGATGGAGCTCGGCCTCGTCGTTCTCGGCGATCGCGCGCATACATGCGAGCTCGAGCTCGATCGGTTCTCGCTCCATCTGCTTGAACAGACCGAAGTCGAGAAACGCGACCTTGCCGCCGGGCAGGCGCAGCAGGTTGCCTGGGTGCGGGTCGCCAGAGAACTTGCGCTGCCGGAACATCGAACCGTAGAAGAAACGGAAGATGATCTCGCCGATCCGATTACGCTCGTCATCGCCCTCGGACTCGAGCAGCCCGAAGCCATCGCCGTGCACGAACTCGGTAACAATCACCCGCTCCCGCGACAAGCTCGTCAGCACGTCGGGAATCACGATGAACGGGTGGCCGCGGTAAATCCGCACCAACGTACGCTGGTTGGCGGCCTCCAATTCGTAGTCGAGCTCCTCGACGATCCGCGCGCGGACCTCGTTAGCCAGCGCCTTCGTGTCGAGCTGTGGCGCGATCCGGCCGACGAAGCGGAGGATCAGCCCCAGGTTCTGCAAGTCTGACTGAACCGCGCGGTTGATGCCCGGATACTGGACCTTGACGGCTACCTCCCGGCCATCGACCATCGCCCGGTACACCTGTCCGATCGACGCCGCCGCGATCGGCTGCTCGTCGAATTCGTCAAACACGCGTCGCAGCGGTTGACCGAGGTCCTGCTCGATCACCTTGCGCATGTCCTTGAACGCAACCGTCGGCGCGGCATCGCGCAGCGTCGCGAGCCGGCGCTGGAACTCCTCGCGATACTCGTCAGGAACCAGGCCGACATCGACGAACGACAGCACCTGGCCGATCTTCATCGCGAGGCCCTTCATCGTTCCAAGCACGGCCACGACCTGCTCGGCCGTCTCGATGTGGCTTCTTGCAAGCGCGGCAGTCGCCTTCTCGTCAGAACGCACGACGTTGGCCGCACGCGTGCCCGCGCGCCTCGCCGCCTGGCCAGCCGCCGCGGTGCCAACCTTCGCCAGGCGCCCGTAGCGACCCGTGGGCATGCTCTGTTCGGTCATCGCTCGGATTCCCTCAGGCAATAGTGTCCGTCATCGCAAGCCGGGGTCTCGCGGCCGCGAACTCGGAGTCGGACGTCAGCTCTGCGAGCGGCCGATCAGCGATGGCGCCGGTCCAACGTCCTTGACCTGGATGCGGGCGCCGATCACGAAGACGCCGTCGGCTGTGACCCGCAGCGGATCGAGATCCATGTGGACGATCTGTGGCAGATCCTCAACGAGCGCGCCAACGGCGAGCAGGAGCCGCTCGAGCGCGCCGATGTCGAGGCGGGGACGGTCGGCGTAGCCCTCGAGCAGCGGGAAGCTGCGCAGCGAGCGGACCAGCTCGCGCGCGTCGTGCTCGGTCAGAGGCGTGATCCTGACGGCGACGTCGCGCAACACCTCGCTGGCCGGCTCGCCGACACCGAGGCCAACTACGGGCCCGAACAGCGGATCGGCGACGACGCCCGCGCGCATCTGCAGCCCAGGTGGTAACGTCGCCGGCGACGGCACGAGCTCCATGCCGTAGCAGGCGAGGAGTCTGGCCACCGCGGCTTTCTCCAGCCAGCAGGGGGCCTCGCCAAGCGCGCCGGCAATCACCGCGGCTGCCTCCTCGACGCGCTCGGCCGGCATCACCAGCTGCGGCGACTCCGGTTCCCTGCGCCATTCGGCGTATCGCGCGACGCGTCCCAGTGCGCGGGCGGCCTCCTCAGGCCACTCGTACACGGGCACGCGCCCGCTGGTCCCGCCCGCCTGGCCGTCGTTGAGCCTCAGCGGGTCGCGGCGGCCGAGCATCAGGACGGCGAGCAAAGTAACCCCATCGAGCTGGGTTGCGGCCGCGCGTATCGCCTGGCTGACCGCGAGGCCGCCGGTCCCAGGGGCGGGAACGTGGATTGCGCATACCGCATCTACGGAGGGATGCCGCCCGAGCACGCGGATGGCGTCGTAGTACTGCTCAGGCGAGCCGACAAGCTGCAAGTTAAGCGGGTTGCCGAGCGGCAATTCGTGCCCGAGCGCGCGCCGCAGATCGATGGCGAGGCCGGGCTCAAGCTCAAGGACGTCGAGGCCGCTGGCTGCGCAGGCATCGGCGCACAGCACCCCCGGACCGTTTGCGTTGGTCAGCACGCCCACGCGACGACCCGCGGGCAGCGGCTGCGTGGCCAGCAGCAGCGCCGCGTCGAAGAGCTCGCCTACGGTATCGGTCCGTATGATCCCCGCCTGCGCGAACAGCGCGTCGACGTTTATGTCCGAGCCACTGATCAGACCCTTGGCGTGAACAGCGCTTGCCCGCTCGCCGGCGATCGTACGACCGCCCTTGACCGCCACGATCGGCTTACTGCAGGCCACCCGCCGGGCCAGTCGGGCGAACTTCCGGGGATTACCGAAGGACTCAAGATACAGCCCGATGACCGAGGTGCGCTCGTCGGCCTCCCACCAGTTCAGTAGGTCATTGCTGGAGATGTCGCCGCGATCGCCGACCGACACCAGCGACGACAGTCCGAGTCCATCTGCGATGGCCCGCTCCAGGGCCGCCAGGCCGATCGCCTCGCTCTGCGACAGAAACGCTACCGGCCCCATCGGCGGTCGACTTGGCCCATAGCTGGCGTTGAGTTGCACGTCCGGGTCATTGCTCACCACGCCCAGACAGTTGGGGCCAAGCAGGCGCATGCCCGTCCCGCGACAGGTCTCGACGAGCTGCGCTCGCTCACTCGGCCCGACCGCACGCGACGATCCCGACGAAGCAGCGATCAGGGCGCGGACCCCGGCGTCGGCGCAACGGCGGGCCACCTCAAGCAGCTCAGGGGCATCGAGGCAGACCACTGCAAGCTCGACGCTTCCAGGCACGGGATCCGAGGGGCAGAGATCGTGCACCGTGCCGGCGAACCCGCCGTAGAGGAGGTTGCTCCGCAGCTCCCGTGGGAGCGTCCCCGCCGCCCGCTGCGCCGTAATGACCGCCACTTCGCCCGGGCGCAGAAAATGAGCCAGAGCGGCACACGCCGCGATCTGCTCGCGGCGCTCGAAGCGCTCGATCGCGGGCTCCGACAGCGAGGAGGGCAGCTCGACGGTAATTAGCCCCGGCTCGGTGCGCATCCGCACCGGGCGGCCGCTCTCCCGAAACGTGGCAAGCATACGGTGGTTCTCAGGCATCACCTCCGCCTCCAGCAACGGAATGCCCTGCTCGACCGCGTGCTCGGCAAGGCCAACCAGCATGATCGATCCCAGTCCCAGGCCCTGAAACTCATCCGCGACTGTGAACGCCACCTCTGCGCGCTCCTCGTCGATTCGGTGACAACTCGCGTGACCGACGACCCTGTTCTCGGCGCCCATCAGCGCCACAACGGCGTAGCTCGCCCCGGAGTCAACATCGACCGCCGCACCGGCTTCCCTCTCGAAGTCGACGTTCGCCGAAAAGAAGCGCAGTTGCAGCGAACGCTCCGACATCCCCTCCAGGAGCTCGACGATCCGTGCCTTGTCCCCCGGCCGAACCGGGCGCACGCGCACGGTTCGACCATCGCGTAACACCACATCCGCATCGCGGGACATCGGGTTGATCTCCATACGCACAGCAGCTGGCCGCCGCAAACTGTACGCCGCCGACGCCGCCGCCGCACGATCGGCTCTCCGAGCCGCACGAGACGTCAATCGGAGTCTTCGATCAAGCCGGCGCAGACGCCAAACTCACGCAGCTCCGCGGCGCTTGCGACCTGAGAGAAAAAGACCGTCATGTCCCCGCGGGCGAGCGAGTCCAGGCAGATCGCGTCGGTCATGTCGAACGTACGGATCAGGACCGCGGGCAGCGCGCCTAGCGGGCTCGTCTCGGCTTCGCCGCGAAGCTGCGCGACCGCACGCGCGAGCGACGGTTCGAGGACCACGGCCTGCAGCTGCGCCAAGCGCAGGGAGACCTCACCGATAAGGTACTGCTGTGTCACCTCCACCACCGCTCAAGCCCTCCGATCGCGACTGGGAGCGCCGCCACGATCACCTGCCCCACCGCGAATCTGATGGAACGAGGTTCGCGATATCTGTGTGCGCTCAACGGAGCCCGCGCTCGCGTCCAGTACCCGAACAGGAAGACGGAAGCCATGCCTCACGCCTAGCCAGCGCTCTCTGGTGTCGGCGCTGTCCGCAATCACCGCTCGGCCGGCCAGCGGCGGTTACTCGACCTGACCGAACGACCTGATCGATTCGGCCTCCTCCGGCGTGAGCTCGCGCGGCACCTCGCCGCGGGCAAGCTTCTCGCTCTGGACCTCATGGCGGATGTCATCCACGATCTCGGGATTCGCGAGCGTGGTCGTGTCGCCGACATCGGCAAAGTTCGAGACGGCGGCGATCACCCTGCGCATGATCTTCCCGGAGCGCGTCTTGGGCATGTCGGCGACGATCCAGACATGCTTCGGCCGCGCGATCTTCCCGATTTCCTTATCGATCGCGTCGCTGACCTTCTGCTCGACTTCCTTGCTCGCGCTGAACCCAGGCTTGAGCGCGATGTACATCTCGACGACCCGGCCGCGCAAGTCGTCGATCACCGGGACCGCGGCGGCCTCAGCGACCTCCTCGACGGTGATGCTCGCCGACTCGAGCTCCTTTGTCCCGAGCCGGTGTCCGGCGACGTTGATCACGTCGTCGATCCGGCCGAGGATCCGGAAGTAGCCATCGGCCGCCTCAACCGCAGCGTCGCCGGCGAGGTAAGGCCAGTCGCGCCAGTCCTTGCTCTCCCTATTGCGGTTGTACTTGGCGTAGTAGGTGTCGACGAACCGCTCGGGCTGACCCCAGATCGTCTGGAAGCTGCCCGGCCACGGGTTGCGAATGCAGATGTTGCCCGCCTTGCCGCTCCCCGCCTCGACGACATCCATATTCTCGTCATAGATCACCGGGTAGATGCCGAGCACGCCCGGACCGCAGCTGCCGGGCTTCATCGGTTGCAGCGCGGGCAGGGTGCTGCCGAGGAAGCCGCCGTTCTCGGTCTGCCACCAGGTGTCGACGATCGCCGCCTCGCCCTGGCCGACGAAGTGGTAGTACCAGCGCCACACATCGGGTTCGATCGGCTCGCCGACCGTCGTCATGTGCTTGAAGTGATACTCGTACTTGGCCGGCTCGTCGGGCCCCAGCTTGCGCAGCATCCGGATCGTCGTTGGCGCGGTGTGGAAGATGTCCACGCCGAGCTTCTCGGCGATCCGCCACGGCCGCCCTGCGTCCGGATACACCGGGACGCCCTCGTAGATGACGCTCGTCGTCCCGAGCGCCAGCGGCCCGTAGACGATGTACGAGTGGCCGGTGATCCAGCCGATGTCGGCAAAGCACCAATACGTGTCGTCGGGGTGGATGTCCTGGTAGTACCTAGAGGTGCCAGTCACGTAGGACAGATAACCGCCCGTTGAGTGCTGGCAGCCCTTCGGCTGGCCGGTCGTACCGCTTGTGTACATCAAGAACAGCGGCGCCTCCGCCGGCATCGACACCGGCTCGACCAGCTTCCCGCGATAGTCCTCCAGCAGCTCATCGACGAAGAAATCGCGTCCCTCGACCATCCGGCTCTGCGACGCGGACTCGCCCGGGTGCCGCCGCCACACGAGCACTTTCTCGATCTCAACGCCCTGCTCGCGCGCGGCCGCGACGGCATCATCGGCCTTGACCTTGTGAT
The DNA here is from genome assembly GCA_963844555.1 of uncultured Solirubrobacteraceae bacterium. Lineage (GTDB taxonomy): Bacteria > Actinomycetota > Thermoleophilia > Solirubrobacterales > Solirubrobacteraceae > Palsa-465. Next base: position 509,668 of record CAWJOS010000005.1, read on the forward strand.
CGATCAGCTCGCCGTTGCGGTAATAGCCGTCCATCGTCACCAGGATCTTGCTCTGCGAGTCCGCGATCCGATGGCCACAAGCGGCGCCGCTGAACCCACCGAACACCTGGGAATGGATCACGCCAAGGCGAGCGCAGGCAAGCATCGAGATCGGCAGCTCGGGCACCATCGGCAGGTGAAACGTAACCCGGTCCCCGCTGCTCACACCGCCGAACTCCCCAAGCAACGCCGCAAACTCGTTGACCCGCCGATGCAGCTCCTCATAGGTGATCTCCTGCATCTCCGCGTCCTCAGGCTCAGGCACCCAGATCAACGCGTTCCTATCCCCACGAGACGCCAGGTGGCGATCGACGCAGTTCACGCACGCGTTCAGGCGCCCCCCGACCCACCACTTCCAGAACGGCGGATTGCTCGTATCGAGGATCGTGTCCCACCTGCGGTCCCACGTGAGCATCTCCGCGTACTCGATGAAGCAGTCCGGGAAATGCTCCTCGCCGAACCGCTCGAAGATCGCCGGATCAGACGCGTTCGCCTGCGCGACGAACGCCGCCGGCGGCTCGATGTACTCCTCCTCACGCCAATGAACCGCGATCTGCGCCTCCGAAAGCGCAGCGCCAGCAACGATTGCGCCCGATGACTGCGTCTGGTCTCCTGCTCCCATAGCTCAACCCTCCACTCGAAGACAGGCCCTCTGGACGACTGCCGACGCTCGGCTTCCATCCGCGACCCAGCTGCTCCAGCCAGGCAACCCACCAGCACGCCAAGCGGCACACGCACGCCGACTCCTTCGCTGAGGATGAAACTCGTGCCTCAAACATGAAGCGAGACAGGCGTGCGCACACATGATGACGATCTTCCGTCGCCAGTGATGATCCCAACCGGCGACGCCGTTCCGCATCCGTAGTTCCCCCTCGCTCTCCATGGCCGGGACCGCAAGGGCGCCACCGCCCCGGCCCAGCGACCGGTGGTAAGACCGCCTCGGTAACTGCGAGGACGCATAGGTCCGCGTCACCGGCCAGGCTCCTTGGACGGGTCATCACGGTGCGGTCAGACCGCCATCGGCGCCTCCCCGGCGTTCACTACCGCAGCTGTCTGCACACACCGGCCGGCGGTCGCGGGGGCCGCGCGGCGGCTGCTGCGGCAGCCCTCGCTGCCCCACCTCAGGCGGCCGTCGAAAGACCGTGGACGCGGCGAGTCCAAGGACAACCAACGCCGGGGGACCAAACGGCTCGTGCTCGTCGCGAACACACACCGGCGCTCGCAGACTGCTGCGATCGAGGAGCAAGGACGGTCCCCTGCGGGGTGGGTGGCAGCGGTCGGTGCCGCGTGCGCTAACCCTCGGTTAGACCATATGGATTGAGGTCCATCCGGCCCGAGCTGTAGATATTGGCCGGTCCCCCACGATGCGTTCGTGGGGATTCGTAGCCGTGCGGGTGGCACCCCGCGCGGCGCCCACAACCGCATAGGAGGAACCAGCCATGGCGAAGGCTAGAACCCTCGTCGGCCTGGATGTGCACGCCGCGAAGATCGTGGCGGCAGTGCTCGACGCCGAGAGCGGCGAGTTGCGGACATTCCGGATGAACGGCGACGCTGGCGAGGCAGCGGCGTTCTGCGCGGGGCTGCCGCGCCCTGTACGCGCCGCGTATGAGGCCGGCCCGACCGGTTACGCGCTGGCGCGCGAGCTCGCAAGGCGCGGCGTGGGGTGCGTGGTCGCGGCGCCGAGCAAGATCCCGCGCGCGCCCGGCGACAGGGTGAAGACGGATCGCCGTGACGCGGAACTGCTGGTCAGGCTGTTGTTGGCCGGCAAGCTGCATGCGGTTCGCGTGCCCGGGCCCGAGGAGGAGGCGCTCCGCGATCTGGTGCGTGCGCGTGAGGCGGTGCGGGTCGATCTGATGCGCTGTCGGCACCGGCTCTCGAAGCTGCTGCTGCGTCATGGGGTCCGGTTCGACGACGGGCCGGCGTGGACGCAGCGCCACCGCGACTGGCTTGCGACGATCGCGCTCGAGTGGCCGGCCGCGCAGGCGACGCTGCTCGATTCCCAGGGCGCGATCGACACGCTGGTGCATCGCCGCGACGGGCTGGAGCGCGAGATCGTCGCGCTGCTGCCCGCCTGCCCGTGGACGGTCCAGGTCGGCCGACTGCGCTGCCTGCGCGGGATCGACACACTGACCGCCGTCGGGCTGTGCGCCGAGATCGGCGATTTCGAACGGTTCGCCAGAGCCGAGCAGCTGATGAGCGACGTCGGACTGGTCCCGTCGGAGTCCTCCACCGGCCAGCAACGCCGGCTCGGTCAAATCACCAAGACCGGGTCCGGGCACGCCCGACGGCTGCTAGTCGAGGCCGCGTGGCACTAGTGCGCCACGAGGCGCTCTGTTGTATCCCCGGCGCAGCCGGGACGAACTCGAAGGAAGGTTCGTGGGTCTGATGGCTAACCCGGATCCGAGAGGTGAACGGAACAATCGCATGCCAGCAAAGCGATGGTCGGTCCAGGTGTCGGGGCCGGGGCGTCGCGGGACCCGCGTGATATGGCGAAAGCTGGATTGCCTGAATCCCAATCTCCAGATGATGCAAAGGCCCGTCCGTCGGAAAGACACCCGATACCGGCGCCACGCTGTGCGACGGCTTGGTAGTGCGGCTGTTGCAACCTTCGAGGCGTGGAGCGTTGCCCAGTGAGGGCAATCAAGGAGATGAGTGGGACGCCTACGTCACGCTCGATGCGTACGACAGGGACGAACGTGGGATCAACCCTTTGGGGCGCGAGCCTCGGGGTGACGGAGTGCTCGTAGTAGTCGTGGGAATAACGACCCACCAAGGGGGACGGGAGAGCCGTCCACAGGGCGAAGGAGCACAGGTGGCTGGACACCCGAGAACCGGGAGGTATGCGTAATGCAGAACGCCGAAACGGTCCTGGATGTCCTCCGTGAACGCGGCAGGCGCGGCCTGCCGTGCGAAGAGTTGTATCGACAGTTGTTCAACCCGCAGCTGTATTTGCTGGCCTACGGGCGCATCTACTCCAACAAGGGAGCGATGACGTCCGGTCCCGACGCGGAAACCGCGGACGGCATGACCATGGCCAAGATCGAGCGCACCATCGACGCGCTGCGTCACGAGCGCTACCGGTTTCGGCCCGTCAGGCGGCACTACATCCCGAAGAAGGATGGGAAGCAGCGACCGCTGGGTCTGCCGTCGTGGTCGGACAAGCTGCTCGGCGAAGTGATCCGCCTGCTGTTGGAGGCGTATTACGAGCCGCAGTTTTCCGAGCACTCCCACGGCTACCGGCCCGGCCGGGGTTGCCACACCGCTTTGGGCGAGGTGGCGAGAACCTGGACCGGGACCAGCTGGTTTATCGAGGGCGACATCTCCCGGTGTTTTGACCGACTCGATTCTCGGGTCATGGTCGAGATGCTGGGCGAGAAGATCCACGACAACCGGCTGCTTCGGCTGATCGGCCAGATGCTGCAGGCCGGGTATTTGGAGGACTGGGTGTGGAACGCCACGCTCAGCGGCGTGCCGCAGGGCGGGGTTCTCTCCCCGTGCCTGTCCAACATCTATCTGGACCGGCTGGACAAGTTCGTCGAGACAACGCTGTTGCCGGGATACAACCGAGGCGTGCTCAGGCGAAACAATCCTGAGTACCGCAGGGTGCAGTACGCGGTCGCAAAAGCTCGTGCCCGTGGCGATCATGTCGCGGTCCGGGCGCTGCGCAAGCAGCAGCGTGGTCTCCCGAGCCATGATCCACACGATCCTGGTTACCGGCGGCTGCGGTACGTGCGATACGCAGACGACATCCTGCTCGGTTTCACCGGACCGAAGGCCGAGGCCGAGGAGATCAAACGTCGCCTCGCCCAGTTCCTGCGCGACGACCTCAAGCTGGAGCTGTCCGAGACCAAGACGCTGATCACCCACGCCCGCACCAGCGCGGCGCGGTTCCTCGGCTACGAGATCATCACCCAGTACGACAACCGCAAGCAGACCGTCGGCCGCAGGTCGGTCAACGGTCAGATCCGGCTGCGCGTCCCGGGAGATGTGATCAAGGCCAAATGCTCCCGATACACGCACGGCGGCAAGCCCGCCTCCCGATCCGAGTTGATGAACGAGCCGGACCACACGATCATCAACTGCTTCGGTGCGGAATACCGGGGGATCGTCCAGTACTACCTACTCGCCGGCGATGTCCATCGACTCGACCGGCTGCACTGGGTGATGCAGACCTCGCTGCTCAAGACGCTCGCTGGCAAGTACGGCTCAACCGTCACGACCATGGCCCGCAGGTACAAGGCCACGATCGAGACACCACACGGGCCACACAAGTGCCTGCAAGTCAGCGTCGACCGCGGCAAGGAACGCAAACCACTGGTCGCAACGTTCGGTGGTATCCCGCTCAGACGGCAGAAGCACGCGGCCCTCAAAGACCGCGAGCCCGTCCCGGCCGCCGCCCCTCGCAAAGAGCTGATCGATCGGCTCCTCGCGGGACGGTGCGAGATCTGCGGGGACGCGGACCAGGTGCAAGTCCACCAGATCCGCAAGCTCTCAGACCTCGACCAGCCCGGACAGCCAGACCAACCCGAATGGGCCAGGATCATGCTCAAGCGGCGACGCAAGACTCTCGTGGTCTGCGCCACCTGCCACGCCACGATCCACCCCGGGAGGCCAACCGCGTCAATCACGGAATAGCCGCTGGAGAGCCCGGTGATCGGAAACGGTCACGCCGGGTTCGGGAGGGCGGCGTCGGAGAAGGACCCACACGGGCACCTCGCCGACGTCGTACCTCGACCCGCAAGCGACCAGCGATCGGCAAGAAGCTGGGCGACCGACAGGATCGCCAGCCCGCCCAAGCAGTCGCGATCGCCTGGTCAGCCCAGCAGCGCCTGTACCGCACCTGGACGCGGCTCGAGCAGCGCGCCAAGCGACGCACGATCATCGCCGTTGCCGCCGCCCGCGAACTCGCCGGATTCGCCTGGGCGATCACTCAGATCGAGTGAGCCGAACACCGACATCGCCTATCCCGTCGGCTGGGTCGGTGGCGGCCCGGCACGCGCGGGGAACCCGCGACCCCGCTATGAGCAACCCGCCCTCAACAGAGTCACGGGCCACGCCCGATCTGAGACAGCGGCTCCCCACGACGAACTCATGGTCCTGCGGTGCCAACCCGCGAATATCAGCCTGACCGCGCGTCGCGCACAGCACCGGACCGCCACCCACCCAGCCGACCACACACCCCGATTCACGAACCTCGAAACCGAGAAATTCATGACGCACCCCTTGACAAACGACGCTCCATATCAGCGGTCGGTGGTGAGGTCGCGCTGGCCGGTGTACATCCGCCGCCGAAGCGCACGCAACTGTCCCGGCAGAGCGCGAGCCAGGGTTGGATACACCGAGGGTCGCGCCCACGAGTCGGAGCTGCCTCATGACGGTAGACCTCACCGCACCAACCCGTGAGATGCGACGCTGAGAAAATCCCTGCTCACAAGCACTCTCTGGGCGCCCCCAGCGGCCACAACCGAAGTTGGGCAGCCGGTGCCTAATCGCTGCCCAACTTCAAAAGCGTTCTCCGAGCAAAAGAAAACCCCGCATTTGCGGGGCTTTTATCGGGGCGCCCGGATTTGAACCGGGGACCTCACCGACCCGAATTATGGGCGAAATTCTGGGTTGCTGTAAGAAATACCTGTAAATTGATGGGTTCCGGCTTGGGCTCACCTCCTCTCAGATCCTCGGTTATTGCGGTGGACTCCCCTGGTTTCGGCAGGGAGATCGATTCCCTGCCAAATGACGCGGACACCGACGCCGGCTCCCTCGTCATCTCCCCAGCCCGCTCCGCGGCCACCGCGCGGGCGGCGCTCCAGGTGCCGAACAGGCGTGTGACGACACTCGACGCCGGCCACTCGCCCTCGCCGAGGCGTGCGACCGCCTCTCCCCCACGTCGACGCGCGTGCGTTCGCGACCAGTCGTATGACGTTGGCATCCGGCCGTGGAGCTCGCGCCACGCGCGCATGGCGTCGAGCACCCGCTCGCGCGTCCAACGCCGCTCGATCGCGCCGGGACGGCAGGCCTTGCAGTACGCGTAGGCGTCGCCCTTGCCGTTGCGCGGCTGCGTGTACGCGCCGCAACCGCGGCACACGCCGAAGTACCGTGCCTTGACCGCCCGCGCCTTCTCGCCGGTCGTGTCTAACGCCTGTAAAGGGCGTAACGTGCCCGCCGACCGAGAGGAGCCCCGCCGTGACCAGCAAGCCCCGCGCCGTGGCCGTCGTCCGTGTCAGCGCCCAGGGCGACCGCGCAGAGGAGCACTTCCACTCTCCCGACGTGCAGCTCGACAGCGCCAAGCGGTGGGCGCGAAAGCGCCGCGAGCGGTTCGTCGCGCACTTCGGCGAGATCGACGTCTCGGGCAAGCGCCCGCTCGTCAAGCGCCCCGGCCTGCTCAAGGCCGTCGAGATGGTCGAGGCCGGTCAGGCCGACCACATCGTCGTCGCCTACTTCGATCGGCTCGTGCGCTCTTTGAAGGTGCAGCTCGAGGTGATCGAGCGGGTCGAGAAGGCCGGCGGCGAGATCTTCGCGCTGGACCACGGCAAGCTGACCAACGGGACCGCCGCCACGCGGCTGTCGACGAACATGATGGGTGCGGTGTTCCAGTACTTCGCCGAGGTGACCGGCGAGAAGGTGACGGCCGCGCAGGCGCGCGCGGTGGCGCGCGGGGTGCTGCCGAACTCGCGGATCGTGCCCGGGTACACGCGCGGCGAGGACGGTGTGCTGGTGGTCGTGCCTGAGCTGACACCGGTCGTGCGCGAGGTATTCCAGCGCCGCGACCGGGGCGCCACGATCGTCGAGCTGCAGGCGTTCCTGCTCGAGCGCGGGATCGAGCGGTCCGTCGCCGGGGTGGCGTCGATGCTGCGCTCGCGGATGTACCTCGGCGAGATCCATTTCGGCGAGCTGCACAACACGCACGCTCACGAGCCGATCATCACCGATCGCGGCCTGTTTGAGCGCGTGCAGCGGCGGACGATCTTGCGCGGGCGCCAAGCCAAGTCCGACCGGCTGCTGGCGCGCCTCGGTGTGTTGCGCTGCGGGACGTGCGCCTCGCGGATGGTGATCAACAGCTCCAGCGGCAACTACCGCTGCGGTGACACGAGCGCTGACCGCTGCCAGCGACGAGCGGCGGTCAAGGCCGACCGCGTCGAGGCGACGGTGTTGGACGCGGTCCGCGCGTACTCGGCCACGGCCGACGCGTACGGACACGCGTCGCGCAGGCGGCAGATCCGCGCGGCGGACGCGGCGATCAAACGCGCCAACGCGGATCTCGATGACACGATCCGGCAGCTCGGCGAGCTTGGATTGTTGGGCCGGCCCGCGAGCCAGCAGACCTTGGAGAAATTGACCACGGCGCTCGATGCCGCGCTCAGCGCCCGGGCCCGGCTCGGCGATCGCGGCGAGAGCAATGTGATCGGTCCTGACGAGATCGACAAGCTCCGCGACCCCGCGAAGCGGTTAGCGGCTTGGCGCCGGCTGATCAGCGGTACAGTCGAGTCAATCACGGTCACGCCGGCGATGACGGCGGATGGGCGCCCCAGTCGCCTCTGGGACCCTCGCCGGATCGACATCACGTTCCTGGGCCAGCATCCATAGGGAAGCCGCCAGCAGCGACTGCTCGCGCTTCCGTCGACACCCCCGGTCGTACGACTCGCACACTCTGCCGACCGTCGCCGAGTCCGACATCGTCGTCAGGCACAACTTCCCCAACCGCGAGAAGCAACGAAGCGAGACCGGCGTCGCCGGTGTTGTGAGATTCGTCCCTTCCCGCAGCGATTGGGGTCGCTGCGGGTCGCTGCTTCGCCGCGCGAGTGACAGCTAGGCGCGCTTGCAAGTCACCGCGGATCGGGCTCCCAGCAAGCACCTCCACGACACCCGCAACCGCCGCAAAGCAGGCCTACCGGTCTGATCCCGCCAGAGGTCGCGACCATCGACGACGGCGCGGTTCCCGAGATTGGCGAATACGGGGTCTCTTGGATCGCGCGCTGCGAGCCCTGCCCTTCGTGCTGGCGCAGGCATTTGCCGCCCACGGCGTTCGTGTGGCTCGGTATGGTCCGACAGCGGCAGCCCGCGACGGCAGCAGCGGCATCCGCATCGTGGCTGCTTCGCTCCGCGCGCGCCCACGTGATCGACGGTGAGCGCGTGATCGCCATCGCGCGAAGGCGGTCGTGTGGAGCGATCGGCGGCCGAGAGGGACCCGGCTAAGCGCGTTCCCGCGGAGCGCTCGTCCCTTTTTCAACGGGACCCGCAGGTACGAGGGCTGAGCACTGCCGCGCACGGTGTGGCCGTTGCACGCGATGCGATCTGCGTGCGCCTCGTCGGCGTTGCTCAACCGCTGAGGAACTCCATCAGCGCGGCGTTGGTTTCCTCTGGATAGGTCCAGCCGATGTTGTGGGGGCCGTCGTTGATCTCGACGACGGTGAGGTTCGCGATCAGCTTTTCGTCTCGTAGCCGGGCGGCGGTCGCCTCGAAAGGCAGGACCCGGTCGGCGGTGCCGTGGACCACTAACGTTGGCACGTCGATCTTGGGCAGGTCGCTGCGAAAGTCGGTCAGCCAGGTGTCGACACACGCATAGGACGCGTAAGGCGAGGCGCCAGCTGCGACTTGGAAGCTTGCCCGCAGCGCCGCCTCCCCGATGCGCTCGGGCGCCAGCACGTCGGTGTTGTAGAAGTTGGCGAAGAACGCGTCGAACCACGCGTAGCGATCCGCAAGGACCGTCTGCTTGATCCCATCGAAGACGTCGCCCGGAACCCCCTTCGGGTTGTCCTCAGTCTGCAGCAGAAACGGCGGGATCACGCCAAACATCGCTGCCTTGCTGACGCCGGCAGAGCCGTAGGTCCCCAGGTAGCGCGTCACCTCACCCGTGCCCATCGAAAAGCCGGCGAGCACCACGTCCTGATCGAGCGCGAGGTGGTCCAGCAGCGCCTTGAGATCGGCCGCGAACGTGTCGTAGTCATAGCCCGTCGTGGGTTGGCTCGATCGGCCGAAGCCGCGGCGGTCATAGCTGATGCAGCGGTAGCCGTTTTCGAGCAGCACCCGCTCCTGGCGCTCCCACGAGTTCCCGTCGAGCGGGTACCCGTGGATCAGGACGATCGGCTTGCCGGAGCCGTGGTCGTTGTAGTGGATCTCGATGTCGGCACTGTTCTCGGTCCCAACCTTGACGAATGGCATGGTGCTCCCTCTGGGGTTATCGATCGCGACCGTCGAGCAAGGCGCTGCGACGCCGCCAACTCTAGCCCCGCCCCCGATTGCGTCTAGTCCTCAGTTGCTCGGAACGCGCCCAGTCCACCCGTGATCGCGGCCGCGGTCGTGAGATTCGCCTCGAGATCCACGACAGTCGCCGACCGGGCGCATTCTTCGACTCGTGGGCGGCGGTAGCGTCCACGGCGATGTATGTGAGCGGACGTCTTGAATGAGAATCCCGGCCGATCTTGCGATCCTGTCCGACCTTGACGGGACGTTGACTGATTCAACAGCGTCAACCGTTGCCGCCTATCGTTGGTGGGCGGAACTACGCGGGCTCTCGCCTTCGGTCATTGACCGGATCCCGTTCGGGCGAACATCGGCTGACGCTGCTGCGGATCTGGCGCCACACCTCAATGCCGAGGCCGAGGGGCGACTGTTGGATGCTCGGCAGGCCGAAGACACCGCGGGTGTAGTGGCCTTGCCCGGAGCCGCCGATCTTCTCGCTTCGCACGAACGTCTCGCGGTCGTGACGTCAGGCTCCCGGCGCCCCACCCAGCGGCCGGCTGATGGTAGTCGTGGCGCGAGAAACTGCCGTCCGAGACCGGACCGCGACCAAGCGCGGGCGCCCCGGCACCGCAGCGAGCATTCGCTGAGCCGCGTCGTCGGAGTTTTCGGACCGTGAAGACATCGCGTCCGGCAAGCTTCCCGCAGTGCACCTGCGGCGACCCTGCCGCGCAGGCCCGGCGGGGAAACCCCGCCTAGAATACGCCCTGGTTGCCGACCGCGGCGAGTTTTTCGCGCGAGCATCTTTGTGAAATGATGGCGAGCGGCGAGTGTCTGCCAAGGCCAACCAGGAGAAGGTTCGCGTCGGGTTGCTGGGCGTCGGCCTGACGGGTTCAGCCATGGCTCATCGGCTTCTCGATCGGGGGATCGCGGTGATTGCGTGGGATCGCGACCCTGATCACGTTCGTGCTCTCGAGGGTCGTGGTGGCGAGCCCGCCAAAGCCCCTAGCGACGTGGTGATCGGCGCCGACGTTGTGATCACCATGCTCCCAACCGCCGCTGTGATCCTCGATGTCGTAGAGCCGCGGCTCGAGGATTGGCCTGAGGGGACCGTCTGGTTGCAGATGAGCAGCGTTGGAGCCGCCGTGGCCGACCGGCTGACGCAGGTCGCCGAGGCACACGCGGTCAGGCTCGTCGACGCGCCCGTCTCGGGCAGCACTCATCCGGCCGAGGAGGGTGAGCTCACCATCCTGGCCTCTGGCCCTGACTCCGCGCGCACCGCTGTACAGCCGGTCTTCGACGCGCTGGCGTCGCGAGTGCTCTGGGTCGGGGAAGCCGGGATGGGCTCACGCCTGAAACTGGCTGCCAACCACTGGATGATCACCATGGTCGCCGCGCTGGCAGAGTCGATGCACCTCTGCCAGGCCATGGGCCTCGATCAGCAACAGTTCATCGCGCTGCTCGACGGCGGACCGCTCGGCTCCGCGTATGCCCTCCAGAAACTGGACGAGATGAGGCGCCATCAGTACCCAGCTGGCTTTCCCGTCCGGCTCGCCCTGAAGGACCTCGAGCTCGTACGCGAGGTCGAGCAAAGCTCCCGAGCCACGATGCCGCTGCTGGACGCGGTCCTTGAGCGCTTTGCCACCGCAAGCGAAGACCTCGCCGACCAGGACCTGGCTGCGATCTATGAGCTTGACGGAGCGCGCTAAAGGCCTGTCCTAAGCTCCTTCCTCGCGGCGCGCAGCGGGCGGGTAACCGAGAAATGTGACGAACGCGAGCGCGGCCGCGACGGCCAGCGGCAGGAACAGGCTCGTCTTCAGCAGCAGCGCCCCGGCCAGCGCTCCCAGCAGCATCGCCAGAACGGCAGCCGTTCTGCGTACCGAGCCCTTCCCGGAGCCGCCGAACAGTTGCGAGTCGGCGGCCAGGCCGGTCAACGTCATCGTGAGCACGGTCGTTGTCAGATCGGGCACGGCCACCCGGCGAATCGTCGCGTTGCGAACGCCCATCGCGAACGCCAGCAACGCGATCACAGCATCGCCCGAGACTGCGTTTGCGCGGACGTTGACTGCCGCCGCGAGGATCGCCGCGAGCGAGAGCAGCAGCACCTCGATCAACAGCGCCCAAGCCATGTGCTGAGCGTGGCGCTGCGACAGCCGCGACGCGAGCACGCCGCCGCTGCCCGCACCCGCCAGGAATGCCGCCAGCGAGATCAGCGGCGCAACGACCGGGAGCCCGCCGCTGCCCGCGATCCCGAAGCCCAGGAACACGATGTTCCCGGTCATGTTCGCGGTGAACACGTGACCGATCCCAAGGTAGCTCACTGCGTCCACCAAGCCGGTTGTGAACGTCAGCACGAGCAGCGTCCGCGATAACGGATGGCGGATCGTGCGCGCGGCTCGCTGCGCCAGCGACGATTGCCCGGCAGCTGTCGACGGCGTCGCTCCGATTGCGCTCATGCGCTACCTCCAGGACTGGCTAGATCGCGTGAGCGGCCATCATCGCGCATCACCGCCGCACCCTGAGAGAGCACGCCGCGATCGTCGCGAGGCGGTGATCAGCCGCTCAGTACCGTCGCAGCGATCTTCGCTCACGTCACGTCCGCGCTCAGGACCGGGGTGGTCCCGCCTTGCACATCGCGCAGTAGGGCGGGCCAGTCACCCCGAACCATGGAATGCACAGCAAGGGGAATCGCCGAGGCGGCGCTCGCCTCCCGGCGGTAGCCGCTGCGGCTCGCTCAATCGCTGAGCAGGAGCTCAGCCTCCGACCGACAGTGCTGCTGCTTAGCCCGCGGCCGATCTCAGGTCGCGGAAGCAGCCTTCTCAATGATTGCGGCCACGGCTGCAGGCTGCGACACATAGACCGAATGGCTGGCCGCAACCTCCTCAACTGTTGAACCGGCCCGCTCGGACATCATTTGCTGGCCGCCGGAGGGATCATCCGGTCCTCGGTCGTGAGGAGATACCAGCCTGGCTTGTTCCGCCAGGCCGGCTCGCTGATCGTGCCGCCCGGGGCATCGACCCCCCACGGGACCTGAGAGTCCGCCATGAACGCCGCCTCGTCGGCGTCCACGTCGCCCGCGAACGAGTCATGAAACTTCTCCCGATCTAGGAACAGGAAGCCGTCCTGCGGCGGCAGAATTGGCGGCGCGGGCGCGTCGGGCGGAAAATCGGCAATGCGCGTGTTCACCGCCTCGCCCTCGTCCGGCGCGAACGCCGCGATATAGACCAGCGCCGCCACATTGGGGTCCGTGCCAGCTCCGGTGATCACCGCCCCGCCGTAGGAGTGGCCGACAAGAATGACCGGTTCGCCCTGCGCGTCGATGATGCGCTTGGTCGCGGCCACGTCGCCTTCGAGCGATAGCGTCGGATTCTGGACGACGCTGACGTCGTAACCGTCCTTCCTCAGGATGTCGTAGACGCCCCGCCAGCCAGACCCATCCACAAAGCCGCCGTGTACGAGAACTATGGTTCTTGATGTCAACGCGGTCTCCCCCTCCGGGTAAGTGGACGACCCATCCTACGCCCCCGTTCCGCTAGGCGAAGAGCAGGTGGAAGCCGCCGGTTCCTGGCCGTGTCCGATTGCGCGCACTTCCGCTTATCTGAACGTGGTTTGGGTGTCAAGTCCTCCGGTGGGGTCTGGCTCCGTGGGTGCCCTGACTTATCTGGGTCCTCGAGCAGTCAGTCGTGTCTGTTCGGGACGTGATGGTGGATCGGTCATCCCGCGGGGGGTGTCCGGCCGCTCGGTCTTTGTCAGGGCCGCCACGACTTGTGGGTGCCGCGGAAGCTGTGGGAGCTGGCCGGAAGGTCCGCATCGGTGAACGTGGGGCGAGCAGGGGCCGAGGTCTTAGGTGATGTCGGGGACCGGCGCTAGCGCGTCGGGCCCGAGGTTGTTGAGCAGGTGGTAGCTGCGTCGGGCGATCTTGCGCGCAATCGTCAGTGACGCGCGCGTGTGGGTGAGGCCGCTGGCGCGGAGTGCGTGGTAGTGGGCGTAGTCGGGGCTCTGGCGGCGGGTGGCTGATTGGGCGGCTTCGTAGAGCGCCCAGCGCAGGGGCGGCGAGCCTTGGCGAGTGAGCTTGCCCACCCGGCTGGTTTGATCGGAGCGGTGAACGCCGATGTCGAGCCCGGCGAACCGGACCGCCTTGCGTGAGCTCGTCATGCGGCTGGCGGCGCCGAGCTCTGACAGGAAGGTCAGGGCGATCAGCTCCCCTACCCCGAACTGGGTCATCAGCGCCTGGCAGCCGGCTTGGTGGCGCGCGACGCGCCGCAGCCCGCGTTCGATCTCGTGGATCTGACGCTCGATGGTGTCAACCATGCCAAGCGCGACCGTGACCCACTCGCGCGCATCCGCGGGTAGCTCCAGACGCTCGAGGAACTCGCGGCCGTCGGTTGCTGCGATCCGAGCCGGCGCGCCTGCGCTGATCCCGTGGTGATAGAGGACCGAGCGGACCCTGAGCAGCCACTGGGTGCGCTCGTCAACCAGCGCTTTGCGCAGATGCAGCCGCGAGCGCCACTGACGCACATGCTCCGGCGCGATCCACGATTCCGGCAGCCGCCCCTCCGCGAGCAGCTCCCTGAGCCACAGCGCGTCCTGGCGGTCGGTCTTCGCGCGACGCTTGCGGCCCCGCAGCGCCCGGGTCTCGACCGTCTCGGCCAGGTGCGGCACGCCCCCGGCGCGCTCGACCGCGCGAGCGACGAACAGCCAGCCCGTGCAGGCTTCCATCGCGACATGCACCTCGCGGCCGCAGAACTGCCCGACCCAATCCTGCACAGCTGCCGGCTCTGAGGCGATCCGCCCGCGCGTCACCTCGCCACTCCGCGAGTCCAGACAATCAAACGTGATCTGACGCAAATGCACATCAAACCCAGCGATGATCACCCCAGACAACCGCGCCGACATCACGCCAGCCACGTTCCGGGCGACCGATCCCTTACCGTCGCTCACGGTCGGTACCTCCTATTCGCAATGGCCGGCCGCGCGGCTGGTACCCGCGCGCGCCTTCACAACGCCGTTCGACACGGAGGACCGACCACCTTCACTCCACAGACCAGACCCTCCGTATCACTGGCCGTTCATGCCATCTTCGTCGCCTACCAGGGCCACCGGATCAGCACTACTGCTCTGAGCCTCGAACGCCCGAAGCAGAAGCGAGCCGATGGGTCGAGGCCGCTCGTCAGGCGCCGGCATCGATCCTGACCAAGTCTTCGAAGCTGAACTGAGCCGGCTAGTGGGTCCAACCAAAAGGTTTGACCTGTAATGGGTTCATGCGGCGATGCGGTGTTTGCGTTCGAGGGCGGTGACGCGGCGGTCGCGGTCGGCGCCGTTGCGGTGGGTGATGTAGTCGGCGACGGCGCGTTGGGCGGTGTCCCAGTCGCGGTAGTCGGTGTTGTTGAACACGAACTCTTGGATCGGGCGGAAGTGGCTCTCGATTCGGTTCAGGTAGCTGGCGTAGGTCGGCGTTGGGACGAGCTCGATCCGGTTGTGCTCGGCGAACGCGCGGATGTCGGGGGTCCAGTTGGCCGAGAGGTTGTCCTGGATCCAGTAGAGCTTCTGGCGGGCTGGATAGACCATCCGGATGGTGCGCATGAAGCCGAGGACATCGCTGCCGGCGCGGCGGGGTCGCATTCGGGCATACAGCCGGTCACGGTGGACATCGAGCGCTCCGAAGATGTAGCGGATCCCGTGCTTGCGGTTGTAGGTCGCGCGCAGCCGCTCGGGGCGACCCCGTCGGGCCCAGCCGCCACCCTGGATCGGTTTGAGGCTGATCGGTCCCATCTGATCGAAGCTGATCACCGGACCGTCGATCGGCGCCGCGCCATAGAGCTCCAGCACCCGGGCGGCGCGGGTCTCATAGTCGGGGTCCGGGCTGGCTTTCCACGAGCGACTCCGCTGAAACGACAGCCCGGCCTGGTCAAGCAGCCGCCAGAGATGGATCGGGGAGATCAGCACGTCGTGCTCAGCCAAGTAGCTCGAGAGCCTGTCCAGCGACCAGCGCGTCAACGGCACCCCTTGCGCATCGGGGCGGGCACCGGCCACCGCGACCACGCGCTGCGCTCGGCCGGGGTGATCCGGCGGGGTCGCCCGCCCCGATAGTCAGGGCGCAGACTGTCGAACCCTTCCTCGTTGAACTCGTGGATGACCTTGCGGACATGGCTCTCGTCGGTCAACCACATCCGCGCGATCTGCCCCGCCGGCGTCTTGACGTTCGACGCCAACAAGATCGCCGCGCGAATCCGCGTCGACTGATGCTCCGCACGCGTCGACATCCGCTTAAGCCGGACCGCCTCCTGGTGCGAGAGCGATCTGACGAACACCTCCGGGGGACGCATCACCACCTCCAGACTCGGGGATGCATCCCCATTCGCCGCCAACAGCGAGTTTCCGGTCAAACGATCCGGTTGGACCCACTGAGGGGAAAACGCGTGTCAGGCTGCCTCCTGGAGTGTGACGGTGTGACCGAGCGATTGGAGTTGAGCGATCAGGCGTTTGGTGGTGCGGGCGGGGTCGCGGCGCCGGTAGTAGTCGGGTCCGAGGTCGTGGTAGAGCTCGCCGGTGCTGAGCATGTGCCAGACCGCGACGATGATCGAGTGTTTGACGGCGCCGATCGCTTTGCCGTGGCCGATCCGGCTGCGCTGGCGTTCGTAGAGGGCTCTGAGGTAGCTGTTGCGGGTGCGGATCGCGGCCATCGCGGCGTCCTTGAGCGCGGCGTTGAGCCACCGCGATCCCTTGCGGGTCCGTCCCGAGCGCTGCTTGCCCGCGGAGCGATCGTTGCCGGGACACTGCCCGGCCCAGGAGGCCAGGTGGCGGGCGGAGGGAAAGATCGTCATGTCGGGACCGATCTCCGCGATGATCACTTCAGCGGTGCGCCGTGGAACGCCCGGGATCGAGCACAGCAGTTCAACGGCCGACTCGAAACGGGCGATGCGCTCCTCGATCGCGTCGGAGAGGCGATCGATCTGCTCGTCTGGAAAGTCCAGGTGGGCGAGGATCGCGCCGATCAGCAGCGCGTGCAGGTCGTTGAAACGGCCTTCGAGCGCTTCGCGCAGGGCGGGGAGCTTCTGGCGCAGCCGTCCTTTGGCGAGCTCGGCGAGGATCTCGGGATCGGTGGTGCCGGCCACCAGCGCGTCGAGCATCGCGCGTCCGGACTTGCCCAGCAGATCCGACGCGACACAGTCGAGCTTGACGTTGGTGTCCTCCAACGCCTTGTGCAGCCGCTGCGCCTCGCGTTGGCGCTCGGCGATCTGCGTCTTGCGATACCGGGTGAGCTGACGCAGATCACGGATCGGTTTGGGCGGCACGAAGTTGGCCTTCAGCAAGCCGGCCTCAGCGAGCTGGCACAGCCAGGCCGCGTCGGACATGTCGGTCTTGCGGCCAGGGACCTGCTTGACGTGGCGGGCGTTGACAAGCACCAGCTCGAAGTCGTCCTCCAGGAGGTGCCACACCGGCTTCCAACACACGCCGGTGGCCTCCATCACGACCTGGGTGACGCCATGCGCGGCCAGCCAGTCCCGCAGCGCCAAGAGCCCCCGGACAGTCGTCCCGAACTCCGCCAAGTGCGGCTCGCGGCCTCCATCAGAGGCCGGAACGCGCACACACGCGGTCACGCTTGCCTTGTGCACGTCAAGCGCCGACACGCGCTCAACGATCACGTCCATCACAACCTCCTCGCGTCGATCACCACCGGACAGCCGCCCGCGAGGGCCTGTGAAATCAGAGAGTCTGAGGAACGTGCTCGAGCAGCGACAGTCCGGAGTTCCGGAACAGACCCCCACGCCAAACTAGACGACGGGCTTGACAGCTCCATAGTAGGTCGGCGTCCGCAGACAGCGCCCACATCATCCCCGTTTTCACCCGCCCAGAGCCGGCCGCAGGCCGAGAGGAACTAGCGAGCTGACAACCGGGCCGACGACCCAAATCAACCGCCCCGAGCGCCGCTCCTTCTTAGCTCGCGGCACGAGCATCTCGACATCATCGCCGCTCGACCTGGTTAGCGCGGCTTGCGAGACGCGGCCGCCCGCGGCGGTTGCACGACCAGCACGACGGCTCCGACGTGCTCGAGATCCGCGCATAGCGGGTCCGACCGGCGCGACGGCTGCGGACCCGCTCTCGAAATTTGCGGGTCTCCGGATCAGTCGGCGGCGTCGAGCCATGCGAGCCCTGCATTCGTGGAGACGCGCTACTCCGGGTTGATCGCAGTCGATGACCGGCCAGCCGACGGCGGGCTGGGCCTCGCTAGTGGCGACGAGCAGGTCGGAGGCTGAGTCTCGGTGTCAGCCTCGCTTTGTGGTTGTCGCGGTACGCGCCAACTGCGAGGCGCTCTTCTCTCGGACGCCCGCGATTACGGCGGATGCGCGCGTGTGTTGACCCAGAATGTGCGGGCGGTGATGATGCGCACGCAATGGGTTGCTTCAAGGTAGCCGTCATACAGGCGGCCGCGGTGGGCTTCGATCTTGAGCGAGGCTTGGATAAGGTCGCCCGGCTGGCGGGCGAGGCGAGCGGGGCCGGCGCGGCTTTGGCGGTGTTTCCCGAGGCGTTCCTGCCCGGGTATCCGCGTGGGATCACGTTCGGGACGGTCGTCGGGGACCGTACGGCCGAGGGCCGGGATCAGTTCCGGCGCTACTTCGATGCCTCGGTGGATGTGCCGGGCCCGGCGGTTGATCGTTTGGCAGGGATCGCCGCCGAGCACTCGTTGCACGTGGTGATCGGCGTGGTTGAGCGCGACGGTGGGACGCTGTATTGCACGGCGTTGTTCTTCTCGCCCGATGGTTATCTCGGCAAGC
This sequence comes from uncultured Solirubrobacteraceae bacterium, assembly GCA_963844555.1. Taxonomy (GTDB): domain Bacteria; phylum Actinomycetota; class Thermoleophilia; order Solirubrobacterales; family Solirubrobacteraceae; genus Palsa-465. The sequence goes on from CAWJOS010000005.1 coordinate 527,658, forward strand.
ATCGCAAGCTGATGCCGACGGCGGCCGAGCGGCTCGTGTGGGGGTTCGGGGATGGGTCGACGATGCCGGTGTTCGACACTCCGCTCGGCCGGATTGGTGCCGTGATTTGCTGGGAGAACTACATGCCGCTGCTCAGGATGGCGATGTACGCCAAGGGGATTCAGATCTATTGCGCGCCGACTGCCGATGGCCGCGAGACCTGGCTGTCGACGATGCGGCACGTCGCGCTCGAGGGCCGCTGCTTCGTGCTCTCCTGCAACCAGTTCACCCGGCGCAGCGACTTCCCCGCGGACATTCCAAACGCGCTCGCGCAGGAGCCCGACGACGTCGTGAGCACCGGCGGTAGTAGCGTCATCAGTCCTCTCGGCGAGGTGCTCGCCGGACCAGCCCGGGACGGGGAGGAGATCCTGTTCGCCGATATCGATCTCGATGAGATCGCCCGCGGCGAGTTCGACCTCGACGTGACCGGCCACTACGCGCGACCTGACGTGTTCCGGTTGACAGTCGATGAGGCGCCCAAGCCGCCTGTCTCACCGACTCAGTGATCCGGGCGGCCGTTGGCGTGGACAGACAAGATGTCGGCCACGGCACGGTTCAGCGGCGTCTCGACGCCGACCTCCTTGCCGAGCTCGACGACACCGCCGGAGAGCCAGCGGACCTCGAGCCGGTTGCCGCGTTCGAGGTCGTGCTGCATCGACGAGGTCATCTCCGCCGACACGCCATCGGCGAATTCGAGCCGCTGCTCGGCATAGTCCTCGGGTAGGGGCACGCCGTGGGCGCGCCCGACCGCGACCACCTCTCGCATCAGATCCAGCAACAATGCACGCGTCTGTGGGTTCTCGCGGATGGGCCCGATCGGGAGGCTCATGGTCGTCGTGGTCGCCGATAGCCCGACGAGGAATACGAACTTCTCCCATATTGCACGTCGGATGTCGGCGCTGACCTCCGCATCGATCCCGCCCGCCAGCGCCGCCGCGTGAAACGCCTCAACGCGGTCGGACCGCCGCCCGTCGAACTCGCCCACGATCAACCGCTCCAGGGGCCCTGTGCGGCGAATGACCCCAGGCTCGGACACGGTAGTAGCGACGTACGCGACGCCGCCGATGAGCTGCGAATCGTCGTAAGCCGCCCGCAGCATCGAGTCCTTCAAGACGCCGTTCTGGAACGACACCAGTGCCGTATCACGCCCGACGAGCGGCCGTAGCTGCCGCAGCGCAGCGTCCGTGTCCCACAGCTTCACGCACACCATCACCAGATCCACGGAGCCGATCTCGCCAGGGTCATCGGTCGCATGAACGTGCTCCAGATGAAACGGTTCAGGCCCGCCCTCGACACGAAGTCCGTCGCGCCGCATCGCGTCAAGGTGAGCTCCACGTGCGATGAAGCTGACGTCGCTGCCGCCCTTCGCCAGCAGCGCACCAAAGTAGCCGCCAAGGCCTCCCGATCCCATCACCGCCACGCGCATCGCCGCGTATCAAACACGCCGCCCTCCGACCCCAAGCGACGAGCGACGATCGCCCGGAACGCAACACCTGATTTCCATCCAACGGCGCGCCTCCCGCCGTCCGTAGTCACGCACCTGAGTTGCGCGGGAGGGGCGCCCGAGCTTGGTCTTCCGGCGATGTCGATCTTGGACCGGCGTACTGCGAGAGCCGGGTTACGAAGCGAGGAAGCGCTCGATGTCCGTGGCCTCGCAGTCGAGCGCCTCGGTCGGTGCGGGCTGTCCGAACCAGGCCGGCTCGGGCCGGCCGTTCTTGAGCGACCACGTGCCGGTCGCGACGCCACCGTTGAGCGCGACGGGTTTGACCATCCCGCCGCCCTTCCGGACGTGCTGGTCGTGCCCGGCGGGCACGAACGGCTCGCGGGTGCGATGGCCGAGCATAAGGGTGTCGAACGCGGCGAGCAGCAGACAGGCCGGCGGGTCATGAGTGGGCCACGCGTCGAGCCCGGGCTGCGCTCCGGCCGCGTCGAGCGCCCGGCGCGCCTGTGTGATCGGCAAGGAGGACCACTTCGCGAGGTCGGTCGCGTCGCAGGGTCCGTAACCCACGCGGTAGCGGGCGCCCATGATCGCGAGCGCCTCGTCGTGGTCGACCGGCGGCGGCGGATCGGCCGTGTGCAACAGGCCGTCGATGTCGGTGACGATCAGACCCTGCGAGAGCCACGGAACGAACGTGTTGATCGGACCCTGCTCAAGCGACGGGTGGCCTCGCTCGAGGAGAGCGCGGAGCAGCGACGCTCGGTCGCGGGGCCGCTCGGCGCACAGCTCGATGACATCTCGGCGCATTGCGTTGACCTCATCGACGATGCCGAAGCGTTCAAAGCGCGCGCCGAACGTTCGGGCGTTCCGCTCCGCCAGCAGCGCGTGCAGCCACGGACGATCGGACGCCGCGATCAGGTGCACCGTGCCGCGGACCGTCCACGTACGCAACAGCGGCGCGGCACGCACGGCGCCGCGAGTCAAGCCTGGAACGCGCGAGCGCAGCGCAAGCTGCGCAGCGCGCAGGTCCTGAGCCTGGACGCCGATCACAGCGCGCGCCGCTTCCTCGGTACTGGTACATGCCGTCTGCGGCGTCAGCCGCTGCGCCGCAAGGCGAGCGCACCGTAAGCGCTCCGCAGTGTTCATTGCGGCAGATACTCACAGCAAGCCGAGATCCGACGCGAGCATGCCGCCGGATCCAGCCTTGCCGCCCAGAGCCCCGCTCTCGTTCGCTGACGAACCTCCCTCCCTGCGCGGGCTCGGCCCTGCTTGGCGCGGAACTCAGGCTCGGCATGGGTGCGTCTATCGCCACCAAACCAGTACTCGCCGTCCTGATGGTGACGTGCCGAGAACCCCGGCTCAGGTTTCGATCGGCGTGTCGGTCGCCTTGCCCCACTCGACCCACGAGCCGTAGTAGACCCGTACGTCCGGGTAATCGAGGAGGTACTTGAGCGCGAACCACGTTTCGCTCGCCCTGTTGCCGATCGTGCAATAGGTGATCAGCGCTTTGTCCTTGGTGACGCCCGCCTGCTCAAAAACGCCTTGCAACTCATCGGCAGTTCTCAGGGTCCCATCCTCGGCGCGTAGCAAGTCGATAGGCACGCTGACCGCCCCGGGGACGTGCCCACTACGACCGACGTCGTCGGTCGCGCCTGATGGCCAGAAGAGCTCGCCGGTGTACTCGCGCTCGGCACGCACATCGAGTACAAGCTGCATCGGGTCATCAATCGCGCTCTGCACGGCTTCGCGAGACGCAAGCAGATCGTCGTTCGCGACCACCGGCGGATGGGCGCTCTCCGCCACGGCGGGCGCGTCCGTGCTCCACTCGTGCCCCATTTGCGCCCACTGGTCGCGCGGGCCCATGAGCATCCGCACGTCCTCGTGACCGTGTGCCCGCAGCAGCCAGAAACCGAGCGGGGCGCTGTAGCCGTAGGTGACCACGCACGTCTCGGGCGTAATGCCCGACCGCGAGAGCAGGTGTTCGCGCTCCGCGAGTCCCACGGGCTCGTAATTCGCATCACGCAAATCCGCGTACGCGTTCCACAGAACCGCGCCGGGAATGTGACCCTCGTCGTAGGCAGCGCGGCTGACGTCGATCTCGACCAGCCGAACGCCCGGCTCGCCGAGATGCGCAGCGATCCAGTCCACATCAACGGTGCTGGCTTGGCCGCTCTCAGGGCTCATGCGCGCAGACAGCTTTGCACAGCAAGCGGCACCCGATCAACCCGACGCGTATCCGGACCGACACCCGGTGGCGGTCTTCCAGCACCGCAGGAGCGGCGCTCCGGCGACGCGGATAGGCTCGCAATCGCCGCGAAGCAGTAGCCAGCGGGCGCTGCCCCGCCAGGGAAGTCGTCGTGCTCCCGCTTTCGCTGCAGGACAAGAATCTTCCCGCCGTCGGCCGTCGACCCCCTTCGCGCGGATGGCGCGCCTTCGCGGTCGCCGTGAGCTCGTTCGGCGCCGCGGAGCTGCGACGTGCGCGATATCCGCGCAAAGCGTGGCTCGGCCGCGGGACGAGCGGGCCCCTGCTTCCGAAAATTGCGGGACCGACCGCCCGTCCGTCGACGGCTCGTTGGGCGTGCCGCGCTTTCACGAAAATGCGGGGCGCAGTGTGCGGCGTCTACGCAACGGGCGCACGTCACCGATCAGATGCACGGATGTGGCGACGAGGAGGGCTCTGCCCAGCACGCGCCGGACACCTGCTACCCAGGACGAGTTCGGACAGTCTTGGTGCCGGGCGACGAGGCCCGCGCTCAGACTGCCAGAAACCGTCCGGACCAGCAGCGAGGCGGGCGTCGAGGACTGTGGCTGCTCGGCCCTGGGCTTTGGCGCGGGCTATCGTTGCTGGCCGTCGCGTTTGCTTGCGCAGCGGGCCGCGAGCTGGTCGATGAGCGCCGTGTTCTGTTGCTTCGGTGAGGTAGTGTCGGGGGCGTGGCGCTGGCACCTGCTCCCCTGAACGCGGACGATGTTCAGCTGACGGCGCATCAGACGCGCGACCGTTTGATCACGGGGGCCGTTACGGTGGCACCGGTCGCGGCGCTGGGGTTCGTGGCGTGGCAGGTGTGGGGCGACTGGCTTCACCGCGGCGATCTTGTCGTGTTTGCGATCCTCTATCTGACCACCGGCCTGGGCATCACGGTCGGCTTCCACCGCCACTTCACGCACCGCGCGTTCGCCACAACGCGACCGTTGCGGGCGCTGCTTGCCGTGTTCGGCTCGGCCGCGATTGAGGGGCCGGTGATCTCGTGGGTGGCTGACCATCGCAAGCACCATGCGTTCGCCGATGTCGAGGGCGACCCGCACAGCCCCCACGTGGGCCACGGGCGCGGCTGGCGCGGCGCGGTCGCGGGCTTGCTGCACGCGCACGTGGGTTGGCTGTTTGTCCACACCCAGCGCGGCGCCCGGCGTCGTTACGCGCCCGACTTGCTCGCAGACCCGATCATCACGATGATCGATCGCACGTTCGTGGTGTGGGCGCTGGGAGGGCTGGCGGCGGCGTTCGGTCTGGGCTGCGCGATCGGCGGAACCGCGATGGCCGGGGTGCGCGGGCTGTTGTGGGGCGGGGCAGTGCGGATGCTCGTGCTTCACCACGTCACCTACAGCATCAACTCGCTGTGCCACTTCTTCGGCCGCCGCCGGTTCGCCACGCCCGACCATTCGAGCAACGTGTTCTTGCTCGCGCTGCCATCGCTCGGGGAGTCCTGGCACAACAACCACCACGCCTTCCCGACCTCGGCCGCGCATGGCCTGCGCTGGTGGGAGCTCGACGTCTCGTCGCTGGTGATACGAGCGCTCGCGCGCGTCGGGCTTGTGTGGGACGTTGTCGAGGTCAGCCGCGAGCGCCAGGCGCGCAAGGCAATCGAGCTCGGCGGCGCGTAGGCCGCGCTTGAGCGTGCTCGCCCGCAGCGCTCCCCTTCTTCGCGAGCTTGAGCGCGCGCTGCCTGTGCGCCCGTTCGCGATCGAATGCTGGGATGGCGGGCGGCTGGTCTCGACGACCGGTGAGGGTCCGATCTTTCGCGTGCGCTCGCCGGCGGCCGTCGCTCACGCGCTGCGGGCGCCGGGCCAGCTCGGGATCGGGCGGGCGTACGTGGCGGGCGTGCTCGAGCCCGACGACCTCGACGCCGCGCTGGCGCTGCTCTCAACCTGGAAGCCACCGGCGCTGGCTCGCGCCGCGCGCGCCCGGCTCGCGGTCGCGGCCGCCCGCGCCTGCGGCGTGACGCTGCCGCCACCGCCGCCCGCGGGTGAGCTGCGCCCGCGCGGCCGTCGTCACAGTCGCGACCGCGATGCCCGGGCTGTGCGCCACCACTACGACGTCTCGAACGACTTCTTCGCGTTGTTTCTCGACCCGTCGATGAACTACAGCTGTGCGATCTTCTCGCACGGGGCGCAGGCGCTCGCGTCCGCCCAGCAGGCCAAGCTCGAGCTCGTGTGCCGAAAGCTCAAGCTCGAACCCGGCCAGCGCGTGCTCGACATCGGCTGCGGCTGGGGAAGCTTCGCGATCCACGCAGCCAGGTGCCACGGCGCTCACGTCGTCGGTGTGACGCTGTCGAGCCCGCAAGCCAAGCTCGCTCGTAAGCTCGTCGCCGACGCGAGCCTCCAAGACCGGATCGAGATTCGCGTCGCCGACTACCGCGAGCTCGCAGACGAGCCGTTCGACGCGGTCGCGAGCATCGGCATGATCGAGCACGTCGGCGCGCGCCAGATCGACGCCTACGCCGCGCAAGTGGCACGGCTGCTTCGCCCGGGAGGCCGGGCCCTCAACCACGGGATCGCGCGACTACGGGTTGGCGACCCCGAGGCCGGGCCGTTCTCAGAGCGTTTCGTCTTTCCCGACGCCGCCCCGCTGCACCTCTCGACAGTGATCGCAGCGCTCGAGCACGCGGGGCTCGTCACCGAGCATGTGGAGGGCTTCGCCGAGGACTACGCCGAGACCCTGGCACACTGGGCCCGCCGGCTCGACGAACACCGCGACGAGGCGATCGCACTCGTCGGACCCGAGCGGCTCCGGGTCTGGCGGCTATACCTACGCGTCGCACGCAATGGCTTTCTCGGCGGCTTCACGGGCGTCTACCAGACCCAATCGCACCGACCAGCGTCGGCAGCGACAACGCTCGGACGACCGCGGCACTAACAGGCGTCCACACCCCGCGCCGTAGCCTCACGTTACCGCGGGCGTCTCGGCGGGCGCCAAACGTGCTCCCGCGACGATCGACGAACGCCGAGCGTTGCCCCGTCGACGCTCCGCTACCGCCGGTTTCGGCCACAGACGCGATGTGTTCACGCCCGCGATCGCTAGTTTCGCGACGCGCAATCCGACGGATTCCGGCTGCTCCCTCGCTCACGGAGGGGCAGTGTTACGCGTGCATTGTCGAACCTCCGCCGTGTCCATGGGTCGCTGCGTCCTCGCGACGAGGGGGTGGCCGAACCCTCGTGACCGTCAGAAGAAAGCGGCTCGCCCGGGCTACCTGATGAGCGTGCCGGCGAGGCGATCGGCGCCTGCGAAAGACGCAACAACCGTCAGCCGCTCGCGTCGCCCGCTCGGGATCGCTCGGCGCGATGCGACCATCGCGCAGCGGCGCCGACCGACCAGCGGGTCTTCACTGCTCGACGCCGGGGAACTTTGCGCTTCGCGAAGGTCCCGATAGCCGCTTGAGTTGACGGCCGACTGATCAACGGGTTCTCAGGGGTTCACGGTCAAGCCGCTTCGCGGTGCCGTGGAGGCGCAGGCCGGCGCGCGATCGCGGAAAGCAGTCCCCGGTCCAGGCGCGCGACGGCGCGGTCTGGCTAGTCGGCTGAGCGGCGGTCCTGCCTCGTCGGCAGCGGCGGCGAGCTCGCGATGTGGGGTCTGCTTGACCGGGCTAGGTTCGGTGCCCGAGTGTGCGCAGCGGAAAGCCAGGAGCGCTCTCGACGGCGTCGCGCAGCTGCTGGGCTTCGCGGATGTTCTGAAGCTTCTTGAGCGCCTGGTTTTCGATTTGGCGGATCCGCTCGCGCGTGACGTTGAACGTGCGCCCGACCTCGTCCAGCGTGCGCGGGTGCTCGTCGCCGATCCCGTACCGCAGCTCAAGCACGCGCCGCTCGCGGTAGCTGAGGGTCTCCAGCGCGTCTCGCAGGGCTTCCCTGGTGAGGGTCTCCACAGCGCGCTCGTAGGGAGACTCGGCATGTTCGTCGGCGATCAGCTGGCCGAACTCTGACTGCTCCTCGTCGCCGACCGGCTTCTCCAGCGAGATCGGCGCCTGCGCCCAGCGCTTGATCGACTCGACCTCCTCCGGCTCGACCCCGGCCACCTCCGCGATCTCCTCGACTGTCGGCTCGCGGCCCAGCCCGGTCACCAGCTTGCGCTCCGCGCGGCCGATCCGGTTGAGCCTCTCAACGATGTGGACGGGAATCCGGATTGTGCGCGCCTTGTCAGCGAGCGCACGGGCGATCGCCTGGCGAATCCACCAGGTCGCATACGTCGAGAACTTTAAAGCCCCTGCGGTAGTCGAACTTCTCCGCCGCACGAACGAGACCGAGCGTGCCCTCCTGAATCAGGTCGACAAACGGAAGCCCCTGGTTGCGGTAGTTCTTCGCGATCGAGACGACCAGCCGCAGGTTCGACTCGACCATCTTCCGCTTGGCATCCACATCGCCACGCTCGATCCGCTTGGCGAGAGCAACCTCCTCCTGAGCGGTCAGCAGCCGCACCTTGCCGATATCCCTGAGGAACAACTGAAGACCATCGGTCGTCGCCTCCGGCTTGAGATCCAGCGGAGCCCTGCGGCGGGAGCGCTTCTCAGGCGCACGCTCGATCTGCAAGCTAGCCGTGGTGGCTGGGTCGACTTCCTCGAGCAGCTCGATCTCGCAGCGCTCGAGGAGGCCGTGCAACTCCTCGACGTCGCCTTCTTCGAGGCCGACCTCGGCGGTGACGGTCGCGACCTCGGCGTATGTGAGCACGCCGACCTCCAGCCCGCGCCCGATCAGACCCTTGACCTCTTCGAGCTCCTGAAGATCCGTAACTGACACTCCGTGCCGTCTCGCGCTCAGCCCGCGCCGTTCAACGACGCACGTCGGTCTGTGGCCTGCCGATCAGGAACACATCAACTGTCATTTCTCTAGGCGCCACGTTCGGAAGTGTCGTCGTGTTCGCGACTACGATCTCGTCAGGTGCGCGTCACGGGGATCGCTCGGACCCGACTGGTCTGCCTTGGTCCGGGTGCCGCCGCCCGCCGCGTGCGTCCGCCGTCGTTGGGCATCGATCGCAGACGAGACCCGCCGCGACCTCCGATCATGAGCCAGCTCGCCGTGCCGACGGGCGCCCGACTGTCTTCTGTGCGCGTCATCGTCTTTGAAACCTTCCCGTCCCTCTCGTGGGATCCGCGCGCAAGGAAGAGGGCTAGAACCCCCGCGCAGTCAATCACAATGGGACGCGGTCACCGGGCCGGTGGGATGACGCCCACGTGAAGCATCGCGCCGCCCCGCAGTCAAAACCGATAACCCATGCCTCGCGCCTCGTGGCGCGGATCGCGCCGTCGGTGGGATCCGGGCCTGGGCCGGGAATCCTGGCCGCAGGGCCAGCTCGTGTTCGACTGTACTCCTAGCGCGGGCGTTATGTTGCCCCAGACCCCAAAAAGTCTTCCTCGGCCGCGTCCCCGACAGCGGCTGACGCCACGCAATCACAAAGCGCCGACAGGAGCCTGTGCATAGGGCTCACGCGGCGAGCGGCGGCGTCTTGAGGATGCGGTCGGCCCACTGAGCGCTTAGCGCCGCTCGTGTGGGGAGTCGGTTGTGATCGCATCTGGCCAAGCGGCAAAGCGGCGCGAGGATCGCGGCGTCGTTGACGGTGCCGATCGTGACGCTGAGTCCGGAGGCTCGGAGGTATGCGACCAGCGCGCGGGAGAGGAGGAAGCGCTCGACGCACGTTGCGCTAGCCGTATTTTCCGCACGACGAAATGGCTAGGTGTGCCGGTTTCTGCTCGGGCCAGGGCGGTGTGATGTGGAGGAGCTCGAGGACGCGGCGCTGGGTGTGGGTGAGCTGGTCGAGCTGGATCCCGGCGCGGGTGTGGGTGAGGCCGAGTCCTTGGAAGGTGGTGAGGACGTTGCGTCCGGTGGGGATCGCGGCGCGGTTCTCGGGCAGCAGGCCGGGGAGCAGCTCGTCTTCGCCCAGCGCTGTGCGCAGCTCAGTTTCGATCAGCCCGAAGATCAACAGGGCGATCCCGATGATGCTGGTCAGCGCGTAGATGCGGTCGTCGTTGTGCAGGAAGATCGGGCGGACGTTGAGGGTCTGCTTGTAGTCGCGGTGGCGACGCTCGACGATCTGCTGGCCTTTGTAGCTGCGTAGGATCTGGCCGGCGGTGAGGCGCTTGCCGGGGAGGTTGGTCGCGAGCGCGTAGATCCCGTCCGTTTGGGCGGCGGCGGCGATCGCCTGGTGGTCGCGCGTCCAGGTGATCGTCGGCTTGCCGTTGCGGGTGGCGGTGGTGACACAGATCAGCTGCTCGACTGGGCCGGTGAGGATCCGCGCGACTCGGGCGTCGACCTGTGTGCGGGTCTTGTCGTAGCGCCCGCCGAGCCCGTTGCGGACGCGCTGCAACTGCTCCTCGGCCTTGGTCAGCGCACGCTCGCGGGCGGCGGCGACCTCGCGCTGCTCCTCGGAGGAGTGGATGTAGGCGACGCGCAAGCGGCGGGTCTCCCCGGTCTCGGGATCGGCCAGCTCCCAGTCTGTGACCGCGCCGCGGTAGCGGGTGCGCAGCTCGCTCGGGAGCGCTCGCTCGCGTTGGGAGACGTAGCGCACCGCTTGAAGCCCGTCGGCGCCGACGTCGGTGAGGAACCGCTCGCGAAACCCGGTCTGGGCGCGCAGCGAGACGATGAACTGACGGTCTGAGCGGGCGATCTCACACAGCGTCTTGGGATGCCCACAAGCGGAGTCCAGGATCAGCAGCCCGCCCGGCCCCGACAGCTCCCGCAGCCGCTCGAGGCTCTGGGCGATCAACGACACCTCGGCCGCGTTGCCCGGCTCCGGACGCACGTAGAGCGACACCCCGGCGGCGCTGGTGGCCTGCAGCGCGCGGACCTGCCGCGCGACGCCCTGCCCCTGCGCCCAGCCGTTGGCGACCAGCGCCGAGCCCTCATACGCGCCGCACACCCGCAGCGCGGTCAGATCGACGTGCAGACGGCCGGCGTCGACCCCGAAGCGCTCGATCGCACGGGCGGCGAGCGTGCCGCGCAGCGTCTCCGCGTACACGGCGAGAATCTCAAGCGCCCGCCCCAACCGATCATCGTTCAACAAGGCCGGCGGGATCCCGAACAGCTCCTGCAACGCCGAGCCCGACGCCCACCCGGCGATGTCATACAGCGGCGAGGGCGAGCACAGCCGGCTGGCGATCAGCGCCGCCGCCGCCTCACCGACCGTCAACTGCTGGCGCCCGCGCTGCGGCAGCGCCCGGTCGACCGTGCCGATCAGATCCAGCTCGGCGATGAAGTGCCACGCCAAAAGCAGCGGCCCGACCTGACGGCGCACCCCCGCCAGCGGCGGGTCAAGCCGGGCGAACGAGCCCATCAGCTGCTCCAGTTGGCCCGACGCCTTGAGCTCGTCCTCGCGCCCGAGCGTGCACAGCACGCGATGACGCACCCGCCCGTGCTCATCGCGATAGGCCTGGACCAGCCGCAGATACACGTACCGCTTGCCTCCCCGCCGCACAGCGTGACGCTTGACATACATGTTGGCCCTACACTAACCGAGCCGTCGGACGGACCAACAGCCATAGCCCTGAGCAGCTGGCCAGCGAGCAGCCCCACCCGACCACCGCCAGTATTGGCCCTACATCACCCGCTCGCGAGACCGCCCGACCAGCCAGCACCGCGCCCACGATGCCAGCAAACACCGCGCAACGCGACCAACCGAGCCACAACCAACAGCCCGGCTTACCAAGTCGCTACGCGGAAAATGGGGCTAGCTCCGCTTGGCCCCTGAGAAGTTCACGGTCGAGTCATGTTTTCAGGATGTGAGGGCGCTGTCCGCGATCCGAGTGTTGAGTGCGTGTTCGTAGGCGCGCCAGGTTCGGGCGATCGCGGTGTGGTCGGCGATCTCGGCGGGGAGGCCGGGGTCGAGCTCCGCGAGAGATGGGTTGACGATCCGCGTGTAGGTCTTGGTGAAGAAGACGGCCAGTCGGTATCCGTCGTTGGTCAGCTGGTAGCGCTGGGTGCGTGGGATCCGCTGGATGAACCCCTTGCGGCGTAGGCGCCTGAGGTCGTAGGTCATTTGCCTGGCGTTGTAGCCGGGGATCAGTGCAGCGATCAGCTCGCGCAGGCTGCGGTTCGTCAGGCCGGCGAACAGGTGCGTGTAGGAGCACGCGCAGGCGAGCAGCGCCATTGTGCGCGGGTCGCCGAACCGCAGGCCGGGTGCGGGTAGGCCGTCGTGGGTGGACGGCAACACCACGCGCTCGAGCGTCGTGGCGTCCGGCGCGCATTGGCACGCCTGAAGTTGGGCGGTGAGTAGCCGCTGGTTGATCCGATGGCCGATCTCGATCAGGGCGTGCCAGTTCTCGCTGGTGACTCGGCGGCCGATCCCGAAGTCGCGGGTGTCGTTGACGGTCGTCTCGGTCCGGAGCGCGCGGCACTCTTTGAAGTACTGCTTGACCTTGGAGGCGCGGTAGTGCACCTGGATCGCTGGCTCCACGCCGTGGGTGATGATCTTGGTGTGAAACCGGCCGGGGGTTCGGCTGCTGATGCGCCGGCCGAAGACGACAGCGACCTGGTCCGGGCGGCCGAGGGTGAGTTGATCGGGGAGCGTTCGCTCAAACCACGCACGGCCTGCTCCGGGACGGTCAAAGACGCGGGTGTCGGAGATCTCAAGCTGGCGGAACGCAAGGTCGTAGGCGTATCCGCGAGCGCGGTCCTGCGGGGTGAACGGTGATGGGAGCTGCGCCTGCCAGCGCGCAAAGAACGATTCGACATCGCTGGCGCCCAGCTCCCCGCAGATACCGGCCAGAGCGGCGTGATCCTCACACGACGCGAAGCCGTTATCCAGTGCCGTGAAGTCGATCCCCTGCTTGGCGGCCTGTCGTTTGGCCCACTCATGGCCGTTCAGATACACCCACACCGGCCACGGCGCGTAGGCGATCGTCTTGATGAACGCTGGACCCCACTCCGGGTCGAGGATGTAGAAGTAGTAGTTGTTGGGGAAGATCGACTGGCGGCGGTACTCGAAGTGGGGATGCCCGTCCGGGCCGCCGTCGCGCCACCCGCGCCACGCCGAGGTTTTCTCCTGCGCGACCCCGATCAGCACCACGCCGAAACGGCCATTGCGCTCAGCCCGTTTGAAGTACTCGCGGGCGATGTGCTCCTTGACCTCGCCCTTCTTGAAACGCACGATCGGGATGTCCTGCTGCAGCCGGAACCGATCGATCGCGTCCACGTACCCGCGGCCGATCTTCCCCAGCACCGCTGGTGACGGGATCGGGAACCCGCGATCCAAAAGAAACCGAATGACTTGCCCCTGCGTCATCAACTTCGGGACGTACCCCTGCAGGAACAGTCGGTCGACCGACCGGACCTGGAGGGTCACGTGATCGGCGAGTAGGCTTGAGATCGTGGCCACGGCGACGCCTCCAGACGATCGAAAGGTCGTCAGCCCGCAAGGGCTCCAGAGCTAGACCACGAGGCTAAACCGTGGCCACCGTCGCGGGCAGGAACGCGCTCCGCAGGAGCGCCCTCCGCGAGCGAGGCTCATACCGAACCACCACCCCGCCCGAGTCTCCAGAACCTCCCGCGCAACCGCTCGGCGGTATGAGGCTCGCTCGCTATCGTTAGCGCGCGCTTGCCTCGGTGCAGCGACACGCGGCCACCGCTGGTCTCGCGGGCGTCATCAGCGCGCTTCTTCAGCGGGCGAGCCTGGCAACGGGGGTGGTTCGAGCGCGCTCGGCTGCACGGACGATTTGAGCGTCAGCACGTCGGTTACAAGCACACGCCCTGCGCGAGGGTTCAGCAGCTCGCAGACACGAAAGCGCGAGCACTCGAGGACATCGCTGGCCTCCTGAACGGTGATCGTTCCGGCGGCGTCAGCGACGATCGGTCCGAGCTTGCTCTGTAGGGGTGTGCTTGTAGCAGCGGTCATGTCTGGCATTCCTCTCCTGATGTTCTCCGACTATACGCGCGCGGCGCCACGCCGAAGGCCGCCCAAAAACACCGGCGCCGCGCACCATTCGGAGGGCTAAGTCTTCTTGCTGCGCCGCGGCCGCCAACTCCCTGCGCGTGGGGAACAGCGCGCTATCCAGCGTCTGCCGATGCCGGGCAGACACTCCCGAACGTCACAATCCGGGACGCCCTCTGGTATGAGAGAAAGGCGCCATCGTTTCTGTTTGCCCTGCTTGGTAGCGATTGGGCGCGCCGCGCAGCGTGGGGGCCGCATGTCACCGAGGCCACAGGCGGCGGAGGAGGGTGGCTCAGCCGCGGCCGGCCGCTGGGCGTCGAGCGCGGCCACCAGCCGGCCGAGGCGCCCCCGATCCGCCGAAAGGCGAGAATCCGATCGATGACGCTCGCCGACACCCAGCAACAGCGGCTGCTCGAGCGGCTGCGCCAGGCCCGCGAGCAGCCGGTCGCGTTTGCCGAGCTTCGCGCCGGCGGGATGACTTCCCGGCCGCAGTCGTGTCCGAGCTCGAACTCAACGGACACGCGACCGAGCGCGTCTACGACGACGGGCGGATCGTCGGCGTGCGCCTGCTCAAACCAGAACCCCGCAGAGTACCCGCCGCACACCGCCGCCGGCGGCGGCCCTGGCCGCACCGATAGCCAGCCGCCGTACACCCCGCGATCCCCGCGAATATCGTGGCCTTGTACCTGCGGGAAGACGGCAGAAGCACGCGGCCCTCAAAGACCGCGAGCCCGTCCCGGCCGCCGCCCCTCGCAAAGAGCTGATCGATCGGCTCCTCGCGGGACGGTGCGAGATCTGCGGGGACGCGGACCAGGTGCAAGTCCACCAGATCCGCAAGCTCTCAGACCTCGACCAGCCCGCAGCGAGCGTCTTGAGCAGCGAGGTCTGCATCACCCAGTGCAGCCGGTCGAGTCGATGGACATCGCCGGCGAGTAGGTAGTACTGGCCGACCCTCCTGGCGCACCAGATCGGCAGGCTACCCGTGGCACCGACCGACCCTCTACGGCCAGCAGCAGCTACACGACCCCAGACAAGCCATTCGGTCCGCTTCGATCTGCAAGGTCGCCGATGGGGGCATCGGCCGCGCCCCGACCCGCGTCGTTTGTACCCGGCGCAGCGGCTCGACCCCCTCAGGTTGGGTTAGCGTTTGCGTGGCGGCGCTTTCCGCGGCCGCTTGGGGCGTCGCTCGGCTCGCAGCGCGCCGCTCGCGGGCGCGTAGATAGTCTCGTGGCCATCGTCCCAGCGGATCCGATAGCGCGGCGACGGATCGCCGCGCAGGACTTCCTCAACGACACCCGGGCGGGGTCGACGGTCCGTTGACTCGGACTCCGCGACGACGCGCTCGCCGGCTTCAAAGGCCATACTCATCCCTCGTCGTTCGTGCGAACCGCACGTGCGCGGCTCGCGGTTGACCTCGTCGATCTGACGCAGGACCCGATCCTAGTCGCGCGAACCGGCCACGGACGCCTAGCGAGGATCGCTACTGACCGACCTGGCTTGCGCTGCTCCCGCCAGCACCCGGCCGTCCATTCATTCACGCACCGTCGGCATCGATCACCGGCTCATCAGCGCGTGACGAATCCGAGCAGCCACGACCTCGCTAAGTCGCATTCGACAATCCGGCTGAAGCTGTCAAGGCCAGCCCAGACGTCGTGGCCCTCCCACCCGCCAAGAGAGCACAGCGGGGCGCCGAGCGCGGGCACGAGGCCGTGCGAGCTGCAAGCACCTCCACGATTAACCTGCGACAGTCAGCACGCGCCCACCTGGGCAGTAGGGCACGTAGATGTGCTGGCTGCGGACGATCCGCCGCTACGCCGCGACGGGTCCCCCGGGCCCGCACTCCGCGAACGCTTCGATCAGTCGCTTGCGCTGAAGCTCGGCGGTCGTCGGGCCCATATCCTGCCATCGCGCGGCGGCGAGGCCGTCCATCAGCGTGTCGAACGCCGTGCGAGCCTCCACGGCTTCAGCGTCCGTTGGAGAGTTTGCGAGCAGAAGCCCTTCGGCTGCCCAGAGGATGCTGTCGGCTTCGGCGTCGGACAGCTTAACGCGACGGAGCTGTTCAACGAGACCGCGCACTGCTCTGTAAGCGTCATAGCGGTGAGTGCGAGTTCTGTCCATGAGATGCTCTCTGCAGTCAAGAGATCCGGCTTGCGTTCACCTGACTGTAGGGAGCACCGCTGCGCCGACCGGAACGTTTGTGCCCGATCTCAATCACGTGAGCTACCCGCCGACCACGCCTGAGGCCAGGATTCACTCCGCCACCGAAGGCGATCCGAGCGGCACGGGCGCCTTCGCCAGCAAGATCCGATAGGGCCCTGTGGCGCTTCCGTTGCCCGCGTTGCCCGCGAGGGTGAGTGTCCGCGCTTCGCGAGCTCAGCGCAGGTATCACGCCGACGGCGATTCGGGGTTCTCACGCTGCGTGGTGCTCGTGGCCGCGGGCGTGTTCTGCGCGGGGGTCGTTGCTGGCGGGGCGGTCGCGGACGACGTCTTCGAGTACGGCCGCGAGCTGCGCCGCGATCGTCGCCCACGAGAAGCGCTCGCGCACCGCTAGACGAGCGGCTTGTCCCCTTCGCTCGCGCTCGTCCGGATCGTTGACGACCTCGGCCAGCACGGCGGCTAGTGCCGCTTCGTCGTCAGGCTCCACAAGCCAGCCGGTGCGTCGGTCCTCGATGATCGCCGTCGGTCCCAGCGAGCGCGTAGCGACCGCTGGTACGCCGCACGCCATTGCCTCGATCAGGACTTGTCCGAACTGCTCGCGCTCGGAGGTCAGGACGATCGCGTCGGCAGCGGAGAGGAACTCGGGGAGGTTCTCCTGCGCGTGCCACCCGGCCAAGAACACGCCCGGCGCGCCCACGCGCGCCGCAATGTCCGCGGGATGCTCGCCCTCCCATTCGCCCGGATGGCCGCCCACCAGGACCAGCCCCACCGGTACGGCGAAACGTTCCTGGGCTCGGCCGAAGGCACCGATCAAACGATCTAGTCGTTTCACCGCGGTGAACCGACCGACGTAGAGCAGCACGGAACCCGCTGCGAGCTGTCTGGCTTCGGTCTCGTGGTAGCGCAGGCTGCCAGGTGGTCGGCCGGGCAGCCAGCCCTGCGGCTGTTGGACCAAGATACGCTGCCAAAACAAGTCGCGGTCGATCGCGCGGGGGACGAACAGCTCGACGTCGACGCCATTCGGCAGCGCTACCACGCGCTCCTGAGGCACCCCCAGCAGCGCGACCGCGCGCTCAACGCCCGAAGGCGCGACGACGAGCCGCGCGCAACGGTCAGCCCACGTCCGGATCCGCGCCGCCCAGCGCTCAGCATGCCGCCAGCCCGGCGGGGCACCCGCGGCGATCCGCTCGAGCATCAGCAGTTCGGTGCCGTGCAGCTGACCGACGACCGGAACCTCCGGAGCGACGCGCGCTGCGGCTTCGTTGAGCGGAGTCAGGTGGTGCAGGTGCAGCACATCAAACCCCCGCGCGTCGGCGAGCTCGAACTCGCGGCACCAGGCTCGCACCTGCCGCTCGTAGTCGAGATCGTCAAGCTTGGCGAACACGACGTCCGGCGCCCCCGGCCGGTCCTCGAAGGAGGGATGCAGCGGCGCGCTGCCAGCGGACCCCTCAAAACGTACCGGCGTTTCACTCGCGAGAGCAGCGTCGAAGCTGACCGCGTGCACCGCGCCGTAGAACGCGCCGGCCTCACCGTGCGGGCCGAGATCACGCCGCGAGCCGGCGACCAGCGTCACCGAGCTGCCGCGATCGCGCAAGCCCCGCGCGAGAGCGCGCGCCGCAGGCGCGGAACCGCCGCGCGGCGAGAACATGATTGCGGACAGAACACGAGGCGCCATCCCGTCGAGTATGGCCGGTTGTGACTATTTCGTGAACGCGCCCTCTCGCAGACACGGGCCGGTACGTGAGAACTGGCTGCCTCAGCGGGCTTCGAGGACGATCGCGGTCACGATCGGCCGGCCCTCCAGCAGATCGGCACCGTGCTGCTCACGAGGGCGGTTAAGTAGCCGCCCGCCATACACCAACGACGCCGAACCACCCCCGTCAAGGTTCATCGCATCCGTCACGCCCAGCTTCACCAAAGCGGCCGCAAGCTCGGGAAGCGTCATCCCGACATCATCGTTCGTACGCCCGTCGCACGCCACCGTAAGCAGACGCTCGCCCGCGACCGCCAACGCGGCGCGCGGATAGCGCCCCGCAGTGATATCCGAATCGAACTGATGCGCCGCCGCAGAGAACCCCTCCACATCCTGTCCGTCAGCGACCACGCACCGTCCACCCGCGACAAGCAGCGGACCCGCCTGCAACAGATCGCCGCCGGGCGCAGCGCCGAACCGGTCACGGCGCGCGATTCTCAGAATCCCATTTGCGCTGTGCACGCACGCACGAACGTCTCCCCAAGGCGGCTCAACAGCCAGCGACGGCTGCGTCACGCCGTCGATTTGCACGTGCCCAAGCGGCAAGTACTGTGAGCGCGAAAAGAAGCCGCCCACAACCGCATCGCGGACACCCTGCACCCCGCACCAACGCACAAGCGGCGCGGCTCGCTCAAGCACGACCACGCGCGCGTCAAACACCCGCTCGTCATAGCTCGCGACGTGCAACGTCGTCCGGGCGCGATCGCCCAACCTCACGCGGATCCGCTCCATCCGTGAACGCCTCGACGGCCTCGCTTGTGCCGATAACAGACGGCGCCGGTGGCGCGAAGCCGGGTTCATGGAATACGAGATGGCTGAGACAAGACGCACCGGCCAGCACAATTACACCAACACTATCGGAGAGTTCTTCGCGCAAGCACGCCGACTCCGGCCCAGTCCGAACCCACGCCTGCGCTACGACGTGCAACGAGCGGCGAGACGCTCAACCCGCGGAAAGCGGCAGCGTCAAGCTACGAAGGGTCGCACCGGCTCTTCGCCAGCAGCGGGACAGCCGCCTCGCCGACCGCCGCGAGCCCCTGTAGGTCGGTCCGACCGCCCTGCTTTCGTGCGGCGGCGTGCACGCTCAGGCCGTCGCTGCGGCACCGATCAGCAGACCCGCGTTGCTGCGTCGAGAGGTGTCTCGGTCCAGATCGGACCGGCCCCGCATCTCGCCATTTGCGCGGCTGGCCCCGTCGCCGGCTTCCGACGTCGTGACCGACCGGTCTGCGGGCCCTGGTCTGCCGCGGTTGCGGGTTTCGGCGGTGTGCTTGCTGGCGACCCGATCCGCGGCGACCTGCAAGCGCACCTGGCTCTCGCTGGCGTGGCCAAGCAGCCACCGTCCTCGACGCCCACCTGGCTGCTCGTCCGGACGAGAGGCATCAGCTCGCCGACGGGCGCGACCGCGCCCGGTTCGCCGCGAGAATGCGGGCGCGCTGTCCCGCGTCACTGGTTCCACGCTACTTCGGGGGACGCCGACCGGAGCCCCTCGGTTGCGCGGCAAGTGCGCCTCGGCCGTCGCTCCGGACCTCCCGGCCGTCATCGGAGCTGCGAAGTGCTGGAGATCCGCGCTAGCGAAGTCTCGAGAGGGGCTGCATGGGGTGTGTCTCTGGCGGCAACGATGCAGGACTGTTCTGCGGTGTTGCTCCCAATGGGCCGGGTCTGGAGGTGCGAGTGGTTGGTCGCGCAGTTGGACGGGCTATAGCTGTAGCCCGCTTCGCTCTTCGCGTGCCTCGGCCGCTGGCTGTGCGGCTGCGCCCTCGGCGGGGAGGATGACGCGGAATTCGCTGCCTTGGCCGGGGGTGCTGTCCAGTTCGAGGTGGCCGCCGAGGGTTTGGACCGCGCGGTGGACGATCGCAAGGCCGAGGCCTGAGCCGCCGGTGGCGCGGTCACGGGTGCTGTCGACACGGTAAAGGCGCTCGAAGATCCGTTGCTGGTGCTCGGGCGGGATCCCGACGCCGGTGTCGCGGACGCGCAGTAGGAGTTCCTTTCCCCGGCGGAGGAGTTCGAACTGGACCGAGCCGCCGGAGGCGGTGTAGCGAAGCGCGTTTGAGAGGAGGTTCGAGGCGATCATCTCAAGCAGCCGAGCGTCCGTCAGAGCCTCGCGATCATCGGCTGCGTGGTGCAGATCCACGTTGGCCTCCCGGGCGGCCGGCCGGAAGCTCGCCACGAGTCTTTCGCCAAACGCTCGCAGCGAGACGGGGCTGACGCGCACGCCCTCGGCGAGATCGAGCTGGGTGAGCTCGCGCAGATCGCTCAGCAGATCGCGCAGGCGTCCGGCCTGAGCCTCGATCACGCTCTTCGCCTCCCTTCGGTCCTGTTCAGCTTCCGCGGTGCCGTCGGCGAGCGCGAGCGCGAACCCGGAGACGGCGTTGACCGGCGTAGCGATTTCGTGGGCCACGTCGGCCAGGAACTGTCGCTGGTCGTGGTCGGCCTGTTCGAGCCTGGCCGCCATGTCATCGAACGCCCTACCCAGCTTGACCAACTCCTCCGGCCCGGACGTGCCCATGCGGGCGCTGGAGTCGCCGTGGGAGAGGCGCTCGGCAGCGTCGATCGCACGCTGGACCGGCGCGCGGACAGCCCGCGTCACCAGGGTCGCCGCGATGATCGCGGCGGCGATCACCAGCGCCAACACCCCAGCGGTTATCAGAGTCAGGTCAAGCGTGGTGCTAGGGCCGGGCGAGGAATAGTCGGCGAGCCTGACCACGCCTCTTGGGAACCGAGCCTCCACCTGCAGTTCGAACTCCCGCCCAATGGGTCGCGGACCCCGGAAGATCGTCCGCCCGCCGCGCTCGACCGTGATTTGGTCGCTGGGTAGGAGCTCCTGCAGACCGGCGAGTCGGTTCTGGCCGGCGCCGGCCTCGACCTCGGCCGCGATCGCACGCGCTTCTTCCCGCGCCTTCGTGGCATCGGCCGCCCGCTCGTTGGCGGTCTGGACATGGTTGAACAGCACCACTGCCGCCACGAGACCGATCGCGGCGCTTGCGATCATCGCGACCAGCAGCCAAAACCGTAGAGACGGGGCGCGGGTGAACATCTAGGATTCCAGGCGGTACCCCACGCCGCGCAATGAGCTGATCTTCACCGCGTCCCCAAGTTTGCGCCGCAGGCCCGCGATGTGCACGTCGACAGTCTTTGGCTGAAGGTAGGTCGACCCCCACACCTGCTCGAGCAGCGCATCCCGTGTATGCACGCGGTCGGGATCTCGCAGCAGCGCAGCGAGGAGGTCGAACTCCCGGCGCGTGAGCTCCACCTCTCGCCCGTCGACCGACACCCGCCGCGCTTCCTCGTCGAGCTCCACGGGCCCGATCCGAAGCGGCTCCTGCGCGCCGAAGTGCCCGCGGGCGCGGCGCAGCTGTGCCCGCACTCGCGCGACGACCTCGGGGGCGGAGAACGGCTTGACCACGTAGTCATCGGCACCGAGCTCGAGACCGGCGATCCGCTGCGCCTCCTCGCCCCGAGCAGTGATCAGGATGATCGGTAGCCCGGACTCGCTGCGGATGCGCCTGACCACCTCAAACCCGTCGAGCTCAGGAAGCATCACGTCGACCAGCGCGAGGTCGATCCCGCCGCGGCGCAGCCGCGACAGGGCGTCCAGGCCGTTGTCGGCCTCGACCACCTCGTAGCCCTCCTTTTCGAGATAGAGGCGCAGAAGCCGGCGAAGCGAATGCTCGTCATCGACCACCAGAACCCGCGCTGCAGCCGCCATGCGGGGCGATTGTTCCACAACGTTTCCCGGCCGCTATTCGCGTTTCTGACCCGCTACCGAGCCATTGCCGTTCCATAACCATCGCCGGGCACGCTCATCACATCGCCTCAAGAGACTTGCCCCACACGGGCCGGACCTCGGGGCTTAGGAAAACGACGACACAGGAGCTTCTCGATGCTCACCACAGCGATTCTCAACGTAGTCCTCGCGCTCGGCATGATCGTGATGGTCGTCGCGCCGCTGATTTGGGCAATCGTCACCCAGCACCGCGACCACCCGCAGCTGGCGGTCAACGACGGCGCCGCCGCACACCCGTCGCAGGCCCAGCTGCGCATCCACGCAGCACAGCCGAGCTACAAGACCGTCGTCGGTCGGGCGTAACGACCTCAGAGGACTCTCACGCCGTCACGGCGTGAGAGTCCATCGTCTGAAGGGCTGCACTGCACGGCGCCCTCATCATCATCGGCGGTGTGTTCGCAGCAGCCGTGGTAGTCGCGCCGGTCGTGCACCTCGGCTGGGTTCATCCCGAGCCAGCATCGCGACCACGAAGCCGCGGCCGGGCACTCGGACCGTCATCGTGTCCAGCCTCGAGGACGCATCCGTGCTGTCGCGCGCGCAACGGAGCGCCGCGTCGCTCGAACGACTACTCGAGCGATCGAGTCGCTCAATCGCGAATGCTCGCTCCCGCCGCGGCGCAACGCGCGAAACCCAGATAGCACGCATCGGAACCGACGCCGTAGGCCGCGGGGCTAGAGCGAGACGCGACCGATGCCACGGGACCGTCCGCCAGCGCTCCCGGGCCCGCGCTCGAATTGAATACCGTGCTCGCAACGAAGCAGGCACAACACCGGCGCGCGGCAGGACACTTGCAACGTCGCCGATCTCGCGCATCGCCGCGTCATCGACCAGTCGGTCGACCGGACCCTTGGCCCAGAACACCCGCCGAGGAAAGCGGGAGCCCCGCGATCTAGCGCGCTTGTCCGTGAATGGGCGTAACGCCGGCGCCCTGCTTACTTGTCCCGGCCAGGTCAAGCGTGATGTTCGCCGGTTTGGAGTCAAGGAGGCACTCCCGTTGGTTGGGCGGGGGTGCGTGGGTGCGTTGGAGGGATGGGGTGTGTCCGCGGACGCCCAGGCTTACTTCGGTCCTCGACCCGGGTTGGCTCCGTGTCGGGTACATGATGTGTGATGGGGTGTTCCGGCAGATGGTGGTGCGGCCGCTCATTCTTTCTGGGCCGTTCCCTGGTAAAGGGTCGGCAGCAGGGCGGCGGGAGCTGACCGCGGTTCATCGGTTGATCTCGGGCTTGCCGCGCGACATTTGAGCAGCGCTCAGCTGGCAATGGGCTCCAGGGCGTGGTCGCCGAGGGCTTTGAGGGTGTGGTAGCTGCGTGTGAGCAGCTTGCGAGCGAGCGCGGGACACGCGCGGTTACCGCCGATCCGCTCCGCTGCTTGCACGTAATACGCGCGGTCCGGGCTGTCGGGGAACCGCGCGCGTTGCGCGGCCTCATACAGCGCCCAGCGCAACGCTGGCGGTCCTTGGCGGGAGAGGTGCCCCGGCGCGCGGTGCTGATCGGATTGGTAGACGGTGATGTCAACGGGTTGACGCTCGCGGTTAGGTCGTCCTCCTCATCGCCGGCGCTGTACTGATCGAGCGGCGCGACATCCACCACTGAGATGATCCAGCGCCTGCAGCGGCACGTGGGATTAGCGCGTTCAGCCGCGGAGTGCGCGCAGGGCGTTGAGGATCACCGCGAGGTCGATCACCTCCTGAAAGAGCGCGCCGGCTACCGGCGGCAGGTACCCGGCGGCTGCGACCGCCATCGCTGCGAGGCTGAGCCCCATGCCGGCGAGCACGCTCTGTCGTGCGATGTAGAGGGAGCGCCGTCCGGTGTGCACCGCGTCCGCGACGCGGTCGATCCGATCGATCGTGATCACGGCGTCGGCGGTCTCTGAGGAGACGGTCGCGCCGGCAACGCCCATGGCAATGCCGAGGTCGGCGAGCGCGAGTGCGGGGGCGTCGTTGACCCCGTCACCGACCATGATCACTGGACTGAGCCCCGGGTCGTCGCGGAGCCGTCGGACGACCTCGAGCTTCTCTTGGGGCGATTGCTCGGCGTAGACGCGGTCGACTCCGAGTTCTCGGCCGATCCGCTCGGCGACGGAGCGGCGGTCTCCTGATGCCATCGCGACGTGGCGGATGCCCTCGGCGCGGAGTCGCTCAACGATCCGGTTGGCGTCGGGTCGGAGCTCGTCGGCCATCACGATCACACCGCCGATATGACCGTCGACGCCGACGAGGACGCGCGCCTCGCCCGAGCCGTACCCGCGTAGGATCGCAGCGGAAGTGATCTCGTCCTCGGCGATACCTGCCGAGTGCATAAACGCGCGGCTCCCGACCGCCACCGTGCGACCGCCAACGACTCCCTGGATGCCTTGGCCGGGCTCCTCGCGCACGTCGGTCGGAGTGCTGAGCGGCAGCCCCGCCTCGGTGGCCGCACGCACCAGCGCCTCGCCGAGCACGTGCGCGGACATCCTGTCGACCGAGGCCGCGAGCGCGAGCAGCTCACCCGGCTGGCGATCACGACAGGGGACGACATCGCGAACATCGGGCGTTCCGACGGTGAGCGTGCCGGTCTTGTCGAACAGCACCGTCCGCGCCTGGCCGAGCGTTTCGATCGCGCCGGCACCCTTGACGATCACCCCGTAGCGCGCAGCGCGCGAGAGGCCCGAGACAAGCGCGATCGGCGCGGCGAGAATCAACGGGCACGGCGTGGCGACCACGACGACGGCCAACGCACGGACGGGATCGCCGCTGACCGCCCACGCAAGGCCGGCGATAATCATTGTCGCGGGCAGGAAGAACCCGGCGTAGCGGTCGGCCATCCGCACGAACGGCGCCCGGTGCGCCTGCGCCTGCTCGACCAGCCGGACGAGCGCAGCGTAGGCGCTCTCGGCCGCGGGTTTGTCGGCGCGCACGTCAAACGGGGACCCGGCGTTCGCCGACCCGCTCAACACCGCCATCCCCGGTCCGATCGTCACCGGAAGCGGCTCACCGCTGAGCGTACTCGTGTCAACGACAGCCTCCGCGCCGACCACCGTACCGTCGACCGGCACGACCTCGCCCGTCCTCACGACCACCACGTCGCCCGCCTGCACCTGGGCGACGGGCACCTGCTCCAGACGATCGCCAACCCGCAGCTGCGCGACCTTCGGAGCGCGCTGGATCAGCGCCGTCAGCTCACGGCGCGCGCGGGCCGAGGCGACGTCCTCCAGCGTCGCTCCGCCCGAGAACATCAAGCCGATAATGACCCCAGCGAACTCCTCCCCGAGCGCCAGCGCCCCGACCATCGCTACCAATGCGATCGTGTCGACCCCCATGTGATGGTCGACGATCACCGTCCGCACCACCTCGACCGCGAGCTCGGCGGCCAACAACGCCACCGCGGCGCCCCACACATCACTCCCCGCAGCCTGTTCCCCGGCCAGATACAAAGCGCCACCAACCACGATCGACAAGGCCGCGATGCCGGCCAGGATGCGGGAGCGATGTTCGACCAGCCAACCCAGGGCCTGGTGCAGCGAGACTCGCCATTGCGGTCCGCGGGCCACTGCAGCCGTTGCCGAGGATGCCTGAGCCGCCGCCATACCCGCAGGATCATCGCGCCCGCAGGTGCGCGCATCCGTAATCGCGCCGACCGCGTCGGGGTAGAACCCTGCAGCCCTGAAACGGAGCCCATCCCCGTGCGACGAAACCGCCAAGGCTCCCGGCCGCAGCCCCCGATAACCTCCCAGACCGCCAGCGGTTGACCGCACGTCACGGGCTACCTGCTTCTCGCCGGAGTCGCGCTCGGCCTCAGCCTGCTACCCGCCTTCCGGCCGCCGACGGGGCCGTCGTGGTCTCTTCCGCCTGCACTCGGACCTCGCGGCGATCCCGCTCGTGCTCACCCCCGCGGCCGCCGCGGCGGCGGGCGGCCGGCTCGCGCTCGCGTACGGCAGCCGCCGGCTCCGCGACCGGCCCTCGCCGAAGCGGATCGCCGATCTCGAAGCCGCACGCGACACGATCGCCGGCGGCCCCAAACGTGTATCAGTTGGGCTCGCGCTGTTTGCGCTCTCGCCACGACCCTCAGCCCAGCTGTTTCGACGCCGCCGGGATCGTCGACGCGCCGCTGGTGCCGCTCATCGCGGCATTCTTCGCTGGCGTGAGCTATCCGGGCTACGTCACGGCCGCGTCCGCCGCCGAGGCAACCCTCGGGACGATCCTCCAGAGCGCGTTCACCTCCCCGCTCGGCATCACGCTCAAGCCGCTGATGGTCGCCGGGCTCGTCGCACCGGTCAGGATCGACTGGACCCGCATCCTCACCGACCAGGCTCCGACGATCGTCGCCCCCGCCACCCCGATTCGACCGTCCGCCAAGCAGGCTCAGCGACGGACACAACTTCCTCAGAGCCCTGGTCCCGCGCCGCTCGACGCGCCCGCTGACCGATCCTCCCGACTTCCTGGCTTGGCTAGCTTCCTGCCAATTCGCCGAGCTTCACTTTGACGGTCGAGCTTGTCCCGTCCGGCCTCGTGATCGAAACGTCAACTGTCTGGCCCGGTTGCAGGCTCGCCAGGGCAGTCGCGAGGGCCTCGGCGTTGGCCACATCCTTGCCGGCGATCGCGGAGATCGAGTCGCCGACGGCTATGCCCGACCTCTCTGCCGGCCCGCCCGGCTGCACGGCACCGACCAACGCTCCTGGTCGCTCAAGGCTATCGGCCAGACTGACGCCCAGCGCGGCGCGATGTGAATCAACGACCCGGCCATGCTGGATGATCTGGCCTGCGATGTCGCGCACCGTGCTGCTCGGGATCGCGAAGCCGATACCCGACGCGGCCGGTCCTGCTCGCCGGCGGCGCACTCCCGCTCCTGCTGCGGCGCCGAGATCTGTTCGGTCCGGTGTCGATCGTCTTCGGAGTCGTCGCCGCGTTGGCGTGCGTGGTGGTCCTGGTCGCGTTCGCGCTGGATGCGTACGCGTCGCCGGGGACGTGGATCGAGGCGGTCGATGCGATCGTCTTCCTGGGGGTCGGTGTCTGGGCGCTGCTGCGTGCGCCGCAGCACTGGCACGTTGGTGCCGCGATCGGAATGGGGTTGGTGGCGGTTGCGGTGGGGCTGCTGGAGGGGGCGATCTTTCTGCACCCGATCGCGCTCGCGGTCCTCCCCGGAGCCGCGACCCGGTTCGCGGACATCCTCGCGCTCGGCGCGGGCCTGGACGCTGCGGTACTCGGCGGGTTGGTCTACGTCGAGCAGGGCGGAGTCCTGCCCACCGATCCAGCTCTCGGGGTTCCGGTGGCGGGCGCCGGCATACAGCGGTGATCTGTTGGGCCGGCGTATCTGTTGACGGTCCGAGCGGTATCGTCCCCGGCCAGATGGTCGCGCGCAGTGATCGTCGGGTCATGATCCCGTCGCTTGCCCGGGTGGCGTTGGTGCCCGCCGCCGCGCTGGCCGTGCACCAGCTTCGCTATTGGCTAGCGTTCGGCAGCAACGCAAGCAGCGAGCTGGCCAGGCGCGGTGCTGGAGGGGGCGGCGCGCAGCGGCTACGCGATCCGGGTGGCGGTGATCCCGTCAGCGACCGACCTTGGGTCGGTCACGGCGCTCTGGCGGCAACCGGCCAACTACGCCCGCTTTCTGGGCGCCGAGCTTTCGCTCGTCTCAGACGGGCGCGTGCTGGTAGTGATGCCGAACGGCTTCGGCCTCTTTCATGCTGGCCGCCCCCTGTCGGCTGAGCAGGCGGCGCTCGAGCGCCTCGGGCCAGCGGCGCCGGGACGCGGTCTCGTGAGCGCAGCGATCACCGCGATCGAGGAGCTCGCTGCGGCCTCTGGACATCCTCTGTCGTCTGCGAGCCTCGCCGCGGCGGCGAGGGCCGGGGCGGTATCGAGATCGGGATCCGGCGCAGGCTCAGCGACGTCGCTGGCCGTGTTCGCGTCCGGACTCGTCCTGATCGCACTGGCGTGGGGCGCCAGCCTGCGCGCGCGGCCGCTCAGCCTCGGCAGGCAACGGACTCCCACCTGAGGGCTGTTGCGATCCAGTGGTTGGCGAGAACATATTCAGGGTTGAGGTATTTCGACGATGTTGACGCCCACTGCCGTGAGTGTCCTGCGCGGGGCAAGAGGATGAGCGGTCGAGCGCTTGTCGGGCTGCTGCTCGCCGTCGTGCTCGCCGCCGGCTCGATGGCGTCGGTCGCGCGAGCGGACGGCGATCCCGGCAGCGATGTGCTCGTCTATCAGGATCTGTTCGCTGGCTCCAGTGCGGGCCTCTCGGTCCAGCAGCAGGCACGGCTTGGCGACCTGCTGAAGGCGGCGGGCACCGCGCGCTTCCCGATCCGTGTAGCGATCATCGCCAGTCCGACCGACCTTGGCGCAGTCACCGCGCTGTGGCGCAAACCGCAGGCGTACGCCCGCTTCCTCGGCCTGGAGCTGTCGCTGGCCTACAAGCAGCGGCTGCTCGTGGTGATGCCCAACGGATTCGGGTTCAACTGGCCGGGTCACTCGACCACGGCGGCCGACGCCACGCTCGCCCGGATCCCGCTGGGGTCGGGTGCCGGCCTGTTCGCTGCCACGCAGGCGGCGGTGCGGGCGCTCGCGCAGTCCGGCGGGGTCAAGCTCGCAACCCCAACGCATGCCGGCGGGAGCCTGGCCGCCGCGACCGGCAGCGGCGGCGGCTCGGGGGTCAGCTCGTCTACGCCGGGCCGGAGCGCCGACAGCCGGGTAGCGCTGCTCGCAGCCTTGACCCTCCTGCTGGGGGGCGTGATCCTCGGCGTGCGTGCAGCGCTCCGGCGGCGGCGCGCAACGCTCCCGGTGGCCCCAATGCTCGCTGGCCTGCTGACGCGTGTTGCGGCGATCCCGCCACGGCGGGCGCTGCCGGCGTTGGCGGTGTTGTGCACCGTCGCGGCCGCGACACCGATCGTGCTGCTCGAGGCGTTCCGGACACCGGGCGCGTCGACAGCCCGCGAGCTGGCCTTCAACCCGGCTCTCGATCCGGGGACTCCGCTGTCGGGCCCGGCTCCCGATTTCACGCTGAGCGATCAGTTCGGCCAGCCGGTCTCGCTTCGCTCCTACCGCGGCAAGGTGGTGCTGCTCGCGTTCAACGACTCGGAGTGCACGACGATCTGCCCGCTGACCACACAGGCGATGCTCGACGCCAAGGCGATGCTCGGCCGTGCCGGGTCCCGGGTGCAACTGCTCGGGATCGACGCGAACCCGGCGGCGATCTCGCTCGAGGACGTGATGTCCTATTCCCAGCTGCACGGGATGGTGCACGCGTGGCATTTCCTGACCGGATCGCTGCCGCAGCTGAAACGGGTGTGGAAGGCCTACACGGTCGAGGCGGCGATCGAGCGCGGGATGATCACCCACACCCCAGCGCTGTTCGTGATCGACCCGCAGGGCCGCAAGGCGAAGGTGTTCATCACCCAGCAGTCCTACTCCGCGGTCGGCCAGCTCGGCAAGCTGCTCGCGCAGGAGGCCTCGAACCTACTCCCCGGTCACCCGCCGGTGCATTCGAGCCTGTCCTACGCGCCGATCACGGGGATCGCCCCGAGCGCTCATGTCAGGCTGCCACGCGCCGGCGGCGGGACGCTGACGCTCGGGCCGGGCAGGTCCGCGCACCTGTTCCTGTTCTTCGCCACCTGGAATCGCGAGACGACCGGCCTCGCGGGACGCCTGACGTCATTGAACCGATACGCGTCGATGGCCGCGGCTTCCGGGCTGCCGCCCCTGACAGCCGTTGACGAGGGCAGCGTCGAGCCGTCTCCCGGAGCGCTTCCGGGCTTCCTGGCCACCCTCCCGCGGCCACTGGCCTATCCGGTCGCGATCGACCGCACCGGCCGGGTCGCTGACGGGTATGAGGTGCTGGGCGAGCCGTGGTTCGTGCTCGTCTCAGCGACCGGACGGATCCTCTACTACCGGGAGGTCTCAACCGCCGGCTGGCCGAGCCTCAGTACGCTGGTGCGCTACATGCGAGCGGCATTGGCGCGAGCACCCAAGGCGCCGAGCGGCGCAGCCGCCGCTGCGCAGGCGCTGGCCGGCTCCCCGGCACCACTGGCCGCCCTGCACGCTCAGGCAAGCCAGCTGCTCGGCGCCGAGCCCGCCCTGCTGGCGCGGATTCGGGCGCTGCGTGGCTACCCGGTCGTGGTCAATGCTTGGGCGTCGTGGTGCGGGCCGTGCCGGGCGGAGTTCGGCCTGTTCGCCAGCGCCTCGACCCAGTTCGGACGGCACGTCGCGTTCCTTGGAGCGAACACCAGCGACTCCCCCGGCGACGCACGTTCGTTCCTGGCCCAACACCCCGTCAGTTACCCGAGCTACCAGGCGAGCAGCACTTCCTCCCTGAGCTCGCTGGCCGTGATCGAGGGCCTTCCGACGACAATCTTCGTCAACTCAGCTGGCAAAGTAGTGTTCGTGCACACGGGCCAGTACGACTCGCAGGGAACCCTGGATGCCGACATCGCCCATTACGCGCAGGGACGCTGAGCGGCAGCCGTGAGAACGCTTCGCCGGCCCACCCGTCTGGCTCCGGTGGCCCTGCTCCCGGTGGCGGCGTTCGTCGTGCACCAGCTGCGCTACATGCTCGCGTTCGGCTGGAACGACGGCGCGGAGCTCCGGATGACCGGGCATTCGTATCTGCATTCGGTCGTGCCGTGGCTCGTGCTGCTGCTAGCGCTCGTCGCCGGCGGGTTCCTGCACGCGATCGGCCGTGCGCTCGCCGGGCAGCGGACGCTGTCGCGCTGCGCCGTCTCGTTCACCGGGCTGTGGCTGCTCTGCTCGACGGCGCTGGTGGCGATCTTCGCCTGCCAGGAGTTCCTCGAGGGCCTGTTCGCGACCGGCCATCCGGCGGGGCTGGCGGGGATCTTCGGCTATGGCGGCTGGTGGGCGATCCCCGCCGCTCTGTGCGTCGGTCTGGTCCTCGCCTGCCTGTTTCACGGCGCGCTGTGGGTGCTCGACGAGGTCGCCAAGCGTCGCGCGCGACCGCTCTCCGTCAGGGCCTCGCAGACCGCGCGGCCCGCCCGGCTGCGCGACGTCTCGCTGCCGCGGCTTACGCCGCTGGCCTACGGCTGGTCAGGGCGAGGACCTCCTCGCTGAGCTGACCGCGCCCCTTGCCACCTGGAGTCTGTCTGGGTGCGCCGGCGCGGTTCTCCACAGCCATCCAGACGTGGCCGATACGCGCGGGATCGCGCGTCGTGGCCGCCGACCTTTAAGGAGATCCATGAACACGACATCTCGTGGCATCGGCCGCCGGCCGGTGCTGACGTTCGCGATCGCGATCGCGATTGCGTTGATCGCCCCGGCGCTGGCCTCCGCGCACGCTCGGGTCAGCCCGGCCGTGTCGCTGTCGGGCAAGTTGCAGCTCTACAGCCTCGCGGTCCCGACCGAGAAGGCCGGCCTGACCACCAGCAAGATCGTGATGACAGTGCCGAACGGCTTCGGGATCGACTCGCTCGTGCCGCCGCCGCCCGGCTGGCACCAGGTCATCCAGCAGACCGGTGCCGGTGACAGCGCCGTGATCACGAAGGTCACGTGGACGGGCGGTAGCACGCCGACCGGGGAGGACTCGCTGTTCCAGTTCCTCGCCCAGCCCGCCTCGTCAAAGACCTACACGTTCGGCGTGGAGCAGACCTACTCCGACGGGTCGATCGTCAACTGGTCCGGCCCGGAGTCATCGGCCAACCCCTCACCGACGATCCAGGCGGTCAGCTCGATCGGCGGCGGCGGAACCTCGACGCTGACGATCGTCGCGCTGATCATCGGCGTGCTCGGTTTGCTGGCCGGTGGGTTCGCGATTGTGAGCACCACCGGGAGCGGCGAGAAGCGGCGGACGCTCGCATGAGCACCCGGGGGCGGATCGTTGCAGCTCTCGCCTGCGCTGCGGTCGGGCTGCTGGCACCGAGCACAGCTTCGGCGCACGCCTACCTGATCAAGACCGTGCCGGCGGCAAGCGGGATCCTCAACGCTCCGCCCCCGAACGTGCAGTTGACCTACGACGAGGCGGTCGAACCACGCTTCGCGATCATCTCGGTCACCAACACCGCCGGGCAGCAGGAGACCACGGCGGCGGTGTCGCGCTCGCCATCCAACCCGGACACCCTGGTCGTCCCGCTGCGACCGCATCTGCCTGAGGGGTGGTACCTGATCTACTGGCGGGCGATCTCGGTCGACGGCCACCCCGTGCAGGGGGCGTTCACCTACGCTGTCGGTCCGAACCCCGGTCCCGCGCCGCAGTTCAAGATCCCGAACATCGCCGCGGGCGCCACGTCTCCGCAGCTGCTGATCACGCGCTGGGTGATGTTCCTGTCGGTGATGATCGCGATCGGGCTGTTCGCCTTCCGGATTGTGATCGCCCGGCCGCTCGTCCGCCGGGTGCCCGGGGCACGGCTCCGCGCGGTGTCGATCGCGTTCGTGATCACCTCGGTGATCGGCCTGATCGCGATCCCGGTCTATCTCGACTTCGCGATCGCGAACGACTCGCTGCGCTCGGTGTTCAACCTCGGCGCACTGGTGCCGCTCTACCGCGTCACCGCGTTCGGCCGCGCCTACGTCGACATGATCTGGTGCTTCGGACTGTTCTGCGTGACAGCGTGGACGGCGCTGTGGCTCGACCGGCCCGGCGCAGCTACCCGGTCGATCGCCGAGATCGTCGCGACCAGCGGGGCCGTGCTCGCCGCGGCCGCGGTCCTCATGATCCCCGGCGCGGCCGGTCATGCGGCCCAGACCTCCCCCCGCGGGTACTCGCTGTTGTTCGACTGGCTGCACCTGACCTCGGGGTCGCTGTGGCTCGGCGGCCTGGTCGGGCTGCTCGTGGTTTGGCTCACGATCGGCTCGAACCTCCGCGTGCCGGCGCTCTCCACGGTCGTGCCACGGTTCTCCAACGTCGCATTCGTCTCCGTGCTCGTGCTCCTCGGGACCGGCACCGGCGCGACGATCTTCCACATGCCGGCGATCAACGCGCTGTGGGACACCGGCTACGGCGTCGCGATCCTGGTCAAGATCGGCATCCTCACCGCGGCGCTGTGCCTCGCCGCCGGAAACCTGCTGCGGGTCAAGCCGCGGCTTGCTGGCGCTCGCGAGCATCCTGAGCTCGCCGGCGGCGCCGCCCGCTTGCTGCGCGTGCTGATCGGAGGCGAGGCGGTCCTCGTCGCCGGAGCGGTGTTCGTCGCCGCCGTGCTCTCCAGCCTCGCCCCGCCACCACCGGCGTTCGCGCTGCAGAACTCCGCGCTCGCCCAGGTCGGCCCCGGCCGCGTCGCGCAGACGATCCGCCACGGCGGCTACGTGCTCCAAGTGCTCGTCTCGCCCAACAAGGCAGCCGCCCCCGACTCCTTCGCGCTGCGGATCACCCGCAACGGCCAGCCCGTCCGCGGCGCCAACGTCACCCTCACCTTCAACCACCTGGAGATGCAAATGCCCCAACAGGAATACCAGCTCACCGAAACCCAGCCCGGCGTCTACTCCCGCGCCGCCCCCGCCCTGATCATGGTCGGCAAATGGGGACTCGCCTTCCAGGTCACGCCAAGAGACGCCCCGCCGTTCACCGCCCTGATCGTCGATGAGGCAAACGGATGACCGACCCCGCACCCACACCCAACCCCCGGATCCGCCTGCGGCTTCTCGCCGCGATGATCGCGCTCGCCGCCGGGGTGATCGCGCTGATCGTCGCGATCAACCTCGTCCGAAGCGTGCTCGGATGAACGCGATACCACCCACCACCGACCCCCACAACGACATGACACCAGGCTTACACCCCCAACTCGGGCGCCCACGGGTCGCCCACGTACTCGCCGCACTGCTGATCACGGCGGCACTCGCTGGCTGCGGCTCGAGCTCGGGCGGCGGCGTGAGCGTTCCGAAGGTGGCCCCGGCGAGAACCTACGCGCTCTCCGGATTCCAGCCCTCCAGCCCGGTCACCCCTGGCCACACAACGCTGCTGTCGTTCACGATCACGCAGCCGTCGGGCAAACCGCTGACCGACTACCGCAAATGCTGCGAGCCGCACGCCGGCGTCGATCTGATCATCGTCCGCAGCGACGACAGCCACGTCCAATACGACGACAGCGACATCGCCCCCGACGGCCGGATCACCCAGCCAGTCGTGTTCCCCGCCCCCGGCCGCTACCGCATCGTCGTCAGCGCCTTCCTACCCGTCACCAACCCCCAAACCCAGAACAACTTCCAGCTCTTCACCACCGTCACCGCCCGCGGCACCTACAAGCCCCAACCCGTGCCTCCGTTCAACGCCACCCAGAGCGTCGACGGCTACCGCTTCCAGGTCCAAGGGACCCCGCACCTTCACGCCATCCAAGCGAGCTTCCTCACCGTGAAGGTCACGGACCCACAAGGACATCCGGTGACCTTCACCACCTGGCGCGGCGCGCTAGCGCACGCGATCTTCATCCACCAAGGCTCGCTCGACTACTTCCACACGCACGTCTGCAGCCCCGGCGCGATCTACTGCACCTCCGCACTCGGAGCAACCAAAGTCACCGGCAGCTCAACCGCTCCCGGCCAGCTGAAAGTCGGGGTCCTACTCCCAGAGCCCGGAACGTGGCGCATGTTCCTCATCACCTACCAGCACGGCCGCGTGCTCACTGTTCCGTACACCCTCCAGGTCACGTAGAGCGCTGACGCACTCGCGGCGGCTACCGGGGCTTGCGGAGCACCGAGGCCGTCAGCGCGCTTCTAGACAAAGACAAGTGCGGGGGCCCAACGGCGGGCGGCCCGCAGCTCGAGCACCCCCTTGGGGGCCGCCGCCGGACACAGGTGCTGGCGGCTATCTGCCGCCGCGATGAACCACTCCGCAGCCACGAGCCGCGATCCGCTCCACGGGTGTCAGGAGGTTGTAGGTGCGAATTACTGGGAACAAGACTGAATCTCATTCCTGTGATATGGTGCGTTTCGCGAGGTCGTCGCTCGCCCAGCCAACCCCGATATCGCAGGAGGAGCGTCGTGCTTCGAGTGCCGTTGCGTGGGGTGCCGCTGTTTGTCTGCTGCGCCGTTCTGCTGACGGCGTGCGGTGGCGGGAGCGTTGGTTCGGCGGGCGGCTCGTCGTCGGGGAAGTTGCAGGTGGTCGCCGCCGAGAACTTCTGGGGGAGCATCGCCAGCCAGTTGGGTGGCAGCAAGGTGGCGGTGCAGAGCATTATCGTGAACCCGAGCACCGATCCGCATTCGTATGAGCCGACGGCGTCGGATGGGGTCGTGTTGGCGAAGTCGCAGATGGCGATCGTGAACGGGATCGGTTATGACGCGTGGGCGTCGAAGCTGATCGCCGCGAACCCGTCGAGCTCGCGGAAGGTCCTCGACGTCGGGGATCTGCTGGGGCTGGTGGAGGGCGATAACCCGCATCAGTGGTACTCGCCGTCGTCGGTGCGGCGCGTGATCGATCAGATCGTCGCCGACTACAAACAGCTCGACCCGAAGGACAGCGCGTACTTCGATCAGCAGGCCACCAGGTTCGCGACCCAGGGGCTGGGCGAGTATGACCGGCTGATCGCGGCGATCCGCGCGCGCTACGCCGGGGTGCCGGTGGGCTACAGCGAGAGCATCTTCCAGCCGCTCGGTGAGGCGCTGGGGCTGAAGCTACTCACGCCATACAGCTTCGCAAAGGCGATCGCCGAGGGGACCGACGTGAGCGCGGCCGACAAGCAGACCGTCGACACGCAGGCGCAGAGCCGTCTGATCAGGGTGTGGGTCTATAACAGCCAGAACGCGACCCCGGACGTGCAGCGTGTCAACCAGCTCGCCCGGGCGGCGCATATTCCGATCACGACGATCACCGAGACGCTCTCACCGGCCTCGGCTACCTTCGAGCAATGGCAAGTCGCGGAGCTTCAGAACCTCCAGCGGGCCCTCCACCAGGCGACCGGACGGTGAGCACCCCGCCAATGGTCGACGCGGCGCCCGTTCCACAGGACGGGACCCTCGGGTCGGCGCGTTCCGCGGTGCCGGTGGTGCGGCTGCAGGGCGCGCAGGCGCGGATCGCTGGCAACACGGTCTGGAGCGACGTGGACTTCGCGATCGCGGAGGGAGAGTTCGCCGCGATCCTCGGCCCGAACGGTTCAGGCAAGACGACGCTGCTGCGTGTGCTGCTCGGTGAGCTGCCGCTCGCGGCCGGCAGCGCGACTGTGCTCGGTCGCGCGCCGGGCGAGGTCAGCGGTCAGATCGGCTACCTGCCCCAGCGCCGCCACTTCGACGCGAGCATCAGGATCCGCGGGATCGACCTGGTCAGGCTCGGACTGGACGGCGCCCGCTGGGGACTGCCGCTAAGGCGCTCGTGGCGGGAGCGGGTGCGGGAGGTGATCGACCTGGTCGGCTCCGGGGAGTACGCGAGCCGCCCGATCGGCCGGCTGTCCGGTGGCGAGCAGCAACGGCTGCTGATCGCCCAAGCGCTGATCAGCCGCCCGAAGGTGTTGATCCTCGACGAGCCATTGGACAGCCTCGACCTCCCCAACCAGACCGCGGTCGCGGCGCTGCTGGCGCGGATCTCCCGCCAGCAGGGCGTGAGCGTGCTGCTGGTCGCCCACGACGTCAACCCGCTGCTCACCTACCTCGACCGGGTCGTCTACTTCGGCGCGGGTCACGCGGCCGTCGGCACGCCGCGCGAGGTGATCACCGCGGACACGTTGACCCGTCTCTACGGTGTCCCGATCGAGGTGCTGAGGGCCGCCGACGGACGCCTCGTCGTGGTCGGCCTGCCCGAGGCGCCCGCGCATCACAGCGACCGCCACGAGCACCACGAGCACCACGAGCATGACTAGCCACCTGCCGCTCGCTGCGCTGTCGGTCGATCTGATTTGGGATTTCCGGCAGCTGACCGCCTACCCGTTCATGGTCAACGCGCTCGAGGCCGGGACGATCGTGGCGGTGATGGCGGGCGTGGTCGGCTGGTTCATGGTGCTGCGCCGTGAGACCTTCGCGGGGCACACGCTGTCGGTGATGGCGTTCCCCGGCGCGACGTTCGCGCTGCTGCTCGGCCTGTCCGCCGCCGTCGGCTACTACACCTTCTGCGGTGCGTGCGCGCTGGTGATCGCCGCGGCCGCCGGCAGGCGGCGCCACCGCGGCGAGGAGTCGGCGGTCACCGGCACGGTCCAGGCGTTCGGGCTGGCGTGCGGGTTCCTGTTCCTCAGCCTCTACCAGGGCGTCCTCGCCGGCTATGAGAACCTGCTGTTCGGCGACTTCCTCGGAATCACTCGCGGGCAGGTGCTCACGCTCACGATCGTCTGCGTGATCGCATTGGCGTTCTTCGCGGTCGTCGGCCGGCCCCTGCTGTTCGCCTCGGTCGACGAGCCCGTCGCGCGCGCCAGCGGCGTCCCGGTCCGCCGGCTCTCGCTCGCGTTCATGCTCGCGCTCGGGCTGACCGTCGCGGCGACCGCGCAGATCACCGGCGCGCTGCTGGTGTTCGCGCTGCTGGTCGCACCGGCCGCGACCGCGCAGCTGATCACCCCGCGGATCGGCGGGAGCCTCGCCCTCACGGTGCTGCTCGGCATCGCGATCACCTGGGTCGGGCTCGGGCTCGCCTACTTCTACAACTACCCCGTCGGCTTCTACATCACCGCGGTCGCGTTCTCCGTCTACCTGATCGCCCGGCTCGCGCGCGCGGCGATCGATCATCCCACCCTGCTGCAGGGCCGCTCCCGCACCGTCGAGGCGCCCGCCTGATGTTCGGGCAGGAGTTCGTCCGCAACGCCTGGCTGGCCGGTACCGCGATCGCGCTCGCGAGCGGGCTGATCGGTTACTTTGTCGTCCTCCGCGCCCAGGTGTTCGCCGGTGACGCGCTCAGCCACGTTGCCTTCACCGGCGCGCTTGCCGCCGCCGCCGCCGGGATCGACATCCGCATCGGCCTGTTCGCCGCGACGATCCTGATCGCGCTGCTGCTCGGCGCGCTCGGCGACCGCTCGCACGCCGACGACGTCACGATCGGGGTCACGTTCGCCGCGATCCTCGGGCTCGGGGTGTACTTCCTCGCGCTGTTCAGCGCCGGATCCGGCGGCGGCAACGGGCTGCTCGGAGCCCGCACCCTGTTCGGATCGATCTTCGGACTCAGCGCCGCTGACGCCGTGGTCGCGGCGCTGATCGCCGCCGGGATCGTCGCCGTGCTGCTCGCGATCGCCCGGCCGCTGCTGTTCGCAAGCGTCGACCCTGGTGTCGCGGCCGCGCGCGGCGTCCCCGTCCGCGCGCTCGGGCTGCTGCTGCTTGCGCTCCTCGGCGCCACCACCGCGGAAGCGACACAGGCGATCGGCGCGCTGCTGCTGCTCGGGCTGCTCGCCGCGCCCGCCGGCGCCGCGCAACGACTCACCGCCAACCCCTACCACGCGCTCGGACTGTCCGGCGCGATCGCGGTGCTCTGCACCTGGGCCGGGCTGACCCTCAGCTACCTGATCCCGAAGCTACCGCCAAGCTCGGCGATCATCGCCGTCGCCACCGGCATCTTCCTGCTCGCGTTTCTGGCCACCAGCGACCTACGCCACGCCCGCACGCGCGGACTGCTCACGATGATCCGCGGAACCGAGAATTAGACTGAGACTGATGGCCAGGAAACCCACCGAGAGCTGGGCCGAGCACGCACAACACGTCCTCGCCCAGACCAAGCACCACACCGGCGCCGCCCGCCAAACACTGCTCGAACTGCTCGACACCCAAGCCTGCGCCCTCTCAGCGATCGAGATCGAAGACGCACTCCGCGAGCTACAGCGACCGATCGGCCGCGCCAGCATCTACCGCATCCTCGACGAGCTCGAACGCCTCCACCTCGTCCAAAAGCTCCAGGTCGGACAAGCGATGGCCCGCTACGAACCCATCCGCACCGCCGCCGGACATCATCACCACCTCGTCTGCGACCACTGTGGCACCGTCACCCCGTTCACCGACCCCGCCCTCGAAACCGCCATCAAGAACCTTGAACGCCGCGTGCCGATGCGCGTCGCCGAACACGAAATCGTCCTCCACGGCGCCTGCGAGGACTGCAGCGACTGACCCTGCCCGGTTCGCGCGAGCGGCGCTAACTTTTGAGGCCATGTGCGCCGGAT
Organism: uncultured Solirubrobacteraceae bacterium; assembly: GCA_963844555.1. GTDB lineage: Bacteria > Actinomycetota > Thermoleophilia > Solirubrobacterales > Solirubrobacteraceae > Palsa-465. The sequence goes on from CAWJOS010000005.1 coordinate 565,915, forward strand.
GCGTGATGGCAGCCGCGACCGGAGCCTCGGGCGTGCGCTCCTGGCTCCAAGCCCAGCACATCACCTGGCTCCCCCCCCCAACGCCTACGCGCCGCCACGATCGCGCTCCTCGTCGCCGCCTTCGGGTTCTCATCGATCACGCCCAGCGGCTCCACACCCGCCTACCAGCACCACACCCCGCCCCCGGCGCTGCACTCATCCCGCTAGGTAGCAGCCCGGCTTCGGGCCTCCCGGCAAGGGGCGCCGCGCCGCTTCCTTCCTTCGCTGAGCACGACGGTTACGATCGTGGTCGACCTGCGCGAGACCGAGTCATGCGTCAACGGCAAAGCGGGTCCCGTCATCGATGTGGGCAACCGGCCTGCTCGTCGCCAAAGGTGCGCATGCGGTGCTTGCTCGCCCGCACCCGCTCCGTGCTAGCACCGGGCTCGATCGAACGGGCGCGACCTGCGCTATTCGGTCTTTGGGGCGGCGCCGCCGACGGCCACCGCGTGGCCGCCCTCACCCACACGGGAAAGGTGAGAACGACGACTTGGCGTGGCCCCACCGCGACGGCGTTCTCAAAAGCCCGATGAGGTCGGGAATCGGCCTCAGAGGCTTCCGCTCTCGACGGAATGGGGCCGTCGTGGCCGAGTCTGCCGTCTGCTTCGACCAGGAGGATGCCGCCCCGCAAGCGGCGCAGCGGGTCGGAGCAGAGGTCAGCGGCGAGCGCGGGCGGGCTGTGGATCGCACGAATCGGAGAAGCGTTCGCGGCGACCCTCGGCGCTCCCGTTCACAGACGTCCAAGCGCAAGCGCGCGTCCGTATGTCAACGGCATTAACGCCCAAGCGTTCAGGCACCGCCGAAGGCGTCGGCGAGGGCCGCCGCCCAACTCCCGTACAGATCGCTGACAGTGGACGGCGCTGGCCATTCTCCGACCTGTAGTCGTTTGAGCGGTTCGCCGCCGCGCCGGCGTGCGTGGGTGCGCGACCAGTCGTAGGAGGACGGCGCAGCGCCGTAGCGCGCTCGCCATGCGCGCATCGCCTCGCGAACCCGTTCCCGTGTCCATTCGCGCGCGATCGCGCCGGGATGGCAGCGTTTGCAATACGCGTAGGCGTCGCCCTTGCCGTTCCGTGGCGCCGTAGGCGCCCCGCAGCCGCGACACACTCCCCGGTAGCGCGCCTTGACCGCGCGTGCCTTGGCGCCGGTTGGATCGTAGAGATACGTCTTGATGGTTGCTTCTGCGCGTCCCAGCCGACGAGCGATCTCCGCGATCGACAAACCCTCCTGGTCGCGGTAGTGGCGGGCGAGTTGCGCCGCGCGACGCCGGTCCGTGACCCGGTCGAGCATCAGAACCTCGAGCCTACCGGAGGTGCTGGACAGCCAGCCCAAGCGCAGAAAGAGTCCGTCGGGGGAAGGATCTCTCCTCGTGGTGCCGCGGCGGGCAGACGACGCCGGAGCTCGCGACCTCCTGCCTTGGCCACCCGTTCCCAGCTGGGGGGACGGGAGGCTCGGTGCAGACGTTGGTTGCATCACGCGACGGCTCTGGCCTGCTCGCCCAGGTCGAGCTCGTCGAGGTCGGAGGCTGAGCGGTTGCCGTCGAGGTCGACGGTGCTTTCGGCGCTCGTCGAGGACCCGTGCGGCGGCGCGCGTAATGCCGGGGCCGGCGTTAGCGGCGCGGGGCTATCCGTAGGTCTTTTGTTAGTATCAGATGGGTCGTAGAAGTACGCCTTGACCGTCGCCGGCGAACGGCCCAGGCGCTGGGCGATCTGGCCGATCGAGAGGCCCTCGAACTCCCGGTAATGCCGCGCCAGCGCGACCGCGCGCCTACGCTCGAGAACCCGACTCAATCGAGCGGTTGACGCCTTGCCCATCACAAGGCGTCACGCTACCTCGCTCCATTGGCGTTTCCGTCGAGGTCGGCACGCACGTGCCGGCGCATCGGCTGAACCTCCTACCCGCGCGAAGGAGGGCTCTGCTGGCGCGGGGCACCGAGGTTGCGCGCCAAGGCGAGAGCAGGTTCGCCGGAGGACTCGGATGTGTCGCACATCGTGGGTACGTTCCTCAGAGCCGCCGAGGGCAAACCCATCACGAGCGCGAGACGCGGGCTGGGCGGACGGGCTCGACGAGGCGGGGTCCGTCGCCCTGCGATCGTCGCTGAACGTCTTGCGGGGACCGGCTATGGGTTTGCGCGAAGATGCTGGCGTGACGCCGGAGGGCCTTCATGAGTTTTTCCTGGCTAGCGCGGGCGTCGCCGGAGCGTTGATCGGGCTGTTGTTCGTCGCGATTTCGGTGTCGCAGGAGCGGCTCGCTAAGCTAAGAGCGAACACATACAGATCCACCGGGTTCGGGCGGCCGCGGCGCTTGGGGCGTTCACCAATGCGCTAGCGGTGTCGCTGTTCGCGTTGATCCCTGGAGACAAGGTCGGTTGGGCTGCGCTGGTGGTGGCGATCCTGGGGCTGATGTTCCTTACCGCGTCAGTTCTTTCGTTGTTCCGTTCTCGGCGGCGGAGTTGGCGAGATGCCCGAGAGGCGGCCTTCCTGCTCGGTCTCGCGGCAACGTTCGTGGCCCAGCTAATCGCGGGGCTGGAACTGATCGCTCATTCCGGTGACTCCGGTGCGGTGCGGACCATCTCGGTTCTGGTCGTCGTCTGTTTCTTGATCGGCATCGCGCGGGCATGGGAGATGATCGGTGGCCCGTCGATCGGACTCCGGCACGAGGTCGTCGCGCTCGTGCGAAAACACGATGGCGAGTCCAAGACCCCCCAGGTGGACGACTGAGTCCGATCAAACCGGCAACACGCCGGGAAACCGGGCCCTCCGATGAAGGGCGTGTCTTCACCGATGCGAGGCTTTGGGCCTGAGAGCACTCGCTAACACCGCGGAGGAGGTGGCTGGGCAACGCGTGTGCTTCTCCTCGCCAGCACCGCGTTTCCGGACCGGCGTGCTCCACTAGTTGTCCTTAGCCGTGGTGAGTTTGGTTCTCTAGCCGCCGTGACGGTCCGCACCAGGCCGGTAACGACGTCGTAGACGTGCCCGGAGAAGGTGACGCGCGGGGGGATCGCGGGTGCGGAGCGGAGGCGCTCGACATCGCTCCTGACGGTCGCCATGGGGTCGAGTACCGCTTGGTCGCGCAGGGTCGATTCTTCGGCGCCGATCCGTTGCGCGTAGCGGCGGCGGAAGGTGTCGTCGGCGAGCGCGCCGGTTCCGCATTGGGTGTGGTGGATCACAGCGACCTCGAACAGCGGGCCGTCGGGCAGGAGGTTCTCGGCGAGCTGGGCGATGAAGGCGACATCGTTGATCACCTCGGGGGTGACCCGCCCGCCGACGTTGCGGACGACCATCGCGTCGCTGAGGCCGAGGTCGAGGAAGTGCGCGGGGTCGACGCGCGGATCGAGGCAGGTGACCACGAACAGGCTCAGGTTTGGGAAGACGACGGCGCCTTGGTGGCCGCCAGCGGCGGCGAAGGCGCGGTTGCGCTCCAGCGCGGTCTCGACGTTGGCGGCGGCCGGCTGGCATGGGCTGGTCAACTCAAACCCGGTCGCCCGGCCGATCCCGGAGCCGGCGGCGGCCTCGCGCGGGGTGGGTTGCTGGGTGCTCATGGTGTTCTGTCTCCTGTCGCTTGGGGGTGGGTCAGCTGTGTGCTGCGGCGGTGGCGGGCGTGCCTAGTGCCGGCACCTCTGGCATGTCGTTGCGGCTGGTCGTCGGTTGGGCGGGCAGCAGCGCCAGCGCCATCACGGCGCCACCCGCGGCGACGCCCGCGGCGACGTAGTTGGCCGCGTGGAAGCCCTGGAAGAACGCCGAGTTGGCGGCGTTGTGGATGGCCGACGCGAGTAGCGGATGGCCGGCGTGGGTCAGCTTGCCTGCGACTGTGAGCGCCGCGCCGACGGATGCGTGCGCGGTCCGCACGACACTGGCAGGCAACCCCCCGGGGAGCGCGCCGGTGAGCCGGCTGGCGTACAGCGACGCGTACACGCTGCCGATCACGGCGACGCCGAGGGTGCCGCCCAAAAGGCGCGTGGCGTCGTTGACCGCCGACCCGACGCCGGCCTTCGCTTTCGGGACGACGCCCATGATCGCCTCGGTCGCGGGCGCACTCGTGAGGCCCATCCCCGTACCGAGCACGACCATCTGGGCGGCGATCGTCCCGTAGCCGGTCGTGACTGATGAAGTCGACACCCATAGGTAGAACGCGGCCATCAACAACAGCCCGGAGGCAACGATCAGCTTCGTACCGAACCGGACGGCCAGCTTGGTACCGAGGATCGAGGAGATCGCCACGAATGAGGCGACTGGCAGCAGCCGCACGCCGGTCGACAGCGGCCCGTAGCCCTTGAGGAATTGGAACATCTGGGTGGCCAGGAAGATGAACCCGGAAAGCGCGAAGAACGAGATCGCGACGGAGGCGCTCGCTGCGGTGAAGCGCGGGTTGCCGAACAGGCTCACGTCGAGCATCGGCTGCTCGGTGCGCCGCTCCCAGGCCACGAACGCGGCCGCAAGCACTGCGGTCACCGCGAAGCTGCCGAGCGTCCGCGGGCTGCCCCAGCCGTGGTTCGGGGCCTCGATGAGCGTGTAGACGAGCAGCCCGATCGTCGCGGTCGACAGCGCGAACCCGGCCCGGTCGGTACGGGGCGCATGCGGGTCCCGCGAGGTCGGGACATAGCGGGCAACCAGGACACCAGCGATCGCGGCGATCGGCACCATCGCGAAGAAGATGCTGCGCCAGTCGGAGAGCTCGAGCAGCCAGCCGCCGACGATCGGCCCGAGCGCGATCGCCACGCCCGTGATCGCGCCCCACAAGCCGATCGCCCGGGCGCGCTCGCCCCGCTCGGTGAACACGTTGGTGAACAGCGACAGCGTCGAGGGGAACACCATCGCCGCGCCGACACCCATCACCGAGCGCGCCGCGATCAGCGCCCCGGCGCTGTCGGTTAGCGCGCCGGCCAGGCTCGCGAGACCGAACACCGTTAGGCCGGCGAGCAGCATCCCCTTGCGCCCGAAGCGGTCAGACAGGCTGCCCGCTGCGAGCACCGATCCCGCGAAGAGCAAGTTGAACGCGTCAACGACCCACTGCAGTTGCGAGTTGGATGCGTGAAGCTGGCGCACCAGCGACGGCAGCGCGACATTGACGATCGTCGTGTCGAGATTGATCACAAACGCCGCCAGCAGCAGCGAGATCAGGATCAGCGGCTTGCGTTTCATTACTCCTCCTCGGAGCGGCTAGCTTGCGTCATGCAAGTCAACCTACATCAAGAGGCTAGCTTTTGTCAAGCAAGTCAGCTACGATCTGGTCGTACTCCAACGCGACTATCCAGACCAGGTCTGCTCGATCGCCCGATCACTCGAAGTCATCGGGGAGCGCTGGACGCTGCTGATCCTCCGCGACGCCCTCGTCGGCCTCACGCGCTTCGAGGAGTTCCAGGAGAAACTCGGGATCGCCTCCAACGTCCTCACCAACCGGCTCAAGCGGCTGTCCGACGAGCAGCTGCTCGAACGCGTTCCGGACCCGGAGCGGCCCGGCCGGCCGAAATACGTCCTCACCGACAAGGGACGCGAGCTCGCGCCCGCCCTGATTGTGCTCATGAAATGGGGCGACCGCCACTACCCGACCCCGGGCGGCCCACCCCGACTCACCCTCCACGCCGGCTGCGGAGGCAACATCGGCCCAGACCTCCGCTGCGACCGGTGCGGCAAACACGCGGCGCGCGGGGAGATCGAGCTCCCCTCTGGCCCGGGGGCGCCACGCGGCGAGCACGCCGGACGGTAAGCGAAATGTCGTGGCTTCCCGAGGGCTTCGTCCATCCCGAACGTGCCGAGCTTCCGACCGGCCACCATCTGCGCCCGATTCGCGAGAGCGACGTTGACATCGACTATCCCGCGGTGATGGGCTCGCGTGAGACACTCTGGGCGAGGTTCGGGGTGATGTGGGGATGGCCGCCGGAGAACATGACCTATGAGGCGGACCGGCAAGATCTGGCACGCCACGAGGCCGAGATCTCCGCGCACGTCACGTTCAACTACGCGGTGCTCAACCACGATGAGACTGCGCTGCTTGGGTGCGTGTACATCGATCCGCCGGGTGCGCGTGCTCCGGATGGTGCCGATGCGCTGGTTTCATGGTGGGTGGTCGACAGCGAGCTCGGCGGCGAACTCGAACGGTCGCTCAACACGCTCGTCCCGAGCTGGCTGGCCGACCGATGGGGCTTTCGCGCAGTGCATTACGCCCCCTGACCGACAGGACACCGCTGCCGCAGCGGACCACAGTCGCGCGCGGCGGGATCCCGGGCGGACTCCTCAGCCACGCAACGGTCTCGCAAGACCGCGCCCGCGCCGAGCACGGGATGACCGGCGAGTACCGCGTCCAGGCGAGAGCAGGTCTCTTGCGACCAACGCGGACTGACGTGCCATTCGCCAAATCGGAGATCGCTCAGGTGGCAAGCCCATCGGCGTCGTCTAGCGAACCGGGCAGACCGCTGGGATCGCATCAAGTCTGTCCCGCTGCGGCCTCCACCTCTTGACGCCGCGCCGCTGCGCGGGCGGCGGCCCATGTTCCGAACAGCGGCGCAACCACGCCCGCTGATGGCCACACTGTTCCGGCGAGTCGCTCGAGCGCCTCTCCCCCGCGCCGGCGCGCGTGCGTCCGCGACCAGTCGTAGGACGTCGGGACCCGGCCGTACTGGGCGTCCCAAGGCAGCATCGCTTCAGTTACCCGTGGGCGCGACCACCGCCGCTCGATCGCGCCGGGTGGCAGGCCTTGCAGTACGCGTACGCGTCGCCCTTGCCGTTGCGCGGCTGCGTGTACGCGCCGCAACCGCGGCACACGCCGACGTAACGGGCCTTGACCGCCCGCGCCTTCTCCCCGGTCGTGTCTAACGCCTCTAAAGGGCGTAACGTGCCCGCCGAACCGAGAGGAGCCCCGCCGTGACCAGCAAGCCCCGCGCCGTGGCCGTCGTCCGTGTCAGCGCCCAGGGCGACCGCGCAGAGGAGCACTTCCACTCTCCCGACGTGCAGCTCGACAGCGCCAAGCGGTGGGCGCGAAAGCGCCGCGAGCGGTTCGTCGCGCACTTCGGCGAGATCGACGTCTCGGGCAAGCGCCCGCTCGTCAAGCGCCCCGGCCGGCTCAAGGCCGTCGAGATGGTCGAGGCCGGTCAGGCCGACCACATCGTCGTCGCCTACTTCGACCGGCTCGTGCGCTCTTTGAAGGTGCAGCTCGAGGTGATCGAGCGGGTCGAGAAGGCCGGCGGCGAGATCTTCGCGCTGGACCACGGCAAGCTGACCAACGGGACCGCCGCCACGCGGCTGTCGACGAACATGATGGGTGCGGTGTTCCAGTACTTCGCCGAGGTGACCGGCGAGAAGGTGACGGCCGCGCAGGCGCGCGCGGTGGCGCGCGGGGTGCTGCCGAACTCGCGGATCGTGCCCGGGTACACGCGCGGCGAGGACGGTGTGCTGGTGGTCGTGCCTGAGCTGACACCGGTCGTGCGCAAGGTATTCCAGCGCCGCGACCGGGGCGCCACGATCGTCGAGCTGCAAGCGTTCCTGCTCGAGCGCGGGATCGAGCGGTCCGTCGCCGGGGTGGCGTCGATGCTGCGCTCGCGGATGTACCTCGGCGAAATCCATTTCGGCGAGCTGCACAACACGCACGCTCACGAGCCGATCATCACCGATCGCGGCCTGTTCGAGCGCGTGCAGCGGCGGACCGTCTCCCGCGGGCGCCAAGCCAAGTCCGACCGGCTGCTGGCCCGCCTCGGTGTGTTGCGCTGCGGGACCTGCGCCTCGCGGATGGTCATCAACAGCTCCAGCGGCAACTACCGCTGCGGTGACACGAGCGCTGACCGCTGCCAGCGACGAGCGGCGGTCAAGGCCGACCGCGTCGAGGCGACGGTGTTGGACGCGGTCCGCGCGTACTCGGCCACGGCCGACGCGTACGGACACGCGTCGCGCACGCAGCAGATCCGCGCGGCGGACGCGGCGATCAAACGCGCCAACGCGGATCTCGATGACACGATCCGGCAGCTCGGCGAGCTTGGATTGTTGGGCCGGCCCGCGAGCCAGCAGACCCTGGAGAAAATGACCACGGCGCTCGACAAGGCGCTCAGCGCCCGGGCCCGGCTCGGCGATCGGGCGAGAGCAATGTCATCGGTCCTGACGAGATCGACAAGCTCCGCGACCCCGCGACGCGGTTAGCGGCTTGGCGCCGGCTGATCAGCAACACCGTCGAGTCAATCACGGTCGCGCCGGCGATGACGGCGGATGGGCGCCCCAGTCGCCTCTGGAACCCTCGCCGGATCGACATCACGTTCCGCGGCCAGCATCCATAGGGAAGCCGCCAGCAGCGACATCACCCGCTCCGTCGACACCCTCCGGTCGTACGACTCGCACACTCTGCCGACCGTCGCCGAGTCCGACATCGTCGTCGGGCACAACTTCCCCAACCGCGAGAAGCAACGAAGCGAGACCGGCGTCGCCGGTGTTGTGAGATTCGTCCCTTCCCGCAGCGATTGGGGTCGCTGCGGGTCGCTGCTTCGCCGCGCGAGTGACAGCTAGGCGCGCTTGCAAGTCACCGCGGATCGGGCTCCCAGCAAGCACCTCCACGACACCCGCAACCGCGGCAAAGCAGGCCTACCGTCTGATCCCGCCAGAGGTCGCGACCATCGACGACGGCCCGGTTCTCGAGATTGGCGACGAGCGGGTCTGCTCGCCAGTTGCGGTGAGTGCCCTGCTATCGCGTCGGCGCGATACTCGCCGGCGGCGGTGGTGCTCGCGTCGCAGGGGCGGCTCAATCGCCCGATCGGGTGCTCTAGCCCGGGCTCAAACCGGCAGTTGACCAGCTCAACGCTGCCACTGCGTCGAGAGCCTCATGAGGGGCGCGGTTATGAGCCGTGGCAGCAATCGCGGGCCCGGGACAACGCGCAGGCCGAGCTGCTTGAAGAGCGTGAGCGCGTCTAGTTGGAACCAGTGCTCGGTGACCTTCCCGCCGGCCATCCGGTTGATCTCGATGCAGGAGAAACGGACCTCGCGGCCGGTCGGTGGCAGCCCGCGGAAGGGCCCTGGTGTGAGTTCCGGTGAAGAGGATCCGCTGCGCGGTCATCCCTTCGTCGGCTACGGCGTCCTGCACCTCGAGGCGTAGGACGGGGAAGCCCTTGAGAAAGGTGCCGAGGAACTCAACCCACGCGTCGCTGTCGAGTGCCGGCAGCTGCATGCTCTCGGGAGCGTGCGCGGTGTAGCCGACGGTTCGCGCGCCGGCCTCGCCCTCGTCGTCGCGGGCGTTGAAGGCGTCGATCCACTGGCGCGCAGCCAGCCTGTTGTCCCCGGCCGATGCCGGCTTGCTGATTGTCTCAGTGCTCGTCGTGGGTCCTTTATGAGTGTCAGGCCGGGATGCCGGGAGGGCCGAGGATCTCGAGGCCGTACTCGGCGGCCGTCTTCATCACCAACTCCATGTCGGGCGGCGTTGCGGGACCGGGCGGGAGCTGCGGCCCGGGGGCGGGCTCGGCCAGCGCGCGGACGAAGCCCGCGAAGTCACCAGGTTCGGTGACCAGGAGGAACCGCGCCACCTCGGAGCTCACGATGAATGTGTGCGGGATGTCGCGCGGCCCGAGGACGAACGAGCCAGCCGGTGCGACATGGGTCTCGCCGTCGACCCAGATCGTGAGCTCACCTTCGAGGACGTAGAACCATTCGTCCTCGTTGTGGTGGACGTGGAGCGGCGAGCCGCTTCCGCGTGGGGCCGTCTGCTCGGTGACCATGGCGCCGTCGCCGGCCGCCTTGATCGTCGTCAGCCCGCCGAAGAACCAGAGGTGCTCACCGGTGCCGGGCTGATGTGCGATGGGGGTGAGAGTTGTCATGTGCGCAGCATGCTCCGCGCGGCTCTGCGCGACCATCCCCCGCGCGCGGGGATCTTTCTTGCACGCGGTGAGAGACTGGGGCTATGGCACGGTCCGTCGCAGCACCGATTGATGAGATCGATCTCCTCGCGTCCAGGGGACTGCCGCGCAAGGAGTTCTTCGCCGAGCTCGCTCCGAGGGTCCGCACGGTGGTCGACAACGACGCGAGCTGCTGGCATACGCTCGACCCGCACACGCGTCTGCTGACCAGCGACGACCCCGCGGAGCTGATCGGCCGCGGGATCTTCACCCCGGAGCAGGCCCCCGGCGCCGGCGAGCTGATCATCCGCAGCGAGTACATGATCGACGACGTCAACACGTTCGCCGGGCTCGCCGCCAAGCGGGTGCCGGTCGGGATCCTCGACCACGCCACCCGCGGCAATCCCGAGAGCAGCCCGCGCTACCGCGATCTGCTCCTGCCGTCCGACATCCCGCACGAGCTCCGTGCCGCATTCGTCATCCGCGGGCGCGTGTGGGGCGCTGTCCACATCGCCCGCCGCGCGTCGAGCGGACCGTTCCAACCGAAGGACGCCGACGCCCTCGCCGCGATCACCGGCGCGGTCGCGCGTGGGATCCGCACGTCGCTGCGCTTCGACGCGGCCCGGCGCGTAAATGGGCTCGAGGCGCCCGGCCTCGTCGTCCTCGGCCCCGGCGACGAGGTGGAGATGATCACCCCGCCGGCCCGCGAGCTGCTCGCCTCGATCGCCGCCAGCGACATCCCCTACACCGACGACGACATGCCCGCCGCGGTGCTCTCCCTGGCAGCGTTCGTCCGCAGCGCACCCCACGCCGCCCAGGGCGGCGCGAACGTCGTCACCGTGCCGGCCGATGACGGCTGGGTGACCCTCCACGCGTCCCGCCCGGGCTCGGCGTCCGACGGCCGCGTGGCGATCGTGATCGAGCGCGCCAGCGCGGCCCGCTCAGCGACTGTCCGCCTGGAGGCGTTCGGTGCGACCGCCCGCGAGCGTGAGGTCGCCACGCTCCTCGCACGCGGGCTGTCGCGCGTCGAGATCGCCGAGTCGCTGGTCCTCTCTCCGCACACGGTCGAGGACCACACGAAGAGCCTTTACAACAAGGTCGGCGTCGCTTCGCGCCAGGAACTCGTCGCCCGGGTATTCCTCGACGAGTACCTCCCCGAGGTAGCCCAGAGCACGCCGCTGACCTCCCGAGGACGCTTCGACCATGTCTAGCGTCCGAGTGCACATACAGCGGATGCGCCGGAACGGCTGATTTCGCAACCTCGTTCCGCATCGCGCCACCTGGCCGTCCAGCACGCCGAGTAAGGGGCTGCATCGCTTCCGCGGGGTCGTAACCGCGCCGGCGAGCGAAGTCACCCTCCAGACCGCTGCACCACGACTGACCGCTCGCGGCACGGACCTGCTTCCGTTCCGCGACGGGCCTCTTGCCCGACTGCGTCGACGAACCTCCTCCGCGCGGATCTCGAGAACGTCGCCGCTCGGGCGCCGGTCGCGACGCTCGAGGCGGCCGCTGAGTCGCGGATCCCGCGCGAAGCGCGTCTCTCGCAGTAGGCGACGAGATGCCCGTCGAACACCAGAAGCAGGGCGCGGCCGGCCGCCGTGCCCGCCGGCACCTGCTGGTGCTCCGCGTCTGCAGGGGTCACGGCACCGCGGTGACCGCGCTCGGCTCCGATCGGCAACGCCGGGCGCGTCGGGCGCGCGATCGCGATCGTGGCTAAGAGGGATCGCGCGACCGCGGCGGCCAGCGTGATCGAGGCTTCGCCGAGGGGCTCGCCGCTTCGGTCGGCGCTCGGATGATCGAAGCGATCACGGGGGGCGGTAGAGCCGCCGAGCGGGGGGAGCGGCTCAGCGGCGGCGAAAGCCGCGGTCAGGCGCGGGATCGAGCGGGCTTGGCGGCAGACCGAGCGGAGGATTCTCGAGGTTGTAATCCGAGGGCGCGATGTCGTTGTGCGCATCGGGATGAAACAGCGACGCGAGCAGCTGCGCCTGCCCCCGGCCGACGCCAAGCTCGCCCATCCCGCCGTTGTACATCTGGATACCGGCCGACTCACAGTGCGCGTAGAGGCGGCTGAGCTCCTGCAGGCGCCCGACGCGGCAGGGCTTGATATTCACGATCCGCACCGCGATGGGGGTCGCGTCGAGCGAGTCGACGCTGGTGATCGGCGCATCGTAGGCGACGCGATCGGCGATCGGCGTGAGCAGCGCGAGCACCGCCGGGAGGTCGTGCGGGTCCTCGAAGACGACCTCGGCGAACGTCGCGAGCGTGCGTTCGTACATCGCCACAAGCGCCGCCTCGTCCGCGACCTCGAGGCCGTACTGACCCTTGAAGTCGATCGTCGTGACGCCCTCCACGGCCGCGATGCGGTCCATGATCCCCTGCGTCCACGTCGGCACGACATCCAGCTTGAAACCGACCGTCGGATGCATCGCCCGCCGGCTGGCGACCTTGTCAGGCTCGGGCGGATCGCCGAGCCCGAACGAATTGATGAACGTCACCGGCTGCGGCGTGCGAGCGAGAACCTCAGGCAGGCTCGTGCTCGACTGCCGCAGCGCGAGGTCGACCGCCGCCGACTCGAACGTCCAACGCCGCCAGTTGCGCTGCAGCTCAGACTCGGGCGGCTCCGGCCACATCTCGATCGCGTCGAGGTGAACGAGGAACTGCTCGAGCGTCGCCCACGTGCCGATCAGCGGGAAGTCGCTCGCCCGCAGGCTCTCCTGGGCATCGGCCAAGCCGACCTGTTCGCCGACGCCTTCCTCGCCCCGGCCGCGAAGCCGCAGCTGCGTCGTTGACAAACCCTCGCGCCCGGTCGGGCCGCTTGGCAGGAGCGCCTCGAACGAGCACGACTCGATCGCGATCGGCAGATCCTTGACGGCAGTCCAGAGGTCGGTCACGAGCAGGCCCATATGTCTATCAGCAGACCCGGCGATCAGCGTCCCCGCCCACCAGCAGGCAGCTCCCCTCCATTCGAACATCGCCAACGCAGTCGCGAGCGGCGGCACCGGCCGAGATGCGGCAGCCCTCCGGCCAGTGGTTGACATGGCCCTCAACGGTCGCGTTTCTGACGCCTACCGCGACAAGTACGGGCTGGCGTGGCCGGGCCCGGTCGAGGCGATGCTGAGCGACGAAGCATGCCCGACCACGATGCGCCTCATCCTCACACATAGCTAGCTACTTCCCGCGGAAAAACTCGCGAGATACGAAACGGCCGCGGAGAGGGTTCTCGCGCGGCCGTTCGTGGTAATGGGTTGCTCTCGGTGAGGGAGCGGTTGGGAGTGTTTCACCGCTCCCGGACGGCGAGCGTGTCGGTGTTGTAGGCCAGGATCGCCCACTCAGTCCAGATCTGCCGCCCTTGGTCGCCTTTCAGCCGTGATCGGTCTAGCCCGTAGCGGCGTTTGAGGTGACTGATCCGGCCCTCCTCGCCGGTGCGGTAGCGCCGCAACCGCCGCTGTGTGCGCTTGGAGCCGGGTTCCTGGCGGCCAGCGATGAACACCGTGTTGGGTTGAAGGTCCGCGAGCCCGGTGTTCGTCGGTCCGGGCTTGAACCCACCGTCCACGGCGACCTCGCGGATCTTCATCCCGAGCCGCTCGAGCTCGGCGACCGTGCCCGGTAGCAGCGTCTCCTCGGCCGGGTTGCCCAGCTCGGTCGACGCGGGCAGGATCAGCCCACGGGCGCCGGTCTTGGTGTTCTCGGTCACCTCCGCCAACTGCGAGACGAACCCAAACTCCGTCCGCTTCCCGAGCTTGCCCTTGCGGATCGGGCGGGCGTCCGGATCGTGCAGCGACACGATCCGGTCCTTGATCGGGTCGCCCTTCACTCGCTGACGGATCTGGGTTGCGACCTTCTCGCAGCGATCCGCCATCTCCTCCAGTGCGGCGGCCGCCTTCAGCTTCGCCTTCGCACCCCGCCCACACGCCCTGCGCCTCGCGACTGCAGCCAAGCGCCGTGCCTCCATGATCGAGCGCTCCAACAGCTCGCCCGTCTCGCCGGTCAGCCCCAGCACCTCCTGCTTGGCCTCGCCGGAGCGCCGGCGGATCGTGCGGGTGATCGCTCTGAGCTTGTGACCCATCGCCCGCGAGCGATCCCGCACCCGCGCCTTCTTCTCCTTGATCAGCCTGGCGAGCTTGCGACCCTCCCGCGCCAGCACCCGCACCCCGCTCGATGCCAGCCCCGCGTCGGTCGGGTATTTCACATCCGCCTCGATCACGGTCGAGTCGATCCGAACGGCCCGCGGACGAAACCGCTTCTCCCGCGTCGCCTTGACGATCAGCGCGCGCGTCATCTCCGACACCGTCTCCGCCCCGATCCGCCTGGTGAGCTTGCGGACCGTCGACTCGTCCGGCACCCGCTCGCCCAGGCTGATCCGGCAAAACCGGCGCAGATGGATCGAGTCCGACACCTCCGCGACCAGCGTTCGGTACCCCCACCGGTAGCGCTGCTTGAGCACCATCAACCTGATGTACGTCTCCAGCGCGATCGTCGGGCGCCCCTCCGTCAACACCAGCCGGCCGGTCTCCCGGAACTCGCGCTGCCAGCGCTCCACCAGCGGCCACAACAACTCCGGATCGGCCAACACCACATCCAGCGCCGCCAGATCGTCCGGGAGTTCCTTCACCTCGAGCGGCAACGACTCGTCCCACAGCGACTCCGGCTGCGGCGCCAGCAACGTCAGCATGCACACCCCTCTCACCAAGAAAACCCATTACCAGCAGGGAATTCTCGGTGTCACACCGGACGGAAAAGCCCCCTCACAACCCCATCACCTTTTCCGCGGGAAGTAGCTAAGCTAGCTACTTCCTGCGGAAAAAGTGGTGGCTGTTTGAGTCACTGATTCTGTCTGGGTTGATTGACAAAATTCCTGCTAGTGAGCGGGTTTGTGGTCGATCTCGGGAGGGTGTGTGCTGACGCTTTGGGCGGGGCAGCCGGAGTGCTTGTGGGACGAGACGCTGCCGATCGAGGTGCGCGAGTTGCCGGAGGACTTGGCGGCACTGGACAGGTTGCTGTCCGATCCGGAGTTGGCGATGGTGTTCTTGGAGCGCTGGCGTCGGGAGGTGATCGACACGGGCCGGCTGGTGTTGACCGACGGCCAGCCGACGATCGCGATGGAGACCTACGTGCGTTTGATGGTGCTCAAGGCGCGCTATCGGTGGGGGTACCGGTCGTTGGTGGCGGAGGTGTCGGACTCGATCCATCTTCGTCGGTTCTGCCGGATCAGTCTCTCGGAGCGTGTGCCGGACGAGTCGACGGTCCGGAAGTTGACCAGGCGAGTCGGGGCGGAGACGGTGAACGAGCTGACGCGCGCGCTGATCGTGGAGGCGACTCGCTCCAAGCGGTTCCGGGCGCGGGCGGTCCGGATCGACTCGACGGTGATCGAGGCGGACGTGCGCTACCCGACCGACGCGGACCTTGCCTCGCATGGGGTGACGGTCCTCGCGCGCGAGGGCCGCAAGCTGGCCGGGCTGATCAAGGAGAAGACGGTGCGGGTGCGGGATCGATCCCGGCAGATGGGGCGCAAGCTCCGGGCGTTGACGCGCACGATCCGTCGCCGCTCCGGGGAGGCGAAGGCGGAGGTGCTGGCGTTGACCGAGCAGACCGGCGAGGCGCTGCAGCGCTCGATCACCGAAGCACGCAGGCTCGCCCACCTCGCCCGACGCCGGGCGCGCGGGCGTGGCGCCGGCGCCAAGCGTCGGGCGGCCGAGCGCTTGGAGGGGCTCGCGGACCGCTGCGAGAAGATCGCCTCCCAGATCCGCCAGCGCGTCAAGGGCGAGCCGATCCCCGATCGGCTGGTGTCGCTGGCCGACCCGGACGCCCGGCCGATCCGCAAGGGCAAGCTCGGCAAGCCGAACGAGTTCGGGTACGTCAGCCAGATCTGCGAGATCACGGAGAACACTCGCCGGGGCGCGCGCGGTCTGATCGTTCCGGCGTCGACCAGGTTGGGGAACCCGGCCGAGGACACGCTGCTGCCCGACACGATCAGCGAGCTGACCCGGCTCGGGATCCGACCCCGCGAGATAGCGCTCGATGGTGGTTTCAATGTCGGCCCGACTCACGGGACGCTCGAAGAGCACGCGCTGGACCCGGAACGGGTGTTCATCGCCGGCCGCCACCAACCCGGATCCAAGCGCACCCAGCGACGGTTGCAGCGCTACCGAACCGGCACCGAAGGACGGATCAGCCACCTCAAACGCGGCTACGGAATGAACCGATCCAGACTCAAAGACGACGAGGGCCGCCAGATCTGGACCGGATGGGGAATCCTGGCCTACAACGCTGACACCCTCGCCATCCGAACCCGATGAAACACTGATCGGGCTCGAATCGACCCGAGCAACCACTCACTACGAACCGGCCGCGTGAGACCACTCCGCGGCCGTTTCGTTTTCTCAGCCCGATCCCGAGTTATTCCGCGGCAAGTAGCTAACAGCGTAGGCGGCTACAGTCACCGCGTGCGGCTTGGGTCTGCCTCGCCGCCGGCGGCGAGGCGCATGAGCGGGGAGTCGAAGTCGAGATCACCGGTGGTCCGCTCGGCACGGGCGGCGTTGCCCGCGAACTGGTGTCGGTAGCTGGACCAGGCGGTGTCGGTGATCTGCTTTCCCACGCCGGTGCGGAGCATCGTCGTGAGTTCGGTGGCGGCTCGTTCGATGCGCTCGCCGAGCTCGGTCGCGCCCCAGTCCTCGGGTGCTGCGAAGACCGACGTCGGCGTGGTGAGCGCGCGCAGGTAGCCGAACAGCGGTCGCATCTGATCGTCGATCACGAGGGCGTGGCGGGCGCTTCCGGCGGTCGCGGCGAGCAGCACCGGCTTGGCGACGATCAGGTCATCGTCGAGCAGGTCGAAGAATGACTTGAACAGGCCGCTGATGCCCGCCTTGTATACGGGCGTGGCCGCGATGATCGCGTCGGCGACGGCAAGCTGCTCGATCGCCGCCTGGAGCTGCTCACCAGGGAAGCCGGCGATCGTGGCCCGCGCGATGTCGAGGGCGACGGGGCCGAGCTCGATTACGCGCGCCGACGCCGGCGCTCCCGATTCCCGCAGCAGCGCGAGGCTCTTCTGGGCCATGCGGTCGCTGAGCATCCGCGTCATGGACGGGTTGCCGGTGCCCCCGCTCACCACGACGACCCGCGACGGCTCGGGATCGGGTGAAACGCTGCCGCCGGGGTGGGACAGGGTCGTCATCGTGATCGGCCTGCCTCAGTTGTCGGCTGCGGTGCGGCGACGAGCGGGTGGCAAAGATCGTGAAGCTGCATCAGCTGCGCGCGGCTGAGCGTGCGGGTCATGATCTCCGCGACGTGCCGTCCGTGCCGCGCCCCGACTTGCCGCTGCGCGCGGGCACCGCCATCGGTGAGCCGGATGCGGCACGCACGCGCGTCCTGCGGGTCCTCAGCGCGCTCCACGAGTCCGCGGCCCTCGAGCCGGGCGATCAGACGCGACATCCCAGCCTGGGTCAGCAGCACGTCGCGCTGCAGCGCGGAGATCCGCGCCCCGCTCGGCGTGCCTGCCAGCGCATAGAGCACTCCATATTCGCGCGGGCTGAGCTCCCCCCACGCGTCGCCGGCGGCAAGCTCACGGGCGATCGTGGCCTGGGCGCGGAACAGCGCCTCCCACGCCTCGTTGGCGATCCGGGTCGTGCTGGGCATCGCTCTTAGACCGCCGCCGGGAGCTCGCTCGCCAGCGCCGGGCCGGTGTCCTGGTAGGGAGAGCCGTCGGTCAGGTTGTCGCCCCGGTTCGGGTTCGGGCGCGGCTGGCGCGGCTCGCCGTGCCCGTACTTCGCCTCGATCAGGCTCGCGTGGGTCGGCGCGTCCGGTACCCCGGGGGCACGGCGGGCTTCCATCTCCTTGCGCAGGACCGGCACGACCTCGGTGCCCAGCAGCTCCACCTGCTCGAGCGCGACCTCGAGCGGCACTCCCGTCGCGTCGACGTTCCAGAGCTGGCGCTGGTAGTCGCCGAAGCCCTCCTGGAAGGTCAGGGTTTTCTCGATCACCTCCTGCGGGCTGCCGATGCTCATCGGCGTGCCGTGCATGAATTCCTCCAGGCGATAGCTCTTGCCGTAGATCGGCGAGCCCTCGAAGTACGGGCGAAACGCGCTGATGGCGTCCTGTGAGCGCTTGGCGATGAACGCCTGCCCACCCAGCCCGACGACCGCCTGCTCCGGGGTCCCGTGCCCGTGGTGCGCGAACCGCTGCCGATACAGGTTCACCAGCGGCTTGAAGTGGAAGTTCGGCGCCAGGATGTGGTTGGCGAAGTAACCGTTGCCGTAGTAGGCGGCCTGCTCGGCGATCTCCGGCGTGCGGATCGCCCCGTGCCACACGAACGGAGGCACGTCATCCAGCGGACGCGGGATCGAGGTGAAGCCCTGCAGCGGCGTCCGGAAGCTCCCCTCCCAATCGACCACGTCCTCCCGCCACAGCCGATGCAGCAGGTTGTAGTTCTCCAGCGCGAGCGCGAGCCCCTCGCGGATGTCCTTACCGAACCATGGATATACCGGCACGGTGTTGCCGCGGCCGAGCATCAGATCCACCCGGCCCTTGGCGAGGTGCTGGAGCATCGCGTAGTCCTCCGCGATCTTCACCGGATCGTTGGTCGTGATCAGCGTGACCGCGGTGCTGAGGATGATCCGCTCCGTCAGCGCGGCGATGTGCGCAAGCAGCGTCGTCGGCGAGGAGGAGAAGAACGGCGGGTTGTGATGCTCGCCGATCGCAAACACGTCGAGACCGACCTCGTCGGCGCGCCGGGCGATCTGCACGATCGCATCGATCCGCGCCGCCTCGCTCGGCGTGTAGTCGGTAACTGGGTCCCGCGTGATGTCGCTGACAGAGAAGATTCCGAACTGCATCATGAGCCGCCTTTCGTTGCGCGCTCAACCATAGCAGATACATGACTAGGCATGTATCGCCTGAATCCCTGCCGCGTCGGCGGTGGAGCCCCTGGCCCAGGTGCGATGAACACGCCCCGGAGGGACCACGTCAAGGTCACGACAGTTGTGGCCCGGGCCGCGCAGGGCAGCGCCGTCGGACGACAGTTGCGTGCCATCGCGAAAGCGGGGGATCGCATCGACTGCGTAAACCGCCCCGCTCCTCGCCAGAAGCGGGTCGCGCGACGCGGTCCCGCTGCCGGTCGATCAGCGGAGCAGTCACGAAGCGCTCGCTTCCGCAACAGGCGTTTTCCGGCAGCGCGCGCCTGCCCATCCGACACCTGCTCTGGCTTCGGCACGAGCATCTCGGTCGCGACGTCGACTTCCCTGCTGCGCGCGGAACTCGCGCACGCGGTGGCTCTGGCGCCCGCCGCGGCGTGTCGCCGGCGCGATCAGCCTTGCTGCCCGCGCGAAGCGGGGCCGGCCCAGCTGGTTGCCGGATGCGCGTCCTGACGCCAAAGCGGAGTCTGCCTGAAAGTCGCGCGAACCGGAGATCTCTCTTCCCGAGATCTCCGCGGAGACGCGCTTCACGGCGTCAGACAAATGTGGTTATCCCTTCTCGCCCCGCCCTTCGGTCGGCGGGGTCACTTCGCTTTGTCCTCGGATCCGAACCGCTACAGAGCAGCCATGCGCGCCTCGAGATAGCGTCGCTCCGGAATGCTCGTAGTGAGGCGAGCGGCGCGCTCGTACGCCGCGCGGGCGCCGACCTCGTCGCCGGCCATCTCCAGGAGGTGGGCGCGCACGGCCGCCAGACGGTGGTGGTCGCGCAGCGGCTCGTCGAGCGTCTCCAGCAACTCCAGTCCCGCGCGCGGACCGTGGACCATCGCGACCGCGACGGCTCGGTTGAGCGTGACCATCGGCCCTGGCGAGACGCGCTCGAGGACCTCGTAGACGGCAAGGATCTGCCGCCAGTCGGTCTCCCGGGCGCTTTGCGCCTCGTCGTGGATCGCGGCGATCGCGGCCTGAAGCTGGTAGGGGCCTCCCGGCTTGCTCGCCAGCGACTCCTCGACCAGCGCGACGCCCTCGGCGATCTTGGCGCGATCCCACAGCGAGCGCTCCTGCTCGGCCAGCGGGACGAGGCTTCCGTCCGCGCGGGCGCGCGCCGGACGGCGGGCGTCGGTCAGGAGCATCAGCGCAAGCAGCCCCGCCACCTCGCCGTCGTCCGGGAGCCGGCGGTGGACCTCGCGCGTCAGGCGGATCGCCTCGGCGCTGAGCTCGACGCGGGCCACGTGCGCGCCGGAGCTCGCCATGTAGCCCTCGTTGAAAATGAGGTAGAGGATGTGGAGGACGACGGGCAGCGCCTCGGGCGCGGGAGGCGCGAACCGAGCGCCCGCGGCGCGGATCGTCGCCTTCGCCCGGCTGATGCGCTGCGCCATCGTGCTCTCCGGAACCAGGAACGCACTCGCGATCTCTGCGGTGGTCAGGCCGCCGACGGCGCGCAGCGTCAGCGCGACCTGTGAGGCGGGCGTCAGCGATTCGTGGCAGCACATGAAGAGGAGCTCGAGCGTGTCGTCCTCGTCGGCCGCCTCGCCCGGCGGCGGCTCGCGCGCCAGGCCCACCTCGCGGCGGCGTCGTGCACTCTCGCTGCGCAGCTCGTCGATCAGACGCCGCTGCGCGGCGGTGAGGAGCCAGCCGCGCGGATTGGCCGGCACGCCGTCGCGCGGCCATTGCAGCGCCGCGTCGAGGATCGCCTCCTGCACGGCGTCCTCGCACGCGTCGAACCTTCCGTAGCGGCGGACGAGCGTCCCGAGGACGCGCGGCGCCAGCCCGCGCAGCTGCTCCTCGATGCTCACATCTCCTCTCCGCCGGGGGTCATCACCGGCCGCACCTCGATTCCCATCCAGCGCGCGTCAGGCCACATCGCCGCGACCTCGAGCGCGCGGTCCAGCGAGTCGCAGTCGATCACGCAGTAGCCGGCCAGATGCTCCTTGGCCTCGAGGTAGGGCCCGTCGGTCACGGCCGGGACGCCGCCGCGCACGCGCACGACCTTCGACTGCGAGACGTCGGCTAGGCCTTCGCCTCCGACCCATTCGCCCGAGGCCGTCAGCTCGTCGATCAGGCGCCCGACCTCGGCCCCGATCTGGTCCATCGGCTCCGGTGGGTCGTCCATGAAGTTGGGGTTGTGGTGGATCAGCAGCATGTACTTCACGACGTCGCTCCTTTCGGGGGTTCGAGGTGAGATCGAAGCCGATTTCTCTTTCTCGACATGTCGAGCGCTGAGGTCTGGCTCCGACTCCGGTCTGAAAGTTCAAATGCCGAAGGAAAGGACCGACATGACCGCCGACCGTTCCCGCTGGATCGCTCTCTACGTCCTCTGCATGGGGATGCTGATGATCGTCCTCGACGTCACCGTCGTGAACGTCGCTCTTCCGTCCATCCAGAACGACCTCGGGTTCTCCACCTCCAGCCTCGCGTGGGTCGTGAACGGGTACCTGATCTCGTTCGGCGGGCTGCTGCTCCTCGCCGGGCGCCTGGGTGACCTGCTTGGTCGCCGGACCATCTTCCTGGCCGGGCTCGCGCTGTTCACCGGCGCCTCGGCGCTGTGCGGCCTGGCGCAAAGCGAGGTGTGGCTGGTCGCGGCGCGGTTCGTGCAGGGCATCGGCGGCGCGATGACCTCGGCCGTCATCCTCGGCATGATCGTGACGATATTCCCGGAGCCCCGGGAGCAGGCGAAGGCGATCGGCGTCTACGCGTTCGTCGCCTCGGCGGGCGGCTCTGTCGGCCTGCTTGCCGGCGGCCTGCTCACCCAGGCCATCGACTGGCACTGGATCTTCTTCATCAACATCCCGATCGGCATCGCGACGGCGATATTCGGCCGCCGGCTGCTGACCGCCGACGAGGGCATCGGCCTGAGCAAGGGCGCCGACCTGCCGGGCGCCGCGCTCATCACGGGCGCGCTGATGGTCGGCGTCTACACGATCGTCAAGCCCGCGGCCGAGGACGGCTGGGGCGCGTCGACGACGCTGATTCTCGGCGCCGTCTCGATCGCCCTGCTGGCCGCATTCGTTGCCCGCGAGGTGAAGGCCGCCACGCCGCTGATGCCGCTACGGATCTTCCGCTCGCGCAACGTGACCGGTGCGAACCTCATTCAGGTGCTGACCGTGGCCGGGATGTTCGGGATGTTCTTCCTCGGCTCGCTCTACCTGCAGCGGGTGCTCGGCTACGACGCGCTGCAGATCGGCCTGGCGTTCCTGCCGGTGACGATTGTGATGGGCACTCTGTCGCTGCGCTACTCGGAGAAGCTGATCCAGCGATTCGGCGCCCGCACGATGCAGTTCCCGGGGCTGGGCCTGATGGTCGCCGGCATGGTGCTGTTCGCCCAGACGCCGGTGGACGGCTCCTACGTGCGCGACGTTCTGCCGGCGCTGCTGCTGACCGGCACCGGCGTGGGCCTCTGCTTCCCCGCCCTGATGGGGCTGGCGATGTCGGGCGCGACGCCGAGCGACGCCGGCCTGGCCTCGGGCCTGGTCAACACCGCCGCGCAGGTCGGCGGGGCGCTGGGCCTGGCGGTCCTGGCGACGGTGTCCGTCTCGCGCAGCAACCACCTGGCGCACGCCGGCACGGCGCAAGCGCAGGCGCTGACCAGCGGGTACCACCTGGCGTTCCTGATCGCCGCCGGCCTCGTCGCCGCCGCGATCCTGGTCGCCGCGGTGGTCGTGCAGTCCGAGGAGCGCGCAGCCGCGGCGACGGCGCGGGCCGGCGAGCTGGCCTACGAGGGCGGCTGAATCAAGCGCTCGAGAGCGGAGAGGTCGAGCGGGCTTGTGTGCCGCTCGCCCGCCGCGAAGAGCCTCGGCGTCGTCGCCACCCCTGCCTCACCCCCGGAAGTCGTCTCGGACGCGGTCACGCACCGCGTCCGAGCGTCTGTCGGCCTCGAAGCGCTCGACGTCCAGACCCAGGCGCTCGGCGCGTGTCCACAGGTGCGGGCCCTCAAGCCGGCCCCGGTCGGCGAACAGCGCGTCGTGCATCTCCCAGAACGCGTCCTGACGCGCCGCCGCCTCGGCCGGCGACCGTCCGGCCGAGCGAAAGCCGGGCGCCGCCGTTGCCGCGACATCGACCAGGTCGGCTGTCGCCTGAGGTACCGCGATCTCAGGGAAGCACGTGTGAGCGAGGTACTCCGTCAGGTCCCGCAATTCGCCAGCTGCGAGGCCCGGCGCGACCTCCGCCCGCTCGTCGTTGTGGAGGACGGCGCCGAAGACCCGCAAATTCGCGAATGCAGGGACGCGTAATCCGGCATCGCGCGCAAGATCCTGAGCCCCGCGAATTTCGGATGCAGGTCTCCGCCTGTCGGTCGATCCACACCTCCCTATGCGCGGATCTCGTGCACGTCGGGGCCCCGCCGCTGGCCGCGCAGCCCCGGCGGGCAACGGCGCCCTGCAGGCCGCGCGAAGGGGGTCTGCTCAGCGATGACCGCCGAGACTCGCCGGAGGGTGAACGCAGGTCTTCCCGGGCGCGAGCCCCTGAGTGCGCTGCACAAGAACCGCGCGCATGCGCGCGACGGTGGGGCCCTGGGCTTCTGCGGCTCGGGTGCCGGGGGCGCCGCTCATCCGAATCGGATGATGACCCTTCAGCGGCCCGGGCTCAGCATCTGTTTGCGGCACGGAGGCGTGCGCAGACATCTATGGATTGAGACACGAGAGGAGCGGACTCATGCCGGAGGAAGGAATCGACCGCACCAGGCTCCCGATCCGGCGGCCGCCGTTTACGGGCGCGACGAAGCGGACGCTGGAGGGTTCGGAGCCTGACTGGAATCAGGCGAGCCATGTCCAGCCGCCAGAGGGTGCGCCGAATGTGCTGCTCGTCCTGATCGACGACGCCGGCTTTGGTAACCCGAGCACGTTCGGCGGTCCGATCCAGACCCCGAACTACACGCGGCTGGCAGAGCACGGGCTGCGCTATAACCGCTTCCACGTGACGGCGTTGTGCTCGCCGACCCGGGCGGCGCTGCTGACGGGGCGTAACCACCATCGGGTCGGCTTTGGCATGGTGGGCGAGTTCTCGGGTCCGTTCCCGGGCTACAACGCGACGATTCCGCGCGATTGCGCGCCGTTTCCGCGCATCCTGCAGGAGAACGGGTATCTGACGGGAGGGTTCGGGAAGTGGCATCTCACCCCGGATAACCAGCAGGGGTTTTCGGGCCCGTTCGACCGGTGGCCGACCCGGCTTGGGTTCGATTACTTCTGGGGGTTCCTCGGCGGTGAGGCCGGCCAGTATGACCCTCTGATTGCTGAGAACCAGAAGATGGTCGGCGTGCCTGATGCGAAGGATGGTGAGCAGTACTACTTTCAGGATGATCTCGCCGTTAAGACGATCGATTGGCTTCACCGGGTTCGCTCTGAGAAGCAGAAGACGCCGTGGTTCGCGTACGTCGCGACCGGCTGCAGCCACGCGCCGCACCATGTGCCGCGCAAGTGGTCGGATAAGTACCGGGGCGCGTTCGACAAGGGCTGGGATGTGATGCGCGAGGAGACGTTCGCGCGGCAGAAGCAGCTCGGGGTCATCCCGGCCGATGCTGAGCTGCCGCCGCGCAATGACGCGTTTCCGACGTGGGACTCGCTGGATGAGACGCACAAGCGGCTCTATGCCCGTCAGATGGAGGTGTACGCCGGCTATTCGGAGAATGCCGACTGGAACGTTGGGCGGGTCATCGACGCGGTCGAGGAGATGGGCGAGCTCGAGAACACGGTCGTGATCTGGATCTGGGGGGATAACGGCGCGAGCATGGAGGGCACGCTCACGGGCACGTTCAACGAGCTGACCACGCTGAACGGGATCCCGTTGACGCCCGAGCAGCAGATGGGGCTCCTGTTCAAGCACGGCGGCCTCGAGGCGTGGGGCGGCGATCAGCTCGCCCCGCATTACTCTGCCGGGTGGGCGTGGGCCGGCAACGCCCCGTTCGACTGGGGCAAGCAGGTCGCTTCCCATCTCGGCGGCACCCGCAACCCGCTGGTCGTGCACTGGCCGGCCGGCATCCGCGAGGCGGGCGCGGTTCGCGGCCATTACACGCATGTGACCGATGTCGGCGCGACGGTCCTCGACCTCGCTGGGATCCCGATGCCCGACTCGATCGACGGCATCGAGCAGCAGCGGTTCGACGGGGCTACCTTCGCGGATTCGTTCTCGGACGCGGCCGCGCCGGAGCGCCACACGCAGCAGTACTACGAGATCCTCGGCAACCGCGGGATGTACAAGGACGGCTGGCTGCTCGCACAGCGATTGCGGCGGATCCCCTGGGACCTCGATCCGGAGAAGCTGCGAGCGTTCGGCCCGGGCTGGAACCCGGATGACGAGCCCGTCGAGCTGTACTACCTGCCCGACGACTTCACCCAGTCCAATAACATCGCCGCGGACCATCCTGAGAAGGTGCAGGAGCTCACCGAGCTCTTCTGGGCCGAGGCCGAGCGCAACCGCGTGCTACCGCTGCTCGGCGGGTTGACGTCGTTCTTCGGCATGGTGCCGCCGATTCCGGAGGAGTCGAAGTTCGTCTTCCGCGGCGACATCGAGAACGTCCCGAGCGGGATGATCCCGCGGATCTACAACCACTCGTACACGATCAGCGCCGACCTGGTTGTCCCCGAGGGCGGCGTCGAGGGGGTGATCGTCGCCGAGGCCGACCATCTCGGCGGGTTCGCCCTCTTCG
Source organism: uncultured Solirubrobacteraceae bacterium (assembly GCA_963844555.1). Classification (GTDB taxonomy): domain Bacteria; phylum Actinomycetota; class Thermoleophilia; order Solirubrobacterales; family Solirubrobacteraceae; genus Palsa-465. The sequence goes on from CAWJOS010000005.1 coordinate 591,296, forward strand.
TTCAGGACGGGAAGCTCAAGCACACCTACTCAATGCTCGGCGTGCTCGAATACACCCAGGCGGCCGAACAGCCGCTGCCGACCGGCGAGGTCAACGTCGAGCTCGTGTTCGCGGCCGATGCGCCGAAGCCGGCGACGGCCGGCGAGGTGACGCTGCTCGTCAACGGCGAGCCGGTCGCGAGCGGGCGGATGGAGCACACCGTGCCGGGCCGCTTCTCGGGCTACTCCGGGATGGACATCGGCCGCGACAACGGCCTCGTGGTCGACCGCAGCTACGCCGACAAGGCGCCGTTCGCCTTCACGGGCGAGATCAAGCAGGTCGTGTTCGACGTCGCCCCGCACATGAGCGCGGAGGACGAGAAGGCGCTGCAGGAGCACGCGGCGCAGGCCCTGGCGGCTCACGCGGCGAGCGCCTGACAGAGAGGCGAGAGGAGCATCATGAGTGACAACGAGCAGCTGGACGTCCTGATCGCGGTCTACCTGATCCCCGATCTAGCGCAAAGGGACTTCGACGCCTACGTGAAGCTCGCGGGCGACGGCGAGATCGTCACCGATGGCGTGGCGCTCGTCGTCAAGGACGCCGACGGCGAGGTGCAGGTCAAGGAGACCGGCGACCATCTAGGCCGCAAGGGCGCCAAGCTCGGCGGCGGCGCAGGTCTCGTCGTCGGGCTGTTCGCCCCGCCGCTGTTGGCCGCGACTGTCGTCGGCGCGGCCGCCGGCGCACTGGCCGGGAAGTTCGCGCGCCACCGCGTGCAGGCCGGTATCGGCGAGAAGATGGACGACGCGCTTCCCTCCGGGTCGGCCGGGATCATCGCGATCTACGAGCACGACGGCGCCGACGCTGTCGCGGGTGCGCTCGCGAATGCGATCCGCACCTCGACCGCCCAGATCGACAAGGCGTCTCGCGACGAGCTGAAGGCCGGCCTGGAGGAGGCATCCGCCGGACTCGCCGGGTGAGGGCGCACGGATGATCGAGCTGATCGAGGGGCTTCCGGACGGTGTCGTCGGGTTGGAGGCGGTCGGCGAGGTCGACTCCGCCGACTACAAAGCAATCGCGGCACCCGAGGTGGATCGGGCGCTATTGCGCCACCCGAAGATCCGCCTCATCCATGTGCTCGACGACCGCTTCACCGGCTACACGGCTGGCGGCGCATGGCAGGACGCCCTGCTCGGGCTCGCCCACCCGACCTCCTTCGAGCGGATAGCCGTCGTCACCGACTCTCAGAGCATCGATCGAGTCGTAAAGCTCGCGGGCTGGTCCATCCCCGGCGAGCTGAGGCTGTTCCCGAACCGCGAGCGCGAGCAAGCAGAAGCGTGGGCGAGCGAAGGCCTCGACCCGCCCTGACACGCAGGCGACGGCAGTCATCTCGCTCCAGCTCAGCCTGCATTGACAAACACGATTAGGCGAGACGTAACGTAGACAGTCGGTCTACGGAGCCGTGCCGCAGGCGGCTGCCCCGCACCCGCGCCAGAACGAAAGCAAGGACAACCGGGCCAGGTGCACCGACCCTGCTCCTCGCCAATCTCGCAACCAGGCTGGTCGTCGATGACCCGGACGTCGTGAACGATCGGCCCTCGGCCCTGCTTTCCCGCGTTGCGAGAGTCGTCGAAGTGCTTGCCGGCGGCCCGATCCGCGGCGGCTTGCAAGCGCACGACGCTGTCGCTCCCCTGGCCAGCAGCACACGGACGCCGACGCCTGCGTTGCTGCTGCTGCACAGACGAATGGCCGTAGCGTTTGCGGCGATCTTCGACGCCCGTTCGCAGATGACCAAGCGCGAGCGCGGGCCGTGTATCAACAGCATTGACGCCCAGGGTTCAGGCGCCGCCGAAGGCGTCGGCGCGGGCCGCCGCCCAGGCTCCGTACAGATCGGTGACAGCAGATGGAGCGGGCCATTCTCCGGCCTGTAGTCGTCTAAGCGCCTCGCCGCCGCGCCGGCGTGCGTGCGTGCGCGACCAGTCGTAGGAGGACGGCGCAGCGCCGTAGCGCGCTCGCCATGCGCGCATCGCTTCGCGAACCCGTTCCCGTGTCCATTCCGGCGCGATCGCGCCGGGATGGCAGCGTTTGCAATACGCGTAGGCATCGCCCTTGCCGTTCCGTGGCGCGGTGGGCGCCCCGCAGCCGCGACACACTCCCCGGTAGCGCGCCTTGACCGCGCGTGCCTTGGCGCCGGTTGGATCGTAGAGATACGTCTTGATGGTTGCTTCTGCGCGTCCCAGCCGACGAGCGATCTCCGCGATCGACAGCCCCTCCTGGTCGCGGTAGTGGCGGGCGAGTTGCGCCGCGCGGCGCCGTTCCGTGACCCGATCGAGCATCAGAACCCCAAGCCTGCCGGAGGTGCTGGACAGCCGGCCCAAGCGTTAGCGCGCCAGCTATCCGTAGGTCTTTTGTTAGCATGACACGGGTCGTAGAAGTACGCCTTGACCGTCGCCGGCGACCGCCCGAGACGGTCCGCGATCTGCCTGATCGAGAGGCCCTCAGACTCGCGGTAATGGCGCGCCAGGGCGACCGCCCGGCGACGCTCGAGAACCGGACCGGTTCCCGCGGTTGACGCCTTGGCCGTCACATCGGGTCACGCTACTCCGGTCAATTGGCGTTTCCGTCGAGGTCGGCACGCAAGCGCCGACGCACCGGCTGGACCTCCTACCCGCGCGCGATCCGAGACTCCGGACGCGTCGCCGCCACCGCTCCTCGCAGAGCGAAAGCAGCGCGCAGGCCGCGCCACGGCTCTCGCTGCCGGATCCCACAGGAAGCAGAAGGGTGAAGACCGAGTTACGGAGCCATAGACAGTGCTGAGTTTCGTGAGACCAGGTGTCTGGTGAATCGCCCCTTGGTGCTCAAGACCTTCTACTAAACAACCGGCGCTGCCCCGTTCGCGACGAGCTATGCATAGGCAGGAGCGCTCGCTTGATTGTGGTCATGTCTCAGTGGAACGTCCTGGTGCTGGCAAGGCCCGAGACGCGACCGATCCGCGAGACGAGCCCCCGCCTTCGTTCTCGCGCGGGTGCGCACACGCGTGCCCTTTCGCGGCCCTGTTGTCCGGGAGCGGCCATGAACCCACGGCAGCGTTGGCGTCGGATCGTTGTCGCCTCGCACCACGAGAAGCCACCTTGTAGACGGCGAGGCCAGGCCGGTCGCCTGCCGCTTCGAGCAGGTCGTTAGCAATAAGTGTGCGAGCGTCCGCCTCCCGCCCTTGCCGAACGGATGGGCTCGCGCCGGGTCCCGCATTCGTGTGGAGCGGGTGCTGCGGCATGCCCATGTGAGCCCCGACCCGGCCACCAAGAGAAGTGCCGCTTGCCGAGCCGGAAGCGCCTTGGGGTCCGGGTTGACTGGCGGCGCGGCCGCGCAGATCATCCTCTTGGCCGATTCAGGCTGGGTTGCGTGATCTCATCCTTTTTGGCCGATGCGCCGCCTCGCCCTGCGGCATAGCCTGATGCCATGCAACTCAGCAACAGGGTGGACATATCAACGCGTCGCAGGGGTCGCGCCGCGATGCGTACTGCGATCGCGACGGTTGCCGCCGGCTCGCTGATCGCGCTCGCCGGTTGTGGCAGTAGCAGCAAGCCGGCGTACTGCTCTGATCGCACCAACCTCGAGAACTCGGTCAAGAATCTGCCGAGCGTCACCTCCAGCAGCGGCGTCAGCGGTCTGAAGTCACAGATCAATACGATCGTGAGCGATGCGAACGCGGTTGTCAGCTCGGCCAAGAGCGACTTCCCGAGTCAGACCAGCGCCGTCAAGACGTCGGTCGACGCGCTCCAGACCGCCGTCAAGGCGCTCCCGTCGAGCCCTTCGGCCAGTCAGGTCGCCGCGCTCGGACTCGACGCCAAAAACGTCGTGAGCTCGGTCAAGAGCTTCTCGGACGCCAGCAAGTCGAAGTGCAGCTGACACGTCAGTCCGCCACGGCGGGTCGGAGTGCTTGCCGGCTCCTTGGTGGGCCTTCAGCGCGGCATCCTTGCTTGGCGTCGGCGCCGCTCAACCGTTGGTCGCGCTCGGTGGGACTACGAGCGCGACCAGGACCGCGGGAAAGCAGTCCGATGACGAATGACCTCGACCGGCTGAAACGTGTGCCTTGAGGTGCTTTCGGTGCTGAAGCCGAGCAGCGAGAAGACGGTCAAGAGGCCGACGCTCATGCCGGGCCTACTGGGCCGCGGCTGCTCAGTCCGCTTTTCGGGCCGGGGGGTGTGACGTGGCGGGAGTGAAACGGCCGCGGACGATCGAGCGCCGTATGAACCGGTTCCTACGCGAGCCGATTTCGGTGCGCAACGCCGCGAGCGTGATCGTGACGGCGACGTTCATCGTTGTGGTCGGCGGCGGGATCGCGATCAGGGCGATCGACCATCGCGAGTACTCGAGCATCTGGGAGGGCATGTGGTGGTCTGTGCAGACGGTCACGACGGTCGGGTACGGAGACGTGACGCCCAAAGACACGGCCGGCAAGATCGTCGGCGTGGTCGTGATGCTCGAGGGGATCGCGTTCCTTGCGATCGTCACGGCGGCGATCACCTCGGCGTTCGTGACGCGCGCGCAGCGCGAGCAGAAATCCGGAGCACCGGCGGAGGAAACCTCTGCGGAAGCACCAGGCGACCCGCAGCTCAAACAGATTGCCGCGCGGCTGGAGCGAGTCGAGTCGCTACTGCTGGAGCTCACGAGACGGTGAGTCACATCGCCGTCGGGCCGCAATCCGCAACAGCCCCCGCCCCGATGGCCGGCATTCGGCCCCGCCACGGGGGACCTGCGCATCCTCCTCCGAACCGGATGATCCCAAATGCGTGGCCTTCGATATTGGTCTCTATGGCCCGAGTGGCGAAAACCGTTCGAGCTGCACCCGGAAGCGCTCAACGTGCGGCGCCGGCTCAGACATGAGTGCTAATCCCGGCGATCCGAGCCTGCCGCCGTCAGAGGGCGCCAGCGACCTCGCGAAGGATGAAATGCCGCCGGCGGATGACACCTCGCCGGATAGCGCTCCAGCGGGCTCGAGAAGGCGGATCGGGCACGCCCTGTCAGAAGGGTGGCACCTTGCGAAGGTTGCCTATCGTGACCCCGAGCATGTCGCCGAGCGGATCGCGCTGAACAGCACGCACAGCCTCGGCGAGCCATCTCTGGAGTGGGCGCAGCGCGTCCGCGAGGAGCGTAAGGGTGTTCCACGTGCGATCATTGCCGAGCAGTTGCGCACTGATAGCGCGAAGGTCGCGGCGATCGACGGAGCGATTGCGGCAACGCCGTTCCTGATCGCGCTGGTCCCCGGCTACCTGCTCTACCTCAGGCAGGAGGCGCGGATGGTGCTGCGCACCGCCGCGCTTTATGACCGCGACCCAAGGCAGCTCGAGACCGCCGCCGAGATGCTGGCGCTCCGCGGCGTGCACCCGACGGTCGACGATGCCCGCTCGGCCCTGCTCCCGGTTCGAGACACGCCGACGCCCGAAAGGCCAGCCGCGCGCCGCCCGTGGCGTACGTGGGTCCGCAGCATCTACGTGCTGCTGATCTACGGCGGGTTCCTGTCCGCCCCCTCCGACAAGAGCAAGGAGGGCGCCCATCCATGGGTGAAGACCGCGATCGGGGGCCTGTTCGGACTGACGGTCTGGGTGATCACGTGGGTGTTCCCGCTCAGCTTCATGATCGCGCTCGGCTGGGGCTGTGACTCCAACGCGCGAAGCCTCGGGCGGCAAGCGCTGATCTTCTACGACAGCGATCCCGACAGCGCGCAAGCGGCGATCGCCGCCGCCAAACGGCAAAAGGACGTCGGACACAACAAACGCCAGATCCTGCGCACCACGCTGCTGGTTCTGTCGGTGGCGATCCCCATCGCTTTCGTCGCGTTCATCGACCACGAGCGCCAGAGCACCGGCATCACCCCGCTCACCGCCGTCGGCGGCCTCGTCGCGCTCTCACTCGTGATCGCCACCGCCGTCATCGCCACCCGCCGCTAAGCGCGGCGCGACGGCTTTTCATCGTCAGCGCGGCGATCCACGTGTGGGCACGGCGCGGGGATCTTCTCGTGCGCGGGGTACCTTCCGCGTCTTGCCCGCCCGCGGGACAGGGAGGGTCTGTCAGAGCCCCGTTTTGGCGGTGATCCTGCCGGATTGGACTGCCGCGGCGAGATCCTGGTAGTCGCTGTCGTTTTGTTCGGCGTACGCTTTTGAGAACTCGACGATTGCACGGTCGAAGCGGTCGCTGTTGCCGAGGTACGCTGCGATCGCGATCCGGTCGCCGCTGCGCGCATGCGCGCGGGCGAGCGTCCAGCCGCACAGCTTGCCGTACGTGGCCATAGCTTGAGGGACCATCTGCTCGATCTCTGCCGATCCCTTCCAGTCTTTCAGCTGACGGCCGTAAAAGTCGCGCGGCTTCTCGTCAAGCCCGGAGTCGATGTGCAGCCAGCCGAGGAAGATATCGCTGGCGGCCTGCATCAGCCGCTGGCCAACGACCACTCGCTCGCCGTGGTTTGAGAACTCGCTCGGGCCGAGGAACTCCTCCAGCACCGATGCCTCGGCCTCCTTCATCTGCAAGAACAACGGGTCCTGCCCGTCACGGCCGACCAGCAATGCGATATACGCGCGCGTGCCGACGCTCCCGACCCCGACCACCTTGCGCGCGAAGTCGGTCAGCTCGAACTCCTCCAGCAGCACCCGCCGATCGAAATCGAGCGTCTCCCGGTAGCCGCGCAACAACTGGCGAAGCGCCTCGAACATCTCATCGCGCTCTCTACCTTGCGCAAGCTGCTCGATCGGCACGATCAGCGGCGACTGATCGACAATCCGTGCCTTCCCGTCGACGACTTCAGTCAGCTTCGAGAACGCCGCCATGCTGTCCTTCGTCCGCGCCTTCGCGACCTGCTTCTCGGTTCGCTTGACCATCTTCGGCTTGAACTGCGAGCCGAACTCCTGGATCGCGCTCTCGACATCCAGGCGCGAGTACCACACGTCAAGGGCCTTCATCCCAGCGAAGTTGGCCATCGCGGTGCGGTACTGGGCGACCGTGTCAAGCACGATCCGCTCCTGCTCCTTCGCGCGAAAGCCGTTGTCGCGTGCCGCGATCAGCATGCTCACCGCAAGTCGCTTGACATCCCACTCCCACGGACCGGGGAGCGTCTCATCAAAATCGTTGACATCGAACACCAGCCGCCGCTCCGGCGAGGCGAACACCCCGAAGTTCGACAGATGCGCGTCCCCGCAGCACTGCACTGTCAACCCCGACCGCGGTGTCGACGCTAGATCATTGGCCATGAGCAGCGCCGCCCCGCGATAAAAGGTAAACGGCGAGACCAGCATCCGCCCGTAGCGGATCGGTACGAGCTCCGGTACCCGCGTCTTCGCCTGACGCTCCAACAACGCGACCGGATCGGCGCGATTCGGCGGCGGCTCGAACTTCGCATGATCCGCACGCGGCACCTGACTCCGCGCCGCCTTACCACTCGCAACCCGCTCGGCCACCGACAAATGCCGACCAGCCGCGGGCTTCGACTTCGCAGCCGTCGTCCGTTTACTTGGAGTTGTGGTCGCCATCGCCGTTCCTTCCCTCAATCAGTTATCGCACCAGCGCGTCTCACAGCCACCGACGTTTGCACAATTGGTGTCGCATCAGGCTATGGCGTAGAGCGAGGCCGTGCATCAGCCAAAAAGGTTGAGATCAGCCCCTGGCGCTCATGTGCAGGCCTCCTCGCCAGCGTCAGGCGGTGCTGGCTTGTGGGGCTTGTGGGGCCGCTTTGGCAGCGTGCTTTTGCAGTCGGTCTGCCAGGAACATGACGATGACGGCGATCCCCACGCCGGCGAGCGTGAACAGGATCCTGCGTCCCTCGCTAGCAAAATTGGACGGGTGGGGCACGTCCATGGCGATCAGGAGCCCCGCGGCCAGGGCTGCCGTGTACCAGGCGAAGTTGACGAAGCGGATCGCCGCCGCCAGCCCGAACAGGACGACGATGATCACTTCAAGGGCGGTTTTGTTGTGGACGGTCAGCAGGAAGAGCGCAGCCACCGCGGCGCCCAGTGCCGTCCCGGCGACGCGCTGTACGGCAGCGAAGGTTGATTGCTGAAGGTCGGGCTTCATGGCGATAATCACGGCGATCGGCATCCAGTAGGCGTTGGGCAGCTGCAGCCCGAAGGCGATCGCGACGGCGATCGACACGGCAACGGCCCGGATCACCGCGAAAAGAATCATTGGCCCGGTCAGCGGCCTCGGCGAGATATCCCCGGGGATCTCGGCGGCAGGCTGGGGCGCCGAGACGCGTCCGCGCGCCAGCCACATGATGAAGGTGTAAGCGACCCACAGCGCCGATCCGGTCAGCCAGGCCAGCGCCTGTTTCCACGGTTCGGTATGGATCAGGCCGGAATGGAAGGCGCCCGGAAGGCCAAAGGAGAGGAGCGTCGGCAGGCCGAGGACGATGATGAACCAGATGTTGAGCAGATAGGCCGCGACGAATCTGTGCAGGCCGTATTTCACCGCGAGACCGGCCAGCGACGTGGCCACGAAAGCGGCCAGTACCACGAACCCCCACGGACCGCCGCCGATGCCGAACCCCAGGGCCGTCAGCAGCGCACCGGCCCCGGCCATCACAGCCATCCCAAGCACCCGAGGACCGTATTTCCCGCCGGGGTCGCTTAGCGCCACCAACAGCGCCCCGAAGATAGCGCTGAGGAAGTACCTCCGCTCGTGGGGGAGCACCCCCACGACGATAAGCAGCCCCAACACAACCGCAAAGACCGCACCTCTGCGCAGGTTGAATCCCTGCCACTCAACTTCGAACACTTTCTTTAGCTCAGTCATGCTGTTCCTCTGTGCGGGTTGCTGCCCCGGCTTCCTTTGTGAGGCAGCCCGACCGGCGGGGTCCGGCTGCGCTCACCGGACAGATCCCGTGCTCGTCCCGATGCCGATCTGAACCAAGCGACGTGCCGGTGCGCGCACGCGTGCGGCTGTGAGGCGTTGCCGCGACCGGGCCGTTCAAGGGTCGAAGGAACACAGTCGACTCGTGTCTCGTGGTTGAGGGAGCCGTGGCGCCCTCACACCGCCAAGCCAAGGACGGTGCGAGAGCGGGCCGGCCAGGACGAGACGCTGCTAGGCGGGCAGCGCGTTGAGCTCCTTGGCGAGCTCGTCGCCGTCGGCCTCGATTTCCTTCTCTTGGGTTTTCTCCGCATGCGTGAGCGCCTTGTCGAGCTGCTCCTGCACGCGCGACTTGCCGATCACGACCAGCGCAGCCTGACCCGAATTGAGGTAATCGCCAAGCTCCTTGGCCTCGCTGCGCGGAATGCCGCCCATGGCATGCCCGATCCCCGCGCCCGCGGCGGCGCCGACGAGCGCCGAACCGAGGATCGCCGGCGGGAAGATGACCCCCACCAACGCGCCAACCGCCGCACCCGTCCAAGCGCCATGCTGGGTCGGCTTCTCGTGCTTGGTCACGTGCACCTTGCCGTCGTCGTCCTTGTACACCAGCGCGACGTCATAGCTGCCCACCAGATCGGCGGAATGCAGGTCGAGCAGCGTGTCGTAATCGGCATCGGCGTCATCACGATCCGCGTACACCGCCGCATACACAAACACAGGGTTGTCTTTACTCATCGCCCTGCTCCTTTTCCGTTTGTTGACTGGACGGCGGCTACGGCCATCACCGCAGGAGGCGACGCCCCGCTCGGGCCTTCCCCGACGATGCCGCCATCGCCGCCACAAACAAAACCCTACGGCCCCCAACCCCCACCCCGCATCGGCCAAAAGGGATGAACTGCGCAGCCGTGATACCCACTCCGATGTAGTGCTGCGGTCGTGGCGCTGCTGGCCGCATGGTCGGGTCACTCGGCCTCAAGCGGGGCACGGAATCGTCGCCGGCGAAGGCCTCCTCGACGCGCACTAAAGCAAGCGTCGCCCTGATCGGCGCCGACTAGATCGGCACACTGGACCAGTGTCGTTCAACGCTGCGGAAAGCGCCTACGCCAGGCACAACGCCAAGCTTTTCCGCCTAGTCCTCAGCCGGCTACGTCCGGGCTATCGGCCGGCGTGCGACGTATGGCGGGCGCTTCACCTTCGGACGAGCCCCAACGCTCCGCTGGACTCGTCAGCCGACGGCGATTTGGCCTCGCGACGCCAGTCGAGTTCTGGACCCGGGATGGTGACCTGGGCTTCTGTCGATTCGAGGCCGGCCTGCTCGATGATCTCGACCGCGTCGGATCGGCCTGTGACGCCGAGCTTGTCGTAGATCGACGAGACGTGTGTCTTGACGGTAGGGCGTGCGAGGTGAAGACGATCGGCGATGTCCTGGAGCGAGAGGTGCGTCCGAAGGAAGGCGACGAGCCGGAGCTCGGCAGGTGTGAGTCCGTAGCTCTCTCCTCGCCTGATCCGCGCTTGGAGACGTTGCAACCGGGCCGGGAGCGTTCCGGCATCGGGATATCCCTGTAGTGCGTCGTCCGCGACCTGCGCGTGTTCGACGGCACTGGCAACGTCGCCGAGGTCTAGGCTGATGTCGGCGCAGCGCAGCGCGAGATCGGCGTTGAGCCATGGGCCGGTGCGGAGCAGTGGGCGGAGCCGCCGGACTTTCTCGAGCTGGCGTGCGGCCTCGGTCTGGTCACCGCGTTGGTTGTGCGCGAGTGCTCCTGCCGTGTACGCGATAGCACCGTAGATCGTGTGGTGGAGGTGTTGCTGGGCGGCCAGCCAGCCCGCTTCGACCGCCCATCGTTGCGCGTTTCGCCGATCGCCCAGGTCGGTGGCCGCGAAGACCAGATAGCCCAGAGTGAAGACCCGAGTGTGGCTGAGATCGGGTCGGTCTCTCGACAGCGCGAGTGACTCCCGCAGCACGGCGATTGCTTCTTGCGGCTGGCCTAGGAGAACGTACGCCGCACCCATGGCGCGACGGGCGCTGAGAAGCCATCGGCCGCCCATCTTCTTCTCATATGCGTAGCCGAGCTCGGCATCGCGCAGCATCTGCGGGATGCCGTCCGGAGCCATGGAGCTTCGGAGGTTCGCGAATGCCGAGCGAAGCGACGCTGCCTCGTCGCCGGATGCCGAGTCGAGCGAAGCCCGCTCGGCCGCGACTAGGAACCGTCTCGCCCGGGCCGCGTCGCCGAGGTACCCGAAGACCCATGCGGCCGCGATAGAGAGCTGTGGGTCTGACTCGATCTCCTTGTCGGTGCAGCGGCCCAGCCACAGCCGCAGGCTCTCGATCTGCCCGCGGCTGGCAAACTCGTCCCGAGACGCAAGTGCGATGCGCCCGGCGTGAGCGAGATCGCCGGCCACATGCGCGTAGGCGAATGCCTCGCCAGGCGATCCGTGCTGCTCGCACCAACCTGCTGCCCGTCGAAGGTACACGGGGAGCAACTCCGGATGGCGCCGCTTGAGCTCCGCGCGGAGGAGATCGCTGAACAGATGGTGGTAGCGATACCACTCGCGGTGATCGTCGAGCGAGACGACGAAGGCATTGGAACGTGCGAGGTCCTCAAGCGACCCGGCGGCGTCGTCTGTGCCGAGCACTGCATCGCATAAGGGCGCCGTCATCTGATCGAGGATCGACGTCCCGAGCAGGAAACGCTTGAGATGGTCCGGCTGGCGCTGCAGCACCTCTTCCAGGAGGTAGTCGGCGATCTGCTGCTGATCGCCGGACAGGCCGGCAGCCCTCTCGGCGGCATCGTGACGGCCGCGTAACGCCAGCGTGGCCAGCGCAACCGCAGCGGCCCAGCCCTCCGTCCGCTCGCACAGGGCCTCGGCCGCCGCCGGCGACAGCTCCAGTCCTCTGCTCGCGGCCACATCACGGGTCTCCGTCGGATCCAGGGCAAGTAGCTCGGTCCCGATCTCGACCAGATCCCCAGTCGCGCGGAGCCGGCCGAGCGGCACCCCCGGATCGCTGCGCGTGACCAACATCAGCTGACAGCCGGATCGAACCTGGTCGACGAGACACGCGAGAATCGCGCGGCTCTTCTTCGCCGTTATGACATGCACATCGTCCAGCACCAGAACGAACGGATCGCGCTCGCCGAGGTCGGCCGCGAGGACAGGAATGGCGACCTCATCGATCCTGGGCATCCGTCCTAACATCTCCTCCCGGAGCTCACCGCAAACCGGGCCAGTGCGCTCCAGGGCAGCCACGACACGGGCGAGCAGTACGATGGGGTCGTTGTCGCGCTGGCCGAGCTGCACGCGCAGGCTGGACCTCGGATCGAGGTCACTCCACTGCGTGACAAGAGTCGACTTCCCGTAACCCGCTGGCGCAGAAACCAGCACCACCCGGCTGCGCTCAGCGGCTTTCTGCAACGCGGCGAGGCGAGGTCGCGCCACCATGCGAGGCAGGACCGTCGAAACCCGACGCTTCGCCTCCCGCAACAGCGGCCTGGTCCCGGAGAGGGCGACGCTACTCATCGCTCGGCCCTTCGCGCGCCCCCCGTTTCCCTGGCCAGCGCGACTTCGGGGCATGCCCGCGATTCGCAGGTCTTAGACGCCGACATGAAGCCGCGGCGCCGGCGCAAGCGCGACCCGCACGCCACCTGGCGCTCAACCGTCTTAACGACGAACGCGCGTATGCCCATCGCCGCGCTCACGGCCGGGAGCGACCGCGCCAATATCTCGGACAAACTCGGACAAGTCGTGGCCCCCTTTCGTGAACCAGATCGCATCACCTAACGCAACCAGGGCGGTCCGCCGCATCAGGAGATGCCACTTCTCGCTGCCCAATAATGGACAGCCCCGATGGTACCTGGGCGGGATGGGCGTGGATCCGCAAAAAACCGCATAGAGCCCGTCGGGAAAGCTGCGATGTCGGCGGCGCGCGTCGTTCGGACGCGGAGGGCTGGGGGGCTAGGGGCGCGATCGCGCCCCCAGCCCCGCTCAGGCGGGCACCCGTCAATCGCCAGCGAATGCTGCTGCAAGCTCCCGTTCAAGTCGACCGGGGAGTCGCTGGGACGTCGACGGCGACTTTGCCGGTCGTACCTCACGAACACGGCAGGCGGCGTCGCCGGTCACTTGTTCGACCCCAACGATGGGGGTTGGCACGGCGATATCAGCCAGATTGGCCGATGACGAATCGACCGCCCGCGACGTACCGTGACAGCACCATCATCAGCCAGCCGAAACCGCCCAACAAGAAGAAGTCCCGCAAGACTGTTTGCCTGACGCCAGCCGAGACACGCGTCCTGACGCTCCTTACCACGTATCGAACGCTCGCCGGCATCGGCGGCCAGCTCGGCATCGCCCGTCCCACCGTGAAGACGCACGTCCAAAACATCTACAAGAAGCTCGGGGCCACCAAACGAGCCGAAGCAGTCAAGCTGGCCGAGAGCGCGGGCCTCCTGCCGGCTCGCGCCGCGCTGATGAGCGGGAAGGATCCCGGGATGGCGTTGAGTCGGCCGCGTGCGCGTGACGATCCGCGAGAGCGTGGCGGGCAGGTCGAAACCGAGCGGGAGACGGGCGAGCTCGACCGCTCCTCGGTTCAGACGGGTCGGGTACGGAGATGAGCTCGCATATTCATGCTGAAACGTCGCCGGGACCTGCGGCCGCGGCGAGGAGCGTTGGCGCTGCGAAGCTCGCCTTGATCACGCTGGCGGCCGGGCAGTTCGTGATGGCGCTGGACACGACGGTCATGAACACGGCGATCGCGACGGTCGCCAAGGACGTCGGAACGACGGTGACCGGGATCCAGACCGCGATCACGCTGTACACGCTCGTGATGGCGTCGCTGATGATCACCGGCGGGAAGATCGGTCAGATGATCGGGCGCAAGCGCGCATTCGCGATCGGATGCGTCATCTACGCCTGCGGCTCGTTGACCACGGCGCTGTCTCACAGCCTGGCGGTGCTGATGTTCGGCTGGTCGTTCCTTGAGGGGTTGGGGGCGGTCCTGATCATGCCGGCGATCGTGGCGTTAGTCGCGTCGAACTTCGCCAAGCCCGAGCGTCCCCGCGCCTACGGGCTGGTCGCCGCTTCCGCCGCGATCGCCGCGGCGCTCGGCCCGCTGATCGGCGGCATCTTCACCACCTACGCCTCGTGGCGATGGGTGTTCGTCGGGGAGGTGCTGATCGTGCTCGTGATCCTCGCTCTGGCTCGGCGCATGAACGATACGCCGGCGGAGGAGGGAGCCCGGCTGGACCTGGTGGGCACGGCTTTGTCCGCGCTTGGCCTTGGATCGATCGTGTTTGGGATCCTGAAGTCAGGGACCTGGGGCTTCGTCAGACCGAAGCCTGACGCTCCGCAGTGGCTCGGGCTCTCCCCGGTGATCTGGCTGATCTTCGCAGGGGCTCTGGTGCTGGTCGGGTTCGTGTGGTGGGAGGGCCGGCGGATCAAGCGCGGCGCGGGCGTGCTGGTCGAACCCGCGATGCTGCGCAACCTCCAGCTCCGCAGCGGGGTCATGTCATTTCTCTTCATGTTCCTGATCCAAGCCGGCATCTTCTTCACCGTCGCGCTGTTCCTGTCGGTCGCGCTCGGAATCTCGGCGGTCCAAACCGGCGTCCGGCTACTGCCGCTGTCCCTGTCGCTGCTCCTGTTCGCCATCGGCGTCCCCAAGCTGCGCCCCAACGCCAACCCGCGACGAGTCGTCCGTGTCGGCTTCATGCTGCTATTCGCGGGTCTCGTACTGCTGGTCGCGTTGCTCAACGTCGGCGTCGGCCCCGAGATCGTGACCTGGCCGCTGTTGCTCGCCGGCGCCGGCCTCGGCGCGATGGCCTCCCAGCTCGGCAGCGTGACCGTCTCAGCGGAGCCCGACGAGAAGAGCGGTGAGGTCGGAGGGCTCCAGAACACCGGCACCCAGCTCGGCGCCTCGATCGGCACCGCCCTCGCCGGCGCCGTGCTCATCTCCGCAATGACAGCCGCGTTCTTCACCGGCATCCAGAACAACCCCAACGTTCCCTCCAGCGTCGTCTCAAAGGCGCAGACCGAGCTTGCAAGCGGGGTGCCGTTCATGTCCGAGGCCGACGTCAAGGCCGCGCTCTCCAAAGCGAACGTGCCCTCCGCGACCGCCAACGAGATCATCAAGGTCAACAAGCAGAGCCAGATCGACGGGCTACGCACCTCGGAGGCCATCCTCGCACTCCTGGCGCTCATCGCCCTCCCGTTCACTCGAGGGATCCCGACCGTGCAACCCGGCGCCCAAGCCAAGCCGACGGCAGCAAGGGGATAGAGGGGAGCGGGCCCGTCACGGCACATGCAGGACCTCAGTCGGCATCTGCGTCTCTATTCCAATCACCCAATTGGAATGACGGCCCCACGAGCGCGGCCAGCGACCATCCCTTCACTTTGACTTCACAAGTCATGGCGGTTCAAGGGCATCCAGAGGTCTCGGACAGCACGGCCGTGCGGTCCCATCGCGCCATCGACTCGTTCGCGGGACTGTCAATGGCGCAGTCCGCGCTCGAGTTCGCCTCTGACCGCCACGCCGATCAGTACCGGGCGATCGACCACGCACCCTTCATCGCCCATCCAATCGAGGTCGGCTCGCTACTGCACGGCGATGGGCAGCCAGAGGAGGTCATCGCCGCCGGTTTGCTTCATGACCTGCTCGAGAAGACCCAAACTACGGGCGCGGAACTTCGGCGGCGGTTCGGAGCCTCGATTGCCAGGCTTGTTGAGTCGGTCTCAGACGATCCATCGATTGACGATTACGAGTCTCGCAAGCATGAGCTACGCAATCGCGTGGCGCACGCCGGCTCCAACGCGGTCGCGATTTTCACCGCGGACAAGATCTCCAAGGTCCGGGAGCTCGCGGTGCTGCCAACCTCGAGCCTTGACGACACCTTGACCCGCGCCAAGCTCGCCCATTACCGGGCGAGCCTCGAGATGCTCCGCAGAGTTGCTGGGAACAGCGCCCTCGTCGACCTTCTTGATGCCGAGCTCGACCGGCTGCCGCACAAGCAGTCACCGGGACTCGCCGACGGCGCAACCTAAGGCACCGCAGGCGCGAAGCGGAGCAAGCAGCGAGCTCGCACAATCGGGATAGTCAGCGGGCCGTGCCCGGGCGCTCGGGGGACACCCGTGTCTCGTGCCGGCGCCTGGAGTGCCGCTTGGACGGCGTTCGACGTTCAGCCGCTCGGCAACGTGGCGGGCCCGCGGGTTCGGTGCTCGTGCATCGGTTTGCTCTCCATCACAGGGGGGTGCTTGTCCGCGGCGGTTCGGTACCAGTTGGCGTAACGACTCACCAGCGGCGCCGCCGAGAGCCCGTGCACGAGCACCGAGAGGCCGACGGTCAGATAGGTGGCCGCGACGATGGTTGAGGCGTGAGCGAGATGAGCATCCTCGACCATCACCGCGAACACGATCGATGCGAGCCCGCGTGGGCCGAACCAGCCCATGAAGGCCACCGTCGGACCAAGCGCGTGGGTGCCCCAAAGCGAGATTGCCACCGGCAGCATCCGCACGATCGTCAAGCTGAGCACGGCATACAGCGCGATCTGCCAAGTCAGGTGCTCGAACACCGGGCCAAGCAGCACGGCACCGAAGACTAGGAACGTGACGCTGTCGAGCGCCGACCCGGTCTCCTCGGTGAAACGCATCATCGACGCAAGGTTCTCGCGGGCGATCAGGCCGAACAGCGATCCGGCAACGAACGCGGCGATGAACCCCGAACCCCCCAGGTCGACCGCGATCCCGTACGCGATCACCGCGGCGGCCACCGGGATGATCTGCCGCCAGGCATCGTCAATCAGATGCCGTCCTTCGGCCACGTTCACGACCACTGCGGCGAGGACCCCCGCTGCGACGCCGCCGATAAGTCCGTAGCCGATCTCCTCGACCACCACGCGCAGCGGATGGGACTCGCCCCCAGCGCCGGAGATGGTGGCCAGCGCGATCAACAACAGGGGTACGCAGATCCCGTCGTTGAGGCCGCTCTCGACGTTGAGCGACTGACGCACGACCTGCGGGAGCCTCCTGTCCGTGACGACGGCGCTGCCAAGCCCGGCGTCGGTCGGCGCGAGGATCACTCCAAGAATCAACGCCTCGCTGACCGAGAACGACCCAAACAGGAGCACCCCGACCAGCCCTCCGAGCACGACCGTCAGTGGCAGACCCACGCCAAGCAGACGTACCGGCATCGAACCCTCGCGCCGCAACGCCCGCAGATCCACGCGCGAGGAATCCGAGAACAGCACGACCGCGAGCGTCGCCTCGGCCAACGTCCGCACCGTCGCACTCGTGGGACGCACCGCAAGGTCATCAAGCACCAGCGGCCCGACGAGCACGCCGATCGCGGTCACCACCATCGCCGGCGTGACCGGCGTGCTCGACAGACGCCGCGACACTGCCGCCACGAGCAGCAACGTAAGACCGACGATCGCAAGCCCGGAATTCACCGCGCTTCCTCCTCGGCGGAGGCTTTCGGGCACGACATGCGCTGCCTCGCATGGCACGCGGTGTGCCGCAGGTGAGCGGGTTGAGAGTCCACCGGTGGTTCACCACCCGAGAATCGTTCGCCGCTGAAACCGATTCCGAGCCCCGCTTCGCGGCCGAGTAACCCGGCCATGCGGCCAGCAGAGCCACGGCAGCAGCGCTGCCTCAACGATCGCGACCCATCCACACCCGGGGAAGAATCCCAGGGCCACCGTCAAGTTGCGTCGGCCAAAAGGGATGATTTCGTTTGTGGTCAACCCCTCGGGACGCGATCACGCCCCTTGGCCCGGTCTCGGTCGTGATGTCTGATCTGATGGGCGCCGGGGCATGCTGGCGGGAGCGCAGGATCGGGTCACGCGCTTGGCCGCGTACGCGGTCGGCTTCGTACGAGTGCCGCTTGCCGCGCTGGAGGCGCCTTGGCCTCTGGGTGATCGTATGTCGCGGCCGCGCAGATCATCCTTTTTGGCCGAGGCAGGGCGGCGGCCGCGCATGCAAGTCTGGGTCTGTGTTGTACACATACGTGGAGTCGGCGACAGCGCTCCTGGCGTCAGGCGTCAGCAGTTGCTCGGGTTCTCAGGCCGCAGATCGGAGGCCCGCCATGGCCGTTATCAGGGTTGACGGGCCGCGATGAGCTCCCCCGCGGCACCGAACGTGAGAGGTATTGAAACCCCGGGGCGACGCACGGTCCACAGCATGTGTGGCATGTGTGCGGTGCGTTGCCCGATGGAGGTAACGGTCGAGGACGGCCGAGTGACCTGGCTGCAGGGCAATACGCACGACCCAGTGCTCGGCGCCAGCCTGTGCGCGAAGGGCGCCGCCGGCCTGTTCCTCGAATCTGATGACGAGCGGCCGCAGACGCCACTGATCCGGGCCGGCGAGCGTGGCGCCGGCCAGTGGCGGCGGGTGTCCTGGGACGAGGCGCTGGACTACGTCGCCGAGAAGCTGAGGGAAACGATCGATGTCTTCGGCGGGCGCGGGATCGCACTGTCTGATCGTGGCGGCCCCTTTGTCGACCTGACCCAGACGTTCGTCAAGGCGCTCGGCTCGCCGAACTACTTCAATCACGATGCCGCCTGCGCCGGCAATGTCCATAACGCCATGCGTTCGCTGTACGGCTTCGGCGTCGCCGGGCTCATATTCGACTACTCGCACTGCAAGCATCTCGTGCTCTACGGCCGCAATGTCGTCGAGTCGCTGATGGTCAAGGAGGCCAAGGTGTTCATGGCGGCGGTGTCGAGGGGGATGCGTTGCACCTATATCGATCCGCGCGCCACGATCACGGCGTGCAAGGCCACCCGCTACTGGCAGGTGCGACCGAAGAGCGACTACGCGCTGAACCTCGCGATCATCCATGAGGTCCTGGAACGGGAGGCCTACGACAAGGACTTCGTCGCCCGCTTCGTCTCCGGCCTGGACTATCTGCGGCAGGCGGTCAAGGACACGACCCCCGAGTGGCAGGAGCCGCATACGGGCGTGTCCGCCGGCGAGCTTCGCGCGTTCGTCGCCGAGATCGCCGCCGACGCACCGCATGTGATCTTCCATCCGGGGTGGATGTCGGCGCGACACAAGCAGTCGTTCTACGTGAGCCGCTCGGCGCTGATCCTGAACGCGCTGATGGGCAACATCGAGGTTCCGGGCGGATGCGTGCTCGGGAAGGCGCCCGAGCATTACGGCCGCAAGGGCTTGAACCATCTGGCAGATCGAGTGCCGGAGGTCACCGAGCCCCGCGTGGATGGCGCCGGCGGCGAGCGGCCGCAGTGGGATCCGGCCACCGGCGTGGTGCACCGGGCGTTCGCCGCGATGGAGACGGAGCAGCCGTACGCGATCGGCGCGTACTTTGCCTATCGCCACGACCCGTTCACCGGCCTGCCCGATCCGGAGGCGGCGCAGCGGGCGATCGAGAAGCTGAAGCTGCTGGTCTCGATCGACGTGCGCTACTCGGAGATGGGCTGGTTCGCCGACGTGATCTTGCCCGAGTCGACCTACCTGGAGCGCGCGAACATCCTGTGCCAGATGAACGGCCCGGTGCCGGTGTTCGCGATGCGCGACCAGGCGATCGCGCCGCGCTTCGACAGCCGTCCGGCGTGGTGGATCTTCCGCGAGATCCTGCACCGGATGGGGATCAAGCAGGCGCTTGATTTCGAGACCATCGAGGAGCTGTGGAACTACCAGCTCGACGGCACCGAAGTCACTGTCTCGGAGATGCGCGAGACCGGCATCGTCAGCCTGGCGGCGGCGCCGAAATTGATCCCACGCGACGAGCTCAGGCTTCCCACGCCGTCGGGGAAGATCGAGATCGAGAGCGAGGCCCTCAAGCAGGCGGGTCTTGAGAGCCTGCCGGCGTACGTACCCAAGGAGCGGCCGACCGGCGATCAGTTCACGCTGCTGTTTGCGAAGACCGCAACGCTCGCACAGGGTCAGTCGCTCAACAATCCTCTCCTGAACGAGAGAGCGCCCAAACAGGTGCTCTGGATCCACCCCGAGCGTGCCGGGGCGCTCGGAATCGCCGACGGCGACGAGGTCGAGGTCAGCGGCGGTGGCCGCTACAGCGGCCACCTGCCGGCGAAGGTCACGCGGTGGATCCATCCCGAGGCGGTGTTCATGTTGCACGGCTACGGGGCCACGGTGCCGCTCGCCACGCGCGCGCTGGGCCTGGGCGTCGCTGACCAGCGTCTGCAGCACGGCAAGCTCAATGACTTCGATCCCGCCGGGGGTGGCTCTGCGCTGACCGAGACGGTCGTGCGGGTAAAGCCTCGGACACCGGAAGGAGTTACAGGATGAGCAAGTACGAGCTTCGCCACGACGAGGCCAACTGCATCGGCTGCCTGGCCTGTGAAGTCCATTGCAAGACCAACAAGCAGCTGGGTCCCGGTCCCGATCCGTGCCGGGTCATCGCGCTGGGTCCGGTCGAGGTCGACGGACTGCCCCGGTCGCACTTCGTGTTCATGCCGTGCTTTCACTGCGAGGACCCGTGGTGCGTCCGGGCGTGTCCTACCGGCGCGATGCAGAAGCGGGAGAAGGACGGCATCGTGTTTGTCGAGGAGAGTCTCTGCATCGGCTGCAAGAGCTGTATCGCGGCCTGTCCGTGGGGCACGCCGCAGTGGGACCCGGCCACGAACAAGGTGGTCAAGTGCGATTACTGCATGGACCGGATCGACGTTGGGCTGGAGCCCGCCTGCGTCACCAAGTGCGTGACCGGCTGCCTGTCCTTCGGTGAGGCCAACGAGGTGCCCGACCCGCGCCGTGAGCGCTACGCCCGGCAGCTCCTCGCCGAGCCGCCGGGGGGCGATGACGCGTCGACATGAGCGCGCTTGGGACGCTGCCGAGTTGGCTTGACGAGGGTGCCGCGGCGGTGGGGGGTGCTGCGCCGCCCACGCTTGCCGGCGCGTTGCCGGGCCTTGCCCAGGCCCGGGAGCTGGCGCCGTTGCAGCGGTTGCAGCGCGTGCAGGAGGCGGGCCTGGCGGAGAGCAGCGGTGCGGGCGACCCGATCTATCTGGCCTGGCGGCGGTTTCTGCGCGGCGTCGGCCCTTCGGTGCTGGTGATCGATGCCACCGGCCTCGATGTGCGCGCCCGCGGTACAGCTGCGGTCCTCGATGGAGCTCCGCGGCTGCTCGTCGCGGGGGTCCTGATCGCCGCCGGCCTGCGCGACAGCCGCCAGGTCCAGCTGCGCCTCCCGACCGAGCTGACCGGTCACGAAGCCGCCCTTCTGAACGCCGTCGACGCGATCCGTTCGCTCGCCCACGTCAGCACGCCCCGCATGCAGCTGGAGATCGAGCGTGACAGCCACCCAGGCCCGTGGACCGAGCAACCGGCCGCCGACGCCTCACGGCTCGTCCACACGCCTGAGACCTGGTGTCGGATCGCCCTCCTGTTCGCCGGGGCGTCGGGCCTGGACGCGTCGCTGCTGACGCTGCGGCGCGGCATCAAGCAGCGCGGACTGGTCGAGCTCGCCCATTCACAGACCCTGCGGGCGCAGATCGACGGCTGGGGTGGCGGCGTTGAGGTGGAAGGCCAGGACCCGGTGCTCGTCCTCGACGACGGCCTGGGCGGCTTCCTGCCGTTCTCCGCGGCCGATGTCTCGTGCGCGCCGCTGTCGCTCGCCTCCGCAGGCGTGGTGCCGGTGCCGTCCACGCTGATGGTGATGGCCGAGGGGGCGTGCCTTGTGCGCCAGACGCGGCGCGCGCTCTACCGGCATTGGCAGCTCGCCGATAACGCCGAGGGCGATCCGGTGCGCCCCCTGCTTGCCCGCGCCGGCCGTCTGGTGGCCGAGCTAACGCTCGGGCGCGGTGACGCCGCGCATCTCCGAGCGCTCGACGAAGTCGCGCTCGAGCTGGGCGCGCAGGGGCTGGCGGCGGCTTGGCCGCTTGGCAGCTCGCTGCGCTACTACCGCGAGCAGTGGGAGAGTCACGCTCGGCGCGAGTCCTGCCCGGAGGGGCTGTGCTTCGAGCACCAGGCCGCGCCGTGCCACGGCACGTGTCCGGCCAACATCGACATCCCGAGCTTCGTCGCTCACGTCGGTCATGGCGACTATCGGGCGGCGATCGAGGTCATGAGGCGCGATAATCCGTTGCCGCTGACCTGTGGCCTGGTCTGCCCGGCGCCGTGCGAGTCGGCCTGCGTTCGCGGCGGCAGCAACGGCGCCATCTTCATCCGGCCGCTCAAGGCCAAGGCGGCCGAGCACTGCCTCGCCGACGGGGGCTACCCGAAGCCCGAGATCGGGCCGGCCACCGGCAAGCGAATCGGCATCGTTGGGTCCGGTCCCGCCGGTCTCACCGCCGCCTACTACCTGCGGACCTTCGGTCACGAGGTCGAGATCGTCGAGGAGCAGGAGAAGGCCGGCGGCATGCTGCGCTTCGGCATTCCGGCCTACCGCCTGCCGCCGGACCTGCTCGACCAGGAGCTCGACCAGATCCGGGCGCTGGGAATCACGATTCGCACCAGCGCCGAGATCGGCACACTCGATGCCTTCCGCAAGAACTACGACGCCGTGTTCCTCGGTCTCGGCACCCAGCGCTCCCGCCCGATCCCGATCGAGGGTGTCCATCAGTCCTTCGTACTTGGGGGCATCGATTTCCTTCGGGATGTGCGCAGCGGGGAGCCGGTGCACGTCGGGCCGCGGGTGATCGTCATCGGCGGCGGCAACGTCGCGATCGACGTCGCCCTCACCGCGTTGCGACAGGGCGCAACACACGTTGACCTGGTCTCGCTGGAGACGCGCCGGGAGATGCCGGCCAGCCCCCATGAGATCGAGAACGCCGTCGGGGAAGGCGTGCAGCTGCACCCGGGCTGGGGCCCCGTCAGCATCGGGGAGGACGGCGAGACCACCTTCCAGTTCTGCGAGCAGGTCCACGACGAGACGGGACAGTTCGATCCGAAGTTCGATGCCGCCCGCCTGCTGACGCTCGAGGGCGACCAGGTGATCCTCGCCACGGGTCAGGGCACCGACCTGGCGATCCTCGACGGCAGTGGGGTTGAGAGCACCCATGGGTTCATCCTCACCGACCCCAAGAGCCTGATGACCAAGGTGCCCGGCGTCTACGCCGGGGGGGACGTCGAGCACGGTCCGCGGACGGTCGTGGAGGCCATCCGCTCCGGGAAGATCGCGGCCAACGCGATTGATGCCTGGCTGCGGGGGACGGCAATGGACCCTGCTACCGGCACGCCGGTGCGCCGGGCCGATGTCGCGCCCCTACAGGTCACGGCGGATGAGCGCACCCATCTGCCGCGGGCGGTGATGCCCGAACGGACCGTCGAAGAAGTCCTCGGCCAAGGCAACTACGTCCAGATCGAGGAGGGCCTGACCGACGCGATGGCCCACGACGAGGCGCGCCGCTGCCTGCGCTGCGACGTCTGCATCGGCTGCGGTCTGTGCATGGCGGCCTGCAGCGAGATGGGCGTCGACGCGCTGCGCATGGCCGACACCGACGCCGGCCGGGTCGCCTACTTCGACTTCGCCCGCCCAGCCGAGCTGTGCATCGGCTGCGGCGCCTGCAGCCAGGTCTGCCCGACCGGCGCCATCCGGATCGAGGATCAGGTCGGCCTGTTCGCCGGCGCCACGCTCGGCGGCGGCCCGACGGACCTCGTGCGGCGCACGATCATCACCGGAACCGTCGTGTGCGAACAGCCGGTGCTGACCTGCAGCGAATGCGGAGCGCCGACCCAGACGCCCGCGCACCGGCAGTTCATCCGCAATCGCCTGCCCGATCACATGGCGGCCCTCCTGGACCGCGAGCTCTGCCCGTCATGCGCACGGCTGCGGGCCGACCGCCCCGCAGAAAGCGCCGCCAGGCGCGGGGCGGCGCCGGCTCTCCGGCGAGCCGGAGATCAACTTTCGGTGATCCCGGCGATCGCGCCGACCCGGCAGCGAACGACGCAATTTGAGGGGGAGTCATGAAGGCCGTCACGGTTCGGCCGGGAGTTGCGGGGTCCGTCCGCTTCGAGGAGGTCCCCGAACCGGACGAGAGCACCGGATCGATCCTGGTCGAAGCGGTCGCCGTGGGCATCTGCGGAACCGACGAGGAAATCGCCTCGGGCGCCTACGGCTGGGCGCCACCCGGGCGGGAACGGCTCGTCCTCGGGCACGAGTCGCTCGGAAGGGTCCTCGACCCCGGCCCCAACGCGGGCAGCCTGCAGAAGGGCGACCTGATCGTCGGGATCGTTCGCCGACCCGACCCCGTGCCATGCCCCAACTGCGCCGTCGGGGAGTGGGACATGTGCCGCAACGGGCAGTACACCGAGCGCGGCATCAAACAGATCGACGGCTTCATGTCCGAGCGATGGCGGATCGAGCCGGGCTTCTACACCAAGATGGACCAGTCACTCGGCCTCCAGGCAGTGCTGCTCGAGCCGACCACCGTGGTGGCGAAGGCCTGGGAACTCGTCTCGGTCATGCGAGCCCGGGCGTTTTGGGTGCCGCATCAGGTGCTGATTACGGGTGCCGGCCCGATCGGCATGCTCGCCGCCATGATCGCCGTCCAGCACGATCTCGACGTCCACGTCCTCGACCGCGTCACCGAGGGCGCCAAGCCCGAACTCGTGCACGACATCGGGGCCACCTACCACTCCGGGGCGATCGCCGACGTCGGCTTTGACCCCGATGTCATCATCGAGTGCACCGGCGTCGGCTCGGTGATCATCGACTCGATCCGCCACGTCGGCGCCGGCGGGGTCGTCTGCCTCACGGGCGTGGGCAGCGGCGGGCAGGCCAGCGGCCTCTTACCCGCCGATGTGGCCAAGGCGCTGGTCCTGGCCAACAACGTGGTCGTCGGCTCGGTCAACGCCAACCTCAGGCACTTCTACCGCGCGGCCGAGGCGCTCGCCGCCGCCGACCATGCGTGGCTCGGGAAGCTGATCTCGCGTCGAGTGCCGCCCCAGAACATCGCCGAAGCGCTCACGCGCGGTCCGGACGACATCAAGGTCGTCGTCGACTTCGGAGGTTGATGATGGCAACCAGGGAACACGGGCACGAAAGCGGCGCTGTCGCCTGCTCCACCAAGCAGACACAACTCGGTGAGGGCGTTCGCTGGGACGCCCGTCGCGGCGAGATGCTGGGCGTCGACATCCTGGCCGGGCGCGTCGCTCGCGCCCGGATCACCGACGATGGTTCGCTGGCCTACATCCGTGAATACCAGCTGCCTTGGACCGTCGGGATGATCGCGCCCGTCGAGGGCGACGGTGGCTGGCTGCTCGGCGCCGGGCGCGGCTTCGTCTACCTGGCGCCCGACGGCACCCACCGGACCATCGCCGAGCTTTCCCCCGCCGGGACCCGGATGAACGACGGCGCCTGCGACCCCCAGGGCCGGTTCTGGGGCGGGACACTTGCCGACGACCACCACGAGGGAGGCGGCGCGCTCTACCGGCTGGACCGGACCGGCCAGACCGAGACGGTGCTCAGTGATCTAACGATCTCCAACGGAATCGGCTGGAGCCCCGACGGCCTGACGATGTACCTGGTGGACAGCGGCCCGCGGGTGATCCACGCGTTTGCGTTCGACCCCGACCGCGGCACCATCTCAGCCGGACGGATCCTGATTACCGTACCCGAGGACGTCGGGGCGCCGGACGGCATGACGGTCGACGCAGCCGGAGACATGTGGGTGGCGATCTACGGCGGTGGGCGGGTCAACCGCTACGCCCCCGACGGCTCGCTGCGCAAGGCCTACCCCATCCCGGCCCGGGAATGCACATGCTGCGCGTTCGGCGGACCCGGCCTGAACCGGCTGTTCGTCACGACCGCGACCGAGGGCTGGACCGACGAGCAGCGCCGCGCCGACCCCGCCGCCGGGCTCGTGTACCGGCACGACACCGACGCCACCGGCCTGCCAGCCGCGCCGTTTCGCCCCGACCCCGACTGGTGGCAGGAGTTGACCCCTTAACGGTGTTGCACGCGCGGGAGCCCTCCCAGTCGGGCCTCATTCGGGCCTGAGGATCCCGATCTGGGGAGGGCGCACGAAGACCGATCCGCGGATCAGCTGCGACAGCCGCGTCGTTCTCAGCACCAGCGCCGCGCGTCCGAGTCGCACGCTCGGTATAGCCGGCGAGGATCTCAGACGTCGATCACGTGCAAGGACGCGTGCTGGTCCCCCCAGCGAGTCCACGGGTCCCCGGTCGAATGCAGCGAGCTATGAGGAGATCGGTCTGGCCTGTCTTTTCAGGCGAACAGATCAGAACGCTCCGTGAGAGACGTGCGCTGGACCCGTCTCGGTCGGGGCGGTATACACGCACACGAGCTGGTAGGCGCTGCGGTGAGGAACGGCGATCGCTTCGAGAGCTTGCGTCCGTTTACGGATCTCGTCCCGCTCCTGAAAGCTTTGGTGGTCGGCCGCCGAGCGCATCGTTGAGTAAGACACCACCTTGCTGCCATCGAGGCTGGCGTGAATTCGCCCATCGACGAACCCGTCGATGCGTCGCATCTGCTCAAGGAGCTCGCGCAGCGCATCGATCACCTCCTGCTGGCGTCCCGGAGGGACCTCCCACATGTCCATGATGACCGACTCCTGCTCGTTGGGTGACATCACGGCAACTCCTTTCTTATCGGCTGGCGGGACCGTGCGTGGGTGAGGAATCACAACCGGGTTCCTCGTGTCATCACGACCTAAATGACGCGCGCCAAGCTGGACGCCTCGTACGTTCAGTGGCTGCACTGGGCGGCTCTTGTTTGGTTAGCCGGCCGTGGTTGGCGAACGGACGTCACCTCACGGAACCGCGTCAACGCCACTTGCGAGACATGGCCATCGTCGGACCGAACCGACCAACGCGGGCTCTCGATGCCGCGGGTGTCGCGAGCGAGCCGCCGTAGGCGTAAAGGAGTCGACGTGCACCTGGCCACGGGAATCGGTACCTCGCCCACACGGCCGGCGTGCATAGGCCCAACGCGCTCCTAGGGACAAGAGTATGGGCCGTGGTGTTGAGGTGCTTACCACTATTGCGAGGGTAGGGAGCGCCCCTCCAGCGCGCATCGTCCAATGAGGATGATCTCCACCCGCTGCGGCTGCAGGCGTCGGCGCCGCCGGCGGCGATCCCTGTCGCCCGTGCTCGGGACGTACAGACCGAGCGTCTCGGTGTCCGCGGGACGTCTCGCGGGTGGACCACTGGCGAGCGTCCGCGTGATGGCTGAGGCCGTGCGCTCGTGACTTCATCCGATCCGGGTGATGCGACAGCCGAGCCTTCTAACGATCATTGGAATTGAGCTTGCCCACAATCCAAGGGAACGCAATGACAGACGCATCCGAGAGACCCCTCCTTGACACGCTTGCTGCCATGACCGCGGAGTCGGTCGCGCGGTGCGGACTGGACGCCAATTCGCTCGTTGCCGCGCGGATTGCCGCCTTGGCGGCCGTCGGTGCGCCTGCGGCGTCGTATCTCATCCACGTCGGCCCTGCGATGGACGCGGGGGTCACGGTCGAGCAGATCCAGGACATCCTGATCGCCGTCGCTCCGATCGTCGGCACGCCGCGGACGATGGACGCTGCCCTGAACGTCGCCGAGGCGTTGGGGATCGTCATCGCCGTGCTCGAGGACGAGCTCGAAGCTGAGGAGGAGGCGCAGTAACGTCCAGGCCACCGTGACGTGTGCTCACCGCTGATGAGCACAAACGACAGGGGAGCCAGGGTTTCATGGTCTCGCGTCACCGTCGGCGGTCCTCGCAACGACGTGGCTTCAAGGTGTCGTGGTGACCGCACCGATCTCCTCGTGGTCGCTCCCGCGCTGGATGGAGGACGCGTGAAGCGTGCCTCCGTGCCTCCACGCAACCCCGCTGGCGAGGCTGGATGCTAGCGGCTGTTCTCGCGCGAGGAACTAGCGTCTGCGGTCGCGTCGCCGCTCCCGCCGCCTCACCCCGCATACAGATACGGGCGAGAGCGGCCGCCCGAACGGGTCGATGAACAGCGTCACGGGCCCAGTCTGCATGGGAACCGTCCCCTCGAGAGTCTCGATGGAGTAGGAGAGCTGGCCTCTCTCAAGACGCGGTTGCCGGATCACGACGACCGCGTCTTCGGGTGCTTCATCGCCGGGCTCGAGGAACGCGAGCACCGCGTTGGGCGGGTCTTCCTCGAAGCTGTTGTCTCCTTCGGCCCAGAGGTCGACGAAGTCCACGGTGGTCATGTGTCCCACAATCCGTTTCGGGCGATCGGAGAAGTAGAGCGTCGATGGTGTGACCTCCTTCAGTGTCAGGGTCGTACCGTCGCTCGTCATGGCGTTCGCAGTCTGCACGAACATCGACTGCTCGGCCTCGAGCTCTTCAATCATCCGCTCGTCGGTCATCTGCTCGTCGCTCATTTCTCAACCTTCCTTTGTCGTCTTAGGAGCCTGTGCGACCGCCATTCGACGCCGGTTGCCCGAGCGATGAGGGCTCGAGCAACCGATGTCATTTGGCGAGTACGGTTGCGGCCCTATGCCCCAGCGGCGCGTGGAGTCGGGCCGATCAATGCGCCAATGATCCAGAGGAACGGGAAGAAGAATCCGATCCAGAACATCCAGTAGTGCCCTTTGCGGAACGTTGTTAGCCCGAAATAGAGCCAGCACGCCACGTAAATGATGCCCAACAGAATCCAGAGGAATGTCATTTAGTCCACCGCCTTCGAGATAGGTCCCGGGCTGTCACTATCCCCGGGGCCGTCACTATCCCCGGGTCCGTCGTGTATGTGTCTTCCCTGCCAAGACTTCCACCCCGCGATCGCTATATGCAGCGCGTGAAACCGCTGTGTGACTCAGTGGTTCTCCGTCGGAGACGGTCCGCCGACCTCGCCGCGGCTCAAACGCTCCCAGGAATCCAGTGCGCGCCCAATCCACCTCCTCCGACCTCGGATCGCAGGGCGGCCACAGACCGGCCTAGCGTCGTTGCGGAGGGGGCCGTGGCGCCGGCCGGAACGAGCTGCTGCTAGGCGGGTAGCGCGTTGAGTTCCTTGGCCAGCTCCTTGCCGTCGGCGTCGATTTCTTTCTCCTGGCTCTTCTCGGCATGCGTGAGCGCCTTGTCGAGCTGCTCCTGCAAGCGCGACTCGCCGATCACGACCAGCGCCGCCTCGCCGTCGTTGAGGTAGTCGCCGAGCTCCTTGGCATCACTACGCGACATGCCACCCATCACATGCCCGATCCCCCCGCCCGCCGCGGCACCGACCAGCGCCGAACCGAGGATCGCCGGCGGGAAGATGACCCCCACCAACGCGCCAACCGCCGCACCCGTCCAAGCGCCATGCTGGGTCGGCTTCTCGTGCTTGGTCACGTGCACCTTGCCGTCATCGTCCTTGTACACCAGCGCGACGTCATAGGTGCCCACCAGATCAGCCGAATGCAGATCAAGCAGCGTGTCGTAATCGGCATCAGCGTCATCACGACCCGCGTACACCGCCCCATACACAAACACAGGGTTGTCTTTACTCATCGCCCTGCTCCTTTTCCGTTTGTTGACTGGACGGCGGCTACGGCCATCACCGCAGGAGGCGACGCCCCGCTCGGGCCTTCCCCGACGATGCCGCCATCGCCGCTACAAACAAAACCCTACGGCCCCCAACCCCCACCCCGCATCGGCCAAAAAGGATGAACCACGCAGCCGCGCCACCCACCTCAACCCGGGCGCCAAGGCGCTTCCAGCGCGGCACACGGCACTCCTCTGGGTGGCCCGGTCGGGCTCACGCGGGCATGCCGCGGCACCCGCGCCGCACGAATGCCGGCGGACCCGGCGGCCCACCTGTACGCCAACAGCGGAGGCGGATGCTCGCAGACTCATGGCCAACGACCTGGTTGAAACTGCAGGCCGCGGGGACGTCGGCCTGGCCGTCGCAAAGGACCGAGATAAGCGATCCGGACGGACACCCGGCTCGCTTCTCACTATCGCGTGAGGCTGGCTTGTGAATCCCAGGAGTACGGCAGCGACGCCGAGCAAGCAGGAGCGGTCCCGGTCGTCGCAACAGCACCGCGCCAGCTCAGTTCAGTTCAGTCCGGCGTGCTCCTTGGCCGAAAGGACGATGTGTTCCGCCGGAAGAGCCTCCCAGGTATGAAGGTGGCTTTCACGCTCATGGCAGCAATCAACGGTTCCACAGGCTCCTGGGCCACGCTGTCACACGGGCTCTAACTACTTCCCGAGGAATAGGTCGGGGGTCTGCGAGGTGGCGTTTCCGTCCGGTGTGACAGTGAGAATTCCCTGCACGTAATGGGGTTTCTCGCTGAAAGGGGAGTTCATGCTGACGCTTCTGGCGGAGCAGCCGGAGTGCCTGTGGGAGGACGCGTTGCCGATCGAGGTGAAGGCGTTGCCCGAGGATCTGGCGGCGCTGGATGTGTTGTTGGCCGATCACGAGTTGCTCTGGCCATTGGTGGAGCGTTGGCGCCAGGAGTTCCGCGAGACCGGCCGGCTGGTGTTGACCGAGGGGCGGCCGACGATCCCGCTGGAGAGCTACGTGCGGTTGATGGTGCT
The DNA here is from genome assembly GCA_963844555.1 of uncultured Solirubrobacteraceae bacterium. Taxonomy (GTDB): domain Bacteria; phylum Actinomycetota; class Thermoleophilia; order Solirubrobacterales; family Solirubrobacteraceae; genus Palsa-465. The sequence continues at coordinate 621,483 of CAWJOS010000005.1, forward strand.
CAAGCAGCGCTACCGGTGGGGGTACCGAACGCTGGTCGCGGAGGTGTCGGACTCGATCCATCTGCGCCGGTTTTGCCGGATCAGCCTCTCGGAGCGGGTGCCGGACGAGTCGACGGTTCGCAAGCTCACGCGGCGGATCGGGCCGGAGACGGTGTCGGATCTCACGCGCGCGATGATCGTCAAGGCGTGCCGGGAGAAGCGGTTCCGGCCGCGGGCGGTGCGGATCGACTCGACCGTGATCGAGGCGGATGTGAAGTATCCGACCGACGCGGGCCTGGCCTCCAGCGGCGTTGCCGTGTTGGCGCGGGAGGGTCGCAAGCTCGCGAGGCTGATCAAGGCGAAGAAGGCGCGGGTGCGGGATCGCTCGCGGGCGATGGTCACAAGCTGCGGACGATCACGCGCACGGTTCGCCGTCGTTCGGGGGAGGCCAAGCAGGAAGTGCTCAAGCTGACCGGCGAGACCGGCGAGCTGCTGGAGCGCTCGATCAAGGAAGCGCGCAGGCTCGCGCAGATCGCACGGGCCAAGGCGCGCGGGCGTGGCGCGAAGGTGAAGGTGAAGGCCGCGGCGGGGTGGAGGAGATGGCCGACCGCTGCGAGAAGGTCGCCCGTCAGATCAAGCAACGTGTCGCCGGGGAGCCGATCAAGGACAGAATCGTGTCGCTGCACGATCCGGACGCCCGGCCGATCCGCAAGGGGAAGCTGGGGAAGCCCAACGAATTTGGGTACGCGAGCCAGCTGGCGGAAGTGACCGAGCACACCAAGCGCGGCGCCCGTGGGTTGATCCTCCCGGCCTCGACGGAGATCGGCAACCCAGTCGAGGACACACCGTTGCCCGGCACGATCGCCGAACTCCAACGGCTCGAGATCAACGTGCAGGAGATCGCACTGGATGGTGGATTCAACGTCGGGCCGACGAACGCAGCGCTCGAGGACCTTGCGCCGAAGAACGTGTTCATCGCTGGCCGCCAGGAACCCAGCTCGAAACGCACCGCCCGCCGGATGCGTCGCTACCGCACGGGCGCAGAAGGCCGGATCAGCCACCTCAAACGTCGCTACGGGCTGGACCGATCCCGCCTGAAGGGCGACACGGGCCGGCAGATCTGGACTGAATGGAGCATCCTGGCCTACAACGCCGACACGCTCGCCGTCCGGGAGCGGTGAAACACTCCCAACCGCTCCTTCAGCAAGAGCAAACCCATTACTACGAAGCGGCCGCGCGAGTTCACTCCGCGGCCGTTTCGTCTCTCATGAGTCTTTCCTCGGGAAGTAATCTAACTACCCCACCAAGCCTCACCGGCATCAGCCCGGCGGCACAAGGATTCTCACCCTCGTAGGTGATGGCGCAAGCGCCATCCGGGACGCTGTTGCACAAAAGTGCGAGCAAGTCACTGCTCCAGTGACGATGGGATCCAAGAGACTCGGGTACTCGTTAAATGCGGGTCTCTGAGCGAGTGGTGGCGCCCGGTCGACGGCCGTCGAGATGTCGCACTGTTGCTTTGGCAGAGGCGGCCGCGGCGTCGCTCGTCCTGCATGAGTGGCTCCTCGATCTGTGACGGACTGATCCGTCTCAGTTGTATCATGGGAGTCATGGCGATCACCACGGCCCGGTCGCCCGCCTTACCGCGCGCCGAGCGCGAGCGGCGGGTGTTGGACGCGGCGGCGGAGCTGTTCTACGCCCGCGGCGTGCACGAGGTCGGAATGGACGAGCTCATTCGCGCCACCGGCCTGGGCAAGGCCACGGTGTACCGCCTCTACCCCAGCAAGGACGAGCTGATCGGCGCCTACTTGCAACGGCTCTCCGCGTCCATCCTTTCGGCGATCGACGGCGAGATCGCCCGTCACGCCGACGAGCCACGAGAAGCGGTGCGAGCCATCTTCACTGCGATCGCCGCCGATGTCGCGCGGCCCGCGTTCCGTGGCTGCCCCTTTCACAACGCAAGCATCGAGTTCGCCGATCCCGGCCATCCCGCCCGCGCCGTCGCCCGCGAATACCGCGCCCAACTGCACCAACGACTCACCACCCTGGCCACCCGCATCCGGCCGACATCGGGCCATGAGCTCGGGGACCAGCTCGCGCTGCTCATCGACGGGATCTATGCCAACGCCGCGCACCTCGGCGCCACCGGCCCCGCCGCCGCGGGTCCCGCGCTGGCCCTCGCGCTCCTGGACGCCCCCGGTGAGTGAGCACTATCCGCACCTCAGCATCACGTCGAGAGAGCAATGGCGGGCGTGGCTGGCCGAGCACCACCAGACCGCCCCCGGGGTGTGGGTCGTCACCTACAAGAAGACCAGCGGCGGCCCGCACGTCAGCTACGACGACATCGTCGATGAGGCAATCGCCCATGGCTGGGTCGACAGCCGTCCCGCCTCATTGGACGCTGAACGCTCCCAGATCCTCATCACGCCACGCAAGCCCACCAGCAAGTGGTCGCGGGTCAACAAACAGCGCGTCGCACTGCTCACCGCCGCCGGCCAGGTGACCCCGGCCGGCCAAGCCGCCGTCGACCGCGCCAAGCACAACGGCACCTGGACCGCGCTCGACGCCATCGAGGACCTCCACGAACCCGACGACCTACGCGCGGCACTTGACCGGGACCGCGATGCACGGCAATTCTGGGACGGGTTCCCGCGTTCCACGCGGCGTGCGATCCTGGAATGGATCGCCAACGCCAAAACGCCCGCCACGCGCGAGCGGCGGATCACCGAGACGGCGACCCTTGCCGCCAAGGACATCAGGGCCAACCAATGGCGCCAGCCCAAGATACGCCAGACGGCAGAACCGTCTCCGTGACGTGCCCGAGAGTGCAACGCGCCCGCACATCGCCGCATGGCCGCCGTCGCAAACAGCGCTCCACAGCGCAACCAGGCCGCCCGCCGGGCACACCACCTTCGCCGGCGGTATCAACCCGTCATGTCAACGGTTATGCCAGTCCCCGATCGCGCCGGTACGTCCGAGCGCATTCCTGCTGCTCGGGGCATAGAACGCACGGGTCAAGGTGAGCCACGCTCGCCATCCCATTCGCCTGACTGCTTGAGCCAAACATCCGCTCTTCGCTACGACTACGACTCACCGACAGGGCTGCCGGTGACGCGACGAGTGCCATGCTCGCCGCGCTTTCCGGGGAAGTCGCAAGCGTGTGCGAATTGCACACGCCGTCGTGGATGCAGGTCTGCGCGGGACAACGCTCTGCGCGCTGACAGCTCAAGCAACGCCTGCTATGGGCGCGGGAGCTGCGCCTGACTAACGACGCGGGACCGCGCCGGCTAATGCGCAGGGGGACGGACTCCGGCACAACCGGCGTTTGAGCCCTGTCAATCACGCAAAGTGCGTGATGACCCCTCACGCACGTCGGCGGGAGCCTTCCGGAGTTCCATAAACCCACTCACGAAAGGCTCGTCACATGAGTCCCGACTACTTCTCACCCGACAACGTGCTGGTGGTCACCTTCGGCGAAGATCCGGAGAGCGACAAGCACGCCTACCAGGCACTTACCGACCTCAAGCAACTCGATTCACAGGGCCAGATCAAGATCGCCGGCGGTGCCGTGGTGACGCGCGACCTCGACGGCCGCGTTGACGTCAAGAGCGAGGTCGGCAACGACCCCTACACCGGCACCGCGACCGGTGGCATGATCGGCCTGCTTGTCGGGATCATCGGCGGCCCGCTTGGCGTGCTGCTCGGCGGCGCGACCGGCGTGCTGGTCGGATCCCTCTTCGACATCGATGATGTCGAGACCACCGAGTCGGTTCTCAGTGACATCTCAAAGCAGGTTCACCCGACGCGGACAGCGGTTCTGGCGCAGGTGACCGAGCAGAGCCCCGAGGTGATCGACACCGCGATGACGCGGGTGGGTGGCGAGGTCATGCGCCGGCCGATCGCCGATATCGAACAGGAGATCGCAGCGGCGCAAGAGGCGCAGCGGAAGGCCAAGCGAGAGGCCCGCAAGGAACTGCGACAGGCCCGCCACGAGAAGCACAAGGAAGACGCGCATGCCAAGGTCGAGGAGCTGAAGTCGACGCTCCGGCAGCCCAAGGCAGGCGCCTCCGCATAGCTCCGGCCGCAGGCGGCGGCGCGCCCAATCCTGGGGGCGCCGCCCGCAAAGCGGGACCCGGTCAACAGGTGCGTGCCCAGCGACCTGAACTCGTCGAAGGCGTTCGGGCGCTGCCCAGTTCCGACCGCTGGCGAGAAATGCCTGGCCGAGCGTCGGCTTGCCTGCGGGTCTCATCGGTCTGGTCGCCCGTTTACGCGCCGGGAGGACGTCCTTGAGCCGCTCAACCATTACCCCAAAGAGAGAGGCGCGGCTGGCCTTGTCTCGCGTGAAACCACCAACCGCGTGTGCCGCAGTTGAGACCGGAGGAATCCCTGCAGTGAAAACGCGAGCTCCGCAGTCGCGATCGGCCAGCAAGCGCACTGTAGAGAGGACGACGCGCCCGCTCGAAACGCTGCGTGGGCCTGGGGCTGCTCGTGAGCGGTTCCGTTCCGACGCGATTCCGCTCGTCCAGGCGGCGCTGGCTGCGGGCCTTGCGTGGTTTGTTGCCCACGACCTCGTGGGACACCCGGCCCCGATCTTCGCCCCGATCGGAGCGCTGCTGATCCTTAGCGACGCGCCTGGTCGTCGGACGAGTCGCGTCTTGGCCGCGACGCTAGGCGCGGTCATCGGGATCGCAGTGGGTGATGCTCTGGTGAGCGCATCTGGGACGGGTGCCATTCAGGTCATGGTCGTCGCGGTGCTTGCCATGACCGCAACCGCCGTGCTCGGCGCCTCTCCGGCAGTGGTGACCAACGGGCATCGCGGCGGTCCTAATCGCGGCCGTCTAGGGCCCGCACGGCTTCTACAGCCTGGCCGCAGCGCGGCGACTCGTAGATGTCCTGATCGGCGGTGCGACGAGCCTGGCGGTCTTGATCTTGTTGCCGGCACATACCCTGCTTCGATGACGCCCTTGCGTGGACCTGGAGCTGTTCAACGCCGGTGGTCTCGCGATCGCGAGGTCGCACACCCGCATGGTTGAGGTGTTCGTCATTGCGGCGGTCTCCGCGCTCGACGCCGGACTTCTCGCCGCCGCCGTCGTGATGTTGGGGCGGCCGCAGCCGGCCCGCCAGCTGCTGGCGTACCTGATCGGTGGGATGGGCTTCTCAATCATCATCGGGCTACTGATCGTGCTCGCCCTTCACGGATCGAGCGTGCTGCGCGGGCTCGACAAATCGACTCGGGCGGTCATCGGGGTCGCGGCGGGCGGGCTGCTGGTCTTCATCGCAATCGCTGTGGCGTCCGGCCGCCGAATGCAATGGCACCCCCGCCGGACTCGCAAACGCAACGCCGATCATCCGCTGCGGCACAGCCTCCCCGACCGTGCGCTCGGCCATGACTCACTGTGGATCGCGTGGGCTGCTGGTGCTCTCTACAGCGCGCCCGGCGCGGAATACCTAGCCGGCCTGGCGCTGCTGGCCAAGCTCAACGCGCCACCGGCCGCGAACGTTGCCGCGATCCTGGGATTCAATGTGATCATGTTCGCCCTGATCGAGCTCCCGCTCCTTGGCCTTGTCCTGATGCCAGACCGCACGCGCTCACTCACCGAGAAGCTCAACGCCTGGATGACGGCCCACCGGCAGACGTTGATCGTCATGGTGGCCGGAGCCGGCGGCGCCTACCTGCTGATCTCCGGACTTATCGACCTCAGCTGAATGCCAGCCTCGAAAGAAGGCGGTCTCGACCGCGGTTCAGCAGACGCTCCCACTGAGGCTACCAGCGCCAGCCTGGCTCGAGGCGGAATCCGCCCACCGCGGCCTAGCGAGAGGTCGTTGGTGTTTGCGGAGGCGGCAGTCACCTCGCGCTCGGTCGGCGGGCTCGTGACCCGCGACGACTTGGTTGGGGCCGAGGAACCTCGAGCACCGAACGCACGTAGCTCGTCTCGTTCTCCCGCTTGTGACTCGGTTCTGAAACAGCCGCGACGAGCGTGTCGCCCCTTCTGCTTCCACCGCGAGCAGCATTGAGCCGATTGGCGGGTCGAGTAGCTGCTTCTCGGCCAGCTCGAAAGCGCCGGCTTGTTGGCGCAGACGGGTGCTGACAACGACGCCGCTGTCGTTCGCCCACACGAAGCGGCGAAGCAGATCGAAGGTCAGAACCCGAGGTTGCGGTGAGCGTAGCCCGGGGGCAACTCGGGCAGCGCCAACGCGCCGGCCACCGCGCGGTACACCTTGCGGTTGAAGACGAGCCCGATGTGGCTGCCGGTCACCTCGATGCAGTCTGCGTCGGGGATCACCTGGTATTGCCAGTGGACGACTCCGTCGCCCTTTGAGTAGATGCTCGTGAGCCGCACCTGCTGAGACGGGAACGGCCGCGCGAAGTCGTGGCTGAACGGACAGCCGCAGTGCCGGCTGAGGCACGCGTCTTTGCGCGCTCGGCCGCTGGCATGGACGACGCGGCGCGCGACGTCAACTGCCAGCAGCGTGGGCGTGGAGGCTCCGAACAGACCCTGGAGGTCGGCGCCCATCGAGACCGCGTGAGAGACGCGGTCAGGACGACGGGCGGCGAGCGCGCGGGCGAAGTGGCCGCCACGGCTGTGGCCGATCAGCGCCACACGACGGCCGTACGAGCGCCACAGCGCGTCGACTCTGCGCTCGAGGCGGTCAAGCGTGCGGTCAGAGCAACCGGCGTTGAGCACAAAGCCGCAGAACCGCGGCCGGTAGCCGAGTCGCTGCAGCCACGCCGCGATGACGGTGAGCGTCTGATCGCCGGCGAGGAAGCCCGGCATCAGGACGACGGGACGGCCGTCCCCGTGCGGTACACCGGCGCCGCGGAACACCGGGTCGGCCAGCAGGCGCGCGAGTTCGAGCCAGCCGCGCGTCTCGGCGAGCGGCCGGCCCAGCCAGCGCTCAGCTGGCATGCACGTAGCCGCCGGGCGCCTTCGCGGTCGCTTTGTGCTTTCGGCTTCCCAGCGTCTTGGGTGCCGGCGTCAGCTCGCCCGCGCGCTCGGAGAGCCAGTCGCGGTAGTCAGGCCACCAGCTGCCGCGCTTGACATCGGCGTTCGCCACCCATGTCTCGGGCTCATCCGCGGGATCGTCGGTGACGCGGTAGCTGGCGCGGGATTCGGATCCCTCCCGCGCCGGCGGGTTGACCAGCGCCTGGATGTGGCCGCTGGTCGAGAGCACGAAGCGTTTGCTGCCGCCGAGCAGCTGCGCGCTGCGGTATGCGTTCTCCCATGGGACGATGTGATCATTGAGGCCCGCGATCGCGTAGCTGTCGAGTGTGATCTTGGTGAGGTCGATCGGCGTGCCCAGCACCTCGATCGCTCCCGGGTGAGTGAGTGCGTTGTCGAGCGCGGTCCGGATGAAGTCGCGGTGCAGGCCGGCCGCCAGCCGGACGCTGTCCTGGTTCCAGTACAGAATGTCGAATGCGGGCGGGTCCTTGCCAAGCAGGTAGTTGTTGACGACGTAGTTCCAGACCAGATCGTTTGGACGCAGCCACGCGAACACGCCCGCGAGCGCGCGACCGTCGATGTAGCCCTTGCGAGCGGACTCGGCCACGGCCGCGGCGGCGAGCTCCTTGCTCGCGAGTGCCCCCGCCGTGCCCATCCGCGCCTGGTCAAGCGCGCACACCATCATCGTCAGCGTCCCGACCTTGTCCTGCTCGCCGATCGCGGCGAGATGGCCCAGTGCGCAAGCGGTGATGATTCCACCGGAGCAGGCCGCGTTCACGTTCACGGCGGGTTGGCCGGTGATCTCGGCCACCGCGTCGCGCGCCTCGAGCACCGCCTGTGCGTAGGTGTCGAGGTCGAAATGGCCCTGCGCGGCGTCGGGGTTGCGCCACGAGATGGTGAACACCTGCTGCTGTTCGCCGAGCAGCCACTCCACCATGCTGCGCCCCGGCGAGATGTCGAGGATGTAGTACTTGTTGATCGTCGGCGGGACGAACAGCAGCGGCACTTCGTGAACCTGCTTGTGTCGCCGGCCGGTACTGGATCAGCTCGAACACGTCCGTTCGCAGCACCACCGACCCGGGCGTGACGGCGAGATTGCCGCCCACCTCGAACTTCGTCACGTCGACGCTGGCGGGCAGGTGCGGTGGGCGGGTCATGTCGCGCACGAAGCGTCTTCCGCCTCGGACGAGGTTCGCTCCGCCGGCGTCGATGCTCTCTTTGAGCACCGCGGGGTTCGACCACGGGAAGTTCGTCGGCGCCAGCGCGTCGAGCACGTTGCTCGCCGCAAACCGCGCCTGGCGCTCGGTGCGCCAGTCGAGCCCCGCGTCGGAGATCAGGCGGTCGGCGGTCTCGCACGTGGCGAGGTAGCTCTGCATCACCCGCCGCAGCAGCCAGTTGTCCTGCCACGCCCGCTCGCCGAACCGACGATCGCCCTTGCTCGGCCGAGCCTCCGAGCGCCCGGCCGCCACCCGCGCCAGCTCGACGCCGAAGCGACCCGCATCGCTCGCGGCCCGTCGCGGATGGCGCGCCAATCCCGCGATCGTGCGACCGGCCGCCCGCGGCTTGACGAACCTGCCGACGCCGCCGCCCTCGAGCACCGCATCGCTCAGCATGACGTCGAGGCTCGACCGAGCGGCGAGCCTCAGACCGGGCTCCGCGGGCGAGACCCGGTCCTTCGGTTTTGAATTCGTTTCCACGCTCATCGGACCAGCCGGCCGTGGACGATCAGCTCGCTCGGGGTGGGGATCATGCCCAGCAGGCCGTGGCTCATGCCCAGCTTGCGGTGATCGGCGTTCGTTCTGGCGTCCACTTCGAGCTCATCACCAACGCGCCGCAAGCGCGCGTCGAGCTCGAGCGGGATGCTCTGTCCCGCCGCATGAAGCCGACCGCGAACATGAAGCCGCTCGCCTTCCAGCGTGGCGCTGTCAGACACAAAGCGGACCGTCGGGTGGTTGACGACGTCGAAGAAGTCGGCCGAGCGCAGGTGCCTGTCGCGGAAGCCGAGGTTCGTGTTGATGCTGGCGGCATCGATCGTCAACTCGATCACCGGGTTCTGCTGTAGGTCAAGCGTGCCTTCGTAACGCTCGAAGCGGCCTTCGACGGTCGCCAGTCCCCAGAGAGTTTGCGCGTGGAATTCGACGCTCGAGCGGGTGGGATCGATCCGCCAGTGTTCTAGCGGGACGCTCTGGGTATCGGGGGGATGGGTGAGGGTGTCGGTGCTCATTGGTGTCTCCTTGATCGAGTGCTCAGTTGGTCAGCTTCCACGTCCACGCGTATTGGGAGAGCGCCTCACGGACCTCGTCGTCGTGGGGCGAGTGCGGGACGTGGATCTCGGGGGCGGCGTCGATCAGGACGGCGCGTACCTGGTCGCCCAGCCCGGTCTCGGCGAGCGCGTCGCGCGCGGCCTGCTCGGCGGCCCGGCGGCGTAGCTCCGGCTTGTAGGGCTTGCCGACCGACGTCAGCGGGATCTCCTCGACGATCTCGACGTGCTTGGGTGCGGCGGCGCGTTCGGGCACGTGGTCGGCCGCCCAGGCTTCGAGCTCATCGGCGGTGCGCTCGGTTCCCGTAGCGAGGGTGACGAACGCGACCGGCACCTCGCCGGCATGCGGGTCGGGCCGGCCGACGGCGGCGGCGGCCGTGACGTCGGGATGCGCGAGCAGCGCGTCCTCGATCGTCGCCGGGTCGATGTTGTGGCCGCCGCGGATGATCAGATCCTTGGCGCGGCCGGCGAGGCGGATGAACCCGTCGCCGTCGACGGACGCCAGGTCGCCGGTGTCAAGCCAGCCGTCCTTGACCTTCCCGCCGGCGCGCACCTCGCGCCGGGAGCCGGTGTCGACGAGGTAGCCGGCGAAGATGTTCGGGCCGCGCAGGACGAGCGTCCCGACCTCGTTCTCGGGCAGGAACGTCCAGTTGCCCGTTCGCTTCGTCGATCTTCACCGTGCGCGCCTCCTGGTAGGGAAGACGCTGACCGACCGTGCCCGATCGGGGCGCGCCGGGCCAGCTGACCGCGCTGACGCACGTGCCCTCGGTCAGACCGTAGCCCTCGCACAGAGCGACCCCGGTCCGGGCTTCGAACGCGTCGCGCACTGCGGGCGGAAGCGGTGCGGCGCCGACGATCGGCAGCTTCAGGCTGGAGATGTCGGCGTCGACGGGAATCTGCGCGAGCACCGAGTAGACCGTCGGGACCGCGGACATCGCGGCGATCCGGTAGCGCTCGACGATCTTCCAGAAGTTCTCGAACAGCGGGAGGTCGCGGTAGCCGAGCGGACCGCCCCAGACGACGTGCTGGCCCTTGAGCAGCGGCCCCAGCACCGTCACCACGAGCGCGTTGGTGTGAAACAGCGGCAGCGCGGCGAAGATCACGCTGCTCTCGTCGAGCACGTTGCTGGCGCGGATCATCCAGGCGTTGGACACCTCGTTTGCATGCGTGCGCGCGGCGAGCTTCGGCGTGCCGGTCGTGCCGCCGGTATGCAGGTAGCTGGCGATGTCCTCCGGCGCCGGCGGAGCTCCGGGCAGCCCCGCCTCCTCAGCGTCCGCCATCCGCTCTTGCAGGTAGGCGACCTCGACGCCGTCGAGCGGCTCGAGCGCGGGCGGCTTCGCCCGAGGCTGCCGTCGGGCGCAGCGCCAGCAGCGCGCGCGCGCCGGTGCTCTCCGCGATCGCTCGGGCATGGGCCCAAACGCCCTCGTCGAGCTCGGGTCCCGAGGCGACGATCACCCTCGCGCCGGACAGGCGCACGAGCTCGACGGCATGCTCAGGCGCCAGGCCGGGATTGATCGGGGCGTAGATGCCAATCGCCTCTGCGGCAAGCAGCAGCGGCAGCAGCTCCGCGCAGTTGACCGAGACGACCGCGACCGCGTCACCCCGCTCCACGCCCAGCTCGGCCAGCACGGCCGCGGCTCGGTGCACGTCGCCAGCGAGCTCCGCGAACGTCCGGACGAGCGGTGTGTGGAAGCTCTCCGCGTCGGGCAGCACCGACACGGCCGGGCGATCGGGCCACAGCTCAGCCGCCCTCCTCACCAGCTCGTAGGTGCTCGCGGGCAGGCCGCGATCGCTCAGCCGAACGCGCTCGATCGCGGCCAGCTGCGAAGGTCCGCTGAAGGATGGCCAGAGCAGATCGTCCGTCGAGATGTCGCCAGCCTGCGCACCGCCGTAGTTCATGGCGCTCATACCGGGACCACCTCGCGGACCGCATCGACGGCTCGTGGAAGCAGCCGCCGCCGTGGATCGGAATCGCGGAGAGCCAGCAGATGGTGGAGATGGGATTCGATCTCCGCCTTGACGAGGTCGCGACACTCCGCCACCGCCTCGGGGTCATCCGCTCGGCCGCCCCAGCGCGTGGTTCGGATCGGCGCGCCGAAGCGGAAGTAGAGCCGATCGGGGCGGGGCAACCCGACAGGCCCGCTGCCACGCACGAGCAGGGTGCCGACGTCATCGCGCCCGGCGACGTGGCGGATGACCGCACGAACCGGTGCGGCGACTCGCTGGTCGGTGTCCAGCAGCACGTGGTAGCGGTCCTCGGCGCCGACCGCGCCGAACGGGATGATCGGGCAGCGGGCCGCAATCGCCATCCGGGCGAACCCGACGCGGTTGCCCCAGAGCAGCTGGTAGCGCTGGTTGCGGCGCTTGTACACCTCTCGCGCGCCGCCGGGGAACACGAGGACAGGTTCACCGGCGGCGAGAAGCGCGGCGCAGTTCTGGCGCGTCCCCGGGACGGCGCCGGAGCCTGCCAGCCAGCGGCGCCAGAGCGGGACCGCGAAGTGGAAGTGATCGGCGAGTCCCCGCACCCGCACGCCGCGCAGCACCTCGACACCGCGCACGAGATACGGCAGGTCCTGCATCCCGAGCAGCTGGTGGTTACCGACCAGCATGAACGGCCCGCGCGACGGCACGTTCTCAACATCGAGAAAGACCGGCCGGGTCAGCTTGGCAGCGATGTCGATGGCCCGGTCCACGACGCCGGCGATCCGGGAGTCCGGAATCGCGAGCTCGGTTGTTGCAGCGGCACTCATCGGCGCGTCTCCGCCCGTCCGCTCGGTGAGGGGATGTAATTCGCGGCGGTCACTCGCTCGATCGTGATCGCGAGCAGCACGCGGCCGACCTCAGCCAGCGCCTCGTCGCTCATCGGTTCGGGCGGCTCGGCGGCGTTGGCGATGCGCTGCATGATCGTGGCGGTCGCCGCGCCGATGTCGTTGGTGAGGATCTCGGCGGGGCCCGAGAACGTCGCCGATGGATATGGCGGCTCGTGGCCCATCACGCACAGCGACGCCCACCCGGTCCGCGTCACGTCCCGGGCCTTGAGGCGGTCGGCGAGCGTTGAGCTCAGCAGTCGCTCGCCGTCGCGCGCGAAATACACCAGCGACTGACGGGGCCGGCCGTCGGGAGCGCGTGTCGCGAGGACACCAACCCGATTGGCGTCGAGGAACTCGCGCAGCTCTTCGGTCAGTGCGCCCATTGCGGCGCCTCCTCGCTCTCCGGCACGACGAACCCGTCGGGCTCCTCGACGACGGTGTTGCGCAGCTCGCCGATCCCGTCGATCTCGATCCTCACCACGTCGCCGACCTTCAGCAGTCCCTCGGGGAACGGCTGTCGCACGGCGCCGATGCCGGCGGGAGTCCCGGTGGCGATCACGTCGCCCGGCTCAAGCGTGAACGCCTGAGAGAGATGCGCGACCTGCTGGTAGCAGTTGTAGATCATCTCGCCGGTGTTGCTGTCCTGGCGCAGTTCGTCGTTGACGTAGGTCCTGAGCCGCAGGTCGTGGGGGTCGCCGAGCTCGTCGCCCGTCACAAGCCAGGGGCCGAGCGGACCGTGCGTGTCGAACGACTTGCCCATCGTCATCGTCGGCGTGCGCACCTGCCAGTCGCGCACGGAGACGTCGTTGGTGATCGTGTAGCCGGCGATCACCTCGTGGGCGCGGTCCTCCGGCACGTGGCGGCAGCGCGTCCCGATCACGACCGCCAGCTCGCCCTCGTAGTCGAGCAGGTTCGAGACGCGCGGCATGTGCACGTCGTCGTCGGGACCGACCACGCAGGTGATCTGCTTGTTGAAGAACACCGGGAACTCGGGCGCCTCCATGCCCGACTCGGCGATGTGATCGGCGTAGTTGAGGCCGATCGCCAGGAACTTTCGCGGCAGCACGGGAGCGAGCAGCCGGATCTCCTCCAGCGGATGGCGCTCGTCCGCGTCGTCCCGATCGACGACGTATCCGTCCTCGATCACCCCGTGGCGCGGTCCCGCGCCCGCGTCGAAGCGACAGAGCCTCATGAGGACATCTCCGGGATCTCGACCGGCGCCTGCTCGGGCGCGTAGCCGCCGGACATCGCCTTGGCGTGGATCTCGGCGAAGCTCATGCCATTCGCGTGGTCGGCGGCGATCCGGGCCGGGGTCGACGAACACGCCGATCGGGTTGGCCTTGAACTCATCCGAGGTGCGCATCCACTCGGTCGACTTCTTCCAGTCGCCGAAGCAGTCGACCTGGAGCTCGACGTTGTTGCCGTCGGGATCGGCGTAGTAGTAGGAGAGGGTCATCCCGTGGTCCAGGCACAGCGCCGGGGTGATGCCTGCGTCCGTGAGGCGCAGGTAGCTCTCGTTCAGGTCCTCGAAGCTGGCGTACTCGAACGCCGAGTGGTGCATCCCGGTGCGGGTGTCCTTGTCCGGGTCCTCGACGAAGTTCGGGAACGCCAGCAGCGCGACCCGGTGATTGGCGCCGTCGTTGGACAGCCACGCGCCGACCTGGTCCTGGAAGATGACCTCGGCACCGACGAGCGTGCGGTAGAAGTCGATCATCTCCTGCAGGCGGGTTGTCTTGAGGTTGACGTGGTGGAAGGTCGGGTGGATCACGGTGGTGTCGGTCATCGGAGAGCTCCTGAGGTTGCGGGGGTCGAGGTGATGTTCAGTTGGGTTCGAAGGTCGTCCAGCAGGGCGGGGACGGCCTGCGGGGAGGCGGCGCCGCCGAACACGTAGAAGTCGGGGCGGACGAGCACGGCGTGCGCGTTGTGCTGGGACAGCCACGCGGTGAGGCGCCCGTCGCAGTCGCGGACACCGTGGGGCGCAGCCGGGTCAAGCGACGCGACCGTCGCCTCAAGGGTGTCGAAGCAGCGTGCGCTGCCGGTGGGAGAGATGTTCGAACGGGTCGCCGTCGGCGACGATCAGCTGAAAGCCGCCGCCGACGACATCGTCGAAGCGTCCCTCGCGGCCCGCGCGCTCGACCACTCCCTGGACGCTCAGGGTCCCGGCAAGCGGATCGGGTTCACCGATGGGCTGGTGGAGCAGGCCGGCGGTCAGCGGCGCGAGCTCGAGCGGCGGCGGCGGCCCGGCGGCGCGCAACGCCGCGTCGCGCTCGGCGGCAGCCTGGGGGTCGAGCTGGCAGAGGACCTTGCCCAGCTCGATCGCGAGCCGGATCACGGCCTCGTTCTGCGGCTGTCGCTCGGCGTCGACGGTGTCCAGCAGCCGCTCGGGGGCGAGGCCGCGCAGCACGAGGTCGAGCTTCCAGGCAAGGTTCGCGGCGTCGCGCAGCCCGGAGCACAATCCCTGACCGAGGAACGGCGGGGTCAGGTGGGCGGCGTCGCCGACGAGCAGCACGCGCCCCTTGCGCATCTGGTTGGCGAGCATCGAGCGGAACTCGTAGACGGTGCTGCGGGTCAGCGGCCCGTCCGCTGGCCGGTACCACGGCTCGAGCAGCGACCAGACACGATCGGGATCCTCGAAATCGGCCGCCAGCTCGTCGGGCCGCAGCATGAACTCCCAGCGCCGGTGCCGGGGGCCGCTCTGCACGTGGGTCGTCGGCCGGTCCGGATCGCACCACTGGCAGGCGATCGGCAGGTCGCCGAGCGCGTCCATGTCCCGCGGCTCGGCGTCGACGACGAGCCAGCGCTCCTGGAAGCCAAGGTCGCGGCGGGTGATCCCGCTCGCCTCGCGCACGAACGAGTTCGCACCGTCGGCACCGATCACCCACCGTCGCGTGCACGGTTCGCCGATCGCCGGTGAGCGCGAGCCCGCCGAACGCGTCATCGACCCGCCGGACCGTGAGCTCGCACTCCTGTGCCCGTGTCGAGGAGTTCCTCGGCGACCCAGCCACGTTCGACGGTCACGCGCGGCTGGGCGCAGCCGAGCGCGGTCGAGCGCGGCCTCCAGCTCGGGCTGGAAGAACATGTAGTCCGACTCCCAGCCCGACCGAGCGAGACCCTCAACGTCGAAGCGCAGCAGCAGCTTGCCGTCGGCCCCGAACCACTGGTAGTCGTGGACCGGGATCATCTCCTCGGCGAGCGCCTCGGCCAGCCCGAGTGACTGCAGCAGCCGCATGATCTCGTGATCGAGGTGAACCGCGCGCGGCAGGCGGTAGATGTCGGTGAAGCGCTCGAACACCGCCACCCGGTGACCGGCTCGACCGAGCAGCGCCGCCAGCGCCTGCCCCACCGGGCCGTAGCCGACGATCGCCACGTCAGCGTCGATCCGTGGCTCTGCGCTATCGCCAGGAGTCCTCATCACGCGGTCGCTCCTGCCGGAACCGGCGCGTCGATCGGGCGGGCGAGGATCTGGCTCAGCGCGCGGGCGAGCGCGCTCCGCGGGTCCTCCGCCGACGTCGCCTGTCGCCAGGCGATGAAGCGGTCCGGTCGAACGAGGATTGCGCCGTCGCTTTGGATCTCGCGCTGGCGCAGCCACGCGCAGCGCGGGTCGTAGACGTCGCCGTCGAGGTGGCCGATGCGCACCGCGTCGAGCGGCAGGTTGGCCTCCGTGGCGAGCGCCTGGGCCGCTTCGCACCACGCTTCGCCGTCCTCGCCCGCGATCAGCAGGAACCGGCCCGGCGCCACGAGGTCCTTGATCGGGCGGCGGTTGCCGTCCTCGTCATCGATCCACGCGTGGGGAAGGGGCGAGCCCGGGCGGGTCGACGGCTGATACACGCGGATGTCATCGACCAGATCCGGTGCAGCGGGTGCCGTCGGAGACGACCGCGGCCGATTCGTAGCTGTAGCCGTACTCGACGTTCAGCTCCGAGAACTCCATCGACTGCGCGCGCATCCCGCGCAGCACGGTTGAGCGGTGCTCAGCGTCTTCGGGCCGGCCGCTCCACACCCGGCGCAGCTGCTTCATGTTCTCCTCCGGGGGGTTCTCGGGGGAGACGCCAGTCGCAGCGCCGGTCTGGAAGTGGTTGATCGCGTTCTCGAGCGAGCGCTGGCAGTTGCGCTGATCCACCGGCCGCCGCTCGGCCTCGTAGGTGTCGAGCAGCGCCGGCGATGCATGGCCGCCAAGGACGGCGGCGAGCTTCCAGCACAGGTTCTGCGCGTCGTGGATCGCGCTGGTCAGCCCAAGGCCACCGGTCGGCGGGTGGCGATGTGCCGCATCTCCCAGCAGGAACACGCGCCCGACGCGGAACGCAGAGGCGATCACCGCCTCGACCGACCACCGCGTGATCTTGTGGATCTCCATCGGCAGCTCCCCGATGCCCAGCGCCTTGCGGGCGTCGGCCTCGACCTGTGCGTCGGTCTCTGCGCAGTCGACGGGGTAGTTCAGGTGGATCACCCACTCCTCTGAGTCGGGACCCCAGCGCTCGGGTCCCATCGGGACCATCACCACCAGCACGCCGCTCTGCGGCGAGTAGATCCAGCGGATCAGCACGTCGGGATCCTTCGCCCACCGCGAGAAGTCCGCCGAGACGTGGAGCGTCGCCGTCTGCGTCACCACCCCGAGCCCCTCGTACTCGACGCCGATCAGCCCGGCGCACGCAGCCGTCCACCGTCGGCGCCGAGCAGGTAGTCGCTCTTCACCGCGTATTCGCGGCCGGAGGCGTTCTCGCGAATCAACGCTCGTACGCCGTCCTCGTCCTGCTCGAGGTCGATCAGCTCGTGGTCGAAACGGATCCGCCCGGGTGAGAGCTCCTCAGCGCGCGCCTTGAGCAGCGGCTCGAGCCGGATCTGGGGAAGGTTCAGCTGTCGCCACGGGCTCGCGGCACGCCAGAACTCATCGCCCGCCACCAGCGCCCCAGGCCTCCAGTCGAGCGAGCCGATGCCCGTAGTCGGCGTCCGGACCCGCGAAGCCCGCGTAGTACGCCGTCGCCGCCATCTGCTCGGCCGGCGTGCTCCGCTGCGCGATCGCCTCAGCCGCCCCGACGTCGTCCAGCACCTCCATCGCCCGCTGGTTGAGCACATGCGCCTTGGGCAGATCCGACGTCGTCGCGCGCGCGCTGACGAGCAGGTGCTCGACCCCCTGGCGGGCCAGGAGCATCGACGCGGTCAGTCCCGCGCCACCGCCGCCCACGATCAAGACCGGCACGTTCTCGTCAGCTGCTGTGAATTGCATCGTGTCCCTCTGCTTGCCAATAGAATTGGAGTGCAAGATACAAAACATGTATTGGAGTGTCAACTCCAATTTGTTCGATATGCTGCCGGGTATGGCAACCCCTGCCGATGTACGGCCGAACCGTCGTGGGATGAGGTCCCGCGAGCTCGTGCTGGACGCCGCCGAGCGCGTCATGGCAGAGCACGGATTCGAGGCGGCGACCCTCGCCCGCGTGGTCGAGGAAGCCGGGATCCCGCTGAGCTCGGTCTACCACTACTACGGCTCCAAGGACGGAATCCTGCTCGCGGTGATGGAACGCGGAGCAGAACGCTTCTTCGACGATCTGCCCATCCCGAACCGGCGGCTCGGACGTCCCGCAACCCACTTGGCCACAGTCCTCTCGACCACGGCCCGAACGCTCGAGCGCCATCCCAACTTCCTTCGCCTGCTGATCGTCTTCGCCGTACAGCCGCCCGCGCGCGCCGGCGGTGAGATCGAGGCGGTCGTGACACGCGTACGCCGGCTCGGGCTCGACCGCCTCCGTGAGCAGATCGCGCTCGCGTTCGGCGACGACCCCGACAGCCCCGTGACCGTCCGGCTCGCGCGGATCGCGCTCGCCGCGATCGACGGCGCGTTCGTAGCCTCTCAGGCCGACCCCGCAGTCACGCTCGAGGAGTTGCTCGAGCCGCTCGTGCCCGCGATCGTCGGCGCGCGCCGCGCGCTGCTGGCCAAGGCGCTCTGAGAAGGCTGGCGTTCCATCATCCATGTCGCAGACGGTGAAGCCCGGGTGGGTGAGCGGTCATCACGCAATCCGCGTGATTCGGATTGGCAGGCGCGGCTGATCACCCGATCAGCGTCACAAGGACTCACCCAGACCTGCCGCAGCCTCCGAGGGGTCAACCGACGACGGAAAGGAGACGGCAAGAATGGCGACGAGTCGGGGGCTCAGCGACGGCGGCGGGCTGGGAGACCGCCGGCATCGCGTCGTGATCGTCGGCGCCGGCTTGGTGGCCTGTCGCCGCCGAGGCGCTGCGGCGCGCGGATGTCGACATGACGGTCATAGACCGAACCAACCACCACCTGCTTCAGCCGCGGCTCTACCAGATGGCCACCGGGATTCTCGCCGAGGGCGACATGGCGCCGCCGGTGCGCACGGCGCCTCCTTGAGGCAGTCCGTGGTTTCTACGGAGGCCCCGGCACGGCGCGTTGTGCGATCCTCCGTTGGAGGTTTCCAACACGGGGACCGGATATGACAGCTTCGGTCGAGGGAACGTCGGTACAGCGCCTGGCCAAGTCGGGCCGGCTTGTTGCGTTGCGGGGTCTTGTCCCGCGCGCCGGGCTGTTTGACCGCCTGTCCTCCGCCGGTCCCGGTTGTGTGGCACTGGTCTGTGCAGCAGCAGGAAGCGGGAAGTCCGTGCTCGTCCGCTCGTGGGCTGAGGCCGAAGGGCTTGGGGATCGCCTGGCATGGGTCTCGATCGGGCGCGCGGAGCGGGATGGGCAGCGATTTTGGCTGTCGGTGATCGACGCATTGGCGGATGTCGTCGAATCAATCGACCGGCCGATGCCATCGCCCAGCTTCAGCGGCGAGTTGATCGTTGAGCGCATGCTGTCCGAGCTCGACGAGCTCGCGGAGCCGGTGGTGCTGGTCATCGACGATCTGCACGAGCTGCATTCGGCTGAGGCGCTCGAATGGCTCGAGACGTTCTTGGCGGACCTCCCGTCTCAGGTTCAGGTGGTGCTGGCCACGCGCGAGGATCCGCGGCTCGGTCTGCACCGACTGCGCCTGAGCGGGCTGCTGAACGAGATTCGAGGCCCTGATCTGCGGTTCTCGATCGACGAGACCCGGGAGCTGCTGCTGTCGGCTGGGATCAGACTTTCAGAGTCGGACATCGCGCTTCTCTACGAGCGGACCGAGGGTTGGGTGGCTGGACTGCGCCTGGCGGCCATCTCGCTCGCTCAGCATCCCGACCCCGCACGCTTCGTGCGCGAGTTCTCGGGGAGTGAACGCACCGTCGCCGGCTACCTCCTGGCCGAGGTCTTGGAGCGCGAGCCCGCGGAGGTGCGTGAACTCCTACTGCGCACGTCGGTGTTGGATCGCGTCAGCGGCCCATTGGCCGACTTCCTCACGGGCAGCTCAGGATCCGAAAGGATCCTGCAGGAGCTTGAGGATGCGAACGCATTCGTCTCCTCACTCGATGCCGGGCGAACCTGGTTCCGCTACCACCACCTGTTCGCCGAGCTGCTCCAGCTCGAGCTCCGCCGCGTGGCCCCGGCAGCCGTTGTCTCGTTGCACCGAGCAGCAGCGGAATGGTTCGCGCAGGAGGAGCATTTCGTAGAGGCTACGAGGCATGCGCAGGCCGCACGGGATTGGTCGGAGGCCTCACGCCTACTCGCCGACCACTTCTTCGACCTGGCCCTCGACGGCCGCATCGCGACGGTTCAAGACCTGCTGACCACGTTCCCCGACGACGTCGCGGCCGCGGACGCCGAGCTGGCGCTGGTCTTTGCCGCCGTGCGTCTCTTGAGTGGCGAGTACGAGGAGAGCACTGCATATGTCCAGCTCGCTCAGCACCTAGCCGACACAGTTGCCGTGGAGCGGCGGCCGCGCTTTCAGGTGACCCTGGAGGTGCTGAGGCTGGTCGTGGCCCGCTGGCGCGGTGACTTTGACACGGCCGTCGACGCGACCCGCGCTCTGGATCAGGCGCTGGCAGCGCAGCCGGCGATCGCGCGCACGGCCAGCGAGGGCCATCGGGCCGTGGCCCTGATGAACCTGGGAATCGCCGAGTTGTGGTCCCTGCGAGTCGATGCCGCCAGGCAGCACCTCGAGCAGGCGCTGGAGCTGTCGCGTCGAGCAGGACGGCCATGGCTCGAGATAGCGCCTCTGGGCCATCTGGCGATCGCCGAGCCATTGAGCGGAGAGCCTGTGTCGGCCGGCTTCCGGCGCAGCGAGGAAGCGGTGCGCATCGCCGATACAAACGGCTGGAGCGAGGACCCGGTCGTCGTCACGCCGCTCGCGGCCGGAGCGATGGCAACGCTCTGGCTGGCACAGTTCGACGAGTGCGAGCAGTGGCTCGACCGCGCCGAGCGCGTGCTACAGCCAAGCGGTGAGCCCGGCACCGAGCTGCTCGTTCACCACGCGCGTGGGCTCCTGCATCTCGCACAGCGGCGGTTCGATGAGGCGCTGGATGCGTTTCACGCGGCGGAGCGCATGCAGACGTTGCTCGCCTCCGAGCACACGCTGCGGATCGAGCTACGCAGCCGCATGCTGCAGACACAGATCGCGAAGGGCGACACGATCGCAGTCCGCGCCGCGCTCGCCGGCATGAGCGCGGAGGAACGTGAGCGGGGCGAGATGCGCATCGCTTCCGCGATCCTCCATCTGGCCGACGACCAAGCCGAGGCGGCGGTGGAGGCGCTCGCGCCAGTGATCGACCGCAGCGCCGATTCTCTTCACCCGCGGTGGCCGGCGATCGAGGCGTCGCTGTGGGAAGCTGTGGCCTACCACCGGGCGAGCGACCGGCGGGCGACAGAGGACTCGCTTGAGCGGGCGCTCGAGCTCGCTGAGCCGGAAGGGGTAATCCTGCCGTTCGTGCTGGCTCCGGTGCGCGAGCTGCTCGAGGCGCTGCCTGGACACCGAACCGCTCACGCGGCGCTGCGGCGAACGATCCTGGCTGTGCTCGCCGGCTCCTCGGCGCCCCGGCGCGGAGAGCCCGCGCCGCTACGCGACGAGCTGAGCGAGGCCGAGCTGCGAGTCCTCCGCTATCTGCCCAGCAACCTCAAGGCACCCGAGATCGCCGCCGAGCTATGCGTCTCGGGCAACACCGTCCGCACGCACCTTCGCCACATCTACGCCAAGCTCGACGCCCACGATCGCAACTCAGCGGTTGCCCGAGCCCGCGAGCTCGGTCTCCTCGCCGCGCCGCTGAGCTCCCGCTGATCACCTTCGCCGGAAGGTGCCGGGCTCGGGGATGAGCGACGGTTGGGCGTGGGAGCACGAGCAGCGGCACAGCCGGATTGTCGGCCAGCTGCTGGGAAATGCTTTCACCCAGAAAGCGATCGATCGGCCGGGACTCGTGCGCGCCGATCACCAACAGGTCGACGGACCGCCCATATCGCGCTAGTTCCTCGACGGTGTCGCCGGTCCGGGCTTCCGGCTCGACACCTCCGAGCGCGGCTACCCGCTGGCGAGCCGCCGCGGCACGTCGCCCCGACTCCCCGGCGACGTTTGCCGGGTCGTGGGCGTACATGGGCGCACCGACGGCTTCGAATGCCGAGAGCTCGGCGCCGCGTTCGGCCGCCAGCGTCCTCGCCAGGGCGAGGGCCTGTTCGCTAGCGGCCGAGCCGTTGTAGGCGACCCCGATTTTGGTGATCGGTTTTGCCCTCGCGAGGTAGCCCGCCGGGGCTACCGCAATGGCGCAGGGTGCGTCGTCGAGCACCGCATTGGTGTCGTCACCGATGAAGTCGCGGCCGAGCTCATCGAGGTGGCTCGCGCTCACCACGAGTAGATCTGCGTTGTGGCAGCGCGCGAACGCATGCAGACCGTCTCGCACCGAGCCCGCCTCGATGCATGACACCCGGGCGTTTATTGCGCACTCGTCTGCGAGCCTCGTCAGTCGTTCCAGCGTGGTCCGGCGCTTGGCAGCGTTCATCACGGCACCTGAGTCCGGAGCCGGTCTCCCGACGACGAGCTGGACGTGGAGCAGTGTCACCTCGTTCTCTCCGCCGCGAAGCGTGCGGGCTAACGCGATCGCGTCGCGCCCGGCCCGATCATCACTCACGCCTACGACAGTGTTTCTGAACATACGTACAGGATCCGGGTCAACGGGGTGAGCGGGCGTCATCCGGTTTGCGTGATCTCACGGGCTCGCTATCGCTAGCCGTAACTCAGTCGCGAGACGGTGCCCCGGCGGCTGGTTCGTTCCGTCAGGTGCAAGCGGGCGACGATCACCCCGAAGATGAAGCCTCCGACGTGAGCAAAGAACGCGACGCCACCGCCGTTCGCGTGGGCGGAGAACAGGCCGTAGTTCGCCTCGACCAGCTGGTAGAGGAACCACAGTCCGAGGAAGACCCAGGCCGGGATCCTGACAAAGAAGATCAGCACCAGGGTCAGCACCTTGGAGTTCGGATACAGCACGAAGTACGCGCCGAGGACGGCGGCGATCGCGCCGCTGGCCCCGAGCGTCGGCACCTGGGCGGCACCGGCCGATCCGGCGATCAGCGTCATCGCGGTCTGCAGCAAGCTGGCCATGAACCCGCCGGCGATATAGAAGCCCAGGTAGCGCAGGTGCCCGAACGCATCCTCGACGTTCTTGCCGAAGATGGCCAGGAACAGCATGTTGCCGAGAATGTGGCCCCAGCTGCCGTGCATGAACATCGACGTGAACCAGCTGACCTCCCATGGCAGGGCGTGGTGACATGCACCGTTGACCGTGCATGGGTAGAAGGAGGAGTGGACAACCGTCGAGCCCAGGTGTGGAAGCTCGTACAGGATCCACACGAGGAAGTTCGCGACGATCAGTGCGACGTTGACGTACGGGAACCGCTTGGCACGGATTCCGTCAGATAGCGGGAGCATGGCTGGACCTCAGTGTCGTCAGGATCGCGTCCTGGGTTGATGTCATGGCCACAGATTCCGTGTGCACCGGGTGAGCGGTCATCACGCAGTTCGCGTGATCGGGGCCCTGACGCGAGGTGAAACTCGCGTCGGGCGCTGAGCGAAGCCTGCCCCGCCGGCCTATCTGACGTCGATCTGGTTGGCTAGCTGAGCGACGCCGTCCACGCTCGCGACGTCGTTTTCGGCGTGCAGCCGCTCGGATGCGTGCCGGACGTATCCGGTGAGCGTCACGCGGCCGCGCGCGACCTTGACGCGGATCTGCTCGGCGTGAATTCTGCAGTCACCGTTCAGCCGCCGCAGCGCGGCGGCTCGGATCTCGTCATCGGTGCGGAGCGGTCCCACCGGCGGGTGCACCCTCAAATGGTCGATCACCTCAAACACGCCGTCGATCCGCTGCGCATCGTGCACCGCCGCGCGACGCTGACAAATCGTCGCGACGGTTCCGCCGAGTACGACGGTGCCGATCATGTCCACCGAAATGGCGATCAGCTCGGGGCGCTTGATCCGAGCGTCACGCTGAAGCGCGTCTCGCACGTCGCTCTCGATTGTGCGCGGATCGGTTAACACGAAGCTGCTGTTTCCTGTGGAGTCCGGCCGGACCGGTGCCCGCGTCTGCGTCGCCTTCGCTCTGAAGGAGCTCGACATACACGAGCGTGGCGCGACCCTCGCGCGCGAGCAGCGCGTTGGCGAGCTCGAGCGCAGCACGCCCGGCCTGGTAGTCGTCGACACCGACTACGACGTTTTCGAACACGCAGCCAGGTTGACGCAGTCCGGGGTGAGGCGTCATCACGCAAACCGTGTGATGACGCCTCACCCGCGTGAGCTGCAGATTGAGGCCGTGGAATCTCGTGCTGCTCGTGATCGCGAAACGCTGGCCGGTTCAGCCGACCGGTCGGATCCTGCCGGTCGCCAGCCGTCGTTCTGGAGGCGGCACAAGGCCGCGGTGAGCGGAGTGATCGCCGCCGTGGTCGCGGCGGGGTTCGTCTACTACGTCGTGCCGCGACTCGTCGGTCTGGGCCCGACGCTGAGGCTGTTGCGGCGAGGAGACGTGTGGTGGCTGGCGCTCGGCGTCGTGCTGGAGGCGCTGTCCTACGCCGGATCAATCGTGCTGTTCCACGGAGTGTTCGGCGCGCGCGACAACGGCATCGGCTGGAGCGGAAGCTCGCAGATCACGCTGGCGGGGGCAGCGGCCACCAAGGTGGCAGCGGCCGCGGGCGCTGGTGGGATCGCGCTCACGGCCTGGGCGTTGCACGCCTACGGCCTGTCCGGGGCGCAGGTCGCAGACGGGATGGTCTGCTTCGAGATCCTCACCTACGGCGTCTACATGGCGGCGATAGCGATCGCGGGGTTTGGGCTGTACCTCGGCTTGTTCTCCGGCAGCGCTCCCGTCGGCATGACGCTGATTCCGGCCGTTTTCGCGACTGCCGTGATCGTGATCGTGCTGTCGATGCTGTTCGTCGACGAGCCGGTCGAGAGGTTCCTGCGTCGGCGGGCAGAGCGGTCGAGCGGACACGCGGCGGGCAGGTGGCGACGAATTGCCACCGTGCCGCGCTCGATTCACGCCGGGCTGCTGGCGGCGATCGACCTTGTGAAGCGACGCGACCGGTCAATCGTGGGCGCGCTGGCAGGATGGGGATTCGATATCGGCGTGCTCTGGGCGGCGTTTCACGCCTTCGGCCACTCGCCTCCCGGTGCGGTACTGGTGATGAGCTACTACGTGGGATCGCTCGCGAACGTGCTGCCTCTTCCCGGGGGAATCGGCGGTGTGGAGGGCGGGATGATCGGTGCGTTCCTCGCCTTTGGAGTGGCGAGTCAGCTGGCGCTGCTGGCTGTGCTCGCGTACCGGACGATCTCCTACTGGCTTCCGACGGTCCCCGGCGCCATCGCGTATTGGCGCCTGCGCCGGCGATTTGCCGCGTCGCCCGCACCGGACAGCGCCGACCAAAAGGAGTCCTGAGAACCATGGGAAGCGGACCCACAAGCACGTCCGGTCCTGGTCTACGGCGATGACGCGGCCCGCATGCATGGCATTGCCGCGCGTGCGGCGGGCCTCTTACGACCCGGACGCGCGATCGAAATTCGCGGTCAGATGACCCTCCGCACAATCCTCGCGCGGGCCCGCCACCATCATCTCAGCGCGATCGTGGTCGCCCCGCGTGGCGGGCCGCCGCAGGCGGGCCCGTTTCCGGGCGACGTGTCAACGGCCGTGGCGCGCCGCGCAGAGGTCCCCGTGCTCGTTATCCCTGCGCAC
Organism: uncultured Solirubrobacteraceae bacterium; assembly: GCA_963844555.1. Taxonomy (GTDB): domain Bacteria; phylum Actinomycetota; class Thermoleophilia; order Solirubrobacterales; family Solirubrobacteraceae; genus Palsa-465. Next base: position 646,538 of record CAWJOS010000005.1, read on the forward strand.
GGTGACTCCAGCGCCGCAGAGGGGCATGGGCCGGTTCTCGCCTGCTACGACGCATCTGATGAAGCTCGGGCTGCGGTGGATGCCGCGGCTGCGCTGCTCGCCGACCGTGAGATGCGCGTCGCGTCAGTCCTCGAGCCGGTCGACGATGTCGCCCTGCTCCGCCAGACGCTGCCCGGGCCGCGACCCGCCGAGACCTGACGTCGCCTCGCCAGGCTCGATCAGCAGCAGGCTGAGTTTCTCTCGCAGCTGCCCGCTGAGGGCGCCGCTCGGGCCGCGGCGCGGCGGCCGTGAGGCTCGCTCGCTCGCCGTGGAGGGGCGCGGATCGGTTTCGGACCGGCTGCTCGAACTGGCGGCTGACACCGATGCCGCGTGCATCGTCGTGGGACACCGCTCCACGACCCCGTCGCCGGAAAGCGCGGCGCTGAAACGCGTTCGCCACTCGCACCGGCCGGTGCTGGTCGTGCCGGGTTAGCTCGGGCGAGGCGGCTGCGCGCCTGATGGTCGAGTTGCCCGGAGACCGCGCGGGGCATCGCGGAGTGTCACGCCCCCAGTGCGAGGGTGCGGTCCCGATGACCGCACCCTCCCATGGTGGCACACAGTTCAGACCGCGTGGCTCGGTGAACGACGCCCGATGTCCGGCGCGGCGTCGCGGCGATGGCTGTTGCTGCTCGCCTCGTTCTCGAGCTCCTCGACGCACTGCGGCAGCCGCTTGAGCTGGAAGGACGCCACGACGTACATGACGCCGGCAGCAACCGCCCAGATCCCGGCCACCGTGATCAGCGCGGCGAGCGTGCCGCCCGGATCGGCAAGCGCCAGGACGCCGAGCGGAACCTCGAGCAGCCCGAGGATCAGCCACATCCACCAGTCGGGGATGACGCCCCGGGCGGCGAACGAGCCACTGATCGTGATCGTCCCGACCACGATCAGCCACGAGCCGAGGAAGATGCCGACCGCCGTCAGGCCGGGATGCGGCCAGGCGATGATCGCCACTCCCGCCGCGACCGAGGCCACGCCGCTGACGCCGTTGGTCACACGCGCCGTGCGTCCAAACTCTCGAACGAACGCCATCGAGATGCCGTGCAGGATGAACAGAGCGCCGATGAAGATCGACAGGCTTCTGACCGACCAGTCGATCCCGAAGATGAGCACGCCCGCGACGATGAGGGTCAACCCCTCCACGAGCAGTACCCACCAGTACTTAGTCACGCTCTCGGCCAGCTCCCGCGTCAATCGGCGCGGGAACTGATCCGGAGAGTCAGGACCCATGAACATGAGAACCTCCTATGGGCCTTTGCTTTACCCCAGCGATCCTCGTGTGGGAGCGGGTGACTAGTCATCACGCGCTTTGCGTGATCGGAACCTGCGGCCCCGGACATTGAACCCAGAGCCGTTCAGCATCGAGATGTCGTTGGCTAGCCCGACGACGAACAGGATCAGGATGAAGGTGAACCCAGTGCGCTCGCGCGCTCCATCACCTCGAACGGGACAGGTCTCCCGGTGATCTTCTCCGCCAGCGCCATCGCGATCTGCCCGCCGTCGAGCGGCAGGAACGGGAACGGGTTGACGATGCCGAGCGAGAGGGAGATCAGAGCCAGCACTTCCAACGCCAGCGACGTTGACTCGGCGAACGATTTCTGGGCCACTACGTATCCCCCGACCACGCCATGCAGCTGCTTGCGCTCCTTGGGTTCGAAGACATGCACCACAGCGGAGACGGTCTGCTTGGTCGCGGTCCAAGGCCCGCTTCCGGCCAGCGAGGCGGCCCTTCCCGCGCCCACGTTCCTCCGCGTCTCGCCGAAGGCGAAACCGAGCTCCATATGGCGATCGGCGGGGACGTAGCGCGGTCGGAGCGAGAGCGTCACCAGGCGGCCGTCACGGCGCGCGACGACTCGCGCTGGAGTGGCCGCCGGGCAACCGGCAGTCTGAGGTCCGGCACAGCGATGGCGGGCTGAGGGTCAGGCGGTGGCGGTCACCGGCGGCTCCGCCGTCGGTGCCGCGGGATGCCCGCGGCGGCGTACGCGTCAGCCTCGTCGAGCGTCTCGCTCGCCAGCAGCGTTTCCGCCAGGTGGTCGAGCTGCTCGCGGTGCTCGGCCAACGTCTGGTTCGCCTCCTCGGCGCACTCGGAGATGATCCGCTTGACCTCGTCGTCGATCAGCTCGAGCGTGTGCTGTGAGAGCTCACCCGCGGGCATGTAGTTGTCGCCGGCCGACCGCGGCAGGGCCGAGATCGCGCCAACCTCCTCGGACATGCCCCAGCGGCCGACCATCTGCCGGGCGATCGCGGTCGCCTGCTCGAGGTCGTTCTCGGGGCCTGTGGTGCTCTCGCCGTAGATGAGGATCTCGGCCGCGCGCCCTCCGAGAATCCCGATCAGCCGTCCGCGCAGATAGCTCTCGCCATAGCCGTAGCGGTCCGAGACCGGGCTCTGATAGGTGACGCCGAGGGCCTGGCCGCGTGGGATGATCGAGATCTTCCGTACCGGGTCGGCTCCGGGCTGGAGCATCCCGAGCAGGGCGTGGCCCGATTCGTGGTAGGCGGTACGACGGCGTTCCTCCTCCGAGAGGACGATGTGCCGCGCAGCGCCGATCGTGATCCGCTCCAGCGCGTTTGAGAAGTCAGCGCGGGACACCTTCTGGGCACCACGGCGCGCCGCGTTCAGCGCCGCCTCGTTGACGAGGTTCTTCAGATCGGCGCCCACCATCCCCGGAGTGCTCGCGGCCATCGCCTCCAGGTCGGACGGGTCCTCGAGCGGGACGCTGCGGGTGTGGACCTGCAGGATCTTCAGCCGGCCTTCCTGGTCAGGTGCTTGAACCGCGATCCGCCGGTCGAAGCGACCAGCGCGCAGCAGCGCGGAATCGAGCACCTCCGGCCGGTTGGTGGCCGCGAGCACGATCACGCCCTCGCTGCCGGTGAAACCGTCCATCTCGGTCAGGATCTGGTTGAGCGTCTGCTCACGCTCGTCGTTGGAGCCGCTCGTCCCGCCCGAGCTGCGGGAACGGCCGATGGCGTCGAGCTCGTCGATAAAGATGATCGACGGCGCGTCCGCCTTGGCCTGCTCGAACAGATCCCGCACCCGGCTGGCGCCGACGCCGACGATCATCTCCACGAACTCCGAGGCGGAGATCGAGTAGAACGGCACGTTCGCCTCCCCGGCGACGGCCCGCGCGAGCAGCGTCTTGCCGGTGCCCGGCTGGCCGCTCAGCAGCACCCCATGGGGGATCTGCGCGCCGAGCTTCGAGTAGCGATCCGGATGCTTGAGGAAGTCCACCACCTCCTCGAGCTCGTCCTGGGCCTCGTCGATGCCCGCCACGTCCGCGAATGTCGTGCGCTCGGCGCTGGCCTCGTACTTATGCGCCTTGGACCGGCCCATGCCGAACATGCCGCCGAGCCCGCCGCCTTCGCCCATGGAGGCAGAGCGTTGGATGATCCAGAACCAGAAGCCGACGAATAGGATGGTCGGCAGGACACCGCCGAGGATCGTGAGCAACGGCGATTGTCCCGTCGCGCTCGGCTTGGCGTTCACGACGGCGCCCCTGCTCAGCAGCTCGGTGAGCAGATGATCATCGGCGAACGCCGGGCGGGTGGTCTTGAAGTCCGTCGATGTCGTCCCATGCCGCGCGGGGTAGGTGATCGAATGGCGAAGCGTTCCCTGGATCGCTGAACCCTGCGCCGTCACGGTCGCCACGTTGCCGGACTGCACCTGAGAGACGAACACGCTATAGGGGACCGGGATCCGAGTCGGTACACCCGGTTGATATGTCAGAACGAACAGCCAGTCGAGAGCCAGGATCACCGCGAACAGCACCCACAGGCTTGGTCGCTTGTGTGGAGGACGCGAACGCGTGGATGGATCGGATGGCCGGGCGCCCTCGACCCGCCACGGCGGGCGCCTGTCGCCCGCGGGCTTCCGCTTGCCCGGGCCCGCGTCGCTCCGACCGGCTTCGTTTGAGGATTGGGACTGTGTGTTTGACTGCGACATGATCAGCCCTCCGCTGCGGGATCTCCTCACGCCCCGTACCGGGTGACGCGAGCACTCGATTTCTCTCGCCGACAGCGTGCTCGGCGGCGGGGTGAGCCGTCGTCACGCATTTCGCGTGATTGCCGTCGCGCTCGCCTCGGCGCCTGTCAATCACTCAATTCGCGTGATGACGCTTCACCTCGGGGCCGCCGATGCTGGCTGTCAACCAACAGAGGAGCATTTACATGTCCAGCGAGCACAGCATCGTCAAAGAGGTCCGCGAGTCGTACGTTCGCGACAAGCGGATTCCCCACCCCGCGGAGATCGCCGTGGCCGAGCGCAACGGCAACCTCACCCTTCGCGGCACGCTCGGCAGCCTCAATCAGATTCACGCAGCGGTCCAGATCGCCAAATCCGCACCGGGAGTCGGGTCGGTCCACAACGAGCTCTCGCTCGATCCGCAGGATCGCTGGGACGACGGCGAGATCCGCGGCGCGGCGCTGCAGGCGTTGATGTCGAACGACCGCGTGCCGGCCGACCGCATCGACGTGCACGTCAGGGATGGCTGGCTGACCCTCACCGGCGAGGTCAAGCATCAGGAGGACAGCGACGCCGCGTTCGAAACCGCCTCGCGGATCAAGGGCGTCGGCGGCATCACGAACGAGATCAAGGTCGTCGCGGCCGGCGTCAGCTGACGCGTCGCTGCCAGCCTCCTCGTCGGTCGCCGAACCCTCAGCGCCAGCGCCCGCCGAACCAGTCATCGGTCCGCGGGCGCCGCGCTGGCTAACGCGAGGCGAACCCGTCTCGCGTTCGCGTCACGACCTCCGGAGCTTGTCCGTGGTCCGCTTGCCGGCCTTGGCGATCCGCTCACGGACGTGTGCGCCTTGTTCCTGCGGCGCGCGTCTCAGCATCCTTGGCGGTCTTCGCGAGACGGTGCCCCTGCTCCGCCGTGCCCTTCCTGGCCTTGGCGGCCACTTCCTTCATCTTCTCCGGGATGGCCATTGCATCTCCCGTCGTCGGACGGCCTGATGCCGTGGCTCGCCATCGGCGTGCGTGAGCCGTCGTCGCGCGTTTTGCGTGATGCGGGTTGTCCGGTTCCGACGGCTGGCCGTGAAGGGCGGCGTGCCGGGATCGCCGGTCGCATCAGGACCCGTACCCCCGGGAGCTCACGACCTTCGAGGAACTCAAGGCTCGCCGACCCACCAGCGGAGATGTGGCTGACGTGATCCTGCAGTCCCAGGCCTCGGAGGGCTGCGACCGTGTCGTCGCCGGCAACTACCGTCATGGCTGACGCAGCGGCAATTGCGGTGGCCACCGATTGCGTGCCGCGCGCGAATTGCGCAACTTCGAAGCGGCCCAGCGGTCCGTTCCAGAGCACGGTCTGCGCCTGCGCAACCTCGGCCGCGTATCGCTCGGCCGTCCTGGGTCCGATGTCGAGCCCACTCCAGCCAATCGGCACGTCGATGCCGTCGAGCGTGCGCGGCGCGATCCTCCCGGCCTGACTCGGGGCACCCAGTACCAGGTCGTGCGGGAGCTCGAGTCGGCAGCCGGACCGCGCGGCCGTGGCCAGGGCGAGGCGGGCGCCACTCAGGTCCGCCTGAGAGCACGGGGTGGCACCGATGCTGTGGGCCCCGGCGGCCAAGAAGGGGAAGCAGAGTCGACCGCCGAGGCACACGACGTTGGCCCGGTCCAGCAAGGCCAACAGCAGCGGTAGCTTGTCGCTCAGCGTGTGCCGCCGAGCAACGCGACAAACGGCTGGTTCGGACGCTCGACGAGCGCGCTCAGGGCTGACACCTCTCGCTCCAGCAGGCGTCCGGCCGCTGACGGAAGCCAGTGCGCGACTCCCTCGGTGCTGGCATACGCTCGATGCGAGACGGCAAACGCGTCGTTTACGTAGAGGTCGGCCAGGTCGGCAAGGGCCGCCGCAAAGCCTGGATCGCCCCGCCGCTCGCCAGGCTCGAGGCGCACGTTCTCGACCATCAGCATCTCGCCCGGCGCAACGTGCTCGACCAATTCGTGCACGTGCGGACCGATCACCGCCGGTGCCACCGGCACGGCAACGCCGGTCAGCTCCTCCAATCGCGTGGCGACGGGTCGCATCGACAACCCGCGGTCCCGACCGTGTGGGTGGTCCAAGTGAGACACGAGCACGACGCGGGCCCCCCGGCGCCGGAGCTCGTCGATCGTTGGCAGGGCGGCGCGTAGCTTCAGGTCGTCAGCGATGCGGGCGGCTGTGCCATCCAGTTGCGCTCTCAGCGGGACGTTGAAGTCCGTTCGCATCAGCACGCGCCGGCCCTCCACGTCGAGATCTTCGATCGTCGTGAGTTCGGGTTTCATGCGTGTCACCTTCGCTGAAGTTGCATCCGTCGTGACGGCAGCCTGAGGGCCGGAAGGATGAGCCGTCGTCACTCACTTTGCGTGATGTGAGTCGTTTCTCGCGCCGGTGAGCGCAGCGAACGCCGCGCGGCCACGAGCGCGGGCGCGAGTGGCTCGAGCAGGCGCTCGAGACTGACACCTACGTCTGTCTGCGAGGCCACGAAAGCGCCGTCGATCGCCGCAAGCGCACACCGGGCCAGCCGGATCGTCGTCTCACTGACAGGGGCCGAATTCGCGTCGTTGCCCGCCGCACTCCCGCTTGATGTCGCGCTCCCCTACGCGCTGGCCGGCTACGGAATGGGTCGCCGGGTACAGATCGTCCGGCTGCGATGGACGGACGTCGACCTGGACATCGGCAATCGAGTGGAGCGTTGACTGGGAGGCACGCAGGGACGGCGCGGCGCGGCGCGGCGTCCCGACCTTCGCCCCGCTGCTCGCACGCGTCAAGCATCGGTATATGGAGCAGGGTCGGCCGAACGCGGAGGACCTTGTCTACCCACCACGGCAGTACATCGAGCGCGCGTCACGACTCCGACTCGGGTGGCGGGCCCCCGCGGCACAGCCGGACCCACCCACGGCCCGTCCCCGACACGCTGAAGCGCCCCGGCGGTAGTCTCGCGGGGGCGCCGCGTGGCCAAGCTCGAGAACCCGGCCGTCGCCTGTCCCGCTGACGCTGCGCGTCGGCGAGAACGTGCGACTACGCCATTGCCTTCGCCTTGGCGCGCTGGAACTCTTCCTCGCTTAGAAGCCCGCGCTCCTTCAGGTTCTCGAGCTCGGCGATGTCCTCGTCTGGCGACGGCGGCGCCTTTCTCGACAGCTGGCGCTGCGCTGTGACGCGCTCGAACTCCTCGTTAGTAAGGATGCCTCGATCCTTGAGGTCCGCGAGCTCGGCGATGGATGCGATCTCCTGTTGGCGTGCGTCGCTCACCTGGTGGGCCTTCATCTTGTCGTTGCGGGCGATGATGTACACCAACACGCCCAACAGCGGCAGCAGGACGATCAGCACAAGCCAAGCGGCCTTCGCCCAGCCGGAGAGATCGTGGCTGCGAAGCACGTCGATGACGACGGTGACTGCGAGCCAGATCCAGAGGACGAGCAGCGCGAGCTCCAGCACGGTGAGGAGCGTCTGCCCGAAGGTATATGTTGCAAACAGCTGCATTTGAGCCTCCTGTGGTAGTGGCGCGGCCCGACCGACGGAGGTCGCCCGGCCATGTCAGCTTGTGTGCAGCTTCGGCCCTCCTCGGGTGAGCTGTCGTCACGCACTTTGCGTGATCGAATCAACTCGCCGCGTGCCCGCTGCACATGCAGCGGATCAGCGAGTGAGCGTTCTGGATTTGGTTCCAATGTGGGACCTTTCCAGCACACTCATCATCCGCGTCGACCCGCCCGGCGGCGTGAGCCCGCGCGGCGCAATCGACTAGGCGCAGCTCAGCCTGGAGCCGCTCGCGGCTACGGCGTGATCATTCTGCCAACGCCCAGGGCGACGAGCACGCCGAACACGAAGCCGCCGACGTGCGCGAAGAGCGCAACACCGCTGGTGAATGCCTCGACCCGGAACGGGTGCGTCGTCGTCAGCCGGTTGCGTGATCGCCCCCAGCGAGCTGTAAGCACGCGCAGAGCATTCGCGCGCACTTCGAACTCGCCAGGAATTGTCTCGGCGAGCTCTCCGTCGAGCGTCACCTCGAGAGCTTTCTCGCAGTTGACTCCGAGTCGCTGGCCGTGCAATGCGCGGACGCCCGAAACCGTTCGCTTGATTCCGAGGAGTAGGACCACGCCGGCACGGAGGAGCCGGGCCGGCGAGACGTCCTCGACCGCGAGCACGTCGAGCCGATGATCATCCGGATGGGGACTTCTCACGTCCAGCCCGAGCGAACCGCCGATGACCGGCGCGCTCATCACCGACAGCTGCAACAGGTTCAGCTCACCGACGACGCCGTCGTGCTGCAACTCACACCTGCATGCGGACCGCTCGCGCATCGCGTACACGGCTGCTGCCAGGTACGTGAGACGACCAAGCCGGACGCGAACCGACGCATGCGTCGCAAGCTTGGCGAAGTCGACGTTCAGCCCAACGGTCGCCGCGTGTGCGAAGTCCGGCGGCGGCTGCCCGGACCGCGTGAGGCGGCCACGATCGGCTGCGGTGATCTGACCGCTGGTGGCCAGCTCGGCAGCACACCGCGCGTCGAGTGGAATGTCGAGCGCGCGCGAGTCGTTGCCGGTGCCCAAGGGCAGGACCATCAGCACGTTGTCGCTGCCGGCGAGGTACCCGGCCACGGAGCCGACGGTGCCCTCGCCACCGGCCGCGATCACCAGCCGCGGTTCGTCTGCGGCCGTTCGCACGAGCTCCGGCGGCAGGAGCATTCCGCTCGACGCCGACGCCGGCCTGCGCACGGTCGGCGATGAGCTGGAGGTGGACGTCAGCACGAGCATCGATCATCGCGAACTCGGGATGACGCACAGCACGGTCGGCATGATTCGAACCCCACCGAGCTCACTGTCCGCGGCCGGCTGGTGAAGGACTCCGACTGACCGCGGTCTCGTACGCCTTGAGCACGGAGGCCGTCGGCCCGCTCGACGCCCGACGCCGGCGCTTGGCTGACGTCGTCCTGGCGCTCCTGCCACACGTCTCGCACCACGATCTGGATCGCCGCCGCCGCCGGGATCGCCAGCAGCGCGCCGATGATCCCTCCCAGCGTGGCACCGACCAGCACGGAGATCAGCACCAGCATCCCGGGGACCTGCACGGTGCGCCGGTACACGATCGGTGAGAGGACGTTGTTCTCGATCTGCTGGTAGACGATCACGACGATGGCCCAGATGATCGTGTCGGTGGGAAAGCTGTAGAAGAGGGTCGCGATCCCGACGATGATTGCGGCGATCGTGGCGCCGACGAGCGGGAGCAGGTCGAACACGCCGACGATCACGGCCAGCGGCGCGGCGAACGCGATTCCCATCGCGGTCAGCGCGATGTAGGCGACCAGCCCGGCGATCACGCTGATCGCGATGTTCCCGGCGACGTATCCGGCCACCGAATGGTAGATGTCGCTGCCAACACGGCGCAGCCGGTCCTCGTGATCGGGGCCGCGGATCCGGTAGAGCCGGCTTGAGAGCTGCGGCCCGTCGCGCAGCAAGAAGAAGGCCAGCGCCAGGACGCTGATCAGCTTCGTCACGGCCGAGAACGCCCCGACGGTGAACGCTGAGAGCTTCTTCGCGATGCTCGCGAGCTGGGTGGGGAGCTTCCGGGCTTCGCTCTGGAGCTTGACGGTGATCTTGTACTTGTCGTCGTACTGGCGGAAGGTCGCGTTCTCCCGCAGCTTGGTGATGGCGTTGGGGAGCTGGCGGACTCCGGACTCGATCTGGCTGACGATCGGAGGAACCGCAACCAGACCGAGGACGAAGATCGACCCGATCAGCGTGACGTAGGCCGCCAGGATCGCCAGCACCCGGGGCGTCCGCCGGCGGGTCAGGAACTCGACGAACGGGCCGAGGCAGAGCGCGACGAACACCCCCAGCACGATCAGCTCCACCACGCCGCGGAGCAAGTAGACCAGGTAGAGCGCGAATGCGGTCCCGGCAACGGCCAAGGTGATCCGCACGGCGCTGCGGGTCGATGCGACGTCGCCCATGATCAGCCGAGCCTTGGTTCAGGACCGCATCCGCGCGCTCGGCTACGCGGCCACCGTATCCTTGGCGCGCCTGAACTCATCGTCGGACAGCACGCCGTGAGCCCGCAGCTCCTCGAGCGCCGCGACGTCGTCGGACTTCGCCGAACTCACCGCCCGCCGGGCGATCCGGTCGGTGGCGCGCTGGAACTCATCGTCGGTGAGCACCCGGCGGCTGCGCAGATCCTCGAGCTGCTGTTCGCTGCCGATCTCGTGCTCGCTCATCTCGTCGCCGCGGGCGATCACGTAGATCAGCACGCCCAATAGCGGGATCAGGATGATCAGCAACATCCAGCCGGCTTTGGCCGGGCTCGACAGATCGCGGCTGTGATACACGTCGGAAACGACACTGACCGCTACCCACAACCACGTCGCGAGCAGCGCGATCTCCACGACCGTGAGAAGGACCTGTCCGAAGGTGATCGATGCCAAGAGGTGCATGAAGGCTCCTTTTGCTGTCGGTGGGACCCGAGGCCTGCTGCACCCGGGCCATCTCTCTCGGCATCGTCACCCGCGAGCAGGTGAGCGGTCATCACGCACTTTGCGTGATGTAGTTGGCCGAGCTGACGCGCTCGACGGTGATCGCCGGGATCACCCGGCCGATGTCCGACGCGTCGTCGGTCATCGGCTCGGGCGGATCTGCGGCGCGAGTGATCCGTTGCATGATCGCGGCCGTCGCGATCCCGATGCTCTCGGTCAGGATCTCGGCCGGACCCGAGAAGGTCGCCGATGGATATGGCGGCTCGTGTCCCATGACGCAGATCGATGCCCACCCGCCCCGCACGACGTCCCGCGCCTTGAGTCGATCCGCCAGCGTCGAGATCAGCACACGCTCGCCATCCCGCGCGAAGTAGACGACAGCTGCAGGAAGTCCAACTCATCGCAGGCGGCCAGCGGCAGCAGGAGCGGTCCCGCTCCCGGCAGCTCCGGGCTCGCGGCCACTGCGAACGCGAAACTGGAGGCGCTAGGACGCCGTGCGCGGGAGCCGCCGGCCGCACTTGCTTGCGAACGACGCCCCCGCCGCCGCGAGCACCAGCCACAGACCCGAGTGATCTGCAGCTCTGGTGAGCCGCACCAGCAACCCCGTCGATCGAGCCCGGAAGTGGCCGTGTCCAGGGGCGCGTCGGCCGGCGATCGACGGCGTCCGCGACATGGCCAAGACGGGTCCGCATAGGCATACCTCACCCGGCGCGTGGGTGACGCGTCATCCGCTTTTTGCGTGATTCGCCATACGCCACCACTGGATGCCCGGGCCTTACGGTCACGTCTCGGCGCGCGGCGGCCCGAACAGTGTGGGCGAGGCCTTCCGGCATCGCGCGGTGCCGAAGATCGATACGTAGCTCGACCACGCCCGCGCCGCCCTGAACGACGGTCGTGTCCCCGAGTTCGTGGATCAGGTTGAGCATCGCCGCGTTCTCGACGAGCACCGAGGCCGTGAAGCAGGTGATCCCTTCCTCGCGGGCGCGCGCCACGCGCGCCTCGAGCAGGGCCGTGGCAACCCCGCAGCCGTGCCACGCGTCCACAACCGCGACGGCGGCCTCCGCATCGCACGGCTCCGTCGGCGAGCGAATGAAGCGGGCCACGCCAACGCCCTCACCCGTTCTCGGATCGATCGCCACCAGCGCCTCGTGCGTATGGTGATCGACCTCGGTCAAGTAGCGAAGCTGCGTGGCGCTCAGCTTTGCCTTGGGCGCGAAGAACCGTCGATAGCGCGACTCTGGCGAGAGGCGATGTAGCCCGCCGACGAGGATCTCCTTGTCGTCGGCCCGGATCGGGCGGATGACTATGGGGCTCGGGTCCATGCTGGTCGCTCCGGCTGAGGTCATGGTCAGTGGGCCCTAGCAACCAGTGTCAGCGTCCGCAGGACTCTAGGGGCATCACGCGATTTGCCAGATCTCACGGCGCGCGCTGGTCGGCCGTCGGCGAATCACGCAAACCGGGTGACGACTGCTCACCTACGCCGTCCCCAGACTCGCGGCATGAACAACAACCGCGAGCAGCGCATCCCTCCGGGGCACGACCACGGCGCTGGGACGACATGTGCGACGAGATGATCAAGACGCCCCTGCGGATGGTCGCGTGCGCTACCCGTCTGGGCGTCCGTGTGACAGCACAGGCGGCGGGCGTGGCGCTCGGGGTCACCATGCGGCTAATCGATGCAGCATCGACTTCCGAGACAACGTCGAATCGACCATCCGGGCAGCCCGCTCCCGGCGCGGCGCGCGGACCGGAGGCGCGAACGCAGCCGATGACGGCGCACGCCCCGGCAGCTGAACCGCCGTCGAGGACATCGATCGCGCCCTCATGGGCGGTCCCGGCTGCTTCACCGCGGGACCCGTCCGCGCCGAGGCACGTCTCGGAAGGGCTGCAGTTCGTGCAGGGTTTCGCCGAACCCGGTGCTGAGGAAGGCGCCGGGGCCGAAGTACACGTCAGGGAGCCGTGGAACGGCTACGTGCACATGAGCGCACACGAGGTGATCGCGAGGCTCGCCGAGGCGGGTCGCGAAGAGATTGCCGCCGTGATGCTTTACGAGCGCGTTCATCGCCGCCGCCAGACAGTTCTGGCTGCGGCGGAGCGTCAGCTGCGACGGGGAACGGCCGGGAGGCCCAGTCAGGCAACCGGCGTAGATGGAGCTCGTCAACCTGGCGTCGCGTCGGGTGAGACACCCCCAGCCGCCCCGTGACCATGGACGATCGCGAGCAGATAACTCTCAGTGGACGTGACCAGCAGCGGGCCCGGCATCGGCTCGCGCTCGAGTTCGGCTCACGGGAGGAATTCGAGGATCCGCGGTTCGCCTACCGCCGGCTGTTCAGCGAAGTCCTCGGGACGTTTCTGCTCGTCCTGGCGGCGGCCGGAGGCGGCCTGCTCCACTCCAAAGGTCAGGTCAGCTTGTCTGCCGCTGTCGTGGCTCCGGGATTGATGGTGATGGCGGTGATCCTGTTCATGGGCGCGGTCTCGGGTGCGCATCTCAATCCGGTGGTGTCGATCGCGTTCGCGCTGCGGGGCGACTTTTCCTGGAGGCGCGTGCCGGGCTACGTCCTCGCGCAGCTGATCGGCGCTGCCCTAGCGGCGTTGTTTCTCCTGGCGGTGTTCGGAAACGTCGAGCATCTCGGGGCGACGCTGCCCGGGCCGGGCTATCACGCTTGGCAGGCGTTCGTGCTCGAGATCGCGCTGACCGGCGGGCTTGTCAGCGTGATTCTGGGAACGTCCTCGCAGGCACAGAACCTTGGCTCGGTGGGCGCCCTCGGCGTGGGCGGGTACATCGCGCTCGCCGGACTGTGGGCGGCGCCGGTCAGCGGAACGTCGATGAACCCGGCACGCTCATTTGGCCCTGCGCTGGTGAGCGGCGACTGGAGCTCCTACTGGGTATACGTCGCCGGGCCCTTGATCGGCGCCATCATCGCCGTTGGCTGCGCTGTGCTCCTGCGGGGGCGTGGCGGCGATCCCACCGCCAGAGTGGCGGCGTCCGGGAGGCTCGGGCCCGCTCCGGGTGACGGGGCGACGACATCATCCGGCTCGGGCGCCTGAAGTGTGCGTTGCACCGAAGGAGGAAGCATGAGCGGATCCGAGTCAACTCACCTACAGCGTCGCTCGCGTGCCAACGCCGCTCCAGCGCTGATTGCGGTGGCAGTGGATGGTTACCCGGAGAGCCGGGACGCGGCAGCTCTGGCGGCGACGATCGCCGCCGTGACGACGGCGGAGGTGATGCTCGTTGCCGTTCATCCCGGTGCGCCGGTGGTCCTTCCGAATGAGATGGGTTTGGTCTTCATCGGATCGTGCCGCTCTGGAACTGTCGAACCGCTGCGCGCTGGGAGCACTGCCTGGACGCTGCTACATGACGCTCGCTGCCCAACGGTTGTCGGACCCGCCGTGCGCGCCTAGGCCGAAGCGGCCGCGCACGTTCGACCGTGGCGGCCCACCGGCGCTTTAGGCCACCTTCGGCGGCAGGATGAGGACCGGGCGCTGCCCTGTTCGCGTCAGTTCACGCAGGGTCCGCCCGTGCAGCCGTCGGGTCTGGTGCTCACCGTGCGGGCCGCTCACCAGCAGGTCGACCGCGTCGCTGTGCTGCCTCAGCCGCTGACCGTAGCCGACGGGCGCGATCGCCACCGCACACGGGGACCCGTCGAGGGCGCCGCGGGTATCGTCGCCGAGCAGAGCACGCGCAGGCGCACGGCGTCGAGATGCACCGACGACGAGGAGGTCCGCGCCGATGGGCCCGCAGAGCTCGTGCAGACCGCGCCCGACCGAGGAAGCTCGGCACCAACGCAGCTGTGCTCGCACTCCGGTTTGCTCGGATGCCTGTCTCAGCCGCTCGAGGTCGTCCTGACGCTGCGACGCTTCGTACTGCGCACTGACACCGCGGTAGACGATTGGTTCCTCCACGTAGACGCGTGCGAGCGTGAGCCCCCCTCGCCCGCTCGCAACTGCTTCGCGAGCGAAATCGCGTCACGGCCGCCCTGATCATGGTCGACCCCGACGAGCACGCTTGTGAATAGGACACGTGAGCTCATGTGCGCAGTCTGAGGGTTGACCGGGTGATGGCTCGTCAGGCGGCTGGGGTGATTCGCCGCCGCGTGAATCATCCGATGTGCGTGACGACACGTCACCCGCTCCGAACCTAACTTCGGCGAGTAAGTGAAGAACGTCTCGTGCGTTGACGAACCGACTGGAGTTGCCCATGTGCACGCATCACACCACGTACTTCTGCGGCACCTGCAGCGTCTGCCAGCGCGACAAGCTCGCGCGTTGGCGCCGACAGCTTTCTGATGCCACCACCGCCGCGCAGGCGAGTCATCGAGAGCGCAACGGGATCAGAGCGGACCAACGCATCGTCGCCAGCGGTCCTGAGACGTCACGGCTCTCGGTCACCGCCGGGTAGCATCGTGGCTTGGTCGCGCTGCTCGTAGCAGGGCGCGACGACCGAGCAGAGTGAGTTGGAATGGGACCGCGCACACGACGACGGCGGTGCGAACCGCTCATTGCGGTTGTCGGAGCCTTGACCGCCTGCGTGGCGCTGAGCGCGTGCGGCTCCGCTGCGTCCCTTCGCGGCGTGGCCGGCGACACAACATGCCGCGGCAAGCTGACCGGCACCACCTACATCACGGTCTGGTTTCACGCCAGCGCCAGCGTCGGCGCCGAGCGGCACACGATGGTTCGGCAGGTGGCAGCGTTCAACCGGTCGCAGCGGCTCGTCCGCGTCACGCTGATCACGCTGCCGGAGGTCGACTACGCCCGGGAAGTAGCCACGGCAGCGGCGAGCGGAAACCTGCCGGACGTTCTCGACCTCGACGGGCCCAATCTCTACAACTACGCATGGGCGGGAGACCTCAAGCCGATCGACTCGTGCCTGACCGAGCGCCAGCGCACGGACCTGCTGCCGTCGATTCGCCAGCAGGGGACGTACGCGGGTCGAATGTGGGGCGTCGGGACGTTCGACTCGGGCCTCGGCCTGTACGTGCGGCGATCCGTCCTTCGGAAGGCTGGAATCCCGCTCCCGACGGACCCGAGCCAGGCGTGGACCGCCGCCGAGTTCACTCGGATACTGGCGCGTCTCAGAGCGATCGGCTACCGGCAGCCGCTCGACCTTCAGATCAACTACGACAGTAAAGCGCCCGAGTGGAACACGTACGGCTTTGCGCCCGCCGTCTGGTCAGCCGGCGGCGATCTGATCGACCGCCACGGCTACCGCCGGGTCGACGGCTTTCTGAACGGGGCCCCGGCGACGAAAGTGCTTACGGTCATCCAGGGCTGGGCCAAGGCCGGATACGTGAACCCGAACCGTGACGGTATGGCGTTCGAGCAGGGGAAGGCGCCGATCTCGTGGGTGGGGCATTGGCTGTTCGACGCGTACAGCAAGGCCTTCCCGGGCGATGTCCAGATCGTTCCGCTTCCGCGCTTCGGGCCACACGACGCCACCGACATGGGCTCGTGGCAATGGGGCATCACCGCGAACGCCACCGACGGCGACGCCGCGTGGCGATTCATCTCGTTCCTGCTGCGCCCGGCCGAGGTCGTTCAGATGACTCGCGCCAACGGCGCGATCCCAGGCACGTACAGCGCGATCCGGCTCTCGCCGCGGTTCGCCGCGGGTGGTCCGGAGCACCTCTACGTCGAGCAACTCGAGGACGGGGTGGCGAGATCGCGCCCGCAGACCCCCGCGTACCCCGCGCTCACCGCGGCGTTCGCCAATGCCTTCCAGGCGATCGTCGTCGGCCGCAGGCCAGTCAAGCCGACGCTCGATGTCGCCGCGCGATCGGTGAGAGCTGATTTGATCGCCCATGACTACTACGCCAATACAGGGCGCTGAGCGGACGCCTCCAGCGCGCCTGCGGCTCCGTAACCTCGCCTCGCCGATAAAGCGGATGCGGGTCGGGACCAAGCTGCTGCTGCTGGCGATGCTTCCCGCGTGCGGCGTGGTCGCCCTGGCGGTGGCGTCCGCGGTGTCCGACTACCGCGATGCCCACCGGTTGAGCAGCTACCGTGCTCGGGCCCGGCTGTCGTTTGCCCTCGCGCCGTTGGCAGCGGATCTCGAGCACGAGCGACGCGCGGCTGTCCTCGTGCGCGTGGGCCCCAGTGCCGCGTCAGACACGCTGCTGGCTACGTACGAGCGTACGACGACTCAGGCGTTCGAGCAGGCCCGCGCAGCAGCCGTCCGCGTGGCCGCGCCGGTCGATGTCGTTGGCAGCCTGGACGCCGCCCGCCGGCAGCGCCGGGCGCTGGTCCTCCAACTCGACGCCGGTTCGCTCGGTCCGGAACAGGCCATTGCCGGATACAGCGTGATCATGCAGAACGTGCTCTCGCTCGCGGCGGCGCTCGACGGCGGCGCCCCATCGCCGGCTTCCGGGCGGGCCGCGGCCGCGTACGGCCCGATTCTTCAGACGATCGAGTCCGCCTCGCGCGAGCGCGTGTTCGTGGCCACGCTGCTCGCCACACGCGGCCCGCGGCCACAGCCGACCGCATCTCCGTGGCCTGCGTTGGAGACCGCCGAGCTGAATACGTTCCGCCAGAACGCGGCCGGACCGCTGGTGTCCGATTTGGACGCAGTTCTCTTCAGCCCGGCGGGGGTAGCGGTTCAGCGCTTTCGAGACGAGCTTGCCGCCAGACCCGCGGCGGCGATACACGGTACCTCGCTGCAGCAGTGGCTCGCGATCTCAGGCGCCAGAATCGATGCGCTACGAGGAGTTGCCGCAGCGGCCGGCCGGAATCTGGTTGCCGTCGTGTCGGACGAGCTCGATAGCGCGCGCACCGCGGCTGTGCGCGACGTGGCCTTGTCGCTGGGCGTCCTCGTGCTGGTGACGGCGCTGGCGCTGGCGCTGCGGCGCTCGATCACGGGCCCGCTGCGCGAGGTGTCGGCGGCGGCGCGCGGTTTGGCTCGCGGTGATGTCGCCGCTCGGGTGGACTACTCCAGCCGGGATGAGATCGGAGACGTCGCGGCCGCGTTCCGCGACGTTGACGCCACGGCGGACAGGCTCGTGGACGAGATCGATGCGAAAAACCGCGCGGTCAGAGAGAACCGGCTCGACCACAGAGTCGACCTGGGCGGGCTCGAGGGCGTGTGGTCGCAGCTGGCCGCCGGCATGAACGACACGATGGCCGCCTTCGGCGAGCTGCAGGACCGGCAGGTGCACGCCGAGCGTGAGACGGCCCGGATCTTCGAGATGTCGATCGACCTGCTATGCGTCATCGGGTTCGACGGCTATTTCAAGCGCGTCAACCCGGCGGTCGAGCGCACGCTCGGGTATCCCCGCGAGGTTCTGCTGTCTCGCCCGGCGGTCGATTTCATCCATCCGGACGACCGCGAGCGGTCGAACGAGGCCTATTCCGCGCTGAGACGCGGCGAGCAGTTCGGGCAAGTCGAGAACCGGAACGTCTGCGCCGATGGGTCGGCCCGCTGGCTGCAGTGGAGCGCGCGGCCTGTTGCCGAGGAAGGGCTCATCTATCTCGTTGGACGTGACATCACGGAAAGTCGTCGCGCTGCACGAGAGGAAGCCGCCCTGCGTCGCGTGGCCACGCTCGTCGCCCGTGGCGTCGCTCGTGACGTCGTGTTCAGCGCGGTCGCGGAGGAGGCCGGAAGGCTGATGTCGACGGACATCGCCATGATCGCCCGCTACGGTCCAGGGCCATCCGCGACCGGGATCGTCGGGTGGCGCAGGGACGGTAATGCCGTCCCGCTGGGCAAGGACGTCAAGCTCGGCGGACGAAACGTCGCGTCGGCCGTCTTCAGCAGCGCCAGCCCGGCGCGGGTCGACAGCTACGACGCGGCTTCGGGCGACGTCGCGGGGTGGGCTCAGGGGGTCGGCATCCGATCCTCCGTCGGTGTGCCGATCACGGTGGAGGGGCAGTTGTGGGGCGTGATGACTGTCTCGAGCGAGACCGATGCGAGCTTGCCGCCCGATACCGAGGACCGGCTATCGGGCTTCACCGATCTCGCCGCGACGGCGATCGCCAACGCCGAGGCCCGTACGGAGCTCCGCCACTTCGCCGACGAGCAGACGGGTCTGCGACGGGTGGCAACGCTGGTCGCGCGTGGCGTCCCCCCGTCGATGGTGTTCGGCGCGGTCGCCGAGGAAGTGGGGAAGGTTCTCCCGGGTGTGGAGCTGGCGCTGGTCGGCCGCTACACGCCGGAGCGATCGATCGAGTTTGTGGGCGGCTGGAGCAGCTTCGGCGAGGCGGACTGGGTCGGGAAGACCGTGACAATCGGCGGGCGCAACGTGACGACTGCCGTGTTCGAGACGGGGCAGCCCGCGCGCGTCGACCAGCTCGCGGACGATGCCACCGCCGTCACCGCAGTCGCACGCGGCAGTGGGGCGCGATCGTCGGCCGGAGCGCCGGTCAAGGTCGAGGGGCAGCTGTGGGGAGTGATGACCGTCGCCTCATCCCACGAGGACGCGCTTCCGGTCGGCATCGAGCACGAGCTCGCGGGCTTCACCGAGCTGCTCGCCACGGCGATCGCGAACGCCGACGGCCGGGCCCAGCTCGTGGCGGCACGCCGGCGGGTGATCGAAGCAACCGACGCGGCGCGGGCGAGGCTGGCGCGCGATATCCACGACGGCGCGCAGCAGCAGTTCCTGACCGCGTTGATCGATCTTCAGCTGGCGCAGCAGAAGCGCTCCTCCGATCCTGGGCGCTCCCGGGAGCTGGTCGATCTCGCGGCCACACAGGTGGAGACCGGGGTCGAGACGCTGCGCGAGCTCGCGGCCGGCGTGCACCCGGCGATCCTCAGCGATATGGGCCTCAAAGCAGCGCTCGAGGCGCTCGCCGCCCGGATGCCAATGCCACTCTCGGTCGATGTTGACGAGCTCGAGCTACCGAAGGCGCTCGAGTCGAGCGTCTACTTCTTGTGCTCGGAGGCGCTCGCGAACGTGGTCAAACACGCGAAGGCGACCACCGCCTCGGTACGGGTGCAGCCGACCGACGGGCAGCTGACAGTCGAGGTCCGCGACGACGGCGTCGGTGGCGCCGAGATTGGCGCCGGCGGTAGCGGGCTGATCGGTCTGCGCGACAGGATCGGGGCGCTCGACGGCACGCTCACCATCACCAGTCCGCGAGGCGAGAACGGGACGACGCTTCTCGCTCGGATACCCCTACCGAGCTAGTCCCCGCTGAAGAACGCGTGCAGGTCGCTGTTCGCGAGCTGCGACTTGGGGACGAAGCCGCTCGCCCCGCTGTTTCGCACCCGTTCTGGCGGCGCTGCCGCGTGATCGCTTGAGGTGAGCACGACCGTCGGCGGAGCGGGCACGGCGCGTAACGTGCTGACCAGCGCCACGCCGTTGCCGTCGGGAAGACGCACGTCGAGCAAGACGGCATCCGGCGCGAGCCGCCTGCACTCGGCCACGGCCTCCGCAGCCGTGCTGGCGCAGCCGACGACGCGAAAGCCGCGATCGGCCAGCAGCTCTGCGGCTGCGCGGCGGAAGGGGAGATCATCGTCCACGATCAGAATCGTCGGCTGGGCGCGCAACTCGGGTTCTGGGGTCGGAATCGCCATCGATATCAGTCAGGATCGCGCGCCGGCGCCGACTTGAAAATGGGGATAACCCCAGAACGACCCAAGCGCGGATTGTCAGTTCTCACAATCCTGGCCACTGCTGCGCGGCGCTGACTGCGCTCGCGGCCCACGAATAGGGCTAGCCCCAGTTGCAGAATGCCGCCCGCGGCATAGCCGCAGCGGCGCAGCGAGCACACACTTCAGGTCATGAGACGAGGCCGCCAATCCGGGGCCGAAGCCCCCGGCGGAGACTACGGGTTAGACCCGGCCAGATTGATTGGAGGAGAGATGAGACGCATAGCGTTCGCCGCGCGTTTCGAAGGTCCCGGGCGTGAACTGAGTCCGAAGGCCGAGGCGTGTGGGCATCGGCTGCACGCCGGCTGGTGTCCGTGCTGCCAGCGCCGCCAGCTTGCGCGTTGGGCGTTGCAGCTCGACGAAGCGTCACCACGAGGGAGGCAGCGATGATCGGCCGTCTTTGTCGTGCCACTCAGGAACGGCGGTGGAACCGCGACCGCCGCCGGCGGATCGCTGAGATGCTCGAACGCGAACATGCCGGTAGCGCCGCCGTGATGGAATGGCTGGAGGCGATGGCGGTGCAGCTCGCGGAAATTCGAACACTGCCTGAAGCTCCTCGGCAGTTGCGCTGAGCCGACCGCCCGCGGGCGGGTCGGTCGCTACCGATACACGGGCAGACAGCACAAGGCTCAGCGTTCGAGGTACCGAAGTACGGCCAGGACGCGGCGGTGGTCGTCCGGCTCGCGGCGCAGCCCGAGCTTGTCGAAGATCCCGGTGACGTGGTTCTCGACCGCGCCGACGGTGACCACCAGCCGCGCCGCGATCGCAGCGTTCGAGCGGCCCTCTGCCATCAACGCCAGCACCTCGCGCTCGCGCGGCGTCAGGTCGTTCAGCGGACCGTCGGTCCGCGGGCGAGCCACCATTCGGGCCACAACCTCGGGGTCGAGCGCGGAGCCGCCGCGAGCCACGCGGCGAACCGCCTCGGCGAATAGCGTCAGATCGCTGACGCGCTGCTTGAGGAGGTATCCGATCCCCTCGGCGCGGTCGCCGACGAGCTTCAGCGCATAGGCAGCTTCGAGGTACTGCGAGAGGATCACCAGTCCGATTTCCGGGTGCGTTGCCCGTATCTGCTGCGCCGCCCGCAATCCATCATCCGTGCGGTCCGGTGGCATCTGGATGTCGGCGATGACCACGTCGGGCTTGTGCGCCGACGCCTTGCGGAGGAGGTCCGGGGCATCGCCCGCCTCTCCGACGACCTCGAACCCGGCCTCCTCGAGCACGCTGACGATGCCTCTCCGAATCAGCGGCTCGTCGTCCGCGACGACGATGCGTACGGGTGCTTCGGCGCTCACACGCCAAGGCTATAGCCGTTGCCACTCGCTGTTAATCCTGAGCTCGAACTGGGGCTAACCCTATGCCCAGAATGCCGCCTGCGGCATGGCTGGAGCACGTCGCCGGGCGCAGACTTGGCGTCAGGTTCCAACGCGGCGAGTTCGCCAAAGCCCTCGCGAACCGGCCGTCGCACCGATGAACGATTGGAGAGAGTGATGACATCCGCCCTAGCAGTCGCGTCTGATCTCCCGGACATCTCGCCGAGTCTCCCGCAGTCGCCGTCGATGCTGCCACGGCTGTCGGTCGCGGCCGCCCCAGCCCCGTGGGGCGAGAGCGACAGGATCATTTCGCGGCTCCGCCTGCTCGAGCAGCTGGAGCGAGCAGCCCGGGTCACGATGGTCTCGGCGCCCGCGGGGAGCGGCAAGACGTCTCTGCTGCGCTCGTGGGTTCGCGAGGCGGGGCTCGAGTCGACGGCCGCGTGGGTGCCTGTGGGACAGGCCGGGCATGACCCGCAGTGCTTCTGGCTTTCGCTGCTGGACGCGCTGCGCCAGACCGGACCGGGGTCGGACTTGCTCAGCGAGGTGGCGGCCGCGCCCGACGTGGACGGCCGGGCGTTCGTCGAGAGCCTGCTGGCGGATCTGGCACCGCTGGAAGAACGCCTGTGGCTGATCATCGATGACGTGGACGAGGTACGCGCCGCTGAGACGTTGCGCCAGCTCGAGGTGCTGCTGGCCCGCGCGCCGGTTCAGCTGCGGGTCGTGCTTTCGGCTCGTCAGGATCTCCGGCTGGGGCTCCACCGGTTGCGCCTCGACGGAGGCCTGACCGACCTCCGTGGCCCGGATCTTCGCTTCACCTTCGACGAGGCACGGGCGCTGTTTGCGGCCGTCGGCGTCGAGCTGCCTGACCGCGCCCTCGCCGTGTTGGTCGAGCGGACCGAGGGGTGGGCTGCCGGCCTCCGGCTGGCGGCGATCGCGCTCGCGCGGCATCCCGACCCGGAGCGGTTCGTCAGCGAGTTTTCGGGCAGCGAGCGGACGGTTGCGGGGTATCTGATGGCGGAGGTCTTGGAGCGCGAGCCGCCAGAGGTGCGGCAGCTGCTCCTGCGCACCTCGGTGCTCGAGCGCTTCAGCGGCCCTCTCGCCGACGACCTCGTCGGCGGCTCGGGTTCAGAGCGGATCTTCCAGGAGCTGGAGGACGACAACGCGTTCGTGACCTCGCTCGATGCGGGACGGTCATGGTTCCGCTACCACCGCCTGTTTGCCGACTTCTTGCAGCTGGAGCTGCGGCGCACGTTCCCGGCCATCGTCGGTTCGCTGCACCGGGCAGCGTCGGACTGGTTCGAGCGGGAGGGCTTCGTCGTGGACTCGATTCGGCATGCCCAAGCCGCCCGGGACTGGCCGCATGCGGCGAACCTGCTGTTGGACAACCGCATCGGACTGATCCTCGACGGGCGTCTGGCGACGGTTCGCGGACTGTTGGCCGCATTCCCGGCGCGCGCGGCAGCCGACGATCCAGAGGTCGCGGTCACGTCCGCCTCTGTACGGCTCCGCGACGGCTTTTTCGATGAGGCGGACGCGTACATCGCGAGCGCCGAGCGGCACGCGGAGAAGGTGCCCGAGGACCGCACGCGGCTGTTCGAGCTGCATCTGGCGAGCGTCCAGCTGGCGGCCGCGGCCGGGCGGAGCGATGTCGACGGCGCGCGGCACGCGATGCACTCGCTCGAGGCGGCGCTCCCGGCGCAGATGCCGAGCAGCCATTGCGAGGAGATTCGCGCGTTGGCGCTGATGACGCTCGGCACCACCGAGCTGTGGTCGCTGCAATTGGGCGACGCGCGCCGCCACCTCGAAGCGGGCCTCGCGCTGGCGCGCCGGATCGAACGGCCCTATCTGGAGATCGGCTGTCTCGCCCACCTGGCGATCGCCGCGCCGCTGAGCGGGCTGTCCGCCTCGGCCGCGCTCGACATCAGCCAGCAGGCGGTCGCACTCGCCGAGGCGCACGGACTCGCAACGAACCCCGTCGTCGCGCTCGCCTTTGCCATCGGCGCAGGCTCACTGGCGTGGCTCGGGCGGTTCGACGAGGCCGAACGGTGGCTGGAAGGAGCCAAGCGTGCGCTCCATCCGGAAGGGGATCCTGGAACGGAGCTTGCCCTGTGCCACGCCCAGGGCCTGTTGTACTCAGGGCAAGGCCGGCTCGAGCACGCGCTCGCGGCATTTCGTAACGCAGAGAAGATGCAGACGATGCTCATCGGCCAGCACGCGCTCACCATCGACCTGCGCATGCGCGTCATCCTCACGCTGGTTCGAAGCGGCCGGCTGGCGGAAGCCCGGACGGCCCTCGACAGCATCCCCGAGCAGGGTGACGACCGCGCCGAGGTGCGGATCGCCGGCGCCGCGATCGAACTCGCCGACGGCAACCCCGAGCACGCGCTCGAGTTGCTCGCCCCGGTCACCGATCGCTCGGTTGCGTCGCTGATCCCTGCCTGGGCAGCGATCCACGCCCTGCTGTTCGACGCCGCCGCCCGCGAGCAACTCGGCGACGCGCCTAGCGCCGAGGCATCGCTCGAGCGGGCGCTCGCGCTCGCCGAGCCGGAAGGACTGATCCTGCCGTTCACGATCGCCCCGGTTCGCGGCCTGCTCGAGCGGCATTCGCGGCTCCGTACGGCCCACCCCACGCTCCGCGTGGCGATCCTCGACGTCCTCTCCGGGACCTCGCCACACGTCTGCGGGGAGCCCTTGCCGGTCGTGGATGAGCTCAGCGAGGCAGAGCTGCGCGTGGTCAGATATCTGCCCAGCAACCTCCGGGCGCCGGAGATCGCCGCTGAGCTGTTCGTCTCAACGAACACGATCAGAACGCACCTGCGCCACATCTACTCGAAGCTCGACGCCCACGGCCGCGC
>CAWJOS010000006.1:0-242384 GCA_963844555.1 uncultured Solirubrobacteraceae bacterium
TCATACGAAGGGAGCCGACCATGGCACAGGCTATGACGCTGGTCGGTCTGGATGTGCACGCGCGCCAGACGCATGCGGCGGTGCTCGACCGCCAGACCGGTGAGCTGCGCAACTGTCGCTTGCGGATGGCGCCGGAGGAGGTCGTCACCTTCTTGGCCGGTCTGCCCGCGCCGGTGTTGGCGGTCTATGAGGCCGGTCCGACCGGGTTCGGGCTCGCCCGCGCGGCGGCGGCGCGCGGGATCGAGGTGCGGGTCGTTGCCCCCGGATCGATCCCCAAGGGGTCGGCCGATCGGGTCAAGACCGACCGGCGAGACGCGATCCGGCTGGTGCGGCTGCTGGCCGCCGGTGAGCTGCGCTTCGCGTTCGTGCCCAGCATCGAGGATGAGGCGTTTCGTGACCTGATTCGCTGCATCGAGGATCTGCGCGGTGATCTGATGCGAGCGCGGCATCGGCTGTCGAAGTTCCTGCTGCGCCGCGGGTACCGCTACCACGACGGGCACGCGTGGACACCCAAACACGGGCGGTGGCTGCGGTCGCTGTCCTTCGAGGGCGTCGCGCAGGCGACGTTCGCTGACTACTGCGCGTCGGTCGATCTGCTCGCCGGACGCCGCGCCACACTCGTTCAGACGCTCGAGCAGACCGTCCCCGGCTGCGCGCACGCCCCGACGATCGGCCGGCTGCGCTGCTTCCGCGGGATCGAGCCACTGACCGCCGCTGGACTGTGCGCCGAGATCGGCACCTTTAGGCGCTTCCCGCGGCCGACGATGCTGTCCGGGTTCCTCGGGATCGTCCCGTCTGAGCGCACCTCTGACCTCAAGCGCCGGCAAGGGTCGATCACCAAGGCTGGATCGCCGCACGCCCGCCGACTGCTGGTCGAGGCCGCCCAGCATTAGTGCAAGGCGCCGTCGATCAGCCAGGCCCTCGCTCGCCGCCAGGACGGCCAAGACCCGCGCGTGATCGAGATTGCCTGGCGCGCCCAACGACGCCTGCACCAGCGCTGGGCGCACCTGCACTACCAGCGGCACAAGGCCGCCGGCGTCGTCGCGATCGCCGTCGCCCGCGAGCTCGCCGCGTTCCTCTGGGAGGCAGCCACCCTCGATGCCTGACCACAGCACCCCCACGATCGCGCCCGGGACGTTGCCGGGGCGAGCACGAGCACCCAGGAAGGCCCAGCCCCGTCGCGCGAGGCTCGCGGTTCTACTATGGGCAACCGGCGCCCGCCGGCCGCGCCCGCTCCTAGACAGCGAGCCGCGACGAATACCGGGTCTTGAGGTAGCCAAGCCCTCGAATATCAGTCTGACCCCGCCGTCGAGCAGACTGGACCTTCCGCCCGTGCCGCCCCGACAACGCCCCCGCGATCCTGCCGCCACCGCCCGACCACCCACCGTCACGGTGATCCACACTCCATATCAGTAGGGCAGCGGCCGACTTCATTGGCTGCCGCTCGTCTCATGAAGGCGTTGCTCGTAGGCGTCGACAGCGGCATGGACGGTGGGGTAGAAGTGGCTCGGCTTGAGCGGTCCGATCAGCTCGTAGCGCTCGAGCTTCGCCCGGACGGGATCCTTGAGCTCGGCGAAGACGATCGAGATGCCCTCGGCGTTGAGTTCTTCGTCGAGTGCGAGCAGCATGTCGGCGGCGGTCGTGTCGATGTCGGTGATCGGCTCGGCGGCGATGATGATCCAGCTGGGTGGCGGATCGGCCGCGGCGAAGTGGCGCAGGTGCTCGCGGAACGTCCGGGCGTTGGCGAAGAGCAATGGCGCGTCGAACCGGAAGATTACGAGGCCTGGAGGGACCGCGGCGTCGGGATGCTGCTGGCGGTCGTGATAGCCCCGCAACCCGGGCACCCGCCCGAGCGTCGTGTGATACGGCCACCAGACATGGCGGAATACGTCGAAGATCGAGAATGCGACGGCGATCCCGATGCCAGGCAGCACGCCGAGGAGTGCCACGCCCAGGAGCGCGGCGATCGACAGCGCGAAGTCGCTTCGTCGCTGGCGCCACAGCCGGACCGTTGCCGGGATGTTGGCCAGCGACAGCGAGGCGGCAATGACCACCGCGGCGAGCGTCGGTTGGGGAAGGTCGCGCAGCAGCCCGGGGACGAGCACCAGCATCAGCACGATCAGCGCTGCCGCCACGACTCCAGTCAGCTGCGTCTTGGCGCGGGCCTGTTCGGCGACCGCCGTGCGTGAGGCGCTCGTGCTGACCGGGAACCCCTGGAAGAAGCCAGCCGCCACGTTCGCGGTGCCGATTCCGATCATCTCGCCGTTGCCGTTCACCTCCTGGCCCGTGCGGGCCGCGAACACCGACGCGGTCGTAATCGTGTCGGTGAGTGCAACGAGCGCGATGCTGGCCGCGCCCGCCGCGAGCAGCGGCAGGTCGGACACATGTGGTGCAGGGACCGTGAACGGGGGGAAGCCCTGCGGCAGCGTCCCTACGAGCTTGACGCCGTGGCTGGCGAGGTCGAAGGCCACCGAAGCCGCGATCGAGGCGATGACCGCGACGAACACTCCCGGCACTCGCGGCAGCAGGCGGCCGAGCGCCAGGATCAGGACGAGGCTTCCACCGCCGACTGCGACCGCGGCCGGCACCGCCCTTCCCGCGGCGAGCCCGTCAGCGAAGGCGCGAGCCTCGTCGATCAGCCCGTTGGCGCTGACCGAGAAGCCGAAGAGTCTCGGCAGCTGCCCGACCAAGATGATGAGCGCCAGGCCGTTCATGTAGCCGATCTGCGTCGGCTTTGAGAGCAGATCGGCGATGAAGCCGAGCTTGGCGACAGCCGCGATCAGCATGAGCGCGCCCACCATCAGGGCAAGCGTCGAGGCGAGCGCGATCGCTCGCTCTGGACTGCCGTTCGAGCCGATGATCGCGACGATCGTGGCGGCGATGATCGACGCGAGTGCCGAGTCCGGGCCCAGCACGAGGATCCGCGACGGACCGAACACCGCGTAGGCCAGCAGGCACGTGACGCTCGCATACAGGCCCGTGATCGCGGGGAGGCCCGCAAGCTCCGCATACGCCATCCCTTGCGGCACCAATAACGTCACCAGCACCAGCCCGGCGACGATGTCGCGGGGCAGCCACGAGCGGCGGTAGCCGGCGAGGGCTCGCGCCCCAGGAGGCCAGTGCGAAGCGGTCACGGCTCCTTCCCGATCACGAGCCGACCAGGCAGCCGTACGCCTCAACCGGCTTACGCTGGAGCTCGACGTGTTGGGGACGAGCGCTAACGGCGACCTGGGTCATCGGCACCGACGCTAAGCCAACACAGAGATGCGATCAACTGTCAGGGCCCGCGGCCCGACGCGTGGGTTGCACGGAGCAAGTGGAGGCGTCCAGAGGTTGCAGCGCCAGAGCAGCAGCCACCCGGCCGTCGATCGCGCTGCCGGTATCGGACATTCGGCCACGAATCTAGGACCGCCGCCATGACCGCTCCCGGCATCCGGCAGCAAGGCTGAGCTTGCCGTACGATCGAAACGCCACGAGATGACTGATTCCGGATCTGATGAACTGCGGCAACGCGCTGCGAACGGCGACCGAGAGGCCCTCGACGAGCTCGTCGAGGTCGCTACATCCCAAGGTGATTTGACTGAGTTGCGACGGCTTGCCGACGCCGGCAGCGCTGACGCCGCCGACCAGCTCGTCGAACTGGCAGGCGAGCGGGGAGACCTCGACGAACTCCGACGGCTGGCCGAGCGCGGCAACCATGGTGCAGCCGACCAGCTCGTCGAACTGGCGGCCGAGCGGGAAGACTTCGACGAACTGAGACGACTCGCCGAACGCGGGAACCGCGATGCCGCCGATGTACTGGCCGAGCTCACCGCCACGTCGGACGACGACGCCGAGTAGCGACGGCCCAGGCGACTCGACGCGCCGAGCGAGACTCTGAACGCGCACGTCTGTGCACGATCGCTTTGCTCCTCAGACCGAGGATCTAGCCCACGATCGGATTGGCGACGTAGGAGAGTTCAGCCGACGACGGGCCGGACGAGCGCTCGGACATGAAGGCGATCGTGCTCGTGACGCTGGTCCTGTCCAAGACCGCGCCGAGGGCCTCGTCCGGCCGGCCTACAGGGTCGACGGGCGCGGCGGTACGCGAGACGCACCAGCATTTCAAACGCCCCTCCCGGGGGGTTACTCCCCGGTGGGAGACGGCCCGTCCGGGCCCGTCTCCCGCCGGTGAGTGGATGATTTGCGGTTCAGGGGGAATCGCACGCACATCGAGAACATCCTTCAGAACGGCAACCCGACCGGCCTCGGACCACCCGCCCCGTCAACGAGCAGGCACCGGCCTCGGCGGACAGCGCGGTTTCCAAATAGTTTCCATACCGGCCTCAGCGCGACTGCCGCCGAACCGGCACGAGCCCCGGATGCCCCGGAAATAAAGGCGATCCACTCACTCAAGCCCTCTGACGGACTCGAACCGTCGACCCCTTCCTTACCATGGAAGTGCTCTACCAGCTGAGCTAAGAGGGCGCTGCGCTCAGCGTATCGAGTCCAGCGTCGGCGTGGGTGGATGTCAGCCTCGAACTCATGCCGGTCGTCCTGCCGGTTTGTAGTTGATCTCACGGGGAAGGTTTGCATCAGGGATCACGAACTCTGGACGGACGGAGGGACGATGGGAACGATGCGAGTCAGCGGGCGGGCGATCTACTTCTTCGGCGCCCTGGGCGGGCTTCTGTTCGGGTACGACACGGGGGTCATCTCCGGGGCGCTGCTGTTTATTCCCAATGACTTCAAGCTGTCGCCGTTCCTGCAGGGAGCGATCGTGGCGGGGCTGCTGCTCGGCGCCATGATCGGCGCCGCGGCGGCCGGCCGGCTGTCGGACTCGTGGGGCCGGCGGCGACTCATCATGGCGGCCGCGGTGGTGTTCACCGGCGGGTCGATCCTGGCCGCGGTGGCACCGACCGTGTGGGTGCTGATCGCCGCCCGGATCATCATCGGCCTGGCCGTCGGATCGGCCGCGTTGGTCGTGCCGCTGTACCTGGCGGAGGTCGCCCCGGCCGAGATCCGGGGCGCGGTCACCTCGCTGAACCAGCTGATGATCGTCGGCGGCATCCTGATGGCCTTCATCGTCAATGCCATCCTCGCCTCCTCGCAGAACTGGCGGCTGATGCTCGGCCTGGCCGCCGTGCCGTCCATCGTTCTGTTCGCGGGCATGCTGTTCATGCCGGAGACGCCGCGCTACCTGGTGCACGCCGGCGAGGAGGACACGGCGAAAGAGGTGTTGGAGGATCTGCCCGGCGACGAGCGGCCGGAGGAGCGGATCGAGGAGATCCGCCAGGTCGACAGCGAGGAGGACGAGGACACCGGGCTGCGCGGCGTGCTGCGGGCCAAGTGGGTCCGCCCGGCACTCGTCGTCGCCGTCGGACTGGCCGTGTTCCAGCAGTTCGTCGGGATCAACACCATCATCTACTACGCGCCGACGACGCTGACGAACGTCGGCTTCGCCAAGACGAGCGCGATCTACGCCAACCTCATCATCGGCGTCGTCAATGTGGCGATGACGATCCTCGCGGTGTGGCTGATCGACCGCGTCGGCCGCAAGCCTCTGCTGTACGGCGGCGCAGCGGGCATGGTCGTCAGCCTGCTGGTGCTCGGCATCGGGCTCTCGGTGCTCCCCACCCCGCACCACCCCAGCGATCCGGCGGCGATCATCACGCTCATCTGCCTGGGCACGTTCATCGCCTCGTTCGCGGCGACGTGGGGCCCGGTCGTCTGGGCGATGATTCCGGAGGTCCTGCCGCTGAGCGTCCGCGGCACGGCGATGGGCATCGCCGTGTTCGGCAACTGGGCGGCCAACTTCCTCGTCTCCCAGACGTTCCCGCCGCTGCTGAACGGGCTCGGCCCGGGCCCGGTGTTCCTCGGCTACGCCGTCCTCGGCATGCTGGCGGCGCTGTTCGTCAAGGCGATGGTGACCGAGACCAAGGGCCGCAGCCTGGAGGACATCGAGGCCGATCTGCAGGGAGGCGCCGAGCGGCGGCGGGCGCGCCGTCACCAGCAGAACCGCCGCACCGCCGTCCCCCACTGACTGGGCGGGCGCGTCTCCCACTGATTGGGTAGAGCCGACCCTCGCTGACGGGGACCGCCGCCCACCGGCGACGGGCACCCTTTCCGCTGCGCGCGGCGCGGGGTCAGTACGACGCGTGCAGCAGCGCCATCATCGCCGGCGCGCTCGACGGGCCGACGGGCGCGCCGCTGGAGTCGGCAAATCCGATCTCCAGGTGCGGGCCGGACGAGATGCCGACGATGCCGTAGCCGACCTCGGAGATGACCTGGCCCTGGGCGACGTGGGTGCCGATCGGTGTCCAGTTGCCGGGGCCGGCGTGGCCGTAATAGACGTAGTCGTAGCCGGAGAGCGGGCTGTCGCAGTGCAGCACCGGCGCCGACGGGCCGAAGCCGCCGATCCCGTGCAGCACGACCGTGCCGGAGCAGACCGCCAGCTCCGGAGTGCCGCCCGGGGCGGAGATGTCGACGCCATCGTCCAGTGACCAGGTTGCCGGCGGGGAGGCGTCGGCCTTCGGCATGGGGAACGTGAAGCCGCCGCTGACGGTCACCGGAGCCGACGGCACCGGAGCGGGCGGCTGGCTGGTCCCGCTGCTGGGCGTCGCCGGCGAGGACGGCTGGCTCTGGGCCGCCCGCTGCGCGGCGGCTCGCTGCGCCGCCGCCCGTTGTGCCGCCACCAGGCGCATCAGCTGAGCGCTGAGCGAGGCCACCTGCGCGCGGGCGCCGGCGAGCTGGCCGGCGTGCGAGGACCGGGCCCGCGCGGCTGCCAGCTCCTGGGAGACCAGGCTGAGCTTGGCGCGGCCGACGCTGTTGCGCTCGCTCAGTATCTGTTGCGCCACCTGCTGCTGGCGCGCGGACAGAGCCCCCAGGCGCACCGCCTGGGCGGCGACCGCGCGGCGCGCGGCCTTGACGTCCGCGGCGATCCGCGCGTCCTGGTGGCCGATCCGCTGAACGAAGTTCAGCCGCTCCAGCAGGTCATTGAAGCCGCGTGATTCCAGGACCACCTCGACGAGGTTCGGCTGCCCGCCCTCATAGGTGCCGACCAGCTGGGCGGCCAGCACCTGCTCGTCGGCCGCCTCGGTGGCCTCCAGGTGCCTGAGCCGCGTCTGAGCGGCGTCGAGCTCGGCGCGCAGGCGGTACAGCTGTGTCAGCTTGGCGGAGAGGTCGCGCTGGAGCGCGTTGAGCCGGGCCGCGGTGGCGGCCACCGCGCCGGTGAGCTGTTGGACGCGCCGCGTGTCGGACGCGACCGTGCCGCTCAGGCTGGAGACGCGGGCCTTCCCCCGCGCGATCCGCTGCTGGAGCCGAGGGCTGCCGGCCGCGCGGGCCGACGGGACTCGCGACGCGGCGACCACGACCAGCCCGGCGAGCGCCATCCCCGCCAGCAGCGCCACGGCCGCGCGCGTGAGACGGGGGTGCAAGCGGGGCGTGGATGGATGGTGAGGACGCATGACGCGCTCATGAGCGCACCGCAAACCGGCACGCCCATCCGGAGGCCGAGCAAGCTAACACGGACGAGCGCCACCGGGTCCGGCCCAGCCCTCACTGCAAGAAAACGTGCAGGTGCAGGAATCTCCGCCCTAGCCCCGCGGGAGCCGCCGCTGCGACCGGAGTGGCGGGGGCAGGATTCGAACCTGCGAAGGCTGAGCCGCATGATTTACAGTCATGTCCCTTTGACCGCTCGGGAACCCCGCCGGGGCGCCTGAGTCTAGCGAGAGGCTGCTGAGCTGAGCGGTTGGCCGGGCTCGACC
Organism: uncultured Solirubrobacteraceae bacterium; assembly: GCA_963844555.1. GTDB lineage: Bacteria > Actinomycetota > Thermoleophilia > Solirubrobacterales > Solirubrobacteraceae > Palsa-465. Next base: position 7,746 of record CAWJOS010000006.1, read on the forward strand.
TCGTACGCTGCGTACTTCGGCCCGCCAAGGCGAATTCCGCACCCCCCCTCGACGGCGTCGGACGGGATGAACCAGCGGCGTCCGTCGCCGACGAGGACGAAGAGATAGTCGTACCGACTGGCATCGAGACGCTTGACGATGCCGTTCCAGCTCCGGTTGCCGCCGCGCGTACAGAGCGTGACGTCCCACCGGCCGAGGCGATAGAGGCTGGAGGTCTTGACCTGGACTTTGAGGAGACCGTGGCCGAAATCTGCGACCAGGTCGAAGTCCGGGCTGTGGAACACCGGCATGAAGACGCCGGCCCCCTGGGCGCCGAACCACAGCATCGCCGACCTCTCCCCCAGGTCGCCCTGCCCGCGTGGATCTCGTCTCACGATCCCCTCCATGGGTACAAACATACGTTCCCCGCCGGACAGAAAAACCCCTGCAAACTGGGCCCACGGGCCCATCGGCGGCGATCCGCAGACGATCGCCGCCGGCCCCCTCTCCCTTGAGCTTCAGCCCCCGGTCACGACGCGTCCCGCAGGCGCTGGGCCTCCGGCAGCGCCTCGAGCTTCTTCAAGGTGTGGTTCTCGATCTGGCGGATGCGCTCGCGGGTGACGTTGAACGCCCGCCCCACCTCCTCCAGCGTGTACGGCCGCTCGCCGGTCAGCCCGAAGCGCATCTCGATGACCTCGCGTTCGCGCTCCGGCAGCGCCGCCAGGGCCCGGCGCAGGTTCTCCCGGCGCAGCCGCTCGGCCGCCAGCTCAAACGGCGACTCGGCGGTCTGGTCCTCGACGAAGTCACCCAGCGCCGAGTCGTCCTCCTCACCGACCGGCTTCTCCAGGGAGATCGGCTGCTGGGCCATCCGCAGCACGTCGCGGACCTCGCGAACGGTGGTGTCCAGCTCGGCGGCGATCTCCTCCGGCGTCGGCTCGCGCCCCAGCTGCTGGATGAGCTGGCGCTCGACGTGGACGACCTTGTTGAGCTTCTCCACCATGTGGACCGGGATGCGGATGGTGCGTCCCTTGTCGGCGATGGCCCGGGTGACCGCCTGGCGGATCCACCACGTCGCGTACGTCGAGAACTTGTAGCCCCGGCGGTAGTCGAACTTCTCGACCGCGCGGATCAGCCCCATCGAACCCTCCTGGATGAGGTCCAGGAACGTCAGCCCCCGCCCCAGGTACGACTTGGCGATCGAGACGACCAGCCGCAGGTTGGCCTCGATCATCTGCTGCTTGGCGACCATGTCGCCGCGCTCGATCCGCCGCGCCAGCATCACCTCCTGCTCGGCGGTCAGCAGCGACACCCGCCCAATCGCCCGCAGATACAACCGCAGGGAGTCCAGCGACGGCTCCACCGTCAGGTCGACCTCGACCTTCTTCCGGGCCTCCGGGTCCGCGGATTCGGAGCTGCGTTGGGCGGCACTCGCCTCGACGCTCCCGGCCTCGGACTTCGCGGGCTTGCCGTCGGTGCCGACGACGACGATCCCCTGTTCGTCGAGATAGGCGTGGAGCTCGTGCACCTGCTCCTTGGTCACCTCCACCTCCTCGAGGCACGCCTCGAGTTCGGCAAACGCCAGGTACCCGCGTTCCTGCGCCGCTGCGATCAAAGGTCGCAGCTCGTCGAGCTCCGCGATCGGAGTCTCGTCGCTCAAAAGAACGATCTCGTCAACGCTCACAGCCCCTGAGCTCCTCTTGAAATGTGGCCTCTGAGCCGCCCCACTGAAGGCCGACCCCCTCTCGTAACTCCCGATACGACCGGCGAGTGATACCACAAAGCCGCCGAATGTCGAAGGCGCCGGGCGGCAAGCTCAGCCGATCATCGTCCCCGGCGGCGGCCCGGCGACGCGTCGTCTCTACTCTTAACTGTGCGATGAGCCCATCACAGACAACCTCCCCCAGCGTCGTCGACGTCCAGTCGCAGTCCCCCCCGCTCGCGCTCAGCCTGTCCCGCGTGGGCGTCACCGGCGTCGAGAAGGTCATCCGCCTGCGCCAGGACGGCTCGGAGCAGTTGTTCTCCGCGCGGTTTGAATGCGTCATCGAGCTCGGCTCGGCCCAGAAAGGGGCCCACATGTCGCGCTTCGAGGAGGTGGTCAACGAGTCGATCGGCGAGGTGGTGCTGGGCGATCGCCCGTTCCGGGTCGAGGCACTCGCCGAGCACATCGCCCAGCTCGTCCGTGACCGCCAGGGCGCACGGCGCGCCGAGGTGACCGTGGAGGCCCGGTTCCCGGAGCACAAGCCGGCGCCCGTGTCGCAGATCCTCACCCAGGAGCTCTACACGCTCCACGGCGTCGCGGTCGCCACCGAGCTGGGGACCCGGCGCCTGACCGGCGTGACCGCCCAGGGCATGACGGCCTGCCCATGCGCCCAGGAGCTCGTCGCCGGCACCGCCCGTGAGCGACTCGATGCCGACGGCTTCAGCGCCGAGGAGATCGACCGGATCCTCCAGGCCGTTCCCGTTGCCACCCACAACCAGCGCGGGCTGGGGACGCTGTACATCGGCTGCCCGGAGACGTGCCAGGAGGAGATCGAGGCCGCCACCCTGCTGAAGATCGTCGAGCAGTCGATGTCGTCGGAGATCTACGAGCTGATGAAGCGCTCTGACGAGGGCCACGTCGTCGAGAAGGCCCACCGGCGCCCGCGGTTCGTCGAGGACTGTGTGCGCGAGATGGTCGCCGGCGTGATCGAGGAGTTCCCGCAGCTCGACGACAGCACGTTCGTGTCGGCGCGCCAGGTCAACCTGGAGACGATTCATCAGCACAACGTCGTCGCCGAGCGGTTTGGGACGCTGGCCGAGGTCCGCCGGGAGCTTCACACCGGCGAGCCCGCGCCGATCCACACCTCGCTGCAGACCTGGCTCACCGACGCCCGCTGAGCCGGGCCCATCGATAACGGGCCGAGACTCGCCGCATCGGTGGATCCAGGCAGAGGACGCCTGATCAGCGCTCAGCCGCCGGGCCCCGCGCCCCCCGGCGCATCAGCCGCCGGAAGCCGAAGAAGTAGTCGACTCCGGACAGCACGGTGATCGCCACCGTCGCGTAGACCAGCAGCGAGATCCACAGCGGCCGCTCGTCGAAGGCGATGAGCACCATGACCATCGCCACCTGCGCCACCGTCTTGAGCTTCCCCAGCATGCTGGCCGAGATGACAACCCCCTGCTGTGCGCCGGCGGCGACGCGGAGCACGGTGACCGCGAACTCGCGGGCGATGATGACCATCGCCACCCACGCCTCGAGCCGGCCCCGCGAGACGAGCGCCACCAGCGCCGCGATGATCAGCAGCTTGTCGGCAAGGGGGTCCATCAGCTTGCCGAACGTCGTCACCGAGTTCCGCGACCGCGCCAGACGGCCGTCGAGCGCGTCGGTCAGGGATGCCACGGCGAACACGATCGCGGCCAACAGGTCGCCGCGGCCCGTCTTCTCCAGCAGCGCAACGACGAGCACGGGGACGAGCAGGATCCGCACCACCGTCAGCACATTGGGGACGTTGAGCGGAACCATCCTGGTGACAAGCTAACCGATCCCGCACAATTCACACGTATGCAGGCGATGGTGCTCCAGCAACCCGGGGAGCCGCTGACCGAGCAGACGCTCCCGGACCCCGTGCCCGGCCCGGGGCAGCTCCTGCTGGAGGTCCAGGCCTGCGCGGTCTGCCGGACTGATCTGCACCTGCGCGATGCCGAGATCGAGGCGCCGAAGCTGCCGGTCGTTCTCGGCCACCAGATCGTCGGCCGGACCGAGGACGGCGCCAGGTACGGCGTGCCCTGGCTGGGGTGGACCGACGGCGAGTGCCGCTACTGCGCCACCGGCCGCGAGAACCTGTGCGTCCACGCCCGGTTCACCGGGCGTGACATCGACGGCGGCTACGCCCAGCTGACGGTCGCCGACGAGCGCTTCTGCCTGTCGCTGCCGGACAGCATGTCCGACGAGCAGCTGGCGCCGTTGCTCTGCGGCGGGCTGATCGGCTTTCGCGCCTATCGGATGACCGGCGACCCGGAGCGCCTCGCCCTGTACGGATTCGGCTCAGCCGCCCACCAGATCTGCCAGGTCGCCGTCCACCAGGGGCGCGAGGTGTACGCGTTCACCCGCCCCGGCGACACCCGCACCCAGGAGTTCGCCCGCTCGCTCGGCGCCACCTGGGCGGGCGGGAGCGATGAGCCGCCCCCCAACGAACTCGACGCCGCCATCATCTTCGCCTCCGCCGGCGAGCTGGTCCCGGCCGCCCTGAAGGCCCTGGCTCCCGGCGGCACGGTCGTCTGCGCCGGGATCCACATGTCCGACATCCCCTCGTTCCCCTATGAGGATCTGTGGCACGAGCGTACGATCAGGTCGGTCGCCAACCTGACCCGTCAGGACGGTCATGAGTTCCTGGAGCTGGCGCCGCAGGTCCCGGTGCACACCACCATCACGACGTACCCCCTGGCGCACGCCGAGCGGGCCCTGGCCGACCTGCGGGCGGGAGCGTTCGTCGGCACCGCCGTTCTCCTGCCGTAACGGCGGTCGCCACCGCGCATGTTCTAGGCTGCGGAGCATGCCCCTCGTTCCCATGGTCATCGAGCGCACCGCCCGCGGCGAGCGCGAGTTCGACATCTACAGCCGGCTGCTCAACGAGCGCATCATCTTCATCGGCAGCCCCATCGACGACCAGGTCGCCAACCTCGTCGTCGCCCAGCTGCTGCACCTGGAGTCCCAGGACCCGGACAAGGACATCTCCATCTACATCAATTCGCCCGGCGGATCGATCTACTCCGGTCTGGCGATCTACGACACGATGCAGTTCATCAAGCCGGAGATCCAGACGATCTGCGTGGGGATCGCCATGTCGATGGGCTCCCTGCTGCTCACCGGCGGCGCGAAGGGCAAGCGCTTCTCGCTGCCCAACAGCCGGATCCTCATCCACCAGCCGTCGGCGGGCTTTGAGGGGCAGTCGACGGACATCGAGATCCACGCGCGGGAGATCCTCAACATCCGCAAGCGGACCGACGAGATCTACGCCTTCCACACCGGGCAGAGCGAGGAACAGGTCCACCGGGACATGGAGCGCGACCGCTTCTTCAAGCCGACGGAGGCCGTCGAGTACGGCCTGATCGACCGGGTCATCGAGCACCACTGATCAGGGAGGCCTGGCCGCATGCGGCCAGGCCCCGGCGGCGCATGCGCCGCCGGCGGGACCGCGCATGCGCGGTCCCGAACAGCACCCGGCTACGCCGGCGCGCGCCGCAGGCGACCGCTGCCCTCGCCGCGCGTCTCCGGCGGCTCCGGCACCGTCGGGCGGGACAGCGCCCAGAAGATCATCAGCGCTCCGAAGATGAGCATGCCAATGCCGGTCCAGAGGTCGATGTTGATCCCGGCCGCCTTGTGCTTGACGTGTGACGAGCCGAAGATCCCCAACGCGATCAGGATCAGGCTGTAGAGCACGAACACGCCGCCGATGATCCGGCGGATGTCGAACCGGTTGGCGGCCCGCGCGGCCAGGATCTCCTCCTCGTCCGTCGCTCCGGTCGGCGCCATGGGCTCATCGCTCATGGCCAGGCGTCGCTTTGGTTCTGGCACGGTTCCTCCTTCCTACGCGAAGATGATGTTCAGGACGACGAGGATGCCGATGGCGACGCCGCCCAACAGCCACGGCGAGCGCCACCACAGTTTGTCACGCGGGTCGTAGTTCTCCTCGCGCTCCTCCTTGCGCGTCAGCCCCCAGACCAGGCCGCGCAGATCCTCCGGCCCCTTTGGCTTGGTGAACAGCGAGACCACCACCAGCACCAGACCCCCCACGATGAAGGCGATGATCGCCTGCCAGAAGCTCGCGCTCAGAGGCGAGCCGAAGTTGAAGATCGTGTGGTAGGCGTTGAGACGGTTGGTGGCATACGCCGCGGCGGTGCCGGCCACCAGGCTGCAGAACCCTCCCCAGGCGGTGGCCCGGCGCCAGAACATGGCGATGATGAAGGTGGCGAACAGGGGCGCGTTGAAGATCGAGAACAGCGTCTGGATGTAGTTCATGATGTTCGAGTAGCCCTTGGCGATCAGGGCCGTGATCACCGAGATCAGGATCCCCCCGATCGTCACCAGGCGACCCGCTCGCAGGTAGAAGGCGCTGTCCCGGTCCTTGGCGAAGTAGGGCTGGATGAGGTCATAGGTGACCACGGTGTTGAACGCGGTCACGTTGGCGGCCACGCCCGCCATGAACGCCGCCACCAGTCCGGTGATGGCGATGCCCAGCATCCCCTCCGGCAGGTAGTTGCCGATCAGGTGCGGGATCGCCGTGTTGTACTGGAGGGCGAGGCTCTTGCCGACGCCGAGGCCGTGGACGGTGAGCACCGCGATCAGGCCCGGGAGGATGATGATCGCCGGCAGGAAGATCTTGGGGTAGGCGCCGATCAGGGGCGTGCGCCGCGATGCCGACATGTTGCGCGCCGACAGGGCGCGCTGCACCTCGGCGAAGTTCGTCGTCCAGTAGCCGAAGCTGAGCACGAAGCCGAGTCCGAAGATGACCCCGATCCAGTCCGAGGCCAGCGGGTTGGTCACGTGATGGATGCCGAGCCCCCGCCAGGCGTGCAGCCCGGCGTCGCCGAGTGGCTTGAACGCCTTCACCTTGGCCTCGATTCCGCTGATGCCGCCGACCGAGTGCAGCGCCACCAGCGTCAGCGGCAGCAGGGCGGCGACGATCACGAAGAACTGGAGCACCTCGTTGTAGATGGCCGAGGTCAGGCCGCCGAGCGTGATGTAGACGAGCACCAGGAGCGCCGCCGCGAAGATCGCCGTGATGATCGACACGCCCAGCATCAGGTTGATGATCAGGGCCAGCGCGAACAGGTTGACGCCGGAGATCAGGACGGTGGCCACCGCGAACGTGGCCGCATTGAAGGCGTGCGTGGCCTCGTTGAAGCGCAATCGCAGGTATTCCGGAACCGACCGGACCTTGGCCCCGTAATAGAACGGCATCATGAACAGCCCTAGGAACACCATCGCCGGGACCGCGCCGATCCAGTAGTAGTGGACCGCCGGCACGCCGTACTGAGCCCCGTTGGCGGCCTGTCCCAGGATCTCCAGGGCGCCCAGGTTGGCGGCGATGAACGCCAGGCCGGTGATCCAGGCCGGCAGCGAGCGGCCGGAGAGGAAGAAGTCAAGATCGGTCTTGATCGCCAGCCGGGCGACGAACCCTATCCCCAGCACGACCACGAAGTAGATCCCGAGGATCACATAATCGATCACGCTCGGATGGAGCCTCAGCATCTCCAGTCCTCCCTCTGGACGCCCGAGCCTCCCCAGTGGCGACCCGGCTATTGGACGGGGTGCTCTATCTCACCGAGTCCGTCGATGGCAATTCGTACCCTGTCGCCGGACTGAAGAAACCGCGGGGGATCCAGGGCCTGCCCTACGCCGTTGGGGGTTCCGGTGAGAATGAGGTCCCCGGGCTCCAGCGTGCACGTCTGCGAGAGGAACTCCACCAGATCGGCGCAGCCGAAGATGAGGTTGGAGGTGTTGGAGTCCTGGCGCAGCTCGTCGTTGACCCAGGTGCGCAGCCGGAGATTGCCGGGATCCGGGACCTCGTCGGCCGTCGTCACCCACGGACCGAACGGGCAGAACGTGTCGGCGCCCTTAGCCCGCGTCCACTGAGGCTCGCGCCGCTGCAGGTCGCGGGCGCTGACGTCGTCGGCAACGCAGAAGCCGCCGATCTGACCGTCCTTGCCGATGACGATCGTCAGCTCACCCTCGTAGTCCAGACGCCGCACCACCTCCGGGCAGCGGATGGGGCCGCCGGGCGGCGCCGCCGAGTTACGCACCTTGACGAACACGATCGGCTGCTCCGGGCGCTGGGCGCCCGTCTCGGCGATGTGATCGGCGTAGTTGAGGCCGATGGCGTAGATCGTGCCGGGCGCGGGGATCGGCGCCAGCAACCGGATGTCCGAGAGCGGCCACGCGCCACCGGACGGACCCGGCACCCGGCCGGAGGCGAGGACCTCGCGCACTCCGTCCGGACCGCCGAACGCGACGACGCGATCGTCCTGGACCCAACCTGAGATCGGCTCCGACCGGCCCGGAGCCTCGAACGTGGCGAGCTTCATGCTGGGGGAGCCTATCCGCGCGTGGGTCCGTCTAACCGTCGAGGCGGTACTCGCCCCGCGCGACGACCACCGCGCCGCCGCCCACCACCACCCGCTCCACGTTCGCCGCCGAACCGTCGGCCCGCGCGTGCAGCACCGATGGGCGGCCGACCTCGACTCCCTGCCGGATGACGATGCTCTGACCGAACTCCGTCCGCCCGTGGCGGGCGAGGTGGACGGCCAGCGGCCCGGCGGCCGACCCGGTGGCCGGATCCTCGACGACCCCCAGCCCAGGGCCGAACATCCGCGTCTTGACGCGACCCTCGCCGGCGGCAAAGCAGCTGACTCCGAGGGGGCCAAGTTGGGTCAGCGCCCCGATGTCCGGGCGCAGCTTCGCCACGGCGGTCTCGTCGCCGAGCGCCACGAACGCGTGCCGCGGACCGTTGTCGTACACGTCGATCGGCAGCTCCGATCCGGCGACGCCCAGCGCCGCGAGCAGTGCGTCCGGGCGATCGAATGCCTCCCAGGTGGGGATCGGCTGCTGCATCTCGCCGAACACGACCGCGCCGTGGCGCCGTTGCAGCGCGATCGTGACCAGCCCGGACCCCGTGAGCAGCGCCACGGTGTCGGCGCCCGTTCGCCCGCTCAGCACGAACGCGGTGCCGAGCACCGGGTGGCCCGCGAACGGCAGCTCGACGAACGGCGTGAAGATCCGCGCCCGCGCATCGGCCCCGTCTTCCCCGGGCAGCAGGAACACCGTCTCGGACAGGTTGAGCTCGCGGGCGGCGCGCTGCATCGTCTCGGTGGAGAGACCGGCGCCGTCCTCGAACACCGCCACCGGATTGCCCTCCAGGGGGACGTCGGTGAACACATCGGCGACGACATAGGCGCGCATGACCACTAGGACTCCGTTTCGTCGGCCATGGCCAGCAGGGTGGTGACCGTGGTCCAGTTCCGGGCGGTGGCGACCACCCCCAGGCTCTTGCCGGCGACGGCGTTCCACATCTTCGACCGGGCCACGCCGTCCGGGTGCCAGGCATAGAGCTCGCGGGCGTGGGCGACGAGCCGCTCACCGCCGACCGCCGCCGCCTCGAGCCGCTTCACGACCTCGGCGGGCAGCGCGGACGACAGGAAGCTCACCTGGTAGCGCTTGGGGTTGGTGGCGAAGTCGCCCAGCGGGTTGAGCGCCACCACCGCGGCCAGGTCATCGCGCGAGCGAGCGACGACCGGCACGTCGAAGCCGAACCGCTCGGAGATGAGACGCTGCGCCTCGCCCTCGAGGGCCACCGGGTCGGTGGCGGCGCTGAGCACGACGTTGCCGCTCTGCACGTAGGTGCGGACGTCGTCGTAGCCGGCATCCGCCAAGAAGGCGCGCAGGTCGGCCATCGGCACGCGGCGACTGGGCCCGAGGTTGATCCCGCGCAGGAGCAGGACGTGGCGCATGCCCTGGAGTCTATGTGGCGAACTACGGATCGTCACCGCGCCGGTTTCGGTACCGTCGAGGCGTGGAGATGGGAGCGGGCAGGCAGGTGACGGTGATCGGCGCGTCCGGACTCACGCGCCGGTACGGAGAAGGGGAAACCGCCGTCACCGCGCTCCGGGAGGTGTCGGTGGACATCGAGCGGGGGCGGCTGACCGCGGTCATGGGACCATCCGGATCCGGCAAGTCGACGCTCATGCACATCCTGGCCGGACTCGACAAGCCGACCGCCGGGTCGGTCACGATCGAAGGCCAGGAGATCACCGGCATGAGCGACGACCAGCTGACCCGGCTGCGCCGCGACCACATCGGCTTCGTCTTTCAGTTCTTCAACCTGCTGCCGATGCTGACGGCGCGGGAGAACATCGTCCTGCCGTTGTCCATCGCGGGGCGCCAGCCCGACGCGGCCTGGTTCGACACGGTCATCGAGGAGACCGGCCTGCGCGACCGGCTCACCCACCGTCCCGCGGAGCTCTCCGGCGGCCAGCAGCAGCGGGTGGCGATCGCCCGGGCGCTGCTCAGCCGCCCCACGGTGCTGTTCGCCGATGAGCCGACCGGCAACCTCGACTCGGCCTCCGGGCAGGAGATCCTGGCGCTCCTGCGGCGGTCCGTCGACACCGTCGGCCAGACCGTCGTCATGGTCACCCATGACCCGCGGGCCGCCTCCATCGCCGACCGCATCCTGTTTCTCGCCGACGGGCGGGTCGTCAAGGAGTTGCAGAGCTCCGGCGAGGAGCAGATCGTCGACGCCATGAAGGACCTGGCCGGGACGCGCTGATGACCCGGGTGGCGTTGAAGGGGCTGGCCGCGCGCCGGCTGCGCGCCGCCCTGACCGCCCTGGCGATCGTGCTCGGCGTGGCACTGGTCGCCGGCACGTACGTGCTGACTGACTCCATCACCGGCGCGTTCGACTCGATCTTCGCCAACGTCTACCACGGGACGGACGCCAGCATCACCGGCCGCAACGCCATCGACACCGGTCAGAACGGCGGCGTCGGCGGCGGCTCCGCGCCCGCGTTCTCGGAGTCGGTGCTGACGCGGGTCCGCGCCCTGCCGGACGTGCGCCAGGCGGTCGGCGACGTGTCCGGCAGCGTGCAGCTGATCGAGAACGGCAAGGCGATCTCGTTCGGCGGCGCGCCCACGCTCGGCTCCAGCGTGCACCCCAGCCAGCCGCAGTTCAGCGCGCTGCACCTGGTCAGCGGCCGGTGGCCCGGGCCTGACGAGGTGGTCGTCGACACCAACACCGCGTCGAAGAAGAACCTCCACGCCGGAGAGGCCATCGGCGTCCAGGGCGTGGGCATCGTGGTGCCGATGCACATCTCCGGGCTCGTCCGGTTCGGCACCGCCAACTCGCTCGGCGGGGCAACGCTGGCCGGCTTCCTCGTCCCCACCGCCCAGCGATTGCTCGGCAAGGCCGGCAAGCTCGACGAGATCCGGGTCACCGCCAAGTCCGGCGTCAGCCCCCGCCAGCTCGTGGCCCAGATCCGCCCCATCCTGCCTGCCGACGCCCAGGTCCGGACCGGAGCGGCGCAGGCCAGCCAGGACTCGGCCGCGGTCAACAGCTTCCTGTCGACGCTCAAGACGATCCTGCTGGTGTTCGGCGGGGTGGCGCTGTTCGTCGGCAGCTTCGTCATCGCCAACTCGCTGTCGATCACCATCGCCCAGCGCACGCGGGAGTTCGCCACGCTGCGGACGCTCGGCGCCACCCGCCGTCAGGTCCTGCGGTCGATCCTGATCGAGTCGCTGGTCCTCGGCGCGGTGGCGTCGGTGGTGGGGCTGCTCGTCGGCCTGGCACTCGCCCAGGGCCTGTTCGCGCTGTTCAACGCCGTCGGCCTGACACTGCCCAGCTCCGGGACGGTCGTGCTCACCCGGACGATCGTCGTCTCGATCGCCGTCGGCGTGCTCGTCACCGTGCTCGCCAGCCTGCGGCCGGCGATGCGGGCGACGCGGGTCGAGCCGATCGCGGCGGTGCGGGAGGGGGCGACGCTGCCCGAGGGCCGCTTTGCCCGGTATCGGACCGCTGGATCGGCGACCGCCACGGTGCTCGGCTTCGCCGGCGTCCTCCTTGGCCTGTTCGTGGCGTCCGGAACCGGGGCCGTGCTGGCGCTCATGGGGCTCGGAGCGGTGCTGGTGTTCATCGGCATCGCGCTCCTGTCGGCGCGGATCGTGCCCGCGCTGGCCGGCATCCTCGGCTGGCCGAGCGCCCGCGTCGGCCGGGAGATGGGCCGGCTGGCCCGGGAGAACACCCGGCGCAACCCGCAGCGCACCGCCTCCACGGCGTCGGCACTCATGATCGGCCTGGCGCTGGTGACCCTGCTGGCGATGATGTCCTCCGGGATCATCAGCAACTTCAAGGGGGCGGTCAACGACCTGTTCACCGGCGACTACGCGATCACCGCCCAGAACAACAACTCGCCGATCCCCATCTCGGCCGGGCAGGCGGCGACCCGGGCCGCCGGCGTGGCCGCCGTGGGCGACGTCCGGGCCGGCGAGGGACGCGTGTTCGGCGGCAATCATCAGCTTTCGGCCGTCAACCCGGGAATCGAGCAGGTGGTGCGCCTGGACTGGAAGCACGGGTCCCAGAGCGTGCTCGGCTCCCTCGGCGCCACCGGCGCGTTCGTCGACGACACCGCCGCCAGCTCCAACCACCTGCACGTGGGCTCGCCGCTGGTGGTGACCACACCCACGGGCACGCACATCCCGCTCGTGGTCCGCGGCATCTTCACGCCTCCGTCCGGCGGCTCGCCGTTCGGACCGGTGACGATGTCGGCCGCGACCTGGGATCGTTATTACAGTCAGCCGCAGAACATCTTCACGCTGGTGAGGATGACCGGCGGCGAGACACCGGCCAACACCGCCGCGCTCAAGCGCGCCCTGGCGCCGTACCCCAACGCCAAGGTGCAGACCCGCGAGCAGTTCGTCAACAACCAGATCGCCAGCTTCACCAGCCTGCTCAACGTGCTCTACGTGCTGCTCGCCCTGTCGATCCTGGTGAGCCTGTTCGGCATCGTCAACACTCTCGTCCTGTCGGTGTTCGAGCGCACGCGGGAGATCGGCATGCTGCGCGCGGTGGGGACGACCCGCCGGCAGATCCGCAGCCTCGTCCGGCATGAGAGCGTCATCACGGCGCTCATCGGCTCGGTGATCGGCATCGCCCTGGGGGTGGCGTTCGGGGCGCTGTTGGCCGCCCGGGTCAGCGCCATCGCGTTCACCATCCCGATCGGCTCGTTGATCGTGTTCGTGATTGCGGCGTGGGTGGTGGGGTTGGTGGCCGCCATCTTCCCGGCGCGCCGCGCGGCGCGGCTGCAGCCACTCGAGGCGCTGGCATACGAGTAGGGCCGCTCAGAACAACGACCCCTGCCCGGGCATCCGGTCGCCGTCTGCCCGGCCACCGGGCACCGGCTGCCCCAGGGCAATGGCCAGGTCCCGGGCGATGGCCGCCTCGGACCGCGAGGCGATGATCGGGTCCTCGATCCCCTCCACGTGCACGAGCGTGCGCCGTCCATCCCCCCGGTCCGCGCCCCCCAGGGGCACGAGCGCGTAGACGCGGTCGGCCCGCACGAACTTGCCGTAGCCGAGCGGGATCAGCGGCGGTGCCGAGCGGGCCATGACCCGCCGCATCCTACGCTCACCCGCGGAGCTACTCGGCCAGGATGAGCTCGAGGCGGCGCTCGAGCGTCCCGGCCAGCACCTCGCGCACCGGACCTTCCTCAAAGCGCTCGACCAGCGCGGACAGGAAGCCCTCGATGACCAGGCGCTTGGCCTGCTCCGGACGCAGGCCGTGCGAGCGCAGATAGAAGAGCTGCTCCGGGTCGACCTGGGCGACCGCGGCCGCGTGGGTGCAGCGGACGTCGTTGGCCTGGATCTCCAGGCCGGGGATGGCATCGGCGTGGGCGCGCTTGGAGAGCAGGAGGTTGCGGGACTCCTGGAAGGCGTCGGTCTTCTGAGCGCCGGGGTCGACGATGATGTTGCCCTTCCAGACGGCGCTGGAGCGGCCCTGGAGAACGCCGCGGAACGCCAGGTCCGACGTGGTGTTGGGCGCCGCGTGCTCCTGGGTGGTGTCGAAGTCGATGTGCTGGCGGCCGTGGCTGGCGTACGCGCCGGTGACCCGGGCGTCGGCGCCCTCGCCCTCCAGCCGCGTCTCCATCCGGACGTGGCCGCCGCGGCCGCCGAAGCCGACCGCCACCCAGTCGAGCGTGGCGTCGCGGCCGACCTCGGCGCGCTGGGCGCCAAAGATCCAGCTGCGCTCCGACAGGCCCTGCCCGCAGACGTAGCGCAGGTGGGCGTTCTGGCCGACGATCAGCTCGGTGACGACGTTGACGACGCCGTCGAGATCGTCCTCGGCCGACAGGAACTGCTCCCAGACCTCGGCCCGGGCGTCCTCGTCGAGCACGACGAGGCTGCGGGCATTGAGCAGCGTCCCGGACTCGGCCTGGACGCTGGCCAGCGAGATCGGCGCCTCGACGGTGACGCCGCGGGGGACGTAGACGAAGGCCCCACGCCGGAACCCGGCGTCGTTGAGCGCGACGAACACGTCGTCACCCGGGCCGATGAGCGACCCCAGATGGCGCCGCAGCAACTCGCCGTACTCGCTCGCCGCCCGCTCCATCGGCGCCACGATGACACCCTCGGGCAAGCCGCCCGCTCGGCCTCCGGCCTCGCCTGATGGGGCGGCGCCCGAGTCATCCGGCTGAAGCTCGGACGTGTGGGCGCCGTCGAACGCCCACAGCTCCGCGGCGGGCGCGGCGATCGGATCGTCGACGGTGACCGGACGGTAGTCGGCCAGGTTCAGCGCCGAGATGTCGGTGAACTCCCAGCCCGGCCGCCCCTTGAACGTGGGCAGCTCGAACGCCGGGGGCGTGATCTCAGTGCTAGCCAATGGAGCCCTCCATCTGGAGCTCGATCAGCCGGTTCATCTCGACCGCGTACTCCATCGGCAGCTCCTTGGTGATCGGCTCGATGAAGCCGTTGACGATCAGCTTGGACGCCTCGTCCTCCGGGATGCCGTGCGACATCAGGTAGAACAGCTGGTCCTCGCCGACCTTCGACACCGTCGCCTCGTGGCCGACGTTGACGTCGTCCTCGGAGATCCGGATCGTGGGGTACGTGTCCGAGCGGCTGTGCTCGTCGAGCAGCAGGGCGTCGCAGACCACCTTCGACCGGGCGCCGTGCGCGCCCTTGGCGATCTCCAGCAGGCCGCGGTAGGAGCCGCGGCCGCCGTCCTTGGAGATCGACTTGGCGAAGATGTTCGACGTCGTGTTCGGCGCCGCGTGGACGATCTTGCCGCCGGCGTCCTGGTGCTGGCCCTTGCCGGCGAACGCGATCGAGAGGATCTCGCCGTGGGCGCGCTCGCCGAGCAGGTAGACGCTGGGGTACTTCATCGTCAGCTTGGAGCCGAGGTTGCAGTCGACCCACTCCACGGTCGCGTCCTCGTGGGCGACGGCGCGCTTGGTCACGAGGTTGAACACGTTCTGCGACCAGTTCTGGACCGTCGTGTACCGGATCCGGGCGCCGGGCTTGGCGATCAGCTCGACGACTGCCGAGTGCAGGCTCGAGCTCGAATACGTCGGCGCGGTGCAGCCCTCGACGTAGTGCACGTAGGAGCCTTCGTCGGCGATGATCAGCGTCCGCTCGAACTGGCCCATGTTCTCGGTGTTGATCCGAAAGTACGCCTGCAGCGGCATATCAACATGAACGCCCCGGGGCACGTACACAAACGATCCGCCGGACCACACCGCGCTGTTGAGCGCGGCCAGCTTGTTGTCGTTGTTGGGGATGACCGTGGCGAAGTACTCGCGGACGAGGTCCTCGTGCTCGCGCAGGCCCGAGTCCATGTCCATGAAGATCACGCCCTGCTTCTCGAGGTCCTCGCGCACCTGGTGGTAGACCACTTCAGACTCGTACTGCGCGCCGACGCCGGACAGGAACTTGCGCTCGGCCTCCGGGATGCCGAGGCGGTCGAACGTCCGCTTGACGTCCTCCGGGACGTCGTCCCAGGAGCGCCCGGGCTTCTCCGAGGCGCGCACGAAATAGTGGATGTTGTCGTAGTCGACCTCGGCCAGCAGTGGCGAGCCCCACGTCGGCTGGGGGCGGCTCAGGAAATGCTCGAGCGACTTGAGGCGGAACGCGCGCATCCACGCCGGCTCGGACTTGAACTCCGAGATCTTCTCGACGATCTCGCGGTTCAGGCCCTTCGGCGCCTTGTACAGGTAGTTCTCGGCGTCGTGGAAGCCGTAACGGGTGTCGTAGTCGGCGTTGATCCCGCGCAGCGCCTCGTTCTCGGTGAGCACCGGCGGGTTGGTGATGGTCTCAGGCGTGGCCATTAGTCGACCTCCAGCTTGATGGTGTCGTCCTCGATGATCACCGGGAAGGTGTCGACCGGAACATAGGCGGGCAGGGTCTTGGGCTTGCCGGTCGTCACGTCGAATCGCGAGCCGTGGCGGGGGCACTCGACGGTGCACGTCGCCGCGTCGAACTCGCCCTCGACGAGCGGGCCGTCGTCATGGGAGCAGCGATCCTCGATCGCGTACACGGTCCCGTTGCAGTTGAAGACGCCGATCTCCAGGTCCTCCCACGCGACCAGCCGCTTCTCGCCGGGCGCCAGCTCGGAGAGGGGGCAGACGTCGATGATCTGGGGCATGCGCGAGAAAACCTAGCGGAGGGATCGGATTTGTCGTCGGTAGTTTAGCGGGAGGCGGCCGGCGCGCGGGGTGGGCGGATATCCGGGTGACGGCAGAGCCACAGCTCCTCGAAGGCGGCGATTCCGCACCGCCGGCAGCGCTCGTCGCCGAAGGCCGCATACGGCTGGATCCGCTCGCAGTCAAAGCCCGCGTCCCGGAGGCGCTCCTCGATGTCCGGCGCGTACAGACGGACGTGATCCGGGCGCCAGAACGCCCGGTGGCGGGCATCCGGAGTGGCGATCGACGCATCCTCGTACGTCTCGGCCCGGTTGACGTCGAGCGGCACCATGACCAGGCACCAGCCGCCGGGGGCAGTGATCCGCCGCAGCTCGCGCATCGCCGCGGCGTCGTCGTCGATGTGCTCCAGGACATGCGAGCAGATGACGCCGTCGAAGCTGGCGTCCGGGACGGCGGCGGCGGTCAGGTCGATGTGGAGGTCGACGCCCGGCTGGTCGAGGTCGGCGGTGACGTAGCGCAGGTGGTCGATCTGGCTCAGGCGGCGGCGTAGGGCCCACTCCGGCGCAAGGTGCAGGAGCGAGCCGATCTCATCGAGCAGCTCCGGGCGCTGTCCGAACAGCAGCCACTGAGCGCGATGGCGCGCGTGCGACCCGCAGCGCCAGCACAGCCCGAGCGCCACGTCCGGAGCCTCCTTGAACGCGTCAAACCCGCGCTCGCAGATGGGGCAGTAGACGACGTCGCCACGATGGCGCGCCACCGCGGTCCGCAGGGCGACGCCTCGGATGATCCGCTGCGGCCGGAGCGAGACCACGGGCGAGCCGGCCAGGACAGTCAGGCCGCGTCAGGCTCCTCGGCGGCGCTGGCGGGCGTCGCCGGCTCCCACCCCGCGGCCTGCCCCAGCGAGGCGCTCTTGATCACTTTGAGCGAGAGCAGCGCGCACTTCATCCGCTGGGCGGAGATGTCGATGCCGAGGAGGTCGAGGACGAACGAGCGGTCGAGCTTGAGCACGTCGGCGAGCCTCATGCCCTTGACCTCGTCGGAGGCCATCGACGCCGCCGCCTGCGAGATTGCGCAGCCGTGGCCCTCGAAGCGGACGCCCTCGATGCGGTCCTCGCCGTCGACGGCGAGCTTGACCGTCAGCTCATCGCCGCACAGCGGGTTGAGGTCATGGAACTGGTAGTCGACGCGGTCGAGCTCCGGCTCCGGCGGGCTCCAGTTGTGAGGCCGCTTGTAGTGCTCCAGGATGTTCTCGCGGTACAGGTCGTCCATCTCTGTCTAACCAGGCTAGCCGGGGTCTACAGCTGCAAAACGCGGGCGACCGTGCCGAGCGCTTCGAGCAGGCGGTCGGTGTCGGCGGTGCCGTTGTGGACGGCATACGACGCGCGGGTGGTGGCGGTGGCGCCGAGGCGCCGCATGAGCGGCTGGGTGCAATGGTGGCCGGTCCGCACGCACACGCCCTCGCGACCGAGGATCTCGCCGACGTCATGCGGGTGGGCGCCCTCGAACACGAACGACACCAGCGCGCCGCGGTCGGCGGCATCGGCCGGCCCGTGGAGCTGGAGTCCCGGGACGTCGCTCAGCCGGCGGAGCGCGTCGGCGACGAGCGCGCTCTCGTGCGCCCGGATGCGCTCAATGCCGAGCGCCTGGATCCAGTCGACGGCCGCGCCGAGGCCGATGGCCTCCGCGATCTGCGAGGTGCCGGCCTCGAACTTCCAGGGCAGGTCGGCCCACGTCGACTCCGTGGCACCGACGGTGCGGATCATGTGTCCGCCGCCGATGAAGGGCGGCATCGCCTCGAGCAGCTCGCGGCGGCCGTGCAGGACGCCGATGCCGGTGGGCCCGTACGCCTTGTGCCCGGTCCAGGCATAGAAGTCGGCGTCGATCGCCCGCAGGTCGACGGGGATCTGCGGCACGGCCTGGGAGCCGTCGACGAGGACGACGGTGCCGGCGGCATGGGCGCGGCGGACGATCTCCTCCACCGGGTTGATCGTGCCGACCACGTTGGAGACATGGACGACGCCCAGCAGCCTCGGTGAGCGCGCGAGCAGGCCGTCGAGCCCGTCGAGGTCGAGCTGGCCGTCGTCGAGCATCGGGACATACGCGATCTCGGCGCCGCGCTCGGCGCAAATCAGCTGCCAGGGGACGATGTTGGAGTGGTGCTCCATCTCGGTCAGGAGCACCAGGTCCCCCTCGCCGATGTTCTGACGGCCCCAGGTATAGGCGACGAGATTGATCGCCGCCGTCGCGTTGGCCGTGAAGATCGTCTCCTCGACGGTGGAGCCGAGCCAATCGGCGACCTTCTGCCGGGCCCCCTCGAACAGGTCGGTGGCCTCGACGGCCAGCGGGTAGACGCCGCGGTGCACCGACGCCCGCGACTCCGTGTAGTACCGGGTCATCGCGTCGATGACCGGCTGCGGCGTCTGCGAGGTCGCCGCCGAGTCCAGGTAGACGAGCGGCCGGCCATCGAACTCCCGGCGCAGGACGGGGAATTCGCTGCTGACGTCGTGGATGGCCTCGACGGTGGACATCGGCAGCTCCTTAGGCGACGGCCTCTTCGAGCTCGTCGGTGATCCAGCCGTAGCCCTTGGCCTCCAGCTCCTCCACCAGCCCCGGGCCGCCCTCCTTGACGATCCGCCCGCGGTACATGACGTGCACGTGGCTGGGCTCGACGAGGTGCAGGATCCGCTGGTAGTGGGTGATGATCAGGAAGCCCATGTCCGGTCCGGCGACCGAGTTCACCCCGTCGGCGACGACGCGGAGCGCATCGATGTCCAGGCCGGAGTCGGTCTCGTCGAGGATCGCCAGCTCCGGGCGCTGGAGCGCCAGCTGGAGGATCTCCATCCGCTTCTTCTCACCGCCGGAGAACCCCTCGTTGAGGTAGCGCCGACTGAACTCCTGGGGCACCTTGGTCAGCGTCATCGCCGCCTCGACCGCCTGGCGGAAGTCCTTGAGCGGGATCGGCTCCTCGCCCTTGGCGTCGCGGTGGGCGTTGAGCACCGTGCGCAGGTACTTGGTGACGGTCACGCCGGGCACCGAAACCGGGTACTGGAAGGCCATGAACAACCCCATCCGCGACCGCTCGTCGGTGTCGGCCTCGGTGACGTCCTCGCCGCCCCACAGGATCTGGCCCTCGGTGACGTCGAGGTTGGGGTGACCCATGATGGCGTTGGCCAGCGTCGATTTGCCGGACCCGTTGGGGCCCATCAGGGCGTGGATCTCGCCCTGGCCGACTGTCAGGTCGAGCCCGCGCAGGATCTCCTTGTCGCCGGCGCGGACGTGGAGGTTTCGAATCTCAAGGTCTGGCATGGTCTCTGTTTCTCTTCCTTGGGGGTCGTCAGGAGGCGGGAGCGGCGACGGCCTCGGCCGTCAGCGGCTGGATCTCGCTCCGCTCGGAGAACTCGACGAGCTCGGCGAGCGTCGTGTTCTGCAGCGAGCGGATGATCCCGCCCTGGACGCGGGTCCACAGCAGCTTGGTGGCGCAGCCCCGCCCCGCGTCCGGCATGTGCGAGCAGAGGACGCGCTCGGTGTGGTCGTGCACAAAGCACTCCATGGGGGCGATCGTGCCCTCCAGCGCCTGGACCACCTCGTCCATCGCGATCTCCTCCGCCGGGCGCGACAGCCAATAGCCGCCGTGGGCGCCCCGGGCGCTCATCACCAGACCGGCCCGCCGCAGGCGGGCGACGACCTGCTCGAGGTAGGCGAGGGGCAGGCCCTCGGCGTCGGCGATCGCCTTGAGGCTGGTGGGATGCTCCGGCCGCTGACGACCGAGCTCGATCATCAGCCGCACGCCGTACTCCGCCTTGGAGGAGAAGATCATGTCGCCAAATCCTACCAGGGCGGTCGGTTTAGACCCGTCGCGACGCTCGGTGTAGGGTCCGCGCCATGGGGATAGGGGTTCCACCCACCGGGCTCTCAACCGCCGACGATGTGGCGGACGCGGCGGCATTGGCGCGGTCTGCGGGGCGGTTCGGCATCGACACCGAGTTCATGTCCGAGGGCCGCTACCGCGCCCTGCTCTGCCTCGTCCAGGTCGCGGTCGACGATCCCGCCCGCGCCGGCGGTGAGCCGCGCATCTACCTGATCGACGCGCTGGCCGGCGTCGACGTGTCGCCGCTGGCGGCGCTGCTCGGCGATCCGGCGATCGAGGTCGTCCTGCACGCCGGCCGCCAGGACGTCGCGATCCTGCGCCGGGCGTGGCAGACGGACCTGAACAACGTCTTCGACACCCAGATCGCGGCCGGCTTCGCCGGCGCCAGCGCCCAGGCCGGCTACGGCAACCTGCTGGGGGCGCTGCTGGGCCAGCGGGTCGGCAAGACGGCCAGCTACACGCGGTGGGACGCCCGGCCCCTGACCGCCGAGCAGCTCGGCTATGCCGCCGAGGACGTCGCCCACCTGCTGGCGCTCGCCGACGAGATCGAGCGTCGCCTCCAGGAGAGCGGGCGGCTCGACTGGGCCCGGGAGGAGTGCCGGCGCCTGGAGTCGGCCACCGACGAGCGCGACCCGGACACGGCTTGGGAGCGCCTGCCGCGGGTCGGCCAGCTGGATCCCCGCTCCCGCGCCGTCGCCCGCGAGCTGGCCGCCTGGCGGGAGCGGACCGCCTCGGAGGCCGACCGCCCGGTCGGCTCGATCGTCGCCGACCCGGCGCTCGTCGAGCTGGCCAAGCGCCGGCCGACCTCGCTGAACGCCATGGAGCAGATCCGCGGCCTACACCCGCCGACGATCAAGCGCCGCGGCCAGGCGATTCTCGACGTCATCGCCCGGGGCCGAGAGGCGCCACCGATCCCGCGCGACGAGGCGCGGGCCCGCTCCGAGCCCGGCGATGCCCCTCTCATCGCGCTGGCCGAGGCCCTGCTGCGGGCCCGGGCGCTCGAGGCCGGCCTCGCCTATGAGCTGATCGCGTCCCGCGCGGAGCTGGAGCTGATCGTCGGCGCGGCCCGGCGGGGCGATCCGGAGCCGGACGTGCGGACGCTGAGCGGCTGGCGGCGCGAGCTCGTCGGCGATGACCTGGAGGATCTGCTGGCGGGCCGGAGCGCCGTGTCCGTCGGTCCGGGCCGGCGCCTGGAGCTCACGACGAGCCCCTCACCAGCATGACCGAGATCGCCGCGGCGCGATCGAAGATGGCCGCCGACAGCGCCCGCCCGATCGGCGCCGAGCGATGGATCCAGCCCATGTCGAGCGCCAGCAGGTCGTTGTACGCGGTGGTGAAGTACACGCGGAACTCGTTGCCCGGCGACTGAGCGGCCAGCTGCTTGCCCGTGTTGCCGCGGTTGTCGGACCAGCCCAGTTGCCTGAGGCGCGCGTTCTCGCTGTTGAGCAGGTCGGCTGAGGTGGCGTAGCGCGGCCCGGTCACCAGCAGCTGCTCGGCGCAGTAGGCGTTGGCGCCGCGGTCGCAGACGCGGACGCGGGCCATGACCTGCGCGCCACGCGGCAGCGGCACGTTCTTCAGTCCCACATCGCGGTTGTTGGACGCGCCCCCGCACCCGGCGAGCAGCATGCACGCGGCCATTCCCATCAGCGTCTTCGTCGGCGACCGCATCGCGCCGGGGAATGTAATCAGACGTCGTAGGGCGCCAGCGCGGCGGCGATGGCGTCGCGGCCCATGTCCGCGCCCAGGCAGCACAGCAGGGCGATCCGGGCGGCGGCGGCCGAGAGGAACGGCACGCACACCGCGCCGCTGTCGCGCAGGTCGCGTTCTGAGCCCTCAAAGCCGTAGGTGGCGTGCATCATCGAGCCGCGCTCCGGCCGGACGGTGATGACGACCGGGGCGCGGCGAACCGCACTGTTGAGCGCGGCCAGCATCCCCGGCGTCAGATGGCCGGCGCCGAAGGCGACGACGACCAGCCCGTCGGCGGCCTGTGCCGCCGTCTCGAGAAGCTCGCCGGCATCGCCGAGCGCGGCGGTGATGATGGGGACCCGGTAATCGATGGTTCGCGGCCGGATGTGCGGCGATGCCGGGGGACGGGCGTGAAGCCAGACGCGTCCGTCGACGATCCGGCCGAACGGCCCCGCGACCGGCGAGGTGAAGGCGACGGGGCCGGTGCTGTCGGTCTTGCGGACGGTCGCCGCCGCGTGGATCTCGCCGCCGAACACGACGACGGTCCCGAGGCCGGCCCCGGGGGCCGAGGCCGCCAGGGTGACCGCATCGAGGAGGTTGGCCGGCCCGTCGGCACCTCGGGCGCTCGCCGGGCGGTTGGCGCCGGTCAGCACGATCGGCGCCTCGGCCCGGTGCTGGAGCGCGCACAGCATCGCGATCTCCTCCAGGGTGTCGGTGCCGGTCGTGATCACCACGCCGGCCCCACCGGCGGCAGCGTCGGCGGCGCGCCGGGCGAGCTCGAGCGCCTGGGCGAGCTGGATCTGGGGACCGGGGAGGCCGAGCACGTTCTCGGCGCTCAGGTCCGTGAATCTCTCCAGCTCCGGGACCGCCTGGACGAGCTGACCGGCATCCAGGCGCGGGACGGCGCGCTCGCCCTGCATGGAGATGGTGCCGCCGGCGGCAAGCAGGCGGACCGGCCGGCTCTGCTGGTGGGAGGACGACATTCGGCGGAACCCTAACCATCTGGTCGCCGTTCGGACATCCGATGAGGTTTGAGTAGCTCTGGCGCGGCTAATCTGTCTCAGCGCCATGCCGAGCACCGCCGAGAACCTGTCCGATCCTGAGCTGCTCGAGGCTGCCTGGGACCTGAGCCAGCTGATCGACGGCGACGAGGAGCACGGGGTCGACCGCCAGCTCGACCAGGCGGTGACACGCGCGCAGGCCTTCGCCGAGCAGCACGAGGGCCATGTCGCCGAGCTCGACGCCCACGGTCTGGCCGAGGCCATGCACGAGCTGGCCGCCATCAACGAGCTCGTCGGCCGCGCCGGCTCATACGCCTCGCTGCGGTTCGCGACCGACACCGCCGACGCCGCCCGCGGCGCGCTGCTCCAACGGGTGCAGGAGCGGGCCACCGAGATGGAGACCACGCTGCTGTTCTTTGAGCTGGAGTGGGCGGCGGTGCCGGACGAGCGCGCCGCGGAGCTGCTGGCCTCAGGCGAGCTTCAGTTCTGTGCCCATCACCTGCGCAGCGCCCGGCGCTACCGGCCGCACCTGCTCTCCCAGCCGGAGGAGCGGATCCTGACCGAGAAGTCGATCTCGTCGGAGAGCGCCTGGAGCCGACTGTTCGGTGAGCTCGTCGCCGCCCTGCGGGTCCCGGTCCACGGCGAGGAGGAGCTGCTCGAGGTGGCGTTGAGCCGCCTGCAGGACCCGGACCGCGAGACCCGCCGAACGGTTGCCGAGTCCGTTTCGCGCGCGCTGGAACCCGGCCTGCGCACGCGCTCGTTCATCTACAACACCCTCGTCCACGACAAGGCCGTCGAGGACCGGCTCCGCCACTACCCGCACTGGCTGGCCTCGCGCAACCTGGCCAACGAGGTCTCCGATGAGTCGGTGATGGCGCTCATCGAGGCCGTGCGCGCCCGCTTCGACATCCCCCAGCGCTGGTACCGGCTCAAGGCCCAGCTCCTGGGAGTCGACCGCCTGGCGGACTATGACCGCAGCGCCCCGGTCCTGGATGAGGACATCACGTTCTCCTACTCGCAGGCCCGGGACCTGGTGCTCGACACCTACCAGGTGTTCTCGCCGGCGGCGGGAAGCGTCGTCCGCCGCTTCTTCGACGAGCACTGGGTCGATGCCCCGGTGCGCCCGCACAAGCGCGGCGGCGCGTTCTGCGCCTACACGGTGCCGAGCGTCCACCCCTACGTCCTGTTGAACTTCACCGCTCGCCGCCGGGACGTCCTGACGATGGCCCACGAGCTCGGCCACGGCCTGCACGCCGTGCTCGCCCAGCCCCAGGGGATCTTCCATCAGTCGACGCCCCTGACCCTGGCCGAGACCGCCTCGGTGTTCGGCGAGGCGCTCGTGTTCGGCCGGATGCTCGACGACGCGCCAGACGACAACGCCCGGCTGGGCCTGCTCGCCGAGCGCATCGACGGGGCGATCGCCACCGTCTTTCGCCAGATGGCGATGAACCGCTTCGAGCACCTCGTCCACACTCGCCGCCGGTCCGAGGGCGAGCTGTCAGTCGACCGCGTGTGCGAGTCCTGGGTCGAGAGTCAGTCTGAGCTGTTCGGCGACTCGGTGCAGATCACCGAGGGCTACCGCATGTGGTGGTCCTACGTCCCCCACTTCATCAACACGCCCGGCTACGTCTACGCCTACGCCTACGGACTGCTGCTGGCGCTGTCGGTCTACAGCCGGTACCTGGAGGAGGGGCCGTCCTTCGCTCCGGCCTACCTGGACCTGCTGGCCGCCGGCGGCTCCCGGTCGCCCGAGGAGCTGGCGACGCTCGTCGGCATCGACCTCACCGATCCGGGCTTCTGGGACTCCGGCCTGGCGCTGGTGGAGCAGCAGCTCCGCGACGCCGAGGAGCTCGCCGCCCGCCGTCAGTGAGCCTTCGCCCGCCGCGTGCGGGCGCGCTCCTCCTGGCGCTCCACCACGTTGACGATCAGCTTGAGCACCTGGTCGATCCCGGTCGCCTTCGCGTCCCCGTGCTCGAACGCGGCGCGCCAGTCCCCGATGTGACCCTTGGTGGCCAGGTCGTTGAACTGGGCCCGGTTGATGTGGAGCGTCACCTTGGCATCGGACGGGATGTCCTTGGAGACCTTGGGCCCGGGCAGCTCGACCCGGTAGATCTGCACGTCGCGGCCGCCCCTCAGCTCCAGGCCGGCCACCAGCTTGAGCGGCTGGAGTGCCGGCACCTCGTCGAGGAACCGCGTGACGGCGGTCTCGATCAGCGTCTTGGTGTCGCCGGGTGAGGTCACGGGGGCGGAGTCTATTGACAGCGGTGCCGCGCGGCGGGAGGATCCCGGCGGGCAACGTAAGGAGGGACCATGGCCAGAGTGATGGCCGATTGTCGGCGCTTTCCCAGCGAAAGCAACTGCTCACTGGTGATCATCGGTGAGGAGGACGAAGTGCTGCGGGCCGCATCCGAGCACGCCGCCTCCGTCCACGGGCATGAGGACACGCCGGAGTCGCGTGAGCAGCTCCGGGGCTTCCTCGAGCCGGCCGAGGCGTACAGCCCCGGCCCACGGGTCCAGGAGGCGATGCCGGGTTAGGTCCGGGCGATCCGGGGGCGTGCTCGCGCGCCCCCGGTTACTCAGATCTTGTGGCGCTGCAGGAGCTTGCGGCCGATGACCATCCGCTGGATCTCGCTCGTGCCTTCGCCGATGAGCAGGAGGGGCGCGTCGCGGTAGATGCGCTCGATCTCGTACTCCTTGGAGTAGCCGTAGCCGCCGTGGATGCGCAGGCATTCCTCGGCGCACATCCGGCCGGTCTCTGAGGCGAACAGCTTGGCCATGCCGGCCTCGATGTCCGAGCGCTCGCCGGCGTCCTTCATCCGCGCCGCCTGGCGGGTGAGCAGGCGGGCGGCCTCGACCTGGGTGGCCATGTCGGCGAGCTTGAACTGGATGGCCTGGTGCTCGGCGATCGGCTTGCCGAAGGCCCTGCGCTCCTGGGCATACTTGAGCGCCAGCTCCAGCGCCCGCTGGGCGAGGCCGACGCCGCGGGCGGCGACGTTGACCCGGCCGAGCTCCAGGGCGTCCATCATCTGTGCAAAGCCCTTGTTGAGCCCCGGGTCCTCGCCGCCGAGGATGCTGTCGGCGGGGGTCTTGTAGCCGTCGAAGACGAGCTCGGTCGACTCCACGCCCTTGTACCCCATCTTCTTGATCTGGGGCGGGACGTTGAAGCCTGCGTATTCGCCCGTGTTCTCGGCGACGCCCGGCTCCTTCTCGGCGATGAAACAGGTCAGCCCGCGGTGCTTGGGCTCGGCGGCGGGGTCGGTGCGGACCAGGACGAAGACCAGGCCGGCGCGCAGGCCGTTGGTCACCCACATCTTGGTGCCGTTGATCTCATAGCTGCCGTCGTCCTGCTTGCGCGCCGACGTCTTGATGGCGGCCACGTCGGAGCCGAGCTCCGGCTCTGACAGGGAGAAGGCGGCGCGGATCTCGCCGGTGGCCATCTTGGGCAGGTACTTGTGCTTCTGCTCCTCGGTGCCGAACTTCATGAGCAGGTAGGAGCCGATGAAGTGGGTGTTCACGATCCCGGAGATGCTGATCCAGCCCCGGGAGAGCTCCTCCACGATCATCGCGTACGTGGTCAGGTCCAGGCCCATCCCGCCGTACTCCTCCGGGATGGTGACCCCGAACAGCCCCAGCTCCTTCATCTGCTCCACGATCGGCTCCGGGAAGCTGTCCTCATGGTCGTAGTGCTCGGCGTTGGGGATGATCTGCTCGTCGGCGAACTGGTGGACCATCTCGCAGATCGCGCGCTGCTCGTCGGTGATGTCCTGGGGGGTGGTGGTGGCCATGGGGTTTCGGGCCCTCCTGAGGTCGGCGTCAGACCAGCAGATTGTCATAAGCCTGCAACCAGGGCCCCGGCCTGGAGTGAACGGGGACCAGACGCATGATCGCCGGGCGGGTCCGCGAGGGCCGGCTCTTCCCCGTTCATCGCGCCGTGTATGCCGTCGGCCGGCCTCCCCGACTGCCCCTGGAGCGGGCCGCCGGGGCCGTGCTGGCCTGCGGCCCGGGGGCCGCCCTCAGCCACCTCGGCGCCAAGCTGCTCGACCCGTTCCTCGACGGCCGCAATCCCACCCGCTCCCCGTTCGAGGACGACCTCACCGCCTTCTGCGAGCGCCACGGGCTCCCTCGCCCCCTGGTCAACATCCCTGTGGCCGGCCACCTCGTCGACGCCCTGTTCACTGCCGAGAGGTTGATCGTCGAGCTCGACAGTTGGGAGTTCCACTCAGATCGCCAAGCGTTCGAGACCGACCGCGAGCGCGACGCCGACACGATGGAGGCCGGCTATCGCACGCTGCGCATCACCTGGGAGCGGCCTGCACGAGCGCGCAGACGCGGAAGCGGCTCGGTTGCGGAGGATGCTCAGGCGGCCGACTTGACCGGCCGGCTCCAGGGCGACTCCGGCCGCTCCTCCAGCTCGCCGTCGAGCTCGATGTCGACGCGCTCGTTGAAGAAGCACAGCAGCCCGGCGATCCGTCCCACCTCGGCGCGCGGCTCGTCGTAGTACCAGACGAGGTCCTTGGCGCCGTTGACCGAGTAGTAGGACGCCGTCCCCTTGTACGGGCACCGCGTGACGGTGTCCGAGGGCTCGAGCGTCGCCACCACGTCCTCCCGCGGGACGTACCAACGCGGCGGCAGGTTGGACTCAAACAGCGCCAGCGCGCGGTCGGTCTCGGCCAGGAGCTCGCCGTCCAGTGACATCCGGATGTGGCGGTCCGTGCCCACCACGTCGATGCGGTGATACGGGTCCCGCGGGTGGACGCCGATCTCCTCGCCCTCCTCCAGCCAGCGCCCCATCCGGTCGAAGTAGAACGCAATCAGCCCGCGCAGGAACGGCGCCTCCGGCAGCGGGTCCGGGTAGTACCAGGCGCCGTTCTCCACCACCTCGCCGCCGGCCCGGATCGTGTAATAGGAGGCGTCGCCCTTCTTGGGGCAGTGGGTGTGGCGGTCGGTCGGCTCCAGCACGTCGCCGCGCACGTCCCCGGGCGGGAAGTAGTAGACGGGCTGCAGGCCGGATTCGTGCAGCATGAACGCGTGGCGGCTGTCGGCGATGACCTCGCCGCCCACCTCGACCCGCAGGCGCTTGGGCGTGGGCTCGAGGTAGATCGTGCGCCCCGGGGGTGGCGGCTGGAAGTTGAACTGCCCGGCGGGCCGCTTGCCGAGCGGTCCGGTTCCGGTCATCCATCCCATGGGCTTCAGGCTACCAACGGCCCCCGGCCTGCCAGACTGGCCAGCCCATGAACTTCGCCCGTGACGTCGTCGATGCCGCGCCCGCGGAACGGCGCGCGCTGGTGGAGATCGACCGCGAGGGACGCCGGCGTGAGTTCACGTTCGGCGAGGTGGCCGACACCTCGGCCCGCCTGGCCGGGGTCCTGACCAGCCGCGGGGTCACGAAGGGCGACGTGGTCATGACCCTGATCGGCAACCGCCCGCAGTGGGTCCTGACGATGGTCGCCTGCTTTCGCATCGGCGCCGTGGCGCTCCCGTGCAACGAGCAGCTGCGCGCCAAGGACCTGCGCCAGCGGCTCGAGCACGCCCACCCCAAGCTGATCGTCGCCGACCAGCGCAACGCGGCCGAGCTCACCGCCGCCAAGCCGGAGTGCGAGACCGTCCTCATCCCGGATCAGACCCTCCTGCGCCGCGACCCGGTCCCGGCCGTCGAGCTGCGGCCCACCGACCCATGCCTGATCACCTTCACCAGCGGCACGACCGGCGAGGCCAAGGGCATCGTCCACGGGCAGCGCTATCTCCCCGGGCAGAGGCTCCAGGCGACCGAGTGGCTCGACGCTCGCCCCGACGAGCTGGTGTGGTGCACGGCGGCCAGCGGATGGTCGAAGTCGGCGCGCAACGTGTTCATCGCGCCGTGGCTGAACGGGGCGGCCGCGCTCCTTCACGACGCGCGCTTCGATCCCCACCAGCGGCTGGAGGTCCTGAGACAGGAGCAGGTCAATGTCCTGTGCATGGCGCCGACCGAGTACCGGGTCATCGCCAAGCGGGCCGAGCTGGGGCCCGTGCCCTCCCTCCAAGGCCTGGTCGCCGCCGGAGAGGCGCTCAACCCTGAGGTCCTGCGGGCGTTCAAGGAGGGGACCGGGTTGGAGATCCGCGACGGCTACGGCCAGACCGAGACCGGCCAGCTGACCGGCATGCCCGCCGGCGGGGAGATCCGCCCGGGCTCGATGGGCCGACCGCTGCCCGGCATCGACCTCATCGTCGATGAGTCGGAGCTCGTCCTCAACGACCCCCGCACGGACCCCACCTTCTTCGTCGGCTACCTGGACGGGGCCACGCCGGCGCCGGAACGGCAGCCGTGGCGGACCGGCGACCGGGTGCGTCAGGACGATGACGGCTACCTGTACTTTGAGGGGCGCACCGACGACCTCATCATCTCGGCCGGCTATCGGATCGGCCCGTTCGAGGTGGAGTCGGCGCTCGTCTCGCATACGGCGGTCCAGGAGGCGGCGGTGGTGGCCGCGCCGGACGAGGAGCGCGGCGCCGTGGTCCGTGCCGTCGTGGTGCTCCGCGACGGCTACCAGGCCTCGGACGCGCTGGCCACCGAGCTCCAGGACCACGTCAAGCGCGAGACCGCCCCGTACAAGTACCCGCGGATTGTCGACTTCGCCCCGGACCTGCCCAAGACGGCGAGCGGCAAGATCCGGCGCGCGCTGCTGCGGGGCGCGTGACGGACGCTAGGCTCACCGATGTGAGTGACCACCGGCCGGCGATCGCCATCTCCACACCGTTCACGCAGGCCCGCTACGGCATGTGGAACCAGGAGTCGGCGGTCCTGCCCGCGGGGTACGTCAAGGCGATCGGCCGGGCCGGAGGCCTGGCCCTGATGGTCGCTCCCGACCCGGAGCTGACCACCGACCCCGACGAACTCCTGCATCGCGTCGACGGCATGATCGTCACGGGCGGCGTCGACGTCGACCCGGCCAGCTACGGCGCCGAGCCCCACCCCGAGACGCACGGCTGCACGCCGGAGCGCGACGCGTTCGAGATCGCACTCACCCGCCGCGCCGTCGACCTCGACCTGCCGGTCCTCGGCATCTGCCGCGGCATGCAGATCCTCAACGTCGCCTTCGGCGGCACGCTCCTGCAGCACCTGCCGGACGTGTTTGGACATGAGAACCACCGGCGCGTCGCCGGCAGCTTCGAGAATGCCGACCACGATGTGCGCCTTCAGCCGGAATCGCGGGCGGCGTTGGCCGCCGGCGAGCTGGTCCACATCACCAAGTCCCACCACCATCAGGGCGTCGACGCCATCGGCGAGGGACTCGTCGTCACCGGGACATCGACCCTCGACGACCTGGTCGAGGCGATCGAGATGCCGGATCGCAGGTTCGTGCTCGGCGTCCAATGGCATCCCGAGGCGGACGAGCGCAGCCAGGTGATCGGCGCGCTCGTGCAGGCGGCGGTCGAGTACCGCCAGGCCCGGGCACTCGCCTAGTACGGCCGTACTCGTCCCGCTCAGCGAACCGTCCGCGGCTCAGCGTAGCCGGCATCGCGAACCGCCCGGCGCACCTGGGCGGCATGCTCCGTCCCGCGCGTCTCCAGCACGAGCTGGACCGCGGTCTCGCGCACGTGGAGGTCGAAGCCCTCGCGGATGTGCTCGACGTCGAGCAGGTTGGCGCCGAGCTCGCCTACGAGGGCCAGCAACAGGGCCAGCGAGCCGGGGCGATCAGGCAACGTCGCCAGCAGTACGTACCGGCGCCCGGCCTGACTCTCGTGCCGGCGGGCAATCGAGGCGAGCAGCCCCGGGTCCACATTGCCGCCGGAGAGGGTGACGGCGGTCACCCCCTCGCCGTCGGCGCCGATCCGGCCGGAGAGGAGCGCGGCGACGCCGACCGCGCCCGCGCCCTCGACGACGAGCTTGGCGCGCTCCAACAGGAACACCATCGCCTCGGCGACCTCCTCCTCGCTGACGACGACCAGCCCGTCGACCCACCGCTGGATGAGCGCCAGCGTCAGCCGCCCCGGCCGCTTGACCGCGATGCCGTCGGCGATCGTCAGCGCCGAGGCGACCGCCACCGGCTCGCCGGCGACCAATGACGCCGGAAACGGCGAACAGGCCTCGACCTGGACGCCGATGACCTCGATGTCCGGCCGCAGCGACTTGACCGCGATGGCCACCCCGCTGATCAGGCCACCGCCACCGACGGGAACGATCACCCGGGTGAGCCCGGGAACCTGCTCGACGAGCTCCAGGCCGAGGGTCCCCTGGCCGGAGACGACGACCGGATCGTCGAACGGGTGCACGAACGTCAGCCCGCCCTCGCGGGCGCGCTCCTGCGCGGCGAGCAGCGCCTCGTCGACGGTGTCGCCGTCGAGGCGGACGTGTGCGCCCAGCGCCGTGGTGGCCTCCGCCTTGGCGATCGGCACCGTGGCCGGCATGTAGACCTCGCAGGTCACCCCCCGCTCCCGCGCGGCGTAGGCCACCGCCTGGGCGTGATTGCCGGCGCTGGCGGTCACGATGCCGGCGGCGCAGGCGTCGCCGAGCGAGGCGATCTTGGCCACCGCGCCCCGGAGCTTGAACGACCCGGTGCGCTGGAGGTTCTCGGCCTTGAGCGCGGCGGTCACACCGGTGCGCTCGGTCAGCGTGCGGGAGCTGAGGACGGGGGTCTCACGCACCACGCCGGCGCCCGCCAGCGCGGCCCGGTGAATGTCGTCCAGCGTCGGCGAGACCAACTCGGACTGCGGGGCGCGCTCAGCCAGGTAGCGCCACCACCGCGTCCATCTCGACCTGCGCTCCCCGGGGCAGCGCCGCCACGCCCACGGCGACACGGGCCGGCGGCGAGGACTCGAAGAACGACCCGTACACCTCGTTGACGGCGGCGAACGCCGAGAGGTCGGTCATATAGATCGTCACCTTGACGGCGTCCCCCAGCGTCGCGCCCGCCGCCTGGCACACGGCGGCCAGGTTCTCCAGGCAGCGGCCCGCCTGGTCGGCCGGGGTGGCGCCGACGATCTCGCCGCTGCGGGGATCCAGCGGAATCTGGCCGGAGCAGAACAGCAGACCTGCGGAGGCCACGGCGTGGACGTAGGGCCCAATCGCCTCTGGGGCGTTCGGTGCGGTGATCGATTCGCGGGTGCCGGCCAAATTGACTCCTTTCCTTTCTCTCGCGTCAACAGCGTATTGCGCTTCCCGCGCGGAGGTAGCCTCCTGGGCAGCATGCCCAACCGCCTGGCCCACGAGACCTCCCCGTATCTGCTCCAGCACAAGGACAATCCGGTCGACTGGTACCCGTGGGGCGAGGAGGCACTCGAGCGCGCCCAGCGGGAGGACCGCCCGCTGCTGGTCTCGATCGGCTACTCGGCCTGCCACTGGTGCCATGTCATGGAGCGCGAGTCCTTCGAGGACCCGGAGATCGCCGCGCTGATGAACGCGCACTTCGTGTGCATCAAGGTCGACCGCGAGGAGCGCCCGGACGTCGACGCGGTCTGCATGGAGGCGTGCCAGTCGATGACCGGCCAGGGCGGCTGGCCGCTCAATGCCTTCCTGACCCCGGAGCAAGCGCCGTTCTATGTCGGCACCTACTACCCGCCGGAGCCCCGCCACGGAATGCCGAGCTGGCGCACCGTCCTGGAGGCCGTGGCCGAGGCCTGGGATGAGCGGCGCGATCGCGTGCGGGAGCAGGGGGCCCACGTGCTGAGCGCGCTCGGCGGCGCGTCCCGGCTACCGGCCTCCGAGGAGCCGATCACCGACGGCGTTCTGTCCGACGCGGTCGAGGGCATCCGCCGGCTGTACGACCCGGCCAACGGCGGCTTTGGACGCGCGCCGAAGTTCCCTCAGGCGTCGCTCGTCGAGTTCCTGCTCGCCCGCGGGGAGCGCGATCTCTCCCTGGCGACCCTGCGGGCGATGGCCCGCGGTGGGATCTACGACCAGGTCGGCGGCGGCTTTGCCCGCTACGCGGTCGACGCCACCTGGACGGTGCCGCACTTCGAGAAGATGCTCTATGACAACGCGCTGCTGGCCCGCGCCTACCTGCACGGCTGGCAGGTGTCCGGCGATCCGCTGCTCCGCCGCGTCTGCCACGAGACGCTCGACTGGGCGCTGCGCGAGATGCGCAGCCCGGAGGGTGGGTTCTATGCGGCCCTGGACGCCGACTCCGAGGGCGTCGAGGGCCGGTTCTACGTGTGGAGCCTCGAGGAGCTGCGCTCGGCGCTCGGCGACCTGGCCGATCCGGCGATCGCCTTCTTCGGCGCCTCTGAGCACGGCAACTTCGAAGGGGCGAACGTCCTGGAGGGCCGCGGTCCGGAGCCGGAGCGGCTGCCGGAGATCCGCTGCAAGCTGTACGGGACCCGGTCCGAGCGGGTGCGCCCGGGGCTCGACGACAAGCGCCTGACCGCCTGGAACGCCCTGATGATCTCGGCGCTGGCGCAGGCCGGGGCGGCGCTCGAGCGGGCCGACTACGTCGAGGCGGCGGCCGCCTGCGCCGAGTACCTGCTGGCCCGCCGCGGAACCGCGACCCACCCGCCGGCCGACCCGCCCCAACTGCTGCGCACCGGGCAGATCCCCGGCTATCTCGACGACCACGCCTACCTGGTCGAGGCCCTGCTGACCCTGTATGAGGCGACGTTCGAACCACGCTGGTTCGCCGCCGCCCGCGCCCTGGCCGACACGATGATCGAGCGGTTCGCCGACGACGAGCGGGGCGGCTTCTTCACCACGGCCGCCGACCACCCGGAGGGCTTTGCGCGCCGCAAGGATCTCGACGACTCGCCCGTCCCGGGCGGCGGCTCGTCCGCGGCGTTCGGGCTGCTGCGGCTCGCCCGGCTGACCGGCGAGTACGAGTACGAGCGCCGCGCCCTCGGCGTGCTCCGGGTGCTGGCGCCGATCGTCGGTGCTCACCCGCACGGGTTCGGCCACGCGCTGCAGGCGATCGACTTCTACCTGGCCCCTGTTCGCGAGGTGGCGATCGCGGGCGACTCCGGAGAGCTGGCGCGGGTGGTCCGCGGCGCGTACCGCCCCCACGTCGTCCTGGCCGGCGGAGCGGCCGACGGGGTGCCTCTGCTGGAGGGCCGAGGACCGGTCGACGGACGGCCGGCGGCATATGTGTGCGAGCACTTCAGCTGCCAGGCGCCGGTGACCGATCCGGAGGAGTTGGCGGCCGCGCTGGACTGACACCCGGACCCGGTCGTTTGTGGTCGTGGCCGTGTGGCGAGCTCACGTGGGATGGGCGAGGACGGCATACCACGACCTACTCCTCCTCGATCTCGATCCCCAGCGTGGTCGCCAGCGCGGCCGCGGAGGCGACCACGTCAGTCCACGGCATCCGCACTCCGGCGAGCGCGTCGACACCCACGACGCCGTTCAGGGACGAGCCGCGGATGAGGCAGGCGGTGCACCGTGCCCCGCGGAAGTCGGCGCCGGCAAGCTCGCAGCCGACGAACCGCACGTGCTCCAGCCGGGCCTCCTGGAAGGAGACCTCGCTGAGGTTGACCTGCTCAAACGACACGTCACGGAGCCGGGCGCCGGCGAACGACGCCAGCTCCAGCGACGAGTCGGTGACGCGCAGATCGCCGATCTCGCCGCCATTGACATCGAGGCCCACCAGCCGGCAGTGCTCCGCGGCGACCCGCCGAATCCTCCCCTCACGCGCGTCCACGTTGGCGAGGCCGCAGTCATGCAGGACGACGTCGACCAGGGTCAGCCCGGCGGCGGCGGGCGCCTCGACGCACAACGCCGCGCAGCTCTGACTCGGTGATCCGCACGCGGCCGGCGCGGATCACGTCCTGCTCGATCAGCGCCCCGGAGACGTTCAGGTCGCCGTCGCCGATCTGCTGCCGCTCCAGCTCCGGCAGGTCAGGAGCCTGGATCCGGTCCGCCGCCATCTCCCGGGGCTACAGGACCGGCAGGTAGCGCTCGAGTTCCCAGGGTGTGACCTGGACGCGGTAGTCCTCCCACTCCTGGCGCTTGATCTCGATGTAGCGGTTGAACATGTGCTCGCCGAGCGTGCGCAGGACAAGCTCGGACTGGGCGGTCAGCTCGATCGCCTCGCCCAGGGTCTCCGGGAGCTGGTCGATCCCCAGGCGGCGGCGCTCGTCCGGCGCCAGGTGGTAGAGGTTCTTCTCCATCGGATCCGGCAGCTCGTAGCCGTGCTCAATGCCCTCGAGGCCCGCCTGAAGCAGCACCGCGAACGTCAGGTACGGGTTGCACGCCGGGTCCGGGCAGCGCAGCTCCATGCGGGTCGCCCGCTCCCTGCCGGGGTGGTAGAGCGGCACGCGGACGAGCGCGGAGCGGTTGCGGCGCGACCACGCCACGTAGACCGGCGCCTCATAGCCCGGGACGAGGCGCTTGTACGAGTTGACCCACTGGGCGAAGATGGAGCAGATCTCCTGGGCGTGCCGGAGCTGACCGGCGATGAACGCCTTGCCGACGTCGGATAGGTAGTACGGATCGTCGGCGTCGAAGAAGGCGTTCTGGGCGCCCCGGAACAGCGACTGGTGGGTGTGCATCC
Organism: uncultured Solirubrobacteraceae bacterium; assembly: GCA_963844555.1. Taxonomy (GTDB): domain Bacteria; phylum Actinomycetota; class Thermoleophilia; order Solirubrobacterales; family Solirubrobacteraceae; genus Palsa-465. The sequence goes on from CAWJOS010000006.1 coordinate 42,893, forward strand.
CGGAGCCGTTCTTGCCGAACAGCGGCTTGGGCATGAACGTGGCGTGCAGCCCGTACTTCATCGCGTATTCCTTGACCGTGATCCGGTAGGTCATGCAGTCGTCGGCCATCTTCAACGCGTCGGCGTAGCGCATGTCGATCTCGTGCTGGCTGGGCCCCACCTCGTGATGCGTGTACTCGGTGTGGATCCCCAGCTGCTCGAGGGCGAGCACGGTCTCGCGCCTCAGGTCGGATCCGGCGTCGAGCGTGGTCAGGTCGAAGTAACCGCCCTCGTCGAGGACCTCGGTCGACTTGGCGTCCCGGAAGTAGAAGTACTCCAGCTCCGGCCCGACGTAGAAGTGGTCGAAACCCATGCTCTCCGCCCGCTCAAGGGCGCGGCGCAGGACGTGGCGCGGATCGCCCTCGTAGGGGGTGCGCTCCGGGGTCTGGATGTCGCAGAACATGCGCGCCACCCCGGCCTCGTTGGGCCGCCAGGGCAGCGCGATGAACGTGCTGGGGTCCGGCATCGCGATCATGTCGGACTCCTCGATGGCGTTGAAACCGGTGATCGAGGAGCCGTCAAAGCCCATGCCGCCCTCGAACGCGTCCTCCAGCTCGGTGACGTTGATCGAGAACGCCTTGAGCTGGCCGAGGATGTCGGTGAACCAGAGGCGGATGAAGCGAATGTCCCGCTCCTGCACGAGGGCGAGGACATCCGGCGCGGTCAGGGGCGGCTGTGCGGTCAGGGGCGACTCAGGCATCGCGCCGGAACGTTACTTGTGAGGACGGCCGACTGCCCGCGGGCCTACAAGCGCTGGGCCGCGGCGGACCGCTTGCCGAGCCACCGGCGTGCCCAGCTCTGCAGCTCGATCAGCGCCGGCTCGAGCTCGGAGCCCATCTGCGACAGCTCGTACTGGACACGCAGGGGCGGCCCGGGGAGGACCGTGCGTTGGACGATGCCCCGCGCCTCGAGCTCCTTCATGCGCTCGGACAGGAGCCGGTCCGACAGCTCTGGGATGGCCTGGGCGATCTCGGAGAAGCGCAGCGGCCCGTCCATCAGCACGCGCAGGATGGCGCCCGTCCACCGTCGGCCGACGAGCTCGACCGCCTCGTGATACAGCGGACAGCAGTTCCCGCGGACGTGACCGTCGTCGGAGGTCGGCTCCTCGGTGGCCATCGGCCTCACGTAGCTTACGCCTACGCCGCCTCGAGCGCCCGGGATGCCTCGGAGGATCCGTCGACCGGAATGTCCCCGGCGACGTTGACCATGGCCGTGAAGTGCTCCAGCGTGACCGCGGCGATCGCCTCCAGGATCTGCTCGTCGTCCCAGCCGGCCTCGCGGGCCTCCTCATGGAGGTGCATCGCCGGACGGCCCTCCTCCAACAGTGCCCGGAGGTAACGGAGCAGGGCCTCCTCGCGCACATCCTTGGACTTGAACTGGCGCGCTAAGCGCCACCTCGTCGAGCGCCAGGCCGACGCCGCGGGCCGCGCGCGAGTGCATGGCGATTCCCGGCTCCGAGTGGTAATACTCGGCGACGGCGAGCGCAATCCGCTCCAGTGTCGGCAACGTCAGCTTGCCGTGGCGCAACTCGGACCGGAAGCGCGCGTACGCCCGCAGCGCCGCGGGCGACCCGGCCAGCACACCGAGGAAGTTCGGCAACTGCCCGCCGGAGGACAGGGCACCGCGCAAAACGGCGACCGAGCCCTCCGGCGCCGTAAGGTCGTCATGAATCTGGAACCTGCTCATCGTCGTCTTCATCGCATGACCACCGTGGTCCAAAGAGGGGGACAAGGTCGAGCGGATCTCGCCCTTCACTTTTCACATCTGCTTACAGAACATAAGTGTACCGGCGCACCTCGCGCCGCACAAGGGCATTGACCACGCCTTTCTCCTTTTACGGACAGCAATAAACCCGGGATCACCGGCCGGATAATGGTTCTGTAAGCGTGCCGCGCCCGGGCAACCGGGACGTCAGCTGACGCCGGTGAGGGGGGCGGGCGCGAGCGGCCGCCGGAGCTGCTGCCGGCTGACCGCTCGCGCCCTTGGGGGGGCTAGCGAAGGTGAAGCTGAACGACTGCGTGGAACGTGGCCGCGTGGGCACTGGCAGCGGCCGCCAGGATGAGCATCAGGCCGAGGAGCACCGCCCACATCGCCGTCCGGTCAGGCCGGAAGCCGGATCGCTCATAGCGCCGCTCCGGGCGCCGCCGCGAGGATGAAGCTCGGCTGGACACATACCGCTCGGAACCATGGCCGTGGATCGTGACCGTCCGGCGCTGGGAGGACGCCTCCGCCCGCGTGGCGGGCGACGAGCCGGGCGCCGCCACGGGTGAGCCTGTCGTCGCGGTCGGCACCGCACGCGGGGTGGCCCGCACCGCAGTGCGGTCGCCGGTGGCGTCCGGCACGGCCATACGTTCCCGGTGGTGGCTGCGGCCTTCCCTGGGCACAGCTACGCCTGATCGCGGCATGTCATCGTCCTCTTTCTCTGTGCTTGCGGGGTTAGCTGGCGGGCTCGCGCCGAAAGAGCGGCGCTACGCGCAACGGCGCGATTCGCCCCAACTACGTGGGTCCCCCGCTTCCATCGCTACCTGGCGGCTGGAGCGGTTGGAATTCAGCTGTACGGCTGCGCAGCGTACCAGCGGCGGCGGCGGAGAGGAATGACGCGGTTTTCGCAAACTCCGGGATGTTCGCGAACACGCCCCCCGGGAAGCCGGTTGACCGGGCGTCCCGGCCGGGCCCGACGACCGAGGACGGCTACTCGTTGCCGGCAACCTTGGCTACGAACGCCGCCACCTGCTGCGCCTGGCGGCCCTGCACCACGTCGGAGGGCATGACGCCGTAGCCGAGGCAGGCCTCCGGGGAGCCGGTCGGCGCGTTGGGCAGGCAGCCGTTGGCGATGGTGTGGACGACGAGCGTCTCGCTCGGCTTGATGAGGTCGAGGTTGGGACCCACCTTGCCGACGGCGTTGGCGGCGGCCAGCGTGTGGCACACGCCGCAGTGCTGGCCGAACAGCTCCCGGCCGGTCTTCTCGCCGGCCGTCAGCCTGATGCCGCCCACCTGGGCGTTGGCGTTGTCGTGATTGCCGACGAGCATCACGATCGGCAGCGCGATGCCGAACACGGCGGCCGTCACCACGAACAGCGTGATCGCCGACTGGCTGGCCGCACGGGTGACACCGCGGCTGGGGCGCACTCCGCCGGCCCGGGTGGCGATCATGACCAGGCTCAGGGCGACGACCACCCAGAACGCAACGAAGGCAGCAACGGCAAGCATGCGAGCGGGACCTTATCGTGCCCGCCGCCGGGATGATCCGCCGGTCATCGCCGGCGACCGGAGGCGAAGCTCATGACGGGAGGCGCGACCGCACGGAAGTCCTCGGCCTCCCCACCGAGGGCCGCGGGCGGCTCATCAACGGCCCCGGACCGCCCGTCGCCGGCCCCGGACCGCCCGTCGCCGGCCCCGGATCGCCCGTCGCCGGCGGCCTGAGCCTTCTGCTCGGCCAGGCCCCGGCGAACCTGCTCGTCGAGCATGGAGAAGTCCTTGATCTCGGCCAGCACGGTATCCGGGGCATCGATCTGGCCGACGCGATCGACGAGCACGTTGATCGCTCCGCCGGCAGCGGCGAAGCGCTCCAGCTTGCCCTCGACCAGCATCAGCGGCTCGGTCCGGACGATCAGGCGGTGGCGCTCGTAGACGGGTGGCGGAACGATCAGGTTGATCGTCCCAAACTCATCCTCGAGCAGGATGAAGACCACCCCGCTGGCCGTTCCGGGGCGCTGGCGGGCGACGACCAACCCGCCGATCCGGACCCGCCGGCCGTGCTCGAGGCGCTCCAGATCCCGGCTGGTCACCACGTCACGCGCCATCCGCTCCCGGAGCAGAGCCAGCGGATGGGCCCGCGTCGTCAGGCCGATCGTGCTGTAGTCGGCGAGCATCCCCTCCCAGTCGGAGAGCGCGCGCAGCTCCGGAGGAGCCGGCAGGTCGAGCGGCAGCGCCAGCTGGGTGCCCCCGGGCACGCTCCGGCCGGGCGTCACCACCCCCAGCTGCCAGAGCGCCACCCGGCGCGCCGCCCCCGGTCGCAGCCGCCCCGCCCCTGCCGGCACCGCCAGCCCGTCGCACGCGCCGGACCAGGCGAGCAGCTCCAGCGCCGCGGCACCGCACCCGGCGCGCGAGGCGAGGTCAGACAGGCTCCGGAAGCGGCCGCCCTCCCGGCGCGCGGCCACGAGCGCCGCCACGTCCTGTTCCCGGACGCCGCGGACATACCCCAGGCCGATCCGCACCCGGTTGTGGGCGGGAGTCGATTCCAGCTCGCATTCCAGGCCACTCTCGTTGACATCCGGCGGCTCGACCTCGATTCCCCGGCGCTGGGCCTCGTGCACCAGCGCATCCGGCGGATAGAAGCCCATCGGCTGCTCGTTGAGCAGCGAGCAGAGGAACTCCGGCGAGTAGTGGACGCGCAGCCAGGTCGACTGGTAGGCGAGCAGGCCGAACGCCGCCCCGTGCGCCTTGGGAAAGCCGAAGCCGGAGAACCCCTTGACCATCGCGAACACCCGCTCGGCGGTCGGCTCGTCGACGCCGTGCCTGCGCTGCGCCCCCTCGACAAAGCGCCGGTGGTAGGCCTCGATGGCCGTCTCCGAGCGCTTGCGGCTCATTGCCCGGCGCAGACCCTCGGCCTCGCCGACGCCGAACCCGGCGAAGGCGATCGCCACCTCCAGGACCTGGTCCTGGAAGATGATGGTGCCGAGCGTCTCCTCCAGGACGGGCTGAAGCGACGGATGCTCGTAGGGCACCTCATACGCCGGATCGGCGCGCAAGAGCTGGCGGCGGGCGATGTAGGGGTTGACCGCGCCGCCCTGGATCGGTCCCGGACGGACGATCGCGACCTGGATCGTGATGTCCCGGAGGTTCTCCGGCCGCGTCCGGCGCAGGGAGGCCATCTGGGCGCGGCTCTCGATCTGGAAGACCCCGGTCGTCTCGGCGTTCTGGATGCACTCGTACGTGGCCGCGTCGTCATAGGGAATCCGGGAGAGATCGATGCGCTCCCCCCGCGTCCGCGCGATCTGCTCAACGGCTCGCTCGACCGCCGACAGCATTCCCAGTCCCAGCAGGTCGATCTTCAGAAACCCCGCATCCGAGCACGAGTCCTTGTCCCACATGGCGATCTGCCGTCCCTCCATCGCGGCGGGGACGATGGGGCAGCAGTCGATGAGCGGCTGGGTGGCGATGATCATCCCCCCGGAGTGCTGAGACAGGTGGCGGGGCAGGCCGTGGGCCTCGGCGGCCAGCCGGGCCAGCCACGCCCACCGGCCGGTGGGGTGGCCGCCGCGCTGGCCGGGGGCGGCCCTGCCGGGGGCGCGAAGGGCCCGTCCGTATCCGGCGCTCTCGATGTCCCGCCCCACCTCCCGCGCGTCCCAGCCCTCGCTGCCGCGGGCCACCCGCTCGATCTCCCCCGGCGGCAGCCCCAGCGCCTTGCCGAGCTCACGGATCGCCCCCCGGGCGCGATAGGTGGGGAAGGCGGCAACGAGCGCCGAGCGCTCGTGCCCGTAGCGCTCGTGGATGCGTGGGATGAGCTTCTCCCGGATGTCACGAGGGAAGTCGAGGTCGATGTCCGGCAGCGAGGTCAGCTCGTCGTTGAGGAACCGGCCGATCAGCAGCTCGTTGGCGATCGGATCGACGTGCGAGAGCCCGGTCAAGAAACAGACGATCGACGAGACGCTGGAGCCGCGACCCCGCCCCGGAGGCAGCAGGGCCCGCGCGCTGTCCGGGCCGCGCACCTCGACGGCCACCTCGCGCGCCAGCTCCAGCAGATCGTGGTGGAGCAGGAAGAACCCGGGCAGGCCGAGCGACTCGATGATCCGCATCTCCTCTCGCAGGCGATCGGCAGCGCGCTCGCGCACGCCGGCGGCCTCCCCGGCGTACCGCTCGCGCAGGCGGGTGTCACAGAGCTCGGTCAGCTTGCGCATCGCCTCCCCGTCCTCGGCCCCCGGATACCGGTAGCCGAGATCGCTGCCGAGATCGAACCGCAGCTCATCGGCCAGCCGCGCGGTCTCGGCGACCGCCTCTGGATGCTCGGCGAAGCGGGCCGCCATCTCCTGCGGCGAGGCGAGCACATGGCTGAAGTTGCCCCGCCGCTGAGGCTCGGAGGCATCAAGCGTGGAGTGCAGGCGGATGGCGACGAACGCGTCCTGCAGAGGCGCCCGGGCGCGCGCATGGGCGTGGACGTCGCCGGTGGCGACGCAACGCACCCCCAACTGTCGCGCCAGCTCCTTCAGGCGGCGGTTGCGTGCCCGGTCGTCGCGCAGGAACGGGCGCTGGAGCTCGACCCGCAGACGCTCGGTCCCGAACGCCTCCCGCAATCGCCCCAGCGTCAGCCGATCATGAACGCCGCGCAGCGCACAGCCGCTCAGGCAGAAGAGTCCCCCGGCATGCTGAAGCACCGTCTCCAGCGGCGTGGCGGGCTCGGCCGGGGGCGCCCCCGGCCGCCCATCACGGGTGCGCGCGTGGGCGCGCGTGAGGATCCGGCAGAGATTGGACCAGCCACGTGCGTCCCGCACCAGCAAAGTCAGGTGGCGGCCGTCATCGAGGTCGATCTCGGCGCCGTGGATGGGGCGCAGGCCGAGGGCACGCGCCGACACGGCGAACTCCATGGAGCCGGAGACCGAGTTGTGGTCGGTCAGCGCGAGCGTCTCGTATCCCCGCTCCAGCGCCGTGGGGACGAGCTCGTCCGGGAGCGAAGCGCCGTCGAGGAACGAGAAGGCGGAATGGCAATGGAGCTCCGCGTACATCGAACAGATGTTCGCATGCGTTGCCGACGTATCCCACTTCAAGCCAAAATCTCTTGACAAGTTATTAGTGACTGCTAATCTCACCCGCTACGCGTAGTTAGCGCTCACTAATTTCAACCTCGGGAGGTCGGCATGACTGCCGCTCGCCGCCGGGCCTGGACCCTGGCCATCGTCTCCATCGGGCTGTTCATGGTGGTGCTCGACAACCTCGTCGTCAGCGTCGCCCTGCCCAGCATCCACCGCGACCTGGGCGCGTCGATCCAGTCGCTGGAATGGACCGTCAACGCCTACACGCTGTCGTACGCCGTGCTCCTGCTGACCGGCGCCGCGCTCGGCGATCGCCTCGGCCGCAAGCGCATGTTCATGGCCGGGATCGCGCTGTTCACCGTGTCGTCGGCGGCGGCCGCACTGGCGCCGTCGATCGGCCTGCTGATCCTGGCGCGCGCCACCCAGGGTGCGGGCGCGGCGATCGCCACGCCGCTGACCCTGACGCTGCTGGCCGCGGCCTTTCCGCCGAACCGGCGCGGGGTCGCCCTCGGCATCTGGTCCGGCGTCAGCGGCATCGCCGTCGCGCTCGGCCCGCTCGTCGGCGGCGCCATGGTGCAGGCCGCCTCCTGGCACTGGATCTTCTGGCTCAACGTGCCCATCGGCGCCGCGCTCGTCCCGCTCGCCGGGATGCGGCTCAGTGAAAGCTATGGACCCGCCAAGTCGCTTGACCTGCCGGGGCTGGCGCTGGGGTCCACCGGACTGTTCGGTCTCGTCTTCGGCCTCATCCGCAGCCAGTCGCTCGGCTGGGGATCGACGCAGGTCCTCCTGTCGCTGGCGGCCGGCGTGGCCCTCCTGGCCGGCTTCATCGTCCAGGAGCGGCGCGCGCAGTCGCCGATGCTCCCGCTGGAGTTCTTTGCCCGGCGCGGCTTCGCCGTGACCAACGTCGTGTCGCTGGCGATGTACTTCGGCATGTTCGGTTCGATCTTCTTCCTCAGCCAGTTCCTCCAGAACGTGCTCGGCAACTCGCCGCTTCAGGCCGGGGTCAAGCTCCTGGTGTGGACGGGCGCGACGATGCTGGTGGCACCGCTGGCCGGCTACTTCTCCGAGCGCTACGGCAGCCGGCTGTTCATGGCCGCCGGGCTCGGCCTGCAGGCGATTGCCCTCGGCTGGCTCGCCGCGCTCGTCGGGGTGCATGCGAGCTACGTGAGCATGATCGGCCCGTTCCTGCTCGGCGGAGCCGGGATGGCGCTGGTGTTCGCGCCGTCGGCGAACGCCGTGCTGGCATCAGTGCGCGCCGACCAGGCCGGCCAGGCGTCCGGGGCCACCAACGCCATTCGCGAGCTCGGCGGGGTGCTCGGCGTCTCGGTCCTGGCGACGGTGTTCACCAGCCACGGCGGATACGGCTCGCCGCAGGCGTTCGTCGACGGCCTGGTGCCCGCGCTGTGGATCGGCACCGCGGTGCTCGCGGCCGGGGCGCTGATCCCATTGCTGCTGCCGTTCAGCACGCGGGCGTCGGCGGAGGCCCAGCTGGCCACCGAGGCCGACGGCGGCGCCGCGGCGGAGGCCCCGGCCCGGCTGTCCCCGGCGACGGCCTGAGGGTGGCGTAGGATCGGCCGGCTGATGACCTCCTCGTCCGCATCATCCGCATCATCCGCATCATCCGCGTCACCGCGTCAGCGCGTCCCGGCGGCCGAACGCCGGGATGCGCTGATCGAGGCCGCCGTCCACGAGTTCGCCCAGGGCGGGCTGCACGGCACGCCGGTCGACCGGATCGCCCGGCGCGTCGGAGTGGCCCAGCCCTATGTGTTCAGCCTGTTCGGCTCCAAGCGCGACCTGTTCCTGGCGGCGGTGGAGCGCGGCTTTGACCACGTGGCCGGCGTGTTCACCCGTGCGGCCGCCGAGTTCGACCCGGCGATCGCGCTGCCGGATGCCGACGTGCTCAAGGCGATGGGGAACGCCTACGTGGAGATGCTGGCCACCGATCGCGACGTTCTCATGCTCCAGCACCAGGCCTACGCGGCGTGCGACGACGAGGTCATCCGTGACCGCGTCCGCGGCTACTTCGCCAGGCTGGTGGCCCACGCCGAGCAGCTCTCCGGCGCCTCCGCGGAGCGGATCGACGAGTTCTTCCGTTATGGGATGTGGCTCAACGTGGCCGCCGCGCTGGGAGTGGAGGACCTCTCGGCCGGGTGCGAGTGGATGCGGGCCGAGCAGGCCTCGGACGGGGCTGGTCAGCGCTGGCCCGGGCCGCCGGCCGGCGCCTCGCCGGCCCGCTGACTCTCCGGGTAGCGTGGCAGGCCGTCGTCCGGGATCGCCTCCCAGGCGGCGGCGTAGGCGACGTACTGGTGAACGGACGGGCGGATGCCGGGATCCCCGTCGACCACGCCCAACCGCACGCCGATGGCGGGCGGGTCATCGCTGGTGGCGCTGAACAGCGCCGAGCCGCAGTCGCCGCAGAAGAACTTCTCGGCTCCTTGCTCCGGCCTCCAGGAGCGCAGGCGATCCTCCCCCTGGACGATCCGGAAGGAGCCGGGAGCGGTGCGGCCATTGGCGGAGGCGGCCGTACCGGTGCGCCGCTGGCAGCGGGTGCAGTGGCAGTAGCCGGCCGACACGAACGGCTCGCTCACCTCGAAGCGGACCGCTCCGCAGTTGCAGCCGCCGGTCAGCGGCAGGTCCGGCGCCGGCGACCCGGTCACGCCGCCGCCCGTTGGGTGAGATCGCGCTGGGGATCGATGCGCCAGCGCTCGGCGACGTCGATCAGGCGGACATCGAGCGTCCAGCGGTCCGGAAGATCCTCCCCGGCGTGCTGGGGCGAGCCCCCCTTGAGCGCCATGCAGCCCGTGTTGTCGCCCAGCCGGCGGATATCACGGACATCCGTCTCGCTGAGACGGAGCTCCTGCGGAAGCGTGGCCAGTTCGGCGCGCTTGTCCTCGATCGGCCGCGCGGCCGAGCCGGCCTCCTGGATGAGCGTGGGCGCCACACAGGCCACCGCGTCATGGGCGAGGTTCCACTGGCAGGCGAGCTGGATCATGGTCAGGCCGGCGCGCTCGGCGATCGGCCGCATCCCGTCCAGCCGCTCGCGGCCCGCCTCGATCCAGCCGGCGGGCCGGAATCCGCGGTGGTCGCCGCGGACGAGCTCCTGTCCGGGGAGCAGGTCGTCGAAGAACAGCCCGCCGTAGTCGACGACGCGCGTGATCACCCTGACGCCGGCCGCGGCAGCGGCGCCGAGGCACAGCTCGCCGGGCCAGGGCTCCAGCGGGTTGAGGATGATCATCGCCCAGTCGATCATCGCGCCGTAGCGCTCCAGGCAGTCGATGAGATCGAGCGTGAAGCCGTTGGCGGGGCCGGGGGCGACGCCGATCAGCCGCGTCAGCCCGGCGTCGCGGAGCGCGGCCATGCCGGACCACACGGCCTCGCTGGTGTAGCCGGTGCGATCCGGGTTGTGCAGGAGCAGTAGGTCGAAGCTGTCGAGACCGCAGCGTTCCAGACTGCGCTCGGTCGCCATCCGGAGGTAGCCGGCGTAGCCGCTGGGGTCCCGGAGGGCGATGTCGGTGAAGCGCGGGTAGCCCTTGGGACCATCGCGCTCGCCCTGATAGAAGTCGTGGCCGACGGCGCCGACGACGCATATCTCGTCGCGCGGACGCCCGGCGATGGCGCGCCCCAGCATCCGGTCGGCGTCCCCGGTCCCGTAGACGTCGGCGGTGATGACGGTGTCGATCCGCTCGTCCGGAGCGATCAGCGACAGGAGCCGGTCATCGTCGAGCGCCTCGCCGAAGTGCATGAAGCGCCCGCCGCTCCAGGTTCCAATCGCGACGCGGCCGGGATCACGATGAGATAACGCCTGCGACATGACTGACCGCTGAGTCTAGGAGACCCCCTGAAGAAGTCCGGCCCACCCGGATGCGGCCGTGGACGCGTCGCCGGATCGGCTGCTCGCCCGGGGACTCAGCGCTGGCGCCACCACCTCCCACTGAACAGGTCGCAGAACACCACCTCGTCCCGCCCGCACGTGGTGACCACCTCCCAGTAATGCCGGCGCAGGGGCCGTTCCGTCCACCACCGGTCCTCGACCAGCCAAGACTCCCGGATCGCATCGACCTCCCGTCGATCGACCACCAGCGGTCGCCCGTCAGGAGCGGCGTCCACCGCGACACGGCGCGGCACCGAGAGTCTGCGCGGCCCCGCCATCAGCCCTCGAAGGGCGCAAGCACCGCCCGGCGCTCCGGGAAGCGGGAATCAGGATCGACTTCGAGCACCCGCAGCGCGGCGTCCGGCCCGGCCGCCGTCCGCGCCTGGCGGATCGCCTCACGCAGCCGCGCCGACCGGGCGGCGGCGGGATCCTCCAGCAGCGCCCGCTGGTCGGAGGCAAGCGGGCCAAAGCGCTCCACCGACAGCCTCAGCACCTCGGCCGGTGCCGGCATCAGAGCCAGCCGCGGCGCCAGCGCCAGCCGCATCCGCACCGGATCCGCCAGTGCCTCCCGGAAGACGACCTGCTGGCGCCAGGTCCCACCCCGCTCGACGAGCACCGCGGAGATCACCACCGCGCGCAGCGTCCGGCCGCGCCGCTCCCGGCGGGCCAGCAGGCGGTCGATCAGCAGCCCCAGCCCCCGCTCGAGCTGGATGCCGGACGCGGCCTCCGGCAGCTCCAGCGCCTCACGGAGGAACTCACCGGCCGGCCGGGGGCGCAGATCGCTGTCGCCGCCCGACGCGAGCTCATGGGCAAGCAGCCCCTCCCGGCCAAACCGGTCGGCCAGCGCCGCGACCGGCAACGCGGCAAGCTCTCCGAGCGTCTTGACGCCGAGCCGCTCGAGCGCCTCCGGCAGGTGAGCCAACGACGGGCGAGCCCGCAGCAGAGCGACAGGGAGAGGCGCCAGGTAGGCAGCGGCCACGTCGCGACCGCCATCGGCCGCCCGCCTCCCGCCGCCGATGATCTCCGGACGCCGCGACCGGGCCCTCGTCGCCGCGGCCACCGCGGCGAACCGCGACGGCGCCACGCCGAACCGCGCCGGCACCCGCAGCACCTCCCGCGCCGCGCGCAGCACCCCGTCGATTCCGCCATGCAGCGCCAGCAGTCCGCGGGCGTCGAAGCACACCAGTCCCGGGCGTTCCGGTTCGACTGCCGCCCCCACCGACTCCAGGCGCACGAGCAGCCGCTCCCACAGATCGGCCACCCCGGCGGGATCAGGCGGCACGAGCGCCAGACGCGGGCAGCGTGCCAGCGCCTCCCCCAGCCGCATCCCCGGATGGATGCCAAACGCCTCGGCTGAGAGCGACACCTCGCCGATCTGCTGCGTCCCGCCTGGCTCCGGCGCCAGCGCCACCGGGCTATGCAAGAGTTCATCTCGGTCGCCGAGCGCGGTCGTCAGCCCAAAGCGAGGGATCAGCACACAGACGATCATGACGAACGTATGTTCGCACAGCCGGCGGACGGAGCCCACCCCTGATGGTGGGGACGACATGGTCGGACCCGTCCCCGGCGATGCCGGATGTCTCGACGTCCGTGCCCTTCCCCACTGGTGAGCGGAGCACCATGAACGGTCGCGTAAGCGGCCTGACCCCGCGTCCGCCGACCCCCCGGTTTCGTCCGGCCGGTCGTGCACGATGGCCGACCCGTGCCACCGCTTCGCCCCCGCACCAACCACTCCGGCCTGCGCACCTGGCAGACCGTCGCGCTCGATGCGATGGCCCGCTGGGTTCAGAGCCCATCCACCCCCTTTCTCCTCAGCGCGGCTCCGGGCGCGGGCAAGACCCGCCCGGCGTTGGAGTTCGCCCGCACGCAGCTGGCATCCGGCCAGGCCGGCGCCGTCGTCGTGGCCTGCCCCACGGCCCCCCTCACCCGCCAGTGGGCGCGGGCGGCCCACGAGCTCGGCCTCGACCTGGCGCCGGACTCGGACTCCCCCCGGCCGCCGACCGGCTTCCACGGCGTCGTGGTCACGTACGCGCGGATCGCCAAGGCGCCGCGCCGCTGGGCGTCGTCGCTGCCCCGCCGCACGCTCGTCGTCGCCGACGAGGCCCACCACCTCGGAGAGGAGCTGTCCTGGGGCGTGGGGTTCTCCCGGGCCTTTGAGGCCTCGGAGCGGTGGCTGCTCCTCTCCGGTACCCCCTTTCGCTCCGACGCCACGCCGATCCCGGGCGTCAGCTACGACGCGGACGGGCTGGCCGAGCCGGACGTCTCCTTCAGCTACGCCGAGGCCGTCGCCGACGGCGTTTGCCGCCCCGTCAGCTTCGTCGCCTATGACGGGACGCTGTCGTGGCGCAGCGGCGACGACGTGATTGAGACGGGCTTTGACACCGTCCTGTCCACGCGGGAGGCGAGCCGCCGCTACCGGACCGCGATCTCGACCGAGCTGCCGGACGGCCTGCCCCGGATCCTGCGCGAGGCCGACATCCGGCTCAAGGCGCTCCGGCAGGAGGGCCACCGGGACGCCGGCGGCCTCGTCGTCGCCGCCGACTCCGACCATGCCCGGCGGATCGCCAAGCTGCTGCGCGAGGCGACCGGCCGCGTCCCGCTCGTCGTCCTGCACGCCGAGCCGCGGGCAGCGGCCAAGCTGGCCGCGTTCACCACCTCCACCGATCCGTGGATCGTGGCCGTCAACATGGTCTCCGAGGGCGTCGACATCCCGCGGCTGCGCGTCGGCGTCTACGCGACGGCGGCCAAGACGCCGCTCATCTTCCGTCAGATCGTCGGTCGCTTCGTGCGCACCATCCCCGGGCGGCCCGTCGCGCCCAGCTGGCTGTACGTGCCGGCCGATCCCGTGTTGCGCGACCATGCGGCCACGATCGAGCAGGAGCTGCGCGGGTCGCTGCGCCGCCCCGGCGAGGTGAACGAGTTCGCCCTGGACGAGCGCGAGGAGCGCCGCCAGACCGAGCGGACGTCCACGCCGGAGTTCGTCCCGCTCAGCGCCGACGTGACGCCGCAGATGAGCCTATTCGGCAGCCCGGAACCAGAGGCGCCGGCGCCGAGTCCCGCCGCCGCACGCTGGGCGACCGCCATGGCGGCGCCTCAGGCGGCGCCCCCCGGCGGGGACGCCGGGGACACCGGCCCCGGGCCGCGGGAGCTTCCGGCGTTCGAGCGCCGGGCGCAGCTGCGAGACGAGCGCCACCGGCTCGTCTCAGAGGTGCGACGCCGCGATGGCACCAGCCACCGCGAGATCAACGCCTGGCTGAACCGCACGCTCGGCATCGCCAGCGTCGAGCAGGCGACGCTCGCCGACCTGGAGCGCTCAGTCGAGCTGCTCGTCGGCAAGCTCAGCCGCCGGCGCTGAGGGCGCCGCAAGTCTCTGCTTTTCGGCGCGCCAGCCCCGAGCCCAATCCGGGTATGCCGGTTGCGCATGGACCCAGCCGGCGTTCTGGCTATATGCTCGCGCCGGGACTGACGAGAGGAGCATTTGCAGATGACGCCAGACCTGACCGAGATGGCAGTGGGCGGGATGCGCACGCTGCGGGCGTTTGGGCAGCGGATTCCCGTCGCCGGCGGCATCCTGGCCCAGTCGCTGCACGACGCAGTCAAGGGCCGCCCCGTGCTGATCACCGGCGCCTCGTCCGGCATCGGAGAGGTGACCGCGTTGCAGATCGGCAAGGCGGGCGGGACCGTCCTGCTGGTGGCGCGGACCCGGGAGAAGCTGGAGGAGGTCGCCGACGCGGTCCGCGAGCTCGGCGGCACCGCCCACGTGCATCCGTGCGACCTCACCGACGCCGACGACATCGATCGGCTGGCCGACGAGGTGCTTGACGCCCACGGGCACGTCGACATCCTCATCAACAACGCCGGCAAATCGATCCGGCGCTCCATCAACCGCTCCTACGACCGGTTCCACGACTACCAGCGGACGATGGCGCTCAACTACTTCGCGCCGGTCAAGCTCATCCTCGACCTGTTGCCGGTGATGCGCGATCGCAGGTCAGGCCACATCATCAACATCTCGACGATCGGGCTCCAGGTCAACACGCCGCGGTTCGCCGCGTATCTCGCCTCCAAGGCGGCCCTCGACGCCTTCTCGCGGTCGATCGGACCGGAGATCATCGGCGACGGGGTCCACATCACCACCGTCTACATGCCCCTGGTGCGCACCCCCATGATCGCCCCCACCAAGGCGTACGACCGCCTGCCGGTGGCCAGCCCCCAGGAGGCCGCGCAGATGGTCACCGAGGCCATCCGCAAGCGCCCCAAGCGCATCGCCACGACGCTCGGCAGCCTCGGACAGCTGACGTACGCGATCGCCCCCGGCGCCCAGGACCTCGTCGTCAACCGGGCCTACCAGCTGTTCCCGGAGAGCGGCGAGCCGGTCGACCGCCGCCGCGAGGCCGAGCAGCGGGCATTTGCCCAGGCGACGCGCGGCGTCCACTGGTAATCGGACCGCCCACCCGCGCCTCAGCCGGCCGTCAACCCACCATCCCGGCGAACGCAGCAGCGCCGACGTTCCCGCCGGACAGCACCACGCCCACGCGCAGCCGCGCCACCGGCACCAGGCCGGCCAGCACAGCGGCAAACGCGCATGCCCCGCTCGGCTCGACGACCAGCTTCATGCGCTCGAACAGCAGCCGCATCGCCGCCACGATCTCCTCGTCGCCCACCGTCACCACCTGGTCGACCCGCTCGCGAATGACCGGCCAGGTCAGCTCGCCCGGCGATGAGGTCTGCTGACCGTCGGCGATCGTCCTCCCCACCTCGACGCGCTCCCGCCGGCCGGAGGCCAGCGACCGGGCCACGTCGTCCGAGGCAGCGGGCTCGACGCCGATCACCCGCGCCCCGGGCGCCAGTGCCTTGACGACGGTCGCGCAGCCGGAGATGAGCCCGCCACCGCCCACCGGCACCACCACGGCATCCAGCCGGTCGGCTCCGACCTGCTCCAGCAGCTCGAGCGCGACCGTCCCCTGCCCCGCCATCACCGTCGGATTGTCGTAGGGGTGGACGAGCGCCATCCCGCGCTCGGCGGCCAGCGCCCGCATCAGCGCGTCGCGGTCGTCGCGATAGCGGTCGAACGTCACCACCTCGGCGCCGTACCCCTCGGTGGCGGCCCGCTTCAACGCGGGAGCGTCCTCCGGCATGAGAATGACCGCGCGCACGCCGAACCGCCGCGCCGCCAGCGTCACCGCCTGCGCGTGGTTGCCGGATGACGCCGCGCACACGCCGCGGGCGCGCTCGGCCTCGTCCAGCGAGGCCAGGGCGTTGTAGGCGCCACGGAACTTGAACGCGCCGCCGCGCTGGAACGTCTCGCACTTGAACGACAGCTTCGCGCCCACCAGGGCGTCGACAGTGGTCGAGGTCAGCACCGGCGTGCGGTGGGCGACGCCGTCCAGGCGCGCGGCGGCCCGGCGGACGTCGTCGAACTCCAACGCGGCCCTAGTGTCCCGGACGGGACACTAGTCGGCGGTGGTGCGCTCGGCGTCGCGCATGAGCCGGCCGATCGGCACGGCGGCGAGATGCTCGGCATGCAACCCGCTCAGCAGCTTGTCGAGCAGCGGTTGGAGGGTGGCGGCGCTGGCGACGCTGACCTCCACCACCTCGCCGGGGCGCAGGAAGCCAAGCGCGTCGTCGGCGTCCTGGAGCCGGACGGCACCCGCCACCAGCTTGCCGCCGGCCCCATGGGCCATCAGCCACTGGCCGAGGCTGGGGCTGTTGGAGGCATACAGGAAGTGGCGCCCGTCGCGCATCAGGATGCTGAGGCGGTGCAGCTGCCCGCGCTCGCCCAGCCAGCGCACCAGGCCGCCGCCCGGGAGCCGCGGCAGCGCCTGATCGTGGTAGCTGTAGACGCTCGTCACCACGGTGCCGGAC
Organism: uncultured Solirubrobacteraceae bacterium; assembly: GCA_963844555.1. Classification (GTDB taxonomy): domain Bacteria; phylum Actinomycetota; class Thermoleophilia; order Solirubrobacterales; family Solirubrobacteraceae; genus Palsa-465. The sequence continues at coordinate 59,417 of CAWJOS010000006.1, forward strand.
GGCTGCCCCACCGCGAACGACGCGTGGATGCCGTAGGCCGAAAGGGTGCTGGCCAGCATCGGCACCTGCGCGCCGGGGGCGTCGATGAGCACACCGACCTCCGGACGGTTGGTGTCGACGGTGGTCACCGGCTTGATGTGGGCGATGTGAGAGACGAGCGAGTACGACGCCCCGGTCGTCAGCGTCCAGGCAGCGATGGCGACGGCGGCGACCACCGAGGTGGCGGCGCGCACCGAGCGCAGGCGCCACCTGGGCACGGGCACGATCCGCCGCTCGTTCGACAAGATGAACGAGGCCGTCGGCGGCCGCCGGGCAAACGACCCGTCCGGCTCTGGCCGGCTCTCCAGCGCCCCGGTGATGGCGGGCACCAGGTCGGACCGGTGCCGGACGACCTGGGCGAGACCGAAGCGCTCCATCGCATCGTCGGCGGCACGCACGTGTCCATAGCTGAAGCCGTAGGAGACGATCGGGCAGCCGCGGATGATCGCCTCCAGCACGGTCAGGCCGGCGCTGGAGTGCACCAGCACGTCGGCGGCGGCGAGCACGTCGCCCATCCGGTCGGTGAAGCCCATGACCCGCAGCCGCGGCTCATCGCCGAACCGGCCGATGACCTTGGCGCGGATGCGGTCGTTGCGCCCGCACAGGCAGAGCACGGTGGCGTCCGGGACGTCCAGCGCGGCGGCGGTGGCGCCGACGAGGTCGCCGACCCCCCAGCCGCCGCCGGAGACGGCGATCACCTGGCCGGTCGCGGGCAGACCCAGCGCGCGCCGGGCGTCAGGCCGGGACCGCGCCGCCAGGAACGCGGGCGCCGTCGGCGGCTTGGCCCAGCGGACGCTGCCGGGGCCGGCGATCTTCTCGACCTCCTCGGCGGACTCCGGATGGGTGATGAAGTGCATGTCGATCCCGGGATGCGCCCAGAACTGCAGGCCGGCAAGGTCCGTGATGGACGAGTAGCACGGCACGTTCAGCTTGCGACGACGCCGCAGCTCGCCCAGGACCGCCGTCACGCCGGGGTAGGTGGAAACAATCACGTCGGGATCGTGCGCCCGGATCAACCGCATCAGGCCCCGCCGTCCGAAGAACGTCAGCAGCATCCGGGCCAGCCAGCGAGTCGGACCGAAGTTCATGAACAACCGGTACTGGAAGTCGAACCACCACGGCATGAACGTGAACATGAACATCGAGTTCTCGCGCAGCAGGCGGGTCAGGAACGGCCCCATCGCCGGCAGGCCATTGACGATCGAGACCTGGGCGTCCGGATCCTCGTCCTTGAATTCGCGTGCGACCGCGCGCGCGGGGAGATCGTGGCCCTCGCCGATGTCGGCGGAGATGATCAGCACCTGGCGGGGCTTGGCCTCGGCGTCCGGCTCCCCGGCAGGGATGACCGCGGCCTCCTCCTCGACCTTCTCGGCGCGCCGCTGCTCCAGGCGCCAGTCGATGTACTTGCGCACGCCGTCGGAGAACGGGGTGGCGGCCCGCCACCCCAATTCGCGCTCGGCGCGCGCCGAGGAGACGATCTTGCCGCCGAAGTCGCCGGGCCGCGCGGGCGTGTGGACGATCTCGACGTCGCCCATCTCCTGCTTGATCGTCTCGGCGATCTGCTTGATCGTGACGGTCTCGTCGGAGGCCAGGTTGTAGATCCGGTTGACGGCGACGTCGTTCAACCCCAGCGCGACGCCGTCGGCGAGGTCCTCGACGTAGACGAACTTGCGCGACTGCGAGCCGTCGCCCGCCAGCGTCAGCGGGTCGCCGTTCAGCGCCTTGTTGACGAAGGCGGGGATGACCGCGGCCTCACGGGCGCGCGGGCCGTAGGGGATGCCGAAGCGCAGGATCGTGTAGTCGATCCCGTACAGCTCCTGGTAGGCCTTGCAGTACAGCTCGCCGGCGAGCTTCGTCGACGTGTACAGGTGGCTGGGCGGGGGCAGCAGCGTGTCCTCGTCCACCTCCTCCGGCTCGCAGTCGGAATAGACCCAGATGGTGGAGGCGTAGACGATGCGCTTGACCCCGGCGCGGCGGGCCGCCTCCAGGACGGCCACGGTCCCGCGGGCGTTGATGCGCTCGGCGTCCTCAGGCTCGGCGTGGACGTCGTTGACGTCGGCGACCGCCGCCAGGTGGGCGACGGCGTCGCAGGAGTGCAGCGCGCGCTCCAGCGCCTCGCGGTCGGTGATCGACCCCAGAACCGTGTCCACAGAGGGCAGGCCGGGGGCGGGATGGGTGGGACTCGAGTGCCATGGCGACGGGCGCAGGTCGTAGATGACCGGCTCGTGCCCGCGCGCGCGGAGCTTGTCGACGACGTGAGAGCCGATGAAGCCGGAGCCGCCTGTGACGAGAACCCGCATGGTCAGTTGCCCGGTCGGTAGTACAGGGGAACGCAGGAGTGGTTGCGTGCCACCCAGTCGGAGTTGGGCAACTCGACGTCGTGCCCCATGATCCGGTGGCAGGGCTCATCGTATACACGGCCGGTCGACCGTTCCAGCCAGTCGAAGACGATGTACTTGTAGAGACCGGAGGTCATCCCCTCCGGCAACTGGAGCCGACTGGGGTACCGGGGGTCCAGGCGGTCGCGGGCGGTCTCGTTCTTCCAGGCGACGATCTCCGGCATCCGCTCCACCTGAACGAGGCCGACCGCCGCCGTGAACTCGCTCATGCGGAAGTTCAGGCCATGGACCTGATGGGTGGGCTTGCCGTAGTTGCGGAAGTCACGCGCGTGCGCGATCACCTCCGGCCGGCGGGAGACGAGCACGCCGCCCTCGCCGGTGGAGATCGTCTTGGTGGCGTACAGCGAGTACACGCCGGCATCGCCCCAGGTGCCCGGCCGGCGGCCGTTCCAGCCGGCGCCGTGGGCGTGGGCGCAGTCCTCGATCAGGAAGATCCCGTGCTCGGCGCAGTACGCGGCGATCTGCTCGACCTCGAATGCGATGTGGCCGCCGATGTGGACCAGGAACGCCGCCCGCGGCCGGAACTTCTCGGCGGCGCGCTCGAAGTCGGCGAACGACATGCACAGGTCGTCGCGGTTACAGTCGACGAACTGCACCTCCGCACCGGCGCGGACCGCCGCCAGCGGCGTCGCCATGAACGTGTTGGAGGGGCAGAGCACGGTCTCTCCGGCCACGCCGGCGAAGTGCAGCGCCGCCAGCGCGCCCCCCGCCCAGCTTGACAGGGCGACCGCCGGCGCCTCGTTCCAGGCCTCCCAGGCGGCCTCGAAGCGGGCGTTCATGTCCGCCTCGGCCCACCGGTTGGAGTCCAGGACCTCGTCGATCAGCGCGTGCAGCCGTGCGCGGTCGCGCTGATCGAAGCCGATGGCAAAGCGCGCGAAGTCAGGGGTGGCCCTCTCAGAGGCGGAAGCGGAAGCTGAAGTCATGGTCAAAAGGCGCCGTCTGCGCCGGGTTTGAGATCTGTTTCGCCGGCGAGCGGCGTCCACCTCGGCGCTTTGAACACCCGCGCGCCGGGGGAGCAAGCGTGTCAGACAGGGAGGACGGTACCGATTTTCCGCCGCTCAAGCTCTCTCAGGATGATCTCGAGGGCCGCCACCGTGTGCCGATGGGAGTTCCGGGAGCTGTAGAAATCGGCGTCGTGCAGCAGGATCACGTCGCCGGGGACGAGCGCCCGGGTCGCGCGGGCGGCGATCCGCCGCGGCGTCGTGAACCGGCGCCAGTCCTTGCCCCAGCGGGACCACAGCAGGGGGTGGAGCCCGGCCTCACGCGTGGCGCGCAGACCGGCGGGGCTGTAGATGCCATACGGCGGGCGGTGCCAGGTGATGCCGCCTCCCGCCGCGTCCTCGATGACCGCCCGCCCCCGGGAGATATCGGCGGTGACCTGGCCGGCGCTCATCCGCATCTGCAGGCGGTGGTGGTAGCCGTGGAGGGCGACCACATGCCCGGCGGCGGCGATCTGCGCCGTCAGCTCCGGGCGGCGCTCCGCCTGCTCGCCGATCAGGAAGAACGTGGCCCGGGCGCCGGCGGCGGCGAGCCGGTCGAGCACGGCGGGAGTGCCCTCCGGGTGGGGTCCGTCGTCGAACGTCAGGGCCACCCCAGCGGCGCCGGCGAGCGCGCGCGGCACCCCCACCGCCCGGGCAGCAGCGAGGTTCACAGGCGCAATCAGGTGGCGCAGCACCCGCCGATCATGGCGCACCGAGCCGGTTTCGCTACAACCGATGACAACTTCCGTGACCGGGACGCCTGATCTCGACAAGTGGCTGCCTGACCCCGCGGTGCGCGTCGCCCACCGGCGGGAGAGCTCGGCCTGCGCCGACGAGCTCTGGCACGCGGCCCGGTCGGTCCAGCTGTCGGACACCGCCGTCCTGGGGCGCCTGGTGCGCTGGCGGATCCCCGGCCTCCCCCGCGACGAAGGCTTCGACGACCTGTTTCGCCAGCCCCCGTTCATGGTCCTGGACGAGCGCCGGCACCTGCTCGTCTCCGGCCTCGTGGGACGGATCTGGACCCTGCGCCGCGACTATCCGCAACTCGGCTCCGGAGCCGAGTTTCGCGACTGGTCCCAGCCCGGCACCGCCCGCGTCGTCGTCGCCAACTGGATCACAGCCGCCGACGGAGGCGGGAGCGTGATTGCGGCCGAGGTCCGGGTCGATGCCATCGGGGCTCGCGGCCGGCTCGGCCTGCGCGCCGTCGGGCCGCTCGTCCGCTCCTTCCAGCATCTGGTCGGCTCCGATGGGATCACCGCCGCGGTTCGGCGAGCCGAGCGCAACGCGGCCCCGGGCAACCTTTCCCCCCGCCCCGGGGGTTGAACGAGATGTGACGATCAACCCGCCCTCCGCCCGGCGCAGCGAGCGCAGCCGGCACGAGTTCGAGCGCTTCGTCGCCGAGTGCAGCGACCCGCTCCTGCACACGGCGTACCTCATCGCGTGGGATCTCGCCGAGGCCGAGGACCTCGTCCAGGAGTGCCTGTTGACCGTGGCCCGGCGCTGGCCACGGGTGCGGCGGATGGACCATCCGCGCGCCTACGCCCGGCGGGTGCTCGTCAATCTCGCCCTCGACGGCCGCGGGCGCCGCTCGCAGCGCCGGCGGGAGCTTGGAGGCCCGCTGGACGCACCGGAGCTTCAGGCCGCCGAGGACCGGCGGATCGCCGGCGTCGAGGCGCGCCGCGACCTCGTCGACGCGCTCGCCACCCTGCCGCCCCGCCAACGCGCGGTGCTGGTGCTCCGCTATTTCGAGGACCTGTCCGAGGCCCAGGTGGCCACGATCCTGGGCTGCTCGGTGGGCACGGTCAAGAGCACCGCATCCCGCGGACTGGCCCGACTGCAGGCGGCGCTCGCGCCGGAACCGATGAAGGAGCCGACACCATGACCCAGCAGCTGGAGAACGAACTGCGCGCGGCGCTCGCCGACCGGGCGGCCCACATCCCGGACGCCCCCGGCCGTCGGCTCCGCGCCCGTGACTACCGGCCGCGGACGCGGACGGTGCGCCCCCCGGTCGCGGCCGGGGCGCTGGCGGCGGCGGCCGCGACCGGCGCGGCCGTCCTGCTCGTCGACCTGGGACCGGGCACGACGCCGGCGTTCGCCGGCTGGACGGCCAAGCCGACGGCGGCGACCGGAGCCCAAACGGACGGGGCGATCGCCAGCTGCCAGCAGCGGCTGGACGCATTCCCGCGTTCCGCCGCGGCCGAGAACGTGGCCAAGCAGACCGGCAAGCCCATGAGCCTCCCGCCGGTCAGCTCGCTCACCCCGGTCGTGTCCGACACGCGCGGCCCGTTCACCTTCCTGGTGTTCGCGCGCCTGAACGCCACTGCCACCTGCATCAGCGGGCCCGGGTTCACGTCGATCGCCGAGGCGAACTCGGCGGGACCGCCGGTCACCGTTCCGGCCGACGGAATGACGGTCACCTGGGCGGCACACACCGCCAGGGCCGGGCGGGCCTACTCCTTCCTGGAAGGCCATACCGGTGCCGACGTCTCAGCCGTGACGCTCAAGCTGGCCGACGGACAGGCCGTGCAGGCGTCGTCGCAGAACGGGTGGTTCGTGGCCTGGTGGCCGGGCGGCGCCGGCGCCTCGAGCGCCACGCTGACAACCCGGCAGGGGACGAGGACGGCACCGCTGCCGCCGGCGGCGGTCGCAGGCTGCCCGGCGGCGCCCGGCGGGGGCGCGGTCAGCTGCGCAGCCGTCTCGGGCTCTGGCCGGGCGGGGCCTGCGTCCGGGATGATCAGCCAGTCGCAGTCGCACCCCTGACTTCCCGCGGGGCCGGGCGAGTGTGACAACTCGGTGGCAACCGCTGGCGCGCGACCGAGGGCCGGTCTAACGTCAGCGGCGTGACGTTCGACGGCGAGGTGACGATCCGGCGGGTGCGCTGGTCCAGCGAGGACACCGGGTGGGCGGTCATCGATGCCGCGGAGCGCGACGGAACGCCGCTGGCGCTCGTGGGGCCGCTCACCCACCTGGAGGAGGGCGAGCGGGCGCATGTCTGCGGCGCGTGGGTCAACGACAGCCGCTACGGACCGCAGGTCAAGGTCTCCGAGGCGCGGCCCCTGCCGCCGGAGGATCCGGACCTGGTGGCCGGGTACCTGCGGCGCGTGAAGCACATCGGGGCCAAGCGCGCCGACGACCTGGTGGCACGGTTCGGCGCGGCCCACGTCTTCGACGTCATCGACCGCGACCCCGCCCTGGCGTTTTCTGAGGTGGGGCTGACCCGCGGCCGCGCCGCCGAGGCGGCGGGCTCATGGCAGGAGCTGCGCGTGATCCGGCGCCTCCACCTGCTGCTCGCCCCCCACGGTCTCGCCTACCTGGCCGGCCGCCTGCACGAGCGCTACGGCTCGCGCGCCCACGAGGTGATCACCGCCGACCCGTACCGGCTGACAAGCGTGTTCGGCGTGGGCTTCGCCATCGCCGACCGGATCGCCGGCGCCGCGGGCGGGGAGCGTGATCCTGGCCAGCGCCGGCGAGCCGGGGTCATGCACGTGCTGGCCGAGGCCGAGCGCAGCGGCTCGAGCTGCCTGCCCCTGCCGGCGCTGCTCGCCGACGCCGGACAGCTTCTGGGTGAGGCGATCGATGCCGAGCCGGTCGAGGCGCTGTCGGCGTCCGGCGACGTCGTCCGCGAGGAGGAGTGGATCTACCGGCGGCCGACGGCCGAGCTGGAGGCCGAGCTGGCGTCGCGGGTGGCCGAGCTGATCGCCGCCGACCCCAACGAGCGGATGACCGGCGGCGGGCAGCCGCCGGCCGGCCCGGCCGAACTGACCTCCGAGCAGCGCGCGGCGCTGGAGGCGGCGTTCAGCCACCGGCTGTCGGTCATCACCGGCGGCCCGGGCACCGGCAAGACCGCATCGATCAGGTCGATCGCCGCCCAGGCGACCGAGCGCGGCGCCCGGGTGATGCTGGTGGCGCCCACGGGGCGCGCCGCCGTGCGCATGAGCGAGGCCAGCGGCCTGCGCGCGCGGACCGTCCACTCGGCGCTCGGCTGGGTGCCCGGCGAGGGACCGACGCATGACGAGCAGGATCCGCTCAGCTGCGATCTGCTCATCGTCGACGAGACCTCGATGGCCAACCTCGAGCTGCTCGTCACCCTCCTACGGGCGGTCGGCGACCGAACGCACGTCGTGCTGGTCGGCGACGCCGACCAGCTAGCGCCGGTCGGCGCGGGCAAGCCGTTCGCCGAGCTCGTCGCCTCCGAGCTGGTGCCGGTGACGCGCCTGACCCACATCTTCCGCCAGGCCGCCGACTCCATGATCGTGCAGGGGGCCCACGCCATCCGCCGCGGCCAGGCGCCGGACTTCTCCATCCACCCCGGCATGCGGCGCGACCTGTTCCTGATCGAGCGCGCGTCGCCGCGGGCGGCGCTTGACGAGATCGTCTCCCTCGTCGCCGAGCGCCTGCCCGCCCACTACGAGGTCGACCCGGTGCGCGACATCCAGGTGTTCGCCCCGGTGTATCGCGGCGACGTGGGGATCGACGCGCTCAACCGGGCGCTGCGGGCCGCGCTCAACCCGGACGGCGAGCCGGTCCGCGGCGGCCGCCTGCGCGTCGGCGACAAGCTGATGATGACCGGGCGCAACCTGCACGACCTCGGCCTCATGAACGGGACCGTCCTGCGTCTGCTCGACGAGGTCACAGACGGCGATGGCGACCAGGCGGCGCTCCTCCTCGGCGCCGACGACGGCGTGTTCCGCCTCCCCCCGGAGGAGGCCGACAGCCTGGCGCTCGGCTACGCGTGCTCGGTCCACCGTGGCCAGGGCATCGAGCTGCCGGTCGCGGTCATCGTCGCCCATCCCGCCGCGGGCGCGTTCTTCCTGCGCCGCGAGATGCTCTACACGGCGATCACGCGCGCCCGGCTGGCCACGGTCATCGTCGGCAGCCGCGATGTGGTGGCACGGGCGGCGCGAACGCCGGACACCGCGCGCAGGCACGGGCGGGTCGCCGACCGCCTGACCACGCTCACGTCCTCCGCGGCCTCAGCTCCCGCAGCTGTTGGAGGCTGAGGTGGCGACCGTCGTGCTACACAGAGTCTCGCGGAACACCGTCCACTCGGTGTTCTGGAGATCGAACAGGTACGGCGGCAGGATCAGCGCCAGCCGGTTGTCGTAGTTGTAGTTCTTCAGGTAACCGGTGCTGCCGACCGTGCCGACGATGCCCCGGAAGTACTGGGCGATCGCTCCGTGGACGGTCAGCGTGCCCTGGCCGCCGCTGCCGCAGTTGTAGTTGTCGACGAAGAAGGAGTGCTGCAGCGTCAGGATGGCGCCGTCGATGGTCACGTTCGGGTTCCCGGAGCAATCGTGCTTCACCCGAACATACTGATTGGCGACGATCCCAAGCGTCGCCCCACCGGTGAGCGGCGAGGTTCCCGTGGGGTTGCTGTCCGTCGAGTTGAGCAGGTTGCCGGTCACGATGACGTCGTTGGCGGCGGCGATCGTCAGCGGGGTCGAGTACGTGCCGGAGATGTAGAGGTCGCCGCACGCGCCGTAGTAGGCGCCCGCGTACGTTCCGGAGCTCACGGTATTCGTGTAGCTGACGCTCGTCGGCGTGTAGCCGGTTGTGCATCCGGTGCCGTTCGCCACGTAGATGATGGGCTTCTGGGTCAGATCCAGCGAGATCGGCGTGCACGATGATGATGATGACGACGTGCAGGTCTCGCCGGTCGCCGTCGTCCCGCTGACCGTCAGCGTCGTGGTACCCGTGTAGACGACGCCGTGGCTGGTGGCGTCCGACAGCAGATTGGAGTTGTCGGAGGGCAGAGGGACCTGCGGAGACACGTTCGGCACCGCGTTGGAGATGGCCGCGCTGTAGCAGTTGTTGAACGCGCAGACCTTCCCTCCGGCGGGGACCTGGCTCTCGATATCATCGTTGGTCCCGCTGCGGCCGAACGTCGGCGACGCGCCGCTGTTGACGAGGAACTGGTCCTGGGTGTACATCGGCCCGTTCATGTGGTCGCCTGTCACCCAGTAGATGTAACACGAGCTCGGCGGGCCGGAGCCCTGGTAGTAAAACGTCCCGCAGCTGCTGCCGCCGATGCTGGTGTCGACCGTTTCATACACGGTGTACCACAGGAACGAAAGCGGGCTGAGAGTGCGGAAGCTGGCGACGATCGTGCGCGTCTGGCAGGCCGCCGATCCCGTCGAGCAGCCCTGCCCGGCATAGCCGGTGAACTTCATCCGCAGCGTGCCCGTCGTCGAGTCGATGAGTGAGCCGACGGGATCACTCGAGCTGAACGTGGTGTGGCCGTTGGCGAGGACGGGCGCGTAGGAGTAGGTTGCACCGTTCGTGGAGCCCGGCACCGATTGCTGCGCGGAGACGTCGTTTGCGTACGTCTCCCACCAGGCGGAGTTGGTGGCGTTGTCGTTCAGCGCGTATAGATAGGCCTGGAGGCCCGATTGCGCGGCAGCATACGCCTGCTTGTCGTTGAGATCAGCCCGGGTGAGCGTCGCATCGCTGCGCACCGTCAAGAAGACGGCGGCCGTCAGCAGCATCGTCACCGTGAGAACGCCCAGCGCGACGATCATCGTGAAGCCCCGCTCGGAGCGAGCACCGTGCGAGGCTCGCCTCCAGAAGCGGATGAGGTGGGTTCCGGGAATCATTGGCATGGTCCGTAGTCGGTGGCGGTCGTCCCCGCCGGCACCGAGTCAGGCGGGGTGGTGAGCCGCAGGGAGACGGAGTCGGTGACGGGGGCGAACACCGCCGTCAGGCTTGGGTTGTTCAGACGCTCCGAGCTGGCGCCGACGAGCAGGTTGATAACGACCTCGACGGTGTTGCTCGCATCCGACAGGCTCAGGCTCGGCGAAGCGCTGAGCGGGGTGTTGGGCGGCGTGCCGGTTCCACCCGGGGGAAGATTCGTGCCGTCCGGGATGATGTAGAACGTGTCGCCCGCTGAGTCCGTGCCATCAGAGACGTACTTGTAGTACTGAAAGACCGGATTGGCCCCCAGCTGCGAGACGTTTGTCAGCAGCGTCGTCGTCGCTATCTGGGTGCCCTGGGCCCAGTTGTTTGCCGGCCCGGCTCCGGTGTAGGTGGCGTTGTAGCTGGTGTCGGTCAACGTGCCGCCGGAGAGGGAGAGCTGGTGCCAGACGGGCGTGGGGTTGGCGGCGCTACCGAAGTAGCTCAGGAACGTCATGGTCGATGACCTGCTTCCCGCCTGGATGGGCGGGTCCCCGGTGACGCAGGCGGAATGGAGCTCGTTCTCGATGTCGGCGAGCGCCGTGCGCGCGCGACGGGTGGCGTCGACCTTGGTGAACGTGCGCTGGGTCTGATGCAGCGTCACGACCATGATCGAGAACAGGCCGATGATCACGACGATCGCCGCCGCCATCGCCACCGACAGCTCGGCGAGCGTGAATCCGTCCTGGGCGCGCAGGCGCGCAGACACGATGTGGGCGCGAGCTACGGACATTTCCCTGTGGAGCTGGTCGATTTGATGGCGATCGTGGCCACGGCATTGCTGCTGGAGAAGCTCGTATTCGTTGCCGCCGTCGTGACGTAGTACGTCTTGCCGCCGGTGGTGTAATCGGCGCAGACCGTCAGCCCGCTGGCCGCGTATGGCTGTCCCGGGTTGGCCAGCCAGCCGTTGGCGGGCGCCGGCGGGCTGGCCGGCGTTCCGACCAGCGTCGCCCACCACTTGTCAGTGCACCCGGTGCTGTCCGTGAACGTCAGCCGGACATCGGTGGGCTTGACCGCTGAGCCGTTGTAGGTGACGGTGCTGAGCTTGAGCAGCGGCTCGGCGACCGGCTGCGTCGTCGTCCCGCCCGGGTTGACGGTCGTCTGAGTGGGGGTCGGCGGCTGCTGGCCCGGGCACCGCCCGCCCCACACCGTGTAGTTGTTGGTGTACGCGCTGGCTCCGTAGAAGGGGAACAGCTGGCCCGCCGAGATTGACGACGCCGGCGAGGCCGGAGCGGTCTTGGGCGCCACCAGCGGGCTGCTCATGCCATACGAGGCGCCGGTCCCGGTGTAGGAGACGCCGTCCGCCTCCGCCGTGCCGCCGGATGCCGTCAGGTTGGCGGTGATCGTCCCCGCCTTGCCCAGGTGGAAGGTGCCTCCGGCGGGACGGGCGACCCCGGTCGCGGTGACGCTGGCGGTGCCCGTTGCCGGGCTGTTGCCGTTGGGATCGACATAGCCGGAGTCGGCAAGGCTGACGGTGTAGGACCCCGGGGTCAGCCCGGCGAACAACACGCAGCCGTTGCTGTCGGTCAGAGCCGACTGCGTGCTCGGACCGGAGGGCGTCACGGTCACGCTGGCCAGGCCCGCGCCGGTCTGATCAGTCACCTGAGTGAGCAGGTCGCCGGAGACGGGACGAGAGAGGATCGCCTGCTCGCTCAGCGTCGCCGGACGACTGCTGAAGTTCTCGGTCCAGCTGACCGTGCTGATGATCTTGTAATACGCGGCGGCAGTCGAGCTGCAACTGCTACCCCCCGTCGTATCGAGGTAGCTCGCCGTGGACTGCACCGTGAAGTTGGTGCCGTTCAGAGTCACGGTCCGGGACTGGTTGAGCCCGTTGAGCTGCTCGTCGGACATGCCACGGAGGCGATCCTGATCCTGGCTGGCCACCGAATCCGCCTGAGAGCGGAACCGCTGGTCGCCGGCGAAATGGTTGCTGGCGATGAGCGCGCGGGCAGTCGCGGTGGCGATGAGGATGACCATCAACGCGCTGACGAGCACCTCTATCAGCGTGAAGCCGTCATTGAGGGCGATGAGACGCCGATGCGAGCCGGAGCTACCCGGTGGCACGGTGGCTGGCGAAGAAGGTGTCGACATGGCGGTTGAGCTGCGTGATCACAGGCTGTTGTCGGCACGGGAACGGGCGCCTTGAGCGTCCGGCGGCAGACGCGGACGCGTGTCTCAGTCTCGCCTGCGCCCGCGTGCGGGCGGACGCGCGACTGAAAGACCGGCCTCAAGCGTCAAGCGACGGCGCCATCTGCCGATAAACGAGGCCGTGAGCCCGCCCCGCCGGAGGGAGTCGTGGCCACACCAGCTTCCAACACACCAGGACAGATGACCGAGCTCACCCACATGCGGTTACTGATCGTCAACGCCGACCCCGCCGAACGCGAGGCGCTCGCCCAGTTGCTGGGCCACGTCGGTTACGGCGACATCATCAGCACCGACGATCCCGCGGGCGCCCATCAGCTCTGCCTTACCGAGCGCCCGGATCTGGTGCTGCTCGATCTCGATGGGTCGGCGGGCGCATTCGCCGCGCTCTCGACGATCCAGCACGTGACCCAGACGCCGGAGGGCCTGCCGGTGATCGGCCTGGCCGGCGACCGCAATGCCGAGACGCGGGCCCGGGCGGTCGCGCTCGGCGTCTGCGACTTCGTCTCCAAACCGGTCGAGCGCACCGAGCTGCTGCTCCGGGTGCGCAACGCGCTGGAGAACCGCCGCCTCAAGCAGGAGCTCCGGGAGCGCCCGGACGTGCGAGTCGAGGCCGTCCGCGATCTCACCACCGAGGTCGACACCGCCCGGGAGAGCCTCTCGGTCCTGGCCGCTATCGCCGACTACCACGACGACGACACCTACCAGCACGCCCAGCGCGTTGGCGTGGGCGCCGCGCTCATCGCTCAGGCGCTCGAGCTTCCGGAGCCGTTCGTCACCATGATCCGCGACGCTGCGCCCCTGCACGACATCGGCAAGGTGGGAATGTCACGCCGCATCCTGCTCAAGCCGGGCAAGCTGACACCGGCCGAATGGATGCACATGATGCGTCACGTCGAGATCGGCGCGCGCATCCTGTCCTCGGCCCGGTCTCCCGTCCTCCGGCTCGCCGGCGAGATCGCCCGCACCCACCACGAGCGATGGGACGGGAATGGCTATCTGGCCGGCCTGGCCGGCGAGGACATTCCCCTGGCCGGACGGATCACCGCGCTGGCAGACGTGTGGGACACCCTCACGCACGAGCGCCCGTACAAGCCTGCATGGGACGAGGACCGCGCCCTCGCCGAGGTTCAGGATGAGGCGGGCCGCCACTTCGACCCGCGGGTCGTCGAGGCCTTCGCCACCATCGACTGGCGCGAGCTCAACCTCATTCTGGCGAGCGAGCTCGCCGAGCGCGCTGCCTGAGGCGCGCTCGCCGGTGACACACGTCGCCCGGGGCGGCGCCTCACCGCTGCCGCTCTCGGCCGCTCCCGCACCGAAGGCCTCGGGCCCTACGGCCGCGGAAAGACTTTGGGTCTGTGACGAGGTCTACGACGTTTGCTCTGACGAGCACACGGTCCAGGTCGCCACCAGATCCGGGTCGACCACGATCTCACCGGTGGATCGCAGGGTGTGCGAGCCGGGGGTTGCGGGCCGAAGCGCTCGGAGATCCGGGGGCAGCCACTCAAGCGTCCCGGTGTCGTCCCGGCGAACCGCGATACCGCGGGTCGCGTCAGCGATCTCTATGAGCCCGTGGAACTGACGCTGCTCGATGACGGCATCGCCGGCATCGAGGATGGTCACGCCGACAAGCAGACGCCGGCCGATCAGGCGCTCTGCCTTCGCCTCCCAAGACGGCGGACGTTCGCCGGGATCGGCGGCGCTCGCCATTCTCGCTCGGCCCGCTGGGTGACGGTCAGCTCGCGACCGGCGCCGCCGAAACGACGTCGGACATGGTGGTACCGACGCGGCCCTCGGCGGCGAGCAGCAGCTTGAAGTCCTGCGGGCTGGTGGCCGCCGCGAGCGCGTTGTCGCGCGTTACCTGGCCGCCCTGGACGTGGGCGAACAGCGCCTGGTCGAAGGTCTGCATGCCGTAGTACGCCCCCTCGGAGATGATCGCCGGCAGCTGCTGGGTCTGCTCAGGATCGACGATCGCGTCCCGGACGCGGCCGGTCGTGCGGAGCACCTCCAGGGCGGCGACCCGGCCTCCGCCGATGGCGGGGATGAGGCGCTGGGAGATCACGCCACGCAGGCTGCTGGAGAGCATGGCCCGCACCTGGCGGTGCTGGTGGGGCGGGAAGAAGTCGACCACGCGGTTGATCGTCTCCGGCGCATCGGCCGTATGGAGCGTGGAGAGAACGAGATGACCCGTCTCGGCTGCCGACAGCGCCGTCCGCACCGTCTCCTCGTCGCGCATCTCGCCGATGAGGATGATGTCCGGGTCCTGGCGCAGGACGCGACGCAGGGCTCGCCCAAAAGAGCCGGTGTCGGTGCCGACCTCGCGCTGGTTGATGACCGAGCGCTTGTCGGAGTGCAGGAACTCGATGGGATCCTCGATGGTCACGATGTGACGGGGCGCGGTCGTGTTGACGTGGTCGACCATCGCCGCCAGCGTCGTTGACTTGCCGGAGCCCGTGGTCCCGGTGACGAGCACGATGCCGCGCGGCTCCTCCGCCATCTCGCGGACGGCGTCCGGCAGCCCTAGCTCCGCGATCGTCGTCACGCCATATGGGATCCGCCGGCAGACGATCGAGATGGAGCCGCGCTGGCGAAACGCGTTGACGCGAAATCGAGCCAGCCCGGGTACGGCGAAGGCGAAGTCGACCTCCCCCTCGGTCTCCAGTTCCGTGACCTTAGCCGGGTCCTGAAGCATCTCCCGGAGGGCGCCTTCGGCGTCCTCGTTGCCCAGCGGCTCCGCCGCGGGCAGTGGCTCCAGCTCGCCGGCGACGCGCGCCATGGGCGGCGAGCCCACCTTCATGTGCAGGTCCGAGCCGTCCTTATCGGACAGATACTGGAGCGCCTGCCGGAGGTCGAAGCTCATGGCGTGGCCACCAGGGGAGTGAACGGCACCGCGGCGGGCTGGTGCTGACACACTGCCTTGGGAACACCGGTGACGGTCCCGCTGCCGAGGTTGTACAGGACCGGATCGGCCAGGGCCAGGTCACACAGACCGGCCGCCGAGTACCGCTCGTACGCGGCCAGAGCGGCCTTGCGGGAGTGCGTGACGCTCCGGGTGATCCGCACCACTCGCAGGATCACCTGCTTCTGCGACCCGTCCGTGAGCGGGACGGTGAGATGCTCGGTCTGCCTGGCCTTGAGCACGATCGCCGAGCAGCGCGTGTGGTCGGGACGACACAGTCCGGGTCCGGTATGGCCGACTCCGGACCGCAGCGCGAATACGGCCTGCTTGCCGCCCGTCATCACCCCCAGGAACATCACCTGTGGCTGACTGGCCGACGGGAACGCGGTGAGCCGCGCCACGTTGGAGCGAAGTCGCACGCTGGTGTCCTTGCCGTAGCGGACCGCCACCGAGTACACCGTCCACGATTGCACCGGGGCGGTCGGCGCCGGCGTCACGCTCGCCGTCGTGGAGACGGGAGTCGCGGCCACACTGTGAGCCGACGAGGCCGATGCGCTGCCCGACGCCGGGGTGGACGTCGCGGAGCCGCCTGACCCCGATGACGGACCGGATGTCGCCGGCGACGGCGAAACCATGGCGGACGGGCTGGCGGCGGTCGTCGCCGAGCCACCGCCAGACGACGAACCGGTCGACGGTGCACTAGCCGTGGCCGTGCGGGTAGTCGAGGTCGTGGTGGTGCTGGATTGCTTGGTGGCGTTCGCAAACGGATCGCGCGCGCTGCCCGACCGCGCCACCTTGGCGCTTGCCTTCGCCCCCGCGTGGGTGGCCGTGACCGACGTGGCGGGGGTGGCCGCCGCGGGTGCGGGCGCCACCGGCCCCGGCGTGCTCCCACCGGCCGGAGTCCCTTTCAGCAGAAACAGAGGCACGGCAGCGACCACGACCAGCAGCAGCGCGATGACCATCCACAACTTGCGCTCGACGAGGTCTCGACGTAGTGCACTCATGATTAGCCTCCGGGCGTCGCGCTCGGCGGCGTCGTTGCCGCCGACAACTGGTAGATCGTCGCGTTCAACTGCACGCTCAGGTGCGGTGCGCCGCTGAGCGACACGTTGCTGATGCTCATCAGCGGCCCGCTCGCGTGCACGGCGCCGCCGGCCATCACCACCAACGAGTCGATCTTGTGCACCAGCTTGTTCAGGGCGTTGTAGCCCCCGTCGAAGGTCAGCTGGACGGGAACGCCGGTGGCGCCGCTCGGGGCCGCGGACGCGGCACCGGCCGCGGGCGTGCTCGACGACGTGCCGGAGGCGCCAGGCAGCTCGATGGCCTGCATGTTGACTCTCACCGAGTTCGCGCTCTTGTCGAGAATGCGCAGGAGGGCGGGGATGTTTGACTGGTTCGGCACCGCGATGCGCAGGGCGGCCCACTCGGCGCTGCCGGACTTCAGCGACGCCTCGGCGGCGCGACCAGCGGCGTAGTCGTGCTGGGCCTGGGCGAGCGCCTGGTGCTGGCTGGCGATTGCCGCGTCCAGGGACGCCGCCTTCTTCTGCTCAGGCTTGAGTGCCAGCATGTAGTAGGCCCCCACGAGGGCGACGAGCAGCACGACGACCAGTGCGATGCGATCACGTGGGCGAAGGTTCATTGAGTCTGGACTCCGGTTGAGTTCGTCGATGCGGCCGCGGTGGGTGTGCTGCCGGAGCTGGTCGCCGGCGTGCCGGACGAGCTGCCTGCACTCGCCGTGCCTCCGGACGTGCTCGCCCCGGCGGCCGACGCTCCGAACGTGAGCGACATCTGGAACTGGACGTTGAATGGGCAGCCGCCGCCGGCGTTCGCACCACTGTTGGAGGAGGCGGCGCTGCCGGAGTTTGAGCTGCTCGTCGAGGTGAGTGTGACCCCCGTGACACCCTGCACTCGGTGCAGCTGCACCATCGTCTGGGCAACCATCGTCTGCGACGTGGCGCACCCGTCGAGCTGAACGGCCGGGACCGGCGCCTGCGAGGCGCTGGACGTGGCGCTCGTCGTCGCCTGAAGAGTGCTGAGGGCCGCCTTGGACGGCATCAGCCCGCCGATCTGGCTCAGCAGGTGCTCCCACGGAAAGCGAGCTGATGCGAGCTGTCGGACGTCGGCGAGCTCCTGGGTGTGCTGCTGGGCAGCCTTCACATACTTCTCGTAACTGGCGGCGGCGGCGCGCCAGCTCGCCACGCTCGCGGTGACACGAGCCAGCTCGGCCTTGCGCGTGGTCACCTTGTTGGCGGCCAGCACGTACAGAACCGCGGCGATCAGCACGACGAGCAGGCCGCCGATCAGCGCCATGGTCGGCTTGCTGGTGGTGGGAGTCGACCGCCGCTTCCGGCTGTCGGCGGGAATGAGGTTGACGGCATTCATGAGATGAGCTCCCCAACGGCCAGCCCGGTGGCGAGGGGCGCCAAGCGCGGGTCGACGCCGCCGAGCGCCTCCGAGTCGGTGGCATGGACTTCGCCGCAGGTCAGTTCCAGACCCGCTGCCGCCCCCAGCGCCTGCACGAACCCGGGAAGCGGAGCGAGCGGGCCGGCGACGACGCCGGTTCTGACAATGTCACTGCCGAACTGCATCGAGTAGAACTCGGCGGCGGCGCGCAGCTCCGAGCCAAGCTCCGCAGCAGTGCGGGACAGCAAGTCAGCCACGTCGTGCTCATCCTCGCTCTCCGCTGTGCCCGGACGGATGGTCCCCGCCCTGTGGAGGAGCGAATGCGCCTGATCGATGGGGATCTCCTGGCTCTCGGCCAGGCGGCCCAGCACCATCGCCAACCCCTGCGGGGCCTGGCGCGTGAACCGGCACACCCCACCCTCAGCGATGGCGATGTTGACGAGGTCGCCCAGTTGGGCGTAGAGCACCGGGCCCTCGGCGCGCTCACTGTGTCCGAGCGCGCGGATGACGGCGAAAATCGACAGGTCGACGCCCTCCGGCCTCAGACCGGCCCGCCGCAGCGCGTCGAGCAGGCGGTCCACGCCCTCGCGCTCGGTGACGACGACGATCACGCGCAGCCGCTGCCCATCCGGGGTGTCCACCAGACCGACGGTCTGGAAGTCCATCACCGCGCGATCGAGCGGCATGGGGATCCTCTCCTGAGCCTGCATCATGAGGGCCGCTCGGATGTCGCGTTCCTCCAGCGGTGGCAGGTCGATCACACGTAGCACGGTCCGCGGCGTGGCCAGCCCCACGCGCACGCGCTTGGAGAGGCGGTGCTCGGCGAACAAGGCCTTCAGTTCGCCGGCCAGGCGCTCAGGCTCGATCACCAGTCCGTCGCGCATCAGTCCCGGCGGCAATCCGCGTGATGCGACCCGCTCCGCGACGATCCGGCCGCCCTGACTGGTGGCCTGCGCGGCGATCACCTGTGTCGCCCCCACCTCCAGGCCGGTCACCGTGGCAGCGCGCTTGGCCGTCGGCCTGCGGAGCCGCACCGAGGGGAGGCGCGGCGTTGAGATCTGCTTGGTCAGGATGCTCACAGCCCCACTCCGTGTAGGTAGACGTTGACCATCGCCTGGCCGGCGAACACCGCCACTACGCCGCCGAGAGCGAGAAACGGACCGAAGGGAACGACGGTGCGCCGCGCCTTCGTGACGCCGGTGCGAGCCATGATTCCGATCCCCACCACGCTCCCGGCCACCAGGGCGACGAGCAGGGCGGGCGCGACCGCGCGGCCGAGCACCAGGCCCATGACCGCGACCAGCTTGGCGTCTCCCATTCCCATTCCCGCCGGGAACACGAGCGCGATGATGAACAGCGCGCCACCGGCAGCGGCGCCGGCGATCAAGCGCTCGGACAGCTGGTGAGGCTCGAACACCACCGTCAGGACGAGTGCCGCCACCGCCAGCGCCGCGGTGATGCGGTTGGGGATGATGCGGTGCTCGAGGTCGATCCTAGTGATCGCCACCAGCCCGGCAACAAGGACGAGATCGAGCCATACGCCCCGGCTCGCGCCCCGGGCGATCACCACCGCGGCGAACAACGCGCCGGTGAGCGCCTCGGTCAGCGGGTAACGAGGCGAGATGGCGCCCTCGCAGGCACGGCAGTGGCCGCGCAGCATCAGCCAGGAGAGCACCGGCACGTTGTCGTACGGCCGGATGGCGACGCCGCACCCAGGACACGCCGAGCGCGGCGCGACGAGCGACATGCCGGCGGGCAGGCGGTAGGCCAGGACGTTCAGAAACGATCCGAGGCACAGCCCGCTGACGGCAGCGAGGGTGATATCGAAGGCGATGGAGGGCATGTGAGAAGTTACGAGGTGATGCAGTGGAGCGGCACGCAACCGCCGGACACGACGGGATCGTCTGCCCGGCGGCTGGTGCGTGTACTAGCTGTGGCTTCTGGTCCTCTCGAGGATTACCAGGTGCCGTTGCCGCTGCTGCCGGAGCTCGGCGTGCAGCCGGCGGGATTCGTGTTGGCCGGCACGTTGCACACGCGCTGGACGGTGCCATCCGGGTTACGGATGATGGCGAAGCTGACGCCGGACTTCGACGTGACCTGCACGTCGAACGAGTTCGCCCCAGTGGCCGCCGGGCCCGTCAGGGTGGCTCCGTCGACGCCGGTCGCCGGCGCCTCCAGGACCATGGCGTCGCCGCCGGTGGCGACCGTCTTGAACGCCTGGGTCAGCGTCGGCTCAATGGCGGTCATCGCTGCCTGGTAGGTGCCGGCGGCGGTGGGAGCCCCGACGTAGGTCTGCTGATCGGTGAAGTAGGTCTCCTCCGCGGTCTGCGCCGTGTTGGCGTCCGACTTCACGTTGGCGTCGTTGGCCTTGCCCTTCTGATTGAGGAACGCCGGAATGGCGACCGCGGCCAGGATGCCGATGATGAGAATCACGACCAGGAGCTCGATGAGGGTGAAACCCTCCTGCCCCTGACCGCGATGACGAAGACGCGTAAGCATCTATTGGTCACTCCTGTGTGTAGGTGAACTTTGTACTGGAACCCACACTCCGGTCACAGATTCCAAGCTTCGTCGTGCGACGTTCCGCCCCGGTCATCGGCATTTGCGGCGACGGCTTGAGGGGCTTGATGCGGACTGGACGTTCTGACAGCTCTGTGTAAGAACCGATAAGAGGGGCTACACCCCCGGCGTCAGCGGCCGATAACAGAGACCATGCGCGAAGATCTCGCCGCGTCCATGGGTGCCGTCGATCAGGTCCTCCTCCCCGCGTTGGGTGAGGATCCGGCTGCCGTCTCCGGCGCCCGGGGACCCGGCGGGGGCGCGATGCGCTTCGTCACCGACATCCTGGTCGAGCGTGGGTTTGCCTCGCACGTGGATGTGCAAGAGGCCGTGCAGGCAGCCCGAAGCGCCGGCGTGACGCCTGATCAACTGCTCCTGGACCAGGGGACGATCACCGAGGAGCAGCGCGGCCGCGCAGTCGCCGAGCGCCTCGGACTGGAGTTCCTCGACCTGTCGCAGCACCGTCTGGACATGGCCGCGGTCAACCTGCTGCCGGCGGATGTCGCTCGCCGGTGTGAGCTCGTGCCCGTCGCGCGGGAAGGCGAGCGCACGCTGGTGGTGGCGATGGCTGATCCGGCAAACGTCGTCGCCATCGACGACGTCGAGATTCAAACCGGGATGAACGTGCGCGCGGCGGTCGCCACGCGTGAGGACATCATGGCGGTCATCGGCCAGATGACCCGGCTGGACAATGCCGTGAGCGAGGTCGTGGAGGAGGACGCTCTCGATGCCGTCGAGGTCTTCGACCTCCAGGAGGCGGCCACCGAGACGCCTACGGTCAAGCTCGTCAACTCGCTGCTCTCCCAGGCGGTCACCCAGGGGGCATCCGATGTCCACTTCGAACCGGAACCACGGGAGATGCGCGTCCGCCTCCGGGTCGACGGCGTCCTGGAGGAGATCGCCCGCATCCCCGGCCGGATGGTCCCCGGCGTCGTCTCCCGCATCAAGATCATGTGCGAGCTCGACATCTCCGAGCGCCGCCTGCCGCAGGACGGGCGTCTGGGCCTGACGGTCAACGGAAATCCGATCGACGTCCGCGTCGTCACGCTACCCACCGTGCACGGCGAGTCGGTGGTGATGCGCATCCTCGACCGGTCCAACGCCCTCATCGAGATACCGCGGCTGGGGCTTGACGATTACTCGCTGGCCCGCCTGCAAAAGGCGACGCAGTATGCCCACGGCTCGATCCTCGTCACCGGGCCGACCGGCTCCGGCAAGTCGACGACCCTGTACGCCGTCCTGAACTCGCTGAATACGCCGGACAAGAACATCGTCACGATCGAGGACCCGGTCGAGTACCAGCTGGACGGCGTCACTCAGGTTGCGGTCAACCTCCGCTCCGGGCTGACGTTCGCCACCGGCCTGCGCTCGATGATGCGTGCGGACCCGGACATCATCATGGTCGGCGAGATCCGCGACCGCGAGACGGCGCAGATCAGCATCGAGGCCGCCCTGACCGGCCACCTTCTCCTGTCCACGCTCCACACCAACGACGCTCCCAGCTCGATCTCGCGTCTCGTCGAGATGGGGATCGAGCCGTTCCTCATCGCCTCGTCGGTGCGGTGCGTTGTCGCCCAGCGCCTCGCGCGGGTGCTGTGCACCTGCAAGCGCCGGGTCACGCTCGACGCCCGGACACTGGCCCAGTCCGGCTTCCAAGTTGACGCCGACGTGGCGGCATACGAGGCGGCCGGCTGCCCACGGTGCGGAGGCGGCGGCTATCGCGGCCGCATCGGCATCTACGAGATCATGCCCGTCAGCGACGCCATCCGCGACCTCACGCTCCACAGCGCCTCCGCCGACCGCCTGGCCGAGACCGCGCGCGCCGAGGGCATGCGGACGCTGCGGGACGATGCCTTCGAGAAGGTCAAGCAGGGCGTCACCGCCATCGACGAGGTCATCCGCGTTCTAGGCACGTAGGCCAGCCGCTCAAGCTTTCGCCGACCTCTGCCGACTCACCTATACATGTCAGTCGACTTCGCGGACATCGTGCTCGCCGCCCTTGACCGGCGCGCGTCGGACATCCACGTGACCGCCGGCGCAGCTCCCCACGTGCGCGTCCGCGGTCGGCTGCTCGCGCTGGAGGGCTTCCCAACCCTCGGCGTCCAGGACACGCGCGAGATCGTCTACTCGATCATGAGCGACGTCCAGCGCCAGCAGTTCGAGAACCTGCGCCAGGTCGACTTCAGCTACTCGGTTCCTCGCACGGCCCGGATGCGCGTCAATGCCTACGTGCAGCGCGGCGCGGTCAGCGCGGCGCTGCGCGTCATCCCCAGTGACATCAAGTCGCTTGAGCAACTCGGCATGCCGCCGGTCGTCCGCGAGATGGCCGCACTGCCGCGCGGCATCGTGCTCGTCACCGGACCGACGGGCTCCGGCAAGTCGACCACGCTCGCCTCGATCATCGACGAGATCAACAACACGCGTGAGGACCACATCCTCACGATCGAGGACCCCATCGAGTTCCTGCACAGCCATAAGC
Source organism: uncultured Solirubrobacteraceae bacterium (assembly GCA_963844555.1). Lineage (GTDB taxonomy): Bacteria > Actinomycetota > Thermoleophilia > Solirubrobacterales > Solirubrobacteraceae > Palsa-465. The sequence goes on from CAWJOS010000006.1 coordinate 81,989, forward strand.
GGTGCCTCGTCAACCAGCGTGAGCTCGGCAGCGACGCCACTGGCTTTGCCGACGGCCTGCGCGCGGCGCTGCGCGAGGATCCGGACGTCATCCTCGTCGGCGAGATGCGCGACCTGGAGACCATCTCCACGGCCTTGACCGCCGCCGAGACCGGGCATCTGGTCCTCGCCACGCTGCACACACAGGACGCGCCGCAGACGGTCGATCGCGTGATCGACGTCTTTCCACCGCACCAGCAGCAGCACGTGCGGGTCATGCTCTCGGTCGCCCTGCAGGGCGTAGTCGCCCAACAGCTGCTGCCGACGGCTGACGGCTCCGGCCGCGTCCCCGTCGTGGAGGTCCTCATCCCCACGCCGGCGGTGCGCAACCTGATCCGCGAGGGCAAGACCCATCAGATCTACTCGGCCATCCAGACCGGCGGCGAGCACGGGATGCAGACCATGGATGCCGCCCTGACCGACCTCGTGCGCGCCGGCAGGATCACGCGCGACGTGGCGCGCCGGCGGGCCTCGGTGCCAGCCGAGCTCGAGCGGCTGCTCGGCGGTGGCGCTGCCATGACGCCGGCCGGCAGCAATGGCCACTACCTGCAATGAGCCAGAGCTACGCATTCCGAGCCGTCGACGCCCTGGGCGTCAAGCACAAGGGCGAGGTGGAGGCCGATTCGCCGGACGGCGTCACCGAGCTCTTGAAGGGGCGGGGCCTCATCGCCCTGGAGGTCAAGCTCAAGAGCAAGTCGATGGAGCTCTCCTTGGAGGGGTTGACCCCCGTCAAGCTGGAGGACCTGGCGCTGATGACGCGCCAGCTCTCGACGATGATCTCGTCCGGCCTGTCGCTGATGCGCGCCCTGATGGTGCTGGAGACACAGATCGAGAACAAGCGACTCAAGTCGACGGTCATCCAGATTCGTCAGCACATCGAGAGCGGCGCATCTCTCTCGGACGCATTGGCGCGCCACCCCAAGATCTTCTCGCAGCTTTACGTGGCGATGATCCGTGCCGGTGAGACCGGCGGCTTCCTGGAGAGCTCGCTCCTGCGCATCGCCGACCAACTCGAGGCCCAGAACAAGCTCCGCCGGCAGGTCCGGTCGGCAATGGTCTACCCCGCGGTGGTCAGCAGCATCGCCATCTGCGTTGTCGCGGCGATGCTCATCTTCATCATCCCGGTGTTCGCGAGCGTCTTCAAGGAGTTCAACGGCAAGATGCCGTCGCTGACGGTGCACACCATCGCAGTGTCAAATGCCCTGCGGCACCAGTGGTATTTCGTCATCTTCGGCACCGCGGCGCTCGTGATCGGGTTTCGCAAGTGGAAGGCGTCGAAGGTGGGCCGCCCCGTGTGGGACCGCGCCCGCCTCAAGGCGCCGGCGAAAATCGGCTCCATCGTCCAGAAGATCGCGCTGGCGCGCTGGGCGCGGACGCTGTCCTCGCTGACCTCTGCCGGCGTACCGATGCTGGAGGCAATCGAGGTGACCGGACGGACCGCGGGCAACACCGTCGTCGAGAACGCGATGGCGGCGGTTCACAACTCGGTGCAGGGCGGCGGGACGATCGCCTCCGCACTGGCGGGCGAGCCGATCTTCCCTTCACTGGTGACGAACATGGTGAGAGTAGGAGAGGAGACCGGCGCCCTCGACACGACGCTGGCGAAGGTTGCCGATTTCTACGAGGAACAGGTCGAGGCCGCGGTCAAGGCGCTGACCTCCATCCTGGAGCCGATCATGATTGCCGTCGTCGGCACCGTGGTCGGCTTCATGATCCTGGCCATGTACCTGCCGATGTTCCACGTGTACGACGCGATCAAGTAAACGCCGCGTCGCGCCGATGTAACTGACACATACGCGACTTCGGCGGGTTATTGGGGCCGGGGTCAAACCGACCAAGACACACACACATGGTTTTGATTGATCCCGGCCTGCCGTTTGAGGACCTCGTCATCGAGCGGTTCGACTACTTCCCGGCGCAGGGTGAGTGGGGCGACTGGGCCGTTCTGCGGCTGCTCGCCGGCTTGGGAACCCAGCCGGCCGCGCCCTCGGTCGCGCATCTGGTGATTGAGCGTGCGGCCGCGGGCGAGTGCATCTCCGTAGCCGCCGAGACCCACGGGGTCGAGCGCCGGCTGCGGGCCGGCGGACCGGCCGGGCTAGAGGTGCTGTGGTCGGCCACCTTCTCGGTCCCACTGGAGGCGGTCCAAGCGCCGGCGGCCGTGTTCACCCTCCTCGCCGGCGACCGACAGCCGGTCGCCGTCACCCTGCCGGCGCCGGTTCGCCACGACGCCGTCATCAACCCCATCCTCTCGCTGCGCGAGCGCCGTCCCGGGCGCCAACGGGCGATCAGGCCCCGGCAGATCGCTGCGGTGGCCACGTCGGTCGCCGTCACCGCCACGTCGGTCCCCACCGTCGCGCTGGCTACGCAGGTGACGACTCCGACGAGCACACCGGCGCCCGCCGCTGCCAGCCTCACCACGTCGACGCCGGCGGCGACGACCACCGCCGCCACGCCGGCGCCCGCGACGCCGACCCCGCCGGCGCCGGCTGCCACGCCCGCCGTGGCCCCGCCGGCGAACGCGGATCACACCCAGCACCCCGCGCATCACGCGACCTCTCGCAAGCACCTCGTCGTCACATCGACGCGACGTCGGGCCAAGCACGCAGTGCCAGCGCCGGCCGCGTCCTCCCGGACGTCGGCGGGTGCCTCCGGCTGCGCCACCACCGACACGGCTCGACCGATCGCCTACGCCGCCGATGCCCGGACGTCCACGGCGGCCCACGCTCACACGACCTGCCGGATCAAGGTGACACCAACGCCGCCGGGCGTGGGGGCATCGATCTCGTTCGGCACGACGAGCGCGCCCAAGTCCAGCACGGCGACGACGTCGAGCAGCCCGTCGACCACGTCCGGCACCGCGCCCTCGACCCCCACCGCCACTCTTCAGCCCGGCAAACCCACCCCCACTCCGGCCAGCCATCACGCCGCCTCGCCGGCCCACCACGCCGCCTCGCCCGCCCACCACGCCGCGGCACGCGCCTCCTCCGGCGGCGCGTCGCTGGCGCCGTCCACCCCGCGGTCCTCTTCGACCCCGCCTCCAACGCCGAGCCCGGACTCGTCGACCTCCACCGGGACGGTCACCGGTCTATCGAGCACACCGCCCGGCTTCTCCGGACCGCAGTCGTGGACGGGAACGGTGGCGGCCAACCCGGCCCTGACCGGAGCCGTCACCGAGCTGTCCGGCCTGCTCTCCAACGGCGATCGCCCGCCGTCGTTCCTGATCCCCATCTACATGGAGGCCGGGCGTCGCTACCACCTGCCGTGGGAGGTGCTGGCCGCCATCAACGCGATCGAGACCGACTACGGGCGCAACCTCAACACCTCCAGCGCCGGCGCCGTCGGCTGGATGCAGTTTGAGCCGTCAACCTGGGCCCAGTACGGGATGGCCGTCGACGGCCACAGCGTTCCCAACCCCTACGACCCGCGCGATGCCATCTTCTCGGCCGCCCGCTATCTGGCCGCCGCCGGCGCCGCGCAGGACGTGTCCCGGGCGGTGTTCGCCTACAACCACGCCTCCTGGTACGTCGACGAGGTCATGTCACGGGCCCAGGCGATCTCCACCCACGCCCAGTTCGAGCAGTCAACGGTCGAGCACGGCAAGTTTGCGGTGTACTTCGCCGGCGGGCACCGGCCGGGCGCCGGTGGGCGGCGGGCGGCGCTCCAGGTCCGCTACACCAGCGGCGTGCTGTCTCACTACGACCGGCTCATCGCCGCCGCCAACATGGTGAGCGCGGCCAACTTCCCCTACGTCTGGGGCGGCGGCCACACCCAGCCGTCCCGCTTTGGCCCGTTCGACTGCTCCGGCTCGGTCTCCTACGTGATGCAACAGGCCGGCTACAAGGTGCCGACGACCGTCTCCGGTGACATCCCGACGTGGAAGTTCCCGGCCGGCCCCGGACAGGTGACGATCTTCTACAACCCCACGCACACGTTCATGCGGATCGGCAACCGCTACTTTGGAACGAGCGGGTTCGCCCGTCCCGGCGGCGGAGCCGGCTGGTTCGCCGTCGACAGGCTTCCCGCCTCCTATCTGGCCCAGTTCAACGAGGTTCACGTGCCCAATCTGGGGCCGGACTCGTTCGACGGCTCCCACGGGCCGCTCGTCGTCACGCCCCTGTTCACCCAGCATCGCCATCGCCGCACGACGTCGACGCTCTCCGTCCTGCCGCTGATGTCGACGCTGGGGCCGTTCCCGGGGACGGCCTCGCTTCCGGCGCTTCCCCAGTAGCCGGGGCCACCGCGTCACCGGCCGCCGCCTCATTGGGGCTGATGTGGCGACCAAGACGGTCGTCATCTTCAGCCCAGTCGGTCGCGTCCCCATTAGGGTGCTGTCACGTGACGAGCGGACCGGACACCACCCGCCGGAGACCCGCATGGTGGGACAGGCTCACACCGGACGAGCAGGAGCACGCGGTCCCCGCCGAGGCGCCCGCGCATGCCCGCCTGATGAAGGCGTTCCTGGAGCGCCGGACGTTCTCCGATCCGGACTGGATCTTCGAGCGCAAGCTGGACGGGATCCGCTGCCTGGCAATCCGCTCGCGCCGGCAGACCCGGATGCTCTCCCGCAACGACCTCGACCTCTCCCGCCGCTATCCGGAGCTGCAGGAGGCCCTGGCCCGGCAGCCGTCGATTCGGTGCGCCGTCGACGGCGAGGTGGTGGCCTTCGACGGCCCCCAGACCAGCTTTGCCCGCCTGGCCGAGCGCGGCCGGCACCCGGTGCCGGTGTTCCTCTACGTGTTCGACCTGCTGTGGCTCGACGGGTATGACGTCCGGAACCTCCCCCTCCGGACGCGCAAGCGCCTGCTCAGCTCCGCGCTCACGTTCACGGATCCGCTGCGGCTGACCACCCACCGCAATCGCGAGGGCGAGGCGATGTTCACGGAGGCCTGCCGCAAGGGCTGGGAGGGCGTCATCGCCAAGCGGGCGGACAGCCCGTACCGGGAGACCCGCTCGCGCGACTGGCTGAAGTTCAAGTGCGAGGCCGGCCAGGAGCTCGTCATCGGCGGCTTCACCGCGCCCCGGGGCAGCCGCACCGACTTCGGCGCCCTGCTCGTCGGCTACTACGACGAAGGCCGGCTGCGGTACGCCGGAAAGGTCGGCACCGGCTTTGACCGCGACACGCTCCATTCCCTCGGGAGGCGCCTCCAGCGGCTGAGCACCGACATGCCCCCGTTCGCCGACCCCGGCTCGATCCGCGAGCGCGACGTCACCTGGGTGCGGCCGGACCTCGTGGCCCAGCTGGGCTTCACCGAGTGGACGTCAGCCGGCCGGCTGCGCCACCCGCGCTTCCTGGGGCTGCGCGAGGACAAGCCGGCGCGCGAGGTGGTGCGGGAGCGGTGAGCGCAACGGTGAGCCTGGGTCGCCGGCGGGTGGAGATCAGCCATCCGGACAAGGCGCTGTTCACCGACCCCCGGGTGACCAAGCTCGACCTCGCGCGTTATTACGAGCGGGTCGCCGATGCGATGCTGCCTCACCTGCGAGGACGGCCGCTGGCGCTCCAGGCGTTCCCCAGCGGCATCGACCACCAGGGCTTCTTCATGAAGTCGGTGCCGGGCTACTTCCCGTCGTGGATCGCCCGGGCCACCGTCCCCAAGCGCGGCGGCAGCGTGACGCAGGTGCTCGCCGAGAACGCGGCGACGCTCGTCTACCTCGCCGGCCAGAACGTGATCACACCCCACATCTGGCTGTCGCGTGCCGACCGGCCGCATCAGCCGGACCGTCTGATCGTCGACTTCGACCCGTCCCCCGGTGCCGGCTTTGCCGATGTGCGGGCGGCGGCCCGGGAGGCCGGCGATCGCCTGCGCGATGCCGGCCTGTGCCCATTTGCGATGGTCACCGGCTCCCGGGGGATCCACGTGGTCTGTCCGTTGCGCCGCGGCCCGTCGTTCCACGAGGTTCACGCGTTCGTCCGCTCGCTGGCGGAGGCCATGGTGGCGGCGAACGAGAAGCGCCTGACCCTGGAATGGCGGCGGGCCGACCGCGGCAGCCGCATCTACGTCGACGTCAATCGCAACAACTACGCCCAGCACGCCGTCGCCCCCTACGGGGTGCGCCCCCGTCCGGGAGCGCCCGTGGCGATGCCGATCCACTGGGAGGAGCTCACGAACTCGCGGCTGACGCCGGACCGGTGGACGGTCGCCGACGCCGGCGACCGTCTGCGCGACGAGGGCGACGCCTGGCGCGGCATCTCCCGCCGCGCCCGCAAGCTGCCGGGGTCCTAACCTACTGCCGGCACCATGCTGATCGCCGTCACCGACCACGCGGCCGAGCGCTTTCGCCAGCGCGTCCGCGGGTCGTTGGACGAGAAGACGGAGATCGCGGGACGGGTGGCCCGCGCCCACGCGGCGGGACGGATGCGGGCGGGCGAGCGGGGGGCGGTGCTCGTCCGCGATCTGGAGCGGCGCGACCTCATATTCGTCTGCCGGCCGCAGGGCGATGAGCTGGTGGTCATGACCCTGTGGGAGGAGGGCGAGCGGGCGGCGGTGCCCCAGCGCTTCACCGATGCCCTGCGCCGGGACGACCACCACGTGCGCTAGCGGGTCGCGCACTGGTCCGGGGCGGATCACGGAGGCGGAGGAGGTAGGCTCAGGCGCATGGCTGACCTCCCCTCGCGTGAACTCGGAACCTCCGGAATCCAAACCTCGATCGTCGGGCTGGGCTGCAACAACTTCGGCCGCCGGATCGACCTCAATGCCACCCGCGCAGTCGTCGACGCCGCCCTCGAGGAGGGCGTGACGTTCTTCGACACCGCCGACATCTACGGCCAGGGCCAGAGCGAGGAATTCCTCGGCGAGGTGCTCCAGGGCCGTCGCGACCAGGTGGTGCTGGCCACGAAGTTTGGGATGGACATGGGCGACGGGAAGGGTCCCCGGGGCTCGCGAGAGTACGTCCGCCAGGCGGCCGAAGCCTCGCTCAGGCGCCTCCGCACCGACATCATCGACGTCTATTGGTACCACGAGCCTGACGGGGTCACGCCGATCGCGGAGACGCTCGAGGTGCTCCATGAGCTCATCCAGGAGGGCAAGGTCCGAACGATCGGCGCCTCCAACTTCAGCGCGCAGCAGCTCCGCGAGGCGCAGGCGGAGGCCACCATCCACGGCTTCACCGAATTCAAGGGGCTCCAGAACGAGTACAGCCTGCTCGTCCGCGAGGTCGAGGAGGAGGTGCTGCCGGTCTGCGAAGAACTCCACGTCGGCTTTGTGCCCTTCTTCCCGCTGGCCTCCGGCCTGCTCACCGGCAAGTACCGCCGCGGCGAGCCGGGGCCGGAGGGCGCGCGGCTGTCCGGCCGCAACGAGATCGCCACCGACGCGCAATTCGCGCTCATCGACGCGTTGCAGGGCTACGCCGATGAGCGCGGCATCTCGCTGACCGACGTCGCGATCGGCGCGCTGCTCGCCAGCCGGGCCGTCTGCTCGGTCATCGCCGGAGCCACGAAGCCGGAGCAGGTGCACACCAACGCCACCGCCGCTCGCTGGAACCCCAGCAGCGAGGACCTGCGGGCGCTGCGACGGGTGCTGTCGGCCCACAGCGCCTGAGAGGCCGCGCCGATGCTGCCGGCTCACCTGCGTCCCCCGCTCTGGGCGCGCTGGGTGCTGTCACTCGGCGCCGGCCTGATCCTGCTCCTGGCGCTGATCCTGTTCGTGGAGCACAACAACACCAACTCCGAGGCGACGCAGAGCCCGGCCGCCGTGGCCCGGGCCAACCGGGAGGCCGAGGTGGTGGTGGCTCAGGATCAGGCGCCCCATGTGGCCGCGGTCGCGCCGGGGTCCGGCGCGCACGCCGCCATCGTCAAGGCCGTCCGCGCCGACATGGCGTCGCTGGTCGACCGGGGGATCATCGACGGCCCGCTTGGCCGCATCGCCTGCCGGCGGACCGGCGATCACGCCGGCCGGCCGGCGTTCGAATGCACGGCGGTGGCCGGGGGGGTCACCTACCCCTTCCTCGGCGTCGTCGATCTCCGGGCCCGCCGCGTGACCTACTGCAAACGCGACGAGCCGCCCGTCCCCTCGCTGAACATCCCGGTCAGCCGGCGCTGTCGCGCCTAGACCATCTAGTCAGACCATCAGCGCCAACCGACTGCGCCGGCCGCCCGCGACCGGGGCGAGAAGCGCACGCCATGGATGCGCGCGCCCCGTGCCACCGAGAAGCCGACGCAGCCGCTGCGCGTCTCACCGGCGCCGATCAGGCTCTCGAAGTCGACCAGCGGCGTCTGGCAGACACCGGCGCGGATGAACAGCGGCGAGCCTGCGCCCGCCGACGTGAGGAGCGACCAGTCCCCGGACGCGGTGCTGTCATATGTCCCGCCGGCGAGGTTGCGGATCACGACCCTGACTGCCACCGCCCTGGTTCCGGCCAGCAGCCGGCTGCCGCTGCCGGTCAGCGGATCGATCACCCCGGTCACCGTCACCGCCAGGTTCGAGGATCCGGCGTGCACGCGCTGGGTGGCGCCGATGGGCGCTCCGGCCGGGCGCCGGCGGTGCCGGTGCCCCGGGACGGCCGGACCGGTCGGTGACGTAGCGGCGGACGACGTGGCAGCGGAGGACGTGGCGGTCGACGATGCGGTTGGGGCCGACGCGACGGAGCGGGAAGCCGTGGTCCCGCCACCACATGCGGCGACGGCGAGCGCCGCCAGCGCCAGCCATCCGGCCCCCAGACGGCGCGTGCCACGTGCTCCCACCAAGGCCCAAGAACATAGTGCGCGCCGCTCGCCGTCGTGTGTAGCGCCGGTCCCGCCGGGTAGCTCGACCGGCGACGGCGCTGCCGTCACGGAGATGCAACCAAGACCACGAACGGGGGAGCTCCATGGCAGACGAACTGAACGGCAGGAAGATCGCCATCATCGCCACCGACGGCGTGGAGCAGGTGGAGCTCACGGAGCCGCGCCGGGCGGTTGAGCGGGCCGGGGCCACCACCGAGCTGCTCTCGGTGTCCACGGGTGAGATCCAGGCGATGAACTCGGACACCAATCCGGCCGACACGTTCCCGGTCGACAAGGAGATCAGCGATGCCTCGCCCGGCGACTACGACGGGCTGATCCTCCCGGGCGGGACGGTCAACGCCGATCGCCTCCGGGTCGACGACCGCGTGATCTCGTTCGTGCAGAAGCACTTCAAGGCCGGCAAGCCGGCGGGGGTGATCTGTCACGGACCGTGGACGCTCGTCGAGGCCGACCTCGTTCGCGGCCGGACGCTGACCTCCTACCCCAGCGTTCAGACCGACATCCGCAACGCCGGCGGCAAGTGGGTCGACGAGGAGGTCGTCGTCGACCAGGGGCTCGTGACCTCTCGCAACCCCAACGACCTGCCCGCGTTCTGCGCCAAGATCGTGGAGGAGTTCGCCGAGGGCCAGCACGCCGTCGCGTCGGCCGGCGCCACCGCCGCCTGATCGCACACCGGGCGCCGCACGTCCGCGACGCCGCAGACGTTGGCTGAGAGGGGTGGCGCCCCGACCGGGCGCTGCCCTACTTCCTTCCGGAAGGGTCGGCGCGCGTCAGGACGCGGGAGCGGGCAGTCGCCGTGCCCGCTGGGCGCTCGCCTCCCGGATCGGCGGCCGCTCCATGACCGGGACCGACGCGACCGCGCCGTCCTCCCACGGCTTGAGGTAGTGCCCCGGCACCGCCGGGGCCGCGTCCTCTCCCCGTTCGCCCCGGCGGGCGTCGACGGCGGCGAGCACCGCGTAGGCCATCTCGCCCAGCGCCCGGAGCGGCTGGTGGCGGTTCTGGCGGCTTCCCAGGTGGCACTCGGCGAGAGCGTCGAGGCCGGCGAGGCGCAGCGCGTCGATGAGGACGGCTATCTCGACCCCATAGCCGACCGGGAACGGGATCGCCTCGAACAGATCGCGGCGCCCGGCGAACTCGCCGGCCAGCGGCTGAGAGAAGCCGGCCAGCAGCGGCTCGTGCAGATTGATCAGCGGCCGGGCCATGAGCTCGGTGACGCGACCGCCCTCGTGGGGCAGGCTGACGGCCCCGGCCAGCATCGGCCGGTCGAACGAGCCCTTGACCAGATGCACGGTCGGATCGCACAGGAGCGGGCCCAGCAGTCCCTGGAGGTGCTCCGGCGCCGGGTCCGCGGTGTCGCCGTCCAGGAAGCAGACGACCTCACCGGAGGTGACCTGGAGCGCCCGCCACATCGCGTCGCCCTTGCCGAGCGCCGGTCCGAGGTCGGCGCGGATCTCGTCCTGCTGGACGACGCGGGCTCCGGCCCGGGCGGCGAGCTCGGCCGTCCCGTCCGCCGACGCCGCATCGATGACGACGACCTCGTCGACGAGCCCGCCGGCGGCGAGGGGCGCCACCGTCTGCTCCAACACCGCGCGGATGGTGGCCGCGCACTCCTTGGTGGGAATGATGACCGACACCGACGGCCGCCCGGCGTCCGTGCCCAACCGCTCCGGTCCAAAGTCTCCGGCCCGGAACCGCCGCTGCTCAAACCAGGCCGAGACCGCCAGGTCGACCGACAGTCCGCGCGCCACCCGGCCATCCGAACGCGACGAGGTGGCCACCCGGACGTCGGAGGCCCGGAGAATGGGAACGTTGTGCGCGGCCAGACGCGCCGCGAAGCCGGCATCCTCCAGTGCGGCCAGCGGCTCGATCCCACCCACGTCTCGGTAGGTGGCCGCGGTCACGCCCAGCGACGCGCCGGCGAAGTGGTGATGGCCCGCCTCCGGCTCCGAGCTGCGCAGGCGGCGCATGCGGCTGCCGGCATCGCGGTCGCGCCGTTCGCGGACCCCGGGCGGCAGGTCGCGGGCCTCCTCCTCGTCGAGCTCGATCAGGCCGGCGATCGCGCGGGCGCCCGCGGCCACGTGCGCCAGCTGGCGCTCCAGCCAGTCCGGCGCCGGACAGGAGTCGGCGTCCGTGCAGGCGATCAGCCCGTCCGGCCGGCCGGCGGCCAGGAGCAGCGCGCACGCCTGGTCCATGCCGGCGCGGCGCGCCGCGCCGGCCCCCGCCCCCGGTCCCTCGACCGTTCTCACCGGGAGCCCGACCAGCCGGCTGACCGCCTCCGCCACCGCCGCCGTCCGGTCCCGGCAGGCATCGAGCACCACCACCGTCTCAAATGCCGATCGCGCCACCGTCTGGCGGGCCAGGGCCCGCAGACAGTCGCCGATCCGCTCCTCCTCGTCCCGGGCCGGGACGACGACGACAGCATCTAGCTCCATGGCGCCCCCTCGGCGATCAGGTCCCGCCCGCGCTCGTACGCGTCGTCGCAGCCGTGGTCGAGAACCCCGGCGATGCGGCCGTCGCGCCCGTACCACACGGCAAAGGCATCGCCGACGCCCGGCTCAAACCGGCACGCGTCATACCCGTCGCCCCAGGCGGCGTACTTGAGGGTCCGCCTGCCGATCGTCGACCAGAAGCCGGGGACGTCGGCCCATGCCGCGCTCTGCCCGGCGGCGGTTCGGCCCGCGGCCTCCCCCTGTCCCAGGGCATCACCCCAGTGCTCGACGCGCAGCGGCCGCCCCGCCGCCTCGTTGTGGGCCAGGCAGACATCGCCCGCCGCCAGCACGTCCGGCAGGGCCGTCCGGAGCCCGCTGTCGACCGGCACGGCGCCGTCGCCCTCGTGCACCGCCAGCGCCCCGGCGACGAGCTCGCTGCGGGGCGCGACACCGGTGGCCATGACGACGACCGGCGCCGCCACGGACGCGTCGCCGGCCGCCACGTGCAGCTCGTGCCCCCGGCGTTCGATCGCATCGACGGCAACGCCGAGGTGAAGGACGACCCCCTCGTCGGCCAGCCAGCCGGCGATCCGCTCTCCGGCCGCCTCCCCCAGCCGCCGGCAGTTGGGGCTGGATTCGTCGGACACCAGCGCGACCGGATGGCCCCGGCGGCGCAGCGAGGCGGCGATCTCACAGCCGATGAACCCGGAGCCGATGACGACGGCCCCCGCACCGCCGCGCAGGCGGACGCGCAACTCGCGCAGGTCGTCGAGCGACCGCAGGACCCGGACGGACGGGTCGTCGCTGCCGGGGATGGGCAGGCGCTTGGGCTCGGCGCCGGTGGCCAGCACGCAGCGGCGGTAGGTCAGCGTCCGCCCACCGGACAGCGTGACGTGATGCGCGGCATGGTCGAGCGCGACCGCGCGCCCGCCGACGAGCGCCACCCGCTCGCGGGCCAGCCACTCCTCGTCCTCGAGCGGGAGCTCGTCCTCTGTGATCTCGTCGCGCATCAGCTCCTTGGTCAGCGGCGGCCGCCGGTACGGCATACGCTTCTCGTCGCCGACGATAGCCACGCTCCCCGGCCCGCCCGCGGCCCGGTAGCCGCGGACGGCGGACAGGCCGGCCGGTCCGCCGCCGATGACCACCAGCTCAAACTCGACGCTCACCGGCGCTCCAGCGCGTCGAGGAGATAGTCGGCGGTGCCGGACGCCGTGACCGGCACCAGCCACGGCAGGCGCCGAAGCCGGTCATGAACCTGGTCGGCGCTCAGCGGTCGCTCCGGACCCGGCGGCCGCCAGTGGACAGCCACCATCCGTCCGCCTGCCGTCAGGCACTCGCGCACGACCTCGAGCGTGTCGTCGAGCTCCCGGGACGTGAGGTAGTACAGGATCTCCGAGGCCACCACCAGGTCAAATTCCCGCCGCGGGAGGTCGGCCGGGATCCTCCCCGCCAGCGACGCCACCGCCTGACCGGCGAGCCGCCGCCGGGCGCGCGCCACCGCGGTCTTGGAGCCGTCGATCGTCACCAGGGACCGGCAACGGGGCGCCAGCAGCGCGCTGAATACGCCGATGGAGCTGCCCAGCTCCAGTGCGCAGGCGAAGGGCCCATCGCCGCAGGCGGCCAGCGTGGCCGCGTACTTCTCGCGCTCGTAGGCGCTCGTCTCGTACCCCCACGGGTCCGTCTCGCGCCGGTAGCGCGCCTCGAAATCCGCCGCCGTCATCTGGCCGGCGGGATCCATGTCAGCCGTCCTCCTCGAGCGCGGCGCGTCCGGCCCGCGCCAGCAACGGGTCGAGGCGGTGCTGGAGCAGGAACACCTCGAGGTCCCGGCGGGCGCGGTCGAGCGCACCCGCGGTCGCGAACGGACGCGAGCCGCATGCCCGCGCGGCTTCGTCCAGCAGCACCCGGCAGGCGTCAGCGATCGCCACCCGCCCATGCAGCGCCACCGCCTCCAGGTCGGATGCCGCCCCGTCCATCGCCCGCGCCGCCGCCGCCAGCCACAGGTCGATGGTGCGTTGCGCGGTCAGGATCCGCCCCATCGCCAGCCCCTCCAGGTCGCCGTGGCCGGGGCGGGCGCGCAGAGCGGCGGTAGCGGCGGCGACGGCGGTGTCGGCCATCCCCGCCCAGCTGGCGGCGGTGCGCAGCGCGTCGCGCCCAAACCACGGCTGCTGCGCGATGCCGCCGTTGTCCCCCAGGCGCGCCAGCACCGGGACATCGTGGAACACGACCCGGTGCGAGACCGAGGCGACGAGGCCACGAGAGCGGTACCAGCCGGTATCGATCTCCACCCGGCGCCGGTCGGTCAGGTCGACCCAGACCGAGACCGGTCCGGGGGCGGGGTCCTCGCGGGTCTGGTCGCGAGCCAGGATGAGCGCCCGGTGCAGGCCGCCGGCGCCGGAGCAGAAAGTCTTGACCCCGCGCAGCACCTCGCCCTCGTCGCCGGCGACGAGGGCCGCGGGTGGCCCCTCGCCCGGCACCGGGTCACCGCCCCACACCCCGGCGCGCAGCTCGCGAGTGAGCACGGCTCGCAGCTCTCGGTCGCGCAGCCCGTCCGGCGCCTGGACGGCCAGGCGCTCGACGGCGTTGAGATGACCGTCGAGGATTCGGCCGACCGAGCCGTCGGCTTCCGCCACCCGTCGCACCAGCTCCAGCTCCTGCTCGGCGGGCGGGCGGACGGGTCCCGGGATCGCGTTCCAGCGCAGGGCGCCGGCGTCCTCGAGCGCCGCCATCGCCTCCTCTGGGAACGGTACCGGCGCAGTCGCCGCGTCGCGCGCGCCCGCACCGGCGGCGATGCCCTCCAGCACGCCGGCCAGCTCCGGAAGACTCGACTCGCGATCGGCTGCCAACTGGGCCATGGTCATGCCAACGATGTCATCCGCAGGCCCAGGCCCCGTGCGTGACGCGCGACCAGCGGGACAAACGCGACGGTCTCGCCGGCATCGGCGCGCCGGGCTCCGGGGCCGATCCCGTCATGGGCGAGGACGATGGCCCCCGGCTGCAGGCGGGGTCGCAGCGCATCGAACATCTCCTGAGCGGTGTCCCCCCGCCAGTCATGGGTGTCGGCCGTCCAGCCGACGATCCGCAGTCCGTACTCGCCCGCCAGGGCGTGCGTCCACGGCGCCTCGTCGCCCCAGGGGGTGCGCCACAGCCGGGGGGCTGCGCCGACTGAGCGCAGCCGCTCCAGCGCCCGCTCCGTGTCGGCGCGTGCCCAGGCAGCGTCGCGGGTGGAATGACGAACGTGCTCGTCGCAGTGCAGACCGACCTGGTGGCCCTCGGCGATCAGCCGCGCCACCAGGGCAGGCTGGGCCGCCGCGCGGCGAGCGATGGGGAAGAACGTCGCGCGTGCGCCGGCCGCGGCGAGCGCGTCGAGCACCCGCGGGGTCCACTCCGCATCCGGGCCATCGTCAAATGTCAGGGCGATCGTCCCCACGAAGCGCAACTACCCCGGTCTCGAGGCGCTAAGACTCTAGGAGGGGGCGTCGTCCCGATGGGCGAAAACTGCCCCACCGGGACGCGCAGTGAAGCCCCCACTTCCTCGACTCTTTGGGCGCTCCAGCAGAGCCGAAGCCACCCATGTTGCTAGGCAACGACGCCTTTGTTACCCGCTTTCTGAAGATTCACACGTTGAAACACCCAGAAAAGGAAGATCACTGTCCAAGAGGGCATCCGGCCGCCCTGACATGTCACATTTGATCAGGTCGAGATAATCGGATTCATGGCCTACGACGAGCAGCTGGCCAACCGGATCCGGGAGCTGGTCGCCACCGAGGACGGGGTCGTCGAGAAGCGGATGTTCGGCGGCCTGGCGTTCCTGATCGGCGGCAACATGTCGGTCAGCGTCAGCGGCCAGGGCGACCTGCTGCTGCGCTGCGACCCGGCCGAGACCGACTCGCTGCTCGCCAAGCCTCACGCCGAGCCGTTCGTGATGCGCGGGCGCGCCATGGACGGCTGGCTCCGGGTGGCGCCGGAGGGCGTCGGCACCAAGCGCCAGCTCGAGCGCTGGGTGGAGCGCGGGGTCAGCTACGCCCGGTCGCTGCCAGTGAAGGGCTGACCCCCGACTCGAACCTACGAGTCGCGCCGGCGGATCTCCTCCACCACCCGGTCGACGGGCAGCCCCTCGCCGACCTCCCCTTCGCCGCGCTCGCGCAGCACCCGGACGGCCCAGCCGAGATGCAAGTCCGGCTCGTCCGCCGGCTTGGCGTGCTCGTCCATGAACGCGGCGACCTCGGCGGGGTCGAGTTCCGGAGCGTGCTCGGCGACGTAGTCGGCGACGGCCCTCGGAGGATCTGGGCGCGATTCCTCAGCCATGGCGATTCTGCTCTCAGTGTATGTCGATCTGGGCGCCCGCCGTTCGTACAGAGGGTGACAATCCACCCATCGACGGCGCCCCCCGAGCGTGCCAAAGAGGAGCCACCATGAAGCAATATCTGCTCAGCATCATCCAGCCGGACGGGCCCATCCCCGGCCCGGAGGTCCTGGGGCCCATCATGCGCGACGTGGATGCGCTGCGCCAGGAGATGCAGGAGGCGGGGGCGTGGGTGTTCTCCGCGGGCCTGCACGACCCGTCGAGCGCGACCACTCTGCGCCCGCGCGACGGCGAGGTGCTGATGAGCGACGGTCCGTTCGCCGAGGGCAAGGAGCAGATCGGCGGCCTGACCATCCTCCAGGCGCCGGATCTGGACGCGGCGCTGGAGTGGGGCCGCAAGCTGGCGCTGGCCACGACCCTGGTCGTCGAGGTGCGCCCGTTCCAGGACGGATCGCAGGAGTGAGCCGGCGCCGTGGACGGCCCCACCTCCGCTGAGATCGAGCGTGCCTTCCGCGAGCATCACGGCCGGGCGGTCGCCGTCCTGGTCGGCCGGTTCGGCGATATTGACGTCGCCGAGGAGGCCGTGGCCGACGCGTTCGCGGTCGCTCTGGCCCGGTGGCCGGCCGACGGCGTCCCGCCCAGCCCGCCGGGCTGGATCATCACCACCGCGCGCAACCGTGCGATCGACCGGCTGCGGCGTGAGTCGACGCGGGCCGAGCGCCACGCCCAGGCGCTGGCGCTCGGCGCCGCCGACGAGCCCGCCGAGGAGGGACCGGTGCCCGACGACCGCCTGCGCCTGATCTTCACCTGCTGTCATCCGGCGCTGGCGATTCCGTCCCGCGTCGCCCTCACGCTCCGCCTCCTCGGCGGGCTGACGACCGCCGAGATCGCGCGCGCCTTCCTGGTAGCCGAGCCGACGATGGCACAGCGGCTGGTCCGGGCCAAGGCGAAGATCCGCGACGCCGGGATCCCGTACCGGGTCCCCCAGGACGCCGACCTCCCGGAGCGGCTGAGCGGCGCCCTGGCGGTCGTCTACCTGATCTTCAACGAGGGCTATGCGGCGACCTCCGGCACGGCACTGGTGCGCGACGACCTGTGCGCCGAGGGGATCCGGCTGGGACGGCTCCTGGCCGAGCTGATGCCCGACGAGCCGGAGGCACTCGGCCTGCTGGCGCTCATGCTGCTGACCCAGGCCCGGCGCGCGGCGCGGACGACGCCGAGCGGGGAGCTCGTCCGCCTGGCCGAACAGAACCGCGCGCGGTGGGACGCAGAGCTCATCGCCGAGGGTCAGCGGCTGGTCCGGCGCTGCCTGGCGCGCAACCAGCCCGGCCCCTACCAGATCCAGGCGGCGATCAATGCGGTGCACACCGACGCCACCACCGCCGCCGAGACCGATTGGACCCAGATCCTGGCGCTCTACGACCAGCTCCAGGCGTTCGCGCCGACGCCCGTGGTCGCGCTCAACCGCGTCGTCGCCCTCGCCGAGGTCCGCGGTCCCGATGCCGGGCTCGCTCGGCTGACCGAGCTGGGCGACGACGAGCGCCTCGCGCGCCATCATCTGTTCCACGCCATCCGCGGCGACCTGCTGGAGCGCACCGGGCGCCGGATCGAGGCCGCGTCCGAGTACGCGGCGGCCATGGAGCACACCGACAATCAGGCCGAACGTGCCCTGCTGGCCCGCCGCCGGCGCGCCTGCCTGGCCGGTTAGTCCTTACGGCGGGGAGCGCCGGCTCGGTCAGACGGCGCTCGTCAGGTGGACGCGGTCGCGCCCGCCGGCCTTGGCCTGGTACAGCGCCCGGTCGGCGCGGGCGATGACGACGTCGGCCTCCTCCCCCGGGGCGGCGACCGCGATCCCGGCCGAGCAGGTCCGGCCGCCGGAGACGTGGCGGCGCAGGCGCTCGGTCACCTCTACGGCGGTCTCGGCATCACAGTTGCGTAGGAGCAGGCCGAACTCCTCGCCCCCCAACCGGGCCAGCAGGTCCCCTCCGCGAAGCTGGTCACGCCAGGCGGCGGCCGTCTCCTTGAGCAGCCGATCGCCCGCCGGATGGCCGTGGGTGTCGTTGAACTCCTTGAAGTGGTCGAAGTCGAGCATGGCGATGACCAGCTGGGCGTCCCCGCTCAGCGCTCGCTGCAGTTGCGCATCCCAGGCCCGGCGGTTGGGCAGACCGGTCAGCGCATCGGTCTGGGCCTCGTCGGCCAGAACGTCCATGGCGTCGGCACGGGCGATGACGGAAGCCGCCTCATGCGCGAGCAGGCCGGTCACGGTGGTCCGGGAATCCCCGGCGGGCACCGCCTCCATCCAGCCGACGACGAGGACGCCGCGGGCGACGCCCTGTCGCAGCAGCGGCTGAAACAGAACCGCGGGCGGCTGCCCCGCGGCGGCCCAAAGTCCGGGGTTGCCGACCCGGTCGGCGACGTTCTCAGTCACCAGCAGCGGGCGGCCGGTTTCAAACGCCTCGATGACGGCGCTGCGGGAGTTCTGCGCCGACGCCACGGCCACGGCCCGCAGGCCGGCGGTCGCCGTGCAGGCGAGCTGCTGCTCGGCGTCAGGCTCATAGAGCAGCGCTACCGAGGCGCCGCTGATGCGCTGGGCGGCGCGGCACACGTCGACGCGGGGCCGGACGCTCTCGAACAGGCCGTGGACGACGTCGGCCAGCTCCTCCAGCATCAGCTCGCGCCGGCGCGCCCGGTTGGCCTGGTTCCGGACGCGCGCCACCAGACGCTGGGTGGCGAAACCGATGATCGCCGACACGGCCACCGACAGGATCGCGGCGCGGTACTGCGTGTGGGGGTAGGCGGGCGGGCCGACGATCAGGATCGGCGCCAGGTAGAAGACGCCAACGCCGGCCACGATGATCGCCATGTCGCGACGGGAGCGGCTGTAGAGCGCGGTGTGGAACACGGGGATCATGGCCAGCGCGGCCGCGCCGGAGTTGGTGCCCCCCACGGAGTTGCGCAGCATGGCCACGGCGGCCAGAAACACGATCGCTCCGGGCGCCCCGCTCAGCGCGGTCCGCGGCAGGCGCAGCATGGCCAGGAATGCCAGGATCCCGCCGGCCAGGCCCAGGCCGGCCGACAGCGCGTACTGAGCCCAGTCGACGCTCGCCCCGACGAGCACGATGCTCCACGCCAGCAGCGCGGCGCCGCAGAACGGGGCCAGCGCGCGCAGCGAGCGCATGAACCGGGTGGCCGTAATGGTGTCCACGGGTTCGATATCGGCAGGTAGAGCGGACGGTTTGAGGAGAATCCGGATCCCGGAGCGGCGGGTCGCCGAGGACGAGGCGGCAGGGCCCGCCGCCCGGGGCACGGGCACCCCGGACGGCGATGCCGGCCTGGCACTCACACTCGGTAGCGCTCGGTCAGCCCCGCCAGCTTGGCGGCGAGGCCGTTGAGGCTCTCGGCGGCCCGCTGGGACTGCTGGGCGCCGTCCAGGAACTGCGACGTCCCGGCGTCGATATCGCTCATGGCCTCGGCGATCTGGTCCATCCCGACGCTCTGCTGGTGGGCGGAGGCGGCGATCTGCTCGGCCGCGTGCGACGCGGCGCGGATCGTGTCGGTCAGGCTGCGGATGCCCGCGCCGGCCTGGGCGGTCAGCCGCAGGCCCTGGTCGACGACCTTGGTGCCCTCGGCGCTGGCGGCCACGGCGGCGGACGTCGCCTCCTTGACGTCTGAGAGGATCGCCTCCACCTGGGCGGTCGCGGCCTTGGACTGCTCGGCCAGGCCCCGGACCTGGTCGGCCACCACGGCGAAGCCCTTGCCGTGCTCTCCGGCGCGGGCCGCCTCGATGCTGGCGTTGAGCGCCAGCAGCTTGGACCGGTCGGCCAGTTCGTTGACGGTCTGGGTGATGGCGCCGATCTGCTGCGTGCGCCCGGACAGGGTGAGGATCTCCTCGGCGATCCCGTCGACCCGCGCCCGGATCTCCTCCATCGCATCGGCGATCGCGGCCACCGCCTCGTTGCCCTCGTCGCTGACATGGACCGACTCTCCGGCCTGATGGGCGACGTCGCGGGCGCGCAGGGCGGTGTCGTCGGCGGCGGAGCGCAGTTCGTTGATCGTCGCCGAGGTCTCGCTGATCGCGGCCGACTGCTGCCCGGCGCTCTCGGTGTGGCGACTGACCGAGCTCAGGATCTGCTCGGTCGACGCGGCGATCTCCTGGACGCCGCCCTGAATCTGTCCGGAGATCTCGGCCAGACCGCCGACCATGCTGTTCAGGCTGGTGGAGAGCTCGCCGAGGTCCTCGCTGCCCGCGGCCGCCACCGTCGCCGTGAGATCCCCGTCGGCGACGCGGGAGGCGAACAGCGAGTACTCCCGGACGGCGGACTGGAGTGCCTCGCGCGAGTCGCGCTCGGCCTGGGCCGAGCTCGCCAGCTCCCGGTGGCGGTCTTCGGTCAGCTCATTGAGGCGGCGCAGCGCCAGGCCGAACCGGATGCCCGCGGCGACCAGCGTCGCCGTCGCCAGGCCGAGCGCCACCTGGGTGGTGTGGTCAAGCGAGCCGACGAACAGGATGAGCAGCGCCAGTCCGGACGCGACGGTCGGCACGGTGAAGCCGGAGGACCGGTTCTCGCGGACCGGCACCGCCGGGTCGTCGGTCACCCATACCGCGGCCGAGATGAGCAGCAGCGAGGTCGGCCAGGCGATGGCGTTGAGGAACCAGCCGACGTCCGTCGCCGCCAGGCCGCCGAACAGCGCTGCGATGTCGCCGGAGGCGTTGATCGCGCCGGCAGCAGCGATCAGGTACCACCGCGTCCGCCGCCCCGGCGGCAGCTGCATGGCGCCGAACAGCGTCAGCCCCAGCAGCAGGAGGTCGCCGACCGGATAGACGAGGTTGACCGCGACGGACTCGTTGCCGCCGCCGGCGGCGCCGGCGATGGCATGGAACGCGAACGCGACGAGCGCGGCGAAGGTGACGAGCGCGGCGACGACGCCGTCGAGGTAGTTGGCGGAGGTCAGCTTGCGGACGTCGCGCTCCATCAGCACCATGACGCCGACGTACGCGAGCGGGAAGAATCCGGCCCAGAAGAAGTTGGCCAGCGACAGCGCCGGCGGCGTCGCCCCGCCGAGGGTCTCGGCCGTCATCACAAAATCGCCAACGGCCCAGGCGACGCAACCAATGCCCAGCCACAGCGTGTAGCGGCGGTCGTGCCGGCTCACCCAGGCCCGGGCGAGGACGAGCAGCGCGGCGAGCAACTCGAATCCGGCCACTCCCCAGCCGTCCAGCCACGTGGGCGAGGCGCCGTTGGGCCCCCGCACGATCAGCGACACCGCGTAGCCGACGACCACCAGCGTCAGGAGCCCGTACAGGCCCTGGATCGCCGGCGCCGGCGAGCCGGCGTCGGTTGCACGACGTGTGGCAACCGGCCAGCCGTCGGCCAGGTCGTTGGCACTCGCACCTGTAACTGCCATGTTCCGCTCCTCGGTCCGAACGGCTCAAGTCCCCATTGCGCCGCCGTCACCGGCGGCGCAACGCTTTTGAGCGGTTATCGGCAGTGAGCGGGTGATCTGTAGTCGCCGTCCGGACCCGGTGGTTGATTCCACGACCCTGCGTCCGCGCAATCAACCATCCGGCGCGGCGAGGGTCCGGCGGGCTGCCGGACCCTCGCGCGCCTCGTGCCCGCGTCCCCCAGGTCAGCGACCGCTGCGAATGGGAATCAACTGGTGGGTTTCCGGAATCCGGACGTAGCCGGCCGGGACCAGCGGCGGCGTGAAGGACGGCAGCGGCTGCGCGCCGGCCGGCGCCTTGTGGAAAGCGGCGTGGACACGGCTGGTGCCGGACAGCGTCAGGGCCAGGACGACGGCCGTGGCCAGGATCACCGCGGCGACGAAGGCGGCCAGCGACGGAGCCCGGAGCCACACGGGCTTCTCCACGCGCGGCCGGACAGGCTCGACCACCTGGGCGGGCGGGACGATCTGGTGTGAGTACATTCTCTGCTCCCTGAAGGGTGGACGGTGTGGCGCCAACGGTCGCAGCGCCGCCCCCGCCCCACCACGTCGCCTGAGGCGAACCGTCTGTGTCATCTGACGCGTACGTGACACTGTCAGCGTGACCCCACCCGCTCCCGCCGATCACGCCCTGAGCACCGCGCTCCGCCGCGCCGGGCACATCCGCCGCTTCCGGCGGGGGCAGGCCCTGTTCACCGAGGGCGACATCGCCGAGCGCGTGTTCCTCATCGAGACGGGCCGGGTCCTGATCAGCTGCACCTCCGCCGACGGCCGGGAGATCGTGCTGGGGCTGCGCGGGCCCGGCGACATCATCGGTGAGCTGTCGGCCCTCGACGGCGAGGCGCGCTCGGCGACCGCGCTGGTCGTCGCCGACGTCGAGGCCGTCGTGGCCCCGGGGTCGGCCCTGGCGCACGCGCTGGATCACGCCGACGCGGCCCGGGAGCTGATCGGCATCCTGGCCGACCGGCTGCGGGACGCCGATCGCAAGCGCCTGGAGTTCGCCACGCTGGACACGCTGGGGCGCGTGGCCGAGCGGCTGCTGGAGCTCGCCACCGGCTTCGGGTCGCCCGGCCCGGACGGGATCATCGTCGAGCTGCCGCTCTCCCAGGAGCAATTGGCCAGCTGGTGCGGCGCCTCGCGCGAGTCGACGGTCAAGGCGCTGAGCACGCTCCGCGCGCTCAACACCATCAGCACCGGGCGCCAGACGCTGGTCATCCACGATCCCCAGGCCCTGCGCCGCCACGCACACCGGTAAGCGGAATCTTCATCTTTTCCTAAGGTTGCACGCGGATCGAGCGCCTAACCTTGGCCCACTTGAGCTCGGCGGCCGGACCGCCGCCTGAGCCTGAGCCGGGGGCTGAAGCAGACGGGGGAGAGCCGCGCCACGGGCCACGTGCTGCGGCCGGGGCTGCCCTCGACGCGCCCGCTCGGCGCCTCGTTCGCCGACGGCTTCAGCAAGCCCGCCGGCGGCGGTCTGGGGCTCGGCGATGGGACCGTCAGTCTCATCGCCCTGGTCGTCTTCATCGGCGTGGTGGCCTGGGTGACGGTCACCAAGCGCGATGTGCAGCGGCCGGTTTCCGGCGCACTCACATCGCCCCCACCTCCCCCATCCGCATCTCCCGGAGGCGGGTGTGCGCGAACCGTGGGCCGCCTCGGCACCTCGCTGAGCGCGCGGGGCGTCCTCTCAACCGCCGCGGCGGCGCTGCCGATCAGCCGTTCGTGAGACGCGAACCTCCCGCCCTGGCGTGCCCGCCCCTGTCGGCCGGCCTCGTCGCCGTCCCCATCGGCGTCGCGCTGGGCGCGATGGCCCTCAGCCTCGTCATCCCCGGCCCCTCCGGCGCCTGCTGGGACGTCGCCTGGACCGCGAGCGCCTTCAGCGCGCTCACGGGGATGCTGCTGGCTCGGCGGGCCGCGGCGGCCGCCGACCGTCGCCGGTTCAGCCTGTGGGCCGCCGCTGCCGGATCGTGGCTGGCCGGGCAGATCCTCTGGAACGTCTACGGGGTGACCGGGCTGCCCCCGTCGCCCAACCTCGCCGACATCGGCTGGTGGGGCTTTGCCGGACTGATCATGGTCAGTCTGGTCGGCACCCGGTCGAGCTCGCGATCGGCGCGGCGCGTGGCCCTGTTCGAGACCCTCCCCCTCATCGCCGGAGCGATCGCCCTGACGGTCGGCCAGCTCTGGCACGCCGCGGCCGTGTCCACGTTGGCGGCGGCGCCCAAGCTCTCGGCACTCATCTATCCCTCCGTGTACGTCGCCGCCGCCGTCCTCATGTTGCATTCCATGATCGCCGGCTCGCTGCGCGGGTCACGATCGCCAGCGCTCCGACTGGTCCTCGGCGGGATGGCGGCCCAGGCGGTGGGATTTGGTCTGTGGAGCGAGCAGCTGCTGGCCCGCACCTATGTCCCGGGCCACACTCTGCTCGACCCCCTGTGGGTCCTGGGCCTGGCCATGATCGGCGCCGGGGGCGTCCTGCTCGCCCGGCGGCCCACGTCGACGGTGGACAGCGACGAGCCGGGGCGGCACGGCGTCATCCTCCCGGCGGCCCTGCTCCTGGTGCTGGTGGCCGCGATCGTCTGGGCCCAGGTGGCCGGCGCCCCACAACCTACGAGCGTGTGCCTCCGCGTGGGCGTCCTGTTCACCGCCGCGTCGCTGATCGTGCGCGGCGCCCTGCTGGAGGGCCGGCTGCGCGAGCTGCTCGGCCGCGAGCGCGCCGCCCTGGCGGCGCTCGAGGGGCGCGAGGCCGAGCTGGCGCAGCTCAACGCCCAGCTGGTTGAGGACTCGCGCCGCGACCCGCTCACCGGGATGCGCAATCGTCGTGCCCTGGCCGATGATCTGCTGACGCTCGACGCGGCCCGCCACCAGGGCGCACCCTCGTACGCGCTGGCACTCTGCGACGTCGATCACTTCAAGACCTACAACGACCGGCTCGGCCACCTCGCCGGCGACCAGGCCCTCCGCGAGGTGGCAGCAATCGTCCGGGGGGCGTTGCGCCGCGGCGACGTCGCCTATCGGTTCGGGGGCGAGGAGCTCCTGCTGATGCTCCACGACGTCTCCGACGCCGACGCCGTCGAGGCCGTCGAACGCGTCCGGGCCGCCGTGGAACGGGCGGCCATGCCCCATCCAGAGGGTGTCGGCGGCGTCATGACCGTCTCGATCGGCGTCGCCGCCGGCGACGCGGACGCCGGCACGCTGCTGGCGCGTGCCGACGGCGCCCTGTATGACGCCAAGCGAGCGGGACGCAATCGCACGGTCGCCGCCGGAGACCACGACCTCGGGCGGCTGGTCGTCCCCGGCCGCCACCACGCTGCCGTTCAGGAGCCGATCCCCCGCCACGTGCGCAGCATGCTGGCCGTGTCCCGGGCCGCCGCCTCCGGGCGCGGGTCGATGCCGATCCTGGAGGCCCTGGCCGAGACGATTCGCTCCGAGCTGGCGTTCCATGTCGTCTCGGTCAACCTGCTCGACGCGCAGCAGGCGGAGCTGACCTGCGTGATCGTGCTCGGCGACGACGATGCCCGCACCACCCTGCTCGGGACGGTCTCCCCATGGGGCGAGTGGGAGACAGTGATGACGCCGGAGCACGACCGCTGTGGAGCGATCTGGCTTCCCGCCGGGGCCCACACCTGGGAGGACGAGAGCCACTTCTGGGTCCCGCCGACGGTCGCTGCCCCGGGACCGGACAGCTGGGAACCGGACGACATGCTCGTCCTGCCGCTGCGGGGTCAGGACGGCGACGTGCTCGGCATCGTCTCCGTCGACCAGCCGGTCAGCGGCCGCCGGCCGGACGACACTCAGATCGCCTACCTCATGGCCGTCGCCGACCACGCGGGCCTGGCGCTCGAGCAGAGCCGGCGGGACTTCGACCAGACCGCCGCCCAGGAGCAGTCGGCTGAGCTGCGCCTGGCCGCGGTCATGCTGCTCGCCGAGACCCTCGACCTGCGGGACGCCAGCACCGCCCGCCACTCGCGGACCGTGGGCACGTTTGCCGAGCGCACCGCCCGGGCCCTCGGCCTGGCGCCGGAACGGGTGGAGCAGATTCACGCGGCCGGCGTGGTCCACGACCTCGGCAAGCTGGGGATCGCCGACGCGATCCTCCACAAGCCCGGCCCGCTGAGCGACCCCGAGTGGCAGGAGATGAGACGCCACCCGGAGATCGGCGCGCGCATCCTGGAGCACGCCGGCCTGCGGCAGATCGCCGGCTGGGTGCGAGCCCATCACGAGCGGATCGACGGACGCGGATACCCGGACGCGCTGGCCGCCGAGGAGATCACGCTGGAGTCGCGCATCCTGGCTGTGGCCGACGCCTACGAGGCGATGGTCGCCGACCGCGCCTACCGGGAGGCGATGCCGGCCGCGGACGCCCGACGTGAGCTCGAGCGTTGCGCCGGCTCCCAGTTCGACCCGGTCGTCGTCGAGGCCTTCCTCGCCACCATCGACGACGAGGCGGCCCCCGGCGACGAGGTCGACTGCGATGACATTCCGGCGGAGCCCGCGGCCGCGCTCGGCTCCGCGGTGTGAGAACCCTCAGACCAAGCGCGACGGCCGCGCCGGCCGCATTCGATACGTTTGGATCGACTTCCCACGATGGAGCAGGCAGATTCACCAGTGAGCGGCGCTCGCCCGGCTCGTGACTCGCAGACGACCGCCGCCGGGCGGCCGGATCTGAGCATCGGCGACGTCGCCGTCCGGACCGGCGTCGGCGAGAGCACCCTGCGGATGTGGGAGGCCCGGTACGCCTTTCCCTCGCCCAAGCGCCTGCCGAGCGGGCACCGCCGCTACTCCGAGCAGGATCTGGCCCGGATCCATGCCGTCCTGCGCGCCCGCGACGAAGGCCTGCCGCTCCCGTACGCGATCAACCGCGCCCGCCGCCTGGAAGCCGAACCCCGCCCGTCGGTCTACGGCGCCCTGCGCGAGCAGTTCGACCACCTCCACCCCTCCCAGCTTCCCAAGCGCGCGCTCGTCTGGCTGAGCCGGGCGATCGAGGATGAGTGCTGTGCCCGCTCGCCCCGCCCGCTCCTGTTCGCCGCCTTTCAGCACGAGCGCTTCTACCGCCAGGTCGAGCCGCGCTGGCGAGCGTTCGCTCGCAGCGCCGAGCGAGCGATCGTCCTGGCCGACTTCCCGCGCCTGCACGCCCCGGCCAACGCCCCCGCCGAGGTCCCGCTCGATGAGACCGACCCGCTCATGCGCGAGTGGGTCATCGCCTGCGACGCACCCCACCTGTCGGCGTGTCTCGTCGGCTGGGAGCGACCCCGGGCCGCCGGCGAGCCGCGTCTGTTCGAGACCGTCTGGACGGTCGAGCCGGACGTGGCCCGGGAAGCCGCCCGCCTATGCTGCGAGCTCGTCGCCGAGCGCGCGCCCGGGCTCGTCGACGACCTGCGCGATCGGCTGGCCGACGCTCCCGCCCCGGCCGGCCAGGCCCACCTGCGCGGCGCGGTCGAGCTGACCACCCGCATGGTCGCCTACGCGGCCGCGGCCTGATCCGTCCGGCGTCCGCTCGCCGGACGCCCGGTGCCCGACGGGCCATTAGTGGCCCCTCACGCAAGTACGCTCGCATTCGAGGCACGCCTCTCGGTGCGAACGTACTTACGGGAGAGACCACTAGTCTTGCCGGGATACGTGGCTACCTCGCTGTCCTCCCGCAAGCGCCACGCGCTGGAGCTCTTCGCCGGACTCCCGCGCCGTTACGACCGCATGGGCGCCGTGCTCTCCTTCGGTCAGGACCCCCGCTGGCGCCGGGCGCTGGTCCGGGCCATCGACCCCCAGCCCGGGCAGCGGGTGCTCGACGTCGCCACGGGAACCGGGATGGTGGCGGCCGAGCTGGTGCGTCGCGCGCACTGCTCGGTGGTGGGGCTTGACCAGAGCGACGCGATGCTGGCGGGCGCCCAGGCCCGGCTGGCCCGGTCACCGGAGCTCGCCGGCCGGGTGAGGTTCGTCACCGGCGAGGCCGAACAGCTGCCCTTCGGCGATGACGAATTTGACGCGCTCACCTTCACCTACCTGCTGCGCTACGTCGACGACCCGGCGGCGACGGTGCGTGAGCTGGCCCGGGTCGTCCGGCCCGGAGGGCGCATCGGCATGCTGGAGTTCGGCGTCCCGCGCGATCCGGTGCTGCGAGCCCTGTGGCGCGTCCACACGCGCGTGGGGCTGCCGCTGATCGGTCGCCTGGTGTCGGCCCCGTGGTATGAGGTGGGACGGTTCCTGGGGCCGAACGTCGAGCAGTTTCACCGCCGGGAGCCGGATCTCCCCGGGCTGTGGCGGGCGGCCGGGATCGGCCACGTCACGGCGTCCCATCCGAGCTTCGGCGCCGGGCTGATCATGTGGGGGGTCAAAGACGGCGGCGCGGGCGCGTAGCACCAAATTGGACCGCCCCGCGTTCTATGCGCTGCGGTCCGGCGGCTGGCGCGACCTGGTCACGCTCCTGCATCCGCCGTACACGGCGTGGCACCTCAGCTACGTCGCCCTGGGCGCCGCGGCGGCGCCCCGGGTCCATGCCGACCGTCTGGTCGCCGCCCTCGGCGCGTTCGCGCTGGCGGTGGGAGTCGCCGCCCACGCTCTGGATGAGCTCAAGGGGCGCCCACTCCACACCAAGCTTCCAGCACGGACGCTGGTTGGGCTGGCCATCGCCGGCCTCGGCGGGGCGGTCGCAATCGGCGTTGCCGGGGTGCTCAGCGTGTCGGTCTGGCTCGCCCCGCTGGTGGCCGCCGGCGCGTTCCTGGTGCTCGCCTACAACCTGGAGCTGGCCGGCGGCCGCTTCCACACCGATGCCTGGTTCGCCGTGGCCTGGGGTGGGTTCCCCGCGTTCACCGGCTACTTCGTCAACGCGCTGACCGTGCGGCCGGCCGGCCTCCTGGTGGCGCTCGCCTGCTGCCTGCTCAGCGTCGCCCAGCGCCGACTGAGCACACCGGCTCGCGAGCTGCGCCGGCGGACCGTCGACGTGACCGGCGTCCAGCGCCTGGACACCGGTGAAGTCCGGCCCCTTGACCCGGGCCGGCTCGCCGAGCCGCTGGAAGGCGCCCTGTCGGCGCTGTGGCTGGCCCTGGTCGTGCTCGCCGTGGGGCTGGTCGCCGTCCGCCTGTAACCGGTCCCGGACCCCCGCGCATCGGCGAGGGGAAAGCCGGGTAGCACCGGATCCAGGACCGCAGACGCACCAGGAGGTGGGAAATGGCGACGGCAACGTCCCAGGCCGAAGGGCTGGGCAGGATCGAGACGAACATTCCGGCACGGCTGGACCGGCTGCCGTGGTCGCGCTGGCACTGGCGCATCCTGGTCGGCCTGGGCACGGTGTGGATCCTCGACGGCCTCGAGGTGACGATTGTGGGCTCGATCGCGGGCGCGATCTCGGCCAAGGGAAGCGGGATCGACATCTCCTCCGCCCAGGTCGCCGGCTGGGCGGCGTCCATGTACGTCGCCGGCGCCTGCGTCGGAGCGCTCCTGTTCGGCCGCCTGACCGACATCTTCGGACGCAAGCGGCTGTTCATGATCACCCTCGGCGTCTACCTGGCGGCCACGATCGCCACCGCCTTCGCCTGGACGCCGCTCTTCTTCTTCGCCTGCCGGTTCGTCACCGGGATGGGGATCGGCGGCGAGTACAGCGCCATCAACTCAGCGATCGACGAGCTGATCCCCGCCGACCATCGCGGGCGCATCGACATCATCATCAACGGCACGTACTGGGCCGGCGCCGCCGCGGGCGCCCTGCTGTCGGTGGCCGCGCTGCACCTGTTCTCCCCGCTGCTCAGCTGGCGCGTCTGCTTCGGACTCGGCTTCATCCTGGGTCTCGCCATTCTGATCGTCCGCCGGCACGTCCCCGAGAGCCCCCGGTGGCTGTTCATCCACGGCCGCGAGGACGAGGCCGAGGAGGTCACCCGTGACATCGAGCGCCAGGTCATGGAGTCGACCGGGGCCGAGCTCGACGACCCGGACGACACCATCACGATCAACCAGCGCAAGTCGATCGGCCTGTGGGAGATCTCGCGCGCCATCGTCTCGACGTATCCGAAGCGGACGGTCCTGGGGCTGGCCCTGTTCATCGGCCAGGCGTTCCTCTACAACGCGATCCTGTTCGGCTACGCGACCCTGCTCAGCAAGTTCTTCGGCGTGGCCACGTCGAACGCCCCCTACTACCTGGTCGCCTTCGCGGCCGGCAACCTGCTCGGCCCGCTCGTGCTGGGGCCGCTGTTCGACTCCGTCGGGCGCAAGCCGATGATCGCCGGAACCTACATCCTCTCCGGCGTCCTGCTGCTCGTCACTGGGTACCTGTTCGATCAGCACCAGCTGACCGCCGTCAGCCTGACGGTGGCCTGGTCGGTCGTCTTCTTCTTCGCCTCGGCCGGCGTCAGCGCGGCCTATCTGACCGTCAGCGAGATCTTCCCCATGGAGACGCGGGCGCTGGCGATCGCCCTGTTCTACGCGATCGGCACCGGAATCGGCGGCATCATCGGTCCCCAGCTGTTCGGCCGGCTGGTGCCCACGGGCAAGACCTCCGACGTGTTCCTGGCCCTCGCCATCGGCGCGATCCTGATGATCCTCGGCGGCGTCGCCGAGCTCGTCTACGGCGTCAAGGCCGAGCGGCGGCGGCTGGAGGGAATCGCCAAACCGCTGACCGCCGTCGAGACGGCCGTCCGCACCGGCGTGTCCCGCGCCGCCGGCGCGCGTCCCGTGCGCGCCACCTCCTGACGTCCCCGCGTCGGCCCGCGGCGCGCGTCCCGCGCGCGCCACCTCCTGACGTCCCCGCGTCGGCCCGCGGCCCGGCGACCCCGGGCCGCGGCGCCGCTCAGAGCAGGCTCCCGGACGGCGGGACGACCCACAGCCGGCGGGCGAATTCGCCCGCCTGCACCGGGTCGAGGTCCCCGACCGTGACCGCGCCCCCGGCCCGCATCACCCGGCCGAGCTCCGACCAGCCGCGGGCGACACCGGCGATGCGCGCCGTCGGCCCCCATCCGGTGGCTGCGGTCAGCTCGGCGGCCCGCGCGTCCACGTCGGCGCGCGTGAACTCGCCGAACGGCTTGTATCCGTCGGCGGCCCACACCAGGCGCCGCAGCCCATCGGCGTCAGCACGCGGCGGCAGCTCGCTCACCAGCGTGCCTCGTAGCCGGTCGTCAGCATCGCGCCCGGTGCCCGCCACTCAGGCTCGACGTCGAACCGCCGGCGAACGGCCCGCCGGCGCAGCCGCCGCAGGACCGGCCCGTAGGTGAACTTCGCTCCCCGGGCCGCGAGGACCCCCAGCGGGCTGGCCTCCATGAACGGCATGAACCGGTCCGGGAAGCCGGGCATGGTGCAGGCCATGCAGATCCCGCCGACGTTGGGGCACCCGCCGACGCCGCCAACCCAGCCACGGATCGGCACGTTGCACTTGACGACCGGCCCCTGGCAGCCGAGCTTGACCAGGCACCCGCGGTGATCGGCCGGCTCGACGGCGAACTCCCCCTGCTCGGCAAACCCGGCGCGCCCGCAGCTCTCCTGCACGGTCCGCTCGAACAACCACACCGGCCGGCCCTGGTCATCGAGCTCGAACAGCTCCTCCACCCCGGCCACGTGCAGGGCGAGGCGCAGTACGGTCTCGGTGATGTTGTCCGGCTGGACGGGGCACCCCGGGAGGTTGATGACCGGGATGCCGCGGCGGGAGGTCCACCCCCAGCCGAGGTAGTCACGCAGCCCCATCGCGCCGGTTGGGTTGCCCCGCATCGCCGGGATGCCTCCGTAGGCGGCGCACGTTCCCACGGCCAGCACCGCGGCGGCCACCGGAGCGAGGCGGTCCAGCCACTCGCAGACGGTGATCGGCTGGCCGGTCCGGCGGTCGACGCCGAATCCGCTCCAGTGCCCGTCGCCGCTGATCGCCTCGTTGGGCACCGACCCCTCCAGCACGAGGATGAACGGGGACAGCTCCCCGGCCGCCGCCCGGCGGAAGGCGGCGACGAACTCGTCGCCGGTCTCGAACGCCAGCATTTGGGTGTAGATGGCGATCCGCGGCGACCCCGGCAGCACGCCGCGGACCAGGTCCTCCAGGCTGGGACTCGTCGCCGCGGTCATCGCCACCGAGTCGCCGTCGCACCCCAGGCCGCTGGACAGCCACAGGACGTGCACCATTCGTCGCTCGGCGCCGACCGGAGCCGTCGCGCCGAACGCGGCGGGCACGCTCATCGCGGTCGCGTGGGCACGGCGAAGGACCGCGGCAGCTCCTCCACCCGGCTGACCGGCGGCTCGATCATCGTCGCCAGGTGATGCTCGACGCTGCCGTGCAGGTGCCAGTCGTCGCCGTGACCGCTGACCAGCCCACCCTGCGCGAGCCGCGCCAGGGCATGGGAAACCGACGGGCGCTCGGCGCTGATCAGGCGACCGAGCAGCTGGTGGGTCAGCGGGAGGCACAGCCGCACTCCGCCGGGCTCCACCTTGCCCCAGCGGGCCGCGAGATGCCACATGAGCAGCGCCAGGCGCACCTCGAGCCGCGGCTGGGCGGCGATCGCCCGTTGCACGTCGAGGCGGCGCGTGCGCCGGGCCGTCCGGTGCAGGAGCGCCGCGCCGATCTGCGGCCAGGGCTGCACCCGCTGCGCGAACCCGGCATCGAGCACGGCGAACCGCACCTCGGAGAGCGCGCGCCAGCCAAGCTCGCAGACGAGCTCCGCCTCGTCGTACTCGCACGGCTGGATGAGGTCGCCGGCACCGACGAGCTCCGCGGTGATCCGATCGCCGACCGCCACCGTCGCCGCTATGACGCCCTCCAGCACCAGCAGCCCGGGGCCCGGAGAGGCGATCGCCAGCCACTCCGCGAGTCCCAACGGCCCGGGCTCCTCCTCAAAGGTCAGCGCGGTCACGCTGGAGCGCGCCGCCAGTCGCATCCGCACGTCGAGCTCGTCGGCGAGGTCGACATCGAGATCCAGGAGGTAGTGATACGACCGCGGATGCTGCGCGGGTCCCCGTCTGGCGCCCCAGTGCGGGTCGACAGCACGTCCGTCATCCGGCCTGGAGTTGGATGTCCCCGCCCGGGGCATCGGTCTTTCCTCCCTTACGGATAGACCAGCTGACAGTGCAATATACGCCGCCGGGGCCGCCCGTCCAGCACCATCCGTGGCCGCGGCAACCGGGCGTAATCCGGATTACGTGACGTGCATTACCCCGTTCACCACGCCCGGCCGCGACGGTGTTATACCGCCGGGTAGGCCGCGCCTACGACCCGGAAACCGGTGTGGAAGGAAGCTCGACGGACTCATGTGCTTGGCGATTCCAGGGCAGGTGATCGAGATCGTCGATCCGGTCAACCAGATCGCCAAGATCGATGTCGTCGGCGTGAGGCGCAACATCAACGTCAGCCTCCTCGCCGACGACGAAGGTGGCGCCCGGCCCGGCGACTGGGTGCTCATCCACGTCGGCTTTGCGCTCTCCAAGGTCGACGAGGAGGAGGCGCAGGCGACGCTCCGGCTGCTCGAGCGGATGGGCGCCGAGTACGAGCAGGAGCTGGAGGAGCTCAAGGCGAGCGTGATCGAATGACCGCCGTCTCCGGCGCCGGCTGCGACGCCGCCTCCGGCCACTGCATCACGTGCAGCGACGAGGGCATCCCCATGCGCGTCGTCGAGATCGGCAGCCAGGCCGCGGTGTGCGCTGACGACAGTGGCGCCACCCACCAGGTTGCGGTCGACCTCGTCGACGGCGTGACTCCCGGCGCCACCGTCCTCGTCCACGCCGGCGTCGCGATCGGAGTGGCGCCGTGAAGTTCGTCGATGAGTTCCGCAACGCCCAGCTGGGACGTGCTCTGGCCGGGGAGATCCTCGCCGAGCTCGAGCCCGGCCGCCACTACAAGGTCATGGAGGTCTGCGGCGGCCACACCCACTCGATCTACAAGTACGGCATCGATGACCTGCTGCCGGAGAACGTGGAGCTGGTGCACGGTCCCGGCTGCCCGGTCTGCGTCATCCCCATGGGACGCGTCGACGACGGCATCGCGGTCGCCCGGCACGACGGCGTCATCTTCACGTGCTTCGGCGACATGCTCCGCGTCCCCGGCTCCCAGTACACATTGCTCGACGCCAAGGCCCAGGGCGCCGACGTGCGCATGGTCTACTCGCCGCTGGACGCCCTGCGGATCGCGCGGGAGAACCCGGACCGCCAGGTGGTGTTCTTCGCCATCGGCTTTGAGACGACCGCCCCGTCGACGGCGCTCACGCTCAAGCGGGCCAAGGCGGAGAACGTGACCAATTTCTCCTGCGTCTGCAACCACGTGACGATCGTGCCGCCGCTGCGCGCGCTGCTGGAGTCGCCGGACCTGCGCCTCGACGGGTTCATCGGGCCCGGCCACGTGTGCACGGTGGTGGGGGCGCGACCATTCGAGTTCATCCCGCTGGATTACGGTCGCCCGGTCGTCGTATCAGGGTTCGAGCCGCTCGACATCCTGCAGTCGATCCTCATGATCCTGCGCCAGCTGTCGGCCGGTCGATGCGAGGTGGAGAACCAGTACACCCGCGTCGTCCCCCGGGAGGGCAACCTGCGGGCGCTGGAGGTCATGTCCGAGGTGTTCGAGCTGCGGCCGCACTTCGAGTGGCGCGGACTCGGCTTCATCTCCCAGAGCGCGCTGAAGCTGTCAGACGCGTATGCCGACTTCGACGCCGAGCGCCGCTTCGAGGTCCCCGGCGTCCGCGTCGCCGATCCGAAGGCCTGCCAGTGTGGCGAGGTGCTCAAGGGCGTGATCAAGCCCTGGGAGTGCAAGGTGTTCGGCACCGCGTGCACGCCAGAGCATGCGATCGGCACCTGCATGGTCTCCCCGGAGGGCGCGTGCGCGGCCTATTACAACTTCGGCCGGTTCGCCCGGGAGCGCGCGGCGGTATGAGCGCCACGCGCAGCGATCGCGAGCAGCGGGTGCTGGAGATCATCGAGACGGCGCGCTCCAAGCGCCCGCGTGTGCGCGACAAGCAGATCACGCTCGCCCACGGCGCCGGCGGCAAGGCGACGCAGACGCTCATCGAAGGCCTGTTCGTCCCCGCCCTGGCGCCCGCCGCCACCGCTCCGCTGGCCGCTCTCGGCGACGCCGGCACCATCACCGCCGGCGCGACGCGGCTGGCGATGACGACCGACAGCTTCGTGGTCAAGCCGTTGCGCTTCCCCGGCGGGTCGATCGGCGAGCTCGCCGTCAACGGCACGATCAACGACCTCGCGGTCTCCGGCGCGCGGCCGCTGGCCCTCAGCGTGGCGATGATCCTGGAGGAGGGCCTGGAGACGAGCATCCTGAAGGCCGAGGTGGAGGCCATCGCCGCCGCCGCACAGGCCGCCGGCGTCGAGATCATCGGCGGCGACACGAAGGTGGTCGAGCGGGGCGCCGCCGATCAGATGTACCTGTGCACGAGCGGGGTCGGCGTGCTCGACCCCCGGGCGCAGCCGGCGCCGAGCGCCATCGTCCCCGGCGACCGGGTGCTGGTGTCCGGGCCGATCGGCGAGCACGGCACGGCGATCATGCTGGCCCGCAACCAGTTCGACCTCGACGCCGAGCTGGAATCCGACACGTGCTCGCTGTGGCCGGCCGCCGACGCGCTCATGGAGGCGGCCGGGGGCGACCTGCACTGCATGCGCGACGCCACCCGCGGCGGAGTGGCCTCGGTGCTCAACGAGCTGGCCCGCGCCTCCGGCGTGGCGATCGTGACCAGCGAGGCCGCCGTCCCCGTCGCGCCCGTGGTGGCGGCGGCGGCCGAGCTGCTGGGCATCGATCCGATGTACATCGCCAACGAGGGCCGCCTCGTCGCCTTCGTGGCGCCGCACGCCGCCGACCCCGCCCTTGACGCCCTCCGGCGCGTCCCGGGCTGCGAGCAGGCGGCCCTGATCGGCGAGGCGCGACCGGACCCGCCGGGCCTGGTCCTGGTGGAGACGAGCTTTGGCGGCCGGCGGGTCATGGACCAGCTGGTGGGAGACCCGCTGCCGCGGATCTGTTGACGACGGAACACCCGTTAGAGGAGAGCGAGAGAGATGGCGACGAGCGTTGAGTACTCACCCCGGCAGCACGAGACCGAGCAGATCACCGCACACGTCCTGTGGATGACGACCGGCCTGTCGTGCGAGGGCGACTCCGTCGCCATGACATCGGCGACCAACCCCAGCCTGGAGGACATCATCCAGGGCGTCATCCCGGGCATGCCCCGCGTCGTCATCCACAACCAGGTCGTTGCCTTCGAGGTCGGCGAGGAGTACATCCAGGCCTGGTACGACGCCGAGCAGGGCAAGCTCGACCCGTTCGTCCTGGTGGTGGAGGGCTCGGTCGGCAACGAGCAGATCAACGGCGAGGGACACTGGACCGGCTTCGGCGTCAACCCCGCCAACGGGCAGCCGATCACCCTCAATGAGTGGATCGACCGTCTGGCGCCGAAGGCAGCCGCGGTCGTCGCCGTCGGCACCTGTGCCACGTACGGCGGGATTCCCGCGATGAAGAACAACCCCACCGGCGCCATGGGCGTGCCGGACTACCTGGGGTGGAAGTGGCGCTCCAAGGCGGGGATCCCGATCGTCTGCATCCCCGGTTGCCCGGCCCAGCCGGACAACATGACCGAGGTGCTCATGTACCTCGTCTTCCACCTGGCGGGGATGGCGCCGGCGCCGGAGCTCGACGAGCAGCTGCGTCCGAAGTGGCTGTTTGAACGCACGACCCGCGAGGGGTGCAACCGCGCCGGGTTCACCGAGCAGGGCAACTTCGCCACCCAGTACGGCAACGACCACCGCTGCCTGGTCAAGCTCGGGTGCAAGGGGCCGGTGGTCAAGTGCAACGTGCCAGTGCGCGGCTGGGTCAACGGCATCGGCGGCTGTCCGAACGTGGGCGGCATCTGCATGGCCTGCACGATGCCGGGCTTCCCGGACAAGTACATGCCCTTCATGGAGGCGGACCCGCTCGGCGCCGCCGGCATCACCTTCCAGAAGTTCACCTACGGGCCGGTGTTCAAGTACTTCCGCCAGCGGAACATCCGGACGAAGTACGACATCGAGCCGGAGTGGCGCCGGCGCGGTCCGACCCTGACCACGGGCTATACGCCGCGCTGGTAGCGCATCGCAGCCCCCCGACGAGCGTGAGAGTGACGAGGAGAACGTAGATGGCCACAACAGAGACGCCCAGCGAACAGAAAGTCGTCGTCAAGGAGATGTCCTGGGATCCGATCACCCGGATCGTCGGCAGCCTCGGCATCCACACCGAGATCGACTTCTCCAACCAGCAGGTGCTCAAGTGCTACAGCACGTCGATGATCTTCCGGGGCTTCGACATCTTCATGAAGGGGATCGACCCCCGCGACGCGCACTTCATCACCAGCCGCATCTGCGGCATCTGCGGAGACAACCACTGCACCTGCTCGTGCCTGAACCAGAACATGGCCTACGGGGTCAAGCCGCCTCCGCTGGGCGACCTGGCGTTCAACCTGGCCGAGACCGCCGACTACATCTTCGACCACGCCATCTTCAACGATTGCATGGCGAACGTCGACTTCTGCGAGCAGATGGTCAAGGACACCAATCCGACGCTGCTGGCCAAGGCCGAGAAGACGTCGGCGCCGCACAAGGACATCCACGGCTATCAGACGATTGCCGACATCATGCGGGCGCTCAACCCGTTCACCGGGAGCTTCTACCTGGAGACCCTCCAGGTGGCACGCTATACGCGGGAGATGTACTGCCTGTTCGGCGGCCGCCACACCCACCCGTCGACGATCATGCCCGGCGGCTGCAGCGCCGACATCACCCATCAGACGTGCACCGACTACTACGTGCGGCTGATGCGCTACTTCGACTACGTCAAGCGGGTCGTGCCGATGCACGACGACCTGTATGACTTCTTCCTCCAGGAGCTGCCGGGCTACGACATGGTCGGCTACCGGGAGACGAACCTCGTCAACTGGGGCTCGTTCGACGACCCGGACTACGTCGACTACAGCTACCGGAACATGACCGAGTGGGGACGCCGGCGCTACATCACCCCGGGCATCGCCATCGGCGGCGAGCTGATCACCACCGACCTGGTCGAGATCAACCTGGCCATCCGGATCCTGTTGGGGAGCTCGTACTTCGACGGCTGGGAGAACGAGTCGACGTTCGTCTCCCGCGACCCCCTCGGCAACCCGGTCGACAAGAACCACCCGTGGAACAAGGTGACGCTGCCCAAGCCCCAGAAGCGCGACTTCGCCGGCAAGTACAGCTGGGTCGTCTCGCCGCGGATCTACGACAAGCGCACGGACACGCACGTCTGCTGTGACACCGGGGGCGGCCCGTTCGCCCGGCAGTGGTGCACGGCCAAGGCGGGGCTCGTCGACTTCGGCTATGCCAAGGCGACCGGCGACTCGATCCAGATGGTGCTGCCCAAGTCGGCCTCGATGCCCGAGATGGAGCTGGAGTGGAAGGTGCCGGAGAAGTCCAACGCCATCGAGCGCGACCGGGCGCGGTCCTACCACCAAGCGTACTCGGCGCTCATCGCCCTGCATTGCCTGGAGCGGGCCCTCAAGGAGGTGCGGGCCGGACGGACGAAGAGCTGGAACGACTTCACCGTTCCGGAGGAGGCGATCAGCTGCGGGTTCCACGAGGCCGCCCGCGGGGTGCTCTCCCACCACATGGTCATCCGCGAGGGCAAGATCGCCAACTACCAGCCGTACCCGCCGACCCCCTGGAACGCCAGCCCGCGCGACGTCTTCGGGACGCCGGGGCCCTACGAGGACGCGGTGCAGAACACGCCCATCTTCGAGGAGAACGGCCCGGAGAACTTCAAGGGCGTCGACATCATGCGCGCCGTGCGCAGCTTCGATCCGTGTCTGCCGTGTGGCGTGCACATGTACACCGGCAAGGGCCAGGTGCGCAAGGTCGTCCACACGCCGACCGGTCTCTGCTGACGGCCGGGGAAGGGGTCACGGTGGACCACACCATCACCCCGGCGACGTCGCCGGACGAGCTGCTCGACCGGGTGCAGGCGCTCAGCGACGCCGTCGACGAGCTGGCCGACCCGCGGGCCCGGGAGCTCGCTCACGAGCTGGTGGGGGCGGTGGTCGCGATGTACGGCGACGGGCTGCGCCGGATCGTGGCCACGATCGAATCCGCGCGCGAGGCGGGGGTCATCATCCTGGATGAGCTCGCCCAGGATGGCGCGGTGGCCAGCCTCCTGCTCATCCACGACCTCTATCCGGTGTCGCTGTATGACCGGGTGGTGGAGGCGCTCGACACCGTGCGGCCGTACATGGAGTCCCACGGCGGCAACGTGGAGCTGCGCGGCGTCGAGCACGGGATCGCCCGGCTGTCGCTTCAGGGCAGCTGCCACGGCTGCGCCGCGTCGCGCTCGACGCTGGAGCTGGCCATCAAGCAGGCGCTCGACGAGCACGCCCCGGACCTCGTCGGACTGGAGGTGGACGGAGTCGACGAGCCGGTTGTCGTCGAAGAGGAGCGGCCGGTGCGCTGGCTCTCCGCCGACGAGGTCGGCGACCTGGCGGCCGGAGAGCTGCGATCGCTGGCAATCGACGGCGTCGGTCTCGTTGTCGCCAACGTCGACGGCTCGCTGCTGGCCTACCGCGACGCCTGTGCGGCCTGCGGCGAGCCATTGCACGCGGGCGAACTCTCCGGTCCGATGCTCCGCTGCCCGCACTGCGAGGTGGAGTTCGACCTCCCCCGGGCCGGCCGGGCCGGGGGCGGCGAGCCGCTCCAGCTGGCGCCGGTGCCGCTGCTGCGCGGCGACGGGCTGCGGGTGGCCGTGTGAGCGACCGGCTCGACGCGATGATCGCGGCCCGGCGCCGGGCCGAGACCCTGGCCCGGCTGCGCTCGCTGGCCCAGGGCGCGCCGGTCTCCGCCGCTGACCCGGTGCGCCTCGCCGTCCACCCTCCCCGGCCGGCCGCGCCGCCGCGGGAGCGCTGCGACCTGTGCGGGACGACCGTGCCGGACGATCACCGCCATCTCCTGCATCTGACCGAGCGGCGCATCGACTGCGCCTGCGAGCCGTGCTGGGCGCGCCATTCCGGCGACCCGGAGTACCGCCCGACCGGGATGCGGACCGTATGGCTGAGCGCGTTTGACTGCGACGCCGCGATGTGGGCGCGGTTCGGCATCCCCATCGCCCTGGCGTTCTTCATGCGCAGCACGATCACCGGCGGGGTCGTCGCCTTCTATCCCAGTCCGGCCGGGGCCACCGAGTCCGAGCTCGACCTGACCGCCTGGGAGGACCTGGTGGCGCGCAACCCGGTGCTGGCCGACCTCGATGCCGATGCCGAGGCGCTCATCGCCAACCGCCTGTCGGACCCGGGCCAGTACGCCATCGCGCCCATCGACGAGTGCTACCGCCTGGTTGGGCTGGTCAAGATGCGGTGGGAGGGGATCTCCGGCGGCGCCGCGCTGGAGCAGGCCGTGCCGGAGTTCTTCGCCGCCCTGCGTGCGAAGACCCAGCTGGAGATCGGAGCCGGCTCGTGAGCATGGCAGCCGAGACCGAGACCGCCCGCCCGGACGTCCCGGAGCCGGAGTTCCTGGTCACCGGGGCCGGCCACCTGCCCTACGCGGCGGCCCCGACGATGGTCTTCTCGGCCGCCGTCTCGGATCCGACCGGCCACGACATCCAGACGCTCGCCTTGTCGACGCAGGTGATGATCGACCCGGCGCGGCGCGGTTACGACGCGGAGAGCCGGGGCCGCCTGACCGAGCTGTTCGGCCCGCCGGCGAGCTGGACGCCGTCGACCCAGGGACTCGTCTGGGCCCGGGTCGCCACCGTCGTCCCCGCCTTCACCCGCACGACGACGTTCGCGCTGGAGGTCCCGTGCACCTACGACCTCGAGGTCGCCGCCGCCAAGTACTTCTATGCGCTGCCCGGCGGCGAGGTCCCCCTGAGCTTTCACTTCTCCGGGACGGTCTTCTACCACGGCCCGGACGGCCGCCTCCAGGTGGCGCCGGTGGCGTGGACCTCGACGGCGCGGTTCGCCATGCCGGTCGCGGCGTGGCGGGCGATGATCGCCGAGCACTACCCCGGCGGGGGCTGGGTCCGGCTGACCGAGCCGACGCTCGCGGCGCTGCAGCGTCGGCGCGGAGCGCGCGGGCTGGCGAGCTTCGACGCCTGCGTCGCCGAGCTGCTGGAGGACGACGCGGATGCTCGATGACCTGGTCTCGACCCTGCTGTACGAGGGCTACGCCCTGTACCCCTACACGCCGGGCGCGGCCAAGAACGCCACGCCGACGCCGTTCGGCATCATCTACCCGCCGGTGTACGCGGCCGAGTGCGCCGGGGCGCACGACCACGCCCGGCTGGAGTGCCGAGGCCGCCCCGGACCGGGGGCGACCCTGAGCGGCGAGCTGCGCTATCTGACGCCGAGCGGCGACGGCCACCGGGCCAAGGAGCACCGCGTCGAGCTGGGGCCGGTGGCGATCGGCCAGCGGGAGTCGCTGATGTTCGACGGCGGCCGGTTCACGGTCCGCTCGGAGCCGGCTGACGGCGACGGTGCGCTGGTGCGCGCCTGCGTGCACAACACGGCCGCCGTCCCGCCGGGACTCGACCGGGGCGGAGCGCTGCGGCACGCTCTCGTCTCCGTCCACATCGTCCTCCGCCTCTCCGCCGGCCGCTTCATCTCCCCGCTGGAGACGAGCATCCCCAGCGTCAACATCTGGCCGGTGCTGGCCACGCCGGCTGACGACACCATCCTCGGCGCGGCGATCGTCCTGCCGGACCACCCCCGGATCGCGGCTCAGAGCCGGGGCAGCCTGTTCGACAACACCGAGATCGAGGAGGCCCTGCTCCTCCACGTCCACACGCTGTCTGACGACGAGCAGCGCGAGGCCAGAGCCGACCCCGCCGTCGCCGAAATGCTCGACCGCGCGCTCGCGACGACACCAGATGACATGGTGGGCCTCCA
The DNA here is from genome assembly GCA_963844555.1 of uncultured Solirubrobacteraceae bacterium. GTDB lineage: Bacteria > Actinomycetota > Thermoleophilia > Solirubrobacterales > Solirubrobacteraceae > Palsa-465. The sequence continues at coordinate 122,734 of CAWJOS010000006.1, forward strand.
CGGGGGATTGAGCCCCGAGAGCGCCGACGACAACCCGGGCGAGGCGCGGGCCGTCGTCGACGGCGTGACGTTTGAGCGGGGGGCGCAACTGATCCTTCGCCCGGGAACCGACCGGGACCCGTTCGACCGGATGCTCGACGGCCGCTCGGCCACGCTCGAGCGCATCTACATCGACTACGACGACCGCGTGCATCTCGCGGTCACCGTCGACGACGACCCCGGCCAGGATCTGATGCGGGAGACCGGGCGCTACCTGTTCTTCTTCCCCCATGAGGTGCAGCGAACATGACCGATGCGGCCAAGACGGCAACCCGGACCCAGCAGATCCTCATCGCCGGCATCGGCAATGCCTGGCTGCGCGACGACGGCTTCGGCGGCGAGGTGGCGCGGCTGCTGGCCGACCGCGAGCTCCCGGAGGGCGTCCAGGTCATGGACTTCGGCTCCGGCGGCCTCGACCTCGCATACGAGGTCATGCGCGGCTACGACGCGCTCATCCTCATCGACGTCAGCCGCCAGGGGAGCGCGCCCGGGACGCTCTACGTCATGGAGGCCACCGAGGACGAGGTGGAGGGCCACATCGAGGACGGGCAGATGCTCGACCCCCACGGCATGGATCCCCAGACCGTGCTGCGCTTCGTCAAGTACGTCGGCGGCTGGCCCGGGCGGGTGCTGGTGGTCGCGTGCGAGCCGGAGGTGGTGGACGACGTCGGCTTCGGTCTCAGCGATTCCGTCCAGGGCGCGGTGGTGCGGGCGGTCGACGTGGTGATGGAGACGGTGCAGGAGCTGCGCGGTGCATGAGCTGTCGGTGGCGGGGGCGGTGCTGGCCACCGTGGAGCGTCATGCCGCGGGCCGCCCGGTCACGCTCGTCAGCCTCCGCGTCGGCCGGCTGCGCCAGGTGGTGCCGGACTCGCTGAGCTTCTACTGGGAGTTCGTCACCCGGGACACCGTGTGCGAGCGGGCGCGCCTTCAGTGCGTCGAGCTCGACGCCCGGCTGCGCTGCGGCGACTGCGGCCATGACTGGATGCCGGACTGGGCCGCGTTTCGATGTCCGGCGTGTGGCTCCGGCCAGGTCACCGTGGTGGCCGGCGAGGAGCTGGAGGTCGACTACATCGAGGTGGAGGAGCCCGGCGCCGTGACGGCGGGGCGAGAGGAGGCGGCATGCATCGGACCAAGGTGAGGATCGTCGAGGACGCCCTCGATGCCAACAACACGATCGCGCGGGCCAACCGCGACGACTTCGATCGCCACGGCGTCACGGTGGTCAACCTGATGAGCGCCCCGGGCGCCGGCAAGACGACGCTGCTGGAGCGGGCGCTCGCCGAGCCGCTCGGCGACATCCGCGTCGGCGTGCTGGAGGGCGACGTCCAGGGCTCCTACGATGCCGACCGGCTGGCCAGCCTGCACATCCCCGTCGTCCAGCTGAACACCGACTCCGGGTTCGGCGGCGAGTGCCACCTCGACGCCAACATGGTCCGCTCGGCACTGCCGGCCCTCCCCCTGGACGAGATCGACCTGCTCGTCATCGAGAACGTCGGCAACCTCGTCTGCCCGGCGGAGTTCCACGTCGGCGAGGACGTGCGGGCGATGGTGTGCGCGATCACCGAGGGCGAGGACAAGCCGCTCAAGTACCCGCTCATGTTCCGCAGCTGCGAGCTCGTGGTCATCAACAAGCTCGACCTCCTGCCCCACCTCGACGTCGACCTCGACCGCCTCCTCTACCACCTGGACGCCGTCCACCCCGGGGTGCGGACGATGTCGGTCAGCGCCCGCACGGGAGACGGGATCGGCGAGCTGCGCCAGTGGCTGCGCTCGGTCGTCTCCGACCGCGCGGCGGTGGCATGACCGCCACCCACCCCCCGGGTCTCGGCGAGCGCGTGGGCGCCGGTTGGCTCCAGGAGCGCGCCGACGCGAGCGGGCGCTTCTTTGCGCCCCGCGCCGCGGAGATCGCCCGGCTGTGTCATCGCATGGCGGAGCGGTTTGCCCGGGACGGGCGTTTGCTGGCCGTCGGCGTTTCCCCCGCCGCCGTGTCTGACGTGCGTCACGTCGCCGTCGAGTTCGTTCATCCGGTGATCGTCGGCAAGCGGGCGCTGCCGGCACTGGGGCTGGTCGGCGCGTCGGCGCCCGTCGACGTCGAGCTGGCGCTCACCGCCGAGCCCACCGACATCGTCATCGCCTTCGGCGAGCCCGAGGACGGCACGGCGCTCCGCGACGCGGTCGCCACCGCTCGGCGACGGGGCTGCCTGACGATCGCCTTCGCCCCACTCGGCGCCGAGTGGCAGCTGGCGCCGCCGAGCCAGGACCCGTTCATCCGCCAGGAGCTGGCCGAGACGACCTACCACGTGCTGTGGGAGCTCGTCCACGTATTCTTCGAGCACCGCGGGCTGCTCGAGGGCCGCTCCGAGCAACGGGTCCACGACGTGGGCGCCTCGAGCTTCCTGTACCCGTTCCTGGCCGAGCGCGAGGACGATCTCGACGCCGTGCTCGCCGACGTGGCGCGGTCGGTCGTGATGAAGGCCGACGAGGTGCAGGATCTCCGCGCCGCCACCCTGACCGGCAGCGGAGCGGCGCTGAGACAGGCGGCCGCCGCCGTCCGCCGCGCCTACGACGACGGCGGGCGCATGCTCACGCTCGGCAACGGCGGCTCGGCGACCGACGCCACGGATGTCGTCGCCGACTTCTTGTCACCGCCGGCCGGGCGTGGCTGGCCGGCCCGCCCGGCGCTCGACCTGACCGCCGACCAGGCCATCATCACCGCGCTGGCCAACGACATCGGCACCGAGGCGATCTTCGCCCGGCAGGTCATCGCCTACGGCCGGGCCGGTGACGTCCTGGTGTCGCTGTCGACGAGCGGGAATTCATTGAGCGTGCTCGCCGCCCTGGCTGAGGCCCGGCGGCGGGGTCTGGCCACGGTCGCGTTCGTCGGCTACGACGGCGGACGGGTTGTCGCCGACCGGCTCGCCGACCACACCGTGATCAGCCCCTCGCAGCACATCCCGCGGATCCAGGAGGCGCAGGCCACCGCCTACCACCTGCTGCGTGAGCTCGTGGAGGCAGAGCAGCCGTGACCGCCCTGGGGGCTCCACCGGGGGGCGGCGTCATCCGGACCCGGCTGCGGGTCGAGGGCACCGTCCAGGGAGTGGGGTTCCGGCCGCATGTCTACCGGCTGGCGGCGGAGCTGGGACTGCATGGATTCGTGCTCAACGACCCGTGTGGGGTGCTGATCGAGGTGGAGGGGGCGCCGGAGACGGTGCGCGCCTTCGCGAACCGGCTGGTGCGCGGGGCGCCGCCGCTGGCGGTGCTGGAGCATGTCGGCGCCGATGCGATCGCGCCCACCGGGGAGTCCGGCTTCCGGATCGCGCCCAGCATCGGCGACGCGCGGACGGATGCGCCCGTGGCGCCGGACACCGCCACCTGCGCCGCCTGCCTGGCGGAGCTGCACGATCCCGCGGACCGGCGCTACCGGTACCCGTTCATCAACTGCACCGACTGCGGTCCGCGGTTCTCGATCGTCCGCGGTGTCCCCTACGACCGGCCGCGGACGACGATGGCCGGATTTCGCATGTGCCCGGCGTGCCAGGCCGAATACCAAGACCCCGCCGACCGCCGCTTCCACGCCCAGCCGAACGCGTGCCCGGACTGCGGGCCTGAGCTGTCGCTGGCCCCGGGATCAGGCGAGCCGATCGCCCAGGGTGAGGCCGCACTCACCGGTGCCGTCGAGGCCCTGCGGGCAGGGGCCATCCTCGCCGTGAAGGGCATCGGGGGGTTTCACCTGTCGTGCCTGGCCTCCGACGAGCGGACGGTGGCGGCGCTGCGCTCGCGCAAGCACCGGGAGGACAAGCCGTTTGCGGTCATGGCCGCCGACGTGTGGGCGGCCGGCGATCTGGTGGAGCTCACCTCACGGGAGGAGAGGTTCCTGCTCGGCTCGCAGCGACCGATCGTCGTCGCCCGCCGGCGGCGCGAGGCGCCCGTCGCCGCCGCGGTGGCGCCCCGCTCCGCCGATCTCGGCGTCATGCTGGCCTACTCGCCGCTCCACCATCTGGTGCTGGGCGATGTCGGCGAGCCGCTGGTGATGACGAGCGGCAACGTGTCCGACGAGCCGATCGCCTACCGCGATGACGACGCGCTGGCGCGTTTGCGCGGGATCGCCGACCTGTTCCTCCTGCACGACCGTCCGATCGAGACCCGGACCGATGACTCGGTGCTCCGGGCGGTCAGCCGGCGCGGCACGCCTCTGCTCATCCGCCGCTCGCGCGGGTACGCCCCGGCCCCCATCCGCCTGCCGGTCGCTGCGGCGCGGCCGGTGCTGGCCTGCGGCGCCGAGCTCAAGAGCACGTTCTGTCTGGCCCGGGGCCACCGCGCCTGGGTCTCCCACCACATCGGCGACCTGGAGAACTACGAGACCCTGCGCAGCTTCGGCGACGGGGTCGAGCATTTCCGCCGGCTGTTCGATGTCGATCCGGAGATCATCGCGTTCGACCTTCACCCGGACTACCTGTCGACCAAGTACGCACTCGATCGCCCGGAGCTGGAGCCCGTCGCCGTCCAGCACCATCACGCCCATCTGGCCGCCTGCCTGGCCGAGCACGCCGAGCGCGGTCCGGCGATCGGCGCCATCTTCGACGGCACCGGCTACGGGACCGACGGGACGGTCTGGGGCGGTGAGCTGCTCGCCGGCGATCTCGAGGGCTTTGAGCGCGCGGGCCACCTGCACCCGGTCCGGCTCCCCGGAGGGGCCCAGGCGATCCGGGAGCCGTGGCGCATGGCCTGCGCGTGGCTGGCGGCGATTGACGGGGATGCCGCCTCCCCCGGGTCGCCCGCGCCCTCGGCGGCCATCGCCGCCGGCGTCGACCCGGGCCGGTGGCAGCGGGTGGCCGAGCTGTGCCGCACCGGGCTGGCGTCACCGGTCACGACGAGCATGGGCCGGCTGTTCGACGCCGTCGCCGCCCTGTGCGGTGTCCGGCTGAGCGTCAACCACGAGGGGCAGGCCGCGGCCGAGCTGGAGGCCGTGTGCGATCCGTCGGACACCGCCGCCTACGGCCTGCCGCTGGTGCGCGACGACGGGCGGCTGGTGCTCGATGCCCGGGAGACGGTGGCGGCGGTGGCCCGCGACAGCGCCGCCGGGGTTCCCGTGCCCCGGATCGCCGCCCGGTTTCACAACGCCGTGGCGGCGGCGACGACCGCGGCCTGCATCACGCTGGCGGGCGAGCGCGGGCTCGACACCGTCGTGTTGTCCGGCGGGTCCTTCCAGAATCGCCTGCTCCTGGAGCGCGTGGCCGGCGATCTGCGCCACGCCGGCGTCCGCGTGCTCGTCCCGGAGCGCCTGCCCCCCAACGACGGGGGCATCTCGTTCGGCCAGGCGGCGGTGGCGGCCGCGCGGGCAGCCGGGCCGTGAGCGCCGGTCAGGCCGGCGCGGCGCCCAGCACCATCCACCGCCCCCGGGCGAACCGCACGGCGAGCGTCGCCAGGCGCGCGGCCACGAGCACGTCGAGCGCCACCCAGAGGGCGGCCAGCGTGCCCGCCGCCAGGGCGACCGGGACGAACGCGGCGAGGCTGACCACCATCGCGCCGGCCAGATACCGGGTGTCGCCCGCGCCGATCAGGATCCCGTCGAGCGCAAAGACGGCGGCGGCGACCGGCTGCATGGCGGCGAACAGGGGCCAGGCGGAGGCCGCCTGCGCCCACACGCGCGGATCGCTCGAGAACGCCCGCGGAATCAGATCGGTGCCCGCCAGGAGCACCGCGCCGAACGCGATGCCGGCCACCACCGCCCAGCCGATCATCCGGCGGGCCGCCTCCCGCGCGCCCCGGCCGTCGCCCGCGCCCAGGTAGCGGGCGACGATGATCTGCCCGGCGATGGCGATCGCGTCGAGCACCAGCGCGAGGAACACATACAGCTCGAATGCGATCTGATGCGCCCCCAGGCTGGCCGTGCCGATCCGCGCCGCCAGCGCGCTGGTCAGCAGGAACGCGCCGAGCAGCGCGGCTGAGCGAACGGTCAGGTGGGCGCCCATCCGCACCAGCGGGCGGATGCGCGCCGGCGACGGACGCCGGTCGTCGGCCGGCGCGCGCAGCATGTGGCGGGCGAACAGCAGGCCCATTGCCAGCTGGGCGGCGACGGTGCCGAGCGCCGAGCCGTCCAGACCCAGGCCGAGCCCGTAGACGAGCACCAGCTCCAGCACCACGTTGGCGGCGTTGCAGGCGACGAGGATCCGCAGGGGCGTGCGCAGATCCGACATCCCGCGCAGAAAGCCTTCACCGGCGAGGGCGACGAGCATCCCGGGCAGCCCGATCGCGCTCAGGGCGACATATCGAGCCGTCAGCCCGCCGACGTCGGCGGCCGAGCCGTTGAGCCCGCGAGCCAGCGGTCCCGCCAGGGCGGCGAGTCCGATCGCGATGACGATCCCGGTCGCCAGCGAGAGCCAAAGCGCCTGGGCGGCCACCCCGCCGGCCTGCCGCTCCTGGCCCGCGCCGTGCAGCCGAGCCACCTGCGCCGTCGTCGTGTAGGAGAGGAAGTCGCTGAGCTGGGTGATGGCCGACACGATGACGCCGGCCAGCGCCAGGGCGGCGAGCTGCCGCGTGCCGAGATGCCCCACGATCGCGGTGTCGACGAGCGTGTACAGCGGCCCCGCGGCGAGCGCACCGAACGCCGGAGCGGCCAGGCGCAGGATCTCGCGATCATGGGGAGAACGCAGTCTCCGATGGGCACGCTGCACGAGCATGGCCTCACTCTAGGAACCGCCGGCCCGGGTTCCGCCCCACCGGACGCGCCGGCCGGCCCGGCCATCGGCATGCTGCGCGAGGGCCCGTTGCACGCCGCTCTGAAGGCGATGCTGGCGGCGCCGGGCGACCGCCTGGAGGTGCCGGTCGGCCGGTTCGTGATCGACCTGGTGCGGGCCGACGGCGAGCTGGTGGAGGTGCAGACCGGTGGCTTCGGCCCGCTCGGCCCCAAGCTCGATGCGCTGCTCGACGAGCATCGGATGCGGGTCGTCCACCCGGTCGCGGCCGAGCGGCGGATCGTCCGGGTCGACGGGCACGGGCAGGTCATCTCGGTCCGCCGCTCGCCCAAGCGCGGCATCGCCCTCGACATCTTCGACCGGCTCGTCTCGCTGCCCTCGCTCCTCACCCACCCCAATCTGACGCTGGAGGTCCTCCTGCTGCGCGAGGACCACGTCCGCGCGCCGTCGCCGGTCCGATCGGCGCGGCGGCGCCGCACCGCAGATCCCGGCGAGCGGCGCCTCGTCGAGGTCCTGGAGCGGGTCGAGCTGGCCGGGCCGGAGGACCTGTCCGGCCTGCTGCCGGAGCTGCCGGCGGAGCCGTTCACCACCCGCGACCTGGCGGCGTCGATTCCATGCCGCCTGCTCCTTGCCCAGCGCATCGTCTATTGCCTGCGCGCCGCCGGCGTGCTGGAGCCGGCCGGCCGGCGGGGCCGAGCGCCGCTGTATCGCTCACTAGCATCGAGGACGGCCGGGGGCGCGCCGGGCCGGCAACCCCTCAGACCGAACAGACGATGACCGAGCCGATCGAGTTGAACTATGTGCTGCACCTGCTGCCGACGGGACGCATCCCGTTCCGGCGATGGCGGTGGGAGCTGTGGCACGGATCCGACATGCTCGCCGCCGGCTGGCGGCTCAGCGTCCCGCACGCTCAGCGCGCGCTCCGCGGGCACGCGCTGCGGTATGCGCACCGGCTGCACGGCGTCCACCCGCTGCGCCCGGACGCCGGCCACACACCTGACGGCGCCTGGAGCGGGCGGGCGGTCGCGCTGCACTGGGGCGACCTGCGGGTGGTGCTCACGCCGCGGGCGCTGCTGGAGCCGCACCCGCGCTGGCTGCCGGCCACCGGCTGAGATTCAGGTGTCGCCGCGACGGGCGCCGCCGAGCAGCCGCGCCAGGAAGCCGGCGATGGCGCCGGCGACGCGGTGGGCCCAGCCCTGGCCGGCGTGGTGACCGGCGCCGAAGGCCAGTCCCGGCCCGGCCGGGGTTGGTGACGCCGGGCTCCCGCCGTCGGCGTTGCCGTTGCCCTTGCCGTTGCCGTTGTCGTTACCGCTGCCGTGGCCATTGACGGTAATCCCGCCGTTGGGGGCCGTCTGCGGGGCGACCCCCCCGGCGGCGCCGAACAGCGACTCGGCCGCCGTGTTGGCCCAGATCAGCGCCGTGAGGTACAGCTCCCCGGCGTTGGAGACAAATGCCGTGGGCGCCTCGTACTCGCCGGCCTCCAGAGCGGTGACGCAGTCGAGCAGCTGTCCCATCGTCCCCTGGCGCAGGACGAGCGCGTCTCGCATGTCCTCGGCCAGCGGCAGCGACTCGACGACGTCGTGCATCGGCGCGTCCATCATCGCGTCGATCACCGAGAACAGCCCCAGCGTGAACAGCTCGGCGGGAGTCGCGATCTGAAGCTGCGCGCCGGCGAGCTCGCAGAAGCGAGCGCGGATGAGCGCGGTGACCGTCAGCTCGGTCGGCTTGTCGTCGACGCTGGCCATCACGCTCAGCGTCGCCCAGCGCCGGACGTTGTCCAGGCCGAGGAGCGCCAGCGCCTGACCGATCGACCGGACATCGCCGCGCAGGCCGAAGTAGGCAGAGTTGACGTAGCGGAGCATGCGGAAGCTGAGCGCCACGTCGCGGGCGATCAGCTGCTCGACGTCCTTGAGCTCGACGCCGGAGTCGTGGAGCGCGGCGACGACCTGGAGCAGCGCCAGTCGGTTGGCCGAGATGCCCTGAGTGCCCACCATCGCCGGCCGGCAGAAGAAATAGCCCTGGAAGAGGTCGCACCCGGCCCCGACGCAGAACTCGTGATCCGCTTGGGTCGCCAGCTTGTCGGCGAGCAGCGTCGCGCCCAGCGGTCGGAGGCGCTCGACCACCCGGCGGAGCGCGTCGCGGCCCAGCGCGGGCATGTTGAGCTTGATGACATCGAAGAGCCCCAGCACCGGCTCGGCGTCTGGTCGGCCCCGGAAGTCGTCAAGCGCCAGTCGGTAGCCCTGGTCTTTGAGGTCGCGCAGCGCGGCGACCAAGTCCTCGTCGAACTGCTCGTCCTCGGAGATCTCAAGCCCGCCGAGCCCCGGCGGGATGGCGTGCACCAGCCCGTCGAGGAGGAATTCCCGGGAGACGTTGACCCACGCGGTCTTCGTGCCCACGATCCGCTCCAGCTCGAGCTCGGTGAATGTGTTGAGCACGACGGTGGCCGTGGCCCGTTCCGGGTTGTCGATCAGCGCGTCCGCGGTGTAGCCATGGCCGCGGAACAGCAGCTCATAGCCGACCACCTGGAGGTTGCGGTTGAAGATGGGCTGTCGAGCGATGAAGGCGGCTGGCATGTGGACCCGGCGAGCGGCGTGAGTCAGTGGTCTTAGTCGGCATCTGTGCCCCCGCCCTGAAGCCGCCGGTCAGGACCCGGACCCGCGTTCGGCGCCGGCGGCCTCAGGCGTCCGGGGATGCCGCCGGCTGGCCGCCGAGCGTCGCGCCGACGATCTCGCGCACGCAGGCGTTGACCACGTCCGGCCGGTGCCCGAACGCCGATCCGTGGCCGAGGCCGGCGAGCAGGTGAAAGTGACCATCGGCGGCCAGCTCGGCCACCTCCTGAACCCGCTGGGGCGGGGTCTGGACATCCTCGGAAAACGCCACCGCGTGGACCGGCACGCCGAGGTTCGGCAGCAGATCGCCGGAGTCATACTCCAGACAGGCCTCCCACTGGGCGGCGAGCATGGCACCGTCGCGGTCGGCGAAGTCAGCGCTCACAAACGGCCGGATCCGCTCCCAGGTCGCATCGTCGCCGAGAGCGTCGGCCGGGTAGTACTGCATCGCGTAGTGCGCGGTCGCGAACGCCGCCGGGAGCGTGCCTCCCGCGCGGCGGAACGCGATCTCGGCCTCCTCCCATTCGCGGATGAACCCGGTCTTGCGCACGCACGTGCCCATGACGATTGCGCAGCGGACGAGGTCCGGCCGGACATGGGCGAGCTGGATCGCGATCAGCGACCCCATCGACAGCCCCACCAGGAACACCGGGGGATCGCACACCGCGGCGATCAGCGCGGCCAGGTCGTCGGCATGCTCGGCGATCGGCCACGGCGGCGGACTTGACGACCGGGTCGTCCCCGCGCCGCGCGCGTCGTACGTGGTGCTGCGGAAGGCGTCGTCGAACGCCGGCGTCTGGTACCGGCGCCAGTTGGCCCCCGGGTTGTCGCCCGCCGCCAGCCACACGATGTCCGGCCCGTGCCCGCTCTGCTCGTAGGCGACCGCAGCGGTCGCAAGCTCAAGCGTCGGCATTCAGTCGCTGTTCACCACTGGTGAGGCCTCATCGGGCGGCATCGTAGTCGGCGGGCCGGCGTGGCCGGAGGCGATTCGTGTTCCCGGCTGGGCACGCCCACATCCCCAACCAGTACCTGCCCATCCGTCGCACCCGCTGACGCGCGGCCGGGTGATCACGATCGAGCCGGTCGTCTCCGCCGGCGGCGGCCGGGTCGGGCCGGCCGTGGACGGGTGGACGGCGAGAACCGCCGGCGGCTCGCAGGCGGCTCACGTTGAGCACACCGGGGTGGTGACCGGCGGCCGGTAATGTGGGTGACACGTACCGTGTCTCCTACCTGCCCAATCCGCCGCAACCAGCGCCGGTGAGCGCGGCGCCGCTCGGCGGGCATGGTGTGAACCGCACATGAGCAGCACGCCCTCCCGCGGCCGGGACTCCGGCGGCCCGGCACTCTCCGCGCAGGACCTGAGCAAGCGCTTCGGCGACCGAGTCGCGTTCGACGACGTCTCGTTTGAGATCGCCTATGGCGAGGTCTTCGGCTTCCTGGGGCCGAACGGAGCCGGCAAGACGACCACGGTGAGGACGCTGGGGACGCTGATTGCGCCCAGCTCCGGCTCGGCGACGGTGGCCGGCATCCCGCTGGCGCTCGGCAACGGGGTCGAGATTCGCCGGCGAATCGCGATCATGCCGGAGACACCAGGCCTCTATGAGCGGCTGAGCGTCGCCGAGAACCTCGAATACTTCGCCGATCTCTACGCGGTGCCCCACCCCCGGGCGCGCATCGACCAGGCTCTGCGCGCCGTCAACCTGGCCGAGCGAGCGCGAGATCCATGCGGCACCCTCTCCAAGGGACTGCGCCAGCGGGTGGCCCTCGCCCGGGCGTTGCTCAGCGACCCGGATGTGCTGTTCCTCGATGAGCCGACGGCCGGCCTGGATCCGGTCGCCAGCCGTGACGTGCACGACCTGATCGCCGGGCTGGGGCAGAGCGGAGTGACGATCTTCCTGACGACGCACCGGCTCGAGGAGGCGGAGCGTCTGTGCGACCGCGTCGCGATCCTGAACACCACCCTGCGCACGATCGGCCGCCCAGCCGACCTGCGCGACCGGCTGTTCACCAAGACCCTGACCGTCCGCACCCGGTCTCCCCTGCCGGAGCCGGACGCGGTCTTCGCCCGGCTCCCGGCGGTCGACAGCTGGCGCCGCGACGGCGACTCCACCTATCTCGTCTCGGTGGCCGACGCCGACGTCGCCGCCCCGGCCGTCACCCGGGCGCTGGTGGCCGCCGACGCCGACGTGCTCGCCATCAGCGAGTCGTACCACTCGTTGCAGGACGTCTACCTCGAACTCATCGACGAGGACGCGGAGGTCAGCCGGCGATGAAGCTCAACCGCCGGCGCATCCACGCCGTCATCCGCAAGGAGCTGCGAATCTACCGGCGCAACCGCTCGATGGTCGCCGGCATGGCGATCATCCCGGCCGTCTTCCTGATCCAGCCGCTGGTGTCGGTATTCACGACCTCCAGCGCCGCATCCATCCAGCTTGGCCAGCACCACGAGCTGCTCTACCTGCTGGCGATCCCGGCGCTGGTCCCGGCGACGCTGGCCGCCTACGCCGTTGTCGGCGAGCGCCAGCAGGGCACGCTGGAGCCGGTGCTCAGCACGCCGATCCGGCGCGAGGAGCTGCTGCTGGGCAAGGCGCTGGCGGTGCTCATCCCGTCGGTTTGCATCGCCTACGCCGTGTTCGCCGTGTTCATCGCCCTGGTCTCCCTGTTCGCCCATCCCGGGGTGGCGCCGGCGCTCATCCGCCTCCCGGACATCCTGGCCCAGGTGATCTTCACTCCCCTCCTGGCCGGGTGGTCGATCTGGCTTGGGATCGTCATCTCCACCCGCGCCACCGATGTGCGCGTCGCCCAGCAGGTGGGCACCCTCGCCAGCCTCCCCTCGATTGCGCTGACCACCCTGCTCGCCCTCGACGTCATCCACCCCACACGCGCCCTCGCCATCGGTCTCGCCGCCGCTCTCCTGGTCGCCAACCGGCTCGGCTGGCGGCTGGTGTCGGCGATGTTCGACCGCGAGCGCCTGATCACCGGGACCCGGTGAGTCACCGGTCCGGGCCGCTCGTGGTCGGCCGGCACGGCCGCCGCCTCCGGTAGGTCGCGGTTGCGGGTCAGCAGCGCCAGGCGGAGGCGGCCGAATCGTCACCGCGCTGACGCTCTGCGGCTGTGGGGCCGCCCGGACGAGGATCGGGCCGCGGGCCGGCGCAACTTCGCGAACGCGGTGCTGTTGTGTGCTGGTGCCGAGTCCCTGGGTGCCGCCCCAGGGAGCGGGGAACCCGAGTCCCTGGGGCGAATCCGGCGGTGATCCGCCGGTAGCGCTCAGCCTGAGCGCGAGCCCGTCAGCTAACCCCGTAGGCGCCAGGCAGCCCGATGACGTCACACAACACCCGTGGGGTTTCACGTGCCCGGATCCAGAACCCATGTCCTCCTCGGCTCATACGGGAGCGACGCATCCCGCCTGGCCCAGCTGCTGTGGACGCTGCTGCTGGCTGCCGCCGCCGCATCGCTGCTCGTACCGAGCGCGTCATCGGCGGCCGGCGGGCTGACGGCTCCGATCAGACGGCCGCTGCGCATCGGCGACCACGGCCGCGACGTGCAGACGCTTCAGACCTGGCTTTCGGCCGTGGGGATCACCACTGCCGACGACGGCGTCTTCGGCTCCGAGACCGCCGCCGCCGTCCAGCGCTTTCAGACCGACGCCCACCTCACGCCGGCCAGCGGCACCGCCGGCGGACAAACGGTGCGGACGCTCCAGTCCTGGGTCGCCCACGCTACCCGGGCGGCGACCAGCCCGGCGCCGCCCAGCACCACTCCAGCCGCGAAGGCCACGCTGGTCAACGGTCTCGCCGTCGCCCCAGCCGGCGCCCCGGCGGCGGTCAAGCAGGTGATCGCGGCGGCCAACTCGATCGCGTTCAAGCCATACGTCTACGGCGGTGGTCACGGCAGCTGGAACTCGTCCGGCTACGACTGCTCAGGCTCTGTGGGCTTCGCGCTGCACGGTGGGGGACTGCTGGCGCAGAGCGAGGACTCCGGCCAGATGGAGACGTACGGGTCGCCGGGCCAGGGCCAGTGGATCACGTTGTGGGCGAATGCGGGTCACGTCTACGCCAACATCGCCGGGCTGTGGTTCGACACCGCGGCCCAGAGCTCGTCGAATGGCAACGATCGCTGGTCGACGCGCCGCGCCTCGCCCCTGGGAGGCTTCGTGGTGCGCCATCCGACCGGCTACTGACAGCGACCCGCCCGGCGCCCGGGTTGGGCCGGCTGGGCCGGGCTGACGCTGCCGGCAGCAGTGCAGTGGGGAGCCCGTCAGACGGCGCGCATGCGGTTGTTGCGCGGGCTGTGCTCCACCTCGGCCAGGCCCAGCCGCTCGAGCACCGGCGGAACGTAGTTGCCGAACCGGCCGCGCAGGCCCTTCTTGAGGCCATACCACCCGCTGACCGGGTTGTCGGCCGACCGCGCCCAGGCCTCGACCGTCCCTTCGGCCGCCGGCTTCTGCTCATCGGCATTGCCCAACGACATCCAGTCGCCATGGCGGCGCAGCATCTCATGAAGGTCGTCGATGCACCGCAGGTGGTAGCGCAGTTGGGTCTTGCCGACCTGGACCACGAGCGCGGGCGGCTCCGCCTCCGCGTCCCGGTAGGCCTCGTATCGGGAACTGCCAGGCGGCGTGGTGAGGATCCAGGGATCGTCGCGGGTGCCCGACCCGCTCGCGGTGGACGTCGCCATCGGATCTCCTCCTGTTCTCGGTAACCTACATGTTACGGTAGCATCGCAGTTACGGATATGTCCAGGCATGGCGGGCTCTTTGTGACGACAATCTCCGGCGTGAACCCGGCCTTCGGACGACGCCCGAACAGACCCGAGGGAGCGACCGCGGCCGGCGGAGGCTGACATGGAGCGCGATCTCCACCGGGAGGCCCTGGACGCGCTGGGAGACGCGAACCGACGCGCCATCGTCGAGATCCTCAGCCACGGCGGACAGTCGGTGCAGCAGATCGCCGACCAGCTGCCGATCAGCCGCCCGGCGGTATCGCGCCACCTGCGGGTGCTCAAGGGCGCCGGGCTCGTCGGCGACGAGGCGGCGGGCACCAGGCGCATCTATCGATTGCGTGACGAGGGCGTCGATGCTGTCCGCCAGTACTTCGCGCAGGTGTGGGACGAGGCCGTCGCCCGGTTTCGCATCCTGGCGGAGAACACGAGTAGCGCAGCCGATGAGCGCTGAGCCGCTGGTGGTGGCGTTCGAGGTCGGCGTCCCGCCGCGGCAGGCGTTCGAGATCTGGACCGGCCGCTGCGCCGCGTGGTGGCCACGGTCGCACACCGTCAGCGGCCATCCGACCACGATCACGTTCGAGCCCCGCCCCGGCGGACAGATCGTCGAGCAGGCGGCGGACGGCAGTGAGCATCGGTGGGGAGAGATCCTCGACTGGGACCCGCCCACCCGGCTTCGCTATCTCTGGCACCTGTTCTTCGATCCCAGCGAGGCGACCGAGGTCGAGGTCACGTTCAGCCCGATCGACGGCGGCACCGCGGTACGACTCGAGCAGCGCGGCTGGGACCGGCTCGGCGAAGCGGGGGCCGGCCGGCGGGAACGAACCCAACACGCCTGGACGACGATCACCGCCGGCTTCGCAGCGGCGTGTTGAGCGCCGGCGATCAAGCCGGTGTCGAGAACGTGCATGCTCCATGCACCGTTGCCCGCACCGAGGCGTCGCAGCCGTTCCCACTGCATCTCCTCCCAGCCGTTGGTGTTGAGGACATGCGTCATGTGCAGAGAGTGCCGCGATGACCTCGCCGGCCGCGCCGCTGTCATGGCCGAGGCGGCCGCCGCTGCGGATCGAGCCTCCTGATCGTCAGGGCGTGGAGCACGCGCAGGCGCTGGGCGGCGCCTGACCCTCCCTCGACGACCAGCCATGCCTCGCCCTGGCGACGGGCGGACAGATGGGCGGCGGCGAGGTTGACGATCTCCGGGTCGCCTCCCACCGGCGTGGCGCCCGGGATCGAGCCGAGCACGCGACCGGGCCGGCGAGCATCGAGCAGCACCCCGAGCGTCATCGGCCAGCCATGGAGGTAGTACTCGGTGTCCAGGCAGGACAGGAACAACTCGCCCACCGAGTCCGCGGCCGGGGCGATCGTCCTGATCGTGTGTCCCCACTCAGGACGCAGCGCCGGCAGGCCGTCCTGCTGTACCTCGCAGACGCCCGGACGCGGCCGCGTACGCCCGTGATACGGCGGCTGGTGGTTGTTGGGGGTCACCGCGCTCGGCGCCTGCCAGAAGAACGGGAACGGCCCGTTCATCGGCCTGGGCCGCGTCGCGATGACCCGGCCACCTCGATCCACCGGAAGGACCGCGAGGGTGGGAATGCGGTGGGGTCCCCGGTAGCCGGGCTCCCGGGGGATATGAAAGTAGGAGCGGATGGGTTGTCCCTCGGCCCACCCGGTGACCAGCCACGGAGCCTGCGGGGGCAGGAAGAACACCGCCGCGCGATCGCCGGCCGGCAGCTGGGGCGAGGTGAAGGTCGTGATCGAGCGGGTGCCAATGCGAACCGCGGCCACGCTGGGGCTGGTGAGAACGAACGCGACCGTGTCGCCACGCCGGGTGGGGCTTGGAGAGCTGAACGCAAAGGCGTCGGCATTGCCGCCAAACACGGGGTTGGAGACCGTCGCGTATGTTCCCCCGCCACCTTCGCCGTACCCCAGCCGGCCGTCACGGATGTAGGAGATCGAACTGCTCCACCCAGGCTCCCCGGCAGCCAGGCTCGGCGTGACCGTGATGGTGTAGCGGTAGCCGGCCAGCGACGCGGGTTCAATCCTCCCGGGCACCTGCCCGGCCAAAGGCTGGGAGCGGCTCGCGGTCAACGACACAACCGCCGCCGCGGCCGAGCCGGTGATCACCAGAGCGGCCAGGACGAGCGCCAGCGGACGCCCGCGCCCGCGCAGCCACCCAGGGCGCCCGCGGGCAGCGCGCGGCTGATCGGCCGCCACAGCCTCGGCGGCCCGCACCAGCTCGCCCCGCAGAATCTCGAACGGATCGGTCATCGCCTTCCCTCCACGATCTCCCGCAGTGCGGCCAACCCGCGTGAGACCCGCTTTCGCACCACCTGCTCGGAACACCGCAGCTCGGCAGCCATCGTGCTGTAGCTCTGCTCCAGCACGACCCGCCGGATCACGGCCTCGCGCTGGCCCGGCTCGATCGATCCGAGCGCTCCTCGGAGGTCAGTCCGGCCGCGCTCCGCGATCAGCTCCAACTGTTCATCGTCGAGCTCGGTCCGTGCCATGCCGAGCCGCTGACGACTCGTGGCCTCGACGTGGCCGCGGCGGGCGGAATCGATCATCAGGTTCCGGGCGATGCCCAACAGCCAGGCGACCGCCGGTCCCTTCTGCCCGTCGTACTGCATGCGGTGCTCCAATGCCCTTGCGAACGTCTCGGCAACCAGGTCATAGACCAGCTCGGGCCGAAGGTGCCAGCTGCCGACAAACGCAGTCACCGCATCGACGTGACGGTCATAGAACCGGCCGAAATCCGCCGCAGCACCGCTCTCCAGGAGCTCCGCATCCGTCCGGTCAACGCGCATCTCGAGTCGAATACGCATCAGCGTCTCCGATTGTGACGACGGGATACGGTCATCTGACGGCCACGCGCGCGAGCGTTCTTCCAGAAGTCAACCGGGCGCGGCGCCTCGACACGCGCCCAGGGTGAGACTAGGCTTGGGTCCGCGGCGAGAGGCGCGCCGGGAGGCGGGCGCATTGGAGGACCGATGGGACTCGGAACGGTGGCCGGGAAGCGGAGCGACGAGGATCTTGCGCGCGCGTGCCGCGCCGGCGACCAGGAGGCGTGGGCGGCGCTCGTCCAGCGCTTCTCGCGCTACGTCTACGCCATCGCGATCAAGGCGTATCGCCTGTCCGACGACGACGCCGAGGAGGTATTTCAGGAGGTCTTCGCCCGCACCTTCGAGCATCTTCCGGGGCTCCGCTCCGACGCGGCGATCCGACCCTGGATCGGCCAGCTGACGCGCAGACTGGCGATCGACCGGCTCCGGCAATCACGCCGGGAACAGCTCAGCGACGAGTCGGTGGAGGCGATTGAGGACCGGGCGAGCCGGGAGCTGGAGCAGATCGAGCTTGCCGTCGGCGTCAGGGCGGCGATGGCCACGCTGACCGACGATTGTCAGGAGATCCTCGACCGGTTCTTCGCGCGCGACGAGACCTACCGCGAGATCGCCGCGGCCCTCGAGATTCCCATGGGGACGATCGCCAGCCGCATCAGCCGCTGCCTGGCGAAGCTGCGGGTCGAGCTCGGCGACGCTTCCGGATGAGCGAGCTCGAGGACGAGCTCCCCGCCTGGAGCCTGCACCGAAACGACCCGCGCACCCGCGACCTGCCCCGCACCTGGCCGCATCGCATCGATCGTGACTGGGCCTGGGGCGGCTCGGACGGGGCCGGGGTGCGCGTGGCGATCGTCGACAGCGGGGTCGACGGCAGCCATGAGCTGGTGGGCGGAATCCAGCGCGCGGTCGCGGTGGAGACCGCCGCGGACGGCGAGCCGGCGGTCGTCGACGATGCAGCGGGCGACGTGGCGGGACATGGAACCGCGTGCGCCGGCATCGTGCGTTCGATGGCACCCGGCTGTGAGGTGTGGAGCGTCCGGGTGCTGGGCGAGGGCGCGCGGGGTGGGGCCTCGGCGTTGCTCACGGGACTGCGCTGGGCCGTCGAGCAGCGCTGTGAAGTCGTCAACCTCAGCCTGTCGACGCCGAAGCGCGAGACGGCGGCCGCGCTCCATGAGATCGCCGACGAGGCCTATTTCGGCGGCACGATCATCGTCGCCGCGGCGCACAACCTCGATATCCGCAGCTACCCGTGGCGCTTTGCGTCGGTTGTCTCGGTGGCCAGTCACGACGGCAACGATCCGTTCGAGTTCCTCTACAACCCGCAGCCACCCGTCGAGATCTTCGCCCGGGGCATCGACATCGAGATCGCCTGGCTGGGGGGGGCGCGCATCGTGGCCGCGGGGAACTCGTTTGCGACCGCATATGTCAGCGGCATCTGTGCGCTCATCCTGGCCAAGCACCCGGGCCTGACGCCGTTCCAGCTCAAGACGGTGCTCCGCGAGACGGCAACCAACATGGAGGGGTGAGTGATGTCGCCTGACGACCTGCGTGCCGCTGTCGCCGCCGGAGCAGTCGCGGCGCGGGAGGGCCACCGCTCGCTGCTGCAGTCGATCGTCGAGGTCGCCCGTGCAATCTTCGGCGCCCGCGCCGCCTCGATCATGCTCCTGGATGACGCGACCCACGAGCTGGAGTTTGCGGCCGTGACCGGCGAGGGCGAGGACACGCTGATCGGCCGGCGAATCCCGGCCGGCACCGGAATCGCCGGTTGGGTCGCCGAATCACGACAGGCGCTGGTGGTGGAGGACGTGACCGCCGATCCCCGCTTCGCCGCCGATGAAGCGCGCCGGACCGGCTATGTGCCCAGGGGCCTGATGGCCGTGCCGCTGGAGCGCGGCGACCGCGTGCTCGGCGTGCTCAACGTGCTCGACCGACCGGAGCGCCGCCGCTTCAGCGTCGCCGAGATGGATCTGCTGGAGCTGTTCGCCACCCAGGCCGCCATCGCGCTCGACCTCCTCCTGCACGCGCGGCGCATCGACGGGCTGCTCGGCGACGCCGGCGACGATCTCCGGGCCGTGGCCCGTCTGGCGGCGACGCTCGATGGCCTCCAAGGCGAGCGCCGAGCGGCCGGCGCTCGCCTGCTGATCGAGATCGAGAGCGTGCTCAGACGCTGATGCGCGGCCGTCAGCCGACTCGCGCGTTCGGATCCTCGGGAGGAGCGGGCGTCCTGGGCCATCTATGGGCCTCCACCTCGAGGTCCTCGTCCTCGCTCCGGCCGATGAACCGGCCGGGATCCTCCGCCGGCGGGGCAGCCTTGGGACGGATGTGGCCCTCGACCTCGTCCGCGTCCTGCTCGGTCTTGCGCTCGTCCTGCATGCCTTCCTCCTTCGTGAGGTGAAACGATGTCCACAGGACGGACCTCAGGTGGAGAATCTTCCCTGCGATGCGCCTTGATTCGCTGATCGCCGTTCTGGCCGAGGACGCGGCCGGAGGTGACGACTACCCCGCCGGCGGAGTCGTCGCCGGCGTGGTAGCCGCGCTGGCCGCATCGCTGGCGGCCGCCGCGGCCGACTCGTCGCGTCCGGAATGGAGCGAGGCCGGCGGGATGCGAGCCCAGGCTCAGGCGTTGCACCGGCGTGCCCTGACGCTGGCACGGCGTGACGCCGCGGCCTACGAGGCGGCGAGACAGGAGTTGCTGGAGCGAGGGGGAGAGGTGGGTCCGGGCGCGGACGACCAGGAGCGCGACCGCCGGCTCGGACGCGTTGTGGAACAGGCCGCGGGACCCCCGCTGGAGCTCGCGGCCAGGGCCGCGGACATTGCGGAGCTCGCGCGCGTGATCGCGGCCAGGGGGTCAGGGGATGTCCGGGCGGACGCGATGATCGCCGCGCACCTGGCGGCGGCCGCCGCGCAGGCCGCGGCCCGGCTGGTGGAGATCAATCTGGTCGTGAGCGCACGCCCGGAGATCGCCGAGCGTGCCCGCCGGTCCGCTGAGGCGGCGACGGACGCAGCCGCCTCAGCTGCCGACTTGAGCATCTGACGGAAGAATCGCCGGCGCTCAGCCGTCCAGTGGGCGAATGACCGAGCTTGACGAGGAACGACTTGCCGAGATGATCGCCGCCCTGCCCCCGGCGCCGCCGCCTTGGGTCCAGGCCGCGATCGAGCTGCCCCGAACGCGGACGGCCATCGACGAGCTGGCCGCCCGGGCCAGGGCCGATCAGGACGCCCGCGCGGCGATCCTGGCCGACCTCGAGCAGGCGCTGCGCGGCGTCGGCGTCGAGCCCCGCCCACCGCTGCTCGACGACCTGCGGGCCCGTATCGACGGTCTGAAGTAGTGGGCGCGCCCGCCGCCGCGAGCGTGGACGGCGGCCTGCTCGAGCGCTGGCTGGGGGGCTATCGGTCGGCGCTCGGCCACCGAGACCTGCGGCTGCTCCTGAGCGCGCTGACGGTGTCATCGACCGGCACCTGGGCGTACAACGTCGCGCTGCTGGCGTTCGTGTTCGATCGGACCCACTCACTGGGACTGGTGGGCGCGGCCAGCCTGGTGCGCTTCGTCCCGGCACTCGTGCTCAGCCCGTACGGAGGCGTGATCGCCGAACGGACCGAGCGGATCCGGCTGATGATCGGCGCGGATCTGGGCTGCGCCGTCTGGCAGGGCGCAGCGGCGGTCCTCGCCGCGGCCACCGCGCCGGTCGCGCTGGTGCTGCTGGCGGCCGCGCTGACCTCGGCGACCGGTGTCGTCTACAGCCCCGCCGTCGCGGCCACCATCCCGTCGGTCGTCGACGAGGACGACCTCGTCGCGGCCAATGCCCTCAACGACACGATCGACAACCTGGTGGTCATCGCCGGCCCGGCGATCGGAGCCCTGCTGCTGTTCGCCGGCTCACCGGCCCTGGTGTTCGGCATCAACGCGGCCAGCTTTCTGTTCTCGGCGGCCCTCGTCTCGCGGGTCGACGTCCGCAGCCGGCCGGTCGACGTCACCGAGGGTGGGTCGGCCGGGCCGTGGCGGCAGATGACAACCGGGGTGCGGACGATCGTCTCGCTGCCGGCGGCCCGCACCCTGGTGGCGTTCAGCACGCTCGTCAGCTTTGTGTACGGCACCGATACCGTCGTGTTCGTCGCCGTCTCCGCGCAACGGCTGGGCACGGGCTCACAGGGCTTCGGCTATCTGCTGGCCGGGCTGGGGATCGGCGGGATCCTGATGGCCGTGGCCGTCGACCGGCTGGCCCGCTCGCCGCGGCTGGCGCCGATCATCCTGGGCGGCACCGCCGGGTACTGCCTGCCGACCGCGCTGCTGGCGGTGATCCACAGCCCGGCGCTCGCTTTCGTTCTTCAGATCGGACGCGGCGGGGCGACGCTCGTCGTCGACGTCCTGGCGGTGACGGCCCTGCAGCGCGCTGTCCCGAGCGACCAGCTCGCGCGGGTGTTTGGGATCTTCTTCGCCTTCGTGCTGGGCGCAGTCTCCCTGGGGGCACTCATCGCCCCGGCCGTGATCAGCGCCTTCGGCCTGGACGCGGCGCTGATCATCCTGGCGCTCGCGCCGACCGCGCTGGGACTGCTCGGCTTTCCCGCACTGCTGGCGATCGACCGTGAGACGGCGGCCCGCGCGACGGCGCTGGCGCCGCGCGTGGTCCGGCTGGAGGGGCTAGGCATCTTCGCCGCCGCGTCCCGGCCCGTGCTGGAGCGACTGGCCGGCTCGGAAACGGAGGGGCAGTTCCCGGCCGGTACCGCCATCCTCCGCGAGGGCGACCCCGCCGATGCCCTGTACGTGCTGGTCGACGGGGAGGTGGAGGTGACCGCTCGCGGCGAGTCCGGCGGGTCCCAGCGCAGCCTGCGCACCATGACGGCACCAAGCTATTTCGGCGAGATCGGTGTGCTCAAGCAGATTCCGCGGACCGCGACCGTGACCGCGGTGACCGACTGCCGGTGCGAGCGGATCGAGGGGAGCGACCTGCTCGACGCGCTCACCACGGCCCCCGCGTCCTCCTCGCTGATGGAGAACATGCGCGGCCGCTTGGCGGTGACGCATCCATCGCTGGCATTCCAGGACGGTTAGCGGTATGGATGGGCGGATGGTGACCTGCGCCCAGTGCGAGACCGAGAGCCCGGACAGCTTCCGCTTCTGTCCGGGCTGCGGGGCGCCGCTGGCGGCCGCGCCTCCCCGCCAGGTGCGCAAGGTCGTCACCGCGCTGTTCTGCGACGTGACCGGCTCGACCGCGCTGGGAGAACAGCTAGATCCCGAGGTGCTGAAGGGAGTGATGAACCGGTACTTCGAGATGCTGCGGGCGACGATCGAGCGCCACGGCGGCACGGTCGAGAAGTTCATCGGCGACGCCATGATGGCGGTCTTCGGCATCCCGCAGGTGCACGAGGACGATGCTCTCCGGGCGGTGCGCGCGGCTGCGGAGATCCGCGACCAGCTGCCGGTGGTGGCCGACGAAGTGGGCGTAACGCTGCGCTTCCGCACGGGTGTGAACACCGGGCCGGTGTTCATGGGCGAAGGCGAGAACATGGCGATCGGCGATGCGGTCAACGTCGCGGCCCGGCTTGAGCAGGCAGCGGCGCCCGGAGAGATCGTGCTGGGCACCGAGACTCTGCGCCTGGTGCGGGACGCGGTGATGGTCGAGCCGCTGGCGCCGCTCGAGCTCAAGGGCAAGTCCGACCGGGTCGACGCGTTCCGGCTGCTGTCGGTCGATCCGATCGCCGAGGGCTTCGCCCGCCACTTCGACGCGCCGCTCGTGGGACGGGAGCGGGACCTGCGGCTGCTCACGCAGGCCTGGGACCGGACTCTGGAGGAGGCGCGCTGTCATCTGTTCACCGTGCTCGGCACGGCGGGCGTCGGCAAGTCCCGGCTGGTCGCCGAGCTGCTGGCGCGTGTCGGCGACCGGGCGACCGTCTTGCGCGGGCGGTGCCTACATTACGGCGACGGGGTCACCTTCTGGCCGCTGGTCGAGGCGCTCATCAGTGTCGGCGAGCCGGCCCAGCCCGTGCTCGACCGGCTGAACACCGGCGGCGTGGCGACGCCGGAGGAGCTGTTCTGGGAGGTTCGCCGGCTGCTGGAGTCACTCGCGGAGGAGCTGCCCGTGATCCTGCATATCGATGATCTGCAGTGGGCCGAGCCGATGCTGCTCGACCTGCTCGACCACGTGGCCGACCTGTCCCGGGGCGCCCCGCTCCTCCTGCTGTGCACAGCGCGCCCGGAGCTTCTGGAGGAGCGGCCCGCCTGGGGCGGGGGCAAGCTCAACGCCACCACGGTCCTGCTCGAGCCGCTGGCCGTCGCCGAATCGGAGGCGCTGCTGGCCAACCTCGGCGACGACCTCGAACCCCGGGCCCGGGCCCGGGTGATCGCCGCCGGCGACGGCAACCCGCTGTTCCTGGAGGAGATGCTGGCGCTGGCCCGCGAGGGCGGCACGGTCCAGGTCCCGGCCACCATCCAGGCGGTCATCGCCGCGCGGCTGGAGCGCCTGGGGGCCGACGAGCGCGACCTCCTAGAGCGCGGCGCCGTCGAGGGCGAGGTCTTCCACCGGCTCGCCGTCCGCGCGCTGGCCGACGATCGGCTGGCGGCGGTGGTGGAGGCGCGACTGGTCGAGCTGGTCCGGAAGGAGCTGATCCGCCCGTATCCCGCCACGCTGAAGGGCGACGACGCGTTTCGGTTTCGCCACCTGCTCATCCGCGACGCGGCGTACGACGGTCTGCCGAAGGCGGCGCGGGCCGAGCTGCACGAGCGGTTCGCGCAGTGGCTGGAGCAGGCGGCGGTCGGACTCGTCGAACTCGACGAGATCGCGGGGTGGCACCTCGAGCAGGCGGCCCATTACCAGCACGAGCTCGGCCGGGAGGTGGATCCCCGGCTGGCGAGCGGCGCGGCCGAGCATCTGCACGCGGCCGGTCGGCAGGCGGCGCTGCGCGCCGATCCGGCCGCGGCCCGCAACCTCCTGGAGCGAGGGCTGGCGCTGGCCCCCGCAAACCACGGGCTGCGCACACGGCTCCGGCTCGACCTCGCCGAGCAACTCCTCCCCGCCGGGGAGCGCGGTCGCGTCGATGAGCTCCTGACTGCCGCCGAGCGGGATCCAGATGCCACGGGGCGGACGGCCCTGCTCCGGCTCGAATGGCAGCACCAGAGTCAGCCGGAGAAGACGATCGCGGAGATCAAGGCGCGGCTGCCGGGGCTGCTGGACGAGTTCTCGGCAGCCGGCGACGAGCGCGGCCTGGCCAAGGCGCACCTGCTGGCGTTCTTCACGCACTGGCTCCGCAGCCGGGCCACCCCGGCCGCGCGCGAGATCAGGCTCGCCGCCGAGCACGCGGCGCGCGCGGGCGACGCGGGATTGCGGTCGCAGGCGCTGGCGTACTACGTCTCAACCCTCGTCTACGGGCCGACCGACACGGCAGGGATCGCCGCCGAGCTGGAGTGGGTGGAGCGCGAGGGCCAAGGCGCTTTCGTCCAGGCCTTCGCCGAGTGGGGGCACAGCTCAATTGCCCGCATGGACGGCCGGCTCGACGACGCCCGGCGGTGGGCCGAGCGCGCGCGGGACACGGCGGCCGAGCTTGGTATCACCCTGCAGACGATGGGCTGGGAGGGAGTCGAGCAGGTCGAGCGCCTCGAAGGGAACCTGGACGCGGCGCTCTCCGCCCTGGAGAGCTGCGACGCCATCTACCTGAGGTCCGGCGAGGACGGCTACCGCTCGACGGTCCAGGCCCGGATCGCCGAGGTCCAGGCGATGCGGGGCGACCGGGCCGCGGCGCACCGGGCGATCGCCGAGTGCCTGGCGCTGAGCGCCGCCGACGACGTGATCAACTTCGCCATCACCCATGGCGTCCGCGCCGAGCTCGCCCTCGCCGAGGGCGACAGCAATGAGGCAGAGCGGGAGGCCCGCCGCGCGGTCGACTTCGCCGACCAGACCGACTTCCCGGATGTCCGGGCAACGGCCAGATTGACGCTGGCCACGGTCCTGGCGGCGGCTGGTCACCCCGACGAGGCGGCCGGCGCAGCCGGCTCGGCGCTCGCGCTGTACGAGGCCAAGGGCGATCGTCCGCGACGGGCGATCGCACAGTCGCTGCTCGACGCCCTATGAGACGACGCTCCGCGCGGCGGTCCGGACCGCCCGGCGTCGCCTCGCCCCGGTGCGTCTGTCCTCGGCGACCGCCCCCAGCTGGAGCGCGAGGTCCCGGCCGACCCGCGTCAGGTCGTAGTGGTCGTTCTCCGGACGGCCAGGCTTTGACTGAAACCACTCCCGGCGCAGCCCCATGAGCTCGGCGAACGCGTGCAGCTCCGCCGCGGTGTCGGCCTGCAGGTGCCCGCCCCCGCTCCAGCGCCCCCAGTCGCCAAACGCAAACGCGTGATCCACGTAGACGCTCACGGCGATGAATCTTCCCCGATCGGCGGGTCTACATCGGCATCACCGCCTACCCAGGAGGAGCCCATGAGCACCACCAGCCCACACATCAAGCAGGTCGCGACCGTCGTCGTGCCAGTCTCCGACCAGGACCGCGCGCTCGATTTCTACGTCGGCCGACTCGGTCTCGCCAAGGGCACCGACGTGCCGATGGGCGATCAGTACCGCTGGCTCGAGGTGGGGCCTGCCGGGGCCGCGACCACGATCGCGATCGTTCCGCCGCCGCCCGGCAAGCCGAGCCCCGGCGTTGACACCGGAATCTCGCTGCAGACCGACGACATCGATGGCTACCACGCGCTGCTGACAGAGCGCGGTGTCGACGTCGATCCGGAGGTCACCCGGTACGGCGCCCCGGTGCCGCCGATGTTCTGGCTGCGCGATCCGGACGGGAACAGCCTGTTCGTCGTCGAGGCCTGAGCGCGCAGCGGCCGTCAATAGGCGTGCTTGATCGCGCCGGCGACGCTCACGTCGTCGCTCTCTCCCAGGTACGCCGCCGTCACGCAGTCCCGGTCGATCGCCGATGTGACGGTGGAGACGCTGAGGAATCCGTTCTCGGCATGCGCGCCGATGTAGCGGCGTGAGTAGGCAGACTGCAGGGCGTGGTTTGCGGAGCTCCATTGCGTGCACGTGCTCGAGCCCATGAGCGCACCAGCACTCGCGTTGGAACTGAAGACGGCCATCGCCACGGTCACGATGACGGCGAGCGCGAGCGCGAACACACCGGCCGAGTTGCGCCTGTGGGCGACGTTCCCGCGCTGCCTCCCGGCGGCCAGAGGACGCCTCTTATATCCCGGCTGCTCAAGATCGTCCAGGACAGCGACCCCGCCGGTGCGCGGTGTGGGGCGAGGTCATGAGGTTGCGCCGGCGCCGAGGCCAACCCTGCCGATGGCGCTGGGCGCGAGACTGTCGAGGACAACCTCATCATTGTTACAACGATGCGGTTGTGACAGAATCCGATCCGGCGCATGGGCGCGCTCCGGGCGAGCGCGCCGGCGGACGGCGGCGGAATGCTCGAGAATCGACGACGAGGGCGCTCGGACCCGCAGCACACAGAGAGGAGGCGGCAGGGGTGCGCTACGGCTTTGCCATCGATCAGCGGACCTGCATCGGCTGCCACGCCTGCACCGTGGCCTGCAAGACCGAGCACGAGGTGCCGGTCGGCCAGTTCCGCACATGGGTGAAGTACGTCGATCGGGGCGAGTACCCGGACACCACCCGCGACTTCGGCGTGCTGCGCTGCAACCACTGCACCGATGCGCCGTGCGTGACGATGTGCCCCACGCAGGCGCTGTTCAAGCGCGATGACGGGATCGTCGACTTCGACAGCGAGCGCTGCATCGGGTGCAAGAGCTGCCTGCAGGCCTGTCCCTACGACGCGATCTATATCGATGAAGACACCCATACCGCCGCCAAGTGCAACTTCTGCGCTCACCGCATCGACGAGGGCCTCGAGCCGGCGTGCGTCGTCGTCTGCCCCACCCACTCGATCTGGGTCGGCGACCTCGACGATCCCCAGTCAGGCATCGCCAGGCTGGTGGCGACCCATCCCACATCGGTCCGCGCGCCGGAGCAGAACACCGGTCCGAACGTCCTGTACATCGGCGCCGACCGAGCGGTGCTCGACCCGCTCCTGGCGCCGGTCGACGCCTCCTACATCTGGGCGCGGCCGGACGAGCACCGGGCGGCCGTGGCCGGCGATCTCGCCCCGGATGCGGTGGCGGGCACCCACACGACGCTGAACACCGCCCATCCGCGGCCCTGGGGCTGGCGGGTAACGACGTACTTGTGGACCAAGGGGGTGGGCGCCGGGGCGCTGATGATCGCCTGTGGGGCGCTGACCCGTGGGGTGGAGCTCGAGCAGCTGACGACGCTGGTGGCCCCGGGCCTGGCGGCGGCAGGCACCGGGGTGACCGGGATCCTGTTGACCTGGGACCTCAAGCGCCCGGACCGTGTCCTCTACATCTTCACCAAGCCCAACCCTGACTCCTGGTTGTTCAAGGGCGCGCTCGTGCTCACCGCCTACGGGTTGGTCTCCGGCGGCTGGCTGGCGGTGGGGATCGCCGAGAGGCTGGGGTTCATCGGAGCGCCCGTCGCCCAAACGACGCTGCGGTGGCTGCGCTGGGCGGCAGCCCCGGGCGGGGCGATGGCCGCCGGCTACACGGCGTTTCTGTTTGGACAGGCCGAGGGCCGTGATCTGTGGCAGTCGCCGCAGCTTCTGTGGAGCCTGATCGCCCAGGCGGCGGTTGCCGGCTCCGGGGCGCTGCTGACCGCGGCGGGCTTCATGGAGCTGGGCACCGAGGCACGGCGGTGGCTGACGCGGGCCTTCGTCGGTGGGTGCGTGGCCAACCTGGGAATGCTCGCCGCCGAATACGCCACGCCCCATGAGACCAGGAACGCCGCGGCGGCGGCTCGCATGATCACCCATGGCCGCTATGCCCGGCTGTTTCGCTACGGCGCGGTCGGCCTGACCGCGCTCGGCGCGGCGGTGGCGACGCCGGCGCTGGGCGGTCGGCGCCGGCGCTGGGCGGCGGTCGGCGGGCTCATCGCCCAGGCGGGACTGTTGGCCTACGAGTCGGTGTTCGTCCGCGCCGGCCAGGATGTCCCCCTGTCATGAGCCGGAAGCATGAGGTGAGCGATCAGCGCCCCGGCCCGGGCTCCGTCCCGGACGATGGGCCCGGACGGGCGCTGCCGGGTGCCCGTGCCCACGAGCACCTGTCCAACTTTCCGCCCGTCTCGGAGTGGGACGATCACGTCGCCTACGACGCCAAGGCCCACCCCCGCAAGGTCGCCCACCACTACATGCTGGTGCCGACGATCTGCTTCAACTGCGAGTCCGGGTGTGGCCTGCTCGCCTACGTCGACCGCGACGACCTGTCGATCAGGAAGCTGGAGGGCAACCCCGCACACCCCGGCTCACGCGGGCGCAACTGTGCCAAGGGCCCGGCGACGATCAACCAGCTCAACGACCCGGAGCGGATCCTCTACCCGCTCAAGCGCGCCGGCGCGCGCGGCGCCGGCGGATGGCGCCGCGTCAGCTGGAACGACGCGCTGGATGACATCGCCGCCCGCATCCGCCAGGCGATCCTCGATGGTCGCCAGGACGAGATCATGTACCACGTCGGCCGTCCCGGCGAGGACGGTTTCCAGGAGCGCACCGTCGAGGCCTGGGGTGTCGACGGGTACAACACGCACACCAATGTCTGCTCGGCCGGCGCCCGCCTGGGGATGGCGCTGTGGGCCGGCTATGACCGCCCCAGCCCGGATCACGCCAACGCGCGCGTGATCCTGCTGCTCTCCAGCCACCTGGAGACCGGGCACTATTTCAATCCACATGCCCAGCGCATCCTGGAGGGTCAGATGGATGGCGCCAAGGTCATCGTCATCGACCCGCGGCTGTCGAACACCGCGGGCAAGGCCGACCTGTGGCTGTCCCCGTGGCCGGGCAGCGAGGCCGCGATCCTGCTCGCCGTCGCGTCATATCTGATCCGCACCCGCCAGATCGACGAGGCCTACGTGCGCCGCTGGGTCAACTGGCAGACGTACCTGCGCGAGCTTCATCCCGACGCGGCCGTCGAGTTCGACACGTTCCTGGAGCGCCTGGAGGCCGACTACGCCCGCTACACGTTCGAGTACGCCGCGCACGAGGCACGGATCGGCGCCGACCTGATCGCCGAGACCGCGCAGGCCATCGCCGGGTGTGATCACCGGCTGGCGGCTCACGTGTGGCGGTCGGCGTGCGCGGGCAACCTCGGCGGCTGGCAGGTCGCCCGGGCGATGTGGTTCGTGCTGGTGCTCACTGGCAGCGTCGGCACCGTCGGCGGGACCAGTCCCAACTCCTGGGACAAGATCATCCCGCAGGGCCCGAACGCGCCGGAGGCCAACGACCGGTGGAACGAGCTCATCTGGCCCCGCGAGTACCCGCTGTCGACCAACGAGATGTCGATCCTGCTGCCCCATCTCCTCGAGGACGGCCGCGGACGGCTCGACGTGTACTTCTCGCGGGTGTGGAACCCCATCTGGACGGCACCGGATGGCTTCAGCTGGATCAAGGCGCTTGCCGATGCGGACAAGGTCGGCCTGCACGTGGCGCTGACGCCGACATGGTCAGAGACCGCCGAGTTCGCCGACTACGTCCTGCCCATGGGCCACGCCGCAGAGCGCCACGACACGATGTCCTACGAGACTCACTCCGGCAAGTGGCTGGGCTTCCGTCAGCCGGTGCGGCGGGTGGCGATGGAGAAGCTCCGCCGCCCCGTCGCCGACACCAGGGATGCGAACCCGGGAGAGGTCTGGGAGGAGACCGAGTTCCTGCTGGAGCTCACGTGGCGCATCGATCCCGACGGATCACTCGGCATCCGCCGCCACGCGGAGTCGCCGGCTCGACCGGGGGAGCGAATGACCGTCGATGACTATTACGGCTGGATGTTCGAGCACAGCGTGCCCGGGCTGCCGGAGAAGGCCGCGGCCACCGGGCTCACTCCGTTGGAGTACATGCGCCGGTTCGGCGTGGTCTCCGTCGAGGACAGCGTGTACCGCGTCGACGAGCAGCCGGTCGGCGCCGACAAGCTCACGGACGCCACCGTCGACGCAGAGGGCGTCTACCGCGCGCCGGTGGACGGCGACAGCGAGCCGCCCCTGATCGGCGAGGCCGGCTCCATCGCCGTTCGCCACGATGACGGAACCGTCACGGCCGGCTGGCCCACCCCCTCCCGCCGTCTGGAGATCTATTCCACGGCGATGCGCGACTGGGGCTGGCCGGAGCACGCCACTCCGGGCTACATCGAATCCCATGTGTCCCACCGCCGCATCGACGAGCAGGCCGGCGAGCTCGTCCTGGTGCCCACCTTCCGCCTCCCGGTCCTCATCCACACCCGCTCGGGCAATGCCAAGTACCTCAACGAGCTCGCCAACTCCCATCCCCTGTGGCTCAACTCGATCGACGCTGCGCGTCTCGGCCTGGCCAGCGATGACCTGGTCCGCGTCACCACCCGAATCGGCCATCTCGTCGCCCGCGCCTGGGTGACCGAGGCGATTCGACCCGGCGTCTGCGCCCTCAGCCACCACATGGGGCGCTGGCGCCTGCACGATGGCGAGGGCAGTCGCTGGGTGTCCGGACTCGTCGACATCACCCACCCGCACGGACCTGACAGCTGGCTGCTGCGCTACACCAGGATGGTTGAGCCGTTCGCGTCCGACGATCCGGACTCCTCGCGCATCTCCTGGACCGACCCCGGAGTGCATCAGAACCTCGCCTTCCCCGTCCAACCGGACCCTTGGTCAGGTATGAACTGCTGGCTGCAGATTGTCCGCCTCGAGCCGGCCCGGGACGAGGACCGCTACGGCGACGTCTACGTCGACCACAGCCGCGCCCGCGCTGTCTACAAGGAGTGGCTGGCGATGACCCGCCCCACCCTCGGACCTGATCGGCAGCGCCGGCCCGAGTTCCTGATGCGTCCGCTCAAGCCCAAGCGGCGGGCCTACCGGGTGCAGAGCGGAGCCGGTCGAGACCGCCGAGGATGAGGCCGAGTCGCCGGGCGCACCCTAACCAGCCCACGGCCGTGTGGCATTGGCCTGCGGAAGCGCCATGAGCTCAGCCGTGGCGCCGCGGAGCTGGTCGAGCATCGGCGGGACGCCGGGGACGCCGCGCCCCGCACGCCAACAGGCGATGATGGAGCGAAACCCGCCGTGACCGGGAAGCTCCCGGACGACGATCGCCGGGTTTGATCCCGCCACCGTGAGATGCGGGAGCAGGCCGACGCAGAGACCACCCGCGATGAACGCCCGGCCGACGGACACATCGTCGACCGGGAACCGGCAGTCCGGGGTGAAGCCTGCCTGCGCGCAGAGGTTGCGCAGCCACGCGTGGTAGCGGGCGCCGTCCCCGGCGTCGCGCGGGCCCGAGAACGGCTCGCCGGCGAGATCGGCGAGGCTGACCGCCGGGCGACGCACGAGCCGGTGCCCGCTTGGAAGGACGATGCGATACGGCTCCTCGGCGAGCGTCTCGGTGGCGAAGCCACGGCCCGGCGCGTCATCATCACCATGCGCTCGCCAGATGACCGCCAGATCAAGCGCCCCCGTCCGCACCCGATCCAGCGCTTCGTCGGACCGCACCTGCTCGAGATGGACCTCGACGTCTGGAAGGGCAGAGCGAAACCGGCTCACCACCATCGGCATGAACGTGACGCACGCAGCCAAGAAGGCGCCGACCCGGACATTGCCCGTCCGGAGACCTGCAATCGCCTCCAGATCAGCTTGGGCATCGTCGACCTGAGCCAGGATCGCGATGGCGTGCTCCCGCAGCCGACGGCCGGCCTCGGTGAGCGCGATCGGACGCAGGCTGCGATCGACGAGCACGCAGCCCACCTCATCCTCCAGCGCGGCGATGTGATGTGAGACCACCGATTGCGCGTAGCCCAGCTCGATCGCAGCCCGCGAGAACGAGGAATGGCGGCCAACGGCGACAAGCACCTGCAGGCGTCGGAGATCATGCATCGATGCCATCGATGATAGGTGCGATGACTTCAGTTGCATCGATAACTCATGTGTCGGAAGCTGCTCCCATGACAACTCCCATCTGGTTCATCAACACCCTGGTGCACGTCCTCCTGGATGCCGGCGCCACCGACGGCACCTACGATCTGTTGGAGATGACGGCCGCCCGCGGCCACCGCCCGCCACCGCACGTCCACCACGAATACGGCGAAGGCTGGACCGTGCTCGAGGGCGAGCTCACCGTCCACACCGCCGAGGGCTCGACGGTCGTGTCACCCGGACAGGCCGCGTTCTCCCCGGCCGGTGAGGCCCACACCATCGAGGTCACCTCCGCCGAACCGTGCCGGTTGCTCGTCTGCTCGGTGCCCGCCGGGTTCGCCACCTTCGTGCAGGCGTTTGGCGAGGAGGCGGAGACCGACACGCTCCCGGTCCCATCCCCGCCTGACGCCGAGCGCCTGGCCCGGGTGGCGGGCGAGCACGGCATCACGATGTTGCCCGCGCTTGTGACCTCGGCCGCCTGAGGGACCATGGGTCACCGAGCTCCCGTGGCAGGATCGATGGGCTGTTCGTCCTTGCGCTGAGAGCCGACAGCTGACGATGATTGCGGGAGGCCATGCTTGCCCTGCGCCCCAACTGCGAGTTGTGCGACGTCGATCTCCCCCCGGACGCGTCAGACGCGCGGATCTGCAGCTATGAATGCACATTCTGTGCCGGGTGCGTCGACAACGTGCTGCGCAACGTCTGTCCCAACTGCGGGGGAGGGTTCGCGCCCCGGCCAATCAGACCTCGGCAGGAGTGGCGCCCCGGCACGGGACTGTCGCACCATCCGCCTGACACCGCGCGACGCCGCCTGAGCTACACGATGGAGGAGATCGCGGAGCTGACGGAGAAGCTTCGCGACGTGCCACCACGGCAACGATGACTCGGCCAGGGACCGTCGGCGGGGGTCTCAGTGGCGACCGGCGTCGTAGCGGCGCCGGTCGCGCTTGGTTGGGCGCCCGCCGGGGTTGACCGGCCCGGCGAGCCGGCGCAGCTCCGCCTGCCGCCGGCGCTCCTCCACGCTCTGCTCGGTCTCCTCGTAGAGGTTCGCCGCCTCCGGAGCTGACACCCGGCGCTGGGCCGAGCCCCGCACGATCACCGTCCGCCGGACGGGCCCGGTCGTGATCTCGAGCTGGTCGCCGGGTCCGACCTCACGGCTCGGCTTGACCGCCACGCCGTTCACGTGCACGCGGCCACCGGTGACGGCGCTCGCCGCCAGGGCGCGCGTCTTGAACAGCCGCGCCGTCCACAGCCACCTGTCGACGCGCATCAGCCTCGGCGAGGACGGGCGTGTACCCCTCAGCCCTGAGGATCTCGACCACCACGTCGCGGTGATCGCCCTGGAGCTCGATGACGCCGTCCTTGACCGAGCCGCCGACGCCGCAGCGCTTCTTGAGCTTGCCCGCCAGTTCCTTCAGCCCCGCGTCGTCGACCGGCACACCCGCGACCGTGGTCACGGCCTTGCCGCGGCGACCGGCGACCTCGCGCCGGACCTTGACCCGGTCGCCGTCGGCCCGGCGCTCTTTCAGCTTGGGGTCACGCGGCCGGCGCAGGTCGCCGTCGGTGGTCGAATACACGACCCGGGAGTGTCGCTTCATCACCCTTGACGGTACCGGGGCGGCAAGCAGCGCGGACGAGGCCCTAGCGCCCCTGCGTCGGATCCTCGGTGGGGTCCTCGCCGACCTTGCGCCCCTGCGTCGGATCGTCATACGGGTCCTCACCGACCTCGCGCCCCTGCGTCGGATCGTCATACGGGTCCTCACCGACCTCGCGCCCCTGCGTCGGATCTTCGTACGGGTCCTCACCGACCTTGCGTCCCTGCGTCGGATCTTCGTACGGGTCCTCGCCGACCTTGCGCCCCTGTGTCGGATCGCCGCCGATTGACACGTGCTGCTCCTCTCCTGGTGGCCCTCGGTTTCCTCCTCGGTTTAGCACTCGAGCGCCTCGCTGACTAGTGGCCCCTCACGCAAATACGCTCGCATTCGAGGCACGCCGCCACCGGCGCTCTGCGCAGGCCAACCCGCTCAGCAGTCAGTCATGACTCCAGAAATTCGTCAAGCGGGGACTCGAACCGGTCAGCTGACTGGCCACGTGCGCCGCGAACTGGCGCTCGAACTCGGGCCACCACGCCGGATCGGCGTCGGAAGGACCAACCGGAGACGGTGGGTTTCGACGCTGCCCGCCTCCGCCGCCGCCCTCCTCACCAGGATCATCGCCTCCGCGCCGCCGCCGCATTGACCAGGCGCAGAACCACACCGCGGCTCCGAGGTAGGCCACCATGAGGGCAACGAGGGCGACACCGACCCACCATGCGGTGGGACCGGCCACATGGCCGCTGTGCCGGACGACCAAAGGCACGACCATCAGCCTCACCTGAATCGCTCCCAGAGCGAATCCCGGACGGGACCACAAACGGGACAACGACGAAGACCACGGACCATACGCCAGAGCTTCTCGCCCTCATGCGGCCCCACCATCGGGTGCCGGTGCGAGTCCGGGCTGTGGGGAATGACGGATCGCCGCCCCGCGCGTCGGCGACCCGCCGCAGGACCGGTGCGGGCTCAGGGGCTGTCGGCACCCGCGGATGGCGGGGACGCGGGGGGTGTGAATCCTGACGGTGGCATCGGCCCGCGACCCTGACGGGCATTCTTGATCCCGCCGAGGCCCTGCTCCTGGTCACGCTGGTGGCGATCCTGGTGTTGCTCCTCGTACCGATCCTCTTCTTCGGCGTCGAGTTGCTCATCCTGGGTGGTCTGGCAGCAGCCGGACTCGCCCGGGCGCCTCGTGTCCCGACAGCCATGGATCATCGAGGCACGCGCGTACGCGGCGACGGGTCCGGGGCGGCTCGGTTAAGGATCCACCACCTGGTTGAGCTGCCGCGTGCAGACTTCACTCACCGAGTTCGGCCTCGAGCGAATCGACGAGCTTGGTGAGCAGCACGTTGAGTTGCCGTTTGTCGTTGACGGTCAGCCCCTCAAGCAGCTGACGCTCGCGTTGGGCGCCCCGCTCGATGTACGCGCCAAGGCGCTCAGCGCCGGCTGGCGTGAGGGTGAGCATCACGCCGCGACGGTCGCTGGGGTCCTTGGAGCGGCTGACCAGCCCCGCCCGCTCGAGCTTGTCGAGGCGATTGGTCATCACGCCGGTGGAGACCTCGAGCTGCCGGCACAACGCGCCGTGGGTCCGCGGCCCCGCGTGCAGCTCCATGAGGACTTTGAACTCCTCCTTGGTGAGCCCCACGTGAGCGAGGCTGGCGCGCATCTCGGCGTCGAGCTGCCGGCTCGCCTTGCCGATGCGGGTGACGATCCCTTCCACCGCGGGATCGATCTGCGGCCAGGTGGCCAGCGCGAGCCGGACATGCGGGTCCAGCCGGGCCTGGTCCTCGAGCGTGAGCTCGCGCTCATTGCCCGCATCTCTCCCGGTCCTCGCCATCGCCCCGAGTTTACCTTTGCGTCGAATCGCTTTCGGGAAAGCTGTGTAGAAAGCTGTTGCTAAAGTAGCTGTGTGTACAGCAAAGGAGGCCCCATGCATCCCGCTCTCACCAATCAGCTGGCCAAGGTTCGCACGCGCGAGCTCGCGTGCCGGGCGGCGCCGCGGCGCATCCAGTCGCGACGCCGTCGGCTCATGCTGAGGACCGGCCGCTGATGCGCCATCTGACGATCGGCGCGGCGTCTTGCGCGCCGCGCCGCGTCAGCGCGCCCGCGCTCGGTGCGATGCGCTTCGGCACCGCCGCCGATCGGCGCCGGTCGGTGAGCGCCCGCCGATAAGGTGGGTCGCCATCGATGGTGGCGGAGGTCTCGGCGTGTTCTGGTGTGCTTGCGCATCAGGCGCATGCCGACACCCTTGAACGACGGATGGCTGAGCCATAGCGTGACTGCGGGAGGTCCTGATCGCCCGCCACGACCAGGCGGAGGCTTAGGGCGCGTACAGAGACAGGAGGTCAGTCATGACCCACCGAAAGCTGGTCGCCGAAGCGCTGGGAACGGCTGTCCTGGTGATTGTGGGCGTAGGGGTGGCGACCTTGAGCTTCGGCTTCCACCTGGCGGGCACGTCCATATCCGCGGGGGTAATCGCGACCGCGCTGGCGTTTGGGTTCGTCCTGCTCGCCCTGGCCTACACGCTCGGCCCCATTTCCGGTGCCAACGTCAACCCAGCGGTCACGCTCGGATTTGTGTTGTCCGGCCGCATGTCGCTGGCCGAGGCCGCCGGCTACTGGGGGGCTCAGTTCACAGGCGGAATCGCTGGGGCGCTCGTCCTCTGGGCAATCTTCTCCGGCTCTCCCGCCTATTCACGCGCGGCGGTGGGGCTCGGCGCAAACGGCTGGGGGCCGAAGATATCGATGGTTGGGATCGGCGTGGGCGGCGCCTTCGCCACCGAGGTAGTCCTGACGTACATCTTCGTGACGGCGGTACTCGTCGCCACAAGCCGAGTCGGCTCGCCGGGCTTCGCCGGGCTGGCCATCGGCGTCGCACTGACCGTCGTGCATCTCATCGGCATTCCGCTGACCGGCACCTCGGTCAATCCGGCCCGCAGCCTGGGCCCGGCGATCATCGTGGGGCACAAGGCGCTGTCTCAGCTCTGGCTGTTCATCGTCGCCCCGCTCGTGGGGGGTGCCCTCGCTGCGCTCTCGTATCGGTACTTCGTCCCAACAGAACCCGTGAGCACGCCGTCGGCCATCGCCGAGGGCGACGTGGAGCGCACGGCCGCCACGCCTGGGCGCTGATCGCAGGCTCAAACCCCGATCGATCTCGCCGGGCAGCTCCCCTTCGGCGACGACGCCGCCGACAGGAGCGCCGGAAACGGAAGCGCCTGCGGCGCTCTACTCGTACTGGTCCCGCTGGCGGAGCCACGTCCCGGTCTCGTTGCGCCCCTTCGGTGCCCGGTCCAGCCACTGGTACATGCCCCACAGTCCGTCCAGGCCGCGGGCATACGCCGAGTAGGTGTGGTAGACGACTCCGTCCTCGAGGGCAAAGGCGCTCATTCCGGGCTGCTCGCGGACGTATGTGGCCGTGTCGGTGCCGGTCATCGCGGCGTTCCTGGCAGCGCCGCTCTCTTCGCCGGCGTCTCGCAACCACGTCGTGTCCGTCGGACGGTAGTTGTAGTCGATGGTCCCCGAGCGCTGCTGGTCCTCGGTGAACGAGGTGTTGAAGTCGAAGTTGAAGTCGCTGTCCAGCGACGAGGCCCACGGGAAGGTCCAGCCCATGCGGCGCTTGTAGGCCTGGAGCGCGGCGATCGGGGCGCGCGACACCGCGATCATGCCGACGTCGTGGTGCTCCAGGTGAACGGCGAAGCCGTTGAAGCCATCGGCGATCGCCGAGCAGGACGGGCAGCCGCCCGTGTACTCGGGTCCGAACATGAAGTGGTAGACGAGGAGCTGCGAGCGCCCACCGAAGAGGTCGGCCAGCGACGCGGCGCCGGCTTCGGTCTCGAAGCCATAGTCCTTCTCGACGAGGACCCAAGGCAGCTGCCGGCGCTGGCGGGCCACGGCGTCACTGTGCCGGGTCAGCTCCTTCTCGGCTTGAAGCAGTTCGAGGCGGGCGGCGAGCCACTGCTCGCGACTGGCCGTGGTGTGGGTGGTCATGGTTGTCTCCTTGGGGTTCAGGTTGCGGCGATGACGACGCCGAGGGCGACGATCGCCAGGGCCAGAGGCACGTCGACGGCAGGCTGGGGCGGGAACAGCTTCTGGGCGAGAACGACGAGCGCGACCGCGCACATGAGCGCGACGCTCATGACGTCCACGGCAACGAGCACCAGCATCAGCCCGATGCTCGAGCCGACGCAGTAGACGCCGAACCGCAGGCCCGAGCGGACACGCTGGCGGCAGCGGCGGCGGCACTCGCGCTTGAGCGGCGTGAGCTCATACAGGCCCGCGCCGACCATCAGCGCTCCGGCGGCCATGGCGCCGGGCGGCCGGTACAGCAGGCACATCACGAGGGCGGCTAGTGCCCAGGTGCCCAGGTAGGAGCCTGCGAACAGCGGCGCGGCGAGCACGCCGTCGCGCTCCTGAGCGCGACGAGCGATCGCGGGCACCGCGCTGGGCAGCATCATCGCCGCCATCATTGCCGCCATCATCGGCGCCGATGCCGACAGGGAGGGGTGGGTGGGCCCCATCGTCATGCCGGTCACTGCGTCAGCCCCAGCCTGGCCGGCGAGTTCAGCTGCAGATCCGGGAGCGTGTCGCCGGTCTCGAGCAGGGTCTTGAGGTTGGCAACGACGCGCGGCCAACCCTCGCTGATAAGTGAGCCGGTCATGCCGCCGGGCTCGAGGTCGTCGTGGATCACCGTCAGCTTGACCTGCTCGGCGAGCGGCTCGATCTCGAAGGTGACCTTCGAGCGGGGCTCAGCGGCCAGACGGCGGCGGGCATCCTCGCTGAGATCCAGCGACTCGGCCCATTCTGGGGTGAAGGTCTGCCACGTGTAGGAGAGCCGGCGATACGGCTCGGACTCGAGCACGACCTGCGCGGGGTCGGCGATCGTCAGGCCGCGCGTGTGCCAGGTCATGGTCGAGCCTGGCTTCCAGTCGGAGCCGAACGTGATCGCCCAGTAGCGCTCGGTGAACGCCGGCTCGGTCAGCGCCTGCCAGAGCCGTTCGGGCGTGGTCTGGATGTAGCTGGTGTAGACGAATGCGGGCTTGTCCACGGGGGTGTCCTCCAGTGCTCTTTTGAGATCGGCGAGCGCGTGCACGCGGGCCCGGTCGTACTGCGTGATCCAGCGTTCTGCGATCTCGTTGATGGGCGCCGCGTTGAGGTAGTGGTGCTTCTCTCTCCCGCGGCGGACGGTCGTGACGAGATTGGCCGCCTCCAGCACGGCAAGGTGCTTGCTCACCGACTGGCGAGCCATGTCCAGCCTCGAGCCCAGCTCGCGCAGCGTCTGGCCGTTACGTTCGTTGAGGCTGTCGAGCAGCAGCCGCCGGCTCGGATCGGCCAGCGCCCTGAACACCTCGTCCATGTACGAATAGGCAGCCATCTGGCTGCCTATGATATGCAGCCATCGGGCTGCCTGTCAAGGCGTCCGACGGCCGCGGCGGCCGCGTCTCGGCGAGCGGGCGACCCTCGAGCCCGTCCCGAGGTGCACCTTCACCCGGGCGGCCAGGGTTTCTGGGTGGCCAGGATGGCCGCAAATCTCGACGCCCGGGTCGTCCTGTGTTGCGCGCTCGGTGGCGAGCCAGGTCGCGTGCTCCACGGGCTGATCAGCGCTGAGCCACTCGTCCTCAGCGCTGTGGACGCTGGTACGCCAAACGGAGTGTACGTCCACGACC
Organism: uncultured Solirubrobacteraceae bacterium; assembly: GCA_963844555.1. Lineage (GTDB taxonomy): Bacteria > Actinomycetota > Thermoleophilia > Solirubrobacterales > Solirubrobacteraceae > Palsa-465. The sequence continues at coordinate 161,802 of CAWJOS010000006.1, forward strand.
GGCGCGGCGGACAGCGCATGGAGATCGTCAATGTCGAGAGCCTGCCGCTGACACGACACGCGGCCGATGAGCTATACGGGATCGCTCTCGGCGCGGGGCTGGACGCGGACGTGACCCTCCTGACCGGCTGTCAGCCACCGGATCTCATCGACGCAGACCTGTATCGACGCCTGGCCACGGACCTGCGCACAAACGGCAAGTGTGTAATCGCCGACCTGACCGGACCGCCACTGAGAGCGGCACTCGAGGGTGGGCTCGATCTGCTGAAGCTGAGCGAGGAGGAACTGCTCAGCGAGCGATGGGCGGCCGGCAGCTCGGCCTCGGATCTGAATATCGCCGCCCAGCACCTCCACGCCGCCGGCGCCGCCCGAGTCCTCGTTTCCCGCGGCGCCAAGCCGGCCTTGCTGGTCGAGGATGGCTCCGCCCCCGTCCAGGTGGAGCTCGCGGCTCCGGTATTCCGCGCGCTCGATTACCGCGGTGCCGGCGATTCGATGTTCGCCGCGACCGGCGTCGGACTGGCCCGCGGCTTGAGCGTCATCGAGGCGCTGCGACTCGGCATGGCCGCCGGCGCTTTGAACGTCACCCGGCGGGGCCTTGGAACGGGGACCCGCAGGGAGATTGAGCATCTGGCCAGGCATGTGACAGTCGGGCCACCCATCGCCTTGGACGTCGGTCGCTCCGCGAAGCCACGCCCAGGCGGGTCCGGCGAGCCGCAGGTATGACAGTGCTCCAGACAGCCGCCGGTGGGCATGGTGCGACCGACCTCGCGGGGTTGAGGTAGAGCTGAACCTCCCTCTCTCCGGCGTGGCGACCGTCACGCGGCTAAGCGCCGCGCCGGGTGAGTACGAATGCCGCGCCCTGCTGTGTCTCTCCACGGATGCTGCCCTGTCCCGACGACGGCGATGATCTGGGCATGGGCACTCATTGGCCTCGCCGGCAGTTCGTTGCTCGTGTTGGGTCACCAGCCCGCGCCCTCCTCGCCGCCGGCGGCGTCGTCGGCGGATTGGCTCTCGGCGCCTCTCCCGCCGGCGCGACGCTCGTCTACAGCACCGGCGGGTTCCTCTCGGCGCCGAGCCCGGGTCCGCAGTGGGTATGGAGCGCCCGGGACAACGGCACCGCCCCCCGGCGCCTGGCTCCGGGAGCGGCTCCCAAGATTTCGCCGAACGGTCGCCTGGTCGCCTACTGGTCTGTGGCGGGCATTGACATACGGCTGGCGGTGGTTCCGGCGGCCGGCGGGAGGTCACACGTCCTTCTTCACCACTGGAACGATCCCGCCACGCTCGGCTGGTCCCCGGACTCGCGCACCGTCGCCGCGGCGACCGGGACAGTCGGCTCGCGGCGCCTCGTGATCGTCGACGTCAGCTCCGGCAGGGTGCTGCGTACGGTCGCCTCCGGGTTTGATTTCGAGGGGGTTCAGTTCTCGCCTGACGGTGCCCGGGTCGTCTACACGCGCGTGCGTGATGCCCAGGGCACCTCCGACATCTACACCGCCGGCGTCCGCAGCGGCTCGCCGGTTCCACTGACGCGCGATCACCACAGCGCCTGGGCGCTCTGGGGGGCACGATGGATCGTGTTCTCCCGATCGCGCAGACCGCCCCGCTCCGGGGAGGTCCGCAAGCTCGATCTCTACCTGGCAAGACCCTCCCGCGCCGGCCTGCACCGGCTCACCCGCACCCAGCCTGGGGGATCGCTCGCTGGGCTGCGGGCGACCGCGTGGTCGGCGGACGGCAGGCGTCTGCTGGCGGAGATGACCGGCAACGACGTGTCCTTCGCCGAGACGGTCAATCCGTTCACGGGAGCGGTTCGACGTGTCGGAACGCCGGCGCAAGGTCTTATCGGATACGCCCTCTCACGGGACGGAGCCGCGATCCTCGCCACCAACGGCGGTCCCATGCCTAAGGACAGCAACGTCCTCTCTGTCCCCTACACGTACACCGGTGGCGGGCGGTACCGCGTTCTCGTCCGCCACGGGGCGGGTCCCGACTGGAACGCCGCCCACCCGCCACGCTGAGCGTGCATCCGAGGCGTCCGGCGTTCCCCCAGGAGGGAGAGAAGATGTGACCGACCCCGCGCTGGCACTCGCCGTTTCCTTCGGCATCGGGATGTTGCTGGGGGTGGAACGCGAGCGACGCAAGGGAGCGGGACCGGAGCCGTCCGCCGCCGGCGTCCGCACGTTTGCGCTGGTCGGGCTGCTGGGCGGTATCAGCTGGCACGTGGGTGGTGTGGTCACCGGCGCCGTCGCGCTTGGCTTCGTCGGGCTCGCAGCGATTGCCGGATACATGCGCAGTCACGAGCGGGATCCCGGATTGACGACGGAGGTCGCCCTCGTGGTCGACTTCATGCTCGGCGCGCTGGCGCAGCGCGACGTGGGGCTGGCAGCGGGGCTCGGTGTGGCAACTGCGATCGTCCTGGCGGGTCGAGAGCAGATTCACCGGGTCGTACAGGACACACTGTCTGAGCGCGAACTGCACGACGGACTGCTGTTCGCCGCCTGCGCGCTGATCGTGTTGCCGCTGCTCCCAGACCGCGGCTTCGGTCCCGACGGCTCGCTCAACCCGGCGGTGATCTGGCGTCTCGTGGTGATCGTTATGGCCATGCAGGCAGCCGGCTATATAGCCCTGCGGGCGATCGGCCCCCGCTACGGCCTGTTGGTGGTGGGCCTGCTCGGCGGGTTCGTGTCGAGCACCGCGACCATCGGGTTGATGGGAGCGCGGGCCGAGCGGGAGCCCGGACTGCGCCGGGGAGCGACTGCCGCAGCGGTGATCTCGTCGGTGGCGACGGTCATCTTGCTGGCGATCGTCGTGGGAGCGGCGAGCGCACCGGCGTTGCGGAAACTCGCGCTGCCGCTCCTGCTCGCCGGCTTGGCCGCCGTCGGCTACGCCCTCCCGTTCGCCCTTCGCGCCAGCCGGACCGGGGTCGGCGACCAGTTCGACCGCGGACGCGCGTTCAACCTCCGCGTCGCGCTCCTCCTTGCCGCGACCGTCAGCCTGGTGATGTTCGCCGCCAGCGTCCTCACGGCAGCACTGGGTCGCGCTGGGCTGGTGCTGGGGATCGCGGCGGCCGGGCTCGCCGATTCGCAGTCCGCGGGGATCTCGGCAGCGACTCTGGCCGCGGGGGGCCACGTCAGCACCGCGGGCGCCGCCGTGGCGATCCTGGCCGCGCTCACGTCGAACACGTTCAGCAAGGCGGTGATCGCCGCGGTGATGGGCGACCTTCGCTACGCATCCCACGTATGGCCCGGGCTTGCGCTCATCCTCGCCGGCGCCTGGGGCGGTTGGGTGGTCGTCGGCATGGTCTAGAAGGCGCCCCGGTGGGTTCGTCAGCGCATGCGAGCATGTGGCCGCGTACCCAACCTCAAGCGGGATTTCAGCGGATCCGGGGCTGCCATCGCCCCACTAGGTTGGCACCACCGATGACGACCCAGCCCGCAACCGCCAACCTGGAGTCCCACCCGATGGACGAGTCGCTGCGCGCGGACGCGCGAGAGCACATCCGCACCCACGCACGCGCAGAGGCGGCGCGGATCGAACGGCTCTCCCGCGTCCGCGAGTTCGTCCTCGGCGCCCAGGACGGTCTTCTCGTCCCGCTCGGCGTGGTGACCGGCATGGCCGCCGCCAACCCCGGCCGCAGCGCCATTCTCGTCGCCGGCATCGCCGAGGCGGTCGCCGGATGTATCGCGATGGGAGGAGGGTCCTACCTGGCCAGCGAAGCCGAGGAAGCGCTGTATGCCGCCGAGATCGCTGACGAGGATCGTGAGATCGCCGACGCCCCCGACCGGGAGATAGCCGAGCTCGCACTCGTGCTCGAGGACGAGGGACTTCCGCGCTCCGCGGCCGAGCGCGCGGCGCATGGGCTCGCCGCCAACCGGACCGTGTTCCTGCGCACCAAGATCCAAAAGGAACTCGGGCTCTCTCCCGATGTCGGGGGCGCCGCGATGGGTGATGCGCTCGTCGTCGGCTTGACCTACATGGGTGCCGCGATCGTTCCCCTCTGGCCGTACCTCGTGCTGCCGCTGATCGCTCCGGCGTTGATCGCCAGCGTCGCGTGCACCTTGGTCGCGCTGTTCGCGCTGGGGGTCGCGAAGGGTCGGGTCGCGCGGCAGGCATGGGCGCGCGCCGGGCTACAGGTGATGCTGATCGGCTCCGCGAGCGCGGCGATTGGGTTCGCGATTGGCCATCTGGTGACCACGTTCACGGGGTGAGTCCGTGCCGACCGTCGTCGAGACCGTCCGCTTGACGAAGCGCTACGGCAGCTCGCGCGGGATCGACGACGTGACGCTCGCGGTGCGCGACGGTGAGGTCTACGGGTTCCTGGGACCCAACGGAGCCGGGAAGACGACCACAATCCGGACGATCCTGGATTTTCTGCATCCGACGAGTGGCACCGCGCACGTATTCGGCCTCGACAGCCGTGCATCGAGCCTTCAGATCCGTAGGCGGCTCGGCAATCTGCCGGGCGACTTCACCTGCGATCCGGCGCTCACCGGCCGCGAGTTCCTGGCCTTCTGCGGGCAGGCTCGCGGTGCGCCCGGCCTCGGGTCAGCCTCGGCATTGGCGCAGCGGTTTGAGGCCGACCTCGACAGGCGGATGGGGGACCTGTCGAAGGGCAACCGGCAAAAACTCGGCCTGATCCAGTCCCTGTTTCACGACCCTGAGCTGCTCATCCTGGACGAGCCGACCTCCGGCCTTGATCCGCTGATGCGCGAGGAGTTCGTCACCGTGGTCGGCGAGTTCCGTGACCGGGGCGGGACGGTCTTCCTGTCGTCCCACGACCTCGACGAGGTCGAGCGGGTGTGCGACCGCGTCGCGATCATCCGTGAGGGACGCATCGCGGCGGTGGAGGACGTCGCCGAGATGCGCGGCCGGGCCTACCACCACGTCTCCATCGACTTCGCGGCGCCGATCGACCCCGCCGAGTTCGAACGCCTGCCCGGCGTGGACGCGCTCCGCATCGATGGGCCTCACGTCGTGTTCAAGGCGCGCGGCGCGCTCGATCCGATCATCAAGGCGGCGGCTCGGCACACCGTGCTCGATATCGAGGTCACGGAACCGACGCTTGAGGAGCTGTTCCTCACCTTCTACGGGCGGACGCCCTCATGACGGCCACCCGCGTCGATGGCTCCCGGAAGGTCCAGCCGCCAGGCCGGCGCGCCGGGAACACATGGTCGGCCGGGTTGGGAGCGGTGGTGCGACGGGGTCTGCTTGACCGACGCCGTTCGGTGATCGTCTGGGGTGGTTCGGTCGGCGCGCTGGGCGCGTTCATGGCCGCGATCTATCCCTCCATCCGAGGCTCGATCGAGCAGGTCGCCAAGAGCTATCCCGCGGGCCTCAAGCACGCGTTCGGCGTGGAGGCGATGAACACCGTCGAGGGATACGTCCATGCTGAGATGTTCAGTCTGATCGTCCCGCTCGCCCTCGGCTACTTCGCCATCCGAGCCGTCGCCGGGGCGACCGTCGGTGCCGAAGAGGCAGGATACCTGGATACCGTGCTCGCGCTCCCCATCTCCCGGCGGGCCCTCATGATCGGCACCTTCATCGTGTCGGGGCTCGCGTGCGCCGGGATCCTCATCCTCACCGGAGCCATGACCTTCGTCGCCGGGCGCCTGGCGGGAACGGCCATCTCGTTGGCGCTCGTGACGGCAGGCGTGCTCGGTGTCCTCGCGCTGGCGTTGTTCGTCGGCGGGTTGGCCGCGCTCGCCGCCGGCGCGGTCCGGGGCTCGGCCAAGGTCACCGGGCTCGCCCTCGGCACGCTCATCGCGATGTACGCGCTTGACCTCGCCGGCCAGCTCGCCCCCGGCCTCGGTCCGGTCCGTTGGGCCTCCGCCTTCCGGTACTACGACGCGCCGCTGCGCGACGGCCTGCACCCGGGAGCGTTCCTCGGCCTGAGCGCCGCCGGAGTGCTTCTCATGCTCGCCGGTGCGCTCCTGTTTGAGCACCGCGATCTTCGGCACTAGGCGGCACCGGCCCCGGGTAGTTTCAGGAGGGTCGGCCCCGGAGCTGGTTCGGATGCGGATCTCGGACTGCGACAGCAAGCTGAGACCAAAACGCCCAGACCGGCGCGCTCCTTCGACCACAGCAAGGAAGGTGAGTCTCATGCGGGCGGGGTTCTCGCCGGCGCTGAGTGCCGATGACGTCGCGTGGAGGGCTGTTGGCGTCCACCGACCTGCGCCCGTGAAAGGTCCGGCCCATACGCCGGCAACCCGCGTGTCATGGTTGCGCCGTGCCGCGTTGCTGACGGGTCCTTTCACAGATGCTCTTGTGGCTTGGTGCGGATGGCGACCTGCGGCGACTACTCCAGGATGGGACGTAGGACCCGCTGGGCCTCCCGACCGCACAACACAGAAGGTGACCGACATCAGGGCCAGCACCGATACGCCGCCTGGGGCGATCGCAGGACTGGGGCAGGGCGAGAGCGTTGGTCTCAGCGAGCCGGAGGCGGCCAGGCGCCTGGCCGCCGCGCCAGCGCCCGCGGGCTCCAGCAGCCGCTCCTACATGAGCATTGTCCGCGCGAACGTCCTGACGGTCTTCAACGTCATCCTGGCCTCGTTCGGGATCGTAACGTTGGTGTTCGGCGATGCCCGAGACGCGCTGTTCCTCGGCATCATCATCGTCAACGCGAGCATCGGTATCACTCAGGAGGTCCGTGCCAAACGAGCTCTGGATGGGTTGTCGCTCCTGGTCTCGCCCCAGGCAACCGTCTACCGGGACGGAAGGACTCGCCCGGTCGCCACCGGCGAGGTCGTGCCGGACGATGTCATCCTCCTGAGCCCGGGCGAGCAACTGGTCGCCGATGGTGTTCTGCTGAGGGCCCACGACCTGCGGCTGGATGAGTCGGTCCTCACCGGCGAGTCCGTGCCCGTGCGTCGCGCCCCGGGCGACGAGGTTCGGTCCGGAGCGTTTGTTGTCGAAGGGACCGGCACCTACCGCGTGATCGCGGTAGGGTCGCACAGCTTCGCCGCGCGGATCACCGGCGAGGCCCGGTCGTTTCGTCACCCACGCTCCCCGCTCGAGCGGGCGGTCAACCGGCTGCTCTATGCATTGGTCGCGCTGGTGGTCGGCCTGGGGGCGGTGCTCGGCTACTCGCTCTATCACCGCCACGTCGCCAGGCACACGGCGGTTGCGACCGCCTCGGCCGGTGTGGTGACGATGATCCCGGAGGGCCTCATGGTCCTCGTGAGCTTGACGTATGCGGCCGCCGCCGTTCGCATGTCCCGCCGTGGGGTGCTGGCCCAGCAGCTCAACGCGATCGAGTCACTGGCCTCGGTGGACACGATCTGCATCGACAAGACGGGAACGTTGACCGCAAACAACCTGCGCGTCGTCGAGCTACTCCCAGCACCGGGCTCGACGCTCGAGTCTCTGCGGACGGCACTCGGTGCCATCGTGGCCGGTTCTCCGACGCGCAACCTCACGCTGACGGCTATCGCCGGCGCGCTCCCAGACGCCGCTCCGCCCGAGATCGTCGGAGATTTGCCCTTCTCCAGCCGGCGCCGCTGGAGCGCTGTACAGGTGGCCGACGGCTCGATCTACCTCGGGGCGCCAGGGCGAGTGCCGACCGGGGCGCTCGCACCTGTGGCCCGAGAGCGTCAGGATCAGGGGCGCCGCGTTCTGGGGGTCGCCCGCGGCGGCGGCACGCTTCCGGACGAGCCCGGCGACGAGCCTCCGGCCTCACTGATGCCGCTTGGCCTGGTTGTCCTGGCTGAGCAACTGCGCCCCAACGTTCACGACACCGTGGCCTTCCTCCTCGACGAAGGCATCGAGATCAAGGTTCTCTCAGGTGACGATCCGGCCACCGTCGCAGCTATTGCCGAGGATGTCGGCATCCCGCTGGGTTCGGTCAGCGACGGCGACTCCATTCCTGACGAACCGATGCGCCGACGCGAGTTCGCCGCCGCGACGAGCGTCATCGGACGGATTTCGCCCGAGGGGAAGCGGGCGATCGTGCAGGCGCTGCACGATCAGGGACGGTACGTGGCCATGATCGGCGATGGGGTCAATGACGTCCCGGCGCTCAAGGCCTCGCGGCTGGCGATCGCTCAGGGCAGTGGCACCCAGATGGCGCGCACCGTCTCCGACCTGGTGCTCATCTCCGGCGATTTCGGTGTCGTGCCAGCGCTGGTCGCCGAGGGGCGTCAGGCGCTGCGCAACCTTCAGCGCGTCACGAAGCTCTACGTGACGAAGTCGGCCTTCGCCGTCTTTCTCATCCTGACGATCGGCACGACCTCTGACGCCTATCCACTGCTGCCCCGCCACCTCACACTCGCCGCCGGCCTGACCATCGGGATCCCTACGTTCTTCCTGGCACTGGCGCCGAGCAGCGGGCCGTGGCGCCCTGAGCGTTTCGGGCGCACCGTCGCCAGGTTCGCGGTGCCGGCCGGGTTTGTGACGGGCACGGGCGTCATCGCCGGCTACCTGTTCGCGCTGCATGACCTCGATCTGACGGTGGTCGAGGCGCGCACGGTGGCGCTGACGACGCTCACGGCCAGCGGTCTGTACCTGGTGCTGGCCCTTGAAGCCGGCGGGTCGGTCCGCCGGTCGGCGCTTGTCGGCGGCATGTGCGCGGCCCTGGCCGCCCTCTACGTCCTGGCGCTGCTTATCCCGGCGGCCCGCAGCTTCTTTGCGCTGACCGCCCCGGGCGTTGAGATGATCGTGACGGCCACACTGGCGAGCGCCCTCTCGATTGGCGCGCTCGAACTCGCAGGATTCTCCCTGCGGACCACTCAGGCCGACGCGCTACCTGCCGGGCAGCCGACCGATCCTGACGAGCACGGTTCGCGTGGCGCTGTTGGAGGCGACCAGTGAAAGCCGTACGCGATCACCGGGCGGGAGTCGGCGTCGGGACCGCCGCGGCGATTGGCACACGTCCTTGCTGGTCAATGACCGCTCGGCGACGCCGAGGCGCATCGGCGAAACTCAGCCACGGACGATCCGATCCCGTCGACGAGTGGCGCGACCATCTCCCTACCGCGCGGTCATCGTGACGAAGTCCCGTGCCCAGGATGCGTCGAAGAAGGTGTCCGGGCCGCGAACGGTGGCGGTGAGCAGACGGCCGTTGGACGGGGTGGCCAGACCGTGGTCTGCAACGGGATCGTAGGTCGCGAACACGGGCCAATCCGGGTTGATGTCCAGCTCCATCCCCCGGACCACTCCCGCTCGCACTAGCAACGACGCCAGCTGCAGGGGATCAAGGGCGGGCCCCTGCACGTACACGAGGGCGCCATCGGCGGTCACCCCCAGCCCGGAGCGCCATTGGTGCTCGATGCCGGGCACGCTCGCCGCGCACGAAGTCGCGCCGCACGTCGACCCCCACGCCTGCCAATCGGCGCTGTGCGCGCGCGACGTCGGCCGACCCCCGGCGACCAAGGGCACGAGGTTCTGACGGACCGCGACGACTGTGGGGGTCATGCGCACGTCGGTGCCCCAGGCGCCCACGTTGACCGAGCCGCCTGCGTAGATGACCAGCGAGGCGGCTCCCGGCCGGAGCCGGTCGATGACGCGGCCCTCCGTGTAGTAGCCGCCTCCGGCCGCGGCCATCATGAAACCGCCGTTGAAGGCCGCGACCAGGCGGCGAGCGGCCCCGCGCCGGACGGGCGCCGTGTACCGGTAGGGTCCGCCTCCGGGACTGTGGGACCCTGAGTAGAGACGGGCGGCGAGCAGATGGGTGTCCATCCACGCGAGTCCCGCCGGCTGCGACCCAGCCGGCGGCACCAGCGTGGCCTCATAGACGGCCGGAACGTGGTCCACCCGTCGGCCGGCCGTTCGCCACCTGGCGCGTCCGACCGTCGAGCCTGCGAACGGCATCAGGGCCGCCGGCACCGGAAGCGGCGTCAGGCGCGCTCTCGTGGGCGTGACGGCGGAGCTGGTGGACGACGTCGTCGGGGCCTCCGAGTGGGTGGCCGTGCTGCTCGAGCCGGTTTCGGCCGTGGGTGTGCGGGTGGCGGAGGTGCCGCGACCGCAGGCCGCGAGCGCCAGCGCGAGACATACCGCCGCCGTAATGACACAGGAACGTGCAGCCATCGCCATCGCGTTCAAGCGAGCGTAGCTCGTCCGTGCTGGTGGCCGGCTAGGGCAGGATCTCCACATACCCGTCCGTTCCATGCACGCGGATCCGCTGCCCATCCCGGATCAGCTGGGTAGCATGCTCCACCCCCACCACGGCCGGCAAGCCGTATTCCCGCGCGATCACCGCGCCATGGGTCATCAGGCCCCCCACCTCCGTCACCAGGCCCTTGATCGCGACGAACAGGGGCGTCCAGCTGGGGTCGGTGTAGGCGGTGACCAGGATGTCGCCCGGTTCGAGATCGGCCTTGGCTATGTCCAGGATGACGCGGGCCCGTCCCTCGATGGTCCCGGCGGAAACGGGTAAGCCGATCAGCGCGCCTGTGGGGACATCGTCGCGTCGGTAGGTCCCGGAGATCGCCTCGCCGTCTGAGGTGAGCACCCGGGGCGGGGTGAGCGCTTGGTAGGAGCGAAACGCGCCCTCGCGCCGGCGGATCAGCTGCTGGTCCACTCGGCGGGTGCTCACCACGTCGTGGAGTTCGTGGAGGGTGAGGTAGAAGATGTCTTCCTTGTCACGAAGCACGTGGGCCTGCACGAGGCGCTCGGCTTCCTCCAGCAGCGCTTGCTTGTAGACGAAGTAGCGGTTGACGATGCTGTACTTCGGATACTCGCGGTACCCGCTGAAGGTCCGGACCCGGTCGATCATCCGCTTGGCCTCTTTGGCCTTCCTCGCTCCGTCTGCCAGGGCGCGCAGGTGCTCCAGCAGCTCCTGCTCCTTCTCCCGGGCCGCTTGCCGCCCTTGTTCGAAGCGCCGCTTGGCCTCGCCGGGCGTGAAGTTCCTGATGTTGGCGAGGATCAGGGGCACGAGCGTGGTCGGACGCTCGCTCCAACGCGGCCTGGTGATGTCGATCTCGCCGACGCAGCGCATGCCGTACTTGTCGAGATAGGCCCGGATGGCGTCTCGCGCTTCGCGCCCGCCCGCGAGCGTTGCCAGCTCGTCCAGCAAGGCCTCGTCTCGGAAACCCTCGTCCTCGACGTGTTGCAGAAAGGTGACCACGTCCGGATGTGCGCGGATCACGTCGGCGACCTCCAGGAGCGCCAGCCCCATCTCAGACGTGACGTTGTGAGGAACCGACTGCGTCAGCGTGTCGGCCGCGTTCTTCTCGCCCAGCCACACTTCCAGCTGGTCGTTGAGCCACCACGTGGCCTCCATCCCCGCCATGATCACCTGATGGCTCCGCGGATCGAACAGGATCCGCTTCAGCTCCTGGATGTCGGCGAGGATGAAGTCGAGCAGTGCCGCTCCGGATTTCGCCGAGATGGTGCGCTTCAAGGCGGCGATGGAAGCCTCGTTGCGCTCGATCAGCTCGGCGACGATGGCCGGATCGGTCTCGATCGGAGCCGGCGGGCCGCCGGCCGGCGGCCGGCTGGGCTCTCCGTCCGGCAGCGACCGGATGAAGTCGCCGCGTTCAAGGATGGTCTGCAGCGCGTCCCCGATCAGCGGATCGGATCTCCCGAGGGCCTCCAGAAGGCCTGCTCGGGTCGCGGGCGAAGCCAGGCGCCGGGCGACATCGACGAACAGCCTCCCACCGGCGTCGTACATCGGCACGAGGGCAGTCAGCTGCCACACGGAGAGCCCCAGGGGCTTGATGGGGTCGGTCATCATCTGCTGATGACCGACGGATACGTAGACGTGATTCTCTCCGTCGCCGGTCTCGGGGATCGGGAACAGCGTGGTGATCGGCCGGCTCTGGACGATCTGGAACCCGTCGTCGGCCAGGCACCACTCGATGTCCTGCGGACGGCCGAAGTGCGCTTCGATCCGCCGGCCCAGCTGCGCGAGCCGCAGGATCTGAGCGTCCGTCAGCGCCGGCCGCTCCCGCCGCTCCGGGTTGATCGCCGCTTCCTGCGTCCCGCCAGCCGGCAGGGCATGGATGGCAAGCTGCTTGGTGGCGACCGCCTTGGCGACGACCTCGCCATCGCGCACCTTGTAGACGTCCGCGTTCGCCAGGCCGGAGACCAGGCTCTCGCCGAGGCCGAAGCCGGCCTCCACGGAGGCGACCTTCCGATTGGACGTGAGGGGATCAGCCGTGAACAGGATGCCGGCCGCCTGCGGGACGACCATCTGCTGTACGACCACGGCCATGCGGACCGTCCGGTGGCCAAAACCGTTCCGCAGGCGGTAGGTCACGGCCCGCTCGGTGAAGAGCGAGGCCCAGCAGCGGCTGACGTGCTGGAGGATCGCCGCCGGGCCCGCGACGTTCAAGTACGTGTCCTGCTGGCCCGCGAAGGAGGCGGTCGGCAAGTCTTCCGCGGTCGCGCTGGATCGGACGGCGTAGGCCGCTTGCTCGCCGAGCCGAGCGAGCGAACGGGTGATCGCCGACGCCAGGTCCTCAGGGATGGCCATGCCTTCGATGGCCCGCCGGACCTCCGCGCTGAGGGCGCGTATCGCCTCCCTGTCGTCCGCCTTCAGCCGCGACAGCCGATCGAGCCGATCGTCGATCGACGGCGCTTGGCCCAGGATCCGCTGAAAGGCGTCCGTCGTCACGCAAAAGCCAGCCGGCACAGAGATGCCTTCGATCCGCGAAAGCTCCCCTAGGTGCGCGCCCTTGCCGCCAACGGCCGCGACCTGGGTCCGGTCGATCTCCTGGAAGTCCAACACATAACCGCCCATCCACTCACCTCCCTCGGAGTTGACCCGGTCAACCCCACTCCTGTTCTTTGGTTCCAGCGTTCGGCGGGCGATTATGCGACACGTTTCGCGACCTCATGAGAAGCTCGTCTGCGGTATAAATTGGAAGTGGGGGGCGTGGTTGCATCGCCCTCTTGGCGCGGCCTGCTCACACGGCGGTAGGCTCAGGTGGTCGTGAGATCCCGATGCGTGCGTGCTGCCGTCGGAGCCGCCGTTCTCCTCAGCGGGTGGGGCACCGCCGCGTGCGGTGCATCGCATTCCTCGACAGTTCACACCACGACCACCGCAAGCAGCTCAGCCTCGAACACCGCCTCCTCGACCCCTGCCCCCTCGAGCCGGGCGGCGCGGCAGCTTGAGCACGCGTTGCTGGCCAACCCCGGGGTGCCGAGGCCAGCGCTCGCGCGGTGTCGGCCGGCGACGGCCGCGCAGCGGACGGCCGCGCCATTTGGCCAGACAACACTTCCGGTGTTCGTCTGCCTGGTCGCTGTCGAGGGCCACCGCGACTCCTTCGCCGTGCAGGTCCTCACCAACGGGTGCTACGTCGCGGAGCGGACCCGTCCCGGACAGGCCATCTACGGGTGCGGGGCAAGGGCCGCTTCGTAGGAGCGGTCTTCAGCCCCGGGCGTTGGCCGTCATCGTCGTCACAGGCGGTCGAGAGCCAAGGTCGATCCTCCGCGAGCGCTCGCCCAGAGCGAGACCGTCGCGCCCGCCACGTTGGGCGATGACACCGTCGACGATCAGGTCACGATCGAGAACCGCGGTCCCGGGGATGCCACCGATGTCGTGCTCCACGATGCAGTGCCACCGGGCGCAACCGTCGAGTCAGCCACCGTCGATCAGGGATCGTGCTCGACCAACGTGGCCGAGGTCACGTGCGTCGTGCCGCATCTGAATGGCGGCGGATCGGCACAAGTCGACGTGGTCTTCGTCGAGCCGGGCGGCGATGGCCTGGACGGCTCGCTGAGCGAGGCGACCGTGAGCGCATCTCAATCTGACCCGACGCCGGGCAACGACAGCGCGGCGGCCGTGGTCCCGGTGTCATCGGCCGCGGTGACCAAGCCTAACCCGGGTGTGATGCCCGTCGCACTGCGTGACACTCCCCAGGCAACTGCGGCTGCGTGCCGCGCGCGGGGCCGTCGTCGCTGGGCCGCGTCTGTGCTGGGAGCTGACCGATCTCGTCAGCGGCCAGCCCCCGAGCTTCGCGTTCACTGCGCGCATCGCCCCGGTGGCACGCCCCGGCGCCGGGTTCGCGCTCACAGGCGACCTCACCGGAGCGAACTTCACCGCGACGCGCGCCGCCGCCACTGTCCAGGTGCCCCTACGTCTGGTCGCGTGCACCTCCCACGTGGGCCGGCTGCAGGCCCGGATCGCCTGCTGATAACCGCCCGGCGGCCGTCACCCACACGGACGCAGCCAGAGCCCACGACACCCTGCCCAAGCCACGAACGCCGACATTGGCCAGCAGGCACCTGCTCCTGGCGTGGGGATCTCGAGTGACGACCGCCGGACCGCGCATCTGCTGGCCGCAGTAGCGACTTCCGGGGACGAGGCCTGGTTGAATCCCGCTCATGGCCTCCAGCCCGCGTCGCCGATCCAAGTCACTGCCCGGCCACCTTCCGCAAGCCGCCCCTGGTGAGGTGCTCGTCTGGACCGACGGGGCCTGCCAGCGCAATCCCGGCCCTGGCGGGTGGGCGGCGCTGCTCTGCTGGGAGGACGGGATCGTCGAGGAACACAGCGGTGGTCTGGACCTGACGACGAACAACATCATGGAGATGACCGCCGCGCTGGAGGGCCTGCGCGCGCTTCCGTCCGGGTCGCGGGTGTGTGTCGTGACCGACTCGCGCTACCTGCACGACGGCATGACCTCCTGGCTGGCCGGCTGGAAGCGCAAGGGCTGGAAGACGGCCTCGGGCGACCCGGTCAAGAACCGGGAGGTCTGGGTCCAGCTCGACGCCGCCGCGTCAGACCACGAGCAGGTTCGCTGGCACTGGGTCAAGGGGCACATCGGCCACGCGCTCAACGAGCGAGCCGACGTGCTGGCAGTCGCCGCGACGCGGAACGCCGCCCAGTGGGGGCGCCGGGCCTAGGCTGCCTCTAGCCCAGCCCGGGCGGCACGGCGGGTGCGTCGCGGGGCGCCAGAACCTTTCCGATCTTCGCCCACAGGACTTGCCAGTAGGGGCCTGGGTTGCCCTGGGCGTCATAGGCGGTTGGCTTGAACGTGGTCACGATCGCGATCGAGATCTGTTGCGACGGCAGGTAGGACTCGATCGCCGCCTCACCAGCGAACAGGGGGTTCTGAAGAAGCCATTGACCGCGGTTGCCGTTGGTCACCAGCCCAATGCCGTAACCGTAGTAGCGGCTGAGCGTCATGCAGCGCTCGCAGGTCTTCGCCGGGTGACCGAACCCGATGTGCGGATCGGTCTGCTCGCGGTATGAGCGCCGGGAGAGCAGCTCGCCCCTGCCGATCCCGATCGCGGTGCGTGTCATGTCGGCGATGTCCGTCGTCTCGATCGCCCCGTGGGCCAGCGTCCAAGACGGGTTCCAGTACGTTGAGTCCTCGAAGAAGTGGTCCTTCGGTGGAATGTTGAAGAACGGGCCCCGCTCACCTGAGTGCGCGTGCAGCGCGGGCAACGGGATCAGGGGCTTGATCGATGCGACGGTGTTCTTCAGCCCGAGCGGGCGGAGGACCATTCGGCTGAGGGCGACGTCCAGCGGCAGCTTGGTGATCTTCGAGAGAATCAGCCCGAGGATCACATAATTGCTGTGCGCATAGCTGAAGTTGGCGCCCGGCGTGAACTGCTGCGGCTCATCGAGAGCGAGCTTCAGCTGGTACGGGGTCGTGATCGTGGCGAACGGATTGTTGTACAGCCTGTCGGTGAGAGCGGGGTCGATCTCGAAATCGTGGTAGCCAGCCGTCATCGATGCCAGCATTCGTAGCGTCACACGGTTGCTGTCGCGGAGGTTCGGCAGCCACTTCGAGATCTTGTCGTCGAGCTTCACCTTGCCCTCATCGACGAGTCGAAGCAGCAGCGTCGACATGTATGAGATCGCGACCGCCCCGTTGCGGAAATGCATGTTGGTCGTCGCCGTGCGTACCACGTCGTACACCGCGGCGTCTGTGGTCGCACGCAGCAGCCCTGCCCGCGATGACGTTCGGCGCGGTCGTGATCTCGTGATGCTCGTCGCGGTTGATGATGTCGTCACCCTGAGCACGCGTCAGACTGCCCTTGGCGACCAGGTCGAGGACCAGTCGCTCCCCCCAGACACCGCCCTGGGCGAGCACGTTCCACGGCCGCGGCTGCTCGTGGATGCTCTGGACAAAGTCGCCGATCACCTGCGGGTACGGCTTGTGGGAGACCTTGTTCTCCGTGTCAAGCACGCCGACGATGATGTGGGCGGGCATCGTCAGAACCTTGACGGCGAGGTGCACGTCGGCGTCAGTGGGACTGACCGACAGGCGGGTGGCGACGCCTGCCCGGGCGCGCCGGACGAGGTCGCTCGTGGCGCGGGCGTAGGCCAGCGCGTCGTCGTAGGCAATCCCGAGCGCTTCGAGACAGGTCACAGCGCGCGTGGAGCCCTCGGTGGCGTGGACGAAGCCGACGGTTTCGGTCTCGCCGGAGGGATCCTCCTCGAGCACCAGCGCCGGCACGACGTAGATCGGGTTCCACACCCCGTCGGGGTGCTCGCGCACCGACTGCCGGAGGTCCGGGCTGCCGATCCTCCTCGCGTTGTCTCGGACTGCGTTGCGCAGCCGCTCGATGTTCCGCGTCCGGTACCGCATCGAGGGTTCGTCGTCATCGAGGGCAGCGGCCAGACCGCGCCCCCGCCGAGCTTGACCTCGAGTCGTCCGCGTCCGTTGGCGCCGTCCGGCGACACTGCGGCCGTCCAGACGCGCGCCTCGACGGAGACGAGCGTGTATCCGGATGGTGTGCGATGAACGGAGACGCGCCGGCGTTCGATGTCGTTGCGCAGCGCGCTGGGGTCGACGACGGCGGATGCGATCGCCATCGCCTCGTTCTCCGGCATCTGCAGCGTGATGCCGTCGTACATCTCGACGCCGCGCTGTAGCTTGCGGGCGGCGGCTCTGACGGCCTGGCCCTTGGCGACCGTCGGAATGCGAAGCGACCTGCCGTTCCCAATCGGGAACTGCTCCTGGTCGCTGTAGGCGTGGGGGTTGACGTTCGTCAAATCCATGTGCTTGCTCCTGTGAGCGCCGCACGGCCCCGGTGGAGAACGAGGGGACTCTGTGGCCCGGGCACCCGCCGACGATGTCGGCGGCTCATCGGGTGGATCGGGCTGAAGTCTGTTGTCGGTCTGCCGGTGGGTCTCGTGCGTTCGGTTTCGGGCGGATGCCCCTGGGCGTTTGTCTCAGGTGGCAGCTGCGCGATGAGCACGGGACCGACACCCGACGGCTGCATCCCCGACCTTGGCCGAGACGTGAGCCTTTCGGTTCGTCGTCACCGTCACCCGACGGCTGTGTCAAACCTTCCACTCCGTTCGGCGATGCTTACTCCCCAAGAGGTGACCGCCGCATAAACTGACCACAACGGGAACCCAAGCCGCGGCGAATTTACAGCGGCAAAGAGACGCGACCCAGGGGTCCGCGAGAGTGCTGGTTTCAGTCTGGATCCAGAAGCCAAGCTGGCCCCTGGCCGTGCTCTCGCTGCTCGTCCTTTTGATGAGTTCCGATCGGGGTCATCGAGGCGCCCGCAACGCCGAGAATCCATCAGATAGGCGATGGTCGCCAGATGCCCGCTTCGCTTGGCTGAGCGGGAGGTATCGACCGAGCGGCCACGCCCATTGCTCGGTCTGCTTACGAGTGAGTGTCTCGTGCCGCGACGAGTGAGACTCCGCTTGGCCGTGGCGATGAAGTAACGCGACGGCGCCTGTTCGGGCTGGCCAGAGCGCCGCTTCCACGTGAGAGCACGAGAGCCAACGGCCTGGAAGGAAGGGGCTGTGGGCCAAGTGGGCATCCGGCGACAATCGCGCGCCAGGGGCCGACGATGCCGACACGACAAGGCCCATCAGTCTGAGAGCGGACCCGAATATGCGTGATACGTCGAGCTGGCAGCGCCCTCGCCCAAGAGATAGCCGCCAAATCCCGGAACGACCGAGGCTTCCACTTGCTCATTTGAGGGTGGCTTGACCGGTTGTAGTCCTTCCCGCGTTGCATGATTGATGATGCGGAGCTCCTGTCACGACGCGGCACAGACCTCACCCCGGCGGCAGCACTGGCGTTGCGGTCGCGGTGTCCTCGAGCAGCTGGCGTAGGCGTTCGTGCAGCCGGCGGCGCTCGCGTTCGGCGGCGGGGGTCGGCGACCTGCCGGAGCGCTTGTCCACCAGGTTCAGCGCCTCCACCGGGTCGGCGTCCAGGTCGTAGAGCTCGTACTCGGGCGCCGCGCGCCCGGTCGGGTCGAGGTAGACGGCGTACTTGAAGCGCCGGTCGCGCACGCACCGGATCCTGTTGGGCTGCCCCGGTGCCTCTTGGAAGGCGGTCGCCGCCTGGTGGTCGTCGTAGGTGAACAGCACCTCCTCGCGCACAGCATCGGTGGGAGCGGGGGCGTTGCTCACCGCCGGGATCTCGACTGGCAGCCGCTCGAGCGCCTGGCGCTCGGCGCTTGCGTGCCTGGCCAGGACCGGCGTGAGGTCGAGCCCGTCCAGGACGGCGCCGCCGCGGTCGGCGCTGGCCAGCGCCAGCAGCGTCGGCACTACGTCCACCAGCGAGACGGGCGCGTGGCTGACCGCGCCCTGGCGGAAGAGGATCGGGTTGGAGACGATCAGCGGCACGCGGATCGTCTCCTCGTAGGCGTTGAACATCTTCTGGCGCAGGCCGCCGTGGGAGAGCCCGAGCTCGCCGTGGTCAGAGAAGCGCACGATCACCGTTCGCGCGCGCACCGAGTGCGGGTCGCCGCCGTCGCCGAGTGCGGCCACGATCCGCGCGAGCCTCTCGTCCACCACGCGGTGCAGGTGCGCGTAGAAGTTGACGTAGGCGCGCTGGGCGGCCCGGTCAGGGAGCGCGCCGAGGTAGGCGGCCTGCCCCAGCTGGGCCAGGGCCTGGACGCCCGGCTTCTCACGCAGGCTCTCGCAGATCGTCGGCGGAAGCTCGACGCCCAGGTCGGCGAAGTCGCGGGCGTCGTAGCCACCGTCCTCGTAGGAGCCGGGGTAGCCGAGCACGTCGTGGGGGTTGACCAGCGAGACGATCAGGCAGAACGGCTCAGGCAGGTCGGCCTGCGCCAGCCAGCGCTCGGCCTGCCGCGTGTAGTCCTCATCCCACCCCTGGCCAGAGCGCCCCGCATTGCCACCGCCGAAGTGCTGCGCCTTGGTGTCCCCGCCGGCATCCGGCGGCTCCCAGCCGGCGAACCCGTAGTCGCGCTCGAGCCGCCGCGTGTCCCGCGGCCCGAACTCCTGGCCCTCGACCGGCTTGGTGAGGTGCCACTTGCCCTTGAGCACGACCTCGTAGCCGTGCGCGCGCAGCATCCGCGCGATCGTCGGCACCGCCGCAGGCAGCTCGGGTTCGCGCCCGCTCTTGGGACCCAGGCGCAGCAGGCTGCGTCCGAACGCGCGCAGTAGCCTCACGCGCGGCGCGTCGCCGCTGGTCAGCAGCCGCCCCGCCGTGCGCACCACATCGGGCAGCGTCGAGGGGTCTGGCCAGAGGTCGCCGTAGGTCATCGTCAGCGTAACGCCGTGACGCGAGGGGAACGTGCCGGTCAGAAACGACGCGCGGCTCGGCGAGCACATGCAAGTGGCGATGAACGCCTGCTCGAAGCTCACGCCGGTGCGCCGCAACTCGGCGTCGGTGGGCGTGAGCGCGTCGAGCCATCCCGGCTCGGCCGGCCAGTGCATCGGCGCACGCTGCTGGTCGGTGATCAGCAGCAGGAGGTTGGGCGGCCGCCGCCTGCCCTCGCCCGCGGGCGCACTCACGAGGCGCCCACCACGCGCGAGCGACGCAGAGCCCGCCCGCCGGCCCCGACCGCGCATACGGCAGAGCGCGCGGCCGCGCTCAGCCGAGTGTGCAGCGCGAAGCTCGCTCCCCTCCGCTCGCTGTAGCCCTGCAGCCGACCGGGGTGACGGCCGCTCGGGGAGCCCGTGACCTGCACCGAGCGGATCCGCTCCGGCGCGAGGCGCAGGATGCCGATCTGCATCTGCGGCGACGCGTCCGGGGTCCCGAGCCGAGGCGAGATCGCGAGTGGCGCCGCTGCCTCGGCGGCGCTCGGGCTTGCGCCCGTTGCGCCCAGCGCGAGCAGCGCCGCGACGGGCAGTCCTCGTGGCAATCGCCTGAAGCCCCCGGTCCCCATCTCGCTCAACACTACCCCCGGCGCCGGGTCCGAACGACGAGAAGCAGCGGAAATGTAGTCGCTCACGCCACGGGTACAGGAGTGGTGCGCACCGGGCCAGCTGCTGACCGTCCGCGGCCCGCGGCCGTTCGTGCTCCGTCGCGAAGGCTCAGATCCGCTCCTCCTGTTCCTGCACGGCTTCCCGTCGAGCTACTACGACTACGACTGGAGGGCGCGTTTGGGCTTCTGCTGGCGCTCCCGGGGCCAGGACTCGTAAGAGGACCATGCGCGGTCGCTGGCTCGAGTTGTCATGCCGGGCAGCCTTTGTGCTCGAACTTGGCTTTGGTGGTGTAGCTGCCACGCGGATAGTAGGGGCCGAGCACGGCCTGCTCATCGCCGGGGACGGTGGTGTCTTGGATCGCGTGGTGGAAGCTCGCCGAGGGGAGCATGTTGCGGACGATCAGCAGCCCATCGACGAGGTGGCCGTCGCCGTCGCCTTGGGTGGGCCAGGGGATCCATGCCACGCCGCACTTGGCAGTGGCGTTCTTCGGGCGATCCTTTGCGAGGCTGGTGACGATCGTGTAGTAGCCCTGCTTGTTCACGGGTACCTCGGAGTCGTACACGCAGCCCGATCCGATCGTCGTGTACAGCGACTGGTTCTGGCACATCGACCAGTAGCGCAGCTGCCCGGCACCCATCCGCTTGACTGACGGCCCGGTCTTGGGAGTGGTCGGCAGTTTGCCGTGCAGGACGAGCACCGGCCCGGCCGCGAAGCCGCGGTTGACCAACGCCGATATGTACTGATTGTCGATGTTTGAGTACTGTCCGCCGATCCGCGCGGGATGATCCGAGCAGTGGCCGTAGTACCCGCAGTTGATCGAGAACGTGGTGTTGTAGTAGGCCAGGAACTTGGGCGTCGGCGTGGCCGGGAACGTCGCCGGCTTGCCGGGCTGGTCGCGCAACGTTTCGTAGTAGGCCTTCGGAAGCGTGCTCAGCGGCAGCGGGCCGGTCTTGGCGTCAAGCGTGCGACACGCGGTCTGGCCCGTCTGCACCGATCCGTTGGCCAGGTGCAGCCGCGGCACGGGCAGGCCCACGCCGCCGGTCAGATCCGAGCGCGTGAACGAGTCCGGCAGGTACACGCGGTAGATGATGTCCTGCGACGCCTGACCCGCGACGCCGGCGTACAGCGTATTCGAAGACTGGTGTGCGGGGACCGCCTCGTTGTACATCGTGATCGTGTACAAGCGCTTGGTCGCGTCGCGATTGGCGCCGGGCCGGAACGGGTTCGTCGACCCGCGATCCGGCTTGGTGCTGAGGTCGTCGAGAGCGTCGACCGGAGCGTGGGTAGGCCCGACGTTGTATGTGTTCAGCGACTGATACAGGGCGCGCGCGAACCGGCCGTTGAACACGATCCACGAGCCCGCTGGCATCGTGATCTGCGCGGTCCAGTAGACCGCACCCGAGTCGGGGAAGGCATTGTTCAACCCGATCCCGAACTTCGACGATACCTCTCCGGTCCAGAAACACGTGGTCTGAGATATCCGCCTGCTGGCGCGCGCGCTGGGACCACCGCTGGCGCTGCTCGACGCAGCTGGGATCGCCACCGCAGCTGCGCCGAGCAGCACCGCCGCTGTCAGAATCGATCGTTGCCTTGTCACTTGAGTTGACCCTCTCCTAGTGTGGCGCGCTCCGCTCAGCACGCGGCGCTGCCGTTCGATCAAGGGCGTCGTTACTTGGGCCTCGCGCAGCGTCATCGGCGCTAGACCCCCCCGCCCTCTCCGTAGTAGCTACGGAGCACAACCCGTGTGGACCAATTGTGGGGAATCTTGACGCGGTCGAAGAGCCAGCCCGGGTGGGGTCCCGCGGGCAGGGGAAAGGAATCGCATCGCTTGATGCCCGGCGTGTGCGGGGAGGGATCACTCCCGCTCGGTAGTCTTTGCGCCTAGCGGTGTGGGACCGTCGTGATGTGAGCGCGAAAACGGGGGCGTACGGTGACGGCGGTGCGCCGAGTTCTCGGGCACGCTTCGTCCAGGGGGCGGAACGTGATGCCGTGCTCGACGCCATACGTTCATCGCGAGAGGTGGCCCACGCCGGAAGGAATCGCATGTCTCGTTCACCCCGTCTGCTCATCGGGTCGCTGTTCGGGCTAATCGGGCTGTTTGCGCTGCCAATCACGCCCGCGACGGCGGGGCCAGCGCAGCTCACGCAGGCACGGGCGGAGCAGGTCGGGCTTGACGCATACGTGTACGGGATCGCGTTGATGGAGTTCGTCCGCCAGGCGCGCACGCAGACGAGCGTGACGGTACCCAATGCTCTGTCCGATGCGCCGGTGAACCAGCTCGGCAGCGCGCGACAGCTCGCCAGTGTCGAGCACCAGGTGATCGTGCAGCCCAATCTCGACACTCTATACGCGATGGGGCACCTGGACCTGAGCGGGGGCCCGCTCGTGCTGCATGTGCCAGCCGTGCCTGACCACCGTTACTACTCGTTCGAGTTCCTCGACCCTTACACCAACGTCTTTCACTACGTCGGTACGCGCACCACTGGCGACGGGGCCGGGAACTTCGTGATCACCGGGCCGTCGTTCCACGGACGGCTGCCGCGTAGCCTGCGCCGTATCCGCTCAGCGTATGAGCGTGTCTGGTTGGTGGGACGCACGGAGGTCTACGGGCGGCGCGACCTGCCGGCCGTGCACCGTATCCAGAACGGCTATCGCCTGATCCCGCTGGGCCAATACCTGACGCACGGGCTCAGCTGGCGGCCGCCGCGGCCACGGCGGATCCTCACCAAGCACACCACCTTTACCGTCCCCACCGGGATCGCCTTCTTCGATCAGCTCGGGACCGCGCTGGCCGAGAACCCGCCGCCAGCGCGCGACAAGCCGATCCTGAGGGAATTGCGCACCGTCGGCATAGGCCCGGGACTGCATCCCTGGCACGAGCACTTGAGCGCCCCGGTGCTCGCCGGGCTTCGCGCGGCGGGCAATGCCGGAGCGAGCAACATCCTCAAGCTGCGCCTAGCGCTCGCCACTCCCAACGCCCTCGCCCACGACGGCTGGTTCGTGCCCCCGTCGGACACCGGCGCGTACGGCACCGACTACAAGCTCCGCGCGGTCGTCGCCGTGTACGGGCTCGCCGCCAACCGCCCCACTGAGGCGATCTACATCGTTGGCGCGGCCGACCAGACGCAGGCGCTGCTGAACGCCGCCGAGGACTACGTGATCCACTTCCCTGCGGGCCAACTGCCTCCGGCCCGCTACTTCTGGTCGCTGACGATGTACGACCAGAACTTCTTCCTCGCTCCCAACCCGATCGGCCGCTACTCGCTCGGCAGTCACACCGCGACGCTCAAACGAAATCCCGACGGCTCGCTGGACATCTACATCCAGCACAGCGCGCCCGCCGGACACCAGTCAAACTGGCTGCCCGCCCCGGCGAGCGGACAGTTCGAGGTCACGCTGAGGCTCTACGGGCCGCAGCCACGCGCACTCAACGGCAGCTACATCTACCCGCCCATCACCCGCACAAACTGACGTGCTGAGGGCGCGAGCACGCGCCAGCCGGTGCGGTCCGCCTCCTCGCTGGCGACCTGGGTCGGCGAGACACCTGCTCGCGCAGTGAGAGCGGAAGCGGCCCCAGATGATCGAGGATGTGCGGAGGTGCAACCTGTGGTTGCGTGCGCTATGGACGAGCTGCGATAGCACGTCCGAGGGAGCGGCCTGCCTGCTGGGTTCAGATCGGAAACCAGAAGCCAAGATCGCTGCGAGCAGAGTGGTGGGTTGATCGAACAGCGACAGCGCAGGCGAGCAGGCCATCGTCGCCCGCCCAAGCGAGCGCGTGCCGCATTGGTCGTGGTCCTGCGGTCGCATGTCACCTGGTTTGGATGATGCGACACCGGGTCCTCCTCGCGATGGTTATGCCCTGACTTGCCCGACAACCGAAAGGATCAACAATGACCGACGCATCGTCTGAGACTCCCGTCCTTGACACGCTTGCCGCAATGACCGCGGAATCGGTCGCGCGGTGCACGCTGGACCCCAACTCGCTTCTTGCCGCGCGCATCGCCGCCTTGGCGGCCGTCGACGCGCCGGCCGCCTCCTATCTCTTGCATGTCGGGCCGGCGATGGACGCGGGGCTCACGGTTGACCAAATCGAGAACATCCTCATCGGCATAGCCCCGGTTATCGGCACGCCGCGGACCCTGGCCGCTGCGATGAACATCACCAAGGCGCTGGGGATCGCCATCGTCGTGCTCGAGGAACTCGAAACCGAGCAGGAAGAGCAGTAGCGCACTGCCGCCATCGCGGCCTCACAACTTCACCGACCGGCCGTGAGTGCCGCTTGGATCGACCAGCGCACGTCTTGGCCGATGCTGTCGCTCAGCCCGATTCCAGGAGCGCCGGTGCGTTGCGCCACCGCGACTGCTGCCTTCGTAGGCGGAGCATCAGCGTCGCCACCGGCGGCGATGAATGCGGAAAGGACGATTAGCGGTAGGCAAGGCCGCGCCGAGGAGAGTGCGGCGTTTCCTCAAAGGGGGCAGCGTCGTCGAGACTGTCGGTCCTCGCAGAACTCCGCGTGCGCAGTTTCAGGCCGGCGTCCCCGTTGGAACCCGCCCGGCCCGGCAAGCGTCAGAGGACCGGCCGCACCTGCTCAGGCTTCGGTTTCGTCAAAGCCCGGACCGATTACATTTCGCTGCCGCACGATGTCAGCCGTTAGAGCGACCACGTTGTAGCGCGTGCCCGTGTGCTCGTATTTCCGAGGTCTGTCCGGGAGCTCTCGTGGACTTTCGTGGGCCGACGGTCCCTCCTGCCGCGTCCGTTCCACCCGGTCCGATTAGCGGTGTTGGCGCCGCGCGCCTGCTGGGCGTCTAGTAACGGCTCACGTAAGTTCGTTTAGGCGGCCGGCGCGAGCCGGCCGCGCTGATCGAGGCGGTCGAGCAGCGCGTGCAGATCGCGGCGGGTGAAGGTCCAGTGAAAGGGCGTGGCGGTCTTCTTGAACTCGGTCTGAAAGCCGAGGATCCGCTCGGTGAGCTGATCCAGACTCTCGAAGTGGCAGGGGGTCAGCGCTTTGCGGGCGAGGATCGAGAAGTAGATCTCGATCTGGTTCAGCCAGGAGGCGTGCTTGGGCAGGTGGACGAGCACGAGGTTTGCCCAACGGGCCTGGAGGCGGTCGATCGCGGCCTGCTCGCGGTGGATGGTGCCGTTATCCACGACCCAGAACACGCGGCGCGCCGACGCGTCGGGCTCGGCGCTCATCACCTCGGCGACCAGTTCGTCGAAGGCGTCGTTGCTGATCTTGGGGTGGAGGTGCCCGAACAGGCCGCGCTGGGGGTCGTGGACGTCGATGGCGGCCAGGTAGGCCAGCGTCCGGGTCGCGCGGGAACACCCACGACCGCCACGCCCACGGCCGGATCGCGTCCTCAGATAACCAGCGCCACACGGTCGTGCCCGACACCGAGCACACAATCCCTCGGGTGACCGCTTCGCGGGCCAGCTCAGCCGCTGACCAACGCGACAGCGGGCGACCCGACGTTGCCGGCAGCTCGCACGCCAGCGCCTTGACCTCCGCGATCTCAGCGGGGGGAAAACGACCGCGGCCGCCCCGGCCGAGGCTTCTCATCCAAGCCGGCCAACCCCTGCTCGGCGTATCTTCGCCGCCACTTGGTCGCGGTCTTATCCGTGCAATCCAACCGACGCGCGATCTCGGTGTCGTGATGGCCCTCCGCCGCCAACAGCACGATCTTGGCCCGGATCACCTCCCGGTGCGGCCGGGGGTACTGGCCAGCCCGGCGGCGCAACTCGCGCTCCTCGGTCCCGCTCAGGCTGATCGCTTCCTCGGCCACCGGCCACAGAACTCGCCGCCGTTATGCCAACTCCTCCCGGACGGCTTTACGTGAGCCGGTACTAGTTG
This sequence comes from uncultured Solirubrobacteraceae bacterium, assembly GCA_963844555.1. Taxonomy (GTDB): domain Bacteria; phylum Actinomycetota; class Thermoleophilia; order Solirubrobacterales; family Solirubrobacteraceae; genus Palsa-465. Next base: position 187,675 of record CAWJOS010000006.1, read on the forward strand.
GCCGTGTAGCCGCGAGCGGCTTTCTTGATCTCCCCCGACTTCGCAAGCTGGGTCAGGCGAGTGGAGACGCTTCCTCGATTGAGGTTCAGGCCCTTGGCCACCTGGCCAGCTGTGCTCCCGGGATGCTTGGCCAAGAACTCGACGATGCTCGTCTTGGTGTCAACCTGGCGGGTGCGCGCGGTCGCACGACGAGTGCTCGCTCGCCGAGCGGTGGCGCGACGCGCCGAGCGAGCTGGCGCTGCCGGCGCTGCGCCGTCCTGGTGCGCGTGGAACTCCTGGATCTGCTCTTCGACCCAGGCGAGACGCTCCTGCAGTTCCGCGCGCTCGGCTTCGAGCGTGTCGATCACTTGCTGAATGCGGGACAAGTGCTGCTCCTTGTTTGAAGGGATCTACTCGGGCTGGGGCCCGAGAGTTGCTGTGTACGTGGTACGTCAGCGCGCGGTCAAGATGACGCGGGGCCTGCACGCGACGTGCACACGCGCTGGATTGCTGCTAGGGATGATATCCCGAGTAATCACGCCTGTGAGCCAACAGGCGGCCGTCAGAACCCGGCCGCCTCTCCTTGTCTGGGTGGCTGGCCTGTGAATCCCCCGCCGTGGAGCAGCGGGGCAAACACGTGAAAGCTGCGGCGGCTAACTGGTGGGTGTGGAGCTTGAATCGCCGCGGCGTGGTGGAGGCAGTCGGCGGTGGGTGGTCATGTTGCCGCTCGCCGTCACCCCGAACACGAAGGAGCTGACCCTTGCCGACCGGTTATACGAGGTACAGGAACGTGTATATGGCAGACGGACCGGTCTGGGTCCAGTCCGAGAGGCAGTAGCGACACGTGCTCCCGTCGTCGGCTGGCACGTCGATCGTTTTGGGCGGGCGGCCTTCCACGACGTCTACCTCGATGCGTCGACCCGCCAGCGGGCCGCGTTGGAGGACGGCGGTGATCGTCGGCCCGGTCTCTCGCTCCGAGGCGCACACCTTCGCCACGCGCATCAGATGCCGCGCCGGTGCGTTCAGAGCGCCGCGTCCAGCGCGGGTATATGGGATCGCATTGGTGGCGACCAAACCGACGATGTGGTCAGGCGCCATGTGCTTGACCATGCCTCGCATGATGCCACACGGGAACTGGCTCGACCGCCCTGAGGAAGCCGGATACTGCCTTGAGGTTTGAGGTGGTGGCTCTCCCCGGCACCCCGCTCTGTCAGGCGCCGATCGCCTGCTTCTGCTCCTGGTGCTCGGCGTCGACTAGCGCCCCGCCCATGCGCTCGACGAGCTGGTTCGCATGACTAGACACGCGCCAGCCGAAGCCGCAATTTCAACGCAGCGTAGTGCTCGCTTGCGAACATCTCCGAGGGCACATGCTCGGCCAGCATGACCGGAGCACAGATGCCCAGAGTTCAGGTTCTGACTGAAGTGCAGGGACATGCTCACGAGGATCGCGTCAGGGATGGGTAGCTGGGGGTTGGGGGCGTGCCGGTCTTCTTTCGTTCCCCTGCGATTCGCCCGCGGTGTGCTAAGGCGTCGTCGGGCATGAATTTGCCCGGTCGTACGCTGGCGATCCGCGATCGCGTGCCCGCTCGCCTCGTTTACGTGCTGCCTGGTTGTCTTCCGTTCGGGTCGTCATGGCCTCTAGGTCTTCCCGCCCCTCTATTGGCGGCGCGCGGAGGCAGAGGGGCGGAGACTCCAGAGCGTTCATCGAGTAGGGACGCAACCACCGAGCCGGTGGGGTAGCGCCGTAGAAGTACGCCACCGGCCCCGCAGTCAAGACCAGTAGCCCCCGCCTCCCGCCGCAGCGAGCGCGATGCGCCTACAACGTCCGAGGGGCGAAACGAGCCTCGCGGATCGGAGGCACGGCACCGCCGCTGGGCGATCGGACCGTCGCCAACTCGATCGTCAACTACGCCGACCTCGAAATGAGATAAGCAGTCGTGAGCGGCTTCGCCCCGGGGGTGCTCGGGTCACGCCTGGAGCAGCAGTCTGCTGGTGGACTCGCCGGGTGACTGCTCCTGCGACCGAGCAGAAGGGCGCCGACCGGACCGCGCTTCGGCTATTCGTCCAACGCGCGTGTTTCGAAGCGGTCGATTTCGGCGAGACGGCTCCGCTCCGCCACGGAGCGCAAGTCTCAACGCGACGCTGATGCTCCTGGATTGGTCAGCGCGAGCGAGTGCCTGCTGGACGGCTGCCTCGAGACCACCCTTCGCCACAGCCTCGACCGCTACGCCTACACCGCGCTCGATGCCGACGAGCGTCGATGCTGGGAGGCGGAGCTCGAAGCCAACGAGGAGCGCGCGTTGTGCCGCCCGTTCGGGCCGGAGACGATCACGGCAAAGCCGCGCAGCGAAGACCGCCGCTCACCTCCGATCAGCACGGAGCCTCAAAATCACAGCCCACGTCGAAAGACTTACGCGACCCTTATGACGCAGACGGGTGTGTCGGCCGTCGTCGATCGGTCGTTCCCGTATCACCAGGTTGGCGCTTACACTGAGTGCGGGAATGACGCCAGAGCGAGGGGCTACCGACGGTTGCACGCATGTTCGCCTGCTCAGAGACGCACAGTCCGCGAATGCCCTGATGTTGCATCGCGCGAGTAGGCGGATCGTCCGGGTGTAGGTTCGCCCAAGTCTATGAACGCGCGCCCGGCGCCGCATCGGTGGGTCGTGTGGTTTCTGGTCGGTCTGGTGGCCGCCGGGGGCATCGGCGTCGGCATCGAGCGGGCTTTCTTTTCGGCTCAGGCGCGGTATTCGTGGCCGCCAGAGCCGTGCGTGGTGCAGGGCATCGACGCCCGTTGCGGCACGTTCGATGTCCCAGAGGACCGCTCGAAGCCGAACGGACGCACGATCGGGCTCCATGTGGTCGTTCTGCCTGCGGTCTCGAAGCCTGTCCGAAAGGACGCGGTCACCTATCTCGCGGGCGGCCCGGGAGACGCCGCCACTGAAAAGGCGGCAGTCTTGCGTTCGCAGTTGGCCACGCTGAACAGGTTCCGCGACATCCTGCTCGTCGACCAGCGCGGGACCGGGCGGTCGACCCGGCACGACGGCGACGTGACGGAGTACGGGACGCCGATGGCGATGGACGACCTGGACGCGGTGCGGGCGGCGCTCGGCTACCGGCAGCTCGACGTGATCGGCAGCTCCTACGGAGCCACGGCGGCACAGGTCTACGCAAAGCTTCATCCATCTTCGGTGCGCACGCTCATCCTCTTGGCCGGAACTGCGATCGACGTTCCCTTCTTCGACCGCTACGCGGTCAACGCCCAGCGCGCTCTCGACCAGCTCGCAAGGTTGTGCTCCTCGCAGCCCGACTGTCGCAAAGCGTTCCCGGACTGGGAACGCCGGTTCGGCGAGCTCGTGAGGGCATGGAACGCCCACCCGGTGCACGGCATGACAGGCGACAAGTTCGCCTCCGTCATACACGCCATGCTGCTCGACCTGGACAAGGCCGTCTCGATCCCCCTGGTCGTGACTCGCGCCGCGAACGGCGACTACGCACCCCTCGACCACGCAGGATCAGGAGATCTCCCCTACACCATAGGACCCCTGTCGTCGATCTGGTGCAACGAGCCCTGGAGCGGGCTCGACGCGACAGGCCCGTGGGGCACCGAGTTCGACAGCTACACGACCGCGCAGATCGCGGCGGTCCGACACCAGTGCGACTCCATCCCGAAGCGTGCGGAGCCACGCTCGCTCTGGACGCTGCCGACGGGCAGCCATGTGCCGGTGCTCGCGTTCGCGGGCGGCGCCGACCCACAGGATCCTGTCACGAACCTCTCCGACCTGAAGCAGGACTTCCCCGACAGCCGCACCGTCGTCTTACCCCACATCGGGCACGACTTCAGCATCGGCGGCTGCGTCGACGCGATCATGGCGGACTTCGCCGACCGCGGCACTACTAAGAGTCTCGATACGACGCTCTGCAACGGGGCGGTCGTGGTGCCGCCATTCGCAATAAGCGGCTGAGCGGGGGCGCTGAGTCAGATCGAGCCACGGCAGCGTCGACTGAGCGAGCGTGCTCTCCTCAGATCAGAGCGCAATCGGTCCGTCTCTGTCAACGTCCGGAGAGACCCTCACCGAGGAATCAATGACCTTGAGGGCGAGAACGGGGAAACGCCGGACATGGAGACGAGCACGAATGGAGCTGGGGCAGCGGCTGGAGGCTGCTGCCGTCGCCGCGAAGACCAGCGAAGCGTAGGTGAGCTGGGATTTGTGGCCGGCGGGCGCGCCGCGCCCGAGGGGGTGCCTGACCCGGAGTTGGTCGCACAGGCCAAGCGCACATTCACGGCTACAAGGCGAGGATCGTCGCCGAGGGGGAAGCGTGCACGAGGCCGCGTGATAGCGGGAAACCGGGAGCCTCGTCGGCGGGATCGCGCTGGCCGATGTCGGCCTATTAGACGGATCTCGACTGCGCGGGGAGTCACCACCGCGAGACGCCTTATCGCCTGGGAAGCGAGAGCGTCATGACACCTGGCTCCGGATCGACGATACAGAAGCGCAATGGCATAGTTGCGGATTGGACGAATCGCACAAGAGCGCCGCCGTGGTCGGCGCTCTTTCGCTCGGCCACCAAAGCAGCCACCAGCGAGCCGCGCGGCTCACTACCCGTTCCGGACAACCTGGGCCACGACGGAGGCCGGTGTCGCCACGACCGCTCTCCTGGCCGACCAGTCATCCGGGCCCGGCACCGGCCAAGAGGCGCCTCGTCGCCAACGCGATCGCGGCCAACTGGTGGGCCCAGCAACGAATGCGATCCCGGTGTTGAATCTTCGGTGCCCGCGCGGGCGACGGTTCGCGTAGGGTCGAAGGCTGAACCGAGGTCTGGCTCCGAATGCGATTGACTCCGGCGAGGGTGTCTTGCGGACGAAGTGTCGGCCTCGGTTCGTGCCTTCGAGGATCGGCCTGACCTGATAGGAGCGTTCGCCCCGTGGGGGCGTCCACCGGGATGTTGTCGGCCGGTCCGCCAACACCATACCCGTTGGAGGTTCAGGTCGATGAGGACAGCCAAGAAGCGTGGTCCGGGACCGTCGCACGTGTTGATGACGCCGGATCATGCGGGCAACGTGGTCGGGATCGATCCGCACAAGCGGACGCTGACCGCGACGGTCGCCGATGCGCGCGGCGGGATTCTCGCCTCGGCTCACTTTCGCGTCTCGGGCGAGGGCCACCGCGAGCTGGAGGCGTGGGCGCGGCAGTTTGGGCAGACCGCCCGCTGGGGGATCGAGGGCTCGGCGAGCTGGGGCCGGCACACGGCGATGTTCTTGGCCGGCCGCGGCCATGACGTGCGCGATGTGTGCGCGAATCGTACGTCGCGGTCTGATCGCGCGCGCCAGCGCGGCAAGTCCGACATGCTCGACAGCGAGCGGATCGCGCGCGAGGTGCTCGCGCACGCGTTGCTGCCCAAGGCGTTCAAGCGCGCGGGCCAGGAGCAAGGCCCCGACGAGCAGCATCAGCTGCTGGCCTTGTGGAACAACCGGCGCCGGTCGATCCTGACCGGCCGCCAGCACTTGGTCGGCGAGGCCGAATATCTGCTCTGCGAGCTGCCGCTTGAGCTGCGCGAGCAGCTGCCCGACACCAAGGCGGTCCGCCCGCGCCTGGCGGCGCTCGCGCGCCGCACCCGTCGGCGCCGCTCCGACGCGCCGACCCGGCTGCGGTTGCAGCTGCTCGACGGCTACCGGGCGCAGATCACGGCGCTCGATGGCCAGGAGCGCCAGGTGCTCGCGCACCTCGAGGCGCTCGTTGACCAGAGCGGCTCGACGCTTGGGGAGCTGTGCGGCCTGAGTACCCGCTCGGTCGCCGAACTGCTGGTCGAGGTCGGCGACCCGCGGCGGTTCACCGAGGGCGGGTTCGCGCGCTTTAACCGCTCAGCGCCGCTACCGGCCTCGACGGCCGAGGGCCCCGGCGAGCCGGTCCGCCACCGCTACAACCCCGGCGGCAATCGGCGTATCAACGCGGTCCTGCACCGGATGGCGGTCACCCAGCTGCGCGGCGAGCCACGCGCCCAGCGCATCTACGCTAATGCGCGCGCCGGCGGGCACACCAAGAAGGAAGCCCGGCGCATCCTCAGGCGCCACCTCTCTGACGTCATCTACCGGCGCATGATCCGCGACCTCGCCGCCGCCGACCGCGCCTCACTATCCCCCCAACCCCTCCTTCGCTGCATAACCGCGCGCGACGCGACCGCAGTCAAAGGATGGCCCAGCAGACCCCAGCGCCTTGCACTTGACATAGGAGCCTTCCCGGCCCGAGATCGACGCCGAGCGGCACTCGAGCGCGAGATTTTCGGAACGACGCGGCAATCACACCCCTCGCGCACGCTCGGGTTACGTAACGTGAGGGCCGTGCAGCGCTTCGACTTCCATTTTGCTCCCGCCTACCGCCTTGCGGCGCGACCGTTTGGCATCACACCCGAGCGCGCGTGGGTGCAGATCGATGACGAGCACCTAATCGCCAACTACGGCCCGTGGCGCTTGCGCACGACGCTGGCCAACATTAGCCGGGTGGCGATCACCGGCCCGTACCGGTTGTACCGGACCGCCGGGCCAGCCCGGCTGGGGGTCACCGACGGCGGCCTGACGTTCGCGAGCAACGGAGAGCGAGGCGTCCTGCTTTCGTTTCGCAAGCGCGTGCCGGCGATCGACCCGCTCAGGCTGATCCGGCACCCCGAGCTGACCGTGACGGTCGCGGACGTGCACGGCCTGGTCAGCGCGCTCAGCGCCGACCGATAGCCGTCGAGGGTTTCCGGCTGACGGTACTCGTGAGAAGGTCACGCCCCCATCGTCGGCAACTCGATCGTCCGCGAAGTCGTGGCCGAGTGGGGAATGACGATCGTCCGCGAGATGTGCGGTTTCCGCGCCAAGCGGGGCTCGGCGACCAGTGGTCCGGAGGCGCGTCCCGACAGGGAAGCAGGGCCGGTTCTGCGCGCGATTGCATGCGTGACAACCACTCGTCTCGTACCGGCGAGCAGCGCGATCGAGGCGTCGCCGACGCGATCATGAGCTGCGCAACGCTTCGCCCGCGAATGCGATCGCCAGCGCGTAGGCCGGCGGACGAGCCCTGCGGCGACGAAGCGCTGATCCGCAGCGGGTGCGCCAACGGTGGTGGCCTGCGTGGGTGCCGGACGTTCGTTGGGGCAGCTCGCGGTCGTATAGAGGTTCGCCACCGAAATAGCCGCCATGGGCATGTGGCGCAAGGTCAACGGCCGGGACGTACCAAACGAGCGTCACTGGTCTGCCCACACCAGCACCACTTCGCGCAATGCTCGGGCCGACCTGGTGCCCTACACGCCACTGCCCGGCCGAGACCGGACCGGTTTGGGCACCAGACCGCCTGTCGGTATGGCCGGTCGAGGGCGGCCGCTACGGAATCGACGCTCACTACCACGGCCTCACCGGCATCGAACGCGCTCACGTCCAGCAAACGCGGCTGGAAAGGCTGGGCCTCGCTGCGACCGTGAAGCATGACGCCGACGGTGGCCTGATCCGCATCGGACCTCTCGCGCACGCTCCCACCTGGCTCGCGCTGGAGGCCTTCCTCGGCCGCCCCCTCTGACGACCTAATCTCCCAGCTCCCTAGCGTTCGGTCGCTGAGACAGTCGTCAGGTCGATCCCAGAGGCTCATGTCGCCCTAGGCCACGATGTGGCCGTCTCCGCCTTGCCTGAGCTTGTCGACAGCGGCTCGGGGATGCCAACTCGCTGGCGAGCCCGGCGTCGCATCCTGGTCGGCTCACGTTTTGGTGGAGTGGCCGAACTTGAACGTTCACTCAAGCGTGGCGGGCTCAACCTCTCGCGCGAGCAGGTCGTACACGGGCGCGGCCTCAACCCGCCAGACCGGCGCGCTGCGGCGCGAGCTGGCGGAGCACGTCAACGGCCGTCGCCCGCATGTGCTGGCCGCCCCCGCGTTCACATGACCATCCGGGGCGCCCGCTTGCCGTCGATGCGTCCATCGATCGGGCCGATCGCCTCGACGTTGCCGTTGTCGTGAATGATCACGCCGCCGTGGTCGGCGAGCACCGGTCGAGCACGCTCGGGTCCGAGCAGCAGCGCCGTCTTTGAGAGGGTTTCTGCCTCGAGCGCGCTGTCGCCGATCGCTGTGGCGCCGACCAGCCCGGTCCATGCCGGATCGCCGGTGCTCGGATCCAGGAGATGGTGGCCGAAGCTGTCATCGGGGTTTCGCCAGATGCGGACGTTCAGGCCGGAGGTCGCCACGCCCCCCTTTGCGAGGCGAACCACGCCGATCGGTTCACCGCTGATCGGGTGCTCGATCGCGATCTCGTAGGGCTCGAGCTGCGCCCCGACTCCTCCGACCGCGATGTCCCCGCCGCAGTCGATGACGAACCGCGTGTAGCCCCCCAGGCGGTGCGCCACGGCGTCTGCGCACAGGCCCTTGCCGGTCCCTCCCGTGTCGATCATCAGGCCGGGCGGACGGACGATCACGCCCGCCTGCTCATCGACCGCGATCGCTTGCCACGGAGCCTTGGGATGCGGTCGGGCGGCACGGCGCGTCGGCGCGTGGGCCAGTGCCTCCTGGAGCGGGGCCGGGATCGCACCGTCCAGTGAGGTGGAGTAGCCGCTCCGCTCGAGCGCTCGCACGAGTGTCGGGTCAACCAGGCCGCCGCTTCGGTGCGCCGCCCACACGCCAGCGCTCACCGCTGCTCGGAGCAGAGCAGAGGCGGCGACCCGGGAGCGAGGATCTCGGTTGAGCGCGGAGAGCTCGCTGTCGGGCGAAAACCGCGACAGCCGGCGAGCGAACGCGAGCACGAACTCGCGTTCACGATCGGCCGCCTGCGGGGCGGGCGGCGCGCCCGGGTGCAGCGGACGGCCGATGAGCAGGCGGACGTCGCTGCCCATCGCGGGGAACGTGTAGTCGAGCTCGCCAGCCATCAGTTCACGGGTAGGTCTGCTCGCCTGTTTGCTCGTCGGTAACGATGATCGCTCCGGCTGGGCATGCCTGGGCGGCTTTGAGGATGGCCTCGTCACTGCCTGTGCCGGTGACGACTGCGATGTCTTCGACCGTGAAGACTTCGGGTGCTGCGAGCGCGCAGTCGCCGTGGGCGGCGCACGCGAGCTCGTCGATGTGGGGAATCAATGTCATGCTGCGTTCCTCTCATGGTTGTTGGTCCTGGCCGCGTCGCGAATGCGTTGGCGAAGCTCTGGGAGCGCGCGTCGGCGTCCGACGAGCAGCGCCGCGACCGGCCGATCGTTGTGGGTGAAGAGTGCGGTGAAGTCGCTGGCAGCGGGCTGCCCATCGATCTGGAGCCGATCGGCGCGGTGCGTGTCGCCCACAAACTGGATGCGCACACCATGCTGGTCGCTCCAGAAGCTGCGCGGAGGGGCAGCGGGTGTCGGCAGCCCGAGCATCGCCCGCGCTGCGCCGGCGCCTTGGCGTGCCGCTGCCTCCCACTGTACGGCCCGAGCGCCGTGGAAGCGCGCGATCCGCGCGGAGAGCCCGAGCTTGATCCCCTCCCGGCGGTGAAAGTCAGCGAACCACTCGCCGAGTTGCCGGCCGAGGATCGCCTCCAGGGGGGTCGCCGCCGCGTCGATGATCGTCACGGGCGCGCCGAGCCGCTTTGCCGTTGCCGCGACCTCTTGACCGATGAAGCCGGCTCCGATCACGATCAACCTGGGTTCTGTGGACAGCGCCTCGCGCAGTGCGACGAGCGTCGTCGCGCGTGCGCAGTTCATAGACGTTCTCGTAGCGCTCGGTGCCCGCCAGGCGCCGTGGCGTGCTGCCCGTGGCGATCAGCAGTCGCTCGAACGGGACCCTGTCTGCGCCTGCCAACTGGACCTCGCGTCGCGGGGCGTCGAGTCCGGTCACCCGCTCACCGAGCAGCAGCTCGACGTCATGCTCGGCATACCACGGCTGCGGCCGGAACTCGACCGCCCGCTCGTCCACCTCGCCAGCGAGAAACCCCTTGGACAACGGTGGACGGTCGTAGGGTGAATATGGCTCCCGTGCGACCACGCGGACCGCCCCGTGGTAGCCGTTGCGGCGCAACGTCTCGCCCGCGCGTTGGGCGGCGAGACCACCGCCGGCGATCACGACCCCAGCGCGGCGACTGCGAATGGGCGTCACATGGCTCATAGGCCATAGCCTCCGACGCCACGGTGAGACACCGGTAAGACGGCTGCCAGAAGCCGCTTACCCAAGCACGCGCCGCAAAGCCCCGGCGGACGACGCGCCACAGCGGTCGGCGACGCCTATCCAAGCCAGAACGCCCGGGCGACACGTGTCGCCCGGGCAGCTTTCAGCTAGTCGGGTCTGGGACGCCGGGGCGGCGCTCACGTGACCGGCTTTGCAGCCAGTTTCGGACGGGTCGTCCTCGATCTCGCCCCGGCCCGGCCTGAGGACGTGCTCGCCTGCCGCGTGGCAGCCGGCCCGCGCTGCCGCCCGGCCGGCAGCACGCGGTAGGTGAAGCCAAACACGATCGGCGCCGTCAGTGCGGTCAGCATCGCGATCATCCACCAGCGGCGAGCGTCGGTTCCTGAGCCGACCACATGGCCAAGTGCCAGGAGGTAGACGACGATCGTGAAGCGGTGCATGAACCGCCACGTCCTGACACCGATCCTCTTGCGCGCATAGAAGCTGAGCCCAAGGATCGCCGCCAGCCAGCCCGCGATGATTCCGATCCCGGTAAACAGCGGCCGGTAGCCCAGCGTGAAGGGCACGGTGATTCCGGCCAGACCGGGCCGCAGGTAGCCGTCGAACAGCAACAGCCCGGCGTGGGTGGCGATCAGTCCGAGCGTCACCAGCGTTGCTGACTCGTGGAAACGCTTGAGCTTCGCCGGCAGCCCCGGTCGGCTTACCAGCCGGCCGGACATCGCCAGGCCGACCGCGACCGACACACCGAGCATGATCATCGCGACGATCCCGAATGCTCGGCTCGCAAACCAGAACACCTGCTGGGTAGGGTCAACCACGGTCATGATCGGTGTCCGTACTCAGATTCAGGCGTCGTCATGACGACCGGGTGGCCAGCGACGCGGACGTGCCCGCCGTCTGCGCGACGGGGGGCGACCCGACGGTCGCCGAAGTGGGGACGGTGGCCGAAGTGGAGACGACCCGGCCAGACGCGGTGGTCACGACCTGTCGCGTGGGAGCGCCACTGCCGGCGCGGGGCGCGGAGACGGCGCTCACGGTCGCAGCCCGGTTGCTGAGCGCGCTGACGTACAGCACCGAGAACGGCAACCACGCCGCGACGACGGCCGCGATACCAAGGCTCAAGACCCTGCGATACAGCGACGCTCGCCGCGGTGCGGCTCGCGCCATAGGTTTCGATGAGGCCTGCTCAGTCATAGTTATCGTGCTCAATGGTCGGGGAAGGGATCACACCCAGCCCGAGCTGCGCCGGGGTGGCTGTCTGAGCCGAGCGCGCGGCTGACACCGCGGATGTGTGGGTGTGCGCGAGCACACCGGCAGTGCACAATGCACCCAGAAACAGCGCCGTGATGAGAGCGGCGATCTTGATCCGGAGTCTTTCGGTCATGATTAGGATCGTCCTCGGCCACGGTGAGACTGGGGTAAGACGCAGGGCAGGATTCTCTTCGATGACCGCCCCGTCCAGTAGCCCGGACTGCGACACCACGAGCGTCCTCGGCGAGGACCCGGCGACCTGCGCATCGGGCCGGATGGTCAGGCTCGGCGCGTACCACCGGCGGAAACGACGGACGTTCGCCGTCGTCACTCGGATGCCTTCGCGAGAGCTCAACGGCGTCCAGACTGCGCCCACCGCTCCCCGTCGGTTGGCGCGACTGTCGAATCCGCGGACGGCCGCTTTGGACGACGACGAGTAGCGGTCGTTCTCGTTTGCGGCGGTGATCGTTCGACGGTGCGTCTCGCGCTCGTTGGTCGTGCACAACGACCGTCACCACGTCGCGTCGCTGGCGCTCCGGCCTTGGCAAAGCTAAGCGCCAGTCGGGAGAAAGCGCCCCTTATGGCAAAGCGACCTCAGCCCTGCCGACTGTGGTGCGCCGCTAGCTCCAGCCACTCCACCCGAGCTGGAGGTCGGCTGATCCCACCCTCCTGAAGGGCGCGCCCGAGTCGCCCGCTCATGAACTGCTCCTGCGCCTGCCGAGACTCCCACACTTCGAAGACGACCCAGCCTCCCGGCTTCGCGCCACCGGCATGGAACAACAAGCCCGCAGGCCAGTCGCCTTCCCCGCTCTCCATGTCGATCCCCAGGCGCCGGTTGACGGCCTCGTACTCCTCGCGGCCGACGCCTTCGAACTCCAAGATCAGTCCCTCAGCCATTCGTAACCCACCCCGATCAATTCGCCTGTGTTCGCTCCATCCTCGCCGTCTCGTGCCGCCGCCGTCAAGTTGGTCACGTGAACCGGCGGCTGGCTCCCAGCCGGAGGTTGAGCACCACGGTTCTCCGCTCCCGCTTCGGACGAGATCCGGCGGTGACCGCGGCTCCCGGACAGATGCCTGCTGTGGGCTACCACCAGCGCTCTCATCGCGAGTCTGAGACAGCTGGATCGGCCCGGCGTTTCAGAAGTCGACCGGAGCGGGCAGCCCAATGCGCGCGACCGGGCGTTGAGCCAGAGCGTCGCTCCGACAGGCCAGGCAACGGTCGCCGTCGAGACGGCCGGCCGCTTGCTCAGACTTGACCGCGAGGTGGGCTGCAAACACCCGCACGCGCCGAGCACGGCGGCGGCCTACGCCAAGCAGCAGTAAGCGAACGCGACGCCACGCTGCTGAGTCCGCGTGCGAGCAGCCGCGGGAGACCTCGCGGCCGGACGAGTGCTTTCCACGCAGCGCTGCTTCTACCGCCGGCGAGTCTGTGGCGACCAAGCATCTGTTCGCGACCAGCTGGTCGCAGCCGCCGAGCCGATGGCCAGCACGTGGCTGGCGGCTGCAAGCTGGAGCGTCGACGACGCGCGAGGGGCTCCGCCGCGTCCGGAATCGCGGACTTCACCGTCGCGGAATATGAGGTCACTTGCGTCGCAAGCGGTGATCCCAGCGGCCGGCGGCTCAGTTCGTCGATCTGCAGCGATCCGTGTCGATCTGGAAGGATTGGGCGCAGATGGAGGAGCGTTTTATCGAGCGGCTCGGGCGCAGCGTCAGCGTGGTCGGTCTGGGTACCTGGCAGCTCGGTGCCGACTGGGGGTCGGTCGTCGCCGACGACGCGCGCGCGACGCTTGCGGCCGCCGTCGAGGAGGGCGTCACGTTCTTCGACACGGCGGACGTCTACGGCGACGGGCGCAGCGAGCAGTTCTGCAGCGAGCTGCACCGGCGCTATCCCGAGGTGCTGATCGCGACCAAGATGGGGCGCCGGGTGGAGCAGCTGGCCGAGAACTACAACCGCCAGAGCTTCCTGCAGTGGAACGATCGCTCCCGCGCCAATCTCGGTGTCGAGCAGCTCGATCTTGTCCAGCTGCACTGCCCGCCGGACCCGGTGTTCGAGACCGACGCCGTATTCGAGGCGCTGGACGAGATGGTGCGCGCGGGGCGGATTCGCGCCTACGGGGTGTCGGTGGAGACCTGCGCCCAGGCGCTCGCGGCGATCGCGCGCCCGCACGTGGCGACCGTCCAGATCATTCTCAACTGCTTTCGCCTCAAGCCGCTTGAGGAGGTGCTGCCCGCGGCGCAGGAGGCCGGTGTCGGGATCATCGCGCGCGTTCCGCTCGCATCCGGGCTGCTCTCCGGGCGCTACGACGAGCACACGGTCTTCGCGCCCGGTGATCATCGCAGCTACAACCGGCACGGCGAGGCGTTTGACGTCGGCGAGACGTTCGCCGGTGTGCCCTTCGAGGTCGGCTTGGCCGCCGTCCGCGAGCTCGAGACGCTGCTCGACCCCGGTCTGCCGTTGGGCCAGTTCGCGCTGCGCTGGGTGATCGACCAGCCCGGGGTCAGCACGGTCATCCCCGGCGCGCGCAATCCCGCGCAGGTGCGCGGCAACGCCGCCAGCGCGACGCTACCGCCGCTACGCGACGATCAGCTGGCCGGCGTCCAAGACGTGTATGACCGGCTGCTGCGGCCGCTCGTTCACGACCGCTGGTAGCCGGCTCCAACCCCGCCAAGTCGATCAGCGACCAGCGTCGGACGCAGCCGGCTGAGCTGGCGTCCACAACCTGCCCAGCCGCGCACGCATACGAGGACCGAGGTTCCGGCCTGTTCAACGGTCAAGCGTGACTCGACCCTTCGTCGACATCGTCGTGGCCATGGCCCTCCTTATGCTGGCCTCCACTCCGGCCGGCGTCGCAACCCGAAGGCGAGGGTGCTGGTCAGCCACCGCCCCGGCGAGCCGGACGAGATCAGTAGCGCGAGCACGTTCCGCAGGCCGGCACGTCAGATCGAACGGGAGGACGCTGATCACGGCCAGACCGAGCGCGGGCCTTCCACCGGCGGCAGGACACCCGCAGCGCACGCCCTTGCCGCGCCGCGGAAACCGCGCAAGTCGCCGCCGATCACTTTCGCGTCTTGAGCGATCCCGGAGCTCATGAGCGCTTCGGCGACGAGCCGCTCGTCTCGGGCTACAGTAACTGTTACGTGAGGTCTTAGAAGCCGAGGACTAGGCGGGGCCGAAGCCTCGACGCGATTCTCACCGCGGGGCGCAGTCTCCGACCGTCACGTGATCCCATTGCTGGCCTTCGCGACACGCTCTCATGCGATCGGACACTGTTGTCATGAGCCTAGGCACGACCGCCGCATTGAAGCCACGCGCCGCTACGTCCTGGGCCGGTTATGCGCTCCGCGCCAAGAGGCTGACACTCAAACCAGCGACTCGCAGAGCGCCGACATGCCGGCGTGCTGCAGCGCGAAGCGATCGAGGTCGAGCGCGTCGGGAAACGTCGAGAGTTTTGCGACGACCGTCCGTGACGGCCGGTGCACGAAGATGGTCTGACCGTTCATGCCGACGGCTGCGTGGACGCCTCGCTCGGCGTCCCAGACCCACCAGTTGTCGTGGTAAAACGCCTCCGAGGTAGGGCCGCCAAGTTGGTTTGGGTCTCCGTACGCGTCGATTAACTCCTGCTCTCGGACGAGCAGTCGCGCGACCCACTCCCCAGGAACGACCGTGCGCCCATCGAGCGATCCGTCTTGCAGCCACATGAGGCCGAAGCGCCCGATGTCGCGCAGCGTTGCGCACATGCCCCCCTCGACGATCGGGAAGCCGTTGGCGTCGATGATGATCTCAGCGTCGTGCTCGGCACCGATCGCGGACCACAAGCTGGCGGATAGAAGCTGTGGAAAAGGCGTGCCGCCCGCACATGCAAGCACCCAGCCGAGGATATCGTTGGCCAGCGAGCAGTAACCGAACGGCCCACCGTGCTCGTGGGCGAGACCCAGCGTCCGTGCCCAGGCGGCCGTATCAGCTGGGATGTCGCTTCGGCTGTGCGCGCGGTAGCCGGAGACGTCAAGGATCGTGTACTCGTCGACGTCAAAGTCCCAGCGAACGCCGACGCGCATGTCAAGCAGGTGTTCAACGGTGCACCCCTTCCACGCGCTGCCACGTAGCTGCTCGATGTGATCGGTCACCAGGTCTTCGGGCATTACCGAGCCGCGCCCCCAGAGCATCCCACACAGCGCGGCGTTTATCGACTTCGAGACCGACATCAGGAGATGGGTGTCCGATGCAGCCATCCCGTTGAAATACGACTCGCACAGAACGGACCCGTTCTGAATGACGAGAAACCCATCGGTGTAGGTCTCCTCGAGCATGGTCATGAAGTCCAGCGACCGCCCCCCGTGCTCGAACTCAAAGCCACCGAGATCCCGTTCGGCACGCGGCAGGGCGAGTACCTGCCCTGCCCCCCGGGGAATCGTCGCCGTGCGAGTCAATCTGGCGACGCGGCGAAAACCCAGCCGGTTGTAGGGAGCATCGAGCCAGTTCGCACTCGTCAGCCCCACCCGCCGGGCTTCGTCCTCATACTGATCGACGTCCATCTCGGGTTGCCTTTCCATGACGCCTACCGTCGAGAAGTCCGGGTCCAGGGATCAGCCAGCTTCCTCGGCTCACTCGCGCCGAGGCTACAGCGATCGCAAGAGCCTACACGGCAAAATGGCGGTGACCGATATCTCGGTCTTGCAGAGGGTCCGGGAGGACCCTCTGCAAGCCGACCGAGGCGACAGGCGCTTCCGCTGAAGCGACCACGCGGTCCACGTGCACCGCCCGGGGCAGGTGAGCTCCTGCCCTATCGAACCAGTAGTCTGCATGGCCCGACCCGTGAGGCGGCAAGGACTTGCGGTGCCAATCCCCGGCGTCCGGGTGCGCCGGACGCACGACCGCTCTCACCGTCGGACAACCTCGCGTCGCACGACCGCTTCGGCGACGTTAGAGCAGGCAGCAGGCACCGCCGTCGTGCGACTGCTCGGCCACGAACGCGACGGTCAGCTGGCCCGGTTGGCGGGCGACTCGCTCGGTGACGCGGCGTCATCCGGCGCTGGGCCGACGGTATCGTCCAGGCTTGTGGCCCTACGGGCCAGCTGAGCCCGGCCTATTGCCGATGGCGCTGGCCTGGGTTGAGCGCCGACCGCGCGCCGCCGAGCTCGTCGTCGATGTGCACCCGGACAAGCTCGTCGATGGTCTGCTCCGCGCGGAACCCCAGGGAGAGCGCCCGGCGGGGGTCAAACCTGCCGGGCCACCTGGCGACCATCCTCGCGATCGTCTCGTCAGGCTCGCGCCTGATCAGGGCGACCGCCTCCTCGCCGGCGACCCGCCGCAGCGCCTCGATCTCCATCGCCACCGTCGCCGATGCCCCCGGCATCGTCAGCGCCCGGCGCCGTCCGAGCGCCTGCGCGGGAAGCGTGGCGGCGTGCAGGAGGAATCCGACGGCCGCCCGGGGCGAGGCGAACCAGTGGCGGACGTTGTCGGCGACGGGGAGGACCACGGGCCGCCCGGCGAGCGGCTCGCGGATGATGCTGGAGAAGAATCCGGACGCGGCGCGGTTGGGCGCGCCCGGGCGCACGCAGATCGTCGGCAGGCGGAGGCTGAGGCCGTCGATCGCGCCGCGCCGGGTGTAGTCGTCGATCATCAGCTCGACCATCGCCTTGTGCGTCCCGTAGGTCGTCGCCGGCGCCGGCGGCTCGTCGTCGAGGATGATCTCGGGGAACGGTGGGCCGAACACGGCGACCGATGAGCTGAACACCAGCCGCGGCCGACCGGCGCCCGGCGTGCGGCGCACCGCCTCCAGCAGGCCGAGACTGGCGTGCACGTTGGCGCGGTAGCTCTTCGCCGGATCGGCCTCGGCCTCGCCGGAGACCACGGCGGCCAGATGGAAGATGACCGCCGGACGCCGGGATGCCACCTCCGCGGCCACAGCCTCCTGCGCGATGTCCGCGACGAGCGTCTCCACCGCAATCCGGCTCTCGATCGGCGCGGCCGCGACGGCGTCGACGAGCAAGACGTCCAAAATCGGCTCGGATCCGAGCACGCCGTCGGCGAGCAGGCGCCGGGAGAGCCTGCTGCCCACCATCCCGGCGGCGCCGGTCACCACGATCCGCACGCGGCCCAGCATAGGCCCAGGGCTCATCAAGCGTTCCAGGCGTCGACGCGCGACCCCACGCGCGCGGCTTGATGGTCGGCGCCGGTGCGCGACCTGGGGACCTCCGGGAGCTGCCTGTCGGGTGCGAGCGACTCCTGCCGTGCGCGCCGCGGCGAGTTGCTGTCGACGCAGGCAGGCCGACGTGGCCCAGCGGGCGCTGCAGGCGTGGCCCGAGCGGCTGCCGCTGCGCGCCGCGCGAGAGTGACGGCGGGTCGCGCATGAGCCGGTCCGCCTTTCTCTGGACGACGCGGAGCTGTGCCGTCCTGAGCAAACGGCGCGGATCCCATCACGCCGTTCTCGGCACGATGATCGACTCGGTGAACCGTCCCGGCAAGCGAGACGCAGCCCGCCAGCCCGAGGGCCGCGCCGCCCAGACCCACAGCTCGAATGTCGCCGACGCGATGGCCCGAGTCCCGCGGTGTGGAGAACGGATGCGATCGTCCGCACTCGCGTCGGCGGACTCTCGAGATTGGGCGAAGGCAATCACACGCCAGGTGGCGGCGCGTGATCAAGAGGGATCGTCCGGGCCGTGGCAGTCGGCACGCGGGCGAGATGGCGGGGCCTCTCTCCGCTCGGGCCGCAGTCAACACGGCCAGACGCAGATGCCGCGTCGCGCGAGGTGGGTCATGTCCGTTTCGCGTGCGGACCCTAAGCGGTCCGGTCGCGGCCCGCGAGGTACATGAGGCCGCCACCGACCACTATCCCGGCCAGGAAGGCCGGGAACCGCCGCCGGGGCTTGGGCCGCTCGACCACTCCGAGCACCTCCGCGGCCATCGGCCCGTAGATGAGCGCGGCCGACCAGGCCGTGCGGGCAGCGTCGCCGTAGCGGCGGGCGTGCTTCCGGGCCTTGCGCTTGGCGACCTTCTTGCCGACGAACCAGGTGGCCTTGGCGGCTGGCTTGGCCGCCCACCGGGGAGTGCGGTTGCGTGCGACCTTCGTGGCGCCCTTGGCTCCGGCCTTTGTCGCGGTCGTCTCGCTCGGCATGCCCCCGGTCATCGTCTCGGCTGGATCCTACCCCGACATTGGTCGGCGCCAACCGTCGGCGACCGACGGCGCCGGTCAACCTGGAGTTCCTCGAAAGGACAGCGTCGGCATCGACCCGCCGCCTGATCTGGCGATCTCGGTCGCGCCCGTCGCGACGGAGCAGCCACGCCGAGCGTCGCATTGGCGTGGCCCCAGCTGTCCGATAGCGGTTGCCCTCCGCTGGGCCATCAGCGTCGGCCGGATGGCTGCTTTGCTCGCTGATCAGCAGCGCGGCCAACGACACCGCTTGCGTGTGCTTCCACGCGGACGCGACAGTGAGGCATCGGGGTCGCTCACTGCTGCTTGGCGCACGCGGCCGTCGTGCTCGGGGCGTGCAGGGGTTTGAAGCCGGCGCCGCGGTTCGAGTCCGGGCAAGCGGACGGTCGTCTCGACCGCGACCGCTGCTTGCCCTGGCGGAGCGACGCTCCGTCTCAGCGCCCGATCGCACCCGATCGAGCTGCGCGCTCCGGTCGACTTCTGAATCGCCGGGGTGATCCAGCGATCTCATGCTCGCGACGAGGCCGCTGGTGGTAGCCCGATGCAGCGGTATCGTCGGGCCGCGCTGCGGACCATGACCAGGCCGTCAGCAATCAGCTCTCCTCAGCAGGCGATTTGTGCTCTGGCTTCCGGCGAGAGTTCAATCGTCAGCGGAGCGTCGATCAGCTCCTGCTCGCCCACAACGATGCCGCTGCCAGCCAGAGCATCGATTAGCCCGCCCCAGGCGAGACGCGGCGGGCGATGCACCTTTGGATCACGACCAAGCATCTGGTTGATCGCCTCCTCGATGTCGCGAGTCAATTTCTCGGTGGCGGAGGCAGTCGAACGCGATCGCTGCCGTCTGGGGACGTGCCGCGGCAGAGTGATGCCGAAATCGTCGCGGTCGCTCGTCACCGACGCGCCGTCCGCGGTCAGCGCCGTAAGCCGCACACTGACGTGAAGTTTGTCCGGAGCGCGCCCTACCGACTGGTCGTGCTTGTCCGAATCGCCGTCGTCCGCTTGGACCAGGAACTGGACTCCCGACCATTGCGTGACCCGAGCAATGATTCGATCGACCGTCGCTCGGGCCATCGGGTCTCCTCGCGTGGGCACCGCAACGAGCGTACCGGGCGCCTGCCGTCCGCACGGCCGCTCTGATCGACCAGTAGCGCTGACGCCTAACTGCTGCTCGTCCCCATTGCGACGCTCAGATCCCTGGATCGCACGCGGTCGAGCTCCCGAGTCGCGCCGACTTCTGCAGCGCCAGGCAGACTCAGCAGCCTGGCGGTCACGATGAGAGCGCTGCTTCTCGTCCAGACCGAAACAGTCGTCCAGCACGACCGCTTCGTTGGCGGGCCGGAGGTCTCGAGGGGCGCTCGCCGGATCAGCGTCGACTACCGCATCGTCTGGCAATCCGAGCGTCTCGGCGTCGCGAACTCGACCTCGTGGCGGCTCGTCTACCGCTCAGGCGCCACAGCGCCGCCGGCAGAGGAGCCGTTCGGTCGGCATCGACGTGCGGTCGCCGACCGCCGCGTCGGTCGCGCGGGCTGCGCCCGGTTCTTGCCGGCGGTGGATGTTCACCTCTCAAGTGGGTGAGCGTTTGGGTGGTGCTGCTTGCCCCGGCGGGACCCGCCACCACGACGGCGGCTGCTCCCGCATCGAGGTCGCGACTGGCGAACAGTGGAACTACGGATCCTTGACCAGGGAGGCCGGCCGCCGATCGAAACGCTCACGCCGCTGCTCCGCGACGCGCTGACGAACGCCCCACCCCTCCTCACGCGAGGACCACCAGTCTGACCACGTCCGTCACGACCCTCGCCTCGCGCCTGCTCCGAACGTGAGCAGGAGCGGCCGGGCGTCAGCGTGTGCGGGCGCTCAGGCGGCGAGCGGCGGCGTCTGGACTCTGCGGCTTAGCGCTTGGCGCAGCTCGTGTGGAGAGTCGCTTGTGATGGCGTCGAGGCCAAGCGGCAGGAGCGGCGCAAGGATCGCAGCGTGGTTGATCGTGCCGGTCGTGACGCTGAGCCCGGAGGCTCGAAGGTTTGCGACTAGCGCGCGGGAGAGGAGGAAGTGCTCGACGCAGACGCCGTGCAGGCCGACGTGTCGCCCCCAGGCGGCGAGTGCGTGGATGCGGTAGTCGGCGATGATCACCAGCCGCGTCCGGAAGCCGAGCTCGGCGGCCAGCTCGCATGCGCCGGACCAGAAGCTGATGATCTCGGTCCGCTCCCGCGCTGGGTGGTCGCGAAGACGCTCGCAAACGGCTCGCGCGGTGCGGCGTGCGAGGGCTGGGTCGGCGTGCGCTTTGACCTCGAGCTGGAGCGCCGCGCCGGGCGGCGCGAGGTCGAGCAGCTCGTCGAGCAGCAGCGGGCGCTCGTCGCTTGGTGTGCCGTCGCGGTGGCGCAGCCAGCCTGCGCGGATCTCCACCGCGGTGCGCTGATGCGCCCAACCGGACACGGTGGTGCAGAGGTCGAGCAGCGGGTCGTGCAGCAGCACCAGCTCGCCGTCGGCGGTCAGGCAGCAGTCCGTCTCGAGGCCGTCGAGTGGCTGCTGGACCGCGCGGTGGAGCGCCGCGAGCGACGAGTCAGGGCCGTACACGCGGCCGAGGCGGTGGGCATATAGCGCCGGGAGCACCCCCACACTCTCGCGACACAGGCACGCTTTCTCGTTACGAGCCTGCAACCGGCTTGTGAAGAGGTTGTGCACAACGCCGTCCCGAGAGCCACCACCTATGCGATCAGTTGCCCGATGATGCGGGGGTGGTCGTCGACCTCCACGTTGATGAGTGACTTGGCGCGCGAGAAGCCAGCAATCCGGGCAAGCCGCTCCAGGCCGGCGTCCCCGAACCCCCAGTACACGAGATCGTCGCGCGCGTAAACCTCCCCGGGCTCGAAGACGCGGATTGCCGGGCCGTTTCGATCTTCCGGGCCGACGCCGTAGGTCTCGAGCAGCACCGTGCCGCCGCTCACCGTCCGCCCACGCAACACGCGCAGCAGCCCGAGAGGATTCTCGACCCTATGCAGGATGCCGAAGCAGTACACGAGGTCAAAGCGCTCCTCGAGCCCGTCGAGCGCGAACGCGTCCATCCGCCGGTACTCAACGGCCGAGCCGAGCAGGCCATGGATGGCACGGAAGCCCTCCCCGCCGTGAAGCTCAACGCCCCACCGGGAGGCGACCCACAGCCGATACTGCTCGTTGTCCACCGCCACGACCCTCTCGGCCCCCCGGCGCTCGGCGAGGAAGGCGTAAAAGCCGTCGAAGCAGCCGACGTCGAGCACGCTCATCCCGGCGAAGTCCTCCGGTAGCGCGGAGAGGCGGTAGCGATGGTCGCGCGCGGCGCCGGGCGTGTAGATGCCCTCAGCGCGGTTCAGCGCGAACGTGTGAAACCAGAACGGCACCGCCTCGAGAGTCCTGCGAGCGAGGACCGGGTCGACCTCGATCGGCAGCAGGTCAGCTACCCGCCGCTCGGCCTCCGTAACGACGAACCGCTCCCGCGAGCCACCCTGCGCCGACCCCGTCGTCCCCATCTACACACCCCCTCTCGACGCGTTCCTCCTAGCACCGGCCCGACCCCGCGGCGGGACCTTGCTTGAGGCATGTTCTGTCCGAGCAGCACTCCGGCCTGCCCACCCCGACGGTCGGCAGGCGAGCGGGATCGCTAGACCAGCTGGACGTTGACGGCCTTGGGACCCTTCTCCCCAGCCTCAGCCTCGTAAGAAACCTTCGCGCCCTCCGCGAGCGAGCGATAGCCACCGCCGACGATCGCCGAGTGGTGGACGAACAGATCCTTTGACTCGTCGTCGGGAGTAATAAACCCGAAGCCCTTCTCGTCGCTAAACCACTTCACCGTTCCGGTAGCCATTGTGCTTCCTCCCGCGTCGTTACGTGCTGCGAACGTCGAGATTGCACAAAGCAAACGCTACGAGCGCCGGCACTACATGCGTCGGGCAAGCTGCCCAACCTGACCGAACGACGATACCAGCCCACCCGCCCAGCCATCGCGCGGCTCCTACCGGATCATCAGAGCATTGCGCAGAACGAGCCGCGGCCGACGTGTCGCTCGAGGAGCTGGCCTATCGCTGCGTCGTGAGGCATCGACGCTCTAGACTTCGGCGTCGTGTCAAAATCAGCGGCTGCCGTCCAAGACGACGTCGAGCCGGTGGTCAGCGAGCGACGTGACCGGGTCATCGCTGGAATCGTCACCGCCATCCCGATCCTCAGTCTGTTCTTCGTTGGCTGGTAGCTGTGGGCCAGTTTGCTGGGCTGGCAGCTCGCCGCGGTGCTGCGACCCGCGTTCGAGTCCGGGCAAGCGGACGGTCGTCTCGACCGCGACCGCTGCTTGCCCTGGCGGAGCGACGCTCCGTCTCAGCGCCCGCGGCGCCGGCTTCAAACCCCGGCACGCGCCGAGCACGACGGCCGCGTGCGCCAAGCAGCAGTGCGCGACCCCGATGCCTCACTGTCGCGTCCGCGTGGCAGGAGCGGCGGGCTCGTCCGGCCCAGCGCTCCTGCTCGATCGTCGAAGGGCACACGTCGCCGTCGTGACCGGTGTAGGCGTCCTCTAGGAGCGCGCCCTCGGCGACCTCGCGTTGCTGCATTCCGGTGTCGGGGGCCGTCACCGCCGACGATCGCTTCCGCCACGACGCCAGCGTCCGGCCGACGAGCGCCAGCCTCAATATTCACTGTTGGACGGTCACGCGAAGGTTGAGCCGCCTCTGGTTATCTTCTGAGCCTGATCGCGTTGAGGTCCTGCTCGCGCACTTCATCGATCCCGTCGAGCAGCTCGTCGACGTCGTCGTGCTCGGCGTGGAGGTAGCGGCCAGCGAGCGCATCGTAGCGGCCGGTCGCGAGCCTCCGGACGAGCTCCGGCGGCGTCCAGGGCGCGTCATCCGGGAACGCGCCCGCAGTCAACTCCGTCTGCACCAGGCCGGGGCTGAAGAAGAAGACGGGGATCCGTCCGGCGAGTTCGTTGGCCAGCATCTCGCCGTAGCGGCAAACAGCCGCCTTGCTCGGTGGGTACGCGGTGCTGTCGCCGCCCGGAAGGTAGGCCGCACCGCTCCCGGTGATCATGATCCGGCCGTGGCCGCGCTCGAGCATCCCCGGGATCACCGCGCGGCAGCAGAGGTGCACGCCGAGAACGTTGACCTCGTAGACGTGCCACCAGTCGTCGGGGTCGAGCTCCCAAGACGGCCGCTGCTCATGACCCTCGCTGATGCCCGTGTTCGCGACCAGCAGGTCTAGCTCGCCCGCCTCGGCGACCGACCGCTCGACCGAGCCGCGATCCGCGACGTCGACCCACTCGCCGCCGATCTCACCCGCGACCGCCTCGGCCTGCGCGCGCGCCCACGACAACCTCCCAGCCGTCGTCCGCGAGCGCCCGCGCGATGCCCGCTCCAATGCCGCGACCGCCGCCCGTCACCAGCGCTCTCATCGGAGGCACCCTACCGCCACGCCACCATCCGCGTCCACGATGAGGAGCGAGACGACCCAAACGGGCTGGTGCGTCGCCAGAGAGGCGTCGGCGGATGTCGTCACCCCTTCCCTGGACCAGGGCACCCGTCCACGATCGCGCCGGCGGACGATTGCATTCCCCCGGCCAACAGCTTCTATCTGACGAACGCTTCGGCGACGCAACGCTCGCCCAGCGCTGACGTGGAGTGCCAGCGGATCGTCGCCGAAGCGGTGGCGCAGTCCGTGGCGTGTCGAGCATCGAAGCGATCGTGCGCGACATGCGCGCTTTCCGCGCGAGGGGGTTCTCTTGTTCGGTCGGGCGAGGTTCGCGTCGGGGCGTGAGAGGAGGTGGCGGTGGCGTCTACTCTGTGAGCGAATCTTGAGTCGGGCACGCTCGGCAGTGACCCGGCCTCTGAAGCTCGACGCCGCTCCTCTGCGCTAGTTTGTGCGCCGTGAGTGGAGGAGGTCTCAGGCGGCGTGAGCTTATCGCTGGTGGGCTGGCCGCGGCAGGGGCCGGCGCGCTCGGCGAGGCGGACGCGGCGGCCGCGAAGCGGCGGCGGCACCGCGCGCCCCGCCCGAAGGTCTACGACGTCGTCGTCGTAGGCGCCGGGCTGGCTGGACTCAACGCCGCTACTGCTGTGCACGCCGCGGGTCGGTCGGTGGTGGTCCTCGAGGCACGTCAGCGGGTGGGCGGGCGCAACTTCGACCACCCGCTGGCCCCCGGCAAGGTGGCCGAGCTGGGCGGCGAGTGGACCGGGCCAGGCCAGGACAAGGTCCTTGGGCTGGCCAAGGAGCTCGGGGTGGCGATCTTCGACACCTACTCCAACGGCAAGAGTGTCTACTACAGCGCCCAGGGGCAGCGGCAGACTTACAGCGGTGACGTCCCGCCGATCAATCCCGCTTCGCTGGTCGAGCTCGAGGTGGCGATCCAGGAGTTCAACCGGATGGCTGCTTCGGTACGCGGGGACAAGCCGTGGACTGCCCCCCAGGCCGGAACCTGGGATCAAGAGACGATCCAAACGTGGATCAACCAGAACCTCCATACGGCCGAGGCGCAGAACCTGACACAGCTTGCAATCCGTGGCGTGTACGGTGAGGAGGCTGAGCAAATCTCGCTGCTTGACTTGCTCCAGGCGATTTCCGGGGTCGGCGGCGACTTCAACACGCTGATTGGCTCAGCGCAGAGCCAGCGCTTCGTTGGCGGTCCGCAGCAGCTGTCCGAGAAGCTGGCCGCCCGCCTGGGGCGGGCGGTCCATTTCGCGGTCGCCGTGCGGGCGGTCGACCAGAAACGGGCCGGCGTGGCGCTGCACTCCGACAGCGAGACCTTCCACGCCCGCCGGGCAATCCTAACGATGCCCAAGACGCTGCTCGGCCGGATCACTTTTGACCCGCCGCTTCCGCCGCCCGTCGACCAGCTCCTCCAGCGCGAGCCGATGGGGTCGGTGCTCAAGGTCAACGCGATCTACTCGCGGCCGTTCTGGCGTGAGCATGGACTCAACGGCTCCACCACCTCCGAGGTTGGGCCGATCCGGATCACCTACGACAACTCCCCGCCTGACGGCAATCCGGGGGTGCTGGTGGGTTTCATGGAAGGGGACGACAGCCGCGCGTTCTATGGCGCGTCGTTGGCGGCGCGCCGGCGGGCCGCGCTCGCGTGCTTTGCCCGCTACTTCGGCTCGCAGGCGCTGACCCCGATCGGCTACGTCGACATGATGTGGGCGCATGAGCCGTTCACTCGCGGCGCCTACGGGAGCTTCAACCCACCCGGCGTGCTCACCTCGCTGAACGACCCGCTGGTAAAGCCGATTGGGCGCCTTCACTACGCGAGCTCGGACGCCTCAGCACAGTGGCCCGGATATATGGACGGGGCGATTCGCTCCGGCCAAGCGGCCGCGTCGGCGGCGCTCGCCGAGCTCTGAGCAACCGCTGGCCGGCCGAGCGCTGGGGAGGACTCGGGCTAAGTCAGCGGAGGCACCGCCGTCGAGCGAGAGCATCTCGCAGTGCTCCTTCTACCGGCGCTGGAACGACCAGCAGCTCGCGAGTAGCCGCTCCTCTTGCCGGACCTACGGTGAACGTGGGCCGCTGCCTGCGCGCGAAGGGGACGGCGCGGCACACGCGCGATCGCATTCGCTCGCCCTCCCGCGCGGACTCAGCGAGCGCTTCGGCGACAGAGTGATCGCACGGCTCGACGAGCGCGGACAGCTGGTTTGCCACGAAAGGAGCACTCTGACGCGACTGCGGAGAGTGGTGGATCGATCGGAAAGCGGAAGCCGAACACGCGAGGGGGCCAACCGCCTGTGTGGCGAACCATGTTCATGCGCTCATCCGGCTTCACCGCGGCGGAGTACGGCCGCTCGGCCCCTGGCTCGTCCTGCGGACCGAGCGCCGCATCGTCGAGCCTCAACCCTCCACGAGTGAGGGCGCCGGCCGGTGGGAAGGAGGGTGCACCCACCGGCCGGCGCCACCGACCCAGAGCGGCCCGCTCACGCTCATCCTTTGAAGCATCCGCCGCGCCGGTGGCGCCGATGGTGGCGACTTGAAACCACGGAACGGCGGGGCGTGGCGGGCATGGCACAACCCGCCAAGCTGTTGAAGTTTGCTGATCATGCGATCACCTCGCCGCGTTGGACGACGTAGTCCCACGGGTCGGCCGGCGTGGGGCG
Organism: uncultured Solirubrobacteraceae bacterium; assembly: GCA_963844555.1. Lineage (GTDB taxonomy): Bacteria > Actinomycetota > Thermoleophilia > Solirubrobacterales > Solirubrobacteraceae > Palsa-465. Next base: position 214,240 of record CAWJOS010000006.1, read on the forward strand.
CGTCACCCACGCACTGAGCCGAGGCCCGCCGTACGCGCGCTGAGGCGGTCCGACAATCAGCTCGAGGAACCGGTCCACGCCCAACACGTGCGCCAGGCCACCCATTCGGTCAAGGTCCGGGCCGCTCGGCCGCAGAACCCCCGACGGATGATGATGCCAATGCCCGACCTCCCGCACCTGGCCGCTGGTGCTCGCGACGATCGCGGCGACGAGGTCGCCGTCGGCGCCCCCGTCGGGGATCAGTGAGGTCGCCGTCCGCACAGCAGCCGGCCCGGGCGGGCAAAGATGCGTGATGTAGCGCCGACCGGGCGTGAGCGTCCCGAGTACGACACCGCCAGTCTCACGCCCGGGGCTCTCCTCGACGTAGGCTCGGAGTGCGTCGCGGGCGCTGGGCGCGAGGCTGACCCGCATGCCGGCATCCTCGGTCGCACGCAACTTCACTTCGACGAGCGGCGATCCGGGCAACGCCCAGGAGCCGGCCTCGGCGGCCGGCTCGGGAGCCAAATACCAGTCGGGCGCGGTGCGTGCCTTGGGCCGGCGCGGACGCGGCGCTGGCGTGCTCGTAGTAGCCATGGAGGGCCGGGTGCCCCCCGGTGTTGAGACTGGGGCGGCCCGGCGGTCCGCGCGCGAGTAGTGGCCGGATCGACGCGAGCGGCGCGGTAGCGCGCCGCGTGGGGCATGACGCCTCGGCCTTCCTCCACGCAGCCGTGTCCGACATCGGCGCCACAGCTGGGGCATGGAGCGAGGAGGCTTTCGGCAACAGCGGCGGACGCGGCGCGGGCGCGCGCCGCGGCCTGGTGCTCTGCGGCGCGCCGCTTAGTGTTCATTCACTCAGCTCCCTATGTCGAGAGGAACCGCGCCAGCTCGGCGCGAGCGACGAGGCGACTGCCGCCGACGCGGACGCTGGGCAGTCTCGGCGGCGAGCCGTCGCGGCCGGGAGCGATCCACCGCTGCACAGTGCGGCGCCCCTTCCCGGTGAGCCGGCCGATCGTCGCGGTGTCAAGGTAGTCGCGGTGGTCATCGACGGCATCCTCGCCCGGGGCGGGGACGGCGGCGGTTGCTGGCGTTTCGTGGCGCCCAGTGGCGGCGGCGACGGCGAGCTCCTCAAGCTCGCGGAGCCCGGGCGGCTCGGGCCACCCCTCGCGCTCGCAGCGCTTGCGATGCGTGCGGATCGCGACCGCCAGGTGCGTCGCCAGGCCCGGGTCCAGCGCGACCGCTACCAGCGCGCTCATCGTCCGCCACCGCCCTCCATCGAGCGCACGCGCCTGCCTGCGCCTGCGCGCTTGTGCACGGCTTGGCGCTCGTGGTCGACGCCCAGCGCATCCGCGCTGATCCCGGCCGGCAGCGCGGCTCCCAATTCAACGAGGGCGCTGATCGCGGAGCGCATCTGGCTCGCGATCGTGGTCAATTGGCTGAGAATGAGCGCGTCGTCCCGCGAGCGCCAGAGCTCCCGCCGGCGTGCGTCGAGGAGGCGCAGTTGCGTGCGCGCGGCGGCGATGATGGCCGCCGGCTCGGTGTTGAGGTTGAACGGGTCGCCCTGCCGATGCTGGCGCAGCCAGCCGGATACGGTCGTCTGGCTGCGTCCCATCACCTCGGCATTGGCTCGCTGGCTGAACCCCTTCTCGGCCAGCTCGACGGCCTCGGAGACCAGGTGGCGGTGATCAGCGCTGGACGCCACGAGCGCCTCCGTCGGCGAGGTCGTCGAGCAGGGCTTGCGCATGCATCCGGCAGAGTCGCCAACCATCGACGGCGGGCTGCCGGCAGATGCGGGAGGCAGGCGGTGTCGAGGGCGCTGGCGGCAGCCCGGCGAGGCGCTGCTGGCGAGGTGGATGCGTCATCCGCTGCCCTCCAGGTAGCTGTCGACATCGTCGCGCCGGAACAGCAGCCGCCGCCCGTCGCGGCGCGGGGTCAGGTGTTGCAGCGCTACGAGGTCATGGACCCGGGAGACCGGGCAGGCCATGTAGGCGGCCGTCTGCTTGGTGTTGAGCCAGGTCGGCGCCGGCGAGCCGGCTCCGAGGCGATCGCGCAGCCGTGGCGCGAGCAGCTCGGCGAGAGCGTCGAGAGTCTGGTCGTCCAGCTCGGCGAGGAGGGCGCGTGCTAGCGCGCTCACGACTCACTACCGATCGGGAGCTGGATGACATCCGCTCCTTCAGGGTCACTCCTACCTATATGAGCCCCTTGACCCCCTTGGTCTCCTTGACCCCCTACCCCTAGAGGGTCAAAGGGGCCAACAGGGTCAAGAGGGTCAGGCTTACCTGGGAGGCCCGGTAGGCGCAAAACCCAACCGGCGATGCCGTTCTCGTTGCGGACGCTCTCACTGACGACACGCAGGTCGCCTCTCGCACGCTTGAGCGTCGTGTCGCTGATCCCGACATCCCTCGCCTGGTTGCGCAGCTCCTTCGCCCCAACCGGGCCATCGGCGAGCCGATCCCGGAGCCACTCGATCGCCTCCTGCTTCGCGGTGACGGTCTCGTGGTCGGCGACGATGTCACCGGCGCTCACCTCGACGTCGACGCCGCGCTCCAGCGCTGGCGCTTGGATGCCGCCAGCGACCATCCGCTCGACGATCGAGAACGCCGCCGACTGTTTCGGCCGCCTTGCTAGGTTGGACTTGGCGAGCGTCAGTACTTTCCGTGGCGAGTCGACGTCGTCGTCGGTCGGGTTCGCGCCCCACAGCATCACCGACCGGGCGAGCTGCGGGATGCCCTGCGAGTCAGCGATCCGGGCCAGCGGGTCACCATCCTGCCGCCGGTTGAGGTGCTGTACCAGCACGACGGCGAAGCCGCGCTCGGCGGCGAGCTGCCGGACCGGTTCGAGCGCCAGGCGGATCTGCTGCCCCTTCCACGCGTCAACGTTCGGTGGCAGGAACGCCTGGACCGGGTCGACGGTCACCAGCTTGACGTCGCCCAGCTCGTCGCATCGCTGCGCGAGCCCCGCGGCGGTGAGGGTGTGCTCCTCTGCGATTTCGACACGCGTCAGGTCGGCGTTCGCCGCTTCCAGTCGCGGCCGAATGGTGTCCTCCGGGTCATCCTCGGCGCTGTACATGACGACCGCGCCGCCGCCGGTGCTGACGAGCTGGGCGAGGTAGCAGGTCAGCAGCGACTTCGCTTGCCCCATTTGACCGGCGATGGCGCTGATCTTCCCGAGCGGGATGTACGGGTGCCACAACCATTGGGTCTGGCGCGGCTCTATGGTGCTCGCTCTCACGACGACCACCGCCCCGCGACCCGGCGCAGCTCCTGGGCGACGATCCGCCGGTAGGCGAGGACCTCGGCGATCAGGTCTCGCAGGTCGTCGTCGACGTCGGCGAGGTCCACGACGCCGCCACCGAGTTGCTGCACGTCGACGATGTCTCCACGCCGGGTGGTCTGCACGACGAGCACCGTCCGGTCCCGTCCTTGACGCACCATCACCTCCCAGCGGAGGCCGAGGCTGGTCGCCTTCGTGTCCCTCAGCGACAGCCGATAGGCGGCGGCCGAGGTGGTGTATGGCCGCGGGCTAGCGGGCGAGGACGCGCGCATGGCGGCGGCAGCTGACCGGCCCCATGCCGGTCATCGGGAACTGCCGCGTCATCGCGCGGTAAGTGCACGCCAGCCGCAGCTGGCGGGAGAGGGCCGTCGGGTGCCGCTCGGCGGCGCCGGTGACGGTCGGGATGCTTCCCATAGGTCGATGCTCCTAGACCTCGGACTGGGTACTGCCATATCGGGCCGGGCCCCGCTCCTGGCGAGCGGGGCGCGCGGTGCGTTGAGTGATACCGGGCCGCTCGGATGTATCGCTCACCCGGGAGCGATATAGCTCAGCCGCTGGAGGAGAGAGGTGCCAGGACCGGCCGCCGTCTGGGTCCGAGGTCCAGACGGCGGCCGGGCAGAGAGTGGGCGCCACGGCGCAGTCTGCTCTCCGTCGGCCAGGACGCTAGCCGCCGGCGGCGACGGAAACGGGGGGTGAACGCTGGGCCGAGCCCCTGTTAGTACTCCTGTTCACACCCTCTACGACACAGCACAACAAACATGCTTTTTTGCAGCGCTTTTGTGTGATCCCTAGATACATCCCCCTGCCAGAGCAAGGCAGTCATGAGAGAAGCGCTGCGTTAGCAGCGCTTTTCTGAGAGCCGACGCGGGGACTCGAACCCCGGACCCCTTCATTACGAGTGAAGTGCTCTACCAGCTGAGCTACGTCGGCGACCGGCGGGTGGGCAGTCTAGCGGTGCGGTCAGAACGGGCCGTCCGGCTGCGCCGGCGAGCCCGTCCGCCCACGCCAGTCCTCCACCAGGATCGCCCAGCGCTCGTGATCGCGCCAGCGGCCGCCGATCTTGAGGTAGCGCGGGGAGAACCCCTCGCGGCGGAAGCCGGCGCCGCGAGCCAGGCCCAGGGAGCTGGCGTTCCCGGGCTGGATGTTGGCCTCGATGCGGTGCAGCTCGAGGCTGGTGAAGGCGTGGCAGAGCACGAGTTCCAGGCCCTCGCGCATGTACCCCTGGCCGGCGAACGGCTGGCCGACGGCGTAACCGAGGTAGGCGCTCTGCAGCCGGCGCCGGACGATCTGGGAGAGGTTGAAGAAGCCCATGATCGCGTCGTCCTGGGTGCGGCAGAGGAGCATCGCCTCAAAGTCAGCCCGCCGCGCGTCGGTCAGGTACGCGGCGAAACGCTCCTCGTCGGTTGGCGCCGTCGCCCACGGGTTGTGGAACGCGCGACTGACCCGCATTAGCCCGATGAACTCGTCGCAGTCGGCCCGGACCGGCGGCCGCAGGTAGACGCGCGAGTTGCTGCCCATCCCGCTCACGCCGCCAGCGTGCGCTCGAGGCGGTACGCCAAAGCCTCGCATGCCAGGTCCTCCGAGACGTTGAGCAGGAACCGCTCCCTGGTGTCCTCCACCAACTCCACCGCGGCGCGCAGGCGGGCGGGGGTCACGGCGGAGCGGTCCGCGTCCTCGGCCAGCTCCGCCTCGCGATCGCAGTTGCGCACCAGATCAGGCGCGTCGTAGCCGATGAACGCCAGGTCGGCGAACCACAGCGCCACCAGCTGGAGCCCCAGGTCCAGCGCCCCGGTCGAGACGCGGCGCCGGGTCCGGCGGATCCGCTCGGTCCACTCGGTCTCCACACGCTTGCGATCCTTGCGCGCGGTCAGTTCGAGCTCGGCCTCCTGCAGAGCCTCCAGCTCCCTCGCGGCGGCGTCGCCGCGCGCTCGCACCGCGGTCAGCAGATTGGTCCACGGCCGGGTCCGGCTCATCTGCTCGGTGAGCGCCGTGCGGGCATACGCCTCGGCCGCCCCGCGCAGCGCCTGGCCATCAGGCGACGCCAGCTCGCGGGCCCGGTCGGCATCCTGGAGGGCGAGCCGCACGCAGGCAAGGGCCGCGGAGGACGACACCCCCGTCGCTTCCACCTCCGACGCCGCCTGCTCCTCGCTGGGGGCCTCGAAGCGCACCGCTTGGCAGCGGGACCGGATGGTCGGCAGGATCTCCGCGAGCCGATCGGTGAGCAGGATGATGTGGACGAACCGAGCCGGCTCCTCCAGCGTCTTGAGCATCCGATTGGCCGCCTCGTCGCCGAGCTCGTCGGCGCGCTCGATGACGAACACCCGGCGGCTGGACTCAAACGGCGTCTTGCTGGCCGCCGAGATCACCGGCCCGTCAATGTCGGCGACGAGGATCTCGTGGGCGCCGCTGGGAACCACCCAGGTCAGATCAGGATGGGCGCCGGACATGACGCGCGCCCGCGCCCCCTGGGGGTCACCGGACCCCTCGGCCAAGAGCTCGGCTGCCAGCGCTCTCGCCGCCGCGCGCTTGCCCGCGCCGCCGGGGCCATGGAACAGGTAGGCATGAGACGGTTGACCATTGCTGCCGAGCGCGGGGCCGAGAACGGCCCGGGCGTGAGGGTGACGTTCCAGCTCGGCGAGCACCGAGAGGATCCTAGCCCGCGGCGGCATCCAGCCCGGGCCCGCCGCGCTCGATATGGTCGCCCGCCATGGCCCCTGGCAAGCTGATCACGATCGAGGGGATTGACGGCGCCGGGAAGTCGACGCTCGCCCAGTCGCTCCTGGCGACGCTGCGCGCGCGGGGACTCGACGCGACGCTGCTCCGCGAGCCGGGCGGAGTCCGGGCGGCCGAGCAAATCCGAGAGCTCGTCCAGGACCCCCAGGCCCACATCGGTGACCGCGCCGAGGCACTCCTGTACGCGGCCGCGCGCGCCCAGTTGGTGGAGGAGGCGCTGAGACCGCTGCTCGGCGCCGGCCGGCTCGTTCTCCTCGACCGCTTCGTCGACTCCTCGCTGGCCTATCAGGGCGGTGGGCGAGCGCTTGGCATCAAGGCCGTCCGGGCGATCAACGAGTTCGGCACCGGCGGCCTGGCTCCGGATCGGACGCTGCTGCTGCAGATCCCCACCGCCGTCGGCCGCGCGCGCTCCGGCGGCCGCTCCGAGCCGCTCGATCGCCTGGAGCGCCTGCCGGACGCGTTCTTTGACCGGGTGGCGGACGCCTACGCCGAGCTCGCCGCCTCCGACCCCGGGCGCATCCGCGTCATCGACGCCTCCCGGGAGCCGGAGGTCGTCCTGGCAGCGGCGCTGGACGCCGTGAGCGACCTACTGTGAGTAGCCGTTGGGGCGGGCGTTGGCGAACGCCCAGGCGTCGGCGACCATCGCGTGCAGCTCCGGCTTCTGGGGCGCCCAGCGGAGCTCGGACCTGATCCGCTCGGCCGCGGCCACCAGCCGGGGCGGATCGCCGGGGCGGCGGGGCGCCTCGCGGACCGCAATCTCGCGCCCGGTCACCTCCTGGGCGGCCTCGACCACCTCCCGGACGGAGAACCCGGCGCCGTTGCCGAGGTTGAAGATCCGGTGCTCGCCCAGCCGGGTGCCGTCGAGCGCCAGCAGGTGGGCCGCCGAGAGGTCCTCGATGTGGATGTAGTCCCGGATCGCCGTCCCGTCCGGGGTGGGGTAGTCGGTGCCGAACACCTCGACGTACGGGTTGCGTCCCAGCGCCGTGCGCAGGATGTTGGGGATGAGGTGGGTCTCAGGCTCATGGTCCTCGCCGGCGTCGCCGGCTGCGCCGGCCACGTTGAAGTACCGGAGGCTGACCGCGCCGAGACCGTGGGCGGCGCAGTAGTCGTGGATCATGCCGTCGACGGCGAGCTTGGAGGCGCCGTACGGGCTGGTGGGCCGCGTCGGCGCCGCCTCGGAGATCGGCACCTCGTCCGGCTGGCCGTACACCGCGCACGTGGAGGAGAACACCAGCCGGGAGATCTCGTTGTCCCACATGGCGTCGAGCAGGTTGAGCGTCCCCACCACGTTGTTGTGGTAATAGCGCTCCGGGTGGGCGACGGACTCGGCGACGAGCGCGAACGCGGCGAAGTGGAGCACCCCGTCGAAGCCCTCGGCCAGGGCCCGGCCGACGCCGTCAGGGTCGCGCAGGTCGGCCACGACCAGCCGCGCGCCCGGGGCCACCGCCTCCCGATAGCCGCGCTCCAGGTTGTCGAGCACCACCACCTCGTGGCCGGCGTCGAGAAGCTGGCGCGAGACGACCGAGCCGATGTAGCCGGCGCCGCCGGTCACCAACAGCTTCATCGCCGCGATCCTGGGTGTCGGAAGGTCGTGCGCATGAGCTGCCCATTTAACCGACCCGTCCGCGCGACAGCAGCGAGCCTCTGCCAGATGGGGTGCACGGCGCGCCATTCAGCCACCTAGAATCGCCCGCCTGGTGTCCGACGCCTGGCGCTCTCTGAAGATCAAGCGGTTCGAGCGGGTGGCCGCCGGCCCCTCGCTGACTCTGCTGCGGGTAACCGGCAAGGGTGCGCGCCGGCACTCGGCCACGCCGCAGGAGCGTCCCACCCTCCTCGCCGATGACGGGCGAGAGGTCGCCCGGTTTGCGGCGCTGCCCTCGCCCGCGGATGATCGCGGCGTCCTCCGGGCCGCTTATTCGGTGCCGGAGCGAGCGATCAAGCCGGACACGGTCTTCTCCCTGGAGCTCAACGACGGTCATGTGATCGGCCTGCCGGCGCCGGCCTCCCGGCCCGGAAGCCAACCCGCGGCCGGGGCAACCGATCCTGCCGGCTCGGCGCCCGCACCCTCGCCGACACCAGAGCCGGTCCCGGCCACCCCGGAACCCCCGGCGGCGGCCCCTTCCACCGTGGATCCCCAGGAGGTGGAGGCGCTGCGCCTGGAGGTCGCCGACGCGAACCGGCGCGCCGAAGATGCGCTGCTGGAGGCCGCCGCGGGTCGCGATCAGCGAGAGGCCATCGAGCAGCGCAACGCCGAGCTTGAGCAGACCCTGCGGGAGCGTCAGGCGGCCTTCGACGAGCTTGAGAGCTGGCGCGCGGAGCTGGAGCGGCGCCTGGCCTCCATGAGCACGGAATTCGGAGACGCCACCGGCCGGCTGCGGGCCGCCGAGCAGGAGCTGCAGACGCTGCGTGCGCAGCCGGCAGAGGCCGAGGCGGACGCCGGCGGCACCGAGGGTCGGCCGAACGCGCCGGAGGCGACGACCGACCTCGAGGAGCTCCGCCGACGGGCCGCCGCGGAGGCCGCCGAGGTGGCCGCGCGGGAGCTCGCCGAAGCCGCCGCCGACACGCCTGAGCCGGGGTTCTGACACCCGGGATCAGCGCGAGCACGCGGTAAAATCAAGGGTTCAGGAAGCTCCCAACCGACTGCTTCGCCCAGCCCGGTTTTCCGTCCGGGTCATTCGCGAGCATTCCCAGCCCACTCGGCCGCCACGGTGCCGAGTCGGGGCATCGGAAGCAGGCGGAAACGAGAGGAGCAGTACCTCATGTCGAACGCACCGCAAACGCAACTCAGCTCCAGCCCTAGGGTGGGCGAAGGCCTCTCGGTCCGTCGGTATTTCACGACTCCCGGGACGCACCCCTTCGACGCGGTGGAGTGGGAGCAGCGGGACGCGCGCATCGGTCATGGCGACAAGGTGTCCTTTGAGCAGCGCGACGTGGAATTCCCCAAGTCGTGGTCGCAGAATGCGACGAATATCGTCGCCCAGAAGTACTTCCGGGGACAGCTCGGCTCGCCGGCGCGCGAGCGGTCGGTCAAGCAGATGATCGGGCGGGTCGCCGGGACGATCGCGGGCTGGGGCAGCGAGCGCGGCTACTTCGCCACCGAGGAGGAAGCCCAGACCTTCGAGGCCGAGCTGACCCACATCCTGCTCCACCAGCTCGCCGCGTTCAACTCGCCGGTCTGGTTCAACGTTGGATTCGAGGAGCAGCCGCAGTGCTCGGCGTGCTTCATCCTGTCGGTCGAGGACGAGATGGAGTCGATCCTGGGCTGGAACACCAAGGAGGGCAAGATCTTCCGCGGCGGGTCCGGTTCCGGGATCAACCTGTCGAAGATCCGCGGGTCGATGGAGCCGCTGTCGAAGGGCGGCACCGCGTCCGGACCGGTCAGCTTCATGCGCGGGGCTGACGCCTGGGCGGGCACGATCAAGTCTGGCGGCAAGACCCGGCGGGCGGCGAAGATGATCGTCCTCGACGTCGACCACCCGGACATCCGGGACTTCATCTGGTGCAAGGCCAAGGAGGAGGACAAGGCCGCCGCGCTGCGCGACGCCGGGTTCGACATGTCGATCGACGGCGACGGCTTCTACTCGATCCAGTATCAGAACGCGAACAACTCGGTCCGCGTCTCCGATGAGTTCATGCGCGCGGTCGAGAACGACGAGGACTGGCACCTGATCGCCCGGACCACGGGCGAGCCCGTCGGCGAGCCGATCCCGGCCCGCCAGCTGATGAAGGAGATCGCCGAGGCGGCCTGGCGCTGCGCCGATCCGGGCGTCCAGTACGACACCACCATCAACCAGTGGCACACGTGCCCGGTCTCCGGCCGCATCAACGCATCGAATCCGTGCAGCGAATACATGCACGTCGACGACTCGGCCTGCAACCTGGCCTCGCTCAACCTCATGAAGTTCCGCCGCAGCGACGGCACCTTCGACGTGGAGTCCTTCGAGCACGCCGTCGACATCGTGTTCCTGGCTCAGGAGATCATCGTCTCCCCGTCCAGCTATCCGACCGAGGAGATCGGCGACAACGCGCGGGCCTTCCGTCAGCTCGGCCTGGGGTACGCCAACCTCGGCGCCTACCTGATGGCCGACGGCGTCCCGTACGACTCCGACGCCGGCCGCGGGACGGCGGCGGCGATCACGGCGCTGATGACCGGCCGCGCGTACCTGGGCTCGGCCCGGATTGCGGCGGCGATCGGTCCGTATGACCGGTACGCCGAGAACCGCGAGGCCCACAACGCGGTCATGCGGATGCACCGCGACGCGTCGTATGCCATCGCGGTCGAGGACTGCCTGGATCAGAACCTGCTGACCTCGGCCCGCACCGCCTGGGACGAGGCGGTCGGCGCCGGGGAGCGCCACGGGTACCGCAACGCCCAGGCGACCGTGCTGGCGCCGACGGGCACCATCAGCTTCCTGATGGACTGCGACACCACAGGGGTGGAGCCGGACTTCTCGCTGGTCAAGTTCAAGGAACTGGTCGGCGGCGGGCAGATGACGATCGTCAACCGCACGGTGCCGCTGGCTCTGCAGACGCTCGGCTACTCCGATGAGCACATCGAGCAGATCATCGCCTACGTCAACGAGCACGGGACGATCGTCGGCGCCCCCGGGCTCGATGCCGAGGACCTGCCCGTCTTTGACGTGGCCGTCGGCGAGCGGGCGATCTCCCACATGGGTCACATCAAGATGATGGGCGCCGTGCAGCCGTTCATCAGCGGTGCGATCTCCAAGACCGTCAACCTGCCGCAGACGGCGACGGTGGAGGACATCGCCGACGCCTACATCCAGGCGTGGAGCCTGGGTATCAAGGCGCTGGCGATCTACCGGGACGGCTCGAAGACGGCCCAGGCCCTGCGGACCGACGCCCAGAAGGACGAGTCGGCCGGCGTGGACGTTCAGGCCGAGGTGGAGAAGGCGGTCACGGAGGCCCTGGCCAAGGTCGGCCCCAAGCGGCGGCGGATGCCCCGGGAGCGCCAGTCGATCACGCACAAGTTCTCGATCGGCGGCCATGAGGGCTACATCACCGCGGGGATGTACGAGGACGGCTCGGTCGGCGAGATCTTCCTCACCGACATCGGCAAGGAGGGCTCGACGCTCCGCGGGATGATGAACGCGTTCGCCACCGCGATCTCGCTCGCGCTCCAGTACGGCGTGCCGCTGGAGACGCTGGTGCGCAAGTTCAGCTACATGCGCTTCGAGCCGGAGGGCATGACGTCCAACCCGGAGATCCCGTTCTCCAAGTCGATGCCGGACTACATCATGCGCTGGCTGGCCTCGCGGTTCCTGGACACCGACCTCCAGGAGGAGCTCGGCATCCTCACCAAGGAGGTCCGCGCCCGCAAGGCGGCGCAGGATGCCGCCAGCTCTCAGCTCGGCGACACCGCCCGGCCGGCGGCAGCGCCGGCCCCGCCCGCGCCCGCGGCCGCGGCGCTGACCGACGACCCGCCGGTTCTCCCGGCCGTCCGCCAGGGTCTCGACCTGGGCCCGGCCTGCCAGCAGTGCGGCGGCATGATGCAGCGGACCGGCAGCTGCTACACGTGCGGCAGCTGCGGGTTCAACACCGGCTGCGGTTGATGATTGTTGAGCGTCATTTCGGCGTCCTGGTTCTGGTCACCGAAATGTCGAAGGAGACCATGAGAGTGTCCTCGAGCCCTGCCAGTCGGCGGGGCTCGCTCCATCTCCCTACGATCCGTGTGTCGCCGTTGCACTCCTCCGGGGCCGCGGTTGTGGGCGACTGCCTTCGTTCGAAGCGATAGCGGCGCAGACGGCGGCCGCACGCTCACGCGGCCGTCGATGCGATGGTCCGCGTTGCCACGACCGGATCCCGTCCGCGTGGGGCGAGCCGGCGGGGCACCAATAGTCCGCGACCGTCGCTCAGTTCAGGGTTGCATGGCTCCGTGGTTGAGGTAGCGGGTGTGCCAGCTGAGGGCCTCATCGAGGAGATGGGGCGTGTGCTTTCCGGGGGCGCCTGCCAGGGCGCGATCGAAGTAGTCCTGGAGGGCATCGCGGTAGTTGGGGTGGGCGCAATTGTTGATGATCTGCTGCGCGCGTTGGCGGGGAGTGAGGCCGCGAAGGTCGGCGATCCCGTGCTCGGTGATGAGGACGTGGACGTCGTGTTCGGTGTGGTCGACGTGGCTGGCCATGGGCACGATCGCTGAGATCGCGCCGGCCTTGGCCGTGGACGGGCTGACGAAGATTGAGATGTATGCGTTGCGGGCGAAGTCGCCTGATCCGCCGATCCCGTTCTGGATGCAGGAGCCCATCACGTGCGTGGAGTTCACGTTTCCGTAGATGTCGGCTTCAATCATCCCGTTCATGGCCAGACAGCCCAAGCGCCGCACGACCTCGGGGTGGTTGCTGATCTCCTGCGATCGCAAGACGATCCGCTCGCGGTACACAGCGATTTCGGCGTTGAACGCCTCGACGGCCGCCTCGCTGAGCGAGAACGCTGTCGCCGAGGCGGCCGTAACCGTGCCGGACCGCAGCAGCTCGAGCATGCCGTCCTGGATGACCTCGGTGTAGGCCGTCAACGGCTCGAAGCGGCCGCCGTCGAGCCCGGCGAGCACGGCATTGGTGACGTTGCCGACGCCCGACTGCAACGGCAGCAGGCTGCGTGGAAGCCGCCCGCGGGTGGCTTCGTGGTCCAGGAAATCGAGCACATGGCCGGCGATCCGGGCTGAGGTCGCGTCCGGCGGTTTGAACGGCGCGTTGCGATCCGGCGCGTTCGTCACCACGATCGCGACGATCTTCTCGGGGTCGCAGCGCAGGTGGGGAACACCGATGCGATCTGCCGTCGCGAGGATGTTGATCGGCTTGCGATGAGGTGGGAGCGCGGTGCCGTAGTAGATGTCGTGCATCCCCTCCAGCGCGAGCGGCTGCCACGCGTTGACCTCGAGAATGATGCGATCGGCCAGGTCCAGCCACGTCTTGTTGTTCCCGACCGACGAGGACGGGATCAGGCTCCCGTCCTCGGTGATAGCCGTGACCTCGACCAGCGCGGTGTCGAGATGGCCGAAGAATCCCTCCCACACCATCTGCGCTACATGCGACAGATGCACGTCCATGTAGCCGATCGCGCCGGCGTTGATCTTGGCGCGACTCACCGGATCGGACTGGTAGGGCATACGCAGCTCGATCCCGTCAGCGGCCGCCAGCAGCCCATCCAGCTCCGGAGCCGTCGAGGCGCCCGTCCAAACACTCACCGCGAACCCGTTCCCGCGGTCCCGGGCCTCGGTGATCCGCTGGGCCAACGCTGCCGGCACCACTTTGGGATACCCAGCGCCCGTGAACCCGCTCATCCCAACCGTCGAATCCGGCGCGATCAGCGCCGCCGCCTGCTCGGCCGAGCACACCTTCGCTCGCAGCGACCTGCTCCGCACCCGCTCCGCGATCGGATCAGAACCACTCACAATCCCTCCTCGGGACGACGGCCCGCCCACAGGATCCTCGCACAGTCCCGACCGCAGCGAGGCCCCCGATTCGGGCCGAGGGACCGACGGAGCCCGCCACGCCGCGGGCCACGAGGCCCCGGTCCCCGTACGGGATCAGTCCGGCCCTTGCCGAAGGCTGCCCGCGTGGCCGCATTAGCCAGCGGGCGAGGGCCGACGCGGATCCAGTCGCTGATGGGCCGCTAGTCGCTAGTGGTCGCTCCCGTAAGTACGGTCGCACCGAGGGGCGCGACTGGTGGATGCCAGGCAAGGACGCAGGAGCCGACGTGTAGCAGCGCTACACGAGGCTCCGAGGACAGCCGGACGACGCCGGCGCGGCCCATTCAGGCGAGGCAGGATGCCGAGCGGGCCGCAGGCCGGCGCTGGCGCCGCCAGGCGTGCCTCGAATCCGAGCGTACTTGCGTGAGGGGCCACTAGATCCGTGCGATCCCTTTGATCCCCCCACCGCCTCCGCGTGGCGGTCCCGAGGGGTGAACAGGCGCAACCAACGAGCCGATGTCATTCATCTGACAGTACGATTTTCGCAGTGAAGCGGCACGTCCTCATCCTCGGCGCGGGGTTCGCGGGTCTCGAGCTAGCGACGCGGTTGTCGGAGACGCTCGCCGACGCCGTGCGCGTCACGCTCATCGACCGCAACGATGCGTTCTACTTCGGCTTCTCGAAGTTGGAAGTCATGATGGGCCGCGAGAGCGCCGATGCGGTGAAGTTGCCGTACCGTGAGATCGCCAAGGAGGGCGTCGGGTTCCGGCAGGAGGCCGTGCGGGCGATCGACCCGGCCGCGCGGCGGGTCGCGACCGAAGCGGGGACCTACGACGCCGATTTCCTCGTCATTGCGATGGGCGCCGACTACGAGATGGCCGCCACGTCCGGGTTCGCGGAGGGCGGCCAGGAGTACTACACCTTGGGCGGCGCGGAGCGGTTGCGGGATGCGCTGGCCAAATTCGACGGCGGCCGCGTGCTGGTGTCGGTGCTCGGGCAGCCGTTCAAGTGTCCGCCGGCGCCGTTTGAGGGCGCGTTCCTGCTGCACGAGCATTTCGCGAAGATGGGCATCCGGGAGGCGGTCGAGATGACGATGGCCTTCCCGATGCAGCGGCCGGTGCCGGTCACCGGCGAGGTGTCGCAGATGTTCCGCGACGGTCTCGCCGCGCGCGGGATCTCGGAACGCGCGCGGACGCTGGTCACGAGGATCGACCCCGCGGCGAAGGTCGCGCACTTGGCGAGCGGGGGCACGCTGCCCTACGACCTGTTCGTCGGCATCCCAATCCACAGGGCGCCGGAGCCGCTCGCCGCGTCCGGCCTGACCGAGAACGGTTGGGTGCCGGTCGACCAGACCAACCTCCGCACACGCTTCGACAACGTGTACGCGCTCGGTGACGTCTGCACCGGCCCACGGAACGTTCCCAAGGCGGGGATCTTCGCCGAGGCGGCCGCCGTCGTAGTCGCGCAGGACATCGCCGCCACGATCTCCGGCAGCGCACGACCGGCCCCCTACGAGGGCTCGGGCGTCTGCTACGCCGAGTTCGGTGACGGCCTTGTCAGCAAGGTCGAGGTCAGCTTTCTGCGCGACAACGGCGGCCCTGAGGCCGTCCGCTTCGACCCCTCCGCCGCCCTCGCGGCGGAGAAGGCGCAGTTCGGCGCGACGCGGCGGGCACGCTGGTTCGGGCGCTGAGGCGCCATCCAGAATGACGATCGCCCGCTGATGCCAGACCCGGCGCGCTGATCGTGCCGACAACCCCGGCACTCGCACTATTGCTTCACCTTGCAGGCGGGGCGATCACCCCCGAGCGTCCCTCGACCAGCAGGCGTGATCCCGCGGA
Organism: uncultured Solirubrobacteraceae bacterium; assembly: GCA_963844555.1. GTDB lineage: Bacteria > Actinomycetota > Thermoleophilia > Solirubrobacterales > Solirubrobacteraceae > Palsa-465. Next base: position 229,486 of record CAWJOS010000006.1, read on the forward strand.
CGTCGAGTCAGCCTCTCCTAGCGGCGTTCGATCCAGGGCCGGGCTGATAGGCGGCACCTACGGGTCGCCCGAGGCCGTCTTCCAGCCCTTGCGCTTCCAGCCGGCCAGCCAGGAGGTCATGCCGTCGTGCAGGTAGCGCGAGTCGGTCACGACACACACCCGCGACCCGGACGGAAGCGCGCACAGGCCCTCCAGAGCGGCGGTCATCTCCATGACGTTGTTCGTCGTCAGCGCCACACCACCGGCTGTGTTCCTCGACGATCCCATCCTCCCAGCACAACAGCGCCGCAGACGCCTCATCACCACGAGCCTCCGAGAAACTGCTGTAACCACGGATGTCAGCCACGAGAACGCAACAGACTCGCCCCGCGCCGGGAGCCCTCCGCCCGTGGGGCCCCTTCTTGCGGTCTGGACGCACCCGCCTTTCGGCGCCGGGGGCCTGGCTGTGGCTGGCGCGGCCCTCATCCGGCCGAGCGAGCTGGCTGACGTCGAAAGCCGCCGCAGGCATGGGCGGAGCGGCCTCCGAGGAGGCCGCTCCAGGGGAGCCCATCGCGCTGCTACTGGGTCAACTCCGGCCTGCCGCCGTAGGCGGCAAGGCCATAGATCACCAGCACATACATCGCGATGAGGACCAGCGACCAGAACGGATAGGCCGGAATGGTCATCAACGCCACCAGGGTTGCGACACCGGCGACGATGATCCCAAACCAGCGCCCGAAGCCACCGCCGCGCCAGATCGACAGGGCGGCCAGAGCCTCGACGGCCCCGAAGCCGACTGCGACCCAGCCCCAGGTGTTCAGGCCACTGATGATGTAGTGGGCGTTCGCGACGAAGAAGTGAGAGCTCGAAACCGCTGCGATGCCCCAAATCACATTGAGGCAGGCGGCGATCACGAACATCACCGTGGCGAACAGGACCCAGCCCGCACCCTTGTACGAAGCCTCCTTATACGACGGCTCCTTGTACCCGAGCGTTGGAGCAGTGTCCTGCGCCGTCCCCATGCGCGTCCCGTTTGTCTTCAGGGCGGACATCTGTTCACTCCTTTCCGCTCGCTCGAACTACCGGGCGGGCTCTTCTCTGTTGGGGACTCTGCCCTTCCAGAGTAGGCTCAACGCATCGCGCCGACATCCGGCCTGACGTGCCGTGTGGGTGCCGAAAGTACTGAGCGTGATCCGCCCAGAGCCGCCGCACGCCGCATCATGGTGCGCGCGCCGATCAACCGCCGCGGCCCACAAATGCGCGACGAAGCAGAGGAGTGCTGCGCGAGCGCTGCTCGCTAGCCGCGACGCATGAGCCGACCGACCGCCGCCATCAGCTCCTCGGTCTTGGCGTCGCGTTCCTCCTCGCCGGCGCCCAGGACACAGTGGTGGGCATGGTCGTCGAGCAGGCCGAGCGCGACCTTGTCAAGCGCGGCCTGGATGGCGCCGATCTGGGTGAGAACGTCGATGCAGTAGCGGTCATCCTGGACCATGCCCTCGACGCCGCGGACCTGGCCTTCGATGCGGCGCAGGCGGTTGAGCAGCTGGTCCTTGGTGGCGGAGTAGCCGCGTGTGGGGGTCGCTTCGGAACTCATGCCAGAAGACTAGCAGATACCCCCTGTGGGTATGTGATACGGTACGGGGGTATCTGAGAGAAGCGACCGCAATGAACTCTGCTCTCGACGTCATCTGGCATGGGCTGCGCGACGCCTTCCTCATGGGCTGGGAGGTGTGGTGGGCGCTCGTGTTCGGCTTCTTCATCTCCGCCGTCGTGCAGGCGTGGGTGCCCCGCCGGCAGATCGAGCACGCGCTGTCCGGCGATGGCGCCCGGCCGGTGGCCGTGGCCACCGGGCTGGGGGCCGCCTCCTCCTCGTGCTCGTACGCCGCGGTGGCGATCGCCAAGAGCCTGTTCCAGAAGGGCGCGTCGGCCGCCTCGGCGCTCGCGTTCCAATTCGCCTCCACCAACCTGGTGTGGGAGCTCGGCCTGGTCCTGTGGGTCCTCATCGGATGGCAGTTCACCCTCGCCGAGTACCTCGGCGGCATCGTGATGATCGTCCTCATGGCGCTGCTCCTGCGCCTGTTCGTCTCCCGCCGCCTGGAGGCGCAGGCCCGTGCGCACGCCCAGGCCGCCGACACCGGCCACCAGCACCACTCCGCCGGCGAGCAGATGAGCTGGCGCCAGCGGCTGACCAGCGCGTCGGCATGGTCGGACGTCGCCCACAACTTCCGCGGCGACTGGCAGATGCTGTGGAAGGAGATCACCATCGGCTTCCTGCTGGCCGGGTTTGTGGCGCAGCTGGGCAACGGCGTGTTCAACAGCCTGTTCCTCAAGGGCTCCCCGGCGGGCGTGCAGACCATCTGGGGCGCGCTCATCGGGCCCGTCATCGCCGTGCTGTCCTTCGTGTGCTCGGTCGGCAACGTGCCCCTGGCCGCAGTGCTGTGGAGCGGCGGCATCAGCTTCGCCGGCGTGATGGCGTTCATCTTCGCCGACCTCATCGTCCTGCCCATCATCGCCATCTACAGCAAGTACTACGGGCGGCCGTTCGCGCTTCGCATCACCGGTCTGATGTTCGTGACCATGGTCGCGGCCGCGCTCATCATCGACGGGCTGTTCAGCGCCCTTGGCCTCATCCCCTCAGGCCCGCGGCCGACCCGTGCGGACATCTTCAGCTCCATCACGGTCGACTACAAGCTGTTCCTCAACCTGGCCGGCCTGGCCGTCTTCGGCGTCTTGTTCTGGCTGACGGCCCGCCGGGGAGCCACCGACCCGGTCTGCAGGATGACGGTCGACCGCGCCAAGGCGACCACGACGCAGTTCGGCGGTCAGACGTTCTACTTCTGCTCAGATCGCTGCCGGCACACCTTCGAAGCCGATCCCGGCGAGTACCTCGACGGACACGGGCAGCCGCCCCCGTCCCCCGGGGCCGGTCATCACCACGGGCGCGCCGAGCACCACCAGCACCACAGGTGCGACGAACAAGCATCCGGTACCGCAGAGGAGGGCCAACCGCCCCAAACCGCCCCGCCACCTGCCGGCCACCGCCGGCGAGCACAGGAGGAACTGATGAGCCTGACCATGGCCTGCCCGCGCTGCGAGGCGGTCATCGATGCCGCCGACGAGGACGACCTCGTCCCCCGGGTCCAACGGCACGTCCGCGACGACCACGGACTGGACCACACGCTCCCCGCCAAGCACATCCTCGCGCGGCTGCGCCGCGACGGGCCGCGGCACGCGGAGACCACCTCCCCCGCAAACGACCCCACCCTGAGCTGAGGGACCGCGGGGCGCGTCGGTGGACGCGACGAGCGTCTCCGGCGACCGCGTGCCCGCCGTGCCTGAAGTGGTTGGCGCCGGTGGCGGGTTGACTCGGTCCCTCACATGCCAGGGTCAAACCGGTCCGTGCTGACGACTCGACCGGCGGCATCGAGCGTCTGAAGCTGGTAGCCGGGAAGGCGCGGCTCGGGCGCCGAGCCGTTCAGGACGCCGCACCTGAGCCCTGTGCACAGCGGCATGACGATGGCGAAGGAGCGGCCGCCTTCGACCCTGGCGGTGGCCCCGCTCACCCGGTCGCGCACCGTCACCGCATGACCGGTTGGCGGGACGTAGCCGTAGGCGACTCGCCAGGTCCTCTCGTCAGGCGAGCGGACGCTGGGTCTGCTCATAGGCAAAGCCATCAACGTCATGCCACGGGAATCGTCAGGCTCAATCCCGTCCAGATCCCCAGCGGGCACTCCGTGACGGCGCCGGTCAGCACGCAGAAGGTTACGCGCGGTGGCGATCAGCCACGGACGCGGGTCGTCGGGGGGGGGACGTCGGCAAGCCGCCGCCAGGCGATGGCCATCGCTTCGGCCGCAATCGCCTCCGGGTCATGGGCACCTCGACGCGACGCGTAGGCCACGATGAGACCGAGGTGCGCGAAGACGCCGGCGAACCGGGGCTCCATGGCCGACCTATCGTTGCCTTCACGCGCCATGCCCATAACTGTGGATGCGCGCGAAAGCGTTCCACGAGCGATCGGCCAGCGCCGGGCCAGGGCGGCCGCCGCCGGGCGGCACCGGCGCTCCGGCGAATCCGCCGCAGTCCCCTGCGGATCTGCCACGGGCTACGGATTCGGCGCCCCGCCAACCGACCTACCGTCACGGCAGACCGACCAAGGAGGCTGCCATGACGCCCGTCGCCACCACCCAGCGTTCATTCGCCCGTTTCGATCGCGCCACACAGCGGGTGCTGGGCGTCGACATGCGGCTCCTGTACGGCATGGGGGTCCCGGTCGTCGGCACCTGCGTCCTCGTCGCCCTGGCGTTCGGATTCGCCGCCGGAACGTGGGCCGTCGTGGGAATGATGGTGGTGGAGGTGATCATGCTCGGCGTCGTCCTCTGCGGGTTCAGCGGGCTCCTCCGCGACGACGGGGACGACGCGGAGTCCGAAGCCTGACCGCCCCAGCGGTCGCCGGCTGCGGCCGCCGCGCCCCTCCGGACACCCTTGCGACCGGGGTGGAGGAAAGTAGCGAGTCTTGTAAGTTTTCGGACCAGACGTCCGTTCGCTGAGCATCGAACCTCGAGGCCTCACCCATCGGTCCGTCCGAAAGCTCGTTGCCACCACGGCGCTGGCGGTGATCGCCGGCGCGCTGCTGGTCATGTCGGCCGGCGCCACCAGCTCGACGCCGGCGTTCGTCCAGCAGGTGACCGGCCATACGGCCAACGTGACCAGCCTGGCGCTGACGCCGAGCACCAACATCACCACCGGCAACCGATTGGTGGTGGAGGTGGGAGTGTGGGGCGGCTCCAACGCGACCGCGGCGCGAGTGACCGATTCGGCGGGCAACACGTATACCGAGGTCCTGCACTTCACCGCGTCGGATCAGACGGAGATGAGCGTGTGGACGGCACCCATCACCGCCGGAGGCGGGACCCGGCCGACGGTCACGGTCACGCCGACGTCCAAGGCGGACGTCGGCGCCGTCGTCACCGAGTACTCAGGGCTGTCCACCGCCGCCGGCAGCGCGGCCGTCGATCAGGTCTCGCATGCCAGCGGGACGACGAGCGGCGCGGCGACGGTCGCCTCCGGGGCCACCCCGCCGACCTCGGCGGCCGGCGAGCTCGCCGTCGGCATGTATGCCGACTCCGGCTTTGGCGACACGCTGACGGCGGGGTCCGGATGGACCCAGCGGTCGAACGCCTCCAAGAACTCCGACATCGAACTGCTCTCCGAGGACCAGGTGCTCGGAGCCTCCGGCGGCGCCCCCAGCGCGACGGCCGGCACCGGTGGCCAGACCGTGTGGCTGATGGCGACGGTGGTGTTCACGCTCCCCACCGGCAGCAGCGCGACGGCGCCCGCCGCGCCCGCCGGCGTGACCGTCACTCCGGGTGACGGGAGCGCCACCGTCGCCTGGAACGCCCCGAGCGACGGCGGCAGCCCGCTGACGAGCTACACCGTCACCCCGTACATCGGCGCGACCCCGCAGACGTCCAAGACCATCACCGGCTCGCCGCTGTGGACGAACACCACCATCACCGGTCTGACCGACGGCACCGCGTACACGTTCACGGTCACTGCGACCAACGCCATCGGCACCGGCCCGGCGTCCACCCCGGTGGCGGCCACGCCGACGACGACCGCGGGCGGCCAGTGGTCGGCGCAGATGAGCTGGCCGATGGTCGCCATCCACTCGGTCCTCCTGGACACCGGCAAGGTCCTGCAGTGGGACGGCTGGCAGCAGCCGGAGCCGACGCAGGTGTGGGATCCGAGCACCCAGACGTTCACCACCCAGACCGCCCCTGACAGCATCTTCTGCTCCGGCGTGGCCGAGCTTCCCGACGGGCGCGTGCTCGTCGTCGGGGGGTACGGCGGGCTGTCGACCGGCAATCTGGGAATCGTCGACACCACCATCTTCGACCCCAAGACCTCCACGTGGACGCGGGTGGCGGACATGCACAACCCGCGCTGGTATCCGGATCTGACCGAACTGCCGGACGGCACGTACGTGGCCATCAGCGGGAACTCGACGAACAGCAGCACCTGGGCGGACACGCCTGAGGTCTACAACCCCACCACCAACACGTGGACGGCCCTCTCGAAGGTCAACACGTCCCAGGTCCATGAGGAGGAGTACCCGTTCTCCTACCTCGCGCCCAACGGTGAGGTCTTCACCATCGGCCCGTCCGAGGACAAGTCGTTCTTCCTCGACGTCCAGAACCAGACCTGGACGCCGGTCGGCGGCCCCAGCGGAGTCGTCAACGGGTCCTCGGTCATGTACCGGCCGGGGCAGATCCTGTACACCGGGGGGACCAACAGCCAGAACAGCAACTCGCCGGCGAACGCGACGGCGGCGGTCATCGACCTCACCGCCCAAAGCCCCACCTGGCAGCCGACGTCGCCGATGCTCAACGCCCGCGTCTACCACACGCTGACCACTCTCGCCGATGGCACCGTGCTGGCGGTCGGCGGCGAGACGACCTGGGGGCAGACGGGCAGCACCGAGGTGTCCGGGGGCGTCCTGCCCAGCGAGATCTGGAATCCGACCACCAAGACCTGGTCGCCCGCCGCGCCGATCTCGACCACCCGCGGATACCACTCGACCGCGATCCTGATGCCCGACGGGACCGTCCTGGTCGCCGGCAGCGGCCACGCCAACCCGGGCTATGCCGGGCAGAACTCCGCCCAGATCTACTCTCCACCGTACCTGTTCAAGGGCCCGCGGCCGACGATCAGCGCCGCCCCCAGCGCCGCCACGTACGGCTCCACGGTCCCGGTCTCCACCCCGGACGCGGCCGCGATCAGCGCGGTCAACCTCGTCTCGCTCGGCGCCGACACCCACCAGTCCGACATGGACCAGCACTTCGTGCCGCTGACCTTCAGCCAGACAGGCAGCGGCCTGAACGTGCAGATCCCCTCCTCGGCGGCGATCGCGCCGCCCGGCAACTACATGGTGTTCATCGTGAACTCGGCCGGGGTGCCGTCGGTCGCCTCGCTCATCCACCTCACCACCACCCAGAGCGCTCCGAGTGCTCCCGCCGGTGTCTCCGCCGTGGCCGGCAACGCCAGCGCCACGGTCTCGTGGACGGCTCCCAGCGACGGCAACAGTCCCATCACCAGCTACACGGTCACGCCGTATGCCGGCTCGACGGCGCTCCCGGCCACGACCGTCACCGGATCGCCGCCGGCGACGAGCGCGACGATCACCGGCCTAACCAATGGCACCGCCTACACGTTCACCGTCACCGCCACCAACGCCATCGGCACCAGCCCGCCCTCGGCGCCGTCCGCCGCGGTCACGCCGTCGAGCGCGCCGCCACCGCCGGCCTTCGTCCAGGGCACATCCGCCCACGCCGGCGGCGTCACCTCCCTCGCGGTCACGCCGACCTCCAAGGTGGCAGCGGGTGATCGGCTCGTCGTCGAGTCCGGCTTGTGGAGCTCGGCCGGGGCCACGATGGCGAATGTGACCGACTCGGCCGGCGACCAGTTCACCGAGCTCCTGCATTACAAGGCCTCGGACGGAACGGAGATGAGCGTGTGGAGCGCGCCGGTCACCGCCGGTGGCGGAACCCAGCCCACGATCACCGCCACGCCGACGGGACGCGCCGATGTCGGCGTGGCCGCTCTGGAGTACTCCGGGCTCTCGACGGTCTCCGACGCCACCGTCGTCGATCAGAGCGCCCACACCAGCGGTACGACGACGACGGCCAAGTCGGTCGCCTCCGGAGCGACGACGGCGACCACCGCCGGCAACGAGCTGGCGCTGGGTCTGTATGCCGATTCCGGCTTCGGCAACACGCTGACCGCCGGCTCAGGCTTCACGCCCCGGGTCAATCTCTCCAACACGTCCGACATGGAGCTGCTGGCCGAGGACCAGGTTCTCCCCAACGCGAGCGCGGCACCGAACGCCGCCGTCGGCACCGGTGGCCAGACGGTCTGGCTGATGGCCACCGTCGTGCTCAAGAGCGCCGGGACGGTCAACGGCGCCCTGCTGTCGGCCGGCACCGCAGCCTCCGCGACCACGTCGACCTCCTTGTCGCTGAGCGCGCACGTCGCGCATCACTCGGTCATCGGCGGAACGACCGGCATCCATGGGCAGCGCAGGGGCAGGATCCACGTCGTCCGTTGCTCTCGCCGCTCGGCCACCCGTCACAGCCGCGCGTGCGTCTCCCTGCGCCGGGCCGCCCGGGTCACCGCGGCCGCCCGGGCCGAGTTCATCTACAGCGCCCTGCTCCGTCACCTGCCCAAGAGCCTGTTCTGCTACCACGGCCGCGCGTTGCGAACCGGAGCCGGTTGGACCGCCTGGTTCAGGCCGGCGGGACCCGCGCGGCGCTCGGCCTCTCATCCCGCGGCGTGAGACGGGCAGCGGGGCTTGCGGCCGCGCTGGCCGTCGGCGCGGCCATCGCCGGATGCGGCTCGGCCGGCCGCCCCTCCGGCTCGACCGCCACCGTCGCCGCCTTCAGCGCCGGCGCATCGAGCGCCGCCCCGCCGCTCACCTCGACGGCGGCGCCGGCTCCGGCGCTCAGCGACCTGCCGAGGGCCGAGCACCCGCGGGCCGGCCGGTTCCCGGCCGTCCGGGGCCGGACGCTCACGCAGATGGCCGAGCTCTCCCGGTCGACGGCCCAGCTCACCGCCGCCACCGGCTTTTTCACCCCGGGCGCCGACCGGTACGCGTTCAGCCTGACCGCCGGGTCCGGCCGGTATGTCTATGCGCCGACGGCGATCTACATCGCGCCCTCACCGGGCGCGCGGGCCGAGGGGCCATTCCTGGCTCCCGCCGATCCGGTCACCGTCGCGCGGCCGTACCGCAGCGCCCAGGACGAGGGGCCGCTGGGGATCAAGGCCATCTACGACACCACGGTGCCGCTCCGGCACCCCGGCGTGTATGCCCTGCTGTCGCTCACCCGCGGGCCACGGGGGCTGATCGCCTCCAGCAGCGAGATCGCCGTCGCCCCCTCCTCGCCGATCCCCGCCGCCGGTCAGCGGCCTCCGGCCATCGCCACCGACACGGCGGCGTCCGTGCACGGAGACCTCAGCCTGCTGACGACGCGGATGCCGGCGGAGAACATGCACTCCGTCGCCTTCGACCAGGTGCTCGGCCGCCGGCCGGTCGCCCTCCTGTTCGCCACGCCGCAGCTGTGCACGTCGCGCACGTGCGGCCCGGTCACCGACATCATGGTCGAGCTCCAGCATCGCTTCGGCAACCGCATCACGTTCATCCATCAGGAGGTGTTCGTCGACAACAACCCGGCGCGAGGCCTCCGCCCGCAGATGCGGGCCTTCCACCTCCAGACCGAGCCGTGGTTGTTCACCGTCAACCGGCGCGGGACGATCGCCGCCCGGCTGGACGGCGCGTTCGGCGTCAACGAGGCTCGCGGGGCGCTCGAAGCCGCGCTGCGCTGACGCGCGATGCCATCCGCCGACGGCCCGTCGGTGCGACACCTGCACCCCGTTTCCGCTTAGCTGCAGAGCCCTGATCCTGTTCCTGCATCACCGCTACCGCACCCCCGGAGGTGAGGAGCGCGCCGTCGAGGACCTGTTGTGGCTGGTGCGCGAGCACCTGGGCGAGGACGCGGACGTCCTGCTGCGCGATTCGGCTGCGGCGCGCGGCGTCAGCGCCGCCGCCGGTCTGGTGGGTGGGGGCCTGCACCCGGACCAGGTCGCCCGGGCCGTCCGGCGGACGCGGGCGCGCATCGTCCACGCCCACAACCTCCACCCCACCTACGGCTGGCGGGCGCTCGCCGCCGCGCGGGCCGCCGGCGCCGCCGTCGTCCTGCATCTGCACCAGTACCGGCTGGTGTGCGCGACCGGGGTCTGCTTTCGCGATGGCCACGAGTGCACGCGCTGTCACGGCCGCAACACGCTGCCCGGCGTCCTGCTCGACTGCCGGGGCTCGATCCCGGAGGCGGTCGCCTACGGCGCCGGACTGGCCGCCTGGCAACGCCGGCTGACCGCTCAGGTCGACGCGTTCGTCACGCCCAGCCGGTTCGCCCACGCCCGGCTGCGGGAGCTCGGCGCTCCGCTCGGCCCCACGTTCGTGGTGCCGCACGTGGTGCGAATGTTCGCCGGCGCGCCGCCGGCCGCGCGCGGCCGGCACGCGCTGCTGGCCTCGCGACTGGTGCCGGAGAAGGGCATCGAGGTGGCGGTCGCGGCCTGCCGCCAGGCGGGCCTCCCCCTCGTCATCGCCGGCGACGGGCCGGAACGCGAGCGCCTGGAGGCGGCGCTGACCGCCGACTCCGGCGATCACGCCGGCGCCGGAGTGGCCACCGCGGGGGTGACGTTCGCCGGCCGGCTGGGCGCCGACGAGCTCAACCGGCTGCGACGCGAGGCGGCGGTGGCGCTGATGCCGTCGCTGTCGGCGGAGACGTTCGGGCTGGCCGCGGCCGAGGCGATGGCCGCCGGGGTGCCGGCCGCCGCGTCTGCGATCGGCGGGCTGCCGGAACTGGTGCCCGGCGACTGGCTGGCGCCGCCCGGCGACGCGCCCGCGCTGGCCGACGTGATCCGGCGCGTGGTCGCGGATCCCACCGCCGGCGGCCGCGCCCTGGACCGGGCCCGGGCCATCTGTGCGCCAGAGGTCGTCGCGCCGGCGCTGGCCGCCGCCTACGACCACGCCGCCGGGCGACGGCAACCCGTCGCCTAGCGCGGTGCCCGCCGCCGCTCGGTCGACGATCAGTCGCGGCCGGGAGCGAACGACGCGGCCACGGCGGTCAGCGGCTCGCGCACGGTCGCCTCCTCCGGCACCGCAGGGGCGACGTGGGCCCCACGGCGCCGAGCGCGGCCGGCGACGATGAGGGCGGCCAGGACGAGAGCCACGCCCCCCAGCTGCAGGCCGCTGGGCGCCTCGCCGAGGATGAACGCCGCCAGCGCCACCGAGCCGATCGGCTGCACGGTCAGGAGCATCGATCCGATCGCCGCCGGCAGGCGCGGCAGCGAGGCGCCGATGAGCAGCCACCCCACCACCTGCGAGCTGAGCGCGAGCAGGGCCAGCCAGCCGGCGCTCGGCCAGACGGGAACGAGGCGGGCATCACCGATGATCAGCCCCGCCGCCACGCACAGCACGGTGGAGACGACCGTGGTGTCGAACAGCGGGCCGGCGGGCCGGCGCAGGTCGGCGCCGCCCTGACGGAGCAGGAGCAGGAATCCGACGTAGGCCGCCCCGGCGCCGAGTCCGAACAGGGTCCCGCCCGTGGGATCGCGGCCGAACGCGCCGTGCTCGACGACGCCGGAGATGAGCAACACGCCCAGGCCGGCGAGTGGAAGGGCGATCAGGACCTGGCGTCCCGGGTGCTCGGCCAGCAGGGCCCAGGCGACGAGCGGGAGCAGGACCACCTGGATGTTTGCCAGGACGGTCGCCAGACCGGCGCCCACGTCGGCGATGGAGTGGTTCCAGAGCATCATGTCGGCGGCGAAGAAGACGCCCGCGGCCAGCCCGGCCCATCGCTCGCGCCACCGGCGCCGTCCGAACCGGCGGTCCTCCCGGAAGGCGAGCAGGCCGAGGATCGGCAGGGCGTAGGCGCAGCGGAAGATCGCCGCGGTCGACGGCGAGGCGTGGCTGAGCCGCACGAGAATGCTGGAGAACGCGATGGTCAGCGCGCCGGCCAGCGCCAACAGGCTCGCGTGCCGTCCGATCGCGGGCCGCCACGCCGTGCGGAGCGGCCTCTCAGAACCCTGGGTCATCCACTCAGGTGCTAGCAGGTCGACAGCGCGACCACGACCGGCGGATCGGTCAATACGCCGACCGGGACTTGACCAGACTGGCCCAAAGCCGGACACGGATGCCGCCCGCTCCAGCCACCTCGGCTACGCGGTCGACGACTGAGAGCGTTTGCGAACCCTGGGCCCGGGCGGGCGCGCGCTAACGTGACCGGCATGGATACCGAGCGCCAGATGGACCTCACCGACGAGCAGTGGCAGGCCCGCTTGTCCCCGGAGCAGTATGAGGTGCTCCGCCGGCAGGCAACCGAGCGTCCCTTCACCGGCAAGTACGTCGACGTCAAGGCCGACGGCACGTATCGCTGCGCGGGGTGCGGCGCGGAGCTGTTCTCCTCAGACACCAAGTTCGAATCCGGGACCGGCTGGCCGAGCTTCTATGAGCCGGCCGTCGCCGAGAACGTCGAGCTCCACGAGGACGTGAGCCACGGGATGCGCCGCACCGAGGTGCGATGCCGCCGGTGCGGCGGCCACCTCGGCCATGTCTTCGACGACGGCCCGCGGCCGACCGGGCAGCGGTACTGCATCAACTCGTGCGCGCTGGAGCTCGACCCGGCGAACAGCTGACCGGCCGGTTCGGAGCTCAGTCGTCCGCCGAGCTCTCGCGCCCGCGCAGCTTGTAGTAGGCGTAGGCGACGAACGCCAGGCCGAGGGCGATGAAGGCGTAGACGCCGAACTTCGAGATCGCGTCCGCGGCCGCGGTGCCGGCGAAGTAGCCGACGAGGCCGTACGTCACCCCCCAGCTGATCCCGCCGATGGCGTTCCAGAAGAAGAACTGGCGCCACGCCATGTGGTTGATGCCGGCCAGCCAGGCGGCGGCAAAGCGGATGAGCGCGATCCAGCGAGCGAAGAAGACCGCCTTGGGGCCATGGCGCTCAAAGAAGCGGTCCCCCACGTTGACGACCTCAACCCGTCGACGGTGAAACGGACCGGGGGACTCGATGACCTCGCGACCGAAGTGGCGTCCCAGCAGGTAGCCGATGTTGTCACCCACGATCGCCGAGGCGACGCCGATGACGATCACCAGCCAGATCTCGAGCTTGCCCTGACTGGCCAGCACCGCGGCCAGGATGAGCGCCGTCTCGCCCGGCGACGGGATGCCCATCGACTCCAGGCCGATGATGGCCGGCAGCAGATAGCCGAGACTGCTGGAGAGGCCGATGATGGCGGCGGTCGTCACACGGCGGGCGGGCACCGCAGCAGTGCCAGCAGCGAAAGCCCCGCCGGCAGGGTTT
>CAWJOS010000007.1:0-92687 GCA_963844555.1 uncultured Solirubrobacteraceae bacterium
GCACCCAGGAGGTCGCCGGTTCGAGTCCGGCTAGCTCCATTCGCTGGATCTTCTCTGGACTCCAAGCGTGTCAAGTAGTGATCGCGCAGGATTCAGATGCGACCCGGTGACCTGGGGCGGCGCGACGTCGAGGTGCGACCCCGATCCGACCGGAACGTCCGTGCGGGACTCCGGAGCGACGACCTCCGCCCCGCCAACTGAGGTAGCCTGCGGTCGGACCTAACAGTCATCGCTTGGCTCGTTCAGGAGTGCGTCATGCCCTATGCCGTGGATTTCAACACCGTCTCGACGGTCGGTCTGGACTCGTCGCCGGTCGCGGCGGCGCTCGCTGGTCTACGGGCGAACGAGGCCCGCTACTTCAAGAACAAGTACGACCACGTCTTCACGGTCGAGCCTGCGAGCAACGCCCAGACGACCATCGACTGGGTCCACCGGATCCTCAAGGAAGAACGCGACATCGTGATCTCGTCTCGCCCACTCGAGGCTACGGCCTTCCAGGTCGAGAACATCCGAATGGCCTACGTCTTCTACGAGAACGGTCTGTCGATCAACGTGATGTACACCGTCGACGATCCCAAGAGGCGGGCGGTCGGGTTCAAGCTCTCCGAAGGGATGGAGGTCCCGGCGGAGCTCGCCTCGCGATTCAAGTTCGCGAGGCAGAAGTCAAGACTGGCCGGAACCATTCGCGGTTCCTACTTCACCCTCAAGAACGAGTACTGACCCCGGACCGCGGCAGCGAGGGCGACGGCGGGGAAGGCTGGGGGAGGCCCGGGCCTGACCCACCGAATCGGTGGCCTTCGTCTGAGGACCCCGACTGGTGGCCCGAGTTCGAACGTGACGTCCGCGTCCATCTCGAGGCGCGCGACCGCGCGCCGATGGCGGGCTGAGCCTCACCCGGACCGCAGCCGCCCACCGGTCAGCTCCCATTGGCTGTCGTCGGTGTGTGCTGATGCCCTCGCCGGTCGCACTTCTATGCCTGCACCCCGTCGCCGGCGAGGCTGCCCGAGGGCAAGCTCAGGCGGGGGCCAAGCTCAGCCCGGGAAGCCGAGCTCAGGCGGGGGACCGCGTCCGAGCGGCCGAGCGGCCGAGTGCACCGACGGCCGGGCCGACGGGCAAACGGCCGGGGGGCGGCGGCTACGCGCCCAGGCCCTTGAGGTCGCGCCAGCGCTCGCGGGCCCGGATCACCAGGAGGGCGATCTCCTGAAGCTCGTCGCCCTGCTCGACGAACGACGGCAGCGTCATCTCCACCCGCTCGCCGTCCTCCCGCTCGAGCGTGATGTGGTGCTCCCGGGTCTCGTCGTTGCGCTCCAGCGGCAGGAACGACCAGCCGTCCGCGCCCGGCACGGGGTAGCGGCCCGGGTGCCCGCCGTCGCCCTCGCCCGTGGCGCGCGGATCGTCTTCGGCGGAGAACACGCTCAGACCCCGGCCCCGTTGCCACCGGCGCCGCCGTCGCGTGCCCCGGCCGGGGGCGGCAGGCCGGCGTCACCGGCCATCGGCAGCTCCTCCCCGCGGTTCTGGACGAACTGGAACCCAAAGCGCCCCTTGACGCACAGGTTGCCGCGGGTGATCGGATGGTCGAGCGGAGAGGTGACCTTCACTATCTCGTTGTCCTGCTCGTGCAGCTCCAGGTTGCAGCCCACCCCGCAGTAGGTGCAGATGGTGGTGGTGACGGTCTGCCGGCTCTCGTCCCACGTCCCCGCCTCCCGGCGGTCGAACTCGCTCTTGAACATGAGCGCGCCGGTGGGACAGACCGCGATGCAGTTGCCGCAGTAGACGCACGCGGAATCCGGCAGCGGGTTGGCGAATTCCGTCGAGATGCGGGCATCGAACCCGCGGCCGGCGACGGCAATGGCGAACGTGTTCTGCCAGTCGGTGCCGCACCCCTCGACGCACTTGTAACAGAGGATGCACTTCGAGTAGTCGCGGACGTACAGGTCGTTGTCGATCTTCGGCGGCTGATGGACGGTGGCGGCGTGGCCGCCGTCCGGGATCTCGTGGTGCCCGGCGCGGATGCGGTCGCGCTCGCCCTCGCCGAATGCGGGCGCCGGCGGCCCGTAGCGCTCCGGCGAAGCCTCGTACTCGTCGACCCACCGCGCCACGTTCGGCGTCGTCGAGAGGTCGACGGACGAGGCGAGAAACTCCAGCACCATCTTGCGGCTGTGGCGCACGCGCTCGGAGTGGGTCTCGATCTCCATCCCCTCCTCCACCTTGCGGGCACATGAGGGCACGAGCACGCGCGAGCCCTTGACCTCGACCACGCACACCCGGCACGCGTTGACCGGGGTCAGCGTGCGCTCCCAGCACAGCGTGGGGATCTCCAGGCCCTCACGCTGGGCGACCTGCAGGATCGTCATGCCCTCCCGCGCCTGGACCGTCTCACCGTTCAACGTGATCTCGACTGTCCGCGGCGGCGCCGCCATACGAGCCCTGCTCATCGTCGTCCTCCCGTCCTAGAAGACATCCAGCTTCACCAGCGCCGATTCGATCGCGTCGGCCGCCGTCTGCCCCAAGCCGCAGATCGACGCGTCCCGCATCGCCGCCTTGATCTCGTCGAGCAGCGCGTACTCGTCGGCGACCGATCCGCGCGTCCGCCCGTTGGCCAGGCGGGCCAGTGCCTCCTCCTGTCGCACGGTCCCCACCCGGCAGGGCACGCACTGGCCGCAGGACTCATCCCGGAAGAACGCCGCGATCCGCCGCAGGATCTCCGACAGGTCGACGGTGTCGTCGACGACCATCACCACCCCGGATCCCATCGTCGTGCCCACCTCGCGGGTGGCCTCGAACGAGAGCTCCACGTCGAGCTCGTCCGGAGCCATGAAGCGCCCGGCGGCGCCGCCGAGCAGCACCGCGCGCAGCTCGCGGCCGCCGGCCACGCCGCCGGCCATCTCCAGCAGCTCGCGCAGGCGGATGCCGAACGGCGCCTCGTACAGCCCCGGGCGCTCCACCTTGCCCGACAGACAGAAGAGGCGGGTGCCGGTCGAGGCCGCCGTGCCGATCTCGGCATACCGCAGGCCGCCCTCGACCACGATGTCCAGCACGTTGATGATCGTCTCGACGTTGTTGATGACCGTGGGGCGCTTGAACAGGCCGGAGTCGACCGGGAACGGCGGCTTGTTGCGCGGCTCCCCGCGGTAGCCCTCGATCGAGTTGAACAGGGCGGTCTCCTCGCCGCAGATATAGGCGCCGGCCCCCTTGCGCAGCTCGATGTCGAAATGGCACTCGGTGCCCAGGATGCCCTGCCCCAAGAAGCCGCGCGCCCGCGCCTGGATGATCGCGTCGACCAGACGCTCCCACGCCACCGGGTACTCGCCGCGCAGGTACAGGTAGCCGTGCTCGCTTCCGGTGGCGAACCCGGCGATCGTCATCGCCTCGATGAGAGCGAACGGGTCGTGCTCCAGGACGACCCGGTCCTTGAAGGTGCCGGGCTCGGATTCGTCGGCGTTGCAGATCAGGTAATGGGGCCGCCGCGGGTTGCGGGCCACGGCCTCCCATTTGCGCCCCGTGGGGAACGCGGCGCCGCCGCGGCCCAGGAGCTTGGAGTCTGAGACCTCGCGCAGGACGCCGGCCGGGCCCAGGTCGAAGGCCGCACGCAAGGCGTCGTAGCCGCCGTGGGAGCGGTAGGAGTCGAGGCTCTCCGGGTCGACGCGGCCGACCCGGCGGAGCAGGCGCAGGCCGGGGTCGCCGGCCTGGGGGACCGCCGGCGGCGGGGGCGCCGGCACCTCGCCACTCGCCATCGCACCCACCAGGCCGTCAGCGGCGGCGGGCGCCAGCGACAGCTCACGCGGTTCCTCACCGGCGATCGTCACCATGGCCGCCGGCGCACGCTCACACAGCCCCAGGCAGGGACTCTCCAGCCAGATGGCGTTCCCGTTCCCGGCGTGGCCGCCGGGCGGCCCCAGCCGTTGCCGCATCCCGGCGCACAGCTCGCCCGCGCCGCCGGCCAGACAGGCGACGTCGGTGCAAACGTGGGCCACGACCGGCGGTTGCGGCTCGAGCGAGAACAGCGCGTAGAACGAGGCGACCCCGTGCGCCTCGGCCGGCGGGACCGTCAGGCGCCGGCAGACATAGTTGAGCGCGCCGGGGCTGATCCAGCCGGCCCGCGCCTGGATGGCATGCAGCACCGGCAGGAGCAGGTGTCGCCGGCTGCGGGCGGCATGGCCCCCGCGGGCCAGGTGCCCGTCGCTCTCGCTCGGCCCGGTCGCGCCCTCCCAGGTGCTCTCCGGCGGGCCGAGGGCCTCGTCGATCGCGGCCCGCTCGGCGTCGGTCGGCGCCGCGTCGTGGATGACGAGGTCCATCAGCCGACCTCGGAGGCGACGGGCTCGACGGCCGACTCCACGCCGGCCGGCTCGCCGTCGCCGATCGGCTCAACCCGGATCGCGGTCGCCTTGAACTCCGCGGTCCCGGACTTGGGATCGGTGGCGTTGATGGTCAGCACGTTCGTCTCCACGTCGTCGGGGAAATGCAGGGTCATGAACGCCAGTCCGCGGCGCAGCGACCGCTGGACGCGGACGGGCGCGGTGACCGACCCCCGCCGCGAGCTGACGCGCACCCGCTGCCCGGTGACCACTCCCAGCTGCTCGGCGTCGGCCGCCGACAGCTCAAGCTCCTCGGAGCGGCGCAGTGGCGACGTGTAGCCGCCGGTCTGGACCCCGGTGTTGAACGAGTCCAGCCGCCGGCCGGTCGTCAGCAGGAGCGGGAACTCGTTGGACAGCTCATCGAGCGGCGGTTCGTCCTCGACGACGTGGAAGGCCACCGGCTCGCGCTCGTAGGGATCGTCCCAGAGCCACCCGTGCAGATACGACGGCTCGAGACTCTCCTCGTCGTAGCACGGCCACTGGATGCCGCCGAGCTCCTCCAGACGGGCATAGCTCATGCCGGCGTGGTTGGGAGCCAGCGAGCGCAGCTCGTTCCACACCTCCTCGGCGGAGTCGTAGTGCCAGTCGCGGCCGAGCCGCCGGGCGATCTCCAGGATGATCTCCACGTCGTCGCGCGCCTGACCCGGGGGCTTGAGCGCGGCCCGGACCCGCTGCACGCGCCGCTCGCTGTTGGTGACCGTCCCCTCGGCTTCGCACCAGCTGGCCGCCGCCGGGAGCACCACATCGGCCAACTCGGCGGTCGCGGTCCGGAAGATGTCCTGGACGACGAGGTGCTCGAGGCCCCCCAGCAGCTCCCGCACATGACCGGAGTCGGCATCGGACTGCACCGGGTTCTCGCCGAGGACGTACAGCGCGGTCAGCTCGCCCCGGCCCATGGCGTCGAGCATCTCGGTCATGTGCCAGCCGTACTTGGGCTTGATCGGCACACCCCAGGCGCCCTCGAACCGCTCACGCGCCTCCTGATCCTTCTCCATGTCCTGGAAGCCGGGCAGGCGGTTGGGGATGGCGCCCATGTCCCCGCCACCCTGGACGTTGTTCTGTCCGCGCAGCGGATTGAGGCCGCAGCCATAGCGGCCCACGTGGCCGCACAGGAGCGACAGGTTGATCAGCGCGAGCACGTTGTCGACCGCGTTGTGATGCTCGGTGATCCCCAGCGTCCAGCAGAGCTGGGCGCGGTCGGCGCGGGCGTAGGCATGGGCGACCTCACGGATGGCCTCCGCCGGCACCCCGGTCAGCTGCTCGGCGTAGTCGAGCGTGTAGCGCTCCACCGCCGCCGCGTAAGCGTCGAACCCGCTCGTGACCCGGTTGACGAACTCGTCGTTGACGAGCCCGGCGTGGATGATCTCGCGCGCCATCGCATTGGCCAGCGCGATATCGCTGCCGACGTTGAGACCCAGCCAGGTGTCGGCCCACTCCGCCGACGTCGTCCGCCGGGGGTCGATGACGTACAGCGACGCACCGGAATGCACAGCCTTGAGCACGTGGTGGAAGAAGATGGGGTGCGCCTCGCGGGCATTGGAGCCCCACAGCAGGATCACGTCCGTGTCCTGCACTTCCAGATATGAGCTGGTGCCGCCACCAGCGCCAAACACCGTCGCCAGACCGACGACGCTAGGAGCGTGTCAAGTTCGGTTACATGAGTCGATGTTGTTGGTGCCGATCGCCGCCCGGGTGAACTTCTGCGCCAGGAAGTTGACCTCGTTGGTCGCCTTCGAGCAGCTGAACATCCCAAACGTGTCCGGGCCGTGCCGGTCCACGGAGGCCTTGAAGCCAGCAGCGGCGCGATCGAGCGCCTCGTCCCATGACGCGGGGCGCAGCGCCCCGTTGTCCCGGACCAGTGGTTCTGTCAAACGTGCGTACTTCATGTCACTGATCCTTTCGTTCGTGCACTCTCCCGGGTGGGATCGTACCAATAGGTCCATTGCGTTGACGGTGTCCGCGCGCAGGCGGACAAGCACTCGCTGGGGTCGTCGACGAGCATGCTTCAGGCCAGCCCCATGGTCTCGGCCAGCAGTCCGCAGGCGGCTCCGACGGCGCGCATCGCGGGCACGGCGGT
The DNA here is from genome assembly GCA_963844555.1 of uncultured Solirubrobacteraceae bacterium. Lineage (GTDB taxonomy): Bacteria > Actinomycetota > Thermoleophilia > Solirubrobacterales > Solirubrobacteraceae > Palsa-465. Next base: position 6,433 of record CAWJOS010000007.1, read on the forward strand.
GTCGGTCATCTCCGCCAGCTCGATGACCGCCTCGATGATCGGTCCCCGCTCCAGCGGCTTGCCGGCCAGCAGGTCCTGCAGCGTCGAGGTCCGGTGCTCGCCGACCTTCTCGGCGCCCGCGAGACGGCGCTCCACCGACACGTTTGGGGCCGCTCCCACAGCGGCTGCGACCGCAAGCGCCTCGTACATCATCGTGGTGACCAATTGTCGGGTGGGTTGATGCCGGCACATAGCGGCGATCGTGGCCCTGGTCAGCACGCTGACCGGATTGAAGGCGACGTTGCCCATCAGCTTGACCCAGACCTCGTTGCGGAGCTCGGTCGTCTCCACCGGGCATTTCAGACCGCCGGCGATCATCGCCTCGCTGAAGCGGGCGCAGCGCTCGGACCGCGAGCCGTCCGGCTCGCCGATGGTGAACCGCGTCCCCTCCAGGTGACGGACCACCCCGGGAGCCTCGAGCTCGGTCCCGGCGTAGACGACGCATCCAATCGCTCGCCGGGGAGGAATGACCCGGCTCACCGCACCGTCCGGGTCGACCGCCTCGATCTGACGCGAGGCGTAGGGGCCGTCGACGCCGTGGAAGTACCACCACGGGATGCCGTTCTGAGCGGCGATGACCGCGGTGTCCTCTTTGAGCAGCGGCTCGAGCAGCGGACCGGCGGTGGCGTAGCAGTTGGCCTTCAGTCCCAGGAACACGAAGTCGACCGGCCCCACCTCCTCAGGGTTGTCGGTGGCGGGAGGGTGGGCCTCGAAGTCCCCGCGCGCGGAGTTGATGCGGATCCCTCGGCTCCGCATCGCCTCCAGGTTCTCCCCGCGGGCGATGAGGTGCACGTCGGCTCCGCCACGGGCGAGCGCCGCGCCCACGTATGCGCCGATGGCTCCGGCTCCGAGCACGGCGATTCTCATCGCTCTCGCTCCCTTCTCAGCGAACCCTCTCCGTTGCTGGGATACACAATACCGTGTCCCACCACCGTGTCAAACGCGCCCATCCGATCACGTCGCCGAACCCGCGGTGGCCAGGGCGGTACCGGCCAGCTGCTCGTAGAGGAGGGCCAGCGACGAGTGGTCACGATCGCCGCCGCCCTGGGCCAGAAGCGCGTCCATCAGCTCCGCGGCCTGGCCGGTGGCCAGGAGCGGAACCTGCTCCTCGCGCCCCAGCTGCAGGGCGATCGCCAGGTCCTTGCGGTGCAGGCGCAGTTTGAAGCCGGGCTCGTAGGCTCCGTCGAGCATGCGCTGCCCATGGAGGTCGAGGATCCGGCTCTGGGCAAAGCCGCCGAGCAGCGCCTCGCGCACGCGGGCGGGATCGACGCCGGCCTTGGCCGAGAGGGTCAGCGCCTCGGCGACCGCCTGGATCGTGAGCGCCACGACCACCTGGTTGGCGGCCTTCGTAACCTGACCGGCCCCGGGGCCGCCGATGTGGGTCGTCTTGCGGCCCACCACATCGAAGATCGGCTGGGCGCGGGCGACGGCTGCCTCACCGCCGCCGCACATGATCGACAGCTCACCGGCCTGGGCCGCCGGCTCTCCGCCGGAGACGGGCGCGTCGATGCTGTCGACGCCGCGCTCGGCCAGGACGGTGGCGAGCCGCCGGGAGACGGCCGGCGAGATCGTCGACATGTCGATCACCAGCATCCTCTCCCGCACGCCCTCGATCACGCCCCCCGGGCCCAGCACTACCGCCTCGACGTCAGGAGAGTCCGGCAGCATCGTGATCACGACGTCGCTGCCCTCCGCCACCTCCCGCGGGGATCCGGCGGCCGTTGCTCCCCGCGCGCAGAGCTCCTCCACCGCCTGGCGGCTGCGGTTGTGGACCGTGAGCGCGTAGCCGGCCTCGAGCAGGTTGGCCGCCATCGGCTTGCCCATGATCCCCAGGCCGACGAACCCGACGCGTTCCATCATCAACTCCTTTGGGTGAATGGTTCAAGCCAGCTCAACGAGCCGGCGGTGTCCGGGCTGGGGACGTACTCCAGCCCCACGCTGCCGGCGTAGCCCGCCCGGTCGAGCAGCGCGAACAGGGCCGCGAAGTCGATCTCGCCGGTCCCGGGCTGATGGCGGCCGGGGTCGTCGGCGATCTGCACGTGCCCCACCCGGCCCAGCAGGGCCTCCAGTGATGCCACCGGGTCGCCACCCATGCGATGCACGTGATAGGCGTCGAACTGGAGCAGGACCTCCCCGTCTCCGACATCGTCGAGCAGGCGCAGCGCATCCTCCGGGGTGGGGAGCAGGAAGCCGGGGACGTCGAAGGTGTTGACCGGCTCGACGAGCAGTCTCCGTCCCGCCACCCCCAGGCGCTGCGCGGCGTACCGCACGTTCTCCACCAGCGTCGACCACTGGCGCGCCGGGTCGACACCGTCCAGCCGCAGGCCGGCTAGGCAGTTGCACTGGGACACCGCCAGGGCCTCGGCGTAGGCCACTGCCTGATCGACGCCCGCGCGGAACTCGTCGACCCGCGCGGGGTCGGACGCGATTCCCCGGTCGCCCGCCGACCAGTCGCCGGCGGGCAGGTTGAACAGAACCTGCTCGAGCGCGGCATCGTCCAGGCGCGAGCGCAGGTCGGCGGCGGGGTACGGGTACGGGAACATGTACTCCACCCGGTCAAAGCCCGCCTCCCGCGCGGCGGCAAACCGGTCCGGGAACGGCAGCTCGGTCCACAGGAAGCTGAGGTTGGCGGCAAACGCGGGCATCCTCACACCCCCACCGTGACCGGCACGTCAACCGCCGCCCGGTCGTCCTCTTGGAACTCGACGATCGCATCCAGCGCGGTGCCCATGGCCGCATTCTCCTCGCGCTCGATCATCACTTCCACCAACACCGGGCGCCGTCGCTCGACGGCCAGGCCCTGGGCCCAGCGCAGCGCGGATGCGATTTCCTCCGGGCGCTCCACCCGGCGGCCGAAGCCCCCCATCGCCTCCATGGCCGCCACATGGTCGATGCCGTAGGACTCGTCGTAGGCGATGTCGACGGCGTAGTTCATCTCGTATTTGATCTCCGACTGGCGGATCAGCCCCAGGTAGCCGTTGTTGATCATCACCAGCACGAACGCCACGTCGTACTGGGCGGCCACGGCCACCTCCTCCATGAGGAACTGGAACGAGTAGTCGCCGACGACCCCCACCACCGTCGCCTCCGGCCGCCCCAGCTTGGCGCCGATGCACACCGGCACCTCCCAGCCCAGCGGGCCCGCCTGCCCGCAGATCAGGTAGTGCCGCGGCTTGTAGACCTCCTGGAACTGGCCGGACCAGATCTGGTACAGGCCGATGGCGGTCACGAACACCGTGTCGCGATCGAACGCGGCGTTGATCTCGGCGAAGACGCGCTCGGCCTTGATCGGCACGTCGTCGTAGTCGGTCCGCCGCGCCAGCTGCCGGCGCCGGGCCGGGACCTGCTCAGACCAAACGGTGGCCCGCCCGCCGGTACGCCCGCCGGCGCCTCGGGCGCGCGCGGCCTGCACCAGCGCGCGCAGGGCGAGCCTGGCGTCCGCGACGATCCCCAGATCCGGCGCAAACACGCGTCCGATCTGCGTCGGCTCGACGTCGACGTGGATGAAACGGCGATCGCGCCGGTAGACGTCCAGGTTGCCGGTGTGGCGCTCGGCGAACCGTGCGCCGACCGCGAGGACGAGATCTGACTCCAGCAGGGCCCGGTTCCCGGCGCGCGTCTGCGTCTGGATGCCGGCCAGTCCGACATAGAGCGGATGATCGTTGGGGATCGCCCCCCAGCCCATGAGCGTCGGCAGGACCGGGATCTGCAGCAGCTCGGCCAGCTCGACCAGGTCGGCGCCGCCGTCGGCGGAGATGACGCCGCCTCCCGGCATCAGCAGCGGGCGCTCCGCGGCGAGCAACATATCCAGCGCGGCCTCGATCGCGGCCGGCCCCGGCGCCGCCGCAGGGACGGCGAGCGGCGCGCCGGTCTCGCCGGCGTACTCGATCCGCGCCAGCTGGACGTCGAGGGGCAGGTCGATGTGGACCGGCCCGGGCCGTCCCTCGCGCATCGTGCGAAACGCTTCGCGGAAGACCCACGGCAACTGCCCGGGGTTGGTCACCATGTAGCTGCGCTTGACGACCGGCTTGACGATCTCGGCGATGTCGACTGCCTGGAATCCCTCGCGGTCCAGCTGGGCGACCGGGACCTGGCCGGTGATGGTCAGGATCGGAATCGAGTCGGCCCAGGCCGTGTACAGGCCGGTGACCATGTTCGTCCCCGCCGGCCCGGATGTCCCGATGGCGACGCCGATCCGGCCAGTGGCGCGGCTGTAACCGTCGGCGGCGTGGGTGGCCGCCTCCTCGTGACGCACGGTGAGGTGACGGATCGACGACTGGCGCAGGGCGTCATAGAGCGGCAGGATCGCCGCTCCGGGAATCCCGAACGCGCACGCCACGCCCTCGGACTCCAGCACGTCGACAACGGCCTGCATGGCCGGGATGACAGTCATGGCCTGTTCTCCTGGTCGGCGGAATACCTTTTCACATCGCGGAAGCACGTTTCCGCGATGAGGGAGAGGGAGTGTTTCGTCGAGTTCCGCGATAGTCAAGGGGAGCCAGTACACTTTTCGCATCGTGAAAGCTGATCTGCCTCCGTCGTCGGCCCCCCCGGTCCAGGCCGTCGCGCGCGCGTTCGCGCTCCTGGAGGAGCTGGCCGCCCAGGAGGAGGCCGGGCTGGCGGATCTGGCCCGCCGGGTGGGCCTGCATCCGAGCACCGCGCACCGGCTGCTCGCCTCGCTGATCGATTGCGGCTACGCCGGCCAGAGCCGGGTCACCGGGCGCTACCGGCTCAGCCGCAAGGTGCTCCAGCTGGCGACCGGCTCCCGGGCCCTCGATGCCCATCTGCGCACGGTCGCCCGGCCGCACCTGGAGGCGATCCGGACCGAGGTCGACGAGACGACCAACCTGGTGGCACTGGAGGGCATGTCCGCCGTCTACCTCGAGCAAGCGGAGAGCCGGCGCGCCGTCCGCCTGTTCGCCGAACCCGGACGCCGGGTACCCGCCCACGCCAGCGGCGCGGGCAAGGCGATGCTGGCCTTCCAGGATTCCGCGGTCCTGGAGCCCGTGTACGGCGGCGCACCCTGGGAGCAGCTGACCACCGGCACCATCACGTCGGCCACCGCGCTGCGGGAGGAGCTGCAGCGGATCCGGGGGCGCGGGTACGCGGTCGACGACGAGGAGTACGAGGAGGGCGTCAGCTGCGTCGGCGCGCCCGTGTTCGACGCCGGCGGCCACGTGTGCGCGGCGATCAGCGTGTCGGCGCCCTCGGCCCGCCTGGCACGGTGCGGGTTCGATGCCCTGGGTCAGCTGCTCGTACGCCATGCCGCCGAGATCTCCAGGGATCTCGTGTAGCTGCCGATAGATCCGGTAGCGCAGTCCCGGCGCACACCGTGAGGTGGCTCACACTGGGGCGCACCCCCATGGAGATACGGGTAAACCCGCATGGGCGCCCGCGACCCCCAAGCTATCTTTACTGAAGTGCCCCATCCACAGCCGACATTGAGCCCCCAGGCCGAGAAGGTCATCATCTCCGGCTCCGCCGCCGGGCTGTTGGCCCTGCTCTCGTTCGCCTTCGTGGTGGCGGGGGCGCCGGCGGTGATCGCGCTCCTCCCGTTCGCCCTCGCCGCCGCCCTCACGGCCGCGGTCGGCCGGGATCTGCGCCATGTCGCCCGGTACGGCTGGTACCGCGGGCCGGGCGCGGACGGCTCGTCTGGCCGAGACGGCGACGGCGGCCCGCGTGAGCCGAACCCGCAGCTGCCGTCCGGCGACATGGCGGACGCGGAGTGGGACCGCTTCGTCTCCCAGTTCTGGGAGCACGTCGAGCGCGAGCGCGAGCTCGTCGGCGCCTAGCTCGAGACGAAGCGACCCGCTCGCTCAGGCGGGCCGCTCCATCTCCCGTCACACTCGCCGGCGGTCACGCCGGCCGACGGTCAGCTGACCGCGACCTTGTCCGGCTGGGCCGTCCGCGCCTCGGCTGCCGCCGCCTTGGCGACCGCCGTCTGCCACTGTTCCTTGGTCGGCGCCTTGCACTTGAAGTACACGATCACCGCCGCGCAGGCGCCCAGCGCCGCTCCGAAGATGAAGCCCTGCACCCAGTGGAAGTGGGCGTGGCCGTAGAGCGTGCCGGTCATGACCAGCGCCGCGATGCCGCCGGCGAAACTGCCGCCGAGGGCCTTCCAGGCGTAGACCGAACCGTAGTTGACGGCGTTGTTGTTCTCGCCCCAGTAATCGGCGGTCGCCGCCGCGGTCATCGGGAAGTTGGCACCCGATAGGCCGCCGGAGATCACCGCGCAGACTGCGAACATCCAGCCGATGTGGTTGAGCCCGGCCACCAGCGTCAGCAACTGGAAGATGACGTTCAGGGAATACGCGTACGCCATCGTCCGCCGCCGTCCGATGTACTCGGAGATCAGCCCGTACACCGGCCGGAAGATGCCATCAGCGAGCGAAAAGCCGGCCGCACCCGCGACAACCGCGACGCTCCCGAGTCCCATCGCATGGCCGAACACGAAGTAATACGCCACGCCGAACAGCGAGCAACCGACGTACAGCGCGTACTGGATGCTCAGCCACTTGGCCTGCGGCGTATACCACATCTGCCGCAGGCTGTAGTGGTCCCAGGCCGGCGGGTTGTTCATGAGGTCCCGTGCCGAGCGCTTGCTCTTGGCCCAGTTGAGCGGGTCAACGTGAGCCGGCCACCAGTTCTTGGGCGGATCCTTCATCAGGTTCGCGGCGATCAGGATGATCACGGTCATCGCCGCCCCCTGGATGAGGATGAACTCCTTGACCCCGGACGGTGACAGCGTGCCGACGCCGGCCCCCGTGGAGAAGCCGCCCACGGCGATGATCCACGGCACCGAGCCGTAGGCCCAACCACCGTTGACAAAGCCGGTGCGCCAGCCCTTCTTCTCCGGGTACCACTTGGCCACGATGTTGATGCAGCTGGAGTAGATCATCCCGGAGCCGATGCCCCCCAGGAACGCGTAGCCGAAGTACGCCTCCCAGATGTTGGTCGAGTAGGCGGTGATCGCGTAGGCGGCGATGCCGCAGGTGATCCCACCGATGATCACCGCGCGCTTCACCGGAAGGACGCCCTTGTTACGCAGGAAGCCAGTTCCGATCTGCACAAACGACTCGAACACCACGTAGAACGAGAACAGCCAGAACACCGGCGCATCGCCCCAGTTATGGGCGGCCTGCAGGGATCCGCTCAAGGACGCCCACGTGTACTCCAGCAGTCCGGCCATGCACATGCATACCCAGGCGGCCGTGATCACGAGCCCGCGTGGATATCCCAGCAACTGCTTGTCGCTCTCCCCAACACGGAACATCCGACCTGTGTCCGGGTTGACGATCTTTCGATACCCGGTCTCAGCCGATATCGCACTCATTACCTCAATCTCCCTTCATCTCTCAGGTGACACACCCGCCACCTTGTGCGCTCCCCGCCTCTTATGGGTGAACCCGCCTCCCTCGGTCCCGTTAAGGGGCACAGGCCAGGCCGGAGCTGATTGCCTCTCCAATACGTGCACTCGTCATGCACAGCCTCGTCACTGCCGGCGTCCGTTACGTCAAGCTGAGATCAACCCCTTTCCAACGTGCCCGGTGGTGGGTGGGGTTGTCCGGCATCCGCCCGTCATGCCGCGAGCATCTCGGTCGCGAGCCTGGCGACGGCGGTGGGCGTACGGCCGACACGCACGCCTCGGTCCTCCAGCGCCTGCGCCTTGGCCTGGGCGCTCCCAGTGGTGCCGGAGACGATCGCCCCGGCGTGTCCCATCGTCTTGCCGGGGGGCGCCTCGAAGCCGGCGATGTAGGCGATGACTGGCTTAGACACGTGGTCGGCGATGAACTCGGACGCGCGTTCCTCGGCATCCCCGCCGATCTCCCCCGCCATGACGATCAGCTCGGTCTCCGGGTCGGCCTCGAACAGGCCCAGCACGTCCACGAACGAGGACCCCGGGACGGGATCGCCGCCGATGCCCACGATCGTCGAGTTGCCGAACCCGCGCTGGGCCAGCTCGTTGCCGATCTGATAGGTCAGCGTCCCGGAGCGTGAGACGACGCCGACGTTGCCCTCCCGGAAGAAGGCGTGCGGAATGATCCCCACGTTCGATTTCCCGGGGGACAGAACCCCGGGACAGTTGGGGCCGATGAGCCGGACGCCGGAACGGCGGCGAAGCTCCGTCATGACGCGCAGCTCATCGTGGGCGGGGATGCCCTCGCTGATCGCCACTATCAGTTGGATACCCGCGTCCGCGGCCTCCAAGATGGAATCGGCGGCAAACCGCGCGGGCACGAAGATCATCGCCGTGTTGGCGCCGGTCTCGGTCACCGCCGCCTCGAAGGTGTCGAACACCGGCACGCTCTCCACCTGCTCGCCGCCCTTGCCGGGAGTCACCCCGGCGACGACGTTGGTGCCGCAGCGGCGGTTGTTGAGAGCGTGGAAGCGGCCCTCGCGGCCGGTGATGCCGGCCACGCACACCCGGGTGGTCTGATCGACGAGGACGCTCATGCGAGCTCCACCTGCGGCGTCCGGGCGGCCAGGTCGACGACCCGCTGCGCGGCGGCGTCCATCGTCGCCTCGACGTGAACGCCGGGAAGCTCGGCCTCCGACAGCAGGCGCCGGCCCTCCTCGTCGTTGGTGCCGTCGAGTCGCACGACGAACGGGACGCGCGGCTGGACGACCTCGAACGCCTCGATCAGGCCCTTGGCCACCTCGTCACAGCGCGTGATCCCGCCGAAGATGTTGAACAGGACTGCGCGCACCTTCTCGTCGGACAGGATCACCTCGACGGCGGCGACGATGGCGTCGGCCCGCGAGCCGCCGCCGGCATCCAGGAAGTTCGCCGGACGCCCGCCGCACTGCGCAACCACGTCGAGCGTCGACATGACCAGCCCGGCGCCGTTTCCGAGGATGCCGATGTCGCCGTCGAGCTTGACGTACGTCAGCCCGCGCTCCTTGGCCAGCCGCTCCTGCGCATCCTCTGACGAGACGTCGCGCAGTGCGGCGTTCTCCGGATGGCGGTAGAGGGCGTTGCCGTCGAGGGTGACCTTGGCGTCCAGCGCGCGCAACCCGCGCCGTCCACCGGCTTCGCCGGCGGAGCCCGTCACGATCAGCGGGTTGACCTCCACCAGCATGGCGTCCTCGGCGACGAACACCTCGTACAACCGGGCCAGCATCGCGGTGATCGGACGCACCAGGTCGCCGTCGACCCCGGCGGCGAACGCCAGGCGCCGCCCATGGAAGTCCTGGAAGCCGAGCAGCGGGTCGACGTGGAGGGAGGCGATCGCCTCCGGCTCGGTGGCGGCCACGGCCTCGATGTCCATCCCGCCCCGGGTGGAGAGCATGACCAGCGCCGCCTGCGCGCCGCGGTCGAAGACGATCGAGGCGTAGTACTCGGCCTCGATCTGCGAGGCCTCCTCGACCCAGACCTCGTGGACGGCGAGCCCGCGGATATCCATGCCGAGGATCGACCCCGCGTGGGCGCGGGCCTCCTCACGGTTGTCGGCCAGCTTGATCCCGCCCAGCTTCCCCCGGCCGCCGATCTGGACCTGCGCCTTGACCACACAGGGATAGCCGACCGCGTCGGCGGCGTTGGCGGCCTCCTCCACGGTGAGTGCCACGTTCCCGCGCGGCACGGGGATCCCGTGGCGCGCAAACAACTGCTTGCCCTGATATTCCAGTAGATCCACAAGCCTCTCCTCAACGGCCGCCGGCGCGCTCCCTCTCCCGCGCCGGCGGCGGGTGTCCCCTGTCTCTCTCCCTCGGCGCCTTAGCTGCCGGCGCCCTCCTCGTCGATCAGCCCCGCGAACCGCGCCCACCTGTACTTGGCCGCCAGCACCTCCACCGGCAGCTCCGTGGTGTACGGGAACGCCGGGATGCCGTGCTCGAATAGATAGGCCGACGCCTTCTCGACCTCGACGTCGCCGGCCAGGGAGGCCACGATCGGCTTCTCGATCCCGCGCTCGCGCAGCTCGCCGACCATCTCGCTCACGACCTTGGCGAAGACCATCGGCGGGGTCACGATCGTGTGCCAGTAGCCGAGGACGAGAGCGTCGATTCGATCGTCCTCCAGTCCCAGCTTGATCGTGTTGGCGTACGTCTCCGGCGGTTCGCCGCCGGTGATGTCGACCGGATTGCCGGCCGCGCCGAACGGCGGGATGAACTTCATGAACGCCTCATTGAGGTCGTCCGGCATCTGCATGAGGTGCAGACCGTTGCTGTAGCACGCGTCCGACAGGAGAACGCCGGATCCGCCGGCGCCGGTGATGATCACCACGTTCTCCCCGCGGGGAGTCGGCAGGATCGGCAGACACCGCGCGAACTGCAGCAGCTCGTTGAGCCCTCGCGCCCGGACGACGCCGGCCTGGCGCAGGATGTCGTCGTAGACCTTGTCGTCGCCGGCCAGCGCCGCCGTGTGCGACGCCGCCGCCTTCGTCCCCGCCGGCGTGGCGCCCGCCTTGAGCACGACGATCGGCTTCTGGCGCGACACCCGCTGGGCCACCTCGACGAAGGAGCGACCGTCCTTGAGGTCCTCCATGTGCAGCGCCACGCAGTTGGTGGCGTCGTCCTGCTCAAAGAACGTCAGCAGGTCGTCCTCGTCGATGTCGGCCTTGTTGCCCAGCCCCACGATCGCCGACACGCCGAGGTTGGTGGAGCGGCTGAAGCCGAGGATGGCCATGCCGATCCCGCCGCTCTGCGAGGCGAGGGCCACCGGCCCCTTGACGTCATAGGGCGTGGTGAACGCCGCGCTCATATCCCCGGGCGTGTAGTAGACGCCGTAGATGTTGGGACCGATGAACCGCACGCCGTTCTGGCGCGCCGTCTCAATCAGCTCGCGCTGGAGCTCCACCTGGCCCGTCTCGGAGAAGCCGGAGGGGATCAGGACCGCCGCCGGGATCCCCTTGGCGCCGATCTTGGCGATCGTCGGGACCACCAGCTTGGCCGGGATGCAGAACACGGCCAGGTCGACGCCGTCCGGCAGATCGTCGACATCGGCGTAGGCCGGCTTGCCCAGGATCTCGCCCGCCTTGGGATTGACCGGGTAGATCTCGCCCGGGAATCCACCGTCGACCAGATTGCGCATGACCGAGTTGCCGATCTTGCCCGCCTGGTCAGAGGCGCCGATGACCGCGATGGCCCGCGGGCGCATCAGGTGGTTCATCGTGTCCAGGATCTCCTCCTGGCTGTACCGGGGCGGGGGCTCGACCGCCGGCCCTGAGGCGACGACGAACCGTGCGTCGACGGCGGTCGCACCCGTTTCGGTGGCGAGCACCGGGTTGAGGTCGACCTCGCTGATCTCCGGGAAGTCGGCGACCAGCCGCGATACCCGCTCGATCATGTCGGCCAACGCGGAGCGGTCGCACGGCGGTCCGCCGCGGACGCCGTCGAGCACCTCGGCGGCGCGGATGCCGCCGACCATCGAGAGCGCCTCGTCGCGGCTGGTGGGAGCCAGCCGGAAGGTCACATCCCGCAGGACCTCGACGAGGACGCCGCCGAGCCCGAAGGTCATCACCGGACCAAACGTCGGATCGGTGATGGCGCCGATCAGCACCTCCTGGCCTGATCCGAGCATCTGCTGAACCTGCACGCCCGTGATCCGCGCGTCGGCGTCGTAGTCCTTGGCGTTGTCGACGATCGTGTCGTAGCCGGCGGCCACGTCATCGGCCGTGGCGACGCCGACGAGGACGCCCTTGGCCTCGGTCTTGTGGAGGATGTCCGGAGAGACGATCTTCAGGACGACCGGATAGCCGATCTGCTCGGCCAGCTCGACGGCCTCGCCGGAGCTCGTCGCCAGGCCCTCCTGCGGCACGGCGATCCCGTAGGCATCGCAGACCCGCTTGGCCTCCGGAGTGCTCAGCGCCGTGCGGCCCTCGCCGCGGACCGTCTCCAGCACCTCGCGGACCGCATCCAGGGCCCCGGCCTCGGTGGATCGCTCCTCTATCGCCGTTGCGTTCATCGCGTCTCCCTCGTCGTGTCGTCGTCTGGTTCCTGGATTGCGCGCCGCCGGGGCGTCACCCGGCGTCGACCGCGGACAGCCGCTTGGACCCGTTCTCTGATCCGTTCGTGGACCCGTTCGCGTTCAGGAGCTCGGCCAGGACCTCCTCGTTGTGCTCGCCCAGCAGCGGCGAGCGCTTGACCTCGACCGGTGAATCCGACAGCGAGAACGGGCACCCCACCGTCTTGAACTTGCCGCGCTCCGGGTGGTCGACCTCCACGATCATCCCGGTGGCGGCGAGATCCGGGTCGTCCAGCAGCTCGCGCGTGTCGAGCACCGGGCCGCAGGGGACGTTGATGGAGTTGAGCTCCCGGAAGGCGTCCCACTTGTCGCGGGTCAGCGTCCACTCCTCCACCATCCGGAAGATGTCCCAGAGGTGCCCGAGCCGCTTCTCCGGCGTGTCGTACTCCGGGTGATCGGCAAGCTCCTCGCGTCCGATCTTGCGCATGAGCGGCTCCCACACCTGCGGCTGGATGACGAGATACAGCCAGTCGTTGGGCCCGCCGCCCTTGCAGCGCACCGCCCACCCGGGCTGGCCACCGCCGGACGCGTTGCCGGACCGCGGGACCGCCTCGCCAAATTCTGAATTGGGGTACTCGCCCAGCGGCCCATGCTCCAGGCGCTGCTGATCGCGCAGCTTGACCCGGCAGAGGTTGAGGATGCCGTCGCGCATCGCGATCGTGACCCGCTGGCCGCGGCCGGTGCGGGTCCGCTGATACAGGGCGGCACAGATGGCGCCGAACAGGTGGACGGCGTTGCCCGAGTCGCCGATCTGAGCCCCGGTCACTGTGGGCGGCCCGTCCTCGAAGCCGGTCGTGCTCATCGCGCCGCCGGTGGCCTGGGCGATCGGCTCATAGGCCTTGGCGTGCTCGAGCACGCCCGGGCCAAACCCCTTGAGCGAGGCGAAGATGAGCTTGGGGTTGAGCTCCTGGATCCGCTCCCAGGTGAACCCCAGCCGGTCGAGCGCGCCCGGGGCGAAATTCTCCACCAGCACGTCGGACTGCGCCAGCAGCCGGGTGAAGGTCTCCTTGCCCTCGTCACTCTTGAGGTCGAGAGTGACACTGCGTTTGTTGCAGTTGAGCATGGTGAAGTACAGGCTGTCGACTCCGGGGATGTCACGCAGCTGCTGGCGGGTGACGTCGCCCTTGGGTGACTCGATCTTGATCACATCGGCACCCATCCAGGCAAGCAGCTGGGTGCACACCGGACCGGCCTGAACGTGGGTCATGTCGACCACGCGAACGCCCTCGAGGGCCTGGCTCATATCACTCTCTCCCGTCACTTGTACATCGTCTGGTTCATCGTCCCCGGCGCAAACGCGTTCTGGTCGATCCACACGTTGATCAGTGCCGGCTTCCCTGACTCCCGCGCGCGCTGCAGCGCGGGACGGATCTGGCTCGGCTCGCGGACCTCCTCGCCGTAGCCGCCCAGGATCTCGGCGAACTTGTCGTAGGGGACGTCGCCGAGCTTGTTGCCGACGTCACCGCGGTCCTCTCCGTACTTCTGGATCTGCCCGTAGCGGATCTGGTTCATGTAGGAGTTGTTGCCGACAACTCCAATGAACGGGAGATCGAAGCGGACCATGGTCTCGAAGTCCCATCCGGTGAGGCTCAGTGCGCCGTCGCCGAACAGGCCGACGACCTCCAGGTCAGGACGGGCGGCCTTGGCCGCCATGGCGAACGGGACACCCACCCCCAGGGTTCCGAGCGGGCCCGGGTCCATCCACAGGCCCGGCCCCTTCGGCTGGACGACACCTCCGGAGAAGGTGACGACATCGCCGCCGTCGCCGATGAACAGGGTGTTGTCGGTCAAGAACTGGTTGATCTCATGGGCCAGGCGCAGGGGGTGAATCGGCACACTGTCGTTCTGCAGGCGCGGCAACCGCTCCTCCTGCATCCGCTGCTCCTCGGCCCGGAGATCCTTGAGCCAGGACTCGCGTCGCTTGGCGCCGTTGTCGGCCCGTCCGGAGGCCGCCTGCGTGACCGCCCCCAGGATGGCGCCGACGTCGCCGACCAGGCCGAGTGAGACGTCGCGGTTCTTGCCGACGGTGCGGTAGTCCAGGTCGATCTGCACGACCGTCGCGTCCTGGGACAGGCGCTTGCCGTATCCCATGCGGAAATCGAACGGCGTACCGACGATGACGATCACGTCGGCGTTGTTGAACGCATGGCGCCGCGTCTGATGGAAGTGATGAGGATCGCCGGGCGGGAACGTGCCCCGCGCCGCCCCGTTCATGTACGCCGGGATGTTGAGCGTGCGGGCGAAGTCGATCGCCGCGTCGGCCCCGCGGCACGTCCACACCTGGCTGCCGAGGAGCACGCACGGCCGCTCGGCGGCGACCAGGATGTCGGCCAGCCGCTCGATGTCGGCCGGGTCGCCGATGCTCTTGGTCGACGCGCGGTAGTGCCCGGCCTGGGGGATGACCGCCCGCTCCAGGGGGACACGGCTGTCGAGGATGTCGCGGCCGATCTCCAGGAACGCGGGCCCGGGGGCGCCGGCCAGCGCCTCGCGGAACGCCATCGACACCATGTCCGCCACCCGCTCCGTGGTGACCACGTTGGAGGCGAACTTGGTGATCGGACGCATCATGTCGACGTGGGGCAGGTCCTGAAGCGAGCCCATGCGGTGCTGGTTGAGCGCGCCCTGGCCGCCGATGAGGAGCATCGGGCTCTCGGCCCGCAGGGCGTTGGCGACGCCGGTGACGGCGTCCGTCGTCCCCGGGCCGGCCGTCACGACGGCACAGCCCGGCCGGCCGGTGACCCGCGCGTAGCCGTCGGCCGCATGGGCCGCCACCTGCTCATGGCGGACATCGATGATCCGGATGCCCTCGTCGATGCAGCCGTCGTAGATGTCGATGATGTGACCGCCGCAGAGGGTGAAGATCACGTCGATGCCCTCGGCGCGCAGCGCCTTGGCGACGAGATGGCCCCCGGAGATGGTGTCCGGCTCGACGTCACGCCGCGGGGGTGACGCCTCTGCCTGGGTCGTGGTCGCCATGACGCTCACGTGAGCTCTCCTTCCGTATTCGGATATCGAGTATCAGCTTGGATTGGGGAACGCCGGGGGTCGGACGACCCCGTCAATCAATCAATCGCCCAGCTGCGTTCCACGTGCCGAGCGAGATTCAGCGCGTGGTCGCGAACCAGCGTCTCCGCCAGTTCGGTCTCGCGCGCCTCGAGAGCCTCGATGATGTGCATGTGGTCGACGATTGAGCGCTCGACACGGTCGGCGTCACCGATGGTGTGGCGGCGAATCGCACGGACGTGCACGAGCAGGTCGTCGGCCATATCCGCAATCAGCTGCGAATGCCCAAGCTCGATGATGCGCTGGTGAAAGCGCAGGTTGGCGGCCGAGTACTCGTCCAGGTGCGAACGAAGCTCGCCGTCGTCAAATTTCGAGAACAGCTTGCGCAGGCCGGCGATCTCGTCGTCCGGCGCGCGCTCGGTCGCCAGCCGCGCGGCCATGCCCTCCAGGGCGGCCCAGGCGATGATCATCTCGACGATCTCCGCCTTGCTCTTGCGCACGACGCGGACGCCGCGGCGGGGGATGATCTCGACCAGACCCTCGTGCTCGAGCCGGGCCAGCGCCTCGCGCACCGGCGTGCGGCTGACGCCCAGCTCGGCGGCGAGACGCTTCTCGTCGAGCCGCAGGTCGGCCTCCGGATCGTAGGCGTCCATCGCCAGGACCGCGGTGCGGATCGCCGTGTACGCCAGCTGCGCCACGCTGGTGCCGATCCCGTGGAGCGCGGGCACCACCAGGGTGCCGGTCAGCCGCTCCGGCATCAGCAGGTCCGGATGTGTCATCTCGGCAGCCACTCTCACCTCTCTGGGATACACAATACCTAATGCCGCATGCCTGTCAAGCGAATGTGCGCGGCGGTCGACGCGACAGTACGCCCGCCAGCCACGGCGGTGACCACAGCCATCCGTGACGGTGATGACGATCCGGCCCTCCGCGGGCGGGATCGTCATCACCGTCAGCTTCCCGGCAATCCGGAGTGGGCCCGCGTCAGGCGCGGCCGGCGGCCGGCTCGGCCACCAGGCGCTGGAGCCATCCGTCGAACAGCGCGAACGCCTGGCTGAGCGCGGGCTCCGCGTGCGCCTCACTCTGAGCGGCCAGGTCCTCCACCGTGATCCCCACCGAGGGGAGCTTGGGGTCCAGCCGGGCCCACAGGTCGACGAGCTCGGCGTCCGCCTCCGGGTGGAACTGGAGGCCGAGGTGGCGCCCGTGGCGGAAGGCGGCCAGCCCGGCCGGGCTGCGGGCGAGCGGCTCCCCTCCCGGGGGCAGGTGCATGAGATCGAAGTGGTACTGGAGCCAGTGGCCGCCGGGGACGAGCGGATCGAAGCTCTCGACTGCAACCCAGCCGATCTCCGCCGTATCCATGACGTGGACGCCGCCGCCAAGCGCGACCGAGAGGGCCTGACCGCCGAAGCACAGTCCCAACACGGGGACGTCGGCCTCGACGGCCGCCCGCAGCGCGGCAATCTCGTCGACGACCCATCCCTCGGTCTCGCCGGCCGAGGTCTCGGACCCCAGCGACGTGACGAACGCAAAGTCCCCGGGATCCGGCGGCGGCTGCTGCGCGGCGGGATGCACGACGAACTCGAGCCCCCGCGCGCTCAGCCACTCGCCGAAGCGCGCCGGGGGCCCATCGTCGCCGTGCTGGAGGATGAGGCCGGGTTTTGACAGCATCTCGTGAGGACTCTAACGTCCTGGCGATGATGAATGACGGTCCGGCGTTGCCGCTCGCGGATCGCGAGCGGGTCCTGGAGCACGCCGCCGAGCTGATCCTCTCCTCCTGGCAGAGCTTTGACCGCGCGCGGCCCAGTCAGCCGCTGCCCAACGAGCGTCATGTCGAGCTGCTCAGCCGGCCGCTGCCGCAGGCAGGCTCCGAGCCCAACTTGGCGCTGGACGCCGCGGCCGACGTGCTCGACGTCTCGCTGGCCCAGTCGCGGCCCCGGTACTTCGCCTACATCGGTTCCTCCGGCCTGGAGATCGGCGTCCTCGGTGATGCCCTGATGGCCTCCCATGACGTCAACGTCGCCGTCAGCGCCGGCGCCGCCGACCTGCTGGAGGCCCAGACGATCCGCTGGGTCGGCCAGTTTGTTGGGTTTGACGACGACGCCGTCGGCGCCCTCGCCGCCGGCGGCACGATCTCCAACCTCACGGCACTGACCGCCGCCCGGGAGTGGGCGCTGCCCGGCTTCCGCCAGGAGGGAGCCGCGGGACGTCCCATGGCTCTGTACTGCTCCAGCGAGGCGCACTACTCGGTTCGCCGGGCCGCCGAGGTCCTGGGCATCGGCGGGCGCGGGGTCCGCGGGATCCCGCTCGACTCCGAGCGCCGGATGGATCCTGAGGCGTGCGCAGCAGCCATCGACGCCGACCGGCGAGAGGGGATTACCCCGGTGGCCGTCGTCGCCACCGCCGGCACCACCCTGACCGGAGCCGTCGACGATCTCGACGCGCTGGCCGACGTGTGCGAGCAGCGCAACGTGTGGCTCCACGTCGACGGGGCCTACGGCCTGCCCGCCGCCGCCACCCGCCTGGCGGGCGGGCTGTTCGCCGGCCTGTACCGGGCGCAATCGGCCACTGTCGACGCCCACAAGTGGATGTACGTGCCCAAGGCGTGCAGCGTCCTGCTCATGCACGGCTTCGACACGCTGGAGCGGGCCTTCTCCCACGAGGAGAGCTACATGCCCCACAGCGGCACGCAGGTCCTCGCCGTCGATCGGACCCTTGAGTACTCCCGCCCCCTGCGCGGGCTGAAGCTGTGGCTGGCATTCACCGTTCACGGGGCCGACGCCATCCGCGGCGCCATCGAACGCAACCTGGAGGAGGCACAGCTGCTGGCGTCGCTCCTGCGCGCCGACCCCCGGTTCGAGCTGCTGGCCGACCCCCGGCTGTCGGCCGTCTGCTTCCGCCACCTCCCCGCCGACGGGGTCGACCCGGACCACCACAACGCCACCCTGGCCCTGGCGCTCGCCGCCGACGGCCGCATCCTGCTGGCCTCCGCGCACGTCGACGGCGCCACCTGCCTGCGCGCCTGCCTCGTCAACCACCGCACGACCGAGGAGGACGTCCGCGCCATTCCGCAGGTTGTGGGCGAGGTGGCCGAGCAGCTCGCCCGGACCGGCGTCGCCCCCTCCGCCCTTTGACAGGGGATCATGAGGACTCTAACGTTCTCGCCGTGAGCACCCCCTCCGAGCCGATCGTCGCCGAGGAGCTCGATGTCCTGGCCCGGGTGGCCGAGCTGCCGGTCGACGTCGACATGGAGGCGATGGCGGTGATCGCCAACGTCTGGCGCGCCGCCCAGGAGGTGCGGGCCCAGCTCGAGCGTCGCGTGCTCCGCCCGGAGGGCGTCTCCTGGGGCGGGTTCTCGCTGCTGTTCAACCTGTGGATAGCGGGTCCCGCCCATCCGATGGAGACGCGCGCGCTGGCGGCCTCGATGGGCTGCGCCCGGCCGAGCGTCTCGAGCCTATGCGACACGCTGGAGCGCGATGGTCTGATCACGCGCCAGGGCGACGCCCATGACCGGCGGCTTGTCCGCGTGGCGCTGACCCCGGCCGGCCACCGGCTCATCACGGGTCTGTTTCCACGGTTCAACGCCGGCGAGGCCGAGCTCGTCGCCGGCCTCGACGAGGACGACCGGCGCCAACTGGCCACCCTGCTGCGACGGCTGCTCCACAGCGTCCGCGCCGGCGAGCCGGGAGCCGTGCCATGACCGCCGGCGCCCGCACCGAGGTGGAGGGCGTCAGCGTTCCCCTCGACCACTACATCGACGGCCGGCGGGTCGCGTCGGCCCAGCGCTTCCAGGTCCGCAGCCCGATCGATTGGGAGAACTGGAAGCTCGCCGACGTGGCCGCGGGCGGCGGCGACGAGGTCGATCAGGCGGTTGCGGCAGCACGCCGCGCGTTCCCCGCCTGGGCGGCGCTCGGCCCCCAGGGCCGCCACCAGGTGCTGACCCGTCTGGCCGACGCGATCGACGCGGCCGTTGTGGACCTGGCCCGGGTGGAGTGCGTCGACAACGGGTCGCTGCACGAGGCGATGAGCCTCCGCGTCCTCCCGCGCGCGGCCAACAACATCCGCTTCTTCGCCGATTATGCGCGGGAACAGCTGGCCGAGCCGGACCGGATGCTCCACGGGGGCGAGCGCAACCGGGTGCGCTATGACCCCTGCGGCGTCGTCGCCGTCTCGACGCCCTGGAACGCGCCGTTCATGCTGGCAACCTGGCGCGTCGGCCCGGCGCTCGCCGCCGGTAACACTGTGGTGCTCAAGCCGCCGGAGTGGGCACCGCTGACGTGCTCGCTGCTCGGCGACCTGGCCGACGAAGCCGGCGTGCCTCCGGGCGTCCTCAACATCGTCCACGGCACCGGCGCCGCCGCCGGCGCGCCGCTGACCGGCCACCGCGACGTCGACCGGGTCGCGTTTACCGGATCTCCCGCCACAGCGCGCACGGTCTACGGGGACGCCGCCGCGCACCTGACGCCGGTGTCCTTCGAGCTCGGCGGCAAGTCGCCGTTCATCGTCTTCGACGACGCCGACCTCGACGCCGCCGCCGCGACCGCCGCCTACCAGTACGACAACTCCGGCCAGGTCTGCCTTGCCGGGACGCGGCTGCTCATCCAGGACTCGATCGTCGATCAGTTCCTGGAGCGATTTGAGGCGCGCGTGGCCGAGATTCGCGTCGGCGACCCGCGGGATCCGGCGACGACGTACGGCCCCCTCATCCACCCGGTGGCCCTGGAGCGCGTCACCGGCCACGTCGAGCGCGCTCTGGCCGCCGGCGCCCGCCTGGCCTTCGGCGGCGAGTCGTTGGGGGGGCTGTACTACGCGCCCACCCTGTTCGTCGATGTCCCGGCGGACGCCGAGATCCTCCAGCGGGAGGTGTTTGGGCCCGTGCTGACGCTCCAGAGCTTTGCCGACGAGGACGCGGCGATCCGGCTGGCCAACGCCACCGACTACGGCCTGGCGGCGACCATCTACACCGGCTCGGCGAGTCGCGCCGACCGGGTCGGCGCCGCGGTCGTGGCCGGCACCGTGTGGGTCAACTGCTTCTACGTGCGCGACCTGGAGACGCCGTTCGGCGGCGCCCGGGACTCCGGCATCGGCCGCGAGGGCGGGCGCCACTCCTTCGACTTCTACTGCGACGTCAAGACGGTGTGCGAGCGGACGTCGCTGTTTGATCGCAGCTGAGCGCGACCAGCCGCCGGCACAGGTCGCCGACCTCGGCCGGGTCGTCGGTGAACTGGGAGGGCTTGAAGCAGATCGTCGTGTAGCCGGCGTCGAGCTGCGCCGGGATCGCCCCGGCCGCCTCGGCCAGGTCGGCGACCGCGTCCGGCGCGGGGAAGCGGCCCCGGATCCCGCCGACCACCTCCAGCTCCGACGGGTCGCGACCGGCGGCGCGCATCGCGTCCGCCAGCGGGCGCATCTCCTCGGCGGTCGGCTGGCCGAAGGGGTGAAAGCCGTGTCCGTACTCCACCAGCCGCCGGATGATCCAGGGGCCGACCGAGCTGCCGCCGAACCACAGCCGCGGCCCCTCCGGGCGGTAGGGCTTGGGCTCCAGATAGACGTCCTCGAACGCATACCAGCGGCCGTGGAAGCTCGCCGGGCCCGGTTGCCAGAGCGCGCGCCAGGCGGCCAGATGCTCGTCGAGCAACTGCCCCCGGTGCTCGAACGGGACTCCGAGGGCCGCGTACTCGTCGCGGTGCCAGCTGACCGTCGGCTGCACGACGAGCCGTCCCTCGCTCAGCAGGTCGAGCGTGGCCAGCTGATGAGCGAGGAGCAGCGGGTGGCGCAGCGGGGCGATGATGGCCGCGCCGATCAGGCGCAGGGTGGTGGTGGCCGCGGCGATCGCGCTCATGAGCACGATCGAGTCCGGCCACGGCGTGTCCGGATCCTGGTTGCCCGGGGCGGCGTAGTCCCGGGGATTGTCCGGGCGGCCGCCGGCGCCGGCGGCGGGGCCGAGGACGATGTGCTCGGAGAGCATGATGCCGTCGATGCCCGCGGCCTCGGCCTCCCGGGCGATCCGGACGAGGGCGCGGAGATCGCGCGGCGAGGTCATCGTCCAGTTCTCGGACAGGACGAGGACGAGCCGCGGAGCGCCGGCCACTATCAGGCGAGGGTCATCCGCACGGGCAGCCGCTTGAGCCCGTTGGTGAAGTTGGAGCGGTGGCGGACCGGGAGGCCCGCCGGCTCGATGCTCGCCACGCGGCGCACCAGCTCCTCCAGGTAGACCTTCACCTCCAGGCGTGCCAGGTGGACCCCCAGGCAATGGTGGGGACCGCCGCGGCCGAACGTCAGCTGGTCAGTGGGGTTGCGCGTCACGTCGAACCGGTGGGGATCCGGGTAATGGTCCGGGTCGCGGTTGGCGGCGGCAAACCAGACGACGACCTTGTCGCCGGCGGCGATCCTCTCGCCGCGGATCTCGACGTCCTTGGTGGCGGTGCGCCGAAACCACCAGACGGGCGAGGCGTAGCGCAGCATCTCCTCGGTCGCCGATGGGATGAGTTCCGGCTGGGAGCGCACCAGCTCATACTGGTCCGGGTACTGGGCGAGGGCGAGCGTGCCGAGGGCGATCCCCTGGCGCGTCGTCTCGTTGCCGGCGACGATCAGCAGCGCGAACATGTTGTCGAGCTCATTCTCGGCGAGGGGCTTGCCGTTGATCTCGGCGTTGGCGATGAGCGTCAGGAGGTCCTCCCGCGGGCACTGCCGGCGGTCGGCGTAGTAGGCGCGGCCGATCGCACACAGCTCCTCGGCCCACGGCGAGCCAAACGGCTTGAAGCGGTCCTCCTCGCGCTCGCGGCCGAAGGCGAGATGGCCCACGTACTCCGGATCGGTGTCGACGAGCAGCCGGTCGCCGAGGCTGATCAGGTGGGGCAGGTCCTCCTCCGGCAGTCCCATCACGTGGGCGAGGACGCGAATCGGAATCGGCGCCGCCAGCGCGTGGACGAGGTCGAACTCGGCGCCGGACTGCACGCGGTCGAGCATGTCGCCGATGAGGGCGCGCAGCCACTCCTCATACTTGGCGACCGCGCCGGGAGTGAACTGCGTCGACAGCAGCCGTCGGTAGCGGCCGTGCGTGGGCGGGTCGTACTCCAGGAAGTTGCGCCGGAAGTCGAGCACATCCTGCGGCAGATCCTCGATCGCCGCCGCACCCCCCGCCTCGGAGGAGAAGGTCTTGGCATCGCGGACGACCGCCTGAACGTCGTCGTACTTGGTCACGCACCAGAACCCGCGCCCGTCCGGCTCCGGATGAAAGTAGACCGGCGCCTCGCAGTGGAGGAGGTCGAACACCTCCCACGGCTCGTGGTCGGCGAACAGGTCATGATCCAGCAGGTCGACCGACGCCAGATCCGTCGTGCTCGCTCCCATCGGCGGGCACGATACCAGGTTCTGCGTAATGTATCCATTCGGTTGCGGGGCGGGTTGCGGGGCGGGTTGCGGGGCGGGTTGCGGGGCGGGTTGCGGGGCGGGTTGCGGGGCGGGTCTGCGGGGCGGGCTGGGGCCGGGGCGGAGCCGGAGCGGGGGGCACGGGGCGGGGCGGGCCGTCGGCGCGCCCCGGCGTCACACATCCGCAACGGTGCGGGGCGTCTAACCGGCCATATGGTCCGCTTAGTCGCCGAGGCTCACCAACCGGCGCCCTCGTCGAGGCCGATGGGGTGCCCCGGCGGGACCGCGGAGTCGGTCACCAGTCCGCCGAACACGCCGCGGTGGAAGACCAGCGGCTCGCCGCCGGCGTGGTCGATGGCGACCACGCGGCCGATGGCCAGGTCATGGTCGCCGGCTCGCACGGTCTCGGCCAGCTCGCACTTGAGCGCGGCGACCGCGCCGCGAATGACCAGCCACCCATCGGAGTCGCGCCGTACGTAGGAGGCGGCGAACGGTCCGCCCCGCGTGGAGAAGGCGATCGCCGCGTCGCGCTGCCCGCGTCCCAGGAGGCTGACCGCGAAGCGCCCGGCGCCGCGCACCGCGTACAGCGTGCGCGATCCGTGCCCCAGGGCGACGAGCACGAGCAGCGGGTGCAGCGAGACCGACGTGAACGAATTGAGCGTCATGCCGGCCGGCCCGTCGTCGTGCTCGGCGATGACGACGGTCACGCCCGTGGCGAACTCGCCGACGCAACGGCGAAACGCGTCCGCTGAGAGCGACACCGCGGTCACGGCGTCCCGCCGCTCACAACCGATGCGAGTACTCGGCGAACTCCCAGTCGGTGACCCACGCCCGGAAGCGCTCGAGCTCGGCGCCCTTGATCGTCTCGAACGTGTCGACGAGCTTGGAGCCCATCGCCTCCGTGATGACCGGGTCGGCCTTGAGCGCGTCGAGCGCCTCCTGGAACGTGGCCGGCAGATGGCCGCCCAATTGCTCGTCGGGGAGGTCGTAGATCATTCCCTCCAGCGGCTCCGGCGGCTCCAGCTCCCGCCGGATCCCGTCGAGGCCGGCGGCCAGCGCCGCCGTGTAGGCGAGATACGGGTTGGCAGTCCCGTCGCCGAGCCGGATCTCCAGCCGGGTGGCCGACCCGCGCTCCTTGGGGACGCGCACCAGGGTCATCCGGTGATCGTGGCCCCAGCACAGCCGCGTGGGCACGAGCGCCTCGGCGCTGATGCGCCGGTAGGCGTTGACCGTGGGGTTGAAGAACACCATCATCGCCGGCCCGTGCTGCAGCACGCCGGCGATGAAGTGGCGGGTGAACGGATGGAGACCGTGCGGCTGACCCGCCTGATCGCCGACGTTGTTGCCGTCAGCGTCCTCAAAGGAGACGTGCAGGTGAAAGCCGGAGCCCTCGTCGCCGTTGAACGGCTTGCCCATGAACGTCGCCAGCAGGCCGTCGCGGGCGGCCATCTCCTTGACGAGCGCCTTGTATCGGAACGCGCGGTCGGCGGAGTTGAGCGCCGGCCCGTGACGGAGGTTGATCTCGTACTGAGCGCGGCCGTACTCGTGGGCGGCGGCGATCGCGCCCAGCTCGAGCTCGACGGCGGCGTCGAGCATCCGGCTGAGCGTCCCCTTGGGATCGGCGACGTCGCCGACGGTGTAGACCGGGCTGTCCTGCGCGGCGTATGGTCGGTAGCCGTTGGGGGACGCGGGGTCCGGCTCGCACAGGTAGAACTCGAGCTCCGGGCCGATGACCGGCGAGACGCCGAGCTCGGCGAACTCGGTCAGGATGCGCTTGAGCGCGCCCCGCGAATCGACCGGCGACGGCTGATGGGTGACCGGATCCTCGAGGTCGACCAGGCAGGTGACGACATCCGGCTGCCACGGCAGCGGGACCAGGGTGTTCAGATCCGGGCGGCCCAGGAGGTCCGGGAAGCCCTCCTCAAAGCCGGCGACGACGTTGTGGCGCAGGTCGACGGTCATGATCGCGGCCACAAACCCGATCCCGTCCTCCGCGGCATGGGCAAATGCCGAGATGGGAATGTCCTTGCCGCGGCAGATGCCGTGCAGGTCGGCGTATTGCAGGCGCACGGCGCGCACGCCGACCTCCGCCAGCTCCGACAGCCGGTGGTAGCGCCCGGCCAGCGGAGCCTCCGCGTGCAGATCCTGGGTCATCTCACTCTCCTCGTGGTGTCAACTGCTGCTGAATGCGCGGCCCGCCGGCTCGGGGCAAATGCGAGGGTACCGGCGTCGACGACCGCGGCTCCTCCATCGACGGTGAGCACGGCGCCGTTGACATAGGAGGCCGCCGGGGATGCCAGCCAGGCCACGGCGGCGGCCGCCTCCTGCGCGGATCCGGCCCGCCCCGCCGGGACCTCGGCCACGGCCAGCCCGTACGCGCCCTCGCGGTCGACCCCGCGGGCCTCCCCCAGCTCGTCCATCGCCGCATCGGCCATCTCGGTGCGGATCCAGCCGGGGCAGACGCAGTTGGCCCGCACGCCAGCGGGGCCGTAATCCAGCGCGATCGACTGGGTCAGCATGACGAGGCCGGCCTTCGACGAACAGTACGCCGCCGATTCCGGGTCCGCGCGCAGACCGGCGAGCGAGGCGACGGTGACGATCGCCCCGCGCGCCTCGAGCAGGTGCGGGAGCGCCGCCCGGCAGGCGAGGAACGCGCCGGTCAGGTTGGTCTGGAGCACCTGGTTCCAGCGCTCCAGCGTCTGGTCCAGGACAGCGCCGCCGGCGCCGGCGCCACTGGACACGACGAGGGCGTCGAGCCTGCCGAAGCGCTCGACGCACTCCTCGACCGCCCGCGCCGCCTCATCCGGCCGCGTGGCGTCGGCGGCGACCGCGTGACCGCTCACGGCCGCCGCCACCTCCTCCAGCGGCTCGATCCGCCGGCCTGCGACGCAGACGGCGTAGCCGTCGCGCGCCATGGCCGCGGCGACGGCGGCACCGATCCCGGTACCGCCGCCCATGATCAGCACCGACCTAGTCGCGGAGGAACTGCTCAACGAGCGACTCCGGGAACGACTTGTCGGCGATCTTGTAGGCGAGCGCCGTCATCCGCCAGGAGTCCGAGAGATAGAAGCGCTCATACAGCTCGCCGCGGCCGCCGAGCTCCGATCCGAGGAAGTCCCAGGCCAGGCGGAACAGTCGGATCCGCCGCTCGGCGTCGGCGCCGGCGGCCTGGAAGTACTGCTCGATCTGGTCGTGGAGCGGCCCCTCGATGTCGGCCCGGGCCGGCGTGGCCATGAAGCCGCCGCCGCCGATGAGCTGGAGCAGCTCGTTGCAGCGCGGCAGCCACTTGGGCATCTCACCGCGGAGCGCCAGCAAGGGACGGTCGTCCGGATACATGACGCCGCCCTCGTCGATCCGGGCGCCGGCCTGGGCGGACACCAGCGCCGACCGGGCCAGCTCGCTCATCGACCACATCTGGCCCAGCTTCTCCTGGATGTGGTCGAAGCGGACGACGCCCGTGGTGTTGGCGATGCAGTGACCGAGGCCGAGCGCGAACGACAGCTTGACCCAGGCGCGGGTGAACGCCTGGTGCATGATGTGACCGCGCCAGCCCGTGTCGGTGATGACCTCGCTGTAGCCGACGGTGTCGCCGTCTAGGAACACGCGCTCACGCGGGATCTCGACGTCGTCGAAGATGACAACGCAGTCCATCTCGTCAAAGCGCGAGGAGAGCGGGTAGTCGAAGCGGTCGCGCTGGCGCGAGTAGCTGTCGCGGCAGATGAAGCGCAGGCCCGGGGTGGCGATGGGGATGGCGAACGACAGCGCGTAGCGCCCGTCCTGGGGGCGGATGTCCGAGCCCGGGTAGACGAGCAGCTCGTCGGCGAACGGCGCCAGCGTCGCCAGCATCCGCGCGCCCCGGACGACGATCGCGTCGGCGGTCTCCCCCACCTTGTGCAGCGAGACCTGGCCCATCGCCTGCTCGGCCTCCGGCCGGGAGCGATCAACCTGCGGGTTCATGAGCGCGTGGGTCGTCGACAGGTCGTTGTCGCGCATGAGCGCCTGATAGGCGACGAGGTTGGCCGCCCCCTGGGCGTTGTCGCGCCGGGCCCACACATCCGAGCGCCCGGCGAAGCAGGCGAACGTCACGTTGAGGTAGTCCGGGGTGCGCCCCATGGTGCCCCCGGAGACGGTGGCGACGAGCTCGAACGCCCGCCGCCGCCGCTCCAGGTCCTCTCTGGTGCGCGGAATGAGATGGGTGACGTTGACGAGGCGATCCGGCTCGTCTGGCGAGGGGGCGAGCATCTCATCGGCGTGCTCGTGCTGGACATCGAACACCCGCGCCATCGACACCGCGGCCTCGCGCAGCTCCGCGTGATCGAGCGGGTGGGTGATCTTCTCCCCGCGGAGCCAGATCTCGCGTCCGCCCTGGCGCAGCCCGTCCAGGAACTGCTCGCCGGTGCGGGCGCCCGTGGCTTGGCGAACGCTGGTGTACGCCATCAACTGCCTCCTGCCGGTAGTGGCTGTCCGAGTGCCTCGAGCCCCTCGCGCTCGGCCTGGACGGCGGCGGCGTCGAAGCGGAAGTAGGACCGCGGCGGGAGGATCCCCCATGTGTTGGAGGAGTGGGCGTCATCCGGCCAGTCGCGGGGCTGATGGTCCGGCTCCAGCTGCTCCATGTCGGAGAACAGCTCGACGAAACACTCCTCCTCCGGGATGCGCACATAGGCCGAGAGGTTGCGCCCGAGGGCGTGGCGGACGGGGCCCCAGGCCAGCCAGCGTCCGTGCTGGGCGAGATGGTCCAGGGCGACCCGGAGCTCGCCCCAGTCGACGAGCTCGAAGGCCAGATGATGCAGATGGGCATAGCCCTTCTCGACGAGCGCCACGGTGTGGTGATCGGCGTTGATGTGCAGCCAGGTGCCCTCGTCGCCGAGCCGGTCGGTGACCCGCATCCCCAGCACGTCGCAGTAGAAGCGCGTCATCCCGGCCAGGTCGCCGGTCAGGGAGTTGACGTGGCCGAGCTTGCGGGGGTGAAAGCCCGGGAGGGTCGTGGTGGAGCGGGCGATGGGCGGTCGGCGGTCGGCGGCGGGCTCGTAGGCGCGCAGCTCGACGCCGGCGCCGTCCGGGTCGCTCAGGTGGATGGCGTCGTCGGCGCGGCGATGTTGCACACCCAGCCCGTCGAGGTGGGCGGCGGCCTCGTCGAGGGTGATCCCGCGGACCAGCTCGTAGGCGGTGTGGTCATGGCCGGCTGGCATGGGGGGGACGCCTTCCACGAGCTCCAGCGAGTAGGGCTCGTAGTCGCACGCCAGGTAGGCGCGGTCGTCACGGCGGTCGCGCTCGGTCAGTCCGAACTGGATCGACCAGCGCGCGGCGGCGGCATCGAGATCCTCAACCCGCAGGCAGACGTGGTGGATGCGGCGAAGAGAGATCATGGCGAGACCGTGACGAGGGCCGGGAGCGGGAGCGCGCGAGGGCGCCGGCCCACGCGCTTTGGATACAATATCCGCCACCCGGAGGAGGGTCAAGGCCACTCGGAGAAGGGTCAAGGAGGGTGTGCGATGGGCGACGATGACCGGCGCGGGCGGGCACTGGCGCGCCTGGCGGAGCTGGGTGACGAGCCGGGAGGCGACGAGTTTCTGGCCCGGATGGGCGCCCTGGGAGACTGGATCGTCGACTTTGCGTTTGGCGACGTGCACACGCGACCGGGACTCGACGCCCGCGAGCGCGAGCTGATCATCGTCGCCGTCCTGTCATCGCTGGGCTCCAGCGACCCGCAGGTGAGCGCGCACATCCGTGCGCTGCGGGCGATCGATGTCCCGTGGGAGCAGATCGAGGAGGCGATCCTTCAGATCACGCCCTACGCCGGCATCCCGCGGGCGGTCAATGCCATGAAGGTCCTACGAGCCGAACAGGAGGCCCACCAGTGAAAGCCGTGCGTTTCACCAACCCGGACGGCGAGACGCGCATCGGGGCGCTCCAGGATGACGCCGTCCGCGACGCCGGACCCGCCGGCCCGCAGGGGTTCGTCCCCACCGACGAGGCGTGGGCCCAGGTGCGCGGCGCGTCCGGGCCGGCGTATGCGCGGGACCAGGTCACCCTCCTGCATCCGGTCATCCCGGGCAAGATCCTGGCCATCGGCCTCAATTACCGCTCCCACGCCGAGGAGTCCGAGCTGGACATCCCGTCGGTGCCCGTCGTGTTCGCCAAGTGGACCTCGTCGCTGATCGGACCGGGCCAGAACATCGTCATCCCGCGCGAGGAGACGCGGCCGGACTTCGAAGGCGAGGTGGCGATCGTCATCGGCCGGCGCACCTACCGGGCCACGCCGGACACCGCCCGGGACGCAATCGGCGGCCTCTCCATCGTCCATGACGTCTCCGGGCGGCGGGCTCAGCTGGAGACCCCGCTGCGCCAGTTCACCCTCGGCAAGAGCTTTGACACCTTCACGCCCATGGGCCCCGCGATCGCCTCGATGGACGGCATCGACCTGGAGGACATCGACGTTTCGACCACGGTCTCCGGCGAGCTCATGCAGGACGCCAACACGCGGGACCTCATCTTCAGCGTGGAACAGCTGATCGTCTACCTGTCGGCGGGACTGACCCTGGAGCCGGGCGACGTGATCGCCACCGGGACGCCGGGCGGCGTCGGCGACTCACGCCGGCCGCCGCGCTACCTGCGCGAGGGCGACACCGTGGACATCTCGGTCGGCGGCGTGGGGACGCTGTCGAATCCGGTGGTCGACGAGGGCTGAGGACCGGCCCGGCTCAGGCCGGGTCCCTCAACCCAGCAGATCGTGCGAGCGCTGCATCGCGTCGGCAAGGTGCCGGCGCGTCAGCGACTCGGCCCGGCGGCCGTTGGCGGACTCGATCGCGCCGAGGATCTGCTCATGCTCGTCGGCGTCAAGTCCCATCCTCTCCGGAGTCTCGGACTGGCGCTCGTAAATGACCTCGCCGATCCGCGCCACCCAGAGACGCTGGGCGAACTGGATGAGGAACTCGTTGCCGGAGGCCTGGACGAGCGCCAGGTGGAACTCGCGGTTGGCTTCGAAGCTGCGCTGCACGCTGGGGATCGCCCGGCGCTGGGCGCTGAGCGCGGCGCGCATCCGCCGGAGCGCCTCCGCCGGCGCCTGGAGCGCGGCCAGCCGGGCGGCTCCCGGCTCGATGACCAGCCGCGCCTGGTAGGCGGCGTGCATGTCGTCGCCGCCGACGTCGGCGACGCGCGCGCCGCGGTTGGTGCGCATCTCCACCAGGCCCTCGGCGGCCAGGCGGCGCAGCGCCTCGCGCACCGGGGTGCGCGAGACGCCGAGCTCCTCAGCGAGGTCCTCCTGATGGATCCGCGCTCCTCGCTGGAGGGTGCCGTCCACGATCCGGGCGCGGGTGGCCGAGTACACCTGGTCGACGACGCTGGCGATCGCCAGGCGCTGGGCGGGATCCTCCCCGCGCGAGCGCGCCGGTGCCGGGCGGGTGCTGTCCATCCTGTCGGCGGGGGGAGTCAGACGGCGGCGGCGACCTCGGCGAGCGCCTCGTCCATGGCCCCCACCAGCTCGTCGACCTCGGCGTCGGAGATGACGAGCGGCGGCGAGAAGGCCACGGAGTTGGCGTACGGCAGGGCGCGGCCGATGACGCCGCGGCGCAGAAGCGCCTCGGCCAGCGCGCCCCCGGTCAGCGGCGCCTCCAGCCCGACCGCCTGCATCAGGCCCTCCCCGCGGATGTCGATCACTCCCGGCCGGTCCCGCAGCTGCTCGAGGCCGGCCCGCAGGCGGCGGCCGGCCGCGGCGGCCCGCTCCGGCAGCTGCTCGCGGCGCATGATCTCCAGGTTCGCCAGTGCGGCGGCGCAGCACGTGGGGTGACCGGCGTACGTGCCGCCGTGGGTCAGCAGGTAATCCTCGTCGGCCTCCAGCCAGGAGCGCACGCGCGGCCCGACGACGACGCCGCCGAGCGGCAGATAACCGCTGGTGATCGCCTTGGCGAACGTCATCAGGTCCGGCGTGACGCCGAAGTGGTGGCTGCCGAACCACGATCCGAGCCGGCCGAATGCGGTGATGACCTCGTCGAAGACGAGCAGGGCGCCGCAGTCGTCGCACAGCTCCCGCAGCCCTTCCAGGTAGCCGGGCGGGGGCGGGAACACGCCGCCGGCGCCAATGACCGGCTCGGCGAAGATGGCCGCGATCCGGTCGGCGCCGTAGTAGGCGACCGCGTCGCGCATCGCGTCGACGCTGTCGCGGTCGACCTGGTTGCAGTCGCCGAGCAGCGGCCCGTACGGCGTGCGGTTGGCGGGCAGGCCGGCGATCGAGGTTCCGCCGAGCATCACGCCGTGATAGGCATAGCGCCGGCTGAGGAACAGGGTGCGCCCGGCCTGGCCGGCGGCCCGGTGGCCGGCCCGGGCGATCTTCATGGCGCTGTCGATCGCCTCCGAGCCACTGTTGGTGAACAGCACCCGGGCGTCCGGGATCGGCTCGAGGTCGAGCAGCGCCTCAGCGAGGCGCCGCGACGGGATGTTGGTGAACCGGCCAAACGTGTGGTAGGCGGCGACCTGGCTCATCTGGGCGGCGACCGCGTCCTGGATCTCGGTGCGCCCGTGCCCGGCGGCGCAGTACCACAGTGAGGCGGTGCCATCCAGGTAGGTGCCGTCCTCCGAGTCCCACAGGCGACAGCCCTCGGCACGGACGATCTCCAGGTAGCCGCCGGCCTCCTTGGCCGGAGCGGCGAAGGGGTGCAGGACGTGCGGGACGCTCATGCTGCCCCCTGCCTGACCTCGCGCTCGGCTTCGTCCTCCGGAATGGTGAGCGCCACATGAAGGGTCTGTGCGGTCACCGCTGGTTGCTCGCCCACTGGTTCCATCTCCTCTTCGGACTGTACGACGTGATTTTCCAGACGGCCGATCCCGTCGATCTCCACCGCCACGACGTCGCCGGGTTCGACCGGCCGGGAGTTGGCCGGCGTGCCCGTCAGCAGCACGTCGCCCGGCTCCAGCGTGATCAGCCGCGCCACATCGGCCACCTGATAGGCGAAGGAGAACATGAGGTCGGTGCCGGTGTGCCCCTCCTGGACCGGCTCGCCGTTGACGTAGGTCCGCAGCGTCAGGTCCTCCGGGTCGACATCGCCGGCGTCGACGAGCGCGGGGCCGAGCGGGCAGAAGCCGTCCTGGCCCTTGACGCGCAGCATCGAGCCGCGGTCGGCATGGCGGAAGTCGTGGACGCCCCAGTCGTTGGCCACCGTGTAGCCGGCGACGCAGTCGAGCGCCTCGTCCACCGTCACGCCCCGGCAGCGGCGGCCGATGACCACGGCCACCTCGCCCTCGTAGTTGAGAAAGCGGCAGCCGGCCGGCCGGACGACGGGCGCCCGGTGCCCGGACAGGGAGGACGGCGGCTTCATGAAGTAGGACGGCGTCTGGGGCAGCTTCGCCATCTTGTACTCCACGGCGCGTGAGCGGTATGTCAAATGTGTGGCGATGATCTTGGACGGGGTGACCGGCGACAGCCACTGCTGGACATCGGCGACGTTGAGCTCCAACCCCCCGGCGCGGACGGTCTCGCTGCTGAGTGTGCCCTCGCGAACCTCGCCGTCATGCCGGATGCGAACGTGCTTCATGGCGCGACCTCCTCCCCATGCTGCGCGACGACGTCGACGCCGTCAACCGTGTAGCCGAAGGTGAAGCGGTATCCGCGGAGCATCTCGCGCGGCGCGATCGCCTGCAGGTCCTCCAGCGTGTCGTCGTAGAAGCGCAGCTCCGCGCTGCCCGCCCAGATCGGCGTCGCCTCCCGGTCCCGGCCCCCGGCGCGGACCAGCTCGAAGACCGACGGCGTCAGTCCGCTGGCCGCCGGGAAATGGCGGGTGTTGTGCATCGGCGGATCGTTGACCGTCGGTCCGGTCTCGGAGACGTGCTCCAGCGTGATCACCATGCGGGCGATCTGCCGGTCGTTGGCCGCGCACGTGGCGCCGAAGCGGGCACCGGGCTGGAGCTTGGGCGTCGCCCGGCCGGCCGCGAACAGGCGGGTCATGTGGATGGAGCCGAGCTTCTTGGGGAAGCCCTGGATCCACCCGCGATACATGGCGAAGTCCTTGTCGACCCAGATGTAGACGCACCGGCTGACCGGCCGGCCCAGGTAGCGGGCGCCGACGACGATGAAGAACTCGCGGTACTGGGACTGGATCGGATCGACGAGCTCGTGCATGTCGTCCGAGCAGGACTGCCAGTCGGCGACGATGGCGGCCACGGCCCCGGGATCCTCGGCCGGCTCCAGCTCGGCGGGCAGGAGCGCGGCGACCGCATCCGGGTCCGTGCGGTACTCGGCGATGAGGAAGTCGCCGGAGTAGTGCCACGGCGGCGCGGGGACGATGCCGGCGCGCCCGTCCGGGGACAGGGGCGCCGTGTAGCCGCGCAAGCTCACGCCGCCACACCTACGGCGCCGGCCACCAGCTGCCCGAACAGGACACGCTGATCGGCCTCGGGCATCTTCTCCGGGTGCCACTGCACGCCGAGGCAGGCCCAGTCGGCGCGCGGCTCCACGGCCTCGATCACGCCGCCGGGCGCGGTGGCGGTCACCTCCAGCTCGCCCGCATCGGCGATCTGATGGTGGTGGATGGTGTTGACGGCGATGGTGCGGCGCCCCCCGAACGCGCCGTGGATCCGAGAGCCCGGCGCGAGCGTCACCGGGTGGCGGGCGGCCAGGATCTCCGCGGCCGGGACGCCGGCCAGGTCCGGGTGCCCGTCGGCGGCCGGAACGCTCTGGGCGAGCCGGCCACCATGCGCGATCGCCAGCAGCTGAGCGCCGCGACAGATCGCCAGCGTCGGCAGCCGGGCGGCGCGCGCGGCGTGGATGAGCGCCAGCTCAAACGCGTCGGCGGCAGTATCGTCACCGGCGACGTTCTCACGGATGGCGCCGTAGACGGCGGGGTCCACGTCCCCACCCCCGGTCAGCAACAGCCCGTCGGCCAGCTCGATGAGCTGCTCGACGGCCTCAGCGGTGTGCGCCGGTGGCCGGCCGATGAGCACGGGCTGCCCGCCCGCATCGCTGACCCGGTCGGCGTAGGCCGGGTCCAGCGTGTCGAGCACCGTCTGCTCCCCCAGGAAGGTGGGCAGCGGCCGGCGCCAGCAGTTGACGAGGATCACCGGACGGGCCACCGTGCATACATTATCCCGCGGTCGGGTCCCGGACAAGCCGCCGGACGGCGGCCGACCGGTGCCGAGGCGAGTAACCGGAACATATGGCCGGTTAGCCGCCTCGACGAGCAACGCCTCGGTCAGCGGGCGGCGGTGCCGGCCGCCGTCGTGATCTGGGGGCCGAGCTCGGCCAGCCGGCGGGCGGCGGCCGCAATGGCATCGGCGTCGATCCCGACCTCGTGCATCAGCTCGGCGCCCTTGCCGGAGCCCGGCAGCCGGTCGACGGCCAGCTTGACCACCCGGGGCCGCTCGTCGGCGTCGGCGAACACGTTGAGGACGGCGTCGCCCAGGCCGCCCTCCGGCCAGTGGTCCTCGGCGACCACCAGCCGACCGCCGGTGGCATTCGAGGCCGCGGTCAGGGTGTCGGCATCCACCGGCTTGACCGAGTAGAGGTCGATGACCCGCGCGTTGATCCCATCCTCGGCCAGCGTGTCGGCCGCCTTGACCGCCTCGTGGAGGGTGACCCCGGCGCCGATGAGCGTCACCTGGTCGTCGTCTGACTCGCGGACCACCTTGGCGCCGCCGATGGGGAACTGGTCGTCCGGTCCATAGATCGTCGGCAGGCCGGACCGCGTCGAGCGGATGTAGGAGATCCCGTCGTGGTCGGCCATCTGCTGGACGAGCTTGACCGTCTGGTTGGGATCCGACGGGTACAGCACGACCGAGCCACCGACCGCGCGCATCTCCGCCAGGTCCTCGAGCGCCATCTGCGAGGGGCCGTCCTCGCCGATCGAGACGCCGGCGTGCGAGCCGTTGAGGCACAGCTTGGCCTGCGAGATCACGCCCATGCGGACGAAGTCATACGCCCGGGAGAGGAAGGCCGCGAACGTCGCCGCGAACGGGGTCCAGTGGCGGACCTGGAACCCGATCGCCTCGGCGAGCAGCATCTGCTCGGCGATGTAGACCTCGAAGTAGCGCTCCGGGGTGGCCTTGAGCACCTCCTCCAGATGGGTGGAGTTGCCGACTTCGCCGTCGAGGGCGACGACGTCGCCGCGGCGGCGCATGAGCGCCGCGACGCCCTCGCCGAACGCCTTGCGCGTCGGCACCGGGTCGCCGCCGATCTCATAGCTGGGCAACGGCACCGACGGATCGGCGTCGAACCGGTGCGGGGTGCCCGCGCTCTCCGGCTTGGCGACGTCGACGCGGATGGGACCGACGTTGCCGAGCTCCTCGATCGCCTTGTCCGGGTCCTTGAGCGGCTGGCCGTGCTTGCCCTCCTTGTCCGCGGTCTCCGACGCGCCGTAGCCCTTGATCGTCCGGGCCACGATCATCGTCGGCCGGCCCGCGGTCGCCTCGGCCTCGGAATAGGCCCGGTCGATGGCGGCGATGTCATGGCCGTCGATCTCGATGGCGTGCCAGTTGCTGGCGCGGGCCCGGTCGGCATAGGACTGCAGGTTCCAGCCGTGCATCGTCTCACCCCGCTGGCCGAGCCGGTTGACGTCGACGAGGACCACCAGGTTGTCCAGGCCCTCCTTGCCGGCGTGCTCGACCGCCTCCCAGATCGAGCCCTCAGCCATCTCGGAATCGCCGCAGAGCGCCCAGACCCGGTAGGGCAGCCGGTCGAGCTCCCGCGCGCACACCGCGATCCCGGCCGCGATCGGCATCCCCTGGCCCAGGGACCCCGTCGCCACATCGACCCAGGGCAGCGCCGGGGTGGGGTGCCCCTCCAGCCGGGAGCCGAACTTGCGGAAGGTCAGGAGCTCCTCGTCCGTGATGGCGCCGGCGGCCGTGAACATCGCGTACACGAGCGGCGAGGCATGGCCCTTGGAGAAGATCAGGTGATCGTTGTTGGGGTTGTCCGGGGTGTCGAAGTCGTAGCGGAGGTGGCGCGCCATGAGCACGGCCATGAGATCGGCCGCTGACATCGACGACGTGGGGTGGCCTGAGGAGGCGGCGGCCGCCGCGCGAATGGAGTCGATGCGCAGGCGCTGGGCAAGCTGATGGATCTCTTCGTTGGTCATCAGGGCTTCCTCTTCCGGGTTTCAGTTCACAGATGATGATTGCGCATGATGGGAGCGAGCCAAACATCGCGCGCGAGTACGGGTCCAACCAGCGCCGGGCGGCAGCGGGCTCACAGGCTTGCCGAGACCGGCTCCGGCGCGTCCGCCGGGCGCGTCACCGCCGAGCCGGCGTCCGGGTGCAGGCGCAGCGCCGCGGCGGTCGCCACCAGCGCGATGAGCGCCAGCAGCACGAACGCGACCGAGTAGGCGCTGGGCGTCCCCGGGAGGATGGAGGCGAGCGGCCCGCCGGCGCGGAGCGCCACCGCCGCCAGCGGGACGCCGAGACCGACCGAGAGCTGCTGGGCGGTCGCCTGAAGGGTGTTGGCGTCGCGCATCTGCGCCGGCGGAGTGTCGCTGAAGCAGATCGTTGAGTAACACGTCAGGCTGACCGATCGCCCGACGCCGTTGAGCACCGCCACCAGGACGATGACCACGACCGGGGTGGCGGCGTGCAGGAGCGCCGCGGCGACCATGGTGGCGGCGGCGCCACCGGTGGCGGCGACGATGATCGGCCGAAAGCCGAAGCGATGCAGGAGCGGCGTCGTCGCCGGCTTGATCGCGATGTTGCCGACGAACACGAACAGGACGATGGCGCCGGACTTCACCGGGCTCCAGCCGAACTCGTTCTGGAACAGCAGCGTCAGCAGGAAGGGAACCGCCGTGATCGCCGACCAGAACAGCGAGCCGCTGCCCAGCGAGACGCGGAACGTCGGCACCCGCAGCGTGCGCAGGTTGACGAGCGGGTGACGGGTGCGCAGCAGGTGCCAGACCGCGCCGCTCAGCAGGAGCGCCGAGGCGACGGCCCAGGCCGCCACCTGCGTCCACGGGATCCGGGTCAGCGACAGGCGATAGGCCACCCAGGTGGCCGCGCCCAGTCCGCCGCAGGTCAGGACGACCCCGGCCCGGTCCAGGGGCGCCGGCGTCGCCTCCGTGCGCGGCGAGCGGACCAGGCGCCAGGCGACGACGAGCGCCACTGCACCCAGCGGGACGTTGATGAGAAACAGCCACGGCCAGCTGGCATAGGTGATGATCACCCCGCCGGCCAGCGGAGCGATGACCGGGGCGATGAGCGCCGGCCACACGAGCAGCGAGATGACCCGGACGACGTCGGCCTTCGCGGTGCGCGCCAGGACGATGAACCGCCCCACCGGCACCATCATGGCGCCGCCGATGCCCTGGGCCACGCGGAACAGGACGAGCTCGGCGAACGTCGTGCTGGCGGCGCAGGCCGCGGAGGCGAGCGTGAAGATGGCGATCGCCGACAGGAACACGGGCCGTGCCCCCCACCGCCCGGCCATCCACCCGCTCAGCGGGATGAGCACGGCCAGGGTGACCAGGTAGGCGGCGATGACGAGGCCGACCGAGGTGGAGGGCACGCCCAGTGAGCGACCGATCCGGGGCGCGGCGGTGGTGACGATCGTGCCGTCGAGGTTCTCCATGAAGAAGCAGCCGGCCACGAGCAGCGCGGTGTTCCGCAAGCGGGGAGCGATCGGCTCGGTCATCGGAGATTCGCATCCGCACGCTCGTGCGGTGCACGGATCGAGCATACGTGTCACGGGCGCGCCCCCACGTGGTCCGGCCGTATGAACAACTGATGACGCCTCGGGTACAACCACGTTCCCCCACACCAGGCGCGGCGTACGATTTAACCCATGACTTCTCTGGGCCTGGTCCTGCTCGTGATCGGGGCGCTGGTGGCAGTGGTGGAGGCGCACTTCCCCACCCACGGAATCGCGGGAGGAGTCGGGCTGCTCCTGATGGCCGTCGGCGCCGTGCTGGCCATCAGCGGACTCGGCGCGGGCGTCCTCCTGGGGCTGCTCGGCGGCTTCGTCCTGGCCGGTGCCGGCGGCGCCGCGCTCCTGGTTACGGTCAGGCGCGGCCTGACCGCGCGCCACCGCCGCATCCAGACCGGGGCCGAGGCCATCGTCGGACATCTCGGCGTGGTGCGCAGCTGGACGAACGGCGCCGGCAGCGTCGACCTCGACGGAGCGGTCTGGCGGGCTCGCCGGTCGATCACGGCCGACAACGAGGACGTGCCCGTCCTGCAACCGGGCGACACCGTCGTGGTGGAACGTCTCAATGGGCTGACGCTTTCGGTACGCCCGGCCGAGGAATGGGAGCTTCTGTAATGGTCACCGCCATCGTCATCGTCCTGGTCGTCCTGCTTGCGGTCGGCCTCACCCTCCTCGCCAGCTCGGTGCGAGTTCTGCGCGAGTACGAACGCGGTGTCGTGTTCCGCCTGGGGCGGGTGATGGACCAGCGCGGCCCCGGCCTGTTGCTGTTGATCCCGGCGCTGGACCGGATGGTCCGGGTCAGCCTGCGCACCGTCACGTTTTCGATCCCGCCGCAGGAGATCATCACGCGGGACAACGTTCCGGTCCGGGTCACCGCGGTCGCCTACTACCGCGTCATCGATTCCACCAAGGCCGTCACCGAGGTCGAGAGCTATCAGTCCGCGACGCTGCAGATCTCCCAGACATCGCTGCGCTCGGTGCTCGGCGTCGTCGACCTCGACACGCTGCTGTCCGAGCGCGAGCACCTCAACGCATCGCTCCAGCAGGTGATCGACACCCAGACCGAGCCGTGGGGGATCAAGGTCACGACCGTCGAGATCAAGGACGTCGAGATTCCCGAGCGCATGCAGCACGCGATCGCGCGCCAGGCCGAGGCCGAGCGCGAGCGCCGCGCCAAGGTCATCAATGCCGAGGGCGAGGCGCAGGCGGCCACCAGGCTCGCCGATGCCGCCGACATCATCGGCCGCAACCCGGCGACGATGCAGTTGCGCTACCTGCAGACGCTGCGCGAGATCGGCGCTCAGAGCTCCACGATCGTGTTTCCCATGCCGATCGACCTCATGTCCATGGTCGGCGCGCTGCGCGCCGGTGCAGGTGCCGCTGCCGAGCGGACACCGTCCACGACGAGCGGCGAGCCGGTCTCGGAGTCGGAGCCGGCCCGGCTGGACGAGCACCTGCAACACGAACTGGCCGCGGGCGCCGCCAACGGGGCGCCGGCGACGACCGAGGACGTTGACGTGCCCCGTATTGTGGAGCCATGAAGCGGGCGCTGTTGCCCTGGATGTTCCCGGTCGCGCTTATCCTGGGGTTGCTGATCGCGGCGACCAACTCGCCGATCGTCTACGGCGCCGTCCTGATCGTGTTGGGCTGGGTGATCCTCCCCCTCGCGCTGTCGGCGGCGCGCCGCTCCGGCAGATGGCCCCGCAGCCTGGGCGGCGGGTCGGATCCGACTCAGCGCCGCTTCCCCGGGATGTAACCGGTCAGCCGGACCCACTGACCCCCGGCGCCGCCGCAGCTGCGGTCCAGAACGGTCAAGCGTGGCGGCCGGGCTAACCTCAGCGGCCGGCCCCATGGCAGTCCGCTCCGACATCCGCAACATCGCGATCATCGCCCACGTCGACCACGGCAAGACGACGCTCGTCGATGCCCTGCTGTGGCAATCCGGCGCCTTCCGCGCCAATCAGGACGTCGCCGAACGGGTGCTGGACTCCATGGACCTGGAGCGGGAGAAGGGCATCACGATCCTGGCCAAGAACACCGCCGTGCGCTACGGCGACGTCAAGCTCAACATCGTCGACACGCCCGGTCACGCCGACTTCGGCGGCGAGGTGGAGCGCGGGCTGACGATGGTCGACGGCGTGCTCCTACTCGTGGACGCCTCCGAAGGGCCGCTGCCTCAGACCCGGTTCGTGCTGCGCAAGGCGCTGGAGAGGCGCCTGCCCGTGATCCTGGTGGTCAACAAGGTCGATCGCCCGGATGCGCGCATCGACGAGGTCGTCGACGAGGTCTACGAGCTGTTCCTCGATCTGGATGCCGACGAGTCCCAGATCGACTTTCCCATTGTGTACTGCAACGCCAAGGCCGGTCAGGCGTCGCTGGATCCGAGCGAGCCCGGCACCGACGTGCAGCCCCTGCTGGATCTGCTGGTGTCACACGTGCCGGCGCCGGAATATGACCCGGAGCATCCGCTCCAGGCGCATGTCACCAACCTGGATGCCTCGCCGTACGTGGGGCGGCTGGCGATCTGCCGGGTGCGCCATGGCGTCATCCGGCGGGGCGAGACGGTGGCGTGGTCGCGGCACGACGGTTCGATCGAGCGCGTCAAGGTGTCCGAGCTGTACGTGACCGAGGCGCTGGAGCGAGTCGAGGCCGAGGAGGCCGCCGCCGGCGAGATCATCTCGGTCGCCGGGATCCCGGAGATCACGATCGGCGACACGCTGACCGATGCGGACGCCCCGCGGCCGCTCCCGGTGATCACGGTCGACGAGCCGTCGCTGTCGGTGACGATTGGCATCAACACGTCTCCCCTGGCCGGCCAGGACGGCACGCTGCTGACCGCCAGCCAGGTCAAGGCGCGGCTGGAGCGCGAGCTGGTCGGCAACGTCTCGCTGCGCGTGAACGAGACCGACCGCCCGGATGTGTGGGAGGTCCAGGGCCGAGGCGAGCTCGCCCTCGCCGTGCTGGTGGAGCTGATGCGGCGGGAGGGCTTTGAGCTGACCGTCGGGAAGCCGCAGGTCGTCACGCGGGAGATCGACGGCCGCACGTGCGAGCCGGTGGAGCGGATGAGCGTCGACATCCCGGAGGAGTACGTC
This sequence comes from uncultured Solirubrobacteraceae bacterium, assembly GCA_963844555.1. Classification (GTDB taxonomy): domain Bacteria; phylum Actinomycetota; class Thermoleophilia; order Solirubrobacterales; family Solirubrobacteraceae; genus Palsa-465. The sequence continues at coordinate 46,508 of CAWJOS010000007.1, forward strand.
GGCGTCCTGACCCAGCTGCTGGCCCTGCGCAAGGGCCGGATGGAGCAGATGGTCAACCACGGCACCGGCTGGGTGCGGATGGAGTACCTGGTGCCCGCCCGGGGGCTCATCGGCTTCCGCACCGAGTTTCTGACCGAAACCCGCGGCACCGGCCTCGTCCACCACGTCTTCGACCGCTGGGAGCCGTGGCACGGCGAGCTGCGCACCCGGCCGACGGGGTCGCTGGTGGCCGACCGGCGGGGGACGGTGGCCGCGTTTGCGCTGTTCAACCTGCAGGAGCGCGGGACCCTGTTTGTGGAGCCCGGAGACGAGGTCTACGAGGGGATGATCGTGGGCGAGAACTCGCGACCGGAGGACCTGGACGTCAACGCCTGCAAGGAGAAGCACCTGACGAACATGCGCTCCTCGACCGCCGATGAGCTGGTGCGCCTGGTGCCCAAGCGCGAGCTGTCGCTCGATCAGGCGCTCGAGTTCCTCCGAGCCGACGAGTCCGTGGAGGTGACCCCGCATTCCGTGCGCCTGCGCAAGGCCGCGCTGGACAGGACCGCGCGGGTGAAGGCGGCGCGGGCGGCAAGCCAGCGGGAGCGGGCCGGCGCCGTTTAGACCAGTTCGTCAGTGAGGGCGAGCCAGACGTCCCGGGAGACGCCCATGCCAAGGTGGGAGACGTCGACCTCGACGTGGACGGCGGCCGGGTCGAGGCACGACTCCCAGCGGACGATCTCGTCGCTGCGCGAGTAGATGGAGACGAACCGCACGCCGGATGGGAAGGGCGCCAGGGCGGCCTCGGCCGAGCGGGCGCAGCAGTCGCCGGCCAGGCAGCTCCAGCTGAACAGCCCGGGGACGCCGAGCGTGCCGAGCAGGCCGACGCCGAGGATGGAGGGCCAGGTGCGGCCGTGGACGGCAAGCTGATCGAGCAGCGGCGCGCCGAGGGTCACGACGGTGTCGACGAGATCCGGGCGCAGCACGGCGACGGCCCGGGCCATGCCCCCGCCGCGGCTCTGGCCGACGAGCAGGGCGCGGCGGCCGGCGGTTGCAACCGCCCGCTCCAGCCGAGCCTCCACCGACTGCACGATCGGCTCCATGCAGTCGATGTTCCACCGGATTCCGCTGCGGGCAAGGACGAACCCCCCGGTCCGCAGCCAGATCGCCATCCGGGTCAGGCTCTGGTCGCCGGCGAGAAAGCCGGGGATGAGCATGACCGGCCGGCCGCCGCCTGCCGGCGCCTGCGGCCAGCGGCGGCGGTCGGTGGTCGACAGCCACTCGGAGACCAACCGGGGGCGCGGCGGCGCCAGCGGTATGCCGAGCCGCGGAAAGGTCCCAGCGTCCGTGCTCACCCCTTAAAGGTACTCCTAGCAGGCCATATCCCCTCTTCAGGGAGCACGACTTTCGTACGGGAAGTCGCGGCCGGAGGAGGGTCACGGGAGGGCGTGCCGCGCCGGGTGTCCCAGCGCCGCGGGTCCCCGGATCGGCAACGTCGGCACGGCGGATTCGATCGGCACCGGGCGGCGCTCAGGGCGACGCGCGCGCTCGACGAGCACCGGGGCGGCGAGCGCGAGACCGGCGGCGAGGCCGCGCAGATGATCTCGGAGCCGCCCGTCGAGCGCCGCGTGCCAGATCCAGGCGGCCTGGCGATAGGCAACGAACGGCAGCCAGCGCGCGGGGAACCATTTGGCGACGAGCAGCACCGTGTTGCGGGCGACCAGCCGCCGGTGCCCGCCGGGGAGCTGCGGCGACGATGCCTCGCCCGCGTGGCGCGCCACCGCCGGCTCGTACCGGCAGCGCCACCCCGCCAGCCTCAGGGCCAGGGCCAGGTCGACATCCTCCAGGTAGGCGAAATAGCGCTCGTCGAAGGCGCCCGCCGCCAGGACGGCGTCGCGCCGATACAGCGCGGCGCCCGCGCACGCGCCAAACACCTCCCCGGGCCGATCAAAGCTGCCGTCATCGCGACAGAAGCGGCCGCGCTGCTCGCAGGCGCCGTCGCGCCGGAGCACGTCGCCGGCGTCGTAGATGCGATCCGGGGCGGCCAGCTCGAGCATCTTGCAGGCGACGGCCGCCGCTCCCGGGTCGGCGCCCAGCGCGTCAGCCATGCGCGCCATCCAGTCGCGCTCCAGCACGATGTCGGTGTTGAGGACCGCCACATAGTCGCCGGCGGCGGCCCTCAGTCCCGCGTTGACGGCATGGGCGAAGCCCGTGTTGGCGCCGAGTTCCAGCACGCGGACCTGCGGGTACGCGGCCCGCAGATGGGCCACCGAGCCGTCCCGGGAGCCGTTGTCGACCGCGATCACCTCGTCGACGGTCCGCGTCTGATGGGCGATCGACTCCAGGCAGCCGTCGAGCCAGCGCCGCCCGTTCCAGACCGGGATGACGACCGATACCGACGCGCGCCCACCCGCGGTATCGTCGGCGCCGTGCTCCGGGCCCTGCTGGCACTGTTTGCGATCGTCGTCTGCGGCTGGTTCGCCATCGGCGTGCGCCAGGCGCGTGACATCGCCCACGCCGCGGCACTGCTGTCGGCCGGCCCGCATATCAGCGGCCGGGATGCGACCCGGGCGGCGTCGCTGCTGCACGGCGCGCAGCTGCTCAACCCAGATCGCCAGGTCGACCTGCTGCGCGCTCAGCTTGCCGATGAGCGAGGCGACCGGCCGGCGGCGGAGCGGATCCTCCGCGGCGTGGTCGCCGCCGAGCCGATGAACGCGCTGGCCTGGGTCCAGCTGGCTCGCTCGGCCACCGACGGGGCGACGTTGCGGCTGGCGTTCGCCCACCTCGCCGTTCTGGTGCCTCCGGTGCACTGACGTTCTCACCCGGCCCAGCCGAGGGCGCGGACCAGCCCGTCCAGCATGGTGGCGTCAAACGAGCGCTGCCAGTCGCGACTCCAGGCGACCACGCTGCCCCGCACGCGGCGCTCGGCGTCGCCGGCGCGCGCGACCGCCTCGGCCAGCGACATAGCGATGCTGTCGATCGACGGGGGCGCCGCGACCAGGTTGCCAGAGATCGCCTGCAGCGCCTCGCTCGTCTTGTTCTCAAACGTGTTGGTGACCGTCAGCATCCCCGCCGACGCCATCTCGATCGGCACCAGGCTGGGGTGCGGGGTGTACATCAGCGCCAGACCGACGTCGTGGTCTCGCAGCACCCGGGCGTACGCGTCCTGGCTCATCCGGGGCAGCAGCCGCAGCGCGGCGCCCTCGCCGAGGGCGACCGCCGTCTCCGGTGCCAGCGAGCCGATTCCGTTGAGCTCCCAGTCGGCGGACAGCGTCCCACACGCCAGCGCGCGGTTGAGCGCCAAGACCCCCAGCTCGAACAGATTGCGCGCGGCGTGGGGCTCCGGGCGGGCGTAGAACAGGAGCCGGCGCGAGCGGCGAGCGGACAGCTCGGCGACGGTGGGCGGCGGCACGGCGGTGATCGCGTTCTGAAATGACGCCGACATCGTGTCGCCGTTCTCGCCGCCGGCGAACACCCCGATCCGGTGACGGCGGAAGTACTCGCGCAGGAGCTCTGAGGAGAACAGGCCGAAGTGCGGCGCAGCGTAGGACTCGTGCGCCAGCGCGGCGTACGTCCCCATCGGGAACGTGAACGGCTCGTACTCCTGGATGAGATACAGAAAGCGATCCCGGGTGGCCAGCGCCCGCAGCGCATCGCGCGCGATGTGGGCCGTCCACCAGGTGGTGGCGATGAACCCGTCCGCCGGGTTGACCTCGAGCGGGGCCTGCTCGCGGCCGAATGCGACCTCCAGGCGCTCGAACACTCCCTCCAGTCCGCTGTAGGACTCGATCGTCCGTCGCCAGGACCGCGGCAGCGCACCCACCGGATCGACCGTCACCACCCGCACCCGCAGACCCGCCTGCGTCAGGCGGTGGGCGAGGTTGAACTTGGCGATGTAGCCGCCGAAGAAATGGTCGAGGTCGATCGTGGGCACCAGCAGGTTGACACGCACCGGCGCTGCCGGCGACGGGGCGAGCGCCAGCGGCTCGATCTTCGACGCCACGGCTCGCGCGGGGGGAGCGGGCGCATCGTGGCGAGCGGGCCGTGGCGCCAGGTCCGGGGGCGGCACCGCATCCAGCCGCAGCCGTCGGTGCGGACGGGGGCGCGCCGTCGCCGCCACCAGCCGCCGCCAGCCGAACGCCCGGAACAACATCCACTCGGCGCCGAGCGTCTGCCCCCGCCCGCCGAGCTCGAGCGCGCCGCGATAGCCGAGCAGGGCCAGCGAGCGCCACGAGCGGTCTGCCCGGGCGAAGCGCTCGAGCGCCCGCCGCGCCCCCGGGGTGATCCGGTCGCCGCACCGCAGCTGGAGCACGGCGACACACTCCAGCAGGCGGCAGGCGTCGACGAAGTAGTGCAGCCGCCACATGCGAACGCGCTCCCGCCGGTCGCGCCGGCGCAGCCGCGAGCGCAGACTCGGCATCCGGTTGGCGGCGGCGTGCCCCAGGGCCGCGTGGCCGTGCTGGACGTAGTCGTACAACGGCCGGTCGACAAACCGGATCTCGCCGAGAGCGCGCGCGACCAGGGCCAGCCAGTGATCGTGGTAGTGAGCGAACTGCGCCGGGGGAAACGGCAGCGCGTCATCCAGCAGGTCGCGCCGCAGCAACGTGGCCGCGCCGGACACCGAGTTGGCCACCAGCAGCGAGAGCATGTCGGCGTGGTTGTGGCGCCGGGCGCTCCAGTACGTGTCCGAGATGACGGCACCGTTGCGGGCCACCACGCGGCAGTCGCTGTAGACGAGCGGCGCGTCACCGATCGCGTCGATCAGCACCGCCAGCTTGTCCGGATGCCAGCGGTCGTCCTGATCGCTGAGGGCCACGTAATCGGCGACCGGCGGCACGAGGGCGAGCGCCCGCTCGAAGTTGCGGTAGAACCCGAGCCGTCCCGGCGAGCGGGAGACGAGGAAGCGCGGGTCGCCGGCGACCGTCCGCTGCAGGGCGGCGAGGCGCTTCGGGTCGGAGCCGTCGTCCGAGATCAGGCAGATCCAGCGGCGGTGGGTCTGGGCGCGGATCGAGTCGAGCTGGCGCTCCAGGAGGTCGAGCGGAGGATTGTGGGTCGCCATGCAGATCGCCACCAGCGGTCCGTCGCCGCCGGGGGGATCAACGGCCGCCGGGGCGGGCAACTCGACGGCCGTCATGGTGGCCAGCGCCGCGCGCGCTGTCCCTCCGTCATCGAGCTCGGCCTCCAGCCCCAGCTGGAGCCGGTGCCCGGCCGGCGCGGGCCCCACGGGCACCAGGCCCCAGAACCCGCTGCGGTAGGAGTGCAGCTGGGGGTCCTCGGCGGACCCGGTGTCCTCGGCGAGGTCCGCGGTCGCATACGGGTCCAGCCCGGGATGAAGCTCGGCGAACGGGTCGAGCCGGGGCATACCGAACGCCGTCGCGGGGTGGCGGACCCCGTCCAGATCGAACGCCAGCCGCCGGATCCCGGCGCGCGGGGCAAAGCACCAGCCGCAGACGAAGACGGCGGTGCCGCCGCCGACGGCGAGCTGCGTCGGCAGCGGAACATCGAGGCGCGCGAACAGCGACGGCGCCCCGGGCTCGCGGTTCGCTCGCTCTGACACGCCGCGCACGCTAACGGACCCGGTTCCCGCCCGCCCGCCTGCCCGCGCACCGGACCGGGCATTAGACTCGCCGGTCCCGTGGCGCCGTTCAAGCTCGACTACGACCCCATGGCCACCGATCCGGGGCGGTGGGGCCATTCGCTGGGGAACCTCGGCGAGTTGCTGTTCGCGTGCCTGGACGCGGCCGCGCCCCGCTCCCTGGTCGAGATCGGGGCCTATGCCGGCGACGTGACCCGGATGCTCGTGCAGTGGGCGGCGGGAGCGCCGGCGCAGTCCCTCGTATCGATCGATCCGGACCCCCAGCCCGCGCTGGTGGCGCTGGCCGCCGAGCACCCGGAGCTGGAGCTGGTGCGCCGGACGAGCATCGACGCGCTCCCGGAGCTCCCGCGGGCCGACGCCTACATCATCGACGGCGACCACAACTACTACACCGTGAGCGAGGAGCTGCGGCTGATCGACCGCGCGGCGTCCGACCGGCTGCCGTTGCTCCTGTGCCACGACGTCTGCTGGCCACACGCCCGGCGCGACGCGTACTACGCGCCGGAGGCGATCCCGCCTGAGGACCGCCGGCCGACCGCTCGCGGGGCCTATCTGTTCCCGGGCGTCTCCGGAGTGCACGACGGCGGCCTCATCTACAAGTCAGCGGCCGAGCGGGAGGGCGGCCCCGGCAACGGCGTTCTGACGGCGATCGAGGACTTCGTCGACGGCCGTGACGAGATCCGCTTCGCCATCGTCCCCGCCTTCTTTGGGCTGGGGCTCCTGTGGGCGCGCGACGCCGAGTACGCCGAGGCGCTGGAGGAGATCATCGGCCCGTGGGACCGCAACCCGGTGCTGGAACGGCTGGAGGCCAACCGCGTGCTCCACCTGGCGGCCTGGCAGCGCGATCAGGCGCGGGCGGCATGGTGCGCGGAGAACAGCGCGCGCAAGGATGCGCTCCTGCGCAAGCTGCTGCAGTCAGGGACGTTCGCCCTCGCCGTGGCGCTCTCGCGCCTGCGCCAGCGCGGCGAGCCGGCGTTCTCCAAGGACGAGATCCGCGACCTGCTGCCGGAGTACGAACGCTAGCCGGCCGCGACGCCGTTACGCCGCGACCGGCGGGCCCGCCAGCGGTTGCGCCAGTAGTTGGCCCGGCGCAGCGGCTCGGTCATCCGCCAGCCGATGCTCGTCTTCATGACCTCGAGCTCGCGCTCCAGCTCGAGCGCGCGGGCGTCGCCCTGCAGGCGGTTGGACACCGCCTGGCCGACTGCCGCGGCGGCCTCGGCCTCCGCCCGCCGCGCGCGGTACTTCCAGTCCCCGCCCGCCACGCCCACGTTCGGCATCCGGCCGTCCCACTTCTCGGCGACGCGCATGTGGGCCGCGATCCAGGCCTCGTGGTCCTGGATGAGATCGAGCGAATGGTGGTGGATCGCCTTGAAGTCGGCGGTCACGACCTTGCGGCCGGCCTCCCGGACCTGCAGGCAGAAGTCGAAGTCGTAGCCGTGCAGCGCCCCCAGCGACTCGTCGAAGCGGATGTTGCGCACGACCCAGGGAGACAGCCCCAGCACGAACCCGTCGACGGTGTCGACCTCGCCGGTCCGGGCGTAGGGCGGAAGCTCATCCCCGTTCCATGAGAACGCGGGCAGATCGCCGCCGCCCAGATCCGAGTAACGGTGGATGAACGAGCCCCACGTCACGGACCCCTCCCACCAGGCGATGCTGCGCACGCCGATGGCGCCGACGCAGCCGACGACGCCGATCTGCGGATCGGACAGCGCGTCGCGCAGCTTGGCGCAGAAGCCGGGGTCGACGAGCTCGGCGTCCTGATGGACGAGCACGAGCGCCTCCAGATCATCGCGCTCCGCCGCCAGCTCCAGGATCAGGTTGTAGGCGCGAAACAGCGACCCGCCGGGGGCGTTGGCGAAGACGACCGAGTCAGGTTCGCGAACGAGCGCGATCCCCTTCTCGGCGTAGCGCCGGTACGCCTCTGGGTCGGTGATCGCCGAGCCGAATGCGATCAAGCGCCGGTCCGCCTCCCAGGCCCGGGCCGGTGGCGATTGCCCCACGCCCGTGCCGCGCGCAGCGGGTGTGACCGCAGCTCCTCGATCTCGCGCTCCGCCGCCTCCAGCCGGGCCCGCAGCTCCGCCACCTCATGGCGCAGCGCCATCTCCTCCACGGCGGGCACGCGCGCCTGGGGTCCGCGTGCCACCGCCCGGGGTGAGGCGGGGGTCGCGTTGTCCGGCGCGGGCGCCCCAACGGCGTCGGCAGGCAGGGCGGCCGGCTCGGTCTCGCGCCGCCAGCGCACGCAGCTCCAGTCGACGTGCTCGATCGGCTCGGTGATTCCATGCTCACGGCGGAAGTCGTCGACGGCCTGGCGGCACTGGTCGAGCGGAAGGTAGTCGTCGACGACGAGATAGCCGCCCGCGGCCAGGTTCGGGTACAGCACATCGAGCGCCAGCCGGGTGGCGTCGTAGCTGTCGCCGTCCAGCCGCGCGATCGCCCACCGCCGCGGCGGCAGCGCTGGAAGCGTGTCCTGGAAGAAGCCGGGAACGAACGTCACGCCCTCCTCCAGGCCGAAGCGCGCGAAGCTCGCCCTGACCTCCTCCTTCGGCACGGCGAGGAAGTCGCAGCCGGCGAGGTCGACCTCGAGGTCATAGCCGGAGGCGAGGTCGCGGTCGACCTCCGGGAATCCCTGGAAGGAGTCGGCCACCCATACGGTCCGCTCGCGCTCGCCGAGCGAGTCGAGGGTGGCCCGCATGAGCATCGAGGCCCCGCCACGCCACGAGCCTGTCTCGATCACGTCGCCGGCCACGCCGTCGTGGACGACCGTCTCGACGCAGCGCTGCAGGTCATCGAGCCGCGCCAGCCCCACCATGGTCAGGCCGTGCAAGGGCCAGTCGAGTCCGGCGCTGCGAAAGCGCAGCTGATCGCCGCTCAGCTCACGCGACATGACCTCCCCGCCGATCGTCCGCGCCACCGATGTCGTCGTCGTGGCGCCGAGATCGCACAGACACAGCTTCAGCACATCCAGGTACGCCCGCCGCAGACCCTCGGCATCGGCCGTGGGTCCGGCCGCGTGCGGCGCACGGGCCGCCGCCAGCCCGTCGCCGAAGCGGGCCTCGATGATCTGCAGCAGCCGGTCGGCGGCGACGTGGGGCGGGTCAGGGTGCGACTCGAGGAGCGACATCGGCGCGATGATACTGCCGCTCTGCGGCCGCCGGACCGCTCCCGTACAGTCCCGCCGTGGTGGCGCGTACGGTCGAGCAGAAGGACGCACAGGGGGCGGTGGACCCGGCCGGTGAGCTCCGGGTCGCACTGGAATACCCCCTCCCGCCCGTTCTGCCGGCCGGCCGGGCGACCGCCCTGTTCTGCTACGGGCACTGCTTCCACCGCCAGCACCGCGTGGCGGGCCTTCAGCTCATCGTCGCCGGCCGCCGCCACCGGCCGACCGCGCAGCGCATGCCGCGCCTGGACCTCCATCGGTGGCTGCGACAGACCGGCGAGGATCCGCAGGGGCACAGCTACCGAAGCGGCTGGTGGGCCGCCGTTCCGGTCCGGGCCGGCGATGTGGCCGGCCGGCTGGCCCTGGAAGCCGCCGTACGCCTGGAGAACGGCGTGGAGCTGACCGCGTCGCTGGGCGAGATCGAGATCGTCGCCGACCGGACCTCGCCGGCGATCGCACCACCGCTGGCGCCGGGGACGATCGCCATCTGCATGGCGACGTTCGAGCCGGAGCGCTCGCTGTTCGCCGCCCAGATCCAGTCGCTGCGCGAGCAGACCGAGCGCCGGTGGGTGTGCCTGATCAGCGACGGGGGCTCGCGGCCGGAGCGCCTGGCCGAGATGCGGGCGGTGCTCGACGGTGATGAGCGCCTCATCCTCGCGCCCGCGGAGCGGAGGCTGAGCCCGTACCGCAACTTCGAGCGCGCCCTCACGCTCGTCCCAGCCGACGCCGACTACGTGGCGCTCGCCGACCAGGACGACCGGTGGTACCCGGACAAGCTCGCCGTCCTGCGGGCGGGGATCGGCTCGGCGCAGCTGGTGTACTCGGACCAGCGGCTGGTCACCCAAGAGGGGCGGGTCCTGCGCGACTCGCTGTGGCCCGGGCGGCGCCACGACCGCTCCAACCTGGCATCGCTGCTCGTCGCAAACACCGCGCCCGGCGCCGCCATGCTGTTCCGGCGCGGGCTGCTGGAGCAGGCGCTGCCGTTCCCGGAGCTGCCCGGCGTCCCCTACCACGACCACTGGCTCGCCCTGGTGGCGCTGGCGGGCGGCGATCTGGCGTACGTCGACCGTGCGCTGTATGACTACGTGCAGCACGTCGCGGCCGTCCAGGGAGCGGTCACGGACGCGGCCACGGCGGCGGCCGGCCGGACCGGTTCACGCGGCTGGCGCGACGCGTACTTTGGAGGCTATGTGGCGCGCCGGCTCCAGGCCCAGACGCTGCTGGAGCGCCGGTCGTCCGCCCTGACGCCGCGCAAGCGGCGCGCCCTGGAGCTGATGGTGGCGGCCGAACGTTCGCCCGGGGCGTTCGCCTGGCTGGCGCTGCGGCCGCTGCGGCGCCTGTGGGGGCGCGACGAAACCCTCAGCGGCGAGCTGGCGCTGACCCGCGGGGTGATCTGGCGATGGTTGGTGGCGGCCGCCGTCGCCGGCCGCGAGCATCCCGGGCGCCGGCCCTGGGATGCGAGCTTCCCTGACCCGCCGCGGTTCGAGCAGCGGCGGCTGCGCCGCTGGCGGGCAGGCGGATGACCAGCCGATACGCTGTGAAGCTGACCCGCCCACCCCGAGTCGAGACGCCGCCATGAGCACCGCCAGCCGCACTTCGATCGACGAGGCCGCGACGGCGGCCATCGACCGGTCGCGGCTGACGGAGGGACCGGTGGTGATCGAAGCGCGTGAGGTCGCCAAGACCTTCCGCATCCCCGACCGGCGCGTCGATTCGCTCAAGGAGCGGGCGACGCACCCCCTCACGCGTCAGAGCTACCGTGAGCTGCGGGCGCTGCGCGACGTCAGCTTCGACGTTCACCGGGGCGAATTCTTCGGCATCGTCGGCCGCAACGGGTCGGGCAAGAGCACGCTGCTGAAGATCATGGCGAGTATCTACCGCCGCGACTCCGGCCGGCTGCGCGTCGCCGGGCGACTGGCCCCGTTCATCGAGCTGGGGGTGGGCTTCAACCCGGAGCTCACCTCCCGGGAGAACGTGCTCCTCAACGGCGTGCTCATGGGCTTGAGCCACCAGCAGGCGCGCCGGCGCCTGGGAGCGGTGCTGGAGTTCGCCGAGCTGGAGCAGTTCGCCGACCTCAAGCTCAAGAACTACTCCTCGGGGATGATGGTGCGCCTCGCGTTTGCCGTGATGGTGGAGGCCGACGCCGACATCATGCTCATCGACGAGGTGCTGGCCGTCGGCGACGCGGCCTTCGGCCAGAAGTGCATGGACGTCTTCCGCGCCCGGAGAGCCGCCGGCAGGACGATCGTCCTTGTCACCCACGACATGGCGACCGTGCAGAGCTTCTGCGACCGGGCGATGCTGCTCCACGACGGGGAAATCCAGTACCTCGGCGACCCGGAGGAGACGGCGCTCCGCTACTACCGGCTGAACTTCAGCGGCCACACCGGCAGCGCCGCGGCGCCCGACGTGCCGGACGTCAACGTCCGCCTGATCGACGCCTGGCTCGAGAACCGGGCGAGGGAGCGCGTCGACAACGTCGAGCAGGGCGAGCCGATCGGCTTCAACGTGATCTTCGAGGCGCGCCACGATCTCGTCAGCCCCGTGTTCGGATTCCACTTCCTCAACGCCGACGGCGTCCAGCTGTTCGGCTTCACCCGCACGCTCGAGCCGCTGGACGGCGAGCCGGACGTGCTGGGCGCCGGCCGGCGGGTGCGGCTGTCCGGGACGATCGAGAACCGGCTGTTGCCCGGCCGCTACACGGTCAGCGCCATGATCAGCCGCAACCGCAGCTTCGGTGACCTGGCGCTGCACGTGCTCCGCCTGCTCGACTTCGTCGTGTACGGGACCGAGCAGGGGGCGGGGAGCATCGCGGTCGACGTCGACGTGGCCGCGACCGTCGAGGAGCCGGAGTGACCGGCGGAGCGGCGGTGTCAGACGACGCGCTCGTCCTGCGCGATGTGCGCGGGCCCTCGTCACTGGGCGGCGGGACCCGCCGATCGCTGGAGCTCCTGTGGCTCATCGCCACTACCGAGTTCAAGCGCACCTACTTTGGAACGGTGCTGGGGTATCTGTGGTCGCTGTGCCGGCCGCTGCTGCTGTTCGCCGTCCTGCTCGTCGTTTTCACCCATGTGTTGAAGCTCGGCAAGACCGTCCCCCACTATCCGGTGTTCCTGCTCTTGAACATCGTGCTGTTCGGCTTCTTCCAGGAGGCGACGACAACGTCGGTCGGCTCGGTCCTCAGCCAGGAGGCGGTCGTCCGCAAGACGCAGTTCCCACGCCTGGTCATCCCGCTGGCGGTCGTGCTGACGAGCGTCTTCAACCTGGCGCTCAACCTGGTCGTGGTGTTCGTGTTCCTGCTGGCGTTCGGCATCTCCCCCATGTGGACCTGGCTGCTGTTTCCGTCCGTCCTGCTCGCCCTGTTCGTACTGACGACCGCGGTCGCGATGATCCTGTCCGCCCTGTACCCCCGCTTCCGCGACCTTGCGATCATCTGGGCGGTCTGCGCGACCGCGCTGCTGTACGCGACCCCCGTGCTGTATCCGCTCCAGCGCGCCGGCGGGACGCTCCAGCAGCTGCTGGCGCTCAACCCGCTGGCGCCGCTGTTCGAGCTCACGCGCAGGTGGGTGATCCAGCCGAACGCGCCGGTGCAGACGGGGGCGCTGGATATTGTGGTGCCGACCGTCATCTTCGCCGGCATCTGCGGCCTGGCGGTGTGGGTGTTCAGGCGGGAGGCGCCGCGGATCGCCGAGGCGCTGTGATGCTCTCGGCGGACAGCGCCAGCAGGTAGCCGGCGAGCACGATCGCCACCAGCGTCACCGCCGGCATCTGCCAATCCCAGTCGAGCGGGCTGTGGGCGACGTAGACGACGAGCGCCGCCGCCGGCCCGGCCACGGCGCGGCCGGCCGCCAGCGCCCTCCGGGCGGCCAGCGCGATCCCGCCGAAGAAGGCGAGCAGCAGCGCCAGTCCGACAACGCCCAGGTCCGCCAGCGTCTCAAGCTCGAGCGAGTGGGCGTTCTGGGCGAACTCGTTGACCGTTCGCCAGCGCAACCAGTAGACGCTCCAGCCACCGCCCCCCACCCCGTACAGGGGTGAAGTGGCGAACGCCCTCAGGGCGACGCCCCAGTAGTCGTAGCGGTTGCTCTGCAGCGACACGAGCCGCGTCGCCCCACCTGACAGCGTCGGCTGACCGCTCGTCTCCTTGGCGCCGACGACGATGGCCACGGCCAGGCCGGCGCAGATGAGCAGCGTCGCGATCAGCGCCGCGCGCCCGGGCAGCTGCAGCGGCCGGGCGGGAGCGCGTCGCGCCAGGAGCCTCTGGGCGACGCCGGCGGCGAGCATGACGGCGACCACCACGACGAGTGTGATCGCGCCCTCACGTTCACGGGTGCGCAGCGGCCCGGCCAGGGCGGTGACCCCCTGGGAGGCGACGGCCGGGACGCAGGCCAGGACTCCCGCCGCAACTGCGACGCCCGCCGCCTGTAGCTGACTCAAGCTACGGGCCGCCACGACGAGCGCCACGAGTCCGGCCAGACAGGCAAACAGCGCCCCGCGCGAGAACGACAGGTACAGACCGAGGCCCAGCGGAGCGGCGGCCGCGGCGGCGATGGCGCGCTCCCAGTTGGGGCGGTGCGCGCTTCCAGCCACCCCCGCGCACAGCACGAAGCCGAGCCCGGCCAGCTCGCCCATGGCGTTCCAGTAGGTCAGCGGCTGCTGGAGCCGTCCCTGGGCGCTGACCGACCGGGCGAAGTGCAGCAGGCCCGGGACGAAGCGCTCGGACAGGCCGTAGCCGATCACGATCGCCGCGCCGGCGGCCAGGGCCGGCTCCACCCACGGCCAGACCTCCGGCGAGCGCAACAGCAGCATGGCGGCGACGAGCGCCCCGAGGTACAGCATGGCGATCTGCGCCGCCCCGTAGGCACTCCCGGTGATCGGCGCCCACAGCATCGACAGGAACGACCACGCGGTCAGCCCCGCCAGTCCGCCCGCGGCGAGCCACAGCGCGACGTGGCTCGCCGGCCGGCCGCCGGAGCGTTTCCCGGCCGACCTTCGGGTGAGGGCCGCCACCACCACCAGCGCCCACGCGCCGAGGCCAGCGGCCGCCCGGGCGGGCGCAAAGTAACCGCCGCTGAAGAAGGCCAGCACCGCCGGGCCCGCGAGCAGCACCGCCGCGGCCGCGGTGGCAACCGCTCGGCGGACGCCACGGCCGGGCAGCGCGCTGTCTGTCCCGCGGCTGCTCAGGGCTGCGGTTCCCTGCCGGCCCGCCGCACGAGGCGCGTCGAGGCCAGGGGACGGCGCTCGCTGCGCTGCGGGTGCAGCCCGGCCTCGACGGCCGCCGCGACCTCGCGATTCATCCCCCGCTGAAACGTGCTGGAGTCGAACCGCGCCGCCTGGCGGACGCATGCCTCAGGGTCGACCGCGGCATCGTCGAACCCCAGAACGGCGACGGCCAGTTCGGCGGGGCCGCCGGACCAGAAGCAGCCGGTGACCCCGTCGACGACCGTCTCGAGGGCACCCCCGCCCGCCCGCGCGATGACCGGCCGGCCGGCCGCCTGGCTCTCGACCGCCGCGATCCCAAACTCCTCCACCGCGGTCAGCACCAGGGCGCGCGCCCCTTGGAGCACGTCGGCGACGGCGGGATCCGGCAGGCGGCCGGTGAAGTGGATGGTGGGGCCCGCCAACCGCCGGAGACGGCGAAGCGCCGGACCGTCGCCGACGATGACCAGGGGCCGCGACAGCGAGTTGAAGGCCTCGATGGCGACGTCGAGCTGCTTGTGGGGCATCAGCTCGGAGACGGCCGCGTAGTAGTCGCCGACCCGGCCGGGCGTGAAGCGCGCGGTATCGACGGGCGGATGGACGATCTTCGCCTCCCGTCCGAAGTAGGCGCGGATCCGCGCCTGCGTGATCTGCGAGTTGGCGACGTAGCGGTTGGTGCGCTGGGCGGCAATCCAGTCCCACTGGCGCCAGCGCCGGAACGCCACCCGCAGGAGCTCCCGGGTCACGGGATTGCGCCGGCTGGTCAGGGTGCTGTCGCGGTCGTTCCAGGCGTAGCGGAAGGGGTTGTGGCAGTAGCTGACGTGGACGGTGTGCTCGTCGCACAGCACCGCGTGCGCCCACGCCGACGAGCTCGACACCACCAGGTCGTAGCCGGACAGGTCGAACGACTCGATCGCCGCCGGGTACAGCGGAAGCAGCGCCCGGAAGTTCCGCGCCGACGGCCGCAGTCGCTGGAGAAACGAGGACCGGACGTTGCGATCGGCGAACCGGCCCTCAGTGGCCTCCTCGTCGTAGACGGCCGTGAAGACGTCTGCGTCCGGCCACATCCGGCACAGCTCGGCGAACACGCGCTCCGCGCCGCGGACGTCGAGCAGGAAGTCGTGCACAAGCGCGACTCGTGGGGCCGGCATGGACGGGGCGGAGGCGTGCGCCACGGCGCCAGTCTAGTGAGCGCGAAGCGGCCCACTTGCCGCTCTGACGTGCGCCGGATAGCCTGCCGCCGGGTGCCCGGTGTCCTGTTCGTCAGCTACTCCGGCATCTTCGGCGGCGCCGAGCGGGTCCTGCTCGACTGCGCCACGGCACTCGAGGACAGCGTCGTCATCGCCTGCCCGCCGGGTGAGCTGGCCCACCGGTCCCGGGCAGCGGGAGTGCCGGTTCTCACGCTTCCGGAGCACAGCCTGGTGCTGCGGACCGGTGCCCGCGCCCGGCTACGGGCGGTGGCCGCCCTAGCCGATCACGCCGTCCGGGTGCGGCGCCTAACCCGCGGGCTCGAGCCGCGCCTGACCGTCGCCTGGGGAATGCGCTCAGCGATCGCCTGGCGCGTCGGGGCGGCGGCGTGGCCGGCCGTGGTCGCCCACCACGACTTCCTGCCCGGGCCGCTGATCGGCGCCGCGATGCGGGCGGCGGCCGTCCGCGCCGAGGCGGTGATCGTCCCGTCGCAGGCGGTCGCGCACGATCTGGATCCCCGCGGCGGGCTCGGCGAGCGGTTGCACGTCGTCCACCCCGGGGTCGACGTCGAGCGGTTTGCCGAGAGCGGTGAGCCGGTCACCCCGCCGGAGGTTCTCGTCCTGGGTGCGCTGACGGAGTGGAAGCGACCGGACCTGGCGCTCGAGATCTGCGCGCTGGCGCGGCGCCGTCTCCCGGACCTCCGTGTGCGGCTGGTGGGCGCACCGGTGACCGCCGACGCCGACCTTCCCGCGCGGCTGCGCCGCCGTGCCCGGGCTCCGGACCTGGCCGGGTCCGTCGAGGTGGCGGGGCCGCACGCCGATCCGCGCTCCGATCTGGAACGGGCCGCCTGCCTGCTCCACTGCGCGCCGCGCGAGCCGTTCGGCCTGGTCGTGCTCGAGGCGCTGGCCGCGGCACGGCCGGTCGTGGTGCCGGACGCGGCGGGGCCGCGTGAGATCGTCGACGCCGGTTGCGGCCGGCTCTATGCGCCCGGAGACGCGGCGGCCGGCGCGACCGCGCTGGTGGAGTTGCTCGGCGATCCGGCCGGCGCTCGCCGTGCCGGGCGCGCCGGGCGCGAGCTGGTTCGAAACCAGTTCTCGCTGTCGCAGACGCAGGCGGCGTTTCGCAGGGCGGTGACGCCGGTGCTGGCGCGCGGGGACGCACGGGACGCCCGGCCCGGCGAGGCCACCGCGCTGACGCTGGTCACCGTCAGTCACAACTCGGCGGGGGAGCTGGCGATGTTGCTGGACTCGGTGGCGCGGCACCTGCCGGGCGCCCGCACCCTGGTCGTCGACTGCGCCTCGAGCGACGACAGCGCGGCGGTGGCGCAGGCCCGGGCCGGGGTTGATGTGATTGCCCTGGACGAGAATGTGGGCTTCGGCCGGGCCTGCAACCGCGGGATCGAGCTGGTGAGAACGGCGGTGACGGCGCTGATCAATCCTGATGTGGAACTGGTGGACGGGTCGCTGCTGACCCTCGTCGTCGAGGCACTGCGCAACGACCGCGGTGAGCGCCTGCTGGCGCCGCGGGTGCTCAACGGCGACGGCAGCCTCCAGGACACCGTCCACCCGCTTCCGGGCTCGGCCGCCGATCTCATCCGGTCGCTCGTGCCCCCGGCGGCGGTTCCCGGGCGCGCCGGTCAGGCGCTGGCGCCCTGGCGGTCGGATTGCCCGCGACGGGTCGGCTGGGCGGTCGGGTGTGCGCTGGTGGCCCGGACCGACACCCTGCGGGCGCTCGGACCGTTCGACGAGTCACTGTTCATGTACGGCGAGGATCTGGAGCTGGGGCTGCACGCTCGCGAGCGCGGGGTGCAGACATGGCTGTGGCCGACCGCGCGCATCGTCCACCACCGTGCCCATGCCGCCGACCGGGCGTTCGGCGGCGAGGCGTTCGAGCGCCTCGCGGCGGCGCGTCACCAAGCCGTGATGCTGCGGCGGGGTCGCCGCTGGGCGGCCGTCGACGACGCGGCGCAGACGCTGACCTTCGCCTCCCGCGGCGCCCTCAAGCGCGCGCTGGGCCGGCCGGCGAGCCGCGAGCGCCGGCAGCTGGCGGCGGTCAGGGCGCTACGCCAGACGCGGGGGCGATGACCCCGCGCCGGAGGCGGATCCCGCCCGCCCTCGCCCCGGCCGTGGCCGGGGGGCTTCTGGTGGCTGCCGTCGTCGTGGTCGTCCTCGTCGTGACGGCACCCACGTCTCCGCCTCGGCCGGCGCCGCCGCGGCCGGCGCTCGCCCCTCCCCCGGGCGAATCGTTCGGCGTCAACGTCAACCGCCTGTTCAACGATTTCGCCTACACGCCGGCGCAGATCGCCACCCAGCTGGCGGCGGTGCACGCCACCGGGGCGACAGTGGCGCGCAGCGACGCCCTATGGGAGGCGACCGAGCCCCGCGCGCCGGACGGCGGCCGGCACCGCTACGACTGGAGCTTTGATGATGCGATCGCCGGGTCGCTCGCCGCGCACGGCCTGACCTGGCTGCCGATCCTCGACTACTCGGCGCCGTGGGCGCAGTCGATCCCCGGACAGGACCATTCGCCGCCGCGCGACGATGCCGACTACGCGGCGTACGCCGGCGCGTTCGCGTCCCGCTACGGCCCCGGCGGGAGCTTCTGGCGCGCCCACCCGCAGATCGCCCCGCAGCCGGTCACGACGATCGAGATCTGGAACGAGCCGGACCAGCCGGAGTTCTGGAAGCCGGCGCCCAACCCCGGCGCCTATGCCGCGCTGTATCTGGCGGCGCGGGCGGCCATCGACGCCGCGGACGCGGCCATCCGCGTGATCATCGGCGGGCTCACCGACCCCACGGCGTTCTTCCCGGAGCTCCTGCAGGCGGCGCCCGGGCTGCGCGGCCACGTCGACGGCGTCGCCATCCATCCCTACGGGCGGCCCGCGACCGTGCTGAGCAAGGTGGTGGCGGCCCGGGCAACGCTCGACAGCCTGGGGCTGGACCGGGTCCCGCTGTACGTGACCGAGTTTGGGTGGACGACGAGCCCCCCCGGCGCCTTGGACTACGTCGCTGCCGCCCAGCGCCCGGCCGACATCGAGGCGACGCTGACGGCCCTTGGGCGGGCCGGCTGCGGCCTGGCCATGGTCGTGCTGTACACGTGGGTCACCCCCGGTGGGAACCCTGGCGACTCCCAGAACTGGTACGGCATCGCCAACCCGACTCAGCCGGCGGACGGCACCCCCGACACGGCGGCGCTGGCGGCCGGCGTGGAGGCGGCCTCCCGCACACCCGGCGCGGCGTCAACCGCCTGCCGCTAGAGCCTGTCTCTCACCGGATGCAGCTGGTGGCGACCGCGCCCTTGGCGCGGCACCCCTCCAGTGCGAGGGCGCCCCGGCGGAAGACCGCCAGCGCCGGCTTGGCGGTGACGACGCCGCCTTCGACCTTGAGCAGGCCGGAGAAGTTGAAGTCGGAAGCGCCCCGCGACTCGGTGCCGATCCACGTGTACCAGTCAAAGCCGGCCAGGCCAAGCGCAGCCCGGTCCCGGTCAAGCAGGGGCAGGAGCATCGCCAGGTTGCGGGCCTGGCCGGCCGCCGTCGTGTCGAAGTCGTAGTGGACCTGTCCCTGACCGACGGACGAAGGCCAGCTGAGCTCGGTGGCCAGCAGCGGCTTGGCCCGGTCGCCGTGCTGGCTCATCACCCCGCGCACGAACTGCAGGAAGCGGATGACGTTGGCCGGCAGCCTGGTGTAGGCGTCGACCGAGACGACGTCGAAGAGCCGGCGGGCGCCGCTGATCCGGTAGACCTGTCTCAGCCCGCTCCAGGCGTACCCGGTCAGGGCGCCGAGCACGACCTTGGCCCCGGGATCGGCGCGCTTGATGGCGGCGTGCGCGGCCCTGAGCAGCGCCACGTACGTGCCGGCAAACGGCGGGTTCCAGAAGGCCGGGACATCAGGCTCGTTCCA
The DNA here is from genome assembly GCA_963844555.1 of uncultured Solirubrobacteraceae bacterium. Classification (GTDB taxonomy): domain Bacteria; phylum Actinomycetota; class Thermoleophilia; order Solirubrobacterales; family Solirubrobacteraceae; genus Palsa-465. The sequence continues at coordinate 65,523 of CAWJOS010000007.1, forward strand.
GATCTGCCACTCCCGGATCGGCATCCGCGGAATGGACGGGTTCTGGGCCCAGAAGCTGCCCCGCGGGCCGTAGCGTCCGATGAGCGCCGTCAGGTACGCCGCGTACGCGCCGTCGGAGCGCGGCTGGGGGATGCCGCCCCTGGGGTTGGTGTTCCGACGCGCATCCCACGACGGCGCGTACAGCACCGTTGGCAGGATCGACAGGCGGCGGCGGGCGGCGGCGGCGGCGATCGCGTCGGTGGCGGCGAAGTCGGTCGGGACACCGCCGATGTCGGTGTATTGGGAGCTTTCGGCGGCCGGGACGTCGGCTGCCGTCGCGTACGGCTGGGCGGCCGCCCAGCTGAAGGCGACGCGGAGACTCTGCACGCCGTTGGCGACCATCGTGCGCAGCTGGGCATCGAGGTTCATGGTGGAGCCCGGTGTCAGCAGCGGCCCGTCGGCGTCCACGCCGACGAACCCCTGGGGCACGGGTCCGGGTGGCTTGGGCCTCCTGTGCTTCGAGCCGGCGGCGGCGTGGGCGACTCCGCCGGAGATCACGATCAGCGTCAGCGCGAGCGCCACCCCGGTCAAGCGCGGCTTCGGACTACGGCGGTGCAGGCGCGACATCGAACGTGATCAGGCGCGGCGGGCTCGGCGACGCAGCAGCGCGCCCCCGGCGACCAGGGCGGCGCCCAGCCCGGCCGCCAGCCAGCTGTCATAGCCGGTGAACGGCAGCGTCGTAGGCCGAGCCGTGGAGGCGGTGGTGGTAGTCGCCGGCGACGCCGCCGGGGCGGTGGTGGCCGGGGCCGGCGTGCTCGCCGCCGGAGCGGAGGCCGCCGGCGCCGGAGCGGTGGCGGCCGGAGCGGGCTTGGTGGCCGGGTGAGTCTTGGTGGTGTGGGTGCCGCTGGGATTGGAGGTCCCGGCGAACGGGTCGGTGTACTGCTGGTCTCCGGCCGAGCCGCCGCCCCCGGACGCCAGGGTCGCCGCCGGCACGGCCATCGCCAGCGCGGTGAGCACCAGGATCCACGTCATGAGGCGGCGGGATGCGTGCACGGCGACGAGTATGGCAACCGGTCCGCACGCCCGCATCCGCGCCCCACCCACCCGCGCTGGCCGCCGCGACGAGCTGGGCATGCAGAACGTGCCAAATCCGAACCTCGCTCGCGGGCTTGGCACGAAATGCATGTGGAGCCTCAGGTTTGCGACATATGCGCAGCCACGGTCCGGATTCTTCACGTTCTGCATGCTCATCCGCCCCTCACGCCGATCCCTCCCCGTCAATGTCTGGGCCGTTCCAACCCGGCGCGCCATCGCAACCGCCGGCCACCCGCCACGAGGGATCCGGGTCAGGGTCGGGGCTCAGCTGACCGCCGCGATCCGCGATCAGCGCCTCGGTCTCGGCCGCAAACACGCCATGCGCGGTCCCCGCGACCGCCGGCGATAGCGCCGCCGCGGCCGGCAACGGGCGTCGGCAAACTCCCGTTTTGCAGGATCTCTTGCAGAGCAGGACGTGGACTGCATCGGCCGACGCGCCCGTGTTAGGGTGGCAGCCGCTCCACGGACCCCTGCCGCGGACACGTCGTTTCAGAAGGCGCCGATGCGCCGACCATTGCCCGTGAGGACGCGCTCGCCTGCCCGCGCAGGCAGGCTCGTCGACGTCCATCCCTGAGTTTCACCAGCATGAGCAACTCCATCGTCGCCGTCGCCCACAGCCGGATGCTGCGCGCACTCGCCGTGACCGTCACGCTGGCCGCGCTCCTCGGCACCGGCCTGACGTCGCCCAGCTCCGGTGACCTGCAGAGCCAGATCGCCGCCACCCGGTCGGCCGCCGATTCGCTCAAGCAGGCGATCGCTGCCGACTCCCAGCAGATCGCCGGCACCGGCCACGGGATCGCCGACGCCCAGGCGCGGCTGAACACCATCCAGAGCCGGCTCAACCAGCGGGTCGCCGAGCTGAAGGCGGTCCAGACCTCGCTGCTGGCCGCCCGCGATCACCTGGTCGCGCTCGAGAACCGGCTGCATCTGGCGACCGAGGCGCTGGCCGCCAACCTGGTGGCCAGCTACGAGGGGTCACAGCCCAACCTGACGACGGTCATCCTCGACGCCCACGGCTTCACCGACCTGCTCGACCAGATGTCGTTCATGGCGCGGATCGCCCATCAGAACGCGTCCATCGTCGGCGTCACGCGCGTCGCCCGCGCCCAGGTGGCCCGGGAGGCCGAGCGCCTCGCCGCGCTCGAGTCCCGGGACCGGACCCTGGCCAACGAGGTCCTGGCCCAGCGCAACCAGGTGGCGGCGCTGCGCGCGGCGCTCATGCGCCGGCAGCTGTCCGAGATGGCCGTGCGGGCCCGGGCGCGAAACCACTACAGCGCCGTCAGCGCTCATCTCGGCCATCTCCAGGCGCGGCTCAACGCCATTGAGGCGGCGGCGGCGCGCGCGGCGGCAGCCGCCGCGACCACCGGCAATGTCAACGTCGGCGGGATCGCCGTCAACACGGGCGGAATGGTGCAGGCCCCGCCCGGCGCCCCGGAGGCCGTCCGGCAGGTGATCGCCGCCGGCAACGCCATCGCCACCCTCCCGTACATCTGGGGCGGCGGCCACGGCTCGTTCCATGCCAGCGGCTACGACTGCTCCGGCTCGGTCAGCTACGCGCTCGCGGCGGCCGGCCTGCTCAGCTCACCGATGGTGTCCGGCGACTTCGAGAGCTACGGCGACCCCGGCCCCGGGCGCTGGATCACCATCTACGCCAACGCCGGGCACGTCTGGATGGAGGTCGCCGGCTGGCGCTTCGACACCGTCGCCCTGGCCTACGGTGGCACCCGCTGGTCGCAGGGCGGCGGCGAGTACGCCGGGTTCGTCGTGCGCCACCCGCCGGGGCTGTAGCCGCCCACCCGGTTAGGGCTGTAGCCGCCCACGCCGGTTAGGGCTGTAGCCGCCCGGCCAGTTACGGGCGGGCGACGGCCGGTGGTGGCGGCGCCGGAACGCTGCCGACCTGGTGTGAGCGGCCGATCGCGTCCGCCGGGGCGGTGCGAGCCGCCGGGGCCCGGCGCGGGTTCGCCGGACGGGCGTTGGGGCCCTCGTCGGTCAGGTAGCGCGTCAGCAGGAGGGCGAGCGCCGGGACGACGACGATGCCGATCATGGCCAGGAACCAGATCTGGCCGGCGTCGGTGCCCTCGCCGAGGGCGTGGCCGAGGCCGAACAGCCAGAGCACGGCCGTGAAGCGGTGGAGCTTGCGCCAGCGCTTGGAGCCGATGAACCGCCGGGCGTAGTAGCTCAGGCCGAGGAAGGCCATGCCCCAGCCGGCGATGATGCCCAGCGATGTCCAGACCGTCTTGTAACTGGAGACGAACGGGATGGCGATATCGGCGAGCGTCAGATGCAGAAACTGATCGCCGAGCAGGGCGAGGCCGTGAACGGCGATGGCGACGATGGCCGAGAGCGAGAGGATCTCGTGGGTGGCCAGGAGATCCGGACCACGCCGGCGCATGAGCTTGAGGCTCATGACGAGCCCCAGGCCAACCGCGAGGCTGGCCAGGACGAGCGCAACGATTCCCGCCGCGCGGCTGGTGATCCAGAAGAGATGAGGTGTGGCGTTGATCATGATGCTGTGACAACAGCATCGCCGCCGTACCGCAGACGGGCGTAGGGCCGGTCTAAGAACTTGGTGAGAGCGCGCCCGCGTGGACGAGCCGGGTGGACGCCACCTGCTTGGCCATCGAGGGGGTGAAGCCCTGGGAGGAGCCGCGATAGGTCACGGTGAAGGCCGAGTCCCGGGCGGTCAGAGACGAGGGCGTGGCGGTGGCGAGCGGCGCGCTGGGGCCGCCGGCGGAGATGAAGCGTCGGCCGCCCTCGGCCAGAGTGATCTTGGTCGTCGTCCAGCGCCGGTCGTCGATCGTGCCGGTGTGCCCGGTCGTCGTCTGCGCGCCGGCGGCGGTGAAGTCGGTGGAGCCGAAGTCGGCGAGCGGCAGCGTTTGGCATGAGGTGCTGGAGCACACCGACGGCGCCTCGACGATCCATTCGGCCGACGAGATGTCCAGCTGCGAGGCGCGGAGACGCTTGGTGAACGACCGATGGCGGGTGAGGTTGGCGAGCGTGAGCATCACCCGGCGACCGGCGACCGACACCGAGGCACGGATGCGATCGCCGGCGCCGACCGGGATCCTGAGCGTCTGCGAGGCCGCCGGGACGAGCTCATACCAGGCGCTCGAGCTCTCCTGCCCCTGAGCGGTGCAGTCGGCCTCCGTCCCAATCTGCTCCAGCGCCTGGGACGAGACGCTGTAGCCGCCGGCGCCGATCCACACGGACGAGTAGGTCGGCTGCCCGGGTGTGCACGTGGCGGTCGGCTGCGTCCAGGTGCCGAGCACCTGCCGGAAGTCGAGATGGGCGTGATGGACGGCGTAGCCGGCCCAGTTGGAGCTCTCGCTCGAGTCGGCCGCGGCCGCCGGCGCGGCGATGAGGGCCAGTGCGGCGGCCGCCGCCAACGGGAGTGGACGCAGTTTCTGGCTCAGTCTCATGACGTGCCCGCGGCGGCCAGGATGGCCGATGACCGGCCCTGGCAGTCATAGAGCGTAGCCGTGCCGGTCGCGGTGGTGATCTTCTCGGCAGCACACGCCTTCTCCACGACCGCAAAGGCGGCGGCGCTGCCCTGACGTCCATCGCTGGGCCCGGCGAAGCCCTGCCCGCCCTGGGCGAGAACCCAGCGCAGGCGGCCCTGCTTCACCTCCATCGCCAGCCACCGGGGAGTCACCGAGCTCTCCCGCCCGGAGAAGCCGCCGAGGCCGGCCACGTTGGCGTCGGTCGAGAGGATCGCCTCGGCCGCGGCGCTCTGGCTCTCGATGCCGACGGTGCCGCCGCCATGGGTGCGCGCATACGTGACGGCCGCGTTCAGATCGGCGGTGCCGCCGCCGAAGCCGCCCCGGCCGCCGAACCCGCCACCGGGGCCGAACCGGGGGCCGAACCCGGGCGGGCCCCCGTTGCCGAACAGGCCGGGAGCACCCGGGCCCGTGGACGAGGAGCTGATGAACCGCTTCGTCCCGGGCGGGGTGACCCGTGGGAGGGCGGGGGCGGCTGAGCCGCCGCCGGGGAATCCCCCGCCGCCGCCCGGGAAGCCGCCGCCGCCCGGGAAGCCGCCGCCGCGAAAGCGGAACCCACCTCCCGGGCCGCCGAAGCCGGCGCCGGCCGGGCCGCCCGCCGGGAACGTGCTGCTGGTGGCATGACCGAGGGTGTCGACCGCCCAGACCGTGGGAGCGGCGAGAAGCGCCGCCAACCCCACCCCCAGCGCCGCCAGCCGCACCCGGAGCGGCAGCCTGACCAGCAGCAGCCCGGCGCACACGGCGGCGACGATGACAACCAGCGGCGTCGCCCATGAGACCAGGCCTTCCCCTCCCAGGTTGCCGAGCACCACCAGCTCGGTGGCCACGCCGCCGGCGATCAGCGCCGGACCCAGCCAGCGCGCGCGGCCGGCGCCGCGCACCACCTCGCCGACGCCGGCGCCGACGAGCGCCGCGGTGAACGGTGCGAGGAACGAGACGTAGTAGGGATGGAAGATCCCCTGGGCGAAGCTGAACACGACGGCGGTGACCAGAAACGCGCCGCCGACGGCGATCAGCCAACCGGTGCGGGGGTCGCGCCGGCGCAGCCGGGTCAGCGCAAGCACCGCCAGCCCGGCGACGATCGCGAACCCGGTCAGCCACCCCGCCTGGTCGCCGAGCCCGGCATCGAGCAGCCGTGTGATGCCGGTGGCGCCGCCGAACGCGCCTCCACCCCCGCCCCCCAGCGCGCCCGGCGCGCCCGCCTGGCCAGCCACCCGGCCCACGCCGTTGTAGTTGAAGATGAGCGACCAGATGCTGTTGTCCGAGGTGCCGGAGATCCACGGCCGGCCGGCGGCCGGGGTCAACGTGACGAGGACCGGCCAGGCGAGGGCGACGGCGGTCAGGACGAGACCGCCGAGCGCCAGCTGGCGCAGGGCCACACCGCGTCCCCGGGGAGCGACCCACAGGTAGGCGAGGGCGATCCCGGGCACGACCATGAGCGCCACGGCCATCTTGGCCTCAAAGCCGAGGCCCACGCAGACGCCGCTCAGCACCAGCCACTTCGTGCGGCCGTCCTCGAGGGCGCGCACCGCACACCACAGGGCGGCAACACAGCAGAGCACCAGCAGCTCATCCGGGTTGTTGTGCCGCGACATGGCGACCGTGATCGGCGTGAGCACCAGAACCAGCCCGGCGGCGAAGCCCGCCGCCCGGCCGAACCGGCGCCGGACCAGGTCGTAGGTGATGACGGCCACGGCGACCCCCATCAGCGCCTGCGGCACGAGGATGCTGAGCGGGTGGAAACCGAAGAGGCGCGCCGACAGGGCCTGCACCCACAGACTGAGCGGCGGCTTGTCGACGGTCATCAGTCCGCTAGGGTCCATGGCGGCAAACAGGAAGTTGTGCCAGCTGGCCGCCATCGACCGGACCGCGGCCGAGTAGTACGTGTTCGCCCAGCCGTTGACGCTCAGGCTCCAGAGGTTGAGGACGGCCGCCAGCCCGGCCAGGCCGAGCAGCTCCGGGCGCGCACGCAGCGATGCGACCCAGCCGCGCGGGCCCCGCCGCGACAGGTCCGCCCCGCGCAGGGGCCGCCCATATGAGGCCGAGCTCGAGCTCACGCGCCCAGCATGCGGACGACGGAGAAGAGAAACCTAAGAGCGGTGAGCATCCTCAGGACCTCTCAGGACTGGTCCGGCGCATGGTGGGTCTCGGTGTAGATGCCGGCGGCGAGCAGGGTTCCGGCGGCCCCGAGGACGAGGCCGGTGAGGGCGCGGAACAGGATCGTCATGAGGTCTCCAGGTGGTGGGCGTGCGGGTCGCCCTTACCATCGGCGCGGGGTCGAAGGAACCGTGAAGACGTGGCTAAGCCCTGAGTAGGACGAGGCTCGTAGAGTACGAGGAACTGCGTCTGAAACCAGGAGTTTTGAAACCCATGTCCGCCAACAGCTTCGATGCCAGGGCCGCGCTCAGCGTCGGCGACCGGTCCTACGAGATCTTCCGCCTGGATGCCCTCCAGTCCAAGTTCGACGTCGCCCGCCTGCCCTTCTCGCTGAGGATCCTGCTCGAGAACCTCCTGCGCAACGAGGACGGCGAGACAATCCGGGCGCAGGACGTCGAGGCCCTGGCGACATGGAATGCCAAGGATGAGCCGTCGAAGGAGATCGCGTTCACGCCGGCGCGGGTGGTCATGCAGGACTTCACCGGCGTGCCGGCGGTGGTGGACCTGGCGGCCATGCGCGACGCCATGCGCGAGATGGGCGGCGATCCGAACAAGATCAACCCGCTGGTCCCGGCCGAGCTGGTCATCGACCACTCGGTGCAGGTCGACGCCTTCGGCACTGCCAAGGCGTTCCAGGTCAACGCCGAGCGGGAGTTCGAGCGCAATCAGGAGCGCTATGCCTTCCTGCGCTGGGGTCAGGGCGCCTTTCACAACTTCAAGGTGGTCCCACCGGACACCGGGATCGTCCACCAGGTCAATCTCGAGTACCTGGCGCGGGTGGTGTTCGTCGATGTGGAACGCGGCCTGGCATACCCGGACACGCTCGTCGGCACCGACTCGCACACGACGATGATCAACGGGCTGGGCGTGCTGGGTTGGGGGGTCGGCGGGATCGAGGCCGAGGCGGCGATGCTCGGCCAGCCGATGTCCATGCTCATCCCCCAGGTGCTGGGCTTCAAGCTGACCGGCGAGCTGCAGGAGGGGGCGACCGCCACCGATCTTGTTCTGACCGTCACCGAGATGCTGCGCGAGCGCGGAGTCGTCGGCAAGTTCGTCGAGTTCCACGGCGCCGGCCTGGCCGGGCTGCCTCTGGCCGACCGGGCGACGATCGGCAACATGTCGCCGGAGTTCGGCTCGACGTGCGCGATCTTTCCCATCGACGCAGAGACGCTGCGCTACCTGGCGTTCTCCGGCCGGCCGAAGGAGCTGATCACGCTCGTGGAGGCCTACGCCAAGGAGCAGGGTCTGTGGCACGACGAGGACTCCGAGGAGCCGACGTACTCCGATCACATCGAACTGGATCTATCCGAGGTGGTCCCCAGCGTCGCCGGCCCCAAGCGCCCCCAGGACCGGGTCTCGCTGACCGAGTCCAAAGGCGCGTTCCGGATGGCGCTGGACGGCCTGCTCCCCGACGATGACGACGAGGATGAGCGGATCGCCGACTCCTTCCCGGCGTCCGATCCCGTCTCCACGCACGTTCCCAACGGCGAGGGCCACGAGCCGCACGGGGGCACGGGCGGGACGCAGGTCGCCGAGCGCCGCTCGGCGAGGACACCGGTCACGCTCGCCGACGGCACCGAGACCGAGCTCGACCACGGGCACGTCGTCATCGCCGCCATCACCAGCTGCACCAACACGTCGAACCCGTCGGTGATGCTGGGCGCCGGGATCCTGGCCCGCAACGCCGTCCAGAAGGGGTTGGTGGTCAAGCCGTGGGTCAAGACGTCGCTGGCGCCGGGCTCGAAGGTCGTCACCGAATACCTGGACCGGGCCGGGCTGACCGAGTACCTGGACGAGCTCGGCTTCAACCTCGTCGGCTACGGCTGCACCACCTGCATCGGCAACAGCGGCCCGCTGCCGGAGGAGATCTCGGATGTCGTTGGGGCCGAGGATCTGGCGGTCGTCTCGGTCCTGTCGGGCAACCGCAACTTCGAGGGGCGCATCAACCCGGACGTCAAGATGAACTACCTGGCCTCGCCCCCGCTGTGCGTCGCCTACGCGATCGCCGGGACGATGGACATCGACCTCTACGACGAGCCGCTCGGCGAGGACTCGCACGGCGAGCCCGTCTACCTCAAGGACCTCTGGCCGGACTCGAGCGAGGTCGCCCGGACCGTGGAGGAGGCCGTCCAGTCGGACATGTTCCGCCGCAGCTACGGCGAGGTGTTCGACGGCGACGAGCGGTGGAATTCCCTGGTTGTGCCCACCGGCGACGCATTTCAGTGGGACGAGCGCTCCACCTACGTCCGCCGGCCTCCGTTCTTTGAGGACCTGCCACGGGAGCCGGAGCCGCTCGAGGACATCGTCGACGCCCGGGTGCTGGCGATGCTCGGCGACAGCGTCACCACCGACCACATCTCCCCGGCCGGCTCGATCAAGCGCGACAGCCCGGCGGCCCAGTACCTCAACCAGCACCACGTCGAGGCCCGGGACTTCAACTCGTACGGGTCCCGCCGTGGCAACCACGAGGTGATGATGCGCGGCACATTCGCCAACATCCGCCTGCGCAACCAGCTGAGGGTGGGTGGGGATCCCCTTCCTGAAGGTGGAGTGACCACGTACCTGGGGGGCGGGGGCGACGAGCAGATGTCCATCTACGACGCCGCGATGCGCTACATCGACCAGCACGTCCCGCTCATCGTGCTGGCCGGCAAGGAGTACGGCTCCGGCTCGTCGCGCGACTGGGCGGCTAAGGGGACGCGCCTGCTCGGCGTCCGCGCCGTCATCGCGCAGAGCTTCGAGCGCATCCACCGCTCCAACCTGGTCGGCATGGGGGTGCTGCCCCTCCAGTTCGCCGACGGCGACTCGGTGGGGTCCCTCGGCCTGACCGGCCGGGAGACGTTCAATATCACTGGGATCGCGGACACCGACGAGGTGCCGCGGGAGCTGACGGTCAAGGCGGACGACAAGGAGTTCACGGTCCGCGTGCGCATCGACACGCCCCAGGAGCAGCGTTACTTCCGCCACGGCGGAATCCTCCAATACGTGCTCCGCGAGCTCCTGCACTAGATTTCCCCGCCATGGCCACTCCTGAGCTGCTCAACGCGCTGATCACCGCGGCGGGTCCCTCCGGGCACGAGACCGCCCCGGCGAAGGTCTGGCGCGACGGCTGCGCCGCGTTCTCCGACGACGTCCGCGGCGACGTGGTGGGGTCCTCGATGGCGCGCGTGCCCGGCACCGCGGAAGGGCCGACGCTGGCCGTGATCGGCCACATCGACGAGATCGGCGTCCACGTCACCCACATCGACGACGATGGGTACCTGCGGTTCGGCGAGGTCGGCGGCTGGGATCCGATCGTGCTCGTCGGCCAGCGGGTGGTGATCACCACCCGCGGCGGCACGGTCCCGGGGGTCATCGGCCGCAAGCCGATCCACCTCATCAAGTCAGACGAGCGCGAACGGGCGCCGAAGATCAAGGACCTCCACATCGACATCGGCGCCAAGGACGGCGACGAGGCCCGCGAGATGGTGCGCATCGGCGATGTCGGCGTGATCGCCGCCGAGCCGGTGGAGCTGCCCAACGGCCGGCTGGTGTCCCGCTCGCTGGACAACCGCATCGGCTGCTATGTCGCCGCTGAGGCGGCGCGGCTGGTCGCGCTGGACGGCGGCGCTCCGGGCGATGTGGTGGCGCTGGCGGTCGCCCAGGAGGAGACGACGTTCGCCGGCTCGCGGACGAGCGCGTTCGCGCTGGAGCCGGACGTGGCCATCGTCGTCGACGTCACCTTCGCCACCGACCAGCCCGGGATCGAGCTGGGGCCGATGACCAAGCATCCGCTGGGCTCCGGTCCGGTCATCGCCCGGGGGACGACGCTGCATCCCCGGGTCAGCGAGCTGCTCTACGACGCGGCCGAGGCTGAGGAGCTTCCGCACACGCTGGAGTCGATGGGGCGCGCCACCGGGACCGACGCCGATGCCGTCCATGCCACCCGCGCCGGCATCCCCACCGGTGTCGTGTCGGTGCCGCTGCGGTACATGCACTCCCCCGTCGAGCTGGTGTCGCTCGCCGACATCCAGGTCGCCGCCGAGCTCATCGCCGCGTTCGCCAAGCGGCTGGAGCCCGGTATCTCGTTTGAGCGGTAGGGGTGGCCTCGCCGGTCCTCCTCCTGTTCGACATCGATGGGACGCTCGTGTGGCGGGCGTCCCTCGAGCACGCCGAGGCCCTGCACGACGCCATCCACAAGGTCCACGGCGTCGACACGCGCGCCGGCCGGACGCGGATCTCGGCCGCCGGGCGGACCGACGGGGAGATCGCCCGCCTCCTGCTGCTCGACGCCGGGCGCTCACAGGCGACGATCGACGAGCACGCCGACGAGGTCGCCGAGACATGCTGCCGGGCCTATGTCCGGCTGTGCCCCGAGGACCTGTCCGACAAGCTGGTGCCCGGGATCACCGACCTGTTGCGCTGGCTGGAGGAGCGCGACGACATCCGGCTGTCGCTGGTAACCGGGAACTTCGAGGGCGTGGCCCGCCTCAAGCTCAAGCGCGCGGGCGTCGGCCACCACTTCCCCGCCGGACAGGGCGCGTTCGGCACGGATTCCGAGGACCGGGCGGCCCTCCCGCACATCGCGCGCAAGCGGGCCGGACACGACGGCATCGCGCACCCACGGGGGCGCACGATCGTCATCGGCGACACCCCGCGGGACATCGCCTGTGCCCGGGCCGACGGACTCCGGGTGTTCGCGGTCACGACCGGGGCCGGCGCGGCGCCGGAACTCTCGGCCGCCGACGGCGTCGCCGAGGACCCGCGTGAGCTGCGGCAGCTGCTCGAACGCGCGCTGACCTAGCCGGGCTTGGGCGCCGGATAGGCGGCCCGCATCATCAGATCCCAGACCCGGTCCGGCGTGATGCGGCGCTGCGTGATCATCAGGTGGGCGCTCGGCGTCACCGGATATCGAGCCCGGGGGCGCCGGGCAGCCAGCGCGTCGGCGATCCTGGCGGCGACGACCTCGGGGCCGCCGCCGAGCTTGCTCATCGGACCGGTGTAGGCATCGGCGGTCAACTCGGCCACGCGGCGGTTGAACTGCTCATACGGCCCATCGCCGGCCGCCGCCTTGACCGATGCGGCGGCGGTGTCGCCGAACCGGGTGACGATCAGCCCGGGCTCGATCAGCATCACGTCGACGCCGAAGCCTCGCACCTCGAACCGCAGGGAGTCGCTGATCGCCTCCAGTGCGTACTTGGTGGCGTGATACGCGGCGGCGCCCGGGAACGTCAGGCGACCGCCCATCGAGCCGATGTTGACGATCTTGCCCCACCGCTGTGCGCGCATCCCCGGCAGGACCAGCTGGCACATCCGGATGAGCCCGAACACGTTGGTGTCGAACTGCCGGCGGATCTCGTCGATCGGCACCGTCTCCAGCGCCCCGGATTGGCTGTAGCCGGCGTTGTTGACGAGAACGCCGACCGCTCCCTCCGCGTCGCACACCTGCCCGACGGCCGCGACCATCGAGGCCTCGTCGGTGACGTCGAGGCCCAGGATCGTGGCCCCGCGGTCGGCGAGGTCGGCGATCGACTCCGGCCGGCGCGCGGTCGCGTAGACCCTCCAGCCGTCGTCCATCAGCCGCTCCGCGGTGGCGCGGCCGATCCCGGACGAACAGCCGGTGATGAGCACCGCACGCGAGGTCATGGGCGGCCCTAGTTTCGCACGAGCTTCTTGTAGGTGATCCGGTGCGGCCGGTCGGCGGCGTCGCCGAGCTGCTCGTGGCGGAAGCTCTCGTACGCCTCGAAGTTGCCCTCGAACCAGCGCACCTGCGAGTCGCCCTCGAACGCCAGCACGTGGGTAGCGATCCGGTCCAGGAACCAGCGGTCGTGGGAGACGACCACGGCGCAGCCGGCGAACGTGAGCAGCGCCTCCTCGAGTGCCCGCAGCGTGTCGGTGTCCAGGTCGTTGGTCGGCTCGTCGAGGAGGAGCAGGTTGCCGCCGGTGCGCAGCAGCTTGGCCAGGTGCAGGCGGTTGCGCTCACCGCCGGAGAGTTTGGCCACCTTCTTCTGCTGGTCGGTGCCCTTGAAGTTGAACCCGGCGGTGTAGGCGCGGCTGTTGACCGTGCGGTTCTCGCCGAGCGTGATCTGGTCGTGGCCACCGGAGATCTCCTCCCAGACGGTCTTGTCCGGGTCCAGCGCGTCGCGCGACTGATCGACGTAGGCGAGCTTGACGGTGTCGCCGATCCTCAGCGCACCCTCGTCCGGCTGCTCCTGGCCGGTGATCATCCGCAGGAGCGTCGTCTTGCCGGCTCCGTTGGCGCCGATGACGCCGACGATCCCGCCTGGCGGCAGCTTGAACGAGAGGTCATCGATGAGCACCCGGTCGCCGTAGGACTTGCGCAGCGACTCGGCCTCGACGACGACGCCGCCGAGCCGCGGCCCCGCCGGGATGTGAATCTGGACCTGGTCGAGCTTGACGTTGCGGTCCTGGGCGAGCAGCGCCTCATAGGCGTTGAGCCGGGCCTTGGGCTTGGTGCGGCGCGCGGACGCGTTGAGGCGCACCCACTCCAGCTCCTGCTGGATCGTCCGCTGCCGGGCCGACTCCTGGCGTTCCTCCTGGACCAAGCGCTTCTGCTTCTGCTCCAGCCAGCCGGAGTAGTTGCCCTGGTACGGGATCCCGCGCCCGCGGTCGAGCTCCAGGATCCAGCCGGCGACGTTGTCCAGGAAGTAGCGATCGTGGGTGACGGCGACGATCGTCCCCTGGTAGTCACGCAGGTGCTGCTCCAGCCAGGCGACCGACTCGGCGTCGAGGTGGTTGGTGGGCTCGTCGAGGAGCAGGAGATCCGGCTGGCGCAGCAGCAGCCGGCAGAGCGCCACCCGGCGGCGCTCGCCGCCGGACAGCATGGCCACGTCGGCGTCGGCCGGCGGGCAGCGCAGCGCGTCCATCGCGTACTCGAGCGTCGTGTCCAGATTCCAGCCGTCCACGGCGTCGATCCGCTCCTGGACGCGCGCGAACTCGTCGGCCGTGTCCTCCGAGTAGTTCATCGACAGCTCGTTGAAGCGGTCGAGCAGAGCGCGGGTCTCGGCGACCCCGTCCTCGACGTTGCCCTTGACGTCCTTGGCCGGGTCCAGGTGGGGCTCCTGCTCCAGCAGGCCGACGGTGGCCTTCGCCGCCAGCTGGGCGTGGCCGTCGAACTCGGTGTCGATGCCCGCCATGATCTTGAGCAGGCTGGACTTCCCAGCCCCGTTGTAGCCGAGCACGCCGATCTTGGCGCCTGGATAGAACGACAGCGAGATGTCGCTCAGCACCTCCTTGTCCGGCGGGTAGCGGCGGGCGAGCTTGTGCGTGGTGAAGATGTACTGCGCGGACATTGGTGTCTGAGGATAGGAGGGCTGGGCTACAGCCCGGCGGCCGAGCGCAGCGCGTCGGCCTTGTCGGTGCGCTCCCAGGTGAAGTCCTCGTCGTCGCGGCCGAAGTGACCGTATGCGGCGGTCTTCTGGTAGATGGGGCGGTGGAGCTTGAGGTAGTCGCGGAAGGCGCCCGGGCGGAGGTCGAAATGCTCGCCGATGAGCTCCAGGATGCGCGAGCGCGCCACCTTCTCGGTGCCGAAGGTCTCGACCATGACGGAGACCGGGCGGGCGACGCCGATGGCGTAGGCGACCTGGACCTCGACGCGCTCGGCCAGGCCGGCGGCGACGACGTTCTTGGCCACGTAGCGGGCGGCGTAGGCGGCGGAGCGGTCGACCTTGGACGGATCCTTGCCGGAGAAGGCGCCCCCGCCGTGGCGGGCCATGCCGCCGTAGGTGTCGACGATGATCTTGCGCCCGGTCAGCCCGCAGTCGCCCATGGGCCCGCCGATGACGAAGCGGCCGGTGGGGTTGACCAGGAAGCTGCGCCGCAGGTCGGCCTCGTCGTACAGCTCGGCCGGCAGCGACGGCTTGACGACGTGCTCCCACAGATCGTCCTTGATCCGCGTCTCGGCGCCCTCGGCGTGCTGGCTGGAGATGAGCAGCTTCTCGACGGCCACCGGCCGACCGCCTGAGTAGCGGACGCTGACCTGGGTCTTGCCGTCGGGACGCAGGTAGTCGACGGTCTCGTCTTTGCGGACCTGCGCCAAGCGCCGGGCGAGGCGATGCGCGAGCGCGATCGGCAGCGGCATGAGCTCCGGCGTCTCGTCGCAGGCGTAGCCGAACATCATTCCCTGATCGCCGGCGCCCGCGATGTCGAGCTCGTCGTCGGAGCTGGCGCCCGTGCGCGACTCGAAGGCGGCGTCGACGCCCTGGGCGATGTCCGGCGACTGCTTGTCGATGGCGTTGAGGACCGCGCACGTCTGGTAGTCGAAGCCGAAGTTGGCGTCGGTGTAGCCGATGCCCTTGATCGTCCCCCGGGCGATCTCCTGGATGTCGACGTAGGTCGTGGTGGTGATCTCGCCGGAGACGACCACCAGCCCGGTGTTGACCAGCGTCTCGCACGCGACGCGCGCGTGCGGGTCGTCGCGGAGCACGGCGTCGAGCACTCCGTCGGAGATCTGGTCGGCGATCTTGTCCGGATGCCCCTCGGTCACCGACTCGGACGTGAACAGGAACTCATCATCGGTAAAGCTCATTGGCTACAGGCCTTCCTTGCTCTTGCGGTTGATCTCCAGGAGGTAGGCGACCATCACATCGGCCCCGCCGAACCTCAGGTGGTATGCGTCGGAGTGCTCCTCCACCCGGGCGATCTGCTCGCGCTTGGTGTTGAAAAGGTCTGAGAACTCAAAAAACGAGAAGTCGACCACGCGGGCCTGATAGCCGAGCCGATCGAGCAGCTCAGCCGTGCGCCGCTGGCCGATGATCGACAATTGCATCATGTACGCGGTTCCGTCGTCGGCCAGGGCCTCCGGGAGCATGCCGATGAGGTGGTCGAGGAGGTTGCGTCCCCAGTAGTCGAGCGGCCGGTGCGTGGTGACCTGCTCGAACGGATCGACCGGCGTCTGGTACAGGCTGGCGACGATGACGTCGTAGCGCTCCTCCGGCACCCAGGGGTACAGGTCCTGGGCGGCGGCGCTGACCCGGTCGGCGACGCCGTTGCGAAACGCGTTGGTCAGCGTGTTCTTGACCGCGCCTGAGTCGATGTCGATGGCGTGGACATGCGCGGCGCCGTTACGGGCCAGTTGCACGGTGAGAAGGCCGGAGCCGCAGCCCACGTCCAGACACCGCTGGTGGGCGCCGATCCCCTCCCGGTAGAGGTACTTCCAGGCCAGGAAGCTCCCCTGGGTGGGGATGAACACTCCATCGTCGACCTCGATCTCCGGCATGTCCAGGGGGAACATCTGCCGGCCGCGGGGATCGGCCCACGTCGGCAGCCGCCGCCGGGTGGCCGAGGCGCCGTTCTCATGGGACAGGACCCGCGGCCGCTCGTGCCCGGGCTTGGTCTCGGCCAGCGCGGTGCGCGCCGCGGCCAGGTGCTCCGGGGTCACGCCGCAGCAGCCGCCGATGATCTGCGCCCCCTCGGCTCGCCAGCTGAGCGCCAGCCGCGCGTACTCACCACCCTCGACGCCCGGCTCCTCGCGCCAGCCCGCGGCGGAGAGGTACCCCAGGTTGGGATAGACGCCGAGCGGCACGTCGGTGAAGTCGCGCAGCCAGGAAAGCATCCCGGCGACGTGGTCCGGGGGGATGCAGTTGACGGCGAGCGCCCCGACGCCCATCTCCTCGAAACGGCGGGCCGCACGGCCGAAGGCGTCGCCCTCCGGGCCGCCCCAGTGCTCGCCGTAGACGCCGCACACCCCGTGCCGGCACCGGCGAAAGCTCAGCCACACCGGGATCCCCGTGTCCAGGAGGGCCTCGACCGTCGCATACGTGGAGGTGCGCACCAGCGAGAGCGTCTCCAGCAGGATGAGGTCCGGCGGCTCCTCCTCGAAGGCGCGGGACAGAAGGTGGATCGTCTCCCGTCCGTCCGGAGTGTCGACATCGCCGTTGAGGCTGAAAGCCACAGCGACCTCGCCGGCGCGGCCGGCGTCCGCCGCCGCGGAGCGGGCCAGGGACACCGCGCGCCGGGCGATGTCCATCCAGTGCACGGGCTCGGAGTGGTCGGAGAGGCGGACGCCGGGGTCGCGCAGCGCGGTCGGAAGCCCCCACGTGTTGGTGCAGATGACGTCGCAGCCGACGTCGATGTAGCTGCGATGGACCTTGGCGACGTCGTCCGGGGCATCGAGCAGGGCGGTCAACCCCCACACCTGCTCCTCGACTTCCGGCGGGCCGCCGCGGACCTTGATCAGCTCCGTGCCGTTCGCCCCATCGAGGATGACGCACTGATCGGTGGCGATCATCCTGGCCAGCCGGGCATAGCGGGTCGTGCCTTCGGTCGGGCCGTGGGGCCGCGACTGCGCCGACGTGTTCACGGTGTCTCCCTCTTTCATCCGACTGGCGATCTCACGAAATCTGCTGACCCGGCCGCCGGCGACAGCTTTACGGCGGGTCGACGCGCGCGCCACTCCCACACTGCCGGAACGACCTAGACTTTTGAGCAGGATGCCCGGCGAGGAGAGATTGTCGGCGCCGAGCCGCAGACCGGCTCGGTCATGCCTCCTGTTCTGTAGGTTAACTCCTGCCAATGGGGCAGGGTCAACCCGGGCGGGGCGCGGTACGTTGGCGGCAGCGTGTCAGTCCATGCTCCCAGCCCGTCCCCACCCAGCTCGCTGGACGCGATCATCCAGCGGGCCGGCGGCGTGCGCGCGACCCATGACGGCCACGTCGTGGTCACCAGCTACGGCTGCCCCGCCGGGGAGCTGGCGGCATGCGTGACCGCCGTCGGACTGGCCGACTGGTCTCAGCTGACCAAGCTGGCGCTCGATGGTCCCCCGGCCGCTGTGCGCGAGCTGGCGTCGGCGCTGACCGGCGCCGAGCTCGCGCCGGGCGGCGCAGTCAGGGCCGGCGGGACCTGGTGGTGCGCCGAGCCGGCGGGCCGGACGATGGTCCTGGGCGAGCCCGGGTTCGAGACGCGACTGTGGGCCGCCCTGGCGGGACAGGCGCTGCGCCAGCCGAGCATCACGGTGAGCGACCGCAGCGCCGAGTGGGCGACGCTGGCCGTCGTCGGCCGGCGGGCGCGGGACCTGCTCGCCGGTCTCGGGGTGTATGGGCCCTCCGGCAACCCGCGCGACGTGCCCCCGGTCCGCCGGCACCGGTGCGCCGAGATCACCGCCACCTGGCTGCTGCAGTCCGACGACACCGCCTGGGCGGTGCTGCCCCGTACCGACGCCCCGTCACTGTGGCGGGCGCTCGAGCGCGCCGGCCGGCCGCTGGCGCTGTGCGCGGTGGGCCACGAGGCTGTCTCGCGCTATGCGCTGATCCGCCGCTCCGCCGGCCCGCGCTGACCGGCGGGCGTCCGCGGAGCGCAGGCCGGACCGGGACAGGGGAGCCGGATGGCCCAGGACCGGGCTGAGCCGACGCCGGACGTCCGGGCCGCCGAGCGGGTGCTCGTCGAGCTCCTCAGCCTGGAGCGCGAGATCACCGAGCTGGAGTACGTGCGCCGCAGCGACGCCCTGGACCGGGTCTCCGACGCGGCTCGCCGCCTGGGCGAGCTGGCCTGGTCGGAGGACATCCTCACGCGGGCGGCGGCCGAGCTGGGCGCCTGCTCGGAGTTCGACCGGGTCCTGTTCAGCGACACCGAGGGCGGCGTGATCGCGCCGCTGGCCATCTGGGATGCCGCCGGAAAGCGAGCGGGCGAGGAGGCGCTGGCCGGCGTGGCGGAGACGCGGACGCGCCTGGAGTACCCACTGGTGGAGTACGAGGTCACCCGGCGCCAAGCCCCGGTGGTGGTGGTGGTGGCGACGGCCCGCGCGCGGTCGCCGCGGCCGCTGGCGGAGGTGCTGGGATGGGAGTCGTACGCGGTCGCCCCGGTGACGGCCGCCGGCGAGACGATTGGCCTCCTGCACGCCGACGCGACCCGGAGCGGTCGCCGCGTCGCCGGCCTCGACGCCGAGGTCGTGGGCCGGTACGCCGAGGAGCTGTCCGGGGTGTTCGAGCGGGCCGTTCTGCGGCACACGCTGGAGCTGCACCGCGCCGAGCTGGCCTCGGCCGTCCACTGGCTCGGCACCCGGCTCAGCCGCCTGGAGGATGCCGGCGAGCTCATGCGCCCACGCACCGCCGGCGCTCCGGACCTGCCCGGGACGGACGCGCTCACCCCCCGCGAGCTGGAGGTTCTGCACCTGCTGGCCCGCGGGAACACGAACCGAGCGATCGCGCGCGCGCTCGTCGTGCGCGAGGGGACCATCAAGTACCACGTCAAGAACATCCTGCGCAAGCTGGGCGCCACCAGCCGCGCCGATGCGGTGGCCAAGTACGTCCGGGCCGGCAGCGAGAAGGTCAGGTGAGCGCGGCGGTGACATTGGGCGAGCTCGCCGGGCCGCTCGGCGGCCAGCTCCAGCACCGGCTGGCCGCCGCCATCGCCGAGGCCGAGCGTCTGCTCGGCCCCGAGGCCGCGCCGCGGGCCGGCAGCGAGGTCGAGCGGCTGAGGCGCCTCATCGCCGTCCTGGGTGAGCGGCTGGCGGCGGCACCGGGCATCCCCGGCCCCGCGGCGGCCGAGCAGCAGGCAGCGCTTGACCGCCTGCACACCCGCTTTGGCACCCGTTTTCAGACGCTCGAGGACGTGCGCCAGGCGATCGGGAAGCTGCGCGCGATCACGTCTCCCCGCGACATGCTCGTCCGCGCGCCGGTGGCGCTGTGCCGGGCGTCGCGGTTTGAGCGGGTGCTGCTCAGCCTGGCCGGTGACGGCCGGCTGGTGGCCGAGGCCGTCCACCTCGGCGATGACCCCACGCGTGAGCGCGAGGTGCTCGCCGGACTGCGGGAGAGCCCCATCCGGCTCGAGCACCCGCTGCTCGAGACCGAGCTGCTTCGTCGGCGCCGCGCGACCATCGTCGACGGCGCGGATCTCCATCCCCGCGTCGACCGGCGGCTCGTCGAGGCCATGGGCCGTACCGCCTATGCCGCCGCGCCGCTCGTCGTGGGGGGCCAGGTGATGGGCATGCTGCACGCCGGACGCGAGGCCGGCGAGCGGCTTGACGTTCTCGATCGCGACCTGCTGTGGGAGTTCACCAGCCTGCTGGCCCAGGCGTATGAGAGCGCCAGCCTCCGGCGGACGCTGCGCCACGAGCGAGAGCAGACCCGCGAGTTCCTGGAATGGCTGGGGGCCCGGTCCAGCGAGCTCATGGATGCGCCGATTCGCCTGGCGACGATGCAGCGCCCCGCCCACGCGCCGGTGACGGCCCCGGCGGTGGCGGTGGCCGGGGGCGGGCGCGATGACCGCATCGTGTTCGAGGGCCTGCTGACCCGCCGCGAGCTCGATGTGCTCCGGCTGTTGGCCGAGGGACGTTCGAACCGGGGGATCGCCGAGGCGCTGGTGATCTCGGAGGGGACCGTCAAGTTCCACGTCAACAGCATCCTGCGCAAGCTCCGGGTGTCGAACCGCGCCGAGGCGGTCTCGCGCTACCTGCGCCTACTGGGGATGCGGTCTCCGTAGCGCCACGGGTGGCGAATGCCCATTCTCCGCATCCTGGCGCTGCTGCTGGCCCTGGTGGCCGTCGCCTGCATGACGGTGGCGATGGTGGGGATGGTGACCGGGCGGCCCGGTGACCGGGCGGGGTGGGCATTGCGGGCGGCGGCGGTGGCGTGCTTCGCCGGCGCCGTGGTCCTGAACATCGCCTCTCACTGATCCGGGCAAGTGAGCATCGCCGGCGCCGGGCGAGTGTTATGAACGACGGATGCAACGCATGCTGTGCCGGGCGCTGTTGGTGGCGGGGCTCGTCCTGGCTGCCCCGGGTCCGCCGGCGCGGTCACCTACGGCGTGGGCGACTCCTCCGGCGAATTCGCCCACTGCGTCACCGGCGGGAGCGCCTGCTGCGTCGACTCCGCCGGCACGTGCCCGGCGGGCGCGGTCAGCGGTTTCTGGGCCGACCCGCTGTTCCGGGCGCTGACCAGCCCGGCGAGCGTGCACCGGGTCAGCCAGGCGCGCTTCCTGGTGCCCTACGACGCCCTGGCCCAGTGGAACGGATCAACGACCGCCCCCGGGTGCGTCTTCTCGCAGGTCCTCGACCATCCGTGGTACGACTCGGCCGCGCGCTATCACCCGCCGGGCGAGAGCTGGGACGACCTGCGAGCGAGCTTGATCGAGGCCCACGCGGACGGCCTGACGCCGGTCGTCGCCATCAGCGGATATTCGAGCCCGGCGGCGCAGCCGCAGTGGGACGCGGCGGGACCGGATCCGACCACGGTCCCCGGGTGGTGGGCGCTGCACTGCGGCGTCCAGGGGATCCTCGACGCGGTCGGCCGCCTGCCGGCCGCCGACCAGCCCCACATCTGGGAGGCGTTCAACGAGCCTGACGGGCTGCCCGTCTACAACGGCCCGGGGGCCGTCGGAGCCGGCGCCTGCCGGGTGACGGCCGCCGGAGCCGCCGTCGTCGACGGGGCCGCCAAGGCCGCCTGCGTCTACGCGCTCGTGTCCAGCCAGATCCATGCGTTTGCCGGGCGCTTCGCGGACACCGTCATCGCCGGCGTCTTGTCGCAGCCCTCGCTCCCCTACCTCGCCGCCTACTCCAGCCAGCTCAACAGCCAGCTGGGAGCGGCCCGGTATCCGGCGGTCTGGTCGGTCCATGACTACGGCGACGTGACCGGCTCCGATGCCGGCGTCGAGCTCGGCCCGCTGAGCGCATTCGATACCGCCCTGCGCGCCGACACGGCCGGCCGGGCCCGGGATCTGTGGGTGACCGAAGCCGGCACCGAGCTGACCGACCCGGTGCCCGCGCCTCAGTGTCGTCCGGCGGCCGCGGCCCCACCGGGGCGAACCGGCACCCTGGGAGCCTGCGTGAACGGCAACACCGCGGCGCAGGCGCTGGCCGCCGACGCGTTCTTTGCGCTGCCGCAGGCCGGTGCGGCGGTACCGATCACGCACCTGTTCTGGTACCAGTGGCAGGGTGAGCCGAACTGGGACTCGGGGATCACCGACGGGTCCGGCGCGCCGCGGGCCCCGTGGTGCGCCTTCTACGGCGGCGGCGTGTGCAACGGCGACCCCAGCGCGCCCGCCCTCTAGCAGTGGTCCCGCGCGAGCTGGCCACGTCCACCCGGCCGGCCAGCAGTGGTCCCACTAGCTCTCCGGCTGCCACCCGCTGAGCACCCACAGGCCGCCGGTGACGCGGGTGACCGAGGCCAGCGTGACGTGCCACGCGGGCGCCAGACCGCGGTACGGGGTGACGGTGGCCGACGTCGTCTGCTCGCGGGTGACGACCACGTACCGGCCTGGCGCCGCGGGCAGCGGCGCGACCGCCTCGACCGTGCCGCGGTTGGCCACGCCGCTGCGCCTCAGCTCGTAGTCCCGGGCCGTCTCTGATGCGGCCAGGAGCATCGCCGAGCGGGCCTGGCCGACGCTGACGTCCGCCAGCGCCCGGAGGCGGACGGACACGGTGGCCGCCGTCCAGTTGATGTACGTGGCGGCGAAGACCGTGACCGCCTGGGCCGGGATGCGCCAGCCGCCGGCGACGGTCTGAGTCACGGCCGACGTCGGCACCTCATGCGTGCGGTCGGCCCGGGCCACGAGCGCCTCGCCGGTCGAGGCGCGGCGCCGCACCGGGCCGCCCCCGGGGAGCGCGCAGCCGGCGAGACCGAGTGCCGCGCCGCCGATCGACAGCCAGGTGATGAGCCGGCCGAGCGTCACAGCCCCGCGGGGTGGCGGGCCACGAACCCGGCTGAGCTTCGCACCAGGGGATGCCAGCCGATCCCGGCGCTTCCGTCCCCCGGCCCGGCGGCGTCGTGCGTGTCCCAGCGCAGCCCGGCGACGTACATGAACACGTGGCCGGCGCTGGCGTAGATGGTCACCCAGTGACCGGGCCCGGGACGGCCGAACGACTCCAGGGCGCCCGAGGCCGCACCGAAGCCGGCGGGCAGCAGGCCGCCGCCGTACAGCAGGTGCTCGACGCTGGACGAGCAGTCGTAGGCGGGCGCGATCTCGTCCAGCGGCAGCCCGTGAGCGCCGCCGTACAGGTACGGCCTGCCGGCGATCTGGTTGCCGGCGGCGATGATCCCGCGGACGGCCCCGGGGGCGTCGGCCGGGGCGGCCGCCTGGCCGTCCGGGAGCAGCTCGGCCCGTCCGCCGGAGGTGACCGGAACGGGCTCGCCGGGCTCGCCGGGGGCGGCGGGGCCCGCGGACGGGCAGTCCGTGGTGCTGGGAGCGGCGACGGGCACCGCTCCCAGCACGCCGGCGGCACCGCCGGACGGCAGCCGGCTGACCCGGACCGCACCGGACCATCGCCCGTCCTCATACGGGATGCCGAGGGCGCCGGCGAGCTGCCACCACAGGTCGATGACCCGCGGCAGGCCGTCCACCGCCCCGCCGCCGAAGCCGACGTCCCGCTTGTACGCGATCGCCGACCGGCGTCCCCAGCTGATGCGCAGCGGTGTCAGGTACGCCAGGCCTCCCATCGCGGTGGCGGTCTGAAGCGTCGTCCCGCCAAGCTCGGCGTAGCTGTCGGGATGCGCGGGCAGGCTCACCCCGGAGGCGCCGACCGTGCCGCTGCCCGGATCGCCGGGGCCGCCGTACTCGGTCGCTCCAACCCGGACACCCGGCCCGGCCGCGGACAGGGCGATCGCCGCCGAAACGGGCCCGGCCGGGCCGCAGGAGGCACTCGGCGCCGGCGCGGCGACGACCGGGACGAGCATGAGGGCGAGGCCGGCCACGACGGTCGCCGCCGCCCCGCCGAGAGCGAGCAGCACGGTGGGCGGGGCGGGGCGATGGTGTGCGACCGGCATGCGCGCGACCGTACGGGCGAGCGCCGCCGCGGCGGCGGCGCCGTCACCGAGTTGGCACACATCTGCACCAGATCCGGCGCGCCGCAGCACACCCGCGTCACAGGCTGGACGATGGTCCGACCGGCGTCGCCACAGCCCCGGAGCCTCGCTAACGTTTATGCGTCATGCCGCGCATCCTCGACGTCGAAGCAGCGCTGCTGCTGCTGGAGCTGGAACCGCCGTTCGACCAGCGCACCGTGCAGCTGGCACGGCGCAGGATGGCCAAGCGGTGGCACCCGGACATCGCGCCTCCCGGCCGGCGCCACGAGCACCAGCGCCATCTCCAGGCGATCAACGAGGCCGCGGACGAGCTGGAGCGCCTGG
Source organism: uncultured Solirubrobacteraceae bacterium (assembly GCA_963844555.1). GTDB lineage: Bacteria > Actinomycetota > Thermoleophilia > Solirubrobacterales > Solirubrobacteraceae > Palsa-465. The sequence goes on from CAWJOS010000007.1 coordinate 89,308, forward strand.
CGGAGTCCTCCCGCGGAGGCCGCGTCAGCCGCAACGCCGTCAAGGCGTCGGCGGCCGCGACCCGCCGGGCGCGCGAGGAGGCCGGCCGGCGGGCCTACGAGGCCGAGCAGCGCGAGCGCCAGACGGCGGCCGAACGGGCCAAACACGACCCGTTCGGCTCGCGGGTGCCGGATCACTCGGTCGTCCACCGCTATGCGCGGTGCGTCTCCTACCCGGAATGGGGGGTGGGCACGGTCAGCGGCATCTACTTCTCCGGCGACGAGGACAACGCGCAGCAGTGGGCGCGCGTGGTGTTCGCCGTCGGTGTGCGGACGGTGCCGGCCGGCTCGCTGCAGTTCGTCGACTTCTCCCGGCCGGATCCGGCCGCCGAACGCGTCCAGCGGTTCATGACCGCCGCTCAACATGCCCTGGCCGAGGGCGATGCCGCCCTCGCCGCCCAGCGCCTCGTCTACGCACGCGACGCCGAGCCGGACAACGCCGCCGTGCTGCGACTGCTGACCGCCGCGTTCTGGCAGGCCGGCAACCTGCCGGCGGCGGCGCGCACCGTGCGGGACTGGGCCCGCGTCGACACCGATCGGCCGACGCCGGAGCGGTATGCGTCGCGGATCTACGAGGACATGGGCGCCGTCGACCTGGCGGCCGAGGCGGCGGTGCGAGCCGCCAACCGGGCGCCGGCCGACGCGTCGGCGTGGGAGCGGCTGGGCCGGTTGCGTCTCCGCCTTCACGACCGCCCCGGGGCGATCAGCGCCCTGGAGCGCGCCCGGCTCATCGGCCCCACGGTCGAGGGCCTGCTCGACCTGGCGCTCGCCCATCATCTGGCCGGCGACGTCGGCGCCGAGGTCTCGGCGGCCGAGGCGGCCACGCAGATCGATCCGGACGCGGGGCGCGCCTGGTCGACGTACGCGCACGCGCTGGCCCGCACCGACCGTCTGGCCGAGTGTGGCGACGCCTGCCGCCGCGCCCTGTCGCTCGGCGACGACCCCGAGGTCTCCGAGCTGCTGGCGCGGGTCCAACGGGCGGCCCCCCGGGGGCTGTCCGAGCGCAACGCCGCGTAACCGACCCGGCTCCGGTCAGGACGGGGCGGGCGAGCCCTCCCGGCCGCAGACCGGACAGGACTCCTGAGGCGCCAGCGGGCGGCCGCCGCACGCCGGACACTCCTCGATCCGCTCCAGGACGCCGAGGAGCTCCCCGACCCGACACACCAGCAGGCGCTCCTCGTCGACCTCCACCCAGGCCCCGGCCGAGGCCGGGAACACGACGTGGTCGCCGGGCTTGACGGGCATCCGGACTCCGACGTGGTCCCACCAGTCGAGTCCGGGGCCGACGGCGAGCACGATCCCGTGCTGGGGCGGCGGCTCGTCGGAGCCGGGCGGCACGAGCAGGCCGGAGCGGCGGACGCGGTCCGGATCAAGCTCCTTGATGACGACGCGGTCGAACAGTGGCCTGAGCTGGTTGCGCATGACCCCGCCGATGATAGGCGGCGGAGCAGCCGCATCCGGACGGGGACCGGAGGGCTCGCCCGGCCACCGGCGAATGAGAGCCCAGAGACCGCCACCATTCGCGATCGTGATCCTCCGCCCCGCCATCCGCACCCTCGCCGTCGCCGCGCTGCTCGCCTGCCTGGGCACCGGCACCCCCGCCCTCGCGGACGGCCGCGCACCGGCGGCGCTGACTGCCGCCGGAGGCCACGCCGGAGCCACGCCCGGGACCTCGGCGAAAGCCCCGTGCCCGCGCCCCGGCGCGGGGAGGAGCAGGACCCGGTGCCGGAGGGCGAGGGGGCGCGGGCCCGGGCGACGGCGGCCGCCGGCCAAGACCGCGGGCGATCCGCGGATCGCCCAGATCGTCCAGACGACCCGGACGCTGACGGACGCGATGGCGGTCATGCCCGCGCAGCCGTTCACCGCCCGGGCACCAAGAGCCGCCTCCGTCATCCAGGTCAACCCGGCGGTCCGCTACCAGACGATGATCGGCTTCGGAGCGGCCATGACCGACACCTCGGCCTGGCTGCTGCATCGCGAGCTGTCCCCCGCGGTGCGAACGGCGACGATGTCCGCCCTGTTCAGCCCGGCGGGGATCAACCTCGACTACGTGCGCATCCCGATGGGCGCGAGCGATTACACCGCCTCGCCCGCCCCCTACAGCTACGACGACCTGCCGCCGGGCCAGACCGATCCGTCGATGGCCCGGTTCTCGATCGCCCACGACCTGGCAGACGTGATTCCGGCGCTCCGGGAGATGCTCGCGATCAACCCGCAGGTGTTCACGCTGGGGAACCCCTGGAGCGCCCCGCCCTGGATGAAGGAGAACCATGCCTTCAACAACATCAACCTGGCGGGCATCGTCGACCCGCGCTACTACCCGGCGTTGGCCCAGTACTTCGTCGACTTCATCCAGGACTACGCGGCGCAGGGAGTGCCGATCGACGCCATCACCCCTATGAATGAGCCGAATTCGCCCTCCGGGTGGCCCGGCACCAACCTATCGGCCTCTGACGACGCGACGTTCCTGCCGGACAACCTGGCCCCGGCGCTCAGCGCCGCCGGACTGAGCCCTCAGATCTACGGCAACGACGACACGCCGCTCGCCGACGCCCAGGCCCTGCTGTCCGGTCCGGCGGCCCCGACCCTCCACGGGATCGCCTTCCACTGTTACGCCGGCCTGACCCAGCTGACGACGCTGCACGACGAATACCCCAACCTGCCCCTGCTCGTCAACGAGTGCTCGCCAGGGATCATCCCGTACGCCACGGCCGAGGTGCCGATCGACGCCGCGCGCAACTGGGCCAGCGGAGTCCAGCTGTGGAACCTGGCGCTCGACCCGCAGGGCGGCCCGTACGAGGGCACCATGAGCTGGGGCTGCCCGGGCTGCACCGGCCTCGTGACCGTCGACGAGCAGACGGGCCGGGCGACGTTCGGCCTCAACTACTACCAGTTCGGCCAGACCACGAAGTTCGTGCAGCCGGGCGCGGCGCGCATCTACTCCACGCGCCTGGTGACCGACGGCTACGGGATCGGCCCCGGGGTCGACGACGTCGCCTTCCTCAACCCGGACGGGTCGATCGTGCTCGTCGCCTACAACAACTCCCTGCAGACGCGGGCCATCGCTATCGCGTACCGTCGCGGCTACCTGAGCTACCGCATGGCCTCCGGGGCGACCGACACGTTCATCTGGCCCTCCTAGACGCTTCGAGCGGCCGTCCGGGTGTCCGGCGACGCCCGTAGGGTGTTGCGCCATGCGCCTTCTCGTCGCCCGTTGCTCCGTCGACTACTCCGGGCGCCTCGTCACCCACCTGGCCGAGGCGACCCGGCTGCTCATGTTCAAGGCCGACGGGACCTTCATGGTCTGGTCCGATCACGGCAGCCAGAGCGTCAAGCCGCTGA
>CAWJOS010000008.1:0-336091 GCA_963844555.1 uncultured Solirubrobacteraceae bacterium
CGAAGCCCTCCCTATCGGGGGAGCCTGTAGTCAGTTCGGCCTAGACAGGCTAAGCGCGCGTGCCGCCGACGGGCGGCGGCTGGAACACAATGCGGCGGAGCTCAAAGACTGCAAAATCGCCTGGCGCAAAGTAGACGTCCGAGATCGGAGGCTCGTTCTCGACTTGCGATCGCCAGATGCGCATGCTCGGAACTAGGTCCGCCGACGTCGTGAAGATGCGACCCCAGTATTGGCCAAGATCCTCTGGGGTCTCAGGGCTGTAACCCACCGACCACAGGTCCCCTGGTCCGACCGTACCGTTATCGCTGTCAAATTTGGTTGTGTTGCCCTGCGAGAGGTACGCCCTGGCAATGCCGTCAACAGCACCACGATTCGTGACCATGATGTCGACGACGCTCCCCTGGATCTCGAATACGGACCCCACACCGCTTACGTATTCGTACCGAAAGTTCACCCAAGGATCTGCCATAGCCCCACGACGACTGTACGCCTCCAGGGGTGCTTTGGCAAACTGTCGCCCTCACAGAGGCGCCGGAGCGGCCCTCAGGATCCGGGTGCCCGGGAGACTACGTAGCGGGCGGCACGCCGGGGTGCGACCCTGGTCCGGGGACGACTTCGGGGTCAATGCCAACGGCATCAGTCCCCCAAAGGGGCATATCCAACGAGGACGCTGTCGGCTAGCAGCGCGCAGAGTCCGCTCTTCCCGACATCCGCCGATCAGCAAAGCTTGACCAGTAAGCCCAGCACCAGCGATGCCTGGAGCAACCCATCCGGCGACGGCGCACGGCTCTGGGGACGGGTGAATCCCGATAAGAGTCCACCCGTCCGCAGAGCAGCCGGTCCCAGCCGGCCGTCACGACAGCCCGAGAATCCTCGCCAGCTCGGTAAGGATCCGCAGCAGGCACGCGACCGCTGCTCCCAGCGACGCGACGGCCCGGACGAACCCGGACGCCGACAGCAGCCGGGACGTCGCGTGGCGGCGCCGCCTCCCGCTTGAACGGCGCCGCCACCTTGTTCTTGACCACCTTGACGCGCACCCGATTGCCCACCGCCTCGGTGCCGTCCTTGAGCGTCTCGATCCGCCGGATGTCCAGGCGCTGGGAGGCATAGAACTTCAGCGCGCGACCGCCGGGCTGCGTCTCCGGCGAGCGGAACATCACGCCCACCTTCTCCCGGATCTGGTTAGTGAACAGGCACAGCGTCTGGGCGCGGTTGAGGTTGCCGGCGAGCTTGCGCATCGCCTGGGACATCATGCGCGCCTGCGCCTGCTCGCCGTAGTCCGGCTGGGAGACGAGCAGCTCGTCGATGTTGACGCCGATGTGCTGGGCGTACAGCGGGTCCATCGCGTGCTCGGCGTCGACGAACGCGCACACCCCGCCCAGCTTCTGAGCCTCGACGATCACGTGATAGACGAGCGTCGTCTTACCGGATGACTCCGGGCCGAAGATCTCGACGATCCGGCCGCGGGGAACGCCGCCGATCCCGAGCGCGAGGTCGAGGGCCTGGCGCGCCGGTGGGGATGGCGTCCACGTTGACCCGCGCGCCGGGATCACCCATCGCCTGCCGCCCAACCGCAGATTCTCGTCGTCCTCTAACTGGACGCTGTGACGACGGATTTCACCGACGACGACGACCCACGGGCGGTCAGGGTCACGGCTCGGCACATGGATGGTGGCGGCTCCTGGAAGCACGCCCTTGCCCGTGAGCCTCGCAAGTATCGGCATCGAGGTCGACTACGCCCGCATCCCGTAGCACCGTCGGGACGGATAGGTCAGCCAGTGATCTCACCGACGACGATCCACGGTCGATCCGGGTCGTGCTCGGCCACGGTGTAGGAGTACTCGCGCACCGAACGTATGTTCGCATAACCCCGAACGGATGGCTTAGTCAGCATCACGTCGTGCTAGATGAGCTTCTGACGGGCGCCAACCCCGCTGGCACTGATCTGACCACACGGTCATCCACGGGCCGCATGCCTCTTCTTGCATGGATTTCGCAGTGGGGGGCGAATGTTTCAGCGATTGTCGATGATCTGCCACGCCTCCCAGTTGAAGAGCATCAGCATGTCGCGGCTGTCTCTCACGCTGGCCACTTGGTCACGCACGCTGTCCTACGTCATCGGGGGCTGGATGGCCATCGGACTCCCAGTTGGTCTTTTCGAGGCGGGTATTGGCGCCGGAGCCGATCCGTGGGGCGGGCCCACCGGGACCGCTTGGAATATCGTGTGGCACAGCGGGGTGATCCTCCTGGGCGCGTACCTGGTTCTCTACCTCCTTCTACCGGCATTGTTTGTGCGCTTGACGTTCGCCTTCATGCCTCCGGAATATCTGGCGGCGTTGCCGGACGGGATGGACCCATATGGCCCGGGGTTCCGCGCGAGTGTCCGGGACTTGCGGATGACGCCTCCGGTTCGGAGAGAGAATCCACCGCTTCGCCGAGATATCGAAGCCGTGGGGCGTGTAACGCGCGACTTAGCGCCCCGGTAGGGGTGTTTGGCGCAGGCCACCCTCGCCCAGGGAGGAGGGCTGATCCGATGCTGTTGTGCCACCCCTCGCGAAGTGGTTCAGCGCGAGAGGTGCCGGCACCGCTCGCTCAGTGCGGCTGGCTGACGAGTTCGAAGTGAATCGAATCGCCGTCGACGCTGGCGTCCAGCACCTTGTCATCGAGAAACGTCGCCGCGGCGGCGTCCACGAAGACCGATCCGCCGCCGGTGTCGATCACCTGGTCGGTCTCGGCCGGGGCCTCGACCACCGCCATCGACAGCTGTCCCGGGGCACCTCCGTCGAGATTCGGCGCAATCCGCACCCCGGCGCCTGAATCAGAGCCGTCGATGATGTCGTCGATCACGCTGCGTGCGTCGTTGGTCAGGGCGAGCATGTGGCTCTCCTTCCGAGTTGCACTCCAAAGGTATTGGGGTTACCCGGGCCCGGCATCGACAAACCGGCTCGAGCGGCGCGCTCCGCCGCGGATCCGTACGAACTACCGGCGGGGGACCGCGCCCACGCCTGATTGCGCCCGGACTTCCCGGGCTTAGCGTCGCCCAATGGACGCCGGGCTCGTGGTCGCGATCGTGCTCGCGGTCGCCTACGCGGTGACCAACGGCCTGCACGACGCGGCCAACTCGATCGCCGCGCTGGTGGCGACCCGGGCGGCGACACCGGCCCAGGCGATCCTGCTGGCCTCGGTGTTCAACCTGCTCGGTCCGTTGCTCCTGGGCGCGGCCGTCGCGGACACGATCGGCGGGATCGTGCACGTTTCGGCGTCGGCCGCCAACCAGGTGATCGGCGCCGGCCTCGCCGCCGCGGTCGGCTGGAATCTGGCGACCTGGAGCCGCGGTCTTCCGTCGAGCTCCGCCCAGGCGCTCGTCGGCGGGTTGGTGGGCGCAGCCCTGGCCGAGGGCGGCGTCACGGCCGTCAACTGGGGCGGGGTGCAAGACGGCCATCCGGTCGGCGTGTTCGGCACGCTCATCGCGTTGGCCATCGCGCCGCCGCTCGGCGCGTTGGCCGCGCTGTTGGTGATCCGGACGATCCGCCGGGGCGCGCGGAGGGCGACGCGTCGCTGGAGCGTGCCCGCCCGCGGCGGCCAATGGGCGGCGGCCGCGGCACTCGCCTTCAGCCACGGCGCCAACGATGCCCAGAAGGCGGTCGGCGTGATCGCCGCCCTGCTGCTGGCCAACGGGCGGATCCAGTCGCTGGCGGCGCCGACATGGGTCATCGTGGTGTGCGCGACGGCGCTGACCGCCGGCACGGCCATGGGCGGATGGCCGATCATCCGGACGGTGGGCCACCGCATCTACCGCATCCAGTCGATCGAGGGCCTGGCCTCGACCACGGCGTCCGCCGCCGTCATCTTCGGAGGCTCTGTCGTCGGAGCGCCGATCTCGACCTCGCAGGTCGTCGCCTCGTCCATCGTGGGCGTCGGCGGGGGCCGCGTCCGCTGGCGGCACGTGCACTGGGAGGTCGTCCGCCACATGCTCGCCGCGTGGGTGATCACGCTGCCGGTCACGGGAGTGCTGGCCGCCGCCGTTCTCGTGGTCTGGCAGTGGGTGACATGAGCCATCGGCGATGGTTTCTGCCGGAGACCCCGGACGTGCTGGGACTCCTGCGGGCCCAGGTCGCCGTCACCATCGAGGGGCTGGACGCGTTCGCGGCCTGGGCGGGCGGCGATCTGTCCGCGGCGGACGTGGTGCGCGACGCCGAGCACCGCGCGGACATCGCCAAGCGAGAGCTCCTGGGCGCCCTGCGCGCGGCGTTTGTGACCCCGCTGGAGCCCGAGGACGTGTTCGCCCTCTCCCGCGGCCTCGACTGGATCCTCGATTACGCCCGCGATCTGATCTCCGAATCGGAGGCGATGGCATCCGCTCCGGACGCCGCCATCGGCGAGATGGCACGGCTGCTGGCGGAGGCGGTGCATCACATCGACCGGGCGCTCGTCCACCTCGGCATGGACGGAGACGCCGCAACCGAGGCGGCGGACGCGGCGATCAGGACGGAGCGAAAGCTCGAGGCCGCGTACTACACCGGCATGGCGGCGCTGCTGGAGCTGGAGAACCGCAGCGAGCGCATCTCCCGGCGGGAGCTCTACCGCCGCTGCGTACGCATCGGCGACATGGTGATCGACGTCTCCGAGCGGGTCGTCTACGCCGTCGTCAAGCAGAGCTGACCCGGGGCCATGGAGCGAACCACCGCCGTCGGGCGCAAGCTCGACGCGGGCCTCGGTTGGTTTCGCCGCCGCGTAGCCTGTGCCGGATGAGCGCGTCCAGCCGCCATCTGATCGTCGCCGCCCTGGCGACCCTCGGTCTCAGCGCCGTCGCCGGCGGTCCGGTGCGTGCGGCGACGCGGCGCCACCCCCACGGCCCCCGCACCGTCGAGGCGCGCGTCAGCGGGACCTTCGTCATGCACGGGCGAATCGTGACCGCCGTGCGGGTCAAGGGCGAGCACCGCGGCCAGCGGATCACCCGCCGATGGACGATCCTCCCCCGCGACTGCATGGCGAGCGTCTGCCGGCACCTGCTGCTGACCCGCGAGCGCAGCGCCGGCCAATTCGATCAGCTCGTTCTCTCGCGCACCGGGGTCGGCCGCTACGCCGGGAACGGCCGCTTCTTCGCCGCGCTCGGGTGCAAGGGCGCCATCTTCCCCCAGGGCCAGGCGGTCCCCTACCGGGTGACCGTCGACGTCACGCAGGCCGTCAGCATCCAGGGGATGGCGTTTGCGACCGGGCTGACCGCCACGTACACCAACCAGCGGCGCCCGGACCGGACCATCTGCCCCACCGGGCCCAGCCACGACGCCGCCACGTATTCCGGCGCGGCCTCCCCTCCCCCCTCGCCGCCGACGGCCGCCTTCTCGGCCGCCGTCGCCCCCGGTACCGAGACGGCGACGTTCGCCAGCACGTCCGCGCCGGGCGGCGACCAGGCGCCCCTCACCGCGTATGCCTGGCAATTCGGCGACCCGGCGTCCGGGGCCGCCAACACCGCGACCACCCCGCAGGCCGCCCATGCGTTCACCGCGCCCGGCACCTACACGGTGTCCCTGACCGTCACCGACGCCGCCGGGCTGACCGCAACGCAGTCCCAGCAGGTCGTCGTCCCGGCCCCGGCGGGCTGACGCCACGCCCGCGCCGGGCCCCCGGCGGCGGGCCGCCGGCTGGACCCTCCCCGGGGTCAGCCGCGCGGGTGAAAGCGCAGCGTCCTCAGCACCGCCGAGAGCTCGCCGGCCAGCTGCGCCGGGCGCCGCCGGACCGGGGCGATCACCGCGTACAGGCAGTAGGGCCGCCCCGCCTCGGTGAAGAAGCGCTGCACGCCGAGATGGCCGGGGCGCATGATCTGGAGCTGGTTGTGGCGGAATTCGTGGAGGCCCAGCCGCGGCTTCCACCGCGATCCGAACAATCCGGCGCCCGGCGTGACGTCAGGGTCGACGAGATACTCGACGACGGCGGCGAACGCGCTGTCAGCGCCCATCCGCCCGGTGATGGCGGCGCCGAACTGCCCGGCGTCGGCGGGCAGCGCGAAGCTCGCCAGGTGCAAGAACGGCGCGCTGTCCGAGCGGCGCACGATCCGCGCCTCCCAGCCGTGAGGCACCTCGATCGACAGCCCGTGGGCGCTCGTCCTCATGCCAGCCGGCCGATCAGCAGCGCCGCACCGACGATCTCCCCCGCCACCACCAGCCGCCGGGCTGGCAGCTCCAGGCGGCCCAGGGCGGCGTGCAGGCGCATCAGCCCGGCGCCGTCCCGCGCCATGCGGGCCGGCAGCAGCGACAGGGCCCGCGTCAGGCCGAACGCCGCGCCGACGGCCGCTCCACCGGCGACCGTCCCGCACAGCACCGCACCCACGGCGGCGGCGTAGATCGCCGCGCTCGTGACCACGGTGGCCAGGCCGGCGCCGAGTTGGGCGCCGAAGGCGACGCCGTACACCCAGCCGCGGTAGCGGGCCATCCAGTCCTCGTTGACCTGGCGGCGGCTCGTGGGCAGTCGCCGGCCGAGGGGCGTGGCGTCGACGCCGACCGCCGCGACGAGCACGGCCAGCCCCACGGCCATCCGCCAGCCGCCGCTCGGCGCCAGCGAGCCGAGCGCGCCACCGACCGCGCCGCCGAGCGCGCCCGCCGCCACCGCCCCCACGGCGAAGGCGGCCGCGGTCAGGCCCCAGGAGAATCCCCGGCTCCGCTCCCCGAGCGGAGTGATGCTCGCGAGCATCGACTGGCCTCAGGGCGACCAGGCGGCGCGCACGCCGCCGACCACCGCCAGGATCAGGAACGCCGGCAGGAGAACGGCGACCTCAGCGCTCCTCGGTCGGCGCCGGCGGGGCGGCGCTGCTGGGGAACAGGCTGGGGTGGCCGGGGCGGATGCCCGCCCGCGCCAGCGCCTCGGCCGACCGGGCCGCGCGCTCCTCGGTCGTGCGCGCCGCCCCGAGGGTGACCGCGTCGGCATCGGCCCGGGCCTCGCCGACCATCGTCTCCAGCTGCGACCAGCTCAGAGCCGACCCGCGGCCGCGGATGCCGCCCCGTCCGTCGGTGAGGACGAAGTGCGGCGACGAGGGGACCGCGTACCGCTCCCAGGCCGCGCTCGACATGACGATCTCGGCCTCGGCGGGAGCGAGACGGGCGACGCGCGCCGGGCTCTCGCGAGTGGAGTCGTGGGTGACCACGATGACGCGCTCGGCCAGCGACGGCTGATCCTCCGTCTCGCGCAGGCCCGCCCAGAACGGCGCGCAGGACGTGCAGCCGCTGGTCAGGAACGCCAGCAGCGTCGGCGGCGAACCGGGTCCGAACGACAGCGCGACGGAGTCGCCGGCGAGCGTCGTCCCGCTGATCGGCGCCGGGGCGTCGATCTCATCGTCGCCCCGGACCGGACGCCCGTTCGAGGGCGCGGGCGAGCGGGCCTGCCGGCGGGCGGGGTCCTCCTCCAGCAGCGCGAGGCGCCGCAGGATGTCGGCGTGGCTGCGCAGGAGCGCGACGATGTACACGAGCGCGACGACCAGCAGCACCGTGTCGACGATGGCGAGGACCGTCATCGCGGCTAGGCTCCGCCGCCCCCGGGGAATTGGACGGCGGGCGGCTCCAGGCAGGCCGCCTCGTGCCCACAGACGGCGTCGTCGACCATCAGCGCCGAGCTGCAGCCAAACCCGTGGATGCGCCCCGGGTTCTCACACGTCACCACCCGGCAGACGACCGGCGTCGTCCCCTTGATGTGGGTGTTGCACTGCCCGTAGCGAAACACGTTGCAGGCCTGCCGGCGGTGGTGGCACGAGCCGTTCGCGCACCGGCACCCGCCGGGGAAGGGATGTCCGGGCAGCGAGTTGCAGTCGATGTAGTAGCGCACGCCCGCGTCCTGGCAGAGCTGCTGGCCCCGGTAATCCGTGCACTTCCACCAGCCGCCGATGAATGTCCCGGCGGGACACCCGTTGACGCCCTGGTTGATCTCGCAGCAGAACGCGGTGTAGCCGTCGGTGCACAGCCCGTCCCGGCAGTCGCCGGGGAGCACGACCCCGAGCGCCGTCCCCGGGTACAGGAGATAGCGCAGCGGTGCGATGCTGAGCGCCGAGCCGGCCACCGCCAGACGGACGAGGGCCGAGCGCCGGGAGAACCGAGCCTCGAGCGCATGGGCGGAGGACTCGGCCAGCCGCAGCGCCATCGTCTCGACCCCGGGCAGGCGGGCGCCGCGCAGCCAGGCGCGGAGGCCCAGGGCGAGCGCCAGCGCGAGCAGGCCGCTGACCAGCGCGATGGGCGGGTGCCGGACGGCGAGCTGGGGCAGGCCGGCGGGCGCCACCGAGATCGCCGCCAGGCACAGACCGGCGGCCGCCAGGTTGGCCACGACGTGCCGGCGGCCGAGCGCGGGGCCACCCTCGTCGCCGAAGCAGCCACAAGCAACGCCGCCGGCGGCTCCTCCGCCGAGGGCCGCTCCGCCGGCCAGGCAGAGAAACGCGGCCGCCAGCATCGCCGGGGCGGCTCGCCCGCCGAGGAGCAGGCCCGCGGCGGCGGCGGCAAGCTCGCCGACCGAGAGCACGCGGACGAGCGCCGCCGGGGCCGGGAAGCCGGCGGCCCGCAGCGCCTCGGTGGACGGCCGGGGCCGGCGCAGCTTGGCCAGGCCGGCCAGCGCCAGCAGAACCGCCAGCCCCTGCACCGCCACGCCCATCAGTTCGCTCCCGGCGCCCGCAAGCGTCCCCGGGGCTACGAAAACCACCTCGCCGTCTCGCGCCGATCGACCGTCACAGAGGCGCCCAATGTACCAACCCGCCTGGGCGTGCCGGCTCGGCGCCAACCGCGACCGCGCGCGTCCCGAGGGTTGATCAGGCGGGGGCGTGGAATCAACCATCTAGGCTGCCATCGTGCCGTTCACCGTCGTGCAGCTGACCGACCCCCACATCGGCGCCCGGTGGAGCGCCGACGCCGCCGCCTCCCTGGCTGCGGCGGTCGCGGCCGTCGGCGACCTCCTCGGCCGCGCACCGGACGCGGTCGTCGTCACCGGCGACGTCGCCAGCACCCCCACCGATGACGAGTACGCCGAGGCGCGGGCGATCCTCGACCGCCTCGGCGCTCCGCTGTATCCGGTCCCCGGAAATCACGACGATGGCGCCGGCCTGCGCCGGCACTTCGACCCGCCGGGCGCCGTCAGCTACGCCGTGGAGCTGGGACCGCTGCGCCTGGTGGCGCTGGACAGCACCCGGCCGGGCAGCGACGGCGGCCGGCTTGACCCGGCCCGGCTGGAGTGGCTGGAGACGACCCTGGCCGCGGACACCTCGACCCCGACGCTGCTGGCCATGCACCACCCCCCAATCGTCACCGGCATTCCGGCGATGGACGCGATCGGCATCGCCGAGGCCGACCGGCGCGCCCTGGGCGAGATCCTGGCCCGCCATCCACAGGTCCAGGTGATGGCCTGCGGGCATGTCCACCGGGCGATCGTCGGAGCATTGGGCGCGGCGACCGTGCTCGCCATCCCCAGCACCGACGTGCAGCTGGCCCTCGACTTCGCTCCCGGCGAGCTGCGGTTCGTGTCGGAGCCGCCGTGCTTCGCCGTCCACCTCGTGCTCGAAGGGCGCATCATCTCGCACATCCAGCCGGTCGTGGCACCGCCGGCCTGAGCCCGGCCGGCCGCCCACCGTTTGCCGAGCCTGAGCGCGGGAAGCACGTCATCGTGCACACCGAGGCCCAAGCCGCACACCGGCGCTCCGCCAAGCTGGTGGAGTTGGGCGAGCTGACCGACGCCGACCGCGCTCAGCTGGAGGGCGACGAGGCCGACCCGTTCGACGAGGCCGGAGCACCGCTCCAGTTTCGCCCCAAGGAACGTCACGTCGCTCTCCGGGGCGACGACGGACGGCTCCTCGCGTCGGCCGGCCTGACCGTGTCGGAGATGGAGGTGAGCGGCGTGCGGTTCCCGGTGGTCGGCATCGGCGGCGTGATCGTCAACGCCGGACATCGCGGCCAGGGGTTGGCTCGCACGGTCGTCGACGCGGCGGTGGACCGGGCGCGGTCGATGGGGCCGGATTTCGCCGTCCTCTTCTGCCGTGCCGACCGGACGGGGCTGTATCTCCGGCTCGGCTTCAGTCTCATCGGCGAGCGGGTGCTCGTCAGGCAGCCACACGGGTACGCGCCGATGACCCAGCACACGATGTGGCGCCCGCTGCGACCCGGCCTGCAATGGCCGCCCGGGGCGCCGGTCGTGCACACGCTGCCGTTCTGACCTGACTCCGGTGGCCGGTAGCTGACGCCGGACCGGTTGCGCAGGCGGCGCATCCGAGGTACGTTGCCCGCCGTGGGGCGTTTGGGGTTTGTCGTAGGGCTCCTGGTGGTGCTTGGATGGGCGTTCGGCACCGACGTGGCGGCAGCGCGGACTGACGGGTCGGTTCCCGCTCCGGCCCAGATCACCCAGCTCGTGACGCACGTGCCGGCGAGCACGCTGAACCGGGTCGGCGCCGGCGTCCTGCAGAGCCCGGCGGTGGGCATGTCAGTGATCAGGCTGCACCGCCATCTCCGCCGGCTCGGTAAGCCGGAGCTCATCACGGCCAACCTGGCCTGGTGCCCGCATTGCGCGGCCAACAGCTGGGGGCTGGCGGTGGCGCTCAGTCGCTTCGGCACGCTGACCGGCCTGCGCGAGATCAATTCCGGCACGTACTACTGCAGGCTGTCGAGCGACCCGTGCGCGCTCAAGCCGGTCTCCTGTTTCCCGTATACGCACGGCTTGAGCTTCCTCGACGCTCGCTACCAGAGCAGCTATCTCAGCTTCGCCCACATCGTCTGGCAGACGGTGACCGGCAGGAACCTGCAGAACGGAAGCCGCGGCGAGATGGCCGCCCTCAACCAGTTCGACCGCCAGGGCCAGGCGCCGGCGGTTGACGTCGGCGGGGCCTTCGGCTTTCTGAACTCGGCCTTCTCACCCGGCGACCTGGCCCACCGCTCGTGGTCGCAGATCGCCGGGAGCCTCAGCGATCCCCGCAACCGGATCGCCCAGCGCGTCGACGGGCTGGCCAACCTGTTCTCCGCCGCCATCTGCCAGGTCACCGCCGGCCGGCCGAAGGCGGTCTGCACATCCCGGGGGGTGATCGCCGCCCGTGACCGGCACCTCCATTAGCCCGCGCGTGCCCGTCGTGCGGTTGCCGGGCGTCGCGGCCCTCATCGCCGCCGTCTGCGTCCTCGCCCCCGCGCCCGGCGCCCAGGCAGCCACGAGCCGCTCCCCGCGGGCCACCCTGGTGCGACTCGAGCGCCGCCTCCACGTCCGGGCCCGGACGGCGCGGACGCGCTCGCCCCGCACGGCCACCGCCGGCGCGGCGGCTGCGCTGACACGGGCCACCGCGCCGGAGCTGTGGATGAGCGGTCGCGAGACCATCGCCCCCGCGTACGGCGGGACGGTGTTCACCGGGTTGTCGGCGGCGCTGTCGGATCTGCGGCACGTCTCCGGCACAACCGTGCGCGGCGATGAGGCGCTGATCGCCGGGGCGGCGCAGCAGGTCGCCGCGACGGCGGTGGGGCAGGCCGCGGGCGGCGATCCCGGGATGGTCGGCCGGGCTCGGCAGGCCCTGGCCTCGGCGCGCAGGCTGGCCGCCCGGGGCGCGTTCGGCGCCGCGGTGGGTGCCTCCGAGCGCGCCTGGCGGGACGCATTCACCGCCCTGACGCAGCTCGTCGGCGACGAGATCACCCACGTGCCCGTCGACGCGCTGGCCACGGCCGCCGAGAACGCTCTGGGCAGCCGGACGATCGGGCTGGCCGGACCCCGGATCATGCACACGCTCCGGCCGCTGCGCCGTGCCGGCAAGCCGGAGCTGTTCTTCGGCGGCGCCGAGGGGTGCCCGTTCTGCGCCGTGCAGCGCTGGGGCATGGTCATCGCGCTGTCGCAGTTCGGCACGTTCTCGCGTCTGCGCCTGATGCAGTCGGACCCCTCCGACGGCCCCGGGATTCCCACGCTGACCTTCCGGGGCTCCAGCTACCGGAGCCCCTGGGTGTCGTTCCTCCCCGTCGAGATGCTGGGCAACGTCCGGCACGGCAGCACGTACGTCCGCCTGGCACAGCCGCCGGCCACCGAACGGACTCTGCTCGACCGGTACGACGGGCCGGGCCAGACGCCGTTCATCGACGTCGCCAACCGCTTCATCCAGGTCGGCTCCACGGTCCAGCCGGGGCTGATCGGCAGGCTGTCGTGGGCCGGCGTCGCGGGCGCCTTCGGCGACCCGGCCGGCATTCCGGCGCAGGCCATCGGCGGCGAGGCGGAGGTGGTGACCGCCGAGCTGTGCCAGGTGACCGGCGGCAATCCGGCGTCGGTCTGCGCGGCGCCGATCGTGGGGCAGTACCAGACGGCGCTGCCGCTGCTCAACGGCAAGGGCGGCGGCTGCCCGATCGGACAGCCCGCGCCGGCCGACCGCCGGCGCGCGGGTGGTCCCCGGGCCCAGCCAGCGCGCTGCATCATCTAGTGACCGCGCTCTGCTCCCGCTGCGCTGCACCGGTCCCGCCCGGCGCCAAGTTCTGCGGCGAGTGCGGAGCCCCCCTCCTGCCCCGCTGCCCAAGCTGCGGCACGGTCGCCGCGCAGGCCGAGCAGCGGTTCTGCCTGGAATGCGGGACGCCGCTGAGCGCCGTGGCGCCGGCTCCGGCCGCATCCGCCCCGCACCTGCCGGCGGGGTCGACGGTCGAGCGCCGCCAGGTGTCGGTGCTGTTCGCCGACCTCACGGGCTTCACGGCGTTCAGCGAGCGCCACGATGCGGAGGACGTGCGCGAGATGCTGTCGGAGTACTTCGACCTGTCGCGGCGAACCGTCGATTCCTACGGCGGCCACGTGGAGAAGTTCATCGGCGACGCCGTCATGGCGCTGTGGGGCGCGCCGGTCGCCAACGAGGACGACGCCGAGCGGGCGGTGCGCGCGGCCCTGGACCTGGTGGCGGCGGTCACCGAGCTGGGGGAACGCCTGGGAGTGACGCTGCGCCTCCGGGTTGGCGTCCTCACCGGACAGGCGGCGGTCGAACTGGAGGCGATCACCGAGGGGATGGTGATCGGCGATGCCATCAACACCGCCTCCCGGATCCAGTCGCTCGCGCCGCCGGGCGCGGTCCTGGTCGACGACGTGACGCACGCCGTCACCGCTCAGGCGATCGCCTATGAGGATGCGGGCACGCACGCGGTCAAGGGCAAGACGGACCCGGTCCACACCTGGCGGGCCCTGCGCGTCGTCGCGGCGGTGGGCGGCGCAGGACGGAGCGACCTGGAGCTTCCCCTGGTGGGGCGCGCGGAGGAGATGGCCAGGATCCGCCGCGCCGTCGACGCACTGCTCGGACCGCCGGCGGGCCTGACGCTGGTGACCGTGGTGGGCGAGCCCGGCCTGGGCAAGTCGCGCCTGGTGTGGGAGCTGCGCAAGTACGGCGACGGACTGGCCGCGACGATGCTCTGGCACCACGGCCAGGCATCCAGCTTCGGCCGGGGCGTCGGCTTCTCCGCGCTGGCCGAGATGGTGCGGACCCGTGCCGGGATCAGCGCCGAGCAACCGGAGGAGGTCCAGCGCCGCGGGCTGGCGGCGCTCGTCGACGACGGGTTCGCCACGGCCGACCCGGCCACGGGCGAGCGTGTGCTGAGAGGTCTGCGCCGGTTGCTGGGGCTCGACGACGGCCGCGAGCTCATCGACCGGGGCGAGCTCTTCTCGGCCTGGCGCCTGCTGTTTGAGCGTTTGGCCGAGCGCGCACCCGTGGTCATGGTGTTCCAGGACCTGCACTGGGCCGACCAGGGGCTGTTCGACTTCATCGTCCACCTGACCGAGTGGGCGTCCCGGTCGCGAATCCTCATCTTTGTGTTCAGCCGGCCGGATGACCGGCTCGCGCCGTTGACGGCGTTCGGCGAGCTGATCGAGCTGGGGCCGCTGAGCGAAGCGGACATCGAGGCGCTCGTCGCCGCGGCGGTCGAGGATGCGCCGGCGCCGCTGCTGCGCAGCGTGGGCGAGCACGCCGGCGGGGTCCCCCTGTTCGCGGTGGAGTCGTTGCGGATGCTCGCCGACCGAGGGGTGATGGTGGCCGCCGGCGACACCCAGCGCTACCGGCTGGTGGCCGAGGTCGACGAGCTCGAGGTGCCGCCCAGCATCCACGCGCTGGTGGCCGCGCGCCTGGACCGTCTCGGCGAGCTGGAGCGGCGCCTGCTGCGCAGCGGCGCCGTCCTCGGCCAGCGCTTCGCCGGTCCCGCCGCCGCCGCACTGGCCGGCGTCAGCCCCGGCGACGCCCGGTCGCTTCTCGGCGGGCTGGTGGCCAAGCAGTTCCTGTCGGTCGACACCGACCCCCGGTCGCCGGCGCCGGGCACATATGCGTTCGTTCACCGCCAGGTCCAGCGGGTCGTCCTCGACACGCTGTCCAAGCGCGAGCGCAAGGCCCGGCACCTGGCGGCCGTCGAGTACCTGGCCCAGCAGGCCCCGGGAGCGGATCTCGCTGCCATCCTGGCCGGGCACCTGGTCGCGGCGCTGGAGGCCCAGCCGACCGCGCCCGACGCCGCCGAGATCCGCCGGCGGGCGCTCCGGCTGACGTTGGACGCCGGCCAACGGGCCGACGCCGTGGGCGCGCTCAACGAGGCGGTGGCGCTGTTCGCCCAGGCCGCTCGGATCGAGATCGACGAGGCCCGGCAGGCCGAGCACCTGGTGCGGGCCGCTCGGTGCGCGGAGCGCTACGGCAACCAGGAGCAGGTCGCCGCCGGGCACTACGCCGCCGCCCAGCGCCTGCACCAGCAGGCCGGCCGCACGCGCGAGGCGCTCCGCCTCCGAGCCCGGGAGCTGTGCGTCTATCGGTGGAGCCTGCCACCGGCGGAGCTCATCCCGGCGCTGCGCGAGGTCTACGACGCGCTCCGGGGCCGGCGGGACGCCGCTTTCGCCGACGCGGCGGGATGGCTGGCGGGCATCCTCTACTCCGACGGCTCGGCCGAGGCGGCCGAGCTGATCGCCGCCGAGGCGGCCGACGCCGCGGTCGAGGCCGGCGCGGACGAGGAGCTGGGATTCGCCCTCAACTGCCGAGCGTCGGCGCTCATCGAGCTCGGCCGGCCCGTCGAGGCCCTGCCGCTGTTCGAAGCGGCGCTGGAGACCCGGCGGCGCTGGGCGCCCTCCGAGGTCCCGGCCTCGCTGGGGAACCTCGCCGTCACCTACACCGCGCTGGGTCGCTTCGACCAGGCGGTGGCCGCCGGGCAGGAGGCGATGGCGGCGGGCGAACGCCTGGCCAACCGCGTGCACCGCAACACGGCCGCGCTGTACGTGGCGCGTGCCCTGTTCGCGCTGGGAAGCTGGGACGAGGCCGTGGCCACGATCGAGGAGGTCGCACCCCAGACCGCTCCGGCCAACCGGGGGATGGTCATCGGGCCCCCGCTGCTTGTCGCCGTCCAGCGCGGGGACGTGGAGTGGGCCCGCCGCGTCATTGCGGAGTTCGACGCAGACCAGGCCGAGTCCGGCGCGGCGTTCGAGAGCGACTATCGGAGCCTGCGCGAGGTCGCCCTCGCCCATCTCGCCGGCGACCCGTCCGCCGCCGCGGAGGTCATCGACCGGGCCCAGTCCGGGGACTATGCGGAGTGGCCGATGTGGCTGCCGCTGGCGGTCGACCTGATCAGCCGGGCGAGCGAGGACACTCCGATGCGGGACACCGCCAGCGCGCTGCGGCGCGACGTCGTCCCCTCGACGTCGCCGGTGGTGCGGGTGCAGATCGCGCGGGTCGACGCGCTGCTGGCAGCCCGCGCCGGGCAGCCGGCCCGGGCCGCCGCCGGCTGGTCGGAGGCGATCGAGATTGCGGCCGAGGCCCGCCTCGCCTTCGATGAGGCGGTGCTGCGCCTCGAGCTGTTCGAGCACCTGCCCGAGGCCGCCGGCGCCCGGGCCGGGCTGAATGCGGCGACCGAGACGTTCGATCGTCTGGGCGCGCGGCCCTGGCTTGACCGGGCCCGGCGGGCGGCGGGCGGCCGGGCTCGGTCCACGATCTGACTTTCGTACGACCATCGTCGTACAAGTCCGCTAGAATCTCAGTCGATCCGACTTAGATATGTTGGGTCAGATCGGAGATGAGTAATCGTGGACTTTGAGACGAATAGCAGCATGAATACCCGCCTCTGCGACATCTGCGGAGAGCACCCAGGCGTCGTGCAGGTGATGTTCGCGGGCGGCGGCTCTCGTCGCACCGGACTCCTGTGCGAACGTTGCGCGCGCGAGGCGCTGGCCCAGCAGCAGGGCGGCGTGCCCGACGGTGGGCTGCTCGGCCCGTATTCGGCCCGCCCGGCGATGGGTGACCCCGGTGCGGCCGCGGCCGTGCGCGAGCGGGCTGACGCGCGCCGGGGCTCGGCGACCCCTGCGCTGGACAAGTTTGGGCGCGACCTCACCGCCGACGCCCGGGCGGGCCGGATCGATCCGGTCATCGGCCGCGACCAGGAGATCGAGCAGGTCGTGGAGGTTCTGACCCGGCGCCGCAAGAACAATGCGGCGCTGATCGGTGAGGCCGGCGTGGGCAAGACGGCGATCGCCGAGGGCCTGGCGCTGCGGATCGCCCAGGACGAGGTCCCGGAGCCGCTGGGCGGCGTCCGCGTCGTCGCCCTTGACCTGGCCGGCATGATTGCCGGCACGCAGTTCCGCGGCGCCTTCGAGCAGCGCCTGAAGGCGGCGCTCGAGGAGGTCGTGGCGGCGAAGGGTCAGGTGATCCTGTTCGTCGACGAGCTGCACACCGTGCTCGGAGCCGGTGCGGCCGAGGGAGCCATGGACGCGGCCAACATGCTCAAGCCGATGCTGGCGCGCGGCGAGCTCCGCATGGTCGGCGCGACGACGCTGGCCGAGTACCGCCAGATCGAGCGTGACACGGCCCTGGCCCGGCGCTTCTCGCCGGTGATGGTGGAGGAGCCGTCGGTGGCCGACACGGTGGCGATCCTGCGCGGGCTGCGCTCGCAGTACCAGTCGCATCACCACGTGGAGATCACCGACGACGCGCTCGAGGCCGCCGCTCGGCTCTCGGACCGCTACATCAGCGAGTATCGGCTGCCGGACAAGGCCATCGACCTGGTCGATCAGGCCGGCGCGCGGCTGCGGCTGCGCCAGCCGGCGGGCGCGGACGAGCGGCAGCGGCTGCAGACCGAACTGGAGCGGCTGCGGGCCGAGAAGCAGGCGGCCGTCGATGCCGAGGCATATGAGGAGGCCGGCCAGCTGAAGGCGCACATCGACCGATTGGAGGCGAAGGTTGCGGCGCTGCCGCGGACCGGTGACGGCAGCGGGTCGGCCGGGTCCGCCGTGGTCGGCGAGGCCGAGATCGCTGAGGTCGTCGCCGCGCGCACCGGCATTCCCGTCGGGGAGCTGGTGGCGGCGGAGCTGGAGCGCCTGGGCACGCTGGAGGACGACCTGCACCGCCGGGTCGTCGGCCAGAACGAGGCCGTGCAGGCAGTGGCCGAGACCGTTCGCCACGCGCGGGCCGGACTGGCCGAGCCGGATCGTCCCCTGGGCAGCTTCCTGTTCCTGGGGCCCACCGGCGTCGGCAAGACCGAGCTGGTCAAGGCACTGGCCGAGCGGTTGTTCGCGACCGAGAAGTCGCTCGTCCGGATCGACATGTCCGAGTACCGGGAGCCGCACACGGTGGCCCGGCTGATCGGCTCGCCTCCGGGATACGTCGGCTACGGCGACGGCGGACAGCTGACCGAGCCCGTCCGGCGGCGGCCGTACTCGGTGGTCCTGCTCGATGAGATCGAGAAGGCTCACCCAGAGGTCTGGAACGTCCTGCTCCAGGTGCTCGACGACGGCCGGCTGACCGACGGCGAGGGCCGCACGGTGGACTTCACCAACACGGTCGTCGTCATGACGTCGAACCTCGGCGCCGGCCAGGCCAAGCGGCCGCTCGGCTTCGCCGGAGCCGAGGCCGGGCGGGCGGGGGCCGATTCCGACCGGATGATCGCCGCGGCCAAGCGCGCGTTCCTACCGGAGTTCCTCAACCGGATCGACGAGGTGGTGGTCTTTGCGCCGCTGACCGAGGAGCAGGTCCGGGAGATCGCCGAGCTGATCTGCGCCCGGATCGCGGACCGGCTGCAGGAGGAGCACGGGGTCGACCTGGAGGTGGAGGCCGAGCTGATCGCCCGGCTGGCCGCCGAGGGCTTCGACCCGGAGTTCGGCGCCCGGCCGCTCAAGCGCCACATCCGGCGAACGCTGGAGAAGGAGCTGACGCGGGCCATCCTCGACGGCAGGCTCGCCGACGGCGGGCGCGTGGTGGCCCGCGGCGGAGACGAGCACACGATCGCGCTTGACCTTCCGGTGCCGGCCACGGTCTAGATCGCACGGGACGCCCGCCCTTCCCAAACTCGGTCGGGGGCGGGCGTCTCTGGTGCCAGCCCAGGTGGCCTCCCGCCACCTGAGCTGCGCTACGGTCGACAGAGCCGATGGCCGATGCCTACGACCTGCAGCGCTTCGTCGCCGCCCAGGACTCCGGCGGCACGTACGAGTCCGCGATCGCGGAGCTGCGAGAGGGGCGCAAGCGCAGCCATTGGATGTGGTTTGTGTTCCCGCAGGTCGCGGGGCTGGGCCGGAGCCCGACGTCGCGCCGGTACTCGATCTCGTCGCTGGAGGAGGCACGGGCGTATCTCGACCACCCGGTCCTGGGGCCGCGGTTGCTGGAGTGCGCGCGCACCGTCGCCGAGCTGAGCGGGCGGACGGCGGAGGAGGTGTTCGGCGGGATCGATGCGGTGAAGCTCCGCTCCAGCATGACGCTGTTTGCGCAGGCCGCGCCGGAGAACCCGCTGTTCGCTGTGGTCCTCGACGTCCACTTCGGCGGTTCCCGTGACCCGGCCACAGATAGGCTGCTGGCAGGCACCAACCCTCGAGACGGAGGCTGACCGATGGCGACGCGCAACGCAACGGCGGAGTGGCAGGGCGATCTCAGGAGCGGGTCAGGGAGCTTTGAGGGATCCTCCGGCGTGATCTCCGGCAAGTACTCGTTCAAGACGCGGTTCGAGGATGAGCCGGGCACCAACCCGGAGGAGCTGATCGCGGCCGCCCACGCCAGCTGCTTCTCGATGGCGCTGAGCAGCATCCTGGCCGAGGCCGGTCACCCGCCGGACTCGGTGAGCACGACCGCCAAGGTCCACCTCCGGATGGCCGAGGGCGGCCCGGCGATCAACCAGATCGACCTGGTGACCGAGGGAAAGGTGCCCGGTATCGATCACGACCAGTTCTCCGGCTATGCCCAGCAGGCCAAGGAGGGGTGCCCCGTTTCCCGCGCCCTGGCCGGGGTCGGCGAGATCACGCTCGACGCCAGGCTCGTCTGAGCCGACCGCCCGCGCCTACTCCGGCTGGGCGGCCGGGGGCGCCGCCCCGGGCGCGCTCCACGACGCCGCCGCGGTGGCGACGTCGGTCGGATAGGTGTGGCGGGCGCGCAGCAGGATGACGCCGGCTCCGGCCAGCGTCACCAGCATGATGAGGAAGCAGATCTGGAGGCCGGTGCCCGTCGCCGACGAGACGACGTTGTGGGCGTGGGTGCCGATGGGCGCCTGCGGCGGGACGAACCCCGCGATCAGGTCGGCGACGGCGCCGAAGATGAGCGGCGCCAGGGCCTGCGCCATCGAGCGCAGGAACGTGCGGATACTCTCGGCCCGCCCCCACAGGCCGGCGGGCATGATGTCCAGCCGCGCGGCGTCGAGTGGCGGGTTGGCCGCCGAGATCATGGCCGCGCCGGCGACGCAGAACCAGATGCCCGAGCCGAGCCGGCCGGCCAGAAACCCGGGGATGAGCAGCCCGGCAGCGGCGAGATTGCTGACGGCGGGGACGAGGACCCGGGCCTCGAAGTACCCGTGACGCGTGAGGAGGTCGCTGATCGGACCGCTGGCCAACGTGCCGATCAGCGAGCCGGCGACGAGGAGCCCCAGGACGAGGGTGGCCGTCGCCTCGCTGGTGCCGAAGTGGCCCCGGAGGAACACGAGCGCGAACGTCTGCAGCCCGGCGAAGAAGAAGTAGCCCAGAGAGGAGCTGATGATCAGCAGCACGTTGGTGGGCACGCGAAGCACGTAGCGCACTGCGTCGGCCAGCGTCATGGTCGCCGGATCCCGGTCGAGGACGAGGTCAGGATTCGGCTCAAAGCCGCGGCGGATGGCCGCCTCGCGGGCCAGGTCCCGCTCCGGCTCGACCGGGGCGTCGTCCTGAGACTCCGTGGTCCGTCCCGCGCCGGCGGAGGCGCTGGCGAGGTCCAGGGTGCCCGGCGCCAGGCGGCTCTGACCCCCCCGCTGGGGCTCAGGGACCGTGCGCCACAGGGTGCGGGCCAGCCAGAACCCGGGGAGCGCCAGCACGAAGAAGCTGACTCGCCAGGAGAACACGCTGGCGAGCGTGCCGCTGACGATGAAGCCGGCCGCGGTGCCCGCGATCTCGCCGCTCAGGATGTAGCCGTACACGCGCGCCCGCTCGCGCGCGGGGAAGTAGTCCCCGGTCAGCGAGGCGATCGCCGGCCCGGCAGTGGCCGCGACCGCCCCCAGCCCGACCCGGGTGAGCAACAACATCGAATATGAGGAGGCGACGGCTCCGAGGAGAGTCGTCGCGCTCCACAGGAGCATGCTGAGAGCGAGCATCGGGATGCGGGCGAAGCGGTCGACGAGCAGGCCGACCGGGATGACCGCCACCGCGCCGACGAGCAGCGCCACCGAGTTGAGGAGCCCGATCTTGGTGTTGCCGATATGCAGCGCCTGCTCCAGCTGGGGAGCGACCGCGCCGACGGTCGCGATCTGCGCGCTGGAGAGGGCCAGCACCCCACCGAACAGCGCGATGACTCGCGCCCGGGCCGGGCCGCCGACGATCTTGACGACGCGGCCGCGCAGGCGCGCGCCGACCCAGCCCAGCGCGCCCAGAACCGTGACCACCACCCGCACGGTCGTGCGGCCGGGCCGGCTCTGCGACGGCGGTGCACCGGGGCCTCCGGGTTCAGAGGCCGGCTCATGCGGATCCGGGAGCTGGCTAGCGATGGTCGATCACCACTGACGAGTCTGGACGATCGCCCCCGCGGGCCGGAGCCCGCGATCAGCGACACATGGTCTCTCGATCGTACGGTGCCCGGCGTCGCCGCCGTCCTCCGTCCGGGGGAGCCGCGCCGGGGCGCATCCGAGCCGCTGACGATCCGCTTAACAGTCACTTTCACGTGTCTTAACGGGGAGCCCGCAGGCATTGATGGCGCTGGGAGGCTGTGCTCGACTGGCCGCAATCGCTCCTCCATCACTAGAAAGGACAGGCCACATGCGCCGCGGATTGCCGCTTTCGTTTCTCGCCACGCTTGCCAGCGTGTTCCTGTTGGGGACCGGCCTCGCCTCGGCCGGCCAGGACCATCACCCCCCGGTCGTTGGGCACGTCTATGTCAACGACAACACGGCACCGGTCAACACGATCGCCGCCTTCGACCGCCACGCCGACGGGACGCTGACGCCGGTGCCCGGATCCCCGTTTGCCACCGGGGGCGCCGGCACCGGCAAGGGGATCGGGTCCCAGGGCGCGCTTCAGGAGACCGCCGACGGGCGTTACCTGCTCGCCGTCGACGCCGGCAGTAATCAGATCTCGGTACTGCGCGTCGGCTGGGGCGGCAGCCTGGAACCGGTCGCCGGCGGCGTGGTGTCCTCCGGGGGCGCCGAGCCGGTGAGCATCGCCGTCCATCGCCAGCTCGTCTACGTGGCGAATGCCGGGGCCGGTAGCAGCGACTACACGGGCTTCCGTCTGCGCGACGGCCACCTGCACCCCATCGCCGGCTCGACCGTCTCCCTGCCTGATACCGCCGTTCCCGGCGACGTGCTTTTCAACGCCACCGGCACCAACCTGGCCGGCGCGCGGGTCGGCACCTCGCAGATCGACAGCTTCGCGGTCGGCGAGGACGGGCGGCTGACGCCGGCGCCGCATTCGCCGTTCCCCGCCCAGGGGCCGGGGCCGTTCGGCAGCGAGTTCCGGCCGACGAACCCATCGCAGCTGTTCGTCTCCAACGCCCACGGCGGCACGGGCGCCGGCACGGTGTCCGCGTTCCGGGTGGCCGGCGACGGGACGCTGAGCTCGATCGGCGCGTCGCCGTTCGCCGACTTCCAGACGGCGCCGTGCTGGGTGGAGATCACGCACGACGGGCGGTTCCTGTTCACCGTCAACACCGCCAGCGCCACGATCTCGCGCTATACCATCGCGCCCGGGGGCTCGCTCGCGCTCCTGGGCAGCACTGCGATGAGGGGCACGAGCCTGGGGCCCGAGGACGCGCGCCTGAGCCCCGACGGGGCGACGCTGTGGGTCGTCGACAGCGGCGCCGCGTCGGTCAGCGCGTTCCGCGTCGACGGCGGGGAGCTGACCGAGCTCGGTTCGTCGCCGACGCCGCTGCCGGCCGGCGCAACCGCGTTT
Organism: uncultured Solirubrobacteraceae bacterium; assembly: GCA_963844555.1. GTDB lineage: Bacteria > Actinomycetota > Thermoleophilia > Solirubrobacterales > Solirubrobacteraceae > Palsa-465. Next base: position 22,291 of record CAWJOS010000008.1, read on the forward strand.
GGCATCGTCGTGAACTGAGCTCGTCGCCGGGACGTGATGCGACTGGCCTACCGTAGGCGTAAGCCAGATGCCTCACGTTCCGGTCCGGCTTCAGGCGGGCGCGAACAAGCGGGGGTCGGCGGTCGTGATGCCGTGAACGCCGATCCCCCGCAGCGTGCCGATGGCGGCGCGCTCGTTGACCGTCCAGGCGTAGAGGAGACCCTCGCGGTTGGCAACCTCCTCGAGCAGCCGGGCATCGATCAGGCGATGCTGGGCCATCAGCGCATCCCACCGCCGGCCCGCCAGCCCGGCCAGGACCTGGCTGCGCCAGTCCGCCCATCGGCAGCTCAGCCGAGCCAGCCGGCCCCCCACCGAGATGCCGACGCGGGCGCGGGAATCATGGGCGCGCAGGCGGTCGACGACCTCCGGGACCTGCGACGAGAGCAGGGCGCGCCCCAGCAGGCCGAACCGCCGCAGCTCGTCGAGCAGCGCGCTCTCGCAGCCGACGTGCTTGATGTCGACGTTGAGCTCCACACCGGCGAACCGGCGGCCGGCCAGATGCGCGAGCGCGTCATGCAGCCGCACCGCACCCCGGCGGCGGGCGTCGAGCACGGTATGGGCCAGGACGAGCTCGCCACGGCAGGCGCGCACGTCGAACTCGACCATGTCGACACCGACGTCGACCGCCGCATCGAACGAGGCCAGGGTGTTGCCGGGGGCCAGCGCACTGGCGCCGCCATGGCCGACCCGGTGGAACAGATCTCCGCGCATGTGCGCACAAAAAATGACAGGTCCGGCGGCAAGCGCCCCCGATCTTCACGCGCCGCAAATTTCATCAATGCCAAGCGGGATAGACTTGATTCAGTTGATGCGCTCCCTGTTCTCATTCCCCAACCCGGTCAACGAGAAGGCCGCGCGGACGGTCGCCGCCGTGGTGCTGGCCACCGTCGTCGCGATCCTGGCGACCGGCTGGTACTGGCTCGTCATCCCGCTGACCTACGGGTTCTGGGCCCGCGTGCTGACCGGGCCGACGCTCAGCCCCCTGGGCTGGACGGCGCAGAACGTGATCGCGCCGCGCCTGGGCGCCAAGCGCCCCGTCTCCGGACCGCCGAAGCGATTCGCCCAGCTGATGGGCGCGATCATGTCCAGCGCGGCCCTGGTGCTGGCGCTGATCGCCGGCGATCACATCGCCGCCGACGTCGTGCTCGCCCTGTTCGTGCTCGCGGCCGGGCTGGAGTCGATCTTGGGCTACTGCATCGGCTGCAAGGTGTTCGGCCTCCTGATGCGGGCCGGCCTGGTGCCGGAGACGGTGTGCGCCGAGTGCGCCGACATCAGCCTCCGGCTGGGCTCGGCGCCGTCGTCACGCTAGTACGAGAGGTCGTACTAACCTGCGCGGCGCCATGCCCCGCAGCGCCGCCCGGCTCGCCGGCCTGGGAACGACGATCTTCACCGAGATGACGGCGCTGGCCGTGCGCACCGGCGCGATCAACCTCGGTCAGGGGTTCCCCGACGCCGACGGCCCCACGGCGGTGGTGGAGGCGGCCGTCGCCGCGCTGCGGAGCGGCCACAACCAGTACGCGCCGTTGCCGGGCGTCCCGGCGCTGCGCGAGGCGGTGCTCGACCATCAACGCGCCCGGTACGGGCTGGAGCCCGAGGATGTCCTGATCACCTTCGGGGCCACCGAGGCCATCGCCGCCGCCCTGCTGGGGCTGTGCGACCCCGGGGACCACGTCGTGGTGATCGAGCCCTACTACGACTCCTACGCGGCGTGCATCACCTTCGCCGGCGCGCAGCGGCGGCCGGTCACGCTGCGCCCACCGGACTTCGCGCTGGACGCCGACGCCCTGACCGAGGCGATCAGGGGGGCGCCGGGACGGGTCAGCGCCATCCTGGTCAACACTCCGCACAACCCAACCGGCCGCGTGCTGAGCCGCGCCGAGCTGGAGGTGGTCGCCGCCGCCTGTGTCGAGCACGATCTCGTCTGCATCAGCGACGAGGTCTATGAACACCTCGTCTTCGACGGCCGCCACATCCCGCCCGCGACGCTGCCGGGCATGGCCGAGCGCACGCTGACGATCTCCAGCGTCGGCAAGTCGTTCTCCTTCACCGGCTGGAAGATCGGCTGGTGCTCCGGCCCCGCTGAGCTCGTCGCCGCCACCAGCCGGGTCAAGCAGTTCCTGACCTTCGCCGGCGGCACTCCGCTCCAGCATGCCGCCGCGGCCGCGCTGCGCCTCCCACCCGCCGAGGTGGCGGCACTCCGCGACGATCTGCGCGCCCGCCGCGATCAGCTGTGCGAGGGGTTGCGGGCGGCCGGCCTGGAGCCGCTCGTGCCCGCCGGCACGTACTTCGTCAACGCCGACGTCGGCAGCGACGCCGTCGCCTGGTGCACCACCCTGCCGGAGCGCTGCGGCGTGGTGGCGATCCCCACCAACGCCTTCTATGACGACAAGGACGCCGCCGGCAACCTCGTCCGCTTCGCGTTCTGCAAGCGCGAAGCGGTGATCGCCGAGGCGGCACGGCGCCTGGCGACACTCGGCACCCGCTGAGCCTCCGGCCGCGCGGCCTGCCGTGTTGTCACGGTGAGAACGGGGTTGTCCGCGGACGCGCCGGGTGGTAGGTTCGCCCCTGCGGTCCCTGACCAGAGAGGACTGCAACCTGAGATCGGAGGGGTGGCGTGTCTTCACGACTGCTGGTGCGCTCTCGTCGTCGACTAACGGCGCTCATGCTCACCCTGCTGCCCGCCCTGATCCTGGCGGTGGCGGCCCCGGGGGCCGGAGCCCAGACTCTGTCCAACGCCAGAGGTGAGCTCGACTGCAACGGCAACAGCCCCATCCAGCAGTCGATTCGCACCACCATGAACTGCACCGACATCCGCGGCTTCGCCAACCTGGACAACAACAACACCTGGGGCGGGCGCTTCTACGACAACGGGGTCTACATCGGCCACGACGAGCCGGACATGATCTTCTACTCACAGCAGCCCGGCTCCGGTAATGACGTCACCTGGACCGAGCAGCTCGGAACCGATCCGACGGCCGCGCCGACGGTTCAAACGCCGGGCTCAGACGTGGCGCACTGGTTCGAGCTCTCCGTGGCGCCGTGGGTGTCGATGATGATGTGCGATCCCCACTCGTACCCGCTCCACCCGTGCACGCCGCGGAGCGATGCCAACGCCCCGGCTCCCTGCACCATCTCGGCCAACCTGTGCCCGCACGGATACCAGGGTGGGGGCTCCGCGTTCATGGAGATGCAGTTCTATCCGCCGGGGTTCGCGCCCTTCGCCGACGCCATCAGCTGCGACAACACCCACTGGTGCGCCGCACTGACAATCGACAGCCTGGAGTGCACATTCGGCTTCGCCACCTGCAACAACAACTGCACAGAGCCGGTGAACTTCGCCTACATCCAGACGGATGGGGTCCCGACGGGGCCGCCCAGTCCACAGCAGACCAATCTGGCGACGTTCAGCCCCAACGCCCACACCCTGCTCATGAACCCCGGGGACGTGATCACCATCCACATGTCGGACGCGCCGGTACCGGGCAAGCCGGGGGTGAAAGCGTTCGAAGTCGTCATCAATGACCTGACGACGGGTCAGAGCGGGCTCATGCAGGCATCGGCGGTCAACGGCTTCCAGAACACGTCGATGGCCAACTGCTCCGGCACTCCGTTCAACTTCCAGCCCGAGTACAGCACCGCGCGCCCGCGGAACTCCAGCCCGTGGGCCGCCAATCGCGGCAACATCACCACCCAGTTCGAGACGGGTCACTTCACGCCGTGCACCAGCGTCACCGGCCGGTCCTCGTTCACGATCTTCCCCGGCGTCAGCGACACGTACTGGTCGAACTGCCACGGTCCCTACGAGGCCAAGGCGCCGCCGGATGGAAGCAAGAACAATCCGGAGATCAGCGACGCTCCCTGCTACCCCAAGGGCTACACGCACGGCGTGCTCAACACGGCTCCGGACACCGTCACCGGCTGCTACGACGCCTTCAGCCAGAACGGCGACCTCGACTTCGACGGCACGCCGTATTGGCCGGAGTGGCCCACGGGCGTCGCTCCCACGGCGACGCTGCCCGGGAGCTTCGTCGAATCGCTGCCGACGACCGGCGGCAGCCAGTACCCGCAGTTCCAGATCCAGACCGATATCGCCCTCAGCGAGTCGACGTGCACCGGCACGGGTCCCGGATGCGCGGTCCCGCCGCCCAACGCGCCGGGCCACTTCTACCCCTATTGGAGCCGCGTCACCGCGGGCACCAGCTGCACGCTGGAGTTCGGCAACGTCAGCTCCGGTCCCGGCGTGGACCCGATGGGCCAGCAGGCCCAGTATGGAACGGTGCAGACGGCGACGCTCGGCTACCCGCAGTTCCTCGGCCCCGTTCAGAGCAACAGCTGCGGGTCCGGATAGCCGCCGTCGAGGTGATCAGCCGCCGAGGGCCTGGCGCAGGTCTGCGACCAGGTCCTCCGGCGCCTCGATCCCGCAGCTGAGCCGGACCAGGTCCGGGGGCACGGCGGCCGCCGAGCCCTCGACGGACTGATGCGTCATGGCCTGGGGCACCTCGATCAGCGACTCGACGCCGCCCAGCGACTCGGCGAGCGTGAACAGGCGGGTGCGGGCGGCGACAGCCGTCGCCTCCGGATGCCGGAAGCTGACCATGCCACTGAAGCCCGGCCAGCGCACGTCGCTCACCCCGGGCGCCTCCTTCAGCATGTCGGCGACGGCGGCGGCGCTGCGCGCATGAGCCTCCATCCGCAGATGCAGTGTGCGCAGGCCGCGGTGGACGAGGAAGCAGTCGAACGGTCCGGGGACGGCGCCGACGGAGTTCTGGATGAAGCGCAGCCGCTCATACCACTCGCGGTCACGGGTGACGACGACGCCGCCGACCACGTCGGAGTGGCCGCCCAGGTACTTGGTGGTGGAGTGCACGACGAAGTCGGCGCCCAGTTCCAGCGGACGCTGGTTGACCGGGGTGGCGAACGTGTTGTCGACCGCCACCAGCGCATTCCCGCGCCGCGCCAGCACTCCCGTGATGTCGACCACGTTGAGCAGCGGGTTGGTGGGACTTTCAATCCAGATCAGCCGCGTGTCTGACCGGACGGCGTCGCCCAGGGCGTCGAGATCGGTCTGAGCGACCAGGTCGTAGGTCAGGCCCCAGCGGGTCAGGACCTTGTCGACGAGCCGGTAGGTCCCGCCGTAGAGGTCGTTGGGCAGGACGATGTGGGCACCGGCCTCACAGGTCACGGTCAGGAGCGCGTGCTCGGCGGCCAATCCGGAGGAGAAGGCCACCGCCAGCCCGCCCTCCAGCTCGCCGAGCGCCTGTTCCAGGGCCGCCCGGGTCGGATTGGCCGATCGCGAGTAGTCGTAGTCGCCAACGAAATCCCCGGGCCGGCTCTGGGCGTACGTCGAGGTCTGGTGAATGGCGGGGATGACCGACCGGTAGGTGGGATCTGGCGTCAGCCCGGCGTGGACCGCGCGCGTGCCGAACGCGTCTTGGGAGCCCGCGCTCATGAGACCAGCGCCTCGAGCAGGTCGGTGCGGGTGACGAGGCCTTCAGCGCGTCCGTCGTGGGTGACGAGCAGCGCCTGCTGGTCGCCGACGAGCAACTCGACCGCCTCGCGCACCGGGTCGTACTCGGACACCGCGGGGAACGGCGGCTCCATGACGTCGGCGATCTCGGCATCGAGCAGGGCGGGATCCTCGGCGGCGTGGCGCAGGAGGCCGCGCTCGCCGATGGCACCCACGACCGTCGTGGGGTCATGCGCGCTGACGACGGGCAGCTGGGAGACCCGGTGCTCGTGCAGCAGAGCGACCGCCTGGCGCACGCGGGTGTGGGGCTCGACGGTGACGAGCTCCGGGATCTCGCCGGCCTCGCGCTTGCGACGCAGGACGTCGCCGACGGTCAGGTCGGAGTCGCGCTCCAGGAAGCCGTACTGGCGCATCCAGGCGTCGGAGAAGATCTTCGACAGATAGGAGCGCCCCCCGTCCGGCAGGATCACGACCACCATCGCCCGCGGGTCCTCGATGTCGGCGGCGGCGGCCAGGGCGGCATGGAGCGCCAGCCCACCGGAGCCGCCGGCCAGGATGCCCTCGCTGTGGGCGAGACGTCGGGTGGTCAGGAACGCGTCACGGTCAGACACGGTCACCCACCGGTCGACGACCTGCGGATCGAACGTGGCCGGCCAGAAGTCCTCGCCGACGCCCTCGACCAGGTATGGGCGCACGTTCTCCTCGCCGCCGGAGTAGATCGAGCCCTCCGGGTCGGCGCCGATGACGACGAGGTCCGGGCGTCGCTCGCGCAGGTAGCGGACGGTTCCGGTGATCGTGCCGCCGGTTCCCACGCCGACGACGAGATGGGTGATCTGGCCGGCGGTCTGCTCCCACAGCTCCGGGCCCGTCGACTCATAGTGGCTGCGCGGATTGGCCTCGTTGGCGTACTGGTTGGGCTGAAACGCGCCCGGGGTCTCCTGGGTCAGGCGGTCGGCGACGCGGTAGTAGGACCGCGGCGAGTCCGGCGGGACATCGGTGGGGGCCAGGACCACCTCCGCCCCGTAGGCCCGCAGCAGGTCGATCTTCTCCCGGGACATCTTGTCCGGCATCACCGCCATCACGCGGTAGCCCTTGAGACGGGCGGTGATCGCCAGGCCGGTGCCGGTGTTGCCGGATGTGGGCTCCACGATCGTGCCGCCCGGGCGCAACCGGCCGTCGCGCTCGGCCGCCTCGATCATCGCCACCGCCACGCGGTCCTTGATCGAGCCGCCGGGGTTGAAGACCTCGAGCTTGGCCAGGAGCTGGGGGCGCAGGCCGGCGCTGATGCGCGACAGGCGGACGAGCGGCGTGTTGCCGATGGTGTCCAGAATCGACTCCGCGATGGGGGCGGATGGCATCTCGGTCATGGCGGTGATTGTGATGGAATGGCGGTGTGAGGGTGCAGGGGCTCGCGTACGCGCATCCAGGCGGGGACCTGCTGTTCTCCGATGTCTCGTTCCGGGTCTCGCCCGGCCAGCACGTGGGACTCGTCGGCCGCAACGGCGTCGGCAAGAGCACGCTGCTGAAGATCCTCGCCGGGCTGCTGACGGCGGACGACGGCGGGTTCTCCCTGGATGGAACCGCAGGCTACATGCCGCAGGACATCGGCGTCGGGGTCGGCGGGGGGAGCGTCCGCGAGATGCTCCTGGCGCTGGCGCCACCCGCCGTGCGGCGGGCCGGTGAGAGCGTGCTGGCGCTGGAGGCGCGCCTGGCCGCCGGCGACGCGTCGAGCGGGCTGGAGCTCGGCTCTGCCATCGCCGACTGGTCGACGCTGGGCGGCTACGAGCTGGAGGGACAGTGGGACGCGAGCTGCCGGCGCATCGTCCGGGCGTCGTTCGGCGAGCTCGCCGACCGGCCGGCGAGCACGCTGTCCGGCGGCGAGCGCAAGCGCCTGGTGCTCGACGTGCTGTTCGCCTCGGACGCCGAGGTGCTGCTCCTCGACGAGCCGGACAACTTCCTCGACGTGCCCGGCAAGCTCGAGCTGGAGCAGCGCATCCGGACGTCGCGCAAGACGGTGCTGCTCATCTCCCATGACCGGGCCGTCCTGACCAGCGCGGTCGGCGCCATCGTCACCCTGGAGGGTCACGGCGCGTGGGTCCACGGAGATTCCTACGGCACGTACGCCGAGGCCCGGGCCGCCCGGCAGGAGCGGCTGGGCGACGCGGTCAAGCGCTGGCACGAGGAGGAGCGCCGGCTGTTCCGGCTCATGAAGACCTTCAAGGAGCGCGCCCGTTACGCGCCGGACTGGGCCAAGCGAGCCGATGCCATGGAGACCCGCTGGAACCGCTTCCGGGCCGGTGGCCCGCCCCCGGCGCCGGTGGCCGACCAGGCGATCACCGTGCGGATCCGGGGCGGCGAGTCGGCCCGGGTCGTGCTCGACCTGAGGTCGCTGGAGATCGCCGACCTGGTGCGGCCGTTCACGGAGGAGATCCGGTTCGGCGAGCGCGTGGGGGTGGTCGGCCCCAACGGCTCGGGCAAGAGCGCGCTCATGCACGTTCTCGCCGGGCTGCGAGAGGCCGACGGCGGCGAGGTGCGCGTGGGGCCGCGCGTCTCGACGGGGTTCTTCACCCAGCTGCAGACCCGGTCGGACTTCGGCGGCCGCGTCGTCATCGACGTCGTCCTCGAGCGGGTCGGCGGCGTGCAGGCCGCCATGGCGGCGCTGGCCCGCTACGGGCTGGCCGAGGCCGCGCGGCGCCGTTACGACGTGCTCAGCGGCGGCGAGAAGGCACGCCTGGAGGTGTTGATCCTGGAGTTGGAGGGCCACAACCTCCTGCTCCTGGACGAGCCCACCGACAACCTGGACACCGATTCCTCCGAGGCGCTGGAGACCGCGCTGGAGGGGTTTGAGGGCACGGTCGTCGCGGTCTCGCACGATCGCACGTTCCTCCAGACGATGGACCGCCACCTCATGGTCCTCCATGACGGGCGCGTCCTGTCGCTGCCGTCGTACGAGGTGGCGCTGGAGGCGATCCTCGATCCGGGCCGGGCAGCCGACGTCCGGCTGGCCAAAGCGCTGTAGTACGCCACCGGATGCGCGCCTTCACGCTCAGCGCCTTCGGCTCCCCGCCGGCCCTGCGCACCGACGCGCCCGCCCCCGTGCCCGGCGAGGGTCAGGTCCTCGTCCGCGTGCGCGCCTCATCGGTCAATCCGGTCGACAGGGCCATCGCCGGCGGGCTCCTGCACGGGATCGCCGACCACGAGTTCCCGGTCACCCTCGGCCGCGACTACGCCGGCACGGTCGAGCGGGTCGGCGGCTCGGTGACCCGCTACCGCCCCGGTGACGAGGTCTTCGGCTTCCTCCCCCACGCCGATCCGGCGGTCCACGATGGGGCGTGGGCCGAGCTGATCGCCGTCCCGGAAGATGACCTGATCGCGCCCAGGCCGTCCAGCCTCGACCTCGCCGCGGCCGGCGCCCTCGCGCTCGCCGGCGTGGCGGCGATGGCCTGCCTCGACGCCCTGGAGCTGTCGGACGGCGACACGCTGCTCGTCGTCGGAGCCACAGGGGGCGTCGGCAGCCTGGCGGTCCAGATGGCGGCGCGCGCCGGAGTCCCGGTGGTGGCGACCGGCCGGGGCGACGACGTCGAGTACCTGAGCGATCTGGGGGCGAGCCTGATCGTCGACCGCGATGGGGACATCACCGAGGAGGTGCGACCGCACCACGACGTCACCGCGCTGATCGACCTCGTCTCCGCCGGCGCCGAGGCGTTCACGCATCGGTGCGGGGCCCTGGAGGCGGGCGGCCGGGCCGTCTCGCCCCTCGGCGCCGCCGGTGATGCGCCCGGGCAGGCGAACGTCATGGCCGACCCCTCCGCCGAGAACCTCACCCGGCTCGCCCAGCTGGTCGACGAGCGCAACCTGCGGGTACCCGTCCAGCGGACCTACGCCCTGGAGCAGGTGGGAGAGGCACTCGCCGCGGCCGCCACCACCCACAAGCGCGGCAAGCTGGCGCTGACGATCGGCTGAGCCGGGCCCGGTAGCGATGCTCGACCCTGTCCGGCGCCCACTCCCACGAGAGCTCCTCGATCGCCGCGTCAACCGCCCCTCGCCTCGCGGCTGTTACAGCACGGCCCGGGCGAAGGACGTCGCCCCGGCGGCGTGGGCCAGGGGGGCGTCGTTGAGCATGTCCTCCATGGAGCGCAGCAGCCCGTAGGGGTCATACGGAGTTGCGATCCGCCTGCCCCGGGGCGTGTACCGCGAGAGGACGAGCGCGCCCGTGGTCGCCGGATGGGCGGCCGGCGCGCTCGCGACGAGCGCGATCACCAACACCCCGCCGGCGCGGTACGCCGCCGACCCCGTGATCTTGGGCACCCACTGCTTGAGGAAGGCGTCCTCGGCGGCGATGCCGGACGGCTGTCCCGCCGGACAGCCGGAGACGGCCGTCGTCGGAGCCCCGGGGGTGGTGGTGCTGGTGGTGCTCGTGCTGCTGAGGGTCGTCGCAGTGGTGGTGGTCGTCGCAGTGGTGCTCGTGCTGCTGAGGGTCGTCACAGTGGTGATGGTCGTCGCAGTGGTGCTCGCCGGGGTGGTCGTCGACTGTGCGGCGCCGGTCCCGGGTATCCCCGTCCGCCCCGGCCGGCACCGGCGCCGCGGCCACCGCGGCGTATGACGGAGCGTTCTGGCTCGGACACACCAGGTTTGCGCCTTCTGCCCCGTGGGTACGGCTACGGCGTCCGTCGGCAAGGGAGGTGCAGGATGCGGTGGTGTGTGCTCGTGTGCGTTGCGGGGTTGAGCCTGGCGACGGCGTCTGTGGCGTCGGCGGTGGCGCGGCCCCAGGGCGCCTACGTCCTGACCGCCACCTCCGACCACGGGGCCGGATACGCCCCCACGTTCACCGGCAACGGCTTTCTCGGCGTGCGGGTGCCCGCCGCCGGCCAGGGCTATGCCGGGGGCAGCGTGCCGGCGCAATCGGAGCTGGCCGGCTTCTACGCCAAGCCGACCCACCCCAAGACCGTCGCCGACTCCGTCCAGCAGCGGGCCAACATCCCCACCTGGTCGACGCTCACCTTCGGCGACGGGACGCAGACGTTCTCGCCCGCCGGCGGCACCACCTCCGGCTGGCGGCAGTCGCTTGACCTGCATACCGGGATCATCACCACGACGGCGAACTGGCGGGCCTCCGACGGCCACGCCGCCAAGATCACCTACCAGGTGCTCACCGACCGCGCCAACGAGCACCTCGGCATCGTCCAGGTCACGGTCATCCCCCAGTGGACCGGGACGGCGACGGTGACCGATGAGATCGACGGCTCACCGGCGACGCTGACCGACCAGGTCACCAAGGGCTTCAACGCCGCTCAGCGTCAGGACTCCGTGGAGGTGGCGACGCAGGGAACCGGGATCCAGGCCGCGATCGCCAGCCAGCTGACGACGACCCCCAACATCACCGCGTCGCCGGTCGAGGTCGACGCCACGGCCGATCAGAGCATCGGCCAGCAGATCACCTTCCCGGTGACCAGCGGGCAGTCCTACACCATCACCAAGTACGTGGGCGTCGATGACTCGCAGGACACCGCCAATCCGCTGGCCGGCGCCCAGGCCGCGGCGACGGCGGGCGCCGCCGCCGGCTACGGCGCGCTGGTGTCCGCGAACAACGCGGCGTGGGCGGCCCTGTGGAACGGCCGGATCGACGTCCTGGGCGATCGCACTCTGGCCACGGATGTGAACGCCTCTCAGTTCTATTTGTGGTCGAACACCCGCGACGGTGTGGACTGGAGCGTCTCTCCGGCGGGTCTGTCGTCCAACGGCTACGACGGCCACATCTTCTGGGACGCCGAGACGTGGATGTATCCGTCGCTGCTCGCCCAGCACGCGTCGCTGGCCGCGGGCATGAACGGGTACCGCTTCAACCGGCTGACGGCAGCCGAGCAGCACGCCGGCGCCACCGGATACAAGGGCGCCCGCTTCCCGTGGGAGAGCGCGCTCGACGGCACTGAGCAGATCCCGCCGCCGGTGTCGGTCAACAGCGAGGGCCTCTACGAGCAGCACATCACGGCCGACATCGCGCTGGCGCAGTGGCAGTACTACGTCGCCACCGGCGACCGCGCGTGGCTGGGCACGCAGGGCTGGCCGGTGCTGTCCGGCGCGGCCGCGTTCTGGGCGTCACGGGTCACGCCGGCCGGACGCGGCACGTATCACATCAACAACGTGACCGGGCCGGACGAGGAGAACCCGGACGTCAACAACGAGGTCTACACCGTGTTCGCGGCCCGGACGACGCTGCAGGATGCGATCGCCGCTGCCCGGGCGCTCGGACAGCCGGCGCCGGCTGCCTGGTCGCAGATCGCGCGCGGCCTGCGGATCCCCGTGTCTGGCGCCGGCGGGATGCAGATCCACAAGGAGTTCAGCGGCTACCGCGGGCAGATGGTCAAGCAGGCCGACGTCACGCTCCTGCAGTACCCGTGGCTGGCGCCGATGCCGCGCGCCGTGGCGCAGAGCGACATCAACTACTACGTGCCGCGCGACGATCCCGGCGGGCCGTCGATGAACGATGCCGTCAGCTCGATCGACAGCTCGACGCTCGGCACCCCGGGCTGCGCGAGCTACGTCTACACCCTGCGCAGCTACCAGCCGTTCATCCGCGACGTCTTCGATCAGTTCTCCGAGACCCGCTACGGCGGCGCGTTCACTTTCATGACCGGCATCGGCGGCTTCCTCCAGGAGTTCCTCTACGGCTACTCCGGGCTCCGGATGGAGGCCAACGACATCCGCGTCGCCCCCAGCCTGGCCAGCCAGCTGTCCGGCGTGGTGCTGCGCAAGCTGGTCTGGCGCGGTCGGGTGTTCCAGATCGCCGTCGGGCGCCGAGCGACGACCGTGTCGCTGGTGAGCGGGGCCCCGCTCCCGGTCCGGACGCCGTCCGGCCTGAAGGTGGCGACCGCCGGTCACGCCGTGCGGATCCCGACCGCTCGGCCTGACCTGACACCCACCTCGGACGCGGTGCGCTGCTCGAACGCCACGGCCGGCAACGCGGAGCCGGGGGCTCCGGCGCTGGCGGCCGTCGACGGCAGCCCGGCGACCGACTGGCAGCCGGCCCGCCTGCCCGCGACGCTGACGGCGCCGCTGCGCGCGGGGCACCGGCTCATCAGCCGGGTCACCATCGTCTGGGGTCACCTGTGGCCGGGCGTCAAGCAGCCCAACGTCCCGCCCGTCCCCACACCGGTCAAGACGCTGCGGGCCTCCAGCTATGTGCTCCAGGTCTCGGTCAACGGCCGGACCTGGCGGACGATGGCCCGCGTGACCGGCGTGACCCGGCGGGCGACCGACGTGCTGCGCTTCCCGGCCGTCCGGGCGCGCTGGCTGCGGATCGTGATCACCAAGGGCGGCGTCAGGCCGCTGAAGACGACCAAGACAAACCAGAACCCGCCGCCGACGACGCCAATGGTGGAGGAGCTGACCGCGACGGGGTAGAGAGCTCGCGCGGTCTCACGGTGACGCCACCTCCGCCCCGGTGTACATCTCCCGCAGCGTCGTCTTCTTGAACTTGCCGGTGGCCGTACGCGGGATCTCGTCGAGGAACTCGAACCGATCCGGGATCTGCCACTTGGCGTAATGGGCGGCGAGGTGCTCGCGCAGCTCGTCCGGCTCGGCCTGATGGTCCTCGCGCAGGACGACGACGGCGAGCGGGCGCTCGCCCCAGCGCTCGTCCGGGACAGCGATGACCGCTGCCTCGGCCACGGCCTCGTGGGCCATGAGCAGGTTCTCCAGGTCGACGGACGAGATCCACTCGCCGCCGGACTTGACGAGGTCCTTGGAGCGGTCGCAGATGCGGATGTTGCCGCGGGCATCGATCTTGACGATGTCGCCGGTGATGAACCAGCCGTCGTCGGTGAACTTCTCGGCGCCCTCGCCGCGGTGGTAGGCCCGCGCCACCCACGGCCCGCGGACCTCCAGCTCGCCCATGGCCGTGTCGTCCCACGGGATGAGCTCGCCGTCGTCACCACGCGCGCGGATCTCGACGAACGGTGACGGCCGGCCCTGCCGGCTGCGGTAGTCGATCCGCTCGGCCTCCGGCGCATCGTCGAGCTCGGCCGGCAGGCGGCTGACGCTGCCCAACGGCGAGGTCTCAGTCATCCCCCAGGCGTGGACGAGCGTCAGGCCGTGGCGGTCCAGGCCCCGGATGAGACTGGGCGGCGCCGCCGACCCGCCGACCAGCAGCATTCGCAGCGGGCTCAGGTCCCACCGGTCCGGCTCGGCGTCGAGCGCCTGCAACAGGGCCATCCAGACGGTCGGGACGCCGGCGGTGACCGTGACACGCTCGCCGGCCAGGAGGTCGAGCACGCTGACGGCGTCAAGCTTCGGCCCCGGCAGCACCAGCCCCGTGCCGATCAGCGAGGCCGTGTAGATCAGCCCCCAGGCGTTGGCGTGGAACATCGGCACCACGGGCAAAACCGTGTCGCGCGATGACAAGTCATTCACGTCCGGCAGCGCCTCCACCAGGGAGTGGAGCACGAGCGACCGGTGCGAGTAGACGACGCCCTTGGGCCGGCCCGTGGTCCCGGACGTGTAACACATGGCGGCGGCGGCGCGCTCAGGAGTCGCGGGCCAGGTCATCGGCTCGGCGCCCGCGATCAGCGCCTCGTAATCGTGGTATCCGTCCGGGACCGACCCGGACCGGGAGACGACGATCACGTGCTCGAAGTCACGGGCGCCGTGAAAGGCCTCGAACACCTCCAGCAGTGACTCGTCGACGACGATGGCGCGGTCCTCGGCGTCGTTGACGATGAAGCCCAGCTCGTCGCGGTGCAGCCGGGGGTTGAGCGTGTGGATCACGGCCCCCATCGACGGCACGGCCCAGTACAGCTCGACGTGCTCCGGCTGATTCCAGAGCAGCGTCGCCACCGGGTCGCCGTCGGCGATCCCCAGCCCCGCCAGGGCCGTCGCCAGGCGGCGGCCGCGGTGCGCGCAATCGCCGAACGTAGTGCGCCCCACCGAGCCGACCGGGCGGCGGAAGACGATCCCCTGACCCGGGCTGTACTGCTCCGCCCGCTCCACCAGGGCAGCGACTGACAGCGGATAGTCGTCCATCATCAGGCCTTCGCGCATGTTCTCTCTCCCTGGGCTTAGCTCGATGGGTCATCCGTGAGCCTACGCGGCGGGTCATGAAAACTCCACCGGCTGCGGGACCGGACCGCTTCGGCTCCGGGATCAGAGGCGAGGTGATATGGGTAGGGACAGCCGAACGACCCCAGCGAGGATGATGCCGGCATGACTGATTTCGACAATTACACCGCCGGGCTGGCCGAGCTGGCCGTCAAGCTCGGCGCCAACGTCCAGCCGGGGCAGGTCGTCGCCCTCAGCTCAGAGCCGGGCAAGGAGCACCTGGCGCGAGCGATCGCCGACGCCGCGTACGCCGCCGGTGCGAGGTTCGTCGACCTGGCCGTCTTTGACGTGTACCTCAAGCGCGCCCGGGCGCTCCACGCCGACCGGGACACGCTCAAGTACGTCCCGCCGTGGCTGGGTGAGCGGATCCTCGCCCTGGGGGCGGAGCACGCCGCCCGCATCGCCCTGTCCGGGCCGGTCGCACCCCATGCGCTCGATGACATCGACCCGGAGCTGATCGGACTCGACATGCTGCCGCGCCTGCCGGAGTCGATGCAGGTCGTCAACGATGCCACCACCAACTGGACGATCGTGCCGTGCCCGACGGTGGGCTGGGCGACGCTGGTCCATCCCCGCCTGGAGCCGCCCGCCGCGCTGGAGAAGCTGTGGAGCCAGATCGCCCACATCTGCCGGCTGGACGAGCCGGATCCCATCGCCGCCTGGGAGACCCGGCTGGCTGCGCTCGTCCGGGTCGTCGGGACGCTCGACGGGTTGGGCCTGGACCGGGTCCGGTTCGAGGGACCGGGCACCGACCTGACGGTGGGGCTCCTGCCCTCCAGTCGATGGCGGGCGGCGAAGTTCGAGACGATCGACGGGGTCGAGCACCAGCCGAACATCCCCACCGAGGAGGTCTTCACCACCCCGGACCCGGAGCGCGTCGACGGGGTGGTGACCGCCACCAAGCCCCTGTTCACCTCCGGGACGACCGTGACCGGGCTCAAGATCCGCTTCGAGGGGGGCCGCGCGGTTCAGATCGACGCCGATCAGGGCGTGGAGGTCATCCGCGGGATGGTGGCCACCGACGACGGGGCCGCACGGCTCGGCGAGGTGGCCCTCGTCGACCGCGAGGGCCGGATCGGACCACTGGAGACCGTCTTCTACGACACGCTGCTCGACGAGAACGCGGCCAGCCACATCGCGCTGGGAGGCGGCTATGAGATGGCGGTGCGCGAGACGGCCGACATCTCTCGGGTCAACCGCAGCGCCGTCCACACGGACTTCATGATCGGCGGCGATGACGTCTCGGTGACCGGCGCGCTGCGCAGCGGTGAGTCGGTGCCGCTCCTGCGCGAGGGTCGCTGGCAGCTCTGACGGCGACCGGCCGCCCGGGACGGCCCGGTCACGCTAGGCTAATCCCCTCCCGGAGAGGTGCCGGAGCGGCTGAACGGGCGCGACTGGAAATCGCGTAACGGGGGTTGACCTCGTTCGGGGGTTCGAATCCCCCCCTCTCCGCCTGACACATGGGCGACGCCGCCCTCAGCAATTCCCCACACCGGACGCGGACGAGCACCGATGCGCTCGTCGCGCGTTGGAGGTTGGATGCGACCCACGTGACCGCTCCCGCTCCGGAGCGGTCGTCTTCGGTCCGGTTGAGCCGATCGTCTAGGACAGGCGTCGATCCGGTTCGGCCGATGGTCCAGAGCCCCCCTTCATACGTATGAACCATGGGTCCAGACGGGCCTGTGAGCCGTCAAGATTCCTTGCACCGGACCGATCCCTCTCGTAGACTTCTGCGCCGGGAGGCACCGGTCTAGGGGAACGGCGCAGCCCATCGTTTGCACTGAGTTCGTCCATTGATCCAAAGACCGGCACTTAGACTCGTAGAGGGCGGCCTTGACTCGCATGCCGCCTGGCTTTGGTTCTGTGGGCACTGCGCCGCGCCATCGCCCGGAGGGGCCCCGCCGCCCCCGACCGCGCGCGTGTGCACCTCGTGCGGGCTCGGCCTGCTGCTGGAGGCGCGCGAGGACGTCGTCCCCTCCAGCCGTGACCCCTTCCTCGTCGTCGACGCGTCGCTGCTCGTCCAGGCGATGTCCCGGGAGGCCCAGTCGCTGCTCGGCATGACCGAGGAGCTGGCGATCAACAAGCCCGTGTCCGAGCTCCTGGTCCCGGCCGACGCCGAGGCCCAGGGCCGCGCCGGCTTCGCCGCTGCCATCGTCATCGCCGCCGACGGTCAGGATCCGGACACGTCCCGGTGCTTCGTCCGGCCATGGAACACGTTCGGCATCCGGATGCGGGCGCGCGTCGCCACGTGCGGGCCCCCGCGCGCGGCGCTGATCGTGCTTGACAACGGGCGTCCGCCCGCGCTGCGGGCCGTGCCCCGCGCGGCGCGCTGAGCCGGCCCTACGCCGCAGCGCGTCCGCCCCGCTCGCTGAGCGCCCGGCGCAGCTCTGCCGCGACGCCGGCCGCGTCGTCACGGAGCCGCCGGTGGGTGAACCGCATGACGCGGTAGTGCGCCGCGGTGAGCTTGGCGTCCCCAGCGTCCGCGAGCGGTGAGCTTGGTGTGGCCGACCGCGTAGACCCCGCGATGGATGCGGTGAAGACGCCCTGCCGCGACCCGTGCGTGGATGACGCGGTGGGAATAGCCGACATCCGACCGCCGCTGTCCGACCGCGACCACGCCGTGCTGCTCGGTGGCCGGCTCGGCCAGACGTGTGTCATCTGACTTACCGCGTGCGGAAGCAGATTGCATCACCCCAGGATCCGGGCCCGGGGTGTGACAGATCAAGACCTACGTGTGGCGAAACCGTGCCGGTTATGTCAACCCGGGCGCGGGCGGCAGCACCTCGGGGGCGCCCCAGCGGACCAGAGCCTCCGGCAACGCCACCGAGCCGTCCTCGCGCTGGCCGTTCTCGAGCAGGGCGATGATGGTGCGGCCGACCGCGACCGCGGTGCCGTTCAGGGTGGCCACGTGCGTCGGCCGCCCCTCGGCCGGGCGGTAGCGGATGTCGAGTCGGCGGGCCTGGTAGTCGGTCGTGTTGGAGGTGGAGGTCAGCTCGCGGTAGCGCTGCTGCCCGGGCAGCCAGGCCTCGATGTCGTACTTCGACGCGGCCGAGGCGCCGAGGTCGTCGACGGCGATGGCCACCACGCGGTAGGGGATCCGGAGGTCGTGCATGATCGACTCCTCGATCGCCAGCAGCCGCTGGTGCTCGTCCCCGGCCTGGTCCGGCTCCACGAAGCTGAACATCTCGACCTTGTCGAACTGGTGGACGCGGAAGATCCCCCGCGTGTCCTTGCCCGCGGCGCCCGCCTCCCGCCGGAAGCAGCTCGAGAACCCGGCGTAGCGAAGCGGCAGCTCATCCGCGGCCAGGATCTCGTCCGCGTGCAGCGAGGCCAGCGCCACCTCGGACGTGCCCACCAGATACAGGTCGTCCTCTGGCAGGTGGTAGATCTGCTGCTCGGTGTCCGGGAGGAAGCCGGTCCCGTACAGGGCTCGCTCGCGCACCAGGACGGGCGGGATGACCGGCTCGCAGCCCGCGCCGACGAGCTTCTCCATGGCGTAGCGGACGAGGGCGAGCTCCACCAGGACAAGATCGCCGCGCAGGTAGGCAAAGCGTGAGCCGGACAGCCGGGCGCCGCGTTCCATGTCAATGCGCGGACCGGCCAGCTCGAGGTGGTCACGGCCGGTGGGGGCGCCCTCCCCCACCTCGCGCAGCACGGTGTCCTCGGCCGGCGCATCGTCGGCGGGCAGGTTGGGAAGGGTGGCCAGCGCGGCGTCGCGCTCGGCCCGCAGGCGCGTCTCCTCCTCGCTCCGCTGCCGCCCCCGGGCCGCCAGCTCGGCCAGCTGCTCGCGCTGCTCCGGGCTCGGCGCGGCCTTGAGCGCCCGCCCCGCCTGGTTCTGCTCAGCCCGCAGCTGCTCGAGCTCCGTCGTCACCGCCCGCCAGCGCTCGTCGAGCTCCAGCACCCGGTCGACGACGGCCGCGACCTCCGCTCCCCGCCGCGCCAGCGCGGCCCGGACGGCGTCCGGGTCGCGTCGGATCAGCCTGATATCGAGAACGGGCGCCTCCCGGCCGGCTAGGTGCCAGAGGTTGACGTGCCGGAGCTCGTCGCCTTGGAGGCCTTCTTGCCCTTGGCGGCCTTCGCCGACGACCTGGCCTTCGACTTCCTGGCGGTCGCGGAGGCCGTCTTCGTCGCGGCGCCGGCCGCGACCACCTTCGTCGCCGCGGTGGCGGCGCTCGGAGCGCTGACGACCTGTGTGGTGCCGGCGCCGGGAGGCAACGTGCCGACCGGCCGGTTCTGGCATTTGAGGACACCCACCTCGGCGGGAGCCTGGCGTCCGGCGTAGGTGGCGACGAACTTGGCCACGTCGACCGCATCCTGGCCGACGACGACGTTCTGGGGCATGTAGGCGCCGGAGAACCCGCCGTTGGCGATCGCGTACAGGACGCGGTCGATCGGCCGCTCGCAGCGCTGGTTGAAGTTGGGACCGCTGATGGCCTGCGCGGTGCGGATGTTCGGCGCCGATCCGTACGTGGCGGCGTACGAGAGCGTGTGGCAGCCGGCGCAGCGCTGGTTAAACACCGTCGCACCGTGATACAGCTGCGCCTGCTCCTTGGGAACCGAGATCTTCTGGGTGCCGCACGCAGCGGTGATCGCGGCCACCGCCACGACGGCCGTGCTGAGCGCCAGGATCTTCGCCAACCGGCTCATCGGCCCCGGATCATAATCGGGAGCCTGTGTGCATGAAGCGCTCCCCCCTCGCGCTGCTCCTCGCGGCCCTGCTGAGCGTCGCCGCAACCGGCTGCGGCCCCACGACGACGGTGGGCAGCGGCGGGACGCTGCAGATTGCGGTGGGCGAGTACCGGATCACGCCCCAGGACGTGCACGCCGGAGCCGGACTGTTGACGATCGTGGTGCACAACGACGGGCGTCTCTCCCACAACCTGGTGATCTCCCGTAGCGGCGTCACCGAGGCGTCGACCACGCCGATCGCGCCCGGCCAGTGGACGCAGCTGGAGGCAACCCTGGCCCCCGGCCGCTACCTGATGGCGTCGTCGCTGCTCTCCGATCAGGCGCTGGGGGCGTACGGAACGCTTGAGATCGGCGCTCATTAGTGCTCGGATCCGAGCAGGAAGCGGGCGACGGGCGACGAACCTATCCCCACCCCGGCGCCGGCTGTGTGACGCTCGCCATGAAGTCAACAACGCGATCGTCCTCCTACGGCGGCAACCAGAGGTGCCGGCGCCGGGGATCCCCACCAAGTGCCTGAGACCAGCGAGCGCGGCACCGGCCGCGATTCGCGCCGCCCCGGGAACGGTATAGAAATCGGCGATGAGCAAACCGCCGAGCCCGGAGCTGTTCCGCGAGGTCTTCGGCCGCTTCGCCACCGGCGTGGCGGTCATCACCGGCGCCGGCTCCGCCGGCAGCGGCGGGATGACGGCCAACGCGCTGTGCTCGCTCTCGCTCGATCCGCTGATGGCGCTGGTGTGCTTCGAGAACCGAGCGCGGACGCTGCCCATCGTCCGCGAGGCGGGGCGCTTCGGCGTCAACCTGCTGGCCGCCGAGCAGGAGGACATCGCGGGAGTGTTCGCCTCCAAGCTGCCGGAGGCGGAGAAGCTGGACAGCGTCGCCCACCGCCTCCACACCGGCGTTCCGATCATCGAGGGCGCCCTGGCCTGGGCGGTCTGCGAGCTCAAGGAGCTGATCGCCGGGGGCGATCACACCATCGCCATCGGCCAGGTGCTCGATCTGGGGCTGGGCGAGGGTGAGCCGCTGCTCTGGTACTCCGGGCGCTACCACACCCTGCCGCCGAGCGTCTGACCTGCTCAGCCGGTCATGGCCGCGCGGGCGATGAGCACCAGCATGACGATCGCCGCTAGCACCATCACGCCCATCTCCCGCTGGACGATGGCGAGCACGACCACCCGCTGCTCCTCATCCGGAAGCTTGCCCACCGCCGCCGCGGACTCGAAGCCGCGCGAGTCGAGCACCGCCTGCGCCGCTGCGATCCGCAGCTGCTCGGCAATGAACGAGACCAGGAGCGGGAGCAGCCCGTAGATGATGTGCAGGCTCTTCTGCTTATGGCCCAGGAGCAGGAGGAGGCCGCCGAGGGCCGCCTGGACGACGATGGCCACCTGGCCGGCGCGGAGCAGGCGCCAGAACAGCGGGCTCTGGCGGACCCGGTACCAGCACCAGCCCCCCCACACCCAGGCGGCGCCGACGACGATCAGGCAGATGACGCCGACGGCGATGTGGACGAGCTTCACGGGCCGCCTGCAGGGGTATCAGGGACACCGAGGAAGCAGCGGGCATCCGCCCGGCGAGTCACACTGACACGCGAGCGCGAGACATAGCCGCATTCCGCACTAAGTAACACTTTGTTACAAGGTTCCCTACGCTGGTGATATAAGAGGTTCATATGTTGCGCGACTACCTCCCCGCGATCGTATTCCTAGTGCTCGGCGGTGCCGTGGGAGGGCTGTTCGGCGTCCTGAACCTGATCACCGGGACGCGCAACTCGCACCGCAAGCAGAGCAAGACCTCGCCGTACGAGTGCGGCTTGCCGTCTGAGATCCAGCGCGGGTTTCGCTTCGGCATCAGCTTCTACCTGATCGCGATGTTGTTCATCCTGTTCGACATCGAGGTCATCTTCCTGTATCCGATCGCCGTCCAGTTGCGCGCGTTCGGAACCTTCGCGCTGACCGAGACCATCGTGTTCGTCGCCCTGCTGATGGTCGCCTTCGTCTACGTCTGGCGGCGGGGAGCCTTGGAATGGAAGTGAAGCGCGAGCGCCTCGACGGCGCTCCCACGGATTTCCGCGCCCGCCAGCTGATGGCGCGCGACATGCTGCGCGGCGACCTGGAGGGCCCGGAGCTGGAGGCGTACGTCGAGAAGAGCATCATGACCACCACGGTGGAGAAGGCCGTCGGCTGGGCCCAGGGCAACTCCATCTACCCCATGACATTCGGCCTGGCCTGCTGCGCGATCGAGATGATGTCGATCGTCGGCGCCCGGGTCGACATCGCTCGTTTCGGCTGGGAGGCGTTCCGGGCCTCGCCCCGCCAGGCCGACCTGCTCATCCTGTCCGGGCGGGTGTCGGTGAAGATGGCGCCCGTCATCCGGCGCATCTACGACCAGATGCTCGAGCCCAAGTGGGCGATCTCGATGGGCGCCTGCTGCTCGTCGATGGGCGTGTTCAACAACTACGCGCTCGTCCCCGCCGACAAGTTCATGCCGATCGACGTGCACGTCCCCGGCTGCCCGCCGCGGCCGGAGGCGCTCATGCACGGCATCCTCCGCCTGCGCGAGCGCATCCACGGTCACGAGCGCGAGGGCTGGCGCGAGCGCTACGGCGCCGTCGGCACCGAGGAGGTCCTGGTCGGCTCCGAGTCGCCGGACGAGTCGGCGGCGATCAACGTGTTCCGCGGAGGGGACACCGCGGGTGCCTGACGCCACCGGGCTCGAGCTGACGGCCCACGAACTCCGCGACCGCAACGCTGAGTCGATTCTCGATACCGAGTTCGCGCACGGCCGAGCGACGCTGATCGCCGATCCGGCGCACATCACCGACGTCCTGGGTGGCCTCAAGGAGAAGGGCTACACCTTCCTGGCCAGCGTCCACGGCGTCGACTATTACCCGGATGAGCCGCGCCTGGGCGTCATCTACGAACTGCTTGACATGACCAACGTCGACCGCATCTCGGTCAAGGCGCGCGTGCCCACGGACGACCCGCGGATCGCCACCTGCACGGAGCTGTTCCCGTCGGCGGAGTTCCAGGAGCGCGAGGCCTACGACATGTTTGGCGTCGTGTTCGAGGGTCATCCGGACCTGCGCCGCATCCTCATGCCGGAGGACTTCACCGGCTTTCCCCAGCGGCGTGACTTCCCGATCGGCGGCGAGCCGGTGCTGTTCACATTCAACGAGGAAGACTCCTACGGGAAGTGGCAGTAGTGGACACCGACACCGAGAAGCCACAGCAGCCGGCCGCAGACCCGCTCGCCACCGACTACCGCAAGCGCGAGGAGTCGATCACCTACACGGCCGAGGCGGCCGGCGTCGGCGAGACCGCCGAGCTGTTGACGCTGAACATCGGTCCGCACCACCCGGCCACCCACGGGGTCCTGCGCCTGCTGGCCACGCTCGAGGGTGAAGTCATCCGCGACATCAAGCCGATCATCGGCTACGTCCACACCGGAATCGAGAAGACAGCCGAGGACAAGACGTACTGGAAGGGCATCCCGGTCATCGAGCGGATGGACTACCTGGCCTACTACTTCAACGCCATGGCCTTCTGCGGCGCCACCGAGACGCTGCTGGAGTGCGAGGTCCCGCCCCGGGCACAGTATCTGCGCGTCATCCACATGGAGCTCAACCGGATCATGTCCCACCTGGTGTGGCTGGGCACGAGCGCGCTCGACCTCGGCGCGATCTCCATGTTCTGGTACTGCTTCCGCGAGCGCGAGACGGTCCTCGACCTGTTCGAGATGTCATCCGGCCAGCGGATGCACACGCGCTACATCCAGGTCGGCGGCGTGGCCGAGGACATCCCGCGCGGCTTTGAGGCCAAGCTGCGCAAGTTCTGCAAGGAGATGCCGACGCGCGCCGACCAGTACGCCGACCTGCTGGAGAAGAACCAGATCGTGCTCGAGCGCCTGCGCGGCGTGTGCCCGCTGGACAAGGACACGCTCCTGCGGCTCGGCGTCACCGGCCCGCTGCTCCGCGCCGCCGGCAACCCGTGGGACCTGCGCAAGGCCCAGCCGTACTCGAGCTATGACCACTTCGACTTTAAGATCCCGGTCGGCACCGTCGGCGACAACTATGACCGCTACCGGGTGCGCCACGCCGAGATCTACGAGTCGGTGAAGATCATCGAGCAGGCCCTCGACGGCCTGCCGGAGGGCCCGCACATCACGACCGATCGCAAGGTCGCGCTGCCCCCCGCCACGAGCTGGCGACGAGCATGGAGGCGCTCATCCACCACTTCAAGCTCGTCACCGAGGGCTTCCGCGTCCCGCCCGGAGAGGTCTACTACCCCATCGAGGGCCCGCGCGGCGAGTACGGAGTGTTCATCCGGTCCGACGGCTCCTCCAAGCCGGTCCGCGTCCACATGCGCGATCCCAGCTTCGTCCACCTGCAGGCGCTCGAGCCGATGGTGCGCGGCAACTACATCGCCGACCTGATCGCCACCCTGGCCATGCTCGACCCCATCCTGGGAGGGATCGACCGGTGAGCTTCCGCGATGGGTCGAACGCTCGGTTCCCCGTCCCCCGCTTCGGCCACGGCTCCCGCGTCCCCGGCTGGGACGAGGCCGTCGACCTGACCAAGGATCCGGCGGTCGTCCCGGACCCGGCGACGACGCCGGTCCCGGACGAATTGCGCCGGGAGATCGAGTCCGCGATGGCCAAGTACCCGGACCGCCGCTCGGCGGCGATCCCCGCCCTGCACGCGGCCCAGGCCGTCCACGGCTGGTGCTCGCCCACCGCCATTGAGCAGGCGGCCTGCGTCATGCGGCTGACCCCGGCGTACCTGACGTCGGTGGCCAGCTTCTACGACATGTTCAAGCTGACGCCGAAGCCGGCCACGGACGTGTTCGTGTGCACCAACATCTCCTGCTCGCTGCTCGGCGCCGACGAGTTCCACGAGGCGATGGTGGCGGCGGCCGAGGGCGAGGACATCAACGTGGCCTCGTTCGAGTGCCTCGGCGCGTGCGACATCGCGCCGATGGCATCGGTCAACGGCGAGTACATCGGCCCGCTCACCACCGACGACGCCGAGCGGATCGTCGAGGACCTGCGAGCCGGGCGGCCGGTCCTTGCGGAGAAGCAGATTCGCTACCGCCGCTCGGTCGACCCGGACGTGCAGGCCGAGGGCGTCCCCCAGACCAGAGACGACGCATGAGCACCAAGATCTTGTTCGACCGCATCGACGAGCCCGGGCTCAACACGCTCGAGGTCTACGAGCGCCGAGGCGGCTACCAGTCGCTGCGCCAGGCGCTGGCGATGCCCCCGGAGGACGTCCTCGCCAGCCTCATGGACTCCGGCATCCGCGGCCGCGGAGGCGCCGGCTTCCAGATGGGGCGCAAGATCTCGTTCCTGCCCCACGGCGACATGGACAAGTACCTGGTGTGCAACGCCGACGAGTCCGAGCCGGGCACGTTCAAGGACCGCGAGCTGATGCAGAAGAGCCCGCACATGCTCATCGAGGGCATAATGATCGCCGCCTACGCCGGCGGCATCAGCCGCTCGTTCATCTACATCCGGGGCGAGTACCAGCTCCAGGCCGACATCCTGGAGGCGGCGATCGCCGAGGCCGCCAACGCGGGCTACATCGGCGAGCGCATCCTGGGCTCGGACTTCTCCTGCTCGCTCGTCCTGCACCGCGGCGCCGGCGCGTACATCTGCGGCGAGGAGACGGCGCTGCTCGACTCGCTGGAGGGCAAGCGCGGGAACCCGCGGCTCAAGCCTCCCTTCCCGGCGATCGAGGGCCTGTACGCCGGGCCGACGTTGATCAACAACGTCGAGACCCTGTCCACCGTCCCGGCCATCATCCGGATGGGCGGCACCGAGTACGCCAAGATCGGCACCGAGACCTCGACCGGGACGAAGCTCGTGTCGATCTCCGGCGACGTCCAGCGCCCGGGCAACTACGAGATCGAGCTCGGCATCCCGTCGCGCGAGATCATCTACGGGCTGGCCGGCGGCCCGCCGGACGGCCGGAAGGTCAAGTTCTGGTTCCCGGGCGGGTCGAGCTCCCCGGTGCTGACCGGCGACGACCTCGACATCCCCTACGACTTCGACAGCATGGCCAAGGCGGGCACGATGCTCGGCTCCGGCGCGATCATCATCGCCGACGACTCGCGCCGGGTGCTCGACACGATGCGCAAGGTGGTCAAGTTCTACGCGCACGAGTCGTGCGGCAAGTGCGTGCCGTGCCGCGAGGGCACCAACTGGACGCGCAAGATGGTGGAGCGGATCTACGCCGGCGAGGCCACGCCGATGGATCTCGACATCATCGCCTCCGTCCAAGAGCAGATCATCGGCAACTGCCTGTGCGTGCTCGGCGACGCCATGGCGATGCCGGTCGGCTCGATGGTGGCCAAGTTCCGATCGGAACTCGAGTCTGAAATCGAAGCGGCGCGGCAGCACGCCGACGCGGCGGCGGTCGAGGACGTCATCCCCCTCGGCGTCGCCGACGAGCACGCGGGCCCGCTCCCCGTTCACTAGCTTCCAGTCGTCTTCCCCACCGTTCCCCCACTACCCCCATGCCCCGTCCAGAGCGCAAGACCATCCAGCTGACCATCGACGGCCGCGAGGTGCAGGCCACCGAGGGCGCGATGCTCGTCGACGCCGCCAAGCAGGGCGACATCGAGATCCCCTACTTCTGCTACGAGCCGAAGCTCGGCAACCCGGTCGGCGCCTGCCGCATGTGCCTGGTCGAGATCGAGGGCATCCCCAAGCTGCAGACCTCCTGCTCCACCCCGGTCAAGGACGGGATGGTCGTCCACACCCAGACCGACCGCGTTCGCCACGCCCAGAACGCCGTCGTCGAGTTCCTGCTCGTCAACCACCCGCTCGACTGTCCGGTCTGCGACAAGGGCGGCGAGTGCCCGCTCCAGGACATCACGTTCGGCTGGGGCCTGGGCCGCAGCCGTTTCATCGAGCCCAAGCGTCATTTCGAGAAGCCGCTGGCCCTCTCGCCGCTGGTGGCCATCGACCGCGAGCGCTGCATCCTCTGCTACCGCTGCGTGCGCTTCTCGCAGGAGATCGCCGAGGACTACCAGCTGATCTTCACCGAGCGCGGGGCGGACACGTTCGTCTCCACCCATGACGGCCACCCGTACGTAGCGCCCTACAGCGGCAACATCATCGAGCTGTGCCCGGTGGGCGCGCTCACGTCCCAGCCCTACCGGTTCCGCGCCCGTCCCTGGGACATCGAGTCCTCGGCCGGGATCTGCACGCTGTGCCCCTCCCAGTGCAATGTCACGCTGACGGTGCGCGATGACCGCGTCATGCGCGTGCTGGCGCGCGACCACGAGGGCAACGCCGAGGTCGACGACGGCTGGCTGTGTGACAAGGGCCGATTCGCCTACCAGGCGATCCACGTCGACGACCGCATCGTCCGCCCCCTGGTGCGCGACGGCGGGGAGCTGCGCGAGGTGTCATGGGAGCGCGCGCTTCAGACCGCCGCCGGACTGGCGCGCCACAAGGGCCGCGTCGGCGCGCTCGTCGGCGGGCAGGCCTCCAACGAGGAGGGCTTCCTGCTCCAGCGGCTCATGCGCGAGCAACTCGACTCCAACGACCTCGATTCACGGGCCGGCGGGCACGATGTCATTCCGAACGAGCTCGCCCGGGCGCTGGCCGCGCCGGAGCTGCAGGCAACGGTGCCGGACGTGGAGTTCGCCCACACCGTCCTGCTGCTGGGCTGTGACCCGCGCGAGGACGCCTCGATCCTCGACCTCCGACTCCGCAAGGGGATCCGCCGTCACGGGCTCAAGCTGGCCATCGCCACCGCCCGGCCGACCGCTCTGGAGCCCAGCGCCGCGCAGAGCGTGCGCATCCTGCCCGGCGGGGAAGGAGAGTTTGCGATCGCGCTCGACCGCGCGCTGGCCGGTGCGACCGACGTCGCCGATGAGGTCGCCGCCGTCGCGGCGCTGCTGCGCGACAACGGTGAGGACGTCGTCATCGTCTACGGCGAGCGCATCGGCGCCGCCGCCGCCTCGGCGCTGCGGCGGGTCGCCGGGCGTCTGGGACTGGCCGACCGCGAGGGGGCGGGCCTGCTCGAGCTCCCGGCCGGCGCCAACGGCCGCGGGCTGCGCGAGGCCGGGGTCGTCCCGGACGCCGGCCCCGGCTACGAGGCGCTCGACGTCCCGGGGCGCGGCGCGGCGGAGATGGCCGAGGCCGCCGCGGCGGGTGAGCTGACCGCGCTGTACCTGGTGCAGACCGACCCGGTGCGTGACCTCCCCAACCGTGGAGTGTGGGAGCGGGCTCTCCATTCGGCGGCGCTCGTCGTCGCCCATGCCTCGGTGCTGACCGAGGGCCTGCGCGAGCACGCCACCGTCATCTTTCCGGCAGAGTCGTATGCCGAGAAGGAGGGGACCGTCACCCATCCGGACGGTCGCCTCCAGCGACTGCGGATCGCCATCGCCCACCCGGGCGAGGTGCGCGCCGGGTGGTCGGTCATCGCCGAGGTGGCGCGGCGCTGCGGCCGTGACCTTCAGGTCGAGACGGGCATTCAGGCGTTTGAGCAGCTGGCGGGCAGCGTCCCCGTCTACCGCGGTCTGACGCTCGAGCAGATCGGCGGCCGAGGGCTGCGCTGGCAGGAGCGCCCGGAGGCACACGTCATGGCGCTCTCCACCAATCCGCCGGCCGAGGAGCCGCCGGCCCCCGCACGGGTGGATGCCGCAACGCAGCCGTCGTCGCTCGGCCAGCTCGCGCTCGGCACATACCGGCCGCTCTGGGCCGCACCGGAGGTCGAGGTCTCCCCGGCGCTCAGGTTCCTGATCCCCCACCAGTCCGTCGAGCTCTCCATCGAGGACTCCGAGCGTCTGGGGATCGGAGACGGCGAGCGGGTCATCGTGGCGCAGAACGGCACGCGGCTGAATGCACGCGCCGTCATTCGCTCCACCGTTCCCGCCGGGCGGGCGTTCCTGGCCGAGGGCCTGGCGACCGATTCGGCCAACGCTCTCACCGGGGTGGGCGGGATCTATATCGAGGTGATCAAGCCGTCGTGATTGCGCTGGCCAACGTCGCGTTCTACGAGCCGTGGTGGGTGCAGATCGTCAAGGCGATCGTCATCTTCGGCGTCATCTTCGCCGTGCTGCCGGTGATCATCGTCTACGAGCGCAAGCTGCTCGGCCGGTTTCAGGGCCGCTACGGCCCCAACCGGGTCGGCCCCTACGGCCTGATGCAGCCGCTCGCCGAGATCGTCAAGTTCGCGGTCAAGGAGCCGTTCCGGCCGACCACGTCGGTGGCGTCGCTGTTCCGGATCGCGCCGATGATCGGCATCGTCACCGCCGTCGCCTCGCTGGCGATCATCCCCTTCGGCGACGTCCAGCACATCTTCGGCCAGGAGGTCGGCCTGTACGGCATCGACGTCTCCATCGGCGTGCTGTACGTATTCGCGCTCAGCGGGATCTCGTTCTACGGAATCATGCTCGGCGGCTGGGCCTCCGGATCCAAGTACTCGTTCCTGGGCGCCATGCGCGGCGCCGCCCAGCTCATCTCCTATGAGGTCTCCCAGGGCCTGTCCCTCGTCGGCGTGCTCATCACCGCCGGCACCCTGTCGCTGACCGGGATCGTCCACGCCCAGGCGGGCATGTGGTACTTCATCCCGCAGATCGTCGGCTTCCTCATCTTCATGACGGCCTCGTTCGCCGAGACCAACCGGGCCCCATTCGACCTGGTCGAGGCCGACGCCGAGCTGGTCGGCGGGTACTTCACCGAGTACGGCGGCACCGCGTTCGTCGCCTACCTGTTCGCCGAGTACACCAACATGATCGTCGTCGCCGGGATCGCCACGACGCTGTTCCTCGGCGGCTGGCTGATGCCATTCGGCATCCATCCCCCCGGCTGGGTCGATCCGTTCGTCGTCCTGGCGAAGATGTTCCTGGTCCTCACCTTCTTCATCTGGGTCCGCGCGACGCTGCCCCGGCTGCGCTACGACCAGCTGATGTCCTTCGGCTGGAAGATCCTGCTGCCCCTGGCCACCCTCAACCTCGTGGTCACCGCGATCGTCGTGGTGGGGTGACACCTGTGCTGTGCATGTATGAGAGGAGGGCTCGATGAGCCCCTACGACCCCGGCGACGTCGTCGAGGTGATTCGCGCCCCCGCGCCCGGCGCGGTGGCCGGCGCCTACCGTGTGTTCGGCGAGACCCTCCGCGGCCTGAAGACGACGTTCGCGCGCGTGGTGGAGGGACCGGTCACCATCCAGTATCCGGAGGAGAAGACGCCGGTCTATCCGCGGTTCCGCGGCCGCCACAAGCTCCATCGCTTCGAGGACAGCGGCCTGGAGAAGTGCGTCGGCTGCTCGCTGTGCGCCGCCGCCTGCCCCGCCGACTGCATCCGCGTCGTCGCGGCCGAGAACACGCCGGAGAACCGCGTCTCGGCCGGCGAGCGCTACGCCGCGGTGTATGAGATCAACCTCAGCCGCTGCATCTTCTGCGGCTACTGCGAGATCGCCTGTCCATTCGACGCCATCACCATGGGCCACGACTACGAGCTGTCGGACTACACGCGCTCGGACCTGATCTTCACCAAGGAGATGCTGCTCGAGGTGCCGGTCGAGCGCACTCCCCTGAGGACCGAGGGAGAGTAGGGGACGGCCATGAGCGCGGTCCTCTTCTTCATCTCCGCCATCGGCGCCATCGCCGGCGCCATCGGCGTGGTGATGCTGCGCAATCCGTTCTACAGCGTGCTGGCGCTCGTCTGCCACCTGATCGCGCTGGCGGCGCTGTTCCTGCTCCTGCGCGCCGAGTTCGTGGCCGCCGCCCAGGTCGTCGTCTATGCCGGCGCGGTGATGGTGCTGTACGTGTTCGTCGTCGCCTACGTCGGCGGCGGCGACGAGCCGCTGCACCGGCACGGCGGCGCACTCAAGGTGCTGGGGCCGCTGTTCGGCGTGGCCCTCGCCGTCGAGCTGTGCATCGCCATGCTCGGCACGGCGCTCAAGGCCGTCTCCTCCCAGGGGGCGCCGTACCTCTTTGGCTTCGGCACGCCCAAGCACATCGGCACGCTGTTTCTGACCACGTATCTGTTCCCGTTCGAGGTCGCCTCGCTGCTGCTGCTGGTGGCGGCGATGGGCGCGGTCGTGCTGGCCCGCCGCCGGCGCGGCCTGGAGGGCACCGCCGAGGGCGAGGAGGCGCAGATTCACATCCGCCGCCCGGTCTACACCGGCACGATGCACGAGACGACGGGCATCGAGGGCGGCGGCGGCACCGTCTCGGAGCCTGAGAACCAGCGCGAGCCGATCGGCAGCCACACCGGCGGGCGAGCGGGCCGGGCTGGAGACGGGCGCTCGGAGGGAGGCTGGTAATGGCCATCGGCTGGTACCTGGCCGTCTCGGCCATCATCTTCTGCATCGGCGCGATCGGCGTGCTGACCCGCCCCAATCCGCTCGTCATCCTCCTCTGCCTGGAGCTCATGCTCAATGCGGCCAACCTGGCGCTCGTCGCCTTCAGCCGGATGTGGGGTGGCGAGGCCGGGCAGATCTTCGCCCTGATCGTGATGGTCGTCGCCGCGTGCGAGGTGACGGT
This sequence comes from uncultured Solirubrobacteraceae bacterium, assembly GCA_963844555.1. Classification (GTDB taxonomy): domain Bacteria; phylum Actinomycetota; class Thermoleophilia; order Solirubrobacterales; family Solirubrobacteraceae; genus Palsa-465. The sequence goes on from CAWJOS010000008.1 coordinate 53,075, forward strand.
CGGCCTGGGTCTGATCGTCGCCATCTACCGCCGGCAGCTGGCCATGGACGTCGACGAGCTCTCCGAGCTGCACGGGTGACGGCGTGAGCACGACCACGTACGGCTGGCTCATCCTGCTGTTTCCCCTGCTGGGGTGCATCGTCAACGCGCTGACCTATCGCTGGCAGCAGCGCGGGGTGACCGCGGGCTGGATCGGCACGCTGGCGATCGCGCTGGCGTTCGCCTCGGCGGTCGGCGCGCTCATCTCGCTGCTCGGCCACAGCGAGACCCATCGCGAGCTCACCTCCTCGCTGTGGAACTACGACGTCAGCGCCGGGGTCGACGCGCGGCTGTCGATTCTCGTCGACCCGCTGTCGGTCTACATGGCGCTGATCGTGTCCGGCGTCTCGATGCTCATCCACATCTACTCGGTCGCGTACATGACGTCCGACCGGGGATACGTGCGCTACTTCTCGTACCTCAACTACTTCGTCTTCTCGATGCTGCTGCTGGTCCTGGCCGGCAACTTCATCATCCTGATCATCGGCTGGGCCTTCGTCGGCGCCGCCTCCTACCTGCTGATCTCGTTCTGGTACCGGCGGACGACCGCCACCGCCGCCGGGATCAAGGCGTTCATCATCAACGTGCTCGGCGACGTCGGCCTGGTGCTCGGCACCTTCTTCATCTTCCGCCACACCCACACGGTCGACTTCGTCACGACGTTCCGCGAGGTTCCCCACGTCTTCACCCACAACCAGACCGACCTCGTCGCCGGCTGTCTGCTGCTCCTCGTCGGCGCGTTCGCCAAGTCCGCCCAGGTCCCGCTCCACACATGGCTCCCGGACGCCATGGAGGGCCCCACGCCGGTGTCGGCACTCATCCACGCCGCCACCATGGTCACCGCCGGCGTGTACCTGATCGCCCGCATGCACCCGCTGTTCGAGCAGGCGCCGGGCGCGGCCGACGTCGGCGCCATCGTCGGCGGCCTGACCCTGATCATGGCAGCGACGATCGCCATCGTCCAGACCGACCTCAAGCGGGTCATCGCCTACTCGACGATGTCCCAGATCGGCTACATGATCATGGGCGTCTCCGTCGGCGCCTACTCGGCCGGCCTGTTCCACCTGATGACCCACGCCTACTTCAAGGCGCTGCTGTTCATGGCCGCCGGCTCCATCATCAGCGCCATGGCCGGCGAGCAGTCGCTGGACAGGATGGGCGGCTTCCGCAAGGCGATGCCGTTCACGTTCGTCTGCTTCATCGTCGGCGGCCTGGCGCTGTCCGGGCTGCCGCCGTTCTCCGGCTGGCTGTCCAAAGACGACATCATCGGCTACCTGGACAACCGCGGCGGTGGCTTCCTCATCCTGGGCATCGCCGGCTACGTGGGCGCGTTCCTGACCGCCATCTATACGTTCCGGATGATCTTCCGCGCGTTCTTCGGCGACCCGGTCCCGGAGGCGGTGGAGCTGGAGCACGGCCACCTGGCCCATCACGATGTCCCCACCAACCCGCAGACCGGCGAGGCGGAGGACACCGACGTCGGCTTCCCCGGACCGGAGCACCACATCGCCGAGCGCGACGTGGCGATGAAGCTCCCCATGACGATCCTGGCGATCCTGGCCGTCATCGGCGGCTTCCTGCAGATCCCGGGCGTCGATGACACGGTCACCCGCTTCCTCAGCCCCACGTTCGCCGGCTCGCGCCTGTACGACCTGTCCGGCTCGGTCGGCAACGACTGGGTCGGCCTGATCATCGGCGCGCTCATCGCCATCGCCGGCATCGGCATCGCCTATCGGCTGTACATCGCCAAGCCGGGCACCTCGGCGGTGCTCATGGCCCGGTTCCGCGGCGTGCACACCTTCCTCTACAACAAGTGGTACTTCGATGAGCTGATCGACTTCCTGGTGGTCCGCCCGGCGCAGTGGCTGGGGCGCTTCTGCGGCAGCGTCCTGGAGCAGGGCGTGATCGGCGGCGGGGTCACCGGCGGCACCACCGGCATCGTCCGGGCCCTCTCGGCCGCCGTCCGCCGCGCCCAGACCGGCTTCCTGCGCTACTACGCCGCGGTCGTCATCGTCGGCCTCTCCGGCATGGCCCTCTACTTCCTGATCTCGGCGGCCTAGCTCATGACGCTCTCCATCCTCCTCTGGGCTCCGCTCGCGCTGTCGCTGCTGGCCGCACTGCTCCCGGCGAAGCAGGCCGGCCGGGCTGCCGTGGTGTGGAGCCTGGCCACGCTCGCCATCGCGATCTCATTCGTGGCGCGCTTCAAGACCGGGATCGCCGGTCTGCAGTTCGTCACCGACAAGGTCTGGATCTCAGCGCTCGGCATCCACTACAAGCTCGGCCTCGACGGGCTCAACGTCTCCCTCGTCCTGGTGGCGACGTTCATCTTCGCCGCGGCGCTGCTGTGGTGCTCGTTTCGCGAGTGGGACCGGCCGCGGACCTTCTACTTCCTGTTCGGCCTGGCCGAGAGCGGCGTGCTCGGCGCGTTCTGCGCCCAGGACCTGGCGCTGTTCGTCGCCTTCTTCGACCTGATGCTCATCCCGTTCTACTTCCTGACCGGGATGTACGGCGGTCCGGACCGCGTCCGGGCGACGACCAAGCTCGTCGTCTACACGCTCGTCGGCTCGTTCTTCATGCTGGTGGCGGCGATCGCCACCGGGGCACTGGCGTCCAGCGAGCACCACACGCCGCTGACGTTCGCGCTCAGCGCGCTGCGCGCCCTGCCGCTGTCGCACACCTCCCAGGTGTGGATCTTCCTCTGCTTCGGCATCGCCTTCCTGGTCAAGATGCCGCTCATTCCGTTCCACGGCTGGCTGCCGGATGGGTACAAGGCGATGCCCATCCCGGCGATCGCCGTGTTCTCGGCGATCCTGTCGAAGGTCGCCGCCTACGGGTTCCTGCGCATCGTCCTGCCCCTGTTCCCGTACGCGTCGGTCCACTTCCAGACGCTGATGCTGATCATCGCCCTGATCTCGATCCTGTGGGGCACGCTGGTGGCGATGACGACGCCGGACGCGCGACTGGTCGTCGCTTACTCAAGCGTCGCTCAGCTCGGCTTCATCGTGCTCGGCATCTTCTCGCTGCGGTCCCAGGGCGCGCAGGGCGCGCTGCTCCAGATGGTCAACCACGCGCTCGTCACGGCGCCGCTGTTCTTCTTCGTCGCGCTCCTGGCCGCTCGCGCGGGCGGCTCGGAGAAGCTCGCTGACATGGGCGGCATCGCGTTCCGCGCGCCGGTCATGGCCAGCCTGTTCCTGATCGTGACCCTGGCGACGCTGGCCATGCCCGGGTCGAGCAACTTCGTTGGAGAATTCATGATCCTGCTCGGCGTGTTCAACGCCAAGCTGCCGATCGCCCTGCTGGCGTCGATCGGCGTCGTCGGCGCCGCCGCCTACGCGCTGCGGCTGTACGTCCAGTCGATGCACAACCGAGTCGGCGCCAACGTCAGCTCTCGCGAGATCGCCCTGACCGACGGCGCGGTCATCGTCCCCGTCGTCCTGGTGATCCTGGTGCTCGCCTTCTATCCCCAGTTCGGCCTGAAGCGCTCTGAGCCGACGGTTCGCACCACGCTGGCCGGCACGACCGCGCAGCTGCACTCTTCGCCGGCCACGCGCACGGTTGCCCAAGCCCCATGAACTACGTCGCACCGCATCACATCGTCCTCGCCGCGCACTTCCACGGCCCCCACATCGACTGGCTGTCGTTCCTGCCGTTCCTCATCCTGGCCGGCGGGGCGCTCCTCGTCCTCATGGTCGGCCTGCTGGGCCGCGTGGCCCGGGTGGGTCTCGTCCCGCTGCTGGCGCTGGCCACGCTGGTCACGGCCATCGTCGACGCCGTCACCCGCTTCGGCCACCCCGCCTCCATCGTCTCCGGCGCGCTCGCCGTCGACGGGCTGGCGCTCGTGCTCGATCTGATCTTCGCGGCCGCGGGAATCGCCTGCGTGCTGCTGTCGCTGCGCGGCCGGGCGCCGGAGACCGCCGGGCACGGCGAGTACCACGCGCTGCTGCTGTTCAGCGTGCTGGGAATGGCCGTTCTCGTCTCCGCCCAGGATCTCGTCACCCTGTTCGTCGGCTTCGAACTCCTGTCGATCCCGCTCTACGTGCTGTGCGCGTCCGAGTACCGGCGGGAGGGTTCGCTGGAGTCCGGGCTGAAGTACCTCGTGATCGGCTCGGTCGGCTCGGCCACACTCGTCTACGGGCTGGCACTCGTCTACGGCGCCACCGGCTCCACCTTCTTCGGACCGATCGCCTCCGCCATCGCCGGCCGCGGCCCGCACGGCCTCGCGCACGGGCTGATGGGCGACCCCATGCTGCTCACCGGGCTGGCCCTGGTCATCGTGGGCTTCGCCTTCAAGGCCTCGGTGGCGCCGTTTCATCAGTGGACGCCGGACGTCTACGAGGGGGCGCCGACGCCGATCACCGCGTTCATGGCCACCGCCACCAAGGCGGCCGCGCTCGGCGTGCTCCTGCGCTTCTTCGACGTCGCCGCCTTTGGGGTGCGGGACACCTGGGCGCCGGCGCTGGCGACGATCGCCGCCATCACCATCATCGTGGGCAACGTCGGCGCGCTCGGCCAGTCCTCGCTCAAGCGGATGCTCGGCTACTCCAGCGTCGCGCAGGCCGGCTACATGCTCGCCGGGGTCGTGGTGGCGACGCGCCTGGGGGTCAACGCCACGGTCCTGTATCTGATGGTGTACCTGATGATGAACCTGGCCGCCTTCGCGGTGATCGTGGCGGCGCAGTACGTGCGCTCCGACGGGGACGAGTTGTCCGGCCTGGCCGGCCTGGGGCGCCGGAGCCCGTGGCTGGCATGGCCGATGTCGATCGCCATGCTGGCCCTGGCCGGCATTCCCGGCACGGTCGGCTTCATCGGCAAGTTCCAGCTCATCCACGCTCTCGTCGACGGCAGCTACACCTGGCTGGCCATCGTCCTCGTCATCGGCTCGATGATCTCGCTCGGCTACTACCTCCCGGTGATCGCGGTCATGTGGATGCGCGACGAGGTGGCCGCCCCCGGGCCGGGCGTCGCCGCCGCCTGGACCGTGTCGCCGGTGCCCGCCGGGGGGGCGGGGGCGGGTTCCTTGGCGCCGATCGCCGGCGGTTCCCCCGAGGCCGACGCGCTGGACGCCACCACTGCGTCCCGCCGGTTCGGCTACCCGGAGGTGACCCTCGTTGCCGTCGTGTTCGCCGCCGCCTGCATCTTCTTCGGCATCTTCCCCCAGCCGCTGTTCGATCTCGCCGCCCACGCGGGCCGCGCGCTCGGACTGATCTAGGCCCCCACGCGGGGTGATGCAGTCCGCTTACCCGTACCGTAAGTCAGATGCCACAGGTCTGGACGACCGAGTCGGGGCCCCTAGGCAGGCGGCAGGCAGACGGCCGCGACTCGCTCCACCGGACGGAAGCCGAGCGACTCGTAGATCCCCAGGGCGTGGTAGTCGGCCTCGGCGGCGATGACCAGACGCCGCGCTCGGTGAGTGGTCGCCGCATCATGCGCGGCCTCGACCACCAGCCGTGAGCAGATCCCCCTCCGGCGGTACTGTGCCGCCGTGTCGACGGCCTGAAACCGGCCGCGCCCGTCGGTGACGACGACGCCGCAGCTGCCGACGACCTCGTCGCCGAGCGTCGCGGCATACCAGGCGCCGCGCCCGGCGGCGAACAGCTCGCGCAGGGCGTCAAGCCGGCGGCGGCTGAACGCCCGGTGGGTCTCCTCCTCGAACCGCGGGTCGCGAGCCGCCACCTGGATCTCGACGACCTGGTCCCACAGGTCCTGGTCGGCGGTCTCGCGCTCCGGCCGCAGAGCCCGGATGACGACGTCGCGGCTGGCCCGGGGGTGGGGACGGATCTCGGCCGGAGCGGCGATCAGCCCCACCGTTCGCTCCAGGTCGTAGCCCGCCGCCTCGAACTCGTCGCGGGCATCGCCGAGCGCGTCGTCGGTGCGATCCCAGCAGAAGGTCCGGTGCCGGATCGCCGGCTCATCACCGAACTCGGCCGCGAAGATCTCCTCCCAGCGCCGGCGGTCGCCGGCCCGGGGAACGTCATCGAACACGAGCAGGTTGCCGAAATAGTGGGTGGGGTTGCTCGGCGACCGGACGACGACATGGTCGCCACGCCGCACGGCGACGTGGTCGGCCGGCAGCACATCGATGTCCGTCGCCCACACCAGCGAGCGTGGAACGGCGGCTTCCGTCCTCACCAGGGTGAGGTTAAACCACGGGGGCGACTCCGGAGGAGAGTCCAGCGAGGGCTCCCGGTCGACCGGCAACCCCGGCGGCGCCGGCTGATCAGGCCGCCACCGCGGCCGGCACGGTTCCGGCGCCGGAGAAGCGCAGGGCGCCGTCGTCGATCCGCCCCAGCCTGAAGGCGAGCAGGTCCAGGACGTAGTTCTGGTGCACCCGCCACGGCCGGCGGGCTCCCTGGGCCGGGAACTGGCTGACGGACCGCTGGACATAACCGGAGGCGAGGCTGATCAGCGGCTCGCGCGCGAGCTGCGGATCGTCGAGGACCGGCACGCACCGGCGGTACCCGTGAGCGTGCATGTGGTTGAGCACGCGGCACACGTAGCGAGCGGTCAGATCGGCCTTCAGCGTCCACGACGCGTTTGTGTAGCCCATCGCGAACGCGAAGTTCGGCACGCCGGACAGCATCATCCCCTTGTAGGCGACGGTCTCCGGGAGGTCGACCCGGCGCCCGTCGACCGAGAGGGCGACGCCGCCCAGGGCGAGCAGCTCCAGCCCGGTGGCGGTGACGATGACGTCGGCCTCGACCTCGGGGCCGTTCTCGATGCGCAGCCCGCGCTCGGTGAACGTCTCAATCCGGCCGGTGACGATCGAGGCCGACCCCTGGCTCAGGGCTTCGAACAGATCGCCGTCCGGGACGAAGCACATCCGCTGGTCCCAGGGGTCGTACCGTGGTCGGAAATGGGTGTCGACGTCGTAGCCGTCCGGCAGCTGACGCGCGATGCCCCGGCGGATGAGCCGCTTGATCAGCTGCGGCCGGCGGCGGCTGAGCTGATACAGGAGCGCCATCACGATCACGTTGCGCCAGCGGACGAGCTGGTAGGCCGCCCCCGCGGGCAGCCGCCGGCGCAGCCGCTCCCCCATCTCGTCGGCGCCGGGTACCGACAGGACATAGCTCGGCGAGCGCTGAACCATGGTCACGTGACCGGCGGTCCGGGCCATCGCCGGCACCAGCGTGACAGCCGTCGCCCCGCTGCCGATCACGACGACGCGCCGGCCGGCGTAGTCGAGGTCCTCGGGCCAATGCTGCGGGTGGACGATCGGACCGGCGAACCGCTCGGTGCCGGAGAACTCAGGCGTGTGCCCGTGGTCAAAGCGGTAATAGCCGGTGCACATGAGCAGGAAGCGGCAGGTCAGCCGCTCCACGCCGCCGGCCTCGCCGCGCCGCAGCTGGACCGACCAGTCGGCACGCTCGCTGCACCACTCGGCGGCGATGACCCGGTGCCCACAGCGGACCCGGTCGGCGACGCCGTGGCGGCGGGCGGTGTCCGAGACGTAGCGCAGGATGGCCGGGCCGTCGGCGATGGCCTCGCCCTCCTCCCAGGGAGCGAACGAGTAGCCGAGGGTGTGCATGTCGGAATCCGAGCGGATGCCCGGGTAGCGGAACAGGTCCCACGTGCCGCCGATCCGGTCGCGGGCCTCGAGCACGGCGTAGGTGAGATCAGGACACTCGCGCTCGAGATGGCAGGCGGCGCCGATGCCGGACAGACCCGCGCCGACGATCAGGACATCGAGGTGCTCGCCGCTCGTGGTACGCATGCGTATCGGCAGGTTACCGGGCCGCCGTGGCCCGCCCCATAGAGTTCGACTCCCACCGCAAGACACGGAGAGCCGACATGGAGACATGGGACGCGATCACCAGCCGCCGCAACGTCCGCCAGTTCGCCGACCGCCCGCTGGCCGACGACGACGTGGATCGCATCCTGGAGGCCGGCCGTCGCGCCCCGTCGTCGCGCAACTGGCAGCCGTGGGACTTCATCGCCGTCACCGGCCGCAACGAGCTGCGCGAGCTGTCCCGGGTGTGGCGCGGCGGCGGCCATGTCGCCGAGTCAGCGCTGACGGTCGTCGTCGTCCTGCCGGTGTTCGGCGATGCGCCGCAGCGTGAGCGCGCCAGTTTCGACACGGGGCAGGCGGCGATGCAGATGATGATCGCGGCCGCTGACCGGGGGATCGGCTCCGGGCACTCGGCGGTCGGCGATCAGGATCTGGCCCGGCGGCTGCTCGGCTTCCCGGAGGACCGGTATGCGGCGATCATGATCGACTTCGGCTACCCCGCCGACCGGACGCTGCGGCCGATCCGGCGGCCGAACCGGCGGCCGTTCGAGGAGGTCGTGCACCGGGGCAGGTGGTGATCAGCTCACCGGACGCGGACGGTCGTCTGCTCCGCGGTCGCCCGGCGATGTGCCGTGGCCGTCACGATGAGGACGTACCGGCCGCGGCCCAGCGCGCTGAGACGCAGCGAGTGGGCGCCCCGGCGGGCTGAGACCGTCTTGAAGAAGACCTGGCGGGCGCCGCGCCGGAGCAGGACGGTCACGGTCGCGCTCGCGTTGACCGTGAAGCGCAGCGTCCCGCGCGTCCCGGCCCGTGTGCCGGCGAGCCGGACGGCAGTGATGCGCGGCGGTTGCTGCGCAGCCGGCACCAGAGCCTGGTCGGTGGCCGGCCAGGCCGTCGTCAGCGTGTAGCGGGTGCCGTACGACGAGCCGCTGAAGAGCACGCCCTCGCCGGCGGGAAAGTCGACCTCGCGTTTCCCGGGGACCCGGATGAACCCGGTCCCCTCGATGACGTGGTACAGCACCCGGCCGCCGGGCCGCACCGACGCCGTCAGCGCGCTGCCGCGCACACCGGCAGCGGCATGGCCCTGCTGGTCCTCGAACTGGTGATCGCCGCCGAGGGCGCTGCTCGTCGCCGCCCAGATGCTGCCCAACAGCAGCCGGAAGTTGTCGGAGATGCCGCGCGGATTGCCTCCGAAGGTGCTCTGGCCGTCGCACGCCGCCTTGCTCATCGGTCCGAGCCGGTAGACGGATCCGTCGGCGAGCGTGATCTCCACCCGGGACCTGACGCCGGTCGACACCGTCTGGCCGTTGTTGATGATGGTGCCGACGGGCGGGGCATCACCCTCGCTGAAGGAGACGACGCCGCACGGCACCGAGATCGTGATCGTCCCGGTCCAGTGCAGGCTCATGGGGCACTGCCCCTCCGGAAGTCCGAACTGATCGGCGCAGGAGGTGGGGAGCTGCGCGGGCGCATCGGCATCGCTGACCTGCTTGGTGAACGTCCCGGACTTGAGCGCGTCGGCGGGGAGGGGGATCCGCGCCGCCAGAACGTCCGGCAGGTACGGCCCAAACGCCCCGGCCAGGTTCGCCGCCTGGGCGCTGGCGTCATAGGGGCTGCCGTACGGATCGGTTCCCGGGCAGCTGATCTGGCCGGTGAGGTCGTTCTGGTCGATCGACGTGATCGACTGCACGGTGAGGACGCCACCCGTCGCGTCCGCGGCCGGCGCCGGCGCGCCCGGAGTCATGGGCAGCGATCCGCTGCAGTCGGCGGTGAACAGCCCGCTGCTCGTGAAGTGGAAGGTGCCGGGGGCCGGGGCGGTCGTCTGGGTGCCGTCGCCGGTCGCCGACGCCCCGGAGGCCTGCAGCGTCATGGAGCCGTCCGGCTCCAGTGTGCCGGTGTACGTGGTGCTCCACTTCAGCGCCACGTCGGCGTGCTCCGGGCTGTCGGTACCGGCACCGTTGGTCGCCGAGAACGTGCCGGACCCGTCGAACTGGACGATCACCTTGAGCGGCTCCGGGGCCGCCGAGGCGGGCGTCGCGCCGAAGCCCAGCGCCGCCGCGCCGGCCAGCAGCGCCGCCGTCAGCAGATTCCAGCCGCGTCCCCGCCCCGTCCCTGAAGCCCTCATACCCCCGCCCTCCTCGTTAGCCGCCCGGTCGGCGCGGAAACGTAACACACGGACCCGCCGTCACCGCCGCTACGATCGGCCGCCCGTGGACTACCCGGTCGAGACCTTCACCGACGCCGAGCATGCGCGCCTGCGCGCCCACTGCACCAACCTCGACCGGCCGGTGTTCGCGCTCGTCAACCTGCCGGAGACGGTCAAGGGCGCGCTGTTCGCCCGGTACTCGCGGTATCAGGGAACGCTGCGCCGGCTGCTGCTCGACGAGTTCGCCGGCGACCTGCCGGCGCCGGCTGCCCAGGACGCGGCCACCGACGTCGAGCAGACGTCAGGGCGCGCCGCCGCCCTCTACGAGCGGATGATCCTCGGCTACGGCGACGACTCGGTGGCCCAGCTGGGCGGCGCCCACGTGGCCTGCGAATGGGTCTCCAACGTCCTGACCAAGATCCTCCAACGCCCGCGGCTGGCCGCGTACCTGGAGCAGTCGACGCGCTACATCCCCTACGACGGGCCGATGCCCGGCCACGGTCCCGGGGAGCCGGGGTCCTATCGGTATTACCGAGACCGGGAGCTGGGCCCGGAGTACACGCGCGCGATGGACGCGCTGTTTCAGACGTACTCGGCCGCCATCCCCACCGTGCTGGCCTGGGCCGAGGAGCAGTTTCCCCGCGCGGGCGACGAGGCGCCCGCCGCCCATGCCCGCGCGCTCAAGGCCAAGGCGCTCGACCTGCTGCGCGGGCTGCTGCCCGCGGCCTCGCTGTCTCACATGGGCATCTACGCCACCGGGCAGACCTACGAGCAGCTCATCCTCCACCTCCTCGCCCACCCGCTGCCCGAGGCCCGGCGCTACGGGACGATGATCCTCGGCGAGCTGCAGGTGGTGATGCCGAGCTTCGTCGCCCGGGTCGATCGACCGGACCGCGGCGGGCGGTGGATCGGCTACCTGGAGGCCCGCGCCCGGGCCGGCGAGCGGTGGGCACAGCGCCTGGGGCTGAGCGAGGCCCCGGGCGACCCCGCGAGCGGCCCCTCGGTGAGGCTCACCCACGTCGACGGCGACGAGGAGGACGTCCTGGTCGCCCTGCTGTTCGAGTCCACGGCCCGGTCCGAGGCGGCGATCCGCGAATCCGTGCAGGGGCTCTCGGACGTCCAGCGGGCACGGCTGCTCGGCGATCTGGTCGGCGACCGGGCCAACCGTCGCCACCGGCCCGGGCGCGGCTTTGAGGCCGTCCGCTACCGGTTTGAGATCGTCGCCGACTACGGCGCGTTCCGCGACCTTCAGCGCCATCGCATGCTGACCGTGCAATGGCAGCCGTTCAGCCCGGACCTCGGCGCCGACGTGCCGGAGCAGGTGGAGCTGGCCGGCGCCGGCGACGCGTACCGGCGAGCCCTCGATGCCTCCCGGGGCGAATACGAGCGACTGATGGCGACCGGGCTGTCGACCGCCGCCCCGTACGCGCTCTGCCTGGGCTACCGGATCCGGTTCGTGCTGGACCTCAACGCGCGCGAGGCGATGCAGCTCATCGAGCTGCGCTCCGGCCGGGAGGGGCACCCCAGCTACCGCGCCGTCGCTCATGAGATGCATGCTCAGGTCGCCGCCGTGCACCCGGCGATCGCCGCGACCATGACCCACGTCGACACCGAGACCGAGCCGCGCCTCGAGCGGATCCTGTCGGAGATGCGGACGGCCGCCCGGACCGGCGCCGCTTAGGCGCGCGCCTGCTGGCGCTGGCGCAGCTCGATCCGGCGGATCTTGCCGGTCAGCGTCTTGGGCAGGTCCGGCACGAACTCGATGAGCCGGGGGTAGGCGTAGGCCGAGAGGTGATCCCGGACGAACGCCTTGATCTCGTCGGCCAGGGCCTCGGTCGGCTCGTTGCCGGCGTTCAGCACCACAAACGCCTTGACCACGTTGCCGCGCCGTTCGTCGGGAACCGCCACCGCCGCGGCCTCGGCCACCGCCGGGTGCTCCAGGCACGCCGACTCGACTTCGAAGGGGCCGATCCGATACCCGGCCGAGATGATGACATCGTCGGCGCGGCCCTCGTACCAGAAGTAGCCGTCCTCGTCAGTGCTCGCCGCGTCCTTGGTGTGGAACCACTCGCCGCCGAACACCTCCTCGGTGTCCTCCGGCGGCCGGTTCCAGTAGCCGAGCGGGTAATGCGGGTTCGAGCGCGCTCGCAGACAGATCTCGCCGCGCTCACCGGCACCGACCGGGCGCTCGTCCTCGTCGAGGATGGCCACGTCCCAGCCCGGCATGGGCTTGCCCATCGAGCCCTCGCGCACCTCCATGAAGGGGAAGTTGGCGCACAGCGGATAGGACTCGGTCAGGCCATAGAAGTCGAGCACCGTCACCCCGTACCGCTCCCGGAACCACCGGATCGCCTCCGGGTTGAGGGGCTCGCCCGCCGAGCAGACGATCCGGAACTTCTGCGGGTAGCGCGTCCCGGCGTCGAAGATCGACATCATCGAGCGGATGGCCGTCGGGGTGCCAAAGACGTTGGTGACCTCGTGGCGGGAGAGGAAGTCCAGCTGCTTGGCCGGGTCAAACCCGCCCTCGCGCTGGTAAACGACCTGGACCGCGCCGTAGCGCCAGGGGCCCAGCAGCGGGGCGATCCCGGCAGCCCAGGCCCACTCGCCCATGCCGTGGAACAGCTCGCCGTCCTGGACGTCGTGGCAGTAGACGAACTCCTCATGGGCCAGGATGTAGCGGTGGGCATGAAGAATCCCCTTGGCCAGCCCGGTCGTGCCGGATGAGTAGTAGAGCTGCGCGGGATCGTCGGCCGCCGTGTCGACGGGCTGAAACACCGGCGAGGCGCCGGCGAGGAGATCGTCGTCGAGGATGAGCAGGTGCTCCACCAGCGAGCGCTCCATCCGGTCGGCGTTGGCCTGATTGGTGACCAGGACCTTGGCCGACGAGTCGGTCAGCCGGTGCCGGATGCCGTCGTCGCCGTACAGAACCGACATGGAGAGCAGGATCGCGCCGACCTTCCAGGTGCCGAAGAACGCCGCGGCCGTCTCCGGTGTCGGCGGCAGCAGCATGGCCACCCGGTCACCGCGCTCCACCCCGTGGGCGACGAGCACGTTGGCGAACCGGTTGGCCAGGTCCTGTATCTCGCCCCAGGCCAGACGGCGCACGTTCCCGTGGAAGTCCTCGTGGATCATCGCCAGCTTCTCCCGCGGGTGGCGGTCGCAGACGTCGGCGGCGATGTTGTAGCGCTCAGGGACGACCCAACGGTGCTCGGCGCAGGCCTGTTCGTAGGAGGTGATGGAGCTCATGCGGTCATCATGACCGATGAGCTCGGTCCGGGGGGAGGATCTTGCCGGTGCCCGCGTCAGCCGCGCCGCGCGGCGATGAGCTCGGTTCGCATCAGCTCGGTGATCTCCGCCAGCGGCTGGGGCCGGCCGAGAGCATGCCCCTGAGCGAGCCGGCAACCCCGCTCGCACAGGAAGTTCAGCTGGACCTCGGTCTCCACCCCGTCGCACACGACGTCGCAGCCGCAGGCGGTGGCGAGCGCCAGGATTGCCTCCACCACGGCCGCCGCCTGGGGGTCGTCCGGCAGGTCGACGAGGAATGAGCGATCGATCTTGATCACCGCCACGGGCAGGCCACGCAGGCGGGAGAGCGACGAGTACCCGGCGCCGAAGTCGTCGAGCGCGACCGCGAACCCGGCACCGGTCAGCTGCTCGAGCGCCGACATCGGCCGCGAAGCGTCGAGCATCCACGCCGACTCGGTCAGCTCCAGGATGACGCGCCGGGGCTCCAGGCCGCCGGCGGCGACCGTGGCCGCGAAGTCGTCGGCGAAGCTCGGCCGCTGGAGCTGACGCGGCGAGATGTTGACGCCGATGTTGGGGCGCAGCCCCTCGGCCTCCCAGAGCCGGACATGGCGGCACACCTCCTGGATGACCCAGTCACCGAGGGCGTGGATGACGCCGGTCTTCTCCGCCACCGGGATGAACTCGGCGGGGGCGATCGGCCCTCGCACCGGGTCCTCCCAGCGGACGAGGGCCTCGACCCCCATCATCTCGAGCGTCGGCAGGCGGAAGACGGGCTGGTAGTGCAGCGACAGCGCCTTCTCGCTCAGGCCCCGGCGCAGCGCCGCCGCCAGCGCCAGACGCGCCAGCGGGTCCGTGGCTCCCGGGCGGTAGGCGGCAAACCCGCCGCCGCTCTCCTTCGCCTCGTACATCGCCGAGTCGGCGTGCCGGTGGAGACTTTCGGCGTCGCGGGCGTCGCCCGGGTAGAGGGCCGCGCCAATGCTGGCGCCGATGCGCAGCTCGGCGTCGGCGATGACGAACGGCGGCTCCAGCGCTTCGCCGATGCGCTGGCCGATGGCGGCCGCCGTGGCCGCGGCGCCGTCCCGACGGGGCAGCTCGACGAGCAGGATGAATTCGTCGCCGCCCTGACGGGCCAGGAGGTCGGCGGAGCGCCGGACCGAGTCCAACCGCGCCGCGAGCTGGCGCAGGAGCTCGTCGCCGGCCGCGTGCCCCAGGCCGTCGTTGACCAGCTTGAAGTCGTCCAGGTCGATGGAGAGCAGGACGACGGCACCCGTCTCAGCCGCGCGATCCAGCGCCATCCCCAGCCGATCGGCGAGCTGGGCGCGGTTGGGCAGCCCGGTCAGCGGATCGTGATACGCGAGGTGGGCGAGGCGTGCCTCAGCGGGAAGCGAGGCCACCGGCGCGACGCTGAAATCGACAGACACACGGGCTGTATCGGCGGGGATCGGCCGGTCGTTGAGGGTCCGTTGGACGGGGGGTTACGCTTAAGCCGCTTCATGAACCTGGCATTTGGAGTGTTGGCAGGGATCGTGGTGGCGTCGGTTCTGATCGCCGCCTGGCGTCTGACCCGCGGGGCGCGGGCGGCGCGGACCCCGGAGGCGCTCGGAATGCAGTCCGCGCTGCACGCCGCGACGGCGACGCTCCCCCACCTCCGCCGCGGCCTGACGATGACCACGGCGGCGCGGGCGGTGCCCCATCTGCGGGCGTTGACCGGCGCGGCGGCGATTGCGCTGGCCGACACACGCTCGGTGCTGGCCATCGAGGGGGAGGGGCGGGAACAGGTGCGACCCGGGGATCTGCTCTCCCGCCTGCTCGAGCGCACCCCGGACGACCGCATGCAGATCGTGCCACGGCTGGTGTCCTCGGATCCGAGCTGCCCCCTGCGGGCCGCCGTCCTGGCGCCGCTGATCGCCCAGGGCCGCCGCGCCGGGACGCTGATCACGTTCTACCGCTCCGTCGGCCGGCCGAGCAGCAACGAGTTGCGCGTCGTGGCTCAGGCGGCCAGCCTGGTGTCGGCCCAGATCGAGCTGTCGGTCCTGCCGGAGCAGGAGGAGCGGCTGGCCCGGGCCGAGTTGCGGGCGCTCCGGGCGCAGATCTCACCGCACTTCATCTACAACGCGCTGGCCGCGGTGGCCGGCAACATCCACGACCGCCCGGACGAGGCGCGCGAGCTGTTGATCGACTTCGCCGAGTTCACCCGCTACCTGTTCCGCGATGGGCGCTCCTACGTGACCCTCGGCGAGGAGGTGGAGCACGTCGAGCGCTACCTGCGCCTCGAGCAGGCGCGCTTCCATCACCTGCGCGTGACCATCGACGTCCCCACCGAGGCATCCGGCGCGGTGGTTCCGGCGATGTCCGTGCAGCCGCTCGTGGAGAACGCGGTCCGCCACGGCGTGGAGCGCCGGGCCGGCACCGGCCGGGTGCGCATCGAGGCCCGGGTCGCGAGCGCCGAGGTGGAGCTGCGCGTCTCCGACGACGGCTGCGGGATCGAGCCGGAGCGGGTGCCCGACGTGCTCGCCGGCGCCGGAGGCGGGATCGGCCTGTCGAATGTCGACGCTCGCCTGCGGGCGACGTTCGGCGAGCGCTACGCCCTGCGCGTGGAGTCCGAGGTCGGCGTGGGCACAACCGTGACCATGACGGTGCCCAATCTGACCGGCACCGAGGCAGCGGCCGGCGAGTCCTCGGAGACGGCAGTGGCCTCGTGAGCGGCGATCAGCTCACCATCCTGGCGGTAGATGATGAGCGGACCCAGCTCGAGGACCTGGCCCGGATGCTGCGCAACTCGCCGGTGGTGCACGAGGTCGAGTGCGCCTACGACGGCCACGAGGCGCTGGTCAAGGCGTCGACGCAGGCCTACGACGCGATCTTCCTCGACGTCCGGATGCCGGACCTCGACGGGCTGGAGCTCGGCCGGGTCCTCCGCCGGTTCGCCGAGCCGCCGCAGCTGGTGTTCGTCAGCGCCTACGACAGCGCCGCCGCCGAGGCGTTCGAGCTCCACGCGCTCGACTACCTGCGCAAGCCCGTGGGGCGGCGGCGGGTGGAGGAGGCGATCGCCCGGGTGGCGGCGGCCATCGAGGCCGGTGCGGGGACCGAGCCGGTCTCGGCCGGCCGGCCGGCCGGCGGCGGCGATGACCACGAGATGATTGCCGTCGCCAACCTGCACGGCGGCTCGACCCGGCTGCTGGCGCGCAGCGCGATCCTGTACGTCCAGTCGTATGGCGACTTCGTCCGGATCGTCACCAGCGACGGACGCTATCTGCTGCGCTCGACCCTGGCGGAGATCGAGCGGCGGTGGGAGCCGACCGGCTTCGTCCGCGTCCACCGGCAGTACGTGGCCAACCTGCGCAACGCCGTCGAGCTGCGCCCACTGCTCGGCGGGACCGCCGAGCTCGCCTTTGCCGACGGCCAGACGATCCCCGTCGCCCGCCGGCACGCCGCCGACCTGGGCCGCCGGCTCAGCCTGTAGGTCGCGGCGATCAGGCGCGGGCTCGCGTGCGTCTCGCGGCGGTCAGGCGCGGGCTCCCGTGCGGCCCGCGCCTGGGCTCTGTCCGCTAGTTCTCGGCCGCCTGTTCCTCGTTGATCTTGTCCTCCAGCTGCGCCATCACGCCCGGATCGCGCAGCGTGGTGACGTCGCCGAGCGCTCGACCCTCGGCGATGTCTCGCAGCAGCCGGCGCATGATCTTGCCGCTGCGCGTCTTGGGCAGGTCATCGGCCCAGATGATCCGCTTGGGCCGGGCGAACTTGCCGATCCGCTCGGCCACCCGGACGCGGATCTCCTCGATGAGCTCGTCCGAGCCCGGGAGGTCCCCTTCGAGGGTGACGAACGCGCAGATCGCCTGGCCGGTGTCCTCGTCGGACTGGCCGATGACGGCGGACTCGGCCACCTTTCCGTGGGAGACGATCGCCGACTCCACCTCGGCTGTCGACAGGCGATGCCCGGAGACATTGACCACGTCGTCGATGCGGCCGATGATCCAGAAGTAGCCGTCCTTGTCCTTGCGGGCGGCGTCGCCGACGACATACGTCTCCTTGCCGAAGCGGGAGAAGTAGGTCTCGACGAACCGGTCCTCCTCCTTGTAGAGGGTGCGGAGCATCGACGGCCACGGTCGCTGGAGCACCAGCAGGCCCTGCCCCTCGGCCAGCGGCTTGCCCTCGCGCTCATCGACGACGTCGGCCTTGACGCCCGGGAACGGCCGGGTCGCCGATCCCGGCTTGGTGGAGATGATGCCCGGCAGCGGGGTGATCATGATCGCCCCGGTCTCGGTCTGCCACCAGGTGTCGACGATGGGGCAGTGCTCGCCGCCGACGACCTTGTGGTACCACAACCATGCCTTGGGGTTGATCGGCTCGCCGACCGTTCCCAGCAGCCGCAGCTTGTCCAGGTTGTGCTTCTCCACGAGCTCGGCGCCCCATTTCATGCACGCGCGGATTGCCGTCGGCGCCGTATAGAAGATGGTCACGCCGTAGCGCTCGATCAACTCCCACCAGATCCCCTTGTGCGGGTAGTCCGGCGCACCTTCCCACATGACCGAGGTGGCGCCGTTGCACAGCGGGCCATAGACGATGTAGGAGTGGCCAGTCACCCAGCCGACGTCGGCCGCGCACCAGAACACGTCCTCGTCAGCCTTCAGATCGAACACGTAACGGTGGGTGGCGCTGACACCCGTCAGGTACCCGCCGGTGGTGTGGAGGATGCCCTTCGGCTTCGCCGTTGAGCCGCTGGTGTACAGGATGTACAGCGGATGCTCCGCATCGAGCTCCTCGGCCGGGCACTCGGGGTCGGCGGCCTCGCAGATCTCGTGGAACCAGACGTCGCGCCCCTCCTTCATCTCACACTCGGCGCCCGTGGACTTGACCACGACGATGTGCTCCAACGAGTCCAGGTCAGTCATGACCTTGTCGACCTGCTGCTTGATCGGAGCCGTCTTGCCCTTGCGCCGGGCGCCATCGACGGTGATCAGCGCCTTGGCCTCGGAGAAATCCATCCGCTCCTTGACCGAGTCCGCCGAGAACCCGCCGAACACCACGTTGTGCGGCGCGCCGATGCGGGCACAGGCGAGCATGGCGACGACGACCTCGGGGATCATCGGCAGGTAGATCCCCACCACGTCGCCCTTCTCGATCCCCAGGTCCTTCAGCGCGTTGGCGAACCGCTGGACGTCACGGTGTAGGTCGGCGTAGGTGACCGCGCGCGTCTCCCCCTCCTCGCCGTGCCAGTGGTAGGCGACCTTGTCACCCTTGCCGGCCTCGACATGGCGGTCCAGGCAGTTGTAGGAGGCGTTGATCTTCCCGTCCTCGAACCACGTGTAGAAGGGCGGATTGGAGTCGTTGAGGACTTTGGTCGGCTCCTTGAACCAATGCAGCTCCTTGGCCTGCTTGACCCACCACCCCTTCCAGTCTTGCTCGGCCTCCTCGTAGAACTGGGGATCATTCAGCAGCGCGTGCTCCCGAAAGGACTCAGGCGGGTCGAACTTCTCGATCTCCAGCATCCCCTCGAGCTGCTGTTCGAGGGTCGCATCACCCACCGGAGTCGCTGCCGTGTCTGCCATTGCAAGCCTCTCCTTGTAAAAACGATGGCTTCCGCATCAAGGTCAGCGCCGAGCGCCGGCAGGTCTGCCGGCGCTCGTGCTGGCCGCGGATGCGCGGCTGTCTTCCATTAGTTGTACCCCACCCCACGAAACCGGTGGGACGACTGCGTCACCGCCGGTACTACGGGCGGTTCAGTGGGAACACCGGGAAGACGGTGCGCCCCCAGGTCGCGTTGGTCACGCCGGCGAGCGAGGCGTACCAGGCCACGACGGCAGTGGCGATGCCGAGCCAGCCACCCAGCTTGACGGTGCCGTTGGTCAGGCTGTGGGTCCCGGCCAGCGCCGAGTTCCCGATGCCGAGCACGATGAACGTGATCGCCAGCAGCAGGAACACCAGTGCGACCGCGCCGGTCGTCCGCAGCGAGGCCACGAACATGTAGGCGGTGAAGATGCCCCACGCCCACAGGTACAGGCCGACTGCGCTGAACAGCTCGGTCTTGGGGATCGCCGAGGCGCCGATGTGGAGCAGGACGTAGAACGAGATCCAGAACGCGCCAAAGGAGCAGAACGCGGTGGCGCCGAACGTGTTGCCCGTCCGGAACTCCCATAGTCCCGCGGCGAACTGCGCGATCCCGCCGTAGGCAAGGGCCATCCCGATCACGACTCCTGAGGCGGTGGCCACGCCCCCGCCGACCAGGTTGGCGTTGATCATGCTGAGGATGAACGTGGTCGTGGCGAATCCGGCGAGCCCCAGGGGCCCCGGATCCGCCGGGGTCCAGCCGGCGCTGCGTCCGGCGGTCTCCTCAGCGGCCGGCCGGACATCGGCTTCCCGCGGCAAGTTGGTTGCTGCCATCACTCCTCCTACTCGTGGACGTTGCGAGACGCCGTACACCCTCACCGCTCGTGCCGGGTGCCACAAGGTCGGATCGCCGGACGGCGCGTTTCGACCGCCGAACGGTCGGCCGGCGGCGACGAGCGGCGTCCGCCCGGGGGGACGACCGGTCAACTGGAGCACGGCAGGGCCGGGCGTCGGGGAGCGCGGGCCGCTAGTTGCGCCGCTTGCGCTTGCGCTTGGGCGTGTTGGCCCGCGTCCGGCCCTCCACCGCGGCTCCGCTCGCCGGGGCTTCCGGAGCGGGGGCAGCGGGCTTGGGGCGCGGACTGAAGAGACCGCCGAAGCCGCCACCGCCTCCGCCGCGCGCGCCATTCCCTCGGCCGCCGCCGGCGGCGGCACGGCCGCCCGCACTCGCGCCGGCCGCCGCGGCCCGGCGGGTCCGCATCTCGGCCGCCGAGGGCCAAGGCTCGGCCCGTCCGGAGCGCCATGCGGGCGGGACGCCGGTCGGCCAGCGCCCGGAGATCAGATAGCCGATGGCGAACAGCCAGTAGGCCTGGACCACCGGCACCTGGGTGATCTGGAACAGGAACAGAGCGCCGGCGAACATGCCCAGATACCCCATGAACCGCGAGAGCAGGCCCTGGTTCATGGCCTGAAGCGACACGAGCACGAAGGCGACCGCCACCAGCAGGGCCGCCGCCTGACCGAGCAGCTGGAGGGCCAGCAGCCCGCCCCCGCTCGTCAGCCGGTTGGCCTCGTCATAGGTCTGCGCCCCGGTGGTGGCGAACTCGTGGACCTTGATGGCGACGATGACGGCGTACGCGATCCCGGCCACCGCCGTCAGGCCGCCGGCCAGGATGGCGATGACCCTGAGGTAGGGCCTCACGCGCTCCGGATTGCGAGCTCGCGCGGCCTGCCACAGATAGACCAGCACCGCCGCCGCCGCCAGCGCGGCGACGGCGTTGAGCACCGATGCGATCAGATCGAGCGGAAAGCGCTTGTTGGCGGTCAGCAGGTCAAGCGTCAGCTCGTTGACGCTGGTGTGGGGGCCGCTGAGCTGGATGACCGCACCGATGATCAGGAGAACGCCGGCGACCGCCGCCGCCGCGGCATACCGGTTGCGCACGCGCGCTTCGTGGGCGAGGATCTGCTCAGGGCTCATCGGCCGCCCAATGCTAGTCGTCCCGGGCGTCGCGAGGTCCGGGATCGGCGCGAGCTACCATAGACGGCATGGAAGGAAGTGGTTTCGGCGGTCTGTTCGGCGACCCGGACGATCTCCAGCGCCGTCTCGGCGAGTTCGCCGAGCAGATGCAGGGCGCGCAGCGGCTGGCCTGGGCGGACAACGCCATCAAGCTAGCCGTCGATCTGACGGTCGCGGCCATGAACCGCGCCAACATCCAGGGGACGACCGAACAGCAGGCCGAGCAGCTCCGCTCGGTGATGGCCGTGATCTTCCCCGAGGCCGTTACGCTCGTGCGCGAGGCGCGCGAGGGCCTGCAGTAGCTCCCCGTCCGCGCTGAGACTCCCAGGGACAGCGTCGGTCCGTTTTGGCCTGCCCGGGAAGGAGACACGCCATGACTTCGAAGCTCACCCGAGCCCTCGCTGCGCTTACGCTCATCCTCGTCGTCGCCGGCTGCGGCGGCTCGGCCTCCACCACGTCGTCCACCGGGGCGGCCCAGACCTCCCCGGCCACCACGTCCTCCAGCTCGTCGTTGACGACCTCATCGACGACGAGCCCCAGCGCCACGACGACATCGACGTCGAGCGCAACGCCGTCGACGACCTCCACGACGTCGCCCAATCCCTCCGGCGGCGCCTCGGCAGCACCGAGCACGTCCTCGTCCACGACCAGGACGAACAGCGATGCTCAGGCCCCCGGGACCCCGACCGCCGCCGGCAGCCGCAAGCCGGTCAACGGCAAGTGCCCGGCCGGCTACTTCTACCTGCCGCCCCAGGACAACGGCCCCGCGCTGTGCATTCCTGAGGGCACGTCCTCGACGAGCACCACCACCTCGTCCGCGGGCTGACGGGCGCCACCCGCCGGGGGTCAGGCGCCGATTGCCGCCAGAACCAGGTCGTCGTGGGCGTCTGGCTTGACCTTGCGCAGGATGTCCTTGATGTTCCCGTCGGGGTCGATGACGAACGTCGTGCGCTCGTTGCCCATGTACTTGCGGCCGTACATCGATTTCTCGACCCAGACGCCGTAGCGCTCGGCGACCTCGTGGTGCTCATCGGCCAGCAGCGTGAACCCGAGGGTGTGCTTCTGGTCGAACTTGCCGACCGCCTTGACGGGGTCCGGTGAGACGCCGAGCACGACCGCGTTGGCGTGCTGGTAGTCGGCGCGATGGTCGCGCACGCCGCAGGCCTGGACGGTGCACCCCGGCGTGTCAGCCTTGGGATAAAAGTAGAGAACGATGGTCTTGCCTCGTAGCGACGACAGGGAGACGGGGTCGCCGTTCTGATCCGGCAGCGTGAAGTCAGGAGCGGGATCGCCCGGGTTCAGAGTCATACGACGGATCGTATCCCGCGGCCTGAGGATGGCGCCCGCCGCGGCCCGGGGCGGGTCGGCGCTCCCTCCCGCCGGAGCGCGCCTAACCCAGAGTCAATATTCCCGCGGGCGGCGGGGACGCCGGCTACTTGAGAAGGCGCGACAGCCGCCGGTCCTTGAGGAGCTTGCCCTCGGTCTGGCAGGTGGGGCAGTAGCACATCACGTAGTCCTCGTAGAAGACCGCCTCCAGCCGGTCGCCGCACCGCGGGCACGGCTCGCCGTTGCGGCGGTGAACCTTCAGGGGCATCGGCAGCTTGTCCGGAATCGGCAGCGCGAGGTGCTCCTCGTAGTGGGCCAGAGCCCGCCCCAGCTCGCCGACGATCGCCGCCCGCAGACGCTCGGCCTCCTCGTCTGAGAGCTCGGATCCGCGCTTGAACGGTGAGAGCTGGGCGGAGTGGAGGATCTCGTCGACCCACGAGCGGCCGATCCCGGCGATGACGCGCTGGTCGCGGAGCAGCCCGTGCAGCGGGCGCGGGGCGTCGAGCAGCGGGCCGAGCGGAGGCGCGTCCGGGTAGGCCTCGGGGCCGAGGGTGGCGATCGTCTCCTCGGCCTCGAGCGCGTCGGAGGTCAGGAGCTTCACCCAGGCGGCCTGCTTGGTGCCGAACTCGCGCAGGCGGAGCTCGCGCCCGTCGTCGAGACGCAGGAGCAGTCGCGAGGTCCGGTCGCGGAGCGAGGCACGGGTATCGAACAGCTGGAGACGGCCCGCCGACATCAGGTGGATGAGCAGCGCCAGGTCGCCCTCGATGCCCACCACGAACAGCTTCCCGCGGCGGGTGATCCCCGTCAGCCGGCGTCCGTCGATCGCGCTCAGGGGCGGATCGAACGAGCGCAGCGCGTTGATCCCCGGCGTGAGCGCGGACTCGATCCCGGCGCCCTGGACGGCGGCACCGATCAGGCGGGCGGTGATCTCGACCTCGGGCAGCTCCGGCATGGCTGATATCGAGCGTACTCACCCGTGTGGGCGCGGTGAAGGGGCAGGCTCGGGGCGCGGTGGGCCCGGGCCGGACACTTGTGGGGAATTGTTCGAGGCCCTTCAGTTTCGCTTTACACACCACGAGAAGACTCACCGGCATGAGCGATGTACTGGCCATCTTCGGACCCGCCGGCGCCGACCCCGAGCTGCTCTCGGAGGTTGCGCGGCTTCACCCCGCCCGGGTCACCGTCCTGATCGAGGATGTCGACGCCGACTGGGCGACGGACGAGTCTCCGGCGGGGGTTGAGCTCCGTGATCGGCTGGCGGCGCTGATGGCCGAGATCGAACGGGGCACCGGCGCGACGGTCACCGGACTGGCCGGATCCAGAGCACAGCTGGCAGGGTGGCGCTTTGACCGCGAGGTCGGCCGCGCCCCGGTCGTCGCCTGACGGCCAGCCCCCAACACAGACTTGCGTCGGCCGGCGGCATGGCCGCTGACGCTGGCGCCGGCCGGCGGCATGGCCGGCGACGCTCGTGGCGGCCGCCAGCATGGAGGCGGCCGCCACAGCATGCTGGGAGGACGCGGCGATAGCCTCTCGGCAGCGATGAGCGTGACCCTCGCACCAGACGACATCGTCCGCACCCACGCCGCCGGGGCGGCCAATGCCCGCGAACCGCTGCTGGTCATCGAACCGCTGCGCGACTTCCTGGACGGCGCCGGTCTTGCGGCTCCCCGCGACCTCGATGCGGTGCCCGTCGGCGACGGTCACTCCAACGTGACCTTCGCGCTGTCCACGGACGTCGTGCTGCGCCGGCCGCCCCGCGGTCCGCTGCCGCCGAGCGCGCATGATGTCCTGCGGGAGGCTCGGCTGCTGACGGCGCTCGAGCCCACCTCCGTCCGCACTCCGCGGGTGCTGGCCGTGTGCGACGACCCTGCGGTCATCGGCGCGCCCTTCTACATCATGGAGCGCGTCCACGGCGAGGTCATCACCGACTCGGTCCCGGACCCGCTTGACACCGAGGAACAGCGCGCGGCCATCGCCGGGCAGCTCGTCGAGGGGCTCGTCGAGCTGCACGCCGTCGATTGGACGACACTGGGGCTGGACGGCTTCGGCAAGCCGACCGGCTACCTGGAGCGCCAGCTGCGTCGGTTCACCGGGCTGTGGGAGCACAATCGCACGCGGGAGATCCCGGAGATGGAGGAGGTGGCGCGGTGGCTGGCCGGCCACCGGCCGCAGTCCCCGCCCGCGACCGTCGTCCACGGGGACTACCGGCTGGGGAACACGATGTTCGCCCCCCAGGCTCCGGCCCGCCTGAGGGCCATCCTCGACTGGGAGATGGCGACGATCGGCGACCCCCTGGCCGACATCGGCTACATGATGATCCACTGGGTGCAGCCCGACGATCCGCCGAGCCGGTTCGCGCTGCACAGCGTGACCAGACGGCCGGGCTTCCCCACCCGCCGCCAGCTTGTCGCTCGCTATGAGCAGCTGTCCGGCCGGTCGGTGGGCGAGCTGGACTGGTACGTGACCCTCGCGCTGTGGAAGGCGACGGTGTTCATGGAGGGCAACTACAAACGCGCCGTCTCCGGCAGCACGGACGATCCGTATCTGAAGACCTTCGGCGACGGGGTCGTGGAGCTCGCCCAGCGGGCGCTGCACGTGACCCGGAGCGGCTTCTAGCCGATGGCGCGCCATCACGGTCTGCTCGTCGACTGGGGCGGGGTCATGACGACGAACGTGTTCGACTCGTTCCGCGCCTTCTGCGAGGCGGAAGGGTTGTCGCCGGAGGCGATCGGCGAGCGCTTCCGGCGTGATCCGGACAGCCGCGAGCTGCTGATCGGCCTGGAGACCGGCCTGCTGCCGGAGGCCGAGTTCGAGCAGCGATTCGCCCGCATCCTGGGCGTCCCGCCGCACGCTCTGATCGAGCGGATGTTCGCGGGCGGCCGGCCGGACGAGGCGATGCGGGATGCGGTGCTGCGCGCTCGCTCGGCCGGGATCCGGACCGGGCTCATCTCCAACTCCTGGGGTACGAGCCGGTATGACCGGGCGTTGCTGGCACAGCTGTTCGACGGCGTCGTCATCTCCGGCGAGGCCGGCATCCGCAAGCCGGCGCCGGAGATCTATGCCCTCGGCGCGCGGTCGATCGAGCTGGAGCCGAGCGCGTGCGTCTTCGTCGACGACCTCACGTTCAACCTGCCTCCCGCCCAGGAGCTGGGGATGGCCACGGTCCACCACGTCGACTCGGGCCAGACGATCGCCGAGCTCGAACGGCTGCTGTCGGTGGATCTGCGGTGACGGTCGGCAGGCGGGCCGCCGGCGCGGTGGCCGCCGTGGCCCTCGCGGTGTCCGGATGTGGGTCGGCATCGCTGTCCGACGCACAACTGCGCAGCGATGCGCTGCGGGCCTGCATCAGCGCGGCCGACCGGCTGAACCGCATCCCGGCGCCCCGGTCTCCGTCCGGCGCCGAGACCTTCCTGCGCCGGGGAGTGTCGGCGCTGCAACCTGAGCTGACGGCCCTGAAGCGCCTCTCCCCCACGTCCCAGTTGGCCGGTGCCTATGCGCGAGCGCGAACGGCCACTCGCCGGGAGGTCGACGCACTGGGCTCGACGCTCACGGGCCTGCGGGCGGGCCATGATCCGGTGGTGGCGATCAAGACCCTCCAGACGGATCTGCTCCCGCTGGAGCGGCGGGCACGCGCGGCCTGGCACGCGTTGGGAGTGCCGACCTGCGCCGACGGCTGAGCGGCCTGGCACGCGTTGGGAGTGCCGACCTGCGCCGACGGCTGAGCGGCGTAACCGCCGCAGACGAGTCCGGCCCGGCATGGCGGGCTGCCATGCCGGGCCGGAGACACCGCCGGGGCCTGAGTGACTAGGCGCCCTTGAGCCTGAGCCGGTCGGTGCAGGTGGAGTGGACGCCGTCAAGCGTCTTGCACACCATCGTGCCGGCCCCGGTGATGCCCTTGAAGGCGCCGGTGCCGCCCGCCACCTTCATCGTGCCGGTCCAATCGGTCTCCAGGAAGCTCGACGATTCCCCCTGCGGGGTCAGGTCGTACTTGCCGTACAGCGTCCCGGTCCGGAAGTACAGAACGTACTTCGCGACCGTGTCGCCGCTGGCGGGAACGGTGAACGAGTCCCACTGCGTCCCGCTGCCGAACAGCTTGGCGCAGCGGACGCTGCCGAACTCAGTGCCCTGCTGCGCCGGCGGGGACACGGTCGTCTGACCGGCGGGGATCATGATGCCGGTGTTCGTCTTGCATGCCACCTTCTGGCCCGTCTTGCTGGGGGTGCCGGCCGCAGCCGCGCTGCCGGCCACGAACGCCAGCGAGCACACGCTGAGCGCGGCGCCCACGAGGCAGATACGACGTCTCACAACGACCTCCGTGTTTCTCTGGTGGGGTGCGAATGGCTCCGGCGGCTGGTTCGGTCGCCGGCTACGTCACGCGATGCGCCGCGGCCCGGTCGGCGATGCGACCGGGCCGAGGCGCAGGGAGTGCCATGTGGTTGCAATCAGCGGATCCGGTTGGCGGCAGCTTCGTCCGCTCGCTTGATGTTCTTCGGCAGCGGCACGAAGTCGAGCGCGGGGCCGAAGGCCTGGCCGGGGCCCAGCGCGTACTTGACGAACTGCTGGAGCAGCCCGCCGTTCCCCAGGGGATCGGTCGGCTGCAGGACGCAATAGGTGAACGTCGAGATCGGATACGCGATCTTCGCCCGCCGCGGCGGGTTGACGATGTGGATCTCCCCGTTGCCGGCCTCATGCCCGGCGGCCGCAGCGTTGGCGATGTTGCGGAGATTCGGCACCTCGTAGCGACCGGCCTGATTGCGAATCGCCGCCGCGGCGAGGCGATGGGCGATCATGTACGACACGGCGATGTAGGCGATCCCGCCCTGGGTCTGCTCAAGGACGGTCACCATTCCCCCGTTCCCGGTGCCGCCGGGCCCCGTGGGGAACGCCGGCTTCGTCGCCCGGCCGATCTTCGTCCTCCAGGTGGGACTGACCGACGACAGGAAGTCGGTGAACGCGTACGAGTCACCGGAGCCGTCGGCCCGGTGGATGGGGGTGATGGCCAGGTTGGGGAAGTGCTCGCCCTTGTTGAGCGAGGTGATCGCCTTGCTGTTCCAGTTGGTGATCTGACCGAG
This sequence comes from uncultured Solirubrobacteraceae bacterium, assembly GCA_963844555.1. GTDB lineage: Bacteria > Actinomycetota > Thermoleophilia > Solirubrobacterales > Solirubrobacteraceae > Palsa-465. The sequence goes on from CAWJOS010000008.1 coordinate 80,188, forward strand.
GTAGATCTTGGCCAGGACCGCTCCGGTCAGGTGCAGGCGATGGATGCCCGGAACGTTGAAGCCCACTCCGGTCGCGGTCAGGGCCCAGGGGATCTGGAAGCACCCGTTGCACGGCGTGGTGGAGGCCGACAGGGGCGCGTCGGAGCCGCCGAAGTCGACGAGGCCGCTGCCGATGTCCTTCAGGCCCGCGCCTGAGCCAACGGCCTGATAGGTCGGCTGGGGGTTGCCCGTGGACTGAGCCCAGGCCGCAGCCCATTCAGCCTCGATCGGAGCGACCAGAGTCGAGCCGGCACCCGAAATGGGAGCCGCCGACGCGGCCGCAGCCGTCGTCAGGCCAAACACCGCGCCGGCCATCAACGTCGCGCACGTGAGCCTGGCCAATCGCTTGGAAACCACAGCGAACTTCCTTTCCATTAGGGATTTGGGTAGAGCCCGGTCGGGTACGCTCCGGCCAGCTGCCCTCTGAGCCCGGGCAAGGATCGCTGCGGAGGTTTGGCCAGCTGTTGCGGGGGTGTGACCGAGATTGGGAAATCTTGTGAATCCCCGTCCGGCCCGGTAATCGGCGGGAGGTTTTCTCTCTACGCTGCGACGCCGTGGCCTCGAGGCGATGGAACGGAATCCGGCTGTCCGCGCTGCCCGCAGACAGGAGCCGTGGCGCCGGCTCCGGGACGGGCGATCGCATGCTCCACGGCCTGTGCGCGCTGGCCGGGCTGATCGCGGCGTTTCTCCTCGTCGAGGTCGTCTACCAGGTCGTCCACGGCGCCGGTCCAGCGATCTCGCGCTTCGGCCTCGGCTTTGTGGGGCACGCCCGGTGGGCCCCCAACTTCGGCGTGTTCGGCGCCGCCGGCGCGATCTTCGGCACCGTCGCCAGCTCGCTGATGGCGCTCGTCATCGCCACGCCGCTGGGGATCGCCATCGGTCTGTATCTGAGCATGATGGCCGCGCCTTCGGTGCGGGCGGTCGTCGGTCCACTCGTCGAGATGCTCGCCGCCATCCCCAGCGTGATCGTCGGCTTCTGGGGCGTCGACACCCTCGCTCCGTTCGTGGCCCAGCACTTCGAGCCGTTCCTGCACAACGTCTTCGGCTTCATCCCGCTGTTCGGCCCGCCGCAGACGACCGGACTGAGCGTGTTCTCCGCCGGGCTCGCGCTGGCGCTGATGGTCCTGCCGATCATCGCCGCGCTCAGCCGCGACCTGTTCCTCACCGTCCCCACCGACCTCAAGGACGGCGCCGCGGCGCTCGGCGCCACCCGTTGGGAGATCATCCGCGGCGTCGTGCTGCCCACCACCATCTCCGGAGTGGCGGCGGCCACCGTGCTGGGGCTCGGCCGGGCGCTCGGCGAGGCGATCGCCGTCCTGCAGATCATCGGCGACGGCAGCGGGATCCACACGTCCCTGTTTCTGCCCGGCATCAGCCTGGCGAGCAGCGTCGCCAACAACTTCCAGTACTCCGAGAACAAGCTGGAGATCCCGGCGCTCTTCTACCTCGCCCTCATCCTCCTCGTCATCGGGCTGACCACCAGCCTGCTGGCGCGGTGGATCGCCGGCCGGTTCGACGTATCACGAACCCTCGTCCGATGACCGGCCTCGCTGACACCTTCGCGCGCCACCCGTCGCTCCCGGATCCGGCCGCGCCGCTGACGGCCTCCGGGAACCTGCGCCGGCGGACGATCGTCAGCCGCACCGTCGAGGCCGCCGCCACGGCCTCCGCGCTGCTGGCGGTCGCGATGCTGGTGGAGGTGGCCTACACCGTCGTGCGCAAGGGCGCGCCCGTGCTGAGCTGGGGGTTTCTGACCCAGAACTCGAACGGGCTGGCCGGCGGCGGGATCGCCAACGCGCTGCTCGGTACCGGGGTGATCGTCGCCTTTGCCGCCCTCCTCGCCCTGCCGGTGGGCGTTCTCACCGGCCTGTACCTGACCGAGTTCGCCGGCCCCCGGTCGCGCCTGGCCAACACGCTCAAGCTGGTGCTCGACCTCCTCCAGGGGCTACCGACGATCATCGTGGGGATCGTCGTCTACGGCCTGATCGTGACCGCCACCCACCAGGAGACCGGCTTGGCCGGCGCCATCGCGCTGGCGATCATCATGCTGCCGATGATCGCGCGCTCCAGTCAGGAGGTGCTGGCGCTCGTGCCCGGCGCCCTCCGCGAGGCCGCCGACGCCCTCGGCGTTGAGCGCTGGCGGGCGGTCATCGGCATCATCCTGCCCGCCGCCGCCGGCGGGATCGCCACCGGCGCCATTCTGTCGATCGCCCGGGCGGCCGGCGAGACGGCGCCGCTGCTGATCGTCAACAGCCTGTACAACCCGTCCCAGACCCAGCTGATGATCTTCGGACACGGGGTGCCGAGCATCCCCATGTACATCTACACCACGTACGACCTGCCGGCCCCGTCGGCGATCGCCCGCGCCTGGGGCGCGGCCCTGGTGCTGCTGGTGGCGATCCTGGTGGCCAACGTCGGAGCCCGTGTTCTGTTGGCTCGCTCCCGTGCCAAGATGGGGGTGCGATGACGGGGGAGCCGACTGTGGGGGATCACCGCGCCGACGCCTCCGCGCCGAACCGGGTGCGGATCCACCCTCAGCCGCAGACGATGCCCGCGGCGCCGCCCGCCGGCCATGGCCTCCCGCGCGAGCCCGCCCGCGAGGCGGTGTTCGACATCCGCGACATGGCCGCCTACTACGGAGACAGTCAGGCGCTGGGCTGGACGTCGCTCCAGATCTATCGTCACCTGGTCACGGCGGTGATCGGCCCCTCCGGGTGTGGCAAGTCCACTTTCATCCGCAGTCTCAACCGGATGAACGACGGGATCCCCGGCTTCCGCGTCGAGGGCCAGGTGCTGTACCACGGCCACGACGTCTACGCGGCCGCGACCAACCGGGTCGAGGTCCGCCGCCGGATCGGCATGGTGTTCCAGAAGCCGAATCCGTTTCCGAAGTCGATCTACGACAACGTCGCCTGGGCGCCGCGCAACCTCGGCATGCGCGGCGACCTGGACGAGCGCGTGGATCGCGCCCTGACGCACGCCGCGCTCTGGGACGAGGTCAAGGACCGGCTGCGGGAGAGCGCGCTGGGATTGTCCGGCGGTCAGCAGCAGCGCCTGTGCATCGCGCGCGCGCTCGCCATCGAGCCGGACGTGCTGCTGCTCGACGAGCCGGCGTCAGCGCTGGACCCCATCGCCACGGCGTCGATCGAGGACCTGATGCACACGCTCAAGCATCGGTACACCATCGTGATCGTGACGCACAACATGCAGCAGGCGGCGCGGGTCGCCGATCGCACCGCGTTCTTCGGACTCGACGTGAGCGGCGCGCAACGCGTCGGCACCCTGATCGAGTACGGTGACACCCAGACGATCTTCCGACACCCGCGCGACACCCGCACGCGGGACTACGTCACCGGCCAGTTCGGCTGAGAGACCGGCTCAGGGCGCCGAGATGGCGTCCTGGGGCACCTGGGCCAGCAGGGGCTGACCGCACTGCCAGCAATAGGATGCGCCACTCGAGTGCGGTGCGCCGCAGGAGGCGCAGGCGCCGGCCGTCGAGGTCTCCTCGAGACGCAGGATCCGCTCGACCTCGCCCAGCTCGGCGTCGGCGTCCTGGAGGACGGCCGCCCGCTGAACGAGCACATCGACGCGGATCCGGTCGCGGATCGCCATCTCATAGACCAGGCCGCCGAGGTCGAACTGGAGCTCGGCCACCCGCGCCTGGAGCTGGTCTCGCCGGCGCCGGAGATCGACCGGGCCGGCCTGTTTGGGCAGCGACCCGGGCACGAGCGGCGGCGCAGCCGGCGTGGCCGGCTGGCCGCTCTTCCCGCGCCGCCGGCCGCCCAGCCCCCAGCGCCCTCCCTGGTCAGCTCTCGCCACCACTCACCTCACTGGCCGAAGAAGTTGCCGGTGAAGTGGCCGCCCTGGCACCCGGCGCTGCCCGAGGAGCAGGATCCGCCGCTGGTCACGGTGTTGTTCTGCTGACCCGCGGCGCCGCCGAGGACGCCCGAGGCGGCGTGGGAGGCCTTCTGGACGGCCTGTTGGGTCGGCTTCGCTGCCGCCGCGGCCTGCTGAGCCTTCTTCGTCTCGGTCTTCGGCGGCGGCGCGGTGTGATGGTGCGCCTTGGGCGCCGCCGTCGAGCCGCCGGCCGGGGTCGTCTGGGCGGCACCACCACCGCCATCGACCGTGATCACCTGGGGCGCGGCCGCGGCGCGGGCGCCGGAGCCGTTTCCGTCGGCGATCCGGCCGATCTCGACGCCGACGCCAAGCGCCAGCACCAGGGTGGCGATGCCCGCGACGACCGTGGCGCCGGATGGCTGCCGCGACCGCGGCGGCTCAGCCGGCACGTGGGCGACCTGAGTCGTCGCCTGGGCCGGCGGCGTCGTCGTGGCGGCCGGCGAGAAACGACTCTTGCCACGCCGCTCCCCGCACTGGATGCAGTAGCGCTGATCGCTGGCCAGCGGCGCGCTGCAGCTCGCGCAGCGGTCGCCCACGGGGCTGGACAGCAGCTGGCTCGTCGGCGCCTCCTCCGGCGCCGGCCCGGCGCCCAGATAGCGCGGGTGCGCCCCGTCGTCCTGGCTCTCGGTGCGTGTGACCCCCATCGGCTGCCGTCAGGGTATTGACGGCCAACGTCGCGATTGTGAACGAGCTGTGACCGGGTCTGACCTGACGGCGGCGCCATCCCGGCCACACACTCGGATACGGGATGGTCACACCATCCCCGGCTCGGATGATGACACTGAGCGGTCGTGCCGGCCGGTGATGATGCGATGACCGCGAACAGATGATCCGCTGTCAGTCCTGTGAGGCGCCGCTGGCGCACGACCAGCGCTATTGCGTGGCGTGCGGGGCGCGACGGGGTCCGCTGCCGGCATCGGTCGCGGCGATGATCGCCGGCATCCTGGAGACTGGGCACAACGCCGTGCCGGCCAGCGTCCGCCCCGCTGAGATGCGGCCCGGTGTCGGCCTCCCCGCCGCCGTGTCGCCGCGCCGGCCGACCGCCGGGTGGATCCCGTCGCCCCGCGTGGCCGTCCTGGCCGTCATGGGGATGCTGGCGTTCGGCGCCGAGCTCGGCTCGGTCGTCGCCGCCTCCGGGGTCGCGACCCTGGCCAGCGCGCCCATTCTCGTGCTCAAGCAGAACGCCACGGGCCCCCAGACCGCGCCGGCCACCGCACCGGTCGCCGACACGGGGTCCTCGCCGTCCGGCGGGGGCTCGGCCGCGTCCGGCGGCAGCTCGGCAGCGTCCGGCGGCGGAGGATCCTCCAGCCCGGCCGCCGCCTCTCAGCCGGCAACCCCGCCAGCCACCGCCACGACGACTACCCCCAACGCACAAACCAACCCGTACGGGCTTCCGCCCATCAAGCACGTGTTCGTGATCATGCTCGGCCCTGACGGGTACAGCCAGACGTTCGGCTCCCAGGATCCGTACCTGAGCAAGACGCTGCCGAAGCAGGGCAAGCTCATCCAGTGGTACTACGCGGTCGCCGGAGGCGAGCTCGCCAACCAGGTTGCGCTCATCAGCGGGCAGGGCCCCACCCCGCAGACCGCGGCCAACTGTCTGACGTTCACCGACGTCACGCCCGGCAGCCCGGGCCGGCATCACCAGATCCTCGGCGACGGGTGCGTGTATCCGCGGTCGACCGATACGCTCGGCGCTCAGCTGACCGCCGCCCACCTCACGTGGAAGGCGTACATCCAGGGGATGGCCAACGGCACACCCGGCCAGCCGCAGAGCTGCCGGCACCCGGTGCTCGGCAGCGCGGACCCCAACCAGGCTCCCCAGACCGGTGACACCTACGTGACGTGGCGCAATCCGTTCGTCTACTTCCACTCGGTCATCGACAGCCGCACGTGCCGCCACGTCGATGTCGACTTCAGTCAGCTCAGCACCGACCTCACCAGCGCCGCCCAGACGCCGAACCTGTCCTACATCGTCCCCAACCTCTGCGACGACGGCGCCGCCCAGCCGTGCGCGGCCGGCGGCGCGTCCGGAGTGGCGGCCGCCGACTCGTTCCTGCACACGGTGGTGCCGGAGATCGAGAGCTCGCCCGCCTACCAGGAGGGCGGGCTGATCGCCATCACGTTCGACCAGGCACCCCAAACCGGTCAGTACGCGGATCCGAGCGCGTGCTGCGCGACGCCGCCATACCCCAACCTCGCCGGCGCCTCGCCCACGACGACGACCCCCACGACGCCGTCAACGCCGGCGACGACGACCAGCACCCCGGCCACAGCCACCACGCCGACGACGCCGGCCTCGACCACCACCGCCTCGACGATCACGGCCACAGCCACCACCACCTCCACGACCACGGCCACCACCACGGCCTCGACGACCCCGACCACGCCGGCGACCACCACAACCACCACCACGACGCCGAACCTCGGCACCGGTCAGGGACAGACCAGCCCCACCGGCGGCGGCGGTCAGGTCGGCCTGCTGCTCATTTCAGAATGGATCAAGCCGGGCACGCAGGACCTCATCGACTACTACAACCACTTCTCCCTGCTGGGCAGCATCGAGGACATCTTCGACCTCAAGCACCTCGGCTTCGCCAACCAGTCCGGGCTGGCGCCGCTGGACGCCGGCACGTTCGACGGCAAGGGCCCGGCGGGCGGCTGAGGGCGTTCGCCCGGCCCCGGTCAGTCGCGCGCGCCCCGCCCGTAGAACAGCTGGTAGAAGCGCCGGAGCAGCCGCGTCTGGCGTGGCGCGTAGGGGAACATGAACGGCTCGCGCTTGAGCGCGCGGCGGGTGACGAGCAGCGACTGGATCTTGCAGTACTTGCGGATGCCGTTGGCGCCGTGGCGGGTGCCCAGGCCGGACGCCTTCCACCCGCCCATCGGCAGGTTGAGCGCGGTGTAGTTGATCTGGGCGTCGTTGACGCACACCACCCCGGCGTGGATGCGCCGCGCCAGCTGCTCGCCGCGGTCGACGTCGTTGGTCCAGACGCTCGCCTGCAGTCCGTACTCAGAGTCGTTGGCCAGCCGCACCCCCTCCTCAGCGCTGGAGATCTTCATGATCGGCAGGGTCGGCCCGAAGGTCTCCTCCCGCATGCACTTCATCGAGTGGTCGACGTCGACGAGGACGGTCGGCTCGAAGTAGCGGCCGCGCTCCGAGTGCGCGTGACCCCCGGTGAGGACCTTCGCTCCCTTGGAGACGGCATCCCGCACGTGGTCATCGATGATGCCGAGCTGCGGTTCGAACACGACGGCGCCGACATCGACCGTACCCTCGCCGGTCGGCTCGCCCTGCCGCAGCCGGCGGACGTTGTCGGTCACCCGGGTGACGAACTCGTCATAGATCGGAGCCTCCACGTAGCAGCGCTCGACGGAGATGCACACCTGACCTCCGTTGTTCATCGAGTAGTACGCAGCGGCGTTGGCGGCGCGCTCGATGTTCGCGTCGGCGCAGACGATCATCGGGTCCTTGCCCCCCAGCTCGAGATAGCAGGGGATGAGCGCGTCGGCCGCCTCCTTCATGACGGCCTTGCCGCTGCGGCTCGACCCGGTGAACATGATGCAGTCGACCTCGCCGATCAGGGCCGCTCCGGTCGTCCCGTCGCCGGTGGCGACCTGGAAGACGTTCTCCGGCAGGCCGCACTCGCGCATCATCTCCACCATCAGCAACGAGCTGAGCGGCGTCACCTCGCTCGGCTTGAGGATCACCGCATTGCCCGCCATCAGGGCCGGGATGCAGTCACCGAACGAGTTGGCGATGGGGTAGTTCCACGGGCCGATGACGCCGACCACTCCCACCGGCACGTAGTGGATGACGAGCTTCTTGCCGATCGCGACCGGGTTGTTCCAGGATGGCACGCGCTCGTCGGCCAGATACTTGGCCGCCTCCTTGGCCCAGAACCCCAGCGCGGCCACCGTGTAGCCGAAGTCTGCGACCTGGGCGTCCTCGTAGGTCTTGCCGGACTCCTCGACGACGGTCCGCAGCACACGTTCGGCGTTGTCGAGCATCCACTTCTGCGCGCGGCGCATGATCCGCCCGCGCCCGTCGAAGCCGATCGCCTCCCACTGCGGCTGGGCCTCCCGGGCGCGCGCCGCCATCGCCGTCAGATCCTGACCGCCGAGGAGCGGGACGGTCGTGATCAGCTGGCCGGTCGCCGGATTCTCGACGGCGATGGTGTCAGCCGTTCCGGTGCCGTTGGCCTTCGCCGGCGTTCGCTGCTCAACGCTTGCCATGTGCTTGCTCCTCGTGCGCTCTCTCCAGGGTCAGGTACCCAACAGTACCGGCCCCCGGCCAGCCGAACCCTCAGGCCGGATCGAGCTCGATTGACTCGATGACCGGGGGGTCGAGCGGCCGGTCCTGAGCGCCCGTGGGAGTCTGCTCGATGGCGTCGACGGCATCCATTCCGGCGGTCACCTGGCCGAACACCGTGTGCCGCCCATCCAGCCACGGCGCGCTGTCGGCGGTGACGATGAAGAACTGCGAGCCGTTGGTGTTCGGCCCGGCGTTCGCCATCGCCAGGGCACCGCGCGCCACCTTGTGCTGGTTGAACTCGTCCTCGAACTGATATCCGGGGCCGCCGGTGCCGGTCCCCTCAGGGCAGCCGCCCTGGATCATGAAGTCCGGGATGACCCGGTGGAAGATGATCCCGTCGTAGAAGCCCTCGGAGGCGAGCTTGCGGAAGTTGGCGACGGTCTTGGGCGCATCGTCGTCGAAGAACTCGAGCTCGATCGTGCCCAGCGTGGTGTTCATGTTGGCTGTGCTCATGCCCCCAGACACTAACTGGTCGCGCCCGGACATCCGGTGGCCGAGCCGTGATCCGGGGCGGCCGTCCTGGCCGCCCCGGATCGTCAGGCGCACATGTGCCGGCCCCGCTACTGGACCTGGATCGCGTTGACGGCGGAGGTCACGCTCACCGTCGGTGCGGTCTCGCCGGTGGTCAGGCCCACCGGCGTGCTGGCGCAACTGACCGCGGCGGTACCGCCGGTGCCGGTCAGCTGAAGCGGGAGGGCCGCGGTCCCCGCAGCCGTGCCGTTCGGCGTGCTCACGGTGATCGTCCGGGTGCTGGTGTTGCCACCGACAGTCAGAGTGCAGCTCACCGACGCGGTCTGCGAGCCGGTCACCCCCTTGGCGGGAGTGACGGTCACGGTCGGATTGGCCAGGCCGAGGTAATTGTTACCAGAGGTCAGGCTGGCGGTCGCCACGCTGGTGGCCGCACCGGTCGTCGGCACCGCCACGGTGTTGCTGGTGGTGCCCACCTCGGCCGGCATCGAGTTGGTGCACTTGGGATCACCGTTCCGGTCCGCTCCGAACATCACCTGGTTGGTTCCGCACACCTTCCAGACGCGCTCCTGGAGCTGGCGGACGTTGGCCCGGACGTTGCCGACAGCGCCGGGCTGGATCTTCTGGTAGGAGACAGCGCCGTTACGCAGCTGCCAGGTGCCGACGCTGTTCTGCGGCAGCTGAGTGGCGGCATAGCCGACACCGCCGAGTGACATGAACAGTGCTACGCACGAGATCACGATGGCCGGCGACGGCCGGGGACGCAGGAATCGCAAGGGGGTACCTCCTGTAGTGGGCTTGCCCGAATGCCGGGCACTGGCTCTGCCCGGGGCTCCACCCCCACAACACGGCCCCGCCGGCCGAAGTCGCGCCGACCGGTCACGGCACTGACACGGGCCTTATGCCTGAACGGAATTTCTCAGCCGCGGGCGAGCTCGAGGCGGAGCACATGACCCCTGACCTCGGTGCCACCCGTCTCCTGCACCACGCGGTCGGCCTCGTCCTGGGGGACCTCGACGAAGCTGAAGCGCTCCAGCACGCGGACGTTGCGCACCCACTCGCCGTCGAGGTCGGTGGCGGAGGTGATGGCGTGGATGATGTCGGACGGCTCCAGTCCGGCTGCCCGCCCGCCGGACACGATCACCTTGGTGAGCGGGCGATCGCCGTTAGCCGACACGCGGGGCTTGGAATGGCGGCGAGGCGGCGGTGTGACCGGCGTGGGCGCGACGTGCGCGTCCTTGACCCAGGGTGAGAGCTTGACCCCGGCGTGGCGTTCGATCGCCTGGATCTCCCGCGACTGGCGGCGCTCGTAGAAGGTGATCGCCCGGCCGCTGCGGCCGACCCGCCCGGTGCGGCCGATCCGGTGGACGTAGACGTCCGGAGATGTGGGCACGTCGAAGTTGATGACATGGGAGATGCCGGAGATGTCCAGGCCGCGGGCGGCGACGTCGGTCGCCACCAGGAGCGGGACGCGGCCGCCCTTGAACGCGATCATCACCCCGTCGCGCGCGCCCTGCGTCATGTCGCCGTGGAGCGCGCGCACATTGAACCCCCGGTCGCGCAGCGTCCGGTACAGCTGATCACAGCGAATCTTGGTCCGGACGAAGACGAGCGCCTGCTCCGGCTGCTCGGCCTCGAGAACCCGCACCAGCGCGTCGTTCTTGTCCCGGGCAGCGACCTCGAGCGCGAACTGCTCGACGGTGTCGACGGTCAGCGTCGCCGTCTTGACCTTCACGGTGACCGGGTCGTACAGGTACTGGTCGGCCAGGTGGCGGATCTCCGGGGGCATGGTGGCCGAGAAGAGCGCCGTCTGGCGGCTGGAGGGGGTGAGCGCCAGAATCCGCTCCACGTCCTCCAAGAAGCCGAGGTCGAGCATCTCGTCGGCCTCGTCGAGGACGACGAACCGGCAGGCGTTGAGCACCAGCGAATGGCGGGAGATGAGGTCCTTGACGCGGCCCACGGTGCCCACCACCACCTGCCCGCCGGCCCGCAGCTGTGCCTGCTGGCTGCGGATCGGAGCGCCGCCGAACACGGCCACGACGTCGACGCCCTTGCGCCGGCCGTAGGCGCGGAGCGCCTGGGTCACCTGGATGCACAGCTCGCGCGTCGGCGTCAGCACCAGTCCCTGGACATCGCGCTCGTCCGGATCGACGTACTGGAGCATCGGGAGGCCGAACGCGGCCGTCTTCCCGGAGCCGGTCTGGGCCTGGCCGATGACGTCGAGGCCCTCCAGCAGCGGCGGGATCGCCTGTTCCTGGATGGGGCTGGGCGCGTCGTAGCCGACGTCGACGAGCGCCTCCAGGAGATCTGGCTCAAGACCGAGGTCGGCAAACGATGTCATCGGCCACGGAAGATAGCTGCGCCGGGGATCACGGTGCTTGACAGCAGATGCTTCGGTGCCTAAGGTTCGCAACCGAACCTTTCGGCACTCAATGATCTCCCGGAAACTGGCCCCTTGACCACAGACACCGCTTCAGACCGCATCGACGCGTACGTGTGGCGCGTCAGCGCCGTCGTCGTGATCGGCTCGATCATGTCGATCCTCGACACCACGATCGTCAACGTGGCTCTCGACACCCTGAGCCGCGAGCTGCACGCCACCATCGACAAGATCCAGTGGGTCGCCAACGGCTACCTGCTGGCGCTGGCGGCCGTGATCCCGGTGACCGGCTGGGCGGCCCGCCGGTTCGGCGCCAAGCGCGTCTACCTGACCTCGCTCGTCCTGTTCACCGCGGGCTCGGCGTTGTGCGGGCTGGCCACCTCGGTGAACGAGCTCATCGTGTTCCGGGTGCTCCAGGGCATCGGCGGCGGAATGATCCTGCCCATCGGCCAGCTGATGATGGCCGAGGCCGCCGGGCCCAAGCGGATGGGGCGGGTGATGAGCATCGTCGCCGTGCCGGCCATGCTGGCGCCGATCCTCGGCCCCACCATCGGCGGCCTCATCCTCGACAACGTCAGCTGGCGGTGGATCTTCTTCGTCAACGTGCCGATCGGCGTCATCGCCGTCATCTCGGCCCTGCGGGTGCTGCCCACGGTCGAGCGCCAGAAGACCGACCCGCTCGACACCCTCGGCCTCGCGCTCATGGCCATCGGCCTGCCGCTCATCACCTACGGCCTGACCGAGGTCGGCGCGACCGGCACGTTCACCTCGGCCAAGGTCGTGGTCCCCATCGTCGTCGGCGTCGTCCTGGTGGGCGCGTTCGTCCGGCACGCGCTGCGGGTCCCCCGGCCGCTGCTGAACGTGCGGCTGTACGAGAAGGCGACGTTCTCGTCGGCCTCGATCACCATGTTCTGCATCGGCGCCGCGCTGTTCGGCGGCATGATCCTGCTGCCGCTGTACTGGCAGACCGTCCGGCACGAGAGCGTTCTCGTCACCGGCCTGCTGACCGCCCCCCAGGGGCTCGGCGCGGCCATCGTCATGCCGATCGCCGGCAAGCTGACCGACCGCTTCGGCGGCGGGCCGCTCGCGCTGATCGGCGTCACCCTGACCATGGTCGGCACCATCCCGTTCGCGCTCATCGGCGCCGACACCTCGATCCTCAGCCTGTGCCTGTGGATGCTGGTGCGCGGCTTCGGCATCGGCTTCGCCTTCATGCCGGCGATGTCGGCGGCGTTCGCCTCCCTCCGGCGTGATGAGCTGTCGGACGCCACGCCCCAGCTCAACGTGCTCCAGCGCGTCGGCGGATCGATCGGCATTGCCGTCCTGGCCGTGGTCCTCCAGCGCTCGCTGGTCGGCGCCCACTCGCCCCAGGACGCGGCCGCGGCCTACGGCAGCGCGTTCTGGTGGGCGACGGGCCTGACGGCGGTGGCGTTCGTGCCGTGCGTCGTCCTCATTCGCGCCGAGCGCCGGGCGCGCCGGGAGGGCGCCGCGGCGGCACCGGACGAGAGCACGCTGGCGGAGGCGCTGGCATGACTGCGACGCGAGACCCCGGGTCCGGATTCGATCCGACCCTGCGGCCGGCCGCGGTCGACGTCGGTCGCGCGTTCAAGGCGTGCGTCGGCGCCGTCCGCCGCCTGCGCGGCCGCGAAACCCACCGTCCGGGTGCCCTGTCCGACGCGCAGTACGGCCTGTTGTTCGGCCTGCGCGAGCACGAGACGCTGCCGACGAGCGAGCTGGCGCTCATGGCCGACCTCTCGCCGGCCACGGCGACGGGGATGCTCGACGGCCTCGAGGCGTCAGGGCTCGTCTCCCGGGTGCGCTCCGTGCGCGACCGGCGTGTTGTGCTCACGTCGCTGACCGAGCGCGGGCGGGCACTCGTCGACGAGCGCCACGCCCGGTTCGTCCCGCGTTGGGAGGCCGCGATGGCCGACTTCTCAGACGACGAGCTGCGCACCGCCGCCGCGGTGCTGGACCGCATGCGGCGGATGTTCGACGATTTCAGCCCCGGCGCCGATCTCGAGCAGCCTCCCCAAACCTGACCTCCCCGTCGAGGTGCGGGGTCTGCCGCTTGGCGTCCCGGACGCCGAAGACGATCGCGTCCGGCTGCGCTGCCTCGGCGAACTGAACGGTCGCCGGGAGCAGGATCGGCCGCTTGAAGGCGACGCTGACGGTGTACGGATAGCGGCCGCCCAGCTGGGGCCCCAGCGCCGCCAGGCACCGCGCCTTCGTCCACATCCCGTGGGCGATGGCGGCGCGAAAGCCGAACAGCCGGGCGGTGAGCGGGTGGACGTGGATGGGGTTGAGGTCGCCGGAGACCGCTCCGTAGCGGCGGCCGAGATCTCCGGGCAGCCTCCACGTGGCGCTCGCCGCCAGGTCCTCGGCCGACGCGGGATCGGCCGGCGGCACGGCGGCGTCGTCGCCCCGGGGTGGGTCGGTCCGTTTCAGGTTGGTGGAGGACTCCTCCCATACCAGCTCGTCGCCGACGCGCGCCTCCGTCCGGATGGTGAACTGGCGCCCGCGCGGGTGGGGCTCGATCGGCGTCGCCCGCACCCGCAGCGACAGCGCCTCGGCGGCGTCGATGGGACGATGCGCGGTGATCGTGTTGGCGATGTGCACCAGGCCGATCGCCGGCAGCGGGAACCGCCCGTCGGTCATGAGCGCCAGGTGCATTCCGAACGCCAGCATGTGCGGATACGTGGGCGGCAGCGTGTCGGAGACATCGAAGCCGCACACCCGGTCGTAGGCGGCCACCCGCGACCGGTCCACGGCGACGTCGGCGCGCGTCAGCACCTGGTCCGGCACATCGCCGCCACCACCGCCGATGAACGGCAGCCGCGAGGCGCCGGGCACCATGGCCACCCCGGCGCGGGCGAACAGCGGCAGCATCGCCGGGCTGCTGGTCAGCGCGCGCTCGCTCATGCGCCGATCAGCGCCTGGCCGCAGACGCGGACGATGTTTCCGGTCACGCCCGCCGAGGCCGGCGCGGCGAACCAGGCGATCGTCTCGGCGACGTCGACCGGGAGCCCGCCCTGGGAGACGCTGTTGAGGCGGCGCCCGGCCTCGCGGATGGCGATCGGCATCGCCGCCGTCATCTGGGTCTCGATGAACCCGGGGGCGACGGCGTTGATGGTGATGCCACGCTTGGCGAGCTCCGGCGCCCGGCTCTGGACGAAGCCGATGATGCCCGCCTTGGAGGTGGCGTAGTTCGTCTGCCCGGCGTTGCCGGCGATGCCGCTGATCGACGAGACGCCGACGACCCGGCCGTTGGCTTTGAGAGCCTCGCGCGCGAGCAGCTCATCGGTGATGCGCTGGGGGGCGGTCAGGTTGATGGCGATGACCCGGCTCCACTGCTCCAGGCTCATCCGGCCCAGAGTCTTGTCGCGCGTGATCCCCGCGTTGTGGACGACGACGTCAACGCCGCCGTGCTCGGTCAGGAGGTGGTCGGCGACGACCGATGGGGCGTCGTCCTCGGTGATGTCGACGGTCAGCGAGGAGGCGCCGATCCGGCCGGTGACCTCGGCCAGCTCGTCGGCCATCGGCGCCACGTCGAGGCCGACCACGTGGGCCCCGTCGCGCGACAGGACCTCGGCGATTGAGGCGCCGATGCCCCGGGCGGCGCCGGTGACCAGCGCCAGCTTCCCGTTGAGCGGCGACTGCCAGTCCACCTCGCCGTGGGGCGCGACGCCCTGGCGGATGCGGATCACCTGCCCGGAGACGAACGCCGACCGAGGCGAGAGGAAGAACCGCAGCGTCGACTCCAGCTGGTTCTCCGCCCGGGGCTTGACGTAGATGACCTGCGACGTCGCCCCCTTGCGGACCTCCTTGCCGACGGCGCGCTCCAGGCCCTCGAGGGCGCGCTGGGCGACCGCCGCCTCCGGGGTGGCAGCGTCCTCCGGCGGCGTGCCGAGCACGATCACCCGTCCGTTGGGCATGACCCGGCGGATCGATGGGTGAAAGAACTCCCAGGCGCGGACGAGCTCCTCGCTGGAGCCGATCCCGGTCGCATCGAACACCAGCGCCTTGAAGCGCTGATCGGCGGGTGCCGCCTCCGGGTTGAAGATGCCGGCGTCGAGCTTGGCCTGGGCGGCGGCCGCGCGCAGGTCCTCGTCCATCGGTGTCTGCACCTCGGCTCCGATTCCGGCGAGGATCTTCGTCACCGTCCTGGCCAGGCGGGGCGGGCGGGAGCCGATTCCCGCGCCGAGCAGAACCGGGCCGGAGACGACCGGTGCACCGGGCCGGTGGCGTTCCAGCCGCGGCGGCTGCGGCAGGCCGATCTGCTTGGTGATGAGCTTGCCGATGGGGGTGTTGACGATCTGCTGGTAACGGTCACTCATTGGGCTGCCTCCATGATCGCGGTGACGCCGAGCCCGCCGGCGGCGCAGATCGAGATGACGCCGCGGCTGGCTTCCTGCTCGCTCAGGGCCTTGGCCAGGGTGGCGACGATGCGCCCGCCGGTGGCGCCGAACGGGTGGCCGGCGGCGAGCGAGCCGCCGTGCACGTTGAGCTTGTCCCGGTCGATCGCGCCGACCGGCTCCGCGAGTCCCAGCCGCTCGGAGCAGAACACCGGGTCCTCCCAGGCCTTGAGCGTGCACAGCACCTGCGCGGCGAAAGCCTCGTGGATCTCGTAGAAGTCGAAGTCCGGCAGCGCCGCTCCGGCGCGCGCCAGCATCTTCGGCATGGCGTAGGCCGGCGCCATGAGCAGGCCCTCGCGCTTGTGGACGTGGTCGACCGCGGCGGTCTGGGCCCCGGTCAAATACGCCTGTACCGGGATGCCGCGGGCCCTGGCCCAGTCCTCTGAGGCCAGCAGCACCGTGGACGCGCCGTCGGACAGCGGCGTCGAGTTGCCGGCGGTCATCGTCCCGTCCGGTCCGCCGAAGACGGGCTTGAGCTTGGCCAGCTTCTCGACGCCGGAGTCCGGACGCAGGTTCTGATCGCGCTCCAAGCCCAGGAACGGGACGACCATGTCGTCCAGCCAGCCGGTGTCGTAGGCGGCGGCGAGCCGGTGGTGGCTGGTCACCGCCAGCTCGTCCTGCTCCTCGCGGCTGATCCCCCAGTCGCGGGCCATGATCGCCGTGTGCGCGCCCATCGACATCCCGGTCCGGGGCTCGGCGTTGCGCGGGATCTCCGGCACGATCTGCTGGGGGCGCAGCTTGGTCAGGGCGCGCAGCCGGCCGGTGTTCGACTTGGTCCGGCTGAGCTCCAGCAGCACCTCGCGCAGGTCCTCGTTGACGGCCAGCGGCGCGTCGGACGTGGTGTCGACGCCGCCGGCGATGCCGCAGTCGATCTGGCCGAGCGCGATCTTGTTGGCGACCAGGATCGTCGCCTCCAGTCCGGTGCCGCAGGCCTGCTGGACGTCATAGGCCGGCGTCTCCGGCGCCAGGCGGGAGCCGAGGACGGACTCGCGCGTCAAATTGAAGTCGCGGCTGTGCTTGAGCACGGCCCCGGCGGCGACCTCGCCGAGCACCTCGCCCTCGAGCCCGAACCGGTTGACGAGCGCATCGAGGGTGGCGGTCAGCATGTCCTGGTTGGAGGCCGTCGCGTACGGGCCGTTCTGGCGGGCGAACGGGATGCGGCTGCCCCCCAGCACCGCCACGCGGCGGGCGGTTGCGTTCATCTCTGGCTGCTCCTGGATCGGTTAGTTACACCACCGTAGCTTACCCGCCAGTAGGTTTGCGGAACCCCCCAGAGCCGGGCCGCCCGTCGACGGGCGGCCCGGTCGCGCAGCGCTGGTTACGGGGTGGCGCGACCGCGCGGGTCGCGTCGCGCAACGCTGGCTACGGGGTGGCGCGGGCCAGCATCCCGTCGGTGTTGCCCGCCGAGTCGGTGTAGAACCCGACGAGCGTGCCGCGGTCGTTGACGCCGTTGATGAAGGTGCTGCCGACGCCGTTCGGGTCATTGACGGTCTCGAAGCCGAAGCCGGGCGCCCAGATGAAGCCGAAGGTCATGGCGTTGGCGCCGGTCCCAACCGTGTAGGCGCCGACGACCTCATCGCCGTCGTTGACCCCGAACGCCTGGGTCATCGCGGCCCCCGGGACGGCGAGATGGAACACCTTGCCGTCCGAGCGCCGCAGGAAGCCCTCGGTCGTCCCCGAGGAGTTGGTGGCGAAGCCGGCGATGTCGTTCTCGTTGTTGATCGCGGTAGCGGGGATGCCGGTATCGCCGGCGACGGTCACGGTCTTGAACCGGTGCCGGATGATGTTGTAGGTGAACCCGTGCGGCGTCCCCTTGCCGTCGTTGTAGAAGCCGACGGCGATGTCCGCGTTGTTGATGCCGAGCAACTGGTCGAACTGCGGCTTGGCGTTGTCGCTGGTGGGGAAGTCGACGGTCTTCGCCCGGTGACCCTTCCTCTCGTAGAACCCGTGATTGGCGCCGTTGGCGTCGACCCAGAAGCCGACGGTGTCGCCCATCCCGTTGATGCCGGTCACCTGCGTCTGGGCGGAGCCCGGGAAGTTCTCGTTGCGGTAGCTGCCCTGGCCGTAGGGGGGCTTGAGGACGTAGCCCCGGTTCGGATGGCCCTTCTGCCCGGAGCCGAAGTACCCGGCGATCACGCCGGAGTTGTTGATGCCGAGCAACTGGTTGAAGGTGGGGTCGTGACTGTCGTCGAGGGTGAAGAACGAATAGTTGGCACTGCCGTCCGGCGGAGTCGTCGCCGCCAGCGACGGCGCGGCCAGGCCGGCGAAGGCCAGCGCCGACACCGCCATCACGGACGCCGGGCGTCCCCATCGACCGAACCACCGCTGCTGGGCGGGACGGCTGCTCACACGTCTCATCTGTACCTCCGGCTGTTTGAGGAACGGACTGCGGCGAACCGCGGCATTCGTCCGCCACCCGTAATGCTCGTGCCGTGGGCCCGTTCTGCCTATTGAGCAACCGCCCAAACTGTGGGCCGCGGTGTTTACGCGCGTTTAGAGCAACCGACCCGGTCTTTAGCGGCCCGCGGAGGTGGTGAACGCGCCGCCGCCAACGGCGCCGCGCACCAGCCGTGGGGCGAGAATGCGCAGGGCCGCGAACACCCAGTAGTACCGCGGCACGTAGCGCTCAGCGTGTCCGCCCGGACCGGCCTCCACGATCGCCTCGGCGACGATCTCCGGCCTGGACACCATCCAGCGCGTCGCCCTCCGGCCACTGATCTCGGTCGCCGGGAACCCCTCGGTGGCGACATAGCCGGGGAGGACGAGCCCCACATGGACCCCGCGAGGACGCTCCTCGGCATAGAGGCCGTCGCTCCACCCCGCCAGCGCGAACTTGGCGGCCGAGTACGCCGCCGCCCCGGGCCGCGAGACGCGGGCGGCCGTGCTGGCGACGTTGACGATCGCCACCCGCCGCTCGCCGGACCGGGCCGCGGTCGCCCGCAGCAGTGGCAGGAGCGCCTCGGTGAGGCGCGCCGGCGCCTCGAAGTCGAGCCTCATGTGGCGCTCAACGTTCTCCCAGCCGCTCTCGCCGAACTCCCCCGGCCACCGGGCGCCGGCGTTGTTGACGAGCAGGTGCAGCTCGCCGTGCTCCCGCATCACCATGTCCCTGATGCGCGCGGGCGCCTCCGGATCGGTTAGGTCCGCGGCGACGGGGGTCGCGCCACCCAGCTCGTGCGCCAGCGCCCGGAGCCGCTCCTCCCGGCGGGCAACGATGATGAGCCGGGCGCCCGGCTCACGCGCCAGCCGCCGGGCCGTCGCCTCGCCGATCCCGCTCGATGCACCGGTGATGAGAGCAATGAACGCCATCCGCCCGGAGCCTACCCTCCCCAACCGGCGTCCCGCAGGCCGCCCGGCGGGTAGGTTGGCGTGGTGAGCCGGAGCACCATCGCGCTTCTCAGCGTGCCCATCGTCACCGGCGTGATCGGCTACGTGACCAATTGGACCGGCGTCCTGATGCTGTTCTACCCCGTCCACTTCAAGGGCTGGCGCGCACCATGGCTGCTGGCGCTGGCGCGCCTGCTCCCGCGGCGGGTCCAGCAGATTCCCGGGGTGATGGTCGGCGGCGTCGGCTGGCAGGGCATCGTCCCGTCACGGGCGGCCAAGATGGGCAGCCTGGCCGTCGACAGCGGCATCTCGAAGCTCGGCACGCCCCGGGAGTTCTTCAACGAGCTGGAGCCGGACCGGATCGCCGAGCAGATCATCGTCTCGGCCCGCGCGGAGCTGCCGATCATCGTCGACGGCATCATGGAGCGCGAGCAGCCCCGGCTGTGGCGCGAGCTCCCGTCGCAGATCAAGGATCTCATCCGTCGGCGCGTGCTCGACCAACTGCCCCAGGTGGTGCGCGAGCTGACCGCCGAGATCGGCGAGCACATCGACGAGCTGGTCGACGTCAAGCTCATGGTGATCAAGCGGTTCGATCCGGAGCTCGCCAACCGGGTGTTCCTGGACATGGGTCAGCACGAGCTGCGGTTCATCAAGAACTTCGGCTTCGTGTTCGGCTTTGCCCTCGGCATCCCCGTGGCCGTCATGACGCATTTCGTGACTGCGTGGTGGCTGTTGCCGATCCTGGGGGTAGTGGTCGGCTATGTCACCAATTGGGTGGCGTTGTCGATGATCTACGAGCCGGCCGAGCCCCAGCGCTGGGGGCCGATGCGCATACAGGGCCTGTTCGTCCGCCGGCAGGCCGACGTCGCCGAGGTGTATGCCGAGATCGTCGCCGACGAGATCCTGACCGTGGCCGGGTTCGGCCACGAGTTGCTGACCGGTCCCACGTCCGACCGGACCCGGGCCCTGATCGAGAACGCGCTGCGACCGGCGGTCGACCGCGCCGTCGGCCCGGCACGCGCGGCGGTGCGGGTCGCGCTCGGCGAGCACGAGTACGAATCGATCCGGGAGTCGTTCGCCACTGAGCCGATCGATCAGATGATGCAGCCGTTGACCGATCCCCACTTCAGCGCCACCCAGAGGCCGACGTTGCGCCGCCTGATCACCGAGCGGATCCGCGCGATGGCGCCGCGCGACTTCGCCGAGCTGTTGCGGACGGCGACCAAGGAGGACGAGTGGCTGCTCCTGCTGCACGGCGCCGCGCTCGGTCTCGCCGGCGGCTTCATCCACCTGGCGATCTTCGGATGAATGGTCCGGACCCCCTGCTTCACGGAGAGATCGTCGACGAGGCCGGGCTCGTCGACGAGCGGGAGATGTCGCTCGAGGCGCAGCTGATCGCCAGCGCGCCTGCGCTGGCCCGGGTGGCGGGGGGCGTCTGGTAGCGCGCGGCCAAATGGGGGGTCGCCGCGTCGGCGCGGGCCGGGGTCAGGCTGGCCGCGGCCGCGGCCGGGGCGGGCGGAGCCGGATCCGCGGGTCACGTCGTCGACGATCTGGTGCGGGAACTCCGAGACTACGCCCGGGACCTCCTCGGCGTCACGGAGCTCGAGGAGCGCGTGGGCGAGCTCATGCCGGCGCCGGACCAGGACCAGCTGCCGGAACGCGCCGCCCTGCGGGTCCGTGGGGCGCGCCTGCTGCGGGCCTCCGCCGACCTCGACGGCGACGATCCCGTGCATCCGGCCTACGCACGGATTCTGACCGAGCTGGCGGGCGACGAGGCCCGGATCCTGCGCCTGCTCGCCTCCGAGGGCGCCCGGGCAGCGGTCGATGTGCGCGCCGCCAACCTGATCGGCGTCGGCTCGCAGCTGGTGGCCGGCGGCTTCAGCATGATCGGCCCGGAGGCCGGCTGCCGCCACCGCGAGCGGGTGCCGGCTGACCTCAACAACCTCGAGCGGCTGGGTCTCATCTGGTTCTCCCAGGAGCCGATCGACGATCCCGTCGCCTACCAGGTGCTGGAGGCCCAGCCGGAGGTGATGGACGCCATGCGCCGGGCGTCGCGGGCCCGGACCGTCCAGCGCAGCATCCAGCTGACTCCGTTCGGCGAGGACTTCTGCGCCACCTGCCTGCCGATGGACACCGGCGAGGTCGAGACGCTGGCCGCTGGGGAGCCGGATCAGGACTGATCGCCGGACGAGATCCGCAGCGCCAGCTCCAGCTCGAACCGGGCCTCCGGGTCGTCGAGCCGCTCGCCGAGCAGATCGCGCAGCTTGGCGATGCGGTAGCGGACCGTCTGGGGGTGCACGTGGAGATGGGCGGCGACCGCCGGCGTGTGGCGCTGATGGGCCAGCCATGCGGCCAGCGTCTGGCGCAGGCGCTCGCGCTCGCCGGCCGGCAGCGCGGCCAGCGGGGCCAGGCGGTGGGCGGCCAGGGCGTTGGCCAGGTCACGATCCCCCAGCAGGATGAGCGTGGCCAGGTGATCGGCGGCGCGGGCCGGCGCTGGCGCGGAGCTCAGCCGTCCCTCCCTGACCAGGGACAGCGTCAGGCGCGCCCAGCGCAGCGACCGCGAAGCGTCGGCCGGAGCGACGGTCGGCCCTACGGCGGCCGGCTCGCCCGCGACCGCACGGTCGATGGCGGCCGGGCGACCGGGGCCATCCGGATCCGGTACCACCAGCCACGCGCCCTCGGCATCGGCGCCGGCCAGGACGTCGGAGTCGAGGCGGCGCCCGACGGCGCCGGGATCATCGCCCGCCAGCGCCAGCACGGCCAGCTGCCGGGGCAGCGGCCACTGGGCGAGCTCGGCCGCCCGCCCCACGGCCTCGGCATCGTGCCCGGCCGGGTCCAGCAGCGCGGCCGCCAGCCGCCGGCGGCGGCGTTCGCGCTCGCCCGCCTGATCGGACTCCATCCGGAGGTAGCCCTCGACGACGTCGGTGGCCAGCTCGTCGCCGTAGACGAAGATCGCCTCCGCCAGCGAGATCGCCACCCGCGCGGACACGCCGGCGCGGATGGCGACGTCGGCGGCGCCGCGCCAGGCGGCACGAATGCCGAGGCGAAACGCGGCCCGGAGGTCGTCGAGGCTCCGGCCGGATTGGAACTCCGCCTCGCCGAGGCGCCGCCACAGCTCGTCGGTTTCGCCGGCCGGGGGCCGGCCGCGCTCCACCGCGTCCAGGAAGGCGCGGATCGCCTGCTCGATCCCGAGCCTCAGGGCCATTCCCTCCGGCGCGTCGAGCACCTGTCCGTACACCGGGCTTCCCGCCCGGACGGCGGCGATGATCCGCTTCACGAGCGATCCCAGTTGGTCGCGGACGACCCCCACCGTCTCCGGCGGCAGCGGCTCGGCCGTCCACTCGCTCATTGTCAAATTGTGACAAATTCGTCTCGCCAAGAAGTGGTGTCAAGCCGCAGACACGTCACCGGGTGCAGGCGTACGGTCCCGCCCCATGACTCGCCGCAGCATCACCCGGACGCATGAGCGGATCGCCCAGCTCGGCTGGGAACCGGATTACCACCAGCCGGTGGTGCGGTATCCGACGCGGTACCGGTTCCCCCACAAGGCCAAGGACCCCATGCGCCACATCATGCGCGAGTACCTGCCGATGGAGCTGGAGAAGGACGAGCGCGTCTACGGCGGCCACGATGCCGCCGTCCGCGCCGACATGCCGAACCGGGCCCACGAGCGCTGGCTGGAGATCCTCAAGCCCTTCATCGTCATCACCAACTACGCCGAGGTCGCCGCCGGCCGCTGCATGTCGATGCTGATGAGCGCCGTTCCCAACAATGAGCTGCGCAACGGCTACCACGTGCAGTTCGTCGACGAGATCCGCCACACAGGGATGCAGATGGCCCTCGCGCGCTGGTATGCCCAGAACGTCCCGGACCCCGCCGGCTGGCATCTGGGCCCCAAGGCGTTCTCCGGGTCGGTCCTCACCAACCCGGGCCTGAACATGCTCTCGCACTTCATCGTCGGAGATCCCATCCAGTGTGCGTTCACGCTCCAGGTCGTGGCCGAGACCGCGTTCACCAACGTCGTGTTCGTGGCCACCCCGGACGTCGCCGCCCGCAACGGCGACTTCACGCTGCCGACGACGTACCTGAGCGTCCAGTCCGACGAAGCGCGCCACATCTCCAACGGCTACGCCACGCTGCTGACGGTGCTCCAGGATGATCACAACGCGCCGCTCATCGAACGCGATCTCCAGCAGGCATTCTGGATCAACCACGCCTTCATCGATGTGTTCAGCGCGGTCGTGATCGAGTACTTCAGCCGTGACCGCTCAGACCCGGAGTCGTTCATCGACAAGTGGGACCGCTGGGTCCGCGACGACTGGCACCGGGCCTACATCATGAAGCTGGGCAAGCTGGGACTCGACATCCCGCCGGACATGTTCGAGCGGGCCCGGGAGCGGCTGGTGGCGGGGCTGCATCACCGCCATGCGATCCTGGCGTTCTCCGCCTGGCCCCTTAGCTTCTGGCGCTTTGACCCGCTCGACGAGCGGGACTTCGAATGGTTCGAGTCCAAGTACCCCGGCTGGTATGCGGAGTACGGCGCGTTCTGGGAGGCGTTCCGCCACGGGGCCGACCCGCGCAACGGATTCCTCCCGCTCGACTTCATCAACATGGCCCCGCCGTTCTGCTGGACCTGCCAGGGACTGTGCGTGTCCGAGTCCGATCGCGTCCATCGCATCGTCGGTCACCGCACGCGCTTCTATTGCTCCAGGGAGTGCCGGTGGCTCGACGAGTCCAACCCCGGCCGCTACACCGGCGATCGCAACTACATGGATCGCTACCACGGCTGGGAGGCGTCCGACGTGATCCGGGATCTGGGGTTCGTGCGGGCCGACGGCGAGACCCTGATCGGCCAGCCGCACCTGCGCGCCGAGCGCCGCTGGACGCTGTCCCACATCCGCGCCCACGACTGCCGGCTGATCAGCCCCAACATCCGGGTGGCGGCCGAGCTGGGTCTGCCAAGCGGCAACTGGGCCGACGCGCCGCGTACCGACGGCGCCCTGCCGCTGGATCTGGCGGCGTCCGTGCTGTGAGCCCGCGCGTCCGGTTCGAGCCCCTCGGCGAGGAGATCGACTGCGCGCCGGATGAGGCGGTCCTCGACGCCGCCTTCCGGCAGGGCTACAACCTCGCCCACGGCTGCCGCGAGGGCCAGTGCTCGGCGTGCAAGTGCTACCTGCTCTCCGGGGACGCCGATCTGAAGCCGTACTCCAGCTTCGCCCTGTCGGACACCGAGCGCGGCAACGGTTACTCGCTGATGTGCCGGGCGATGCCGGCGTCCGACCTCGTCGTCGAGCTCCTGCACTACGACCCGGACAACTACCGTCTGGAGAATCCAATCAGCGAGCGGCCGGCGCGCGTGGCGGCGGTGGCCGACCTGAGCTCCGAGATCGTGGCGCTGACACTGGACGTCGCCGAGGACTTCACCTGGGTGCCGGGCCAGTACCTCGACCTCCACGCCGGCGGGGCGACGCGCTCGTTCTCGATCGCCAACCTCCCCGGGGATCGCCGGGTGGAGCTGATCATCCGGCGCTACCCGGACGGACGGCTCTCCGGGCTGCTGGGCACCGAGATCGTCACCGGCAGCGGAGTGTCGGTCACGGGCCCGTACGGGGCGCTGCGCCTGCGCGACCCCGGACGGCCGATCGTGATGATCGCCGGCGGCTCCGGGATCGGCCCGGTGCTGGCGCTCATGCGTCAGCTCGCCGCCGCCGGGCGGCGGCCGGAGCGGCTGTACTTCGCGACCCGGGAGCCGTTCCTGATCGACGAGCTCAGGAGGCTCGGCTGCGAGCCCGTCCTCGTCTCCGGACGTGAGATCGCCAGCGCGCTCGACGTCGACGGCGACCATGACGTCTACATGTGCGGCCCACCGGGAATGCTCGACGCCGCCGAGGCGGCGCTGACCGGCTGCGGCGTCGACCCGGCGCGGATCTTCACCGACCGATTCACCACCGCTGCGGAGGCAGCGGCGCCCTCGGCACGCGCCGTCTCGGAGCGCGAGTTCGCCTGGTTTCACCCCGCCGGGCGGCGGGCGACGCTGTACGAGGACGTCACCGTCGACACCCAGCCCTCGGTCCACCGACACCTCAGCCGCGGCTGGCCGGTCAGCTTCGAGGACGGGCGCGGGACATGGAACGACGCGTCGACGGCGCTGCGGTCCACCGACTGGTTCGCCTTCCGGGACCCCGGCGAGCAGTGGGAGCGGACCTTCTACCAGCGGGCGACGGCCGTCGAGCACCAGCTGGAGGGAGCGCTGCAGTCGGCTGCCGAGCAGGGACTCATCGACGACTTCACCCCGGCATGGCGGGAGTTCCTGCGGACGAGTCTCCAGATCCCGGCGTTCGTCGAGCACGGGCTGTGGTTCGCCCTGGCCACGGCCGCCCGCGATTGCCTGTCTGACTCGGTCGCCACCTGCGTCTGCCTCCAGGCAGCCCACAAGCAGCGTTCGGCCCAGGCGATCGTGCTGTACGCCATGGACCTCGAGCCGCACCTGGGCGGTGAGCTGCCGATCGCCGCTGCCCGCCAGGCGTTCCTCGGCGAGGCGGCATGGCAGCCGACCCGCCGGTACCTGGAGCGGCTGGCCGCGACCGCCGACTGGGGCGAGGTGGTCATCGCCGCCAACCTGTGCTTTGAGCCGGTGGTGGGGACGCTCATCCGGCGGGAGCTGGGAACCCGGGCGGCGGCCGCCAGCGGTGATGTCGTGACGCCGGTGCTGGCCCGGGCCGCCACCCAGGAATGGGAGTGGGCGCGGGCCTGGACGGTGGCGCTCGTGCGCTTTCTTTCGCCGGACAACCGCGCGGTCATCGATCGGTGGGTGGATGACTGGATGCCCGGGGCCCTCGAGGCCGCGGCCGCGCTCGCTCCGCATGCGGTCGACTCGCTGCGGGCCTACGCCGACACGATGCTGCGCGAGGCCCTGACCGAGGCGGCGCAGCCGGTCGCGGCGCGGCGAGCCCGGGAGGCGCCGCGACCGACTGCTCAGGCCGCGGACTCCGCCCCCGGCGACGAGAGCTATGACTACGTGGGGATCGTGATGGCCAAGAGCGCCGAGGGCGATGCCGTCGCCCGGTTCTTCGACGGCCGCGCGGACGTGCTCGACCAGCCGGCCTTCTGGGAGATCCGCGCCCGCGACCGCCTCGTCATCCCCTACGCCGAGATCTCCGAGGAGCTGGGGTATGCCGTCGACGCCTACTCGATCCAGCACGAGATGTCGACACACTACGGACGCATGGTCGCCACCGACGACGCCCTCATGCTGTTCTCTGATCCGACGGAGGCCATGGAGCATCTGCTGTCGTGAAGCGGTGGCTGGGACAACGGCTGATTGCGCTCGATCGGCGCCGCCCGGTGCACTGGGTCCTGGTGCGCGTCCTGTCCCGGGCGATCACCCGGCGCTTCGATCCGTCCGCCGCCCACGACCTCGATGCGACCCTCGAGCTGGCCCTGCGCGACCCACACGGCCGGGCGACCGCGCGCTACACGGTGCGGATCTGCGACGGACGCTGCGCCGTGCACGCCGGGGCACCGGACAACGCCGGCGCGCGGGCGTCGATCGGCTCCGACGACCTGATCATGCTGGCCAGCGGAGCCGTGGCCTGGCCGGAGCTCTTCTCCAGCGGCCGGTTCGAGCTCACCGGGGACCCGTTCCTCGCCCTGCGCTTCGCCGGCCTGTTCCGGTTGCCGGTGGTGCTCGACGCGGTCTGAGGGCTCAGTTGACGCCCTGCGCAAACAGCGCGTTGGGCTCGCTGCCGGCCGGCACCACGCTCCGGGCGAGAGGCTGCCGGAGCTTGACGATTACGCAGTAGTAGCGCGGCCGGTAGCGACTGGGAACGCACGTCCGGTACAGGACCCCCGGCTGGATGACGAACGTGTCGGTGTGGGCGACGTTGATGCGGAACTCCGCCGGCGCGCGATCGCCGATGTACGCCTCGGCCCGGACGATGGCGTCGTCGAGGACCCGCTGGTCTGAGACGACGCCCGCATGATGAACCGCACCGATCGCCAGCAGGCCGGCGGTGATCAGGAGCACCACCAGGGTTCCGCCGTAGTTGCGGGCGACCGGCGGCGGCATGTCCGGACGGCCGCGCCGGATGAGCGCGCCCACTGGGCGGGAGAGCAGGAGGACCCCCAGGAGATTGGCGATCAGGCCCGTCAGGACCCCGCCGCCGAAGCTCTGGCTGTCGCCGGCGAACGGCCGGACGAGCGCGATCACGCCGTCGGCGATGACCGCCAGCACGAACGTGGGCCACAGGAGGGCGCCTCGCCAGCGCCACCGGGCGCGGTGCAGCCAGGCAACCTCCATGCACCGAAAGAGTAGACCGGCGCATCGGCTGGGCGGTCGACGTACGTTCGGTGTGGCTGGCGAGCCGCCCACCCCGGGGAGTAAGCTCGCGCCCAGTCCATCAGCGGGCCCGCCCGGAGATCCCGGAAGGCTCGATCAGCGGCCCCGCGGCGATCCCGCGGTCAGCCCAACGAGGAAAGAGAGCAACTCAAGAGATGGCGACCGAGACGGCTCGGCCGGCCCCCACGCCCTCGCCGGCGGGCGTACCCACCGAGCACCTCCAGCTCGCGGACCGGATCTGGCTGCTCCGGGCGATGCTGCTCATGCGCGGCATCGAGGAGCGGGCGATGACCCTGTACCGCCAGGGCAAGGTGCCTGGCTCTTTCTATGACGGCTACGGCCAGGAGGCGGTGTCGGCCGGCGCCGCGTTTGCGATGGCGCCGGAGGACCGGCTGTGCATCCTGCACCGGGACCTGGCGGCCCACGTGATCCGGGGCGTCACCCCAGTCCGCATCCTGTCGCAGTACATGGGGCGGGCGGCCGGCGTCACCCGCGGCCGGGACGGCAACGTGCACTTCGGCGACCGCAGGCTCGGCTGTGTGGGCATGGTGTCGATGCTCCCGGACATGATGCTGGTGGCGACGGGCATGGCGATGGCGTTCAAGCTCCGGGGCGAGCGGCGGTGCGCGCTGACCTGGTTCGGCGACGGCTCGACCTCCCGCGGTGACTTCCACGAGGCGATGAACTGGGCAGGCGTGCAGCGCCTGCCGGTGGTGTTCGTCTTGGAGAACAACCAGTACGCGTACTCCACGCCCCTGGACAAGCAATTCGCCGTCGACCCGGTGGAGCGGGCGGCCGCCTACGGGTTCGCGGGCGTGACCGTCGACGGCAACGACGCGGAGGCGGTGTTCGACGCCACGCGTCAGGCCCGGGAGCGGGCGATCGGCGGGGACGGGCCGACGCTGATCGAGGCCGTCACCATGCGCATGCACGGGCACGCCGCGCACGACGACATGAAGTACGTGCCCAAGGAGCAGGTCGAGGAGTGGCGCCGGCGCGATCCGGTCGAGCGCCAGGAGCGGCGCCTGCGGGAGCTGGGCGTCGACGTCGACACGCTGCGGGCCGAGGTGGCCGGCGAGATCGAGGCCGCGGCCGCCGAGGCGCTCGTCGGGCCGATGCCGGATCCGGATGACGTCCTGGGCGGCGTGTTCTGCGAGGGGGAGGCCGAGCCGCTGGGCGACGGCCGGGCGCCGTGGAGCGGCTTTGCGACGCCGCCGGCGCCGGGGGGTGGTGCCTGATGGCGGTCATGACCTACCTGCAGGCGATCTCCTCGGCCCTGCGCGACGAGCTGCGCGCCGACGAGCGCGTCCTGATCATGGGCGAGGACATCGGCGTGTTCGGCGGCGCCTTCAAGGTGACCGACGGGTTCATCGACGAGTTCGGTCCGGACCGGGTCATGGACACGCCGCTCGCCGAGTCCGGGATCATCGGCACCGCCATCGGCGCTGCGGTGGTAGGGATGCGGCCGGTCTGCGAGATGCAGTTCGCCGATTTCATCTCCTGCGGGTTCGACCAGCTGGTCAACGTCGCCGGCAAGATGCACTACCGGCAGGGGCTGGCCGTCCCCATCACGGTGCGGCTGCCGTCCGGGGGCGGGTTCTCCGGAGGGCCGTTCCATTCCCAGAACCCGGAGGCGCTGTTCATGCACGCGCCCGGGATCAAGGTGGTGGCCCCGTCGACGGCCCAGGACGCGAAGGGCCTGCTGCATGCCGCCATCCACGACCCCAACCCAGTCTGCTTCATGGAGCACAAGCACCTGTACCGGCGGGTCAAGGGCGAGGTCGCCGACGGCGTGTACGAGACGCCGTTCAAGGCGCGGGTGGCGCGGGGCGGGCGGGGTTCGCATGACCTGGTCGTCATCACCTACGGGGCGATGGTCGACGTCGCGCTGGAGGCCACGTCGGAGCTCGAGGGCGCGTCGGTGGAGGTCCTCGACCTGCGCTCGCTGGTGCCGCTCGACGAGGAGGCGATCCTGGACTCGGTGGCGCGCTGCTCGAAGGTGGTCATCGTCGACGAGGCGAACATGACGTGCGCCGCAGGCGCCCAGGTGGCGGCGTTGGTGGCCGAGAAGGGCTTTGAGGACCTCGACGGGCCGGTGGTGCGGGTGGCGACGCCGGACGTGCCGATCCCGTTCTCGCCGCCGCTGGAACAGGCGGTTCTGCCCGGTGTCGATCGTGTGCGGGAGGCGTGCCGTGAGCTCCTCGACTACTGAGACCACAGATGTCGTCGACGTGACGATGCCCCAGATGGGGGTGTCGGTGGCCGAGGGCACGATCGTCGCCTGGCGGGTCGGCGTCGGCGACCGGATCGAGGCCGACCAGACGATCTGCGATATCTCCACGGACAAGATCGACACCGAGGTGCCCGCGCCGGGGTCAGGCGTGGTGTCCGAGATCCTGGTCGAGGTGGGCGAGACCGTCCCGGTGGGAACCGTCCTGGCGCGCCTGGGCACGGATCAGCGCGGAGCCGCGGCCGCTCCCCCGCGCGGGCCGCGCGCCGCGGGCAACGGCCGGCGCTATTCGCCGGTCGTCTCGCGGATCGCCGCCGAGCACGGCATAGATCTCTCAAGCGTGACCGGGACGGGCCGCAACGGACGGGTGCGCAAGCAGGACGTGCTGGCGCTGGTCAACGGTGGCGGACCCGCCCCTCCCGCGGCGCCCGCCGAGGAGCCGCCCCTCCACATCGAGAGCCCGTACCGGCCGGAGCCGGCGCCCGCCCCGGCCCCGCCGGCTCTGGGAACCGCCCCCGCCCCGCCGGCTCTGGGAACCGCCTCCGCCCCGCCGGCTCCGGGACCCACCCCCGCACCGGCGGCTCCGGGACCCGCCGGCGGCGGCCTGTCGCGCATGCGCCGCCAGATCGGCGAGCACATGAAGCGCTCGCTGGAGACCGCGGCCACGTGCACCACCTGGATCGAGGTCGACATGGGCCGGGTGGAGGCCGCGCGGGCCAAGCTGGGGGTCACCGCCCTGGCGTTCGTGGCCCGCGCCACCATCGACGCGCTGCGCGAGCACCCGGCTGTGAACGCCTGGCTGGAGGGCGAGCGCTACACGCGCGTCGCTGACGTCAACCTGGGGATCGCGGTGTCGCTCGGCGACGACGGGCTGATCGTCCCGGTCATCCACCGGGCCCACGAGCTCTCCGTGGAGGGGCTGGCGGCGCGGATCAAGGACCTGGCGCGGCGCGCCCGGGCCCGCGAGCTGACCGCCGACGAGGTCCGGGGCGGGACGTTCACGATCACCAACCCGGGCCAGTACGGCTCGATCATGGCCACGCCGATCATCAACCAGCCGCAGGTAGGGATCCTCGACCTGGAGGCGGTGGTCAAGCGCCCGGTGGTGATCAGTGCTGCCGACGGAACCGACAACGACTCGATCGCCATCCGGCCGATCACCATTCTGGGCCTGAGCTGGGACCACCGGGCCCTGGACGGTGCTCTCAGCGCACAGTTCCTGGCCACGGTGAAGCAGCGGCTGGAGAGCCTAAGCTTGTAGCTCTCGATGCAGGAGCTCTGGGTCTGTCAGCTGGGCACGGTCGAGTACCGCGAGGCGCTCGCCCTTCAGGACCGGGTGCGCGCCGCCCGCCAGGAGGAGGCGGTGCCGGACGTCATGCTGGTGCTCGAGCATCCGCCGGTTTACACCCGGGGCCGGCGATCCGGCCCCGGCGAGCTGCCGATGACCGAGGACTGGTACCGGGCCCGGGGCATCGACATCGTCGACGTCGACCGCGGCGGGAAGATCACCTACCACGGGCCCGGTCAGCTCGTCGGCTATCCGATCGTGCGGGTCGATGACGTGCTGGAGTACGTGCGCACGCTGGAGCGGGGCCTGGTGGAGGCCCTGCGCGCCGAGGGCGTGGCCGGCGTGCGGGCGCGCCCGGAGGACGGGCCGGACTACACCGGCGTCTGGGTGGAGAACCGCAAGATCGCGTCGATCGGCGTCCACCTGGCGCGCGGCGTGACCACCCACGGGTGGGCGGTCAACGTCGAGAACGACCTCCAGCCCTTCGAGTGGGTCGTCGCCTGCGGGCTGGCCGACGTGCAGATGACCTCGCTGACGGTCGAGACGGCCCGCCCGGGCGGGCAGATGCGCTGCTTTCGCAAGCGGGCAGCCTACGAGGTGGCCCGGGCCCTGGAGCGCCGTCAGCGGCTGGTCAGCCGGGAGCGGCTGGAGGCCGCGGTCGGCGTCCTCGGCGCGGTCGCCTGACTCAGCAGATCCTGCACGAGCTCCACCACCGTGGCCGGCTGGTCCCGCAGCTGACGCCGGGTCACGCGCACGGTGCGCCACCCGGCCCTGGCCAACCGCTGGTCCCGGCGGCGGTCGGCCTCGAAGGCGCGGGCCGTCCCATGGAAGGTGCGGCTGTCAGCCTCCAGCACGACCAGCGGGGCGCGCCAGACGAAGTCAGCGCGGAAGGGTTCCTCGCCGTCGTCCAAGGAGAACCACACCTGGCGCTCCGGGGCCGGCAGGTTGTGGGCTCGGCACAGATCGACGAAGGCGTCCTCGATGTCGCTCTCGGTGGGGGCGGTGTCCGGCTGATAGAGCTCCAACGCGGCGCACAGCTGCGACGCTCCGGGCGCGTGCGGGTTGCGGTGGAGCTGGTCATGGAGGGCGCGGAGGTCGAACACGCCCATCGCCTCGGCCTGGTTGAGCGCACGCTCGGTCTGCTGCAGCCCGACGACGGCGGCGAGGTCGAGGTGGGTGCGGGCGACGGTGGTGCACGGGATACCGTCCACCTCGGTGACGTCGTCGTCGGTGAGGGTCGTCGATCGATGGACGGTGACGCCGGTGACCTTGCGGGCGCTGTGGCCGCGAACGGTGACGTCGATGGCTGAGCGGTTGGACGGGCGGAGGTCTTGGAGGGCGGCGGCCTCCCGGTGGGAGATGACCGCGTCACGGCCGCAGGCCAGGACGGCGGCCAGGTAACGCCCGCGCCAGGGCAGCTGGTCGCGTGGGACGAGGCTGTAGACGGCCCGGTGGACCCGATGAAGGCGGCCGGAGGCGGTGCGCTTGTGGACGGCCGACGCGCTGAGGCCGAGGTCCCGGAGGTCCTCCAGGGAGAACACCAGGTGCTGATCGGCGGCCAGGTTCGCTACCTCGGCGTCTAACCGGCCATATGTTCCGGTTTCTCGCCGAGCCACCACCCAAGCGTGCCCGAAACCGTGTGACGCGCGGGTAGCAGACCGCGCCAGAGTAGCCTTAAACCTGTGCCAACTCGCTCACGCGCCAATCCCGGGGGTATCGCCGACGTCCTGACCGTGCTGGGTGTGGGCGGGGACGAGGTCCTGCCCCATCGCAGCCGCAAGCCGCCGTGGTTCAAGGTGCCGGCTCCCGGCGGGCAGCGATACCGCGAGCTCAACGAGCTGATCGAGTCTGAGAACCTGCACACCGTGTGCCGCGAGGCGGCCTGCCCCAACATCGGCGAGTGCTGGCAGCGCGGGACGGCGACGTTCATGATCCTCGGCGACACCTGCACCCGCCGGTGCGGCTTCTGCAACGTCAAGACCGGCAAGCCGACGTGGAACGACCCGCTGGAGCCCGCCCGGGTGGCCAGAAGCGTCGCCAGGATGGGCCTCCGCCACGCCGTCATCACCTCCGTCGACCGCGATGACCTGCCGGACTACGGCGCGTCGGCGTTCGTGGGGGTCATCCGGCAGATCCGCCGCCAGTCGCCGACCACCAAGATCGAGGTCCTGACCCCGGACTTCCGCGGCTCGGAGATGCCACTGGCCAAGGTCATCGCCGAGCGCCCGGACGTGTTCAACCACAACGTCGAGGTCGTCCCCCGGCTGTACCCAGTGGCCCGCCGCGGGTCCACCTGGGAGCGCTCCAAGCGGGTCCTGCGCAACGCCAAGGAGTACGGCGGCGCCGAGGTCACCACCAAGTCCGGGCTCATGGTGGGGCTGGGTGAGTCCTTTGACGAGATGGTCCAGGCCCTCGGAGAACTTAGGGAGAACTTCGTTCAGGTCCTTACCGTTGGGCAATACCTGCGTCCCACGGAGAGACACCTGCCGATCGTCCGCTATTGGCATCCGGATGAATTCGCACAGCTTGAGAAGGCCGCCTACGGGCTGGGGTTCGAGCACGTGGCGGCCGGGCCGCTCGTCCGCTCCAGCTACCACGCGGACCAGCACATCGCGCAGACCGAGCCCGGCAGCGGGCCGTTGAGGGAGATCGCATGAGCAGGAAACGGTTGGCACTGACGGCACTGGCGGCGCTCGTCATCGCGCTGATCGTCGCCCCCGCGGCGTTCGCGTCGGCCGGCGGCGGCTCCGCCGGGTTCTCCGGCGGCGGAGGGGGAGGCGGAGGGGGAGGCGGAGGCGGCTTCGCGCTGTTCATCGTCCTCCAGCTCCTGTTCCGCATCGCGCTTCTCGGCCACGGGCTCGGCCTGCTCGTCCTCGTCGCCCTGGGACTGATGTGGTGGTTCGCCACCCGCGGCATGCCGAAGCTCCAGGCGTGGCTGGCCACTCGCGCCGCGCAGCGCGGCGGCTCCAAGCGACGCAACTCCAAGCGCGAGCGCCGGGTCGAGCTGGCCGCCGCCGAGGCCGCCGAAGACGACCCGGACTTCGCGCCGGACCACGTGCGCGCCACGGCCACGCAGCTGTTCATGGAGATCGAGCAGGCGTGGGACGCCGGCGACCGCTCGCAGATGCAGCAGTTGGTCTCCTCTGATCTACTGACCGAATGGGACCGGCGGCTCGACGACTTCGACCGCCGCGGCTGGCGCAACCGGGTCGAGCCCCTGGGCGAGCCCGTCGTCGAGTACGTCGGCCTCAACCACACCGGAGACGCGGAGACCGACCGGGTGGTCGTCCGGATCGACGCCCGCGTCAAGGACTACGTCGTCGACCACTTCGGCCGGCGCATCAAGCGCACCGGCAGCCTGAGCGAGATCACCCGGATCCGGGAGTTCTGGACGCTCCAGAAGCGAAACGGCCGGTGGATCCTGGCGTCGATCGAGCAGGGCGCCGAGGGCAAGCACGCCCTCGAGGATGAGATCGTCGCCTCGGCCTGGTCGGACGAGGCCGGGATGCGCGACGAGGCGCTGATCGAGGGCGCGGTGGCCGACCAGGTACCGGACGGGATCAAGGTGGCTGAGGTCGCCGACCTGGAGTACGAGGGCGACGCCCGCGCCGCGGCCATGGACCTCAGCCTCGCCGACGGCCGCTTCGCCCCGGACGTCCTGGAGGTGGCCGCCCGGCGTGCCGTGGCGGCCTGGGCGCAGGCCATCGACGGCGACGATGCCGTCCTCAAGGCGGTGGCCACCCCGGCGGCGACCCGCGATCTGCTGTACGCCGGCGATACCAGCGGGACCGTCCGCATGGTGGTGCGCGGACCGAGGGTCAACCGCATCCGGATCGTCAACCTCGACGCCGCCGCCGAGCCGCCGACGATGACCGTGGAGGTCGACATCACCGGCAACCGCTACATCGAGAACCGGGACACGACCGCGGTGCTGGCGGGCAGCCGGACGCGGCGGTCGAGCTTCACGGAGCGCTGGACCCTGGCGCTGACCGGCGACGAGCGCCAGCCGTGGCGGATCGCCTCGGCGACCGCGCCCGTCGGCCTTGTCTAGACCCAAACGGGGGGTCTCAGGCGGGGTCTAAGCTGTCCGCGCACGCGTGATCCCGGTCAAAGACAACATCCCACTCGATCGCTTCCCGGTGGCGACGATCACGCTGATCGTCGCCAACATCGTCGTCTACATCGTGGCCGGCGACCAGGCCGCGCGGACGCTCACCGTGGGGACGGTGTTCGCCAGCATGTTCGTCCACGCATCGGTGGTTCAGCTCATCGGCAACGTCTGGTTCCTCTGGCTGTTCGGCACCAACGTCGAGGACTCGATGGGCCCCATCCGCTTCCTTGGCTTCTACCTCGCCGGCGGACTCGTCGCC
The DNA here is from genome assembly GCA_963844555.1 of uncultured Solirubrobacteraceae bacterium. GTDB lineage: Bacteria > Actinomycetota > Thermoleophilia > Solirubrobacterales > Solirubrobacteraceae > Palsa-465. The sequence continues at coordinate 115,246 of CAWJOS010000008.1, forward strand.
CTGGGCGTGGTGCTGGCGATCGACCCCGGCGCCAACACGCCCACCGTGGGGGCGGCCGGGGCGGTGGCGGCCGTCCTCGGCGGCTATCTCCTGCTCTACCGCCACGCCCGGGTGCTGGCGCTGGTGGTCATCATCTTCTTCTTTGGGGTGATGGAGATCCCCACGCTCGTCATGGTCGGCGCCTGGGTCGTCATGCAGGCGGCGTTCGCGGCGGCCGGCCTCATCGGCGACGGCGGATTCGCCTACGTGTCGTACGTCGGCGGCTTCCTGTTCGGCCTGGCGGCCATCCGGCTGTTGGCGACGCGGCGCAAGCCGACGCCCCCCACGGCCGCCGCCTAATGATGAGACTGTTGCTGGCCGCTGTCGTCGGCGTGTTCACGGCCGGGATCGGCGCCCTGACCGTGCGCGACATCGCCGACAACGGCCTGACGTGGCTCGACGTGCTGGCGCTCCTCGTCGTGCTGCTGTTCGCCACCGGGATCATCGGCGCGCTGCTGCACCGGCCCCGGGACTGAGGAGACCGCCGAAAACAGGACGTCCCGTCCGAGCGGGACCGGTTCAGGAGCCCCCTTAGACCGGCCGGACCAGGAAGTGCGCCGGGCGCGTGGGGTCGGCGCGCATCATTGTCCTCTCGCCGGTCGGCACGAAGCCGAGGCGCTCATAGAACGGGGTGGCGTCACCGGGCCGGGTGGCCACGCCCAGGCGCAGGAAGCGCGCCCCCTGCGCCGCCGCCCAGCCGCGGACGTCCGCCACCAGGCGCTCGCCCAGCCCCAGCCGCCGGGCCGACGGATCGACCCACATCCCCCACAGCTGGGCGACGCCGCGCTCGCGGTCGTGCCAGCGGCCGGCGCCCATGCCCAGCCACTCCTCGCCGTCGCTGGCCACGTAGATGGCGAGGTGATCGGCCGCCTGGCTCTGGCGGGCCAGCTCGGCCCAGTGCGCGGCGGGAAGCTGCGCCTCCTGCTCGGCGGTGGCGGCGAACGCGCCCGGGCTGTCGGCCAGGGCACGCAGTCGCAGCGCACGCAGCCTGGTCTCGTCGCCCGCGCGCACCACTCGCACCGAGATCAGTGGTCCGGGGCGGGCCACGGGGCGCGTCAATCGATCAGAGCGACCTCGATGCGCTCGAAGCGGGCGAAGCGCCACAGGTCGTCGACGCGCTCGTGCACGGCCGGCGGGTGCACATCCTGGAGGCCCTCGGTGCCGAACTGCTCGACGTTGAAGGAGGCCAGCGCGGTGCCGTAGGCCATGGCGTTGCGCAGGACCTCGTGCTCGTGCAGCTGGTCGATGTGCTTGGCGATGAAGCCGACGAAGCCGCCGGCGAACGTGTCGCCGGCGCCGGTCGGATCGACGACCTGGTGCAGCGGGTAGGCGGGGAGGGCGAAGAAATCGTCCGGTGTGATCAGCGCTGATCCGTACTCCCCCTGCTTGGCGACGACCATCGACGGCCCGGCCGGGCCCATGTTGAGCACCTGATGGGCCGCCGAGATGAGGTTCGGCTTCCCGGTGAGCTGGCGGAGCTCCTCGTCGTTGAGGACCAGGCAGTCGACGCGGGAGATGACCTCCAGCAGCTCGTCGCGCGCGATGTCGATCCACAGGTTCATCGAGTCCAGCGCCACGAACCGCGCTGCCTGGCACTGCTCCAGCACCTGCAGCTGGAGTCCCGGCTGGATATTGGCCAGGAACAGGACCTCGGCCTCCTGCGAGTCCTCCGAGAGCTTGGGCTGGAAGTGCTCGAACACGTTGAGCTGGGTGTCGAGCGTGTCCCGGGTGTTGAGATCCCAGCCGTACCGGCCCTTCCAGAAGAACGTCCGGCCGCCGGCGACGCGCTCCACATCATCGATGTTGGAGCCGCGGGTCTGGAGGATGGCCAGCTCCTCGTCGCCGAAGTCGTCGCCGACGGGGCCGACGATCCGGACCTGGTCCAGGAGCGATGCGGCCAGCGCGAAGTGGGTGGCGGCGCCACCCAGCATCCGGTCGCGCTGACCGAAGGGCGTCTCGACGGCGTCGAAGGCGATCGAGCCGACGACCGTGATGCTCACGCCGCCACCTCTTCCGCGGTCGCTTCATCGAGGCCGGCGGCGTCGCGCAGCGCGGCCGCCATGTCGGTCTGCTCCCAGGAGAAGCCGTCGCGGCCGAAGTGGCCGTAGGCGGCGGTCTGCTGGTAGATGGGACGGTGCAGGTCCAGGCGCTGGCGGAACGCCGCCGGGCGCAGGTCGAAATGATCGGAGACCAGGTCCTCGATCCGCTCCGGCGACAGCCCGTCGGCCTCGGTGCCGAACGTCTCGACCATGACCGACACCGGGCGGGCGACGCCGATGGCGTAGGCGACCTGGACCTCGGCCCGATCGGCCAGGCCGGCGGCGACGAGGTTCTTGGCCACCCACCGGGCGGCGTAGGCGGCGGAGCGGTCGACCTTCGACGGATCCTTGCCGGAGAAGGCGCCCCCGCCGTGGCGGGCCATGCCGCCGTACGTGTCGACGATGATCTTCCGGCCGGTCAGCCCGCAGTCGCCGACCGGGCCGCCGATGACGAAGCGGCCGGTCGGGTTGACCAGGAAGTCGGCCCGCAGCGCACTCTGGTCGAACAGTCCCGCCGGGAGGGTGGGCAGCACGACGGTCTCCCACAGATCGTCACGGATCCGATCCTCGACGCCCTCGGCATGCTGGGTGGAGATGAGCAGCTTCTCGATCCCGGCCGGCCGGCCATCGACGTAGCGGACGCTGACCTGGGTCTTGCCGTCCGGCCTGACGTAATCGAGGACACCGGTCTTGCGCACCTCGGCCAGCCGCTGGGCCAGCCCGTGAGCCAGCGCGATCGGCAGCGGCATGAGTTCCGGCGTCTCCCGGGTGGCGTAGCCGAACATCATGCCCTGGTCGCCGGCGCCGGCGATGTCGAACTCGTCGCCGCCGGCGCTGGAGGCGCGCCGCTCGTAGGCCTCGTCAACCCCCTGGGCGATGTCGGCCGACTGCTTGTCCAGCGCGTTGAGGACGGCACAGGAATCGGCGCTGAACCCCAGCGCGGCGTCGACGTAGCCGATCTTGCGGATCGTCTCGCGCGCGATGTCCTGGACATCGAAGCCGGCGGTCGTCGAGATCTCGCCGGAGACGACGACCAGACCGGTGTTGACCAGCGTCTCGCAGGCGACGCGGCCGTGCGGGTCCTGCTCCAGGACCGCGTCGAGGACGCCGTCGGAGATCTGGTCCGCAATCTTGTCCGGATGTCCTTCGGTGACCGATTCCGATGTGAACAGGAACTGCCTCGTGGGAGCGGCCATCGGCGGGCCTCGCTTTCTGCATGAGCTCGTTTCGCGGCGGTCGCGCAGGTTAGCGGCCGCGGCGGGCAAACCGAGTTGACCCCCTGTCGAACAGAGGAGTATGTTCGCCTGAGAGGGAGATCGCCCGGCCGAGCCGACGGTAAGAGGTCCGCCCCCCCGCCCGCCCAGCGACGATCCGTCACATCCCACGAGGAGAGGACGCACGTGCCCATTCCCACCGAGCTCGTCGGGTCCCTGCCGCGACCCATGAAGCTCCAGCAGGCCTATGCGGACTACGACGAGGGCAAGATCTCGTTCGATGATCTTCAGGCCATCCAGGACGCCGCCGCCGAGGACTCGATCAGGCGGCTGGAGGCGACCGGCGAACCAATCGTGACCGATGGCGAGCAGCGCGAGTCCAGCTTCGCCACCTACAACCTGACCGACACGCTGGCGGGGACCGGACTGGCCGCGGGGCTGGCCGGAGACGGGCAGTTCTTCGCCATCTTCGACGACGGCCATCACCGGCAGCTGCCGCGGATCACCGAGGGGCCGTTCCGCTACAAGACGTACGCGTCGCAGTTCGTGGCCAAGAACAAGACGATCGCCACCCATCCGGTCAAGCAGGCCGTCATCTCGCCGTCGATGATGATGCTGCTCTACCCGCTCGAGGGCGAGATCCCGGGATACCCGCGCGAGCAGTTCCTCGAGGACTGCGTCAGCGAGGCCGAGAAGGACATCCGCCAGTGCTTCGACGCCGGCGCGGTGCGGGTCTCGATCGACTTCACCGAGGGGCGGCTGGCCAACAAGAACGACTCGCGTAACCCATGGACCGGGAAGAACATGCTGCAGGAGTTCATCGACCTCAACAACCGGCTGCTGGCCCGGTTCACCGCCGAGGAGCGACGCAACATCGGCATCCACACGTGCCCGGGCGGAGATTGCGACTCGGTCCACTCCAAGGAGGTCCCCTACGAGCTCCTGCTCTCGCACATGTTCGACATGAACGCCGGCTATTTCCTGATCCAGTGCGCGTCGGAGGAGGACCGGGAGACGGTCTACGAGCTGTGCGGGCGCTACCGTCGCGACGACGCCGACGGCGTGGCCCAGACGTGCTTCATGGGCGTCATCAACCCGCTGACGCCGGAGGTCGAGACGCCGGAGCACGTCCGCGACGAGCTTCTGACGGCGGCCAGATACATCCCGGCGGCGAACCTGGGCGCGACCGACGACTGCGGCTTCTCGCCGTTCAGCCGCGACGTCAAACCCAGGCACGGCTCGCCGGACTACGCGCGGGACATCGCCATGCAGAAGATTGGGGCCCGCCTGGCGGGGGCGGCGATGGCCTCGCAGGAGCTCGGCATCTAACCCAGCTCGACGCTCCGCCGAGAGCGGGGCGCGGGGACGGGCCATCGGGTTCGCCTGGAGCCCGGTGGCCGCCCCTGCTATCAAGGGCCCTGTGCCGCTCCGCGCGATGCCCGCTCCCGGCCGCCCGGTCAAGATCGACTACCTGGGAGCGACCGTGGGCGGAACGGTCAGCCACGTGTCCGATGACGGGCGCACGCTCGAGGTCGTCACCGACGACGGCGCCTCGCTGACGTTCACGCTCAACCGGGCGACCGCGACGTTCACCGCCGGCGGCGGGCAGACCGGGCCACGCCTCCGGTTCGTGCCTGACTCGCCACTGACGTGACCGGGCAGGAGCAACTCGATCGCCGGTTCGAGGAGGATCTGGAATGGGCCCGGTGGGCGGTGGCGCGGTGGGCCGCGTTCCCGGTCGACCGGGCGCCGCGCCCCCTGGTGCTCCTCGGCGAGACCGCGCGCGCCCGCAACGGGTTTCGCTCCCAGCGGGCCAAGCTCGCGTTCATGAATGGGTGGATCGATGCGCAGGTGCCGGTGCCCGAGGCCGTGCTGGCGCTGGCCGGGCGCCGCGGCGGGCGGCCGGAGGGGGAGCCGGCGATCGTGATCACCGCGGCCCGGCGCTCCGATGTGGAGCAGCGCACCGACCGCGGCCCTCGGTGGCTGCCCGGCTGGGAGCTCACCAGCGATCAGACGCTCGGTCCCATCGTCGTCCTCGACCCGGAGGCGATCGCGCAGGCGTGGGCGCCGCCAGAGAACGTCCCGTCCATCCCGCCCCGCCCCACCCGGGGCCAGCCGCGGCATGACCCCGCACGCGCCGACCTGGCTGACGACGGCCGCACCCTGACGTTCCGCTTCACCGGCGCTCTGCCGAACCACGAGCGATATCCCTCAGCGGAGGCCATCGAGTCCCCGCAGGCAGTCGCCGTGGTACCGCGCGGCGAGGACATCGGCCCGCCCGGCGCCCGGATCCTCCCCGGGTACGGGCGCAGGGTGGTGGTCAGGCTCCAGGAGCCGCTCGGCGCGCGGGTGCTCGTGGATCTGCACGGCAACGCGGGCGAGGTCACCGTCCGCTGAGACCGCGGATCGCCGGCGGGCGAGGTCACCGTCCGCTGAGACCGCGGATCGCCGCTCCGGTCCGGCGGCCGGTGACATCCGGCGCTCGGTCCGCGGCACCCGTTAGGATGCCGGCCGAACAACTCCCGCGCCGGCTGCGGGATTCGCCAACGGGACCATCACACGAGGGGAAGGCGCACATGGGCGTTGAGGTCGACGCACGTACGGCAGCCCGCGGGCTCAGCCGCATCCTGGCGATACTTGTCGCGGCGGGCGCGCTCGCGCTCCTGACGGCGTCGAGCGCGATGGCCGCGGGCAAGCCGGTCACGGTCGGCACGCCCTTTGCCAGCGGACCACCGGCTGTGGCGGTCGACAGCGCGGGCGACGCGATCGTCGCGTGGGCGAACACCAAGGACCTCGGCGGATCGCTGAACTTCGTCCAGTACTGCGTGGTGCCTCCAGGGGCGACCTCGTGCTCGCACAGCGCCAACCTCATCCCGGCCGACTCGGCGCAGTACATCGACAACGTCCAGGTCCTCAGCGACGGGGGCACGATCGTGATCCTCGCCGACGTGTTCGGCGCGGCCGGGAACTCGGCCCAGGACTACATCCCGGAGCAGGAATGGCAGTCGACCGACGGCGGCGCCACCTTCAGCATCATCAACGCCGGCCTGTCGGTCTCGTCGGGGATCCTGAACGCCGACACCGTGCCGCTCAACGCGGTCATCGTCCCCGGGACCAACGTCCTCGGCTACGGGTGGGAGACGGCCGCGGGACCGCCGACGTTCAACGCGTTCCCGCTCGTCTCACCGCCGGAGTGCTCGACGGCGACCTGCCCAGCCGGCTTCGCCACGCTGGAGCCCAACACGAATCCGGACACCCTGACCAACGCCGGCGGTCAGTTCGCTGCTCAGGCCGGCGCCGCCCCGGGCGTCCTGGGCGTGTTCGCGACGCTATTCAACGACGGCGGTCCGTTCAGCTGCCCCGCCAGCACGCCGGACGGCATCGCCTTCGCCTACGGCAGCGGCAACCAGAGCGCCGGGAACAGCTACAACGTGTCTCCGGGCTCGCCCGGCAGCGCCTGGAAGGCACCGGCGACCCAGGGCGAGTGCGGCGTCGAGCGCGTCGCCGTGGCCGGCGGGCCGAGCGGATTCGGCATCCTCGCCAAGGACGAGGCCCACGGGACGACCGTCTACCAGCACTTCGATCAGAACACGCTGAAGTTGGGGGCGCCGATGACGCTCTCCAACCAGAGCGAGCTGTACCCGGCGCTCAGCCAGGACGGCGCCGGCGGCCTCTACGCCACGTACCTCAACAGCGGGGCCGGCGGTCCGATCACCCTCTCCTACAGCGCCGACGGGGGCAAGACGTGGGCCGGGCCGGCGACGCTCGACGCGTTCAACGGCCAGGCTGACGTCACCAGCTCGGTTGGCCCCACCGGGCAGGGCTGGGCGAGCTGGACCGACAACGGATCGGTGTTCGCGCAGTCGTTCACGGCCGCCGACGCCATCACGCCGCCCAACCTCGGCGGCGGCTCGAGCAACGGCCAGACGGTGACACTCAACGTGACCTGCACGTCCTACCCGTGCACGATCACGATCACGTTGACGGCACCGGAGACCATCGTCGTCCACGCGTCCTCGGCCCGCGTGCCGGAGCGCAAGGGGAAGCGCCGGACGCGCCGGACGACGGTCAAGCTCGCCACCGGCCGGGTCCGGCTGACGCACGCCGGCAAGGTGACGCTCAAGCTGTCCGGCGCCGGCCGGCGGTTCCTGCGGTCAAAGACCGGCCACGTCAAGGTCACCGCCGATCTCACCCAGAAGTTCGGCCGGTTCTCGGCGCACCGGCGCCGCACGGTCAGCCTCAGGATCACGCGTCACCACAAGAAGTAGCGACGAGGCGCCACGGCGCGCCGCGAGCGAAGAGATGCAACGCTGTAGGGGATGGCGGACACCGCTCAGATCTCGCGCATCGGCGTGGTCGGCGCCGGCTTCATGGGCTCGGGCATCGCCGAGGCGGCCGCGAGCGCCGGCATCGACGTCACCGTGTTCGAGCCTGAGCGGGCGCCGCTTCAGCGCTCCCGCGAGCGCCTGGCCCAATCGGTGGGGCGGGCCCAGTCGCGCGGGAAGCTGAGCGCCGAGGCCGCCGACACGCTGATCAGCCGGGTCGCCTATAGCACCGAGATCGACGATCTCGGTGGCGTCGACGCGGTCCTGGAGGCGGTGACCGAGGACCCCCGGGTCAAGGGCAAGCTGTTCGCCCAGCTCGACCAGCAGCTGCCCGACGCCCGGTTTCTGGCCTCCAACACGTCCTCGATCCCGATCGCCGAGCTCGCCTCCTGGACCCGCCGGCCCGAGCGTGTGCTCGGACTGCACTTCTTCTCCCCTGTTCCCGTGATGAAGCTGGTGGAGGTCGTCATCGGCCTGCAGACCCAACCGGAGACGGTCACCACCGCCGAGGCGTTCGCCAGCGGGATCGGCAAGCGACCGATCCGCACCAAGGACCGCTCCGGGTTCATCGTCAACATGCTGCTCGTCCCGTATCTGATGGCCGCCGTGCGCATGTATGAGGACGGCTTCGCCAGCCGCGAGGACATCGATGAGGGCATGCGCCTCGGCTGCGGGCACCCCATGGGGCCCCTCACCCTGTGCGACTTCATCGGGCTCGACGTCCTCTACGCCGTCTGCGACTCGCTGTATGAGGAGTTCAAGCGCCCGGAGTACGCCCCGCCTCCCCTGCTCAAGCGCATGGTCGTCTCCGGCCATCACGGCCGCAAGGCGGGCAAGGGCTTCTACGACTACCCGTCATAGGCGGCGCAGGGGCCGGCCTGCGTCCTGTCCGAAGCGCCGCCGGCGCCGCGGACGAGAGCCCCAAATAGCAGCGCTAAAGAATCGCAGGGGTGCGGTCGATACAGCCCCGGGGCGTCAGCGACCGACTACCCCACTCAGAGCGGACGGGCCGAGGATCGGCCCTCACTCTGGGGCAAAAGCAGAACTTCAAAAGTGGGTGAGATGGCTACTACGGAACGTGCCGATCGGCTGTCGGCCGATCAGGCGCTGGAACTTTGGCGTGCCTACAAGCGGACCGGCGACCCCGGGCTGCGCGATCGCCTGGTGCTGACGTTTGCGCCGATGGTCAAGTACATCGTCTATCGCAAGGTCCGGGAGATTCCGGCGCGCTGCGAGGTCGACGACTTCATCTCCTGCGGGCTGGAGGCTCTGATTCGCTCCATCGACCGCTATGACCCGGAGAAGGGGGCGACGCTCGAGCAGTTTGCGTGGACCCGGATCCACGGAGCGGTGCTCGACGAGTTGCGCCGCAACGACTGGGCGCCCCGGTCCCTGCGCCGGTTCGACCGGGAGATGGGCAAGGCCCGGGAGAACTTCTTCCGCCTGTACGGCCGCCGCCCGACCCGGGAGGAGCTGGCCGACGCGCTGGGGGTCACCCCGGCCGAGCTGGTCACCCGTCAGGACGAGATCGCCAACTCGCAGATCGGCTCGCTCAACGCGCTGATCAGCGGCGAGGACGACAGCGCCACCGAGCGCATCGACACCCTGTGCAGCGACGATGTGGACACCGATCCGGAGGCCTCGGCGCTGTCGGCCGCCGCCAAGGAGCGCTTCCGCGCCGCGTTTGAGTGCCTCGCCCCCCGCGAGCGCAAGATCGCCGTGCTGCTGTATGTCTACAACCTGACGCTGCGCGAGATCGGCGAGATCCTCGGCGTGACCGAGAGCCGGGTGTGCCAGCTCCACGCCCAGATCCTCAAGACGCTCCGGGCCAACTTGGCCTCCGACGAGCAGCTGTTCAGCTTCGTGGCCTAGACGGAAGTTTTCGCGGTTGAAATGTTGAATCCCGCGTTGTGGCGCGGGATTGGGGTGCTGCGGGCTGGTCTGGCTTTGGCTACTCGTGGAGTTTGACGGCGAGCAGTTCGAGCGCGTGGGCTTGGAGCGGGGTGGGTGTGGTCAGGCGGGTGAAGGTGTGCTCGGCGTGGCCGATGCGCACGGTGTTGCGGCAGATAGTCGCGAGGTCGGCGAGGAGGTCGGGGAGGGTGTGCGCGGGGTAGCCGTCGGCGGTGGTCGCGCTGCCGGCTTTGGCGTGGGCGGACGGTGAGCGGCGGGCGGGCTTGACGGGGTCGCTCGGGGCGAGCGGGGTGTCGTCGGTGAAGAGCAGTTCGGGGAGGCGCTGGTGGAGTTCGAAGGAGACGTAGTAGGCGAGCATGCAGAGGAACACGTGCGCGCGGACGCGGGTCTCGAGGTGGTGGTGGATCGGGCGGATCTCGATCGTGTCCTTCATCGTGCAGAACGCGCGCTCGGCCATCTTCAGCTGTTTGTAGGCGCGGACCGCGGCCGGCGCGGGGAGCGTGTCGGCGGGGAGGGTGGTGCGGATCGCGTAGAGGCCGTCCAGCGCGGCCTCGCGGTTGATCTGCTCGGTGTTGCGCTCGTAGGCGAAGACACCGTCGGCGATCGTCAGCGTGAAGTGCTTGGCGACCTTGTACTTGTTGGAGATCTTGCCGGCACGCTCACCGATCTGACCGGCCGGCGCGCCGCGCAACCGGCCGCGGGGGCCCTCCACGCTGGCCTTGACCTTCTCAAGCTCGGCTTCGGTCGCGGCCACGAGTTCTCCGCGTTTGCGGGCGCGCTCGGCCGCGACGGCGGGGTTGCGGCACACCACGAGCCGCTCGCCCGGGAACAGCGGCGAGCTGATCTCCGCGAGGTTGACCTCGTCAAACAGCGACAGCTGCAGGTCGCCTGCGTTCACCAGCGAGCGGATCTGCACACTCTTGAGCGCGCTGATGAAGTCCACCCCCTGCTCCTTCAGGGTCTGCGCGTGGGCGTGGGTGATCATCCCGCGGTCACCGACGAACACGACCTGCTCGATCCCGAACCGCTCGCGGACCGTGGCGACGGTGTCGGGAACGGTCTGCTGGTCGGTGACGTTGCCCTCGTGCACACGCACGGCGACCGGGCGGCCCTCGGGGCTGCAGATCAGCCCGTAGTTGACCTGCAGCTTGCCCTTCACACCATCACGCGAGTAGCCCAAGGTCGCCAGCGGACAGCAGCGGCCCTCCACGTAGCTCGACGACAGGTCATAGAGCACGAACGCCTCGCCGTCCCCATCGCTGGGCAGGTGGCGACGCGCGAGCGTCCGCTCGATCCGGTCCTGGCGCTCAACCAGCCAGTCCATCGCTGCCAACAGCTCGGCCTCGGTGACCTCGCCGAGCGACAGCTCATCCCCCAGCGTCGTCTGCAAGACGCGCCTCGTGGCCGACAGCTTCGAGCCCGGTCCGATCAGCCGCTGGCAGATCATCGCGACCACCAGATCCCGCTCCCGGCAGCGATCACGACCGAGTAACCGCTCCAGGTCCAGGCCGCGCAGCACGCCCAGCACCGCGGCGACGTGGCCATGCGGCAACGACCGCGTGATCTCAAAGCCATCGTCGAGATCGACCAGCCGCCGGCCGGCGAGCATCGCGCGGATCACCTCGATGATCTCCACCGGGAGATGCGAGAGGTTCCCGAGGTTCTCGTGGCGGACCTTGCCGCCCTCGCGGTAGGAACGACGCAGGAGATGCGACGTGTACACCGCCCCGTCCTTCCCCTTCGTCTTGATTGTGGCTACGTGAGCCGAGCCACCACGCTTCGCCATGCCAACAATGTAAACCATGGACCGGACAGACACCAGGCATAACCTTGGCTACACTCAACCACCATAAAAAGGCCCGGTCCCCACCAACACTGGGGACCGGGCCTCAAACCCTCAAAAACTTCCGCCTAGATGATTGAGCGCCGGCGGGCTGTCAGCTCGCCGGCGGAGGCGTCCGGTTGACGGTCGTCCCGGGTGACGGTTGCGCCGCCTGCGAATCGGCCTTCAGCGGCGCCGGGATGTCCGGCAGCGCGGCGCCGGCCGCCGCCTGAGCGGCCGCCTCGTTCTCACGCTTGACCTCCAGCCAGATCTCCTCGCGGTAGACGCGGACCGAGCGCGGCGCCTCGATGCCGAGCCGCACGGTCTGGCCTGAGACCTCCAGCACGGAGACGAACACGTCGTCGCCGAGCACGATTCGCTCCCCGCGGCGGCGGGTGATGTTGAGCATCAGGCGCCCGCGGGCTCCCGTCCGCCCAGGACCTCGGCGAACAGCGGGGCGCGGAGGTCACAACCCGGCGCCTGGTTGATGATCTGGTGGCCGCGGCCGTTCCAGATCAGGATGGGCGCCCTCTGGTTGGCGGTGAAGTCGGCGAGCTCAGGGGCGGCGACGACCGTGACGAACACATCGACCGAGGTGCTGTCGTCGAGCCCCAGCCGCTCGGCGTCCTCATCGGTGAGCTCGACCCGGTAGTCGGAGAAGTAGCGATGGGGATCGGTCACGGGCAGCGACAGGGACGGATCATCGATGCAATGCAACCACACGATTGGATTGCCCGGGTCGCTGGTCAGCAGCGCGTACCTGGAGCCGCCGAGACCGATGAGCCCGTCCGGGAACTCGATCACGGTCGCAGGGTCGATCTCCACGTGCCCAAAGCGCGGGCTCTCGATAGCCAATGCCATTGGCGATCTCCTAGCTGAGGAAGTTCATCAACGAAGACTGAACGATATTCGCCCCGGCGCGCAGAGCCGCCGTGAACGCCGCCTGCTCGTTGGAGTAGGTGGTCATCGCCTGCGCCATGTTGGCGTCTTCGGTGTTGGAGAGAGCCGCCGTGTCGCTGGTCTGGAGGTTGGTGATCCGGGTCGAGGCCAGCGTCAGGCGATCCGAGGCGGCGCCGACGCTGGCCTGCAACTGATCCAGCGAGTTCAGGCTGTTCGTCAGATTGGTCAGCTGGTTGTTCGACAGATCGGCGACGCTCGCCGTCGAGCCGCTCGTCATGTCGGCAGCGATCGTCCGCAGCGTGTCGAGCAGCTTGCCGTCGTTGGCTCCCTGGCCGCTTCCGAGCACCGAAGAGATGTCGGAGTTGACCTGCAGCGAGGAGTTGGGGCCGATCTGACGCGTGATGGCGCCGCTGTTGCCCTGATAGACGTCCCCGGTGGCGCTCGAGTACGGAGCGGTGCTGGTGGCCGTGCCGGCGAAGATGTACTGGCCGTTGTACTGGGTGTTGGCTTCCTGCTTGATCGCGTCGGTCAGCTGGTTGATCTCGGCGGCCGAGGCGGCCAGGTCGGAGGATGACATGGTGCCGTTGGCGGACTCCACCACCAGCTCCTGAGCGCGCTGGAGCATGCTCTGGATGTTCGTCAGCGAGGTCGTCGCCGCGGTCGTCCAGGCGGTGCCGTCGGTCACGTTGCTGGAGTAGCTGGTCAGCGAGGAGAGATCCTGGTTGAGCGAGATCGCCAGGCTGGCGCCGTACGGATTGTCCGACGGCTGATTGATGCTCCGGCCGGTCGAGAGCTCCTGCTGGGTGGTGGCCAGCTGGTCCTGGACGGCGTTGATGTTGGACAGGACCGACTGCTGGGTCATCAACGTGGTGATCCGACCGATCATGGCCTAGTGTCCCGTCCGGCGGGTTCGCTGGCACCAAGAGGTGTCAGTGGTGGATGCATGGCAAGGACGCAGGATCCGACGTCGGCACCGCGGGCGAAGCCCGTGGTGAGCGCCACACGAGGATCCGAGGACAGCCGGATGACGCCGGCGCGGCCCGTTCAGGCGAGGCGGGATGCCGAGCGGGCCGCGGGCCGGCGCAGGCGCCGCCAGGGGCGCCTCGACGGCAAGCGAATTCGCCGGACGGGGCACTACATCCCCGCCCCGCCGACGGCGCTCATGAGCGTGCTCAGCGTGCTGTTGATGGCGTTCATGACCCGCGCGGAGGCCTGATAGGCCTGCTGGTACTGGATCAGGTTGGTCATCTCCTCATCCAGCGAGACGCCGGACACGCTCTGCCGCTGGTTGGAGACGGCGCCCAGGACGGCCTGGGCCGTCGATTGGGTGTTCTGGGCCGATTGGACCCCGTCGCCGACCTGGGCGACGAAGGCGGCGTAGGCCTGGTCAGCGGCGCCGCCGGAGAGCCCGGCGACCCCCTGGGCCAGGTCCGCGCCGGACGTGCTGGAGCTGGAGGTCTGGATCGATGCGGCAGTCGCTGAGACGGCGATCGTCGACGCCGACGTGCCACTGAAGAACGGGCTCGAGGGCTGGAGCGCGTTGACCGAGCTGATCACCTGTCCGGCGACGTTGTCCAGCGACGAGAGGAACTGGCCGATCGGGCCACTCGAGGAGGAGAGGTTGAGCAGGGCGCCGAGCTGGCCGCCGGAAGCCGACGTCAGTGTCTGGGGCCAGGTGACGGTTGAGCCGCTGACCAAAGCGGTCGAGGCGTCGCCGAAGTTGACCGTCACCGAGCCGTCGTTCTGGTGGGTGACCGAGATCTGAGCCAGGGACGACAGGTCGTCGAGCAGGTTGTCCCGCTGGTCGAGCAGCGCGTTGGGCGTCTGGCCGGCCTGCGTGGCCTGCACGATCTGGGCGTTGAGGGTGGCGATCTGGCTGGCGTCCTGCTGCACCTGGCCGTTGCTCCCGGTCAGGGTCGCGTACTGCTGGGCGGCCTGGGACTGGACGGTCGACATCTGCGAGGCGACCGAATTGAACGTCTGGGTCACCGACTGGCCGGCATCGATGACGGCCTGCCTGGCCGCGCCGTTCGTCGGATCGTTGGCCAGGCTCGACCAGGCGCTCCAGAACTTCGACATGACCGACTGCAGTCCGGCGCTCGACGGCTCGTTGATGGCGGTCTGGACCTGCTGGAGCTCGGAGGAGTTGGTGTTGGCGTTGCTGGTCTGACTGTTCTGGGCCCGGTACTGGACGTCGAGGAACTGGTCGCGGATCCGGCTGATGGACGAGATGCTCACCCCGGTGCCGAGGTTGGCCCCTCCTCCCTGCTGGGAGAGCGCGGGAATGGTCAGCGAGCCGCTCTCGACCGTCCTGACCACCTGCCGGGTGTAGCCGGGGGTGCTGGCGTTGGAGATGTTCTCGCCGGTGGTGTCGATCGCCGCCTGGCTGGCCTCCAGCCCGCTGAGCGCGGTCTGCAGCCCGGTGAACGATGGGATCGTCATCGGACGTCAGACCTCCAGGTCGAGAACGCGGTGGCGGCTGGGCAGGCGCGGGGCCCGCATCCGGTTGTGGTCGCCGGCCGAGTCGTAGCCGAGATGCCGGTCGGAGTCGGCAAGGCGCAGCAGGTGATCGAGGAACGCCAGCTCCTGGTTCATCAGCGCCCGGTTGACGTGATGCTCGCGCTGGATCTCCTCCAGCAGCCCGCGCAGCTCCGCGCTGCGGGCATGGGCGTCGTCGACTCGCTGGGGATCCATGACCGCGTCCAACAGGGTGATGGAGACCGCGGCCGGCGCCACGCCGAGCCGTGCGCCGGCGCGCTCCAGCAGCCGCGCGCGGTCACGTTCGATCAGCGCCCGCCGCTGCAGCTCGGCCTGGAGCATTCCGGTCAGCGTCACCACATTGTGGACGTCGCGCTTGCGGATCGCCGTCCCCTGCTCCAAGACGATCCCCAGCAGCCGCCGGGCGGATGCCAGCTGGGCATCGAGGTGGGCGATGACGTCGTTGGTGAAGACGATGTCGGTCTGGTCGGTCGCGGCGAGCGCGCTCATGACTTACCTCCCGGGGCGGGGGCGGCGAGGGCGGGATCGATCGACTGGGCGATCTGAAGGGCGAGCCCGGTCCCACCCGCGGACATGACGCTCGACGTCAGGGCCTGCGGGAGGAGCGAGGAATAGGCGCCGAGGCTGGAGCCACCTAGGCCGGAGCCGCCGAGGCCGCTGCCGGAGTCGCTGGAGTCGGTCGTGCCGCCGAGTCCGTCGCTGGAACCGTCGAGCCCGGTGGTGGAGCTCATCTCCTGGGAGAGCTCGTTGACGAGCACATCCTCGAATGCCAACCCCTCCTGATAGGCCTTCTTGGCCGCCGAATCGCCGTTGCGGACGCTCGCCGGCTCGAGTGCCGGATCGATCGCCGGCAGCGAGGTTCCGAGGCTCATGCTGGAAAGGGCGCTCATTTGCGTAGCTGATCGGCGATCTGGAGCATCTGATCCTGGTACTTGATCGCCTGGCTGGACATCTCGTAGGAGCGCTCGGCGTTGATCATGTCGCTCATTGCCTGGCCGACGTCGACGTTGGAGGCCTCGAGCGCACCCTGCTGGATGGTGGACCCGGCGGCAGGCCGGGTGGGACCGCTGCCGGCGGTGACGCTGAACAGGCTGCTCCCGTCCGGCTGCAGCTGGGTGGGCGCGGGGACGTCGACGACGTCGATCCGGCCGAGCGTCCGGCCGCCGGCGGCCACAGTGCCGTTGGCGGCGATCTGCAGCTGGCCGGCGTCGACGCCCTTGGGAAGTGTGATCGACGGAACCAGGGGGTTGCCGAGCTGATCGGTCAGCTGCCCTTGGGAATCGAACTGGAGCGAGCCGTTGCGGGTCAGGCCGATGGTGCCGTCACTGCGGTGGACCTGAAGGAAGCCCGGGCCGTTGATGGCCACGTCGAGCGGGTTGCCGGTCGTGTTCATCGCGCCCTCGGTCTGGCTGCGGCCGACGATCGACGAAGCCGCACCCGTGCCGGTGGCCACCGTCGATCCGCTGGCTGAGCCGGCGCCACTGTAGAGCAGGTCCTGGAAGCCGACCTCGGTCGCCTGGTAGCCCGGAGTGTTGAGATTGGCCAGGTCGTTGGAGATCGCGTCGAACTGGGTCTGCTGCGCCTCCATGCCCGAAGCCGCGGCGTAGAGCCCCTGCAGCATCACGCACCTCCGAGGGACGGGACGCTGCTGGCGTCCTCCTGCATCGTCTGGTCGATCGACTGGATCGCGGTCTGCCCGGCCTGGTAGGCGCGCAGCGAGGCGATCATGTCGGTCATCGTTTGGATGGCATCGACGCCGGACTGATTGAGCTCGCCCTGCCTGACCACCCCGGTGGCACGGCCGGCGGCGGTGCCGGTGACCAGGGTGTTCCCGGCGGCGCTGGGATTGGAGACGTTGAAGACACCGAGCGCCGCGGGGTCGACGGTGCCCTTCGCCGAGACCGTCACCGGCTGCCCATTCTGACCCAGGACCAGGTTGCCGTTCTGGTCGACGAGCTGGCTCTGATTGTTGGTCTGGAACTGGCCGTCCCGGGTGTAGAGGACTCCGTTGGCGGTGCGGACGGCGAAGTAGCCGTTGCCCGCGATGCCGAAGTCAAGCGGTTGGCCGGTCTGTCGCAGGGGTGTGGGGTTGGTGTCGGTGACGACCCGGTCGATGGTGACGCCGGTGTTGAGCGCGCCGATCGGCCGGCCGGTCGAGGTGTTGGCCAGCAGCAGCGCGCCGAAGCTCTGCTGCTCGGCCTCCTGGGGCTCATAGCCCGGCGTGGAGGCGTTGGACAAGTTATTTGCGAGCTGGCTCTGACGGACCTGCTCGGCGAGCATGCCCGAAGCGGCGATGTAGAGGCCCGGATCCATCGAACCCTGTTTTCGACCGTCAGTCATGATTACTTGAGCCGATGCAGCCGCTCGCCGTCGATCCTCGTGTCCTGCGCGCGGTCCTGGGGACGGAGATCAAGGTGATGCCCGGGCGCGCGCTGATGGCGCGAGTTGTCGCGGCTGACGGACGGGGCCGCGGATCGCTGAGCATCGCCGGGTTCCTGGTCGAGGCCGAGCTGCCCAAAGACGTGCGGGCGGGCAGCGATCTGCGGCTGATCGTCCGCGAGGTCACCCGGGAGCGGGTCCTGCTCAGTCTCTCCGAGGGCCACACGCCGTCCGCCGCACAGCCGGTGCCGCCCGCGCCGATGACCACCATCCCGCTTCCGGGCGGCGCCACGCTCCAGGTGACCGAGCGGGACGCGCGCGGGGAGAGCCCGGCGTCGCCGGAGTCCCACACGCTCGCCGTGCGCTTCCGAGCCCCGGCCCTCGGGGACGTCGATCTGCGCCTGGCCCTGGATCCCGCAACCCTGACACTGGCCGTCACCGTCGATCCCGGGATGGCAATGGAGCTGGCCCGGGCGGACGCCGACACGTTGCGACGGGGGCTGACCGACGCGCTGAACCGCGCGGTCTCGGTGACCGTGGCTCCCCGCCGCCGGCCGCTGGATGTCTATGCCTGAGAAGCCGCCCTCGCGCCGGAGGGCGAGCGCCCTCCATTACCAGCCCGGCGACGACGCTCCCCGTGTGCTCGCCAGCGGGAGCGGCCTGGTGGCCGAGCGGATCGTCGCCGCAGCGCGCGCGTCCGGGGTGCCCGTCCGCGAGGACCCAGCGCTGGCCGAGGCCCTGGCGGCGATCGACCTCGGCGAGTCGGTCCCGGAGGCGATGTGGTCGGCGGTCGCCGAGGCGCTGGCCTGGGCCTACCGGCTCGATGCCGAGGTGGCGCGACGCAAGACGCGCGACATCGGCACACGGGACTGACCGGACACAGCCCGGGATCGGCCGGAGACGGCGGCTCAACTTTTGCGCGGCGCGCGCCGATGATGGCCGTGCTCCCTCGGTAAGGATCTCCCATGGCACTACGCCTGACCGGCACAACCCTGCAGTCCGATCAGCCGGCGGCCCCCGCCGCCCCCACCGGCGACCTGCTCGCGCTCAAGGCGGGCACGGCCTTGACCCGCGGCGACGTGGCCGCCTACAGCGCGCTGTTCGCCGACGCCGGTGCGCTGACCGATCCGCAGGCCCGCTTCGCCGCCCACTGGGGGCTCCTGCAGGCCGGGCTCCAGGCCACCGGATCGGCCTCGGAGGGGCTGGCCGTCCGCATGTTCGTGGCGATCGCCGACGCCGCCCTTGGCCTCCTGGAGCGCGAGCCCGCCGAGCCGGTCATCCTGAACCTGGCCGGCGTCGCCTGCTACGAGCTGTGGAGCCTGGACGCCGCGCAGGCCCTGTTCCGCGCGGCGCGCCGCCTGGACCCGGAGCTGGCCGACGTCGAGCGCAACCTGAATGAGGTCGCCCGCCGGCAGCGGGCGGGCCGGCGCACCCGGCCGCTGCACGCGGCGGTCCCCGGACTGGCTCGCCGGGCGCGCTCGGTGGCCGGCCGAGCCAAGCCGGCGACCGGCCTGACGCTCAGCCTGTGCATGATCGTGCGCGACGAGGAGCAGATGCTCCCCCGCTGCCTGGCGGCCGTGGCACCGGCCGTCGACGAGATCATCGTCGTCGACACCGGCTCCACCGATGCGACGATCGACATCGCCCGGTCGTTCGGCGCCCGGGTCATCGAGCGCCCCTGGACCGGATCGTTCGCCGAGGCGCGCAACGCCTCCTTCGACGCCGCCACCGGCGACTGGGTCATGTACCTCGACGCCGACGAGATCCTGGTGGAGGAGGACACCGAGCAGCTGCGGACGCTCACCGGGCAGACCTGGCGCGAGGCGTTCTTCATCGTGGAGACGAGCTACCTGGGTGAGCTCGGGACCGGCGCCTCGATGGTCAACGTCACGCCGCGGATCTTCCGCAATCGCCCCGGGTACCGGTTTGAGGGCCGCCTGCACGAGCAGATCTTCGAGAGCCTGCCGACGCACCTGCCCGGCCGGATCGGCCAGTCATCCGTGCGCGTCGAGCACTACGGGTACCTGGGGTCGGTCCGCGAGGCCAAGGAGAAGTCGCGGCGCAACATCGACCTGCTCACGCGCCAGGCGGCCGCGGCGCCGGCGAACGCGTTCCTTCATTTCAACCTCGGCTCCGAGTACTGCGCCGCCGGCGACACACGGTCCGGCGCGGCCGAGCTGACGCAGGCCCGGCAGATGCTCGCCCAGGAGGGCACGTTGGCGGCATGCACCTACGCTCCGCTGCTGTTCTCGCGCCTGGTGGTGGCGCTGCGCACCGATGGGCGCGTGGACGAGGCCGCCGCGGTGGCCGCCGAGGGCCTGGCGCTGATGCCGGATTTCACCGACCTCGTCCTGGAGCAGGCGAAGATCTCGGAGCTGCTGGAGCGCCCGGACGAGGCCGAGGAGCTCTACCGCCGCTGTCTGGAGCTCGGCGACGCCCCGGCGCGCTACGGCGCCATGGTCGGCTGCGGAACGTTCCTCCCCCACCTCCACCTGGCCGAGCTTCATCTCCGCCGCGGTGAGACGGCCGCCGCCCGCCGGGCGCTGGTCCGGTGCGTCACCGACCATCCGGGCTTCGTCGCCGTCGCCGCCTCCTACGCGCGGGTCCTGCTGCTCGACGGAGCGTCGCCGGCCGAGACGATGACCGAGATCGGGCGTCTCGGCGCGCTTCCGCCCCGCGTCCGCCAGTCGCTGGCGGACGCCCTGCGCCAGGCCGGTGAGTCCGCCCTGGCCGAGGAGCAGTACCGCCTCGTCCTCGAGGCCTCCCCGGCCAACGCATCGCTGCGCACGACGCTGGCCGAGTTCCTGCTGGCCCGCGGGGCCTGGGACGACGCGATCGAGGTCGTCAGCACCGTGGCCGATGACGATCCGCACGCGGCGCTCGCCTGCCGCATCGCGCTCCTGGCGCTGATCGGCCGCGCCGACGGCGAAGCGGTCCGGGAGGTGCTGCTCCGAGCCGAGCGCGCCGGCCTTCCGCCGGCCGAGCAGACCGTGTTCCGGGCCTGGGCGGCCAGCGTCCAGGGCGATGAGATCCCCCAGGGACTACCGGTTGCCGGAGTGCCGGTTCTGGCCGTCATTCTCGAGACGCTGCTGGCGGCCGGCGATGCGGCCCGCTTCAACGCGCTGCTGCCGGCGCTGGCCGCGTCCCGGCTCGAGCGCCGCGAGCAGCGCGAGCTGCTCGGCGAGATGTTCCTCTCCCACGGATTCCTAGCGCAGGCCGGCCGGGAGTGGATGGCGGCCTGTGGCGAGCAGCCTGACGCCCGGGCCCTGATCGGCCTGGCCCGGGTGGCCGAACGTAGCGGCATGCCGGACGACGCGGCGACGTTCGCAACCGGCGCGCTCGAGCTCGACCCGCGCTCGGCGGCGGCCCAGGAGCTCCTCGCCCGCCTCCCCGCGGCGGCGCCGGCGGGGGTCGGCACGCCGGAGGTCGCCGTGGACGCTTAGACGAGGGCGCTCAAGTTGTGGACGGGGGTGATCGATTACCGAAGGCATGCCCCCTCATGCCGCCAAGCGCCCATCCTCCACCCACCCGCAGGCCGCGCCGGACCCTGTGGCCACGGCGGCGTACGCGTCTGCCGCGATCCCGGACAGCCCCCCGCCGGAGGTCCTGGACGCGATGGGCGCCGCTGCCGATGCCTATGACCGGCTCAAGACGGCGGGACGACGGCTGCACTTCGAGACCAACCCGATCACCGGGCGGGTGACCGTCCAGTTGCTCGATCCCGACGGCAACGTCGTCACCACGCTGCCTCCCAGCAAAGTGCTCGACCTCGCCTCCGGCGGAACGCTGGACTGATCACCGCAAAGGAACCGCCATGTCGACAAGCTCCGTCTCATCCTCCGGCTCCAGCGCGAGCAGCGGATATCAGCTTGGGTCCCTGGGGACCGGGAGCTCCCTGCAGATCACCGGCCTCGCCTCCGGGCTGAACACGGATCAGATCATCCAGGAGGAGATGGCGATCTACAGCCAGCCGGTGACCAACCTGCAGAACCACCAGAAGGGGCTGACCGCGCAGAACAGCGCGCTGACATCGATTCAGTCAGAGCTGCAGACGCTGGTCTCAGATGCACAGGCCCTGGGTGACCCGAGCCTGTTCGCCCCCACCCAGACGGTGACCACCAGCGACCCCACGCGGGTGACTGCGACGACGAGCGGTACCGGCGCCGCCATCGGCGGCTACCAGCTGTCGGTGACACAACTGGCCAACTCGGCCCAGCGGACATTCACCTACGGCAGCCCCACCGCCGCCGACACCATCTCCATCGACGGCCAGCAGGTGACAATCCCGGCCGGCCAGTCGATCACCGATTTCGTCAACTCGATCAACTCCAACTCCAACCTCGACGTCTACGCGGCGGCCACCGACTCCGGCACCGTGGTGTTCTCCAACCGCCAGACCGGCGACACGGGCACCAACTTCATCCAGGTGACCGACAGCGGCGGCGCGCTGACCGAGCAGACGTCTCTGGCGCACCAGGGCCAGAACGCCCAGTACAGCGTCAACGGCGGAGCCACGCAAAGCTCGGCCTCGAACACCGTCACCGGGGCGATCGCCGGCGTCGCGCTCACCCTGACCGGTGTCACCACCACGTCCGGGCCGGTCACCGTCAACGTGTCCGCCCCCGCGCCGTCCAGCTCGAACATGCAGACCGCGGTCAACGCCTTCATCACGCAGTACAACAAGGTCGTCAACGACATGCAGACGCAGCTGTCGACGGTCCCCTCCAGCTCGGACCCCACCGTGGGGACGCTGTACCAGGACCCGGAGCTCCAGGGGCTGCTGGCCTCGATGCGCACGTCCATGTACACCGCGCAGGACCCGTCGTCCGGCTCGCCGATCCAGAGCCTGCTCGACATCGGCGTGAGCACCGGCGCCACCACCGGCAGCGGCGCCGTGTCCCAGTCCGCCCTCTCCGGCGTGCTACAGCTCAACGGCACGACGCTGACGAACGCGCTGCAGTCGAACCCCCTGGGCGTCCAGCAGATGCTGGTGGCATTCGGCGCCAGCTTCAGCACGCTGGCCGGCTCGGCCGCCGATCCCGGCGGGACGATCGATGCCCGCATCCAGGGTGACAACTCACAGATCAGCGACCTGAACAACCAGATCGCCGCCATGCAGGCGTCGCTGACCGACAAGCAGAACGAGCTCGTCCAGCAGTTCGCCCAGCTCGAGTCTGCCCTCTCGGCCAATCAGTCACAGTCGGCCTGGCTGACCAGCCAGATCGCCTCGCTGCCCGGCGCGTAGCGGGGTGACAGAGCGACTCGGCATCCCGTCGAGCCGCTCTCAAAAACCGTCAGCTGCGGCCGATGACACCAGCATGAGCCCTGCGACCAGTTCATCTGAGGCCGCGCCGGCGGCCATACCTGGCCTGACAGTCACACCGCGGCCGGCCGGGGTCGCGCACCGTCTCCGGCACATCGGCCTTCGCGGCCGCATTCTGGGGCTCGCCATCGGCCTGATGGCCCTCGGCGCCCTGTGCGGCGCGGTCGCGCTCAGCGGCCTGCTCACCGAGAAGAGCAAGGTCAATGACGCCTCGACGGCCTTCACGAACTTCCGCGCCGAGCGTGACGCCTACGAGGGATGGCTGACCGCCGACGACCAGATGAACATGTACGCCGCCCTCGGAGTGCTCCGCGACCACTCCGAGCGGGGGCTGGCCGCCGCCACCTGGAACCAGGTCGTCCAGGGCCACTCGCAGGCGGTCACCAAGCTGACCTGGCTCCAGGAGCACGCCGCCGACGCGGCGATCCGCCGGGCCGCGGCGGCCACCCTCGCCGACGTCAACACGTACTACACGTACACGATGAGGATGCGCGCGGCGCTCGCCGCCGGACACCCGAGCCTCGCGGTGCGCCTGGTGACGGTCTCCAACGCCCCGGCGTCGAACCGGACCCAGGCTGCGTTCGACGCGATGGGCCGGACGATCACCGCCGACGCCGCCCAGATCAACGGGCAGGCCTCCGACCAGGTGGCGAGCTCCGTGCAACTCGTGACCATCACCGCTGTCGTGGCGCTGACCGTCGGCATCCTCTTGGCCCTGTGGCTGATGCGGTCGATCATCCGGCCGCTGGCCCGGCTGACCCGCACCGCCGAGCGACTCGCCCAGGGCGATCTCGAGGTCAGGGCCCATGCCGAGACCAGCGACGAGATTGGCCGCCTGGCCTCGGCGTTCCAGAGCTCGATCGCCTACCTGAAGGAGATGGCGACCGTTGCCGAGGAGGTGGCCGACGGCAACCTCTCGGTGGGCGTGCGCCCCCGCTCGGAGCGGGATGTCCTCGGTCAGGCCTTCCACCGCATGCGCAGCCGGCTGGCCAGCACCATCCAGGAGATCGCCCGCAGCTCCGACACCGTGGGCACCGCCTCGTCGGAGATGGCCCAGTCCAGCCAGCAGGCGGGGATGGCGGTGGGTGAGATCGCCAACGCCGTCAGCTCGGTAGCGGAGGGCGCGGAGCGCCAGCTCCGCTCGCTGGAGCAGGCGCGCGAGTTCACCGCTGCCGTGGCCGCCGCCTCCCACGCCTCAGCCGCCAACGCCGACGAGACCGCCGCCGCCGCTCGCCAGGCCCGCGCCGTCGCCGAGGACGGTGCCGCAGCTGTGCACCGCGCGTCCGAGGCGATACGCGCCGTGCAGCAGACCAGCGGCGAGATCACCGGCACGATGCACCAGCTGGGTGCGATGAGCGAGCGCATCGGCGGGATCGTCGACACCATCACCGGAATCGCCGAGCAGACCAACCTGCTGGCGCTCAACGCCGCCATCGAGGCGGCGCGCGCCGGCGAGCAGGGCAGGGGCTTCGCCGTCGTCGCCGAGGAGGTCCGCAAGCTCGCCGAGGAGTCGCAGACCGCCGCCGGCTCGATCGCCGATCTGATCGGTCAGATCCAGAGCGGGACGGCGCGCGCCATCGACGTCGTCTCGGCGGGTGCCCGGCAGACCGAGGACGGCGTCGAGATCGTCGAGCAGGCACGTCTCTCGTTCGAGCGGATCGACTCGAGCGTCCAGGACATGGACGAGCGCGTTCAGCGCATCACGGCTGCCGTCGCCGACATCGTGGCCTCCGGGACGGAGATGCAGCAGAGCATCGAGCAGGTCCTGAGCGTCGCCGAGGCGTCCTCGGCCTCGGCCGAGCAGGTCTCGGCCACCACCGAGCAGACGAGCGCCTCTGCCCAGCAGATCGCCGCATCCGCCGGCGAGCTGGCGCACACCGCGGAGGCGTTGCAGGGAGTTGTCCGCCAATTCAAGCTCTCCTAGCGAGGCAAGTCCGAAAAGAACATGAGCACCCAAGCCGCCTACACACCCAACGCCTACCGCGCCAACGCCATCCTCACCGCGTCCCACGGCCAGCAGATCGTCATGCTCTACGACGGAGCGCGCCGCTTCCTGTTCCAGGCCGCGGCGGCGATGTCCGAGGGCCAGAGCGTCGCCGCTCACAACAAGCTCACCCGGGCGGAGGACATCATCCGGCATCTGCGCGGCACGCTCGACATGAGCCAGGGCGAGCTTCCGGAGCGCCTCAACGCCATCTACACGTTCTCGCTCTCGCACCTGCGCCAGGCGCGCCTGGACCAGGACACCGCCAAGGTGGACGAGGTCTCCGAGCTCCTGGGACGGTTGCGGGAGTCGTGGGCGGCCGTCAGCGGCGGTGAGTGACATGACGGATGACCCGTATCGGCAGCTGGCGGCGCTGATCGAGCTCGAGCTTCAACTCGTTGCCGAGCGCCGGTTCGACGAGCTGCTGGCGCTCAAGCGCCGGCGCGCCGAGCTGCAGGCCTCCCTGCCCGCCACCCCGCCGGTGGCGGCCGGCCCCGAGCTGGAGCGGTGCGCGCTGCTGCACAAGCGCGTCGAGATCGAGCTGCGCCGCGTCCGCGAGGACGTGCTGGCCGAGCTGGCCAACGTGCGTCATGCCCAGCGCGCTGCCGACGGCTACGCGCCGGTGCGCGCCAGCGGGCGCCGCGTGTTCGCTCAAGCCTAAGAGTCCGAGACGGACTCTAAAGAGTTCGGCCGTCAGGCCGACAACAAGAGTGACCGCACGGAGCGGTCCGAGAGCAGCCCAAGGAGGGCGAGTGCAACGCGACCTGAACTCATGTCCCTCCTTGACACGACCCAACTTGCCCTCGATGCCGCGATGCGCGGCTCGATGTTGCGCCAGACGCTGCTGACGAACAACCTGGCCAACGTCAACACCCCTGGCTACCAGAACCAGGACGTCAACTTCCAGAGCACGCTGGCCAACGCCCTGCAGTCCGGCCAGTCGCCGGATGCCGTGACCTTCACCCCGTACAGCCAGGCCGGCTCCTCCAGCGCCGACGGCAACGGAGTCAGCGCCGAGCAGGACTCGGCCAACCTGGCCGAGAACGGCCTGATGTACGAGGACCTGACTGCCGTCGCTGCGCAGCGCGAGCAGATCCTGCTCACCGCGATGGGACCGATGTCATGAGCTTCTTCGGCGCAATCGACATCGCCGCCAGCGGACTGACCGCGGAGCGGGTGCGGATGGACGTCACCTCCGAGAACCTGGCCAACGCGCAGACGACGAACGGACCGGGCGGCCAGCCCTACCGCCGGCAGGAGGTCGTCCTCCAGCAGGCCGGCGGCACCAGCTTCGGGTCCACCCTGGCGGGCGCGATGGACGGCTCGCCCACCCCGGGCGGCGTCGAGGTCGCCGGGATCGTCTCCGACCCCACGCCGGACCAGCTCGTCTACGACCCGGGGCACCCGGGCGCCAACGCGCAGGGCTACGTGCGCATGCCCAACGTCAACCCCGTCACCGAGATGACCGACCTGATCGACGAATCGAACTCCTACCAGGCCGATGTGACCGCGATGAACACGGCCAAGACGATGTTCACCAAGACCCTGGACCTGCTCAAATGATCCCGGCGATCTCCGGTGCAATCGGCCCGCTCGGCGCGGGCGAGTGGAGCGTCGGCTCGGTCGGCTCGGCCGGCTCGGCCGGCTCGGCCGGCGGTGCGGCGGGCGTGGGCGCGGGGACGGGGGCCGGAGGGTCCGGGACCTTCGGCAACGCGCTGTCGAGCGCGATGAACTCCCTGGAGGCGACGCAGGCCAACGCCACCAACGCCGCCCAGGGCCTCGCCACCGGGCAGATCGCCGATCCCACCCAGGCGGTGACCGCTGTCGAGAACGCGTCGCTGGCGATGGACCTCGCCGCCCAGATCCGCGACAAGCTGGTCACCAGCGTCAACACCGTCTTTCAGACCCAGGTCTAACCGATGCCCGCATTTATGGACTCGGTGAAGAAGCTGTCGCCCAAGGGCTGGGCGATGATCGGCGGCTCGGTCGCGGTGGGGATCGCGTTTCTGATGGTCGTCATGTCGCTGACCTCCCAGCCGAGCTACTCCACCCTCATGGCCGGAGTCGACCCCTCGCAGACCGGCAAGATCGAGAGCACCCTCTCGGCCCAGGGCATCTCCTACCAGCTGCAGAACAACGGCACCGCGGTCGCGGTCCAGCCGAGCCAGACGGCGCAGGCGCGCGTCGCCCTCGCGACCGCCGGGCTGTTGACCAATCAGCAGCCGGGCTTCTCGCTGCTCAACAACTCGTCGCTGGGGCAGAGCAACTTCCAGCAGCAGGTCACCTACCAGCGCGCGCTCGAGGGCCAGCTGGCCTCCACCATCCAGACGATCAACGGCGTCTCTTCGGCCACCGTCAACCTGGTGCTCCCCAACAGCCAGGACCAGCTGTTCTCCAACAACAGCCAGGCGGCGTCCGCGTCGGTGCTGCTCGGCTCCAGCGGCCTGGCCGCCAACCAGGTCCGCGGCATCGCCCAGCTGGTCGCCTCCAGCGTCCCCGGCCTTTCGATCAACAAGGTGACGATCACCGGCCCGGACGGGTCGCTGCTGTGGCCGAACGGGAATGCGGACGGCAGCACCGGCGGGCTGCTCTCGACCGAGTCGGCCTCGCAGAAGTACGACTCGACGATGGCGAACGTCGTCGACGCGATGCTGGCCCAGACCCTCGGCGCCGGCAAGGCCCAGGTGATGATCAACGCCGACGTCAATGCCAACCAGGCGACGTCCGACACGCTGACCTACGCCAAGAAGGGCGTCCCGCTGACCCAGCAGTCGACGACGGAGTCGCTCAAGGGCGGGGGCGCCACGACCGCCGGCACGGCCGGCGCCGCGTCGAACATCCCGGCCTACACAACGACCGGAGGCGGCGGCGGCAACTCCAACTACTCCAACAAGTCCACCAACACCACCTACGGGGTCGACAAGACGATCACCCACTCGATCATCGCGCCGGGCGCCATCAACCAGCAGAGCGTGTCGGTGCTCGTCGACAAGTCGGTTCCCGCCGCCGAGCTGCCCGCCATCAAGACCGCGGTCGCCAACGCCGTCGGCCTGCAGAGCAAGCGCGGCGACACGCTGTCGCTCGGCCAGCTGGCATTCGCCAAGCAGCCGACGTCGACCACGCCGACCGCCACCGCCACCAGCTCGTACCTCAAGGACGCCAAGTACGGGCTGGCCGGACTCGGCTCTCTGGTGTTCCTGGTGTTCGCCGGGCGGCTCCTGCGCCGGCGCGAGCGTGAGAACTTCGCCGGGCAGCCGACGTGGCTGCGCGAACTCGAGGCTCCGCGGACGCTGGCGTCACTGGAACAGCGGCAGGCCGGCGCCCAGGTGCACGCCGCCGAGCCGACCGAGATCATGGCTCTGCGGTCCCCGGTCAACGTCGCCCGGCGCCAGGTCGAGGACCTGGTGGAGCGCGATCCGGAGCGCGTCGCCCAGCAGGTCCGCGCCTGGATGTCGGAGGAGTAGTCAGCCGTGGCGGTTGAGCTCTACCAGCCGAACGCAGCGGTCCCGGCCGTCTCCCCCACCGCGTCGGCGGCACTGGCGAAGATCAAGGGCCGCCAGAAGGCGGCCGTGCTGCTCGTCTCGATCGGCACCGAGCGGGCCGCCGAGGTCTTCGCCCGCCTGCGCGAGGAGGAGATCGAGTCGCTCTCGCTGGAGATGGCCAAGCTCCAGTTCCTGGAGCCCGGCGTCGCGGACGGCGTCCTGGAGGAGATGGCGGCGACCGTCGAGGCCTACGACATGTTCAACCACGGCGGCGTCGACTACGCCCGCGAGGTGCTGGAGCGCGCGCTGGGGGCGGAGCGGGCGGCCGAGATCATCGGCCGCCTGTCGAGCGTCATCGAGAAGCGGCCGTTCGAGTTCCTGCGCCGCACGCCGCCGGAGCAGGTGGTCACCTTCCTGCGCAACGAGTCCCCGCAGACCACCGCGCTCGTCATCGCCAACCTGCACACCACCCTGGCCGCCCAGGTCCTCTCCAACCTTCCGGAGAACGAGCAGCCGGAGATCGCCCTGCGCATCGCCCGCATGTCGGAGACGAGCCCGGACGTCGTCAAGCAGGTCGAGTCGGTGATGAAGCAGAAGCTGGCCAGCGTGGTCCAGCACGAGTACTCCGCCGCCGGCGGCGTCAAGTCACTGGCCGACATCCTCAACCATGCCGGCCGCTCGACCGAGCGCAACGTGCTCGACGCGATCACCGAGACCGACGAGAGCCTCGGCGCCGAGGTCCGGCGCCTGCTGTTCGTCTTCGAGGACGTCACCAAGCTCGACGACCGCTCGATCCAGCTCATCCTGCGCGAGGCCGACCAGAAGGATCTGGCGCTCGCGCTCCGCGGCGTCGCCGATGACGTCAAGGAGCGGATCCTCGCCAACATGTCCGAGCGCGGCGCCCAGATGCTGGTGGAGGAGATGGAGTTCCAGCCGCCGCAGCGCAAGCGCGACATCGAAGACGCTCAGGGGCGCGTCGTCGCGATCGTGCGCAAGCTGGAGGAGGCTGGTGCCGTGGTCCTGTCACGATCGGACGAAGACATTGTCTTCTGAGTCGGCCGCGGCCACGATCGAGGCCTACACCTTCCGGCAGCTGGAGGCACCCGTCGGCGGCACCATCCACGACGCCGCCGATGTGCTGTCGGCGGCGCACGCCGAGGCCGAGCAGATCCGCGAGCGGGCCCGCGCCGCCGGCGATGCCGAGGGCCGAGCCGCCGGGATGGCCGCCGCGCGCGCCGAGCTGCAGCCGGCACTGGCGGCCCTGTCAGGCGCGGTCGCCGAGCTGACGGAGCTCCGCGCCCACCTCATCGATGACCTGGAGTCCGACGCGGTGACACTGGCGCTGCGGATGGCCGAGCACATCGTGGCCGGCGCAATCGCCGCCGAGCCGGGACGGATCGTCGACGTCGCCGGCCTGGCGTTGCGGCGGATCACCGACCGGCGCCACGTGACCCTCGTCGTCAATCCCGCCGACCTGGAGTTGCTGTCCGAGGCGGTGCCCGGCCTCCAGTCCGAGCTGGGCGGGATCGAGCACTGCAACGTCCAGTCCGACCGCCGGGTGGGGCGCGGAGGCGTCCTGGCCCGGACGGACGAGGGCGAGATCGACGGGTCGATCGACACCCAGCTGAATCGCGTGCGCGAGATCATCGCCGCGGAGCTTCAGGGCACCGGCGGCGATGAGGACTGACACCTTCGCGCGGCCGGCCATCGGCCGCATCGCGCGCCGGGTCGTCGACGAGGATCTGGCGCTGCGGCGCGGACGGGTCCGCGACCTGATCGGACTGATCATCGAGGCGACCGGCCTCCAGGTCGAGATGGGTGAGATCTGCCTGGTCGGCGACGGACGGGATGCCGTCCCCACCCACCCCGGTCTCGTTCCCACCGAGGTCGTGGGCTTCCGCGGGGGCCGGACGCTGCTCATGCCCCTCGGCGAGCTGAGCGGGATCGGCCCGGGGACCGCCGTGCACCCCACCGGCTCTCCGTTCCGGGTCGCCGTCGGCGACCAGTTGCTGGGAAGAGTGTTGGACGGATTGGGCCGGCCGTTGGACGAGTCCGGCGAGCTGGAGGGCATCGCGTGGCGCCGGGCGACGGGCGCTCCGCCGGACGCGCTGAGCCGGCCGCGAATCAGCGAGCGGGTGGGGCTCGGCGTGCGGGTGCTGGACACGCTGGTGCCGTGCGGCCGCGGCCAGCGTCTGGGCATCTTCGCCGGGTCCGGGGTGGGCAAGTCCTCGCTGCTGGGCATGATCGCGCGGTCGACGACCGCCGATGTCAACGTCATCGCCCTGGTCGGCGAGCGCGGACGAGAGGTGCGGGAGTTCATCGAGCGAGACCTGGGCGACGCGCTGGCGCACTCGGTGGTGGTGGTGGCCACCTCCGATCAGCCGGCTCTGGTGCGCATCCAGGCGGCGTTCACCGCAACCGCGATCGCCGAGCACTTCCGCGACCAGGGGCACGACGTGATGTTGATGATGGACTCCGTCACCCGCTTTGCCATGGCCCAGCGCGAAGTCGGCCTGGCGATCGGCGAGCCCCCGGCCACCCGCGGCTACACGCCGAGCGTGTTCGCGCTGCTGCCCCGCTTGCTGGAACGCGCGGGCACCTCGCCCCGGGGCTCGATCACCGGGCTCTACACGGTGCTCGTCGACGGCGACGACATGAACGAGCCGATCGCCGACGCCGTCCGATCGATCCTCGACGGGCACATCGTGCTGACCCGCTCTCTGGCCCACGCCGGGCACTACCCGGCGATCGACGTGCTCCAGAGCGTGAGCCGGCTGATCGGCGAGATCACGACGCCGCAGGTGCGCGAGGCCGGACAGCGGCTGCGCGCCGCGCTGGCCGCCTACCGGGAGAAGGAGGACCTGATCTCGATCGGCGCCTATCAGCACGGCACTGACCCCCTTCTGGATGCGGTCATCGCCCTACGGCCGAGCATCGACGCGTTCCTGCGCCAGCGGGTGGAGGATTTCACGTCCCTCGGCGACGCCGACGCCGCGCTGCTGGCGCTGGCGGCGTCGCTGGGCCTGCCGTCCGACGGAGCGCACGAGATGCCGGTGGCACCCCCGGCGGCCGTCGTCTCGCCGCAGGTCCCCGTCGGCGCGCCCGGGGGCGCCGCGAGCGCGATCCCATCGCTGGCTCTGAACGCCTGATCACGGGCTGCGAACCGCAACCGCGGGCGCCATTCACCCGCCGGCGTGCCTGTCAGTGACGTGCCGACGTGACACGTTACGCGGAGGGTGCGCATTGCACCCTCGCCAGTCCTGACGTGCACTCGGTGACAAACTCGTGCACCGCCCGCAAGGTCTGTCGCGTTCTGCACGTGGAGCGTGCCGTTGGTGCCACATCTCTGAGCCCGGCCGGATTTGGCACGCTCTGCATGGTGTCGGTGCCCACCGGCAACGCCGCGGCCACCGAGTCACCCTTCAGTCCCCGCCGTGCGCAGTTCACGGCCGTTCCAAGGCATCTCGGCATGGAAGCGGTGAGACCAAGGGTGACCGTGGTGCGGTGAACGCGGCGGCGGCCAATGCGTCGAATAACCGTCCAGCCGGTTGAAGGCGAGGGAGACGCGGCCGACAACGTGGGCATGGCTGGTCCCTCGTTTCGATTCCGCCTCGAGCGCGTGCGCGCACTGCGCGAGCGCCACGAGGATGCTGCCAAGCAGGCGGTCGCCGGCGCGATGATGGACTTCGCCCGCAGCGAGCGCGAGGTGCAGGAGGCGGCCCAGCGGGTGGCCGATGCGCGCGGAGCTCAGCTCAGCGCGGCCGGCGCGCCGACCAGCGCCCAGGAGCTCATGACCGGCCAGGCGTACCTGGAGCGGTCCGAGCGCGCGCACCGGGTCACCCAGGAGGACCTGCACCGGCGTGAGCAGACCCTGGTCCAGCGGCGGCGCGAGCTGACCGAGGCGGCGCGCGACCGCCAGGCGCTGGAGCGCCTCAAGGAGCAGCGCCGCAGCGCTCACGAGCGCGAGCAGGCTCGGGTCGAGGCCATCGCCCTCGACGAGATCGCCCTCAACGGCTTTCGGCGGCGGGCGGCATGAACGCCACGCTGCCCACCAGTTCGCTCGGTCCGGCTGCGACGGCGCCGGCGGATGTGCCGGCGGTGTCCGGCGCCGGCCCGCTGACCGCGGCGCCCCCGGGCGCCATGCCCAGCCCGCCGGGCGCGGCGGTCGCCGCCGACGGCGGCGCTCCGGCCTCCGGACCGGGGACCGGCCCGCCGGCGGACGGCCCGCCGGACGCGTTTGCCAGCGTCCTGTCAACCGAGGTGGCCCGGACCGCACTTGCGGAAGGCCAGGGAAAGAAGGCTCCGGCGCCCGGAGCCCGGCAGAGCTCCGACTCGCCGTCGCCCGCGCCCAAGGATGCGCGGGCGACGGCCCCCGCCACCCCTCCCGTCCAGTCCGACCAGTCTCTCGCGGTCGCGACGACTCTGGCCGGTGCGGCCCCGCCGGCCGGCCGGCCCGCGGCCGCCGCCCCGCCGGCCGGCCGGTCCGCGACCGCCGCCCCGCCGGCCGGCCGGTCCGCGACCGCCGCCCCGCCGGCCGGCCGGTCCGCGACCGCCGCCCCGCCGTCGGCAGCGCCGGCCACCGCCTCGCCGCACACCGTCGCGCCCCTGGCCGGCGCCCCGGTGGCCCCGCCCGCACTTGGCGCGGCGGCCGGCGCCGGACAGGACTCACCTCCGCCGACCGCCGGCGGCCAGGACGCCCAGGTCATCACCGCACCCGCCGGGAGGACCGGTACGAAGGCGACGGCCGGCCCGCCGGCGGCCTCGGCCGACGCCCCGGTCGCTGCGCCCGGCGCCGGCCCCAAGCCGCCGGTGGCGGCGACGTCGGCCGCGGTCACCACCGGCGGCTCCCCGGCCCGCGCCGATGGCACGCCCACCCCGGCGCGGTCCGCGACCACCTCCACCTCCGCGCCGGCGAGCACGCCCTCGACGACCACCGCGTCGCCCCCGAGCACGCCGTCGACGACCACCGCGTCGCCCCCGAGCACGCCGTCGACGACCACGGCCGTTGGCCCCCACGCCGCCGCGCCCTCTTCCCGCGCCTCGGCGACGACTTCCGCCCCGCCCCCCACCACCGCCGGTCCCGCGGCGTCGACCGGCGCGCCGTTCTCCAGTCCCGTTTGTGCGGAGACCGCCACCCCTCCGGCTGCGGGATCGGCGCCCCACCCTGCCCCCCACGGCGCGGCTCCGGCCGCCACGTCCGCGTCGTCGCCGGCCGGCTCCGGCCCGCCCAGCCCGGGTGCGGCCCCGGCGGCGCCGGCCGCCCTCGCTTCGGCGCCGGCCGCGCCCACCGCGGGGCCGGCTCCGGCCTCCGCGCCGTCACCGGCCGCGTCCGCCGCCTACGGCATCCGCCTCGCCGAGGCCGCCGCCAAGGTCAGCGACACCATCTCTCTCGGCGTCCGCAACGGCACCTCGATGGCCCGCATCCAGCTGTCACCGGCGTCACTCGGCAGCATCCAGATCCACCTGCAGCGCACCTCCGACGGCGTGGTGGCCCGAGTCGTCACCGAGCATCCGGAGGCCGCCCAGACGCTGGCCGACCATGGCGACGACCTGCGCCGGTCGCTGGAGCAGAGCGGAACGACGCTGCTGCGCCTCGACATCGAAACGTCCGACCAGCGCCGCTCCTCGGCGCAGGAGCAGACCGACGGCTCCGGCCCCTCCGGCGCCCGCACCGACGACACCGATGAGGGCGGCGATGACGACCTGACGGTCGGCAGCGCGGCCGCAGTCACCGGCGGCGGCCTGACCACCTCCACCCTCGTCAACGTCCTCGCCTGACGCGGTGAGCGATCGACCGCAAAGGAGACACCGACCATGACCAACATGACCACCGGCATCAACGGCTCGAGCACGCTGAGCACCACCGGCAGCACCTTGTCGCCGACCAGCACCGCAGGCACCACACCGACCAGCGGCATGGGCGAGAACGACTTCCTCAAGCTGATGATGGATCAGCTCCAGGCCCAGGATCCGCTCAACCCCAGCGATCCGACGCAGTTCCTGAGCGAGCTGGCCCAGTTCACCTCGCTCGAGCAGCAGACGAACATCGCCACCACCACGGCGACGTCGGCCACCCAGCAGGCGAACGCCTCCGCTCTGGCGCTCCTGGGGCACACGGTCAGCTACACGGACTCGAGCGGCGTCGCCCAGTCCGGGACCGTGTCGAAGGTCGACTTCAGCGCCTCCGGCCCCACCCTGACGATCGGCGCCGCCAGCGGCATCTCGCTGAGCAGCGTGTCGGAGGCTTCGTGAGCTCAATCGTTCCCAACGCGGCGCTGGTCCCGCCCGGCCTGACCGGCGCCGGGGCCGTCGGCCGGCCGCAGACGGTGGGTGCCACCCCGCCCGCGGGCGGACCGTCGTTCGCCGCCGTGCTCGCGCAGAGCACGAAGGCGGCACAGGCGCCGAAGTTCTCCCGGCACGCGCTGGAGCGCGTCCAGCGGCGGGGGATCACCCTTGACCAGCCGACGTTGCAGCGGCTGACGACCGGCATGTCACGCGCCGCGACCAAGGGGTCGCGTGACGCCGTGGTCTTTGTGGACAGCACCGCGTTCGTGGTGTCGGTCCCCAACAACACCGTCGTCACGGCGGTGGGTTCCGAGCACATGCGCGAGCACGTGTTCACAAACATCGACAGTGCCGTGATCGCGTGAGCGATCCCGGCTCGTACCCCGGCCGGACCTCGATGAGGGGGCCGAGAAAGGAAGTGATGCCCAAATGATGCGAGGCATGTACTCCGCGATCAGCGGACTCGAGTCATCCCAGACGATGCTGGACGTGACGGCCAACAACCTGGCCAACTCGGACACCATCGGCTACAAGACGCAGTCGACGTCGTTCGTCGACGAGCTGTCGCAGACGCTGTCGGCCCCCACCGGGCCGAACGGCTTCAACGGCGGCTCGGCCGCCAAGCAGGTCGGCCTCGGAGTCGAGGTCGGCTCCATCGACAATCTGATGGGCGCCGGCTCGCTCCAGGCCACCGGCAACGCGCTGGACATCGCCATTCAGGGCGACGGCTTCTTTCAGGTCGGCAACGGTGCACCGGGCAACACGTCCCCGTACACCTCCAACCTGCCCAGCGTCGTGCAGTACACGCGGGCCGGCAATCTGACGCTCAACGCCGCGGGATTCCTCACCACCCAGAGCGGCGAGTACGTGGTCGGCGCCACCCAGCCGAGCAACAACGCATCGTCGGTGCCGACGTACATCAACGTCCCGCCCGGATCGACGAACGTCGCCGTCGGCGAGAACGGCGCGGTCACCTACACGGACGAGAACTCGACCAGCCCGACGTTCGGCCAGACGGTCACCGCCGGTTACATCTCGCTGGCGACGTTCCCCAACACGGCCGGCCTGTCCCGCGACGGCGGCTCCCTGTGGAGCGCCACCGCGGCCTCGGGCGCGGCGACCACCGGGACGCCGAGCGTCGCCGGCTTCGGCCAGACGCTCTCCGGAAACCTGGAGATGTCGAACGTCGACATGGCGACCGAGTTCACCAACATGATCACCGCCGAGCGGACCTACCAGGCCAACTCGAAGGTCATCACGACCGCCGACAACATGCTCAGCTCGCTGGTGAACATGCCGCAGGGCTGATAACGGCCTGATCTGACCGGGAACGGCGCCCGGCGGCATTGAGGGATGCCGCCGGGCCGGTCCGTTTCCACCCCCATCCACACAGCCTCTGAGGAGAGCAACCCATGATCACCCTGCACCGCCTGGGACACGCGGTGGATACGTTCCAGATCAACCCGGACGTCATCATGACCGTCGAGGCGACGCCGGACACGGTTATCACCGTCATCAACGGCCAGAAGATCGTCGTCGCCGAACCGCCGGAGCGCGTCGCCTCGGAGATCCAGACCTACCGGGCGACCGTGCTCGCCCAGGCCCTGATCCGCCGCCACGAGCTGCGGGCCGAAGGAGGCACCCTGCACCGGGTCACCCCCCTGCGCCGGCCGTCGTCGATGCACGCCGTTCACGCGGTCTCCGACGACCACCAAACCGCTTGAAGTTTTCCTTTCACCTGTCGATCTAAGAAGAGACATGAAGCCGGCCACCGCAATTGGTATCGCCGTCGCCGCCGGCGGCATCCTCATGAGCGCCATGATGGGCGGCACCAGTCCGGCTGCCTTCATGGACATCCCGGCGCTGCTGATCATCATCGGCGGCACGGGCGGGGTCACCCTGGCCAGCTGCGGCATGCCGGCGATGAAGCGCATCCCCACGCTGTACAAACTTGTCTTCGGCCCCCCGGAATTCGACCTCAACGGGCGTGTCCAGCAACTCGTCGGCTTCGCCGAACAGGCGCGGCGCGAGGGCCTGCTCGCCTTGGACGGACAGACCTCGGAGATCGAGGACGACTTCACCCGCAAGGGACTGCAGCTCGTCGTCGACGGATCGGACCCGGAGCTCGTCCGCGAGGTCCTGGAGGCCGAGATCGACGGCATGCTGGCCCGCCACGCCGAGGGCGCGGCGCCGTTCGAGAAGGCCGGCGGCTTCGCTCCGACGATGGGCATCATCGGCACCGTCATGGGCCTTGTCCACGTGCTGGCCAACCTGTCGGCCCCCTCGACCCTCGGTCCCGCCATCTCCTCGTCCTTCATCGCCACGCTCATGGGTGTCGGCTCCGCCAACGTCATCTATCTGCCGATCGCCAACCGGCTCAAGGCCCTGTCCAAGGCCGAGGTCGAGCTGCGCACGTTGACCCTCGAGGGCATCCTGGCCGTGCAGGCCGGCGACAACCCGCGCGTCGTCGCCGAGAAGCTGGGCTCCTTCGTCCCGCCGGATGAGCGCAACGGCGACGAGGACGGCGGCTCGGTCACGGCGATGCCGCAGAAAGAGGCCGCCTGATGTCCAGCCACCGGCGCCGGCGCCGCGGACACGATGGCGAGCATGAGAACGAGGAGCGCTGGCTCCTGACCTACGCGGACATGCTCACGCTCATGTTCGCGCTGTTCATGGTCCTGTACTCGATCTCGTCGGTCAACATCTCCAAGTACGTCACGCTCCAGCAGTCGCTGAAGGCGGCGTTCTCCGGCTCCATCCTCTCCGGCGGCCGGGCGGTCATGCAGTCCGGGTCGGAATCGACGAGCGCGCACACGCCCGCCACGGCCGAGGTGCCGTCGATCGTCCCGCTGACCCCCAGCATCCCCAAGCCGACGCAGACCACCGGCCAAGTGGCCCAGCAGATCACCAAGGCGCTGCAGACGGTCACCGCCGCCAACCAGGAGCAGGCGAGCTTCGTCAAGCTCCAGCACGAACTCAACGCCTACGCCCGGTCTCATGGGTTCTCCAACGACGTCCAGGCGGTGATCGACGAGCGGGGGCTCGTCGTCAGCGTCCTCACCGACAAGCTGCTGTTCGACTCCGGCTCCGCCCTGCTCCAGCCGGCCGGCATGCCGCTGCTGCGTGAGATCGCCAGCCTGCTCAACCTCGACCGCCAGCATCCGATAACGGTGGAGGGCAACACCGACAACCAGCCGATCCACAGCGCGCAGTTCCCCTCCAACTGGGAGCTGTCAACCGACCGGGCCACCGTGGTCCTGCGCTACCTGATCGGCCGCCGGGTCGCCTCACGCAGGCTGTCCGCCACGGGCTACGCCGATCTGCATCCGCTGGCCAGCAATGCCACGGCTGCGGGAAGGGCGAAGAACCGCCGGGTGGACATCGTCCTCAACCGCATTTATCCGGACACGAACCCTTAGGTACCTATGGACAAGAAGAAGCTGATCATCCTCCTGTTGGTCCTCGTCGGAGGCGGCGCGTTTGCCGCCAAGACGATGCTGCTGCCCAAGAAGGCCGTGGCCAAGCCGAAGATTGACGGGGAGATCTACGTCCTGCCCAAGGGTTTCACCTTCAACCTCGCCGACGGCAAGTACGCCACGATGACCGTCGGCCTGGTGCTCGCGCCCGGTCAGAGCGACGGAGCCAGCGCCGCGGGCGTGACGACCTCGCCGGCGGGCATCGGCACGCTGCCGGAGGAGCCCGCCGTCCGGGCGATCATCACCAATGTCATCACGAATGACAGTTCTCAAGCGCTGCTGACCACGTCCGGCCGCTCGCATCTGCAGCAGGACATCCTCAACCAGATCAAGACCACCACCGACGTGAAGGTGACGGGCATCCTGTTCACCGACGTCGCGGTGCAGTGAGGTGGAGCCATGACCGAGACCGTTGACTACGAGCCCCTCAGCGAAACCGGCGACGCCGTCGCCGGCTCCGCCGCTGAGTCGTTCGTCGACCTCCGCCGGCTCAGCGCCGTGCCGGTCGACCTGAGCGTCGAGATCGGCCGCGCCCGCATGTCGGTCGGCGAGACGCTCGAGTTGCGCGAGGGATCGGTGGTAACACTCGACCGCATGGCCGGCGAGCCCGTTGACCTGCTGGTCAACGGCAAGCCGATCGCCCGCGGCGAGGTCGTCGTCATCGACGAGCAGTTCGGCCTGCGCCTCACCCAGGTCCTCGCCAACCCCGCCGTCGGTATCCCGGCCGACTCAGATCCGGAGCGGGTCCCGCCGCCGGTCGCCGCCGACGGCACTGCCGCCTAGACAGCGGCGCGGGATCTCAAGCTGGCGCGTATCGCGCCGAATATCTGGTCAGAAGGTCGGCCGCAGGATGCGCCACCGGCTCGTTGCAGTTACTGAAGACAAGGAGTCACACGCTGATGTCACAACAAGCCAATCACCAGCAGCTGGTGGTGTTCACGCTCGGTGCCGAGCACTACGCGCTCCCCATCCATGCGGTGAACGAGATCATCCGGTACTCCGAGCCGCGTTCGGTCGCCTCGCGCACCGAGTGGGTCCGCGGGGTCATCAGCCTGCGCGGTCGCATCGTTCCCGTGTACGACGTCGCCGCGCGTCTCGGGCTGGCCTCTGAGCTCAGCGAGCAGTCGAAGATCGTCATCGTCGAGGCCGGCGGTGAGATCGCCGGCGTGATCGTCGACAGCGTGGAGGAGGTGCTGACGGTCTCCGACGAGCAGATCGAGGAGGCGCCCGGCGCGGATCCGGCGATGATCGAGGCGATCGTTCGCATCGATGATCGCCTCATCGTCCTGCTGACGCTCGCCACCATTTTCGCCACCGACCCGGATCTGACGGCGACCGCGTAAGTCACCCCTAGGGGACCACGCCCTCTGGCCCACGCTCGATGAGTCTCACCGCCGACAAGCCCCGCGTCGTCGTTGCCGACGACAGCGCGCTCATGCGCCGGATCGTGTCCAACCTCCTCGCCCGCGGCGGGATGGAGGTGGTCGGCGCGGCCAAGGACGGGGACGAGGCGCTGGCCATGTGCGAGCGTGAACAGCCGGATGCGATGACGCTGGACCTGGCCATGCCCGGCCTGGGCGGGATCGATGTCCTGCGCGAGCTGCGCCAGCGGGGCGGGCGGCCGATCCCGGTCGTGGTGGTGTCGGCCTTCTCCCCCGCCCAGGGCGCCCGCGCAGTCGACGCGCTCGCCGAGGGGGCATTCGAGCTGGTCTCCAAGCCGAACGGCACCGGCGACGTCGACGCGTTCGAGCAGAACCTGCTGGGCAAGCTCAAGCTGGCGACCCGCACCCGGCGCCTGCGAGCGGCCTGGCACCGCGAGGCCGGCGCAAAGACCGACGGGGCCGCCGACGAGGGGACGGGCACTCGCTTCCCCGCGCGCGACGGGGTGGCTCGCGCGCTGCTCATCACCACCTCCACCGGCGGACCACGCGCGCTGGCGGCGCTGATGCCCGGCCTCCCCGCGCCCCTGGGGCTGGGGACGCTGATCGTCCAGCACATGCCGGCCGGTTTCACCGCCTCCCTGGCGGCCCGTCTGGATCGGTCCAGCCCCCTGTCGGTCCGCGAGGCCCAGGGCGGCGAGACCGTCGAGCCGGGCGTGGCGCTCGTCGCCCCCGGCGGCCGCCATCTGCGGCTCGGGGCCGACGGCCGCACGACGGTGAGCGACGACGCCCCGCTCGGCGGGCTGCGGCCGCGCGCCGATCTGCTCATCGAGGATGCCGCCGAGCAGTGGGGCGACCGCCTCACGCTCGTCGTCTTGACCGGGATGGGCAACGACGGGCTGCGCGGGGCCGAGGCGGTCCGCCGTCGCGGCGGGCGGATCCTCGTCGAGGCCGAGAGCACCTGCACCGTCTACGGTATGCCCCGAGTCGTGGCCGAGGCCCGCTTGGCCGACGCCGTGCTGCCCCTCGACGAGATGGCCGCCGCCATCGCGGACGAGGTGAACTGATGACCGCGATCGGCGCCGACGACTACCTGCTCTTCTGCGAGGGCCTGCGCCAGATCTGCGGCGTCGACCTCAGCCAGTACAAACGCCCGCAGATGGAGCGGCGGCTGCGCTCGTTCGTCGCCCGCAAGGGTATTTCGCGTCTGACCGACTGCCTGGACGCGCTGCGGCAGGATCGCGCTGAGCTCGACGCGCTGCTCGACCGCGTGACGATCAACGTCTCCCAGCTGTGGCGCCATCCTGAGCAGTGGGTCCGTCTGGAGCGCGACGTGCTGCCGGAGCTCGTCCGCACCGGAGGCGGCGTGCGGGCCTGGAGCGCGGGTTGCTCGTACGGCGCCGAGGTCTTCACCCTGGCCGCGGTCTGCCGGACGGCCATTCCCGCGGCCAGGGTCACGATCCTGGGCACCGACATCGACAAGCGGATGATCCAGCGGGCCAATGCCGCGGTGTTCTCCGACGACGACGCGCGCGGCGTCAGCCCCGAGGCGATGGAGGACGGTTTTGAGCGCGTTCCCGGTGGCTGGCGGGCCCGCGAGGCGCTGCGGCGGATGACCACGTTCGAGCTCGGCGACCTGTTGCGCGCCCGGCCCCAGCCGGACAGCCGCGACCTGATCCTGTGCCGCAACACCGTCATCTACTTCGCCGAGCCGATTCGCGACGAGCTTCACGCGCGCCTGGCCACGGCGCTGCGTCCCGGGGGCTATCTCGTCGTCGGCGCCACCGAGCGCGTGTCGGCACCCCGTGATCTGGGTTTCGAGATGGCCCACCCCTTCATCTACAGGAAAGCCTGATGGACACCTCCGAGTACATGCCGATGTTCCTGGCCGAGGCGCGGGAGCACCTCCAGGAGCTCAACCTCGCGGTCGTGCGTCTGGAGGACAACCCCCGCGGTCGCGACACCGTCGATGAGATCTTCCGCATCGCCCACTCGCTGAAGGGAATGAGCGCGACGATGGGCTTCGCTCAGGTCGCCGCGCTCACGCACAAGATGGAGGACGTGTTCGAGCTGCTGCGCCAGCGCAGCGACGGTCTGCCCGCCGAAGCCGTGGACACGGTACTGGCCTGCCTCGACGCATTGTCGTCCGCGTTTGACGCCATCGATTCGACCGGCCAGGAGACGCTCGATCCGTCGGCGCTGATCGAGCTCCTCCAGGGCCTCGTCCGGGAGCGCACCGCCGACCAGGAGCTGGCCCGCGCCGGAGGCGCCGCCCTGCCTGACCTGGTGACGGCCACCGTCGCCGGCGAGCGGGTGCTCCACGTCGTCGCCGTCCTGTCCGATCAGGTGCTGATGCCGGCCGTCCGCGCGCACATGGTGTTCGCCACCCTCAGCGAGCACGGCGAGATCATCGGCGGGATCCCGGACGACGTCGAGCAGTTCTCCGGCCGGCGGATCGAGGCCTGGATCACGTCCGAGCACGAGGAGGAGGCGGTCGCCCGCAGCGTCAGCTTCATCTCCGATGTCGTCGGCGTGGAGATCGGCGAGGTGGCCGCGCCCCATGCGGTTCCGGCTGCGGAGCCGGCAGCGGTCTCGGAACCCGTCATCCCGGCGGAGACCGAGCCCGCCCTGGAGAGCGGCGGCGAGCCGCCGGCCGCACCGGAGACAGCCGCGGCACCGGCCGCACCGGAGACGTCCGCGGCACCGGCCGCACCGGAGACGCCGGCGGCACCCGCGGCCGTCCCTGGCAAGCCGTCTCTGGGGACCCGGACGGTCCGCGTCGACGCCGAGCGCCTCGATGCCCTCATGCACTCGATGGGCGAACTGGTCATCCATCGCACGGCCGTCGAGGCGCTGACCGCCGGCCTCGATGTCCCCGGGCTGCAGCAGGCGATGCAGGAGCTGACGCGCAGCTCCCAGGCTCTGCAGTCGATGGTCATGCAGGTGCGCATGATCCCCGTCGACGTCGTCTTCCTTCGCTTCCCGCGGCTGGTGCGCGACCTGTCGTCCAAGCTGGGCAAGGAGATCAAACTGGAGCTCGTCGGTTCCGAGACCGAGCTGGATCGCACGGTCGTCGACGCGCTGGGCGACCCGCTCGTCCACCTCGTCCGCAACTCGCTCGACCACGGCCTGGAGCCGGTCGCAGAGCGGCGCGCGGCGGGCAAGCCGGAGGTGGGAACGGTCCAGATCTCGGCCCGCCACGCCGGAGGCAGCGTCGTCATCGAGGTCCGCGACGACGGGCGCGGCATCGACCCGGAGGCCATTGCCCGCAAGGCGCTGTCCTCCGGCCTGATCGATGCTCAGGCCGCCGCCGACATCACCATGAAGACCGCCGTCGAGCTGCTGTTCGCCCCCGGGTTCTCGACCGCGGAGACGACGAGCGACATCTCCGGGCGCGGGGTGGGCATGGACGCGGTCCGGGCCAAGATCCGCGAGCTGGGCGGCGAGGTCCTCCTCAACTCGGTCCAGGGCGAGGGCACGACGGCCCAGATCCGGCTGCCGCTCACCCTGGCGATCGTCTCCGGGCTCCATGTCGACATCGCCGGCGCCCCCTACGCCATCCCGCTCGACCGCGTGGAGCGCACGCTGCGGCTGGCCGAGCAGACCGTGCGGTCGGTGGCCGGACGCCGGATGCTGGTGCTCGACGACGGCGTCCTGGCGCTGATGGAGGGCGCTGAGGTCTTCGGACGCCGAAGTCAGCATCCAGCCACCCACCACGAGTTCGTCGTCATCGTCCGCGCCCAGGATCAGCGCCTGGCGGTGTCGGTCGATGACCTGATCGGACAGCGGGAGCTGGTCACCCGTCCGCTGCCGCCGGTCGTCTCCAGCGGCGAACCGGTGTCCGGCGGCGCCGCCCTGGCCGACGGCCGCATCGCCCTGATCGTCGACTGCGATGCCCTGGGCGCGCTGGCCCGGGGCACAGGTGGACCCAGCCGTCCTCGCCCCTCGTCTGAGGCCGCATCCTCCCCCGGACTGGGACGGGCGGCGGCATGACCCACCTTCGACCGTCAGGAGATGCCGTGAACCCGCAGCTGTCCGACATCCAGCTCGACGCACTGCGCGAGCTGGCGAACATCGCCTCCGGCACCGCAGCCACGGCGCTGTCGCAGATGCTGGCGCGCGACGTTGAGATCAGCGTGCCCCGCGCGCTGGCCCTGCCGCCCGGCGAGGCCGTCGAGGCCTGCGGCGATCCGGAG
Source organism: uncultured Solirubrobacteraceae bacterium (assembly GCA_963844555.1). Taxonomy (GTDB): domain Bacteria; phylum Actinomycetota; class Thermoleophilia; order Solirubrobacterales; family Solirubrobacteraceae; genus Palsa-465. Next base: position 158,499 of record CAWJOS010000008.1, read on the forward strand.
GCGCATGTCGCCGGCGTCGTCGTGCCCGTCCAGGGCGACATCGACGGCCTGGTCCTGCTTCTCATCCCCTACGACCAGGCCGAGAGTCTGTGCCGCCTGCTCGGCGTCGAGGCCCACACCGAGGTGGGCGATTCGGCGCTTCAGGAGATCGGCAACATCCTCGCCACCTCCTACCTCAACGGCCTGGGCGCGATGACCGGGCTGGCGATGGAGCCATCCCTCCCCCAGCTGCACAGCGACATGTTGGGAGCGATCGTCTCGACGCTGTTGGTCGGCCTGGCCGGCGCCGGGAGGCTGGCGCTGGTCCTCGATTCCGAGCTCGACGTCTCCGGCGAACCCTGCTCCATCTCCTTCCTGCTGCTGCCGACCGCCGGACAGATCATCCACCTACTGGCTCCGCTTGGGCTGGCCGAGTCACCGGCCTGACGATGGCAGGGGTACGCATGGGAGAAATGGCCGTTTCCGCCAACCCCACCGACGAGCTGATGGCCCTCGGCCTCGGCTCCTGCATTGGGCTGGCCATCGTCGACGGCACGGCCGGCGTTGCCGGGCTGGCTCACATCGTGCTGCCAGAGAGCTACCCCGGCGGTGACCGCGGCAAGTTCGCCGACACGGCGGTTCCCGCGCTGGTGGATCGGATGCGCCGCGCCGGCGCGGTCGTCCGGCGGATGGAGGCGGCGATCGCGGGAGGCGCGCGCATGTTCGACGTGAGCGCCGGCCTCGACATCGGCGCGCGTAACGAGGAGGCGGTGCGAGCCGCCCTGGCCAAGGCGAGGGTCGCGCTGCGCGGCTCAGAGACAGGCGGCAGCCGCGGCCGGACGGTCAGGATCAGCGTCGGCGACGGCGTGGTCAGCGTCCGGGCAGCAGGTCAGCGCACCGCCACCCTGCTGGAGGCGACGCGGCCGTCCCACGCCGCCAGCCGAGCCCCCGGGTCACGCTCGGCCGCCGCGCACCGCGCCCGCGCTGACCGGAGCACGCGCGCCGGTCGGACCAGCACATCAACCACGGGAGCCCAGCGATGAGCGAGATGCTGTCACCGGACAAGATCGCCGCCCTGGTCGACGCTGCCAAGCAGGGGCAGCTGCCTGACCCTGCCGTCGCTGGGAAGAGCCAGCGCCGCGGCCATCGGCTGCGCACGGTCGACTTCAGCCGGCCCACCAAGTTCTCCGCCGACCAGCAGCGGCGGATCACCCGCGCCACCGAGACGTTCTGCCAGACCGTGAACACCCGGCTCTCGACCGAGCTGCGCTTCCCCGTGGAGCTGGAGGTGCTCAACACGTCGCAGCTCACGTGGTCGGCGGCCCAGACCCAGCTGCCGCCGGGGTCCCTGTCGGTGCTGCTGGAGGTCGAGCCGATCGGCACCCGGATGGTCCTGGCGGCCGAGCAGCCCTTCGTGCTGACCGCGCTGGAATGCCTGCTCGGCGGCTCGCCTGAGCGGCCCCCGCGCGAGCGCCGCCTGAGCGAGATCGACTGGAGCCTCACCCGGCGTCTGTTCGACTCGATGATCCATCCGCTGTCGCTGGTCTGGCACGAGCTGGGCGGCGTGACGCTCCAGGCCGGCGACATCGACCCCCACGACGCCAGCCAGGTTGCGTCGGTCTCCGAGCCGACGTTCACGATCCTGATCGAGTGCCGGGTCGCCAAGCAGTCGTACGCCCTCGGCCTTCTGATCCCCTGGATCGCGATCGAGCCGGTCGTCCAGACGATCTCCGGCCGTGATGACGGTCGCCAGGCCGAGGAGGCGGCCAAGGCCTCGGCGATGCAACGGGCGATGTCCGACGTGCCCGTCCGGCTTCGTGCCGAGGTCGCCTCGGTCGAGATGCAGGTGCGAGACATCCTGTCGCTCACTCCGGGGAGCATCGTCAAGTTCGGCGTCCCCGCCGAGGATGGCGTGATGCTGTTTGCCGAGAACGTCAAGCTGGCGCAGGCACAGCCGGGCTCCCATGGCCCCCGCCGCGCCGTTCAGATCTGCGGACCGGAGGGACGCGGCCGATGAACACCACCGACATCTCCCAGCGCGAGGCCCTGATCCGGCTGGGCGCCTCGACCGCCGAGGCCATCGCCCAGGTTCTCGACATGTTCGCCCCCGGCACGGTGGAGCGCGGCGAGGTCACCGTCGTGCAGGAGGGCGCCTCGCCGTTTGCCGACGTGACCAACGGATCGGTGGCGGCCAGCGTCTCCTACGTCGACGGGGTCAGCGGAGCCAACGTGTTCGTCCTCACCCCCAGCGGCGTCCGCAAGCTCGCCTCGGCCATGGGGATGCCCGCGCCTGACGACGGCGGGGACACCGATCAGCCCTCCGAGCTGGAGCTCTCGGCGGTTGGAGAGGCCTCCAACCAGATGATGGCGGCCGCGGCCGGCGCGATCGGCTTGGTGCTCGGCCAGGAGATCGAGATCTCGCCCCCGGACATCCGCGTCCTCACCGACCCGGCGGCCGCCGCCGGCATCTATGGGACCTTGCCGCACGCCACGTCGACGACCTTCTCGATCGCAGGCGAGGCCTGCCGGCTGATCCAACTCGTCCCCGCCGCGTTCGTGGTGCGCATGGCGCGAGCGCTGGACGAGCTCAATGAGCTCTCCGACGGCGCAGGCGACGGCGCCGCCGCCGGCCAATCCGCCGGCGAGGCGCAGGGAACGGCGCTGGAGGAGGCGCTCGGCGAGGTCAAGCTGCGGGTGTGGGCCGAACTGGGGCGCGCCCACCTCCCCCTGGGCCGGGCTCTTGGGCTCCCGCTGGGCTCCGTGGTGGAGCTCAACCAGGAGGCCGAGGCTCCCGTCGACCTGTTTGTCAACGGGGTCCGCTTCGCTCAAGGTCGCCTGATCGTCACCGATGACGGCGAGTGGGCGTTCCAGTGCGATGCCGTCGGAGGCCGACCGGGAATCGACCCCCTCCCCCCCTCAACCCCAGAACCAGAAGGAGCAGTTGTCTGATGGCCCGTGTACTCGTAGTCGACGACGCCGCTTTCATGCGCAAGGTCGTGAGCGACGCGCTCGCCTCCGGTGGCCATGACGTGATCGGCGAGGCAGGAAACGGAGTGGAGGCGATCGACCGCTTCCGAGAGCTCAAGCCGGAGCTCACCATGCTGGACATCACGATGCCGGAGAAGACCGGACTGGAGGCGCTGGCGGAGATCATGGCGATCGACCCCAGCGCGCGGGTGCTGATGTGCTCGGCTCTCGGTCAGGAGTCGAAGGTCATCGAGTCGATCAAACTGGGAGCCAAGGACTTCGTCGTCAAGCCGTTCCAGCCAGAGCGCCTCCTGGAGGCGGTCGGCAAGGCGCTGGCGTAGTTCGCCGGCCGGGGATCTGAGGCCGGGCACGGGCGCCCGGGTCCCCACCGGGCAGGACGTGTCGACCGATCTGAGACGGACTCATTAAAGGCGGGGCCGGGATCGGCCGATCACAAGGGTGACTTTTCCCTCGAAGTCACCCCTCGATGCGGTCTCAAACGTTGACACGTGGTGTCGCCCTGGGCGGCGCCCTCACGCTCCTGTGCGCTCACGCGGCTGACGCCGCGAGCGCCCCCACCGGCGAGAACACGCCGCTGCACCTGACCACCAGCGGCACGGCCCACGTCGCCGCCGCGGGCGGCGGGTCGAGCATCCTGCGCACGATCATCGCCCTGCTGGTGGTGATCATCATCATCTACGCGGTCGCCCGACTCCTGCGAGCCCTCAAGGGCCGGGACGTGGTCCGGGCCAGCGGAAGCGGGCTGTCACAGATCGCGACGCTGCCCCTGGGTCCGAACCGCTCGGTGGCACTGGTGCGGGCCGGGCGCGACATCGTCCTGGTCGGCGTGGCCGAGCAGGGCATCACGGCGCTCAAGACCTACACCGAGGCCGAGGCGATCGCCAACGGCATCGAGATCCCACAGGACATGGCCGACGACCTGGACCCGGCCGAGCGTCCCCTGGACCGGGTCCTGGAAGGGCTGCGCCGGATGACGGTGCGGTCATGAAGATCGACTCGTCGAACGCGCTTCAGATCCTCGTCCTGATCGGCGGGCTGTCGCTCATCCCGGCGATCCTGTTCACGGTCACCGGGTTCACGCGGATCCTCATCGTCCTGGGCTTCATCCGGTCGGCGGTGGGCACCAACTCGACGCCTCCCAACCAGGTGCTGGTTGGCATCGCTCTGTTTCTGACGCTGTTCGTCATGTCGCCCACCATCAGCGCCATCAAACAGGACGCCTGGGAGCCGCTGCAAAAGCATCAGATCCAGATGTCGACGGCCATCACCCGGGCCGAGGAGCCCCTGCGGGAGTTCATGTTCCGCCAGGTGGGAGCCAATGACCTGTCGCTGTTCATCAACCTGTCGCACATCAAGACACCGCAGACGCGAGCCGAGGTGCCGACCTACGTGCTCATTCCGGCGTTCATCATGAGCGAGCTCAAGACGGCATTTCAGATCGGCTTCCTCATCTTTCTGCCGTTTCTGATCATCGACCTCATCGTCTCCTCGACCCTGACGAGCGTCGGCATGGTGATGCTGCCACCGACATTCATCTCCCTGCCGTTCAAGATCCTCCTGTTCGTCCTCGTCGACGGATGGGATCTGATCACCCGCTCGCTGGTCGCGAGCTTTCACTGACCATCTGACCCACCCGTTGTGAAGCCATGAATCAGGACACCGTCGTAAGCCTGGCGACGCAGGCGATGACACTGGCAGTCGAGATCGCCGGGCCGATGATGCTCCTCGGCCTGGTCGTCGGCCTTCTCGTCAGCATCTTCCAGGCCGTCACCTCCATCCAGGAACAGAGCCTGTCATTCATCCCCAAGATCATCGGTCTGGGAGCCCTGATCGTGATCCTCGGCCCCTGGATGCTCGACCAGCTCGTCACCTACGCCCAGAACCTCTACCTGTCGATTCCCCACCTGATCGGCGGATGAGCCAGCTGACACTCAACACGCTGCTGCACCAGATCGGTGGCGCGAAGGTCACCGGTTTCTTCCTGGTGCTGGCGCGGGTCACGCCGCTGTTCATCCTGGCGCCACTGTTCTCCTCGCCCATGATGCCGCCCCGCGTCCGGAGCGTCGTCGCGGTGGGGCTGGCCATCGGCCTGACACCGCTCGCGGTCCACGGCCAGCAGCTTCCCACCGACCCGCTTTCGGTGGTGGGGCTGCTCGTGGTGCAACTGCTCGTCGGCGGCGCCTTCGCGTTCGCCGTCGGCGCCGTCTTCGCCGCGGTGGAAGCGGCAGGATCGATCACCGATCTCGTGTCCGGATTCTCGTTCGGCTCGATCGTCGACCCCGTCGACAACAACCAGGGCGGAGTGATGTCCACGGTGTACGGGCTCGTCGGGCTGGCGATGTTCATCGCCATCGGCGGCGACGCCTGGACCCTGCGAGGCCTGGCGCGGACGTTCAACCTGGTGCCCCTGACCAAGGCCCCGCAGATCGCCAGCCTGACCTCCGGCGTCGAGCAGGCGGCCGCCTCCATCTTCGTCTCGGCCCTCGAGGTCGCGGCGCCGGTGCTCCTGGCGCTGCTGATCACCGACGTGGCGTTCGGCATGGTCTCCCGGATCGTCCCGCAGGTCAACATCTTCGGCGTCGGCTTCCCGCTGAAGGTGGGCGTGGCGATGCTGATCGTCTCGGCCGCGCTCCCGTTCCTGGGCACCTTCATGAGCGATCAGATCTCCAACGCCGTCCTGAACGCGCTGCACACCATCTGACATGGCCGACGACAGAACAGAGAAAGCGACACCCAAGCGCCTGCGGGAGGCCCGCAAGCGCGGCCAGATCGCCAAGAGCAGCGAGGTCAACGGTGCCGCCGTCCTGGCGGCCGGGCTGGCCGGGATCATGTTCATGGGGCCCAAGATCGTGTCCGGCGCCGGCGGAGCAATGCGGGCGGCGTTTGCGCTCATCGCCAAGCCGCAGGCCGTGTCCTCGGCCGCGGGGCTGCACGGGCTGATGGAGACAGGGCTGAAGACGCTCGAATCGACGGTGGCGCCGATCATCGCCATCTGCGCCCTGTGCGGCATCATCGCCAACGTCGCCCAGACGGGTGGCCGCACGACCGCGGGCGCACTCAAGCCGGACTTTCGCCGGCTCAACCCGGTGAACGGCTTCAAGCAGGTGTTCGGCAAGCGGGTGGGATTCGAGCTGGCCAAGGTGCTGACCAAGGTGGCGATCGTCGGCGGGGTGGCGGCCATCAGCCTCATCCCACAGATCAGCTCGCTCGGCGCCAGCGTGGGGACGACGCCGATGGCCCTGGGCAGCCTGCTCAGCTCCGGCGCCAAATCGATCATCGAGCGCGTCGTGATCGTCTACCTGCTGATCGCGGTCGTCGATCTGATCCACCAGCGGCGCCGCCACTCCAAGCAGCTGAAGATGACCAAGCAGGAGGTCAAGGACGAGTTCAAGGAGACGCAGCTGCCGCCGGAGGTCCGGGGCGCGCTGCGCCGCCGCCAGCAGCAGGCGGCGCGGGCGCGGATGATGGCCGCGGTGCCGACGGCGGACGTCGTCGTCACCAACCCCACGCACTACGCGGTGGCGCTGCGCTACGACGGGACGCTGCCCGCCCCGGTCGTCGTCGCCAAGGGCAAGAACCTGGTGGCGGCTCAGATTCGCCGGATCGCCACGGAGAACAACGTGCCGATCGTCCCTGATCCGCCGCTGGCCCGCGCCCTCCACGCCTCGGTGGAGATCGACCGGATGATCCCGGCCGAGCTCTACGCGGCCGTGGCGCAGGTGCTGGCGTTCGTTTACAAGCTGGCCGGCCGGAGGAGGATCGCCGCCTGATGGACCGCACCGTTCGCACCGTGCTGAAGCACACCGACCTGCTGGCTGCGGTCGGCGTCGTGATGGTCGTCACGATGCTCGTCATCCCGCTGCCCTCGATGCTGCTCGATCTGATGATCACCCTGAACATCTCCGGGGCCCTCGCGATCGTGGTGGCGACGATGTACATCAACAAGGCGCTCGAGTTCTCGGCGTTCCCCACGCTGCTGCTCCTGACCACGATGTTCCGGCTGGCGATCAACGTGTCGGTCACCCGCCTGGTGCTGACTACCGGCGATGCGGGCACCGTGGTCCGTGACTTCGGTCAGTTCGTAGTCGGCGGCAATGTCGTCATCGGCCTGGTCATCTTCCTGATCCTCGTCGTCATCCAGTTCGTCGTCGTGACCAACGGCGCCGGACGCGTCGCCGAGGTCTCAGCCCGGTTCACCCTCGACGCCATGCCGGGCAAGCAGATGGCGATCGACGCCGACCTGAACGCCGGCCTGATCACCGACGAGCAGGCGCGCTCCCGCCGCGCTGAGATCGCCCGCGAGGCCGACTTCTACGGCGCGATGGATGGTGCCTCGAAGTTCGTCAAGGGCGATGCCATGGCCGCGGTCGTCATCACGGCCATCAACCTGGTCGGCGGCATTGTCATCGGCGTCCTCCAGCACCACCTGACGTTCAGCGACGCGACGCATCACTATTCGCTGCTGACGGTCGGCGACGGCCTGGCCGCCCAGATCCCGGCGCTGCTCATCTCGGTGGCGACCGGCATCATCGTCACCCGCTCAGGGTCCAAGAGCGACCTGGGCACTGAGCTGGCCACGCAGATCCTGGGCCAGAAGAAGGCGCCGCTGGTGGCCGGCGGCTCCATCATCGCCTTCGCCCTCGTGCCGGGACTGCCCAAGATCCCGTTCCTGCTCATCGGCGGCATCCTGTTCGCGATTGGCTGGGCGCTGCGCAAGAACGGCATCGAGGCGTTCACGCCCAAGGCAGCCGCGGCCGCGCTCCCGGCCGCCGCCGAGACCGAGCCGAAGGTGGCGCCGCGCGACGAGGTGATGAAGGAGCTGCCGATCGATCCGCTGGAGCTCGGCATCGGCTTCGGCCTGGTGCCGCTCGTCGACCGTGGATCCGGCGGGTCGCTCGTGCGCCGGATCTCGCTCATCCGCCGCCAGATCGCCGGTGAGCTCGGCATGGTCATCCCGCCCGTCCGCATCCACGACGAGGTCGACCTGGACTCCCATGAGTACGTGTGCAAGGTCCGCGGCACCGAGGTGGCGCGCGGCCGGGTGATGGCCGGTCACAAGCTGGCGATGGATCCCGGCGACGCCGTCGGCAACCTGTCCGGTATCCCCACCACCGAGCCGGCGTTTGGGCTGCCGGCCGTGTGGATCGCCGACGCTCAGCACTCCGAGGCGGAGGCGCTCGGCTACACCGTCGTGGATGCCGAGTCGGTGATCGTCACGCACCTGACCGAGACGATCCGCTCCCACGCCGCCGCCCTGCTCACCCGCCAGGACGTGCGCCAGCTGCTCGACCAGCTCAAGGAGTCAAACGAGGCCGTGGTCAACGAGGTGGTGCCGGAGATTCTGTCGCTGGGCGAGATCCAGCGCGTCCTGCAAAGCTTGTTGTCAGAGGGGGTCTCGATCAGGGATCTGGGCGCTATCGTCGAAGCAGTGGGAGACAAGGCGCGGATCACGCGTGACACTGGGCTCCTGGCCGAATACGCCCGGCAGGCACTGGGTCGCGCGATCACCGCCCCCCACCTCGATGCTGACCAGACGCTGCGCGCTATAACCCTCGATCCCGCGATTGAGCAAGAAGTGGCCACCTCGATCACGCAGACGACGGACGGCGAATACCTGGCGCTGGAGCCCGCGCGGGCCCAAGCGCTCCTGGGCGCGGTGCGCTCGCAGTCCGAGCACGCATCGGCGCTGGGCGGGCTGCGGCCGGTGCTGCTGTGCTCAGCGCGCGTGCGCCGCCACATCCGGCGGCTGGTCGAGGCCGCGGTACCCCACCTGGCGGTGTGCTCCTACAACGAGATCGCCCCGGGCGTCAGCGTTGAGACGGTTGGGGTGATCAGCGCGTGAGCGAGGCGCGGTTCGGCACGCCGGGGGACGGCGAGCGGAGCAGTGCCGGCCAGGTCCGCACGTACCGCGGGCGGACGATCGAGGAGCTCATCCCCCAGATCCGCGAGGAACTGGGTCCGGACGCCATCATCCTGCGCGAGCGCGAGGGGCTGACCGGCGGGATCGGCGGCTTCTTCGCCCAGCGGTGCGTCGAGATCGACGCCCAGGCCGCCCCGCGCCTGAGTGTCTATGACGACGACTTCGACGACGAGGACGAGGAGTACGGGGAGTACGAAGAGGCGGTCGCCGAGGAGCAGCCGACCGCCGAGCAGCCACCCGCGCCGGCCGCGCCGCCGCAGCCCATCACGTGGCCGGAGCCCGTCGCGTGGCCGGAGCCCGCGACGGCAGCGCAACCTGAGACGCCGCTGGAGCCCGCCGCGCCGCCGAAGCCCGCCGCGCCGCCGCCGCCCGCCGCGTTGCCCCGTCGGAGCGCGGCCCTGTTCCTGGACGAGGCGTCATTCGCCGCCCGCCTGGAGGAGGCGACGTCCGCCGCCGAGCAGGAGCCGCCCCCGGCCCCCGTGTCCCAGCCGGCGCCCATCCGGCCGGCCACGCCTGCCTTCATCCCCTTCGACGAGCTGGAAGAGGAGGACGCGACGGACGAGGAGGAGGCGGCCGTCCCGGAATCGCCGGCCCTGGATGAGACGCCACCGCCGACGCTCTCGCATCGCCTGCTCGATCTGGCCGAGGTCAACTTCGCCGAACCCGCCGAACCCGTCGAGGCCGAGCCCGCTGCTCCGTCCGAGGTCGAGGCCGAGGCGGAGCCGTTCTCCCCCGTCGAGGCCGAGCCCGCCCCGGCGATCCGGTCCGAGCCGTCCCCGCCGGCCTTCGTCGAGCCGGAGCCGGAGCCTGCGCCGGAACCGGAGCCGATCGATCTGACCCCGGACCCCACCGCGCCGTGGATGACGTTCGCCGCCGAACAGGTCCAGGCCGCCCGCGCCGAGCCCGCAGTCCCCACGCGCGCGCATCCCGCACCGGCCGCATCCGGCGCGCCGCCGCCGCTGGCGCCGACGCCGGCGCGCCAGCCCGCGCCACGGGCCGCGCCGACTCCACCGGCATCGACAACGCCGGCTTCGCAGGCCGGGTCTCCGGTGCCGGCTCCAACGACCCCCCAGGGTCCGCCTCAGGCGGCGAGCACTCCGGCGCCTCAGCCCGCTCCCCACACCGCCCCGGCGGGCGGCCACCAGCCTTGGCCGCCCTCCCCGTACGGACCCCGGCGCCGCGGGGGCATCCTGCCGGTCGCCGAGCGGATGCTCCGCGCCGCGCTGGAGGCGACCGCCGCCGCCAACGAGCGTCGCAACCTGGAGCTGGAGGCGCGGTACACGGCACCGCCGCAGCTGCCGGCATCGCCCTACAGCCCGCCGGCCACGCCCGTCCCCCCGCCGCCGGGCCCCACGCCCACCCCGGAGACCGCCGGGCCGCAGCCGGACCCAGAGGCCGATGCCCGCGCGCGACGGCGCGAGGAGGAGCATCGGCGCGAGGCCCAGCTGGGGGAGCGCCTGGTGCAGTCCGGGGTGAGCGGACAACGCGCGTCGACGCTTGTCGCCGCCGCCGTCTCCCGGCGCGGCCCGTTCAGCTCGGACAGCGAGCTGGCCGACGAGGTCCGCTCGGCGATCGCCTCGGCTCTTCCCCCTCCGCGGCCGGTTCCGCGCCGGGGCGCGATCGCCGTCGTGGGGGCCGGGGGCTCAGGGAAGACGCGTTCCGTGGCGGCTCTGGCCACCGCCTATGCCGAGGCCGGCATCCCGGTGAGCGTCGCCAGCTTCGGCTCCCCGGCCCGCGAGGACGAGCTGGGCGAGCTGCTGCACGGCGAGGACGTCAACATCATCCCGGCGATGCGGACCCGCGCCACGGCGCGCGCCGTCGCGTCCGCGCGCGAGGAGTCGCTGGTCATCATCGACACCGCGTCGGCCACGCCGGGCGACGGCTCGGCGATCGACGTCATCGCCGAGGCCGTGCGCAGCTTCGAGCTGGATGCCGTCTATCTGGCGGTTCCGGCCACCCTCAGCCTCCCCGCCGGCCTCAAGCTCGTCGACGGCTTCTCGCCTTTTGACCTGGCCGGCATCATCGCCACCCACGTCGACGAGACCGATCAGTTGGGCGTGATCGCCGAGCTGGCGATGCGGACGTCGATCCCAATCGCCTACACGCACACCGGACTGGACCTTCAGAACGCAATCGCTTCTGCCGATGCAGGGGATATCGCGACCTCTCTGTTGTAGATGAGCACGCCCGCAGACACAGCCTCGAGCAATGTGCGATACCTCCCCGGCGAGGGCCAGGGCAAGCTGACCACGGCCGACGGCGAGCAACTGCCCGTCCGCACGTTCAAGCGCGGCCAGGACGTCGTGCTGGTGGTGCTCGTCGAGAGCGACAGCCACGGCGAGGACGACCGCGTACCTGCGGCCGACCTCGAGTACACGTCGGTCCGCGGCGTCGTCCGCCTACACGGCGAGGCGGTGTTCGAGGACCGATCGCTCATCCGGTTCGAGGCCACCGGCCCGGCGGATGTCAGCCAGCGGCGCTCGTTCGTCCGTGTCACCGCGCCCCAGCCGGTCACCCTCGATACGCAGGACACGAGCCAGCGCCTCGCGTACACGGTCGACGTGAGCGGCGGCGGGATGCTCCTGGTCGGCGCCGACGAGCTGGCGCCGGGCCAGCAGGTGAGCTTCACGATCGCGCTCGGCCGCCGGCAGATTCCGGTGCACGGCACCGCCCGGGTCGTCCGCATCCGCGATGACGGGAAGCGGGCGCTGGTGTTTGAGGAGATCGCCGAGGAGGACCGGCAGCGTCTCATTCGATTTGTGTTCGAGTGCATGCGCACGGCCCGGGCCCGGACACGCGGCGACTGCCTGTAGGAGCCATCATGGCCAAGAACGACAAGTCAGCCGCCCAAAAGGGCAACAAGGCCAAGGGCGGCAAGAAGGCCAAGAAGGGCAAGACCGCCGCGGCCGACGGCATCAGCGTCGCCGGTCACCCGCGGGCCGTCGCTCAGGTGAGGCGCGCCAAGGGCCTGGGCGGGGTCGGCTTCTTCGCCATCGCCGCCTATCTGTCATACAAGGCCGGGGTTCCCGCTGATCAGGTCGCCCTGCGGGCGACCGCGGTCGGCATCGCCGGCTACATGCTCGCCTGGGCGTGCTCAGTGACGATCTGGCGCCACCTCGTCCTGGCCGAGCTCCGCGCCGCCGTCGAGAGCGGACGCGCCACCTTCCAGCAGGAACCGCCGGCGGCGGGTCCGCTGGCCCCGTCGGCAGGAAGCAGCGGCACTGACGGCGAATGAGTGAGCGCCGGCCATGGATCCGATTCACCCAATCGTTCCGCAGGCGCCACGCATCTCACCAGTGACCCCCCCGCCCGGGGTGGGGCGCAGCCAACAGCAGCGTGACGAGCGCCAGCGTCGGGCGGCGGAGGAGCGGCGCCGCCGGGCCCGGGAGCGTCAGCAGCGCGACGACGATGGGGACGACGATGCCGTCGACGACGGGCATCCGCACATCGACGTCACCGCCTGATCAACCCTGACACTGTGCCATTCTGGGGGAGATTCCGCCCCAGGCCGGCGGGTTCTCCCAGTAGTCAGATCGAGGGTGGCGGCGAACGTCCAGCCGAACCTGGACAGTCAGCGGTGCATCTCAAGTCACCGTCTCAGGGGCCGATAACGGGTGTGACCGGCCGCAAGGAGCAGCCGGGGGACAACAAAACGACCACACCACGGAGGTGTACTCCATGTCCCTTTCCATTCTCACCAACATCTCGGCGATGAACACTCAGCAGAACCTGCTGAATTCATCGAACGCCGTCGCGACCTCGATGTCGCGCCTGTCCTCCGGACTGCGCATCAACACCGCCGCCGACGACGCCGCCGGGTACGCGATCTCGCAGGGCCTGACCTCGCAGATCAACGGCCTCGACCAGGCCGGCCGGAACACCAACGACGCCGTCTCGATGGTGCAGACCGCTTCCAGCTCACTCAACAATGTTCAGAACATGCTGCAGCGGATCTATGAGCTGGGTGTCCAGTACAACAACGGCTCCAACTCCGCCACCGACAAGGCCGACATCCAGGCCGAGGTCAACCAGCTGACGAGCGAGATCGACCGTCAGCAGAAGGCCTCGAACTTCAACAACATCAACCTGCTCGACGGCTCAGCGGGCAGCAGCGGAACCGTCACCTTCCAGGTGGGCGCCAACGCCGCCGACACGCTGACCGCGACGTTCTCCAGCGTCGAGGGCACGTTGAACACCGCGGCCGGCCTCACCGGCTGGGGCGCGGGTAACACGGTTATCGACCTGAGCCAGAGCACCGCTCTGACCGCCGTGACGTCGGCCATCAATGCCATCTCCACGCAGGCGGCGACGCTGGGCGCGGTCCAGAACCGTCTCCAGTACACGTCGGACTCGATCTCCTCGACCGAGCAGAACCTGTCGGCGTCCAACAGCCAGATCAAGGACGTCAACATGGCTCAGGAGATGACGAAGCTGACCCAGCAGCAGATCCTGGAGCAGGCCGGCACCTCCATGCTGGCCCAGGCCAACTCGCAGCCGCAGCTGATCCTCAAGCTCCTCGGCTGATCCATCCTTCGTCTGATCCGGGTGGCGCGTTCGCGCGCCACCCGGGCAGGCGAATCGCCATCAAGACTTCCGTCCGCCCGGCCGGCGCTCCCCGGCTGCCGCCCAGCGGACGACCCAAGCTCGACCGCGGCAGCTCGGCTGTCCGCCGCGAGAACAACCGCCTCGCTCTCACCCAGGTCGCAAACCAAACGCGAGGCTATATCGAACATCCGATCCATCGAGGGAACGGTTGGAGCGAGGCGGGCTGCCTTGGCATGCCCGTCTCGCTTTTGTTTAGCGCTCAAGTCGGCCGGCCCCGGCGTCGATCACCAGTGGAGAAGATGAGCTTCACCGACGCCGTGACACGGGTCTCGCAGATCTATTCGGAGATCTCCAACCTGCAGAGCGCCTTCGTCGCGCCCTCGTCAACGCAGACCGCCGCCGGCCAGGCATCATCTGCCACCGGTGCCTCGATGACGTTCTCCACGGCGCTGTCGAGCGCGATGGGCAGCGCGCCGGCCACCGGCGGCGCCGGGCTGCCGCCCGCCGCCGGCACCATGCTGACCTCCGCCCAACAGCAGTTCGCCTCCCGCCTGGCCACCGACACCGGCCTGGATCCGGGCGTCGTCTCCGCCTGGATGCTCGCCGAGGAGTCCGGCGGCGCCGCCGTCTCCCGCCAGAACGCCAACAACAACGACTGGCTGAACATCGGCTACACGGACAGCGGCACGTACGGGTCGTCGGACCCCATCTGGAGCGATCCGGTCGCCGCCGCGGACGCCACCGCCGGCTGGCTGAAGGGACAGAACACCATCCCCGGATACGGCACCGCCAGCTCCGGCATCCAGGCCATCCTGGCCACCGCCGGCCAAGGCCCGGCGGCGCAGATCTCCGCGTTGCAGAGCTCCGGCTGGGCCTCGAGCGGGTATCCAAGCCTGCCCACGCTTTACCAGCAGGTCGCGGTCTAGACGGCCCAACGGCTCAAAACGCCGCGCCGCCCGCCGATTAAACCGATCATGCCCCCCGCGTCCGGCCGTCGTCTGCTGATGACCTCGTTCGGCTTCAACGACAGCGGCGGCGGCACGACCGTGCCCCGCCTGGCGGCCAAGGAGCTGGCCCGCCGCGGCTGGGAGGTGACCGTGTTCCATGCCGCCGTCGCACCCACCGAGCGGCGCATTCCGTACGAGGTGCGCGAGTGGCGGGAAGACGGCGTGGAGCTCATCGGAGTCCACAATCGCGCCCACGGGCTGTTCGACATCGGCCAGCCGCTACGTGAGATCGACGATCCGCCGATCTCGGCCGCCTTCGCGCAGGTGCTCGACCGGGTTCGGCCGCACGTCGTGCATTTCCACAACCTGCACAACCTCGGCGCCTCGCTCATGGATCAGACGTCCTCACGCGGGATCCCCTCCTACTTCTCGACGCACAACTACTGGCTGGTCTGCCCCCGGGCCTACCTGCTCACCGGACAGGGCTCGATCTGCCCGGGGCCCGGGGACGGCAGCGCCTGCGCGTCATGCACGGCCAGCCCTGATGTTCCCGGACATCGCATCCGGCTGGCGGAGATCCGCGCGCGGGCGCAGCGCAGCCTGACCGCGATCCTGGCGGTCTCCGACGCCGTGCGGCGCACGCTCATCGCCGCCGGCTACCCGGCCGAGCTCGTCGACGTGGTCCGGCAGGCGATGCCGCACGAGACCCGGATCTGGGACGAGGTCGGCGATGCGCGGACCCCGGGCCGGGTCGATCCGGACACCCTGACGGTCGCGTTCCTGGGGTCGGCCTACCCCCACAAGGGCCCGCAGCTGCTCGTCGAGGCGGCTCAGCGCACACAGGCCAGCATCCGCGTGGAGATCGTCGGCGAGGTTCCTGACCGGTTCGCCGCCGCCCTGAGGGCTCAGGACCGCCGCGGCGTGGTCACCCTCCGGGGCTCATTCTCACCTGACCAGATCGGCGAGCGGCTCGCCTCGGTCGACGCCGCCGTTCTGCCCTCCATGTGGTGGGATTGCGCACCGCTGGCCGCGGCCGAGTGCCACGCTGCCCGCATCCCGCTGATCGTGCCTCGGCTGGGGGGCCTGCCCGAGGCGGTCACCGACGGGGTCGACGGCCTGCTGTTCGACGGCCTCGACGCCGCCGACCTGGCCCGCCGGCTCGATCGGCTGGCGCTGGAGCCCGGGCTGCTGGAGCAGCTCCAGGGGGCGATCGCCGCGCCTCGCCCATTCGACGCCTACATCGACGACCTCGAGGCGTACTACGCAGGTCTGCGTCCCGGCCGCGTGACCGACGCGCCGGCGCCGGCGGCGGTGCGCTGGCAGGGCGATCACGGCCTGCCCACCAGCCTGTCGATCATCAACGACCGTATCGCCGAGCGGCTGACGGGGCCGGTCCAGCGGATCACGCGAGACCGCGCGCCGCTCGATCATCCGCTCCCTCACGCCGCCGACGTCGAGGTCCGCCACCAGTGGCCGCCGGACCTCAGCCCGCCTCCCGCCGGCCGACTGGCCGTCATCCAGCCCTGGGAGTTCGGAGCCGTGCCGACCGAGTTCATCGAGCAGATCGTCGCCAACGTCGACGAGGTGTGGGTGCCCAGCGACTACGTCCGCGACATGTACGTGACCGGAGGAGTCCCGCCTGAGCGGGTGGTGACGATTCCCAACGGCGTCGACCTCGACGTGTTCGCGCCGGCCGATCATGTCCGTCCCAGCGACGTGGACGTCCGCTTTCTGTTCGTGGGTGGCCTGGTGTGGCGCAAGGGACCTGACGTGCTCCTCCGGGCATGGCAGACGGCGTTCGCCGGCCGCAACGACGTCACCCTGGTAGTCAAGGACTTCGGCGCCGACGGGATCTACCGGGACGGCGACCGAACCGAGATTCGCGCCCACGCGGACAGCGGCGAGCTGCCCCGCATCGAGTTCCATGACGAGGAGCTCACCAGTCAGGAGCTCGCCGCCCTGTACCGCAGCTGTGACGTGCTCGTCCATCCCTACCGCGGCGAGGGCTTCGCCATGCCGGTGCTGGAGGCCATGGCCTGCGGCCTACCCGTGATCGCGACCGCCGGGGGACCCACCGATGAGTTCTGTCCACCGGAGGCCTCCTGGCGCATTCGGGCCACGCGAACGTTTTTCGCCGACTCGCGCCTCGGCCAGTTTCAGACCGCAGGTCAACCGTGGGTCCTCGAACCAGACGTCGGCCATCTCGTCGAGCTTCTGCGCCAGGCGGCGAGCACCTCGGAAGAGCGGCGGCGGCGCGGGGGCGCCGCCCGCGACGCCGCCCGGAGACTGTCGTGGGACGCCGTCGCGCTGCGATACGGCGAGCGCATCGGCGCACTGGCCGCCCGGCGCCCGCTGCTCGCCGGGCCGCGGGAGCCGAAGCCGTTCCCCCTCACCGAGGACGTCGACGTCCGGGTGCTGGCGGCGCCGGCGTGGCAGGGCGAGGATCGGCTGGCGCATCTGCTCTCGGACTGGGACGCGACCACCACGCCGCAGACCCGCGCGTGCCTGTACCTGCTCGCCGACCCGCGCGTCGACGGCAGTCCCGCGGAGCTGGAGGCTCACGTCCTCCGGGCCGCGACCGGGCTTGAGCTGGATGCCTGCGCGGACATCAACGTCCTCATGGAGCCACTGACCCCCGAGCGTGACAGCCGCCTGTTCGCGGCAATGTCAGCGTACGTGGCCCTCCACGACGGATGCGACGGCCACGAGCGAATGGCGCGCGCCGCCGGGAACGTCGTGCTCCGGGCCGGTGCCGACACCCTGCGCACGGTGCTGGGGAGCGCCTCGTGAGCCGCCGGCTGCGCGTCCTGGCGGTTCACGCCGAGGTCCCGATGCCGACGCTCAACTCGCTGTCGGTCCGGCTGCAGGCCTTGCTGTCGCTGATGGTGCGCGAAGGCCACGATGTCACCCTGCTCGCCCGCTCCGCGCCCGCCGAGCAGGCGGCTGCCGCACTGGAACTGGAGCGCCTCGGAGTACAGGTCATCTGCGGAGATCCGGAGCGGGCGGCCGCCGCCGGCCGGCCGATCACCGGTCAGGTGCGCGACCTCCCCGCGCTCCTGGGCGCCGGCCGATGGGACGTCGTGTGGCTGTCGGAGGTTGCGATCGCCGAGCAGTACACGCCGCTCGTCCGCGCCCACGCGCCGCTGGCGCGGGTGGTGGCCGACACCGGCGACGTCAATTGGATTCGCGAGGCGCGGGGCGCGGAGCTGTCCGGCGACGCGTCGGCGCTGGCGGCCGCCCACCGGACGCGGGCCCGCGAGGTCGCGGCCTACGCGGCCGTCGACGCCGTCGTCGCCGTGTCACAGGCCGACGCAGAGGCGGTCCGGGCGCTTGCTCCGGACGTGCCGGTCGCCGTCATCTCCAACATCCATGCGCCGGCCCCTCCCGGACCGCCATGGGAACAGCGACACGGCGTCGTGTTCATCGGCTACTACGGCCACCAACCCAACGTCGACGGCGTCCTGCACTTCCACGCCGAGATCTGGCCGCGGATCAGCGCCGAGCTTCCGGACTCCATGCTGACCCTCGTGGGCGGGTCAGCACCACCCGCGATCCTGGCGCTCGCCGGCGAGCGCGTCGCGGTTCCCGGGCGCGTTCCGTCGGTGCGACCGTACCTCGACGCCGCCCGGGTGTCGATCGCGCCCCTGCGGTTCGGAGCGGGCGTCAAGGGCAAGGTGGGCGAGGCCCTGGCAGCCGGAGTGCCGGTCGTCGGCACGCGGATCGCCTTCGAGGGGATGGACCTGGAGCCGGATCGGCACGTCAGCCTGGCTGACGAGCCGGCGGCGTTCGCCGACGCGGTGATCCGCCTGCACGCCAACGCCGACCTATGGACCCAGCGGTCGGCGGACGGCCGGGCGCGCATCGAGGCGCTGCTGGGCCCGGAGGCCGCGCGCGCCGCCCTCAGCGAGCTTCTTTCGCGGCTGGCCGGACCGCTCTGGCTCGGCACCGAAGCCTCGATCACCGCATACCTGCACACGCATGCGGCCGCCGACGACGCCCGGCTGGTGGTGCCGGTGCCGGCGACGTCCGAAGCGCAGGCGCTGGCCGTGGAGCGGATCACCGCCGAGATCCGCGCGCTCGGCTTCGACGAGCACGCGATCCCGGATATCGATCTGGTGCCGACCGATCGGCCGCTGCCACTTCCATCGCGAGCCGAGCCGGCGCCGACGGACGCGTCGTGGCCCTCACGGGCGAAATCGGCGGCGCCGTCGGCCAGCGTTGTCGTCCTGTCTCCGGATGACGCGGCTCTCGCCGGCGCCCAGCTGAGGGCGCTCGCTCAGGCGATCGCCGGCGACGACATCGAGGTGGTGGTGGCCGGCGACGCGCCTGACCCGGTGACGCTGGCCGCGCTTCAGGGAGCCGGCTCCGGTGCGCGAATGGTCATCTCCGATCATCCGCTGGGCCGGCGGGGCACCCTCCAGCGCGCGGTGGGGGCCGCCCGGGCGGACTCCGTGATCGTGCTCGACGCGCTGGCCCATCCGGGTCCCGGCCTGGTCCCGCCACTCCTGGCGGCGCTCGACGGCGGCGCTGTCCTGGCCGCTCCCCGCATCGACAAGGTCGCGGGCGGCTGGACATTCGGCTCGGCCGGGGAGCTCGTCCCAGAGAACGGAGGCGCTGCGCCCCAGGCGCTCGCGCTCGACTGCCTGGCGGCGCGGCGCCAGACCTGGCTGGAGCTCCCCGGCGAGTTTCCGGCCAAGGAGGGGCAGTTCGAGACCCAGCTCGGAGGCTGGGCGGCTCGGCGCGGTCCCCTCACGGTGGCCGCTGATGCCCACGTGCGCCGCGTGACCGGGCCGCCGGCCACCGTTGTGATCTGCTCGCACAACCGCGCCCATGAGCTGGGGGCCGCTGTGGCGTCGGTCCTGGCGGACGGGTTGCGCGGCGAGATCGTCCTCGTCGACAACGCGTCCACCGATGACACCGCCGCGGTGGGCGCCGAGCTGGCCCGGTGCCACCCCGGCCTGGTCCGAGTGGTCTCCGAGCCGCGGGCCGGACTCAGCCACGCCCGCAACGCCGGATTCGCCGCGGCCCGGCACGCACTGATCGTCTATCTCGACGACGACGCGCGGCCGGCTCCCGGATGGCTGGCTCATCTCACGACGGGCCTGGCTGGCCCGGGAGTCGCCATCGCCGGAGGCCCCATCTGCCCCCTCTGGCCCCAGTCCCGCGCGGCGGATTGGCCGCCGGCGGGGGTCGAGCGGTTGTTCGCCGTGCTCCACCTCGGCGATCGCGACCGGGAGATCGCTCCGCCAGATCACGTCTACGGCGGCAACTGGGCGGCGCGGCGCGATGCGCTGACCGCGATCGGCGGCTTCGACCCCGCGTTCGGCGTCTCCCCGGACACGCGGCTGGGCGGTGAGGAGATCGTGGCCGCCGAGACGATCCATCGTCATGCGCTGGGCGCCACGCGCTGGATCCCGCGCGCCGCCGTCGGCCACATCGTCGGCGAGTCCCGGATGGACGAGCGGCAGGTGGTCATCCGCTCTTTGCTCGGCGGCGTTGAGCGCGCGGTCCGCGATCCCGCCGATCCTCGGCGGCGGCTCTCCCGGGCGCGCGAGGGCGCCCAAGCGCTGGCCACGGCCTGCCAGCTGAGCGGCAACCTGGAGCTCGAGGACGCGGTCGACCGCCTCTCCGCCTGGCCCGCAGGCCTCCTCCAGCAGACGCTCGCCGCCGACCTGCTCGGCGAGGTCGCAGGATGCGTGGCCGCCGCGGGCCTCCCCGTGCTCCAGGTGGACGCCCTCAGCCTGCACGTTCGACCTGAGCATGCGCG
This sequence comes from uncultured Solirubrobacteraceae bacterium, assembly GCA_963844555.1. Classification (GTDB taxonomy): domain Bacteria; phylum Actinomycetota; class Thermoleophilia; order Solirubrobacterales; family Solirubrobacteraceae; genus Palsa-465. The sequence continues at coordinate 178,645 of CAWJOS010000008.1, forward strand.
GGGGATCCTGGCGGCGCGCCCATGACGTGCGCGGCGATCGAACAGGCGGAGGCCGACTATGCCGCCGGAGATGTGGTGGCGGCCCAGGCGCAACTGGCCATGGTGCTCGACGATCCCGCGGCAGCCGCAGGCGACCAGGTCCAGGCGCTGAGCGACCTCGCCGTCATCGCGTGGGGCGAGGGCCGTCACGAGGTGGCGCACTGGCACCTGCTGAGCGCGTTGCAGCGCGATCCCGGTTACGTTCCGGCACTCGAAAACCTGTCCGCGATGTGTGAGGCCGGCGGAGATCTGGTTCAGGCCGCGCACTGGGCGCGACGCGCGGCCGAGGCCGAGCCGGACGTCGCCGCCCAATGGCGCCGGCTGGCTGCCCTTCTCCTTCAGCGGCGGCGCTTTGCCGACGCCGTTTCGGCACTGGAGAGGGCGCGCGATCTGGGCGACGACACGTCACGCGAACTGGAGGAGATCCGACGCCGCAATGACCTCGGGGCGCCTCCGGCCCGCAGGACGGCGATCCAGGTTGTCCGGCCGGCCGGGAGGCGCGTGCTCATCGTCGTCGACTGGTTTCACCCCTCGGTCGGCGGCTCCGAACGGCTGGCCGAGGCTGCCGGGTGCGCCCTCCAGCGCGAGGGGATCAGCGTGGAGGTGGCGACGCGTCCGCTCGCGGCCCGCACCGAGCGGGTGCATCGCGGGATGACGATCCGCGAGATCGGCGCCGACCCGCAGGCCAGCCTTCAGGGGCTGATCAGCGAGCACCGCTACGACGCGATACTCGTGTTCTCGGCTCCAACCTGCTGGCCGGTGATCGCCAGCCTGAGGCTGCCGGCACCGCACCCGCGACTGGTGGTGGTGCCGTGCATCAATGCCGAGATCGATGCTGCACTGCGCTCTGACCCGCGGGTCCTGAGCGAGTACGCTCGGCTGCTGGCGAGCGCCGAGATCGTCGGCTACAGCTCCCATTCCGGGCCGGACGTGCGACTGTGCGAGGACCTGGGAGTGCGCGGGGTGTACGTGCCGAACGCCAGCGAGCCGACGCTCCCGGCGGCGGCGTCGCCCACAGTCGCTCTCGGTGCGGACGCACCGCTCCTGCTCATGGTGGCGAACATGTGGCCGGAGAAGAACCACCTTGGATTGCTCCGGGTCCTGCACGCCCACGACGGCGACTGGCGCCTGGCGATCATCGGAGACGCCTCGCCGGAGTTCCCGCACATCGCCGGGGAGGTCGTGGCTCTGGCCGAGGCCGACCCGCGGGTACGTCTCCTCGGCCGCGCCGGCCCGGACGGAGTGGCGGCAGCCATGCGAGACGCCAGCATCCTGCTCCTGCCATCGCACGCCGAAGCGACACCACTCGTGCTGCTGGAGGCCATGAGCCGGCGCCTGCCCTGGATCGCCACTCCGACCTGTGGAGCCGCGCATGACCACGCCGGCGGCCTGATCCTGCCGCTCCACCTGTTCGGCGAGGGCATCGACTTCCTGCTGACGGATCGGCAAGCCGCACGCTCGCTCGGCGCCGCCGGCAGCAGCCACTGGGAGGCCTGCTACACGTGGGAGGTGATGGGCCCGCGGTATGCGCGACTGCTCACCGGAGAGGCCGTCGGCGACCTTCCTGTTCCATCGCCGGCGATCGCCGACACCGAGTCGGTGCGATGCGCATTCTACGACGCACGCCCCGCCGGCGCAGCCGTCACCGCGCGTCGCTGACCACAAGCTCCGGGCAGGGTGTCAGCCGCGCAGCGCGCCCCAGCAGAGACCGGCCCGCGATGGTGCGAAGCTCGGAGGCGGGCACGATCGCCATGTCCGGGCAGGCGTCAGGATCCACGCCGACCTCCTCCATGGCGACTCGCAGCCGAGTCGCGGTGCCCTCCAGCTCATGCGGATCGGCGACGATCACCAGCGTCGCGTCGCTGACCGGCGCCATCCGCGCGCAGTACTCGGCGATCACGTGGGGGTGGGCGATCAGCTCGGCGGCCGACGCCACCGTGACCCGGCGTGGTGGATGGGAGCCCGGGCCGGGCGTCCTGGCCGGCGCCTGGGCGGTGACCAGCGGCGCCGGCGCGAGCTCGCCGATCAACGACCCGGCGGCCTCACTCAGCGGATCGAGCAGCCACGCCAGCGCGCGCGCCCGGAGGCGGCGCTCAGGATCCGGCTCGGCGAACGTCCCCTCCAGCTCGGCTTCAGCCCGGCGGCGCTGCGCCTCGGAGACGGGCAGAACATCCGCCAGCGGCAGGCCCGCCGTCCGGCTGATGGCGTGAGCGCGACCATGGAGATCGAGCACCGCCGCGGCCAGGACCCGCGGCGCGACGTGATCTCCCACATCGCCGCTCAAGATCAGCCGCCGGATCATCAGCTCACGCCTGGCTTCACGGATCTCGCGGTCGCCGGCGGCGCCAAAGCTCATGTTCGAGCCGTGCAGCCGATAGTTGGCGAGGGGTCGCTCCACCAGCTCCAGCTCACCCACCGCCGCTGCGTGCATCACCAGCCAGTAGTCCGCGTACGGGCTCTGGGCCGGGATGGCGACCAGGTCGCGGGCCCGCAACATCAGCGTGGAGTTGGTGGTGAAATTGACGGCGACGAGCTCGTCGAGCGTCCGGCCGCGCCGCGGCGACACGTTCTGACGGCGAAAGAACGACGCATCGAGCAACGACCCGGACTCGTCGATCACCTGCATGTCGCCGTAGACGAGCGACACCTCCGGTCGCGCGCGGAGGAACTCCACCTGGCATCTGACCTTGCCCGGGAGCCACTCATCGTCCGCATCGCAGATGGCGATCAGCTCCCCGCCCGAGCGATCGAGCGCGGCCTGGGTGGCTGCGGCGAGCCCGGCGTTCGCCTGGCGGACGAGCGTGACGCGTCCGTCCGAGCGGGCTCCAACGCGACGGACGACGTCGGCTGTCCCGTCCGTTGACCCGTCGTCGACAACGATCACATCGAGCAGGTGGGGAGGGTAGTCCTGGGTCAGCACGCTCTGTAGGGCGCCCGCCACGTAGCGTGCGTAGTTGTATGCGGTCATGACGCAGGTGACCGACGGCCAGCTCATGTCAGTCCGCGTCCAATTCCCTGATGACCTTGGCCGGGGCCCCGGCGGCAATCACCCGGGCGGGGAGCGAGCTGACCACGAGTGAGCCGGCGCCCACCACGGTGTCGTCTCCGATCGTCACACCCTTCGTCACGACGGTGTTGGCGCCGATGAACGCGTTGTTGCCGATCTCGACGCGTCCGGTGACCGGGGTGCCGGTCCGGCGTCGGGCCGGGTGAAGATCATGGAAGTCGCTGTCGAGGACCTCCACGTTCCAGCCGAACAGGCAGTCTGAGCCGATTGAGATGCCCGGGCCCTCCGCCCGGAGCGTGACGCCATTGTTGATCAGCGAGCCGCTGCCGACCTCGACCAGGGTGTGCTGGTGAGCCGCCTCGACGTAGCAGTACCGGTCATAGAAGCCGGGTGAGGCCCTCCAGCCGAACTGCACCTTGTCTCCGAAACTGATCTGACCATCGCCGAGCAGCAGCAGCGGCTGTTCGGTGACCGGCTCGCCCCGCACGCGCACGCACGTGGACAGGAGCCGGTACTCGGCGATCCGCGCGTCCTGAAGCACCTGGGCGTGCGCGAGGGCTCGGGTGCGGCGAACCGACGTGCAGTGTGTCATCACCTCCAGAGCCGAGCCGTGATCCGGTTGCCGCTCCAGCGCGCCCGACGCGAGACGCACCGCGTCATCCAGGTCGCCGCGGGCGGCGGCGATGACCGCCAGGTCGCTCAGGATGTCCGGGCGCAGCGCTGAGTCAGGAGCGCAACCCTCGAGCAGTTGCTCGAGGCGAATGCGCGCCTCATCCGGTTGGCCGGCGGTGAACAGCGCTTCGGCCTGGCGTAGGGCCTCGGCCGGTGCCGGCACACCGGGCGTGTCAGCAGCAGCCGAAGCGGGGCTCGTCCGTGTCACGTGGGCCCGTTAATCGGCCGCCGGGCGCAGATGCTTGAGCGCCCGCGGCCGACTACGCGCTGGGGGTCTCCGGCGGCGGCGGTGCCGGCTCCTCGGCGGCTCGGCACCAGCGGGTCAGCGCGTGGCGTCCGACGAGGGTCAGCGTTCCGTCGGCCGTGATCCAGTCGCGGGCCCGCAGCTCGCTGACCAGATCCGGCGCCGTCGGCGGGGGCGGCCCCTCGCCCGTGCCGGCCAGTTGGTTGCTGCCCGGCCGGACCGTCCAGCGGCCGGAGTCGAGCGCGCTCAGCGCCAGACCCTGATCGCCGGTGGCCGGGTCGAGGGGATGGGGGGCGACCCCGGGGCTGGGCGTCTCCGCCGGGCGGGGGGTCTTGACCGGAGCGGGGGCGTTCTCCCGCTGCTCGCGCCGGCCCTCGCTGAAGAACGGCTCGGCGCCGGACAGCTGATCGCTGAGCCAGCGGCCGGCGGCGTCGGCGAAGGTGCGGGCCCGGTCGACGTCGATCCCGTACCGGTCGGCGAGATCATCCAGATCGACCTCGGACATGCGCTGCAGCGATCGGCTGATCTCGTCGGCCATCGCGCGCAGCCGGTCCTCGAAGTTGTCGTGTTCGCTCATGCCCCTAATGCTCGCAGGTCGCGTCCCTCGGCCCGGGTGCGCGGGCGGCGCTGCCCGCGCTCACAGACCGGCCGGGTGCAGGACGTCGTCGAACGTCGCCAGGTAGGACGCGCTGGGGGTGCCGATCTTCTCGACGCCGCCGCCCCCGCCCCAGGCGCCGCTCTCGCCGCCGGACTCGTAGAACTGGCCGTTGATCTCGATGATCACATGGCCGTTCTCGCCCGCCCCCGTCCGGTCATAAATCGTCACGTACTGGCCGGGGCCCTGCTCGATGCCGGGCTGGCTGGGCAGCGTGACCGTGTCGGCGGGCGAGCTGAGATACCCGCCGGCGTGGAGGACCGAGGAGACGAAACCGGAGCAGTCATAACCCGCCTGGGGGGCCCAACCGGAGTGGCCGCCGCCCCAGACGTAGGGCTTGCCGACGAGTGAGTTGGCCTGGTCGATCATCGCCTGCACCTGCGTGGGGACCCCGGTGGAGGCACCGGCGGTGGTGCCGGGCAGCGCCGCCGAGCCGAGCAGCCCGGTGGAGCCCACCAGCCCGGTGGAGCCCACCAGCCCGGTCGAGCCCACCAGCCCGGTCGAGCCCACCAGCCCGGTCGAGGCGAGCGTGGACGCGGTCGGCAGTGACGTGTCGCCGAGCGCGGCGGCGGTCGGATCGAGCGTCGACGCGGCTGCCAGGGTGGATGCCGAGCTGCTCTGCCCCTGGGCGCTGGCCAGCGCGGAGGCGAAGTTGGTTGAGCCGGCGGCACCGGTGCCCGCGGTCAGTGAGGCGCCGCCGGACGTGGCCGAGCTCGGCGACGCCAGGGATGCCGGATCGCGAACCTGCTGCTGGAGTGTGAGGATCTGGTCGATGCGACCGATCGCCGCCTCAATGCTCATCTGGTTATGTCAATCGGCCGGGGATCGGGGACCTTGAGGCTCGGATAGAGTCGCGCGCTTGCCGCTGACCAAGGACGACATCGCCGCCCGCGCACGGGACCTGCTGGCCGCCGGCTACGAGCTGTACCTGTGCTCCAACCACGACGTCCTGGGCCGCCTGGACACCAGCCCGTTCGGCCTGCCGGTCAAGGGGCTCGACCTGCTCGGCCCCCCGCAGAACCCGTGGACGGAGGCCGACATCATGCGCGTCTACAACGTGCTCAATGCCACCGCCTTCGGTGACAAGGGCATCCCGTTGCAGAATTGGGTCATGATCGACCTCGGCCTGCTGCCGTCGGCGTTCCTGCTGGTCACGCTGGCCCAGGAGGCCGCCCGGGCGGCACTGGCCGAGGCGCGTGCCGATCGGTCGCGAGCGCGGACCGAGCAGGTGCTGGCGGCGGTGCTGGCCGAGGCGCAGCGACTCCGCCACGAGGGGCCGGTTCCCATCGCCGGCTACTGCGCGGCTCCGACACCGGTCGCCGACGAATGGGTGGGGTGGTCGCTGTGCTCGGCGATCCCCGGACTGGGCACCACCGTCAAGGGGGTGGCCCTGCAGATCTACAGGGCCCGCACCCTGACCGGCGTGGCCCAGTTCACCGACCAGGCCCTCCGGGTGCACCGCCGGTTTGGGCCGATGGAGATCCTGGCGCCGACGCTCGATCTCCACCCGGTGCCGCACACGATGATCTACCGGACCGCGGTCCACGGCCACGAGCCGGAGCACACTCCCACGATGTGGATGGACGCCCGCGACCTGGATACCCAGCGCGAGATGCAGGCCAAGGTCGACGCCGGGACCAGCCGCTTCTTCATCCTGTCCCCCGGCCTGGCCGACGGCCAGGTCCCGATCCTGGAGCTGACACCGTAATGCCGGGACGCCACTTCGTACTCGCCTTCTCCGGCGGCCTCGACACCTCATACGGCCTCGCCGTCCTCGTCGACCGGGGTGAGCGGGTGACGACCGTCACCGTCAACACCGGCGGCTTTGACGCCGAAGAACTGCAGGACATCGCCACCCGGTCACAGGCGCTCGGCGCCGTAGAGCACGTCGTCGTCGACGGGCGAGCCCGCCTGTATGAGCAATTCGTCTCCTACATCCTGAAGGCCAACTACCTGCGCAACGGGGTGTACCCATCGTGCGTGGGGGTCGAGCGCATGCTCCAGGCCGAGGAGGTGACGCGGGTGGCGCTGGAGCGCGGCGCCGACGCCATCGCCCACGGCTCCACGGGAGCCGGCAACGACCACGTCCGCTTCGACGCCGTGACCAAGGCGCTGGCCCCCAACCTGGAGATCGTCGGCCTCATCCGCGACGAGGAGCACACCCGTGAGGAGGAACGCGACTTCCTGCGCGAGCGCGGTCATCCCGTCAGCGAGATCACGGCCATGTACTCGTTCAACTTCGGCATCCTCGGCACCACGATCGGCGGCGAGGAGACGTACGGGTCCTGGGAGTACCTGCCGGAGGAGGCCTGGCCGACGACCCGGTCGATCGCCGACGCGGCGGATGAGCCGGCCGAGCTCGTCATCGCCTTCGAGCGCGGCCTGCCGGTTGGGCTTGAGGTGAGCGGCGGGCCGGAGGTGGACGTCAGCGGAACCGGGATCGGCGTGGCCGGTTACGACGCGCTGGCCGCGCTCAACCGGATCGGCGGCGTGCACGGCGTCGGCCGGGGAATCCACACCGGGCAGACGATCATGGGCATCGTCGGCCGTCTCGGCTTCGAGGCGCCCGGGATGATGATCCTCATCGCCGCCCACCGTGAGCTTGAGCGCTTGGTGCTCACCAACGCCCAGCAGACCCAGAAGGCGTCACTGGGGACCACGTTCGGCGACATGCTTCATGAGGGCCGCTACTACGACCCGCTGCTGACCGACATCCGCGCCTTCCTCGACAGCTCACAGGGGCACGTGACCGGCGACGTCCGGATCCGCCTGCACAAGGGCAACATCATCGCGCTCGGGTGCCGGAGCCCGTACAGCCTGCTCGACGCCGGGCGGCGGCTCGGCTCCACCTACGGCCACGGCTCGACCCTGTGGACCGGCCCGGAGGCGCGCGCGTTCGCCCACATCTACGCGACCGCCGGGATCCTGGCCAAGTCGATCGAGACGCCGGACGCCTAGCGAGACGATGGAGGCGATGTCGATGGCCGGCCGCTCGGTGTTCGTCACCGGCGCCTACGGACTGCTGGGAAGCTGGCTGGTCAAGGACCTGGAGGCGCAGGGCGGGCGCGTCACCGTGCTCAAGCGCGACGACACCGTGACCTCCGCGCTGACGCTGGAGGGGACCGAGCGGCGCGTCAACGTGGTGCGCGGCGACGTCGCCGACCTGGCGCTCGTGGAGCGGGCGCTGACCGAGTACGAGGTCGACACCGTCTTTCACCTGGCGGCCCAGTCGATTGTGGGGATCGCCAACCGCTCACCGCTGTCGACGTTTGAGACGAACATCCGCGGCACGTGGATCATGTTGGAGGCCTGCCGGCGGGTCGGCGTCCAGGCGGTCATCGTCGCCGCGTCCGACAAGGCATACGGCGGGCACGAGGATCTCCCCTACCGGGAGCAACATGCCCTCCAGCCACGCTATCCCTACGAGGTGTCCAAGGCGGCGGCGGACATGATCGCTCGCTCCTACTGGCACACCTACGGCCTGCCGGTCGCCGTCACCCGCCTGGCCAACCTGTACGGCGGCGGTGATCTGAACTTGTCCCGCCTGGTCCCGGAGGCAGCGCTGGCCGCCATCGACGGCCGGCCGCCGGTCATCCGCTCCGACGGCACGCTCCAGCGGGACTTCCTCTACGTCGAGGACGCCGTCCGCGCCTACCTGGCAATCTGCCGGCTCGTCCACGAGGGCCGAAGCGCCGGCGAGGCGTTCAACGCCGGCGGCGAGCGCCCTTACTCGGTGCTGGAGGTGGTGGAGACGACGTGCCGGGTCGCGGGCGCGGACCTGACTCCGCAGGTCCGTGGAGACGGGACACCGCTCGGTGAAATCGAATGTCAGTGGGTGGACTCGGCCAAGCTGCGCGGAGCGTCCGGCTGGACGCCGCGGGTCAGCCTGGAGGATGGGCTGGCGCGGACCGTCGAGTGGTACCGCGCGTACCGCGACGCCCTGTGAGGAGGGGGTTCTGGGGGCTCATGCCAGTATGGGCGGCATGAGCCTCCACGACCCGGTCAGCCGGCGTCGACGATGGCGGTCAGCAGCGCCTCCAGCTGCTCCAGCTCGACGACGGTGATCGACTCCGCCAGCTGGTGGGGATCCCGGCCGCCGCTCGCCACCGCGACCACGTCGGTGCCGGCGGCGAGGTAATTGGCCTCGAGCGTCGCCTGAGCCTCCTCCAGCACCAACGCCACCCCCGGCACCGCCTCGACGGCCCGGCGCACCAGCTCCAGAGCAGGCGACTCCGGCGCCCCGGGAAAGGGCGGGACCATCCGATCCGGATGCCACTCCCAGTCATAGGCGGCGCCGTGGGTGGCGCAGACGCGATCGATGGTCGCCTTGATCGCCCGCACCGTGCTCTCCATCTCCTCCACCGCGTAGCCGCGGACCTCGCCCTTGACGAGGGCCAGCGCCGGGACCGAATTGGTGGGCGTCCGGCGCAAGGCGGCGATCACGTCGCCGGCGTCATCGCGCAGCCGCTCGATGACCCCACCGCCGACGATGGCGGCGACGCTCGCGCTCCCGCCGCCGGGCAGCCGCCCCAGCGGCAGCGCGGCGACGATCTCCGCGGCGACCCGGATCGCGCTGATCCCGGCCTCCGGACTGGCCGCGGCGTGCGCGGTCCGCCCGTGGACCGCGAACTGAAAGATCGTCTGTCCCAGCGCGCGGGTGATGACGGTGCCGATCGGCTTGGAGCCGTCGACGCAGAACGCGCAGTCGACGGGACGGGGAAGGTCGAGGAGGCTGACGCCCATCCTCCCGCTCTCCTCGCGACAGGTGAAGGCGGCGATGAGCGTGGGCCGCGCCGCCGCCGGGCGCCGGGCGGCGGCCACGCACAGGCGCATGACCGCGGCGACCGCCGACTTGTTGTCGGCGCCGAGAATCGTGTCGCCGGCGGAGCGGATCACCCCGTCGCCATCGAGCACCGGCGTCACCGGCGGCGTCCCGGTCTCGACGGTGTCCATGTGGGCCACGAACAGGTAGACCGGCGCGCCCGGCGCGCCCGGCACGGTGGCGATCAGGTTGCCGGCGTCCGAGCCGTTGACGGCGCCCGCGCCGTCGAAGCCGGCGGTGATGCCGGCGTCGGCGAGCCAGTCGCGAATCTGCTCGCCGAGCGCCCGCTCGTGACCGCTCGGGGACGGCACCGCCGCCAGCTCCAGGAACAGGTCGACGATGGAGGCGTCGCGGGTCAGCACGCGGCGCAGGTTACGCTCACGTCACCGGGCGGATGGGCGCCCCCGCCAGGAACGCCGCGATGTCCTCGACCACCTGACCGTACATGTGCCGGAACCCGGGCTCTGAGACATACCCCAGGTGGGGCAGGAGCACGACGTTGTCCAGCGTCGTCAGCTCACGACCCGCCGGCAGCGGCTCGGTGTCGTAGACGTCGAGCCCGGCGGCCGCGATCGTCCCGTCGCGCAGGGCCGCCACCAGCGCGCCCTCGTCGACGATCGGACCTCGTGAGGTGTTGATGAGCACGGCAGTCGGCTTCATCCGAGCCAGCTCGGCGGCGCCGAACAAACCGCGGGTGCGATCCGAGAGCACGAGGTGGATCGACAGGATGTCGGCGGCGGCCAGCAGCTCGTCCTGGCTGACGCGACGCACGCCGGCCTCCCGCGCTCGCTCGCCGGTCAGGTTCTGGCTCCAGGCGATCACCTCCATCCCGAACGCCCGGGCCGGTCCGGCCATCGCCGCGCCCAGGGTGCCGAGCCCGGCCAGTCCGAGCGTCGCGCCCGCCAGGATGAATGGGAGGCCCGTCTGCCACCGGCCGTTGCGCAGTGCACGGTCCTCGACCGTGACGCGCTTAGCGACCGCCAGGATCAGCGCCCAGGCGACCTCGGCGGTACTGGGCACACCCGCCGGAAGCGGCGCCCCGGTGCCGGCGGTGCCGCTGACGGCGACGCCCCGATCGCGCAAGTAGGCGACGTCGACGGAGGCGTTGCGCATGCCGGTGGTGACCAGGAGCTCGAGCCGCGGCAGCTGCTCCAGGACGGCCCGCGGAAACCGGGTGCGCTCGCGCATGAGAACGAGCACCTCGAAGTCGGCGAGGACGACCGGGAGCTCCTCCTGAGCGATCGGCTCATGGAAGAAGGCGACCTCGGCATCCGCCCCCAGCGCATCCCAGTCGGCATAGCCGGCCGCGCGCCGCTGATAATCGTCGAGCACCGCCACCCTCGTCATCGGCCGCCAGTCTCTCAGAGACGCTCATCGCGGGCGGAGCCGAGATCATCGTCTCCACCCTGCCGGCGTGGCGGTCGCACTGGATGAGGTCCGGGCTGCCGCAGCGCATCTCCCGTCAGACCGGGGCACTCGTCCGGCACGTGGAGGCGGGCAGCCCGCACCCGTTCCACCACGGGCGTCGCGCGGCGGTCGCGGGGTTGCGCCACGGATAGGCGGGAGGGCCCGCCCGCGCCCACTGCGCACGGCGTCTCCTCACGTCTTGCAACGATGCGTCCGTGAGCGTCTCCGAGTTCGACACCAAGGTCGCGGTCGTCGTGGGGGATGACCTCGCCGCCTGGCAGCGCCTCAACGTCACCGCGTTTCTCATGAGCGGGATCACGTCACGGGCCGGCCCAGACGCGATCGGCGACGACTACGTCGACGGCGACGGCCGCCGGTACCTGCCGCTGCTCGTCCAGCCGGTCCTCATCTTCGAGACCGGAGGCGGGAAGCTGAGGACGGTGCGGGAACGGGCCGAGCGGCGCGACGTCCCCGTGGCCATCTACACCGCGGACATGTTCACGACTGGCAACGACGCCGCCAACCGGGCGGCGGTGCGCGCGGTGGCGACGGCAGAGCTCGACCTGGTGGGGCTCGGCGTCCGCGCCGGCCACCGCGACGTCGACGCGATCCTGCGCGCGTCAGCCGCCATCCGTGACGCAGGTCCTACGCGGCCCATCGCGTTTGCTTCGCCGCCTGTGACGCTCGTCTTAGGCGGCGCGCCGACGCTGCTGCCATGAACACGAGCACCGGTCTTCTCCACCGCCCCGGGGCGGCGCACGCGCCCCAGCCCCGCAGCGCGCCCCGCACCGACCGGCGGTGGCTGATCGCCTCCTGGCCGCGACTGGCGTTGGCCGCGCTCCTGCTGGCGACCGCCGCCGCGTACGTCTGGAACCTGAGCGCGTCCGGCGACGCCAACAGCTTCTACGCGGCCGCCGTGCAGGCGGGCACGAAGAGCTGGAAGGCCCTGTTCTTCGGCTCGCTCGACGCGTCGAACTTCATCACCGTCGACAAGCCGCCGGCCGCGCTGTGGGTGATGGGCCTGTCCGGGCGGATCTTCGGCTTCAGCAGCTGGAGCATGCTCGTCCCGGAGGCGCTGGAGGGCGTCGCCGCCGTCTGGCTGCTCTACGCGACCGTCAGGCGCTGGTTCGGCGCCGGCAGCGGTCTGGTCGCCGGCGCGCTCTTGGCCGCGACGCCGGTGTCGGCGCTGATGTTCCGCTTCAACAATCCGGACGCGCTGCTGGTGCTCCTGCTCGTCGCCGGCGCCTACTGCCTGACGCGCGCCGTGGAGCGCGCCGGCACCCGCTGGGTGGTGGCCGCCGGGACGATGATCGGCTTCGCGTTCCTGGCGAAGATGATGCAGGCGTTTCTGGTACTGCCGGCGTTCGCCCTCGTCTACATGGTGGCGGCACCAACCGGCCTGCGCCGCCGGACGGGGCAGGCGCTGGCCGGTGGGCTGGCGATCGTCGTCAGCGCCGGATGGTGGGTGGCGGCCCTGGCACTGTGGCCGGCGGCCTCGCGCCCCATGATCGACGGGTCACCGGACAACAGCATCATCAACCTCATCCTCGGCTACAACGGTCTGGGGCGGATCTTCGGCAGCGGTGGCGGGGCCGGAGGAGGCGGCGGAGCCAACTTCAGCGGCCCTGCGGGGCTGCTGCGCCTGTTCAACGACGCGATGGGCGGCCAGGCCTCGTGGCTGCTGCCCGCCGCGCTCCTGGCGCTTGGGGCCGGCCTGATCGCCACCCGCCGCGCCCCGCGCACCGACCGGACGCGCGCCGCGCTGCTGCTGTGGGGCGGCTGGCTCGTGGTCAGCGGCCTGGTGTTCAGCCTCTCTGGCGGCATCATCCACACGTACTACACGGTGGCGCTGGCGCCCGCGATCGCGGCGCTGGTGGCAATCGGCGGGCGGATGCTGTGGCTGCGGCGCGACGCGGTCACCGCCCGCGTGATCGCGGCCGTGGCGGTGGCGGTCACGGCGGCCTGGTCATGGGCGCTGCTCGACCGCACGCCGGAGTGGGCGCCGTGGCTGCGCGCCCTGGTGCTCGTCGCCGGGGTGGCGTGCCTGGCCGGGATCGCCCTGCTGTCGGTCCGGCGGTCTCTGGCCCGGTGGCTGGTGGCGCCGGTGGTGGCCGCCGGGATCATCGCCTGCCTGGCCGGACCGGTGGCCTATGCCGCCGAGACGGTGACGACCCCGCACACCGGGTCGGTGCCCTCGGCGGGTCCGGACGCGGGCGCCGGACTCGGCGGCCAGGGTGGCGTCCGTGGCGGGCGGCGCGGCGGCTTCCCCGCCGGCGCTCAGCGCGGGAGCGTCCCCGCCGGCGCTCAGCGCGGGAGCGTCCCCGCCGGCCCGGCGGGCGGCGGTTTCCCGGGCGGTGCCCGGCGCGGCACGGTTCCCGGCGCGGCCGGCGGTGGCGCGACCGGCGGCGGCCCCGGCCAGGCGACCGTCAGCGCCGCGCTGCGCCGCGCCCTGGAGTCGGACGCGTCCCGCTACCGGTGGGTGGCGGCGACGTCCGGCTCCCAGTCGGCGGCCTCGCTGGAGCTCGCCACCGGCGGCGAGCCGGTGATGGCGATCGGCGGCTTCGACAATGAGGGCGGCAACCTGTCGCCGTCCGCGTTCGAGCAGTACGTCAGGCAGGGCGACATCCATTACTACGTCGTCTCCGGCGGGGGGGCGGGCGGACCCGGCCGCGGCGGCTCGACCGACGCCATCACCACCTGGGTGGAGCAGCACTACGCATCGGTGACAATCGGCGGCCAGACCGTCTACGACCTGACCCAGCCACGGACCTGACCGGGCGTGGCCGCGCCCGGAGGGCCCTCCAGGTCACCGGTCCGCGATTGCTGAGACCATTGCGCGTGAGATGGCCCGGCGGGAGATCCACTCGTGGCTGATGGACATGGACGGCGTGCTCGTGCACGAGGAGCAGGCCATCCCCGGCGCCGACGAGTTCGTCGGCCGCCTGCGCGACCTCGGCCGCCGGTTCCTGGTGCTGACCAACAACTCGATCTACACCCCGCGGGACCTGGCGGCCCGCCTGCGCAACAGCGGCATCGACGTGCCGGAGGAGGCGATCTGGACCTCGGCGCTGGCGACGGCCCGCTTCCTGCAGGACCAGCGCCCTGGGGGCTCGGCGTTCGTCATCGGCGAGGCGGGGCTGACGACCGCCCTGCACAACGCCGGCTACACGCTGACCGAGCGGCGACCGGACTACGTGGTGCTGGGCGAGACGCGAACGTACAGCTTTGAGCGGATCACCCACGCCATCCGCTTGATCGAGACCGGCTCCCGCTTCATCGCCACCAATCCCGACGCCACCGGTCCGTCCGTCGATGGCCCCCTGCCGGCCACGGGCTCGGTCGCGGCCCTCATCAGCCGGGCCACGGGCGTCGATCCGTACTTCGTCGGCAAGCCGAACCCGCTGATGATGCGCTCCGCCCTCAACGCCATCGACGCACACTCAGAGACCGCGGCCATGGTCGGCGATCGGATGGACACCGACGTCGTGTCCGGTCTGGAAGCCGGGATGGAGACGATCCTGGTCCTGACCGGGGTGACGACCCAGAGCCAGGCCGAGCGCTTCCCGTTTCGCGCCGGGCGGATCGTCGACTCGATCGCTGATCTGCTCGAGGACCTGGGCTAGCCCGCCGGCTCGCCGGGGCTACTCCTCGCCGAATCCGATTTCGTCGGCCTCGAGCCCCGGCTCATCCTCGGCGGCGTGGATGGAGCAGAGGGTCGGCCCCCCGGACTCGAGGACCGCCTGCATCTCGGCCTCGGTCAGCTTCGCTCCGCATTCCTCGCACCGTTCGCCGGCACCTTCGATCGTGTGCTCTTCCAGGCTCATGGGAGCGAGTCTATAGTGGGCGCGAGGCCGGTGGCCAGATCCGCCGGCCGGGAGACCAGGACAGTTTCAAGATGAAGAAGATCATCGAGCTCATCCTCTGCATCCTGCATCCGATCGCCGTCGTGCTGATCTGGATCGACCTGGTGTTCCGCCATGACATCGGGCTGTTGGCCAAGCTCACCTGGGGGATCACGGCCATCGTCCCGCTTGTCCCGTTCATCTACGTGCTGACGGGCAACGACTTCCTGTAACCGCACCTGACATGGTGCGGGCGATCACCGCCCCACCCTGGACCTGCGACCGCTCACCCCCGCCGATTGCCGGGCTCCGGCGTGGTGGAGCGTGCGGTGTCGGGATCGGGCGCACCGGTTCCATCCGGCGCCGGGCCATCAGGATCACCGTGCCCATTCCACGAGGTACCGACGGCCACCGGCAGCGCCACCGGAGCGGCGCTGGGGTCGCGCCGGCCGACGGGAATCACCCGCGGCCGCAACAGCCGTTCCCGGTGGCGCTCATAGAGGAGGTCGCGCAGGTGCCCCTGCAGCAGGTCCTCGACGGCGATCAGGCCGGCGAGCTCCCGGGGATCCTCGCGGCTGACGACGACCGCCGTGGTGATGTGCTCCGAGGCGAACTGCCGGGCGAGCTCCCGCAGCGTGTTGTCCGGATGGATGATGACCCGGGCCGGCTCGGCGACGTCGCCGGCCCGCCGTGACGCGCGATCCGTGAGGTCGATGAGCTCGCGGCGCGGAATGACGCCGGTGAGCGCACCGGACTCGTCGCTGACCGGATAGAGCCGCTGCCGGCCGAGGTCGGCCCGGTCGCGAAGATCGCTCAGGGTCTCGGTGGCGCCGGCGACGACCGCGCCGGTGTGCATGACCTCGTCGACGAGGAGGACCTCCAGGGGGTCCACCGAGTATTCACGGGACAGGTGCAGGCCGCGCCGCGCGACCTTCTCGGTCAGCACCGAGCGTTTGAGGATGAGCGCCGAGATGGTGTACGCGGCGGCTGAGGCGATGATCAGCGGCAGGAGCAGCGGCCAGGCGTGGGTCAGTTCCAGGGGGAACACGACGCCGGTGAGCGGCGAGCGCATGACGCCGCCGACGACGGCACACAGGCCCACCAGCGCCCAGAACCCGGGTGTCACCGGCGGCAGGAGCAGTCCGATCAGCGCGCCCAGGGCACCGCCGATCATGAACGTCGGCGCCAATACGCCGCCGGAGGTGCCGGACCCCAGCGACAATCCCCAGATGAGCGTCTTGACGACGAGGATCCCCACGATGAGCGAGATCCCGGCCCGGCCGGTCAGCAGCTGATCGATGACGTCATAGCCGACGCCGAGCGCCCGCGGCTCGATCAGTCCGCCGACGCCGATGATCAGCCCGCCGATCGCCGGCCACCACATCCAGTGGATGGGGAGGCGGTTGAAGCCGTCCTCGGAGGCGTAGACCAGGCCGGTGGCGGCGACCGCGAGCAGGCCGCCGAGCGTCCCCATCGGCACGCACAGCAGCTCGTCGCCGGCGGTCAGGTGCAGGTGGGCAAGGGTCATCGGGAAGATCGGCCCGTGGGCGATGAGCGGCCCGCGCAGGATGGTGCTGGTGACGACGGCCGTGACCACCGGGACCAGGCTGCGCGGCCGCCACTCAAACAGCAACAGCTCCACGGCGAGCAGGACCGACGCGAACGGCGCGTTGAATGTCGCGGCCATACCGGCCGCCGCGCCGGCGACGAGCAGCGTCTTGCGCTCGTCGGCGGTCATGTGCAGCATCTGGGCGGCGACCGAGCCGACGGCGCCGCCGGTCATGATGATCGGCCCCTCGGCGCCGAACGGGCCGCCGGTGCCGATGCTGATCGCCGCCGAGATCGGCTTGAGCAACGCAACGCGGGGCTGGACCCGGCTCCCGCCGACGAGGATGGCCTCGATCGCCTCCGGCATCCCGTGGCCGCGGATCTTCTCGGAGCCGAAGCGCGCCATCAGGCCCACCACCAGACCCCCGGCGATGGGGGCCAGGAGAATGATCAGCGCGTGCGGGTGCGCGGCTCCGGGCGCCACCAGACGGGTATCCACGCGCCCATAGAAGATGAGGTTGGTCAGCAGGCCGATCAGGCGGAGCAGCACAAAGGCGGCGCCGGCGCCGGCGGCGCCGACCGGGATCGACCAGGCGACGATCGTCAAGACCCGCCGGTCCAGCGTGAAGTCGCCCAGGTGGGCGATGCGGCCGCGAGGCGCCGACATCAGCGGTGGGCCACCGCTGCCGACGGCACGATGCCGCCGTCGATCGCCTCCCACAGGGCGCGCATCCCAGGCGCCAGCTGGGCGAGCTCGCGCAGGTGCGCCTCCGACAGGGATTGCAGCTTGGCCGAGCCCTCCTCGGTCAGTCGCAACCGGACGAGCGAATGCTGATCCGGATCGCGCTCCCGCCGGATCAATCCCGCCTCCTGTGCCCGGTCGACGAGCCCCACCGCACTGTGATGGCGGACGATCAGGACGGACGCGATCTCGCTCACGGTCGGTCCGCGCCCGTCCTGTGAGGCCCGGATGGCGAGCAGGAGCTGATGCTGGCTGGGCGTCAGCCCCGCCTCCTTCGCCTGTTCGGCGCTCCAGTGCAGAAAACTTCTGAGCCCGTAGCGGAGCTCAGCGAGACGCTGGTAGTCGGCGTCGGAGAGGACGGGCGGCTCGGCAATGGCCTGAGGTGCTCGCGGGCTCATGTCGTACCACGATATCGTAGTGCGATAGAATCAGGAGCAGGGTCCGGGCTCCGGAGCAATGGCCACTCCCTCATTGCCCGTCCTCGGCGACTGTGAGATGTTTGGCCGATCAAGATGAGACCGGGCTGACGCGGGTGTCGATGATCGAGCAACCGACCGGGGAGCCGGCGAACAAGGATGCTCCAGAGCCGCGGTTTCCGACCATCGTGCGAGCGGCGCTCGCCTGGAGCGAGGAGGCGCTGTACATCGTCGTGGGGGTGCTGCTGCTGGCGGCCTCGGTGTTCGTGGTCATCGGCACGGTCACCGGCGTCGCCGGTGGGGTCCGGGCACACGAGAGCGCGGTCAACATCGGCGTCCTGCTCCTCGACCGCATCCTGCTGACGCTGATCGTCGCCGAGCTGCTGCACACCCTGCGCCACGTCGTACTGCGCGGCGAGATCGTGGTCGAGCCGTTCCTGTTCGTCGGGCTCATCGCCGTCGTCCGGCGAGTTCTGATCGTGACCGCCGAGCTGGAGCGCCAGCAGCCCTCCGGTCGGACCCTGACCAACCAGCTGCTCGAGCTGGGCCTGTTGGGGTTCCTGGCGCTGGCTCTCGCGGTGGCCATCTTTCTGGTCCGGCGCAGCACGCCAGACGGGTATGACGACGCGTAGGCCACAGTCACGGCGCAGGAACTCGACGTAACGCCGGGCCGATCGGCCCAGGAGGAGCTCGGCGTCACGGCGCAGAACCGGCGTCCACCAGCCGCCGTAGATCCGGTCGAAGGCGCCGGGGCGCGAGCGCGTCGACGCTGCCCCTCCGCAGTTGGAACAGACCCAGGCGCAGCGCTCCGGCATCGGTGCCCATATGCTCAGGTGCTTGCCCGCCCCGAACGCAGACGGCCCGTCGAGCCGCTGGCGGTCCTATCGCGACGTCGACGCGGCCGCCGATCCCGGCGGACTCGGCGCCTACATGGACGACCTGGCGACGCTTCGCTCAGTGGCGACGGAGAAGGGGCGGTCGCTCGAGCTGCTCGGGCTGGGCGCCGGGGATCAGTGCCTGGACGTCGGCTGCGGGACCGGCCCGGAGCTGGCGGAACTCGCCGCGATGGTGAGACCGGGTGGGCGGGTGGTCGGCGTCGACCGCAGCGCAGCGCTGACCGCGGCGGCCCGGGAGCGCCTCGAGGCCGACGCGGGGGCGATCGAGCTCGTCGTCGCCGATGCACACCGGCTGCCGTTCGCCGACGCCGAGTTCGACGCCTGCCGGGCCGACCGGACCCTCCAGCACCTGCTCCACCCGGCGGCGGCGCTGGCCGAGATGGCGCGCGTGACCCGTCCCGGCGGCCGAGTCGTGGTCACCGAGTTTCGCTGGGGCCTGGTGGCGCCGAGCCTGGACCGAGCGGTGACCGACGCGGTGCTGGGGGTCATGGCCGGTCCGGGTGAGCGCCGCGACTGGATCGGTCACCGCCTGGAGGAGATGTTTGCCGGGGCCGGCCTCGGCGACGCCCGGGCGATCGGCACCGATCACTCGCTCGAGAGCTACGACGAGCTGGCAGCCCTTCTGAACCTGGCGTGGTCGATCCCGGCGGCGGTCGCCGGTGGCGTGACGGCGGAGCGGGCCGGCGCCTGGGAGCGGTCGCTGCGGTCCCTCGCCGCCGAGGGCGCGGCGCTCGCCGGGATCGTCATCCTGCACGTCGTCGGCGTCCGGCGCTAGGCGGGCGGCGGTAGGCGGGGGGCGCTGGGCGCGGCGGCGGTGGGCGGGGGGCGCTGGGCCCGGCGGCGGTGGGCGGGCGGCGCTAGGCGCGGCGGCGGTCAGCTGTCGAAGCCGAGCCCCAGGCGGTCGAGTGTGCGCAGCCACAGGCCGCGCCGTCCCTGACGCCGGTCGGCGGCGGCCAGCCGGTTGCGCGTGAGCTCGATCGCTGCCCACCGCAGCGGTTCGGCCGGGAACGGGATCGGCTTGCGGCGGACGTAGCTGAGGCGGGTCGCCTCCGTCTCGCGCCGGTCCAGGAGGTCGAGCGCGACCGTGGCACCGAACCGGGTGGCGCAGACACCCAGCCCGGTGTAGCCGGCCGCGTAGGCGACACGCCCGCGGTGGGCGGTGCCGAAGAAGACCGAGAAGCGGCTGCACGTGTCGATCGCCCCGCCCCAGCGATGCGAGAAGCGGATCCCCTCCAGCTGGGGAAAGGTGGCGAAGAAGTGCTGGGAGAGGCGAGCGAACGTCTCGTCGCGCTGATCGAGCCGGGGCTCAACTGGCCCGCCGAAGTGGTACACCGCGTCGTAGCCGCCCCACAGGATCCGGTTGTCGGCGGTCAGGCGGTAGTAGTGAAACTGGTTGCCGGCGTCGCTGAGACCCTGCCGCCGCCGCCAACCCACCTCCTGGAGCCGGCCCGGGGTCAGCGGCTCGGTCACGAGCACGTAGTCGTAAACGGGCGCGATGTAGCGGCCGACCCGGCGCACCAGCGGCGGGTAGGCGCTGGTGCCCAGCAGCACGCGGTCGGCGCGCACCCGTCCGCGCTCGGTGGCGACGTCGATCGCCGCCCCGGATGCGGTCAGCCCGCGCACCGGGCTGGACTCCAGGATTCGGACGCCGAGCCGCTCGGCCGCCTCGCTCAACCCGTGTGCCAGCTTCCCGGGGTCGACCAGGGCGGCGCCAGTGGCGTTCCACACGCCTCCCACGTAGGTCGGCGATGCCACCTCGGTGCGCATCTGCTCACCGTCGAGGACCGTCGCCTGGTGGCCGAAGCGGCGCAGCAGGTCGGCCTCCTCCTCCAGCCACGGCAGCTCGTGGGGGGCTAGCGCCACCGTGATTTCGCCCGTCTCCTCGAGGTCGCAGTCGATGCCGAACTGTGCGATGTCGTCGCAGAATCCGGCGTAATTGTCCAGCCCCAGGCGGTTGAGGACATCCATCTCGCCGGCGAAGCGCGCCATCCCGTTGGCCAGCCCATGCGTCAGCGAGTCGGACACGAATCCACCGTTGCGGCCGCTTGCGCCGTAGCCGATCGTCTCGGCCTCGACGAGCACGACGTCGCGGCTGGGGTCTCGCCGCTTGGCGCCGAGCGCCGCCCACAGGCCGGTGAAGCCGCCGCCGACGATGCACAGATCGGCGTGGAGCACACCCTCCACCGGCGGCCGCGGCGCCCGCGCCGGCAGCCGGTGCAGCCAGTACGGCTCCGGGACCGCCTCGGCGTAGGCCCGGCGGTGCTCCGGCGCCGGTGGCGCCGCCGGCCAGGACCCTGCCGCAGCGCTCACGCGATGAGTGCGTCGCGCGGTTCGTCGTCGACGGCGTGGTTGAGCGCGCGGGCGGTGTCGATGGCCGGCATGGATCGACAGGATCGCAGGCCCCGTCCTACAGGGACCGCCAGGCCCCGTCCTACAGGGACCGCCAGGCCCCGTCCTATAGTGACCGCTGGTAGCGGGCGAACGCGCGGGCGGCCAGGTACGCCGAGACGATGAGCAATCCCACCAGCAGCCCGATGCGCCCGGCGACCAGGCCCCAGTCGATCTTCTGCATCGCCGCCGAACGGGCCGCCTCCACCGCCCAGTTGACCGGGTTGAATCTCGCCACCGAGCGAATCCAGCCGGGAAGCAGGCTCTGCGCCATCAGCGCCGCCGACAGGAAGGTCAGCGGCAGCTGCACGAAGGTCACCGCCCCAATCACCGACTCCCGCTGCCGGGCGAGCAGACCGATGGCGTTCGACAGGGAGGCGAACACCGCACCCAGCAGCGCCGCCACGACGAGCAGCAGGACGACCCCGCCGACGCCGCCGCGGAAGTCGGCGCCGAGCGCGAGGGCGAGCAGTACGATCAGCACCGTCTGCACCACCACGGTGAATGCGCCGTAGGCGACCGTGCCCGCGTTGAGAGCGCCGCGGCGCACGGGCGTGGCGAGCATGCGATCCATGACCCCGCTGTTGATGTCCTCCACGAATCCCATGCCGGTCCACCCCGCCGAGAACACGGCCAGCATGACCACGACGCCGGGGGTCAGGAAGTTGATGTAGGAGCCGTGAAAGCCAGGGAGCCGGGCGACGGATTTGAACAGTGCGCCGAACAGCAGTAGCCAGATGATGGGCTGAAACAGCGTCATGCCCAGATAAGCGGGCTGCCGGCGCAGGACCCGGACTCCCCGGAGGTAGACCTGCCAGCTCTGCCGCGCGATCGTCATGCCAATGCCTCCTCGGTCTCAATCACGTGGTGCAGGGCGCGGCCGGCGTGGCGCAGGTAGACGTCGTCCAGCGAAGGACGGGCGACGGTCACGGACGTCACGCCGGCGCCGCCGGCGCCGAGCGCGGCCAGCAGCGCCGGAACGGTGGCCCCGCCGTCGCGGGCGCGGGCGTGGACGACGTCGCCATCGAGCGCCACGGCGAGCAGCCCCGGCACGCGCTCCAGGGCCGGCCCGGCCAGCGGCGTGTCGCCCGGCACCAGCTGGATGTGGATGGTGTCCCCCTCGAGCTCGCTCTTGAGCTCGTCCGGCGTCCCCTGAGCGACGATGCGCCCGGAGTCGATGATCGCCAGCTCGGAGGCCAGCTTGTCGGCCTCCTCCATGTAGTGGGTGGTCAGGAGGATCGTCATGTTCTCCTCGCCGGCCAGACGCTCGATTTCGGCCCACAGCTCGACGCGCGCCTCCGGATCGAGGCCGGTTGTCGGCTCGTCGAGGAACAGGACCCGTGGGCGATGGAGGAGCCCCAGGGCGATGTCCAGGCGTCGCTGCATGCCGCCGGAGTACGTCTTGACCGGCCGGCCGGCGCTGTCGGCCAGGCCGAAGCGCTCCAGCGACTCGCCCACCCTCCGCTGGAGCTCGCGGCCGGTGATCCCGTAGAACGAGCCCTGGAGGGTGAGGTTCTCCCGTCCCGTCGCCTCCGGATCGATGCCGCGCTTCTGCCCCACCACCCCGATGAGGTGCCGCGCCCGGACGGGGTCGGCGATCACGTCGACCCCGCAGATACGAGCGCGGCCGCGGTCCGGGCGTGACAGGGTGCACAGGAGCCGGACGGTCGTCGACTTGCCGGCGCCGTTGGGGCCGAGCAGGGCGAAGATGGTGCCGGCCGGAACCGACAGCGTGACCCCGTCGACCGCCCGGACCCCGGGCGGGTAGGTCTTGTGCAGCTCAATTGCTTCGATGGCAGCGGACATGCGACTCCCTCCCGAGACGATGTCTATGGAGTAAGATCTCTCGAACGAGAGATATCTCTACCATCAAGACTTTCTAGTGTCAAGACAAAAACGGGAGATCTTCGAGCAGCTGCTCGCCGAGGTGCGCGGCTCTCAGAGCGCCACCGCACGGTTTGATCAGGCGGTCGCCGATGCCGCCGGACTGAACCGGACGGACATGAGGATCGTCGACGCTCTCGACCGGGAGGGTCCGGCCCCGGCGGGCCGGCTGGCCGAGGTGACCGGCCTGTCGAGCGGCGCCATGACGACCGCGCTCGACCGGCTCGAGCGCTCCGGCTACGCGCTCCGGCTACGGGACTCCGAGGACCGGCGGCGGGTGCTGGTGCAGCTCACCGAGCAGGCGCAGACGCTCCACCGGTTCTACGCGGAGCATGCGGCATACGCCGAGCGGCTCTACCACCGCCACAGCACGGAGCAGCTGGAGCTGATGCTGACCGTGTTCCGCGAGAGCCGTGAGTTCAACGAGCGGCGGGCCGCCGAGCTGGAGGCGGCCACGCGCCGGCAGGGCCGCCACGAGCACGAGCGGGCGGCCGGCGTTGGCGACTAGTCGACCACTAGTCGCCCACTCGTGCCGGCTGGGCCGACCGTCCCGGCCACGGCGCTCCCGCCGGAACGGGAATGTCGGCGGGGCCGCCGGGGAGGTGGATGTCGGCGGGGCCGCCGGGGAGGTGGATGTCGGCGGGGCCGCCGGGGAGGTGGATGTCGGCGGCGCGGCCGGGGACGTGGCTGTCGGCCGACCGGCCGGGGAGGTGGATCTCGGCTGGGCGGCCGATGTGGTAGCCCTGCGCCTGATCGACGCCCAGCTCGCGCAACCGCTCGAGAGTGGCGGCGTCCTCGACGCCTTCGGCGATGGTCGTCTTGCCCAGGTCCCGGGCCATCGCCACGATCGCCCGCACCAGGCGCTCGTCGTCCTGGCTGTTGAGGAGGTCGCGCACGAACTCGATGTCGATCTTGAGGTAGTCGATGGGGATGTGCTTGAGGTAGGTGAACGTGCCGTACCCGGTGCCGAAGTCGTCCAGGGCGAAGCGGCAGCCCAGCGCGCGCACGGCGGTGGCGAACACACGGCCGCGGTCGACATCGGCCATGAGTGCGGTCTCGGTGACCTCGAACACGACGAGCGCCGGATCGGCGCCGGTGCGCTCCAGCGCCTCGCGGATCGACTCGAGCATCTCGTCGTCGCCGACTGATGCCGCGGACAGGTTGACCTCGACCGGGTCCCCCGCGGCGGCCAGCTCGACGGCCCGCTGCGTGACCCACTGATCGATCTCCCGGATCGATCCGTAGCGTTCGGCCACCGGTAGGAACTCGCTGGGAGGGACGAGCCGGCCCTCCTCATCGCGCAGGCGGACGAGGAGCTCCCGTCCCACGATCACGCCGCTGCACAGCGCGACGATCGGCTGCGCGTGCAGCACCAGCCGGTCGTCAGCGAGCGCCGAGCGGGTCTGCTCCAGGCGCTCCAGATCGCCGGCATCGCGCATCAGCTGCTCCTCGCGCTCCTTGCGCGCCGTCAGGTCGACGAGCTGGCAGAAGAACCCCCGGATCCGGTGGCCGTGGTAGACGGGGACCGTATGGGCCGAGGTCCACACCAGGCTGCCGTCCGGCCGCAGGTGGCGCCGCTCGCACTCGTAATGGGCCACGGCGCCCGCGGCCAGCTCCGCGCGGGCGGCCTCGTCGGCCACCGCGTCGTCGGGATGGGTGACGTCGTTGAGCGACAGCTCCAGCAGCTCGTCGCGACCGCGGTCGAGGAGCCGGCAGAACGCGTCGTTGACCTGCAGGTAGCGTCCGGACGCGGGCTCCGTCAGCACCATGCCGATCGGCGAGTTGTCAAACCCCTGACGGAACAGCGCCTCGGACTCTCCCCGCGCCTCCTCGGCAGCGCGCAACCGGGTGATGTCGAAGCTCGTCCCGGCGATGACGGCCCGCCCGTCGGCCGCCACGCTGCGGGTTCCGCGCATCAGCAGGCGCCGGCGCACACCGTCCAGGGCCTGGAGGTCGCACTCGTACTCGCCCACCCCGTGGTCCGATGCCTGCCCCAGCGCGGCCACAAGGTGGGGACGATCCGGTGCGTCGAAATGCGCCAGCAGTCCGGCAAGGCTCGTCTCCCGCGGTTGCCGGGCCCCCAGGAGGCGCAGCGCGCCCTCGGACATGGCCACCCGGCCCGTGTCGATGTCGACCTCCCAGTAGCCGAGGCCCGCCATCTCCTCCGCCACCTGCCGGCGCTCGCGCTCACTGTGCAACTCGGCGGTCAGGCTCTGGCGCTGCGTCACGTCCTGGAGGACGGCGATGATCCCCGTCGGAGCCGGCTCGCCGAAATAGACCGGCGTCAGCTGGATCCAGCACAGTCGGTGGCCGTCGACCGTGCGGTAGTCAAAGCTCTGGCTCTCGCCGGCCAGCGCGGCCCGGTACCGGGCGATGAGCATGTCGCGCGTGGCGGGCGAAAGGATCTCCTCCAGCCGCCGGCCGGAGATCGCCCCGGCCCGGTGCCCACGCGACTCCAGCAGCTCTCCCTCGCCAACCCACACCGTCTCGTCGCTGTCGACGACGAGCACGGTCGCCTCCGGCAGCGCGGAGACGAGAGCGCGGCTGTACTCGATCAGGCGCTCGAGATTGAACGGATGCCGCGTCCGGTCTGCCAACACATGCGGTCAATCGACCGTAGCCCCCCGCACCTTGATGCGGGGGGCTCACGCTCGTCCGTCCGCTGACACCTTTCCGGATCGCCCGCACGACGGGGGCCGAGCCCCCTGGCTCCACGGTCGCGCCGGGCTCCGACACCCTGCCCGTTCGCCCTCAGCTGCGCTCGGTCGCGCTCGGGCGCGGGATGGGCGGAGTGGCGGTGCGACCGCGATGCACCGGAGCGACACAGCCGTTGAGCGCCAGGTACAGCCAGCCGGCGGCTGCCGAGACCTGCGAACGAGCGGTCTGGCCGGCCGAGCCGGAGACGCGGGCGCTGACCAGGTAGGCGTAGCGACCGGCCGCGAACACCGCCGCCAGGCGCGCGCCGTGCGGTCCGGCGATGCTCAGCCCCTGCGCCCCGGGCACGCCGACGACCGTGAAGCCGGTTGCGGTGACGTCATGCGAGAAGCGCAGATGCGTGTACAGATAGGCGGCCTCGGTCCGGGCGCCGGCCGGCGTCCGGTAGCGCTCGGCGACCGAGGTCCACTGCGCGCTGCCGGTGCCGGTCCCGTGGAGCTGACCGACGACGCCGCCGGTGAAGCCCAGTGCCCGCAGCTGCCCGGCCGGCTCGGCGACGAGGCCTGACGGCCGGACGCCCGTCCAGGCCCGGACCGTGCGGACCACGACCGGCGGCCGGCCGGCCACGAGCCCCGGAAGCGACGATGTCGCCAGCACCTGATTGTCCAGGGCCTGCGCGGCGGCCGCCGGCGCGGCGGACCCGCCACCCGGGGCGAGATGCACGGCAACGTAACCGCCGGCGGCGGCCAGAGCGGCCGCGGCAGTCGCCACCGCGGCCAGCGACCGCGGCGAGCGGCGGTGCGAGGAGGCGCCGGTCGAGAATGGAGACGGATGCGGGGTGATGAAGGACATTGCGGCTGACTCCCTTGGGCGGGGCCCCGGTGGGGAGAGACGGGGCGAGGAACGTGACTGCAGGGCGGGACGCTATGCCCGCCCCGGGCTCCGCTCCACGCACTGAGCAACATGCGGAACGTGCAATCAGGCACAGTGGCGGCGCCCGCGACCCCGCCCCGGAATCAGCGGCTCAGATCAGGCTGCGCAGCCCATCGCTGTTGAGGACCCTGATCTCCCGGCGCCGCGTCTCGATCCAGCCGAGCTCCCGGAGGAGGTGCAGCGACCGGGCGACGGCCTCGCGCGAGGCGCCCGCCCAGGCGCCCAGCTCGTCCTGGGAGAGCGGGAGCGTGATCCGGACGCCGCCTTCGGTCGGCTCGCCGTTGGTCTCGGCCAGCTCGAGGAGGCGACCGGCGATCCGCGCGGTCACGTCCCGGGTCGCGAAGTCGACGAGCTGGCGATCGGCTTCGGCCAGGAGCAGGGCCAGCCGCTCGAACACCAGCGGCGCCACCCGCGGGTACTGCTCGACGAAGCGCCGGAACTCGGCGGTCCGCATCGCCAGCGTCTCGAGCTCGTCCAGGGCGGTGATCGTTGCCGTGCGAGGGGTTCCGGCGATGGCGGACAACTCACCGAGCAGCTCGCCCTCACCGGCAAATCGGAGGACGACCTCGCGGCCCGCCACGCCGGTCGCCGAGACCTTGGCCCGTCCGCTCAGGATCGCGATCACCCCGCCCGGGTCATCGCCCTCATGGAAGATGGCCTCGCCCCTGGAGAACCGGCGCACGCGGCCCGCCGAGAGAAACGCGGCCCGCTCGTCCTCGCTCAGGGCCGCCAGGAAGTCAAGCGGACTATGGTCAGGCTCCCCCATTCCCGGTCAGGCCCATCATCGCGGATGTGGACCTCCGTGACCAGCCTGGGTCCGCTGAAGACCGGCGGCAGCCAGGACGACCGCCGCCGGCGCGGTCCGGTCGGCGAGGATGCCGGTGAGATCGCCGGCCAGGCTGGAGACCTTGTCCTCCAGCTCTGAGAGCGAGATCGGACGCTCCGGAGCGCCGCGAGGGCACGGCACCTGGGCCAGCTCCGTCCCCCCGGCGGTGAGGACCGCGCCGAACGCCGGCAGCCGGTCGTCGACGACCACGGCGACGCCGGCCGCCCGCTCTCCGGCGGCGTCATCGACGGCCGCGAAGTCACCCACCCCGGGCGGGCCGCTGAGCAGCGTGCGCGCGACGCAGTACGGGATCGAGAACTTGGCCGACAGCCCGTCGGTGACGTCATCCAGGTGGGCCGCCTGGCGCGCGAGCGGGTGCACGCGAACCTCGATCGGCTCATCGCCGATCCGGTAACCGCTCCGGCGGGCCTCGGCGGCGGCCTCGATGGGCGCGTGCGTGCCCAGGCAGCTGGGATGCAGCTTGATCCAGTTGCCCTCGATGGCGGCCGTCTGCGAGCCGGCGGTGGGGCGGCCGTCTCCGAGCGGGAGCGCCGGGTCGCCGAACGGCCACACCGCCCCGACGACCACGGTAAAGCCCAGCGGCCCATCGATCGCCCGCCGGTCGACGGTGGCGCCGGCGCGGGCCAGCAGCGCCGCCTGCACGCCGGCGGCGGCCGCCTGACCGGCCTGGATCGCCTTGCCGTCCGAGCCGAACGCCCCGCGGGTCCCCCCGGCCCGCAGGACAGCGAGCGCCAGGGCGTTCTCGAGCTGCGCCGGCGGCAGGTCGAGCAGACAGGCAGCGGCGACCGCCGCGCCGATCGGCCCGCACACCGCCGTCGGATGCCACCCGGAGTCGTAGAGCGCGGGATGGCTCGCCGCGGCCACCGCGCCCATCGCCTCAAAGCCGGCCGCGTACGCGTCGAGCATGGTCTGAACCGACACGTCGAGCCGGGCGGCGATGAGCAGCGCCGCCGGCGCACACGCCGCGCTGACGTGGGCCAGGCCGGCCGAGAACGTGTCGTCGAAATCGAGCACGTGGCCGGCGGTGGCCGCATGGGCGACCGAGGTCAGCAGGTCCTCGCCGCACGCGCGCACGGCCTGAGCGGCCCGCTCGTGCCGTCCGGCGGAGGCGCACGCCAGCCAGTCGGTGAACGCGATCGCATACCGGGACTCCAGACCCCGCTGTCGCGCTGTGGAGGTGCCGGCGGCCACAGGCCAAGGGTACGGCGACGCGCGCGCTCCCGGGCCTGGTTCGCTACAACAGGCGGATCGCCGAGCTTCCCACCGGGCCATCGCCGGACGATCCACAGCCGGGCCACCGCGGCGCGGCCAGCTTCGCTGTCGCCGCGCAAGCCGGCGGCGAGATCGTCGTGTCGATCGCCGGCGAGCTGGACATCAGCAACGTCCCGGACCTCGCCGGCCGCGTCGAGCCGGCGCTGGCCGGCAACCCCACGCGGATGATCGTCGACGTCAGCGGGGTGAGGTTCGCCGACAGCTCGGCGATCTCGCTGTGGCTGCAGTGGTCGATGGCCGTGCCTGATTTCGAGCTACGCGACCCGCCGGTGCTGCTGCGGGCCGTGATCACGACGATGGGCTTGACCGAGCAGCTGGGGATGAGGCTGTAGTGCCGCACCGAGCAGGAATCGAGAAGCGCCGGCCACGAGCCGCAACTACAGTGGCCACCATCGAGCTGTCGATTTCCGGAGTTCCCGTTCGTCTTTGAGCTCGACAGACACACCGGGTCGCTGTGACCCATGACTCGAGGAGTGACCATGACCGGCTCTTCCACCCTGGGCATCAAGACCGTGCTGCATCCCGTGTCCGACCTGGCGGCGGCCAAGGCGGTGTACACCGCCCTGCTCGGCGTCCCGCCGCAGACCGACTCCTCCTACTACGTCGGCTTCGAGGCCGAGGGCCAGCAGATCGGCCTGGTGCCGGGCGGTGGACCGCAGGGCATGACCTCGCCGGTGGCCTACTGGCACGTGCCGGACATCGAGGCGAAGCTGGCCGAGGTGACCGCTGCCGGCGCCACCGTCAAGGAGCCCGCGCACGACGTCGGTGGCGGCCGCCTCGTGGCCACCGTCACCGACCTGGATGGCAACGTCCTCGGGCTGCTTCAGGACCGGTGAATACCGGATGGCGACGATGACGGACGTGCGGTCGCCGGCGCTGCACGCTGCTGACAGCCAGGATCTGATCCGCGTGCACGGCGCGCGCGAGAACAACCTCAAGGACATCACCGTCGAGATCCCCAAACGCCGGCTGACCGTGTTCACCGGCGTGTCCGGCTCAGGCAAGAGCTCGCTGGTGTTCGACACGATCGCCGCCGAGTCGCAGCGGCTGATCAACGAGACGTACAGCGCCTTCGTGCAGGGCTTCATGCCGACACTGGCGCGACCCGACGTCGACGTGCTCGAAGGGCTGACGACCGCGATCATCGTCGACCAGCAGCGGATGGGTACTGATCCCCGATCCACGGTGGGCACCGCCACCGACGCCAACGCGATGCTGCGGATCCTGTTCAGCCGCCTGGGGAAGCCGCACATCGGCTCGCCCAACGCGTTCGCCTTCAACGTCCCGTCGGTCCACGCCAGCGGTGACATCACGATCGAACGCGGTCCGAGCAAGACCGTGAGAGCGACCTTCTCACGCACCGGCGGCATGTGTGCGCGCTGCGAAGGCCGGGGCACGGTCTCGGACATCGACCTCACCCAGCTCTACGACGAGTCCAAGTCGCTCGCCGAGGGCGCGCTCACCGTCCCCGGCTACCAGGCGGGTGGCTGGAACTACCGGCTCTACAGCGCGTCTGGCTTCGTCGACCCGGACAAGCCGATCCGCAGGTACACCAGGAAGGAGCTGCACGACTTCCTCCACCACGAGCCGACCAGGATGAAGATCGCGGGCATCAACATGACCTACGAGGGGCTGATCCCACGGGTCCAGAAGTCGATGCTCGCCAAGGACAGGGAGGCGATGCAGCCGCACATCCGGGCGTTCGTGGACCGGGCGGTGACGTTCACCACCTGTCCTGAGTGCGGCGGCACCCGGCTCAGCGAGGCGGCCCGGTCGTCGAAGATCAAGGGGATCAGCATCGCCGACGCGTGCGCGATGCAGATCAGCGACCTGGCCGAATGGGTCGGGGGCGTCGACGAGCCGTCGGTGGCGCCGCTGGTCGCGACGCTGCAGCGGACGCTTGATTCGTTCGCGGAGACGGGGCTGGGCTACCTGTCGCTCGACCGGCCGTCAGGCACGCTGTCCGGCGGCGAAGCCCAGCGCGTCAAGATGATCCGCCAGATGGGCTCCTCGCTCACCGACGTCACCTACGTCTTCGACGAGCCCACCACGGGCCTGCACCCCCATGACATCCAGCGGATGAACGAGCTCCTCCTGCGGCTGCGGGACAAGGGCAACACCGTCCTCGTCGTGGAGCACGAGCCGGAGACGATCGCGATCGCCGACCACGTCGTCGACCTCGGCCCCGGCGCCGGCACGGCCGGCGGCGCGGTCTGCTTTCAGGGCACGGTCGAGGGGCTGCGGGCCAGCGGCACCCTCACCGGCCGCCATCTCGAGGACCGGACCGCTCTCAAGGAGACGGTGCGGACGCCCACCGGCAGGCTGGAGATCCGGGGCGCGAGCACCCACAACCTGCGCGACGTGAACGTCGACATCCCGCTGGGGGTTCTGGTGGTGGTCACCGGTGTCGCCGGCTCCGGCAAGAGCTCACTCGTGCACGGCTCGATCCTCGCCGGCACGGGCGCGGTGTCGATCGACCAGGTCGCGATCCGCGGCTCGCGACGGAGCAACCCGGCGACGTACAGCGGACTCCTGGAGCCGATCCGCAAGGCGTTCGCGAAGGCCAACGGCGTGAAGCCGGCGCTGTTCAGCGCCAACTCCGAGGGCGCCTGCCCCAACTGCCACGGCACCGGCGTCATCTACACCGACCTGGCGATGATGGCCGGCGTCGCCACCACCTGTGAGGAGTGCGAGGGCAAGCGCTTTGAGGCAACGGTGCTGGACCACCACCTCGGCGGCCGCGACATCAGCGAGGTGCTCGCGATGTCGGTGACCGAGGCCGAGGAGTTCTTCGGCGCCGGCGAGGCGCGCACGCCAGCCGCGCACGCCATCCTCGACCGGCTCGCCGACGTGGGCCTCGGCTACCTCAGCCTCGGCCAGCCGCTCACCACGCTGTCCGGGGGCGAGCGACAGCGGCTCAAGCTGGCCACCCACATGGCCGAGAAACACTCCCGCCCAGCCGGCGTCTACGTCCTCGACGAGCCGACCACCGGCCTCCACCTCGCCGACGTCGAGCAGCTGCTCGGCCTGCTCGACCGGCTGGTCGACTCCGGCAAGTCGGTCATCGTCATCGAGCACCACCAGGCGGTCATGGCTCACGCTGACTGGATCATCGACCTCGGTCCCGGCGCCGGCCACGACGGCGGCCGGATCGTCTTCGAGGGGACGCCCGCCGACCTGGTCGCCGCTCGCACCACCCTCACCGGGGAGCACCTCGCGGCCTACGTCGGCAACTGACCGAGCCGGGCGGCCGGCCTACGGGCTCGCGGTGGCCGGGCGGTGGGCCTACGGGCTCGCGGTGGCCGGCAGGTGGGCCTCGGCCCGCGCCAGGACGACCATGCCGACGAGGGCCGCCGCCAGCGCCAGCACGGTTCCGAGCACCTGACCCGCGCCGGAGCGCGGGGACTCGTGGAACAGGGTCAGGCCGAGGACGACGGCGGTGATGGGATCGAGGGCCGTGCTGGTGGCCAGCGTCGCCGCCAGCGCCCCGGTGTTGAGCGCCAGCTGGTTGAGCGTCATCGAGACGTAGCCGACCGTGATCAGGGCGTACAGCTGCCATCCGGCCAGGAGGTGAAGCGGGCCGCTGTGCAGCTGGTCGACGACCGCCTTGGTCAGCGCCGCCGAGAGCGCGAACAGGATCCCGGCGGCGGCGCCGAGCAGCGTCGCGCGGCGGGGCGCCGGCCCCCGCCGGGCGGCGAGGGCCAGCGGCGCGCACACCGCGGCACACGCCGACAGGGCGATCAGCCAGTCACCCGGCGGAGCCTCGCTCCGGCCTCCAGAAGGACGGGCGATGACCAGGAAGGCGACCAGTGCCAGGACGACGAGAGCCGCCGCGGCGATGTCGCTCCGATGCACCCGCAGCCCCGTGAGCCGCGCGCCGAGCGGAAGGGCGAACACCACGCTCGTCACCAGCAGCGGCTGAACGACGGCCAGCCGCCCCACCCCCAGCGCTGCCGCCTGGGCCACAAAGCCAAGCCCGTCGGAGCCGATCCCGGCCAGCCAGGCGGGCCGCCGGGCCATCCGCAGGAGCAGCTTGGTGCTGGCCCCCTCCGACGGGGCGGCGACGCCGGCCTTCTGCTGTAGGGCGCTGCCCAGGGCAAAGAACAGCGCCGAGACCAGGGCAAGGACTATCTCCACGTGAGCGCATCCATGTCGACTCCGTCAGGCAGCTGCCCACGATACGCAGCCGGCGACCGCGAGGCGCGCCTCCCCTCCCAATCACCACAATGGCAGCGTGTCGGCAGACGGCCGCTTCGCCCCCTCCCCCACCGGCCCGCTCCACCTCGGCAGTCTCCGGACCGCGCTGGCGGCGTGGCTGTTCGCGCGCTCCCGGTCCGCGCGATTCCTCCTGCGGGTCGAGGACCTCGACCCCCAGCGCTCGCGCCGGGCTTTCGAGCGCGCCCAGATCGCCGATCTGCGCAGCCTCGGCATCGACTGGGACGAGGCCCCGGTGCGCCAGTCCGAACGGAGGGCGCTCTATGACGACGCACTGGCCACACTCGACGCGGCGGGACGCCTGTATCCCTGCTTCTGCACGCGCGCCGAGATTCGCGAGGCGGCGTCCGCGCCCCACGGGGACGTGCCGGACGGCGCCTATCCCGGCACCTGCCGGGAGCTCAGCCCTGTCGAGCGCCGGGGGCGGATCGCGGCGGGACGGCCGTTCGCCCTGCGCCTGCGCGCCGACGCCGCGCGCATCGGCTTCCACGATCGGCTGCTGGGGCACCGCAGCGGCGTCGTCGACGATTTCGTCGTCCGGCGGGGCGACGGCGTCCCGGCCTACCAGCTGGCGGTCGTCGTCGACGATGCGGCCCAGGAGATCGGCGAGGTCGTCCGCGGCGCCGATCTCGCGGATTCCACACCCCGGCAGATCCTGCTGGCGCAGCTGCTGGGACTGCCGGTGCCGGCCTACGCTCACGTTCCATTGGTGCTGGGGTCCGACGGCGCGCGCCTGGCCAAGCGCCACGGCGCGGCGACGCTGGAGCAGCGCGGCGAGCCGCCCTCGTCGACGCTGGCGCTGCTGGCTCACAGCCTGGGGCTGGCCCACGACCGGGACCGGGTGTCGAGCGCACGCGATCTGCTCGACGACTTTGAGCTGGGCCTGATCCCGCGCGAGCCGCTGACGATCGGCTGATTACACTGGCGCACACCATGGCCCCGCTCCTGTACGAGCGCATCGGCGGCGGCTACGCGCGGACGCGGCAGGCCGATCCGCGGATAGCGCGCGTCGTTCACACCGCCCTGGGCGACGCGGCGAGCGTCCTGAACGTCGGCGCCGGCGCGGGGTCCTACGAGCCGTCCGATCGCGCGGTGCTCGCCGTCGAGCCCTCGGCGCGGATGCGCGCCCAGCGTCCCGCGGACGCCGCTCCCTGCCTGGACGCGGCCGCCGAGGACCTCCCCGTCGAGGACGCCAGCGTCGACGTGGCGATGGCGCTGTACACCGACTTCCACTGGCGGGACCGCGCGCGGGGAATCGCCGAGCTGGTACGAGTCAGCCGCCGCGGGATCGTGGTCCTCACCGTCGACCGCGACGCGGCCGAGCGCTACTGGCTGACCCGTGATTATCTGCCCGCGGCCAACGACCTGTTCGCGCCGCTCGACGCCGTCACCGCACTTCTGCCGTACCCCCCGCCGGAGGTCACGGCCGTGCCGATTCCCGCCGACTGCCGGGACGGGTTCGCTCACGCGTTCTGGAAACGGCCGGAGGCGCTCCTGGATCCGGATGTGCACGGCACGATGGCGATGTTCGCGCGGCTGGACGCGGATGCGGTCACCGCCGCGCAGGCGCGCCTGCGCGGCGATCTGGAGAGCGGAGCCTGGCAGCGGCGCAACCGCCGGCTGGCCGACCGGCGCACGCTCGACCTCGGCCATCGCCTCGTGGTGTGGCGACCGGAGACGCCGCGTGGAGGATGAGGCGCCCGGCCCGCTCACTCTGGGGATCGACCTCGCCGCCCAACCCGCCGGCACCGCCGCCTGCCTGCTGAGCTGGTCAGACGCGGGCGCCGCCGTGGTGACGCTGGCGCGGGACCTCGACGACGACGCACTCACCCGGTTGCGCCGCCGGGCCGGCATGGTGGCCATCGATGCGCCGTTCGCCTGGCCCGAGGGGCTGTCGTCGGCATTGGCGATGTGGTCTTCGGAACGCCGGTGGCCAGAGGTGACACCCCAGAGCCTGCGCTACCGAGTCACCGACCTGGAGGTGCAGCGGCACACCGGCATCTGGCCGCTCAGCGCGTCAGCCGACCGCATCGGCGTCGTCGCGTGGCGCTGCGCCGCGCTCCTGAGCAGGTGGGGCGTTCGCGACCTGACCGGCGGCGACGGCACGATCGAGGGCTATCCCGCGGCGGCGTTGCGCTGTTGGCGCCTGCCGTCACGCGGGTACAAGGCACGATCGGCGCAGGCGGCGGCACGGGCCGCGCTAGCCCGGGCCGAGATCATCGAGGCTCTGCAGCGGCGCTGCGGCTGGCTGTGCCTGACGCAGGCCCAGTGGGCGGCGTGTCAGGACAGTCACGACAGGCTCGACGCAGTCATCTGCGCGCTCATCGCCCGGGCGGCGAGCATCGGCGCGGTGACCGCGCCCGCCGACGACCAGGCCCGCGCCGCCGAGCGTGAGGGGTGGATCGTGCTTCCCACCCCGGACAGCCTCCGACAGTTGGATCCGAGGCCCCCATCCGACCCCGGATCCGGTGACAGTCCGGACGAGCCGCTGCCCGGGGACAGCGGCCGGTCTCGTTCTCGTTAGGCGGCCAGGCGCCGGCGGGCCTTCTGCACCGAGGGCAGAGAGGACTTGGCCTTCGCCAGCGGCCGGGCCCGCAGGTCAACGCTGGCCGGCTTGGCGGCGATATCGATCTCCTCACCCGTCGCCGGGTTGCGTCCCTTGCGCTTCTTGGTCGCCGGCTTCACGCGGACGGTGAGCTGAACCAGCCCGCCGATCCGAACCTTCTGCGCGTTCGCCAGCTCCGCGAGCACCACCTCGTCGAGCGCGGCCAGCACCCGTTTGGCGTCGGCCTTGCTGAGGTCGGCCCGTTCCGCGACAGCGGCGATCATCTGCGTCTGTGTAAGCGGCAATGCATTTCCTCCGGTTGGATTTGTCGTGCGGCGGCTTGCGCAATTGAATCGCGTCTGCCAGATGGAGGCGATACAGCCGCCATCCGACGCGAAAGCAAGTCATCCGCGGGGCGAGAGCGTATCGTCTCCGTGGGAGGCTGCAGTGAGTTCTGACTCACAGACCGCGTGTCACCACCGGGGCGAACACGATTGACGTGAGGAGGCGGTGAGGTGACGATCAGCTCCGGAACCCGGGCAATCTCGAGGTGACGGCGCCGAGTCCGGCGTCGACTGCGACTTGACAAACCACCGGCCGCGGGCCAGGCTGCGACCCATGGCGGCAGAACCGGAGATGCACGGTCCGGAGCCGGCGTACATCGCTCCCGGGCACTATCGCTTCGCCTCCAGCGTCTCGGCCTACGAGGCCGACGGCATGATCTATCTCGACTTCTTCCAGCACGACCCGGAGACGAGCGATCAGCTGGGCGTCGCGCGGGTCGTCATTCGCCCGGAGGTCGCCAAGCAACTGGGCGAGCGCCTGTGCGCAGCGCGGCCGACCTCGGTCGGCGACTGACCGGCGTCAGGCGGCGCGGTCGCCGAGCGCCTGAGCCAAACGCTCGCCGCTCAGCCCGTGGGCGACGATCCCGTCCCGTCCTTCCGTCGTCGCCCCCGCCACCAGGGTGTTGACGATGGCCTCCTCGGTAGCCTCGACGACGGCGTCGAACAGTGGCGTGATGTGGGCGTCGGCCAGCATGCTCAGCGCAAACGTGGCCGTGCCGGGGTCGGCGAGCGCCCCGGGGGTCATGCCCCGGTTACCGGTCGCAAAGCACAGGAACAGGTCACCGCTCGAGTGCTCGCCGACACCGCCGGTGCGCGCGATGCCCAGCCCGGCCCGCTGGGCCAGACGGCTGCACTGGTGCGGCAGGAGCGGCGCGTCGGTGGCGACGATCACGATGATGGATCCCGCTCCCGGTCCGGCGGCATCCGGGTCGGCCGGAACCGGGATGTCGGCCAGGCTCGAGGCCACGGCCACGCCGTTGACCGTCAGGCGCTCGCGCCGGCCGTGATTGGCCAGCACCAGGACGCCGACCGTGTGCGCGCCGGGGGCGCCGCACACCCGGGATGCGGTCCCGATCCCGCCCTTGAACCCGTGGCAGATCATTCCCGTGCCGGCGCCGACACCGCCCTCGGCCACCGCGTCTGACTCCGCCACCGCGATCGCCTCATGGACGTGTTCCGTCCGAACGTGAAAGCCGTTGAGGTCGTTGAGCATGCCGTCCCACGTCTCGGCGACCACCGGCAGCGCCCACGGTGAGGGCAGCGCCGACTCCGGGCGCGTCAGGCGGTCGGCGAGGAGCGCGTCGCGAACGACGCCGACGCTGTGGGTGTTCGTAAGCGCGACGGGCGACGTCAGCATCCCGGATTCCCGCACCCACTCCAGGCCGGTCATCTCGCCGTTGCCGTTGAGCCGGTGAGCGGCGGCGAACACCGGAGCGGTCCACACGTCGTCCGGCGGCAGGATGACCGTCACTCCGGTGCGGACCGGCCCCCGGCCGACGATCAGCGGTCCGGACCCGGTCGACAGCGTCCGGTGGCCGACACGGACCCCGGCCACGTCGGTGATCGCGTTCTGCGGCCCGGGCGTGCCCTGGCCGACGATGATGCCGTGATCCCGGGCGCGCATCGGCGTCAGGCTACCGTGCGCTCATCGATCGCCCGCTCCAGCGCCTGCTGGGCGCGCATGGTCAGCGGGCCGGGCGCCTGGGGAAGCGTGGCGGCGCCGATGGCCGAGATCGGCTGGGCGTTACGCCCCGTCGAGGCCAGGAACGCCTCGTCGGCTTCGACGAGATCCTCGAACGAGTACGCCCCCTCCTCCACACTCAGGCTCTCGAGGATGACCCGGCGGGTGATCGAGGCGAGGATCCCGGTGCCCAGCGCCGGGGTGCGCAGCCGGCCGTGGCGCACCCAGAAGACCGAGCACGTCGGCCCCTCCAGCACGGTCCCGTCGGAGCTGACCAGCAGCGCCTCGTCGTAGCCGGCCTCCGCCGCGCGCCGCGTAGCGAGCATGTTGGCCGCGTAGGACAGCGTCTTGACCCCGTCGAGCAGGACCGACGGGTCATAGACGACGGGGAGCACGCGGATGGGACGCGTCAGCTCCTCGATGTCGCCGAGGCCCTCCAGCCGGCAGAGGCGGCGGCCGCCGCGGGTCAGGATGACGCGGGCGACGACGTCGCCCGGCGGAGCCATCGTGAGCAGGAGGTCGACGTCGGCCTCGAGCTCCGGCCGGGAGAAGGGCAGCCGGAGCGCCTCGCACGAGCGCTCCAGCCGGTCGAGATGGGAACCCCGGGCAAACGGCCGGCCGTCCCTGACGATGAACGCGTCGAACGCGCCGTCTCCCCGGATCAGGCCGTCGTCGGTGGCCGGGATCATCGCCTCGCACGCCCGCATGAGCTCGCCGTCGAGCACCGCCGGCCAGGCGCCGGGGTCCCCGGTGAGCGCCGCGGGCGACAGGCGTTGTGGGTTTGTCGTCATCTCAGTCCCCCGTCAGCTGTCGATCCCCTGCCGGCCCGGTGAAGACGGACAACGGCAGCGTGAGTCCGACGTTCCACATGCCGGCGTCGACGACCTCGAGGATCTTGAGGTCGCCGGCCAGGCTGCACAACATGTAGGCATCCTCACTGGCCAGCCCGTGCTCGGCAACGACCCAGTCGACCATCGCCGCCACGGCGGTACGCGTGCCCGCCATCAGGTCCGGGGCGATCCCCATGGCGCCGTGATGGCCGGCACCGTCGACCCGCGGCGTCAGGGCACCGGCGGTGCGGAAGTACGGGGCGGGGATGGTCCGCCGCTCCACGGTGAACCTCAGGGTGGCGCGCATGTCGCACTCGAGCGCGGCCACGCACACCTCGCCGTCCCCCTGCATCGCGTGCGGGTCCCCGCAGGAGAACAGCGCCCCGTCGCACCACACGG
Organism: uncultured Solirubrobacteraceae bacterium; assembly: GCA_963844555.1. Taxonomy (GTDB): domain Bacteria; phylum Actinomycetota; class Thermoleophilia; order Solirubrobacterales; family Solirubrobacteraceae; genus Palsa-465. The sequence continues at coordinate 216,928 of CAWJOS010000008.1, forward strand.
GGAGCCATAGGGTCGAGCCCGCGGTCAGGTGGCGGGTGTCGACGTTGCCCCCACCCTTGTGGGGCGGAAACGCCGAGGCCGTCGCCGGCTCGTCCGGATGGGTGCCCATCGTGCCCAGAAACGGCGAGAACGGGACCCGCACGCCCGGCACCAGGTCGGCGTGGGTGCGGCTTCGCAGGTCGAACGTGCGCAGGTACGGGTCCGGGAACCGGTCCGGCAGCGTCCCCAGGTCCGGCAGAATGACACACCAGCCCCAGTCTCCCGGCTCCAGCTCCAGGATGTCGACGCGCAGGGTGTCGCCGGGCGCCGCCCCCTCGACGTACAGCGGCCCCAGCAGGTTGTAGAGGGTGTCGAAGTCGAAGCTCGTCTGCTCGAACGTCGCTCCCTCGTGGACCTGGCCATGGCCGGCCATCAGCAGGTCGTAATGGACGGTGTCGCCGGAGGCGACCCGCAGAGTCGGCTCCAGCGTGTTGTCCCACGAGTGATGGATGCGCTGGGGATCGATCCGATGCTCCATGGGGTGCTGCTCCTCCTCCCGTTCGATGATCACCGCCGGTTGGGCACCACATCGACCCGCTGGCCGACGGCGAGACTCGCTGGCGCCGGGATCCTCATGCCGGAACGGTAATGGACGCCGGACCGGCGCTGGGATTGGCCGACCGGACGACGGCCTTGGGAGCTAGACGACAGGGGACGCGTGTCCCCGGTGCGAGCCGGCAGCCAGGGCGGAACGAGAACCGAGGTGGCGGCGACGGCGCACGCTGGGCTCGCCGGAGGGTGGCTCGACGACGCAGTCGATCGCCACCGCCGTCAGCGCCTGATCGCGAGCGCGTTCGTACGCACGGCGGCGAAAGCGCCGCTCACCGGCCCCGGCGCCCTCTCGACCCTCAGCGCTCTCGAGCGCCTCCCAGCGGTCGACCGCCACGCGTGCCTCCTCGATCGTGGCCTCCGCCGCCCGGAAGATCGTCAGGACGCAGGGCTGCTCGATCCCGTGGGTGTTACATCCGCGGTTGGGGGGACAACACGCCCGCATCTTCCATATGCGTACCCCCCGCCACGACTCGTACACCAGATCCTGCAACGTTGCACCAGATTTCCGTGTTCTCGTGGGCAATTCATTCGCCAGGGGCCGCGAGCTCGGCCCAGACGCGGTATCCACCGTCCCGCTCCGCGCCCCACCGGTCGACGAGATGGTCGACGATCAGGAGGCCGATCCCGGCGTCGGAGAACTCGCTGATCTGGAGCGGGCTGGCTGATCCGGCGGACAGACCGGGATCCTGCACGGTGATCCGCACCCGGCCGGCGTCGACCGTCGCGCTGACATGAAGCATGTGCTCAACTCCGCAGCCGGAGTGAACGACGGCGTTCGTCACCAGCTCACTGGCGACGAGCATGACGTCGCCCATGAGCCAGCCGAGCCGCTCCTGCCGGGCCAGCGCCGCCCGGACCACGGCCGGAGCCTCGGCGTCGCAGGGCAGATCGAGCGACAGGAGCTCTTGCGGACTGTCTCCCACTATGAGAGGGATACCCGCTGAGGGCGAGGACGCGCGACTCGGGCCTAATTGCAGACGCGACAGCGCCCGCTCTGGCAGGTGCAGGGCGTCAGGAGCGTGCCCGGACTCCGCGGTCGCCACCGGGACAACCAGTCCAGGGCGGCGCGCTCGACGCGGTCAGCCGACCCGCCGGGCCAGCACGATGCGGCCATCCAGGCCACCAGGCCGTCGGTCTGGTCATGGGCCCGGCGGGACACCGCCGCCAGGTGGGCACTCAACTCGTCGCGATCCATGGTGGTAAGCCCGCGGCGCCCACGATGGCACCCCGGGCGGACACACCATGGCTACCCGGATCCAGGATCGGCAATCCTGGGCGGGCGTTGCTCCCCACCGGAAAGCCGGACCCGGCGTGGGCGCCCCACGCACGTGCGCGCGGCGCCCCACCGCGGCTCTCAGACCTGCTGCGGGACCCGGGCGACAGCCTCCTGGTAGCGCGCGATCTCCCGGGCGATGCCCTCGTTGCAGAAGCCGTCGGCGACCCGCAGGTCGTCGACAACCAGGCTGGCATCGATCAGGACGCGCCTGAACTCGTCGTCCTCGCGCAATTCGGCGAGCTGCACGGTGCTCCCCGCCAGCTCGATGTATCCGTTGAGGGGACCGTTGGGGTCCAGGAGGACGACGTTGAAGGACTCGATTCGCCCTTCCTGCTGCATCCGGCCATAGAGGCCGAGGGCCTCGCTGAACACCTCCAGACCACGCTCCTCGCGGCCTCGTACGGGAGTGCTCCAGCTGATGAAGAGCACGCGATCCGCCATGTCCGACGCTCCTTTTGCTCGCGGCCCGGTCCCGGAGCCGGACCTTGCCGGGCCACTATCTCACGCGTACCGGGGTGATGCAACGCCCCGGCCCCTGGGGGCGACCTCAGCTCTCGACGGCGCGGAGGTAGGCGAGCACCGCCAGGACCCGGCGGTGATCGTCATCGGTGGCCGGCAGGCCGAGCTTGCCGAAGATGTTGGAGATGTGCTTCTCGACCGCGCCCAGCGTGACGACCATCTCCCGGGCGATCGCCGCGTTGGTGCGCCCCTGGGCGACCAGCTCCAGCGTCTCGCGCTCTCGCCCGGTCAACCGCTCCAGCACAGCGTCCGCGTCGGCGCGGCTGCGCTCGCGCACCAGTGAGCTGACGACCTCGCGATCGAGCGCGGTGCCGCCGTCGGCGACGCGTCTCACCGCGTCGATGAACGTCCGCACCTCGCCGACGCGCTCCTTGAGGAGGTAGCCGACGCCACTCTCGCCGACGGCGAGCAGCTCACGTGAGTACGCCGGCTCGACGTACTGCGAGAGCACCAGCAGGGCGAGGCTGGGATGGCGTCGCCGCGCCTCCAGGGCCGCCTTGATCCCCTCGTCGGTGAACGTCGGCGGTAGCCGCACATCGCAGATGGCGAGATCCGGCTTGTGCCCCTCGACGATCCGCAGCAGACCGGGCGCGTCCTGAGCCTGGGCGACGACGTCGATCCGGTTCTCGGAGAGCAGCGCGATGATCCCCTCCCGCAGGAGGGTGTGATCCTCGACGATCACGACGCGCACGGCAGGACCACCTCGATCATCGTCCCCACACCCGGCGGGCTGACGATGTGCAGCCGGCCGTCGAGCGCCTCCACCCGCTGGCGCAGCCCGGTCAGGCCGCTGCCCGTGGGGACGGCCCCGCCCGGTCCGTAGTCGGTCACCTCGACGACGAGCTCGTCGCCGGTCTCGGTCAGCGCGACCCGCACCGCCGATCCGGGCGCATGCTTGGCGGCGTTCGTCAGTGCCTCGGCGACGACGAAGTAGGCCGCGGTCTCGACGACCGGCGCCGGCCGGCGCGCCAGCGCCGACTCGACGGTGACCTCGGCGCCGGCCCGGTCGGCCAGCGATCGCACGGCGGCCTCCAGGCCGCGGTCGGCCAGGACCGGAGGGGCGATCCCGCGGGCCAGGTCGCGCAGCTCGGCGATCGCCGCCGCCGCATCCTCACGCGCCTGGCGCAGCAGGGCGGCCGCCTCCGGGTTGTCGGCCACGCGCTCCTCGGCGCGGCCGAGCTTCATGCTGAGCGCGACCAGCCGCGCCTGAGCGCCGTCGTGGAGGTCGCGCTCGATGCGCCGGAGCTCTGAGGCCTGCACGTCGAGGGCGCCGCTGCGGCTCTTGGTCAGCTCGTCGACCCGGACCTCCAGCGAATGCCGGCCGGGGCGATCCGCCGCCCAGATGACGCCCAGCAGCAGCGCGCAGCCGAACATGCTCCAGACTGGCCAGAAGTACCCCGCGCCCGTGATCACCCAGATGACGATCTCAACGGCCGAGAGCACGACGACGACGGCGGCGACGTTGAGCAGGGCGCGGTGGCGGCCGTTCGCGAGGCGATCGGAGTACCGGATCGCCGCCACCATCCCGAACGGGATGGCGAGTCCGACCATGGGCCAGATCGGCCAGAAGTACCCGGCCCCGGTCAGCGCCCACACCACCACCGTCACCGCGACGATGACGGCGACGATCGACCGCTCGGAGCGCTCCAGCACGGGCGGCCCGCTCCGGAACCTACTCATGACCTGCCCCAACGGCTGCGGCATGAGCTGGATGATCCCAGTCGCGGCCCCGGGCGTGGCGGCGAGCGGATGCCGGCTTGACGCCACGGTCGCCGAGCAGCGTGAGGACCGCGGGGAGCGCCACGCCCCGCACCAGGGTGGCATCGAGGGCGATTGCCGCCGCCAGGCCCACCCCCAGCTGCTTGAACTCCAGCAGCGGCAGGGTCGCGAACACTGAGAACACCGCGACCATGACGACGGCGGCGCTCGTCACCGTCGACCCCGTGGCGCCCAGGGCGACGGCGGCGGCCTCGCGGGCGTCGGCGCCGGCCCGTCGCGCCTCGCGCGCCCGCTCCAGGACGAGCACCGTGTAATCCATCGACAATCCGAACAGGACGACGAAGGCGAACAGGGGCAGCCAGTCGGTGATGGCACCGTCGGAGGTGAAGCCGAGCAGGGACTGGGCCCAGGTGTGCTGGAAGACGACGACCAACACGCCGAACGCCGCCCCCACCGACAGCAGGTTGAGACCCATGACGGCGAGCGCCAGCCGGGGCGCACCGAACGTCGCCACCAGCAGGAGGAACGCGAGGGTCAGGACGAACGCGATGACGAACGGCGTGACCGAGGCCAGGCGGCGGGTGAAGTCGAGGCCCTCGGCGTCACTGCCGGTGACCTGAGCGCGGGCGCCCGGCACCAGGCGCGGCGTCGCGGGTTCCAGGGTCCGGCGCAGGATGTCGACGGCGCGCCGGCCGGCGGCGAGGCTTCCGCTGCGCACCGGGATCGACACGAGGGCCGTCCTCGCGCCTCGCGCGATCCGCAGCGAGACCGGGCCGTGACCGCCGACGAGACGCTCGCCGAGGCGGCCCAGACCGGCCAGGCGCCGCTGGTTGGCCACCGTCGCCAGGCGATGCCCGGAGATCACCAGGGCGGCGCTGTCGGAGGTGCCCGGGAAGGCGGCGCGGATGGCGTGGTCGGCGACGACCACCGGGGTGCCGGCGGACATCTCGCTCTCGCCGGACTCGCCGGTGTGCATTCCCAGGGCGGGTGCCGCCAGCCCGGCGAGGATCAGCGCGGCCAGCGCCAGCGCGGCGCGGGGACGGGCGGTGACCTTGTCCGCGAGACGGTTCCAGGCGGTGCGCCGGTTGGCGCTGTCTGGCCCTCGCCCGCCCCGCCCGCCCCGCCGGCGCCACAGGCGCCCGCGGTCGACGCGGTCGCCGAGCAGGGCGAGCACCGCCGGCAGCACCGTGAGCGATCCGACCACGGCGATCGCCACCACCAAGACCGCGCCCAGCGCCATCGAGGTGAACACGCCGAACCCCGTGAAGAGCAGGCCGGCGAGGGCGACTGCGACCGTCGCTCCGGCGACCAGGATCGCCCGGCCGACGGTGGCCGATGCCGCGTCCAGGGCGGCACCGGCGCCGGCGCCGGCGGCTCGCTCGGCCCGCTCCCGCCTGATGTAGAACAACGAGTAGTCGACGCCGACCGCCAGGCCGATCAGCACGACCACCGGTGCGGTGGACGATCCGTTGGGGCTGATGTGCGACACCAGCGAGAGCGCGCCCAGGGCGGCGGCCACCGAGGTGGCGCCGAGCAGAAGCGGCACGCATGCGGCGACGACGGCGCCGAACGTGACCACCAGGATCAGAAGCGTCAGCGGCAGCGAGATCAGCTCGGCCCGATGCAGTCCGTCGCCGACGAGCTGGCTGACGGCGCGCGCCCCGGACCCGTCTCCGGCCTCGAGGAAGCGGACCCCGGGCATCCGGGACGCCAGGGTCGCGACGGTCCGCTGGACTGGCATGACCGCCGCGTCGGCCGACGCCGGGGCGCCGCGGAGCGCCACGTCGACGAGGCGGAGGCGTCCGCCGTCGCGCGACAGCGCGGGCGGGCTCTGCGCCGAGCGGACGGTGGCGACGGTCCGCAGCGACGCCGTCAGCGCGGCGGCGGCGCCACGCGTCTGCCGGGCGCTGCCCGAGCGCACCAGGATGCTCTCGGTGGCCGGGTTCTCGATCCCGGCGGCGGCCAGGCGTGCATCCGCCCGGGCCGATTCGCCGACGTTCGAGCCGGCGCCGGAGAGGGGTTGCATGGCGACCAGCGATCCGGAGGCGGTGCCGGCGGCAACCAAGGCCAGCCACAGGCAGACGGTGAGCCGGGGCCGGCGAGCGGCGTGCCGGGCGGCCGCCCGGACGAATCTGGCCAGTCGCCCGGACCGGGACGCAGCGGCGGCCGGAGGGGTGTGGGAGCGTGTGCGTGACATGCCTGAGAGCCTGGCTGTGCCGGGGCGCCGCGTCGCTGGGGGCGGCGGGCGTGACGGCGGGCAGCGACCCCCCCAACCCGGCGGTGGGGTTGTCCCCACCTTCAAGCTTTCGCCGGCCCGGCCGATCACCGGGGGCGTGGACCGCTCCTCGGATCCCCGGCCGCATCCCACGCTCCTGATCGCCGACGACGACCCGGTCGTCCGCTCGACCCTGAGCCTGACCCTGGAGCGCCAGTTTCAGATCGTGGCCGCGGTGCCGGACTCGGACCAGGCGGTCGCCGCGGCCGCGGCGCTGGCGCCGGATGTCGCGCTCGTGGACGTGCAGATGCCCGCCGGCGGCGGCCGCACCGCCGTCCGCGGGATCGCCCAGGCCTCCCCGGAGACCGCCGTCGTCGTCCTGTCCGGCGATGAGTCCGACTCGTTGGTGCGAGAGCTGATGATCGCCGGAGCGATGACGTACGTGCGCAAGGGGATCGCCCCGCACGAGCTCGCCGCGGTGCTGCACCGGTCGATCCGCGCCCGGCGGATGGACCAGGCCCCGCCCAGCCCCACCAGCGCCTGACCCGCGCTGTCGGTCACACTGACCGGGTGAGCCGGCCGAGCAGCGCAGCGGCGACGCAGGCCCTGGTCCGCGCCAAGGCGCGCCTCGACGCGCTGGACCTCTACGCCCGCCCGGTGGACCTCAGCAGCGTGCGCATCCGGTCGGCCGGCCGGCTGTTTGCCCTCCCGTGGTTTCGCCGCTTCGACGGCTACACGATGTGGAACCTCATCCTGCTGCGCTCACCGGAGCTGATCGGCGACGACGATCTGGTGTGCCATGAGCTCTGCCACGTGTGGCAGATGCAGCATCATCCGGTGCGGATGCCGCTCTCGTACCTGCGGGTCGGCTACGCCGACAACCCGTACGAGGTGGAGGCCCGCCGTGCCGAGTCAGTCCGCTAGAAGCTCCCCGCCGCGGTCCGGGACGAGCACCAGCATGCTGCGGCGGGCTCGCTCCGGCGCCGGTCGCGCGGGGCGCAGCGTCAGGCGCGACGCCGCGCGCAGGACCTCCCGCATCTCCATCTCGGCAAACGGCGCCCCTGCGCAGCGCCGGACGCCTCCGCCGTACGGAATCCAGGAATTGGACTCTCCCGGCCCGGCCTGGGGCCCGGCAAGCCACCGCTCCGGCCGGAACGCGTCCGGGTCACCCCATAGGTCGGTCCGGCGCATGGCGAGCCACAGGCAGGCGGCCACCTGGACGCCCGCCGGGATGGTGTGGCCGGCGATGTTCGCCGGCTCCAGCAGCAGCCGCGGTGCGATCGTCAGCGCCGGACGGGCCCGCAGCACCTCCTTGACCGTGGCATCGAGGTAGGCCGGATCGCCTGCGCGCAGCCGCGCCTGCACCCCCGGGTGGTGGGCCAGGCGCTCGAAGGCCCACGCCAGTGACGCCGCCGAGCTGTCGTGTCCGCCGACGAGGAGCGCGACCAGCTGATCGCGCAGCTGCTGGTCGGCCGGCGGCGCGCCCTGCGCGTCGCGCTGGCCGAGCAGCAGGGCGAGCACGGAGTCCTCGTCCGGCGCCGCCCGCCGCCGGGCCAGCAGATCGAACAGGAGAGCGTCGAACCGCTCGACGGCGACCCGGAAGCGGCCCCACGGGCTGCGCGGCCCCAGATCCCGGGGCACGAGGACCATTGAGACCACGCGCGGCAGCGAGCGGACCCCGGCCAGGGTGCTCTCGATCGCGTCGCGCAGCTCGGTCAGCTCGGACTCGCTGCGCGCTCCGAAGATGACCCGGAGCATGATCTCCAGGGTCAGCGGGCGCATGCGCTCCAGCGCGATCACCCGCCCGTGCCAGGCTCCAAGCTCGCGCTGGGCCAGCTCGGCCACGAGCGGGGTGAACTGCCGCATGCGGTCGCCGTGGAAGGGCTTCTGCAGCAACCGCCGCTCGCGCAGGTGCTCGTCGCCGTCGAGCAGCAGGATGGAGTGAGGGCCGGCGAACGGCCGCAGGAACTCCCAGCTGCGGCCGGCGGGCGCGATCGATGGATCCAGGCGGAACACATCGCGGACAGCGTCCGGATGCGAGAACAGGACCATGGGCTCCGGCGTCCAGTAGGTGCGGATGGTGACCGGATCGCCAAACCGGCGATGCGCCTGGCGCAGGAACGCGCCCGGCCGGGTCATCCAGGCGAGCGTCTGCCAAACGGCGGAGGCACGCGGACCGGGTGGCAGAGCCACGCCGCCGATCGTACCGCCACGGGCGTGCCGCGCCCCCGTTAGGCTGCCGACGCGTGAGGGTGGCGATCATCGGCGCGGGACTGGCGGGGCTGGCCGCCGCCGGCGAACTGCATCGCGCCGGAGCCGACGTCCGGGTGCTGGAGGCCCGCGACCGGGTCGGCGGACGGGTGTGGTCGATGCCGTTCGGCGAGAGCTTCGTTGAGCGGGGGGCCGAGTTCATCCTCCCCGGCAACACGGTCGTGACCGCGGCCGCCGCCCGGCTCGGCCTGGCGCTGGCGCGCAAGGGGACGCTGTACGGGAACCGGGCACCCGCCGGCGGTCCGATCCCGGCGCCCGCGGAGGTGGTGCTGGCGGCCGCCGTCGAGCTGGCCTCGGCGCCGGCCGACGCCGGCGCGACGGTCGCGGCTGTGCTGGCCCGCGCGGAGCTGGCGCCGGGCGTCGCCGAGGCGATCCGCGCCCGGCTGGAGGTCAGCTCCGCCCATCCGGCCGCGGATCTGGACGCGGATGTGCTGCGCGAGGCCGGTGCGGCATTCGGGGACTTCGACACCCACACGGTGGCCGGGGGGAACGGCCGGCTGGCGGAGGCACTGGCGACGGACGTCGGCGGCGTCGGCGGAGACCGCATCCGGCTGTCGGCCCCGGTGACCGGCGTGCAGTGGGCCTCCGACGGCGTGACGGTCAGCACCGGAGTCGGCGAGGCGGTGGCCGCCGACGCGGCGGTCATCGCCGTGCCCGCGTCGGTGATCGGACGGATCACGTTCACGCCGCCGCTGCCGCCGGCGAAGGCGACCGCGCTGGCCGCGGTCCGATACGGCCAGGCGGCCAAGCTGTTTGTGGGGCTGCGCGTACCGGTGGAGCCGAGCGCGACGCTGTCGGTGCCGGGACGGTTCTGGGCCTACACGCAGCTGGGGCCGGACGGCCGGCCGGCCCCGTTCGTGGCCGCCTTTGCTGGGACGACGACGGCGCTGGAGCGGCTGGGGGTCGTCTCCGGCGCCGGCCGGTGGCTGGACGCGCTGGCCGGTCTGCGCCCGGACCTGGAGCTGGATCGCGGCGCCGTCGCGCTCGTCAGCTGGAGCGAGGACCCGTGGGCGCGCGGCGCCTACGCGGCGCAGTCGGCCGCATCCTCCCTCGACGAACGGGAGCTGGCGCGGCCGGTGGGGCGGCTGGCGTTTGCCGGCGAGCACACCGCCGGTCCGTGGCACGGGACGATGGAGGGGGCGATGCGCAGCGGCCTGCGCGCCGCGCGCGATCTGCTGGAGATCACGCCTCGCGGTCGCGGCCCAGCTGCCTGAGCGCAGCGCGGGCGGCGGCATCGCCGGGCACGCCGTGGACGGCGCCACCCGGGAACGTGGCGGCGCTGCCCAGGAACAGCCCGCGCACCGGCGTGACGTACGGGGAGAGCTTGGGGAGCGGGCGAAACACCGCCTGGCGTAGCCGGTAGCTGCCCCCGCCGACATCGCCGCCGACCAGATTGGGATTGCGCGCCTCCATCTCGGCGGGGCCGAGCACGTGGCGGGCCAGGATCCGGTCGCGGAAGCCGGGAGCGAAGCGCTCGACCTGCTGCTCGACGGCCTCGACGTGGTGCCGGCTCGTCAGCCGGGCGCCGCAACCCTGGGGCGCGTGGGTGTAGGCCCAGGCGGTGTGCCGCCCCGCCGGGGCCCGCGTGGGATCGGCGACGCTCTGCTGGCCGAGCAGGAGAAACGGGCGATCCGGCAGGCCGCGCTCGGCCTGGGCGAGCGACGCCAGCATCTCGGCTTCGGTGCCGCCGACATGGACCGTGCCGGCGTCGCGCGCCTCCTCGGCCGCCCAGGGAATGGGGCCGTCCAGCGCCCAGTCGAGCTTGACCGTGGCCGGGCCGTACGCGTAGGAGCCCAACGCCCGGCGGTACCACCCGGCGAGCGCCGGCCCGGCCATCGCGACCAGCGCATGCGGCATGACATCGGCGACGACGGCGGCCGCGGGCTGCTCGGCGCCTCCGGCGACCCCGACGCCGGCGACGTGACCGGAGCGGACGGTCACGCGCTCCACGCGCGCCCCGGTGACGACCGTGCCGCCGAGGCTGGTCAGGTGGGCGACGAGGGCCTCGGTCAGGCGCGCCGCTCCCCCCCGGGGGCTCGGCCAGCCGACGGCGTGTCCGAGTAGGTTGAGGTAGAAGCCGGAGACGCCGGAGCCGGGAGCCCGCGGCGGCGCATCCCCGTGCATCGCGGCCCCGTACAGCCAGGCCCGGGCACCGTTATCCTCGAACAGGCGGCGGCCGAGCCCGACGGCCGATCCGCCGAGCAGGCGCGTGAAGCCGAGCGTCGGCAGCGGGCCGGCGCGCCCCAGCAGCCGCAGGGCGCCCTCCACTGGAGGAAAGCCGGCGAGCATCATGGCGCGCACGGCGCCGAACGCCTCCAGGTACGGGCGGGCGAACCGGGCCCAGCGCTCGCCGTCGCCGGGATGACGGCGGTCGAGCCCGCGGGCGGTCGCGACGAGGTCGCGGTGGAGCGCCAGCGCGGATCCGTCCGGGAGCGGGTGGGCCATGCACGCCCCCGGGTGCACCCAGTCCAGCCCGTGTGCGGCCAACGGCATGCGCTCGAACACGGGCGACGCCACCGCCGCCGGGTACACCGCGGAGAACGTGTCGTGGTGAAACCCCGGGAGCGTCAGCTCCTCGGTGCGCACCGCGCCGCCGGCGGTGTCGGCGGCCTCGAGAACGGTCACCTCCACACCCGCCTCGGCCAGGCGGATAGCGGCCGCCAGCCCGTTGGGCCCGGCGCCGATGACGACCGCCCCGCCGGTCATGAGCGAGTTGCAGCGCCAACTGGTGGAGCATGGTCCTGGGCGCGGATTCCATGTCTTCTCCAATCTTTCAGTGTGTGAGCCGATCTCAAACAACTGAAACGCAGGGCTGCTGACACCCCCGGGCCCCGCCCCAGACGGCGACGTGGAGTCATTTGACGACCAAGACGGGTCGCCGGTCAGGCCAAATCCGGCGGGAGAGAGGGGGAATCGCTTCCCCGGCAGCGCGATCCGAGGGTGCCGCGTCAGGCGGCCGGCCGGAGCGCCTCGAGCTCTCGATTCCTGGCCAGCGCCGCGAGCGCGTCACGCTCCAGCTTGCGCACGGCCTGCGGAGAGATGTCGAGGATCCGAGCGGTCTCGCGCACCGGCGTCGGCTCGTCGCCGTTGATGCCGTAGCGCAGCTTGAGGACCGTGCGCTCCCGCTCATCGAGCCGGTCGAGCGCATCGCGCAGCGTCTCATCGCGGAGCGAGATGGCAACCTCCTCCTCCGGGCCGGCGGTCTCGCTGGGCAGGACGGCACCCAGCGTCGTCTCCTCGCCCTCGCCGAAGGGCCGGTCGAGGCTGGTCACCACCCGCGGAGCGGCGCGGATCCGGCGTACCTCGTCCGCCTTGAGCTCGGCCGCCCGGGCGATCTCTTCATCGGTCGGCTCGCGGCCCAGGTCAGCCGCGAGCTCCCGCTGCACCCGGGCGATCCGGCGCTCACGCTGGCCGACCTCGACCGGAATGCGGATCGTGCGCGCCCGGTTGGCCAGCGCGCGCTGGATCGCCTCACGGATCCACAGCACGGCGTACGTCGAGAACTTGAACCCCCTGCGGTGATCGAACTTCTCGACGGCGCGCATGAGGCCGAGGATTCCCTCCTGGATGAGATCGAGCAGCGGGAGGCCGAGCCCCTCGTACCGGCGGGCGTTGGAGACGACCAACCGCAGATTCGAGTTGATCATGCGCTCCCGCGCCTCCTGATCTCCCTGCTCGATCCGCTTGGCGAGCTCCACCTCCTGCTCGCGGGTCAGGAGCGGATGACGGCGGACCTCGCGCATGAACAGCGCCAGCGCGTCGGTCGTCTGGCCGGCCAGGGCGTCCTCGACGTAGCTGGTCGACTCGGCCGGCCGGCCGCAGTCATCCCGGACCTCGACACCCCGGTCCGACAGCAGGTCCTGGAGTGCCTGAGCGTCCTCCTCGTCGAGGTCGTGCTCCTCGACGAGCTCGCTGAGCCCCGATACGTCCACGCAGTGCTCAGGCCGCTGCTCGGCCTGCTGCGCCAGCCGATCGGCCAGCGAGTCAAGGAGATCCGCCTGTCCAGCCATCGTCATCCCTAAGTATCCACCCGTGGCCAGCGGCGGACATCGATTGGGTCGACGGAGCGCACTGGCACGCCGGCGACCGGGAGTGAGATGATCCGCGCCAGCCGGTGACATTCCCGCTACCAGTACCGGAGGAGCACATGATCGTCATGTTCACGGCCCGCAGGCTGAAGCCGGGCGCGTGGGAGCAGTTTCGCCGCGCATGGGATCCCGGAGACGAGAAGCCTCCTGGCTTTCAGCGCGCCTATCACGCCCGCAACATCCGGGATGAGGACGAGATCATCTCGTTCGGCCTGTTCGACATGAGCTTGGACGACTACCACCGCTGGCGCGACGAGGCCGATGCGCAGGAGACGGAGCGGGTCGATCATGTGTCGGCGTTCATCGAGAACGAGCACGTCTCGGGGGTGTACGAGGTGATCGACGAGCTGGGGTGATCGATCGGCGCGGCTAACCGGTGAGCGGATCTTCGGACGCCGCGGCGAGCGACGGAAGAACGCGGGCCGGGTATGAAAGAGGACTGATGCCTACCATCAGCCGCGGCATGCCGACCACCACCTCCGACGAGCGCGATCCGCTGGGCCTGGCCCCGGACGCGCCCCTGCTCCGCGCCTATCTGGCGGCCCTGGACCGGGTCGCCGCGGCCGAGCGTCCGTTTCACACCCCGGGCCACAAGGGCTCGACGGCGCTCACCGGAGCGGTGGTCGACGGCGACCTCCCGGTCGCCGGGGGTGTGGACACGGTCAAGCTCAAGCATGGCTGGCTGGCCGAGGCCGAGGGTCGCGCGGCCACACTGTACGGCGCGGACGTCTGCCGGTTCTCAGTCGGCGGGTCCACGCACTGCAACCAGGCGCTCGCCCTGTCGGTGGGCGCACCCGGGGACGCCGTGGTCGTCTCCCGCACGCTGCACCGGTCGATGCTGCTGGGCCTCGTCCTGGCCGGCCTGGAGCCCGTCTGGGTGGAGCCGGAGGTGGACTCGGCGACCGGGCTGCCGGTCGGCTACTCGCCGTCACGGGTGACGGGGGCGCTGGCCGACCGCCCGGACGCCGTGGCGGTCTTCCTCAGCGATCCGTCGTATGTCGGCACGTTCTCTGATGTGGCCGAGCATGCCCGCGTCGCGCACGCGGCGGATGTGCCGCTCGTCGTCGATGCGGCGTGGGCGGCTCATTTCGGCTTTCACCCCGCGCTGCCGGAGCACGCGCTGGCCAGCGGCGCCGATGCGATGGTCACCAGCGCCCACAAGACGTGGCCGGCCTACTCGCAGGGAGCGCTGATGCTGGCTCGCACCCAGCGGCTGGACGCCAATCGCCTGCAGCGGGCGTTCGAAGCACTTCATACGACGAGCCCCGCCGGCGCGATCGTGGCCAGCATCGACGCCGCCCGGGCACTGTTGGAGCGTGAGGGCGAGCGCCTGCTCTCGCGGACGATCGAGGCGGTGTCCGAAGCTCGCCTCCGGCTGGGCGAGGTCCCGGGACTTCTCGTCCTGGACGGCGACGGTGTCGATCCGATCAAGCTGACGGTCAGCCTGGCAGGTACGGGCGCGCATGGGGTGGACATCGAGTCCGACCTGATCGATGCCGGCGTGCCCGTCGAGATGGCCGACCGGGACACGATTGTGGCCCTCGTCACCATCGCCGATGACGCCGCCGCCGTCCGACGCTTCACCGCGGCGCTCATCGAGTCGATCGAGCACCGCCGCGGGCGTCCCCGCCCGGTCACCGGCGCCGCCGGCTGGATCGTGCGGCCCCAGCAACACGTGGCTCCTCGAGACGCGTTCTTCAGCCCCGTGGAGACCGTCGCGTTCGCTGACGCTCCCGGGCGGGTGAGCGCCGAGCTGGTCGCCCTCTACCCGCCGGGCGTTCCCATCCTCGCCCCGGGCGAGCTCATCACCGACGAGGCCCTGGCGGTGCTGACCGATGCGGCCGCCGACGGAGTCCGGGTGGCCTACGCCGCCGACCCCACCCTGTCGACGCTCGACGTCTTGGCCTGAGCCGATCGGTCAGCGTCGCCCGGCCCGGGCGACCGGCAGCGCCGACGGTCCGACGTGTGTGTCCAGCCACCCGGTCACCGGCGCGGCGGCGCGCCACGTGCCGGCCACGAAGCTCAGCCCGTCGTCGCGCGTGATCCCGCCGCCGAACGCGCGCCTGGCGCCGAGCGTCAGGCTCTTGCGGCGCAGCAGCTCGATCCGCTCGTGGTCCTTGGGATAGCCGCGCGGCGCGGTGGCGAGGCTCTCCCCCCAGACCTCGAGCCCGGCGTGCTGCGAGGCGGCCACCAGCTCGGCAAGCTCGGTCCCGTGCCGGGCGTCGGCGACGACCTCGCGGTAGCGGTCGAGCTGGTCCCGGGCCATCGAGTGATAGCCGCTTCCGGCGACCAGCCCGTCCGCGGAGATCGACGCGTAGAGGCCGAGCGCGGCGATGTCGGATCCGAAGATGACGCCGTAGGTGTTGGTCTTATAGGGCGACTTGTCCCGGGAGAACCGGATGTCCCGGTTCTGGCGGAACATCTTGACCTCGCCTCCGAACGTGTCGGTGAGCTCGGCCAGGAGCGCCTCCATCTGGCCCCGGACAGAGGACTCGAAGAGGTCCCGCCGGGCGGCGAAGTACTCGCGGCTGTTGTCGGCCTCAAGCCCCCTGAACCACTTCTGGACGGCCGGCCCAAATCCCTCGAAGCGGGTCATCGTGCATCAGCGCCGGGCTGAGGATTCCACGGGGGCGGCCGCCTCGGCCAGAACCTCGCGGATCGCCGCCGCCGGATCGCAACCGACCAGGCGCCGGAAACGGGATCGGCGTCCGGGGGCGAGGCCGATCAGATCATGGGCGAACGTCAGCGCGCGAGCATGGACCTCCTCCGACGGACCCGCGGCCAGGGCGGCCAGGGCGGCCCAGGACCCGGCTGCCTCCGCGCTGGCAATCCCAATGGCGCCGCGCCCGGCCGGCAGACCCGCCCCCAGGGAGCACGCAAACTCCAGGCAGCGGCTGGCGCGCTCGCGTTCGACCGCCCGCCGGCCCGCGCTGCCGACGATCAGGGCAGCCAACTCGTACAGGTCCTGGCGGCGCTCGTTGTCCAGGCCGTCGTTGTAGGTCCTCAGGAACGCCGCGATGACCGGGGAAGCGGTGCGCGGACGGTCACTGAACGGCTCCGCCGACAGCATCGAGGCGAGCTCCATCACGCACACCCCAAACCGGGGAGATCGATGTCGGCCGGCTGCCAGCCGAACGGTCTGATGGCTCGGCTCCATGACCGGACATCATTCCTCATCCGCGCGGGGGTTTCCACATGTCCGCCGTCGGCTTGACACGTCGGACGGGTTGCGTCAGAGTGCTTGCGGGGGGCGCACGGTAGGTGCGTACTGAACACGGGGGCGCTCAGGGGTGCGCGTGCCCCAGGACGACCGGGGGTCTCATGGCTTCTTCTTCAATCTCGGCGGCCGCGGTCGACGGCCTGGCACCGTCGTTTGCGGGGGAATTGCTTCGCGAGGGCGATGCCGGCTACGAGCAGGCGCGCATGGTCTGGAACGGCGGCATCGACCGGCGGCCGGCGCTGGTCGCTCGCTGCCACAACCCGGGGGACGTCCGCGCCGCGGTGCGATGGGGCCGTGACAACGGCCTGACGATCTCCGTGCGCGGAGGTGGCCATTCCGCCCAGGGGTATGGAACCTGGGACGACGCGCTCGTCATCGATCTCTCGCCGATGAAGGGGATCTCAGTCGATCCGGCGACGCAGACGGCACACGCGCAGGCCGGCCTCACCTGGGGCGAGTTCGATCAGGCCACGCAGGAGCACGGGCTGGCGGTCACCGGCGGGCGGTTCTCGACCACCGGGATCGCCGGGCTGACGCTTGGCAGCGGCAGCGGCTGGCTCGAGCGGCGCTGCGGGCTGACCGCCGACAGCCTGCTCTCCGCCGAGGTGGTGACCGCGGACGGCGCCGTCGTCACCGCCAGCGAGGACGAGAATCCGGACCTGTTCTGGGGCCTGCGCGGCGGCGGCGGCAACTTCGGCATCGTCACGTCGTTCACCTACCGGCTGCATCGCATCGGCCCGCTCATCTACGGAGGGCTGATGGTCTCGCTCCCGGAGCGGGCGGCGGACACCCTGCGCTTCCTGCGCGCGTACATGCCGGACGCCCCGGACGACCTGGGGCTGGGCGCGGCATTCGTCAGCGCGCCCCCGGAGCCGTTCGTCCCCGCCGAGATGCACTTCGCGCCGGTGTTTGGGTTGGTGGTGTGCTGGACGGGCGACATGGAGGAGGGCGAGCGCGTCCTCGCTCCCATCCGCGAGGTCGCCCAGCCGGTCATGGACATGGTCCAGCCGATTCCGTACACCGCACTCCAGTCGATGCTCGACGCTGGCGGGCCGCACGGCGTCCGCGCCTACATGAAGGCGGAGTTCCTGCCGGAGCTGAGCGATGAGGTCATCGACAAGCTCACCCGGAACGGCGGAGCCCGGCCGGGGCCGCTGGTCCAGCTGCTCCTGGAGCCGATGGGCGGGGCGATCAGCCGGGTGGCCACCGGCGACACGGCGCTGGGCGTGCGCGACGTCCCGTGGTGCTACCACGCGCTGGCGCTGTGGATGGAGCCGGACGAGGAGACTGCCGACGCCCACGTGGCGTGGGCGCGCAACCTGTCGAGCGACCTCTCCGCGCACACCACGGCCGGTGTCTACCTCAACTTCACATCCGACGAGGGAGACGAGCGGGTCCAGGCCATGTACGGCGAGGACCGGTACGCCAAGCTGGTCGCGCTCAAGGATCGCTACGACCCGGAGAACGTCTTCCACCTCAACCAGAACATCCGCCCGTCCGGGCGCGCCTAGTACCGCCGCACGCGAGTACGGACGTCATGGCGAGAGGTCGTACTCGTTACCGCTGCATGCCGTCCCGGAGGAGCACGTCGGCCAGCGCGTCGGCGAGCACCTCCGGCGGCGTCAGCAGCGGGTTGAGCCGCCGGACGATCCGCTCCAGATCCCGGCGTGTCACGCCGAAGTCCCGGGCCGCGGTGAGAACGGCCAGGTAGCGGAGGACCGGGTTATCCGGCGGGGTGCGCTGCTCCATGGGCAGCAGATCCCCGGTTGGGGCCGATCGGAAACCACCCCGCAGGTGGGGAAAGCATTGCTGTAGAGAGGTCGGTAGCGAGGCCGCGAACCGGCCGTTCACCCGTCGCCACGCGGGCGCGAGCTGGGTGCGGCTGCGCGGGCAACGGTCAGTCGCGCACAGCCCAGCGGTCGGGCAGCCGCCCAGCGTGCCGGAACCCGGTCCGGGACCGCAGTACAGCACTGCTTCACGCCGCTTCCACATCCCGCGCACGGGCGCACAGAATGCGCGCACCCGGACCCCGCAAACCGCACGGATGTCCATGGCATGACGACCGTACTGCTGACGGCCGGCGACGACTGGTGCGCGCTGCGCCATCACAAGTGCTCCCGCTATCACCGCCTGCTGGCGGCGCTCCGGGGCCGGCGGCTTGACCGGCACCTCGAGGCAGGCGCCGACCCGGACACCACCGTGCTGCTCTCCCTACGTGCCGCGGCCTTGATCACGCCGTCACGCCGTCGGCGTCTGGCGCTCACACTCCGCCGACTGGCGTCCGAGGCTGAGCGCTCGCCGCACCCATTCGACGCCCGCGCCTCGTTGGCGCGGCGCGACATCCTCGAGGTTCGCGATCTCATCGAGGAGGTCGCCGCTCTTCTGCTCTGTCAAAGCCCAGCCAACCCGGCGGGAATGGCGCACGTCCAGGTCCTGCTCGAGGACGGGACGAGTCCTCTCTATCAGCGCCCCCCACTGCTGCCCTCCGCGAGCGTCTGGAGGCGGCCATCGAGGCGCTGGGCACTGACCCCTTCATCACCGCCGAAACCTGATGACAGGCGCCCATGGTCAGAAAGGAGGCCTGGCAACCAGCCCCAACCGTTGCTGACGAGCCCACGCAGGTTGCCGACGGCCGCCCGTCCGGTGGCCGCCTGTGCCTGCCGTCGGCAGTGTCATTCCGACATTCCGAAGACGACCGACTGGGTGAGTCCTTTGTCATCGGCATGGCGGGCATCATCCTCGTCACCGGGATTCGCCGGCGAGTGTCGTCTCGAACGGTGGACGAGGTCACCAGCACCGTTTCGCTCGCTCGGCCGGCTGCGGCTCCCGTGGGTGTGGCCCGAGCGGCACAGAGCGAGGGCGCGGTCAGCTTGACCGCGCCCTCGCTTGTCGTGACTCGGATTCAGACGATGGTCGCTGATCAGGCGTGAGGACGGCCGTGAGGTGTCCCTCCGCCGACTGCTCAAGCGGCGGCGCCGGCGGGGATGACCGACGCGACGGCGCCACGGTACCGTTCGGCGCGCCCCAGCCGCCTCGCGAGCGCAGCGAGCGGTGCGGTCGTGGCTCGGACGACCCACGGGGGCGGGAACGGCGCGCGGACCTCGCGCTCGTACTCCCGCACGAACAGTGCGAGCTCAAGCGGCTTGGGCATGCCGGCGCCGGTCACGCGGCCCTCGTGGGCGAGAGCGACTGTGGTCTCGAACAGCTCCTCCATACGCAGCGCCGGCCGGACCTCGACCCGCACGTGCGCATCGTCGCTGCCCGCGTTCCGGAAACGGTGGCGCTTCCCCGCGGGAACCACCACGGTCTCGCCGGGCCCTGCGATGATTGTCTTGAAGCCGAGCTTGAACTTCATCGTCCCGGACATCACCTCGAACCGCTCCTCCTGCTCCGGGTGCACATGCGTACCCGGCACACATGCCCATCGGGAGTCAGTGTCAGGTCGATGGCGAGAACCTCGACATCGGTGTCGGCCGAGGTCTGCAGAAACTCGATTGTCTCGCCGCTCACCGGATTGGTCAGAACCTGTCCCGCGTATGCCATGGTGTGCTCCTTGCTTGACCCGTCTGGGTGACGGAGTCGTTGGTTGTGATGGAGCAACACTGACGCTTGGGGCGTCGTATGTCGTCGGCCGGAAGGTCGATCTGTGTGTCAGGTCAGGGTGAGCCTCGATCGTCCCTGTGGCGGTGCCTCATCCTCCGTAAGGATGACGCGAACCGTGATCAGGGTGCGCTGCGCTCGCCGGGACTGACAATGCCCGCCTCGTAGGCGAGCACGACCGCCTGCACGCGATCTCGAAGATTCAGCTTCATCAGCACTCGGGCAACGTGCGACTTCACTGTCGTCTCGGCGACGATCAGAGTGTCAGCGATCTCGGAATTGGAGAGTCCACGGGCGACGAGACGGAAGACCTCGAGCTCTCGCGGTGTCAGCTCGTCAAGTCCGGGAGGCGGCGGCGCAGCCTGGGGGGCCGACGCGAACTCCTCAATCAGGCGGCGAGTGATGCTGGGGGCGAGCAGCGCCTCGCCGCTCGCCACCATGCGCACACCTGCCGCGAGCTGATGAGCGGGCACGTCCTTGAGCAGGAAACCGCTCGCCCCGGCTCGTAGTGCCTGGTAGACGTATTCGTTGAGGTCGAACGTCGTGAGCATCAGAATCCGCGGAGCGCCGTCGCCGGCCTGGCCCACGATGCGCCGGGTCGCCTCGATGCCGTCGAGCTCAGGCATGCGAACGTCCATGAGCACCACGTCCGGATTGAGCTCGCGCGCGAGGGCGACGGCTTCACGTCCGTCGACAGCCTCCCCCACCACCTCAATGTCCTCCTCCGCGGACAGGATCATCCGGAAGCCGGTCCGGACGAGGGCCTGGTCGTCGGCGATGAGAACCGCGATCGTCATGAGAGCACCGCCAGATAGTTGCCGGTGGGCAGGGTGATCCTCAGCTCCTGAGCACCATCGGCGCCCGGTCCGTCGAACAGCTCGCCGTTGCAGGCCGTAACCCGCTCGCGCATCCGGACCGTGGCCGGCGGCCGCCTCCCGGCCGAGTCGGTGATCACCAGCAGAAGGTCAGTCGGCCGGAACTCAAGCACGATCTGCAGCGTGTCCTCAGGCGTCGCCGCGACAACATCTGACCGGGCGAGTGCCTCCTCAACAACGCGATACGCAGCCAGCTCGACGCTGGACGGCAGCGGACCCGGCTCGCCATGGACCGTGAGCTCGACTTGCCGTCCATGGACGCGCGCCTGCTCGAGCAGTAGGGGGAGCGCCCCGAGGCCGGGCTGTGGTTCAAGGCGGGCCTCTTCCGGGCCCCGCAGCACCTGGAGGATCCTGCGCATCTCGGCGAGCGCGGCACGTCCCGTCGCCTCGAGCGTCCCCATCGCGACGACGGCGGCCTGGGCGGCGTCGTCGTCGAGCAGGCGTCGCGCGAGCTCCGCCTCAACCACCATGTCGCTCACACTGCTGGCCACGACGAGCTGGAGCTCGCGAGCAATCCGATTCCGTTCGTCGGCGACCGCCAGTCGCGCCCGATGCTCGCGCTCCACGGCCAGTCGCTCGTTCGTCCGTGCCAGTCTGATGGTGAGAGCACGGCCGGCGCGCAGCGTCCGCCCGACCGCCCAGGCGCACGTGAACACGGTGATTGGAAAGACGAAGTCGCCGGGGGTCGCCGGGCGGGTCGCCAGGACGTTGACCGCAGCACTGCCGGCGATCAGGACCGTCAGACCGGCGACCGCTCGCGGGAGATCCTCGTAGGCAGCGACGACATACGGCGGCACCAGCACGATGTACATGGCCAGCGGAAACTGCCGGATGTCAGCGAACGCCGCCGTGCAGATGACCGCCAGGGAGATCGTGGCGGTCGCATAGAGCAACGGGTTCCGACGCCTCAGGGCGACGCAGCTGCCGATGAGGCTGGCCATCAGCAGCCGTGGCACGACGCCCCCGTGCCCGTGGCTCGCCCGCAGAAGGCTCACGGCGCTGATCGCGGTCACGGTGGCGACGAATACAGGCTCGGTCCATCGGCTGTGCCGGAGGCGTGACCGCATCCGGCGGCGAGGCTGCGACGGGGGCTGAGGCGGTGGCGCAGCCACGGGTGTGGGATCCGCCGCGCTCAGCGGGATGCGGGCCCGCACGCGGAAGCCTCCCTGAGGCCGTCGCCCGACGTCGAGCTGGCCGCCGTAGAGTGCCAGACGCTCCCGCATCCCAATGATCCCTTGGCCGGAGCCGCCCGGAGAGGCCTGATCGCCGCCCCGCCCATTATCTGAGACCTCCAGCTCAAGCGCGTCCTGGGCCGGGCGCACGGTCACGGTGGCGTGTGCCGGCCCGGCGTGCTTGATCACGTTCGTCAGCCCCTCCTGCACGAACCGGTACGCGACCAGGTCCACTCCCGGCGCCAGCGTCGGCATCTCGCCGTCGAGGCGCACATCGACGGTCAGTCCAGCCGCCCGCGCGCGATCGACGAGCGCCGGAAGCAGCGATAGTCCGGGAGCCGCGCCGTCGAGACCAGCGTCGGCGGTCCGCATGACGCCAATCATCCGGCGCATCTCGGCGAGCGCCTCGCGACCTGAGATCTCAATCGCCGCCAGCGCGTCGCGCGCCGACGGTCGATCCGCGGCGGCCACGCGCTGGGCCGCCTGCGCCTGAATGACCATCACGCTGACGCTGTGAGCCACCACGTCGTGGAGCTCTCGCGCGATGCGGGTCCGCTCCTCGACGGCCGCCCGTCGCGTGCGCTCGTCGCGGTCGCGCTCCAGCTCCTCGCTTCTCGTCCGCAGCTCTCGTGTCAGCACACGGCGGTTGCGGAGCGTCCGGCCGACCGCAAGTGGGAGGAGCCCAAACAGGGCGGCGTTGGCGAGGATCGCGATGACACCGGCGGTCACATCCTCAGGGTCGACGATGAGCACGCCCACCAGTCCGGCCAGGAGAACGCTCGCCGTCGCCATCAGACGGCGCCGGCCGTTCACGACCAAGCCGACAGTGAAGAACTGCGCCGCAATGACCAGGAGCGGGACCGTCCAATCAGGTATCTCGGCGAACCGGACGAAGACTCCCAGCGCTGCCACGGCGACCGCGGTCGCCAGCGCGGGCGCCCGTCGCCGGGCGGCCAGCGTGCCCCCCATCACCAGGTCGAGCGCGAGCGTCAGCGCGGGACGTGGGCTGTGATCAAGCTGCAGGCCGGACTCAATCAGCATCCCCACCGTCAGGACCGCAGCGAGAATCGCGTCCTGCTGGGTCGGCGGCATTGCGCGCAGACGGCTCCCGAGCGCAATTGATCCGGTCATCGGCGCACACGCTATCGCCGTTGCTGCCCGTATTACATCGTTCGGAGCGACGAATGGGTCTCATCCCTGAGGAGGAGAAGGACTCCGCCGTCTCACTCATCCCAATCGTCCGCCCCGCCCCCCCAAATCCACCCCGCGGCCGACGACGCACGCGGCGAACCCTGGGAGGCTCACTCGCATCACTTCAACACCGGGCCGAGGGAGTCTGAGATGGCGACGTGGACAACCGAAACGCACATGCCGGCACACCCCAGCGAGGTCATGGGGCTGCTCACACAGCCCGAGGCGATTGCGCGCTGGGCGCCGATACCGTTCGAACTCGTCGACTATGCCGGTGACCGGCTGGCCGGCGGTGACACTGCGCGCGTGAGGGGCGGCCTGGCGGGGCGCAATCTCGAGTTCCGGGTCGACGTCGCCGAGGCCTCCGGTGATCGGCTGGCGCTGACCGCCCACGGGCCGATCGAGATCGACGTCGAGTACGTCGCCCGCGAGGTCCCCGCGGGGAGCCGCGTCCGAGCGCGCGTCCATGTGTCAGGGACAGGCTTCATCGGTCGCCTGCTCGCCCAGACCACCGACGCGCTGCTCGCGGCTGGGGCCCTGCGGACCGCAGTTTCACGGATCGCTCATGAACTCGAACCCGCGGTCGTGTGACGCGCGGCTGCCCATCTCACTGACCAACAGAGCATTTGGAAAGGCACACCATGTCATCGTTCACTCCTCCCCGTAACCTCGCGGCCCGGATGGGCCGCTGGAGCGCGTGTCATCGCAAGCTGGCCTTCTTCGGCTGGCTGGCGTTCGTGCTCGCCGCGGTCGTGATCGGCACGGCCGTCGGCCAGAGGTCGATCGACCAGCAGAACGAGGACGTCGGACAGGCCCACCGGGCCGACCAGATCCTCCGGCAGGCCGGCTTCGCACAGTCCACTCCGCTGACCGAGATCGTTCTCGTCCAGAGCCGGACCCGGACGGTCGATGATCCGGCGTTCCGCGCGACCGTGGAGTCGGTCGTTCACGCGGTGGCCCCGTTCGGCGCGGTCCATGACCTGCGCTGGCCGGCGGGGCGGTCACATCGCGACCAGGTCTCACGCGATCAGCACGCCGCGCTCATCGAATGGGACATGAGCGGAACGCTGAAGGCGGCCGGGACGCGCATCGACCCGCTCACGGCGGCCGTCGCCTCGGTGGCCAGAACGCATCCGCGGTTCTACGTCGGCGAGGCGGGCGCGGTCAGCTCCGATAAGGCGCTGACCAAGATGTTCAATCAGCAGCTCGGTCAGGCCGGCACCCGGTCAGTACCACTCACCCTGCTGATCCTGGTCCTGGTGTTCGGCTCCCTGCTGGCTGCCTGGATTCCCCTGATGCTCGCCCTGCAATCGGTGATCGCCACCATCGGCCTCACCGCCATCGTCAGCCACGTCGTCCCGATGGACCAGAGCGTCGGCGCTGTCGTGATGCTGATCGGTCTCGCCGTCGGCGTCGACTACACCCTGTTCTACCTGCGTCGCGAACGCGAGGAGCGGGCAGCCGGTCGCGGTGAGCGGGCGGCACTGGAGGCCGCCGCGGCGACGTCGGGGCGGTCGGTGCTGGTTTCCGGCGCCACGGTGATGATTGCGATGGCCGGCATGCTGTTCTCCGGCGATCAGACCTTCGTGTCATTCTCCATCGCCACGATGATCGTCGTCGCGGTGGCGATGCTGGGGTCGCTGACTGTCCTCCCGGCCGTGCTGTCGAAGCTCGGCGACCGAGTCGAGAAGGGGCGGATCCCCGTCCTCTCGCGAATCCGCCGCCCCGCGGGCGAGGGCCGCGTGTGGGCACGGGCCCTCACGCCGGTGCTCAAGCGCCCGGCCATCTCGGCGACCCTCGCTGCTGCGCTGCTGCTCGTACTGGCGATCCCGGCGCTGAGCATGCATACCGCACAGTCAGGGATGAACTCGTTGCCGAGCAGCACGCCGACGGTCCAGACGCTGGACTGGGTGCAGGCCGCGTTCCCCGGCCAGGCCAGCCCAGCGGTGATCGCCGTCCGCACCGACACGAGCAGCCCGGCGTTCCGCGCCGCCGTCTCAGCGTTGCGGAGCCGGGAGAGCTCAAGCGGCCGGCACTACGGAGGGCTCAACGTCGAGGCGAATGCTTCGGCCACGGCCGCTCGGATCAGCATCCCGCTGCCGGGAAGCGGCGTCGACTCAAGCTCAAACCAGGCGCTCTCGACGCTGCGTGATGATCTGCTCCCGGCCACGATCGGGACGATCCCCGGCGCGCGATACGCGGTGACCGGAGAGACGGCCGCCTCACACGACTGGAACGCGATGATCAAGCGGTCGCTGCCGGTGGTGTTCGGCTTCGTGCTGACGTTCGCTTTCCTGCTGCTGCTGGCCTCGTTCCGCTCAGTGGTGATCGCAGCCAAGGCAGTCGTGCTCAACCTGCTGTCGGTGGCCGCAGCGTACGGAGTTGTGGTTGCCACCTTCCAGTATGGATGGGGGCAGAAGCTGCTGGGGTTCCAGTCAAACGGCGCGATCGCTCCGTGGCTGCCGCTGTTTCTGTTCGTGATCCTGTTCGGCCTGTCGATGGACTATCACGTGTTCATCCTCAGCCGCGTGCGCGAGGCGTATGACAGCGGCATGAGCACGGGAGAGGCGGTCGGCCACGGGCTCAGGACAACAGCAGGAACCGTAACCAGCGCCGCGCTTGTGATGGTCGGAGCGTTCTCGATCTTCGCCACGCTCCCGATCATCGACATGAAGGAGATGGGCATCGGCCTCGCCACCGCGGTGCTCATCGACGCCACGGTCGTCCGCGGAGTTCTGCTTCCGGCGAGCATGGCGTTGCTCGGCGACCGGAACTGGTACCTGCCCAGCTGGCTGGGCTGGCTGCCGCAGCTTCAGCCCCACGGCGACCCCACGGCCCAGCCCGTGCCGGCCGCCGCTTGAGACGCCCCCACAACGCCGGACCAGGCCCGGGCCGCCCCTTCAGCGGCCCGGGCCTGTTTTGCCGGGCGCCGGCTCGTTCGCCCAGCGGGCCTTCGCGGGCCCCGCGTTTCTCACCAGGCAGGACGACGTGGGGCTCCTGAACCTGGAAAGCGAGACTCGCGGACAGGGCTGATCTGGGCGGTAATCGGGATGTCATGCGGCCGGACCAGTGCGTAACGTTCGGTGTATGGGCGCAACGCATCACCGGCTGGGGGCAGGCTCGTGAGGATCGAGGGGATCGCGGTGGGGGACATCGTCAAGGCGTCGATCGGGGGGCGGGTGATCTACGGCGAGGTGCTCGAGATCCGCGATCGCGTCGTCTACTTCCATCCAATCTCCCGCAGCTCGGGATGGCGGCACGCCACCGCGAACCAGATCGTCGGCCATTGGCGCAAGGCCGGCGTCAGACGGGCGCGCGCATCGGCCGACGGGGTTGCTCAGCCGGCTGAGCAGCTGGCCTTGAAGCTCAACTCGTGAGCCTGTGGCGGCCGTCTCGGTGCCGATAACGGCTCGGTCGCAGGTCGTCGCCCGCGGCCTGCCAGGATCCCGGGTGTGAGCGTCGAGAACCACGCCCCCCGCTGGATCGCCCTGGACGGGGCGGTCAATGCGCGTGCGGTGGTGCCGGGCGTGTTGCTGCGCGCCGACAACCTGCAGGCTCTGAGCCGGCGTGATGTGCGCCTGCTCGTCGACGAGCATCGGCTGGAGGTGGTGCTGGACCTGCGGACCGACGTCGAGGTGAAGCTCGAGGGGCCCGGACCGTTGACGGCTGAGCGGGCGGTGCGGATCGAGCACCGCTCCCTGTACCCGGACTCCGGTGGCCACACGGACCTCGAGGCCGACACCGTCAAGCCGTGGGGGAACACCGGCCAGGACGAGTCGCCCGGCGAGCATCCGGTCGTCGGCGCGTACATGAGCTACCTGCGCCGCCGTCCGGACTCGGTGGTGGGCTCGCTGCGTGCGATCGCCCGCGCCGATGGCGCCGTGCTCGTGCACTGCGCGGCCGGCAAGGATCGCACCGGGGTGGTCGTCGCGCTGGCGCTCGACGCGGCGGGGGTACGCCGAGAGGCCATCGTCGCCGATTACCTGGCGACCGGGGAGCGCATCGAGACGATCCTGGCGCGGCTGGTCAGCTCGCCGACCTACCGCGCCGAGCTTGAAGGACACGACCCCCAACAGCACGCTCCGGTCCCGGGAACCATGGAGCGCGTTCTGGAGCTCGTTGACCAGCGCTTCGGCGGGTCCGTGGCCTGGCTCACCGCGCACGGGCTCGATGACGAGGAAATCGAACGTCTCTGCCACCGGCTGGAGCCCGCCCGGACCGGCGCCCAGCTGGGCTGAATCGACATCCCAGCCCGGCCCGCTGCCAACCCGCGAGCTGCGCGTTATGCGCCCGTGGGCCGGCAGCCGACGCCAAACCGCCAGGCCTGATCGCGAGCACGGCCCGGCCGACCGTCGCAAGAGACTCCCGGCTGGGAGGCATGAACGCCGTGGCTAAGCCGAGACCGGTCAAGAGGATTGTACTTAAGTAATTACTTGTGATATGCTGGCTAGCGTAAGCAACGATAGGAGTAAGCATGGATAGGGAAACCTCTTCCACTACGCAGTACAAGCCGGTTACCGTTGATGTCCCGGAAGACCGCGTGGCCGAGTTCCACGCCTTCTTTGCTCGATTCCTGGCCGGCCCTACGGGGCGCGCTCGGGGCAGGCGCCACGGCAGGCCGCACACCGGCCGGCATGGGCACGGACATGGGCGTGGACCTCGCTGCGCCGCACGACGCGAGACCGCGGAGCGAAGCGAGCCGACAGCGGCGTCGACTGAGGTCTGATGGCCGATAAGCAGATCACCGTGGCCGTCCCAGAGGCACGCGTACCGGAGTTCTACGCCTGGTTCGCGTCCTTTCTCGCCGCGCAGCCAGGGGCTGCGCCCCCGCTGGCGGCAGGCGGTCCGCGCGGCTCGCGCAGTCACCGACACCACGGCGAGGCTCAAGCCTGGTCGGCGCAGGACGCCGACCAGGCCGCCTGGCTCTATCGCAAGCTCGCCCCCCAAGCCCGCGACCTGTTCGACCTCCTGGCCGGCAGCCCTGGCGCGCGGTTCGGAGGCGAGGACATCGCCAAACGCCTCAAGCTCGAGAAGGGCGCCCATGGAGTCGCGGGCATCCTCGCCTGGCCCGGCCGCTACAGCCGCCATCTCGACCGCACCCTCCCGATCGCCACCGAGGGACGCCCCGACGGTGGCACCGATTACTACATGGAACCCCAGCTCGCCGACCTGTTCAGCACCGCCCGCGCGTCCTCACCAACCGCCCCGACACGCCGACACCCCCGGCGCCGTCGCGAACGCTAGCCCTTGCCCCTGGCGAGCTGCGCGTTTCCGCGCACTGCAGGTGGGCCGGCGCAGGCCGTGAGCTGTGCGCGCTGAGGTGAAGGCAGACAGCGCCGTGGGCCTGTCCCGACTCCTGAGGCTGGTCTCTCCCGAGAGCGCGTACCTCGGTCGCGAGACGACTGCTTCCCGGATCCGAGGATGGGGGTCAGCGGTCGACCGATGAGTCTCGCCGGTCCCGTGGGTCGGTATGACTTGACATCGAGAAAGGACAGCGATGACCGAGCTGAAGACCCAAACGCTGGAGCTGCCTGGCGCGACGCTTACCTACGACGTCCGAGCGGCCGCGCCCGCAAGCACTGGACCGGTCCTGCTGATGATCGGATCACCGATGGACGCGAGCGGGTTCACGACGCTGGCCGGGCACTTCCCGGACCGCACGGTCGCGACGTACGACCCGCGAGGGGTCGGACGCAGCCCGCGGGTCGACGGCGTCACGGCCGCGACGCCGGACGAGCACGCGGACGACCTGCACCGGCTGATCTCCGGGCTCGACGCCGGGCGCGTGGACATCTTCGCCAGCAGCGGGGGAGCCGTGAACGCGCTCGCGCTGGTGGCCCGGCATCCGGAACGGGTCCGCGCGCTCGTCGCCCACGAGCCGCCCCTCGCGACGGTGCTCCCGGATCAGGAGGCGGTGCTGGCGGTGACCGAGGACATCCACGAGACCTATGGGCGCGATGGTCTCGGACCGGCGATGGCGAGGTTCATCGCGTTCACGAGCCTCAGGGGACCGACTCCGCCCGACTTCCTCAACCACGCGCCGAACCCGGCCGACTTCGGTCTCCCGACCGAGGACGACGGCAGCCGGGACCACCCGCTGCTCGGCCCGCACATGGTCTACGTCACCCGCTACGAGCCCGACTTCGATTCGTTGCGCGGGGCCTCCACCCGGATCGTCATCGCGGGCGGCGCCGAGTCAGAGGGCACGTTTCCCTACCGCGCCGCGCTGGCCGTCGCCGAGCGACTTGGGACCGAGGTGGTGATCTTCCCCAGCCACCACGGCGGGTTCGGCCAGCAGGGCGATCCCGACGCGTTCGCCGCCACTCTTCGTCGCGTTCTCACGGACGTCGCCTGACCGACCGCGACAAGCTGGGGCTCGAGCCGGTCGAGGAACGCTCCGGCGGCCTGCGCTACGTGTGCGGGCCGACCGCGTTCCATCGCTTCAGCTCGGCGGGGACGCCCCCGGGAAATCGACCCAGATGGCGTTCGAGGTCGAGAACCTAGAGCAGGCAGGCCAGAACCTAGGCTGGTCGCGTCGTTAGCGGCAGCACGAGTCTGGAGGGGTGTGCTGCGTCGCGGTAGATCTTGTGCGTGACCGGCCGCCCGACCGGCAGGTGGGGCCGAAGTGCGACCACAAGCTGTTCGTCAACGCCGAGTTGACTCCGCCGGACGGCGCCAACACGCCGGAATTCCAGCTCTATCGTGCCGTCCTGGCCAAGTACGGCAACAACGTCAGCGGCGGTGTCGGTTCGTTCAGTCAGATGGGCTTCGTGATGGCCCAGTTCGCCGTCAAGGCGCTCGAGGGAGCAAAGCCTCCGTACACGATCAGGTCCGTCAACGCGGCGTTCAAGGGCATCGCCGACTACCGCTCGGACATGGTGTGCCGCCCGTGGACCTACGGCAACTATGCGCTCCACATCCCAAACAGCGTGGACTACACGACGACCCCCGAGGTCGGCCAGATGCGCACGATCCAGGGCTGCACACCGATCTCGTCAGCCGACCCGGAGATCGCGACGTACCGCAAGGTGGCCGGCGGATGACCCACAACCCGGCGCCGCTCGAAGGCGTCGAGGTAGCAACTCAACACAGGAGAGGACGATGGGCGTAGCTACCTATGCGAGATCCGATCTGGATCTCTTCTCAGACAAGGTCATGCTCGACCCGTATCCGTATCTGGCGGACCTCCGTGAACTGGCCGCCGTCGTGTACCTGGCGACGTCGAACCTCTGGGCGCTGACCCGGTACGAGCAGAATCGGGCAGCGATGGCGAACTGGAAGGTGTTCTCGTCCAGGTCCGTCGCCTTCAACGACACCATGAACCAGATCCTGGTGGGCACGAGCCTCGCCACCGATCCGCCGGACCACCGGCAGCTGCGCACGGTCGTCATGGAGAGGCTCTCGCCGCGCGCGCTCCGTGACGCCGAGGCCGACATCAACGCGGTCGCTGATCGGATGGTCGCGGATCTGGTGGAGCGCGGATCATTCGACGGTATGGATGACCTTGCCCGCGCACTGCCGCTCACGATCGTTGCGGATCTGATCGGCGTCCAGGGCAGGGTCCGTGAGAACATGCTCGTGTGGGGCGAGGCCGCCTTCAACTGCCTCGGTCCGATGAACGAGCGGACCGCCCAGAGCTTCCCGATCGCGGGCGAGCTGTTCCAGTGGTCGCTCGCGTGCAAGGCCGAGGACCTGACGGAAGGCAGCCTGGGGCGAGCGCTCTTCGACGCTGCGGAGCGCGGCGTCATCTCATATGAGACATGCGCGATGATCATCCATCAGTACGTGGCGGCGGGGATGGATTCGACGATCACCGCGCTCGGAAACGCCATCTACCTGCTCGCTACCCATCCGGACCAGTTCGACCTGATGCGCCGGGACCGCTCATTGATCCCGGCAGCGTTCAACGAGATCATGCGCTATGAGGCGCCGATCCACGCGTTCGGCCGGCTCGTGATGGAGGACTTCGAGATCGAGGGGACGGTGATCCCGGCCGGCGCCCAGGCCGTGCTGCTCTATGGCGCCGCCAACCGCGATCCGCGGCACTATGCGGACCCGGACGTGTTCCGGATCGAGCGCAACCCGGCGGATCACCTTTCGTTTGGCCACGGGCCGCACGTCTGTGCGGGGCGGGGCCTCGCCAAGCTCGAGATCTACGCTGTCCTCGACGCACTCGTCAGACGTGTACGCCGCCTGACGATTGGCGAGCCGACTCGCCGCCTCGGCAATTCGACTCGTAGCTATGACAAGCTGCCCGTACTGGAGATCGAGCCCGCCTGACGCCGACAGTGGGCCGGTGTGGGAGACGGTTTGGGCGAATGCAGTTCTATCTCAACGGATACAGACCCGGCGATCCTCTGATCAAGCAGCCGGATCCTTCGATCCTGGAGCGAGAGCGAGGGCTGGCTGAAGAGGTCGACGTGCTGATCATCGGATGCGGTCCTGCCGGCCTGGTGCTGGCCGCGCAGATGGCCAATTTCCCAAGTATTCGGACCGCGATCATCGATCGAAGGGGTGGTCCGCTCCAGGTGGGTCAAGCCGACGGGGTGGCATGCCGTACGGTGGAGATGTTCGAGGCGCTCGGCCTGGCTGACCGTCTTGTGCGCGAGGCCTATTGGGTTAACGAGGTCTCGTTCTGGCGGCCGGACCCGCAGGATCCGGCCAGGATCAAGCGTGCCGAGCGCATTCAGGACACCGAGGAGGGGCTGTCGGAGTTCCCGCATGTGATCGTCAACCAGGCCCGGATGCTCGCCTACCTCCGGGGTCACATGGAGCGGTCTCCGAGCCGGTTGGTCCCGTTCTACGGTCTTCACGCGAGCCAGATCGAGGTCAACACCGGGAGCTCGTCGGAGTATCCGGTGACAGTCACGCTCCAGCACATGAAGGAGCTGGAGCCGACCGGGGAGACCTCGACCATCCGGGCCAAATACGTCGTCGGCTGCGACGGCTCGCGGAGCCGCACCCGTGCGGCGATCGGCCGTGAGCTGGTCGGCGACGTGACGAACGAGTCCTGGGGCGTGATGGATGTGTTGGCGGTCACCGACTTCCCGGACATACGCCTCAAGTGCGCGATCAACTCCGCAACCCAGGGCAACATCCTGATCATCCCGCGGGAAGGCGGATACCTCGTCCGCTTGTACATCGAGCTCGACGAAGCCTGCGACCAGGACATGCTCGAGAACCGGAGTGTCACTCCGGAGAAGCTGACCGAGGTCGCGAATCGCATCATGCGCCCCTACAAGGTCGACATCAAACATATTGGATGGTGGTCGGTGTACGAGATAGGCCAGCGCCTGTGCGAGAAGTTCGACGACGTGCCCGCTGACGAAATGCCGACTCGTCTGCCGAGAGTGTTCATCGCCGGTGATGCCTGCCACACCCACAGCGCGAAGGCCGGGCAGGGGATGAACGTGTCGATGGCCGACGCCTGGAACCTTGGCTGGAAGCTGGCATCAGTGCTCAGAGGGACGGCCAAGCCCGAGCTGCTGCACACGTACTCGGAGGAACGTCAGGCGGTCGCCCGGGAGCTGATCGATTTTGACCGTGAATTCTCCAGCCTGTTCAGCGCCCGGGCGAGGATCGCCACCGAACCCCAGGGCGCGCTGCCCGACCCGGAGCAGTTCCAACGGTACTTCGTCGCGCAGGGTCGCTTCACGGCCGGCGTGGCTACGCGATACGCCCCCTCGATGATCACCGCAGAGCCCACCTTCCAGCGTCTGGCCGAGGGCTTTCCGATCGGGATGCGATTCCACTCCGCCCCGGTCATACGCGTTGGCCGACGCCAAACCGCTCCATCTCGGCCACGTCGCCCGCGCTGACGGCGCGTGGCGCATCTACGTCTTCTCCGACCAGCACGACCCCACCGGCGACAAGTCGGGGGCCCGGGGGCTGTGCGAGTTCTTAGCCTCGGACGCGTCGCCCATCAACCAGTTCACCCCCGCGGGCGCCGAGCCTGACTCGGTGATCGACGTCCGCGCCATCTTCCAGCACGGCCATCGTCACCTGGACGTCGACAAGATGCCGCCGGCTCTGCTGCCGAGAAAGGGCAAATTCGGCCTGATCGACTACGAGAAGATGTTTTGCCCGGACCCGAAGGCCGAGGACATCTTCGACCTGCGACGCGTCAACCGCGCGACCGGGTGCCTTGTCGTCGTCCGCCCCGACCAGTACGTCTCGCATATCCTCCCCCTCGACGAGCACGACGCACTCACCGACTTCTTCGCAAGGATCCTGACCGCGCGGGATCAACGGCTGGGGAGCGAGTGCGGCGCCGAAGTGCGGGTGGTGTCGTCGGGCGGTCGCGGTGTGGGCCATCGCGCCACCTCAGCGATCAGGTACCCAGGGGACGCCCCCAAGAACGAGCGAATGTGGGGCGCAGGCTGATGTGCTGCCTCAGGCGGTCTGCAGGCGCGCTGGCGCCCGGCCGGTGCCCGTGGGCTGGGATGGTTCAGGGGAGTTGCTGGAGCCCGACGCCTGTGAGAAGGTAGGCGGGTTCGAGGGTCGCGGTGTCTGTCTCAACTAGCTCGACCACGGCGGCGCCGGCGGCCTGTGGGGTGAGCGGCTCGCCGAGCTGCCGGGCGTAGTCCTCCTCAGTCTGGCCGCTGCGAGCAGCGTACGCCTGGACCGCGGGCCGGCCGAGATCGGTCAGCGGCGTGATCCGAGGCAGGAGCGAGGTGAACGAGATGCGCAAACCGGCGCGGTTCGCCTCGTCCTGCGCATAAGCGGTGATGAAGCGCTGGGTCGCCTTGGCGCCGGCGTAGCCGCCGCTGAGCGGCGAGCCGTTTACGGCGGCTCCGCTGCTGATCATGACCACCCGGCTGCCAGGTGCAAGCGGCTGGAGCAGCGCCGCTCGGAGCCAGTGGAACGCAACCTGGACGTCGGTGTGCCAGTTGACCGAAAACGTCTCCCATGTCTGCTCCTGCAGCGGGGCGATCGTCGGACTCGCGCCCGCGACCACGACGACCGCGTGCGGCCGGTAGCGGTCGATCAGGCTCGTGGCGAGGGGTGCGTCGGTGGCGTCGGCGACCTCGGTCCGGATGTTCTGGCTCGTGCCCTCGAGCTCGCCGAGCGCCACGGCCGTGCGGGCGACGGCGACGACCGGCGTGCCGGCCTCTGCGAAGGCGGTGGCGATCCCGCGGCCGAGACCGCGGCTCGCCCCGACGACGAGCGTGGTGTTGTCTGAGGTGTCACTCATGGGTGTGTTCCTGCGTCGCGCGTGGGTTGGGCTGATGGTCGTACTCGTCGTGGCGGCGCCACCAGCCGAAGCTCTCGTTGCGACCGAGCGGCGCCCGGTCGAGCCACTGGTACATGCCCCAAAGGCCGTCGATCCCGCGCTCGTAGGCCGAGTAGGTGTGGTAGACGACGCCGTCGTCGAGCACGAAGGCGCTGACCCCGGGCCCCTCTCGCCGGTAGGTCGCGAAGTCGGTTCCCGTCCGCGACGCGAATTCGTTCGCCACGGGGCTCTTCTCCGCCCCTCGGAAGTCGATCTCGCGGAAGTTGTATTCGACGGCTCCAGCCCGCCACTCCTCCTTGGTGTGCGATACGTGGAAGTCGAAGTTGAAGTCACTGCCGAACGACGACGCCCATGGGAACGTCCACCCCATCCGTTGCTTGTATGCCTGGAGCTTCGCGAGCGGGGCCCGCGACACCGCATAGAACGACACATCGTGGTTGATCAGGTGGATGACCGAACCATCGAAGCCGTCGGCGATCGCCGAGCACGACGGACACCCGGCCGTGTACTCGGGCCCGAACATGAAGTGATAGACGAGCAGCTGGCTCCGGCCGTCGAACAGCTCCGTCAGCGTGCGCGTGCCCGCGTCGGTCTCGAAGCGGTACTCCTTGTCGATCTTCACCCACGGCAGCTCCTGGCGTCGCTGCGCCATCTCGTCGCCGCGCCGCGTCAGCTCCTTCTCGGCCGCGAGCAGCTCCAGACGTTCGGCCAGCCATTCCTCACGGGTCCCTGTCCTGTGCTGAGTCACTGTTGCTCCCTTCGTGTTGCTGTCGCCGTCCCAGAGTCGTCGAGGTCGGGGCGCGGCCCGTCCCAAGCGCCCCGACCTCCTCTTCTTCACGCCGCGACCGGCTCTGCCTGAACGATCGCCGCGCTCTCGCGCTCGAACGCCTTGACCGCACTGCCCCGCCAGCTGTCGGCCAGGGACGCCGACATCGGGTCAGGGAAGATGTCCTCCTCCCCGGCCTCGACTCCGTCGAGGATCCCCCGCGCGACCGACTCGGGCGTCGCCTTCGGGATCTCGAAGCCGCGAGTCATGTCGGTGTCGGTGGGACCGGTCAGGACGGCGTGCACGCTGACGCCCCGTCCGGCCAGCAGCGCGCGCAGCGATTGGGTCATGTTGAACGCGGCCGCCTTCGACACAGCGTAGGCCGGAGTGATCGGCAACGGGGCGAGTGCCATCATCGACACGTTGTTGACGAGCGCGCCGCGCGACTCGGTCAGCAGCGGCAGGAAGGCCTGCGTCACGGCCCACGGGCCGAGCAGGTTGACGGCGATGCTCTGCTCGAGCACCGCGCGGTCGCTGAGGTCGTCGTAGAGCGCGACGCCGGCGTTGTTGATCAGCAGGTCGAGCGACTCGACGGTCTCGACCGCCGCCTCGATCTGGCCCTGATCGGTCACGTCGAGGGTGACGTACGTGACGCGCGGATCCGGGTGGGACAGGGGCTGCCGGCTGCCGGCGTAGACCCGCTTCGCGTCGCGTCGCAGCGCCTCCTCGACCAGTGCCCGCCCGATGCCGCGATTGCTCCCGGTCACCAGAACTGCCTTGCCTTCGATGGTCATGACTCCTCCGACGTGGTGGTTCGCGGTCGCACTCGCCGCGGCTGCCAGTAGAGATCCGGTCCCGTTGCGAAATCCAACGGTCGGATCGAAAGCAGCCGGCTGCCTGCCCACCGTTGGATTTCGGCGGCTGGGCGGATCTACGTGCGCATATGACGAATGCATCCCCCACCCCGGTCGTTCACCTCGAGCTCCACACGGGCGACCTTCCCGGCGCCCGGGCGCTCTGCGCCCAGCTGTGTGGCTGGCGCAGCGAACGGATCGTGACCGGAAGCGGCTCCTACCTCGCACTGGAGCTGGGCCGGGATCTCGGCGGCGGGATCGTCGAGTGCGGCACTGACCGCGCGACGTGGCTGCCCTACGTCGAGGTCAGCCGGATCGACGAAGCGACAGATCTGGCTCGCAGGCTCGGCGCGTCGATTCTGCTCGAGCCGCGCGAGGGCCCGGCGGGCTGGCGTAGTGTGATCTCGACGTGCGAGGCCGGAGAGATCGCGCTCTGGCAGCAGAAGGGATGGCGGCTGTGACCAACCGCGAAGACCACTTGCTCGACGCTGCCCGTCATGGCGACGCCGACGCATTCAGCCAACTGATCGGATCACATCGGCTCGCGCTGCACGCCCACTGCTACCGGATGCTCGGCTCACTGCAGGACGCCGAGGACGCGCTTCAGGAGACGTTGCTGAACGCGTGGCGGGCGCTGCCCCGATTCGAGGGTCGCAGCTCGCTCAAATCCTGGCTCTACCGGATCGCCACCAACGCCTGCCTGAAGACGATCGAGCGACGGCCCGAGCGAGTGCTCCCGATCGATTACGGCCCCGCCGCCGACCCGCACGATCCGCTGGCGGCACCGCTCGTCGAGTCCGTCTGGCTCGAGCCCTACCCAGACGCCGGCATCGAGCGCGAGGACGGCCTCGCCTCCCCCGACGCCCGCTACGAGCAGCGCGAGGCCGTCGAGCTCGCGTTCGTGGCAGCGCTGCAGCACATACCGGCGAAACAGCGCGCGGTCCTCGTCCTCCGGGACGTCCTCGGGTTCTCGGCGAGAGAGGTCGCCGCGACACTCGAGATGACAGCGGCCGCCGTGGACACCGCACTCCAGCGCGCGCACAAGACCGTCGATGACCGGCTGCCGGCACGAAGCCAGCAGGCCACATTGCACACCGTCGGAGACGAGCGGCTGCGCGAGCTGGTCGACAGCTTCGTCGACGCTTGGGAGCGCGCGGACGAGAGATGACGAAACACTTCATTGCGGAGGCGCTGACCGTGCTCACACTCACAGACGCGCTGATCGCCGACATCACCGCCTTCCGCGGCCCACAGCTCTTCGCCCACTTCGGCCTGCCGGAACAATTGGAGCTGTAATCCGCGCCGGCGTTCGCGGCGCGACGCACGATCGGTCAAAGGGGAATGCCGCTCTCTCAATCTGGGCCGGTGGTCAACGCGACGGCTGCGCCGACGAGTTCGGCGTTGTCTGCCGCGGTGCTGCCGTCGGGCAGCACCAGCACGTCTTCCAGTCCGACCCGGACGTCGATGCCGGCCGCCCCGGCCGCTGAGATGACCTCCCAGGTCCGCTCTCCGGAACCGTGCCAGAGCTGCGCGACGGCCGGTGGGATCAGTTCGGCGATTGCGCGGGCGTCCTCCGCGCCGCCGTCAACGTCAACCAGCGCTCGTAGGATCTGATGGGCGAACGGGCTGCGTCCGAGTTCTTCCGCGTCAGCCGCGACGGCCAGTCCGGCCTCGATGGCGATGCCTGCGTGCAATGCAGCGCGCGCGATACCCGTCCAGCCAAGCTCGGAGACATTCACCGAAACGAAGTCGGGTCGTTGCCGCCAAGCGGCAAGTGCGGCCGCGCGGGCGAACGGATCAGGGTTGATCGCGGCTGACGTTGAGACGCCGATCGGCAGCCGCGGAGCCGCGGCGCGGATCGCCGCGACCGCGGCGTCGCAGGCCTTGGCGTCCATTGTCTGTACCCCGCGTCGATCAGTCGGATGGACGTGCACGGCAAACGCCCCAGCGGCCTGAACCGCGATCGCGTCGGCGGCGAGCTCCGCCGGCGACAGTGGGATGGAGGGATGCTCGGCCCGGGTCCGCCCTCCGTTCAAACAGGCCATCACCGCCATCGCAGCCGCCCGCATCCAACACCTGCCGGTCGGCAAGCCCACCTCAACGGCGCGCGAAGGATGACCATCGCTAGAAGTCTGACGCCCCGGCACGTGTCACGAGACGCCATCGCCCGCTGCGACCCGCGGCCAGCGCACAACGCCCGCGTGCTCGCTGGACCTCGAAACGCCGTTTGATCACCAATCTTGACGACCAATCGACGAACTCGAGCTCGACACACGAGTCCTCTACGAAGACAACCCGGCTTCGGTCGCTGTGACCCGCCCGTTCGTCGGTCAGAGGTCGATCATCCTCGTCCCCCCCGGCAGCCACCGGACGTGGTCCGGTCCGCAGTGCGCGGCCGGCGCGCACCAGAAGGAGCGAAGGCCGGCCAAGGTGAACGGCGAGGTGGGGGCGCCCGGCGACGACTGCTGCCGCCGGCGCGGGCTCGTCGACGCGGTCGAGGATCAGGCCGACGTCGAGGACCGCATTGATGATCGTGCTGAACCTGCGGCGGTGCTTGATTACGCCGTCGATGAACCACGTGGTCGCCCGCGGGCCCGGCTCGAAATTGCGCTGGGCGGCCGTGTGGCAGCAGGCTCCCGCCTCTGCGTCTCGTAGCGCGCGATACCCGCGTAAGACGCGGTCGCCGTCATAGATGTTCTGCCGAGATCGCGTGTGCAGTCAGGGGCGGCGGTGGGCGAGGGTGAACGTGGTGAGCCGGCGGCCGCGGAGAACGTCGTGGTCGGCGCCGGCGCCATGAGCGGCCCGTTCCTGCTCGAGCGCCTGGCGGACGCCCGCTGCGGCCTCGCGCAGCAGCCAGAGCGGCCGCAGCAGCAGCATCGCGGAGGTGACGGCACCGGCTGACCCGTAGCACTCGTGGAAGACCCCGGTCAGACGGCGACCCCGATACGCGGCGGTGATCACCGTGAACACCTCATGGGGGGTGGCGAAGACGCGATCGACCTGCAATTCCTCGAGGACCGTGCCGATGGTGGCCAGGACGCGTGCGACGTCCCGGGGACCGTGATAGTCGGTGATGGGACTGTGAAAGACGACGGCCTCGCCGAGTACCGCTTGGATGCGATCTACGCGCCGGTCCGGGTCCGTCTCGATCAGTGGCAGGAGGATCGACGACATATCACCCTCCGCGCGTGATGCCGGGGAAGGACCGCTCGGCGCGGGGCGGGACCGCGAACGTCGCGCGGCGCAGCACGTCGATGAAGCCGTTGATTCCGTTGTTGCGGCGGAGACCGACCGACTGGTGGTGGTGGCGGGCATCGGCGGCGTTCATGACCGCCCGCGTGGCGTTGAAATCCTCGATGGCGCGCTGCAGCGAGACGAAGTGCGTCCCGGGGATGCCGTCGTCGACGGTCGCGAGTCGCGCCGGTTCAGGCGGGGCCGGCCGTCGAGCCGCGCGCGGGCGGCAGCCTGCGCGTGACCGACCAGGCCGTACCTGCTCGCGGTCGACGGCAGGCGGTCGAAGTCAGAGGGGGCATCTTCGGACAGCGACACCGCCTCGGTTGAGCTGACGGTGGGGGCGTACATGAGTGCGGCTCGCCTCTCCTGATCGTGGTCGTACCAGCGCTCGACGTCCAGGGCGAGGCGGGAGACATGCATCGTGGTGCCGCCGGCGAGCGGGCCCGCCGGGATCGTGATCTCGGCTTCGGTCGCCTGGTTGCGCCGCAGCCCGGAGTGAAAGCCGAGAAGGAGCGGTGCGTCGCGGGGGATACCGCGGCCGGCCAGCCGCGCAGGCAGACCTGCTCCGACAAAGCCGCGCCGGACCTCGCTGAGCCGGAGGATATCGGTGAGGCACTGACCCTCTGTGCCGAAGAGCTCGAGCACGATCTCGTCCAGACGCTCCTCGCCGTCGGCCGCCAGGTGCAGACAGGCATCGAAGTCGTCGAGAACCGGGCGCTCGTCGCGGCTCATGGCGATGGGCGGGGGCACCGGCGGCGTCCAGTCGGTGTACCGGGCGAAATAGCCGGGGCCCCAGCCGATCAGCATGAGCAGCCCCGCCGGTCCGCGTGGGTGGCGGCGCTCAAGGCGCTGGAGCACCGTCTCCAGCCGCTGGGCGGCGGCGCGGTCCGGTGGCCGCGCAGCGTCGAGCATGAGCAGGCGATGGAACCGTGGGGGCACCGGCCGTCCCAGCGGGTCGCTGGTGAAGGCGTCCTCCCAGGCGTGCTGGGACGTCATCGCCTGAGCGCGTGGTCAGGGACGAGGGAGGCGAACAGCGAGCCCCACTCGTCAGGCGGCAGGCCCGGTTGCGCGAACAGGGAGAACGTCGTGTCGCGCACGCGGGGATCGTCGCATGCGGCCAGGCAGGCCGCGGCAAGATCGGCACGGGCGATCATGCCGTCGATCAGAGGATCCTGGGTGACGGTGACCGCGTAGCGGCCCGCCGGATCGCTCGTCAGCCAGGTCGGCCGCACGATCGTGTACGGCAGGCCGCCGTTGCGCAGCAGCTCCTCCGCGCCGCGCCGGTCCTCGAGGTACTCGCGCGTGTTCATCGCATGCGCGCGGCCGTGGCCGACGGAGAAGCCGGTCACCAGCACCATATGCGGATGGGGTGGCCCGTGGCCGTGCTGTGCCTCGAGCACCATGTCGACCTGGCGCGCCAGCGATCTCACCCCGCGGGCCGGGATGTGGATGACCCCCCGGGCGCCCTCGAAGGCCGACCTGAGCACGTGTGGAGGGCCGAGTGCCTCGACGACGCGCGTCTCGCGGCCCTGCGACCGGGCCAGCGCCGCAACGAGGGTGCCCGTGCCGCGGCTGCCCCCAACCACCGCGATCGGAGAGTGAGCCGGGGTTCTGCCCATTCCACGACCCTAGGTGTCGCGCCGCTCGATGTGAAATGAGGATTGGGCATCAAGACATGCCTGAATCGTCTTCGTCCCGTGCAGCCGTGCGCCGCAGCCGTGGCGGCCGGCAGCGAGATGTCACACTTGGGCGCGCCGCGTCGTCCCCTCGTACAGACACGCAAATGCAGGCGATCGTTGCCCACCGTCATGACGCGCCCACGCAGCTGAG
Organism: uncultured Solirubrobacteraceae bacterium; assembly: GCA_963844555.1. GTDB lineage: Bacteria > Actinomycetota > Thermoleophilia > Solirubrobacterales > Solirubrobacteraceae > Palsa-465. The sequence goes on from CAWJOS010000008.1 coordinate 257,582, forward strand.
CCTGGCGAGCGTCCCCAGCCCGGATCTGGGCACCGGCGACGTGCTGGTCGCGGTGCGCGCCGCCGGATATACGCCCGGCGAGCTCACCTGGCCGTCGACCTGGGTCGATCGCAGCGGGCATGACCGCGCTCCGACCATCCCCTGCCACGAGTTCTCCGGGACCATCACTGCCATCGGCTTCGGTGTAGCTGGGCTTGAGGTGGGGGATGACGTATACGGCCTGGTGGACTGGTATCGCAACGGCGCGGCCGCCGAATACGTGGCCGTCGAGGCGCGCGACGTCGCCGCCAAGCCGACCTCGATCGACCACGTCGCCGCTGCGACGCTGCCGCTCGCCGGGCTGACCGCGTGGCAGGCGCTGCACCGACACGGCCGGCTGCAGGCCGGCGAACCGGTGCTCGTCCTCGGTGCTGCAGGCGGGGTTGGGGCCCTGACGGTGCAGCTCGCCCGCCAGGCGGGCGCCCGCGTGATCGGCGTCGCCCGCTCGGCTGATCGCGTGCGTGTGTTGGCGCTGGGGGCGCACGCGTTCCTGGATGCCGAACGGGATGGGCTGGAGGCTGCTGGGCCGGTGAGCCTGATCATCGACACGGTGGGGGGCGCGTCGCTGGCGGCCACCTACGAGGTGGCCGGGCGGGGGGCGCGGCTTGTGTCGATCGTCGACCCGGCGGTCTCGACCGTGCTCGGCGACCGAGGCGTCTTTTTCGTCGTCGAGGCCGACCGCGGAACGCTGCGCGAGCTTGCCCGGCGCGCCGATGCCGGAGAGCTTCGGCCAGTGCTCGGCAGTGAGGGAGCCCTGGCGAGCGCCACCGGCCTGATCGGCGCCAAGGAGCGCGGGAAGGCCCGCGGCAAGGTCGTCGTCCGGGTGAGTGATGAGCCCGCGGCAGGAGCGCCCGTGCCGTGACCGATCTTCGTCGGCTGGGGTATTTCCTGGCGGTGGCCAGGGAGCGCAACTTCACGCGGGCGGCCGAGCGCCTGCACATCGCGCAGCCGGCGCTGAGCCGCCACGTGAGGTTGCTCGAACAGGAACTGGGAGTCGAGCTGTTGCATCGGACGACTCATCAATTCGAGCTCACCGACGCCGGACGGTTCCTCCTCGACCGCGGGCCGGCGCTGCTGAGCGCCGCCGACGAGTTGTGGCGGAGCGTCCGTACCTTCGGAGTCGGCGAGCGTGGAGAGGTCATCCTCGCGTATGGGGCCAGCGCGAGCTACGAGACAGCACCGCGGCTGGTCAAGGAGCTGGTCGAGCGGCTGCCTGAGGTCCTCATCACGACCACGGTGAAGTCTCTGAGCGAGATCGTCGCCGGCGTGATCGACGGCTCGTTCGACGTGGGTCTTGTCCGCTGTGCGCCGGAGATCGCCGGCCTCGAGGCACGCGCGATCCGAGCAGAGCGTCAGGGCGTCCTGTTGCGTCGCGACCATCGGCTCGCCTCCCGCCCCAGCGTGGCCCTGCGGGATCTCGCGGATGAAACCGTGCTGTTGCATCCCCGTGGGGCGAACCCCGGTCACTATGACGCTGTCGTCGGAGCCTGCCGAGACCAGGGCTTCGAGCCGCAGATTCTGTTGCGCACCCTGAGCTTTGACCTTGCGCACAGCCCCGTGGTGCACGCCCAGGGTGTGGCGATCATCGGAGAGTCATCGCGGTCAGGGCTGTCAGAAGAGCTGCGATGGCTCCCGCTCTCACCGCCGACCGCGTTTGACGTCAGCTTCATCACGCGTCGCCACAGGCGCTCGCCGGCGGTGGAGCGAATGCTTGAGACCGCCGAGGAGATCGCCGCCGAGCTGGGGTGGGTGTGAGCCCCAGCCGGCCTGACGCCTGACGCCTGACGTCCGGGCGTCATGCCGGCCGGCGCTGAAGACATGCCGGAGCGGCCTTTCACATCTGACCCGCCGGCGCCTAGCGTGCCGGCAGACGAGAAGTGCCGAGGTCACTACACGAGAGGACACACGATGCTTGCGCTGTTGCCGACTGATGGCTCGGACCCGCTGGTGGAGCTGAGCGAGGCGCCGGAGCCGCTCCCGGAGCAGCACGAGGCGTTGGTGCGAGTCGCGTCATTCTCGGTCAATCGCGGCGAGACGTTCCTGCTCGAGCGGCCGCGGGAGGGTTGGCGCCCGGGCCGGGACATCGCCGGTCAGGTCATCCGCGCGGCCGACGATGGGAGCGGTCCCGGGGTCGGCGAGCGTGTCGTGGGGCATCCGCGGCAGGCCGGGTGGGCAGAGATCGCGGCGGTCCCCAGCGATGCTCTGGCCGTCCTGCCGGATGGGGTCGACGCGGTGACCGGGGCCGCGCTCCCGCTCGCGGGACTGACGGCACTGCGGCTCCTCCGCGCGGCCGGGCCGGTCGCGGGACTGCGCGTCCTGATCACCGGCGCCTCGGGCGGTGTCGGTCACTATCTCACCGAGCTGGCGTCGGCGACGGGCGCCTGGGTCACGGCGGTCAGTGCCTCACGGGAACGCGGTCAGCGGCTGCTCGCGCTCGGCGCAGCCGAAGTGGTGCAGACCCTCGATGACGCCGACGGGCCGTACGACGTCGCCTTCGAGTCCATTGGTGGCAGCACGCTGCCGGGGGTGCTGAAGCTGCTCGCGAAGGGTGGCCGTCTGATGTGGATGGGGCAGGCCAGCCGGACGCCCAGCCGGCTCGACTTCTTCGAGTTCTTTTCCCAGACCGGAGCCACCATTCGCCACTTCGACCACGATGACTCCGACGTGCCGCTCGCACGTGACCTCGCGACCCTGGTCCGGTTGGTCGCGGGCGGCCGCCTGCACCCGGAGATAGGGGCCACCGCGGACTGGACACGGACGGCCGCGATCCTCGAGGACCTGCGCGGGCGGCGGGTCAGAGGCAACGCGGTGCTCCGGATCGACCCCCGGAGCTCTGTCTCACCAACCAACAGCACAAGGAGCAGCCAGATGACTCACGCAGTCGATAACAAAGCAGTGCTGCGGCGATACGCCCGGGCGCTGCGAGCCGGGGACGAGCAGGCGCTCCGTTCGTTCTTGGCCGAGGATGCGACCTGGACCCTGCACGCCGGCAACCTGCCGATGTCAGGCACGTGGAGAGGCCGAGACCGGATCGTGGACGGGTTCTTCGCCACTGCCATGGCGAACTACGAGCCCGGCTCGGTCACGGTCGAGATCACGGCGATGATCGCCGAGGATGATCAGGTGGTGCTCCAGTGGACGAGCCGGGCGCGGACCGCGGACGGGCGACCATACGAGAACGGCTGCATCGGGATCTTCACCATCCGCGCCGGCCAGATCCAAGCCGTTCGCGAGTACATGGACACCCTGTATCTCAGCAACGCGCTCCCGCGCATCGACGCGCTGACGCCATGAAGCCGATAACCGTGGCCACCGCCGTCGCTCAAGACCCCGAAACCGTCTACGGCTTCCTGGACTGCCTGAGCGCGCATCAACAATTCACTGACCACATGCTGAGCGACTGGACGCTGTCAGGGCCGAAGCGGGGCATCGGGGCGAAGGCCGAGGCGGTCGCCACCGTCGGCGGCAGACGCGATCCCATCGAGATCGAGGTCATCCAGGTTGATCCGCCTCGGCGGATCGTCGAACGAAACGCCAGCAGAGCCGGGCGCCGCATCGCGTACGGCACCTATGAGCTCGACCCTGGCCAGCAGGATCGGACCGAGATCACATTCCACTATTCGCTGGTCGTCGCGCCCGTCATCGAGCGGCTCCTGGCTCCGGTCATCCGGCCGGTCATGCGGCGCGCGCTGAGGGAGTCGATGCGCCGGCTTCACGACCGGCTTGCCGTCGCGTCATACCCTCCGGGACAGCCGCGGGCTTCGGAGGAAGCGGCATGATCGAACTGGAGTACGAGATGAAGTATGTGGAGACGATCGAGGGGCCGATCGGATCCATCGAGGGTTCTCCGCAGGGCGATCGGCTCTGCTGGCAGGTGAGCAGCGCCACGCTGCGCGGGCCGCGAATCGACGCGAGGCTGGCCGCGCCCGGCGTGGACTGGATCAGGCTCGACGCCGACGGGACCCGCCGCCAGGATCTCCGTGCCCAACTGCGGACCGGCGACGGCGCGCTGATTCTACTGCGCTACGACGTGGGGTTGATCCGCGCCGGCGAGCCGTTCCGCGCCGCGCTGGCCGCAGGCGATGCAACCGCCTTCGAGGATCAGTACATGCGGATCGCGCCGCAGTTCGAGGTCGGTCCCGGCCCGTACGCGTGGCTGGCTCAGAGCCTGTTTCTCGGCCGAGGGCGGTTGAGTGGCCCCAAGGCGATCGAGTACGAGATCTACCGCGTGAACTGATGCGCGATGACAGAGCCATGCGGCCCGACCAGGTCGCGGCCTCCTCGGCGGGAGATCGAGGGCCGACCGGCAAGGCGATGACGTGATGCGGATCTTCGTGGCGGACACGAGCGGGGTCACTGGGGTGTCGCTCGAGCCGCTCCTCGTCCAGCCCGGACACGCGGTCGCCGGCATGACCCGCTCGCCGGAGAGGCTGGCGGCCATGCAGGCGCTCGGCCCCGAGCCGGTGCTCTGCGACGTTACGACGCACGCTGGCGGTGCGACGTTGTGGCACGGTTTGCGCCGGACATGGTGATGCACCAGCTGACCGATCTCCCCGACGACACAGCCCGCCTGGCAGAACAGAGTGGGCGCAGCAGCGTCCAGGCGGCGGCCGGCGCACCGTCGAGAGTCTCGACGCGCCAACCGGAATCGTCGAGGCCGTCGAGTAGCTGCGCGCATATCGTGGACTCAGCCCGGCACCGGGCTGATCTGCTCGACACGTTGCTTGTGTCGGTTCCAGCCGCCGCGGTGCGGAGCGGCGTCGAGGTCGTCGACGTCCACGCCGGCGGCGAGGTGCGCGAGCATGACGACATCCGGTGCGCCGATGTGGTCGTCGGCGCCGATGGCATACGCAGCGTGGTACGCCGGACGGTCTGGCCCGACGCGCCATCACCGCGGTATGCCGGGTACACCGCCTGGCGCCTGATCGCCGACCTCGGCCGGGCGATCAGCGAGGGCGGCGAGACATGGGGCAGGGGCGAGCGGTTCGGCCTGGCGCCGCTGCGCGACGGACGGATGTATGCGTTCGCGGTCGCCAACGTGCCGCAGCGAGCCCGCAGCGGGGCAGGGGAGCTGTCCGAGCTGCGCCGGCGGTTCGGCGGCTGGCATGAACCGATTCCGGAGATTCTCAGTGCCGCCGACGAGGCATCCATCCTGCGCAACGACGTCGAAGAGATCCCTCCGCTCGACGGTCACGGGCCGCCGCAGCCATGAACGACGGCCTCGACACCACGACCGCTGCCGAGTTCGACCGGCTGCGACCATACCTCCTCCGAGTCGCCTACAGCCACCTCGGAAGCATCAGCGAGGCGGAGGACGTGGTTCAGGAGGCATGGCTGCGCCTGATCGGAGCGCGGCGAGAGGCCATCCGTGACCTCCGCGCGTGGCTGACCACGGTCGTCAGCCGCCTTGCGGTGGATGCGCTGACATCGGCGCGGGCACGCCGGGAGCGGTACGTCGGACCATGGCTGCCTGAACCGCTCGTCGAGCCAGACGCCGGCGATCACGATCCCCTGCAACGGGTGGAGCTCGACGAGTCGGTGAGCATGGCGCTGCTCGTGATGCTGGAATCGCTGTCTCCCGCGGAGCGCAGCGCGTTCCTGCTCCACGACGTCTTCGGCTACGCGTTCACCGAGGTGGCCGAGATCGTGGGTCGCACCCCGGCGGCCACCCGCCAGCTCGCGACACGGGCCCGGCAGGCCGTCGAGGCCCGCCGGCCGCGCTACCCGGCGGGCGCTGACGAACAGCGCCGGGTCGTGGAGGCGTTTGTGACGGCGACCGAGAACGGCGACATCGCATCCCTCATGGAGCTGCTCGATCCCGCGGTCACATTCCGGGCCGATGGCGGCGGACGGGTCCCGGCGGCCCGCAAGATGTTCGTTGGGGCCGAGCGGGTCACCCGCATCTTCGCGGCGATGGCCCAGCACTTCGGTGAGGACTTTCGGCTGTCGCGGATCGTGGTCAACGGGGCGGCGGGCATCCTGCTTGACACCGGCGGGGGACTCGGTGTGATGGCCCTCACGCTCGACGGAGGACGCATCAGCGCGATCGACATCGTGCGTAACCCGGCCAAGCTGGGAACGCTCCACCGGGCCACTGCCCCGGGCCATGCGTGAGAGGCGGGCCGCTCGGTGACCGACACGGAAGCACTCGCTCGGATCACGGCCGCCGGCAGCACGTATGTCGTGCGCCGGGCCACTCGGGCCGATCTCCCCGCGATTGTCGAGCTGATCGCGTCCGACCAAATCGGACACACCCGTGACGGCGGCGACCTCGCGGCCTATGAGCGCGCATTCGCCGCGATCAACGCCGACACTGCCCAGCTGCTGGTGGCGGTGGTCGACTCGGCCGGAGCGGTGGTCGGCACCCTTCAGTTGACCTTCATCCCCGGTCTGGCACGTCGCGGGGCGCTGCGCGCGCAGATCGAGGCCGTGCGCGTGGACCGGAACTTGCGCGGGAGGGGTCTGGGCCGGCAGCTGATCGCCTGGGCCGTGCAACAGGCACGTCTGCGTGGCTGCGCGCTGGTTCAACTCACCAGCGATAAACGGCGCATGGAAGCCCATCGGTTCTACGGTCGCCTCGGTTTCGTCGCCTCTCACGAGGGCTTCAAGCTCCGCTTGACCGAAACCGGGGACTAGCGCCACACCGGCGCTCGCGGCGTCCAACGACGTCACACCGAGCAGGCCTGCGTCGTCTACTGAACGGACACCAACGACGCTGGAGACAGAAGATGAGGACCACGATTCCCGCCGGAAGAATGCAGCTCGCAGAGCTCGCCTCCAAGCAATACGCGGCCATGTTCAGGCTATCTACCTCGGTCGACCTCGATCGCCGGCTCCAGGAGCTGGTGGATGTTCGCGTCTCGCAGATCAATGGCTGTGCCTTCTGCATCGACATGCATTGGAAGGACGCTCGCGCCGCCGGGGGAGTCGGAGGAGCGGCTCTACATGCTCGGAGCGTGGCGTGAGAGCCCGCTCTACAGCCCGCGCGAGCGTGCCGCGCTCGAGCTGTGCGAGGCGATGACGCTGATCGGCGACGGACACGTCTCCGATGAGGTGTGGGAGCGCGCGCGCGCCGAGTTCGAGGACGCCGAGCTCAGCCAGCTCGTCTGTGCGATCGCCACCATCAACACGTGGAATCGGCTGCTGATCACCACCCGGGTCGAGCCGGGCCACTACCAGCCAGGTTTGTTCCGGGATGCAGCAGTGGCGAAGGCCGAGGCCAGAACTCTATGACAATCGACATCACTACCACGGCCTCGACAGTATGCCGCGCTGTCACTGCCCGCGATCCTGGCCGGCTTACTGGTTACGCCGCTCGGGCTCACGCCGACGTTTGAGACCTTTGGGAGCGCTATCGCCGTGCTGGCGCTCGCCGTTGCGCTTCATGCGTGGCGGACGCGGCCACCAGCGCCGGACATCGCGCTGCGCTCTGGCCGCTGCACGGCGGCTGATCCACGGCAGTCTCGACCTCCGTTCCGGTGGAGTACATGACCGTCCCGTGCGGGCGCCGGGGGCGTACTGCGGCTAGCCCGACCGGATAGCGCCAGCGAACCGCATCGCGAGCGCCGCCGTCCTGGCCGATCATCGGCTCCAGAACAGAGCACTGTCGATATTGAGATCGGCCGGCGACCTGGGCTACCAGTTGGTGATGCTCGCATCCGCGATGCAAGACCGAGGCGGGGATTCGCTTTGTCGACATCCACCCTCGGCTCCTCGACGAGTTGACCGCTTACAGGCCGAGTCGGACGAGCGCGCTGGATGCGCCTGCGTTCCCAACCCGGCCGGGCAGTCGAAGTCGAGCTCGACGCTCGCGTAGGCGGGAGCGTGCGGTTCCTCATGTCCTTTCCGGACGAGCGGATCGAGGTCACCGGCGAGTTCGTCGCGCTCGACCGTCCGCAGCGACTCTGCTTCACCTGGCGCTGCTCGGACACGGGGGATCTCGAGAGCATCGTGACCGTGCTGCTCGCTCCACACGGAGAGAATCGCACGCTGATGACGATCCTCCACAGCAGGCAGCCCGAGGAGCTCGTACCCAAGCATGTCGGCGGTTGGACGTCGGTGGTCGAGCAACTCGAGCAGGCGCTCCCGCGCCGCGCTGAGCGAGCGGTCGGCGATTGAGCTCGGCAGCTGCGCGACTGCACGAGGAACTGCACGTGGGCGTTGCGGCGCGCATCTCGGCGCATCCCTTGGATTCCGCCGGGAGCGACGTGCACGTAATCAGCGAGCCACGCTCACGGCTGCCGCCTTCACGACAATCCGATCTCCCGGTGGATCCGCGGGTACGGCTTCGTCGCCCACACGATCGCGGCCAAGCGTTGGAGCCAGCAACGAATGCGATCATCCCCGAGATCGACGTCGTGCGGCACTCGAGCGCGAGATTTCGGAACGACGCGGCACCCACACCCCTCGCGAACGCTCTTGTTACGTAACGTGGGGGGCGTGCAGCGCTTCGACTTCCATTTTGCTCCCGCCTACCGCCTTGCGGCGCGACCGTTTGGCATCACACCCGAGCGTGCGTGGGTGCAGATTGATGACGAGCACCTAATCGCCAACTACGGCCCGTGGCGCTTGTGCACAACGCTGGCCAACATCAGCCGGGTGGCCATCACCGGCCCGTACCGGTTGTACCGGACCGCCGGGCCAGCCCGGCTGGGGGTCACCGACGGCGGCCTGACGTTCGCGAGTAACGGAGAGCGAGGCGTCCTGCTTTCGTTTCGCAAGCGCGTGCCGGCGATCGATCCGCTCAGGCTGATCCGGCACCCCGAGCTGACCGTGACGGTCGCGGACGTGCACGGCCTGGTCAGCGCGCTCAGCGCCGACCGATAGCCGTCGAGGGTTTCCGGCTGACGGTTCTCGTGAGAAGGTCACGCCCTCATCGTCGGAAACTCGATCGTCCGCGAAGTCGTGGCCGAGTGCGGACTTACGATCGTCCGCGAGATGAGCGGTTTCCGTCCCAAGCTGCCCCAGGCGACCAGTGCTCCGGGAGGCGCGTCCCCAGGGAAGCAGGTCCGGTTCTGCGCGCGATCCGGTCGCGAGGTCTCCCGCGGCTGCTCCCACGCGATAGGAACAGTCAGGGACGGTGACAACTCGGCCGCTGCTTTGGTCGCGGGATGCGGATGGTCCGTGTTCCCGCGGTTCGCAGGGATCATCTTCCTAACATCGTGCGCAGATGCCAACGAGCGAGGAGTGAGGGATGAGGATCGGAATCATCGGTGCTGGAAACATCGGCGGCGCGCTAGCACGGCGCTTCACGGAGTTGGGTCACGAGGTGTCGATTGCTAACTCGCGGGGGCCGGACACCCTGCGCGAGGTGGAGGCCGAGACGGGCGCGACCGCTGTTATCGCGCGTGAGGCCGCCCGAGGCAAGGACGTGGTGGTGGTCACGATTCCTGAGAGGAACGTTCCACAGCTGCCTGATGACTTGTTCGACGGGGCGGGCGACGACGTGGTGGTGATCGACACGGGCAACTACTACCCGCGGCATCGCGACGGACCAATCGACGAGATAGAAGCGGGAACGCCTGAGAGCGTGTGGGTCTCGCAGCAGCTCAAGCGTCCGGTCGTAAAGGCGTTCAACAACATCTACGCACGGCACCTGCGTGATCACGGTCGGCCGCCCGGGTCGCGCGATCGGATTGCGCTTCCGGTCGCGGGCGATCAACCTGCGAAGGCGACGGTCATGCAGCTGGTCGAGGAACTGGGCTTTGATGCCGTCGATGCCGGGAGCCTCGAGGAATCCTGGCGCCAGCACCCGGGCACACCCGTATACGCGACAGATCTCGATGCCGCCAACGTGCGTCGCGCGCTGGCGGACGCGAGCCCCGATCGTCCGGCGGACTTCCACGCCACGCCCAACAGCCCCGGCAGCTAGACCGACCCCGCCTGAATCAACACCCCGCGATCAAGCACGGACGCTCACGTATCCAAGAGCCGACGCACGTCGCGCCGCTCGTGGCGCGCGAACGGGCATGTGCCCCAGCGTCGATGCCAGCCCTGATGGGGATGAGCGCTCCCGCGGTCCGGCGGCACGACAGGTCCCGGGCCGGCCGAGGCCTACCCTGATGGGCCTGCGAACAGTGTGCGAAGGTCGCGGGTAACTTGGCTGGGTAGCGGCCGTCCGGATCCGCCTAACGAGAAAGGACCTCTACAACCTCACAAACCGGCAATCCGAGGATGCCCTCGACTATTGCGAGCAGCACGGCGTCGGTTTCATTCCGTGGTTCCCTCTCGCCGACGGCAGGCTGGCAGAGCCGGGCGGGCCGGTGGCAGCGATCGCGACAGCACACGATGCGGCACCGGGGCAAGTAGCGCTCGCCTGGCTGCTCGCTCGCAGCCCGTGATGCTGCCGATCCCGGGCACGGGCTCAGTCGAGCACCTCGAGGAGAACATCGCGGCCCGAGCTCAACCTCACCGCCGACGAGCTAGAACGTCTCGATAACGCTGATGGAGAGCTGAGCGTCGCCGTAGGGACGGTCGAGTCCGTGTGCGCTCTGACGATCGCCTCCTCCGGAATGCGATCGTCGCGTCGCCGGCGCGGTCCGGAGGCGCCGCGCCGCTGAGTTTGCGCGGATGCACTCGTTGGGAACTGGCCTCGCCGAGCCAGATGCGGACGCCGCCTACGTCGCCATTGCACTCGCGCGCTCTGGCAGGCCCGAAGAACGAAAGCGAGCGTGGTGCAGTGTCAGCCTGGCGCTTCAGGCTGGGTGGTCAGGAGAAGTCGGTCTCGCTGGCTCAGGGGGCGGGCGATCTAGCTCTTGCCGCGGCGCGGAGGATCGCTTCGATCGAGCGCTGAACGTCTTCGCTCGTCGTTGACCAGTTCGAGACCGAGATCCGCATCGCCTCCATGCCGTGCCAGCTGGTGCCGCCCAGCCAGCAGGTGCCGTCGTTTTGGACGGCTTCGATTACCGCGCGCGTGTAACGGTCGTGATCGCCGGCGTGATCGGTGAACCGGACCAGCACCTGGTTGAGGACGACGTCGTTGAGCACCTCGATGTCGGGGGCCTCGGCGAGCGCCTCGGCGAACTGGCGCGCGTGTGCGCAGCAGCGCTCGATCAGCTCGGCCACGCCTGACCGGCCGAGGGCGCGGACCGCGGCGTAGACCGGGAAGCCTCTTGCGCGCCGGGAGAACTCGGGGTTGAAGTCGAGCTGGTCTCGCGGACCGCCGGAGTCGGCTTGGACCAGGTAGCCTGCACGGATGCTCATCGAGGCCCGGTGAGCGTCGGGATCGGCGCAGAACGCGATCCCGCTGTCGTAGGGGACGTTGAGCCACTTGTGCGCGTCCGTCGCCCAAGAGTCGGCGCGCTCGACGCCGGTGACCAGGTGGCGCAGCGCCGGGCTCGCTCCGGCCCACAGGCCGAACGCACCGTCCACGTGCAGCCACGCGTCCGCTCCGTGCGCGATGTCGGCGATCTGGTCGAGGGGATCGAATGAGCCCGTATTGACGTTGCCGGCTTGCGCGGAGACGATCGTCGGTCCAGCGCTGGCGCCAATCGCGTCGCGCAACGCGCTTGGCACCATCCGCCCCTGCCCGTCCGCGGCCACCGGAACGATGCTTTCGGTGCCGAACCCCAGGTAGCGCACGGCGCGATCAACCGACGCGTGGCGTTCGGCGCCGACCAGGACCCGAATCGCTGGCGCCGCGATGAGGCCGCGCTCATTGACGTCCCAGCCGAGCTTGGCGTAGACGCGGTGACGGGCGGCGGCGAGCGCCGTGAAATGGGCCATCTGGCAACCGGTGACAAGACCGAACGACACCCCGCCCGGCAGGCCCAGGAGCTCGGCCGTCCACGCTCCGGCAACCTCCTCGACCACCGCTGCCGATGGCCCACACGCATACAGCCCGGCGTTCTGGTCCCACACCGACGTCAGCCAATCGGCCGCGATCGTCGCCGGTCCAGCGCCACCGATCACGAACCCGAAATACCGACCCCCCGGACTCCCGACCAGCCCTGGCTCGACGGCATCCGCAAGGTCACTGATGACGTCACGGGGATCTGACGGCCTCTCCGGCAGCGGGCCGCCGAGGCGCGACCGCAGCTCTTCGACGCTCACCGACCAGCCGACCGGCCGCTCCGGGAGCGCCTCGAGATAGTCCGCGGCGAGACCAGCGGTCTCCCCGAGCAGCCCACGCATCGTCATAACCCCTCCCAACACGACGTCAGACGACCACACTAGACGGTGGCACGGGCCGGCTCAAAGCGGTCTGTTCTCATGTGCGCCGGGGACGGTGCGCGAGCAACAGCTCTGCCACGACCAGGTCTTGACAACGACCACGCCCGCTGTGCTATCGAGCGATCCACGGCGCCGCTCTCTGGCGCCGCACGACTCGGCGCTCGATCCGCCCGGCGATGCAGCAGGCGGCGCGAGTCGGACACCGGGCGTCGCGCGACCCGTTCAGCCTCCGGGACAGCCAGCGAGCACTTCGGCGACGACTGCGGCGTCGCCAACGCGATCACGAGCTTCTCGGCGCCGGAACACGAATGCGATCGTGGCCCGGCGATGCCGAACCGCATCCCGGGGGGTAACTGGCTGCCCGAGTGCAGGAAGGAGACCCGCGGTTGCGGCCTAGTGCTTCTCGTGCGGGAACGTCGGCGAGCGAGACTGAAAGGACAGGATCCTGGGGTTCTGCACCACGCCCGCTCGAACCTCGATTGCTCGCCGGATCGCCGAGTCGGCGTCCCACGCGTCGCTACCGGACATGACTGTGCCGAGGAACGGGATGAGTGCCTCGCTGATCTCCCATGTCGCTGAGTTCCACAGGTATGACGGGCTATGGTCGACGGCGTAGTTGTAGACGCCGGGTGCAACGGTGAATACCGGATCGGCAAACGAAGTCGGGCGCGCCCACTCAAAGCCCATTCCCTCATCGCAGGAGACGTCGACGAACAGGCTGCCGGGCTTGAAGAGCCCGAGCTCATCGCGCGTAACGAACACGAGCGGCGCATCGGTGTCCTGCAGGATGCAGTTGACGACGATGTCGTGCTCGGCGAGGAACTCGGCGACCGACTCAGTCCCAGGGGTGCGTAGCGCCCGCGTGCGTGTCGGGTGCTCTTCGTCGCGCTCGTAGTGGACCAATCGCGCCGGCGCGATTGGCGCGGCGACCGCTGAGACGCTGCGATGTGTGAGCACGTCCACGTCATGCACGCCCAGTGCGAACAGCGCTGTGACCGCCCCACGAGCGGTAGCGCCGAAACTGATCACCGCTGCACGGAGACGCCGACCATACGCACCGGTCGTCCCGATCACCTGCAACGCGTGCAGGACCGAGCAATAGCCCGCAAGCTCGTTGTTCTTGTGGAAGACATGAAGACTGAAGTTGCCTTCGTGGGTCCAGTGGTTCATCGCCTCCCAGGCGATCAGCGTGAGGCGACGGTCGATCGCGACCTGCGTCATGGCTTCATCCTGAACGCAATGCGGCCATCCCCACAGGACCTTGCCCGTGCCCAGTGCCGACAAGTCTTCACTCAGGGGCTTGGGAAGAAGCACCACATCGGACTCCTCCATCAGCCGATCGCGCGAGCGCAGGCCGCCCACCTGCCGCGCGAGCTGGTCATCTGACACACCGAAGCGCTGCCCGTAGCCATGCTCGAGGAAGATCCTGCGCCGCAGATCGGGGTCGATCCGTTCCAAATGCGCGGGGTGCAGCGCCAACCGGTGCTCGTCCGGCTTAAGAGACGTCGCGACGACGCCCAGGCTCAACTGTTCGTACATGACGCTCCTATCCGCAAGCCAAGCAGTTTCCTCCGCCCACGGTCTGAGCCGCCGCGCGGGCACCGAAGATTCAACGCTGCGATCGCATTGGTCCGCCAGCCGGCACCCGACAGGACGAGTCCCATGGCGACGCAGGAGCGTCCAGCCGGGCCGCCGGCACACGGCTGCTTGGCCACGAATCCGATCGTCAGTTCGCCCGCCTGGCGGGCGACTCCCTGGTCGCCATTGCGATGGCTGCTCCCAACTGCCACGCGAGTCGAAAGCGATCGCGACCGGCCGTCGGTCATGCGGCGCGAATCGAGCCCCTCAGGGACGCGGAAGCGGGATCGCCGGCTCCGCACGCGATCATTCTCTCGCCCGATGGGACGGCGAGGTCACCGCTGGTCAGTGTGACGTACGAGGGTCCCGGAGATGGGCGAGCCGAACCGGATGACGTTGCCGTCGGGATCCACCAACGCGCCCTCATGTTGCCCCCATGCACTGTCCTGCGGCCCGTGGACCTCCCCGCCGGCATCCCGCCACTCGGCCGCAACCGCGTCCGAGTTATCGACAAACACGTACGCTGAGCCCTTGCTGCGATCGCCGTCCGGGACTTGCCCGAGGTGCAGTTCGACCCCGTCGCGGGAAGCGAACCCGTACGGGCCCCGCGCATATCGGCGCACCTCGAAGCCCATGCGGGCGTAGAACGCGAGGGCGGTCTCGACATCGCGGACCGGGAGGATGGGCGCCGTCCGGCGGAACATGACTCAGGCGCAGTGTGCCAACTCCGTGCTCGCCCGCTGCCGACGCATTCGCCGGGCCGGACAAAGCGAGCAGAGCCGGTCGCCTGAGCAAAGCCGCGAGCGCTGTGAGCGCGTCGTCGCCGAAGCAGCTGCCGTCCGGAAACCCGCGGGCCGGCGGAAACGATCGTAGCGCCGACGCCGTTGGCGCTTCAATGCAGCCTCGCCGACTGCTGGTTGTTGAATCACGTCTCACGGGGTCATGCTGGCTGGCTGGCCGCTGCGGTCGGCAACCAGAGGCGGGCGATGTTGGTACTGGCGCTCAGAGTCCCAAGAGACCGGGCTCTCGGCGACCTCCTCCCACGCCGACGCCGACGCGAATCGAACGGGTTCTTGACCCGTGCCGTGGAAGGAGATGGAATGCGCGTTCGATAGGACACCGGCTCCAGACCCGGTCGTGAGCGGGGTGTGAGGCCCAACCAGTGGAGGTGCCAGATGGCGGTGCTCCCACCGCCCCCGGAGGGGATTGTGCTGGCCCACTTCATCGTCTCAGACGATGTCGAGCGCTCTCGGCGCTTCTACACCGAAGTACTCGGCGGCAGGGTCGTCTTCTCTGGGAAGCCGTCCGGAGAGCCGACCAATGTCGCGCTATCCAACAGCTGGATCATCATCAACGTCGGGGGCGGCCCGACGGACGACAAGCCTACGGTCATCCTGGAGACGCCACGTGATCCCGACCGGGTCAGCAGCTTCCTGAATATCCGGGTCAAAGACATCGCGGCTGTGTACGGCGAATGGAGCGCCCGTGGCGCTGAATTTCTGACGCCGCCCAAACAGCACCAGTACGAGATCCGCTGCTACATCCGCGATCCCGACGGCCACATCATCGAAGTCGGACAAACCACGGACCCAGAAGGGGACTGGACGCCCGCTCACTGGCCATCCGAGCAGACGACTTGAGAGACGGGTTCGGGTCATGAGCACCGCGATCATCGGCAGTGGAGGGCTCGGGTCGGTCATCGCCCGCCGGCTCGCGTCAGGCGGCGAGACCCTGCGGCTCTCGAGCGCCGACACAGAGTCGGCACGAACGCTGGCTGCGGCGATCGGTCGAACGGCGGTCGCCGCCGTCGACAACCGCGACGCGTTGCAGGGCGCCGATGCCGTCGTCCTCGCGCTGCGGTTTGGCGTGCTGAAGGGCGTCATAGAAGAGATCGCCGAATCGCTAACCGACAAGCTCGTGGTCGTTCCGAGCAACCCAGTCGGCCTGGACGAGCAAGGTAACGTCACACGTCTGCTGCCGGAAGGGCAATCCTCTGGGAAGGTTGTAGCCGGGTGGCTGCCGCAGGGGGCGCGCCTGGCCATGGCGTTTGGCAGCATGTCGGGCGACCTCTTCGAGTCCTCCAGCAACCGGTCACCGGAGCCGGCCGTCCTCTTCTATGCCACGGACGACGAGCGTGCCGGCGGGCAAGTCGAACAGTTGATCCGAACGGCCGGCTTCGAGCCCGTGAAGGTCGGCGGCGTCGGACAGTCCGGTCGGCTCGAGGTGGGCGGCGACCTTCACGATCTCGTAGTCGGCCCCGCGGAGGCGCGGTCCTTGATCGGTGGCACCTGATCGCCTCGCCGCCATGGCCGGCCGGCTTCCCGGAAGGGCCGGCTGGACGATCCCTTTCCCTTCTTCACCCAGGTTCATCGTGACGAGCTCTTCGGCGACGGGGTGATCATGCCTCGCGTGACACGATCCGGGCTGGGAGCTTCCGCACGAGACCGATGAATTCCGGGGTCGGCGGAGGTTTCCACCCGCGGAAAGCAGCCGAGCAGACGGAGCGAGCAGATGACACGGACCCGCATTCACAACCTCTCCATATCGCTGGATGGTTTCGCGACCGGCGAGGGCCAGGCACCCGACGCGCCCATCGGTCACGCCGGCCAACGGCTGCACGAGTGGATGTTCGCTACCCGCTTCGGTGCCCCGATCCTGGGACGCAAGGGCGGCACCGCCGGCATCGACGACGCGTTCGCCCAGCAGCACGAGCCGGGCATCGGCGCCGAGATCATGGGCGCGGGCAAGTTCGGCCCACCGGGCTGGCAGGACGACGCCGACTGGAAGGGGTGGTGGGGCCCGAACCCCCCGTTCCACACGCCGACCTTTGTGCTGACCCACCGCCCCCGACCCTCGATCGAGATGGAGGGTGGCACCACCTTCCACTTCCTCGACGCCGCACCCACCGAGGCGCTCAACGCCGCCCGTGAGGCCGCCGACGGACAGGACGTCCGCATCGGAGGTGGCCCGACCGTCGTGCGCGACTTCCTCGCCGCGGGCCTGATCGATCACATGCACCTGGTCCAGGTGCCGATCGTGCTCGGCCGCGGCGTCCGGGTGTGGGACGGACTGGAGGCGCTGGAGGAGGACTACGAGATCGAGGCCGTCTCGGCGCCCAGCGGGGTCACCCACCTGACCTTCGACCGGAAGACCCCATGACTCGGGCGTCTCCCAAAAACCTGCGCCCGCTACACGGCGCCCAACTCTCAGATCCACCTGCCGGGACCGTCGCCGGATCGGTCGGTTTGGCGGTCAAAGCATCCCGAACGCCCCGAGACGACGGCAACTAGCTGACAAGCGCTTTCGCCACCACGGCTTACCAGACTCGCGCGATCGGATTGGCGACGCAGGAGTCGTCGGCGGGCGCCGATGCACGGCCAGTGGTTTGCCACGAAGGCGATCGCCAGCAGAGCGCTCCCGGACGAGGCCTGCGACGACGGCGCAATCACGCGGCCGGACCGGTGAAGCGAGGGAGACCGGCCAGCCCCAGACCATGCGGACGGCGACGGTGCGCGGAACTTCCGTGCGCCCGTCGATCTGATGACCAAAGTTGGTGACCAATCAGATTCAGGGCTGGTGGGCCACGAATGCCGGAGCATCATGAATGCGTAATTCCAGGGCCTCTGTGTAATGGAGCCAGCCGGGATCGAACCGGCGACCTCCTGCTTGCAAAGCAGATCAGTTTGTCCACTCGTGTCTCGTGGTGTCTCGAAAAGCCCCGCAAATGTGATTGTTCTGTTGGACACGGGGGGACACGACAGGACGGCGCGAGACAATCTGATGCACCCCTGGTGCACCCTCAGCGTGGGCGTGCGTCTGGGCGGCGGGGAGCAGGGCAGCCGTCGAAGGTGCGCCCGGCTGCGTCAGCTGGTGGAGGTGGCCGCGCCGTCCAGGGCCGCTCTCGCCTCGGCAATCGCCGTCTGCGCGTCGAGCCGCGGCATGTCCTCGAACTCGTCCATCACGTGCCCGTAGGTGCTGAGCGTGAGTCGAGCGTCGTGGCCGAGCTGGCGGGCGACGTAGATCACCGAGCGCCCCTCGTGGAGCAGCAGCGACGCGAACGAGTGCCTGAGGTCGTACGGACGGCCGTGCGCGAGCCCCGCCGCCTCGATCGCGCACTTGAAGGCTCGCCGGCGCCACGACTGGCACGCCGCTAGCGTCCAGGGCGCGCCGGTCGCTGACGGGAAGATCAGCGAGGTTTCGGATGGCCGGCCGCTTCTCAGCCGCCATTCTCGGAGGTCGACGGCGAGCGGCTGGAGCACACGCACCGTCCGATGAGCCGCCGTCTTCGTGTCCTTCTCCTCGACAAGCGAGATGGCGCGCTCGACCAGGATCGTCTGCTCGCGGATGTCGCGCCACTGGAGCGCCAGCGCCTCACCGGGTCTGAGGCCGGCGTACGCCAGGACGCTGATCAACGTCGCGTCGCGCGGCGAACTCGCGGCACGCATTCGTTCGACCGACGCCGGCGCGAGCGGACGGACCTCGGTGCGGCGCGGCAGCGCCGCCTTTCGGACCGCTCGCGCGGGGTTCGACTGGATCTGGCCATTCTCGAAGGCGCGCTGGAGGATCGCTCCGCAGGGTGAGCGCGTACCTGACCGAGACGCGGCCGTAGCCCGCGGCGAGCCGCTCCGCCTGCCAGCGGCCGATCGTCTCCGGCCTGATCGCCCGGAGTTCGAGCGGACCGAGCGCCGGCAGGATGTGCTTGTTCAGAAGTTGCCGGTAGTGCATCCACGTCTTCGGCGAGAGCTGGGATGCGTACGCCTCACACCAAGTGCCGACCACGGAGTCGGCGAGCGTGACCCGGCCCATGTCCATCTCGGTGAGCGTCCCAAGCTGCTGCCGGCGCCGGAGTTCAGCACCGAACGACACCGCATCACCCTTACGGTCGAACGTCTGTACCTGGTACCGCCCACCCTGCCGCCAGCGCACCGCCCCGTCCTTCAGAACCCGCCTCTGGATCTCCATGCTGCTTCCTCGCTGTCTGACTTCCTACAGCATGTCACTCTGCTCGGCACCTTCCGCTGAACCCCAACCTTCTCCGGCACTCGCCGCGCCCGCCGCCCCGTATGCCCCGCCGCACACCAATGACACAAAGCTCGGGCCAGACTACCCGAACCCCATGCATTGCATTTTCCTACTTGGGGGCGGGTAGTCTGGCCCGAGCGCCCCTCAAATCTCATTGTGCGGCGGGGCTTTTTGGGGTCGTCAAGTGTGGAATTGGATTCCACACTTCCGTCCACACTTAGCTACACACCACTGATACCATTTTGGTATGCGAGGCGGCGACTACGTGATGATGGCCCGGCGTCGCGCGGGACTGACGCAGCGCCAGCTGGCCGAACTTCTCGGCCTCCGCCAGGCCACGATCGCGCGCTGGGAACGCGGCGACCGCGGCGTCAGCCTCGACGACGTCGAGATAGTCGCGCACGCGTGCGGCCTGCAGCTCGACGCGCATCTCCTGGTCGAGGACCGCAGCTGGTGGCCGCAGATCGCGATGCAGCTCGAACTTGATCCGCTCGAGCGAGTGCGGCGGCTCACTCCTCCAGGCGCTCCGGACATCGCAGCGGGGTTGTCCGAGCTTGCCGCGGCGGGCGTGTTAGGACTCGTCATCGGAGAAGTAGCTGGGGCGCTGCATGGCTGGCCGCTCGTGCTCGGTTCGTCGACGATCGAGGTATGTGGGTTTGTCGACGGCGTGGGCTATCGCCTGCGACAGATGGGCGCTCGACAGACCCGGAGCGGCAGGCACATCGTGTCCGGCGGAGTGAGCGTCGTCATCGACGAGGCGCCGGCGGGCACGGCAGGCGAAGCGGACCTTGCCCGCAACCGGATGGCGTTCGAGACACCGGCTGGCAATCTCGACGTAGCCGGACTCATCGACCTGCTGAGGATCGCCGACGCGTCAGACGCTCGCACGGCCCGACGCGATTCACTCGCGCTTCGAGCCGTGCTCGACGTCCAGCGCGAGCGTGAGGCCGCACGCCGTAGACGATCGGGCGGCGGGGGACAGAATTGCTGAATGGCTGCGCCAACAGACTCCGGTCGCGTGAGCCCCGCCATCGACGCTGAGCGCGAAGCGCTCCTCAAGACACTTGTGACTCACGGCGTGCAGTTCGTCGTCATCGGCGGCGCCGGCATCCAGTCGCATGGCCGTCGCTACGACACGCTCGACATCGATGTCACCCCCGACCGTGACGAGGCCAACCTGCACCGTCTCGCTGACGCGCTGAACGAGCTCGATTGCCGCCTCGTCACCGATCCCGCGAACACGGCCGCCTGGGTGCCACTCCCACCCGACTACTTCACGCCTCGCAGCCTCCTCGCCGCCACCGTCTGGAACCTGGCGACGCGACACGGCCAGCTCGACCTTACGTTCGCCCCGAGCGGCTTCCCTGGCGGCTACGGAGAACTCGCGCCCCGCGCGGCGCACCTAACTTCGCCGGCACCGGCACTGCTGTACTCGTGGCTGCGCTCGACGACATCCACAAATCAAAGCGCGCGGCTGACAGGCCGAAGGACCGGGCGTACTTCCTCGCTGCCGGCGAACCAGGCCGCGAATAGCCGATCTGCGTGCGCTCAGGCGCTCATCTCGGACAAGCGCTGGGGGGAGCTCACGCGCAGAGAGCCGGTGGTCGATCGAAGCGGCCCTCTCGGGCGCTCTTTCGTCTTCCGCGCGCTGCAGGGCAGTCGACATCACGCCCGACATACCCGTCGCGGAATCAGAGCAGGGCTCGCGCCCGATCCGAACATGGTTCGAGAGCACCGGTCGGCACTGCTGCCGGATCACGCGAAGCGGTCACGACTCGGGGCGATGGTCAGCGCCGGATGCGGGTCACGAGCGCATCCCAGTTGCCGGCGGCGATTCGCTCCTGGTCGGCCGGATCGAGTCCCGAGGCCTGAAGGAACTCCTCGACGCCACCGTCGGGGCCGGGCCGGTAGGGGTAGTCGGTCGCGAACAGGATGCGCTCGGTGCCCACCACCTCGACCGCCCAACGCAGGTAGCGCCGGCTGTAGATGCCGCCGGGTGTGATGTAGGCGTTTCGGCGGACGTACTCCGAGAACAGCAGCGGGAGCTTGGCCTGCATGGCCAGCCCCTCAGCGCGGTCGAGATAGAACAGGATGACCTCCCCCCAGTGGCCAAGGATGACTTGGAGGTCGGGGAAGCGGTCGAACACGCCGGCGAGCGCGAGCCGGAGGAATTGCACGCCGGACTCGTAATGCCAGCCGATTCCGAATGCGGCAAACGCGTTGTCGATGGCGTTGTCGAAGCCCGCGTATAGCGCAGCCCGAACCCGCGGCTGTGGGATCTGCGGGTGTAGGTCGAGCGGGGCGCGGAGCGACGCAGCGGCCTCGAAGATCGGCCAGTTGTCGGGGTGGTCGAGATTGCGCTCACCGGTGCGGCCGAAGATGAGGGCACCGTTGAGGCCGAGCTTGGTGATCGCGCGCTCAAGCTCGTGCGCGGCTGCGGCAGGTGCCGGGAAGGCGAGCGTGGCGAAGCCCTGGAACCGATTCGGGTGGGCGTTCACCAGCTCGGCTATACGGTCGTTCGTGTCGACCTGCAGGCGGGCGGCCTCGTCCGCCGGAAGGCTGTGGAGCCCCGGCGAGGTGAGCGAGATCACCTGGACGTCGAGCCCTGCCTCGTCCATCGCCGCGATCCGGCGCTCTCCGACTTCCCGCAGCCGCTCCCCCATCTCCCCGGGGGGAGTGCTAGCCGACGAGTCCTCGCGCGAATCGGGATCAAGCCGGCTCCACGCCGTGACGACCTCGTCGGTCACGAAATGCTCCTCAGTGCCGATCGTCTTCATCTCGATGCCTGCCTCCGGTCGGTGCCATGGCCTTGATCTGCGTGTTACCGGCGAACGGTAGCCGAGCCCTCTGAACGCAGATACCAACCGCGGCTCGATCATCATCCACCCTGACGACGTCGCCGACAGCTATGCCGACTCGACGGTGCCCGGCGAGTTCCGGCATCGCAATCGTGGCTCCGGCGTGAGATTGCCCCGGCCCGGCCCAACGGCGCGCGACTGCTCCCGGACACGTTGGGTCACGCGGAGTTCGGCAGCGAAATCGACGAGCGCCACGGCGTCGCCGTCGGCTACGCCGGCGCTACCGCACGACGCCTGATGCAGCAGCCCGGGCGATGCCGGCGAGGCTGCTGCTGCTGCGCTTGCTACTCAGGAGTTCTCGGCTAACGGTGGATGGCGACCGTCACGCCGGCCGCCGGAGTGCCGCATCGCCGGGACGGACGGGCAGTCCTGGCTGTGCGGCTCGGCGTGGCTGGTTGCGTTCCAGAGGAGCAGCGTCGGATAGCCCGATCGGGTCAATCGAGATTGCTGAAAGTAGCCCGATCCACCGCTCTGCTGCTGGGCGGCGAGAGTTCTGCTTTGCGCCGCGGGCGGGAGCGCGGGGTGCGGGGTCGCGGGCCGGTTGACACGTACGATGTGAGCGAGGACAGTGTCTACGTGATAGAGGGAGGGCTCGATGAGCACGTCACGTAGCGACATAGCAGCCTCACCGGCCAACGCGGAGGCCATCGAGGCATGGGACGGCCCGCTCTTTGAGCGCTTTGTCAAGTACCGGCATATCGTGGTGGCCGGGCTGAAGCAGTTCGGCGATGAGGCGATGCGGATCTACCCGCCGATTCTGGGCAGTCGTGTCCTCGATATCGGCTGTGGGTTCGGGGATACGACGCAGCAGCTCGCCAGCCGGATCGGGTCGGAGGGGTTCGCGGTTGGCGTGGACGCGGCACCGCGCTTCATCGATACGGCTCGCCTGGAGGCTGCCGAGGAGGGCGTCGCCAACCTGCGCTTCGACGTCATGGATATCGAGGTGGCGTCGTTTGAGGAGCGCTTCGACTACGCGTTCTCGCGGATGGGCACGATGTTCTTCGCAAACCCGGTGGCCGCACTGCGCAACGTTCGCGAGGCGCTGTTGCCCGGCGGGCAGCTGGTGATGGTCGTCTGGCGCGCGAGAGAAGACAACGAGTGGCTGTACCGCGCGCAAGAGATCACCGAGCGCTTTGTGACCAAGCCTGAGGAATACGACGAGCCGACGTGCGGGCCCGGTCCGTTCTCTATGGCCAATGCGGATACGACGAGCGGGATCCTGGTCAGCGCCGGGTTCGAGGAGATCACCCTTCGCCGCTGCGACCTGCCCGTCAAGGGCGGCAACGACATCGACGAGGCCGTTGAGCTCACGATGGACCTTGGTCCGGCCGGCGAGATCCTGCGTCTCCAGGGAGAGCGCGCAGCGGACCTTCACGAGGCGATCCGCCAGGCGATACGTGAGGGAATGGCGGAGTTCGCCGGTCCCGAAGGTGTGATGGCCCCGGCGTCGACCTGGATCGTCGGCGCGCGCCCCAAGCCGTCACCGTCAGCCCCCTAGCGCTGACGACGCCCCATCGCGCCTGGTCGGAAGCGCAGCTTTGCGCTTGCCTCCCAAATTCCCGACTTGATCGACCGCAGTCGACCAGAACCGAACGACCGTGGAGAGTGTCGCATCAGGTCGAAAGTAGAAGGCTGCACCTCGTTCGGGACACAGCTGCAACGATCGAGTTCCACCAGTCTCGACGACGCTGCTGTTCTTGAGCACGACCGGCCATGTCGCCGGACACCGGGCGCGCTGCTGCAAGGCCGTGATGCGGCCACGTCGTGCGGTTTCCAGGGCCTAACCGGGAGTGCCCTCAGGGCGCTCCCGGTCGACTGACCGACTGCGATCGGTTCAGAGCTCGAGCCCGGCGCTGACATGCATCATCGGAGCGCGACGCGCGCGGATCGTCCCGATGATCTCCTCGGTATCGATGCCCTGCAGGTAGACGGTGCGCCACGAGGCGCCGTGCGAAAGGAGATGACGGACGATAAACATCTCATCCGTGTCGGCTGGGATGCCGGCCCTGGGCCGATGCAGCGGCCCGGTGAAGCTGGGGGACCACTGAGGCGCGGGATTCGCGCGCGAAGGTGAAGCGTCCCCGACGATGTGACGGCCGGGCGGCACTGCCAGACGCCCGCGTGCGTGCTAGCGAGACCGAAAGGAAGAGCGAAAGCGATTCGGTGGTTGAAGCCCCTTGATTGCAGAAACGACCCGAAACCTGGCGGACATGGGTCGTCCACAGTGACGATGCCGCCCTTATCTACGGCGGCTCGCTCCGCGCTCGGCCTGTGTACCCGGGCGTGGTGACCGGCGGGATGCTGCGAGTGCCCGCCGGATTGGCTGTAGGGGTAGAGCCGGCTTCCGACCCGGTCAAACGGATCATGGTGAACGTGGGAGACGCCTCGCGCTCGCCGGGCTGCTGGTGGCGGCCCGGGAAGGCTCGATGTCAGCTGATGGGCGCTGGCATGTCGGAGTCCGCGTAGTAGTCCGGGGGCGGGAAAGCCGTCCACATGGCGAAGGCGGACAGCAGGACCGTGGCATGAGACGCCGTTCGGGAGGTCGGACGTGAATACGCCCGCGCCGCTTGACGCCAAGCTGGCGGACGAGCGGGTACTGGGATGGCAGACCAAGCTGCACCGATGGGCAGCCCGGGACGAGCAGCAGCGCTTCGGCGATCTGTTCAACCTGGTCTGCGACCCCGCGACGTTGCTGGTCGCGTGGGAACGGGTGAAACGCAACCGGGGGTCGCGGACCGCCGGTGTCGATGGTCAGACCCGCCGTGTTGTCGAGCAGATGGGCGTGGAAGGTGTCCTCGACAAGCTCCGCCAGGAGCTCAAGGATGGCACCTACCGTCCGCTGCCGGCGCGCGAGCGGATGATCCCGAAGCGCTCGGGGAAGCTCAGAAGCTTGAGCATCTCGACGGTGCGCGACAGGATCGTGCAGACGGCGGCCAAGCTCGTGCTCGAGCCGGTCTTCGAGGCGGACTTCTGCCCGACCTCGTACGGATTCAGGCCCGGGCGCAGAGCCCAGGACGCCATCGAGCAGGTGCGGTTCTTCATCAACGCCCCTCGCTCGTATGAGTGGGTGATCGAAGGAGACGTCGAGGACTGCTTTCGGGTCGATCCACCAGGGTCTCCTGATGGAACAGGTGCGCCGTCGGGTGACCGACAAGCGCGTCTTGGCACTGATCCGGCTGTTCCTCGCCGCGGGGATCATGCGCGAGCAGGGATCCCCGGCCGCCACGCCATCGGGCACGCCACAAGGGTCGGGACTGACTGCTCCCACGCAAAAGGCAACTTGGGTCGTCGGGGCCTCCGTTCGGGGTGGGGATGGAGTGTCGGATGGTGACCTTGTCGTCGTCGCCGCCGATCAGGACTTCGCGGACGACGAGCCGCAGGATCCGTTGTTGTTCGTCGAGGGTCAGTTGGTCGAGGCCGTCGCTGAGGCGGGTGAGGAAGCTCTCCAGGGTGTCGGCGAGCTTGAGGTAGGTCTCGGCGTTGTGCAGCTCTGCGTCGAGCGCGTCGAGCTGGGCTTGGAGCGTGCTCTGGCGCTTGCGGAGGGTGGGCGTCCGGGCGCGGAGTTCGTCGAGCGAGATCAGTTGTTCTTGGTATGCCTCGATCAGCCGTTCGATCGCGCTGGTGGCGCGGGTGAGGTCGCGCTCGAGCGCTTCGCGGCGGCGGGTAGCGGGGTGCTCGGTCCGCAGCGTCGTGAGGCGACGGTCGATCTCGGCACGGACAAGTGCAGGGTCTTCGAGCAGCCGGCGAACCTCGTCCCACACGAGCCCGTCGAGCTCATCGGCGCGGATCGGGCGGCTGTTGCAGACACGCCCGCCGACGTGGCGGTAGTTGTCCGAGCCGACGCACCGGTAGTAGTAGATCCGCTTGTTCGTCGTGCGGGTCGAGGAGCGGTAGCAGGCGTAGCCGCACTCGCGGCAGACGAGGATGCCTTGCAGCAGGGTCGGCGCCTTGGTGTTGCGCTTGGCGAAGTGCGCGTTGCGGCCGAGCCGCTCCTGCGCGAGCGCGAAGGTCTCCTCGGTGATGAGCGGCGCGACCGGGATGAACAGCCACTGATCGACGGGCTCATCCAGGCGCACTTGGCGGCGGCCGCGGCGCTCGCCGCGAGCGCGGGTGGTGCGCGTCGGCTTGCCGTGACGGTCGGCGGCCTTCGTCTTGCCGTAGGCGGCCTGCCCGTGGTAGGCCGGGTTGCGGAGCATCCCCCACACCGTCGAGCGATCCCACACTGCCTTGCCGGTGCGCGTCGGGATCCCCTGCTCAGACAGCCAGCGGGCGAGCGCGCCGATTGAGCAGCCATCCTCGGTGTAGCGGCGGAAGATCTCGCGCACGACCTCGGCCTCGGACTCGTTGATTTCCCAGTAGCCATCGGCGATGTCGGTCTTCTTGACGAACCGGTAACCGTAGGGGGCGCCGGCCATCACCGCCTGGTGGCCGGTGCGGGCGCGGTGCAGCTTTCCGCGGCGGGTGCGCTCGCGGATCTGCGCGCGCTCGTACTCGGCGATCATCCCTTGGAACTGCCTGAGCAGCTCATCCTCCGGCGAGCCCGACCGCTCGCCGCCGCGCGCGAAGATGACCTCCACGCCGACACGCGCGAGCTCTTCGAGCAGCAGCACCTGGTAGGCGTAGCGGCGCGCGAGCCGGTCCGGCGCGTGGCAGAGCAGCACTTCGAACGCTCCCTCCGCCGCTCGGTCGCGCAGCCGCTCGAGCGCCGGCCGGGTCAGCGTCGCGCCGGAGAACCCCTCATCCTCGAACACCAGGTCCTCGGGAACGAGCAGCCCACGGTCGGTCGCAAGCTCACGCAGCCCGACGGTCTGACTGTGGATCGTCTCGTCCTGGCGCTGACGCTCGGAGGACACCCGCGCGTAGATCGCCGCCACCCTGCCCGTCCGCGAGGTCACGTCGCTCGTCATCATCGCTCCGTTCGTTGCTTGTCACTCGGCGCAGCTCGGGCACCACGAACCCGTACGCCTGCGCCAGCCGAGCGCTGGCGAGCCGATCACCAACGAACTCGATCTCAATGCGCGGTGCCACCGTGTCGCTCGTGGACGTGATCGAGATACAGCCTCACGGCCTCCGCAACGACCGCGCTGAGCGTCAGTCCTCGCGACCGCGCGTGTCGACGCAGGCCCGCGATCAGCGACGGCGCGAGCCGGACGGTGAACACCGTCGTGCGCTCCGGAACCGCGACGCCCTCCGGCCGCTCGATCGCCGCGCTCACGTACCGGCGCGCCTGACGCTCCGACAGCCGATGTTCGGCCTGCAGCACCCGCACCGCGTCCGCCGGCGCCAGCTCCTCGCCCAACAGCTCGACCGCCCGGTTCACCCGCAGCGCGTACTCGTCGGCATAGGCTCGGCGACCGGCCATCTGTCCGTTGAGTACTACACCTCACGGCCGACTCCTTCTCGACAGGCGCTGAATCGACCGCTCGAACTCGAAGTTCGCGATTGTGTGGGAGCAGTCCTCTCGCCCCTTCTGTCGAACATTGCCCTCTCAGTACTCGACCGTCGCTTCGAGGCGGCGTGGACAGCACGGCGCTGGCACAGCCAACGGGCGCGCGATCGGGCCAACGGCCTGCCCAGCTACCGGATGATCCGCTTCGCGGACGACTTCGTGGTGCTGGTGCGCGGCACCGAAGCCCAAGCCCACGCCATCAAGCAGCAGACGGCCAAGTTCATGGCAGAGCAGATGCGCTTGACGCTCTCGCCCGAGAAGACTGCGATCACCCACGTTGACGACGGGTTTGACCTACTCGGGTTCCGCATCGTGCGGCGTCCCTGGCATGAGAACAAGCGCGTCGCCATCACGTTCCCCAGTCAACGAGCGCTCCGCGAGGTCATGCACCGCATCAAGACGCTGACTAACCGCAGCACGACGAACCTCTCGCTGGACCAGCTGATCCATGTGCTCAACCCAATCCTCAGGGGTTGGACCAACTACCACCGCCACGCCGCGAGCAGCCGCTGTTTCGCCTATCTCAGCCATTACGTGTGGTGGCGAGTGATCCGGTGGCTGCGCAAGAAATACGAGCGGCTGACCTGCAAACAGATCAGACGACGGTGCTGGGGGCACCACTGGACCAGCCGCGAAGGCACGAGGCTCGCCTGGCCCGACGAGGTACCCGTGACCCGATACCGCTATCGCGGCCACAACATCCCCTCGCCGTGGGCGGCTACCGGAACAGGCCGAACCACCACTCGACCGGAAACCACCGTTGCGTAACCACCGTCACGATCGGACATCGTGTCCTGTGGAGAGCCGGATGCTCAGGAATGGGCATGTCCGGTTCGGAGGGCGGGTCGGGGAAACGGACCGGCGGCAACGCCGGCACCGCGCCCCGGCTCGACCCTACGACGTCGTCCCGAGGTCGGTGTGCCCGAGTTGACGTTGGATGATGTTGACCGCCACTCCCTCGCGAGCCAGCTCCACCACGTGCGCGTGGCGCAGCTGGTGCGGCGCGAACCGCCGTCTGACCCCTGCGGCGCTGGCGGCGTGGTGCAGCTCCCCGCGCACAGCCGTCGCGGACCACGGCCGCCCGCGGGTTGGTCCTTCGATCACGCAGAACAGCGCGCCCACGGGCAACTCGGCCCGGCACGCAAGCCACGGCGCGAGGTGATCGCTCCAGGCCCAGGCATCCAGCCCGACTTCCCGGCGCTTGTTGCCCTTCCCCCGGCGCACGAGAATCGCGCCGCGGCGCGGGTCGAGATCGGACTCGATCAACGACAGCGCTTCCTGAATCCGTAGCCCGCCGCGCCACAGCACGACGATCAGCGCGCGGAGCCTGATCCCGTGCCGATCGGACGGGATCCTGCGCATCACGGCGACGATCTCATCGACCGTCGGCGGATCCGCCGGATACACCATCCCCTTATTGCGGGGCGCGTGCCCCGCGTTGTGGCCCGGCATCGCCGCCGGCGACCGACGCCGACCGGTCACGTCGAGCAGCTGTGGAGAAGACATAGCTCCCTCCCTTCGAGAGCAGATCGTTGACCGACCTGCTCTACCGAACCACCGACCCGGCCGGGAGCCGTCAGGCAGCTGCCGCTTCCCCGGAATCCGACAGCCCGACGCCGCGGCCACAACGTCGCTCGGTCTGCTCAGAAGCAGCAGCGCCGGCGTGAGTGGTGGATCTCGAGCAAACCGGAAAGCGTGCTGGGAGGGGGTCTACGCAAGTTCGGTACTAATGCCGGCCGCGGCTGGGGTCTGGTTGGAGGTGAAGGTCAGTCGGTGGTTCTGGGTGTGACGAGTCCGGTTTCGTAGGCGAGGACGACGGCTTGGACGCGGTCGCGTAGGTTGAGTTCTTGGAGGATGTGACGGATGTGGCTCTTGACGGTTGCGAGCGAGATGAACAGCGTGCTGGCGATCTCGGGGTTTGCGAGCCCGCGGCCGACGAGGGTGAGTATCTCGAGTTCGCGGTCGGTGAGTTGTGCGAGTTCTGGAGGCCGGGCGAGTTGGATCGGGGGCCGGCTGATGTAGTGGGTGACGAGCCGTTCGAGTACGGTGGGTGCGACCAGCGCCTCGCCTGCCGCGATCGTGTGGATGGCGTCGACGAGTCGTTCGCGACCGACGTCTTTGAGTAGGAAGCCGCTAGCCCCGGCCCGGAGCGCCTGAAGGACGTACTCATCGAGGTCGAAGGTCGTGAGGATGAGTACGCGGCTGGGAACGCCGGAGAGCGCGATCCGGCGTGTGGCTTCGATTCCGTCCAGTTCGGGCATGCGCACGTCCATCAAGACGACGTCGGGCTTCAGGGTCCGGGTCGCTTCGACTGCCTCACGTCCGTCTTGGGCTTCGCCGACGACGTCGATGCCAGCGAGTTCGAGGACGAGCCGAAAGCCGCTTCGAACAAGCTCTTGGTCGTCGGCGATCAGGACGCGGACCACGACCGCTCCGGATAGGGCAAGATCGCGCTGACGACGAAGCCACCGCCGGTCGCCGGGCCGGCGTTGAAGTCGCCGCCGAGCATCCGCACCCGCTCGCGCATCCCGATCAGGCCGTGTCCGGCCCCATTGCTGTCGGCGGGCTCGAGGTTGGTGCCAGGGTTGTGGATCTCGATCGCGAGCGCGTCCTGACCCCAGTCGAGAACCATGCTCGCGGGCGCGCCGGCGGCGTGCTTGCCGACGTTGGTCAGCGCCTCTTGCACGATCCTGTAGGCCGAGAGGTCGAGACTCGCTGGTACCGGCCGGGCCGGGCCCGTCACCTCGAGGGTGACTTCCACCCCCGCGGCGCGGGCCCGGTCGATCAGAGCCGGCAGCCGGCCCAGGCCCGGTGAGGGCGCGAGTTCGCCGCCTGGCTCGTCGGCGCGGAGAACGGCAAGTAGGCGGCGCATCTCGGTTAGGGCTTCTGCCGCCGAGCGCCGGATCGTCTGAAGCGGCACACGCGCGCGGGCGGGATCTGCGTCGAGCGCGGCCTCGGCCGCGTCGGCCTGAATCGCGACCACGCTGATCGTGTGGGCAACCACGTCGTGGAGCTCGCGCGCGATCCGCGCCCGCTCATCTGCAAGCGCGCGCGCGACGTTCAATTCGCGCTCCCGTTCGAGTTGACCGGTCAGCTCCTGAAGCCGGCGCGACTGGTCCCGCTGGTAGCGCACGAACGTGCCAACCACAGCCGGCGCCAGCACCGCGCTCAACGCCCCAAAGTAATCGCCGAACACCGCCCCATGGATCGCCGAAGCCAACACCGTCAACACAACACCGGCCGCGACCACTGCCGCGACAAGGCGCCGCTGCGGTACAAAAACGGCGACCGAATAGAAGACGATGAAGGAGACGACATAGCCGACATACACGTAGCCGTTACTGGGGATCAGGCCGGCGGCGGTCGAAACCAGCGCCGCTACGACCGGATGGGTGCGCCGCACCGCGACCGGCAAGGTCGTCAACAGCGCGATCAACACCGCCAGCGGGACCGACGCGATCGGAGCGACGGCCGCCTGTGTCAGGGCGACAATCGCAAGCGTCGCCGCGAGCAGAAGGTCCCCCCGAGCACCGATCCACACCCGAAGTTTCATGCCGCGAGCCTAGCCCTCCCGGCCCCGCGCGGCATCAGCCCCAGGGCTGAGCAGGTTCCGCCCCAGGACCGATGACCCGCAACCCGACCCGGCCTACCGTGCTCGGCACAACATCCATCAAGGAGGCCACCATGTCACGCACCACGTTCACCCGTCTCCCGCTTCTGGCCCGGCTCTACCTGCTTGTAGCCGCCGCCGACCTTGTGGGCGCCGTCGTCGCTATCCAGACCGGGCTCGCACACACCGGCCGGGCGATCAGCTCGGGCACCGCCATCAACGCCCCGCTCTCGTTCCTTGTTGCCCAGCTTGCGATCGTCACCGCCGCGGTGGCTTGGCGCGGACGTCGAGCCGGCACGCTCGCCGCCGCCCTGCTCGTCGTCATCGGCCTTGTAAGCGTGCTCTCAGGCTTCGGCGACGGCAGCTACACGGCGACCCTCACCGTGGTTCAACGTGCCGTCCAGGTCGTCCTCGTCGCGGCAACCATGCTGACCGTCCCGGTCGCCGCAGCGCAGGTCGTCAGAGCGGCACAGCAGAGGCGCACCCGCACCGCCATCGCCTCAGCCTAAGCTCTAAGCCGGCGTCGATCAACGCTCGAACCGCGACCGCGGCCGCACCAGCGACGATCGCCTCTGAAGCCGCGATCGCCTGGGTCTCGGCCGCCATCGCAGCCAGCGTCGCGCGGGCTTCGGCGGCCTGCGCAACCGCAATCACCTCAGCCACGCGTGAGCCGAGTCGGGGCGCGTCGTCGCCCTCTGGGGCGACTGTTTCCCCGGCCCGCTCTCCCGAACCGGACGGGCGAGTTCCCCCGCATCCGGCTCTCCACGAGCCCGTGTCAGTGGGTCGGCCTGGCGATCTGCTCCGTTTGTTTGGCCCACGGCGAGGGGATCCGTTCGCCCGGTATCGGTAGCGGGTGACCGGCACCGAGCTCGGGTTGAACAGGGTCTTCCTCCGTCGGCCACCAGTCGGACAGGTAAAGCCGTCGGAGCTGCTTCCATGAGGCACGGGGGTGCTTCCTGCGAAGCCAGCGCACCGCGCGCTTCCAGAGGAAGGCACGCAGGTAGCTGAACGTCGCCCTGGACACGTCGTGCCGGAAGTGCGTCGTCCATCCCCGCAACGCGGGGATCAGTCGGACGCACAGGTCGGCCAGGGACTGGTTCGTTGTCGTCCTCTGCGTAGCCGCCCGCACTTTGCCCTTGATCGACGCGATCGCGTCCTTCGAGGGGTAGGTGTAGACGTGCTGGCGCTTCGTTCCTCGTTTGGTGTGGCGCTGAATGTGGCGCCCGAGGAAATCGAAGCCCTCGTCGATGTGCGCGATCCTCGTCTTCTCCATCGACAGGCGCAGGCCCACCGTGGCGAGGACTGCCGCCGCCTCGTCGCGCAACGTCTCCGCGTCGGCGCGCTCGCCGGCCACGAGCACTATCCAATCGTCAGCTTATGCCGAGTATGCCGAGGACCCGTCTGGATCGCTTGTCGTTGCTGGGGTTGGCTGTTGAGTCCTCGGCATAATTCGGCGGCCTGAACGAGGCTCTTCCCTTTTCGGTTCATCGAGAAGGGAGACGGTTATGGGCGGCGGGTCTGGGTTGGGGATGGCGGGGCCGTTGGCGGTGTTCGCGTCGGGGTTCAGCGCGGAGTTGCTGGTGCGGGGGTACCGGCCGAGGTCTGCTGGGGAGCAGTTGCGATTGATGGCGGATGCGAGTGAGTGGCTGGCCGGTCGCGGCTTGGGAGCCGGTGATCTGCCCGACGTCCGAGTGGCGGAGCTGATGGCGGGGCGGCGTGCTGCGGGACGCTCGCATCTGCTGTCGTCGCAGGCGATCGTTCCGTTGCTGGACTATCTGCGTGGCCTCGGGGTCGTGCCGGTCGCGGTGGCGAGAACGTCGGTGACGCCGAGCGAGGTGCCGATCGAGCGCTACTCGGTGTATCTGCGCGACCAGCGGGGCGTGTCGTCATCGACGGTGCGCAACTATGTCGGCATCGCTCGTGTGTTCCTGTCTTGGCGCGAGACGTCGACGGGCACGCTGGCGCTGGGGGAGTTGGACGGCGCGGCGGTGATCGCGTTCGTGCTTGGCGAGGCGCAGCGGCAGCGTTGGTTCGGCGAAGTGCGAGGTCACGCGGCTGCGCGCGTTCGTGCGCTTCTTGCATGTGGAGGGCGAGACCTGTCGGGAGCTCGCGGGCGTGGTGCCGTCGGTCGCGAGTTGGCGGTTGGCGGGATTGGTCAAGGCGTTGGACGCCGGATCGCTCGCGCGGTTGCTGGCGAGCTGTGACCGGCGCACGCGAGTGGGGCGCAGGGATTTCGCGGTGATCACGTTGCTGTCGCGACTGGGGTTGCGGGCCGGCGAGGTCGCCGCGCTCCAGCTGCAGGACGTTGATTGGCGCTCAGGCGGCTGGTTCGTGGCAAGGGCGGTCGCCGGGAGCGTCTGCCGCTGCCCGGTGACGTCGGCGAGGCGCTCGCTGGTTGGCTGGCTGGTGGACGGTCCCAGGTGTGAGTGCGTGTTTGTGTTCACCAAGGGTCCGCGCTCCGCTGCACGAGCTTTCGTCCGGTGGGTGTCGGCGATCGTGCAGCACGCGTGCCGTCGCGCGGGACCATCGGTCGTCGGCGCTCACCGTCTCAGACATACCGCCGCGACCGAGATGCTCAGGGCCGGCGGGAGCCTGACGGAGGTCGGGCAGGTGTTGCGTCACCGCAGCCGGGACGTCACCTCGATCTACGCCAAGGTCGACCGGCTCTGATGCTCGGCCGCCGCGGTGGGCGGGCCGCAACACCCGCCCACCGCCGGTAGGCCGATTCTCATCACCGCCTTACCGTGCTCTTGATCGCCGCCGCCAACCTGACTGTCACGTGATAGACGACCAGCACACGTTCTCACAGAGTTACCCGACCGATCCATGCCCTCGGTACCCACGAAGGGCAGCGGCCGCGCAATCGAAGCAGCGTCCGGAACACGACATCTTCCCAAACCGAGTCAACAGCCAGATGCGAAAGGAGGTGAAGACCATGGCAAAGAAGGACAAGGACAAGAAGGACAAGAAGGACAAGAAGAAGCGGGACAAGTAAACCCGACCCCGCCGGCATGGCCCGCGGCACAGCCGCCATCGAGACACGCACGTGCTTTAGGCACGTGCGCGGCGGCTTGCCGCGGCGCTACATGTGAACCGAACCGGGGGTCACGGCAATGGTGCGGAGGTGCGGTGGATGGCCTTCAAGTCGCCCTCTGTGACGTAGTGGTCGTACCGCGGTTGCGGTCCGGTGGTTCGCGGCAGGCTCGATGCACGTTTTCCCGGCGCGATGCGCGGTCGGGCGCTCAGTCGCAGAATGGGGGTATCCGGCCCCTCAGAGCAGCGAAGGAGGTGAGTCGAGATGGCAAAGAAGGACAAGGATCGTAAGGACAAGAAGGACAAGAAGAAGCGGGAGAAGATGTAGTCCCGTGCCGGTGCGCGCCAGCCGTGTCGCACCGACGTTGTGTGCGGCGCGACCGGCGCATCGGTTTGCTTGCGGGGAGGGGGTTGCTGCAGGACTCCGGACGGCGGCTCGCTGAGGTGTTGCTCAGCAGGTCACGTGGAACAAGCCGATCGTGTTGGCTGCGCATCGGTTCCATGCCTTGATCGCCTTGGGTGTGGGTTTTAGGAGCACGCGGCAGTTGTGGTGCTCGAGCCATCTTGCGGCCTTGGGCGAGAGGCGGACGTTGTCGTACTGGCCGGCGCCGATGATCAGACGGTGGGCGTGGGCTCCTTGATCGAGCACGTACTTGGCTTCGTTGAGCGAAATCGTGTGGGAGGTGCCGTAGATGGCCTTTGAGAGCTTCTTGCGTCGCTTGGTGATCGTGCCGTTTGGCGCGATCACGACATCGTGCTCGAACACCTTGCCCTCGATCGTGATCGAGCCAAATCTGGTGTTATCGATGTGCGGCTTCATCGCTCGCGTCTGGGGCTAAACCCTACCCTCGTCAGCTGCCGCATGCGACGCTCGGACCCCAAGAATCGCACTCTGGCACGTGGTGGTCGTACCGCGGTTGCGGTCCGGTGGTTCGCGGCAGGCTCGATGCATGTTTTCCGCGATGCGCGGCTGGGCGCTGGGGCGGAGAATCGGGTTGCATCCGGCCCCTCAGAGCAGCGAAAGGAGGTGAGTCGGGATGGCAAAGAAGGACAAGGATCGTAAGGACAAGAAGGACAAGAAGAAGCGGGAGAAGATGTAGTCCCGTGCCGGTGCGCGCCAGCCGTGTCGCACCGACGTTGTGTGCGGCGCGACCGGCGCATCGGTTTGCTTGCGGGGAGGGGGTTGCCGCGGAACCTTGACTCGGAGGGTCGAAATGACTGACAGGCTCGAATCAGAGGGTCGCCCGGCGCCGCTTCCATGGCGGCGGCTGGCGGGTTTGCTGGCCCCGATCCGTGGTGGGTTGGCCGCGATGGTTGGGTTGAGCACGGGCGGGGTGCTGGTTGGGCTGGTGCCGCCGTTGGCGCTCGGGATTCTCGTGGACGCGCTGGTTGATCGCAACGACAAGAAGGAGGCGGCGCTGCTCGCCGGGTTGATCGGGTTGGCAATCTTGGTCGAGGCCGTTGCGTATGTTCTGTCTGACGGGATGGCGACCCGCAACGAGGGTCGTCTTTACCGCAATCTGCGCCTGAGCATGTTTGAGGGCGTGCGTCGGCGCTCGGCGATCGATTCCGATGAGCAGAGCGGGCTGCCGTCGCTGTTCATCTCCGACGCTGAGACGGTCGGGATCACGGTGTCGGTCCTTGACCGTGGATCGATGACACTCGTCGAGTTCGCAACCGCAATGGTCGCGCTCGGCCTACTCTCGCCATGGACGATTCCGATCGTCATCCCGGAGCTTGCACTCACCTGGATCGTGACCAGGCGGATGCAGGAACCCGCCGCCTCGGCCTACGAGCGACGCCAAGAAGAGCTCGAGCACCTCACCCGCTCGATCGCACGCGAGCTTGACCGCCGCGAGGACCCCGAGTCGACCGGCAGGCTCAAAGCGTTCACCGACCGTCTCCTCGCAGCCGAGATCCGGCTCGGCTGGCTGCAAGCGATCAACATTCAGGGTTCCGGCGGGCTGGCCAAGCTCGGCCCGATCGCCGCTGTTGTCGTCGCGGCGTTTGCCGGCACCAACCAGATCGGGACCCTGATCTCGGTGTACCTGCTCGCCCAACGCGCGTTCTGGGGCTTTGACGGGATCGTGGACCTGAGCCTCGGGCTGCAAAGCGTCCGCGGAGCCGTCGCCCGCTGCTTCGCGCTGATCGACTCCCAATCCACAACACCCGAACGCTCACCGCAACTACCGACCGCCGCCTAACAGGAACGAGCCAGACATGAGCACCGCGACACGTCCACACGCCACATACAAGCCAGGTGCGGACGGCGCGTCAGCGACCGAGCGGCGCAACGAACCGCCGCCGGCCAGGCGAGAGCATCACAAGCGCCGACCGCGGCGAGCCGCCCAACAAGCCGTTCTCTCGATCCGCGATCGGGTCGATGAACATGACAGCGCCCGCTTCATCCAGCCCACGTCGTGGGCGCCGGCGCGGTCGTGAGCGCCGCCGCCTCGACACCGGAGACCTCTACTCCGATGCGGGTGGCGTAGATCAGCGACCCGGCGCCGTGCATCATCGGACAGGTCCGCGCCCACCGCATGACGAGCAGCCGCTCCCGCGTGATGTTCGGGTGGTGGTGGGTGCCGGTGTGGGTGGGTGCCTGGGGGGAGGTTCTGGTACTCACGCCGCCAACCACCAACCAGGTCGAACCCGCCGCAGTCCTGCCGCCGACGTCCTGAGCACACCAGAACCAGACACCCGACGGCGAGCTTCCCGATGCTGGCTTTCGTTTCCTTTCTCCTCTTCTTGTTTGTCAATCCCTCCTGATTCCCAACCACTGTTTCCTTTCTTGGGCGACAAGAGCTCTTCAGCGCGGGCACGTCGTTGACGCCATCGCCGATCATCGCAACGTAGCGGCCCTCGTGTCGGAGAGCATGGACGATCGCCTTCTTGCCCTCCGGTGAGATGCGCCCGACGACGGTCGCGTCGACGGCGAATCGCTGCCGCTCAGCGGGATCCTCCGGGATTGACGCACCGTCGCGGACGCCGCCAAGGGGGATGCCGACGTCCCTTGCGATCGCGGCGACCGTCTGCGGCGAGTCGCCCGAGAGCACCTTGATCTCTATCTGCTGCTTGAGCAGAATCTCCACCGTCTCGCGCACGTTCGGTCGCAGCTCCTCGGCCAGAACGACCAGACCGAGCGGCCGCAGCCCCTCCGGCGGTTCGCCGGGCTCCGCAGGCAGCGATCATCTGTGTCGGCGAGGGCGATCACCCTCCGGCCATCGCGTTGGCGCTGCTCAACGACCGTCCCGAGCTCGCCCCCTCTCTGTCAACGTCCGGCGAGACGCTCACCATTGAGGACCGATGAAAGTCAAGGGGGTGGGGCGTAGTTTTTGCGCGATTTTCGGGGGTGGTGGCGGTCGGACGGTGGTCACGGAGGGCCGCAGATCGCCTTCTGTGAGGCCGAGTTGGCCTGGTCGAGTTCCGGTTCGCGCGACTCCGGCCGGTATTTGCGCGCGCGAGGACATCGTCGGGGCTGGCCGACGTCGACGAGGCGCGTTAGGTTGTGTGGCGGGCGCGAGTCGATGACGTGTCGAAGCGCAGGCGTCTGGGGCTCGCGAGCCTGCCGCGCGACTGCCCTTTGAGGGCCTGATCTATGCGCGCCCCGGTGTCACGCTCGCGCCCACGCTTTCCGGTTCGGCTGCTTTCTGGTTCTGTCGTCCGCGTGACTGCCAGTCGTTGACAAGGCGGGCGTAGGAAGCTTCGGCTTGCTCGGCGAGCTGGCGCTCGGCGGTGCGCATCTTCTCGCGTGTGGCCCAGGTCCCGGTCGGCGTGCCCTTCGCGGTCGTGGCGCCGGCGCGGATCTCGAGCTGCCGGATCTTGCGGGCGGTCAGCGACGGCTGCTGGTGCGCGTAGTCCTCGCCGCGGGTGAGCAGGCACCAGAACAGGGTCGTTAGCTTCCGGGCGGACGCGACGACCGCTTTGCCGTGACCGCGGCGGCCACGGATCCGCTGGTAGAACGCGCGCAACGGTCCGGGTTGACGCACGGCGGTCGATGCGGCCTCGACCATCGCCCACCGCGCCTCGGAAGCGCCGCGCTTGGTGATCCGGCCGGAGCGGGCGGGCTGCTCGCCGGACTGGCGGACCTTCGGGTCAAGGCCGAGATAGGCGACCAGCTGCCTGGAGGTCCCGAACCGGCGGATGTCGCCGACCGTGGCCAGGAACGACGCGGCGCAGATCAGGTTCACGCCCGGCACGGTCATCAGCCGCCGAGCGTCGGCCGATAGGAGTGCCTGCTTGGCGATCAACCGTTCGACGTCTGCGATCTCGACGTCGAGGAACGCGATGTGCCGCAGCCCGGCGTGGATCGTTTCGGTCTCCTCGACCGGCAACTCGAGCTCGGCCAGCCACGTGCGTCCCTTGACGCCGAACAGGTCCGAGCACGGTGGCTTGCCCTGCAGGCGGCGCACCAGCACCGCGTGGATCTCGTTCTTCGCGCGCGTCCGTGCATGAACGAGCTGCTCGCGGCGCGCGAGCCGTCGGCGCATTCGCCGGCAGTCCTCGTCCGGGACCCACACCGCCTCGAGTTCTCCGGTCCACAGCAGCTTCGCGAGCGCGCGTGCGTCCAAACGGTCGGTCTTCGCCCGCGCGCTGCTGATCCCGGTGTCATCCGGGCTGACCACGACCACCTTGTCGACGAACGGCTCCAGGATCCGCGCGACCTCCCACGCGCTCCCGGTCACCTCGAGCGCGACGCGATCGCTCGCCAGCAAGCTCTCGGCCAGCGCCCGCAACGCCTCTGGCGTGCTGGGCACCCTGCCCGCCGATCGCACGACGCCTTCCTCGCAGATCGCGATCTCGCAGAAGTCGCGGTGCACGTCCAGTCCGATTGCGCGACCGACCCATCTCGGCAGCTGCATCCGACACCTCCTCGCTTCGTTGGTCGAATAGCGGAGAACGAGTGGGCGAACGACATAGACCGATACGTGCTCGCGGCACAATCCGGGCAAGTCGCAGGGGCGGCCAAAGGAATTAACCGGGCTCGAAGCCCATCCTCAATGTCGGCCTGCCCGACCGCGTTCTCCCAGAAGCCCCTGTCCCGGATCAGCCGACCGTACGGTCAGCGTCGGACGGAGCCTCTGGCGCGGATCTTCATGCCAGGAATTACTGACCTTGAGGGCGAGAACGGAGACTGCCGGAGATGTTGGAGTCGAGCACGAATGGATCCAGGACCGCGGATGAGGCTGTCGCCGGCCGCGAAGACCAGCGAGGCGTAGCCGAGTTGGGATTCGTGGCCGGCGAGCGCGCTGGCCGGGAGGGGTCCCGGACCCGGAGCTGGTCGAGCAGGCCAAGCGCCGGTCGTTCACGGCCGAGTACAAGGCGCGGATCCTCGCCGAGGCTGACGCCTGCACGCAGCCGGGCGAGGTCGGCGAGCTGCTGCGCCGTGAGGGGCTCTACACGTCGCATCTGACGTACTGGCGCAAGCAGCGCAAGGACGGCGCGCTTCGGGAGCTCGGCAAGCCGCGCGGGCGCAAGCCGGTCGACCGCCGCGACGAGGAGATCGCAAAGCTCACGCGGAAGCTCGAGCGCTCCGAGGCGGAGCTGGCGAAGATGAAGCGAGTCGTCGAGATTCAGGGAAACGTCTCAGCGCTGTTGGAGGAGATGCTCGGAACGGGCAGCGCCGCGAGGAGTACCGAGCGATGATCTGCCAGACCATCGAGGAGCTGACGCCGTTGATCGGCACCCGGCCGGCGTGCCGGGCGCTGGGCGCCTCGCCGGCGACGATCTACCGCCGTCGCCGGCCGCCCGAGCCCAGGCTTCCCAAGCTGCGGCCGACGCCGGCGCGGGCGCTGTCAGGGCCGGAGCGCCAGCAGGTGCTCGACGTGCTGCACTCCGAGCGGTTCGTTGACGTCTCACCGGAGGAAACCTGGGCGACGCTGCTGGACGAGGGCACCTACCTGTGCTCGACCCGGACGATGTACCGGATCCTCGCTGCCCGCCACGGCGGGGTGCGCGACCGGCGCGCTCAGCTCACCCATCCCGCCTACAAGACGCCCGAGCTGCTCGCCGAGCGACCGAACGAGCTGTGGTCGTGGGACGTGTCGAAGCTGAAGGGCCCGGCCAAGTGGACCTACTACTACCTCTACGTGATCCTCGACGTGTTCAGCCGCTACATCGTCGGCTGGACGGTGCAGTACCGCGAAACCGGCCAGCTCGCCAAGGCGCTGATCGAGCAGGCAACCGAGCAGCAGCAGATCACCCCCAAGATCCTGACGCTGCACGCCGACCGCGGCGCGCCGCAACGCGCCAAGCCGGTCGCGTTCCTGCTCGCGGATCTCGGCGTCACCAAGACGCACTCGCGCCCATACACCTCCAGCGACAACCCCTACTCGGAGTCGAACTTCACGACCCTGAAGTACCGGCCCGAGTTCCTCGCCCGCTTCGACGACATCGAGCACGCCCGGGCTCACTGCCGCGCGTTCGTCGACTGGTATCGCGGTAGGGACGGCCGTTGCTGGCCGCCCCCCGCGCAGATCCCAGCGTGCGCGTCTAACGCACTGGGCTCCTGACTTGGGTTTTGGCGCCAAAGCGCTGTTTTGGCCAGGGATGGGTGTAGTGGGCGCGAGGGAGGTAGGTGTCCGCGAGGCGGCGCATCCGTGTCCAGTTCATCCGGGTCTTCTGGCTGCGGCGCCGCAGCGCTGCTCGCCAGAGCCGGATGACCTCTTCACGGAAGGCGGTCACCTGGTGGATGTTGCCCGGCACCGAGTAGTACGCGAGATGTCCGCGCACGACGGAGCCAAGCCACCGTCCCTGTTCCTCGATGGGTCGGTGGCGGCGAGCCATCAGCGAGGTCTTGACCTGCTTGAGCTTGGCCGCCTGGCGTTTCTTGATCGTCCTCCGCTTGACCGAGAAGTGTCCGTCCCTCCGCTTCGCGCCGTAGTGCGTGAAGCCGAGGAAATCGAACGTCTCGGGCTTCCCGAGACCGCGCTCGGCCCGCTGTTGGGCGGCGAACCGTCCAAACCGGATCAGGCGTGTCTTATCGGTGTTGAGCGCCAGGCCAAACTTGGCCAGGCGCTGCTCCAGGGCTTTCCTGAAGCGTTCGGCGTCGGATTGATGCTGAAACCCCAGCACGACATCGTCGGCGTACCTCACGGCGATCACGTCGCCGCGGGCGTGCCGAGTCCGCCATTGCTGGACCCATAGATCGAAGACGTAGTCGAGTAGCCGGGGGGAATCTCACCCCCCGGCGCTCACAGAACCGTACGTGACAGTCTCCCGTCATACGGCTCTTGCAGGTCGGCCTTTCGGTGCCGGCGCTCCCTGCCAATGCGCGAATAGTCCCGGCTCTCGCCGTTTGACGGCGGCCAGCCAAGCCCAGGCACGGACGGGGGTGTACCTGAGTCGTTTGAACTTGTGCCTGGCCCATCGAACGAGATGCTGGTCGATGCGCCAGGCGAGGAAGTGCAGCTCGGAGCGGTAGAAGGCTCCGTAGTAGCCGAGCCAGCCACGCACCTGCGGATTGATTTCCGCCGCGATGCTGGCCAGGTCCGAGGTGCTGCGCCGCCGAAGATGCCATGCCCTGATCGTCTGGCTGAGCGCTCTTCGAGCCGTGGGCGCGATGGCTGGCGCGAAGCTGATGAAATAGCCTCGCGGTCCACGCGCCTCACGTCCCCGGAAGGTATAGCCGAGAAAGTCGAAGCTGGTGTGCTTCGCCTGTCCGCGCCGATTCGTGTCCTTGCAGTACACGACCTTCGTCTTCTCAGGGTGTAACTCCAGACCAACGGTCTTGAGCCGCTTGGCGATCTCAACCCACAAACGACGGGCTTGATTCTCGGTAGCGCAATGCACGACACTGTCATCCGCGTAGCGCTCAAACGGACAGCCCGAGTGCTCCCGGGTCATCCACCGATCAAACGCGTACGTCAGAAACAGATTGGCCAGCAGAGGCGAGATCGGGGACCCTTGTGGGGTACCCTTCCCCCGAGCGAGCAGAGTTCCGTCGGGCATCCGCATCGGGGCTTTTAGCCACCGCTCGATGTACAACAGAATCCAACGCTCGCGGGTGTGGTGAGCTACCGCTTGGAGCAGCAGATCATGGGGCACGCTGTCGAAATAGGACCGAATGTCAAGATCCAACACCCAATCCTTCTCCCAGCAGCGACGACGAGTCACAGCCAGCGCGTCATGGGCACTACGCCCCGGACGATAACCGTAACTGTCGGGGTGAAAGATCGGCTCTAGCGTCTCTTCCAGCAGCATCGCGACTGCGGTCTGGGCTACTCGGTCGGCCGTCGTCGGCACGCCGAGCACTCGGACCCCCGTCCCGTGATCCTTCGGTATCTCCACCGCGCGCACCGGCGAAGGCATGTAACTGCCCGCGCTCATCCGATTCCAGAGTTTGTAGAGGCTATCCCCCTCGCAGCTCTCGAACTCAGTGATGCTCACGCGATCCACGCCCGGCGCTCCGTCATTGGCCCGGACCTTCTTCCACGCCTCGAACACAAGGCGCTTGGGGATCTCAAACGACTTCACCTTCGGGTTTGCTCCGCCCATCAGCTCCTCCCCGACCAGCGGGTTGGCATCCGGGTGAGCTGACCTGCCCGGCCCCTTCGCTCCAGCCCCATTACAGGACCTTCAACACTAGTACGAGCCGGTCCGCCCCTGCGCCTCGCGGTACTCTGCCCCAAACGGTTTCTGCCGCCCAAGGTCCTCCCTCTCGCGACCAGCACACAGTCTGCCTGGTCGACGGTTTCGAGACACAGGTTCTCCTGTTCCATGCCAGCGCCTGCGACGAGCTCACGCCACCTTAACACCGAGCACCGCCAGGGCGACACGCAGGCCGTCCCCTGGCTACACCACGCCAAATAGCATGGTGCTCTCCCGGAGATATGCACCAACCCCGGTTGCGATGCTGTCATTGTTTTACGATGCGTCAGCAGTGGTTCAACCATGTTCGTCTTCTCGTCACGCACCTGACCCGCTGATAGCGAGCCGTTCCGTAGTCGCTTCCCACCCCGGCTTTTGACCGGCATGACACCACGGCGGTTTGGACTCCCCGCCTGCACAGCGAGCCCGGAGGACCTCCCTCCATCACCGGCACAGCACGAATCACAAAACGACCTTCTACATCGCTTCACTTTCCTTTCAGGACACACATGGAGATAGACGTTTGAGAGCAACGGCGAAACCGATGCCCCTTGCGCCGTTCCCTCCAGCGTCTCCGACCACTCCCCGTCCTCGATGACTCCTGCCTTCAGCCACTTGCGGATCAGCCGCAAGACACGCTTGTCCGCGATCCGGTGCTCGAGGAACTTCAGCATCCACCCGTGGTCGATGGCGTCATAAAACCCACGAATGTCCGCATCGAGCACCCAATTCACCTTCCTCCGCGAGATTCCGGTAGCGAGCGCATCCAACGCGTAATGCGGTGAGCGCCCGGGCCGGAACCCGTAGGAGAACCCCAGGAAGTCCGCCTCATAGATGGCATTGAGCACCTCGACGACGGCACGCTGGAGGAGCTTGTCCTCCAGAGCGGCAACGCCCAACGGTCGCTGCCGCCCGTCCGCCTTCGGGATGTACACCCTCCGCGACGGTCTCGCCCGGTACGCGCCCCTATGGACACGGGCATGGAGGTCCCGAAGGTTCTCTTCGAGTTCCTGCCCGTAGTCCTCCCACGTCACCCCGTCCACCCCCGGCGCAGCCTTGGGCTTCAACGCCCAATAGGCCGCCCGCAGGCGGTCGATCTCGACGTGGTGAAGCAGCGCGGTGAACCGCACGTCCCTGTCCTGCTCTGCGACTCGGCGTACGCGATCCAGCGCGCTCGGCACGCTCACTCCGGCTCTGTGCCCGGGGCGTGGCGTGCTGGCCGCGTTCTCCTTGCCCAGGCCGCTTCCCTCCCCCGCCTCCGCCGCCGGTACGCCAGCGTTGTTCGGCGGGTTCGCAGGTACTACCGGCCTGTCCGACTTCTCATCGCCGTGCATCTCAGGCGTACGACCTTGGTCTTCCCTGAGCGGCCTGCCCGGCCATCACCAAGGCAGGCGGCCATGAGATCTCCCGGTTCTCGCGCCCGGAGACTCCACGCATGCTGGGGTACTTCGACCGCGCGGGGTTCGCTGACAGCTCGCGCATAACGCTGCCAGCGATGTTGCCTTCCGCATGAGCCAACAACGTCAGCACCCCGGAGGACCTAAATTTCGCGGCTCCATCACCCCGCCTACGCGTACCCCTACCGACGCTTCGCCGCCGCCCTCGCGGGCGGCCGACGCACGGCTCGGGGCCATCGTGGCTCGCTAGACCTTCGACGTAGAGCGCTTTCATCTCCTTCTCCGGGCCGGTTTCATCCCGGCGCTTTCCGGCTCAATAGCCCCGCCTACGCGTACCCCTGTCAACGCTTCGCCAACGCCCTCACGAACGCCAACGCATGACTCGGGGCCACCGTGATTCGCTAGATCTTCGATGTAGAGCTCTCTCATCTCCTTCTCCATGCCGGTTTATCCCGGCGCTCACAACCACGCCCATCGCCACTCCGGGATCGGGCTGATGACCCCGACGGCCGTCCACCACGGCCACGCGCACGAGCTACGAGCCGCCCGTGCCCGGGTCCTCGACGCCGCCTACCAGCGTCATCCCGAGCGGTTCGTCCGCAACCCGCCGGCACCGCCCGAGCTGCCCACGGCGGCCTGGATCAACAAGCCGAAGGAGGTCGCCGCCGCTCACTAAATTCGAACGCGAAGCGTCTCACCGGGCTTGACAGGCTCCGCAGAACCGTTCAGGGTGCTAGAACAGTGATGACGGCGACTGTGCGTGATACAGGCCCTACCCGTCCGGCACGGAGGAGTTGCCAGAGTCGCTATCGGGCGTCCCGTCTCCGAGCAACGAGAGTGCACAGGACAGCTCAAGAGATGAGCCATGAAGCCGCACATTGACGACACCACGTTCGGCTCGATCACAATCGGCGGGACCGTATTCGAGCACGACGTGGTGATCGCGCCAAACGGCACGATCGCGAGGCGAAGAAAGAAGCTCTCGAAGGCCATCTATGGCACCTCTCACACCATTTCACGCAGAGAGGCGAAATACGTGCTCGAGCGGGGAGCCCATGCCCACCGGCTGATCGTCGGCAGCGGCCAATACGA
Source organism: uncultured Solirubrobacteraceae bacterium (assembly GCA_963844555.1). GTDB lineage: Bacteria > Actinomycetota > Thermoleophilia > Solirubrobacterales > Solirubrobacteraceae > Palsa-465. The sequence continues at coordinate 302,420 of CAWJOS010000008.1, forward strand.
CAACGTCCGCCTGTCGCCCGAAGCGGCCACGTGGCTCGAGCACCACAAGTGCCGCGTGCTTCTGCTACCCACACCCAAGGCGATCAAGGCCTGGAACCGTTCGCAAGACAAGACGATCGGCCTATTCCACGTGACCTGCTGACAGGAAAATAACGTTCAGGCAGCGGCGGCCTCGAGGGTGACGTGGTGTGTCCGAGCGCTTGGAGTTGGGCGATGAGTCGTTTGGTGATGCGCTCGGGGTCTCGTTTGCGGTAGTAGTCGCCGACGAGGTCGTTGTAGAGCTCGCGGGTGCTGAGCATGTGCCAGCAGGCGATCAGGATCGAGTGCTTGACCGAGCCGAGTGCCTTCTTGTGCCCGCGGCGGGGTTTGAGCCTGGTGTATTGAGCGGCGAGGTAGACGTCTTTGGTTGCGGATCGCGGCCATTGCTGCTTCTTCGAGCCCCTCGGTTGGTGGTCGGGGGCGGCGCCCATACCGAGACTGACATCCGCATGAGGCGATCGCGCCGCTGGCGTGCAAGACTGACCGGGTCGACGCGCGCGTGCTCGCTGACCTGGTGCGTCGCGATCTTGTCCCGGAGGTGTGGGTGCCGTCGGTCGAGGAGCGTGCCAACCGGGAGCGACTACGCCGCCGCTCGCACCTGGTCCGGCTGCGGACCTCGGCGATCAACCGCACTTTCGGGCTGCTAACCCAGTGGGGTCTGCGGCGCAGCCTGACCGCGCTGCGCAAGCCCGGCGCGATCGATGAGCTCGCCGCGCAGGACGTGCCGGTCGTGTGGCGACAGTCGATCGTGACGCTGCTCGCAGTCATCGACGACCTGGATGCCCAGCTGGCGCCGCTCGAGCAGGAGCTGCGACCGCACGCCCGCCAAGACCCGCGCGTGCAGCTGCTGATGACGATCCCCGGCGTCGCCGAACTCCTCGGTCTCACCCTCGCCTCTGAGATCGGCGACATCAGCCGCTTCCCCACCGCCCGCCAGCTCGTCGGCTACTCCGGGCTGACGCCGACGATCAAGCAGTCAGGACAGAGCTCGCGCACCGGCCGGATCTCGAAAGCCGGGCCCGACACGCTGCGCTGGGCCGCGGTCGAGGCCGCTCAGCAGGCATGGCGGCCCGCCAACCCCTGGCACCGCCTCTACACCGACACCAAGACCCGCCACGGCAAGGCCAATCCCGCCAAGGCCGCCGTCGCCCGCAAGGTCCTGATCGCGGCCTGGCACGTCCTCGCTCGCCAGCAGCCGTTCAAACCAAACTGCGCTGCCGCATGACGCGGCACGCTCCCGTCCCGGCAAGCTCCCCCACTCGTCTGGCCCACCGAGGCCCACAAACGATCTGAGAAGCCGGGACAGCTGCAACACGACCACGTGCGCCGCCAAGCGCCGAAAGAGATCTCAGCAACCTAACTGCCCGAGACGCAGCCACACCCCCAACACGCCCGCCGATGCCCGACCCCGACCCTTGACAGCCGGTCCGCCTTCAAAGAGACGAGTGGCTCGTGCAGCGCCGCTACCTGTCGGTCGAGTCGATGGCACCGATCCTCGCCGAGCCCACCGAACCCGAGCCGGCCCAGGTCGAGCAGGAGGTACCCAGTCTCACCGCCGCCTGAGCCGCCCGCCGACCCGATCGCCCCGATCCGCAACCACGTGGTTTCAGATCGGTGCGTCCTGCGGCGTTCTGCGGCCCTCCGGCCCGCGCCCGCGACCGCCAGGACCCCCTCCGCGACGGCGCGCACGCGCGTGTCGGCGCTCACCCTCGCCCTCGGGACTCGGCCAAGGCCTCGCCCCTCGGCCTCGGCTTCACGCCAACACACGCGTATCCCGTCCACCAACCAAACAACGAGGAGGTAACCACCTCAACCCGGCCTGAGACGCCACCCTCACCGACGAGCTCTACACGTCACACCACGACATCCGACTTGACTCCTGATTCGTCCGCCCAGTCCACAGCGAACCCCGCCAGCCACCGGAACTGCGGAACTGTGCCGTTAGCAGGCGTTTCTCTGATGGAGCCAGCCGGAATCGAACCGGCGACCTCCTGCTTGCAAAGCAGGCGCTCTCCCAACTGAGCTATGGCCCCTCGCGGCAGGAGTGTACCCGCGGCCCTGCCTGCGCCGGCGGCCTGCGGCCGGCGCCAAGCCGAGGGCCCCGGCGTGCAGTCCGGGTCCGCCGCGGCCGCGCCGGCGGCACGGCCGCTCAGCTCAGCCGTCGAAGTCGAAGTCTCGCGGGGGACGCTGCTCGAACCACAGGCGGTCGTGGTCCGGGGTGTCCTGGAGGAACTCAGGGGTCTCCTCCAGCATGTCGTCCCCGGGCCCGTCCTCGTGCTCCGCCTCGTGTTCGATCCGGTACTCGGTGGTCTCCTCGCCAGTGACGTCGGCCGGCCGGCGGGGCGACCCGGGGGCGGTCGGAAACGGCTCGTCGCTGAACGCCTCGTGGTCGTCCGCGGCGGTCCAGCTCCCCGGGGTGGCGCCGGCGTCGTGCCGCGGGGCCTCGTCCGCAGGCAGCGGTGCCTCCGGATACGGGGTTGCCTCATCCGCATACGGGGGTGCATCCTCCGCATACGGCGGCGCCTCCCCGGCAAACCGCGGGGCCTCGTCGGCGGGAGCGGGTGCCTCGTAGTCGAGAGGCTCGCTGAGGGACCGCGGGCGGACCGAGTTACGTTCGCCGGCCGGGGCCGCAGGCACGACCGGGTCAAGCCGGGGCTCGTTCTCGTCGAATTCGCCATGGGGATCGGCCAGGTCGGCGGGATCCGCCGCATGCCAATCCTGATCGTCGTCCTGGTCGTAGGCGAAGCCGCCGGTGGCAGGGACCTGCTCCTCTGGGTCGGCCGTGTCGCCGGGGTCGCGGTTACGCCGGACAGGGCCGAGCGCCTCGCGCTCGGCGCGTTCCACCTCGGCCGGATCAGCGCCACGGCGGCGCTTCAGATCGAGGTGCTCTCGTATCGCGTCGTCAAGTAGACCCATACGCCAAAGCCTACTCGCCACTGACCACGTTGGCGGTCCGCGCCGCCGCCTTCACGGTGCGGTTCTTGCCCTCGCGCTTGGCGACGTAGAGGGCACCGTCGGCGGCCGCGATCAGCTCGTCCTTGTCGCCCTGAGACGACGACGCAGCCCCGACGCTGGCGGTCACATGGAGGCTTCCCCGGCCGTCCAGAAGCGGGATCTCCAGCGCCTGGATGGCCGTGCGGGTGCGCTCGGCCATCTCGTAGGCGCCGTCGAGGTCGGTGTGGGGCAGGATCAGCGCCAGCTCCTCTCCCCCGTACCGGGCCGCGATGTCGACATCACGCGAGGTCTCCCGCAGCGCCTGGGCGACCGCGCGCAGGACGACGTCGCCCTGCTGGTGACCGTGGACGTCGTTGACCGCCTTGAAGTCATCGATGTCGAGCATGATCAGACCGACCGGATACCGGTAGCGCCGGACCTCCTCCATCTCGGTGCCCAGCAGCTGCTGGAAGTGGCCGTGCGTCGCCAGGCCGGTGAGGTCGTCGGTGATCGCCTGGCGCTGAATGTCGTAGTGCAGCCTGACGTTCGCCATCGCCAGCGTGGCCTGGGCCGCCAGCGTCCGCAGAAGCTCTAGGTCGTCAGCGGTGAAGGCCTCCTCCCGGCAGACCGTGATCAGCCCATAGGTGGGGCCCCCGGGCACGATCGGCCCCAGCGCGACCGTGGCCAGATGCACGCCGTCGGTGGTCGCCTCGCCGATGCCGACATCGGCGCCGGCGTCCAGCGCCCGGCGCTCGGAGTCGTAGAGCGGGGTCTCCAGACCGGCGAGGCGGCCGACATGGGCGGCCTCGGCGAGCGGCTCGCCCGCGGAGCCGCGGGCGCTCACCCGTCCGCGCTGCGCGCCGGTGGCGTCCATCGCCGTCCGCAGGGCCAGCTCCAGCAGGGCCTCGCGGTCGAGTCCGGACGCAAACGCCTCGCCGATACGGCGAACCGAGTCACGCACGCGCGAGCGCTCCTGCTCCAGCTCGCCCAGCCGCCGCTCGAGCTGGCGGGACATGGTGTTGAACTCCTCGCCGAGGAGCGCGAACTCGTCCCGTCCCGCCGTCGGCACCGACGAGGAGAAGTCGCCGCCGGCCAGACGCCGCGCGGCGTCGAGAAAGCGCGACAGCTGGCTCTGGAGCGCCCGGGACGACAGCAGAGCGAAGAAGAACGCCAGAACGAGGAACCCGGCGATGAACACCGCCGCCAGCACCCGATCGGCGGCGACCGAGCCGGTGATGGCCTCGTCGGAGAGGACCAGCACGCGGACCCGGGTGCGTCCGAAGCCGGGCAGCGCCGGCGTTGCCGCCACACGGTAGGTCCGGGAGCCGATCGTCACCGTCCCCGGCTGCGCCGGCACCGACCGGCTCGCCCCAGCCGAGAGCGTCGAGTCCAGCACGGCGGAGCCGGAGCCGGAGCGGACGATCACGCCGAGGCCCGGGGCGGCGAGAGCCTGGGCAAATTGGGCTGCGGTGAGCTGCGAGACGGCAATCGTGCGAAGCGGGGTCCCGGCGCGTCCGGTGACGACCGCCATCCCCGGTGCCACCGCGCTGCGGGCGCCGACGTCGGCGACGACGCGCCGCCCCACCCTGACGACCACGCGTTCCAGCCCGCCCTGCCTTGCCAGCTGCGACGTGCGGGCGGCCACCTGGGCAGCGGGGACGCCGGCCAGGTCCCGGGCCAGCGTCCGGGCCTGGAGGCTGGCCTGGGTACTGGCGTTGGCGTAGATGCCCTGGGCGACAGCGGCGACGCCCGCTGCGCGGGCGTCGGCCTTCCCGGACTGGCTGTCGTCGATCAGACGGAACACCAGGAAGGCCATCGCCGCCATTGGCACCACGACGATCACAACGAAGAAGGAGAACAGTCGCGTGCGGAAGCTCATCGGTATGGGAGGCCAGGGTAACGGCCGATTCAGCGGGTTTTCAATGAGCAAGCGCCCGTGCAGGACGACGAGAGAGCGGAGAACCTGCTGCGTCACCGAGGCGCGGAGAAATGCGCGTCGGCGCCGACTACACTAGGCGGCCAGACCACGCGGCTTGCAGCCGCCGCCCGGGGCTATAGCTCAGTTGGGAGAGCGCCTGGATCGCACCCAGGAGGTCGCCGGTTCGAGTCCGGCTAGCTCCATCACGAAGCCGCTGCACAGCAGCAGGTTTCAGCTGAGGAGGTGACCGCCTTTGTGGTCGACTTGACCGTGCCTAGTCAAGTCTTGGTCAAGTTGCCCACTTGATCGCGGCTCGTTGACGAGCGGAAAGCGGGCCTCCGTTCGACCTCGCGGCCGCGGGAAGCGTGACCACTCTGCGCTCGTCCTCGTCGTCCGCATCGAGCAATCCTGCGAACGCGCTACGGGCCATGCGCGCGCGAATGTCTGCTGCGTGGCGGGCCTCGTCGAACATGTGCGCGTAGATGTTGAGCGTCGTGCTCGGACTGGCGTGGCCCATCAGCCGGCTCACCTGCACGACGTCGAGTCCCAGGTCGATGATCAGGTGGCTGGCAAACGTATGCCGGAGGTCGTGAAACCTCAAGCGCGCACCGTCGACGCGCAGGCCAGCGGCGTCAGCGGCGAGATGAAGGGCGCTTCGCTGAATGTTCCGCTGGCTGAACGGTGTGCCCCTGCGGGTCGAGAACACCCAGTCCCCGCCCGCGCTGCGGGACCCCGCCAATCGGCGCTCGCGCAGCAATCCCGCGAGCTGCGGCGTCAGCGGGATCTGGCGGTAGGCCGCCTCGGTCTTCGGCGGCACCCGCCTGGCCGGGCAATCGAGGTGCGCCATCGAGAGCTGCGCCCGAACGTGAATGCACCCGCGGTTGAAGTCGACATCGTCCCACGTAAGGCCAAGCAGTTCTGACAGCCGCATGCCGGTGTAAAGCGCCGTCGCAACGAGCGGTCGATACGCCGGCAGGCAGCAGTCGAGCAGTCGGGCGATCTCATCGCGTCCGAGCGCTCGCTGGCGATGCCGGGACGGCCGCGGGCGCTCGTGGCGCTCGAGCTTCTCGACCGGGTTGTCCGCGATCCAGCTGTTGCGCACGGCGAAGCGCATCACGTTCCCCAGGGTGCCGAGTGCGCCTGCTGCGGTCTTCTCGGCGCAGCCGCGCTCGCGAAGGCGGTCGAGTAGGTCGGCGATGTCCGCGACGCTGACTTCGCGGATTAGCCGACAGCCGATCAGCGGCAGCACGTGACGGATGAGGTAGTAGCTGTGGATTTCGAGCGTGCGCACTCGCCGCTCGCCACTGTTGACGCGCCGCTCGTAGCGCTCGAGCCACCAGCCGGCGACAGTCTCGAGCCGCAGGCGCGATGCTGCGGCCACCACGCCGAAGCGCGCCGCCCGCATGAACGACTGTCGTTGCGCCCGCGCGAGCTCGAGGTCGCTGCCTACCGTCCGGAACCGAGGTCTGCCCTCCAGCATGAAGCACACGATGTACTTGCCGTTCGCCTGCCGGTAGATGCCGCGCTCAACGCGTACACGGCCTGTCGAGCCGGTTCCCTCGGCCACCTCACGCATGCTCGCCTCCCTCGGACTCTGCCCACGCAGCATCTCGCGCGAGCTGTATGGAATGAGGGCCTGTCCTATCGCACGACGGCTACGCAGGGCAACAGCCAGTTGGGCGAGCCGGTAGCGCATACCGCGCATTCCGCGGCTCCCGGCGAGTCAAGCGCGATGCGCGCGGCGCGACCGAAGCGGGTCTCGATGACCGGCAGCACGCGCGACCTGTTCGAGCGCCGCGACGACTTCGAGAACCGGCCGTGGTCACGATCTCGCGGTCCGCGCCCGCCCGCAGCAGCGGCTCGAACACCGCCAGGTCATGGGCGATCCTCGTCCGGTCTTCCGCCGTGGACCCGAACGGATTGGCCCGGTTGGCGACTCGATCGAGGATGACATCGACTGGCGCGCTCAGCAGCACGACAGCGTCGAAGCGGGCATAGGCCTTGCCCTGATTCGCCACGCAGCCGGCAATGAAGAGCCAGCCCGTGTGGTGGCCGTCGATCAGCGCGGTGACCTGCTCGAGGTCCCAGACCCGCTCAGGCCCGCCAGCGGTATGGGTCTCGACGATCCAACCGGAATCGTCGGTGTCAACGACGCGGTGCGCGCGGCGCCTCAGCTCCGCCAGCACAGTCGACTTCCCGGTGCCTGACATGCCAGTCACCAGCACGACGGACCGGCTCGACACACCCTCGCGTTGGTCTGCAGCCGGACTTCCGCTCATGCCGCTGACAGCTTGAACGATCTTGTCCGGGCTGAGCCTGGAGACGGCTCGCTATGTCCCGCGCGACTCGAACTGCCGGAGGATCAAACCCATGCTGACGACTGAATCGTGGCGGACAGCGAATCGCCTGGAGCCTCAGGCCAGGAGCACTTCGCCTACCGCTCGTCCGGCATCATCGTGAGCGACAACCCGCGGTGGTTCACGTTCAGACCACACCAGCAAGACGTGTCCGTGCCAGGCCACGCGCAGCCGCCTCTCGGCGACCTCCACGGACGTCACCTGCGCGCTGACCCGCACATCGGCGTAGCTGATCCAGCGCCCGCTGCCAGGCCGCCGATGGGTCTCGTCACCGTCGTCGAGCACGCCGCCACTGCCGCTGACGGCGATGACCTGAGGGTCGGCGCCTGTCACCGGCTTAGACCCTAGCCTGAGATAGTCCGGCAGCACCGCCGGCCGGTCGGCCAGCAGGTCCTCCTCGCTGCTGGCGCCGCCACCTCCAAGCCGCGCCCACTGCCCATCTCGAAGGGCGAGCACATGCGTCTCCTGCCAGATGCAGGCCACGCCCCGGCGGGCGAACATCGACGCCGCCACGTCGCCGTCCACGTCGACCGCCATCGCCGCAAAGCGTCGCCGGCGGCTCAACCTGCGGACGGGCTCCGCGCGTCGCGACTCGATAAGGGCGACGCTCGCTGCCAAGGCGTCGTAAGCCACCGCTGCATGCTACGACGCGCTCGAGCGGCATTCCGCGTGCCGCCGACTACCGTTCCGCGCAAATGAGGGTTCGCAGGTTAGGAGGGGTTGATCTTCGTGCTTGGCAATAGCGGATCTTGGTGCTGTGCGTGGCGTGGGACTGCGGTCCGGATCGATCTGGGAGACTCGGTTCCCGACCCCGGCGTTGTTGGAAGGAGAGGTAATGCCAAGCGAGGAGTCGACGCCAACGCAGTGGAACCAGCGAATCCAGTGCTTGAGGTCTCCGACGTCGCGCGTGCGATCGCGTATTACCGGGACGTGTTCGGGCTGACCCCGTCGTGGATGTGGGAGGACCGCATCGGCGGAGTGCATACCGATCAGAGCTCGATCGAGATCTACGTGTCCCGCGCGGAGCAGCCCTCACCGTCGAGGCTGGCGGTGTTCGTTGATGACGCCGACGCCGCTCACGAGCGGTATCGCACGGCAGGCGCTGAGATCGTCGATGAACTCAAACGCAGCCGTGGGGTCTGCGCGGCTTTACCGTCCGTGACCCCGACAGAAACCTGATCGACGTTGCGCAACAGATCCACAGCCCCAGCGGGCGGAGCGAGTACCGGGACCTCACCGCCTCGCCGCTTCCAGGCGGATAGGCCTCGGCAAGCACCGCTCGAGCACGCGAGCTGGTGCCCGCGCCGGCCACCCTCTCTCGCGCAGTTCGAGTGGGCAAGGCGGGTTGATCCGCGGCGCGCGGCCTTCACGCGCCCCACACAGCCGGGCGCGAGCCGAGGTCTCGTAGATAGTCCCGGACTGCCGTAACGCCTGGGTCGCTGGGCCGCTCCCGGTCCAGGACATATTGCGCCCAGCCGAGCGCGTTGTCGCGGTTGAAGTCGTTTCGCCGGTCGATGTCGGCGCCGGCGGCGACCAGAAGCCGAACAGAGTTGATCGCCCCGAAGGCGGCAGCATGGTGCAGCGCGCCGCAGCCTTGGTAGGGACCGGCATCCGGATCCGCGCCGTGCTCGAGCAGCCAAGCGACGGCCTCTGGCCGTTCGTTCTGGGCGGCGTGCACGAGTGCTTCGTCAAGGACGTCCTGGGGAACGTCGCGCGGCGGCAGACGGTGCAACCACCCGATGTCGGCCGGGTTTGGTCGGTTCAGGTACGCCTCGGGGATCAGTCCGCCGTGCCCATCGAGGAACAGTTGGAGCCGCGCGACGCGTCCAGCGCCCGCCGCGATCCACGGCGCGTCGGGTACGAGTTCGATCGCGGCGAGAACATCAGCCGACGCGCGGGAGGCGTGATAGACCGCGGTCTCAAGCGGTGTCACGCCATGGATTCCCCGCGTGTCCACCCGGGCGCCCGCGGCAAGCAGAATCTCGACAAGTTCGAGTCGGTCGAAGCCCGCGGCGAGGTTGAGCGGACCATCCAGGTCGCTGCCGCGTTCGATCAACAGATCGACGCAGGCGCGGTCGACGCCGAGCGCATGGCGCAGCGAGCTCCCGAACGCGTCAGGTTCCGCTACGTCGCCGAGGAGCGAGCCGCTGGCGCCGACCTCGATGCCCAGCAACTCGGGGTATGAGTCGAGCAGGTGCTTGAGGTGTGCTGCGTCCCCGACGCGGATCGCGTCCAGCGCTGCTGCAACGGGCTCGGAATGCCGCCGTGCTCGACGCCACGCCTCCGATTCGTGACGGAGTCCTCAACGAGTCCTCTCCAGGTTGGGAATCCGTACTCGCGCTGCGATCACCAGTCGTGCGTCGGCGATCGTGGCTCGCTGACCCAGCATGGCGTCGGTGAGATCGGCGAGACGCGGGACGTGAGCGCGCAGCCGGCGCCCAGCCTGCTCGTCCCCGCAGGCCAGCTCGCGCAGCAGCTTCTCGGCGCCTTGCTCATACCGCTCGTTGGTACCCGGACCGATACGAGCCACCGAGCGTTCGGGCTCGCCGGCCTGGCGCTCGATGTCCCGGCGAAACGCGGGCCACGAGGCATGGCCATGCTCCCGCGCAATCGCGCGCTGAGCATCGGCGAGCCGCGGCGCGGCGGGCAACCGTCCGAGGGCCTCCCGGAGGCGGCCGACGGCGTCGGCTTGTCCGGCGCGCGCAGCGCGGAGCAGCTCTTTCGCGGCCGGACGGTGGTACTCCACCCGCTGAACGACAGGCAGGCTGTAATGGACTTCGCGCGGTGCTTGGGGCATGACGGCCACCTCCGATGGCCCGTGTCCGCGTTCGGGCTCGAGAGGGCGTCACACACAATCGGTCGGCACCACTATTTCGAGGTGGGAACATCCCTCTCCGCGGACCGGTGGCGACCTCGCTCGCCGAGGCCAGGGTATCGCCGACCGACAACTTCCGCATCGGCCAAGGCCAGCAGAGGGTCGCGCCGAGACGAAAGCATGGCGCATTCGCTCTGGTCGTCCCGGACCCGCTCCTCGCCAGGAACGGAACCGAGGGACCTCGGGCACGGCTACGCCGGAGCCGAGTTTCCTGCAGGCCGCGCGTAGCGGGTCTGATGCCGATGGACGAGCTCAGACCTGCATCCAGACGTTGCGGCTCTCCGAGAGCGGCTGGCGGCATCGGGCGACGCGAGCCCCCTTCGTCAACACGCGTACTCCGAACAGCAGGGGCCCGGTGTCGTCACGGGCAGGAGTTGCTTCCACGCCGGCCGGAGCCTCGGTGTCGGCTGGCGCCCGGCGGATCGAGCCTTCGGCCGATGGTGAGCAGTGCGACCGACAGTCCGGCCGCGGCGGCACCGGAGACGATCAGCGGGACGCGCCCGTTTCCGCCCCAGGCCAGACCGGCCCACACCCCGGCGATCAGCACGCACACGCCAGTCACCCCCTGGTATAGCCCCAGTCCGGTGCCGATCAGCTCGGGTGGGCTCAGGTCGGAGACCCAGGCTCTCCCGACTCCGTCCGTGAGTGCCCAGTATCCGCCGTACGCGGCGAACAACAGCCATACCCACAGGTCCGAGCGGACGATCCCAAGTCCGACGTAGGCCAGAGCGAAGATGAACAGTCCGGTGGCGTAGACCGCTCGGCGGGGAATCCGGTCAGAGAGGAGGCCGGCGGGATAGCTGAGCGCGGCGTACGAGGCGTTGAACAGCGCATAGACGAGGATCACCTCGGTGAAGCTGAGGCCCACATCCTTCGCGCGCAGGATCAGCAGCGAGTCAGAGAAGTTCATGAGGTTGAAGAACCCCAGAACGACCAGCAGCTCCCAGTAGCGGCGCGGGAGCAGTCTGACCGAAGGCGCCGTCATCCGCTCGTGCTGGCCCGCTGCGCGATTGGCGCTTTGCTCGTGCGCGGTCTGCTGGCGCTCCCGTACCAGGAAGACGAGCGCGACGCTGATCGCGCCAGGGATGACCGCGATGAAGAACAGGGGGCGGATCTTGTGGCCGAAGGCTTCGTAGAGCCCCAGCCCCACGAGGGGTCCAAAGACCGCCCCGGCGGTATCGAAGGCGCGCTGAAACCCGAAGCTTCTGCCCCTGTTCTCTCGCGAGGTATCGCCGGCCAGCACCGCGTCGCGCGGCGAATCGCGCACGCCCTTGCCCGTTCGGTCGATGAAGCGGCCCACAAGTGCGGCGGGCCACGCCCGCGCTACGCCGATCAGCGGCTTGGCGATTGCCGAGATGCCGTATCCGAGCGCGATCATCGGACGACGCCTCCGAGCGCGATCGGCGAGCCGTCCGGAGATCGCCTTCCCGAGCGATGCCGTTCCCTCGGCCACGCCCTCGATCAGGCCCAGCACCGCCGGGGACGCGCCGAGCGTCTGGGTGACGAACGTGGGGAATACCGGGTATAGCATCTCCGACGCCGCGTCGGCGAAGAAGCTGACCCACGAAAGAACCAGCACGTTGCGCGGCAGCCCAGTCCTCGAGCGCAAAGCGTGTCTGCTCATCCGATCGGGATCCCCTCGTCGGTTGGTGTATGCGTGGAGCGCGCGTACATGCTGGCGTCTCGTGTCCTGACGGACGAGTCATCGTTGCAGCGTGGTGACCGCGGGATCCGCTGCGATGCAAGTACGTATGAGCGGATCCGCGCACGCACGGCCCCGGCGCCAAACGCTCGGGCCGGCTCCTGTGCTTCTCGTCGCTCGCGGTGGAGGCGGTCGAAGACGGAACGCTGTGTTCGTGCTGCTCCTCCGTCTCGGACCTACAGTCGCGATGTGCGCGTGCGCGCGAGTATCCGCACGGCGTTGGCGTAGCGGGTAATCGCCTTGGCGGACAGCCGTCCCGGTGGGAGTTCGACGTCAAAGGCGGTGCTGTGCGCAAGGAGAGTGTTCTCCCAGTTGATCGCGCTGCCGGGGTAGCGGGTCAGCCGGCGGGTGGGAAGGTCGACAAGCTTGGCGAACGTGCGCTCGATTTGGGGGTTGGCGCCTGAGAGGTCGACGAGCGCCTCGGGTTGGTGGAACCAGATCGTGACTTGTGGTCGGATCCGCTTGATCAGCCGGTATGCGGCCTGAGCCTCGGGTTCGGAGAGAGGGTGCGGACCGGAGTACTCGAGGTCGCCACGGACTCCGAGCGGTCGCCAGTGCCACAGGAAGTTGCGATTGAGATCGACACCGCGGGCGTTTTGTCGCGTGCCGGCTGCCAGGCCGTCTGGATTGAGGTCGGGGATGATCCAGAGCGATGCGCCTCGTGGCGGCGGTGTGGTGGCCAGGACGCGGGCGATTGGAATGCCAGCCGACTCGTCGCCGTGGATGCAACCCACGACGAGGAGGGTTTGGTGGGCTTGGTGGCCACTGAGGTGGATTGCCTGGATCGCACGGCCGTCTACCGAGTGTCCGATTGTGAGCCAGCGGCCTCCAGGCCGGGCTGGTCGAACGGGCGCGCGAGCCATTGCCGGGCGGCTGGACTGGTGGCGCGGCTGCTCGTCGTCGGCGAGGACGGCACCGCTCACCGAGCTTGTCACTGCGAGCGTGACTGCAGAGGCGACCAGCCATCGTCGGTTCAGCCGAGCGACGCTCACGCTTCTGAACTGTCGGGGCCCGTGCGACGTTCACCCGCGGGCGCCGGGCGGGTGAACCATGAGCGCCAAACCGCGGGCTTGAGGATTACGCGCAATCCACGCGGCCGAGAACGCCACACCACGACGATCCCCGCGATGGTCACCGCGACAAGCACCCCAATCGCGACAATTGCCTGCGGGGAGGAGTAGTTGCCGATGCTTCCGCCGAGAGCGGCGTACGCGAATGCGCGGGGCGAGCAGCCAATTGCGGTTGCGCCGGCGAAGTGGCGGAGGCGAATACGGGTGATTCCGCACGCATAGCTGACCAGCGCGAAGGGCATGGCGGGCACCACCCGGGCGTAGAGAACGGCAACGAACCCGCGTCGCTCAACGCGCCTGGTCCATGTTTCGACCCGTCTGCTGGCCAGGATCCTGTACGCACGGCCGGCCGATGCGCGGGCGACCAGGAATGCGATGCTCGCGCCCAGTGTCGCGGAGCCGATGGCGACCGCGGTTCCGATGCCGGTTCCGAATAATAGGCCGCTAGCTCCTGCAAGTACTGCTCCAGGCAGGAAGGCGCAGGTCGCGAGCGCGTATGCGAGGATCGCAACGAGCAGCACCCAGGGACCGAACTGCGTGAGGTCGTGCCGTAGATGTGAAGCCGAATGCGGGCCCAGCAGGACGCCGCCGACGAACAAGCCGATCAGCACAACGGCGAACGCGGCAAGTCGTGCCAGGGCTCGCGCGCGCAGTCTCAGCTCGAGTGTGGATGCCGGTTCGCTCACAATCCGGCCCACTCGAATTCCGACCGTCTCGTCCGAAGCGCGCTCATCCAGCGCGGACCGGTGATCTGAGCGGCTGGTGCGAGTCCCGGGTCGCACCACCAAGAGCGGGAGCCCACGACATCGTTGAAGGGTGCCGGTGGTGCCTGATCGGAACTTAATTGGGACGGGGTTCGTGCCATGCCTTCCCGCCTCCTGCGCAGGCCTGGTCGATATCACAGATGCGCCCGCAGGGCTGCGACGGCTCCGGGCTATTGCTCGCGCAGCAGCCGTCCGAGCGGCAGGCGCTTCAGCCGAGTGGCTGTCACTGCGACTGCGACTGTGGTGGTGGCGAGGGCGGCGCCCGCGAGCTCGGCGAGGTATGTCCAGGGGATCGCGAGGTGGTCGGGTGGCGGGTCGAAGATGTGCTGGAGCATCGCGATCAGCATCAGTGCGAGCAGCACGCCGAGGCCGGCGGCGAGCAGCAGTCCGGCGATCAGAACGAGCGCCGCCTCGCTCCACACAAACGCGCCGATGCTGCGAAGTGTCGCGCCGACGGCGGCCATGGTCGCGAACTCGTGCCGGCGTTCGATCACGGCGAGCGCGACGAACAGCGCCATCGCGGCGGCGGCGAGCCCGATCGTGAATGCCTCCTCGATCTGGCTGATGCCCCGCAGGTCGACGGTCGTGATCGAGCTGACGGTCTGCTGGGCCTGCTGGTCGATGTTGTTGACGATCGTGCCATCGGTTCTGGTCCCGGCAGCGATGGCTCGCGCGGTGGCGGACGGGTTGGAGGCCTTGATGAAAACGACGTTCGGGCCCCCGGCGTGGTCGGCGGCTTGTAGGTACGGGAGGTTGGCGACCATGAACGAGTCGCGGGGGGCGGAGGGGAACTCCTGCACGATCCCGGCGACGTGGAACGGCACGACGTGGAAGCGCCCGCTGCGGTGGTCGAGCACGCGAAGGTTGAGCAGATCGCCGATCTTCAACTGGTAGTCGTTGATCGTCTCCTTGGAGACGAGGATCCCGTCACGCATCCGCCTGAGGCGCTCGATCGTCTGCTGCGCGCCGGCGCCGAGAAAGTAGGAGTCGCGCAGCGTGGTGGCGGCGCCGATCGTGGCAGGGTTGATCCCGTAGGTGTCCTGGAGGTCGGGGCCGACGTAGGCGTAGGAGTGGTCGATCGCCGTGGTGCCCTGCACCCCGGGGACACGGGCGATCTTTGCCTGCAGGTGGTGCGAGGCGGTGACGCCCGGTGGTGCCGTGGCGGTCACGTCCGCGCCGAGCGTGAGTTGGGCGTCGATGTTGGCCTGCTGATCGTAGGTGGCGGTGAAGATCCCGAGGTCGACGCCGAACGCGAGCAGCAGCGCGACGACGACCAGCCCGCGGTTGATCGCCGCGCCGCGGCGCCCGGCGCTGGCGAGCAGGAAGGCGCGCCCGTTTCGCGCTCGCCCGCCGGCGGCCCGCCCGGCCGCCCACGCAAGCGCGCGGCCGCGCAGGCGCACCAGCAGCAGCGTCGCGCCGAGCCACAGCAGCGCTGGGGCGAAGAACATGTACACCGACAGCGACAGCGTCGGGTTGGAGTCGGGGTTGAGCACCGCGGAGAAGCCGGTGCTGGCGGTCAGCCAGTAGATCAGGCCGCTGAACGCGAGCGCGGCGATGTCGAGGTACAGCCGCTGCCACAGTGGCTGGTGCGCGCGTTGCACGCTGCGACGGCTGTCGCTGACGCTCGCGCGCCACACCGAGGAGGTCGCGCCGAGCCGCGCGGCGAGCGCGCCGGCGATCGCGAGCGCCACGCACGCACCGATCGTGATCCCGACGCGGGCGAGGGTCAGACCAACGCCGCCGGAGATGATCAGCGTGACCGCGCCGAACGCGGCGCCGGCGCCGAGCAGGCCGGCGAGGATCCCGATCGCGACGCTCTCGGCGCCGGCGACGAGCAGCAGGTGCCGGCGGGTGGCGCCGCGGGCGCGCAGCAGCGCGAGATCACGGCGGTCGCGCTCGACGGTGCCCAGCGCCGCGAGGTACGCGAGCCCGAGCGCGACCAGCGCGCCGGGGACGGCGAGCATGATGTACAGCGTCTCGGCGTACAGGGCGTCGCCAGCGGCGGTGTTCAGCTTGTCCGACAGGTTGTCGACGAACTGCACCTGCCCGGGGAGCGAGCGCTCGATCCGGTGTACGACCTCACCCGCGCGCGTGTACGCCTGGCCGGGCGAGTTGCCGAGCCCGCTGGGCGAGACCTGCACCTGCACCTGCCACTGCATCCCGCCCTGCGCGCCCGGGACGGCGGACGCGCCGCTGGCCCCGGACGGGATCGTCGGCAGCGCGCGGGCGAGCGTCGCCGCAAACGTGGAGAGCGGCATGATCGCGGCGTTGGCGGGCGGCTGCGCGGGGGCCGGGCCGAGCAGCGGGTTGAGCGGTTGGAAGACGACGTCGGGGCCGGTGATCAGTGCCACGCCGGAGACCGGGAACCGCTGCGGGCGCGCGCCAGGGCGCGGGGTGAGCGTGATCGAGTCCCCGATCTGCGCCTGCAGTGTGGCAGCGAGCTGCTGGTCGAGCACCACCGCGCCGGGCCGCAGCGAGCCCTGCAGGAAACGGAACGTGTGGATGTGGGTCAGGTACCCGGGCGGGACGGCGAGCAGCGATCCGCTGCCGGCGTCGGTGGTGCCGCCTGCACCTGTGTGCGAGGCGCCGGTGAACGGCGCCGTGGCGGCCGCGGAGGCCTGCTCGATCCCCGGCTGGGCGGCGACGCCAGCGGCGACGTGGCGTGCCTGGGCGTAGGAGCCGACGGGCCCCTGCCAGTCGAGCGGGACGCTGCGGATCGCCGAGCCGGTCATCGTCCGCAGCGAGTGCCCGACGAACAGCAGCATCGCGCCGAGCAGCGCCACTGCTGCCGCCAGCACCACGATCCTGATCAGCGTTCTGCCGGGCCCGCGCAGCAGCCCCGCGAGCGAGAGGCGGAGAGCCGCGGTCACGAGAACCGCTCCTGATCGGTGACGCGACCGTCCTCGAGGCCGACCGCGCGCTCGGCACGCGCAGCCACGTCGGCGTCGTGCGTGGCGGTCAGCAGCGTAAAGCCGAACTCCGCCTGCAGCGCGTCGATCAGGTCGAGCACGCGTGTACTGGTGTCGGAGTCGAGATGCCCCGTCGGTTCGTCGCAGAGCAGCAGCATCGGGCGCTGCGCGAGCGCGCGCGCGATCGCTACCCGCTGCGCCTCGCCGCCGGAAAGCTCGCCGGGCAGCGCGTCGAGCTTTGCAGCGAGCCCGACCAGCCCCAGCAGCTCCTCCGGCTCCAGGCCAGCGCGCCCATTGGCGGCTACGCCGTCGGTCGCGTGGGCAGCGAATGCCACGTTCTCGTATGCGGTGAAGTTGGGCAGCAGATTTGAGCCCTGGAAGACGAATGCGATCCCCCTCGCGCGCTCGCGCGCGCGAGCACTCGCGTCGAGCGATGAGAGCGGCGCGGCGCGCCAGATGACCTCGCCCTCGTCGGGAACCACGAGGCCACCGAGCACATACAGGAGCGTCGTCTTGCCCGAGCCCGACGGTCCGAATAGCGCGACCCGTTCCCGCTCACCAATCACGAAGTCCACGGCGGATAGCGCGGTCACCTGCGCGCTGCCGGTGCCGTGCAGCACGCTGACGGCCCGGCAGGCAGCGAGCTCGGTCGCGGTCGCCAGCGAGCTCATTCGATCACCCTCCCATCGCGCATCTCGACGACCCGGTCGGCGGTGCCCGCCACGCGCGAGGAGTGGGTCACGACGACGACCGTGCTCTCTCCGCGCTCGCGGAGCTGCCCGAGCGCCTCGAGCACGCGCTGCTCGTTGCCGGCGTCGAGCTCGCCGGTCGGCTCGTCGGCCAGCACCAGCGGCGCCTTGCGGGCGTAGGCGGCGGCGATCGCCACACGCTGCTGCTCGCCGCCCGACAGCGCCCCGACGCGGTGGCGCAGGCGCCCGCCGAGCCCGAAGGTGGTGAGCGCCTCCTCCGCCGCTCCGACGGGATCCCCGTGACCGGCCAGTCGCAGCGCGACCGCAACGTTCTCCCGGGCCGATAGCGCCGGCCACAGGTTCTCGCTCTGGAACACGAGCGCCACATCCCGGGCTCGGTAGCGAGCAAGCGCGAGCTCGTCGAGATGCTGCAGCGAACGCTCGCCGGCCCGCACCTCCCCGGCCGACGGCTGATCGAGCGCTGCGGCAAGCGCCAGCATCGTGCTCTTGCCACAGCCCGATGGTCCCAGCACCGCCACCAGCTCACCACGCTCGACGCGGAGCTCCAGTCCCCGCAGCGCGACCGTCTCCACCGGACCCGAGCGGTAGATCTTGAACACGTCGTTGAAGTGAAGGGCAGGCCACTGCTGCTGCTCGGCGCGTTCCGGCTCGCGCCAGAGGCTGCGGAGCACTGATCTCTCGTCGCTCACAGCCACCGGAAGCTCTGGATCATCATCCGGTAGGCATCGACGTTGTCGACCCCTTTCGGCGTCCCGAGATCCACGGTCGCGACGCGCCCGCCGTTCGAAAGCTCGTAGCGATCGACGACCAGCTTGACCCGCTTCCCGGTGACCGGGTTCGGCCCACTCTTGGTCGTGTAGACGACCTTGACTGCAGAGCCCGAGCCGAGCTTGACGACCTGCGGCGCACCGAAGGTCAGTGTCGGATCGGACTGTCTTAGCGCCTTCAGCTGCGCGGAGACGGACGTCGGCGTCGGCGCGGCGCCAGGCGTGATCAGCACGCGCACGAGGTTGTTCTTGTCGCGGAAGCTCCGGCCGTGCCCAGAGCCGCTCTGCGTCCAGCCCTCCGGATACTTGATCGAGAACCCGGCGGCCCTGCTGCTGAACGTCAGAAACACCTGATTGTCGGGGATGTCACCGGTCGCCGCCGAGCGCGCATCGGCCGACAGCGCGCCGGCGGAGGAGCCGCCCGACGGAGCGCCGCCCGAGGCTGAGCCGGACGGGGACTGGGCCGGCGCGGAGGACCCGCCGGCCGGTGGCGGCGAGCTGGAAGAGCTGTTGGAGGACCCGCAGCCGCTGATCAGGACGCCTGCGATCAGCGCACCGGCCATCGCTGGCTTCTGGATGGAAAGCATGCCCGCAAGCGTGGCCAGACGATCTGACTATCTCCTGAACGGTTGCCTCGCGCATCAACGTGAGGCCGCGATACTTGCCGACACGATGTACCCCAGCCTGCTGATCGTCGAGGACGACTCGTCGCTTCGCGACGTGCTGGTCCGCAGCCTCCAGGCCGAGGGGTTCGCGCCGCGGGCGGTCGCGACGGCGCGGGAACTGCTCGACCGCGCGCTCACCGACCCGCCGGACGTGCTCGTGATCGACGTTGGGCTGCCCGACGCCGACGGCCGCGACCTCTGCCAGGCGCTCCGCGCCCAAGGCGTGCATGCGCCCGTGCTGTTCCTGACTGCACGCGATGCGCTCACGGATCGGTTGAGCGGCTTCAGCGCCGGAGGCGATGACTACCTCACCAAGCCTTTCGACGTCCAGGAGCTCGCCGCGCGGCTTCACGCGCTGCTCAAGCGCTCGGGAGTGCAAGCCCCTCCAGCTGACGAGCACCTCGTCCTGAACCCTGCCGAGCACACCGTCTCCCGCGCGGGATGCTCGCAACCACTGACGCCGACGGAGTTCCGGCTGCTGGCCGCGCTCGCTGCCCGCCCCGGGAGGTCGATCACACGACGCGACCTGATCCGTACCGCCTGGCCGCACGGCGCAGCCGTCCAGGACAACACGCTTGACGTGTACATCGCGCGCATCCGCCGCAAGCTCGCGGCGCTCGAGGACGCTCCCACAATCGGCACCGTGCACGGCGTCGGATACCGACTGCAATGACGATCCCGCCCTTTAGCTCGCTCGGGCTGCGCGGACGGCTGCTGCTCTCCACCCTCGCCGCCCTCGGCGCCGTCCTGCTCGCGCTCATCGTCGCCTTCAACCTGGTGCTCGCCGACCGCCTCGATCATGAGGCGACCCGTGTCGCGCAGGCGCGAGCATCGGCGGAGATCGCGACGCTTCAGGTCTCGCACGGGCGGATCCTGCTCCCGGAAGCGCCGGACGAGCGAAGCCCAGACACCCAGATCTGGGTCTTTCAGGGTCCCCGGCCGATCGAGCAGCCCCGCGGCAGCCAGCCCAACAACGCCGCTGCGGCCACACTCGCCGTCCAGGCGTCGGCAGCCCGCGACGTCGCAACAACGGACATGCGCCTGCTCTCTGTGCCGATCGCGCAATCCGGCCGCCGGGTCGGTTCGGTCATCGCCGGGGTATCGCTGGCGCCATACGAGCAGACACGCCGGACCGCGCTGGTTGGCTCCATCCTCCTGGCGCTCGCAGTTCTCGTCGCGTTCGGGGTCGCGGCGCGCTGGCTGATCGACCGAGCGCTACGACCGGTCGCACGCATGACCCGGCAAGCCTCGGAATGGAGCGAGCACGACCTCGACCGACGCTTCGCGCTCGGCCCGCCCAGGGACGAGCTGACCCAGCTCGCAGGCACGCTCGACGAGCTGCTCGATCGCCTCGCCGCCAGCCTGCGCCACGAGCAGCGCCTCTCCGCCGAGGTCTCGCACGAGCTCCGCACTCCGCTGGCGAGCATCACCGCCGAAGCGCAGTACGCGCTTCGGCACGGCGAGCAATCAGACGCATCGAAGGCGACGCTCGAACGCATCCTGCACAGCGCAAAACAACTGGGGCGCACGCTCGACACGCTGATGGCGGCCGCCCGCGCCCAGCTCGAGCCACGTCGCACCAGCAGCGACGCTGCCGCCTGCGTCCGCGCCGCGATCGACGCCGGCATCCCGCCCGAGGCTCGCGGCGGACTGCAGATCTCCCTCCTCGAGCCTCCGGAGCCGTTGCGCGTCGCGGTCGAGCACGATCTCGTCGAACGGATCCTCGCCCCCCTTCTCGACAACGCCGCCCGCCACGCCCACCAGACCATCTCGGTCAGTGTCACCCGCGACGGCGACGCGGTCAGCTTCACTGTGCAAGACGACGGACCAGGCGTCCCGATCAGCGAACGGGAAGCGATCTTCGAACCCGGCTACCGCGCCACCAGCGCCAGCGCCACCGCGACGATCGCAGCCCGTGGCGCCGGTCTGGGGCTGGCGCTGTGTCGGCGCCTCGCGCGGACAGCGGGTGGTGACGTAGACGCTCAGCCGTGCGACCACGGCGGGCGCTTCACAGCCCGGCTTCCGCGCGCGTGAACATCCCAGGAGCCGGCTCGGAGATCTGGACGTCTGATCCGGCGCGACGCGCGCGCAGCGGCAGCCTGAGCACGAACGTTGCGCCAGCACCCGGGTTGTTGTGGGCGCTCAGTTCGCCGCCGTGCTCACGCGCGATCGTCCGGGCGATCGCCAGGCCGAGACCCGCGCCGCCGCCCGTCTCACCGTCGATCTGTCGGGTGTAAAAGCGGTCGAAGATCCGCTCCAGCTCCTCAGGCCTGATCCCCGGCCCTGTATCGCTCACGATCACTTCGGCGCGATCGCCACGGGCGATCAGCCGAACCCCGATCTCGCCGCCGGCCGGACTCGCTCTCAGCGCGTTGTCGAGCACGTTCAGCAGCAGCTGGCCCAGCCCCAGCGGATCACCCTCGAGCTTGACCTCGTCGAGCCGCTCCACGCGGATCGCGACGTCGTGGCGAAGCGGCGCAGCCTCCCGAACCGCACCCAAGACCACATCGTCCAACTGCGTCAGTGTCCGCGGACGGCCAGCCTCTCGATCGAGCCGCACGAGCGTCAACAGATCGGCCACCAGCCTCGAGGCGCGCCGTGCCGCCTGATCGAGAGACTCCAGTGCCGTCTCCCTCGAAGCCGCGTCAGCCGACCCCCACCCGCGGAGGACCTCCAGGTTGGCGCGGATCGCCGCCAGCGGAGTCTTGAGCTCGTGCGAGGCATCCGCGGCGAACCGACGCTGGCGCTCGATCGCCTGCTCGAGTTCCGCGAAGCAGGCGTCGAGCACATCTGCGAGCTGTCCGACCTCGTCACGGGCGCTGTAGTCGATCCGCTGGCCCAGATCACCCCCGCGGATCGTCTCCGCCGTCGCCGCGATCCGCTTCAGCGGCCGCACGGCGCGGCGCCCCAGCGCCAGCGACAGCAGCGCAGCGAGCACGCCGCCTCCGAGTACGCCGAGCAGTAGCGCGCGGCGTAGCGCCGCCAGCGAGGCCAGCGAGTCGGCGAGCGGCACACCTGCCGTGATCGTTCCCAGCGGGGATTGGCCAGAGCCGATGCGCTCGCAGGCCACTGCCAGTGGCGGATGGGAGAGTCGCGCCTGCGCGCGACCTGCCGCCAGGCAGCGTCCCGTGAGCTCGGCAGACACCGCCGCTTGGCCAGCACGCGACGTGCTCTGCACCACGGACCCATTGGGGCGCGCGACCGTCACCTGCAGCCCGGGCGTCGAGAGCTGATGTGTCAGCGAGCTGTCGGTCAAGTCGACGCTCTGCCCCGCGGCAGCGCCACCAACGTCCACTAGCCCCACCAGCCGAGCCGCCTCGGTGCGCGCCTCGTTGGTGGCATGCGATACCAGCGAGGAGCGCAACGTCAGATACCCAACGAGGCCCACCAGCGATGCCACCAGCAGCACCAGCGCCGCCGCCAGCAGCGCGAACCGGACCCGCAACGGCAGCCTCATCGCGCGGGCCGGAGCGCGTACCCGATTCCGCGGACCGTGTGGATCAGCCGCTGCTGACCCGGCAGCTCGAGCTTCTTGCGCAGATAGCGGACGTAGCTGTCGATCACATTCGACCCGCCGAGGAAGTCATATCCCCACACCGAGGACAACATCGCCTCACGGCTCAGGGCGATCCCCGGGTGGCGCATGAACAGCTCCAACAGGTCGAACTCGCGCGGGGTCAACTCGACCACCCGGCCGTCGCGCGTCACCGTGCGGGCGCGCGCGTCGAGCACCACACCCGCAAGCTCCAAGCGTTCGCCCTCATCACGCAGCCGGGCGCGGCGCAACGTCGAGCGTACGCGCGCCATGAGCTCCTCCAGCGAGAACGGCTTGGCCACGTAGTCGTCCGCTCCAGCGTCCAGGCCAGCAACTCGATCCTGAACCGACCCTCGAGCTGTCAGGACCAGGATCGGCGTCGCCGAGCCGACGCGGATGCGGCGGCATACCTCGATCCCGTCCAAGGTGGGCAGTCCCAGGTCGAGCAGCACCAGATGCGGATCCCACTCGCCCACCGCCGCCAGCGCTGCCGGACCGTCGGCCACGGCGCGGGTCTCGTATCCGGCGTGGCCGAGCTCCAGCAGCAGCGCGCTGGCGATCTCCCGGTCGTCCTCAACAACCAACACGCGGGAGGCTTGATCAGCGCCCGTCGACATGACCCGAGGCTAGCGACCAAGCGCCTGATCCCCGTGGGCTCTCATCAAATCTGCATCTCTACGTCATCGGGCCATCACGGATCGCGCCTACGGTCAGCGTCGACTCCCCAAACCAACCAAAGGAGATCATCGTGGAACTCAAGCTCCCGAGCCGCCGCTGGATCGTCGCGCTCGCGGCGGGCGCCGCGGCAGTGGTTATGTCGCTTGCCCTGCTGACCGCGCTCGGCGGCACCAGCGCCAGAGCCGCCACCCAGCATCACCGGCACGCCGTCCACCACGCCCGCCATGCGCGCTTCGTGGCACACACCACCGACAACGCGAGCAGCGGTGCGGGCGGCGACGTCCAGTCCGGCAGCCAGTCCGGACCCAACGATCAGGGCGGCACCGACACCGAGCAGGCCTCGTCCGAGGGCGAGCACGCGACCGCCGAGAACGACGGGCCCGGCGGCCCGAACGCCGCTGGCGACCATCAATGCCCGCCGGCCTGCAGCCCCGGCGAGCAGGGGTAGCAAAGCGTCAGCCGTCACCGAAGCCACGAATGGGGACCCGCAGGCAGCGGGTCCCCATTCGAACCGCTTCAGGATCGATCCGCACCCCAGGGAGTGGCTTCACGCCCATGCGTATGCCCGGGCGTGCCGCTGGACCCTGGGACCTACGGAAGCTGTATGCGACTTCGCAGCCGTGGCGTGGTCGCCGCGTGGCCGACCGGCCGGCACCCCAACATGGGCGGCGTCAGCCCGGAGCGAAGTCCTGGGCTGACCGCCGCGCTACAGCAGCGCCATCTACGCGATCTCGACTCGCGCCGGGGAGGTGATCCCCACCATCCAGGTCGGTGTCTCACCACATGGCCTGTGCGTCTGGTCGCAACGGGGCCGCTACTCGATCATGCACACCAGCGTCATGCGGTAGCGCCACGGCGGCGGTTCGAATACCTCGCGCGTTCTGAGGCCGTACAAAGCCGAAGCCCGGGCGTACGAAGCCCCGGATGCGGGCTGGGTTGCTTCGAGCGATGCTCTCCTCGTATCGAGAGACCACGACGATGCCAGCTCTCAAGCACCGACGGCCAGAAGGCCAGCTCGTTTACCGGGGTGAGCGAACACAGCCGCGCCCGCACCATGCCGGCAGACGATCGGGAAGGCTGTCAGCTCGCCCGGGCGACACCGCCGCCGAGCGACCCGAGCGAATCTCGCCGCCAACGCGCGCCGCCTGCGACCCGACACAGACGAACGGCGGATCGACCGGACTCCCCGGACAGCGGAACGAGCGATCAGGCGACCGGTTCGCGCGAGCCGCCGAACGAGTGGTCCTGGCCATCATCAAGATCGCGGTCCCGGTCCTCAACCGGCGCTGCGCGACGCTCTCTACGCTGCTCGGAGCTCTCGGTGTTGCGTTCGGATTGGTCCCGCTGTTCTTCGGGCTCGCCTGGAACTTCGGCGGTGTCGCCACTGTTCTCGCGGTGTACGCCCGGTACCGCCTCCAACGAGGCGACCGGCGAATCTCCCGCCTCGCCACCGAGACGGGATTCGTGCTCGGCGTCAGCGCGATCCTCCTGGGATGCGGCGACCTGGCCCTCCTCGCCGCCGGAGGCTGACCCCGTCCCTGCATTTCGCGCCCGCATGCGACGGGCCACCAGATACCCGATCCCGGCCACCACCGCAGCGAGGACGGCATAGTCCACGTAGCCGAGAGCGTCCTTCCACTGCGTCCAGTTGCGCCCGACCTGATCGCCCACGAAGCCGAGCAGCAACACCCACGGAATGCAGCCAAGCAGCGTGAAAACCGTGAACCGCGCGAACGGCATCCTCGCCACGCCGGCCGGCAGCGAGATAAACGTCCTGATGATCGGGAGGATCCGTGTGAAGAACACGGTCGCCTCCCCGTACCGGGAGAACCAGCGGTCGGCCCACGCGACGTGCGACGGTTTGAGATGCAACCTATGCGCATGTCGCTCGACGAGCTCCATGCGCCCGTAGTAGCCGACCGCATACGCCAGCCAGGAGCCCACGAGGTTGCCGAGCACCCCAGCGATCGTGATCGCCACCAGCGAGAAACGGCCTTCGGAGACGCCGAAGCCGGCGAACAGCATCGTCGCCTCCGAGGGAATCGGAATGCAGGCGCTCTCGGCGAGCATCAAGACGAAGATCCCGACCAGCCCAAGACTGTCGACGAGGTTCGTCGCGAGATGCACGAACGAATTGGTGATCGAGGCGAGCAGCACCGCACCTCCATCGTAGGCGACCCGACCGGCCGCTCCGGGGCGCCCGGCTGAGTGCCGCCAACCGATCCGTCGATCCTCGCCCAATGCGATGAGGACTGCCTCGCGGAGTCGGGCAGCAGTTGCGGGCACCGATCCGAATGGCACGAGCGGGTCGCGCGGCGGCTGCGTCCCCCGCACACCGATCCGGCGCGGCAGACGGGTGCTCCCGGCGAGATGTGAACGCGATGTGTAAACCTGTTGAGGTGGACTGGTCGACCACGCGCGCCATCAATAGCTTCTTCTGGCACCACGACGCGCTCGAGGACCCGCTGCTCGCCTACGTGCAGTCAGCCGAGGCCCTCTTCCTCGCGATGCTTGTGATCACCTGCCTGTTCGCCCGCCACGAACGGTGGGCGAGCGTCCGGAGGGCGGCGGTCGCCGCTGGCCTGAGCGCGGGGCTCGGGTTGCTGGTCGCCAAGCTGATCACCGAGATCTACAACCGGCCGAGGCCATTCGTCGCCCACCCCGCCTCCGTGCACCTGTTCGCCACCCACGCACCCGACGCGAGCTTCCCCAGCGACCATGCCACCGCCGCGTTCGCGATCACGGCGGCAATCCTGCTGCGCAGCAAGCTGCGTTGGGGCGCGGTCACGCTGCTCTTCGCCGTGATCCTGCTGGTCGGTCGGGTCGCCCTTGGCTACCACTACCCAACCGACGTGCTCGGCGGAGCCGCAGTCGGCATGCTCGCGGCGTTCTTGTTGAGCGCGCCGCCGATCCGGGCCACGATCGACCGGCTCTCGGACCCGCTCGGCGGTTACTGGGACAGGACCTCGGACGTGGCTCTGCGGCGCGTGCTGCCTCGCCCGCTGCAGTAGACGTTCTCACCGAAGCGGCAGCGGCGCCCGGAACGCCGCGTCGGCCTGCGCGGGAGTCAGGAAATGGTTCGATACCAGCTGATCGAGCACATGCCGCTGACGCTGCTTGGCGCGCGCAAGGTGCGCCAGCGGGTCATACGCCGACGGCGCCTGCGGCAATCCCGCGAGCATCGCCGCCTCGGCCCAGTCCAGCCTTCTGGGCGAGGTACCAAAGTAGCCTCGGGCAGCCGCCACATAGCCCCAGAAGCCATGCCCGTAGTAGACCACGTTCAGGTACATGTTCAGGATCTCCGCCTTGCTGTAGGTGAGCGACAGCTTGACCCCCAACCCGATCTCCTGCAGCGTCGCGCGGAGGCTGCTCCCGTCACCGTAGAGCTGCTTGGCGAGCTGCTGGGGGATCGTGCTGCCGCCTGGATCCCTGCTCGTCCGCAGCGTCGCTAGCGCGGCGCGGCCGACGCCGTCGAGGATCTCGACCACGAAGTTCGAGTAGAAATGCTCATCCTCGACCGCCACCACCCCGTCTCCCAGCCTGCGGGGAATCGGAAGTGGCCTGTAGGTCCCATGGTGCAGCGCGAGCACACGGCGCACCCGGGCCTGCGCATCACCGACGCCCGGCAGCGTGACCACGTACATCGTCGCGATGAGCGACAGCACAGCGATCAGGGCAATCAGGCCGAGGCAAGCCCTCAGCAGCCATCGGCGCACCCGCCGCCCCACCAACAGCCGGCGAAGGCGACCTGCACTGCCGGCGACGATCCTCCGACCCGCGTTGACGTCGCCGGCATGCGGGTCGCCGCGACCCAGCGGGACGAATCGGCTCGGCATGCCACTCATTGTCCCGGGCGACGGCGTCTCCAAGGCGACGAGCACGGTTGCGAGTCGTCAACGACCGGGCGACGCGCTCAGCTCAACAAAGCCGTGCGGCTCCGAAACGCCGTGGTCCGGGGCAGCAGGCAACCACCACGGTGGACAAGCCGCTCCCGAGCGGATCGGGAGCGGCAATCGGCATTCCCTGCGAGCTCGCCACGCACGCCTAGGCGGGCTCGAAGCACTCAGGAGCGCGGCCATGACGTTGAGCCAAGGGGCGGCCGCCTTGGTGCCGTCGCGGGTTCGCGGATTCAGACCTTGATGTCGATGCCGTGCGCTGCGGACCGTACCTGCTGGGCGGCTGCGTGTGCTGCCGCGTCGCCGTCGTTGAGTGCGGCGGCGCCGGTCCTGCCGTCGTCGAGATCGCAGTGCGTGCTTCCTGTTTGATCGACGCCGCCCGGATGTTCTCGAGCTTCTCTGGACGAACGTTGCGGGTTCGGGAAGGTCGGGCGACCGGCAGATCGATGACGAATTGCGCGCCCGCGCACCCGCGGGAGCGGCCGCGTCGCCGGCACCGGCGGCGGTCTCAGGCCAGCCGCAGCAAGCTAGCCCGAGGCTGCGCCTAGGATGATGGGACCCGGCTTGGGGCGCCGAGTGGCCTGGTCTCAACCCAACCAGGTCTCCAGCCCGTGGCTCGAACCGATCAAAAGTCAGCGGCGAACGGGTCTGGTCCCATAGGGTGGCCGCCGCCCACCACACTGGCCGCTGGCGGGAAGCGGTGCTCAGGATGAACATGAAGCTCGCAGGGGTGCCGCTGGCCAGCTCCTATGCGCTCGGGTGTACGGACGGCGAACTCGACGGAAAGGATGGTCGCACGCCGTGGGTCCGGGCCGAGGGTTGTGTAGATGACCGCCTCACCTCGCCCCAGTTCCGCGAAGATGTCGGATCCGATTCTGAACTCGCGGACGCGCCGCGCAGAGCCGCGGCCGGAGTGCTGGGTGCCGTGGCCGGTGGTTTGGTTGGTGGATTGCCAGAGGGCTCGGGTTCCCATGAGCTTGGCGAGCCAGTCTCGGGACTCAGGGGCGGTCTGGCGATGGGCAACGATCCCGGAGAAGTTGTCGGTCAAGCTCGGCAGCAGTCCGGCCTGACCGGAGAGCGCCTCGGGGTCGGCGACTGACTGCGTCACGACAATCACCTGCCCGCCGTGGCTGCGGCCGCGCTGCAGGATCGCGACGGCGCGGCTGGCTGCCATCTTGATCACGGCACCGAACTCGTCGAGCATCAGAGTCCACGGAACGCCGGCCTGGCCCGCGGCGTCGTGGAGATCCGCGAGGGCCAGGACGGTCATCGCTGCGGCCTCGTCGGGCATCACGTCGGCGTGCATGCGCCACATCACGACGGCACGCTCCTTCAGTGCGTGGACGAGGCCAACCCCGACCGCATCTCCTTCCGGCGTGATCCTCGGCGTCACGATCTCGCGGCCGGCGAGCGCGAGCGCGACTTGCAGCCGCGCCGCGCCGCCTGAAAGGTCCTCGTTCCCCTTCCGGGACGAGACGTAGGTGCCGTGCTCCCGCACGCGGCGAATGAGGTCTCGGTGGCGGTCGCCGAGCTCCTGCGCGATCTCGGTGAGCGCGTCGTAATGGAGTGGGTGGCAGGCGTCGATCAGGAACGGGACTGACGGCGGCCACTTGTCGGCGGCGTGGAGGACGCGGGAGACGGTGTCGAGATGCAGGCGGAGCACGTCGTAGTAGTAGGGCTCCGATTGCTTGATCGGCTCGACAGCGCGGGCGGCGACCTGCGCTGGAGTTCCCCAGAGGGGCTGGTAGCGGTCGCTGCCTGGGTCGAGTGGGTCGATCAGGACGAACGGAACGTCGGCGGCGGCCGCGAGCCGGCTCATCTGCTCAACGTCCTCCTCATCACCCTTCTGATCGAGGATCAGCAGCGCCGCATTCTGCGTGAGCGTCCGCGCGGCGAGCACGCGACGCATCGTGGTCGTCTTGCCTGAGCCGGTCGCGCCGCAGGCGAAGATGTGCTGACCCTCGCCGAGCGGCAGTCGGAGGCTGTCGTGGTCGACGCTGCTCATAGGCGCGTACGGGGCCCCCATGGGCCAGGGCCGCTTGTGCACAAGCTCGCCCTGGGAGCGCAGGTAGACCCGCTCCCCGTCCCGACGCGTAGGCCGAGGCTCCCACGCCCAACGGCGAGACTGTTCGAACGACCGGAGCTCCTCGCCGGCTCCGAGGTCGGCGAGGCGAAGCCGCCGGCCGCACAGCGCGGCGCAGACAAAGAATGCGGTCGGGGGCGCCAGCACCATCGCCGGCGTCCACGCATTCATCGCCAGAACCGCCCCGAGCACAGCGGCGGTGATCGCTGCGGGCGGGTAGAGGTTTCGCACCGACAGCGTGGAGTAGCGGCGCATCGTCCACGCGCAGAGCGCGCCGAGCGCCCCCAGCGCCAGGACCCCACTCACGTCGACGAGCAGGGTGACCCGGGTCACGCCGCGCCCTCCGCCAATCGCGTTCCACGTGGAACGGCCGCGCTCCGCTCGCGAACCAACTCCTTGATCGTGTCGAGCATCTCGACGCGTAGGCTCCCGTCGGAAGTGCGAAGGCCCGCGGGCGCGGCCTGCGCGACCACGAGCTTGTGCACGTCCGCGTTCCCGCAGATGTAGACACAGGCTCCCGTCTTGCCGACCGCGATCCAGCGCGAGTGCAGAGCCGAGGATCGCTCGCAGGCGCGCCTTCGACTTGCGCGCCAGCTCGACCTCGATCGCCGCCGGGCGGCGGCCCGGCACGATGCCGACGAGGTCCGGCGTGTGGATCAGCCGCCGGGCACCGGGCGAGCCTTTGACCTCCCCCTGCCACGACTCGTCGGCGATCAGCTCGCGGGGACCGACGAGTCCGCGGCCGCGGACAGTCAGCCACGCGGCCACCCAGGCGGAGGCATCGTGGTGGTCCCACCAGATCGGCGCCGGCCGCGGTGCGGGAGAGACGTCGACGCCGGCAACTCGGACGCCGAGCTTGGTCGCGAAGTACAGCGAGCCCTTACCGCGCGGCCGCGCCACGCGATCGATCCACTGCTCCCGCGTCAGCCTCACCACATGCCACCGAGCGTTTCCCGGAGCCCACCCCATCGCGCAGGCCCACGGCTCAATCGGCGCTGCACCAACCCGGCACAGCCAGCGCAGCCCCTCGATGCTCGCAGGCCCTGGACCGAACCTCGGGCTCAACTCCTCACCCCCAAACCGGCGATCCCGAGACTCTGCTCACTGCCACCACCAGGCTCCTCAAGCTGGCCCCCGCCCCCGCCTGAACAGGCAAGGTAAGAGCGTGATCCCGACTACCCGAACGACCTCGTGGAGGGCGGGTAGTCGGGATCACGCTCGCCCGGGAAACCCAGTGCTGGCGGGGGCGGGGGCCACGCGAAGTCCCGCACGGGCGCGGGACCGAACGCGGGACTCGTTCCACGTGGAACGGCTTGCGGCAGTCCTCATCAGAGCACTCCGATGTCGGCGCCGAGCGCACGCACGAGCCGGTCGGCGGCGGGCTGGTCGAGGAGGATCTGGAAGCCGCGGCGGTGGGGCTTGGCGGTCGCTTCGCACCCGATCGCGCGGGTGATCGCATCCTCGAGCCGGGTCGCCACGGCGCACTGATCTGGGTCGGGCGCCGGTCGCGGAGTCGCCGGTTTCGCCGCCCGGGCGATCTCCGCCTCGAGGGCACGGACTGACCAGCCACGCTCGGCCGCCTGGCGCGCGAGCACGAGCCGGCGGTGATGGTCCGGCTCGGTGAGCAGCACCTTGCCGTGGCCCTTGGTGAGCGCCCGCGAGTCGATCATCTCGATGACCTCGTCGGGGAGCGCGAGGAGACGCATCGTGTTTGCGATGTCCTCGCGGCTACGCCCGATTCGCTTGGCGAGGACCGCGCTCGTCATCCGGAGGTCGTCGAGCAGGACCGAGAACGTGCGGGCCTGCTCGATGGGGCTCAGTTCCTCCCGGACGATGTTCTCGATCAGCGCGAGCTCGAGCGAGCCGGCCTCGTCGAGTGCGTCGTCGACGAGCGCGGGGATGCTCTCCTCGCCGGCGAGCTGCGCGGCCCGCCACCGGCGCTCGCCGGCGACCAGCTCGTAGCCGCCGTCGACGGGCCGCACGATCACCGGCTGCAGCACGCCGCGCTCGCGGATCGAGTCCGCCAGCGCGACCAGCGCCGGCTCGTCGAACCGCCGGCGGGGCTGCGCCGGGTTCGGGTCGGATCTGCGTCGATCGACACGTCGCGCAGCCGCCCGGCGATCTCGGATCCCTCGGCTGGGATCGGCTCCGGCCGCCGTCGGTCCTCGCCCGCCGCCAGCGGATCGTCGACCAGCAGTCCTCGCCGTCCGAAGCATGCTCATCGCGCAGCCGCTCCACTCAGCAGCTCGACCACGTCGCCGTAGGCGAGCGCGACGCAGCTGTCGGGCGCGAGGCTCGCCACCGGCACCCGCGCGGCGGCCGCCCCGGCCACCAGCGCGGAGCGCAACCGGATCCGCCCGGCGGGAGCCAGCCCTGCCTCGGTCAGCCGGTCCTCGACGGTGCGGCTGCTGATCCGCGTCGGGCTCCAGCGGGTGACCAGCGCGATCAGCCGGGGAGCGTCGCCGCCGAGCCGCTTGGCGAGCTTGGTGATCGTCCCGCGGAGCTCGAGGATGCCGTGCACGGCGCCTTCGTCCTCGGCGCTGACCGGCGCAAGCACGCAATCCGAGCAGACGAGCGCGTTGACGGTGAGCAGCCCGAGGTTCGGCGGCGTGTCGATCACGACCTCGTCGTACTCGTCGATGACCGGCTCGAGCGCGTCGTGTAGGAACCGCTCGCGTCCGAGCTCGCCGACGAGGCTCATCTCGACCCCGGCCAGCTCCGCGGCCGCGGGGATGACGTCGACGCCGTGCACGTCGCGGACGATCGCGTCCGCAGCGCCGGCGCGGCCGGCGAGGACGTCGACCAGGTTGACGCCGAGCGACCGGGCCTCGAGCCCGAGCTGCCGGGTCAGCGCGAACTGCGGATCGATGTCGACCACGAGCACACGGCGACCGCGGCGCGCGAACTGCGCGCCGACGTTCACCGCCGTCGTCGTCTTGCCGACGCCGCCCTTCTGGTTTGCGACCACTGTGACCATCACGAGACCTCCCGTTGGTTGACGTGAACTGCGCGGACAGGTGATGAGGGCGCCCGATCCTCCTCAGCGAAGGCCTGGCGCTCGGCCTCACCGGCGAACCGAACAGACCGCGAGACATCTGAGGCGCAGCGAGCCACCGCGCGCCCATACCGGTGCTGAAGCCAGGAGAACGTCGCCCGAGGTGCGTCGAGGACGAGCGCCCCGCTCGGATCGACGGCGATCAGCTCGACCGGATCGAGCCAGATCTCGAACATGCTCTCGCCGACGAGGTCGCGGAGGCGTTCCCTGATCTGATGCCAGTCGTTGCGATCAGGGAGGCCGGGCAGACCGAGGCCTCGCTGGACCTCGTCGAGATCGACCCGGACCGCACGGCGCCGCGTACGGCCGCGAGCCGTGACGTAGGTCTCCTCGACGAGGATCGAACTGGGCGCGCTCCCCCCTTCAGGGGGGCTGGGAAGGTGTTCCCCGGTTCTGGGGTTCAGGGGTTCCCTTCCCGCGCGCGCGTCGGGCGCCGGGGTTTCTGCCGGGGTTTTCGCCGGGGTTTCTGCCGGGCTTTCGCCTCCCGCGGGGCCGAAGAGTGTCCGAGCGTGACCGCCCTTTGCCGAAACCCCGGTCACAACAGGACACTTCTGCGGTGAAACTGTCCGATCCTGACCGCTCTTTGTCTCGGAAACCCCTGCCACGATCGGACAGTTCTCAGCCGTCAGTGTCCGATCGTGGCCGCCCTTTCCGGCCGAAGCGAGGAGCGGCCGCGCCCCCGTCGGTGGCGTCACCCGCCGCGGCGCCGGCGCAGGCAGAGCGCCGGATGTGCGCGGGTCGCGCACGATCCAGACGTTCGTGTTCCCGCGCCCGCCGGCGCCGCTGACGAGCTCAAGCTCGCCCGACGCAAGCAGCGCGCCGCGCGCGCGGCGGTACGTCCTATCCGCGATCCCCGCCGCCGCACACAGCTGCTCGGTCGACAGATCGCTCACCACACCACCCGAGTCGGCGACCGCGGCCATCGTCGCCACCAGCAGCCGCTCGGGCCCGCGGACCCGGCTGTAGCTCAGGACGGCCTCGAACAGCTCGACGTTGATCTCGCCGTCCCACCACGGACCGGCATCAGCGAACAGGAGAGTGACCGTGCTCGCTCGACCACGGCCGGTCGCCCGCTCATCGACGGCGACCAGACCGCGCGTGATCAGCTGCTCGCGCGCCTGCTGGTAGCGGCTGCGGCTCAGCCCAGCCCTCGCCGACGCGGCCGGCGCCCCGGGCCACGCCCGGTTCTCCCGCCCGGCGAAGCTCGCCAACGACAGCGCCACCAGGCGCTCACCAGAGGCGAGATCGTCTCGGGCAAGAACGGCGGCGATCGCCTGCCGGCTCATCCACCACACCTCACGTTTGTGCCTGTGCATCTGATCCATGAGTCCGTCCGAGGCGTGCGTAGACTGCACTCCCGTCCTCCCACGGACCAAGAGCTTCGGTTTTGGCCTCGATCCCCCTCAGCTGCGCCAACAGCTGACCTGGGGGTCGAAGCGTTTAAGGGGCGGCTGCGCGGTGGCGGCTGCCCGCCTGTCCGCGCGCCCCGCTGTCGCGCTCTCAACCCTTGAGGTTCACCTCCCCGGAGCGGTCAGGCTCCGAGGAGGACGGCGCGGCCAGGGCCGCGCCGTCGCTGGTCCGCGCAACCGTCAGCGCGGACCACATCCCCGACAATCCCCTGCAAACGGATCCACTCACGCGGCCCGCCAACAGGGGCGAATCAGGGCAAACACCCAGCAAATGAACGCCTATATGAAGTTGGGCGTCCCCGGATC
>CAWJOS010000009.1:0-169274 GCA_963844555.1 uncultured Solirubrobacteraceae bacterium
GGCGAGCAACAAGAGGCCGTCCCGGCGCAGCACCCGTCGCACCTCGCGGAGGAACTGCGGCACGTCCGGGTAGCAGTGCGAGGACTCCACGCTGAGGACAGCGTCGAACGTCGCGTCTGGGAACGGTAGATCTTCCGCGTCGCCAACGACGAATTCCAGGCCCGGGCGCGCGTAGCGGCTCCGACAGCGCTGCACCGCTGTCTTTGCCATGTCCAAGCCGGTCAGAGAGCGCGGGCCGAAGCGCTCGAAGACGAACGCGCTGCCACCGCCCTGGCCGCAACCCACCTCAAGCACATCCTTGTTGGCGAGATCAACCGCCCCCGCAACCACAGCGTAAAGCTGCAGCCCGAAACGCTCCTCCTGCGCCGCAAGGTCCTCATCGACCCCCTCAGGCGGAGCGTAGCCGTAGTTCATCAGCGTCGGGACGTCGCCGCGACGCCTTGCGACGCCCTCGTAAACCATGCGCCAGAAGATCTTCTCCATCCGGGGCGGCGGTTGTGGCGCTGCGCGCAGCAACGCGTCCAATGCCCCTCGGAGCGGCCCGGTCCTGACCTGCGATTGCGATTCGGTGGTCGGCCAGTTATGCCGAGGTTTCATGGTGACTTTAAGGTCGGGAGCGTCCGCCAGTATTCAGGCGTCGCATGAAGTGACTTTGGGACTTCTGGGAACCAGGCTGTCGTCATGCTGTGCTACTACATCCCCTTGAGTTCCGGGCTCAATGTGGCGGTAACGGCCTGCTTGTTTTCCTAGCCGGCCATGAAATCGCTGAAAGACTCACGTACCCCGCCGATCCAATACGGACCCATGTTGCGCGGGTTCGATGCATAGTTGGCGAAGAACGCGGGGCTCGTCTGCAGCGGCCAATCGCGGTAGTCGTTCCGGGCGGTGGCTGGATTGTTGGGGTCCGTCCACGACGGGACTCTCGTCACCGCACAGCAGAAGTCACCGTTGACGAGCTTCTGGCGGATCACGATGGAGGAAAGCGTGGCATACGGCTGACGCGGCGACGGATCTTGGAGCACGTTGTAGCGAAGTGCTGCGGCCTTGGCACGTATCTCTTGCACTTGCCCGGGCGTCAACCGCGGCGCGCTCGGCAGCAGCACGGTGACCCAGGAACCATCGCGTGTAAAGATAGCGGAGGTGTCAGGAAGGGCAACCGCGGCTGTGTACGCCCCGCCGCCCACCACCACCGACATGTACCGCATCTGGTACCTGCGCATCAGGGCATTGCCCCTTAGGTGTTGATTGTTGAAGAACGTGGGCGTCTTGTGGATTGTGACCACGGTGAGCTTCGAGAGATCGAACGTCGCGTTTAGGGCGTCGTTGGCACCGTTCACCGGGAAACCATCCGGAGCGCCGACGAACTGGAAGGGCGCGCGCATGAAGTACACCGATCTGCTATCGGGAAATGCCGCGCCCGCGGGCGGTGTCGTGAGCAGAGCGGGCACGTAGAAGTGCAGGGTGTTCGCAAGTCCCGACCAGGCCAGTGTCGAAGACTCAGCACTCGGGGTCATGCTCGCTGGGCATGGAATAGCCACGTTGGGGTGTGAGGTGCTGACCGCGTGTACCTTTGGCAGGCTCAGCTGCGCTGAATAGCCTGGCTCCATCTGATACTGGCGAAGGACGACCGACCAGCGATGTTGGAAGTCGTACGGTGCTGCAGGCGTCGTCGGAAACAGCAGGACGTTCCTCAGTCCCGCCGGGACCGGGATGCTGTCTGGCCAGACCCACATGGTGTAGTTTCGGTTGGAAGCGTTGATCGGATTCCCCGGACGAAACGGGTTCACCGATCCCCTGTCAGGTTTGATCTGGAAGTCACTGAGGGAGTACGCCGCAGGCGGCGCCGGGGGCGCCGGCATCCCGGGCGACCCGGGAACAAATGTGTAATCGTCGATGGCGAGCAGGGTGTATGCCGTGGCATGTGGGAACCGTCCAGTGAGCTTGTAGGCAATCCTCGGTTCTCGCGCGTAGCGCCCTGCGAGGAGCGAGTAGGTGGTTGCCGGGTCTCCCTGTAGGCCGCCGACCTGCGGTCCGCCGACGGAGACGACGGGACACGCGCGTGGCGCGGCCACCGCCGGCGAGGCCTGAACCAGAGCGAGGACCGCCAGGCTGGTGGGCAAGGCGCAGAGATACCTCCTCAGGCCACCGGACTTATCTGGGCTCTGCCGACGCATCAACACGCGCCGACCGAGCCTCACTCTGGACGGCACGCGTTGCGCCCTAGCGATACACCCGAGTCTGCTCATCGCTTCGAGCACGCCATCGGGGTCGAGAATGGCGCAGTGGGCCCGATCTTGAACGTCAACAAGGCCGATCCCGCCCAACTTCCCGTGCAGGCTGCCGGGTTCTCAATCAGGTACACGCGACGTTTCCTCACCCTCTTCCCAACTCGCTTGGTGATCACGCGTGTGGCGCCGAAGTTGAGGGTGATTGCTTTGAGTTCGTAGGTCACGCCCGGGAACGGCGGCCCCTGTGGCAGTGGGTTGAAGCTGACTACGAGACCATTGCGAGAGGCGAGGGTTGCGGGAACCACCTGCCAACCGAACACCTTCGCGACCGCCAGAATCCTGGTGCTGGAGTGCAGGTACACATACAACGGAATCGTGACAGTCCGCACCTGAGTCGTGGTTGTCACCCCGATGACCAGCGAGCCCTTGCCGAACAGGCTCGCAGCCGGGCAGTTGTTCAGCTTCGCCGACTCTTCGCTGCAGCGCTTCGCGATCGCCTGGAGGTTCACGCGAAAGCCTGGCTGAGTTTCCACCCGAAGCGTCAGCGGAATGCGTCCGCTGATCGGCAGATCGGCGCCGTCTATGTCGAAGTGAAGCGTGGAGGGCTTGCCAGCCTTGGCCGGGGTCGCCACCGCCATGGTGAGCGCGGCTGCGGGCGCCACCGCGCCGAGCAGGCCAGCCGCTGTGGCCAGGAACATGAGGGCGATCTTTCGCATGAGTTGCTGACTCCTATGTGGCTGATGTGACTGCGGAAATCTGGCTGGGGCGGCTTGCGCAGACGCGACGCTCGAATGCCTCCACGGCACGGGCGACGCCGTCCTCGCGGCGGATGCGCTCACCGAGTTCGGCCGCATGTTGCTGGATCGCCTCGTCATTGGTCACCACGCGGATCGCCTCAGCGAGACGCTCGGTTGTGAGCTGGCGCCGGCGGATCGGCGGCGGGCCAACCCCGAGCTCGTTCACGCGACGCGCCCAGAAGAACTGGGGGGTCATGTGCGGGACCGGAACGATCGGGATGCCAGCGCGCAACGTCGTCGCGACGGTGCCCACAGCCGAGTGGTGCACGGCCGCGCTGCAGCGCGTGAACAGCCAGGAGTGGTCGATTCGTTCGACCGCACAGAGGTGCGGCGGCAACCGAACGTCGTCGGTCCTGGCGACCAGCACACCGCGTTGTCCGGCACGCTCCAGCGCATCGGAGACGAGGCGGATAGTTGCCGCGGGATCGGTGTCGATCATCGTCCCGAAGCCAACCGCCACCGGTGGCGGACCGTCCGCGAGAAAGTCGAGCAGGGCGTTCGGCGGCGGCTGATCGTCGGTGCCTTCCAGGAACCAGTAGCCGGTGACCTCAAACGAGTCTCCGAGACCGGGCGGCGGTGGCAACACCTCCGCGCTGAACGCGAGCAGCGCACGCTCGCCGCGGCGGTTGAGCGCGGCGAGCGGTTCGCGGAGGGGGAGCGGCCCGGCGCCGACCGCGTCCCGCCGCACTGCGTTCAGCCAAGGCCGAGCGGCGAGCCACCCGGTCTGCCAGGCGAGCGGCGCCAGACGCGCAGCCCGCGGGGTCATCACTTGCACCGGCGGCTCGTTGGTCGCGCGCACCAGCGGTATGCCCAGCAGCTCGGCCACCTGCCAGCCGAGCACGATCGTAAGGTTGAACGCCACGACCGCGTCGGCATCCTCGCAGGCGCGCACAGCATCGGAGAGGCGCTGCCGCGCTACGGAGCGCGCGTCGCGGATGAAGCCGACCGCGGCGGGGAGTCGACGGCTGCCCTTCTCGATCCAGCGGCGGCCCTGCTCAGTGTCGAGCCCGCGGCTCACATGACCTTCGGCAAGGGGCGCGAACTCAAGACCGTGCCGGAAAACGAGGGGCGCGTAGCGGGGATGGGTCGCGAGCAGCACCTCATGGCCAGCGTTCCTGAGCCCGACTCCGAAGGCGACGAGCGGCTGAACGTCCCCGCGCGAGCCGACGGTTAGTATGGTCACGCGCACGTCAACCACCCCTCGCGGAGCTTGCGGCCACGTTCTCGTACCTCAGGCGCCGCTCAAGCCGGTACGCCAATTCGCGGACCTCGTCGCTGCCGGCGGTGCGAGCCAGCCGCGCGAGGTGTGCGAGGACACTGGCTGTGCCCTTGTAGATCTGGGCTATCGCGGCCACCGCGACCGACCCGTGAGCGGCGCGCTCAAGTTGCGCGAAGGTGGCAGGCGGCCGCGGATCCGGGACCTGCTGCAGGTTCGATGGCGCCGAGGTCGCGCCCGACTCCGTTTCGGCCACGACGCGGTAGAGGTACCGTACGCCCGGCGTCCGTGTCCGGTCGACGAAGTCGAGGTGCGTCGTCGTGCCGAGCGCCTCGAACGCTCCGAGGATCGGGACCCGGAGCCTGAGACTGCCGCGTGTTCCCGGGGCGACTGTCGCGGGCACAGCGTCCTCGTAGGGGAAGGATCCTGGGAGTCTGGTTGGTGGCCGCAGGCTCAGCGGCTCTTCGGTGTACTGCGCCCGCTCGACGCGATACTTAACGGCCCCGGACGAGCGTTCCCAGGAGAGAACTGTGCCGCCGGCCTGCACGTCGGTGAGCAGGCTCTGCGGCGGTTGCCGGGCCGCCGTCCGGGCGGCAAGCGCCTGGCGCCCGCTCTGCCCGCTGCACGATGAGAGCCCCCGAGCTTCCCAGATCCGCGTGCCGTGCGCGTGGTTCGCAGTGCCAAGGATGAACCCGTCGCTGGAGGGCACCAGGGTACGGACCCCGAAGTCGTCCGGGTCGGCGCCGAACGCGTCAGTCGTCACGGGGGACCACGAGACCCCGTCGCAGCTCTTCCAGAGATCGAAGCCGAATCCCGGTCCGAGCACTCGTTTGGCGAGCCGCCACCACTTGGGGGCCCAGGCCTTTGTGTCCTGCAGCACCCAGCTCCAGTCGTTCGTCCCCACGAACAGCGCGCCGCCCTCGTCGGTCATCCGCCAGAAATGCGAGTTGAAGGGGCTGCCGAAGCCTCCCGGCAGCCCGCTGATCGGGTAGCGCCACTGTCCATCCGGTCCTTTGCGGGGATCTCCGGCGACCAACTCCCACCGGTCGTTGTGATCAATGCGGATCAGCTCCGCAGGCGGGAACTGCTTGGTGTCCGTGTGCCACCAGCTGGTCGCGCCGACGTAGAGGTAACCCCTGAAGACCTGCATCGAGACCACCGAGATCTGCTGCGGATTCCCCGCCCCATGGGTGACCACAGGTCTGAGTCTCCAGGGCACGCGCTGCGGCACCCGCGTCGACGGCGTCTTGTAGACCCCGTACCCACCGGTGACGCTGGCCGTGCCGAGGTACAGGTGGCCGTCGAACTGCGCCATCTCGAACACATGAATGCCGGGCGGGCTGACCTGGATGAACTGCGCCTTGTGGGCAAACGGGTGGCGCACCTCGAAGACGGCGCCGTCGCCGGTCAGCGCCGTCGAGGCGAGAACATAGAGCCGGTCGTTCCAGACCTCCAGCCCACGGAAGCCGATTGCTCGATGGTCGACGTAGCCGCCGCTGCGGTGGACGACGATCGGCACGGCGATGTCATCGAAGTGCAGGCCGTCGTAGGTCCGGAGCAGGCGTGGCGGGTGGCTCGGCGCCAGCTCCGGGATGTACTCGTCGGCGGTCACGCCGCTGATGAACAGCGCCTGACGCCCGTGGCTGTCGCGCATCACCGTCATGCCGCGGTAGGCGATGTCGCGGGCGACGAACTTCCCGCGCGCGAGAGGATTCGGGATGTCGGCGGGAGCACGGTACACCATCCGCCAATTGCCGGTCTGCGGCGTGTACTGCCAGATCTCGGCCCGCAGGTCGAGGTCGTAGGGGTTCTTTGGGCAGTGCACGCCCGGCGCCGGGTTCGTGGTGTACTCGTTCGAAAACGGGAAGTAGTACTTGCTCGTCGCGTTCTCGACGCACAACTCGTCGCGACTCGTTCCGACGTAGAGCTTGCCCTTGAACCAGGCCATCGCCCAGGCGTAGTCGTTCTGACGATCGCCGAAGCCGTGCTTGGCAAGCGTGGTAACCGACGCTGGCGCCCCAGCGGGCGACGCAGCGATCGAAGGCGGCGCCGCCGGCGCGTCCGCTGAGAACAGAAACCCGCTCGCGACGAGAAGCACCGCGGCGAGGCGCCGCGTCCACAACCAGGACTTCGTCATACGCAACTCCTTGCGGCGCGCGCGCCGCCGGTTTCGGTCGTTCTCCGGACGACCCAACGGTGAGATTCCTGATGAGCTGCGCAGCGCCCGATGGACCGGCGGCGAGCAGTTCCGCTGCCCGGCTGGCCCTTGAACGGCCAGCACGAGAAGACTACACGCGGTGCCATGGAGCACCTCCTGCGGCGGTGGCTACTGTTGACGTCGCGCTACCGGCAAGCGCCCCGATCAACTCAGCGGCGCCCGCTGGACCGGGCGCCGCGGCGAGTCGGTCGGCGATCCGCGCCGCGTTGCGACGGTAGCGCGGATCGGCCAGGACAGACTCAACCGCCGCGCGCAGGCGCTGAGGCGTGCATTGCCGCGGCGACAGCCGTATGCCGGCGCCGGCATCGACAACGCGCAGCGCGCAATCGGGCTTGTCCCACGTCGTCGGCACGACGATCAGTGGCACCCCCGCGCTGAGCGACGCCACGATCGTGGCAGGCCCGCCGGTGGTCACTACGACCGCGCAACGCGGTAGCAGCTCGCTGTGGCTGAGCCAACCCTTGACGTGCACGTTAGCCGACGGTGGCCCGAGGTCCAGCGTCCCGGCGTCGCGTTCGGGACCCGTCGTGAGGATGGCCTCCACCGGCGCGTCGGCGAGGCCGCGGGCGGCGGCCCGCAGTAGGAACGACTTCTGCGTGTGTGAGGTCCCCTCTGTCACGTGGACCCATGGGACCTTCGTCGGAAGCGTGTCGAGCCAGGCGCGTGATTCCGGCGATTCCGGCGGGTGCCAGACCAGCGGGCCGACGTATCGGACGCTCGATGGAAGGTCTGAGCGACGCAGGTCGAGGTCCGGAACGCTCCCGATCAAGTACAGCGGCAGCCGGGCGTAGAAGGCGTTGACGGAGGAGCACAGCGGCTCCAGGCCATACGAAGCACGGATCTCGTCCAGCCGCCTGCGCGTACCGTGCGCAAGCATGTCGATGATCCTCTGTACCAGAGCCGCCTGCGCCCGCGTCCGGACCGTCCGGGGGGGCGGTACGCGCGACCCCGCCGGCGGCGCGTCGGGGCCAGGCACGAGCGCGAAAGTCATCGGGGCGGAGAGCGCTACCGGGATCGGAGTCGCCTCCCAAAGGACGAGGCTCGGCCCCCACATGAACGTGTCGGTCGCAATGACTTCCGGACACCAGTGGTCGATTACCGCGCGCAGATCCGCAACCTGGGCAGGGATCGACTCGACGAGCCAGTTGCGGAAGGCCTCCCGCTGGACGCGCAGCGACTGGCGGCGTCCGGTGACGGCGCGCTCGCGCGATCGCACCGCCTCCCAGGCTCCCTCGACCCGGTCGAACGGAAAGACCTTCATGCCCTCGGCACGGACGGTGTCGCGCATGCGCCGACCGGTGTAGAACGCGACCTCGTCGCCGCGCTCGCGAGCAGCCAGAGCGATACTGAGCTGCGGGAACACATGGCCCTCAAACGGCCAACAGGTGAACAGGACGCGAGTACTCATCGCAACCCTCCCATGGCGCTTGGCCGCACCCAAACCGACCGACGGTAATCGAGCGGGCCACTGGGGATCGGATCGTCGACGAGGTAGACGAGCAGATGAACTGGCAGCAGTGCGTTGGTGACCCTTGGCGCGCGGAGCCCCACCCGGATCAGGCACACAACGATCGCCACGAGTTCCTGGAGGCCTAGTCCTGTACGGGCGCGCCGATCGACGACAAACCCCGGTTCAAGCAAGGCCTGCAGGTCAGCTGACGCGTAGTGGTGATGTTCGTGGCCACCAGACTCGGCCGCGGCGTCCGGCGACGGAAGCGAAGGCCACCAGCCCCGAATGGCAGCGTAAAGGCTGAGAGCGTCCAACCAGCGCAGCGGGCCGCGATGAGGGACGCTCACCACGAGAACGCTCCAAGGGAATTGTCGGCGAGCCTTGCTGAGATGGTCCGGATCGCGCTCGACGCCAATTACCACGCGGCCGTCCGGCCCAGGCGCTGCGAGCGCGGCGGAGCCATGTCCAAACGCGCAACCAACGTCCAGCACGCGCTTCGCGTCTGCTGGGAGCCACCTCCTGGCACGACCCCACCGACCCACATACGACAGCAGCCGCGGCCAGCGGGGGACGCGAGCTGAGGGCGGCAGACTGAACGGATCGGTCCGAGCCTCGCTTGGCGCCTGAAGTCCGATGACGGTCACTCCTCACCTCCGTTGACGGCAGCCAGGTTCCCGGCGACCCGGCGTCCGCTCGCCAGTGCTTCGAGAAGCTCTGCGGCGCCCGCCGAACCCGGCGCTTTCGCCAGCGTTTCGGACAGGCGCTGAGCGCTCATGCGGTAGCGCGGGTCGTCGAGCACCCGCCGGATGGCAGCGCGCAGCCTCTGGGCGGTGCAGCGGCGGGGCGGCACCCGCACCCCCAGCCCCGCCTCGGTGACGCGCCGGGCGTTGTCCGGCTTGTCCCAGGTGGTCGGCACGACGACAAGCGGGACACCCGCCTCGGCGGCGGCGAGCACGGTCGCCTTGCCGCCCACGGTCACCAGCGCCGAGCAGCGGGGGAGCAGCTCGCCGTGGCTCAGCCACGATGTCACGTGGACGTTCGGCGCTCGCGTATCGAGGCCGAGGCGTCCGCGGTCACGTTGACCGCCCGTCGTGATGATCACCTCGACGTCGCGGCCGGCGAGCGCCGCGATCGCCGTTCGGAGCAGGAAGGGGTCCCCGTAGGCGAGCGTGCTCTCGGTGACGTGCACCCACGGCCTGCCCGCGGGCACTCGCTCCAGCCAGCCCGCCGTCCCCTCGTCCCGGTCGGGGTACCAGATGCAGTTGCCGACGTAGCGCACGCTCGGCGGAAGGTCGCCGCCGGTTGTAGTCAAGGTCCGGAATGCTGCCGACGAGGTAGAGCGGCAGCGTCGCCGTGTACTGGTTGACCGACATGCCGAGCGGCCGCAGCCCGTATCCGGCGCGGATCGCGTCCACGCGCCGCCGCAGTCCCCGGCCGGCCAGCTCGGTGGCGGCGGTCAGCGCTACGCGCCAGTGCGCGCTCGGC
The DNA here is from genome assembly GCA_963844555.1 of uncultured Solirubrobacteraceae bacterium. Taxonomy (GTDB): domain Bacteria; phylum Actinomycetota; class Thermoleophilia; order Solirubrobacterales; family Solirubrobacteraceae; genus Palsa-465. The sequence goes on from CAWJOS010000009.1 coordinate 9,395, forward strand.
GCGCGTCGCTGGAGGGCGCAGGCCGAAGCCGAATGCCGGCGCGTCCGGACCGGGGATGAGCGGACCCATGAACGTCGAGGACAGCGCCACGGGCACGTCGCCCAGCTCGGGGAGCACGACGACCGGGCCCCACAGAGAGAGGTCGGTCGCGATCACGTCGGGCCGCCAGCGCGCCAGCAGCGGGCGCAGGTCGGCGAGCTGGTCCGGGATCGTCTCCACCAGCCAGTCGCGCATGAGCGGGAGCAGCCGGCCCCCTCCGGGCCGGCTGCGGCGATCACCGCTGTCGACGGCGCGCATCGTCGCGAACGCCTCTCTCCTGATCGAGGCGCTGGAACGCCGAGGAACTCAAAGTCCTGGGACTCGACGATGCCGCGGGCCGCCTCGCCGCTGTAGAAGGCCACCTCGTGCCCCCGCTCGCGCAGGGCCATGGCGATGCTCATCTGGGGAAGCAGGTGGCCGGTGAACGGCCACAGGGTGATCAGGAAGCGCCGGCTCATCGCACTGCCTGCACCGATGCCGCCGAGCTCGCCGACCGGACCCGCTTCTCCAGGCGGCGGATATGACCGCCGAAGTACAGCTGCTCGAACATGCCCTGGGGCAGATGCCGCCGGAGCGCGATGACGACCGACGCGCCGCGTCCGACCACGTAGCGCATCCGCGGCCGGCGGGCGACGAGCGCCTCGTGGATCGTGCGCGCCACGTCCTGAGGCCGAGTGGGCGAGCGGGCGACGATCTTGTCGGCGATCGCCTCGCTGGCCCAGAAGAGATCGTGGTACGGGCTGCTCGGATCGCTGGCGCGGGCGGCGGTTCCCCGGTGCAGCGACCACCGGGTGGTCTCGATCATGCCGGGCTCGACGATCACCGACTGGATGCCGAACGGCGCCAGCTCCTGCGCCAGTCCTTCGCCGAGACCCTCCTGTGCGAACTTGGAGGCGCAGTACATGGTCACGCCGAACCCGCACACGCGCCCACCGACCGACGACACGGTGACGATCCGCCCGCAGCCGGCCTCGCGCATGTGCGGCAGGACCGCTTGGGTGACGGCGACCGTCCCCAGCACGTTTGTCTCGAACAGCCGCCTGATCTCCTCCTCGGAGCAGTCCTCGACGCAGCCGCGCAGGCCGACGCCGGCATTGTTGATAAGGGCGAAGACACCGCCACAGCGCTCGGCGACGGCGGCGACCGCGGCGTCGATGCTGGCCCGGTCGGTCAGATCCAGATGGAGGACCTCCAGCTCGAGTCCCCGGTCCCCGGCCGCCTGCGCCAGCTCGCCGCGCTGGGGCTCGGTGCGGGTGGTCGCGAACACGCGGAACCCCTGGGCGGCCAGGTGCAGCGCCGTCTCGCGTCCCAATCCCGTGCCGCTCCCGGTGATGATGACGGCGTCGCCCGGCCGCCCGGGGCGTCCTCTGTTGGTGGCGTGCATCAGCTTCCTCGCTGCGTCGACGGGATTGGCGGTGTCAACCGCGCGGCGATCTCGCTGGCGACCACCTCGGGCTGCTCCAGCGGGCCGAAGTGCCCCCACTCGGTCTGCGGCAGCAGAACGGGATGGGGATGCGGCAGGTGGGCGTTGAGGTACTGGAACGTGTCCAGGAACGCCGACCGCTCGGAATACATCAGCGTCACCGGCGTCTGCACGTCAGCGATCCGCTCCAGAGACAGCGTTCCGATCCGGCGATAGTCCTCCGGGAGGGTGGTCTCCTCCAGCAGGCGGACGAGCGGCTTGGGGTTGCGCGGGAGGCCCTTCAGCGGTCCCCACTGCTTGGGCAGGTCGATCGTGGCCCGGATCATGTACCTCAGATCCGAACGCCGGTCCGTCGGCACGCTGTGCCCGGCCTCCTCCAGCGCGCGGGCCCAGTATGACCAGCCGACCCAATCGTCGCCGCGGCGCGATTCCTCCAGCGCGGGCAGGGCGGACTCGATGGCGATCACCTCGCGCGTGCGGTCGGGATGGCGCGCGGCGAAGTAGAGCGCCACATCCGCCCCGTAGCTGTGGCCGACGATGACGGCCTGCGGCAAGTCGAGCGCGTCGAGGAGGCCGGCGAGATCGGTGGCCATGTCATCCGGGCTGTAACCGGTCGAGGGCGTATCGCTGTAGCCGTGGCCGCGCAGGTCGTAGGTGAGGATGCGGAAGCGGTCCGACAGCGCGGGGACGATGTGCAGATGCCAGGCGGCGAGGTTTCCCGTGATCCCGTGGACCATGACCACATCGGGGCCGTCGCCGACCTGTTGGTAGTGGAGGCGCACGCCGCTGCGCAGGGCGATCTTGGGCACCGCGCTAACGCTCCCCGGTGGCGGTCATTCGACGTACCCCAGCGCTCGCAGGCGGTCCATCAGGGCCGCCTGCTCTTCGGGCTCGAGCTCCATCCGCACCCCGGCCGGCGCCGCGACGACCGGGGCATCCGGGGCAGCCACCAGCCGGGGCGGTCGCCGCTCCAGCTCGGCGGGCTCGAGGATCGACGTCGGAACCCGCCCGGCCATGTCGTCCGGCACGCCGAGCCCCAGCCGGTGCAGGATCAGCGGCGCCACGTCGACGATCGACAGCGGCTCGACCTCCACACCGGAGCGGATGCCCGGGCCGGCGGCGATGAAGATCCCGTCCCATCGGTGGTGCCCGCGGACCTGATCCCGGCGGGCGACGATGTCCTGGGACGGGAGGATCGACATCGTCCCGCCGTCGGCGAGCACCATGGAGATGTCCGGTCCGAGGCTCTCGAAGGGTCCCACGAACGCCTGCTCACGGGTCCACACCTCGTCGACCAGCGCCTCGCCGGTGTCCGGGTGGCGGAGCTCGAGCAGAGCGGCGGCGAGGTCCAGCGCGATTCGCGCGCGCTCCTCCTCCGGCAGCTTCGCGTCGGTCCCTGGAGTCCGGGCCACGATGTGGACGCCCTGGCTCGAGGGGGTGGCGGCGTAGGCGAGCGTGCGCGACCAGTCGAGGGCGTGCACGTGTCGCGTCATCTCCGCGAACCCGACATCTGTGGGGCGCGCCGGGACCCCACCCTCGTCGTCGGCCCAGCGGAGGTAGCCCTGGTGCTCCAGCCACGAGTTGATGTGGAACACGTCGCGGGTGGGACCGAATCCATGATCGGAGGCCAGGATCACCGTGGCCTCCGATCCCGCGCGCTCAACGATGTCGGCGATGAGACGGTCAAGCGAGCCGAAGTAGCGCTCGCAGCGCTCGATCATCGCCTGCTCCCACGCCGTGGGGTGCGGCGGCCGGCACGCCGGATCGATGAAGCGCCAGCAGAGGTGCTGGAGCTTGTCGACGCCGTCGAACAGGATCGCGGTGAGATCGGCCGGCTCCTCCTCCATGAGATAGCGCAGGACCTCGGCCCAACGCTGCTCGCGGCGGATGTGCAGCTCGACCCAGTCGGCGTACTCATCCTCCGGGCAGCCGTCGATCGCCTTGACCTCGAGCTCCATGTCGAGCATCTCCCGCGGGTTGAACCCCGGCAGCTGCTTGAGCCGGGTGAACAGGCCGGGCGGGTGACAGCCCAGGCGCAGCTGTCGCCACGGCATCATCCCGCCCGGCACCACCGATCCGTCGACGGCCGGGGGCGGGAACATCAGCGGGAAGTTGAGCGCTGTGACCCGCCGGTCCTGGTCGGAGGCCAGGCTCCAGATCGTCTCACTGCGGACGTCCTGCGAGCTGGCGTAGGAGAAGTAGATGCTGTCCGGCTCCTCCTTCTGGAAGAAGTCGAAGATGCCGTGCTGGCCGGGGTGCTTGCCGGTGGCGAGCGACGTCCAGGCCGGCGGGGTCAGCGCCGGCATCACCGATCGCAGCTGCGCGCGGGCGCCGCTCGCCATCAGACCTCCCAGGAACGGCATGATGCCCTGCTGGACGTACGGGTCGAGCACGTCGAAGGTCGCACCGTCAAGTCCGATCAGGACCGTCGGACTGTGGCTGGTCCGGGTGGTCGACACGTTCACACCTCCTGGCCGATCGTTTGGCGGTGCTCGCACACGAAGCCGACCAGCTCCGCGACCGTGACGTCGCGCTGCTCCACCGGGCGCTGTCCGATCTCGTCGAAATACGCCGGGAACGGCAATCGTCCGTACTGCTGCTGGATCATCGTCGCGAGCACGACGATCTCCAGCGACTCCAGGCCGAGGTCGGCGATGAAGCGGGTCTCCGGGGCGATCGCACCGTCGTACTCCCAGTCGCCCTTGAGCTCCTCGAGCAGCCGGAGGATCCCGGCCGTCACCTGCAGGTCGAGCTCATGCATCAAGAGATGTGCCCTCCTCGAAGGTCGCCGTGGCGGCCACCAGATCGTCGTCGCGCCAAGTCTGCACCTGCATCCGTCGTGCGCCGGCGGTCACGGCCAGCCGGCCGGTCGACAGCGATAGCTCGACCACCGCCGGAACCCCCGCGCCCCCGCCCATGCCCTCGCCGACGGCCTTGCCGGCGGCCTCCTTGGCACACCAGCAGCGCAGCAGCCACTCGTCGGTCGCGTCGCTCGTGACCTCCGCGAGAAGCTCGCGTTCCCGCTCCGACAGCGCCACCTCGGCGAATCCCGGGGGGAGCCGGTGCAGCGATTCGACGTCGACCCCGACCCCGGCGCTCCGGCCGCGAGGCGCCAGCATCGCGGCCGCCACGGCGCGGCCATGCGTGTGGGCCAGGGAGACGAGCGGCACCGCGTCGAGCTCGCCGGCCCGGGGCGTGACCACCTCCGGGCCCCCGCGCTCGGCGGGCAGGATCTCGATCTCCGCGGGGAGCAGCGTCAGACCACGCTCGGCCCGGACCAGCTCGGCCACCGCCTCCTTGGCCGCGGTCCGAGCCGCCAGCCATTCCAGCTGACGCTCCTCCGGCGTCCTCAGCGTCGCGAACAGCTCGCGCTCGCTGCCGCCCCAGGACCCGTGAGGCCCAGACGCGCTTCCAGAAGGCGGCGTCATCGCCGATCCTGGCATCGAGCCGGCGCAGCGCGACGGCGTGCCGAGGTGAGGCGGCCGACACGGTCCATGGGCGCGACAGGGGTGCCAGCCGGGCCGCCACGGTGAGCGGGCGGAGCTGATCCGGGACATCGAAGCGCCGGTCCTGCCAGCCGCGCAGGCTCATCCAGCATCGCCCGTCGCCGCCGACGATGTCGATGTCGGATGTCACCAGGCGGCTCCCCCGCCGCTCGACGGCCGCCGTGCAGGACACGATCTCGCCCGCTGCCGGTGCCGGCCGGAAGACCTCGAGCGCGTCCAGCCGGAACGGGAACACGATCCTGGCCCGCTCCTGGGTCTCGGCGGCCCAGAAGCCGATGAGCTGACCGGCGGCATCCAGCGTGACCGGATCCAGGACGAGATCCGGCGCCGGGTCACTGCTGAGCAGGCCGGCGCGCGGCAGAACGCGGAGGCGGCCCATCACTCCATCCGGCGCGACGACGTCGACGGCCTCTACGCCTTGCCACATCGGCCCGTGGAACATGTCCTCGCCGTACAGCTCGCCCTGGCGCCGGCGCGACAGCCGTCCGCCGGCGGGCGCGGGAACCGCGGGGGGCGGCGCCGGCGGGAAATCATCCTCGAGTACGACCGTCGCTTCGACGAGCGGCTCCGCTTGGCGGTCGGCAGCCACGTCGTGCAGCTCGACGCGCACCCGGGCGGCTGTCCCCTCGGCGGCGAGGCGAGATGCGCGCAGCTCGATCGTCACCGGGTCCTCCCCCACCTCCAGCCAGCGGTGACCCCGGAGATCCCGCACCCCGGTGACGACGCTGCCCGGCACCAGCGCCGCCGCCGCCTCGGCGAGGACCTCAATGCTCATCGCCAGGGGCATCACCGTGACCGCGGCCAGATCCGGGTCGCTGCGCGAGACCGTCCAGGCGAAGCTGTGGTCCTTCAGGTAGAGGTCCTCGTCGCGGCGCAGGACCCGGCGCGCGACCAGCTCCTCGTGCGACCGCAGCGCGACGATCTCTCCGACGAGAGGCCGCTGCGGGGCGACCGGCGGGGCCGCCCCCAGGTAGGTCGCCATCACGTCGGTGCTGACGTCCAGGAAGCGCTCCATCGTGTGCAGGTGGCTCTCGACGACCGCCGCGACGTCCGCGTCCAGGACGGCGACCCCGCCGCCGAGCGCCGGCTCCATTGCCACTTCGTCCGGCGGTGCCCACGTCCCGCCGCCGTTGACGACCGCCGGCAGGGCCGGCAGCCCCGCCGGCTCCGCAGGCACGGCGACTGGCTCGGCCGGGCGGCGCCGCCAGCGCTCGAGCACCTCGTCCTCGAGCCGGAGCATCGGCCAGCTCGTCGCCAGCGGGATCGTGCCCCGGGGCGGATCCGTGGCCGCCGAGGCGGGCGCGCTCCAGTCGACCTGGCCGGCCCCGCGCCCCTCGAACAGGCACCCGAGGTCGAGGTCGACGTCGTGAGCGGACAGCATCGCGGCCAGATGGTTGAGCTGGGTGATGCCGGACCGGCGCAGCGTGTCGGCGGCGACGGCGCAGAACTCCCGGCCGCGGAGGATGTCCTGGACGAACGCGGTGAGGTTCCCGCGCGGACCCACCTCGATGAAGATCCGGGCGCCGGCGTCGTGGAGAGCCTCCATCGTCTCCCGGAATCGCACCGGCGACGTCCAGTGCTCGACGAGCAGCTCGCGTATCTCCTCCGGGTCGGCGGGGCAGGGGGCCGCCGTCGTGCAGGACCACAGTCCCCGGTCCGGGGCGCGGACGGGCAGCTGGGCGAAGACCGCCCGCAGGTCCTCCGCGAAGGGAGCGAACAGCGGCGTGTGCACCGCGCGGTCGTAGGGAAGCTGCTCGCACACGATCCCCTCGGCCGCGGCAAGCTCGCGGGCGCGCCCGGCGGCGGCCGCCTCCCCCACCAGCACCACCTGATGGGGACAGTTGTCCATCGCCAGGTACAGCCCCGGGCCGGCGGCGACGCCGATGCGACCCGCGCTCTCGGCATCGGTGCCGAGGGCCAGCAGGACCGCCCCGGGCACGTCGTGGCGGGCGGCGGCGTCGGCGTAGGAGTCGTGCAGGCCGTGACAGAAGGTGGCCGAGCCGCTCGTCGGTGTCGAGATCGAGCGCGCCGGCGGCCATCGCCGCCGAGTGCTCGCCGGTGCTGTGGCCGACCAGGGCATCGATGCGCCGGACGAGACGGCTGACGACGGCGTAGACGGCCGCATTGGCGGTCAGCACCGACTCGACGGCGATGTCGAGCTCCATCAGGCGTGCCTCGGTGCGCGCCCGCTCGGAGTCCGAGAACGCCGGCCGCGGGAACACCCAGTCGCTGAGCAGGTGCCCCCGGGGATGATCGACGTACAGGCGGTCGATCCGGTCGAACACCGCGCGGGCCTCGCCGAAATGCAGGCACAGATCCGACAGCATCCCCGGGTACTGGGAGCCCTCGCCGGGGAAGACGAACGCGCACTTGGCGTCGCGGCCCAGCGGCCGGGACTCGTAGTAGATGCCGGACATCGTCCGGATGCGCGCGCAGTCGGGTGCGCGCAGCTTCTCGATCGCCTGGCCGAGCTTGGCTCGCAGGTCGGCCACCGACGAGGCGACGATCGCCAGGCGTCGCCGGCCCGGCGTCTCGCCCAGCTCGCCCGCGAGCGTGTGCGCCAGATCGATGAGGCTGAACCGGTCCTCGCCCGCCAGCGCGGCGGCGAGCGCATCCGCCCGGTCGGCCAGCTCCGCCGCCGACTCGGCCTCGAGCACGCACACCTCGGTCTCCCAGGGCGGCCGGTGATCACGCCGGACCTCGCCCTCGAACTCCTCCAGCACCGCGTGGGCGTTGATGCCGCCGAAGCCGAACGCGTTGATGCCGGCGCGCCGCGGGACCGGGCCGCCGTGGATCCACGGCCGGGTCTCGGTGTTGATGTAGAACGGCGTGCGCTCGAGCTCCAGCTCCGGGTTGGGCTCGTCGCAGTGCAGCGTCGGGGGCAGGACCCGGTGATGGAGAGCGAGCGCCGTCTTGATCAGCCCGGCCACGCCGGCCGCCGGGATGGTGTGGCTGATCATCGACTTCACGGTGCCCAGCGCGCAGCGGGGGAGCTCACCGTCACGCTCGCCGAAGACCGCTGTCAACGACCGCACCTCGGTGACGTCCCCCACCGGAGTGCCGGTCCCGTGAGCCTCGATCAAGCCGACCGTCTCCGGGGGGACCCCGGCGCTGTCGTACGCCCGGCGAAGCGCCAGCTCCTCACCCTCGCGGCGGGGCGCCATGACGCCCAGCCCGCGCCCGTCGCTCGACACCCCGACGCCGCGGATGACCGCGTACACCCGGTCGCCGTCCCTGACCGCGTCCGGCAGGCGCTTGAGCACCACCATCCCAATCCCCTCGCCGAGCAGCGTCCCGTCGGCGTCCTTGTCGAAGGCGCGCAGCTGCTCTCGCCGGGAGAGCGCCCCCAGCCGGCAGAACAGGTTGAGCGTCGCCACCGGCATCCACACCTGGGACCCGCCGGCCAGCGCCAGGTCGCACTCCCCGGAGCGCAGGTCTCGCACCGCGTGGCCGACCGCGACCAGGGACGAGGCGCAGGCGGCATCGACGGTGTACGCCGGGCCCATCAGGTCCAGCCGGTTCGCGATCCGCCCCACGATGATGTTGGGGATCAGCCCCGGGACCGTGTCCGGCGTGAGCGGCGGCAGCACCGCTTGCAGCGCGCTTCGCAGCTCGGCCAGCTCGTCGTCGCCGTACTCCGGATGCAGCCCGCGAATGAGGTCGATCGTCTGTCCGACGACCAGCCCGCGCTGCACCGCGATCGCGTTGCCGCCGTTCAGGTACGTGCCCTTGCCGAGGATGATCGCGGTCTTGGTGCGGATCTCGTCCGGCAGGTCGAGGGCGCCGGCGTCGGCCAGCGCGGCGTGAGCCACCGCCAGCGCCAGCCACTGGTCAGGCTCGCCGCCGACGGCCACCGGGGGAATGCCGTACGGCAGCGGGTCGAACGCCGCCAATGAGCCGAGGTACCCGCCCCGCCGGCAGTAGGTCCGGTCCGGGTCGGAGAACTCCGGGTCGTAATAGACGTCCGGGTCCCACGACTCCGGCGGCGGGTCCGACACCGCGTCGACCTTGCCCAGGATGTTGCGCCAGTACGCGTCGACATCCGGCGCGCCCGGAAACAGACAGGCCATGCCGACGATCGCCACGCCGGGTGCAGCCGTCATGCCGGCACCACCTCCGCCAGCCGGTTGAGAGCCTTCGTGCCGACCCCCACCACATCCGTCAGCGAGGCGACCAGGCGGCCGCCGGGGCCGAGGAACCAGTGGTCGGCGCGGCACAGCGGCGCGTGGCTCTCGGCCCTGATCCGCATCTCGTGGCGGATGAGGCCCCCCGGCCGCACGCGATCGACCCGCGTGTAGCCGGCGATTTCCGCGGGCAGCAGGGTGACGTCCCATTCCAGCCGAGCCCACAGCACCTGCACCTGCAGGGCGGCGTCGAGCATGACCGGGTCCAGCAGCCACCGGGCGCCCTCGGCGCCGGCCACGCAGTCCTCCGGGCGGGAGGCGCGCAGGCGGGTGGTCGCTCCCCGCGCATCCATCCCGTCGATCGCCTCGATCCGCTGAAACAGCGGACCGTGAAAGAGAAGCTCGCGATAGGCGGCCGGGATCGCCATCGGGAACGGGCGCAGGTCGGCCAGCCGGTCGGGCGCCTCGACCGGCTCCGGCGGTGCGGGCCGCTCGCCGTCGGCCCTGAGCCGAGCTCGGGCCCGGTAATGCGGGCGGGGGGCGCCCAGTCCCGAGATCGCGACTGCCACATCCTCGGCGGCATCCCCGGGCGCGGCGGTGATCCGCACCGTCGTCGCGCCCTCGTCGGACACGGTCACGCCGTGCAGCAGCCTGATCTCGCTCAGGCCGGCGAGCTCGCCACCGCCGGAGGCGAGGGTCGCGGCCTCGCCCATCAGCTCCATCGCCACCGCGAACGGCAGCACCGGGCGGCCGTCGACTCGGTGGTGGTCGAGATACCGGTCGCGCTCCAGGTCGAGGGGCCGCGCGATCTCAAGCGAGCCGTCGTCGTCCGCCCTGGCGCCGGCCTCATCGACGAGCAGCGCCGGCCGGTGGCCGGCGGCGGCGGGCTGGCCGGCAGCGGCGGGCTGGCCGGCAGCGTCGCCGGCAGGCCCGCTGACAGCGGCGGACAGACCGGCAGCGTCGCGCGCGGGCCCGCCGTCGGCGCCGGACAGGCCGGTGGCGGCGCCGACGACCACCTCGGTCTCCCCCGGACGGCCGCGCCGCAGCTCGTCGTCCATCAGCCGGCAGCCCTCTTCGATCTCGATCAGGGCCACACCCCGCCGCGCGAACTCCTGCTCCAGCGCGTCGGACACCATGCCGGCCGAGCGCCATGGGCCCCAGTTGATCGCGACGACGCGGGCGGGCCACCGGCGGTCGAGCTCCTGGGCGAGCTTGTTGAGGACCTCCCCGGCGGCGGCGTAATCGGCCTGCCCGCGGTTGCCGAACCGTGCCGAGACGGAGCTGAACATGACCAGGAAGCGCAGCCGCTCCGGCTTCAGCGCGGCCGCCAGCGTCTGCGCCGCACCTGCCTTGGCGGCCATCACGCGTTCGAACGAGTCCAGCGACTTGTCGACCACGAGCCGGTCCTCGATCAGGCCCGCGCCGTGGATGACGCCGTCGATCCCGCCGTACCGCTCGTACACCTGCTCGATGAGCTCGGTGAAGGCGTCCCGGTTGGCCACGTCGCATCGGCGGTACTCGACGCGGGCTCCGGTTTCGCGCAGACGAGCCAGGTTCCGCCGCACCTCGCGCCCGGCGAGGATGCTGCGGCATTCGGCCTCCACGACCGCCGGGGTTACCTCATCGCCGGCCGCCCGCCGAGCGTCGATCAGCGCGCGCCGGAGATCGGCGATCTCGGTGAGCGCCGCGGTCCGGGCGGGCTCGTCGCCGGCGTCGGTGCGCCCCACCAGCACGACCGTCGGCCGGTGCGCCGCCGCCAGGCGAATCGCCACCTCCGCGGTGATGCCACGCGCTCCGCCGGTGATGAGCAGCACGCTGCGCTCGTCGATCAGCGACGCCTGCCGGTCCCCAACGAGAGGGCAGGGCGCAAGCGCCGGCCGGATGCGCTGCCCGCCGCTGTACCCCACCTCGACCGGACCGTCATGGATGGAAAGCTCGCTCAGGAGGATCGACGCTGCCTCGTCCGGATCCGGTGACCCCAGGTCGACACACCGGACGGTCACGTCCTGCCATTCGAGCGCCAGCGTCTTGAGGAATCCGGCGACCGCGGCCGTGCCGGCCGCGCCGGATCCGTCCCCGTCGGTCCCGAACGCGCCGCCGAGCCGGGTCACGCCCAGGACCGCGGCACCGCCGGCGCGCGCCGCGGCGCGCAGATCGCCGGCGAGTGCCTGGACGAGCATGAACAGCGTACGCACGCCGCCGTCCTCCGCCTGGGCCGGGGACAGGTACACGACGGCGCGCACCTCCCCGTACTCCTCGCGCAGCCGGGCGGCGAGCTCGCCCGCCTCCGCGGCGGAGGTGAGCTCCATCGCCGCCGGCAGGAGCAATGCCGTCTGGCCGTGCCGGGTCAGCTCCGCCGCCAGGGCGACGCCGACGCCGCTGCGATCGTCAGCGATCACCACGGTGCCGCTCGCGGCCGGCTCCTGGGCGGGGGTTGCGGGAGCGCTCGCGGTGTGCAGCACGAACCGGCCGATGCGCTCCGTGGCGGCCGGTTGCGGTCTAAAAGGGGCGACTGGGGGCTGCGCGGCGGCCTGCCCCAGGCTCGTCTCGATGAGCGTGACGACCTCGCCCAGCGTCCGGCAGGCGGTGAGTTGCTCCATGTCGATCGCGTCCCGCCGCGGACCGAGCTCCGCGGTGAACGTGCCGGCGATCTCGACCCGCTTGATCGAGTCGATCCCCAGGTCTCCCTCCATGTCACCGTCGAGGGAGAGCATGTCCGGCGGGTAGCCGGTGCGCTCGCTGACGACCGCCAGCAGCCGCGTCTGGATCTGCTCCCGGTCAAGCGCGGGTCCGGCGGGCGCGGCCGAAGCTGCGGGCGGCGGCGCTGTCGGCTCGGCCGTCGATCCCGGGGCGGCTCCGTTGCCGCCCGGACCCGGCCCCCCGGTCAACAGCGCCGAGGGCGGAGCCTCGGCCGTCGCGGCGAGAGGCGGAGCGGGTGCCGGCGGAGCCGGTAAGGCGGACATGGCCGGCCCCAGCGCCGGCATGGCGACCGGCCGGCTCGCGGCCGCCGCGGGGCGCGCGGTGGAACCCAGGTATCCGAGCATCACGTCGCGCTGGGTCTCGAGGAAGCGCCCCATGAGCTGGTGGTACTGCGCCATCACCTCGGCCGCTCGCTCCGGCAGCTCGCCCGGCGGGCGAAGACCGGCGGACGGGTCGGCGGCGTGAGCAGGCGGCGTCGGCGGCGGATGGGGCGTCGGCGGGGGATGGGGCGCGGCGGGCGGCGGCGCGGGCACCACCGTCGCCGCGCCGTTGGTGCTGGGCATCGCAGGCGGCTCCTTGGGGGACGGTTTGATCGGCGGCAGGAGGGCGGGGGCGGGCTGGTCAGCGGGACGGACCCGGCCGGCGTCGAGCAGCCAGCGCCGCGCGGAGGCGCCCGCGGACCGGCCGTCGTGCCTGGCGTCGTCGGCGCCGGCACCGGCGCCGGGGCGGGGGCGCCCTGCCCCCAGGCCGCCGCGCGGCACCGCCACGCCCTCGGAGACCACCGCCGCCAGACACTGGGTGAGCGCGGCGAGTCCGGAGCGGCCCGGCTGGTCGAGCGCGACCGCCACGTGCTCGCGGTCGCCGAGGATCTGGCCCACCAGCCCGGTGAGGACGGACCGGGGTCCGACCTCGACGAACAGCCGCGCGCCGTCGCCGTGCATCGCCTCGACCTGGCTGACGAAGCGGACGGGCTCGACGAGGTGCTGGGCGAGGACATCGACGATCCGCTCCGGGTCCGGAGCGTGCGCGCTCCCGGTGGTGTTGGAGTAGACGGGGACGCGCGGCTCGGTCAGGCGCGCCCGCCGGAGCACCTCCGCGTACCTCGCCCGCGCTCCGGCCACGTGGGGGGAGTGGAAGGCACAGGCCACCGGCAGCAGGCGCGCCCCGATCCCCCGGTCACGGCACCAGCCGACCGCCGCCTCCACCTGCGGACGCGGCCCGGAGAGCACCGTCTGGGCGGGGGCGTTGAGGTTGGCCGCGACGACCCCGGCGGCCCCCGCGAGTAGCGGCTCCAGCCGCTCCGGGTCGGCCTCGACCGCCGCCATGGCGCCGGCCTCACCGGCGGCGGCCTCGGCCATGAACCGCCCGCGCGCCTCGGACAGGGTCAGCAGTTGCTCCTCGTCCAGAGCGCCGGCGGCGGTCAGGGCCACCAGCTCTCCGTAGCTGTGACCGGCGGTCATCTCCGGCTTCACGCCGATACGGAGCAGAACGCGCAGACAGGCCAGCTCGGTCGCCCCCAGGGCGGGCTGCGCGACATGGGTGTCGGTCAACGCCGCCTGCAGGCGCTCGCGCTCCTCGGCGGTGAACCACGGCGGCGGGTAGACGAAGCGGCTCAGCGGCTGGTCGTAGCGGTCGGCCAGCAGCCGGTCGGCGAGCTCAAACGGCTCGGTCGCGTCCGGGAAGGCCAGAGCCAGCTCCCGGCCCATGTCCAGCGTCTGCGACCCCTGCCCCGGGAACAGGAAGGCGACCTTGCCGGCCGGAGCCAGCGGCTCTCTCGCCCAGTGGACGCCGTCCGGACGGTGAACGTGGGCAGCGTCGCCGGCCACCACCTCGCGCGCCGCCTGGAGCCTTCCCTCCAGCTCGTCGAGCGAGCGGACCACCAGCGCCAGTCCGGAGCGGTCAGGACCCGGAGCGGGCAGCGAGTGCTGCAGCGATTGCGCCAAGCCGGAGAGGCTGACCGGCTCGCCGCGCGCCAGCCGAGCCGCCAGGGCGTCGAGCGCCGAGAGGATCTCAGCCGGCGTGCCGCGCCAGGCCAGCAGCTCGCACGGCCAGCGTGTCACGACCGGCTCCCGCATGCCGAGCCGGCCGTCGTCGTGTTCCTCGAGCGCGATGTGGAAGTCGGTCCCGCCGAAGCCGAACGCGCTGACGCCGGCCCGCCGCGGATGCGGGGCCCCGCCCGTCAGCCACGGCCGGGCCTCGGTGTTGACATAGAGCGGACCGTCGTCAAAGCCGGCGTCGGGGTTTGGCTCGGTCACGCCGATCGTCGGCGGCAGAACGCGGTGGTGCAGCGCCAGCGAAGCCTTGATGAGCCCGGCGACGCCGGCGGTGGCCTTGGTGTGTCCGATCATCGACTTGACCGAGCCGATCGCGCACGAGCGCGGTGGCGCCGCGTTCTCCTCGAGCACGGTCCGCAGCGACCGCACCTCGGCGCCGTCGCCGGCCACCGTCCCGGTGCCGTGGGCCTCGAACAGCCCCACGCTGGCCGGCGACATCCTCGCCTGCGCGTAGGCTCGCCGCAGCGCCCGCATCTGGCCCTCCGGCCGCGGCGCGGTCAGGCTGCGGTCGCGCCCGTCGCTGGCTGCGCCGACGCCCTGGATGACGGCGTAGACCCGGTCGCCGTCGCGCTCGGCATCGGCGAGACGCTTGAGCACGACCGTGGCGAACCCCTCGCTGATGGCGATCCCGTCCGCGCCGGCGTCGAACGGGCGGCAGTGCCCGCGCGGCGACAGCGCGCGGGTCTTGGAGAAGCACAGGTAGGCGAAGGGATTCTGGATGGCGTCGATGCCGCCGGCCAGCACCATGTCGCTGGTGCCGGCCTGGAGCTCCCGCGCGGCCAGGCCGACCGCGGCCAGCGACGAGGCGCAGGCGGCGTCGACCGTGTAGTTGGTGCCTCCGAGGTCCAGCCGGTTGGCGATCCTCCCGGCCGCGACGTTCATGAGCAGGCCGGGGAAGCTGTCCTCGGTCCACTCGGGAAGGCGCTCGTTGAGGCGGCCGATCAACTCGTCGTCGTCGAGCAGTGACGGCAGGGCCGACCGGACCGTGTACCCCACTGAGAGGTCGGCTCCTCCACCACCGGCGCCCAGGATGACCGACGCCCGCTCGCGCGCGAATGGACGCTGTGCGTACCCGGCGTCGGCCAGTGCCGCCTGCGCGGTGACGAGCGCGAGTAGCTGGAACGGCTCGATCGACGCCAGCGACCGGGGCGGGA
Organism: uncultured Solirubrobacteraceae bacterium; assembly: GCA_963844555.1. Lineage (GTDB taxonomy): Bacteria > Actinomycetota > Thermoleophilia > Solirubrobacterales > Solirubrobacteraceae > Palsa-465. The sequence goes on from CAWJOS010000009.1 coordinate 24,395, forward strand.
GCCCAAAGCCGATGGGGTCGAACGGCACCGGATCGATGAACCCGCCCCACCGCGAGTAGACCCTGTCGCGGGCGGCCGGGTCCGCGTCGTACAGCCGCTGCCAGTCCCAGCGCCCGGGCGGAACTTCGCCGATCGCATCGACCTTGTCGAGAATGTTGGCCCAGAGCGTCTCGGCGTCAGCCGCCCCGGGGAGGATGCAGGCCATGCCGATGACGGCGACCTCGGCCGGTGGCGGCGCGGGCGCGATCTTGGGCAGGGTGGCTTCGACGCGCCGGCCGCTCAGCAGCTCGCCGCTGCCGGCGCACACGTCCTGATGCAGGTCGGCGATCCCCACCACGCCATGGCGCAGCGCGGCCACCTGGCCGATCATGTACATGCCCTGCTGCCACTGCTGCACCACGTCAACCGGCACCAGCTTGGGAGCCGAGGGGTCCGATCCGTAGCCGGGATTGCGATCGACGGCCTTGGCGGCGATCCGCAGGCGTCCCACGTTCAGCTGCTCCAGCTCCCCGCGGATCGCCTCCGAGGAGACGCCGCGGCCGCGCAGACGGCGCTTTTCGGACTCGAACTGCTCGACGAACGGCGACGGCAGGCACCTGGTGGCATGTCCCGGCCCGCTCTCCAGCAGCACCGTCTCGCCCGCCGAGATCGCCGCCTCCTGGAACGTCGATGTGATGGCACCGGCCTCGGTGGCCTCATGCGTGAACAGGTAGGCCGTCCCCAGCAGGACGCCGACCCGGATGCCCCGCTGGGCCGCAGGCGCCGCCATCGCGGCCACCATCGCCGCCGAACGAGCATCGTGGATGCCACCGGCGAACAGGACATGGCACTCCTCGTCGCCGCGTGGCAGCTGCTCGTCGAGCACCGCCAGCATCGCCTCCCACAACGTGAGGCTGGTGCGAGGTCCGACGTGACCGCCGCACTCCCGGCCCTCGAACACGAATCGCCGGGCGCCCTGGGCCAGGTACAGCTCCAGCAGCGCGGGCGAGGGGACGTGCAGATACGCGGTGATCCCATCCTGCTCGAGGTCCCGCGCCTGGTCCGGCCGTCCGCCGGCGATGAGGGCGAAGGGCGGATGGTGGGCCCGGACCACCTCCAGCTGCTCTGCCCTCAGCTCCGACGGGACGAAGCCGAGGATGCCCACCCCCCACGGCCGCTCCGCCAGCAGCCCGGCCGTCCGGGTGAGCAGCTCATCGGCCTCGCCGGCGCGCATGAGTGCCAGAGCGATGAACGGAAGTGCGCCACCGTCGGCCACCGCGGCGGCGAACTCCGCCCGGTCCGACACCCGGGTCATCGGCCCCTGGACGATGGGGTAGCGCGTCCCATGCGAGCGCGCCAGCGGCGCCCCCTCGGCCAGCGGATGGCCGTCGTGCAACGCGCGCGCGGAATCCTCTATCGCGCCCCGGAGCGCGTCCAGGATGCCGGCGACCGTCACGAACCGGCGTGCGAGTGCGGCAGCGCACGCCGCGTCCTGGCCCAGCACCAGGAGGCCCGCGTCGATCGTCCCGTCGCCGACCCCGGCCCTCACCCGGTCTCGCCACCGTCGCGATGCGTCCGCGGTCTCGCCGAGGCGCTGCTCTTCGTCGCGCAGGCGGGCCACGCTGCGCAGGCCGGGACGAGCGAAGACCCGGAATGGCTCGCCCGCCGAGCCGCCGAGGGTGACGGTCTCGCTGCCGTCCATCCCGGCCACCGCCCGGCGCTCGATCTCACCCAGCGGCGACTCGCGCGCGAGCAGGACCTGGCCCTCCAGCACCGCGCCGGCCGCGCCGGCGGCATGGACGGCGGCGACGGTGTGGAGGCCGACGCCGCCCTGCGCCCAGACGGGAACGGTCACCTCGGCGATGACGCCCTGCAGCAGGATGAGCGAGCCCTCCGCCCCCACCCACCCGCCGGCTTCGTGGCCCTTGACGATGAGGCCGTCGACCCCGTCCTGTTGCGCGCAGACGGCCTGCGCGACGCTGGTGACGACCGCCAGCCCGCGGATCCCGCTGGGCGCCAGCCGCTCGATCATCGCCCGGCGCTGGTCCGAGCCACTCCCGGTGAGGATGATCGCTGCCGGGCGGGGCAGGCCGGCCTCGAGCACCGTGGACAGGAGCCCCTCATCCTCCAGGGCCACGGCCCACTCACCGCGGCCGTGCTCGGAGACGCGCCGGCACAGGTCAACCACCCCGCCCAGCTCGCCAGCGCCCGGGCCGTACTGGGCGTCGATGACGCCCATTGCCCCTGCGCGGGCGGCGGCAATCGCCAGCGCAGGGTCGTTGTAGACAGCCGAGCAAAGGACGGCTAGATCAAACACGTGCCCCGGTTTCCGATCCGATAGATGTGCAGCCAATTTCCCCAGCGGGCCGCCGCGACGTCAAGAACGTTTGCCCAAAGGTGCAGCGCGCTTTGTCGGCCCACCACCGATTGCATAAGCTGCCCCCCACGGGCCCCCGGCCGGGGCTGTTAGGGACCGTTCATGCCAATGCTCACCTCCACCCGTGCGGGCACGACGCCACGCCAACGCCTCGAGTGGTTGTGCGATCCGGGCACCCTCCAGCTCGAGGAGCCGGCGCGATCCCGCGGCGTGATCGGCGCCCGCGGACGAGTGGGCGGGCGCCCGGTCGTCTGCTACGCGCAGGACTCCGGCGTCGCCGGCGGAGCCGTGGGGGTCGCCGAGGCCGAGACGATCGTGTCGGTCCTGCGGTGCAGCCGAGAGGAGAAGGTCCCGGTGGTGGCGCTGATCGAGTCCGGCGGCGCCCGGCTGCAGGAGGGAGCGGGAGCGCTCGGCGGGTTCGGCCGCATCTTCTTCGAGAACGTCGCCCTCTCCGGGCACGCGCCGCAGGTCTCGGTCATCACCGGGACGTCGGCCGGTGGGGGGTGCTACTCGCCGGCGCTGACGGACTTCGTGGTCATGAGCCGCTCGGCCAGCATGTTCCTCACCGGACCGCGGATCGTCCGCCACGCGCTGGGGGAAGATGTCACCGCGAGCGAACTGGGGGGACCGGACGTCCATCAGCGCAACGGCGTGTGCGACTTCGTCGCCCCCGACGACCGCGGCGCCATCGCGATGGCCCGCGATCTCCTGGGGTACCTGCCCCAGAGCGCCGCCGGGCGCCCGCCCGTGCGCGCGACCGAGCCGCCGCTCGAGGGCGACCCGGCTGAGGTACTGCCGGCGGCCAGCCGCAGCTACTACGAGGTCAGGGACGTGATCCGGCGCGTCGTGGACGGCGGCCGCATCCTCGAGGTCTCACCCCGGTGGGCGCGCAACATGGTCACCGCCCTGGCTCGCCTGGAGGGCCATCCGGTGGGCGTGATCGCCAACCAGTCGCGGCACCTCGGCGGGATCATCGACGTCGCGGGCTCTCAGAAGGCGGCGAAGTTCGTCCGGACGTGCGCCTCCTTCGGCCTGCCGCTCCTGGTCCTCGTCGACACGCCCGGGTTCATGCCCGGGACCCATCAGGAGAGCGCCGGGGTGATCCGCCACGGCGCCGAGCTGGTGCGGGCGTTCGCCGCCGCCACGTCCCCGCGCGTCAGCATCATCCTCCGCAAGGCGTTCGGCGGCGCCTTCATCGCCATGAACTCCCGGGACCTCGGCGCCGACGCGGCGTTCAGCTGGCCGAACGCCGAGATCGGCGTCATGAGCCCGCAGGCGGCTGTCGAGATCATCCACCGCCGCCATCTCGAGAGCGCGGGCGCCGGTGCCGCCGGCCGGCTGGCCGACCGGTACGCCGAGGAGCACCTGACGCCGCAGGCGGCGCTCCAACGGGGGGCGATCGACGCCGTCATCGCCCCGGCGATGACCCGGGAACGGGCCGCGGCGGTCCTGGTCACCGGGGACCGCTCCGGCGACGCCAGGCGCCGGTCTGGCGAGCGCCTCAACGGGACGGCCTGACCGACCTCCGCCGCCCGGCCGTGCGCCGACGGGACGCGGGCCGCTTGCCCCGAGTGTGCCGGGCGGCCCGCCGCTTGGCGCCCCGGTGCCTCACGGCGCCGGTCGCGCGCGCCCGCGTCCTCCGGAGCACCGGCCGGTGAGCGTGCCTGACCGGTGCGGCCGTCCGGTGCGCGGGCGCAGCCGCCACGACGGTGGGGGGCGCGGCCGCGGAGGGCGCGCCGGTGGGGGGCGCGGCCGCGGAGGGCGCGCCGGTGGGGGGCGCGGCTGCGGAGGGCGCGCCGGGGACGAGGTCCGCGCTGGGAATGATCGTGGGGCTGGTGGATCCGGGTGGGATCCACGAGATCTGGGCGTAGCCAGTGCCGAAGGCGTGCTCGTAGTCGAATTCCAGCGGGACGTTGGTCCCGGCGGTCTCGGTCGCCGTCGCGCACCGACGCTGCCCAAAGGAGTAGCTGCCGTCGACCAGCAGGCGCCCGTTCAGGCGCAGCTGGTCGCTGAACTCCGCCACGGCGCAGAACGTGTACGTCCCGCTCGCCGGTGGGATGACGCCACCGCTCCAGCGGATCGAGTAGTTCGTCGCCGGGACGCCGGACGCCGGCGAAGCGTCGGCCTGAAAGCCGGACGACGGATCGTTGGTCGTGCTGGAGACGAGGTGACCGAAACTGGGATCGCTGAAGAATTGCTCCGTGAGGCCGTTCGACGGTGAGACCGGCGCCAGCGTCACCATCACGGCATTGAGGTTGCCGGCCTGCGGATCGGTGGCGACACCGGCCAGGAAGCGGTTCGGATCGCGCGGGTCAAACGCCAGGCCGCCGACGACGCTGTAGCCCATCGACTCTGTGCTCCAGGGCGAGTTGAGAAACGTCAGCCGCTGCGAGGACGTTCCGTCCGGGCGCATGATCCAATAGTCCAAGCCGCCGCTGGTGGCGTCGTGGGTGCGGCCGTACACGATCCAGGCGTTGTCCGGGGTGTAGAAGGCGAATTCGTTGTAGTTGGTGAAGACGCCGGTGGGCGCGTCGGCCGGGCTCAGCCGCGTCAGCCCGCTTCCGTCGGTGGCGATCGTGTCGATCTGGCTGTCCATCCAGGTCGGCATGTTGGCGTCGCTGGCGAAGACGATGCCGGAATCGTCCGGGGTGAATCCGTAGGGCTCGTAGAAGCGCCCGGTCTGGGGCTCGATGGTGCGGACGTCGGCCAGGCTGGGGACGCCGTTCGTCCACACGATGTTCGCCACCTTGAGCTGCCAGTAGCCGAGGTTGAGGATGGCGGGCGCGTACAGGGACGCCCACACGATCTCGTTGCCGGTTCGGTCAAACCGCGCCCACATCGTGCCCATCGCCTGCTGCCCGGGCGCGCTGATGTCGGTCAGCCGCCACGCCTGCGCTCCGTCGGTCGTGGCCAGCCAGATGTCGTTGTCGCTCCCCTTGCCCGGCTCGGTATAGGACGCGCCGGTCTGGCTGCCGTCCGGGTTCTCCACCGTCAGCAGCGTGTAGCGCCCGTCCGGGGACACATCTGCGGCCCCGCGATTGGTGGCGGCGCCCACGCCGGGGAACGAGGGGATCTGACAGGTCAGGCACTCCGGGTCGCTGCCGTTTGGGTTGGCGCTGTAGGCATCGAACATCCCGTCGGCCCCACGCGCGTTGTAGATGACGCGGTTCAGGCTGGAGCTCCAGCCCATCGGTGCGGCGTTCGCCATCCAGGGCGTCACGCTCTGCACCTGGTATCCGTCCGCAGCCGCCGGCGCGGGCCGCAGGCTCGCGCCTCCGATCAGGATCAGGCATAGGCCGAGGACGACCCTCGGCCGCAAACTGCTCGGTTTCAACGACGACCTCCAGCAACCGGTCCACCCGCGTCCGGGGGCGGCGCGGCGTGCCTATGAGGTCGTCATCGACCCGTCACCAACCGCCGGAGCGCGAAGCTCGCCGGCGTTGGACAGACGTTCGAACCGGCGCGATCAGGAGGCGGCGGGCAGCTCCCGGCCTACCGAGAGCCACTGGCGAATCTGGCCGTAGACCGCGGGGTGGTTGAGCAGGTCGAAGTGAGTGGCGCCGCCCACGTGGCGGTACCGGTCGACCGGGAACCGCAGGCGCTCGCCGCGCCCCTCGTGGCCCCACGCACTCGAGTGGAGCACGAGCAGGTCGCCGATGAGGCGACCGAACGGGGTCGTCGGGCTCCCGGGACAGCGTGGCGCTGACGAAATAGTGGTTGGCCGTCTCCAGGAACGGGACGACCGTGCCGGTGTTGGTCCAGAACGCGTCAGGGTCGCGATCCAGCCAGTCCTCGTCGACGACGTAGCCGTAGCCGAGGTCCTTGACGCCGACCGCGCGGGCGCGGATCGGCGCCGTGAACGGGCTCAGCTCCGGGACGCGGGCAGCGGCATGACAGACGGCCTTGGCGCCGAGCTCGAGCGGTGCCCCCTTGTGGGGAGAGCCGAGGGTGAACACATGCCGGACGCGGTCGCGCCAGGAGCCCGCCCCGGCGTAGTGGCAGGCGCCGCGGGCCACCAGGCCGCCCATCGAGTGGCCGATGAGGGCGATCTCGGCGACGTCGTCCGGCCAGGTGCCGATCAGCTCGTCGAGCAGCCGCGCCAGCCTGCGGCCGTTGACGGAGATGTGAAGGCCGCTGTTGTAGCGGACGTAGACGGGGGTGTAACCGAGGTCTCCGCGCAGCCGGTCGCCGTAGGGCACGCTGCGGCCCGCGCCCAGCTGCCAGGCGTCCTCGGTCTCGCACAGGCCGTGGATGAACACGGCGATCCGCGGCGTCGCATCCGGAAACGCCCCGGCCAGCGCGTCGGCGCCAGGCCGACGTCGCGGCCCCTGCGGCGGACCGCCATCGGCGTCTCCAGCACGCTGCGGCGCTGATGAAGCCGGTCGCCCCACATGCCGTTGATCGCCCCCAGCGCCATGTACCCGCGCCCGCTCTCCGACAGCGACGGGTCGTCGGCGGAGCGCGTCAGGCTGAACAGGCCGGCACCGCCGCGGACGATGCCGCCGGTCAGGGCCCGGGCCGCGGCGTGGGCCCCGGTCGCGACGCCGTCGTGGATCAGGCGGGCCGGCTCAGCGGCGCGGCCGAGCACGGCCAGGGCGCCGAACACCCGCTCCGCGACACCGGCGTGCACGTCACGCACCTGGCCGGCGAGCCCGGCCGCCGCCTCCCCGGCGAGGTCCCCGAGCGCTCTAGCCTCGTCACGCCGCATTCGCGGGTGACTGTACCTCCCCGTAGGCGTCGGCGAGCCGCTTGACGCCCTCCCCGATCTCGGCCGGCGTCACGCCGGAATAGGCGAGGCGCAGCGACGACCCGCCGCCCTCCAGGACGAAATCGGTGCCCTTGACGAACTGGACGCCACGAGCGGCCGCGGCGTCGAACAGCGCGGCCACATTGGTTCCCTCCGGCAGGTCCACCCACAGGAAGTAGCCGCCCTCCGGCGGGACGAAACGGGCATCCGGGAGGCGCTCGGTCAGCGCGTCGCACAGCGTCTGAGCCCGCTCGCGCAACGCCTGGCGCACCGTCTCGATGGAGCGATCGATCGCGCCGGAGCGGCAGAACTGATTGACGATGGCCTGCGAGACCATGTTCGGCGAGATGTAGGTGCTGGTCGCGATCTTCACGATCTCGGCGATCAGGTCCTCCGGGCCGACGAGGTAGCCGACGCGGATGCCGGGGCAGACGGTCTTGGAGAACGAGGAGGCGTAGACGACGACGTCGGGGCCCATGGAGAGCATCGTCGGCAGCGACTCGCCCTCGAAGCGCAGGGCGACGTACGGGTCGTCCTCGAAGATGGTGAACCCGTGCGAGCGCGCCAGCTCCAACAGGCGCTCGCGCTTGGGGTGCGACAGCGTGTACCCGGCAGGGTTCTGGAAGTTGGGGATGATGTGGGCGAGCTTCGGACCGGCGCCGGTGGCCAGAACGCGCTCCAGGGCCGCGGTGTCGATCCCGTCCGGCTCCAGCTCGACCATCCGGACGTCGGCGCCGCGATTGCGCAGCGACAGCAGCGTCCGGTCATACGTGGGGCGCTCGACGATGACGGTGTCCCCCTTGGAGACGAGCGCGTCGAACAGGAACGCATCGGCCTGCATCGAGCCATTGGTGACGAACACCTGGCTCGGAGAGACGCCGTGGCGCTCGGCGATCCACTCGCGCAGCGGGACGTAGCCGACGGCCGTGCCGTACGCGGTCATCCCGCCCGGGTCAGACGCGAACGCCTGCTCGGCCGCTGTCCGCAGCCCGTCGACATCGATGATGTCGAGCGAGGGCGCTCCCCGGGCGAACGAGATCGTGGCGGCCACGATCCAACAGACTACGACGTCGGCCCGGACAGGTGCACGTCGACGATCACCCGGTCGGTGCCGGCGTACTCGCGGACCGCGACCGCCCGGACGTCCGGCAGCGCCAACAGCGCATCCTCGAAGCGCCGCAGCGCGGCGGTGTCGGCGAACGGGCCGGCGGCCAGGCCGATCGCCGGCCGGGGCTCGGCATGGCGTGAGTCGGCCGGCGCCGGCTGAGCGCCGGCGAGCGCGTCGGCGAAGGCCGTCAAGAGCTCGCGGGATGAGGCGAGCAGGCGGTCGTGGGCGGCGGTGAGCTCGTGCAGCCGGGCCACCAGCCGCCCGGCCTCGGCGAGCTCATCGCGCAGGGCGGGCGGCGACGGCGGGGCGGCGATGGCCTCGTCCTGGCCGGTTCGCTCGAGATCGTCTACCGGCGCCAGCCCGGACTGAATGGTGCGCAGGCGGCGGTCGATCTCCGCCAGCCGGGCGTCCAGAATCGACTGCTCAGGCATCGGCTGAGCCTAACGCGACCTGCGGCGGCGGCGTCGCCCGGCCGGACCTACCGCGCGCCGAGCAGCGACGCTGCGGCCTCGGCCACCTGGGTGGGGGTGCGACCGACCCGCACGCCCTTGGCCTCGAGCGCCTCGGCCTTGGCCGCGGCGGTCCCGCGTGAGCCGGACACGATCGCGCCGGCGTGTCCCATCGTCTTGCCCGGCGGAGCCGTGAAGCCGGCGATGTAGGCGATCGTTGGCTTGGTCACGTTCTCGGCGATGAACTCGGCGGCCCGCTCCTCGGCGTCGCCGCCGATCTCCCCGCACATGACGATCAGCTCGGTCTCGTCGTCCTCCTGGAAGGCGCCGATGACGTCGATGAAGTCGGTGCCCGGGACCGGGTCGCCGCCGATCCCCACGATCGTCGAGTTGCCGAACCCGCTCCGGGCCAGCACGTTGCCGATCTGGTAGGTGAGCGTGCCGGAGCGCGAGACGACGCCGACGTTGCCCTCGCTGAAGAACGACGCCGGGATGATGCCGACGCTCGCCTTGCCGGGTGAGAGGATGCCCGGGCAGTTGGGGCCGACCAGCCGGGAGCGGCCGTTCTTCTTGAGCATGTTGTAGACGCGCAACTCGTCATGGGCGGGGATGCCCTCGGTGATGCAGATGATCAGCTCGATCCCCGCATCCTCGGCCTCCAGGATGGAGTCCGCGGCGAATCGTGGCGGGACGAACACCATTGCCGTGTTGGCGCCCACCCGGTCGACGGCCTCGTGGAACGTATTGAACACCGGAATGCCCTCGACGTCCTGTCCGCCCTTGCCGGGCGTCACCCCGCCGACGACGTTGGTGCCGTATTCACGGTTGCGCAGGGTGTGGAAGGTGCCCTCGCGGCCGGTGATACCGCTCGTGCACAGCCGCGTCTCGGAGCCGACCAGAATGCTCATGCTGCTGCGGCCAGTTCGACGACCCGGGCGGCCGCCCCGTCCATCGTCGATTCGGTGTACACGTTGGGCAACGCCGCATCGGCGAGCATCTGGCGTCCCTCCTCGCCGTTCGTGCCGTCCAACCGGACAACGAACGGCACCGTCGGCTTGATCTGGTTGAAGGCCTCGATCAGGCCCTTGGCGACCTCGTCGCACCGGGTGATGCCCCCAAAGATGTTGAACAGGACCGCCTTGACCTTCGCATCGGACAGGATGACCTCGACCGCGCTGGTGATGGCGTCGGCGCGGGAGCCCCCGCCGGCGTCGAGGAAGTTGGCTGGGGCGCCGCCGGCGCCGGCGACGACGTCGAGCGTCGACATGACGAGGCCGGCGCCGTTGCCCAGGATGCCGATATCGCCGTCGAGCTTGACGTAGGTCAGGCCGCGCTCCTTGGCCATCCGCTCCTGGGCGTCCTCGGCCGAGACGTCACGCAGGTCGGCGTTCTCGGCGTGGCGGAACAGCGCGTTGCCGTCGAGCGTCACCTTGGCGTCGAGCGCCCGCACCTCGCGGTCCGGCGTGACGATCAGCGGGTTGACCTCGACGAGCGTCGCCTCCTCCTGGACGAACACCTCATAGAGCTTGGCCAGCATCGCGCCGACCGGGCGCACGATGTCGGCGTCGACGCGTGCCTCGAACGCCAGCCGCCGGCCGTGGAAGTCCTGGAACCCCAGCAGAGGGTCGACGTGGAGGTGGGCGATCGCGTCCGGGTCCTCCTCGGCCACCTGCTCGATGTCCATGCCGCCCTTGGTCGACAGCATCACCAGCGGGGCCTTGGCCGACCGGTCGAACACCACCGATGCGTAGTACTCGGAGGCGATCTGCGACGCGCCCTCGATCCACAGCTCGTGGACGGTGAGCCCGCGGATGTCCATCCCCAGGATGGCCCGGGCGTGCGCCTCGGCCTCGGCGTGATCCTGGGCGATCTTGATCCCGCCGAGCTTGCCGCGACCGCCGATCTGCACCTGGGCCTTGATCACGCACGGGTAACCGATCGCCTCGGCGGCGGCGACGGCGTCCTCCACCGTCCGCGCCGGCTGGCCGGAGGGGACGGGCACGCCGTGGCGGGCGAACAGCTGCTTGCCCTGATACTCGAGGAGATCCATGACTGTTTTGCACTCTAATGACTCTCCGCGCAACGCGGCATCGTGAGCGCGAGGCGGAGGGAATCCGGCCACTGGAGCGGCGACGTCGACGCGCCGGTGCGCGGTGCCATGGCATCATCAGCGCGCCATGGCAATTCCGAAAAACGTCTCATTCGTCACGTTCGACGTCTACGGGACGCTGATCGACTGGGACACCGGGATCTACGAGGCCTTCCGCGCGGAGGCCGCCCGCGACGGGTTCACGATCGAGCACGACGAGCTGCTGCCGCTCTTCCACGAGATCTCCCAGCAGATCGAGGCCGGCTCTTACGAGCTCTATGCCGAGGTGCTGCGGCGCACCGCCGTCCAGATCGCCAAGCAGCTCGGCTGGCCCCTGGAGCCCTCGCGCTCCGGCTTCCTCCCGGACTCGGTGCAACGCTGGAAGCCGTTCAAGGAGACGAACGCGACCCTGCAGAAGATCGCCAAGCAGCAGCGCTGCGGCTTGATCTCCAACATCGACGACAAGCTGCTGGGACAGACCCGGCGTCACATCCCGCTCGACTTCGACCTCGTCGTCACCGCCCAGCAGGTCCGCTCCTACAAGCCTGACCCGGCCCACTTCACCGAGTGCGAGCGCCGCATCGGCTCCAAGAAGGGGTGGATCCACATCGCCGCCAGCTACTACCACGACGTCGAGCCCTGCTTGAAGAAGAAGATCCCGGTCATCTGGGTCAACCGCACCAAGCAGCAGCTCGAGTCCGGACAGAAGAAGCCGGACGCCGAGGTCGCGAGCCTCAAGGAAGCGGCGAAGCTGATCGGCATCGGCTGACGGTCGGCTGAAGACCGGCATGCGTGCGGTCGCCCTCCACTCCGACGTCATCGTGTTCGTCTCCGACGTGTGGCAGACGACGTGCACGGCCGTCCGGGGCGGCGACGAGGGGTTCGTCATCGACTCGCCCGTCTACCCGGAGGAGCTGCGGGCCCTCCCCCAGGTCCTGGAGCAGGCCGGCTTCCCCGTCTCCGGGCTGCTCGTCACCCACGGCGACTGGGACCACCTGCTTGGCCGGACGGCGTTCCCCGGAGCGTCGCTCGGCTGCGCGGAGTCGACGGCCGAGCGGCTGGGGTCCATGCTCGGCCAGGCCCAGCGCGAGCTGCGCGAGTTCGACGTCGAGCATTACGTCGACGGGCGCACGCCGCTGGCGCTCAGCTCCCTCCAGCCCCTTCCGGTGCCGGGGCGCCTGGAGCTCGGCGCGGGTGGGCCGGGGACCGTCTCACACGAGCTCGAGCTGCACCCGACGGCCGGCCACACGTCCGACGGCGTTGCGTACTGGCTGCCGTGGGCGCGAACGCTCGTCTGCGGCGACTACCTCTCGCCGGTCGAGATCCCGGCGCTGTCGCCGAGCGGCTCGGTCAGCGCGTACCGCGCCACGCTTGCCCGTCTGGCGCCGCTGGTGGCTCAGGCCGAGTGGGTGGTCCCGGGTCACGGCGCGCCGATCGGCGCCGAGCGCGCTGAGCAGGTCCGGGTCGCCGACGACGCCTACCTGGAGCAGCTGGAGACCGATCCGGCCACCGCCGAGCTGCCGGCGGACCGGAGGACCGCCCCCCAAGGGCGGCTCCACCGGGAGAACCTGAAGTTCCTGTGAGGGCTACTCGCCCGCGGTGATGACCGCCAGCGTGTCGCCGGTGGCGACCGAGGCGCCGACGACGATCGGCAGCTCGGCGACCTTGCCCGCCTTGTGGGCGGTGATCTCGTTCTCCATCTTCATCGCTTCGATAACGGCGATGAGCGTGCCCTCCTCGACCTCGGCGCCAGCCTCGACGGCAACCTTGAGCACGGTCCCCTGAAGCGGCGAGGCGAGCGTGTCCCCGCCGCCTCCGCCTCCCCCGGCCCCCCCGGCGCGGCGCGGCGGACGGCGCCCGCCCGGAGCCGCGGCGGGAGCCGAGCCGTTGGTGGCGACGCCGACGGCCGGCGGCGGGCCGATGACCTTGACGTCGAACCGCTTGCCGGAGACCTCGACCGTGTACGTCTGCTCGACGGTCTCCTCGTCCTCGGCCGCGGCCGCGGCGGCGGGCTCGACGGCCAGGCTCTTCAGCCACTCCCGGTCCTCGATCAGGTCCCGGCAGGTCTCGGCGTTGGCCCACTGCTCGGTGGCCAGGATCGCCTCATGGAACGGGATCAGCGTCTTCAGCTGCGTGATCTCGTACTCGGAGAGGGCGCGGAGCATGCGCGCCGTCGCCTGCCGGCGGTCGGCATCCCAGACGATCAGCTTGGCGACCATGGGGTCATACATCGGCGAGATCTCCGATCCGGGACCGACACCGGAATCGACGCGGACGCCGGGGCCGGCCGGCTCGCGGTAGTCGCCGATCAGCCCGGGTGCCGGCGCGAAGTTCCTGGACGCGTCCTCGGCGTTGATCCGGCACTCGATGGCGTGCCCGCGCAGGACGACCTCGTCCTGGCCGAGCGACAGCGGTTCCCCGGCGGCCACCCGGATCCCCTCCTTGACGATGTCGATCCCGGTCACCATCTCGGTCACGCAGTGCTCGACCTGGACGCGAGTGTTCATCTCCAAGAAGAAGTACTCGCCGTCCTGGAGCAGACCCTCGATCGTGCCCGCGCCGGTGTAGTTGACCGCCGCCGCCGCCTCGGTGGCGATCTTGCCGATCTTCGCCCGCAGCTTCTCGTCGACCGCCGGAGCCGGCGCCTCCTCGATCAGCTTCTGGTGGCGTCGCTGCAGCGAGCAGTCGCGCTCCCCCAGATGGATGACGTTGCCGTGCGAGTCGGCCAAGACCTGGACCTCGACGTGGCGCGGGTCCGGCAGATAGCGCTCCAGGTAGACGGTGGAGTCGCCGAAGAACTTCTCGCCTTCGCGGGCGGCGCCCTCGAACGCGTCTGAGAGCTTGTCTTCGGACAGAGCCACCCGGAAGCCCTTGCCCCCGCCGCCGCCAGCCGCCTTGACCGCCACCGGATAGCCGATCGTGTCGGCGATGATCTTCTGCGCCTCCTCGATCGTCGTGACCGGCTCGGTCGTGCCGGGCACGATCGGCACGCCCGCCTTGGCCATCAGCTCCCGGGCGCGGGTCTTTGACCCCATCGCCTCGATCGCCGACGCCGGCGGACCGATGAACACCGTCCCGTGATCCTCCAGCGCCTTGGCGAACGACGCATTCTCGGCCAGAAAGCCATAGCCGGGATGGACCGCCTCGGCGCCGGACCGGTCGATGACCTCCAGCAGCTTTGAGATGTTCAGGTAGCTCTCTGCGGCCGGTCCCGGGCCGAGCAGGTACGCCTCGTCGGCGCGCTTGACGTGGATGGCGTCGCGGTCGAGCTCGGAGTAGACCGCGACCGTCGCGATGCCCAGCTCCTCGCACGCGCGCATGATCCGCACGGCGATCTCGCCGCGGTTGGCGATCAGGACCTTCGAGAACATGCGGCGGGCACTTTACCGGCCCGTACGACGCGGTGGTTCCACCCTCGGGGCGGAGCTGAGGGGGCTGACTGGTGCTATGGACAAGTCAGGCCCCAGGACCCCCGGGGGCGCTGGGATCAGCCGGCGGTGATGACCATCCCGGCGGCGACGGTGTCGTTCGTCGACTCGTCGATGAGGATGAAGCTGCCGGTGGTGCGGTTTCGCGAGTAGGGGTCGACGACGAGCGGCGTGCTACAGCGCAGGCGGACTCGGCCGATCTCGTTGAGGGCCAGTTCGGCGGCCGGGACGTGTTCGAGCGTGTTGACGTCGACGCGGTGCTCGATGTCCTCCACGACCGCCCGCGCGGTCCGAGTGGTGTGCTTGATCGCATACTTGCCGCGCGGCTGCAGGGGCTTGTCGCTCATCCAGCAGATGTGCGCCTCCAGCTCACGGGCCGCCGCCGGCTGGTCCTCCAGGTCCACGATCATGTCGCCGCGGGAGATGTCGACCTCGTCGCCCAGCCGGAGCGCGACCGACATGGTGGGGAAGGCGGCCTCGATCTCACCCCCGTAGGTGTCGATGGCGACCACCGTCGTGCGCTGACCGCCCGGGAGCACGACGACCTGTGATCCGGGGGTGATGACGCCCCCAGCCATCTGGCCCGCGTAGCCGCGGTAGTCGTGGTGCTGATCACTCATGGGGCGGATGACCCACTGGACCGGGAACCGGGTGTCGGTGAGATTGCGGTCCGGCGCGATGCACACGTGCTCCAGGTGGTACAGCAGGGGCGCGGCGCCGTACCACTGCATCGCATCCGAGCGCTCGACGACGTTGTCGCCGTGCAGCGCCGAGATGGGGATGAAGGTGATGTCCGGAATCTGCAGCCGCGCCGCCCAGTCGGTCACCTCCTCCAGGATGTTGTAGAAGACGTCCTCGTCGTAGCCGACGAGGTCCATCTTGTTCACGCACACCACCAGGTGGGGGATGCGGAGCAGCGACGCGAGGTAGGCGTGTCGGCGGGTCTGCTCGGACACGCCCTTGCGGGCGTCGACGAGCACGATCGACAGGTCGGCCGTCGAGGCGCCCGTGACCATGTTGCGCGTGTACTGCTCGTGGCCGGGGGTGTCGGCGATGATGAACTTGCGCCGGGGGGTGGCGAAGTAGCGATAGGCGACGTCGATCGTGATCCCCTGCTCCCGTTCGGCGCGGAGCCCGTCGGTGAGCAGCGCCAGGTTGACGTAGCCGTCCCCGCGGCGCTCGGACGTCTGGACGACGTGGTCCATCTGGTCTTCGAAGATCGCCTTGGAGTCGTGCAGCAGCCGGCCGATGAGGGTGCTCTTGCCGTCGTCGACGGAGCCGGCGGTGGCGATCCGGAGCAGCTCAGAGTTGCGCCGGCGGACGGCGTAGGCGTCGGCGGCGGACGACGACGCGCCGTTGCCGTTCATCTCAGAAATAACCTTCACGCTTCCGATCCTCCATGGCCGCCTCGGTGACCCGGTCGTCAGCGCGGGTCTCCCCGCGTTCGGTGATCCGGGTAGCGGCGATCTCGGCCACCACCTCCTCCAGGCTGGTGGCCCGCGAGCGCACCGCTCCGGTGCACGTCATGTCGCCGACGGTGCGGTACCGCACCGACTCCTGGAAGGGCACCTCGCCGTCCATCAGTTCGACGAACGGGTTGGTGGCGTACAGCATTCCGTCGCGCCGGAACACCTCGCGCTGGTGTGAGTAGTAGATCGACGGAACCTCGAGCTCCTCCTCGGCGATGTACTGCCAGACGTCGAGCTCGGTCCAGTTGGAGATGGGGAACACGCGGACGTGCTCGCCCTTGCGAATGCGACCGTTGTACAGCGCCCACAGCTCCGGCCGCTGGCGCTTGGGGTCCCACTGGCCGAAGTCGTCCCGGAAGGAGAACATGCGCTCCTTGGCCCGGGCGCGCTCCTCGTCCCGGCGGGCGCCGCCGAACGCGGCGTCGAACCCGTGCTCCTCGATCGCGTCGAGCAGGGTCGTGGTCTGCAGGCGGTTGCGCGACGCCCGGGGGCCGGTCTCCTCGGCGACGCGCCCGTTGTCGATCGAGTCCTGCACGCTCGCGACGATCAGGCGCTCGCCAATCTGGGAGACGATCCGGTCACGGAACTCAATGACCTCCGGGAAGTTGTGCCCGGTGTCGACGTGCATGATGGGGAACGGGAACTTCCCGGGACGGAACGCCTTCTCGGCGAGGCGCAGGAGCACGATCGAGTCCTTGCCGCCGCTGAACAGCAGCACCGGGCGCTCCAACTCGGCGGCGACCTCACGGAAGATGTGGATCGACTCGGCCTCGAGGCTCTGCAGGTGAGACAGCTCGTAATGGACTGGGTTCATGGTCTGCGCACAGTGGGCTTGTAGCTGGGGTGGCGGGGTGGGAGGTGAGCTGGGCGTTACATCGGTGGCGGGGTGGGTGGTGAGCCGCTTATGCGGTGTGGATCCCGCATTCTGTCTTGTCCTGCCCGGCCCACCGGCCCTCGCGGCCGGAGCCCGGCCGGGTGCAGGGGACGCATCCGATCGATGCGTAGCCCTCGTCGTGCAGCGGGTGGTAGGGCAGATCGTGCTCGAAGATGTAGCGCCAGACATCCTTTTCCGACCAGTCGACGAGCGGATTGAGCTTCCAGATGCCGCGCCGCTCGTCGCGCTCCAGCTTGGGCGCGACCGCCCGGGTGGCTGCCTGATCGCGGCGGATGCCGGTGATCCAGGCATCGACGTCGGAGAGCGCGCTCTGCAGCGCCGCCACCTTGGCGGTCCCGCAACAGCGCTCCGCCGTCCACGGCTCGTCCGGGCTGCGGGCATCCAGGACGCTGATCGTGACCCGGGGGAAGCGGTCCTCGAAGCGCTTCCAGGTCTGAAGCGTCTCCGCGAACAGAACGCCGGTATCGATCGTGAACGCCTGGAGAGGCCCCCGCCCATCCGCCAGCTCCGAGAGCATGTGGAACAGCACCGACTCCTCCTTCTGGAAGGAGCAGGCGAGCGTCAGCCGGGGATGGAAGTGCTCCACCCCGTAGGCGAGCACCTCCTGGGCCGACGCCTTCTCCAGATGCGGAACCGTGGCACTCAAACCGCGCACTCCCCCTCGCCGCGGACGACCTGGAACGGCACGTTCTTTGTCCAGTCGATGAAGTGATTCATGTTCTCAAGGTTGAATTCGATCGGCATCGTCAGATCCTTCACGCGCCCCTCGAACTCGGAGGCGCCCACACGATCCACGAAGGCGCGGAACGGCTCGCCTTCCTGCCGGTCTGCCTCATAGAAGCGTATCCAGCGCTCGACGGCCTCCGGTACCCGCTTGGCCGGGATCCGTGCCTTCAGCCGCTGACCGTAGCGGACGTCGCCGCCCTCGTAGACGCCGCCGACGTGCGGGATGTACGCCGGGATGGTGTGCCCGCCGACCTTGATCGAGGCGCCGTAGAAGCCGATGTCGGCGATGTGATGCTGGCCGCAGCCGTTGGGGCAGCCGCTCATCTTGACGTGGATCCGGCGCGTCAGCGGGTCGTCGATCTGCATCTGCACGACGCGGTCCTGGACCGCCTGGTTGAGGCCCATCGACGAGGTGATCCCCAGCTTGCACGAGTCCGTTCCCGGGCAGGAGACGACGTCGGTGATCTCGTCGGCCCCGGCGTCGCCAAGGTCCAGCCGCCGCAAGGCCTGCCAGACCTCGTACACGGATTCCTCGCGGACCCAGCGCAGCACCAGGTTCTGGTGCACGGTGGTACGGGCCGAGCCTCCGGAGTAGCGGCGCATGGCCTCCCCCAGGCCGCGGAGCTGCTCAGGCGTCAGGTCGCCGCGGCGGACCTTGACCTCGACGGTGACAAAGCCCGGCTGGCGCTGGGCCTGGACGTTGGACTCAGCGAAGTGGTCGAACGCCCGGCGGTCGCCGTTGGGGCTCGCGTAGGCAGTGGCCGGCGCCGGCGCGCTGGCCTCCTCGTCGACGTCGAAGAAGATCCCGTCCAGCGAGAAGTCGCGCTCGTCGACCCACTCGCCTTCGAGCTCCTCCTCCACCAGGTCGCGGAACGCGTCGATCCCGATCTTGTCGATCAGGACCTTGATCCGGGCCCGGGCACGGTTGACCCGCAGGAAGTCCTGGCGGTCGAAGATCCGCATGCAGGCCTCGGTGACCCTCAGGTAGTCGCCGTTGTCGAGCTCCACGAACTCATACAGCGTCGGCGCCAGGCGCGGCATGATCGATGTGCCGCCGCCGACGCGGACCTCCACGCCCCGCACGCCGTCGCGCACCCGGGGGATGAACGCCATGTCGTGGATCCGGGTGATGGCGTTGTCGTCGTCGGTGGCCGCGAAGGCGGTCTTGACCTTGCGCGGCATCGCCTGGGTGGTGGGGTGGCGCACGAAGTAGCGGACATAAGCACCCGCGTAGGGCGTGATGTCGAACAGCTCGCCCTCCAGCGTGCCGGCCCGGGGGTCGCCGGTGACGTTGCGCATCGTGTTCCCGCAGCCCTCCCGGGAGGACAGGCCGGCGTCGCCGAGCTCGCGGATGAGCTTGGCCGCCTCGTCGAGCGGAACGTGATGCATCTGGATGTTCTGCCGGGTCGTGATGTGGCCCTTGCGGAGCGGCACGTACCGCTCGATGCCGGCGGCGAACGCGTCCAGCTGATCCGGGCTGACGCCGCCCATGGGCAGCTTGACCCGCACCATCTGCACGTTCGGCTGGCGCTGGCCGTAGACCCCCTGCTTGAGGCGGAACTTGATGAAGTCGTCCTCCTCCAGCTGGCCCTTGAGAAAGCGCGTCGACTCGGTGTCGAAATCGTCGAATTCCCGCTGGAGAATGGGGATGACGTGGCCGGGGACGTTCTCGACGAGCTCAGGGTTCTCGAGCGACCCGGTCCGGGGCGCGGCCTTCTCGGTGGGGATCGAAGCGGGCTCCATCAGGATCCTTCCGGGTTGGGATCGGTGCGTCTTCGACGACGGGTCCCAGGAATCTACCAAAAGGCACTCGGGATAAAGCCAAATCGCTCTGAGGGGCCCCCCCCCTCGAGCGCCGCACCGCACCGGGGCGGTCCGCACCCAGGCAACACGGCGCGGGCGCACGAGCCGCGCGCCGGGTGCACAGCGAGGACGCCGGGGGGCTAGAGCCAGTCCAGATGCTGATCCGGCCGGCGCATGACGCCCTCCAGCAGGGCCGCGTGCTGCCAGGGGTTTGGCTGGGCGACGGGCGGCGCCGGCGGGGGGGCGGTCGCGCGGAGGAACCGCTCGATCGCGGCCACGACGGCGGCGGCCTCCTCCGGCGAGGCGCCGGGAGCGACGATCGACAGCCGGGGGCGGCGGTTCACACCGGCCAGGGTATCGTCCGCGGGCCATGGACCCACTGCCCGTCCTCGACCACGAAGCCGTGCTGACGGCCGTTTCACCCAGCGCCGCCATCGGCCATGTTCACGACGCCTTCCTGCGCTTCCACGCCGGCGAGTGGTCGATGCCGGCCAAGGTCTACCTGCAGAGCCCGCCGTTTGGGGACTTCCGGGCGATGCCGGCGCGTGGGGACGGGCTGGCGCTGCTGAAGTGGATCACCTCGTTCCCGGGCAATCCGCAGCGCGGTCTGCCCACCGTCATGGGCGTCATCTGCCTCTCGGACGCGGAGACCGGCCGGCCCCTCATGCTCCTCGACGCCCGCTCGGTCACCGCCCTGCGCACCGGCGCGGTCGCCGCCGTTGCCACCCGCGCGCTCGCCCGCGACGACGCGGCCACGGTGGGCATCATCGGCTGCGGCCTGCACGGCGCCTGGACCGCACGCTGCCTCCGAGCGGCCGGCACGCAGGCCGGGGTCTGCTTCGATCCCGCGCCCGCGGCGGCCGAGGCGCTGGCCGAGGAGCTGGGCTGGCGTGCCGGCGCCCGGCCGGAGGCGCTGGCGTGCGATGTCGTCTGCTGCATCACGCCGGGCTCGGAGGTCGTGGTCGACGCCGGCGACCTGCGGCCGGGGCTTCACCTCAACATGCTCGGCGCCGACGGGCCGGGCAAGGCGGAGGCCACCGTGGAGGCCGTCGCCTCATGCGCTCTGTTCTGTGACGAATGGGAGCAGGCCTCCCATGGCGGCGAGCTGACCGGCGCCGTCGAGGCCGGGCTGATTACCCGGGGACAGGTGGGAGAGCTCGGTGCCGTCCTGGCCGGCGCGACACCCGGCCGTCCCGGGCGGGACACCGTGACCCTGTTCGACTCGACCGGACTCGCCATCCAGGATCTCGCCATTGCCACGGCGGCCTACGGACGGTGGCGCGACGGAGCCGTGGAGGCGCAGACGGTCAGGCTCTGACCGGCGCCGCGCGCAGCCTCTGACCGCGGGCGCCCCCCTCGAGGGACACCCGCGAGCCGGTCAGGCTGTCAGGCGACTCGCCCGGGCAGACGGACGCGGCGAGGCTGGCGGGCTGTTGGGGGCGCGCCCGCCATGGGCTCCGGGGGGAGATCCGCCAGCTGGGCGCGCCGAGCCCCGTCTGCGCGCGCGGCGGCCCAACGCTCCTCCTGAGCGTCGGTCCTGCCTGCTGCGCGGCAGATGGCGACGACGAGCGTGACCAGCAACACCCAGACGACGCCGACGATGACTGCGATGACGACCATTGGCTGAGGGGGATTCCCACCCGATCGTGGGGGGATTCGTAATGATTGCCTCACGCCGGAAAAGAGCAACGGAGCTGCAGGATTTCGTCAGCGTTTGGCCCCCCACACGCAGGCACTTTCATCTAACCGATTATCGGTCTGTTGATAGATGAGCAGGTTTCCGGAGAAATACTCTGCCGACGTCGCTACAGGGGGATGTTGCCGTGCTTGCGGCGCGGTCCGGGCTCGCGCTTGGTCTGCAGGGTCCGCAGCGCGGTGACGACCTTGGGCCGCGTCTCGTGGGGGATGATGACGTCGTCGATGTAGCCCCGCTCGGCGGCGACGTACGGGTTGGCGAAGTGGGCCTTGTAGTCGTCGATGAGCTTCTGGCGGCGGGTGTCCGGGGTGGGCGAAGCGGCGATGTCGCGGCGGTAGATGATGTTGACCGCGCCCTCGGGTCCCATGACCGCGACCTCGGCGGTCGGCCAGGCGAAGTTGAAATCGGCGGCCAGGTGCTTGGAGCCCATGACGTCGTAGGCGCCGCCATAGGCCTTGCGGGTGATGATGGTGATCTTGGGAACGGTCGCCTCGGCGTAGGCATACAGCAGCTTGGCGCCGTGGCGGATGATCCCGCCCCACTCCTGGGTGGTCCCCGGAAGGAAGCCGGGGACGTCGCAGAAGGTGATGATGGGCAGGTTGAATGCGTCGCAGGTGCGGATGAACCGCGCGGCCTTCTCCGAGGATTCGATGTCCAGCACGCCGGCCAGCTGCGACGGCTGGTTGCCGACCACGCCGACCGAGAAGCCGTCGAGCCGGGCGTAGCCGCAGACGATGTTGCGGGCGTAGTGCTCGTGGACCTCGAAGAACTCCCCGTCGTCGACGACCCGGCGGATGACCTCGCGCATGTCGTAGGGCTTGTTGGGGTTGTCCGGGACGACCGCGTCGAGCTCCGGGTCCTCCCGCAACGGGTCGTCGGTCGGCAGCACCCGCGGCGGGGTCTCCAGGTTGTTCTGGGGCAGGAACGACAACAGGTACCGGGCGTCCTGGAGACAGGCCTCCTCATCGTCGGAGGCGAAGTGGGCGACGCCGGACTTGGCGTTGTGGCTCATCGCGCCGCCGAGCTCCTCGAAGCCGACCTCCTCCCCCGTCACCGTCTTGATCACCTCCGGCCCGGTGATGAACATGTGGGAGGTCTCCTTGACCATGAAGATGAAGTCGGTGATCGCCGGGGAGTAGACCGCCCCGCCGGCGCATGGGCCCATGATCAGGCTGATCTGCGGGATGACGCCGCTGCAGCGCACGTTGCGCAGGAACACGTCGCCGTAGGCGCCCAGTGAGACGACGCCCTCCTGGATGCGCGCGCCCCCGGAGTCGTTGATGCCGATCACGGGGCAGCCGATCTTGGCCGCCAGGTCCATGATCTTGCACATCTTCTCGGCCATGACCTCGCCCAGCGATCCGCCGAACACGGTGAAGTCCTGACTGAAGACGCACACCCGCCGGCCCTCGATGGTGCCGTGGCCGGTGACGACGGCGTCGCCCCACGGCCGGTTGCGCTGCATTTCGAAGTCGAGCGTCCGGTGGCGGACGTACGTGTCGAGCTCCTGAAACGAGCCGGGGTCGAGCAGCTTCTCGATCCGCTCCCGCGCCGTCAGCTTGCCCTTCTCGTGCTGCTTGGCGACCGCGGCCTTGGTGCCGTGATGGATCGCCTCGTCGCGCAGCTTCAGCAGCTGGGCGGCCTTCTCCTCGTATGTCTCAGGTGCCTTCTCGCGCATGGCGCGCGAGTGTACGGAAGGGCGGGCGCCGAGGGCGGCGATCAGGCCCGGGAGTACGGGCGGTGATGTGCGCGACCCAGGCTGTCCAGGGCCGCGGTCAGCGCCGCCTCGCCCTGCATTTCCGGCTCCGGCGCCTCTGGTGCCGGGGCCTCTGCCTCCGGGGTCGCGGGTTCCGGCGCCTCTGCCTCCGGGGTCGCGGACTCCAGCGCATCGGCCTCCGGGGTCGCGGGCTCCAGCACCTCGACCTCCGGGGCCGCGGGCTCCAGCATCTCGACCTCCGGGGCCGCGGGCTCCAGCATCTCCGGGGCCGCTGACTCCGGCGCGTCGGCCTCCGGGGCCTCCGGCTTTGGCATCTCCGGGTCCAGCTCCTCCGGCCGGGGCGCCCGCAGGCGCAGAAACAGGCGAGCGAACAAGCCGGGGCGGACCGGCGGCTCCTCGGCGGGCGAATCGGCCACGGGGACCGGCTCGCCGGCGTCGATCAACTCGGCCGCCGGAGCGGGCTCGAGCGCGACCGGCGACTCGACCGGCGGAGCGGGCTCGAGCGCGACCGGCGACTCGGCCACGTGAGCGGGCTCGAGCGCGACCGGCGACTCGGCCGGCGGGGACGACTCGGCCACGGCCACCGGCGCCTCGACGGCCGGCGCGGGATCCGGAGCCGGGTCGGCCGGAGCCGCGTCCGCCGGCTCCGCGGCCACCGGAGCCGTCTCCTCGGTCAGGGTCAGGGTGACGCGCGTCCCCCATCCGGACGGCTCGAGCTTCACCGTGCCGCGTGCAGCGGTGCCCTCCCAGGCGACGGCGGTCTCAGGCTCGAGCTTGGTGATGCGGATCTCGCCGAACGCCCCCAGGTGGCGGGCAAGCGACGCTGCGTCGCTGCACTCGGCCCACAGCTCCGGGGCCGACTTGACGAGCGTTCGGCTGGTCTCATGCTGGGTCATGCCTGAGGGTTCGCCTGGACCAGCGCGAGTCCTGCCCCGCCACTCGGCCTGCAACCCGGGCTCCGGGCTACCGTCGAGATATGCACATCACCAGCGACACGTCGCGCCTCTACGGCCGGGCCGGCCTGGGCTGCATGGCAATGTCCGGCGTCTACGGCCCCGCCGACGAGGACGAGAGCATCGCCACCATTCATGCCGCACTCGACGCCGGAATCACGCTTCTGGACACCGGCGACTTCTACGGGATGGGCCAGAACGAGCTGCTCATCGCCCGGGCGGTCCACGGCCGCAGCCGTGACGACTACCGGCTGAGCGTCAAGTTCGGGGCCCAGCGCGGGCCGGACGGGCAGTGGCTGGGCTACGACGCCAGCCCGCCCGCCGTCAAGACCGCGGCCGCCTATTCGCTCCAGCGGCTGCGAACCGACCACATCGACATCTACCGGCCGGCCCGCCTCGATGCCGACGTGCCGATCGAGGAGACGATCGGAGCGATCGCCGATCTCGTCAACGCCGGGCACGTCAGCGCAATCGGCCTCTCGGAGGTCGGAGCCGAGACGATCCGCCGGGCTGCCGCCGTCCACCCCATCGCCGATCTGCAGATCGAATACTCGCTGCTGTCGCGCGGGATCGAGAACGAGATCCTTCCCACCTGCCGGGAGCTGGGGATCGCCGTCACCGCCTACGGCGTCCTCTCCCGCGGCCTGCTGTCCGACAACTTCCAGCCGGGTCGCGAGGCCCTGCCCGGCGACATCCGGGGGCGGTTCCCGCGGTTCTCGGACGACAACGCCCGGCACAACGCCAGGCTCGTCAACGCCCTGCGCGCGGTCGCCCGGGACCGGGGCGCGACGATCGCGCAGCTGGCGATCGCCTGGGTCGCCTCCCGCGGCGGCGACATCGTGCCCCTCATCGGCGCCCGGCGACGCGACCAGCTCGCCGAGGGGCTCGCCGCCCTCGACCTGCGGCTCAGCGACGACGATCTGAGGGCGATCGAGGAGGCGGCGCCGGCCGGCGAGGTCCGGGGCGAGCGCTACGGGGCGCCGCAGATGGCCAACCTGGACAGCGAGCGATAGAGCACCAGCCCCCGGCGGGGCGAACTTCGGCGATTCATGGGCACCCCCTGCCCATGAATCAGGATTCATCGCGCGCGAGGGAGATTGTCGGCCGATTCGTCGCGCGAGGGAGGTTGTCGGCCGATTCGTCGCGCGAGGGAGGTTGTCGGCCGATTTCGTCGCGCGAGGGAGACCGCGGCTACGCCGAGCCCCGGGCGGCGCGGGCGACGAGGCCGTCGAGAAACACGTCGACGGCGAAGTGGAAGCGGTCATCCCCGTCGCCGGTGGTCATGACCGACGCGAGCGCGGTGAGGTTGGGAAAGCGCGCCGGGTCGAGAGAGCTGAACGCCTCGGTGAGGCGTTCGACCATCTCGTCCTCGGCCAGGCCGTCCGCCCCGCGCTGCTGGTAGACGGCGGTCTCCACGGCCAGCGAGGTCGTGATGAGCGGCAGGATGTCACAGGCCCACGCGGCGTCCTGGTCCCGCACCCCGCCGGCGCGGAGCAGGCCGAGCAGGTTCTCGGCGCCCTCGATCAGTGCCTGCTCGCCCGACGGCGGGTTGGCGACGGCGACGGTGGCGATCCCCGGGTGGGCCTCCATGGCCTTCAGCATCCCCTCCATGAGCCGGTGCACCTGCTCGCGCCAGCGCGCCGGGTCGGGCTCCTCCAGCGGGACCATGCCGGCGACGCGATCGAGCATGGCGTTGAGCAGGGCGTTGCGTCCTGAGAAGTAGACATAGAGCGAGGCCGGGCCGGTGTCGAGCTCAGCGGCCAGCCGGCGCATGGTGACGGCGTCGAGGCCCTCCTCGCGCACGATGCGCAGGGCGACGTCGAGGATGGCGACCTCGCTGAGCGGAGACTTGGCCGGGCGATCCCGGGTGCTGCGCGGACGGGGTGCCGATTCCACGCTCGGAACTCTACTTGACACGAACAACGTTCGTAACGTACGCTGTTCGTCACGAACGCTGTTCGTCAACCCGGTCCGAGAAAGGAGCACCGTGTCTGCTGCCACCGCCCCACCCCCTGACGCCCCGCCCACCACGACGGCGCGATCCCTGCATGCCGCCCGGTGGATCGTGCTGGCCATCGTCCTGGCCGCCGAGGTGATGGACCTCATGGACGCGACGATCGTCAACGTCGCCGGCCCGTCGATCCGCCACGACCTCGGCGGTGGAGCCGCCACCCTCCAGTGGCTGAGCGCCGCCTACACCCTGACGTTTGCCGTGCTGCTGGTCACCGGCGCCCGGCTGGGGGACATCCTGGGCCGCCGCCGGCTGTTCCTGGTGGGCTCCGCCGGCTTCACCGTCATGTCCGCGGCCTGCGCGCTGGCCCCGTCACCCGAGGTGCTCATTGCCACCCGGGCGCTCCAGGGCGGGTTCGGCGCGCTGCTCATCCCGCAGGGATTCGGGCTGCTCAAGGAGGTCTTCCCGGAGGACGAGATGGGCCGCGTGTTCGGAACGTTCGGCCCGGTCATGGGCGTGTCGGCGATCGCCGCACCGGTCCTGGCCGGCGTCCTCATCGACGCCGACATCCTCTCCACCGGGTGGCGCATGGTGTTCCTGATCAACGTGCCCGTCGGGATCTGGGCATTCGCCGGGGCCGTCCGCTGGCTCCCCCGCTCCGCCGCCGCGAGGGGCACCAGGCTCGACCTCGGCGGGATGGTGCTCGTCGGACTGGCGTCGGTGGCCATCATCTACCCACTGATCGAGGGGCGCGCCGAGGGCTGGCCGGCCTGGATCTTCGCCATGCTCGGCGCGGGAGCCGGGCTGCTGGGCGCCTTCGTGCTCTATGAGCGCCGGCGCCGTCACGCCCCGCTGATCGAGCCCGGGCTGCTGCGCAACCGCGCCTACACCGACGGGATCATGGTCGCCCTCGGCTTCTTCGCCACGTTCGCCGGCCTCCTGTTGATCGTCTCGCTGTTCTGCCAGCTCGGCGAGGGCTTCTCGCCGGTCCACGCCGGCCTCACGCTGGTGCCGCTGACGGTGGGGATGGTCATCTCGATGACGGCCTCGTTCGCCCTGGTGGCCAAATTCGGCCGGCACCTGCTGCACGTGGGCATCGCGCTCGCCGGAGCCGGTGCGGTCACGTTGGCCGTGATGGTCTCCGGCGCCCATTCGGCAGGCACGCCCACCCTCCTGCCGGCCCTGCTGGTCTGCGGGCTGGGGGCCGGCCTGGTGTTCGGCCAGCTGTTCGACATCATCCTGTCGGGCGTCGCTATGGATGAGGTCGGATCGGCGTCCGGTGTGCTCAACGCCGTCCAGCAGCTCGCCAGCGCACTCGGCGTCGCTGTGTTGGGGACGATCTTCTTCTCCGGCCTCACAGCGCGTCACCTGCCGACCGAGGCGCTGGCGACGACGGCGTGGGCGGCGCTCATCCCGCTGGCGATCACGTTCCTGCTCGCCTTCCGGCTGCCCATGCGGGCACGCGAGGGAGCCTAGGTCTCGACGATCTCGACGACCCCGCTCGGAGCGTCCAACAGGTCCACGGTCGCCCTCGCCGCCTCATCCACATGGATGCGCGGCGGGGGCGGCACGCGGTCGCCGCCGAACGTTCCGGGTCCGTAGAAAGTTCCGTATCGGAGCACGACGCCCCCGGCCTCCAGCACGAGGCGCTCGTGCTCGGCCACCGCCTCTCCTCCGGCGGGTGGGGTCCAGGCGATGCTCTGCGCCAGGACGCGCTGGGCCCCGGCGGACCGAGCGGCCGTCAGCAGGTTGCGGGTGCCCTCGGTGCGGACCCGGTTGTTGCGCGGGGCGAACGCCGCAATCTGCTCGACGCTGTCCGGCAGGTCGGTGAGCTGGTGCATGACGAGATCCGGCGCGGCGCCGACCACGGCCTCGGCCAGCGCCTCGCCGTCGAAGACGTCGCAGACGACCGGGTCGGCGCCCAGGTCGCGCAGCATCTCCGCCTTGGCGGTGGTGCGCGACATCCCGGTGACCTGGTGTCCCCCGGCGACCAGGAGCGGCACCAGACGGACGCCGATCACCCCGCTGGCGCCGGCGAGGAACACCCGCATCGTCAGGAGCCGGCGTGCGTCGCCATCAGGAACACGGTCGCGATGACGATCAGCGCCATCGCGTTGCCGGCGACGGCGAATCGCCGCTGCAGCGCCGCATACTCCGGGCTCCACGTCGCACTCGTCCGACGGCCGCCGCCCGGGACGGCCGTGGCGGCGAGATCGCGCTCGGCGAGCTCGGCCAGCGCGGGCGCCCGGCGGATGACGTAGGAGCCCTCGATCGCGCCGATGACAAGCGCGGCGACGATCCCCCAGCCGACGTAGAAGTGACTCCACTGGTGCTCATCGGTGGCGAGATAGATGCCGGCCAGGACGACGACCGTGAGACCGGGGTTGACCAGGTACCGGCCGACGCTCCGGCGGGCGCGCAGGAGCCACGGGATCACACCGGGGTCGGTGCGGCCGGCGATCCCCCACAGCACCGGAAACGCGAACACGACGCCAAAGCCGATCACGGCGCCGAGGATGTGAATGGCCAGGATGAAGTCCGAGAACGCGACCGCCGGGACCAGCATCCGCGTCAGTAGGTCGGCTTGTAGTCGCCGAACACGTCGCGCATGGCCCCGCACACCTCGCCGATCGAGCAGCGATCCTTGAGCGCCTCGCGCAGGACCGGGAGCATGTTGTCGGTGCCGCGGGCGCACTCGCGGATCTCGTCGAGCCGGCGGGCGACGCAGTCGGCCTCCCGGTCGGCCTTGAACGCCTTCAGACGTTCCACCTGCTCGCGCTCGGACTCCGGGTCGACCCGGAGGATGTCCGGCACCTCCGGCGTGTCCTCGACGAACTTGTTGACTCCGACGACGATGTCCTGGCCGGTGCGGTAGCGCTCGTGGTAGCCGAACGCCGACTCCTCGATCTCATTCTTCATGAAATCAATGGCCCGGACCGACCCGCCGAGCTCTGAGACCTTGTCGATCAGCTCCCGGGCACGCGCCTCGATCTCGTCGGTCAGCGCCTCGACGAAATACGAGCCGGCGAACGGATCGACGGTGTCGGCGGCGCCGGACTCATAGCCGATGATCTGCTGGGTGCGCAGGGCGATCTTGGCGGCCCGCTCGGTCGGCAGCGCCAGCGCCTCGTCGAACCCGTTGGTGTGCAGCGACTGGGTGCCGCCGCACACGGCCGCGAACCCCTGGAGCGCGACGCGCACGATGTTGTTCTCCGGCTGCTGGGCGGTCAGGGTCACGCCGCCGGTCTGGGTGTGGAAGCGCAGCCGCCAGGAGCGCTCGTCCTGGGCGCCGAACCGGCGGCGCATGATCTCGGCCCACATCCGCCGGGCCGCACGGAACTTGGCGACTTCCTGAAAGACGTTGTTGTGGCCGTTGAAGAAGAAGGCCAGCCGCGGAGCGAACCGGTCGATCTCCAGCCCGGCGTCGAGCGCCGCCTGGACGTACGCGATCCCGTTGGACAGCGTGAACGCGACCTCCTGGACGGCCGAGCAGCCCTTCTCCCGGAAGTGATAGCCGCTGATCGACACCGTGTTCCACCGCGGGATCCGCTCGTTGCAGTAGGCGAACAGGTCAGTCGTCAGGCGGATCGCGCCCTCCGGTGGGTAGATGAAATTCCCGCGGGCGATGTACTCCTTGAGGATGTCGTTCTGGGTCGTGCCCCGCAGCTGGTCAGACGGCACGCCCTGCTCCTCGCCCACCAGCTCGTACAACAGCAGCAGCACGCTCGCCGGGGCGTTGATCGTCATCGACGTCGAGACCTGATCGAGCGGGATCTGATCAAACGCCGTGCGCATGTCGTCGATGGTGTCGATCGCCACCCCGGTGCGGCCCACCTCGCCCAGGCAGCGGGGATCGTCGGAGTCCAGACCCAGCTGGGTCGGCAGGTCGAACGCCATGCTCAGCCCGGTCGACCCGTGCTCCAGCAGGTAGCGATAGCGCTCGTTGGACTCCCTGGCGCTCGCGTAGCCGGCGTACTGGCGCATCGTCCACAGCTGCTGGCGATACATGTCGCGGTGGACCCCGCGCGTGTACGGGTACTCGCCGGGCCGGCCCAAGCGCTTGTCCAGGTCGGCCGGGAGATCGCGCTTGTCATACAGCGGGCCGACCTCGATCCCGGAGTCGGTGAAGTGGCGGGGATCGTCCGGACCGACGATCGGCGCGATCGTCCGGTGCTCGTCGGCGGTGGCCATCGCCCCGGAGATTACCCGGGTCGCCGCATCCACCCACCCGCGGGGCCCGCACCCGCCCCCGGGTCTACAACACCTTCGACAGGAAGGCCTGTGTGCGCTCGTGCTGGGGCGCGAGCAGCACCTGCTGCGGCTTGCCTGCCTCCACCACCACGCCGTCGTCCATGAACACAGCGGTGTCCGCCACCTCCCGCGCGAAGCCCATCTCATGCGTGACCACGATCATCGTCATGCCGTCACGCGCGAGCCGGCGCATCGCGTCGAGCACGTCGCCGACCAGCTCGGGGTCGAGCGCCGAGGTCGGCTCGTCGAACAGCATGAGCTTCGGATGCATCGCCAGGGCGCGAGCGATCGCCACGCGCTGTTGCTGGCCGCCGGAGAGCGCGACCGGGTACGTGTCGACTTTGTCCGCGAGACCGACCCGCCCCAGCACCTCGGTGGCGCGGTCACGGGCCTCCGTGCGCGACACGTTCGCGACCTTGACCGGCGCCAGCATCACGTTCTCGATCGCCGTCATGTGCGGGAACAGGTTGAAGTGCTGGAACACCATCCCGATCTCAGAGCGCTTGCGGGAGATCTCGCGCTCGGGCAGCTCGTAGAGCTTGTCGCCGTCGGCGCGGTAGCCGACCAGTTCGCCGTCGACCGTCAGCCGGCCGGCGTTGATCTTCTCCAGGTGGTTGATGCAGCGCAGGAACGTGGACTTGCCCGAGCCCGAGGGGCCGAGCATGCACATGACCTCTCCGCGGCGCACCTCGAGGTCGATGCCCTTCAACACCTCGAGCCGCCCGAAGCGCTTCCACACCCCCTCCGCCTGGACCATGAGATCGGGATCGCTCATCACCAGCCGTGCCTGAAGCTCAGCCAGCGCCCCATCAGACGCCCCTGCTCGTTCCGGGAGAACCCGCGCCCGTACCGGCGCTCGATGAAGTACTGCCCCACGTAGAGGACGCTGGTCATCACGAGGTACCAGATGCTCGCGACGATCAGCAGCGGGATGACCTGGTAGTTGACGGCCGAGATCTCCTGGGTCGCATACAGGAGCTCCGCGTACGCGGTGACGCTGATCAGCGATGTGTTCTTGAGCATCGAGATCGTCTCATTGCCCGTCGGAGGGATGATCACCCGCATCGCCTGGGGCAGCACGATCAACCTCATGGTCTGCAGCCGGCTCATCCCGAGCGACTGGGCCGCCTCCGTCTGCCCCTCGGGCACCGAGATGAAGCCTGCGCGGACGATCTCAGCCATGTACGCGCCCTCGTTGATCGAGAGCGCCAGCAGTGCCGCCACGAACGCCGTGATCAGGTCGTTCGTGTGCGTGTAGTGAACGATCGATGGCCCGAACGGGATCCCGAGCGAGATCCCGTGCGGGAATAGCGCTGCGATGCTGTACCAGAACAGGATCTGCACCAGGAGCGGCGTCCCCCGGAAGAACCAGATGTACACCCAGCTGCCGCCGGACAGGATCGGGTTGGGCGACAGCCGCATCACCGCCAGGACGATCCCGAGCAGGATCCCGATCACCATCGACAGGACCGTCAGCTCGAGCGTCACGAGCACGCCGCGAAGCACACGGGGGTCGAACAGGTACTGGCCGACGTAGTGCCAGCCGAAGCTCTGGTTCGTGACGATCGAGCGGACGATCGAGGCCCCGAGCACCAGCACGATCGCCGCGGCAATCCATCGCCCCGGGCGTCGGACCGGGACGGCCTTGATCTCCTCGGGCCGCCCGGTCCGCTCTTTGGAAAGCTCGGAGGTACTCACCTCTGAGCCCTAGTTTGGCGCTTTCTAGCTCGTCGCGCCGTTTATCTTCATCTGCG
The DNA here is from genome assembly GCA_963844555.1 of uncultured Solirubrobacteraceae bacterium. GTDB lineage: Bacteria > Actinomycetota > Thermoleophilia > Solirubrobacterales > Solirubrobacteraceae > Palsa-465. The sequence continues at coordinate 55,787 of CAWJOS010000009.1, forward strand.
AGACCGGCAGCGCGCCGTTCTGGATCCCCCACTTGGTCAGGATCTGCTTGTACGCGCCGTTCTGCTCGACGACCTTGAGCGCCGCGAGCACTGCCGGCGCCAGGCCGCTGCTCTTAGGGACCGCGAGGCCGTAGGGCGCCGTGCCGTAGGTCTGGCCCACGATCTTGAAGGCGCCGTGCGACTGCTTGACCTGGTAGGCGGCAACCGGCGAGTCGGCCATCGAAACCTGCGCGCGGCCGCTGGAGAGCGCCAGGTTCGCGGCCGTCTGGGTGGGGAAGACGAGCACGTTCACCGCCTTCTTGCCGGCCTTCGTGCACTTGGCGCTCTGTCCCTTGGCGTCGGTCTCCTGGGTCGTGCCTGACTCGACCGAGACGGACAGCCCGCACAGGCTCGCGAGGTCTGTCACGCTGGCCCCGCCCGAGGCCTTCGTGAAGAACGAGGTCCCGGCCGAGAAGTAGTCGACGAACGTCACCACCTTCTCGCGCGCCTTGGTGTCGGTGAACGAGGAGGCGCCCATGTCGTACTTGCCGGAGCTGAGGCCCGGGATGATCGTGTCGAAGGTCGCGTTGACCACATTCGCCTTCAGGCCCATCACGGCCGTGAGCGCCTTGGCCAGATCGGCGTCCATCCCGACGACCGTGTGCCCGTCCGAGCCGACGAACTCATTGGGCGCGTAGCTCGCATCGGCGGCAACGATCAGGGTGCCCTTCGACTTGATGGCGGACGGGACGAGCTTGACGACCGCGGCATTGGCGCCGCTCGCGGCCGAGCTCGACGCGGCCGAACTCGTGCTCGACGACGATGACGACGACGAACTACCGCTGCTCCCGCATCCCACGGCAGCGATGGCACACACCAGCGGCGCCGCGGCGCACAGCCATGTCCTGAGTGGTGAGCGCATTGCTCTCCTCCTTTATCGAATCCCCAAGAGCAGGCGCCAGAATATGCGACTCTGCCCACTGAGCGAAGCTTGGCACCCCGTCTCCTAACGAAGGCGTAGCCTTGCCCTCATGAACGTGACGGTTCGCCTGTTCGCCGGGTTGCGCGAGCGCGCCGGCGCCGATCAGGTGGCACTTGAGCTGCCGGACGGCGCCCGCGTGGGCGATGCCCTGCAGCACATGGATGCTCTGGTTGCCGGTGTACCGGTGGTGATGGCGGTCAACCAGGAGTACGCCGAACCGGAGCAGGCGCTGGCCCCGGGCGACGAGCTGGCCCTCATCCCGCCGGTCTCCGGCGGCTCGGTCGGAGTCGCCCACGTCCGCGTGACGACCGAGCCGCTGGGCCTCGATCGCTTGGTGGCCCGGGTCTCGGACCCCCGCGCCGGCGCCGTCGTCACGTTCCTGGGCGTCACCCGGCAGGTGGCCCAGCTCGACTACGAGGCCTACGTGCCGATGGCCGAGCGCGAGATGGAGCGGATCGTCGCCCGAGCGATCGAGGAGCTCGGCCTGTGCGCGGCTGCCGCCGAGCACCGGGTGGGGGCCGTCGCCCTGTCGGAGGCGTCGGTCGCCGTCGCCGTCTCGGCGCCCCACCGGGCCGAGGCGTTCGCCGGAGCGCGGCAGATCATCGACGAGATCAAGGCCCGGGCGCCCATCTGGAAGAAGGAAGAGGGCGAGTGGGTCGACGGGACCCCTCCCCCCGGCACGCCCGGCTGACGGCGAACATCGATACGCTCCCCGGCCATGTCCACTTGCCTAGTGACCGGGGGCGCCGGCTTCCTGGGCTCTCATCTGTGCGAGGAGCTCCTGCGCCGGGGTCATCGCGTGATCTGCATCGACAACCTCGAGACCGGGTCGCTGCGGAACATCGAGCACATCCGCTCGCCGGATTTCGTCCATCTCAACCTGGACATCATCGAGCCCTACTTCGTCGATGAGCCGATCGACTTCGTCTACCACCTGGCCTCGCCGGCATCGCCGATCGATTACCTGCGCCTGCCGCTGCACACGCTCAAGGTCGGCTCCTACGGCACCCACCACACGCTGGGGCTGGCCAAGAAGCATCGCGCCCGGTTCCTGACCGCCTCCACCAGCGAGGTCTACGGCGACCCCCAGGTCCACCCCCAACCCGAGAGCTACTGGGGCCACGTCAACCCAATCGGCCCCCGCGGGGTCTACGACGAGGCCAAGCGCTACGCCGAGGCGCTGACGATGGCCTATCACCGCCAGCAGGGCGTCGACACCGCGATCATCCGGATCTTCAACACCTACGGCCCGCGGATGCGCCCCCACGACGGCCGCGCGATCCCCACCTTCCTGCGCCAGGCGCTGACCGACCGGCCGATCACGGTGTTCGGCGACGGGTCTCAGACCCGGTCCTTCACCTACGTCGACGATCTCATCCGGGGGATGATCCTCCTGGCGGAGTCCGGCTACCACGACCCCGTCAACATCGGCAATCCCAACGAGTTCACTCTGCTGCAGCTGGCCGAGGCCGTCATCGAGGTCACCGGATCCACGTCGCCGATCGTGTATGAGGCGCTGCCCACCGATGATCCCCAGGTCCGCCAGCCGGACATCTCGCTGGCCCGCCAGATCCTCAGCTGGGAGCCGGAGGTCGAGCTGCGGGAGGGCCTGAAGCGGACGATCGCCCAGGCCGGAGCGGAGTCCCTGATCGGCGACGCCCGCTAGCGCCCGGCACCCTCGTCTTCCTCGGAACTTCGGAGACGAGATACCGTTACCACGTGCGGGGGTCCAGGCGATCGCCCCTGCTGATCGTGACACTCGACCACAAAGAGGCCATTCACAGGCGGGCCAACGGCGGGCATGGCAGCGCTGCCGGGCTCCGCATGCCCGAGCGCGACGTCCGCCGCAAGCCGGTCTGGGTGATGTTCCTGCTGCGGCGGGAGATGCTCCGCAAGCTGCTGCGGGTGCTTTCCCTGTTGGCGATCGACTTTGTGGGCGTGGCGGCGGCGATCTACACCACCATCGCCGTCAAGGCCGTGGTCCACGACGGCTTCGTCGCGAGCACCGTCTGGGGCGAGACCCGGACGCCGCTGGCGTTCGCTTACCTGGTGACCGTCCTGATGTTCGCCCGGGTCGACCTGTACTCCGACCGGCCGCGACGGCCCGGCTTCCCCAAGGTGTTCGGCGCGCTGTTCCAGGCGACGGTCATCGCCCTGGTGTTCGCGCTGGCCACCGGCAACCACTTCCAGAGCTACTACGTCTTCTACGGCGGCCTGTTCTTCGGCACGCTCTACATCTGCGTGCTGCGCGAGATCTACACGCGGATCACTGGCTGGATGCTCGCGCAGGCCGGGTACCGCCGGCGGGCGGTGCTGGTGGGGTCCGGCGGCCACATCGAGGCCGTCGCCCACGCGTTGGGCGGACGCGCCCGCGCCCAGGTCGACCTCATTGGCTACATCTCGCTGACGCCCCGTCCCCAGAACGGCCTGCGGTCCCTCGGCCGGCTCGACCAGCTGACCGACGTGCTCAGCGCCGAGAAGATCGACGAGGTGATCATCGCCGACCCGGACTTCCCCCAGGAGCAGGCGGTCGATCTGGTCGACCGCTGCCACCAGCACGGCGTGGCCGTCCACGTCGCCCCCTCGACGATGGAGATCCTGATCGACCGGGCCGTGTTCGTCCCCGGCGAGTCGGTCCCGCTGTTCACGCTGCGCCCGCCGGTCATCGAGGGCATCCAGTACGCGGCCAAGCGCACGTTCGACCTGCTGCTGTCCAGCATCACGCTCGTCGTCCTCTCCCCCGTCCTCCTGGTCATCGCCATCGCGGTCAAGCTCAGCTCCCCGGGCCCGGTCATCTACCGCTCGATCCGCCCCGGCATCGCCGGCAGGCCGTTCCGGTGCTTCAAGTTCCGCACCATGCGCGAGCACGCCGACCAGATCCAGCGCGATCTGGAGCCCCTCAACGAGAGCACGGGCGCTCTGTTCAAGATACGCAACGACCCGCGGATGACCGGGGTCGGCCGCGTCCTGCGCCGGTTCTCGCTCGACGAGCTCCCCCAACTCGTCAACGTCGTCCGGGGCGAGATGTCGCTCGTCGGCCCGCGCCCGCTCCCGATGCGCGACTATGAGCGGCTCGAGGACTGGCACAAGAAGCGCTACCTGGTGCTCCCCGGAATCACCGGACTGTGGCAGGTCTCAGGCCGGTCCGAGCTGGATTTCGACGACCTGGTGCGGCTGGACTTCCTCTACCTGGAGCGCTGGTCGATGCTGCTCGACCTGTCGATCCTGCTCAAGACGATCCCGGCGGTGCTGACCCGCCGGGGGGCGTATTAGTCGGCCGCTTTCCGACGGGGTCCGGCGGTGCGGCTTGGTCCCGGGGCCCTCGTTGCTAGGCTGCCTCACCGCCAATGCCCCCCACCGACCGATTCGTGATCAGCTTCGCCGCCGAGCCGCCCCAGGAGGCGCTGCCGTATGGCCGCTGGGCCGACACGCTGCGCGAGCACTTCATTTCGGCCTGCCGGGAGATCGACGCCGAGGGGGAGGATCTCGGTGAGGCCGGGGAGATCGCCTGGTTCCCGGACCGCACGTACTGCGGCCGGACCTACGTGCCGGCCGTCGCCCGCACGTCGACGGGGTACGAGCTGTTCGGCTTCGTCTCGTTCAGCGAGGCGGGGGGCGGACCGGCCGACTTCGTGACGCGGGCGGAGTTCACGTCGGAGACAGCGGACTCCAACCCGGACTGGAAGCTCGACCTCAACGACGATGTCGTCGGCCGCTGGCGGGGCGAGCAGGGCAACGTGGCTGAGATGACTCTGGTGTGGGGCGTTCCGCTGATCGCCGGCGGCGCCATCGTCACTGCCGAGCTGGCCAACCTGGCGGTCGATCAGTGCGAGCTGGTCGAGGAGCGGTTCACGCTGCTGGCGCCGGACAACTACCGCTCGGACTACCTCGAGGTCAAGCTCTGGGACCGGCGCGGCGGCGAGCTGGCCAGCGAATCGCTCTATGTCGAGGACGACGAGGAGGAGTAGGCGCCCGCCGGGCGGGGCGGGCGGGGGCCTATTGCGCGGTCGGCTCCGCCTCCCGGGGACGCCGGGAGAGGGCCAGCGGCAGGCGGGCCTCCACCTCGTCGTCGGTCAGCGGGTAGTGGCAGGCGGCGATCGTCCCGCCGGGCTTTGACTCGAGCAGCGGCTCGTCCTGCGAGCACTTCGCCTGCGCCTTGGGGCACCGCGTGTGGAAGCGGCAGGCCTGCGGCGGGTTGGCCGGGCTGGGGACATCGCCGGTGAGCAGCTGGCGCTCGCGCCTGGCGCCGGTCGGATCCGGCACCGGCACGGCTGACAGCAGCGCGCCGGTGTACGGGTGGCGCGGCGCGGCGTAGAGCACATCGCTGGAGGCCATCTCGACGACCTTGCCGAGATACATGACCGCGACGCGGTCGCACATGTGGCGGACGACCGAGAGGTCGTGGGCGATGAAGATGAGGGTGAGCCCCATGTCGCGCTGGAGCTCGCGCAGGAGGTTGAGGACCTGGGCCTGGATCGAGACGTCCAGTGCGGACACCGGCTCATCGGCGACGAGCAGCTTCGGCTCCAGGGCGATCGCCCGGGCGACGCCGATGCGCTGACGCTGGCCGCCGGAGAACTCGTGCGGATAGCGGTTGTAGTGCTCCGGGTTGAGCCCGACGCGGTCCATCAACTCCTGGACCCGGCGCTTGCGCTCGCCGTCGCCCCGGTACAGGCCGTGGATGATGAACGGATCGGCGATGATCGAGCCCACGGTCTTGCGGGGATTGAGCGATGAATACGGATCCTGGAAGACCATCTGCATGTCGCGGTGCAGCGCCTTGAGGTCGTCGCCCTTCAGCGCGCCAACCTCGCGACCGTCGAACGTGACCGAGCCGGAGGTGGGATCCATCAGCCGGCACAGCAGACGCGCCGTCGTGCTCTTGCCACAGCCGGTCTCGCCCACCAGGCCCAGCGTCTCGCCCGCAACGACGTCGAAGCTGACGCCGTCAACGGCCTTGACCGCGCCGATCTGGCGCTGGATGATCAGCCCGCGCTTGATCGGAAAGTGCTTGACGAGGTCGCGGACCTCGATGAGTGCGGTCATTGGTCATCCTCCACCGGTGGAACGCCGGCCTGGCTCACGGGGCCCCGGCGGGGCTCACGCTGCGACGAGACGGGCGCATCGGCCTCTTCCCGGTCCAGCTCAAACTCAGCGGGCCGTCGATCGGTTCCCTCGCTCTCCTCCTCGACGGGGATCAGCGTCGCCGCCGCCACGGCCGGCTCAGCCGAGGCATGGGCGAGCCGAACGAGCGAGTCACGGTCGCGTCCGGCCCGGATCCCCTCCCAGATGCGCTCCCGCGTCGAGCTCTCCAGCAGGCACGCCGCCAGATGGCCGTTGCCGCCGTTGACCGGCTCCAGGTGCGGGTCAACGCGCTTGTGGGCCTCGCGGGCGTACGGGCAGCGCGGATGGAAGTGGCAGCCGCTGGGGCGGTTGATGAGGCTCGGCGGGCGCCCGGAGATGGGGACGAGCTCCTCGTCGCGCGGGTTGTCGAGCCGCGGAATCGAGCTGAGCAGACCCCACGTATACGGGTGTTGGGGGGAGTGAAAGATCTCGTCGGTGCTGCCGCGCTCGACGATCCGGCCGGCGTACATGACGGCGATCTCGTCGGCGATCTCGGCGACCACGCCCAGGTCATGGGTGATGATGATGATCGCGGTGCCCAGCCGCTTCTGGAGGTCGTCGAGCAGGGCCAGGATCTGGGCCTGGACGGTCACGTCGAGCGCCGTGGTGGGCTCGTCGGCGATCAGCAGCTTCGGCTCGTTGGCCAGTGCCATGGCGATCATCGCCCGCTGGCGCATGCCGCCGGAGAACTCGTGGGGGTACTGGTCGACCCGGCGCTTGGGGTCAGGGATGCCGACGAGGTCCAGCAGCTCGGCGGCCCGCTTACGGGCCGCCGACTTGGAGATGCGCCGGTGGGCCTGCATCGCCTCCACCAGCTGGGCGCCTACGCGGTAGAACGGGTGCAGGGCCGAGAGCGGGTCCTGGAAGATCATCGCCACATCGTTCCCGCGCATGTGGCGCAGGTGGTCGTCGTCCATCGTGACGACATCCTGGCCCTCGAACAGGATCTTGCCCTCGATCCGCGATCGGCGGCTGCGGGTCAGGCCGATCGTCGTCAGCGAGGAGACCGTCTTGCCGGAGCCGGACTCCCCCACGATCCCGAGCGTCTTGCCGGCCTGCACGGTGTAGGAGATGCCGTCGACGGCGTGCACGACGCCGTCGTCGGTGTGAAACGAGACGCGCAGGTCCTCGACGCTGAGCAGGGGTTCGGTCATGCTGCTTAGGAGTAGCGCACGCGGGGATCGAGGTACGCGTACGCGATGTCGACGATGATGTTGGCGACGACGATGAACAGCGCCGCCAGGATGACTGTGCCCTGGACGATGGGGAAATCCGAGTGGATGATCGCATCGTAATTCAGGCGTCCGATCCCGGGGATGTCGAACACCGTCTCGGTGATGACGGCCCCGCCGAGCAGCGCGCCGACGTCGAGACCGAAGATCGTCAGCACGGGCGTGATCGCCGAGCGCACGCCGTGGTGCCAGATGACGCGCCGCTCCGACAGGCCCTTGGCCCGCGCGGTGCGGATGTAGTCCTCCCCCATCGTCTCGATCAGGCTGCCCCGCAGCACGCGGGAGTAGATCGCCGCCGACGTCGCGGCGAGGACGAACCAGGGTAGGAGCAGTGACGTGAACCACTTGACCGGGTCCTGGGAGAGGGGCACGTAGGAGTTGGCGCCCGGAAAGATGTGGAACTGGCCGATGTCCTGGGCGAACAGGAACAGCACGATCAGGCCCAGCCAGAAGACGGGCATCGAGACGAACACCAGGGCCACGCTCATCGACCCGCGGTCGAGCAGCGATCCGCGCTTGATGGCCGAGGCGATACCCACCGGGATGCCCATGAGCAGCCAGATGACCGCCGCGCCCACCGTCAGCGAGATCGTGGCCCCCAGCCGGTCCTTGATCAGCGACAGGACGGACGCGCCGGAGTAGAAGCTGTAGCCGAAGTTGAAGTGCAGGACGATGTTCTTCATGTAGTCGAAGAACTGGGTGTAGACCGGCTTGTCGAGCCCCAGTTCGTGGCGAATGTAGGCGATCGTCTGGGGCGTGGAGTTGCGTCCCGCCCGCAGGATCGCCGGGTCCCCGGACGGCAGGATGTTGAAGAACACGAACGTGAGCGCGCTCACCATGATGATGAGCACGATGCCCCAGAGGATGCGGCGGACGATGTAAGTGGCCATGGTGTGTCGGTCTACCCGTGCGGTATCGAAAAAGCGCGACCGCGGGCCCGTCGCCGCAGCGACGGGCCCGCAGTCACATGCCGGTTACTTAATGGACGTGAACGCGAAGTCCCACTGCCCCTCGTTCCAGAGCATGTTCACGCCGGCGACGTTCTTGCTCTCGATCTGCGGCTCGTTGTCGAAGTCCTCCGGGACCGCGACGGCATCATTGACGAGCATCTTGTCGACGTTGGCCCAGGCCTGGACGCGCGCGGCCGGATTGGTCACGAGCGCCGCCTTGGCCATGGCCGCGTTGATGGTGGGATCGTTCTGCTGGCTCCAGTTGGAGTTGTTCGTCGGCACGATCGCCGGGCCGTAGAACGTCGGATACAGGACGCTCAGCGGGTCGGCGAAGTCCCGGATCCAGCCAGCCGTGGGGCAGGCGTCGATCTCCTGCTTGGGGACACCGCAGTACTTGGAGTACATCGTCGACTGGTCGACGAGACTCACGTGCGGCTTGAGGCCGATCGCGCTTGCGGCGTTCTGGACGATCGCGGCGACCGCCGGACCGTTGCCGCCGGCGCCGACGACGACCTGCGTCGTGGCGTTGCCGGTGTACTTGCCGCTCGGATAGCCGGCGGCCTTCATGTACTGGTGCGCCACGGCCAGGTCGCCGTTGACGTTCTTGTTCCACGGCACCGCCGGCCCGGCGTAACCGCCGGCCTGGGAGAAGCCGTCGACCGTCGGGTACAGGAAGTGCGTCCCCGGCTCGGCGACGAGCAGGCCGCCGCGGGCCTTCACGATCGCCATCCGGTCGAGCGCGGCGTACATCGCCCGCCGGATGTTGATGTTCTTGAACACCCCGGCCTGCGTGTTGAGCGTCAGGTAGTGCATCCCGGAACCCTGGGTGAACGTGATCTGGGACGGATACTGCTCGTAGGCCTGCTTGACGACCGACTGGGCGACGGTGTCGAGCTGGACGGAGTTCGACCCCTTGAGGACCTGCTGGCCGATGACCGTCGAATCGCCGCCGACGTTGACGTTGATCCGGTCCAGGTAGGCCGGACGCCAGTCGAGCTTGGCGTTCCAGTTGGGGTTGCGCACCAGCGTCTCGGACTTGCCGGGCTGGTAGCCGATGCCCGCGATCTTGCCCGTGCTGTCGGCCTGAACCATGTACGGGCCGACCGCGACGAGGTACTGCGTGCCGAACGTCGTGGGGGCGTGCTTGTCCAGCGGCGCCACGAACGAGGCCGGCAGCGGCGAGGACAGCGGGAGGCTGAGCGCGTCGACGACGGCGGGCGCGCCCGGCTTCATCAGATGGATGACCAGCGTCGTCGAGTTCGGCGTCTGGATGCCGGACAGCGGGCCACCCTTGTAGCTGGAGCTCGTGGAGCCGACGATCGGCGCGGGCGAGCCGGCGCCGAAGTAGGCGGGCCAGTAGGCGTTGCCGACGTTGGGGTTGGCGCCGCGCTCCAGCGCGAACGCCACATCCTGGGCCGTGACCTCGCGGTTGACCGGCGGGCTGTAGTGGATGCCGGAGTGGATGTGGATGGTGATCGTCTTGCCGCCGTCGGTGATGCCGCCGTTGGCCACGGTCGGAATCGCCGTCGCCAGGTCAGGGCGCAGCGTCGACGCCGAATTCGGCGCGTACGAGAACAGCGGACGGTCGGTGGCCTGCACGACCCCGTAATCGAGCGCGTAGTACGCCTCGCCCGGGTCGAGGTGCTCGAAGTCACCATTGGACAGGACGGTCAGCGTGCCGCCCTTCTTCTTGCCGTACAGCTGCTGCCCCTCCGGATTCTCCCCGGCCTTCAGCGGCAGCGACTGCGCGCCGGCGCTCGACGAGCTCGATCCTCCCCCGGACGAGCTGCTCGAGCTTCCGCTGCTGCCGCAGGCGGCGACGCCGACTGCGAGCAGCCCGGTGACCGCCGCGGCGATCAGACTACGACTACCCCTCATAGAGTTTGCCTCCTCATAGGGATTGAGCGCGGCGAGCAGCACCCAGCATGAGCCACCCGGCTCATCTCGACTCTCCGCGCGGGTTGAGAGCGTCCAGCAGGCCGTCGCCGACCAGGTTGAACGCCAAGACTGTCAGGACGAGCGCGACGCCCGGGAAGACCATGTACCACCAGGCGGCGGGCGGTGCGAGGTAATTCGAGGCATCCGAGATCATCTGCCCCCAACTGGCGGTGGGCGGGCGCACACCGACACCGAGGAACGAGAGGCCGGCCTCCAGCAGGATGTTGGTGGGGATCAGGAGGCTGGCGTAGACGATGAGCGGCGCCATCAGGTTGGGCAGGATCTCCCGGAACAGGATGCGGGTGTTGGATGCCCCCAGCGAGCGCGAGGCCTCGACGAACTCCTTCTCCCGCAGAGACAGGACCTGACCGCGGGCGATGCGCGCGATGTAGGTGAAGCTGGAGATCGTGATGATGAACAGCACGGTGCCGATCCCCGGCGAGATGAGGCCGCCGGCGCAGCCGCGCACGCCGCAGGCGGCGCCGATGCCGAGGCCGAGCACCAGCACCGGGAAGGCCAGGAACACCTCGACGAGGCGCGAGATGCCGGTGTCGACCCACCCGCGGTAGAAACCGGCGAGCAGTCCGAACACGGTGCCGATGATCGTGGCCAGCCCGGTGCCGATGATGCCCACCTCCAGCGAGACCCGGGCGCCGTAGATGATGCGCGACAGGACGTCCCGGCCGAGACCGTCGACGCCGAGGGGATGGGCGCTGCTCGGCCCCAGTGGACTGCCGAAGGCGTCGGTGGCGTTCGGATCCTGGACGTTGGGGCCGGGGAGGCCGAGGATCTTGATGACGAGGGGCGCGGCGATCGCGACCACGATCAACAGGACGATGAAGATCGCCGAGGCCATCGCCACGCGATCAGACCGAAACCGCCGCCAGAACAGCTGGCGGGGCGAGCGGGCCGTGATCTCGCCTGGTGCGAGCTCGGCCGCCTCGACGCCGGCCTGAGGATCCGCAAGGAGCTCTGATGTCCCGACGCTCATCGATTATCGGCCGTCACTACGACGACGGACCGGCACTTCCTCCATACCTGGGCATCGAAGCAGATGGAGGTCTGGCTGTCACTCAACATTAACGGGGGCTCAAGAAAGTTCGGCCGGTACGCTCACCGCTCCGCCCTCGTAGCTCAATGGACAGAGCACGCGCCTCCTAAGCGCGGGATGCAGGTTCGATTCCTGCCGGGGGCATCGCGGCGAGCCGGATTGTACGGCTGGCGCGCGGGAAACCGCTGCAGGAACGTTGCGTCGATGTGGGTACTCGGACGGCCATGAGGGCAATGGACGGCCGATTCGTTGCGTCAAGGATCGAACTGGTGGGCAGATCGTTCAGGAGCCGGGGGTCACGGGGGAGCGATCCGGCCGGTCTGGATAAACCTCGTCAATCGTCGTCAGAGCGACGTACGGGACGCCGGCCGCCGCGCGGATGGCATCGCCGCCCCCGGCGAGGCGGTCGCAGACGGCGAGCACGCCGCAGACCTCGTGGCCCGCGTCGCGGATCGCCTCCAGCGCGCGGATCGTCGAGCCGCCGGTAGTCACGACGTCCTCCACGAGCATGCACCGATCGCCCGGGTCCAGGAGCGGCCCCTCGATCCGCCGTGACAGCCCATGGGACTTCGCCTCCTTGCGCACGAAGAACGCCTTGACGTCCGCTCCGCCGGCCAGCGCGGCGCAGGCGATCGGATCGGCGCCCATCGTCATGCCGCCGACCGCGGTCGCCGACCAGGCGCCCGCCTGCTCGGCCACCAGCTCGGCCAGAGCGGCGAAGCCGGCCGGCAGCAGGATCGCCCGCTTGGCATCGACCAGGTACTGGGCGGTGCGGCCGCTCGTCAGCACGACCTCGCCGATGACCAGCGCGTGCCGCTGCAGCTCAGCGACCAGGCGCTCGCGGGCGGGAAGCGTCATCGCCTTCAGTGGTAGACGTCGACGCGGTCGCCCAGCCTCAGCCAGTCAAAGACCGATACGGCGTCGATGATCGGCAGGCGCATGCAGCCGTGGCTGGCCGGATAGTCCGGGGCCGGGTTGTACCCATGGATGGCGTAGCCGCCGGTGAAGAAGCTGGAGAAGTACATCCCGTCCGGCAGGTAGCCGGGCACCTGGGAGTAGACGCGGTAGCGACCGAGCACCGTCGGCGTCGACGGCTTGCCGGAGCTGATGGGGTAGATGCGGTAGACGTGCGAGCCGTAGATGAGCGCCAGCAACTGGGTACCCAAATCGCCCTCGACGTGCTCGCCATCACCCGGATAGCGGACGTGGAACGCGCCGGCGCCGTTCAGCAGGTCGGCGATGGTGTGGGGATCAGCGCTCAGGTTGCCCTCGCCCCAGCCGATCAGGCGGTGGTAGGCGTCGAGCGCCAAGGCCGTCTGCTCGTCGAACACACCGGTCTGCGGGACATAGATGTGCACGGCCGCCAGGCGCTGCTGGAGCAGATCGACCATCAGGCCCTGCGCGCCGTAGCCGGTGCCGGGCGTCAGCGCCGCCAGCGCGCGCTCGGCGAAGAATCCGCGCAGCTGACCCGTGCGGCCGTGGGCCACCTTGACGCGCACGATGCCCGCCGCCGGGCTGCGCAGCCGCTCGGTGAACCCGCCCACACCGGCCCCGGCGGGCTTGACCCGGAGCCGGTCGCGCTTGAACAACCGGCTGCCGACGTACGACTTGACCTCCACGACCTGGCCGGGGAGGTAGGGGCGGACGAACCCGCGCACCTCGACCGTCCGGCCGGGGACGGTCACCGCGTCGCGATGTACGAAGAAGGCGCCACTCAGGTACAGATGGACCTGGGCGGGGACCGCTGTCCCGGAGGCGGCGGCGAGGGCGCTGCCGCTACACAGCCACAGCGACAGCGTCGCGGCGGCCAGGACGGCTGAGACGAGAGTGCGGCGCATGGTGCGCGGAAGTAAACCAGTCCATCAGGCGCGCCGGGGGCTGCGCGCGCTCAGCGGCCCGGTGATCACGGCGATGACGAGCCACGAGGCGAGTATCACGCCGCCGATCGCCGGGACGGTCCAGCTCAGCTGATTGACCCCTAGGGCGAGCGCGTTGTTGGCGCTGTGCAGCGCCATGCACGGGTACAGCGAGCGCGTCCACCAGCGCATGAGACAGAGCACGAAGCCGAGGAACGCCAGGGGGATCAGGTACACGGCCGGCGCCGACCCCAGATGGGCCAGGCCGAACAGCAGGGCGACGATGACCGCCGCCGCCCACGGCCCGCCGTCGTAGCGGCCGATGCGCAGCGGGATGTTGCGCAACGTTCCGAACAGGAACCCGCGGAAGAAGAACTCCTCGGCCATCGGCGCGATCGCGCACACAAAGACCGACGCGGCGATGAGCGCCGCCGTGCTGTGGGTGACGCCAAGTTCCGACGGCAGCTTGTCGGTCTGGTTGGTCTTGACGAGCGCGCCGTAGATCGCGGTCACGCCGTAGTAGCCGATCGCTCCCACCACCACGGCGGCCACCCCGGTGAACAGCGGGATCCGGCGGTAGCCGAAGTCGGCGGCGCGCACCGACCGCTGCCACGTCGTCAGCCACAGCGCCGCGCCGACGAAGCACAGGTCGAACACGATGTCGGAGATGATGCTGGCGGCCGGGCCGGGGTTGCTCAGGCTGGCGCCCCGGGCATGGGCGACGACGTCGACGATGATGGTGCCGAACGTCGCGAGCATGAACCCCAGCACGACGCCCGCCGGGGCGATCCACAGAGGCCACGGCGGCCGGTCGTCGTCCGGCGGCGGGGCGGGCGGGGCGGCATCCTCGCCGGCGCCGGCCGGAGAGGGCGAGGAGGAGAGTGCCATTGCCGTCAGGTTACGGCCAGTCGAGCTCGTCGAGGCCGGCGATCGTGGCCACATCCGGCGGTACGCCGTCCCCACCGCGGGAGAGCAGCACGGCGCGGATGCCGCAGGCCCGGGCGCCCTGAACATCCTCGGTCAGGCTGTCGCCGACGTGCAGGGCCTCGGCGGGCGCCACGCCGGCCAGGGCCAGCGCGTGGTGGAAGATGGCCGGCGCCGGCTTCGCCGCCCCGGCCGCGGCGGAGGTGACGACGCCGTCGAGCAGCGGCGTCAGGCCGGCGAGCTCCAGCACCTCGAGCAACGACACGTCCCAGTTGGAGACGACGACCACGCGCGCTCCGCGCGCCCGCGCCCGGATGAGCGCGGGGCGGGCGTCGGCGAAGGGTTCGAAGCGAAGCGCGCTGAGGAGCGCGTCGGTGAGCGACCGGATCCCGTGGCCGGCGAGCCGGGCCGGGTCAGGCAAGGCGGCGACCAGGGTCTCGGCGCAGCGCCGGCGCAGCGCCGCCAGGCTGTCGGCGTCGCGCCCCTCGCCCATGTGGGCGCGGTAGAAGGCGATCTCGGCGGCCAGCGCGCGCGCCGCCGCCGCTTCGGACACCTCGAGTCCGTAGCGGGCGGCCAGCTCGCGGCGCAACAGCGGCGCCGGCGGCTGGAGCGCGACGAGCGTGCCGAGGCCGTCGATGAGCAGCGCCCGGCGGGCGGCCCGGGTCGATGAGGGTCGGCGACGGCGCATCAACGCCTGCGATCTTCCCAGCGGGGCCCGGGAAATGCAGGAGGCCGAAACGGCGGGCCGAAAAGGCCACGAAGCTAGACTCGCCCCACCTATTTCATGAGCAGACGAGAACGACAGCGTCGTCGCCGGCGCAACCGCGGGTCACCCCTGAAGCGGTTCTTCGCGCTGACCGCCGTCCTGATCGTCTCCGCGCTCACCGTGGGGGCGCTGGCGATCGCGGGCTGGGTGATCAATGTCGCCCAGTCGGCGCCGAACCTCAGCTCGCTGCAACCGCACGTTCCAGGCGCGCCGTCGGAGGTGTTCGCCGCCGACGGGACGCTGCTCGGCTACATCACATCGACGAGCATCCGCACGCCGGTGGCGACCGGCGCGATCCCCCAGATCCTCAAGGAGGCGACCGTCGCCATCGAGGATCGCCGCTTCTATCAGCACGGAGCGCTCGACTACCAGGGCATTCTGCGCGCCGCGGTCAAGGACGCGCTCAAGGGCGGCAGCGCCGGCCTGCAGGGAGCCTCGACCCTGACCATGCAGCTCGTCGACAACACGTACCTGCCGAACACGTACCGGGACAACCACGACCTCAAGTACAAGATCGTGCAGGCCAAGCTCGCCGAGCAGCTCGAGGCCAAGCACTCCAAGAACTGGATCTTGACCAACTACCTCAACGACGTCCCGTACGGGACGGTCGGCGGGCAGACGGCCTACGGCGTTGGCGCTGCCTCGCGGATGTTCTTCGACAAGCCAGTCCAGAACCTGACGCTGGATCAGGTGGCGCTCCTCGCCGGCCTGCCCCAGGCACCGTCGGACTACAACCCGTTCGTCGACCGCAGACAGGCCCGCCATCGCCGGGCCGAGGTCCTGCAGGCGATGGTGAACGCGCACTACATCACCCAGGCCCAGGCCGACACCGCCGCCCGGCGGCCGCTGGAGGTCAAGAACGGGGCGGGCAACTTCCAGGTGCGCCGCGACCCCTACGTGTTCGACTTCGTCGTCCAGCAGGCCGAGCACGACCTGTGCGGGCGGACCCCGGTTGGCCGGTGCGCGGCGATCCAGCAGGGCGGCCTGAAGATCTACAGCACGATCGACCTGCGCAAGGAGGCGATCGCCCAGCAGGCGATCGACGATCACGCGTCGCTGCTGGCGGGCGAGGGCGGTCCCGGCGTGGCCGCCGGGCTGGCCTCCATCAACCCGGTCAACGGCCATGTCGAGGCGATCGCCAACTCGTCGACGTACACCCAGACGACCTTCGACTACGCCACGCAAGCGCACCGCCAGACCGGCTCGGCGTTCAAGGTGTTCGCGCTGATGACCCTCATCCACGACTACCACGCCAGCCCCGACGCGACCTACTACACCTCCAAGGCCCTGGCCGCCGGGTGGCTGCCGCTGGCGCCGGCCTGGACGGTCCACACCGACACCAACACCTACAACGGCACCATCAGCCTCACTAAGGCCACGATCGTCTCGGACAACACCGTCTACGCCCAGCTCGTCGCCGACGAGGGGATGGACAAGTTCAACGCGATGGCGCATGCCATGGGCATCAACTCGCCGCTGGACGACAACCCGGCCGAGGTGCTCGGCGGTCTGACGGTGGGCGTCACCCCCCTGGAGATGGCCGACGCGTACTCGACGATCGCCAACGGCGGCACCCATGTCCCGGCAACGGTGGTCGGCAAGGTGATGTTCCCGGACGGCAGCTCGCGCGATTTCGGCAACCCGCGGAGCACCTCGGTCTTCCCCTACAACGAGGCCTACACCGCCACTCAGGTGCTCAAGCAGGTGATCAGCAATCCCAGCGGCACGGGCACCGCCGCCAACTACGGCTGTCCGGCGGCGGGCAAGACCGGCACGGCCGAGAACCTCGACAACGCCTGGTTCGTCGGCTTCACACCCCGCATGTCGACCGCGGTGTGGGTCGGCAACCCGCGCGGCAACATCGCGATGTACAACGGCTTCGGCGGCGTCCTGGCGGCGCCGATCTGGCACGAGTACATGCAGTCGGCCAGCGGCAGCTACTGCGGCAACTGGAGCCCGCCGGCCACGCCGTTCATCGGCACCGCGTTCTTCGGTCCACACGCCGCGAGTGGCGCCCCCACCACGATCCCCGGCACTACCAGCACGACGCAGACCTCGACGACGACGCAGACGCAGACCGGGAACTCGACCAACGGGGGCGCGGGTGTGTCGACCGGCCAGGCCCAGGGCAACACCTCGTACAACAACCCCACCCTGTACGCCCAGCCACCGCAGGCGCCTCCCCCGGGCACGGCGAACGTGCAGCCGAACGGCGGGGGCAACGGCAACGGCAACGGGCACTGACCGGCCGGGAACCGTCCGGCGGCTGGTAGCGTTCATCCCATGCCCAAGGAAGAAAAGGTCGAGCTCGAGGGCGAGGTCGTCGAGGCGCTGCCCAACGCGATGTTCCGCGTCAAGCTCGACAACATGGACCGCGTCGTGCTCGGCCACGTGGCCGGGAAGATGCGCCGCTTCCGGATCCGCATCCTCCCCGGCGACCGCGTCCGGGTCGAGCTCTCGCCCTACGACCTGGACCGCGCGCGGATCGTCTATCGCCATCGGTAGTCGGTTCCGGCGAACCGCCCGCCCCCCCTGCCTGCGGCGCGCCGGCCGACCGGTGATGCGTGAACTGGAGCTGATCGAGCGCATGGAGCGCGCCCTGCGCGAGGCCGTCGCTGAGACCGGGACCGGGTCGCGCGTCGTGCGCTGGGTCGGCGACGACGCCGCCGTGGTCCGCGGCGCCGGGTATGCCGTCGTCTCGATCGACACGGTCGTCGACGGCGTCCACTTTCGCAGCAGCGAGCTGACGCCGGAGGAGATCGGCCACCGGGCACTCGGCAGTGCGCTGTCGGACCTGGCGGCGATGGGCGCCGCCCCCGGCGAGGCCTACCTCGCCCTGGCCCTTCCCTCCGGAACCGAGCTCGACGACGCGTTGGCGCTGTTCGGCGGCGCGCGGGCGTTGGCGGACGCGTGCGGGGTCACGATCGCCGGGGGCGACGTCAGCTCGTCCGCCGTGCTGACGGCGGCGGTGACCGTCGTCGGCTGGGCGCAGGACCCTGGCGAGCTGGTCGGCCGCGACGGGGCGCGGCCGGGCGATCTGGTCGCCGTGACCGGAGGGCTCGGAGCGGCCGGCGCCGGGCTGGCCGTGCTCGAGGGACGTGCCAACGGGCTGCCCGCGGGAGCGGCCGAGCAGTTGCACGCCGCCTATGCCCGTCCCCAGCCGCGGCTTGCCGCCGGACGCGCGCTCAGCGCGCTCGGCGCCACCGCCATGATCGATATCTCCGACGGCGTGGCGACGGACGCGCGCCATCTGGCGGAGCGCAGCGGGGTCCGGCTGACGATCGACCTCGCGACCCTCCCGCTGGCCGATGGGGTGCGCGAGGTCGCCGAGCTCCTCGGCGTGCCGGCGCACGAGTTCGCCGCCACGGCCGGCGAGGACTACGAGCTGTGCGTCTGCCTGCCGCCCTCAGCGCGCGACGCGGTGCAGATGCAGTGGTCCGGGCCACCGCTCACGTTCATCGGACGGGTGGACGACGATCCCACTCGGACCGGCGAACTGGAGCTGGTGGGCGCGAGCCACCGTCTCTCCGGCTACGAGCACTCCTCCTGAGTGGCCGGCGCCGGACTGGGCGGGCGCGGCTGGGCGAGAAGGCGACGGAGGATGGCGTCGGCGACGGCGCGCGGGTTGACGTTGTACTGCCCGGCTCCGATCTGCTCTTGTATCTCTGAGAGGCGCATCCTGCGCTGTCCTTCTCCTATCGACGGTGTGGGTCCGTTCACGTCGTCACTAGATGTTCGGCAGGCCACGGTCTCACCTCCATGTAGGTGGACGTCGGCTGGACTTTTCGGCCAGCGTCCAGAACACATTGTGCGGGCCGATCAGGACGTTGTTGCGCGGGCCGGGCCGAGCGGCTGCACCGACCTCAGCCGCGCGAACACGATCAGCCGTTGCGCCGCGCTGTACAGCGGGTTGCACGCCGACAGCACCAGCCGGTCGTAGCCGACGTCGTCGATGACCGCGATGTCGGTCGGCTGCACGATCTTCAGGTACTGGACGGCGTACGTGAACCGGCCGTACGGCATCGTGACGATGATCCGGTCTCCCGGCCGCAGGTCGTTGAGGAAGCGGAACGGGGCGAGATAGGTCGTCCGGTGCCCGGCGACGGCGACGGTCTGCCCCATGCCGGGGAACGCCGTCGACGGGTAATGGCCCGGGCCCTCCTCCAGGTCGACCTCGTCGGTGCCCTGGACGATGGTGTACGCGTTGCCGAGCTTGGGAATCGCGATCCGGCCGATGGCATCGCCGTTGCCGACCTGGCTGCGCTCCCGCCGGGCCAGGTACGCGATCCGCTGGCTGAGCGCCTGGATGTCGTTGAGCGCGTGGACGTCGGTGGTGCTCAGCGGAGCGCTGTGGTAGCTGAGGTAGCGCTGGTCGACCTGGCTGCGCATGACCAGACCGATCGCCGCGGTGACCGGCTCCTGCCAGACGAGCGTGATACCGGCATCCAGCACCAGCAACAGACCGGAGAGGATCAGGACAGAGGAGAGGTCGCGGATCAGCCGTCGCACCATCGCTCACTGGATGGTGCCAGGCCGCGCCACCGTCAGCGACGCAGCGCCGACTTCGTCCCGCCGAGCGAGCCGGGACCCGCGTACGTGACCGGGCCGCGGACGGTGACGGGCGCCGGCGCCGCCCGCCGATCCCGGCGGGCGGCCAGGACGGCCAGGGCGACGGCCCCGGCCAGACAGCCCAGGAGCAGACACCATTCGAGCGCCGCCACCAGGCTGACCCCGTGCCCGGCGAGCAGCAGCGCCGCCTGCCACACCAGCCCCAGCGGCCCGTAGCCGAGCCCATTGGCGTAGTAGACGACGATGAGCGCAACGGGGGCGACGCCCACCGTGATCAGGAGCGCGCGCACTGCCCCCGGCAGGCGGAGGTCCGGGCTGATCGCCCACATCCACAGGTGGAGGGCCGGCACGACGAGCAGGGCGGCGAACGGGTTGCTCAGCCAGATGGCGAACGTCACGGCGCACATCACCGCCAGCAGGCCGGCGACCGCGCCCTCGGTGCCGGCGCCGGCCTCGCTCCGCCGCCGGGCGTCGACCCGCCGGGCCGGAATGCGCCGGGCGGCCGAGGCGACCGCTCCGGCCGCTCCGAGGAAGGCCACCACCGCCAGGGCGAGGACGGTGATGCCGCCGCCGCGCAGCGGGACCGCCCCGGCGGGGACCGGACCGGGCGGCGCGCTGCTGATGGCGCCGAGAAGGCGGGCGATGATCACCACCGCTGCGGCCACGACGAACGGGACTGCCGCCACCAGGATGACCGCCACCGAGCGCCAGATGGTGTGGCCCCGGCGGCGGGCCCGGGCGACGCCGTCAACGGTCGTCAGCGCGACCGGCACGAGCAGCGCCAGCACAAACAGCGACAGGGCCCAGCCCGGGACGACCTTCCCGCTCAGCAGAAGGTAGGACGAGGGCCCGGCGATCGCCGGGCCGCTGTCGAGCGCCGAGATCGTCGCCAGCACGGTCCGGCCCATCCCGGTGACCGTGGCCAGGCTGATCGGCGCGTCGGGACCCGGCGGCTGCTCACCGGAGACCGACAACTCCACCGCCGGAATCCCGGCAGCGCCGAACGGGGCCTGCTGGCCGAGCGTCAGCGGGAACGCCAGGTGGGCGAACTGGCCGGCCAGGCCGGTGCCCTGGTCAGTGAAGGGAGTCTCGGTCGCCAGCGCCGAGGCGACGGTGTTGCGCAGGGCGGCGGGCGCGACTGAGCGCGTCGCGGACCACGGGATGACGATCGGCTGGCGCACGTGCGCACTCGCCAGATCTCCCAGGACGATGACCGCGTCGATCGGCTGGCCCAGCGAGCGGGCGAGCTGGATCGCTCCGGAGGCACCGCTGGACCCGCTGGTCGAGGCCAGGACGATGGTGTGGTCGAGCGTCTCCCCCTGGAGGTCGTTGGCGAGCTCCATGAGCGTCGCGGTGCCGGACAGGCTCGCGGGCGCGGGACTGGACAACGCGTCGCGCGACGCCACCACCACGATGCTCCCGCTCTTCATGCCGGGACGGACGCCGACGACGTCCTGGAGCGTGCGCGTGCCGTCGACGGTCCGTGCTTCGAAGGTCGAGGTCGTCGTCTGGAAGTTGTTGGTTCGCAACGTGCTCGCCACCTGCGCGGCGAGCGCGTTGTCGCCGTCAGAGCCGGGACGGCGGAAGGGGTCCTGGGCGGCCAGCGTCTGGATGGCGCCGTAGACGTTGTGACCATTGAAGGCGTCCGGGGCGAGCGTCGGATTCAGCGCTCCCTGCTGATCTGTGAGCGAGAACGCCAGCACCACCAGAGCCAGCGCCGCGACGATCAGGCCGGTCCGGTAGATCCGCGGATCAAGCATGCGGCCAGAGAGATTACCCCGGTGGCTGACGGCGGCCGTTTAGTCTTTGGACGTTGGCGGAGAGCACGGTGCCTGAACGCAGTGCGCGGATTCTGCTCGTCGACGACGAGCAGTCCATCCAGACGCTGCTCTCGTACCCGCTTCGCAAGGAGGGATATGACGTCGTCCAGGCCACGGACGGCCGCCAGGCGCTGGAGCGCTTCGAGGAGCAGCCGTTCGATCTGGTGGTGCTCGACCTCATGCTCCCGCGCATCGACGGCCTGGAGGTCTGCCGGCGGCTGCGCAGCCGCAGCTCGGTGCCGATCATCATGCTGACGGCCAAGTCCGAGGAGATCGACAAGGTGGTCGGACTGGAGCTGGGCGCCGACGACTACATCACCAAGCCGTTCTCGCTGCGCGAGTTCTCCAGCCGGATCAAGGCGGCGCTGCGCCGGGCGGAGATGAGCCGCCCGGAGCAGACGATGCCGGACGAGGCCCCGCTGGAGGTCCGCGGTCTGCGGGTCGACTTCCTCAAGCGGATCGTGCGGGTGCGCGGCCAGGACGCCCAGCTGACCTACGTCGAGTTCGAGATCCTGTCGGCGCTGGCGCGCGCTCCGGGGCGCGTGTTCACGCGGGACATGCTGCTCGCCCGGATCTGGGGGGACTCCGCCTACCGGGATCCGCGCACGATCGACGTCCACATCCGCCACCTCCGCGAGAAGATCGAGCGCGATCCCAAGGATCCTGAGTATCTGTTCACGGTCCGCGGGGTCGGCTACCGGTTCCGCGACACCGATCCGTAGCGAGCGCTCCCGGGACGATCCCCATGAGGCTGTCGCTGAGCAACCGGCTGGCGCTGGTCTTCTTCGCGATCACGCTGCTGGCCGTCGGGGCCCTGTATCTGTACGTGGCTCCCGGGCTGCAGAGCCGGCTGACCGGCGAGAAGCTGACGACGCTGGTCGCCACCGCGCGGACGCACGCCGCTCCGCTGCGACAGGCGCTGGGCAGCTCGACGCCCCTGCCCCGCGTTCGCCGGCTCGTCGGCGAGACCGCCCGGTCCTCCGGCGACCGGGTGACGCTGCTGTCGGTCAATCACTCGCAGGGGGCGACGCAACTGTCGCGGCTGGCCGACACGGGCGGTCCGCCGGCCGCTCCGGCGCGGTTCGACCTCGCCTACCACGCGGTGGCGGCCCGGCGGCTGCTCAGCGGGACGGCGGCGACCGTGCCCGGGCTGGTGGCCCAGGCCGCCGACCCGGTGCCCATCGGCCGCCGGCAGGTGGGGTGGGTCGTCGTCTACTCGGCACCGCTCGCCGACGTGATGCGGACGGTCAGCACCGTCCGGCATGAGATCCTGGTGGCGGGGGCCATCGCCCTCCTGCTGGCCCTGGTGGCCGGGTATCTGGTGGCCCGCGCCCTGGCCCAGCGGGTCAAGCGGCTGGAACTGGCGGCCAGGCGCGCGGCGAGCGGTGACTTCGAGAACCCCATCCCGGTCGACTCCACTGACGAGCTCGGACAGCTGGCTGAGGCGTTCAACGAGATGCAGCAGCAGCTGCTTCAGCTCGAGCGCACGCGCAAGAAGTTCATCGCGACCGCCTCCCATGAGCTGCGCACGCCGGTGTTCTCCCTCGGCGGGTTCGTCGAGCTGCTCGAGGACGAGGACCTCGACCCGGAGACGCGGCGGCGCTTCCTGGACCAGGTCCGCGACCAGGTGCAGCGGCTCGGCAAGCTCTCGGTCGACCTGCTTGATCTCTCCAGGCTGGAGGGTGGGTCGCTGGAGCTGCGACCGGAGGAGGTCGACCTGGGCGAGCTGACGCGCTCGGTCTCAGGGGAATTTGAGCCGACGCTCGCCCAGCACGACTCGCGTCTGGAGCTGCATCTGCCGGGAGGCCGGGACTCGATCCAGGCGCAGTGCGACCCGGTGCGGGTGGCCCAGATCATGCGCATCCTGATCGATAACGCGCTGACCCACACACCGCCCGGGACCCACATCGTCGTCACGGCCGCGCGCGACAACGGCCGCATGCGCCTGGCCGTCCGCGACGACGGCGAGGGCATCGACGCCCCCGCCCTGCAGCGGATCTTCGAGCCCTTCTACACCGCCGACGATGCCCAGGGGTCCGGGCTGGGCCTGGCCATCGCCTCGGAGCTGGCCGACCGCATGGCCGGGCGGCTGTCGGTGACCTCCTCGCCGGGCGAGACGACGTTCACGCTCGACATCCCAGCCTGAGAGCGTTTACGGCGCCCAGGGTTTCAGGAGCCGCAACCACACCTCGGAGCGCGTGGGGAAGGCGGGGAGGGCGTGAACGAGCTGCCGGAGCGGCACCTCGCCGACGATGGCGATGGTGGCGGCGTGGAGCATCTCGGCCACGTCCGGCCCGGTGAAGGTGGCGCCGACGATGACCTCCCGCCGCTCGTCGACGACAATCCGGGCGCCGGCCGGCGCGCCCTTGCCGACGAAGCTGGCGCCGGGAGTGGCGCTGATCTCGGCGTCGACCGCCCGGGCCGCGTGGCCCTGCTCCAGCGCGCGTTCCAGGGTGTGTCCGACCGCCGCGACCTGGGGCTCGGTGAACACCACGCGCGGGGGCAAGGCCCCGCCCGCCCCGTCATGGGTGGCCCGCGCCGGGCGGTTCATGATCGTGGCCACCGCCACCAGCGCCTGATACTTGCCGGCATGGGTCAGCAGCGCCCGACCGTTGACGTCGCCGATCGCATACAGCCAGTCGTGGCGCGCGACCTGCATCCGGTCGTCGACGTCGATCGTCTCCCCGGGGGTCAGGCCGACGGTCTCCACGCCAAGATCGTCCGTGTGGGGACGACGGCCGACGGCGACGAGCAGCTCATCGCCGCTGACCTCGGTCCCGTCGCCGAGGGCGAGGGCGATGGCGCCGGTCCGGGCGTCGCGGCGCGCCCGGATGGCCTCGGTGCCGGTGCGGACGTCGACGCCCCGTTCGCGCAACGCCTGCCGCAGCTGCTCGCCGGCGAACGGCTCTTCGCCGGGCAGGAGGCCGGGCAGCGCCTCGATCAGGGTCACGCGGGAGCCGAGGGAGGCCCAGGCCTGGGCCAGCTCGCAGCCGACGGCCCCACCGCCGAGCACGGTCAGCGTGGCCGGCACGGCGGTGGCCGTCGTGGCCTGGCGGTTGGTCCAGGGCGCGAGCTCGCCAAGCCCATCGACGGGCGGGGTCTTGGCGCCGCTGCCGACCGCGATGACGACCGCCCGGCGCGCGGTCAGCAGCTCGTCGCCGACGCGGACCCGGCGCTCGCCGTCCAGCCGGGCCCGGCCGCGGACCAGGTGGATGCCGCGGGCGGTGATCCACGGGAGCTGGACGGCATCGTCGAGGTGGTGGATGACCTCATCACGCCGCGCCAGTACGACGGCCGGGTCGATCCGGCCGGTGACCGCCTGGCGAGCGCCGGGGACGCGGTCGACCTCGGCCAGGAGCTCGGGCGGGCGCAGGAGCGCCTTGGACGGCATGCAGGCCCAGAACGCGCACTCGCCGCCGATCAGCTCGCGTTCGACGAGTGCCACGTCGAGGCCCTCGCGGGCGAGCGACCCGGCGCACACCTCACCGGCGGGCCCGGCACCAATGACGATGGCGTCGTGCTCGCTCATCGAGCACCCACGCTAGTGGGTCACGACGTTGCGGTGCGACCCACCGGTGCCGGCCTACTTCACCTCGCGCAGGCGGCCCGTCTCGACCTCGTAGACGAAGCCGCGCACCGCATCCGTGCGGGGGATGAACGGCGAGGCCTTGACGCGGGCGATCGACTGGCGGACGTCGGCGTCGAGGTCGCCGAAGGCCTCGGCCGCCCAGGGCGGCCGGATCCCGGTGTCCCGCTCGATCGCCGCCCGGAAGTCGTCGTCGGAGAAGGAGAGCATCCCGCAGCCGGTGTGATGGATGAGCACGATCTCCTCGGTGCCGAGCAACCGCTGGGAGATCGCCAGCGATCGGATGGCGTCGTCGGTGACGACGCCGCCGGCGTTGCGGATGACATGGGCATCGCCCTCGTTGAGCCCGAGGATGCCGTACACGTTGAGCCGAGCGTCCATGCAGGCCACGACCGCGACCTTGCGAGCCGGAGGCAGCGGCAGGTCGCCCTTGTCGAACGACGACGCATAGGTCTCGTTGTTCGCCAGCAGGTCGTCGGTGGTGCTCACGAGGCTCTCCTTGGGTGGGGTACCGAGACACCGTATCAAGTCAACTGATCTTGTTGAGATTAGCCGTCGGGGTAGGTTGCGGCGCATGACCGCACGCCTGACCACCCCCGCCGGCCGGCGACAGCTCGTCCGCGACCTGGCGGTGGAGCTGCGCCAGCGGGTCGCCCCCGAGCTTGGGAGGTTCGCCGGGCGGCGCCACGACCGCGGCGGCGCCGGCGGGGACGTGACGTTCGCGATCGATTCGGTCGCCGAGGAGGCGCTGGCGCGCTTTCTGGAGGGGCGCGCCCCGACGGTGGCGTGGTACTCGGAGGACCGGGGCCTGGTGGCCGCGCCCGGGGCCGAGCACGTGCTCATCGTCGATCCGATCGACGGCACGCGGCCGGCGCTCGCCGGGCTGGAATCGGCGTGTGTGGCGGTCGCCCTGGCGCCGCTGGGCGACGGCGACCCGGTGCTGGGCGACGTCAGCGACGCGTGCGTCGCCGAGATCAAGTCCGGGGAGCTGTTCGTGGCCTCGGCGGGAGCCGGGGTGGTGGAGTCATCGCGGCCGGTGGCGCTGAGCCGCAACGGGGAGCTGGGACGGATGTTCTGGGGCTACGGCTTCCGCGGCCGCCCCGTCCGGCCGACGGCCGAGTTGCTGGCCGACCTCATCGACGGCTCGTCGGTGGGCGGCGGGACGTTCGAGCTCGGCTCCCAGGCGTTCGCCATGACTCGCGTCGTCACCGGCCAGCTCGACGCGGTGGTGGAGGTCGGCTCGCGGATGATCGACGAGCTCCCCGGGTTGCGGGCCGAGTTCGAACGCGTCGGCCGCGGTCATGTGCTCAACAACTCGCCGTATGACCTCGCCGCCCCGTGGCTCTGCCTCCGCGAGGCCGGGGGCGTCGTCACCGACGGCTGGGGGCGCTCGCTCGCTGACCGCCGCCTGCTGGGGACCGGCCACGAGTTTCAGATGTCGTCGATCTCGGCGGCCAGCGCGGGCCTGCACGGGCAGCTGGTGGCGGCGGTCGACGCCGGGATCGAGCGGCTGCGACGCCTGTGGGGATGACGGGGTCGAGCGCCTGCGACGCTCGTGGGGATGACGGGGCGGTTATCGTCTTTGGGGCCTGATGTCGCCTGTGCCTGAGATCAAGCGTCATGTCGTCTGAGTCCGAATCCGAGACACCGCTCGTCCTCGTCTCCAACCGGGGGCCGGTCACCTATCAACCGAACGGCGAGATCAAGCGGGGAACCGGCGGTCTGGTGACCGCGCTGATCGGCCTGGCCTCGCACCGCCCGGTGACCTGGGTGGCCTCGGCGATGAGCGAGGAGGACGTCGCCCAGGCCGAGCGCAACAACGGCCGCCCGTTTCCGGTCCGCACGTCTGAGGGCGAGGAGTACCGAGTCAAGCTGGTCGCCTCGGACCCCAACGCCTACGACGGCTTCTACAACATCATCGCCAACCCCCTGCTGTGGTTCATCCAGCACTACCTGTGGGACCTCTCGAACGCGCCGGATATCCGCCGCAATGAAACCGAGGCGTTCGAGTTCGGCTACAACGCCGTCAACGAGGACCTGGCGCGCGCCGTGCTCGACGAGGTGGACGAGCTCGAGAAGCCGGTCGTCATGGTCCATGACTACCACCTGTACACGCTGCCCGGGCTGATCCGCCGCGAGCGGCCGGATGCCTTCCTGCACCACTTCGTCCACATCCCGTGGAGCCAGTCGGACTCGTGGCGGGTGCTGCCGAAGGTCATCCGCAACGAGATCTACGAGGGGATCCTGTCCAACGACATCATCGGGTTCCACACCGTCTCGTACCGCAACAACTTCCTGCAGTGCTGCCGGGACCTGATGGGCTGCGACGTCGACTTCGACGGTGGCGTGGTGACCGTCGAGGACCGCGAGGTGTGGGTGCGGGCGTATCCGCTGCCGATCGACTCCGGCAGCGTCCAGGCCGTGGCGCGCCGCCCGCGGGTGGCCGAGTTTGAGGCCGAGCTCCTGCGCCGGCGCCGGGACCACCTGATCCTCCGCGTCGATCGGGCCGACCTGAGCAAGAACGTGCTGCGCGGCTTCAGCGCCTTCGACACGTTCCTCGAGCAGCACCCGGAGTTCCGGGAGCGGGTCACGTTCATCGCCCAGCTGATGCCGTCGCGGACCGACGTCCCTGAGTACGCCGAGTACCTGGAGCGGATCGAGGCCGTGGTGGCGGTGGTCAACCACCGCCACGGCTCCCCGGACTGGATGCCGATCCAGCTCAAGCTGCGCGACGACCTGGAGGAGGCGGTCGCCGCCTACAAGCACTACGACGTCCTGATGGTCAACGCCATGTTCGACGGGATGAACCTCGTCGCCAAGGAGGGCCCGATGGTCAACGAGCGGGCCGGCGTCTCGATCCTGTCGGAGAACACCGGCGCCCACGAGGAGCTCGGCGACTACGCGCTGTCGGTCAACCCGTTCGACATCCAGGAGCTCGCCGACTCGTTGCACGCGGCGCTGACGATGGACCCGGACGAGCGCAAGCGACGCCATCGGGGCCTCACCTCGATCGTCACGGCGCGCGACCCCGGGGACTGGATCGACGAGCAGCTCGCCGACATCCGCGCCAAGGAGCGGTCGCTCGAGGCGTCGTCGTAGTGTCGCGAGTTCACAATTTCGACGGCAGCCTCGCGAATTTCCGACTCACGACAGTTGCCGGTCGCCGGCGAGTTGACCGCGGCCGGCACCCGGCATGCGCTCGACTCTGGGGGATTTTCGGCCGGAAACGGGCCGGTTTTCCCCCAGAGTGGCCAGCTGGCTAGTGGCCCCTCACTAGTTGAGCGTCCGTCCCTCGCGCAGCAGCTCGATGTAGCCGGCGATCCGCCGCCGGCGCGCGTCCTGGGACTTGACGTGGTGCAGCCGATACAGGAACGCGTAGCGCCGCATCCCGGTCAGGCTCTGGAAGAGCTCCCGGGCCGCGGGCTCAGCCTCGAGCGCCTGCTGGAAGTCATCCGGGACGGTGGCGCGGCTGGGGGGCTCGTAGGCGGCGTCCCAGCGGCCGTCGGACCGGGCGGCGGCAACCTCGGCGTGGCCGGCGGCCCGCATGCGGCCGGCGGCGATCAGTCGCTCGGCCTTCTCCCGGTTGATCTGCGACCACTTGCTGCGCGCGCCGCGGGGGGTGAACCGCTGGAGGTACCGGGTCGCGTCGAGCCCCCGGGCCTGTCCGTCGATCCAGCCAAAGCAGATCGCCACGTCCAGGGCCTCGGCACGGGTGACGGTCACGACGCCGGAGCCTCGCTTAGCGAACGTGAGCCACACGCCTTTGCAGCCGGCGTGGTTGGCATGGAGCCACTGCTCCCAGGCCCGCTCGGAGGCGAACTCCAGGACGGGCAGCTCGGCCCGGCGCGGGCGGGAGCGGCCGGCGGCAGGATCCGGGGGCGGGGCGGGCATCGGCTGATGGTGACAGCTACGGCCGGGCGGCAAACACCCGCTATAGTCGGCCGCCGCCGATCCCGGCACCGACGCGACTGCACTATGCCCAGCCAACCCCGCCTCTATGACCTGATGCTCGTCCTCTCCACCACGGCCGAGGACGACCGCCGAGCCAAGATCCTGTCCGACGTCGAGTCGCAGATCACCGGCGCGGGCGGCACCGTCGAGCGCCAGAACGACTGGCACAACCGTCCGCTCACCTTCGAGATCCGGCACCAGAAGGAGGGCGAATATCACCTCCTCCAGTTCACCGGGCCGACGTCGCTGCTCGAGACGCTGTCGCACAACCTCCGCATCGACGATGCGGTCCTGCGCTTCCGCATCATCAAGGTCCTGCCGGGCACGCCCCCGCCGCCGGAGTCTCCGCCGCCGGTGGTCGCCGGCGCCCAGGCCGCCCCGCCGGCCATCGAGGCCTGAGCCCCCGGCCGTCGAGGCCTGACCCCCCGGCTGCCGGATCCCCGGTTTGTCACGGGACCGTCACAGGAGTGGCGGGATCGTGCCGGCCGCGTAGAGATTCATCCAATTTCCGCCGTCGCGGATGGGTTGCCGTCTGCGACGCCCATAGACTCGATCGCAAGCTTCCAACGTTCTGAGAAAGGAGCCAGGTAATGGCTGGAGGCAACATCAACCGGGTCGTTCTGACCGGCAATCTCACCCGTGATCCTGAGCTGCGCACCACCCCCAGCGGGACCCCGGTCTGCTCGCTGCGCCTCGCCTGCAACGGACGGCGCAAGAACAACGAGACCAATCAGTGGGAGGACCAGCCCAACTACTTCGACATCACCGTGTGGGGCGCCCAGGGCGAAAACTGCTCCCGGTACCTCAGCAAGGGACGCGGCGTCGCCATCGACGGGCGCCTGCAGTGGCGCGAGTTCACCGACAAGGACGGCAACAAGCGCCAGGCGGTTGATATCGTCGCCGAGAACGTGCAGTTCCTCGGCGGACGCGATGACGCCGGCAATGGGAACGGATTCTCCTCCAGCGCCCGCGTGACGGAGAGCGATGTCCCCATCGACACCGGTGACTTCGAGCGCACACCCGTGGGAGCCGGCGCGGACGAGGACATCCCGTTCTGACGACGATAAACAAGCAAGCACGCTAGGCTGATCTCCGTGGCAAAGCAACGCAGAAGACCGCTACGCCGGCGCGACCGCAAGGGCGGGCCAACATCGACCCGCCGGAAGTCGTGCCCGTACTGCCGTGAAAAGGTCGAGCAGGTCGACTACAAGGACGTCTCCATGCTGCGCCGGTTCATCTCGGACCGGGGCAAGATCCGCTCACGCCGGATCACGGGAGCGTGCCGCCGGCACCAGAGCCAGGTGGCGCGGGCGGTCAAGCGTGCCCGGGAGCTCGCGTTGCTGCCGTACGTCGCCGAGGGCAGCGATCATCGCGGCGGCCGTGGTGACCGTGGTGACCGTGGCGACCGCGGCGACCGCGAGCGGTAGGCGAGAGATCGACCATGCCGCAGGCGATCCTGCTTCAAGACGTTGAGACGCTCGGCGAGCGCGGGACCGTGGTCGACGTGTCGGCCGGGTACCTGCGCAACTACCTGCAGCCGCGCAAGCTCGCCGAGCCGGCCACCGAGTCGTCCATCAAGGTCGCGCAGCGTCGCCGCGAGGACGCCGAGCGCGCGGTGCGCGAGGCCGAGGAGCGGTCCCGGGAGAGCGCCGCGGTCCTCGGCCGCACGGTGCTGACGATCGCCCAGCAGGCCGGCGACGACGGCCGGCTGTTCGGCTCGGTCACGACGCAGGACATCGCCGATGCCATCCGCGACGCGCGGGGCATCAAGATCGATCGCCGGAAGGTCCACCTGGAGGAGCCGATTCGCAATGTCGGCACGTACATGGTGGTGGTCGAGATCGCCGACGACGTAACCGCGGCGGTCAAGACCATGGTCGTCGCGGCCTGACCCGCCCGGCTTTCGCGGCTCGCTGGCGGGGCCATCCGTCCCTGGGCGCACCGGGGTGGAGCAGGGCCGACAGTGGCGGCGACTCGTCCCGAGTGCGCCAGGGCGGATACCCCGCCCACGGCCGCGCCGGACGCCTGACGGCGACGTCCTGGTCCTGCCTGCCGTGTGACCTCGCGGCTCATAGGCGCGGGCGTGGCCGGGAGCGCGCTTCCAAGGAAGCGGCGTTGGTCTTGACGCGGCGCGGTCGGCGGCGGTTGGTTGGGGTCGGCGGCGGCGCGGCGCGGTACCCGCAACGCCACCGGAATGCTCCGGGGGAGGCGGGGATGGCGGGGGTCGGCGGCGGGCGGGGTGGCTGCCACGGCCATGCTCGCGGCGTGTAGACCGATGGGCCGCATCGACCCGGCGATGAGCACCGCATGGCCAGGCAGCCGGCCCCGGCCGGCGACGGCTACGCGGGCACCCGGCAATCCGTCCACAAGAAGAACGAAACCCCGCTGAGTGCGGGATCGAGCCCAGCGCGGCCGCCGGGCCGAAACCTAGACTCGGACAACCGTGAGCGCAGTTCAGAACATCGCCGTTCCGCCGCACAACCTGGAGGCCGAGAAGTCGGTCCTGGGTGCGGTGCTGCTCGACGAGCGCCACCTGCACTCGCTCCTGGTAGAGGAGCAGCTCCGGCCAGAGCATTTCTACCGGGAGCAGCACGGGGCGGTGTTCGCCGCCATGCTTGCGCTCTACGAGGGCGACAACAAGATCGACCACCTGACGGTGGCTGAGAAGCTGCGCCAGCACGGCAAGCTCGACGAGGTTGGCGGCGCGGCGGCGATCGACGAGCTGGCCGGGTGGGTGCCGGCGGCCGGGCATGCCCGGGAGTACGGGCGGATCGTCCATGACAACGCCAAGCTGCGGGCGCTGCTGACGACGTCGTACGAGATCCAGGCCAGCGTGCTGTCCCGGGAGGCGCCGGCGCGGGAACTGGTGGAGCGGGCCGAGCGGTCGGTGCTGGAGGTGGCGACCGACGACCGGCAGAAGAAGATCCGGTCGATCGCGGACATCCTCCATGAGGAGACCGACAAGCTCCATCACCTGTCGGTGGCCAAGACGGCGCTCACCGGGACGCCGTCCGGGTTCAAGGACCTCGACGAGAAGACCGGCGGGTTTCAGCCCGGCAACCTCATCATCCTCGCCGCCCGGCCGTCGATGGGCAAGTCGGCATTGGTGACGAACATGGCCGAGAACGCGGCACTCGCCGGTCATGCCATCGCGCTGTTCTCCCTGGAGATGTCCGAGTCCGAGCTCGCCCAGCGGTTCGTCGCCTCCCAGGCGCGGATCAAGGGCGAGGACCTGCGCCGCGGCAAGGTCGCCGCCGAGCGGTGGCCGAAGATCCTGGAGGCCTGCGACCGCCTGGCCCAGGCGCCCATGTACGTTGACGACTCGTCGGATACGGGCGTACTGGAGGTGCGCGCCAAGTCACGGCGGCTCCACAGCCAGCTCAAGGGCGGCCTGGGGCTGATCATCATCGACTACCTGCAGCTGATGCGCCACGAGGGACATGTCGATAGCCGGGTGGAGCAGGTGGGCCAGATCAGCCGGGGGCTCAAGGGGCTCGCCCGGGAGCTCAACGTACCCGTCATCGCGCTGTCGCAGCTCAGCCGTGCCGTCGAGCAGCGCGGCAAGGAGGACAAGAAGCCGATCCTGTCCGATCTGCGTGAGTCCGGCCAGATCGAGCAGGACGCCGACCTGGTCATGTTCATCTACCGCGACGAGTACTACAACCACGACTCAGAGCGCGAGGGCGAGGCCGACATCATCATCGCCAAGCACCGCAACGGGCCGATCGGCGAGGTCGTGCTGACCTTCCAGAAGGAGTACCCCAAGTTCGCCAACTACGCCGGGGAGCGGTTCGCGGCGTGAGCGAGTGCCCGTTCGAGCTGTGCGATGGCGACGGGTTCATCTTCGACCTGGCGACCAACACCGCCTACGACTGCCGCTGCCGGGCGCAGCGGCAGGCCCGCGCCCGGGCGCGCAACCTGTCGGCGGTCATCCCCCGCCGGTATCGCGACGTGTCGTTCGACCGCCCGCCGGTCACCGAGATCGAACCGGCGATCGTCGCCGCCGCCCGCCGGTTCGGGCTGACCATCGACGCCCAGTTGGACGCCGGCCGCGGGCTGTGGTTCATGGGGCCGCCCGGGACCGGCAAGACCACACTGGCGATGCTCGTCTCCAAGGCGGCCTCGGACGCCGGCCGGACGGTCGCCATCTACTCGCTGCCGCGGCTCCTCAACGAGATCCGCGACACGCACCGGGCCGAGCGGTCGCACATCGATCTGCTCGACCGCCTGACCGGCGTCGACCTGCTCCACATCGACGACGTGGGCGCGGAGCGATCGACCGACTGGGTGCTGGAGGAGCTGTACTCCATCGTCAACGCCCGGTACGAAGACCAGCGCTCGATGGTCATCACCACCAACATCCTGGACCGAGACGCGCTCTGTGAGCAGATCACAGCCCGCACGGTCTCCCGCCTGACGGAGATGTGCGACGAGTTGCCACTCCTCGGCCACGACCACCGCATGGACCTGCGCTCCGCCTGAGCCTGACCTATGAGCTGCACCGCGTCGGCGGTCCAAGATGCGGCGGCGCAGAGTTTTGTGACCGTTGAGCCGGATTCCGTTTGTGTGGTGTTAGCAGGGGATAAGTTGACTCTTACCCATCCCGCGGGCTAACCGAAGACGCGCAATCGAACAATCTGGCGTCCGCAGCTGACGCCTACCTTGTGCCTGGTCTGCTCGCTGGACTAGGCGTCCGAAGGCGGACCGGAGCGCACATCTCCCTATCTGACCTCTCTCGGAGGCCCGTAACGATGACGATCGATCTGACGCTCGACGGCGAGTGGCTGCCAGACTCGAGCTCGGCCCGCGCGGAGGCCACCCCGCGGGTGTCGTTCCAGTCGACGCTGCTCGACATCTTCGACGCCACGGTCGCCGCCTGGGGTGAGCGCCCGGCGATCGAGGCGCCAGACGCGGTGCTCACCTACACCGAGCTGACCGCGACGGCCGAGGCGCTGGCAGGGCGGCTGCGCAGTCACGGCGTCGGCCCGGGCGATCGCGTCGGCGTCCGGGTCCCGAGCGGGGGCTCCCACCTCTACGTCGCGATCCTCGGCGCCCTCAAGGCCGGAGCCGCCTACGTGCCGGTCGACGCCGATGATCCGGCGGCGCGGGCCCGGCAGATCTTTGAGGAGGCCAAGGTGTGCGCCGTCGTCGGCGCCGGCCTGAGGGTCAGCTGG
This sequence comes from uncultured Solirubrobacteraceae bacterium, assembly GCA_963844555.1. Classification (GTDB taxonomy): domain Bacteria; phylum Actinomycetota; class Thermoleophilia; order Solirubrobacterales; family Solirubrobacteraceae; genus Palsa-465. Next base: position 89,689 of record CAWJOS010000009.1, read on the forward strand.
GAGGCCCCGGCCGGCGGGCGCGACGGGCGCCCCGGTCCGGACGACGACGCGTGGGTCATCTTCACGTCCGGGTCGACCGGCAGGCCCAAGGGCGTGGCCGTGACCCACCGGGCCGCCGCCGCCTTCGTCGACGCTGAAGCCGGTCTCTGGCAGGTCATGCCCCAGGACCGCGTGCTCGCCGGCCTCTCGGTCGCCTTCGACGCCAGCTGCGAGGAGATGTGGCTGGCCTGGGGCAACGGCGCCGCGCTCATCCCGGCGCCCCGCCGGCTGGTGCGCTCCGGCGCTGAGCTGGGACCGTGGCTGGCCGAGCGCCGAGTCACCGTCATCTCCACAGTCCCCACCTTGGCGGCGATGTGGGACGACGCCGCCCTGGCCGGCGTGCGGCTACTGATCCTGGGGGGCGAGGCCTGCCCGGACCAGCTGGCATGGCGACTGGCAGCCGACCGCGAGGTCTGGAACACGTACGGGCCGACCGAGGCGACGGTCGTCTCGACCGCAGCCCGCCTGCGGCCAGACGAGCCGGTGACGATCGGCTACCCGCTGCGCGGCTGGGACACGATCGTCGTCGACGAGCAGGACCATCCTGTCACCCGGGGCGAGCCGGGAGAGCTCGTCATCGGCGGAGTCGGCCTCGGCCGCTACCTCGACCCCGACCTGGACGGGCAGCGCTATGCCGCGCTGCCGGCGCTGGGCTGGGAGCGCGCCTACCGCACCGGCGACATCGTGCGGGAGACGCCCGCCGGCCTGGTCTACGTCGGCCGCCGTGACCATCAGGTCAAGATTGGCGGGCGGCGGATCGAGCTCGGCGAGATCGACGCTCAGCTCGCCGCCGCGCCCGGGGTGCGCGCCGCATGCACCGTCGTGCGCGAGACGGCCACCGGCAACAAGCTGCTCGTCGGGTACGTCTCCGGCGACGCCGACCCGGAGGACATCCGCGCCGCGGTGGCCGAACGACTGCCGGCCGGGCTGGTGCCGCTGATCGTCTGCCTCCCTGAGCTCCCGGTCGCGACCTCCGGCAAGATCGACCGCAAGGGGCTCCCGTGGCCGCCGCCGGCACCCCCGCAGAGCGCGACCCGCCCGCCTGACGGCCGGCCGCTCTCCGGCGTGGAGCAGTGGCTGGCCGAGCGGTGGCGCGAGCAGCTGGGGCCGGTTGGCGTCGACGTCGACAGCGACTTCTTCACGCTGGGAGGTAGCTCGCTGGCCGCGGCCAAGCTGGTGTCCGTGCTGAGGAGGCGCTACCCCGCGGTCGCGGTCGCCGACGTCTATGAGCACCGCGCCCTCGGCGCGCTCGCCAATCGCCTCCAGCGCATCGGCGCCGGGGACCGGGCGACCGCCTCGCAGACCGCCCCCCGGCCCCTGCGGCGTCTGGGCCTCATGCAGCTGGCCGGCGTGCTTGTGTTGTTCGCCCTCCAGTCGATCCCGTGGACGCTTGGCACGCTCGCCTACGGCGACCTGGTGTCGATCGGCACCCCCCACGTCGCCTGGGCGTGGCTCATCCTCGCCTGGCTGGTGTTGGCCAGCCCGCCCGCCCACACCGCGCTCCAGGTCGCCTGCAACCGGGTGTTGCAGCGGGGAATCCGGCCGGGGCGCTACTCGCGCTACTCGTGGCTCGCCTGCCGGCTGTGGTTCCTGGACCGGCTGACGGAGGTCACCCGCTACCAGCGCCTCGGCGGCACGCCGTGGGCCGATCGCTACGCCCGGCTCGCCGGCGCCGATGTCGGTGCGGAGGCGCGCCTGGCGACGGTCCCGCCCGCGGGAGCGCTGCTGCACATCGGCGCGGCCGCGACCGTCGAGGCCAACGTCGACCTGCGCGGCTGGTGGATCGACGGTCAGGAGCTGGTCATCGGCGAGATCTGGATCGGCGACGGCGCCCGGATCGGCTCGCGCAGCCTGCTCAACCCCGGCTGCGTCATCGGCGACGGCGCCGAGATCGAGCCCGGCAGCGTCGTGTCCGGCGAGATCCCCGCGGGCGAGCGCTGGGGCGGTGCGCCCGCCTGCCGGCTCGGCGCGGCGGGTGAGGACTGGCCCGCCGAGGCGCCGGTGACCCCGCGGCGCCCAGGGCAAACGTGGGGCTGGCTGTTCGCGGCGAGCCTCGCCGTGGAGGGGCTGCTGGCGCTGGCGGTGTTCGCGCCGGCGGTGCTGGCGGTCATCGCGCTCGGCGGCGCGCTGCCGACCGGGCACACCGCGGTGGTGATGATCGCCCTGGAGGCGACGGTCATCACCGTCGTCACCGTCCCGTTGACGGCGGTCGTGCTCGCGCTCAACCTCCGCCTCGCCTGGCGGCTCGTCTCGCCCGGATGGCACGCCGACTACGAGGCGGTCGGCTGGGCACTCTGGTACGGCGAGGAGCTCAAGACGAGCGCCGGCACGCTCCTGTTCCCCCTCTACGCGTCGCTGTTCACCCGTCCATGGTTTCGTCTCATGGGGCTGGACGTCGGCCGCCGCGCCGAGATCTCGGTCAGCACCGGGCTCAACCCGCTCGTCTCGTTCGGTGACCTCAGCCAGTGCACGGACGACATCGGTTTCTGCGGGGCACGCTCGCGCGGGGGCTGGCTGTCGCTGGAGCCGATCCGGGTGGGCAACCGCAGCTTCCTGGGCCCGGGCGCCATCGTCCGCGGGGGCACGCGCATCAGCGACGACGCCCTGGTCGGCGTGATGACCCTGGCCCCGCGTGATCCCGCACCCGGCACCTCCTGGCTCGGAGTGCCGGCGCTCGAGCTGCCCCGGGCGCGCGATTGCGGGGACCCGGCGCGGACGACCGACCCGCCGCGGCGGCTCGTGCTCGCCCGGGGGGCGATGGACCTGCTGCGGCTTGTGGGGCCGACCACGATCGCGCTGATCATCGAGATCATGGAGATCCTGACCCTGGCACGCCTGGCCGCGCGGCTGGGGGTGGCAGTTGCAGCCGTGCTCGCTCCACTGGTGCTGCTGGCCGGCGGCATCGTCGCCACCGCGGTAACGGTCGCGGTCAAGTGGCTGGTGATGGGGCGCTACCGCCGGAGCGAACACCCGTTGTGGTGCCACTTCGTGTGGCGCGACGAGCTGATGAACGCGGCTCAGGAGCAGCTCGCCGACGAGCTCCTTCTGCGCTTCGCAATCGGCACGCCGCTGATGTCGCTCTACCTGCGGGCCATGGGCAGCCGCGTCGGGCGCGGCGTCTGGTGCGAGACGACCGCCGTCACCGAGTACGACATGATCGAGCTGGGCGACGGCGTCGCGGTCAACCGCGAGGCCTGCCTGATGACCCACCTGTTCCACGACCGCCTGCTCCGCATCGGGCCGACCCGGCTGGAGGCGGGGGCGACGCTGGGTCCAACCGGCGTCGTGCTGCCGGACACGGTCGTCGGCGCCGGGACCGTCGTCTGCGGCCATTCGGTGGTCATGCGCGGCGAGGAGCTCCCGCCGGGGACGCGCTGGCATGGGACGCCGGTCGTCGCCGTCTGACGAAACGACGCACGCGGGTGGCGACGGGCCGGGACTCAAACTGCTCGATGCCACCGAGCATGAACTCGACGAGACGGGGCTGCGGCGGCTGACGCGCGCCTGGTCGCCGGCGCACAACGCGGCGCGCGCGTCACGCTCCTACCGCTTCCCGTACGCCCTGATCGGCTGGCACTCTGACCGGGTCGGCGTCGACATCGAGCGCATCGTCGCCTGCGACGAGCGGTTCGGCCGGTCGATCTGCACACCGGCTGAGGCCGAGACCGAGCCGTGGCGCAGCGACCGACGGATCATCTCGCTGTGGTGCGGCAAAGAGGCGCTGGCCAAAGCCCTCGGCGACGCCGTCCGCTACGACCCCCGCCGCCTGGAGTCGCCGGCGTCATGGGTCGATGGCGCCGCCGGCCCGTGGCGGGCCAGTCCGGTGCCGGCCCCGGATGGGCACGTCGCCTGGGTCTGCTGGCGCTCAGGCCGAGACTGAATCGGCCGGGTCACCGCGGCGCCACAGGCCCAGGTAACGCCCCAGCGTGGCGAAGCCGACCAGACACATGACCGCATCCAGCATCCCGCGCAGCGCGCCGTCGTAGACGTCCTGGGCCGGGATGGCAGCCAGCGTGATGAGGGCCGCGACGACGACCGAGAACAGAACCGCGCAGCGCCAGGGGCGCCCGCGCAGCCCGGCCGGCGCCAGCGGGCCGAGATCGTCGAAGATGTCACCGGCCGCGCCGGCGGTCGTCGGCCGGACCCGGGCCGCTGCCCCCAGCGAGGGGAGGGATGCGAGCAGAGCGACCAGGCCCACGCCCGCGGCGATCAGCCCCACGTTGCCGGACGCAGCCCCCAGCTGGTGGCGAGCGGCGAGCTCAATCACTCCGAGGCCCAGCATGCTGACGATTCCCGCACCCACACCGACGGCCGCGCGGCGCAGGATGATCGAGGCCTCGGCGGCCGGCACCGGCGCAAACCCCTGAGAGGCGGCCCGCTGAGCGGCCCGCAGCAGGCCGTTCGGCGCCGCCACGAATGCGACCGCGAACAGAAGCCCGGCCACCACGAGCGAGGCGGACGCGGCGAGTGCGGCCGTCTTGACGCGCGCGGTCCCCACCACGTCGGCGAAGTCGCCGGCGAGCGCCCGCGGGTTCCCCAGTGAGGCCTCCGGATCGCAGCTGAGGTGATCGCCGATCTCGTCGAGGATCCGGCGGCGCAGCTGTCCAGAGATCCCCACGGCGGTCAGTTCGCGCGACAGCGCACGCTCGTATTCGGTCCGGGAGCTCATGCCAGCACCGCCTCGACGACGCGGACGAAATCCTGCCATTCGCCACGGCGGGTGCCGAGCTCACGCTCGCCGCGCCGGGTCAGCGTATAGACCCGCCGGCGCCGGCCGTCGCCGTGCGACCACGAGCTGGCCAGCAGCCCGGCGGCCTCGAGGCGATGCAGCGCCGGGTACACCGTCCCCTCCGGCAGCGCCAGGTCTCCTCCGCTGCGCCGCTTGAGCTCCTCGATGATCGCGTACCCGTGGAGCGGCCCGCCGGCGACGACGGCCAGGATGAGCGCGTCGAGGTGGCCCTTGAGTGTTTCGGCTCTCATACCTCGGCATCCTATGCCTAGAGACCCTAGGCGTCAAGATGCGCTCGCTCTGGGCAAGCGCCGCCTACACTGAACCTCGCCATGCCCGGAATCGTCATCGTCGGCGCCCAGTGGGGCGACGAGGGAAAAGGCAAGATCACCGACCTGCTCGCGGAGCGGGCGGACGCGGTCGTCCGCTTCCAGGGCGGGAACAACGCCGGGCACACGATCGTCCGCAACGGGGTCACGTACAAGCTGCACCTGATGCCGTCCGGGATCCTGCATCCGGGGAAGCTGTGCGTGATCGGCAACGGCGTCGTCGTCGATCCCAAGGTGCTGACCGACGAGCTCGATGAGCTGCGCCGCCGCGGCGTCGAGACGCGCGGCCTGCGCATCTCGGCCAACGCCCACCTGATCATGCCGTACCACATGATGCTCGATCACGCCGGCGAGGCGAAGCTCGGCAAGCTGGAGATCGGCACCACCCGGCGGGGGATCGGCCCCTGCTACGCCGACAAGGCCGCCCGTCTCGGCATCCGGGTCCAGGATCTGCTCGACGAGAAGATCCTCAAGAAGAAGATCGTCGCCGCGCTCGAACCCAAGCGCCTGTCCCTGCGCCCGTACGCCAAGGACCCGCGCCTCGATCTGCAGTCGATGACCGACGAGTACCTGACGTATGGCCACGTCCTGGAGCCGTACATCGCCGACACGTCCCGGCTGGTGCTCCAGCGGCTCGACCAGGGCGACACGGTCCTGTTTGAGGGAGCGCAGGGGGCGCTGCTTGATATCGACCACGGGACGTATCCGTTCGTCACCTCCTCCAACCCGGTCGCCGGGGCGGCGTGCATCGGCGCCGGTGTCGGGCCCAAGGACATCGACGAGGTGTGGGGTGTGACCAAGGCCTACGGAACCCGGGTGGGTGCCGGCCCGTTCCCCACCGAGCTGGACGGCCCGCTGGCCGACGAGCTGCGCGAGCGCGGGGGCGAATACGGGACCACCACCGGCCGGCCCCGCCGGGTGGGGTGGATCGACCTCGTCGCCCTGCGCTACGCGGCCCGGCTCAACTCACTGACCGCGTTGGCGGTGACCAAGCTCGACGTGCTCGCCGGCATGGACCCCATCCGGGTGTGCGTGCGCTACCGCGGCGCCGAGGGCGCGGAGTTCGACTACTTCCCGTATCACCAGACGGTCCTCCACCACGCCGCCGGCGAGTACATCGAGATGCCCGGATTCACCGGGGACGTGAGCGAATGCCGCTCCGAGCGGGAGCTGCCGGAGGCCGCGCGCGACTACCTGCGGTTCATCGCCGACTTCGTCGGCGTCCCGGTCATGCTGGTCGGAGTCGGCCCGGGTCGTGAGCAGGTCATCTGGACCGAGGCCGCCGGTGGGATGGCGGCCGCCGGCAAGACGGTCAGCGCGGGCTGACCCGCTGCCGTCAGCGCCACCGCTCCAACACGTCCTCATCGCCGACGTGGCGCACCGGCCGGCCGGGCACGCCCATGACAACCTCGCGCGGGGCCACATCGCGGACTACGACGGCGCCGGCGGCGATGAACGCCTCCTCGCCGACGACCGCGCCCGGCGTCAGCACGGCGCCCCCGCCGATGCGGCACCCGCGGCGTAGCACCGGTCCCCTGAGCGGCTCGCCGGGCGGATGGCGGCCCATCGCGTCGTCATTGGTCGTGACCACGCCGGGACCGAGGAAGACGTCGTCCTCGACGATGGCGCCGGCGGTCACGTAGACGAGGGTCTGGATCGAGACGCGCTCGCCGACCTGGGCGCCGAAGTCGACCGTCGACCCGCGGCCGACGACGGTGCGGGCCCCCACAACGGCGCGCTCGCGCACCTGGGACTGATCGCCGATGATCGCCGCGGCACCGACCCGCGCGCCGGCGTAGACGACGGCACCGCAGCAGACCGTCACATCGTCCTCGACGACCAGGTCTCCCACCGCCCCGGCGGCGCTCGACCCGGGGCGCAGGCGCGGGCGCTTGCCGAGCACGGCGCCGGGCTCGACCAGGCAGCGCGCGCCGATGACAGTGCCGGAGTGGACGATCGCCCCGGCGGAGATGGTGGTGCCGCCGCCGACCTCCGCATCGGCGTACACGACGGCACCGGGCTCCAGGGTCACCCCGTCGGCCAGCCGCGCTGTGGCCGAGACGAAGGCGCCGTCCTCCCGCGGCCGAGGCGGCTCAGCCCGCTCGGCCACCCACCCTCCCGGCTCGGAGTGAGTGCTGGAGCTGCTCCAGAACGCGGACCACCCGCAACCCGCTGGCGCCGTCGGACTGCGGCGTGCCGCCCGTCCGGATCGACTCGATGAAGTGCTCGCACTCGGCCCGCAGCGGCTCGATGTTGGCGATGGCGGGCGAGAACGAGCCACCGCTGCGGGTGATGTACTCGCCGTAGCCCCGGGCATCCTCGTCGAAGCCCTTGTCGTAGACGGTCAGCTTGCGCTCCAGCGCCATGTCGTCGAACGTCGCCATCCGCCGGGAGCCGACGACGGTGAACCGGCGCTCCTTGTGCGGATCAAGCCAGGACAGATGGAGGTGCGCGGTCAGCCCGGACGGGAAGCGCAGGAAGCAGAACACCACGTCCTCGACCCCGGGCCGCACGTATGACTCCCCGTGGCCGACCACCTCTATCGGCTCCTCGTCGGCCAGGTAGAGCAGGACCGAGACATCGTGGGCGCCGAGGCTCCACAGAGCGTTCTCGTCGGCGCGCAGCTTGCCGAGGTTCAGGCGGTTGCCGTAGATGTAGTAGACCTCGTCGCCGAGCTCGCCGGCAGCGGTCAGCTCCTTGAGCGCGCGCACCCCGGGGTGGTACTCGAGCAGGTGGCCCACCATGAGCACGCGACCCGCATCACCGGCCGCGGCCACGGCCTGCTCGGCGTCGGCGGCGGTCAGGGCCAGCGGTTTCTCGACAAAGCAGTGTTTGCCGGCCTCGAGGACCCGGACCGCCAGTTCGGCGTGGGTCGGCACCGGCGTCGCCAGCACGACCGCGTCCAGCGCGGGGTCGGCGAGCAGCTCATCGAGGTCGGCGGCGGGCGCCGCTCCCGGGAACATCCCCAGCAGGCGCTCCCGGGCCGCCGGGTCAGCGTCGCACAGGTAGGCGAGCTCACAGCCCGGAATGGCCGAGAAGTTGCGGGCGAGGTTCGGCCCCCAGTAGCCGAGTCCCACCACGCCGACACGGAGATCGCGCTGGACCACTAGGCCAGCAGTCTAAGCGCGTCGACGACGCGTTCCCCGGCGTGCCCGTCGCCGTAGACGGCCGGAGCGGTCGCCGGCCGGGGGCGATCGAGGGCGGCGACGGCGGCGGTGGCATCCAGATCGACGAGCACGTTCCAGCCCAGCTCGACGGTCTCCGTCCACTCGGTGTTGGCGCGCATCGTGATGCACGGGACCCGGGCCAGGTAGGCCTCCTTCTGCAGCCCGCCGGAATCGGTCAGCACGGCGCGGGCGCTGCACAGCAGCGCGGTCAGCTCGAAGTAGCCGAGCGGGTCGGTCAGCGCCACGCGCGGCGCCTGCTCAAGGCGCGCCAGCAACCCGCTCGCGCGCAGCCGCTCGGCGGTACGCGGGTGCAGGGGCAGGACAACCGGAAGCGGGATGGCCGCCAACAGGTCGACGAGCCGCTCCAGCCGGGCCGCGTCGTCGACGTTGCCGGCACGGTGGGCGGTCGCCAGGACGTACCCGCCGGGCGTCAGGCCGCGCGCCTGCACGAGATCGTGCCGCTCCCGCGCCCGCGGCTGGATGGCCAGCGCGATGTCGACCATCACGTCGCCGACCAGCTCGGCCCGGCCCGCCACCGCCTCCTGGCGCAGATTCGTCATCGCCACGTCAGTGGAGCAGAGCAGCAGCGCGCTGGCATGATCGACCAGGACTCGGTTGAGCTCCTCCGGCATCGTGCGGTCAAACGAACGCATGCCCGCCTCGACGTGGGCCACGGGCACGCCGGCCTGGGCGCCCGCCAGCGCACCGGCGAGAGTGGAGTTGGTGTCGCCGTACACGAGAACCGCGTCCGGCGTGGTCGCCTGGAGCACGGGCTCGAGCGCGCCGAGCATCCGCGAGGTCTGCGAGCTGGCCGAGCCGAGCGCGATCCCCAGCTCGCGGTCCGGGGCGGGCAGACCCAGCTCGGCGAAGAACACCGCCGACAGGCGGTCGTCGAAATGCTGGCCGGTGTGGACGAGGATCTCCTGATGTTCGCGGCGCAGGTGCGGTGACACGGCCGCGGCCTTGATGAACTGCGGGCGGTTGCCGATAACGGTCAGGACCTTCAAGCGTCCAGCTCCGGGGGACGAATCGCTCGGCGTCGCCTCAGGCGCGCAGCTGCGCCTGGATCCGCTCGGCCACGGCCTGGCGCGTGCGCTCGCTGACCGGACCGGGGGCCGTGAAAGGCCGGTCGTCGACGGCGACCACCGGCTCCACCTCGCGCACCGTCGAGGCCAGAAAGACCTCATCGGCCTCGTACAGCTCCGCCAGCGTGCAGAACTGCTCGCGGGCGCCGGTGGCGTCGATGACGAGCCGGCGGGTGATCGACGCCAGGATGTGCTCATCGAGCGGGGGTGTGCACAGCTCGGAGTCCTTGACCCAGAAGATCGAGCTCGTCGGCGCCTCCAGCACCCGTCCGTGCGGGCTGACCAGGAGGGCCTCGTCGTAGCCGGCTTCCTGCGCCAGCCGGGTCGCCAGCATGTTCGCCGCATACGACAGGGACTTGATCCCGTCCAGGATGCGCGTCGGCGAGTAGGTGACCGACTTGAGCCGCGACTGCTCCGGCCGCACCGTCAGCGGCTCGGTCATCAACAGGCGCCGCCCGCCGCGAGTGACGACGATCCGCAGGCACTGGTGGTCCGGGCCGCGCCCCGCCTCGGCCAGCAGCCGGAAGGCGTCGGCCCGCACCGCCTCCAGGTCGACCGGAAGCCGGAGGCTGGTCGCCGAGCGCTCCAGGCGCGCCAGGTGGGCGTCGAAGGCGAATGGCGCGCCGTCGTAGACGCGGATGACCTCAAACACGCCATCACCGCGGATGAGGCCGTCGTCGGTGGCCGGGATCATCGCCTCGCCGACAGGCATGATCTCGCCGTCGAGCGAGGCCAGAGAGGTCGCTCCGGTAGGGCTCATGCGGGCAAGCCTAGTGAGCCGGCCACTGGCCCGGGCGCGGTCACCGCCGCCGCGCCGCCCACTCCGGCCGTGCCCACACCTCCGCCAGGCGGACGATCGTCGCCGCGGCCGCCGCCATGTCCTGGACCGACGCCCACTCACGGACCGAGTGGTACTCGTGGCCGCCGGTGAAGATGTTCGGCGTCGGCAGTCCCATCTCGCTCAGCCGCGAGCCGTCGGTGCCGCCGCGGATGGGGATGCGCACCGGCGTCAGGCCCTCCTCGGCAATCGCCACCTCGGCCGCGTCGGCGACGAACGGCACGGCGGCCAGATACTCGCGCATGTTCCGGTACTGCCGGTGGACGTCGACGTCGAGCTGCGCGCCCGGGGCAGCGTCGACGACCGTGCGGGCCGTGCGCTGAAACAACGCCACGTGCTGGGCCAGCAGGTCCTCGTCGAAGTCGCGGACGATCGCCCGGATGTGGGCCTCGGCCGCCGTCCCGGTCAGCTCGTAGGGGTGGATGAACCCCTCGCGGCCGGAGGTCGTGTCCGGCGTCAACCGGTCCGAGGGCAGACGGGCGACGATGTCGGCGGCCAGGCGCAGCGCGCTGACCAGCTTGCCGGTGGCGTGGCCCGGATGCACGTCGACGCCGCGAACGGTGGCGACGACCTCGTACGCGGCGAACGTCTCGTCCTGGAACTCCCCTACCTCCGAGCCGTCCATGGTGTACGCACAGACGGCGCCGAAAGCCTCGATGTCGAACAGCGTCGCCCCCTCGCCGATCTCCTCGTCCGGGGTGAAGCAGATCCGCAGCGGCGGACGGGGAAGCCCCGGGTGGGCGACGAGGTGGGCGACCGCCGCGACGATCTCGGCGACCCCGGCCTTGTCGTCGGCCCCGAGGAGGGTGTCGCCGCTGGAGGTGACGATGTCATGTCCGCGCTTGGCCGCGAGCTCCGGGATCGCCGCCGGGTCAAGCCGGGTGCCCTGCCGGGGCAGCTCGATCACCCCGCCGTCGTACTCGGCGTGAACGATCGGCTCCACTCCCGCACCGGGGGCGTCCGGGCTGGTGTCCATGTGGGCGATCAGGCCGATCGGCCGGCCGGTAGCGTTGCCGTTGCCACCGCTTCCGGGCAGGGTCGCGGTCACGTAGCCGTTGCCATCGAGCGCGACCTCGGCCAGCCCGGCGCGCCGGAGATCGGCGACCAGGACCCGAGCCAGGTCGAGCTGACCGTCGGTGCTCGGCGACTTGGTCCGGTCGCGCGCTGCCTGGGTGTCGATGCGCACATACCGTTGGAACCGCTCCAGGAGGTCCGGGGCCAGAGCGGCCGCCAGGTCGGAGGTGAAGGGGGCAGTCATCGGCGGCAAGTATTCCAGCCGTCGGCTGGCAACCGCGCGGTCACCGTGCTTGCGGGTCACGACGACCGGGTATCTCACCGGCAGCCGGTCTCAATCGACCAAAGGAGGGGTTTGGAATGTTGCTGGCTCTCGCCATCGTCCTGCTCATCATCTCGATCGCCGGTGGAGTGATCATCCACCCGGTGCTGTTCGTGCTCGCGCTCGTCGCACTCGTCATGTTCTTCAGTGATCGCCGTCGCGGAGTGCGCCTGTAGCCTGGGCCGACCGGGGGGCATCGCGCTTGCGGACGCCCGAAGCGGGTATCAGTCGAGCATGGCGCCCCCTCAGCTTCAGTGGAACGCCGCCGAGGTCAACGGCGGCGTTCTCTCGGTCCCGGTCGAGGGGGATCGCCCCAAGGGCTGGAAGGACAAGTTCCAGCGAGTGGTGGCGCTGCTGGGCGGGGGCCCGTGGGGCGAGGTCGCCTACAAGTCCGGGAGCATCCGGGTTACCGAGGTCGCTGACGGCAGCGCCGACAGCCTCCACCACTTCCTGGAGGCGGCGATGCAGGAGACGAACGCCGCGTTCGAGGCCGACAAGCCGGACGCCGGCCAGGACGCCGGCTCCGAGGACCGGAACCGCGACGATGCCGATGCGTGCCTGACCGAGGTCTTTCGGAACTTCGGCAGCTGATGCCGGCGGCCACCGGGTCGGCGCCGAGCCCGCAATCGAGCACTCCGCCCCCCGGGCGGTGTAGCCCCACGGCCCAGGCGCCGTCAAGTGGCGAGTTGACCAGGGAGCCTGTGATACAACACCGCTGTCTGCGACCTGGGAGGTCAGATGGCGGCACCATCCATGCCCGCCACTGCCGTCAGCTCAGAAGAGTTGTTCGACCGCTGGTTCGTGCACCGCGACGTGCAGGACCGGGATGCGTTGATCGAGCGATTCCTGCCGCTCGCCCGCAAGCTGGCGCACCGATACACAACGTCCAACGAGCCCCACGACGACCTCGTCCAGGTCGCCAGCCTCGGCCTGCTCAAGGCCGTGGAGCGCTTCGACCCCACCCGCGGGTTCGCGTTCAGCTCGTTCGCGGTTCCGACCATCGTCGGCGAGCTCAAGCGCTATTTCCGTGACAGCTCCTGGGCGCTGCATGTCGACCGCAGCGCCCAGGAGCTCGCCCGGCGGGTGGCTGAGGCGCGGCGCGAGGTCAGCGTGCGCAAGGGCCGGTCCCCGACCGTTCAGGAGCTGGCCGAGTATCTGGAGTGCAGCGAGGAGCAGGTGCTCGACGGGCTCCAGACGGCGAAGGCCTTCGACGCCATCTCACTCGACGCGCCGCGCAACACCGCTGAGCAGGAGGCCGAGAACCGGCTGGATCTGCTCGGCGGCGACGACGCCCGGCTTGACCGCGTCGACGCCGAGGCGACGATCTTCGCCGCGGCCCAGCACCTCCCCCAGCGGGAGCGCCACATCCTGTATCTGCGGTTCGGCGAGGACCTGACCCAGGCCGAGATCGCCCAGCGCGTCGGCGTCTCCCAGATGCAGGTCTCGCGCCTGCTGCGGCGATCGGTGCAGCGTCTGCGCGACCTGACCGCCGAGCGCGTCTGAGTCGCCGGACCCGGTCAGGCGTCGGCCGACACCCCGCATGTCCTGAAGCATCGCCCGCTCGGCGTCGGCCAGGGCGCGGTGAAGCTGCTGCAGGCGCTCATCCGGAAGGGCGACCAGGACCGGTTCCCGGGGGGTCGGTCATAGAATGCGCCGTAGTGATCACCGTTACCGGCACATCGCCCTTCCAAACTTCGGTGCAATGCCCGCTGTCAGCGGCATCTGCGGCCGCAGATCAGTAGGCTCGTGGCCAGCGTGCAGAATCAGTTTCGCGTAGATGTCCGCAGAGATGGCGAGACGGCCGTGGTGTCGGTGAGCGGAGAGCTCGACCTCGCGTCGGGCCCGGAGCTCGAGACCGAGCTCGATCGGCTCGCCGGCCCGGAGACCAAGCTGGTCGTCATCGATCTGCGGAAGCTCGATTTCATGGACTCCACCGGTCTGTCGATCCTCGTCCGCGCGCATCAGCGCATGGCCGGCGAGGGCTGCGAGATGGGTCTGGTCAAGGGCTCACAGCAGGTGCAGCGCCTGCTGGACCTGACCGGGGTCGCTGACCGCCTGCGCCTGGTCGACACGCCGGAAGAGCTGCTCAACGGCCGCTGATCCGCCGTCGTCGGACGTCGTCAGCCGCCCGCCCGGGCCGGCTCGCGCGGCCGGATCGTCCCTGCCTGCTCAGCGGCGGTGGTCGATGACCAGAACGCGCAGGCGTTCGGCGTCGCCGGCCGGCTCGACCGAGACCTGATCGGAGAGGAGGACCAGCGGCGACGCGGGATGATCCGTGGAGCGAACGTCAAGCCGTGACCCGGTCCCCTTGCGGAACGGGCCGACCAGCAGCTCCAGACGCCGGTCCTCGGCCCGCAGCCGAGCCTCGATCCGGTCCCCTTCAGCCGCGCTGGCAGCATGCGCGGCCAGCGTGTCGGTCACGAGATAGACGTCGGAGAACCGGTCGAGCGAGAAGTGGGCGGTGGCCGCCAGGGTCCGCGCCAGGCGCCCCAGCACGCCCGGCAGCAGCGTGACCGGCGACAGCGAGACGACCACCTCGCCCTCCTGCGCGCTGGGCAGGTCGCCATCCGGGCTGGCCACCGCGGGAGCGGTGAGCAGTTTCTTGCCCTCCCGGGCGACCGCGAAATCCATCTGGACCTCCGTCCCGTCGTTGGGCGCGGACGCGAACCGGACCGATTCGGTGAGGGCGCGGATGACCGACAATCCGATGCCCTGGCCGGCGTCGGCGGTGGCCGGCGGGGCGATCATCCCCACGCCGCGGTCGGTCACCGTGACCCGGATCCGGTCGTCGGCGATGAACAGCCCAACCTCCATCGGCCCGGGCTCGCCGCCGTAGGCGTGGAGGACGACGTTGTTACACGCCTCGCTAACCGACGTCTTGAGGTCGTCGAGCAACTCCGGATCGATCGCGAGCAGCTCGGCGACGCCGCCGAGCATCCCTCGGACGATAGTCAGGGTCTGCGGCCTGCTCTCCAAGCGCAGGCGGACAGTGGAACCTTCGGTGCTCACCTCAGCACTGATTGTGGTTCCCAAGGGCGCACGCCGACAAACTGACGCGCGCCCCCACCACGGCGGGTCAGCCGTCGGTGATCTCTGAAAGATGGGCGATCGCCCGGCGCAGGATGCGAGAAACCTGCATCTGCGAGACGCCGATCTGCTCGGCGATCTGCGTCTGCGTCATATCCCGGATGAACCGCAGCACGAGCACCTCGCGCTCGCGCGCAGGCAGCTGCCGCGCCGCCGCGCCTATCGTGACGCGCTCGTCGGCGGAGCGCAGACTCGGATCCTCGTCTCCAAACGATTCGACCATCGTGCCACTTTCGCCCTCACCATCGTCGTACGGGGCGTCGAGCGACGTCGCATGGTGGGCGCGCGAGGTCTCCAGCGCGTCGAGAACGTCTTCGATGCTGAGCTCGAGGTACTCGGCCAGCTCGGAGACCGTGGGGGCCCGATTGGACCGGGCGCTCAGCGTCTGCTGCGCCTCCTCGACCTTGACCGCGCGCTCCTGGGCGCCCCGGGGAACGTGGACGGCCCAGCCGAGGTCGCGGAAGTAGCGCTTCAGCTCGCCGAGGATCGTCGGCACCGCGAACGACGAGAACGCCGTGCCGCGGCTGAGGTCGAAGCGGTCGATCGCCTTGACGAGCCCCAGGCTCGCCACCTGCATGAGATCGTCGAACGGCTCGCGGGCGCCGCTGTACCGACGGGCGAGCTTGCGCGCCAGCGGCAGGAAGCGCTGCACCAGCTCGTCGCGAGCCGCGCGATCGCCCTGCTGCTGCCAGCGGGCGAACAGGACTTCATTGGGAACGGTTCCGGCCACGCCGGCGCCATTGGCCCGACGCGTCTGGGTGGGGCTACTGGTGGCTGTGCTCATTGTCAAAAATCGATACCCGATCCAGCCAAAACCCAATCAGCCTGCGACATTTCTCACACTTCTCTGAGCTTTCGTTGAGGAAATCCCGAGCTTGGGCCGCCAGCATCACCCCGTGGCTGACGGCCCAGACCGGCTTCGCGTGCTCGTCGTCGACGACGAGCCCGGAATCGTCGACGTCGTCTCGATGGCTCTGCGCCACCACGGGTTCGAGGTGACTGCGGTCGACACCGGGGCGCGGGCGCTGGCCGAGGCCCGCGATTGGCGCCCCCACGCGATGGTGCTCGACGTCATGCTCCCGGACATGGAGGGGTTTGAGGTGGCTCGGCGGCTCTCCGCTCAGCGCGCCGAGATCCCCATCCTGTTCCTGAGCGCCCGGGACACCACGTCGGACAAGGTCCGAGGGCTGACAACCGGGGGCGACGATTACGTGACCAAGCCGTTCAGCCTGGAGGAGCTGATCGCCCGCCTGCGCAACATCCTCCGCCGCAGCGGCGCCGTGACGCAGACCTCCAGCCAGCTGCGGTTCGCCGATCTGGAGCTCGACGAGGACACCCGCGAGGTCACGCGCGGCTCGCACCTCATCGAGCTGACCGCGACCGAGTACCGGCTCCTGCGCTACCTCCTGCTCAACCCCCGGCGAGTCCTCACCCGCGCTCAGCTGCTCGACCACGTCTGGAGCTACGACTTCGGCGGCGACGCCCGCGTACTGGAGACATACGTCAGCTACCTGCGCAAGAAGCTCGACGTCCACGGGCCCCCGCTCGTCCATACCGTGCGGGGCGTGGGCTACGCGCTGCGCCTGCCCCGGGACTGATCGTGTCCCTGCGCGCGCGGCTGCTGGTGGGGATGGTCGCGCTCGTGACCGTCGCGCTGACGGTGGCGGCCGTCGTGACCTACGAGGAGCAGCGGTCGTTCCTGCTGGACCGCATCGATCAGCAGGTCCAGTCGGCGCTCGGCCCCATCTCCTTCCAGCTCCGGCTGTTCGGCGGCGGCGCGCGCGTGACGGGCGCCGCCGGGGGCCGGTTCGCCCGCCGTCCCCCCGGGCTGGGGCCGGCGGCGGCCCTGCCGCCGGGGACCTTCGGCGAGCTGCGCAGCAGCGACGGGACTGTCCTGCGCCGGCGGGTGTTCAGCTACGGGGAGGCTCCCCCCCGGCCCCCCGGCTTCCGGCCCGGCTGCCGGTCAGCCAGCTGGGCGCTCCGCTGCATGTGTTCACGGTCCCGGCCCAGGGCGGATCAGGCGCCGGCTACCGCGCCGCCGCGCTGGCCGTCGGCAGCCAGATCGCGGTGGTGGCGGTCCCGCTGCGCGAGGCGCACGATACGTTGCACCGGCTGGTCATGGTGGAGACGCTCGTCGAGGGCGCCGCGATCCTGGCGCTGGTCGCGCTCGGCTGGGTCGTCATCCGCCTCGGCCTGATGCCCCTGGAGCGGATCGGCCGCGTCGCCTCCGAGATCGCCAGCGGCGACCTCTCCCGCCGCGTCGCGCCCACGGACCAGCGCACCGAGGTGGGACGCCTGGGGCGGTCGCTCAACGACATGCTGGGCCAGATCGAGCAGGCGTTCTCGGACCGCCGGCAGAGCGAAGACCGGCTCCGGCGGTTCCTGGCCGACGCGTCCCATGAGCTGCGCACGCCGCTGGCATCGATCCGCGGCTACGCCGAGCTGTTCCGGCTGGGCGCCGCCGACGATCCCGCGACCCTGGAGCGGGCGATGGCGCGGATCGAATCCGAGGCGGCGCGGATGGGCGTCCTGGTGGAGGATCTCCTGGCGCTGGCCTCGCTCGATCAGGCGCCGGAGAGCCAAGAGGTGCCGGTCGACGTCCGCGAGCTCGCCGTGCACGACGCCGAGGACACCCGCATCCAGGCGCCTGACCGGGACGTCACGGTGGAGGCGGACGAGGCGGCCGTGGTGCTCGGCGATCCGGATCAGCTGCGGCGCCTGCTGGCCAACCTGACCCGCAACGCGGTCATCCACACCCCTCCGGCAACGCCCATCGAGCTGGCCGTGCGGCGCTCCGGCGACCGGGTCGTGCTGTCGGTGCGCGATCACGGGCCGGGCCTCCCCGCCGGGAGCGCCGACCAGCTGTTCGATCGGTTCTGGCGAGCCGAGGGCGGGCGCAGCCGCGGGCGCGGGGGCGCCGGGCTGGGACTCTCGATCGCCCGCGGGATCGCCGATGCCCACGGCGGCCAGATCCGCGCCGAGAACGCGGCCGGCGGCGGCGCGCGGTTCGAGGTGACCCTGCCGGCGGCGCCGGCGGCCGAGGCGGGCTCTCAGCCAACTCTCAGCATTCTCACGGTCGACTCTTATCCCCATCGCACAGATTGAGCGACCAATGGTCGGTCTGCAAGCAGCCCTGGGTGCTGCGTGACAATCCGGGTCTCCTGGCACATGCTGGCCCTGGCGGCGGTGTTCGTGGCCGCGGTCGTCGCCGCCACCCTCGAGCTGGGTCCGCCGTCGAGCTCCGCCCGCACCGCCCGGGAGGTCATGACGGCCGAGAGCGGCGTCGTCCAGTCGACGGTGACCGGAACCGGCAACATCGAGCCGAGCACCGACGTCGAGGCCAACTTTCAGACGAGCGGCGTCCTCCAGAACGTCTACGCGCACGAGGGCGAGCACGTGGTCAAGGGCCAGCTGCTCGCCACGCTGGATCCGACCTCGGCCCAGCTCACGGTCGACCAGGCCCAGGAGCAGCTGACATCGGCCCAGGACCAGCTGACCAACGCCGAGAACGAGACCGTGTCGTCCTCGTCGACCGCCGCCGCTGACGCCGCTCCGGCGCCCACGACGACGTTCGTCGCCTACCGGCCCACCCAGACCACGAGCACCCGGACGAGCACCACTCAGGCGACCACGCCGTCGCGGACCGGCACAACGCCGGCCGGCGGGACATCAGGGAGCTCCGGCTCGGCGCGGGGACGGACCGGAGGGACCTCCGGCACGACCCGGACGACGGCGTCGGGTCAGGCGGCCGGGACGGGCAGCTCCGGTGGATCCGGCAGCTCCGGTGGATCCGGCAGCTCCGGTG
The DNA here is from genome assembly GCA_963844555.1 of uncultured Solirubrobacteraceae bacterium. GTDB lineage: Bacteria > Actinomycetota > Thermoleophilia > Solirubrobacterales > Solirubrobacteraceae > Palsa-465. Next base: position 108,104 of record CAWJOS010000009.1, read on the forward strand.
GATCCGGGAGCTCCGGCAGCTCCGGAGGTTCCGCCGGCGGCGTCAGCGCGGCCACCAAGGCGGCCGACATCGCCTCCGCCCAGGCATCGGTGGACAGTGCCGAGGCCTCGCTCAACAGCGCCGAGAACACGCTGCACCAGACCCACCTGTACGCGCCGGCCACCGGCACCGTGGTGTCGATCGCAAGCATCTCGCCCGGCGACTCGGTCTCCGCCGGCTCGTCGTCGAGCTCCAGCGGCAGCTCCGGCAGCGGCTCCGGCGGAGCTCCGCGGCGGCAGCAGCGCCGCCGCCGGCGGGCTCGGCGGATCCGGCTCCGGGGCGTCGTCGGCCTCGAGCGGCTCGTCCTCCTCCGCTTCCGGCTTCATCGAGATCGTCAACACCGGCTCGATGACGGTGACCGTCCCGTTCAGCGAATCCGACATCGGCCAGATCAAGGTCGGCCAGGCGGCCGACGTGACGCTCGAGGCCCTCACCGGGGTGGAGCTCGCCGGCCACGTGAGCGCAATCTCGACGCTGGGCAGCAGCAGCAATGGGGTCGTCAGCTACGACGCGACGATCAGCGTCGATCAGCATGATTCCCAGGTCAAGCCCGGGATGAGCGCCTCGGTGGCGGTCGTCACCGGCCAGGCGACGGGCGTCAACCTGCCGAGCAGCGCGGTCACGGGCACGGCCGGCTCGGTGTCCCACGTCAACGTGCTCGCGGGCGGGCGCACGGTGTCGACTCCGGTCGTCGTCGGCCTCGTGGGCACGAGCCGGACACAGATCGTCAGCGGCCTGCGCGTCGGCCAGCAGGTGGTGGTGACCGAGACTCTTCCGTCGCTCGGCACCAGCTCCGCCTCCACGGGTACCGGCTCGACCGGCACGCTCGGCGGGGGCGGGCTGGGCGGCGCAGGCGGCCTCGCCGGCGGCGGCTTCCGGCGGCTGTTCGGCGGCGGCGGAGGCGGCTTCGCGGGCGGCGGATGATGCGGACGCGTCCCCCGGTCATCGACCTCGAGGCGGTGTCCAAGACCTACCAGGTGGGAGAGATCGCCGTCCATGCCCTGCGTGGCGTCTCGATGCGGGTGCGGCGCGGGGAGTACGTGGCGATCATGGGCAGCTCCGGCAGCGGCAAGACGACGCTGATGAACATTCTGGGGTGCCTGGACGTGCCGACCAGCGGGGTCTACCGGCTCAACGGGCGTGACGTCCGGGACGCCGGCGAGAACGAGCTGGCTGACCTGCGCAATCGCGAGATCGGCTTCGTCTTCCAGAACTTCAACCTCATCCCCCGTACGAGGGCGCTCGCCAACGTCGGGCTGCCGCTCGCCTACGCCGGCCTGAGCCGGCACGAGCGGCGGCGGCGGGCGCTCCGGGCGCTGCAGGAGCTGGGACTGGGCCCGCGCGTCGGCCACCTCCCCTCCGAGCTGTCCGGCGGCCAGCAGCAGCGGGTGGCGATCGCCCGGGCGCTCGTCACCAACCCGGCGATGATTCTCGCCGACGAGCCGACCGGGAATCTCGACACCGCCTCGACCCGCGAGATCCTGGCCATCCTCGAGCGCCTCAACGACGAGGGGCGCACGATCATCCTCATCACCCACGAGCACGAGGTGGCGATGCACGCCGAGCGGGTGATCGAGGTCAGCGACGGCCAGATCGTCTCCGACACGTCCGTGGTGACGGAGCCGGCCCCGTGATCGAGACGGTTCGGATCGCGCTCAGCGGGCTGGCCGCCAACAAGCTGCGCTCGGCGCTCACCATCCTGGGGCTGACCATCGGCGTCGGCTCGGTCATCGTGCTCGTCGCCGTCGGCACCGGGTCGTCCGACAAGGTGCAGGCCAGCATCGAGGCCCTGGGCAGCAACGTGCTGCTCGTCCAGCCCGGACCCACCCTGGGCGGCCTGCGGGGCGGGAACACCGGCGGGGCGGGCGGGGCCGATCTCACCGTCGCCGACGCCGACGCGCTGCAGAACCGGTTCACCGCACCGGACGTGGCAAGCGCCTCGCCCGTCGTCAACGCCACCGGGGTGACGCTCACCTACGACGGGACCACGTACAGCCCGTCCTCGTTTGTCGGCAGCACCCCCAGCTACCAGGCGGCGCGCAACTACACGATGGCCGCCGGCTCGTGGTTCACCAGCGCCGAGGAGAGCCAGCACTCCCGGGTGCTGGTGGTGGGGCCCACGGTCGTTCAGGAGCTGTTCGGCGGCGCCGATCCCATCGGCGACACCGTGCAGGTGAACGGCACCAACTTCCAGGTGATCGGCGTCACCGCATCGAAGGGGGCCAGCGGAGCCACCAACCAGGACGACGTCGCGGTCGCCCCGCTCACCGCCGTGCAGGACACGCTGACGGGCTACGGCTCGATCAGCTCGATCACCGTCCAGGCCCGGTCACGGGAGGTGCTCGGCGCGGCCCAGACCGAGGTCACCGACCTCCTGAACAAGCTGCTGCCCCCGGCGCCGGGCTCGACGTCGCCGAGCTTCGACGTCATCAACCAGGGGTCGATCCTCCAGGCCTCCAACTCCACCAGCAGCGTGTTCACCACTCTGCTGGGCGAGGTCGCCGCCATCTCCCTGCTCGTGGGCGGCATCGGCGTGATGAACATCATGCTGGTGTCGGTCACCGAACGCACGCGGGAGATAGGGATCCGCAAGGCGGTCGGCGCGCGCCGCAGCGACATCCTGATCCAGTTCCTCGTCGAGGCCGTGCTGGTGTCGTTCTTCGGCGGGCTGACCGGGGTCGTCGCCGGCGTCGTCGGCAGCCAGTTCCGGATCGCCGGTGTCCACCCGGTGATCGCCCCGTATTCGGTGGCGCTGGCGTTCAGCGCGGCGGTGCTGATCGGACTCTTCTTCGGAACGTACCCCGCCGGTCGTGCCGCCTCGCTGCGACCAATCGAAGCCCTGAGGTTCGAATGAGATGAACACGTTCACCACCCCACCCCGCGACCAGGACGTCGACGCCTACCGGGACGACACGACCGAGCAGCTGCCGCACCGGCCCCGCCGCCGGTTCCTCACGCGGCGCAGCGCGGCGCTGGGGGCACTTGTGACCTGCGCGGTCGGCTTCTGTGCCGGCATCCGCGTGGAGAAGGGACAGCTGGCCGGCTCGGCCACGTCCACCGCCGCCGGAGCCGGGGCGGCCACGGGCCGCGCCGGGGCCGGGACGGGCGCACGTGCGGGCCTGGCCGCGCTGTTCGCCGGCGGCGGCCGCGCCGGAGGCACGGCCGCGGGCGGGGGCGGCACAGCGGGCAACGCGTCGTTCGGCACGGTCGCCAGCGTCAGCGGCGAGACGCTCTACGTCACGGAGACGTCCGGCAACACGGTGAAGGTCAAGCTGTCCTCGGCGACCAGGGTGTCGAAGACGGAGTCGGTGTCCCGCGGGGCGATCCATCCCGGCGACACCGTCGTCATCCAGGGGGTGAGCGGGACCGGCGGCACGGTGACGGCGGCCTCGGTGACCGACTCCGGCGCCCGCTCGGCCGGCGCGTTCGGTGCGGGCGGGGCCGGCTCCGCGACAGCCGGGTCGACCCGCTCCGGCCCCGGCGGCACCAGCTCGGCCGTCGGATCCCTCTTCTCATCCGGCGGATGAGCCCACCTGTGAAAGGAACAGATAGGACCATGACGTACACCCACTTTCGCCGCTCGGCGACGCTGCTGCTGACCGCCGCCCTGGTGGCCGCCACCATCGCCGCCTGCGGCTCGAGCTCCACCACCAGCACCTCGACGAGCTCGGCTGCCGCCTCCGGCTCCGGCGCCTCGGCGACGGGCTCGGGAACCGGCTTTGACCGGTCCGAGTTCGTGGCGTGTCTGAAGGCGCACGGCGTGACGCTGCCGGCCCGGCCGGCGCGGACGCACCGGCCGGCCGCGAGCGCCGGCGCGGGCCAGGGACTCTTCTTTGGCGGCGGGGGCGCCGGCGGCCGACGCTTTGCCAACAATCCCAAGCTCCGGGCCGCCTTCCAGGCCTGCGGCGGGACCCGGGCCTTCCCCGGGCGGCGCCGGTTCGCCCTCAGCCACGCCGCCGTGACGAAGTTCGTCGCCTGCGTCAGGCAGCACGGGTACGACCTGCCGTCGCCGAACTTCTCCGGCACGGGGCCGATCTTCCCGGCGGGCATCGCCAAGAACGCGAAGTTCCAGACCGCGGCCCGCGCGTGTCAGGCCGACCTGCGTCCGGCCGGGGCGGCCGCGCCGGGAGCCCCGCCCGGCGGGAGCACCACCACGACGAGCGGCGCATGATGACGCGCTGGGGTCCAGTGGTGGTCGCGAGCGACCACTAGCCTGGCGGGGTGCCGCGCCCCCGCCTGGGTCCTGACCTCAGCGCCTTCCGGGACAGCCGCGATCTGCGGCTGATCGTCGGCGGGACCTTCCTGGCCGACCTGGGCGCCCAGGCAATGCTCGTCGCGCTCCCGTACCAGCTGTATGTCCAGACGCGCTCGCCGCTCCTGGTGGGGCTGCTGGGAGCGGCCGAGCTGGGGCCGCTCGTGGCGCTGTCGCTCCTGGGCGGAGTGGTCGCCGACCGGGTCGATCGCCGGCGTCTCCTCCTCCTCGGTCAGCGGGGGTGCTCCTGGCCGCCGGCGGGCTGGCCGCGGTCTCCTGCTTGGCCGTCGTCGTCCCGGCCGTGATCATCGCGCCCCAACCGCCGAGCGAGGAGCGATCCGAACGGGGAGTCCTGCGGTCGATCGCCGAGGGCCTGCGCTATGTCCGCGCCACCCGCGCGCTGCTCGGCTCGTTCGCCATCGATCGGGCCGGCAGCGGCCATGCTGGCGATCGCGGGGGCGGCCGGACTCGGTCAGCGCCGTGTGCTGGTCGACCATCAACCAGACGGTCACGCCGGACCACATGCGCGGCCGGATGTCGTCGGTCTACTCGCTGGTGGTGACCGGCGGCCCGCGCATCGGCGACCTGGAGTCCGGGGCCGTCGCGGGCGCCACCGGGGTGCGCGTCTCGGTCGTCTCCGGCGGGCTGTTGTGCCTGGCCGGGGTGGCCGTCATCGCAATCGCCTTCCCGGAGCTCGCCCGCTACGACGCGCGCGACTGGATCGGCGAGCCGGCGACCGCGTCGGCTCCAGAACCAGCACAGGCTGTTGAGCCAAGCTCAACAGTCTGTATGAGCTCCCGCGGCTACTTCACCGATGACTCGGTCATCCGGCGGGTGATGCGTGAGCGGGCGCTGGCCCTGGCCGGCCCCCGGGCGCTGCTCATGCAGGCAGCGCACCCGCTGGCCGTCGCCGGGCTGCTCGCCCACTCCGAGGCGCTCGAGGACCCGTACGTGCGGCTGGCGCGCACGGCGCAGGTCGTGAGCACGGTCACGTTCGGCTCCCGGTCCGACGCCGACCGGGTCACCCGGCGAGTGCGGGCGATGCACCGGGCGGTGCGCGGGCGCCTCCCGGAGACGGTTGGCATCTATCCGGCCGGCACCCCGTACCGGGCCGACGATCCGCGGCTGCTGATGTGGATCCTGTACTCGCTCGTCGACTCAGCGGCGGTCGTGTACCGCACGTACGTCGGTCGCCTGGACCGGAGCGAGCGGTCGGCGCTCTGGGACGACTACAAGGTCGTCGGCCGGCTGTTCGGCCTCCCGCCGGCGGCGATGCCCGCCACCCTCGACGACCTGGAGGCGTACGGGCGGGCGATGCTCGCCGGCGATGAGCTCCACGTCGGCGCCTGGGCGCGGCGCCGGGCGCGGGCGATCGTCCTCGAGCCCCCGGTTCCGGCGCTGGCGCGGCCGGTCCGCGAGACCGTCAACTTCATCACGATCGCGCTGCTGCCGGGCCGGATCCGGGCCGAGTACGGGTTCGGCGGGGTGCCGCCGGCGGCCGTGCGCAGGGCCCTGGTCGGCGCCGGCGCCGTCTACGTCCGCCACGGCATTCTGCCGGCGCTGCCGGCGCACATCCGCCAGGTCCCGGCCGCCCGGCGGGCGGCCTGATCCGGGCGACTCAGGCGAGCTCGCCCAGCGCGCCCTCGATCGTCTCGGAGGTGGCGACGTGCCCAGAGACGCCCGCCAGCCTCAGCGCGTCGTTGGCCGGGGAACCTGCGGGGATCACCAGCTGGAGCGTCTGGCCACGCGCCCGGAGCTTCTCGCGCAGCTCGTAGATGAGATGGATTCCCAGGCTGTCCAGGTACTCGACCTCGGTCAGGTCGAGGATGAGGGCCCGGGCGGCGTTGGGGATGCTCTCGGTCAGCGCGCCGCCGATGTTGGCGGTATTCGAGAGATCGAGTTCGCCGGTGAGCCGGGCGATGACCACGTAGCCCTCGTCGATGAGCTGGAGGTCGGCGAGCCTCATCGGCCGAGTCGTCGCCGCATCACGATCGCGGTTCCGGCCGGCGTCGCGTCGACCGACATCTCGTCCATGGCCGTTTCGATGATCCTCAGGCCCCGGCCCCGGTTGCTTCCGCGCGGGCTGCGCCAGCGCCCGGCATCCTGGACCGTGATCCGCGCCTCGCCGTCGACCACGGTGGCATGCACCTCGAACTCGGCCGGCGCCGGAGAGTAGGCGTGTTCGATGGCGTTGGTGCATGCCTCGCTGACGGCGAGCGTGATCTCCAGCGTGTCCTGGTCGTCGGCGCCGTGCGAGCGCAGCCAGCGGCGCAGGGAGCGCCGCGTGCCGGCCAGCACGCGGGGGTCGGCAGGGAGGCGGAGGTGCAGCTCGCGGGGGACCTCGGAGTTCCGCAGGGCGACGATGGCGACGTCATCTGCCGGCCCGGCGGCGGGAATGAGCTCGTCGGAGGCCCTCCGGCAGAGCTCCTCCGGGGAGGCCGCGCCGCGGACCACGCGGCGGAGCGCCGCAATGCTGTCCGAGAGCCGAATGCCGGGCCGCTCCACGAGCCCGTCGGTGTAGAGCATGAGGATCTCACCCGGTCCCAGCAGCACCTCGACCTCGGCGCACGACCCGTACGCGACCGCCCCGAGCGGCGCGGCTGGGACCAGGTCGACGGCGGAGACGCCATCGCGCCCCACGACGAGCGGCGGCAGATGCCCGGCGCTGGCGAGGGACACCGCTCCGGTGCTGGTGTCGAGCACGGCGTAGGCGGCCGTCGCCATGGCGGAGTCCGGCATCGCCTGCACGAAGCGGTCGACGAGCTCCAGGGTGCGGCCCGGCCCGTGGTCCTCCAGGGCGTAGGCGTGCATGGCGGTGCGAAGTTGCCCCATCAGCGCCGCGGCCCTGATGCCGTGGCCGACGACGTCGCCGATGCCCACGCCCAGCCGGCCATGCGGGAGCTCGAAGACGTCATACCAGTCCCCGCCCACCTCATCGGTCGCCGGGAGGTAGAGCGCCGCCACCGACACGCCGGTGAACTCGACCAGGCGCGTGGGCAGGAGGCTGCGCTGCAGCGCCATCGCCACGCGGTGCTCGCGCTCGAAGGCGGACACGAGCCGGGCGCGCTCGATGCCCGGTGCGGCCCGGGCGCCCGCACACTGCAGGACGGCCAGATCACGCTCGCCGAACGTGCGCGGCGTGAGCGAGCCGACGTGGAGGACGCCGATGAGATCACCCTCCACGATCAACGGCACGCCGAGCAGCGATTGGATGCCCTTCTGGCGCAGGATGGGGTTGAGGATGTCGGCATGGTCGACGTCGGCGACGAACACCGCGACCCGCTCGTCGGCGATCCGCCCGGCAAAGCCCTGCCCCACGGGGATGCGAACCCCGCGCTCCACCTCCTCCTCGATGCCCCGGGCCGCGCGGGCGACGAGCTCGTTGGTCTCCCGGTCGTAGAGGAGGATCGCCACCGTATCGACGGCCAGCACGTCGCGGACGCGCAGCAGCAGCTCACGCAGGAACTCCTCCAGCCCCAGCTCGGAGAGGGCGGGGTCGCCAAGGCGGGCCAGGGTCTCCACGTGCTCGGTGGGCGCGAGGCTCTGGGCGACCGGCGCCAGCACCGTCTGGCCCGTGCGGGGTGGGCGGCGGGTGACGCCGGTCTGCTGGCTGCCTGCTGCCATCGTGCAGACGCATTGTGCCCTGACGGGAGCCGGATCAAGTTCCGGCGGCCGCTAGCGTCCTGGCCATGACCAGAGTCGCCGTGGTGGGGCACATGGAGTGGGTGCACTTCCTCCGGGTCGACCACCTGCCCCGGCCGGGGGAGGTCCAGACGGCGCGACGGGAGTTCAGCCACGCCGGCGGAGGCGCCGTGGTGGCCGCCGCCGTGCTGGCGGAGCTGGGGGCAGAGGTCGACCTGTTCTGTGCGCTGGGACGCGATGCCGAGGGCGATGCCGCGGTCGGCGAGCTCAAGGAGCGCGGGGTCAGGGTGGCGGCGGCGCACCGGGAGACGGGAACGCGGCAGGTACTGACGCTGCTCGACCGCGACGGCGAGCGCACCATCCTCACGCTCGGCGAGCGGCTGCAGCCGGAGGGGTCCGACTCGCTCGACTGGCGGCGTCTGGACGGAGCTGACGGCGTCTATGTAACCGCCGGCGATCTCGATGCCGTCCGGCGAGCCCGGGCGGCCCGGGTCGTGGTCGCCACCCCGCGCCTGCGCGAACGGCTGACCGGCGGCGACGTTCAGCTCGACGCAGTCGTCTTCAGCTCCAGCGACCGCGACGAGGTGCGCTGGGCCCACACCCTGGAGCCGTGGACACGGCTGATGGTCGCCACCGAGGGCGCCCGCGGCGGCCGCTGGTGGGGAGACTCTGAGGGCCGGTGGAGCGCCGTCGCGCCGCCGGGACCGATCCGGGACGCGTACGGCTGCGGGGACTCGTTCGCCGCCGGGTTCACCTACGGGCTGGCGTGCGGCATGGGCCCGGCGCAGGCGGCCGAGGTTGGCGCCCGCTGCGGCGCCGAGATGCTGACGCGCGTCGGCGCGCCCTGACGCTCAGCTCGCGCCGGACTCCGTGACCCGTGGCGTGTACCGGTGGTGGAGCATGAGCGCATTGCCGTCCGGGTCGGCGAAGAAGGCCATGTGACACACGCCCGTGTCGAACGTGTCCCCGGCGAATGTGACCCCCGCCTGCTCCAGGGCGGCGCGCGCGGCCGGCATGTCATCGACGTGGAGAGCGATGGCGTTGCGCGAGACGTGGTGCTCCATCCCCATCTGCTCGAAGTTGGCGATGCTCAGGGTCAGATTGCCGGTCTCGAATTCGGCGAAGCCGCGCTCCGGCATGTAGACGGAGCGCTCGAGGCCGAGGACGTTGCCGTAGAAGTCGACGGCCTGCTCGAGATCGCGCGTCGGCACCGGGACGAAGTCGACCCCGGTCACGATACGGCTGTGCACTGCCATGTCATGCCTCCTTGGTGGCTGCCAGCGTGGACTGTCCGTCATGATGGCATGCGAACATATGTTCGTGCAAGGTCCCACCGTCCTCCACGCAGACCTCGACGCGTTCTACGCCTCGGTGGAGCAGCGCGACGATCCGGCCCTCCGGGGCCGGCCGGTGATCGTGGGGGGCGGGGTCGTGCTCGCGGCCAGCTATGAGGCCCGCGCCCGCGGTGTCCGCACGGCGATGGGCGGGCGCCGGGCGCGGGCGCTGTGCCCGGAGGCCGTGGTCGTCTCGCCGCGGTTCACCGCCTACACCGAGGCCAGCCGGGCGGTGTTCGCGGTGTTCGAGCGGTTCTCGCCGGTCGTCGAGGCGCTGTCGATCGATGAGGCCTTCCTCGATGTCCGGGGGCTGGAGCACATCCTCGGCTCTCCGCGGGAGATCGCGGCCGCACTGCGCCGGGACGTCCGCCAGGAGGTCGGTCTCCCCATCACCGTCGGACTGGCGTGCACCAAATTCCTGGCCAAGGTGGCCAGCGGCGTGGCCAAGCCGGACGGCCTGCTCGTCATCCCGGCGGGAAGCGAGCTGGCGTTCCTGCACCCGCTGCCGGTCGAGCGGCTATGGGGGGTGGGCCGGGTGACGGCGGGCCGCCTCCACGCCCACGGCCTCGAGTCGGTCGGCCAGGTGGCACGGCTCGGCGAGGACACACTCGTCTCGCTGCTCGGCCGGGCGGCGGGGCGCCAGCTGCACGCGCTCGCCCACAACCGCGATCCGCGGCGCGTGACGACCCGCCGGCGGCGCCGATCGATTGGCGCCCAGCGGGCGCTCGGCCGCCGGGCGCGGAGCTCGCGTGATCTCGACGCGGCCCTGCTGACGCTCGTCGACCGCGTGGCCCGCCGGCTGCGCGCCGCCGGGCGGGTGTGCCGCACCGTCGTCCTGCGCCTGCGGTTCGACGACTACACGCGCGCCACCCGCTCGCACACGCTGGCCGAGGCGACGGACCGCACGGCGACGCTGCTGCGCGTCGCCCGCGGCCTGCTGGCGGCGTCCAGCGCGGTCCTGGCCGAGCGCGGCCTGACCCTCATCGGCATCGCGCTGACGAACCTGTGCGACCGCGGCGCGGTCCAGCTGGCGCTGCCGTTCGACCGCGCCGCCGGGCTCGACCAGGCGCTCGATGAGCTGCACGAGCGCTTCGGCGCCAACGCCATCTCGCGCGGGACCCTGGTGGGACGCGACGGGGGGCCGTGGGTGCCGCTGCTGCCGGACTGAGCCGCTGGGGAACTCGAAGACCGGACGGCAATGCAGGGAGGGCCACCCGGCGGCGGTCGGCGGCGGACCCTCCTCCGATGCGCGTCGTTCGACCCTCGTGCGGTCACAGCCCGTCCAGCTGCCGCCGGAGGAAGCGCGCGTCAGTCTCCCGGGTCGTCAGGGCGAGCGCGCGGCGGTAGGCATCGGCGGCCTCCGCGGTGCGGCCGAGCCGACGGAGCAGCTCGGCCCGCGTGGAATGCAGATATGGGTAGCCGCCGAGGTCAAGGCCGTCGACGATCGCCAGGGCGGCCTGCGGCGAGCCGGCCTCGGCGATGGCCACGGCGCGGTTGAGCTCGACGACCGGCGACGCGGTGAGCTCCGCCAGCTCGGCGTACAGCGCGGCGATCTCCGGCCAGTCGATCGGAGCGTCGCAGTGCAGAGAGGCGACCGCCGCCTGCAGCACGTACGGGCCGCGTCCGCGCAACGCGAGCCCGCGGTCCAGCGCAGCGCGGCCCGCGGCGATGAGCTCGCGATCCCACAGCGTCCGGTCCTGGTCGGCCAGGAGGACCGGCTCGCCGGCGGCGAAACGGGCGGGCGCCCGGGCCTGGAGCAGGCTCATGAGCGCCAGCAGGCCGTGGACGTCGGGCTCGTCCGGCATGAGCCCGGCCAGGACCCGGCCGAGGGAGAGGGCCTCGGCCGCCAGGTCGCTGCGCCCGCCGTAGCCCTCGTTGAAGATCAGGTAGACGACGGCGAGGACCGCCGCCAGCCGCTCCGGCAGCAGGCGCTCCGGGGGGACGGCGAACGGGATGCCGGCCAGCCGGATCTTCTCCCGGGCCCGGGACAGCCGGCGCTTCATCGTCTCCGGAGTCACGAGGAAGGCACGGGCGATCTCGTCGTTGGTCAGCCCGCCGAGCGCGCGGAGCGTCAGCGCCACCTGCGCCTCCATCGACAGGGCCGGGTGACAGCAGGTGAACAGGAGTTCGAGGCGCTCGTCGGGGATGGGCGTGTCGGCGAACACGGAGGGGTCGTCCAGCGTCATCTGAGGGACCTCGAGCAGGCGGGTCTTGGCGGCCAGAGTCCGGTCGCGGCGGATCCGGTCGATGGCGCGGTGGCGACCGGTGGCGATCAGCCACGCCGCGGGATTGACCGGCTCCCCGTCGCGCGGCCAGCGTTCGGCGGCCGCCGCGAACGCGTCCTGGGCGGCCTCCTCGGCGAGCTCAAAATCGCCGAGAGAGCGGACGAGGGCCGCGAGAACGCGGCCCCACTCGTCGCGAAAGACGCGCTCGAGCACGTCGGCCGAATCCCGTGAGGACGCTCAGCCCTCCACCGCCGCCGGCATCTCGACCAGCGGCCGGACCTCGACGGACCCGCCCATCCGCGCCGCCGGAATTCGGCCAGCCAGCTCGAGTGCCGCGTCGAGGTCGTCGAGCTCGAAGATGTAGTAGCCGGCGAACACCTCCTTGGTCTCGGCGAAGGGGCCGTCGGTGGTCAGCATCCGCCCCTCCTGGACCCGCACGGTCGTGGCGGTCTGCACCGGCTGGAGCTGACCGCCGCCGACGCAGGTCGGCGCTTCGCGCAGCGCGTAGTACTCGGCGCTGACCGCGCGCTGCTCCTCCTCGTCAAGGGCGGGAAAGCTGTCCGGATCGGTGTAGATCAGCAGTGCGTACTTCATGACGACCTCCGTTGGATCGGTGTGCCTTGTCCCCCTGAGACGAACGGGCGGCGGTCAAGGGGACACACCGGATGGTGCCATCATCGCCCGCCCGGGGAGAGGGCCGAAGCGGGATCAACGGCCGGGCCGACGCGGAGCCAGGCGCAGGCCACCCAGCTCGCCCCACTCGCCCCGCGCCCGGAAGGCCGGCACCAGCTCGCTGGTCACGACGCCGCCCTCGTCGGTGACCGCATCGACGATCTCGAACCAGCGCTCGATGCGGTCCGGGACGTCAACCACGACGATCGACGTGGGGACATGGCGCCGGAGGGACAGCAGCTTGTCGCCCCGTGGCGGCCGGCCGCCGTGATATCCCCAGATTCCCTCCAGCACGGTTGCCCCGCCGGCCCCGGCCGCGCGCAGGCGCCGGACGAGCTCGACGTAAAGCGGGCGGCGCCCATGGCGCGTGTCGTGGTCGGCGTGGATCATCAGCTTCACCCAGGTGTGCAGACCCGTGTCGTCTGCTCCGGCGAGTCGGTGGGGCTCGGCCAGGCGGCGTCCGTCAACCTTGCACACCCGGACCCGCTCGAGGGTCAGGAGCGGTCTCTCCAGCAGGGCACCGACCTCCGGCATGGCGGCGCGCAGGGCCGCTCCCGGGCCAACCGAGATGATCATCAGCGGCACCTGCGCGTTGGCGGCGAAGAAACGGGCCCGCTCCCGCACGCCGTGGGCCGTCCCGTCGACGCCGAGCAGCACGGTCGCGCTCAGGCTCTGGTGGCGGCGGAGCAGATCGACGATCGCCACGAACGCCGGGTGATTACCCACGCGCTCGTGGCGGCCGCAGTAGATGGTCAGCTTCGACGCGTCGTGGACACCCTCCGGCAACTCGACGGGTCCGATCCGGCCCGTCAGCATGCGCGCCCGTTCGAGCGTGAGCAGGCCGTGGCCGGCGACGCGGCCGACCTCAGGCAGAGCCGTCTCGATGCGCTGCCGGGTATCGACCGCAACGAGCACCATCGGCAGGTCCTCAGACAGCGTCAGCAGCCGTTCGGACTGGAGCACCTGATGACGCCCAAATCCCTCGGTTCCCCGGAGCAGGACGCTGGCCGCCAACGCGTGACGTTCGCACACCTCCACCAGCGCATCGCCGAGGAAGCGCGCCCCGCTGCGGTCGCGCTCGGCGAAGTAGGCGGTCAGCTTCAGGCAATCCTCGTTCACAGCCCGGCCCCGATGGCATGGCCGCCGGCGGCAGCGGCAAAGCCGATAAGCAGCGACCCCACCAGGTTGGCCGCGGCGGCCAGAAGCTGATCGTCCTGCCCCAGGCGGTGGCTCTCCAGCATCCAGGTCGACAGCGTCGTGTACGAGCCGAGCGTGGCCGTGCCGGCCAGCACCAGCGCAGTGCCGCTGACCGCGGCGCCGACGAGGCCGCCCAGGAGCGCCGCACCGGACAGGTTGACGACCAGGGTGCCCCATGGGAACGAGCCGGCCGAGATGCGTTCGCTGACCAGCCCGTCGACGACGAAGCGCGACACCGCGCCGACGCCCCCCAGCAGTCCCACCAGCAGCCATGTGCCGGCGGTCACACCACCATCCTCACGCGCCTCACGATCGCGGTGGCGCCGGCGAGCGCGAGGAAGCTGACCACGATCGTCGCGCCGGCATAGGCGGTGGCCAGCCCCCACCGGTCGCCCTCGATCATCTTCAGCAGCTCCACCTGCATCGTCGAGAACGTCGTCAGCGCGCCGCAGACCCCGGTCCCCAGAAAGGGGCGCTGGTAGGCGGACGTGGGCAGCCGCTCCTGGAGCCGGGTCACGAAGTAGCCGAGCATGAACGCGCCGACGACGTTGACGGCAAACGTCGGCCATGGCCAGGTTCCCGGGTCAACCGGGAACGCCTGTGCGAGACCGGTGCGCGCCAGGGCACCGACGAGGCCGCCGCAGAAGATCGCCGCCAGCTCTCGGCGGTCGTACCGGGGAAGCAAGAGGCCATCCTAACCCCGGCGGCCCAGATCCAGCTCGTAGGTCTGGCCGACGAGGTCGGCGCCGAAACTGCGGTGGGGCACCTCACCGGCCAACCGAAACCCGTGCTGCAGATAGACACGCCGGGCGGCCACCAGCGAATCATTGGTCCACAGAACCATGCGCTCGTAGCCGGCAGCGACGGCGAAGTCCACAGCCTCCCGCACCAGGCGGAAGCCCAGGGCCCGGCCGCGCGCCTCCGGGGACACAAGCAGGGTGCGCAGCTGGGCGGTCCGCTCGTCGTCGCCGCGCACGCACAACACGCAGCCGACGCGCCTGGCATGACACTCGGCGATCCAGGCGGCCTCGCGCGCGGGATCAGCCGACTGCGCATAGTCGACGACGATGCGGGCCACCAGGACCTCGAAGCTGGCGTCCCAGCCGAACTCGGCGGCGTAGAGCTCACCATGAGCCATGACCACCCACCCCAGGTCTCCGGGGGCACCCAGGCGCCGGATCGTCACCGGGCACGGCTCGTCAGCCACCATCGCGACCCCCTTCGCACCAAAGTCTACTGAAACAGTTGTGTCAGTAGACTACCGGATATGCCCCAGACCCCCCATGTCACCTCGACACGGCGCCGGGAGCTCTTGGAGCTGGCCTACGGGTACGTCCTCGCCCAAGGGCTGAGCGACCTCTCACTGCGGCCGCTGGCCACGGCGATCGGCACCAGCCCTCGCGTGCTCCTGTTCCTGTTCGGCAGCAAGGATGGGCTGGTGAGAGCCGTCCTGGCCCGGGCGCGGGCGGAGGAGGTCGGCCTGCTCGAGCAGGTCGGTCAGGGAAGCGGTGGCGACATCATCGACGTCGCCGCGGCCGTCTGGCGGTGGCTGTCAGCACCGGAGCACCGGCAGCTGCTGATCCTCTGGAGCGAGGGCTACGTCGGCTCACTCGTCGCGCCGGAGGGGCCCTGGGCGCGGTTTGCCGGGGACACCGTCGAGGATTGGCTCGCTCTGCTGGCCGCGGCCCAGTCGCCCCGCCGGCGCCGGAGCCGGGCCGGGGCGGCTGAGCGGACGCTCGTCCTCGCGGTCTTGCGCGGCGCCCTGCTCGATCTCCTGGCCACGGGCGACGAGCGGCGCACGACAGCAGCGGTGAAGCGGGCGCTGGCCGGGGTGCGCGCGACGGCGTAGAGTCGCCGCGTGGGCACCTGGGCAGACGTCCGCAGCCTCGCTCTCGCTCTCCCGGAGACGACCGAGCGGGTCTCCCGTGGCAACTGCCAGTGGCGAGTCCGCGACAAGCTGTTCGTGTGGGAGCGCCCGCTGCGCCGGTCGGATCTGGACGCGCTGGGGGACCGGGCGCCGACCGGCCCGGTCGTCGCCGCGCGGGTCGAGCACCTTCTGGCCAAGGAGGCGTTGCTGGCGTCCGATCCGGCGGTGTACTTCACGACGCCCCACTTCGATGGCTACCCGGCCGTGCTGGCGCGCCTGGAGCGGCTGTCCGGCGTCGATCTGGAGGAGTTCATCACCGAGGGCTGGCTGGCCCGCGCCCCCCGGCGGTTGGTCGACGCATTCCTCAGCGAGCCGGGCGCTCGTACGTATCGGCCCTGAAGCGCGGCGTCATCCCGACGCGCTCGTAGAGGTGGAGCGCCCGCGGGTTGTCCGAGGCGACGCCGAGCTGCGCCTCGCGCAGGCCGGCAGCGGCGAACCGGGCGAAGGCAGTGCGGAGAAGCGCACTGCCGAGCCCGCGGCGCTGGTGGTCCGGGTGCACCGCCAGGATGTCGACGTATCCCACCGACTCGGGCCAGCGGCGGGCGAGGAGGAAACCGGCGACGGCGCCGGCGTGCTCGGCGACGATGCTGAGCGCCGGATCGAGATCGTGCGCCTGGAGGTGCTCCTCGCTGAACGCAGCGAGCGTCTCCGGCCGGTAATCGGCGTTGGCCGAGAAGCTGGCGGCGTCGAGCGCGTGCAGCGTGGACGCGTCGCGGTCGAGGTCGAGCGGGCGCATCTCGAACCCGGGGTGCGACTGCTCGGCCGGGGGATCGGCCAGCGAGCGCACCATCCGCCAGTAGCTCCGCGTGACGCTGTAGCCGGCGGCGCTCAGCAGGCCTGCCGCTTGGGCATTGGCGCCCGCCACCCACTGCACGTGGACGGTACGCCCCAGCTCGCGGTCGCGGTTCTCGGCCCAGGCCAGCAGCTGGGTGCCGATGCCCAAACCCTCGTGCGCCGGCGCCACCACCGCCAGGGCTCCGGGGCGCCGCACCGCCGCGTAGGCGACCAGCTCTCCGGTGGGCGCCTGCGCGACGACGGCGTCGGTAGCGAGATCGAAGTCGCTCGCCTGCCACTCGTCGCGCAGGTCCGCCAGGGTGAAGTCCGGGGCGCCCAGGTCGGCGACGTCGCGGGCGACGAGCACCGCCAGCACCCCGTCGGCGTCGCCGGGCTCAGGTGCGCGCAGCCGGATCACGGCACCGCCCCGGCGCCCTACCGCAGATCGGCGTCGTGAACGACGACCGCATCGCGCCGCCGCACGGCGCCGGCTCGGCGCCGATCGGCCCACATCGTCATCCATAGGACAGTGATGATCAGACCGACCACACCGACGATCATGAGGATGAGTCCCACAGTCTGAATGTTGAACCCGTGCGTGGTAACCGTCACTGCATAGCGCAGGATCGCGCCGATGGCAATCAGGACAATAGAGGTTCCCAGACCCATTGTTGGCCTCCCAGGGGTTAGAGGTTGCGCACTGATCCGTGTGCGCTTGCCGGTGGGGTGGCGGGCTGTCCGTCACCCGCCGCTCGCACCGATCATTCTCTCCGGGAGGCGCCGATGCCAATCAGCAGGTCCAGGCCGAGGGGCCCCGGCTGGCGTAGATCTCGGAGGCGATCCGGCCCTGTTGGGCAGGAGAGGCGTCCTGGGGCAGTCCCTGCCCACCGTAGGCCTGCCACGTCGAGGGGAGGATCTGGTAGGCGCCGCCGGCCCCCGTCGACGGGTTGACCGCGGAGTAGTTCCCGCCGGACTCACACTGAACGATGCCGGACGGGATGGCATAGCCGCCGGCCGACGAGGAGGTGGGAGCGCCGGCGATCGTGGTGGCCACAGCCGCCGCGGGCGGCGGCGTGATCCCAAACAACTTGTCCCACGTCTGCGGGCCGACGATCCCGTCGACCAGCAGCCTGTCCTTGTGCTGGAAGCGGACGACCGCGTGCCGGGTGCGCCAGGTGAAATGGCCGGTCGGCCGGACGTGCAGCGCGCGCTGGACACGCTTGACCGCCGCACCGGCGCTCCCCTGATGCAGCAGCGTGGCCGGCGCCAACGGCTGCGGCTGACCGGCGGCCGGAGCCACGACGACACCCGCGCCGGCAGTCGTCGCGATCGCGATCGCCGTCCCCAGACGGGCGTGTTGGTTGATGCGACGCACAGCACGCCGCGACCTCCTCGAGGGCATACAGCCTCCTTCTTTCTCCGTGCCTACGGGGTTAGCTGACGGGCTCGCGCGAGAAAGCTGCGCTACACCGCACATGCGGCGATTAGCCCCACGGCGGCCGGATGCCGCCCAGTGGGTCCCCCGCTCTCCAGCCACGCAATCATCACGTCAGCGGCCGGAGACTCGGCGTATTTTCGAAGCGTCGCACCGTAGCAGCGCCTGGAGGGCATATCTGTGGGTCGCGAGTGCCGTCGGCCGTGCCGGTTGACAGGCGGGCGGTTTGGTGGACCGGATTTCGGTTAGCACTGAAGGTATGAACGCGATCCGGCACCAGGCAGCCGGACGTTCGCCGGGGAAGCCCGTGCCCGTTGTGACACCGGGGGGGCAGGCGGAGGTGCGGAACTCGCATCCCGCCGAGCCGCGGGCACTGGCGCTCGTCCGCGAGCAGTTCGCCGCGCTCGCCGAGCGTCACGGCGCCACCGGCGAGCAGGTGGACACGATCCGCCTGCTCGTCTCCGAGGCGGTCACGAACGCGGTCAGGCATGCCTATCCGGATGGGCCGGGCACGGTGGATACCGTCGCCACCGTCGGCGGCGGCTGGATCACCATCGTCGTCTCCGACGACGGCGTCGGCCCCCGCACCGAGTCCCGCGACCCCGGGGCGGGCTGGGGATGGCCCCTGATCGCCGCGCTGACCGATCGCTTCACCATCCGGCACAGGAGCAACGGCGGCACGGAGGTGGAGATGCGCGTCCTGCTCAGCAGGGAACGCGAAGGCGATTGAGCGGGCCACCGGTCACAGGGCGTACGCTTCCAGGTGACAGATGAGCGTTGTCATGTACGTCAAGCCGGGGTGCCCGTACTGTCAGGCGGCTCGCGAGCACCTGGCGAGCGAAGGCGAGAACGTCGAGGAGCGCGATGCCACCCAGAGCTCCGAGTGGAAGGCCGAGCTCATGGGCTACACGAACAACCGGGGTGTCGTGCCCACGATCGTCCGCCCTGATGGCGTCCAGGTCGGCTTCCCGCCGGGCAGCGGCTGACGGGTCCATTGAGCGGTCGGTCGCCCGCTGGACGGCGGCAATCCGGACGCAGCGGCGCGGTGGCGCGGCGGATCTCGGTCGCCGGCAACGTGTCCGGTCGCTCCGCCCGCGAGACCGCGCAGAAGCGAGCGGCCGCGCTCGGCCTGACCGGGTGGGTCCGGCTGATGGAGGACGGGACCCTCGCCGTGCACGCCGAGGGGGATTCAGCCGCGCTGGAAGAGCTGATCGAGTGGCTTGGCGCGGAATGGGGCACCGGCGGAGTGACGATCGCCGGCGCCCGGCGTGAGGGGCACGAGCAGTTTGCGATCCGCGGCGTCGCCGCCGGCGTGTTCGTCGTCCAGGAGCATCAGGCGACCGCCCACCACTACGACCTGCGACTGGAGGTCGACGGGGTGATGCGCTCCTGGGCAGTGCCGAAGGGACCGTCGCTGGATCCGGCGGTCAAGCGCTTCGCCGTCCAGGTCGAGGACCACCGCCTCGAGCGCAACGACTTTGAGGGCCCCACCGACAGCGGCGGGGTGATCATCTGGGATCGCGGCGCCTACGAGCAGGGCGGCCGGGTCCCCTGGCCGGAGGCGCTGGAGCGGGGGCACGCGGTCTTCGTGCTCCACGGAGAGAAGCTGCGAGGCGGCTTCGCCCTGCAGCGGACCGGCGGCGGACCCAAGCCGCGCTGGCTGTTGGTCAAGCGTCGCGACGAACACGCCCGGCCCGGCTCGGACATCGTCAGCGAGCGCCCCGAGTCGGTGCACAGCGGCCGGCCGCTGTCAGCGCTTCTTACGCAGCTGTAATGCGCCACGATGAGTGCGGTTCACAAACCGGGGGCATCCTGACTTCTGTCGAGTCAGAAAGAACCCCCTCATGACCACCATTCTCATCATCAACGCCGTCTCATCGCTGATCGCCGCGGCCGGCCTGACCGGCGCCGTCACGTGGCGGCGCCGGACGGCCCGCCGCAGCGCTCAGCCGCAGCCGGTCTACATCGCACAGCGGCGCTGATCCGTCGGCCGGGCTTCGAACCGGAGCCCGGGCCTTACGAGACCCGGAGCTCGTGGACGACGTACGGGCTGTGGACGAGGAAGCCCGCCGGGTCCTCGTTGCCCTCGCGCAGCGCCGCCGTCATCGCCTCGCGCAGCTCCGCTCCGGCCCCCGCGCGATCGACCGCCGGGCGCGCAGCCACCGCCATCGGATGCTCCTGACCGGCGGCGACGTAGGCCTCAGGGGACGCGGCGCGGATCGTCAGCGCATGAGCAGTCGTCGAGCGGACGGCGAGTCCCGCCTCCGCGGCGACGGGGCCCAGGGCGGCGGGATCGGACCAGGCAAACCGGGACCGCCCCGGAGCCCGGGAGATCCTGGCCATCACGCGATTGCAGGCGCCGAGCATGGCGTCGATGGGGCCGGCGGGGACCCAGGCGCTGAGGAGCGCGCGACCACCCGGTCGCAGCACCCGTCGCACCTCCCGGAGGGCCGGCGCTGGATCAGGCGCGAAGATGATGCCGAACACGGACACGACGACGTCGATCGTGGCGTCGCCGAGGGGCAACACCAGCAGGTCGCCGGGGCGCAGGTCGAGCTCGACGCCGCTCCGGGCCGCGCGGCCACGCGCCACCGACAGCAGCCGGGGGGCGCCGTCGACCGCGACGACACAGGCGCCCGCCGCCGCGGCCAGGAGCGCGGCGTTTCCGGTCCCGCAGGCCAGGTCGAGGACGTCGTCACCGGGCGCGATCGCCGCCAGGTCGACGACGACAACGGCCGCCGGCGCCAGCTCCTCCGCGACCGTCTCGTAGTGACCTGCTCCCCAGTCGACCATCCCACGGGATGGTGCCACGCCGACGGACGCGCATCACTCCCGGCCCGGGCCGGGGGATCAACCATCTACGCGCGGCGGAACGCGCGCACTGACAGGGGGACGAAGACGAGCAGCAGGCCGGCCATCCGGGCGCTGTAGGCTTGCGCATAAGGTCCGCATAAAGGTGTCATTGGGGGCGCCGTCAACCCACCGGGGGAGGTTGAGATGGGTCAGAAGGTGAAGACCGTGCTGTCGACCCTGATCGGAGTGGCTGCGCTGCTCGGCGTGGTCGCGTGTGGGTCGAGCGGCTCGTCAGGGTCGAGCACGTCGAGCAGTTCGAGCGCTCAAGCCGGCAGCTCCCCGTCAGCGCTGCCCCTCAAGCCGGGCGAGGATCCCACGCACCAGAATCTGTACGGCGGTAAGCGGGGGGGCACGCTCACCGTCTACACGGGCACCGACTTCGAGCACCTTGATCCCGGCGAGTCGTACTTCACCCTGGACTACGCGGTCATGTATGCGACCCAGCGCCCACTGTTCACCTATCCGCCGAACTCCTCGACGCAGGTGGTCCCGGACCTCGCCACTCAGGTGCCCACGACTGCCAACGGCGGGATCAGCGACGGCGGACGCACGGTGACCGTTGACATCCAGCGCGGCGTGCACTTCAGCCCACCGGTCAATCGCGAGGTGACTTCGGCCGACGTCGCGTATGCCATCGAGCGGGCCGCGAACCCCAATGTGGGCAGCGCATACTTCACCGGCTACTTCGGCGCCGGGTCGCCCACGCCGTTGGTCGGCGCCGACAACGCCAACTACAAGGGCGGCCCGATTCCGGGCATTCAGACACCCAACCGGTACACGATCGTCTTCCACATGACCAAGCCCGGGGCGACGTTCCTCATCCAGGCGCTCAGCATGCCGATCACGATCCCGGTGCCGGAGGAGTTCGCCGGACCCATGGACAAGCACGCGCCGACGACCTACGGGTCCAGCGCCGAGGTCTTCACCGGCCCGTACATGCTCCAGTCCGATCTGAAGACCGGGGTGTTCGCCGGTCTGGGGTATCAGCCGGGGAAGTCGGCGACGCTCGTGCGCAATCCCAATTGGAACCCCAACACCTATACGTCGCAATACAGGCCGCCCGCCTACCTCAACCGGATCAACATCAACATCGGCGGAAACGCCACCGTCATCGGCCAGCAGGTGCTGGACGGCTCGGACGCGGTTCAGCTCGACCAGCCGTCACATGACGTCATCGAACAGGCCTACGACTCCCACCCGTCGCAGATCACGTTCACGGCCGGAGCGGGGATCTTCTACGTCGCCCTGGACAACGCCCACGGCCCGTTCCAGAACGAGGACCTGCGCAAGGCGGTGTGGGCCGCGGTCGACCGGGCGGGAATCGCCCGGGTCGTCGGCGGCTCGCTCGTGGCTCAGCCGATGACCCACTTCATCTACCCCGGCACGAACGGCTTTGCGCAGGCCGGCGGGTATGCGGGCCCGCAAACGGATTTCAACGAGTCCGTCAGCGGAGACATGGCGGTGGCGACGAAATACATGAAACTGGCCGGCTACCCCTCCGGCACGTACACCGGTAACGCGACCCTTCAGGTCGTGGGAGCGAGCAACAGCGACTTCCCGGCGTACACGCAGATCGTCAACAGCGCGCTGACCAGGCTCGGATTCCGCACCCACGTCACCCAGGTCGACCAGTCGACCATGTTCGCCAAGTACTGCGGCGTCCCCAAGCAGGAGATCGACGTCTGCCCGTCGGTCGCGTGGGTTCGCGACTTCGCCGACCCACTGACCGTGCTCTACGAGACGTTCTACGGCCCGGCGATCGTCCCCACCAACAACTCCAACTTCGGCCAGGTCGACAACCCGCAGATCAACGCCGCGATGCGGCAGGCGGCGCTGATCGTCAACCCGGCGGCGCGCTACCAGGCCTGGGCCAACATCGACAAGCTCCTGGTCGCTCACGCGGTCGCCATCCCTGGCTACTTCTCCAACCAGCCGAACATCGAGAGCAGCGACGTCAACGGCATCAACGA
The DNA here is from genome assembly GCA_963844555.1 of uncultured Solirubrobacteraceae bacterium. Classification (GTDB taxonomy): domain Bacteria; phylum Actinomycetota; class Thermoleophilia; order Solirubrobacterales; family Solirubrobacteraceae; genus Palsa-465. The sequence continues at coordinate 130,424 of CAWJOS010000009.1, forward strand.
TCTGTGGAACGTCGGCAGCTGGGACCTCGCCTACACGTCGCTGAAGCACCCATAGAGTCGGTTTCGATGTTCGGACGCGAACCGGAGCGCGTTCAGATCGAGACAGTCCTTGAGGCCGCCCGGGCCGGGCCGGTGGGGGTCCTGCTCGAGGGGGAAACCGGGCTCGGCGATCTCATGCACGGCCTGGGGAACGGCGCGCTGACCAGACTGCCGGCCCTCTCGGCGAGGCGATGTGGAATCGCCGCTGATGGGGTAGCCTGCGATGGGTCTCCTGTGGAGGTCTTGGCGGGGTTGTGAGCTTTGGCGTGTTGATGTAGCCGGTCCCCCGCGTCCATTCTGGCCGTGCCGGCGCAAGTCCCGCCGGGAGGCGCGGTGAACCTGAGCGGGACGGGCCTGCCGCCCCACCATCGCGGCACCGTGTCGCTCGGCTCGATGCATCTCGGCCGGTTCACCACCGGTCGTCAAGGTCGGTGGTCGACGCCCGTGCGGGTGCCCCGCGACGCCCACGCCGGCGTGCGCCGGCTGCAGGTCCGCGCGGGCGCCCGGTTCGTCACGGTCGGCTACCCGGTGACCGGCTCACCGGGAAACGGAGCGTCGGAGACGAGCATCGCGATTCTGTCGACGGGCGAGTCGGTGCGCCTCTCGGCCACGCGGGTGACCGTGGGCTCGTCGGTGCGGATTGCGGCGGCAGGCTTTCGCCACGGGAGCACCGTCACGGTGTGGCTGGACCGGCGTCACCTCTCCGGCTGGCGCGTGGGCCGGCGGGGCACCGTGCGCACCACGCTGCTCATCCCCTCCCGCACCCGCGCGGGCGCACACACCCTGTCCGTGCGGGGAGACCACCATCGGCTGCAGCTGCGGCTCCTCGTCACCGGCAGACCGGCAACCGCGCCGGCGGGCGGCGGGCCGACCGGTGGCTCTCCCAGCCCGGCGCCCGTGCCCGTGCCGGTCGCGGCCCAGTCCGATCCGGTCGTCGATGCGGTCGGCGACATGGGGTGCGCCTTCAACGATCCCAACTACAACGGGGGGAACGGCAGCCCGGGCGTCCCGGCGCCCGGCAACGACTGCCTGCAGGGATACGTCTCCGATCTCGTCGTCAGTCCGCTGCCGAACGCCCTGCTCGACCTGGGCGACAACCAGTACGACACCGGCACCCTGTTTGATTACCAGCACGTGTTCGACCCGACCTACGGACGCGCCAACGCCGTGACCTACCCCACCCTGGGCAACGCCGAGTACAACGACGGCAATGCTCCGCCGACCGGCTTCTTCTCCTACTTCAGCGCGGCCGGCGTATTCGCCCGGATCCAGGCCACGGGCGGCGGCAACACATCGCACCTGACGACCGACGGCTACTACAGCTTCGACCTCGGCACGTGGCACATCATCGCGCTCAACTCCAATTGCACCGGAACCTACGCGGTGAGCGGCGGATGCCAGCCGGGCAGCCCGCAGGAGCAGTGGCTCAAGACCGACCTCGCCGCCAACCACCAGAAGTGCATCCTCGCCTTCTGGCATCACCCTCGCTGGAACTCCGGCGCGCTCGGGAACGACTCGGCGACCGCGGCCTTCTGGACCGATCTCTACAACGCCCACGCGACGCTGGTCATCAACGGTCACGGCAACCACCACTACGAGCGGTTCGTGCCCCAGGACCCCACCGGGGCACCGGCCGCGGACGGGATCAGGGAATTCATCGTGTCCACCGGTGGTCAGAGTCACGGAGTTCCCCCCACCACGCCGGGCGACCGCGCCACCAGCCAGGTGGCCAACTACACGACATTCGGCATCCTCAGGCTGACGCTGCACCCCAGCAGCTACGACTGGCAGTTCGTTCCCGCCACGGCCGACGGACAGTCAGGACGCTTCACCGACTCAGGCTCTGCGCCCTGCTCCTAGCACGACCTCTCGCAACTACGTCCGGCCGTGCTAGTTGCCCCCTTGCCTGTCGGCAGCGGCGCACATCCAGACCGCGTACGCCAGTCCTCCGGCGCGCCCTGCATCGTTGTCGTCATTCAGGCGGACTCAGGGGTCGCACTCGTGTGCGAGCTCTGCGAGCGCTTCGTTGTGGAGGAGCCCGTTGCTGACCAGGGCACTGCCGTTGGAGAAGGAATCGCTGCCGTGCAGATCGGTGAGACGCCCACCCGCTTCCTCAACGATCAGCTTGATGGCTGCGTAGTCCCAGGGTCCTCCGCCGACCCCGACGGCGAGGTCACCGTCCCCCTGCGCCACCGCGAGGTGGCTGTGTCCCTGGCGGGGCCGGACACGGGCGCACTTCCGAGCGATGATCGAGAGGGGCCGGTTCGGGACCTCTGGGTCCAGGGTTCCGCGCCAGTCGTCATTGACCGCTGCCTGAGCGAGCATCGCCGCGGCCGAGACCGAGATCGGCCGGCCGTTGCAGAACGCACCGACGCCGCGTGCCGCCCACCATCTCAGTCCGAGGGCGGGAGCGCTGGCGACCCCGGCGATGACCGTCTGTCCAATCGCGACACCGATGAGCGTGTACCAGCGCGGGTCTCCGACGGCAAAGCGGCTGGTCCCGTCGATGGGATCGAGATACCAGCACGAGGCCGAGCCTACGGTGGTCTCCCCCTCCTCACCAACGACGCTGTGGCTCGGTCGCGCCGTCGCCAGGCGCTCCCGGAGGATCCGCTCGATGGCGACATCGGCGTCCGTGACCGGGCTGCCGTCCGACTTCGTCTCGACCTCGAGGCCGGAGCTTCGAAAGTGCCTCATCGACAGCTCGTCGGCCGTCTCGGCCAGCTCGAGCGCCAGGCACAGCTCCGACAGGACGAGATCCAGGTTCTGGTCTGCGCCACGGACCGCCCCGTGACCATCCTCGGCGCCGGCGCCCGAGGACCAAAGCTCGATCGCCCTCCGGTACACCTCCGGCAGCCGCAGGCCATCGAGTTCGCCAGACCTGAAGAACCGAACGCGTTGGTGCTCAGCACTGCCGGCAAGGCCCGACCCGTCGTTGACCCTGCATCCGTAGGCGACGATGTGAACCCACTGCCCGGGGACCACCTCCATGGCGCCACCGGCGTCCACAGCGCCGGAGACATCGATCACCATCCCCGTTTCCTCGGCGACCTCCCGGCGAACACAGTCGGCGAAGGTCTCTCCCCGCTCCGGCCGGCCGCCTGGCAGCTCCCACTCATCACGCCAGTTGTGACACAGGAGCACGTCGCCGGCCCCGTTGAGGCACACCCCCTTGACGCTCACCGCCGGCCGCATTGGAACCAGGGACCCTATCCATACCGGCCGCTGGATCGCGTCTGCCAGCACGTGAGCGCCAACGGCCATCGAACACCCGAGCGCTGACATCGAGGGCCGCACAACCCTGAGCCGTCTCGAACGACCTCATGGCCGGGGCGGCGGGTGCCGATGACGAACCGGATGAAGGTAGATCGCCGTCGCCACGAGTGTTACGCTGACGGGCGCGGCGTCGCCCGCGCATCCATCCGCCTGGGATGCATCGGATCGTGCAACATCGCGTCGCCGACCAACTACGTTTCCGGAGTCCGCGCCGGGGGACGACCTGGGAGATCTTGATGCCTCTGTTGCTGTTGTGCGCAGGTGCTCGCCGCCGCATGGTCAGGCGGGCCGGCCTGCTGGTCTTCGCGTTCGCGCTGGTCTGCGCATCACCGGGCGCTGCCCAGGCCAACGGGATCTTCGTCGCGGACTGCGCCTTCAGCCACCGTGCGCCGAATGACCCGATCGTCTCGCACGGCAAGCCCGGCTGGTCGCACTCGCACGACTTCTACGGCAACGGCTCCACCAACGCGTTCTCGACCTTCGGTTCGCTGCGCCGCAGCCCCGGGAAGTGCACGCCCACAGATGACCACTCGGCCTACTGGACGCCGACGCTCTACCGAGACGGCCGGCCGCTGGAGGCGGTTCAGGTGCAGGCGTACTACGAGGACTTCTTCCGTTATGGCCGCGTCCTCCCGTTCCCCTCCGGGCTGCGCATGGTCGCCGGCGGGGGCATGGGCATGAACGCTCCGGCAGGGACGGTGCGCTGGACCTGTCGAGGCGACAACAGCCTGGACGGCGGGCTCACGATTCCTTCGTGCGGGTCGAGCTTCGTGACCCTGCGGGTCAGCTTCCCGGACTGTTGGGACGGGCGGCGCGTCGACAGCCCTAATCACCGGTCCCACATGGCCTACAGCCAGCCTGACCCGATGAAGATGGGACTGCGCCGCTGCCCCGCGAGCCATCCCGTGGTCGTCCCCCACCTCCAGCTCAATGTGACGTACCCGATGAACAATGGCGGCGGAGTGACGCTTGCCAGCGGATCGGTCATGACCGCGCACGCCGACTTCTTCAACGGCTGGAAGCCATCGACGCTGCTGCAGCGCGTCAACGGCATCCTCAACGGCGGTAGGGCCTGCGACGATTTTCTCGGCTGCATGACGATCAGCCCCCCCAAGACCGATCCGGTGACCGCCTGGCCGAGGCGGAAGCTGATCGAGCGCTTCTACCCGCCGGAGCGCACCGTCATGCCCGGGCCCGGGATGCACGGATGAGCTCCCAATCCTTCGGCGGCGAAGGCCCACCGCGGTAGCGTCTGCGACATGAAGAACAGCGGCACCCATGGCGGGGTCCGACTCGCCGCAGCGGTGCCATGAGCCCCTGACGGATTATCGCCGGACCGGGCCGCCCTCCTGCGGCCCGGACCGTCGCTTCGGTAACGCAATCACGCGGTGGCGCCTATTCGGCGGTCGCGACGGCTTGGATGGCAGCGTCGACGAGGCTCCAGGTGGGCGAGCCGGTGTGGCAGACGACCTGAATCTGGTAGCTGCCGGCCGGCTCCTGCACCGCGCCGATCACCGGCATGGCGACGTAGTACCCGGAGGTCACGCTGGGATCCGCCGCGTACATCGGCTCCCCAAACGACGTGAACGTCGACGAGGTGCTCGGTGCGATCTGCGCCTGACAGACGACGTCACCGACTCCGGCGGACTTGGTGAGCGACAGCGACGCGTCGACGAGAATCCGCGACGGGAAGCTGGTGGTGACGGTGGTGGCGATCTGAGGCGTGTCGCTGCTGGGAATGCTGTTCGCGCTGGGGCTGACGGTGTTCGATGCCGAGGCCGTCGGACCCGGGATCCCCTGACTTCCCGTGTTCCCCTGGATGCCCTGCAGTCCCTGCAGCCCCGGCGGCCCTTGTAGTCCGCGCTGACCCTTGAGTGCCGTGCGGGCACTCCTTGAGATCTTCGCGAGCGTCACCGCGTTGTTGCGTATCTGCCTGGCGCCAACGCTGTTGGCGGGCAGCGTCGTGGCCGCGTACGCGCTCCCGCCGAGCGCGAAGAACAGCGCAACCAACGCCACATGGTGGCGGCGCGCGTACGAGACGAGCGTCGTGGCCAACTCCGGTCCCTTCTGTCGAGTTGTGGGCGCGCGACTCTATGGGCGAGGCCGGACAGACCACGCATGCCGGCGTGCTGTTCCAAGCACGTCCTCGCCTGACACATAAGGCTCGTCGGCGATGTGACGCTCGCCAGTGACATGGAGAGCAGAAGCGCCCGCGGCGACTCCCGCTAGGCCATTTCACACCCGCTGGGAACCAGACATGCGTGCGCCGAGCGCCATGAGTGCACCCACCGGTCTGACCGTCACAATGAAGCTGCTGATCCGGTCCGCGTCGTTGAGTTCGACGAGATCGACGCCCCGCAGGGTCGCGTCTCCCACGCGGGCCTCAAACACAAGGCCGAACAGCGGCCTCTCGCCCGGCGATTCGCCGACGAGCAGGCGGGTGTGCTGGAACGCGTCACAGGCCTGCTCAACGGCACGGAGCGCCCCCGCAACGGCCTCCTTGCCCACGATGGGCTCGTCATTGGCGGGGTTCAGCATGACTACATCAGGAGCCAGCTCGGCGGCAGCGGCTTCGACATCCCGAGCGTGCGAGGCAGCGAGAAAGCGTTGAGCTGCATTCACGGCATGAATGATGACGGATCGCCTCAGGTCCGGCCTAACCACCTAGGCGCGCAGCTGCGCCACTTGAGCCAAGCGCAACGCCGCAGACCGTTCCGGGCCGGCGTTGTGGCCGAAGCAGCCGCGCTCGACTGGTGACGGACGTCAACCGCGTTCGTCTGGTGCTTGGCCGCTGCGGGGAAGTCGTCGCTGCCGAGCAGGCGGACACACTCGCCCGCAGACGCAAGATAGGGAGCGGCGACGTCCAATATGGATGCTCTTCCCGATGAGAGCCATCTGAGCCCGCCGTACGGTGGTGGTACGGCAAAGTCACCAGCGTACCCAGGAGCCAGCCATGTTCCGCACCGCCCGCCGCATCTCCACCGTCGTCGGTCTGGCGATCACCGCCGCCGCGCCGTCCGTCGCGCAAGCGGACGCCAAGCCGAGCCCTACCCCGATCGTGATCACAAAGCCAACCGATAGCTCAAGCGCTCGGCTCATCCTCACGCCGACCGCAGCGCCGGCACCCATCCCGGCACCGTACCCCAACACATGATCCGGCCACATCCCACGACGACACCCGGGGTGAAACCCCGAAGGTCCAGCTGATCTCGCTGCCCGCAACAGCCGAAGTGCAGCGGCGGCGAGCGCTGGTCGCTGGCCTTCGGCCCGAGCAGAACTCTCGTCGGATACCCGCGGTTCCGCCGGAGCGGGTGTCAGGGCCCGGTTGAAGACCAGGCCAATCGCACCGGTCGAAACCTTGGCCACTCGAGCGTTGGGTCAGGCGGCGGAGGCGACGACCACGCCCGGCGTCGTCTGCGAAGCACCCAGCCGGTTGCTGCGCAGATAGACCGTCGACAGCCGAGCACCGACCTCACACAGAGCCATCAGCACCATCGCCGCCGGCCACGCGGCAGCGCCGAGGTGATTGGCGATACTGAAGCTGCGCACAGCCGGGTCAAGCCCGTGGCTCAGCGCAAACGCGAACACCATCCGCGAGCTGATCCCGGCCACCAGCAACACCCCCGCCACCCAGCCAACCCGTGCGAACGCGACACCGTCACCATCACGACGGATCTGGGTCGCCAACCCCGAGATCGTGCCGAGCGTCACCCCGACGGCCGCCAACCCGCCGACCAACACCAGGTCGTTACCAGCCGTCGGCAGCGCGTGCAGATACTGGGAGGCGACCCAGATCACGAGCCCGATCGGGATCACGAAATAGCGGCGGTCGATCTCCCGCTCGCGGGCCTGGCGAAACACGACGAACACGAACAGGAGGTTGATGAGGTAATCGATGGTGGTCATGGCGTCAATGATCAACACCCCACCGTCCTCTGTCGTCGGCGCACGGGTTGACCCGTGGGTTGATCTCCTCTCCACCCCACGGCCGACCGAGGACCGGCCCGCTCGTGCCAATCGACACGTTGATCCTCGAACTACGGGTCGCAGGCACGGAGTCCTACCGTCCAGACCAATCCGGAACCGCCCGATACGGAAGGTAGGCACCAGAGAAGCACGATCGTAAGGATGAAGGGTGAGCAGTTCGACCGAGTCGCGGCCTGCGGAGGTGGAGGTCCTCGACGATGCCGGAGGCGTCGCCGCACGAGGGACGGCCGTCTCAGGCTCGGGCCGCGGTGAGTCAGCGCTGTCGACCGGTCGGCGCACGGTCTACGTCCTCTTGGTTGCGCTCTGGGTCATCGTCACGGTCCGCTTCTGGATCTTCTGGCTGCGACCGGACCATCGCGGCGCCGTGGTCCTGTGGATTCCGGCGACGCTTGCGTTCGCCTACCTGCTGACGGCCCTGCCCACGTTCTACTGGTTCTACGTCGGCTGGATGCGCCGGCCGCGGCAGGTGCCGGCACAGCCCGGTCTTCGCGTGGCGATGATCACGCTGTGCGTTCCCTCGCACGAGTCGCTCGATGTAATTGAGCGCCAGCTGCGAGCGCTCGTCGGGGTCCGCTATCCGCATGACAGCTGGGTGCTCGACGAGGGCGGCGACGCGGACGTCGAGTGTCTCGCTCGCTCGCTTGGCGTGCGGTATTTCACGCGCATGGGCGTGCCGCGGTTCAACCAGCCGCATCCGCCGTTCCAGGCCCGGACGAAAGCCGGAAACGTCAACGCCTGGCTGGATGGGTTGAACGCGGCCGGCGACGACTACCAGTTCTTCGTGCAGCTCGACGTCGATCACCGGCCACGGCCCGAGTACCTCGACCGCACGCTGGGGCACTTCATCGATCCGACCGTGGCGTGGGTGCAGGCGCCGAGCGTCAACGCCAACCTGGATTCCTGGACTGCGCGTGGCCAAGCCGAGCAGGACGTGGTACTGCAGGGTCCGCTGCAGATGGGCTTCTACGGGTACAGCGGCACGCCGTTCATCATCGGCTCTCACACGACATATCGAACTGACGCCGTCCGGGCGATCGGTGGTTTCCAGCCGACGCGGGCCGAGGACCACCTGGACACGGTCGTGCTCTCAGCCAGAGGCTACAGGGGAGTCTACGTGCCCGAGATCCTGGCTGAGGGCGAGGGCCCGGAGGACCTCGCCACCTATCTGGGGCAGCAGTTCGCCTGGGCGTACTCAATGGTGCAGATCCTGCTGTTTCACACTCCGCGCCTGCTGCGACGCTACACGCCACGCCAGAGCGTTCAGTTCCTGGTCGCGCAGAGCTGGTACACGTTCTGGTCACTGTCGATCGCTGTGCTCTGGCTGTTGCCGATCGCGGCGCTGTGCAGCGACCGGCCGATCACGAGCATGGCCCTGGGCCAGTTCCTCGTCTACTACCTGGCCGCAGTCGCCACCTCGACCTTGATGTGGTGGGCGAGCCGGCACTGGTTCCAGCCGTCGGAGGTGCGCCTGTCATGGCGCGCCGCGGTCTTGGAGGTCGCCCGCTGGCCAATCGTGCTCCTGGCGGTGATCAACGTGATCCTCGGCATCAAACGCCCATACATGATCACGCGCAAGGGGACAAACGCCGGCGCCGTCCCGCGTGGCTTGCGCCTCTATGGGCTCTTCTTCGCGATGCTGGCGGTTGGCGTGAGCGCCGTCCTCGTCTACGGCGTCGCGATCCGCCACGGGCCGGCGCAAGGCTATCTCGGGCTCGTGTTGTTCAACTCCGCGTGCGTAGCGGCGTTCCTGCTCACCGCGATCGGGCTCGAGCTCGCGGACTTGCGGCGGCGCGTGGGACGCTGGGCGACACTGCGCGCCCGGGCGGACGTACTCCTGACGCTTGCGGTGCTGCTCGCCGCCTTCGGATTGGCGCTGGCGGTCGCATGGATGCGCCTGACCGAGGCACTCGCATGAGCTGGCACGTCCTGCGCGAGTACCTGCTGTCCGCGGCGCTGGTGGTCGCGATCTTCACGCTACTGGCACTTCAGTGGCTGGGGCCATGGGCGACTGGCCAATCACCCGCTGCCGCGCCCCGGCCGGTGACGCCGCCAGGCGCCGTCGCGATTGGCGTCACCACGGCCTCGCTCGCGCGCAACTGGTTCCGTCCATGGCGAGCGGCTGACCTCGTCGAGGTCAACTCCTTCGAGCGGCACGCCCATCTGCACGTCGACATCGTCATGTGGTTCACGGACTGGGCCCACGGCGAGTTCGACGCAAGCCAGGCGCGGGCCGTGGCGAGGCGCGGCAGCCTACCCGAGATCTCATGGGAGCCGTGGGACTCGCGCGTTGGGCTGCGGCGTCCCCAGCCGAACTACACGCTCACCAGCATCATCGACGGCCGCCACGACGCCTACGTCCGCCGCTTCGCCGACGCGGTGCGCCGCTACGGGGGGCCGCTGCGACTGCGCTTCGCGCAGGAGATGAATGGAACCTGGTATCCGTGGTCGGAGTCACAAAACGGCAACTCGCGGGGCCAGTTCGTTGAAGCGTGGCGCCACGTCCACTCGATCTTCGCCGCCGCGGGCGCGACAAACGTGACGTGGATCTGGTCGCCGGTCACCGGCACGATCCCCACCTGGGAGTACCCCGGCCCCACTCAAGTCGACGTCGTTGGCCTCTCAGGATTCAACGGCGGCACGAATCTGTACGCCAAACGCTGGCGCTCGTTCACAGACCTGTTCGGCCGTGCGCTTGACGCGGTCCACGCGGTCGCCCCTGACAAGCCGGTCGCGCTAACCGAGGTCGCGAGCGCCGAGCAGGGCGGCGACAAGGCGAGGTGGATTCGCACCATGTTCGCCGAAATCCGTCGTCGCCCGTACATCCGCGCGGTCACGTGGTTCAACCTCGTCAAGGAGACCGACTGGCGGATCGAGAGCTCACCGGCGGCGCAGGTTGCGTTCGCCCAAGGCGCCGCGAGCCTCCGGCGGCCCAGGCTCCTGGATGGGTCTTGGCCGCCGCAGCCAACATTTCGCTAGTCACGGGAACCGCCCATGTCATGTGGAAGGGGCAGTGTCCCGTGATTTGTCCGGAGGTGTTCTCGTCGCTCAACACCTGGGCACGCGGCGCACCGCGGGGAGGTGGATCGGCAGGGTGGCAATGGTGGCGAGGGCCGGCGCGTTGAGACGCCAGGGCGTCGAGGTGGCGGTCGCGCCGTCGAGGGAGATCGTGAGCTTGGCCTGACGCGCGCAGGCCGGAATACTCACCGACCAGCTGACGTTCTGGCCCTCTCGGACGCCGCGGTCCAGGCTGCCCGCGGTGGTGTTGGCGGCTCCCGGGTTGACGGCGGTGAAGCTGTAGTCGAGCGCGCCGCTGGCCACCGTGACGGGCGCGCGGAACCGCACGGTCGCGTCGAAGGTGCCGGGCAGCTGGGGGCCGGACCGGCGCACCGAGACTCGGACGCGCACCGGGTGCAGGTGCAGGTGGAGGTGGACGGGGTCGGTGGCGAAGCTCCGCAGGACGCACGTGTCGGGCCCGGGGTCGGCAGACGGGCAGGTCTGCCCGTCTCGGTAGACGACTGCCGTCGTGCCCGGGAACGAACCGGGTCCGCCCCCGCCGGCCAGGCCCGGGCCGCCGGCGCCCGAACCACGGACCGTGAGCACGCGGGATGCGGGTCGCACGAGAAGATAGGCCCCCTGCGCGCCCACCGTGGGCAGGACATGGGGTGCGCCGCCGCGGGTGTACGTGATTGCGCGCGTGTTGGGCCGACGAGACCGTAGGCGACGAACCGCTCATCTCGTGCTGGGCAGTTCGGTACCTGCGGGCGGCCGGGGAACGGGGCGCTGGGGTATTGGCAGCACCCGATGACGTCGATGCCGCTGGCGAAGATCGTGTCCCAGGTGCCGGCGAGGGCAACGCCGGCTGAGCCGATCAGTCCGCACGCCTCGCTGTTGAACACCGACACGGGCATGGGGTGGAAGCGATGATCGTCGCCAAACCAGCCGTCCTGCCCGAGCACACCCAGCCGGCCGTCCAGCACCCGCCCCAGTTCAACGCACTCGTAGCCGCGGGTGGTGCGCACCACCCGCAGCCCCCACGGCAGGCCACCGGCCGGATCGGGAACACGCAGCGAGAGCAGGTGCCCACTGCCGGGCACCGGCGCGCCGAGATCGATGCCGGGCAGATCATGCGCCCACGGCGGGTCATACGGTGCGCCGGACAGGATGCCCGACGCAGCGAGCGCCGCCGCGGCCAGCACGAGCGGGGCGAACAGGGTCGGCAGCGGCCACCACCTAGGGCGCCGGCGCGACGCCCGTGCGGACAGTCCAGGCGCCGAGTCAGCGGCGGCAGCTCGCACCCGCGTGAGCGCTGCCGCCCGCGCCACCGGCTCGACAGCCCCTCCCAGGCGACCAGCATCAACGCCTCGCGATCGGGCTCGGGCAACCGCGCCAGCGCCGCCAGGACCATCCCGGCATCACTGCGCCCAGCGTCGGCGGCGCCCGCGTCCACGGCCAGGGCGAGCGCGCGGTTCAGCCGGTCACGCCGCGCCTCACCCCGACGCTCGTTGGCCAGCACCCGCCGAGCCACGCCGTACAGCCACGGCAACGCATCGGCCGGCACCTCCTCGATCCGCCGCGAAGCCACGACAAATGTCTCGCTCGCCACGTCCTCGGCCACCACGCGTGACGTCCGCCGCAGGCCGTATGCGAGTACTGCCGCGTAGTGCTGCTCAAACAGCCACTCCAGCCGCTGCCGCCGCTCGCTCTCAGACAGGCCCACGCTCTCCATCTGTCCGGTACGCCCCGATGTGTGACACGCCAGCCTATGTCGCCGACCAGCCGATACGCGCGACGTCTTCGATCATCGACCAGCCCAACGGCCCGAAACCCCCGCGGGTCGCGCCTGGTCTCTCGCCCTCAGGGCAGCCGAACGTTGACCGCCGCCTCCGGTCTCACGCGATCGAGGTTCACGAGGCTCGCGGGGTCACGGGGAACCTTCAATGACGTGACTGTCTGGAAGCTTGGCTCGGGAACGCGGGTCTGAGACGATGGGGCGGATGCCTACTGATGGGTCCGATCTAAGGCTGAGCAGTACACCGATAGTGTCGGTCGTCGGCGAGTCGGCCCTGCGCGCTGAGCCCGACGAGGCGATGGTGCTCGTGACGCTGAGCGCGCTGGAGGACGCCCCGGGGCCTGCGCTCGAGGATGTCGCTCGCCGCAGTGACGCCCTCATCGCGCTGCTCGATGAGCTGTCGGTCGATCGGTCCGACCGTTCCACCACCGGCGTCAGCGTCCGGGAAGACTTTGACCACACCCAGGAGGGCCGCCGGTCACTGGGTCATCGCGCGGCCTCAACGACTGCGGTGCGGCTCACTGACGTTGCGCTGATCGGGCAACTGGTTACGCGGGCCACCACCGAGCTGGGCGCACGGGTCGACGGGCCGCGCTGGCAGATCGCTGCTGAGAACCCGGTTCGGCTCGAGGCGGCCCGTCAAGCCGCTGCCGACGGGCGGCGCAAGGCGCAGGCCTACGCCGAGGGGGTCGGTGCCGAACTTGGAGCGCTGATCCGGCTCTGCGAACCCGACTCGGCAGTGTTTCCTCGACGCAGTGGCCCCAGGCTCACACCCATGTCTGCGGCCGCAGGCGAGATGCCTGTCGAGCCCGGAGAGCAGGAGGTCACAGCGATGATCGAGGTGACGTTCGCGCTCGTCTCGTGAACTAGGACCCCTGCTCCATCGCCGTCCGAGCGGCCAGGCGGAGACTCCTGCTCCGATCAGTCGCCGACCCAGCGCAACTGTGGGGGCCCAGAGCGAAGCCAGGGAGACGGCTCACTGGGTGATTTCGGGACTCTCGCTGATCGAGACACGTCAGCCGGGCACTACGTCGTAACCACATCCCTGTTCCGCGGGACCCTCGCCATCTATGACCGCGCACTCCACCTCCTCCGCGTCCGGCCCGTCGCCCCATCTGCCGAAGACGTCGCCCTCACCATGCGATCAAACGCGGCCCCTCGCTAAGCGAGACACCCACCTCCGCCTGGCCGTGCCGGATTCCCGCCCAATCCGCGCTCCTCACGCGACCTCAAGACGCCGCCGAATCCGTGCGGCGCCCACCACGCGACAACGACGTTGCCTTCGGACTCTCACACAACCCGACCACGACCAGCCGAGCGACCGGCCGTGCACGGAAGAGCGGGCTCTGGCGACATCGGCGGAGAGTGCTGCAATGTCGCCGCCAGGGCAGTCCGGGCAAGAGTGCTCGTTTGGGTCTCGGCCGGGCCGAAGCGGAAGTCTGGCCTCCGCCTACGGCCGGCGGGCTGAGTGCTGACCCTGCGTGCAAGGAGCACTCTGGGGTGACGCTCGCTCGTCGCACAAGAGCACTCGACAGCAGCCAGCGGTGCTGCTCGGCACGAGCTCGTGCCTCCGAATTACGGGCCGCCCGTTCCGAAGGGAGGGCGCCCCCCTGCTGGTCATCCCAGTCAGAGCGAGATCGCGACCGGTGCGGAGCGCCCGCGATCAGACGTTGCCGCGTGCCGACCGATGCCCGGCGGCAGGCACCGCCGACTTCCGCGCGGGGCGCGGCAGAGCCCAGTTCAGCGCTGACGCCGGTTGGCATTGGGAGCCTGTCCGTCAGGCGAGCGTAGGGGCGGCCTCCAGCAGGGCCAGTAGCTGGCTCAGATTTGGACCCGGCGAGGGCGGCCGCTCATTGTTGCCGGCGATCTCCAGAATCCGCTCCACGAGGTCCTGGTTGGCAAACGCCTCCTCCAGCTGCGTGACGCAGGATCGCCACGCTACGAAGACCCGGAACGCGTCGGGATCCCGCTGCAGCGCGAGTTGCAGCGCCGGCAGAAGCGCGCCGTGACCGCTCGCCGGCGCCGGATTGAGGCCCTGGCGACGCGCCTCGGTCTCAGCCATGCGGGCACGATCCTCAGCGACCGTCTCCCGATACCAGGGGGTCAACTCGGCCTCGGTCACGGCGCCCCACACCCGGGCGAACTGGCCTGGATCATCGAGGTGCTCACGGATCACCTCGCGCAGGTGCTGGACGTGCCACAGACCCAGCGACATGCCGCGACCTTGCGACGGATTGGTACAGGCCCACGCGTCGCCGACCGGCGCGATCCCCGTCGCGATGGGCTGGCCATCGAAGGAGAAGCGCCGGTAGCGGTCGAGCACGCCGCCCATGGCCAGCACTCGGGTAATCGGCTCGCCCTCGAGCCATTGCGCATGCAGGGGACATGCCGCAACAACCCTCGACCAGGGCTGCTCCTCACGCAGCCGCTTGAGAGGTCGATCGCCCGCCGAGATGAAAACGGTCACCGACCAGGTGTCGTTGTCGCTGGGAAGCGTGAGGATGGAGAACGTGCCGATGTAGGTGTTCAGCGGCGCGCGAAACGCCGGTAGCCGGCCATCCCGCGCGTGAAAGAAGCGGGTGTAGTAGATAAAGCCAGCGTCGTCGGCCTCCTCGTAGACCGGCTTCGTGCCCGCCGCCTCGAGCCAGCGGGGGAGCGGGGAGCGTCGGCCCATGGCGTCGACCACCAGGTCAGCGTGTAGCTCCTGGCCCGCGTCGGTGCGCACCCCGCATACGTGCGGGATGCCGTCATACGCGCTCATCACGAGTTCGTGCACCGAGACCCCGGACCGGATCTGGAGGCCGGGCTCGTTCTCAGCTGCGCGGCGCAGAACCTGCTCCAGCACGGGCCGGCGCGCGGTGATTGTCCACAGATGATCATCTCCGGCTCGCGGCGTCCGGTCGGTGATTGAGGGTGGCATCAGGTCGAGCATGTCGAACCGCGCCGCGCCGGCGGCGGACAGCGCCGTGACGACATCCGGCAGCATGGCCTCGAGCGCGATGCGTCCGCGTGGCAGCATGATGTGGGGTTGGTGGAACTGCGCCACACCCTGACGCACCCAGTGCTCCCACGCCTCCTGGACTGACTGCGGCGCGCGGTCTGAGTCGCGCTCAAGAACGGTCACCTCGTGTCCATCGCGGCGCAGCGCCATGCCCGCCGCCAGACCGCACACCCCGGCACCCAACACCACAATTCTCGCCACTGGATCTCGCCCCCTACTGGACTCAGATAGCCGGCTCCTCCAAACTACTCCCGGTCGGGAGAACTCGCAACGGGACGCGCATTACGCGGGCAGGAAGTCGATCAGGAGGCAATTCACCTCGTCGGGCGCCTCGAGCTGCATCCAGTGCCCGGGACCGTCGAGTCGCTCATAGCGCCACCTACCCGCGACGCTCTTGGCCGAGTCGGTCATCTGCCGCTCGGTGAGCGCGATGTCCCCTGAGCTCCACACGCCCATCGTGGGCGCGTCAACGGGCGGTAGCGTCCGGCCCGGCAAAACCCACACCTGGGGCGGGAGGTTGGCCCGGTAGTAGTTCAAGGCGGGCGTCAGCGAGCCGTTGGCCTCAAGCTCGGCGATGACCGCATCCGCGTCCGGATGGCGGCTCCACGCGCGGAAGTTTGCCCATCCGTTGGCCGATAGCCACTCCTCGGCGATACCGGCGAACTGAAAGAGCAGCATGTACCACGACTTCTCGTGCTGCTGGAACCCATGGGCCCGCGTCGTCGCCGGATGTCCGACGGACAGCACCACGAGGTGGTCGACTAGGTCGCTTGCGCTCGCCCCCAATGCCCAGGCGACGGCGGCGCCCCAGTCGTGGCCCACGACGTGCGTCCGCTCGACGCCGGCATCCTTCATGACCGCCAGCACGTCGCCGACCAGTGCTTGGATCCCGTACGCGTCAACCTCAGAGGGCTTGTCCGAAGCCCCGTAGCCGCGCATATCCGGGACGATGACCCGGAATCCCGCCCGCGCCAGCGCAGGGACCTGATGCCGCCAAAGCCGCCCTGTGTCGGGGAAGCCGTGAAGCAAGACGACCGGTCGACCCTCCCCGGTCACCTCGTAGTGGATGCCCACGCCGCCGACTTCAATCCGCATGCTGCGGAATAGTGCCACTCGCGGGCGACCGGTGCCGATCGAAGGTCACCGATCGCCTAGCCTGGCTCCTCCTCACCGGCGTCGTGGACGACAACCACGGGACATGGCCCGTGCTCATGACCCCTTTGGACGTGCTGCCATCAAACCTTGCTCGGAGCCGGCTCGGACTGCGAGAACCGACGACGATCGTTGCTGCTTTGCGTTCAAGAGCCACCGCCACGATCGTCCGGAGTCGGTGCTGCCTGAGCGAGCGCCGCCTCCCAGACAGCGACCACGGGGAGTCAGGAGGGTGCGGCGTCGGTCGATTGGTGGCCGCGGCGGGCTTGTAGATATGCGACGGCCCAGTGCTGAATGGGTAGCGTTGACGTGAACCGGTCTCGGAGGTAGTCGAGGAGCTGCTGGCGCTCGGGCCCTTCCAGCGCGCGGTGGATGGTTTCGCGCAAGGTGGGTGCGAGGGGGTTCGGCGCTCCATCCAGGAAGGTGTCGAAGGTGGTGGCGCGCAAGGCGCCCGGCACAACCTCATGGTGCAACGCGAGACGCACCTCCGGAAACCCTGCCTGGGTCGCCCACCGCACTAGGTCGCGGTCGTCGAAGTCGAGCATGGGCTGGGTCTCCGGGCCAGACAGCCGCTTGTATTCCCGCTTGACCCGGTCGCCGAGCTCAACGACGGGCGTGACGTCGTATCCCCACAGCTGCTCGCGGGGCTCGGGGTACATGAGCGCGTTGATGGGCTCAAACAGCGAGATCCGGCCATCGGGCCGCAGAACCCGGTGCATGGCCGCGAATGCGGCCGGCTTGTCGGCGACATAGATGAGGACCGAGCGCGTCGTGACGACGTCGACGGATCCGTCCGCAAAGCCGGCGAGCTCCGTAGCGTCTGTCTGCACGAAGCGTGCTCTGTCGGCAAGTCCAAGGTCCCATGCCGCCTTCTCCGCGCGCTCGAGCAACGCCGGGGAGATGTCCGCAAACACGACCGTTCCGGACCGTCCGACGCGCCCGAGGGCTTCAAGACCGATCAGCCCGTCGCCACAGCCGACATCGAGAAGCGTCACCCCCGTCCAGCCCACCAGCCTGATCCAGGGCCCGGTCGCGGATGATCGTCAGCCGGTCAAGCGACGCACGACGCTGACGGTCGTCGCCGGCATCGCGTCTCTTGCCAAGCCACTGACTCCATCGATCCGGCGCAGCCACGGCCAGAAATGATGGCAAGCACCCGGGGCCGGACAGCCATGTTCCAGGGTACTGGGCACGCCTACGCCGTCGGCGGCTCTGCCACGTCGTTACGTACGAGCGGGTGCCGCATTGTCGCCCACGGAGGGATCTGAGCTCGAGTTCTGCATCATGAGGACGACGTGCAAGGGAGCAGTGGGTGTGGCGGAGATAGTCGGCTGCCGGCGCAGGCGGACGGCGTCGAAGATCTCGCTGGGATCGATCCCCTGCAGATACGTGGACGTCGTGCCCAGGTCGCTGTGCCCGAGTTGGCCCTGGATGATGTTGACCGTCACTCCTGCGCGGGCGAGCTCGACGGCGTGAGGGTGGCGCGGCCGGTGGGGCGCAAACCGCCGCCGACCCGCCGCGTCCACAAGCACCATCGACTGCTGCACCATCAAGGACTCCTCTCAGGACTTCCCCGGCCCTCCGGGAAACACGACGCTCATCCTCGCGCCCAAGCTCGCGGCCGAGTTCTGCTTCAGGACCCAAACCGTCCAGAGCAGAAGCGGTCCCAGCCCGCAAATGGGCACTGCAGGTAGCCGAAGCTGCATGGAAGCAGCAGCGGCGCGGTCCGGCCACGAGCTCCTGATCTTCCTCGCGACCAGCGGCCAGTTCGGCGCCAACCGCTGGGTACTCAGCGCGGCAGAGGCAGCCATGGGGATGCAGACGTGGGGGCGAAGCATGTGCCAGAAACGTGTCCCAGTGATTCAGCGCTTGCAGTCGTCCGAGATGGACGACTACGATCGTCGAACGGGACCGAGTTCGACGCAACGACGCGCAGCCGAGCCAGAACCGACCGACAGGGCGGGCCACGGACGACCGCCCGGCTCCGCGCAGCCGACCCTGGCGTCCGCGGCATTCGCGCTGCAGCGATCACTCGGCAACCGCGCTGCCGGCACGCTCATACAGTCGCTGGCGCGAGCCAAAGGGAAGAAGGCAAAGCCGCCGGCGAAGCCTGTCGCGATCGGGTGCACGGTCGACAACGACGGCACGATTCACACCGTTGATGGGACCACGGTGATCGGCTTCCGTGACAGTGACGGCACCGCGTACGCAACTCCTAGCGGCAAAGCCCCAGCCGTCGCCCAGCTCGGCACGCTGCAGACGCCCGACGGTCACCAGGCCGGCGTCGTCACGCTACTGGAAGTCGTCCTCGCCGCCACCTCCGGAGCGACGACCTTCAGCCCCAAGAAGAAGGGGCGCACACTCGGCGTGCTGGCCGACGGCTCGCACCTGGATGCGATCGTGATGCGCTCCGGCTTCCCGGTCCAGCCGGCAGACATGCCGGCGAGCGTCAAGGCCGCGGTCAAGACCGGCACGCGGCTCACTCTGCAGGGCGCGCGCACGAGCGTCTGGCGGCTCGTCGACTTCCCCAGCAAGGACCGCAAGACGATCACCCCGACCTGGGTGCAGTCCAATCACGACCGCAAGGAGTTCGAGGATCGCCGGAACGAGATCGGCAAGGAGCGCGACAAGCTGCCGTCCGACCTCGCCGGGAGGATCGAGGACGACCTCGACATCATGGCGATGGTTTCGATCATCGAGGGTCCGTGGAGCTCAAAGAGCCCGAGCTGGGACAAGGAGGCGAGCCTCGGTGTATTTCAGTGGGGCGCGGAGAAGGCGAAGACGGCCACCACGAGCTCGTCACTCGGCGGGTTCTACAAGACGCTCGAAGCGCGCTCCAAGGAGGCCTCGAAGACGGCAGCGGCCGACCGATCGGAGACCGACCAGTTCTACATCGACGCCTGGCAGCAGGCGACCGACGCGGGCCTGTCGATCTCTGGGGATAAGCTGCAGATTGGCGGCAAGGACGCTACTGGCGGCGAGGTCGAAACCGCGCTGGCGACACCGATGGGGACCGGCAAGCTGCGCACTTACCAGCTCGTGGCCGCGAAGGACTGGCTCGACGACTTGCGCTCCAAGACCGTGCGCCCGATGACGTACGGCGCAACCATGTTGCACTCGGGCTTCTCCGCGAAGGGGCCGACGATCACCGACGGTGATCGCAGCATCGTGATCACCCAACCGAGTTGGGCGACGACTGTAGGTGCCGTGTGCTCGAGCAAGAAGGCGCTTGCGCTGATGGCCAACCTGCTCGTCAATCGGCCGGCGTGGGTCAACACCGTGGTGTGGCGGACGCTGGCTCCGGACGACGCGCAGACCCAGGCATCGACCCTGGTGTCGAAGCTGAAGGCGGCGCAGGATGCGGCGGAGGCCGCGGTCGCAGCACCGGCGGGCTCCAACAAGAAGAAGAAGAAGCCCAAGAAGAAGCCGAAGATCACCTCATCGAATGCCGCCGACGCCGCTTCCTACAAGGCGTTGCAGGAGCTCGTGTTCCCCCGCACGCAGGCGAACCTGACGCAGACCAAGCTGATCGAGCGGCTGTTCACGATCTCGCTGGAGATGTACCGGATCGAGAACACCACGCCGACCGCGGAGGAGCGCGCGAAGCGGCTGGTGACGACCGACGTGATCGACGCCGGCGCCTCGGTAGTCAATCTGCAGCGAAAGGCGGGCACCAGTGCCGCCCCCAGCAGCAAGGCCGCCGCCTCGACCCTAATGCGCCGAACACCCAAGCGGGCAGCGACGGCACCGCAGGCCTACGACGACCCGTCGTTCCGCGACGCGCCCTCCGGCGTGACCATTGGACCGAGCGCGCTGCCCGCCGGGACGACCACCGCGGATGCCGGCACCGCCCGGATCAAGGACGGGATGGTCGGAGGTGTCGACCGAGTCGTGCTCGACGGGCTGCCGGGGAAAATGGACGACAGCTGGCATGGCGCCGACGCGGACCACATCTCCGGCGTCAGCGAGGGCAAAAAGGGCAAGCGCGGACGAGCGATCGCGGCGATCCCGCATGGGATGAAGACCAGCGGCCCGCTGACGCTGGTCATCCACTTGCACGGGATGGACGTCGCCGCGGGGCCGGGCACATCCGGCATGCGCGAGACCGGGGACCGTCCCGAGGACGTGCGCGACTTTCAGATCGAACAACAACTCGGCGCCTTCGCGAGCAAGCACCGCGACAGCCGCGTAGCGGTGTTAATGCCGCTCGGTGTGACGGTCCCCGGGATGGCCAGCTTCGGGATCGACGACTGGGACGGCTACATCGACGCCGCGCTGCATGAGATGGGACTCTCGAGCGAGGCGGTCACCGTCTATTTCTCGGCCCACAGCGGTAGTGGCTTCGAGCTGTCGAGTCGGCTCAGCAACCCCCGTTGGGGCCTGAAGACGCATCGACTGGGTGGCGTCTTCGCGTTCGAGAGCTTCCACAGCGCCGACATCGACCGGTGGGCAACGATCATCAGGAACCACCTCACCGCCGATCTGATCGCACTGCAAGGGCTCCAGGCCGGCAGCGCCGACCAAGTCACCTACCTGCGCGACAACGGATTCCGCTTCGCCGCGTTCGCCGGATCCAAGTACTACACGGCGAACCTCACGAAGCTGCGGAAGACCGTGCTCGAGTGGTTCGCCGCGCACAAAGCCGAGCTGGAGACGGCGACCGCAGGCAACACCGATGTCCTCAACCTGCTCTGGCGCAATTATCAGGTGACGCTCGACCACGCTGGTCACATGCAGGCGCTGTCCTCGAAGAGCCACTTCGAGAGCGCGCTCGAATCGATCGCGGATCGCGGCGCGGCCTCGGCCACCTCGCCTTCCGCGACCGACACGCCGCGGGTCCCCTCGACGGACCCTGAGGCGTCCCGCGAGCACCAGCACGGTTCCCCTGCCACCACGAAGTCGCCCGCGCCAAAGGCGAAGCCATCCGCGACGAAGGCGAAGGCAAAGCCACCGGTGCTGACAGCGGAACAGCTGCGACAGGCGGCGATCGACCAGGCCGCGCTCACGGACGCCGAACGCGAGCTGATCACCGCCCGGGATTCCGCCCAGTCCGATCTCGCCGCGACGAACAAGAAGCTCGCGGAGATCGACAAGCAGCGTAAGCACCACGAGATCACCAAGCAGGAGGCGACCCAAGCCAAGGCACCCCTCGCCAAGGACAAGGCCGCAGCCCAGAAGGCCTACGGTGCAGCCGCCGCCAAGGTCAACAAGCACGTCAAGGCCAAGGCGGACATGGAGAAGGCACTGGTGAAGGTGCTGCCGCAGTATGCAGCGGACCCGAGCAAGGCGGTCTCTGCCTGGTTCGGCGACATCATCCCCGACGCCACGTTCCTCGGGCACGCGATCGAGGGGGAGAACTCCACCTGCCCCGGTGCGCACAAGGAGTTGGTGGCCAAGCTGAAGCGGGCCGAGAACGACCTCCGGGCGAAAGGGAAGACGGTCACCATCCACTCCGTCGGCGGGTTGCGACCGCCCTCACCCGCGACCGGCGGGACGCTGCCAAGCTACCACTGCTTCGGGCTCGCCGTCGACATCGACGCCGCAGCCAATCCGTTCGTCCGTGGCGACACCGAGCCGGTCGTCAAGCGGGCGACGCTGCTGGTGCGCGGCGCCGAGTACGACCCGCTGCAAGCGCCCGAGCACACCGTCGGCGCACAGTGGGACGACATGAAGGCGGCCTCGGATGCACTCGTCGCCTACTTCGCAATGCGTGGCGACGGCGCCGAGGCGAAGGTCGAGGCCCAGCTCCAGATGCACCCAGCCGCGCGTGCCCAGGGCGATGCCGCGACCTGGAAGAAGCTGATCGAGACGGACTACACCACCCTAAAGCCGTCCGACACATGGAAGCACGGCGACCCCGCCAAATCGATGCTGTCCCTGGACCGCGACCTCGTCCTCGCGCTCACCGACGCCGGGCTCACCTGGGGAGGGATGTACCGTCGGCCCCAGGATGGACGCGACCTCATGCACTTCGATTGGCGCGGCGGCACGATCCAGCAGCGATAGCCGGCCTCAGCCACGTGTCCGACCGGCACAAGCGGTCGCCGTGTCACCGGACGAAAGCGAGTCTCGACCTGCGCGTTGCGGACCACCTGCTCATCGCCACTCGCCCGGCTGACCGCGTCGCCCGCCGTCCCGGCGCGGGGACGGTCCGGCCGGAGCCGTGTTCTTCCATGGGAGGCGGAGCCGGGGATTGCTCGCTTGTGGCTACGCGGACCGCCGCTTGGGACTCCCACAGTGCACGGGGACCGTGGGTGCTCTCGCCTCCTGCCGAGAACATGCCGACGAGCACAAGGATCGCTCCGAACCAGAGATCGATGCGTCGCACGGATCTCGCACTCCAGCGTCACCTGAGAAGTTGACCCGAGGGTGGCCGTCGACTCGTCGGCCGGGTCACAGGCGGGGCCGCCGGCGCCGCGAACCGTGCTGGTGCTGAACGTGTGGGGCGCAGCACGCTGGACTACAGCGTTGTGCACGCCTGGGAGAGCGCGGTGGCCAGCCGTTTCGTGTCTGAGCCGTCGGGTGCTCCGTGCAGCGGATTGTGCTCGGTGACGGTCAGGACTCGTACACGAGGGTCGCTGAGTAGTTCGCCGAGTGCGGCAAGCGCTGGCGCGAAGCCGATCCCCTGGTTGGCGCCGGTGTGCTCCGATAGCGGGACCTCGCCGAAGTCGATGAGGTCGACGTCGAAGTGGACAGCAAGCGACCGTCGGTCGCAGGCAATGGCCAGCGCCGCGCGCGCTGCCGCCACCGGATCGGCCCGCACCTCGGTGTCCGAGACGGTGCGAAGACCAAGGCGCGCGATGTGCTCGCGTTCGAAGTCGGTGGCGTGCGTCTCGCTGTAGCCGCATAGCACGACCTGGTCGCTCGCCAGAGAGCATGTCGCTGCGACCTCGGGTAACGCGCCCGGCAGGCCGAGAGCGTGGCCGAGCCCCATCCAATCAAGCGCTCCATCGGCGACGCTCGAGGGCACATTCATGTCGGCGTGCAGATCGAGATAGACAAGCCCGGCATCATCGTCGTCGGCGATCAACGCGGCGATCGAGCCAAGCCCCGTCGTGCAGTCGCCCCCGAGGACGACGGCGGCCGACCGCCCGGCGAGCGCGACCTGTACCTGGTCGCGGACCCCGGTGATCGCGGCGACGACCGCACCCGGGTTGCGGGCGCGCGGGGAATCGTGATCGACACGCCAGCGAAAGGCAGGAATGTCCCCGCGATCCTCGATCCTCCTGCCCCTTTGCTCCAGGGACTCGATAAGGCCCGCGGCACGCAGAGCCTCCGGCGCCCGTTCCTGGCCGGGCGCGTAGGCGCCCGCGCTCGATGGCGCCCCGATGATCGTGATACGCCTCGTCATAGCAGGGTGATCCCCCGGATGGGGACCATACAAAGCGCGATCCACCGGAAGGTATGCGGTCTTGAAGAGTGCTGCTTGGTCGCCGCCAGGGCAGTGCGGCGCGCACTCCTGCTTTGGCGAGTCCGAGACCCGGAGCAGAAGCGGTGACCGGCCGTGCCCTCAGCGATGAAGCGACCGCTGTGCGTGAAAGGGGAATTCATCCCGGAGCTCTGGTGCTCGTCCGGGCGACGCTGATGTCCGGGGCGCGCTCGGCTTCCGCAACTCCTGCGTGTGCAGCATGCGGACGGCCCCAGCAGCCGCCGTCGGCTGTTCGCTGCAGGCCGAGGCTCGCGGCGCGGCGCCGATGGGCTCCCGGCTCCGCCGGTTCTGCCTCCGTGCACGAGCACGTCCGCGCCACCAATCTCCGACAACCCTCCCTGCGCGAGGACCGAATCCCTGGCGCCAGCGCCAGCGAGGCACCAGCTGCGCCGTCTTCTCGCGAGCGCTACCCCGCCCGTTCCTCGCTGAGTAACCGACGGTCGAACCCCGCTGGCGCATGGATGTTGAGGATCCGCACTGGATTCGCTGTTCGATTCTCGAAGGTGTGCACGACGCCCGGCGGGATGAGCACAAATGCCCCGGCGGGCGCGTGGATCTCCTCATCGCCGATCACGAACGTCAGCCCCTCGTCGAGGACATAGAAGGCATCATCCTCGTCGTCGTGGACGTGCGCTTCGGGACCCTTGTGGCCGGGCGCCATCGTGATCATCGACAGGTTGAAGCGCGGGCTGTTCTCAGACAGGGCCAAGAACTCAACGTTGCCGACCCGTCGCCCCGCACCGGGCGCGACGATCGTCGGTTTCCGCCCCTCCGCCACGCGCAGATCCTACTCGCCCGCCTCACTGCGCCTTGGTCACGAGCCGGCCATCCCCGCCGCTCCACATCGCCCGTGGAACAGGCGCAGCGACTGCTGCAGCGCGGCGAGCGGTTCCGGGGCGCGACCGCTGACCTGGCTCCTGAGATGGACGAGGCCGGAAACCCGCGCGCCGTTCGACGACTTGCGCTTCGTCGCCGCCTGAGAACCCAGCCGCGGGCTGCCGCTCCGGCCGGCTGGAGAACCGGAGGAGAAGTCTCGACGGGACAGAACCGGTCAGGCCAGATGGTTCGATCCCGTGGTCGTGGAAGGTGTGGTGAGGGTGCGCCCGTGCCGAGCCGTGGTGTCGAGCTCGAGCGTGCCCGCAACGGTAGTCTCGCGGCGATGTTCGACCACGTGGGGATCACCGTGTCCGACCTCGCCGCGTCCGAGCGCTTCTACCGCACCGTGCTCTCCGTGCTCGGCGTCGAGCCGAGCCACGCCGACGCCGAGCTGGTTGAGTAGGAGGACTGGTGCATCGGCCCGACGGACCGCGAGCACCCTGTGAGCCGCGGCCTGCACGTCGGCTTCGGCGCGCCGGACCGCGCGGCCGTCGACGCCTTCTGGCAGGCGGGGATCGACGCCGGTTACCCGGACGACGGCGCGCCCGGGCCGCGCACGGGCTACGGCCCCGACTACTACGGCGGCTTCCTGCTCGACCCGGACGGCAACAGCGTCGAGGCGGTCCACGGCGACCGCGAGCGCCCCGTGCCCGACGGCCGCATCGACCACCTGTGGCTCCGCGTCCGCGACCCGCAGGCGTCGCGGCGCTTCTACACGACGTACGCGCGGTACGCCTGGCGCACGACGCGCCGGATCGCGTGCAGCTCTCCGGCCCCGACTTCTCCTTCTCGCTCGTGCGCGACGAGCGCCCGCTCACGCAGCACGTGCACCTCGCCTTCACCGCGGACACGGACGCCACGGTGCGGGCCTTCCACGCCGCCGCGCTGGCCGCGGGCTACGAGGACCACGGCACCCCCGGCGAGCGCGCCGTGTACCACCCGGGCTACTACGGCGCCTTCGTGCTCGACCCGGACGGGCACAACGTCGAGGTCGTCAACCACAACCGCTGAAGAGGCTGACGAGTCCGCCACCACGTCCCCGCTCTGCGCGGACCAACCTTCACACCGGCTCGCGGCGGAGAGTGCTGCTTGGTCGCCATCCCGGCACGCTGGATCTGACTGCCCCGACGCAAGCCGTCCGCGTCGACGCGGTCCACGCCACGCCGGGCCAACACCAGGTCGTCAACCCGCTTGTAGTGGCGGCGAGGTCGGGTAGAGCGAAGCAGTCGTCCGCGCTTTCGCGGATGAGTGGCAACGCCCGTTTGGGCCTGGCCGGACTGCTCGGTGGAGCGGCCAGCTGCCCCAGCAGCAGTCCCGCGGCCACTTCGCTTGACCGCCGAAACATGCGAGCGTAGCCTGGTTCTGCCAACCGAGCGAGGAGAGGACCGGGGCATGAGCGAAGTCACCACGACTCCCGTTGTGGAGATCGCGCGGGCCTTTTTCGACGCGTGCGAGACAGGCCAGGGCTGGGAGGGATGCCGACAGTTCTGCATTCCCAACGCCAGTTTTTCGGCGCAAGCCGAGCCCCTCGCCGACATCCACACCTTGGAGGAGTACACCGACTGGATGAAGGGCCTTCTGACGATCTTGTCTGACGCGGGTTATGAGCTGAAGTCGTTCGCGGCGGACGAGAGCCGGGGGAACGTAATCGCGTACGGAGTGTTTCACGGAACCCACACAGGTGAAGGCGGCCCGGTGCCGCCGACGGGCAAGAGCGCTCAGGCGGACTACGTCTACGTCATGGAGTTCGAGGGCGATCGCATTCGCCACATGACGAAGATCTGGAACTCGGGCATCACCCTAAGGCAGCTGGGCTGGGTCTAGCACAGCGCATCAGTTTGCGCACGCGGCGCGACCGACAACGTGGGGAGACAGACGTCACCTAGTAGGCCATAGATGTCACCTAGGCCACTGAGAGGTCCAGCGGGTTGAGGACGCTGCTGGTGGGATCGAGCAGCACCGCTGACACACGGCCGCTGCCCACCCCCCGAACGCAAGCGGCCTTACCGCGCGGACGACCGCTTCGCTCGGCGCGACTGCACGGAGCTGACGATCGAGTTGGCGACCACAGAGAAGCGAGGCGGCCGCGAGACTACGCTTCCTTTCATGCGAAGGCCGTAGCAGAGAGTGTCCATTCCGGCTGCTGCTGCGCGTCCGACACGGTGCTCAAGCACTCGCTCCACACCGACGGGCGCGCCTCGGCGAGGCTCGCGCGGCACCCCCGATTGCCGTCAACGCGTTTCGGCGAGCTCGATCACGCAGTCGGGATCAAAGCCGGTCACCGGCTGGTGCGGATATCCGCCGGGATTGCTGAGGATGCGCGTGCCGCGCACTTCGAGGTCCGCGACCCGGTGCGTGTGACCAAAGATCCAGAGGGCGACCCGGTCAGCGCCCATGAGGTCGGTCACATCGCTAGCGAACGCCCCCGCGAGCGCCCGCAGCTCTGGCACCGGCGGCCGGGTCCGGATCAATGGCGCATGGTGGGTGACGATCACGGTGGCACCGTTGTGCGGCTGCGCCAGTCGCGCAGCAAGCCAGCGGCGACTAGACAGATGAAACATCCGCGTGTCGCGAGCGGTAAGCGTACGGCCGCCTGGACCAAACGTGATGTACTCGTAGTCGTTGACGACCCTCTCGCAGAGCCGCATCGACTCGGCACGCCGCTCTCGACCGTCGAACTCGAAGTCGCTCCAGAGCGTGCAACCGAGGAAGCGAACCCCGTCGAGGACCACCTCGTCGTTCTCGAGCACGTGCACCGATGACCCAACGGCCGCTTGACGCAGCTCGTCGATCAGTCCGGGTATCGCATGTCCATAGAACTCGTGGTTCCCGGCGACGTAGAGCACTGGCCGGCCGCTCGCCCAACTGCGCGCCCAATCCACCCCGCGAGTCCCCGTCGCGATGTCACCCGCCAGCACGACGGCATCGGCGTCAATACCGGCTGGTACGAGCGACCGCCGTTCGAGGTGCAGGTCGCTGAGCACATGCAAGCGCACCCTTGAATCATGACCGACGGCTAACCGGTGGTTTGCCGTCGATCGGTCGCGATCGACTGAGCACGGGCGGAGACCACACCTGACCCGACCGCAGCCCAAACGCCGCCAGCGACCGCCGCTCGGGCGGAGCACGAAGCCCCAAGCGCCCCGATCAGGCCACTGCCCCCTTGCGCGATAGGCGCTCACAACGCGGTACGGCTGACACACGTGGCGGCCGCCGTTCGGCGGCGGGACGATCGTCGCGGTAACGATCGTCCGAGGGAGGACGTATGTCATCCATGACGCTGTTGGACACCTGCGGCCGGCGTCGCTCGCCCGCCACGCTGTCCAGCTTTCACCAGAGCCGGCCGCCGCGCAACAAAGGACGGCGCTATCCAGCTGACCCGCCAACGGTCGAGGAGATCATCGCCGTGATGCGCGCCGCCGGCGAGGACGCGGACGCGGTTCGCCTGCCCGGCTTGATCGTCGTGCTCTGGCGGGCGGGGCTACGGATCAGTGAGGCGCTCGCCCTGACCGAGAGAGACCTGGACCCTGCTCGAGGCGCGATCCTCGTCCGCAAGGGGAAAGGCGGGAAGCGTCGCGAGGTCGGGATGGACCGCTGGGCCTGGGGGCGGCTCGGCCCGTGGCTGCAGCTGCGCGCCACGCTTCCGGTTGGCGCGCTGTTCTGCGTTATGCGCGGCCCGACACGTGGCCACATGGGCACCGGCCGCCGTCCGGGCCCAACTGCATCACGCCCAGCCCAAGCAGGGGTACGGCGTCGGTTCGCGCCCCATCAGCTGCGGCACGCTCATGCCGTCGAAATGTCGCACGAGGGAGTGCCCCTGCTCGTCATCCAGCAAAAGCTCGGGCACGCCGACCTCGCGATCACGTCGGTCTATCTGCGCGGGATCGACAACACGGGGTCGTTCATGCCGTCCATGAGCGTCCGCGCCGATGATCCCGGCCACCCACGGGCTGAAGCACTCCGACGGCCGTCGAGATGGGTCGCCGGCACAGAGGGTCTGCAGAGCGAAGCGTCGCAATGCGCTCGTCCCGCGCCGGCGCGCCGGGAGCAAAAGCGATCCTGGCGACCGTCGCGAACGGCCGTTAGGAGCTAGCATGGCGGCCGGCCAGCCTGCGGTCTTCGGCCGAGGGGAGAACGCGAAGCCTGCGGAGGTCGGAGTCCTGGGAATTGGCCGTCGGGCGGATCTATCCGGTGGGCAGGTTGCGCGCACCCGGTCACCCGGTGTAGAACACCAAGCGAGATGGCTGACTTCCAGCTGCACACCCTGCTCGCGGGAGGCGCCTTCTTCGAGAGCCCGCGCTGGCACGAGGGCCGGTGGTGGGTGTCTGACTTCTACCGCCACCTGGTGCTTTCAGTTAGCGCGACTGGTGAGCCGCGCGAGGTGCTCGAGGTGGAGGAGCAGCCGTCTGGGCTGGGGTGGATGCCGGACGGGTCGATGCTCGTGGCGTCGATGCGCGATCGCCGGATCCTGCGCTGGTCCGCCGACACGGGCGTCACCCAGCACACCGATGTCGGCGAGTACTGCGGCGGCCACCTGAACGACATGGTGGTCGACAGGCGGGGACGCGCCTACGTGGGCAACTTCGGCTTTGACCTGATGGGCGGCGGCGATCCGGCTCCGGCTAACCTGATCCGGGTCGACCCCGACGGCGCCGCGTCGATCGCCGCTGAGGACCTGCTGTTTCCGAACGGCTCGGTGATTACGCCTGAAGGAACGACGCTGATCGTGGGCGAAACCGCCGGGGCGCGCTATACGGCCTTCACCATCAATGAGGACGGCTCGCTCAGCGATCGCCGCGTCTGGGCGCAGATCGCCCCCACGCCCGAGATCACGACCTTGGCGGAGACCCTCGGCAAGCTCCAGTTCGGACCCGACGGCTGTGGACTTGACGCCGAGAACCACATCTGGTGCGCGGACGAGGTCAACGCGCGCTGCGTCCGCATCGCGCCGGGCGGCGACATCGTGGACGAGATAAAGGCGCCCGACGGGCTCGACTTCTTCGCGTGCATGCTCGGTGGCGACGATGGCCGGACGCTGCTCGTGTGCGCGGCGCCGGACTTCGCCGAGGTCAACCGCATGGCCGCCCGAGAGGCCGTTCTGCTCACGACCACGGTCGACGTCCCCCACGGCGGGCTGCCGTAGCAGCGGTAAGGCCCCGCGTTCACGGTCGTCCTGCTGCTGTGAGGGCGTTCGATTGCGCGGAATCATCGTGGTCCTGTGACGGCCCCGATTCCTCAATGGTCGGCAGGTCCGGCGGGTAGTGCATCCCCTTGTTCCTGGGCGGGAGCCCCTGATCGAAGCTGGACGTGGTCGCGGGCGACCTATGCCTACCGGCGCAATCCAGCAACCGCACGGATTCCATGACGTCCTCCTTTAGACGAGAAATGACTACCTCGCCGTCCTCCGTCCGCCTCGCCGACGCCTGGGGCAAGTGGCTAGCGCGGCACCGATCCCGAGCCCGGTGCCCGTGCGAGCCCCCTCCTCACCTCGCTGGTCGCCGAAGCAGCTCGCTCGTGCCGGTGACCGCGATTACGCGCTGGTCCTCTGTTGCTGGTTAGCCTTGCTTCGCGGCGGCCTGGGCGAGCGCCTCCTCGAGCGCGCCTTTGCCGCCGGGCGTGCCGGTGATCGCTAGCTCCGGGGACCAAGTGGGAACGCGGCCGTCGAGTGCTGCGGCGCGTCGGCGGCCCGCGACCTCGATTGGTGCACGTTGACGGAGTTGGGCGAGCAGTCGGGTGCTGTACTGCTGCGGTGATTCCTCGGGCGCGATCGCGGGTCGGTCGAACTCGAAGAATTCGACTCGCACGTGCGGGCGTACTTTGGGGAACCGCGGGATCGCGACCGTGCCGTTGCACGCAACTCCGATGATCGCCGCCTCGGGCACCGCCCGCGCCATGTAGCCGATGCCGCTACGGGCCCGCAGCGCCCGGCCGAGCGAGCGCGTGCCTTCGGGGTAGATCCCGATACATGCGCCCTTGCGGAGCTCCTCGATCGCGCGGTCGAGGGCTCCGGAGTCGCCGGACCCACGCTCGATCGGGATCTGCCCCATCCCGGTCAGGACCGGGCCGAGCAACTTGTTCTTCCACATCGAGGACTTCGCCAGCGCCCTGATCTGTCGGCGGGGCATCGCCGCGATCCCAGTCGCCACGGTGTCCCAGTAGCTGTCGTGGTCACCGACGACCAGCAGCGGCCCCTCCAGCGGCAGCAGTTCAAGACCGGTCACGTGCAAGCAGCCCCACCAGACAACGCCAGGAGTGGAAGCGATCATCACGCCGCGGTAGGCCGGAGTGATCCGCTCGATGCGGTCGGTCATCGCTCCCGCAGGCTACTCGGATCGACGCGACGAAGCTTTGGCCCGCCGGCCCCTTTCCGCGCGAGACCAGGGCTGACGGCTGCGATCGCAGCGATCGATGGCGGCTAGGGCCCTGCCAGCTTCTCCTCGGCGACGTGTGAGCTGGGCGCGTTCCCGCGGAGACGTCTGCCTGACGATCGCTTCCACGATTGGCGACACCGCGGGCTGCGGGCGCGTCATCGCTTCGGCGACATTTGGATCACGCCGACGGTCAGCGTTGGATGAGCGCTTCACCACGAACGCGATCGTGGCGCCGCGCTCGTCGGCGTGGTCATGCCCCCGCTGCTGAGTTTCGTCCGAAGCGGCACTAGCCCGGCGCGAGTGCTTCGTCTAACGAAACGTGTTACCCGAGAACGAGAAATGCGCGTGTGTTGTCTCGGCCCATTGGTTGCCGCCGTAAGCCCCTGCGGGTCGCGTCGCTATTCGGCGAGGGTCTCGCCGGATCCGCCCAGATCCTCGGGGAAGTCCTTGAGCTTGGGTAGGCCATCCTGCATAGGCAGCACCGTCGACTCGTAGTTGACATGCACACCGGGCGTAAATGGAAACGAGGGAATCGTCGCAGCGTAGACATCGACCAGATCCCACTGCGGGTGCCGTGTGAGCAAATGGCCGCCGCACACCTTGCACCACTGGCGATAGCTCCGCTCGTTCTTGTGGTACTCACCGATTTGGTCCTCTCCCTGAATCACCTTGACTGCCTCGGGCTTCCACAGCGTGAATGCGTTGACCGGGCCGGCAGACCAGCTCCTGCAGGCGGCGCAGTGGCAATAGCCGGCGCCCACCGGATCGCCCGTAACGACAATCTGGACAGCACCGCAGTAGCACTGCCCATCGAAGGTCTTCTCAGCCTGGCTCATAAGTCTCTCTCTCGATATCCGGCGCCCAACGCCGCGGTTGCCCGCCTCGCGATGGCTCGCGAGACCCTACCACCGGTTAGGAGGAGAACCGCGGCGCGACCGCCTCCGGGATACGAAATCGATCACTTGGCCGGCGGCGGGGGCGCCGTGGATGTGCTGCTACCGGCGTTCAGGTAGATATTTGGGCTCGCCTTGTCCACGTACTTGGTGAAGTGGAAGTCGGCGAGCGCGGCTGACGGCGCAGCCGCGGTGACGAGCACGGTCGTCGCGGTGAGGACGATGCGCTTGACGGTCGTCGTGAACATGCCCTGCTCCTTCGTGAGAGGTGAACTGGCGTGAGTCGAACCGTATGGCCGGGATGCGTCCCGATCATCGGGAGTACTACCCATCTTTTGAGCACGGTTTCCGTCTCTATTGGAGGATCGGGCGACCTCGGCTCAGTGAACGCGACGTTCCGCACCGACCGCGTCGATTCGCCGCCCGGACTGACGCCAGAGCGCGAAGACGGCCGTCCGGCGGCCTTGAGCAGAGTGCCCCTTTCCATGCAGGGCAACAGCATGGCGGCCGATCCTGTCCCTCCCGCCGGACGACTCCTCTTGTGATCGCAGGCATGCCGGCGCCGATGCACGGCCAGTGGTTTGCCACGATTGCGATCACGCGCTCGCTGCCAACCCCGTCGCCGCTCGTGGAGCGAAGCAGCCACGATGTCGAGGCCAACGCCGCTGTCGAACGCTGCCGCTTCCGGACAGAGGGAGTCACGACGACCGCGCCGACTGCGCGTACACGTGCCGACACGAATGCGCGTCTCGGCACCGTAGACGACATCCGTCTCGCATCTCGCCACAAGCGCGCACGCTTCGCGGTCGCGGAGGTTCGGTCCGATAGTGGCTCGGGGGGCGAACTGAACGTCGGGAACCTGCAAGCACTAAGGCGGTCACGACGGCGTTGACACCGGGACTGCTGCTCCAGGCGTCGAGCACCAGCGCTTGATTGGCGACGTCTTCTGAGGCGGATGCGGCTCGTCGTGTCGAGACCCAAGCTGTCCGGGAGCAGGGTCCCGACCGGAGCGCCAGTGCCAACCCGGTGGCTGCTCCGGGCCACGAGCGACGACGTCGTCCACGGCCGCCACTCCGCGCCCAAGTCGTCGCCCACGCCACCGCCTCGCTGCAATCGAAGGGCGGGCTCGGGACGCAGCTCGGCCAGTCGATCGTTGTCTAGGCCGAAGGATCGCGACGGGATTGGCGACCACCGCGCTTGCGGTCGCGTCGATCGAGTCCCGCAGCTGCCCGTGCGCGCTCGGCCGGTTCGCGCAGCGCGCCGATTGTGCGTTCGAAGAGCTCGGCCTGGCTCTTTACGAGCCCGGCGGTCTCCTCAAGCGCGCGCCCGGCAGCCTCCAGCGCCTCCGACTGCCTGCGCAACATCGACCCGCTCTCCTCGAGCAGGTCAAAGATCACATCGACCGGCGCGAGGAGGTGACCCGCCAACTGCGTCTGGAGTCTGCGTTCGCGCTCGATCACCTCCTGCACAAGCTCCAGTTGGCGCTGCATCGGCTCAAGCAGCTGACGCGGAAGCTCGGCACGGCCGCCGACCGACGCTGCGGAGGCGACCACCGAATCCATCAGCTTCCGCCACTCACCTAGCAGCTCCCGACCGCTGAGCTCAGGCACTCGACATCACATCTCCCATGATCGCATCGAACACGCCCATCGACCCGACAGGCGAGCGCTTTCTCCTTCGCGCCAGGCCGGGCGCCCTGGTTGATGCTCGCACTTTCTCCGGCTTACGCCCGGAAGCGTCCAAGTGTCATCGAAAACGGGCAAGTCCACGTGTGCAGGGAGGCGGCCGCGAGACTTCTCCTCCGTCGCCGCCAGAGAACGGGCTGACGCACGCGCAACACGGCAGGACCGACGCACCGGGCGCGGACACGAATAGCCTCCCACACCGCATCGGGTGCCCGACTCCCGCCACCGCGCACAGCACTCGTCCGTCCCCCGGTAACTACTCCGCTACGACCTTGCGGATTCGCCCGATCGCGGGCATCCACAGGCCCCGCTCGGCAGGATCACTTGCCTCTAGGAGCCTGTCAAAGAAGGCGAGTCGTCCGGCGGGTTTAAGACGATTCGGTGATGGCGATTGCGATCAGGTCGGGTGAGCAGGCGTTTCAGGTGCAGATGGTGTGTCTGGATGAGTTGGTGCCGGAGACCGATGTGCTGCGGCGGGTGGAGCGGCTGGTGTCGTGGGAGGCGGTTCGTGAGACGGCCCGGCCGTTCTATTCGGAGCTGGGCCGGCCGGGTGTCGATCCGGTGGTGTTGGTGAAGGTGTTCCTCGTCGCGGCGATCCGGGGGATCGATTCGATGCGGGAGACGCTCAGGGTCGCGGAGGTGGATCTCGCGGTCCGTCGGTTCCTGGGCTACGGGTTGACGGAGCGGTTGCCGCATCACGCGACGTTCAGTTACGCGCAGTGTGTGCGGTTCGCGTCATCGTCGGTGTTTGAGCAGTTGTTCAACCAGGTGCTCGCGTCCTGCCGCGACGCGGGGCTGCTGGACGGGACACGCCTGATCGTGGACGGCACGCACGTCGAGGCGAACGCGGCGCTGAAGAGCTTGCGGGCCGAGCTTGAGGTCATCGACGGCGGCGGCGAGGATCCCGAGCCGCGAGGCGCTTCCGCGGAAGCGTCCGCGCCCGCGCGGGCGCGGCTGGAGCTCGCGGCGCCCCGGTCCGGGCCGACGCCGAAGCGCAAGGCGTCCAACGCGACTGCGCTGTCACGGACCGATCCTGATGCGAAGCTGCGCTTCAAGCCGGGGCACCGCCCGCATCTGGTGCATCGTGCGCAGGTCGCGACCGACCCGAAGAACCGGGTGATCGTCGCGGTCCGCGCGGAGTCCGCGATGGGGCATGAGGCCGACAGTCTGCCGGTGATCATCGACCGCGCCCGCTGGCTGCGTCACAAGGTCTCAGAGATCGTCGCGGACGCTGGGTACGCGTCAGCGGGCACCTATCAGATGCTTGAGCAGGCGGGGATCACCGGGTACATCCCGCCGCAGCCGAACATGCGTCACACCGAGCACGGCCGCGCGGCTCGGGAACGCTGCAAATCACCGAACGGGGTTGGTGCCGCGATCGACCGGATCACCCACGGTGAGGGCGCGATCAGCGAGATGAAACGTCACGGCGCTGATCGTGCCCGATGTCGCGGGACCCGGAAGGTGCAGATCCAGCTGCTGCTCGCCGCGACCGCGATCAACCTCAAACGACTGATCAGCCGGCCCCCGGCCGCCGAGAACGCCGCCGCTGACGCCGATCACGGCCAAAACGCCGCGATCAACGCACTCGATGCCGAGAGCGCCGACCGCCGCGCCGCTATCGCCGCGCACCTCCGGATCATCGCGCTCTGCCTCCGCGCCCTCAACGCCCTCGACACCACCAACTCACCCGCTTCTACGACAGGCTCCTAGCTCCCACGACTGAAATTGGGCGAACGCGATCGGCCTTGACGTTGACCCAGGGCGAGTGCGTTCGTGGCAGAGCACTCGCGAGCGTCGGTACAGCCCCCGCTTTGTCCTTCGTCGCCATTGCGATGGCTGCTCCCAACTGCCATGCGAGTCGAAAGCGATCGCGACCGGCCGTCGGTCATGCGGCGCGAATCGAGCCCCTCAGGGACGCGGAAAGCGGGATCGCCGGCTCCGCACGCGATCATTCTCTCGCCCGATGGGACGGCGAGGTCACCGCTGGTCAGTGTGACGTACGAGGGTCCCGGAGATGGGCGAGCCGAACCGGATGACGTTGCCGTCGGGATCCACCAACGCGCCCTCATGTTGCCCCCATGCAGTGTCCTGCGGCCCGTGGACCTCCCCGCCGGCATCCCGCCACTCGGCCGCAACCGCGTCCGAGTTATCGACAAACACGTACGCTGAGCCCTTGCTGCGATCGCCGTCCGGGACTTGCCCGAGGTGCAGTTCTGGGTCTGCCACGAAGATCAATGGATCAGTTCGCGTTGGCAGATGCACTGCATCGTGTCGCCGTCCTCGATCAGCTCTCGCGCGACAAACTCGCTGGCGGAGCACCGAAATCTCGAAGCACGTTAGGGCGGTGAGAATGCAGCTTCCCGGACGCGATCTGGCGCTCGCCGCCGCCAATCGGCGTTAGCGATCCAGACCGCCCATCGTAAGGCCGGGCGTATGATTGAAGGCGCAGTGGGACCTGGGGCGACGAGGACGTCAGATCGGGATCTGCGGCCGGATGGCCGGAACGCGCCGCGGACTGTTTCGCCGCGATCGCCGCAGGCGGCCGTCGTCACGCTCCAGCGTGCGCTCGGCAACAGGGCCATATCGCGGATCCTTGCGCGCAACGGTCCAGGCGGTGGTGGCGGCGGCGCAGCTGGGCGCAGGGTGGTCGAGGTCGACGGCCAGGTCTTCAGCGAGATCAACCGCGGAAACACGAAGATGGCCGATGCGATGAAGGACCTGAAACGGTCCGGAGCGCGGATTGTCATCGGCGAGGGCGTCCAGACCGAGATGTTCGGGGAGAAACAGAGCGCGCTCAAGCGGTCGGCGTACCGGGCGATGGCCGATGACTTCGGGGTGGAGATCGCGCCGGCCGATTTGCGAACGACTCGTGCGGCCCGCCTGCGTTTCGCGGAGGAGCTCTCCAAATTCTCCTCGGGCTTTGACGCCACCGCGGCTGCCGAGGCCGCAGCCGCCGGAACGGAGTACTGGTCCACCGAGAAGACGTTCCGCAAGAACCGCACCGCGCTGGCAAAGATCTCCGGGTTTCGGCTCGCGCCCGAGAGCGACGTCGAGAATGTCGGCACGCCATGGGATTACACGGTGGGGCGGGATCTGCTCGGGCTGCAGCCGATCACGATCGACGCCGACGGGACGGTGACCCGGAAGCCGTCGGGCGGGGGCGGGTCCTCGGGTGGCGCTGGCGGCGCGGGCGGCGGCGCGCGGTGGCGGTGGCGGTGGCGGCCCGTCCTACACCGGCGGACAGCGCGCGACGGCTGCGGTCGCGCTCGTGGCTCTCGGCGTCAACATCGCGCTCAACAGCTGGATCGCGCACCGGAACAAGAAGGCGATCCAGGATGCGCTCGATAGGCTGGAGCCGGACTTAAGGAAGGCCCAGCAGCAGTTCCCGACGCTCGGCTTCATGCTGCACTTCCGCTACAGCGGGGCGGCGGACTCGGGCGAGGGGCCGACCGCCACTGGCCGGTTCGAGGGCGTCGGCTGGACGAGCGCGCCGACGAAGGACCAGGCGATGCGCAACTGGAACGTCGCTGACGGCCGCTCGATCACGTACGAGCACGTGTGGATCGACCCGATCGACTTCAGCGCGGCGAAGCCGCCGTCGTGGGATGTGGTCGCGGAGGCGGAGCTGGTCGAGAGCGATGACATCGAGTTCCTGCGGCTCGGGTTCCGCCAGCACGCGGTCGTCGGGAGCCGCGGCTTCTACTCGAAGGGCCGCTACAGCGCGGGCTCGTCGAAGGGCTCATCGATCCGCGAGAACTTCAGGCTGCTGGTCCTCAGCATGCCGTCGAGCCTCCCGTACTACGGCACCGGCCATGGGCTCTCGCACGAGGACGTGAGCGTGAAGGACGTATACGCGCTCGGAGGGCTCGTGCCGGCGCTCGACCTCGGCGACGTCAGGCGATCCCGGTCGTGCCCGCCAATCCCATGACCAAGGGCTTCTTCGACAAGGTCGGTCGCCATTGCGATCGACGACAAGGCCGATGCGCGAGCCCCAACCGCTACCTCGAGCACGTCGGCTCGCTGGACCACGATCAGATCCGCATCGTCCGCTACATCGACACGAGCTGGGAGACGAAGACGGCCGCGCGCGATGGCGAGACATCAAGGCGCTCGAACGGCAGCGCGAGCAGCAGCCGCTTGCGCGGCAGGACGAGCGTGAGCGGCGCCGTCTCGAGGAGGAGGAAGAGCGCCGGCGCCAGGAGGAGCCGGCCGGGGCGGGGGCCGAGTCGCGCAGCGGCTAGCTCAGCGGCCACGCGGCGTGGTCTCGAGTCCGAAATCGTCTGCCCTTCCTTGCGCGGTAGCGCGTACGTGCCAGAGCGCCGTGCTTGGCAAGCTCGGTCCAACGATCGGCCGGAGCAGAAGTGTGCGCCGGGTCTCGGGCTGCCTCCCGGAACGGACGAACACAGCGTCTCGCCGCCAGCACCAGCACTGTCGGTCCCGAGGATGCGAGAGCCCGGGTCTGGCGGACTTTCTTCCGCGATGCGAGTCCGGACCGAACTGGGCCAGGACAGTGGAAGGTCGCCGAAGGGCTAGCGGCCTCCAGAGCCGCTCAAGAAGCGAGAGCGATCGCGTACAGGCGATCGGACGGCCGGATAGGCTGCGCCGATGCGCGACGCAGCGGGCCCTCGTGACCAAGGGGATGAACGACACCGTGCAGCGGATCGCCTGGGTGTCGGTCAGCGGCTCGACGCCCGTCGATCCGGTGGTCATCAAGTCGGTCAAGGTCACCGAGCGCTGAATCCGTTCATCCGGCTGCGCGTCTCCCGGTAAACCGCGCCAGTGTCAGAGGCGAGTCGCGACCACGGCCTCGACGAGGACGCTTCCGTCGCGTCCGCGGCCGTAGCGCCGCCGATCGCCAGGCCATCGGGCGGCGGCGATCTGAGGCAGCAGCTGCTGTATCTCCCGCGCCACGCCGGCAACCGCGCCGTCGGAGCGCTGCTCACCGGGCGCACGCGCGCGCTGATGCGCCAGCCGAACACGATGCCCAGGCCGACCACGCGCAGCGCGATGATTGTGATCACGCCCGATCGTCCGCTCACCGCCCACGAGTTCGCCGTGCGCGTGGACGCCGTGCTCAACAGCACGAGCCTCGTGGAGGCCGAGCGGCGCGTGAACGAGGTCGAGGCCGGCGGGCACCCCATGGGCACCGGGCCTCACTACGAGCGCGGTGTGACCGCTGACGAGGTCGGCAAGCCCTCTTGAGTCTCGCACGTCCCTTCCCAAACAGCTCACACTGTACGCAGAGGGTACTCACCATCAAGACTTCCCAAGACGTCCCCTCCAAAACCGATGCCCTCAGGGGCTCCTCCGACCTTCGGGAGTCGAGCTCACCAGCAGAGCGGCGACCACG
>CAWJOS010000010.1:0-1092786 GCA_963844555.1 uncultured Solirubrobacteraceae bacterium
AGTCGACCGTGCGCCATGTCTGCTCCTCTCGCGTCGGATAAGCGCCAATCTACTCGCCGTTCCTTTGACGATTCACCAGACGTCCGGGGACGACCTGGGACAGCAGCCTCCAAGCGCGCAAAGCGCGCATCTCCGGACGATCGCATTCGTGCCCCGACCGACGCGCCGTATTGCGAATGCCTTGGCGAGGTCTGGATGGGTTTGGATCGGGCTCATAACCCGAACGTCGCGGGTTCGAATCCCGCGGCGATTTCCCGGCCGACGAAGGTGGTGGCCGTTCTGCCCGTCGGGGCAACCGGGCAGCACGGCCCCCACTTGGGTACGGGGAGCGATGCCGTCCTGGCCGCGGCTGCAGCGAGAGCGGCGGCTGCCGAACTGGAGATCTGGCGCTTCCGCCGCTGCCCCACGGGTGCGCGCTGGGGCACACGGAGCGGTGGGCGGGTGATCGACAGGATGCCCCACGCCCGGGCGGGTGCTGCAGTACGCGATGCCGCAGGTCACGCAGCGGCGTCGTGGGCAGGCCTTCGACCTCAACGGCGGACAAGGGCGAACGGCTGGTTGGGACGGTGGTCGACGGCCGGGTGGATCTACTTCGGCGGGCGCGAGCTGAGAGCGATCCGCTGCCTGCTCCGGCTGACCGAGTGCGGCAGACGGGCCAGGACCTGGGCGGGCTGGCCGACATCACCCGGCCGGTGGATCGCCGGTTGACAGCACTCGGCGGTGGAATTTGGTATGCAGGTAGACCATGGGCCCGGAGAGCGCACTACCCCAGCTTCTTGACAAGGTCTGCGTGATCACGGGGGCGTCGGGGGCGATCGGGCGAGCCTCGGTGGAGCTGTTCGCGCGGGAGGGTGCGCGGGTGGTGGGCATCGACGTGCAGGGCGAGGCCGATTGCGATCTGTTTCTGTCCGCGGACCTGACCGACGAGGAGCAAGTTCGCCAGAGCTATGCCGAGGTCGCCGAGCGCTTTGGCCGCATCGATGTGCTGTTCAACAACGCCGGTATCTGCCCCAGCGAAGACGGGTCGGTGCTGAGGACCGATCTGGCCACTTGGGAGCGGGTTCTGGCCGTCAACCTGACGGGCATTTTTCTGTGCTGTAAGCACGGGATCCCTCATCTCCTCAAAGCCGGCGGCGGCTCGGTCATCAACACCTCCTCTTTGGTGGCCACACTCGGCTCGGCCGTATCGCAGATCTCCTACACCGCCTCCAAAGGCGCGGTCCTGGCCATGTCCCGCGAACTTGCGGTCGAGTTCGCGGGCCGGGGGATACGGGTCAACGCGCTGAGTCCCGGCCCGGTAGAGACGCCGATGCTGCGTCAGATCCGCGCCACCGAGGGCGCGAGCCGCCACTACGCCCACATCCCCAGCGGACGGTTCGCCGCCCCGGAGGAGATCGCCTCCGCGGCCGCGTTTCTGGCCAGCGACGCGTCCTCCTACATCAGCGGCACAAACTTCCTGGTCGACGGTGCGATCAGCGCCGCCTACGTCGCCCACGCAGACGTTGAGCTCGATCCGGGCCGGCCGACGCTCGCGACGCCATGACCCCAGCCGCGACGACAGCGTCCCCCCAGCCGCGACCCGGTCAGCACCGCCGGACCACAACCCCGCCATGACCCCGGGACCGACCATCATCCCCGCATTCTCCAACCACCTTCCCGTCCGGATCCGCTTCGGCGAGGGCGCCAGCCGCGAGCTGGGTGCCTCCGTCGTCGCCAGCGGCGCCCGCCGTGCCCTCGTCGTGATCGATGCCGAGCTGGAGGAGCGCAACCCGCCCGTCGCGGCCGCGATACGAACCCTCACCGAGGCTGGAATCGAGATGAGCCGGCTCGTCAAGCCGCTCGGTGAGCCGACCATCGACATCGTCGAGGCAGCCATGACCGCGCTGGCCCAGCAGACGCCCGAGGCGGTCATCGCGATCGGCGGAGGATCAGTGATCGACACCGCGAAGGCCGCCCGCCTCTGCCATCAGACGGGTATGACGTTCCGGGAATGGCTCCAGTCAGAGCGGCCGCTTCCGGAGCCGGGAATCCCCCTCATAGCCGTGCCGACCACCGCCGGCACCGGATCGGAGGTGTCCGGCGGCGCGGTGATCACCGATCCGGTCGAGACGCGCAAGGCGGGCATCGCCAGCTCCACGTTGCGGGCCCAGGTCGCCCTGGTCGATCCCACTCTGACCTACTCCGTCCCCCCGGCGGCGACGGCGTTCACCGGCATCGACGCGCTGGCCCAGGCTATCGCGGCCATGATCGCGCGGGTGCGCACGCCCATCGGCGACGCCATCGCGCTCGAGGCCATCCGCATGATGGGGCGGTCGCTGCCGATCGCCGTGGAGGACGGCCAGAACCGCGCCGCCCGGTCCGAGATGGCCTGCGGCAGTCTGATGGCTGGACTGTCGATGAACATCTCCGACTGCACCGCCGAGCATTCGCTGGGCCAGGCGATCGGGGCCCTCTTCAATGCGCCGCACGGGCTGACCATCGGCGTCGTGCTCGCCCCGACGCTCGAGCGCGAGCGCCAGCACGTCCCGGACGTCCTGGAACGCGTCGCCGATGCGCTCCAGTATCCGGACGACGGCTCAAGAAACGGGTCGCGGGCCGTCAGGGCGATCGACTCGCTCCTCACGAAGCTTCAGTTCCCGGTCCTGCGGTCGGTCGGAGTGGACGAAAGCCATCTCGACCGGCTCGCCGAAATCGCCCACGAGGACTTCTTTCACACCCAGTCGCGCGTACCCTGGAGCCAGGAGGAGCTGCGTCAGGCGTTTGAGGCGGCCCTGGCGCAAGGCCGACCGAGGGGCCGCGCCTCGACCGTGAGCTGACCGATGGATGACCCAGGAGAGCCGGTGATCGACACCAACGGAGAGGGCACCGCGCGCACGTCCGTCGTCGACGTGGTCGTCGTCGGAGCGGGCTTCTCCGGGCTGTATGCACTTCACCGCCTGCGCAAGCTCGGGTTCTCGGTGCAGGTCCTGGAACGCGGCAGCGGGGTCGGGGGTACCTGGTTCTGGAACCGCTATCCCGGCGCGCGCTGCGACATTGAGAGCGTCGACTACTGTTACTCGTTCTCCGAGGAGTTGCTCGCGGAGTGGACGTGGAGCGAGCGCTACGCCGCCCAGCCGGAGATCCAGCGCTACCTCAACCACGTGGCCGACCGGTTCGACCTGCGGCGCGATATCCAGCTCAGCACCGAGGTGGAATCCGCCCGGTTCGACGAGGACAGCGACCAGTGGGTGATCGCCACCAACCAGGGCGAGCGCTTCATCTGCCGGTGGTGCGTGATGGCAGTCGGCAACCTCTCGGCGATCAAGCGGCCGGCCTTCGCGGGGCTGGACGAGTTCGAGGGGGAGTGGCTTCACACCGGCCGATGGCCGGAACAGGGCGTCGACTTCACGGGGCGGCGCGTCGCGGTGATCGGCACGGGCTCCACGGCCATACAGGCCATCCCCCAGATCGCCAAGGAGGCCTCCCAGCTGTACGTGTTCCAGCGCACGCCCAACTACAGCATGCCGGCCCAGAACCGCCCGCTCAGCGCCGATGAGCAGGAAGAGATCCGCCGCCACTACTCCGAGCGCCGCCGGTTCGCCGAGCAGTCGGACGCGGGGATTCCGTTCCCTGCGCCAACCCGTCAAACCTTTCAGGTCACGCCCAGCGAGCGCCAGAGGATGTTCGAAGCGGGCTGGTGCCGGGGCGGCATAAACGCGCTGTCCTACGCCTTCACCGACTACTTCACGAATCATGCCGCCAACAGCACCGCGGCCGAGTTCTCGCGCCAGAAGATCCGCGAGATCGTCGACGACCCGGACGTCGCCGAGGCGCTCTGCCCCTACCAGCACATTGGCACCAAGCGCACCTGCGTGGACATCAACTACTTCGAGACCTACAACCGCGACAACGTCAAGCTGGTTGACCTTCGCCGCGAGCCGCTCCAGCGGATCACCCGGCACGGCGTGCGTACCGAGGCCGCCGAGTACGAGGTCGACTGCATCGTGTTCGCCATCGGGTTTGACGCCATGACCGGGGCGCTGCTGGACATCGATATCCGCGGCACCAGGGACCGGAGCCTGCGCGAGCACTGGCGCAACGGCCCCAGGACGTATCTCGGCGTGGCCGTGGCCGGATTTCCGAACCTGTTCATGGTCACCGGCCCGGGCAGCCCGTCGGTGCTCAGCAACATGGTGGTGTCGATCGAGCAGCACGTGGACTGGATCAGCGACTGCCTAGAGGCGATGCGCGAGCGGGGGGTCACCCGGATCGAGGCGACCGGCGACGCCGAGGGCAGGTGGGTGCGGCACGTCAACGCCCTCGCCGACGCCACGCTCTATCCCCTGGCCGCCTCGTGGTACGTGGGCGCCAACATCCCCGGTAAGCCGCGGGTGTTCATGCCCTACGTCGCCGGATGCGGGACCTACCGCCAGGAGTGCGCCGAGGTGGCCGGCCATGGCTACCGGGGTTTCAGCCTCGACCCGGACCGCCAACCAACGCTCGACCCGGAGCGGGCGCCGGCATGAACGACACCCCCAGCAGCCAACTGACGACCGCCGTCACCGGCCAGGAGAACGGCGCGCTCTCCGCTGAGACGGTGGTCTCACGGCTTCACGAGTCCGGCATCAGGGCGGTGATCCTGGCCGGCGCAGACACCCACGGGATCATGCGGGGCAAGCGGGTGCCGGTGCAGCAGTTCAAGCGCCTGATCGAACACGGCATGCCGATGTGCGACGTCTTCTGGGTGATCAACGTCGACGAATCGGGTCTGATTCAGCGGCCGGCGGAACACACGGGCTACTTCCCCACCGAACGCAACGGCTATCCGGACATCTTCGCCATACCGGATCTCTCCACCCTGCGGCAGGTCCCATGGCATGAGGCCACGGCGCTGGTGCTCTGCGACTTCCACGGCCAGGACCGAGTTCCGCTGCCAATATCCCCACGCTCCGTGCTGCAACGCGTGGCAGAGCGGGCGCGCATGAGGGGCTTTGTGCCGTTATGCGGCCTGGAGTTCGAGTTCTACGTCCTCCGCGAAACCCCGGACTCGCTGCTGACACGCCGGCCGGCAGAGCTTCAGCCGCTGCAGGCGCGGCCGAGCACGTACGGCGTGGTCATGGGCTCGCGTGACGAGCCTCTCGCCCGCCTCGTCCGCGACAGCGCCGCCGCTTACCAGCTGCCGGTGGAGTCCTGCAGCCCGGAGACCGGCCCGGGGCAGTTCGAGATCACCCTGCGATACGGGCCGATCCT
Organism: uncultured Solirubrobacteraceae bacterium; assembly: GCA_963844555.1. GTDB lineage: Bacteria > Actinomycetota > Thermoleophilia > Solirubrobacterales > Solirubrobacteraceae > Palsa-465. Next base: position 5,230 of record CAWJOS010000010.1, read on the forward strand.
GAAGGCGGCCGATGATGCCTTCCTGTTCAAGTCGGCAGTCAAAGAGCTGGCACAGCAGCAGGGTTTGATGGCGACCTTCATGGCCAAGCCCCGAGACGATTGGGCGGGAAACTCCTGCCACGTGCATCTCAGCCTGGCCGATGAGCGCGGCCAGGGAGTGTTCTTCGACCCTGAGGCCGACCACGGCATCTCATCGGTGATGCGCCACTTCGTCGGAGGAACACTGGCCGTGATGAGCGAGCTCACGGCAATCATGGCCCCGGTGATCAACTCGTATCGCCGCTTCACGCCGTACTCCTGGGCAGGGACCACGGCGACGTGGGGCATCGACAACCGCACCACCGGTCTGCGCGCGGTGTGCGAGGGAGAAGGCGGAACCCGCATCGAGCACCGGCAAGCGGGCGGCGACGTCAACCCCTACCTGGCGGCGGCCGCGGCTCTGGCCGGCGGGCTGTACGGGATCGAGCAGGAGATTGAGCCGGAGGATCTGACCGATGCCGACGTCTACGCGCTGGCGGCCGGCGCCGTCCGGGTACTGCCGCGGACGCTCGCCGAGGCGACCGAGCGGCTGGCCGAAAGCCAGTTCGCGCGCGAGTGGCTTGGCGATGACTTCGTCGGTCACTACGTGGAGATGAAGCGATCTGAGTGCGAGGCGCACATGCAGGCGGTCACCGACTGGGAGATCGCGCGGTACCTGGAAGCGCTGTAGTACCGCTCGGCAGGTTGGCTGTCCGGCCAGGCTTCTTCGCCTTGACGCGCCTCTGGACCTTTGGCACTATGGGCCTCGCTATAGACCATTAGCCCGAGGAGAGAGGGACCAGTGGCGGACAGTCTCGGCGAGCCAGCTGTAGCTGGCCGGCTACGAGTGACATTCGGCGTGGTGGCCTCCGCGGCCGACGCGCCGGGGAACTCGGATGCCGACATCTACCGGAGCCTGCTCGAGGACGTCGAGTATCACGCCGAGCTGGGGTTCCAGACGATGTGGCTGATCGAGCACCACTTCAGCGACTACTTCCCCACGCCCAGCCCGCTGATCCTGGCCAGCCACATCGCCGGTCGCTTCCCTGAACTGTCGCTGGGCACGTGCGTCGTGGTGCTTCCGTGGTACGAGCCGCTGCGCCTGGCCGGCGAGATCGCCATGCTCAGCCTGCTCATGCAGCAGCCGCTGCACCTCGGGATCGGCCGTGGGACGGCGAAGTACGAGTTCGACGCCTTCGGGCTGGACATGGCCGATAGCCGTGAGCGATTCAGGGAGATCTACGAGGTCATCTCCGCCGCGCTGAAGGGTGAGCCGTTCGCTTATCACGGCACGCAGATCGACATGCCCAAGGAGGTCGCGGTTCGTCCTCGCGTGGCCGGGGTGACTACCGACCGGATCCATTTCTACGGCGCCATCGGCAGCCCCAGCAGCGCTCCGGTGATGGCGGAGATGGGGCTCCCGCCGATGTGCACGACGATCGGGGACTTCCAGACCCAGGCGGGAATCATCCGCACCTGGGAGGACACCGCGCGTGCCCACGGCTTCCCCACCGACGGGATGAAGCCGATCATGATCAACTGCATCGTCGCTGACACCGACCGGGAGGCGATCGAGCAGGCGCAGCTCTACATCCCTCGTTTCATGCAGGCGCAGATCGATCACTACACGCCTGATGAGACCAACTGGGAGGAGCTGCCCAGCTACCGCGCCTGGAAGGGACAGTTCGCCGGCATGAAGGCCAAGACCGACCCGGCCAACATCCCCAGCTGGGCCGGGTATCAGCTGGTCGGCTCGCCTGAGACGGTGGCACAGCGGGTGCAGGACTACATGGACCTCGGCTTCAACCACCTGTTCCTGCACACCGCCACACCCGGAGTCCCCCACGACGTTCGGCGCGTGTGGACCAAGCGCTTCATGGAGGAGGTGGCGCCGCGGTTCACCGGCGCCGGTGTGCGCCCGGCGGCCGATCGGACGAGCGCTACCACCGCGGGCACCTTCGCCAGCGCCACCACGGCGAGCCGGGGCTAGGCCGTGGCGGAGCGGACCAGCAGCCTCGAGGAGGCCCTCGGCCCCAAGGCGCGGGAGCTGACCCCGGCGGCGGCAGACATCCTGGCCTCATCGGTGGCTTCCCCGCGTCCCAACGCTCACCTGCTGCCGGTTGAGGAGGCTCGGCGCAACTTCGACGCCGACTTCGCTGAGCTCGGACCGGGCGAGAATGTCGCGGAGGTGCGAGATCACCGCGTGGCAGTCGCAAACGGCGAGATCACCGTGCGAGCCTTCAGGCCCTCCGCCGCAACGCTTCCCGCCGTCGTCTACTTCCACGGCGGCGGCTGGCTGCTGGGGAGCCTGGACTCACATCAGGCGGTATGCCGGGCGCTGGCCAACGCCGCCCGGGTCGTGGTGTTCAGCGTCGGTTACCGCCGCGGACCTGAGTCACGTTTCCCTGCGGCGGTCAATGACTGCTACGCCGCGACGGTGTGGGTTCACGACCACTCCGGCGAGCTCGGCCTGGTCCCGGGTAAGCTGGCCGTGGTCGGCGACAGCGCCGGCGGCAACCTGGCCACGGTGGTGGCGATGCTGGCGCGCGACCGGGGCGGTCCGAAGCTGACCTTGCAGGTGCTGGTCTATCCGGTGACCACAACCGACCTCTCGGTCGGCTTCGACCTCGACTACGAGGGCTTCTGCCTCTATCGCGACGAGCTGCAGTGGCACCAGGACAACTACCTGCCCGGCCCCGAGCGCCGCACCGACCCGCTGGTCTCCCCGCTTGACCACGGCGACCTAGGCAGGCTTCCACCCGCGCTGGTGCTGACCGCGCAGTGCGATCCGCTGCACGCTCAAGGCGAACTCTACGCCGAGGCGCTGGAGCGCGCGGGCGTGTCAGTCGAGCACCGGCAGTGGCCCGGAGTGATCCACGGCTTCTTCCAGCTGCCGACCGTGTTTCCCGAGGGAGCCGAGGCGGTCGAGCTCGCCGCTGAGGCGCTGCAACGAAGCCTCCAGTGACCATCCGGAGGACGGCATGAGCCAACCAAGCTCACTGGGGGGGCGGGCCGCCGTGGTAACCGGCGCCAGCCAAAGTCCCACTGCTCGGCCCGCCAAAGCAGGTATGTTGGGCCTCATGCGGACGGCCGCTCTCCAGCTCGCGTCGTTTGGCCTCACCGTCGACAGCCTGGAGCCGGGCCGCATGCGGACCGAGGGACTGGCCGCGGTAGGAGAGGACGCGATCGCCTCGATGATCGAGCGCAGTCCGATCGGCTCACTGGGTGATACGGAGATCGCCGACGCGGCCGTGTTTTCGGCTGGCGCGCTCTGAGGCCTCCGAAACCGTGGCCGAGATCCGAGATCGCCCGACCGCCGTCTCAGGCGCCGACGGACCGGAGCCCCGCGACCCCACTGCCAAGCCCGTCACGGCGGGCCGGATCAGCCTCGAGGACCTGCGCCGGATGGCCGGCACCGGAGAGATCGACACCGTCGTCTGCGCAATGCCGGACCTGTGGGGCCGCCTGGTCGGCAAGCGCCTGGCGCCGCACAGCTTCCTGTCGACGGCCCTGGGTGACGAGGGCCTCCACGCGTCGCTGTACCTGTTCGTGGTGGACATGGACATGGATCCGCGCCCCGGCTACGCCATGACCAGCTGGGAGGACGGGTTCCGCGACTGCCGGATGGTCCCTGATCTGAGCACTCTGCGGGTCATCCGCTGGCTTCCGCGCACAGCGATGGTCATCTGCGACCCGGTCCACGAGGAGACCGGAGAGCCGGTCGAAGTGGCGCCGCGGGTGATTCTCAAGCGACAGCTGGAGCGCTACCGCGTCGCCGGCATGAGGCTCAAGTGCGCCACCGAGGTCGAGTTCTACCTCTACGCCGACGACTACCGCAGCGCCTGGGAGCGCCGGTACCGCGAGTTGAACCCGCTCTCCTACTACCGCTCCGACTACCACATCCTCCAGGGTTCCAAGGACGAGCCTTTCATGCGCCGTGTGCGCGACGTGATGAACGCCGCTGATGTCGAGGTGGAGTTCTCCAAGTCGGAGTGGGGGCTGGGCCAGCAGGAGGTCAACCTGCGCTACGCGGACGCGCTGGAGATGGCCGACCGCCACGCCCTCTACAAGACCGGAGTCAAGGAGATGAGCGCCGCCGCGGGGATGGCCGCGAGCTTCATGGCGAAGCCAAAGATCGACGACATCGGATCGTCTTGCCACGTCCACCTGAGCGTGTGGGACGAGGACGGCGAGCGCTCGCTCGTTCCCGGATCAGGTCCGGGAGGCCTGAGCGATTCGTTCGCGCATTTCGTCGCCGGCCAGGTCAAGCACGGTCCGGAGCTGGCCGTGATGCTGGCTCCCAATATCAACTCCTACAAACGCTTTCAGCTCAACCAGTTCGCCGGCGTGAACTTCGCCTGGGGGCTTGACAATCGCACCTGCGGCCTGCGAGTCGTCGGCCACGGTCGGTCGATGCGGGTCGAGCACCGGCTCCCCGGTGCCGATGCGAACCCGTACCTGGCCATCGCCGCGCTCGCCGCCGCCGGTCTGGCCGGAATCGAGGCTGAGGCGGAATGCCCGCCACCGCTGGCCGCCAACGCCGCCGATCACCACGAGTGCCCGCAGATGCCGCGCACGCTGAGCGATGCGCTCGCCCGGTTTGAGGACAGCACGTTCATGAGGGCGGCAGTCGGCGACGACGTCTGCGAGCACCTGGCCAACTTCTTCCGCCAAGAGCTCGACGCGTTCAACCACGAGACGGTTACCGACTGGGAGCTCGTGCGCTACTTCGAGCGCGTCTAGCGCGTCGAGGACTCAAGCTGACTGATTCAATTGGCGCGGGAGCGGTCGCCGCTGCCACTCCGCGGCGGACGAGCCATCTCACGCAGCGCGTCGCGGGTGAGCTCGACGTGCTCGGTCATGGCCCGGTGCGCGACATCGCCGTCGCCGGTCTCGATCGCCGCGCAGATCTCCTCATGGCCGCGGTTGGCGTCCGGGTGAAGCGCCGTGAAGACACCGCCCACCGGCAGGAACATGGCGGCTCGGGCGTCGTTGACCGCCTGCATCAGGAGGGGATTGCGGGTCGTCTGCGCGATCCGCTCGTGAAGCTGGGCGTCGGTGGCGAAGAACCGAGCCACAGGGGAGAGAGCGTCGTCCCCCGGGGTGGCGGCGAGGGCCCCGAGAACGGCGAGCAGCTCCCGGAGCGCAGCGATGTCGGCCTTGGTGCGCCGCTCGGCCGCCAGCCTGGCCGCCGCGGGCTCAACGGCTAGACGGTAGTCGAACACGTTCTCGAGCTCGGCGAGCCGGCGACGTACCGTCCGGCGCCGTTCCGCGGGGGTGATCTTCGGTGCGATGACCACCGCGCCGCCGCTGCGGCCGCGACGGGTCTCGATCATTCCCTCGCCCTGGAGGACCCGCATCGCCTCACGCACGGTGGTGCGGGAGACGCCGAGCTGGTCGGCCAACTCGCGCTCGGACGGGAGCCTCTCGCCGGTCAGGAAACGACCGAGCTGGATGGCCCGGCGGATCTGGTCGAGGACGAGCTCGTAGCTTGCCGGGGCGCGAATCATCGCCATCGCTCCCGCTGCTGGCCTCTGCGTCATCTCCGTGGCGAAAATACCACCGGTGTTCGATGGTTAGAGTTGTGATCCAAATGGTCTAATGGACTAGGACGAGCCCAATGTGCACGTGCCTGTCGGCAGACGATGCGGCCGGCGGCGGAGTACGGTCCGCCTGAGCGGGCAGCCCGCCGCACCCGCGGCGCGCCGGCCCGCGGCCGCGGCCCGGGCGGCTACCGGAGGACGGAAAGCCAGCCGCCGTCGAGGGTGAGGTCGCTCCCCGTCACAAAGCCGGCCGCGTCTGAGAGGAGGTACAGGCAGGCCTCGGCCACGTCCGCGGGCGTTCCCAGGCGCCTCAGCGGCGTGCGCGTGATCATCCGCTCTCGCCGCCGCGGGTCCTCGGTATAGATCCGCTCCACCATCGGCGTGTCGATGGTGCCCGGACAGACGGTGTTGGAGCGAACCCCATCTGCAGCCAGCGCCATGGCCAGGCCGCGGGAGAGGCTGATCAGGCCGGCCTTGGAGACCTGGTAGGCATCCATGGGCTCGTCCATCCCGCGCAGTCCGGCGATGCTGGCGATATGGACCATGGCCCCCTTGCGCTCACGCAGGGCCCGTGCGCTGGCGCGGGCGAAGCGCATGGGGGCGGTGAGGTTGATCTCCAACACGCGATTCCAGGTGTCGTCGTCGATGTCCACCACGGAGCAGTCTCGCCCAAACCAGGCCACCCCCGCCGCGTTGACGAGGTAGTCGAGCCCGCCGTGCCGGCGACAGGCGTTGGCGACAAGCTGACTGGGAAGCCCGGCATCGGTGACGTCGGCCTGAATGAACACGCAGCTGTCCGGAAGCTCAGAGGGGCGCTCCTTGAGGTCGGTGGCGAACACCGCCGCGCCCTCGCCGGCCAGCCGGCGGGCGATCTCCAGGCCGCAGCCGCCCCCGGCGCCGGTCACGATCGCCGCCTTGTGGTCAAAGCGCGCGGGAACGGTCACATCGCGCATCGAAGTCCTCCAGATCCTCGTCGACGGGCTGCCGCGCCAGCCTACTGAGAGACTCCGCGGCCCTGCTCAGCGCTCAGCCGCGCGACAGGCGCCGTACTGGCCGCGTTGCAGCCGAGTGAACCTCGGCGAACTCAGATCACCGAACCCCGCTCCGTTTTGCTGGATTCACCCTGTGGAACGCCCCAAAGGCCGCTCATCACCCGAAGGTGCGGGTTCGATCCCGCCACGAGAACCCCGTGTCCGGGCGGTCCGGCACGCGGAACGCGCCCGCGCAGGTCTCGTCCTTTCGGACGTCCACAATGGACCGCCCACGTGGCCCTCCCTCATGCCCCAACGCGCCCCAGACCCGGGGCCCAGATCCTCGCTCCCGTCGCTGCCGTCGCGGCGTGTGTCCTCCCGGGCTGCGCCGCCGGGGCGACTGGCACAAACGGGACGACCACCGTGACACACCAGTCAACTGCCACGTCGTCGGTCCGGCCCCAGCGGGCCCACCACGCGAAGCCCAGCGCTCCGCGCCCCCAGCAAGCCGCGCCGCGCCACCGACGACCGCCGACTGGCTCCGACGGCCTGCGCGTCTCCACGGCCTCGAACGATGTTGTGCAGCCGCAGGGCTCGCCCGGCTCCTGCCACCAGATCGGCTCCGGCGTGTACTCCCGGCCGGACCCCGCGTGCACGCCCGGAGCGCTGAACCCGCAGGTCACCCAGGCGACGATCCACGGCACGATCTGTGTCAGCGGCTGGACGGCCACGGTGCGGCCGGCGGAGGCCATCACCGAGCCGGAGAAGGCGGCCAGCATGGCCGCCTACGGCGACACCGGGCCGCTGGGCGCGTATGAGTACGACCACTTCGTGCCGCTGGAGCTCGGCGGCGCGACGAACGACCCGCGGAACCTGTGGCCCGAGCCGGGCGCCTCGCCCAACCCCAAGGACGCGGTCGAAGGCGAGCTACGGCGCCAGGTGTGCGACGGCCAGATGTCGCTCCGCGCTGCGCAGCACGCCATCGTGGCCAACTGGGTGTCGCTGGCGCGGCGGACCTCAAGCCCGCCGCGCAGCGCCCCGCCCGCGTCGACGTCGACCCCGGTCACGTCAGGGCACTGCACGGCCAGGGCCGCCTACAGCAGCCGATATCACGACTACGACGTCTACGTCCACTCCAACCAGCCGGATCAGACGGTCACCGTGACCGATGCGACCGGTCGCTTGCGCAGCTGGCACACCGACGGCGCCGGGTCGGCCGATGTCTACTTCAACGCCGGCGGCGTTGCCACCGGGCGCCGGATCACCGTGCACGTCGGCGCCGCGACGTGCTACGACCGCCTGTGAAGCGCGCCGCCGGCCCAGGTCAGCCACGTAGGCGATAGCACACCGCGGTGAGGTGTCCGCCGTCACGCGGCCGGCCTCCTCCAAGAGGTCGAGGTGGCCCTGCACGTGGGCCAGGCCCATCGCCAGCCGCCCTCCCGCCGGCTGCCACTGCAGGCGAAGGGCGACGTCGAAGGGTGTCGCCGGGTCGGCCGCCAGGATCGCGGCGCTGTCGTCGGCAGATCGCGCCCGAGCTCGACGCGCAGATCCGGGCCGCCGACCTGGAAGGCCCGCGAATCCGGGGCAAGGCTCGTCCGCCAGATCGGGCGACTGCCTCATAGCCTGCAGCTCCGAGTCACCGAAGCGATCCTGAAGCGGATCTGCGAAATCTACCGCGAGTAAGCAGCGCCGCTCGCCGAGGTGCGCAGGCGGTTCACCAGACGGACGCGTTCGTTGATCAGCTGGTCGCGGTAATCGGTGAGCCAGCGGATCTCGTGCGCCTGCTCGTCGAGGAACGCGACCGGCAGCGTGCCGACACCTTCACGCAGCGCTGCCCGGGCGATCGCGGTCGCGTCGATCGGATCGGACTTGCCGGGCTGACGCACAGCCCTTCTCGAGGTCTCGGTCAGCCCGGGCGCCACCCGGATCACCCAATCACCGCTGGGACCCGCCCCCGCTCCAGGCACCCGGACACGCGCCGGCAGTCCTCGATCGCCCACACTCGCTCATCATGTGACGTCTATTTCGCGTGGGCAACGATCTCGTGAGATCGGTTCGCACTCCGAGAAAGCGCCGCGCACCCAGAGCCCCAGGCCGGGTGTGCGGGAGAACCCGCGCGCGGGTCGGGCAAACCCGAGTTGACCACGCGTGATCCCGCGTCGAGGATGTAGGTCGTCGAATACTCAGGAAGGATTCGGATGCTGATCGCCAGACTCGACCATGTCGCTCTCGGGACCAACGATCCTGAGCGCATGTCGTCCTTTTACGGCGAACTGCTCGGCCTGGCTCAGGTCGGGCGCTCGGGCGATTGGATCTACCTGGCGACTGGGACAACTCCCGGCTACGAGCTCGCGCTAGGGCCGGGGCCGGTGGGGTTGGACCACTTCGGGCTCGCCGTCGCGGATCACGAGACGCTCGGTGAAGCCTCGGAGCGCCTCGACGCCATTGGCGTCGAGGTCGTGCCTGTTGAGACTGCCCACGGCCCCGGCGTTGTCGAGGGCATTCGCTTTGTGCTGCCGTCTGGCCACATCGCCGAGATGGTGGTCAGCGATGCGCCCGAAGTCTTCCGCGCCACGCCGCTGATTGAGCACCGCCACTTCGCCGGCGCGGGCCCAGCGCCGATCGAGCATTTGACGCTGACCTGTGGAGATGTGGAGGGCACGGCAGGCTTTCTGACCGAGGCGCTCGGGTTCCGCCTCACGGAGTCGGTCCAGCCGGTCGGCCAGCCATGGTTCAACGCCTTTCTACGGTGCCGCGACCGTCACCACGACCTCGCATTCTTCGCGAGCGACGATGGCGACCTGCCCGGGCTCAATCATCTGTGTTTCGCGGTGCCGAGCGTTGTTCACGTGGTGCGTGTCGCCGACCTCCTGGCTGCACAGGGAATTGCGCTCGACGCCTCGCTTGGCCGGCACGTCAACGGCAACAACATCTTCATCTACTTCAAGGACCCGGATGGCAATCGCATCGAGGTCAACACGGATATGGCGCAGATCGACCCGGCGGCTGCGCCGCGTATCCTCGACGCGATGCGCTTCGATGCTTGGCGCGAGAGCATCCCGCCGCACGTGCTGACGTCGAGTGCCTGCCGCGACGGCCGGGCCGTTCGGGCGGCGCCGAGCACTAGGTGAGCACGAAGGCATCCTCGGGTGCCCTGGCGGGCCGCGTCGCGCTCGTCACCGGGGCCGGCTCCGGCATCGGGCGGGGGATCGTCGATCGGTTCATCCTCGAAGGCGCGCGGGTCGTGGCGTTTGACCGCTCCGATCAAAGCCTGAACGCGCTGGCCGAAGTGCACCGCGACGGGGTGGTCGCCGTTCAAGGCGATGTGCGCAGCGCTGAGGACAACGCTCGGGCCGTTGAGACGGCACTTGACTCGTTCGGGGGTCTTGACTCGTTCGTCGGGAACGCCGGTGTGTTCGACGCCGCGCTGCCCATCACCGCTCTGGGACCGGAGCTGCTGACGAAAGCCGCCGAGGAGATCTTTGGAATAAACGTGGTCGGCTACCTGGTCGGCGCGCACGCCACCGCGCCCGCGCTGCAGGAGCGACGCGGCGCGATGATCTTCACCGCCTCGAACGCCAGTTTCGAACCTGGTGCCGGCGGCGGAATTCTCTACACGACGGCCAAGCACGCGGTCGTCGGCCTCGTGCGTCAGCTCGCTTACGAGCTGGCGCCAGACGTACGTGTAAACGGCGTCGCGCCCGGAGGCACCATGACTGGCCTCAAGATCGCCACGATGCTGCAGCCGCTCGCCGGCGAGACCGAGCACTTCTCCGATCGGCCAGCCGCCGAGCGTGCGATCGGCGCGACAAATCCGCTGGGGATCGTCGCGATGCCGGCAGATCACGCCGGCATCTACGTGTTACTCGCAGGGCGAGATGCCCCAGCAGTAACCGGGCAGATCGTTCGGAGCGACGGCGGCCTCGCGGTGCGCGGGCTCGGTCTGGGCGACTCGAGAGAGGAGGACTGATGGCGAAATACGGTCCGGGCGAGGCGCGCGAGTGGGCGCTCGAGCACATGCGGGGCCAGTGCGGCTGCTTGCTGCCAACCTTCACCACTGATCTGCGCGACGTCAACGAGGCGGCGATCCGCCACGATCTTGCGCTTGATAAGCGTTATGGCATGTCGGGCGTTCTGATCGTGGCCGAGTGCGGCACGACGCTGGACGAACTCAAGCGGGTCACCGATATCGTGATCGATGCGGCGGCAGGCGAGCTGCAAACATTCGCGCACGCATCGCTGCCTACCCTCGAGGACAACATCGAGCTCGTGCGTTACTCCGAGCAGGCCGGGGTTGACGGCGTGCTGGTCTCCTACCCGCTCACGTTCTACCCTGCCAGCGAGGACGAAGTGTTCGAGTACACGCGGGCGATCACCGAGTGCTCGAATCTCGGGACGATCGTGTTCGCGATGAACCTGTGGAACTTTCGCCGGCTGCACCCGAGCGACTTCTCGCCTGATCTGATCGGCCGGCTTATCGATCACGTCCCGGGGGTCATGGCGATCAAGACGGAGATCGGCGCTCCGGGCGCTGCGGGGATAGCCCAGATCTTCGAGCGCTACCGCGATCGTGTCGTCGTCACTGACCCGATTGAGGCCAACAGTCCCGTCTGGCAGCGCAACTACGACATGCGGTGGATGGGCACGTCCAACTACGAGGCGATGGCCGGTGAGGTGCCGCGCTACTTCACCTTATTGCAGGCTGGCCGCTACGAGGACGCGATGGAGATCTATTGGCAGATGCATCCGATCCGCCAAGCGGACGCCGAGGTGATCGGCGAGGCAATCCGCGGGACGAATCTGGTGCATCGCCTTGTGTGGAAGTATCAGGGTTGGCTGCTCGGATTCAACGGCGGCCCGATCCGAAGTCCGCATCACCGAATCAACGATCGCCAGATGGCAACACTGCGGGCGGCGGTGGTGGCCTCTGGGCTCCCCATGACCGACGATCCCGACTCAGCCTTTCTCGTCGGGCGCAACCCCCGATGACACGGATCCTGCGCGACGCCGACGTTCGCGCCTGCCTCACCCCAGCACTCACCGTCGACGTTGTCGCGCGCGGCGTGGCATCTGCATGGGCTCAGGAGCAGCGCTCGGACGCTCGCTCGATTGCGCGGGTCGCCGGGGGCTGGCTGCGTACGACGAGCGGCGCACTCATCGAGGAGGACGTCCTTGGCTTCAAGACCTTCCAGCTTGTCCCGGGTCACGGCGTCCGCTATCTCACGTCGTTGTATCGGCTCAGTACCGGGGAGGCGCTGGCGCTGCTCGATGCCAACCACCTAACCGTCGCGCGCACGAGCGCAGCGGCGGCGGCTGCGGCGCGCCGTCACTGGGGGACGGAGCAGGTCCGACTCGGGGTGATCGGCAGCGGCCTCCAAGCGCGTGACGGCCTGCGCTCGCTCGCAGCTGTCTGCTCCATAACTGCGCTGCGCGTCTATTCCCCCGACCTCAGCGTCGGGAGAGTTTTGCGGTGGACCTCAGCGCCGAGCTGGGACTGCACATCGAGCTAACCGCCTCTCCCCGAGAAGCGGCGGAGGGCGCCGACATGGTGATGTGCGCGACGCAGACGGATGGAACCGTCGCCCTGCGCGCCGAAGACGTCGAGGACCCGTCTTTCATCAGCTCAGTGAGCTCGACGCTACCGGTCCAACGCGAACTTGACGAGCGGCTGATCGGTTCAGCGAAGCACGTTGTAATCGACACGGCGGATGCCCTCAAGGAGTCTGGCGACCTCCTTGCCGCGGCCGACGGGTTGGATGCCAGCCGGGTCTGCACCCTGGGGGCATACCTGTCAGAGCCACCACCGACCAGGTCAGGGCTCACGGTCTATAAGTCGATCGGCTCGGTTGAGCAGGACCTGGCGATCGCGGCAGCGGTGTGGCGGCGTGCGTGCGAGCTTGGCGTGGGCGAAGAGATCGCCTCGATTGAGCTCCTCAAACCTGCCTGAGCCCGGATAGGCAGCGGGAAAACCCGCGGGGGAAACCGGCATGCTCCTATTGGCGTCGCTGCACAAATGCACGAGATTGCGTCTACCGGTTCGCGGCGATCCGCCCTGCCGCAGCTGCTCGCAAACATGATCGAGGAGGCCAACACAGTGCGCAAGCTCAGGGTGGCGGTGGACATCGGTGGCACGTTCACTGATCTCATCGCCTACGACCAGGAGACTCGCGAGATCCTCGCCGTCAAGAGTCCTTCAACGCCTCCGGGCTTTATCGATGGCGTGATGGACGCGCTGACCAAGGCCCAGATCCAGCCCCAGGAGATCGTCGACTTCAAGCACGGCTCCACAATCGCGACGAACGCGATCATCGAGCGACGTGGCGCGAAGACGGGGTTGATCACGACCAAGGGCATGCGCGATGTGCTCCTCGCCGGTCGGGCGAACCGACCCGATCTGTTCAACTCGAATTGGGACCCGTCGCCGGCACTCGTGCGCCGGCGACAAATCCTTGAGGTCGACGAGCGCGTCGACTACGAAGGCAACGTCCTTACCGCGCTTGCCGAGGACGACGTGCGCGTTGCAGCGCGCAAGTTCAAGGCGCGCGGCATTGAGTCGGTCGCAGTCTCCTACATCAACTCGTTCATGTTGCCTGAGCACGAGCGGCGCACGAAGGAGATCCTGGAGGCGGAACTGGGCCAGGACATCTTCGTATCGACCTCCTCGGAAATCCTGCCTGAGATTCGTGAATTCGAACGTACTTCCACCGTTGCGGCGAACGCCTACCTCGCACCGGTGATCGAGACGTACCTCGACGCTCTCGGGCGGGCGTTGCGCGACTGGGGTTACGAGGGGGAGCTATTCGTGACGCACTCCGGCGGCGGTGTGATGACCGCGCGGGCCGCCGCGGAAGTGCCGGCGCGGATCTGCCACTCCGGCCCGGCCGGTGGCGTGATCGGCGGTATGGAGGTCGGCAAGCTCGCCGGCTTCGCCAACGTGATCACCTTCGACATGGGCGGAACGAGTACCGATCTTTCGCTGGTCGAGGCCTCCACTCCGAGGCTTGCGCCCGAGTGGCGCGTCGACTGGAACATTCCGATCCTGTTTCCGGCGATTGATCTGGTGGCGATCGGTGCCGGCGGAGGCACGATTGCATGGGTCGATGCCGGCGGATCGTTGCGATGCGGACCCCAGAGCGCGGGCGCGATCCCCGGTCCGGCCTGTCTCGGAAACGGCAATGAGAGCGCCACGATCACGGACGCCCAGCTTTACCTGGGGCGGCTTAACCCGGACACGTACCTCGGAGGAGATGTTGCGATCGACGCGGTGCTCGCCGCCGATGCGATCAAGCGGCTTGGGGACGAACTTGGACTGGGTGTCACCGAGACGGCCGCGGGCATCTTGCGGATCGCGAACACGAATATGACGAGCGCGACGCATTTGATCTCCGTCGAACGCGGCTACGACCCGCGCGAGTTCGTCCTCGTTGCCGGAGGCGGCGGCGGACCGCTGCACGCGGCTGAGATCGCCGAGGAGCTTGGCATTCCGCAGGTGGTAGTCGCGCCGAACGCTGGACTGGCCTCCGCGATCGGCATCCTGCAGGTCGACGTTCGGCACGACTTTCTGAGCCCGGTCATGCGACAGGTCTCGGACCTCGAGCCAGCCGAGCTTGTGGCTACTTTCGACCGGTTGGTCGAAGGTGCACAGGCCGCCCTTGACGGGGAGCGCATCGCCGAAGATCGGCGCGCGCTGGAACTCTCACTCGACCTCCGCTACTACGGCCAGACGCCGTACATCAACATCAGCCTGCCGGCGCCGCCTGCTGATGCCGCCGCAATCGCGGACCTCGTCGAGCGTTACGGCGAAACCTACGAGCGCGAGTTCGGCTATCGGTTGCCGCCGGATGTTGCCAGCGTCGAGATCGTCAACGCGCGTGTCGGGGCGCTGGGACGCTCGCACCGGGCGGAGTTTCCCGAAGTCGAGGATCACGGACCGTCGTCTGAGGCACTCCGCTCGGAGCGCAACGTGTATTTCCACAGCCTCGAGGACTTCGCGGTCACGCCTATCTATGACCGAACGATGCTGAAGCCGGGCGCTCGGTTCGACGGGCCCGCGATCGTCGACCAGGCCGACACGACCGTGGTCGTTCCCCCGGGCTGGTGGGCAAGCGTAGACCAGTACCGCAACCTGATCCTCGAAACGGCCAGCTAGCGCGGCCAAGGAGATCGTTCTATGCAACAGACGATGACCACGCCGGCGCGCCGTCTCGATCCGATCACGTTCGGAGTGCTGCGCAATGCCTTTCGCTCGATCTGCAACGAGGCGAGTGCGCTGATCGAGCGAGTGTCCTACGCGCCGACGATCACTGAGGGTCACGACTATTCCGTTTCGATTCTCACTCCAGACGGCCGCCTCGTCTCCCACGGCCAGCGCGACCAGGCGCCACACATGGGCACGTTTGAGTCCTCGGTTCAGAACCTCGTGCGCGAAGTGCCTCGGTTTGCCCCAGGCGACGTCTACATCTACAACGACCCGTACACGGGGGGCACCCACCAAAACGACGTCAAGGTCATACGTCCGATCTTCCTGGATGGTGAGGTGTTCGCTTTCGCGATCGCCCTCTGCCATTGGCCCGACGTTGGCGGCCCGATGCACGGGACATTCAATCCCCAGGCGACCGAGTGCTACGCGGAGGGCCTACGGATGCCGCCGCTCAAGCTGTACGAGCGGGACGAGCCGGTGAAGGCGATCTGGGATCTGATCGCCATGAACATCCGCGTACCGAGAGAGCGCCAGGCGGAGATCATCGCCCAGTACCAGGCAGGGCGCCTCGTCGAGCGGCGCTTGCTTTCGTTTGTCGAGAAGCTAGGGGCACAGGTCGTCAATGACGGCTTTGAGGACACGATGGATCACTCCGAGCGGCTCTTCCGCGATTGGGTGAGACGGTTGCCGGATGGTGTGTACGAGTTCGAGGATTTCGGCGACCGTGACATCGGCCGCGAGGACCAGCCGCCAATCCGGGTCCACGCGAGGATGACGATCGACGGCGACCAGGTCACGATCGATTGGAGCAATTGCGGCCCGGCGCCGAAGGCCTCATGGGGCTTCGCGCGCCCGGCGCTGCTCTCGGCAACCTTTGACGGGACTATGCACTGCTTTCCAGAGCTCGCGCCGCTCAACCATGGCGTGGTGCGTTCGATCAACGTGATCTCGAAGAAGGGAACCTGCGTCGACGTCGAAGAACCCACACCCGTGACCGGGTACTGCTCTGGCGCTTACGAGAAGGCCGACGCGGTCACCATGGCTTGCTGGGGGCAGGCGCTCCAGAACGTAGATCCGCGCCGAGTCCACGCCGCAACGGTGAATCTGCAGAACTTCTGCACCGGCGGCATCCACCCCAAGACTAACTCTCCGTTCGTCTCCTACCTCTGGTTGGAGGGCGGACAGGGCGCGCGTACCTACGCGGACGGCAACTCCTTCTACATGATGATCTTCATCGGCGGTGCATCCAACCAGCCGATCGAAACCCTCGAGCGCTGGTATCCGATGCACTTCGTCGACTGTGAGGGCGTCGTCGACTCCTGTGGCGACGGCGAGTTCCGAGGCGGCTTCGGCCTATCGCGCAGCTTCCGCGCCTGGGGCGACACCGAGCTCGTGGTGCTGGGCGACCGAGAGCGTTTCGGACCTCCGGGACTCGCCGGTGGTACCAACGGCGGCCCGAATCTCGTGGTCTTGAATCCGAACACGGAAGGTGAAGAGAACCTTGGCATGTTCACCACGAAGGCCCGGCTGAGCGCGGGCGACCACCTGTATTTCGCGTCTAACGGAGGCGGTGGTTATGGCCTGCCGTGGGAGCGCAAGGTGCAGAGCGTGCTCGACGACGTGATCGACGGGCTGCTCACACTTGAGAAGGCCCGCGCCGTATACGGCGTCGCGATTACGGAGGTCGACGCCGATGCGCTCATCTACGAGGTCGACCGGGCCGAGACCGAAAGCCTGCGCCTAGCTCTGGGCCGGGCAGATGTGCGTCCGCGCGGCCTCGCGCCGTGGGAAGTCCACCCGCTGGGCGAACAGCTATTTGAGAAACCGGCCCAGCTGCACTCGAGTGCGGGGCCGGAATCATGAAGACGTCACTCGATCCTCGCGGGCTGCCCAGGCCAGTGGGGCCCTACGCGAACGTCACGCACGCCCCGGCCGACGGCCGACTCGTGTTCTGCGCCGGCACGGTGGCGCTCGACGCGGACGGTCACGTCGTCGGCGAAGGGGACGTCGCTCAACAGACCGAGCAGGTGATGGAGAACCTGAAGCTCGCCCTGGCTGCGGCCGGCGCGACGTTCGACGACGTCGTCAAGATCACGACCTACATGACGGACGTGACGCGCTTCGCCGAGCTCGCAGCCGTGCGAGCACGGTATCTGACCCCACCCTATCCGGCCGCCACGCTGCTGGAGGTAAAGCAGCTCATGTGGCCGGAGCTGCTGGTCGAGATCGAGGCGATTGCGGTCGTAGCGGACTGATGAGCGACCCGGTCGTCATCACCGTGGCGCCCACGGGTCCCCTCACGACGCGCGCCCAGCATCCCCAAGTGCCGCTCACGCCGCACGAAATCGGCGCCGCAGTCGCCGAAGCCGCGGAGGTGGGAGCCGCGGTCGCCCACATCCACGCGCGCGATGAGGCCGGCGAGCCAACGGCGGACCCGGCCATCTATGCGCAGATCGTTGCGGAGATCCGATCCCGCTGCGACATCGTCATCCAGGCGTCGACCGGCGTCGGCCTCAGAGCTCCGGTGGAGGAGCGCCTCGGGATCCTCGACGGCACGCTGGTCGACGTGCCCATGGCGACGCTTAACCCGGCCTCCATGACCTTTGGCCAGGGCACCTTTCACAATCCGCCCGAGTTCGTTGAACGGCTCGCGAACCGGATGCGGGAGCGCCGCATGCATCCTGAGCTCGAGGTCTACGACGTCGGGCACGTGCGCCTGTGCCTCGATCTCGTCAAGGCCGGCCTGATCGAAGAACCGCTGCAGTTCAGCTTCGTGATGGGCGTGCGGGGCGGCATGCCAGGTGACCCTGCGTTGCTGCCGATGCTACGTTCAGCGCTTCCAGCCGGAGCTGCGTGGCAGGCGATCGGAATCGGCGCGAGTCAGCTACCCCTCACGTTCTCCGCGATCGCGCTTGGCGGCAATGTGCGCGTCGGCTATGAGGACAACGTCTACTGGGCCAAGGGCGAACTCGCTCGTTCTAACGCTCAGCTCGTCGAGAGGGCCGCGGCCCTGTGCGCGATAGCCGAGCGTCCGATCGCGACGCCGGCTGACGTGCGCGAGCGACTGCACCTGAGCCCGGCCTGAGCAATCGCCAGCCTCCTCAGCTCGGGGGGTCCAGGCGCACGAGACCGGTTGCCACGGCGAGGGCAGCGGCGTGGGCACGATTTTGTGCCCCAAGCTTCGATGCAATACTCGCGACATGCCGCTCGATCGTCTTGGTGGCGAGAAAGAGGCTCTGGCCAATCTCTGCGTTGGTCTGTCCCGCGGCGACAAGCGCAAGAATCGCTCGCTCGCGCGGAGTCAGCCTGGTGCCGGATGCCGGATGCGGCCCACCGGCGTCAACGGCTGAGGACACGTGGCTACCCCCGGCGAGCGCGGCGATCACCTCGACAAGCTCATCGCCGCCGAGGTCTTTCGACACCACACCACTCGCGCCATGCTCGATGAGTCGCGTCGACCCCGCCATGCCCATGTCTGACATGCCGACCACAACCGTTGTCGGCGAGGTCTGCTTCATCTGTCGGGTAACCGCCTCCGCTTCCTCCGTATCCGCATCTACGTCGAGCAGCACAACGTCGGGTCGGAGCCGCGCGACATAACCATGTGCCTCGCGACCAGTTGGCGCGTCTCCAACGAGCCGCACATCATTGCGCTGGCCGAATACCTGCTTGAGGCCGGCGAGCAGCAATGGGTGACTCTCGATGACGAACACGCGCAGGTTCACGCCGGTCATAGGCCTGGCCTCGGCAGCTTGCCACGCATCGGCTGCCACCTCCGCCGCCTGCCCCACATAGGGCAGCTCGAACACGAGCGTTGTCCCCCGGTCAGGAAAGCTCTCGACTCGAAGGCTGCCCCCGAGTGACTGGGCCCGCTCCCGCATGAACCGCAGGCCGAGCCCATCGCTGGCGTAGGCACACGCGGGGTCAAACCCGATGCCGTTGTCCTCGATCGTGAGGGTGAGGTCACGTCCGACGTCGAGTGTCACTTCGACACGTGTCGCGTGCGCGTGTTGGCGAACGTTGGCGACGCCTTCTTGCAGGATGCGGTACACGGCCCGCCGTGCCCCAAGCGTCAGGCGGGTCGCGTCGCCGCGCGCTGCGAAAGCCGTTTCGAGCTTCTGGGTGCCTCGAAGTAGGGTCAGCTCGGCCTCGATCACCTCCTCGATCGTGTGCGATTCGAGGGCCGGTGGTACAAGATTCACGAGTGCCCGGCGTGTGTCGGCTAGGGCCGTCTCGGCGTCGGCGGCGAGGATTTGGGCTTGCGCAGCGAGACCTGGGACAAGGTCAGCGGTCTCGCTAGCGAGTGCCCGCGCACCGCGAGCGATCTCGGGCACCGCCCGCGCCAGCGTGTCATGCAGTTCGCGCGCGAGTCGGGCGCGCTCGTGCTCGGCCACGGTGTGACGGGTCCAGACCTGCGCAGCACGCTGGCGCCGGAGATGGGCGAAGAACACTGCAACCTGGTCGGCGACCTGCTGGCCGAGCAGCGCGTCCTGCTCGTGATAGAAGCCTGCCGTGCGGCTGACGAAGTTCAAGACCCCGAATGGCTTGCCGTCGAGGCGCAGCGGGACGCTCAACAGGCCATGGAACCCCGCTTGCGCGACGACGCGGTCCTCACGACCGACGATCCGCGAGTCGCTGGCCAGGTCCTCGGAGACCAGTGCCCGGTTCGTGAGCAGGATGTGGCGAAGACCGAACTCGGAAAACGGGACGATCACGCCCTCACCGGGCAACGCCGGCGAGGTGGCCACGGCGAAGCGCTCGACGGAGCGGCCATCTGGGGTCAGGAGATAGGCGCTGAGGCGATCATGGTCGAGAAGCTGTTTCGCCTGCGCAGCGAACGTGTTCATGACCGTGGCGACCTCTGGGTCGGCCGAAGGGACGGCCAGCACCAGGCCACCGGTTCCGTTGGCGGCCAGGCCCGCGGCTCGTAGCGCGACAAGCGGCGCCACGTGCCACACCAGCTCCGGGTCAGCGCCCTCGGACGCGAGCTCAAGAACGCCAAGCGGCGTACCCCCAGCCTGTAGCCCTATGAGCACGAAGCCGTCCTCGGTCTCTTGGGGGGCAGGCGCGCTGGCCGCCCGCCGAACGACGCGCGAGTCGCGAGAGGGGAGCATGCGGTTCCCGGGATGCCGAACGATCTCCTGCGGTCCGTCTGGCAGAGTCGCCCATAGGCGCACCGGATGATCTAGCCCTGGTGCAAGAGCCGCGGACACGCACGCAGCGAGCTGATCCCAGTCCGACACTGCCCCGAGGCTACGGACGAGCTCGATGATCGAGACGTATCGCTGGTCGATCAGATCCTGGAGCGTCGTGTTCACGGCCAGCCGATTCCCGGTGGACCTCACTCTAAGCGTGGCAGTTGTAGCGGTATTTCATCCAGACCGGCGTCGGCTGAGCGGTTCCAGCGGCGTCTCGAGGAACAACGAGAACGACTCCGAAGTCTGCCACGTCAAACCCTCGAGGATCGTCGCGTCGAGTAGCACGCTCAGCTCTCGCTTGGGCGAGCGGATCTCCAGCCGGGCACCGTTGCGCGTCATCACGCGGCGAAGGAGAACGGATGCGAACTCGTTGCCGATCTCGATCCAGTCGGGGTCTGGTTCAAGCTCCGGGCCGGAAGCCGATTCGTCGCGGTCGTCGGTCGCGTCGCCGCTCACAGGAAGATGCTGATCGAGTTCGCGCCGAGGACGGCCTGATCAAGAAAGAGTGTCCGGCGCAAGATACGCCACTCCTCCCCGCGCCGAGCCAGTTGATCGCGACGGTGGCCGACGAGCTGCTCCCAGTCGGTACGGGTTCCCCGACTCGCGAACACCACGAACACGCAACGTACGTCAAACCGGTCGGGTTCCTCGCACGTGCTGACCTCGAGATTGCTGAGCATATGGCGCGTGCGGGTGGGCGGGTCCTCAGCCCAAGCGTAATCGGTGCGCAGACGATCAACGCGCATCCGCAGCGACGCCAGATTCTCGGCGAAGTATCCGATCCCCGAATCATGGACCCGATTCTGCTCCACCCGCTCGCGCGTGAGGGTCAGCGGCATCTCGTAAACCATCGTCTCGTCGAGAAGCTCAAGCCATTCCTCGTGGCGACCCTCGTCGAGTAGGCGCGCCTCGCGATGCAGGAACTGGGCGACCGCGGTGTATTCGTCGGCGCCGACGGGCGTGCGAGTTTCGGCTGCGAGCTCGCTCATCGGGACGCCTCGGCGGGGACGCCGTCACGCATCGCTTCGAGCCAGCGGCGATAGAAAGCGCGCTGGTTCGCCTCGTTGTAGTCCGCGTCGTAGGCAACACCGGGCCCCGGCCAAGCCGGGTCGGGCTCGAACTGCAGGCCGATCTCATAGTTGAAGTCCTCACGCTGGGCGATCGGTCCCCGGTTTGCGGCCGTGATGTTGGTCCACACCTCGACGTCATCCTGGTCAAACGTGCCAGCGACCCCGTGGCTTCGGATGAACGTGACCCGGCTGGCCTCACGCCACCACTGTGGTGCCTCCTTCGGAACGAGGATCCAGGACCAAAGCTCCGTCGTCTGCGCTCCGGAGGGCTGCCACACGCGAATGTTGAGGAACGACACCGGTGGGATATCAGGGTCGCCGGTGGTCGTGAAGATCGCGTCGACGAATGAGAAGTTGGGGAAGACGTTGCCGTGCATGACCGTGATCGCCTCGATGGCACCACGCTGCTCCTCGGTGAGCGTGCGCTCCATCGAGCGCAGCACCTCTTCCGGCAGCGCCAGATGGTGAGGGAGGGGCACACTTGGAGGGAAGTTCTGGAACCGAACCCCGTGCCCGTTCGGAGTATGGATCGTGTGGCCCATGTTCGTGCCGCCGCCGAACAACCCGAGCTCGAGGGCATGGCGGTGAGTCATCGCAACGTGGTAGCCGTCGCCGGTGAAATTGTCAGCTCCCAGCTTCCAGTTCATCGCGACGCTCGACCGTTGCGGGGAGCCGACAACCTCCATCCCGCCCTCGGTCTTGCCAAACAGGATCTCCATGTACCAGAGCATCTCACCGAGCTCGTCCTCCAGCGCCGGGGCGTCCGGATCCCAATTGGCGAACACAAGACCATGCAGAACCCGTATATGCGGTGGCTCCGTCAGGCCCAGGGCGGCGCGATCCAGCCGGTCGCCGTAGGCCAGCCTCTGCGTCGGTACCCCGATCAGCCGACCGCCGTTGTTGTACGTCCAGCCGTGATACGGGCAACGAAAATGCGACGAGTTGCCCCGGTCCACCCGGCACAGCTGCATGCCACGGTGCCGGCAAGCATTGAGGAAGACCCTGATCCGGTCGTCCTCCGTCCTCACCACTATGACCGGGTCGCCGCCGGCGACGCGCGTCACGTAGTCACCCGGGGCCGGGATCTCAGAAGCGTGCGCCAAAAACAGCCAGCTGCGGGTGAAAACGCGTGACAGCTCCTGCCCGTAAAGCCCAGGGTCGATGAAAATGCGCCTGCTGACCCGTCCGTCGTCTGGGCGCACGAGCTCGTCGAGGGCGGCGGCGCGATTCCCGTTTATGGGCATGCTCTCTCCGTTTCGGCCACGGCAGACTGAATTGCCAAATCGTAGCCCGGCGGGGTGCAGCCCAAGGATGGGAAAATCCCAACCTCCGCGCGGGTTCTCCCGCTCCGTGCCGACCGATGCAAGGCCAGTTTGGTCGGTTTCACGCAGCAGCGGGCTTTCATGACGTCGCGATCGGGATTCCCCGGTTGCAAGCTATGGCGTCCGACCTTAGCTTTGCCAGATGGTGGACCCTAGCGTCGGAGCGCCCCTCGAGCCTCGAGCCGCGGTGTGATCCGCTGGACCGCTCGGCGCTATCCGGTCACCGATGGCGCTGGCGACGCCGGCCAAGGCGTCGTCGCGTTGGCGGCGCTCGAACGCCGCGGCGTCTACGCGACACGAAAGGAGCGCTCCGGGGAAGCCGCCGCCGTGCTGATCCGAGGGTCTGTCGAATGCTTAGGCGGCCAATGTCCGTCATTGGCCCCAGGAGATGCCGTCTTTCTTCCTGACGACGCAGAGCTCAGCGTACGTAACGACGGATCCACGGACGCTCAGCTTCTGATCCTTTACGCCCCGAGATCGGTCCAATCCGCCAGCGAACCAAGCCTGGACTGCCCCCGGGTGGTGCGGCGCCGCGATATGCAACCCCAATACCTGCACCGGAATATGGGGTTCTGCGGCGTCAGGTCAACCCTGACGCTCACGAACACCACGGTCGGGGCGCGCGGCCTGCTCGTGGGGTACGCGGAGTTCGAGCCTGGGGGTGAGCACGCGGTACACCGTCACCGATTCGCCGCGGAGGTCTTGCACGTACTCAGCGGAGAGGATTGCCGACATTTAGGCGCCGGTTCGTGCATCTCGCTGGCCGAGGGCGATCTGACGCTCGTCCAGGCCGGCGAGTGGCACGGTTTCCACAACGGTGGGCATCGACCCGCCGAGGTGGTCTTCGCGTACCTCGGGGTCGGATCGATCCATGCTGATGGGTATGAGCTCGATGGGAGCTAGCCGTGTGGTCCTCGTTACCGGCGCCTCCAGCGGGATTGGCGCTGCGATCGCTCGTCGCGCGGCCAGGGAGGGATACGCTCTCGTCCTGGTGGCGCGCTCATCGGAACGCCTCTCACGCGTCGCCGACGAGATCCGAGAGCAAACCGAAGTGCTACCGGTGGGGTGTGACGTGGTCGAGTGGGATCAGCAGCAACGACTCGCGCTGCGGGCGGTAGAGAGGTTTGGGCGCGTGGACGCGGTAGTCGCCAACGCCGGGTGTGAGCTCGGCTCGCCGCTCATCGACGGTCAGGACACGCCCGACGCCTGGCGTCAGATGGTCCTCACTAACGTTTACGGTGTGGCGCTCACCATCAGAGCTACCGCGCCCCTCCTTATTCAAGCCGAAGGGGATCTGGTGCTCATGGGCTCGGTGGCAGGTCGGGTCCCGATCCCGGGGGACTTGTACTCGGCTACCAAGTGGGCGATCGCAGGCATGGCAGAATCCACGCGGCGCCGACTTGTCGGCACTGGCGTTCGAGTGATCCTCGTCGAGCCTGGCCGCGTCGACACCCCACTGCTGGCTGACGATGTCACAGCTCCCAGGCTCGAACCGGACCAGGTCGCGGACGCCGTTCTCTTTGCGCTCAACCAGCCGCACTCAATCGCCGTCAATGAGTTGGTGCTGAGGCCCCTTCATCAGGAGCTCTGATCTGGTGACCGCCGCAGCGAATCGGACCCTAGGCGTTGGGCTGGTCGGTCTCGGATGGATGGGCCGAGCTCACGCAATGGCCTATGCACGGGCTCCCCTCCACTTCAGCGAACAGAAGCTCACGCCCCGCTTCGTCATCGCAGCCGACAACAGCGGCGAGCGGGGCAGATTGGCACTGGGTCTGGGCTTTGAGGCGTTTACGTGCGACTGGCACGAGGTGGTCGGGCATCCTGATGTCGAGGCCGTCAGCATCACCGTCCCGAACGATCTGCACCGAGACGTCGCAATCAGCGCCGCACAGGCCGGCAAACACGTCTGGATCGAAAAGCCCGTGGGTCGCTCTCTAGCCGAAACGACAGAGATTGCCAAGGAGGTACGGATGGCGAACGTCAGCTGCATGGTCGGTCTTGACCTTCGCTTTGTCCCGGTCCTCCGGCGCGCGCGAGATGTAGTGACCTGCGGCCACCTCGGCGAGATCACATCTGCTCGGGGATTCATGCTGAGTGACTTCGGCGCGCCCTCGTCAGCGCGGGATGGATGGCGCTTCGAGCCGGCGCGCGCCGGCTACGGCGCCGTCGGGGACCTGATGGTCCACGTGCTCGACCTGCTTGCTTCCATCGTCGGCTCGGTTAGCGAGGTCTGCTCAGCGGCGACGGCCATCGATGTGCCTGATGCAGAGCCTCCGGTACACGCGCATTCGCCGAATGGACGCGACGATCATGTGATCAGTCTCCTACGGTTCGCCGGCGGCGCCCTCGGCTCGGCAGAGGCAAGCCGTGTCGCCGTCGGCCGTCATTCCGACATCGGCCTGGATGTGTACGGGACTCGCGGCGCCCTCTCGTGGAGGTTCGACCGCCTGAACGAGCTGAGCATCTATCCGGCCATCACACCCGGCACGGACGTTGGGGCGGCGATAGTCACCGCCGATCAGCGCCACGGGGCTTTCGGCAAATTCCAGCCGGCCCAGGGACTACCGATGGGCCTCGATGACCTGAAAGTCATCGAGGCCCACGAGTTCTGCCAGGCCATCGCCACCGGTGCGCGCTGCCAGCCCGGCGTCGAGGACGCGCTTAGCAACGTAGGAGTACTCGCGGCTATCCAACGATCGTGGCGGACTGGGCGCTGGGAATTGGTCGACCGCAGCGAGAGGGCATGACCCGATGGCGTCTGCTGTTCGGATGGGGAAAACCCTCACGTGAAGGAGGCGATTCCCCGACGCCACGGCTGCCCCGATGCGCGACGTTTCGCGGTGACGTCGGCACCAGCCGACTAGGTCGAGAAGAGGAGGGGCCGTATGTCGGTCAGCGAGGACGTGGCCGCGACTAGCGATGCGGCGTTCGACGATGTCGAGCTAGTCGGCGAGCGCAGGCTCACATGGTTTGATGTCTCGACGATTGGCTCGGGCGAGTTTCTCGCCATGCTGACCTGGGGATTCATCGTCTACATCGCGAGCGTCTACGGCTTGAAATGGGGGATCGTAGGCTTCGTTATTGCCGCCGCGGTGATGTTCGCCGCTTGGTGGCTCTACCGCGAGATGATCACCGCGGTACCGGAGGCGGGGTGGATTCAATCCTGGAGCCGAGAAGCTGGCCTGTTCTCGCTTGGCACCGCGTACTTCATCTTGTTCGTCCCGGTCTACGCCGCATTCATGTGGCTGGAGTTCCAAATCGCCGGGGAGCTGCTCCAAACGTTGGCCCCGGGGGTGGATCATCACCTCTGGCCGCTCGCGTTGATCGCGCCAATCGCCCTTCTCAATCTCATCGGCTTCCAGATCACTGCCAAGCTCCAAGCGGGCCTCGTCACCATCCTGCTCGTCTTGAACGTAGTGCTCGGAATCCTCGTCTGGGCTCACTTCAACTCGCACGTCTGGTCAGCCAACCTAAAGGGGGCCAGCGCTCCCGGCGTCATCGGCCTGTTTACCGTGGTAGGTCTCTGGATCGCGCTGATGGCTGGCTCTCTGGAAGCCCAGGCGATCCTCGTGGACGACTGGGACGACTTCAAGAAATGCCGCAATCAGGGCATGATCGGAGGCCTCCTGCAGCTCTTCTTCCTCGAGTTCGTGGTTGGCGTCGGGGTGCTTGGGGTCTTCCCGCTCAACACCCTGTTCAGCTTTGCGGTTCCGCCCGTGAGCTTCGTGCACGCCAAATACGGCGGTGGACTGCTGTACGTGCTGGTCCTGATCTGGGTGTTCGTCGGCAACGCGACGACGTTCAACGTCTATTTCATGGCGATGGGCAAGACGATCTCGACCTACGCCCAACAGGGTGCGCTACCTCGGATCTTTGGTCGTTACTCCAAGCGTGCGGCCGTCCCCTGGGTGGCAATCCTGTTCCTGGTCGCATTGGCACTTGCCGGGGCGTACTGGACGAGTTGGACCTTCATCGTTCACATGGTGAGCGCCTGGGCCGTCACGTTGTACATCGCCGGCGCTCTGTGTTTCCTCGGCATGCGGCGCAACAAGAAACTTGAGCGACCGGTCGTCTCTCGATTCGGTGTCCCGATAGCCCTCGTCCTGATCATCGCGGCCGGGCTGATGGCCTACGGCGTGTTGAAGGCATACCCAGCCCCGTCGTATGTGTGGTTCGGGCTCGTCGCAGCGGTGATGGCGTACGACTACTTCGTGGTCCCCCGCACGGCACGAGGGAAGCGTTATCGCCGCGCCGTGATGCAGCGGCGCGAGTCGGCAGCGCGCTTGTGAGCTCAAGCTGCCGCTTCAATGACGAGCAGAAACGGAACCAGCCTGGATGTCCCGGCGGCCGAGGCCGACCGGCGGGAGCAGGCGCCGACGCCGAAAGAGATCGGTCGGCGGCAGCGATCTGGTTGCCGGATCTCGCTAGGTGCATATGATGCATCACGCAAGCCCAGGCCCCAATCCGGGACCCCGGGGGTAGCCGGCGGCCCAGCGGGCCCTGGAACGTATCGCATGACCGAGAACGACCGAAACATCGAGTCCGAACTCCTAGCACGGCCGGACGTGATGACGGCCGAGCACATGCTTGAGGTTCTTAAGCATTACTACGAGTACCGGTGGAACGGGAACAAGGACGTGCTCAAAACGCTGAGGAACTGGCGCGGTTGGCCAGTCGTCATACGGATGCCCGATCTCGCGGTCGACTACACCGTCGTGATCGAGGAAGGCCGGGTGGAAAGCGTGAGCCCTGGAACCCCAGCCAAGGCCAGGCTGCTTGTAGTGATGCTGTCGGAAACCATGAACCGCATCTACTACGAAGAGACGACGGCCGCGATTGAGTCAATCGCGGGTCGAGTGAAGATCAAAGGCAACGAGACCGAGCGGCGACGGATGCTCGCGGCAATCTCCTACCTCACGTGGTGAGCGCCCACAAGCAGTCACTCGGCGACGCCGCGGGTGGACTGTACGTGGGTCAGGCGCTCCCACGTCGCGAGGATCTCGCACTGCTCACAGGCGTCGCGCACTTCGTTGACGATCTCCGGCTGCCGGGGATGGTGTACGCCGGGATTCTGCGCAGTCCACACGCGCACGCGCGGATCACGAGCCTCGAAACGGGCACCGTGGCCGAAATGCCCGGCGTGCACGACGTTCTTGTCGGCGCCGATCTGGTCGGGAAAGTCGAGCCATGGGGCGATCTAACCAAGGATGTGCTGGTCGGCGATCGCTTCCCATTCGCGACCGACAAGGTGATCTACGAGGGTCAGGAAGTGGCGGCCGTGGTGGCGGAGACCCGCTGGCAGGCGCTGGACGCGATTGACGCGATACAGGTTGCATACGAGACGCTCCCGGCAGTCATCGATCCCGAGGCGGCAATGGATCCCAGTGCACCCGTCGTACAGGACACCATCGCCTATGAATTCGGTACCGGCAACACGTTCGACGCCGAGTATCGGATCCGGATCGGCGATTACGACCGCGTCCGCGAGCGAGCCGCTGTAGTCGTACGCGAGCGGTTCACCACGGGCCGCACCCACGCCGCCGCCCTAGAGCCGCATGGTTGCGTGGCTGATTATGACGTGGCAAGTGGCCGCCTCACCCTGTACTCATCTACCCAGATGGTGCACATCCTGCGGGATGCGCTTTCTCGTGCGCTGCACTTACCCCGAACCAAGGTCCGCGTAGTCGCGTTGAGCGTAGGCGGAAGCTTTGGGTCGAAGGGCGAGTTGTTCCCGTGGGAGGTCATCGCGGCCGTGCTTGCAATGCGGCTCGGACGTCCTGTGAACTACATGCTGACACGAGCCGAGGTGTTTCGTGTCGGCACTTCGCGCACGAACCAGGTCCGGTATGCCGAAATGGCACTAGACAGGGAAGGCGCCATCCTGGGTTACAGCGAGCGCATTGTGGTCAACGGAGGCGCGGTATCAGCCTGGGGTAATCAGATCATGCGCATCGGTACCCAGATCGGGATGCTGCCGTATCCCATCGCCAACATCAAGACGAATGGGTTTGCCGTACACACACATACGGGTCCCGCTGGGCCGGTCCGCGGCTTCGGTGTGCCCCAAGCCATCTTTGCCAAGGAGTCGCTCCTCGATATGGCGGCCGAGGAGCTCGGACTTGACCCTGTGGAGATCCGCGTGCGCAACTGCGTCGCCGGCGTCGACTGCCCCACGAGCACGCCTCTCGGGCAGTATGTCGACAGCACCAGCGTCGATGACTGCCTGCGTGCTGCCGCCGGTGCGATCGGATGGCCCGAGAGTCAGTCGCGGCTCGAAGCCGGCGAGGGCATTGGCTTCGCCGTGTGCATGAAGTACACGAGTGCCCGTCATCCGTCGCTCGACAGCGACCTATCGGCCGTCCGTGTGGTCCTCGAAACGGACGGTACGGTGAGCGTCTTCTCAGGCGACACGCCGCACGGCCAAGGGCACGCGACGGTCCTCGCTCAGATCGTCGCAGACGTTCTCGGCGTGGGTATCGAGAAGATCCGAGTGTCAAGCGCCGATACGGACAACACCCCGTTCAGCCTGGGGACATGGGGCAGCAGAGGCGCAGCGATACTTGGCACGGCCGCCCGCCTTGCGGCCGAGGCGGCGCGGGAGAAGCTGTTGACACTTGCTGCGCACGTCATTGACGCCCACCCTGAGAACCTCGAGATAACCCATGATCGTGTTCACTTGCGCGACCGACCCGATACCGGCCTCTTGGTCGAGAACCTCACCCTTCTGGCTGCCTACGCGACTCACCAGCTGCCGGACGGCTTTGAGCCCGGAGCCATAGAGGGACGCGCCACGTATGACACGCCGACCGAGCGGGAACGGGGCGACGGTAGCGGCAACCTTAGTCCGACCTATAGCTGCGCCGCGCATGCAGCTTGGGTGCACGTGGACGTCGAGACCGGTCGGTGGACGCTGAGGGACTACGTGATGGCGCACGACTGCGGCGTCGTGATCAATCCGCTGATCGTCGACGGGCAACACAAGGGCGGCTTCCTGCACGGATTCGCGATGGTTTATGGTGAGGAGTGCCGGTGGGAGTCCGACGGCAGAATGGCGAACCCTTCATTCAAGGATTATCCGGCGCCCTCGGCTGCCGACGTGCCCCATCTGCGGGCAGCGTTGGAGTTGCCTGCACCGTCGACCGTGATTCCGGGGGGCCAGAAGGGAGCCGGTGAGAGCGCCACGCCGCCGGTACCCGCCGCGGTCGCAAACGCTCTTCGCCGCGCGACGGGCATACGCTTTACCTGTCTCCCGATCACACCCGAGCGAGTGTTAGTAGCGATCGATGAGATGAGACGCCAGGGCAGGGACTCGTTCACCTTTCCGCAGGACATGCCCACCTATCAGGGTCCGCGTGAATGGCCGGAGCTCGAGGACGCCGACGAGCTTGAGTTTCTCGAAGAATGAGACCGTTCCGGTTTCTACGCCCAGGGTCGATCGAAGAAGCCGCCGCGGATCTGAGGGACGGCGGCGACGAGGCGCAGCCTATCGCCGGTGGCCAGAGTCTGTTGCTCGCGATGAAGGCGCGACACGCAACACCCGCCCGACTAGTCAGCCTTGCGCACGTTCCTGACCTTCGCGGGGTTCGTGTGGGCGAAGCCGAATACGTAATCGGCGCGACGACAACCTATGCGGCCTTGGAACAAGAGGCCACGGGGATCGATCCAACGCTGCGTTACGTCGGCGCCGTCGTTGCGGAGATCGCGGATACCGCGGTCAGGTCGATGGCCACGCTTGGGGGCGCGGCGTGTCAGGCCGAGCCCGCGTTTGATGTGCCAACCCTGCTGACGGCATGCGACTCAGCGCTCACACTGACCTCCGTCAGTGGCAATCGGGAGCTAACCGCTGAGCAGTTCTTCCTGGGCGCGGGAGCCACCGACCGCTGCGAAGACGAGCTCCTGTGCTCGGTTCGACTCCCTAGCCTCAAAGGGGCGGGATGTGGCTTTGCGAAGTTTGGCTTGAGGACGCACGATGCCGCGCTCGCCTCAGTGGCTGTGGTGATCCGAACTAGCGATGGAGTGGTCGGTAAGGCCCGCGTTGTCATCGGCGGGTGTGTCGAGCGCCCAACCCGCGCTCGGGACTCCGAGCGGTGGCTCCTGGGTCAGGAGCTGCGATCGGCCCTACCGTCGTTCGGCTCCGTTGTGGCCGAGGAGGTCGAGCCGACGATCTCTACGACGCCGTTCTCTGGCGCTTATCGGCGGCTACTTCTCGTCGGGCTCGCGCGCCGGGCGTTGGCTCAATCGGCGGAAGCGTAGGTCGTACGTGCCGACTCAGGTCCGCATCAGGATCAATGGTGAATGGGTCGAAGCCACGATCGAGGAGCGCACGCTGCTGCTCGACTTCGTGCGCGACATAGCGGGCCTGATGGGGGCTCGAAACGGTTGCTATGAGGCCCGTTGCGGATGCTGCTCGATGTTGTTGGATGGGTCAGTGATCAAGTCCTGCAACGTCCTTGCCTTGCAGGCTGACGGCCGTGACGTCAAGACCGTCGAGTCGCTGACACCTGTTGGTGAACGCGAGATCGAGGATCCGACGGCCGAACGCAACGCGGGCACCTACAGACCGCTCCACGTGCGCGGTATCGACCCGGGCCGATTGCATCCTCTGCAGGCCGCGTTCCGAAAGCATGGCGCCCTTCAATGCGGGTTTTGCACCGCCGGGATGCTGGTTGTGCTCGACGAGTACCTGAAGCGAACCCCGCGACCGACGGAGGAAGGAGTGAGGCGAGCGCTACGCGGCAATCTGTGTCGATGTACCGGCTACCAGAGCATCGTGGATGCGGCGCTCGACGCGGCAAGTGCCTACGTTGTGCAAGATGAAGGGAGCCAGGCGTCCGAGGTCTAAGGGCCTGACGCACCAAGCGCGGGCTGTCGCTGAGGGCTAATTGCGCTGCGACGCCGGCATGTCCGCGACTCGCTGGCGTCCATCCATGCGTGTTTGACATCTTCGCCGCGATGCGTCCTTTGCGGGAAGTCGGTCGCGACGGCTCCCCTCATTTAGTACGCAGCGGTAGTCCGGGACCCGATACGCCATTGCCCTCTGGCGCGGACCCACCAGGCTGTGGGCGCCGAGTGAAAGCTAGGCCACCTGCGCCGGCCGAAAACTAGGCCACTTCGGCGTTGAGCCGGTGTTGTCCGGCTGGCCTTTGACCCTCGTCTGATCGTTGTCGATCGGCGAGGAGGAAGGGTGGTCGGCGTGGAGCAGTGGGCGGAGGTGAGGCGGATGCACCGGGTCGATGGGTTGTCGGCTCGGGAGATCAGCCGGCGGACGGGCTTGGCGCGCGACACCGTCGCGCGATTGCTGGCGGCGCCCGGGCCGGCGAAGTACTCGCGCCCGGCGGCGGGGTCGAAGCTGGACCCGTTTAAGGACTGGATCTGTGAGCAGTTGGCGGCGGGCCCGAGGATCCCGTCGCAGCGGCTGCGGGAGCTGGCGGTCGAGATCGGCTTTGCCGGGCGGCAAATCGATCTTTGAGGGCACCGCACAGCCATGGCCTTCTACAGCAGCCGATATCACGACTACGACGTCTACGTCCACTCCAACCAGCCGGATCAGACGGTCACCGTGACCGATGCGACCGGTCGCTCGCGCAGCTGGCACACCGACGGCGCCGGGTCGGCCGATGTCTACTTCAACGCCGGCGGCGTCGCCACCGGCCGCCGGATCACCGTGCACGTCGGCGCCGCGACGTGCTACGACCGCCTGTGAAGCGCGCCGCCGGTCACAGGTCAGCCACGTAGGCGATAGGACACCGCGGTGCCACCGGTGTCCGCCGTCACGCGGCCGGCCTCCTCCAAGAGGTCGAGGTGGCCCTGCACGTGGGCCAGGCCCATCGCCAGCCGCCCTCCCGCCGGGTGCCACTGCAGGCGAAGGGCGACGTCGAAGGGTGTCCCCGGGCCGGCCGCCAGGATCGCGGCGATGTCATCGGCGCGCTGGAGGCTGCGAAGCCGCAGCCAGGCGGCCAGGACGCGCACGTCGGTGAAGGCCCGGCCATGACCCGGGAGGACCACGGCGGGGTCGAGGGCGACGAACCGGGGGAGACCGGCCAGGTACGCAAGCAAGGCGCCCCGGCCGGTGGCTCCGTCGCCGGGCTCCAGGCTGGGGACGGGGATGATCCGGGGCAGCAGGTGGTCACCGCTGAACAGGACGCGGGCCGCCGGGTCCCACAACGAGAGATGGCCCGCGGCATGCCCCGGCGTGATCACGCACACCAGGTGACGACCGCCTGCGGTCAGGAGATCGCCGTCGGCGACGCCCCTGACCATGTCTGGCTGGGGCCACGTGACCAGGCTCGCGAGCATGGCGTCCCCGTCTCCAACGAGGGAGCGGGCCGTTGCCTCTGGCACCCCGAGCCGCACCAGGCGGTCGTTACTGGCCCGTGCGTCCCGCGGCCCGAGCAGACTCGCAACTTCAGGCAGACCACACACGATCGGCGCGCCCGAGCGCTCGGCGATGGCGGCCGCGGCACCGAAATGATCAGGGTGGGCGTGGGTGACGACGATCTGCTCCACGTCGCTGAACCCCAGGCTCTCCGACTTCAGGAGGGTCTCCAGCTGGTCGAGGGACTCCGGCCAGATCGTGCCGGGGTCGATGATCGTGACCGGCGGGTCGACCAGGAGGTAGCAGTTGACGTGGCCGACAGACAACGGCAGCGGCAGACGCGCGCGTCGGACGCCGTCCGGCAGGGCCTCGACAAACCGCGGCAGGAACGGCGACGTCACGACCTCAGTATCGCGTGGCATCTGAGCGCACCATCGGATGATGCGGCGAGACTCGGTGGCCAGCGGGCGCTCAGCCCGGCCGGATTCGCCCGCGGCTACGCTCGTTGTGACATCGCGCCCGTATGAGGAGTTCCCGTCGTGTTCAGCCGCAGAACGAAGATCGTCGCGACGCTCGGTCCGGCCACTGACCAGCCGGGCGTTCTCGAAGCGCTGGTCGCCGCCGGGATCGACGGTGCGCGCCTGAACTGTTCGCACGGGACGCGCGAGGAGCTGCGGCGCCGGGCCGCGGAGGTCCGGTCCGTCGCTGCCCGGGCGGATCGACCGATCGGCCTGCTGTTCGATCTGCAGGGACCCAAGCTGCGCCTGTCGGCGGGCATCACGCCAACGGTGGTCCGCGCCGGCGAGATCGTGACGTTCTTTGGCGGGAGCGAGCCGGCGCCGGATCACCGCATCGCGGTCGACTTCGCCGACTTCCCGCGCCTCGTCTCCGAGCGGTCGGAGATCGTGATCGGCGACGGGGTGCCGCGGCTGGCGGTCGAGTCCTCCGGACCGGGCGAGGTCGTCGCCCGGGCGCTGTCGACCGGAGAGCTCGCGCCGCGCAAGGGAATCAACGTGACCTACGCGCGCCCGGAGCTGCCGGCGGTCACCGAGAAGGACCTGGAGGATCTGGCGATCGCGGCGGAGCTCGGTGCGGACTTCGTGGCGCTGTCGTTCGTGCGGTCGGCGGCGGACATCGAGCAGCTGCGCGCGCGGCTGGAGGAGCATGGCTGGAGCGGGCGCACGGTGGCCAAGATCGAGAAGGTCGAGGCCTACGAGCACCTCGATGAGATCCTCGCCGTCGCCGACGGGGTGATGGTCGCCCGAGGGGACTACGGGGTCGAGGCGGGCGTTGCCCAGGTGCCGCTGATGCAGAAGGACACGATCGCCCGGGCGACGCGGGCGGGCAAGCTGGTGATCACCGCGACGCAGATGCTGGAGTCGATGATCCATGCGCCGGAGCCCACCCGCGCGGAGGCCACCGACGTCGCCAACGCGGTGATCGACGGGACCTCGGCCGTCATGCTCTCGGCCGAGACGAGCATCGGCGATTATCCGGTGGAGGCGGTGCGGGCGATGTCGCAGCTGGCGGAGGCCGCCGAGGAGTTCCCGGAGATCCACGGTCGGGCGCGTCCCGGGGTGCGGGACACGCCCCCCGCCGCGGTGATGCACGCCGCGGTTGAGTTGGCCGAGGAGCTCGATGCGGCCGCGTTGCTGGTGCCGACCTCCCTCGGCGGCTCGCCGCGCGCCTGTGCCAAGTACCGCCGTCGGCGGCCGATCATCGCCCTGCCGCACGCGCAGGCGATCGCCGATCAGCTCACGCTTGAATGGGGCGTCTATCCGCGGATGATGCCGATCACCGAGTCGGCCGACGAGCTGATCGAGTCCGCTCTGCAGACCGCCAAGGAGTTTGCTGGCCTTCCGACCGGCGCCCTCGTCGTCATCACCGCCGGACGTCAGACCGGCGCCACCGGGGCGACCAATCTCATCACCGTGCGCGAGATCCCGTGAGCCGATCACGCGTCGGTGCGGCGCGCCCCTGAACCAGACGGCTACGCGCCCAGCTGCTCCACGGCCGCCCGGGCGACGTCCGCTTCCTCGATGAGCTCAGCGCTGCGGTCGACGGCGGCGACGAGCCCCGCGGGGGTGATCCCAGCCTGCGGCGGGCGGACCCGGCCGAGTTCAGGGCATCGCTCGGAGGTACGGTGCCGAGGCTCATCGTTGGCGCGACGGCGATCGCGAACGGCGCCTCGGAAGTCTGAGCGCGCGGGGGAGCGCCAGCGCGAGCATGAGATCACCTCGGAGCTTGAGCTTGCCGGTGAGCCAGAGCCGCTGGGGGCTGGCGATGCCGCTGACCAGGTGCAGGAAGACCACTGGTTCGAGCTCCAGCGTCAGGTCCGGCCTGCGCCCGCCCGGGCTTGATCTGCAGCGGCCGGCGGTGAACGTGACGTGGTAGCGGTCGACGCCGCCGTCTCGTCGGCCGGTGATCCTGAACTCCACGACGGCGGCGATGCGCGGATCTGGCTGGGCGCGCAGACGCATCGTGCGAAAGATCTGCCACAACAGGAGATGCCGAGGCCAGCCGCGCATGACTGCCTGGAGCCTCTGGTCTGAGGAGATGCTCACCCACCAGGCAAGCCGATCGGCCTTGAGGTCAGCGAACCAGTGCCCGCGACGCCGTTGCCCGACGGTCTCCATCCACCAAAGCCCGTGCGAGTCGGCCTACGCCGCCGCTGTCTGGGCTGCGAGCGGGGAGAGGCGATCGGCCCATGGCTGGGCGGCTTCGAGTTGGGCTGCGAGCGAGAGCAGCGTCGTCTCGGAGACCGGGCGCCCCACGATCTGGACGGCGAGCGGCAGTCCATCGTCGCCCTGGTACAGGGGGACGGTCATGGCGGGCTGGCCGGTGACGTTCCAGAGCGCCGTGTAGGGAGTGAACGCGGCGGAGGCGGCGAAGTCGGCCATCGGGCTCTCCGAGCAGGCGTCGATCTCGCCGATTCGCACCGGCCGCTTCCCGAGCGCGGGAGTCAGCATGACGTCGAAGTCCTCGAACTGCGCGACGATCGAGCGCGCGGCCGCCTGCAGGCCGACGATCGCGCCCATGAGCTGCACTGCGTTGGTCTCGATCCCCTGCTGGTAGAGCGCCCAGCTGAGCGGCTCGATGTTCGCCTGCGTCGGCTCGCGGCCGGCCAACAGCGCCGTCAGCATCACCGAGCCGGCGACCGTCGCGGCCCACAGCACCGTGAACAGGGGCAGCAGCTCAGGAAGCGCGAGCGACTGCGCCGCAACGATCTCATGGCCGAGCGAAGACAGCAGCCGCGCGGCGTCCTCGGCGGCCTGCACGGATGTCGCATCCACTTCAGACCCGATCGGCGAGTCGGTGAAGAGGCCGACCCGCAAGCGTCCGGGCTCGCGGCTCGCGGCCACGGCGAATGGCTCATCGGGTGGAGGCGCCCAGGTCGCGTCTCCGGTCACGTAGCCCGAGAGCAGGTCGAGCATCGCGGCGGTATCGGCAACGGTGCGAGTCAGCACGCCGTCTGTCACCAGGAAGTTATCTCCGAGCGCCGGGGCCAGCGAGATCCGCCCGCGGCTCGGCTTGAGCCCGAACAGCCCGCAGCAGGCAGCCGGAATGCGGATCGAGCCACCACCGTCTGAGCCGTGCGCCAGAGGCACCATGCCGGCCGCGACGGCCGCCGCCGCACCACCGGAGGAACCGCCGGGCGTGCGCTCCAGGTTCCAAGGGTTGCGGGTGGGGCCGTTCAGACGCGGCTCGGTGACCGGCAGGATCCCGAACTCAGGCGAGTTCGTGGTGCCGACGATCACGAATCCCGCGTCACGAGCCCGGGCCACGGCGTTGGCATCGGCGTCTGCGATCGCGCCCTCGGAAAGCAGCTCCGAGCAGTTGGTCTGACGGAAGCCCTTGATCGGGGTGAACAGGTCCTTGATCAGGATCGGCACGCCCGCAAATGGGCGCGGATCGCCCGCGGCCACACTGTCGGCCGCTTCCAGCGCACGATCTGCGTCCAGCGCGGTGATGGCGTTGACGCGGGGGTTGAGCGCCTCGATGCGCGCAAGCGCCGCTTCGGTGAGCTCACGCGAGGTGATCTCCCGGCTGCGAATGAGGCCCGCGAGCTCCGTCGCCGGACGAGTGAGCAAGGTGATGAGGTCGGCCACTGTCGTCTCCTTCGCATGAGCTGTCCGCCGCTGCCGAATTCACAGGGCATCGACAGCCTACGGGGACGCACACGCGGCTGTTCACCGCGCCACCGGTGGACGGGTCGGTGGCCGCCTGAGGGACCCGGCTTGGATGCGCAATCCCCGCGTCCATCCGGACACCGAAATACAGACCGGGCAGCGAGAGCGCGCCTCGTGCGAGATTCCGCTGGCGCTCCTCGAGCCTCGCCAGCCGCGCCCGCGGGCACACCGTTCGCGCATGCGCGTGATGTGGTTCTCGCCGGACAGTAGTCGTGCTTTTGCCCTGATGTGCAGCCGGTGGCCGGGCCCTAGGGTCGGTGCCGGCAAACAGGAGGTGATGGACGATGGCCGAACACTTGAGCCCACTCGATGCGATGTTCCTGGAGCTGGAGCAAGCAGACGAGAGCGCCCATATGCATATCGGCGCCGTGAGCGTGTTCGATCCGCTGCCCGGTGGTGGCCACCCCACGCTCGCGGATCTCTGCGATCGGCTCGAGGAACGTTTGGATGCGCTGCCGCGCTTTCGCCAGCGTCTCTCGACTCCGCGGACGGGCGGTATGTCCTGGCCGACGTGGGAGCCTGCCCCGAATCTTGACATCCGTGACCACGTGCGCCACGCCAGCTTGCCCGCGCCGGGCGGCGAGGATGAGCTCAGCGAATGGATCGCGGACTTCTACTCCCACCGGCTTGATCGCAGCCGGCCGCTGTGGGAGACGGTGTTGCTTGGCGGGCTCCGGGATGGGCGCTGGGCGCTCGCGTCAAAGAGTCACCATTGCCTGAACGACGGCGTCAGCTCCGTCGACGTCGGCTACGTGCTGCTGGATGCCGAGCCCTCTCCGGAGCGCGACGAGCAAGCCGCGCCGGCGCCGGCGCTGCAACCCGGGGACGCGTGGAGCACGCCGGGTCTGCTGCTGCGGGGCGCTCGCGCCGGCTTGTCGGCCTCCACGCATCCGCGCTCCGTTCTCGCGCGGACGCGCGCGATCGTCGAGATGCTCATCAAGGACGAGCTCATCGCCGCGCCGGTCACGAGCCTGAACCAGCCGATCGGCGGGACCCGCCGATACGCGGCGGTCCGCATTCCCCTGGAGGAAATCCAGGCCATCAAGAGCGAGCTCGGCGGCACAGTGAATGACGTCGTGCTGGCACTTTCTGCGGGTGGCCTGCGCCGGCTGCTGCTCAGCCGCCGCGAACCCCTTCCAAACGGCGGTCTGCGCGGACAGATCCCCGTCAACATTCGCTCGGCGAGCGAGCAGCTCGCGCTCGGCAATCGCCTGGTGTCGCTGTTCGTCCATCTCCCCGTCGCCGAGAGCGACCCCTTGGAGCGTTACCGGCTGGTGCTCAGCGAAGCCGAGCATCGCAAGCACGGGACGCAGGCGCTCGGCTCCAAGACGCTGATCGACATCACCAACCTCGCTCCACCCGTGCTGCACTCGGTGCTGGCCCAGTCGCTGTTCGACGTGCG
This sequence comes from uncultured Solirubrobacteraceae bacterium, assembly GCA_963844555.1. Lineage (GTDB taxonomy): Bacteria > Actinomycetota > Thermoleophilia > Solirubrobacterales > Solirubrobacteraceae > Palsa-465. The sequence goes on from CAWJOS010000010.1 coordinate 43,459, forward strand.
TCTCTTCAACGTCACGATCACGAACGTCCCGGCGTCGCCCAAGAGCCTGTATGCCTTTGGCGCGCGACTGCGCGAGGTTCTCCCGCTCGTGCCGCTCTTCGCCCGCCACGCGGTCGGAATCGCCGCCGTCAGCTACGCCGGAGACATGGTGTTCGGACTCAACGCCGACCGCGCCACGGTTCCGGACCTGGACGTGCTCGCCGATGGCATCCGCGAGTCGTTTGCCGAACTCGAGACACTCGCCGGGCGAACGCCGATCTGGGACCGTCACCCGGCCGGCCGTCGATCTTCTCGACGGCCGATCCGGTCGCCCGGAGCGTCGTCATGAGCCGTCCGGGGCGGCGGGCGTGGTCTGTCGACCATGACAGCCGAGGTCACGCGCCGCATCAGCCCGCGGTAGAGTCGTGGAGTTCCCGCCGCTGGCGATCGTTCCGGTGTGTGGTCGACTCGTCGGCAAGCGTTGAGAGCCGCTCTGTGTGGGGCCGAGTCGAAGAAGAATTGAGGTAGTGGGGATGTCGGACCGGGTCGACGTTCACATGCGCGACAGCGACGCGTTCTCCTGGTACATGGAGAAGGACCCGCTGCTGCGCTCGACGGTTGTGTCCGTGCTGCTCCTGGATGGCAGCCCGGACTGGGATCGGTTGCCGGAACGGCTTGAGCGCAGCACGCGGCTGTCGCCGGGGTTTCGGCATCGGGTCGTATTGCCGCCGCTGCGGCTGGCCACCCCACGCTGGGTCGTCGATCCTGATTTCGACCTGTCGTGGCACGTTCGCCGGTTTGAGGCGGCGCCCCCCAAGACGCTGGCGACGGTTTTGGAGTTCGCCCGCAAAACCGGGATGGCGGGTCTGGATCGTGATCGACCGCTCTGGGAGTTCACGTTCATCGAGGGGCTCGAGGGCGGTCAGACGGCGCTGGTCATGAAGCTTCACCATTCGCTGACCGATGGTGTGGGCGGCATGGACGTCGCGCGCCTGCTCCTCGACGTCGAACCGGACCCTGGCGATCTCGGACCGATGCCCGACGAACCGGTCGGAGAGCATCTCGGCACCGTCGCTTTGGCCCGGGACGCGCTCGGCTACGACTGGTCGCAGCTGTTCGATTTCTCCAGGCGTCACCTCACTGCCGCGGCCGGCGACGTTGCGCATGCGCTGCGGCATCCCCGCACCACCGTCAGCGAGACGGTTGCGACCGCCGGGTCGATCGCGCGCTTCGTTGCGCCCGTGTCCGACACGCTGTCGCCGGTCATGACCGAGCGCCATCTGGCATGGCACTACGACGTCCTCGAGTTCCCGCTGGCGGACATGCTGGATGCGGCGCACGCCGCGGGCGCCAAGCACAATGATGCCTTCATCTCCGGGGTCACGGCAGGACTACGCCGTTACCACGAGGGGCACGACACGCAGGTCGAGGAGCTGCGTCTCACGATGCCCGTGAGCATCCGAAAGGCGGACGACCCGCTCGGCGGCAACCGCATCACGCTTATGAGGTTCAAGGTTCCCGTGGGCATCGCCGACCCCAGCGAGCGGATGGCGGAGACCCACCGTCGCTGCGAATCCGTGAAGACCGACCGGTCACTGCCCTTCACGAACGCGGTCGCCGGCACATTGAACCTGTTGCCGCGTGCCGCCATCGGCGGGATGCTCAAGCACATCGACTTCCTCGCGAGCAACGTGGCCGGAATCCGAATGCCGCTCTATCTCGCGGGCGCGAAAGCCGAGCGCTGGTACGCCTTCGGTCCCACGATCGGTGCCGCCCTGAACGTCACGCTGATGTCGTACTGCGGGACGTGCTGCGTGGGGGTCAACATCGACACCGGTGCCGTACCTGACTCGGACGTGCTGATGGACTGCCTGCAGAGTGGCTTCGACGAGGTTCTCGCCGTCGGCGGCGGGACTGGACACGCGGTGCGGCCGGCCAACGCCTCGTAAGCGCGCTGATCCTCCAGCGGCGTATCGCACGAGATCGCTGTAACCGACCGATTGGTAGCTCTGCGGGGCCGCTGACGGCTTTTCTTCTGGCAGTGTCAAGCCACCGATCGTCAGTACGGGTGGTCGCGCAGCCACTCAGCGTAGGCGGCGATCCCCTGTTCCAAGGGGACGGCGGGCTCGTAGCCGAGTTCGCGCCGGGCCGCGGTGAGGTCCCACTCGTCCTGGCGATCCAGATGCCAGTAGCCGGGTCCAATGACGATGTCGGCGCCCGGGATGGCCTCGACCACGATGTCGGCGACCTCGCGCAGGGACACGTGGACGCCTCCGGAGATGTTGAAGACGCGCCGGCTGGAAGCGGGTGCGTTCAGCGCCCTGACCGTCGCCTGCACGACGTCGTCGACGTGGATGAACTGGAAGCGATGATCGCCCCCGTTGTCCATGCGGACCGATTCGCCCCGCACCGCCGCCATGAGCATGTCGCGAAGCGCGGTATGGAGCTTGTTACGGGGGCCGTAGACCTCGGAGAAGCGCAGCGAGACGACGTCGGACTCATAGAGCTGGGTGTAGACGTCCCCGAGCAGCTCACCGGTTACCTTGGTCACGCCGTAGGGGGTCGTCGGGTGCAGTGGTGCGTCCTCGCGCACCGGTCCCTGCACGTGGCCGTAGACGGTTTCAGAGGAGAAGTACACGATCCGTCCGACCCCGGCGATGCGCGCGCTCTCCAGGAGGCTGACCGTCCCCTCGACGTTGGCCTGGAAGGTCGCGATCGGGAATTCGACCGAGAGATCAGGGTGAGACATCGCCGCGGTGTGCACGATCCGCGAGACCTCGTGGCGTTGGAGTGTGTCGAGGAGGCGGGGAACGTCGTAGAGCTCCCCTTGCACCGGCACGACTAGGTCATGGTCAGTCTCAGAGAAATCGCGGTTGTAGCTCACGACGCGCTCGCCTCGGTGCACGAGGGCACGCACGATGTGCCGGCCGCAGTAACCCAGTCCCCCGGTGACCATGGTGGCGGTCATGCCGAAGCGAGCTCACGCCGGCACGACGCCGGAGATACGGGCCGAGATGTGCTGGACGCCATCGCCGGCAGTCGACTGCAGCTGGAGGGAGAGGGTGTCGCTGCGGTAGATGACCCGGCCGACCTCGACGACCTGTCCCGCCGCGGGACCGGCGAGTGCGATCTCGGTCACGTCAACCAGGAACACGGGGGCGCGCGGCGGAATCCCCAGTCGCTCGGCGTTGTACGGGCTGCAATGGCTCGTCGAGACCGAGATCTCCGGGCGGTCGAGCTCCATGTCGACTGCCGGCGTCTTGTGGCTGCCCAACCGGGCGCCCCGGATGGCCAGCCGCTCGAGCGAGGCGACACCCTTGGGGCGAAGGAACGAGTAAGCGATCGCCACCGGGGTATCCCGCGTGCGCAGCAGCCAGTCGATGCGCGGCACCTCCGCGGCGCCGAGCTGCTTGGCGACGCTGCTCTCGACGGCGGTGTAGTGGGCGTCTGGTCGAGCTGTTCTCAACGGCGCCGGCGCGGCTGTTCGGGCTGTTTCCCAAGAAGGGGACTATCGCGGCGGGCAGCGACGCCGACCTGGTCATCTTCGACCCCAACCGGGAGCTGACGATCACCGCCCGCGACCACCATTCGCGCGTGGACTACAACATCTTCGAGGGTGAGCAGGTGATCGGAGCTCCCGTAACTGTCTTGCTGCGCGGCAACGTAGTCGTCGACGACGGCGTGCTGGTTGCCGCTCCCGGCGTCGGCGAGTTCGTGCGCCGCGCGCCGGTCGGCGCCGCGTGGCGGCGTGAGCTGCAAAGCGCGGCCTGAAGTGGCGGTGGTTCGCGAGACACCGGTGGCAACCGGCCGTGCGGTCGCGCGGGCTGAGCTTGTAAGCGTGAACGTCGGTGGAGTCGCCGCCTACCGGTTCCGCGGAGCCACGGTCATCTCGGCGATCGGGAAGCACCCGGTGGCGGGGCCGGTGCGCGTCCGCGGCGTCAACCTGGACGGCGACGATCAGGCGGACCGCACCGTCCACGGCGGACCGCGCAAAGCGGTGTACGCCTACCCCTCCGAGCACTACGAATGGTGGAGTGCGCGATACGCAGTCCCCCCTCGAAGCTTCGGGTTCGTCGGGGAGAATCTGACGCTCGCCGGCGTGCTCGAAGCCGACGTGGCCTTCGGCGATGTTGTCGTTGTCGGCTCGGCGCGCCTGCTCATCACCGAGCCCCGGGGGCCGTGCTACAAGCTCGGGATGCAGATCGGCGCCGATACAGCGCCGGTCGAGATGCTGTACTCGGGTCGAACGGGCTTCTACCTGGGCATCCTCGAAGAAGGCGAGGTTCAGGCCGGGGATCCCGTCTGCATCCACGACGGGGGCGTTGTCCCGCGCGTCACGGTGGCCGAGCTGGTCGCCGCCTTCGCCCGGCCGGCCGAGGTGCCAGTCGAGCGGCTCGAGGACTTGCTCGTGCTGCCCGGACTCGATGCCGACTGGCGAGCCCACTTCGAGCACGAGCGCGGCCGTCGGGGCGACCCCACACGGGGAAATGGGCCGGCTCAGCGTCCGCTCGTCGTGCGCGCGATGTCACAGATCGCGCACGACGTACTGATGATCGAGCTCCACGCGGCGGATGGCGAACCGCTGCCTGCCTACGAGGCCGGGCAATTTGTCGCCCTCGTCGTGAAGATCGACGGCCGACCGCAGGTCCGTTGTTACTCGCTGCTCGACCCGCCCTCCGCCGGCCGCTACCGGATCGCCGTCCGGCGATCTCGTGACGACTCCAGTCAGCCATCGCTGTCGCGGTGGCTGCACGCCAACGCCCGTCCGGGCATGGCGATCGCGACCCGCGACCCAGCGGGGTCGTTCACGCAGGCCGGCACACACGTCTCCGCCGCTACCGTCCTGATCGCCGGCGGCATCGGCGTCACGCCGATGCTGGCGCTGGCCCGAACCCTGATCGAGGACGAACGCCGGTTCGCGATGTTCTTCGGAGTGCGCAGCGCGAAGGAGCTGCTGTTCGCCGACGAGTTACGCGAGATCGCTGCCCAAAGCGCCTGCCTCGGCGTTCATGTGTACTACCCCGGCGCCCAGCCAGCGGACGATGGGCTGGCGCGATTTGACTCACCGGTCATCGACGCGGCCGAAATCACGTCGTGCTTCGGGCCCGACAGCGACTACTTCATCTGCGGGCCGGCACCGATGCAGGAGGCGATCCTTCGCACGCTCCAGGAGGCCGCTGTCACGCAGGAGCGCATCCGCCTGGAATTCTTCGCTGGGACCGGATCAGGTGCCATCGACGCCGCCCCGCAGGAGGTGGTGTTCGACCGCGAGTCGCGCGTCGTGCTGTGGTCCGGTCCAGTCGGCTCCCTGCTCGACCTCGCCGCCGAATATGACGTGCCCATTCCGTACTCGTGCCGGAGCGGGTCGTGCGGCACCTGCGCGGTCCGCGTGCTCGCCGGCACGGTCGCCTACCGCCGTCAGCCCGCCGCCCCGGTGCCGGAGGGCCACTGCCTCGCCTGCATCGCCTATCCAACCGAAGCGACGGTGCTCGACGCGTGACCCTTGCCGGCGTTGCTGCGCCCGGCTCATCTTCGACGATGTTCGCCTCGGAATCATGAGCGTGACCTGGATGGCGGCCCGGGCCATCGCCCCAGCATCGCGCAGGTGCGGATGACGGGTGCCGGATGAGCCGCGCGCACCGCTCGTTCTCGTCGCTCCGGACTCGTTCCAGGGGACGTTTGCGGCGCACGAGGCGGCGACTTCGACGTCAGGCGCGGACGCCGTGGTGAGCGGAGAAGGGCGGCTGGACGGGCAGTCGCTGGACGGCAAGATCCTCGGCGCCATTGCCGGCCGTGCCGAGCGAGCCGGCGTCGCCATGCACGCGATTGTCGGAACCTCGACGCTGGTGCCGGATCAGATCGAAATGCTCGGCCTGGCCAGCAGCTTCTCGCACTCAACCGGAACCTTGCCGCTGATGGCGACGGCGAGAAACCTCGCAACGTGCGGCTTGATGTCGTGCCGGCGTCCGGGGCCGGGATTAGCCTGCGCAGAATGAGCAAAGGCAGGCGCAATCGCCGGCCGGGTGGGCATCCAGCACGGGTGGCGGTGCGTCGTGAGCGGGAGACGCTGCGAGGGTCCGGGGGCGGAACTGGCCTGGCCACGATCGCACGTCGCATCGTCCGGGAGGTGGGGGGTTTGGGCGGCCCTCTCGACGTCGAGTTGTGGGCGTCGCATCTGCTGGGGGCGATGTGGGAGGAGCGGACAGGTCTGCCGCTGGATGAGTCCGAGGACTACGCGGTCATCTACGGGCGGCCGCTGGTGGAGGCGATCGCGCGGACGCCCGGGCCTGGCGCCCGGATCGCCCTGACCGCGATCGCAAAGGTCGACGACGGGGAGCTCGGCGTCCTAGCGGGCGGTCTCGCCGAGGGGCTGCCGGAGCTCGTGTCCGATCCGTCATGGCTGCCCTGTGTCGGCGAGACGACGATCACGTCGGCGGCGGTGATGCGCGAGGACGTCTTCGATGATGGCTTCACGGTGTTCCTGGAGGCTCGGCATGCGACCGGTGACACTCACACCGTCGGTGTCTACGTCGACAACAACCTGGGGATGATGGCCAAGGACATCCTGCTCACCGACTCGATTGAGCGCGTGTCCGAGGTGGTGCGGGAGAATCCCTCCGAGGGCGGTGCGCTGGAGCTCGAGCCGATCGAGCCGGCGGTGGCGGCGGCGGAGATCCACGCGGCGATGGAGCTCACCGAGGTGACTCTGGATGCGCCGGTGTCAGAGGAGTATGCGGGGCTGCGGGCTTTGGCGATCATGCGCGCTGACGAGGTGCCTGGTGTCGCATCGCCCCTCGACCGCGAGGAGATGTCCGCTGCCGAGCGCGACGCGCTGCGTGATGAGTTCCTGTCCGCACCGGAGGGCGGGGGGTTCGCTGCCGATGGGGATGAGGCGTTTGCGGTGTCGCTGGCCATCGACTTCTGCGTCGACTATGTCGACGGGCGTCCGTTGCGCTGGAGCCCGGTGGTGGTGGAGCTGTTCATGGCCGACTGGGTCCCGCGCAAGGTACTCGCCGACCAGGACCTCTTGGCGGCGTTGCCGACGGCGCTGGATGCCTGGGTGCGATTCGCCGGTCGCAAGCGGGGCATCCCGGAGTGGGCGATCGACACGACCCGCGAGGCGATCCCGCGCTGGCGCGATGAGATGGCGAGTGCCGCCAGCGACCGGGCGCGCGGCGGTCCGGCCAAGCAATTTCTGATGGCCGCCCAGGAGGCCGGGGTCGACGTCACCGACCAGGAGGCGTTGACGACGTTCGTGGCCGGCTGGAACGCTCGCAGCCACGCTGCTTGACGAGGGGCGATCTGGCCCCGTCGCGGCCCGGTTGACTTGCGCAACCCCCTTCCTGTAGTTTCGCGCCAGTTGCGGGGCAAACTCAGCGGCGAAGGGTTCGCCGGCTGACCCGGGAGTCATAGGGGGCATCATGAGGAGAAGGGTGCGCGTATCGTCGATCCTGGCGGCGGTGACGCTGCTGGGGGCGCTGGCCGGCGCGGCCCCGGCGCTGGGGTATGTCAACTGGCCCGGCTATCAGTTCGACCCGGGGCACTCCGGGCTGAACGGCGCGGCGACGACGATCACACCGACGAGTGCCGCGTCGCTCGCGCCGGCGTGGTCGAAGGCCTTCGCCCCGTCCGGTGGGTTCGATGCGAGCCCGGTGGTCTACAACGGCTCGGTCTACATCGGCGGGAACAACGGCATCTTCTACCAGCTCAACGAGACAACGGGTGCGGTGGTGCACAGCGTGAAGCTGGGGACCGAGCACGCCTGCAGCCTGGGGACGTACGGGTATGGGGTCCAGGACACCGCGACCGTCGCGCCTGACCCGGCCCGGCCCGGCGCGTCGACGGTGTACGTCACCGGCGCCAACGGGACGACGACCGGCAAGGGCGGCATCTACCTGTGGGCGCTGGATGCCACAACCCTCAAGCCGGTGTGGACGAAGGACCCGGTCACCGTCGACACCGAGGCGGGCGGTGTCGGCTGGGCATCGCCCACCCTGTCGAACGGAACCATCTCGATCGGCGTCGCCTCGGCGTGCGACCGACCGCTGGTCCGCGGCAGCATGAGCGTGTTCGACCAGGCCACCGGAACGCTGCTCGGCACCTATGACACCGTGCCGGCGGGCACGCTGGGAGGGACGATCTGGGCCACCCCGGCGGCCTCCGGCACCTCCACGTGGGTGGCCACCGGCAACGCCGCCCAGACCAAGGGAGCGATTCAGGGGGACTCGTTCTCGATCGTCCGCCTGCAGGGGTTCACCAAGCAGGACATCTGGACCGTGCCCGGCGAGGCCGGAAGCGATAACGACTTTGGTGCCTCGCCGACTTTGTTCAGCGGCCTGGTCGGTGGGACCGCGACGCCGATGATCGGCGATTGCAACAAGAACGGGACGTTCTACGCCCTCCAGAGCCAGTCGCTGAGCAGTGGCCCGGTCTGGACCTACCAGCTGGGGGCAAAGGGCACGGGCAATCTGTGCAACGGCGGTGCCGTCTGGGACGCGGGCGCCAACGAGCTCATCGCGGGAAGCACCAAGACGCCGAACGGGCATCCGGGTTCGATCCAGGCGCTCTCTCCTGATGCCGGCGTCGCCAGCCGGATCATCTGGCAGTCGTACCTGCCGTGCGCGGTCGAGGGCACGCCGTCCGAGGACGGAGCCGGCGTGCTGGCTGTGGCGACCTACGGCTCATGCTCGACGAGCGGCGCGCAGAGCCTTTATCTGTACAACGCGCACGTCACGGTGCCCAACGGGTCCGGGCCTCCCGCTCCGCAGCTGCTCAAGACGATCAAGCTGGGACACTCCGCGTTCAGCCAGCCGGCCTTCGCCGACGGCTACCTGTTCGTGGCGACCGGGAGCAACCTGATGGCCTACCACTGACGTAAGGAGGCCACGCGGGGGGCGTAGGGGAGGTCACGCAGGGGCCGCAGTCCCCGCAGCCGCGCATCCGATTACCGGCTGGCCAGCGCCCGCTCCAGGGCGCCGGCCAGCGGGTCGATCTCGGCCTCTGAGAACGCCAGCGGCGGCCGGATCTTGACCACGCACGCGCCCGGGCCGGTGATCCCGGTCAGCACCCCGTCAGCACGTAGGCGATCGACGACCTCTGCGGCGGTCAGCCCGCCAGCCCCACCAGCGGCGGCCATCTCGACGGCGATGTACAGCCCCGCCCCCCGGACGTCGCGCACGGTCGGCAGCGCGCGCAACCCCGCCAGGCGGTCGACTAGCCGGGCGCCGACCGAGTCCGCGCGCGCCACGAGGCCCTCGTCCTCCAGGACGTCGAGAACGGCGAGCCCCACCGCGCACGCCACGGGGCTGCCCGCAAACGTGTTGAAGTAGCGGGCCCGCTTGCCGAAGGAGTCGACGAGCTCCGCGCGGGCGGCCAGCCCGGCGAGCGGATAGCCGTTGCCCATCGGCTTGCCCAGCGTGACGATGTCCGGGATGACGTCGTGGCGTTCAAAGCCCCACATCCGGCCGGTGCGGCCGAAGCCGGCCTGCACCTCGTCGGCCACAAACAGACCACCCGCCTCCCGGACGGCCGCCGCCGCCGCCCGCAGGAACCCGGCCGGCACAGGCACCAACCCGTCGCTGGCCAGAACGCTGTCCACGACGAGCGCCGCCGGTCGCACCCCTCGCCGAGCCAGCGCCGAGACCGCTGCCGACACCCGCCGGCCGAACGCCTCGACCTCCTCCACGCTGTCGCTCCACCGCGCCGGGACGGCCACCGGCTCCACCACGTCCGACCCAGCAGCCAAGGAAGCGTCGAGCGACGGCGACAGCTCCGCGGTGGCGGTCGTCGTGCCGTGGTAGGCGTGGGCGGTGACGATGACGCCCGCGTTGCCGGTCCAGTGCCGGGCAATGCGCAGCGCCAGGTCGTTGGCCTCGCTGCCTGAGCACGTGAGCATCACGTGGCCGAGCTCGCCGGGGAAGGTGGCGAGCAGGCGCTCGGCGTAGTTCAGGATCACCTGGCTGAGATAGCGGGTGTGGGTGTTGAGCAGCGCCGCCTGCCGGCTCAGGGCCTCGACGACCCGGGGATGGGCGTGTCCGACGCAGGGAACGTTGTTGTAGGCATCGAGGTACCGGTTGCCGTCGGCGTCGAACAGCCAGACGCCCTCGCCGCGGACGATCTCGACCGGGTCGGAGTAGAAGTGGCGATAGGGGGTGCCCAGCAGCTCGCGCCGCCGCGCCAGGAGGGTGTCTGTGGTCGTCTCGTTCGCCGCGCTCATGCGACCCCGGTGGTGAGACTACCGACGATCCCCACAGACCCCCCACGCCGTCGTGGTGCTTCTCCCGGCCAGGCCGCGGGGAGACCCGGATGCGCTCGCGGCGGAGTCGGCATAGCGTCAGACCCAGACCATAAGCGCGCGAGCGGAGGACCGACGATGAGCGCCCAGCGAATGCACAATGCCGACGCGGCCTGGCTCCACATGGACCGGCCAACGAACCTGATGGTGGTCAACTCCATCCTCTGGTTCGACGAACCCGTCGACATCGAGCGCGCCAAGGAGGTTCTGCGCGCCCGGTTCGTCGAGCGGTTCCCTCGGTTCCGGCAGCGGATCGCCGAGCCAGGCGTCGGACGATTGGTGCCGCGCTGGGAGGATGACCCCAACTTCGACCTCGATCATCACATCCACCACATCGCGCTCCCCGCGCCCGGCGACAAGGCGGCGCTCGAGGCGCTCGTCGGCGACCTGATGGCCACGCCGCTGGACCGGACCAAGCCGTTGTGGGACGTGTACCTCGTCGACGGCTACGGCGAGGGGATGGCGATGATCTCCCGCATCCACCACTGCGTCGCCGACGGAATCGCGCTGTCCCGGGTCCTGCTCTCGCTGACCGACGCGCAGCCGGACGCGGGGATTGCGCCGCCGCGCGAGGAGACAGACGCGCGGGGCCTCCTCGGCTCGGTCGTCGCTCCCGCCAAGCTCGGTGCCCAGTTCGGCGCCCAGGTCGCCGGGGCCGGCGTGCACGAGGGGTTCGAGATTCTCGCCCACCCGGTCTCCGAGCTGACGGTGCTCGCCGAGCGCGGCAGCGCCGAGGCCAGGGCATTGGCGAAGCTGCTGCTGACATCGACCGACGCCAAGACCGTCCTGCGGGGCGACCTCGGCGTCGCTCGCCGGGTGACCTGGTCGGAGCGGATGCCGCTTCAGAGCATCAAGCGGATCGGTCACGCGACCGGCACGACGGTCAACGATGTCCTGATCACGGCGATGACCGGAGCGCTGCACCGCTATCTCAGCCGCCGCGACAGCCTCGTCGACGAGATCCGCGTGATGGTCCCATTCAACCTGCGCCCGCTCGACAAACCGCTGCCCCGCGAGCTGGGCAATCGGTTTGGGCTCGTCTACCTGACGCTGCCCGTCGGCATCGCCGACCCTGCGGCCCGCCTCGCCGAGGTGCACCGCCGCATGGCCGAGATCAAGCACTCGCCGGAGGGCGTCCTGTCCTACGGCATCCTGGAGGTGATCGGCCTGACCCCGCCGCAGATCGAGCAGCGACTGCTCGACGTCTTCGCCCAGAAGACGAGCGCGGTCATGACGAACGTCCCCGGGCCGCGTGAGGCGGTCTATTTCGCCGGCACCAGGCTCGCCGGCGTCGTCGGCTGGGTGCCGGCGGCGGGGACGATCGGCATGGGGATGAGCATCTTCAGCTACGCCAACGGGGTGACGGTCGGCTTCCAGGTCGACGCCGGTCTGGTCCCGGATCCGGAGACGATCATCACCGACTACGAGCGCGAGGTCGCCGCGCTGCGGCGGCTCGTCCCGCGCCGGCGAGCAACCACGCCGGCGCGCCCACGCGGCCAGCAGCGCCGGGCGAAGGAGCACCACTGAGTGACACCCAGGGCTTTCGAACAGGAGACGTCATCATGAGTACGACAGCCGCACCGAAACCACCACAGGCGACCGCCACGGCGCTTGATCTCTCGACCGGGACCCAGACCCTGGGCGAGATGATTCTGCGCTCCGGCGACCGCGACGGCATCGCCCTGCGCTACAAGGAGGGCGGCGTCTGGCGAGAGACCTCCTACCGGCAACTCGTCACGTCGGCTCGCGACATTGGGCGCGGGCTCATCGCTCTGGGCATCGAGCCCGGCGAGCGGGTATCGATCCTGGCCGACACGCGGGCCGAGTGGACGATCGCCGACGCGGGCAGCTTCTGCGCGGCGACCGTTGTGGCGCCGATCTATCAGACGAATTCGCCGGAGGAGTGCGAGTACGTGCTCTCCCACTCGGAGGCGCGGGTCGTCTTCTGCGAGGACGCGGCGCAGGTGGCGAAGATCGCCCAGATCCGCGACCGCTGCCCGGCCCTCGAGCACGTGATCGCCCTGACCGGTTCCGGCCCGGGCGCGATGACCCTGGATGAGCTGATCAAGCGCGGCGCCAACATCCCACAGCAGCAGGTCGACGAGCGCGTCGCAGCGGTCAGCCCGGACAGCATGGCGAGCCTCGTCTATACCTCCGGCACGACGGGGCCGCCGAAGGCGTGCATCCTCACCCACCGCAACTTCACTGAGGCGACGCACGCTCTGGAGGAGCGCCTGGACCTGACCCGGACCGACGCGCCGGTCGAGTTCTTCATGTTCCTCCCGCTGGCGCATGTGTTTGGGCGCATCTGCCAGGTGTTCACGCTGGACCTGGGAGGAACCCTCATCTACTGGCAGCGCGATCCCAAGCGCCTGCTCGACGACATCCGCGAGGCGCGTCCGACGTACTTCTCATCGGTGCCGCGCGTCTGGGAGAAGATCTACACCGCTGCGACAACCGGCGTCGCCGACGCTCCGCGCCTGAAGCGGACACTCTTTCACTGGTCGCTCGGCGTCGGACACCGTGTACGTGAGCTGGAGCGGGCCGGGGGCGCGCCGGGCCGATCGCTGGCCGTCCAGCATCAGGTGGCCGACCGGCTGGTGCTGTCGAAGGTGCGCGATCTGTTCGGCGGCCGGCTGGAGCTGGCCGTCACGGCCGCCGCGCCGATCGGCCGCGAGGTGCTGGAGTTCTTCGATGCCTGCGGGATCGTCCTGCTGGAGGCGTGGGGGATGACCGAGACCTGCGCGGCGGGCACCATCAACACCGACGTGGAGATGAAGATCGGCACCATCGGCAGGCCGGTGCCGACGCTTGAAATGCGCGTCGCCGAGGACGGCGAGCTCCTGGCCCGCGGGGCGAACATCTTTGGCGGCTACTTCAAGAACGAGAAGGCCACCAGCGAAACGCTGACCGACGGCTGGCTGGCCACCGGCGACCTGGGCTCGATCGACGCCGAGGGGTACGTGACGATCACCGGGCGCAAGAAGGACCTCATCATCACATCGAGCGGCAAGAACATCACGGCCGCCAACATCGAGAACGCCCTCAAGCAGAACCGCTGGATCTCCGAGGCCGTGGTGTACGGGGACAACCGGCCGTACCTGGTGGCGCTGCTGACGCTCGATCCGGATGAGGCGCCGAAGCTGGCGCAGCAGGTCGGGGCGCCGCCGGACGTGCGCCTGATGGCGACCGACGAGCGCGTCCGGCGCGAGATCGGCCGCGGCGTCGATGCCGTCAACCAGCGCTTCGCGCGGATCGAGCAGATCAAGCGCTTCGCGATCCTTGACCGTCAGCTCACCCAGGAGGACGGCGAGCTGACACCGACGCTCAAGGTCAAGCGCGGCAAGGTCTACGAGAAGTTCGCCGACGTGTTCAACGGTCTGTACGAGGGCTGAGGCCATGGCCACGGCAGTCACCGACCAAACCACCGCAGCGAGCCCGGAGTGGACGGACCGTCTCGACGGCTTCGTCGAGCGCGCCCGCACCGCCGCCGACGAGCTGCGCCGGCTCGACCAGGAGGCCGTCGACCGGATCGTCTGGGCGATGACTGTCGCCGGGCTGGAGAACGCGGTTGAGCTCGCCGAACTGGCCATGGAGGAGACCCAGTTCGGCGTGCTTGAGGACAAGGTGCTCAAGAACTACATCGCCACCGAGTTCCTCTACGACTATCTCAAGGATAAGAAGTCCGTGGGCGTCATCGACGAGGATTTGGGACGGGCCATCCAGTACGTCGCCGAGCCGATCGGCGTCGTCCTGGCGCTGCTGCCGATCACCAATCCGACGTCGACCGCGCTGTTCAAGTCGATCGTCTGCGCCAAGACGCGCAACGTGCTCATCATGCGGCCGTCGGCGCGGGCGGCGCGGTGCGCCACCCGGGCGGCCGAGCTTCTCCAGGAGGCCGGCGAGGCCGCCGGGCTGCCGGCGCACGCGCTCCAGGTCATCCCGGATCCGACGCTCGACGTCTCCCAGTACCTGTTCCATCATCCCGGCGTCGACTTCATCTGGACGACCGGCGGTCCCAAGGCGGTCGCGGCCGCGAACGCCGCGGGCAAGCCGTGCCTGAGCGTCGGCGCCGGCAACGCGCCGGTCTACGTGCACCGCAGTGCCGACACGGGGATGGCCGTCGTCGACATCCTCATCTCCAAGACATTTGACTCGTCGGTCATCTGTCCGGCCGAGCAGACGTGTGTCATCGACGACGCCGTCTACGACACCATGATCGCGGAGTTTCAGCGGATGGGGGCGCGGCTGCTCGCCGAGGAGGAGACCGCGGCGCTCGCGGCCTGCGCGTTCGACCCGGACGGTCACGTCGAGTTTCAGGCGCTGGGGCAGTCCTGTGCCACCCTCGGCGCGCTCGCCGGGTTCCAGGCTGACGAGTCCGACAAGGTGCTGCTCGCGCCGCTGCCCACAGAGCTGGATGCGCTGGCGGCCCACCCGTTCGTCGCCGAGAAGCTGATGCCCGTGCTCGGCGTCGTCCGCTCGCCGTCCGTCGACCACGCCATCCGGGTCTGCGAGCTCATCACCGAGCACGGCGGGCTGGGCCACACCTCGGCGGTCTACGCCCGCGATGAGGATGTCGTCAGCCGCTTTGCCCACGCGGTCAGGACGGGGCGGATCCTCGTCAACGCACCCACCGCCGTCGGCGCCCTCGGCGGCGTCTACAACGCCATGACGCCGACCTTCTCGCTCGGCTGCGGCACCTGGGGCGGCTCCAACACCACCGACAACGTCAACTACCGCAACCTGCTCAACATCAAGGCGGTCTCGCGCCGCCAGACCCCGCCGCAGTGGTTCCGCGTTCCGTCGGACACGTACTTCAATCCCGGCGCCCTCGAGAACCTCCGGCAGGTGGACGCGCGCCGGCCGGTCATCGTCACCGACGGCCCCAGCGACGCGCGCGGGGTTCCGGCACAGATCGCCCGGCACATGAGCACCGACTCGGTCCACGTGTTCTCCGCGATCGAGCCGGAGCCGACCGAGGCGCAGATCCGCGCCGGGGTCGAGGAGCTCAAGCGTGTCGAGGCCGACGCGATCATCGCCGTCGGCGGTGGCTCGGTCATGGACGCCGCCAAGGCCATGCGACTGTTCCTGGAGAGCCCGCAGCTCAATCTCCGCGAGCTGGCGCTTCCGTTCCTGGACGCGCGCAAGCGGATCGCCTCCTTCCCGCAGGACGGGCACGCGCTGCGGCTCATCGCCGTCCCCACGACGGCCGGCACGGGCTCGGAGGTGTCACCGGCCGCGGTCATCACCGTCGGCCCGCGGAAGGTCACGCTGGTCGACTACTCGCTCGTGCCGGACATGGCGATCGTCGATCCGCTCCTGACGATGACGATGCCGCCGACCGTCACGGCCGACACGGGGGTCGACGCGCTCACCCATGCGCTCGAGGCCGCCGTCTCCATCTTCGCCTCGCCGTTCACCGACGCCTTCTGCATGCAGGCCGTCAACCTCATCCTCGACGCGCTCCCGCGGGCGTACCGCGACGGGGCCAACCTCGAGGCTCGGACGGCGATGGCCAACGCGGCGACGATCGCCGGGCTGGCCTTCTCCAACGCGTTCGTGGGGCTCAACCACGCGCTCGCGCACGCCGTCGGCGCGCGGTTCGGCATCGCGCACGGCCGCGCCAACGCCATCTTCCTCCCGCACGTCCTCCGCTACAACGCGTCACTGCCGACGAAGTTCATGCCCGCGCCGGGCTACTCGACGTACGTGGCGCCCGAGAAGTATGCGCAGATCGCGTGGATCCTCGGCCTGGGCGGCAAGAGCGAGGAGCAGCGCCGCGAGCGACTGTTCGCCCGCGTCGAGCAGCTGCTCGACGAGGTGGAGGAGCCCCGGTCGCTGGCGCGGGCCGGCGTCGACGCCGACGAGTTCAAAGCTGCGCTTCCGGACCTGGCCAAGGCCGCATTCAGCGACCCCAGCATCCGCACCAACCCGCGCATCCCGATGCTGCGCGAGATCACCGAGCTGCTGACGGTCGCCTACTGACCCCTGGCCCCGACGCCGCCGCGGCCGCGAGGAGCTGCACGCCGCGTTCGATCGCGGGCTCGGCCATGTAGGCGTGCCCCAGCACCAGCCCGGGTGGGCAGTCTCCCGTGTAGCTGTGCAGCGACAGGCCCTCGACGCCGACCCCGCGGCGCGCCGCGGCGGCCAGCAGCGCCGCCTCGTCGATCTCGCCCGGGAGCACGACGAGCTGGTGCAGGCCGCCGAAGGCGGGGGCCGGCCGCCAGCCCGGTAGCGCCCGCGTCAGGGCGGCGAGCAGTGCCGCCCGCCGCTGTCCGTAGCGCAGGCGCATCCGCCGCAGGTGGCGCTCGAGCTCGCCGGCGGCGATGAAGTCGGCGAGCGCGAGCTGGCCGCCGACCTCCGAGCCCGCGTCTTCGATCGCCTTGGCCGAGATGAGCGCCCAGGACAGCCAGGAGGGAGTGAGCATCCAGCCCAGGCGCATGCCCGGGGTCAGGCGCTTGCTCGCCGAGCCGATGTGCAAGACGCGGTCCTGCGCGAGGCCCTGCAATGCACCGACGCGCTCGAGGCCCAGCTCGGCGTCGTAGTCGTCCTCGACGATCAGGCGATCGCCGCGCTCGGCCCACTCCATCAGCTCCGCACGGCGGCGGGGACTCAACACCACCCCCGTGGGGAACTGGTGCGTCGGCGTGACCACGACCGCGTCGGCGCCGGATGCTGAGAGCTCGGCGACGTCGATGCCCTCGTCGTCGACCGGAACCGGGGCCACCGCCAGACCGGCCTCCTCCACGACCAGCCGCCCCGCGTGCCAGCCCGGGTCCTCGAGCGCCACCGTCTCAACCCCGTTGGCCCGCAGCCACCGGCACGTCAGCGACAGCCCCTGCCGGAACCCGGTGCAGACGAGCATGTGCTCTGGGTCCGGCGCGGCGCCGCGCACTCGTCGCAGGTAGTCGGCCAGCGACGCGCGCAGCTCCGGTACGCCCCGGGGGTCGCCGTAGCCGACGGCGTCCAGCGCGCTCTCCCGCCACGCGCTGCGCAGCGAGCGCAGCCAGCGATCCCGCGGGAACCCCGCCAGGTCCGGCAGCCCCGGGCTGAAGTCGTAGGCGAAATGCTCCAGCAGCGACGGCGCCGGCGGGCGGGGCGGCTGGGCGCGAACGCCGCGGGCCACGCGTACCGGCGCCCCCTGCCGCGTCTCCAGGTAGCCCTCCGCCACCAATTGGTCGTATGCGGAGGTGACGACCCCACGCGAGACTCCCAACTCGGCCGCGAGCGCCCGGCTCGACGGCAGGCGGACCCCGGCGGCCAGCCGCCCGTCCCGGACCGCCTCGCGCAACGCGCGCTCCAACTGCTCGTAGAGCGGCCGTTCCCCATCCCGCTCCAGCGTGACCAGCGGGTTAACTGGCCCTGTTGCATGACCCACAAACTGGAACTGTACGGCAGGCCAGCTGGACCGTACGGTCTGCGTCATGAACGAGATCACTGTCATAGGAGGCGGCGTCGCGGGCCTGACCGCGGCCATCACGTGCGCCGAGGGCGGCGCCGACGTCACCCTGTATGAGGCCCACGAGAAGCTCGGCGGCCGGGCACTGAGCAGCGACGGGCCGTACAAGGCCAACCTTGGTCCTCACGCCGTCTACCAGGGCGGCGTGCTGTGGGACTGGCTCACCCAGCGATCGCTGATGCCGCCGGTCGCCCGGCCGCTGCTCACGGGCGTCCGCTTTCACTTCGACGGCGCGGTCCATCGCACCCCGCCGCTGAGCATGATCCCCCGGGGCCTGCGACTGCGGGGACGGATGGCGCCGGTCGATCAGGACTTTCGCTCCTGGGTCACCGACCACAGCGACGAGCGCACTGCCGGCGTCCTCTCCTCGCTCGCCGGCGTGTACACCTTCCACCACGATCCCGGCGAGCTCTCGGCCGCATTCGTGTGGGAGCGCACCCAGCGACTCCTGCTGGCCGCTCGTCCGCCGGCGCGGTTCGTCGTCGGCGGCTGGGCCACGATGGTCCGCGCACTCGAGCGCCACGCCCGGTCGCTCAACGTCAACATCATCACCGGCGAGCGGGTGGATGCCCTGTCCGCAACGCCGACGATCGTGGCCCTAGAGCTGGCCGATGCCCGGCGGCTGCTCGGCGACGACGCGCTCCAGTGGCCGAGCGGCCGCACCGTATGTCTCGACCTGGGCCTCGACGAGTGCCGCGGCGACCCGTGGATCGTCTCCGACCTGGAGAACGCCGGGTGGATCGAGCGCTACAGTGCGCAGGATCCCTCGCTCGCGCCCGCCGGCGAGCACCTCGTCCAGGGCCAGATGCCAATCCGGCCCAGCGAGACCCCGGACGACGCCGCCCAGCGCCTCGAGGGTCTGCTCGACGCTTCGTTCACCAACTGGCGAGAGCGGGTCACCTGGCGCCGGCGCCAGGTCATGGACGGCCGCAGCGGTGCCGTCGACCTGCCGGGCACGAGCTGGCGCGACCGGCCCGCGATCGATCGCGGCGACGGCGTCTGCCTGTGCGGCGATCAGGGGGCCGCGCCCGGCTGCCTGGCGGAGGTGTCGTTCGCCAGCGCCATCGAGGCGGGCTCGCTCGCGCTCCGGCAAGCGCGGCGGCGGTCGACTCGCCAGGCCGCCTGAGGTCAGCGGAGGTCAAGCCTGGCTCCGAGCTTGCGCTCGCCTCACCCCGGTCGTATGGTCGCGCTCACCGTCGACCGTTGGAGGGACGGATGTCCGTCGAGCCGGAGGAGCGTGCGATGGCCACCGGGACCAGCACCGCGACCGACCATGCCCCGGGAGCGCGACCGACGCCGGAGGAGATCGTCGCCCGGGCCGACGAGGAGGGCCTGCGCCTCATCCGCTTCCTGTGGTGCGGCAACGACGGGACGGTGCGGGCCAAGGCGGCGGCTCGGCATCGGCTCGCCGATCGCCTGCGAGCCGGCATCGGGCTGACCGTCGCCATGCAGGCGATGAACTCGCTGGATCAGCTCCAGCCCGTGCCGGACCTGGGACCGGTCGGCGAGGTGCGCCTCGTGCCGGACCTCGAGACGTTCCGCGTCCTGCCGTACGCGCCCCACAGCGGCGGGGCCCTCACCGACCACATCGCGCTCGACGGCTCGCCCGCGGCCATCTGCCAGCGTTCGTTCCTCAAGCGGATGCAGACCCGGCTCGCCGCCAGTGGCCTTCACCTGCGGGCGGCCTTCGAGAACGAGTTCTCACTCGCGCACAGGATTGACGGGGCGTACGTCCCGGTCGACTCGGCGCTCTGCTTCTCGACGATCGGCATGACCGCGGCGCAGGACTACGTCGACGACCTGGTGGCCGCGCTCGACGCCCAGCGCATACCGCTGGAGCAGTACTACGCCGAGCTCGGCCACGGCCAGCAGGAGATCTCCACCTCTCACGCGCCGGCGCTGCAGGCCGGCGACGAGCAGCTGCTCGTCCGCGAGACGATCCGCGGCATCGCGGCCCGC
Organism: uncultured Solirubrobacteraceae bacterium; assembly: GCA_963844555.1. GTDB lineage: Bacteria > Actinomycetota > Thermoleophilia > Solirubrobacterales > Solirubrobacteraceae > Palsa-465. Next base: position 63,150 of record CAWJOS010000010.1, read on the forward strand.
CACGGCCTGACCGCGTCACTCGCCCCCAAGCCGTGGCCGCAGAACGCGGGCAACGGCTGCCACATCCACTTCTCGCTGTGGGAGGGTGGGCGCAACCGTTTCCATGACAGCTCCGGCGCCGACGGTCTCTCGCCGATCGCGCGGTCGTTCATCGCCGGGGTGCTGGCCCATCTCCCCGGACTGTGCGCGCTCACCGCCCCCAGCTTCAACTCCTATCACCGGATCCTGCCCCACTACTGGGCCGGCGCCTTCGTCTGCTGGGGCTACGACAACCGGGAAGCGCCGGTCCGCGTGGCCTCGCCGCTGCGCGGGTCCGAGGAGGGGACGACGAACGCCGAGCTGAAGGCGGCCGATGCCAGCTGCAACCCGTACCTGGCCCTCGGCGGGCTGATCGCCGCCGGCCTCGACGGTCTGGAGCGCGGGCTGGAGCCGCCGGAATCGGTCACCGTCGACCCGGGGGCCCTGACCGAGGCGGACCGGGACCGCCGCGGCATCGCTCGGCTGCCCGCGTCCCAGGCCGAGGCGCTCGACGCCCTGGCGGCTGACGGCCTGCTGTGCGAGGCGCTGGGCACGGAGTTGGCCGAGGCCTACCTGGCCGTCCGCCGTTCCGAGTGGGACGCCTACAGCGCGGGAGATGAGACATTCGAGCAGCAGGGTCATTTCGAGAAGTATTGATCTGGGCGGCCCTATAAACACTGGGGATCCGGGGGCTTCTGTCAACGGGTTGTCAACGAAACGTCCGGGGCGATGGCCGCGGCGACGGCCGCGGCGGCCTCCGCGTCCGAATGGGGGAGCAGGTGTGCGTAGGTCGACAGGATTTGCTCCGGCCGGTCGCCCGCCCGCGCGGCGACGACATGCACCGGGACGCCGGCGGTCGGGGCGATCGTGATGTGCGTGTGCCGGAGCGTGTGCAGGGTGCCGACCGGGAGTCCGGCGGCCCTGCGAAGCTCGACGAACCTGTCGCCCAGCTTTGTCGGCCGGATCGGCCGGCCGAGCTCGCTGCAGAACACCAAGTCACGGTCCTGGTAGGCGTCTGCGGCGAGGCTCCGCTCGAGCAGCTGCGTCTCCCGGTGCCGGCGCAGCGCGTCGACGGTTGCAACGTCGAGGGCGATGCTGCGCTCCGACCGGCGCGACTTCGGCGGTCCGAAGCTCACCCCGCCCGGAGTGGGTAGCGCCTGCTGACGGACATGCAGCCGGCGGTCGTCGAGGTCGACGTCCTGCCAGCGCAGCCCGAGCAGCTCGCCGCGTCGCATACCGCTGGCCAACGCAAGCCGCCACAGCGCGGCGAGACGGTCATCCTGCACGTGCTCGAGAAACTGGCGAACCTCGCGGATAGTTCGCGGTGAAAGTGCAAATTTCGGCGCGACCCTCCCCCGGTTCGAGCGCGGCCGGGCCACCACCCGTAACGCGGCCGTCCTGATGGGCGCGTCCTCGTACTCACGGCTGTGTTCACTCCGCAATATTTCCCGCAGGCGCGCGCCACCGTCGACCCGGCGGTCAGGCCAGGGCAGGTCCAGTATGGACTTGCCCCGTTTTCGATGACACTTGGACGCTTCCGGGCGTAAGCCGGAGAAAGTGCGAGCATCAACCAGGTCGCCCGGCCTGGCGCGAAGGAGAAAGCGCTCGCCTGTCGGGTCGACGGGCGTGTTCGATGCGATCATGGGAGATGTGATGTCGAGTGCCTGAGCTCAGCGGTCGGGAGCTGCTAGGTGAGTGGCGGAAGCTGATGGATTCGGTGGTCGCCTCCGCAGCGTCGGTCGGCGGCCGTGCCGAGCTTCCGCGTCAGCTGCTTGAGCCGATGCAGCGCCAACTGGAGCTTGTGCAGGAGGTGATCGAGCGCGAGCGCAGACTCCAGACGCAGTTGGCGGGTCACCTCCTCGCGCCGGTCGATGTGATCTTTGACCTGCTCGAGGAGAGCGGGTCGATGTTGCGCAGGCAGTCGGAGGCGCTGGAGGCTGCCGGGCGCGCGCTTGAGGAGACCGCCGGGCTCGTAAAGAGCCAGGCCGAGCTCTTCGAACGCACAATCGGCGCGCTGCGCGAACCGGCCGAGCGCGCACGGGCAGCTGCGGGACTCGATCGACGCGACCGCAAGCGCGGTGGTCGCCAATCCCGTCGCGATCCTTCGGCCTAGACAACGATCGACTGGCCGAGCTGCGTCCCGAGCCCGCCCTTCGATTGCAGCGAGGCGGTGGCGTGGGCGACGACTTGGGCGCGGAGTGGCGGCCGTGGACGACGTCGTCGCTCGTGGCCCGGAGCAGCCACCGGGTTGGCACTGGCGCTCCGGTCGGGACCCTGCTCCCGGACAACTCGGGTCCCGACACGACGAGCCGCATCCGCCTCAGAAGACGTCGCCAATCAAGCGCTGGTGCTCGACGCTTGAAGCGGTCACGGGGGTGGGACTGCCGCTTCGCGCGCAGAAGGGGGGCAGTGCAATCCAGACTGCTCCGTGGGCGACAAAGCAGGAGCCGAGTGGATGGTGCGTCAAACCAACACTCACGCTCAGTGTGGGCCGGAGGAGTCGCTTACCGTTCGCCGCGCTGGCGATTGCGTCCGCTGGCGAAGGAGGAGTCGTTAGTCTCCGGCGGGAGGTAGTCCGTGCTTACACCTCGGTGCGGGGGTCCGGCTCGACTACCGCGAGCGGGGTATCAATTGGGAGCGGTGGGAGCCCCCGTCGAATGAAATCGCGCGGGTTTGATCACAACGCGTTGAGCAGGGCTATGAGCGCGGCCACGGTCGAAAACGTCGCGAGCACGAGGACGCCCGTCACGGTAGCCAGCACGGCGATCCCGGCGCGTCGCGTCCAGCGCGCCAGGCGAGTTCGCACGACCAGCGCGCCGGCCAGGACGCGGGCCTCGAGCGGCGCGCGATGCTGTGAGATGAGCGCCGCGCGGACTCGCTGCTCCCAGCGACCAGTCATCCGCAGGGCCTCCCGCCGCGCACGGAACCGGTACCACGGCAGGCGCCGGCTTCGCCGACTCCAGTAGTCGAGCGACTCCACTCCATCATGCAGGTCCGGGGGTGCAAGCAGCCGCCCCAAGAGTTGCTCGTCTGTCAATCCCCACCGGCTCATCGTGCCTGATTCCTCCGGTCTCGCAACGGATGCACCGAACATACGTCGAAGTCTCCCCTAGGTCGTCGGTAGACCAACACGGACAGGATACGTAGTAACCGCCGCGGCCTCTCCCCTGGGCCTAACGCCCGACGTCACCGCTAACGTCGCAGCGAGGCTTTTCCTCCCGATCAGCCGGGAGCCGATCCAGAAGCCACGGAATACTCCTCTGTCCGCGCACCGAATCGACGCGGCAGTCCACCCGAGACCACTGCTCAGGCGACATTGCAGGAGCGCTCGAGCGCTGCGCTGGGCTGTCGCGATCTTCCCCACGCCGCCGCGCGCTCGGCGGTGGCCGAGGACGCCAAACGAAGTTACCGGTAGCGGGCGTTCAGATCGCGGCGAACGCCGCGGGTCGGTCTGACCAGGGACGTTCGGCCTCGATTTGGGCGGCGAGTGAGAGCAGGGTACTTTCGTGGTTGGGTCTGCCGACGATTTGGACTGCCAGGGGCAGGCCGTGCGACGAGAATCCGGTGGGCACCGAGGCCGCGGGCTGACCGGTGACGTTCCAGAGGATCGTGAACGGCACCCAGCCGCTCTCCCAGAAATACGTCGCCGTCGCCCCGCGGCCCTCCATGATGCCGGCGGGGACCGCGGGCTCGGACATCATTGGGGTCAGGAGCACGTCGTGATCGTCGAAGAGTCTGCCGAGGCGCTCCGCGAGCCTGTCTTGGCCCCGCAGCAGGCGCTCCTTCGTGCGGTCGGAAATGGGCGCTCCCGCTCTGGCGAACGCGCGGGTGCGCCGCTCGAGCCGCTGGGGGCGCTCCACGTCACGCACCAGCTCGCGGACGAACCGGAACATGAGCCCGAGGATCACCGCTGTGTCCTGGGGGCGCATGTCGATCTTCTGTTCGGAGACGGTGTGCCCGAGCGAGCCCAGCAGGTCCGCGGCGCGGTCCAGGCTAGCGCTGACCTCGTCGTTCAGCTTCCCGGGAGCGCCGACCGGAAAGCCCCTCACGACGCCGACGCGCAGGCTCCCCGCTGGTGTCCTGGTCGCTTGGGCGAAGCCCGGCGACTGCGTGCTCAGCACGTCGAGCATGACCCCCGTATCCAGGACGGAGCGCGTCACGGTGCCGAACACCACCCACTGCACGCCATCGGCGAAATGCGGAGTGATCGGCACCCGGTCGCGCTGCGGTTTGAGCCCGAACAGCCCGCAGCACGCCGCTGGGATCCGGATCGAGCCGGCGCCGTCGACGGCGAGCGCCGCTGGGACGAGCCCGGCCGCCACCGCGGCCGCCGACCCGCCGCTCGAGCCGCCCGGCGTGCGTTCCAGGTCCCACGGGTTCCGGGTCACCCCCCAGGTGATCGACTCGGTGAACGGCCACAGCCCGAGCTCAGGCATCGTGGTCTTGCCGATCACGATCGCGCCCGCCGCCCGCAGCCGGCGGACGACCTCGGCGTCGGCCGAGGCGGGGGTCGTGTATGCCCCAGTCCCACGGCTGGTGACCTCGCCGGCGATGTCGATCTCGTCCTTGACGGCGATCGGGATGCCGATCAGCGGCGCAGCATCACCCTTGGCCAGCCGAGCATCGGCCTCCTCGGCCTCCTGGAGCGCCCGCTCGCCATACACCGCGGCGAAGGCGTTGAGCTCGGGGTCGATCCGCTCGATCCGGTCCAGAGACATCTCGACGAGCTCCCGCGCGGAGACCGCACCGCTTCGAACGAGCTCGATCTGCCCGGCCACGCCCGCGAACGCCACATCATCCCCGGCCACAGGCCGATCCTAGACGCCCCCGACAGCCCCGTCCAGAACACCTCCTAACGCTGCCTCTCCCCGTAGCCGGCGAGGTCGGACCCAGCGCACGGGTCGTGCCGTGGTTGTGGTGAAGAACCTGCTCCTCGTTGCCATACGTCATGCGCTTGGTGTTCGGGCTGAGGGGGCCGAGGCGCAGGACACCGGGACTCGACATCGCCGGGCAGGTTGAGGCGGTCGGCGGACACGTCAAGCAACTTCGTCCTGGCGATGAGGTGTTCGGCTGGTGCAAGGGCGCGTTCGCCGAATACGCGTGCGCGGCCGAGAACAACCTCTTGCGCAAGCCGGCCAACCTCACGTTCGAGCAAGCCGAGGCGGTCGGCGATTCCGCGTTTACCGCCTTGGCCGCCGTTCGCGATCAAGGCGGAGTACAGCCGGGGCAGAGGGTGCTGATCAACGGCGCGTCGGGCGGCGTTAGCACATTCGCGGTGCAGATCGCAAAGTCGTTTGGGGCGAACGTGACCGCGGCTGCAGCACGAGGAACATCGACCTGGTCCGATCGCTGGGCGCGGATCACGTCATCGATTACACGAGGGAGCACTTCACCCAAAGCGCGGAGCGTTACGACGTGATGCGCGATCTGGTCGCGACCAGCTCGTTATCGGACTGCAGGCGGGCGCTGACTCCCCCAGGAACCTACGTCCTGGTTGGCGTGAAGGACATGGGGCGCTGGTTCGGACTCGGCCGTCAATTCAAGGCGCTGTTGCTGTCGCCGTTCGTGGGCCAGCGCATGCGGGTGTTCGTCGTAAGGCACAACAGGGAGGACCTCGCGATCCTAAAGGAGCTCGTCGAGACCGGAAACGTCGCGCCGGTCATCGATAGGCACTACTCGTTGAGTGATACCCCCGAGGCCCTCCGCTACCAGGGAGAGGGACATGCCCACGGCAAGATCGTCATTGTCGTGTGAGGCACGAAGCGCCCGCCCCGTGTCCGGTCCTGGAGGCCTGCTCCGACGGGCTTCCACACGCAGGTCGGCTGCGCGACGACCATCGCGTTCGACGGCATTGGTGGCGCGTTCGCCAGTTGCGGTTCAGCGCGCGACGTCGGCGCACGGACGGCCGGGAGTGAGACCTGGCTTCCGTCTCAGCGAGGTGCTTAGCCAGCCGTCAAGAAGCAGCCCTGCTGCGCGCGGGCAAGTGTGACTCAAGGGGTCGCCTGCCGCCTCGCGGCAGGCGACGGGGCTCCGAAGTGCGCGAGATCCGCGCGAAGCAGGGCGGTCACCGACCCCGACGAGATGCCCCCGGATCGTTGGTTCGGCGTCGATGGGCTGGGGTAAGACGCAGGGCAGGATTCTCTTCGATGACCGCCCCGTCCAGTAGCCCGGACTGCGACACCACGAGTGTCCTCGGCGAGGACCCGGTGACCTGCGCATCGGGCCGGATGGTCAGGCTCGGCGCGTACCACCGGCGGGACGACAGGCGTTCGCCGTCGTCACTCGGATGCCTTCGCGAGAGCTCAACGGCGTCCAGACTGCGCCCACCGCTCCCCGTCGGTTGGCGCGACTGTCGAATCCGCGGACTGCCGCTTTGGACGACGACGAGTAGCGGTCGTTCTCGTTCGCGGCGGTGATCGTTCGACGGTGCGTCTCGCGCTCGTTGGTCGTGCACAACGACCGTCACCACGTCGCGTCGCTGGCGCTCCGGCCTTGGCAAAGCTAAGCGCCAGTCGGGAGAAAGCGCCCCTTATGGCAAAGCGACCTCAGCCCTGCCGACTGTGGTGCGCCGCTAGCTCCAGCCACTCCACCCGAGCTGGAGGTCGGCTGATCCCACCCTCCTGAAGGGCGCGCCCGAGTCGCCCGCTCATGAACTGCTCCTGCGCCTGCCGAGACTCCCACACTTCGAAGACGACCCAGCCTCCCGGCTTCGCGCCACCGGCATGGAACAACAAGCCCGCAGGCCAGTCGCCTTCCCCGCTCTCCATGTCGATCCCGAGGCGCCGGTTGACGGCCTCGTACTCCTCGCGGCCGACGCCTTCGAACTCCAAGATCAGTCCCTCAGCCATTCGTAACCCACCCCGATCAATTCGCCTGTGTTCGCTCCATCCTCGCCGTCTCGTGCCGCCGCCGTCAAGTTGGTCACGTGAACCGGCGGCTGGCTCCCACCCGGAGGTTGAGCACCACGGTTCTCCGCTCCCGCTTCGGACGAGATCCGGCGGTGACCGCGGCTCCCGGACAGATGCCTGCTGTGGGCTACCACCAGCGCTCTCATCGCGAGTCTGAGACAGCTGGATCGGCCCGGCGTTTCAGAAGTCGACCGGAGCGGGCAGCCCAATGCGCGCGACCGGGCGTTGAGCCAGAGCGTCGCTCCGACAGGCCAGGCAACGGTCGCCGTCGAGACGGCCGGCCGCTTGCTCAGACTTGACCGCGAGGTGGGCTGCAAACACCCGCACGCGCCGAGCACAGCGGCGGCCTACGCCAAGCAGCAGTAAGCGAACGCGACGCCACGCTGCTGAGTCCGCGTGCGAGCAGCCGCGGGAGACCTCGCGGCCGGACGAGTGCTTTCCACGCAGCGCTGCTTCTACCGCCGGCGAGTCTGTGGCGACCAAGCATCTGTTCGCGACCAGCTGGTCGCAGCCGCCGAGCCGATGGCCAGCACGTGGCTGGCGGCTGCAAGCTGGAGCGTCGACGACGCGCGAGGGGCTCCGCCGCGTCCGGAATCGCGGACTTCACCGTCGCGGAATATGAGGTCACTTGCGTCGCAAGCGGTGATCCCAGCGGCCGGCGGCTCAGTTCGCGATCTGCAGCATCCGTGTCGATCTGGAAGGATTGGGCGCAGATGGAGGAGCGTTTTATCGAGCGGCTCGGGCGCAGCGTCAGCGTGGTCGGTCTGGGTACCTGGCAGCTCGGTGCCGACTGGGGGTCGGTCGTCGCCGACGACGCGCGCGCGACGCTTGCGGCCGCCGTCGAGGAGGGCGTCACGTTCTTCGACACGGCGGACGTCTACGGCGACGGGCGCAGCGAGCAGTTCTGCAGCGAGCTGCACCGGCGCTATCCCGAGGTGCTGATCGCGACCAAGATGGGGCGCCGGGTGGAGCAGCTGGCCGAGAACTACAACCGCCAGAGCTTCCTGCAGTGGAACGATCGCTCCCGCGCCAATCTCGGTGTCGAGCAGCTCGATCTTGTCCAGCTGCACTGCCCGCCGGACCCGGTGTTCGAGACCGACGCCGTATTCGAGGCGCTGGACGAGATGGTGCGCGCGGGGCGGATTCGCGCCTACGGGGTGTCGGTGGAGACCTGCGCCCAGGCGCTTGCGGCGATCGCGCGCCCGCACGTGGCGACCGTCCAGATCATTCTCAACTGCTTTCGCCTCAAGCCGCTTGAGGAGGTGCTGCCCGCGGCGCAGGAGGCCGGTGTCGGGATCATCGCGCGCGTTCCGCTCGCATCCGGGCTGCTCTCCGGGCGCTACGACGAGCACACGGTCTTCGCGCCCGGTGATCATCGCAGCTACAACCGGCACGGCGAGGCGTTTGACGTCGGCGAGACGTTCGCCGGTGTGCCCTTCGAGGTCGGCTTGGCCGCCGTCCGCGAGCTCGAGACGCTGCTCGACCCCGGTCTGCCGTTGGGCCAGTTCGCGCTGCGCTGGGTGATCGACCAGCCCGGGGTCAGCACGGTCATCCCCGGCGCGCGCAATCCCGCGCAGGTGCGCGGCAACGCCGCCAGCGCGACGCTACCGCCGCTACGCGACGATCAGCTGGCCGGCGTCCAAGACGTGTATGACCGGCTGCTGCGGCCGCTCGTTCACGACCGCTGGTAGCCGGCTCCAACCCCGCCAAGTCGATCAGCGACCAGCGTCGGACGCAGCCGGCTGAGCTGGCGTCCACAACCTGCCCAGCCGCGCACGCATACGAGGACCGAGGTTCCGGCCTGTTCAACGGTCAAGCGTGACTCGACCCTTCGTCGACATCGTCGTGGCCATGGCCCTCCTTATGCTGGCCTCCACTCCGGCCGGCGTCGCAACCCGAAGGCGAGGGTGCTGGTCAGCCACCGCCCCGGCGAGCCGGACGAGATCAGTAGCGCGAGCACGTTCCGCAGGCCGGCACGTCAGATCGAACGGGAGGACGCTGATCACGGCCAGACCGAGCGCGGGCCTTCCACCGGCGGCAGGACACCCGCAGCGCACGCCCTTGCCGCGCCGCGGAAACCGCGCAAGTCGCCGCCGATCACTTTCGCGTCTTGAGCGATCCCGGAGCTCATGAGCGCTTCGGCGACGCAGGACGCGTTGGACCGCGCCGGCGCCGGACGGGGGCTATGCCACGAAGGCAGTCGTCGGGTCTGGCCCGATCCTCACGATCGCCTCGGCGACGACGCGATGGCCGGAGCGTGCGTGCTGTGCGCTGCACTGACGGTCTCGTATTGGCGCCGCGGGTCGCGCTATTGCCGACACTCAGGTGCGACCCCTCGCGGCACGTCAAGACCCGCTTTGGCGTCGGCGTGCGACCGCGTGGCCAAGGTTTCAGGTGTGGGGTGCCAACGCCGCGCGGTCGCGAGCTCAGGCAACGACGCCGCACATGTCCTACTGAACCGGAAGCCACCCGGGGTCTCGTGCCGCACCTTCCGCAGACACTCAATCGGTGACGCCGAGCTCCTTGAGCAGCGCACGAGCCTGAGCGGTGTAAGCACGGTCGCCCTTGGCTTCAAACAGCTCAAGCGCCCTGCTTGCCTCAACCGTCGATTCCTCGCGACGGCCGAGCTTTTCTAGCACGAAGCAGAGCGTCAGGACGGCTTCTCCCTGCACGAACGTAAAGTCCGTCACAAGGGCACTGTCTACCGCCTTTCGTGCCCATCGCTCGGCTGCTTCGTTCTCGCCGTCGGCGAGGGCGAGCCGGGCCCGGACCGCGTATGTGATCGCAAAGTTGATGACGTCCTCCTTGCCACCGATCTGCTCGCACAGCTCAATCGCTGAGCGCGCCGCCGCCGGATGTCCAACCATCTCCTCAACCCTGGCCAGCATCGCCAGCGTCGTCGAGCGAAAGCCGCGATCACCCACCCGCTCAAATAGTGCGTCGGAGCGCAGCAGTAGGTCGCGTGCGCGGTCGAGGCGCCCGGCCAGGACTTCAACCCTCGCCAGGAGCTGATCCGAGCCACCAACCATCACATAACCACCAATCGCCGCAAACTGGTCCTTCGCTTGGCTCGTGATCGCGAGAGCTTCGTCCAAGTCGCCATGCAGCCGAGCAAGCTCACCTCGCAGCAGGGTCACCGACGCGGCGAGGAACGGGCCCATCTCCTGCTCGCGCTCGAGCGTCTCGAGCTCCCGAGCCACGGCTCCCGCATCAAAGGGTCCCCACATGAGCGCGGCGACCTGCCAGCCGAGCGCGCGCGCTCGCAGGCCGTTGTCCCCGGCGCGGGCAGCGTGATCGGCGGCTAGGCGCAGCTCCGCGGCCGCCGGACGCGCCCGACTCACGGCCCAGTGCGCCCAGAATGCGGCCATGTGGGCCTTCGCGAGCCGGCGCTCGTCTCCGAGCTCGGCGAGCTGCTCGAGCATCCCGGGAAGCACTGACTGAATCTGGTGCCCTACACCGTCGGGACGGGCGTTGTTGACCCATTCGAGTCGGGTCAGCCGGGCATCCAGCGCCGTCTCGGGATTGTGCTCGCCCGCAGAGAGAAGCTCGTCCGCGCGGGAGAGCTCGCCAGCCACGATCAGCTCCTCGGCCAGCTCGACCCCGATCCTAACTCGGAGCCAGTCGCCCTCGGGAGCGACCGCATGTGCCCGTTCGAGCAGGTTCCCCGCCGCGGCGAGATCGCTTCGGTGCCGCGCCCGTAGACCGGCCGCGAACAAGTGCTCGGCTGCCCGCCGCGCGAGCTCCGGCTCGACATCGCGTCCGAGCTCCTGCGTGTAGCGGACCGCCTGCTCCAGATGCCACCCTGCTATCTCGTCAACTTCCAGCAAGCCTGTGGCGTGCTGCTCAAGCCACAGCGCGAACCGCTCGTGTAGCTCCGCACGCGTGGCCTTGGGCAGACCGTCATAGGCCGCGTCCCGGATCAGCAAGTGACGAAACCGGAACGCATCATCGCCCGCCAACTGCGGGGGATGCGGGCGGATCAGTTCCTTTCGCACGAGCCCCGCCAACCGCGACTCGACCTCCGCCGCCAGGCGCTCGCCCGCCAGCGCCCGGACTGCGAGACGGTGAAACACCTCGCCTTCCACGGCGCCGCGCTCCAGCAGTTCGCGCTCCTCGACCGCCAGTCGCTCCAGGCGCGCCGCCAGGAGCGCCTGGACGGTCGGCGGGACCTCGACGATGCCGCGCTCCCGCGCGAGTGTGGTGATCTCCTCGAGAAAGAGCGGATTACCTTCGCTGGCTGCGATGACGCGCGCTCGCGCTTCGGCCTCCAACCCGTTGCCGAGCTGGGCAAGGAGCGCCTCAGAGTCCGAAACGCCGAGCGGTTCGAGAAGGATGGTCGTTGCGTTCAACTTCCCGCCTCCCCATCCGGGCCGCTCCTCAAGCAGTTCGGGACGGGCCGTGCATAGCAGCAGAATCGGCACACCCCGAGACAGGTCGGCGACGTGGTCGAGCAGGTCGAACAGCATCGGCTCTGCCCACTGAAGATCGTCTAGGTGCAAGACCGTCGGCCGCTCGGAGGCGACCGACTCAAGTAACCGCCGGACCTCCCAGAACAGCTCCTCAGGCGTCGCCGAGCCTCCCGTGTTCAGCAGCTCCAGCACCCGACGTGCCGGCTCTCCCACCGGCAACAGCGCCTCGACCAGAGGCCAGAACGTGATCCCCTCGCCGTAGTGCAGGCACCGGCCGCGCAGCACGTTCGCACCGTCGCCCAGTGCAAATAGCAGCTCGGCCACCAGCCGAGACTTTCCCACGCCCGCCGCACCCAACAACGTGAACAGGTGACACCCGGACTCCTCGACCGCGCTATCCCACGCCTGACGTAACACGCGCAGCTCCCGCTTCCGGCCCACCAACGGAACATCCAAATGGCGGGCAACGCCAGGCGCCGCCGGATCGACGCGCACCAGTCTGAACGCAGGCACGGGCTCGGACTTCCCCTTCAGCGACAGCGGCTGCAGCGCCTCTACCTCGACCGCGTCCCGCACCAAGCCCAGGGTTTCGGCCCCTAGCATGATCTCCCCCGGCTCCGCGGCCTGCTCCAAACGCGCCGCGACGTTGACCGCATCACCAATCGCCAGGTTCTCACCTTCCCCAACGAGGACCGGCCCGGTGTTGACACCGGTGCGGAAGCGCAACCCCACACCCGTGTCTGCAGCAACCTGAGGTAGCCGATCCCGAATCTCGGCAGCTGCCCGCACTGCTCGTAGCGCGTCATCCTCATGCAGCCGCGGAATCCCGAACACCGCCATCACCGCGTCGCCGATGAACTTCTCGACGGTCCCACCGTGGCGCTCGATAGTCGCTCGGATCTCTGCGAAGTAGCGATTCATCACTCCGCGCAGAACCTCGGGATCCAGCTCCTCGCCAAGTGCTGTCGAACCCGTCACGTCGCAGAACAGCGCCGTCACAACCTTCCGCGTTTGGCGTACTGGTGCGGCCTTCGGCATTGTGGAGCCGCAGGCCGGGCAGTAGCGAAACCCGACCGGGTTCTCGGTACCGCAATGCTCGCAGATCGGCATTTGCGTTCACGAATCCGGCACGACCGCCTCGTGCCGAAGCGCCTCGGCAAGCTCGTCCCGCGAGCCCGCACTCAGGTTCATCGCCACGGAGGTCAGCACAAGCTGCATCGTGCGGGGCCCCAACCACAGGTCGTAATCACGCGAGCCGGGCAGCGGCTCGCCGGCGTACAACAGCGCGCCGTCCACCCCGATGATCCGCTCGCTCAGGACACCGCCAGGCAACCCGGCCGCATCGGGTTGTAGATCCTTCAGCGCCAGCGCCCTCACGACGCAAGGCTACACGAGGGAACAGACCCGAGGCGAGACCCGCGGAGTGAGGTGAACGAGTTCGACGGCCTCTGGCCCGCAGCCCGGCCTTCGTGAAGGATCGTTGCGGCGGATGGCGCTGATCACGGGGCGCCTCCACCGGCACCGACTCGCGCACCGCCGATCGGGTCGCCGCCGAACGCATGCCATGCCTACTGCTTCCAACAAGCGGATCCGCTCAAGCGCGAACGCGATCAGATCCCTCACAAGCACCAGATACGGGCCCAAAGCTTGTGCCTCAGCCTCTTCGAGCCCGACATCGCCGGCAAGTCAAGACATATCTCCGCGAGCGAGAGCTCGCTCTACTCATCAACAACGCCTCTCGGGAACTGTTGGCGCCGGCACGACGAATGACTGCCCCCAACGGAAACGATCGCCGAGACTCCTGCCTTCCGTGCCGAGTGTCCGACGTTGCGCACCGCCGGGAAACCGCGATTCGGTAGACGATCGCATTCGCCTGCTCGCCGTCACGCCAGCGGCGAGCGCATCGGCGACGACTGGATCGCCAGACGGGGTAGTGTCGCGGGATGGATCCCGAACTACTTCGTCGCACGGCTGAGATCGCGGCCGAGTACCTGTCGTCGCTCCCCGAGCGCCCGGTCCGGGCGAGTGCGTCGCTCGACGAGTTGCGCTCCGCGCTGCGGGTTGCCCTCGAGGACAGGTCGCAACCGGCGCTGCAGGTGATCGAGGAGTTGGTTGCGGCGGCGGAGCCCGGCCTCGTCGGGACGCAGAGTCCCCGGTACTTCGGCTTCGTCATCGGCGGCGCTCTCGACGCGGCGATCGCTGCCGACTGGCTGACATCGGTCTGGGACCAGAACGCGGCCGGCTATCCGGGTGGCCCCTCGGCGGCGGTGGCGGAGGAGGTCGCCTGCGAATGGCTCCTGGACATCCTCGGCTTGCCCGAGGACGCGGGGGTGGGCCTGACGACCGGTTGTCAGATGGCCCACTTCACTTGCCTTGCCGCCGCTCGTCATCGCGCGCTCGCCGATGCAGGCTGGGATGTCGAGGCTGACGGCCTGTTCGGTGCCCCACCGATTCGCGTCTTCGTTGGCGCCAAGGCGCACACCACGGTCTTTGCCGCGCTGCGGATGCTTGGGCTGGGCAGCCGTCGCGTGGAGCTCGTGGCGGCCGACGATCAGGGTCGCATGCGCGCGTCCGAGCTCGCGCGCCTGCTGTCTTCCGGCGAGGGGCCGGCGATCGTCGTCGCCCAAGTAGGCGAGGTCAACACCGGCGCGATCGACGCGGTGGACGCGATCGCGCGGCTCGCGCGCGAGCACAATGCCTGGTGTCACGTGGACGGCGGTTCGGGTTGTGGGCGGCGGCGAGCCCAACGCTGCGAGGGCTTGTTGAGGGCGCTGCCGAAGCCGACTCCTGGGCTACCGACGCGCACAAGTGGCTCAATGTGCCGTATGACTGTGGCGTCGCGATCGTCCGCGACCGGACCGCTCACGCCGCCGCGATGAACTCGTTCGTCGGCGCGGAGTACATACCGCAGCCGCAGCACGACGAGCGCTACGAGGCCGAATGGGTACCAGAGTTCTCGCGTCGAGCGCGCGGCTTCGCCGTCCACGCCGCGCTCCGCGAGCTGGGACGCGGCGGGGTTGCCGCGCTGGTCGAGCGCTGCTGTGGCTGCGCGCGGCTCATGGCCGAGGAGCTGGCGCGCGATCCCCGGGCCACGGTCCTCAACAACGTAGTCCTCAACCAGGTGCTGGTCCGCTTCGCGTGCAACGGCGCGAACATCACCGACGAGGTGATCGACGCCCTCCAGCGCGAGGGGACGTGCTGGATGAGCGGCACGGAATGGGAGGGGGAGCCTGCGATGCGGATCTCGGTCTGCAACTGGCGCACGACCGAGGACGACATCCGCCGCTCGGCAACGGCGATCCTGGCGCAGGTAGGAATCGCGGCGCGGGCCTCCGCTTAGGATCCGCGCAGTAGCGGCCCGACGCAGCCGCCACATGGTTTTGAGCAGACTGACCACGCTGGCGTACGCGTCGACCCGCTCCTGCATTCGCGGCGCCGCCGCGGGACGCTCGGGATGTGGAGTGTCGAGCTGCCGGCTGCGGCCGACCGCACGATTGCTTATCTGGGCTCGCGGCCGCTGGTCTTGGCGGCCGGTGACGTGATGGTTGATCGGTCGTTCCGGTGGAGCGACGGCGGCTGCTCTGTCTTTCGTGGGCCGCCCCGCCGTGATGGGGCGGGGGTGCCTCGATCGCTGCGGGAGCTGGCCGCACGATGGGGACGCATCGGTGATGGGTGGGCTTGGACGGAGCGGCTGGTGGGGGCTGGTGGCTCAAGCGCGGCGGGGCCGAGCCGTTTGAGGATGTGGTAGGCGCGGCGTGCCAGTTTGCGGGCGATGGTCAGCGACGCGCGGGTGTGTGACAGGCCGCGGGCTTTGAGCGCGTGATAGTCGGCGTAGTCGGGGCTGCCCTTATGAGAGGCTGACTGGGCGGCTTCAAACAGCGCCCAGCGCAATGGCGCTGAGCCTTGGCGGGTGAGCTTGCCCAGCTGAGCGTGGCGGTCTGAGCGGTGCGCGCCGATGTCGATGCCGGCCAAGCGAACGGCCTGGCGGGAGGCGTGCAGACGTCTGACGTCACCCAGCTCACACAGCGTGACCAGGGCGGAGAGCTCGCCCATCCGGTACTCGGCCATCAACGCCCGGCACTCGGCCTGCCGGCGCGCCAGCGCTCGCAGGCCGCGCTCCAGGCCGGCCAGTTGGGCGTCGAGCATGTCGATGATCTCCAGCGCGGTCGCCATCCGCTCTGAGGCGTCTGGCGACAGCTCCCGGGCGGCGAGGAACTGGCGGCCGGCGAGGGTGCGCAGATCATCGGGCGCGCCGACGATCCCGTGGTGATACAGGGTGGCGCGGATGCGCTGCACCCAGCTGGTGCGCTCGGTCACCAAGACGTTGCGCCGCCGCGCGCGCGAGCGCCACTGGCG
This sequence comes from uncultured Solirubrobacteraceae bacterium, assembly GCA_963844555.1. GTDB lineage: Bacteria > Actinomycetota > Thermoleophilia > Solirubrobacterales > Solirubrobacteraceae > Palsa-465. The sequence goes on from CAWJOS010000010.1 coordinate 78,841, forward strand.
CACATGCTCGGGCGGGATCCACGCCTCGGGCAGCCGGCCGGTCACCAGCAGCTCGCGCAGCCAGCGAGCGTCAGTGCGGTCAGTCTTGGCGCGACGCTTGCACCCGCGCAGCGCGCTGGTCTCCACCGGCTCGGCCAGGTGTGCCACCGCCTCGCACGCCGCCAGCTCCCGGCACACAAACAGCCAGCCCGTGCAGGCCTCCACCGCGACGTGCACGATCCGCCCCGCAAACTGCGCCGCCCACTGCTCGACGGCGGCTTCGCTTGAATCGATCTGCCCGCGTGCCGCACTCCCCGGTCGCGGTGTCCAGCGCATCGACGGTGATCTGCCGGCGTGCACGTCAACCCGGCCACGATCGCACCCAGCGTCTCGCCCAGCACGAACGGTCCGCAGGCCGCTGCCCCGGGCTCACGCCCGGCCGATGCCATACCGTCATCCACGGTCGGTCCCTCCTATTCGAACGACCGGCAGCGCGGCAGCCACCGCGCTCGCCTTCAACCAACGTCGTTCGACACGGAGGACCGACCACCTGCCCCCGGCCCACCAGCACCGCCACGAACCCGGCTGCTCAAGTCATCTTTTTCACCTGGCGATCCCGGCTGCGGACGATTGAGTTGGCGACCAAGCAGTCGCGGCCGTGGGCTCGGCGGCTGAGAACTGCGCGACCGTTTCCGGTAGCCGATAGAGCGCTCCGCGAGAAATCGGACTTTCAGTTCCGTGCCTCCGTCAGAGCCAGCGCAGCTGACTGGCGGGATAGGCATCTTGAACGGGATGGGCTCCCGATCGGCGCTTGGTGCGCGACTGATCTTGCAGCTCGGGCGCCTCACCGCGCTCGGCTAGCGCCTGGGTGGAGGCGTTCGCCCAGAGCTGACGCCTCGTTGTTGGTCGTCGGCTCCGCGTCGCGGTCCGTGGCGGTCAGCGAGCGGCACCGCGATGTCGTTGCGCGCCGAGATCCGCAGTAGTTTCCTGAGCGTGGGCGACAGGCCGAGTTTCGGTATCGGCATCTCGATCTCGACCGTGCCGGCGTGTTGATCGACGATCCGCACCGGTCCGAGGGCCGTGATCAAGTCCATCATCTCCTTGTTGGTGGCCAGCATCAGCGCGGTGAAGGTGGTGATGCCCTCCTCGCGTGCGCGAGCGCTGATCACCTCGAGCAGCAGCGTCCCGAGCCCTCTTCCCTGCCAGTCGTCGATCACGGTCACGGCAACCTCGGCCGCGTCGGGGCGCTCCGAGTTGCCGACGTAGCGCGCTATGCCGATCCCTTCGCCGGTGGCCTCGTCGAGCGCGATCATCGCCTCGTGGTCGTGGTGGTCGATCTCGGTGAGGTAGTGGATGTTCGCCTCGCTCAGCTCGGGCTTCGGCGCGAGGAACCGCCGGTAGCGCGACTCTTTACTGAGGCGGGCGAACCCGCGCAGCAACAGATCCCTGTCGGAGCTGTGGCCCTGGCGCACCCGTACGCGCGAGCCGTCGCGCAGCTCGATCGGTGCCCCGAGGACCTTCAGCTCATTCGTAGAGGGAGGCAGTGACATCTCTGAACCTGGAGGGGACCACTGCGCGCTTTGCCTCCTTCGTCGCGCTCTGCTTCCCGGGCTGTGGGTGAGGTCGACGATCGCGAAGCGCTTGACCCGCCCGATCTGGGCGAACCGCTGGCTTCATTGTCCCACCTTTCCAAGAGCTGAGCGTGGCCGCCGCTGATCTCTGGTCAGCCCCCCAACTGTGAAGGCGGTGCCACGGCGAACCATGCCCCGGAGCGCGCGCGGACCCGTCGCGTGATCAACGCCCCGGGATGCTGCGGCGGCGCTGCTCGAGATCGCCGTGGCGACACTCCGTTCGGATCGTGCAACTCCGTCATCCGGTGAGAAGCGCACCCCCTCATCCGGGAGAACCAGTGACTCGCAACACGAAGGGTAACGCAACAAGCAGCAGCTCCCGGAGGTGCAAGAGGCCCGCGCTACTGCGCCGGCCGTTTCACGATCAGCGGAAACCGCAGGTTTCGTCGGCGGGGGGAGCTCAAATCCGCCTGACCCGGTCCTGATCCCGGCTGCCCCGGGTTAGCGCGTATAGCTCGTCGAAGACGTCGGCGTAGCGCTCGTAGACGATGTTGCGCTTGACCTTCATCGTCGGCGTTAGTTCGCCGGTCTCCTGTGTGAGGTCGTGGTCGAGGATCGCGAAGCGCTTGATTTGCTCGACCTGCGCGTAGCGGGCGTTAGCACGGTCGAGCGCCTCCTGCACGAGGCGGTTCACCTCGGGGTGCTGCGCGAGGGCGCCGACGTCCGCTGGCAGTCCTCGCTGGTGCGCCCACGGGATGATCGTTTCGGGGTCGAGCGTCACGAGCGCCACGGGATACGGCCGGCGGTCGCCGTACATGACCGCCTGCGAGATGATGGGCGACTGCTTGAGGTCGTTCTCGAGGTTCTGGGGGGTGATGTTCTTGCCCCCGGCGGTGATGATGATGTCCTTGATGCGGCCGGTGATGCTCAGAAAGCCGTCCTCGTCGAGGGATCCCAGGTCTCCCGTGCGCAGCGACCCGTCCTCGTCGAGGACTTCCCGGGTGGCCGCCTCGTTCCCCCAATAGCCGGTGAAGACATGGGGGCCGCGCATGAGGATCTCGCCGTCCTCGGCGATCCGGACCTCGACGCCGGGTGCGGCGCGCCCGACCGTCCCGAAGCGGAATGCATCCGTCAGGTTGATCGTGCCGATGGCCATCGTCTCGGTCATGCCGTAGCCCTCCATCACGGGGACGCCGGCCGCATAGAAGAACTCGAGGACCTCCAGCGCGATCGGTGCGCCAGCCGTCAGCGCCTCACGCAGGTGGCCGCCGAATAGAGCCCGGACCCTGGAGAAGACCCGCTCGTCCGCACGCTCGAGCGGCTCGCGCAACTCGTCAGGCACGGGCTCGCCGCGGGCTTCCAGCGCGTGGACTTGCACGCCGATCTGCACGGCGCGGCGGAGGTCCTCGTGCTGCTCGGGCGGGACCTGCGTCATCGCCAGCGCATAGAGCTTCTCGAAGATGCGCGGCACCGACGGCAGGAAGTCGGGATGCACCTCCATCAGCTCAGGGATGATCTGCTTCGCGTCACCGCCGTAGTACGCGATCGCGGCACCGACTTGAAAGGCAGCGAACTGCACCATCTGCGCGAACGCGTGCGCGAGCGGAAGGTAGAGGTAGGCGACGTCGCCGGGCAGGAGCGTCTTGAGCTCCACAACGATCGAGCGCAGCGACATCGCGTTGCGATGCGTCAGAACGCAACCCTTCGGCGGACCGGTCGTGCCCGACGTGTAGATGATCAGCGCGGGATCGACCGGAGCCACCGCGTCGCGGCGGCGCGAGAGCTCCTCGTCCTCACCGCCCGACGCCAACACATCTTCCAGCGCGACCACCCCCTCGGCAGCATCACGAGCCTCCACCACGAAGATCGTGCGCAACGCCGGGAGCGCCTCGCGGATCGCGACGATCTTCGCGAGCTGCGCCGCATCCTCCACGAGGACCGCGACCGCTCCAGAGTTCCCGGCGATCCACTCGCATTCCTCAGGCGAGCTCGTCGGATAGATCGGAACCACGACAACACCCGCGCTCCACAACGCGAACGCCGCCACCGACCACTCCGGGCGCGTGTCCGCCAAAATGCACGCCCGCTCGCCGGGCTCAATGCCGTACCCCACAAACCCGGTGGCCAGGCGCTCGATCTCCTCTGAGACCTCCGCATAGGACCGCTCCTGCCAGCCACCGTCGCGTTTGACCAGCACGGCCCGTCGGCCGCCATGCTGCTCTCCCGCGAACGCAGGCAGGCGCGCCAGCGTCGGCGGTGCAGCGTCGATGCGGGACATGGAGCCCCTCTCCTTCGGATTCGGGGCCGGGCGGGCGCCCGGCTCCACCTCAGCATCTCACAATGGCCAAGGACAGCCTCAGCGTCGCGCCTCCGTGCGCAATCAGCGACCGGTCGGCCTCGCCTCAGCGACGTCGCCGTTCGACGTCGATCCGCCCCGCAAGGGGATCGGAGGTCGAGTTCGAGCACGTCAGCCGCGAGCCTCGCAGACGAACGTCACCCGACGATGACGACGCCAGCGTCACCGCCGGCCGCTGGCGGCGACCTCCTCGCCGCCTGGCGCTGGCGGCCCGGACGAGCCGCGTTCACGCGGTAAGGAGAGCCGCCCGTCGGTGCTCCTGAGTGCTTCCAATGGCGCCAGGTAGACGCCCCGGTCAACGCTGTGCCACGATCACGCCCGGCTCGTCACAACCGACTTCCGCGCCGCCCAAGGCCCGACTGCGCCCGATCCAATCCTGCCGGGCACTGGCCTCGACGCGAACGCGCACCCTTCCTGGTTTGCCTATCGCTTCATGGCCGACTGAGCGCGCAGGTCGGCAATTCGGAATGATCTCTTCCCACCGGCCGTTGCCGAATCGACCCGCGCTCAAGCCCCTCCGCGGCGAGCTCGCGTACCTGCCGTTCGATCTTGGGTCATGTGTGTGGTAGGCAGCGTCGGTGAGAAGTCGCGCCGGCTCGTTGTCATCGCCGGTCGCGATATCGTCGCGCGCCTTCGCCACGAGGGCCTGGACATTGGCGTGATCGACCGTGTCTGGCTCGACCATGTCGCCTCCGGTCAGCCGCTTGATCGTGCCCGTGCCGATCGCTTCAGGCGCCATCTTCATCCACGTCGCGCAAGCCGGTGAATGTCTCGCCAGCGGGCGCGGGCGAGACATGGAGGTGATATCCGAACGTGCTCTGCCCGCCGGGTTCGGTGCGGCTGACCCGGTCGATCGCGTATCCGGCGAGCTGAAGGTCGTATACCGCCTGCGCGGGCGCCTTGACTCCGCGCTGCCTCAGCGCCGCGATCGTCAAGGAGCCAGCCCGATCGCCCTCCAGCAGTGCCAGTACGCGCGCCAACTCGCGTTCCCCCTCGCTGCGCGGCTGGACATGGTCGGTGCTCGTCGGGGCGGCGCTGTAGGCCATTAGTTCGTACTGAGCGGGGCTTTCGGGAGTTGGACGCCGTTCGGCACGGTCCCGGTAGCGCGCACGGGGCGGCTGCGGCAATCGGCGGTGATCGTCCGGCGGTAGACACGCTCGTAGCCCGCGACGGTGACCAAGACGTCGTAGCGCTCCGCGACGCTCGCACGGCACCGTTCCGGGTCGATCGATCGCAGGCGCGCGACCGCGCGGGCCATCTCGGCCTCGTCGGCGACCAGCATGCCGTTCTCAGCGTCGATCACGATCTCGGCCGCGGCACCTTCCGGGAACGCGATCACCGGGGTGCCGCACGCGAGCGCTTCGACCATCACCATCCCGAACGGCTCGCGCCAGGAGACCGGCATCAGCAACGCCGCGGCGTTAGCGAACAGCTTCTTTATGGCCGGGCCGCCAAGCTCCCCGACGTAGCGCACCCTGCGCCCGTCGATATGAGGCTCGATCCGCTCGCGGAAGTACTCCTGCTGACCGGTCTGCACCGGTCCGGCCAGCACCAGCGACCGGCCAGCCATGTGCGCCGCCTCGATCGCCCGGTGCGCACCTTTCACCGGATCCATCCGCCCGACCCACAACAGGTAATCCTGCTTCTGGACGCGCAGCGGCCAGCGGTTTACGACGATCGGGTTCGGCACGACATCGACCACCTGCACGCCTGCGGGCGCGCTCGCGGCCTGCGAGTGGCTGATCGCCACCAGACGCGCCTTGTGCCCATGACGCTGATAAAAGTGGTTGGTCGTTTCATCGAACGGGCCGTGCACAGTGTGGACGACCGGGGCGCTCACACGGTCGGCCATCGCCAGCGCGATGAAGCCCGAATGGTCGTGCACGACATCGAACGCCTCGCCGAGCTCAGCGGCGAGATCGATCTCGTCCCAAGCGCTCGCGACATGGTCTGACTCGCACAGCGAGGAACCGAACTCGTCCGGATGCGCGGCCTCGAGCGGCGATCTCAGGCGCGCTGCCGACCGCGACCCTGGCGCCGCGAACAGCGTCACGTCGTGACCGCGCGCGACGAGCGCCTCGCACAACAGGTCAACGACCGCCTCTATTCCCCCATACGCAGGCGCTGGAACCGGGATCCACGGTGGCGCGACCACGGCGATCCGCAACGGATCGACGCCGGCATCACCAGCCGGCAACAATCGCAACGCCATCCGCGAGACGCCCATCACCGCGACCGGATCGACGACGGTCTCGGGGCTCATCGCGACCTGGCCGGGATCGTCGTGGTCACGCTCTGATGCCCGGCATTCGGCATCGCGCCCGCCGGATACAGCTCCGCCGCCGGCAGCGTGGAGACGAACAAGTTGACCGGAGTCCGCGCACGCGCCATCCACCCGCGGGCAGTACTCGACCGTCAACCAGGCTGGCTTTCGGCCTGATGCTCAGCCCGCACCGCGGGCAGTTCAGTAACGTCAAGCCGCGGTCGATCATCGCGTCACCCGGGCAGCTCGAGCGGGGGCTCTAGCGCGACGCCGCGGGCGCCTTCGGCCGGGTCGTCTTGCCCGCCGTCGGTGCAGCCGCTTGCGCACGGCCGTTCTTGCCGGTGGTCTTCGTCAGATCCTTTTGCAGCCGCTCGAGATCGCGCTGCAGCGCCTTGCTCATCTTCTTCAGGTCACGCCGCGAGTCGCGCAACATCCGCTGAACGTCCTTACGCAGATCGCGAGCGCCGGCTCCAAGACTCCCTCCGATCGACGTAAGGTCGTCCTGGGCCGCTTCGAGCGCCTGAGCGACACGTTCGATCACCCTCGCGTCGTTCTCTGTCTTGGCCTTCGCCGACTCGGTCGCATGTGTCGTCGAGCTTGGCTTCGTCTTGCTTGCAGGCATGGCTGGACTTCTCAGTCGGTCGTTGCCGAATACCCAGGCTATGCGACCGATCAGCTCGTATCGAGAGCCGTTTCCCCGGACATGCCACGTGGTCAACTACGGACGAGGACGCGTGAGCGCGGACGATTGAGCTGACCCCGCGCAATGGCGCCCGCGGGATGGCCAAGCTCGACGCCGTACGCACCGCATGAGGTGGCGCTACTGCGGCCGCCCGAGTGTGGAGACGGTGCCCGCCGGGGCAGCGGCCAAGAGGGCGAGCATCGGCGCTGAGCTCGTCGACCTCCCCGAGTGAGCTCAGAGCTTGTAGCCGATCTGTCGCAGCAGCTGCATCCGCGCTGAGACGTCTGAGTCGGTCTCCACGCCGAGCGGCGAATCGCCGTCCACGACACCGAGGATTCCACGTCCAGCCGTCGTCTCGGCGACGATCACCTGGACGGGATTGGCGGTGGCGCAATAGATCCGGCAGACCTCGGGCACCAGCTTGACCTGGTTCAAGACGTTGACCGGAAAGCCGTCACGAAGGAACACGATGAATGAGTGCCCGGCGCCGATCGCCAGTGCGTTGCGGATGGCGAGCTCGAGCAGCCCGGGGTCGTTCCCGGACCGTCGCACGAGCCGCGGGCCTGAGGACTCGCAGAACGCGATCCCGAAACGCAGCTGCGGTACCGCCCCAGCAAGAGCTTCGTGCAGATCCTCGACCGTCTTGATGAAGTGGGCCTGCCCGACGATCACGTTCAGCTCCTCAGGGTTCTCCACGGGCACCACGTGCAGCTCGATCTCGCCCGCGCGCTGTGCCATCAGCTGTATCAAGCTTCCCAGGCTTGGTCAGACTCGGCGGCCGTCACGACCGTCACCGGGACCCCAGCCGCTCGATACGAGCCGGCAGATCGAGCCGCAGCCAGTGCGAAACCCGGTGCGGAAGAGTCGAGACGATCACCTCGTCAAACCGCGAGCGCTCGAGCTCCGCTGGCACTGCGACGAACGGGTCCGAGTCGCCCACGACCGCCTCGATGCCGGCGCCGGCGGCCTCCTTCAGCAAAGGCACGGCCAGTTCGATCACTTTCGCCGCCTCGTCGGTCTCGGGGTCCCAATACGGGAGCGGCACCATCAACACGAACGAGCACGAGCCCTGCTCGGCGCGCGTGCGCACCTGGCCGAGCAGCGTCGGCGTCGCCGCCGTGCGGTGCGCCACCACTCCTCGCCGGTGAGCTCATCGCGACCGATGCTCCCAGTCGCAAGTCGCGGGCGCATCAGCCCTACCGCGGACCGCCGCTGAGGGGAACTACCGATGCCGACCGGCGACGGGCAGACACGATCACACAGTCCGATACCTCCGCCCAGATACGGAGTCGATCCCATGATCACAACCCGCGTCGACATCATCGACCGAAGCGTCGAGAAGGCGCACATCTGGATCAACGACATGGCCCAGGAGCTCGGCACCGAGGACAACCACCGTGCCTACCGGGTCCTGCGCGCGTTCCTGCACGCGCTCCGCGACCACCTCACGGTCGACGAGGCTGCGAAGCTCGCCGCGCAGCTGCCGATCTTCGTGCGCGGCGTGTTCTACGAGGGCTGGGACCCGAGCCGGACACCGGAGCACGCGCGCGACATCGACAGCTTCCTGACCAGGATCGCCGGCGAGGCAGGGTTGGCGGGCGAGACCGAAGCCTCGTTTGCGGTGACCGCCGCCAGTCGGGTCCTGCGCCGCCACGTCTCAGCCGGCGAGGGCGACAGCGTGCTGAACGCACTCCCGCGGCATCTCCGGGAGCTGCTCGGCGCTGAAGACAGGTAAGCCGGCCGCCGGCGTTCGGGCGGAAACCCACCGGATGCCCCATCCGGTCGGCTCTGGAGCGGTCCTGCAGGAACAGGCGAGCGCTTAAGATCTGGGCGTCGGGTCATCGATCCGCAGGAGCGGATCGACGTTTTGCTGGCGCATCTGGGCACGCGTGCATCCGGTTTGTCCTCGCGTGAGGCCGAGCGGCGTGTGGCGCAGTTCGAGCGCAACGAGATCTCGCGAACAGCGCAGCGCAGCTGGGTTCGGGAGCTAGTCCGTCAGCTTGTGCACCCGTTAGCGCTGCTGTTGTGGGTGGCGGCGGTGCTCGCGTCGGGCAGCGGTAACCAGACGCTGGCGATCGCGATCGTTGCGGTGATCTTGCTGAACGCGGCGCTGGCGTATATGCAGGAGCTGCAGGCCGAGCGCGCGACCGAGGCGCTGCGTGAGCTGCTGCCGCCCCACGCACGGGTCCGGAGGGACGGAACCGAGCTGGATGTGCCCGCTGTGATGCTCGTGCCAGGGGACGTGGTGCTGCTCGAGGAGGGCGACCGCCTGTCCGCAGACGCCCGGCTGACGGACGGCTCCGTCGAGGTCGATATGGCCCCGCTCACGGGCGAGTCGCAGCCGGTCGTGCGCAGCGCCGCCGCGGTCAGGCGCGCGTCCGCGGTGCTCGAGTCCGAGGATCTCGTGTTCGCGGGCACGCTGTGCACGGGCGGGGAAGCCGCCGCGGTCGTGTAACGCGACCGGGATGGGCACCCAGCTCGGGCGGATCGCCGCGCTCTCACAGCGCGTAGAACCGGAGATCAGCCCCCTGCAGCGCCAGGGCAACCGGGTGGCATGGCTGATCGCCGCGATCGCCGTCGCAGCCGCGGTGCTGTTCTTCTTCGCCGGGACAACGCTGGCGGGCTTGTCGCTGGCCGCCGCTGTGACGTTCGCGATCGGCCTGCTCGTCGCGAACGTACCCGAGGGGCTGTTGCCGACGATCACCCTGTCGCTGGCGGGCGGCGTGCCGAGGATGGCTGCTCGGCGCGCGCTCGTAAAGCGCCTGACCGCCGTCGAGACGCTCGGCTCGACCGACGTGATCTGCACCGATAAGACGGGCACGCTGACCGAGGGGAGCATCAGCGTCAGGCACTTGTGGTGCGCCGGCGCCGAGCTCGAGGTGGCCTCCGAAATCGACGGGCCGGCGCCGGACCTGTTCGGCGCGCTGCTGCGCACCTCGGTGCGCTGCAACAACGCGCGGCTGGAGCGCGACGCGCGCCGCAAACTCGTCTTCCACTTCGATCCGCATCTTAAGCGGATGACGACCCTCGACCAGGAACCGGGCGGTGAGCTGTGGTATCACGCCAAGGGTGCGCCGCTCGAGCTGCTCGAGCGCTGCACGGCGATCCGTGCCCAGGACGGTGAGCGTCCAATCGCCGACGCCGACCGAGCGCAGGTGCGGGCGGCGTTTGAGCGATACGCCGGCCGAGGGCTGCGCGTGCTCGGATTCGCTCAGCGTCACGTCGCGCGAATCGAGGATGGGGAGCGTGAGCTGGTCGAGTCGCAGCTGACGTTCGTCGGGCTCGCGGCACTCGAGGACCCGCCTCGCCCCGAGGTCGCAGACGCCGTCGTGCGCTGCCGCGGAGCGGGCATCCGGATCATCGTCATAACGGGCGACCACGCCCTGACCGCCACCGCGATCGCAAGACAAGTCGGCATCGTCGGGGCCGAGCCGACCGTCATCAGCGGCGCCGTGCTCGACGCGATGCCACAGCGCGACCGCGACGTGCTTCTACACGACGCGCCGGAGCTGATCGTCGCGCGCGCAAACCCGGAGACCAAGCTGCACATCGTCGACGCGCTGCGCGCCGAGGGGCACACCGTTGCGATGACCGGTGATGGCGTCAACGACGCGCCCGCGCTGCGGCGCGCCGACATCGGCGTCGCAATGGGTATCTCGGGCACCGACGTCGCCCGCGAGGCGGCGACGATGGTGCTCACCGACGACAACTTCGTCTCGATCGTCGCCGCCGTCGAGGAAGGCCGCGTCGTCTACGACAACATCCGCAAGTTCATCACCTACATCTTCGTCCACGCGATTCCCGAGATCGTCCCGTTCGTGATCTACGCGCTCGCCGGCGGAGCGATCCCACTGCCGCTCACCGCGCTGCAGATCCTCGCGATCGACCTCGGCACGGACACGGTCCCCCGCCCTTGCGCTGGGCCGGGAACCCGCTGAGCCGGGAACGATGGACCGCCCGCCCCGCCCACGCGAGGCCGGCATCATCAGCCGCGCCATGCTCGCGCGCGCCTGGCTGCGCCTTGGCGTCCTTGACGCGCTGCTCGTCACCGGTGGCTACTTCCTGGTCCTGCTGGCGGCCGGCTGGTCGCCCGGCGATCCGACCGGCGCCGGTGCGCCGCTGCACCACGCATACCTGCGGGCGACCACGATGACCTGGGCGGGGATCGTCGCCTGCCAGATGGGCGCCGCGTTCGCCGTGCGCACCAGCCACGCCTCGCTGCGCCAGGTCGGAATCCTCTCCAACCGTCACCTGCTGCGCGGCGTCGCGTTCGCGCTCGTCTTCGCAGCAGCGATCATCTACGCACCCCCGCTGCAATCGATCTTCGAGACCGCGGCGCTACCCCCGCGCGACCTGCTCGTGCTCGCTGGCTTCCCGCTGATCGTCTGGAGATCGGACGAGCTCTGGCGCTGGCGCGCCCGCACCAACGCGCTTCAGCACGAGCCCAGAGCCGGCAAAGCGGTACTCGAGAGATGACCCGAGCATCGGGGGACTAGCATCGTCAGAGCCGATGGATGCTTCGGAGATTCACGAGCACAAGATCGACGGGGCCACCAGCGTCTTCTTCTTTGCCCGCACTTACAGCGATGACCGTAGCTCCGCAGCGTCGTACGAGCGTGCGCGAGCGAAGATCAGCGGCAAAGACAACACGAGTCTTTTCCGTGTCAGGGCGCCCGACGACAGGCGGCGGCTGCTGTTTGTCCTGTGCGGCACGCCCGCCAATGCCAGGCGTCCTCGTGAACGGATTGCGTGGGGAGGTTTGAAGTACAGCCCCACGCCTGACGGCATCGCCGCGATCGCTAGCCGTCTCTGCGAGGTCGCTGAGGCTGGTGCCTTGAACTCGGCCGCGAGCTGGGGCGGAGTTGGGGGTCCGGGCTCGGGATCGGAAGGGTCTCGCGGACCGATGAGTCGCCCTTAGGGCTGATCGGGCCACGGGTTCTGATGACATCGGCTGGCGAACCCAAGGGCCAACTCGGTCCTGCCGAGGTCCCGTTCGTCCCTGATCTCGCCGGTGCGGATGACGTCGAAAGCCGGCAGTTGCGTGAGCTCGAGGGCGCGCCCGATGTGCCGGCGGAGGCGCGCGAGGAGCTGCTGGCGCTCAAGTCCGGAGCGGCGTTTCTGTGTGCGCGGCGAGACGGGGACATCCGTCCTGCGCGTGCTTCGGGCGAGGGTCTGTACGCCGAGGACACGCGGCATCTTTCCGAGCTGCGCCTGACGGTTGGTGGATTGCCGCCGGTGCCGCTGTCGTCGGTGATGGAGTCGGGCCATCACGCGGTGATCAATGCCACCAATCCGGTGTTGCCCTCCGCGATCGGTGCTCCAGCGCCGCAGGAGACGCTGAACGTGCGGCGCACGGTGTTGATCGCGGATCGCCTGTTCTACCGCGTGCGGGTGCGCAACTTCAACTCCGAGCCGATCGCGACCGTTGCCGAGGTGTCACTCGCTGCCGATTTCGCCGACGTGTTCGAGGTCCGGGCCGTGGGCCGGGGGACGAGCGGTCGCCTGTTGGAGCCAACCCGCGATGGAGATCGGGTGCGTTTCGGGTACGTGGCAGCGGACAGCCAGCATCGGGAGACGCTCGTCGAGCTCGAGCCCTCGCCGGCCCGAGTCAGGATCGACGATGGCCGTGTCCGCGTGGCGTGGGACGTACGGCTCGGCGCACGTGAGTCGATCTCGCTGTGGATCACGGTGACACCTACCGGCGTCGGAGGCGGAGATGCCGAGCGGTCAGCCGCGCAGGCGGCCGCAGCGCTCGAGTCTGCACACGCGGGATGGGTTGGCGCGTGCGCGCAGATCACCACCGACAACGAGCTCTTTGACCGCCTGATCGATGCCTCCGTGCGTGATCTGCACGCGCTGATGATGCCGGTCGGGGCCGATCAGCTGCCCGCGGCCGGCATCCCTTGGTACGTCGCCCCATTCGGCCGCGACTCGCTGCTGAGCGCTTGTGAAACGCTGATGATCAACCCCAAGGTGGCGCGCGGAACCCTACTGGTGCTCGCCGGCTTGCAGGCCCATCATGACGAGGCATGGCGGGATGCCGAGCCTGGGAAGATCCTGCACGAGTTGCGGATCGGCGAGCTCGCCCGTACGGGGCACATCCCGCATACGCCCTACTACGGCACCGCTGACGCAACGCCGCTGTTTCTGATGGTCGCTGGCGGCTACTACCGCTGGACGCTCGACCTCGACACGATGGTCCGGCTACGACCGGCGCTCGACGCTGCCCTTGGGTGGATCGATGAGTGGGGGGATCGCGACGGTGACGGGTTCGTCGAGTACGAGCGGCGCGCCCCCGCAGGCCTCGTCAACCACGGCTGGAAGGACTCGCACGACTCGATCGTGCACGCCGACGGAGCGATCGCGGAGGGCCCGATCGCGCTCGTCGAGGTCCAGGGCTACGTGTACGAAGCGAAGCTGCGGATCGCTGACGTGTACGAGGCACTCGGGGACTCGCCGCGGGCCGATCGGCTGCGGGCCGAGGCGAGCGAGCTGCGGGCGGCATTCAACGAGGTGTTCTGGGATCCGGACGAGGGGTTCTTTGTGCTCGCTCTCGATGGGCGCAAGAACCAGGTCCGCAGCGTCACCTCGAATCCTGCGCATTGCCTGTACTGCGGGATCGTGGATGACGACAAGGCTGCGCTGGTGGCGGAGCGGCTGATGGCGGCGGACATGTTCTCCGGCTGGGGGATCAGGACCCTGTCGGGCAGCTCGCCCGCGTATAACCCGATGAGCTACCACAACGGCTCGATCTGGCCGCATGACAACGCGATCGCCGCCGCCGGCCTCAAACGCTACGGGTTCGACGCGGCGACCAACCGGATCGCCGCGTCGCTGCTCGACGTCGCATCGGACGCGCGCGACTTCCGGTTGCCCGAGCTGTTCTGTGGCTTTCAACGCGACGGATCGAGAGCGATCGTCGCCTACCCGGTCGCGTGCATCCCCCAGGCCTGGGCGGCGGCCGCGCCGTTCATGCTGCTCCAAGCGATGCTCGGCATATCTGCGCACGCGCCGCACAACAGCCTGACAGTCGACCGGCCACGGCTCCCGGACTGGCTGGGAGACGTCGAGATCCGCGGCATCCACGTCGGCAGCTCGAAGGTAAGCCTCGCGTTTCGCCAGACCGGACCCAGCACCGGGTTCTCGCTGCTCGAGCAGCAGGGCAACGTGCGGGTCACGATGACTACATGACCGCGGCGGAGGACGCGCCGAAAACGGATCCTGCGCTGCCCGCGCCGCTCGCGCGGCGCTTCGAGGCGATCGTGTTCGACTGGGACAGCACTGCTGTGCCGGAGCGGGGTGCCGACGCCACCCGGATGCGGGCCCTCGTCGAGCAGGCTTGCGCAGCGGGAATCGAGCTGGCGGTCGTGAGCGGCACACACGTGGGCAACGTCGACAGCCAGCTCGCCGCGCGTCCGGCCGGTCCCGGAGGGCTTGTGCTGGCGCTCAACCGCGGGTCTGAAGTGTTCCGGGTCGCTCGCGACGGCCCGCAGCTCGTCTGCCGGCGGACGGCGAGTGCTGAGGAGGACGCGGCCCTGTCGCGCGCGGCGCAGTTGACGGTGGAGCGGTTGGCGGTGCGGGGGCTCGTCGCTCGGCTCGTTTCCGAGCGGCTGAACCGCCGCAAGATCGACCTGATCCCCGAGCCCGACTGGGAGGATCCACCGAAGGCGCGGATCGGCGAGCTGCTCACCGCCGTGGAGGCCCGACTCGCTGCGGCGGGCATCGTCGGGCTGACCGAGGCGGTGGAGATCGCACGCGGCGCCGCGACCGATGCCGGCCTGGCCGACCCGCGAGTGACCAGCGACGCCAAGCACGTCGAGATCGGTCTCACCGACAAGTCCGATTCGGCCCGCTGGATCATGCGCGAGCTGTGGCGCAGCGGCATCGGACCCGGCCAGGTGCTCATCGCGGGCGACGAGCTTGGACCACTCGGCGGTCTGCCGGGGAGCGACTCGAACCTGCTCGTGCACGGCGCGACGGCGATCTCGGTCGGGTTCGAGCCGAGCGGCGTCCCAGCCGGCGTCATAGGACTTGGCGGAGGCCCGGAGATGTTCATTGCCATCGTTCAGGACCAGATCGCTCGCCGCCGGCGTGGCGAGCTGCCGATCGTCGAGCCCGACCCTGCCTGGGCGCTGGTGATCGACGGCGTCGATCCGCTGCTCGAGCGCTTCCACGAATCGCTGTTCACGCTGTGTGACGGGCTGCTCGGCACGCGCGGCAGCGTGATCGCGGAGCATCCGAGCGGCGACCCCGCGGTGCTGATGTCCGGCGTGTACACAAGAACTGGCGCGGAGACGCACCTGCTGGCCGCGCCGCGCTGGAACACGATCACTCCCCACGATCCCGCGCCGCGTTCGGTCCGTCGCGTACTCGACCTCCACGCCGGCGTGCTCCAACAGCAGCTGCAATCGGAGACCGGACAGATCGACGCGCTGCTGCTCTCCTCGCTCGCGCGACCAACGACTGCTGCGCTCCGAGTCAGGGACAGCAGCGCAGGCAAGCACCTGTCCCGGCCACTCACTCCGCCACCCGGACCCACGCTCGAGGAAGGACAGAAAGACGGGGCCATGTGGATGCGCGTCAGGGGTCGGCCGGGGTCGATCGCCACGGCGGCGCGCGATCAACTGACCGGCGCGGTCGGCGACCGCGTGCTCGACCGCGTGGCAGCCTATGAAGGCGCCGCTCGAGGCCCAGCCGATGAAAGCGCGGCCCTCGATCGGCTCCAATGCGCGCAACGGCTCGGGTTCGACGGACTGCTCACCGAGCACCGCCGCGTGTGGGCGTCACGCTGGGAGGACGCCGACGTACTCATCGACGGCGATCCGGAGCTGCAGCTGGCCGTCAGGTTCGCGATGTTCCATCTGCTCGCGAGCGGGCCGGATCACGGCGAGGCAGCGGTCGGGGCCCGGGGGCTCAGCGGCGGCGCCTACCGGGGGCACGTGTTCTGGGACACCGACGTGTACGTTCTCCCGGCCCTCGCCGCGACCCGCCCAAAAGCCGCGCGCGCCATGCTCGAGTACCGCGTCCGACGGCTGCCCGCAGCGATGCACGCCGCACGGGCCCAGAAACGCGCCGGTGCTCGCTTCCCGTGGGAGTCCGCATGGTCAGGTCAGGACGTCACGCCGGATCACGCGCGTGACCGGAAGGGCGAACTCGTGCCGATCCTCACGGGCCCGCTCGAGGAACACATCATCGCCGACGTGGCATGGGCCGCCGCCTGCTACATCGACTGGACCGCCGATCAGACGTTCGCGGCCGGTCCGGGGCGCGAGCTGATCGTGCAGACCGCCCGCTGGTGGGCGTCGCGGATCGAGCCAGACGAGCACGGACACGGGCACATCCGGGGCGTGATCGGCCCCGACGAGTACCACGAGAACGTCGACGACAACGCGTACACGAACGTGATGGCGCGGTGGAACCTCAAGCGCGCCGCGGACGCGGGCGAAGACGTGGTCGATGAGCAGGAGCGGCGGTGCTGGCTCGAGCTGGCCGATTCGATGGTCGACGGATACGACCCCGCTACCGGGATCTACGAGCAGTTCGCCGGCTTCAACAACCTCGAACCGCTCTTGATCTCAAAGTTCGCGCCACGGCTACCGGTCGCAGCCGACTTGCTGCTCGGCCACGAGCGCACCCAGTCCACCCAGGTCGTCAAGCAGGCCGATGTGCTGATGCTGCACTACCTGATCCCGGACGAGGTAGCCGGCGGCTCGCTCGAGCCCAACCTCGACTTCTACGGGCCGCGCACCGCCCACGGCAGCACGCTCTCACCGGGGGTGCACGCCGCGCTGCTCGGACGCGCCGGCCGGCTCACGGAAGCGCTCGAGATGCTCCGCCTCACCGCCCGGATCGACCTCGACGACATCGGTCACATGGCCGCCGGCGGGCTGCACCTCGCCGCGATGGGCAGCGTGTGGCGCACGCTCGCGCTCGGATTCGCCGGTCTGCGACCGGTCGGCGACGCGCTCGCGATCGACCCGGTGCTGGCGCCGGGGTGGGACACGCTCCAGCTACGGATCCGGTTCCACAACAGTCGCGTGCGCATCCACGTCCGCCCCGACAGCGTGGAGGCGAGCGCCGACCCGCCCGTATCCGCGCTGAACCCCGCCGGCGAGCGCGTACAACTCGGCCGCACCCCCCAAAGCTTCCCACCGTCCCCGAGGAGGAATCCGTGACCACTGTGCTCGCCGCACTCGACTCCAACGCCTCCGGACGACCCGTGCTCAGCACCGCGATCGCCCTCGCCGACCTGTACGACTCCACCGTCACTGGCCTGCACGTACGCGAGGAGGCGTTGAGTGCCGCGCCGGAGCTCGCTCGCGGTGCCGGCGTCGAGCTGCGAGAGGTCAGTGACTCGCCCGTCGAAGAGATCGTGAACGCTGCGCGAGACCCTGACGTCGCCGCGCTCGTGCTCGGCGCGCGGGGAGTGCACGGAGGTCCCCAGCCCGCCGGACACACCGCGCTCCAGGTCATCACGCGCATCCGAAAGCCGGTCGCCGTCGTCCCACCCCACGCGCATCCGCCCGAGCGAATCGACCGTATCCTCGTTCCGCTCGAGGGGACCAGCGAAAGCTCGCAGGCGCTCGACGAAACGATCAGGCTCGCTCACCGACGCGGGCTGGAGGTCCTCGTGCTGCACGTCCACTCACCGGCGACCGTGCCCGCGTTCTCAGACCACGACCCGCACGCAACGCTGGCATGGGAGCGCGAGTTCCTCTCGCGCTACGTCGCCACCCCGCACGGCCGCGTCACCCTGGTGCGTCGCTTCGGTGTCCCCGCTGACGACGTCGTCGCAGTCGCCCACGAGACCGGCCCCGATCTGATCGTCCTCGCCTGGAGCCAGGACCTCACGCCAGGCCGCGCGCGAGTGGTCTCAGAGACGCTCGCGCACACCGACATCCCGGTACTGCTGCTGCCCGTCCGGTAACGACGGTGCCTGACAGCGGCGCGACAGGCTGAGTAGACCCCCGTACGTAGCCTCAGCGGGCCGACCCCCAATGCCAGCACCCGCCACCGTTCAATGAGATAACCATCGCAGCAAAGACAACAAGCAGCGCGCACGCAGGAGACTGGATCGAGCTACGGGGTCTGCACGGCCAAACCTCGCGCCGAGGCCAGATCATCGAGCTGCTCGGCCAGGACGCAAACGAGCACCGACGCGTTCGCCGGGACGAGCAGCACGAGTCGATCGTCTACCCAGTCTGGACTCGGGTTGCCGTGACGATGCGGGAGGAGTCGGCATCTCCGTCTGGACCGATTCCGCTCGCAACGGACCCAGCAGCCCCAGCGCCTACGGCACTACGTCGCTGCTCCTTCCACACACGCGCAGCACTCACACGGGCGGGCGTCCGACGCGGTCGGAGCGAGCATTGTGGCTTTCGCTCCCGGCGCGACCGGGTGCGTGGCGGCGGCGTGCTTAGAGCCGCCGTGAGGCCTGGCGCGTCCTCGCTGCCACCGACCACGTGCGAGGAGCGATCGGTTGCCGGGTTGGGGTTGGACGGAGAGCGGAGCGCGTTTGGGGTCTGCGGGGGGAGCTCGCGGTCGACGTCGTCGATTAGCTCCTGGTGCAGGTCGACGAATCGGCGCATGAAGCCAATCTTCTCGCCATAGGGCAACATCAGCCGCGGTGAACGCGTCATTTCGAGAAGTACTGAGCGAGCTGCCGCTCGTCGACCATCATGCGCACGGGATCCTCCGCGCGCCGCCGGCGAGCCTGGACGAGTTCCGCGGGCTGTTCTCCGAGAGCGGCGACCCGCGTCAGTGGCCGCATATCGCCACCGGCGTCACCTACCGGCGGGCGATCCGCGTCCTGGCGACCCAGCTCGGCTGTGAGCCGACCGAGCAGGCCGTCTACGAGCACCGCCGGCACACCGATCCCGCCGAGTACGCGCGTGTGCTGCTGCGGGCGACGAACACCGAGCTGCTGCTCGTCGACGACGGCTTCCCCCCGCCGGATGTCGGCACGACACCGGCGGAGCTCGGCGAGCTCGCCGGCTGCCCCGCCCGTCCAGTCATGCGGATCGAGCGCGTCGCCGAGGAGGTCGGCCCCCACGCGCTCGGCGCGCTGGCCGAGACGGTGACGGGCGCCCGGGCCCGCGGCTACGCCGCGCTCAAGACGATCGCCGCCTATCGCGGCGGGCTGGACCTCGAGGCGCTCCGCCCGCCGGTCCGCACCGATCGCCTGGAGGGCGCCCCGCTGCGCGCGGTGCTGACCACCGCGCTCGAGGCCAACGAGGCGACGGGCGACCCGCTCCCGGTCCAGGTCCATACCGGCTTCGGCGATGAGGACCTGCTGCTCCCGGCCGCCCGGCCCGGGCTTCTGAAGCCGCTCATCGAGCGCTTCTCGGACACGACGTTCGTGCTGCTGCACTGCTATCCGTTCGTGCGCGAGGCCGGGTGGCTGGCGCACGTCTACGGCAACGTGTTCTTCGACTTGTCATTGACCATCCCGCACGTCGCCCGGCCCGCCGCGGTGCTCGCCGAGGCGCTGGAGCTGGCGCCGATCTCGAAGCTGCTTTACGCCTCTGACGCCGCGCGCACCCCGGAGCTGTACCTGCTGGCGGCCACCTGGTGGCGCGACGCGCTGGCCGCGGTGCTGCCCCCAATGCTCGAAGACGACGACGCCGCGCTCGATGCGGCGCGTCTCATCACCCATGGCAACGCGTGCCAGGTGTACCGACTGGGGGTGGGGGGACAAGAGCCCAGCGCCGAGCGCTCCAGCTTCGAGGCGTTGTACCGGGACTTCAACGCGCGGGACCTCGAAGCCGTGGTGGCACGGATGACCGACGACGTCGAGTGGCCCAACGCGTGGGAGGGCGGGTACGTCCACGGTCGTGAGGCGGTCCGCGCCTATTGGACGCGCCAATGGACGACGATCGATCCCACGGTCACCCCCCTGGCGGTGAGGACCCTGCCGGATGAGCGCATCGACGTGGAGGTCCATCAGGTGGTGCGCGACCGGGATGGCTTCGTCGTGAGCGATCGGACCGTCCATCACGTCTATCGGCTGTGCGACGGGTATATCGCGCACATGGAGATCGTCCGCGAGTCGTGACCGCGGTCTACACCGCCCGCGCCCGCGCCTCGGCCAGCGTCGGCTGAGCGTCGGTCCCGCCCGCGGCGCGCGTCGACAGGGTCCCGCAGGCGCAGGCCAGGGCGAGGGCCTGGCGGGGCGCCTCGCCCCCCAACAGGCCGGCGAGCAACCCGGCGTCGAACGCGTCCCCGGCGCCGACGGCGTCGACGGGGTGCACGCCGTCCGGTGCGGTGGCGGAGACGACCTCGCCTCCGGGCCCCGCCGCCACCGCGCCGGCGGCGCCGAGTTTGACGGCCACCAGTGGCCCGGCGGCGGCCAGTTCGCGGGCCGCCGCTCGTGAATCGTCGGTGCCGGCGATGCGGCAGGCCTCGGCGGCATTGGGCAGCAGCACGTCGACGTGAGGCAGCAGTTCTCGCAGTCTGCCGTCCCAGCCGCCGGATGGATCCCAGTTAGGGTCGACCGAGGTCGTCACGCCGGCGGCGCGCGCCGACTCCAGCAACGCCGGCGCCCCGGGTGCCAGCGCCGTCTGCAGGAAGTACGACGAGATGTGAACGTGGCGCGCGCGGGCGAGCAGGCCGAGGTCGACCTGGTCCGCCCGCAGCGCCGCGACCGCGCCGGCGAATGTCAGGATGGCGCGGTCCCCGGGCCGCGCCAGGATGACGGTCAGGCCGGTGCGCCGTGTGCTGTCGACAACGACGCCGCTGGTGTCGACACCCCGGTCGCGCAGGGCGCGGACCATGAACTCGCCGAACAGGTCAGCGCCGACAACCCCGGCGATCGCCGTGCGCAGGCCCAGCCGGACGGCGGCGCAGGCCATGATCGCCCCGGAGCCGCCGATCGTCAGCGCCGCCTCGTCCACGAGCCGCTCGGCCTGGCCGAACACCACGTCCATGTCGGCGGCGGCGAGCACGAGGTCCGGGTTGATGTCGCCGAGGACGAGGAGATCCAGATCGCGCCCGGGGCTGTCGGTCGCCGGGAACGCGGTCACCGGATGGCCAGGCCGGTGGCGGCGTCGAACAGGTGCACGTCGGCGGGGTCAACGCCGAGCCGGATGGTGCTGCCCACGGCTGGGCGCTCCTGCGGGTCGAGTCGCGCCACCGCCTCGGCGCGCTGGCCGTTGCCGGCGACGAGCATGGCCTCGCCCTCCTCCGGGACGACCCTGGTCAGTTCGGCGCCGACGAGGCCGTGGACGATGACCTCGTCGCCGAGCGGCTCGACCACGGCCACCTCAAACCCCAGCGACGGCAGGCCGTTGTGGACCGGGCGCAGGCACTCCGGGCGCACGCCGAGGACCACTTCCCGGTCTCCGACGTCCGGGCACGGCACCACGAGGTCTCCCGCCGTGGCCCGCCCCTCCCGCACGTGCCCGCGCAGGAGGTTCATCGGCGGGCTGCCGATGAACCCGGCCACAAACACATTGACCGGCCGGTCGTAGACATCCTGGGGCGCGCCCAACTGCTGGAGCCGGCCGTCGGAGATGACGGCGATGCGGTCGCCAAGCGTCATTGCCTCCACCTGATCGTGGGTCACGTACACGGTGGTCACGCCCAGCCGGGCGTGCAGCCGCTTGAGGGCGGCGCGCATCTCGACCCGGAGCTTGGCGTCGAGGTTGGACAGGGGCTCGTCAAGGAGGAAGACCTCCGGCTCGCGGACGAGCGCGCGCCCCATCGCCACCCGCTGGCGCTGGCCGCCGGACAGCTGCGCGGGGCGCCGCTTGAGCAGCTCCTCCAGGCCGAGCATCTCGGCGACCTCCTGCACGCGCCGCGTCACCTCGCGCTTGGGCGTGCGCCGCTGGCGCAGGGGATAGGCGAGGTTGCGGGCGACCGTCATGTGCGGGTACAGCGCATAGTTCTGAAACACCATGGCGATGTCACGGTCCCGCGCCGAGACCTCGTTGACGACGCGCTCGCCGATGCGGATCGTCCCGGAGGTCGGCTTGTCCAGCCCCGCGATCATCCGCAGCGCGGTCGTCTTCCCGCACCCGGAGGAGCCGACGAGGATCATGAACTCGCCGTCGGCGATCTCCAGGGAGAGGTCATCCACGGCCACCGTGCCGCCGGGGAACGTCTTGGTCACCGACTCCAGCGTCACGCCCGGCATCGGCGCTCCTCCCGGTCGGTCATTGCTTGATCCCGGTGAAGGCGATCGACCGGATGAACCACCGCTGCGCAACGAGGAAGATCGCCAGCATCGGGAGCTGGCTCATCACCGTCCCCGCCATCAGGAGGTTCCACTCCGTGAAGTGAGCGCCCTGCAGGGTGGAGAGCCCCAGCTGGAGGGGCGCGTGGGAGGCGGTGTTGATAATGATCAGCGGCCACAGGAAGTCGTTCCAGGACCACATGAACTGGATGATCCCCAGCGTCGCCAGCGCCGGGAGGGACAGGGGCAGGACGATCTTGAACAGGATTCCCAGCCGCGAGGTGCCGTCGATGCGCGCCGCCTCCTCGAGTTCGATCGGCAGCGTGCGGAAGAACTGGCGCAGCATGAAGATGCCGAACGCGCTGCACAGGTTGGGCACGATGAGTCCGCCGACGCTATCGACCAGGCCGAGGTCCTTGACGATGAGGAACGTGGGGATGAGGATGACCTGGAACGGCACCATCAGCGTCGCCAGGAGCACGACGAACAGCACGTCGCGTCCAAAGAAGCGGATGCGGGCGAATGCATAGGCGGCGAGGCTGCAGAACAGCAGGTTGCCGGCGACCGTGGCCAGCGAGTAGGCGGCGCTGTTGAGGAAGAAGTCGGCGAAGGGGGCGGCGTTCCACGCGGCCGCGTAGTTGCCGAAATGCAGGGAGGAAGGGAGGAGGACCGGCGGGAAGCTGTTCGCCTCCTGCTTGGTCTCCAGCGAGACGATCACCATCCAGATGAGCGGCACCAGCATGATCGCCGCCACCGGGGCGAGGAACAGATGCCAGGGGCTGAACGGCAGCCGGCCGCGCCGGCCCGGCCGCGCCCCCGGCAGCGGCGGGAAGCGCTCAGGCGGGGCGGCGATCGGCTGGACGGTCATCGGCGTCTCGCTACGACGTGTAGTACACGCGGCGGCGACCGACCCACAGCTGGAACATGGTGACGATCAGGATGGCCACGAACAGCACCCAGGCGATGGCCGCGCCGTAGCCACCGTTGAAGAACTGGAACGCCTGCTGGTAGAGGTAGTAGACAATGACCGTCGTCGACTCGAGTGGGCCGCCGCGCGTCGTGACGTAGATCTCGTCGAACAGCTGCAGCGCGTTGATCGTCGACCACACGACCAAGAACAGCGTGGCCGGCCCCAGCAGCGGGACGACGACGCTCCGAAACGCCGACCACCGGCTGGCGCCGTCGATCTCGGCGGCCTCCAGCAGGTCGGTGGGGATGCCCTGGAGCGCCGCCAGGTAGATGATGACGTCGAACCCCAGCCAGCCCCACACCGTCATGGCGACGATGCAGTAGAGCGCCTCGTTGGGGTCCTGGAGGAACTGCTGCTGGGGCAGTCCGAGGAGGCTGAGCACATAGTTGACGAGGCCGAACGTGGGGTCGAGCAGCCACAGGAAGATGATCCCGGTGGCGACGGTGGAGGTGACCAGCGGCACGAATACCGCCAGGCGGTAGAAGCGGGTGCCGCGGATCTTGCGGTTGAGCGCCACCGCCAGCCCGAGCGCCCCCACCACCGACACCGGCACGAAAATGACGGTATAGACGATGGTGTGGCCGATGGCCGAGCGGAACACGGGATCCTTGGCCAGCGCCCGGTAGTTGGCCAGTCCGACGTAGTGCCCGGGCGCGATGAGGTTGTTGGCCTGCAGCGACAGCAGCAGCGACCAGCCGATGGGAATGAGCGCAAAGACGGCGATCAGGATCACCGCCGGGGCCACGAACGCCCAGCCGGCGAGGTGCTCGGACGCGGCGAGGCGCTTGATCAGACTCGGACGCCGGTGGATGGCGGTTCCGCCCGCATGCGAATGCGCGGTCATGCCGGAGGCAGGCCGGTTATGGGGCGGGGGCGGCCAGGATCCCGTTGACCTGCTGCGCGGCCTGGCTGAGCGCCTGCTGGGGTTGGGCTTTCCCCAGCAGCACCGACTGGACCGCCTGACCGATCACGGTCGAGATCTTGGGGTAGACGGTGGTCACCGGACGCGACTGCGTGGCGTTTGCGAGGTTCGCCACCCACGTCCCCGCTCCGGGGTACCTGGCGATGAACTGCTTGTATCCGGGCAGCTTCATTACCGAGGCGCGGATCGGCAGGTCGCCGGTCATCAACCCCCACTTGAGGTCGATGGCGGGGGAGGTGAACCACTTCAGGAACTCCCACGCCGCCGCGCGCCGGGCGGCGCCATTGTTGAACATCACCCAGTTGTCCGGCCCGGAGATCGTCTGGTGGTTGACATCGCCGGGCAGGATCTCGACGCCGTAGGGCACCTTCGACGCAGTGATCTGCGACAGGTCCCACGGGCCCGTCCACAGCATGCCGATGTGCCCGGCGTCGAAGAGGCCGAGGTAGTTGCCGGACCCGTTGTCCAGGTAGATGGCATTGCGCCCGGCCAGCGACTGCAGCAGCGTCATCGCCTTCAGCCCGGCGGGGGAGTCAAACGCCGCGTGCTTGCCGTCCGGGGTGAGGATCGAGCCGCCGGCCTGCCACAGCATCGCCCAGTAGCGCCAGACGGTGTCCTCGCTGGCGTCGTTGACGTAAGCCCAGCCGAACTGCTTGATGGCCGGGTTGGTCAGCTTGACGGCGGCGTTCTCGAAGTCGCTCCACGTCCAACTGGGTGTCGGCGTCGGGAGGCCGGCCTTCGCGAACAGCTTCTTGTTGTAGACGAGGGCGAGGTTGTCGACGAGCGCTGGGATGCCGATGATCTTCCCGTTGACGGTGGCGACGTGGCGCGAGGCCGGCCAGAAGTCGTTCCAGTTGAAGCTCGGATCCTGCGCGACGAGCTTCGTGAGGTCGACGAGCTGTGGGTTCGTGGCGATGTTCGGTGCCCAGGACCCGTACAGGTAGGAGATGTCCGGCGGATTGCCGCCGGCGATGGCGGCCAGAACCTTCTGCAGCGCGTAGTCGTTGTTGCCGTAGAACTGGACGTTGACAGTGACGTTCTTGTGGGTCGCGTTGAATTCGGAGGCGAGGGTCTTGATGGCGGTGGCCTCGGCGTCGGTGTAGCCCTCCCACAGCGTGATCGTGGTGTGGCCGGTGCTCGAGGCCGATCCAGAGCTGGTGCGGCTGGTCCCGCCGCAGGCACTCAGGACCAGGGTGGCGGTGAGAAGGATCAGGCTGAGGCGCTTCATGGTTGCTCCCGTGGGCGGCGGTCAGCCCAGCACGACCGACCTCGTCAGGTGCTGGGGATTGTCCGGATCCAGGCCCTTGGCCTCGGCCAGGGCGACCGCCGCGAGCTGCAGCGTGACGAGCTCGGCCATCGGGTCGAGGTCGCGGGCCACCACCGTTGCGCCGGTGGCCCGCACGTCGGTAACCAGGTCAGGGTCGGCTGGGCCGAGGAACCACACCAGCGTGCCCGGCCCGGCGACGCTGATGGGTCCATGGCGATACTCCATTGCAGGATAGGACTCGGCCCACGCCTGTCCCGCCTCGCGGAACTTCAGGGCGGCCTCGGCGGCGAGACCGACGGTGGCGCCGTGGCCGAGGAATACGTAGTGCTCGAAGTCGGCTGGGGTGACCGGGACCGGCTGGGCCAGGACCCCCTCGGCGTCGGCGATTGCCGCCGCCAGATCTTCGCCGAGGTGAGCGCGCAGCAGCGCGAGCACCGTCGTGGCGAATCGCGTCTGCACGATCGACACCTCGTCGGCGAACGGGAGGACGATGGCGTCGGAGGCCGCCTGCGCGACCGGGGTCGCTGGCACGGCGGAGATCGCCAGCGAGCGAGTCCCGGCCGGCAGCGCCGCCAGGCAGCGCGCGACCTCGGTGGTGGTGCCGGAGCGCGAAATGGCGAACACGAGGTCGTAATGCCGGGCAGGCGGCATCTCGGAGGCGACGAAGGCGTCGGTCTCGCCGTGCCCGCCGAGCTCGCGCGTGACGGCGATCGACTGGGCGATGAAGTACGACGTGCCGCAACCGATGATCGCGAGGCGCGCGCCGGTCGCGGGGAGCTCGCCGTCGAGGCTGGCCAGGAGCTCGACCGCTTTCTGCCACATCTGTGGCTGGCTGGCGATCTCTTCGCGAGTCACGCTCACTTCTGCGCAATATATGGCTTACATGAGCAGATAGCAACACGAAACCGCGCGGTATTTGATCATCCGACTTCCGCGGCGCATAGACTGATCGCCGACATGCAGCAGGCAGAGCGTCTTGGCGCGATCCTGGAGCGGCTGTCCCTTGACGGAAGCGTCAGCGTCGTCAGGATCGCGCGGTCGCTGGACGTCTCCCCGGCGACCGTCCGCCGGGATCTGCGCCTGCTGGAGAGCCAACGGCTGTTGGAGCGCACCCACGGCGGCGCCGTGCCCCAGGGGGTGCTCTACGAGCTGCCGCTGCGTTACAAGACGACCCGCCAGCCGGAGCAGAAGCGCCGCATCGCGGCCGAGGCGGCGCGGCGCGTGCGGGAGGGGTGGGCGATTGGCCTCACCGGCGGGACGACCACGACCGAGGTGGCGCGGGCGCTCGTCGACCGGCCCCGCCTGACCGTCGTGACCAACGCATTGAACATCGCCGCCGAGATCGCGGTCCGCCCCAACCTGAAGCTGGTGGTGACCGGCGGCGTCGCCCGGGCCGAGTCCTACGAGCTGGTGGGGCCGCTCGCAGAGGCCAGCCTCGAGGGCCTCAACCTCGACATCGCCTTCCTGGCCGTCGATGGGATCTCGCCCCGGGCGGGCCTGACGACGCACCATGAGATCGAGGCCGGGACGAACCGCGCCCTGATGGCGCGGGCGGAGAAGGTGGTCGTCGTCGCTGACAGCTCCAAGCTCGGCCACGTCGCCTTCGCCCGCATCTGCGAGCTCTCGGACGCCGACGAGCTCATCACCGACGACGGCGCGGATCCGGCTGCGGTGGCGGCGATCGAGGAGGCCGGCGTTCAGGTCACGATTGTCTGAGGCCCGCGCCGACGGCCGTGGTCGACCGGATGCCCGGCGGCAGCAGGTCACCGTGAGCCCTGATGAGCTCATCGACCATGTCGCGGATCTGCTCGATGGTCAATGTGGCGCCCGCGTTGGGGTCGAGCATGACCGCCTGGTAGACGTGATCCCGTCGCCCCTCGAGGGCTGCGCGGACGGTCAGCTCGGCAACGTTGATGAACGTGCGGTTGAGCGCCGCGCACTGGGGCGGGAGCGCGCCGACGGGGATCGGATGGACGCCGTCCGCATCGAGGCGGCACGGCACCTCGACGCAGCAGCCCTCCGGCAGTCCCTCGATGAGGCCGTCGTTGCGCACGTTGCCGTATTCGATCCGCTCCGTGCCCGTGGCCATCGAGTGGATGTAGCGCGGGGCGAGCTCGCCCTCGTTCAGGACCGCCAGCGGCTCGCCGGCCGCCAACCGGCGCTTGATCTCGGCGTACTCCTCGAGGTTCCCGCGTGAGCGGCGGATGTACTCGTCGACGGGGATCCGGTACCGCTCCAGCTGATCATCATGGGACATGAACCAAGGCAGGTACTCGGCGCTGTGCTCGCTGGACTCGGTGGGGAAATGGCCAAACTGGCGGTAGATCTCGATCCGCACCCGCCGGCCGAGCCCGTCCGGGTCGCGGGCGATCGCCTCGTCGAGCAAGGGATACAGGTTCTCGCCGTCACGCTCAAACCTCAGCACGAACGCTTGGTGGTTAACACCGGCGGTCAGGAAGTCGATCTCGCTCTCTGGGACCCCCACCATCTCAGCGAGCTGCTCGTGGGTGTTCTGCACGGAGTGACACAGGCCGACCACACGGGTGCGGCGGCCGCTGGCCCAGATCGCCCAGGGGAGCATCGCCATGGGGTTGGTGTAGTTGAGAAGCGGAGCCTCCGGGCACAGTTCAGCCATGTCGTCCGCGATCGCCAGGAGGACCGGAATCGTGCGCAGTCCCCGGAACACGCCGCCCACGCCCAGGGTGTCCGCGATTGTCTGGCGCAGCCCGTACCGCTTGGGGATCTCGAAGTCGCGCAACGTCGCGTCGAAGCCCCCCACCTGGATCTCGTTGATGACGAAGTCGGCGCCGTCGAGCGCCGCCCGCCGGTCGAGGTGGGCGTCGATCCGCAGCCGCGCTCCGGTGGCCCGGTTTGTGGCGGCGGCGATCTGCTCCGCGGTGGCCAAGCGTTCCGGGTCGATGTCATGGAGGACGACGGTGGCCTGCGCGAGCTCAGGGAATCCGCTCAGGTCCGCCAGGAGGATGCGAGTGAACTCGACGCTCCCGGCGCCGATGAGCGTGATGCGTGGTGTCATGCTCGAAATTGTTCTACTCAAGGGACAAGTGTGCAAGAGTGAGCGTGTGTAATGCCCGGCTGCGGCGCGTCCGGCGGTTCCGGGAGCATCGTGTGATCCGATGATCCTGTGCGTGGCCGGCAACCCCTCCGTCGACAAGTTGTTCGAGGTCGAGGATCTCGTCCCGGGCGAGATTCATCGCCCGTGCTCGTTTCTGGCGCTGCCGGGAGGCAAGGGGCTGCACGTGGCCCGGGTGACGACCGCGCTCGGCGGGGAGGCGATCGCCACCGGGATCCTGGCCGGTCACACCGGCCGGTGGGTGGCCGAGACGCTGGCCGCCGAGGGCGTGCGATTCGAGTTCGCCTGGGGGCCGGGGGAGACCCGCTCCAGCCTGTCGGTGGCCGACCGGGCCACCGGGCGGCTGACCGAGTTCTACGAGGACGGGCGGCCGGCGCACACCGAGGACTGGTCGGCGCTGGTGGAGATCGTCGACGGGCTGGTGGAGGGGGCGAGCTGGCTGGCCCTCGCGGGCTCCCTGCCGGCCGAGGCCGACATCGAGGGGTACCCGCGGCTGATGGCGGCGGCGCGGAGGGCCGGCGTGCCGGTGGCGATCGATTCCCGCGGGCCGGCGCTGGCGCGCGCCATCGCCGATGGGCCGGAGCTGGTGAAGATCAACGTCCACGAGGCGGCCGAGTTGCTCGAGCGCGCGATCGACGGCATCTCTCAGGCGCACGAGGCGGCGGCGGAGATCCGGGCCCGCGCCGGAGGTGACGGGCACGCCGCCGTGGTCACGCTCGGCGAGCGCGGGATGGTCCTCGTCGACCCGGACGGCGGCGCCTGGCAGGGCACCGTGGCAGCGCGCGGCGATTATCCCGTGGGCAGCGGCGATGCGCTGCACGCCGGCCTACTCACGGCGCTGGTGGAAGGTGAGTCATGGCCGGCTGCGGCCCGGTTGGGGCTGGGAGCAGCCGCGGCCAACGCCGAGGTGCCCGGCGCGGGACGGCTGGACCCCCACCGGGCCCGGGAGCTGGCCGGCGCCGCCGAGGTTCGCCCGCTTCCCCAGGCCTGACCGGCGCGTGAGGGCCGGGGCGCGCCGGGAGGCGGGCTGGATCGAGGGCTGCGCTGCGATCTGCCGCCGGCGCGGCAGCCGAGATCAGGCGAACAGGGGCCGGAGGTGGCCGTTGAGGAACACGCCGTCGGGATCGAGCCGGCGGCGGATGGCGATGAAGTCGCCGGCCTGGGGATACAGCGCGTGCAGGCGCTCTGAGTCGAGGAAGTGGAGCTTGCCCCAGTGCACCCGGGCGTCGAAGTCCGACAGCAGGGCGTCGACGCTGCGCAGGTAGTCCCAGTAGTCGGTGCCCGGGACTCCGGAGACCGAGATGACCGTCGTCGCCGTCCGGTAGTTGGGCGACAGAAAGGCGTCCTCCGGGCCGACGGTGCGGATCTCCAACGGGTAGACGGAGTCCGGCAGGCTGCGCAGCATCAGCTCCCGCATCGCCCGGATCGCATCCGGGCCCTTCTCCAGCGGCACGAAGTACTCGAGCTCGTGGAAGTTGGGGTCATAGACCATGGGATAGATGCGGTAGCAGCGGTCGACCCGTCGGCCGGGGGTGTCATCGTCAGGCTCGTCCGGGCCGGCCTCGTCGTAGATCTTCACCAGGCACTTGTCGGCCGTCGTCTCGCCGTCGCCGGACAGGTTGTAGAGCGCGCCTGACTCTTCAGATGGCAGCCAGAAGTAGCCGAAGTGGCGGTGGTGGCGGACCAACTCGTCCCAGCGCTCCATCACTTCCTCAAACGGCTGGAGGCCGACCTGCTCCCTGAGCCGGTAGGCCTCGGTGACCTCGAGCTCCAGCCGGGTCACCACTCCGAGCATGCCGACGGACACCTGGGCGGCCCGCAGGAGATCCGGGTCGTCCTCGCCGATCTCGAGCACCTCGCCGGCGGCGGTGACCAGTCGGACTCCGCGGACGACGCCGGACAGGCTGGTGTTGCGGATACCGGAGCCGTGCGTGGCCGTCGCCACCGCGCCGGCGATCTGCTGGGTGTCGATGTCGCCCTGGTTGCGCAGCGCCAGCCCGGCGGTCCACAGCGGCTCGTAGAAGTCGCAGATGCGGGTGCCGGGCAGCGCCATCGCCCGCCGCCGATCCCGGTCGACGCCGGTCACCCCCTGCAGCGCACTGAGATCGAGCAGCAGCCCGTCTGTCTCCACGACCGGCGTGAACGAATGACCCGCCGCCGCCACCCGTATCCCGGCGCCGCGCCGGCGGGCCTCCCGGACGAGTCCGAGGACCTCCTCCTCGTCACGCGGGGCGGCCGAGAAAGCGGGGGTGAACGTGCGGTTGCCCACCCAGTTGGTCCACCGCGCCCCGGTCGGCAGCTCGACGACCTCGGCCATCGCCCCACACGCTAAACCATTTGCGGCGCCGCGTCAGGGGCCGCCGCCGCGCCGTCTGTCTCGCCGCGGGTGTGGGTGGCCCGCAGCGCGATCACGGCCGACACCGCGATGAACACACTCCCGAGCAGCAGCGCCCGCTGGGAGCCGGCGGTCAGGGCGTGGGCCGGGGCGGCATGGGTCGCCAGCAGATGCTGGGTGCGGCCGGTGGCCAGCGCGGTCAGGATGGCCAGGCCGAGCGCCCCGCCGAGCTGCTGGGAGGCGTTGAGCAGGGCGGCGGCCAGCCCCGCCTTGTCCGACGGCACGCCGGCGTTGGCCGCAGTGGTCACGCCGACGAACACCGGGCCGGCGCCGAGCGACAGGACGAGCATGCCCGGCAGCAGGTCGGAGACGTAGCCGCCGTGGACCGGGATGCGCGAGAGCCAGTACAGCCCGCCGGCGGCGATGACCGCGCCCACCACGATGACCGGACGGGTGCCGAACCGCGACAGCAGCTGCGAGGAGATGCCCGCGGAGATGCCGACGGCGAAGCAGAGCGGCAGGTAGGCCAGTCCGGTCTGGATCGCCGAGTAGTGCAGGACGTTCTGCATGTACAGGGTGAGGAAGAAGAACAGGGCCAGGAAGCCCGCGAACGCGATCAGCTGGGTGGCGTCGGCGAACCCCAGGCCGTTGACGCGGAAGATCGAGAGCGGCGCCAGCGGGTTGCGGTGGCGCAGCTCGTTGACGACGAATGCGGCCAGCAGGGCCAGCGCGCCGCCGAGCTCGCCCAGGGTCCGGGCCGAGCCCCAGCCGTCGGCCGGCGCCTTGACCAGCGCGTAGACGAGGAGCAGCATCCCGCCGGTCACCAGCAGCGCGCCGAGCAGGTCGAAGTTGCGCAACTCGGCGCGGCGCCGCTCGCCGTCGATGAGGCGGAAGACGCCGGCGAGGACGAGCACGCAGGCGATGGGATTGACGAACATGACCCAGCGCCAGCCCGGCCCCTCGGTCAGGACCCCGCCGAGCAGCACTCCGGCGGCCGAGGCCAGGCCGCCGACCGCGCCCCACACGCCGAGCGCCGTGTGGCGGTCATGTCCCTCGCGGAACATCGTGGTCAGGATCGACAGCGCCGCCGGCAGGGTGAACGCGGCGCCGAGTCCCTGCGCCAGCCGCGCGCCCACCAGGACCGTCGACGTCTGCGCCAGCCCGCCGATCAGCGACGAGACCGCGATGACCGTGATGCCGCCGACCAGGACCCGGCGCCGGCCCAGGATGTCGGCCGCCCGGCCGCCGAGCAACATGAAGCCGCCGTAGGTCAGCAGGTACCCGCTCGGCACCCACAACAGACCGGCGACGGAGAAGTGCAGGGCGCGCCGGATCGACGGCAGCGCGATGTTGACGATCGACGCGTCGACGAAGTCGAGGAACGCGATTGCGCACAGGCCGAGGGTGAGCTTGCCGCGGCGCGTCGCGAGGAAGGATGGAATGGGGATGGGGATGGCGGTCTCTGTGGTCATGCCTCTATGACAAGCCGCGCCCCGCAAACGTGACAGTCCACGCCGGGGAACCCCAAACGCCTCGGGGGTGACGCCGGGGATCGAGGAGTTCGAGCGCTGCCGGCCCCGCCGGG
The DNA here is from genome assembly GCA_963844555.1 of uncultured Solirubrobacteraceae bacterium. Classification (GTDB taxonomy): domain Bacteria; phylum Actinomycetota; class Thermoleophilia; order Solirubrobacterales; family Solirubrobacteraceae; genus Palsa-465. Next base: position 111,034 of record CAWJOS010000010.1, read on the forward strand.
CCATGAGCGCGGGCCCGGCAATGCGCGTCGAGGTTCTTGACATCCCGTGCACCAGCGGCCCGCGGCGTGGCAGCATCCATATGAGATAACGCGAAGTTCAGGCCACCTGAGGAGACACGATGCCGCCGAGCAACCTGCAGGATCTCGTGGACGAGTCCGACAACGTCGTCGAGCTGCTGCGCAACTCGCAGATCGGTGCCTATGTCTATCCGGTCGTGCCGTACGAGTTCACCAACTGGCGCCGGGAGCAGATCGCGTGGCGGGAGACGGCGGTGCTGTTCGACCAGTCTCACCACATGTTCAACCTGTTCATCAAGGGTCCGGACGCACTGAAGCTGATCTCCGACACCGGGATCAACAGCGTCGCCAACTTCCCGGTCGACATGGCCAAGCAGTTCGTGCCGTGCACGCCGGCCGGGCACGTGATCGGCGACGGGATTCTGTTTCACCTCGCCGATGAGGAGTTTGTGTGGGTGGGGCGGGCGCCGGTGGCCAACTGGCTGGCCTACCAGGCCGAGAAGGGCCAGTACGACGTCGAGATCGAGGTCGACCCGCGGTCGCCGTCGCGGCCGTACGGCAAGCCGGTGACCCGGCGCTACTGGCGCTTTCAGATCCAGGGGCCCAACGCGTGGCCGATCATCGAGAAGCTCAACGGCGGCCCGGTGGAGCGGCTGAAGTTCTTCCGGATGGCCCACATGACGATCGCCGGCGACCGGGTGCGGACGCTGCGCCACGGGATGGCGGGCGCCCCCGGGCTGGAGATCTGGGGTCCGTACGAGACCTACGACAAGATCCGCGACGCTGTCCTGGAGGCCGGTCAGGAGTACGGCATGGAGCCGTGCGGGTCGCGGGCGTATGCGTCGAACACGCTGGAGTCCGGTTGGATCCCGTCGCCGCTGCCGGCGATCTACACCGGCGAGGAGCTGCGCGGCTACCGGGAGTGGCTGGGCATCGACAGCTACGAGGCGACCAACTCATTGGCCGGCAGCTTCGTCTCCGAGCACATCGAGGACTACTACCTCAACCCGTGGGAGCTCGGCTACGGCCCGTTCGTCAGATTCGACCATGACTTCATCGGCCGCGACGCGCTGGAGATGATCGACCCGGAGGCGCAGCGCAGGAAGGTGACGCTGGCCTGGGAGGGCGAGGACGTGGCCAAGATCCACGCGTCCGCCTACGACGTCGGCGGTGAGGACCCGTACATGTTCTTCGACGTGCCGATCGCCAACTACGGCTCGTCGAACTTCGACGCGGTCGTCGACGCCGACGGGACCGTCGTCGGCTACTCGATGTTCAGCGGCTACAGCGCCAACGAGCGGCGCGCCCTCTCGCTGGCGACGGTCGACCCCAACGTCGAGATCGGCACCGAAGTCCAGGTCGTGTGGGGCGAGCCGGACGGCGGCACGCGCAAGGCGACCGTCCAGCCGCACCGGCAGATCGAGGTGCGCGCCGTCGTGAGCCCGGTCCCGTACGCGGTCACCGCTCGCCTGGAGTACGCCGAGGGGTGGCGCACCGCCGGGCGCAGCTGAGCCCCGCCGGGGCACGGTCCCGCCGGCCGCAGCTGAGCCCCGCCAGGGCACGGTCCCGCCGGCCGCAGCTGAGCCCCGCCAGGGCACGGTCCCGCCGGCCGCAGTGGAGTCCCGCCGCGGGTCGCGCGGGGGTTTGGGGCCCCACTTGTCCTATGCGCAAGTGAGCCCCCAAACCCCCCACTCCGACCCCGGTCACCGGTCCGGGCGCCATCCCAGCCCCCGCTGCCGTCCCCGGGACAGTCGGCTGACCACGAGGTCGTAGGAGTCCTCGACCATGTCGGCGATCATCTCCTCGGCGAGCGAGCCGTCGACCACGGTGTTCCAGTGGCGCTTGGCTCAGTGCACCTTTGTTGCGACTGCTGACGCTCCCCGCATTTAGCTTCAGGAAGCGGTAAGTCACGGCAGCGGGCACTGCTGCTATTCGAATCGAAGCAGGAGCCGTGCACTCAGGCGCTCCGAACACGTGTCGTCGGATCGTCCCTCAGTAGCTCAAAGAGGTAGCGGACCGCCTGATCCTCGGTAGCGAAGAGACGCTCGCCGGTCCGCAGACCCCGCTCTGAGTAGTAGACGGCCCATTCACCACGGCGATCTTCGAGGCAGTACTTTTCGACTGGTAGCCCACCGTCGAGTGAGTAGGCGCTCGGATCGACGCGGATCCCCTCCAGCCTGGTCGCTAGTTCGTAACGATTCACGCGCCTAACGGTATCCCGCAGCCAGCTTCCGCTCTGGGCTAGAAGCGGCAGCGCCACCCGGTTCTGCGGGCGGGCTTCGCGCCATGCCGGAGGCGGCTGCTGCTCCTCGATCGAAGGGACAGTCTCGGCCAGATCATCTAAGACCGCCCGGCACCGTGCGATTGGGTTCTGAGCTTTGCGTCGACCATTGAGGGGGCGGGCGGGTTCGTCGGTCGCCCAGGGACGCGCCTAGCTGAGTGGACCAGGAATCACGCCTGATCTCGTAGACCTCGGGCAGCTCGTCTCCGATCGCTTCGACCGTGTCTAGCCACGCGAGGGCGTCGAAGTAGTCCCCGCGCTCGGCGGACTCATTAGCCCATTGCAAGGTCCTCGCCAGTGCCGCGAGATGCTTGGCCTCGCGCTTGGCGCACTGGCCCGAGGCAAACCCCGTCCAATCCTGGCGTCGAGTCCCCGCCTGGCGTCGAGTCCCCGGCTCCGGGTACGAAACCGGCGGCGCGGTAGCGCCCATGGGAGCTGCTGCTGCGCTCATGCCAACCACTCCTTCTCTGGGCGTCAGTCCCCTCGGGCGCAGGGTCCCGTGGGCATGAATCCCTTAGCTGGAAACGGGCCTAGGTCCTCGCGATGTGATGCGGGCCCGTTAGGCGGAGGCCAATCGTCGGCGAGTCTTGACGACGGCAGGTCGGTGGTCAGCGACCGTCTTCCAGCAACACTACTCCGTTTTGGACGTGGCGCCACCTATCCGGGCTCGCGAGTCTCGGAGTTCGGTCGGTTGCCCGCGGCAGACCTGGAGAACTTGGTGATCATCGCGCGTGAGCATGGCGCACAGGCTCACGGCTTACGCGTGCGTGGTACAGCGCAGATCTGAAGCCGCCAAGCACAATCGCGTGGGAACGCGGCGAGCTACCGCCGCGATGCAGTAGTTGCAGCCAAGGTCCGGCTCCAGATCGGGCGGTATCGTCAGTCCACGATTAGGCCATAGGCGAGGGATTGTCGGCTTGAGAAATGCGGAGGACCACGATGACGACCGAAAACTCAATGCAAGACGGGCAGCTCGCCGCCAAGATCTCGAACACTGTGGTTCACGCACTGTCCCGGACAACCGGTCGTGGCCCCACGAAGGCAAAGACAACGCTCGGGACCAATGGCATCTTCGTGGTGCTGCAGGACACGCTCACACGCGGCGAGCAGACGCTCGCTGACGCTGGCCACGGGGAGGCAGTGCTCGATCTCCGCCACCGCTGGCAAAGCGTCATGAAGAACGACGTCAGCCGCGAGATCGAGGAGCTCACAGGACGCAAGGTGATCGGCTTCATGAGCGATAACCACATCGACCCCGACCTGGCCGTCGAAGTATTCGTGCTCGAACCGCTGCCGAGCGCGGACGCTCACTGACCCCTCAGGCTCCACATCGTGCCTGCGACGCGGTGCACGCCAACGGGATAGCAAGCCCGGCTACGCGTAGAACGGCGTTTTCATCGACCAGTCAGTCATCGGGTCACGAGCCGCCTCAGGCGCTCGGCCCCGGTGAGCGTCGGTGGTAGACCGGCAAGCCACGTTTGTCGGATGCGAGTGGGTGTGCGGGTTGGCGACGACCGCGCTCGCGGCCCAGACCCCACTTCCGTAAGCGCAACTCGTTCCGTACGACAGTCGTCCTCACTCGGCGTCTAACTATCTCTTCTTGCTGTTTCGCTTGCATCATCGGCCTCGTTGATCGCCGACGCCGAAGGCAGCCACCATGAGCCGCGCATCGTGACGCTGCTGCGCGTGGTCGCGCAGCGACCACGCGAGGAGCCACAGGGCGGCCTTGTGCAATTCTGATAGCGGAGCGATGTTGATCGCGTCTTCCACGTGCGCGAACGCCGTTCCCTGCCCCATCATGCCCTCGACCTGCTGCTGGCTCTGGTCGAAGTTGAGTGGCGCGCTCAGACTCATCGACGCGCCTCCTTTCTTGGTCCTGCGGCTTGCCCTAGGTGTGCAACTCGCAGTCCCGCTGGCTGAACGAGCGGGCGTATCACAGATCAGGCCGTCCCACCAGCCCAGACTGAGCAATTTGCGGAAAAGACGCGCACCACCTGACGCTTAAGGCGGACCGGAAGAGCGGGCTGTAGCCTAGGAAGCGGCACAAGCCAGATCCGGGCGCGCGGGAATCTCGGAATCTGCAGTCCCCGCCCAACATCGAGACTCGCCGTGCCGCGCTGCCGCACTGGGCTAACAAGCGGCAACGAAGGGCGCGCGCGGTGGCGTGCTGAGCTGGTCGACCTCCGAGACTGCTCCTTGTCGATCAAAAGGGCGAGCGGGGGGCCGACCCTCATCGCGCCAACCGCCGCGCATTGCTCTCAGGACGGTGGCGGAGAAGGAGTTCGGACCGAGGACGGCGAACCGAGTGCGAAAGCTCGAACCGGACCGGAGGCGGATCAAATTGCTTCTCGAAGCCACGTCGTACCCCTTCCTGAACATTCTCTGGACGACCCTCGTCGTCTTTGCGTGGGTGATCTTCATCTGGATCGCGATCACCGTTCTGATCGACGTCTTCCGCCGTCGCGACATCTCAGGGTGGGGCAAGGCCGGATGGGTGATCTTCGTGGTGATCCTTCCGTGGATCGGCGTGCTGGTCTACCTGATCGCCAACCACGACGGGATGGCCGAGCGAAGAATGAAAGAAACGCAGGCGTCCCAAGCGCAATTCGACGAGTACGTGCGCACCACCGCTGAGACCGGCGGGGCCGCGAGCGAGATCGAGAAGGCCAAGCAGCTTCTCGACAGCGGCGCGATCACACAGGACGAGTTCGACGCGATCAAGGCCAAGGCGCTGTCCTAGCCCCTGGTCGGTCCCTCGGCGTCGAGCGGAGTCGACTCGGGGAACCGCGAGACCAAGCTACCGACTAGCTGAGCTGGTTCGGGCTACAAGCACCCAGCGCATAACCTCGACGCGTTCGCCTGTCAACCCTGGTTTACGTCGACGGGCGCGACGCACCTAGGCACAGGTCTGGCATCGGCCAGCGACTCACCGCTGTCGCGATTATGCCTTTCCGAGAGTCTGATCCACGCCTTGCAGTGCGTTCCTTGCGCTGCCATGCTCTAGTCGTGTTGTTGGGGCGGTTCTTCAAGCGGCCGGGCGCGAGTTCTAGACGAACCCAACCGCCCCGAGGACTGGCCAAGGACGACCTCGTCGTAGTGGAAGTCGTCTCGAACGAGCCCGAAGCCGAGCTCCTTTGCGGCCTGCTGCGCAGTGCCGGGATCAAGTGCCTGCACAAACTCACCAATCGCGGGGCTGGAGCGGGTGAAGGCACGTGGGCAGGTGGCCCCCGGCAAGTCATGGTCAGGCAGGAAGACGCGGACTCGGCGCGCAAAATCCTGCGCCAGCATTGACCGTCAAAGCGACACTTGGGCACGGGAGCCCTGGCGCGGCTCCTCACCCGTCCCTTTCGGTGCGAGTCCGGGTCACCTCCCCGTTGATCGATAACCAGAAGGGCCGCGCGGTTCGTGCGAGGCCGGCTTCGCATAGACGGGTGCGCCCCTCGGTGAGGCTGGCGCCCACCTACGCGGGTCATCGAACCTGTGAGGCGAGCCCCCCGCCACCGCTGGTTGCGCTAGGTCGCTGCCGCTTCGTCGCCAATCCAGGTTCGGGCCCGCGGTTCGGTGACTGCGGATATCGGACCGCCCCGAGCCAGCGTGGCCGCCCGGCCGATCAGCGGCCTCTAATGGGCCAGTGCACAGCGATCTCGCAGTCCGCGCTGCCGAGCACATTAGGACGAGCGAAGCCGTCGATGTCTTTGTGACCCCGGCCGGCGCCTCCGCATCTGGCGCGTCATCGGTGATCAGCGCCCCGCCCGCCCCGGCCTTAACCAAGCCGACCGCACGCGCCCTGGCTTGCGCGCTCGCGTACATGACCGTCAGCGAGTTTGGAGCCCGGGTCGGGGAGATCGTCGGCGACCTGATTGGTGGCCCGCAGTTCGGCGAGTACGGGAGCATGTTCGGCGTCATCGCGGCCCCGACTATCTGGTACTTCGTCGGCAAGCGCCGTAGCTGAAAAGAAAGCCGTTCGATCGTTCACTGGTTGTGATGTCCGCGCATAGCTGGGGGGCTGCGGCGATGAACCTCTCCAGCTTCGGCCGCCCGCTAACAGACCCCGGGCCTCCTGCTCAGGCGGCCCCGGCAGCGTGGACCAGGCGAGAGGGGCGGGGCGCCCTCGCCTGCGTCGCCATTGCTTTTCCGGGTACAGCCTGACCCGCAGCGAGCTGGGCTGAGGCTCGCCCACCTGCTGGCGTTGGTGAAATGCTTCGTCGGGTGAGGAGCTACGTACCGGAGGACACGCCGCAGGGCTTGACTTCATCTTCCGGTTGCAGTCTGTGCGCGGTGTTGGAAGCATATGCCGCCAGCGCCGTTATTGGGGGTGAGGGAGACCCGTCGACACAGCCTCTCCATCGCATTACGTCTCCCACCGATCCCGTGGATGGAGGCATGATGGTGGAAAGAAATGAGCCACACACTCCGTGACATCATCTTCGGCGCGGTGGTCGCGCAGATCATCAGCGCGGTCTGCCTAGCGGTCTACGCCGACCACCGCGGGTTCAACAGCTGGGCCGTCTTCCTGGCCTCGTTGTTCATGCCGTGGCCGCCGGTCCTGTTGCTTATCGCACTGGCACCGGCACCCACACGGCCCACGCCCAAGCCACCGCGCTTCGTCACGCATCCCCCGGCCAGCATCACGCATCCGCCCACGACGGAGGCGTACGAGGAGCGAAGGGCTGGGTTTTGACGAGTCCGCATCCCCGTCTTGATTCGGATGCGAGCCGCGCAGGCATCGACCCAAGAGCGATCGTCCGTCAGCTATTCGGTGCATAGCCGGCGTCTCGCATGCGGATAGGGACCGTGATCTCGGCCGGAGCGGTTGTCCTGCAGCAGAATGACCTCGCTCTCCAGATTCTCGGCGAGCCGGCGAGCGGCCTGCTCCTGCTCACGGGCTGCCCTGGCGGCGCGAGCCAGGCGGTAGAGCGCCTGTCCCGTCCGCGGCGGCAAGGCTTGTACCTTCTCGTCACTCAGCACGATCAGACTCTACGCCCGACCGGGCGGAGTCTCAGTCGCCGTTCAGGAAGCGCTGGACGCGCTCGTGATGCCGGCGCTCGGCCTCAAGCTGCTCACGCTCCAAGCGGTTGAGCTCGCGGCCGCGCTCCTGCAGGAGGCGGAACCACTGGCGCTCGACAGTGGGGCGCTCGTCAATTCTTTCGCGGAGTGTCTTAGGCCTCGGCATCGTGACAAAATTCTACTGCGTAGCGGCGGGGAAGGACAGCGCCCCTAAAGAGAGTGGAAAATGAATGTGGCCCTCATTCAGCGTTTTCGGGCCCAGTCTCCAGAGAGACAGTGAATGTGGGTTTTTGGTGCGATTTGCAGCAGTTTTTGACCCACATTCATTTTCATTTTTGTTTAGGAGCCTCCGAGGCGCTCACCCACATTCACTGTCTTTCCACACTCACTCATCCGGCAGCCGCATTGGCTTGTGCCGGGCCGGGCCGCCGGCCAGGTCGATGAGCGTCCAGTCAGTGCTGCCGTCGCCGTACCTGCTGACCTTGACGGGAGCAGCGTCGCGAGCCTTCTGGATCGTTCCGGACGACACGCCGGGGAGCGCCGCCTCTAAAACGTCCTGGACGTGGTCGCTGGTGGCGGTCTTGTCCGGCATCTTGCCCAGCACGGCGCGGATCACGTCGGTGGCGGTCTTCGTCTTGTTGGCCTTGGGAGCCTTGCCCTGGAAGACCTCGGGGGAGGTCAGGTCGGTGTGCGGCCGCCAGACGGCTCGCGCGACGTGCCACTCGGCGTCCTCCTCGATCTCGTAGCCGAGCGGCGCGGCCAACCCGGCGTAGTTGCACTTGTCGTGGAACAGGGCGTAGCCGCGCTCGGGCTCGTCGCTGATCCAGCCGGCGAGAAGCAGCGATCGCACCGCGTTGCGAAAGTCGACCGAGCCGGCCACGCGGCTGCTGGCCTTGGCGGTCTCGTTCTTGTTGAGGTGGGCCACGACGAGCACGGCCGCTCGCCGGCGCTCGGCGATCTTGTTGAGCTCGCGGAGCATGGGCCTGACCTCGTTGGCGCGGTGCATGTCCTTGTCGTCGCCCATGAAGCTGACGATTGGGTCGATCACGACCAGTCGCGCCTCGAACTCGTCGATCATGGCGTCCAGGTGCGCGAGCGCGGCGGGGGTGAGGCTCGCTAGGTCGTCGGAGACCTCCATGTTGTGGAGCAAGACTCGCTCTAGGTCGGCCTCAGAGAGGGCCAGGCGCGGCTCTGTGACTGCGCCGAGGTCGTCCTCGGCGCCGAGGATCATCGCCGTGGCGGGGTTGCCGGCCATCGGCTTCCACCCGCCGGGGAGCTCGGCGCCCTTGCTGACCGCCGCCGCTAGGCGGCTCGTCACCATGCTCTTGCCAATGCCGCCGTCGCCGGCCAGCAGTGTCACGCACCCGCGCGGGAGGTACGGCTTCCACAGCCACTGAATCTCCTTGCGCTCGACGTCGCTGGCCTTGACGAATGATCTCCGGATTCGGTCGCGAGCCGCCTTCTTGAGGAAGTCGTCGCCAGGTTTCTGTTGGGTGTCCATGCCACGTTCATTGTAGCAAGGTGAATGTGGCGGATTCGCCGGATTTCCAGGGGTTTTCTGGTCTTTGTAGACTGGAGGGTCTCCTGTCTACGGACTGGAGAGAGCCCTGGCGTTGACACTCCGCGGCGCTGGCTTTGACACTCCCGCCACGCTAAGATCAAGGCCGCAGCAAGACGATGCGGAGCCGCCCGCAGGCAGAACCTCCTGGCTTACACCCGACGGCGGGCGGCTCCGCGCAGACCTGCTGAAAGACCTATTTCAGCTTCCGCGCGGACCCGCCAGACCAACCGCTATCCTGCTTCGCGATCGAACAAACAGGAGGTCTCCGACACCGGTCACACCAAAGGTCAAAGGAGACCGAATGAAGCGACGCAGTAGCGCAGTACTGAAGGAAGGGACCAAGGTTCTGGTCCCGGCGGTACTACAGTCCGATCCGTACGACTGCAATTGCGGCCTCGATCATCAGATCGTGGTCGTGCAGTTCGCCAACGACGTTTGTATGACGGTGCCCGTTGATCAGATCACCGGGATGCTGCCGTGACGAGTATCGAGGACGAGTGGGAAGCGATTGCTGCGTTCGTCCGCGGCATCTGCCCAGCCGTCGAACAAACACTCGACCGCGACGCAGACGTGCAGCTAGACGTGCAGCGCGAGCAAGACGGCTCGCCGGTCGGTCAGATCAAGCGGATCGAGCCGGGCGTCTGGCAGGTGACGCACTACAACTACAGCTAAGCGGGCGCGACGCGCCAGATGGTCAGGACACGCTGGCCGTCTGGCGCTCCGCGCTGTCCGCGGCGCACGAGCTCGACTAGGCCGTGGCCGGCCATGTGATGCAGCAGAGCGTCGGCGGCGGTGCGCTCGATGCCGAGCAGCGTGCCCGCCTCGGAATTCGTGAATTCCGAGTCGGCAAAGGCCTGGCGCAGGCGCGCGTGGTGAGTGGGGCTCCTACGCAGAGGACGCATCTCTCAGCCTTCTGTGCCAACCTCTCGCCGCGTCGGCGGCCAAAAGAGTGGGGAAGCCCGCCCCTGGATCATCTATACAGGAGCGGGCTTCCGAGCGCGGCCGAGCCCGATCGAGCCGCGCGGTCGCCGGGGTACCTGAGGGAGACCCCGGCGAGGCTTTACACGATTCCGGCCTGCTTGAAGCGCTCATCGACGATCCGGTTGATGGCGACCATCTGGTCGGCCGTGAGGCTCTGCATGATCTGGGCGTCGCGAGCCTTCTTCAGCGAGAGAGCGTCGGCGTCGACCTGGTCCCACTCGCTGCGAAAAGCATCGTTGGTGGCCGCCGTGCCTGCCCAGCTGAACGTCTTTCCAGCGCCGGTTGCCGTGCGCCGGCAGAATCGGCGGTCTGCCTCGACGGTGCCCAGCACGCAGAAGCTGGCCCAAGCGGCAGCAACGGTCGCGCCGTCACGCGGGTCAAGACCCAGCACCCAGCCGAGCGCGGCCTTAGCCTCCTCGGTATTCACGCGGCTGCCGATGCCCACGCCGACGATCTCGTCGGTGATGCGGTCGGCCGGCGCCCCGTTCATCGACGCGAACGGCGGCAGTCCCTCGCGCGGTGGCCTCATCGATGCTCCACGACGCCGTCAGAGCCGGCGTAGTGCTCAAGCAGGGCGCGATAGCTCTCGACGCCGTGCCGGTGCATGGCGGCCCTGCGGGCCCTGCCGGCGGCCAGGCGGGCGCGCTTGTCCTCGTCGGGCAGATCCTCAAACTCACGCTTGGCGAGCAGCTCGGCCAAGGTTTTCTTATCAGGCACAGCGGGTCTCCAATTCCATTCGGCGGCGGATGAGGTCTACGCGTCGGCGCAGGGCCTCACGGCGGCGGGCACGGCCGTCTGTCTCAGCCTCTACCGTGGCCGAGGTTCCGGTGGGGTAGGCCGGCCGCCAGACGACGCTGATCTCCGGCACAGACTTGAACTCATGTATGACGCGTTCAGTCATCGTCTGGTTCCAGCGCTCGCCATCAGGGGCGACCGTGAAGCTGAACGACATGCCGCGAAGGTCGCCTCGGCGAACTGCGGAGGCGACCGACTGCGCGGCCGGCGACGTTGGGTCTAGCGTCGCCCGGTACTTCATGCCGGTGGGGCTGTCGAACAGCCGCAGCGTGCCGCTAGACGTGCGAGCCAGCGGGGGATTGGACTCGCCGTCGTGGCCGTGCAGCAGAGCGACATCGGCGCCGGGCGCGAGGGCGGAGCGCCTGGCAGCACCCGGGCTAATCGTTTCGCCGAACGCGCCGTGGCGATCCCAGATCGTCGTCCGGTTGTTGTACGTGATCGCCGTCCCGGTGAGGACGATGCTGCCGTCAGCGCCCGTGGAGGCGCGGACCGCGTAGGGCTCGTGGCTGCTGACCGACCCGGTGCCGTCCGTCAGACCGGGTGCGTTCGGGTTGCCGCCAGAGGAGGAGCCGTCCTGCTGATTGGCGCCGGCGTCGAGCACAGCGCCGCACTCAGGGCACTGGCTGTTCTCCGGCACGACCTCCTCCTCGCACTTGGGGCAGACCCAGCCGGCGTCGCCCTGCTCCCAGGCGTCCCACGCGGCGGGCTCTGAGTCGCGGGCGCCGAGATGTGTGGGGGTCTCCCAGTCCTCAGGAATCCACGCCTCAGCCGCTGGGCCTAGCTCTGCGGCGCGCTTCATGATGTAGCGCTTGACGTGGATGCGCTCGGCGTCGGTAGCGCGGCCGATGGCCTGGACGGCGTCGCGCAGGTCGGAGACGTCGGCGATGGGCCAGGCGTACGTCCCGTCGTCCTTGAGAAACGCCTTGCCGCGGCCAAGCTCGTCTATCTCATCCTGCGTGTAGCGGGGGGTGTCGGTCATTTCTTCTCCTGGAAATGCTCGCGCTCGCGGCTCTCCATGACGCCCGCGCGGCAGCTCTGGCAGGCTGGACGCTCGGTCTTGCCAGAGCGCGACGGCGCCGTCGTGGTCGCGACCTTGGTGCAGCCGTCGCGCGTGATGGTGCAGCGCTCGCGCGCCGCGGGCGCCGGCTTCGGCCGGGGAGCGGGCTTCGGCGCGGCAAAGGCCGGGGCGCAGGTCCAGCACGCCGGCCGGCCCTTGTCGTCGCGGCCGACGGCGATGCACTGGCAGCGTGCGCCCTCGACCGTGCAGAGCGGGCGGTGCATGCGCTGGCTGCTCATCGCGCCACCTCAAGAATTGGGGAGACGCCGAGGCCGCCCACGCTTGCGCGTGTTCCTGTGGCGGTATCCCTCAGCGACTCCCCGGCGATGACCCTCGTGGGGTAACACCCGGCGCCAGGTGCTCTGGCGGCATGGCGACAGCCAGCCCGTACGGCTTCCAGGTGCCTCGGGCCAGTAGGCCCGAAGAATCGACGATCAGTCACTTAGAGCCTCAACCTGCACGATCGCGCGCTTGGCGGCAGCCTCAGAGAAGCCGGGGCCCATCAGGTAGCCGACGCGCAGCAGGAAGACCAGGTCTGAGGCGGTCGGCTGCTCAATCTTCTCCGTGATCTCAGCCTCGCAGTCCACGAGGTCGATCAGGAGGGCGAGAGCCTGCTCCACGTCCTCGGCCTGCATCTTGGCGACGCGCGACACGGTCGTTCGTGACACGTTGAACCGGCGCGCGACCTCGGCCTTCTTGTGGCCGTCCTGCAGGGCGATCCTGATCAGGTCAATGACATACGGACTGACGTGCTTGCCGGTCGGACGCGGGCGGTCTGCCAGGTGCCGTGTCAGTACTTCAAGGGTCTGCGCGTCAGTGAGGCTCACGTAGAGACTATACGCTCGCCTGGTTGACAGTCAACCTGACAGTAAAGGTCAGTCAGTGGCGTCCGTCGTCGCTGCGCTGGACTGGGCGACCTGGAACCCCATCTCGTACAGCCTGCGGAGGTTGCGGAAGGTCAGGTCTAGCCGGCCGTCCTGCAGACGCCCAATCCAGTCGATGACAGTAGGACTCAGAGGGGCGGTGCCAGGGCTCAAGCGCGCTCCCACTCAGCGGCGTTGAACAGTGAGACCTCGCGGCGATGCTCCTCGACCGCGACGGTCACCTGGTCACCTGGCCGGCACTCGACCACGGTCCCGTGGTGCCTCTCACGCTTGTGTCGGACGCGGTCGCCCGGCCGAAGACCAGACCTCTGGAATGCCGACTTGATCCCGGGGATGCTGCGGATACTGGGAATAGACCTCATGGATGTACGACTCTACGGTCGCTTCTCGGACCCATCGGCGGTCTGGTCCCCGGAGCGAAATTCCACTGGAGAGAGATTTTCTGGGACGACACCGTGCAGAGTCTTCTAACGCAGTAGGAACACGCCCGGGTATGTGAGGTGCCGCATTCTCGGTCGGTCAGCGCAATTCTGATCGAGAACTGAGCTTCACGTGCCAGGATGTACGTGTCAAGAGCGCGCCAGCATTCTGAACTGCCACATCATGCGCTCGACTAATCAAACTCAGTGCACACCCCAGGAGGTGTCAGATGGTACGCCAGATGGCGATCCCGACGCAGACGCGCGCGGCTAAGTCTCGGTACGCTCAAGAAGACGTGCTGGAGGCGGCACGCCTCCTGCTGAGCCAGGCGGCCGGCAAGGAGAACACGGTCAACCTCGACGCCGCACCGTTTACCGACGTCAAGCAGGGCGGCAAGATCGTGAAGAGTGGAAAGACACAGGCGCAAACCGCGGCGTGGTATGTGCGCCAAGCCGTGGCGCAGGTGCTCCATGTGTCACCCAAAGAGTATCTGGGCTCACGAACGTGGGAGAACCCAGACTCCACATCTGACTACGCGGTCTATCTGAAGAAGACGCTGCCCGATGGCACCAAGCTGCCCGCGCAGATCGCCGCGCCCAAAGAGCCCACGAAGCGCCCGGCAAAGCGCTCCTGATTCGGGCAGACGGGAGGGCCAGCCGGGGCATCGGCCGGCCCTGCCGCCTGTTGACCAAGAGAAGGGAGCAAACGTGGGACGAGACTTACAGCGGCGTGACGCGGCGCTCATCCGGCCAGAGAACGAGCCCGAGGTCGTGGACGGCGAGTGGGTACACGACGGGCCGCCGCACCGGCACGTCCGACCGCCGGCGAAGCCGCCGCGGCCAGCGCGACGGACTGCGAAGTCCGATCAGCAGGAGTTCGAGTTGGCGTGTCGCCGGGCCGTGGAGCGTACCCGCCGTCCGCCGAAGTACTACGGCCGGTGGGCCTGGCTCAACCGGAAGGCTCCGCGAGCGTTCGCGACGGCCGTCGCCGGGGCGTTCACCGGGACGTGCGTGATGATCGGCCTGCACCCAACGAACGCCGGGCTGTTCGGCTGGTCCATGGCCTTCGGGTTCGTCATGGGCCTGCTGTGGCACTGGCCGCGCGTCAAGAAGCAGGCGGCCAGGCCGGCTCAGAGTGGCCACGGACGGACGGCGGGAACCATCCTCGGCTACATGCTGCTGCACCACCTCATCCGTCACCTGCTGCGGCACAAGACGCACCGGTCCATCGGACGCTGATGAGCCAGTTCTTCTATCTAGGCGACGCTCGCGTCGCCGTCAAGGTCGGGCGGCGCTGGGTGGAGTACTTGCCGGGCGGCCAGGTCGGTGCGGACGTCACGGACATGGTTCGTGCCGCCGAGGCCGCCAGGTCTAGGTCATACAGTAGGTCGCGATGAAGGCCATCATCTACGCCGCGAAGTCCACCAAGGATGACCATGGCTCTATCGATGAGCAGCTTGCGAACTGCCGCGCTCTCGCGGCAGAACTCGGGCTTGAGGTCGTCGGAGAGTACTGTGAGGACAAGGAGTCCGGCTACCACGGCGACCGCGGGCCAGAGCTGGGCCGCCGCGATGGAGCACTGCGAGCGGATCGAGCCGTGCTGGCAGATCGTTCAGCACTCCAGTCGGCTTGCTCGCGGCGACGGTAAGGAGGCCCGGCATCTGGCCGAGGTCGCGCTGTGGGCAATCAAGCACAGTGTGACCATCGAGTCTGTCGAGCAGCGCGGCCAGTTCCACGGCGAGAACGCCCTGCTGATGGCGGCCATCGCGGGCAAGCAGGATCACGACTACTCGCTCAGGCTCGGCACTTCTGTCGGCAAGGGCTTGGCGCGGTCATTCGAGCGCGGCAACTGGCCGGGCAAACCGTCAGACGGTTATGTGATCGAGATCGAGCGCGACTCTGCCGGGCGCACTGTGCAGCGCTTGCTCGTGAAGGACCCAGATATGGAGCCGACCATCGAGCGGATTTTCGAGCTTGCGCTGACACAGCTTCTGCCGCCGGCCGCCATCTGCCGCCAGCTGGCCCGCGAGGACCTGGGCACCAACACAAACGGTAACGGCTGGCGGTCGCGAGACATCAAGCGCGTTCTGACCAACCCGATGTATGCGGGCATCCTCATGTTCAAGAAAGTGGAGCGGCGCGACGCTTGCCCGCAGTACATCACCGAGGCCCAGCACGAAGACCTGAAGCAGCGGTACGGCCAGACAAACCCGCGGGTGAATGGTCCGAACGTCAAGGGCCGAATCAGCACCCATGTCCTGCGCGGCCTGGCCGAGTGCTCTTGCGGGCAGCCGATGGATTGCTACACGCGTAAGGACTACAAGGGCGGTCGGCCGCGAAAGTTCTACCGCTGCCGTAGCTTTGCCTTCCACACCGGCGAGTGCGGCGCGCGGGTCGACGCCGTCGCCGTCGATGCCGAGGTCGTCAAGTGGCTGGACGTGCTCATCAGCGACTTCGACACTTGGCGGACTGAGGTCTTCGAGCAGGCCGCGCCGGAGCGCGAGGCGGCCCAGCGAGAGCTAGGCCAGGCGCTGGCAGACCTGGACAGGTTCGACAAGCGGGCCAGCAAGCTCCAGGCTCAGCACCTCGCGGCGCTGGATGCCGATCTGGACGAGGCGGCGGCCGAGATGCTGAGCGCCATCCAGCGCAACGCCTCAGACCGCAAGCAGGCGGCTGCCCGCATCGAGGCATGCCGGCTGGCCATCGAGACGCTGGACTCAGAGAGCATCGAGCGCCAGATGCAAGCGTCGCTGGGCCGGCTAAAGGAGCGCGAGGTGGCACTCATCAACGACGCGCTCAAGGTCGAGTTCGAGAAGTTCGTCATCGACGCCGACAGCGGCCAGATCACGCCTGCGTGGAAGCCGATGCCGGAGCGCTTCTCCCTGGCTGCTGCACTTGAGAACTACAACGAGATGCAACTAAAGGACACTGAGGCTTGTTGAGGTGGTAGCCGGCGAGGATCGCCGCCGGGTGGGCGGCGCGCAGCTGCTGGGCCAGCAGCGGCTCGCACTTGAGGCTGACGCGCAGCGGGTCCTCGCTCAGGCGCGACAGGCGAACATCTTCCCGGCGACCTTGAACACCGAGGTCTCAAAGCCGAACGGGAACGTCTCCTCCGAGCCGCGGAAGCCCAGGCACAGGTCGCGTAGCGCGTCCGCGTCCATTCCCTCAGCCGAACTCCACGCCCTGTGCCAGCGGCAGCTCGTCTGAGTAGTTAACGGTGTTGGTGGCGCGGCGCATGTAGGCCCGCCAGGCGTCCGAGCCGGACTCGCGGCCGCCGCCGGTCGACTTCTCGCCGCCAAACGCCCCGCCGATCTCCGCGCCGGACGTGCCGATGTTGACGTTGACGATTCCGCAGTCCGAGCCGTCCGGGCCGAGGAAGCGCTCGGCCTCGCGCTGGTCCCGGGTGAAGATGCTCGACGACAGGCCCTGGGGAACGCCGTTGTGCAGCGTGATCGCCTCGTCGAAGTCGCGGTAGGTCAGCACGTAGAGGATCGGCGCGAACGTCTCGCGGCGGACGAGGTCGGTCTGCGCCGGCATCCGGACGAGCGCCGGCTCGGCGTAGTAGGCCTCCGGTGCGCCCGCCGCCGGGCGGCGGCCGCCGCCGACGACCACCTCGCCCCCGTCGGCCTGCGCCTGCCGCAGGGCCGCGATCATCCCCTGATACGCGCCCGCGTTGATGAGCGGTCCGACCAGCGTCCCGTCGGCCACGGGATCGCCGATCGGCAGTCGGCTGAAGACGTCACGCAGGCGCCCGGTGAGCTCGGCGGCGAGGCTCTCATGGGCGATCACCCGGCGCATCGTCGTGCACCGCTGACCGGCCGTGCCGGCCGCGGCGAACACGATTCCGCGGGTAGCGAGCTCGAGGTCGGCCGACGGGGCGACGACCGCGGCGTTGTTGCCGCCGAGCTCCAGGAGAAAGCGCCCGAGACGCGCGGCGACGCGCGGCGCCACCTGTGCGCCCATGCGCTCCGAGCCGGTGGCGCTGACCAGCGCGACGTCCGGGTGGTCGACGAGCGCCTCGGCGCAGTCGGCGGCGCCGAGGACGAGCCGGTGCAGACCGGCCGGGGCCCCGCAGTCCTCCACCGCGCGATCGAGCAGGGCGGCGCAGGCCAGCGACGTCAGGGGCGTCATCGGCGAGGGCTTCCAGACGACGCTGTCGCCGCAGATGAGCGCCACCGCCGTGTTCCAGGACCACACCGCCGCCGGGAAGTTGAACGCCGAGATGACGGCGACGACGCCGAGTGGGTGCCAGATCTCCATCAATCGGTGGCCGGGGCGCTCGGACGGCATCGTCCGTCCCTCCAGCTGCCGCGACAGACCGACCGCGAAGTCACAGATGTCGATCATCTCCTGCACCTCGCCGAGGGCCTCGGACGGGACCTTCCCCGCCTCGATGGTGACCAGCTCGGCCACGTCGGCCTTGTGCTCGGCGAGCAGGGCGCCGAAGCGCTTGACCAGCGCACCCCGCACCGGCGCGGGCACGACCCGCCAGGCGAGAAACGCCTCGCGGGCCGCGGCGACCACACCGGCCACGTCTGAGACGGGCGTCGCGTCGACCTCGAACAGATCCTCGCCGGTGATCGGCGAGCGCGCGGACAGCCGCCGCCCGGACCCGGCACCCGGGTCGGCGCCGCAGGCGGCCAGGCTGCGCCGAGCCCGCGCTCGCAGCTCGTCGGTCGACGAGACCGAGACCTCCTGTGCCGCTGCTGACGACGTGGTCGAACTCATCTCTCCTCCTTCTCCGGCGGCTGGCAAGACGAGGTTGTACTCCGGCCGCGGCGCGCGTGCTTGACCCCGACCATATCTCCCGGCTCGCCGGCACCGGAGCACCGGGGAGCATGCGATGAAGTGCCCGTGCGGACCGACGGCATGAGCGGTTCACGGGCACAACTCACATTCAGATGTGAATTTGTCTCAGATTTGCGTTACAGTTCCCCACGGAATGAGCGCCAGCGCGAGGAGAGGCACCATCCGCGGACTGCTCGCCGAGCGCGGCGAGCTCGGCATCGCGGAACTGGCCGCTGAGTTCGACGTCTCGGAGATGACGATCCGGCGTGACCTCGAGGAATTGGAGGAGCAGGGCGTGGCCCGCCGGGTGCGCGGGGGAGTGATCGCCACCGTCAGCCGCAGCTACGAGCCTCCGCTGGCCACGCGGGCCACCGAGGCCGTCGAGGCCAAGCAGCGGATCGCCGAGGCGGCGGCGGACTGCATCGAGTACGGCGAGACGGCGATCCTCGACGTCGGCACCACCACGCTCGCCCTGGCCCAGACGCTACGCGGGCGGGGCGGGCTGACGATCGTCACCCCCAGCGTGCAGGCCGCCACCGCCCTGGCCGGTGCGTCCAATTCCCGCGTCATCCTGACCGGCGGGATCGTCCGGCCGGGCGAGCTGAGCCTGATCGGCCACCTCGCCGAGGGAACGTTCCACCAGCTCAACTGCGACGTGCTCTTCCTGGGGGTCGGCGGGATCGACGCCGAGAAGGGGTTGACCGAGTACAACCTCGACGACACGCGGGTCAAGCGCGCGGCGCTCGACGCCGCCTCCCGCACGGTCGCGCTCGCCGACCAGAGCAAGCTCGGACGCGTCTGCCTGGCCACCATCGCCTCGCTGTCTGAGATCGACGTCCTGATCACCGATGCGCCCCCGCAGCACCCCGTGCTCGCCGCCGTCCGCGACGCCGGCGTGGAGATCGTGTCCGTCCCTGTAACGGAGGGCCCATGAGTCAGCGAATGCAGGACCTGTTCGGAGATGGCAAGCCCCTGATCGCGATGGTCCATGTGCCGCCGCTGCCCGGCACGCCGCTCTACGACGCGGCCGCCGGCGTCAACGGGCTCGTCAGCGCGGTCAAGCGGGATCTGGAATTGCTGCTGGAGGCCGGGTTCGACGGCTTTCTGTTCTGCAACGAGGGCGACCGGCCGTACGAGCTGCGGGCCGGCCTGGAGGCGGCCGCGGTCATGTCCCGGGTCGTGACCGAGTGCGCTCCCCGCGACAGGCCGTTTGGGGTTGACTTCCTGTGGGACGCCAACTGCGCGCTGGCGGTGGCGGTGGCCACCGGCGCCGGGTTCATGCGCGAGGTGCTGACCGGCGCCTGGGAGTCGGACATGGGCCTGTGGCAGGGCGACGCCGCCCGCGTCCTGCGGGAGCGCCGGCGGCTCGACGCTGACCACCTGGCGATCATGATGAACATCACGCCGGAGTTCGCCTCACCGATCGGCCGGCGCAGCCCGGCCGAGGCGGCCCGGTCGGCCGTCGTCTCCAGCTTGGCCGACGCCATCCTGGTGTCCGGTCCCATGGCCGGCGCGGAGCCCGGGCGGGCGACGCTGGAGGAGGTGCGCGAGGCCGTTCCGCACGACGTTCCGGTCCTGCTCAACACCGGGGCGCGGGCGGACACGATCGCCGATTACCTCCGGGTGGCGGACGGCTGCATCGTCGGCAGCGACCTCAAGGTCGACGGCTACACCTGGAACCCGGTCGACGGCGAACGGGCGCGTCGGTTCGTGGAGAGCGCCCGTGAGGTCATCCTCGGAGCCTGACGGTGCTGCTGGGGATCGACATCGGATCGTCCGGGGTCAAGGCGGCGCTCGTCGACCTGTCCCGGGGCGTTGTGGCGACCGCCGACCACGGGGTCGAGCTGTTCTCCCCCCGGCCCGGGTGGGCCGAGGCCGATCCCCAGGACTGGTGGGCGGCGGTGTGCGCGCTCGTGCCCCGGCTACTGGACCAGGCCGGCGCCACCGCGGACACGATCGAGGCCGTCGCCGCCTCCGGCATGGTTCCCGCCGTGCTGGCGCTCGACGGCGAGGGGCGCCCGCTGCGCCGGGCGATTCTGCAGAACGACGCTCGCGCCAGCGCCGAGGTCCAGGAGCTCCGCGAGGAGCTGGCCGACATCGATCTCCTCGCCCTCACCGGCTCGGCCCTGACCCAGCAGTCGGTGGCGCCGACGCTGCGCTGGCTCGAGCGCTACGAGCCGGATCTGTTCACGCACACGACGACCGTCACCGGGTCATACGACTGGATCGCCCGGATGCTGGGGGCCGAGTCGCACGTCGAGCGCAACTGGGCGATCGAGAGCGGCCTGTTCGGCCTCGACGACGTGCCGCTGAGCGATGTTCTCCATCGCGCTGACATCGACGTCGAGCTCCTGCCGCCGGTCCGCTCCCCTGGCACGGTCGTGGGCGAGGTCAGCGCACGGGCGGCAGCCGCGTCCGGGCTGCTCCCGGGCACGCCGATCGTCGTCGGCGGCGCCGACCACGTCAGCTCGGCCTACGGCGCCGGACTGCTCGAGCCTGGCGACTGGCTGGTCAAGCTCGGTGGCGCCGGCGACATCCTCGTCGTCTCGGACGCCCCGCTCGTCGATGCGCGGCTGTATCTCGACGCCCACCCGGCCGGGGCGTGGCTACCGAACGGCTGCATGGCGACGAGCGGCAGCCTGGTGCGGTGGCTTCAGCGGGTCAGCGGCGGCGTATCCCTGGACCAGCTCGATGCCGAGGCGGCGGCGACGCCGCCCGGGGCCGGCGGGGTCGTCTGCCTGCCGTACTTCCTGGGCGAGAAGTCGCCGCTCCACGACCCGGCGCTGCGCGGCGCGTTCGTCGGTTTGCACCTGGGACACGAGCGCGGGCACCTGCACCGGGCGGCGCTCGAGGCGGTCGCCTACGGGTTCCGCCACCACGTCGAGGTGTTCCGCGAGCGCGGAACAGCGCTCGCCCGGGCGCGGGTGACCAACGGCGGCAGCCACTCACTGCTGTGGAAGCAGATCCTCGCCGACGTGCTCGGCGTCGAGCTGTGGCCGGTGCTCGACCATCCGGGCGCGTCCCTCGGCGCGGCGCTGGCGGCCGGCGTGGGCGCCGGCGGTGTCGGCGGCTGGGAGGCGATCCGCCCGCTCGTCAAGCTCGGCGATCCGGTGGAGCCGCGCCCGGAGCACCGGGGTCGCTACGACGAGCTGTACGCCATCTACCGGGAGCTGGGGCCGACCCTGCGCCCCATCTCGCACCGTCTCGCCGAGGAGGACTGGACATGAGCACCCCCGTCGCCGTCGTCACCGGAGCCGGGTCCGGCATCGGCGCCGCCATCGCCCGCGAGCTGTCACGCCGCGAGTTCGTCGTCGTGGTCACCGATATCGACAGCGCCGGCGCCCAGGCGACGGTCGACGCGCTCGCCGGCGAGGGATGGGGCGAGGTCCTCGACGTCACCGATGGCGCCGCCGCCCAGTGGCTCGCCGACGCGGTCGCGCAGCGCCACTCAAGGCTCGACGTGTGGGTGTCGAACGCCGGGATCTCGCACATGCATCGCTTCGCCGACGTCACCGAGGAGGACCTCGATCGCACGCTGGCCATCAACCTCAAGGGCGTGTTCCTGTGCGGGCAGGCGGCGGCCAGGACGATGACCCGTCTGGGCAACGGCGGGGTGATCGTCAACACCGCCTCGATGGCCGGCAAGCAGGGACGCGTGCCATATCTCTCGGATTACGTGGCGTCGAAGTTCGGCGTCGTCGGCCTGACCCAGGCGATGGCCTACGAGCTGGCCGCCGACGGGATCCGGGTCAACTGCGTCTGTCCGGGCTTCGTGGCCACCGCGATGCAGGAGCGGGAGCTGGCCTGGGAGGCCGAGCTGCGCGGGGTGGCGCCGGACGAGGTCAAGCAGCTGTGGGTGCAGGACACACCGATGGGCCGGCTGGAGGAGCCTGAGGATGTGGCCCGCGCGGTGGCCTTCCTGGCCGGCGCGGATGCCGGCTTCATCACGGGCGAGGCACTGGCAGTCAACGGTGGAGCCTTCATGGACTGACCTGCGGGTCGGAAAGGGTGGGAGATGGACACACAACAGACAACACAACCGGCTCCGACGCTGTTCACGCGGAATGCCACTGGGCTGGTCCGGGAGCTGATCGAGCGCTACCAGCCGCTGGCGGCGCTCCACGGCCACATCCACGAGTCGCGCGCGATGACGAAGATCGGCCGCACGGTGTGCATCAACCCGGGCAGCGAGTACGGCGAGGGCGTCCTGCACGGCGCGCTCCTGGTGCTCGACCGCAAGAAGGGCCTGCGCAACCACCAGCTCGTCTCAGGCTGACCCCGGACGTCGCGCCCGCGGGGGCGCGGCGTCGCGTCATACTCGCAAGCGATGCCGAGCCTGCTGGATGCCGCGCCGCTTGATCTGACCCGCGCCGTCCGGCGGCTGCGCGACCTCCGCATCCGCGAGCAGCAGCTCGCCATCCTGACGGTCGTGCTGGCTCTCGCCGGCGGCGTGCTCATGGCCACCGGCCACAGCGGCGGGGTGCCGCCGGCCATCGGCGCGGCCGGCCGGCGCTGGCGCTGTGGGGCTTGTGCCGGGGGGATCGCCGCCGGCTGCTGGTGGCGCTCGTCGCCCAGGGCGACGCGGGGGCCCTGGCGGACGTGGCCCGCCTGGCGGAGCGCCTGCTCACCATCCGTGAGCGCCGGCGGCTGGCGCGCGGCCTGCGCGCTGCCGCGGCGGCCGGCATGCCCGGCGCCCAGGTGTCGATGATGGTCGACCCGGCCCGCGCCGCCGACGTTGCCGACCGGCTCGTCGCCCTGGCGGAGCGGTTCGCCGACCCCGTGGTCAGGGTCTCGGCCCAGACGGCGGCCATCTGCCGCCGGCTTCTATGCGACGCGCAGCATTCGCCGCTGTACAACCCGCACGTTCCTGAGCGCGACCTCGGCCGCATCCTCGACCTGCTCGAGCGGGACATCGCGGGCCGCGCCTGATGCCCGAGCCCCATCGTGGGACGTTCGGCAGCGCCCGCCCCGCCGCGCTCGGCGGAGTCCCACTGCCTCCGGCGCCGATGCCGTCGCACGCCGGCCTGCGGCCCCTCAAGGCCTGGCGCTACGTCGGCGTGTTCGGAGACGAGCTGATGCTGTGCGCCGCCCTGGTTCGCGTTGGCCGGGCGCGCCAGACGTTCTGGGCGGTATTTGACCGGCGCACCCGGCGGCTGCGGGAGCGGACCGTCCGCCGGCGCGGTCCGGTGACGCTGGCGCCGGGCCGGCTGATCGTTCACGACCGCGGTGTGGACATCGACCTATGGCTCGACGAGGTCTCCGGGATCGAGACGGTGTGCCCCACCGGATCCGCCTATGCGTGGACGCGCAAGCAGGGCGGGATCGCAGCGCGCGGCGAGGTGCGGCTGGACGGTGTGACGATCCCGCTGGTCGCGCGCGCGGTGGTCGATGACACCGCCGCCTACTACCCGCGGCACACCGCATGGCGGTGGAGCGCCGGGGTGGGACGCAGCCGGGACGGGCGCGACGTCGCCTGGAACCTGGTGGCGGGGGTCAATGACGGACCGAGCGGCAGCGAGCGAACCGTGTGGATCGACGGCGTCGCCCACGAGGCGCCCCCGGCCGTCTTCGCCGCCGACCTGTCCCAGGTCGGCGAGCTGCGGTTCACCGCCGAGGCGGTCCGCGAGCGCCGGGAGAACCTGCTCGTCGTGCGCAGCTCCTACCGCCAGCCGTTCGGCCGCTTCTCCGGGCGACTGCCCGGCGGCGTCGAGCTCGCCGACGGTGCCGGCGTCATGGAGGAGCACGACGTCTGGTGGTAGAGGTCGACCTGCTCCGGCCGCGCGCCGGCGCTGACGCCGCGCTCGACCTGGCGCTGTCCTCGGCGCTCCTCCAGACGGTGGCGCGCGGTGAGCGCCGGCCCGCGCTGCGGCTCTACCGGCCGCTGCCGACCGTCGCCTTCGCTCGCCGGGACACGTTCCTGCCCGGGTTTGCGGACGCGGCGGCGCACGCGCGGCGGCACGGCTTCGCTCCGGTCATCCGCGCGGCCGGCGGCCGGGCGGCGGCCTACGACGATGGATGCCTGATCGTCGACGAGCTCATGCCGGCGGCCGACTCGATGGCCGAGATCCGCGACCGGTTCGCCGAGGGGGCCGAGCTGCAGGCGCGGGCGCTGCGCGGGCTCGGCGTCGACGCCCGGGTGGGCGAGGTGGCGGGGGAGTACTGCCCGGGGGAGTTCAGCGTCAACGCGCGCGGCCGGACCAAGCTGGTCGGCTCCGCCCAGCGGATCATCCGCGGTGGCTGGCTGTTCGCGGCGGTCATCGTCGTCGCCTCCGCCGGCCGGCTGCGGCCGGTGCTGGAGGACGTGTACCGGGCGCTCGGCCTTGACTGGGACCCGGACACGACCGGATCGGTGGCCGGCGAGGCGCCGGGCGTCACGACCGGCGACGTGGAGCACGCCCTCCTCGATGCCTATGCCACGCGCTACCGGCTGAGGCCGGCGGCTCTGGCCGCGGCCGAGATCGACGCGGCCCGCGACGCGGCCGGGCGCCACCGCGTCGACTCGCCGTAAGGCTCCGCAGTTACCACGTCTGGACGCGGCGCAGTGGCGCCCATAGACTCACTCACAGTCACCGCGAACGGGCCGCGGGCCCAGAAGGAGGATGGCGCGATGGGGCCGAGCCGGGATCAACTCCTCTGGATGTACGAGACCATGCTCGTCATCCGGGACTTCGAGGAGCGGATGGTCAACGTCTACCTCGAGGGCAAGCTCCCGCCGTCGATCCAGCATGGGTTGGCGTTCGACATCGCGGGTGGACCGGTGCCGGGCGAGATGCATCTGGCGGCCGGGCAGGAGCCCGTCGCCGTCGGCGTCTGCGCGCACCTGCGCGACGAGGACACCGTCGTCGGCACCCACCGGCCGCACCACTTCGCGATCGCCAAGGGCGTGCCGATGGACCGGATGGCCGCCGAGCTGTTCGGCAAGGCGACGGGTCTGAGCGGCGGCAAGGGCGGCCACATGCACCTGTTCGACCCGGAGCACAACTTCAGCTGCAGCGGCATCGAGGGGGCCAGCCTCCCGCCCGCGACCGGGGCGGCGCTCGCCTACAAGAAGCTCGACCGCGACAGTGTCGCGGTCGCGTTCTTCGGCGAGGGCGCGGCCAACCAGGGGACGTTCCACGAGGCGCTCAACCTCGCCGGGCTCTGGCAGCTGCCCGTCGTGTTCATCTGCGAGGACAACCGGTGGGCCATCTCGGTGCCCAAGTCCAAGTCGACGGCGATCGCCTCCAATGCCGACCGCGCCGTTGCGTACGGGATGCCAGGCATCTCGGTCGAGCACAACGACCCCATCAAGGTGTTCGATGCCGCCGGGACGACGATCGCCCAGGCCCGGCGCGGCGGGGGACCGTCGCTGATCGAGGTGCAGACCGATCGCTACCTCGGCCATTTCCAGGGAGACGCCGAGGTCTATCGCCCCCAGGGCGAGGCCGATGACTTGCGCGGACACGATCCGATCCCACGACTCGCGGAACACCTGCGACGCCTGAGCGCGCTCGATGACGCGCACGACGAGGAAATCAGGGCGCGCGCGGCGCAGCGCGTGACCGCGGCCTACGACTTCGCGCGGGAGAGCGCTCTGCCGGATCCGGCCGGGGCGCTCGACCACGTCTTCGTCTAGAGAGGAGTGAGACCATGGCAGTTGCCACCCAGGAACGCACGCTGACGATGGCCCAGGCCATCTCCGAGGCGATCGGCCAGGAGATGGAACGCGACGACCGCGTGTTCGTCATGGGCGAGGACATCGGCAGCTACGGCGGCATCTTCGGCGCCACCGGCGGCCTTTTGGACCGGTTCGGCCCGGAGCGGATCATGGACACGCCGATCTCGGAGGCGGGGTTCATCGGCGCGGCCATCGGCGCCGCCACCCAGGGGCTGCGGCCGATCGCCGAGCTGATGTTCGTTGACTTCTTCGGCGTCTGCATGGACCAGATCTACAACCACCTGGCGAAGAACACCTACATGTCCGACGGCAACGTCAGGCTGCCGGTCGTCATCACCACCGCCATCGGCGGCGGCTACAGCGACGCGGCGCAGCACTCCCAGTGCCTGTACGCGACATTCGCCCACATGCCGGGGCTCAAGGTCGTCGTGCCCTCGAACGCGTACGACGCCAAGGGGCTGATGATCGAGGCGATCCGCGACGACAACCCCGTGATGTTCTTCTTCCACAAGGGGATCATGGGGCTGCCCTGGATGTCGTACTACGAGGGGTCGACGAACGCGGTGCCGGACGACGAATACACCATCCCGTTCGGCCGGGCGAAAGTGGCCCGGGAGGGCACGGACGTCACGATCGCCACCGTCAGCCAGATGGTGCAGAAGGCGCTCGTCGCCGCCGACCGGCTCGCCTCCGACGGGATCAGCGTAGAGGTGCTCGACCTGCGCACGCTCGTCCCGCTCGACCGTGAGGCGGTCGCCGCCTCTGTGGCCAAGACGGGCCGGCTGCTCGTCGCCGACGAGGACTACCGCAGCTTCGGCCTCAGCGGCGAGCTGTGCGCGGTCGTGGCCGAGCGTCTCGACACGCTGACGATGAAGTCTCCGGTGCGCCGGCTCGCGGTCCCGGACGTGCCCATCCCGTACAGCCGGCCGCTGGAGCGCCACGTCATCCCGCAGGTCGACGGCATCGTCGATGCCGTACGCGAGATGGTGGCCGCCGGGTAGCCGCCGTCCGCGCCATGATTGAGATCACCGCCCCCGCGGAGCCGTTCGAAGAGGCCGGCGCGGGGGCGGAAGGGCTGCTCGACGCCTGGCTGGTCGCCAAGTCCGACCACGTGACCGCCGGCCAGCCGGTCGCCGACGCGATCGTCGTCAAGGCGTCGGTTCAGATCATCGCCCCGTGCGACGGCACCATCGGCGAGATCATCGTCGGCGCCGGCGACACGTTCCCCGCCGGCGCGGTGCTGGCGCTCGTCGCGCCGGACCCGGCCGCCTGACCGCCGCGCGGCGAGCGTTCACCGCGTGAACGCGCACGAGGGTCGATCGGCCCTTGCGCTTCCGCGCGCGCTGCGGTACATGTGAGCCTTGAGAACGGGGCACGGAGTTCCCCGTTCATTCAGGGAAGAAGGGGCAATGGTTCATTCATCCGAGCGCCGGTACGGGCTCGTCAGGGCGGCAGCGATCGTCGGGACCGTCGCCGTCGTGCAGGCTCCAGCCCGGGTGGCTGCGTACGCGCTGCTGCTGCGTCATCAGCGCCGCACCACCCCGGAGCTGTTCGACGGGTCGGCGTGCCTGACGGCGATCGCCACATGTCTTGACGAGTATCAGCACGACGCATTGACACCGGGCGGCTGACGACGCGCGTTCGCGCTGGCTGCCGTGTTAGGTTCTGGCGCTGCCATGCTTCAGGACCGTGCCGCCGATGCGCCCCGGACCGGGCCGGCCGCGCGGCGCCGACCGGTCGGCGGCCGCCTGCCCTCTGGTGGCGTCGCCTGGTCGTGGATCGCCGTCGGCGTGGCGGTCGTCGGCCTCGCCGTTCTGTTCGTGGCCCTGGTGCGAGTGCGCCCGGCCTATGACGCGTACGGCTGGCTGGTGTGGGGGCGCCAGGCGGCTCGCCTGAGGCTGGACACCAGCGCTGCGCCCTCCTGGAAGCCGCTGACCTTCCTGTTCACGTTCCCGTACGCGCTGGTGTTCGGTCGCACCGCGCTCTGGGTGTGGATGGTGACGGCGGTCGCCGCCGGGTTCGCCGCCCCGGTGTTCGCGGGGCGCATCGCCTATCGCCTGGCCGGGCCGGACGGCACCGCCGGGGGACACCGGTACGCCCGCGTGACGGCGGCCGTCCTGGCCGGGGCGGGCGTGCTCGGCATCGAGGGCTACTGGCACTTCCTGCTCATCGCCACCGCCGATCCGATGATGGTCGCCCTGTGCCTGGCGGCGATCGACTGCACGCTGTCCGGACGTCTCCGGGCGGGCTGGGTGCTGCTGGTGCTCGCCTGCCTCGGTCGGCCGGAGGCCTCGCCGCTCGTCCTCGTGTTCGCCGTGTGGGCGTGGCGGGGCCGGTGGGTCTCCCGCCCGCTCCTCGTCGCCGGGGTCGCCGCCGTGCCGCTGCTGTGGTTCGGCATCCCGGCGCTCACCTCGTACAGCTGGCTGATCGCCGGCGACGTCCTCGACGAGTCGACGAAAGCGATCACCGGCAACAAGGTGGTCGCGATCCTCCAGTCGTTGACGGGCCTGTACGAGCTGCCGATGCAGCTGGCGGGCCTCCTGGCGCTGGTGGTGGCGGTCCTCCTGCGCGAGCGCACGTGGCTGCTGATGGTGGCCGCGGCGATCGCCTGGCTGGCCGTCGATGTCGCGCTGGCGATCCACGGCTCCGGCGTCGCCCCCCGGTACCTGTTCGAGCCGGCGGCGGTGGTCATCGTGCTCGCGGCGGCCGCGCTGGGACGGCTGCTCGCCCTCGAGCCTCACCGGGTGCCGCTCGTCCGCTGGGCGGCGGTCGCGGCCATCGCCGGGCTGGTGGTCAGCCTGGCCTCGCCGGCGCGACTCCGGGCCCGGCTGGCGCACAACGGGATCGTGCTGGGGAGGACGTGGGCCAAGCAACTGGACCGGCTCCACCTGGTCATCGCCCGCGAGGGCGGGCCTCAGCGGATCCTCGCCTGCGGCGAGGCGGTGACGACCGTGTCCTATCAGAGCATCCTGGCCTGGGAGCTGGATCGCAACGTCATCGAGATCGGCTGGCGGCCGGCGCGGGCGATTCGCCGGGGCCGGCCCATCGTGCTGTTTTCGCCGGTGGGCGCGGGCTGGCAGGTGCGCGCCATCCACGCGGCGTCGCGGTGCCGCCACCTGGATGCGGCGACACCGACGAGCCGGTAGGACCAAGCCGATCAGGCCGCCTGCCGCTCGAGCTCCAGCGCCGGCCCGTCACCGACCGGGTCCACGGTCTCCAACGCGGGTGGCGTGTCCCCGGAGCGCGGCGACCGCAGGACGGCCAGCGCGGTCAGCAGCCCGACGGCGACGCTGACGACGCCGATCGCGAAGGCCAGGTGGTAGCCGCCGACGAGCGAGGTGGCGAGCGAGTGGTGCTCGGCCTCGAGCGCGAGTGAGTGCTTGGTGGCGACGGTGCCCAGGACGGCCAGGCCGAGGGCGCCGGCCACCTGCTGGGAGACGTTGACGATCCCGGAGCCCAGGCCCGCGTCGGCAGCGGGGACCTCCGCCATGGCGATCGTCAGCAGCGGCATGAACGCGGTGCCGATCCCCAGGCCGATCGCGAAGTAGGCGAAGAACAGCGTGGGGAAGAACGCCGTGTGCACGCCGGCGGTGCCGAGCAGGCCGAGGCCGGCCATGACCGTGAGCATCCCCCCGGTGAGGACCCGCATGGGGCCAAAGCGGGCGACCAGGCGCGCGGTGACGCCGAGCGACAGGATGCCGACCGTCAGCGTCCACGGCAGGAACGCCAGGCCGGTCTGGAGCGCCCCGTAGTGGAGGATGTGCTCCAGGTACAGCGTGCCGAGGAAGAAGGTCGAGTACATCCCGGTGACCAGGAAGCCGCGGACGACGCTGGATCCGACCAACCCCCGCAGGCGCAGGATGCGCAGCGGCATGATGGGGTTGGCGATGCGGGCCTCGAGGATCAGGAACACCGCCATCAGGACGGCCGCGAGGGCGCCGAAGCCGAGGACCTGCGGCGACCCCCAGCCGTAGCCGGTCACCTGCACGATCGCGTAGATGGCGGTCATGAGCGATGCGGTCACCAGCAGGGAGCCGAGCCAGTCGACGCCGTGCCCCAGTCCCAGACCGCGGTCGTTGGGGATGAGCAGTTGGCCGAGGGCGATCGTGGCGGCGCCGATCGGCAGGTTGACGAAGAAGATCCAGTGCCAGCTGAGCGCCTGGGTCAGCACGCCGCCGGCGAGCAGACCGAGGGAGCCGCCGGCCACCGCGACGAACACATAGGCGCTCATGGCGCGCGCCCGGTCGGCCGCCTCGGGGAACTCGGTGACGATGATGGCCAGGATCACCGACGCCTGGGCGGCGGCGCCGACGCCCTGGAGGAAGCGGGCGGCGATCAGGAAGCCCTGGCTCGGCGAGAGCCCGCACAGGACCGAGGCGGCGGTGAACATGACGACGCCGGACAGGAAGACGCGCTTGCGGCCGATCAGGTCGCCGAGCCGGCCGGCGAGCAGCAGGAAGCTGCCGAAGGTGACCAGGAAGGCATTGACCACCCAGGTCAGGTTGCCCTGGCTGAAGCCGAGGTCATGCTGGATCGAGGGGAGGGCGACGTTCACGATCGTGGTGT
The DNA here is from genome assembly GCA_963844555.1 of uncultured Solirubrobacteraceae bacterium. Taxonomy (GTDB): domain Bacteria; phylum Actinomycetota; class Thermoleophilia; order Solirubrobacterales; family Solirubrobacteraceae; genus Palsa-465. The sequence continues at coordinate 141,048 of CAWJOS010000010.1, forward strand.
CGAGCACGATCATGAGCTGCGCCAGGCAGACGACGAAGAGCGCCATCCAGCGGCGGCGGTCGCTTGAGGGAGAGGCTGCGAGAGCAAGATTCATACGGTTCCCAACTGGTTGAGGCGAACAACGAGTGGTAAAATGGAGGCTGTCTCCGGAACTATGTGGAGGCGACCTCCGTTTAGAGATCATAGCGGAGGCACCCTCCGGTTTGTCAAGCGGAATTTCCCACGAGCCATGAGCACCACCGACACCGCCGTCCAAGAGCTGCGACCCCGCCCCAAGCGCGCCGACGCCCGGCGCAACTACGACAAGGTCGTGGCTGCCGCCCGCGAGGCGTTTGCCGAGGGCGGCACGTCCACGTCGCTGGAGGAGATCGCGCGACGGGCTGAGGTGGGCATCGGCACCCTGTATCGCAACTTCCCCAACCGTCAGGCCCTGCTGGAGGCCGTGTACGCCGACGAGGTTGAGAACCTGTGCCGGTCGACCACCGACCTGGAGGGGATGGATCCCTGGGAGGCCTTCGAGGCGTGGCTGCACCGCATCGTCGCCTACATGGCGACCAAGCAGGCGCTCGCCCACGAGCTGCTGGACTATGTCGATCGCGACGCTCCCCTGTTCAAGACCTGCCGGGCGGCGCTCTTCGCCGCCGGCGAGCCCATCCTGGAGCGTGCCCAGCAGGCCGGCGTCGTCCGAGCCGATACCGACTTCGGCGAGATCATTCACATGATCGGCGGGATCGCCAAGATCCCGGCCAGCGAGCCGGGCCAGATCGACCACATCCTGGGCATCGCGCTCGACGGGTTGCGCTACGGCGCCTCCGGCGCCGAGTAGGCACGCGTCAGCCGCCGCTCAGGTCGTCCGCCACCGGGTCAGCCGCACTCACCGACCAGGCGGCGCAGGAACGCGACGGCGGCGCTGAGCTGGGCGGCCTCGATGAACTCGTCCGGCCGGTGGGCCTGAGCCATGTCGCCGGGACCGCAGACGACGACGGTTCCACCGACCGCCTGCTCCAGCAACCCCGCCTCGGTCCCGTAGTCGACCGCCCCGCCGGCCGCCGTCCCGGCGCAGTCGGCGACGAGGTCCACAAGCGTGGGGTCGCCGCCGTCGCCGCCGAGCGCCGGGTACTCGGCGAGCGTCGTCATCGTGATCCCCGCGTCCGCGCCCATCTCGTCCTCCAGGCTCATCGCCGCCTCGCCGACCGCTGCCAGGATGGGATCGGCCGCCTGACCCGGGAGGAGGCGGACCTCGAACTGAAACGTGCAGGCGTCCGGGACGATGTTGAGCGAGACGCCGCCGGCGACGGGACCGACGCTGAGGGTGGCATGGGGGACGGCGAAGCGGTCGTCGCGCGCGGCCGCCGTCAGCTCGTCGCGCACTCCGTCCAACGCGCCGATGAGGCGCGCCGCATATTCGACCGCGTTGACTCCGTGCGGGGCGCGGCTCGAGTGGCAGGCACGGCCGCGCACGTCCACGCCGACCGCCAGCTTGCCCTTGTGGCGCTCGACGACGCGTAACCGCGTCGGCTCGCCGACGACGGTCAGGGACGCCGGCGCGATCTCCGCGGCCAGCGCCGGGAGCAGCGGGCGGATCCCCTGGCAGCCGAGCTCCTCATCGGAGGAGACGACGACATGGACGGGACGGCGGAGCGCAGCGGCGTCGAGCTCCGCGGTCACCGTCAGGGCCGCGGCGAGGAAGCCCTTCATGTCGGCCGTGCCGCGGCCGTGCAGCCGGCCGTCGTCGGCGTGGAGAACGAACGGGTCATGAGTCCAGGCCTGACCCTCAACGGGCACCACATCCGAGTGCGCCGACAACACCAGGCCGGGGACGTCGGCCGGCCCCAACACGGCATGCAGGTTGTGGCCGTCGGGACGGACTCCCTCTGACACCCTCACCGCCGCGCCGGCCCGGTCCAGGCGCTCGGCGGCAAACGCGATCAGCTCCACGTTCGACGTCCCGGCCACGGTGGCGAACCGGACGAGCCGGGCGAGGAGCTGCTCGGCCGTCACTCCCCGGGCACCCCGTACCCGGGGGCCCCGCCGGGATCGAGCGCGCGGGTGACGTAGTCGTCCAGCTGGGGCTTGTAGACCTCCCACACGGCCGCCAGCTCACTCACCGGATCGTCGTGCCAGTCGACCCGTAGGTCGGCGATCGGCCAGGCGACGTCGCCGGTCATCAGCAGGCCCGCCGAGTGGATGGGACCGGCCTCGCCGCCCGCGCCGACCGCCGCCCTGAGCACGCGCATGAGCCGGTCCCCGAGTTCGAGCCGGCTCCCATCTGCAAATGCCCGGACCAGCGCGTCGAGCACCGCCTCGTCGGCCAGAAGGTTGCCGGCGGCGACGCAATCGGCGCCGAGACGACTGCCGTGGGTGCCCAGCGCGGAGCTGCCGGTGTACGCGGCGCCCTCGCCGGCGGCGCCGAGCAGGACCAGCTGACGGTGCTCGACGTGCGGCGCCAGCGCCACCACCTCGGCGACGGCCGTCCGGGCGTCGCCGCCGTCGGCCAGCGCGTCGAGCAGCGCCGGTCCCAGGCGCGGGTCGGTCACATTCTGGCTGGCGGCGACCCCCACCCCCGGACGGGCGTGGGCGCAGCGGGCGGCGACCGCCGGGCTGGACGAGGAGATGACCATGCCCAGCCGGCCGGTGGCCCCGCAGCGGCCGAGCAGCGAGAAGGTCACGCCCGGGCGGGGTGGCTGATGACCGCGGTGGCGTCGATCTCCACCAGCCATTCCGGACGCGCCAGCGCGCTGACGACGATGCCGGTCGACACCGGGTGCACGCCCTTCAGCCACCGCCCCATGACCCGGTAGACCGGCTCGCGGTAGCGCGCGTCGACGAGGTAGACGACGACCTTGACGATGTCCTCCACCCGGCTGCCGGCCTCGCGCAGGAGCAGGTCGATGTTGGCCATCGCCTGCTCCGCCTGCGCCTCGACGTCGCCGGTGCCGACCGACTCCGACGTGTCGAGGTTCTGGCCGATCTGGCCCCGCAGGTAGACGGTGTTGCCGGCGACGACCGCCTGGCACAGGTCGTTGTCGAGGTTCTGCTCCGGGTAGGTGTCCCGCGTGTTGAACGGGCGGATGCGGCGGTGCGTCATGCGCCGACCGCGGCCGGCCTGACCCCGGCGTGCTCGGACAGCCCGGCGGAGTGGCGCACCACATCGAGCGGGCCCTGCCAGTCGAAGCTGCGATACACGGCGGCCAGCTGGGCGAACGGCGGGGACTGGGCGAACAGCTCGAACGTCAGCCGGTGCCCGGCGTAGTCGGAGTTGAGCAGGTCGCGGGCGAACGCCAGCAGCTTGCGGCGGTCCTCGGCCACCCAGTCGTCGTTGATCGCGTAGTACTTGTCCAGCCAGCGGCCGGCCTCCGGATGCTCGAACGTCGCCGTGTCCGGCGTCAGGCAGATCTGCCCGCCGCACAGCTCCCGGGCGATGTGCATCATCCCCGGGAGGTTCGTCAGGGCGTGGACGCGCCCGGCGTACAGCAGCGATTGGTTGGGCATGAGCAGGCCGCCGGGGCTGACCTCCGCCGTCGCGATCGCCGCCGTCAGGTGGGCATTGATCCCCTCGCGGTAGCAGGCGAGCTGCGCCAGCTTCTCCTGCACCGCCTGCTGGCGCTCGAGCCCGGTCTGCTGGACGTTGAACAGGGCGGCGCCGATCAGCATGTCGGCGACGCGCTCCACCCGCTGCACGAACGGGAACGCCGAGTACCGGTGTAGCGTGGCCCGTATGAACGTCGCCGCGCGCGTGTGGCGGTAGAAGAGCACGTCCTCCCAGGGGACCTCCACGTCGTCGAAGATGACCAGCGAGTCGATCTCGTCGAAGCGATTGGTCAGGGGGTAGTCGGCGCCCTGGCCGCGGCCGACGAAGCCGGTGCGGCAGATGTGCTTGAGCCCGGGGGCGCCCATGTCGACGATGAAGCCGACCGCGTAGTCAGACAGCTCGTCGTTGCCCCAGTTGGCGATCGTCGGCTTGGTGAACGCCTGGTTGGCGTATGCGGCGGCGGTCTCGTACTTGGCGCCGCGGACGACGATGCCGCTGTCGGTCTCGCGGACGACGTGCAGCAGCATGTCCGGGTCCTGGTCCTGCGGCCGCTTGGACCGATCGCCCTTGGGGTCGGTATTGGCCGACACGTGGAACGGGTCGGCGTGGACCGCTCGCTCGATGTGGCGGCGGATGTTCTGGGCGAACCGCGGGTCGACCTCGTTGAGGACGTCCTCGCCGTCGGCCAGCGACCACATCTCGCCGATCGTCTCGTCGCCGACGCGAATGACGACGCCGCCGATGTCGTCCATGACCGTGTCGACGGCGCGGCGCTTGGCGTGCCAGTCGTCCTGGCTGAGCGGCGGCTTGAGCCCCACCGCGTTGCGCTCCCCGGTCTCGGCGTCGACGTAGGTCATGACCGCCTCGGTCTCGGCCTCGTGGGCGAGGTCATAGATCCGCGCGCGGACGTCGACGATCGGCTGGAAGGCCGGGTGGGTCGTCACGTCGTCGACGCGCTCGCCGTCGATGTAGACCTCGCGCCCGTCGCGGATGGAGTCACGGTAGTCGTCGCCGGTACGGATCATGGGTCACAGCATCCTTTACGTCGTGGGGACGTCTCGATTTCAGACCTGCCCGCCGGCCGCGGCGATCGCCTGCCGGTGCGCCGCCCGGGCAAACTGGTTGTGCGCCGTGACGAGATGCTCGACACGGATCAGATTGCGCGCGCGCAGCGCGTGGGCGATCTCGACGTGCTCGGCGGCCAGCCGGCGGGCCGCTGCCTGATCGCGCCAGATGACGGGCGACAGGACGGCGGGGAGTCGCAGCCGGCGGTAGGCGTCGAGCAGCGGCCGGTTGCCACCGGCCGCAATGACCGCCTCGTGGAAGGACTCGTTGGCGGCCACCAGCGTCTCGCCCGCGCCGGCGTCGATCGCTCCGGCTGCGGGCGCGGTCGCCCCGGCCAGCTCGTTCAGCCGGTCCAGCTCCTCGTCGGAGGCGTGCCCCACCGCCATGCGGGCCGCGCCGAGGTCGATGACGAGCTTGGCCGCGAACGTCTCGTCGGACCGCGCGGCGTCAAGCGGGACCTGCCGGTAGCCGGACTCCTGGCGCGCCACCAGCCCCTCGGCCAGCAGCCGGGCGAGGGCGAACTCCACCGCCGGATCAGGCGCATCGAGCGCGCCGGCCAGGGCGGGGATGTCGATCGGCTCGCCGATGGGCATCAGGCGGCGCAGCACGGCATGGCGGACCTGGGCGAGCGTCGCGTCGTCGTCGGCGAGCTCCAGGCGGCCGAACCGGCCGCGGTAGTAGGCCAGTGGCGATCCCGGGCGGACATCGGCATCGCGGACCGTGGCCAGGAACACCCGGTGGGTGCCGCCCACCACGGTCTCCGTCACCGCGCACTCCATCGTGGCCAGCGCCTCCTCCAGGAGGGGCTGTCCCAGCAGCCCGTAACGCACGCCCAGTCCGGCGAACTTGTCGTCGTGCGGGGTGGCGAACCGCGTGGCGACGTCGTCCTGGCCCTCGCGCAGGACGTTGACGGCGAAGGCGCCGCTGCGGAGGACCGCATCCTGGGTGGGCGCGCTGCGATGCAGGCAGACGGTGACCATCGGCGGGTCGAGCGAGAGCGAGGACACGGCACTCGCCGTCATGCCGTGGTCGCGCTCGTCGTGCCGGGTCGTGATCACCGTCACCCCGCTCATGAAGTGGCCGATGACGTGGCGAAAGCGGGTGGCGTCGAACCGAGGGGAGGCGTCAGTCACGGGCAAGCTCGGTCACCTCTCGGCGGAACGGCACGGTGTCGCCTCGGTCGCCGTCCTCGTCGAGCTCCTGGGCATAGTGGTGTCCCTCCCAGACGGCGGCGGCGATGGTGGCCGGGCACCAGCAGTCGCCGACGGCCTGAACGCTGCGCAGCCCGGCATCGGCCCAGTCGGACCGGCGGGCGACCAGCTCGCGGTAGACGGTGTCCTCCGGCAGGCGCGCCGTGACGAGCACGGCGGACTCGCAGGCGAGGTGCCGCTCGCGCTGCGTGAAGACGCAGGTGGCGTCAGCGCCGCCGGCGACCGTCCGCGCGACGGCGTGGGAGGCGACGATGTCGACGCCGAGCTCCAGCAGCCGGCGCTGGACCCGGTGCTGCTCCATCGTGGCCGACGTCCAGCTGGACACGCAGTTTGCCGGCGTGACGAGCGTGACGTGGCGTCCCTCGCGGCGCAGCAGCTCGGCCAGGACGCCGCCCATGTAATAGTGGTCGTCGTCGTAGATCAGCACGTGATCGCCGTCCGGCCGGACGCCGGCCATCAGGTCGTCCGGAGTCAGGATGGCCAGCCCCGGGTCCCGCGGGATCGGCTGGGTGTGGAAGCGGCCGACGCCGTCGTCGCGCCAGCGCGCGCCGGTCGCCACCGCCACGTGGTCGAAGTCATAGCCGAGGATCTCGCCGGCGGTCACCTCGCCCTGCGTGCGCTCGACGGTGCGCAGACGGCGCAGGGCGGCGACGCGGTAGTCAACCACGCGGATGTAGCTGGCCATCCCCGGCAGGCGGGCCTCGCGGGCGGCGCGGCCGCCGAGCTGTCCGGATGCCTCGGCCAGGATGACCTGGTAGCCGCGCTTGCCCAGGCTCTGGGCCGCCTCCAGGCCGGCCGGGCCGCCGCCGACGACGAGCACCTTGGCATCGGTCGTCTTGGGACGGATCCGCTCCGGATGCCAGCCGCGGCGCCACTCCTCGCCCATCGATGGGTTCTGGGTGCAGCGGATCGGCGACATGGTGAAGTCGCCGGATACGCAGATGTTGCAGCCGATGCACTCGCGGATGTCCTCCAGGCGCCCCTCCTCGATCTTGCGGGGCAGGAACGGATCGGCGATGGAGGGGCGGGCCGCGCCGATGAGGTCGAGCACGCCGCTGCGGATCATGCGCACCATCGTGTCCGGCGAGGTGAATCGGCCCACGCCGACGACCGGCTTGCTCGTCAGCCCCTTCAGCCCGCGGACGTACTGCTCCTGCTCGGCCTCCTCGCCGAAGCGAGCGGTGACCGAGTCGTCCTCCCACGAGCCCAAGACGAAGTCCCACAGATCCGGCAGCTCGCCGAGCGTGCCGACCACATCCTCGATGTCCTCGCGCGTGATGCCGTCGTCGCCGAGCAGTTCGTCGACCGTGATCCGGCAGGCGACCGCGGCGCGGCCGTCGGCCTCCTCCAGGGAGTCCTCCAGGATCTCGCGCAGGAGCCGCATGCGGTTCTCGGCCGAGCCGCCGTATGCGTCGGTGCGGTCGTTGTAGCGACGCGACAGGAAGTGGTGGATGCCGCCGAGGGCGTGTCCGGCGTAGACGTAGACGAGGTCATAGCCGGCCTGCAGGGAGCGCCGGACGGCGGCGCGGTGCCAGCGGCGCAGGTCGGCGATGTCGTCGAGATCCATCCGCCGCGCCTGGACCGGGTCGGCGGTGAACGTCGCCACCGGCAGGTGCGACGGCCCCATCGGCGCCACTCGGCTGTACAGGTTGGGCCCGTTCATCCCGTTGTAACAAAGCTCGATGCCGGCCAGCGCGCCGTGCTCGTGGATGCGGTCGGCGATCCGGGCGATGGCCGGGATGTCCTGGTCGTCCCAGATGCGCAGCTCGATGAACGGCGTGATCTCCGACGAGTGGTGGATCTCGGCCTGCTCGGTGCACACCACGGCCCAGCCGCCCTCGGCCTTGACGGCGCGCATCCCGGCGTGGGCCGAGACGTCGCGATAGCCCATGCCGTTGCAGTGGGGCACCTGGAAGAACCGGTTGCGGGCGGTGACCGGTCCGATCTGGACCGGCTCCAGGAGGACGTCGAAGCGCGGGATGCGTCCGGTGGGCACGCTCTCGGTCGCCATCTCGCTACTGCTCCTCGAACGTGTCCGGCACGCCGACCGGCGTCTCGATGCTCATGGTCCTCCTCGCCTCAGTTGGCGGCCGCGCCGGCCGCGAATGGGCGGCTGACACTATCGACCGTCGTCGGCGGCGTAAATCGACTCTGGCGCAGCGCTGGTTCGCTCCCGCCGATCGCCCGGGGGCGTTCAGATACCCGCGCCGTCGACGCCGGGGACGACCCCGGCGGCAATCGCGGCGCGGCAATGCTGCTCGAAGGCCTCCACCAGCCGCGTGGGGCGCACCCGCTTCAGCCGGACGAGGCCGAGGATCATCGGGCGCGGCTCGCCGCTGATCGGCACCGTGACCACAGGCATACCGTCGAGCGCGGCGTCGACGCGGGGGCGCGCGTTGACGATCGTGTAGCCAAAGCCGTTGGCGACCATCGTGCGGATCACGTCAGGATGGGTTGAGCGGTGGGCGACGTTCGGATCGACGCCGGCGGCGGCGAACAGGCTGCGGAAGTACTCGCGACTGTGGTGCAGGTCGAGCAGGACGAGCGGCTCGGCGGCGAGCTGCGCCATCGACACCGACGCGGCCCTCGCCAGCGCATGATCGGCAGCGACCACCGCGTAGGGCGGTAGGTCGGCGAGCGGCGTGAACGCCAGGTCGTCACCGAGGTCGAGGTCATAGGTGAGGATCACGCTGAGTCGCCCGGAGCGCAGGTGGGCGACGAGCTCCTGCTGGCCGGTCTCCACCATCTCCAGCGTCACGGCCGGGTGGCGGTCACGGAACCCCTTGCCCAGGCGGGGCATCATCAGCGGGGCGACGGTGACCAGGCAGCCCAGGTGCAGCGTGCCGCTCAGGGCGGCCGTCAGCTCGGCGGCGAACCTCTCCAGCTCGTCGGCGTCGCGCAGCAGCGCCCGCGCCCGGTCCAGGAACTGCCGTCCCTCCGCGGTGGGCGAGATCCCCTGGGCGTGATGGCGGATGAGCAACTGTACGCCCAGCGCCGCCTCCAGCTGGGCGATCGCGGCCGAGACCGACGACTGGGCCACCGGGATGTTCTGAGCCGCCTCGGTGACGCTCCCGGCATCGGCGGCGGCCAGGAAATACTCCAGCTGGCGCAGGGTGAAGCGCATCGACGGCACGGCGGGCAGTGTCCCACGGGGATCAGCTGGAGACGAGCCGCGACGTTCATGGTTCGCTCCGGGGTTCGCTGGCGATCCACGAACGGCGGCGGCTCCTCCCGCGCCGGCCTTTGAGCCAATGTTGCCAACCGCGGCGCGGTCTTTGCTTCACACCGGCTCTACCGCCCGCGGACACCAGCTGACAGTCTCGAGCTCATGGAGCCCCAGCCCGCGATCCGGGTCGACCGGCTGAGCGCCGCCGACCGGCCGGCGTGGGAGCGATTGTTCCGCGGCTACATCCGGTTCTACGAGCGCTCGCTGCCGCCGGAGGCCTACGACCGGGCCTGGGCCGCCTTCCAGCAGGACGAGGTCATGCACGCCCGCGGCGCCCGGCTCGACGGCGATCTCGTGGGCATAGTGCATTTCCTCGTCCACGCCAACACATCGGGCGCCGACGTCTGCTACCTCCAGGACCTGTTCACCGCGCCGGAGAGCCGCGGCCGGGGGGCCGGCGGCGCGCTCATCGCGGCCGTGGCGGATTGGGCGCGCGCCCGCGGGTGCGCCCGGGTGTACTGGACGACGCATGAGACGAACGCGACGGCGCGGCGGCTGTACGACGCCGTCGCGGTCAACCGAGGTTTCATCCGCTACGAGTTGGATCTCTGAGCGGGCGGGCGTAGCATCTGACGGCATGAGCGGACGGTTCACCGGGGCGCTGGTCGCCGTGTGCTGCGTCGCCGTCCTGGCGCTGGCGGGGTGTGGCAGCAGCGGCTCGTCGTCGTCCTCCTCCTCCGCGGGTACGGCTGCCGGCACCACCAGCTCGAGCGCCCCGTCCTTGCCGACCGCCAAGTTCGTGCTCCACGCGGGGCTGGCGTTCGGTGCCTTCCACCATTGGATCTACGCCCCCATCAAGGCCGGCGCGCTGAAGCATCCGTTCTCGCACAAGCTGGCGCTGATCAAGGCGGGGCTGGCCGCGCTGTTCGTCTCACATGAGCTCCGCCTCGCCGTTGAGGATGCGAAGGCGAGCAAGCTGCTCAAGCCGGTGGTCGCGCCGCTGACCGCGGCGGCCAGCAAGCTCGAGGGACTCAAGAGCTCCATCACCGGCGGGTCGGTCAACCCGTCGGAGCTGGACGGGGTCAACTCGCAGCTCAGCCAGGCGGGCCAGGCGGCCCAGTCGGCCGGCCAATCCATCCGGGAATCGGTTCCGTCCGCCTCGCAGCTGACCGCGGGCGCGAGCTGAGCGGCCGCCGCGCTTGTACTGAGCCGGGCGGCATGCGACGATCAGACGCGTGAGGGGACTTCGACGGGGGTTGGTGTGCGCGGGCGTCGTCGCCGGGGTGGTCGTCGCCGGGCCGGTGGCGAACGCGGGCGCCACGCTGGCGTATGTGACCGGCGGCTTCCCCACCGCGCCGCCGCGCCTGCCGGCGCCGGAGCGGGTCTGGTCGGCGCGTGACGACGGCACCGGCGCGCGCCGGATCGCCACCGGCGACGCCCCCAACGTCTCGCCCAACGGCCAGCGGGTCCTCTACGGCACGTTCACCGGTGCGGTGCCGCGGCTGTTCGTCGTGCCCGCCGCCGGTGGCCGGTCCCGCACGCTGCTGCGCAACTGGGAGGACACGGCCGCGGTCGCGTGGGCGCCCAACTCGCGGACGGTGGCCGCGGTCACCGGCCGGGAACTGGGGACCAAACGCCTCATCCTCATCGATGTCGCGTCCGGCCGGATCCTGCGCACCGTCGCCACGGCGCCGGACTTCGGCTCCGTGAGCTTCGCTCCCGGCGGCACCGCGCTCGCTTACACCGTGACGGTCGGCGCGACGGGCTCTGACATCTACACCGCCTCCGCCGTTGGCGGCGCGCCGGTGGCGCTGACCCACGACCACCGCAGCCTGGCGCCCGTCTGGGGGCCGCGCTGGATCGTGTTCTCACGGTCCCGTCCGTCGCCGCGGCGCAACGACGCCCCCAAGCTCGACCTGTACCTGGTGGAGCCCTCGGGCGGCGGCCTTCATCGCCTGACCCGGACCCACCCGGGATTCCTGCTGTCAGGACTGGTGGCCACGGCATGGTCGGCCAACGGCACCCGCCTGCTCGCCGAGTTCACCGGGCAGGACACGAGCTACGCCGAGACCGTCAACCCGGTCACCGGCACGGTGCGGCGGCTCGGCACCGCGGCGCAGGGCCTGGTCGGATACGGCCTCTCCCGGGGCGGGCGAAGCGTCCTGGCCACGACCGGCGGTCCTGATCCAAACGACAGCAATGTCGTCGTTGTCCCTTATACCGGCGGCCCGCTGCGCGTGCTCGCTCGCCATGCGCGCTCGCCCAGCTGGAACGCCGGGCTCTGACCGCCGTCAGACCATCGCAGCGGCGCCGATCTCGTGGTGGCGCTGCATGAAGGTCACCAGGCGATCGACGTAGTCAGGGAACGGTGGCACCCGGATGCCGCTGCCGGCGAGGTCCCGCTGCGTGTTCTCGGACAGGTAGTGCGTGGGGAGGGCGAAATAGTCGACCGCCTCGGCCGGGATGCGCAGGACACTGTGCGCTCCGGGCACATGGCGAATCGCCTCCTTGGCCAGGGTTCGCGGCACCGGGACCAGGATCAGCCTCCGACCGGCGGCGTCGGCCAGAGCCTGTGCCATCTCGCCGACGGTCAGCGGGTGCGGGTCGGCCAACTGATATGTGCGCCCCTCTGAGCCGGGATGCCCGCTAAGGTGGTTCACGGCGTCGACCACGAAGTCCCGGGGGACCACATTGACCCGGGTCGCCGTGGGGTCGCCGGCCAGGGGCACGATCGCCACCCGCCGTTGGCGCAGCATCCACTGCAGGATGAAGTACGGCCCGTCGTACTTCTGAGTCTCGCCGGTCCGGCTGTCGCCGACCACGATGGCCGGGCGATAGATGGTCGCGGGCAGCCCGGCGGCCATCTCCCGCCGGACCTCAGCCTCGGCCAGGTGCTTGGTCTCCTCGTAGTGGTTGTTGAACGGCGCGCCGACTTCGAGGTCATCCTCGCCGAACGGGCCGGCATACCGGCCGCTCACGTAGCAAGTGCTGAAGTAGTGCAACCGGCGCAGGCCCGGGTATTCGCGGGCCGCGTGGAGCACGTGGCGGGTGCCGTCCACGTTGACCCGCAGCGCCGGCTCGCGCGGGACCGCCAGGTCATAGACCGCGGCGAGGTGCCAGATCTCGCTGACGTCGACCGGCCGGTGGCGTCCCAGGCCGAGGTCGCTCTGGGTGATGTCGCCCTCCATCAGGCGGATCCGGCCGCCCAGGGAGCTGTCGGCAGCACTCAGCTGCTCCACGCGCTCGGCGGCGACACCCAGGTACTTGCCCTGCACCAGGCAGACGGCCTCCTCGCCCGTCCGGCGCAGGACGCCGGGAAGCAGCGCACTCGCCAGAAAGCCCGGAAACCCGGTGACCAGGACCGTCACCGTCGCTCCCCTGGTCGCGTCCGGGGCACCCGCCTGTGCTGCCATGCCGACGTCATCGCCGGAGAACCTACGGGTTGCACGGCGACGGTCCATCCGGGCGGTGGACCACATGTGGGTGGGTGTGGACTACGGTCCGGCCGGCCGGCCCCGGTACCGCCGCTGCCGCGGCGGACGGCGGTACCGGGTGGGCTGTGCGCCTCGGTCGTCTACGTCCTGTCTCTGCGCTCCGGTCTGCCTACGTCCTCTCTGCTACGTCCTGTGTCTGCGCTCCGGTCTGCTACGTCCTATCGCTGCGGTCCGGGTGGGTGGGAGCCGGCTCGGCGGGCGCCGGCTGGGCCACGGCCCGCGCCCTCATCTCCTCTGCGCGCCGGTACGCGTCCAGAGCGGCACCGCGCTCGCCGAGCTCCTCCAGCAGCGCACCGAGGTTGGCGGCTCCATTGGGGTCGCCCCGCTGTTCGGCCCGCAGGTACGCCGCCCGTGCCGCCGCCACCAGTCGCCTGGACTCCAGCAGGACGCCCAGGTTGGTCGCCGCCTCGGCGTGTCCTCGACGGTCGGCGCGTTGATAGGCGGCCAGCGCGCCCGCCGAGTCACCCTGCTCGTCGAGCAGACACGCCAGGTTGAACGCCCCGTTGGCGTCTCCCCGCGCGTCGGCCCGCGCATAGGCGGCGCGCGCCTCCGGCACCAGGCCCTCGAGTTCCAGCAGGACTCCCAGGTTGCACGCCGCCCCCGCGTGACCCGCCTCGTCGGCCCGCCGATACGCCGCCCGGGCGCCGGCCCGGTCCTGCTGCTGCTCCAGGCGCACGGCCTCGTTGAACGCCCGGCGAGCTTCGGCCCGCTGGTCGGCCTGGGCGAACTCCGTCTCGACCCCCAGTGGGGTCGCCATGTCGGCCGCGGGAGCAACGCTCCCTTCCGGCCGTCCGCCGGTGGGTGCCGGCATCCCCGCGTCGGTCGCTGCCCGCTCCCCCGGGTCGGTCGCTGCCGGCGCGTTTGTGGCCGATGACGGGTGCTCGGCCCCACGCTCCGGGAGGCCACGCTCGTGACGGCGGCGGCGCAGATACCACGCGCCGGTCAGCAGGAGCAGTCCGACGGCGGCGATCTCGGCGGGCAGCGTCCAGCCCGGCGTGGGCACGGGACGCCCGGTCTGCGCCTGGCCGGCGCCCGCGGGATGGCCGGCGCGGCGAGGGGTGGGGGCCGGGTGGGGACGGCGCGTATGGCCGGTTGCCGGCGCCGGACGCCTAGTGTGGCCACGCGGTCGGCCGGTGGCCGGTCGGCGCGCGGTCGAACGCGATCGCAGGCGGCCCAGGGTGCTCGGACCGGCGATCCCCGTGGCGGGGAGCCCGTTCGCCGCCTGGAAGTCACGGACCGCCCGCTCGGTCCTGGGGCCGAAGATGCCGTCGACGGGGCCGGTTGGGTCACCGGCGCGGGCGAGGAGCCGCTGCAGCGAGCGGACGCCGGCAGCGCCGCCGGTGACCGCGCCGGCGCCGGCATACAGCGCCGGGGTGCGAGCCGTCATCTCGGCGAGCGTCCTCGGTCCGGCGATCCCGTCGATCGCCAGGCCGTGCGCGGCCTGGAACCTGGTCACGGACGCGCGGGTCAGCGGACCGTAGAGGCCGTCGATGGGGCCGGGCGCATACCCGCCGTGGACCAGCCGGATCTGCAGCGCGCGCACCAGCGGTGAGCCACCGGCCGTGCCATATCCGCTGCCGATGGCCAGGACGACGTGACGGTCATGACGCAGCTCCCGCAGGAGGCGATTCCGCGCCAGCGCGGCGCGGCGGCTCCCGACCACTCGCCTGGTGCGGGCCACCGCGGCTGGGCGCGTGGATGAGCTGTGATGTTGCGCATGCCGATGGCTGCCGGTGTGTGCGAGTGCCGCCGGTGCCGCGGCCAGCGGCACGATGGCAACCACCACCCGGAGCAGCCTTCTCCTGGCGGGGCCCGGAACCCCCAGGCCGCGGTGCCCGAGGCGCACCCGATGCACCAGCCTGGCTCCCTCGCCGGCGCGACGCAGAGCGACGGCGGCGAGTGCGGAGGGCTCCGTCGACGCCCATGGGGAGCGTGACATGGATTCTCTCCTTCAGTGCAGTTGGTTGGACACGCCGTGCACTGCGCACGGCGTGCGAGGCTGAATGACGGCCGGCGGCTAGCCGGGTCGATCCAGCACGAGCACGAAGGCCAGAGGTGCGCCACGCTGGCGGAGCGGGCGCACCACCCGGCTCAAGGCCGGAAGCGCCAGGGCCAGGCAGCCCAGGAGCGCCGCCATGAGCATGAAGGAGACACCTGCCATCCCCCCGGCCGCGGACTCACCGCCGGCCGGCGGCGCCTGCTGGACGGGCGGCGCAACCGGGCGGCCGGTCTGGCTGGTGACCGGAGCCGGATAGACGTCGGCTGAACGCGATGTGTGCGTGAAGCCGTCCACCAGTCGAGCCGGGATGACGTGTGTGCCGAGCCAGGGGGCCGGCAAACCGCTTCCGCCGAGGTCCGCCGGCTGTCGCCCGTCCGCGCCGGCGACGGGGATATGGGAGGCACGGACGCCGATGGCCGGAACCGCCGGACCGGCTGTCGGTGAGCCCTGGCCGACCGCCGCCAGTCCGGGGGGTTGCCGGCGGCCGGCCGGCCAGGGCGTCGTCGCCGGCGTCTGCGCCGAGCGGTTGGCGGCAAGCGGAGCAGCTGCGGCGGACCGCGCCCCCGGGTGGCCGAGGGTCGCGGGGGGCGCCGTCTGGAGCAGCCCGTGAACGGTGGTAACTGGGTGGAGCACGCCCGGGAGCACCGTGCTCGTCACTGGGCGCAGCGCGGCGAGCGCGGTGTCGGTCAGAGGGTGCAGCGTGGGACCCACGGTGCGCGTCACCGTTTGGAGGGCGGGGAGGAGGGTGCGGGTGACGGTCTGCACGACGCGTGCCGATGCCCCGGTGACCGTGTGAAGCGCGGAGGAGAGCACGTGGGTGACGGCGGTCTTGAGCGTGCGCGTGACCACGGGAACGGTCGGGCCGGCCAGGGCGTGGGTGGCGCTGGTCAGCGTCTGCGAGACGGCCCCGGTCGTGACCCCGGTGACGACGTGGTTCACGGCCCCGGCGACCGCTCGGCTCACCGCAGCGGTGGTCGTCTGGCCGGCCCCGGTGATCCTCGCGGCCGCGGTCGCGATCGCTGAGTTGGCGCCGGACGCGAGCGCTGCGGGGGCGGTAGAAGTCGAGGCCGCGGCGCTCCTCGCCGTGGGCGCCACGGCTGGGGCGGCGTGGCTCGCGGCGGTCGTGGTTGTCCCGTGGGTGATGGTCGTCGTCGCGCGCTGGATCGACTGGAGGCTGCCGGTCGCGGAAGCCGCTTTGCTCGCCGGGGTCGTCGACCCGGCAGCGTGAGTGACCACTGTGGTTGCGGTCGTGGTGACGCTGCGGGCAACCGGTGCGGCAGTCGTGATGCTCTTGGCGACGACCGACCCGGCCGGGGGTGTCGCGGCGGCCTGCGTGGCGGGGGCGGCGGCCTGCGTGGTGTGGGCGGCGGCCTGCGTGGTGTGGGCGGCGGCCTGCGCGCTCGAGGGGTTGGCCGGCGTGAGCGGCGACCGAGCGCCCGGGTGATGCGGCGAAGTCAGGTGCGAGGCGGCGGCGGAAACCACCCCTGTCGCCCCGGACACCGCGGTGAGGGCGGGCTGCGTCGGCGACGGCCCTGGCGCGGTGGGGAGGACGGCGGTGGTGGTGCGCGCCGTGTGGGCGGCGGAGGAGAGGTTGGCTCCTGAGGCGCTAGCGGCGTCAAAGGCAGCCGCGAGCGTCAAGCAGACGATGAGGCTCAGCAGCGCGGCCAGGCGCAACGACGAGCGGTAGTGGCTCATCGCGGTCGAACCCCGGTCTGCTGAAAAACGTCCCGTCGGTCCCACCCCTCCGTGTCCCTCAGTTGCCTTCCGGATGAACCTGTCCAGAGAAGTGGATCTCAAACACAGAACCGATCAAATATGGCTAATTGGTCAGAAAAATGACCGTAGGCTCATCAGAGTTGACGAAACATCACCATGGTGGTCATAGGGCCGGTGCCGGCTTAAGTGGAGAGGGGTTATCCACGCGGTCGCGATCACGCCATACCCGTGACCGGACAGCCTGCACCATAGGTCGCGCGGTCGGCGGCGCTGGCGTCACGGGTCCAGGCGAGGAGTAGCAGGTCAAGGCGGCCAGTCCGCATTCATGAAAGCGAGCGGCCAGTGTCAGTGTGCGTTGACGGTGCATGCCGGCCGTGCGTCCTGCCCGGCGTGCCGCGAAAAGCCGGGACGTCACATGGAGTCACAGCGTCCATACGAGCAAAGAAGCGGCGGACCGAACGGTGCAGCTGCCGGGCGGCGCTGGTAACCGTGGGAGCTTGGCTCTCGCCGCCTGGCGCCACGCCGGCCGTCTGACTGCAACAAAGACAGCCTCACCCCGGTGACGGTGCTCCTCGGGCCGGCGGGCAGCAGCTCGCTCCATTCTTCCAAAATTCATACTGATGCTGGTAAATTCTTGTCATTCTTGACGGAAGGGATGGGGCTATGCCTTCACGGACCGAGGACGTGCAGTCAACGCTGGTCGGCGAGCTCGCTGCAGTGGCACAGGCGGCGGGTGAACGGTTGCGTGCGGAGACTGACGGTGACCGAAAGGTGGCCAAACGCGCCACTCAGGAGCTCATGCGCGCGGCGACGTCAGCAATGGCCGCCGGCCTGTCGCTCAGTGACATCACACACGCCGAGGCCCTCGGCCAAGAGGCAGTTCGCGCGTCACTGTGCGGAGACACCCTTCGGAGCGTCGAGCGAAGTGGTCGGCGCGCGCGCGAGGCGCGGCGCGAGCATCACCAGGCCATCGCTCGTGCCATGCGACTGGGTCTTTCCACGCGTCAGATTGCCGACGCCGCAGGAGTGACGCACGGGACGGTGCGGGCGATCACCAACCGTTTGTCGACGGGAGGCAGCGACGGGCAGCCCGCGCTCGAGTTGACCGACGACAACTAGCCGTTCACGTCGGTGCGCTGGATCGGCCGCGACCACAGTGCACTGTCGGATGGGTTGCGCCCGTGGCTCAACTCTCGTCCAAGGCGGTGCGGCCGACGTCGGCGATGGCGGTCTGGCCGGTGAGGCCGAGGCCGACGTCGATGTCGGCTCTCATGACCTCGAGGACGTGGCCGACGCCGGTCTGGCCGCGCGCGGCCACTGCCCACGCCCAGGCGCGGCCGAGAAGCACCCCGCGGGCGCCCAGGGCCATCATCTTGATGACGTCGAGGCCGGTGCGGATTCCGCCATCGACAAGCACCTCGACCTGATTGGCGACGGCGTCCACCACCGCCGGAAGCGCTCGCGTCGTCGACGGCACGGAGTCGAGCTGGCGTCCCCCGTGGTTGGACACGATCACGCCGTCGACCCCGGCATCGGCGGCCCGCCGCGCATCTTCGGGGTCGAGCACTCCTTTGACGACCAGCTTGCCGTCCCAGTTGGCACGGATCCAGGCGATGTCGTTCCAGGTGACGCTGGGGTCGAACTGGTGGTCCGCCCACCTGCGGAACGCGGCCGGGGTACGGGCGCCCGGGACCGCCTTCTCCAGGTTGCCGAATGTCAGCGGCCGGCCCTCGATGACGACGTCGCGGACCCAGAGCGGATGGGCGACGAGGTCAAGTGCGCGCAGCGCCTTGACCCACCCCGGGGGATCGCCGACCAGTGCGTTGCGAGTGTCACGGTGCCGGGCGCCGACGACCGCGAGGTCGATGGTCAGGATGAGGACCGGTGAGCCGGCGGAGCGGGCGCGCGCCATAAGGTCCTCGGCGTAGCCGCGGTCGCGCATGACGTAGAGCTGAAACCATGGCGGGGTGGATGTGGCGGCTGACACCTCCTCGATGCCGCAGATCGACATCGTCGACTCCACAAACGCCACGCCCGCGGCCTCGGCGGCGCGCGCCGCCTGCGTCTCGGCCCGCCGGGCGAACATCCCGCACAGACCGACGGGCCCCAGAATGATCGGCATGGACAGCCGCTGGCCGAGGACGGTGACCGACGGATCGCGGACTGATACGTCCCGCATGACGCGCTGGCGCAACCGGATCTGTTCCAGGTCGGCGCCGTTGGCGCGCAGCGTCGTCTCTTCGTAGGCGCCACCGTCGAGATAGTCGAACAGTTGGCGGGGGAGCCGGCGGCGAGCCAGCTCCCGGTAGTCGAGCGCGGTGGCCGGCGCCAGCCCCAGCGGGCGATCAGCTCTTAACCGCACCGGGCGAGCCTATCTGGTCGCAGCGTAGGATGACGGAGCGTGAGCGAGGACGGTGATGTCCGGGCGACGTCCCCGGGTCTGCCGGAGCTGCGGGCGTCCGACCAGGACCGGGATGAGGCGCTCCAGCTGCTGGCGGGGGCCGCCGGCGACGGCCGGCTGAGCCTGGAGGAGTACTCCGAGCGCGCGGACGCGGCGCTCGGAGCGCGGACCCGCGGCGAGCTCGACCGGGTGCTGGCGGACCTCCAGCACCCGGCGCAGCTGCCGGCCGAGGCGCCACACGAGCTGACGGCAATCCTCTCCAGCCAGACGCGCACCGGCCGCTGGCTGGTGCCGGCGCGGCTGGCCGCGCGCTCGGTGCTCGGCGACTGTCACATCGAGCTCCAGGACGCGGTGCTGACCTCGCCCGTCACGACGATCGAGGCCCGGACCACCCTGGAGTCGGTGACGATCTTCGTCCCGGAGGGCGTCGAGGTGCGCCTGTCCGGGAGCGTCATCCTCGGATCCCACTCGTCGGAGGTGCGTGGGGACGCGCTTCCGGGCGCGCCGGTCATCGACGTTCGCGCCCGGGCCGTCCTGGGCAGCATCACGATCAAGCCGGCGAACATCACCCACCGGGTCCCGGGGGCGCTGCGCGACGCGGCCGACCGGTACCTCCCGCCCGGCGATACCCGGCCGTAGCCGCCGAGCCCCGCGTGCTCGGCAGCGGCTCGGCTGGAGGCGCCTTGGCGGCTGACCCGCAGCGGCCGGCTGGAGGCGCCTTGGCGGCTGACCCGCAGCGGCCCGGCTCGACGCGCCTTGCGGGCCGACCCACGGCGGGCCGGCTGGAGGGCCTTGGGGGCTGACTTGTCGTATGCGTAAGTGAGCCCCCAACACCCGTGGGCTGAGGGGTTTGGTGGGCTGAGGGGACTTGGTGGGCCGAGGGGATTTGGTGGGCCGAGGGGTTTGATGGGCCGAGGGGTTTGATGGCCGAGGGGTTTGCTGGGCCGAGGGGTTTGATGGGCCGAGGGGTTTGGTGGGCTGAGGGGTTTGGTGGGCCGAGGGGTTTGGTGGGCTGAAGGTCTGCCCTCCGTGCGGGCGGGTGCGTGTCTGTGCGAGATCGTGCATGAACGTGTAAGATTCCGCAACGATGCTGACGGAGGAGCGCCACCACCGGATCCTCGAGCGCCTCCGGGTCCAGGGCCGGGTCCTGGCCTCCGACCTCGCCGCCGAGTTCGAGGTCTCGCCGGACACGGTGCGGCGGGATCTGCGGGAGCTCGATGAGGCCGGCATGCTGCGCCGCGTCCACGGCGGCGCGCTGCCCCGGGCCGGCGACACCGACCCGCTACCGGTCCGTGCCCGGCGGGCGCCGGAGGCCAAGGCGTCGATCGCCCGGTGCGCGGCCCAGCTCGTCCGCGACGGCCAGGTCGTCATGCTGGATGGGGGCACCACCACCCTCGAGGTGGCCCGTGCGCTCCCGGAGCGCCTGAGCGCGACGGTGGTCACCAACAGCCTGCCGATCGCCCTGGCGCTGGCTGACCGGCCCCGGATCGAGGTCGTCGTCATCGGCGGCAGCCTGCGCGGCCGCGCCGGGGTGACCGTCGGCGCCGCCACTGTCGCCGCCCTCGCCGCCGTGCGCGCCGACGTCCTGTTCCTCGGCGTGTGCGGCCTGCATCCGGAGATCGGCGTCAGCGTCGAGGACGCCGAGGAGCGTGAGGGTAAGCGCGCCATGATTGCCGGTGCGGCCGAGGTCGTCGGCCTCGCCGACCATGACAAGCTCGGCACTGCGCTCCCGTTCGTCGTGGCCCCGCTCAGCGAGCTGACCATGCTCGTCACCGATGCGGTCGACGAAGCGGCACTGGCGCCGTACCGCGCGCTCGGCATCGACGTGGTGCAGGCATGACGGCGCGGCGGGCGATCGCCGCGGTGTTCTTCGTCGACGGCGCGCTGTTTGCATCCTGGGCCTCGCGCATTCCGGCGCTGGCGGGGCACGTCGGCGCCGACACCGCGACGCTGGGGCTGGCATTGCTCGCTCCCGCTGTCGGCGCGCTGATCGCGATGCCGGCGGTCGGCCGGTGGCTGCCCGGTCGCTCCAGCCGGACCTTCTGCCGCGCGGCGACCGCCGGTCTGGGGATTGCGGTCGCCCTGCCGGCGCTCGCCGGCTCGGTGGCCGTCCTGGGGGTGACGCTGCTCGTGGCGGCCGCCCGATGACCCCGCAGGCATTGCTCGACATCGCCGCCGGCGTTCTGGTCGACCTCGACGGGACGCTCGTCGACTCCACCGCCCCGGTCCGCCGCGCCTGGAGCGAGTTCGCCGCCCGGCACGGACTGGACCCGGAGCACGTCCACCGCTTCGCCCAGGGACGGCCGTCCCGGGAGAGCGTCCGCCTGCTGGCGCCGGACGCCGACACGGCGGCCGAGGCCGAAGCGCTGGAGCGCGCCGAGGTCGGCGACACCAACGGCATCTTCGCGCTGCCCGGAGCCGGCGAGCTGCTGAACGGCGGCCGCCGGCTGGCGATAGTCACCTCCTGCTCGCGGGCGCTGGCTACCGTACGCCTGCGCGCCGCCGGCCTGCCGATCCCCCCGGTGCTCGTCTCCGCCGACGACGTCACCCACGGCAAGCCGGATCCCACCTGCTACCTGCTCGGCGCCCGCCGCCTCGCCGTCGATCCCGCCCAGTGCCTGGTCCTGGAGGACGCGCCGGCCGGCATCTCCGCCGGCCGCGCCGCGGGCGCGAAGGTGCTCGCGGTCCGGACCACCCACTCCGACGAGGATCTGCACCAGGCCGACGCCATCGTCGACGACCTGAGCGCCCTGCGTCACTGACGGGCGACTCAGCGGCGGCGGAGGCGGCCGCGAGCCGGGCTGGGGGGGCCCGAGGCGCCGTCAGCCTCCGCGGCGGCGATGAGCGCCTTGAGCTCGCCGAGGTCGATCTCGACGGTGTGCGCCTCGCCCTCGATGACGCCGGGATCATCCCGTTCCGGAACGGCGGCGATGACCGGCCGCCGCTGCCGCGGCTCCTGGCGGTGGCGGGCCGAGGTGACCTCGGCGTGGAAGTCCAGCTGAGCGCCCATCTCACCCCACTTGACCAGGACGTGGCCCCCCAACCGTGAGCCGATCCAGGCCACCAGCACCATCAGCGCCCCCACGATGACCAGCGGCAGCGTCCAGACGGAGTTGGGCACCAGCACGATCGCGATCAGCAGGAGGAGGACGCCGGTGGCGGCGAGGCGCACCGGCGGCCGCGAGAGCGCCGTTCCCAACCGACTCATCGCGGCGCCGATGTGGTCCAGCCAGGGGCGGTGCGAGGACACCGCCGGGGCTGAGTTGCTCACCTCGCCGGCGCCGGGCGCGTGCGGCGTCGCACAGCCCGGATCGGCGGCGGCCGACCGCGCCCGCGCGGACGCGATCTGCTCTGACAGATCGGCGAGTCCCGGCATCGCCGGCGCGCTCCCCTCAGGCGGCTGAGCGTTCGCGCTCACACCCTGGTGGTGCCCCCGCGACGCGGCGGCGAAACGGGCCCGGGGGCGCGCTCAGCCGCCGACGGCCGCCAGGGCCGCCTGGGCCACCTCCATGTCCTGCGTGTAGTGGCCGCCGCTGACGCCGATCGCGCCCACGATCCGGTCGCCGATCTTGATGGGGTAGCCGCCGCCGAAGATGACGAGGCGGTCGATGCCGCCCACGGCCCCGGCGGCGAGCGGAGGGTCGTCCTTGATGAAGTCGTGCCAGCCGTCGCTCGGCATGCCGAATCCGACCGCCGTGTACGCCTTGTCCTGGGCTATCTGGACGCTCAATAGCGCGGCGCCGTCCATCCGGCTGAATGCCTTCAGCACGCCGGACTCGTCGCAGACCGCGATGACCATCGGAACCCCCAGCTCCGATGCCTTGGCCTCGGCGCCGGCGATCAGCCGGTGCGCCAGGTCACTGGTGACACTGGCCTTCTCGAACACGTCACTCACTCTGGCTCCTCTCTGTCAGGTCCCCCGGCGTCCGGCGACCCCTAGAGCGAGCCTATGCCGCCTTGCCGAGCACGGTCAACCCTTCCGGCATGATCCCCACGGCCGACGTGCTGGAGAAGACGACCGAGCGCTACACCCAGCGATGCTCCTCAGCCTCTGGCGCCACGTGGATCTCGAGGGCGCGGGCGAGTACGAGCAGATCGCGGCCGACGACATGCTGGGATGACCCGCGCGGCGAGCGCTTCTGGGTGCTCGGCGCCGCCGTCTGAGCGGCGGAATCGGTACAGAGCCCCGGCTTGACTGAGTGGGCGCCACCCTTGGCGGTGCCCGCCGACGCTGGTATGCACTGCATCGGTGCCAGATCTCCTGCGCATCCTGGGCGTCCTGGCGTTGGTGGGTATCAACGCGTTCTTTGTGGTGGGCGAGTACGCGGTCGTGATCTCACGCCGCTCCCGGCTGCAGGACTGGGCCGAGTCCGGCCGGGTGGGGGCGGCCGCCGCCCTGCGGCTGCTGAACGACCCGGTGCGGGTGATCTCGACGGTCCAGGTGGGGATCACGGCGGCGGGGATCCTCACCGGCGCGATCGGCGAGCCGCTGGTCCGCGACGTGCTGGGCGACGGGCTCCCGCCGTGGCTGGGGGCGGTGATCGCTTTTGCCATCGTGACCTACCTGGCCGTGGTCCTGGGCGAGCTCGTTCCCAAGGCGCTGACGCTGGCCCAAGCGGAGCGTTTGGCGGTTCTGGTCGCGCCGCCGACCGAGCTGCTCTCGGTGGCGCTGCGTCCGGTGGTGTGGGTGCTGGAGCGCTCGGCGCAGGGGGTGCTCAGGCCGTTCGGCATCCGGTCGGTCGTCGCCGGCAGCTCGATCCGCAGCGTCGAGGAGCTGCGGTCGATGATCGACGAGGCCGAGGACGTCGGCGTCATCGCCAGCGCGCAGGAGGAACTGCTCTACAACGTCTTCGACTTCGCCGGGCGCGAGGCCCGCGATGTGATGCGGCCGGCACTGTCGGTCGACTGGCTCGACGCCGGCCTGACGCCCGCCGAGGCGCTGGACCGCGTCGTCGCCGCGCCGCACGATCGCTACCCGGTCGGCGACGGGAGCATCGACAACGTCGTCGGCGTGGTGCACGTCCGCGATCTGCTCACCGCCAGCCGGAGCCAGCCGGCGACGACCGTCGGCGCCCTCGCCCGGCCGGTGTCCCTCATCCCGGAGACGAAGGATCTGGGCGCGCTCCTGGCCCACTGGCGCCGCGAGTCCGAGCAGTTCGCGATCGTCCTCGACGAGTACGGGGTGGTCGCCGGGATCGTGACGCTGCGGGATGTCTCCGAGGAGCTGATCGGCGAGCTCGGCGACGAGTTCGATCTGCCTGACGACCGCATGACCTGGCTCGACGACCGGACGGTGCTCGTCGCCGGGTCGATGACCATCGACGATTTCAACGAGACGCTTGACACGGCCCTTCCGCAGGACGGCCCGCGCACGCTGGCGGGGCTGGTGCTCGACCGGCTGGGGCATCACCCCCAGCCGGGGGAGGTGGCCGAGGTCGACGGCGTGACGATCCGGGTGGAGGCGACCGACGCGCTGCGGATCACGCAGCTGGCGATCACGCTTCCGACGCCGCGCACCGCGGAGTGACGGGCCGCTGGGGGGTCACCCTCGCTGCCGCCCATCCTCGATGGGCAGTTCGCCGGGCGCGGCCAGAACCGCGTGGCGCGTCGTCAGGCTGCCCAGGGTCCGACGCCGCCGATCCGCTCCACCACGATGTGGGTGATGTACCCGGGCGGCGGGTCGTCCATCGGCGGGAACATGATGTCCGGTCCGAGATAGACGTGGGCGAGGCGCTGGAGCAGCTCGGGGGCGCCCCCCTCGGTGATCCGCGCCTGCCCGTGGATGACGAGGTACTCGCGCAGACCGCGCGCGTTGTAAGTGTCGCCTTCGAACGAGAGTGCCACCCGCGGGTCGCGGAGCATGTTGCGGATCTTGCGGTGCAGCGGCAGGTGCGCGCACACGATCTCGTCGCCGTCGAGGCCGACCCACACCAGAGAGATCTGCGGCCGGCCGTCCGGCTCGAGCGTCACCAGGTGGGCGAGGGCCGGGCCCTCCAGGACGCGACGGGCGGAGTCAGGGATCGGCACGCCGGCTGGCACCCGCTCAGCGTATCGGTGACGGGAGCCCGCCGCTGAGTAGGTGGTCCAACGGCACGGGTCGGGTCCGTGGAAACCCAACGGGGAGGAGGACCGTGCGGTGGTCGTAGGCGTAGAGGACCTGCCAGTTGTAGTAGTCGTCGTACGTGTGCGGGTTGCGCTGCATCGCGCGGGCGTACGCCTGGACGGCGGCGACGTAGCTGTGGCTGTTGTTGTAGTGGTAGAGCGCGCCGGCCATGTCGGCGGGCGCGCCGTTGGCGGCCAGCAAGCGCGCGGCGGCGAAGATGGCGGCGCGCGGGTCGTCGATGCTGCCGCGGCCGTACTCCGCCCACGTGGCCGGGAGGAACTGCATCGGCCCCTCAGCGCCTGCCGAGCTGGGTCCGCGGATGCGGCCGAACCGTGATTCCACCAGTTCGATTGCGGCCAGGTATTGCCACGGCACGCGGTAGCGGATCTGGGCGCCGTGGAAGAAGCGCAGCAGCGCCGCCGGGGCCGGCGGGGCGATGATCTGCCACGGCGGCAGGTGGGTCCGGTGTTCGGCCAGCGCGGTCAGTGCGGTGGCGGCCGCCAGGTTCGCGTGCAGTCTGGCCCGGGCCTGGGGGTCGACGCCGCTCAGGGTGTGGCGCCGCCGCGGCCCGGGCATCCGCTCCAGGACGCCGGTGGCCAGCTGCTCGTAGAGCGCGGCCCGGGCAACCCGGTTCGGCGGGCCGGCCGGCTCGTCGATGATGCGCTCGGCCCGGTTCAGCCCGGCCGCCAGGCCGTCCTGGTGAGGCTCATGGGCACCGACCGGCGGCCTCGCCGCTGGCGCCGGCCGGTGGGTGTGGCCAGCGGTGGCCAGCCACGCCGCGACGACGACGGCCAGACACACCGCCCCGGCGGCAGCGACGCCCGCTACGGCATGACCCCACGAACGGATGCTCCCGGTGTAGCACGGTCGGAATCCGGACCGGGCCGGGATGGGCGGATTCAGGCACGTCCGGCGGGGGTATCCGCCCGCGTTACGGGGCCGGAGGTACAGAGGAGAGGCCCATGTCCGCATTCCGGATCCCGCACCTGGCCAGGCGATGGATGCTCGCCGGCCTGGCCGTCGCAGCCCTCGCGGCGGCGGTGATGGTCAGCCCGCCCGCCCGCTCGGCGACCACCCCGCTTCAGGTCACCGTCTCGGCGGCTCAGCCCGTCTATCTCGTCCACGCGGGCCAGACCGCCCAGCCGGGTCTGGTGTTGACGACGGCCGGCGATTCGGCGGCGAACGCGAGCAACGACCCGCCCACGGTCGTCATCGACGCCCATGGGTTCCCGTACCTCAACGCCAACCGGCCGATCTCGCAGCGCGTCTCGGACCTCATGTCCCGGATGTCGCTCGCCGAGAAGATCGGTCAGATGACGCAGGCCGACAAGTCGATGTTCACGGATTCCACGACGACGAGCAACACCTCGGCCAACGACCTCCGGGCCTGGTTCCTCGGCTCGGTGCTGTCCGGGGGCGGGGACACCCCCACGCCGAACACCCCGACCGGGTGGGCCGACATGGTCGACAGCTTCGAGGCCCAGTCGCTCGCCACGCCGCTGCAGATCCCGCTCATCTACGGCCTGGACACCGTTCACGGTGACAACAGCATGGTTGGGGCCACCATCTTCCCGCACAACATCGGGATGGGAGCAACCCGCGACCCGGCGCTCACTCAGCAGGAGGGCGCGGTGACCGCGGCCGAGACCCGGGCCACCGGCCCGCAGTGGGGTTTTGCCCCGTGCATCTGCGTCGCCCGCGACATCCGCTGGGGCCGGACGTACGAGTCGTTCGGCGAGGACCCGGCGCTGGTGTCGCGGATGGAGACCGAGATCTCCGGCCTGCAGGGAAGCAGCCCGCAGGCATCCACGAGCGGGCAATCATCGCTCAGCTCCAACGATCACATCCTGGCCACCGCCAAGCACTATGCCGGCGACGGCGGGACCAGCTACGGCACTGGCGACAGCGGCTACCCGATCGACCAGGGCGTCGACGTGATGAGCTCATCGACGTTCCGGCGGCTGTTTGTGTCGCCGTACGTGACCGCCGTGCGCAAGCAGCAGGTGGGGTCGATCATGCCGTCGTACTCGAGCGTGCAGCTCGACGGCGCGGCCTGCCCCACAAAGATGAGTGCCGACAAGCAGCTGCTGACGAACGTGCTCAAGCAGCAGATCGGCTTCCGCGGCTTCCTGATCAGCGACTACAACGCCGTCAACGAGATTGGCGACGCGCGCTCATGCCCCATCCCGTCGCCGCTGCCGGCGGGGGTCCCGGACACCTACAGCTACCAGATCGGCGTCTCGGCCAACGCCGGGATGGACATGTTCATGGTCCCCAACGCCTACCAGACGCTGGAGACCGACTTGACGACGCTCGTCAACAACGGCTACGTCTCGATGGCACGGGTCAACGACGCGGTGCGGCGGGTGCTCACCCAGAAGTTCGAGCTGGGGCTGTTCGAGCATCCGTTCACGAATCGGAGCGGGATCGGCCAGATCCGCGACGCCGCCCACCGGGCCGTGGCCGCCCGCGCGGCGGCCGAGTCGCAGGTCCTGCTCAAGAACGCCCACCACGTCCTGCCGCTCTCACCGCATGACCACATCTACGTGGCCGGTTCCAACGCCGACAACCTCGGCTCCCAGGTGGGCGGCTGGACACTGACCTGGCAGGGCCAGGCGGGACCGATCGCCGATCCGGGGACGACGATCCTCCGGGCCATCCAGGCCAAGGATCCGAACGTCACCTACAGCGCCGACGCGTCGGCGTCCACGGCCGGGCACAACGTCGGCGTCGTGGTCGTCGGCGAGCATCCGTACGCGGAAGGCCAGGGCGACGTCGGCTTCGGCAGCTACCCGTCGGCGAACGGCAACATCACCGACCTGAACCTGACGCCCGCCGACCACGAGGCAGTCGACACCGTCTGTCACGCAATGCCGTGCGTGGTCATGATCGTGTCCGGGCGACCGATGACGGTCAGCGATCAGCTCAGCGAGGTCGACGGACTCGTCGCCTCCTGGCTGCCCGGCACCGAGGGCGAGGGCGTGGCCGACGTGCTGTTCGGCAACGTTCCGTTCCGGGGTCAGCTGCCGCAGCCCTGGCCGCGGGACCTCGGCCAGGAGCCGATCAACGTCGGCGATAGCAGCTACAACCCGCAGTTCCCGTTCGGCTGGGGGCTGCGCGACACGACCGAGCGCTCCGACGTTGCCGCGGCCCGGGACGCCGTCAGCAGCGGCGGCGGTCGGGGTTCAGGCGCCGCGTACACCCAGCTGGCGGCGCTCGCCCGCAATGGGGCCGACTGGAACCCGGACGGCTCGGCGCGGCGGCCCGCGGCGGTGCTGGCGGTCATCAGCCGGTCGGCGGGCGAGCTGTCCGGCGACGGCAGCGGCTCCGCGTTCGCAGAGCAGGAGGCCGTCGTGACGGTCGCCCGGGACATCGCCCAGGCGGCGGCGGTCCGCGACGGCGGCCCGGACGCCCGGACCGCCCGGCTCATCGCCAACGCCGATCAGGCGCTGCTCGCCGGCAACCCGACGTGGGCGGTGGTGCTGCTGACCCGCGCGGCCGGCTGACCGGGCGTGCACCGGGCGGGCCGGGTGTCTCCGCCCCCGGGTCGCCCCGGCCGCCATTCCCGCCACTCATCGCCCCGCGCGCGGGAGGCGGGGCGGGCGGCCCCGCAAAGAGGTGCGTTAGCTGATGTGAGGCGGTTGTGAGTGGCCGGCGCGACAGTCCCGTCCACAGATGGCACGGACCCACCGACATCATCACCAGCCGGGCAGGGGGCGCCTGGCGAGAGCCGCGCAGGACGGGGGGCCGCGGCGATGATGGCCTGGCGCCATCTGGCAGACAACGGTCCGTGGCCGTGGGAGCTGGGCGCGGGGCGCGTCCCGGCTGCTCCGGCCACAGGACCGAAGCAACTCCATCCACCTTCGCCCGAACGCGGCACGGGCGAACGGACTCTGAGTGCGACGCGTGCCCTCCGGACGCCAATGAGAGGCATAACGGTGGCCAACGCGTGTGGGATCCGGGGGCATTCCCGCCGTTGACCAACGGGAACTCGGAGTCGTGATGCGCCGGCGGGCCCGGGGGCGCGGGCCCGCCGACGCACGCTATCCGCGGACGTGGGCCAGGCTCTCGCGGGCGCGTCGCGCCAACGCCAGGGCCACGGGCTCGAGTGGCGATCCGAGCTCCAGCAACCGGTTGCAGTGCATGTGGACGTGGCTGCGGCAGATCTCGCCCCCCGTCGGCGTCAGCCCGTGCTGCGCTCGCGCGGCTTGAAGATCAGGCGCCAGCGACCTCAGTGCCGTGCGTCGGCGGTCGAGTACGGCGTCGATCGGATCGTCGGGACGGCGAGACCTCTCCAGGAACTCGCACAGCTCATTGCGGCGGGCGCGATAGATCCGGCCGTCCTCCTTGGACAGGGGCGCATGCTGGTCATACCACCGGCGTCGCTCTGGATCGCTCAAGCCGAGATCCTCCAAGAGGGCATCGAGCCCGCGCATCGCGAGCGCCACCCGCCTGTCCGGTGCTGGATCCGGAGCGATCGCGAGCAGGTCGGCCACCGCGGCGCTGTCGGCCGCGAAGACGGCTTCGGCGACTGACATTCCGAGCTGGCCTCCGTAGCGCTCGGACTCGCGCTCGTAGGTGTCGAAGCTGAATCGCTGAGCGACGTCGGCCGAGACAAGGTCGCCGGCCCAAGCGGTGACCCGCGCGAGGAGCCGGCCGATCAGGTCGTCCGGGCGCCCGTGAAAGCGGATGCGCAGATGCGGCTCCGGATCGCGGTAGCGCACGAAGAACCACCGGTCGCAAAGCCCGGCGGCGACGGCGAACCGGGCCATGGCCTGCACCGGCCCCGTGATCAACTCCTCATGCGCGGCTCCGGGGCAGTACAGCTTCAGGTAGAGCCAGTCGCTTCCCGGGGGGCGCAGCCGGTCGGCGGGCGGTGTCGCCCCGCGCCGGCGGATGTGGCCGTCTGACCGGTCGGCCGGCGGCGGCGCCCCGCGCCGGCGGACGTGGCCGTCTGACCGGTCGCCCCGGCGTCGCTTTACGAGTGGCACGACGAGCTCGGCCAAGTGTCCTCCGTGCGGCCCCTCCAGCCAGGCGTCGCCCGGGCCGGGCAGCGCCTCTTGGAGGACCACCCCGTCCTCGCGCCCGTGACGCCGGAGCTCATCCTGGAGCAGCGCCAGCCCGGCACTGTCGCCGAGGTCGAGCAGGAGGCGGTTGTCCAGCTCTCCCAGGTAGACGTGACGCGGCACCCCATGCGTGGCGCACCATGCCGACACGCGGTCGCCGAACTCGTCCATGGACAGCGAGCCGACCAGGCCGGATGCGGCCAGGCGCCACCGGGCCGGCGATAGCACCACCCGGCCGCGCCGGATCCGGGGGAGACGCGGAAAGCGTGCCGCCGCGCCCCAGCTGAACGGGGCGAGGCGGCCGAGGCCGTCGCGGCCGACGTCGACGAGGAAGCGGGCGGCCGGCGGTGCGTACGCGAGGTTGAGCATGTGGCCCTGGCTGACGACGACCTCGGTGCCGGCGGCGGGCCAGGTGATGTGAAAGCGCTCGCCACTGAGGACCACCATCAGGTCGGCGAGCCCCACGACCCGGTCCCAGGGGACGCCCGGCATCGTGCCGAGCGCGACCTCATGAGACCGAGTCGCCGGGCGGATGGCCAGGTTCGCCAGGCTCGGCTCGCCCGGCGCGTAGACCAGCTCGGCCGAGACGACGCCCGGGGCGCCGTCGGCTTCGACGCGCGCGGTCCTCCGGAGCGCGTCGACCGCCTCGGAGCCGAGCAGATCGGCGAAGCGCCCCGCCATCGAGCCGGCGCTGACGCCGCCGACGTTGGGGGAGACCACGAGAGTGAACTCCCCGTCGTCCAGCGCGCTGGCCGAGGCGGCTGCCACCAGGACCGAGATGTCAAGCGAGGACGGGACGCCGTCCGTGTCCGGATCCCACGTCTGGAGGCGCAACGCCAGCTCGTCGTCGAGGTCCACTGCGGTCAGGCGCTCGCGGTCGGCCCGGAGCGCGAGCTGTTCGAGAACCGCGTCCCGGCGCCTCGCCATCTCGTCCTCATCTGAGCCGGCGCCCGGCGCGCGCTCGCCGGGTGGTCCCAGCCCCAGGTCCGGGTCCATGAGCTCCAGCAGCGGGACCGTGCGTTGCGTCCCGTACCGCTCGTGGAACGCGGCGCGGTAGCGTGCCAGCGCCGGATCGCGCGCCGGCATGGGACTGATCCGCAGCAGCAGCTCGGCGGCATCCGCCGCCTCGGCCGGAACGCTCGCTGACAGGGTGGCGCCCCGGAGTGGCAGCGCCGTGTCAACCTGGAGCCCGGTTGTGCCGGCCGTCACCGGGTGGAGCTTCTCCAGGCGGGAGCGCAGGGTCGCCAGCGCCGCGGGCATCCGGTCGAGGGCGAGCTCGTCGATCTCATCCAGGTGCGCCAGCAGGGCATCGAGGTCTTGCACAACCTCCGCCGCGGCGGGTACGTCCCGGAGACGATCGCGCACGTAGCGCCCGGGTGCGGTTCCGGTCAACGGCGGGCGCAGGTCGGTGAAGAGGATCGCGTTCTTCCACAGCCCGGTGACCAGACGTTCGGCGCGCTCTTCCGGGGCTCCGGTGACATCGACCACGGCGGCCGTCAGCTGGTCATGTGGGACGGGGCGCCGGGCGAGTTCGAGGAGCCGGCGGACGACCGGCGTGGCGCGGACCGAGGCCGCGGGGGGCACCGCGCCGGAGATGTCCGGCGCCGGCGCGGCCGCGAACACGCGCCCCGCGCGGATGAGCAATCCGGGGTTGGCCATCAGCCGCAGCTCCCGGCGGATCGCCGGCTCGCCCTCCAGCCGGGCCACCAGCCCGGAGAGCCAGCCCATGTCCGGCCGCGTCCGCGTCCGCGGACGACCGGCCTCGATCTCGACGCCCGTCGACGGGCCCCAGCCGATCAGCGCGACACCGGCGAACAGGCCGAATGGAGTCGGCCGCGTCGCCATTCGGCGCGCGTACCGTTCCACGCGTAACCGGATCGCGTCCGCCTGTTTCGCGTCCCGCGGCGGTCGCGACAGGGCATCAAGCAGATCCGGACTGGCGACCGCGAGCGCCGCGCGCACGCGCGGATCGGCCGGTTCCGCACCGTCCGCGGGGGCGTATGCGTCGACGGGAAGAAGCGGGGCGCGCAACAGGCCCCAGTCCAGCGGCGCCAGGAGCCGCCCCCGCGCGGGGCACCGCCCCTGCGGCGTCAGACGTGCCGAAGCCGCCCCGGCACGAACCGGCGGATCCATGGCTCCGCGCCGCCGGCCGCCACCAGGCCCGTCATCGACACGTCTTCAGGCAGGAGGCCGAGGGCGTCATCGTCCGGGCCGGGAACACCTTCCGTCCGCCCTCGCCGAGGATCATCCGCACGTCAAGGTCGAGCTGATCATCAGCTGTCACCGACTCCGTGAACCGGACGTTGGCTCCCTGCCGGAAGACGATGCAGGTCGATATGAAGCCAGGAACGACCCCGCCGTCAACCGGGCGCTCGTACGCGACATCCTTCGCTTTGAACTCGGCGTAACAGTCGCCACGTGCGGTGAGGTACAGGCGCCAGTTGTCGTCACCGTTGCTCTTGTCGATCAGTCCGACCAGGTAGACGAACCCCTCGGGGACGTCCGCTTTGAGACGGCTGATCAGCTCGTGTTGCTCGGGCTGACCTGCGTTATTACCCGCGTCGGCGTCCCCCGACATTGGCGCTCCCTCTCACTGGTGGTGGAGCCAAGGGATAACCCACCCCGGACAATCCCCGGCCATCAGTCAGTTGTGAGTGTTTCACCCGGTGCCGGCGGTGTCAATGCGCGTTGGCTCCGGAGATGCAGCGTGGAGTGACATCCGCGATGAGCGCCAGCAGCTCCCGCTCGGTCAGCCGGCGGCCGTCGTCCAGGTTCCGCTCGACCTCGGCCGTTGAGAGGTGCGCGCGAGTCGCGGCGAACGCGGCGTCCATGTAGGTGCGCTCGCGTTCAAGCGGGTCCAGACCGAGACGTTGGCGCATCGCCGCCGAGGCGCCGAGCACAGCGGCAGCGTCCGCCGGCCGGCCGGCCTCGGTGATTGCGTGGGCCAGGCTCTCAAGTGTCTCAGGCGTCTCCATCGAGCCGCGGTGGATGTCGGACCGGGCTCCTTCGGAGAGCCAGCTGGTGGCCTCGACCGGCCGTCCTGCACGCAGCGCTGTTCGGCCCAGGGCGAGGAGCGCGCCGCCTCGTGAATAGGCGTCGGCCACCGGGTCGGTGATGGCGAGCACCTCGCGGGCGCACCGCTCCACCGCCTCGGGGTCGTCGAGGTCGACCGACAGCTCGGCCAGGGCGGCGAGCGCGGTGATGAGCTGGGCACGGGGTCCGAGCCGCCGGACCTGCTCGATGCACGTTTCGTAGAGCTCGCGTGCGCGGTCGAGCCGTCCGAGCAGGTCATAATGCAGCTGGGCCTCTACCAGCAGCCGGTAGGACCGCACGTGGGAGTCGGACTCCGGGTCAAGCCGCGCGGCCTGCTCCAGGAGCTCCTGCGCCGCGGCCGCGTGCCCGCCCTTGATCTCCACGAGCGCGCGGTCGGCGGCGACGGCTGCGCTCAGCAGGGCGTCATCGGCCGCCGCGGCGTCGGCGGCCGCGGCGGCGAGTTGCGCGCGGGCCAGTCCCAGCTCCCCGAGCTTGCACATGCTCCGGCCGAGCCACAGCCGCGCCCGGCGCGCGTCGTAGGTCTCCTGCCCCACGGCCTCGGCGATCACCTGGCCCAGCAACCGGCGGACCTCCTGCAGATTGGCGCTGGCGAACATCAACGCGGTCAGGTTGGTCGCGGCACGAAGGCGGACTGCAGCGGAGCCCGGCGCGGCCAGCGCCGCGATGAGATTGCGGTAGTCGGCCTCGAGCTCCGGAAGGACCTCGATCCGGCTGCGAACCTCAGCCTGCTCCACGGCGGCCTGCAGCAGGCCCGCCGCCCAGTCCAGGTGGCGGGCGTGCGCTCGGTCGGCTTCGGCGGCCTCCCACAGGCGCCGGAGTCCGAACTCGCGGAGCGTGTCGAGCATCCGATAGCGCATCGTCCCGTTGGCGGCGGCGACCGCCAAGAGCGAGTTGTCGACGAGCTCCAGGACGGCCTCGACCGCGCCGGGATCCTCCAGCACCCGCTCCGCCGCATCCAGGGTGAACGGAGCCGGAAAGACGCACAGCCTGCGGAACGCGGCGCGGCGGTGATCGGTCAGCAGGTCGTAGCTCCAGGCGATCGTCGTCTCAAGGTTGCGGTGCCGGGCCTCGCGGTCGCGCTCGAAGCCGACCAGCGAGAGACGATCGCCGAGATGGGACAAGATCTGCGTGGCGGTCATTGCCCGGACGCGGCTCGCCGCCAGCTCGATTGCGAGCGGTATCCCCTCCAGGGCGCGGCAGAGGCCGCGGATGCCCTCGAGCTGGGCGAGGTCCGGCGTAAACCCCGGCCGAGCCTCTCGGGCGCGCTCGATGAAGAGCGTCACCGCGTCCTCTCCGCTGGCGACCTCGTCCGGCACCGAGTCCTCCAGCACAGGCAGGGGCGAGACGGTGACGACACGCTCCCCGGCGACGGCGATCGGAGCGCGCGACGTCGCCAGCAGACGAGACGGGGACCTCAGACGCGCCACCCGTGCGGCGAGCGCTGCGCACGCGTCGATGACGTGCTCGCAGTTATCGAGGATGAGCAGCAGCTCCCGCTCTGCCAGTCGGTTGGCGATCTCCTCGGCTGCCGGTCGCTCCGGGGACACCTCCAGTCCGAGGACGGATGCCACCGCATCCGCCACGGCTGAAGGCTCGCCGACGGTGGCCAGCTCGACGAGCCAGACACCGTCCGGCCACTGCTCAAGCGAGCGCTCGCCGAACTCCCGGGCCAGCCGCGTCTTGCCGACGCCGCCGACGCCGACGAGCGTGACCACCCGGTCGGCCTCGAGGGCCGCGTCCAGGGCCGCCAGCTCGTCCGCGCGGCCGACGAACGACGTGCGTGCCGCCGGGAGGTTGTGGCGGCGTGGGGCGGTCGCGCGCGATATGGCCGCCGCCGGGGCCTGGGGAGGCTCGGTCCGCGGATGCCACTCCAGCGATGGATCCTGGCTGAGGATCGCCTCCTGGAGCTGGGCCAGATCTGGGCCCGGCTCTATCCCGAGCTCTGCGATGAGCTGGGCTCGAGTCCGCTGATAGACCTCCAGCGCATCCGTCTGCCGGCCTGACCGGTACAGCGCGAGCATGAGGAGTCCGGCCAACCGCTCCCGGGTCGGCTCCTGCGCGACCAACGACTCGAGCTCCGGGGTCAGCTCGGCATGGCGCCCCAGCGCCAGCTCGGCCGCAAGCCGGACCTCGAGCGCGCCGACGCGCAACTCCTCGAGGCGCCGGATCTCGGCCTGCGCGAAGTCCTCAAACGCCACCTCGGCCAGTGCCGGGCCGCGCCAGAGGGCGAGCGCGTCACGCAGCGTGTCGAGCGCACGTGCGTGATCGCCG
The DNA here is from genome assembly GCA_963844555.1 of uncultured Solirubrobacteraceae bacterium. GTDB lineage: Bacteria > Actinomycetota > Thermoleophilia > Solirubrobacterales > Solirubrobacteraceae > Palsa-465. The sequence continues at coordinate 176,126 of CAWJOS010000010.1, forward strand.
GCCTCCGCCGAGCGCCGCGCATCGCGCACGGCGTCGGTGAACACCTCCGCGTCGAGCATGCCCGGGGCGACTGCCAGCAGGTAGCCCCCGCTGACCGTGCGCAAGATCGCCCCGCTGTCGGAGTTGAGCGGCTCCAGAGCCTTGCGCAGACGGTTGATCGCCATCTGCAGGCGGTTGGCCGCACCCGTCCGTTGCGCGCCCCACACCGCGTCGACGAGCGCGTCGGTCGAGACCGCTCGGTTGGCGTGGAGCAGCAGGACGGCAAACAGCTTCAGCTGTCGCGGGCCGCCCAGCGGGAGCGGCCGATCGCCATCCCACGCCTGAACGGGTCCGAGGATCCGGAAATTCGTCATGGCACCCCACCTACGCGCGAGCAAAGGTAACAGTCGCTGCCGGCGGCGGCAAACGCCGCGGCCGGCAGTCGCCCGGTTTTCGGATCGCCGCGGGGAGGGCGCTGGCTCAGGTGAGGTGCCGGCGCGCGTAGCACAGCGACGCGCACAGCTCCGACAGGTGCACGTCGCGGTTGTACAGAGGGCTGGCACACCCGTCGGTCAGCAGGTCGTGCAGGTCGGCCACGCAGCCCGGATCCGGGTCCGGCGCCTCCTCCAGCAGCGCTGCGCTCTCGAGGCTCGCCACCGTGGCGTGCCGGGGCCGCAGCATCAGGCGTCGACCTCGGCGCGGGCGGGCGCCGGCGCCGGCCGGGCAACCGGCCGGCCCCGGGCGGCGCGGACGATGCAGCGCCATGCGCCGCGAGGGCGTGTGGGCGGGCCGTGGCGCTCAACGGACGGCCGCCGGGCGCCAAGGCGCTCGGCGTGGGTCGCCCGGGCGAGTTCCTGGCGAAGAAGTGATTGCATGTGTGGCTCCCTTCGTGTCGGCGGTGCCAGCGTCGACACGGTTGCGAACGGCCATCACCGTTCGCTCACGTGCGGTAACACGCCGACGTGATCAGGCGGTGGGCATGCCGGCCAGCGCGGCGGCGCCGAGGACCGCGCCGGTGCCCGCGGCCAGGGAGACGAGCACCCGGCCGCGTAGGGGCAGGGCCGAGCCGGCGGCGAGGGTGACGGTCAGGTCGGTGGCGTCGGCGAGCAGGGCGGCGGCGAGCCAGAGCCGACGGTCCGGGCCCGGGCTGGCCAGGGTGCCGACGCCGATGACGAGGTCCCGCATGCCCAATGACCGGGTGAGGACCTGGGCGCCGACGCGGCCCGAGTCCTCGCCGATCCAGGCCCGGGTCAGGACGCGCGGCTGGGCGAGGAGGCCGATGCCGAAGGCGATCCGGCCGAGGCCGTTGGTGCGGGCGAGGGTGGAGGGGTTCATCGGTGGCGACCCTACCCGAGGCGGCGCGGCCTTGGTCCGCTGGGGCACGCGCGTGAGGGGCACCTGGTCTTCCGGCTCGGGAGTGATCGCGGCGGTCAGGCCAGGGGTCCGGCGATGGTCTCGGCGGCCGCGACGATCCGCCCGGAGCGCACCAGCTCGACGGCGGCCTCGATCTCCGGCGTCAGGAACCGGTCCGGCCCGGGTCCGGGCACGGCCTGGCGCAGCTCCGCCAGCACGCCGGCCGTCGCGGCGGCTGGCTGCAGCGGCGCTCGCAGGTCCAGCCCCCGGGCCGCGGTCAACACCTCGATGGCGAGCACGCGGGCCAGCCCGTCGATCGATCGGCGCAGCTTGCGCGCGGCCGACCAGCCCATGGACACGTGATCCTCCTGCATCGCCGAGCTGGGAATGGAGTCGACCGAGGCGGGGACCGCGAGTCGCTTGAGCTCGGAGACGATCGCTGCCTGGGTGTACTGGGCGATCATCAGCCCGGAGTCGACGCCCGGATCGGCGGCCAGGAACGGCGGCAGACCGTGGCTGCGCGCCGGGTCGAGGAAGCGGTCGGTCCGCCGCTCGGCGATGCTCGCCACATCGGCGGCGGCGATGGCCAGGAAGTCCAGCGCGTAGCCGATGGGCGCGCCGTGGAAGTTGCCGTTGGAGGCCACCCGGCCGTCGGGCGCGATGACCGGGTTGTCGATCGCCGCGCCGAGCTCGCGCTCGGCGACGGCCGCCGCGTGCACGAGCGTGTCCCGCGCCGCCCCCGCCACGGCTGGGGCGCAGCGCAGCGAGTACGCATCCTGCACGCGGGTGTCCTCCGGACCGCGGTGACTGGCGACGATGGCGCTGCCGTCCAGTAGCGCGCGGATATTCGCCGCCGAGGCGATCTGCCCGGGCTGGCCCCGGAGCTCCTGCAGGTCGGCGGCGAAGACGGCGTCGGTGCCGAGCAGGGCCTCGACGCTCATCGCCGCCGAGATGTCGGCGACCGTCAGCAGGCCGCGCAGGTCCCAGATGGCGAGGACGAGCATGCCGAGCATCCCGTCGGTCCCGTTGATCAGCGCCAGCCCCTCCTTCTCGGCGAGCTCCACGGGCGTGATCCCCGCGGCCCGGAGCGCCTCGCCGGCATCCATCTCGGTGCCGGCCGCGTCGCGGACGCGTCCCTCGCCCATGAGCGCCAGCGCGCAGTGGGCGAGCGGGGCGAGGTCGCCGGAGCAGCCGAGCGACCCGTGCTCCCGGACGATCGGCGTGATCCCGGCCGACAGCAGCTGAGCGTAGGTGGTCGCCACCTCCAGCCGCACCCCGGTGTGGCCGGTGGCGAGCGTCGAGAGGCGCAGCAGCATGAGCGCGCGGACGACCTCGCGCTCCACCTCGGGTCCGGAGCTGGCGGCGTGACTGCGGATCAGCGAGCGCTGCAGCTGGGTCCGCAGCGCCACCGGGATGTGGCGGGTGGCGAGCGCGCCGAAGCCGGTCGACACGCCGTAGTGGGGGCGCACGTCTCCGACGAGTGCCTCGATGACGCCACGCGCACCGTCGATTGCCGCCCGGGCTCCGGCGGCGAGCTCCACTTCCGCCCCGCGGCGGGCGACGGCCACCACGTCCTCGAACGTGGGGGCGCCGACATCGACGATGACGCGACCGGTGACGCTCACTGGCCCAATTCAAGACGATGGCGGTCCGGCAGGTCGTCCGGGCATCGCCCGGACGCTGCCCAGGGTGCCGTGCGTGGCACTCTCAGCTCATGCCCATCGCCGTCTGCCTGCTCGGTTGCGAGCACCCGCACATCTCCGACGTGCTCGGCGTCATCGTGTCCGAGCCGGACGTCCGCCTGGCCGCCGTGTGGAGCGGCGCCCGGGCGGCGGTGCCCGGTCCGGTGTCGAGCTACCTGGTGGAGAGCCCGGACACCGCGGTCGCCCGGGCCGACGTCGCCGTCGTCTGCGCGCCGACCGCCGAGCGCCCCCAGCTCTGCGTCCGGGCGGCGCGGGCGGGGCGCCCGGTCCTGGTCGAGACCCCTTTGGCCGCCCGCTCCGGGGAGGCGCGGGCCGTCGCCCGGGAGATCGCGCGCAGTCGCACCCCCGCCTACCCCACCCTGTTCCTGCGCCAGCTGCCGGCGCTCGGCCGCCTGCGGGCCGCGCTGCGGGCCGACCTGCTGGGCCGGGTGTCCGCGGTCAGCGCGAGCTACCTCACCTCCGCGGCGCTGGCAGGATCCCCGGCCGCAGGGACGCAGGAGGCGCGGGGCGGAGGCGCCGGCGGCATGATCGAGCTCGGCATCCACCTCGTCGACGCGCTGGCGGCGCTCGGCTCGCGTCCACGCCTGGATGCCGTGAGCGCCGACGAGCGGACCCGCGGCCGCCCCGACGTCGGCGGCGTGGCCCTCGGCCGGTGGACCGACGCGCCGCTCGCACTCCGCGTCAGCCAGATCGTCCGCCCGCCGGGACTAGAGGTCGTCGTCAACAGCACCAGCGGCACCGCCGTGCTCCGCGACGGCGCGCTCGAGCTCGCCGGCGACCACGGCGCGCCGGAGCGCTGGATCGGCGCCCCGCCGGACCCCGCGGAGGCCGTCCGCGCCTTCTTCCAGCGGGTGCGCGCCCGCCGTCTGGAGCTCAACGGCCTCCGGGATGCGCTGGTCGCTCACGAGGTGCTGGAACGCGCCACGGCGCTGTGACGCACCCGGTCCGGCCGGGGCTAGGCCTCCTGCTCCGCCGGCGCCAGCGCCGCCCCCTCGGCGGGCACCGCCGCCGGGGCGGCGTCGCGCGCATGGAAGAACTCGGCGCCCTCGATGCTGATCCGGGGGACCAGCCCCTCCATCCACTGCGGGAAGTACCAGTTGATGCGGCCCATGAGGATCATGAGGGCGGGGACGAGGAGGCAGCGGACGACAGTGGCGTCGAGGATGACGGCAACCGCCAGGCCGATGCCGAACTGCTTGACGGTGGGGTCGCCGTTGAGGACGAAGCTGCCGAACACGAACACCATGATCAGCGCGGCGGCGGTGATCACGCGGGCGCTGGTGACCAGTCCGGAGACGACCGAGCCGCGGTTCGTCTCACCGGCGTGGACGTGCTCCTCGATCTGGCTGACGAGGAACACCTCGTAGTCCATGGACAGGCCGAACAGGATGGCGAACATGAACAGGGGGACGTAGGAGACGATCGGTACCGCGCTGCTCAGGCCGATGAGGCCGTGGGCCCATCCGTACTGGAAGATGGCCGTGAGGACGCCATATGAGGCGGCGATCGACAGGATGTTCATGACCGCCGCCTGGGCCGGGATGACGAGGGTGCGGAAGGCGAGGATCAGCAGCACGAAGCTCAGCGCGATCACCACCGCGATCTGGAGCGGCAGCTTGCTGGAGATCTTGGCCGCGAGATCGACGTAGCCGGCGGTGCTGCCGCCCACGTCGGCATGCATGTCGGTGCCGTGCTCAGCCTTGGGAATGACGGTGTCGCGCAGGGTCGAGACGAGATCGGACGTGGCATTCGCCGATGGCGACGACTTCGAGATGGCGTTGAAGTACGCCGTCTTGCCGTCCTTGCTCAGGGAGAGAGGGGTGACCGCGGCCACGCCGGCGGTTCCGGCGACGTCCTTCTGGAGCGTCGCCAGTCGCGAGTCGCTGGTGCTCTGCGCTGGGGACTTCAGGGACACGGCGATGAGCAGCGGGCCGTTGGCGCCGGGGCCGAAGTTCTCCGAGATGAGATCGTAGGCGCGGCGGGCGGTGGTCGACGTCGACAGCGCACCGGTGTCCTGCTGGCCGAGCGTGAGCGAGAACAGGGGGATCATGAGTGGGATGAGGATGGCCAGCGCCGCCACCAACGCCACGACGGGCACCTTGGCGATTTCGCGCGCCCACTTTGCCCACAGCCCGTGCCGTGCCTGGTCCTCGCTGACGTGAGGCCGGACCCGCAGGGTCTCGATCCGGGGCCCCAGCGCCGCCAGCACCGCGGGCAGGAGCGTCAGCGCGGCCACCACCGCCACCACGACGGCGATCGCCGCCATGAATCCCATCGTCGTCACCAGCGGGATTCCGGCCACGGCCAGCGAGACCAGTGCGATGGTGACCGTTCCGCCGGCGAAGAAGACGGCGCCGCCTGAGGTCGCCGTGGCCCGAGCGATCGACTCCTCGAACGACAGGCCGTCACTCACACCGCGGAAATGACGGGTGACCATGAACAGCGAGTAGTCGATGCCGACGCCGAGGCCGATCATCGTGGCGAGGGTCGGCGCCACCGTCGGGACGGTGAACACGTGGCCGAGCATGCGGATGATCGCCAGGCTGACCAGCAGCCCGATGACCGCCGACAGGATCGGCAGGACCGCGGCCACGATCGTCCCCAGGGTGAAGGTCAGGATGATCAGCGCGGCGATGATCCCCACCAGCTCACTGGACTCAGTGGAGGGCTTGGACACCTTCTGGCCCAGCTGCCCGCCGGTCTCCACCTCCAGACCGGCAGCGCGGGCCGGCTGGGCGCCATCGATGATCTTCTGGGCATCCTCGACCGATAGCTGCCCGGGCGGCACCGACAGGGTCACCGACAGGTACCCGGTCGCCTGGTCCTTGCTCAGCGCCGACGCGCCCTGCTGGGTGAGCGGGTTGACGACCGAGGCGACGAACGGCTCCTTGGCGACGTCGGCCGCGCTCTGGTTGACCGCGTCGGCGTACTTCGAATCAGTCAGCTTGCCGCTGGGGGCATGGATGACGATGGGGCTGGTGCCGTTCGCCTGGTTGGGGAAGGACTGGGCGAGCACGTTGGTCGCCCGGTTGCTGTCGGTCCCCGGCAGCGACAGGTTGTCATTGGTGTTGTCGCCCATCCGGTGCGAGACACCGACCAGCACGGCGGCGCCCAGCACCCACACCAGCAACACGATCCAGCGGCGTCGCACACAGACGCGCGCCAGCGAATAGAGAATCCCGGTCACTCTGGCTGGTCCCCCGTGCCCATCCTCGCGTGGTGGCTGTGCGCTGTCAAGCGACTCCACAGCCCGGCCGCGATCACCTGAACTTCCGCGCGCCAGTGGGGACGGAACGGAGAGGGGCGGACCCGCCATCACTCCTTGTTTTGAGGTATAGGCACGCGCCGTGGCGCCTGCTACGGTGCGCCCATCCTGCCTGTCAGGGGGCGTACCAAACGAGAACGAGGGGGTGGGACTGTGCTCAAGCACAAGCTTGCTGTGGCCGTCGGGACCGCCGGAGTCCTCGTTGGAGGTAGCACCGCGGCGCTCGCCGCGAACGGGCACTCGGCGGCGTCGAAGCACACCACCGTGACGGCGGTGGCGACGATGAAGGTGAAGATCAACCGCTATGTCCAGGACGGGATGCGCTGGAACCGCGACGTCTACACGGTGCGATCCGGCGGCACGGTCACGATCGTCAACAACGCGCCGATGGAGGGCCGCACACCTTCAGCGTCGTGGCCAGGCGCGATCTCCCGCGGACCGTGGCTGAGATCAACAACTGCAAGGTCTGTGGGACGATCGCGCAGGAGCACGGGGCCGAGCCCCAGTCCACCGGGCCGCCCAAGTTCCTGTATGTGGAGAACGGCAAGGGGACGAACACTGCGCCGAGCATCGACCGGCCCGGCGACTCCGCGTTCATCCCGCCGAAGATGGGCGCCAGGGTGACGCTGAAGGTGACGGCCAAGCCGGGCACCACGCTGTACTTCATGTGCGCCGTCCACCCGTGGATGCAGGCGAAGCTGATTGTCACGAAGTAGCCGTCGATCGAGGCTGGCACACCTGGTCAGGGTCGCCGCGGCCGGGGCGGCCCTCACCCTGGCCTGTGGCGCCACCGCCCAGGCGAGGGTGCGCGACTACTGGGTCGCGGCCGTTCCGACCTGGTGGGACATCGTGCCCAACGGCCACGACGCCATCATGGGGATGCCGGTCGCGCCGGCCGACGCCGTGGTGCACACCGTCGTCTACCAGCGCTTCACCGCCGGATGGCGCCGTCGCATTCCCAATGCGCCCGCGTCGAGTGCCGACGGGCTCCAGATCCCAGGCCCGCTCATCCGCGCCCGGGTCGGCGACCAGTTGCGCATCCACTTCAAGAACATGGACACGCTGTGGCGCGTGCCCCACTCGATGCATTTCCACGGCGTGCACTACGCGCCGGCCTCGGATGGCGCCTACATCCCGGGGTTCTCCGGTCCCGGCGCCGATGTCCTGCCGGGGCACTCGTTCACCTACCGCCTGACCGCTGGGCCGGACTCGGTCGGCGTCTGGCCCTACCATGACCACTCGCCCTCGATGGAGCAGTCGATCGCCGGCGGGATGTTCGGCATGCTGTCGATCCTGGGCCCCCACCAACCCGCGCCTGACCGCGAGTTTGAGGTGGTGTTCACGCCGTTGCGCAAGTTCATGACGATCGACGGGCGCGCCTTTGTGGGCAACACGCCGATCTTCCGCGCGAAGGTTGGGCAGCTCGTCCAGTGGGATGTGATGGGGATGGGCTCGGACTTTCACACCTTCCACGTGCACGGTCACCGCTGGATCGGCGCCGATGGAGTTCCCCGGGACACGCTGACGGTGGGACCGGCCGAGACCTTCGCCATCCGCTGGCGCGAGGACGCGCCGGGAACATGGCTCTATCACTGTCACGTCGAGACCCACATGGACAGTGGGATGATCGGCATCTACCGGGTGTCACGGTGACGGTGCTTCGCCGCCTCGCGCTGACCGTGCTCCCGGCGCTTGCCGTCGCCCTGGCGCCCGGGCCGGCGGTGGGCGCGCCGGCCAAGCCTCAGGTCATGATCGAGTTCGCCTCGTTCGCGCCCACCCAGATCGACCTCCTCCCGGGCGAGACGGTGACGTGGATGAACATGAGCGAGCGCAGCCACACGGTCACCGCCGACGACGGGTCGTTTGACTCCGGGATCCTCGGCGGCGGGAACACCTACTCGCTCCGGTTCGCGACGCCTGGCGCGTACAGCTACCACTGCTCCATTCACCCCAGCATGACCGGCGAGGTCGACGTCCGGCGCGTGATCCTCGACCCGCTCCCCGCGCTCGTCCAGAAGGGCCAGGCGCTCACCGTGACCGGGCGCAGCGCGGACGGTCAGGCGCCGGTGCTGGTGCAACGGGCCACGACCAGCGGGTACGAGACGCTCGCGACGGCCACGCCCGGCAGCGACGGATCCTGGTCGGCGACCATCTCCGCCGACAGCACGAGCGAGATCCGCGCGGTCAGCGGCACCGACGCCAGCGAGGTCCGCCGCCTGCTGGTGCGCGGCCGCCGGCTGCAGGTGCGCGTGGCCGGACACCGAATCGCCGTCTCGGTGACCCCACCGTCGCCGGGCGCCACCGTCGTCCTGGAGCTCTACCTGCGCGAGCGGTTCGGCTGGTGGCCGACCGCGCGCCGGCACCTCGACTACCTCTCCCGTGCGGCATTCCGCGTGCGCGGCCCGGTCCGGGCCCGGGTCGAGCTCGTCGACCGCGACGGGTGGACGCCGCTCATCGTCAGCGCGCCGGTGCGGATCAGCGGGCCACGTTCGCCCGCGCGGTAGATCGGTCGCTCCGGTTCCCTCCGCGCGGTCCCAGGCTGTGCCCGGACCCCCTGGTAGCGTGGCCGCCAGTGGATTCCGTCCTGTCCGCCCCGCCGCCGCGCCTGACCACGGGCGACGCGGTGCGCATCGCCGCGCAGACGTTCGGCATTCAGGCGCGTGCGGCGCGCGACCTCGGCAGCGAGCGCGACCGCACGTTCGCCGTACTTGACGAGGCCGATCGGCCGCTCGCCATCCTCAAGGTCTCCAACCCCTCCGAGGACCCGGAGGTGCTCGACATGGAGGCGGAGGCCGCGCTCCACATCGCGGCCGTCGACCCGGGGCTGCGGGTGGCGCTCCCACTGCGTCCGGCTGGGAGCGGCGAGCCTGGAACCGCGCGGCCGGGCGGCGACGCCGCCCTGCTCCGCGCCGCGTGGACGGCCGACGACGCCGTGCACTGGGTGCGTGCCTACGACGTGCTCCCGGGGCGCAGCCGGATCGCCGCCGTCGAGCTGAGCGACGCCGCGCTGGTCGCCTGGGGGGAGACGACGGCGCGCCTGGCGGTGGCGCTGCGCGGGTTCACCCACCCCCGCGCCCGGCGGACGATGCTGTGGGACGTGCAGCACGCGCTGTCGGCACGGGCGATGCTCAACGACATCCGCGACTCGCGTCAGCGAGCCGTCGTCGCCCGCGTCCTCGACGCGTTTGAGCGGACGGCCACCCCGGCGTGGCCGCGGCTGCGTGCCCAGGTCGTCCACACGGACCTGACGGTCGACAACACGCTGACCGATGAGGCCGGGTTCATCACCGGGATCATCGACTTCGGTGACATGAGCCACTCGGCGCTGATCACCGACCTGGCGTCGGTGCTCGACTCGCTTGGGGTCGGCCGGGAGGGCCCGGAGATCTTCCGGCTCGCGCGGCTCGTGCTCGACGGCTACCAGCGGCGCATCGAGCTCGAGGACGCCGAGCTGGCCGTCCTCGGCGTGGCCTGGGCGGCGCGCAGCGCGGTGACGATCGCCATCAGCTCATGGCGCGTGGCCCAGGGGCTGGAGGAGAGCGAGTTCGCCGAGCGCTTCAACCTCCAGTGCCTGCGGATGCTCGAGACGATGGAGGCGGTCGGATGGGACGAGGTCGCCCGCCGGCTCGGGGCTGCCCCGCCGCCCCGGATCGACGGATCGCTCGCGGCCCGGCGCGCCGCGGCGTTCGGCCCCGCGGTCGACCCGCTGTTCTACGACGAGCCCATCCAGGTGGCGAGCGCGGAGGGCGTCTGGATCACCGATGCCGCCGGGCGGCGGTATCTCGATGCCTACAACAACGTGCCCTGTGTCGGCCACGGCCATCCGCGCGTCACGACGGCGATGGCACGGCAGAGCCGGCGGATCAATACGCATATGCGCTACCTGCACGCCGGCGCCATCGAGCTCGCCGAGCGACTGGCGGCGACCTGCCCGCCGGAGCTCGACACCGTGTTGCTCGTCAACTCCGGGTCGGAGGCCAACGATCTGGCCTGGCGCATGGCGACCACGGTCACGGGGCGCAGCGGGGGCCTGTGCACGGCATTCGCCTACCACGGCATCACCGAGGCCACGGCTGCCCTGTCGCCGGAGGGGTGGTTCGACAGCCCCCGCCCGGAGCATGTGGAGACGTGGGAGCCCCCGGATGCCTACCGGGGTGGGCACCTGGATGCCACCGCGTTCGCCGCGGCGGTGGGCCGCCTTCGCGAGCGCGGACTGGCCCCGGCGGCCGTCATCCTCGACGGCCTGATCACCAGCGATGGGATCGCCGACCTCGATCCCGGTTATGTCCAGGAGCTCGTCCGCATCAACCGTGAGGCCGGCGGGCTCTGGATTGCCGACGAGGTCCAGGCGGGCCACGGCCGGACCGGTGATGCCCTGTGGTCGTTTCAGCGCTTCGGCGCCGTCCCGGACTTCGTCACCCTCGGCAAGCCGATGGGCAACGGGCACCCGGTCGCCGCCGTCATCACCCGCCGTGACATCGTCTCGGCGCTGGTCGGCCACACCACGCTGTTCAGCACGTTCGGCGGCAACCCGGTGAGCGCCGCCGCTGCGCTCGCGGTCCTCGACGTCATCGAGGATGAGCGCGTGCTCGACCGGGTGCAGCGGACGGGGCGCGCCCTGCGCGGCGCGCTGGCGCAGGTGGCGGACGCGCAGCCGGCGATCGGCGATGTGCGCGGTGTCGGCCTGGCCTGGGGGGTGGAGCTCGTCGCCGACCCCTCGACCCGGGAGCCGGATGGGCCCCGGGCCCGCGCGGTCCGCGATCGGATGCGCCACCTCGGCGTCCTGGTGGGGACGACCGGGCCGGCCGGGAACGTGCTCAAGATCCGCCCGCCACTGGCCCTGACCGAGGAGGAGGTGCCGACGCTCGCCGGGGCCCTGGCCACGGCGCTCGCCGACACGGGCTGACGACAGGCTCAGGCGCGTCCAGACGGCCTGAGGGTGGCGTGGATTTGTGAATCAGGACGCTACGGCGTCAGGGCGAGCGTGTCGCGCAGGGCCTCGAGGCCGGTGTAGCGCGGCGTCCAGCCGAGCTGCTCCTTGGCCTTGGTCGTGTCCATGATGGCCGGGTGGCTGAACGCCTCCACCCAGTCGGCGGCCGGCGGGAGAAACGCCGGCTTGGGCAGCGAGGCCGCGGCCCGCGCGGCCCGGTGGACCACGGAGGCCGGCACCCCCAACGGGGCCAGACCGAGCTCGCGGGCGATGTCGGCGCCGGTCAGGATGCCGTCGCCGGCAATGTTGTAGGCCCCGGGTGGCCCTGCGCCCAGGATGCACTTCAGCAGCGCCTGGCCGACATCGGCCTCATGGATGAGCTGGAACTGCACCTCCGGGGCGAGCACGGGGATGGGGAGGGGGAGGGCGCGCAGGAAGCGCAGCGTCCGGCGGGCGGCGTCGGACACCGGTGCCGGCAGCGCGCCCTTGGCCCCCAAGGCGTGAGGTCCCAGCACGACGGGTGGCCGCAGCAGGTAGAGCGCCGGCGTGGAGTGCGCGCCGGCCTCCTCGTGGAGCGCTCGCTCGAGCTCGGCTTTCTCCTGCGCGTAGAACAGCCGGCTGGCCGGGCGCGTGGGCCAGTCCTCGGTCATCCCCACCGGGTTATCCGAATGGAAGCCATAGGCGGCGACCGACGAGGCGTAGACGAAGCGCGCGGCGCCGGCCTCGCGGGCGGCTCGGAAGGCGTTGACGGTGCCGTCGATGTTGATGGCGCGGATCGTGGCCGCGTCGGTGGTACCGGTGATCATGAACGCCAGGTGGACGACGACGTCGGCGCCGGCGAACGCCTGGGCGAGCGCGTCCGGGTCGCGCACGTCGCCGCGGCGGTACTCCATCTTGCTCCACCCGTGCTCGGCGGGCGCGAACGGACGGCGGGCGATGCCGACGATCCGCTCCACCTGGGGCTCGGCCTGCAGCAGTGGCATCAGGCCGAAGCCGAAGGTGCCGGTGGGACCGGTGACCGCGACGACGAGGCGATCCGCCGGCGGGGACTCCCGGTCGGTGCTGGTGACGGTGTCGTGGGGGGTTGGCATGGCCATCAGTTTCACGCTTGGCGGGAAGGAACGCGACCCCCGCGGTGTCAGGGGATATGAGGCTGACAGATTCAGCCCGTTGGGGGTCAGGCGGCCGCTCTCCAGCGACGGGTGCAACTACCACAAGGAGTACACGCCATGCGCAGTGAACTGAGCCGCCGGTCCTTCCTGGCCAGTGCAGGAGCGAGCGCCCTCGGCGCCGGCCTCCTCGCCGCGGCGCCGGAGGCGTGGGCCGCCGGCGGAGGTCTGACCGCCGGCGACCAGGCGATTCTCCGCTTCCTGGCCGCGGCCGAGATCCTGGAGGCCGACCTCTGGCAGCAATACAACGAGCTGGCCGGCATCCAGGACAGCGAGGTCCCAGGCGGGAGCGGCAACAGCACGTATGCCAACGCGGTGCAACAGCTGGACACCGACATGGCGCAGTACATCCATGACAACACCGACGACGAGATCAGCCACTTCACGTTCCTGAACGCGTATCTGGAGTCGCGCGGCGGGCGGCCCGTGAACCTGGAGCCGTTCCGGACGCTGCCGAGCAGCAAGGCCAGCGGCGCCCAGCAGATCAAGCGGCTGACCAACCTCATGGAGCTGACCGTCGACACCACGTGGTGGACGCGGTATCGCAGCGCACAGAACCCGGATCTCGGCGCCAGCTTCCCGGCGGCGGTTCCCGGTCTGCTCAAGGGGAAGTTCCCGGCCATCCCGCGGTCGGATGCCGACCTGACGCCGAAGAAACACATCCAGGCGATCGCCAACACGGCAGGCTTCCACTTTGCCACGATCGAACAGGGTGGGACCAGCCTGTATCCGTCGCTCGTCCAGCGCGTGAGCGATCCGGGGGTGATGCGGGTCCTGCTGAGCATCGGCCCCACCGAGGCCATGCACTTCCAGACCTGGCATGACAAGGCGGGAAACGCTCCGGCCCTGACCGATCCCACCAACGGGCTCACCTTCCCGGATCTCAATTCCGCGCCGTTCGGCGGACCACTGTTCCAGACCAACCTGATCATGCCCGAGCCGGCCTTCTTCCTCCAGCGGAAGTTCCCCAGGGTGTCGATCATCCGGCCGACCGGGACCATGGGCGCGGCCACCGGAGCGCTCGCATTCCTCACGGCCGACGGTCTGTTCCGCGGGCAGTCGGCGGGCTTCTTCGCGTTCCTGAAGAACCTCGCCGCAGAGGCGGACGCGGCTCAGCGCTGACGCGTGGGATAGGACCCCGCCCACGCATCCGGCCCACCCCCCCGCGGGCAGAGGGCGTTGGGGGCTCACCCGCCCTGGACCGACGGTGAGCCCCCAGCCCGCCCTTGGCGCGGGCCGGGGGGCGAAGGCGCTATCGTCGAACCCCTGGAGGGTTCGTAGATGGCAGTGCATGACACCTCGACGCCCCCGGCCGACACAGCGCCTCCCTCGCTGAGGCTGCACCCGTCGGCGTCGTACAGCATCACGATGCGCGTCCATCTGCATCAGACGCCCGGTTCGTTTGCCCGCGTGGCGGCTGCCATCGGCCAGACCGGCGCCATCCTCGGCGCGATCGACCTGGTGCGCGTGGAGGGCCACGAAGTGGTGCGCGACGTGACGGTCGCGTGCGCCGACCTCGACCACAGCCACGCGGTCGTCGCCGCCGTTTCCGCGCTGCCCGGGGTTGAGGTCGAGCACGTCTCCGACCGGACCTTCCTGATGCACCTCGGCGGCAAGCTGGAGATCACCCCCACGGTGGCGGTCAAGACCCGCGACGACCTGTCGATGGCCTACACCCCCGGCGTCGCCCGGGTGAGCATGGCCATTCACGACCACCCGGAGGACGCGTGGTCGCTCACCATCAAGGGCAATACCGTGGCGGTCATCTCGGACGGCACCGCGGTGCTGGGCCTCGGCGACATCGGTCCCGAGGCGGCGATGCCGGTGATGGAGGGCAAGGCGGTCCTGTTCAAGGAGTTCGCGGGTGTCGACGCCTTCCCGCTGTGTGTCGCCAGCAAGGATGTCGACAGCATCGTCGGATTCGTCAAGATGGCGGCGCCGGCCTTCGGCGGGATCAATCTGGAGGACATCGCGGCGCCGCGCTGCTTTGAGATCGAGCGCCGGCTGCGGGCCGACCTCGACATCCCGGTGTTCCACGATGATCAGCACGGAACCGCGATCGTCGTGCTGGCCGCGCTCATGAACGCTCTGCGAGTCGTCGCCAAGCGCGCCGAGGACGTCAAGGTCGTCGTCGTGGGCGCCGGGGCCGCCGGCGTAGCCTGCACCGAGATCATGCTCGCGCACGGCGTTCGCACTATCGTCGTCTGCGACATCGACGGCGTCGTCTACGCGGGCCGGCCCGGGCTCGACCCGGCGCTGGAGGCGCTCGCCGAGCGGACCAATCCCGCCGGCGAGCGCGGCACCGCCAACGACGTGCTCGCCGGCGCCGACGTCCTGGTCGGTGTGTCGCGCCCGGGGGCGGTCTCCAAGGAGGCCGTGCTCACGATGGCGCCGGAGCCGATCGTGTTTGCGATGGCCAACCCGGATCCGGAGGTGCGCGTCGAGGAGGTCGGCGACTCGGTCGCGATCATGGCCACGGGGCGCTCGGATTACCCCAACCAGATCAACAACGTGCTCGCCTTCCCGGGAGTGTTCCGAGGCGCGCTCGACGTGCGGGCCTCGGCGATCAACGAGGAGATGAAGCTCGCCGCGGCGCGGGCGATCGCCAGCGTCGTCCCCAACGACCAACTGCACGCCGAGTACATCATTCCCAGCGTGTTCAACCGCGAGGTGGTCAGCGCCGTCGCTCCGGCGGTGGCGCGCGCCGCCGAATCCAGCGGCGTCGCCCGGCGCGCCGCGCCTGAGGGCAGCTGATCGGCGCTGCCCCTTTCAGCCGCCGCCCGCGGCGCGTGCGCGCGGTTGGGGTGGACACGCGGCAGGGCGGGCGCTCCGCGTGACCGCCCTCGAGCACGAGCTGGCCGAGATCGTCGGCGGCCGGCAGCTGCTGTCCGACCCGGAGCTGACGGCTGCGTTCGAGCGCGACTACTCCGGTCGCTACGGCGGCCCTGCGCGCTGTGTGGTACGGCCCGGCAGCCCGGACGAGGTCGCCGCCGTCATGACCGCCTGCGCGCGTCACGGCGCGGCCGTGGTGCCGCAGGGCGGCAACACCGGCTTGGTGGGAGCCGGTGTCCCCCGCCGCCGGGAGGTCGTCATCTCGTTGCGGCGTCTCGACCAGATCGGCGACGTCGATGCCGCGGTCGGTCAGGTGACCGTGGACGCCGGAGCGACGCTCGCCGGCCTTCAGCGGGCCGCCCGGGCCGCCGGCCACGATGCCGGCCTGGACTTCGCCGCCCGTGACTCGGCCACCATCGGCGGCGCGACGGCCTGCGATGCCGGCGGGGCACGAGCGCTGCGCCACGGGACCGCCCGCGCCCGGGTCGCCGGCCTCGAGGCGGTCCTGGCCGACGGCTCGACGGTGTCGCGACTGACCGGGCTGACGAAGGACAACGCCGGCTACGACCTGCCCGGGCTCCTCGTCGGCTCCGAGGGGACGCTGGGGATCATCACCCGCGTGCGCTGGCGGCTGGTGCCCGCGCTGCGCTCCCGCGTCGCCGTGCTGGTCGCGCTGGCGTCGGCCGGTGAGGCGGCGGACCTGCTGGCCGCGCTGCGAGCCAACGCGCCGTCGCTGGAGAGCTGCGACTTCTTCCTCGACGAGGGGCTGGAGATCGTCCTCCGCCACCAGCGCCGTCCATCGCCGCTGCGGCGGACGGCGCCGTTCTACGTCCTGGCCGAGTGCGCGGCGATCGCGGATCCAACCGAGGAGCTGGCCGCCGCGCTGGAGCGCCTCGGCGTCGAGGACGCCGTCGTGGCCGACGACAGCGCCGGCCGCGCGGCACTGTGGCGACTGCGCGAGGGCCACGCGGACGCGATCAACGCCCTGGGGATTCCGCACAAGCTGGATGTCGGCGTGCCGCTTCACCGCCTCGATCGGTTCCTCGAGGAGGTCCCGGAGGCGGTTGACGCCGCCGGCGGCGGCCGGGTGATCCTGTTCGGTCATCTCGGCGACGGCAACGTCCACGTCAACGTGCTGGGGGTCAACCCGGACGACCCCGGCGTCGACGATGCGGTGCTGTCGCTGACGCTCAGGTGCGGCGGCACCATCAGCGCCGAGCACGGCGTCGGCGTGGCCAAGGCGCGGTGGCTGGAGCGCGCCGTCGGCCCAGCCGAGGTGGCCGCGATGCGCGCCATCAAGCGGGCGCTTGACCCGGACGATCTGCTCAACCCGGGCGCGGTGCTCCCCCTCCTCAGCGCGCCCGCGGCGCTGGAGGTGAGCGCGTGACCGGCGGCCCGCTCGTCGCCATCCACGGCGGAGCGGGCGGCGGCCGGGCCGTGCTCGCCCAGGAGGACCGGTGCCATGCGGCCCTGCGCCGGGCTTTGGGGAGCGCGCGCGACGAGCTGGAGCTCGGCGCAGACGCCACGGCGGCCGTCCTGGCGGCGGTCCGGGTCCTGGAGGACTGCGAGCTGTTCAACGCCGGTTACGGAGCCGCACTGTGCGCGGACGGCTCGGCCGAGCTGAGCGCGGCGGTCATGCGCGGATCGGACCGGGCGGCCGGCGCCGTCGCCGGGCTGCGGCGGACACGGCGGCCGATCGACGCCGCCGGCTGGGTGATGGACTCCGACCAGGTGCTCATGATCGGTGAGAACGGTGACGCCTACGCCGCGGCGATGGGCGTCGAGCAGGTCGCCAACGACCAGTTCATCACCGCGCGCCAGCGCGACCTGCTTCAGGACCGCCTCGCCGGGGCCGGTGAGGCGCACGGAACGGTGGGCGCCGTCTGCCGGGACGCGCAGGGCCGGTTGGCGGCGGCGACGTCCACCGGCGGGATCAGCGGGCAGCCGCCCGGAAGGGTCGGCGACTCGCCGCTGATCGGCGCTGGCACGTGGGCCGACGACCGGGTGGCCGTCTCGTGCACCGGCGACGGCGAGGCGTTCGTGCGTGCCGCCGCCGCCCACAGCGTGGCTGCCCTGGTGGCCCGTGGGAGCGGGCTGGCCGAGGCGGGTGCGGCGGTGCTCGCCGACGTCGCGACCCTCGGGGGCGCGGGGGGACTGATCGCCGTCGACGCCCACGGCGACGCTGCGATGCCGTTCGTGACCGCGGCGATGCCCCGGGGGCTGTGGCGGCCGGGGCATGACCCCGTGGTTGCGATCGGCCCCGGCTAGGCTGGCCCGGCAACTGAAAGGCTCCGGCTAGGCTGGCCCGGCAACTGAAAGCGAGGAACCATGGACGCCGTCAACCACCAAGTCCGTCTGGCCGCCCGTCCGGTGGGCCTGCCCAAGCCCACTGACTGGGAGCACACCGAGGAACCGATCGCTCAGCCTAAGGACGGGGACGTGCTCGTCAAGGTCCGCTATCTGTCGCTGGACCCGGCGATGCGCGGGTGGATGAACGACTCCCGCTCGTACATCCCGCCGGTGGGGCTCGGCGAGGTGATGCGCGCCGGCGGTGTCGGGGAGGTCCTCGCCTCGCGGCATCCCGCGTTTGCCGAGGGTGACTTCGTCACCGGGATCACCGGTGCTCAGGAGTACGCGACCCTCCCCGGCGACGGGTTGACCAAGGTCGATCCGGACCGCGTCCCGCTCCCCGTGTACCTGAGCGCGCTGGGCATGACCGGGATGACCGCCTATTTCGGCCTGCTCGACGTCGGCCGTCCGCGGGAGGGGGAGACGGTCGTCGTCTCCGGGGCGGCGGGCGCGGTCGGCGGCATGGTTGGGCAGATCGCCAAGATCAAGGGGTGCCGCGCGGTGGGGATCGCCGGCGGTGAGGAGAAGTGCCGGCACGTCGTCGAGGACCTCGGCTTCGATGCCTGCATCGATTACCGTGCCGGGAGCGTCGGCCGGGCGCTGCACCAGCACTGCCCGGACGGGATCGACGTGTACTTCGACAACGTCGGCGGTGAGATCCTGGACGCGGCGCTGGCGCTGCTGGCTCGGCATGCGCGCGTCGTCATCTGCGGCGCGATCTCCCAGTACAACGCCACCGAGGGGATGCGCGGGCCGGCCAACTACATGTCGCTGCTGGTCAACCGCGCCAGCATGACCGGCTTCCTTGTCTTCGACTACGCCGATCGCTATGCCGAGGCGGCTGCGGAGATGGCCGGATGGCTGGCCGAGGGCCGCCTGAAGACGTTCGAGGACATCGCCACCGGCGGCGTGCAGGCGTTCCCGGAGACGCTCCTGCGGCTGTTCCGCAGTGAGAACACCGGCAAGCTAGTACTCGAAGTCGATCCCGGATAGCTCGCGGCCGCCGGCTGGTTCTCCGACCGGCTAGGGAAGGAGGGGCCGTGGTTCTCGTCTCGTTCACAGGGGGCACGAAGCGGGCTGGCTACAGTTGGGCAGAGTCGGCGAAACGCTCAGGTCGCGAACGGGAGCGGAGACATGGTCGGACTGACACGTTGGTGCATCGCCCATCGCCGGTGGGTGGTCGGCGGGTGGATCCTGGTGGCGATCCTGAGCACGGTGATCGCCACGGCGGTCGGCCGCCAGTACGCCAACAACTTCACGCTGCCCGGCACCGAGGCGCAGCGGGTCGTCGACCTCCTCAACGGCGAGTTCAAGTCCCAGAGCGGGGACATCGACACGATCGTGTTTCACACGTCGCAGGGGACGGTTCTCGCGCCGCCGGTGCGGGCGGCGATCGTTCCGCTCCTGGCCCGGGTGGGCCGCATGCCTCACGTCGTCAGCGTGGTCAGCCCCTACGGCCCGGCCGGAGCGGTCGAGATCTCCCGGGACCGGCGCACCGCGTTTGCGACGATCAACTACTCCAAGCGCGCCAATCTGCTGCCCAACAGCACGGGACAGCCGGTCATCAACGCCATCGCTGCCGTGCACGTTCCCGGGCTCCAGATCGCCGCCGGGGGGCAGGTGATCGAGAATGCCGAGGGCTTCAACATCGGCCCGGCGACGACCGTCGGCGTGATCGCCGCGATGCTCATCCTGCTGCTGACGTTCGGCTCGCTGGTGGCCGCCGGGATGCCGCTGGTCACCGCCGGGCTGGGGCTCATCACCGGCATCGCGCTCGTCGGCCTGTCCACCCACGTCGTCAGTGTGCCGCAGGTCGGGCCGGAGCTGGCGGTCATGATCGGGCTGGGGGTCGGGGTCGACTACGCGCTGTTCATCGTGACCCGCTTCCGGGAGAACTACGCCCGGCGGGCGGACGTTCACAGCGCCGTCATCGGCGCGATGGACACCTCAGGACGGGCCATCCTGCTGGCGGGAACGACCGTCATCATCGCCCTCCTGGGGATGTTCGCCACCGGGGTGACGTTCCTGTACGGGCTATCGATCGCCTCGGTGCTGGCGGTGCTGCTCGTGCTGACCGCATCGCTGACCGTGCTCCCCGCCATGCTCTCGGCGTTCGGCGAGCGGGTGGCGCGGCCGAGCCGGTCGGCGCGGCGCCGCGAAGCCGACGGGCGGCCACCCCGGACCTCGGCGTGGCGGCGGTGGAGCCTCATGGTCCAGGCGCACCCGTGGCGTCTGGCGATTGCGTCGACGCTGGTGATGCTGCTGTTCATCGTGCCCGTGCTCGGAATGAGGCTGGAGTCCAGTGACTCCGGCAACGACCCGTCGAACACGACGACCTACAAGGCGTTCAACCTGCTCTCCCGGGGCTTCGGCGCCGGGTTCAACGGGCCGCTTCTGGTCGCCGTGCAGATGTCCGGCCCGGCTCAGCGCGCCGAGCTGGTGGCGGTGCGCGCCGCGCTCGCGCACACCCCGAATGTGGCGGCGGTCAGCCCGCCGCGGATCGCCCCCTCCGGCCGGGTGGCGGTGATCGAAACGTATCCCAGGTCGGCGCCCCAGGCGCAGGCGACGACCGACCTGGTCAACCACCTGCGCCAGTCCACCCTGCCCCCGTTCAAGCGGGTGTTCGGCTCTCGGCCCCTGGTGGGAGGGTTCACGGCCGGCTCCATCGACTTCTCACACGTGCTGGCGGCGAAGCTCCCGCTGTTCATCGGCATCGTCGTCGTGTTGTCCGCGCTGCTGCTGTTCGTGATCTTCCGGTCGCTGGTCATCCCGGTGCAGGCGGCGGTCATGAACCTGATCAGCATCGGCGGCGCCCTGGGGGCGACGGTGGCGGTGTTCGAGAACGGCTGGTTCGCGAGCGTAATCGGCGTCACTCCGGGACCCGTCGAGCCCTGGATCCCCGTCCTCATGTTCGCCGTGGTCTTCGGTCTCTCCATGGATTACGAGGTGTTCCTCATCTCCAGGATCCGGGAGGAGTGGGTTCGGCAGCGGGATGCATCGCGCGCTGTCGTCGACGGCATCGCACTGACCGGCCGGGTCATCAGCGCCGCCGCGGCGATCATGATCTGCGTGTTTCTCTCGTTCATGCTGGGGAACCAGCGCTCGATCAAGGAGTTCGGCTTTGGCCTGGCGGCCGCCGTGTTCCTGGACGCGCTCGTCGTGCGCTGCGTCCTGCTCCCCGCCGTCCTGGAGATCCTGGGCCCGGTCACGTGGCGGCTGCCGCGGTGGCTCGACGCACGGCTTCCGCGGGTCCGGATCGAGGGGCATTCCGCGGAGACCGAGGGTCTCGCCCAGCAGCTGGCCAGCGACGGCACCGTCGACCGGGAGGCCGATGTGAGCGAGCCGCCGGCACAGCGGCGGTAGCCGCCGGCCCGCCGGGCGCGCGCCGCCGGCCCGCCCGGTTGTAATCCGATTCGGATGATGCTCGGCTGAATGTCGGCGAGCAGCCTTTGCGGTCGAGTTGACGGACGTGCTCGAGCCATCGGATGTGAAGGGCCAGGCGACGCTGCAGCCGGGGGAATCGGCCGAGCGCGGCCGAGCGGCCCGCGGGGCGGCGCCGCGTTCCTCCCACGGTGATTGGCGAGCTGCCCCGGATCGGCGCGATCCGATCGGGATCCTGCAGGCTCAGGCAGCGACTCGGATCCCGGAGCTCATTCCGATCCGCTACGGCCGGATGAGCCTCTCGCCATTCACCTTCTACCGGGGCGCCGCCGCCGTGATGGCAGCTGACCTGGCGGCCACTCCGACTTCAGGCATCGTCGTGCAGGCGTGCGGCGACGCCCACGTCTCGAACTTCGGCGGCTTCGCCGCCCAGGACCGCCGGATGATCTTTGGGCCGAACGATTTCGACGAGACGCTGCCCGGTCCGTGGGAGTGGGACGTCAAGCGGCTGGCGGCGAGCGTCGAGATCGCGGGCCGCGACATTGGGCTGCGGTCGGATCGCAGGCGATGGCTCGTGACCGAATGCGTGCGGGAGTACCGCGAAGGGATCCGCGGCTTCGCACGCGAGAGCCATCTCGATGTCTGGTACGACCGCCTCAACGCCAGCGAGCTGGTGGATCGTTTCGGCGGCAGATTGGGCCAGAAGGGCCAGATCCTGTTCACCAAGCCGTTCGCCCGGGGGCGGCGCAAGACGAGCCTGCGGGCGGTCGCGAAGCTCACCCAGCGGGTCGACGGTGAGCTGCGCTTTCGGCGCGTCCCGCCCCTGCTCGTCCCGCTCGCCGACTTGGTCGACCCCGCCGATGTGCGCACGGACGCCGAGATCATCCGGGCCGCGCTCGACCAGTACGAGGCGAGCCTCGATGCGGATCGGCGCTACCTGCTCGGCTCCTACCGGTTCGTCGACATGGCGCGCAAGGTGGTCGGCGTAGGAAGCGTCGGCACCCGCGCCTGGATCCTCCTGTTCGTCGGACGGGGCGGGCGGGACCCGCTCGTGCTGCAAATGAAGGAGGCGCAGGCGTCGGTGCTCGAGCCGTACCTGGGCGCAAGCGAGTTCGCCCACCACGGCGAGCGGGTCGTCCGTGGCCAGCGGCTCTCCCAGGCGGCGATCGACGTTTTCCTGGGCTGGCAGCGGAGCACGGGCCTCGACGGCCAGGAGCACGACTTCTACATCCGCCAGCTGTGGGACTGGAAGGCGTCGATCGACCTCTCGAAGATGAACGCGTCAGGCCTGCACGCGTACACGCGCGCCTGCGGGTGGTCGCTGGCCCGGGCCCACGCCCGCTCCGGCGACCGGCTGGCGATCGCCGTTTACCTGGGCAAGGGCTCCGCGTTCGACCGCGCGATCGGCCGCTTCGCCACGGCCTACGCCGATCAGAACGAGCGTGACCACGCACGGCTGGCCGACGCCATTGCCGCGCGGGAAGTACCCGCCACGCCCGGGGTCTAGGTGTCCACTAGTGGTCGCTCCCGTCGCCGTGACCGTGATGGTGGCCGTGGCGATGGCCCGGCGGACCATGGCCCCCCGGGCCGTGACCCTGGGCGCCGGGGGCCTTGGGCGGTGTCGGCGTGCCGGCGGGGGCGGTCGGCGTGCTGACCGGGGCCGGGGTGGACGTGGTGGCCGGGGTGGACGTGGTGGCCGCGGTGGTCGCGGGCGCAGCGATGGTGGCGAGAATGCGGCTGCGGACGCGGGCGATCCCCATCCGCAGCGCCGTCAGCTCCGACGAGCTCAGCTGAGAGGCGTCATGGCTCACCGTGGCGTTGACCGCCGATAGCGCGGTGAGCGCCCCGGCGCGGTCACCGCGGGCGGCGTGGGACTCCACCGCGGCCAGCTGGGAGCGGAGCGCACCGGCGCCCGAAGCGCTCAGTCCGCTCTGGGCGGAGCCGCAGCCGGCCAGCAGGCCGGCGGCCAGGCAGGTGGTGGCAAGGCAGATGGGGGCCAGGCGCATCCCGGGGCTCAATGATGCTGATCCGAGCCGCGCCATGAGCCGCTGCGGCCGGCGAGGACAGGATCAGGCGACCGCCCGCGACCCGCCGCGGCCGGCGAGGACAGGATCAGGCGACCGCCCGCGACCCGCGGAGGAAGTGCGCGATCGAGTCGCCCAGGAGCTCGCCCACCTGCTCGGAGGCAACGACGCCGGCGGTCACGAGCGTCGCGATGCCCTGGATCGTGGCAAACAGGACCAGGCCGACCCGCTCGGGGTCGCCCGGCTCCAGGAACCCCTCGGCCTGGCCCTGCTCGATGAGCTCCAGCATCACCGAGAAAGCCCGTTCGGCCGCCTCCTCGAGCATCGCCGCGCCGTCGCGGTGCTTCCCCGCGAACATCAGCTCCAGGAGAGCGGAATCGTCGATGGCAAAGCGGACGTAGGCGGCGGCGGTGGCGCGGAGGCGGTCGAAGAAGGCCGGCCCGGCGCCGTCGAGCGCCGCCCGGAGCTCGAGCCGGAGGCGCTCGAAGCCGGCCTCCGCCAATGCGTCGAGGAGCGCCTGGCGATCTGAGAAGTGGCGGCGGGGCGCCCCGTGGCTGACGCCCACCTCGCGGGCCAGCTCGCGCAGGGACAGCGCGTCGACGCCGCGATCGCGGACCGTCCGCTCAGCGGCATCGAGCAGGGCGCTCCGGAGGTTGCCGTGGTGGTAGGGACGTTGGGTCATCGCAACCGACTGCCAAGAGTAGCGAACGAAGTAGGCGTTGACATCATTGTTGTCGGCAGCTACATTGTTGTCCATGACTACTTTCTCCACTCAGAGCATTCCGGACATGAGCGGCCGGACCGTGATCATCACTGGCGCCAACAGCGGGATCGGCGAGGCCGCGGCCCGGTCGCTGGCCGGCCGCGAGGCGCGCGTCGTCCTCGCCGTGCGCAACACCGACAAGGGACAGGCGGCGGCCGCCCGGATGCCGGGCGCCACCGAGGTCCGCCACCTCGATCTGGCCAGCCTGGACTCGATCCGCCGGTTCGCCGCCGACTGGGACGGCGAGATCGACGTCCTCATCAACAACGCCGGGATCATGATCCCGCCGTACTCAAAGACCGCCGACGGCTTCGAGCTGCAGCTCGGCACCAACCACCTGGGGCACTTCGCGCTGACGAACCTGCTCCTGGAGCACGTCACCGACCGCGTGGTGACTGTCTCGTCGACGGCGCATCGTTTCGGCGCCATCGACTTCGACGACCTCAACTGGGAGCACAGGCGCTACCGCGCCTGGCGCGCCTACGGCCAGTCCAAGCTCGCCAACCTCCTGTTCACCGCCGAGCTGCAGCGGCGCCTGACCGTCGCCGGCTCCACGGTGCGCGCCACCGCCGCCCATCCCGGATACGCCGCCACCAACCTCCAGTTCCACAGTGGATCCCGGGCGTACGACCTATTCAGTGTCCTCGCCAACCGCCTGGTCGCCCAGGACGCCGAGGGCGGCGCGCTGCCGACCCTGTATGCGGCGGTGGGTGAGGTGCCGGGCAACAGCTTCGCCGGTCCGGGCGGGTTCATGGAGCAGCGCGGTGCGCCAAAGCTGGTCAGCCGGTCGAGTGCGGCGATGGACAGCGACGTGGGGCGGCGGCTGTGGGACGTGTCAGAGCTGCTGACCGGAGTTGGCTTCCCCCTCGGCCAGAGGGCGCTCGCGGCCGAGGTGTAGGACACCCTGACAGAGACCGGCCGCCCGGATGCGGCGGCCGGTCAGAGCTCAAGCCGCGGTGCGGACCGGCGGAGCCGTCTGCAGCCAGGCGGCGGTCACCGTGTTGCGCAGCACCCAGATGTCGGTGATCGGCCCCACGCCTCCGGGCACGGGCGACACGGCCTCGGCGATCGGCTCGACCGAGGCCGTATCGACATCGCCGACCAGGCGGACGGAGCCGTCCGGGTTGCGGATGGCATTGATGCCGATGTCGATGACCAGCGCCCCGTCGCGGACGAGGTCGCCGGTGATGAGGCCGGGAACGCCGACGGCCACGATGAGGATGTCGGCCGTCCGGGTGTGCTCGGCCAGGCGCCCGGCGTCGTAGGTGTGGCGGTGGGCCGAGATGACGGTGGCATTGCGCTGGAGCCCCAGGATCGCCGCCGGCTTGCCCACGTTGTTGGAGCGGCCGACCAGGACCAGGTCCTGTCCGTCGTAGGCGGTGGCGGGATCGCGGCCGACCGACTCGGTGTAGCGGTCCAACATGTAAAACGCGGCGGCCGGGGTGGAGGGGACGAAGCGCGGCATCCCCAGCGACAGCAGCCCGGCGTTGACAGGGTGGAGGGCCTCGACGTCCTTGAGCGGCGGCAGCGAGGCGAACACCCGGGATTCCTCGAGGTGGGGCGGCAGCGGCCGGAGCAGCAGGATCCCGGTGATCTCCGGATCGACGTCGAGCTCGGCGATCTTGCCGACGACCTGACCGAGGGTGGCGTCGGCGGGGAGCTGTTCCGGGCGCGACACGATGCCGGCCTCGCGGGCATGTCGGTCGATCCGCCGCTGGTACACCTCGGCAGCGGTGTCTTCGCCGACCAGGACGGTGGCGATGCCTGCGCCCCCGGGCAGCTGCTCCAGTTCGTCGCGCAGGACATCGCTCAGCTCCGCCGCGTAGGACCGTCCGTCGATCAGCATCGGCGAGCGATTCTGCCGGACGGCGGCCGGCAAGGACAATGCGGGTGAATCTGGGCGGCGATTCCGCGCGCGGACGTGACTCCGGGCCCCGGCGGAGTTAGCCTGCCCGTGTGGAGGCCTCGCAGTCCTCAGGCGCGACCGGCTCGGCGTACAACCGAGGATCGCGTCGCTGGCAGGACCGGCTCGACACCCGCCGGCTGGCGGATCGTCTCCAGGAGCGGTTTCTGACCCGCCCGGTCATCTCTCCGCAGGACCGGGCGTTCATCGAGCGCCAGGACATGTTCTTCCTGGCCACCGCTGACGCCGACGGCCGGCCCCAATGCTCGTACAAGGGCGGTGAGCCCGGCTTCGTGCGGGTGGTCGACGAGGAGACGGTCGCGTTTCCGAACTACGACGGCAACGGCATGTACCTGTCGATGGGCAACGTGCTCGAGAATCCCCACGTCGGCATGCTGTTCATCGACTTCACCGCCGAGCGCCCGTCCCGGCTGCGGCTGAACGGGATCGCCCGCATCGACGAGGCCGACGAGCTCCTCGCCACGTACCGCGAGGCGCAGTTCATCGTCCGCGTTCGCGCCACCGAGGTGTTTCCCAACTGCCCGCGGTACATCCATCGGCTGGCGCTGGTCGAGCGCTCCCGCTTCGTTCCCCGGGCGGACCGCGAGACGCCGGTTCCGGACTGGAAGCGGTCTGAGTGGGCCTGCGATGTCCTGCCCGCCGGCGACCCGGCCCGGCGGGCGTGAGCGGTCGCAGCCGGGATCGGCGACCAGAGCATTCCTAAGCTCAGATGAGGTCGATGCGCGCCCCTGGTCCCCCGTCCAGCCTGCCCCCGTTCACCGGAATGGCGCTGGACCGCGCCTCGGTGGAGCGCAAGGACCCGGACTGGGTCCGCCGCTCACTTGACCACCCTGCCGCGCAGGCGGTGACCGCCACCCACGAGGGCGTCGTCATCGCCAACGGCGGGGCGCCGGCGCTCCAGCGCAGTGAGCTCCCGTCTGAGGGGCGCGCGGAGCCGATCCTGCTGGGGCTCGAGGACGGCGCGCCTCTGTTCGCCGTCGATCTGGAGACGCTGCCGCGACCCGGGCAGCTGGGGATGGTGGAGGGCGCCGACATCATGCCGCTGCGTGAGGCCGGTCTCGTGCTGGCTCCGGCCGAGGCGGGCCTCGCCGCGTACGTCGTCGCGCTGCTCAACTGGCATCGCCGTCACCGCTTCTGCGCCAACTGCGGAGCGCCGACGTCCGTCGACGAGGCGGGGTACTCGCGGAGCTGCCCGCGCTGCGGAGCCCACCATTTCCCGCGCACCGACCCGTGCGTGATCATGACCGTCGAGCATGGCGACCGGCTCCTGCTCGGCCGCCGCGCGGGCTGGCCCAAGGGCCGCCTGTCGGTGCTGGCCGGCTTTGTCTCGCCGGGCGAGGCGGCCGAGGAGGCGGTCGTCCGCGAGGTCGTCGAGGAATCCGGGATCGTCGCCCGCGATCCCGTGTTCGTGGCCTCGCAGCCGTGGCCGTTCCCGGCATCGCTGATGCTCGGCTTCCACGCTGTCTCCGAGGGCGGCGAGCCCCGGGCGCGCGACGGTGAGCTCGACGAGGTCCGCTGGGTCGACCGCGACGCCGTCCGCCGGGCCCTGGCCGGCGAGGAAGGGGACTTCCGGCTCCCGCCGGGGGTGTCGATCGCCCGCGTCCTCATCGAACGCTGGGCGGCCGGCCCGCTGGGCTGACCCTGGTCCCCCTGCGGCGCTGGCGGCGGGCCGGCGTCTACAGCAGGATGCCCAGCGGAGCCTGGAGGAGGTCGCGCAGGTCAGCCAGAAATCGGGCTGCGTCGGCGCCGTAGACGGCGCGATGGTCGGCGCTCAACGTCAGTGTCATGAGCTTGCGGTCGACGATTTCATCGCCGGCCCGGGCCAGCGTGTCGCGCGCGGCGCCGACACCGAGGATGGCGACCTGCGGGAAGTTGATGACCGGGCGGATTGCCGTCATCCCGTACATGCCGAGGTTGGAGACGGTGAAGGTGCCGCCCTCCAGCTCCGCCGGGCTGATCTGGCCGGCGCGCACCCGCTCGGCCAGCCGCCGGGTCTCGCGGGCGATCTGCCCCAGCGACAGCGCATCGGCATCCCGGAGGACCGGGACGATGAGCGCCGCGTCGGTGGCGACGGCAACGCCGATGTTGACGTTCGGCCACACCCGCAGCGCCTCCGGGGTATAGGACGCATTGAGCCGGGGATGGCGACGGAGCGTCAGGGCGCAGGCGCGGACGACGAGGTCGTTGAGCGAGGGGAGCGGCTGCTCGCCGTCGACGGCACCGCGGAGACGCTCCCGGAGAGCGACGGCCTCGTCCATGACGACGTCGGTCTGTACCTCGAACTCCGGGATCGTGGCTCGCGACTCGCTCATCCGCCGGGCGATGAGCTGCTGCAGACGGCTGAACCGCTGCGCCTCGGCCCCGTCGACCGCGGGGATGGCCGCGACCGCCGGGGGCGCGGCCTCCGGGGGCGCGGCCTCCGGGGGCGGCTTGGCGATGCCGGCCGCCTCCAGGACGTCGTCGCGCGTGATCCGCCCGCGCGGCCCGGTGCCGGACACAGCGGCGAGGGTGACGCCGTGAAGCCGGGCGGCGCGCCGGGCCAGGGGAGTGGCGGCCGGGTGCCCGTTCCCGTCGGCCACCCGCTCGGGCACCCCCGCGGCCGGCGCGGGGGCCGCTGTCGCGGACGTGACGACCGGCGGCGCGGGCTCGGCCGGGGCCTTGTCGGCGATCTCCGGCGCGACGTCGAGGTCCTCGGAGGCGGGCGCCAGCCGGGCGATGAGCTCGCCGACGGCCACCGTCATGCCCTCGGCGGCGACGATGCTCAGCACGCCCTCCATGTCGGCGTTGACGGTCACGGTCGCCTTGTCGGTCTCGACCTCCACCAGCTCATCGCCGGGCGCCACCCGCTCCCCGTCGCGCTTGAGCCACTTGATCAGCGTCCCCTCCTCCATGGAGTCCGAGAGCTGGGGCATCGCCAGGTCAATCATGCAACCCCACCCTGGACGAGGTCGAGGGCGGCGCCGACGATCGTGTCGGCGTCGATGCCGAAGTACCGATAGAGGTCGTCGACGTCGCCGGACTGGCCGAAGTCGGAGACGCCGAGGCAGGCGATCGGCACACCCCGGATCGCCGCGAGGAAGCTGAGCGTGTGCGGGTGCCCGTCGAGCACCGAGACGATCGGCACCGCCCGGTCGGCTCCGAACAGCTCATCGAGGATGCGGCCCTCGCCGCCACCGAGCCCCTGCCGGGCCTGCAGGGCCCGGAAGATGAGGTCCGCCGAGGTCAGGCAGATCACATCGCACGGGATCCCGGCCTCCTCCAGCTCGGCGGCCGCGGCCGCCGCCTCCGGCAGAACCGCGCCGACCGCCGCCACCGTCACCGCCGGACGGCCGTCGCAGCGCCGCAGCGGGTAGCCGCCGGCCAGCACCTGGCGGCGGCGCTGTTCCCGCTCGGGCGTCCCCGGCGCCGGGACCGCCGCCAGCGACTGATCGAGCGGCCGCGTCGTCAGGCGGAAGTAGGCCGACGTACCCCCGTCGAAGCCCAGCTGCCCCAGAGCATGCAGCAGCGTCCATTCCAGGTCCTGGCCGAACGCGGGCTCCCAGGCGACGCAGCGGGGCTGCTCCAACCCCACCGAGGGAGTGGTGATCGACTGGTGCGCGCCGCCCTCCGGAGCGAGCGTGACCCCGGACGGCGTGCCGATCAGGATCGATTGGGCACCGGCGTAGATGCCGAACGACCATGGCTCGAGGGCCCGGTTGACGAACGGGTCATACAGGGTGCCGATCGGCAACAGCGGATGGCCGTCGCGCGCCCAGGTCAGCCCCAGCTCACCGAGGAGGCCGACCAGGTTGCCCTCGGCGATCCCCAGTTCGATGTGTTGTCCATGATCGGACTCGCGCCAACGCACCAGCGTGTCGGTGTCGTCGGCGAACCAGTCGATGCGCTGGGTGGGGTCCAATTCCCATACCCCGACGCGGTTGATCCAGCCGCCGAGATTCGTCGAGGAGGCGACGTCGGGGCTGACGGTGACGACGTGGGCGGCCACCTCGGGCGCCGCGTGGGCAAGGTCGACAAAGAAGCGGCCGAACGCCTGCTGGGTCGACTCGCGGCCGGAGTGGCCGCGATCGAACTCGGCCGGCACCCCGGGGGCGGCGGCGGTGACCGCCGGCCCGCGCGTCAGCCGGGCCGCCGTCCGGCGGCACAGCCCCGCGGCGTCTGAATCCGGGTCAAGCGGCGCCCACGGGTCGTCCGCGTCGGCGCCGAGCGCGGCGGCGAGCTGCCGCCATTGCGCCTCGGACAGCAGCGCCGAGTGGTTGCCGGGATGGCCCTCGGTGGCCAGGCGCCAGGCCTTGATCGTGTAGGCGAAGATGACCGACGGCCGGTCGGTAGCCCGGTCGGCCTCCGCGAACGCGGCGAGCAGATCGGACAAATCGTGGCCGGCGAGGTCGCGGATGGCGCGCAGCAACTCGTCATCATCGAGCCCTGAGACGAGGCGGGCGAGCTCCCGGGCGCCGCGCCCGCTTCGAGGCAGGCGCTCGCGCAGTTCGGCGGCGTCGGCCCGCAGGAGGCGCTGGAACTCCTCGTTGCGCATCTCGTCGATGCGCGTTCGCAGCGCCTCACCGCCCGGCCGGCCGAACAGCTCCCGCAGCCAGCGCCCGTACTTGACGACGATCGCCTGCCACCCGGCGGCCTCGAACATCGACACCAGCCGCCCCGCCGCCATCTCCGGGACGATGCGGTCGAGCGACTGGCGGTTGAGATCGACGACCCACAGCACCTCGCCGAGATGGGGGACGACCGGATCGACGATCGCCTCCCAGCAGGCGCCCTCGTCGAGCTCGGCATCGCCGAGCAGCGCGATCTGGCGCCCGCCCTGCGGAACGTCGAAGTGCCCGGCGACGTAGCGGTGCGCGATCGCGCTCCAGATCGGCGCCGTCGCCCCAATGCCGACCGACCCGGTGGAGAAGTCGGCCGGGACCGGATCCTTGAGCCGGCTGGGGTAGCTCTGCAGGCCGCCGAACTCCCGCAGCGTCGTCAGGTACTCGCGGTCCAGCCGGCCGAGCAGATATTCGATGGCATGGAGCACCGGCGAGGCGTGGGGCTTGACCGAGACGCGGTCCGGCGCTCGCAGGTGCTCGAACCACAGCGCGGTCATGATCGAGACCATCGACGCCGACGAGGCCTGATGGCCGCCGACCTTCACTCCGGAGCTCGTCTTCCGTACGCGGTTGGCGTGGTGGATGATGGAGGTGGCCAGCCACAGCACGCGGTCCTGCACCGCCTCCAGGGCGGCGATGTCGGCCCCCCGTTCGTCGGCCGTCAGCATCTCGGGACATTGTGGCGCGTCAAGCCTCCGGCTGCCCCCGGACCATCCGGAGGCCACCGCGGTGGCGCCGGTGAGGACTCCCGGACGGCATCGCGAGACTTCCCGCGGCCGCCGTCACCGTAGTCGGCCCTCCATGCTTCGTACAAGGTTCGGTTTCCGCGACGGCGCTCGGCACGGACGATGACACCGATGACGCCGTCGCAAGGAGCACTCGCGCGCGCCGCTGCAAAGACACGGGCCGTCGCCCGCCGGCGCGCTCATCCCGGGACCGATCACCGGACCGGCTGGGACGAGGATGGCGCCGAGATCGAGGTCGATGAGGTCGTCAGGTCGTTCGGTCCGATCCGCGCGCTGCGGGGAGTCTCGCTCACGATCGCACGCTCGGAGTTCGTGACGATCACCGGCCCGTCCGGCTCGGGCAAGAGCACGCTGCTCAACCTGATCGGGAGTCTGGATCGCCCGGACTCCGGCGAGATCAGCGTGGCGGGGACGCCGGTACCAGATCCGCGCCACGCGGTCGAGTTCCGTCTCCGCACGGTGGGGTTCGTCTTCCAGGACAATCTGCTCCTCGAGCAGCTGAGCGCGCAGGGCAACATCGAGGCAGCGCTGCTGGGGGGAGGGGTGGGGCGCCACGAGCGTCATCGCCGAAGCGCCGAGCTGCTGGCCGAGGTGGGGCTGGCCGATCGAGGCCGCCACCTGCCCGCTGAGCTCTCCGGCGGGCAGCGACAGGCGGTGGCACTGGCGCGCGCGCTCGCCAACCACCCCCGGGTGCTGCTCGCCGACGAGCCCACGGGCGCGCTTGACTCCGAGGGGAGCCGGCGTGCGCTCAATCTGCTCGCCGCCCTCCGCGAAAGCCATGGCATGACCGTGGTGGTGGTCAGCCATGATGCCGCCGTCGCCGACCGGGCCGACCGCGTCATCCATCTCATCGACGGGCGGGTCGTATGAGGATCGTCGCGGCGCTGGTGGTCGGCCTCGCCGTCGCGCTGGCGGGGTGTGGCTCCTCCAGCAGCTCGTCCGCCAAGGCGCGGTACATGTCCAAGGCGGAAGCGGTCTGCAAGGCGGCACGTGCCCAGACGGGACCGCTGATCGACGACCTGACCGCGGCGGCGGCCTCGGTCGTCACCGGCGGCGCCGCCCCCGCCAGGCGGCTGGCCGGCGACCTGGAGCGGCTGCACGCGGTGGGCGCCGGCTACCTCGCCCAGCTCAAGCAGCTCAAGCAGCCCAGCGGCGATCATGCGGCGATCCAGCGATTCCTGACCCCGTTCACGAAGATCGTCGATGAACTCGGCGCGGCCGCCTCGGCCGTCGCCGCCGGTCGGCTGCCCCAGGCCATGGCGCTGCTCCAGCACGCCGGGCCCGTCGCGCAGGCCGCGAGCAGCGGCGCACAGGCCTACGGACTGAGCCAGTGCGCGGAGGTGCTGCCTCCCCTCCAGTGAGCACCGGCCGGCCGGCCGGCCCGGCTCTCAGGAGCGGTTGATGGCCCGGAGCAGTGGCACCCGCATCACCTGCCAGACGCAGAACATTGCGCCGAGGACCCCCAGGGCGAGGCCGACGAGCAGCCCGCGGGCCAACACCCACGGGCTGACGTAGGGCGCGACGAACGTCGCCGCCGCGAGCGCGTGGACGACCAGTTCGCTGGCGAGAGCACCCAGGACGAGACCGATTGCGGCGCCGGTGAGGCTGATCGCCAGCGACTCGCCGAGGATCAGCCGCGCGATCCGCGGCCTGCTCCAGCCCAGGGCGGCCAGAACGCCGAACTCCCGGCGGCGCTCGATCACCGCCATCGCCATCGTGTTGATCACCACCACCGCGCCCAGCAGCAGCGCCAGCACCGCGATGATGATCGCCGCCTGGGTGATGATGCGGCTGTTGGTGTCGACGCGGGCCACCTCGCCGGGATCGCCGAGCGCGAGCGTCCCCGGGATCGCCCGCTGCACCTGGGCCTCGACTTGAGTCTCTCGGTGGCCCGGCGCGATCGAGATCGCCACCATGCTCACCTCACCCGGCCGGTGCGCCAGCCGTTGCGTGGTCGCGAGTGGGAGGACGACGCCAGAGTCCTCCAGCGAGATGCCGGAGCGATAGATGCCCGCCACCGGAAAGCGGCGACCGCCGACGACCAGGACCCGGCCGGGCGCCACATGCAGCCGGCTCGCCGCTCCGAAGCCGACGAACAGTTCGGCTCCGTGGGGCGGCCGCCCGGCGGTGAGGACCAGGCGCCGGGTGAGGAAGCTGGACGGCTCGGCGCCGAACAGCAGGACGGATGAATCGGCGGCGACCGCGTGGGCGACGATCTGCACCGGGACGGCCGCCGCGACCCCCGGCAGCGCCTCGATCCGCGGCACCACGGAGTCCGGCAGCGACGATGCCGTCAGGTCGGCCAGTCCGGCCTGGAAGACGCCGAAGTCGGCCCGCCCCAGATGCGAGAGATCGCCGGCGCTCCGCGACAGCCCTCCGGTCACCGCCAACAGCGCCACAATCGTGGTCACGCCGACCGCGACGCCGAGCGCCGTCAGCGTCGTCCGCGCCCACCGGCGCAGCAGGTTCACCTTGATCATGCCCAGCATCGGCGGCCCTCGCGATTGACCTTCGCCGCAGTGTCTCAGCGGATCGCCACTGCGGCATCAGGGATACCGCGCGACGGCGAACCGGGAGAAGCGCGCATCAGGACCGCGGCGTCGCCTCACTCCCGTCCCGGCGCCTCGACCCAGTCGTCGATGCGTTGCCACCAGGCGTACAGCCAGTCCACCTGAGCCTCGGGATCGTCCGGTCGCTCGTGCGCTGGGGCCCGCCACACGTGCGAGGTCAGCGTCCGGCCGATCGGCGGGTCGCGCCCCAGCCGGCGGGGGAACGCGGCCAGCCCCAGTCCGGTGTGGGCGGCGAAGATGACGTCGGACTCCGGGTTGCCCCGCAGCGCGGCCAGCGCGCCCGTGGGGTGGGGCGGGAGCACGTCGCTGCTCGGCGGCAAGGAGAAGCTCGACGAGCGGCTCGCCCGGGCCCGGGAGGGGCAGAGCTCACGCGGCCAGGCGGCGATGCGGACGTTCGAGATGAGCCGGCCGACGGTCGGCGCCCAGGCGCTCGGCATCGCCCGTGCCGCCTACGAATACGCCCTGGACTACGCCAGGGAGCGCTCCCAGTTCGGCCGGCCGATCGTCTCCAACCAGGCGATCGCCTTCACCTTGGCCGACATGAAGATGGAGATCGACGCCGCCCGGCTGCTCGTCTGGCGCGCCGCCTGGATGGGGCGCAACGGCAAGGACTTCGACGCGGCCGAGGGCTCGATGAGCAAGCTCAAGGCCGGCGAGGTGGCGGTGTGGGCGACCGAGCGGGCGATCCAGATCCTCGGCGGCAACGGCTACACCCGGGAGTTCCCGGTGGAGCGGATGCACCGCGACGCCAAGATCTACACCATCTTCGAAGGCACCTCGGAGATCCAGCGCCTGGTCATCAGCCGGGCCATCTCCGGGATGCAGATCCAGTAGGTGACGCCCGCGACTCGGCCCGCTCCCTCGCGGCGGGTGGTGGGCGGGTGCGATGGCGCGCCGGGTTTTGACCGGCGTCAGCGCCGCCCGCCGCCCAGGAACGACTCGACGAACTCCGAGCTGGCCGACAGCTCGGCCGGCGTGCCCTCCATCTGCAGGCGCCCCCCGCCGAGGACGTAGGTCCGGTCGGAGATCTCTAGCACCGCCCGCGCCCGCTGCTCGACCACCAGCACCGAGGCGCCAGTGGCGGCGAGCTGGCGGACGTGCTCCTGCAGGACCGTGTGGGCGATGATGGGTGCGAGGTTGGCCGTCGGCTCGTCGAGGACGACGAGGGCGGGTGCCAGCATGAGTGCGCGCCCCATCGCCAGCATCTTGCGCTCGCCACCGCTGAGCTTGCCCGCCCGCCGGGCGGCCATGCCGCTCAGCTGCGGGAACACGGACATGACGTGCTCGATCCGGGGCTCGATCTGGCGGGACTTGAGCAGGTAGCCGCCCATCTCCAGGTTCTCCCGCACGGTCAGCGGCGGGAACACGTCGTCGACCTGGGGCACATAGCCGACGCCCATTCGGGCGATGTTCTCCGAGGCCCAGCCGGTGACGTCGCGGCCGCCGATCAGCACGCTGCCGGAGAGCGTCTCGACGACGCCGACGATGGCCTTGAGCAGCGTGCTCTTGCCGGAGCCGTTGGGTCCGACGATCGACACGATCTCGCCGGGCGCCACCGAGATCGAGACGCCGTGGACCACCGGGCTGCGGTTGTAACCGGCCGCCAGCTCCTCGGTGCGTAGCTCGATTCCCTGCACCCGGTCGGACAGCAGCGCGTCGGCGCTGACCGGATCAGCCGACAAGGTAGGCCTCCACCACTTCCTCCTTGGCGCGGAGCGCGGCCATCGTGCCCTCGGCGAGCACCCGGCCGTCGGCCAGGACGAACACGGGGTCGCAGAACTCGTCCATGATCGACAGCTCGTGCTCGACCATCACGACCGTGGTCCCCTCCTCGCACAACCGCACGAGCTGCATGCCGATCTCATGAGCGAGGCGCGGATGGACGCCGGCCATCGGCTCGTCGAGGAGGAGCACGTCCGGCTCCGCCATCAACGCGCGCATGATCTCCACCAGCCGCCGCTGGCCACCGCTCAGGTCGCCGGCGTAGCGATCGGCCAGCGCCAGCAGCCCAAAGCGCTCCAGCATCGCCTCAGCGCGCTCGATCAAGGCCCGCTCCTGAACCCCCCAGTAGCGCCGGCCCAGCAGCGCGCCCCGGAACGTCTCGCCCCGCTGGTTGGGGATGGCCGCGACCAGGTTCTCCAGCACCGTCAGCCGCTTGAACTCGCTGGCCAGCTGGAACGTCCGCACCAGTCCCAGGCGCGCGCGGCGGTAGGCGGGCAGGCCGGTCACGTCCTCGCCCCTGAGCAGCACGGCCCCGCTCGTCGCCGGCAGCGTGCCGGCCAGCATCGCCAGGACCGTCGACTTGCCGGCGCCGTTGGGGCCGATGATGCCGGTCAGACGCGCGCGCTGGAATGTCATGGACACGCCGTCGACGGCCGGGACGCCGTTGAACGTGCGCACCAGGTCCCGGCACTCCAGGATGACCTCGGCGGCCCCTGAGCCGTTGGGGGCGGCGCCGGCCAGCCGCGGAGCGGCCGTCCCCACGGCGTCCGGCGCCGTCGTCTCGGCCGGCAGCGGCCGCGTCGACAGCTTGCGCCGGCGCTCCGGAAGGATGCCCTGGGGCCGGAACCAGAGGAACAGGAGGATGAGGCAGCCGATGACGACCCACTGCAGCGCCGGGATGAGGTTGGGGTTGCCGTTGACCGGCGGGATGTAACGCGTGGCCTCCTCGAAGGCGACGGGCACCAGGATGGCGCCGAGGATGGCCCCGCGGTGGTTGCCCAGGCCGCCGATGATGACCGCTGCGAACAGGACGACGGTCTCCGCGTACGCCCACGCCTGGGGGTCCCACAGATTGATGAAGCCGACCAGGACGCCTCCGGAGAGACCGGCGATGGCGCCGCCGATGACGAGCGACGACGTCCGCAGCGAGCGCAGGTTCTTGCCCAGCGAGTCGGCGACCAGGTCGTTGTCGCGCATCGCGCGCAGCGTCCGGCCGAACGGCGAGTTGGTGATCCGCTGGCAGAACCAGTAGGTGGCGAGCACCAGCAGGATGGCGACGACCCCGTAGCCCCACTGATACGTGGCGCCCTGCGGGTTGAAGTGGCTCTGCAGCGGCGAGGGCACCAGCGACAGACCGGCGGCGCCGTTGAACAGCGGCACGTAGTTGTTGACCAGCAGGTTGAACATCACTGCGGTGACGAGCAGGCCCACCGCGGCGAAGTCGCCGCGCAGCCGCTTTCCGACGATCGCCGCAAACGGGATCGCCAGCAGCCCGCCGACGATCGCGGCGCCGATCCAGGGCAACGGGAACGGGAGGTTCCACCCCAGGACGTAGTGCTGAAAGCCGCCGTCGGCACTCGAGGAGGGAAGCGACAGCACGCCGGCGGTATAGGCGCCGGCGGCCTGGAAGATGATGAAGCCGAAGTTGGTGACCCCGCCGATGCCGAACTGCTGGCTCAGCCCCAGGCAGGCGATGGCATCGACCCCGGCGTAGACCAGCAGATTGGTGATGTAGTAGACCACCGGTCGGTCAGGTTCTTCCGGCCTCGACCGGGGCTCCCAGCAGTCCGGTCGGGCGCACCGCCAGCATCGCGAGCAGGATCACGAACGCGATCACGTCCTTGTAGTCGGAGACGATCACGGCGGCGCTCATCTCCGTTGCCAGGCCGATGACGAGCGCACCCAGCATGGCTCCGTAGGGCTCGCCGGGCCCGCCCAGGAACACGGCGGCCAGGATCAGGACGAGGAACAGGTCGGTGCTGGTGGCGCCGAACGTCCCGGAATTCATGGCGAACGTGACGCCCGCCAAGCCGCACAGCGCGCCGCTGATCAACCAGGTGAGCATCACCACCCGTGCCGTCCGGATGCCGCAGTTACGCGCCAGATTGGGGTTGGCCGCGGTGGCACGCATCGCCTTGCCGAGCTTGGAGTAACGAATGAGGACGTGGACGAGCAGCATCACGACCACGCTCAGACCGATGATGACCAGCTGGACGACGGTCAGCTCGATCGATCCGAGCTTGACCGTCGCCCCCTGGCTCATGTTGTAGGACACATTGGTGGCGCCGGCCACCGCCTGGGTGCCGAACTCCAGGATCAGCGTCAGCCCCAGGGAGACGATGACCAGCGCGATCGGCGAGCTGCCCCGGTGCTTGAACGGTGTGTACACCGCGCTGTTGAGAAACACCGACACCAGTGCGCCGGCAGCGATCCCCGCCAACGTCGCGATCCACACGCTGACGCCTGCGTTGTTGAGCGCATACGCCGCGTACGCGGACACGGTCATGACCGCCGCGTAGGCGAGGTTGAGCACGTTCGTCACTGCGAACTGCAACGTGAACCCAACCGCCGCCAGGGCGAGGACGGCCGCGCTGACGAGGCCGAACCCAAACGAGGTGACGAGGATGCTGCCGCTGGCGAGCATGACCCTTACAGACCCAATGCTCGCAGCTTGCTCACCGCGATGTTGCCGCTGACGTTGACCGCGCC
Organism: uncultured Solirubrobacteraceae bacterium; assembly: GCA_963844555.1. GTDB lineage: Bacteria > Actinomycetota > Thermoleophilia > Solirubrobacterales > Solirubrobacteraceae > Palsa-465. Next base: position 214,143 of record CAWJOS010000010.1, read on the forward strand.
GCTCGGCGAGTACGTGTCGGTCTGGAACAGTCCGGCGGAGTCGTGGTAGGCGTCGAAGTTCGTCGGCCCACCCGGACCCTCGTAGCGGATCTGCTTGCCCGCCTTGAGCGCCGCGGCGCCCTCGGCGAACGAGTGCACGACGGTGGCACCCGGTACGCCGTTGCCGATCTTGATCAGCCAGGGCATCCAGGCCGACGTCGAGGTGCTCTTCGCCGCCAGCATCGACAGGGCCGCCAGGTTGATCCCGTCGTACAGATGCACGGCTCCCGGGGCGGTCAGGTAGGTGGCGAAGTTGCCCGTCTGACCGACCTTGCCCTTCTCGGCGAACATGGCCTTCGAGAACGCCTGGTAGGCCGGGCCGCTCGTCTCCGTGACCAGGTTGTCGGCCGCGAAGCTCGAGGCCAGCGTGCTCGCGCCCACGGCCGCCGCCACCGACTTGTACCAGTCCGGCGAGATGGTCGCCGAGGTGCCGATGATCGGAATCGACTTGCCGCCGTTGAGCTGCTTGACCTCGGTCATGAAGGATGCCTCGGTGGGCCCCAGGGCCTCGGTCATGATCACGTCCGGCTTGGCGGCCACGATCTTGGCCGCCTCGGTGCGGAACGTGGTGGCGTTCAGGTCGAGCGTCTCGTTGGCGACCAGCGTCATTCCGGCCTTCTTGATGGCCGCGATGGCAGGGCCGACGAACGTCTGCGAGCCGATGTCGTTGCCGAAGGCCAGCGCGACCCGCTTGTAGCCCTTCTGCTGGGCGATCGCGGTCATGGCGTAGGACTCCGACAGGTCAGGCGGGACGAGCCGGTAGAAGTACGGGAACTTCACGTGGTCGAACTCCGACTGACCGGTCATGCAGAACGACACCGTGTGGTTGGCGCCGAAGATGGGCACCACGGAAGCGGCCTCGTCGGAGGTGCAGCCGATGACGAGCGCCGGGCTGCTGGAGGCGTACATCTGGTGGACGGCCGGGACGGCGTCGGCCGGGTCACCCCGGGTGTCGACCGCCTTGCAGTTCAGGTGGTGTCCCATGACACCGCCGGCCGCGTTGACGGCGGAGGTCGCCGCATCGCACGAGACCAGGTATGTGGGGCCGAGCGCGCCGTCGGTGCCGGTGAACGGAGCGACGTCGGCCACGGTCAGCGTCGATCCGCCGCCGGAGCCAGAGCTGGAGCTGGCCGCGCCTCCGCCACCGGCGGCGCTCGATGAGCTGCTGGAGCTGCTCCCGCAGCCGGCGGCGGCCAGAGCCAGGACCGCCGCCGTCACCGCCGGCAGCGTCCGGCGTGACCTGAGTGTCGATCTGCGTGCGCCCATGCTTTCTCTCCTCGTACGATGGGGCTGGTCAGAGCGTGGCTTTGGCCGGGGCCGGCGGGACCCATGGCCAGTCGGCGTGATCGCCGCCCTCGGCAACGATGCGGTTGGCGATCCGTCCCAATCCTTCGACGCTGACCTCCAGGAGGTCACCGGGTGTCAGCCAGACGGGCGGGGTGCGGGCGAAGCCGACGCCCCCCGGAGTCCCGGTGGCGATCACGTCACCCGGGTGCAGCGTGGTGAACGATGAGACGAACTCGATGCACCGGGGGATGTCGAAGATCATCTGCGCCGTGCTGGCGGACTGCATCACCTCGCCGTTGAGCGTGGTGATGAGCTGGACGTCGGAGGCGTCGAGCTCGTCCGTGGTGACGATCTCCGGGCCGATCGGCATCGTGCCGTCGAAGTTCTTGCCCGCGGTCCACTGCGAGCCTGCCCGCTGCCACTCGCGGGCCGACCCGTCCATCATGATCGTGTACCCGACGATCGCCGACAGGGCGTCCTCCGTTTCGATGTAGCGGCCCCCGCGCCCGACGACGAGGGCGAGCTCCCCCTCAAAGTCAAAGCGGGAGGTCAGGTTCGGCTTGATGAGATCCCCGTACGGGGCGCAGACCGATTCTGCGCCGCGAACGAACACCTCCGGCCAGGTCGTCGGTGGGCGCCCGCCCTCGAGGGCGTGCTCCACGTAGTTGACGCCGAAGCACAGGACCCGGCGTGGCGCGGGAACCGCGGGGCCGTACTCGGCCTCGGTGAGCTCCCGCCCGTCCTGCTCGGTGGCCCGTCGAACCAGCGCGAGGGCCTCCTGGCCGCCGGAGAGCACGGCGCTGAGGTCCGAGAGTCGGTCGTCCCCGGTGGCATTGGCTACGTCGACGTAGCCGGTTTGCCCGCGGACGTGCAGGCGCGGTCCCCCGTCCGTGTTCACGGTGGCAAGTCGCACGGCTATGGATCTCCTCTCCTCTGGAGCGTCGGACACCCGAAGCCCAAGCCCTTGGGTTCGATGTGTCGGATTGGTTGGAACCTACACCCGCCTGTAATTCAAGTCAAACGGCAACGTTAGGACTTGATGAACACACCCAACAAGGTTCGATTGGTTGCAGTCGCCTGGTCCTCTTCTGTTTAATGGCCAGCGGGCAACGGATCCACAGAACTCAATGGCGATATCACCTTCTCCGGCGCAGCCGCAACCCCCGGCCCACGGGCGTGACCTGGCCGCGCTCATCCTCACGCGCTGCGAGGACCCGGCGTACGCGCCGAGCGGGCGGCTGCCGACCGAACGGAGCCTGGCCACCGAGTTCGGAGTGACCCGGACGGTCGTGCGCAACGCCCTGGCGATGCTCGAGGCCGAGGGGCGGATCTCCCGGGAGGTCGGTCGCGGGACGTTCCTTCGTCCCCCGGCGGGGCGCGGAGCGGTCGTCGACCCCCGCGCCGTCTCCGGCGTGAGTCCCGCCGATGTCATGGCAGCGCGCCGGCTGATCGAGCCGCAGGTGCTGCCGCTCGTCGTGGCCTGGGCCACGCCGCGGGATTTTCAGGAGATGCGCCGCTGCGTCGAGGGGGGCGCCGCCGCCGAGAGCTACGAGGAGTTCGAGGTGTGGGACTTCGCGCTCCACCACGCGATCGTCGCCGCCAGCCGCAACGAGCTGCTGCTGGCCATGTACAGCGTTGTGGAGACCGCGCGCAAGGGCGAGATCTGGGGCAACCTCAAGCGCCGCAACGACTCCCGGGAGCGTCGCGCCGCCTACCAGGCCGAGCACGCAGAGCTCGTCGAGGCGCTGGGTGCCCGGGAGCTCAACCACGCCATCCGGGTCATGGAGGCCCACCTGGCCCGTGTCCGGGCCAACTTGCTGGAGTCGGCGCCGGGCGGGGCTTAGCTTGGCTCAGCCGGCCAGTCGGCGGGCCGTCGCCGCTGCTCCGTCCCGGTTGAGCATCTCCAGCCGGTCGACGAGGAGGTCGCGCCAGACGTCGTCGGAGGCGAGCTCCGGCGTGAAGATCTCGCGCAGGGAGAGCAGCCGGTCGACGACCTGGGGCGGGGCGCTCCGGCCGCCGAGGCGCTCGCTGATGGTGTCCGCCAGCGGATCGTCGACCGGCAAATCGTCGCCGCCGTCCGAGCGATGGGCGCTGACGAAGCGCATCCAGGCGGCGACGCCGAGCGCCGCCATCCCCGGCTCGGCGCCGGCGCGGCGGCGGTCGAGCGCCGCGGCCAGCAGGCGCTGGGGAAGCTTCTGGCTGCCGTCGGAGGCGACCTGGAGCGTGGTGTAGCGCAGCGCCGGATTGGCAAACCGCTCCAGGACCTCATCCTGATAGGCGGCGAGGTTGAACCCGTCCGGGACCGTCACCGTCGGCGCGGCGTCCTGGGCCATGAGCGCGCGCAGCACGCCGGAGAACGGCCCGGCGGGATCGACGGCGTCGGCGATCAGGTCGTACCCGGCGAGGGCGCCGAGGTAGGCGATCGTCGAGTGCGTGCCGTTGAGCAGCCGCAGCTTGATCTCCTCGTACGGGCGCACGTCGTCGGTGACGATCGCCCCGCCGCGCTCCCAGGCGGGACGGGCCGCGGCGAACGCGTCCTCGATCACCCATTGGGCGAACGGCTCGGTGACCACCGCGCCCTCGTCGGCGACGCCGAGCGCGCCGGCGATCTCGGCCCGGTCCGGAGCGGTGGTGGCCGGGACGATCCGGTCCACCATCGTCGAGGGGAAGGCGACCGACTGCTCGATCCACCGCTGGAGCGCGTCGCCCTCGGTGAACTCGTGCATCAGCCCGGCGAGCCGGCGGCCGTTGCCCGGCAGGTTGTCGCAGGAGACGATCGTCAGCGGGGCGCCGTTCGCATGACGCCGGTGGCGCAGGCCCGCCGCCAGCTGGCCGAGCACCGTGCGGGTCCCTCCGTCGGCGAGGTCGGCGGCGATGTCCGGGTCCCGCCGGTTGAGCCGGCCGGTGGCCGGGTCCTGGCGGTAGCCCTTCTCGGTCACGGTGAGGCTGACGACGGCGGTGGTGGGGGCGGCGATCCGGTCGAGCACTTCGGCGGCGTCCCTGCCCACCCAGCGCAGCTCGCGCACCGCGCCGATGACCCGCGTCATCGCGCCGTCACGGTCGCGTGCGGTGACCGAGTACAGGCCGTCCTGGGGCCCCAGCTGCTCGACGACGCCGGGGCTGCGCTGGGTAACGCCGCAGATGCCCCAGTCGCCGCCGGCGGCGGCGACGGCGTCCTCGGTGAACACGGCCTGATGGGCGCGCTGAAAGGCGCCGATCCCCAGGTGCACGATGCCCACCTTCAGCCCGCGGGGATCGATGCGCGGTCGGACCTCCGGCGCCAGCGCCGGCAGGGTGTCAAGGCTCAGGCGTGGCCCAGGGGCGTGTGGCATCTGACTTACCGTATGGGTAAGCAGCTTGCGTCAGGCCGGGGTTTTGGCGGCGGCCTCGCTTGAAACCGCTCGGCGGGCGAGCAGGAAGTACACCCCGCCGCCGAACAGGGCACCCATGAAGACGCTGAGATCGGCGCCGTTGGTGGCCGACGACAGCGGCCCCTGCCAGACCGTCGTGTCCAGCCAGGAGGCGGCGGCGCCCATGCCGATCAGCTGCGCGAGGAGCCCGGGGACGTGGATGCCGCCGTTGCGCCAGTAGATGCCCGCACGGGTGCTGAGCAGGGCGCGGGAGTCATAGCGCCCGCGGCGCAGCCACCAGTCGACGAGATAGATCGCCACCCAGGGGGCGATCCAGACGATCATGAACAGCAGGAAGTCGGTGATGAACGTGTTGAACGACGACGAGAACACGGTCACGGCGGTCAGGCCTCCGGCGACGACGGTGTCGATCAGCACCGTCTGCCAGCGCCGGATGGTGGGGATGATCGCCTGGAGCGTCAACCCGGACGAATACAGGTCGACGCTGTTGATCGCGAACAGCTGGATGACCACGAAGATGAGGTACGGGACCAGAAACCAGCCCGGGAAGGCGTGGGGGAGGCCGGAGATCGGATCCGTGGCCGAGCTGACCGCGGTGGCGACGGCGGCGCCGAGAAGGCTGAGCAGCGTCGAGGCGACATAGCCGCCGACCGCGACCGACCACACGATCTTCCGGCGGCTGGTGGCCGCCGGGAGATACCGGGAGTAGTCGCTGGCGTTCATCACCCACCCGTAGCCGCCCGCTGAAAGAATCAGCGCCAGCGCCACCATCATCGTCTCCCAGCCCGCGTTGCTGCCGGCCCCCAGATGGGCCTTGGGCAGGGTGAGGATGGCCAGGAGCAAGAACAGGACGACGAACGGCACGACGAGCAGCCGCAGGACGCGAAGCATCGTGCCGTGTCCAAGCAACGGGAGCACCAGCTGGATGAGGGCGGCGGCGACGATCAGCCCCACCTTCAGCCCGGTGGAGGAGTGCACCCCGGCCTTGGCCGCCAGCGCCAGCCCGGCCAGGACGACGAGGGCCAGCCCCTCGGTCTCATATCCCACCTGGGTGATCCAGTTGAACGCGGACACCAGCCGGGCGCCGCGCGGGCCGAACGGCGCGCGGCTGATGGTGAACACCGAGGTGCCGGCCGCCGGTCCCTGGAGGCTGCCCAGGCCGGTGATCAGGTACGACAGGTTGCCGACGACGATGACCAGGGCCGCCTGCCAGAAGGACAGGCCAAAGGAGATCACGAGCGCCCCGTAGACGACGTACTCGACGTTGAACAGGGCGCCGGCCCACATCCAGAGCAGGTCGATCGGCCGCCCCCGCCGCTCGGCCGCCGGGATGTAATCGATCCCCCGGACCTCGAACGCCGGCTCGTCCGCGACCGGCCCGCCCGGGACTCCGGTCCGCTCGTGCAATGCGGTTTCAGTCACGGACACGGCACTACCCGGCGGGCATTGTGCGTGAACCCACGGACGCGCTCCATGTCCACAGGGCCACACATCACGCGACCTCCACGGGCACGTACTCGAAGCGCTCCACGTCGACCAGTCCGCCGTCGGTCAGCCGGAGCTCCGGGATGACTGACAGGGCGAGGAACGACAGCTGCATGAAGGGCTCCGCGACGCTGACCCCCAGGCGGTCGGCGGCGACGCGGCCGAGCGACGCGATCTGATCGGCGACCTCGTCGGCCCCGCGATCGCTCATCAGCCCGGCCAGCGGAAGCGGAAGCTCGCCCAGCACCCGTCCGTCGAGGACAGCGACCTGCCCGCCGCCGATCTCGGCCAGGCGGGCGACGGCGGCGGCCATGTCCGCGCCGGAGGCGCCCGCCCACCCGCCGGCGCCGCTGCGGCATCCATCGGGCCGAGGCGGAATAATCCGCGCCCGTGGGTCCCCGGCTGCGTCGATCAGTAGCGGTGGTCGGCGCGCTGATGGCGTTCGCCGCGGTCGCCTGCGTCGCCGCGGTCCCGCCCGCGCAGGCATACGTGTTCCGGATGTCGGTGGGCGCGGCGACGACCGCCCGGCCGATCTCGCCCAACTTCCTGGGGCTGGCGCTGGAGTACAACACGATCCCTCGGTTGGCCGGCGCGACGCCCAGCACGGTCGACCCGGTGTTCACGCAGCTGCTCCGCAACCTGGACCCCTCCGGGCGGCCGGTGATCCGGATCGGCGGTCAGAGCACCGACCGGACGTGGTGGCCGGTCCCCGGCATGCGACAACCGTACGGCGTGACGTACGACCTGTGGCCCGGCTGGACAGCCGCGGCCCGCAGCCTGGTTCAGGCGACGAACGCCCAGCTCATCCTCGGCGTCAACCTCGAGGCCAACCGCCGTCGGATCTCGCAGGTGGAGGCCTCGCAGCTGACCGCCGGCGTGGGTCTCAGCAACATCGCCGCGGTGGAGATCGGCAACGAGCCGGACCTGTACCCCATCTTCCCCTGGTATCGCACCCTGCACCGAAAGCCGATCCCCTGGTATCTCCAGTACGGCGCCCCGGTCTACGCCCGGCGGCCGACATATGGCCCGCACGCGTTCGCCCGGGAGTTCTCGCGGACGCTGAAGGTCATCCCCCGGCTTCCGGTCGCGGGGCCGGAGACCGGGAACGGGCCGTGGATGAACATCTTCAGCGGTTTCGTCTCCCGGAGGTCTCAGGTGAGGGTGCTCACGTCGCACGCCTACGGCCTCAATCAGTGCGTCACCGACCCCACGTCGCTCCAGTACCCGTCGGTCCCCAACCTCCTCAACATCGTGAACTCGCGCGATCTCGCCATCGGCCTCAATCCGTACGTGTCGCTCATCCATCGTGACGGCGGGGCGTTCCGGGTCGACGAGATGGGCTCGATCAGCTGCAACGGCCGCTCTGGCGTCAGTAACACGGTTGCCTCCGCGCTCTGGCTCATGGACTCCCTGTTTCAGATCGCCTCCCAGGGCATCGACGGTGTCAACCTCCACACCTACCCCAACTCGGCCAACGGCCTGTTCGACTTCACGCAGTCCCACGGCCAGTGGCTGGGCACCGTCCACCCGCTGTACTATGGCGCGCTCATGTTCGCCCAGGCGGCGCCGGGAGGATCCCGGCTGCTGCGGATCAACTCCGCGGCTCAGACCGCGCTGCGCGCCTGGGCGACGCGTGCCGCCGACCACAAGGTCCGGGTCCTGCTCATCAACGACGACCTGCGCAATTCGGCGCAGACGGAGGTGCGCGTCCCCGGCGGCGTCGGCCCGGCGGCGGTCGAGCGGCTCGGTGGCCCCAGCGCCTACGCCACCGGGGGCATCAGCCTGGGCGGGGCCAGCTTCGGCACCGACACGGCGACCGGCGTCCTGCCCGCGCCCCGCCCGCAGGCGGTGGCCGCCCGGGCCGGCAGCTACGGGGTGAGGGTCCCGCCGGGCAGCGCCGCCCTCCTGACGATCGCTCACCGCTGACCCGGGGGCAAAGGTGTGTCCGGCCGGCCGTTCGCGGCTTGACGACGGCGTGACACGGAGTACCTTGGGAATGGTGCCGACCAGTGCGGTCCAGTTCGGTGGGGTGAGGTTCCACGCTGGGCAGGTGAACCTGATCGCTCCGCTGATCCTGGCCGCCTTCGTCATCTGCGTCGGTGCCCTGATGGTCCCGCTGCTCGGCCTCGCCGTCTCGAGCTGTCGCGATGTCCTGCGCTCCTGGCGCGGCCGGCGCCGGCGCCTGCAGGCGGCCGCCGGCGCCGAGATGCGGGCCCGCGCGATGATGAGCGAGCTGTGCCCGCACGGCTGGCGAGCCCAGATCACGATCCTGGCCGGCGAGGAGGACACCGACGGTGGCGGGCGCGGCGGCGTGGCCCTGGACTGGGCCGAGCTGCAGGGTCAGAGCGGGCGGCCCGCGGTGATGCGGCGTGTGTGGGCGCCGACGATCGGCGAGGCTCTGGAGGCGATGGTCGCCGACCGGCGCACCGACGAGACCCTGGAGCGGATCGAGCAGGGAGCGGTCGCCGACGGCGCCCTGTGGCCGGACGCGTAGCCGCCCCGGGCGCGGCGCCGCCGGCACGCCAGACCCGCCGGGCGTCAGACCGCCACCGGTCCGCTCGGTCTGAGAGGGTCTGGCGCGGGTAGCCGGCTCACGGCGCGCATGCAGCAGATCGAGATCCTCATCGGGCTTCTGGCCGGGGTGGCCGTCCTGGCCGCCATCGCCGAACGCGCCGGCCTGCCCCACGCGGCGGTCCTGGTGCTCGGAGGGCTGGTGCTCGGCCTCATTCCCGGCGTCCCGGAGGTGCGTCTGCAACCGCAACTCGTGCTCCTGGGGGTCTTGCCGCCGCTCGTCTACGCGGCGGCCTTCCGGGCGGCCAGCTTCGACCTGCGCTCCAACCTGGCCCATATCCTGACGTTGGCCACTGGGCTGGTGCTCATCACCGTGGCCGCGGTCGCGACGGTGGGGCGCGCGCTCACGGGGCTCCCGTGGGTCAGCGCGCTGGTGTTGGGGGCGCTGAGCGCGCCGACCGATCCCGTCTCGGCGAGCGCGGTCATCCGGGGCGTGGGAGCGCCCGAGCGGATCGTCGCGATCCTGGAAGGCGAGTCGCTCATCAACGACGGGACCGGACTGGCGGCTTTTCAGGTCGCCGCGGCGGCCGCCGCCGGCGGCATCTCGGTCGGCGGCGGCGTCCTGAAGTTCGTCGAGATCTCCGTCGGCGGCTGTGCCGTGGGGCTGGTCGTCGGCTGGGTGCTGGTGCGGCTGCGCCGGCGTCTCGACGAGCCGTCGGTCGAGATCGTCCTCGGCTTGCTGGCGGCGTTCGGCTCGTACGTCGCCGCGTACGGGATCGGCTGGTCCGGCGTCCTGGCGGCGGTCACGACGGGGCTGTATGCCGGCAGCCAGGCCGACGAGATCAGCTCGGCCGGAACGCGACTGAACACCGAGCCGTTCTGGAACGCGCTGACCTTTGTGCTGGAATCGGTGCTGTTCCTGCTCATCGGGCTCCAACTGCCGTCGATCGTGTCCGGGCTGAGCGGCGACGTGGCGACCGGGATCGCCGACGGGGCGGTGCTGGTGGTGGTCGTCCTGGTGGTCCGCGCGGCGTGGATGGGCGCGCTGTGGCTGGGGCAGACGCTGAGGCGGGGCCGAGGCGGCGAGGACCCGCTATCCGGGCCGGAACTGATCGTGCTCGGCTTCAGCGGGATGCGGGGCGCCCTGTCGCTGGCGGGCGCGCTGTCGATTCCGCTGGTCGTCTCTCACCATCTGTTCGCCGGGCGCGACGAGATCATCTTCCTCGTCTACGTCATCGTGATCGCCACGCTCGTGCCGCCCAGCCTGACGCTGGCGACGCTCGTGCGACGGCTCGGGCTGGCCGGCGGCGACGAGCTCCTGCGCCAGGAGGTGCGGGCGCGCGAGCGGATCGTCCACGCCGGGCTGGCTCGGCTGGAGGAGCTGGCCGGGGAGGCTGACGTGCCCGAGACGACGCTCGACCACCTCCGCGCCGTCCTCGAGCTCCGCCTGGAGCGCCTGGAGGCGCGCCGCCGGCGGGCGAGACATGCGCCGGCGGACGGCCCGGACGTCGATCAGGCGGTCCAACGGCTCCGGCGGGAGGTGATCGAGGCCGAGCGCCGCGCGCTCGCCGAGCTGCGCGGGCAGCGTCAGGTGCCGGCGCAGGTGCTGGCGCGGATCCAGCGCGACCTCGACCTCGAAGAGATGCGGTTGCAGCCCTGATGGTGCCGGATTGCTGAGCAAGTCCACACCCATCACTCGCCGACCGCGCTGGTCCAACTGATAATGGCCCTCATGACGGGCCGGAGGGCGGGGTCACTGGAGACGGCGCAGGCCGCGGGGGTCGTTGCCGGCGCGGCCATCGTCATCTACCTGGTGGGGGCCGCGATCGACTGGGTGCGCTTCGGCGCCGCGCGGCTGCCCGCCGACGCCGGGCTGGAGGCGGTGCCCGCAGGCTCAGTGTTCGGCACCGGGCTGAAGACGGTGGGGCTCATGGCCCTGGTGTTTGCGGCGATGTGCGCCGTGGCGTGGCTGGTTCACGGCTGGACCTGGCGCCGGCACGCCCGGGCGTGGCACCACATCGTCCGCTACAACCGCACCGACGCGCGCCGGCGGCTCACCCCGCCGCCGATCACCCTTCGGTCTCAGCGGCCGCAGGCGCTGGCGTCCGGCGACCGGGCGCCGATCGGCGACACGTATGTCCGCATCGTCGCGGGCTTCAACGTCGGCGTCGTCGCCGTCACGCTCGGACTTGGCCTGGGGCAGGCGGCGAAGGGACTGATCGACCAGGCGCACCCGGGCTACTGGTGGTCGCTGCTGCTGCCGTGGCTGGTGTTCTCCCTGCTCATCGCCGGGCTGCTGACGGTGCTCGGCCCGTTGCGGGGCGGGCGGGTTCTGCACGGCGTCGTCTGGAGCGTCGTCGTCGTCCTGGCACTGCTGTCGGTGGCTCCGGTCGGTCTGCTCCTCCTCACCTGGGTGGCGGTCGCCACCGGGGGGCGGGCGTACGGGACGGGGCGACAGCGCGCTCAGAGCCTCATGGACTTCCTGCTCTCTCCGGCTCCGTGGATCCTGCTGCTGATCTACACCCTGGTGGGGATCAGCTACGTCTCGCTGCCGCCGATCGGCTTTCCGCAGACGACCGTCGCCACCACCGCCGGCTCCCAGGTCGGCGGCTGGGTGGCTCGGACCGGCGACGGTGTCACGATCGCCTCCTGCACCCCGCTCGCCGACGCCACCTCCGTCGACGAGCGGCTCATCGAGTTCGCGCCCTCGTCGGTCCGCAGCGTGTCCAGCGGCACCCGGTCCTACGACTTCGACTCCGGGGAGCGCCCCAATCTGCCGACGCTGGCCCTGCACCTGTTCGGCATCAACGCCGGCGTGCCGACGGTCTTCCGGCCCCAGCTGCGAGCGCGGACCGCAACCTGCCAGGGGTCGCCGGCGCCCGCGTCGAGCATCGGCTACCGGGATCCGGCCCTGGGCGCGGGCGTGATCGCCGGGCCCGCTCCCGCCGGCGGCCGGGCCCACGACGGGGAGGCGCCGATCCAGGACACCTCGCCGCAGATCGCCGCCCTGGCCCGCCGCCTCCAGCCGACCCTGCTGACGACGGTCGCCGATCCCTTCTGGGCCGTCTCGGTCAACGCCCTGCTGCACGATGTCGGCGGCCACGGCGGCCACACCTGCCTGCACCACGTCCCCGCCGCATGCTTCGTGACCGCGCCGTCACCGCAGGACCTGACCGGCTCCGGCTCGAGCCCGTACTGGTTCCTGCAATTCCCGGCCACACCGGCTCTCGGCCAGCGGCCGGCGTCCCAGCTCGACGCCCTCCTGCGCGGCCAGCAGCCCGGTCAGCCGATCCCGTCGGTGCGCCAGTGGCTGGCGGATCCGGGTCGCCTGGATCCGTGGTACACGGCGGAGATCTACTTCTTCTACGCCGGTGCGGCCACGGCGCTGCATTTCCCGGTCCACCCGCCCGCCGCGCTCGCCGGGCTCGATGCACTCGAGTACTGGTTCTTCTACCCCTACAACTACTACCCCACGGTCGCCACGCCGGACCTCATGAACGCCGCGCCGGTCGCCGGGGACGTCATCAACACCGACCTTCACCAGGGCGACTGGGAGCACATCGACGTGCTGATCGATCACCGCACGCGCCGACCGGTGTGGCTGTACCTGGCCCGCCACAGCGACGAAGGGCAGTGGTATGCGTGGGGCGATCCGGCGGTCCCCCTCCAGGATGGCCACCCGGTCGTCCAGGCCGCGCTCGGCGGCCACCCCACGTATGACCCGCGTTGCGGCGCGCGCCGGCGCTTCGCCCACGGACTCGACGGCGCCGTCAGCGACTGGGTGGTGTGCGGCTCCGGCCGGTTCGCCTTCCGCGCCGCCACCACGCCGCTCGTCGACATCGCGCGCACCCCATGGGCGTGCTGGCAGGGCCACTTCGGGGTCGCCCGGCCCAGCGAGGTCAGCACCGCCAAGCCGGAGAGCTCGATCGAGCTGACGATCGACCAGAACGTCCTGGTCGCCGGCCCTCGGGGGCCGCTATGGAACGGGGAGAACGGCCACCTGGCGGCCGACGGGCCCCCGGCGCGCGACTACGGATTCTGCGCGGGCGGCGCCGACCCGCTGGCTCCGGAGACGGCTGCGCCGGAGACGCCTCACCGCAGCTCCGGGCCGGCGGGCGCGCCGGGCGGGACGATCTCCAGCAAGCCCAGCTTCTCCCAGGCCAACCGGGGATGGACTCGCCCGCCGGGACTGGAGCCGGTGCTGGCGACGATGCTGTCCGCCGCTCCGGCCGCGGCGAACCGGAATCCCCGCCACCAGGGACACGACGCCAGATGACCGAGCTGTACGGCGGGGTGGAGACGGGCGGGACCTGGTGCGTCTGCGCGCTCGGCACCGGCCCGGAGGACATCGTCGCCGAGGCGACGTTCCGGACCGCCGAGCCGGCCGAGACGCTGGAGCGGATCATCGCGTTCTTCGCCGCCGACGGGCAGCCGCGGCCGCGGGCGATCGGCATCGGCGCGTTCGGACCCCTGGACCTCGATCAGACCTCGCCCACCTGGGGGCATGTGACCACGACCCCCAAGCCCGGCTGGGCGCACACCCCGGTGGCCGGCGTCATCCGCGATCGGCTTCGTGTCCCCGTCCGCTTCGAGACCGATGTCAACGCGGCCGCCGTGGGCGAACACCGGTGGGGAGCCGGCCGCCACTTCTCCAGCCTCTGCTACCTCACCGTCGGGACGGGCATCGGCGCCGGGATCATCATCGACGGCCGGCCGGTGCACGGGCTCATCCACCCGGAGCCCGGCCATCTGCGGATCCCCCACGACCGGACTCGTGACCCGTTCGACGGGGCGTGTCCCGTCCACGGCGACTGCTGGGAGGGGCTGGCCGCCGGCGGCGCCATCGCCGCCCGGTGGGGCGCCGCCGCGCCGGAGCTGTCCGACGAGCATCCCGCCTGGGCCCTGGAGGCCGAGTATCTGGCGCTGGGGATCCTCAGCATCGTCACCGTCGTCTCGCCGCAGCGGGTCATCGTCGGCGGGGGCGTGATGGAGCGGGCGGGGCTGCTTCAGGCCGTCCGGGAAGGGCTGCGGATGCTCGTCGGCGGGTATCTCGACACACCGCTGCTGGACGATCGGATCGACGAGTACGTCGTCTCCCCGGGGCTGGGCGACCGGGCCGGAGTCCTGGGGGCGATCGCCCTGGCCACCGGCACTTGACCGAATTCCTTTAGATCCGGCGGGGTCGGACCGATAACGCGTCTGATGTCGCGTTCAGACGCTTTTCTTACACAGCCGCCGGATGGGCCTGAGTCAGGTGAATCGTCGGCGCCCGCGCCCGCATCCCCGGGCGATCCTCGGCAGACGCTCGGCTGGGGCCTGCGCCGGCACGATCGCTGGCTGGAGCGCTGGATCCGATCCACGGAGGATCTCGCCCGCCTCCAGTACAGCCACCGGATGGTCGACGCCGTCATCGACGAGATCGACGGTCGCGACATCCGCATCGGCGATCACTGGCTGACCGACTACGCCTCCTGCAACTACCTCGGTCTCGATCTCGACGAGGAGATCATCGAGGCCGTCCCAGGGTACCTGGCGCGCTGGGGGACACACCCCAGCTGGTCACGGCTGCTCGGCAGCCCGGTGGTCTACGAGGAGATCGAGACCCGGCTGACCGAGCTGCTCGGCTGTGAGGACAGCCTCCTTCTGCCGACGATCACCCATATCCACATGTCGGTCATCCCGGTGCTGGCCGGCGGGGGCACGGTGTTCCTCGATCGGCGCGCGCATAAGACGATCTACGACGGCTGCGCCATCGCGGCCGCCCGGGGCGCGGCGGTGGAGCGATTCGCCCATGAGGACCTCGACGAGCTCGAGCGGCTGCTCAAGTCGGATGACTGGCGCCGCCCGGGGCTGATCTGCATCGACGGCGTCAACAGCATGACCGGCAACGCGCCGGACCTGAAGGCGTTCGCGGCGCTCGCTCGGGAGCACGACACGCTCCTCTACGTCGACGACGCCCACGGCTTCGGCGTGATCGGCGAGCGCTCGGAATCGGAGCCCTGCGACTACGGCATCCGCGGCAACAGCCTCGTTCGCCATGTCGGCGAGAGCTACGAGAACATCGTCCTCGTCGGCGGCTTCTCCAAGGCGTACTCGTCGCTGCTGGCGTTCATCGCCTGTCCGTCATCGCTCAAGCGCGTGCTGAAGACGGCCGCCTCTCCGTATCTGTACTCCGGCCCCTCGCCGGTCGCCTCGCTGGCGACCGCGCTCGAGGGACTGCGCGTCAACGACGTGCGCGGCGATGCGCTGCGGGCCGAGCTGAGCCGCCTCACCCGGCGCGTGCTCGACCGCGTCGACCAGCTCGGCATCACCACGCCCAACCACTCCGGCTTCCCCATCATCGAGATCCCGCTCGCCGATCCAGACAGCATCGACGCGGTCGGCGACCTGCTGTTTGACCGCGGCATCTACGTGACGATGGCCGCCTATCCGCTCGTTCCCCGCGAGGAGGTGGGCTTCCGCCTTCAGCTCACCGCTGCCAACACCGACGAGCAAATCGACCACTTGTCGGTAGTTCTGGGTGAAGTGGCGGAGCGCTTCAAGCTCCGGGATGGGTCTGCCGAGTAACGCGGACATGGAGCGCCCCGCGCCACTCGCCACCCTGTTGGACCGCCGCCACCTGTGGCAGGTCTTCTTTGCGGTCGGCGCGGTCGTCTGCGCGCTGTACGTCCTGGTGCCCCCGCTGAAGGGCTCGCCGCTGGTCATCAACGGGCTCGGCCTGTACGGGATCGTCGGCGCCGTGGTCGGGATCCGCATGTACCGCCCTGCCGCCGGTGTCGCCTGGTGGCTGTTCGTCGTGGGGCTGGTGCTCTACTGGATCGGCGACGTCTACACGTACAGCATCCGGATCCTGTTCGGTGTCACCGTCCCGTTCCCGTCCTGGGGCGACGCGGTCTACCTGGCGATGTACCCGGTGCTGATGGTGGGGATCATGGCGCTGGTCCGCCGGCGCAACCGGCGGGCGGACGGCCCGGGGGCTCTGGATGCGCTGATCATGACGCTCGGCCTGGCGCTGCTGTCCGGGATGCTGCTCATCGCGCCCTACATCCACGACCAGACGCTGGCGCTGCTCCCCAAGCTCGTCTCCATCGCCTACCCGCTGGGCGACATCCTGCTCCTGGCCGCGGGCATCCGGCTGGCCGTCGACGGAGGCAAGCGCCAGCCGGCGTTCTACCTGCTCATCGGCGGGATCGCCTGCATGCTCGTCACCGACGACGTCTATGGCTGGCTCACCCTTCACAACGCCTTCGACCGCCAGCTGTGGCTCGACGCCGGCTGGATGTTCTTCTACCTCTTCTGGGGCGCGGCGGCACTGCACCCCTCGATGCGCGAGCTCTCCGACGTCGAGTCCGAGCGCCAGCCGCGCCTGACCAGCCTCCGCCTGCTCATGCTGGCGGGCGCCACGCTCATCGCTCCGGTCTTCGAGCTGTTCAAGGTGGTGCCGCTCCACAACTGGGACCTGCTGTTCGTCATCGGCTCATCGCTGTTCCTGTTCGGCCTGGTCATGGCCCGGATGGCCGGCATCGTGCGCCAGCGGGAGCGGGCCGCCGGGCGCGAGCGCGCGCTGTCGGCGGCGGGTGGGCTGCTGGTGGCCGCCACCGCCCCGCGCGAGATCATCATCGCCACCCTGCAGGCGGTCGCCGACTTCGGTGACGAGACGATCGAGACCCGGATGTGCCGTCTGGCCGGCGATCAGGCATCGGTGGTCGCCATCGACGACCGCGGAGCGCTCGCCGACTGGGCGATCTCCGGCCATGTCTCAGCCCTCCTGCAGGATCGGCGCCACGGCGTGGTCTCGGCGCTGCCGGAATACATCCGCAACGAGCTGCGCCTCAGCTCCGGTGAGGGCCCGGTCATGAGCCTGGAGCTGCGGCACGCCACCCCTGAGCAAGCGGAGCTCATCCTCGTCATCTCCGGCGAGCCGGTGGGTGAGGAGGAGACCCGGTTCGCGCTGCGCACGCTCGCCCATCAGGCGGCGCTGGCGCTGGGCAGCGCCGAGCTCGCCGAGGAGGTTCACCGCCGGGCCTCCGAAGCCCGCTTCTCGACGCTGGTCCAGAACTCGAGCGACCTGATCACCGTGCTGGCCGCGGACAACACCATCCTGTACCAGAGCCCGTCGATCGAGCGGGTCCTCGGCTACAGCGCCGACGACGTGATCGGGCGCTCGTTCGAGGAGCTGCTGCACCCGGACGAGCAGGGGCGGCTGCTGCGCCGGCTGACCGACGGCGCGGCCGCGAGCGGCCGGCCGGAGGTGATCGAGTGCCTGCTCGCCGATACACAGGGCAATCTCCGCCACTTCGAGATCCTGCACGCCGACCTGCTCGACGACCCGGTCGTCGGCGGCATCGTGCTCAACGGCCGCGACGTCTCGGAGCGCAAGAAGTTCGAGGAGCAGCTCGCCCACCAGGCCTTCCACGACCCGGTCACCCACCTGGCCAACCGGGCGCTGTTCAACGAACGGGTGCGCCACGCCGTGGCCCGGACCCTGCGCGAGGGCGTGGGGATGGCGGTGCTGTTCGTCGATCTCGACGATTTCAAGACCGTCAACGACAGCCTCGGCCACGCCGCCGGCGACCGCGTGCTGATGGAGGTGGCGCAGCGGATCTCCGGCAGCGTGCGCGCCGCCGACACCGCGGCCCGCTTCGGCGGCGACGAGTTCGCGATCCTGCTCGAGGACGTCCATGACCTCCAGCATGCCGCCGAGACCGCGGAGCGGATCCTCCAGTCGCTCAGCTGCCCCATCCAGCTCGACCACAACGATCTCACCATCAGAGCCAGCCTCGGCATCTCGGTCGCCGAGCCCGGCAAGCCGACCGACGCCGACGAGCTCATCCGCAACGCCGATGCCGCCATGTACATCGCCAAGGCCGACGGCAAGGGCGGCTACCGGATCTTCGAGCCCGCGATGCACGAGCAGGTGGTGGCGCGGCTGGAGCTGCGGGCCGATCTGGAGAGGGCCCTGGCGCGCTCGGAGTTCGAGCTGCACTATCAGCCGCTCGTCCGCCTCGAGGACGGGGCGGTGACCGGCGTCGAGGCGCTGCTGCGCTGGCGCCATCCGACCCGTGGCCTGGTGCCCCCGCTCGACTTCATCCCGTTCGCCGAGGAGAGCGGCCTGATCATCCCGATCGGTCGCTGGGTCCTGCGCGAGGGTTGTCGGCAGGCCAAGATGTTCCGTGATCATCTCATCGGCAGCGGCATCGCTCCGACGGTGGGGATCAACCTGTCGGTCAAGCAGCTGTTCGGATCCGACATCGTCGCCGATGTCTCGGCCGCGCTGGCCGAGGCCGACCTGGAGCCGGGCGCTCTGACCCTGGAGATCACCGAGTCGGTCATGATGACCGACACCGAGCTGGCGGTCGCCAAGCTTTCGGAGCTCCGCGACCTCGGCGTCCGGCTGGCGATGGACGACTTCGGCACCGGGTACTCGTCACTGAGCTACCTCAGCCTGTTCCCGCTCGACGTGCTCAAGATGGACCGGTCGCTGCTGGCCGCCGGCGCGTCTCCGGTGACGTCCGGTCTCGCCTCGGCCGTCCTGGGGCTGGGCGAGACGTTCGAGCTGGAGGTCGTGGCCGAGGGGATCGAATACCCGGAGCAGTCGATGACCCTGCGCGAGCTCGGTTGCGAGACCGGCCAGGGCTTCTTCTTCGCGCGGCCGATGGCGCCGGGGGCCCTCATGGGCTATCTGCGCGACCGGGCGGCCGAGCCCGGCGACACGGTGCTGCCCGCCGGCGCCTGACGCGAGATGCAGCCCAGCTACGAGGGGCTGGACCGCGCGGGCGGCTTCAGCCGCGTCCGCCTCCTCGCCCCGCTCGGCCACCGCGACTACCGGCTGCTGGCCGGAGGGATGTCGATCTCCCTGCTCGGCGACGGGCTGTTTCTCGTCGCGCTGGCCTGGCAGGTCTACGCGCTCTCCAACGCGCCCACCGCGCTCGGCGCGGTGGGGATCGCCATGACCGTGCCGACCATCGGCTGCCTGCTGATCGGCGGCGCCATCTCGGACCGCCATGACCGCCGCCGGGTCATGCTCGCCGCCGACAGCGTCCGCGGCGTGCTGCTGGCGACGCTGGCCGGACTCTCGATCGCCGGCGCTCTGACGCTCCCTGAGCTGATCGCCGTTGCCGTCGTCTACGGCGCCGCCACCGCGTTCTTCGACCCTGCCTCGGACGCTCTCGTGCCCCAACTGCTGCCGCCGGACCTGCTGGCGCAGGCCAACTCGCTGGACCAGCTCATCCGTCCGATCGCGCTGCGCCTCGCCGGGCCCGCCGTGGGCGGACTGCTGGTGGGCGTGCTCGGGGCCGGGTGGGCGTTCGGCCTCGACGCGGCGACGTTCGCGGTGTCGGCCGGCACGCTGCTCGCCATGTCCCCGGCCCGCCGGGCCGCTCCGGAGGACACGCGCTCGGTGGCACGGGAGATCGGCGCCGGGCTGCGCTACGTCCGCCGCCACGCCTGGATCTGGGCGACGCTGCTGAGCGCCGCCGTCGCCTACCTCCTGTTCATGGGGCCGACCGAGGTGCTCCTCCCGTTCATCGTCAAGAACCGGCTGCACGCCGGGGCCGGCGACCTGGGGCTCATCTTCGGCGCCGGCGGCCTGGGGTCGCTGGCCTGCGCCCTCGTCATCGGCCAGCGCGGCCTTCCCCGCCACACCATCACCTTCATCTACCTCGTCTGGACGCTGGCCACACTGGCGGTGGCCGGCTACGGCATCGCCAGCGGGCTGTGGGGCCTGATGGCGGCCAGCGTCGCGTTCAACACCCTGGAGACGGCCGGGACCATCGGCTGGGTGACCGCCAAGCAGCGCCACGTCCCGGAGGCCCTGCTCGGACGCGTCTCCAGCCTGGACTGGCTGATCTCGATCGGCCTGCTCCCGGTCTCCTACGCGCTGACCGGCCCGGTCAGCGCGGCGCTCGGCCTGCGCACCACGCTCATCGCCGCCGGAGTGCTCGGCGCCGCGGTCACCTTCGCGCCGCTCCTGATCCCGGGCGTGCGAGCGCTCGACGGCGCCGAGGACGTGGCGGCGGAGCCGGTCGCGGCCTGAGCCCTCGGCCGGGCCGCGGCTAGCTCGGCCGGGACGCGGCGCCTTCGCCCTGGACGCCCGCCAGCATGTCCGGGGCCATGAGCCGGGCGGCATCGGCGGCCAGGTCGTCCTTCTGGCGCTGGGACTCGCGCTCGGCCTCCACCCGGGCGTGGTAGATGGCCACCTCGCGCTCGATCTGCTCCTCGGACCAGTCGAGCACCTCGGCCATCAGCCGGGCCACGGGCTCGGCGGCGGCCTCGCCTCGGTCCCAGCTCTCGATCGAGATGCGGGTGCGGCGGGCCAGCACGTCGTCGACGTGGAGCGCGCCCTCGTGGGAGGCGGCGTAGAGCGCTTCGACGGCGAGGTAGTCGTCGGCGCCCGGCAGCGGCTCAGCCAGCTCCGGCCGCTCGGCGATCAGCTCCAGCAGATCCGGCGTCAGCGTCCCAAAGCGGTGGAGCAGGTGCTCGATCCGGGCCACGTGCAGGCCGGAGCGCGCCGCCAGCGAATAGCGGGCGTTCCACATCGCGTGATAGCCGTCGGCGCCGACGAGCGGGGTCACGTGGGTCACCGACTGGGGGACGTACTGGTCCATCCCGCGCACCGCGGCATCCACGGCATCCTTGGCCATGACGCGATAGGTCGTGTACTTGCCGCCGGCGACGGCGACCAGGCCGGGAACGGGCACCGCCACCGCGTGCTCGCGTGACAGGCGGCTGGTGTTCTCCGACTCGCCGGAGAGCAGCGGCCTCAGCCCGGCGTAGACGCCCTGGACGTCCTCGTGGCCGAGCGGCTGGGCGAGCACGGCGTTGACGCGCTCGAGCACGTACTCGATGTCGGCCCGGCTGGCCGCGGGGTGGGCCTTGTCCAGTTTCCATTCGGTGTCGGTGGTCCCGATCAGCCAGTGCCGGCGCCACGGGATGACGAACAGCACGCTCTTCTCCGTACGCAGGATCAGCCCGGTGTCGAGCTGCAGGCGATCCCGCGGAACGACGAGGTGGATGCCCTTGGAGGCGGTGACGTGGAACTTGCCGCGCTCGCCGACCATCTGCTGGAGCTCGTCGGTCCATACCCCCGTGGCGTTGATGACGACCCGGGCGGCGACCTTGAACTCGCCGCCGGAGACGTGGTCGCGCACGCGCACGCCGGTCACCCGTCCGGACTCGCGCAGAAAGCCCACCACTGAGGCGGCGTTGGCCACGGCGGCGCCGAAGCGAGCCGCGGTACGAGCGACCGTCATCGTGTGGCGGGCATCGTCGACCTGGCAGTCGTCGTACTGGAGGCCGCCGATGAGGGCATCGGGCGCCAGGGCCGGGGCGAGCCGGAGCGCGGCCCGCTTGGTCAGGTGCCGGTGGCGGTGCAGGCCGTCGTGGCCGCCGAGCTCGTCGTAGAGCAGCATCCCGGAGCCGACATACAACCGCTCCCACACGCGGCGGGTGAGCGGATACAGGAACGACACCGGGTGGACGAGGTGGGGGGCGATGACATTGAGGAGCAGGCTGCGCTCGCGCAGCGCCTCGCGCACCAGCTGGAACTCCATCTGCTCCAGGTAGCGCAGCCCGCCGTGGATGAGCTTCGACGAGCGGCTCGACGTCCCGGCGGCGAGGTCGCGCGCCTCCACGAGCGCCACCGACAGCCCGCGGGTGGCCGCGTCGAGGGCGCAGCCGGCCCCGGTGGCGCCGCCGCCGACGACGACGACGTCGAACGGCTCGTCCCCCAGACGCCGCAGCGCGACCTCCCGCTCGAGCGGGCCGAGGCGGCTCGCGTCGACGAGGAGGTTGGCGGAGTCCGGGTTTCGCGCCATCGCATCGAGGCTACTAACACCCGTGGACCGGTCTGAGCCAGATCATCGCCTTCGGCCACGGCGTCGTGCCATGCTGGTGGCGGCGCTCAACCAGTCCGGACGCGGCGCCCTGATATATGACTTCGGCATTCGGAACGTCCTGATCGCCCGGGGCGCCCCCCTGATCCCGAGGTGGCCGACAGGGGCGTCGAATCCCTTGATGAGCCCGGAGGTGCGGCCTGATGCCCAAGTACGTCGGAGCGATCGACCAGGGGACCACCAGCAGTCGCTTCATCCTGTTCGACCAGGACGGCTCGATCGTCCACGTCGATCAGCGCGAGCATGAGCAGATCACGCCCCGGGCCGGCTGGGTAGAGCACGATGCCGCCGAGATCTGGACCCGCACGCGCCAGGTGATCAACGGCGCCCTCGCCTCCTCCCCGGCCGAGGCCGGCGACCTGGAGGCGGTGGGGATCACCAACCAGCGCGAGACGACGGTCATCTGGGACCGTGAGACCGGGGAGCCGATCCACAACGCGATCGTCTGGCAGGACACGCGGACGGGGCCGCTCGTCCGCGAGCTCGCCGCCGACCAAGGTGTCGACCGGCTGCGCCAGGACACCGGCCTGCCGCTCTCGACGTACTTCTCCGGGCCGAAGATCCGCTGGCTGCTCGACCACGTCGACGGCGCCCAGGAGCGCGCCGAGAACGGCGAGCTCGCCTTCGGCACCATGGACACCTGGGTGCTGTGGAACATCACCGGCGGCACGAACGGCGGCGTGCACGCCACCGACGTGACCAACGCCAGCCGGACGATGCTGATGAACCTGGAGACGCTCGAATGGCACGAGCCGAGCCTGGCGCTGATGGGCATCCCGCGCGCCATGCTCCCGGACATCCGCTCCTCCTCGGAGGTGTACGGGGAGGCCCGCGGGACCGCCGTCGGCGGCGTGCCGATCTCCGGGATCCTCGGCGATCAGCAGGCCGCGCTGTTTGGGCAGACGTGCTTTGACCGTGGCGACGCCAAGAACACGTATGGCACCGGGTCGTTCCTGCTCGTCAACACCGGCGAGGAGATCGTCCACACCGAGAAGCTGCTGACGAGCCCCGGCTACAAGCTCGGCGACGGCAAGGCGACGTATGTGCTGGAGGGGTCGATCGCCGTCACCGGCGCGCTCGTCCAGTGGCTGCGCGACCGGCTGAAGATCATCGCGGACGCGCCCGCGGTGGAGGACCTGGCGCGGACGGTGGACGACAACGGCGGCGTCTACTTCGTGCCCGCGTTCTCCGGACTGTTCGCTCCGCGCTGGCGCGACGATGCCCGGGGGGTGATCGTGGGGTTGACCGCGTACGCCAACCAGGGCCACATCGCCCGGGCGGCGCTGGAGGCAACCGCCTGGCAGAGCAAGGAGGTCGTCGACGCTGCCAACGAGGTGGCCGACGTCCCGTTCACCGACCTGCGCGTCGACGGCGGCATGACCGCCAATGAGCTCCTCATGCAGTTCCAGGCCGACGTGCTCGGCGTCCCGGTCATCCGCCCGGCGGTCACCGAGACGACGGCTCTCGGCGCCGCGTACGCGGCCGGCCTGGCGGTCGGCTTCTGGGCTGACCCGGACGAACTGCGCGAGCGCTGGTCCGAGGACAAGCGCTGGGAGTCGCAGATGTCCGAGGAGGACCGTCAGGCCGGCTACCACCGGTGGCAGCAGGCCGTCGAGCGCTCGCTGGGTTGGGAGGGCTAGGCTCGCCCCATGGAATTCGGAATCGGCTACTTCCCCACCCATGACGCCATGTCCCCGGGGGCCCTCGCGGCGCTGATCGAGGAGCGCGGCCATCAATCGCTCGTGTTCGCCGAGCACACCCACATCCCGGCCAGCCGGAAGAGCCCGTACCCGGGCGGCGGCGAGCTGCCGCGCAAGTACATCCACACCTACGACCTGTTCGTGGCGCTGACCCACGCAGCCGCGGCCACGTCCAAGCTGCGCATCGGCAGCGGCATCTGCCTGGTCATCGAGCGCGATCCGATCCTGACCGCCAAGGAGGTCGCCTCCATCGATCACCTGTCAGGCGGGCGCTTCGACTTCGGCGTCGGCGCCGGCTGGAACCGGGAGGAGATGGCCAACCACGGCACCGACCCGCGACGCCGGATGCGCATCATGAAGGAGCGCATCGAGGCGATGAAGGCGATCTGGACGGAAACCGAGGCCAGCTACGCCGGCGAGTTCGTCAACTTCGAGAAGATCTGGTCCTGGCCCAAGCCGGCTCAGCATCCCCACCCGCCGGTCCTCGTCGGCGGTCTGGGGGCGACGGTGCTCGACCGGGTCCTCGACTTCGGCGACGCCTGGTTTCCCAACTACGGGCCCAGCGACCTGCTCGACCGCGTCGCTGAGCTGCGCTCCCGGGCTGACCGGCCGGTCCCGGTCGAGGCGATGGGGGTGCCGGCCGACCCGGCCGCCCTGGAGCCGCTCCAGAGGGCCGGCTTCCGGCGTGCGCTCCACTGGATCCCGTCCGGGAACCGGTCGGTCGTCGAGGCGGCGCTGGAGCGCTGGGAGTCGGCGATCGCGGAGCTCAACGGCGAGACGTGACGCCGGACGAGGCGCGGTCGCGGTTCGCGGCGGCACGGGTCGCCCGCCTGGCGACGGCCGGCGCCGACGGGCGCCCCCACGTCGTCCCGGTCGTTTTCGCGGTCTCCGGCGACCTCATCTACATCGCGGTCGACGCCAAGCCCAAGCGGACCCCGTCCCTGCGCCGGCTGGCCAACGTCCGCGAGAACCCGACGGTCGCGCTCCTGGTCGATCACTACGACGACGCCGACTGGGGCGCGCTGTGGTGGGTGCGGGCCGACGGGCGCGGTCGCGTGCTCGACCCGGAAGGCCAAACCCCATCCGGCACCGGGGACGACCCGGCCGCCGAGGCCGCCGAAGCGCACCGGGCCATCGCCCTGCTGCACGATCGCTACCCCCAGCAGGAGGCGACCGGGGCCGTTCTCGCCGTCGACGTCGAGCGCTGGACGGGGTGGTCCGCCTGACGGATTAGGCTTCCCGCCGCTGGGCCACCCCTCGATCGACCTGGAGGAGAAACGTGCGTCGGAGTCTTCTACCGGCTGCTGCCGTCCTGGGCGTGCTGACGGTCCTTGCCCTGCCGGCGGCCGCATCCGCCGCGAGCAACCTGCAGTGCAACGGCGATGACAGCGGCACGTATGCCAACGTGGTCGTGCCGCCGAACCGCGTCTGCAGTCTCGACAACGCCACGGTGCTCGGCAATGTCGTCGTGCTGAGCGGAGGG
This sequence comes from uncultured Solirubrobacteraceae bacterium, assembly GCA_963844555.1. Taxonomy (GTDB): domain Bacteria; phylum Actinomycetota; class Thermoleophilia; order Solirubrobacterales; family Solirubrobacteraceae; genus Palsa-465. Next base: position 238,912 of record CAWJOS010000010.1, read on the forward strand.
GCCCTCAACCTCGCCTCCAGCGCTCCCGCGAGCGTCGACGGCAATGTGGTCCTCGGCAGCGCCACCAACTTCTCCGAGTCGACCGGCGGAACGGTCGGCGGGGCGATCACCGCCCAGGCGGCCAGCATCCTCGGCATCACCGGGGGCACGACGCACAACATCGTGTCCAACGGCACCAGCGACCTCTTCATTTCCGGCGCGACGATCAACGGCAGCGTCGTCGCCAACCAGACCCAGGATTTCGGCGACATCGGTGTCAACCCACTCCTCACCGGAGACGTCGTCGTCAACGGCACGGCGAGCAGCGCCTCCGAGTTCCTCGTCAGCAACCAGGCCGTCGGCGGGAGCGTCTACATCACCAACAACCGGGCGACCACCGAGATCTTCGTCAACACGATCCAGCACAACCTCGTCTGCACCGGCAACAGCCCGGCGCCGGACGACAACTCCGACGGCAACTACGTCCTGGGGCGTCAGGTGGGACAGTGCGCCGGGTTCACCAACAGTCCCGGCGACGGCGTCGAAGGCGGTTAGCCGCCGCGGCGCAACTCGGCCAGCCAGAGCGCGCGCTTGGTCTCGTACTCGGGCGGGAGTGCTCCCTGGAGCGCTTCCGCCGCGTCGAGTGAGGCCAGCGCCGCGCCGTAATCACCCCAGTCGGCGTCGCCGTCGGCGAGCAGCAGCGCCAGCTCGACGGCATCGGCGAACTCGTCGGCGCCGAGCCCCACGCCCGGCACCGGCCGGCGGTCAGCGAGCGGCTGGGCGGCGAACGTCAGCGGCCGCGCCGTCGCCAGGTGGGGCGCCAGGTAGCGCCCGGCGATCTTCGCCGGCGGCCACCACAGCGCCTGGTCGGAGGCGACGGACGCGCCGGCCGGCGCGTGGGTGCCACCCCCGGGCGGACGGTCGTCGATGGCGACCGACGAGTGGCGGGCCAGGCGCTGGGGCTCGCAGCGGAGGTAGATGGGCGCGCCGGCGGTGATCAGCAGGCCACGGAGCACCGGCGAGAAGCGCTCTGGCGACACCGGCGCGCCGGCGTCATGGGCGATCTGGGCGGCCGCGGCATCGGCCTCCTGGGCCGCCAGGCCGCCCTGCTTGAGCGGAAACGAGGTGACATCCCCGGCGGCGAGGACGCCCGGCGCGCCGCGGACGCGACCGTGGGCGTCGACCGGGATGAAGCCGCGCTCGTCGGCGGGCAGCCCCGGAATACGGGGACCGGCCAGCACGGGCAGCGTCACCACCCGGTCCACCGGTATGCCGCCACCGCCCGCCAGCAGCAGCTCTCGGTGGCCGACGCGCGCCGGCATCGCCGAGCAGCGCACCTCGATGCCGACCGCTGCCAGGATCGGCCGGATCGCGTCCTCGGCCGCCGGTCCGAACAGGTTCAGTGGCCGCTCCTCCGGCGTAACCAGGATGACGCGGCCCCGGCTGCCGTGCTCGCGCAGGTGCGCGGCGGTCAGCAGCGCGATTTCGTAGAGCGGTATCGGCCACTGCTGAGCGCTGGCCAGCGTGAACGCCACCGACCGGGTCGCTCCGGTGGTGAGCTCGTCGAGGATGGCGCGCAGCGCCGGAACCTCATCGCGCCCGCCGAACGCCAGCGCGCCGGGGAGAGTCTCGGTCCGATGGGCGCCGGTGGCGACGAGGAGGCTGTCGTAGTCCAGGCGGTCCCCGGCGCCGGTCACGACGGTCATGGCCGGTGCGTCGACGAGCGCCAGCGAGTCGCGAATGCGCTCGACGCCCTGGTCGGAGAGGATCTCGTCGATCTTGAAGGTGTGCGCCTGACCGCGGTCGAAGGCCTCGGCCACGGTGACGGGCCGGTACAGGAGCTCGCTTCCCGGCGTCAGGATGGCGATCGAGACGTGATCCCCGCCGAGCGCCCGGAGGGCCAGCACCCCCTCCAGCGCCGCCACGCCGCCGCCGGCCACAAGCACGCGGTGGCGCCGGTGGGGCGCCACCACCCTCACCGTCGATGTCTCCACATCATCCATTTGCGCATCGCTCACTTGCGTTCTTCTCGGCCTCGACGTTAGGTGGCGATCGACCGGCCGGCATCCGCGGCCGGTCCCACCCGGAGCGCGCCAAACCACGGATGCCGCCCGCCCGCCGCGGCGCCAGCATGCGCGGTGCAGTAGACGCAGTTCGTTCGCTGGACTGGCACATCGGCGTCACGGCCGAGCACCAGCGCCAGTCCGCAGAGCGAGATCCGAGGGGTGGCCGGTCCGGGTCCGGCCGCCCTTCGCTCTGCCTCCGGGCGCTCCGTCCGGCGCGCGGTCAGTCCGGCGCGTCCGGGTCCTCCAGGCGGTCCGGCGCGCCCGGGTCCTCCAGCCGGTCGCGCTCGTCGCGCGCCGCCCATTCCAGCAGCGGCTCCAGCGAGAACGCCGTGTCGTCGATCCCGGCGTGCAGATCGCCGAGACGGGCGTAGCGCTGGGGCATCGTGGCGATCGTCAGCTCGGCCGGCTCGACGTCGTCGATCTCATCCCAGGCGATTGGGGCCGACACCGTTCCCTCCACCACGCCGCGCACCGAGTACGCGCTGGCGATCGTGTGGTCGCGGGCATTCTGGTTGTAGTCGACGAACACCTTGTCCGGCTCACGGTCCTTGCGCCACCACGTGGTGGTGGCATCCGCCGGCGCCCGGCGCTCGACCTCACGGGCGAACGCCAGCGCCGCCCGGCGGACATCGCCAAAGCCCCAGCGCGGCTCGATGCGCACGTAGATGTGGATCCCGGACCCGCCGGAGGTCTTCGGCCACCCCACGGCGCCCAGCTCGCCGAGCACCCCCTGCGCGACGTGGGCGACCCGGCGCACGCGGTCAAGCGAGCAATCCGGCATCGGATCCAGGTCGATGCGCCATTCGTCCGGGTGCTCGACGTCACCCCGGCGCGAGTTCCACGGGTGAAACTCGACGGTCGACATCTGCACCGCCCAGATGACGCTGGCCAGTTCGGTCACGCACAGCTCGTCGGCATGGCGGCCGTAGCGGGGAAAGTGGACCCGCACGGTCTCGACCCAATCCGGAGCGCCGGCGGGCAGCCGCTTCTGATGCACCTTCTTGCCGTCAACGCCCCCCGGGAAGCGATGCAGCATGCACGGGCGCTCGCGCAGCGCCCGCACGATTCCAGCGCCGACGCTCACGTAGTAGCGGGCCAGATCGAGTTTCGTCTCGCCGCGAGCGGAGAAGTAGACGCGGTCCGGATTGGTGATCCGGACGGTCCGCCCCTCGACGGTCAGATCGACCGGGTCGCTCCTGCTGCTGGCCGCCATCTCGCTGGCCATGGTCTCACGTGGGCGCGTCCCGGCGGTACAGGACGTGGGGGAGCCCGGCGTGTGTGAAGTCGCGCTCGTGGCGCATGCCCAGCTTCTCCATGACCCGTCGCGAGCGCGGGTTGTCGATCCGGGTGAACGCGACGACGGTGGTCACGCCGTGAGCCAGTGCCCGGTCGGCCGCCTGCTCGCCGAGCCAGGCACCGATTCCGCGTCCCCAGCGGCCCTCGCTGAGCATCCAGCCGATCTCCACCTCCGGCCGTCCCGCCGCCAGCGTGAACCCGAGCCGCGACCAGCCGATGCACCGGTCGCCGTCCCATGCCAGATGGGTGCCGAAACCGTGGGCCGCCTGGTGGGCGCCCAGGCCCAAGACGATCTGATCGCACTCGGTCCGGAGGAAGGGGCCCGCTTTCCCGGCGGGCCGCAGCCACCGGGCCACCTCCGGCTCTGACAGGACTCCGTGGAGGGCCGCTCCGTCATCCGGCTGGACGGGACGGAGGTCGATCCCGGTCACCGCTCGGCCTCCCTACAGCGACGTCAGCCCCAGGCTGGTCAGGCCGATCGCCGTCAGCCACAGGCGGCGGTCGCTGGACAGGGCGGCCAGCGGGATCAGCCAGGCGATGTACCACGGCATCAGGAGGCCGGCCGAGATGAGCAGCCCCACAACGGCCCAGCCGGCCGCCGTGATCCAGTCCAGCTTGCCGACCCACACCTGGCGGATGAGCCACACCAGAATGCCGGCGTAGGCGACGTGGAGCACGGCGCCGACGGCCGGGTTGAAGCGGCCGAGGCCCAGCGCGTTGAGGACGAAGCCGGTGATGCTGTGCGAGCCGCCCTCGCCCTGGATCCCGGTCAGCGTCCCCAGCAGATGGAGCGGGCCGGCGCCGAACAGCACCAGGCCGAGAACCGAGAACACGGCGGCCGCGACGGCGGCGCCGGTCAGCAGGCGTGCGCGCTCCGACGTGGCCACGCGGCGCCCTGCGCCCGCGGCCAGCGCGAACGGGAGCAGCATGCCCGCGGTCAGCTTGACCGCGGTGGCGGCGATGATGATCGCACCGCCCGTGCCCTCGCGCTGGCGCAGCAGCACGTAGATCCCGGCCACCAGGATCGCCAGCATGAGCAGATCATTGTGGCCGCCGCCGACGCCGTAGACGACGATCACCGGGTTGAGTCCCACCAGCGCCACCGCCTTGACCGGGTCGATCCCGCGCAGGCGGGCGGCCTGCCAGGTCAGCGCGACGATGGCCAGCAGCGACAGGGCGGCGATGCCCTTGTAGGCGAACACGTTGGCGGCGATGCCGAGCCCGGCCAGCGGGTAGCTGAGCGCGGTGAACAACGGCCCGTAGACCGTCGGTGTGTGCGTCCACTGGACGCCGATCAGCTGGTAGAGGGGGTCGAACGAGATCAGGTTGGGGCCGTGGAGGTACGGGTTGATCCCGTACATCGCGCCCAGCCGTCCGTAGGCGATGTAGCTGAACAGATCACTGGAGAGCAGCGGTGGGGCGACGAGAGCCAGCACGTTGAGCGCCGCGATGCTGGCCAGGACGGCGCGGACCGACAGCTGCTTGGCGGCGCCCATGGCGAGCGCGTAGGAGAGGAACATGAGCGAGAGAGCCAGGATCAGGCCCGGCAGGCCGATGTCGAGCCCCACGTGTCCGAAGGCGCCCGCCAGCCAGCCGGGCACGGGTCGCAGCGAGGATGGAAGCAGCAGCTCGGTGTGGGCGGCGGAGAGCGAGATGAGCAGCCCGGTGAGCAGCAGCCCGGCGAGACCGAGCCGGCCGCGGGGTGAGGTGAGCGCCGGGCGTTGGTGCCCGTCGGCGCCGAGCGCGCTGCCGCGTCCCTCAACCGACAGCGCGGTCCCGTGCCGGTCGATGGACAGCTCCAGGCTGGCGCCTGGCTGGGTGGTGGCCCCCAGCGGCTCACGTACCCGCATTCGATCGATAATGGCAGCCGGGCGAGCGGAATGTCGGCGATCTGGCTCCAGACGGGCGCTCGTGTAAGGCCCGCGTCAGGTTTGCCTCCGGGATGAGCGCATTCTCACCGTGGCGTCCAACCCGCGACCATCGTGGGTTAGAGGCCACGGAATGCGCGCGTCAGATCTCGCGCAGCAGCGACGGGAGCTTGAGGACGAGCCGGGGGAGGTCGCTGCGGGCGTTCGCCAGCGCCTCGTCGACCGCCGCGGCCGCGTCTGACTCCAGCGGGGGCCCGTGGCCGACGAGCAGCCGCTCCGGGCGGTGGGCCGAGAGCGCCCGCGGTGGCGTGAGCCGCAGCACTGGATGGACGCCGAGACGCCGCCCCAGCGTGAACACCGGGGCCGTGCCGACCGCCTCGGCGACGATGAGGGCCTGCTCCTGCTCCCACCACAGCGCCACCTCCTGCCACCAGCGCTGGCTGATGACAGGCACGATCGTGAACGGCGAGTCCGGGATGGAACCGGGCACCCGCCGGCGCGTCACCTCGAGGCGCTGGGCGATCGCCGAGCAGTCACGGTTGTGGCGGTCCAGCAGCTGGATGACGTCCGCCGGGCGTCCGAGCTCCGCGGCGGCCGTCAGCGCCATCTCGTTCTCGAAGGGGTCGACGAGCCACACCCGGTCGCCGTCGCATAGCGCGTGGGCGGCCCGGCGCATTCCCGTCGTCTCCACCCAGGTGAGACCGAGGGCGTGACGGCTGACGGAGGTGCTCATCAGCCCGGACCTTAGAGTGTGGCGACCGGTGACGCCAGGCACCAATGACAACGCCCCTGTGCTGCCCGACTGGCCGGAGGGAACAGTGCTGGTGCTCGTCACCGCGGGCGAGCGTCCGCATGCCGTCCCCGTTTCGGCGGCGGTCCGGGCGGGGGCGCGGCGCGTGCTGCTCGGCCTCGCCCGCAGCCGGGGCTCGCTGGCGCGGCTGCGCCGGGACCCGCGCGCGGCGCTGGCGATCGCCGCCGCCGGGGACGTGGCGGTCACCGCGTATGGCACCGCCCGGGTGCTCGAGGACGAGTTGGTCGAGGGCGTGGCGGCGATCGAGCTCATCGTCGAGGAGGTCCAGGACCACAATCGCTCCACGTTCGTGATCGAGGCGGGCGTCGGTTGGCGGTGGACCGATCCGGAGGCGGAGGCGCGCGACGCTGAGGTGCGACGGGCGCTCGCCCGGTTGATCGAGCTGCGCGGCGCAGCTCGTCCTAGCCTCACACCTGACGCCGAAGATGCCTGAGCTACCTGAAGCCGAACGCGCCCGCACCGCCCTGGAGACCGTGCTGGGACGGCGGATCGCGCGCGTCGACGACGCCGACGGATACGTGTGCCGGCCGCATGCCCCCGGCGAAATCGCCGCGGCGCTCGTCGGACATGAGCTGGCGACGGCCCGCCGGCGCGGCAAGTTCCTGTGGACCGAGACGGCCGACGGCCCGGTCCTCGGACTGCATCTCGGCATGTCCGGTCACCTCGTCGTCGACGGGACCGACAACGTCTCGCCCTACGACCGGTTTGCGATCGAGTTCGATGACGGCACGCGGCTGGCCCTGCGTGACAAGCGCCGGCTGGGACGGGCGGTGCTCAATCCGGACTTCAGCCACGTCGGCCCGGACGCCGCCGATGTCCGCCGCCAGGACTTCCGCCGGCTCGTCGGCGCCGGGCACACCGCCGTCAAGGCGCGGCTGCTCAACCAGCACGCCATCTCCGGCGTCGGCAACCTGCTGGCCGACCAGGCGCTGTGGCAGGCACGGATCGCCCCGGATCGCTCAACGGCCGACCTGTCCGACGACGACCTGGACCGGCTGCGCCGCGAGCTGCGGGCGGCCGTCCGCTTGGCGATCCGCAAGGGCGGCGTCCACACCGGCGCCTTCATCCCGGCGCGCGGGCGCGACGGTGCCTGCCCCCGCTGCGGCCACCATCCCCTGTCGCGGGACCGCATCGGCGGGCGCACCACGTTCTGGTGCCCCGTCTGCCAGACGTAGCCAAGCGCTGGTCAGCCGGCCGGACCGCCGGGTGTGAGAGGATCGTGACCGGAGAGACGAGTCGATGACCGTGACCATTCGCCGGTTGGGCCGACTTGCGCGTGTGCTGGCCGCCGCGCTGGCAGCGGCGGCGGTGCTCGCCGGCACGGCCGCGGCCAAGACGCCGGCCGTGACCTGGATGAGGAGCTATGCGGCGCCGGGAACGCCCGCCCGCTACAACCAGGTGGGGGTCATCAAGGTCGGCCGCCGGAGCGCCCGCAACGTTCTCGTCCTGGAACCGGGCACCTCCGCCGGCGCCGCGTACTTCGTGCCGCTGGCCCGGTGGATCGTCTCGCGGGCGCCGGGATGGCAGGTGTGGTCGGTGGAGCGCCGCGAGAACCTCCTGGAGGACCAATCGGAGCTCAACCTGGCGAAGCGGGGGAAGGTGTCGGCGACGCAGTTGTTCGACTACTACCTCGGCTATCTCGCCGATCCCCGGATCACGCGTCACATCCGGCCGGTCCCGGACCCCAGCGTGCCGTTCGCCCGCGGTTGGGGGATGAGTGTCGCCGTCCACGATCTGCGGACGGTCATCGCAGCGGCCCGCCGCCTCGGCGGGCGGGTCGTGCTCGGCGGCCACTCGCTGGGCGGATCGGTGATCACCGCCTACGCGACGTGGGACTTCGGCGGTCGCCCGGGCGCCGGCCAGCTCGCCGGCCTGGTCTACGACGACGGCGGCAGCTCCCGGGGAGCCATGACCCCGGATGCGGCCCGCGGGCAGCTTCGCGCGCTCCGTGCCGGCACGCCGTGGCTGGCGTTCAGCGGCGTGCCCGCCCCGGAGCTCGGCCTGTTCTCGGCCGTCGGCTCCACGTTGGCGCTCATCGCCCCCAATCAGACGTCGCTCGCGCAGTCGTTCAGCTTCACGCCGGCGTCGCTCCGGCCGCCGGTGACCGCCACCAACCTGGCCGCGTTCGGCTACGACACCGACACCAAGACCTCCAAGCTGGTGTTCGCCGTCCAGGCGCACCTCGGCCGGCTCAACACCAGCGTCTCCCCGGCCGGCTGGAGCCGTGACGGAGCGATCACGCCGGTCAGCCGCTACGCCGCCATGCTGTCCGGCGCGGGGATGATGAACGTCGACGGCAGCGAGTGGTACTTCCCCCAGCGGCTGACCGACGACGCGGGGGCCGTCGATCAGGGCAACGCCAACCCGGCGCAGCGGGTCCTCGGTCTGCGGGCCACGATGGGCCACCGGCTGCCGCGGTCTCTCCGGATCTATGCCTTCGGCGCCTACGGCGGGGCCGCCGTGACCGCTGCGGCGGCGGCGCTGGCGCGCCAGTCGCGCATCCCGCGTCGCCAGCTGCTGCTCGTCGACGGCCACAGTGCCTATGCCCACAACGATCCGGCCGGGGCGTATCCGAAGAACGCCTTCTTCACCAACCTGATCCGCTTCTTGGGGACGATCGCGACGCGGTGAGGTTGCCGGCGCGGTGCCGTGCAATTGCCGACGTGGGCGGTGACGGCGGCCCGTCTCCTCGAGTAGCGTTGGACGCCGGGTCGCCGACACACGCAGGGGAGGAGAACGATGGAAGCATCGGACCGAGTTCCCGTTCCGGGCAGCGAGCGCCGTATCGAACCCGGCCACCGCCGGGTCGGCGACATCGACCCACAGGCCGAGGTCCAGATGACCGTCTACGTGCGGCCGCAGGCCGCCGCCGGCTGGGTCGACCAGGAGGCCGCGCGGCCCCCGGCCGAGCGCCGCCGGCTGTCCCGGGAGGAGTGGGCAAGCGCCCACGGCGCCTCCGCGCAGGACATCGCTGCCGTCCGGGCGTTCGCCGAGAGCTACGGGCTGACCGTCACCGGCGTCGACCCCGCCCGCCGCGCGGTCGAGTTGCGCGGCCCGCTCCAGGCGGCCGCGGCGGCGTTCGGCGCGCAGATGGAGGGCCGCTACGCCCCGGCCGAGGGAGCGCCCACCTACCGCGGGCGCAGCGGAGCGCTCACCGTGCCGAGCGACCTGAAGGATGTGGTGACCGGCGTGTTCGGCATCGACGATCGCCCGCAGGCCCGGCCGCAGGTGCGCCGGGCCGCGGCCGCGGCCGCGGCGGCGGCGGCGGCCGCGTTCACGCCGGTCCAGATCGCCGAGGCTTACGCGTTCCCGGCGTCGGCGACCGGCCAGGGCGAGACGGTGGGGATCCTCGAGCTCGGCGGCGGCTTTGACCAGAGCGATCTGGAGACGTACTTCCGCGGGCTGGGGCTGGCGACGCCGAACGTCACCGCGGTCGGCGTCGACGGCGGCCAGAACGCCCCCGGCGTCGATCAAAACGCCGACGGCGAGGTGATGCTCGACATAGAGGTCGTCGGCGCCACCGCCCCGGGCGCTCAGATCGCCGTCTACTTCGCACCCAACACCGACCAGGGATTCATCGACGCGCTGTCGGCGGCCGTGCACGACGCCACCCGCAAGCCCTCCGTCATCTCGATCAGCTGGGGGCAGTCCGAGGACAACTGGAGCATCCAGGCCCGCACCCAGATGGAGCAGATCCTGACCGAAGCGGGAGGGATGGGGGTGACGGTCACCGTCGCCGCGGGCGACAACGGATCGGCCGACAACGTCTCCGACGGGGATCAGCATGTCGATTTCCCGGCCTCGGCTCCGCACGCGCTCGCCTGCGGCGGCACCTCGCTGCGCCTGTCCGGCAGCCAGATCAGCTCCGAGACCGTCTGGAACGACCCGGGCGACGGGGCCACCGGGGGCGGCGTCAGCCGGCAGTTCCCGCTCCCCGCCTATCAATCGTCCGCACAGGTGCCGGCCAACGTCGACACCGGATCGCCCGGGCGCGGCGTCCCGGATGTGTGCGGCGACGCCGACCCGCAGACCGGCTACCGGATCCGCGTCGACGGATCCGACGAGTCGATCGGCGGCACGAGCGCGGTCGCGCCCCTGTGGGCGGGGCTGATCGCCCGCCTCAACCAGCAGCTGGGGGCGCCGGTGGGCTTCGTCCAGCCGCGTCTGTACCCACTGCTCGGCACCGGCGCCTTCCACGACATCAGCCAGGGAGACAACGGCTCCTACCGCGCCGGGCCGGGCTGGGACGCCTGCACCGGGCTCGGCTCGCCGGCGGGGACCGCGCTGGCGTCGGCCCTCGGCGGATCCGGGGCGGGCTGAGCCCCGCGCGCCCTCGCCGGGCGCCGGCAAATCCGGAGCCCGGCGGGTGCCCCGGAACGGGACGAGCGGCAAGACAAGCGGCTATATCCGGCACAGTTTGACACCCGGCGTCGGCACGCCGGGGGGCCAGTGGCTCAGTGGGCGCGCAGGCGGTCTCCGAGCCCGGAGGCGCGGGCGACCGGGCGGGCGACGGCGGTCCGCACGGTCTCCTCGGTGCCGACCAGGATCAGCCGGCGGCGGGCGCGGGTCACCGCGGTGTAGAGCAGCTCCCGGGTGAGGATCCGCGAGCCCGGCTCCGGCAGGAGCACCGCGGCGGTGTCGAACTGCGAGCCCTGGCTCTTGTGGATGGTCATGGCGTAGACGGTGTCGACGGCGCCGAGCCGGCTGGGGGGGTACTCGATCGGCCGGCCGCCCCGCTCGAACGCGGCGGCCACCCGGTCCTCCCCGGCCCGGACGATGACGCCGGTGTCGCCGTTGTTCAAGCGCAGCTCGTAGTCGTTCTCGCCGACGAGCAGGGGCCGCCCGACGTACCAGCGATCCTCCGGATCGAACCCCGGGATGTCCGCCGACAGCCAGCTCTCGATCCGGGCCGTCCACGTCGACACGCCGTACGGGCCGCGGCGGTGGGCGCAGAGCAGCCGGAACGTGCCCAGCGATCGCAGAGCCCCGTCCGCCCGCCCGTCGCGGGCCGCCTCGACGGTCGTCCGCGCGGCGCGCAGGGCCGGTTCGCGAACGGCCGCGGGAGCCTCGCCGGCTGGACCGGCGGACGGATCAGCGGGCAGCCACACGATGTCGTCCGGCGGATCGCGCAGGATCGCCAGTGCCGCCTCCGCGTCGCCGGCGCGGATCGCCGAGGCCAGCCGGGCGATCCCGCCGCCGAAGCGGTGGACGCTCTCCAGCACCACGATCCCGGGCAGCGGGCGGTCGCCGAGCGGCCCCACGATGTCGCCCAGAACCGCGCCCGCCTCGATGGACGCCAGCTGTCCCGGATCGCCCACCAGGATCAGCCGTGCTCCGGAGCGCAGCGCCTCGATCAGGCGCGCCATCAGCGACAGCGACACCATCGACGTCTCGTCCACGATGACGACGTCATGGGGGAGGCGGGCGAACCGGTCATGGCGAAACCGGCTGCTGGAGCCCGGGCGCCGGCCGAGCAGCCGGTGGATGGTGGACGCAGCCAGCCCGTCCAACTGCGCGCCCACCACCTCATCGATCTCCAGCTGCGCCGCCTCCTCGCGGACGGCCTCCTCCAGGCGGGCGGCGGCCTTGCCGGTCGGCGCCGCCAGCGCGATCAGCGGAGACGCCCGGCCCGCGGATCTCGCCTGCTCGCAGATGAGCGCCGCGATCCGCGCCACCGTCGTCGTCTTCCCGGTCCCCGGGCCGCCGGCGACCACCGCCAGCGCCCGCCGCACGGCGGTGGCGGCCGCAACCGCCTGCTCGCCGTCCGGATCCTCGCTGAACAGCCGCGCCAGCCCACTCCGGAGCCGCTCCTCGTCGACGTCGGCGAGCGGCTGGTCGGCCAGCCGGCGCAGCGCGGCCGCCACCGCCACCTCCTCAGACCAGTACCGGTCGAGGTACAGCCGTGAGCCGGACAGGCGAAGCGGACGAGGCCCGCCCCCCCCATCCGCCCCGCCGTCCGGGCCGTCACCGGCGAGGACGAGCGGGCTGGCGCTGACGTGGGCGATCCAGCCGTCCGGGTCCGGCCACTCCAGCGTGGCCAGATCAACCGGCTCCTCGGCGTCGACGGCCGCCGTGTCGCGGATCTGGGCCAGGTCGACGTGCACGTGCCCCAGCCGGGGAGCGCGGACGGCGAGCGCGACGGCCAGCAGCACCGCCTCGTCGCGCTCGTCGACGAGGCGCCCCAGCCGGCGCGCGACATGGACGTCGGCGGCCTCCAGCACTCCGGCCTGGTTGAACTCGCGCAGCCGGCCGGACGCGGCGAGCACGAACCGCGCCTCCCGGGGATCGCGCTCGGGTGCGGGCTCGGCAGTGACCGCCATCAGCCGGATCCCTCGCTCAGCGCGTCGCTGAGGGCCGGCACCAGCCCGGGCGGGGGAGTCCAGCCGAACACGCCTGACGCGGGCTCTCCGACCATGCCCCGGACGAACAGGTAGACAACACCAGCGAGATGGCGCGAGGGCTCGTACCCGGGAAGCCGCCAGCGCAGGAAGCGATGGAGCGCCACGGCATACAGCAGCGCCTGCAGCGCGTAGTGGTGGCGGAGCATCTCGGCCTCCAGCGCCTCCGGCCGGTAGTGCCAGGCGGTCAGCGGCTCGTCCGGGGCGCCCAGCCAGTTGGTCTTGTAGTCCAGCACGGCGAACCGCGGCCCGTCCGCCCCGGGCACCCGGACGACGAGGTCGAGGCTGCCGGTCAGATATCCGCGCACGCTGCGGCGCAGCCGCGGGTCGGCGAGCCGCGCGGCGTAGGCGCCGAACGGGTCCCCACCGGCGGTGTGCTCACGCAGGACGCCGGCGATCCGCTCCACGGTCAGCCAGCCGCTGGGCCGGTCCCCGCCGGCCAGAGGCAGCTCGAAGCCGAGCTCGTCGAGCCGGTCGCTCCGCCCCACACCGCGCAGCGCCGCGCCGTCGAGCACGGGCCCCAGCGGTGTCTCGATGACCGTGCGCAGGGCCGCGGCCAGCGCCGGGGCGGGACCGACGTCGACCGACCGCAGTCCCTGGATCTCGGCGATCCGCGCGGTCAGCTCGGCGTCGAGCTCCGGCGCCGCGAAGTCGGTCGCCTCCATGACGCGGTGTACGAAGGTGCCGACGTCGACGCCGGCCGGCATGCCGGCGAGCGGCGAGGGCACCAGCAGCGACAGCTGCGGCGCGGCGGTATCGTCGACCGGTGGGGCCGCCGCGGCGGGCGGCTCGTCGGCGAGCAGGGGCTGCTCCGGCTCGCTTGTCACCCAGGCGTCGTGGCTGGCCGCGGTGATGTCGCTGTACGAGGTCCGCCGCCAGCGCAGGTCAAGCGACCGCTCAAACGCCGAGACGCCGAGCTCGGCGAGCGGCGCCGGCGGCGGGCTCCACGCGGCCGGTGCCCCGAGGGCGGCGTGCTCCACGCTGATCCGATCCGGGCCGCCCGCCGATTGCGCGAGCGCTTCCAGCCGGGAGAACACGTCCCGGTCGCCTGGAGTGCGAGTGCCGAAGGCTGCGACGTCCCCGGCCGCGTCCCGGGAGAAGAGCAAGCGGCCCAGCGGCGAGTGGCGGCTGTCGAACGAGCCCGCCCACCACACGACCGCCTGGTGCCGCGCGCGCGTCAGGCCCACGTAGGCCAGGCGCAGGTCCTCGCCGCGCTGCTCGACGACGAACTGGTCGCGGTGGCGCTCGTACTCACGGCCCTCGAGGGCGACGTCGAGCGTGCGCGCGTCGCCGGCGGCCGGGTCGTGGAAGAACACCGGGTCCTTCTCGTCGCGGATCCGACCCATGTCCCACAGGAACGGCAGGTAGACGACGGGAAACTCCAGGCCCTTGCTGCGATGGATGGTGAGCACCTGGACGGCTTCCGCGTCGGACTCCAGGCGGCGGCTGCGCTCCTCGTCGGCGGTGTCCTGCTCGGCCTCGGCGATCCGCGTCCGCAGCCAGGCCGTCAGCGCCGCGGGGCCCAGCTGCTCGGCGGTCGCCGCGCCGTGGAGGAGCTGGCCGATGTGCCGGACGTCGGTCAGCGTGCGCTCGCCCGTCTCCTCGCCCAGCACTCGCCCGGGGAGCGCCGCCGCCGTCGCCGAGACGCCGCCGGATCCCGCCGGGGGCGACGGCCGGTAGCGGACGATCGTCTCCAGCAGCGAGGCGACCCCGCTGGCGCGCAGGATCCGCGCCCAGTCGTGGAGGCGGCGGTGGACCTCCTCCCAGGCCCACGAGTCCTCGTCGTCGGCGGCCAGCTGCTCGGCCGACCAGCCGATGAAGCAGGTCAGGGCCGCCGAGTGGGCGCGGGTGATCGACGCCGGGCGCTCGAGCGCCTCCAGCAGGCGCAGCCACTCGCGCGCCGCATCGGTGCCGAAGACGCTGCCGGCGCCGTTGATGACAGCGGGCACGCTCGCCTCCTCGAGCGCCTGGCGGATCATTGCCCCCTGCCGGTTGGTGCGGACGAGCACCGCGAGGTGCCCCGGCTTGACCGCCTCGGTCTCCGACGCTCCGTCTCCGCCCCGCCGGCCGGTGCGGATCCGCGGGCCGGACTGGAGCAAGGCGACGATGTCGCTCGCGACATCGCGGGCGACGTGCCGGCGCGCGCTCTCGGCCGCCGCGTAGCCTCCCCGCGTCTGCGAGACCCCTGGGTCGTCACGCGCGACGACCCGCATGCGCAGCGGCGCCGGCACGAGGGCCCCCGTCATGCCCGGCTCCCGGTGGCCCTCGGCGGCGCGGACATGGCGATAGGCGATTCCTTCGTGGCCGAGCCTGACCCCGGAGAAGAGCGCGTCGTGGGCATCGATCAGCCCCTGGTCGCTGCGCCAGTTGACCTGGAGCGTGGCCTGCGCGTCGGCGGTGGCCGCGGCCTCCAGGTAGGCGTAGACGTCGGCGCCGCGGAAGGCGTAGATCGCCTGCTTGGGGTCGGCGATGAGCACGAGCGTCGTCTCGCCGCTCGTGAACGCCCGCTGCATTATCTCCCACTGAGCGGGGTCGGTGTCCTGGAACTCGTCGACGAGGACGACCGCGAAGCGCCGTCGCAGCTGCTCGGCCGTGGCCTCCCGCCCCGGCCCGCTGAGCGCTTCCTGGAGCCGGGAGACGAGATCGTCGTAGGTCATGATCGACATGACGCGCTTGCGCCGGTCCAGCTCGGCGCGCGCGACCTCGGCCAGCCGGGCGCGCATCTGGGCGACCGGGCCGTCGCCGCCGACGATGACTGCCGACGGGTTCTGGATCGCCGCCCGGGCCACCGCGGCCGCCTGGGCGCGGGAGAACGGCGGCGGATCCCCGCGGCTGAAGCGGCGCAGGTACAGGTCATCGACGACGTCGGCAACGAGATCGGAGACGTCCTCGACGAACGCCACGTCGGGCTCCAGGTCGCCGGCGATGCCGAGGCCGCCAAGCACCTCCTGGCAGAAGCCGTGGGTGGTGGCGATGGTGGCAGCGTCGAAGCCGGCGACCGCCCGCGCGAGCCGGCCCCGGGCCCGCTCGGCGTCGCCCCGCGCCAGGAGCGTGACGACCGGGTCGTCGTCCGGGCACTCGGCGTCCCCCGCCAGCCGCCGGGCCAGGCCGCGCTCGACCTCGACGAGGCGCTCGCGGACACGCTCGCGCAG
The DNA here is from genome assembly GCA_963844555.1 of uncultured Solirubrobacteraceae bacterium. Lineage (GTDB taxonomy): Bacteria > Actinomycetota > Thermoleophilia > Solirubrobacterales > Solirubrobacteraceae > Palsa-465. Next base: position 254,482 of record CAWJOS010000010.1, read on the forward strand.
TTCGCCGGTGGCGATCCGTGTGAAGGTGACGAGCAGCAGCCGCTCGAGCGGGACGCCCTGGGCGACGTACCGGGCCGCCAGCGCGGCGATCGTGTACGTCTTGCCGGTTCCGGCGCTCGCCTCGAGCACGGTCACGCCGCTCGGCAGCGTCCCGCAGACGTCGAACTCGACCGGCTGGAGGGGGATGGCCGTGGTCACCGGGCGCTCACCACCTCGCGCTCCAGCAGACCGTCCCACGCCCGGCGCGCCAGGCGCCCGAGGCGCGAGCCCTCGGTCGTCGCCCACCCGTCGCCGGCCTCATCGCTCAGCGGCGCCAGGGCCAGGACGTCGTCGCCGGAGAGCACCCCGCCGAATGCCATCTGGTGCTCCGGCTCCCGGTCCTCGCGGTCGAACTTCCAGGTGCTCTCCCACTCGCCGCAGGCCGCCTCGGCCGCATCCCGTCCCGCCCGGGCCGCGGCGGCATAGGCCGCGGACGTCATGCAGAACAGCGGGATCGGCTCGCGCATGCCCCGGTCGTAGAGATCGACGAGGACGCGCAGGTGCGCCCGCGCAATCGAGCGGCGCTCTCCGGGGTCGTCGGCGAGAGGCGGGACGAAGGCCAGCCGGACGTCGTCTCCGCCGCCCGCGCGGCCGATGGTGGCGGCGGCGAACGGCCGGTCCGGGCAGCTCGCGGTCAGCGCCAGCAGGCGCGCCCAGGCGGCGATGCGATGCTTGGCCGACACCCGGGAGAACGTGGTGGCGATCAGGACGTCCCCGCTGACGCCGGAGACCGTTCCGGTCAGCACCCGGCCGTCATCGAGCTCGACCCGGATGTCGACCGGATCTCCGCCGAGCGGGCCGGCGCCCGCCGGGGAGGCGCGGCGGGCCTCGGCGACGATGGCGTCGACCGTGGGGTACAGCTCGTCGATGACCGGCTTGCCGAGCATGCCCGGGGGCAGGGTCCCGCGGGCGATCTCGGCCAGCGCCGCCGTGCGCCCGTCGACGCCCTCCAGCCGGGCGCGCAGCAGCCGCTGGCCGACGCCCCAGCGCTCGAGCCCGTCGAGCTCGATCGACAGCGAGTCCTGGACATCGTCGTCGCCGCCGCGCAGGCTGATGCCGAGTCGTTGGCGAAGGAAGGCCCGGACCGGATGCTCGAGGAACCGGACGAGGTCGCCGAGCTCGACCACCGGATCGGCCCGCCGCGGGAGCGGAGCGCGCAGAAACCGAGCCCGCCCCGCCGGCGGGATCCGTCCGGCGCCGCCGCTCAGTGCCCGGGCGCCCGCCAGCGCCACCGAGTCAAAGCTCCACGGGCTGGGGCCGGCGATCGCCCCGGCGGTGAAGTTGCGGGGATCGAACGGCTGGAGCGGATGGCGGACGACGATCCGGTCACGGACGGAGCCGGCGAGAGGGGTGCCGTCGGTGACGGTGGCGTCGATCGCGTCGAGCAGCTCGCCGACGGGAACGGCCGGAGGTCGGGGCGCGTTCGTGCGCTCGTCGTTGCCGGTGTACGTGATGATCAGGCGCTCGGTCGCGGCCATCAGCGCGTCGAGCAGCAGCTGGCGGTCCTCGCTGCGCGGATCCCGCTCGCCGACGAGAGGCTCGGAGAGCATCAGGTCATCGCCGTCGCGTGGCGCCTTGCGCGGGAACGCCCCGTCGTCGAGCCCCAGCAGGCACACCACGCGGTGGGGCACCGACCGCATCGGCATCAGCGTGCAGACCGTCAGGTGACCGGTCCGGAAGTTGGCCCGCGTCGGACGGCCGGCCAGGCGGCCGGCGATGAACGCCCGGATCTCGGCCGGCGTCAGCTCGGCCGACGGCTCGTCGCGGGCCTCGGCGACGATCTCGTCGAGGACCCGGGCGAGCTCCGCCCGCTGCCAGCGATCCCGCGGCGAGGTGGCGGCGAGCGCGTCAGCCGCCTCGGCGATCGCCTCCGCCCAGGCGGTCAGCGGCTGCGGGACGCTCAGCGACCGCACCGCCTGGGCGATCCGCGCCACCAGCTCGGCGAAGCGCCCGGCGAGGCCGATCGATCGGCTGTCGACGTCGTCGACCGGGAGCACGTCCGCAAACAGCCGCTGGCCGTCCTCGGTCATCGTGACGCCGAGCAGGAGCCGGTCGAGACCCGCCTCCCACGTCCCGTTGTCGAGCGTCTGGAGATGGTACGGGGCCCGGTGGGCGGCATCGAGCCCCCAGCGGACGCCGGACTGGGCGATCCAGTCCTGCAGGCGCGTCATGCCATCGTCGTCGAGACCGAAGCGCCGGCGGACGGGCGCGCGGTCGACGAGGTCGAGCACCTGGGAGGCGGTGATCCGCTGATCGGTGAGCTCGAGCAACTGGGAGACGACGCCGAGGACGGGATTGGTCTGGCGCAGCGAGCGATCGGCGAGGCGGACCCGGAGGTCGATCGGCGCGTCCTCCGGCGCCGGCCCGTCGCCGCCGTCGGCCGATGCCTCGGCGGCGCCGAACGTCGCCTGGATGAGCGGCGCGAACGTCTCGATGTCCGGGCACATCACGATCACGTCGCGCGGTTCCAGGGCCGGGTCCTCGGCCAGGGCGTGGAGGATCGCGTCCCGGACGACCTCCACCTGCCGGGCGCGGCCGTGGCAGGAGTGGATCTCGATGCTGCGGTCCCGGGGCGCCAGCGGCGGCCGGCTCTCGCCGGGGATGCCCGGGCCGGGCAACGGACCCGCCCTCCCTGGGGCGAGCCGGTCGGCGCGGATGTCGGACTGGATGCGGCCGAGCAGCGTGTCCGGCGCGGCCCCGGCGGCATGGAGGTGGTCGGCCGGGAGGATGCCGTCAGCGCTGAGGACGATCTGCATCTCCCGGGCGTCGCGTCCCCAGGAGGCGAGCAGGCGGTTGGCCGCCAGCCCCGCCGTGGGGTCCTGCCGGCGGGCGGGCACCCCCACGGCCGCTCCGCCGATCTCCTCCGCCACCCGGTCCCACAGTGCCGGCGAGGGGTGCAGCAGGAAGAGATGGAGATCGCGGGCGGCGGCCAGCGCCCGCAGGATCTCCACGTGCGCGACCGGCAGCCGGGTGAGACCGAACACCGCGAGGCGCGCCGGGAGATCGAGGATCTCCGGCTCGCGCCTCAGGCGCTCCCGCGCCGAGGCCGAGCGACCGGCCAGATCGGCCACGCCGATGCGGGCGCGCAGCCGCCGCCATAGCTCCGCCTGCCAGACACTCCCGGGCGGAAGCGGCGTCCCGCCGGCGTCGGTGTCGCGGCCCTCCCGCCAGGCGGCGAGCATCTGTGGGCGATGGAGCGCGTAGCGATGAAACAGGCCGGCCAGATGGCGCAGCGTGGTTAGCCGGCGGCCATGGCGGACCGGATCCGGCGATCCGCCGCCGGCGCCGAGGTAGGCGGCCAGCGCGGCCAGCCATGGCTCTCCGAGCGACCGGTCGACGACGTCGAGCAGGGGCCAGACCGCGCGCTCCGGCAGCCAGGGATCCGCCTCCGGGTCGACGCCGGAGGCAGTGGCGACGGCGTCGGAGACCAACCGGTGGGGCGACGGGAACAGGACGTTGGCGCAGATGCCGTCCGTCCGTCCGGCACCGGCGCCGAGCACCGCCGACATCCGCTGGGTCAGCCAGCGCTCCATCCCACGTGTGGGCACGGCCACCACCTCGGCGGTGAAGGCATCGCCGAGAGGCTCCGACAGCAGCTGGGCGAGCGCGTCGGCGAGGGCATCCGCCCGGGCGGCACGGTGGATGTGAAGCACGGCTTGAAGAGAGATTATCCGCGGGCCAGGCGGCTTCCCGCCCGCCGTCGCGCCGAGCTGTGGCAGATCCGGCGATCAATTGTGGATTTCTGCTTGCAATCGGTGACAGATTGAGTTACCCTGCCGACACCCTCTACGGAGTGACCTGTATGTACCGGATCGACCACACCCTCACCGTCACCCAGCTGAACGCGCCGACCGGCGTCGCCTTTGGCATGGCCAAGACCGGCGTGTCCGATGCTGCCCGTGACATCACCAGGTTCGTCCTTGCTGCCTGGAGCGCAGATTAGAGCGTGCTGCGCACCGCATCTGGAGCAAGGGCGACCCAAGGGGTCGCCTTTTTTGTGGGCCCAGCAGCGCCGCCAATTCGATACTGACAGTCAGCACGCCTGAGTGTCAGTCGCTCTACGGCCGAGTGACACTCGCGCCGGGAGCTACACCTGTCCGTTCACCAGGAAGGCTTTCCCATGCACTACAACCAAGACGAGTTCATGCTGCTCAGCCGCGGCGGGAGGGTACCGCCGGCGGTCCGGGCCGGACCGCCGAGACGGGATCCGCTGCTGGGCCCCGGCGGGGCGCTGGCGGGGGAGCCGTGGCTGCTCCAGGCGCTCAGCGCCGCCATGGCCGGACTGCTCCGCCACGCGCGGCCGGCCGCGCCTGTGCGCGGCTCCGCGCGGGTCCCGCCCTCCGCGGGCCGCGCGCCGGCCTCCGGCTACGCCGACCCGGAGGCCTATCTGGAGTTGGAGTTCGCGGTCGGGTTCGCCGCCGAGGACGAGCCCTGGCTCCACTCTTCACAGTGAAACCGAGGGCCACCCGCGTGCGGGTGGCCCTCGGCGCTGTGTGAACATGCGGGTATGACGTTGCTGGAGCGGGCGGGTCAACGGGACTTCGCGGCCGACGAGGCGCTGCTCACCGACGTCCTGCGCGAGGTCATCGCCCTGGGGGGCGGCGCGAGCGCCCTGCGCCTGCTCGACCAGGCGGTCGATCTGGGCCGGGAGGCGCGCCTCGGCGACGAGCGGGCGGCCGACCGCCTCGCCCACCTCATGCACGGACTCGACCTCGACGAGATGGAGGCCCTGGTCAGGTCGCTGACCCGCTGGTTTCAGCTCCTCAACCTCGCCGAGGACAACGAGCGGATCCGGCGCCTGCGCATGCGCGACTCGGCCGATCCGGACACGCCTCGCACCGGGTCGCTGCGTCAGGTGATCGCCGATCTGCATGCGGCCGGGACGAGCCCCGCCCAGCTCCAGCAGGTCGTCGGCCAGGCCGAGCTGCGGCTGGTCATGACGGCCCATCCGACCGAGGCACGGCGGCGGACGACGATCGACAAGCTGACCCGGGTGTTCGGCGTGCTGCGCGAGCTCGACGAGCGTTCGCACGTCTCGATGCGCGATGCCCGCCGGCGGCTGCTGGCCACGGTTCAGGAGCTGTGGAGCTCCGATGACCTGCGGAGCGCCGGTGAGCTGACGGTCACCGACGAGGTCCGCGGCGGACTCATTCACTTCGCGTCGACGCTGGCCGACGCGGTCCCGCGCATCTACCGGGACCTCGAGGAGGCGATCGACGAGTTCTACCCGGCCGCGGACGGCCGCCCGCCGGCCGGGGTCCCGCCGCTGCTGACGTTTGGGTCGTGGATCGGAGGCGACCGGGACGGCAATCCGTTCGTCACCGCGGAGACGACGACAGAGGCCCTGGAGCTGATGCGCGAGCAGTGCCTGCGCCTCCTCGAGGCCCGCCTCGAGCAGCTGGCCGGTCGCCTCTCGCTCTCCGAACGCCTGACCGGGCCCGCGCCGCCGCTCGCGCCGATCCTGGCCGATGGCGAGAGGACGTTTCCGGAGTTGGCCGAGCGTCTGGCGATGCTCAACCCGGAGGAGCCCTACCGGCGGGCGCTGACGTTCATGCGGGAACGGCTGCGGGCCGCCCAGCATCACACCGCCGAGGGCTATCGGCATCCCGGCGAGCTGCTCGCCGACCTGCGACGGATCGAGGTGTCGCTGCAGCGCAACTCCGGAGCGCTGACCGCCGGGGCCGACCTGCGCGACCTCATCCGCCAGGTGCAGGTCTTCGGCTTCCACTACGCCCGCCTCGACATCCGCGAACACGCCCGGTTCCATCGGCGGGCGCTGGCAGAGGTGTTCCGGTCGGTGGAGGTCTGTGCCGCCTATGAGCGGCTGTCCGAGGTCGATCGGCTGGCGCTGCTGGAGGCCCACATCGCCGAGCGGCGGCCGCTCATTCCCGCCGACATCGGCCACTACTCCGGCTCCACCCAGGAGACGATCCGGACACTTCGGATGCTGCGCCGCACGCTGGGCGGCCCCAATCGCGGCGCCGTCCAGACGTACATCGTGTCCGGCACCGAGGGCCCGTCCGATCTCCTCGAGGTGCTGCTGTTGATGAAGGAGGCCGGCCTCTGCCACGCCGGAGGGTTCGATGCCCAGCTCCGGGTGGTGCCGCTGTTCGAGGCGGGCGCCACGCTCGCCGCCGCCCCGGCGACGATGGACACGCTGCTGGCCATGCCCGCGTATCGCGCGGCGCTGCGGTCGGCGGGAGACGAGCAGGAGATCATGATCGGCTACTCCGACTCCAACAAGGACGTCGGTTACCTCGCGTCCGCGTGGGCCGCATACACCGCGCAGGTCCGTCTCTCGGACGTGCTGAGCCGGCACGGTGTCCGGTGGTGCTTCTTCCACGGCCGAGGGGGAGCGGTGGGTCGCGGCGGCGGCCCGACCAACCGCGCGATCGTGGCGCTGCCCCCCGGGACCGTCCGCGGGCGGCTGAAGATGACCGAGCAGGGGGAGGTGTTGACGGCCAAGTACGCGGTGCCGGAGATCGCCCACCGCGAGCTGGAGCTGGCGGCGAGCGCCACGCTGTCGACCGGGCTCGCCAGTCCCCATGAGGAGAGCGAGCGCTTCGAGGCGCTGCTCGCCGAGATGGCGGAGGACTCGGCCGCCGTCTACCGCTCGGTCGTCCACGACGATCCGGACTTCATCGCGTTCTTTCAGGCGGTGACCCCGGTGCACGAGATCTCGCGCCTGCGGCTCGGCTCCCGGCCGGCGAAGCGGTCCAGCGCGGCTGGGATCGACGATCTGCGGGCCATCCCATGGGTGTTCTCGTGGACCCAGGCCCGGATCGTCCTGCCCGCCTGGCTGGGGCTGGGCACGGCGCTGCGCCGGGCGCGCGAGCGCCACGGCCTCGAGCTCCTGCGCCAGATGGCGGCGGAATGGCCGTTCTTTGCCAGCGTGCTCTCCAACGCCGAGATGGGCTGTGCCAAGGCCGACCTGGGGATCGCCCGGCGCTACGTCGGCCTGTGGCGCGACGTGGCGGCCGGCGAGCGGATCTGGGGGGCGCTGGAGGAGGAGCTCACCCGGACGATCGACGAGCTGGTGCTGATCGGCGGGGGCGAGCGGCTGCTCGACGGCGAGCCGCTGCTTCAGGGGTCGATCGACCGGCGCAACCCGTTCGTCGACCCGCTGTCCTTCATCCAGGTCGAGCTGTTGCGGCGCTTGCGCGAGGAGCCGGACGCGGCCTCGGACCAGCTGGGACGGGTCAGCCTCCTCGCCATCAACGGCATCGCCAGCGGGCTGCGCAACACCGGATAGTGGGGCGAGACGGGCTCTAAGCTCGAGGGCGTCGCTCACCACCCGTCGTTAGGGTGATCGGCCATCATGTACGGGCGGCCGTCGCGTCGGCCCGCCCCCTGAGACGATCTCTTGCCCCACGCACCAGACCTGTCCGGCCGCGCCCTGGACGAGCGCTATGAGCTCCACGCCCTGATCGGCGAGGGCACGTTCGGCCGCGTCTACGAGGGCCGCGACCGCCGCCTGGACCGGCCCGTCGCCGTCAAGGTCATCAAGCCGTGGTGGGCCGAGGATCCGGACTGGGCGGCGACGTTTGAGCGCGAGGCCCGGATGCTGGCGCGGGTCAGCGACCCGGGGATCGTCCAGATCTTCGACGTCGGCCGCGCGCCCGAGGGCGTCTACTACGTCTCCGAGCTCGTCGACGGCGAGAACCTGGCGGCGCGCCTCCAGCGGGGCCCGCTGGCGCCGTGGGAGGCATGCGGCGTCGCCGCCCAGCTGTGCCGGGCCCTGGCCCGGGCGCACGCCCAGCGGATCGTCCACCGTGACGTCAAGCCGGCGAACATCCTGCTCTCGACCGAGGGACGGGTCAAGGTCGGCGACTTCGGCGTCGCTCGCCTGGCCGAGGGCAGCACCGAGGGAAACCATGCCCACCCACCCCCCTCGATCGTCGGCACGCCGCGGTACATGGCGCCGGAGCAGGGGCGCGGCCTGCCCACCACGCCGGCCACCGACATCTACAGCGTCGGCGTGGTGCTCTACGAGATGCTCGCCGGGCGGCCGCCCTTCCACGGCGAGACCGTGGTGGAGCTCGCGCTCCGCCACCTCCAGGACCCACCGCCGCCTCTGCCGGGGCACGTGCCCGGGGCCCTGATGGCGATCGCCGAGCGGGCGCTGGCCAAGGATCCCAGCGGCCGCTACGCCGACGGCGCCGAGATGGCCGAGGCGCTCATGCAGGCCCGCCGGCAGTCCGAGACCGGGCGCCGGGCGCGACTGACGCCGGCCCGGACGCGCGGCGGGGTGCGCGCCCCCACCCGGGCCGCGGTCGGCGTGGGTGCGGGCGGCGCCGGCCGCTCCGAGATCGGCGCCCCAGGCGGCGGCGGCGCCGGCGCCCCACCTCCCCGGCGTGAACGCCCCGCCGGGCCTGGCGATCACCGGGACGGCACCCGGGCCGCTCCGGTCATGTCGCGGCGGCGCAACATCAACCCAGCGGCCCGCCGCCGGGCCGCCGCCGCCCTCGGCGTCGTCGTCCTACTGGCGGTGGGGATGGCCGCCGGCGCGGTCCTGCTGGCACCGCCGGCCCGGACGCGGGTGCCGCGCCTGACCGGGCTCCGGCGCGCCGCGGCGGTGGCGGCGGGTCGCCACGCCCACGTGCGGGTGCTGCTCGGCAACAGCTACTCGGCCCGGGTGCCGCGCGGCGTGGCGCTCGCCCAGCATCCGGGCGCCGGTGCGCTCGTCGACCGGGGGACGGCGGTGAGGGTCGTCCTCAGCCGCGGGCCCGCGCCGGTCCCGGTCCCGTCCGTCGTCGGCGACAACGTCGCCGACGCTCAGCGGACGCTGGCCAGCCTCGGCTTTCATTCCTCGATCCGCTCGGTCCCCGCCCCCGGGACGGCGCCCGGCACCGTCACCGCCCAGACACCGGTCGCACACCGAAGCGCCCCGGCGCACTCGATGATCGCGCTGTCGGTCGCCGAGACGCCGCAGTGGCATCCCGTGACGCGCTTTGACGGGGGCTCCTCCGGCGTGTTCCACATCACCGGCGAGCGATGGCGCGTCGTCTACTCGATGGCGTTCCAGGGCACCTGCACGTGGATCATCTTCTGCAGCGGCCCCACCGCCCGCCTCAGCGATGCCGGGACTGGGCAGGTCGTCCGTGGCTTCGGCCTGACCAACGGCACCGGCCAGACGCAGACGTTCGCGACCGGACCGGGGGCGTATGAGCTCCGGGTGACCCCCGGCGGCGACACCGCGAACTGGTCGATCGAGGTCGACGACTACTACTGAGCCGCGGTCGCCGGCAGGACGGGGCGCCTTGACGCCTGCGGGTCCGGACCCGGAGAATGGGATCGCAACCCCGACGCTCGAGGAGAGGGCGATGACCACCTATGACTACGTGATCGCGGGCGCCGGGTCGGCGGGGTGCGTGCTGGCCGCGCGCCTGACCGAGGATCCGGACGTGACCGTATGCCTGCTGGAGGCCGGCCCGCCGGATGCCGCCGATGAGATCCATCTGCCCGCCGGCGTCCTGGCGCTGGGACTGAGCAAGTACGACTGGGCGTTCATCTCCGACCCGGAGCCGGGGCTCGGCTACCGCCAGCGCTACCTGCCCCGCGGCCGGACCCTGGGAGGCTCGTCCTCGAGCAACGCGATGGTCTACATCCGCGGCAACCGCGCCGACTACGACGAGTGGGCGGCGATGGGACTGGCCGGCTGGGGCTGGGACGACGTGCTGCCCTACTTCCTCCGGGCCGAGGACAACGAGCGGGGCGCGAGCCGGTGGCACGGCGCAGGGGGGCCGCTGAGCGTCATCGACAACCGCAGCCGGTACGGCACCTGCGAGGCGTTCATCGAGGCCGGCGCGCAGGCCGGCCTGTCCCGCAACGAGGACTTCAACGGCCCCAGCCAGGACGGGGTCGGCTGGTATCAGGTGACCCAGCGCAACGGGATGCGCTGCTCGGCCGCGGTCGCCTATCTGCATCCGGCGATGGCGCGCGAGAACCTGACCGTGCTCACCGGCGCGCACGTCACCCGGGTCGTCCTCGACGGCACCCGGGCGACCGGGGTGGAGGTCGACCGCGACGGCGCCCTCGAGCAGATCAGCGCCGAGCGCGAGGTCATCGTGTCCGCCGGCGCCTACCAGAGCCCCCAGATCCTCCTGCTGTCCGGGATCGGCCCGGCCGAGCACCTCCAGATGGTCGGCATCCCGCCGGTGCACGAGCTGCCGGTGGGCGAGGGGCTCCAGGACCACCCGGCGACATGGATCACGTACACCACCGATCAGCCCTCGCTGCTGACCGCCGAGACCGCGGAGAACCTGGGTCTGCTGACCACGCAGGGCCGGGGACCCCTGACCTCCAACTTCGCCGAGTCCGGCGGCTTCCTGCGCACCGACGACAGCCTCGAGGCCCCGGACATCCAGCTCCACATGATCCCCGTCCTCTTCCCGGAGGCGGGCGCCGCGGAGGTCCTGGTGGACGGCTGGGCGCTGTCGGCGTGCCTCCTGCGCCCCGCCAGCACCGGCTTTGTCAAGCTGCGCTCGCGCGTGCCGACGGCCGGCCCTCGCATCCTGCACAACTACGCCGTCGCCGACGAGGACCGTGCCCGGCTGGTCAAGGCGGTCCGCCGCTGCGTGGAGATCGCGTCCCAGCCGGCGCTGTCGGAGCTGACCACGGGGGCCTACGGGGCTCCGGCCGGCGATGACGACGCCAGCATCGTGGCCCACATCGAGCGCAACACGACGACGCTCTATCACCCGGTCGGCACCTGCGGGATGGGCCGGGTCGTCGATGCCGAGCTGCGCGTGCGGGGGATGGAGTCGCTGCGCGTCGTCGACGCCTCGGTCATGCCGACGCTGGTGCGCGGCAACACCAACGCGCCCACGATCATGATCGCCGAGCGCGCCGCCGATCTCATTCGCGGCCTCCCGCCGGCCCGCACCGAGTCAGCGGCCGCGACCGAGCGGGCGGCGGCCTGATCACCCCGCGCTGGGACGGGACACGGGTCCCGTCCCAGGCCGCCCTCCCCGTAACCGGCTAGCCCCCGGCAAAGCCCGGTCCCGACGGTGGGGGCGACCCGGGACGATCGGCGCGAGCTTCCCCCTCAGCCGCACTCGCCGATTTCCGGACCACTTGGCACGCAAACTACGGCGCGCGGGGCCCGCTGCAAAGCGGGAAAACCCTACGAGCAACCGGGTCGTTCCGGGGGTGGCCGGGTCTCCGGTGGGACCTCAGGCGGGGGCGACCGGCTTGTCGTCGCCGCGCAGTGCACCCGGCAGTCCGGTGCGCGAGCGGATCCCCAGCTTCCGGTAGGCGCGCGTCAGGTTCGCCTCCACGCCCTTGACGGTCAGGAACGCGCGCTCGGCGACCTCCTGGTTGGTCAGTCCGGAGGCGGCCAGCTCGGCGACCCGCCGCTCCGTCGGCGTGAGCTCGCTCGGATCCGCGGCTCGTTCGCCGGCCCGTGCCAGCTCGGTCTGCGCGGCCTGCGCCCACAGGGGCGAGCCAGTCCGGTCAAACAGCTTGAGCGCCTCGCGCAGCGCCTCGCGGGCGGGCGCCCACTTCTTGCGCCGCCGCCGGACCCGGCCCAGCGCCAACAGCGACCGCGCGCGCTCGAACGGCATCTCGACGCGCTCATGCTCACGCAACGCGGCCTCCAGCATCTCGATGGCCTCGTCGAGGTCGCCGCGCGCGGCGGCCAGCAACCCGCGGGCCCGCAGAGCCGCGGCGATTGCCCACGGGCGGTCGTGGGCATGGCCGAGCCGGTCGAGCAGCTCGATCAGCGGCTCGGCGCGGTCGAGCTCGCCGAGGGCGATGAGCGCCTCGATCTCGTCCGGAACGAAAATGAGACCGGCCGGATCGGCCAGGCCCATCGACGGCAGGGTCTCGGCCAGGGGCGCCAGGGCCTCGTGGGCCTGGGCCGGCCGCCCGGCCGACAGCTCGGCGAATCCGAGCGCCCACCGCGGCCATACCGTCCCGGTCCACCACTGGAGCTGGGTCAGATGCTCCAGCGCGACCGCGGCGTCGGCCCGCGCCGCCTCGATGTCCCCGCGTTGCGCGCTGACCAGCGCGCCGGCGCAGCGTGCCAGCGCGATGAGTCCCCGGTCCTGGAGGAGATCGACCGCGGCCGCGTCGCGTGCGGCCAGCTCGCGCGCCCGGTCGATCTCGCCCAGCTGGAGGTAGGCCCAGACCAGATACAGCGAGAAGGCGGGGATGTCGCTCTCCACGCCCCGCTCGATGCGCTCGCTACGCAGCTCCTCCAGCGTCCGTACGGCTTCGCGCAAGCGTCCGGTCCAGACGAGGAGCAGGCCGGCGATGTAGCGCGGGGCGGTGAACAGGGACCGGGGCCGATCCGGATCCTCGAGGGCGAGCGCCCGGTCCAGCCGCTCCTGTCGCAACCCGTCGCCGTTGAGGAAGCCCACCATCGTCACCACCGCCAGCGCGTCCGCCAGCACGGCGGGATCCGCCCCCGGGAGCTCGGCGCGTCCGACGGCGGCCTCGGCGTGTCGCAGCGCGTCGCCGACCGCGCCGAGCCCAACGAGGTAGAAGGCGATGTCGAGTTCGATCGCGGCGGCCATCGACGGCTCGCTGCCGGCCGCCGCCAGTGCCGCGGTCGCCGTCTCCAGCGCGGTGGCAAAGCTCTCGGAATGGCTCTCCAGCGTGGCGCGGAGGCGAAGCGCCTGGGCGCGCAGCCGGTCCGGCGCGGGCTCGCGGAGGAGCGTCGCCAACAGCTCGCGGGCGCGCTCCGGATTGCCGGCGTCGGAGTGCAGTTCGGCGGCGCGCTCCAGCCGGGCCAGGCGTGCGCTGCCATCATCGGCCGGCGTCTGCCGGAGCGCCAGCTCGACGAGCTCGGCCGCCGCATCCGGCGCGCCCCGGGAGCAGGCCAGCTCGGCGGCGGCGTCGAGCTCGGCGGCGACCGCCGAATCCGGCCGCGACGAGCCCAGGGCGAGGTGGCGGGCGCGCTCCTCGGCATCGGCGAGCTCGGCCGCCACCGCCCGGTGAGCCTCACGCCGCTGGGCGGCGGAGGCCGAGGAGTAGATCGCGGCCGCGAACAGCGGATGGGAGAACTCGATCCGGCCGTGGGCATCGACGCGCACCAGGCCGACCTCCTCGGCCGGGGTGAGCGCGTCGGCATCGACGAAGCGGATCTCCGGGACGGCCAGCACGGCGGCGCGCAGCAATGCGGCCCGGGTGGGCTCCGGCAGCGCGCCGACCCGCGACTGCGCCAGCGACCGGACGTCGTCCGGCACGGGCAGCCGCAGCCCCTCGGTCGCGGCATCGCCGTCCGGCAGCAGGCGCGCCACCTCCAGCGCGTGAAACGGGTTGCCACCGGAGGCCTCGGCGATCCGGGTCAGGATCGGCAGGGGCAGCGGACGCGTGACCCGCTCGCCGATCAGCGCCCGCAGCGGCTCGATCGCCAGCGGTCCCAGCCGCAGGCGCACCACCCGCTCGCGCTCCAGCGACGCGAGGAGTCCGAGGCCGTCTGGGTGGGGCCGCGAGGCGCACACCACGCCCACCGGCTCGCTGTCCAGGCGCCGGGCGGCAAAGGCCAGCACACTGCTCGTCGGTGCGTCGAGCCACTGGGCGTCGTCGACGGCGAGGATGACCCCGGCGGTCGTCGACAGCATCCGCACCAGCGACAGCACCGCTGTCCCCACCAGGCGCGGATCAAGCACGGGCCCCTCCGGCGCGGCCCGCAGCAGCGCGATCTCCAGCGCGTTGCGCTGAGGCTCCGGGAGCCGGGTGAGCGGTTCGGCACCGACGCCGGCCATCATGTCCGACAGTCCGGAGAACGACAGCTTGGCCTCGGCGGCGGCGGGCCGGCAGGACAGCACCAGCATCCCGGCCTCCCCGGCGCGTCGCAGGGCCTCCAGCCAGATCGTCGTCTTGCCGATGCCCGGCTCGCCCTCGACCGCGAGCGCACAGCTGGCCGCCCGCACTCGGATGAGGAACTTGTCAACCTCGGCGAGCTCGGCATCCCGGCCGAGGGCTGCAGAAGCGGGCATGCAGGCAAAGCGTAACCCGCGCCGCGCCGCAGCCATGCGGAGAACGCCGCCGCAAGCCGGATCTCATCCGCCGCCGCAAGCCGGATCTCATCCGCCGCTGCGAGCCGGATCTCCCCGGCCGCCTCGAGCTGCGCTCACCTCAGCTCATCGAGGACGAGCTCCAGGTGCTGCGGCACGCCGTCGCGCAGCACGATCGCCGGCACGCGGCGGCCGATGCGCTCGTGGACCATGAGCCGCTGGAGATCCCCGGCGTCGGAGACCGGCTCGCCGTCGAGGTCGGTCAGCAGGTCGCCGGCGCGTAGGCCGCCACGGTCGGCCGGCCCTCCCTCGATCACCTGCAGGACCTGGACTCCCATGCGACGGCCGAGCCGCTCGGCGGCCGCCGGCGGGAGGGGGCGCGGAGCCACGGCAACGCCCAGGTGGGCCCGGCGCACGCGTCCGTCGCGGATGAGGGTGCAGATGATCAGGCGCGTGGCGTCGTTGATCGGCACCGCCAGCCCCAGGCCGACTCCGACGACCGCGGTGTTGATGCCGACGACCCCGCCGCTGCCGGTGGCCAGCGCGCCGCCGGAGTTGCCGGGATTGAGCGCGGCGTCGGTCTGGATCACGTTCTCGACGATGCGCCGGGGGCCCCCGCGGGCGCCGACGGGAAGCGACCGGCCGAGGCCGCTGACGACACCGGCGGTGACCGAGCCGCCGAACCCGTTGGGGTTGCCGATGGCGACCACCAGCTGGCCGACGCGCAGACGCTGGGCATCGCCGAGCCGGGCCGGCGCCAGATCCGCGTCGTCGGCGCGCAGGACCGCCAGATCGGACAGCGGATCGGAGCCGACCAGCGAGACGGCGGTCTCACGCCCGTCGCTGAAGCTGGCGACCCCATGCCGGGCGCCGTCGGCGACGTGCGCGGAGGTGATGAGGAAGCCGTCGCTGGAGATGGCGACGCCGCTGCCGGCGCCCACGGCGGGGCCGCGGCGGGTCCGGCGGCGAACCTGCAGGTTGGCGACGCTGGGGCTGAGGGCGTCGGCCACGGCGACCACGACCTGCGAGTACGCGTCAAGCGCGTCGTCGGCGTCGGCGTCGGCCGGGACCGGAGAGGGGAGGCTGGGCGCTTCGATTGACATGCAATAATCGTACACAATCATTTCGACTCAAACGTTTGGAGACATCATGAGTAGTGAGCACATGGGCGCCCGGGAGCTCGCCGACACGCTGGTGAGCGTTGCCGCGCACGTGGAGGGCGAGCTGGAGGAGGCGCTGGCCGAGCATCGGCTGTCGCGTCCGAGCTTCCAGGTCCTCGACGCGCTCGAGCAGGCCGAGGGCCACACGCTCAACCAGCGCGACCTCGTCGGGCGCGTCCGACGGACATCGGGGACGCTCTCGGTGCGCCTGGGACGCCTGGAGCGAGTCCATCTGATCGCGCGCGAGCCGGATCCGGGCAACCGCCGCAGCGTCACGGTGACGCTGACCGACCGCGGGACGCGAGCTGGTGCGGGCTGCCCGCCCGGCCTACGAGGAGCGGGCCGAGCGGCTCCTGGCGGGACTCCGGGATGGGAGCGCGGCGCCCCTGGGCAGCGCGCTGCGCGAGTGGCTTGCCTTCTTCGAGCCTGACGAGGGCGTGACCCCGCGGCTCGGCGTCGCCGTGGCCACCGCGGCGGTGGCCAAGCGCATGCGCCGCGCGGTCGGCCTGCCCGACGAGGCGGGGGTGCTCGTCATGCGTGTCCGGCGGGACAGCCCTGCCGACGCCGCCGGCCTGGCCCGCGGCGATCTCGTCACGGCGGCCGGCGACGCCGCGGTGCGCTCCATCGGCGACCTCGAGCGGGCCGTCCGGAGCGCGGACGGCAGGCTGACGCTCCGCGTCCTGCGGGGCGCCGAGCGGCGGGAGCTGGAGGTGCAGTTCGCCGGGGCCTGACCTGCCCCGGGCTCAGTGCAACAGCAGCCGAAGCGCGATCACCAGCAGTCCGAACACGGCGCCGATCAGCGTCTGGCGCACCAGCGCCTTGCCGTGGAGGTCGGCGCGGACGCCGGTGACGATCTCGGCGGCGACGATCGAGAGGGCGGCGACCCAGACACTGACGCGGACCGCGAGCGAGAGCGAGCCGTCCGTCGCCCACACGATCAGCACCGTCAGCAGCACCGGGACCGAGCCCAGGAGCAACGTCGACTCCCGAACGGCGGCGCGGGCGAGGGCCTTGTATTCGAACGCTTCCTCCCGCTCGAGGCGCTCGCCCGAGTAATGCGAGTAGGCGACCGCCAGCCAGTAGGTCAGCATCGCCAGGACGACGGCGCCGATGGTCTTGCCGTACGTCTCACTCCGGGCGCTCTCGGCCGCCAACAAGGTGGCGACGACGATCGTGCCGTACACGAGCCCACCGGCGTCCGGTCGCATGCCGGGCATTCTGCCCGGAAGGCGCCCGCCGTGTCAGTGGGGAGCGGTGCGCACCGCCACCGGCGCCCGCCGCCCGCGCGCGAACACGAGCGTCCGCAGCGCCACGTAGCGCGTCGCGGTCGCCACGGTGCTCGCGACCACCAGCACGGCGACCTCCAGCCAACGCGGCGGGTGGCGGTCGACGCCCTGGAGGACGTCGAGGGCTCCCGCCGTCAGGCCCAGGGCGATGAGGTAGATGACCGCGCCCCCCGCATGCTGGCGCACGAGTCCCGCGCGCCCCCGGATCCCGAACGTGAAGCGCCGGTTGGCCTGGGTGTTGGCTACTGCCGTGACCGCGAGCGCCAGCGCGTTGGCCCCGTCGGCGCCAAGGCCGCCGCGCAGCAGCACGTAGAGGAGCGCGTAGGCGAGCGTCGAGAGCACGCCGATGGCCAGGAAGCGCACGACCGGGCGGCCCAGCCCCAGGCGCGCCACGCCCCGCAGGTCGGTCAGCGCGGTCGAGACGATGTCGACCCGGGAGTCCGAGTCGTCAACCCAGTCGACGGGCACCTCGTGGATGCGCAGGCCGCGGCGCTGGGCGCAGACGAGCAGCTCGGTGTCGAAGAACCAGCCCTGGTCGGCGATCTCCGGGAGCAGGCTCCGGGCGGCATCGGCCCGGATCGCCTTGAAGCCGCACTGGGCGTCGGTGAAGCGGGCGCGCAGGGCGTAGCGCAGCAGCCGGTTGTACGAGCGCGAGATGATCTCGCGCTTGGGACCCCGGACCACCCGCGACCCAGGCGCCAGCCGGGTGCCGATCGCGAGCTCGCTGTGCCCGGAGACGAGCGGCGAGACGAGCGGCAGCAGCGCGCGCAGGTCGGTCGACAGATCGACGTCCATGTAGCAGAGCACGCCGGCGTCGCTGGCGCTCCACGCCTCCCGCAGAGCCCGCCCGCGGCCCTTGGCGCCGAGGTGCAGGACAACGAGGTGCGGGAGCTCGGCCGCCAGCGACCGCGCGACGGCGAGGGTGGCGTCGGTGCTGGCGTTGTCGGCGATGACGATGCGCCAGGCGTACGGCATCTCGTCGGTGAGGAACCGATGGAGGCGGCGGATCGAGCCTTCCAGCGCCGCCTGCTCGTTGTAGACCGGCACGACGATGTCGATCCGGGCGGCGGGCGGAGCGGGCGGTGCGGTGCCCGGCGGTGCAAGCGCGTGGGCGGGGGCGAGGGAGAGGGCGTTGGTCATGGCGGATGGAGCATCGTCAGCCCGGCGAAGCCGTCGCTATGAAGGGCCTAAGACGGACATCTGAAAACACCGTGAGGCCACGGGCGAACGCTGCCGCGTCGTAATCTCCCTGCCCTCTTGAGCGGCCACCACAGCGAGCTTCTGTCGCGGGCGCCGGGCGTCCGCGTCTTCAGTCATTCCCGCCAGCCCGGCTTTGCGGATTGCGCGCCGTCCGGGCGCGTCCGCCTCGACGCCCTGGCGTGCTGGCTCCAGGACGTGGCCTATGCCGATGTGGAGGAGGCGGGACTGCACGACGTCGCGGTCTGGGTCGTCCGGCGCACCCGGATCCGCGTCAACCGGTTCCCGCGATTCGGCGAGCGCCTTGAGCTGACCACGTTCTGCAGCGGTCTGGGGCGCATGTGGGCCGAGCGGCGCACCGACATCGTCCGCGGCGGCGACGAGGGGGAGACGGACGGAACGGGGGCCGACGTGCAGGCCGTCTCGCTGTGGGTCCACCTCGACCGCGAGCAATGGCGGCCCTCACCGCTGACGGAGGCCGAGATCGAGACCTACCGGGGCCCGGCCGAGCCCCGGCGGGTGACGGCCCGGCTGCGCCACCCGGTTCCGGACTCGGTGGACGGCGGCGATCCGTGGGTGTTCCGGGCCACCGAGTGTGACATCGCCGATCACGTCAACAACACTGCGTACTGGCAGCCCGTGGAGGAGGAGCTGCTGACGGGGCGGGCGCGTGCCGATCCGGAGCGGCTCGATGTGGAGATCGAGTACCGGACGCCGGCGCAGCCGGGGCACAAGCGCGTCGTGCGCAACGGCGCGTACCGGTGGATTGTGGGCGACGACGGCGAGGTGCACGCGTCGATCCGCCTGGGGTCGGCCGGTGGCGACTGACGCCGAGGCGATCCTGCGGGCAGCGCGCCGTCCGCTGGTCATCGGCATGGGGGGCGGGGGCGACGTGGTGGGAGCCCTGGCCACGGCCGAGGCGATGCGCCTCTACGACGACGCCGAGTGCCTGGTCGGCGGGCTCAGCTGGGAGCGCCGGCCGATCGATCCCGTGCCCGGGGCAAGACGGGTCAGCGAGATCGCCGCCGGCTGGGAGATCGCCCCCGGGATCCTGCTCGCCGGGCCGGGAACGCGGGTCGCCGGCCGCGATGTCCGTTTCGCCGAGTCGCACATGGCCGCCTTCCTCGGCCGTCCGACGGTGCTGGTCGATGTCAACGGCGGAGCCCCCGCCGTGGCCGCCGGCCTGGCCGCGGCCGCTGCCTCGCTGCGCCGGGACCTGATCGTGTTCGTCGACGTCGGCGGTGATGTGCTCGCCCAGGGCGACGAGCCGGGCCTGCGCAGCCCCCTGTGCGACGCGCTCATGCTCGCCGCCGCCGGTGCGCTGGCCGCCTCCGGCCACCCCGTGCTGCTCGGCGTGTTTGGGATCGGCTGCGACTCGGAGCTGACCACCGAGGAGGTGCTCGCCCGGCTGGCCGACGTGGCGGCGGCGCGAGGGCTGGGCGGCACGCGTGGCCTGACCGAGCCGGTCGCCGCGCGCCTGGAGGAGTCGCTCGAGTTCGTGCCCACCGAGGCCAGCGCCCAGGCGGTGCGCGCGTTCCGCGGAGTGAGCGGCACGGTTCACATCCGCGGCGGCACGCGCAGCCTCGAGCTGTCGGTCCCGGCGGCGCAGACGTGGTACCTGGATGTCCCGGTGACGATCTCCACGGTCGGCCGGCTCGCCCGTGCCGTGGCCCCGGCCGAGAGCCTCGAGCTCGCCAACGACGCCCTGCACGAGCTCGGCGTCCGGACCGAGCTCGACCTCGAGCGCGACGCGGCGGCCGCCGGCGGCGGACCGACGCTATAAGTGAGTGTCATGGCACGAGCGATCGGCATCACCCATCCCGGCGGACCGGAGGTCCTAGGGGTCATCGACCGTCCGGTGCGCGAGCCCGGCGCGGGCGAGGTGCGCCTGCGCGTGGCCGCCGCGGCGGTCAACCCCACCGACATCGGCCTCCGCAACGCGGGCGGCGGCGACCTGGAGCCGCCCTGGACGCCCGGCATGGACGCGGCCGGCACGGTGGAGTCGCTCGGCCCCGGGGTCAGCCGCCTGACCCCGGGAGAGCAGGTGATGGCCGCGGTGACCCCGCGGCGGCCGGACGGCGGTGCCCAGGCCGAGTTGGTGGTCGTCCCGGCCGCGTCGGTGGTGCCGATCCCGGACGGGGCGACCCTCGAGGAGGCTTCCACCCTGCCGATGAACGGGCTGACCGCGATGCTCGGTCTGGAACGGCTGGGGGTTGGGAAGGGCGACGCCTTGGCGGTCAGCGGCGGCGCCGGCGTGCTCGGCTCCTACGTCATCGGCCTGGCGCACGAGCGCGGTGTGCGGGTCATCGCCGACGCCAAGCCCCAGGATGAGGAGCTGGTGCGCAGCTTCGGCGCCGATGTGGTGGTGCCTCGGTCAGACGACTTCGCCGGCGCTGTCCGCGCCGTGGAGCCGGACGGGGTTGCCGCCGTCTACGACACCGCGCTCCTGAACGCCGGCGCCTTCGGCGCCATCCGCGACCGCGGCGGGCTCGCCGTCGTCCGCGGCTGGGATGGCAGCCAAGCCCCCCGCGGGATCACGGTGGTTCCCGTGTTCGTCCGCGAGGCGCTGGAGCGCACAGACTGGCTTCAGGAGGTCCGCGCGCTGGCCTCGGCCGGGCGGCTGAGGCTGCGCGTCGCCGCGACCTATGCCCCGGAGCAGATCGCCGAGGCGCAGCGGGTGATGGACGCCGGCGGCCTGCGCGGCCGCGCGGTCATCGTGTTCTGAGCTGAGGCCCCGGCCGCGAACGGACCGGGTCGGCGGGTTCAGGGCGTGAACACGATCTTGCCCACCACGTCCCCGTCGAGCAGCGCCTGGAACCCCTCCCGGGCGCCGGCCAGCGGCAGCGTGGCGTGGATCGGCGGCTCGATGCCGCGCTCCAGGCAGAAGCGGATCAGGCGCTCCAGCTCGTCACGGGTGCCCATGGTGGAGCCGATCACCGAGAGCTGCAGGAAGAAGACGCGGGTCAGCTCCGCCGGCGAGGCGTCGCCGGACGTCGCTCCGGAGACGACGAGCTTGCCCCCCGGCTTCAGTGACCGCACCGAGTGGGCCCAGGTGGCCCTGCCGACGGTCTCCATCACGGCGTCGACACGCTCGGGCAGGCGGGCGCCGGACTCGAACGCTTGGTCGGCGCCGAGCCGCAGGGCCTCTTCGCGCTTGGCCTCGGAGCGGCTTGTGACCCACACGCGGATGCCCGCGGCGGCGCCGAGGACGGTCAGCGCGGTGGCCACGCCTCCGCCGGCGCCCTGGACGAGCACCGTCATCCCGGGCGTCACCGCGCCCCGGGTGAACAGCATCCGGTAGGCCGTCAGCCACGCCGTGGGCAGACACGCGGCGTGCTCGAAGGAGAGCTCCGGCGGCTTGGGCAGGACGTTGCGCCGGGGGACGGCGACGCGCTGGGCGAGCGTGCCCGGGTGGCGCTCGGACAGGAGCGAGCGCCGGGGATCAAGCGTCTCGTCGCCGCGCCACGAGTCATCGCTGATGACCGAGTGGACGACGACCTCGTTGCCCTCCTCATCGATGCCGGCGGCGTCGCAGCCAAGGATCATCGGCAGGGCGTCGGCGCTCAGGCCGACGCCCCGCAGCGACCAAAGATCGTGGTGGTTGAGCGCGGCCGCCTTGACCGTGATGGTCGTCCATCCGCCCTGGGGAGCGGGGTCGGCGACCTCGCCGACCTGCAATCCGTGCAGAGGGTCATCCGGGTTGATCTCGTTGGCGTAGACGGCGAGCATCGGTGGAGCCTAGGGCACCGTACCCGGATCGCGCGGCTCGGGAACGCCGCGCCGGGGAAGCGCATGCGACGAAGGCCACCGTCCCCGTTCGCTGTCACAATCGCCGCCATGTCCAGAGTCGTGGCACGTGCCAGCGCCCAGGTTCAGGCGTCGCCGGAGCGAGTGGTCGAGTTTCTGAGCGACTACCGGGAGAGCCGGGAGCGGATCCTCACCGACAACTACACCGCCTATCGGGTCGAGCAGGGCGGCAAGGGGGAGGGGACCGTGTTCGCCTACCACTTCGCCGCCGGCGGCCGGGAGCGCGACTACCGCCTTCATGTGCATGAGAGCCCGGGCGGGCTGCAGGAGTCAGACCAGATGTCCTCGTTCGTCACCACCTGGACCGTGGAGCCGTCGCCGAACGGCAGCCAGGTCACGATCGAAAGCTCATGGGACGGCGCGGGCGGGATCGCGGGGATCTTCGAGGGCTTCTTCGCCCCCAAGGGCCTCAGGCGAATCTACGACCGGGTTCTCGCCCAGCTCGGCGACGCAGTCCGCGCTTGATCCGCGCCCGGCGCCGGACGGTCGCCACCGGAACCCCGGGAGTGGGATGTTGTGGTCGACCGACGACGTCAATGACGCGACGGCGTCGCGTTCGCCATCACGGGAGCGACCTGGTCCGGGGACAGCGGGCCCGGCAGGGGTGGCTCCACCGGCGCCTCCGGCGTCGCCAGTCCGCGGAGGAACAGCGCCAGGTACCGCCGCCACAGATCCGGCTCCACGTCGCCTGAGGCGTCCATGAGCGCGCTCAGCATGAGCTGGATCATCGGCATGTCGGTGACCCCGATGTCGGCGCGAAGCGCGCCCGCCGCCTGGGCCCGGCGGACCAGCTCCGCGCCGCCCGGCATCAGGCGGTCGCGGATGCGACAGACCCGCTGCGCTCCGTCAGGGGTGCTGGTGAGGATGTCCTTGATCGCCCGGTCGGCGGCCTGCAGCTCGGCCATCTGCACGAGGAAGCCGACGAGCCCGCGCCACGGGTCCGGATCGGCGATCGCCCGGTCCATGAGGGCCACGAGCTCCTCGACGCGCTGCTCGAAGAGCTCGTCGATGAGCTGGGCCTTGTCCGGGAACCGGCGGTAGACGGTTCCCACGCCCACCCGGGCGTGATGAGCGATGCGCAGAAGGCCCTGCACTTCTCGAACGACAACCGGCAGTGGATCGTCACCGCCTACTCGCTGACCTTCGGCTCGCTGCTGCTGCTCGGCGGCAAGATCTCGGACCTGTTCGGTCGCAAATGGACGTTCATCGCCGGGCTGATCGGCTTCGCCCTGGCATCGGCCGTCGGCGGTGCGGCGCAGTCGTTCGGCATGCTCGCCGCCGCCCGCGCCTTCCAGGGCGCCTTTGGCGCGCTGCTGGCGCCCGCCGCGCTGTCGCTGCTGACGACGACGTTCACCCAGACCTCGGAGCGCAACAAAGCGTTCGGCATCTACGGCGCCATCGCCGGCAGCGGCGCCTCCATCGGCCTCCTGCTGGGGGGGGTCCTGACCCAGTACCTGGACTGGCGCTTCAGCATGTACGTCAACTCGGTGTTCGCGATCGCGGCGGTGTCCGGAGCGCTGGTGCTCCTGCACAACCAGGCGCCCGCCCACAAGCCGCGCATCGACATCCCGGGCACGGTCACGGTCTCAGCCGGTCTGTTCGCCCTCGTCTACGGCTTCAACCACGCCCAGACGACGAGCTGGGGCAACCCGGTGACCCTCGCCATGCTGACGGCCGGAGTCGTCCTGCTGGCCGTGTTCGCCGCGATCGAACGCCGCACCAGCCATCCGCTGCTGCCGCTGCGCGTGGTCGCCGACCGCAACCGCGGCGCCGCCTACATCTCCATGGGACTGGCCTCGGCGGCGATGTTCGGCGTGTTCCTGTTCCTGACGTACTACCTGCAGCAGACCCGCGGGTATTCGCCGGTCACGACCGGCTTGGCCTTCCTGCCGATGACCGGGGTGATCATGATCACCGCCGTGCTCGCCACCACGCGGCTGCGCGGCATCCTCGGTCCGCGGCCGCTGGTGGTGGCCGGAATGGCGCTCGGCGCGGTCGCGATGCTGCTGCTGCGTGGGATCGGCCTGGACTCCGCGTACGCCGGCTCGATCCTGCCGGCGCTGCTGCTCATGGGGGTCGGCCTGGGGCTGGTGTTCTCGACCGCCATGAACAGCGCCACGCTGGGGGTCGAGTCGCATGACGCCGGGGTCGCATCCGCGACCGTCAACGCCTCCCAGCAGGTCGGCGGCTCACTGGGGACGGCCCTGCTGTCGACGCTGGCGGCGAGCGCGACGACCAGCTTCATCGCCGGTCAGCGGCCGACGCCGGTCCTCATCGCCGACGCAGCGGTGCACGGGTATACCACCGCCTTCGCCGTCTCGGCCGGGATCTTCGCCGTGGCGGCGGTCATCGCCGGACTGCTGTTCGGCGGCAAGGCCAGCCAGCCGGCGGCCGTCGGCGAGCCGGTGCTCGCCGCCTGACCACCACCAGACTGGGACGACGGCTCGGGGCGCGACGGGCTAGAAGGTCTCGAAGCTGTCGTCCCAGTCGCCCCGCGGGTGGCGGATCGCCGACTGGGCGGCGGCGATCCGCGCGATCGGGACCCGGAACGGCGAGCAGGACACGTAGTCCAGGCCGGCCTCGTGGAAGAACTCGATCGAGTCCGGGTCGCCGCCGTGCTCGCCGCAGATGCCGAGCTTGAGCCCGGGATGGGCCTCGCGTCCGACCCAGGAGCCGAGGCGGACGAGCCAGCCGACACCGGGCTTATCGAGCGTCTCGAACGGGCTGCGGTCGATGATCTTGCGCTCGAGGTAGACCGGGACGAACTTCGACTCGGCGTCGTCGCGGGAGAAGCCGAGTGCGGTCTGGGTCAGGTCGTTGGTGCCGAATGAGAAGAAGTCGGCGAACTGGGCGATCTTGTCGGCGGCGAAGCATGCGCGGGGCAGCTCGATCATCGTGCCGACGGTGTAGTCCCGGCCGACCTCCAGCCCCTCCTCCTCGCCGATGCGCACCACCAGCTCGCGCATGAGCTCGATCTCGGTCTCGTAGTCGACGAGCGGGATCATGATCTCGGGATGAGGTGCCCGCCCACCCACGGCGGCCTTCTTGGCGGCCCGCAGGATCGCGTGGACCTGCATCTCGTAGATCTCCGGGTACAGGATGCCCAGCCGGCAGCCGCGGGTGCCGAGCATGGGGTTCTCCTCGGCGATGTCGTGCACGCGCTCCAGCAGCCGCTCCAGGTCCGCCAGGTCGTCGGAATGCTCCATCCGCGCTCGCTCGACGGCGGCGGCCAGGTCCTCGGCGTTGGGCAGGAACTCGTGCAGCGGCGGATCGAGCAGCCGGACGGTGACCGGTAGTCCGGCCATCGCCGCGAACAGCCCCTCAAAGTCCTGCTGCTGGAGTGGCAGCAGCTGGCCGAGCGCCGCCTCGCGTGTCTGCCGGGTATGAGCCATGATCATCGCCCGCATCTTCGGCTGCCGATCCTCGGCCATGAACATGTGCTCGGTCCGGCACAGGCCGATGCCCTCGGCGCCCAGCTCACGGGCGCGCTCGGCGTCCTCCGGGGTGTCGGCGTTGGCGCGGACGCCGAGGTCCCGGATCTCGTCAGCCCACTCGAGGACCTGCTGGAAGTTCTCGTCGACGGTCGCGTCGACGAGGGGCACGTCGTCGACCGTCACGCACCCCTTGGTGCCGTCGATGGCGATCCGGTCGCCCTCCGACAGCTGCGTGCCGTCGACGGTCACCGTCTTGGAGGACAGGTCGATGGCCAGCGCCTCGACGCCGACGACGGCCGGGCGGCCCATCCCCCGCGCCACGAGCGCCGCGTGTGAAGCCTTGCCACCCTCGGAGGTCAGGATGCCCCTGGCGGCTTGAAAGCCGGCGATGTCCTCGGCGTCGGTGAACGGGCGCACCAGGATGACGTCCCGGCCCTGCTCGGCCGCGCGCACCGCATCCCGGGCGGTGAACACGATCTCGCCCTTGGCCGCCCCCGGTGAGGCGTTGACCCCCCGGGCCAGGACGTTGAACTCGGCCTTGGGATCGAACGTCGGATGCAGGAGCGCGTCGAGCGTCGCGGGATCGATCGTCAGCAGGGCCTCCTGGCGGGTCAGCAGACCCTCGCCGGCCGCGTCGACGGCAAAGCGCACGGCGGCCTGCGCCGGCCGCTTGGCGTTCCGCGTCTGGAGCATGTACAACCGCCCGTCCTCGACCGTGAACTCCGTGTCCTGCATGTCCTTGTAGTGGGCCTCGAGCGCGCGCAGGATCTCCATCAGCTGGTGGTGGGCCCGGGGCAGCCATTCCTTCATCTCGGTGATGTCGCGCGGCGTGCGCACCCCGGAGACGACGTCCTCGCCCTGCGCGTTGGGGAGGAAATCGCCGGAGGGCTCCGGCGCGCCGGTGACCTCGTCGCGAGAGAAGGCAACGCCGGACCCGGAGGTCTCGCCCTTGTTGCCGAACACCATCTGCTGGACGTTGACCGCGGTACCCCAGTCGTCCGGGATGTGGTTCATGCGGCGGTAGGCGACCGCCCGCTCGCCGACCCAGGAGTCGAATACGGCGCGGATCGCCTCTCGCAGCTGGTCCTTGGGGTCCTGGGGGAAGTCGTCGCCGGTCTCCGCCGCGTAGATCTCCTGGAACCGGCCCGTCAGCTCCTTCAGGGCGTCGACATCGAGCTCCGTGTCCTGCTTGATCCCCCGCTCGGCCTTTGCCTCCTTGATCGCGTCCTCGAAGCGCTCGCCGGGGATCCCCTTGGACACGTTGCCGAGCATCTGGATGAACCGCCGGTACGAGTCCCAGGCGAAGCGCTCGTTGTCAGTGGCGCGGGCCAGTCCGAGCACCGATTCGTCGTTGAGTCCCAGGTTGAGGACCGTGTCGAGCATCCCCGGCATCGATTCCCGCGCTCCGGAGCGCACCGAGACCAGCAGGGGATCGCCAGAGTCGCCCAGGCGCCTGCCGGAGTGCTCCTCCAGCCGGGCCAGCGCCTCCGCCACCTGCTCGGCCATCCCGTCCGGCTCGGAGCGATCGGCGCGCATGTACTGCACGCACGCCTCGGTGGTGATGGTGAAGCCGGCCGGCACCCGCTCGGGCCCCAGCACCCGCGTCATCTCGGCGACGTTCGCGCCCTTGCCGCCGAGCAGCTCGCGCATGTCCCTCGAGCCCTCGGCGAAGTCATAGACCCACTTGGTCGCCACGAGCGCGATCGTACCCGGGATCGCGCGGCGAGGGGAGCGGTCTAGCGGACGACCACTGAAGGTGTGCGGGCCGCGGTCGGCACGCGCGGCTGCAGGTCGAAGGCGTCGGCGATGAGCTCATAGGAGCGGCGGCGCATCTGGTGGTCGTGGGTGATCGTCACCACAATCACCTCGTCGGCGCCGTAGGCGCTCGCCACCTCCTCCAGCCCGGCCCGCACCTTCTCCGGCGATCCGACGACCCCGCGCCGTCCCGGGGTCTCGCCGGACGGAGACCGCCGCGCCTCGCCGGCCAGGAACTCCATGGCCTCGTCCGGCGGCGGGACGGCGATCAGCTGGCCGCGGCGGAGCTTGGTGAATGACATCCGGCTGCTCGAGGCCAGGTACTCGGCCTCCTCGTCAGTGGGGGCGGCCAGTGCCCAGACGCCGACGGCCAGGCGGGGCGCCTGCAGATCTCGGGCGGCCGTGAAGCGCTGGCGGTAGAGGCGGGCGATGTCGGCGCCGCGCGGGTTGATGAAGTCGGCGAACGCGTAGCGGAGACTGAGCTCGCCGGCCCAGATCGCGCTCTGCTCAGAGGAACCGAGCAGCCACGGGACCGGCAGCTCCGGGCGGCCGGGCAGCGTCGCGGCCAGGTGCCGGAACGGGTGGTCCTCCGGGAGGTTGTCCTCGAAGTAGGCGAGCAGCTCGGCGAGCTGCTGCGGGAAGTCGTCCGGCGCCGCCTGACGGCGGTCGCGCTGGAGGGCGAACGTCGTCAACGGATCGGTGCCGGCGGCGCGGCCGAGTCCGAGATCGATGCGGCCGGGGAACAGCGCGGCCAGGATCGTGAACGACTCGGCCACCTTGAGCGGGCTGTAGTGAGGGAGCATGACGCCGCCGCTGCCGACCCTGATGCCCTCGGTCGCGGCCGCCAGCGGCCCAATCAGCACCTCGGGGCTGGGCCCGGCGAGCATCGGCCCGCCATGATGCTCGGCGACCCAGTAGCGGTGATAGCCGAGCTCATCGGTCAGCCGGGCCAGGTCGATGGTGTTGTGCAGCGCCTGGGCTCCCGTGGACCCCTGGGCGATCGGCGACTGGTCGAGGACCGAGAGGAGCATGGAACTGATGCTAGAAACCGGCGGCATGGCGGTCCGGACGAGCGAGCTCAGACAGGTGATGGCCACGCGCTACGTGACGCCGCTGCGCGAGGGTGGCTCGCTCCCCGGACTCATCGAGGCTGACGACGACGGCCTGTACGTGGCCAAGTTCCGCGGGGCCGGGCAGGGCGTGCGCGCTCTGGTGGCCGAGGTGATCGTGGGCGAACTGGCGCGCGCGGGCGGCCTGCTGGTGCCGGAGCTGGTGGGGGTTGAGATCGACCCGCGGCTCGGCGCGGCCGAGCCTGACCCGGAGATCCAGGACCTGATCACCGCCAGCCAGGGCCTCAACCTGGGCGTCGATTTCCTCCCGGGGGCGCTGCCGTACACGGCCGCCGGGGCCTGGCAGCCGTCGCCTGAGCTGGCGGCCGAGATCGTCTGGCTCGACGCGCTCGCCACCAACGTCGACCGCACGGCGCGCAACCCCAACCTGCTGCTGTGGCACGAGCGCCTGTGGCTCATCGACCACGGCGCCGCCCTCTATCTTCAGCACGCCGGCCTGGATCCGGCGGATCAGGCCGCCCGCCCGTTCCCGCTCATCGGCCAGCACGTGCTGCTGTCCCGGGCGGCGTCGGTGGCGGAGGCCGATGAGCGCATGCGGGCGCGGCTGGGGGAGGGAGCGGTTCAGGCGGCGGTGGCCCGGGTGCCGGCCGAGTGGCTGGACGACGCCGACCCGGCCTCCGTGTATGTCGACTACCTGGCGGCGCGCCTGCGCTGGGGCGGGTTTGCGGAGGAGGCGGAGCGTGCCCGCGCCGGGCGGTAATCCATTCAGTTACCTGATCCTGCGGGTGGTGCCGAGCGTGGAGCGGGGCGAATGCGTCAACGTCGGCGTCGTCCTGTTCTGCCGCCAGAGGGGCTTCCTGGGCGTCCGCGTGGCCGTTGATCCCGCGCGCCTGGGGGCGCTGGCGCCGGACCTGCCCGTCGCCGAGGTGGAGAAGCACCTGGAGGCGCTCGTCCGCGTCGCCGAGGGGGCACCGGACGCGGGACCGATTGCCGCGCTGCCCCAGTCCGACCGGTTCGGCTGGCTGGCCGCCCCGTCGAGCACCATCGTCCAGCCGTCCGAGGTCCACACCGGCTTGTCCGACGAACCGGCGCCGACGCTCGAGGCGCTGTTCGCGCGACTGGTGGGTTAGAGGCGCCCGGCGAGCGCCGGGACGACCCTCGAGTGACGGTGTGCCGGGGCGGCGGGGGCGCCCGCCCCGGCGCCCGCACGCGAAATTGCGCCCACCCCCCGGCTGTCGGTTCTTGGCCGGTGACGGCTGGCATCCCCGCTTGACATCGCGCAGCGTGTCGGTACATGAGCTCGCCCCTTTCCCTGGCGCCGGACCTCGAGCCGGCGCCGTCACTGGCGCCGCGCACCGGCGCCGTCGCCGCATCGGTGGCCGTCAGCGTGCCGGACACGTTGGTCTCCAGCGCCGAGCTGGGCGCCCGGCTGGGCGTCGGCAGCGACTGGATCGAGCGACGCACCGGTATCCGGTCTCGCCGGATCGCCGGGCCCCGGGAACGACTGGAGGACCACGCCGCCCGGTGCGGCGCGATCGCTCTGCGCCGGGCCGGCGTGGACCCGGTCGACGTCGACCTCGTGATCGTCGCCACCACCACATCGGACGAGGTGATGCCGAACACCGCGCCGCTCGTCGCCCACGCCCTCGGCGCCACGCGGGCCGGCGCCTTCGACGTTGGCTCGGCCTGCACCGGCTTTCTGTCGGCGCTGGCAGTCGGCGCAGCGCAGATCGAGGCCGGCCGGGCGCGGACGGCGCTGGTCATCGGCGCCGACTTCATGTCCCGCATCACCGATCCGGACGACCGCTCGACGGCCGCCGTGTTCGCCGACGGAGCGGGCGCGGTCGTCCTGGAGCAGACGGCGGGCCCCGGCCGCATCGGCCCGGTCATCCTCGGCAGCGACGGCGCCGGCGCCGGCTACATCCGCGCCGAGCGCGGCACCGGGACGATCGAGATGCGCGGCCACGAGACGTTCCGCGAGGCGGTGGCGCGGCTGTCGCTGTGCACGCAGCAGGCGGCGAGGTCGGCCGAGGTGCGTCTCGACGACGTCGACCTGTTCGTCTACCACCAGGCCAACGGCCGCATCCTGTCGGCAGTGGGCGAGCGGCTGGAGCTGCCGTCCGAACGGGTCGTCGACTGCATTGCCGAGTACGGGAACACGTCCGCGGCCACGCTGCCCCTGGCGCTGCACTTCTCCGAGCGCGAGGGCCTGCTGGCCCCCGGCGACCGCGTCCTGCTCGCCGCGTTCGGCGCCGGCTTCACCTGGGGGGCCACCGTGATCGAGTGGGGGCGGGCATGAGCGTCGCCCTCGCACCCCGCCCGCGCGTGGACCGCCCGGAGGCGGACGCGCCGATGACCCCGGTGCAGCGGCTGGAATCGCTGTGCGATCCCGGTTCGCTCCAGCTCATCCGCACCGACGTCATCTCCCCCACCATGGGCGCCAAGGCGCGCACCGGCGACGGTGTCGTCGGCGGCTCCGGCACGGTCGACGGTCGTCCGGTGTTCTGCTACGCGCAGGACCCGGGCTACGCCGGCGGCTCGCTCGGTGAGGCGCACGCCGACACGATCGCCCGGGTGCTGGAGCTGGCCGAGCGCGGCCGCGCGCCGGTCGTGGGCTTCGTCTCCTCCGGCGGCGCCCGGATGCAGGAGGGGATCGGCGCACTCGGCGGCTACGGCCGGATCTTCAAGCGGACGGTGGCGCTGTCCGGCCGCGTGCCCCAGATCTCGATCGTGACCGGTCTGTCGGCGGGCGGCGGCGCGTATTCGCCGGCGCTGACCGACTGGATCGTGATGACCGAGGAGTCGAGCATGTTCCTGACCGGGCCCGGCGTGGTGCGGGAGGCCCTCGGCGAGGACGTCTCGGCGCAGGAGCTCGGCGGAACGCGCGTCCACGAGCGAAACGGCGTGTGTCACTTCGTCGCCCCGGACGACGCCGGCGCCGGCGCCCTGGCGCGTGACCTACTCGGCTACCTCCCCAGCCACAGCGGTGCCCCGTTGCCGACGATCGAGCCGCGGGCCCCCCGCGCGGGGGATCCGGCGGCGCTCGTCCCGGAGGAGCAGCGGCGCGTCTACGACGTGCGCGACGTCATCGCCGCCCTTGTCGACGGCGGCGAGCTGCTCGAGGTGTCCGCCGGCTGGGCGCGCAATCTGGTGACCGGCTTTGCGCGGATCGACGGCGCGCCGGTCGCCGTCGTCGCCAACCAGCCCCGGTACCTGGGTGGTGTCCTCGACGCGGCCAGTTCGGAGAAGGGGGCGCGGTTCGTGACCAAGTGCAACGCGTTCGGGGTGCCGCTGCTCGTCCTAGTCGACACGCCCGGCTACATGCCGGGGGTGCGCCAGGAGGGCGCGGGCGTCATCCGGCTCGGCGCGACCTTCGTCCACGCTTTCGCCCAGGCGACGGTCCCGCGCATCACGCTCATCCTGCGCAAGGCGTTCGGCGGCGCGTACATCACGATGAACTCCAAGGACCTGGGTGCGGACTACGTGTTCGCCTGGCCCCAGGCGGAGATCGGCGTGATGGGTGCCCGGCCGGCCGTCGGCGTCATCCATCGCCGTCAGCTCGCCGCCGCCGAGGATCCCGAGGCCGAGCGCGACCGCCTGGCGGCCGAGTACGCCGAGTCTCACCTGCGCTCCGGAGTGGCTGCGGCCCGCGGCTTCGTCGATGAGCTCATCCCGCCGGCGCACACCCGCGCTCGGCTGGCCTGGGCATTCGGAACACTGGGGCACGGGCGGTGAGCCCGTCGTCCGGTGCCGTCCTGCTGACCGGCACCACCGGCTTCATCGGCATGGAGCTGCTGGCGCGCTACCTGGAGCGCAGCGATCGCGGGATCGTCGCGTTCGTTCGCGCCGGCAGCCCGGAGGGCGCTCAGGCGCGAATCGACGCGGTGCTGGAGAACCTGTTCGGCGCGCGCTGGCGCGACCACGCCGGCCGGGTCGAGGCGGTCCCGGCCGACGTGACCGCCCCCGGCCTGGGGCTGGCGGCGGCCGAGCGCGAGCGCCTCGCCGACCGCGTCACCACCATCGTTCACAGCGCCGCCTCGGTCTCGTTCACGCTCCCGCTCGACGAGGCGCGCAAGATCAACGTCGCCGGCACGCGCCGCATGCTCGAGCTCGCCGAGCTGGCCCACGCTCGCGGCGGGCTGGAGTGCTACGGACACGTGTCCACCGCCTACGTGGCCGGGACGCACGCCGGCCGCTTCTGCGAGGGCGACCTCGACGTCGGTCAGGGCTTTCACAACTCGTACGAGCAATCGAAGTTCGAGGCCGAGCAGCTGGTCCGCGCCGCCGGTCTGCCCAGCAAGATCCTGCGCCCCAGCATCGTCGTCGGTGACCGCAACAACGGCTGGACGGCCGCCTTCAACGTCCTCTATTGGCCGCTGCGCGCGCTCTCCCGCGGGCTGTTCTCGGTCGTGCCCGCCGTCCCCACGGCACCGGTCGACGTCGTCTCCGTCGATTACGTGGCCGACGCCATCCACGCCCTGTGCGAGCAGCGCGGCGGGGCGGGGGAGACCTACCATCTGACCGCCGGTCTCAACGCCAGCACGATCGGTGAGATCATGGGCCGGGCCAGCCGCTATTTCCGGCGCCCCGCTCCGGAGGTCCTCACCCCGGCTGAGTTCGCCGCGCTGCCGGCGCGCAGCGTCGCCCAGAACTCGGCCCTCGCCGCCGGAGAGGCCTATTTCCCGTACTTCTGCATCGACACCGTGTTCGCGGACGAGGCGACGCGGGCGCGCCTGGAGCCGGAGGGGATTCTCGCCTCGCCGCTCTCGGACTACCTCGAGCGCCTGCTCGACTTCGCCACCCGCAGCCGGTGGGGGAAGCGTCCGATCCCGCGGGTGGACGCGTTCGCCACGTAGGACCCGCCGGCCCTCCCCCCGGGTGGGGGGTGTCAGCGGCTCCGCGGTTGACCGTCCCGGGCGCGGCTGTTCGTATGGGGTCATCCCCCGGCTCGCCGACACCGCGCGGTTTCGTCCCACCGACCCGGACGCGCTCGTCAGCGCGTCGCTGGCCTGCCCGGTGTGCCTGCGCTGCGAGGGCGTCGAGTGGCATGACAGCCTGGAGGGCTACGATCCGTCGGTCCAATGCGTGTGTCCGTCCTGCCAGACGCGGTGGCGCGTCTACCTGGCGCCAGAACAGGCGCTGCGGCTGGGCTTGATGCACCAGCACGTCGCGTAGCATCAGCGGCCCGGGCGACGGCCCTCCGGACGGCGGTCTCCGCGCCATGAATGGGGACGTGTCAGACGACGGGCGGGCGGGCCTCGGCATCGACGCGCTGGAGCTGCTGGTTGAGGTTCTCTCCCAGTCGGAGTCGAGCGCCACCGTGGACGGCTTCTACGACCGGCTGTGCGAGGCGGTGTGCCGGATGGCGCGCATGCGCCGCGCCGTCATCTTCCGTTACGACAGCGCCGACCGGCGCGTCCGGGCCGCGGGCGCCCACAACATGGACATCGAGCAGTTCGCGGGGGCCTACGTCACGGTCGATTCGGCGCTGATCGCCGCCCGGGCCCTGCAGGAGGACCGGGTGGTGGAGATCGAGGGGGACCTGACCGGTCAGGTCCCTGAGGAGTTCGCGGCCCTGGTGGCCGAGCCGGCGCGGCTGGTGTGCGCGCCGATGGCGGCTGCCGATCGCGCGTTCGGCGTCATCTTCGCCGACCGGCTCATGTCCGCGCCGCCGCTCGACGATGCCGGCCGGCGGCTCCTGTGGACACTCGGTAAGGCGGCCGCGCTCGCCTCGGCGGCGCGGATCGCCTCGACACAGGTGGAGAAGGCACGGCAGTTGGAGCAGCGCATCGACCTGGCACGCGAGATCCATGAGGGCGTCATCCAGCGCCTGTTCGGTGTCTCGATGGCGCTCGACGGCGACGGCGACCTGCCGGAGCGGGCCCGCCACCGCTGCGCCTCCGAGACCCAGGCGGCGCTCGGCGACCTGCGGGCCGCGCTCCAACGGCCGCTCGGCCGCGCCCCGCGGGCCACGCGCACGACGCTCACCGCCGAGGTGCAGCGTCTGGCCGCCGCCCATCCTGACCTCGGCCTGGCGCTGGCCCAGGGCAGTGGCGAGGATGTGCCGCCGGCGCTCGAGCCGCTGGCCCAGTCCGTGCTCAACGAGGCGGTGCGCAACGCCCGCAAGCACGCCGAGCCGACGAGCGTCGCCGTCCGCCTGGGCCGCTCCAACGGCGCCTTCTGGATGGAGGTCGTCAACGACGGGGCCCGGCCCACGCGCGGGCACGCCGGAATGGGCTTGCGGCTGGCGTCGCTGGAGGCGCTCCAGTCCAACGGCGTCGTCGAGTTCGGCGAGCGGGAGCCCGGCACGTGGCAGGTCCGCCTGGTGGTGCCCTATGACGACGAGTGAGACCCAGCGCAGCCCGGATCGGCTGCGCGTGCTCGTCGTCGACGACCATGACGTCGTCCACTGGGGCTTTCGGCTCATGCTCACGCAGCAGTCCTGGGTCGAGCGCTGCGTGAGCGCCCACAGCGGATCGGAGGCGGTGGCGATGGCCACGCGCTACCGCCCGCACGTCGCGCTCGTCGACCTGTTCATCGGCGAGGAATCCGGTGCCGAGGTGTGCGAGCGGCTGCGGGCCACCGAGCCGGCCACGCGCGTCCTGCTGTTC
This sequence comes from uncultured Solirubrobacteraceae bacterium, assembly GCA_963844555.1. Lineage (GTDB taxonomy): Bacteria > Actinomycetota > Thermoleophilia > Solirubrobacterales > Solirubrobacteraceae > Palsa-465. The sequence goes on from CAWJOS010000010.1 coordinate 288,805, forward strand.
TCCGGTGCCGGCGAGATCTCGCCCCAGGCGGCACGGGCCGCCGGCGCGTCCGGATTTGCCTACAAGGACTGGCCGGCGCGCAAGATCGCCGGGGCCGTCCGGCTCGTCGGCCTCGGCAAGACGGTGTTCGAGCACCACGATCGCCAGGGCGCTCTCGGCCTCTCCGAACGCGAGCGCGCGGTCCTGGAGCTGATGTCCTCCGGCGCCACCAACCCGGAGATCGGCGAGGCGCTTCATTTATCCCGGCACACCGTCAAGGAGCACTCCAGCTCGCTGTATCGCAAGCTCGGCGTCCGCAACCGCACCGAGGCGGTGCAGCGCGCCCAGCGCCTGGGACTGCTGCGCTGAGCGCCCCCGCTACGGTTCTCATCTGAGGATGAGGATCGCACGTCATCGGAGGGTGAGCTGGACGCCGGTCTGAGCGAGATCGCCCGCTTCCTGGCCCAACGGCCGCCGTTCGACGGGCTCGCCCCGGACGAGCTGTCGGAGGTGGCCGCCCACGCGGCGATCGAGTTCCACCCCCGCGGTGAGACGATCCTGTCCGAGGACGGCGGACCGGTCACGGTCCTACGCGTCATCCATTCCGGCGGGGTCGACATCGCCCATGACGGGCGCCTGCTTGACCTGCTGGGGCCGGGGGACGCCTTCGGACACTCCGCGATGCTGTCGGGGTTGCCGCCGGGGTTCGAGGCCCGGGCCGCCGAGGACACGCTCTGCTACCGCATTCCGGTGGAGGTCGCGCGGCCGCTCCTCGACCGGGCCCGGCGGCGCGAGCTCTCGGTCGGTCGCGCCGAGGTGTTCTACCAGCCGGTGGGCAAGCTGATCCGCGCTCCCACCGTCACCTGCCGGCCGTCGGAGAACATCGGCGTCGTCGCCCAGCGGATGACGCGGGCGGGGGCCAACGCGGCGATCGTGGAGCTCGACGAGTCCGGCGCGATCGGGATCATCACCGACCGCGACCTGCGCACGCGGGTGCTCGCCGCGGGGCGCACCGGTGCCGTCCGGGCCGACTCGGTGATGACGACCCCGGTGTACGCCGTCTCGCCGGACCGGCTCGGCGGCGAGGTCCTGTACGAGATGCTGGAGCGCGGCGTCCGGCACGCGCCGGTCGTCTCCGACCGCGGCCGGCTCGTTGGCGTGCTCGAGGCCGTCGATCTCTACGGGGCGCAGCCGCGCTCGTGGTTCGGCGCCCGGCGGGCGATCGAGCGGGTCCGGACCCTCGACGCGCTGTCCCAGGCCGCCGCCCGCCTGCCGGAGCTCATGCTTGACCTCCATCACTCGAGCGTCCCGGCGCTGGAGCTGGCGCCTGTCCTGTCGGCGCTCGTCGATGCCCTCACCCGCCGGGCGCTGGACCTCGTCACCGCCGCGGGCGGTCCGCTGCCGGACGGGGTGGTATGGGTGGCCCTCGGCAGCCTGGCGCGGCGCGAGCTGACGCCGGCGTCGGTCAAGCGCGGGGCCGTCATCCATGCCGCCGGACGGCGCCCGCCGGCCGAGTGGCTGGAGGCGGTCCGGGACGCCACCACCCGGTGCGGCCTGGTGGGGCCGGTGATCGCCCGCGATGGTGCCGCCTGGATGGCCGAGGCCGGGTCCGACGAGCTGGCGCTCTCGGTGGTCGCCGACCGCCGGGTGCTGTGGGGCGCGCCCGCGGAGCCGGTCCCGCTCGCTCAGGGCGCCCAGCGCGCGGCGCTGCTCGAGGCGCTGGCCGAGGAGGCGTTCACGCTCACGCTGCCCACCGGTTTCGACGCCGAGGCGGTGCTGAGCGCGGAGGGCCGCCACAGTCGCCTCAACATCCGCGAGGGGGCGATCCTGCCGATCGCTGCCCTCGCCCGCTGGGCGGCCTTCCGGGCCGGGGCGGAGGATGCCTCGACTCCGGACCGGCTGCGGGCGGCCGCCGATGGCGGCGTGCTGACGCAGGACCAGGCGCGGACGCTGACCGAGGCCTTCGACCTGGTGCTCGAGTTGCGCATCGGCCATCACCTGGAGCAGCTGGAGGCCGGCCAGGCACCGGATGACCTCGTCGATGCCGCGGCGATGAGCCCGCTGACCCGCGGGCGGCTGCGCGACGTGTTCCGAGCCGTCAGCGCCGTCCAGCGGGAGCTGCGACCGTGACCGGCGCCCGCGCATGAGGCTGCCGGTTCGCCGCAGCGCCGCCGCGGTCCGCTTTGCCCGGGCGACCGTCCCGGGCTCGCGCACGCCCTGGCGGGAGGCGGAATGGTGCGCCATCGACCTGGAGCTGACCGGCCTGCACCGCCAGGACGAGATCATCGCCATCGGCGCCGTGCCGGTCCGCGACGGCGCGCTGATCCTCGGCGAGGCGATGTACACACTGGTTCGCCCCGACCGGCCGCCCCGCCACGCCGCCATCCTGGTCCACAAGCTGCGATCGGCCGACCTGGAGCAGGCACCGCCCCTCGACGAGGCGGTCGATCGTTTGCTCGACGTGCTCGCCGGCCGGGTGCCGGTGTTCCACACGTCGATGGTGGAGCGCACCTTCCTGGGCCGGGAGCTGCGCCGGCGGCGGCTGCGCCTCCCGGACGACGCCGACACCGAGGCGCTGGGCCGTTTGTGGCTGCGTGTGCGCGACGGCGTCGCCCCGGCCGGGCTTCCGCTGGCCCGGCTGGCGGCCGTCCTCGGTCAGCCCGCCGAGGACCCCCACCACGCACTGGGGGACGCGCTGACGACCGGGAAGGCGTTCCTCGCGCTGGCCAGCCACCTGGAGGGCGCCGGCTACGCCACGGTCGGCTCGCTGACCCACGCCGAGGCCCCGGCGCGCGTCACCGGACGGTTCGCCCCGGACTAGGGCTCCGAGAGCCGCGCGTCGGCGACCCGAGTCGTGTGCGCGAGTCGGTGCTGAGAAACGCGCGCTCGGCCGACTAACGGAGCGCCTGAGCGATCTGCCGCCGCAGGCGCTCCGCCGGTCAGTACAGCTGGAGGTAGCGGTCGAGCTCCCACTGGGTGATCTGCTCGTGGGCCATCTGCCATTCCTTGCGCTTGACGCTGATGAAGTAGTCGACGTAGTCGCCGTCGCGGGTGGAGCCGAGCGCCGTGCGCAGGACGTCGCAGCGCTCCAGCTCACGGGTGGCGTCGAGCAGGTTGGCGGGCAGCAGCTCGATGCCGGCAGCCTCGCGCTGGGCGGGATCCAGGGTGTACAGGTTCGCCGAGTTGGGCTCGCCCGGGTCCAGGCCGCGTTCGATCCCGTCCAGGCCGGCGGCGAGCATCGCCGTCGCCGCCAGGTACGGGTTGCACGAGCCGTCGACGGTCCGGTCCTCGATGCGGCCCGGCGCCGGGATGCGGAGCATCTGCGTGCGGTTGTTGTAGCCGTAGCTGATGTAGGCCGGCGCCCAGGTCGCGCCGCTCGTCGGAGCGCCGACGACGAGCCGCTTGTACGAGTTGACGGTGGGCGCGGTCACCGCGATGTACGCCTTGGCGTGAGCCTTGAGCCCGCCGACGAAGTTGTAGGCGAGCTCGGATAGCCCCAGCCCCCGCGGGTCATCCGCGGGATCGCACTCGAACACGTTTTGCCCGTCCTTCCACAGGCTGACGTGGAAGTGGCAGCCGTTGCCGGTCAGGTTGGCGAACGGCTTGGGCATGAACGTCGCGATCAGGCCCCGCTGCTGGGCGAGCGACTCGACCATGTACCGGAAGAAGATCGCCCGGTCGCACGTCGTCAGCGCGTCGGCGTAGTCGAAGTTCTGCTCAAACTGGCCGTTGGCGTCCTCGTGGTCGGTGGCGTAGTTGTCCCAGCCGAGCTTGGTCACCGCCTGGGAGATCTCGGCGACGAAGTCGAGGTTGCGCGTCAGCGCGCGCATGTCGTAACAGGGCTGGTCGAGCGTGTCGAGCGGATCGGCCAGCTCCAGCGACCCGTCCGCAGCCCGGCGCAGCAGGAAGTACTCCAGCTCGGCGCCGACGCGCAGCTCAAAGCCCTGCTCGGCGGCGCGGGCGACCGCCCGGCGCAGGATGGTGCGCGGGCAGAATGGCCACTCCTCGCCCTCGACGGTGACGTCGCAGGCGAACCGGGCGACGTTGGGGCGCCAGGGAAGGATGGTGAGCGTCGACGGGTCCGGCATCGCCACCATGTCCGGGTCGTGCGGGCTCTGACCGATGTCGCCGGCAGCGAAGCCGGCGAACCCGGCCCCCTCGGCGAGCAGGTCATCGAGATGGTGGGCGGGAACGAGCTTGGCGCTGGGCTTGCCGTGCATGTCGACGAACTGGGCGAACAGGAATTCGATCCCGTTGTCGGCGACGAGGCGCCGCACGTCGTCTTCTGTGTGAGGAGCTTCGGTCATATCGCTACGTATATCTGGCGGCGGTGGTGCTGCACAATGGTCCTCGGTACCCCGTTACCGCCGCTGGGCATGTGCTCGGCGCACATACGGGGCCCCGTGATTCCATGGCACTCAATGCAGAATCTCCAGTTCCGCCCGGCGCCGAGCTCCGCGGCCTCCGCGAGGAGAACCGCACCCTGTACGGCATCATCAAGCTCGTCTCCTCCTCGCTGGAGCTGGCGCCGATGCTCCAGGGCGTCGTCGATCTCGCCACCGACGCCACGGGGTGCCACGCCTGCTTCATCTATCTCCTGGAGGACGGGAGGCTGACGATCCGAGCGGCCTCGCCGGTGTTCGGCCAGGCCGTCGGCAACGTCCAGTTCTCCGTCCAGGAGGGGCTGACCGGCTGGGTGGCCCGCCACCGGACGCCGGAGTTCATCCGTGATCACGCCATGCAGGACGCGCGGATGAAGTACGTGCCGCTGCTGGAGGAGGAGCGCTTCCAGTCGATGGCGGCCGTCCCCATCCTGTCGCGGGCGGGGGAGACGATCGGCGTCATCGTCCTCCACACGCGGGCGCCGCACGAGTTCGGCGAGGACACGCCGAAGCTGCTCGCCCACATCGCCTCGCTGGTCAGCGGAGCGATCGAGAACGCCCAGATGTATGACCGTGAGCGCCGCCGTGTCGACGCGCTCACCGGGCTCTCGGAGCTGACCCAACAGGTGGCCGCCGCCTCCGGGATTGGGGAGCTGGGGTCCGTGATCGTGCAGGGCACCGCCGGTCTCGTCAACGCGCAGGCCTGCCAGCTCCTGTGGCTGGAGTCCGACGGCGAGACCCTGATGACGCTGGCGTCGTTCCCGCACACCCTCCCGCCCCCGGCGGTGAGCTCGATCGCCGAGGTCATGGTCGTCGGCCTTCAGAAGCGCCCCGGCCGGGCCCGGCGGTCGCCGGCACAGGCGCTCTGGCCCTCGCAGGTCGCCGCCGATCTCCTCGTCACCCCGCTGGCGGCCGGCGACGAGCGCGTCGGCGTGCTGTGCGTGACGGCTGCGGACCGCCGGTTCAGCGACGAGGATGCCGAGGTGGCCCGTGCGATCGCCCACGTGGCCGCGGTGGCGATCAAGCGGGCCGAGCTGATCGAGGGCCTGACGACGGCGAACACCATCAAGGACCTGTTTGAGGCGCTGGCCGCCGGCGCCGCCGGCTTTGCCGCCGCGCGCGCCACCGAGCTGCGCTGCGATCTGACCGCGCCGTACCTGATTCTCTCCGCGCAACCCGCCGGGACCCGGGAGCAGTCCTCCGGCGAGTGGCTGTCCGCGGCCGAGGCGCTCGGCCGCAGCCTGGCCACGCTGGCTCCGCGGTCGGCGATCGAGGCCGGGCCGGGACCCGTCCGGGCGCTGCTGGCCTTCGGCGCCGGACGACGCCCGGCGGGCGACGCGCTCCTCCGTGAGGCCCGTGAGCTGGGGCAGGCCCACGACGCCGTTCTGGGCCTGAGCGAGCTGCGTGAGTCTCCGGCCGACGCCGCCGGCGCCTACCGCGAGGCGCGCGATGCCGCCACCATCGCCCACGCGCTTCTGCGCGACGGCGGGGCGATCGCCTATTCGGAGGTCGGCGCGTACCGGTACCTGGTGCAGATCGGCGCTGAGGACGCGCCCCGCGATCGCATGCGCGCCGCCGTCGACCTGCTGATCGAATACGACCGCCGCCGGCGCACCGCTCTGCTTGACACGCTCGAGCGCTACCTGTCGGAGCGGCGCAGCGTCATCGAGAGCGCGCGGGCGCTCTACATCCACCCCAACACCCTGCGTCAGCGGCTCGGCCGGATCGAGGAGCTGACCGGGCTCGACCTCGACGCCGACGATCTGCTGTCGCTGGAGCTGGCCATCAAGCTGGCCCGCCTGCACGGGCGGCCGAACTAAGCGTCATCGGGGACGACGAACACCGGGATCTTCGCCTTGCGGCGGACCCGCTGGGGCTCCTGCGTCCACATGAAGTCCGCCACCAGCCGGTTGGCGTCCGGGTCGCCTCCCATCACGATCGCGTCGCAGCCCTCGGCCAGCGCCTCGGCCACGATCTTCTTCGTCGCGTTGCGGGTGCCGAGGACGTGGCCGTCGGCCTTGATGCCCTTGCGCCGCAGCCGGGCGACCGCCTTGCGCACGCTCTCGCGCCGCTCGTCCCACTCATGCTTGGTCGGCAGCAGTCCCGGGTTGGGCAGGCCGAAGGCGACGCCGTGCACGCGGGCGATGGCGAGGACGTGAACGCTCGCGTCGCCGGCGCGTGCCAGCTCGATGACGCGTTCCAGGGCGGCGTTGGAGATCGGCCGGCCCTCAGAGGCCAGCAGGATCCGCGCGAACCGCGTCCCGGTTGCGTCCGACTCCGCGCCGGGGCGCGTCACGACGCTCACGTACTGCCGCCGGTGGAGGCAGGCAAAGCCCCCGGCTGCTCCACCGTCTCGGTGGCGTCGCGCTTGTCCTCGTACCGCTTGCGGTACCAGTACAGCGGCAGGTAGGTCAGCAGCGTGGCGATGCCGATGAAGTAGTACGGGAGCGTCGACTTGCCCGCCTGAGAGCACGTACAGGACGCGTATACCGGGCCGCCCCAGAAGTAGACGACCGCGTAGAAGAGGGCGAGCGCCAGGGCGGCATACTTCATCCACTCCGGCAGCCGGAACGGCCGGCGCACGTTCGGCCGGTACTTGCGCAGCAGGAAGTAACCGACGAGCACCGGCAGGAACGAGAACAGGTAGCCGACGTTCGAGAACGTGTAGATCTGCACCGCGCCGCCCATGAACACCACGATGATGGAGCAGACGACGTTGAACGCCATCGAGTGCCCGGGGACGCCGTGGCTGTTCGTCCTGCCGAAGAACTTGGGGAAGTGGCCGTCGGTCGACATCTGGTGCAGCGACCGCGCGGTGCCGGTGATCGCGTTCAACGCCGAGAGGATCAGGGCGAGGATGAGCATGATCGCGATCAGGTCATCGAGCACGGTCGACGCCTTGCTGGCGCCGAACACCGCCGAGGCGAAGCTGACGAACATCGTCTTGGGATCGACGAGCGCCGAATTGCCGAGGGCGTGGAGGCCGAGCACGATGACGAACGCGATGGGGATCAGCGTGTAGATGAAGGCTCCGTAGCCGCCCTCCAGGTTCATCGCGACCTTGGCGTCGCGGTCCGGGTTCTTGGTCTCGCCGATGTAGCAGGCGGCGGCCTCCATGGCGATCACGTTCCAGGTGAGCAGGAACGCGAACGCGATGTACAACGTCAGCCAGCCATGACCGAACAGCGGGGTGAAGAAGCCGGTGCCGTTGGTGTGCTTGAACCCGGCGAGCTGATTGAAGTCGACGACCGACGGATTGAAGATCCAGCTGATGGCCAGGAACGTCAGCGGAATCATGGACAACAGCGCCAGCGTGGTGGCGAACACGGTGCCGAAGCGCAGGCCGCGGTAGGAGGGGATGAACAGAACGAGGATTCCGATGACCGAGATCGCGATCGTCCACCAGGCGATCGGCGTGCCCAGCAGCGAGATCCCGCTGGTGGTGTTCAGGTGGAACAGGTCGGCGATGTAGAACGACGCCAGGATCATGTTCAGGGGCGCCACCGGGAACCAGCCGAGCCAGTAGCCCCAGGCGGTGATGCCGTTGACGTGCTCGGCGAACCGCGGCCACTTCTCCTTGAACGCCACGTAGGCGTACGTGGGTGAGCCCCCGGAGCGGTCCGGCATCATCGCCGACAGCTCGGCCAGGAACAGGCAGAGCAGCCAGCCGCTGAGGGTGATCAGGAACGTGACCGGAATGGCGGCCGCCCCCAGGGTGGTGACGATGACCGGTGCGATCCCGGTGACCAGGATCGTCCCGGCCAGGCCGATGACGAACGCGCTCCACCAGTTTCCCGTCTTGGGGAGCCCGCTGCCTTCGTAGCTGAGCTCGTCGTACTCGTTTCCGCTCACGTCGGCCATGAATCCTCCAACTCCCCCCGATGGGCGTGTCCGCCATTACCCTGACACGTCACCGGGCGCGCACAAAGGCGCGATTCGAACACAATTGCGGGGTCCGACATGGAGCACCTGGACACATTCCTCGCCGGGCATCCGCCGTTCAATGCGCTGAGCCCTTCGCAGCTGCGCGACATCGTCGCCGGCGGGGTCGTCCAGGAGCACCGGACGGGCGACCTCGTCCTGGTGGAGGACGGCGCACCGGCTTCCGGGCTCTCCGTGATCCTGACCGGGTCGATGGAGCTCGTCCACGACGGAGAGGTCGTTCAGATCCTCGAACCCGGGGAGTGCGTCGGCCAGGCGTCGGTGCTGACCGGGATGGCACCGGCGTTCGGCGTGCGCGCCCGCGAGCCGTCCAGCTCGCTGCGGCTGGGGGCGGTGGTGGCGCGGGCGGTGCTGGGCACCGAGGTCGGCGCCACCTATGTGGCCGAGTCGCTGCGCAAGCGGATCACCAGCACCGGCCACACGGTGCACGGCCTGCAGGAGGTGGGCACCACCCCGGTCTCGACGATCATGCGCCCGGCGGTGTTCGCCGCCCAGACCGACAGCCTGGGCGATGCCGCGCGGCGGTTGTCCCAGGACGGGACCACCGCCCTGGTGGTGGGGAGCGACGAGGCGCCGGGGATCGTGACCGACGCGGACATCCGGGCCGCCGTGGCGCAGGAGTGGTTCTCGGCCGATGCCCCAGTGCGGACGATCGCCCGGGCTCCGGCGCCGACCGTCTCCGCCGACCACCCGGCGATCGAGGCCACGATCGACATGATCACGGCGGGCGTCGAGCACCTGGTCGTCATCGACCGGGGGAGGATCTGCGGGATCGTCTCGGCCCGCGACGTACTCGCGCTCGGGGCCCGCAGCCCCATCGGGCTGCGCCACACGATCCTGGAGGCGCCTGACGAGGACCACCTGGCCGAGGCGGTGGCGCGCCTGCCCCAGCAGTTCCTGGCCCTGTCGCGGGCGGGGATGCCCCCGCGTGAGCTGGGGCGCGTGCTCAGCCTCGCCCAGGACAGCGTCGTCGCCCGGCTCATCGACTTCTCGATCTGGCGCGCCGGCCCCGCGCCGCTGCCGTGGGCCTGGCTCGACCTGGGCAGTGCCGCCCGGCGGGAGTTCACGCTCGCCTCCGATCAGGACAACGCGCTGGCCTACGCGGCCGCCCTGCGCGGGGCCGAGGTTGCCGCGGACGCCTACTTCGAGCGGCTGGGCGCCGATGTCAACGCCGGGCTGGCACGGTGCGGGATCGGCACCGACAACAACGGAGTGCTCGCCGGCAACCGGCAGTGGCGCATGTCCAAGCCGGAGTGGATGAGGACGTTCGACGAGTGCCTGAACGAGCCCAGCGAGTCGCACCTCGTCCGCGCCACCGTCGCCTTCGACTTTCGCTCGACCGCCGGAGGCCTGACCGTCGACGCCGACTTGGCGGCCCGGGTCCGCTCCGCCCGTGACCATCCGCCGTTCATGCGGCTGATCGCCCGGTCGGCCGCCGGCTTCCCGGTCGCGCTGGGCTTTCGCGGCCAGCTGGCCACCGAGCGCGACGGCGACCACCCCGGCCGCCTGGACATCAAGCGCGGGGCGCTCATCCCCGCGGTCAACGTCGTCCGCTACCACGCCCTGGCCACCGGCGTCACCATCTCGCCCACGCTTGACCGGATCGAGGCGGTCACCGGGGCCGGCGGGCTGTCCCAGGACGACGCCGACGCGCTGCATGAAGCCTTCGAGGTCATCACCCGCGTGCGCTTCGAGCACCATGCGGAGCTGATCTCCGCCGGGCAGCCTCCGGACAACCTCATCGACCCCGGCGCGCTGGCGCCGATCGCCCGGACCGATCTGCGGGCCGCCCTGCACGCGGTCCGCCGGGCCCAGCGGCGGCTCCCGGTCTAGTGGCCCGGACCCCGGAGACGGAGTCAGACTCTGCGGCGCGTCGGCTGCCGATCGGCGAGGTGGCCGAGCTCGCCGGAATGAGCCCGTCGCGGATTCGCTACTACGAGGCCCGCGGACTGCTTGCCGAGCCGGAGCGCGTGGCCGGGCGGCGACGCTACGGCGAGGACGTCGTCCGCCGGCTCACCATCATCGACGCGGCTCAGCGGGTGGGGTTCACGCTCGAGGAGATCCGCCAACTTCTGGGCTCACGCGAGGAGCCCGCCCACGAGCGCCTGCGCCAGCTCGCGTTGATGAAGCTGCCTGAGCTCGACGAGCTGATCGCCCGCGCTCAGTCGGTCCGCCGTCTCCTGCGGATCTGCAGCACGTGTGACTGTGAGTCGATCGAGGCCTGCCAGATGTTCGACGAGCGACTGCTCGCCCGTCGCCGGGCTTGACTTCAACCTGGGTTGAAGTGCAACACTGGCGGTCCCGGTTGCCGTCAAGCGCGCCTCGAGGGCCGACCTGTGACTTACGTGATCGCCGAGCCATGCATCGGGACGAAGGATCTGTCCTGCGTCGAGGTCTGCCCCGTCGACTGCATTCACCCCGCCCAGGACGAGCCGGGCTTCGACAACGCTCCGCAGCTGTACATCGATCCGGAAGAATGCATCGACTGCGACGCCTGTGTCGAGGCCTGCCCGGTCGATGCCTGCTTCGCCGAGGATCAGCTGCCGGACGAGTGGCAGAGCTACGTCCAGATCAACGCTCAGTACTACACGCCGTAGTCGTGTCCTGGTGGGGGATCGCCCTCCAGAGCGGCGGTCGCCTCCCGGGCGAGCAGCGAGATGCGATCGCACGTGCCCCGGTCATACAGCGGTCCGGCCGGGTCGTTGATCAGGCAGGCGGCGAGCGCCACCCCGCGGATCGGCGGGTCCTCACGTGTCCCCAGCGCCGTGGCCAGCCCGCGCAGCGAGTCCTCGGCGTCGAGGATCGCGCCCGCACACACTGGCAGGGTCGCGCTGTGCCAGTGGGGCGGATGCGCGGCCCTGGCCATAACCGACTCCAACTCGGCAATCAAGTGGCGGCGCGACCGGCCGGTGACGAGCACTTGGGCGCGCATGTGCAGGTCCGCCGAGCGCTCAGGGTCCGCGCCGTCGGCGAGGCTGCGGTCGAGCTCGAACTGGTGCAGCCAGACCGACAGGTGCGAACCGAGGGACTCCCGATGCGGAAGGTGAGGATGCGCGAGATGCAGGTGCATGCCGCGGTGATGATTGTGGCATCTGTCACGTGAGTGGACAAGCGTCTCGGCTCGCCGCTGGGACCCTCAGGCTGTAGCGCCCAGCACCACATTCCGCGCGCAAAGTGTGCTCGCCAACGCCATTGGACCGGAAGGTCCCACGGTTTAGGCTGGCGTCCATGTGCGGTATTGCGGGGCTTTACACCAAGAGCGAGGCGCTGCGCCCCGAGCTGGGCGGCCATCTGGCCCGCATGCTCGAGCAGTTGTCGTTTCGCGGCCCGGATAGCGCCGGGGTCGCGTTCTACCGGGATCCGGCCCCGGACGGGTGGTGCAAGATCAGCGTCCACTCGCCGGCGGCCGAGCATGCATGGGACAACCTCTCCGGCGACCTGACGACCGAATTCGGCGACGCCCGCCTCACCGGTGTGCGGGCGACCCACGCCGTATTCGTCGTCGCCGCCGAGGCCGATCCGGTCCAGGACTGGCTGCGTCTCCATCACCCGGAGCTGACCCTGATGAGCGCCGGCGCGATGATCGAGATCTACAAGGAGGCCGGCCTGCCCCAGGACTTCGTGCGGCGCTTTCGCCTGGACGAGATCGGAGGCAGCCACGCGCTCGGCCACACGCGCATGGCGACGGAGAGCCGGGTGACGACCGAGCACTCGCATCCGTTCTCCACCGGGCTGGACCTGTGCCTGGTCCACAACGGCTCGCTCTCCAACCACAACCGCCTGCGCCGCGCTCTGCGCCGCGAGGGGATCCGCTTCCAGACCGACAACGACACCGAGGTCGCCGCCGGCTATCTCACCTGGCGTCTGCGCGAGGGCGCCACACTCGAGCAGGCGCTGGAGGGGTGCCTGGAGGATCTCGACGGCTTCTACACGTTCGCGGTCGGCACCGCCGACGGGTTCGCCGTCCTGCGTGATCCCATCGCCTGCAAGCCGGCCGTCATGGCCGAGACCGGCGAATGGGTGGCAATGGCCTCGGAGTACCGCGCGATCGCGGTCCTCCCGGGGGCGGAGCAGGCCAGGACCTGGGAACCTGAGCCGGGACGGGTGTACAGCTGGGGTGGAGCGCTGGTGGCATGACGGTCTCGCCGAGCACCACCACCACCGCGCAGGCGCTGACGTTCGACCTGCGAACCGACACGGTCCGCGAGCTCAACCGGCGCCTCCACGAGGGCGTCGCTGCCGCCGTTCCGATCCGGGTCCTGCATCCGGATGGCCGCCACAGCATCGCCGTCGGCCTCGACGCCCCGTACGAGCTCGAGATCGCCGGCCACGTCGGCTACTACTGCGCGGGCATGAACAAGCTGGCCACGGTCCGGGTCCAGGGCAACTGCGGCGTCGGCGTGGCCGAGAACATGATGTCCGGGACGGTCATCGTGGAGGGCAGCGCCAGCCAGGCGGCCGGCGCGACCGCCCGGGGCGGGCTGCTCATCATCCACGGCGACGCCTCGGCGCGGTGCGGGATCTCGCTCAAGGGCGCGGACATCGTGGTCCAGGGATCGGTGGGGCACATGAGCGCGTTCATGGCCCAGACGGGGTGCCTGGTCGTCTGCGGCGATGCTGGGGATGCGCTCGGCGACTCGCTGTACGAGGCGCGTCTCTACGTCCGCGGGACCGTCGCCGGCCTCGGTGCCGACTGCATCGAGAAGGAGATGCGCGAGGAGCACATCGACCAGGTGCGCGGGCTGCTGGAGCGGGCGGAGATCGACGCGGATCCCGCCGAGTTCCGCCGCTACGGGTCGGCCCGTCAGCTCTACAACTTCCACGTCGACAACGTGGGGGTGTATTGATGGCGACGACGAACGGGTCACAATCAGCGTCGCGCACCTGGCCGCCCGGGCTGCGCGAATCGGCGACATTTGACCGCCACACCATCGCCGAGATCCAGCGCGCCGCCCGCGAGGGCATGTACGACATCCGCGGGTTCGGCGCCAAGCGCCATGTCCCGCACTTCGACGATCTGCTCTTCCTGGGGGCCAGCACGTCCCGCTATCCCCTGGAGGGTTACCGGGAGCGCTGCGCCACCGACGTCACCATCGGCACGCGGTTCGCCCGGGAGCCGATCCACCTCGACATCCCCATCACGATCGCCGGCATGAGCTTCGGCGCGCTCAGCGGTCCCGCCAAGGAGGCGCTCGGCCGCGGGGCCAGCGAGGTGGGGACATCGACGACGACCGGCGACGGCGGCATGACGCCGGAGGAGCGCGAGCACTCGACCAAGCTCGTCTATCAGCTGCTGCCCTCGCGCTATGGCATGAACCCGGACGACCTGCGGCGCGCCGATGCCATCGAGGTCGTGGTCGGCCAGGGCGCCAAGCCGGGCGGCGGCGGGATGCTCCTGGGGCACAAGATCTCCGATCGCGTCGCCGAGATGCGCGACCTGCCCAAGGGGATCGACCAGCGCAGCGCCTGCCGCCATCCGGACTGGACCGGCCCTGACGATCTGGAGATCAAGATCGAGGAGCTGCGCGAGATCACCGATTGGCGGATCCCCATCTACGTCAAGGTCGGCGCCACGCGCACGTACTTCGACGTGGCGCTGGCGGTCAAGGCCGGGGCTGACGCGATCGTGCTCGATGGCATGCAGGGCGGCACCGCGGCCACCCAGGAGGTGTTCATCGAGCACGTGGGAATCCCCATCCTGGCGGCCATTCCGCAGGCGGTCGAGTCGCTGGTGGAGCTCGACATGCACCGCCAGGTTCAGCTGATCGTCTCCGGCGGCATCCGCACCGGTGCCGATGTGGCCAAGGCGCTGGCCCTCGGCGCCGACGCGGTCTCGATCGGCGTCGCCGCACTCATCGCCCTCGGCGACAACGCGCCGGAGCACGACGAGGGGTACGCCGAGATTGGGTCAGCGGCCGGCTACTACGACGACTGGCAGGCGGGCCGGGATCCGGCCGGGATCTCCACCCAGGAGCCGGAGCTGGCGGCTCGGCTGGACCCGGTGCTCGGCGGCCGCCGCCTCGCCAACTACCTGCGCACGTTGACGCTCGAGACCCAGACGCTGGCCCGGGCCTGCGGCAAGTCCCACGTCCACAACCTGGAGCCGGAGGACCTGGTCGCCCTGACCATCGAGGCGGCGGCGATGGCGCGCGTGCCGCTGGCCGGGACGAACTGGATTCCCGGCCTCTCGCCGGTCACCTAGCCCGCAGCGCTACACCTCGACCTCGCGCCCGTCCTCGTTCCACATGATGTGGAACGTGCCCTCCCGGTCATCGCGCTTGTACGTGTGGGCGCCGAACAGGTCGCGGAGGCCCTGGATGAGGCTCGCCGGGCCGCGGGCGCGGCGGTAGCCGTCGTAGTAGGCCAGCGAGGAAGAAAAGGCCGGCGTGGGGATGCCGAGCTCGGCGGCTCTGGCCACGACCCGCCGCCACGGGTCCTGGGCCTGCTCCAGCGCCTGGGCGAAGAAGTCGGCGAGCATCAGGTTGGGCAGGCCCGGCTCGCGCTCGTAGGCCTCGCGGATGCGATCGAGGAAGCGGGCGCGGATGATGCAGCCGCCGCGCCAGATCGTCGCCATCGACCCCAGGTCGATGTCCCACCCCTCGCTGTCGGCGGCGGCTGCCATCTGAGCGAAGCCCTGGGCGTAGCTGACGATCTTCGACGCATACAGCGCGTGCTGCAGGTCATCGGCGAGTGACGCGTCCGTCGCGCGCCCGCCGGGTCCCTTCAGGATGTCGGCGGCGTGCACGCGCTGGTCCTTGAGCGCGCTCAGCGTCCGGGCGAACACCGCCTCGGTGATCCCGGTCAGCGGCACGCCGAGCTCGAGCGCGTCCTGCGCCGTCCACCGCCCGGTTCCCTTCTGCTCAGCGGCGTCGAGGATGACGTCGACGAGGGGCCGGCCGGTGGCCTGGTCGTTCTTGGCCAGCACACGGGCCGTGATCTCGATCAGGAACGACTCCAGCTCGCCGTCGTTCCACCGCCGGAAGCGCTCGGCGATCTGCAGCACCTCAAGGCCGGCCGCGCTGCGCAGCAGGTCGTAGCTCTCGGCGATGAGCTGCATGTCGGCGTACTCGATGCCGTTGTGGACCATCTTCACGTAGTGGCCGGCGCCGTCGGCCCCGACGTAGGTGCAGCACGGGGTGCCGTCGACCTGAGCGGCGATCGCCTCGAAGATCGGCTTGACCGACTGGTCGTAGGGCTCGCGGTCGCCGCCGGGCATGATGCTGGGGCCGTGCAGCGCGCCCTCCTCGCCGCCGGACACCCCCACGCCGAGATAGTGGATGCCCGGCTGCGCGAGCTTGGCGTGACGGCGCTGCGTGTCCCTGAAGTTGGCGTTGCCCCCGTCGATGAGGATGTCGCCGCGATCGAGGTGGGGGGCGACCTCATCGATGACGGCGTCGGTCGCCGGGCCGGCCTGGACCATGCTCATGAGCACCCGCGGCCGGGCCAGCGCGCGCACCCACTCCTCGGTCGACTCGTGCCCGCTGATCGGACCCTCGGTGCCGTGCTCCTCGACGAAGCGCTCCATGCGGCTGGTGGTGCGATTGTGGACGGCGACCGGGATCCCATGGTGGGCGACGTTGCGCGCCAGGTTGGCGCCCATCGTGGCCAGGCCGGTGAGGCCGAAGTGCGCATCGGCGGAGGACGAGCTCATGGCCGTGAACTTAGCGCCCGCCGTCCGACGGCCCCGGCCGCCGCCGCGCCGGCGAGGAGCATCACCACTCCGTACACGCCGGGGACGGCTCCGGCGCCGGCGCCGAACGCCTGTGAGGCCAGCGCGGCCGCGACGGCGAAATCGCGCATGCCGATCGTGAGCGCGCCCGGAACGGCGGTCGCTCCGGCTCGCGCCCGCCGCCACAGCTCGCCCAGCGCGGCCGAGACGGCCAGGAACAGCAGGCTGGCCACCAGCGCCCCGCCGAGTCCGTGGGCGCCGTTGGCTCCGCTGAGCGCGGCGTAGACGAGCACCGCCACCGTCACCGCCGCCACGCCCTCGCGCTGGGGATCGACGCGGCTGAGCCGCGGGGCCACGCTCCGGACGGCGACGCCGGCGGCCAGCGGCACGATGACGACCAGCGCGAAGCGGGCGAGCAGGTGGGCGGTCCCGCCGTGGTGGGCAGCGCCGGCCAGGATGCCGATGGCGACGGGCCCCAGCAGCGCCGACAGCACGAGCGAGCCGGTGACAACGCCGAGGGCGATCGTGGCGTCGGCTCCGGCCAGCGCCACCAGGCCGACCGACGCCACCTCCGAGCTGGCCAGCCCCACGGCGAGCAGCCCATCACGCGTCGGACCGTCGAACGCCCGGCCGAGCAGCCACGCGGCCGCGCCCAGGACGACGAGCGGCGCCACCGACAGCAGCCCGACGACGGCGCCGTGGCGACGCAGCGCCGCCAGTTCGGCCGCCGGGATCCCCAGCGCCGTGGCCAGCACCAACAGCGCCAGCAGGAGATCGGAGCGGTGGGCGACCGCAGGCGAGGGGAAGACCACCGCCAGGGCGGCGGCGGCGAGCGCCAGGGGCATCAGGGCCCGGGGCGCGGCGGCGAGCAGGCGTCCTAGGGTGGATGTCATGAACTACCGCACACTTGGAAGGACCGGAACGAAGGTCAGCCCACTCTGCCTGGGCGCGATGATGTTCGGCGACTGGGGCAACCCGGACCACGACGACAGCATCCGCATCATCCACCGTGCGCTCGACGCCGGGATCAATTTCATCGACACCGCGGATGTCTACTCCAGAGGCGAGTCGGAGGAGATCGTCGGCAGGGCGCTGGCCGGCGGCAAGCGCGAGCACGTGGTGCTGGCCACGAAGGTGCACGGCAGCATGGGGGATGACCCCAACGAGTTCGGCAACTCACGGCGCTGGATCACCCGCGAGGTCGAGAACTCGCTCCGGCGGCTGCAGACCGACTGGATCGACCTGTACCAGATCCACCGCCCGGAGGCCGACACCGACATCGACGAGACCCTCGGCGCGCTGGCCGACCTCGTCCGCGCCGGCAAGGTGCGTTACATCGGCTCCTCCACGTTCCCGGCCTCGCAGATCGTCGAGGCCCAGTGGGTGGCCGAGCGGCGGGGCCGCGAGCGCTTCGTGTGCGAGCAGCCGCCGTATTCGATGCTGGTTCGCGAGGTGGAGAAGGACGTGCTGCCCACCGCGCACCGCCATGGCATGGGCGTCATCCCCTGGAGCCCGCTCGCTGGCGGCTGGCTGTCCGGCCGGTACCGGATGGGCTCCAACGCGCCCGATTCGACCCGGGCGCAGCGGCTGCCGGCGCGTTACGACCTTTCGCTGCCGACCAACCAGCGCAAGCTGGAGGCCGCCGACGCGCTCGCCCGGCTGGCCGAGGAGGCCGGGATGACGCTGATCGAGATGGCGATCGCCTTTGTCATCCGTCACCCCGCGGTGACCGCGGCGATCATCGGCCCCCGCACCATGGAGCACCTCGAGTCGCAGCTGTCCGCGGCCGACGTGGAGCTCTCCGACGACGTGCTCGACCGGATCGATGAGATCGTGCCGCCGGGCGTGAACGTCAACCCGTCCGACGGCGGCTGGCCCAACCCGGCGCTGGAGGCGTCCGCCCGCCGCCGCTGATCTGAGGACGTGTGGCGTCTGGCTTACCGCACGGGTAAGTCAGACGCCGCACCCCCGTGCAGACGGGCAGCGGTGGCGGCATCGGCCGGGAAGAAGGCCTCCAGCGCCAGCTCTGACACCGTGACGTCCACGGCGGTCCCGAACGTGGTGATGGTGCTGAAGAAGGCCAGCTCTGGACCGTCCCGCCCCGGCCGTGGAGCCAGCCGCAATCCGACGGCGACCGCCGGGGTGGGCGGGGACGGATCCGGTGGCGCCTCCGGGCCCGGGTAGCCCAGCATCTCCTCGTGCAGTGCGGCGAGCTCCGGGTCACCGGTGAGCCGCGCCGCCCGGTCCAGCCGCTCGATCAGGTCGGCGCGGTACTCGCCGAGGTTGACGATCCGGGGCGCCACCCCGTCCGGGTGGAGCGCCAGCCGGATCGTGTTGACCGGGGGCACGAGCAGCTCCGGCGCCACCCCCTCCAGGAACGGGCCGAGGGCCTCGTTGGACGCGACCAGGTTCCAGTAGCGGTCGACCGCGATGGCGGGGTACGGTTCGTGGGCGGCCAGCACTCGGCTCACGGCGTCCCGAACCTCGCGCAGCGCAGGATCCTCGAACGAGGACGACGAGTAGTGCGGGGCGAAGCCGGCTGCCAGCAGGAGCTCGTTGCGCTCACGCAACGGCACCTCCAGTCGCTCGGCCAGGTGCAGGACCATCTCGGCGCTCGGCCGGGAGCGGCCGGTCTCGACGAAGCTGAGATGCCGCGTCGAGATCCCCGCCTCCAGCGCCAGCTCCATCTGGCTCATGCGCCGCCGCTGTCGCCACCCGCGGAGCAGAGAGCCCACGCGGCCCACCCGCAGCGCTCGCTGGTTCTCGGCGATTGTCACCATCATGAGCGTACCGTCGACGGGATGAGCCGGGTCAGGGCAGCGACGCCGGCCAGCGCCACCGCAAGCGCGATCACGCTGACCTGGAACGCGCCCGCAAACCCGTGGGACACGGTGCCGTAGAACAGCACTCCGATCACCGACACGCCGATCGCGTTGCCGACGTTCTGCATCGTCGACAGCACGCCGGACGTGGCGCCGACGTGCCGGGCCGGTGCCGCCGCCATGACCAGCGAGGCCAGCGGCGTGATGCCCAGGCCCATGCCGGCTCCCACCAGCGCCAGCCCGGGCGCCAGCGCCAGCACCGAGCCGCCGACGCCGACGTCGGCCACCGTCAGCGCCAGCGTCACGTGGCCCACGACCAGCAGCCCCGCGCCCGCCGCCAGCACGCGGCGGCCGCGACGCACGGTGAGGGCCGGCGCGCCCAGCGAGGTCATCAGGTACGCCGCCGCCAGGATCGTGAACACCAGCCCGGAGTGCAGGGCGCTCATGCCGCGGCCGAGCTGGAGGTACAGCGACAGCACGAGGAAGAACGACGCCTGCCCGGACCAGAACAGCAGCTGGGCGGCCAGCCCGGCGGCCACCGCGGGCGACGTGACCAGCTCCGGCGGCATCAGCGGCGTGCCACCGCGCCGGCCCAGCCTCCGCTGCTGGAGCACGAATGCGCCGAGCAGGAGCGGGGCGGCGGCCAGCGACAGCCACGTCCACAGGGGCCAGCCGTGGGCCCGGCCGTCGACGAGTGGCAACACGATCGCCGTCAGCCCGAGCGTCGCCAGAAGCGTGCCGGTCAGGTCCAGGCCGCCGGTGGGCCCGCGGGACTCCGGGATCGCGCGCGGCGCCGCCGCGGCGGCCGCGATGCCGATCGGCAGGTTGATGAGAAAGCAGCTGCGCCAGCCCAGCCCGGCCGGGTTGGCCTGCACCAGGATGCCGCCGATCAGCTGGCCGGAGACCGCGGCGACGCCCATGGTCATGCCGTAGGCGGCCAGTGCGCGGGCGCGATCCACGCCCTCGTACACGACGCCGATGATCGCCAGGACGTTGGGCATCAGCAGCGCCGCCGCACAACCCTGCGCCAGACGGGCGATGACCAGCACCTCCGGGGTGCCCGCCAGGCCGCACCCGGCCGAGGCGACGGTGAACAGCGCCAGCCCGGCGGTGAACACGCGGGCGCGGCCCCAGCGGTCGCCGAGGCGGGCGCCGGTGATGAGAAACACGGCGTTGGTCAGGCCGTAGCCGGCGACCACCCATTCGATCGCTCCGCTCGAAGCATGCAGGTGGGCCTGCATCGACGGCATCGCCACATTGACGATGAAGAAGTCCAGCACGACCATGAAGGTGCCGGCGAGGATGACCGGCAGCGGCAGCCAGCGGCTGCGGGGATTGGAGAACGCCGCCGGGGCCGGCCCGACGGCGGGTATCGATTCAGTGCTCATGCCGAGCACGTTCCCAGCCGGCCGGCGCAGCGTCGATTACCTCCCAGGTAGGGCGGGAGGGGTTGCCCCTCCCGCGGTACGCCGCGCGCGTACGGCCGCGGACGGTCCTCACCGATGCACGCAGGTGGTCAGGGTGATCGTGCTCGATGGACTCCCGGAGTACCGTCAGGAGGGATGAGTTCTCGTCCGCCCTGGACGCCCAAGCCACGCCGTCCGTCTCTGCTGTTCGGCCTGAGATCGGTGCTCGCGCGTAGGCCGCCCCCTCCTCCGATGACGCGCCAGTCTCCGGAACTGGAACCGGGGCTCGTCCTCCTTCTGGTCTTCTTTCCGCCGGCAGGGCTCTACGTGTGGTGGCACCGGCACCGGCAGCAGCGCTAGCGGCCGGGTTCCCCTCGCACTGATCGCACGGGTGCGCCGGCGCGTCCCCCGGCGCCGGCCCCAACCGACGAGCCGGTTGCCAGCGGGCGATTCCGGACGGTGCCGAGATCACGTCCCAGGTAACTCTTCACGTCCTCCTACGCAGCTCTGACGTTGGCGCGCGACCGTGTGTGGCAGGACCGACGAAGGAGATGAGCAATGATCCGAAGAACGCTGATGACCCTGGCGGCAGCCGGCGCCCTGGCGGGCGGCGGTGCCGCGATAGCAAGCGCCGCCACGTCATCGAGCAGCACCTCCGCCACGTCTCCGGCCACCTCGACAACCGGCACTGGTCACGGTGCCATGCCCCGGCCGGGAACGAGACCGGGCAGCTCGCACAACTGCCCGTACATGTGATCGCCCGCGACAGCGATCACTGCCCGTACATGTGATCGCCCGCGACAGCGATCACCCATAGGGCCCCCGCTGCGGCTGGGCCGGCTCCGAGGAGACGGGGCCGGCCCGCCGCCCAGGGGACCGCGCCGCGCCCCGGTCAGAACATGATCACGCTGCGAATGCCGTCCTGGTGCTCCATCCGCTCGAACCCGTGGTTGACCTCGTCCAGGCTGATCCGGTGCGAGATGAACGGGTCGACGTCGAGCCGGCCGTCGAGGTAGAGCTGGACGAGCTCCGGCACCTGGTCACGGCCCTTGACCCCGCCGAAGGAGGAGCCGCAGATGCGCCGGCCGGTGATGAGCAGCCGGGGGACGACGTTGAGCGTCTCGCCCTTGCCGGCCACGCCGGCGATGGTGCACAGCCCCCAGCCCATTCGGGCCGCCTCCACCGCCTGGCGCATGACGGCGACCAGCCCGGTCGCCTCGAACGTGTAGTCGGCGCCGAAGCCGCGGGTCTCCGCCAGCACGCGCTCGACGGTGTCCTCGCCGCCGACCCACAGGTCGGTGGCGCCCTGCCCGCGGGCCAGCTCCAACCGGTCTACCGACCTTTCGACGCAGATGATCCGTTCGGCGCCCTGCAGCCGGCAGCCGGCGACGGCGCCGAGGCCGACCATCCCGGCGCCGAACACGACGCAGGTGGAACCCGGCTTGACCTTCGCCGTGTTCATGGCCGCGCCCAGCCCGGTCGACAGGCCGCAGGCGAACAGGCAGGCATGATCCGGCTCGGCGTCCGGCGAGACCTTGGCCAGCGCGATCTCCGGCATCACCGTGTACTCCGAGAACGTGCTCGTCCCCATGAAGTGTCGGATCGGCTCGCCGCCGCGGGACAACCGGGTGGTGCCGTCCGGCAGATAGCCCTGGTTCTGCTGGTCACGGATGGCCAGGCACAGGTTGGTGTCCGGGCTCTGGCAGTGGATGCACTCGCGGCACTGCGGCGAGAACAGGGTCACCACCAGGTCGCCGGGGACGACGCTGGTCACGCCCTCGCCGACGCGCTCCACGAACCCGGCGCCCTCGTGGCCGAGCACCGTCGGCGCGTAGCCGGACGGGTCGACACCGGATGCGGTGTACATGTCGGTGTGGCAGACCCCACAGGCCGCCAGGCGCACCAGCACCTCGCCGCGGCTGGGCTCGGCCAGGTCGACCTCGGTGATGTTCAGGGGCTGGCCGAACTCCTCCAGCACAGCGGCACGGATCTTCAACGTGACGGCTCCTTCTCTCTCCGGGTGGCTCCGGGTCGGAACCTTATGCGCTCGCCGCCTGACCCGATCGCCACCGCCGGCCACCCGCCCCGAGGGACCGGGTCGGGGCAGGGCCGGGTCTCAGTCACCCCGCCGCGCATCGAGCGCGTCGAGCATCAGCTCCAGCATCCGCCGCCAGTACTCCGGCTCGACGTTGCGCGCCGCCCGGGTGGCCGCGAACAGGAGCCGGAGATCGAGGGTGGTGGCGTCGGCACGGAGCCGCCCCTCGGCGCGCGCGGCCGCCAGCAGCCGCTCCTGGGCCTCGGTCGCCCGGCCGACGGCGGCCACCACGTCCAGATGGTCGGAGACGCGCATCCGCGCCTCGAGCATCATGTAGTCCGACCGCTGGGCCTCGACGAGCGACCGGAGCATGTCGGTCAGCGCCGTCCACCGGTCCCCGGGGCGCCGGTCGGCCTCCTCGGCCGCCGCCGCGATCTGGTTCATCCGGCGGGTGACCAGCGCGGCCAGCAGCTCATGTTTGGAGCCGAACGCGCGATAGACGCTGGCCACGCCGGCGCCGGCGGCCACCGCCACCTCGCTCATCGGCGCGTCGAGCCCGTGCTGGGCGAACACCTGGCCGGCGGCCTCCAGCAGGCGCTCCCGCTTGGCCTGGGGATCCAGCTTCGACCACCCGCCCCGCTCACCGCCGGAAGGTGGGGGCGAGGAGGGGGCCGGATCCCCCACGGGCGCTGATTCCGACCCGGGCGGAGCGACCGGAATGATCATTCCGCTAGAGTACAGGGAGTGGCAGAATGCGGCACAGATTCGGCGTTGAGCAAACCCGGATCTGAGCCCTCCGGGAGGCGAGCGCGCATGCAGCGCCCGGTCCGGGGCAGCCGCTCGGACCCCCGGGGCCCCAGCTACAAGTGGATCGCGCTGTCGAACTGCACGCTCGGCGTGCTGCTGGCGACGCTCGACGCGTCGATCACGCTGATCGCCATGCCGGACATCTTCAAGGGGATCCAGCTCGACCCGCTCATCCCCTCCAACAGCTTCTACCTGCTGTGGATGATCCTCGGCTTCCTCGTCGTCTCGAGCGTCCTGATCGTCAGCCTTGGCCGGCTGGGCGACATGTACGGCCGGGTGCGCATCTACAACCTGGGGTTCGTCATCTACACCGCGGCGTCGCTGCTTCTGACCATCGACTGGCTGACGGGCACCAGTGGCGCGCTGTTCCTCATCGTCTTCCGGATCGTCCAGGGGATCGGCGCCGCCTGCCTGCTCGCCAACTCGGCGGCGATCATCACCGACGCTTTCCCGGCCAACCAGCGCGGCATGGCGCTGGGGATCAACAACATCGTCGGGGTGAGCGGGATGTTCGTGGGGCTGGTGCTCGGCGGCCTGTTGGCGCCGATCAGCTGGCGGATGGTGTTCCTCATCTCCGTCCCGGTCGGCCTGTTCGGCACGGTCTGGGCCTATCTCAAGCTCCAGGAGATCTCGACGCCGAGCCACGCCCGGGTCGATTGGGCGGGCAACATCTCCTTCGCGCTGGGGCTGATTCTGATCATGATCGCCGTCACCTACGGGATCCGGCCCTACGGCCACTCGCCCACCGGGTGGGGGAGCCCCCGGGTGCTGATCCTGATCGGCTGCGGGGTCGCATCGCTGCTGGTGTTCGCGCTCGTCGAGCGGGCCGTCCAGGACCCGATGTTCCGCCTGCCACTGTTCAGGATCCGCGCGTTCACGTTCGGCACCATGTCGACGTTTCTGTCGGCGGTGGCCCGCGGCGGGCTGATGTTCATGCTCATCATCTGGCTGCAGGGCATCTGGCTGCCCCAGCACGGCTTCAGCTTCACCGAGACCCCGCTGTGGGCCGGGATCTACATGCTGCCGCTGACGCTGGGGATGCTGCTCGCCGGGCCGACCTCCGGCTACCTGTCCGACCGCCTCGGCGCCCGCCCGTTCGCGACCGGCGGGATGCTCGGCGCGGCGGTCAGCTTCATCCTCCTCGCCCTGCTGCCGACCAACTTCCCGTACCCGCTGTTCGCCGCCGTCCTGTTCCTCAACGGGGTCTCGATGGGGATGTTCGCCTCGCCCAACCGCGCCGGCGTCATGAACAGCCTGCCGCCGTCCGACCGCGGCGCCGGCGGCGGCATGAACCAGACGTTCCAGAACTCCGCCCAGGTGCTGTCCATCGGCGTGTTCTTCACGCTCATGATCCTGGGGCTGGCCTCCTCGCTGCCGCACACGATGGCCACCGGCTTGGAGGCACACGGAGTCCCGGCCAGGACCGCCGAGACCGCCGCCCACCTGCCGCCGGTCTCGATCCTGTTCGCCGCCTTCCTCGGCTACAACCCCATCCAGCACCTGCTCGGCACCAACGTCCTGACCCACCTCAGCCACGCCCAGCAGACGCTGCTGACCGGCCGCTCGTTCTTCCCACGGCTGATCTCGGCGCCATTTCGCAGCGGCCTGCACGAGGCCTTTGCGTTCGCCATCATCGCCTGCCTCGTCGCCGCGGTCGCCTCCTTCTCACGCGGGGGCCGCGCCGCCGACTCCGGCGACGGTCAGGCCGAGCCGTCCGCCGGCCCGCCGGCCGACACCCCCGTGCGCGCCGAGCGCGCCGCTGCACCGGTCGCGCGCTGACGGCGCCGCCGGCCATCGGCCGCGGGGCGCTGACCGGGCCGCCGCTGCCCCCCACTCGCCGGGCGACGCCGGCGCCGCTCGGCGTGTGCCGCCGCCGGCATCGCCCACATGCCGATGCCGGCGAGGACGAGGGCGATGATGGCGAGCATCTCGCCGGCGCCCGCCGTGCTGTGCGCCGCCACGCCGGATGAGGACGCGGGGACGCTGGCGGGAAGGGCGGAGGGCGGATTTCCCAGGGTGACGATCACGAACACCAGCGCGGCCAGGCAGGCGAGCCCGGCCGGCAGGGTCAGTGCCAGCCGGTTGAGGACCCCGGTGGCGATCACGAGCACGGCGACGGCCGCCAGCGCCGCCGCTCCCCCCGCGTCGGCGCTCCAGGCGCTGTGCGACAGCGACAGGTGGCCGAGGCTGCCGTTCGCCGTCACCGCCAGCAGTGCCAGCTGCTGCAGGGTCAGGCGCGTCCAGGTCCCAAACAGCGAGACCAGCAGGGCCAGGCCGGCCGCCACGGTCACCGCCCGGGCGGCGCGCCGGGCGTGGGGAATCCTCCGGTGGAGCATCTCCCGCCAGGTATACCCGGTTGCGGGCGATCTCTTTCCAAGCTGGCCGGCCAGCCAGTAACATCGACGGCGGTTTGTCGGCCCGTTGAGGAGGAGAGGGTGTCATCGACGCGCAGCGACCTCGATCAGGTACTGGTAACCGAGCGCGAGCTGTGGCCGGACGGCCCGCCGCATGAGCTGTTCTCGCGGCTGAGGGCGGAGTGCCCGGTCCACTGGACCGCGCGCGTCACCGAGTACCCGGACGAGGCCGGCTATTGGTCGATCACCCGCGCCGACGATGTCCACACCGTCAGCCGCGACTGGCGCACGTTCTCTTCGGCGCAGGGCATCACGGCCGTCAGCGACCTGATGCTGGAGCTCATGCAGGCGATGTTCATCGGCATGGACCCGCCCAAGCACGACCGCCTGAAGATGCTCTTTCAGGCCGGCTTCACTCCGCGGCGCATCGCCGCCCACGAGCCGGCGATCCGGCAGATCGTCGTCGACGTCCTCGACCGCCTCGACGGCGCCGCGTCCTGCGATCTGGTCACCGATGTCGCCCAGCCGATCGTCAGCCGGGTGATCGGCAGCTTCATGGGGATCCCGCCGGAGGACGATGCCGTGTGGGCGCGACTCATGAACGCGTCGCTGGGCGCCGGCGATCCGGACCTCAACCCGGACGGCCTGCAGAGCGTCCTCGCCAATGAGATCCCGGAGATCTTCCGCCGCTGCTCGGCGATGATCGCTGAGCGCCGCGAGCGTCCGACCGACGATCTGACCTCGGTCCTGGTGCACGCCGAGATCGACGGCCACCAGCTGGAGGAGCACGAGATCGTCATGGGCTTCTTCCTGCTTGTCGCCGCGGGCAACGACAGCACCAAAGCCACGTACTGCAGCGGGATGCGCGCGCTCATGGAGCACCCGGACCAGCGCGAGCTGCTGCTCGCCGACCCCTCGCTCATCCCCCCCGCGGTCGAGGAGTCGCTGCGCATGTTCCCGGCGTTCGCGCACTTCCGGCGCACCGCCACGGCCGACACCGAGATCGCCGGCTGCCCGATCAAGCAGGGCGACAAGGTCGTCCTCTGGTATGTGTCCTCCAACCGCGACGAGACCCGGCATCAGGACCCGCACCAGTTCGACGTCCGTCGCCACCCGGAGCACCAGGCCTTCGGCGCCGGCGGGCGCCACTTCTGCCTGGGCGCGGCGCTGGCCCGGCTGGAGCTGCGGATCATGTTCGAGGAGACCCTGAAGCGCTATCCGCGCATGGCCATCGCCGGCGCCCCGGCGTTCGTGGAGTCCGGCTTCGTCAACCAGCTCAAGACGCTGCCGGTCCGCCTCGGCGGATGAGCGCACGCATCTATCGCGGCCCGCCTAATCCGACGGGGGAGGGGCGGTCGATTGGCGCACCACCAACGCCGGCTGGAAGATGACCCGGGGGGCCGGGCCCTCGCCGGTCCACCGGTTGGCGCCGACCGCGATCTCCAGCCCGGCGTCCACCATCTCCGCGATGGGCATGCGCACGGTCGTGAGCCCCGGAACGCTCGCCGCCGTCTGGGGGATATCGTCGAATCCCACAATCGAGAGATCGTCAGGCACGGATAGTCCCTGGTCGTAGGCCGCCCGGTTCAGTCCGAGCGCGAGCACGTCGCTGGCGGCCACGATCGCGGTGGGGCGGGGGGTGTGTTGGAGCAGGACCGAGAGGACGTCGTGGCCGCCGTCGATGTTGTTCGGCACGAGCTGCACGTGGTCAGTGCGCACGGGCACGCCGATCTCGTCGAGGTACTCCAGGAAGGCGGCCCGCCGCTCCTCCATATCGCCGAGCCGGTCGGCTCCCACAAACGCGATGCGCTCGTGACCCAGCTCCACCAGATGGCCGACCGCCGTGCGGATGCCCGCGCGGTTGTCGACCCCGATGACGGGCAAGCGCCGGCCGCGCTCCTCGGAGCCCTGCCACAGGCCGACGACGGGCACGCGAACGTTGCGCAGATCCTCCACCAGCCGCGCCTCGCCCCGGAAGTCACCGAGGACGAGGATCGCGTCGCAGTGCCGCGCCTCCAAAACCGCGGTCAGCCGCAACGCCTCGTCGGCGGCGGCGCCGGCGTGGGCGAGCACGACCGAGTACCCAAAATCCCTCGCCCGGCTGGACAGCGCCTCGATGGTGGCGGCGAAGAACCAGTCGGTGATGTCTCGGACGATCGCGCCGATCAACATGGTGGGGGCCCCGCGCAGGGCGCGGGCGATGGGGTGCGGGCGGTATCCCAGCTCGTCCGCGATCGCCAGCACGCGCTCTCGGGTGGCCGGCGAGACGCGGACCGACAGCGGCGTGTCGTTGAGGATGCGCGACACGGTGCTCTGGGAGACGCCCGCCGCCGCCGCCACGTCGTTCATCGTCACCGCCCGCCCGGTCGGGGACCGAGGCCGACGGGTCCGGCTGGTCATGAGCCGGCCTCCTGGAGCTCCGGGGCCCGGAGCCGGCACACGTTCAGGACGGCCGCAACGGTAGATGTCGATGAGCGTCTAGGCTGCTGGGTCCGATGCCACCGACGGTTGCGGGCACCAACTGGTCCGGGAATTACACCTACGCCGCCATCGCGGTCCATCACCCGCGTGACCTGGATGAGCTCATCGCACTCGTGGACAGCACCGACCATCTCCAGGTCCTGGGCACTCGTCACGCGTTCACCTCGATCGGCGACGCTCCGGAGCTGATCGCGCTCGATCGCTTCCGGGGAGCCGGCGACATCACGATCGACCGGATGGCGATGACGGTGACCCTCGGTCCGCAGGTGACGTTCGCCCGTCTGGCCGAGGCGCTCAACCGGGGCGGGCTGGCGCTGGCCAACCTGGCGTCGCTGCCTCACATCTCGGTGGTGGGGGCGGTCGTCACCGGCACGCATGGTTCCGGTGACCGGCAGGGGAACCTGGCCACGTCGGTGGTGGCCCTGCAGGTGGTGACGCCCGCCGGCGAGGTCCGCGACTTCGTCCGTGGGGACGAGCTGTTTGACGGCGTGGTGGTGAACCTGGGAAAGCTCGGTGTCGTCACCCGCGTGACGCTGACCGTAGAGCCGTACTACGAGCTCTGCCAGGAGGTGTACGAGGGCGTTGCCTGGGATCATCTGCTCGCCCACCTCGACGAGGTCACGGCCGCCGGGCGAAGCGTCAGCATCTTTCACCGGTTTGAGGAGCACACCCGGCAGGTGTGGGTCAAGTACGACAGCGCCTATGAGGGTGGCGTCCGGGCCCGGGCGGAGCTGTTCGGCACACCCGCGACGCGCGAACCGCGCAACCCGGTGCCGGGTGCTGACCCCGCCAACTGCACCCCTCAACTCGGGGTGCCCGGCCCGTGGTCGGAGCGTCTGCCCCACTTCCGTTCCGGGTTTGCTCCCAGCTACGGCGCCGAGATCCAGTCCGAGTTCTTCGTCGCCCGCAGCGACGCGGCGGCGGCGATCACCGCGCTGAAGCCGCTGAGCGCGCGGATTCGCCCGCTGCTCAGGATCGCCGAGCTGCGGACGGTGGCCGCCGATTCGCTGTGGCTCAGCCCGCAGTACGGTCGAGCCTCCGTCGGCCTGCACTTCACCTGGCGGAGGCGTCAGCGAGAGGTGGAGGCGGTCGTGGCGGAGATCGAGCAGGCGCTCGCGCCGCTGGCCGCTCGCCCTCACTGGGCGAAGCTGTTCACGGCAGCGGGCGCCCCGGTCGCCGATCTGTACCCGCGGTTGGGTGACTTCCGCCGGCTGCGCGACGAGCTCGATCCACGCGGCGTCTTTGCCAATCGGTGGTTCCGCGAGCACGTGATCGACGCCTAGGCGACGGCGGGGCCGGAGCGGTGGGGCCGCCGGGGCGGCCCCACCGCGCCCGCTCAGCTCACCGGAAGTGGGCCCGGCGCGCGAACCTCCCCCGAGCGGTGTTGAACCGGTAGGCGGTGGTTGACGTGAATGTCGCCCGCGGTCCGAGTACCACCGACGGCCACCCCGGCTGCCCGATGTGGTGCGGCGAGTCCGGATAGTGCTGGGTCTCCAGAGTGAACGCGTCGCTCTGGCGGTAGGTGCTACCGCTGGTGCCGATCAGGTCGCCGACCAGGAAGTTGCCGGTGTACAGCTGCACCCCCGGCTGGTCGGTGTAGGTCCACAGCCCGATTCCCGTCCGCGGATCCTGGGCGACCGCGGCCAGACGGTAGCCCGGGTAGCCGTTGAGCACCCAGTTGTGGTCATAGCCGTGAGCGATCTGGAGCTGCTTGAACGGCCCGCTGGTGCCGTCCGGCAGATTCGCGGCTCGGATGTACTCCCCGATCGGGTGCAGCCTGCGGAAGTCAAACGGCGTGCCGGCCACCGGAACGAAATACGGTGCCTCGGGGATGAGGTTGGTGTTCACCGGCGTGTACGCGTTGCTGTTCAGCGCCAGCAGCTGGTCATAGACGGTCCCGCTGCCCTCGCCGCCCAGGTTGAAGTACGTGTGGTTGGTGAGGTTGATCACCGTCGCCAGATGCGGATCCTGGTTGACCACCTTGTACCTGATCTGGAGCGCGTTGGACGGCGTCAGCGTGTAGATGACGGTCGCCGCCACGGTCGCCGGGAAACCCGTGCAGCCCGGGCTCAGCGACGGGAGGCAGCCCTCGCCCGCCGGCAGGGTCGCCGTCAGCGTCAGCGAGGCCGAGCCGCCGCTGGACGCCGAACTGGCCGACCACACATCGGTGTTCCAGCCGAGGTAGCCCCCGTGCAGCGTGTTCGTGCCGTTGTTGGCGTCCAGTTTGTAGGTGGTGCCGTTCAGGCTGAACGAGGCGTTGGCGATCCGGTTGGCATACCGGCCGATGATGGCGCCGAAGAATGTGTCACCGCTCCCGCCCGGCAGCGGCCACGCGGTGCCGGCGGCCCCCTGGGTGAAATCGTTGACGTAGTCAGACAGCGTGGGGAACCCGAGCGCCACGTTGGTCAGATTGCCTCGCCGGTCCGGTACCCAGATCGACTGCACGACGCCGCCATAGTTGGTGATCTTCACCGCCATCCCGTTGCGGTTGGTCAGGGTGTACAGCGACACATTCTTGCCACCCACGGTTCCCCAGGGAATGCTGCTGACCGTGGCGCCGCCGGGCGCCGGATGATGCGACGGCCGGTGGGCATGCCGGGCGGCGCGGCCACTCTCCCCGTGCCTGGCCCGATGACGTGGCGCTGCCCCGGCCACGGCGGCCGACGCCAGT
Organism: uncultured Solirubrobacteraceae bacterium; assembly: GCA_963844555.1. GTDB lineage: Bacteria > Actinomycetota > Thermoleophilia > Solirubrobacterales > Solirubrobacteraceae > Palsa-465. The sequence continues at coordinate 319,353 of CAWJOS010000010.1, forward strand.
GCCCCGGCGATCAGTACCCCCAAAACCAGCAGCGGTAGGCCCCTGCGCCCAGCGCGAACTGCGTACTGCATGACTGCCTCCCTCACTCGTGTCGACCGCGACGACGACCGGTTCCGGCGTGCTCGCCCCCACCAGGCGTCGACGCGCGAACACCGACAATCATAACGCAAAACCTGGACTGCATACGATATTCTGCCGGCGCCAAGGCAACCTGCGTGGTACTGGACATGCCCTCGCAATTGTGCGAGGCTGTGGGTCAGGGATGGGCCAAAACAGTGGACAGTCCTGGGAGAGGAGAGGTCGATGGCAGAAGACGATGTGATCCATGATGCGGTAGAGCGCCTGGAGTGGGACGAGCGCAAGGAGGAGGACAACCCCGTCAAGCGCTGGCGCCAGGTCACGCGGCGCGGTGCGCTCACAGGGGGTGCCGCCGGCATCGCCGCCACCATCTTGGCGGCCTGCGGCGGCAGCAGCAGCACCAGCAGCAGTTCGGCCGCCACCAGCAGCGGCGGCAGCGCTGCCGCCAGCATTTTCGGCACCAGCGAGAGCTTTCACTTCGTGATGGTCAACCATGTCACCACAAACGTGTTCTTCACCCCGACCCAGAACGGCGCCGCCGATGCGTGCAAGCTCCTCGGCTGCAGCTACACCTGGACCGGGTCGGCGACCAGCAACGTCGGCGAGATGGTCAACGCCATCAATAGCGCCGTCACGTCCGGCGCCAGCGGCATCGCCACCTCGCTGATCGACCCGCACGCGTTCAATGCCCCGGTGCAGAAGGCGCTATCGCAGAACATCCCGGTCGTTGCCTACAACGCCGACGAGCCCCAGTCGGGGCGCCTGGCCTACATCGGCCAGGACCTGTTTGTGTCCGGCCAGCAGATGGGCGAGCACATCGTCAGCCTGCTGCCCAACGGCGGTGAGATCGCGCTGTTCATCGCGACGCCGGGCGCGGCGAACATCCAGCCCCGCATCGACGGGGCGCAGAACACGCTCAAGAGCCACTCCAACATCAAGGCCAGCGTGGTGGCCACCGGCGCGGCCGTCCCGGCCGAGCTGACGGTCATCAACTCGTGGGCCACCGGGCACCCGAGCGCCAAGGGCATGTTCGCCGTTGACGCCGGCTCGACTCAGGGCATCGCGCAGACGATCCAGAAGCAGGGCTTGAAGTCCAAGGGCTGGGTCGGCGGAGGCTATGACCTCACCCCGATCACCCAGCAGCTCCTTCACGCCGGCTACATCGAGTTCACAATCGACCAGCAGCCCTACCTGCAGGGCTTCCTGCCGATCCTGGAGCTCTACCTGTACAAGGCGTCGCAGGGTCTCACCGGCATCGCCGAGGTCGACACCGGCCTGAAGTTCCTGGACAAGAACACCGTCCAGCCGTACAACTCCACCAAGAGTCGCTACGAGGGCACCAGCTCCTCGCCCGGCGTCCAGAAGGCCTAGGACTCACCGGCCGGGAGAGGTAGTCTGCTCAGCATGTCGGTCGCGTCTGAAACGACTCAGACCACTCCGCCCCAGGGCCCGGCACCTCGCCGGGCCCGGGGGGGCGGCAGTCTGTCCCTGGCGCAGCAGTTCCTGACGCTGCGGGAGGGGAGCATCGTGGTGGTCACGGCGTTGACGATCGCCTACTTCGCCGCCACGACACCGCACTTCTTCACCGGCAGCAACTTCAAGAACCTGCTGCCGTACTTCTGCTTCTTGGCGATCATGGCCGCCGGGCAGGTCTTCGTCATGACGCTTGGCGAGATCGACCTGTCGATCGGTGCGCTGTATCTGATCACGCCGTTCGTCTACTGGAAGTTCACCGAGGCCGGCCTGCCGCTGGTTCCCAGCCTCATCCTGTCGCTGGTCGTGGCCGGGATCATCGGAGCAGTCAACGGGTTCTTCGTCGCCTGGGTCGGCATCGCGTCGTTCGTGGCCACGCTGGCGATGCTGTTCTTCCTTGACGGGCTGGCGCTCATCCTGTCGCACTCGGAGCAGATCACCACACCGGGTACGTCCGTGGTGGGCGTGAGCACGTTCGCCCAGGTGTTCGGAGCCGGCACGTATTCGGAGCTGTTCTGGGCGGTGGGGCTCGCGATCCTGCTCCAGATCGTGCTGACGCTGAGCCGCTGGGGGCTGTACACGGTCGCGGTCGGCGGCAACCGCCTCGGCGCCGCCGAGGCCGGCATCCACACGCGCGGGGTCCTGCTGCGCAACTTCATCCTGTGCGCGATGACGGCGGGGTTCGCCGGGATCCTGGAGGGGGTCCGCACCTCCAGCATCACGCCGGATCCGTCGGGGTCCAACCAGTTCCTGCTCTACGCGGTGGCCGCGGTCATCATCGGCGGCACGCTCATGACCGGGGGGGAGGGGACCGTCATCGGCGCCCTGATCGGCGCGGTGTTCATCGGCGTGCTCCAGGACGGCCTGACCCTCAAGAGCGTGCCCAGCACCTACGTGTACCTGTGGCTGGGCATCGCCGTGATCATCGCGATGACGATCAACGTGCTCCTGCGCCGGGTGCGACTCGGCTCCGGACGTGCCTGACCGCGCCAGAGGGGAAATCGATCGTGACACCTGATCAGCCGATCCTGCATGAGATGATCGTTCCGCTCTCGCCGGCCGACGACGACGTCCTCCGCGCCGAGCACATCGGCAAGAGCTTCGGTCCCACCGTCGCACTGCGCGACGTCAACATCCACCTGCGCAAGGGCGAGGTGCTGGGACTGCTCGGCGACAACGGCGCCGGCAAGTCGACGCTCATCAAGATCCTCAACGGCTTCCAGAAGCCGGATAAGGGAACGATGTGGCTCAAGGGCGAGCCGTACGCGCCCAAGAGCGTCAACGACGCCCGGATGCACGGGATCGACACCGTCTTCCAGGACCTGGCCCTCGTCGACGAGCTGACCGTCTACCACAACCTGTTCCTGCGCCGCGAGCGGCTGCACAAGCCGATCCCGTTCCTGTCCAACGCGATCATGAAGCGCGAGGCGCGCAAGGCGCTTGATCAGATCGGGATCAACATCCCGCGCATCGACGTTCCCGTGGCCCGGCTGTCCGGAGGCCAGCGCCAGGCGATCGCCGTAGCGCGCACGGTCTCCAGCGAGGCCGACATCCTCCTGCTCGACGAGCCGCTGGCGGCCATGGGGGCCAAGGAGGGCGGGCAGATCCTTGACCTCATCTCCCGGCTCAAGGCCGAGGGCAACGTCTCGATCATCATGATCCTGCACAACTTCATCCACGTGCTGGCGACCTGCGACCGCGTCAACCTCATCCAGGACGGCGTCATCTCCCTGGACAAGCCGGCGTCCGAGACCTCGGTGGAGGAGCTGACCGAGATAGTGGTGGAGGAGTACCGGCGGGCGCGTCTAGCGGCGCAGACGGCGAGCGGCAACGGGACGGCCGCGGCGGCGTGACCGCGGCCGGCGCCGATTGACGACCAGCCGTCCGTGACACAGCCCCAATACTGCATCGGCGTTGACTTCGGCACCGAGTCGGGACGCGCGCTGCTGTTCGACGTCGAGTCCGGCCGGGACCTGGCCACCAGCGCGGTGCGCTATCCCAGCGGCGTCATCGACCGCCAGCTGCCCGTCGGCGGGGAGCGGCTGCCCTCCGATTGGGCGCTGCAGGACCCCGATGACTGGGTCCACGTCCTGGAGCAGGCGATTCCGGACGTGATCAAGCAGACGGGCGTTCCCGCCGAGCAGGTCGGCGGGCTGGGGATCGATTTCACGTCGTGCACGGTGCTGCCCACCACCGGGGATGGGGTTCCGCTGTGCCGGATCGACCGGTGGCGGAAGCGGCCCCATGCCTGGCCCAAGCTGTGGAAGCACCACGCCGCCCAGCCGGTCGCCGACCGCCTCAACGAGGTGGCGCTGGAACGCCAGGAGAGCTTCCTGGAGCGCTACGGCGGACGCATCTCCTCGGAGTGGTACTTCCCCAAGCTCATCCAGATCTGGGAGGAGGACCGGGAGGTCTACGACGCGGCCGACCGGTTCCTGGAGGCCACCGACTGGATCATCTGGCATCTCACCGGCACCGAGTGCCGTCAGAGCGCCACAGCCGGCTTCAAGGCCATGTGGTCGCCGGACGAGGGCCTGCCGTCGACTGAATACTTCGCTGCGGCCTTCCCCGGCTTCGACCATCCCGGAGAGAAGCTGGGGGACCGGTTCGCCCCCCTGGGCACCCGGGCCGGCACCCTGCGCCCGGAGGTGGCCGGGCGCATCGGCCTCCCCGCGAGCGTCGCCGTGGCCGTGGGCAATGTCGATGCCTGGGTGTCGGTTCCGGGGGCGGGAGTGGACTCTCCCGGGACGTTCGTGATCGTGATCGGCACCTCCATCTGCGACATGGTGGTGCACCCGGATGAGATCCGGCTGCCCGGCATCACCGGCGTGGTCAAGGACGGCATCCTCCCCGGCATGTACGGCTATGAGGCCGGCCAGGCGGCGGTGGGGGACATGCTCGCCTGGTTTGTGGAGCGGCTGGCCAGGCAGGGCGAGGACTACGAGGCGCTGGAACGGGCGGTTGCGGAGCTGGCGCCGGGCGAATGCGGCCTGGTGGCCCTCGACTGGTGGAACGGCAACCGCACGATCCTGGCCGATGCCGATCTCAGCGGCGCGCTGTTTGGGCTCACCCTGCAGACGCGGCGGGAGCACATCTACCGGGCGCTGATGGAGTCGATCGCCTTCGGCAGCCGGCGGATCATGGACAACTTCGAGGAGCACGGCCTGGAGCTGACCCAGATCGTGGCCTGCGGCGGGATTGCCGAGCGCAGCCCGCTGATGATGCAGCTGCTGGCCGACACCAGCGGCCGCGCGGTGCACGTGCCTGACTCCCAGGAGATACCGGCCCGCGGCGCCGCCCTGTTCGGCGCCGTGGCCGCCGGCGCGTTTTCCGACATCGGGGCCGCCATCGAGGCCACCCGGCCCAAGAGCATGCGCAGCTATTCGCCGGACGCGGAGGCGGGTAAGACCTACGAGCAGGTATACGCCATCTACCGCCAGCTTTACGACATGCTGGGACGAAGCGACGTCGAGCTGCTCCACAACCTCAAGCAGATCCGCAACCAGCAGGTCCAGCGGGACGAGCCGGCTCCGTCGTGACCGGCCCCGCCTCCGCCCACCCATCCGGGCTTGAGTCGCTGCTGGAGGCGGTGCTGGAGGCCAACCGGCAGCTGCCCGCCCACGGGCTGGCCCCGCTCACCTGGGGCAACGCCAGCGGCATCGACCGGGAGCGGGGGCTGGTCGCCATCAAACCGAGCGGCGTTCAGTACGCCGAGCTGACCACCGACGCCCTGGTGGTCGTCGACCTGGACGGCACCATCGTCTCCGGCGAGCGGCGCCCGTCCACCGACACCCCCACCCACCTCGTGCTCTACCGCGCCTTTCCCGAGGTTGGGGGAGTCGTGCACACCCACTCGGTGTGGGCCACGGCGTGGGCCCAGGCTCAGCGGGAGATCCCGCTGCTGGGCACCACCCACGCCGACCTGTGTGCGTTTCCGATCCCCCTGACGCGCGATCTCACCGACGAGGAGATCGCCGCCGACTACGAGGGCGCGACCGGCACGGTCCTCGTGGAGGCGGTCGGCGATCGGGGTGCGGAGCAGCTGCCGTGCGCACTTGTGCGGGGCCATGCTCCGTTCTGCTGGGGCAGTGATCCTGCGGCGGCCGTCGTCGTCGCAGTCACCCTGGAGGAGATCGCCCGCATGGCGCTGCTCACCACCATGTTGGACCGCGCGGTCGCGCCCCTGGCCGAATCCGTGCGGGACAAGCACTTCCAGCGCAAGCACGGTCCTGACGCTTACTACGGCCAGCGCGGCTGACACGTCTCCGATTCGGCCGCCGCGACCCGGGTACATGCGTATGCGGTAGTCGTTTCGCCACGAGTCGAGGCGGGGCTGACACAAGCCGCGATACCACTCACAGCGCCGGGGGCGGGGGAGGCTTTCGTGAGTCGCTCCACTGGTATGTCATCCGCTCCGCTGCCGGTACGCGTTCCTCGTCGCGGGTGGGCCGCGCTGGGCGGCATGCTGTTCGGCTACGACATGGGCGTCATCCGCGAGGCGCTCTTCTACTTCGGCCAACCTGCTCATCTCGCTCACCTTCCTCACCGCCGTCAACGGGCTGGGTAAGGATGTGGTGTTCTGGATCTACGCTGGCTTCGCCGCGCTCGGCCTGGTGTTCATCCGTCTCCGCGTCCTGGAGACCAAGGATCGTCCGCTCGAGGACATCGACGAGTACTGGACCCAGGGCCGTCGGTGGCCGCGCCGCGCGCGGGCCAAGGCCGGCGAACCCAGCGTGGCCCGATGAGCCGGTGCTACAGCCCGCCGGTCAGCCGGTAGGACGCCCGGTTCCAGCGCAGCCGGTCGGCGACTGCCGCGACGGTGGTGTCACGATCGATGACCACCAGCTCGATTCCCCACATGTTGGCCAGGTCGCGGAGCGGCTCGATCCCCAATGCCATCGTGAACACGCTGTGATGCGAGCCTCCGGCCATCAGCCACGCCTCGGCGGCGGTGCTGAGCTCAGGCTCAGGGCGCCACACGGCGCGGGCCACCGGCAGGCGCGGCAGGTCAGCGTCCGGAGCCACCACCTCCACCTGGTTGGCCACGAGGCGCAGCCGCCCGCCGACGTCGATCAGGCACACGACGACTGCGGGCCCGGGCGGAGCGGTGAACACGAGGCGGACCGGGTCCTCCCGGCCGCCGATGGACAGCGGGTGGATCTCACAGGACGGGCGGTCGCCGGCGATTGAGGGACAGACCTCCAGCATGTGGGCGCCGAGAATCCGTGAATGAGCCCCGCCGGCTCCGAAGTGGTAGACGTAGTCCTCCATGAACGAGGTGCCGCCGGGTAGCCCAGCGGCCATCACCTTCATGACCCGCAGGAGCACCGCCGTCTTCCAGTCGCCCTCGGCACCGAACCCGTAGCCTTCGGCCATCAGACGCTGGACGGCGATCCCGGGCAGCTGACGCAGAGCGCCAAGATCCTCGAAGGTGTCGGTGAAGGCGCCAAAGCCGCCCGGCTCCAGCATCGCCCGCAGCCCGGCCTCGATCCGGGCCGCCTCCACCAGCGAGGCGCGGCGGGCGCCGCCCGGGCGCAGCTCGGGGACCACGTCGTAGTCGGCGTCGTAGCGCGCGAGCACTTCGGACACCTCAGCGTCGGACACCTCGGCCACCGCCACCCCAAGGGCGTCGACCCCATAGCCGTTCACGGAGCTGCCGAGCCTGATCTGCGCGCTCACCTTGTCCCCCTCGGTGACAGCGACGTCGCGCATGTTGTCTCCGAAGCGGGCCACCTTGAGGTGTTGAGCTTCGTTGTAGCCGCGGGCGGCCCGGGCCCACAGGCCGATGCGCCGCTGCAGCCCCGAATCGGACCAGTGGCCGACGATCGTCTTGCGGCGGACGTCGAGCCGGGTGAGGGCGTGGGCGAACTCCCGGTCGCCGTGGGCGGACTGGTTGAGGTTCATGTAGTCCATGTCGATCTCGGACCACGGCAGGTCGCGATCAAACTGGGTATGGAGGTGCAGCAGCGGCTTGCTCAGCGCCTGCAGGCCGCCGATCCACATCCGCGCCGGGGAGAAGGTGTGCATCCAGGCGATGACGCCGATGCAGGCCTCGTCGGCCTGCGCCTGCGTGAGCAGGCGACGGATGGCATCGGACTCGGTCAGGGGGTCGTGGACGACCAGCGGCACCGGCAGGACACGTGCCTGCTCGAGCTCCGCCGCCACCCCGCGTGCGTGCTCGCCCACCTCACGGAGTATCTCGTCCCCGTAGAGATGCTGGCTGCCGGTGACCAGCCAGATGACATGGTTTCCGCCGGTCACAGTGACGGCGGATTCTCTCAGGTTTCCCTATCGCGCGCGTCGGGTGTCAGCGCCACTCCGCCCACGGCGTCTGCGCCGCGGCCAGCGCCTCGTCGGCGCGGATGACGTGCATGACCGCGTTGATGAGCGCCAGGTGCGTGAACGCCTGGGGGAAGTTGCCCAGGTGCCGACCGGTGACCGGGTCGACCTCCTCGGCGTAGAGGCCGAGCGGGCTGGCGTAGCCGAGCAGCCGCTCACACAGCGACCGCGCCCGGTCGATCTCGCCGATCTCCGACAGCGCCGAGACCAGCCAGAACGAGCAGATGAGGAACGTGCCCTCCCGGCCCTCCAGGCCGTCGTCGGTCTCCTCGGTGCGGTAGCGGAGCACGAGCCCGCCCTCGGTCAGCTCGTCGGCGATCGCGAACACGGTGGCGCGGATGCGCTCATCGTCCGGGGGCAGGAACCGCATCAGCGGCAGCAGCAGGAGCGAGGCGTCGAGCGCGTCGGTCTCGTAGTGCTGGACGAACACGCCGCGCTCGTCGACGCCGTGCTCCAGGATGTCGGCCTTGATCTCGTCGGCGGTCTCGCGCCAGCGCCGCGCGCGGGTGAAGTCCTCACGCAGCTGGGCCAGGCGGGCGCCGCGGTCGCAGGCCACCCAGCAGAACACCTTGGAGGAGGTGAAGTGCTTGGGCTCGCCGCGGATCTCCCAGATGCCGCGGTCCGGCTCGCGCCAGTGCTCGATCGCCGCCTCGACCTGGCGGGAGAGAATGCGCCACACCCGGTCGTCCAGGGAGTCGCGCGAGCGCGTGTGCAGGTAGACGGAGTCCAGGAGCGCACCCCAGACGTCGTGCTGGCGCTGCTTGTAGGCGGCGTTGCCGACGCGCACCGGCTGCGCGCGCTCGTAGCCCTCGAGGTGGTCCAGCTCGTACTCCTCCAGCTCGCGCTCCCCGTCCAGGCCGTACATGACCTGGAGCTTCTCCTCGCCGGAGGCGACATCGGCGATGAAGTAGAAGAAGTCGTTGGCCTCCCACTCAAAGCCGAGCGACAGCAGCGCCCACAGCATGAACGTGGAGTCCCGGATCCAGCTGTAGCGGTAGTCCCAGTTGCGCTCCCCCTGTGGAGTCTCCGGCAGCGACGTGGTGGCGGCGGCCAGCAGCGCGCCCGTGGGGGCGTAGGTCAGCCCCTTGAGCGTCAGCGCCGAGCGCTGGAGGAACGTGCGCCAGGAATGGTCCGGGAAGTTGCCGCGGTCCAGCCAGTGCTGCCAGTGATGGGCGGTCCACACCAGGCGCTTGTAGGCCTCGCTCACGTTGTGGGGCGGAGCGTGCTCGCTCCAGGAGAGCGCGCAGAAGACCATCTCGCCCTCCTTCATCAGGTGCCGGCCGACCGCGCGGGACCCCTCGAAGCCGAGCCGCAGGTCGGTGGTCAGCTTGAGCTCGACGCTCCCGTCGCTGCTGCGCGCCAAGCCCTCGAAGTAGCCGTCGCCGCTGTACTCCCAGTGAGCGGGGTCGCGGCCGTAGTCGAACTTCGGCTCGCAGTCGAGCAGGAGCTGCACCTCGCCGTTGACGCAGCGGACAGTGCGCAGGAGCACGTGGTCGGCGTCGTAGTCGGTCGGCGCCCGGCGGTGGGTGTGCGAGCGCTCGTGCTCGTGGTGCCACTGGCCGATGAGGAGCACGTCGCGCACGATGATCCAGCCGGAGCCGGTCCCCCAGCTCGTCTCCAGCACCATCGTCCCCGGCAGGTAACGGCGCGCCGCCGGCACGGTCATCCCGTCCGGGCCGAGCCGGAACGAGCCGGCGTCGCGGTCGAGCATCGCGCCGAACACGCTGCCGGAGTCGACGCGCGGCAGGCACATCCACTCCACGGCTCCGGAGGGCGCCACCAACGCCAGCGATTCGCAATCCGACAGGAACGCGTACTCGGCGATGGGCGGGAACGAGCTCGTTCCGAGCCGCGGGTCGAACTCCCGCTCGCGCGCCGGCGCCGGCGCGGCCGGAACGAAGTTCAGACGGCCATCCGTCTCGTGGCTGTGCGTTTCCTCTCGCAGGCGAGCAGTATCGTCGTTATCTCGCGAAAACCAAAGCTTCGGGCGGAAGCTGTCAGGCGCCCAGGCTACCAGCAATCGCGGCGGGGAAAGCCCGGATCAGCCCGCAATCGCGCCACAAACCGGCGAAAAGCTCAGCCCCCGAGCCCGCCGAGGACCGAGAACGGGCTCCACACCCGCCGGTCGTAGACCGCGCGGCGGTTCTGCTCGACGGTGATCGGCGTCCCGTCCGGAAGCTCGCCGCGCAGCCGGTCGGCGAGCGCCTGGGCGCCGTCCTCGTCGGTGGCGCCGATCAGCACGTAGTTGTGGCGGTGGATGTTGGGGAGGCCCTCGCCCTCGAGCCGGTGCGACAGCTCCCGGGCCTCGTGGCGCGAGCCCGTCTCCACCCGGACCTCCATCTCCGGGTAGCCCTGCTCGGCCGACTCCTCGCGCTCGTCCTCGACCCGCTCCTCGCGCTCGGTCTCGACGGCCGCCGTCGTCGCCGGCTCCGCCGCGTCCGGGTCCTGCCATTCCTCGGCCACCGGGTGCCAGTGCGAGAGCTGGACGTCGATCGGCCAGTGGTGGTCGGCGGCGACCCGGGCGATCAGCTCCCCCGCCCGCTCGGCCTGCTCGCGCGAGCCCGTGTAGCAGAACACCTCCGAGCCGTTGACCGAGACGACCACCCGCTCATGGAACGAGCGCTCGAGATCATGCTCGATCTCCTCCGCGTCGAGGTGCTGGCCGAGTTGGTGGGCGAACCCCTCCTCGTGAAGGTCGATCCGCAGGCGCCAGTCGTCGCTCATGGCCGACACAGTACCGCCCCGCCGGAGTACTCGGACACGTGCGTCATCATGAGAGATGACGATGAGTAGTGGACACGGATCGATTGCGGCATCTAACGGAGCCGGCGGCTCCGGCGGAATGCGCGCGCTGCGCCGCCCGGACAACAAGCCGCCGCCGCTGATGGACCCCACCCGGCAGCGCGACGGCCGCCGGATCCTCGCCCTGTTCAGGCCGTATCGCCGCCGCCTGGCGGCGGTGCTGGTGATCATCATGATCTCCGCCGGCGTCGCCTTCCTCAACCCGTTCCTGCTGCGCGACGTCCTCGACGAGGGGATTCTCAAGCAGAACTCCACGCTGCTGACCGAGCTGGTGCTGGCGATGATCGGCGTGGCCATCTTCACCAACGCCGCCAGCGTCTGGCAGACGTACATCTCCAATGTCGTCGGCCAGCGCGTCATGCATGACCTGCGCGCCGCCGTCTACCAGCGGCTCCAGAAGATGTCGCTGGCGTTCTTCACGCGCACGCGCACCGGCGAGATCCAGTCGCGGATCGCCAACGACATCGGCAGCCTCGACAGTGTCGTCACCACCACGGCCACCACCATCGCCTCGAACGCGACGACGGTCATCGCCTCGCTGGTGGCCATGGTCATCCTGGATTGGCGCCTGGCCATCTTCTCGTTGATCTTCGTGCCCCCGTCGGTATGGATGACCCGCCGCGTCGGCAAGATCCGTCGCCGCATCACCTCCGAGCAGCAGAAGCGCCTCGCCGACATGTCGGCGCTCGTCTCCGAGTCGCTGTCGGTCTCCGGGATCATGCTCGGCAAGACGATGGGACGCGGCGACGATCTCGCCCAGCGGTTCACCGGGGAGTCGCGGGGTATCGCCGACCTCGAGGTCCGCAGCCGCATGGCCGGGCGATGGATGATGGCCACCATTCAATTCATCTTCGCCGCCCAGCCGGCCGTCATCTACTGGCTGGCCGGCCAGGCATTCATCGGCGGCTCCGCCCACGCCTCCGTCGGAACCGTGGTCGCGTTCACCACGCTGCTGACCCGGCTGCTGTTCCCCATCAACTCCCTGCTCGGCGTCCAGGCCGACATGGAGGCCTCCCTGGCCCTGTTCGACCGCATCTTCGAGTACCTCGACCTGCCGATCGACATCGTCGAGGTGCCGGATCCGGTCGAGCTGCGCTCCGCCGAGGTGCTCGGCGAGGTCCGTCTCCAGGACGTCTCGTTCCGGTACGGCGCGGCGAACGGGGGAGAGGGCTCGGAGTGGACGCTGCGCCACATCGAGCTGACGGTGCCCGCGGGCACGCGGACGGCGATCGTTGGGGAGACGGGGTCTGGCAAGACAACCCTCGGCTACCTGGTCGCGCGCCTGTACGACCCCCAGGAGGGCCGGGTGACGATCGACGCCGTTGACATCCGCGACGTGTCGCTGGCCTCGCTGGCCCAGACCGTCGGCGTCGTCTCCCAGGAGACGTACCTGTTTCACGCCAGCGTCCGGGAGAATCTGCGCTTCGCCTGTCCGGAGGCGACCGATGAGGAGATCGAGGATGCGGCGCGCACCGCGCGCATCCATGACCTCATCGCCTCGCTGCCGGACGGCTACGACACGGTTGTCGGCGAGCGCGGCTACCGCTTCTCCGGCGGTGAGAAGCAGCGGATGGCGATCGCCCGCACGGTGCTGCGCAACCCGCCGGTGCTCGTCCTCGACGAGGCGACGAGCTCGCTGGACACCCAGACCGAGTCCGCCGTCCAGGCTGAGCTCGAGCGCCTGTCCGAGGGGCGCACCACCATCACCATCGCCCACCGCCTGTCGACCGTCCGCGACGCCGATCAGATCGTCGTGCTCGACCGGGGCGAGATTGTCGAGCGCGGCACCCACGACGAGCTGATGGAGCGTGGCCGCGCCTACGCGGCGCTCGTCGCCCGCGACGTCACCGAGGAGCCGGTGGAGGGTTAGACGCTCCGCGCGCGGACCGCGATCCCCGCGCTCCCCAGCGCGGGCTCGATGTCCGCCAGCGCGCAGATCTCCTCCGGGCTGAAGCATCCGGCCCGGGGTCGGTGCGCCAGGACGGAGGCGAACACCAGCGTGCTCCGGGCGGCGGAGAGGAAGTCGCCGCGGCACTCGACGGTGCGCGCGCTCAGCCGCCGGCCCCGGCGCAGGGCCGCGATCCAGTGTGCGACCGGCTCCTCGCCGCCGCGCCCGTCGATGGAGCGAAACAGCGATCGCGGCAGCGCTCGCATCGTCCCCGCGGCGTTCTCGGCCAGCAGGTGCTCGTGGGCCGCCGGTTCGGCGACGCAGACGTAGAGCCGAACGAGCCGGCCCTCGGCCATGCCGCCCAGCCAGCCGGCGTCGCCCTCGCCGAAGCCGACGCACCGGCGCTCGCCGAAGGGCGCGGGCAGCGGGACGCGCACGGTCCGGTGACGGCCGACGGCCGTCAGGCCGCGATGGAGGAAGTCCGCGCCGGCGGGCCCGCGGGCGATCGTGGTGGAGACGGTGAGCACGATCTCCAGCTCGTCGGCATCCGGATGGAGCCGGAGCATGTCGGCGGCGACCACGCTGGTCACACCCGGGGCGAGGCCGGCGTTCATCAGCACCGTGCCCCGCGCCCCGGCGGCCACCGCGCGCAGCGACCGCGCGGCGGCCGCGGGCAGTGCCGAGATGTTGATCAGGGTGCCGCCGTGCGCGAGGACATGACGCTCGGCGAGCAGCCCGGGGTGGGGGACGGCGTTGACCACGAGCTCGTCCTCGTCGAGCGCGCCCGTCACCGAACCGGGGCGGTCGAGGTCGATCTCAACCTGACCGCGGCCCGGTCGGCGGACGCCGGACCGCACCCGCCAGCCGGCGGCGCCGAACGCCCCCACGGTGAGCGTGCCCAGCACTCCTGAGGCGCCGATGACCAGCGCGCGATTGGTGGGTCGTGCATCCATGACGAGGTGCGGCCGGGCGATCGTATGACCACGCGGCCGGCCTGACGAGGACCAACCCGCGGCCCGGTTTCAGGACCAAGCGACGGCCATCGCCACCCGTTCGACGGCATGTGGAATGGCGGGGGCGCCGATCAGGCCGTAGCCCAGCAGCAGCGCCGGGCCGCGCGGAGCCGTCACCCAGCAGTCCTGATGGAGCGTGTGGATGGCCACGCCGCGCTCGCCGGCCGCGTCGGCGATCGCGGCCTCGTCGGCCTCGTCCGAAAGCCATGCGATCAGATGCAGGCCGGCGGCCGCTCCGCTGACGGAGGCCTGCGGCAGGTGCAGGGCGAGGGCCTCGATGAGCGCGCTGCGCCGCCCGTGGTATTCCCGGCGGGTGCGCCGCAGGTGCCGGTCGATGTCCCCGCGCTCCAGCAGCGTGGCGAACGCCGCCTGCGTGAGCGTGCTCGGCATCGCGCGGGCCACTCCGTGCTGGGCGGCCATCTCGCCGACGAGATGGCTGGGCACCAGGACCCACCCCAGACGCAGGCCGGGGGCAAGCGTCTTGCTGGCCGTTCCGACGTAGGCGACGCAATCCGGAGCCAGTCCCTGCAGCGCGGCGATCGGCTCGCGGTCGTAGCGGTACTCCGCGTCGTAGTCGTCCTCGACGATCAGCGCACCGTGCCGGCGGGCCCACGCCACCAACTCGCTCCGGCGCTCCGGTGCGAGCACCGTGCCCGTCGGATATTGATGGGCGGGGGAGAGGACGACGGCGTCGACATCGCTGTCCTCGAGCTCGCCGACGCCGAAGCCGTGTTCGTCGACGGCGACCGGCACCACGTCGAGTCCGGCCTGCATGATCGTCTGCGGGATGGCCCGCCAGGCCGGGTCCTCCACGGCGATCCGCCGCGCCCCCCGCTGTCTCAGCGTGTGGCACAGGATCCCGATGCCGTGCGCGGCCCCGGCCGAGATGAACAGTCGCTCCGGATCGGCGACCACCGCCCGGGCGCGGCCCAGATAATCGGCCAGCGCGATCCGGAGCGCCCGCGCCCCATGGCGCGATCCGTACGAGAAGGCGGCGTCCGGGAGCTCACGCAGCACGGCGGCCATCGCCGACTGCAGTTCCCGGCGGGGGAAGGACGAGAGATCCGGCACGCCGCTGCGCAGGTCATACCGGATCCGCGGAGCCGCGCCGGACGGCGCCCGGGGGGCGGGCGGCTGCTGCGCCAGCCCGTCGGCGATCCTCGTCCCGTCGCCGGAGCGGGCCACCAGGTAGCCCTCGGCCACGAGCTGCGAGTAGGCCTCGACGACGACGCCTCGCGACACCTCCAGCTCGCCCGCCGGGCGCCCGGCTGGGTGGGAGCTTCACGCCCGCACGCAGCCGGCCGGAGCGGATCGCCGCCCGCAGTTCTCGCTCCAGCTGCGCGCGCAGGGGCTCCGCGCGATCCAGATCAAGATGAATGTCCACTGGCCCTGTCACAAATCCGTCGCCCGCGGCGTCTTTGGTCTACGTAGCGAACCTCGAATTGGCCCTTCTTGGAGGGGGTCTGAATGCCTACTGTGGCGAAAATGTCAGATTCATGCCTGGTGAAGGGGGCTCCCGGAGATGGTGTACGCCCCCAGTGTTGAGATCGATCCGGATCTCGTCGACCGTCTGATCGAGTTGTACTGCGACTGGCGGGTCGCACACGCTCAGGTGGCGGGGGCCTACGAGCGGTTCTGCACCGCGTCGGTCGCCGACCGGGCGGTCGCCTTCGCCGCCTACGGCGCGGCACTCGATCGTGAGCAGTGCGCCTGCGAGTCCTACGCCACGCACATTGGTCGCGTCCAGGCGGAGTGCGCTCGCGCCGGCGTGGGCGCGGGCGGGCGGGCGGACCGCTCCCTCTGACCCGCGGCGGCTTGGTCCGCGGGTGCGGCCGCCGATTGGTCCTTCTCACCATCTCGGCCGCCGCCTACGGTGAGCCAACCTGCCGGGGGCGACACACCCAGGTCGGATCCCGGCAGGTCCAATACCCCTACGTTGATTCGCCACCTGGCGGCTCCCGCGCCGCCTCGACGCCCGGTTGCCGGACTTCAACATCGAGGGCTCGGCGGCCCGGCCGGCTCCGGAGACGGCGGGCGCGTCGGTCAGCGCAGCAGCCCGCGGGAGATGACCAGCCGCTGAATGTCTGAGGTCCCCTCCTCGATCTCCTCAAGCTTGGCGTCGCGCATCCACTTCTCCACCGGGTACTCCCGGGAGTAGCCCCAGCCGCCGAGCGTCTGGACGGCCGCCCACGTGCACCACATGGCGGTCTCGGACGCATGGAGCTTGGCCATCGCCGCCTCGGTCGTCGCCCGCTCGCCGCGATCAAGCATCCGCGCGGCGCGCCACGTCAGCAGCCGGGAAGCGTCGACGCGCAGCGCCATGTCGGCCAGGCGGAAGGCGACGGCCTGGTGCTGGGCGATCGGCTTGCCGAACTGGACGCGTTGCTTGGCGTACGCCACCGCGTACTCCAGCGCCGCCCGGGCCAGCCCGGTCGCCGAGGCCGCCAGCGTCACCCGGCTGCGATCGAACGTGTGCATCAGGCCGGCGAAGCCCTGCCCCTCACCGCCGAGCCGCCGGTCGTCGGCCACGTACACATCGTCGAGGAACAGCTCGGTGTTGGGAATCGCCCGCTGGCCCATCTTGCGAATCGGCGGCCCGCAGCGCACCCCCTCATCGTCGTCCTGGAGGAGGAAGGCGGTGATCCCGCGGTAGCCGCTCCCCGGCTCCACGGTCGCGAACACGACGTAGTACCGCGCGATGCCGCCGTTGGAGATCCACGCCTTCTGCCCGGACAGGATGTATCCGCCGTCGGCGCGGCGGGCGCGCGTGCGGATCGACGCCGCGTCCGAGCCGGACTCCGGCTCGGTCGTCGCCAGCGCCGTGAACGGGGGGTCCTCCTCGCCCAGCGGCGACAGCCAGCGCCGCTTCTGCTCGTCGTCCCCCAGCGCGAGCACCGGCTCGGCGAAGAAGCCGTTGGACGTGATCAGGTTGCCGATCCCGGAGCAGCCGTGCGAGAGCTCCTCCTGGACGATGCACGAGGTCAGGCAGTCGGTCATGCCGGCGCCCCCGTACTGGACCGGGAGCATGAACGAGGTCAGGCCGAGCTCCGAGGCCTGGCGCCAGATCTCCCGCGGGAGCTCGGTGTCGGCCTCGTCGACGGCGAGCGAGATCGGCCGGATCTCCCGGGCGGCGAAGTCCCGGCACACCTCCTGAATCGCTCGCTGTTCGTCGGTGAGGGCCGTCTCCACCGCGGTCATGCCGGCCACCTCTGCGACAGCGCCCCGGAGGCGTCATCGGTCTGCGCGAGCATGCCGTAGGCGATCCGCTCCAACGCCAGCCCGGCCGGCCGGGACGTCTCCGGGAGCGCATCGATGACCTGCCGGGTGACGCTGACCGCCAGGCGCGGCAGGCCGCTCAGATACTCGGCCAGCTCCAGACACCGCTCCAGCGCCCCGCCCTCGCCGACGACCTCGGTGACGAGCCCCAGCCGCAGGGCGTCATCGGCCTCGACCTGGCGACGCAACAGGATCACCTCCTTGGCGCGGGCCGGTCCGAGCAGTCGCACCAGCCGCTGCGTCCCACCCCAGCTGGGCAGGATCCCCAGCGCCACCTCCGGCAGGCGGAACTTGGCGCTCGGCTCGGCGATCCGGAAGTCGGTGGCGACGGCCAGCTCGAGGCCACCCCCGACGCACCACCCGGAGATGGCGCTCAGCGTCGGCATGGGCAGGTCGGCCACCCGCTCGGCGAAGTCGCCGGTGGCACGGTAGGAGGCCATGATCTCGCTCGGCGTGTAGTCGTGCCACTCGGTGAGGTCGGCGCCGGCCGAGAACACGCTCGACCCGCCGGTGAAGATGACGCACGGCGCCTCGCGCACCTCCGGGCTCGCCACGGCATCGCACAGCTCCCGCTCCATCTCCGACGAGATCGCGTTGAGCTTGGCCTCGCGCGTGAGGCGGACGATGCAGGCATCCTCGGAGCTTTCCACCGTCACCACGTCAGACATGAGCGGCCTCCGGCAACGCGGCGCCGTACTCCAGCATCCCGTCGAGCCCGCGCTTGCGCGCCTCGCCGGCGATGATCATCCGCTGGATCTCGGATGTCCCCTCCCAGATGCGGTCGACGCGGATGTCGCGGTACAGCCGCTCGACCGGGTTCTCCCGCATGTAGCCGCGCCCGCCGAAGATCTGCAGCGCGCGGTCGATGACGCGCCCGGCGGCCTCCGACGCGGTCAGCTTGACCATCGCCGCCTTGGCATGCACCTGCTTGCGCGGCATCCCGTTGTCGGCCTCCCAGGCGACCTGGTGGGTGAGCGTGCGGCACAGCGCGATGTCACAGACGCTGTCGGCGATCATCGCGGCGATCAACTGGTGGGAGGCGATGATTCCGCCGGACTGCACGCGCGTGTTGGCGTAGTCGTTGGCGAGCCGGAGTGCCCGCTCGGCGGCGCCGGTGGCCCGGGCGGCGATCATCAGCCGCTCCTCCACGAACCAGTCACGCGTCAACTCGTAACCCGCCCCCACCGCACCGAGCACCTGGTCCGGGCCGACGGCCACGCCGTCGAAGACGAACTCCGGGTGCTCGAACACGAACGTGTGCATGTACGCCGGCGTCCGCTTGACGCTCACCCCCGGCGCGTCCTTGTCGACGAGGAACAGCGTCGGCGCCCGTTCCTGGCCGGCGAGCGCCTGGACGATGAGGAAATCGGCGACGTCGCCGACGGTGACGAACCACTTCTCGCCGCTCAGCCGCCACCCGTCGCCGTCGCGCTCGGCCACGGTCTCGATCAGCGACGGGTCGGATCCGGCCTTCTCCTCGGTGACCGCGAAGCAGTCACGCCGC
Organism: uncultured Solirubrobacteraceae bacterium; assembly: GCA_963844555.1. Taxonomy (GTDB): domain Bacteria; phylum Actinomycetota; class Thermoleophilia; order Solirubrobacterales; family Solirubrobacteraceae; genus Palsa-465. The sequence continues at coordinate 337,726 of CAWJOS010000010.1, forward strand.
TCGCCGTTGATGGCCGGGATGAGGTAGCGCTCGCGCTGCTCCGGGGTGCAGTGACGCAGCGCGTTGGCCGGCCGCCAGACGGCGTCCCACAGCGCGTTCGTCAGCTGGCCGAGGCGCTCCTGGACGATGACCTGGTCGAGGATCGACAGCCCCTGGCCGCCCCACTCGGCGGGCATGTTGATCGCGTTGAGCTCATGCTGGAGCGTCAGGCGGCGGATCTCGGCCAGCGACTCGGCCGGCAGCCCGCGGCCGGCCTCGCACGGCTCCTCGAACGGGATGATGGCCTCGGTCAGGCGCTCAGCGCGGTCGCGCAGGGCCAGCTGCTCAGGCGTGTAGGTGAACTGCATCCTCTCGGCTCCTCGGTGTCGGTGTGGCACGGACGAAACGCGCGTCGAGAGCGACGGCCCCGGCGGGCGTGACCAGCAAGGGATTGACCTCCAGCTCGGCGAGCTCCGGATGGGCGGCGGCGACCCGGGAGAGCGCGCTCAACGCCGCGGCGGCGGAGCGCACGTCGACGGCGGGGCGGCCGCGGGCGCCGAGCAGCAGCGGGGCGATCCGCAGCGAGCGGAGCATGGCCTCCGCCCGGGCCTCGTCGACGGGTGCCAGCGCGACCGTGATGTCGCGCAGCACCTCGGCATGGATGCCGCCGGCGCCGGCTAGCGCGACCGGGCCGAAGCGCGCATCCCAGCGAGCGCCGATGAGCAGCTCCACGCCGTCGGCGAGCGGCGCCATCGCCTCGACGCTGCAGGCCGCCGGCGCCAGCCGGCCGCGCATCTCGCGGAACGCTCGCTCGAGTTCGGCCGCGTCCGGAATGGCGAGCACCACCCCGCCGCCCTCGGACTTGTGCAGTGCGCCGAGCGCCTTGAGCACGACCGGATAACCGACCTCGGCGGCCGCGGTCAGGGCCTCGTCCAGAGTGGTGACCGTCTGCTGGGCGACGCAGGGCACACCGCCGGCGGCGAGCAGCGCCCGGGCGGCGTCGTACCCGTCTCCGGCCGCCTCCGGCTCCCGGGCCGGCACGTCCGGAACCGCGCCGGGGCTCCGTGTGCCGGCGTCGGCGAGCCGGGCCACCGCGGCCGCTGCCTGCTCGACCGATTCGTAGACGGGCACGCCCGCGTCGCGGAGAGCCACGGCCGCGGCGCCACGCGGATACATCGTGTGGACGATGATCGGCCGCTCGGTGTGCGCCGCCACCTCACCGAGCCGTGCCGCCACTCGGATCTCCTCGGCCTCCACCTCCGGTCCCAGCTCGCCGTAGCCGCCGAAGTAGCCGGTGATGAGGAGCGCGTCGGCCTGGTCGGAGGCCAGCAGCGCGAGCGCGACGCGGTCGAACGTGTGGACGTCCTGCTCGGCGCCTCCGGCCAGGTCCACCGGATTGCTGACGCCCGCCGCGGCGGGCAGCTGCGCGCGCAGGCCGTCGGCGACGTGTGGCGCCAGCTGCGGCACCGCCAAGCCGTTGTCCGAAGCCACTGCCGCCGCGATGCTCCCATGCCCGCCCCCGTCGGCCAGGACGGCCACCCGGCGCCCGCGCGCCGGCGAACAGCGCAGGAGCGCGTGGGCGGTGTCGATGAGCTCCCGCGGCGTGCGCACCCGGATGACGCCGGCCTCCCGACAGGCGGCGTCGATCACGGCCCCATCGGAGGCCAGCGCACCGGTGTGCGAGCTGACCGCGCGCGAGGTGGCGTCGCCGTGCTCGATCGCCAGCGCGACGACCGGCTTGCCGGCTTCGACGGCGGCCGCGGCGGCGCGGGCGAACTCCCGGCCGTCGCGGAAGTCCTCGACGTACAGGGCGATCAGACGCGTCTGCGCGTGCTCGGTGAACGCGCCCACGAGGTCGGTGGCGGTCAGGTCGGCCTGATTGCCGAGCGACGCGAAGCGGCTGAAGCCGAGCCCCTCCGGTGCGGCCAGCAGGCCGAGCTCCAGCGCCAGGTTGCCGCTCTGCGAGATGAGGCCGATGGAGCCCGCGGGCAGCGGGGCGGAGGCGAGCTCCAGCTGTTCGGCGGAGTCGAGGACGCCCAGGCAGTTGGGGCCGAGCAGCACGGCGCCCGCCTCCGCGACCCGGGCGGCCAGGGCGGCGTCGGATGAGCCGTCGCCTCCGGCGCTGATGGCGACGATCGCCCGCGCTCCGGCGTTCAGTGCCTCGTCGACCGCGCGGTGGAGGGCCGCCAACGGGACCGCCACGATGACGAGATCCGGCCGCTGCGGAAGCTCGGCCAGCGACGCGTACGCCCGGCGGCCGAACAGCTCCTGCGCCCGGTGGTTGACCAGATAGGCCGGCCGGCGCGACTCGCCGCGCAACGCGCCCTGGGCCAGCCAGTTGCCCCACTTGCGCGGGTCCTCGGAGGCGCCGACGACAGCGACCGATTCCGGCGCGAACAGGGCTCGCAGGTCACGTGTCATGTGCCCGGCACCGAGCCGGCAGCGCGACGCAGGGCGGTGAGGTCGGCGCCCAGCTCGGCCGCGGCGGCGGCCAGTGACGTTTCGACGTAATGGCCGGGTGTGCGGCCGGGATCCTCCAGGACCATGTGCACCGCCAGCCCCTCGGTCACCGCAGCCAGCCGCACGGCGAGCGCATCGGCGTCGCCGGGCGCGAACTCCTCTCGTCCCTGCCCGTGGCGGACGATGCCGGCGATGGTGGCGCACCAGCGCTCGGCGAACGCCCGCTGGGTCTCCAGCAGCTCAGGGTGCCGGCGGGCGTACACCCACAGATCCATCCACAGCACCCACTCGCTCCGGCTGGAGCGGACGATCAGCCAGGCCAGCCGCTCGGCGCCGCTCTCCAGCCGGTCGAGCTCTGGCCAGACGGTGGCATAGAAGCTCGCGTCGGCGTCGGCGATGGCGGCCTTGAACAGCTCGTCCTTGGTGCCGAAGTAGTAGATGACCCCGGCGGGGCTGGTCCCGGCGCGCTTGGCCACGTCGGCGACCCGTACGCTCCACAACCCCTGCTCACGCAGCAGCTCCACGGTCGTGGCAAGGATCTGCGGCCGCCGCACCTTGGACCGCGGGCGGCGGGGCGCCCCGCGCGCGATGCGGACGGGATGCTCCGGCTTGGGCATCGGACTCCCGATTCTAAACGACGATTTTGAATGACGGTTTATATGCCGGGCGACGGCCGCTGTCAACCCGGCTGCAGCGCCTCGCGCTCCGCCGGCGTGAGCGGCCGGGCCCGTCCGGTCTCCGTGTCGCGCGCCACCATCACCGACTCCGCCTCGGCCGACAGCTCACCGTCCAGGGTCCGCACCTCCTCCCGGGTGGTGATGCTCGAGCGGCCGAGCGTGACCAGGCGGCAGGACGCGACGACGTGCTCGTCGGCCTCGCGCAGCTCGCGGCGGAAGTCGATGGCCACGCGGACGAGCACGAAGTCCCACGGCGAGCTCCCCTTCGGCAGCCCGTCCGCCAGCCACGCGTCGCGAGCCTCCTCCAGGTAAGTCAAATAGACGCCGTTGTTGACGTGACCGTAGGCATCGAGGTCGCGCCAGCGGATCTCGATGCGCTTCTCGAATATCGGCGGGCCGGTGCTCACCTCGCGTGATCCTCTCAGGCGGCCGGGTGGGGCGGGGGCTCCGCCAGCCCCCACGCGTCGGCGCCGCCGTCCACAGCGATGGTGGTGCCGGTGATATACGCGCCGGCCGGGCTCGCCAGGAAGGCGATCAGCCCGGCCACGTCGGCGGGCGTGCCGATCCGGCCGAGCGGGATCGAGCGCCGCCAGCGCTCGACCTCCTCCTCGCCGTACTGCTCGAGGCCCTCGCTGGCGATCGTCCCCGCCGCGATGCACACGCTGCGGATCCCGTGGCGGCTCCATTCCAGCGCCAGCCCGGACGCCAGGTTGGCGACGGCGGCGCGGGCGGCCGCCGCATGGGCGAAGCCGGGGATGCCCCGCAGCGGGCTGAAGCCGATGAAGACGATCAACCCGTCCCGGCGCGGAATCATCGAGCGCATCGCCACCTCGCGGGTGACCGTCCAGGCGGCGTCGACGGCCAGGCGATGGACGGCGCGCCAGCCGTTGTCGCTGATCGCCTCGGCGGGCGCGGTGAACTGGCCGCCGGCGTTGTTGACGAGCACGTCGATGTGACCGAAGCGCTCGACCGCGGCATCGAGCACGCGCTGGACCTGCTCAGGCTCCCGGATGTCGGCGGCGATCGCCAGACACGCACCCCCTCCGGACTCGACCGCCTCCGCCGTGTCGCGCAGCGGTCGCTCGCGGCGACCGCACACGATCACCGCTGCGCCCGTCGCGGCGAGCTGAAGCGCGGTGGCCCGGCCGATGCCGGTACCGCCGCCGGTGACGAGCGCCACCCGGCCGGCGGTGGCGTCAGCGCGCAGCCAGGACCCGGCCGCCGACGACACGTCCCCATCCGCCATTGACTTCCATCGCGAACGGCAATATAAACCGCGCCTGAAACGACTGTTTGGAGTCACCGTTTCATGAGGAGAGGAGGATGGTGACCGCAGCCTCGACGCGTCCGAGGCGGCGCCTTGATGCCGTGCGCCGGCCGCAGATCCTGGCGGCGACGATCGAGCTGGTGCGCCAGAAGGGGCTGTGGAGCGTCCGCATCTCCGACGTGGCCAAGCGCGCCGGGATGAGTCCCACCAGCGTGGTCTACTACTTCGGGAGCAAGGACCAGCTGTTCGCCGAGGCGATCACCGGCCTCGACGACGCGTTCTACGGGACGGTGCTCGACGAGCTGGCGCGGCTGCCGGACGCGTCCGAGCGCATGGGGTGGCTGATCGTCCGCTCCAGTGCCACCGAATGGCTGCTGTGGATCGACCTGTGGGTCTATACCCGCCACCACCCCGACACCGCCGTGGCCCAGCGCGAGTTCCAGCGCCGCTGGCGCCAGACGATCCAGGACATCATCGAGTACGGCAATCAGCGCGGCGAGTGGCGGGTGGCCGATCCCGCGGGGGCTGCCCAGCGGCTGTCGGCGCTGACCGACGGCCTGGCCGTGCACATGGTCCTCGGCAACCCGGACTACACCCCTGAGCGCTACGTCGAGATGACGCTGACGGGGGCGTCGCTCGAGCTCGGCTGCGATCTGGACGCCCTGCGCCGCGGCGCGGCGGCGTGCCCGGGGGAGGAGGCGTGACGGCGCTGGCGGACGGTGCCCTCGATGCCGCCCGGCTCGGCGTCCACCGCTCCCGGGAGCCCCGCGGCGCCCTTCCGCACATTGCCCGCGTCCTCGACGCGTCGGCGCCCATCAACGAGCACGAGGCGGAGATCGATGTCGAGACGCTGGCCATCGACGCGACCAGCTTCGCCGACATCCGCCGCCGGGCCGGCGCCGATCCGGAGGCGATGGCGCAGGAGATCTCCGACATCGTCGCCGAGCGGGGGAAGATGCAGAACCCGCGCACCGGCTCCGGCGGAGTGGCGCTGGGGCGCGTGCGATCGGTGGGCGAGCGCTACCAGATGGCCGACCTCGTGCCCGGGGAGCTCGTCGTGCCGCTGGCGTCGCTCATCGCCATCCCGCTCGAGCTGGAGGCGGTGGGGCCGGTCACGCCGGCTCACCCCCACGTGCCCGTGCGCGGTCGCGCCATCGTCACCGGAGGAACCCGGTGCGGGCGCGTGCCGGATGACATCGCCGCGCCGGTGGCGCTCACCGCCTACGACGTCTATCCGGCGGCTTCGTATGTCCGGGAGCTGGCCGGCGCCGGTGACCACGTGCTGGTGCTCGGCGCCGGGCACGCCGGGATGCTGGCCGCGGTCGCCGCCTCGGCGGCCGTGGGGCCCGACGGGGCGGTGACGGTCGTCGACGTCGCCGATGCGGCGCTGGAGCGGGTGGGCCGCGTGGCCCCCGGGGTGACCGCGCTGCGGGCCGACGTCACCCAGCCGCTGGCGGTGACCGGTGCGCTCGCCGCCGGGGGAGGCAGCCCGGCCGACCTGACGCTGGTGTGCACGAGCGTCGAGGGCGCCGAGGGCGCCGCGCTCCTGGTCACGGCCGAGCGCGGCACGATCGTCTTCTTCTCGACGGCCACCCGCTTTGCCGCGGCAGCGCTCGGCGCCGACACGGTGGGCAGCCGGGCTCGGCTGGTCATCCCCAACGGCCTGACCGACGACCGGGGCGCGTACACATTCGAGCTGCTGCGCAGCGTCCCGGAGCTGCGTCGCGCCTTCAGCGGGGACGCGCGGTGACCGGGAGCGCGACGATGGCCGCGGCCGAGCCGGTGCCGGCGATGGACGGGCTGCCCCGCACCGCCTACGCCGAGCACACGTGGCTGGAGCTCCGCGAGCTGGCGCGCCGCGACGACCTGGTCGTCGTCATCCCCACGGCGACGCTCGAGGACCACGGCTACCACCTGCCGATCGACACCGACGTGCGCCTGGTGGAGGCGATCGCCCGCGGCGCTGTGGAGCAGGTCAACCGCTCGGCCGGTCCCCGTGCGATGCTGTTCCCCACCGCCGTCCACGGCTACACGCCGCACCACATGGACTTCCCGAGCACGAGCGCCACCGAGAACTTGGAGTAGAAGCGAGTACGGCCAGATGCAGCCGGCGTTCAAGGCCGGCGACATCTGGATCACCTACTCCTGGCAGGACGCGTATGTGTCGATGTCCAAGGCCGGGCTCAAGGTCGCCTACCTGAACCCCAGCCAGGGCAAGCTCAGCTGGTTCTGCGGGTTCACCCTCGGCAGCCAGACGAAGAACTTCTTCCACGCCCACAAGTACGTGGAGTCGTTCATCAACCACCACGCGTGCGTGCAGATGACGAACCTCTTCTACTACGGCACCGCGGACAAGACGATCACGCCGTCGGAGATCCAGGACGCCAAGCTGGCCAAGCAGCTGAACGTCGGCAACCCGACGGCGATCGAGGCCTCCGACGTCCACCTGCAGAGCTGGCAGCCGAACCGGCCGCAGTACGAGCTGGCCTGGCAGGAGGTGCTGGCGGCCTGACCACCGCAGCCTCAACCCAGCCGATCGGCCCAGCGCGCCGCCGCCGGCGGCGCCTGGGCTGGCTGAGCTCGCGCTCGCTGGCGCGGGCGCTGACGGCGGCGACGCCGGCGCTGTACGTCGTCGTCGTGCTCATCGTGCCGATCGTGTTGATCGGCCTGTACAGCTTCGGGCTGATGACGAACGTGGTCGGGATGCACACGGCGTTCTCCACCGCCGACTGGTCGGACTTCCTGACCGGCGCCGGCAACCCGTTCCGGAGCCGGTTCTTCACCTCGCATGATCATCACGCTGGTGGTGTCCGGCGCGGCCGTGCTCGGCGCCTACCCGCTGGCGTACTTCCTGGCGTTCGTCGCCGGGCGGCACCGGTACACAGTCCTGCTGGCGCGTGCTGGCGCCGTTCTTCACCAGCTACCTGCTGCGCGTCGTCGCCTGGCAGGTCATCCTGAACAACAACGGTGTCATCAACAGCGCGCTCTGGCAGCTGGGGTTGCAGTCCCGCGGGCACGCGATCGGCTGGCTCATCTACTCCAAGTTCTCGGTGATGCTCGTGCTGTTCTACGCCTGGGTGCCGTTCGTGGCCCTGCCGATCTTCGTGGTGCTCGACAACCTCGACCGGCGCCTGCTCGACGCGTCGCATGATCTGGGCGCGAGTCGGTTCACGACGTTCTGGCGGGTGACGTTCCCGCATGAGCCTCCCGGGGGTGGCGGCGGGCTTTGTGTTTGTGCTCATCCCCACCACCGGTGAGTTCATCGCGCCGCTGCTCGTCGGCGGCCCGTCCAGTCAGCTGTTCGGCAACTCCATCCAGGCGTTCTTCTCCGACACCCCGGACTGGAACTACGGCTCGGTGCTGGCGCTGACACTGGTGGCGGTGGTGCTGGTGCTGCTGGCGTTGTTCGGCCGCTTCATCTCCGCCGACCTGACCGAGGGAGAGACGGCATGAGTGTTGTAGGCCGTCTGGGCAAGGGTCTTCTGTCGACGTACTTCGGCCTGCTGCTGGTGTTCCTGTACGCGCCGCTGATCGTGCTGATCGTGTTCGCGTTCAACTCCGGCACCATTCCCTCGCTGCCGATCAAGAGCTTCTCCACCCGGTGGTTCAGCGCCGCGTTCTCGGACACGACGCTGACCTCCGCGTTGGGGCGCAGCGTCCTGATCGCAGCCGTCAACGGCCTGGCGGCGACGCTGCTGGGGGTCATGGCCGCGGTCAGTCTGGCGCGGCGCCGGCTGGCGCTGCGCGGGCTCATCATGGTCCTCATACTCATCCCGCTTGTCGTGCCGTACATCGTGCTCGCGGTCGGGTTGGTCGTCCTCCTGCACGAGATGGGGATCGCCACCTCGCTGGCCGCCGTGCTCGCCGGCCACATCGTCATCTCGCTGCCCTACAGCGTGCTCGTCATCCTGCCGCGGCTGCGCACGCTGGACCCGTCGATCGGCGAGGCCGCGTGCGACCTCGGCGCCTCGGATCTGCGCGCGTTCTGGTTCGTCACGCTCCCGCTGCTCGGCCCGGCGCTGTTCTCCAGCTTCCTGATCGCGTTCACCATCAGCTTCGACGAGTTCGCGATCGCCTCGTTCCTGGCCCCGCCGGGCTCGCCGACGTACCCGGTCGTCCTGTACTCGTCCAGCCGCACGCCCGCCCTGCTGCCGGAGGTCATCGCCATCGGCTCGCTCATCATCGTGCTCTCGCTGCTGCTGGTGGTCGTCGCCGAGGTGGCACGGCGGTTCGCCGAGCGCCGCTTGGAGGCGCGCTCACAGGCGCCCCCGCTCACTGCTGGATGAGACGGCTCGCGCTCGCCGGCGCCCTTCTGTGCGCTGGGTGCGGCGCGGCATCGGCGCCGCCCGCCGTCCCAACGCTGCCGGCCGGCGCCGTCGCCTACCTGCCGAGCACGGTCAAGCCGCTGACCGCGTCCCGGCTGGCGCGCGAGGCCCAGGCGCCCGGGCTCCGGGCCAGGCTCGGCGGCTGGGGCTTCGTCGTCGGCCGTCAGCGCTACTTCCAGGGCGAGTCCCGGCGGCTGCAGGTCGTCGATTCGCGCACCCTGCGCTTCCGGGCCGGGTCCGGCGCCAGCGCGTTCGTCGGCTTCCTGCGCGCGCACCTCGTCCCCTACCTAGGGGGATTTGCTGCCGTGCGGCCGTTCACGTCCGCCGGGCGGTCCGGCTTCGTGGCCACCGCCCAGGAGTGTCAGTGCCACCTCGCCAATCCGGCGTACCTGGCCGCCGTGGCCCGCGGTGGCACCGTCACGTGGCTGGAGATCAACGGGCCGGGCGCCAGCCGTCGGATGCTGGCGGCCCTGATCGCCCGGGCGCCCTGAATCCGGCCGTCGGCCGCCGGTCCGCAACTTCGTCGCAATGAAGGCAGGGCTGGGGGCGCGACTCTGGGGGAAAAGCGGCCCGTATTCGGCCTCAAATGCCCCAGAGTCGCGCTTCCGCGCTGCCGGCGCCTGCGCGCCGCTACCCCACCGGGCGCGCCAGCGCGGCGTACGGCTCGCGGCCCTCCAGCACGGCGAGCACGGCCTCGGCAGCCATCCGGTAGGGCGCGGTCGCCGACCGGGGCGAGTACCAGGCGGAATGGGGGTTGATGACGGTGCGCGGCCATCCGAACGCCGGCTCGTCGGGAGGGGGCGGTTCGATGGGCAGCACGTCGAGCGCGCACCCGCCGAGGTGCCCTGAGCGCAGCGCCTCGCCGAGCGCCTCGTGGTCGACCAGCGCCGCCCGCGCGCAGTTGACCAGGTAGGCGCCGGCCTTCATCTGCGCCAGCTCCCGCGGGCCGATCATCTCGCGGGTCTCAGGGGTCAGGAGCGCATGGAGGGTGATCGCGTCGGCCTGGGCCAGCAGTTCGTCGAGCGCCACCATCTCGGCTCCAGCGGTGACGAGCGGGTCGTGCGCGACGACGCGCATGCCCAGCGCCGCGGCCCGGCGCGCCACCGCGCGGCCGATCCGGCCCAGCCCCACGATGCCCAGCGTCGCGCCCTCCACCCGGCGCGGCGGCGACGCCGTCTCATCCCACACCCCCTGTCGCGCCGAGCGGTCGAGCAGGACGACGCCGCGCAGCAGCGCGACGGCGAACGCGATCGCGTGCTCGGCGACCTCCTCGTCACAGTAGCCCGGGCAATGCGTCGCCCAGGCGCCGGCGGCGGCGATCGCCTCGGTGTCAAGGTGGTCGAACCCGGTGGCGGTTGCCGCCACGATCCGCACCCCGGGCATGCGCGCCAGCGCCTCCGGGCCCACCGGGATCTCCGGCGGCACCAGCACCCCCACGATGTCGTCGCCGGCGGGGAGGAGGTCGGCGCGCTGTACCTCGAGGTCGGCGTGCCCGCGCAGGACGTCGGCCACCGTCTCCAGCCGGCCGGCCGGGTCGAGCAGCACGATCCGGCTCATCGCCGGATGGCGCCGGCGATCTGCTCGCCGACGGTCTCCATCAGCCGCTCGTCGCCGGTGGTGACGCGGATGTAGCCGGGCAGGCCGAACTCCGACCCCGGGCGGACGAGGACCCCCTCGCGCTCGGCGAGGGTCTCGGACACGCGCACGTCGTCGTCGGCCAGTTCCAGCAGGACGAAGTTGGCGTCCGACTCGAGCGCGCGGACGCCGGCGCCGCGCAGGGGCGCCACCAGGCGCTGGCGCGCGCGCCGGACCTGCTCGCGGCGGGCGGCCAGCTCGCCGGTGCGCTTGAGGCTGGCGATCCCCGCCGCCAGCGCCGCTCGGTTGACGTTGAACGGCTCCTGGACCGCGTTGATGTGGGGCGCCAGCGAGGCGTCGAGGAGCATGTAGCCAAGGCGCAGCCCGGCCAGTCCAAAGATCTTCGAGAACGTGCGCAGCACGATCACCCGGCGGCCGGCGCGGATGTCGGCCAGGCGGTCGATCCGGGCCGCCGGCTCGATGTAGTCGCAATACGCCTCGTCCGCCACGGCCAGGCAGTCGTCAGGCAGCGCGTCCAGGAACTGGGCCCAGTCGGCGGCGCTCAGCCGCAGCCCGGTGGGATTGTTGGGGTCGCAGATCCATACCAGCTTGGCGTGGTGCCGGGTGGCGGCGGCGGCCAGTGCGGGCAGGTCGAGCGCGTGGGAGGCATCGTTGTCGACGCGGACGACCGCCGCGCCGGCCACCGAGCAGGCCTGCGCGTAGAGGCCGTAGGTGGGGCGGGGGATGACCACGGCGTCGCCGGCCCGCACGAAGGCGGTGATCAGCGTCAGCGTCAGCGCCTGGATCCCGTGTCCCAGGATGAGCTCGTCGCCCGCCGCTCCCGCCCACACGGCGATGGCGTGGCGCAGCTCGTCGTAGGCCTCCTCCGGATACGCCCACACGTCGCCCAGGGCGGCGGCCGTCTCCTCGGCCACGCCCGGCAGCGGGCCGAACAGGTTCTCGTTCCAGTTGAGGCGGATCATGTCATCGCGCCCGTAGCGGGCCTTGACCTCGGCGGCGCTGACGCCGGGCACGTACGGCCCCACGCCGATGACCGACGGGCGCAGCAGCCGGTCATAGGCGGCGACGCTCATGGCGTCGGCGCGGCGGCGGCGATCTTCGTCCTCAGGACGACGGCGGCCGGACCGGGCTGCCCCAGCCCCCAGGCCAGGTGCTCGCCCAGGTCCGCGGGCGTCGTGGTCCGCACCGGGACGCCGAATCCCTCGGCGATGGCGGCGATGTCGATGCCGGGCAGGTCGACGGCCGTCGTCTCGCCGTAGGCGTCGCGCTGGTACTCGCGCAGGATCCCGTAGCCCCCGTCGTCGACGACGAGGAGCTTGGCGGGGAGCCGGTGCTGGGCGGCCGTGCCCAGCTCGGCCAGCGCGTACTGGAGCCCGCCGTCGCCGACGATGGCCAGCGTCGTCCGGTCCGGATGGGCGATGCTGGCGCCGAGCGCGGCCGGCCAGGCGTAGCCGAGGGTTCCGGAGCCGAGGGGATACAGGAACCGCTGCTCTGCCTGGAGGCGCAGGTGGGGGGCCGCCCAGTAGCCGAGGATCGTCATGTCCCAGGTGGTGACGGCGTCCGCGGGGAGCGCCTGCTCGATCGTCTGCAGCAGCGCCAGCTCGGTCTCGCGTCCCTGCGCGTCGAGTCCGGCGCGGATCCGGCTCCGGACCGCGGCGACGCGCTCGGCGCCGCCGGACCGCGCCCGCGGCGGCAGCTCGGCCAGGAGGGCCGCCAGGGCCGGCTTGGCGTCGCCGACCAGCGCCAGCGCCCGGTAGGTGGCGCCGACGCGCTGGGGGGCGGCGTCCAGGTGGATGACGCGGCCGCCGAAGCGCAGCCCGTACTGCGCGGTCGTCTCGGCGCCGAGCTCGGTGCCGACGCACAGCACGACGTCGGCCCCGGCGAGCAGCTCGCCGAACGCCGCCTCGTCACAGCCACAGCCCGCGGCCAGCGGGTGGTCGTCGGCGATCGCGCCCTTGCCCATGTAGGTCGTGGCCACCGGCGCGTCGAGGCGCTCGGCCAGCGCCCGCACCTCCGCCTGGGCGCCGGACCGCAGGACGCCGCCTCCGGCCCACAGCACGGGCCGCTCGGAGTCGGCGAGGAGCGCGGCGGCGGCCACGACCGCCTCCCGGGGGGCGGTGCCGGACACGGCGGCGGTGTCAAGCTCGCCGACCGCGGCGCCGTCGACGGGCTCGGTGAGCAGGTCGACGGGGATCTCGACATACACGGGTCCGCTCGGCGGTGACAGCGCGGCGCGCCACGCCTCGGCGATCAGGCCGGGGATCGACTCGGCGCTCTCCGCCCGGGCGGCGTACTTGACCAGCGGGCGGAACGACGCCAGCTGGTCGGTGAGCTCATGCAGGTATCCGCGGCCGCGCCCGACCATGTCCGACGGGATCTGGCTGGAGATGGCGACGACGGGAACGTGCGAGCTGGCCGCCTCCATGATCGCCGTCAATGAATTGAGCGCGCCGGGTCCGGTGGACAGCAGCAGGGGCGCCGGGCGTCCTGAGCTGCGCGCGTAGCCGTCGGCGGCGAACCCGGCACACAGCTCGGTGCGGGCGCCGTACACCGCGATCGGCCCGTTGCGCAGCCCCTCCCAGATCGCCAGGGCATGGATGCCGGGCACGCCGAACGCGACCTCGGCACCGAGCGCGGCCAGGCTCTCGGCGACGAGGTGCCCGCCGATCCGCTGCGTCGCCGGGGTGACGGTCATGGCCGGACCTCGCTCATGAGTGCCTCCAGACGTGAATGGTCGATGCCCAGCTGCTCGGCCGCGAACGGCACCAGCACCTGGCGCATTCGCTGCGGGGTGCTCCAGCGATAGCCGATGACGGTCTCAAAGCCCAGTCCGTCGACGAGCGCGATCAGGCGCTCGGCGACCTCGTCGGCCGGGGCCACCGGGGTGAAGTCGTGTCCGGCGACGCCATCGCGGATGACGTCAAAGAAGAACGACCGCCAGCGCGCCGAGAGCTCCTGGAGCGCCGGCAGCTGCTCACGATGATGGAGGACGAGCGTCCACATCTCGATCCACAGCACGTACTCGTCGCGGCGGGCCTTCGGTCGGCGGTAGGGGATGGCCAGGTCCAGCAGCGCCGCCAGCCGGGTCGTCGCGTCGGAGCCGTCGTCGCGCGGCACCCGCGCGAACAGCCGGTCCGAGGCCCACCGCAGCGCCTCGACGAGGATCTCCTGCTTGGAGGCGAAGTAGTAGTGGATGGTGCCGGTCGAGGTGCCGGCCTCCTCGGCGATGTCCGAGACGCGGGTGTCGCTGAACCCGCGCTGCACGATGGCGCGGCAGGCGGCGGCCAGGAGCTCGTCCGGGCGCGTCGGATGGCGCAACGCCGGGCGGCTTCGAGTCCGGGGAGAGCGGGCGACGCCGACGGCCATAGGCCACCGACCTTAACTGACGCGTCAGTTAAAAGTCAACGACCGCGCGGGTGCCCTCCAGGACCGCCTCCTCGAGCGTGCGCGGTCCGAGCACGTCGCCGGCCCGGACCGCGCGGGGGTCGGACTGGAGGCTGGGCCACAGCTCGTCCTCCGGGACGCGGCCTTGGGCGATGACGAGTGCCACGCGGGGATCGAGGGCGCTGGTGCGCCCGGAGAAGACGTGGCGCAGTCCCGGCCGGCGGCCGTCGACCGTCAGGTCCTGGTGGTGGACGATCTCGATCCCGGCGTCGTCGAGGCGCTGGAGGTAGAGGTTGCGCTGGTACTGGTGCAGGGTTTCGCCCGGCACGGGGGCGGCGCAGGCCAGGCGGACCTCGCGCCCGGCCGCGCGCAGCCGCTCGGCGGCGTCCAGCCCGTCCCACCCGCCGCCCCAGTCGGCGACGAGGACGGGTCCGGCGATCGACTCAGGGTCGCGGATGGCGTCCCAGGCCTGGACGACCTCGCCCAGTGCCGGTGGCGCGTACGGGCGGGCGCCGGTGGCCAGCACGATGAGATCGACGTCGGCGTCGAGCGTGTCCTCGCCCTCGACGTTGAGCTGCAGGTCGACGCCCGCGGTCTGCAGGCGGCCGGCGGTCGACCGGCGGTAGCGCTCCCACAGCTCGGTGTGCGCGGGCGCGAGTCCAGCGAGGCGCAGCTGCCCACCGATCTCGGAGGCGCGGTCGACGAGCGTGACCCGGTCGCCGGCGCCCGCGGCCTCGATCGCGGCGGCGGCTCCGGCCGGTCCGGCGCCGATGACCAGCACACGGCGCCCGACCGCGCGCGGCCCGCGGTGCGCGAAGCGGCGCTCGCGCCCGGTGCGCGGGTTGACCGCACAGCCGATCGGCACGCCGGCGTGATAGTGGCCGATGCACGACTGGTTGCACCCCACGCAGTCGATGACGTCGCCGGCGCGGCCGGACGTGGCCTTGGCGACCAGCTCCGGATCGGCGATGAGCGCGCGGGTCATCCCCACCAGGTCGGCGGCGCCGTCGGCCAGGAGCCGGTCGGCCGCCTCCAGGTCGACCACCCGCGTCGTGGCCAGCAGGGTCACCTCCGGCACCGCGGCGCGGATCGCCGCCGCCGGCCGGGCGATGGCGTTGGCGGCGGCGGGCGGGGGAGGGGCGATCCACGTCGACGCCGCCGGGAACGCGGAGTGCCCCAGCGCAAGCGAGACGAAGTCGACCAACCCGGCGGCGTGGAGCCGGCGGGCGAACTCGGCCGCGTCGGCCACCCCGAGTCCGCCCGGGACAAGCTCGTCCGCCGACAGCCGGGCCCCGACCGCCATCCGGCCGCCGACGGCGTCGCGGATCGCCGTCAGGATCTCGACCGGGAAGCGCAGCCGGGCCTCCAGCGAGCCGTTGTAGTCATCCTCGCGGTGATTGCTCAGCGGAGAGAGGAACTGCGCCGGCAGATAACCGTGGGCGATCGAGACCTCGACGCCGTCGACACCGCCCTCGGCGGCATGCCGGGCGGCGGTGGCATAGCCCTGGATCATCTCCGCGATCTCGGCCGTCGTCAGTGCGCGCGGCTCGCTCTTGAACCGCAGGCTGGGGACGGCTGACGGCGCCACCGCCGGCGCTCTGGGGGCGCTCGAGATCTGCTCGCGCCCGCCATGGAACAGCTGGACGAACAGTCCCGCGCCGTACGCGCGCACCGTCTCGCCGAGGCGGCGGTAGGCGGGGACGATCTCCGGCAGAAAGCCGCCGATGGTGTGCGCGGTCAGCAGGCCGGTGTGATGGACCGCCGTCGCCTCCAGGAAGATCGCGCCGACGCCGCCGCGGGCGCGGGCCTCGTGGTAGGCGACGAGGTCGTCGGTGGGCAGATGATCGTGGACGAGACCGGTCTGGTGCGAGGTCGAGACGACGCGGTTGGGCAGGGTGACCGGGCCGACGGCGAGCGGCGCCAGCAGGTGCTCCAGGGCGCTCATCGCGTCCAGGCCTCGGCGGCCTGGCGTTCAACCTCGTGGGGAGCCGCCGCCGGCGGATTCGGCTCGTCCGGGGCGTGGGCGACGCCGAGGTGGGCCCTGACCACCGGGACCAGCGTCACCAGCATGATCGCCGAAAGGATGAGCAGCGGCACCGTATCGCTCGTCGCCTGGGCGATGTTCGCCGCCGCCGGGGCGCCGAGTGTCTCGCCGAACGCCCAGGCGAGGTTGAGCAGCATCGTGGCCATGACCAGCGGGACGCCGACCCGCTCGGCCGTCTCGGTGATGATCGACATGGCGGGAATCGTGTACGCGGTGAGCGGGCCGCCGAGCGCGATCGTGGCCAGGACGGCCAGCCCGGCCGCCGAGTGGGGGATCGGCAGGAGGGCCATGAGCACGGCGGTCATCGTCAACCCGGCGCACAGCGGCGGGCCGGCGCCACGGCGGTCGACGAGGCGGCCGATCGGCGTTGAGACCAGCGCGCTGATGAGGGAGGCCACCAGGAACGTGGCGCCGATGGCGACGCCGGGCGCGCCAAAGCGGGCCAGGCGGAGGGGGATGAGCGTCGAGGTGGCGCCGATCGTCGCCGCCTCCAGCAGGATCAGCCACGCGCCGAGCAGGATCCGCCGGGCCCGGGTGAGCGTGCGCAGCGGCGTGCCGGAGGCGCCGCCCTGCCAGCCGGGAGGCGGCTCCGGCATGCGCAGCGTCCAGGCGGCCAGGCCGAACGCGACGACGCCGACGACGGTGAAGACCGGTGCCGTGCCGACGGTGACCGCCAGCGTGCCGAGGATCGGCCCCAGCAGCGTGCCGATGATGGCGGCGCCGATGACCGAGCCCAGCACGGCGCCGCGCCGCTCCCGGGGGGCGACGGCGATCACCCAGGTCAACCCGCCGCCCCAGATGAACCCACAGCCGATGCCCTGGATGAAGCGCAGCGCGTCGAGCACCACGATGTCGGTGCCGAAGCCGAAGGCGACGATCGACACCGCGAACAGCAGCAGACCGGCCAGCGTGGCCCGGCGGACCCCCGCCCGGGCGGCGATCCAGGCCCCCAGCAGCGACCCGGGGACGATCCCCGCCGGATAGGCGGCGTTGAGCACGCCGACCGCCGGCTTGGAGGCGTGGAGCGCGTGGGCGTAGTGGGGGAGCACCGGGGCGACCGCCGAGTACATCGCCGACTCGAACAGGAGCAGCACGCTGACCAGCACGACGATTCGCTGCTCCGGGCCGCGCTCGGCGGCCCCGGGGCCCGACCGGCGCGAACGCCAGGCGTTGACCAGCCCGTTCATGGCTGGTCCACCAGTACCGCCGCCAGCCGGCGAAGCCGGGGACGCAGATCGTCCTCGGCCCCCGTGGCCAGCTGTTCGATGAGCAGTCCGTCGGCGGCGCCGAGCAGCAACTCGGCATCGGCGCGCGCCCGTCGCGACCCGGCCGCCTCCAGCAGGCGGCTGAGCGTCAGCAGGTACACCTCGGTCCACCGGCGCGAGACCTCCTGCAGGGCCGGCCGGCGCGCGGCCTCCAGCAGCAGCGCGAACGTGGCGACCAGCGACATCCGGCTCGAGGACTGGGCGTCGTCGACCGGATCGAGGATGGCCCCGACGGCGGCGTCGAGCGGATCGAGCCCGGTCCGCACCGCGTCGGCGGCGTACTCGAGCAGCCGGGCCGTGTCGCGCTCCGCGGCGAGCTCCAGCGCGGCCGTCAGCAGGTGCTCCTTGGAGTCGAACCAGTACGTCGTCGAGGCCAGCGGCAGCTCGGCCACCTCGGCGACCCGGCGATGGGTCACGGCGTCCGGCCCGGTTTCGGCCACGATCGTGAGGACCGCCTCCAGCAGCGCCTCACGGCGGGCGGCGCCGCGCGGACGGGGCTGAGAACGGGCAGGGGTGCTGGTGGCGGCCATTGGTACAAATGTACCATTGACTGGTACGGATGTACCGTTTTCGCCGGCGCCTCTCGCCACCGCCGGACGAGATGCAAAGTCAGCGGCTATATCCGGCACCAGATGACACTCGGCCCCCCGGGGGTTGGTGTGTGTCGGGGCTGGGGTGGCGGGCGAACGAGGCGCACGCGGCGGGGCGGGGCGCCCGCCCCTAAACAGCGGTCAGCAGCCGAGCGAGCTTCTCCGGCGTGTCCTGATCCGGGAGCGGCGAGTACAGGATCATCCGCTGCTCCGGATCGGCCTGCGGGTTGAACACCGCGTGCTCGAACAGGAGCGTGCCGACGATGGGGTGGCGAACGACCTTGCGCCCCTCGGCGGTCCGGGCCACCTCGTGTTTGCGCCAGGCCCGGCAGAACTCCGGGCTGGACTTGCGCAGGGTGGAGATGAGCTCCTCAAAGGTCGGATCGCCGATGTGGCGGGCGCTGTCGGCGCGGAACTTGGCGACCATGATGCGGGCGCTGCGCTCCCAGTCGTCGAACATCTGCCGGCGGGCGGGGTCCATGAAGTGCACCCACAGGTGGTTGCGGGCCGAGCGGGGCACGGCGCCGAAGTCGCCGAACACGGCGACGGCGGCGGCGTTCCAGGCCAGGTAGTCCCAGCGCCGGCCGAGGATGTAGGCCGGATTGGCGCCGAGGTTCTCGATCAGCCGCCTGACCACGGGCGAGACTCGCTCTTCGGACTTGCACGGCGGCGGTTCCTCGCCGCGCCCGAGCAGAACGAGGTGGGTGCGCTCCGCCGGGGTCAGGCGAAGCGCGCGTGACAGGGCCTCCAACACCTCCAGCGAGGCGCGCACGTCGCGCCCCTGCTCCAGCCACGTGTACCAGGTGGTGCCGACACCGGCGAGCTGGGCCACCTCCTCACGGCGGAGACCGGGGGTGCGGCGGCGCCCTCCACCGGGCAGGCCGACGTCCTCCGGCTTGATGACCGCACGGCGCTTGCGCAGGAAGTCGGCCAGCTCGGAGCGGCGGCGCTCGGCGGTGGCACCGACCAGCTCGGAGGGCGTCAGGGTCGGAGCCTCGGATGCGATGGGGGGAACCGTTACTACCAGGATAACTCCTTCTCTTGTACCTGGATAAACATCGTCGCACACTACGTCCATGCTCGCAACCAAGTCTCTTCTTCAGCGACGGCTGAGCTCCACCAACGCGCTCCTGGCCGTCGTCTGCCTGGCCCAGTTCATGGTCGTCCTCGACATCTCGATCGTCAATGTGGCGCTGCCGTCGATCCGCGCCGGCCTGGGGTTCTCGACGACCGGGCTGCAGTGGGTCGTCAACGCGTACACGCTGACGTTCGCCGGGCTGCTCATGCTCGGCGGCCGGGCCGCCGACCTCCTCGGCCGCCGGCGGGTGTTCCTGGTCGGCACGGCCATGTTCGCGCTCAGTTCGCTGGCGTGCGCGGTCGCCACGTCCCGGGGCCTGATGATCGGCGCCCGCGGCGTGCAGGGCATCGCGGGCGCGATCAGCTCGCCCGCCACACTGTCCATCATCACCAGCACGCTCCCCGAGGGCCGCGAGCGCAATCGCGGCCTGGCGCTGTGGGGCGCCATGGGGGCGCTCGGCGCCTCGTCCGGCGCGCTCCTCGGCGGGGCACTGACCCAGTGGATCGGCTGGCAGGCGATCTTCGCCGTCAACGTCCCGCTCGGCGCCGTGGTCGTCGGCCTCGGCCTGCTGGCGATCCCGCCGATCGCCCCCGCCGCCGATCAGCCTCGCCACTTCGATGCGCTCGGCGCGACCCTCATCACCGCCGGCCTGATCGCCGTCACGTTCGGAATCGTCCGGACCGACACGCTCGGCTGGGGCTCGGCCGGTGTCCTCGGCCCGCTGGCAATCGGCGTGGGCCTGGTGGCGGCGTTCGCGTTCGTCGAGGCGCGCGTGGCCCGCTCGCCGCTCGTCCCGCTGGCGATCTTCCGCATCCGCCGGCTGCGGGCTGCCAACGCCGTCGTCCTGCTCATGTACGCCGCCAACTTCCCGGCATGGTTCTTCCTGACCCTGTACCTGCAGCAGGTGCTCCACCTGGATGCGATCGAGACCGGTCTGGGTTTCCTGCCGATGACGCTCTCGATCTTCACCGGCTCGACGCTGGCGCCGCGGGCGGTCGCCCGTTTCGGCCCCCGGCGCGTGATCGTCACCGCGATGGTGGTCATGTCCGCCGGGATGGCCCTGCTGACGGGCATCGCCCCGGACGGCACGTACGCCGGCAGCGTCCTGGCCGGCGCGGTGCTGACGGCGCTTGGCATGGGCTTCTCGCTGGTGCCGTCGACGATCGTCGCCATGCAGGGGGTGGCGGGCGCCGACAGCGGCGTCGCGTCCGGACTGCTCAACACCTCGCGGCTGATGGGCGGGGCGCTCGGCCTGGCCGTCCTGAGCACGATCGCGAGCAGTCAGGCCCGGGGTCAGGCGCCAGCCGGCGCGGTCCGGGCGCTGACCGACGGCTTCGACCTGGCGTTCACGGTGGCGGTCGGCATCGCGCTGGCCGGGGCCGCCATCGCTGCCGTCGCCCTCCGCCCGGTGGCCCAGCACGCCGCCGTCGGTCTCGTCGCGGCGGCCGGTGACCAGGAGCCGGAGGAGGAGCCCGCGCTGGCGGCCTGATCGCACGTCTTGCCGCGCCGATCTAGGACGGAAAGTGACCTAGTTTGGCCGTATCGTCAAGCTCACTGACGAACCCGTTGAGAGGAGCGTGGCGAGATGGAATTCAAACTGGAGCTGGTGGCGGTGCCGGTCACCGATGTCGACCGGGCGAAGGCGTTCTACACCGAGCAGGTCGGCTTCAACGCCGACTACGACGAGTCGCCGAACGACGAGATCCGCTTCGTGCAGCTGACGCCGCCCGGGTCGGCGTGCTCGATCGCCATCGGCAAGGGACTCGTCGACTCCGAGCCCGGCAGCGTCGCGGGCCTGCAGCTCGTCGTCTCCGGCGCCGCCGAGGCCCATGCCGAGCTCGCCGGGCGTGGCGTCGAGGTCTCCGACATTCAGGAGTTCCCCTGGGGGAAGTTCGTCTTCTTCAGTGATCCGGACGGCAACCGCTGGGCGGTGCAGGAGGTCCCACCGCGGGGCTGACCGGCCCGACGGTGACGGTGGCGTGCCCGCGGGCACGCCACCGTCACCCTCAGCCCTCAGCCCTCAGCCCTCAGCCGGCGACCGGCTCCGGCTCACGCGGTTCCTCGCCCACGAGCGATTCGAGGTCCTCCCAATTGGTCGGGCTGCCCTCGACGTTGAGGTGGGGGAGCAGGCGGTCCAGCCACCCGGGCAGCCTCCAGTTGGCCTCACCCAGCAGCATCATCACCGCCGGCACCAGCACCGAGCGGACGATCAGCGCGTCGAGCAGCACGGCGCTGGCCAGGCCGATCCCGAACATGTCGATGATCCACTGTCCGCCGAGCGCGAACGAACCGAAGACCAGGACCATGATCGCGGCGGCGGCGGTGATGGTGCGGCCGGTCGCGGCGAGACCGTGAGTCACGGCCTCATGGTTGTCGCCCCGGCGGTGCCATTCCTCGTACACGCGGCTGATGAGGAAGACCTCGTAGTCCATGGACAGGCCGAACAGGATGGGAAACATCAGGACCGGCAGGAACGCCTCGATGGGACCGGTTCCGCTGATGCCCAGTAGCGAGCTGCCCCAGCCGTTCTGGAAGATGGCGGTCAGCACGCCGAACGCCGCCCCCGCCGACAGCAGGTTCATGACCGCAGCGGTCAGCGGGATGAGCAGGCTGCGGAACACGACCATCAGCAGGACGAAGCTGAGCGCGACGACGATGCCTATGAACAGCGGCAGCTTGTGCGACAGGATGTGGCTGAAGTCCGCGAACACCGCCGTCGTGCCGCCGACGAGGACGTGCAGCCCGGTCCCGTGGGTGGCCGCCGGCAGCACCTGGCCGCGGACGCGGCCCAGCAGCGCCGACGTGGAGGCCGCCTGCGGCGATCCCGCCGGATAGACGTTGGCGATTGCGATCGACGGGTGGTTGCCACCCAGGGCGATGACCCGGACCGGCGTGGCGCCGACGACCCCGGGCGTGTGGGCGACCGCCTGGACCGCCCGGGTGAACTCCGTGACCTGCCCGTGGCCGTTGACCTGGGCCACCAGCTCGAGCGGCCCGTTGTACCCGGGCCCAAACCCCTTGGCCAGCAGGTCGTAGGCCTGCCGGGTCGTCGTGCTCGCCGGGTCGGTGCCCGCGTCGGCCGATCCCAGGCGCATCGAGAGGAACGGGATGGCGATCACCACCATGAGCAGGGCGGCGGCGATAGCGAACGCCGCGGGGCGGCGGCTCATGATCGCGGCCCAGCGCGCCCAGGCGTGGGACTCGTGCTCGGCGCTGTACTGGTGGTTGCGGATCGCCCGCCGCTCGCGGCGGCGCGGTACCAGGCCGCCGAGGAAGCCGAGCATGGCCGGCAGCAGCGTGACCGAGGCGGCCACGGTGAAGGCGACGGTGACGGCCGCGGCCACCGCGACTCCGTACAGGAAGGTGACGCCCAGGGCGAACATCCCCAGCATTGCGATGCACACGATCAGACCGGCGAACAGGACCGCACGGCCGGAGGTGTCGAGCGCCTCGACCGTCGCATCCTCCCGGCTGGCGCCGCGGCGCAACGCCTGCCGGTAGCGGGTGACGATGAACAGCGCGTAGTCGACGCCGACGCCCAGGCCGATGAGCAGGGCGAGCTCGTTGGAGAACGTCGCGATGTCGATGACATGCGACAGGAGGCCCACCACGGCGATCCCGGCGCCCAGCGAGACGCCGGCGGTGACGAGCGGCAGCGCCATCGCCGTCAGCGAGCCGAACACCATGAACAGCACGATCGCCGCCGCCAGGAAGCCGAAGATCAGACTCGAGGACTGGTTCGTCGGATTCCCGGCCTCGGCGATGTTGCCCTCGGCCTGGAACTGCACGCCGGCGCCGGAGGCGGAGGTGATGGTCCGGTCGAACGTGCGGGCCTGCGCCGAGCTGATCCGGTTGTGATTGGCGGTGTTGTTGAACGTGACGTCGGCGAACGCCACCTTCCCGCCCGGGGCGATCTGCTTGCTCGTCTGCGGCGTGTACGGCGAGGTGACGGCTCCGACAAACGGCAGCTTGGCGACGTCGGCGAACAGCCGCTCCGCCCGGGCGCGCGCGGCGGGATCGGTGACCCGTCCGTGGGCGACGGCGATGACGAGCTGGTCAGTTTCGCCGGACGCGCGCGGGTTGGCCTTCTGGAGCAGCCGGATGGCGTCGAAGCTGCCGGTGTGGGGCAGCTTGAAGTTGTCGGTGTAGGCGCTGCCGGCCGCCGAGTGGATGACGTTCACCCCCACCAGGGCGACGATCCAGGCGACGACGGTCAGGAGGCGGTGCCGAAAGCACCAGGTGGCGAGTTGTCTCATGCGTGGATGAACCTTGTTTCGATCTCAGTGCGCATCGCAGCGTACGGTCAGGCCGAGGTCGCCGTAAGTGGCGAGAGGCCGAAATCGGCCATGACAAACGTCACGCGCTGTGCGCGCTCGACCCCCGGGCCCGCCTGCTATTGAACACGGAATCTCTGACAGTTGCTTGAACCTTCTGAAAGGGTCCCGTTGACGCAGCCGCGAAGCTCCGGGCGCGTGAGCGCCGGCATCCTCTTGTATCGGCAGGCCGGCGGAGGCCTGGAGGTGCTCCTGGTGCACCCCGGCGGCCCGCTGTGGGCGCGCCGGGATCTCGGCGCCTGGTCGATCCCCAAGGGGCAGTATGTGGAGGGCGAGGAGGAGCCGCTGTCCGCGGCGCGGCGCGAGTTCGCCGAGGAGCTCGGCTCCCCGCCGCCGCAGGACGAGGCGCTCGATCTCGGCGAGATTCGCCAGAAGGGCGGAAAGCGGGTGCGGGTCTGGGCGGTCGCCGGCGATCTCGACTCCGAGCACTTCCACAGCAACACGTTTGCCATGGAGTGGCCGCCGCGCTCCGGACAGATGCGCGAGTTCCCGGAGGTCGACCGCGCCGAGTGGTTCGGCCTCCCGGACGCGCGCGAGCGCATCAACTCCGCCCAGGCGGCATTCCTCGACCGGCTCTCGGAGAAGGTGGGCGCTCAGGCATGAGCTGGGCCGACAGCATCACCCCCACGGCGCACTACACCGCCGAGGTGTGGCGCCGCAACGGCCTGTCGCATCCGTGGCTGGCGACGCGCGAGGGCCGGGTCATGTTCGATGCGCTGCACCCGCTCATGCGGGTGAGCGGGGCGCTCGGCGGGCCGTCGCTGGAGACCTACCTGCTGGCGCGACATCTGGCGATCGACGCTGTCCTGGAGCGGGCGATCGAGCGCCACGGGATCTCCCAGGTGGTCGAGGTCGCCGCCGGGATGTCGCCGCGCGGCTGGCGTTTCGTCAACCGCTACGGGGACCGGCTGACGTACGTCGAGGCCGATCTGCCGGCGATGGCCGAGCGCAAGCGGCGCGCGCTCAGGCGGATCGGCTCGCTGTCGGACGGCCACCGCGTCGAGGGCCTGGATGTGCTGGGGGAGGAGCAGCTGACGGCGGTCGTCGACGAGCTCGATCCCGGACGCGGGCTGGCGATCGTCAGCGAGGGCCTGCTCGGGTACCTGCCGACCCAGACCGTCGTCGCGCTGTGGGCGCGGTTCGCCGGCGCGCTGGCCCCGTTCTCCGGCGGGCGCTACATCTCCGATCTGCACCTCGGCAGCGCCACCGGCCCCCTGGTCCGCCTGTTCCGCCTGGGACTGGGGGCGTTCGTACGCGGACGGGTGTATCTGCACTTCGACGAACCCGGCGACGCCGAGGAGCGGCTGCGCGCCTGCGGCTTTGCCACCGCGTCGGTGCGCCCGGCCGCGCGCCTGGCTGAGCTGCCGATTGAGAGCCAAGGATCGATGGCGCATATACTTGAGGCATCAATCACCTAAAACCCGACCCTCTTTCCGCATGATCTCCGCCACCCTTTACTCAGATCCTGCCTGTCCCTGGGCCTATTCCGAGAGCCCCGCTCTCCGTGTCATCGAGTGGCGCTACGGCGACCAGCTCGACTGGAAGCTGGTGCTCATCGGCCTGACCGAGCGCGCCGACCAGTACGCCGCCCGTGGCTACACCCCCCTGCGCGGAGCGCTGGGGCAGCTTGCCTTCCGCCGTTACGGGATGCCGTTCTCGCCGGCGCCGAAGGCCAGGCTGAGCGCGACCGCTCCCGCCTGCCGTGCCGTCATCGCCGCCCGTCTGGCCCACCCGGGCAGCGAGTGGGCGGTGTTCCGCGCCCTCCAGCTGGCGAACTTCACGACGCCGCTCGTGCTGGAGGACGGCGAGGGCCTGCGCAACGCGCTGCGCGACCTGCCCGGCGTCGACGCCGGCGCGGTCATCGCCGCCCTGGACTCGCCGGAGGTCACCGCCGCCTACGAGGCCGACAAGGCGGCCTCCCGGACCGCTGTCGGCTCGGCCGCCGAGCTGCAGGGCAAGACGGCGGCGACCGACGGGCCGGTCCGGTTCACCGCGCCGTCGGTGGTGTTCGAGTCCAACGGGGGCTCGCTGGTGGCCGGCGGCTTTCAGCCGGTCGAGGCCTACGACGTCCTGGTCGCCAACCTGGATGCCGGGTTGAAGCGCCAGGCGCCGCCGGAGGATCCGGCTCCGCTGCTCGACCACTTCCCGGGCGGGCTGACCACGCAGGAGGTGGCGGCGCTCATGACCCACGGCAACGACGCCGTCGACCGCCGGGCCGCCGAGGCGGCGCTCCTCGAGCTCGTCGCGGAGGGACGCGCGGTGCGCGAGCCCCTCGGCGACGACGCCCTGTGGCGGGCAGCATAGGTTCGGCGGCCGCAACGGAGGGCGGGTGTCTTGGGGCTAAGTGACCGTATGAGCCTGTCGCGTAACCCCGCCGCAATGGGTCATTGTCGCGACGGGGACACAAACGGCCGGCCGCGAAGGTGGCTTGGCAACCGAAGCTCGGCGAGAAACCGGCCATATTCGCCGGTTTCTCGCCGAGCTGGGCACGATCCCTGCCGCTGAGGTGGCGACTGCATGTGCCTCCTTGTGACTTCCTCACAACCGCGCATGTTCGTGCGACAGCCTCTATAGGTAGCTAAGCGCCAAAGACCCCACCGGGGGCTCACGCCCAGGTGAAGCGCAGCGGCAGAGACTCCAGGCCGTAGATGCCCGACGGGGTGCCGAACTCCGGCTCGCCGTCGAGGTCGATGCGCTGCGCGCGGCGGGCCAGAGCGATCAGCGCCTCCTGCATCTCGGCGCGCGCCAGGTTGGCGCCGACGCAGTAGTGGATTCCGGCGCCGAATGTCAGCACCCGCGCGCCGCCGCGGTCGGCGGTGATGTCGAACCCGTCCGGCTCGACGCCCTCTCGGTTGGCGTGCCAGGCGGAGACGAGGACGACCGATCCCGCCGGGAACGTTACGCCGCGGTGCTCGAGCTCGGTCGTGGTGATCCGGGCCGTGAACGGGGTGATCGGCTCGTAGCGCAGCGCCTCGTCGATAGCCGGCAAGGCCAGGCCCTCCGGGTCCGCGCGCAACGCCTCCCACTGATCCGGATGCTCGGCGAGTAGGCGGACGGCGTGGGCGAGCTGGCTCTGGCTGGTGTCGACGCCGCCGACGAGGATGTTGAGAACGAGGTTGCGCAGCTCGTCGTGGTCCAGGCGTGAGCGCTGGGGACCGCCGGCTTCGCCGGCGGTGCCCGCGGCGATCAGGTCGGTGATGAGATCCTCGCCCGGCGAACCGCGGCGGCCCTCGATCAGCTCATCGGCCCACGTGTAGAACTCGGCCACCGCCGCCTCGATGACCGGCCGCTCGTTCATGAGGCTCGCCGGATCGAACTGGCGCTGGATGAGGTTCGACCACTCGTGCAGCTTGGGCGCCCATCTCCGGTCGACGCCCATCACCGACGCGATGACGAGCGACGGGTACGGCTTGGCGAAGTCGGCGATGAACTCGCCGCGGCGGTCTTCGGCCAGGCCGTCGAGGAGCTCGGCGAGGAACTCGCGCATGGCCGGGCGGTACCGGGCGACGGCGCGCGGCGACAGCGCCGGATTGACGAGGTTGCGCAGCCGGCGGTGATCGTCGCCGTTGCGGTTGATGATGTTGCGGACGATCTCCTCGTGCAGCGGTCCCTCGGAGATGCCGAACAGCTCGGCGATCGTCAGCCCGGGGAAGGCCGCGTCGCGGGTGCGCAGGAAGAACTCGGCGGGCTCGCGAGCGAGCACGATGTAGCCGAACGGACAGGCCGCGAGCCAGCCGTCATGACCGCGCAGCCCGGCCATCGCCTCGCGGTAGCGCTCGCCCCGGAGCGTCGGATCGGTGTGGTCGAAGTGGGGGAGCTCGAGCTCCGTGGCGGTGGGCATGCGTTCTCCTAGATCCAGGGGTTCTCCG
The DNA here is from genome assembly GCA_963844555.1 of uncultured Solirubrobacteraceae bacterium. GTDB lineage: Bacteria > Actinomycetota > Thermoleophilia > Solirubrobacterales > Solirubrobacteraceae > Palsa-465. The sequence continues at coordinate 364,594 of CAWJOS010000010.1, forward strand.
CCAGTTCGCGGGCGACGGCCTCGGTGAGGTGGAGCGCCTGGAGGACGGTGCCGTAGTCGACGTTCTCCGGCGTGTCGCTCATCAGGTGGTAGTTGGAGAGCAGCTTGTGACGATCCATCGAGGCCAGCGTGGCGGTCGGGTAGCCGGCGCGGTGCGGGACGACGGCATCGGTCGAGGTGCGGGCGCGCATTCCGCGCCGCAGAGGCACGCCGAGGGTGTGCGCGGTCCGCTCGATCAGGTCGCGGAAGCGGCGGTCGTGGTAGTCCTCCATGACGATCGGGCCCTCGCCCTCCAGCATGATCAGGCGCGGGGATCCGAGCGTCTCCAGGTTGAGGAACCAGGTCCGCTCGCGGTCGAGCGTGGCGAAGTGGGTGCGGGCGAAGCCGTAGATCCCGCCCTGGATGACCTCCTCGGCGCCGCAGGAGGCGAGCACCACGCGCAGCCCCTCGATCGGCCGCGCGCGCAGGCGCTCGGCGAGGGCCACCAGGACGGCCACGCCGGTCAGGTTGTCATTGGCGCCGGGCACGATGGGGCTGGTGGCGACATCGTGGAAGATGGCGGCGCCGAGGGCTGAGCCGGCGATGCCGGCGGCCAGCAGTCCGCGCCGCCCGCGGGCCGCACCCGTCGCCACCAGCGCCGGCGCGGCCAGGAGCGTCCACCACAGCGGCAGCGACGTGTCGAACCGCTCCAGCAGGCCCGGGAAGGTCTCGCCCAGCCACGTCTGGACGCCGGGGTCGAAGATCTTGCCGGTGGGCGCTGCGTCGTGGTGGGCGAGGAGGACGAGGGTCCGCGGCGCCGTCTCGGCGCCGCAGCGCGCGACGACGTTCCAGGTGGTCCGGCGACGGGCGGCGGCACGGCGGAACAGCCGGGGACCGTTCGAGACGTCGTCGGCGATGGCGCCCGCCACCCCGGCGGCGACGGCCACGGACAGCGGCCGGAGCCGGCGACTCGTCAGCGCGGTCACTCCGGCGGCCGCCGATGCGAGCGAGAGCCCCCGCATGTGGTGCGCGTAGCCGCCGCGGTATTCGGCCTCGTCGACGGTGGTCTCGCATCCGGCGGCGCGCAGCCGCTCGGCGATCCAGGCCGCCGCGCGGCGCTCGTCCTCTGAGCCGGCGGCCCGCTCGAGCGGCGCCAGCGCTTCGATCACTGTCCGGAGCGTCTCCTCGCCGCCCGGTGCACCGGGCGTCATGTCAGCCGGCCTGGACGTTCTCGAAGATGGCGGCCAGCCCCTGGCCTCCGCCGATGCACATCGTCTCCAGGCCGTAGCGGCCGCCACGCCGGCGCAGCTCGCGCACCAGCGTCGTCAGGATTCGGCCGCCGGTGGCGCCGATGGGATGTCCGAGAGAGATACCGGAGCCGTGGACGTTGACGCGCTCCAGGCCGTCCGGCAGGTTCCACTCGCGCAGGACCGCGAGGGCCTGGGCGGCGAACGCCTCGTTGAGCTCGATCAGGTCCATCTCGTCCATCTGAAGGCCGGCCCGCTGCAGCGCCCGGGCCGTCGACGGGACCGGTCCGATCCCCATCGTCTTGGGCGGCACCCCGGCCACCGCCCAGCTGACCAGCCGAGCCATCGGCTCGACGCCGAGCTCCCGGGCGCGGTCGGCGTGCGTCACCAGGCAGACCGCGGCGCCGTCGTTCTGGCCGCTGGCGTTGCCGGCGGTGACGGTCGCCTCCGCGTCCTTGCGGGCCATCACCGGCCGCAGCGACGCCAGGCTCTCCAGCGTGGCGTCGGCCCGCGGGTGCTCGTCGCGGTCGATCAGGCGCGAGCCGGTCTTGCGCTCCCTGACCTCGACGGGGACGATCTCCTCCGGGAAGACCGCGTCCTGGGCGGCGACGGCGCGCTGGTGGGAGCGCAGCGCGAGCTCGTCCTGCTCCTGCCGTGGAATGGCGTACTCACGACGCAGGTTCTCGGCGGTCTCGATCATCCCGCCGGGCACGGGGTAGTTCTCGCCGCCGGCGGTCACGCGCCCGCGCACCAGCCGGTCCTCCAGCATGGCTCCGCCGGAGCGTGCCCCCCAGCGCAGCGTCGTGGAGTACAGCTCCGCCCGGCTCATGCTCTCGGCGCCGCCGGCGATGACCACGTCCGCCGCGCCGGTCTGGACCATCATGGCCGCGTCGATGATCGCCTGCAGCCCGGAGCCGCAGCGCCGGTCGACCTGCAGCCCGGGGACCTCGACGGGCAGACCGGCATCGAGCGCCGCGACGCGGCCGAGCGCCGGCGCCTCGCCGTTGGCGTAGCCCTGGCCGAGCAGGACGTCGTCGACCTGGTCCGGGGGGACGCCGGTGCGGTCCAACACGGCCCTGATAACCGTGGTGGCGAGGTCGGTGACCGGCACGTCCCGGAACATGCCGCCGAACCGTCCGACCGGTGTCCTCAACGGCTCGCAGACCAGGGCCTCGCGCATGGCGGGCAGCTTATCTGTCGCCAGCGTGTGGCGGCTTTCAGCGGGGTAGGTTCTCGGTCATGACCGACTACTCCAAGCTCAACCTCGATGACGTCAAGGACCTGGCCCCGGACTTCGGCATGGAGACGATGGGGGAAGCCCGGTTCGCGCGGGAGGGGCTCGGCGCTCAGCGCATCGGCCTCGCCCAGTACCGGATGAACCCCGGGCGGCGCGTCGGCTTCGGCCACCGCCACGCCGCGTCCGAGGAGATGTACGTGGTGCTCTCGGGCTCCGGCCGGTTCCGCGTGGACGACGACGTGCTCGACGTCGGCGCGCGTGACGTTGTCTACTGCCCGCCCCAGGTCAAGCGCGAATGGGAGGCGGGCCCGGACGGGATGGAACTGCTGGCGTTCGGCGCCCACGCCGAGGGCGGCGACGCGGAGATGGAGCCGGGGTGGTGGACCGACTGAGCGCCGGCTCAGTCGGTGATGGCGATGTGCCCGGGCTGGGCCGCCACCCGGGCCAGCCACTCGCCGACGGCTGGGTAGGGCTCGAGCGAGAAGCCCCCCTCCGGTGCCACGTGGGTGTAGGCGTACAGCGAGATGTCGGCGATCGTGTAGCGGTCGCCAACCAGGAAACGGCGCCCCTTGAGGTGCGACTCCATCGCGGCCAGGGCCTTCAGCCCGCCCTTGTGCTTGGCCGTCCGGTCGGCGTCCGACGGCTCGACGCCGAAAAGCGCCCAGAACCGCGCGACGGCGATGAACGGCTCGTGTGAGTACTGCTCAAAGAACATCCATTGGAGCACCTGCGCCCGCTCGTAGCGGTCCTCCGGCAGGTACTCGGTGCCGTCGGCGAAGTAGCAGAGGATCGCGTTGGATTCGGCGAGCGGGCGTCCGTCGTCGAGGACGAGCGTCGGGACCCGGAGCGCCGGGTTGAGCCCGCCCAGGACGTCGGGACGATTGGACCGGTCAAGCACGTCGAGTTGGCGGCGCTCATAGTCGATTCCGAGCTGCGATAAGAGGAGCCGGACCTTGTAGCAGTTGCCTGAGACGTCGTTGTCGTAGAGGAGCATCCGCCGGAAGATCGTAGTGGGCGCTCCAACTGCATTGGACAAGCTGGGTGCTGGGTCTCGGTGCGGCCTCGGCCAGTGCTGCTTGTAGCCGTTTGCGACAGCGTGGCGGTCTCGCTCGGGGCTAGCACGCGAGCCCGACCGGCGTGAGTCCGGGCTTCGATGTCGCGCGATACTTCTCGCTTCCGGCAAACCAGCGCGCCATGGCCGGAAGGGACGACCAGAGAAAGGAACGCCCGTGTCTGAACCCGTTGTGCTGATCAACATCTTCGAGGTCCCGGCGGCTGACGCCGAGGAGTTTGTCGCGGCCTGGGAAAAGACTCGCGACTACTTGCAGCGCTATCCGGCACATCTGGACACTGCTCTGCACCAGGCACTTGGCTCAGACGCCGACTTCCAGTTCGTCAACATCGCCCATTGGCGCAGCGCCGAAGAGTTCACCGAGGCGATCAGCAGCCCGGGCTTCCGGGAAGCCAGCACCGATCTGCGCTGGCGCTTCCATCCTGCTCTCTATCGCGTTGCCCGCACCCAAGTGAGCTCGCCATGAGAGCTCGCTCGGGACGGCCGGGGTACATCTGCTCGGTACTAGCCTGACCGTTGCCACGATCGACGAGGAGCAGCGGGGCTGCTGCCGTCAGCCCGATGTAGCAGACAGACGGCTTGGTGTCCGAGCGGGAAACTGAGGCCGCTCCGATGGACTCCACGCCGGAGCATCGGCCGGGAGGATCGCGACGGCCGGTGGCTCTGGCCCCGGAGAACCCCACCCTCGGATAGGAGAGCCTATCCGTTGTCAGGGTTACAGAACCGCCGGCGCCGCTCACAATGCCAGCCGTGAACCGAACCGCCCAGGTGCCGCGCACCCGGTGCCGGCGGTTCGGCCGTCGCCGAGGGGCGCGCTCGGTGGCATGGCGACGACGGGAGCGGCCCGGGACCGGGGCCGGGCCGCTCCGTCGCCGTCGTCTCGGACCGTGAGGCCCGCCGGGCGCAGCACGAGCTGGCCGTTGCGCGGACCGGCCCGGCAACTCGCGGGGTCGTCTCCTAGCTCGCGACGGTCGCGCAGATGGCGTATGCCTGTAGCGAGTACGGGGTGGCCGCTCGCTCGTCGTTGTCACCGACCAGGACGTCGGAGGGTTCCCGCCGACCGGAAGATCGGACTGCACGAGGATCGGCGCAGGGCCGCTGTCGTGAAGCCGCCTCCGAGCACCCTCGTACCTCCGGGACAGCTCGCGACGGAGGTGGCCTGAGTGTCAGCGCCGGACTGGGGCTAGCCTCGGCACCGGTGACGAACCTGGTAGTGGCTGAGCCCTGGCGTGCCTGTCGCGCCTGTCGGCCTTGGGGGCCTGGCGGACCCGCGGGGCCTGGATCGCCTTGGCCTGAATCGCCTGGATCGCCCTGCGGGCCTGGATCCCCCTGGGCGCCTGGATCGCCCTGGGGACCTGGATCGCCCTGGGCGCCTGGATCGCCCTGGGGACCGCGGGCTCCGGCCGCTCCCTTCTGGCCGAGCACCAGCGACACAGTCGCTCTCGGACACTTCCTACCGGGCCGGATCACCGAGAGGACGCCGTTTCGCCTCGCGACGCAGCCGTTGATCGCCCCGCCCCTGGTCACGAACGGGTTGGCGGTGGCCGCGTACGCCCCACCCCCCAGCGCCAGGAACAGGGCGACTGTGGAAACCACATTGGCGTAAGTCACGCGCACCCGACGCATAGCAATCGCTCCTCCTCGCCGGCGTGCCCGTGGACACGCGGCCGCTGCATGACCGTCTCCTTCCAGTGGCCAAGCTCACCTTTTTGGAGGCGGCCCGGACCACCTTTGCCGACTATGTTCGAGCGGTTCGGAGGGTCGGCACATCCGACCAGGCTGCGCCTTGCTGTACGGGCGACCTACTGACGCGACGAGCGACGCACCCAATCCAGGCGATGCCCCACGCAGGCAGCGGCGGGTCGGTCAGCAGCATCGGCCCGGCGACTCATTACTGTTGGGCGATGGCCGAGGCCACGCGCGCTGTCGAACCGACGGAGGCCGACGACGCGCGGAGCGTCACCTCCGGCCGCCGTCCCGGGCCCATCCACCGGCCCGCCCATGCGCTCGCCATCCGGGTCATCGCGTTCGTCGTCGGCGCCGCCAGCCTCGGTACGGAGATCGCCGCCGCTCGGCTGCTGGCGCCGTACTTCGGCGCGTCGACGATCATCTGGGCCAACACGATCGCGACGGTTCTGGTGGCGCTGTCGGCCGGGTATGCGCTGGGCGGGCGGCTGGCCGACCGCTGGGCCGACCTTCGCGGCCTGTGCCTGGTCGTCCTCACGGCGTCGCTGCTGCTGGCGCTGGTGCCGTTCGTCGCCGACCCGTTCCTGTCGCTCTCCGTCCATGCCCTGGGCTCGCTGTCGGTCGGCGGTTTCGTCGGCTCGCTGGTGGCGGTGCTGGTGCTCGTCGCGGTGCCGGTCATGCTGCTGGGCGCGGTCGCCCCCTACGCCAGCCGCCTGAGCGTGCAGCGGGTGTCCGAGACCGGGCGCACGATCGGCAACCTGTACGCGATCTCGACGGTCGGCTCGCTGGTCGGCACGTTCCTGGCCGCGCTGCTGCTCATCCCCACCATCGGGACCCACCGGACGTTCATCGTGTTCGCGCTGTCGCTGGCGCTGGTGGCCGCCGCCGGAGCGCGCGCGTGGCGCTGGTGGGCGGTTCCGCTCGTCGTCGCGGCGTCGCTGGCGGTCCCGCCGGCGGCGATCGGCGCGGGCGTGGCCGGCGGGCGGGTCATCTTCTCGGCCGAGACGGAGTACCAGTACGCCCGCGTCATCCAGTTCAAGGACGGCGTACGGTGGCTGCAGCTCAACGAGGGCGTCGCCGTTCACTCGCTGTACCGGCCCGGGACGTACCTGACCGGCGGCTACTGGGACGACTTCCTGGTGCTGCCGTTCGCGGCCGCTTCTCAGCCCCCGGGGCGGATCGCGATCCTGGGCGACGCCGCCGGGACGGTGGCGCGCGCCTACGGCCACTTCTTCCCGGCCACCCGCGTCGACGCGGTCGAGCTCGACGGCGAGCTGACCGCGATCGGCCGCCGCTACTTCCACCTGTCCGGGCCGCGGCTGCACCTGTACACCGCCGACGCCCGGCCGTGGCTCGAGGCCAGCCACGTCCGCTACGACTCGATCTTCCTCGACGCCTACCGCCAGCCGTACATCCCGTTCTATCTCATCACCCACGAGTTCTTCGCGCTGGCGCGGGCGCACCTGCGGCCGGGCGGGACGCTGATCGTCAACGTCGGACACCTGCCGAACTCCGGCCAGTTGGAGAGGGTCGTCTCGGCGACGCTGCGATCGGCGTTCCCGTACGTCGTCCGCGATCCGCTGAGCCCGGACAACTCGCTGGTCATCGCCTCGACCCGGCCGCTGTCCGGGGCGAACATGCTGGCCGCCGACGGCCACGTCCCCCTGGCCCTGCAGGGGCTGATGGCGGCGGTCGCCGGGCGCCTGGCGCCGGCCCTGCGCGGCGGCCCCGTCTACACGGACGACCGGGCGCCGGTGGAGTGGCTGACCGATCTGTCGATCCTGCGGTACGCGGAGGGCAACCGCTGATCACGGCAGCAACGAAGGGACACGGGCCGGGCGCGCCCCGCTGGGCTCGACTCGGGCGTGCACGGGGGTGACAAACCCGGGGCGGCTCGCCAGACTTGCCGCAGATTGAGGGCTGAGCTGGCCCGTAGCTCAGACCGCAGCCACGGCCGGCGCGTCCACACCCGCAGCCGCCGGCCGGGGCGGGCGATCCTGGACGACGCGCACGCCGCTCTTGGGCGCGAGCGTGATGACCCGGAACTGGACTTTGGCCGGCCGGCGGTCGGCGGCGGCGAGTGTCGCGCGCTCCAGGACGCGGGCCACGACGACGCGCATCTCGGTCAGCGCGAAGCTGGCGCCCAGGCAACGGCGCGTCCCGCCGCCGAACGGCAGCCACGTGTACGTGTCCGGAACCGGTGCCCCACCCACCCCCAGGAACCGCTCCGGGCGGAACTCCGCCGGCTCCGGGTAGAGGTCGGCGCGGCGGTGCATGGTCCGGATCGACGGGTTGATCTCCATTCCCACCGGCACCTCGAAGCCGCCGAGGGCGAAGGGGCGCTCCTGGACGACGCGGCCGACACCGGGGATGACGGTGCGGACGCGCAGCGCCTCCTTGACGACCGCGTCCAGGTAGGCGTCGTCGCCGGTCCGGGCCCGCTCCAGGACCCGCGGGGCATGGAGCAGAAGGTCGAACGTCCAGGCCAGGCCGGTGGCGGTCGTCTCATGGCCGGCGAGCAGCAGGGTCAGCAGCTCGTCCCGGACCTCCCGGTCGGACAGGCGCTCGCCGTTCTCGTCCTCGGCCAGCAGCAGGGCGGAGAAGATGTCGTCGCGCTTCTCGAGATCAGGCGCGGCGCGACGGCGGGCGATCTCGGCGTACAGCAGCTCGTCGACGGCGCGCCGGCGCTCCGCGAAGCCGCGGGCCGCCCGCCGGCGGCTCCCGCGCATGACCGCCGCCAGAATCGCCATTCCCTGAGGCCGGGCCAGCGGGTCGATCATCGCGCGGACCCGGCGCCGGAGCTCGTCGTGCTCCGAGCCGCGGTCGTACCCGAACACCGCCTTGAGCATCACGTTGAGCGTCAGCGCCTGCATGCTCGGGAGCAGCGCAAACGGCTCGCCCACCGGCCAGGCATCGATCTCGGCGTCGGCGCAGTCGCGCATCGTCTGGACGTGGGCGAGCATCTGGCGCCCGTGGAATGGGGGGAGCAGCAGGCGGCGGTGGCGCAGGTGCTCGGCGCCGTCGAGCAGGAGCACCGAGCGGTCGCCGAGGATCGGTCCCAGCAGCGCGTTGGCCTTGCCGGCGTGGAGCTGGTCATGCGGCCCCTGGAACAGCTCCTTGACGAGCTCCGGGTCGAACACCATGACGAAGCCGTCATCGAACAGCGTCCCCAGCGTGACCGCGCCGCCGTAGCGGCGCCGGCACCACTCCAGGAAGCGCACCCCGCCGAACATGAACCCGGCCGTCTGGAGGAGGCGGGGGAGGCGGGGCGCAGGCGGGAGGCCGCTCATGACTGGGGTTGGGCCTGCGGCTGCTGGGAGCTCCGGGCCCGGGGATCGAGGTCGGCGAGCGTCAGCAGGTGCCGGGGCGGCGCATCGAGCACCGAGCGAGACTCGACCTCGAGGCCGGGGCCGACGTGCAGCAGCTCTCCGGAGTCCACGACCCGCCAGCCCGGATCGTCGTCCATCGGCTCCGAGGCGATCACCACGGCCGGGCAGCCGGCCAGGTCGGCGGAATGCACCTTGATCCGCCGCCGGGGCGTCGCGTGGTGAAGCTCGGCGGTGCCGGCCGGGCCACCGGCGGCGCGCTCCAGCACGTGGAGCTCGTGTGTGTCCGGGTAGCGCAGCGCCCACAGCTCCGAGGCGGTGATCAGCACCAGGTTGATCGCCAGCAGCGGCAGGTTCTCGGCCGCCCAGCGCGCCGCGGATGCGATCCCGTCCGTGACATCGCCGCACCGGTCGATCTCACGCGTGATCAGCGCGAAGAAGCGTTCGGAATCGGTGTCGCCGGCAACGAGCGACATCGCGTCGCCGAGCTCTGACTCCAGCCGGGGCAGGTCCTGGATGACGCCGTTGTGTGCGAACAGCCGGTCGCGCTGCTCGAACGGATGGGTGTTCTGCGGGCTCAGCGACCCGGTCGAGGCGTAGCGGACGTGGGCGACGGTGGTGCGCGAGGCGACCGACTTGGCCTCCTGGGCGAATTGCCGGTCCTCGTAGGCCGCCAGCGGCTGTTTGGAGACCGCCGGTCGCCCGGCGTCGTCGTACCAGCCCAGCCCGGTCCCGTCCGGCTCGCGCCGGCTCTGCTGCGCCAGCGAGTCCGGCGCCTCCAGCAGCCAGAACGTGGCGTGGACGCGCTGCGGGCCTCCGCTCATACCGAACAGCCGGCACATGGGGCTGACGGTAGCGCGGCGCCGGTCTGTCAGAGTTATTTCAAGGTCCTGTGCGATTGTGATGCCATCGTCTAGGAAGGTGGACCTGACATGAAATTCCTGCGTACAGCTTCGACCGGCCGTCTGCTGGCCACCCTGGCCGGCCTCGTCATCGCCATCGTCGCCGGCGCCGCGATCGCGGTCGCCGCCACCGGATCTGGCCCGGTGCCCAGGGACAAGCCGCTGGCGCAGGCGCTCCACGGCGCACTCACCGCGCACCCCGTGAACGGCATCTCGGCCGACATCCAGTTCACCAACAACCTGATCAGCTCGACGAACTTCACCGGGGGCACCCGGGACCCGATCCTCCAGGGGGCGACCGGGCGCCTCTGGTTGTCCAACAGCCACGGTCTCCGGCTGGAGCTCCAGTCGAGCAACGGCGACTCGCAGGTCGTCGTCAACAACGGCTCGTTCTGGGTCTCAGACCCGGCATCCCAGACGGTGTACGAGGCAACGCTGCCGCCCCACACCGCCACGACCCCGGGGCACGAGAAGGCGTCCGGATCCGGCGTGCCGACCGTCGCCCAGATCCAGACCGAGCTCAACCACCTCCTGGGGCGCATGAACGTCGCCGGGGTCAACACGTCGAACCCGTCGGACATCGCCGGCCAGCCCGCCTACTCGGTGTCCGTCTCGCCCAAGCACGACGGCGGCCTGCTCGGATCCGCGCAGATCGCCTGGGACGCAATCACCGGCACCCCGCTCAACCTGGCCATCTACGCGCGCGGCAACAGCACACCGGTGCTCCAGCTGAAGGTCACAAACATCTCGTTCGGACCCGTCGCGGCCTCGACGTTCGCGATGGTGCCCCCGCCGGGCTACAAGGTGGTCAAGGTGTCCACCCCGGCATCTCACCCCAGGGCGCTCGCCGGCAAGGCGGGACAGGCGAGGAGGGCCAGGCACGTCCGCGGCGCCGCGGCGGTCGCGCACGCGGTTCCGTTCACCCTGGCGGCCCCGGCCAAGCTCGTCGGCCTGCCGCGCCGGGCCACGACGCTCCTGGACTGGGGTGGCCACCCGGCCGCGCTCATCACCTACGGCCAGAACCTCGGCGGGATCGCGGTCGTCGAGCAGAAGGCCGCGCCCGGGTCGGCCAACACGCCCCCGTCCACCGGCTCCCGCGGCCTCAGCCTCCCGTCGGTGTCGATCAACGGCGCGACCGGAACGGAGCTCTCCACCGCCCTGGGGACGGTCCTGCGCTACACGTCCGGCGGCGTCGCCTACACGGTCCTCGGCTCGGTCCAGCCGTTCGTCGCCGAGCAGGCGGCGAAGGCGCTGACTCCGTGACCCGGACCCCGCCCACCCCGCAGACCTCCCGCGACGGCCCGGCGCCGGGGGCCCCCGCCGCCGGGCCGCCGCCGCTGGAGGTGCGCGGCCTGGTCAAGCGCTACGGCGACCTGACCGCCGTCGGCGGCGTCGACGTAACCGTGCAGACCGGGGACGTCTACGGCTACCTCGGCCCCAATGGAGCCGGTAAGACGACGTCGCTGCGCATGATGCTCGGCCTCATCCGGCCGACCGCGGGGAGCGTGCGCGTGTTCGGCCGCGACCCCATGGAGTCGGTGCAGGCGCTGGAGGGGGTGGCCGGGTTCGTCGAGGCGCCGACGTTCTATCCGTATCTGAGCGCGCGGCGCAATCTGGACATGCTCGCCGCCTACGACGGCAACGGTGCTCGCGAGCGCGTCGACGAGGCGCTGGACACCGTGGAGCTGACCCACCGTCAGCGCGACCGCGTCGGCGGCTACTCGCACGGCATGCGCCAGCGGCTGGGCATCGCCGCGGCGCTCCTGCGCGATCCCCGGCTGCTGTTGCTCGATGAGCCCGCGACCGGGCTCGACCCGGCCGGCATGCGCGACATGCGGCTGCTCATCCGGCGGCTCGCCGACGAGGGGATGACGGTCCTGCTCTCCAGCCACCTGCTGACCGAGGTGGAGGACGTCTGCAACCGGGTGGCGATCGTCCGCCAGGGCAAGATCGTCTACGAGGGGGAGATCGCCGAGCTCAAGCGGGGTGCGGGCACGCGCTACTGGCTGCAGACGACCGACGACGACCGCGCGCTGGCGGTGTGCCGGGCCCAGCCGGGCATCGCCGAGCTCAGCACAGATCACGGGCGCATCTCGTTCACCGCCGACGACGCGGCGGCGGCCTCGCTGTCCCAGGCGCTCGTCGAGTCCGGCGCGCTCATCCGGGCGATGGCGCCGCAGACCGTGACCCTGGAGGATCTCTTCTTCTCGTTGACGGAGGGCGACGAGAGTCAGGTTGTCGCCCCGCCGGCCGAGCCCGCGGAGGCCTCGCGCTGATGCCCGGCGTTGGCACCGTCTACCGCTGGGAGCTGTTCAAGCTCCGCTACCAGAAGCGGACCTACCTCGGCCTGGGCGCCGCGATCATCGTCCCCATCCTGTTCGTGATCGCGATCCGCCTCCAGCACCATCACGAGCACGGCGGGGATTTCGCGTTCTCCGACTACCTGAATCGCAGCGGCCTCGCCGTCCCGCTCGTCATCCTGCTGTTCGGCGCGGTCTGGATGTTCCCCCTGATCACGGCCCTGGTGGCCGGGGACATCTTCGCCTCCGAGGACCACAACGGGACGCTGAAGACGATCTTCACCCGCTCGCTCGAGCGCTGGCAGCTGTTCTGCGGCAAGGCGCTGGCGGCGAGCACGTACGCGGTGATCGCGATCCTGCTGTGTGGAACCGTCGCCGTCGTCGCCGGGAGCATCCAGTCAGGGTTCAACTCCCTGCAGAGCCTGTCCGGCACGATCGTGTCGGCGCCCAAGGCGCTGGAGCTGGTCTACGTGGCCCTGGTCATCTACCTGATCCCCATCGCCGCCATCGTCTGCATCGGCCTGCTGCTGTCCACGCTGACCCGCAACAGCGCGGCCGCCGTCGTGGGCACGCTGATGGTGTCGCTGCTCATCCAGCTGATCGGGATCCTGCCGGGGATGAGCGGAGCCCAGCCGTACCTGCTCAGCACGCAGTTCAACGCCTGGCAGGGGCTGCTGCGCACGCCGATCGACTGGACGCCGATCGTCCAGGCGGTGTGGGTCTGCGCCCTGTACGCGATCCCGTGCCTGGTGGCGGCGTTCCTGGTCTTCATCCGCCGCGACGTCGCCGGCGGCTGACGGCTCCCGCGCCAGTGGCCGACGGCGATCACGAGCGCGTGCTGGTCGTCGACGACGACCCGCCGCTGCAGAGGATGCTGAAGCGGTCGCTGGCCGCCGAGGGATTCGAGGTCACGGTGGCCGGCGACGGCGGCGCCGCGCTGGTGGCCGCCGAGCGGTTTGCGCCGGACATCATCGTCCTCGACGTGGCGATGCCGGCCCTCGACGGGCTGGCCGTCTGCCGGCGGCTGCGCGGCAAGGGCCTGGCGACGCCGATCCTGATGCTGACCGCTCGGGACGCGGTGGCCGACCGGGTGGCCGGGCTGGAGGCCGGCGCCGACGACTACCTGGTCAAGCCGTTCGCCGTCCAGGAGCTCGTCGCCCGGCTGCGAGCCCTGACGCGGCGGGGACGGACGCCGGAGCCGGTGCTCGCCTACGCCGACCTGACGCTCGACACGGTGGCGCAGGCGGCCCGGCGGGGCGGACGCCAGCTGGAGCTGACCGGCCGGGAGGCCGCGCTGCTGGAGCTGCTGCTGCGGGAGGCCGGGCGCGTCGTCAGCCGCGATCGGGCGCTGTCGGAGATCTGGTCCGGGGCGGCCGAGTCAAACGTCGTCGATCGCTACGTCGCGCGCCTGCGCCGCAAGCTGGGCGATCCACCGCTCATCCGCACGGTGCGGGGCACGGGGTTCGTGCTCCGCGCCTGACCGGCCAGGCGCACCTGTGGGCACGAGCGCGTCAGCGGCCGGCGAGCATGGTGCCCACGCTCTCCTGGGGCATCGGCCGACTGAACAGGTACCCCTGCGCCCCGTCGCAGCCGAGGTCCCGCAGCTGGGCCAGCTCCTCGTCGGTCTCGACCCCCTCGGCGACGACGGACAGGCCGAGCCGGTGGCCCAGCTCGACGGCGGCGGTGACGCCGGCCGAGTCGTGCGGCGTGCGCCCCAGGCGCTCGACCAGGGCCCGGTCGATCTTGAGGATGTGGACGGGCATCTGCGCCAGGGCGGCGCCGGACCAGTCGCCGGCGCCGAAGTCGTCGACGGCGAGGGTGACGCCGATCTCGTTGAGCGCCGCCAGCTGGCGCGAGGCGCCCTCCGGGTCGGCGGCGAGCGCCTGGGCGGAGATCTCCAGGCAGAGCACGCTCGGATCGTGGCCGCCGCGGCGCATCGCGGTCATGAGCCGGTCACGCAGCGCCGCGTCCTGAAGCTGGCGTCCGGACAGGTTGACCGAGATCGTCATCTCCGGGCGCGACCGGCGCCAGTGCTCCACCTGGTCCAGCGCTTGCTCCAGCACCCAGTCGCCGATCTGGACGATGAGCCCGCTGCGCTCGGCCACGCGGATGAACTCGACCGGCTCCATCAGGCCGCGCTCCGGGTGCTCCCAGCGGACCAGCGCCTCGAATCCCACCAACCCGGTGTCGCCGATGAGCGAGACCCGCGGCTGGTAGTGGACCCGCAGCTCGGAGCGGGCGAGCGCCTGTCGCAGCGCCAACTCCAAGTCGGCGTCGGCGGGCTCGTCCCCGCCCGCGGCGGCCGCGTCGGTCGCCGCAAACAGCTCAAAGCGGGCGCCGCCGAGATCCTTGGCCCGGTACATCGCGGTGTCGGCGTCGCGGATGGCCTCCTCGAGCGCGGTCTCCGGATCGCGGACGATCCTCACCCCGATGCTGACCGAGACCGCGATCGGCTCGTCGGCGACGGCGAGCGGCAGCTGGGCCGAGGCGGCGATCCGCTCGGCCACCAGCGCCACCTCGTGCTCGGTCTCCAAGCCCTCGAACAGGAACACGAACTCGTCGCCGCCGAGGCGGGCGACGGTGTCCATCGGACGCAGGAGCAGGCCGAAGCGGTCGCCCAGGACGGTGAGGACGAGATCGCCGGCGGAGTGGCCGAGCGAGTCGTTGATCTGCTTGAAGCCATCGACGTCGAGGAACATGACGACGACGGCGGTCCCGGTTCGCCGCGACCGGTCGAGCGCGACCCGGAGCCGGTCGAGAAACAGGGCCCGGTTGGGGAGCGAGGTCAGCGGGTCGTGGAGGGCCCGGCGGGCGAGCGCCGTCTCAGTGCGCTTGCGTTCGATGGCGTGGCGGACGCTGCGGCCGAGCCCGGCGGGCGTGAGCTCGGCCCGGACCAGGACATCCTGGGCGCCGGCCCGGACGGCATCGACGCCGAAGTCACCGTCGGCCTGCTCGGCGAGCACGATGATGGGGATGTGGGGGACGGCCGCGGTCAGCTGCGAGAGCGCGTCGAACGGAGCCGAGCCCGCGCCCAGGCCGAGCAGGACGCAGGTGGCGCCGTGGTCGAGCAGCTCCTGGATGGCATCGGCCAGGCTCCCCGCGTGGCTGGTGATCAGCCCCGTCGTCCAGACAGCGCGCAGCATCTCGCCGACGAGCAGTGCGGTGCGCGGATCGTTCTCAACCAGCAAGACCCGCGCGGGCTTGCCGGCCCCCTCCTGCTCGAGGCGCAATTGCGTACCTCCGTGTCGCTTCTGCGCAGACTCTGCTCGTAAGTGTGCGCGATCCCGCCAGAAAAGCAAGTATGAGAAGTGGCCGATTTGACTGGCTGAGGAGGCTGCATCCGTGGGCCCTGCGGACGCGCCTGGTGGCGGCGGCGGCGGTGTCGATCCTGGCCGCGGTGGTGGTGTTCGCCATCGTGACGGTCGCCCTCGTCGACCACCAGCTGCGCTCCTCCCTCGACGCGGCGCTGCGCGAGCGAGCGCAGGAGGTCGCCCAATTGGCGGTCTCCGCACCGGGGGTGCTCTCGAACCCGGGCGCGCTGGAGAGCCCCATCTCCGGGCGCCAGATCTCGGTCGAGGTGCTCGATGCCCGCGGCCGGATCGTGGCCCAGTCGCTCAATCTCGGCGCCGAGCTGCTGCCGCAGGGCGCGCTGGCCCGGGCCGCGGTGGTGGACGGACGGACGGGCGCCGAGTCGATCGAGCTCAACGGACGGCCGATGCGCCTGTACGCGGTGCCGATCGCCGATGCCGGCGGTCCGGCGGCCGGCGGGGCGGTGCTCGTCGCCTCGGACACGTCCGACATTGCCCGCACCACCGGCCGGCTCGGCGCGCTCGTGGCGCTGAGTGGCGCCGCCGTCGTGCTGGTGGCCGCGCTGGCCGCCGCCCTGCTGACCCGGCGCAGCCTGCGGCCGCTGCGGTCGCTGGCCGATGCTGCGGCCGAGGTGGAGCGGACAGCCGACCCTTCACGGCGGCTGCCGGAGCCCGTCGCGCCGGATGAGATCGGCCAGCTCACGGGCGTGCTCAACCGGATGCTGGCCGCGCTGGCGCAAGCCCAGGCGAGCGAGCGGCGGTTCCTGGCCGACGCCTCGCACGAGCTGCGCACGCCGGTCACCGCGCTCCTGGGCAACGTCGAGTACGCCGCGCGCCACGGCGCCGATGCTGAGGTCCTGGCCGACCTCCGCCACGACGCTGAGCGTCTGGCCCACCTCGTCGACTCGCTGCTGGCATTGGAGCGCGTGGGTGCCGCGGCGCCGTCCGGCGAGGCCGTGGCGCTCGAGGAGATCGCCGTCGCCGTCGTCGCCGAGCAGAACGCCACCCACCCCGCCCGCGTGCGGCTTGAGCGGGCCGATGCCGTGACGGTCCACGGCGACGCCGACGCTCTGCGCCGGGCCCTGGGCAACCTGATCGAGAACGGCCTCGTCCACGGGCCGCCGGAGGGCGTGGTGGTGGTGTCGCTGGCGCGGGCCGACGGGCAGGCCCGGCTGTCGGTCGCCGACGAGGGGCCGGGGCCTGACCCGGCCGAGCACGACCGGCTGTTCGAGCGCTTCTGGCGCGGGCCGGACGCCGGCGGCCGGCCGGGGTCCGGGCTCGGACTGGCGATCGTGGCCGCGATCGCCGAGCGTCACGGCGGGACGGTGAGCCTCGACGGATCGACGTTCACGCTGGCGTTGCCGGCCGGCGACGGCTCAGCTGTCTAGGTGGAGCGGCGGGCCGACCTCGGCCGGAGGATCGTCGCCGGTGGGCGAGTGCAGGGTCTTCTGCCACCAGCCGACGTCCCGCCAGGCGCCGAACTTGTAGGCGATGTTGCGGTAGACGCCGACCGGCTCAAAGCCGAGCGCCTCGTGGAGCCCGACGCTGGCATCGTTGGGAAGCGTGATCCCGGCGCAGGCCTCGTGGATGCCCTGCCGGACGAGCAGGTCGAACAGCGTCGCGTACAGGCCGCGGCCGATCCCCCGGCGATGGTGGCCGCCGGAGATGTAGACGGTCACGTCGGCCGCCCAGCGGTAGGACGCCCGCTCGCGATGGCGCGACGCGTACGCATAGCCGACGACCTCGTCGTCGATCTCGGCGACGAGCCACGGGTGGGTGCGCTGGATGATGCGGATCCGCTCGGCGAACTCACGCGGGGCCGGCGCGCGCTCCTCCAAGGAGGCCACGCCGGCGGTCACCGACGGGGCGTAGATGGTGGCGCAGGCGGCGGAGTCACGCTGGGGGTCGGCGTCGCGGATGAGCATCGCGCCGGAACTCTAGGAGGCCGCTGAAAAACAGGACGGTCTGACCGGGGTGGCCTTTTCAGGGGTGTCCTAGGCAGCCGCCGCCAGCGCGAATCGGATCCGGTCGACCTCCGGTCGCCCCTGCGGATGGCGGGAGAAGCTCGCCGGCACCGCGAGCCGCAGCGACGAGGTCAGGAACAGGGTGGGGGCGGCGCGCGCCCGGGCGAGCGCGATCGGCGCTTCACGCACGTCCAGGCCGAGCCTCGGCGCCAGCGTGAGCAGACGGGCGCGGGTGACCCCGGGCAGGAGCCGGCCGTCGAGCGGCGGGGTGGTCAGCTGGTCACCGTCGAGGATCCAGACGTTGGCCCAGCCGGCTTCCAGGACGCTGCCGTCGGTATCGACGATGAGCGGCGTGGCGCCATCGGGCTCGAGCAGCCGCCGGTCGCACCACTTGTGGGCACCGAGCCCGCCCGGGATGACGAGCGGCGTCAGCGGCACTGGCTCGCACGCCGGCGCCCGGGTGATGACCAGGCAGACGTCAAGGCGGCCGTCCTTGGGGGCGGCGTCGATCCGGGCACGCTGCCCACCGGTAGACGTCCGCGCCGCCCGGGTCAGCGAGTCGGCGAGCTTGTCCCGGGTGTCGCTCCCCAGCGCCAGGCCGTAGAGCTCCCGAGTCGAGCGGTCGAGCCGGGCGAGGTGGGCATCGAGCGCCTGGACGCGGAGGTCGGAGAGCAGCAGCGTCTCGAAGACGCCCCGCGCCGGGTCAGGCCGCGCGCGGGACATGATGGTGGCGCGCCGAGTCGACGACGACCGAGCGCCCGACGGCAGCGGCGATGGGGCGCGCCTTGGCGAGCGCCTCCTCCAGCTCGGTCTCCGGGTCGGAATCGGCCACGATCCCACCGCCGGCGCCCAGCCAGATCCGTCCGCCGGCCAGCTCCAGCGTGCGGATGGCCACGTTGAGCTCGAGGCCGGCCAGCGGGCTGGCGAAGCCGACCGCGCCGGTGTAGACCTCGCGACCGGTCGGCTCCAGGTCGGCGATGACGTGCAGCGACTGGACCTTCGGCGCGCCGGTCACCGAGCCCGGCGGGAATGTCGCCCGCAGCAGGTCGCCGTCGCCAACGGCCGCCCGCAGCCGGCCGCGGACGTGGGAGACGAGGTGCCAGACGCCCGGGTGGGCTTCGGCCTCCGGCCGGCGAGGGGCGACGACGGACCCGTACTCGCACACACGGCCGATGTCGTTGCGCATCAGGTCAACGATCATCACGTGCTCGGCGGCGTCCTTCCCGGAGGCCCGGAGGCGCTCGAGCGCCTGCGCGGCGATGACCGGGTTGCCGTCGCGCTCCGCCGTGCCCTTGATCGGACCCGTCACGACGGTGCGGCCGCGGCGGCGCAGGAACAGCTCCGGCGACAGCGAGACGATCCCGCCGCCGGGGATGGTGAAGGCGGCGGCATACGGCGGGGCGACGTCGTCCAGGGCGCGGCTCAGGAGCGCCGCCGGCGTCTCGGTGCCGGCGGCCTCCAGCCGCAGGCAGATGTTCGCCTGGAAGATCTCGCCGGCGGCGATCCGCGCCCGCGTCTGCGCCACCGCCTCCAGATGGTGGGCCGCGTGGCGGGCGGCCAGCCGCAGCGGGGCCGGGGCGGGATCGACGGGCGGTGGCGGCGGCGCCGTGGCCAGGACAGCCGCCAGCCGGCGCAGGCGGCGCTCCAACTCCGGCCGTCGCCGATCGGTGGCCAGCGCTTCGAACCACCACGTCCCGCCGGGATCGAGGCGCAGCACGTTGTCGTAATAGGCGAGATGGAAGTCCGGCAGCACGACCGGGCGCTCACGGGCCAGCGGGACGCGTTCCACGCGCGCCGCCAGCCGATAGCCGAGCCAGCCGAACCAGCCGCCGCCGACCGCCCCGGGCGGGACCGTCTCGGTGCTCAGCGCCGGGAGCTCGTCCAGGACGGCGAACGGATCCTCGTCCGCGGCGGCGACGCGCACCGGGGCCGAGCCGACGATCGCTCGGCCGCCGCCCCAGCGGCCGACGAGCGCGAACGGCATCGGCTCTCCGGCGAGCGCGCCGAGCACCTGCGCCGGGCTCAGGCGGCACGGCAGCGCGACGCGCACCAGCGCCGCGCGCTCAGACGCGTCGGTGCTCAACGCTAAGGTGCGGTTGACCGGCATGTCCCCGATGATGTACCAATTGGTTCGATGACCGCAACGCTGATCGACGGCAAGGCAATCGCCCAACAGGTTCGCACGGAGGTGCGTGAAGCGATAGAGGCCTGGGTGGCCGAGGGGATGCGCCCCCCCGGGCTGGCCACGGTGCTCGTCGGCGACGACCCGGCCTCGGCCGTCTACGTCGGCGGCAAGCAGCGCGCGTGCGCCGAGGTCGGCATCGAGGGCTTTCGCCACGATCTTCCCGCCGACACCTCCCAGGACGAGGTGATCGCGCTCCTGCACGAGCTCAACGCCGATGAGCGCGTGTCCGGGATCCTCCTCCAGCTGCCGACGCCGGATCACATCGACGGCGCCCACCTGACCACGCTGATCGACGCCGCCAAGGACGTTGACGGGCTCACCCCGGTGTCGGCCGGCCTGCTCGCCAAGGGCCTGCCGGGCCTGCGTCCCTGCACCCCGGCCGGGGTCATCGAGCTGCTGCGCCGCCACGACGTGGCGATGGAGGGCGCCGAGGCGGTCGTCGTCGGGCGCTCGGACCTCGTCGGCAAGCCGGTGGCTGCGCTGCTGCTGTCCGAGAACGCGACGGTGACCGTGTGTCACTCGCGGACGCGCGACCTGCCGGGAGTCTGCCGGCGGGCCGACATCCTGATCGGCGCCGTCGGTCGCCCGCACATGATCAAGGGCGACTGGATCAAGCCGGGCGCGACCGTGATCGACGTCGGCATCAACCGCACGGAATCCGGCCTGGTCGGCGACATCGACTTCGAATCGGCGGTGGAGGTCGCCGGGCTGATCACGCCGGTGCCCGGCGGAGTGGGGCCGATGACGATCGCCATGCTGCTCGGCAACACGCTGGCGGCCGCCCGGGCGCAGGTCGAGCGCGCCGCGGTCTGACCCGCCCGCCCGGCCCGGCTCGGTCGTGGTGGTTCTGACCGTGGATGTGCGCGTGAGGTGACTCGGGGGCATTTCCGGCCGAAAAGCGGCCGGTTTTCCCCCGGGGTCGCGGACGTGAGCGGACCACGGAACCCTCGAGTGGGGCGCGTCAGGCAGACTTCGCCTGCGCCGGCTCCCCGGCCAGCACCGCGTCCAGC
Organism: uncultured Solirubrobacteraceae bacterium; assembly: GCA_963844555.1. GTDB lineage: Bacteria > Actinomycetota > Thermoleophilia > Solirubrobacterales > Solirubrobacteraceae > Palsa-465. The sequence continues at coordinate 384,809 of CAWJOS010000010.1, forward strand.
GCGCCGAGGACCCGGTCGGCGATGTCGCGCCGCGCGTTGTGACCCATGAGACCGATGCGCCACATGTCCGGCGCGCTGGGGCCGAGCCCGCCGCCGATCTCGATGTCGTGCTCGCGGAGCAGGCGCAGCTGCACGTCCTTGCCGTCGACGCCCTCCGGGACGCGGACGGCGGTCAGCTGGGGCAGCTGGTGGTCCGGCTCGGCGAGCAGCTCCAACCCGCGTGAGCGCACCTGCCCCTGCAGGTAGCGGCCGGCGTCCATGTGCCGGTCCCAGCGAGCGGGCAGGCCCTCGACGGCCACCTCACGCAGGGCCTCGTGCAGCGCATAGATGTGCAGGATCGGCGCGGTGTGGTGGTAGACGAGCGGGCGCTTGATCCAGTAGTCGTGCAGCAGCTGGAGATCCAGGGAGTAGGAGATCGGATGGGTCCGCGCCGCGATGCGCTCCATCGCCCGGTCTGACACCGCCACCGGCGACATGCCGGGCGGGGCGCCGACGCATTTCTGGGTGCACGAGTAGGCGTAGTCGATCCCCCAGCCGTCGATGTCGAGCTCGATCCCGCCCAGCGAGGTGACGCAGTCGGCCATGAGCAGGACGTCTCGGTCGCGCAGGGCGTCGCCGAGCTCGGCCAGCGGGTGCTGGACGCCAGTCGATGTCTCGGCATGGATGACGCACACCAGGCGCGCGGCGGGGTGCTCGTCCACGGCCGCCAGAAGCCGGTCATTGCTCACATGCTCGCCCCAGTCGGCTTCGACCGGCACCACCTCGGCACCCAGGCGGCGGGCGATCTCGACGACGCGCCGGCCGAAGAACCCGTTGACGCCGACGATCGCCACCTCGCCCGGCTCCAGCAGATGGGCGAGCCCGGCCTCCATCCCGGAGGTGCCGGTGGCCTGCAACGGCACGACCAATCCACCGGAGGCCCGGTACGCGATGCGCAGCAGCGACACCACCTCCAGCAGGATGTCGGCGAGATCCGGGTCCATGTGGCCCAGCATCGGCCGTTGCATCGCGGCCAGGGCCGCCGGGGAGACGTTGCACGGACCGGGCCCGCAGAGCAGGCGCTGGGGAGGATTGAGCGGGGTGGGGATGTCAGGCATACGGCCGAGGCTACCCGCCGTCGCGCGCTTCAGCCAGGAACGCCGAGACGAGCGGCGAGTGCTCGGCGGCGCGGGTCACCGCCACCAGCTCGGTGTCCGGGGCGCCGCTGAGCGGCCGGTAGGTGACGCCGTCGATGGCCAGATGGGCGACCGATGCCGGTACCGGCGAGACGCCGATGCCCGCGGCCACGAGGCCGATGATCGTCATCATCTCCGGGGCGTATTGGACGACGTGGGGCGTGACGCCCGTGCCCGCCAGGTGGCCGATGAGCAGATCGTGGTACCCGGGTGCCTGACGGCGGGGAAACAGCACGAGCGGCTCGGCGGCCAGCCGGCGCAGGGGCACGCGGCGCAGCTCGGCGAGCGGGTGTCCCTCCGGGACCGCGGCCACCGTGCGCTCGCGCCTGATCACCTCCGTGTGGAGCGTCTCGTCGGCCTCGATCGGCGGGCGCACGAGGCCGATGTCGACGAGCCCGGTGCTGACCGCGCGCAGCTGCTCGACGGTCGACCGCTCCCGCAGCTCGATCTCCGCCCCGGGCCGGGTGCGGCGAAACCGCTGGACGGTGGCGGGCACGATGGACAGCAGCGCCGAGCCGACGAAGCCGATCCGCAGCACGCCCTCCTGGCCGGCGTCGATCGCCCGGGCGGTGGAGACGGCGACGTCGAGCTCGGCCAGCGTGGCGCGCGCGTCGCGCAGGAAGGCCTCGCCGGCCGGGGTCAACTCGACGCGGCGCCGCGTGCGCTCCAGCAGACGGACGCCGAGCTCCTCCTCCAGCCCGGCGATCTGCTGGCTGAGCGGGGGCTGCGAAATGTGCAGGCGCGCCGCCGCCCGCCGGAAGTGCAGCTCCTCGGCGACGGCGACGAAATAGCGAAGTTGACGCAGTTCCATTGATTTGGTCTTCGAATCAATCAATCCTAACTCCGTATTGGACAGGATCAACCATGCGGGCGTAGCGTCCCGGCAATGTCCTTCCTCCTGGAGTGCCCCCACTGCGGGGTGCGCGAGGTGACCGACTTCGGCTTCGGTGGCGAGGTGTCGGCGCGCCCCAAGCAGCGCCCCAGCTTCCGCGAGCTCAACACCTACAACTACTTCCGCCGCAACGTCGCCGGCGTCCAGCGCGAGTGGTGGTTTCACCGCTCCGGCTGCCGTGCCTGGTTCATCGCCGAGCGCGACACGACGACGAACGAGGTCAAGTTCACCGCGCTCCCGGGCAACGCGCCGGACGCCGACCCCACCGGCGACGCGGCCCGCGTGGCCACGCAGACCGGAGATGACCTGCTGTGAGCCGCCTCAACCCACAGCCGGGCGAGCGGATCGCTCGCGGCAAGAAGATCAGCTTCAGGTTCGACGGCAAGAAGGTGGAGGCCTACGAGGGCGACACCATCGCCTCGGCGCTGTACGCCGCCGGGCAGCGGACGTTCAGCCGCAGCTTCAAGTACCACCGCCGCCGCGGCCTGATGTGCGTCGCCGGCCAGTGCCCCAACTGCATCTGTGCCGTCGACGGCGCTCCCGGCGCGCGGGCGTGCACCGAACCGGCGCGCGAGGGCATCACCGTCACCCACGTCAACGCGCTCCCGTCACTGGAGTTCGACGCGATGCGGGCGACCGACATCGCCGGCGGCCCGTTCATGCCGCCCGGCTTCTACTACAAGACGTTCATCAAACCGCGGCGCCTGTGGCCGCTGTACGAGAAAGTCCTGCGCAACGCGGCCGGATTGGGCAAGCTGCGCAAGGAGCAGCCGGAGCGGGAGTGGCGCACCGAGTACCGCCGCCGTCACGCCGACGTGCTCGTCACCGGCGGCGGGATCGCCGGATTGGAGGCTGCGACCGCCGCCGCCCGGCTGGGCGCCGACGTCGTGCTCGCCGACGAGGGTCCCGAGCCCGGCGGCCAGCAGCTGGTGGAGGGTTCGCCCCAGCGCGTGCGCGAGCTCGTCCAGCGCGCCCGTGACGCCGGCGTGGAGATCCTGTCCGGCGGCTCGTCGCTCGGCTACTTCGACGGCCTGGTCCCGGTCTGGCAGGGCGACACGCTCCACCAGGTCCGCGCCCGCCATCACGTGTTCGCCACCGGCACCATCGAGCAGCCGCTCGTGTTCGCCGGCAACGACCTGCCCGGCGTCATGCTGTCCGGCGGCGCCCGCCGGCTGGCTGCGCTGTACGCGGTCTCACCCGGGCGCCGGGCCGTGATCGCCACCACCTCGGACCGCGGCCTGCGGGCAGCCGCGGCGCTCCGCGATGCCGGCGTCCACATCATGGCCGTCGCCGACCTGCGCCCGGAGGACGGCGAGCTCGCCCGCCGGCTGCGCAGCTCCGGGGTGCCGGTATTCGGAGGGCACACGATCGTCGAGGCCAAGGGCTCCAAGACCGTGCAGTCGGCCGTGCTGGCGTCTATCGACCCCGCCCACCCCGGCGATGAGCACCAGTTCGAGTGCGACCTGGTCGTCGTCTCCGGCGGCGCCATCCCGGCGACCTCGCTCCTGCTCCAGGCCGGGGCCGAGAGCGCCTACGACGCCGCGCGGGGGCATTTCGCCCTCGCTGGGCTGCCCGACGGCGTGTTCGCCGCCGGCGAGGTTGCCGGCGCCGACTCCGACGACGATGCCGCCGCCTCCGGCGAGCTGGCCGGGCTGCGGGCGGCCCACGCGCTCGGCCACGGGAGCGATGAGTCGCGGGCCCGGGCAGCGGAGCTGGAGCAGCACCTGACGCGCGCGTCCGACGCCAATGTGGCCGTCGCGCCGGCGGTCAGCGGCGAGGGGCGGGGCAAGTGCTTTGCCTGCTTCTGCGAGGACGTCACCAGCAAGGACGTCCATCTGAGCATCGAGGAGGGGTATGACTCGATCGAGCTCTCCAAGCGCTACACGACGGTGACCATGGGCCCGTGCCAGGGCCGTATGTGCCAGCTGCCCTCCGTGCGGCTGATGGCCCAGGAGACCGGCCAGAGCCTGCAGGAGGTCGGCGTCACCACTGCTCGCCCGCCCTGGGTGTCGGTGCCGATGGGGATCCTCGGCGGGCGCCCCGTCGAGCCGGCCAAGCGCTCGGCCATCCACAATCGCCACCGCCAGCTCGGCGCCACCGTCAAGTGGGCCGGCGATTGGCGCCGCGCCTACGACTACGGCGACCCGGAGGGCGAGGCTCTGGCCGTCAACCGCGCCGCCGGGCTGATCGACGTTTCGACGCTCGGCAAGCTCATCGTCCGCGGGCCGGACGCCGGCGAGTTCCTCGACCGCCTGTATCCCAACCGCTTCTCCAACCTCAAGCCCGGCCGGATCCGCTACGGCGTCATCAGCTCCGACGCCGGCCGGATCGTCGACGACGGCACGATCTGCCGAATCGACGACGAGACGTTCTACGTGACAACCACGTCCAGCGGCGCCGGGGCGGTCGAGGAATGGTTCTCGTGGTGGCTGGCCGACTGGGGCCAGCGGGTCCACCTCACCGACGTCACCCAGGGGCTCGGCGCGATCAACCTGGCCGGGCCCAAGGCGCGCGAGATCATGAGCGCCGTCTGCGACATCGACTGCTCCAACGACGCGTTCGCCTACCTGGACGGCAAGCAGGCGCGGATCGCCGGCGTGCAGTGTCTGATCCTGCGCATCGGCTTCGTCGGCGAGGTCGGCTATGAGATCCACTTCCCATCGGCGTACGGCGAGCACGTCTGGGACGCGCTCATGGAGGCCGGGAAGCCGCACGGCCTGCGCCCGTTCGGTCTGGAGCCCCAGCGGATCCTGCGCCTGCAGAAGATGCACATCCTGGTCGGCCAGGACACCGACTCCGAGTCGACGCCGTTCGGCGCGGCCATGCCGTGGATCGTGAAGCTCGACAAGGAGCAGGATTTCATCGGCAAGTGGGCGCTCGAGCACTATTCTCAGCAGGCGCCGGCGGCCGCGCTGGTCGGCTTCACGATGGCCAACGGCGATGTGCCGACCGAGGGCGCGGTGGTCGTCGACAACGCCGGGACGCCCGCCGGTCAGGTGACGAGCTCCCGCCATTCACCGGTTCTGGGCCGGACGATCGGCATGGCCTGGGTGCCGGAGGCACTCGCGCACGACGGCGCCAGGATCACCATCTCCGACGAGGGGCGCCGGCTCAGCGCGGAGATCCAGACCAGACCCTTCTATGACCCCGACGGGGAGGTGCTCCGCTCATGAACCTCGATTTCCTGACCACCGGCCCCGCGGCCGCCGACGGCGCCGTCGCCCGGTCGCCGATCGAGGGCCAGACGCTCGCCGCCGGGGCGCAGCTGGAAATCCGCGACGGCTGGAGCATCGCCACGCACTACGGCGGCGTCGGCGCCGAGGCCGAGGCCGCCACCGCGCGGCGCACCGCCGGCTGGGCCGACGTCTCCCATCTCGGCAAGTTCGAGCTCCAGGGCCCGGCGGACGAGCTCGACCGCGTCGCGGGCGAGTGCGGCGCCGAGCTGCGGCTCGGCGAAGCCGTGCGCAGCGGCGAGGCGTGGTGGTGCCGGCTGACCACCACGCGGGCGCTGGTGGTGTCCGACGTCAGCGCCACCGGCGCGCTCCGGGCGCGGCTGGCGGAGGCCAGTGCCGGCGCGGAGCGGGTGACGACCTGCGACGTGACGACGAACTTCGCCGCCATGACGCTCGTCGGTCCGCGGGCGCGCGAGGTGTTCGCCCGCTTCTGCGCACTCGACCTGCGGCCGGCGGTTGCGCCGGTGCGGGCCCTGCGCCCCGGCTCCATCGGTCGCCAGCCCGGGGTCCTGGTCTGCGAGGCCGAGAACCGCTACCTGTTCCTGTTCGGCTGGGCCACCGGCGAGTACATGTGGTCGGTCGTCGCCGATGCGGGCGAGCACCTCGGCGGCCGGCCGATCGGCGTCGACGCGCTGGCCGAGTACGGCCCCACCCGGCCGGCCCAGACTGAGGAGACGCTCCGTGCTTGACATCTTCCGCAAGCGCCGGATGTGGCGCCGCCAGGGCGAGTTGAAGAGCTCGTACGACGTCGTCATCGTCGGCGGCGGCTCCCATGGGCTGGCCACCGCGCACTACCTGCGCGATCACGGGATCACGAATGTCGCCATCCTGGAGAAGCGCTACATCGGCTCCGGTGCCTCCGGACGCAACACCACCATCCTGCGCTCGAACTACAAGACCCCGGAGGGCGCGCGCTTCTACGACGCCAGCGTCAAGCTGTATGAGTCGTTGTCAGAGGACCTCAACTTCAACCTGCTGTTCTCCCAGTGCGGGCACCTGACGCTCGCCCACGCCGACCGGGCGATGTTCGTGATGGCCAACCGCGCCGAGGTCAACCGCATCAACGGGATCGACAGCCGCCTGATCTACCCGGATGAGATCAAGCGCCTGGCGCCGGCGATGCAGGTCGACAACCCGCACGCGGTGTATCCGATCATGGGCGCGCTCTATCACCCGCCGGGCGGCATCATCCGCCACGACGCGGTCGTCTGGGGCCTGGCCCGCTCCGCCGATCAGGGCGGCGCGGAGATCCACCAGAACACCGAGGTGCTGGGGATGGAGCGATCCAACGGCCGGATCACCCGCGTGAAGACCAACCGCGGCACGATCAACGCCGGCCAGGTGCTCAACTGCACGGCGGGCTGGAGCACGCTCATCTCCGACATGGCCGGGGTCCCGCTGCCGATCACCACCCACATCCTCCAGGCCTGCGTGACCGAGCCGATGAAGCCGCTGCTCGATGTGGTCATCGTGTCCTCGCAGATGCACGTCTACATCTCGCAGACCGATCGCGGCGAGTTTCTCATGGGGGCCGAGATCGAGCCGTGGACGACGTACCGGATGAAGGGGACGCTCAACTTCCTCCAGGACGTCTGCCGCCACGCGCTCGAGCTGTTCCCCCAGCTGGAGCGCGCCCGGCTGCTGCGCAGCTGGGCCGGTCTGTGCGATCTCAGCCCGGATTACAGTCCCATCCTGGGCAAGACCGAGGTCGAGAACTACCATGTCTCCGCCGGGTGGGGGACGTACGGCTTCAAGGCCGCCCCCATCGTCGGCAAGACGTTGGCCGAGCTGGTTGCCACCGGCCGCCAGCCGGACCTGATCGCACCCTTTGCGCTGGAGCGGTTCTACGAGGACAAGCTGGTGTCCGAGCTCGCCGCCGCAGCGGTGAGCCACTAAGCAGACCCCGGAGGGAGACAGAGATGAAGTCAAGCCTCGAGATCGCACAGGAAGCCGTCCTTCACCCGATCGAGTCGGTCGCCGCTGACGCCGGGCTGGAGCCGGACGAGATCGAGCCCTACGGGCGCTACAAGGCCAAGATCTCCTTGTCGGTGCTCGACCGCCTCAAGGACACCGGCGACGGCAAGCTCATCTGCGTCACCGGCATGACGCCGACCAAGGCCGGTGAGGGCAAGACGACGACGCTCGTCGGCCTGACCCAGGGACTGGGCGTCATCGGCAAGAACCCGGTGGCGTGCCTGCGCGAAGCCTCTCTCGGCCCCGTCTTCGGCATCAAGGGCGGCGCCGCGGGCGGCGGACTGACCCAGGTGGTGCCGATGGAGGACCTCAACCTCCACTTCACCGGCGACATCCACGCGATCGGCGCGGCCAACAACCTGCTGGCGGCGATGATCGACGCCTCCATCCTGCATGGTAACCCGCACAAGATCGATGCCCTGCGGGTCGGCTGGCGGCGCGCGCTCGACATGAACGACCGGGCGCTGCGCGACATCGCGGTCGGCCTCGGTGGCCGCGCCAACGGCTACCCCCGCGAGACCGGCTTTGACATCACCGCGGCGTCCGAGGTCATGGCGATCATGGCCGTCGCGCGCGACCTCAAGGACCTGCGCCACCGGATCAGCAGGATCACCGCCGCCTACTCGTATGACGGCGCCAAGCCGATCACCGCCGAGGACCTCGGCGCCGCCGGCGCCATGACCGTGCTGCTCAAGGATGCGATCAAGCCCAACCTGGTGCAGACGCTCGAGGGCCAGCCGGTGCTCATGCACTGCGGGCCGTTCGCCAACATCGCCCACGGCAACAACTCGCTGATCGCCGACCTGATCGGTATGAAGATCGGCGACTACGTGGTGACCGAGTCCGGCTTCGGCGCCGACATGGGCATGGAGAAGTTCTTCGACATCGTCTGCCGCTTCGGCAAGCTGACGCCGTCGGCGGCGGTGCTGGTCACGACGGTCCGCGCCATCAAGCACCACGCCGGGCTCGATGACGACCCGCGCGCCGACCGCAGCGCCGCGCTGCACGCGATCGAGACCGGATTTGCCAACGTCCGCCACCACCTTCAGACCATCAGGACGTTCGGCGTGCCCGCGGTCGTGGCCGTCAACCGCCGTCCGGGTGACACCAATGAGGAGTGCGAGCTGGTCAAGCGGCTCGCGCTCGAGGCCGGCGCGTTCGGCGCCGAGGTCAACGAGGGCTTCACCAAGGGCGGCGCCGGCGCCGCCGACCTGGCCAGCGCCGTGGTGGAGGCGTGCGAGCAGCCCAACACCTTCCACCAGCTCTACCAGGACGACGAGCCGATCCAGGACAAGATCGAGGCGGTGGCCAAGCAGGTCTATGGCGCCAAGGACGTCTATTTCTACCCCGAGGCCGAGGCGAAGATCACCCAGTTCACCCGCGAGGGGTTGGGACACTTCCCGGTCTGCATGGCCAAGACGCACCTGTCGCTGTCGGCCGACGCGTCGCTGCTCAACGCCCCGGAGAACTTCACCCTCCCGGTGCGCGACATCCGCGCGTACACCGGGGCCGGCTGGCTGGTGCCCCTGTGCGGCGACATCGTGCAGATGCCCGGCCTGGGCAAGACCCCGGCGGCGCTGAACATCGACATCGACGAGCAGGGCCGCACCGTCGGATTGTTCTAGCGCAGGTCCCGCGTGGCCCGTGCCGGATTGGACAACCGCGAGTGTCGGTGATCTGACGACTGCGTCGCCGGCGCGCAATTCCGCCGGGCGGCCTGCTGCTATGTGGGCATGAGCGGTCCACCCGCCACCGACAACCTCCACACGCTCCCCCTCGCCGAGGTGCTGGAGCGGGTGGCGGCGCCGACGCCGGCTCCCGGCGGCGGCAGCTCGGCGGCGCTCGTCTGCTCGCTGGCCGCCGCCCTCGTCGAGATGGGGGCGGGCTTTCAGGATGCCCCGGACCGTGGGGCGACGGCCGCGCAGCTGCGGGCCCGGGCGCTCCAGCTCGCCGAGCGTGATCTTCACTCATACGAGCCGGTGCTCGCGGCACTGCGCCGCCCGGCCGACGACGCCGAGCGGCCGGCCCAACTGGCGTCGGCCCTGACCGCGGCGGCAGCGGTGCCGTTCGGCATCGCCGAAACGGCCGCCGAGGTGGCGGCCCGCGCCCGGGAGGCGACCGAGGCCGCCGGGCGGCACCTGCTCGGCGATTGCGCCACGGCGGCAGTGCTGGCCGAGGCCGCCTGCCGGGCGGCGGCGGTGCTGGTCGAGATCAATCTGCGCGGGACCGCAGACCCGCGGCTGGGCGAGGCGGAGGAGCTCGTCCGGGCGGCGGCGGTTGACAGCCAACATGCGGTGAGCAGGGCGCGTGAAAAATGACGCGAATGGGTAGCCGCGGGGAAGAAACGGAGGTTCGATGCGGAACTTGTCATCGCTGATCTCAGGCCGTACCTCAGCCAGTCCGCGGCCGCAATCCGGCCGTCGCCGTGAGGCCGAGAAGACCGTCAGCGAGTCCAAGCCGGCACCGAAGCGCAGCCTCAACGAGGCCGCGCACAAGCTCGGCCGTTAGCACTCGCGCCCCTCAGGCAGAAACGATTTGCCACACCCCCGTGCGGGGGAAATACGATTCCAAGATCCAGTCGAGGGTTGAGGAGTTCGTCGAGATATCACGCGAAGGATCACCACAGGGTGGGAGCCGTGCCCCCGCAGCCGCGCTGACGGCCGCTGAGGTGCAGATGCCGTCCGCCGGACGGCAGTCGCTGGTGGACGGCGCCGAGCAGGCGCTGCGCAACTGGCTGGCGCCGGGGCGGTATCGCTCCGGCGATCGACTTCCGCCGGAGAACGATGTGGCGGCGATGCTGGGCGTCTCCCGCGGGACCCTGCGGAGCGCGCTGCAGCGGTTGGAGGAGAGCGGGGAGATCATCCGCCGGCAGGGCAGCGGGACATTCGTCGGCCGGGTGGCCATGCCGACGGCCTTCGGAGAGCGCCTGGAGCGGCTGGAGCCGTACTCCTCGGTGGCCGCCCGCCGCGGGCTCAAGCTGTCGTGCGTGGACCTCAAGATCGAGCACCGCGCCGTGGGGGGCGAGGCGGGCGAGGCGCTCGGCTTGGCGCCGAACGCCAAGGCCACCGCGATCTGGCGCACCCTGCTCGCCGGGGGCGCACCGGTCGCGGTCATGTTCGACGTCGTGCACCCGGACATCGTGCTGGACGTCGAAGCGCTCCGGGCGGCCCTCAAGCGCGGGCGGATGGTGCTGGACATGCTGATCGAGATCGGCGTTCCGGTCACCTACGCGCGGACGCGGGTCATGCCGACGGTCCTGACCGCGCGCGAGCGGGTGGGCAAGGTGCTCGGCGTCAGCGGCACGACCGCCGGGCTGGAGATGGAGGAGCTGATCTTCGCCGGGCGTGACAAGCGCGTCGCCTACTCCCGGGACCTGTTCGCTCCCGGCGGCATCGAGGTCATGGTCATGCGCTCGCTCGAGGCGCCCTCTCCGGTGCCGATCGCCGGCCGGCGAGGCGCCCGGGAGGGGGCCGCTGCCAACGGCCGCGGCTCCGGGCGCCCTCGCAGGTCTTAAGCGCCGATGCCTCCGGCTCCGTCCCGCCGCGCCGTCGGCTCGGTGGCCCGAGCGGTCCAGGTGCTGGACGTCCTCGCCGCCTCAGACAGCGGCCTGGGGGTCAACGAGGTGGCCCGTCGCCTCGGCGTCAACGCCAGCACCGCCTCGCGGCTGCTCGCCACCCTGCAGGAGGCGGGCCTGGTGGAACGCACGGATGCCGGGCCCTACCGCCTGGGGCTCAAGCTCATCGCGCTGTCGGACCGCGTCCTGGCCCAGCTCGATGTGCGTCAGCTGGCCCGCCCGTTGCTGGCCCGCCTGGTCGACGCCACCGGGGAGACCGCAACGCTGTCGCTGCCGGGCGAGGGCGAGACCGTGACCGTCGACTTCGTGCCGTCGCCGGCCAGCGTGGTCAGCATGGCGCGCGTGGGACGGCCGAGCATCCCCCACGCGACCGCGGTCGGCAAGGTGATGCTGGCGTTCGGCGGCGGTCTCGACGATCTGAAGGGCGCGCCCCTGATCGCCTTCACCGAGCGAACGATCACCGACGCCGGCGAGCTCGCCCGGGAGCTGTCCGCCATCCGCGAGCGCGGCTATGCGGAGGCGGTCGGCGAGCGCGAGCCGGACCTGGCGGCGGTGGCGGCGCCGGTGTTCGGCCGCGACGCGCGCCTGGCGGCGATCCTCGGCATCCAGGGGCCGGCGTCCCGCCTGCCCGCCGCGGCGCGACGGGCGGTCCGTGAGCCGCTGTTCGCGGCCGCCGCCGAGCTCAGCCGGGCGCTCGGCGGCGGCCCGTAGCGATCAGCTCCACGGGTACGGGCTGTGCGACACCGGGTGCAGGTCGCCGGTGGCAAAGCGCTCGTAGCGGAACGGATGCAGGAGCGAGGAATGCTCGCCCTGGAGGACCCGAGCGATCTCCTTGCCGACCGCGATCATCTTGTAGCCATGGTTGGAGTCCGCCGCCACGAACACGTTGGGCCGCATGTAGTCGAACACCGGGAAGTTGTCGACGGTGAACGCGCCGACGCCGCCGGAGCGGACGTGGCGGAAGTACTGACGGGCGCCTTCGAAGCGCTTCAGGCAATGCGACAGCGACGCCGGCCACATGTCGACGAAGCCGGGGTCGACGCTACCGGTCGGATAGGGGTCGACCTCGAACTCGGTTCCGACGGTGAGCGGCTGGGCGCCGCCCTGGATGCTCGTGCGGTCGGGCTTGAAGTAGACGCCCCATGGCTGGTCGGTGATCAGACGACCGGCGTCGTCGTGCAGCGGCTGGTCTGAGTCGACGTGCAGCACCGGCGAGGTGCGGCCGTCATTGGTCACGAAGCCGGCTGGGTCGATCTCGACCTCGCCCTCCTGCAGGTACCAGTAGGTCCACATCGGCAGGTTCTCCGCGACGGTGCCGTCGGGCTGGCGGACGTCGAGATGGCTGGGCAGGCCGAGCATCGACCACAGTGACGCGATCCACGGCCCCACGGCGATCACGACTCGGTCCACCGCGATCGTGCCCGCATCGGTGTGCACGGCCCGGGCGGCGCCGGACGGGTCGAGATCAAAGCCCGTGACCTCGATCCCCGGCAGGATCTCGGCGCCGGCTGCCCGGGCGAGGTCGGCGAGCCCAAACATCGACTCGCGGTTGAAGGCGTAGCCGCCGACTCGCTCGTGCAGGCAGACCGTCAGCCCCGGCGCGCGCCAGTCCGAGTACAGCGAGCGCATGTGATCTGAGACCTCGTGCTCGCCGACGTACAGCTCGGACGGATAGCCGATCCGCTGCTGGCGCTCATGGACCTTGATCAGGTCGTCCTTCTGCGAGTCCGGACCGAGCGCGATGTACCCGCTGGGGTGGTAGTGGAGCGCTTCCTGCTCGGACTCCCAGACCTCGACGCAGGCCGCCATGAGCTCCTGCATCGCCGGCTGGAAGTAGTTGTTGCGGATGACGCCACAGGCGATTCCGGAGGCGCCGGCCGCGACGCTCGTCTTATCCACGACGAGCACCTGCTCACCCCGCTTGGCGAGGTGCCAGGCGGTGGAGAGGCCATGCACGCCGGCTCCGATGACCAGCGTCGGCGTGGAGGAGGGAAGCGAATCGGCCACGATCGTTCTCCAGACTATTGCGCTCTGGGCAATGGAGTTGGTATAAAGGCAACACGCAGCGTAACTCGCCGGAGCGAGAGGGTCAAGTGCGGCTCTTGCGGTCGGCCACAGCGCTTGGTATAAACGCGGCGTGTACCAATTTGTCCAGTCCGGGTGGGTGGGGTCCCTGAGAACCGGGCTGGTCGGGCCTCAGACCGATATTCAGGGCGCGCCGCCGCAGGCCGTGCCGGGCGCAGGACGGTAGGCGCCAGAAGCCACACCGCCGCGCGGCGCGCGGCATGAGAGGAGAGGACATGGCGATAGGGGACAAGACGATGGTCGAGGAGAGCGAGCACGTCTCGCCGGCGACGCTGTTCGGCGGCAACGTCGACACCGTCCTCGCCACCCCGCGGATCGCACCGGCGCCGGCAACCCTGGAGGAGGCGCGAAACGCGCCCGGCCGCCGCGAGAAGATCCAGGAGCTGACCAACCGCATCGAGTCCCAGGGGATCAAGTACGTCTTCTTCCAGCAGGTCTCGGTCACCGGCCGCGTCATGGGCAAGGGCGTCGTCTCCACGTTCTTCCCGCAGGTGGCCGAGAAGGGCTATCAGCTGGTCTACGGCGCCACCGCCAACCTGTTCACCGACCGCTACGGCAACTACATCGGCTTCGGCCCGGAGGAGTCGGAGCTCGCCGCGGTCGCCGACCTCGACACGTTCGCGGTGCTGCCCTGGGACCCGCGCGTGGCCCGGGTGTACTGCGACTGCTACGACACCGAGACGGGTGAGTTGCTCGACGCCGACCCGCGCCAGAACCTCAAGAAGATCGCGCACGAGTTCGAGACCGAGCTCGGCTATCAGTTCCTGATCGGCATCGAGCCGGAGATGATGTGGCTGAAGAAGCCCGTCGACGGCCAGATGCCGGAGGGCGTCACCAAGCCGTACTGCTACCACATCCATCAGTTCGAGGAGCTCCGTCCGGTGCTGCTCGACGTCGTCGACTACGGGCAGAGGCTGGGGCTCGACATGAGCTACGGCGACCACGAGGACGCGCCCGGGCAGCTGGAGCTCAACTTCCGGTTCGACCGGCCGGTGCGGACGGCCGACAACATCACCACCTACCGCCAGGTGTGCGCCGCGGTCGGCCGCAAGCATGACCTACTGCCGTCTTTCATGCCCAAGCCGTTCACCGGTGTGTCGGCCAACGGCCACCATCACCATTTCACGCTCATCGACGACCAGGGCAACAACGTCTTTCACGACCCGGACGGTCCGGCCCAGCTATCGCAGTTCGCTCGCCACTTCCTCGGCGGCATGCTAGAGCACTTCCCGGCGCTCATGTGCGTCGGCAACCCCACCGTCAACTCGTACTGCCGCATGTGGGACACCGGGTTCTGGGCCCCGATCTACAAGAACTGGGGCTGGCAGAACCGCACCACCACGGTCCGGGTGGCGAGCGGCGGGCGGTTTGAGTACCGCGGCGTCGACTCCTCCTGCAACCCGTATCTGACCGTGGCCACGCTGCTGCGGGCCGGGCTCGACGGCGTGCGCCGCGAGATCGACCCCGGGCCCCCGCAGCAGGGCAACACCTATGACCTGCTCCGGGAGGGCGCCCAGATCGAGAAGGTCCCGGACAGCCTGGGGGCCGCGCTCGACGCCCTGGCCAAGGACGAGGTCGTCCGGTCCGCGATGCCCGGCCGGCTCTACAAGGTGTTCAACCACTACAAGCGCGACGAGTGGGAGCGGTACCTGGCCGCGGTCACCGACTGGGAGCGCGATGAGTATCTGGAGGTGTTGCCGTAGTGTGCGGGATCGCCGGCATCATCTACAAGAACGGGAACGGCGCCCATCGCATCGGCCGCGACCTGACGAGCATGCTGCAGTCGATGAAGCACAGGGGCCCGGATTCGACCGGCTACGCGCTCTATCACGCCCCGACCCAGGATCTGGTCCTGCGGGTCAAGCTCGCCGATCCGACGACGGGTGGCCGGGGATCGGACCTCGAGTTCGTGCAGGACGTCGCCCGCCGCCGGCGGGAGGTGCACGCCCGGGTGAAGGCCGCCGGCGCCCAGGTGCTGAACGCCGAGGACATCAACGAGTACACGATCAGCACCACGCTGCACTACCACGGTGACCTGAAGCGGCTGGCCGACTACGTGGAGTCGGTCCCGCACGCCGAGGTACTGTCCCTCGGACACTCGCTGGAGATCGTCAAGGACCTCGGCGACGCGAAGACCGTGGCGACGGCGTACCAACTCGAGGACTACTTCGGTTCGCACGGCATCGGTCATGTGCGGATGGCGACCGAGTCCGACGTGGACATCGCCAACGCCCATCCCTACTGGGCGTACCCCTTCTCCGACGTCGCCGTCGTCCACAACGGCCAGCTGACCAACTACCACCAGTGGCGTCGGCGGCTCGAATCACATGGCCACCGGTTCGCGTCGATGTGCGACTCGGAGATCATCGCCGTGTACCTCGCCGACCGGATGGCCAACGGCGATTCGCTGGAGGACGCGATGCATCGAAGCCTCGAGGACCTCGACGGGGTGTTCACGTACATCTGCGTGTCCGAGGACGCGTTGGGCGTCGCCAAGGATGAGCTCGCCGCCAAGCCGCTGGTCCTCTACGAGGGCGACGACATGGTCGCCCTGGCATCGGAGGAGATGGCGATCCGCGCCGTGATCGACCGCGAGATCGAGACCTACGACCCCTATGAGAGCACGGTGATGGTATGGACACGGTGACCCCGGGCCAGACCGAGGAGCCCCTGTTCGACGCGCGTGGCCTCGTCGAGCTCGATGCTCGCGTACCGCGGGTGTCCGAGATCGATGGCCACACCGCGACGTTCGACGCGCGCGATCTGACGACGCGGCGGATCAACCTCGAGCTGCGCTGGCTGCTCTACGAGCGGGGTGTGCGCACGGTGACCGTTCGCAACCCGGCGGCGCGGCACTCGCTCGGTGTCGGCCTGCTGACTCGGTGCAAAATCAACTTCGAGGGCAGCCTGGGCTATTTCGCGCTTGGGATGATCGATGGTCCAGAGGTCCACATCGCCGGCCGGGTGGGCTGGTCGGCGTGCGAGAACATGATGTCCGGCGTGGTCGTGATCGACTCCAACGCCGGGTCGCTGACCGGCGCCGCGATACGCGGCGGAGACCTGGTCGTCAAGGGCCAGGTCGGTGCCCGCACGGGCATCGACCAGAAGGGCGGCACCATCATCGTGCTGGGCAGCTCCGGCTCGATGACCGGTTTCATGATGCAGCGCGGCCGCCAGATCATCTGCGGCGACGTCGGCCCCGGCCTGGGTGACTCGATGTACGACGGCGTGATCTACGTGGGTGGCAAGATCAAATCGCTCGGAATCGACTGCGTTGAGGGCGAATGGACCGACGCTGATACCGAGCTGGTCGAGCGGAAGTTTCGCATCTACGGACTCGGCTCACCGCCTCAGCTGCGGAAGTTCGTGTGCGGAAAGAAGCTCTACAACTACGACACGCTCGAGCCATCCGAGCGCAAGCTCGTGCTCTGAGACAAGGAGCCCACCCACCATGGCTGACGAAAACGCACCCTCCCCCCACAACCGGCTCGGGCACAGCCGCATCTTCACCCCCGAGGTGATCGATGACATCCACATCAAGTCCGAGCTCGGGCGCTACCGGATGCGCGGCTTCTCGATGTTCAAGAAGATCCCGCACTGGGACGAGCTGATGTTCATGCCGGGCACGCTGACGCGGTTCGTGATCGAGGGCTACCGTGAGAAGTGCCTGACCAAGACCGTGTTGGGCGCGCGCTTCGCGTCCAAGCCGATCGTGCTCGACATTCCGATCTACATCACGGGCATGTCGTTCGGCGCGCTGTCGCTGGAAGCCAAGATGGCGCTCGCCAAGGGCGCCTCCATGGCCGGCACCGCCACCTGCTCAGGCGAGGGCGGGATGATCCCGCCGGAGCGCGACCTGTCGACCAAGTGGTACTACCAGGTGATCCAGAGCCGCTACGGCTTCAACCCCCACCACCTGATGCTCGCCGACGGGGTCGAGTTCTTCATCGGGCAGGGTTGCAAGGTCGGCCTTGGCGGGCACCTGATGGGCCAGAAGGTGACGGAGCAGGTCGCCGAGATGCGCTCGCTGCCGGCCGGCATCGACCAGCGCTCGCCGGCCCGCCACCCGGACTGGCTTGGTCCCGACGATTTGTCATTGAAGATCCAAGAGGTCCGCGAAGCGACCAACTACGAGGTCCCGATCCAGCTCAAGCTGGGCGCCGCGCGGGTGTATGACGACGTCCGTATGGCCGCCAAGTGCGGTCCGGACATCATCTACCTCGACGGCGCCGAGGGCGGTACCGGAGCAGGGCCGCACACGGCGACCGAGGAGACTGGGATCCCGCTGATGGCGGCGATCCCCGAGGCGCGCCGCGCGCTCGTCGATGTGGGTCTCGAGGACGAGATCGACCTCGTCGTCGCGGGCGGGATCCGCAACGGCGGCGATGTCGCCAAGTGCCTGGCACTGGGGGCCAACGCGATCGCGATCGGCCACTCGGCGCTGATGGCGCTCAACTGCAACAAGGAGATCCCGGGCGTCACCGACTACGAGGGGACCGTCGGGGTTCCTGCCGGGTCGTGCTACCACTGCCATACCGGCCGCTGCCCGGTCGGAGTGGCCACCCAGGATCCGGAGCTGCGCAAGCGACTGGTCGTCGACGAGGCCGCCCACCGCGTCTACAACTTCCTGCACACATTGACACTCGAATGCCAGATGCTGGCGCGGGCGTGCGGCAAGACCGACGTCCACAGCCTCGAGCCGGAGGACCTGTGCGCGCTGACGGTCGAGGCGGCCGCGATGGCTCGGGTCCCGCTCGCCGGCACCGAGTACATCCCCGGCGTGTCCGAGGAGCGGACGCTGGCCAGGATCGAGCGACTGCTCGAGCGCCATATCGAGAACCCGATCGACTACCTGACGCCCGACCAGCAGGGCGTCGGCCAGGGGGTGACGGAATGAGCGAGGTGCGACACATCCGAGTCGAGCCCCAGAAGGTGGTGGCGATCGACGCCGAGTACCTGTCGGGCAAGCGCTTCCCCTACCAGGAGGACATCAGCCTCGTCGAGGACATCGACCTGGTCGCGGCCACGCCGGGGGAGGACATCAACTGGCTCGAGGACATCACGCTGCTCGAAGAGGAGGGCGTCCCCGCGGTGTTTGACCGGTACTCCAACTCGTTCATCAAGATCTACTTCGACATTCCGAAGGACCGGGGAGACGAGATCGCGCGCAAGGTGCTGATCAAGCATCTGCAGGAGGGGAGCTCCTACGGGATTCAGCTGAAAGGGACCCACTGCAAGTTCCCGCAGCCTGAGCTCGGACCGTGGGTCGCCGACTCGCAGAATGTTGGTACCGACTACAAGCCGTCGGTGCTCGAGGGCTGGGAGCCGTCTGCTCACTGAGCGGTCGGCGGCCACGCTCGCACCGTTCACACAATGCGGAGCTGGTGGCTTGGAGAAGCAGGCGCCGCAGATGACGTAAGCGGCGGGCGCGAGCCGAGCCCGGGCGTTGTGCTCGAAGGCGACCTTCACGCCGAGGTGTGCATCGTCGGCGGCGGGTTCACCGGCCTGTGGACGGCGCTGCGGATCAAGGAGCAGGCGCCGAGCACCGACGTGGTGATCGTCGAGGCGGACATCTGCGGCGGCGGAGCGAGCGGTCGCAACGGCGGGTTCGCGCTCAGCCTGTGGCACCATTTCGGAGCGCTCGAGCAGGCTTGCGGGAGCATCGAGGCGCTGCGACTGGCCCGCGCGTCGTGCGACGCGATCGCGGAGATCGGCGGTTTCTGCGAGCGGCAGGGGATCGACGCCCACTATCGGCACGACGGGTGGCTGTGGACCGCGACCAACGAATCGACGCTGGGTGCGTGGAACAGCACCGTCGCGGCGATCGCGCGCCATGACGAGCACCCGTTCGTCGAGCTCGACCGGTCCGAGCTGCTCGCGCGAACCGGCTCGCCGGCGCACATCGGCGGGGTGTTCGAGCCGACAGCGGCGACCGTCCAGCCCGGGCTGCTGGCCCGTGGGTTGATGCGCGTGGCGCAGCAGCAGGGCGTGACCGTCTATGAGGGGTCGCCGATGGTGGCGCTCGAGCGGTCGACGCCACTGGCGGTTCGAACCGCTCGCGGCCGGGTCACGGCCGACCGAGTGGTGCTCGCGATGAACGCCTGGTCCGGGCAGGTGCGCGAGCTGGGCCGAGCGTTCGTGATCGTCTCGAGCGACATCGTGATCTCCAAACCGGTGCCGGAGGAGCTCCACGCAAGCGGCTGGCGAGATGGGTCGTGCATCTCAGACTCACGGCTGATGGTCCACTACTACCGCACGACCAAGGACGGGCGGATCGCGCTTGGGAAGGGGGGCGGCCGACTGGCGTACGGCGCCCGGATCGGACCGTCGTTCACCGGCAGCTCGCCGATCGAGCCAGAGCTGGCCGCTCGGCTACGGCTGCTCTACAGCTTCCTGGCGGACGCTCCGATGGCCGCCAGCTGGACCGGGCCGATCGACCGGACACTGGACGGCCTGCCCTTCTTCATCTCGCTCGGCCGGCCCGATCTGGTGTGCGGAGCCGGCTACTCGGGCAACGGCGTGGCGCCCTCCGTGCTCGGAGGGCGGATCCTCGCATCTCTGGCCCTCGGCTTGGACGACGAGTGGTCACAGTGCGGGCTGGTCCGCAGGCCGCCGCGCGGTATGCCCGGCGAGCCGGTGCGCTTCGTCGGCGGCAACGTCGTGCGCACAGCGGTCGCGCGCAAGGAGCGAGCCGAGGACGAGGGCCAGCCGGTCGGCGTGCTCGACCGCGCCCTGGCGAGGCTCGCACCGGCCGGGCTCGTGCCGTTGGAGTGACGTTCGCCGGGGCGCACCGGCCCGCTGTCAACCCTCCGCGTCGATCTCGGCAAGCAGTTGCTCGCCGGAGATCACGGAGTCGGCGAAGTGGTCGTGCATCCAGGCCAGGTGCTCCCAGCGGCTGGCGACGATGCGCCGGAAGTCCCAATTGGGGATGTCCTGCTGGCGGACATGCTCGGACATCAGTGCCGGATCGATCTCATACACGTGCTCGAAGCGACTCACCACGCCGTCGGTGACCGGCTGCGCCAGGGGCGGTCTCTGCGCTGAGAGTTTGAAGCCAAGCATCGTTCACGCGTCCTCGTAGGCCTGGTCGAGCAGGTACTTGCCCGGATTCATGATGTTGTTCGGATCCAGCGCCCGCTTGATCGTCTTCATCACCTCGAAGCCGCCGCCGAGCTCCTCGGGAACCAGGTCAACCTCTCCCTCGCGGCACGATCCATGACAGGCCGTGATCGAGCCGCCGTGCTCGATCGAGACGCGCGCCAGCTCGCGCTTTGCGTCGACCCAGGCGGCCCAGCTGGGCTCGTCCCACTTCATCTCCCAGATGCCGATGTCGATCTCGGCCAGGTAGTCGCCCCACGGTTTGAAGGCACCGTTGGTGTAGGCGAACATCCCCCAATCGTCGAACATGTCAAAGCGGTCGCAGAGGTCGCTGGCGATCGCGTGCCATTTCTCGCGGACGGCCGGGAGCTCAGGGTAGGGGATGGCGGCGTCCTCGCAGTGCCAGCTCATCAGCGCCACCTGTCCATCGCGCGTCCGTCCATGCTGCGGCGTGGCGTAGCGATCGTGGCGCGACGCCCAGTCGCCCTGGGAGATCTCGTCGCCGAGGTACTTGCCGCCTGAGGCCTTGCCGATGCGCAGCAAGCGCTTTGCTCCGACCCTGACCTCCTCGGTATTGCCGTACGAGGCGCAGGCGATCACACCGCGCACCGATCGAGGCTGCGGGATGTAGGCCTCGTCATCGCGCCGCAGGTAGTCAAGCTTCCACTCGTCGAACAGCACCACGCCGGCCAGCGTCGACACCCCGGAGCGGGCGAGTTCGCCCATGGCTCGCCAGGCATCGAGGTAGTGATCGAAGGCGAGGAACATCGAGAACTCCGCCTCCGGCCGCGGGACGAGTTCGAGCGTCGCCTCGGTGACGATTCCCAGCGTCCCCTGATGACCCATGAACAGGTGCTTGAGCTGGTACCCGCTCGAGGATTTGCGCACCTTTGGCCCGCCGCCGTCGCCGACGCGGATCACCTCTCCGTTCGGCAGCACGATCTCGAACGAGATGACGAGATCGCGGGTGTGGCCGTATCGGCCGCCGATCAGCGACCAGCCGCTGGTTCCGATCCGTCCCCCCACCAGCGAGCACGGATACGAGGCCGGGTCGTCCGGATAGATGTAGCCGTGCTTGCGCAACTCCTCGTTGAGCTTGAGCATGTTGATCCCGGGGCCGACGGTCACGGTGCGGTTCTGGTGGTCGATCTCGTGGATCTGGTTCATCAGCTTGATATCGACCACGATCCCGTGACGGAGCGGGACCGCCCCATCGGTCAGGCCGGTGGCTCCGGCCCGCGGCACGACCGGGATCCCGTGGCGGTTGGCCAGCTTGACCACTTCGGAGACCTGTTCGGCCGATGTGGGCAGCACGACCGCGCTGGGAATGTGGTCTTCCCATTTGTGCGCGGGAAACGGTGCCGGGACGCGGGTGCGATTGAACAGCGCCGAGCGACCGGTGAAGACGTGATCCGGCCCGCAGATCGCGGTCAGCTCTTCGACGACGCCGTCGACTAGTGCGATCGCCATCTCAGACCTCGAAACCGGCCGCCTCGGCCACGAGCTCGAAGATGTCGAACACCTCGACCCCCTGTTGGTCGCCTTGTTCGGTGAGCGGCCGTTCCGACCACGGGCAGGCGGACACGAGGGTGTCCACCCCGTCGAGCTCTTTGGCCTTGGCGATGCGGCGCCGGCTGATCTCGGCCGTCAGCTCCGGCTTTTCGACCCACAGATTCGAGCCGGCACCTGAGCAGTAGGACCACTGCGTGACACGGTCCACGTCGATGAACGTCAGCCCGGGGACCGCCCGCAGGATCTCCCGGGGAGACTGCCAGACGCCCAGCCGCTTGCTCAACCGGCACGGGTCGTGGTACGTCACGGTCCGCTCGATCGGAGTCGTCAGCTTCAGCCTGCCCTCCCGGATCTGCTCGGCGATCAGATCGACCGCGAGGACGATCTCGAACTCGTCGAAGTTCGGATCGAGCGGGGGGTAATGCTCGATGATCGTGATGTAGTCGTGCGGGTCGAGGCAGACGATCCGCTTCGTGCCGGTCTTGCGCCAGTCGAGCATGTTGTGCTCGGCCATCTTGTGCGCGATCTCCACGTAGCCGGTCTCCCACATCGGCCCGCCGCAGCACCACTGCTGATCCATCAGCCCAAACTCCACGCCGGCCGCCCGCAGGAGCTGGGCCACCGAGCGCGGCACCGACGGGCGCTTGAACGCCGCTTCACAGTCGGCGAACAGGATGGTCTCGCCGCCCGTTGGGATGTCCAACCCCGTCGCCCAGGCGCGCACCTTGGTGCCCGACGTCTCCTTCGTCCAGCCGAGTACCGGCTCGTTGCCCCACTGGTCGGTGCGCTCGGCCCACCGCTTCCAGTTCTTCTGATGGATGCCCCGCTGCACGGCCAGGGTGCGCATCGCCTTGACGATGTCGATCGTCCGCTGGCGAAAGCGGTAGAAGTCGCCGGTGAACAGCGTGTTGGGGCAGCGCAGCTCGCACGCCCCGCACATCGTGCAGTGGACGTAGTCGTCGGCGACGTCCTCGATCGACAGATGTCCCTTCTCCATCGCCACGACGTTGGCGTGGAACGCGGTGGGCGTGTGGCGCTCGTCGCGCGTCACCTGCATGACCGGGCAGACCTCCCGGCAGAACTTGTGTCCCGAGCTGAAGCAGTTGTAGGCGACATCGCGCCACTCATCGAGGAATTCCTCGGGAAGGCCGTTCGTTGCCGCGTCCGAGGCAGTTGTCTCAGCCATCTGAATCCCCTCTCCTCAAGGCCCGCGTCGAGTATGTCCGATCATAAGGGAAGGCGAGTGCGGGTCAAGCACCGCCGTCAGCGATGTACGCGCCGAGCGGGTGAGCCCGGTAGCGCGGTCGTGGCAGCTTCTCCATCGTCACGAATCCCGGGGGCGCGTTGATCACGTCCGGGATCCGGTTGACCAGCTGCGTCACGGTGGTCATGCCCGTCGGCACCGCCGGGTTTGACAAGTGCAGCTCGGGCTCACCCGTGACCGTCCAGTCGTTGACGTCGGCCTCGCCCTCGCGGTAGAGACGGCCGGTCATCTCGAACGTGAGCGTCATGCCCTCGTTGGTGCGGACCGTGTCGACGTCGGTGAAGCCGATCACCTTGCCCGCGTCGACCGTGACCCCGAGCGCGTTGGAGAGGACCGGTTGCTGGGCGACCTCGGGCCGGGTCGTGGTCGTCGCCTCGGCCACCGTCACGCCGAGATCCTCGACGAGGGCGCCGAGCGTGTTCTTGCCGAAGCTCGGCGGGCGCGCCGTCTCCTTCAGCCATCTGTCGAAGTCCCCAACGGTCGTGTCGACGCGCTGATCGCGTACCACCTCGGGACCGAAGTCGTCGACGTTCCAGCTTGCCTGTCCGGTCACGCTCTCGATCCGGTGGGCGGTCGCCAGCACCATGCTGACCAGGTTGACCCAATAGACGTCCTGGTGACCGGTGCCGGTGATCGTCACGCCGGTCTGGCGGGCGAGCCGGTCGAGCTCGGCCGTCTGCATCGGCGAGGTGTTCCAGGGATACAGCGCCTCCTCGGAGATCGTGATCGCGTTGACGCCGTGCTTCGCGCAGCGGTGAAGGTGCTCGTACATGTCGGTCATGTAGCTGGCGATCGCGATCACCGCGATGTCCGCCTGGCGTGTGGAGAGGACGCGTTCCGGATCGTCCTCGACCAGCACGCCCGTCTGAAATCCCAGCTCAGCGACATCACCGAGATCCCGGCCGACCTTCTGTGGGCTGCGGGCGAGCGCGCCGACGATGTCGACACCCTTTTCCAGCATCAGCCGGGTCGCGACCGAGTTCATCGCTCCGACGCCGTACACGATTGCCTTGATCCGCCGCATCGTTCTCCCTCCGTCGAGCAATCGGCGCCTCCGGCAGGCGCCGGGCGCAGCATAACGCGGTTCAGGGGCCCAACCGCGCCGTCAGCTCCTCGACTCGCGCGGGCCGGCGGGGTGAGCAGGAAAACCCCCGCGAGCCGGCGAGATGGGCAACAATCGGCGGACCAGCGCAACAGCACCACAGGAGGGACCACGATGGCAAACAGAAACGGCCTTCGATTCAGCTACTGCATGCTGCCCGACTACCCGCTGGCCGACTCGATCGAGATGATCAAGGTCGCCGACGAGCTCGGCTATTACGCGTGCTACTCGGTTGACGAGACCTGGCACAAGGATCTGTGGTGCCTGTTCTCGGCCGCGGCCGACAAGACGAGCAACATCCGGTTGGGCCCGAACGTGACCCACGTGTTCCTGCGCGAGCCGACCTTGATCTGTCAGCAGCTGGCGACGCTCGACGAGCTCAGCGGCGGCCGCGCGGAAGCGGTCGTCTCGACGGGCAACTTCGTGATGATGGACCAGTACCACCTCGACTGGGCCAAGCGCAGGCCACTGTCGCGGCTGCGCGAGGCGATGCACGTGATGCGCACGTTCCTCGACGACGGCAAGATCGACTTCGAGGGCGACTTCTTCCAATACACCGGGCTGTTCACCGCCGCCCGCCCGGTGCAGGAGCGCATCCCGCTGCTGATGGGCGGGATGAAGGGGCCGCGCTCGTTCGAGGTCGCCGGCGAGATTGCCGATGGGCTCCACCACGCACTTTCCTACTCGCGGCCCGCGTACGACTACGTCGTCGATCACGTCAAGGTCGGCGCCGAGCGGGCCGGCCGCGACTGGCATGACCTCGACCTCGGCGCCTGGGTCGTGTCGGTCGTGTCCGAGGATTCGGCCGCCGCCAAGCGCGCGGCGCGGATCCTGGTGGCGTTCTACATCCCCTCGATGCCAGCCGAGCAGCTCGCCCGCCACGGCATCGACCAGGCGGAGCTCCAGCCGATCTTCGATGCGTTCGCCGCAGGCGACGTGGCCAAGGCGATCAACATGTTCAGCCCAGAGATGGCCGAGAAGCTGTCGGTCGCCGGCACCCCAGAGGAGTGCGCCGAGCAGATCCACCGCGACATCCTGCCCGCCGGGATCAACCACATCATCCTCGCGCTGGCTGACGCCCACCTGGTCGAGTTCTTCTCCGGCCAATCGGTAGAGGGCGTCCCGTCGATTCCTGATCAGCTGCGCCTCGCGGCCGAGCGGATGTTCCCGGCGCTCGTATGAGCTATCTCGATTCGCTGTTTGGGCTGGAGGGCTCGGCGGCGGTCGTCACCGGGGGGACGAGTGGACTGGGAGCGGCGTGTGCGGACGGGCTGGCGCGTGCCGGAGCGCGGGTGATCGTGAGCGGCCGCGACCGTGCCCGGGGCGAACGGGTCGTGGCGGAGATCGAGGACGCGGGCGGCAGCGCCGCGCTCGAGCTGGCCGACGTGTCGGATGCGGCGGCGGCGGAGGCTCTGGCCGACAGGGTGCTGGAGCGCCACGGGCCGGTCGACATCCTCGTCAACGCCGCGGGCGTGTTCGCGCGCAGCGATGCCGTGGATCTGACGCTCGAGGACTGGGAGGTGCTGTGGCGCACCAACGTCACGAGCACATACCTGCTCTGCCAGCGGTTCGGCCGTCCGATGATCGAACGCGGGCGGGGCAAGATCATCAACTTCTCTTCGACCGACGGGTTCCTGGGTGTTCCCGAGCAGCTGGCCTACAACGTCAGCAAGGGGGCAATTGTCCAGTTGACCCGGACGCTGGGGTCGGAGTGGATCAAGCACGGCGTCAACGTCAACGCGGTCGCCCCGTGTGACTTCGCGACGCCGATGATCGCGCCGTTTCTGGACCAGCAGGAATATCGCGACTGGATCACCGAGGCGATTCCCGCCGGAAGGGTGGGTCAGCCGGATGAGATCGTCGGCGCGGTGCTGTTTCTGGCGTCACGCGCGTCGGACATGGTCGTCGGTCACAACCTGCTGGTCGACGGCGGCCGGACCGTGATCTGAGCGACATCGCGACGTATACTGACCCGGATGGAGCAGCAAGAGGCCGAGGTTCCTCGTTCGGTCCGAAAGGGACCTGCAATCACGGTCACCTGTGAGTGCGGCCGGCGCCGGGATCTGCAGTACGGCGAGCGCTGGCAGTGCGAAGGGTGCGGCCGCAAGTTCGACACCAACAAGATCCCGGTCGAGGAGTACGCGGCGATCCGCCGCACGCAGCTGCGCTACCGGCTGTTCCCGCTGATCTCATGCCTGGTACTGCTGGTGGCGGTGATCCTGTTCTGGGTCGCGGGCCGGGCGTTCACGGCGTTGATCGCCGTGGCGTTCCTGGTCGCCTCCTACAGCGTGTTCGGTCGCCCGTTCTTCCGGTCCCGGTACCGGCGGGCGCTCAGCAAGAGCCTCCCCACCTGGGAGATCAAAGCCGACTAGATGGCCTCGTCTGCCGCCCGCCGGACGGTCACCTCGATCCCGTGCACGGTGGTGCTCGCCCCCATGTCGCTGGGGATCCCAGGGTTCAGGGCGTTGACGTTGGCGTGCTGGGGTGCGCGCTTCGGCCAGTGCCCCTTGGGTGAGTAGGCGACCCCGCGGGGCAGGTCCGGCGAGATCGTGACCCGGAGGGTGAGCGTGCCGACGTCGCTCTCCAGGATCGCCTGGTCGTCCTCGGCCAGCCCGTGCTCGGCGGCGTCCTGCGGATGGAGGGCAACGGTGGCCGTCCCCACCCGGCGGGCGATCTTGGGATCGTTGGCGAAGCTGTCGTTGAGGATCCACGGCGAGGCGGGAGTGAGCAGCCGCAATCGCCCGTCCGCGGGCCGAGGATCGGCGAACGGCGCCGGCAGCCGCGGCTGGCCGTCGGCCTCCGCCCGCGCCGAGGCGATCTCGATCCGCCCGCTCGGCGTGGGGAAGCGCAGGTCGGCGAACTGCAGGCGGGGCTCGTCGCCCAACCACACGGTCCCGCGGGACGCCAGCTCGGTGAAGTCGAAGCCGAGGTCGGCGCGGCGCAGCACCTCGGCGATCACCTCGTCGTCGGTCTCGTGCAGCTGGGGCTCGTCGTAGCCCATGGCGGCGGCCAGGCGGCGGAAGATCTCCGCGTTGGGCAGCGAGCTCCCCAGCGGCTCGGTCGCCTTGACCTGCGCCGACAGGCTGTGATGGAAGTAGGAGGCCACGATGTCGTCGGACTCCAGGAAGCTGGCGGCCGGCAGCACGAGGTCGGCCAGGTCGGCGGTGTCGGTGGCGAACAGGTCGATCACGACCGTGAACAGGTCCTCGCGGGCGAGCGCCCGGCGCAGCCGCGCCTGGTCGGGATTGGACGCGGCGATGTTGATGTTCCAGCAGAACAGCGCCCGGGCGCGGTCGTGATCCTCCAGGCGCTGCGCCAGATCCATGTGGCTGATCGGCGCCGGCACGGCCTCGGCGAGCTCGGCCGCCACCAGGTAGTCGTCGTCGATCCGCCGGCTGCCGGTGCCGTTGAGGTACAGCAATCCCGTGCCGGGCTTGCCGAGGTTGCCGGTGAGCGCTGGGAGCAGGGCCACCGCCCGCACCGCGTTGCCCCCGCGCGGCTGGCGCTGGAAGCCCTGGCCGATCCACAGCAGCGACGGGCCCGCGGCGTACAGCCGGGCGGCCTCCTCGATCAGGTCGGCGGGCACGCCGGTCACCCGCTCGCCCCACGCCGGCGTGCAGTCCTCCAGCACGGGCTCGATCTCGTCGAAGCCGACCGTGCAGCGGGCCAGCAGGTCGTGGTCGCACAGACCCTCGCGATGGATCGTGCCCAGCAGCGCAAACGCCAGCGCCGCGTCGCTGCCCGGGAACGGCTGCAGGTGGAGGTCCGCCTCCCGCGCCGTCGGCGTGCGCACAGGGTCGACGACGACCACGCGAGCCGGCGACTCGGGCAGCCAGTGCTCGTGCTGGTGCGGCGCCGACGCCGACGGGTTGGCCCCCCAGACCAGGATGCAGGCGGAGTCCCGGGCGGTGCGGGGATCGAAGCCGTCCTCCGAGGTGCCGTAGACGTAGTCGAGCGCCACGTGCCCGGCCTTGTTGCAGATCGTGTCCGGATCGACCTCGGTCGCGCCCAGGCGGTTGAAGAACCGCAGCCCGAACGAGTAGCCGAGCAGCGCGAACGTGCCGGTGTAGTGCGCGTTGAGGATCGTGTCCGCGCCGGGACCGGCGGCGATCTCCGTCAGCCGCTCCGCGATCTCCTCAAGCGCGCTCTCCCACGAGACCTCGGTGAAGCGGCCGCCGCCCTTCGGGCCGCTCCGGCGCAGCGGCGTCAGCAGCCGCTCCCGCGGGTCGCGGAGCACGCCGTTGTAGGCGGTCGCGCACTTCACGCACAGGCGCCCGCGGCTGACGGCATGGCCGCGGTCGCCGCGGACGTGGCGGATGGCGCCGTGTCGCTTGACCACCGCGATGCCGCAGGCGTCGTAGCAGTCGCGCGGACATGTCGTCAGGACGACCTCGTCGCGGTCAACGGGTGTGGCACTCACGGCAGGGCACCGCTCCCTTTCGGCGCCGGATCGACCCCTCAGTGCACGATCATCACGTCGCAGTGCACCCGGTGGGCGACGGAGTCGCTCACGCTCTGCCCGAAGAGCCGTCCAATCAAGCTCGGCTCGTGCGTGCCGAGAACGATCAGGTCGGCATCGCGCTCCTCCACGAGCTGCACGATCGTCTCGACCGGGTGCCCGAGCGCTGGGACATAGTCGGCCTCCACGCCCTCGCCCTCGAGGTAGGCCTTCGCGTGCTTGAGCTCCTCGACGTGCTCGGCGGGTGGGTCGGTGGGGTCGACCGGGCCCGCCGAGCGCCCGATGTTCGTCATGACCGGCGCGACGCTTGTGACCGTCAACTTCGAGTCAAACGCCTTCGCGAGCTGGGCCGCCCGCTCGAGCGCGCGCTTCGCAGACTCGGATTCGTCGTACCCGAGAACGATGTTCTTCATCTCTTCAGCTCCTCAGCCGCTCACGGGGACGACAGGCGCGCCGGTGCCGGCGCCTTCGGGCGTCCAGCCCGCCTGGATAAGGGCTTCACGGTCTTCGCCCTCGGGCATCGTGGGGGTTTCTTCCTTCCAGTGGATGCTCTCCTTGTCCTGTACGACCCGGCGGTAGAAGAACAGGAGCACGGAGGCGATCAGGATGCCGACGCCGATGGCGAAGTCAGTCCAGGTCCCGTAGCCGTTCAGCTTCGGAGCACCGGCGCCGACGACCAGGATCACGATGTAGTAGATCGTCAGCACACCTGCCAGCGCCACCCAGGGCGCACTGACTTTAACCGGTCGCGGCCAGTTCGGCCGATCGCGCCGCAGCAGGAGGAAGGCGCTCATCGCGAGCACGTGGCAGAGCACGTAGCCGATGTTGCTCATGTACAGGATCGCCAGGTTGCTGGAGATGAACAGGATCAGGCACGTGTTGACGACCAGGTCGACGGTCATCGCGTTGCCGGGGACGTGGAAGCGGTTGAGCTTCCCCAGCCACTTGATCGTGAGCCCCGCCTTCGAGATCCCGTACAGCGCGCGTCCGGCGTCGGCCGTCGAGCTCCCCATCGACAGCAGGAACGAGAAGATCAGGAAGACGAGCAGGACATCCGTGACGCCCCTGCCGACGATGGTGTTCAGCGCGGTCACGTAGGTCGAGTTGGCAAGGATCGCCGACGTCGACGGTATCCCGCTGTAGCCGCCCAGCCCGAGCGGCAGGAGGATGAAGACCAAGAGCGAGAACGTCGCGGTGCTGCGCAGCGCGATCGTGCTGTCCCGGCGGGTTTTGTACTCGGGAGTGAACGTCGCGCAGACCTCGACCCCGCCGGCCGACCACGTCATGATGAACAGCCAGACGAGGGCGATCTTCACCCCGCCCCACTGAGTGCTTGCGAGCGCCCAGTGCACGTTGGAGGAGTGCCAGTCACCGGCGATGAACGGCCCGATCATGAGCACCGCCAGCGGGATCATCATCAGCACGCCCGTTACGTACGTAAACCACTGGAATGGCCGCACCCCGAAGACGTTGAACAGCCACACGAGCACGATGCACCCGATCCCGATGAAGTTGAAGAGGTTCAGGTGGACGACGCCGTCGTACACGTCCCAGTTCGTGGTGGAGAACCACTGAGCCTGAATCAGCGAGCCGATGAGGTTGCCGAAGATCGCGAGCACGACCGACCAGCCGATCCAGTAGCCGAACGTGGCGACTGGGCCGACCAGCGTCGTGTACTTGCGCCAGCCCTCGT
The DNA here is from genome assembly GCA_963844555.1 of uncultured Solirubrobacteraceae bacterium. Classification (GTDB taxonomy): domain Bacteria; phylum Actinomycetota; class Thermoleophilia; order Solirubrobacterales; family Solirubrobacteraceae; genus Palsa-465. Next base: position 414,870 of record CAWJOS010000010.1, read on the forward strand.
TCGCGTACAGCGAGATCCCGCCCGACCTGCCGGGGAACATCATCGCCGGCTCGGAGTAGATCCAGACCGACAGAAGAGCGATCACGGCCGCGATTCCCCACAGGACGGTCGCGCCGATCACGCCCAGGGAGCCGTACGCGGCCAGCAGCGAGCCGAGCAGGAAGCCCGGCTGGCACAGCCCGATCGTGAACCCGTCCCACCAGCGCAGGGACTTGAGGAGCTGTCGCTCCTCGACGGCAGCAGTAGCCATAGCCCAATCCTCTCCTAGGTTGAGTCGACTCCCCCGGTCCGGGGCGTCTCGCGGCGGACCCACATGGGTCTGTGAGGAGCGTTATACCAACTTGTACAAGGGGGGTCAATTAATCGATGCACGGCCACTTCGCAGCGGTTTCGAGGCGTAAGATTGGGCAAAAGCGATGGCTGATGTTCTGGATCGCGCTCGCACCAGCGCGACGCTTCCGAGCGCCGCACGGGGTCCCGCGCGTCCCGTGGTGCTCGCGACGCTCCAGGTGCGCGTCGATGCCACCGCCGAGCGCGTTGCGCTGGAGAGCGCGCTGGAGGCCGGCGTCAGCCTGATCGTCGCGAACATGATCCATCTTCCGGCGTATCCGACGACCGCGATTCTGGCCCCGGAATGCACGACGCTGCCCCACGAGGAGGACCTCGACGCGGTGCGCGAGACCGCGGCCAGGGCCGCCGCCCTGGGCATCCGCACCGAGTTGCTGCGTGTTCGCAGCCCGCGCCCGGTGCGGGCTCTTCTGGAATTGGTGGTGGAGCGCAACGCCGGGCTACTGGTGTTCGGCCCTGACCTGGAGCGGACGTCTCGCTGGCGGTTTCGGCTGGCTGCGCGGCACGTGCGCAAGCACGCCCCGTGCCTGGTCTGGGTGGCGCCGGATGGGTGAACGCTCAGGCGGCGGCAAGGTGTGACGATCACGGTCGACGCTGTGGACACGGCTGAGCAAGTGGTGTAGAAAGCGCGGGCTGGACCAATTTGTCCGAATCGACGTGAGGAGAGAGAGACCGTGGCTCGAGACCCCAAGTACGACGTCCTCTTCGAGCCGATTCAGCTCGGGCCGAAGACCCTGAAGAACCGCTTCTACCAGGTCCCCCATTGCATCGGGGCAGGGTCCGAGAAGCCCGGCATGCAGGCCTATCACCGCGGCATCAAGGCCGAGGGCGGCTGGGGCGCCTGCTGTACCGAGTACTGCTCGATCCATCCTGAATCGGACGACACCTCGCGCGTATCGGCCCGGATCTGGGACGAGGGCGACGTTCGCAACCTGGCCGCGATGTGCGACCGCCTGCACCAGTTCGGCGCCCTGGCGGGAATCGAGCTGTGGTACGGCGGCCCGCACGCGCCGTGTATGGAGTCGCGCGCCACGCCGCGCGGCCCCTCCCAGATCGCGTCGGACTTTGAGCTGAACATCTTCCCGCGCTACATGGACCAGGACGACATCAACACCGTCCAGCAGATGTACGTCGACGCCGCCATCCGGGCCCGCGAGGCCGGCTTCGACATCATCTACGTCTACGGCGCGCACGCCTATCTGCCGTTCCAGTTCCTGTCGCCGTTCTACAACCGGCGCACGGACAAGTACGGCGGCTCGTTCGAGAACCGCGCCCGGTTCTGGCGCGAGTCGCTGGAGAAGGTCCGCGAGGCGGTCGGCGACGACTGCGCCATCGCGTCCCGGTTCGCGGTCGACCATCTGCTGGGGCCGGTCTCGATCCAGGTCGGCGAGGACGGTGCGCGCTTCGTCGAGTACTGCGACGATCTCGTCGACCTCTGGGACTTCACCGTCGGCGACATCGCCGAGTGGGGCCAGAACGCCGGCCCGTCGCGGTTCTTCGAGGAGAACCACGAGAAGCCGTTCACCGGTCAGATCAAGGCCGGCAACCACACCAACAAGCCGGTCGTGGGCGTGGGGCGGATCACCAACCCGGACACGATGGTGGCGATCATCAAGTCCGGCCAGTTCGACATCATCGGCGCCGCCCGCCCGTCGATCTCGGATCCGTTCCTGCCCCAGAAGATCGAGGAGGGCCGGTTCGACGACGTCCGCGAGTGCATCGGCTGCAACCAATGCATCTCCCGCTGGGAGATCGGCGGGCCGCCGATGGTCTGCACCCAGAATGCGACCGCCGGCGAGGAGTACCGGCGCGGCTGGCATCCCGAGAAGTTCCATCCGGCGGCCAACCGCGACAAGGGCGTCCTGGTCGTCGGCGCCGGGCCGGCCGGGATGGAATGCGCGATGGTGCTCGGCAAGCGCCAGATGTCGGCCGTGCACCTGGTGGAGGGCGCCAAGGAGATCGGCGGCTGCGTGAACTGGATCTCGAAGATGGGCCACTCGGACGGCAAGCCCAACCTGTTCCGCGGCACGGCGCGCGGGCTGGGGGAGTGGAGCCGGATCGTCAACTACCGCCAGATCCAGCTCGACAAGCTGTCCAACGTCGAGACCCACCTGAGCTCCCGGCTCACCGCCGAGGACGTGCTCAACTACGGCGCCGAGATCGTCGTCGTGGCCACCGGCTGTCACTTCGCGACCGACGGGCTCAACGCGGCGACCCACGAGCCGATCGAGGGCGCCGATGCGTCGCTTGACTGGCAGATGACGCCTGACGAGGTCGTCGCCGGCACCAAGCAGGTCGGAAAGCGCGTGCTCATCCTCGAGAACGAGGCGTACTTCATGGGCGTGTCGGTGGCCCAGAAGCTGGCCGGCGAGGGCCACGAGGTCACGTTCGTCACCCAGGCCGCCGAGATCGCGAACTACATGGACTACACGCTCGAGGCGCCGATGCTCCACCGTGACCTGGATCGCCTCGGCGTGGACATCCACACCTACACGATGCTCGAGAAGATCGAGCCGGGTGTCTGCCACGCCTACGACGTCTGGAACCCCGCCCACAAGGAGCGTTTCGAGGTCGACACGGTGGTGCTGTGCACGGCTCGGATCTCCGACGACGCGCTCTACCGCGAGCTCAGGTCCGATCCGGACCGGCTGGCGGCGGAGGGCATCGAGGGCCTGTACCTGATCGGCGACGCGGCCGCGCCGCGGATGATCGTCGACTCGGTCTTCGACGGCCACCGCCTTGCGCGTGAGATCGACTCGCCGCATCCCGAGATGCCGCTCCCGTTCATCCGCGAGCGCCGTCTCTGGGGCGACAGCACGAATGAGGACTACCGCGCGCAGCTACTCAACACGGTTGATGTTGGGTAGCGGCCAGGTTCACGGGGGACGGCGGTCGCGATGAAGATCGTCGTCCCCATAAAACAGGTCGCGGCGCTCGACGACGAGTTCGAGCTGCTTGACGACGGCGCGGGCGTGGACCCGGATTTCGTGGAGTTCGATCTCAACGAATGGGACGCGTTCTCGCTGGAGGCGGCGCTGCAGCTGCACGAGCAGACCGGCGAGGGGGAAGTTGTGGTCGTGACCGTCGGCGATGAGGCGGCCGAGGACGCGTTGCTGGGGTGTTTGGCGCGGGGCGCCGATCGTGCCGTGCGCGTCTGGGATGAGTCGCTGCAGGACGCGGATGTGTTGGCGGTCGCCCGGGCCTTGGCGGCCGCGGTCGGACGCGAGTCGCCTGACCTGGTGCTGTGCGGCGTGCAGTCGTCCGATGCCGTCAATGGCGCCACCGGCGTGGCGCTGGCCGGGTATCTGGATATGCCGCACGTCGCGGTCGTCAAGCAGCTGGACTACGACGCGGGCTCCTCAACGGCCACGGTCAAGCGCGAGCTGGAGGGGGGGCTGGTGGAAGTGCTGCGTGTCCGCACGCCGGCGCTGTTGACGATCCAGACGGGGATAAACGAGCCCCGGTACGCCAATCTGCGGGCGATCAAGCAGGCGCGTGCGAAACCCATGGAGGTCAGCTCGCCCGATGGCTTCGGACTCCAGGCGGCGGCGATCGACGCGGCTCGCGGTTCGCGCCGGCGCGCGCTGCGGCATCCGGATCGCGGCGCCGGGGCTGAGATGATCGATGGCTCGCCGGCGGAGGTCGCCGCTCGGATCGTCGAGATCGTTCGTGATCGGATGTCGGGATGAGCGGCGTACTGGTGGTGGCCGAGACCCGGCGCGGCGAGCTGCGCGAGGTGTCGCTGGAGCTGATCGGCGCCGGGTTGGCGGTCAAGGAGGCGTCGAGCGGGCCGTTGAGGGTCGCGGTGCTCGACACCGAGCCTGGGCGCTTCGTGCAGCCACTGTCGGTCGAAGGGGTCGACGAGCTGTTGCTGGTGCCGACGCCGTCCGAGCATTTCGAGGCCCATGTCGCCCAACGGGCGCTGGAGCAGCTGATCGAGTCAGAGCGGCCGGAGCTTGTGCTCCTCGGCCATACGATCGACTCGCTGGGCTTCGGTCCGGCGGTGGCGGCGAAGGGGGGGCTGGGGTTCGCCAGCGATGCCGTGTCGCTGTTGTGGGCGGACGGCCCGGTGGTCGGCCGGGGCGCATACGGCGACAAGCTGATCGCCGAGCTCGAGTTCCCGGGCAAGGACTGCACTCTGGTGATGCTGAGGGCGGGCATGTTCGAACCGGCCGAGGCCGGGACGCAGCCGGTGGGCACGCGGGAGGTTGTGCTCGCGCTGGACGGGGCCGCGGCGACCGAGCATGTCGGCTTCGAGGAGGCCCAGGACACCGGGGTCGACATCACCAAGGCGCCGTTCCTGTTCTCGATCGGCCGTGGTATCGAGGACAAGGACGAGATCCCCCGGTTTGAGGCGCTGGCCGAGCGCCTGGGCGCGACGCTGAGCGTGTCCCGGCCGCTGGTCGACGCGGGCTGGATGCCGAGCGCGCGCCAGGTCGGACAGTCGGGCAAGACGGTCAAGCCGCGCGTCTACCTTGCGCTCGGGATCTCAGGCGCCGTCCAGCACCTGGCGGGCATGCGCACCGCCGAGACGATCATCGCCGTGAACACCGACCCTGAAGCCCCGATCTTTGGAGTCGCCCATTACGGCGCCGTCGCCGATCTGTTCAAGGTCGCCGACGAGCTGGAGCAGGCGCTGAACTAGTGGCGCTTGTTCTAGCGGCGACGAAGACGCGGCCGGTCTTCTGGGACTTCACGGTCCCGTTGAGGGTGCTCTGGTACGTGCTCGCGGTGACCTCGGTCATCGTGTTCCTCTACGGCTGCTGGCGGCCGATCGGTCGATATCGCCGCGGCAAGGGCGGCCCGTGGCCGCCCTGTCCCTGGAGCGAGCTGCCCGGCCGCCTGGTCAAGGGCCTCGCGCTGCTGTTCTCCCACCGGACGATCGGACGCCGCGATCACACGGCGGGATGGGCCCACCGATTGATCTTCTTCGGGTTCACCGTCCTGTTCGCGGGCACCGTGGTGCTGGGCTTCGATACGGACTTCACGACGCCCGTGTTCGGTTGGAGCTACTTCCACGGCAACTTCTACCTGATCTACAAGGAGATCCTGAACATCTTCGGCACGGCGCTGATCCTCGGCGTGCTGGTGATGATGATCCGCCGGGCCGTCGTGCGCCCGGCCAAGCTCGACTACGCGCGGCCCGACCGCGCTCCGGGCGAGCCGCAGTACGACCGGCGGGTGTACGAGGTCGGCGACTGGGTGTTCGTGATCACGCTGCTGGTGATCGCGTTCACCGGATTCGTGCTCGAGGGCGTGCGGATTGCGATGTCCGATCCGGGCTACGGCGGCACTCAGTTCGGTGGCTGGATAGTGGCGCAGGCGCTGACCGGGGTCAGCGAACCGGTGCTGGCCGGGTTGCGCCACGGCCTGTGGTGGTTTCACGGGCTGCTGGCGATCGTGTTCGTCGCCAGCATCCCGTACACGAAGGCGGCGCACATGCTGTCGAGCTTCATTTCGCTCTCATTGCGTGATCCGAAGGCCGGCAAGCGCCTGCGCCCCATTCCGCCCGAGCGCGCATCCGAGCCCGCCGGCTACGGCGCCCTGGTCGACTTCAGCCCGTTGCACCTGTTGCAGCTGGACGCGTGCACGAAGTGCGGTCGCTGCCACGAGGCGTGCCCGGCCAACGCGACCGGCCGTCCGCTGTCGCCGCGCGACGTGATCCTCGAGCTGCGCGAACACTCCCAGCACCCGGGCGGCGGCTCCGGGATCGGCGGCCTGCTGGGATCGCTGCTCGACGGGGGCGCCGACGGAGCCGGATTTGAGGCGAGCGTGATCGGTGACGATGGGGTGCGCGCCGAGACTGTCTGGTCCTGCATGCAGTGCAACGCATGCGTCGAGATCTGTCCGGTTGGGATCGAACAGGCGCCGATCATCAATCAGCTCCGGCGCCGGCTGCTGGAGGACGGAGAGCTCGACTCAAACCTGCAGTCGATGCTCGAGGTGATCTACAAGTGGGGCAACTCGTTTGGCGAGAACAAGCGCCGTCGGGGGCGGTGGACGAGGGAGCTCGACTTCGAGATCCCAGACGCGCGAAGGCAACCCGTCGACGTGCTGTGGTTCGTCGGCGACTATGCCTCGTTCGACCCCCGCTCGCAGCGAGTGACCCGCTCGCTGGCGCGGTTGCTCAACGCCGCCGAGGTCGACTTCGGGATCCTGTATGACGGCGAGCGCAACTCGGGCAACGATGTCCGGCGGGCCGGCGAGGAGGGACTGTTCGAGTCGCTGGCCGAGGAGAACATCCAGACGCTGTCCGGCTGCGAGTTCAACCGCATCGTCACCACCGACCCGCACTCGCTCAACACCCTGCGCAACGAGTACCCCGACCTGGGCGGCAGCTGGACGGTCATGCACCACACCGCGCTGCTCCTGGAGCTGATCGAGTCCGGCCGGCTCGACCTCCAGGGTCGGCTCAGCTACCGGGTCACGTACCACGACCCGTGCCATCTGGGTCGTCTTCAGGGTGAGTACGACGCCCCGCGGCGCATCCTGGAGCTACTGGGGTGCACGCTCGTCGAGATGCCGCGTAACCGCGACAACTCATTTTGCTGCGGCGCCGGGGGCGGCCGGATCTGGATCCCGGAAAAGCCCGGACAGGAGCGTCCGTCCGAGAACCGGATCCGCGAGGCCGTCGGCCTGTCTGCGGTCGAGCTGTTCGTGGTCGCGTGCCCCAAGGACGTGACCATGTACGAGGATGCGATCAAGACCTCGGGCAACGCCGAGCGGATCGAACTGCGCGAGCTGACCGAGCTGATCGAGGAGGCACTGGTGACGAGCGCCGCGCTGGTGTCGGCCTGATGTCCGGCGTGCTGATCGGGATCTCGGCCAGCCTGCACGACTTCGGCGACTACGGGGGGGTCGGAATCCAGCGCCCGCTGCTCGAGGCCGGCGCGGTCCCGGTGACGCTCCCCCAGCTCGCCGACGCGATCGACGCGTCCCTGGAGCACGTGGCCGCGGTCGTGCTTGCGCCCGGCCGCGATATCGACCCCGCTCGCTACGGTCACGAGCCCGGCCCGCTGTTAGCGCCAACCGAGCCCCGCCGCGACGAGTTCGAGTTCGCGCTCGTGCCGGCGGCGCTCGAGCGCGGGCTGCCGCTGCTCGGCGTCTGCCGCGGGATGCAGGTCCTCAACGTCGCGCTCTCCGGGACGCTCGTTCAAGACGTCCGCCTCTCCGAGCGCTCGCGCGAGCATCCCTCGGATCCGGGGTGGAAGTCGTGGAAGGAGGTCGAGAGCGCCTCACTGGACGGCGGCGAACTTCCCGCGCATCCGCGCCACGAGATCTCGATCGCCGAGCCCAGCATCCTGTACTCGGCGCTGGGGTCGTCGACCGCGATCGTCAATTCGTTCCATCACCAGGCGATCGACCGGCTGGGCGAGGGCCTGCGGGCGACCGCCACCGCGCCCGACGGCGTGATCGAAGCGATCGAGCTCGACGGGTATCCCGCCCTGGGCCTGCAGTGCGAGCTCCAGGAGGAGTACAAGATCGACGGCCGGTTCGCGGCCGTGTTCGAATGGTTCGTCGCGGCGGCGCAGCGGCGTGCTGCTCAGCTGCGCGGACGCCGCTTGTCGGTGTCGTAGAGCGGAAACGGCGCCACCGCGGCGCCCACCGTGCCGTCGCCCAGCGCGACCTCGACTCGCTGGCCATTGGAAACCAGGTCGCGGTCGATCGCCGCCATCGCGATGACCTCCATGTTGAACGTGGGGCTCTGACACGGGCTGCGGACGACTCCCACCTCGTTCCCGTCTCTGGTCACGGTGGCCCCGTACTCAGGGACCTCGTCGCCCTCGATCCGCAGCGTCGTCAGCAGCCTTGGCGTGCCTTGGTCGGCGATCGCCCGCAGTGCGTCTCGGCCGACGAAGTCGCCGGCCTTGTCGAGCTTGACCACGTTGCCGAGCCGGACCTCGAACGGGTCCGTGGAGTGGGGGAAATAGTCGATGTCCGGGAACAGCAGGCCCGATTCGATCCGCAGCGTCTCGATCGCCGACAGGCCGATCGGCTTGAGCCCGTGCGGCTCGCCGGCCTTCATCACGGCGTGCCACAGGTGGGGTGCGTCATCGACCGAGCAGTAGATCTCGAACCCCAGCTCGCCCGAGTACCCGGTCCGCGACAGCCAGCAGGGTACGCCGCCCACCTTGACTCCCTCGTGGATGAAACGGAAGTAGCGCAGGGTGTTGACGTCGGCGCCCTCGGTGATGGGCCCCAGCACCTCACGGGCCTTGGGACCCTGGACCTGCAGGTGGGGCATCTCCGCCGTTCGATCCTCGACCTGCACGTCGAGCCCGCGGTCGGATGCGACGTGTCTGTACCACTCCAGGTCCGAGTCGTAGCTGGTGATCGACAGGCAGTGGTCGTCGGCCAGCTTGAACACTGTGCCGTCCATGATCATCTTGCCCTGCTCGTCGCAGATCGCGCCGTAGCGGACCTGACCCACCTCCAGTCCGGCCATGTCGTTGGTGAACAGGGTGTCGGCCAGCGCCACCGCGTCCGGGCCGCGCAGGATCCACTTGCGAAGCGGCGACTCATCCCATGTGTTGCAGGTCGTCCGCGTCGCTTGGTGCTCGGCCACCGCATCGCCGAAGTCAGCCGCCCAGGCCCAACCCTCCCAGTCGGTCCACGTCGCTCCCGCCTCCCGCTGAACCGTGTCGAACGCAGTGCGGTGGAGGTCTCCGGTCGACATCTACTCACCCCTCATGTGACGAATTTGTTCAAACGTGCGGCGCATTTATATCGCACCGGCCACCGACCGTGCTGGCGCCTGGGCCAACCCGTAAGCTGACCGGATCGTGCCCGCCCACCACGGAGACGATGAGTGGGCGTAGCACTCGGCCTCGGCGCTGCGCTCTCCTGGGGGCTGGCGGACTATTTCGCGGCACTCGCATCACGGGGAATCGGCGCATTACGAGTGGTGCTGGGCTTCCATCTGTTGGCGCTGGTCCCGCTGACCGTGCTGGTGCTCGCGACCGGCGGGCTCACCAAGGTCAGCGGGAGCGAGATCGCGTTCTACGTCGGGATCGGAGCCGTGGGCTGGGTCTCCTACCTGACGTTCTATGGCGCGCTCGCGATCGGGCCGATCTCGGTGTTGAGCCCGATCGTGTCGGGGTACGCGGCGGTGACGGTGCTGCTGGCGGTTGTGTTTGCCTCAAACGCGCTGACGGCGGTACAGGGGGTGGCGGTCGGGATCACGATCGCGGGCGCGATGCTGGCGTCGGCCGACGTGCGCGCGATCGGGCACACGACGCTACGGCGGCGGTCGGCGCTGGGATTCGTGCTCGCGTTGTGCGCGATGGCGCTGCTGGGCGGCTTCGTATTCGGCGTCTCCTACTACCGCGACCGACTTGGCTGGCTCGCCCCCATTTTCCTGGCCCGCGCGTTCGCGACGGTGTTCGTGCTCGGCCATGTGCTCGCGGGCGGTGGGGCGCGGTCCACCGATGAGGAGCCCGAAGCGACCGAGGCGCCGGAGATCGACGCGATCGCGGCCGGCGCGGGTCCGCTGGCCGCGGGCGCCGTGGCTGCGCCTGAGGGCGCGCAGCCGGCGCTGCCCTGGCGCACCCTGCTGGCGGTGCTCGCGCTACTGGCGATGCTCGACACGGGCGGATATGTCTGCTTCAACCTCGGAGTTGGGCACGCCGCGGCCGCGATCGTCGCGGCTGCGTCGGCGCCCTACGCCATCGTGCCGATCGCGATGGGCGTCTCGCTGTTCCACGAGCGACCATCTGGGCCGCAATGGGTGGGCGTCGCCTGTGTGATCGCCGGTGTGATCGTCCTCGGAGCAGCGACGTGAGCCCGCGCCAAGATCTTTCTGACGAGCTGTCGATCGAGCACCGCCCCGTTCGTCTCTCATGAGACCATTTCCCACAAGGAGGGACGAATGAAGTACATGATGTTGATCAACCTGGGTCCGAAGGCGCGAGATTGGCAGACTCTCCCGGAGGACGAACAGCAGAAGATCGTCGCCGGCTGGGGGACGATCAACCAGACCGCCGGGGTGACCCCGGGCAACCAGCTTCAGCCGCCGGAGTCCGCGACCACGGTGCGGGCCCAGGACGGTCAGACGCTGACCACCGACGGCCCGTACGTGGAGACCAAGGAAGCCCTCGACGGCTACTTCATGTACGAGGCCGACGATCTCGACGCCGCCATCGACCTGGCCAGCCAGATCCCGGCGGTGCAACTGGGCGGCGCCATCGAGATCCGTCCGATCGTCGAGTGGTCACAGAGCTAGCCCTCGACCAGGCCTTCCGCGAGCACTGGGGGCGGGTTCTCGCCTCCCTGATCGGTTTCCTCGGCGACTTTGAGCGCGCCGAGGAGGCCGCCCAGGAGGCATTTGCGGTGGCGGCCGAACGCTGGCCGCGGGACGGGGTTCCCACCAACCCCAGCCTGTGGCTGCTGACGACCGCCCGCCGCCGGGCGATCGACCGGATCCGCCGCCAGCGCGTGCTGGAGGCCAAGACCCGCCGGCTGGAGGCCCCCGCGTCGGTGAGCGACGAGGACGACACCGAGATGACGTTCAAAGACGAGCGACTCGAGCTCATCTTCACCTGCTGTCACCCGGCGCTGTCGACCGAGGCGCAGGTGGCGCTGACGCTGCGGACCCTGGGCGGCCTGACGACCGAGGAGATCGCCCGGGCGTTCCTGGTCTCGGAGGCGACGATGGCCCAGCGCCTCGTCCGGGCCAAGCGCAAGATCAAGACGGCCGGGATCCCGTTCCGCGTCCCGGCCGACCATCACCTGCCGGACCGCCTGGCGGCCGTGCTCGCCGTCGTCTACCTCATCTTCAACGAGGGCTGGACGAGCCGGAACGATCTCAGTGCCGAGGCGCTGCGGCTGGGCCGATCGCTGGTGGAGCTGATGCCGGACGAGGCCGAGGTCCACGGTCTGCTGGCCCTCATGCTCCTGCACGACTCGCGCCGTGCGGCCCGGTTCATCGCCGGCGACCTGGTCATGCTCTCCGACCAGGACCGCAGCCTGTGGAACCAGGCGGAGATCGATGAGGGGCGCCGGCGGCTGGACCGGGCGCTGGCGCTGCCCGGTCATGGTGAATACGTCGTGCAGGCGGCGATCGCCTCGCTCCACCTCGAGCAGCCGCGCGACTGGCCGCAGATCGCCGCGCTCTACGGCGAGCTCGCCCAGCTGACGCGGTCGCCGGTGGTGGAGCTCAACCGGGCGGTTGCGGTCGGCGAGGCCGAGGGGCCGGAGGCGGGCCTTGAGATCATCGACCGGCTTCCCCTGGGGGCCTACCGCTACCTGCACTCGGCCCGCGCCGAGCTGTTGCGGCGGATGGGTCGGACCGCGGAGGCCCGGCAGGCATACGAACGTGCGCTGGAGCTGTTCGACGAGAGCCCGGAGCGGCGGCTAGTGGAGCAGCGGCTGAGCCAGCTCTAGGTCTCCGGCGCGGGGACCGGCGGCTGAACCAGCTCTAGTTCTCCGGCGCGGGGACCCGCGGGGGGTGGGTCGGACTGATCTTGTTGCCGCCGCCCTCTGGCCAGGGGAGGGCCCGGTGCAGCTGAAAGATCTCGTTGAGCTCGGCCAGGATCTCCTCGGCGGCCGGCACCGTCCGTCCGGCCGTGCGGTCGACGTGGAGGAGCATGTGCTCCCCGGTGGCGATGACCGCGTGGTCGTCGGCCCGCATCAGCTCATGGAACAGGTGCAGCCGCTTGGGGTCATGGCCGAGCATGCGGGTGGCGACGACGAGCCGGTCGCCGGCGTGCGCCTCGCCGAGGTGGCGGATGTGGGTCTCGACCGTGTAGTACGAGCGTCCGGTGTCGATGTACGGGCCGACGATGCCGACCCGGCGCAGGAACGCGTCGGTGGCGTCGGCGAGGACCTGGAGGTAACGGCTCTCGGTCATGTGGCCGTTGTAGTCGATCCAGTCCGGCCGGACGTGAACCTCGTGCAGCCGGAGGCGGCCGTCGTCAAGCGGCGGCAGGTCGCCCTCGTCCGCGGCACGCTCGTACAGAGTTCGCTCGGTGGTGGCCAGCACCTCGCCGGCCGCGAACCCGGTCCCGGCCAGCCCGCGCAGCACGGCGATCAGGCAGTCGTCACGGAGCTGCTCGAGCTCGGCCACCGACAGTCCGCCGGCCTGGGCGTCGGACTGCTCCACCAGCTTGTCGAGGAGGGCCTCGTCGAGCTCCGGGACGTCCGTCAGCCGCGTCCACGGCAGCTGGAGCGCCGGGCCGAACTGCGCCATGAAATGGCGCATGCCGGCTGCCCCGCCGGCCAGCCGGTAGGTGAGGAACGTTCCCATCGCCGCCCAGCGCAGGCCGGCGCCGAACCGGATGGCGTCGTCGATCTCCTCCACCGTGGCGACGTCGTCGGCGACCAGCCACAGCGCCTCGCGCCAGAGCGCCTCGAGCAAACGGTCGGCGATGAACCCGTCGATCTCCTTGCGGACGATGAGCGGGCGCATCCCCACCCAGCGGTAGACGTAGGCCGCCCGCTCGATCGTCTCCGGCGCCGTGCGATCAGACCCGCAGACCTCGACCAGGGGGAGCAGGTAGACGGGGTTGAACGGGTGGCCGACGACGAAGCGCTCCGGGTGCGTGACCCCCAGCGCCAGCCGGGACGGCAACAGCCCCGACGTCGACGTGGCGATGATTGCGTCCGGCGCTGCCGCGCGGCTCGCCTGACCGAGCAGGTCGACCTTGAGGTCCTCACGCTCCGGCGCCGACTCCTGGACGAGATCGACGCCATGGACCGCGTCCTCGACGGTGGCGCACAACTCGAGGCTGCCTTCCGGCGGGAGCGGCGCCAGCGTCAGCCGCCGCCACGCCCGGCGGGCACGCTCGACGGTCTGCCCCACGGCCTCGGCGGCGGCGGGGGAGGGGTCGAACAGGCGCACGTCGAGGCCGGCGAGCAGAAACCGCGCTGCCCACCCGCCGCCGATGACGCCGGCGCCGAGGAGACCGACCGTCCGGGGCTCAGCCACCGCCGTTGAGACCGAGCCGGTCGCGCACCTCTTCCGGGCCGAGCACGCGGACGTTCATCGCGCGCAGGATGGTGTGCGCGCGCTCCACCAACTGCCCGTTCCTCGCCTTCTCGCCCGGTCCGAGGTACAGGTTGTCCTCCAGTCCCACTCTGACGTTCCCGCCGGCCAGCACGGCCATCGCCACGTACGGCAGCTGCATCCGGCCGATCGCGAACGCCGAGAAGACAGCCCCCGGCGGGAGCAGGTCGACGAGTCCCAGCAGCGTGCCCGGATCGTCCGGCGCCCCGTAGCGGATCCCCATGCACAGCTGGATGAGCGCCGGATCGTCGATTAGCCCCTCGGCGATCAGGTCCCTGACCATGATCATCTGCCCGGTGTCGAACACCTCCAGCTCCGGACGGACGCCGAGCTCCCGGATCTCGCGGGCCATCGCGCGGAGCATGTCCGGGGTATTCGTCATGACGTAGTCGCCGCCGGCGGCGAAGTTCATCGTCCCGCAGTCGAGCGTGCAGATCTCCGGGCGCAGCTGCCGGACGTGGGCCAGCCGCTCATGCGCGCCCACCATGTCGGTGCCGGCGTCGTCCAGCGGCAACGGCGTCTGGGGCCCGCCGAGGACGAGATCGCCCCCCATCCCGCTGGTGAGGTTGATGACGACGTCGATGTCGGCGGCTCTGATCCGGTCGACGACCCCGCGGTAGAGCTCGACATCGCGCGATCCCCGGCCGGTCGCCGGGTCTCGGACGTGAATGTGGACCACGGCGGCGCCCGCCCGCGCTGCCTCCAGCGCGCTGTCGGCGATCTGCTCCGGGGTCACCGGCACGTGGTCGCTGCGCGCGGTCGTGTCGCCGGCACCGGTGACGGCGCAGGTGATGAAGGCCTCGGTGTTCACCGCTGGAGGGCGGCCTCGACGGTCGGCGTGTTGGCCAGGAGCTTGCCCGTGTACTCGGCGCTGGGGGACGTGAACACGTCGAGCGTCGCCCCGGACTCCACGATCCGCCCCTCGGTCATGACCACCACGCGATCGGCGATCGTCCGGATGAGGGCCAGGTTGTGGGTGATGAACAGCATGCTCAGGCCGGTCTGGACCCGCAGGTCGCGCAGGAGCTCGACGATCGCTGCCTGGACGGAGACGTCGAGGGCCGAGGTCACCTCGTCGCAGACGAGCAGCGACGGCTCGGCGGCCAGAGCCCGGGCGATCGCCACCCGCTGGCGCTCGCCGCCGGAGAGCTGGTCCGGGTAGCGGTTGGCCGCGGCGGCCGAGAGGGAGACCCGCTCCAGGCACTCGGCGACCCGCCGTCCGGTCTCGCGCCGATGCTGCGGGAAGAACAACTGCAGCTGGCGGGCGATCGTCTGTCCGACGGTCCGCCGCGGGTTCAGCGACGCATACGGGTTCTGGAATACGTACTGGATCTGCTTGCGCGCCTCGGACGTTCGGTGGCGAGCGCTCTCCGGCAGCGGGCGGTCGCCGAGCTTGATGTCGCCAGTCCAGTTGGTGTGCAGGCCGGCGATGCACCGGGCCAGCGTCGTCTTGCCGGAGCCACTTTCACCAACGAGGGCCACGCACTCGTTGCGGCGCACCGCCACGTCGATGTCGAACAGCACGTGGTTCTTCCCGTGGTTCGCATTGACGTTCTCGACGGCGATGACCACTTCGCCGGCCCGTGCGGCGGCCGCCAGTTCCCCGGTGGTGGGCAGCTCGCTGAGCGCCTCCTGCGCGTGGTAACAGTGCACGACATGCCCCGCCTCCAGCTCGGTGGGCGGCGGAAACTCCTCACGGCAGCGCTCGGTGGCCAGCTCACAACGAGGGTGGAAGAAGCATCCGGTCGGCCGGCTTCCCGGCAGGGGCGCGTGCCCCCCGATGCCGACCACGGCGCGGCGGCCCTCCAGGTCCGGCACGGCCCGGAGCAGCTTGCGAGTGTATGGATGACGGGGGGCGGAGAAGATCGCGTCCCGGGGGCCGCGCTCCACGATCCGCCCGGCGTACATGACCGCCACCTGATCGGCGAGCTCGGCCACGACCGCCAGGTCATGGCTGACGTAGACCGCGGCGACCTGGTGGGTCTGACACAGGTCGCGCACCGTCTCCAGCACCCGCGCCTGCGTCGTCACGTCCAGGCCGGTGGTCGGCTCGTCGCACACGATCACGCGCGGGCGGCACGCGAACGCCATCGCGATCGCCACCCGCTGCTGCTGGCCGCCGGACAGCTGGTGCGGATACCGGCGCAGGAACTCCTCGGTGCCGGGTAGCGCGACCTCCTCCAGCGTCTCGCGGATGCGGGCCTGGTGCTCCTCGGCGCTCGCGCCGCCGGGATGGGCCTCGAGCATCTCCGACATCTGACGGCCGATCCGCAGCGCCGGGTTCAACGCCGTTCCCGGATCCTGCGGGATGTAGGAGACGGTCCCGCCGCGCAGCCTGCGCAGCTCGGTGGCCCCCATCGCGGCCAGCGGGCGGCCGTCGATGAGGATCTCGCCTCCTGTTACCCGGCCTCCCGGCCGGCAATAGCCCATGAGGGCCATGCCGACGGTGGTCTTGCCGCAGCCGCTTTCGCCCACGAGCCCCAGGACCTCTCCGGCACGGACGTCGAGGGCGATCGCTTCGACGATGTCGACGCCGCTGGAGACGAGGTCGATTCTGAGCTCGCGGACGGTGACCGCGCTCGACTGTTCGGCGACGCTCATGCTCACTCCCCTCGGTCCAGGCCGATGGCCGCGCGCGCGTACCCATCGGTCAGAAGGTTGGTTCCGATCGTCAGCAGCGCGATCGCCAAAACGGGCAAAACGACGCCCCACGGCTGCACGGTCACCGCCAGGCGGTTCTCGTAGATCATCAGGCCCCAGTCGGAGGTCGGCGGCTGGATCCCGTCGCCGATGAAGTTCAAGGCGGCGATCAACCCGATCGAATACGTGAGCCGGAGTCCCACCTCGACGAGCAGCGGGCTGGTGACGTTGGGCAGCAGCTCGCCGAAGATGATCCGTCGTCGCGGCTCGCCGACGGCCTCCGCCGACTTGATGAAGTCGCGTTCGACGATCTGCTGGGCGGCGCCGCGGATGACCCGGGCCACGCGCGGCGCGGTCGAGATCCCCACGATCAGGATGATCAACGGCACGCTCGGCCCAAACGCCGCCACCACCAGCAGCGCCAGCACGATCTGGGGGAAGGCCATGAACACGTCGGAGATCCGCATCAGGACCTCATCGATCCAGCCGCTGAAATAGGCCGCAGCCAGGCCGATGACCAGACCGAGGCCGACGCCGATGATCGTCGAGGCCACCGACATGCCCAGCACGGTGCGCCCCCCGTACAGGAACCGGCTCCACACGTCCCGGCCGAGGGAGTCGGCGCCGAACAGGAGGCCGTTCTGGCCCGCCGGGCTGTTGGGCGCCGATACGAACGCGGTCGGCGGATGGGGCGCGATGAGCGGTCCGAAGATGGCGATCAGCACCATCAGGAGGACGACGGCCAGGCCGATGCGCGACCGCCACTGGCTCATGGTGGCGCGCAACAGCACGCGCCACTGGCGCTGGCGCATCTCCGGAGGGGCGGCGGCGGCGAGCGCCTCGCCGCTGACGGCGGAGGTGCTCATCGTGCCGCCGTCCTCAGTCGCGGCGTGACGAGGACCGTGATGACGTCCGCTCCCAGGTTCACGATCACGTAGACGGCGGCGATGATCAGCGACAGCGCCTGCACGACGGGGACATCGCGGTTGCCGACCGCGTCGACGAGCGCGGAGCCGATCCCCGGATAGGAGAACACGACCTCCACGATGACCACGCCGCCGGCCATATAGGCCAGCTGGAGGGCCGAGACCTGGATCGCCGGGACGATCGCGTTCGGCACGGCGTGGCGCCAGATGACCGTCCGGTTCGGCAGGCCCTTGAGCCGGGCCATGGTCACGTACTCGGACTCCAGGACCTCCACCATCGAGGCGCGCATGATCCGGCTGATGTACGGAGTCACCGCGATGATCAGCGTCGCCGCGGGCAGGATGACCACCTTGGGCACGTTCCAGGCATGTTCACCCGGCGGGATGATCGACACCGCCGGCAGCACGTGGGACACATTGGTGGCGAACAGCAGCACCAGCGCGATGCCGATCACGAACTCCGGCAGCGCCGCCAGCCCCAGGGTGCCGATCGACAGGACGTGGTCGGTCGGCTTGTCGCGCCGCACCGCCATGAGGACGCCGAGCGCGATCGACAGCGGGACGGCGACGATCGCGGAGACGAGGACCAGGAACGCCGAGTTGGCGAGGCGGCCGCTGATGTAGTGGGTGACCGCCTGCTGGGTCGCCGCCGAGATTCCCAGGTTGCCGTGGAGGATGTTCCCCAGCCAGTGCGTGTATTGGGAGAACGCCGATTCGTTGAGGTGCAGCTGGCGGGTCAGCGCGGCCACCCGTTCCGGCGTGGCGTTGCGGCCGAGGATGGCGACCGCCGCGTTCCCGGGCAGCGCCTGGGTGGCGGCGAACACCACCACCGACACCAGAAACAGCGTCAGGAGCCCCAGGAGGACCCGTTTGAGGATGAACTTGGCCATGTGCCCGGCCTCCCCTCCGTTCGCGTTTCTAGCTCAGGCCTTGAGTCCCACGTTCTTGAACCAGTAGTTGCCGAGCGGGAACCCGGACTTCGCCTCCACGAAGCCGGTGTACTTGGTGCTGTACGCGTCGATCTGGTTGGAGAAGTACGGGATGATGTACCCGCCCTCGTTGTACTCCAGCGTCTGGGCCTGGAGGAGGATCTGGTTGCGCTTGGCCTGATCCAGTTCCGCCCGGGCCTGGTTGATGTACTTGAGGAACGTGGGGTTGGCCCAGTGCGTCTCGTTGAAGGGCGAGTTGGGCAGGCTCCCCTGCGCCACCTGCGGGAGGTACATGCGGGTCGCCCAGAAGTCCTGGGCGAACGTCCACTTCAGGTAGTTGGGGCCGTAGAACGTCCCGCTGTCGAGCTTCTGGAGCTTGACGTTGACGCCGGCCTGGCTGGCCTGCTGGGCGAACACCTCGGCCGCCTGCACGATCCCCTGGAACACGGGCGCCGTCGTGAGCGTCACGGTCAGGTTCTCATGCCCCGCCTGCTTGAGCAGCGACTTGGCCTGCTCGATGTCCTGGTGGCGCTGGGGCAGCGACGAGGCATAGGCCGGGTCGTACGGCGCGTACATGTCGTTGGCGATCCGGCCCTGGCCGGACAGCACCTGCTCGACCATCTGCGGGCGGTTGACGATCAGCCGGAACGCCTGCCGGACCCGGTTGTCGGAGAACGGCGGCTGGTCGACGCGCATCGTGAACGGCTGCCACTCGCCGGTCTGCGAGATGAGCACCTTGAGCCCGGAGGTCCCCTGGACCTGGGCGATCTGCCCGGAGGGGAGGTTGTCGATCGCCTGCACCTGTCCGCCGAGCAGGGCGTTGACCCGCGCGGTGTCGTCGGTGAAGTCGATGATCGTCAGCTGGTCGAGGTACGGCTTGCCGCTCTGCCAGTAGTTGGGGAACTTCTTGAACACGCTCTGCTGGCCGGGCGTGAAGCTCTCGTACATGAACGCGCCGGTGCCGATCGGCTTGGACGGGTTGTAGCCGACGGGGACGATCCCGTTGAAGTACTGGCCGATGTCATCCGGGAACGCGGAATTGGAGATCTTGAGCGGGATGAGGACCTGGTTTGAGGAGAGCTTCTTGAGTCCCGCGGCGTCGATGTAGCCGATCGAGGCGGCGCCGACCTTGGGGTTCTTGGGGTCGAGGATCCGCTGCAACGAGAAGATGACGTCCTCCGGGGCCACCGACTTGCCGTTGTGGAACTCGATCCCGGACCGCAGCGTGACCACCCAGGCATTGGCCTTGCCGTGCTGGGGCTCCAGCGACTCGGCGACCATCATCTCCAGGGGACCGAAGTCCGGCGGGCGCACGGCGAGCGGCTCGTACAGGTTCCAGACGCGCATGATGTCCGGGTCCGCCGTCGGCAGGTGGGCGTCGATGGTGTCCTTGGCCCCGCCGCCGGTGGAACCGACGGAGATGACGCCGCCGGCCTTGGGCGTGCCGGTGCTGGCGCCGCTGCCCGCGGGCGCGCTCGTCGCCGCGCTGGAGGAGCTGTTGCTGCTACCGCAGGCGGCGAGCAGAGCTCCCGCGCTCAGCATGGCACCGCCGGTCATGGCGCCGTGCAGCACCTGCCGGCGGGTCAGCCCGTCGAGAGCATCCTCGCGCGCGTAGTCGTGGTCAGTCACCCCAGGCTCCCCTCGTTGTGGACATCGTGATGGACAAGACTCTCCGCGCTGGCCAGGCGATCGGCGTACCGGCCGGCCTCCTGCACGATCAGATCGACCGTCAGCTGCAGGTGCGCCCGTACGACCTCCCCGGCGGTCGGAGCGTGCGCCTCGATGGCGTCGAGCAGCTGCTGGTGGTCGGCGACGTAATCCGACAGCGAGTAGACCGGATGCCAGTTGAGCAGCATCTGGGACTCGGCAGCCAGCGGTTCATAGGCCCGGCTCAGGCGCGGGCTCCCGGCCAGCCCCACCATGGCGCGGTGAAAGTCGATGTCGGCGGCGATCAGCTCGCGCGACGGCGCCTCGCTGCCGTTCGCGGGGGAGGCGTCGTGGATGCGCTGCTGCGCGGTGCGGAGCGGGGTCAGGTCGACCGCCTCGCCGCGCTCCAGAACAGCGCCGACCGCCGCCACCTCGATCGCGGTCCGTGCGCGATACACGTCGATGACGTCGTCGATGGAGATGGGCCGCACGCGGGCCCCGCGGTTGATTTCGGTGACGACCAGGCCCTCCTGCACCAGGTGCCGTAGCGCCTCGCGGATCGCGCTGCGGCCGGTGCCGAACGACTGGGCCAGCGCCGCCTCGGGCAACTGCTCCTCAGGCTTGATCCGCCCGGCCAGGATCGCTGTCCGAAGCTCGTGCAGCACCTGGTCAGTGGTCGAGCGCCGCTCGACGGTGCCGAGTCCCCAAGATGACCTCTCCGCCAACTTGTCGACAACCTACTCCCGTCTGTCGGCCGTGTCAACAACCCGTGAAAGGACGAGTGCCCGCTCCGGTTCATCGGTGATGATCGCGGCGACGCGCGGGTCGTCGAGCGCGGCGCGCAGCGCCAGGCGGTCGTTGACCGTCCACACCCACAGCGCGAGGCCGTGCGCCGCGGCCCACGCGCACAGTCCGGTCTTCGTCAGGGCGACATGGGGCGCGATGAAGTCGGCGCTCGTGTCGCGGAGGCGCTGCTCCAGGTCCTTGTGGCGGCGCGGGGCCAGCAGCACGCCGATGCGGGCCTCCGGCACGTGGCGCTTGACCTGGGTCAGGACGCGGTCGTTGAACGAGGTCACCACGTACTGGTCGGGCTTGAGGTGTCGCTGGACGGCGTCCATGACGGCGCCGACGTACCCGTCCTCCTTGAGTTCGATGTCGAGCAGGATCCGCCCGGCCGCGCGCTTGAGGACATCCTCGAGGAGCGGGGCCTGGCCGACCTTCGTCCGCGCCTGCACCTGGTGGTGCTCCAGACGGTTGACGGTGCGCAGCCGGACGCGGGCATCGTGGAGGAGCACGATCTGGCCGTCGCCGGTGCGCCGGACGTCGATCTCGATGCCGTCGCAGCCGATTGCGATGGCGTCCTCGAGCGCCTCCAGCGAGTTCTGCGGCGCCAGGCCCCACGCACCGCGGTGGGCGACGATCAGCGGGCTGGTCTCGGCACTCCTGGGCACGACGACTGCGCTCGCTCCTGGGCGCATGTGGCGCGGAGCGTAGCGTCCGCGGCGGCGTTCGCCGCCGGAGATCCCTATTCTGCCCGGCCCGTGACGCCCACCTCGTTCCTCGTCCTGATGGCCGACCAGCTGGCCGCGTCGTGGCTGCCCATGTACGGCCACCCGCTGGTCCAGACGCCGGCGCTGTCCGGGCTGGCCCAGGACGGCACCGTGTTCGAGAGCGCGTACACGCCGTTTCCGCTGTGCGCGCCCGCGCGCGCCGCGATGCTGACCGGCCGCTTCGCCTCGTCCGTCGGCGTCTACGACAATGCCGCGGAGCTGCGCGCCGGCGCGCCGACGGTCGTCCACGCGCTGCGGGCCGCCGGCTACCACACCGCCATCGCCGGCAAGATGCACTTTGTGGGGCCGGACCAGCTCCACGGCTTCGAGGAGCGGCTGACAACCGACATCTATCCGGCTGACGTCGACTGGACGCCGGACTGGAGCCGCCCCCTGGACGATCCGTTTCCCTGGTACCACACCATGGAGAGCGTCCTGGCGCCCGGGATCTGCAACGCGAGCATGCAGACCGACTACGACGAGGAGGTCTCCTTCCACGCCGTCCGGAAGCTGTATGAGATCGCGCGTCACCGGGCCGACCAGCCGTTCCTTCTGTTCGTCTCGTTCACCAATCCCCATGACCCATGGGAGATCCCGGGGCGGTTCTGGGACCGCTACCGGCGCTCTGAGATCGAGCTGCCGTCGGTGCCGTCCCTGCCGCTGGACGAGGTGGATCCGCACAGCCGTCGGCTGCGCGCCATGTGCCAGGTCGATGCTGCCGGGCTGACCGACGAGCAGATCCGCCGTGCCCGCCACGGCTACTACGCGGCGGTCAGCTACCTGGACGAGCGGGTCGGCGAGGTGCTGGGCGCGCTGCGTGACTCCGGCCTGGACGACCGCACGGCGGTCCTGTTCTGCGCGGATCACGGAGAGATGCTGGGCGAGCGGGGCCTCTGGTACAAGATGTCCTTCCTCGAGCACTCGGCCCGCGTGCCGTTGATCATCCGCGGCCCAGGCGGGGCCGGTGCGGCGCGGGCCGGCGGGCCGGTGTCGCTGCTGGATTTTGCGCCCACCGTGCTCGAGCTGGCGGGGCTGCCGGTCGATGCGGTCGCCGGACCGGGCGACGGGGTCAGCCTGGCCCCGGCGCTCGGCGGCGGGCGGGTCGACCACCCGGTGGTGTCCGAGTACCACGCGGAGGGGGTCCAGGCGCCGTCGGCGATGGTGCGCCGGGGCGCGCACAAGCTCATCGTCTCGCTCGAGGACCCGGACCTGCTCTACGACCTCGACGCCGACCCGGCCGAGCTTCGGGACCTGACCGGCTCCGCGGACCACGATGCCGTGCGCGGCGAGCTGCGAGCCGAGCTCGACCGCCACCTGAACCTGACGGAGATCGACCGGAGCGTGCGCGTCAGCCAGCGTGAGCGCCGGCTCGTCTCCCGCGCGCTGCGCCGGGGCCGCTACACGTCCTGGGACCACCAGCCCCACGTCGACGCCACCCGCCAGTATGTCCGCAACCGCGAGGACCTCTACGAGCTCCAGCGCCAGGCCCGGCTGGACAGCGGCGTCCCGGAGTAGTCCACGCGGCGAGAGCGCGTTGTTAGGCTGGCGCCGATCAGGGACCACATGAGAGGGGAACACGTCGTGAGGGGGCGGGCGGGGGTGACGCTCGCGCTACTCGCCGGATGCTGCCTGGCCGCGGCCGCGGCCGCGGCTCCCGCCGGCGCGCTGGCCGCCGGGCCGGGCTGCCCGTCCGTCGGCCCGCTGACGATGAACGAGAACCAGTCCGCCCAGGCCCAGGCGCAGTGCACCGACGTCGGCTCCGTGGCGTATTCGATCTCGACCGCGGCGGCGAGCGGCACCGCGACGATCGATGCCCTGACGGGGGCGATCACGTATCAGCCCAATCCCGGCTTTGTGGGCGGCGACTCGTTCGCGTTCCAGGCGTCCGCGCTGGATGGCACCGTGACCCAGACGGTCGTGGTGACGGTGTACGGACCGCCGGCGGCGCAGATCACCGCGCCGGCCGGCGGCCAGACGTACCCGATCGGCCAGACGGTGGCGACCGCGTTTGCCTGTAGCGACCCCCGCGGACCGGGGATCGCCCACTGCCAGGACAGCACCGGCGGCTCCGGGAGCGCCGGGTCGCTCGACACCGGCACCCCGGGCCAGCACACGTACACGGTCACCGCCACCAGCCAGGACGGGCAGACCGCCACGGCGAGGATCACCTATGTGGTGGCCGCCCGGCCGGCCGCCCGGATCGCCTCGCCGGGCAATGGGCAGACGTATGCGCTCAACCAGTTGGTGCCGACGAGCTTTCAGTGCAGCGAGGGCGCGGGCGGTCCGGGCATCCGGTCATGCGACGACTCCAACGGAGCCTCGCGGGGCTCCGGGAGGCTGAGCACCGCCGGGCTGGGACCGCACACGTACTCGGCGACGGCGACGAGCTTGGATGGTCAGACGGACACGGTGGTCATCCACTACACCGTCGCCGGGGCGCCGACCGCCTCGGTGGCGTCTCCGCTCAACGGCGAGAGCTACTACTGGCAGTCGATTCCGGCCGGGGTGTTCTCGTGCGCGCCCGGTGCCTACGCATCGCTCAGCTCGTGCACCGCGTCGGTCGACGGCAGCCCGGTGGGCTCCGTCAGCGGCCCGCCGGTGGCGCTCCCCGATGCCATCGGCCCACACACGTTCACGGTGAGGGCGGCCGACGCCGACGGCCAGACGTCGACGCAGACTGTCACCTACACCTCGACGCTGGCGCTGTTGCCGGTGGTGTCGATCACCGCCCCGGTGTTCGGCGCCACCTACGCGGAGGGACAGGTGGTCCGGGCCAGCTACCGGTGCTCGGCGGCCAAGGGGGGCGCCGCGGTGCGATCGTGCGCGGGCAGCGTCGGCAACGGCCGGGCGATCAACACCAGGTCGGTCGGCCGGCACACCTTCACGGTGACCGCGACCGACGTCACGGGACAGTCGAACAGCGTGCAGCTCGCCTACAACGTCATCGGCACGTCGAGTCGGTTTGCGATCAGGCGGGTCACCGTCAGCCGGCGGGGCCTGGCCACCGTGAGCCTGACCCTCCCGGGCCCGGGACGGGTGTCGATCGTGGCCACGGCCTGGGAGCGCGCCCACCGGCTGACATACGGCCGGTGCACGCGCAGAGTGACGGCGGCGGGAGGGCTCCGCATCGGCGTCCGGCCCAACCGCCGTGGGCGCGCGCTGCTCCGGGCCCGTCGCGGGCGAAAGCTCCTGGCGCTCGTCGTCACCTACACACCCGCCGGCCGCAGTCCGACCCGGCTGTCGACCCGGCGGGTGCGCCTTCCGTAGGCCTGCCGCCTACGAGATCATCCCGCCCCACTGCCCGCCGGTGATCCCCAGCACCTGGCCGGTGATGTAGTTGGACCACGGGGTGCAGAGCAGGAACACGCCCCCGGCGGCCTCGGCCGGCGATCCGGGACGGCCGAGCGGGATGAGATTGGCGGCGAGCTGGCGCATCTGGCCCGGGATGCCGAGCTGGACCTTCTCCCCGTCGATCTCCATGACGTTCGACTCCTCCTTCTCCGCGGTCAGGCGGGTCTCGATGAAGCCGAACGCCACAGCGTTGACGTTGATCTTGAACTGGCCCCATTCCTTGGCCAGGGTCTTGGTCAGGCCGAGGACGCCGGACTTGCCCGAGGAGTAGTTGGCCTGCCCGGCGTTGCCCATGGTGCCGGAGATCGAGGAGACGTTGACGATCTTGCGGAAGTACTCGACGCCCTGCTCGCGCTCCTGCTTGGCGGGCTCGCGCATGTGGGGGGCGACCGCGCGGCACATCCGGAACGGGACGACGGTGTGGATGTCCAGCATCCGCTGGAACGCCTCGTCGCTCATCTTGTGGATGGCGCCGTCGATCGTGTAGCCCGCGTTGTTGATGAGGATGTCGACCTTGCCCCACTCGCCGATGACCTTCTCCACCAGTTGGTCGCACACGCCCGGCTTGGTCAGGTCGCCGCTGAACACCAGCGTCTCGCCGGAGATCTCCGAGGCGGTCTGCTCGGCGACGTCGCCGTCCAGATCGTTGATCAGAACCCTCGCGCCCTCCGAGGCGAGCAGCTCCGCGGTGGCACGCCCGATGCCGCGCGCCGATCCGGTGACGATTGCGACCTTGTCCTCGAGGATTGCCATCTGCACTGCCTTTCGTCGTGGTCGGTTGTGACCCGCGGCATCTTGCCAGCGCCGCCGCGGGCGTGCCGGGCCAGGTAGCCTGCCGACCCATATGAATGCGCCAGACTGGCTGGCGGCCTTCGCCGAGAAGCTCGGCACGCCCGCCCCCACCAAGGATGAGCTCAAGGCCGTCCTCGACCTGGCCGCCGAGGCGGCCCACTCCTCCGAGCGGATCGCGGCCCCGGTGGCCTGCTGGCTGGCCGCCAGGGCCGGCGTCGATCTCGACCGCGCGCTGAAGCTCGCCCAGGAGGTCGAGGTCGACGGCTGAGCGCGAGCACGACGTCGTCCTGTTCGGCGCGACCGGCTTCACCGGGGGCCTGACCGCCGAGTACCTGGCCGCGCATGCGAACGCGCCGAGATGGGCACTGGCCGGCCGCAACCAGGGCAAGCTGGAGGCGGTCCGAGAGCGGGTGGGTGCCGACGTCGATCTCCTGAGTGCCGACATCGCCGACGCGGAGTCGATCCGGCGCGTCGCCGAGTCGGCCAGGGTCGTGATCAGCACCGTCGGCCCGTACATCAACTACGGGGAGCCGATGGTCGCCGCCTGCGCCGCCGCGGGCACCGACTACGTCGACTTGACCGGGGAGCCGGAGTTCGTCGATCTGATGTGGCTGCGCTACCACGACGAGGCGCAGCGCACCGGCGCGCGGCTCGTGCACTCGTGCGGGTTTGACTCGATTCCGTACGACCTCGGCGCCCTCTACACCGTGCAGCAGCTGCCGGAGAGCGCGCCGATCCGGCTGGAGGGCTTCGTCCGCGCCGGCGCCTCGTTCTCCGGCGGCACCTATCACACGCTCGTCCACGGGATGAGCCGGCTGCGCCAGGGATACCAGGTGGCTGGTCAGCGCCGCCGGCGGGAGGAGCGTCCCGCGGGGCGGAGGATCAGGGGCGAGACCAAGCCGCCGCACCACGATGAGGCCGCCGGCGGCTGGGTCCTGCCGCTCCCCACCATCGACCCGCAGACCGTGCTGCGCTCCGCCCGCGCGCTCGACCGCTACGGTCCGGACTTCACCTACGGCCACTATCTCGTCGTCAAGCGACTGCCGGTCCTGGCCGGCCTGGTCGCCGGCGCCGCCGGCATGGCCGCCCTGGCCCAGCTGCCACCGACTCGCGACCTGCTCCTCAAGCTCAAGGACCCCGGGGAGGGCCCCACGCCGCAGGAGCGGGCCAAGGCGTGGTTCACGGTCCGCTTCAGGGGCGAGTCCGGCGGACGCCGGATCCTCACCGAGGTCAGCGGGGGCGACCCCGGCTACGGAGAGACCTCCAAGATGCTCGCCGAGTCCGCGCTGTGCCTGGCCCACGACGATCTCCCGGACCGCGCCGGACAGGTGACCCCAGCGGCGGCGATGGGTCAGGCGCTCATCGACCGCCTGACCCGGGCCGGCATCGGCTTTGCGACGATGGAGACCGGCTGATGGCGGGGTGGACGGCCGCCGACATCCCGGATCAGAGCGGGGTGTGCGCCGTCGTCACCGGCGCCAACAGCGGCCTGGGGCTCGTCACCGCCCGCGAGCTGACGCGAGCCGGTGCCTGCGTCGTCATGGCCTGTCGCAACCTCGACAAGGGCCGCCGGGCGCTGGAGCAGGTCGGCCGGGACGTGCCGGAGCCGGACGTCCACCTGGAGCAGCTCGACCTGGCTGATCTGGGAACGGTGCGGGACTTCGCCGAGCGTTTGACCTACAGCCATGAACGGGTCGACCTCCTCGTCAACAACGCCGGGATCATGGCGCCGCCGCGCCGGGAGACGGTCGACGGGTTCGAGAGTCAGCTTCAGACCAACCACCTGGGGCACTTCGCCCTGACCGGCCGGCTGTTGCCGCTGCTGTCCGCCGCGCCGGCGCCGCGGGTGGTGACCCTGACGAGCATCATGCACCGATTCGGATGGCTCCGGCTCGACGACCTTCAGATGCGTCGCCGGTACGTCAACTGGCTCGCGTACGGGCAGTCCAAGCTCGCCAACCTGATGTTCGCGTTGGAGCTCTCACGCCGGGTGGCCGCCGCGGGGAGCCCGCTGCTCAGCCTGGCTGCCCATCCGGGCTACGCAGCGACGAACCTCCAGTTCGCCGCGCCGGCCACGCGACTGGAGCGGGGCGCGATGTGGGTGATGAACCACACCATCGCGCAGAGCGCCGAGCAGGGAGCGCTGCCGGTGCTGTATGCGGCGACGATGCCCGGGTTGCCCGGCGGCTCGCTGGCGGGCCCGGACGGATTCATGGAGCTGCGCGGATCCCCGCGCCTGACCCGGGGCGCGGGCCGGGCCTACGATGAGACCGCCGCCCGGGCACTGTGGGAGCGATCGGAGGACCTGACGGGGGTGCGATATGAGTTCACGCATGACCGACCCGCACACATCGGATGAGCGCCGCCCGGTCGTCATGACCGACCCGCACACATCGGATGAGCGCCGCTCGGTCGTCGACCTGAGGGCCGACGGCGAGGCGGTCCTGGAATGGGCCGCGGAGTATCTGGAGCGCGTCGGCGAGCGTCCGGTGCTGGCCCGGGTCGAGCCGGGGGAGATCCGCGCGCGGCTGCCGCGCCAGGCCCCGGAGGAGGGGGAGCCCTTCTCCGCGGTGCTGCGCGATCTGGACGAGATCCTGCTGCCGGGGGTCACCCACTGGCAGCACCCCCGCTTCTTCGCCTATTTCGCCACCAGCGCCGCCGAGCCGGGGATCCTGGCCGAGCTGTTGGCGGCGACGCTCAACTCGATCGCCATCCTGTGGCGGACCGCACCCGCGTCGACCGAGCTGGAGGGCGTCGTGCTCGACTGGACCGCCCGGCTGCTGGGGCTCCCGGAGGGCTGGCACGGCCACATCGAGGACAGCGCCTCGACCTCGACGATGGCGGCCATGATCGCCGCGCGCGAGGCGACCGGCCGCAACGAGGTCGTGTGCTCGGAGCAGACCCACTCCTCGGTGGCCAAGGCGGCGCGGATGACCGGCATGCACGTGCGGAGGGTGGCGTGCGATGACGCGTTCCGGATGCGCGCCGACGAGTTGGGCGACCTGCGGCATGCCGCTGTGGTGGTGGCGACGGTGGGGACGACCGCCAGCGCCTCCGTCGACCCGGTCCCGGCGATCGCCGACGCCTGCGAGGCCGCGGGCACCTGGCTGCACGTCGACGGCGCCTACGCGGGGTCGGCCATGGTCTGCCCGGAGTTCCGGTGGGCGTTCGATGGGGTGGAGCGCGCCGACTCCCTGGTGGTGAACCCCCACAAGTGGCTGCTGACGCCGATGGACTGCTCGCTGCTGTGGACGTCGCGTCCCGCTGACCTCCGCGCGGCGTTCAGCCTGGTCCCGGAGTACCTGCGCACGCCGGACGCCGAGGACGCGCTGTCTCTAAGCGAGTACGGACCGGCCCTGGGCCGCCGGTTCCGGTCGTTGAAGCTGTGGGCGGTGCTGCGCTGCTACGGGCGGCGCGGCCTGCAGGAGCACATCCGGCGCGGCGTCGGGTTGGCTTCGACGTTCGAGGACTGGGTCGGCTCGGAGCCCGGATGGGAGGTGTGCGCGCCACGCCACTTCTCACTGGTTTGCTTCCGGTGCGACGGCGACGACGACCGCAACCGGGCCCTGCTGGAGCGCGTCAACGCGTCCGGAGAGGTGTTCCTCTCCCATGCCGTCCTCGGCGGCCGGTTCGTGTTGCGCATGGCGATCGGCCAGATGTCGACGACCGAGGACGACGTCCGCCGCGCCTGGGACGTGCTGCGTTCCACATCGGCACAGATCTGACACAGCTGACACCCACGTGTGACGGGTTTCCTGTCACCGTCGGTGGATGGGTGACTCTGGGGGAAAAGCGGCCGAAAATCGGCCGGATCTCCCCCAGAGTGCGGCGGCGCAGGAGGGCGTGTTGTCACGCGAGCAGTCTTCAGCTCGATCGCCCGCATGTTCGTCGAGCTGGCCAAGACCGAGAGCGACCGCGAGCTCGACCGGTTGATCACCCTCGCCGTGCGCAAGCGGCTCTTGAACATCGAGGCCATCGAGGCAGCTCTGGAGTGGCACGAGCGGCGGCCCGGAATCGGCCGGCTCAAGACGGCGCTGGGCCGGTATCGCCCGCGGCCGGACCGCACGTCAGAGCTCGAGCGCGCGTTCGACGCCTGGCTGCCGGCGCACCCGGAAATCCCGGAGCCGCAGCGTAACGTCCACATCGATGGCTGGGAGATCGACTGCTGGTGGCCGCAGCAGATGGTGGCGCTCGAGCTCGACGGCCGTCCCTACCACATCGCGGTCCGCGACATGGAGAAAGACCGCGTCAAGGACACCAAGCTCCAGCTCATCGGCATCAAGCCGATGCGCGTCACCGACTACCGCTTTGAGCACGACCGCCGCGGCGTCCGTGACGACCTGATCGCCCTACTTCAACTCGGCTGACGTCTTGCCGAGCAGCTGGCGGGCGATGATGAGCAGCTGAATCTGCTGGGTGCCCTCGAACAGATCGAGGATCTTGGCGTCGCGGGCCCACTTCTCCATCAGCTCGCCCTCGCCGAAGCCGGTGGCGCCGCACAGGGCGACGCAGCGCAGGGCCACGTCGGTGCCCATCCGCCCGGCCTTGGCCTTGGCCATCGAGGCCTGGAGAGAGTTCGGCTTGCGGTTGTCGGCCATCCAGGCGGCCTGGAGCGTCAGCAGCCGGGCGGCCTCCCAGTCGGCCTCCATGGCGATGAACTCGGCCGCGGCCGCAGCCTGGAGCGCCGGCGCAGCGTCATAGTCGATCACGATCCCGGCCTCCTCCAGGTGGCGACGGGTGGCCTCCAGGCAGGCCCGGGCGACGCCGACGGCCATGCCGGCGACCAGCGGACGGGTGTTGTCGAAGGTCTGCATGACCCCGGAGAAGCCGCCCTTGGGGGCGATGTCCGGCGAGCCGAGCAGATTCTCCTTCGGCACCCGGCAGTCGGTCAGGACGAAGTTGGCCGTGTCCGAGGCGCGGATGCCGAGCTTGTGCTCGAGGCGGTCGAGCTTCAGCCCCGGGTTGTCGCGCTCGACGACGAACGACTTGATCGCCGCCCGCCCCTGCTTGCGGTCCAGCGTGGCCCACACCACGATCAGCTCGGCCCGGTCCCCGGAGGTGACGAAGATCTTCTCGCCGTTGAGGACGTACTCGCCCGTCGATTCGTCCAGCACCGCGGTGGTGCGGATCGCCGCCGAGTCCGAGCCGGCCTCCGGCTCGGTGATCGCCATCGCCGCCCACTTGCCGCCGAAGCGTTGAAGCTGCTCCTCGTTGGCCACCGCGGCGATCGCCGCCTGCCCCAGGCCCTGGCGCGGCATCGCCAGCAGGAGTCCGACGTCGCCCCAGCACATCTCGATCAGGCCGAGCAGGCTGGCCATGTTGGAGCCGTTGCGATTCCCGCCGTCGTCGCTCTGGTTCGGCGACGATCCATTGCCGCCGACGGCGCCCGCGCCCGCCCCGCCCAGCGCGCCGCTCTCGTTCATGCCGTCGATGAGCGCGGCCAGCATGTCGAGCTCCTTGGGGTAGGCGTGCTCGAGCGTGTCGTACTTGCGGGAGTTGGGCCGCAGCACCTCGGTTGCGACCTGGTGCGCCTGCGTGATGAGGGTGTTGAACTTCTTGGGTGTCTCGAGGTTGAGCATCAGACGAGCAGAGCCCCTTCCATGATTCCGGCGGCGCGCAGGTCGCGGTACCAGCGTTCGACCGGGTGTTCCTTGACGTAGCCGTGGCCGCCGAGGAGCTGAACCCCCTCGGAGCCGATCGCCATCGCCCGGTCGGCGCACAGCCGGCGGGCGAGCGCGACCTCGCGGTGGAACGGCAGGCCCTGGTCGACGCGGGCGGCGGCCCGGTAGGTGGCCAGGCGCAGCCCGTCCAGCTCGATCGCCATGTTGGCGACCGCGAAGGCGACCGCCTGGCGGTTGGACACCGGCTCGCCGAACGCCTTGCGGTCCTTGACGTAGTCCGAGACGTAGTCGAGGACCGCCTGGCCGGTGCCGACCGCCAGCGCGCACCAGGCCAGCCGGGACAGCGCGACGCATTCGGCATACACCTCGCGCACGCCGCCGCCGAGCAGCGCCGTCGCGGGCAGCTGGACATCCTCCAGGATCAGGCGCTGCATCCCCGACGCCCGGACGCCCATCCCCGGATCCGGCTCCAGCGAGATACCCCCGGCCGTGGGCTCGACGATGAACAGCGAGGGGCCCTCGCCCTCCAGGTGCGCGGCGATGACGAACACCTCGGCGTCGCCGGCCCGGGGCACGAGCGCCTTGACGCCGTTGAGCACGTATCCGCCACCGCTCCCCCGGGCCGTCGTGTCCAGGTGGAACGGGTCGAACAGCGGGCGTGGCTCCATGACCGCCAGGGCGGCGGCCGGAATGTCATCGCCGACGAACTCCGGCAGGTAGGTGGCCTGCTGCTGGCCATCGCCCCACAGGCTGATCGCCGTCGAGACGGCGGCCGGGGCGAGGCAGGCGACGGCGATGCCCATGTCGCCCTGAGCGAGCGCCTCGCTCATCAGCACCGTCGTCGTCGCCGAACGCTCGGCCACGGCGCCACCGACCTCCTCCGGGACGCCGATCATCGTCAGCCCCAGCTCGTTGGCCTGGGTCAGCAGCTTCGCCGGGGCCGCGCAGGCGGCGTCGGCCTCGAGCGCCGCCTTCCGCAGCTCGGCGAGCGCGAACTCGCGCACGGAGTCGCGGAGCAGGGCCTGCTCGTCGCTGGGGGTCAGGTCGAAGAGGTCGCTCTGGCGCGCCCGGGGCTGGCGGGCGGGGCGCGACAGCCGCTGCGCCGCGGCGAAGCTGCGCCCGGCGGTGGCGGCGGTGCGGGCCCCGGTCCGGGTGGCGCCGTGGATGAGGCTGACGACCGGGTCGCGCAGGCCGAGGCGGTCGATCGCCCCGGAGGAGGCGACCTTGTTGAGCGCGCGCAGGCCCACGGCCATCCCGCGCTCGGCGATGTTGGGAGGGGAAGCCATGACGCGACGGTAGCACGATTCGTTGTCACGTCGTTCCGTGTAATGCTGAACGCCGCCGTCTATCTGACCGTGGCCAGGGGTTCTTATTGCACTCTTATGGGGGGCAGGTCATGCTCCATGGGTGCGCGTTCTCATCGCCGAAGACGAGCTGCGCCTCGCCGACGCGATCGCGCGCGGGCTGCGCCGGCACGGATTCGCCGTCGACCTGGCGCCGGACGGCGAGCAGGCGCTGGTCAAGTCGCGGGTGGTGCGCTACGACGTGCTCGTGCTCGACCGGGACCTCCCCGGCGTCCACGGTGACGACGTCTGCCGCGTCGTCCGCGAGGAGCGCCCGGACACCGGGATTCTCATGCTGACGGCGGCCGGGGCGCTGGAGGACGTCATTGAGGGGCTGTCGCTCGGCGCTGACGACTACCTGCCCAAGCCGTTTCGCTTCGCCGAGCTCGTCGCCCGGATCCACGCGCTGGCCCGGCGCACCTCGCCCAGCCGGCCGCCGGTCCTGACCCACGGCGATCTGGAGCTCGACCCGGCCCGCCGGCGACTGACCCGGGGCGGCCAGGAGATCGACCTGGCCCGCAAGGAGTTCGCCGTGCTGGAGGCCCTGATGGCCGCCGACGGCGCCACCGTCTCGGCCGAGCAGCTGCTGGAGCGCGTCTGGGATGAGCACACCGATCCGTTCACCAACGTCGTGCGCATGACGATCATGACCCTGCGGCGCAAGCTGGGCGACCCGCCGGTCGTCCAGACGGTGATTGGGGTCGGATACAGGATGGCCTGATGGACCGCCGGCCCGGTCGGGTTTTCCGCATGCCGGCACCGACGATCCGGCTGCGGCTGACCGCGCTGTACGGGACCGTGTTCCTGATCACGGGCGCGGCGCTGCTGACGCTGGGCTACGTGTTCGCGCGCACCAACCTGCGCACCCACCACAGCCTGCGGGCTGTGCTCGAGCGGCTGGGGATCGAGCCGACGCGCGGGGAGTTCGGGTTCCGGCCCGGCTCGCCGGAGGACAGGCTCATCCACACCGTCCAGGCCCAGATCCTGGGCGGCGCGCTGCACCGGCTCCTGCTCGAGTACATCGGCGCGCTGCTGCTGATGACCGCGACCTCGGTGCTCATCGGCTGGCTGCTCGCCGGCCGGGCCCTGGCCCCGCTGCGCGAGATCACCGCGACGGCGCGGCGCGTGTCCGGTGAGAACCTCGGCGAGCGCATCGACCTCCACGGGCCGGCGGACGAGCTCAAGGAGCTCGCCGACACCTTCGACGGCATGCTCGCCCGGCTCGACGGCGCGTTCGCCAGCCAGCGCCACTTCGTGGCCAGCGCCTCGCATGAGCTGCGGACACCACTGGCGATCATGCGGACGGAGATCGACGTGGCGCTCGCGGATCCGGGGGCGAGCACCGGTGAGCTGCGGGAGATGGGGGAGGCCATCCGAGACACCGTCGATCGCTGTGAGCGGCTGATCGCCAGCCTGCTTCTGCTGGCCCGCAGCGAGGCGGCCGCGGGGCACGAGGAGCCGGTCGATATCGCGGCGCTCGCCGCCGACTGCATCACCGATCTGTGGGCTCGTGCCCAGGAGGCGCACATCGACGTCCAAGACGATCTGGAGCCGGCCTGGACGAGCGGCGACCCGGGACTGCTGGAGCGGCTGATCGCCAACCTCGTCGACAACGCCATCCACCACAACGAGACCCGTGGGTACCTGCGAGTGCGCACGCGCACCCACGACGACCACGTGGAGCTCGTCGTCGCCAACGGCGGCCCACGGATCGACCCGGAGCGGGTGGCCGAGCTGGTCGAGCCGTTCCGGCGGCTGGACCGGTCGGTCCGGGGTTTTGGGCTCGGCCTGTCGATCGTCCAGTCGATCGCCCGCGCCCACCACGGGACGGCCACGCTGACGGCGCCGGAGAGCGGCGGCCTGGAGGTCAGAATCGAGTTGCCGCGGCTGGGCAAGCTGCGGCCGGCACGGGCGCTGTCAGAGCCCCAGCCGCTGTCAGCCAATCCTCAGGATCCTCTCACGAAGAGCTGACGGTTTCCGACGTACGCTGACCCGCATGTCGCGCCGGTGTCATTGCATGCGAGTTGACGGCGGGCTTGACTGCGGCATCCCCGCGCCGTGTCCGGCCTGCCGGCCTCTCCAGACACCTGCCGATTGCGACGAATGTGCGCCTCGTCGCCTGCGGAGGAGACTCATCCCCGCACCCTGGGGTACCGGCGGCGGTCCGGGCCGCGAGTCCCGCCTGGGCACGCCCGCCGGACCTCAGGTCCACCGCCGCCGGCGGCGGTAGCGGTCACCAGGTCTCGACGTTGGGCCGGCGCTTGCCCGGCGTCTGCCACCACGGCGGGGCTGTCGGATCGAACAGCGTTGCGATCCAGCGGCGGGTGTCGACGGGATCGATGACGTCGTCGATCTCGAAATACGTCGCCATGCTGATCCCGCGCCCGCGCTCATACGCGGCGGCGACCATCTGCTCGAACGCCTGGTGGCGCGCCACCGGGTCCTCGATCTCGGCCAGCTCCCGGCGCATGCCCAGCCGGACGGCGCCCTCGAGGCCCATGGCGCCGAACTCCGACGTTGGCCAGCCGACGACAAACAGCGGCGACTTGAAGCCACCGGCCGCCATCGCCTGGGCGCCGAGCCCGTACCCCTTGCGCAGGACGACCGTGCCGGTCGGCACGCTGAGGTTGGCGCCGGTGGTGAACATCCGGCTGAAGTGTCGAACGGTCGCGGTCCGCTCGGCCTCGGGGCCGACCATGAAGCCGGGCGTGTCGGCTAGGAACAGGAGCGGCAGTCCGAAGGCGTCGCACAGGCCCATGAACCGGGCCGCCTTGTCGGCGCCGTCGGCCTCGATGGCGCCGCCGAGGTGGGATGGATCATTGGCGATGAGGCCGAGCGGCCGTCCGTCGACGCGCGCCAGCGCGGTGATCATCCCGGGCGCGTAGCCGCGCCGCAGCTCGAGGACGTCCTCGCACAGGGTCTCGATGACCGGGCGGATGTCATAGATGCGTTTGCGGTTGGCCGGGACGAGGTCGCGCAGTCCGGCTTGGTCCGGCGCCGTCGTGGGCGGCGGCTGACGGCGGCTGAAGTAGCTGAGATAGCGCTTGGCGGCCGCGACCGCCGCGGCGTCGTCGGCCACGCGGACGTCGACCACGCCGTTGGTCCACTGGACGTCGATGGGGCCGACATCCTCCGCGGCGAACCGGCCGAGGCCGCCGCCCTCGATCATCGCCGGACCGCCCATGCCAATGCTGGCGTCCTCGGTGGCGATGACGACATCGCAGCAGCCCAGCAGCGCGGCGTTGCCGGCGAAGCAGTTCCCGGAGGCGATCCCGATGAGCGGCACCAGGCCGCTCAGCCGCGCGAACAGGGCAAAGGCGCGGCAGTCCAGGCCGGAGATGATGGGCATGTCGACGTCGCCGGGGCGTCCGCCGCCGCCCTCGGCGAACAACACGACCGGAAGGCGGCGCCGCCGGGCGACGTCGAACAGGCGGTCCTTCTTGAGATGGTTGCGCATGCCCTGCGTGCCGGCCAGGACCGTGTAGTCGTAGGACATGGCCGCCACCGGCTGGTCGTCGACCGCGCCGACCCCGCCGACGAGCCCATCGGCGGGCGTGCGCTCGATCAGCTCCGGCCGCGGACGGCGCTGCTCCTGAGCGGCGATGACCAGTGGCCCGTACTCGACGAACGTGCCGGGGTCGAGGAGATCGCCGAGATTCTCCCGGGCGGTGCGCCGTCCCTGCTGGTGGCGTTTGGCCACGGCGTCCGGCCGGCGGTGGTCCTGCCCAATCTGGTGGCGCTCGGTGACGGCGCTGAGGTCGTCGCGCACCTCCGGTTGTGAGCGGGCAACGGCGGGAGCCGGCCCATCGGCGCGGGCCAGGATGGCGAGCTGCTGGCCCTCGGTCACCGCATCGCCGACGGCGACGGCGAGGCTCACCACGACGGCGTCATGCTCGGCGAGCACCTCGTGCTCCATCTTCATCGCCTCAATGACGACCACGGGAGTCCCCGCGCTGACACGCTCGGCGGCGACCGCGACAACGATGCCGGCGAACGGCGCGACGAGAGCCATCTCCACGCGCGGCAGTCTACGATTGCCGCCATGAGCGAGGCGCCGGAGCTGCTGTGGGAGCCGTCCGCGGAGCGGGTGGAGCGGGCGACCCTGACGCGCTTCACGCGGTGGCTGGGGGACGAGCGCGGGCTGTCGTTCGACAGCTATGACGACCTGTGGCGGTGGTCGGTCGGAGCTGTCGACGAATTCTGGTCCGCGGTGGCCGCGTTCTTTCATCTGCGCTTCAGCGAGGGCGGAGACGTGGTCCTCGGCGATCGCTCGATGCCGGGCGCCGAGTGGTTTCCGGGCTCCCGGATCTCGTATGCCGAGCACGTGTTCCGGGGCAAGGACGACGCCGAGGTGGCCATCCGGTCAGCGTCCGAGGTCCGGCCGGAGCTCGCTGAGTGGACGTGGGGCCGGTTGCGTGCCGAGACCGCCCAGGTGGCGGCCGGGCTGCGCGCGCTCGGCGTCGGCCAGGGCGACCGGGTCGTCGCCTACATGCCGAACATCCCGGAGACGACCGCGTGCTTTCTGGCCTGCGCGTCGATTGGCGCGGTGTGGTCCTCGGCGGCGCCGGAGTTCGGCGCGCGCAGCGTCATCGACCGCTTCGCCCAGGTGCGACCGAAGGTGCTGCTGGCGGTCGACGGCTATCGCTACGGCGGCAGGGACTTCGATCGCTCCGCGCTGGTGGAGCGCATCGCCGGCGAGTTGCCGGGCCTGGAGAAGGTGGTCCGTCTCGGCTACCTCGACCAAACCGGCTGGGAGGAGGGTTTCCTCGGCCCGGACGATTCGGACCTGGCGTTCACCGCGCTGGCGTTCGACCACCCGCTGTGGGTCCTGTACAGCTCCGGCACGACCGGCCTGCCCAAGCCCATCGTCCACGGCCAGGGCGGGATCCTGGTCGAGCAGATGAAGATGGGCCACCTGCACCTCGACGCCCATGCCGGGGACCGGGTGTTCTGGTTCTCGACCACCGGCTGGATGATGTGGAACTTCCTGGTGGGCGTGCTGTTGACCGACGCGTCGATCGTCCTGTTCGACGGCAATCCGGGCTATCCGTCGCTGGACGCGCTCTGGGACCTGGCCGAGGAAGCTCGGATCACCACGTTCGGCACCAGCGCGGCGTTCATCGCCTCGTGCATGAAGGCCGGGGTGGAGCCGCGGGCCGGCGGCCGCGGGCTGGGCGGGCTGCGGGCGGTGGGCTCGACCGGGTCGCCGCTGTCGCCGGAGGGCTTTCGCTGGGTCTACGACCGCCTCGGCGAGGACACCTGGCTGTTCTCGACCTCCGGCGGCACCGACATGTGCACGGCGTTCGTGGGCGGCGTGCCGACGCTCCCCGTGTTTCTGGGCGAGCTGCAGGCGCGAGCACTCGGCGCGCACGTTCAGGCCTGGGACGAGGAGGCCCGGCCCCGGATCGATGAGGTCGGCGAGCTGGTCATCACCGAGCCGATGCCGTCGATGCCGATCTTCTTCTGGGGCGATGACGACGGCGAGCGCCTGCGGGACTCGTACTTCTCGATGTATCCGGGCGTCTGGCGCCACGGCGACTGGATCAAGATCACCTCCCGGGGGACGGCCGTCATCTACGGCCGGTCGGACTCGACGATCAACCGCGGTGGGGTCCGGATGGGGACGGCCGAGATCTACCGGGCGGTGCTCGACGTCGACGCCGTCGTCGACGCGCTCGTCGTCGACTTGCCAGCCGGAGGACTCCAGCCCGGCCCGGACTCGGCGAGGCCGGATGCCGAGCGAGCCGTCGCTGGAGGCGCCACGGACGGGTGGATGCCGCTGTTCGTGGTCCTCCGTGAGGGGGAGGAGCTGACCGACGACCTTCAGGGCGAGATCCGCCGCCGGATCAGGGAGGACTGCTCGCCCCGCCATGTCCCCAATGAGATCCGCCAGATCGCGGCCGTGCCCCGCACGCTGTCCGGCAAGGTGCTGGAGGTTCCGGTCAAGCGGATCCTGATGGGGACCCCCGCCGATCAGGCGGCCTCCCGGGAGTCCCTGGCCAACCCGGAATCGCTCGACTTCTTCGTCGACCTGTCGAAGACCGGGGAGTAGCCGGGCCCGCGCCCGGCCTCGACCGGGGACCGGGCCGTAGACCGGGCCGCCCCGGCCGCGACCGGGGGCCGTCGCTAGCCTCGTCCTTATGGACTTCTTCCCCAACTCTGAAACCGTTCTCACGGGTAGCTGTTGCCATTGAGTCCGGAAACCAACCGCTTTCCAGGGAGACACGTCACACCATGAGAACTTTCAGCCGATGGATACCGGTCATCGGCGGCGCCATTGCCGGGGGAGTCATCGCGCTGATCATCGCCAGCGGGAGCACGGGGACCACGACGACGACGACCGTCATCCAGAGCCCCAGCGGCAGCACCGGG
The DNA here is from genome assembly GCA_963844555.1 of uncultured Solirubrobacteraceae bacterium. Classification (GTDB taxonomy): domain Bacteria; phylum Actinomycetota; class Thermoleophilia; order Solirubrobacterales; family Solirubrobacteraceae; genus Palsa-465. The sequence goes on from CAWJOS010000010.1 coordinate 453,392, forward strand.
ACGAGCGCCAGCGCGACCAGCGAGCCGGCGTCGATCAAGAGCACCGGTGGGATGACGATCAACCAGATCTACCGCGCGGCCAGCCCGGGCGTCGTCGACATCCTTGTCACCAGCCAGAGCCAGAACCCCGGCTTTGGCTTCTTCGGCGGCAGCGGCCAGACCCAGGAGGGCGAGGGCTCCGGCGTCGTCTTCAACCGGCAGGGCTACATCCTGACCGACGAGCACGTCGTCGCCAACGCCAGTTCGATCAAGGTCACCCTCAATAACGGCAAGCAGGTCCCGGCCAAGCTGATCGGCACCGACCCGTCGACCGACGTCGGCGTCATCAAGGTCGATGTGCCCGCCTCCGAGCTTCATCCGCTGACGCTCGCCAACTCGGACACCGCCCAGGTCGGCGACCCAGTCGTCGCGATCGGCAGTCCGTTCAGCCTGCCGGAGACGGTGACGGCCGGGATCGTCAGCCAGGTCGACCGCAGCATCACCGCGCCGAACAACTACACCATCCCCGGTGCGATCCAGACCGACGCGGCGATCAACCCGGGCAACTCCGGTGGCCCGCTGCTCAACGCCGGCGCGCAGGTGCTGGGCCTCAACGACCAGATCGAGACCAACAACACGACCCAGAGCGGTCAGGGCTCGAGCTCCGGCGTCGGCTTCGCCACCCCCATCAACACCGACGCCAAGATCGCCAACCAGATCATCGCCGGTAAGAAGGTCGAGCACGCCTACGTGGGCGTGGAGCTGTCCGGCGCGTCGGCGGGTGGGGCCGAGATCTCCAGCGTCCAGCACGGCTCGCCGGCGACTGCCGCCGGCCTGCAGGCGGGCGATCTGATCACGGCCATCAACTCCAAGACGGTCGCCACGACCGACCAGTTCATCGCCACCATCGACAACTACTCGCCCGGGCAGACGGTGACGCTGACGATCAACCGATCTGGCCAGACCAAGCAGGTCCAGGTCAAGCTGGGCGTGCGGCCGACTGCCGCGGCGACCAGCGGCTCCGGCGGCGGAACGACTCCCTAGGCGCGGGCGCTCGCGGCTCCCGCCGGCCGACGCCGGCGGGTCGCGAGCGCCATCGCGGTCGGCCCGCCGAGGGCCAGCAGTGCGATCAGCAGGGGAGTGAGCACGGTGGGGCCGAAGGCGGTGGCGAGCGCGTATGCGCCGGCACCGAACAGACCGGCGGCCGGGAGGGTGATCACCCAGGCGGTGGCGATGGTGCCGGCCACGCCCCACCGCACCGCCGACAGCCGCTTGGCGGCGCCGGCGCCCATCACGCCCCCGGAGATGACGTGAGTGGAGGACAGCGGATACCCCAGGTGCGACGAGACCAGGATCACCGCGGCGCCGGAGGCCTGAGCCGAGAAGGCCTGGGCCGAGTCCATCTTGATGATGCGGCTGCCGACGGTGCGGATGATCCGCCAGCCGCCGGCATAGGTGCCGACGGCCATCGACGTCGCCGAGAGGACGACGACCCAGGTGGGCACGGTGGCATGGTGGGGGCTGAGGGTCCCGTGGGCCACGAGCGCCAGGGTGATGACGCCCATGGTCTTCTGGGCATCATTGGTGCCGTGGGCGATGGCCAGAGCCGAGTTGGACGCGATCTGCCCCAGGCGAAACGCGCGCGTAACCGGCCCCGGGCGTCGCCGGCCGAGCACGCGGTAGATGATGACGATCGCCAGCCCGGCGGCGAGGAAGGCGGCGACCGGGGAGATGAGCGCCGGGACGACGACCTTGCTGATCAGGCCGGAGAACTTCACGCCGGATGCGCCGACGGCGGCCAGCATGGCGCCGACCACCCCGCCGATGAGGGCGTGCGAGGAGCTGGAGGGCAGCCCGTTGGCCCAGGTGACGAGGTTCCAGGCGATGGCGCCGATCAGGCCGGCGAAGGCGATGAGCTCGGTCACCTGGCCGGCGTCGATGATCCCGGTGGCGATCGTGGCCGCCACCTTCAGCGAGATGAAGGCGCCGACGAAGTTGAGCGCCGAGGCGAGGGCGATCGCGGCGCGAGGGGAGAGCGCCCGGGTCGAGATCGACGACGCGACGACGTTGGCCGTGTCGTGGAAGCCGTTGGTGAAGTCGAACGCCGTGGCCGCGACGACCACCAGCACCAGCAGGACGTCGCTGTTCACAAACCGATCAGCTGCCGGAGCTCGCCGCCATGGTCAGCGTCCGTTCCATCAGCTCGTTGTGGACGCTGCGCGACCGGGTCTCGCGCCGGGTCCACCGGCCGTCGGATCCGAGCGTCCAGGAGTACGTGTCGTCGGCCAGGCAGCGCTCCAGGGTGTCCTCGATCTCGGCCTGTAGCTCCGGACGCTCGATCGGCGTCAGCAGCTCGACGCGGGTGTCGAGGTTGCGGGGCATGAGGTCGGCCGAGCCGATGTAGTAGACGTGCTCGTCGCCGCGGTGGAAGGAGTAGATGCGGGAATGTTCGAGGAAGCGGCCGACGACGGAGACGACCTCGATCGTGTCCGACACGCCGGGAATCCCGGGCACCAGACAGCAGATCCCGCGGACGTTGAGCTGGATCGGCACCCCCGCCTGGGAGGCCGCGTAGAGCGCCGCGATGATCTTCTGGTCGACGAGAGCGTTCATCTTCATGACGATTCGCGTCTCCCGGCCCTCCCGGTGGGCCGCCATTGTCTGCTCGATCTGCTGGATGAGCGGCTCGCGCAGCCAGGTCGGCGCCACCAGCGTCTTGCGCTGCGGCTCGGGATGGCCGTACCCGGTCAGGGTGTTGAACAGGTTGGCCACCTCGTCGCCGATCTCGCGGTTGACCGTGAAGTAGCCGAAGTCCTCGTAGAGGCGGGCGTTCTTGGCGTGGAAGTTGCCCGTGCCGATCATCACGTAGTTGCGCACCACGCCCCGCTCCCGGCGGACGATGAGGATGGCCTTGGCGTGCGTCTTCAGGCCCGGGATCCCGTGCACGACATGGGCCCCCACCTCCTCCAGGGCGCGTGACCAGCGGATGTTCTGGCGCTCGTCGAACCGCGCCTTGAGCTCCACCAGGCAGACCGCCTGCTTGCCCTTCTCGGCGGCTTCGATGAGCGACGGCACCAGCGCCGAGTCGTCGGACGTCCGGTACACGGTCATCTTGATCGCCAGCACGTTGGGGTCGTCGACGGCCTGCTTGACGAAGCGCTCGACGCTGCTGGTGAACGACTGGTACGGGTAGTGGACGAGCACGTCCCCGGCGCGCATCATGGCGAACATGTCCGGCTGGGCATCGCCGTCGGCCGGGGCGGTCACCAGCCCGGACGCCGTCACCGGGTTCCAGTTCGGCCAGCGGATGTCCGGGCGGTCCTTGATGGAGGCGATCTGCCACAGGTCCCCCAGGTCGAGCAGACCCTCGACGTCGTACACCTGGACCTCATCGACATTGAGCCACTCGATCAGCCGCGTGCGCAGCGCCGGGTCCATGCCCGCGCCGACCTCGAGCCGGACGACCTCGCCGAACCGCCGGCGCCGCAGCTCGTCCTCGACCGCTTGGAGCAGATCGTTGGCCTCGTCGGACACCTCGAAGTCGGCATCCCGGGTAACCCGGAAGTAGTCGTAGCTGACGATGTCCATCCCGGGGAACAGCGCGTCGAGGTGGCGGGCGATGACGTCCTCGAGCGGGATGAACACGTCCTTGGAGATCTCGACGAACCGCGGCAGGACCTCCTTGGGGACCTTGACGCGGGCGAATGCCTCCTGGTCGGTGTCCGGGTCGTGCAGGCGGACGATCAGGCTGAGCGACAGGTTCGAGATATACGGAAACGGCCGGCCGGCGCCAACCGCCAGCGGGGTCAGCACCGGGAAGATCTGCTCCCGGAAGTGGCGTTCGATGGCCCCGGGCGCCGCGCCGGACCGGTCGCAGTCCACGATCCGGATGCCGTGCTCGGCCAGCTCCGGCCGGACGACGCGGGAGAACTGGTCGGCGTGCCGGTGATCGAGCTCGCGCACCCGGTCATGAATGCCGTTGAGGACCTCGGACGGCGACATCCCGTCCGGACCGCGCGAGTCGATCCGCGACTCCAGCTGCTCGTGCACGCCGGACACCCGGATCATGAAGAACTCGTCGAGGTTGGTGACGAAGATGGCCAGGAACTTCAGGCGCTCCAGGAGGGGGATCGACTCATCCTCGGCGAGCTGCAGGACGCGGTCGTTGAAGTCCAGCCAGGAGAGCTCGCGGTTGTTGTACAGCGAGTGGTCGGCGAGGCCCGGGAGTCCGTCGCGGGCCGTGGCCTCGGCGGCGTCGACCTCTGGAAGCTGCGAGCCGACCTCGGTCATGTGGCTGGGACCCCCGCTCCGGCGATGGCCTCCAGCTCGGAGGGGCGCAGCAGGACGACCAGCTCGCCCTTGGCGATGCCGGCCAGGCCGCCCTTCTTCATCCGTGCCTGGGCGCCGGTGAGGTCGTGCAGCGTCAGGGAGAACGAGGGGTCGTGTCCGACGAGGAGGACATCGCCGAGCCCGGCGACGAGATCGTTGGCGTCAAACGGCTCGCCGGAGAGCCGCCGTTCGACCGTCACCTCGACGTTGAGCGGGGCGCATGCGCACTGGGCGGTCTGGAGCGCCCGCAGCTTGGGGCTGGAGAGGCACACGTCGATGTTGACCCCCAGCTGCCGGAGGGCGTGGCCGGCGGCCTCGGCCTGCCGGAACCCGCGCTCGGTCAGCGGCCGGTCGTCGTCCGGCGTTCCATCGGCGGCCTCGGCGTGTCGGAGGAGCCACAGCATGCTGGACACTCTACGACGCCCCGCGCCGGTTCGGAACCGACGCACCCAATCCTGCCCGCCAGCCCGGGGCCGCGCCGGAAGGACGTGGTGAACGTGATGTGAATGCTCAGGGGAGCGGCGCTCCGGCCAGCGCCGCCACCGCCCCGATGCACCCGGCGGCGAGCAGCGTCGTCACCACCCCCCGCCGGGCGGCGAGCAGCGCCACGGCGGCCGCCGCCAGGACGGCGAACTGCCAGGCCTCGCTCAGCGCGATGGCCAGCGTGACCGCGGCGCCGGCGATGGCGCCGATGGCCGCCGGGCCGGCGCCGTCGAGGAACGCGCGCGGGCGGGGATTCTCCCGCAGGCGCTCGAAATGGCGGCCGGCGAGCAGGACGAACGAAAACGACGGGGCGAAGGCGATCGCGGCCGCCATGGCGCCGCCGGCGACACCGTGTGCGGCGTAGCCGACGGCGGCGACGGTGGCGACCACTGGGCCGGGGGTGACCTGGCCGAGCGCCACCGCGTTGAGGAACTGGGCGTTGGTCATCCAGTGGTAGGCGTGGACGGCGTCCCCCTGCATCAGGGGAATGATCACGAAGCCGCCGCCGAAGGACAGGGCGCCGACCTTGAGCGCCGTCCAGGCCAGCGCGCCCAGTCCCCCCTGGGCGATGAGCGCCAAGGGCCCGGTGGCGACGACCGGCAGGCGCGTGGCCGCGCCCCGGCGGCGGACCAGCTCGACCGCGCCGCAGCCGACGAGCACCAGCGCCAGATACGGGCCGGCGAGCACTGCGCCCGCAGCCCCGGCCAGCAGGTAGGCCGCCCACCATCCGACGGCGCCGCGCTCCCGGGCGCGATCCAGGCTCGGTGCCACCAGGCCGCGCGCCGCCTCGAGCGCCACGGCGGCGACGGCCGCTCCCGCCCCGGCTCCGGCGCCCCGGATCCACAGGGGCGGAGACTGGCCGAACAGGACGGCCGAGAGGGCGATGACGGCGATGACCGCGGGGACGATGAAGCCGAGACCGCCGACGATCGCGCCCGGCGGGCCGGCGACCCGGTAGGCGCAGTAGATGGCCATCTGGGTGGAGGCCGGTCCGGGGAGCAGCCCGCAGGCGGCGTTCGCGTCCTCGAAGGCACGGGCGTCGAGCCAGCGGCGGCGCTCGACGACCAGCGCGCGCAGCAGCGCGATGTGCGCGGGGGGCCCGCCGAAGCCGGTCACGCCGATCCGCGTCCACTCGCGCAGGACCGTCGCCAGGGAGGTGCGGGCTGGGGTCTCCGGGGAGGCCCGCGTCTCAATCCCCATGGCGGGGACGCTATCGAACGCGCCGCGCCACCACGGAGGCGCCGCTGCGGCGCTGGTGGCGACCACGCCCGTCGACGGCGTCGGAGCGGAGCAGGTAGTGGCCGGCCGGGATGCTCAGACGCCGGCACAGCCGCCAGCGGCGAGTGCCGCGCGCCCGGAGCTCGATCGGCCGCCGGCACGTGCGCGGGCGGCTCAGCCGACCGCCGCCGGTCAAGAAGCGGCAGCGCCCCCGGCCGACAGGGCGCGCGACGCTGACGTAGACACGAGCGACGCGCGCGCCCGCGCAGCGCCGCTCCGAGGCGGTGCCGCTCACCGAGAGGCGGTGGCGCCCGAGGTGGGCGGCGCGCCGGTTGATCCTGGAGGACGGCGCGCCGACGCAGGCCGCGTAATGCGGCAGTGGCCGCGTGACCGCCGCCGGCGTGCCGGGCGCCCCGGGGACCTCATGGACGGGCAGCCGCAGCTCAAGCTCCGAGACGGCAATCGTGAACTGGCCGTTCGACGTCCGGGCGTACGGGGGGTCCTGTCCGAGCAGCTCCAGCTTGGGCATGTGGCCGGCGGCGAAATGCCAGGCTCCGGGGTGCAGCTGGAAGACCTGCGGCCCGGTGAACGACACCCGGTACAGCCCGCGCGCCACGAGGGTCTCGGTGTTGGCCGCCGGGTCGACATCCCACAGGCGGGCCGCGATGAATGGGTAGGTGCCGCTGACGCTCAGGTTGGCGATGACCGTCGGCGAGCCCAAGAGCGTGTAGCCCGACCCGGTGGCGGGGGGCAACCGGTAGGTGGCCACCCCGGCGCCCTGATCGCTCGCCGGAGCGGTGGCGCAGGCGCCGCCGCCGGTGATGGGGTCGACCGTGTGCGCGGTGACCGGGTTGCCGGCGCTGGACGAGATCGTCTGCGCCGGCGCCGAGGAGTAGCGGACCTCGCCCGGGTGCAGGCCGGCCCAGGTGGACGCCCAGTATGGCCCGCCTGACGGCGCGGTGCTCGAACAGGTCTCGGTCAGCGCGGTGGCGCCCAACCGAGGTTGCGGGCCGGTGCCCCTGACGTAGTGGTCGAAGAACGCCTGGATCCGCGACGACAGCAGCGCATGGTCCGCCGCCTTGTTCTGACCGCGCTGATGGCCGCCGTCCCAATCGAACAGGCCGACCGGATCGCCGGGGTACAGGGAGCGCTCCAGGTTGTAGTAGCGCAGCGCCTCGTCGACCGGGAGGAGATCGTCGGTGAAGCCGTTGGCGATCAGGAGCGGCGGCGGCGCGACCGGTGCGGTCCCGTACGCGCCGTCGAGGAGGTAGTAGGGCGAGTGGTACTCCGCGATCTGCTGGACGAGCGCGACGTCAGCGGTGTTGGTGTCGTAGGGCTCGCCCGCGTTGAGCGAGGCGAACCAGCTCGTGAGGTCGGCCTGGGAATTGGTGCCCGGCGGGGCGTAGTAGCCGGACTGGTTGCCCTCGGCGTACAGCCCGGAGACGAATGACTGCTTCTCGACGCCGATCGGCGACAGGTCGGCGGTGGGGGAGGTGGCCTGGTAGTCGAGCGTCCGCCCGTTGGGGACGAGCGAATATGCGAGGTCGCTCCACGGGATGACCGGGGCGGCACCGGCGATGCTCAGCGGGGTCCCGTTCGGACTCGTCCAAGGGCTCAGCGTCCCGTCGGCGTTCATGATCCGGTTGCGGAGGCCGGCGAGCTCCAGCGACACGCCGCCGCCGTAGGACTCCCCGGTCACGCCGATGCGGGAGGAGTTGACGATGCCCTCGTCGACGAGCAGGCCGATCGCATTCTGGACGTCGCGGGCCTCGTAGCGCTCGTCGTCGAGCCGGAGGTACCCGTTCGCGCAGCCGCTGGGGTCGGCGAGGCGGGAGGCCGCCGTGCCGCACGAGTCGCCGAAGCCGCGGGCGACGAGCTGAAGCACGGCGTAGCCGTTCCTCGCCCAGCTGCCGGCGGTGGGGCCGTAATACTGGGTGTCGGCCGGGCCGGTTGTCGGGTCATCCCAACCGTGGCTCTGGACGACGAGGGGATACTGGCCGTCGGCGCCGCTCGACGGCGCGGCGGGCAGCGTCACATACAGCGCCAACGGGGTGCCGTCGAAGCTCCTCAGGCGCGTGTCGGGGCCGCCGGAGGACGAGTAGTCGCCGTGGCAGACACGCGTGCCGTCGGCCTGTGCCGTGCAGGCGACCGGCTGGCCGCTCACGGTCCAGCCGGCGAACACGCTGGTGGTGGCCGCCGCCGCGGGTGCCGGGGTGAGGACCAATCCCACCCCCACCACCAGCAACGCTGCCAGTCGTCTCATGGCCGCGGCACGATACCCCTGCGTGTCGACGCGCGCCGGTTCAGCCGACGACGAGCCGACGGCCGAACACCCGCTCGAATGCCTCGCCGTCGCCGTATCGCTCGACGCTCCACCTCGGGAGCGTCAGATCCCCCGCGGCCTTCAGGTGCAGGTCGACGCCGTCGCCGTTGGTATCGAGGTGGACCTCGGACACGGCCTGGTCCCGTCCGCGCTCGAGGTGCTCGGCCAGGCGGAGGATCATCGCGCAGCGCTCGAGCAGCTGCTCGTCTCCGTCCTGGGTGAGCGCCTCGATGGCGCCCAGCTTGGGGATTCCCTTGCGGTGGTAGCGGCTCATCTGAGCGATGAGCGCCCGCTCGCGCGGGTCGAACCCGTACAGCTCGGCGCTCTCGATCAGGTAGCGCGAGTGCTTGTGGTGGTCGTCGTAGGAGATCGTCATGCCGACGTCGTGGAGCATCGATGCGGCCCACAGCAGCTCGCGCTCGCCGGGGCGCGGGTCGACGAGGCCGGCGTCCGCCAGCGAGTCGAACATCTGGAGGGCGAGCTGAGCGACATGGGTGACGTGCCGCAGGTCGGACTCGTACTGGATGGCGAGGTTGCGGACCGCGTCCCCGCGCACGTCCGGGAACAGCGGCTCGGACTCGTCGAGCAGCGTGCGCGCCAGGAAGACGCCCTCGCGCAGGCCGGCCTCGGTCGCCTCGATCCCGTCGAAGCCGCCCAGCTCGACGACGGTCTCCAGCACGACAGCGGCGGCCAGGATGATGTCTCCGCGGCCCGGCTTGATGCCCGGGACGGCACCTCGCTCGGACACGGAGAGCGAGGCCAGCTGCGCCACCAGGTCAGAGAGTGTGCCGGGCGCGATGACGAATCCCTGAACCCCGAGGTCGAATGAGCCACGGGCCGCGGCGGCGGCCGCTGCCAGGTTGCGCACGGCTCCGCCGATGCCGACCAGGCGCCGGCCGGACGAAGCCAGCCAGTCCAGGCCGGAGAGGGTCTCGGTGACGTGGGCGCGCAGGCGGGCGAGCTCCTTCTTCTTGGCCGGTCCGTCGCCGGGCAGGAACTGCTCGGTCAGGCGGACCGCGCCGAGGGGGAACGACGTCATCTCCTGGGCGCGGCGATCCTCGACGTGGTTGAGCTGCATGCTGCCCCCGCCGAGGTCGAGGGCGACGCCGTGATCGAGGGTGGTGGTGTTGACGGCGGCCACGTAGCCGAAGAACGCCTCGTCGTGGGCCGACAGCGTCTCGATCGTCAGGCCGGTCGCGCGCTCGGCGTCGGCGAGGAATTGCGCCCCGTTGGCGGCGTCGCGGATCGCGCTGGTGGCGACGACGTGGATGTCAGCCGGCGGGATCTGGTTGGCGCGGCAGAAGCGCTCGAACACCCCGAGGGTCTCCAGCCCGCGGGCGATGGCCTCGTCGCTGAGGCGTCCAGTCGCCGCCAGCCCGGCGCCGATGCGGACCGTCTCATACAGCTCGTCGGTCAGCTTCCACCACGCGCGCGGCTCATAGGTGAACACCACCAGTCGCCAGGAGTTGGAACCGAGGTCGACGACGGCAACCTGCCGGTTGGCGTGGCCCTCCTGCCCAGCGGCCCGAGTCGATCGCCAGCTCACGGCTGCATCATGGGCCGCCCGGCGGACGGCTCGGGGTCGGCGCGTCCGGCGAGCCGTCGAGCCGCGGCGGGTCAGGCGGCCGGCGACTTGCGCCGGGACGGCTGCTCACGCCCGGCGCGCGGCGGCTTGGTGCCGCGCGGGGCGAGCGGCGCCGGTTCCAGCACCGGCGCGGCCTCGTCGTTGACCGTCAGGTAGCGATAAACGGCGCATACGAGCAGGATCGTCATGAACACCGCGCTCGTCGCGCACTCCTCGCAGATGGCGTGGATCGAGAACAGCTCCCGGTAGGTCAGGTACGCGCTGAAGCCGAAGCCGCCCATCGTCAGGCCGAGGACGGCGAGCCGCGTCTCCTCGCGGTCAGGGGCGAGGAGCGCGCCAAGGATGAGGATGTAGCCGATCAGGCCGATCAGCGCGACGGGCACGCCGGCGAGCTCGGACCACTGCGAGGTCTGAACCTTGATGCAGGCCTGTCCCGCCGTGCAGGCCGGCTTGAGGCCGGCGTAGTGGACGACCGTCAGATACGTCGCCAGGGCGATTCCCAGCAGCGCCAGCACCGTCATCGCCCGGCGCAGCGGGAATCTCATGCCACCGAATTGATCGCCGATTCGAGCTGGCCGTAGCTCGACGGATTGCCGACGATCGGCTGCGCCTGGCCCTTGGGGCCCTGGATGAGGATGGTGGGCGTGCTGTTGTAGCCGGCGTTGGCCGCCGCCTGCTCGGTGGACGTCACCTGGCCGGCCAGCGTCGAGGACTGCCGGTCCGAGCTCCACTTGCCGTAGTCGAGGCCCGGGACCTGCTGGGCGAGGCCGTCGAGGTAGTCGTTGGTGACGTAGCCCGTCGTCTCGTCACCCTGCTCGTGGTAGAAGAGCTCGATGTAGTACCAGCCCAGCTTCTGCTGCCCCGCCGCCAGCGCCGCCGTCTGGCTGGGGACGAACATCGAGTTGTTGGCCGTGCCCGATGCCGTCTCCAGCGGCTTGTAGACGATCTTGACCTTGCCGGAGCGCACATCGCCGGCGATGAGCTGGCTCTCGGACCCGAGCGCGAAGTCCTTGCAGATGGGGCAGACCAGGTCGCCGTACTCGGTGATGGTCACCTTGGCATTGGGGGAGCCGAGGGTGTTGCCCTGCTGGGGGATCCCGGACAGGAGCCTGGTGACCGTGGCGGCGGCGTTTTTGGCCTGCGCCGATTTCGGCTTGGGAGCCGAGTTGGTGCCGCCGCCGCTGGAGATGGCGAAGACGACGGCGATCACGACGATGGTGCCGACGACGACGCCGCCGAGCATGCGCAGGCGCCGATCGCGCCGCGCCCGCTCGGTGCGCGCCCGCTCCTCGGCCAGCCGCTGCTGGCGCGCTGCTTCCTTCTGTTCCTTGCGAGAGGCCATGCGTTGATCACGGCACCGGCACACGTCCCCGACGCCTTTAGATGGCGCTCAGGATAGCGGCGTTTGGCTTAGCCGATGCTGAAGGCCGCCGATGGGTTTGCCAAGGACGCGGCGCCTCGCGCGCCCCGCTCGGCGCAGTGCACCGTTTGTCTGATCGGCGGCCGATTCGCGCTCGTTGCGTGTGAACATCCTGTGATCAGGCGGTCCGCGATCAGGAGCATCGCCAGGGTGTGTTCTAGAGTGCCGCCCATGTCGCCTGAGCGCCGTGAGCCGCCGACCGCAGAGCCGCCGGCATCTGGCCCGGCACCGCGGTCCCCCAATCGCCTCCGGCTGGCCGTCCTCGACCGGGATCCGGGCTTCATGCAGGTTCTGTCCAAGCGACTGGACGCGCTCGGCTGCGAGTACCGGCCGCTGACGACGCCGCTCGGCATCGACTCGCTGGTGGCGATGCGCCTCAACGCACTCGTCCTCGATCTGGCGATCCTCGGCCCCACGGGCTGGGGCTATCTGGAGCAGGTGTGCGGCCGCCTGCCGGGACTCGCTGTCGTCGTCTGCACCGGGCCGTCGTCGGTGGCCCAGCGGGTCCGAGGCCTGCGGTTGGGCGCCGACGCCTGGGTGACCAAGCCGTGTCACCCGGAGGAGCTGATCTGCGTGATCGAGGCCGCCGTCCGCCGTCATCGGCGGGCCGAGATGCCGGCGCTCGAGGCGGCGGTGAGCTTCGGCGAGGTCACGATCCGGCCTGATCTGTACCAGGCGTACGTGAACGAGGTCAGCCTGGAGCTGACGGCCCGGGAGTTCGAGATCCTCCACCTGCTCTCCGGATCGGACCGCGTGCTGCGCCGCGAGGAGATCTACGAGCGCGTCTGGGGATACGCGATGGCGCACGGCGACCGCTCGGTCGACGTGTTCGTGCGCAAGCTGCGCCAGAAGCTGCGCGCCGGTTCTCCGAACTGGAGCTACATCCACACCCACTTCGGCGTCGGCTACCGGTTTGCCCCGGAGCGCGAGGACGCCATCGAGGCGGAGCTCGACCTCATCGCCGCCCACCAGGAGGGGAGCCTGCCCGTGCCCCCCTCCGACGAGGCGATGGACTCAGCGCTCGCCGGCTGATCTCCGGGCCCGCGGCAAGCCGGCCCGCCGGGGTGCGGCTGGGGCGGTTCACAGCTCGTTCACATCTCTGTCACGGCCTGATAACGCGATCCCGGCCGCCGCGCAGCAGGATCCTCGGTGTGACCGAGGCGACGCAGTCGCGCATCGAGGTCCTGGAGGTGGGGCCGCTCCGGATCATCCCTGACGAGCATCTGGCACGGGCCGATGGCCGCGCGCTCATGCTGTCGATCCGGGAGTTGCGGCTGCTGACCGAGTTGGCCCGTCGTATCGATCGCATCGTCACACGCGAGGAGCTGTTCCGGCTCGTCTGGGGCCGGGAGATGCGCAACCGGGATCGCTCCGTCGACGTGTACATCCGCAAGCTGCGGGTGAAGCTGGAGGCCGCCCTTCCGGGCTGGTCCTTCATCCACACCCACTTCGGCCTCGGCTACCGGCTCGCCGCCGAGCGGAAAAACAACGTGAACAACCGGTTCACAACCCATTAACAACGGCAGGCCTCCGGGGGCCCAGACTTGCCTCTCTCGATGACCAAGGAGAAATCAAGTGCATAGAAGGCGTATCGGCATGGGCGGCGTCGCGCTGTCCTTACTGGCGGCGCTGGTCGTCGCCGCCTGCGGCTCGAGCAGCTCGAGCAGCTCCAGCAGTGCCAGCAGCTCCGGCGGCGCGGCCGCGAGCTCGAGCAGCTCCGGCGGCGGCAACGTCTCCGCCACCCTCAACGGCGCCGGGTCCACGCTGGCCGCGCCGATCTACCAGCAGTGGGCCAACACCGTGAAGGGCAAGGGCCTGACCGTCAACTACAACCCGGTCGGCTCCGGCGCGGGCCAGACGCAGCTCGCCTCGGCCACGATCGGCTTCGCCGGCTCGGATCCGGCGCTCAAGCCCGCTGACAAGAAGACGATGAAGGGGCCGGTCCTCCAGTTCCCGATCGCGGCGGGCGCCATCACCGTCTCCTACAACCTGCCGGGAATCAAGAGCGGGCTCAAGCTCGACGGTCCCACGCTGGCCGAGATCTTCAGCGGCAAGATCACCAAGTGGAACGACTCCGCCATCAAGAACCTGAACCCGGGTCTGAGCCTGCCGGGCACGTCGATCACGGTCGTGCACCGCTCGGATTCCTCCGGGACGACCAACGGCTTCACGAAGTATCTGTCCGCCGTCAGCCCGACCTGGAAGTCAACGATCGGCGAGGGTAAGGACGTCAAGTGGCCGGTCGGCACCGGCGCGGCCAAGAACTCCGGCGTGGCGGCCGCGGTCAAGCAGACCACCGGGGCCGTCGGCTACGTCGAGCAGGCCTACGCGCTGGAGAACGGCTTCACGTACGCCGCCGTCAAGAACTCGGCCGGGACGTACATCGAGCCGACGATTCCCAACACGTCGAACGCATTCCTGGGGATCACGGTTCCGGCAGACCTCGGCATCTCGACGATCAACTCGCCGAACGCGGGCGCGTATCCGATCGTCTCCCAGACGTTCATCGAGGTCTACCAGGATCCGTGCAAGGATGGCGGCCTGAGCTCCACCACGGCTAAGGGCCTGAACGAGTGGCTGACCTACGCCCTCGGCGACGGCCAGAAGACGCTCGGCGCCGGGTCGAACCAGCTGCCCTACGCGCCGCTCCCGTCCTCGCTGCTGGGCAAGGATGAGGCGCAGCTGAAGACGATGACCTGCAACGGAGCTCCGCTCTCTTAGAGGGGATCCGTTGGAGGCAAGCGCCACACCGGCACGCGGCGGCCGCTCGGTTCTCGAGCGGTCGCCGCTCAGCCGTTTCCCGGACCGGGCTCTCCCGTGGGCGCTGGGGTCGCTGGCGGTCCTGATCCTGGCCCTGATCGTCTACTTCTTCATCCGGCTGATCGGCGAGTCCGGGTCGACGTTCCAGACGTTTGGGCTGTCGTTCATCTTCGGCAACGACTGGGACGTCTCGCGCAACATCTACCACGGGGCGGCGCTGGTGGTGGGGACGCTCATCACGTCGGGGATCGCGCTCGTGCTCGGCGTCCCGGTGGCGGTCTCGGTCGCGCTGTACATCAACGAGATGTGCCCGCGCCGGTTCCGCGGCCCGCTGTCGATGCTCGTCGACCTGCTGGCGGCGGTTCCGTCGGTCGTCTACGGACTGTGGGGAGTCTTCTACCTGGCACCCACGCTGCTGCCGGCTGAGAAGTGGTTTGCCAACACGTTCTCGTTCATCCCCTGGATCGGCGGCGGCGCCGACACGGCGACCCCCACCAACTACTTCATCGCCAGCCTCGTGCTGGCGATCATGATCCTGCCGATCGTCTCGGCGATCGCCCGCGAGGTGGTCGCCACCGTCCCATCGGAGAACAAGGAGGCCGCGCTCGCCCTCGGCGCCACCCGCTGGGAGATGATCCGGATGGCGGTCCTGCCGTACTCACGCTCCGGCATCGTGGGCGGCGCCATGCTCGGCCTGGGACGCGCGTTGGGCGAGACGATCGCCGTCGTCCTGCTGATCGGCGACGCGCCCACGATCGGCAAGCACCTGTTCTCCCAGGGGTACAGCCTGGCCGCCGTGATCGCCAACGAGTTCGGCGAGGCGACCGGCGTCCACCGTTCGGCGTTGTTCGCTGCGGGCCTGGTGCTGTTCGTGCTGACGCTGGTCGTCAACATCGTCGCCCGCTGGTACGTCGCGCGCAGTGGACGGGCGCAGCGGCCTGCCGGAGACGTGGGCGTGACTGTCGGCGCCGGCGCGATCACGGAGGGGAGCGCCACCTGATGAGCGATTTCGTCCTCCCGGAGACCAGCGGCCGCCGCCGGCGCACCGACAAGATCATGCGCGGGTCGCTGCTGGTAGCCACGCTCGTGGCCCTGGTGCCGCTGGTCCTCGTCATCTACTACCTGCTCAAGAAGGGCCTCTCCTCGATCAGCGGGAACTTCTTCACCCAGGATCCGACGGGGAGCTTCTTCGGCAGCGTCGGCGGCGCCCGCAGCGCGATCCTCGGGTCGCTGGAGATCGTGGCGTTCGCCACCCTGATGGCGGTGCCGATCGGGATCGCGGTTGCGCTCTACCTGACCGAGTACGGCAAGGACTCATGGTTTGCGGGCCTCATCCGTTACTTCGTCGACGTGATGACGGGGGTCCCGTCGATCATGTTCGGCCTGTTCATCTACATCACGCTCGTCATCGCCCACGTCAACGGCGACTTCACCGGCTGGAAGGGCTCGGTGGCGCTCGCGCTGCTGATGCTGCCGATCGTCATCCGCTCGGCCGAGGTCGTGCTCCTGCTCGTGCCCTCCGACCTGCGGGAGGCGGCGCTGGCGCTCGGAGCCCCGCGCTGGCGGATCATCGCGCGCGTGGTGCTGCCAACGGCGGCCACCGGGCTGGTGACCGGGTCGCTGCTGGCGGTCGCCCGGGCCATGGGCGAGACGGCGCCGCTGCTGTTCACGATCGGCGGTGCCACCGCCCTGACGTTGAACCTCAGCCAGCAGATGAACGCGATGCCGCTGCAGATCTACAACGACATTCTGTCGCCGCGATCCGTCGTCGTCGCCCAGGCGTGGGGGTTGGGACTCACCCTGGTCGCGATGGTCCTTATCCTCAATCTAATCGCGAGGGCCATCTCGCGGGGGAGCCGCCTCACGTGAGTACCCCAGACACCACGAACAAGGAACGCCGAGACATGTCAACCGGCGGAGACCGGCCGGCGGCCACCGACCCAGAGGTTGCCGCGAGCGAGTCGTCCACCCGCATCGAGCGGCGGCGCGGCCACGGCATCACGGTCAAGGACCTCAACGCCTACTATGGCCGCCAGCATTCGCTCAAAGACGTCAGCATCGAGTTCCGGGCCAACCGGGTGACGGCGATCATCGGCCCCTCCGGATCCGGCAAGTCGACCGTGGTGCGCTGCATCAACCGGATGCACGAGGAGATCCCGGGCGCCCGGGCCGAGGGCAGCGTGACGCTCGACGAGGTCGACGTCTACGGTCCCGGCGTCGACCTCACCGCTGTGCGCCGGATGATCGGCATGGTGTTTCAGAAGCCGAATCCGTTCCCGACGATGTCGATCTTCGACAACGTGGCCGCGGGGCTGCGGCTGTCCGGTACCAAGAGCGACAACCTGCGGGAGCGCGTCCACAGGTCGCTGCGCTCCGTGGGCCTGTGGGGCGAGGTCAAGCACCGGCTCAACGAGCCCGGCATCGGCCTCTCCGGCGGTCAGCAGCAGCGCCTGTGCATCGCCCGAACCATCGCGGTGGAGCCGGAGGTCATCCTCATGGACGAGCCGTGCTCGGCGCTCGACCCCATCGCCACCCTCAAGGTGGAGGAGCTGATCGACGAGCTGAAGTCCCGGTACACGATCATCATCGTCACCCACAACATGCAGCAGGCGGCGCGCGTGGCCGACTCGACGGTGTTCATGCTCGACGGCGAGGTCATCGAGCATGCGCCCACCAACGAGATCTTCACGCGGCCGAAGGACGAGCGGACCGAGCGCTACGTGACCGGGAAGTTCGGCTGATGCAGGAAACCCGGCACCAATTTCGCGAGTCGCTCAAGGAGCTGGAGCGCCAGGTCCTCGGGGGGCTGGACCTGGTCATCGGCCAACTCGACCGGGCGCTGGAGGCGGTCAGCTACCAGGACGTCGAGCTGGCGGCAATCGTCGTCGCCGACGACGACCGGATCGACGGCCGGTACCTCGAGGTCCACCAGGGGATCCTGTCGCTGCTGGCCCGGCAGTCGCCGGTGGCCACCGATCTGCGCCTCGTCGCGGCGCTGCTGCACTGCATCCGCTGCATCGAGCGCATGGGCGACCAGTGCGTCAACATCGCCAAGCTGGTGCCGCTGTCCGGGCACGACGCTCCCAAGGACAAGGACATCCTCGACTCGATCGAGCGCATGGGGCACCTGGCCCGCTCGCAGGTGGCCGAGGCCCGCGACGCGCTCAAGACGCGCAACGTGGAGCTCGCCCAGGACCTCGTGCGCCAGGACCAGGAGATCAACCGGCTCAACCGCGCCATCTTCCGGCGAGCGGTCGAGATCGGCGATGACGTCGAGCTGCGCGAGTGGGGGATGTTCATGATCCTCGTCGCGCGGTGCCTGGAGCGGATCGGCGACAACACGGTCGACATCGCCGAGCAGGTGGTGTTCGTCGCGACCGGCCTGTTCCGGGAGATGGCCGACATCGGCACGTCCGCGGACGCCGCCCGCAGCAGCTAGACCTCCACCACCGCCTGGATCATCGGCCGGCTCCAGTTTTGGCCACGGGGCCAATGACCGCCTGCCGGGGCGCACCTACCTTGTGCGCATGCTCACCCGGCCGCCCCAGATCGTGGCCTTCGGGGGCGGCGGCTTCTCGATGGAGTGGGGCAATCCCCTGCTCGATGACCACGTCCTGGCGCTCACCGGTGCGCCCCGGCCAAAGGTCTGCTTCCTGCCGATCTGTTTTCTGCCGACGGCCAGCGGCGACGGCCGCGAGCAGACGGTGCGCTTCCTGGAGCGCTTCTCCGCCTGGCCGTGCGAGCCGACCGTCCTGTCGCTGTTCCGCCTGGGGAGCGATCGCATCGACCCGCGGGCCCACCTGCTGGCCCAGGACGCCATCTACGTCGGCGGAGGCTCGATGCGCAACATGCTCGCGGTCTGGCGCGAGCACGGGGTCGACGCGACGATGCGGGTCGCCTGGGAACGCGGGATCGTGCTGGCGGGCCTGAGCGCGGGGGCGATGTGCTGGTTTGCCGGCGGCATCACGATGAGTGGGGGCGCGCCGCAGCCGGCGCGCGGGCTCGGCCTGGTGAAGGGGAGCATGTCGGTGCACCGCGACGGCGAGCCGGAGCGGTTGCCGGCCTACCGATCCGCGGTCGCCGGCGGCGAGCTGCCGCCCGGCTTCGCCGTCGACGACTGCGCGGCGCTGCTGATCTCCGGTGACCGGCCGACCGCCTGCGTGAGCTCGAGGCCGGGGGCGGGGGCGACCGAGGTCCGCCCGGACGGAGCCGGCTCGGTTCACGAGCGGGCGCTGCCGGTTCGGATGCTGCCGGGCGCCGAGCCGGCCGACGCGCCGCTGGGCGACGCCGCCGACCACTACGGAGTATCCGAGCTCCGAGCGCTGCGAGCAGGCCGCCACCGCTGGGACTAGTGGTCTCTCCCGTAAGTACGTTCGCACCGAGAGGCGCGACTGGTGGATGTCAGGCAAGGACGCAGGAGCCGACGTGTAGCAGCGCTACACGAGGCTCCGAGGACAGCCGGACGACGCCGGCGCGGCCCATTCAGGCGAGGCAGGATGCCGAGCGGGCCGCAGGCCGGCGCTGGCGCCGCCAGGCGTGCCTCGAATGCGAGCGTACTTGCGTGAGGGGCCGCGACGAGTCCTGACAGCGGCGCGCTGGCGTGGGTGGCGCCGGCGGGTGCGACGACGGCGGAGCGAGAGCACTCCACCCGCGGCGGCCAGCGCGGCGACCGCGAGCGCCACCCCGATCACCCACAGGGGCCGGCCACCCGCCGTCGCCGCGCCGCTCCCCGGGGACGGCACCGCCGGCGCGGCGATCGGATGGCCGGTGGCGGCGGCGATCCTGGCGATGGCGGGCACCGCCGCGCGCGCCAGATCATCGCTGGTCCGGCCGGCGGGGAGGCGGAGCGACGGCACGGCGGCGCTCACCGCCGCAGGCAGGCCCGCCACGCCGTACCCGTCCGGCATGACGACGAGGAGCGGCTGAGGCCCCCTGAAGCTGATCTCGTGGTCGAGGAAGTCGGCGTATTCGTGAGGCCGCCCGAAGGCGGTGGGAATCGCTCCCAGATCCGCCGGCGAATGGATGAGCGCGACCTTGAGCGAGAGCCCGGCCCGCTTGGTGGCGGCCGTCTCGGCGTTGAGGACGCGCTGGAGCGACTGCGCCACCGGCGGCTGGTACGGGTAGAAGACGTTCTGGGCGAGGAGGTAGTCGCTGGCCGGGTCGCCGTCGGCCCCGGCGACGGTGGGCGCCGACAGGGTGCCCGCTCCCAGCAGCACGACCAGTGCCCAGGCGATGCGGCGTGCCATCGCCGTCATTATGCTCAGGCTCCTTGCCAGGCAAATCGTCCAAGTCGCGCAAGCGGCGCGGTTCCGGGACCGCCCCCCGCGCCGTGGCCTCGACCCGCCGCCAGGTCCGCACCGAGCGGGAGGCGGCGGCCGAGCGCCGGCAGCGCCACGCCCAGCGCCGGACAGGCCGCGAGGGCGAGCGTCCGGAGGGCCCGTTCGGTGGCCTGCCGATCTCTGAGCTGGCGATCCTGGCCGGCATCGTGGCCGCCGTGGTCGGCTTCTTCAACGGCGGCGGCACGCCGCTGGTGGTGGGACTGGTGGTCTGCGCGCTGGGCGTGGTCGAGGTGACGGCCCGCGAGCACTTCTCCGGCTACCGGTCCCACACGGTCCTGCTGGCGGCGATTCCGGCGATCGCCGTGGAGGTGGGGATCGTGGTGCTGTTCGGCGAGCCGCGCCGGCGGGCGCTGCTGCTGCTGGCCGTCGTGCCCGTGTTCGGCGGGCTGTTCTGGCTGCTCCGCCGGCGGTTCGCCGTCGCCCGTCAGGCGCGGGTGGCGCGTCCGCCGGCGCCGCCGGTCAGCTGATCTCGACGGCCTCGGATTGCGCCTGGTCGGAGGCCGCCTCGGCCGCCGCCCCGGGAAGGCGGAGCGTGAACACCGCGCCCCCATCCGGGGCGTTGGTCACCGACACGCTCCCGCCGTGCTGCTCGGTGACCTGCCGGACGATCGCCAGCCCCAGGCCGCTGCCCTGGCTGCCCCGCGCGTTGCGGCCGCGGAAGAAGCGATCGAAGACATAGGGCTGGTCCTCCCGGGCGACCCCCGGTCCGTGGTCGCGCACGACGACCCCCTTGGGATCGACGCGCACCTCGACGATTCCGCCGGCCGGAGAATGGCGGGCGGCATTGTCGAGCAGGTTGTTGACGGCGCGGCCGAGCCGGTCGGCGACGCCATCGATGAGCGTCGGCACCAGCGTCGCGTCAAAGTGGATATTCGGCGCGTTGCGGCGCGCGCGGGCCACCGCCTCCTCCGCCACCCAGTCCAGCCGGACGTCGTCGGTCTCCGGCCCCGGCTGATCGCCGCGGGCCAGCTCGATCAGGTCGCCGACGAGCGCGGTCAGCTCCTCGCTCTGCTCCACGACGTCGGCGAGGAGGCGCCGCCGGTCCTCCGGGTCGAGCTCCCCGCCCTCCAGCAGCACCTCGATGTTCGTCCGCAGGCTCGTCACCGGCGTGCGCAGCTCATGCGAGGCGTCGGCCACCAGCTGGCGCTGAGCGCTCATCGACTGGTCGAGCGCCGCCCGGGATCCCTCCAGCCGGTCGAGCATGGTGTTGAACCGCTGCGCCAGCTGGCCGACCTCGTCGTCGGAGTGCACCCGGATGCGCCCGCTCAGGTCCTCGGTCTCGCCGATGTGCTGGGCCGCCTCGGCGACCTCGCCCAGCGGCTTGAGCACCCGGCGCGCGCCGATCCGGCCGAGTGCGGCCGCGAGCGCGATGCACGCGGCGAGCAGGACACCCAGCACGATCCTCAGATCCTGGAGGATGGCGTCGAGCCCATTGAGCGGCCGGGCCAGCTGGAGGGCGACGTTGGTGATCTCGACGTTGTTGAGCTGCACGTTGGGCACGAAGAGCGTGACCACCCGGAGCTTGGTGCCACCGACCTGGACGTTGCTGAAGAAGGAGCCGCCGTTTCCGTTCGCCACCGCCTGCGCCTGAGTCCCCGCCGGCCAGGTGATGTCCTGGCCGGGGAGCGCCAGGGCGTGGCCGTCAGGCAGGACCACCTGCACGTACTGCGCGGGACCGCCGGAGCCGGGCCCCGGACTGGGAATGTCGTTGTAGAGGAAGCGGCTCAGGCCCTGCGACTCGACGAGCTGGGCCTGCTGGTTGAGCTGACCGTCGACCTGCCCGTAGAGCTGGTTGCGCACCACCATGTAGCAGACGACGATCGCGATCAGGACCGCGATCCCCACCGAGGCGGCGGCGATCAGTGACAGGCGCTTGCGCAGCGACACGACCGCTCAGTCTCGCAGCACGTATCCGACGCCCCGCACGGTGTGCAGGAGCCGGGGCTCTCCGCCCGCCTCCGTCTTGCGTCGCAGGTAACCCATGTAGACGCCGAGGGCGTTGGAGGTGGGGCCGAAGTCATAGCCCCAGACGTTCTCGAAGATGGTGGAGCGCGTCAGCACCTGGCGCGGGTGGCGCATGAACAGCTCCAGGAGAAGGAACTCGGTGCGGGACAGCTCGATCAGCCGATCGCCGCGATGCACCTCGTGGGCGACCGGGTCGAGCACCATGTCCGCATATCGCAGGACCTCGCCGTCGGCCCCGTCGCCGGACCGCCGCAGCAGCGCCCGCAGCCGCGCCTGCAGTTCCCGGAGCGCGAACGGCTTGACCAGGTAATCGTCGGCGCCCACGTCGAGCCCCGCCACGCGGTCGTCGATCGCGTCGCGCGCGGTCAGCATCAGGACCGGGGTACGGTCGCCGGCCTTGCGCAGGCGCCGGCAGACCTCGAGGCCGTCGAGCTTGGGCATCAGCACGTCGAGGATCACGGCGTCGGTGGCGCCGCGGGCCAGCACGTCGAGAGCCTGCTCGCCATCCTCGGCGAGCGCCACATCGTGGTTCTCGAGCCGCAGTGCCCGCTCGAGGGCCCGCCTCACGGCAGGCTCGTCATCCACCACCAGTACGCGCGCCATGGTGAACATGATCGCGCCCCGTCGTAAAAGTTGGTGAAGAAGGGGGTCGGGCATCATGAAGGCGCCAGCCATGACCCCGGACAAGCTCGACGCCTACCGCGCCAAGCGCGACTTCCGCTCCACGCCGGAGCCGTCCGGCGATGCCGGCGCGACCGCGGACTCCGGGCGCTTCGTCGTCCAGGAGCACCACGCCACCCGGCTGCACTGGGACCTGCGGCTGGAGCACGACGGGGCCCTGGCCTCCTGGGCGATTCCCAATGGGATCCCGCAGGACCCATCGGACAATCGCCTCGCCGTCCACACCGAGGACCACCCGCTCGAGTACCTCGACTTTCAGGGCGAGATCCCGGCCGGCGAGTACGGGGCGGGCACGATGAGCATCTGGGACCGCGGGACCTACGAGTCGCACAAGTGGAGCGAGGACAAGGTCGAGGTCACGTTTCACGGGGAGCGGGTGACGGGCCGCTACGGGCTGTTCCCCATCGGCCGCCGCGCCGACGGATCCGGTGGCGACAAGGACTGGATGATCCACCGGATGGACCCGCCGGCCGACCCGGAGCGGGAGCCGATGCCGGACCGGATCGTGCCCATGCTGGCCGATCCGCGCACCGAGGTGCCGCGCCCGGAAGCCCGCTGGTCGTTCGAGGTCAAATGGGACGGGGTGCGCGCCATCGCCTACGTCCGGCCGGGGCGGCTGCGTTTGGAGAGCCGGAATCTCAATGAGATCACCGAGGCCTATCCGGAGGTCCGCGGGATCCTGCTCGACGCGGGCATGCGGGAGATGGTGCTCGATGGAGAAATAGTCGCCTTCGGCGAGAACGGGCGGCCGAGCTTTGAGCGCCTCCAGCGGCGGATGCACGTCACCGCGCCAAGCGCCGTGCGCCGCCTCAGCCGCAGCACACCGGTCGTCTACGCCATCTTCGATCTCCTGTACCTCGACGGGCACTCGCTCATGTCGCTGCCCTACCAGGAGCGCCGCGCGCGTCTGGAGGAGCTGGAGCTGGGCGGCCCGGCCTGGCGGGTCCCGGCGGCTCATCCCGGGCGCGGGGTGGCCCTGTTGGAAGCGACCCAGGCGCAGGGCCTGGAGGGGATCATGGCCAAGCGGCTGGACTCGCGCTACGAGCCCGGGCGGCGGACCGGCGCATGGCTGAAGATCAAGCACACGTACCGCCAGGAGCTGATCATCTGCGGCTGGATTCCCGGCGAGGGGCGGCGGACCGACCGGATCGGCGCGCTCGTCATGGGCCATCGGCAGGACGGCGGGCTGCGCTACGCCGGGCGGGTCGGCACCGGCTTCACCGAGCGGACGCTGGCCGAGCTGGCGCGGCGCCTGCAGCCGCTGCGCACCGACGAGAGCCCCTACGACATCGCGCCCAAGCTCCCCCGCAACGCCGTGTTCGTGAGGCCGGAGCTGGTGGCCGAGATCGAGTTCCGGGAGTGGACCGGCGAGGGGGTCATGCGGGCGCCGTCGTTCAAGGGGCTCCGGGAGGACAAGCCGGCCGTCGAGGTGGTGCGCGAGGGGGCCGGTGCGCCGGATCCCGCCGCGGGGGCCGGTGCCTCGGATCCCGCTGCGGCCGACCCCCCGGAGGCCGGAGCCGAGGCTGCCGGCGGCGGGACCCTGCACACCGCGCCTGAGGAGCTGTTCGACCAGGTGGAGCGCCTGCCGGACGGCTCGCTCATGGTCGTGATTGCCGGCCCGCCCACCCGGGAGCTGAAGCTGACGAACTGGGACAAGGTCCTGTTCCCGGCCAGTGGATTCACCAAGGGCGACCTGATCGCCTACTACGCGCGCATCGCCCCGGCGGTGCTGTCCCACCTGCGCGACCGTCCGCTCACGCTCAAGCGCTACCCCAACGGGGTCGAGGCGCCGTACTTCTACGAGAAGCAGGCGCCGTCGCACCGCCCGCCGTGGGTCCAGACGGCCCGGGTGGGATCGATCGAGTACACGCTGGCCCAGGACCGGCCCACGCTCATCTGGCTGGCGAACCTGGCCGACATCGAGCTGCACACGTCGCTGGCGGAGGCGGCCCGTCCGCACGAGCCGACGATGCTGGTGTTCGATCTCGACCCGGGGCCGCCGGCCGACATCGTGCAGTGCGCCGAGGTGGCGCTCGTGCTCCGGGGCCTGTTCGCCGCGCTCGGCCTGGAGAGCGTCGCCAAGTCGTCAGGCTCCAAGGGCATGCAGCTGTACGTCCCGCTCAACTCCGGCGCCACCTACCGGCAGACCAAGCCATTTGCCCGGCGGATCGCCGAGCTGTTGGAGCAGCGCCTGCCGGAGCTCGTCGTGTCGCGGATGACCAAGCGGCTGCGGGCCGGCAAGGTGCTGGTCGACTGGAGCCAGAACGACGAGCACAAGACGACCGTCACGGTCTACTCGGTCCGCGCCCGCGAGCGACCCACGGTGTCGGCCCCGGTCGGCTGGGACGAGGTTCAGCGCTGCCTGGACTCCCGTGACCCGGAGCTGCTCAGCTTCGAGACCGACGAGGTGCTGGGGCGGTCAGAGCGCGACGGCGACCGGTTCGCGATGCTGCTCTCGACCGTCCAGGAGCTGCCGGCTCACTGACGGCTGTTCAGCGCCGGCGATCTCTAGGATGATGGCGGCGATGGATCAGATCCAACTGCGAAATCGACTGCTGGTCGCGACCGGGATGTGGCGGGAGGCCACGGGCGAGCCGCTGCCCAAGATGCCGCCCGGCGACCCCGCCGATCAGATCAAGAACTTCGAGCTGCGCCTGGTCGATCGGCTGTGGGAGAGCGCCACTCCGGAGAACGCCCGGGAGATCGCGGACCGGACCTGGGATCTGGTGCACGACCGGCCGGATAGCGATCCGGTCAAGCGGCGCGTCGTCGAGTGCCATGAGGCTCTGGCGCGAATGACCCGCCTCGGCGACTGACCCGCGGCGGAGTCATCTCAGCCGACCGCGCTCACCACAGATGCTCCATCACCGCCACTACACCCTCGAGCAGGCGATGGCGGTGCGCGCATGGGTCGCCGAACGCGTGGGCTGGGTGCGGGCGGCGCGGGCGAGGCTGGCGGACATGGGGCCGGAGGCACTCGACGCGATCTCCGGGCTTGACCTGGAGAGCGGCGGCGCCTATCCCGGGCGCGAGATCGCGCGGTCGCTGGTCGAGCTCAGCCGGGCTGCCGGTGAGCTGGAGGCCGTTGACATCGTGCTGCGCGACATCGACCGGGGGCTGATCGACTTCCCGGCGCTCAAGCCGGATGGCTCGGGCGCCGTGCATGACTGTGGCGGGGCCGGATGCCCCGCGCGCGGTATGCCTGAGGGGGCCGAGGTCTATCTGTGCTGGCTCGTCGACGAGGAGGACACGATCGGCTTCTGGCACGAGCCGGACGCCGGGTTCGCCGGGCGCCGGCCGCTCTGATCGCCGGGCGCCGGCCGCTCTCATCGCCGAGACCCCCGGCGCCCCGGCGCCGGGCTACGAGGCTCGGTGACCTTCGCTCAGCGGCGTCGCCGGCGCGCCGTTGGCGCTGGGCGGCGTCTCGCCGGACAGCGCCTCGCGATTGAGCGGCAGGCCCGCGGCGCGGTAGGCCTCGGCCTGATCGAGGGTCTCCTGGGCCAGCAGCTCGGAGACGAGCGAGTCGAGGTTGGCCCGGTGAGCGGTCAGCGCGTCGATGGTCTCGTCGTGGGCGGTCTCGACGATCCGACGCACCTCTTCGTCGATCAGGCGCTGGGTCTGCTCGGAGGTCTCGCTCACGCCCGGGAGGAGGGGCCCCTGGCCGTCGGACGGCAGCACCGCCACCGGGCCGATCGCCGGGCTCATCCCCCAGCGGCCGACCATGTGGCGGGCGATGCGAGTCAGCTGTTGGATGTCTGACTCCGCCCCGGTCGTCAGGTCGCCGTAGACGACCTCCTCGGCCGCGCGGCCGCCGAGCGCGACCTTGATCTGCGCCAGCAGGTGGCGCTGGTCGAAGTTGAACCGGTCGGCATCCGGCGCCGAGAACGTCACGCCCAGAGCCTGGCCGCGCGGGATGATCGACACCTTGCGCACCGGGTCGGCGCCCGGCGTCAGCATGCCCATGATCGCGTGTCCGGCCTCGTGGCAGGCGGTGCGGCGGCGGTCCTCCTCGGAGATCATGACCTTGCGGGCGGCGCCGAGCACGATCCGCTCCAGCGCGTCGGTCAGGTCCTGGGGCTGGACTCGGTCGTGCCCCCGTTTGGCCGCCAGCAGCGCCGCCTCGTTGACCAGGTTGGCCAGGTCGGCGCCGACCATGCCCGGGGTGGACGCGGCCAGGCCGCCGAGATCGACGTCCCGGGCCAGCGGGACCGAGCGGGTGTGCACGCGGAGGATCGCCTCGCGCCCGGCGCGGTCCGGCGGCACGACGACGACGCGGCGGTCGAACCGGCCCGGTCGCAGCAGTGCCGGGTCGAGGATCTCCGGACGGTTGGTCGCGCCCAGCACGATGACCGACTCCCGGGGGGCGAAGCCATCCATCTCGGTGAGGATCTGGTTGAGGGTCTGCTCGCGCTCGTCGTGCCCGCCGGACAGGTTGGGGCCGCCGCCGGCCCGGGAACGGCCGATCGCGTCGAGCTCGTCGATGAAGATGATGGCCGGCGCCGCCTCCTTGGCCTGCTGGAAGAGATCGCGCACGCGCGAGGCGCCGACGCCGACGATCATCTCGACGAACTCGGAGGCCGACATCTGGAAGAACGGGACGCCGGCCTCGCCGGCGACCGCGCGCGCCAGCAGCGTCTTACCGGTGCCGGGGGGGCCGGACAGCAGGACTCCGCGGGGGATCCGGGCTCCCAGCTTGAGGTACTTGTCCGGCTCGCGGAGGAAGTCGACGATCTCGGTCAGCTCGTCCTTGGCCTCGTCGATGCCGGCGACGTCCTGGAAGGTGGCGTGCTGATCGGAGGCCTCGACGCGACGCGCCCGCGAACGGCCGAACGACATCAGCCCGCCCGCGCCCCCGCCGGCCGCGGCGGCGCGCCGCATGAGGAACACGAACAGCAGCACCAGCAGGATCGTCGGCCCAAAGCCGAAGATGAGGCTCGAGGCCAGCGAGGGCCCCTGGTTCGTCGGCTGGGCGTTGATCGTCACCCCGTTCTTGGTCAGTGAGTCGAACAGCGCCGTCTGGTTGGCGAACGAGGGGATCTGCGTGGCGAAGTTCGTCGACTGCGTCGCGTTCTGGTCGTTGGACGGGTACCGGATCGCGGTCTTCAGGGTTCCGGAGATCGAGTCGCCCGTGGAGGAGATCGACTTGACGTTGTTGTCCTGGACCTGGGTGAGGAACGTGGGGTTGTACGGGATCCGGATCGGCGCCTTGGGTTGGAGCGCCTGCGAGGAGATCCACAGGTTGAGCCCCAGCAGGGCGACCACAACCACGGCGATCCACCACCGTGACCGGGTGCCCCCGGGCGGCTGGGGCGGCTGCCGGGCCCCCCGCCCGTCCGGAGCCGGCGTCACCCGCCAGCCGGGATTGCCCGGCGCCGGCGGCTGGCTGCGTCCCCGCGGCGGCGCGCCCCGCGGCTGGCTGCCGCGCTGCTGGTTGGGGCGGGGCGATGGATCGGCCATCACCGGATTGTGTCAAGGCGGCCGTATGAGCCTGTGAAGAGTTCCGGCCGGCGGCCCCTATGGCTCGTCGATCATCGCGCGGAACCCGTCGGCGCCGTGGACGGCGGCGCCGAGGGCGCTCGCCGCGTCGGCCAGCCAGCGATCGGAGGTCACGACCCGCACCTGGGCCGGGGCCGGCTCCAGCTTGAGCCTCCGCACGATCTCGTCGTCGGCCGCGTCACGCTTGGGCCGCGGGGCATGCGCGATCTCGATGACCGTCGACCGGATCGGCGGCGACGGCCTGCGCTCGAACACCACCACCACGTCCTCGCCCTCGGCCGCCGCCCAGCGCTCCAGCCGGTCGACGAGCCGGTGCATGGCGGCGTCGCGGTCGCGCCACCATCCGTCTGGCCGGGCGCCGATGACGTTCATGCCGTCCACGTACCAGCGCATCACGACTCCGCCGCCGGTGGGCGCCGGTCGCGCTTGCGCTGGGACTGGCGGCGCTTGGCGTCCAGCCGGCGCGTGACCGAGCCGGCCGTGGGCCGGGTGGCGTGCCGCGGACGCCGCGGCGCGAGCGCCGCCCCCAGGCGGTGGGCCAGCCGCTCCAGCGCCAGCTCGCGGTTGCGCGCCTGGCTGCGCGCGTCCTGGGCGACGGCCACGACCCGGGGACCGAGCCGGGCGATGATCCGCTCCTTCTGCGCGTCGCTCAGGGCCGCCGATGCCCGCACATCGAAGGACGCCTCGATCCGCGAGGCGGTGACGTTGGCATGCTGCCCTCCTGGGCCCGACGAGCGCGATGCGCGCACGGTCACCTCCCGCAGGGGGATGGCGACGCCCGGGCGGATGGGAATGTGGTCGTCCATAGCTCTATGAAGATGATGATCTGTGTCCAGGTCGTGAAGCGTGGGCGGGGCGGGGCTGGATTTCGCCCGCCGCCGTGCTACCTTCCCGCGCGACAGGCCGAATCACGAGTGATCGGCAACACGCAGGTGCAGGCCCTGGGGGAAGCAACACCTCCGCGGTAGCGGCACTTCAGGCTACGGAGGGGACTCCCATGGCAACCGGAACAGTCAAGTGGTTCAGCGACGAGAAGGGCTTCGGCTTCATCACGCCTGATGAGGGCAGCCGGGATCTGTTCGTCCACCACACCAGCATTCAGGCCGACGGCTATCGGTCACTCGCGGAGGGCGCAAAGGTGTCCTACGAGGAGGAGGCCGGCCCCAAGGGGCCCAAGGCCATCAACGTCCAGAAGATCTGATTCGACGAACGGCGCCGGGTCATCGGCCCGGCGCTGTGGCTGACGAGCAGACCGTCGTCTGAGGTGGGTCGATGGCCGACTGGGTGACGATCTCGTCCCTGGCGACCGCCGGAGGCACACTCGTGCTGGCGGTCGCCACATTCAGCTCGGTCAGGTCGGCCAACCGGTCGGCGCGCGTGGCCGAGCAAT
Source organism: uncultured Solirubrobacteraceae bacterium (assembly GCA_963844555.1). Classification (GTDB taxonomy): domain Bacteria; phylum Actinomycetota; class Thermoleophilia; order Solirubrobacterales; family Solirubrobacteraceae; genus Palsa-465. The sequence goes on from CAWJOS010000010.1 coordinate 482,360, forward strand.
CGCTCCTGGTGGGGCTCCGGCCGGTCTTGATCCCCACCCGGGAGGAAGAGCCTGCGGAGCGGATCCGGTTCGGCGACGACCAGTTCGTAACCGTGCCGGGGCACGGGGCCGCGGCGGTCGACCGCAACCGCGCCGTCTACCTGGCGATCGGCGTGCGCAACGGGGGCAGCGGCCTCGCGGTGCTCCACGGCTGGCGGGCGCGCGCCCGCGAGGACGCCGGCGCGGTTCCGGACATCGACGACTTCCGGCACCAGCAGCTCGACATCTACGTGCCGCCCGGCGACAGCGGCTACTGGCAGGGGGCGCTCCGCGACCCTGAGGAGCCCGGCCACGCCGAGGTGCGCCGGGCGCTCTCACACAACGAGCCGGTGCAGGTCGACCTGCTGTACGGAGACCATGAGGGCGGGCAGCGCACGATCGTGCGCTTCATCCTGGCCGACTGGCCGGTGGACGAGGAGGGCGGGGAACCGCTCCCGGACACCAAGCGCGCCACCCTCCTGCGCTACTTCAACGTCGACGGGCGGAATCCGCGGCAGGCGTAGGGTCCGGCCCGCACCCGCTCCCCCGTGGCGGGTCGACGGGCCGGGTCAGCCCGCCGCGTCCTCCGGCGAGCCTCCCCCGGCGTCCTCCGGGTCGGGGTCGTCGCCGTCGGTCTCCTCCGGCCGGGGCGGCGCTCCGGGCACGCCCGGGTCGCTGCGCTTGCGCGCCCAGTCCTCGCGGACGTCGCCGATCTCGTCCTCCAGCCGCTCGCTCTGCTGCTCCACCCGGTCGGCGTCGTCGCCGAGCTGGTCGGCCAGCCCCTCGTAGTCCTCGCGTTCGCTCATAACGAACACATTCACCGCTCGCGTGCCGCCGCAAACCGGGGCGGGATCTGCGGGCCGAGGCGCCGCTCCAAACCGGGGCGGGATCCGCGAGCCGAGGCCCCGCCGTCCCCGGAGTTATGATCTTCAGTGAGAGGACGGTTCGAAGCGGACGATGTGCGCACGGAGGTCCGGGAACGGATGACCAAGGGGGTCGAGGAACTCGACAGGGTCATCATCCGCTTTGCCGGCGACTCCGGGGACGGGATGCAGCTGACCGGCGGGCGCTTCACCGACGCGACCGCGATGGTCGGCAACGACCTGGCCACGCTGCCGAACTTCCCCGCGGAGATCCGCGCGCCCGCCGGGACGCTCGCCGGCGTCTCCGCGTTCCAGATCCACTTCGCCTCGCGGGACATCCTCACCCCCGGCGACCACCCCAACGTCCTGGTGGCCATGAACCCGGCGGCGCTGAAGACCAACCAGGCCGAGCTCGGACGGGGCGCCACCATCATCGTCAACGAGGACGCGTTCACCAAGCGCAACCTGGAGAAGGCCGGCTACGACGCCAACCCGCTGGAGGACGGGTCGCTGCACGCCTTCCGCGTCCATCGCATCCCCATGAGCACTCTGACGTCCCGCGCGGTCGAGGGCCTGGAGGGCGTGTCCACGCGCGACGCGTCCCGGGCCAAGAACCTGTTCGCGCTCGGCGTCCTGTCCTGGCTGTACGGGCGTCCGACGGACGTCACCACCACGTGGATCGAGCGCAAGTTCGCCCGCACCCCGGCCGTCGCCCAGGCGAACCTGGCCGCGTTTCAGGCCGGATGGTCGTTTGGCGAGACGACGGAGCTGCTCGACGTCCAGTACCGGGTCAACCCCGCCACCGATGTGCCGCCGGGGACGTATCGCAACGTCAACGGTACGACCGCGCTGGCGCTGGGTCTGGTTGCCGCCAGCGTGCGCAGCCGCCTCCCGCTGGTGCTGGCCAGCTACCCCATCACTCCCGCATCCGAGCTGCTGCACGAGCTCTCGCGGCACGCCAACATCGGCGTGTCCACGATCCAGGCCGAGGACGAGATCGCCGCCGCGGGGATGGCGCTTGGCGCCGCCTTCGGAGGACGTCTGGGGGTGACCGCCACCAGCGGGCCGGGCATGGATCTCAAGGCCGAGACGATCGGCCTGGCGGTCATGCTCGAGCTGCCGCTCATCGTCGTCGACATCCAGCGCGCCGGCCCGTCAACGGGCATGCCGACGAAGACCGAGCAGTCCGACCTGCTGATGGCGCTCTACGGGCGCCATGGGGAATCCCCCCTGCCGGTCATCGCGCCGAGCACGCCGGGCGGATGCTTCGACGCCGCCTTCGAGGCGGCGCGGATCGCCATCCGCTACCGCACGCCGGTCATCATCCTGTCCGACACGTTCCTGTCGTCCTCCTCGGAGCCGTGGCTGGTCCCGGACGTGGCTGCCCTGCCGGAGATCGACCCGCAGTTCGCAACGGCTCCGGAGACCAATGCCACCCACCCCGGGCCGTTTGCGCCCTACGCCCGGGACGAGCGGCTCGCCCGGCCGTGGGCCATTCCCGGCACGCCGGGACTGCAGCACCGCATCGGTGGTCTGGAGAAGTCCGACGTCACCGGCAACATCTCCTATGAGGCCGCCAACCACGAACGGATGACCGAGTTGCGTGCGGCCAAGGTGGCCGGGATCGTCGACGACGTGCCGCCGCTGGCCGTCGACATCGAGCCGGACCCCGCCCACCCCACCGACCTGCTGGTGCTCGGCTGGGGCTCGACCGAGGGCGCCATCCGGGCCGGCGTGCGGATCGCCCGGGAGGCCGGCCACCGCGTCGCCTGCGCCCAGCTGCGCCATCTCAATCCGCTGCCGGCCAACACCGGGGATGTGCTGCGGTCGTTCGAGCGCGTCCTGGTGCCGGAGCTCAACTGCGGCCAGCTGGCGTCGCTCCTGCGGGCGCGCTTCCTGGTCGATGTGCAGTCCTACTCCAAGGTCCGGGGTCAGCCGCTGTACGCGGCCGAGATCGCCGAGCAGATTGCGGAGCGGCAATGAGCTCCACGTTCACCAAGGCCGACTTCCAGTCCGACCAGGAGACCCGCTGGTGCCCGGGGTGCGGCGACTACGCGGTGCTCTCGGCCGTCCAGCAGTTCATGCCGGAGCTGGGGATCCCGCCGGAGCGGATTGTCTTCATCACCGGGATCGGTTGCGCCGGGCGGTTCGCGTACTACATGGACACCTATGGGATGCACGGCATCCACGGGCGGGCGCCGGCGCTGGCCACCGGACTGGCGACGGCCCGCGAGGATCTGTCGATCTGGGTGGTCACCGGCGACGGCGACTCGCTGTCGATCGGCGGCAACCACCTGATCCATGCCCTGCGGCGCAATGTCCCGGTCAAGATCCTGTTGTTCAACAACCAGATCTACGGGCTGACCAAGGGGCAGGCCTCGCCCACGTCCGAGCTGGGGAAGATCACCAAGTCGACGCCCTTCGGCGTGGCCGATCACCCGTTCAATCCGATCGCGCTGGCCCTGGGGGCCGAGGCCACGTTCGTGGCCCGCACCATCGACCGCGACCGCCACCACCTGACCGAGGTGCTCCGGGCGGCCGCCGCGCACCCGGGGGCCGCGCTGGTCGAGATCTACCAGAACTGCCCGGTGTTCAATGACGGGGCGTTCGCGGCGCTGACCGACAAGGAGGTCAAGGACCTCAACCAGATCCGGCTGCACGCGGGACAGCCGATCCGCTTCGGCATCGACGGCGAGCGCGGCGTCGCCCGGGGCGAGGACGGCTGCCTGACGCTCGTCGACGTCGGATCCGATCCCGCCGACCTGGAGGGGCTGCTCGTCCACGACCCGCGCCGCGACGATCCCGGTCCGGCGATGTCGCTGGCTCAGCTCGCCGGGACGCCGAGCGCGCCGACGCCGATCGGGATCTTCCGCTCGATCGAGCGGCCGGTCTACCGCCACCGGGGCGCGGCGGAGCCCGCCACCGAGGCCCAGCTCGCCGAGCTGCTCCTGGCCGGCGACAGCTGGACCGTCGCCTGACCCCGCTCAGTGGTCGGCGACGTAGCCGCCGACCGGCTGCAGCGGCAGCCCGGCGGCGTCCCAGGCGACCAGCCCGCCGACCAGGTTGTGAGCGTCGAAGCCCGCCTGCGCGAATGCCTGGCTGGCCATCGCCGACCGACCCCCCGTCCGGCAGTAGAAGACGACCGGCCGTCCGGGGTCGATCGAGCCGGCCTCCGAGCTCAGCCGGCCGAGCTCGATCAGCCGATCGCCGGCGATCCGGCCGGCCTCGTGCTCATGGGGCTCGCGCACGTCGATCAGCTGGACGCCGCCGTCCTGCAGGAGCTCGTTGACCTGCTGCGGGGTGTAGTCGGCCATGTCTGAGACACGGAGGCTAGTTCGACCTCTCGCAATTACGTCTCCTTCCAGCCGGCGTCTCGCCGCTCGCGCGCGGCCGTAACCAGCGGTCGCCGCTAAGGACGGTTCTCCTGCCCTGCAAGGTCACGCCCATGACCGTGACAGGCATCTTGCAGGTCGTGTAGTCTGCCCTGCCGAATAAGCACCCAGCCGAATCACCGAGGCGCCTGGGCCGAGGTGATCGGGGAACCCGATTGGGATCCGCCGCGGATCCCATGGGGCGAATCGCCGGATTTCCGGCGTAGCGCGACTCTTTCAGCGCGAGCCCGTCAGCTAACCCCGAAGGCGTCCGAAAGAGAAGGGTTAATCAGTTGCTCGCACCCCGTGTCCGCGCCGTCGCCCGTGTTGCCGGAGCGCTAACGGCCGCCGCCGCCGTCGTTCCCGCCTCGTCGGCCCTAGCGGCCACCCAGACGCTCGGCAGCCGGACCCTCCGCCAGGGGATGAGCGGCAGCGATGTGCGCGCGCTGCAGATCGACCTGAACAAGGCCGGGATCCAGACCGGACGGGACGGCAGCTTCGGCGCCGGCACGGTGCGGGCGGTCAAGAGCTTTCAGCGGCGGTATCGGCTCGCCGTCGACGGCGTCGTCACCCCCAGCGTCGTCCACCAGCTCCAGGCGGTCGACGCCCTCGATGCCGAGACGACCGATGCCGCCCCGGGCAGCGGCGGCATCGCCATCAGCGCCGGGCACACCAAGCTGAAGGTCACGGTCCGGACCAAGAGCGCGAGCGGCCGCAAGTCGGCCGCCACCGCCGATCCGGCAACGGTTACCGACCCGGTCCTGGCGCCGGTCAAGCAGGACGGCGGCTCGCAGCATCTGGGCGAGCGCACGCTCCGCCAGGGGATGCACGGGCATGACGTCCGCGTCCTGCAGAGCTACCTGACGATCGCCGGCTTCCCCACCACCGTCGACGGGGACTTCGGACCGATGACGAAGGCCAGCATGGTCTCGTTCGAGCGGGCCAACAACCTGCCCGCCAACGGCGTCGTCAGCTACCACGACTCGCTCGTCCTGCGCCAGACGGTGGCCAAGGCGATGACGAGCACCGCCGCCGCGGGCACCCCCACCGCCAAGGCGACGCTCAACCCCGACGGAACCGTCACCCCGCCCGCCGGTGCGCCCCAGATCGTCCAGAACGTCATCGCGGCCGCCAACTCGATCATCGACACGCCCTACATCTACGGCGGCGGGCACGGCAGCTTCAACGACAGCGGCTATGACTGCTCCGGCGCGGTCAGCTTCGCCCTGCACGGCGGCAACCTCATCTCCGCCCCGGAGGACTCCACTGAGCTGGAGTCCTACGGCGCCCCCGGGCCGGGGAAGTGGATCACCATCTACGCCGACGCCGGCCACGCGTTCATCGTGATCGCCGGCCTGGCGTTCGACACCGCCCATTTCGGACCGACGACTCCGGGCGGCGACGGTCCGCGCTGGCTGACCGCCGCCAACGCGACCGCCAACCTCTCGGACGGCGGCAACTACATCGTGCGTCACCCGGCAGGCATGTAGCTACGTCGGCCCCCCCAACGGCGGCGGTCGCTAGCGCCCCCATATAGCGGCCGCCGCCGGCCCCCCAACGGCGGCGGTCGCTAGCGCCCCCATATAGCGGCCGCCGCCGGCCCCATCTGCCGGCGGCCCCCTCTGCCGGCGGCCGCCGGCTGGCGTCCGGACGCGGACGGACCATCCGGTCCGCAGCGCGGCCAGAGCCGCCGGTGACGTAGGATCAGGGAGGCATGTCGGCGCTGTCTGAGCTGTACACCATCCCGCAGGAGCACCTCGATTTCCGCGGGACGATCCGCGAGATCGCCCAGGACCGGATCGCCCCGCGAGCGGCCGAGATCGACGAACAGGCCGCCTACCCCCATGACCTGCGCAAGCTGCTCGCCGAGCAGGACATCCTGGGGCTCCCGTTCGAGGTCGAGCACGGGGGAACCGGTACCGGCACGCTGATGCTCAACATGGCGGTCGAGGAGATCGCCAAGGCCTGTGCCTCGACCGCTCTGATCCTCATGATCCAGGAGCTGGGCACGCTGCCGATCAAGCTGTTCGGCTCCGAGGAGCTGAAGAACCGCCTCCTGCCCCGTTGCGCGAGCGGCGAATGGTCGCCGGCCTTCGCCCTTTCCGAGCCGGAGGCCGGCTCGGATCCCGGCGGGATGATCACGCGCGCGGTACCGGATGGCGATGAGTGGGTGATCGACGGGACCAAGAACTGGATCACCAACCTGGGGATCGCCGACTTCTACGTCGTGTTCGCCGTCACCGACCGGGAGGCCGGGCACTCGCGCGGGATCACCGCCTTCGTCGTCGAGGCCGACCGTCCGGGCTTCAGCGTCGGCAAGCTGGAGCACAAGCTCGGCATCCGCGGCTCACCGACGGGGCAGCCGATCTTCGACGGCGTCCGCGTCCCGCAGGAGAACGTCGTCGGCGAGGTCAACCGCGGCTTCCAGGTGGCCATGGGCACGCTGGACCGCTCCCGGCTCGGCGTGGCCGCCCAGGCGCTTGGCATCGCCCAGGGGGCGACGGACTACGCCGCCGCGTACGCCAAGGAGCGCCGCCAGTTCGGCAAGCCGATCAACTCCTTCCAGGCGATCCAATTCAAGCTGGCCGACATGGAGACGCAGTGCGCGGCCGCGCGCGAGCTCCTCTACCAGGCGTGCGCGAAGATCGACAGGGGCGCCCCGGACATCGGCAAGTACTCGGCCATGGCCAAGCTGTTCTGCTCCGACACGGCGATGAAGGTCACGGTCGAAGCCGTGCAGATCCTCGGCGGCTACGGCTATGTCAAGGAGTATCCGGTGGAGCGGATGATGCGCGACGCCAAGATCACGCAGATCTACGAGGGCACCAACGAGATCCAGCGGCTCGTGATCGCCCGGACGATGAGGTAGGGCGGCGGTGACCACCCCGCCCGCCCACGAGCCGACGGCGCGCCGCGTCCTGCTGGCGGCGATGGGAGCGCTGACGGTCGGTCTCGGCGCCGTCACTGTGATCACCGGCTTCAGCGCCGAGCCGGCCGTCCGGGTCATCCAGGCGCTGGCGGTGTTCGCCGCCGGCGCGGCCATCATCGGCGGCGGCGTCGTCCTGGCCCTTGTGCACCTCGCCGGCTGGCGCGAACCGGAGTCCGAGCTGGAGTTTGAGGAGATCGTGCAGCGCGCCGAGCGCTTGGCGGCCCAGGGGGTCTACGCCGGAGCGGCTGACGACGACCTCGACGAGGACGACGAGGACGACGAGGACCGCGAGTTCCGGGCGCTCGTGCGGGCAGCGATCGACGAGCTGCCGCTCGAGTTCCACCGCGCGCTGGAGCATGTGGCGATCGTCATCTCCGACGGCGGACGGCGCCGGCACGCCTACGGCCTGTACGAGGGCGACACGGTCGCCCGCGAGTTCTTCCATGACCGGATCGTGATCTTCCGGGACACGCTGATGCGGGACTTCGGACACGACCCGGAGCTACTCAAGGCGCAGGTCACCCGCACCGTGCGCCACGAGCTCGCCCACCATCTGGGTTGGGGCGAGAAGGGCGTTCGCGGCCTGGGGCTGTGAGCGGCCGTCCGGGCGAACCTCTCCAAGGAGAAACCAGATGCCAGAAGCCGTGATTGTCGACGCCATTCGCACGCCCATCGGCCGGGCGCTGAAGGGGTCGCTGCGGTCCGTCCGCGCCGACGAGCTGGCGGCGCTGCCGATCCGGACTCTGATCGAGCGCAATCCCGGCGTTGACTTCGCTCAGACCGACGATGTCCTCATGGGCGCCGCGTCCGGCATCGGCGAGCAGGGCTACAACGTGGGGCGCAACGCCGCGCTCCTGTCCGGGCTTGACCACCACGTCCCCGCCTGCACCGTCAACCGCTTCTGCGCCTCGTCGCTCATGACGATCAGAATGGCCGCCCACGCCATCCGCGCCGGCGAGGGCGATCAGTACATCGCCGCCGGGGTGGAATGCGTGTCCCGCGCCGGATTGGGTGCCGGGATGATGGAGGAGGCCAAGCACCCCAAGCTCGACGGCTCCGACGGATCGCTCTACAACGTCTACATCCCCATGGGGATGACCGCCGAGAACGTCGCCGAGCGATGCGGGGTGAGCCGGGACCAGCAGGATGAGTGGGCGGTCGTGTCCCAGAACCGCGCCGTCGACGCGCGGGACTCCGGCCACTTCGATGCGGAGATCGTGCCGGTGACCGTTCCCGCCCACACCGAGACCGACGCCGAGGGCAACGAGGTCGCTGTCGCAGAGACGGTGGTCAGCCGGGACGACGGGCCGCGGGCGGGCACCACCATGGAGGTCCTGGCCAAGCTCAAGCCGGCGTTCAAGCCGGACGGCACGGTGACGGCCGGCAACTCGTGTCCGCTCAACGACGGAGCGGCGGCGGTGCTGGTGATGTCCGAGGAGAAGGCGTCGCGGCTCGGCCTGGAGCCGATGGCGCGGATCGTCGCGTCCACCGTCGCCGCGATCCGGCCGGAGATCATGGGCCTGGGGCCGATCCCCGCCATCCGGGCGCTGCTGGAGCAGACCGGCAAGAAGATCGAGGACATCGACATCGTCGAGATCAACGAGGCGTTCGCCGCCCAGATCGTTCCGTGCCGGGACGAGCTGGGGATCGACGACGAGCAGCTCAACCCGTTCGGCGGCGCGATCGCGCTCGGCCATCCGTTCGGCATGACCGGCGCCCGGATCATGACCACGCTGATCAACGGGCTGCGCGCCCGGGGCGGCCGGTACGGGATCGAGTCGATGTGCGTCGCCGGCGGGATGGGGCAGGCGATGTTGATCGAACGGCTGTAGGACCCGTCTTCAGCGGGGCGGCATCCGCAGTGCGCCGTCGAGCCGGATGACCTCGCCGTTGAGCATCTGGTTTTCGATGATGTGCCCCACCAGCGCGGCGAACTCGGCCGGCCGGCCCAGGCGCGACGGGAACGGGACGGCCTCGCCCAGCACCTCTCGCGTCTCCTCGGAGAGGCCGCCGAGCAGGGGCGTCTCAAACGTGCCCGGTGCGATCGTGCACACGCGGATGCCGGACACGGCCAGGTCCCGCGCCGCGGGCAGCGTCATCCCCACGATCCCGCCCTTCGAGGCCGCGTAGGCGACCTGGCCGATCTGCCCGTCGAAGGCGGCGATCGACGCCGTGCTGACGCAGACGCCGCGCTCGCTTCCGTCTCCCGGCACGTTGCCGACCATGGCTGCGGCCGCCAGACGCAGAACGTTAAAGGTGCCGATCAGGTTGACGGTGATGACCTTCTGAAAGGAGGCGAGGTCATGGGGGCCGCGCCGTCCGGCGACGCGCTCGCCCCAGCCGATCCCGGCGCAGCAGACCGAGATCCGCAGGCCGCCGGCGGCCTCGACGGCGCGTTCCACGGCTGCCGGGTCGGTGACGTCGGCGCGTACGAAGCTGACGCGCTCGCCCAGGGCGGCTGCGAGTTCCTCGCCGCGCTCCTGGTTGAGATCGGCGATCACCACGTGCGCGCCCGCGTCGTGAAGGTGGCGCACCGTCGCCTCCCCCAGGCCGGAGGCGCCTCCGGCCACGAGCGCGCTGCTACCCGCGATCTGCATGGTCTGAGAACCCTATCCGGCCGTGGGCCGCGCCAGCGAGACGCTGAACAGCTCATCGGCGTCCGTGTACCAGTGCTCCAGCTCCAGGCCTGCGGCCTCCAGGTCGGCGGCGACGCGCTCACGGGTGAACTTGGCGCTGATCTCCGTCCGCAGCTCCTCGCCGGCCGCGAACTCGACGCGCAGGTCCAGGTCGCCCACCAGCACCGAGCAGGCGCGGGTGGCGCGCAGCCGCATCTCCATCCACTGGTGGCGGCGATCGTAGAAGGCCACGTGGGCGAAGCTGTCCGGGGCGAAGTCGGCGTCGAGCTCGCGATTGACCACGTGCAGGAGGTTGCGGTTGAACTCGGCGGTGACGCCGGCGGAGTCGTTGTAGGCGGCCTCGATCACCGGCGGGTCCTTGACGAGATCGGTGCCGAGCAGGAGCCGGTCGTCGGCGGACAGGATCGCCGCGATCTTGCTCAGGACGGCGCGGCGGGTGCCGGGCGGGAAGTTGCCGATCGTGCCGCCGAGCAGCGCCACAAGGCGATTCCCGCCTGGGTGGGCGGGGTCGTCTGCGGGTTCGTTTACCGGCACGCGCTCCAGGTGACGCTCGAAGTCGCCGACGACGCCGTGAACCTGTACCCCGGGGTAGTCGGCCACGAGCGTCCGCGCCGCGCTCTCCACCACAGACTCGGAGACATCCAGGGGGATGTAGCGACGCAGGCGCCCGGCGTTCTGCATCGCGTCGAGGAGGACCCGCGCCTTGTCCGAGGCGCCGGCACCGAGCTCCACCAGCTCTCCGGCGCCGGTGTCGTCGACGATCTTGGCCGCCCGCTCCCGCAGGATCGCCAGCTCCGTGCGCGTGGGGTAGTACTCCGGCTGCTCGCAGATCTGCTCGAACAGCTCCGAGCCGCGGGCGTCGTAGAGGTGCTTGGGCGCGAGCTCCTTGAACGGTTTGGTCAGGCCGTCGAGCACGTCGTTGGCCAGGGTCCGCTCGTCGTCCTCGCTCAGCCACAAGTCGACCTGGATGGGGCTGTCGGCGGGCAGTGAGCTCACAGGTCTGAGGCGATCCGCATCCCGGAGAAGATCTGGCGGCGCTGGGGGTAGTCCCAGTTGCGGAACGTGACCGCGGCCACCCGCGGCCGGGTCGCCCACGAGCCTCCTCGCAGGACCTTGTACTTCGATCCGAAGAACACCTCGGAGTACTCGCGATACGGAAAGGCGACGAACCCCGGGTATCCGGTGAAGTCGCTGGCCGTCCATTCCCACACATCGCCGATCATGCCCAGGCAGCCGTATGGCGAAGCACCAGCTTCGTGGATGCCCGCCGACGTGGGGCCGCCGGCGACGGTGTCGAGGTTGGCGTGGACGCCCGGCACGGGTGGCCCCTCACCCCAGGGGTGGGTTCGAGCCGTCTGGAGCTCCTGGTCCCAGGTCGCCGCCTTCTCCCATTCCGCTTCGGTCGGAAGGCGACCGCCGTGGGCTCTGGCGAAGGCGTCGGCCTCGAACCAGGAGATGTGGACGACCGGCCGGTCCGGATGCAGCGCCTCGAGTCCTGACAGTCGCCACTCCGACCGAAGGTCGGCCGTCCAGCTTTGTGGTCGGGTGATGTCGTAGTCCTCCTTCCACGACCAGCCTTCGTCGGACCACCATTCGCGTCGCTCGTAGCCACCTCCCTCCACAAACGTCAGGTACGTGGCGTTGGTGATCGGCGTGCGGCCGATCAGATAGCCGCGTACGTCCGTGCGGTGACGGGGGCGCTCGTTGTCGTAGGCAAAGCCGGTTGCCTCGGCGCCGATGGTGCACGGGCCGCTGGGCACCTCGATCATCTCCAGTCCGGTGGGCGAGGCGCCGGTGGCGCGGGTGCCGTCCTGGGCGGCCAGGCCCGGCAGCTCGGCCAGCTGGATCGTCTGGAGCATCGTCTCGTTGTGCTGATGCTCGTGGCGGAGGACGAGCTCGGCGACGATGCCGTCGCCGATACCGCGCTCGGCGATCACCTCCCGGGTCCGCTCGCGGACCTCGGCCAGGTACGCGCGGGCTTCCTCGCCGCGCAGATAAGGCAGGTCGCCGCGGCCCGCCCGCGGGGTCTCGAACGCGTCGTAGACGTCGGCGAGTTCCTCGCGGAGCAGCGGGCGTCCCCCGTAGCGATGCACCAGCCACAGGTCCTCGAAGGCCGCGATGTGCCCCAGGTCCCAGACCAGCGGGCTCATCAGCGTCGAATGGACCCGCTCGAGGTCGTCCTCGGAGAGCGGGTCGACCAGCGCGAGCGTCCGCTCACGGGCTTCCTGCAATGCGGCCAGGGCGCGCGCCTCGTCCGGCGCGGCCGCGGCTGCCGTCAGGCCGTCCATCGCCCTCATTGAAGCAGCCGCGCCGTCTCGGCCGTGACGCGAGGCTGCCGGCGGGCGTCCACTGCGCTTTGTCCACCTCCAAAACGGTTAGATTCCCCGGCAATGGACTTCAAGGCCCTGGATCGCGGAGAGCTGGTGGCGGTCGCCGGCGGCGGCCTGCTGGGGATCTCGCTGTTTCTCAGCTGGTACTCGCTCGGCAACAGCAATGCGATTCTGGCCGGCTGCCGGGGGCCGGACTCCACCTGCACCGGGTGGGCGGCGCTCTCGGCCTTCCGGTTTCTCTTCCTGGTGGCGGCGTTCGCCCCGTTGATCCTGGCCTACGTCATCGTGCGCGGGCATGCTCTGTCCTGGCCCCGGGGCGAGTTGACCGCCGTCGTCGCCATCGTCTCGCTGATCATGACCCTGTTCCTGGGTGTCATCGACCACCCGGGCACTCCCCCCGGCGAGATCAGCGTCACCACCGGCTGGTTCGTCGCGCTGGTCGGCGACCTGCTCATCCTGGCCGGCGCCGTCTGGCGCAGCCAGCAGAGCGGCGCCCGCCGCAAGCCCCCGGGGGTGCTGTGAGCCCGCGGGCCTCACGCGGCCGGGTCGATCGCAATCTGGCGCTCGAGCTGGTGCGGGTCACCGAGGCCGCCGCCCTGGCCGCGGCGCGCATGGTCGGCCGCGGCGACAAGGAGGGCGCCGACCAGGCAGCCGTCGACGCCATGCGCTACATGCTCGACTCGGTGTCGATGGACGGGGTCGTCGTCATCGGCGAGGGGGAGAAGGACGAGGCGCCGATGCTCTACAACGGCGAGCACATCGGCGACGGGTCGCCCCCGGAGGTCGACATCGCCGTCGACCCGCTGGAGGGAACGCGGCTGACGGCGCTCGGCATGCCGAACGCGATTGCGGTGATCGCGCTGTCAGAGCGGGGGACGATGTTCGACCCCGGTCCGTGCGTGTACATGGAGAAGATCGCCGGCGGGCCGGATATCGCCGACCTCCTCGATCTCGATCGCCCGCTGGCCGAGACCGTGCGGCTCGTCGCCGAGCGCAAGGGCTCGGACGTGCGCGACGTGATGGTGGTCATGCTCGACCGCGAGCGCCACCAGGACGCCATGCGCGAGGTCCGCGAGGCCGGCGCGCGGGTCCGGCTGATCACCGACGGCGACGTCGCCGGCTCGATGCTCGCCGTCTCCGAGGACACGCCGGTCGACCTGCTGTGGGGGATCGGCGGCACCCCGGAAGGTGTCATCTCGGCCGCGGCCATCAAGTGCATCGGCGGCCAGCTGCTGGGCCGGCTGTGGCCGCGCAACGACGACGAGCGCGACGCCGCGATCAAGGCGGGGTACGACCTGGCGAAGATCCTGACCTGCGACGATCTCGTCACCGGCGACGACGCGTTCTTCTCGGCCACCGGCGTGACCGACGGCGATGTGCTCCAGGGCGTCCGCTACCAGAGCGACCGCAGCGCCAGCACCGAGTCGCTGGTCATGCGCTCCCGCTCCGGAACCGTCCGGCGCGTCTCCGCCCGCCACGACCGCGCCAAGATGCGGGCGATGGGCATCACCTCGTACGGCTAGCTGGTGCCCTGATCTAGGGATCGGCCAGCAGGCCGATCTTCGACCGGGCGAGGTCGAGCTTGGCCAGCGAGCGCAGGAACGCGTGCGTCACCAGCACGTGCACGGCCGACTGCGTCATCTCGTAGACCGGCACGCTGAAGCCCACCACGATCGACGGATAGAAGTTGGCGACCTCGACCTCGATCATCAGGTCCTCCTTGCCGTCCGGCCGGGCCGGCTCGCGCCGGACGTCGAGAGCGAGGAACCCGCACCCCCGGCCGCTGCGGGCGACGAGCAGACCATCGCGGATCCGCCAGCGAACGGCGCCGTGGTCCGGCTCGATCGTGTACTCGGGAGCGTCGAAGCGCAGCAGCGTGAGCGGACGGATGAGGAAGGCGACCGAGCGGCTGTCCTCGGTGTAGACGACGCGGATCAGCTTCAGCGTCACCCGGGAGAGGAACCGCCAGTACGTCCGGGCCAGGTTCTCCAGATTCGCCGGGGTCCACAGACGCTCCAGATCCCCCGCCTCCAGCGTCAGCTTGGCGCTCTGCACCGAGCGCACCGCGCCGTCGCTGTGGATGACCGTCGACCGGCGCGGTGAGACGATGACCGCGTGGGCCGGATGCCGGCGCATGCGTCGCCGCCGCCGGGCGGCGACCGCCGCGGCGGAGACGAGCGCGGCCAGTGCGATCAGCGGTCCGTACACGCCGGTGATTGTTACCCGTTTTCGCTCGCGCGCAGCCACCGGGGCGCGGTGCGCCGCGCGGTGACTCAGCCGGCGAGCGCCTCGAGCGCCACCCGGGTGCCGACGGGTACGTGGCCGTCGCCGGCCGGAATCATCGCCAGTGCGTCGGCGCCGAGGAGCGAGGTCAGGATGTGCGATCCCTGAGGTCCGTTGGGCAACGCCCGGGTGCCGGCCTCCGAATCCTCCAGGCGGACGCGGATCGCCTGCTCACGGCGCGGATTGCGGCGCACCTCGCTGCCGAGCAGCGCGTGTGGGTGCGGCGGCCGCGGGGGCGGGGCTCCCTGCAGCCGTGCCAGGGCGGGGGCGGCGAACAGCGAGAAGGTGACGACCGCCGACACGGGATTCCCCGGGAGGCCGAACACGAGCGTTCCGTCAGGCAGCGTCCCAAACCAGGTCGGCTTGCCCGGCTGCAGGGATACGCTCCAGAAGACCTCGTGCACGTCGAGCGCCGTGAGCGCGGGCTTGACGTGGTCATGCGGTCCGACTGAGACCCCGCCGGAGATGATGACCACGTCGGAGGCGTCGAGGGCGCGGGCGATGCCGGCCCGGGTGGCGGCGGCGTCGTCCCGGAGCCGCTCCGCCGGGCCGACCAGCGCGCCCGCACGGGCGGCCAAGCCAGTCAGCATCGGCGCGTTGGAGTTGTGGATCTCGCCGGGGCCGAGCGGCTCCCCGGGGGCCCGGAGCTCATCGCCGGTGCACAGGACCGACACGCGCGGCCGGCGGGCCACCGCGACCGAGCCGACTCCCGCCGAGACGGCGGCGCCGAGCTCGACCGGACCGAGCGGTGTGCCCGCGCTCAGGACGGGCTTGCCCCGGCGCATGTCTTCGCCGGGCGTGCGGACGTGCTGGCCCGGACCGGCCGGGGCCTGCGTCGTGATGACGCTGTCGCCGTCGAGCGCGACCTCCTCCTGCGGGATCACCGCGGTCGCCCCGGCCGGGACGGCAGCGCCGGTGGAGATCCGGATCGCTTCGCCGCCGGCGAGCGTGTGATCGGATGGCGTTCCCGCGCGGGACTCGCCGACGACGGTGAGCGTGCGGCCGGCGGGCCCATCGATCACCGCGTAGCCGTCCATGGCCGAACAGGGGAACGGCGGGACATTGCCGGTGGCCTCGACGGCGGCGGCCAGCACGCGGCCGAGTGCGTCGTCGACCGAGACCGGCTCCGCCGGGAGCGGGATCACGGACTCGAGCACCCGCTCCCGGGCCTCGGCGATGGTGATGAGCGGCGTGGACACGCTTCTTTTGAGCATATTCCGGAGACAGGGACTCGAGTCGACTGGGCCGCGTGATACAAGACGCCGCATGCCGCCGGTGCCTCCCCGTCGGCGGCGGGCCAGACCGGTCGCCGACGCTCCCATAGATTCGCTCCTCCTCAGATCGGAGGACCTGGCGAAGGGCTGGCTGCTGGCGCTGCTCGAGCAGGCTCCGCTGGACGAGGCGCCGGGCATCCTCGCCGCCGAGCTTACGCGCGACGGCCCCCGCCTCTGCGAGGCGGCCCTGCGCGCCGTCGCCAGCGACACCGACCTGCGCCGGCTGGAGCCGGCGGGCGCGCTCCGGTCGCTCGCCGCCCGGGTGGGCGAACTGGCGGGCGCCACGACCCCGGTCGCGATCTCACGCGCCGTCGACGCTCTGGTGGCGGTCGTCTGGTCGTCGGTGCGCGACGAGCTGCGCCAGCCGGATCCGGACATGGTGTCCGAGGTCAGCGAGCGGCTGGCGCTCATCGGTGAGCTCCTGCGCGGCGCGGCGCTGGAGCAGCCGGCGGCTGCGGTCGCCCCTGCTCCGGCCCCCGCGGCAGCCCCGGCCCCGGCCCCCGCGCCAGCCCCGGCCCCCGCGGCAGCCCCGGCCCCCGTCTCGCCGGGGCCGGGCCCGGCCGCGGCACCGGCCCGGGCACCGGCCCCGGCGACCCAGGGACGTGCCACCTGGCCCGCGGAGACCGGCCGCCCCGCGCCCGGCGTCGCCGAGCCGCTGTGGGTCGGCGCCCTGGACGACGAGATCCGCCGGTCCGCCGGAGCGCCGCTGTCCCTGCTCCTCGCCGAGCTGGAGGACGCCGACCGGGTGGCGGCCGCGCAGGCGCCGTCCCAAGCCGGCGACACCTTCAGCCGGTTCACCGCCGCCGTGCGCAGCGTCGTCCGCCGCCAGGACGTCCTGGTCATCGAGTCCGAGGCACGGGCCTGGATCATCGCCCGCGACACCGGCCGGATTGGCGCCTACGCGCTCGGTGAGCGGCTGGCTGCCGCCGTCCTGGAGTCGGACACCTGGCACGGCGCGCCCCTGGCCGCCAGCGTCGGCGTGGCGGTTCTCGGCGAGGACGGGCGCACGAGCGCCGAGCTGATCGACGCCGCCGAGGAGGCGAGGTTCGCCGCGGCGGCCAGCGGGCTGCGCGTGATGCCGAGCGAGCCGCCGCCACCCGTCTGATCCGGGATCGCGCGCCACCGCCGTGACCGGCGAGCACGCGCCGGCTCCGGCCTGACCCGGGGGCGGGCCCTACACCTAGAGCTGCTGGGGCAGCGAGACGGCGCCGATCTTGGCGGTGGCGTCCATGCCCAGCGCCTTCCCGGTCGCCATCGTCAGATCCCAGTCGGCGCCGTTGGCGTACGGCCCGCGGTCGATGACCGGCACGATCATCGTCTGACCCCGGTAGTAGACGGCGACCTTGGTGCCGCACTTCAGCGTGCGGTTGGCCACGCCGATCGTGCTTCTGGTCAGCTTGTTGCCGCACGCGGTGTGGTGCCCGTAGAAGCCGGGGCCGTACAGCGTCGCCAGCGACGGGCGGTAGACGGTGATGGTCAGCGCCGGGGTGCCGGTGGCGCCTGGCGCCGATGTGCTGCTCGCCGACGCGCTGGCCGCGCTCTGCGCCATTCCGGGCTGGACGACGACGGCCCGGATGGCGAACCGGCCGATGTGGTCGGTGTGCCAGACCGCGGCGAACGAGCCATCTGGCTGGATCGTCGCCGTCACCGTCGAGGCCCACTGCCAGTTCGTCTGGTGGCCGGAACGCTGGATCTCGATCACGTCGCCGGCGAGCCGGCTGGGAGCCGTCCCGGAGAACGCCAGGCCGCGGCGCAGCATCGCCGACGCGTTCGTCAGCAGCGTCACGCCGTTG
The DNA here is from genome assembly GCA_963844555.1 of uncultured Solirubrobacteraceae bacterium. Classification (GTDB taxonomy): domain Bacteria; phylum Actinomycetota; class Thermoleophilia; order Solirubrobacterales; family Solirubrobacteraceae; genus Palsa-465. The sequence goes on from CAWJOS010000010.1 coordinate 499,857, forward strand.
CCGGTCGTGCTGACGGTGACGTTCCCGCTCTGGACCGGAGGCTGGCCCGGGCTGGGCGCGGGGCTCAGCGCGGATCCGCCCGGCGACGGGCCGGATCCACCAGAGGCCGCCCAGCCGGTCGCGGGCAAAGCCAGCGCTCCGCACGCCATCGCGCATAGGGCAAAGGCACTACGACGTCGAGTCCTGATCAAGCTCTTCATCCTGTGGGGGGGTGCCTACGGGGTGAGCTGACGGGCTCGCGCTCCTCCATCAGAGCGCTACGGCCCTCTGCGGGACCGATTCGCCCCAGCGGATCCGGAAGGACCCGCAAGTGGGTCCCCCGCCGGCCGCTTCCCTGAGGAGAGGCCGTTCGGCTGGTGGCGCGGCAATATACAAGAAGTCGCTCCGGTCGGGGTGCACCCACGGGTCGTCGCGGCTCCGGTCGTCGGCGTTCCGAGCCGAACTTTCGCGTTTTGGGGGCACCCCTCGCCCATGAATCGAGATTCATCGCCGGGAACGCTCGTGGCGGGGCGACGATCTGGCGCCCGGAGGGCGCGAAGGCGCACGGGTGCGACGGAGCCGCCCAAAGGCGCACGGGTGCGACGGAGCCGCCGTAAAGGCGCACGGGTGCGACGGAGCCAGGGCGAAGGCGCGGGGCGGTGCGGTTACCGCGACAGCCGCGAGAGCGTCCGGCGCAGTACCCGGGCGCCCGCGTGGAGGCCGATCTCCGTCAGCTCGGCGGCCGCCTGGACGGCGGTCTCCAGAGCACCCGGCGCCTTCTCGGCGGACGCGGACGCGGCCGGGCGTAACTCCGCGGGGCCGGGCGAGCCGGCGGGCGCGGCCTTGGACGCCGGAGGTGGGGGAGATGCGGCCTTGGCCGACCGGGGACGGGCTGCCGACGACTGGGGCGATACCGGGCGCGCGGTCCGGGTGGCCGGCTGTGCGCCGGCGCCGCCGCTGCCGCGGGTGGCCGGCGTGGCGCCACGGCTGCTCCGGCCGGCTCTGGCCTTGGCGGCCCCGGCCTGGCGCTGGCCTCCGGCCTCGCTGGCGCCCCGCCTTCCTGGCCCCGGCCTTGGCGGCGGATGGCTTGGCGGCGCGACCCTTGGCCGGGCGGGCCTTGGCAGGGCCGGCCTTAGCAGGGGCGACGTTCGCCGGCTCGGCGCCGCCGTCGGACGCGGCCGGCGCCGGCGGCTGGGCACGCTTGTCGCTGCGCCGATGGGGGCGGGTCCGCGGCAGCGATCCCATGACTCCGGATTTGGGTTGCGGGCTCATCGTGTTCGAATGATCGCGTACCCGCGGCGGGGACGCCTCAAGCCGCCCGTCCCGGCGGCTGAACCCCGGGCCCGGCAGGCCGATCGCTTGGCCACTCCGACGTCGGTCTGCTATCGAAGGAGCGGCTGCGCGCCGAGCAGAATACGCTGAGAGCAGATTTCTCGGCGTAACTTGAAACGCCGAGAGCCGTTCTAGGTATTGACCTCAGAGATCAAGGCACCGCCGCGCACAGCGGCTACCTTGACATTGGCCCGCGCGGGCCTCCCAGCCGATTGACTTCATAAAATATAGTGACTATAGTCGCTACGTATGTTTGAGTAGCGGTCGTGCGCTTTGAATGAGCGATCGACGCTGCCATTTGTACTGAGGCATGGCACCCGCCGGCGTGCCGCCGCCAACGACGGAAACGGAACCAGATGTCTGTAGCGGAACTGCAGGAACTCGAAGAGATCAAGGGCCTCGTCAGCCGCGGCCAGCAGCTTGGCGTCCTGACCTATTCGGAGATCTCCGGCGCCATCTCAGAGCTGGATCTCGACGAGGCTGATGTCGAGGAGCTCCACGGCTTCCTCGAGCGGGCCGAGATCGAGCTCGTGGAGGAGGTCGACCCGGCGCTGGCAGCCGCCGAGGTCGAGCGTGCTCCTGACAAGCGCGGGCGGCGCAAGGCCAAGACCGCGCTTGATCTCAAGCCGGACATGACCACCGACTCGCTGCAGCTGTTCCTCAAGGACATCGGCAAGGTCCGGCTGCTCACCGCCCAGGAGGAGGTCGACCTGGCCAAGCGCATCGAGCGCGGCGATCTCGACGCCAAGCAGAAGATGGTGGAGTCCAACCTCCGCCTCGTCGTGTCGATCGCCAAGAACTATCGCAACCAGGGCCTGCCGTTCCTCGACCTCATCCAGGAGGGGACGCTCGGCCTGGTCCGGGCCGCCGAGAAGTTCGATTACCGCAAGGGCTTCAAGTTCTCAACGTACGCGACGTGGTGGATCCGCCAGGCGATCGCCCGCGCGCTCGCCGACAAGGCCCGCACCATCCGCATCCCCGTCCACGTCGTCGAGAAGCTCAACAAGATCGGCCGTGCCGAGCGCAAACTCGTCACCGAGCTGGGTCGCGAGCCGACGGCCGAGGAGATCGCCGAGGTCACCGGCATCGAGCCGGAGGAGGTTGAGTCGATCAAGCGCTCGGCCCAGGCGCCGGTGTCGCTGGAGAAGCCGGTCGGCGACGAGGAGGAGTCGGAGTTCGGTCAGTTCATCGCTGACGAGCGGGCCGAGTCCCCGTACGAGCGCGCCGCCGAGATCCTCACCAAGGAGGCGCTGCGCGAGGCGTTGGAGAACCTGAGCTACCGCGAGCGGCGTGTGCTCGAGCTTCGCTATGGGCTCGGCGGCGAGCACCCGCGCACGCTGGACGAGGTCGGCCGCACGTTCAACGTGACCCGTGAGCGGATCCGCCAGATCGAGAACCAGTCGCTGAAGAAGCTCCAGTCCCTGGCCGAGGCCCAGAAGCTTCGCGACGTGGCCTAGAACCTCGCCTTTCACGGCTTTGCGAGGCGGCTCGGCGGTCGCACCGGCCGGGCCGTTCTGCTGTCCAGAGGGAGACGCAGCGGGCCCCGGAGACCCGTCGCCATGCTTCAGTTCGTGAAGCATTGCGCTAGAATCGCAAGCCTGATGGCTGATAAAGACACATGTCCCGTCTGCCGGACGGCCGAGATCGTGTGCGGCAAGTGGACGCTGCTCGTCATTCGCGATCTCGCCGACGGGCGCTCGCGCTTCTGCGAACTGGAGCGCTCGCTCGCCGGGATCAGCCCCCGCACGCTCTCGCTGAGGCTGCGCGCGCTGGAGGAGGAGGGCATCGTCGAGCGCCAGACCTTCCCGGAGGTCCCGCCGCGCGTCGAGTACATCCTCACCCCCAAGGGCCGCGCCCTGGTGCCGCTGATCGAGAGCATGCGCGCCTACGGGCGCGAGTGGCTCGGCGGCGACTGCGCCGACTCCGATGCTCCGGCCGACAGCTCGGCTGAGCCGCGCCTGCCGCTGATCGTCGCCGGCGACGACCGGGCACCCGTCGGCGCCGCGGCCTGATGACCGGGCACCCGTCGGCGCCGCGGCCTGAGGGGCGGGCCGCCGACACACCGCGCTCCGCGTGAGCAGATCGGCTCAGCGCTCGCCGCAGACCTGACCCGGGACCGGCTCCGCCCGCGGAGGGCACGACGAGTCCGGGCGCGGGGTGCAAGCCCGGTGGCGGCGAGCAGGATCACCGCCACCGGCGAAGAATCGGCTCGGCGTGCGCAACATCTCCCTGCATCGCCTGCTCGAGACGTTTACCGTCGACGCTTCCAGCCGGCTCTCGGCAGAGGCGGCGGGCGGTGCCGAGATGCCGTTTGAGCTCACCGAGGAGCGCGGCACCGGGCGGGTCCCGCTGTACTGCTACACGCCGCTGACCGGCGAGTTCATCGAGTCCCGCATGGGCGTGCTGGCGACGCTGCCGAGCTTTGCCGATGCCGCCCAGGCGCTGGCCGATAACGAGGCGCTCGAGGTCTACCTGTCCGAGCACGGCGTCAAGGCGCCGGCCGACGCGCGCGGCCGCTGCCAGGCGACGCTGCGCGTGTTCCTGGATTGCGTGTTCGCCGACCGCAGCGGGTTCGGCTTTGAGCCGGCCCACTTCGAGGCGGCGTACGCCGATCTGGAGCGGGCGCTGTATGAGGGCCACTGCACGGCCACCGTCATCGCGCCCCTGCTGGGAGTGGCGCTCGACTCCGGCACCATGGAGGTCCGGCTCGACGAGGGCCTGTCGCTGGTCCGCGGCGACGCACTGCCGGACGCCCCGGCGGAGGCCGTCTGGGGCGACAGCGACGAGCCCAACGTCCTGGCGCTGCTGGCGGTCGATCAGGAGCGCGCCCAGCGGCCGCCGGTGGCGATCGCGCGGGCGCGGTTCCGGCGGATACTCAGCGCGCTACGCCTGTTCGAGCGCGGCGGGTACGCGATCGGCCCGGTTGGATGGGCACGGACCGAAGCCGGGCGGTGGCGGTCGGTGCCGGTCGGCTTCAGCGGCCGGCCGAGGCTCCTCACGCTCATACCCGCGGCGCAGGAGGACGAGCTGCGCGCCTTCTACCGCCTGGTCGCGCGCCGGGCGCCGAGCCCGGAGCTGGCCTGGGCGCTGGCGCGCTTTGAGATGGGCTGTGAGCGCCTGGCCCCGTTCGAGGCGCTGACCGACTACCTCGTCGCCCTCCGGGCGCTCCTGGAGCCCGAGGGGCCGGCGAGCGGCCGTCTGGCCCACCGCCTGGCGGTCATCTGCGCCCGGCCTGACGACCGGATCGCGCTCTCCGAGCGCACCGCCCGGGCGATGGCGCTGGAGCGCGCCGTCGTGTCCGGGCTGGCGAACGGCGCCGACGATCCCGGCCGCCCGGACGCGCTGGTGGACGAGCTGGCCGAGCACCTGCGGGCGATCCTGCGCGATGCCCTGTGCGGCCACCTGGATCCGGACCTGTGCGTGCTGGCCGACGAGCTGCTGGCCGAGTCGGCCGCCGCTCCCACCGCGTGACCGTCTAGACTCTGAGAGGACCGCTCCCTACTCGGTCGCCTTCTCGGAGGCCGGGAGTGTTTTGCCCGCCAGGCACGACACAAGTAAGTCCTGGGGCTCGTAAGTAGTCAGGGGGAGCGCGATCACAGCGGCGAGCGGGCTCAGGCCCGCTCGTTCTGTATCTGGTGCCCTGAGCCGATCCCTCGCGGCGCGTCGCCGGCGGGTGCCGGGCGCACCGGGTTGGAACGGCACGCAAGCCACTACGCTCCGAAACGCGATGACCGACGAGCCGCTGATGTGCATGATCGAGATCCCCATGGGGAGCCGCAACAAGTATGAGTACGACCCGGAACTGCGGGCGATCAAGCTCGACCGGTTCGTCTCGGCAGCCGTCGTATATCCGACCGACTACGGCTTCATCCCGGAGACGCTGGGGCTCGACGGCGATGAACTCGACGTGCTCGTCTGCGTGTCGGAGCCGACGTTCCCCGGCTGCCTGGTGCCCGTCCGGCCGATCGGCATCTTCTGCATGAGCGACGAGAACGGCGAAGACGACAAGATCGTGTGCGTACCGGTCAACGATCCGCTCTGGAACGTGTACTTCGAGGCCGACCAGCTACCGAAGGCCGTGCGTGACGAGATCGCCCACTTCTTTGCGGTCTACAAGGACCTCGACCTCGACCGCCACTCCGAGCCGAAGGGCTGGCGGGACCGCTCGGCGGCGCTCGCCGAAATCGCCGAGGCCCACGAGCGGTACCGCAGCCGGACGTCCTGAGCGGGCGATCCTGGGGGCGGATGACATGTATCACCTCGAGCTACGCCAGTTCCCCCACGTGTCCCGGGTCTTCAACCTGACCCGGGAGGAGCTGGAGCAGCGATTCGTGCAGCCGTGGGTGGCGGGCTCGATCATCGACCACGATGACCGCCGCTGGGCACCGGAGCGCGCCCGCCTCAAGATATTGGAGGGGCCGGAGCTCCGCGCGGACGAGCTGGGGATGGGACGCGGCTGGGCGACCGCCAGCAAGAGCTCCCGCGACGTCACCGATGCAGTCGTCGCCGAGGCCCGCCGCGGTGCCGAGGCCCGGCCGGAGGTGGAGTCGCTCAAGGACGCCGTCCAGGAGGTGGCGGCCAACGCCATCGCCTTCCAGGACGTGATGGCGCTGGCGGCCGCCGCCCATCCCACCTGGCGGCCGAGCGAGCAGCTGGCGCTGGCCGAGCAGACCGTCTGGGAGATGCTCCATCAACAGCGGCTGGCGCTGACGGCCGACGGCGAGCCGGTCGGCCGCGAGCATTGGCAGCCGATTCTGCTCAGCTGGGAGACGTGGACCGGGGCGGCGCCGCAGCTGGCGCTCCGGGCGACGGGCGCTAGGCGATGACCTCGGCGATCAGCCGCTCGCGCTCGTCGGCGGTCGCAAACAGGTAGCGGTGCACGCGGAGCAGCCCGGCGACGTCGTGGACGTCGTCGTCGAGGTGGGGGACGAGGAGCAGCGGCTCGCCGCCCAGCTCGTCCTGGAGGCGGGCGGCGTTGCGCGTATCGCGCCGCGCCAGCCGGTGGTAGTCGGCAAAGTTGGCCGCCACCCGCCCGGCGAGGTCTGCCGAGAGCTCTTCGCCGAGGACCGGGAGCAGATCCTCCGGCTCGGCGTCGCCGAGGATGTCATGGTGGACCCGGTTGACGATCACGCCGGCGAAGGGCAGGCCGCTCTCGGCGAGCGTGCGCCGAAACCAGATCGCCTCGTCGATCGACGCCTGCTGGGCCGAGGTGATGAGCAGGAACGCCGTCGTCGGCGCCCTGAGCATCTGCTCCACCTGCTTGGCCCGGGCGCTGAAATCCTCGGTCATGTCGCCGAGCAACATGAAGAACGTCGACAGATCGCCGATCAGATCGACGCCGGTGACCTTGCGCAGCCCGGCCAGCAGCGGCGCCGCGCCGCGGCCGAAGAGCCGCATGCCCACGCCGGTCGGCCGGATGAACGCCTTGAGCGCGCGCCCCTCCAGAAACGAGGTCAGCCGCCCGGGGGCGTCGAGGAAGTCCAGGGCGTTGCGGGACGGCGGGGTATCGAGCACAAGCAGGTCGAAGTCCCCGTCGCGGTCCAGCTCGTACAGCTTGGCCACGGCGGTGAACTCCTGGGAGCCGGAGACGGCCGTGGACAGCTCGCGGTAGACGCGGTTGTCCTTGATCTCGCTCGCCCGCTCCGGGTCGGCGGATACCCGGTCGATGAGCTCGTCGAAGGTGCGTTTGGGGTCGAGCATCATCGCCCACAGCTCCCCGCGCATCTCGAGTCCGGTGCCGGACAGGCGGCGCGGCGCCACCCGCCGCGGCTCGTTGGCCAGCTCCTCCAGGCCGAGCGCATTGGCCAGCCGCTTGGCCGGATCGATCGTCACGACCGCGACCTTGGCGCCCTGGGCCGCCATCCCCAGCGCGATCGCCGCCGACGTCGTCGTCTTGCCGACGCCCCCGGAGCCGCCACAGACGCAGACGCGCTTGTCCTTCAACAGCTCGGAGACGCTCACGCGGGGCGAGTCTAGGACGCTCGCCCAGGCTGGCGATCAGGTCGAGCTGGTGCCGGTCAGGTCGAGCAGCCGATCGCCGAGCGTCTCGTCGCGGATCTCGGCCACGCTGACGCCGGGATCCGGCAGCACGCGGAGGGCGTCGGCGGGAAGGTCCACGCTGACCGGAGTTCCCTGGCGGTAGGGCAGCGCGGCCCCGTCGTTGCGCACGAGCGTCTGAAGGGTTGACCCGGTGGCCAGGCGCAGGAAGACCTGGGTGGTGGAGCCGAGGAACACCAGGCGCTCGACCATTCCCGGCACACGGTTGGCGCCGCCGGCCTCGTACGGGTGCAGATGGATGCGCTCCGGGCGGATCGCGACCTTGACCGCGCCCGTGGCGTCGAGTCGGCCGGCCTCGGCCTGGAGGGTGAAGTCGCCGAGGCGCAGACGACAGCCCCGCGCGTCGGGATGGGCAGGGGCGGGCTCCACCTGCGCGTCCATCAGGTTCGACACCCCCAGGAAATCGGCCACGTAGGCATCGGCGGGCTCGTTGTAGACCTCCTCCGGGCTGCCGATCTGGACGATCCGCCCGTGGTTCATTACGGCCAGGCGATCGGACATGGTGAGCGCCTCCTCCTGGTCGTGGGTGACGTACATGAACGTGATGCCCACCTGCTTCTGGAGTACGCCCAGCTCAACCTGGAGCGTGCGGCGGAGCTTGGCGTCGAGTGCCCCCAGCGGCTCGTCGAGGAGCAGGACTGATGGACGCAGCACCAGCGCCCGGGCCAGCGCGACGCGCTGCTGCTGGCCGCCGGAGAGCTGGTTGGGGCGCCGCTTTTCATACCCGGCCAGCTGGACCAGCTCGAGCGCCTCCGCCACCCGGCTGCTGACCTCCGCCTTAGGCACCGATTTGTACTTCATGCCGAAGGCGACGTTCTCGGCGACGGTCAGGAAGGGAAACAGCGCATAGCTCTGGAACACCGTGTTGACGTTGCGCCGGTGGGGCGGCCAGTTGCCGACGTCGACTCCGTCGAGCAGGATCTCGCCGCTGGTCGGCGGCTCGAAGCCCGCCACCATGCGCAGCGTGGTCGTCTTTCCGCAGCCACTCGGGCCCAGCAGCGAGAAGAACTCGCCGGGCTGGATCTCAAGCGAGATGCCGTCGACCGCGGTCACGTCCTCAAACCGCTTGGTCAGCGATTCCAGCTTGACATTGCCTCCGCTCATTTCAACCCCCTCAGATTCCGGCGATACCGGTCAGTGCGTCGGCTCCGCCCTTCGTGCGTTCGCCCCGGGTCATCCACCGGTAGGCGAAGAACCCGATCAGGGCGGCGACGAGCGATAGGACGAGCATGATCGTGGCCAGGGCGTTGAGCGCCGGGCCGCTGAGTCCGCCGTGGACGTTGGAGTAGATCAGAACCGACATCGGTTGCGTGGCGGCGGTGGAGGAGAGCTGCTCGACGATCACGAAGTCGTCAACGGTGCTGGCGAACACGAGCACCGCGCTGGCGAAGATCGCCGGCATCAGCATCGGCAGCAGCACCCTGCGGATCGCTCCAAGTCGCGATGCTCCGAGATCGGCCGCCGCCTCCTCGTATGTCCGTCCGATCGACACCAGCCGCGCCCGCACGATGATCGCCGGCCAGCTGAGGTTCCAGACCACCAGTCCGGCCACCTCGGCCGGGGTTCCCAGGCGGATGAACGTCAGCGCCTGGGTGACGAGCAGGAACAGCGCCACGGCGAGCAGCAGCTCCGGGATCACGAACGAGAAGATCATCACCAGGTTCAACCCGCTCGAGGTCCGGGTCCGCCACCGGTCGATGCCGATGGCAAAGCCAACCCCGATCGGGACGCAGATCAGCGTGGTCAGCACCGCGAGCACCACCGTCTGGATCACGGCCTGATGCAGGCTGGGGTTGTGGAGCACGGAGGTGACCTGGTTGCCCACGTACCACTTGGTGGAGAAGCCCTGCCACGTGGCCTGTGATGCCCCCTTGTTGAACGAGAACAGCACCGCGATCCCGATGGGCACGATCGACCAGATGATGTACAGCCAGGTGAAGCCCTCCATCGCCCACGGGCGCCGCCACGGGTTGCCTCCCGGGCGCGCCCGGCGGACGAGCTTCTCGCTGCCGGGCGAGGCGGATACCGATTCGCCGATCGCGCTGGCCATCAGGCGTTCTCCCTCGAGGCACGGGCGGTGCTGATCACGTAGTAGACCATCGGGATCAGCAGGACGCACAGCAGCATCAGCGCCAGCACCGCGCCCTGCCCGGTCTGGCCCGGAGAATCAAGCTGTCCCTCGATGGCGTTGCCGATCATCGTCGTTCCCGGTGCCCCGGACAGGAGCTGGTTGGTGAAGTAGTCACCCAGCATCGGCAGCGCCGTGATGAACACCCCGGCCACGATCGCCGGCTTGCTCAGGGGAACAGTGACGTGCCAGAAGGTCCGCCACTTGCTGAGCCCCAGATCGCGGGCGGCCTCGAGCAGGCTGGGGTCGATCCGGTCGAGGAACGCATAGAGCACCAGGATCAGGTACGGGATGTATCCATAGACGAGCCCCATGATCACGGTCACCGACTTGCCACCGAGCCAATCGGTGTTGCCGGGCAGGCCGAGGGACGACAACGCGCTGTTGAACAGGCCACCCTGCTGCAGCAGGTCGATCCAGGCCAGCATCCGCATCATGTAGCTGACCCAGAACGGCGCGATCAGGAGGACCAGGAACAGCGTCTTGCGCCGACCGGCGTACCGGGCCACGAACCAGGCGACGGGATACGCGATTGCCAGCGAGAGTGCCGTCGCGATCGCCGTGTAGAGGAGCGTTCGCAGCGCCGGCGGGCCGAGGAACGCTCCCGTGCCGACGATGTTCTGCCAGACGGCGGTCAGGTTGGCGCTTGACCAGTGCAGCGGGTTCCAGACCGGCGCCGCCGTCTGGAAGAACGGGTTGACGCTGCCCCCGGCGACGGACAGCATCACGTAGAACGGGGCTACGAACAGGACGAGGAGCCAGATGGCTCCGGGCGCCGCCAGTCCAATCCACAGCCAGTGGCGGCTACGCCGATCGCTGCTGTGCTGACGACCGCCTGCCCGGTTCACGCTACAGCCCCTTGGAGAACGTGTTCCAGGTGGACTCCCAGGTTGCGTTGGCGGCTGGGGGCAGCTGGAGCTGGAACAGGCCCTGGCGGAAGTATTCCGGCAGCACGACGGTGGACGTCAGCTGCGGGGGCAACAGCTTCTCGGAGATCAGCCGGTTGGGGGTCACCGCGGTCAGCGGCTGCATATAACCGACATAGCTGTAGTTATCGAGCGCATTGGTGACGTCAAGCATGTAGTCGATGAACAGATGAGCGAGGACGGGGTTTGCGCCGCTCTTCAGATTGACCATCAGGTCGTTGGCGACCGGGCCCTTTTGGTTGGCCGGGAACCAGTAGCCGAGGTTGTCGACCTTCCCGCCCTTGGGCAGATACTGATAGGAGGAGGCCATGTCGCCTGACCAGGCGTGGTGAATCCAGGTCTTGCCGGTCGGCACGTCCGTGTAGTCGTTGTTGTCGATCCGCACGTTCGTCAGGGTCGACAGTTGAGACAATGCCTTCCCGGCTGCCTGGATCTGCGACGTGCTGGTGGTGTTGAGGTTGAAGTTGCCGGCTCGCATCAGCGCCAGGCTGATCGTCTCGCGGTAGTCATCGAGAACCGCGACCTTGCCCTTGTACGCCGCTCCCTCCCACGGCATGTTCCACGACGGGGAGAGGTTGACCTTGTCCTTGCGCCACCCCATCCCCGTGGTGTAGATGGAGTACGGCGTCGTGTACTGCCAGGCCTGGTCGTAGAACGGATTGCGGTAGTCCGACCAGGTGTTGGCCATGTTGGGGATGTAGCTCTGGTTGAGCGGCCGGATCAGCTTGGCCTCGACCAGCGGACCCAGGTAATCGACGGTGGGGAAGAAGACGTCGAAGTTGAGCTGCCCGCTGCTCAGCTTGGACATCGCCTCTTCCATCGTGTTGAACGTCGTCAGCGAGTACCGGCAGTTGTACTTCTTGCAGAAGTTCTTGATGACCGCCTCGTTGATGTACGCGACCCAGTTGTAGAGCTGCAAGGTCGCGCCGGTCTCCGGCTTGAGGCCGGAGGCGATGGGCTTGTTGTCGGAGTAGATCGGCCATTTGACCGGGTTGTTCTGACGCGGCAGCAGGATGCCGCCGCCGCCCGCGGCACCCGTCGCGCCGGAGCCCGACGAGCCACAGCCCGCCAGGAGTCCCGCGAGCGCCAGCCCGGCGCCGGCGCCGAGCAGTTGGCGCCGGGAGATCGCCGCCTGCTCCGGCTCGGGCCGGCGCCGGATCCCTCCTTCAGACCATCCCTCACGTGGATGCATGTTTCTTCTCCTCCTCCTCCTTGGCCGTCAGGATTGCGGTCACCCCGTCTGTTGCTCGCGATCGACGGAGAGCGAGCCCCAGCTCGCTGGATGCGAGCGCCAGGCACCGGTCGACCATCCGCTGGGGCGTCACGTCGGGCTGGCCCAGCGTGACCTGCACGCCGAGACCGTCGAGCAGGCCGCTCAGCGCCAGCGCGAAGTCGTCCGGGTCGACGTCCGGCTTGAACTCACCAGCGGTCTGGCCATCGCGGACGATGTCGGCGATGAGTGCCCGCTGCCGCCGATCCAGGCGGAAGTACGAGCGGCGCACGGTCGGATCCCGGCGCGCCCGGACCCAGATCTCCATCCACAGCGTGTAGTCGTTGAGCCCGCCGGGGCCGAGGCTCGTCTCCTCGATCAGATGCACGAGCTTGTCCGATGCCTGCTCGATCCGGTCGTTGCCGTCCGTCAGGCGCTCGTAGAACTCGCGGTCGGCGAACTGCACCGCCTCCTCCAGGAGCCGGTCCTTGGACTCGAAGTAGTAGAGGATCGTCGGCGAGCTCGTGCCGGCGCGCTCGGCGATGTCGCCGATGCGCGTGTCGAACAGCCCGCGCTCGTACAGCACCTCGGCGGCGGCCGCGATGATCTGCGGCTTGCGCAAATGATCGACTTTGGGGCGCGGGCTCAATTCCTCCGATCCTCCCTCAGGCCATTGACCGGGACATATACTGAACCGCGAGTCAGGAAACTACGGAGCGGGTCGGCGGCTGTCAAGCCGTTGAGCGTTTGAATCGTGTGAGGGAGGCGGGCCGTGACCGACGTGGCGGTGCTGGGAGCCGGGCTGGCCGGGTTGGCGGCGGCGCGGGATCTGGCGCGCGCGGGCGCGGATGTGGCGGTGCTGGAGGCGCGGGACCGTGTCGGCGGACGGGTGGAGGCGGCGACGCTGTCGGACGGCCGCGTGGTGCAGATGGGCGGCGAGGTCGTCGGCGCGGGGCACTCCGCGTACCTCGAGCTGGTGCAGGAGCTGGGGCTGACGATGGAGCCGAGCTATGTCGCCGACCCCGGCGAGATGAGCTGGGGCCTGGAGGATGGTGTCTACGTCGGCGACGACCCGCCCTGGATGAGCGACGCCGAGCGCGACGACCTAGCGCGGGTGCAGAGCGCGTTCGCGCGGCTGGCCGCCGAGATCGATCCGTCTGATCCGTGGAGCCATCCGGAGGCCGGGCGCCTCGACGCGCTCAGCCTCGGTGCCTGGCTGCGGGAGCAGGAGGCGCTTCCGGCGGTCCGCCGCCGCCATGTGCTCGCCGCATTGTCGCTGTCCTGCGACGGCCCGGAGCGCAGCTCGCTGCTGGCCGATCTGCGCAAGTACGCGACGCTGTCCGGGGAGGGCTTCTACGACCTCGCCGCCTGGGAGGGCCTGCGCTGCGCTCAGGGATCGGCGGCCGTGCCGCTGGCGATGGCCAGCGAGCTGGGCCACCGGGTGCGGCTGAACGCCGAGGTGGTCCGCCTCGTCGTGGATGGGGCCCGCGGGGTGTCGGTGACGCTTCAGGACGGCGAGGAGGTCCGCGCCGAGGCGGTGGTCTGTGCGCTGCCGGCCGGGCCGCTGCGCAGCGTGGACATCACCGGCCTGAGCGACGCTCGGCTGGCGTCCCTGCGCGCCCAGCGCCAGGCACTGGCGGCGAAGGTCGTCGTCGCCTACGACGAGCCGTTCTGGCAGCGCGGTGGCCAGAACGGGCTGGCCGAGGCCGAGTGGCTGTTCGGCTCCACCTGGCCCCAGGGCGCCGGGGTGCTGTCGCTGCTGGTCCCGCCGGAACGCCTGGCCCCGTTCCTGGCGGCGCCGCCGGGCGCGCGGCGGGAGGCGGTGGTCGACGGGCTCGTCGCCCTGTACGGCGATCACGCGCGGGCCCCGCAGGCCATGCTCGAGCGCGGCTGGGGGATCGACCCGTTCACGCTCGGCTACATCGCGAGCTGGGCCCCGGGCGATCTGAGTCGCATCGGACCGCTGCACGGCCGCCACGAGCCCCCGTTCTACGTAGCTGGATCGGATCACTGGGTGGCCGGCTACATGGAGGGGGCGGTGCGAACCGGGCGGGCGGCCGCGCGGGAGCTTCTGGCCGCGGGCGCCGCCGCGGTTTGACGGGCTCGGCGCTACTCGCCGGCCGCGGCCGCGTGATGACCGAAGCCGACGGTGCGCTCACGAGGCACGAGCCGCTCGCCGAGCCCCAGGTCGCCCGCCAGCGACGAGGCTACGGCGCGCCGCGCGCGCTCGAGCGGGATGGCCGAGTCGCCGATCAGGGTGCGGACCCCGAACCCGTCGAGCAGGGCGAGCGTGCGGTCGGCGACCTCCAGGGGGTCACAGCGGTGAAACTCGCCGCTGCGCACCCCGGCCTCGATCTCCTCGGCGAACCAGGCGCGCAGCCGCGCGTACAGCTCCTCGGCGACCGGCCGCAGCTCCGGGTGGCGGATCGCCCGCAGCCACAGCTCGACCCACAGCACCCAGTCCTCCTCGAGCGCCGGGGTCGTCGGCAGGCACTGGTCGATCATCGCCTGCAGACGCTCCGCATGGCTGGCGCGGGCGGGCACGTCGCTGTCGATGCGGGCGTCCCCGGCGTGGGCGTAGGAATACTCCAGCGCCTCGGCGAGCAGCGCCTCGCGGCTGGAGAAGTGGTAGTGGACGAGCGCCGTCGACACGCCCGCCGCCATCGCGATGCGGGCGATGCGTACGCCGTCGATCCCCTCGCGGGCGATCTGGCCGGCGGCGGCGGCGAGGATCCGCTCGCGGGCCCCCGGACGGCCGCGGCGGGGGCTCACGCGCCCCCGGTCCTCGGCGCCGCGGCCAGGTCGGCCCGGATCCGGTCGGCGAACCAGGCCACGCCGGCCTCCCGCCGGGACAGGGGGCCGCACGAGTAGCCACGGGTCATCAGGCCCTGCTGGACGTTGTCGACCAGGTCCACGTCCTCGTCGAGCACCAGCTTGTTGAGCCTCTGGTTGGCCCATTGCACCAACCGGGTCCGCGGGCTCGCGCCGGCCGGGCGGAAGCACATGTACACGTCGGTCGTGCGCTCAACGCCGTCAGGGATGAGCTGCCAGGTGTCGATTTGATCCGGGTAGAGGTCGATGGCGGTGTTGGGGTAGATGTAGGCGTAGTGCCAGACCCGCCGGTCCTCCTCCGGCACTCCCGGCATCGGCGTCACCAGCTGCGCGTACGCGCGTTCCAGCCAATTGCTGGAGGCCTTCGACCGCAAGGGGGCGTCGAACCAGACCCAGTGATCGTGGACCTCGACGTCGTAGTGCTTGTAGTCGAGCATCCGCATGAGACCGGGATGGGCGATGGGGATGTGGTAGCCCTCGATGTAGTTGTCGACGACGACCTTCCAGTTGGCCGGCTGGCTTCCCTCGCCCGGCGAGAACTGCTGAAGGGATTCGATCCGGTACGGGGCGAGGCGCTGGGGCAGGTCGCCGACGAGATCGGCCAGCGGCGTCGCGTCGGGGTCGAGGTTGACGAAGATCAGGCCGCACATCTCCTCGACGCGCACGGGCATGAGGCCGAGCTTGCTCTTGTCCAGCTTCTCGCCGAACGCCATGCCCTCCGGGACGCCGATCAGGCTGCCGTCGAGCCGGTAGGTCCAGCCGTGGTACCGGCAGCGGATGGCCGCCTTGCACTGGCCGGATCCGCTCAACAGCCGCGAGGCCCGATGCCGGCAGACATTTCGGTACGCCCGCAGGTCCCCGTGCTCGTCGCGGACGACGAGCACCGGCTGGGTGCCCGCTCGCGAGGTGATGTAGCTCCCGGCGCGGGGGAGCGACGCGACGTGGCCGGCGAGCTGCCAGGTGCGCTCGAAGATCAGCTCCTGCTCGGCCTCCAGCACCGCCGGATCGGTGTACAGGCGCGGCTCCAGGGCGAGCCCGGACGGGGTGAGCGGAGCGATTGTGGTGTCCATTTCCCTTTCCTGACTTTGTGATCAGTCTATATTTAACCCCATGGTCAAGCGCGCCGCCTGGCTGTCGATCACCCCGGAGCCGGAGCGCGAGCTCCCGGAGGCGGTGGCGACGCTCGCTGCCGGAGGGCGGCCGGAGCCGGCCGCCGTCGACGCCGAGCGGCGGCGGATCGAGCGGCTGGTGCTGCACGGCAGCCAGCGGCGGTGGCTGGCGTATCTGCACGAGGTGGTGGGTTTGATCGAGCTCGGCGCCGCCTCCGGCGACCGGGACGTGACCGCGGCGCGCCGCCGGGCGGCAGCCGTCGTCGCCAACCACCACAACCTGCTGCTGGCGCTGCCGGGACCGGGCGCGCGCCTGACGACAACCGACCGAGCGCGCCTGGACGCGCAGCACCAAGGAGCCCCATGAGCACGACGATTTCGCCCACCGTGATCGCCCTCAGCGACGATCAGATCGCGCTCCAGCTTCGCGCCAGGGATCTTGTGGAGCGCGTCCTGCTCCCGCTGGAGCTGGAAGCCGAGGCTGCCGGTGGGCGCCTGCCGGAGGCAACCGTCGCCGAGATCCAGAGCCAGGCGATCCGGTCGCGCCTGCACGGCGGGCGGATCCCGGTCGAGCTCGGCGGCCAGGGCTGGTCGATGGTGGAGTGGTTCGTCGCCAACGAGCAGTTCGGCCGCGTGACCAACGGGATCCACTGGCACATCCCCAGCGTCTACAACGTCTGGCTCGATGCGACCCCGGAGCAGTTTGAGCGCTACGCCGCGCCGGCGCTGCGGGGCGAGGGCGGCGACGCCTACGCGGTCACCGAGGCCGAGGCGGGATCCGACCCTTCCGGGATCGCGACGACGGCGGTCGCCACCGGCGGCGGCTGGCGGATCAACGGCGAGAAGTGGTTCGTCACCTCCGGCGACGTCGCCCGCGTGCTGATCGTCATGGCCAACGTCGTCGACGGCGCCGACCGCCTGCCGACGCTGTTCCTCGTCGAGCCTGACGTCCCCGGGGTGGAGTTCGCCGACGACCCCCGGTTCACCCACAACTACCCGCACGGCCATCCCACCATCAGGTTCACCGACGTCGAGGTGGCGCCCGACGCGGTCATCGGCGGCGTCGGCAACGGCGATGAGCTCCAGCGCCGGTGGTTCACCGAGGAGCGGCTCGGCATCGCCACCCACGGCCTGGGGGCGATGTGGCGCCTGCTCGACGAGACGACGGCGTGGGCGCTGCACCGCGTCCAGGGCGGGCAGCGGATCATGGATTACCAGGGGATCTCGTTCCCGCTGGCCGACTCGGCCACCGACGCGGCGGTCGGACGGCTGCTGGCGCTCCAGGTGTGCGCGATGGTCGACGCCGGCGCCGACCCCAAGCTCATCCACGCCAAGGCGTCGATGGCCAAGCTGTTCGTGTCCGAGGCGGCCGGCCGCTGCGCCGACCGGGCCGTCCAGGCGTTCGGTGGCCGGGGCTACCTGCGCTCCAACGTCGCCGAGCGGTTCAACCGGGAGCTGCGGGTCGACCGGATCTGGGAGGGGACGAGCGAGATCCAGCGGTTGATCATCGCCCGCGCGCTCGAGCGCCGCGGCGTGGAGGCGACGATCCATTGACCACCGTGGGCGTCACCGCGGAGCAGGCGCCGCCCCGGCCGCTCCGCCGGCTCATCCATCCGGCGTCGATCGCCGTCGTCGGGGCGACCGACCGGGCGGGCAGCTATGCCGCCGACACCCTGCTCAACATCGAGTCGATCGGCTTCTCCGGGCCGGTCTGGGGGGTCAACCCGGGGCGCTCGGAGGTGCTAGGCCGCGAGTGCGTTCCGACGGTCGCCGACCTCCCGGAGCCGGTCGACGCCGTGGTCGTCGCCATCCCCGCGGCCGGCGTGGCCGCGGTCATCGACCAGGCCGGCGCTCGCGGATGCGGGGGCGCGGTTGTGTTCGGCGCCGGTTTTGGGGAGGTGGCGGTGGGGGCCGGACACCATGCCGATCTGCTCGCCGCCGCGGCGCGCCACGGCCTGCCGGTGTGCGGGCCCAACTGCAACGGGATCGTCTCGCCCCACGCGCGGACCGCGCTGTGGGGCGATTCGCTGTCGGTCACCGAGCCCGGCCCGGTGGCGCTCATCTCCCAGAGCGGCAACGTCGCCGTCAACGCGCTGGCCACCCGGCGGGGCCTGCGCTTTCACACCGTGGTGGCCAGCGGCAACCAGGCGGTGCTGTCCGCGGCCGACTACCTCGAGTACATGGCCGGCGAGGCCGGCGTCGGGGCGGTCGCGGTGTATCTGGAGGACGACGGCGGCCCGCGCCTGCTCGACGGGCTGGCCGCCTGCGCCGAGGCGGACCTGCCGGTGGTGGTCCTGAAGGTGGGGCACTCGCCGGGGGGAGCCCGCGCTGCGGCCGCGCACAGCGGCGCGCTGGCCGGCGATCAGCGGGTGTTCCGAGCCGTCATCCGGGAAGCCGGCGCGATCTGGGCGGAGGATGTACACGAGCTGCTCGAGCTCGCCAAGACGATCGCGGTCGCCCGGACGGGCGGTCGCGGGCGGCGGCGCGCCGCCGCCCGCGCGGACGCCGGGGATGCGGTCCCCAGCCTCCCGGGCCTGGCGATCATGACGTGCTCCGGCGGGGACTCGGCGCAGGGCGCGGATGAGGCCCACCGCCTGGGTCTGGCCCTCCCGGAGCTGGCGGAGCCGACACGGGCCCGTCTGGCCGAGGTCCTCCCGGCGGCGGCGACGGTCGCCAACCCCCTCGACTACACCGCGATGATCTGGGGCGACGTGTCCGCGCTGGGGGAGCTGGTGCGGATCCTGGGGGGAGATCCTCAGATCGGCCAGGTCCTGGTGTTCTACGACCAGCCGCACGGGATGACCGGGGCGTCCGCCGAGTCCTGGCGGGCGGTGCGCGAGGGCGTGATCCTGGGTGCGTCGCTCAGCCCGGTGCCGACGATCATCGCCGCGACACTTCCGGAGCTGCTCGACGACGCCGCGGCCGGGGAGTTTCACGGCGCCGGGATTCCGACGGCCGCCGGGCTGCGCACCGGCCTGCGGTGCGCCGCCGAGCTGCTGGCGAGCCGCCGCACGGACCCGGCCCGGCCCCGGGAGATCGCGGCCGTCGCCCGCGCTGCCCGGCCCGGCGGCCTGGGGGGGTGGCTGCCTGAGCACACTGCCAAGGAGCTGCTGCGAGGGGCCGGGATCCCGGTCCCCTCGGGACGGCTGGTCCGCGATCAAGACGACGCCGTGCGGGCCTGGCGGGAGCTGGGCGGACCGGTCGTCATCAAGCTGAGCGCGGCTGCCGTCTTGCACAAGAGCGAGATCGGCGGCGTCGTCACCGGGCTCGACACCGAGGCGGAGATCCGGACCGCGTACACCGCCGTGGCGCGGCTGGCAGAGGCCCACGCCGGGTCGGTGCTGTTGGAGCGAATGGCGCCCGGGGGGGCCGAGCTGCTCGTGGCCGCCCACCGTGACGGCATCGTGCCGGCGCTCGTCGTCGGCCTGGGTGGCGTCTGGACCGAGCTGCTCGACGACGTGGCCGTCATCCCGCTCCCGGCGGACGCGAAAGCCATCGAGCGGGCGATCGGCGAGCTGCGGGGGTCGCCGGTGCTGCGCGGCGCCCGCGGGCGCCCGGCCGCCGACGTCTCGGCGGCCGCCGCCGTGGCTCAACGGGTGGGGGAGATGGCGCTGGAGCTCGGTCTGGACACCGTGGAGTGCAATCCGGTGCTCGTCGGCACGGCCGGGGCCGTTGCCGTCGACGCCGCCATCAAAGAGGGGACCGATGTCTGATATCTGCGATGTGATCGTGATCGGCGGCGGCTTTGCCGGCGTGACGGCGGCCCGGGAGTGCGCGCTGCGCGGGCGCTCGGTGCTGCTGCTGGAGGCGCGCGACCGGCTGGGAGGCCGGACGTGGAGCGCGCAGTGGGATGGCCACCGGGTCGAGTACGGCGGCGCCTGGGTCCACTGGCATCAGCCGCATACGTTCTCGGAGATCACTCGCGCCGGGCTGACGGTGTCGATGAGCGGCGACTCCCAGCGCGCCCATTGGCATGTCGGCGCCGAGCGGCGCTCCGGCACGGTCGCCGCGCGCGACGAGATCGCGCGGCGCGGCTGGGACCAGTTCGTCGACGGGGTGCGGGACGCGCTGCCCCAGCCCCACGCCCCGCTGGCCGCGATCGATGCGCTGGCGCGGTTTGACCGGCTGTCGATTGCCGGGCGCCTGGATGAGCTCACCCTGACCGAGGAGGAACGCGCGGTCTTGGCCGCCGAGCTGGAGTCCCTGGCCCATGCGCCGTTGGACGACGCCGGCGCTGTCTCGGTCCTGCGCTGGCACGCACTCTCCGGCTACAGCCTGAAGCTGACCCAGGAGACGGGCGGGCGGGTGACGATCGTCGGCGGAACCGGGGCATTGCTGGCCTCGATCGCCGGCGCCGCGCCGTTCGCGCAGCGGCTGGCCACGCCCGTGGCGGCGGTGGCCCGTCGCGGTGACCGGACGGAGGTCTTCACCCGGGACGGCGCGCAATTCCGGGCCAGGCTCGTGGTGGTCGCCGTGCCTCTGAACGCGCTCGGCGCGATCGAGTTCGACCCGCCTCTCCCGGAGGACAAGCAGCAGGCGATCGCGCTGGGGCAGGCCAGCCGCGGGATCAAGCTGATGCTCCTGGCACGGGGCGAGCCGGTGCTCCAGAACGCGATCCGGGCCGGCCACCCCTTCGGCTACCTCGGCAGTGAGGAGCTCGACGGCGACGGGACGCAGCTGATGATCGGATTCGGCCCGGACGCGACGCGCTGCGACGCCGGCGACCTGCCGACGGTGCAGCACGGCCTGGACGAGATCCTTCCGGGCTACGAGCTGGTCGACGCCACCGCCCATGACTGGCTCGCCGACGAGTTCTCGCGCGGGACCTGGGCCATCCACCGGCCCGGGTGGTACGAGCGCCACCACGCGGCCATGCGCCGCCCGGAGCCGGGCGTGGTGTTCGCCGGGTCCGACCTGGCCGACGGGTGGGCCGGGTTCATCGACGGCGCCATCGAGTCCGGCCTGCGGGCCGGGGCCCGGGCGGCAGCGCTCAGCTCGTAACCGGGGTGGGTGGGGACAGGGTCAGGCGGGCCAGGCCGCTCTCCAGCGCGTCGGCGAGCTGCTCCAGCTCCGGACGGCCCATCTCCTCGGCGAACAGGTACGGAAGCGTGACCAGCTCGGTCCCCAGCCCGTCGCGCAGGCGCTCCAGCTGCTCGTGCTGGATCTGCGCCCGCGCCTGCTCGGAGAGCGCAGCCGCCAGCGCCGCCCGGGCCAGCGGTGAGCCTGCCCGCTCGCGCGCCGCCTCCAGCTCGCGGTGCTCGGCGGCGCTGAACCGGTCCGGGTAGCAGGAGTTGACGATCGTCGCATCCAGCGGCAGGCCCTCGTCGGCGAGCGCCTCGCGCAGCCACAGCGTCTCGTTGACCGGCATCTCCTCGGCGGTGGACACGGCGACGACCGCCGTGAACGAGCGGTCGGCGATGGTGGCGGCGATCGACCCCGCCTGGTGGGCGATCGGTCCCACGCGGGCGATCTCGGCGAACGTGCGCGGCGTGCGGAGGATGGCGGCGCCGTGCCCGGCGGCGGGCGAGTCGCAGATGACCAGGTCGTAGGCGTGCGCGTCGTCGGTGCGCCGCTCGTGCTGGGAGAGCTCCCACACCTTGCCGATGCTCAGGAGCTCCCGCATGCCCGGCGTGGCCATGGCGAAGGCGTGGAACAACCGACTGTGGCCGAGCGCCTGACCCACCACTCCGGTCTTGACCCGCAGGTACTCCTCCATCGCGTGCTGGGGGTCGATGGAGATCGTGAACAGGCCGTCGGCGAGCTCCACCTCCTCAAACGTCTCGCCGGAGCGCGCAAACGACTGCTGGACGCGCTCCTGGCCGGACAGCTCGGCGACGATCGTCCGCAGCCCCCGCCGGGCGCCGAGCAGGCCGAGCGCGGTGGCCACCGTCGACTTGCCGACGCCGCCCTTGCCGGTGACGAAGATCAGACGCCGCGTGAGGAGCTCAGGCACGGCCACCGACGATATCCAGGACCCGGCGGCGAGCGTCCAATGATCCGTTGTGCGGAGGATTTCACCGGCCGCCTGCGAATACTCCCCGCGTATGAGTCCCCGACGCATCGGAGTCCCAAGCTGATGGCCACCTGCAAGGTGATAGCGCTCGCCAACCAGAAGGGCGGCGTCGCCAAGACGACGACCACGCTCAATCTCGCCGTGGCCTTCGCCGAGGAAGGGCACCGCGTGCTGTGCGTTGACATGGACCCGCAGGGCAACCTCACGATGTCCCAGGGAATCGACCCGGACACGCTGGACAAGTCGATGTACGACGTGCTCGTGCACCACGTCTCCATCCGGGAGATCATCCGCAAGCGCGAGATCGACGTCGCCTGCGCCTCGATCGACCTCGCCGGCGCCGAGATCGCAATGTCGACGATGATCGGCCGGGAGCGCTCGCTCCAGAAGGCGCTCAAGGAGGTGGCGGAGGACTACGACTTCGCGTTCATCGACACGCCGCCCAGCTTGGGATTGTTGACAATCAACGCATTGACGGCGTCCGACAAGGTGATCGTCCCCGTCCAATGCGAATATCTGTCGATGCGCGGGCTCATCCAGCTCCAGAACACGCTGGGCATGATCCGGGAGAACCTGAACCCGGATGTGGAGATCGAGGGGATCCTGCCCACGCTCGTCGACCTCCGGACGCTGCACGCCAAGGAGGCGATCGAACTGCTGGAGGAGAACTTCGGAGACCGCGTGTTCGCGTCTCGGATCCGCAAAACCGTCCGGTTTGCGGAAGCGCCTGTGAAAGGCATGTCTGTGCTCAAGTACGATCCTGACGGTCTGGCCGCACACGCCTACAGGCAGCTCGCCAAGGAGGTCCTCGCAAATGGCAACCGGTAAGCGCGCGAGCATGCGGGAGGGACCGCTGGCGGACTTGTTCCGCCGGACGTCGGAGGACAACCCCCCGCGCTCGGCGGAGCCTGAGCCCGGTCCTCAGGCCGCACCGGAGCCGACCTCGCCCGCGGCGCGGTCGATCCAGTCCCCGCTGGACCGGCTGGAGCCGGAGCACCAGCCGCCGGCCGAGCCGGCCGAGTCCTCCGAGCCGCGCCGTCGCTCGATCCCGCACCCATCGCTGTCGGCCGACGTCGCCGCGCCGGAGCCCGCCGCCCCGGAGCGCGCAATCCCGTCGCCGCAGGAGCGGTTGCGCCACGCGTTCTCGGCCGACATCCCGGAGAACATGCTCGATCGCGGGGGGGCTGGGCCTGATACGCCGGTCCCGGAGCCGGCGGCGGACGTCTACGCCCGTGCCGACCGGGAGCTCGACGCGTTCCCGCCACCGACGACCGTCGGAGGCCCGGTGCTGCGGGTGGTCGGCGTCGGCGGAGCCGGCGTCAACGCTGTCAACCGGATGGTCGAGGCCGACATCGAGGGCGTCGAGTTCCTGGCCATCAACACCGACCTGCAGTCGCTGCAGCTGTCGGCGGCTGACCAGACGCTCCATATCGGCGATTCGGTGACCCGGGGTCTGGGGTCCGGGTCGGACCCGGACTTGGGACGCCGGGCGGCGCGTGAGGAGTACGACCGGATCAAGGCGATGCTGCGCGGCTCCGACATGGTGTTCATCGCCGCCGGCGCCGGGGGCGGAACCGGCACCGGCGCGGCGCCGGTCGTGGCCCAGATCGCCCGCGAGCTCGGCGCGCTGACCGTCGGCATCGTCACCCGCCCGTTCCAGTTCGAGGGCTCGCGGCGGCGCGACCAGGCCGAGGCTGGGATCGAGGCGCTGGGCGCGGAGGTGGACACGCTCATCGTCGTCCCCAACAACCGGCTGCTCTCGGTGCTCGACCGGGGCGTGTCGATGGTGGAGGCGTTCCGCGTGGCCGACGACGTGCTCCGCCAGGGCGTTCAGGGGGTGTCCGACCTCGTCACCCTTCCGGGGCTCATCAACCTCGACTTCGCCGACGTGCGGACGATCATGTCCGACGCCGGGAGTGCCTTGCTCGGCATCGGCATGGGCACCGGCGAGCGCCGGGCGATCGACGCCGCCGAGCAAGCCGTGGCCTCGCCGCTGCTGGAGACGAGCATGGAGGGAGCGCGCTCGATCCTGCTGTCGATCACCGGCGGGCATGACATCTCCCTGTGGGAGGTCAACGAGGCGGCCAAGGCCGTCGCGGAGGCGGCCCACCCGGACGCCAACATCATCTTCGGCGCGATGGTCGACGAGAAGCTCGACGACCAGGTGTGGGTGACGGTCGTCGCCACCGGCTTCGGCGATCCCCGTCCGCGGCGCCGCGCCGAGGAGCCGTTCACGGCCCGGGCGCACGGCGAGGCGGAGCAGCGGCGGCCGCTGCGCGAGCCCGTGGGCGAGCCGCGGGTGAGCCGTGTCCGCCGCAGCGGCGAGTTGGACGTCCCTGAATTCATCCCCCGCCGCTGATCTGACGGCCGGACAGCTGCGCCTGCCGGCGTCCTCGGTCGCTCGTGTGCTGGCGCACACGTCGCTTCCTGCGTCCTTGGCATGCTTGCTCTCCGACCGTCAGATCCCCGTTGTCCCAGATCGTGAATTCCCTCGAAGGCTCGCAGCTTGGCGTGGTCGCTGCCGGCCACCCGGTCAGCGCATCGGTGGGCGCCGATGCCCTGCGGGCCGGCGGCAACGCCGTCGATGCCGCGCTGGGGGCGATGCTGGCGTCGTTCGTCTGCGAGCCGCTTCTGACCGGGCTCGGCGCCGGCGGCTACATGCTCGTCGTCGCCCCCGGGAGCCAACCGGTGCTCCTCGACTTCTTCGTGGAGGCGCCGGGGCGCGGGGCGCGACCGGATGCCGCCCAGCCGCACTCGGAGCTGATCCCGGTCCCGGTCTCATTCGGCGACGCCATCCAGGTGTTCCATGTCGGCGCCGCCTCGGTGGGCACGTTCGGGATGCCGGCCGGGGTCTGCGAGGCGGCTCGCCGGTTCGCCCGCCTACCGCTGGACAGGCTGGTCGCCCCGGCCGCGGCCCTGGCCCGTGACGGCGTGGCGCTCAATGAGCAGCAGGCGTACATCGTCGAGATCCTCGGCGGGATCGTCACCTCGACACCGGAGGCGGCCGCCCTGTTCGCCCCGGACGGCCGGCTGCTGGTGGCGGGCGACCGGCTCCGCCAGCCGGAGCTGGCCGACGCGCTGCTGCGGCTCGGCGCCGAGGGATCGCGTCCGTTTTACGAGGGGGACATCGGTGCGGCCATCGTCGACTGGCTGACGCCCCGGGGCGGCCTGGTGACCCGGGCCGACCTCGCCGCCTATGCCGTGACCGACCGACGGCCGCTGCGGGTCGCCTACCGCCGCCGCGACGTGCTCACCAACCCCCCGCCGTCGGCGGGCGGGATTCTCATCGCCCGCGCCCTGGCGATGCTCGACTCGGTCCCCGGGCCGCCGTCGGTCACCCAGTTGGTGGAGGTCATGGAACTCACCCAGCGTGAGCGGACGCCGGAGTTCCTCGCCGGTCTCGACGACCCGGCGTTCGTCAAGCGCTTTCTCGCCCGCCCCGCCGGTCGCCTGGGCTCGACGACGCACATCGCCGCGCTGGACCGCGACGGCTGGGCCTGCTCGGTCACCTGCTCCAACGGGTCGGCCTCCGGGGTAGTGGTGCCCGGAACGGGTGTGCACCTCAACAACATGCTCGGAGAGCAGGACCTCAACCCGCTGGGCTTCCACCGCCACCCGGCCGGGCGCCGGATGCCGAGCATGATGTCGCCCACCGTCGTGCTCGGACCCGGTCCCGCCCACCCCGCTGAGCTGGCCGTCGGCAGCGCGGGATCCAACCGGATCCGCTCGGCCGTCCTGCAGACGATCATTCGCTCCATCGACGACGGCCTTCCGGCCCAGGAGGCGGTCGAGGCACCGCGCGTCCACTTCGAGGACGACGTGGTCTACGCAGAGCCGGGCATCGACACCACTGAACTGGAACTCCGGGGCCGGGAGCTGGCGCCCTTCCGGGCCCGCAACCTGTTCTTCGGCGGGGCCCAGGCCGCCGCCCGCGGTCCGGACGGGTCGTTCTCCGGCGGCGGCGATCCGCGCCGCGGCGGCGCCGCCGTCGTCGTGGAGGCCGTCTGATGCGAGCCGTCGGGCTCGGTCTGGCGGCGGCGGCCCTCATTGCCGGCTGCGGGCTGAACGTCGAGCTGCCGGACCTCTTCCTGGTGACGCGCACCGGCCCCGGGCCGAAGCTGACCATGGTCGTCAACGAGAGCGGAGGCATCACCTGCAACGGCGGCAGGCAGAAGACGCTGAGCAGCTCCCAGCTCATCACCGCGCGCGATCTCGCCGAGAATCTCAGCCAGGACGCTCACGCGAAGCTGGCGATCCCGGCTTCGCCCGGTACCGTCTATCGCTACACCGTCAAGCTCCAACAGGGGACGATCTCGTTCCCGGACCGGGCTGGGACGGCGCACCGGTACCTCGGCCAGATGGAGGCATTCGTCCTTCAGGCGGCCCAGCAGTACTGCTCCTGACGCGGACGTGACAGTCCGGGGCCCCTTAAGCCGTTTCTCATGAGCAACTGAGTAGCCTTGCCACCTTCGTGTTTGCCATCGCCGCCACCCAAACCCTGATCACCACGTTCCAGGCGATCGTCCTGGGCGCGCTCCAGGGCATCACCGAGCTGTTTCCGGTCTCCAGCCTGGGACACACGATCCTGTACCCCACGCTGTTCCGCTGGCACGACATCGTCAGCTGGCAGTCCCGGCCGGAGTCGCCGTGGCTGGCATTCGTCGTCATGCTCCATGTCGGCAGCGCCATCGGGCTGCTCATCTACTTCTGGCGCACCTGGGTCGACGTCGTCGTCGCGTTCTTCCGGACGCTCAAGCACCGCCGCGTGGAGACTTCCACGGAGCGGCTGGCCTGGCTCATCATCATCGCCACCATTCCGGTGGGGATCCTCGGCCTGGTCCTGGAGCACCCGCTGCGGACGCTGTTCGCCAAGCCGCTGACCGCGGCGATCTTCCTGATCCTCAACGGGTGCATGCTGCTCGGCGCCGAGAACTACCGGCGGCGGGCCGAGGTACGCGAACTCGCCCGGCGCGAGGGCCTGAACCCCGAGGGGTACCGCGAGCTCGACACCCTCGATTACCGGGAGGCGGCGATCATCGGCACCGCCCAGGCGGCCGCTCTGTTGCCGGGCATGAGTCGCGACGGCATCGTCATGTCCGCCGGTCTCGTCCGCGGGCTGGACAACGAGGACGCGGCCCGCTTCGCCTTCCTGCTGGCGACGCCGCCGATCCTGGCCGCGGGCCTCTACAAGCTCCCTGATCTCACCGGGCCGCTCGGCGACCACGGCGTGCGTACCGCGGCGATCTGGGCCGCCGTCGCCGCCGCCGTGGCCGCGGTGTTCACCGTCCACTTCCTGATGCGCTACTTCAAGCGCGGCAACCTGCGGCCGTTCGGCATCTACTGCATCGCCTTCGGCCTGTTCATGATCCTGTTCACACTGGTCGTCGGCGCGCCGTAGCGGCGCAGCCGGCCCTCAGCCGAAGCGGACCTTTCCGTTGGACCGCGCCCGCGCCTGGGCGCGATCGACGAAGTCCAGCCGCTTGGTGGCCGCCCGGAACAGGCGGGTCACCAGTTTCAGCCGCGCGTTCTCCGAGCGCAGGTCAAGCAGACCCTGCTTGGCGTCCAGGCCGAAGTCGACCGTCGCCGCCATGTCGTAGGCGCCCATCTCGGCGAGCTCCTGGTCCTCCGGATCCCGGTCGGTGGCCCGCCGGACGAGATCGGCGTAGGCGGCGCGAGCGTCGCCGGCAACCTGCTCGTCAAGCTCGTCGGCGCTGTCGGAGACAAACTCGATGACCCCCGCCGGGTAGGCGAGGTGCCCCTGGCGCTCGATCACGCGAAACGGCCGGGTCCCGCGGGCCAGCAGGTTGAGCCGGCCGTCCTCCATCCGCTCCAGCACGCGCTCGATCTCGCAGGCGCAGCCGATCTCACGCAGCCCGTCGTCGGCCATCCAGACGATCCCGAACTCGGTCCCCGCCTCCAGGCACTCGCTCATCATCGTCTTGTAGCGCTCTTCGAAGATGTGCAGGGGGACCAGCTCTCCGGGCAGGGCCACCAGCGAGAGCGGGAACAGCGGGAAGTCCTCACGGAGGTCGGCCATGAGGACTGACAGTCTAGGCCCGCGGGAGGGGCCTCAGATGCGGCGCGCGGTCAGCAGCAGGTTGTAGAAGATGGCCGGCGGGAGCCGCGGCTCCAGCAGCCGCTCGTCGAGCTTCTGCAGCAGCAGATAGCCGTGAAACGCGTACTGACGCCACAGCATGGGGACGTCGTCCATGGTGGCAGAGGCCTCCAGGGAGCGGTTGAACCAGCCGAACCAGTTGGCCGTCAGCTCCTCGCCGCGGACGACGATGTCAACGAATCCGGCGCGCTTGGCGTGCCGGGACAGATCACCGGGCTCGAACGCGTGGATGTCGACGAACCGCTCCAGATCATGGTCGTCGGTCTCCGGCGAGCCGCTGTCGCTGGAAGGGGGCGCGGGGCGCGCCCGCAGGAGGCACCGCCAGACCGGCGCCACCAGGCCGGCGCCGCGCTTGGGGTAGGAGGCGATCCGGTCGCCGAGCCGGGAGGGCTCGCCGGCGAACACGATCCGACCCCCGGGACGGAGGACGCGATGGAACTCGGCAAACGCGCGGCGCAGGTTGGGGAGGTGATGGAGGACGGCGTGGCCGAGCACGAGGTCGAAGCTGGCGTCGGCGAACGGGAGCGACTCGGCCTCGGCCCGGGCGGTCCGGACCGTGAGGCCGAGGCGCTCGGCGTTGCGGCCGAGCGTGGCCACCATGCCGGGGGAGATGTCGGTGCAGGTCGCCTCGCCCACCACCCCGGCCTGGAGCAGGTTCAGGCTGAAATAGCCGGTTCCGGCGCCGATCTCCAGCGACCGGTCATAGCCGTCGTCCACCTCCGGTCCCAGCACCTTGCGCAGCTTGCCGAGGACCTGCGCCTGGCCGATGTCGCCGAAGTCAATGCCCCACTTGCTGTCGTAGCTCTCGGCAGCCACGTCGTGGTAGCGCGTGTTGACCTCGCGGATCTCGTCCGCGGTGCGAAGTGCCTCCATGACGGCCGGGACATTACCCTGTCGACCCGTGGCGACGATCACCCATGTCCAGCACGACCAGCCTCCCGGCGTGCCGCCGCTGGAGCTGACCGGCGAGCGCACGCTGCCGGATGTCCCGGCCGAGAACTACTGGTTCCGGCGCCATCTCGCCGTTTATGAGTGGATTGGGGCGCGGGTCATCGGTGGGCGGGTCCTCGACATGGCCTGTGGCGAGGGCTACGGGTCGGAGGTCCTCTCCCGGGGCGCCGCGAGCGTCGTCGGGGTCGACGCCAATCCGGAGGCCCATGAGCATGCCCGGCTGCGCTACGGCCGTCAGAACCTGCAATTCGAGCGCGGGCTGGTCGAGACCTATGGGGAGGCGGGCACGTACGACGCCGTCGTCTTCCTCCAGACGATCGAACACGTGCAGGACCCCGTGGCGGTCCTGGAGCACTTCCGGTCGCTGCTGACTCCGGACGGGGTGGTGTATGTGACGACCCCCAACCTGCTCACGCTCGCGCCCCCCGGGGCGGCGAAGTCCGACAATCCATGGCACCTCCGGGAGTACCGCGCTCACGAGTTCGAGGCGCTCTGCCGCCGGGTTTTCGGAAGGGTCGAGATGCTCGGCCTGTTCCATGCCCGCAAGCTGCGCCTACATGAGCTGGCGCTGAGGTGCGGGTGGGACTCCATGCACCGGCGCCTGGGTATCACGAAGCCGTTCTACGACCGCTTCACGCCGGCCATCTCGGCCCGGGACTTCACGCTCCGGGAGTACGGGCTGGAGCGCGCGCTGGACTTCCTGGCGGTCTGCCGGGGCGAGAAACCGGCCGTATAGGCCGGTCAGACGCCCGGGTCAGGCCCAGCGGAGCCGGCGGGGAGCGGCGCGCATCCGGATGAGCTTGGCCGGGATCCCGCCGACGACGGCGTTGGCCGGGACGTCGCCGGTGACGACGGCGCTGGTGCCGATGACCGAGTTGTCGCCGACCGTGACGCCGCGCAGCACGCAGGCGCCGTAGCCGATCCAGACGTTGTGGCCGATGCGGACGTCGCGCTTGTAGATGCCCTGCTCCCGGATCGGCCGTTCCACCTCGACCATGCCGTGGTCGAAGTCGATCATCATCACCCGGTCGGCGACGATGCACTCTCGGCCGATCGAGACGTGCTGGAAGGCGGAGATGGTGCACTCCTGGCCGAGCACCGACTTGGCGCCGATGATCAGCTCACCCTCGTGGACGCGGACCTTGCAGCCGTGGCCGATCCAGGACCAGCGGCCGAGCTGCACCCGGGCCCGGCGGCCGATCTCGAACTTGACCCCGGGTCCGATGAAGCACAGCCCATCGGTCTGCAGGCGCCCGCGCCACCGCAGCTTGAGCCACAGCCAGCGCAGGACGAGCACCAGGTAGCCCAACGTCAGCATGTGGTTGGCCCGGGCGAAGCGCAGAAGCGTGACCGGTCCGCCGTGCAGCGGTGGGGGCCCGGACCGGATGATGGGGGGAGGGAGCCGCCGGCTGGCCGGGGGCCGTTGCGTCTCGGTACTCGCCAACTGCACGGCGGGCATGCTAGATCAGCCGTCGTCGATCAGCCCGGTGAGCGGCCCCAGCAGGCGACTGGTGCGCCGCGACACCCCGGGGAGCTCCAGCAGGCGGTGGCCGGGCGGCTCGCCGGCGTCACGGCGCTCGAGCTCCCGGTGGGCGATCGGTCGCCAGCCCTCGTCGACGAGCGACACGGCCGGCCGGGCGCGGACCTCGGCCTCGTCCATCTCCAGATGCTCGGCCCACAGCCGGATCCGTGTCTCGCGCGCCAGCTGTGCGTCGTCGGTGGCGACGCACAGCTCGGTGTCGTTGAACAGCGAGTGGGCGTTGATGTTGGCCGAGCCGACGATCAGCCAGCGGTCGTCGACGACCATGACCTTGGCGTGGACGTACACCGGGTCGGCGCGCGTCGCCGGCGGGGTGAGAGCTCTGATCGTGACCGCCAGCATCCGCTCGGCTCCGTCGTCGGCGGAGATCAGCACCCCCACCTGGCCGCGGGTGTCGTCCTGGCCGTTGTTGGCCTTCGCCGGTAGCAGGATGACGACCCGGAAG
Source organism: uncultured Solirubrobacteraceae bacterium (assembly GCA_963844555.1). Taxonomy (GTDB): domain Bacteria; phylum Actinomycetota; class Thermoleophilia; order Solirubrobacterales; family Solirubrobacteraceae; genus Palsa-465. Next base: position 530,494 of record CAWJOS010000010.1, read on the forward strand.
TCCGGCGTCGGCGGATTGCGCAGCTTGTCGGCGATGATCCCGACGAGCTCCGGCGACCACAGGAACTGGTTCTCGATGTAGATGAGCTCGCGGGCGGAGCGCAGCGCGCGGGCATAGCTCTCGTAGATCCGGAACGACCCGTGGGGCATGGCGTCGTACATGTCCTCGGCGACCGTGCGCACCACCTGGACGGTGGTGTCGCCCGCCGCCGGCGGGGATGGCGTGGCCGGGATGTGCTCGCCGGTGAGCTCGCGCCAGCGCATCCGGAAATGGTCGTTGACGTCGGCCACCGCGGGCCCGCGCAGGCGGGTGGCGACGTCGTGCCAGCCGATCCTCCGGCGCGCCGTGTGCGCCTGCACGTCGTAGCGATCTCCGTCGTTGTCGGTGAGATCGATGCCGCCCACGAACGCCACCTCGCCGTCGACGACGATCGTCTTCTCGTGGTGGCAGTGAAACGGGTGCTCGCGCGGGTCCCCGTGCGCCTTGATCCTCGTGTTGCGCACCAGGTTGTCCAGGCTCTTGGCGACCTCGGCGCGGGACGGGTGAAAGGCGGGCACCGGCGCCCCGGACCAGACCAGGACCCGGACATCGATGTGCTCCGCCAGCTCGGTCAGCAGCGTGCCGATCGCGGTGCCGCCGCGGGAGCGGTCCATCTCGAAGCCCGGCTCGAGGTGCCAGCCGGTCACGTGCACGAACCGCTGGGCCGAGGACAGCGCCTCCACCATCGGCGGCAGGGCGTTGGCGCCGTCGATCAGGACGTCGAGGGCACAGCCCGGGCGGGGCGGCGGATCGCCCTCGGCGAACACCCCGGGGCTGAGCGGGTCAAATACACGGCCCCAGCCGAGCCGCTCGAGCCGCCGGCGGTGCTTGAGCTTGACCGCCGCCTCCACGCCATCGCCGACGACCGCGTCGAGCCGTCCGAGCAGGGGGTTCGTCATGGCCGCATACCATGTCGGAAATCGGCCGGGGGCGCACCTGACAACATGCTGCCCCCATGAGCTCTGCCGACCAGACCCTCGCCCAGCGCCTGCTTGCCGGTGATCGCCGTGCCCTGGCGCGGGCGATCTCGCTCGTCGAGAACGACGATCCGGCCGGCTGGGAGCTGGTCCGTGAGATCTACCCCCGGACCGGTCACGCGGCCGTCGTGGGCTTCACCGGCCCCCCCGGAGTCGGCAAGTCGACGCTGATGGGCGCGCTGACGAAACATGAGCGGGAGCTCGACCGCACGGTGGCCGTCCTGTCGATCGACCCCTCCTCGCCGTTCACCAAGGGCGCGCTGCTTGGCGACCGCATCCGGCTGACCGACCACTTCCTCGACCCGGGCGTGTTCATCCGCAGCATGGCCAACCGCGGCGCGCTCGGCGGCCTGAGCGAGGCCGCGCTCCAGGCGGCGCTGCTGATGGACGCCTCCGGCCGCGACCTCGTCTTCCTGGAAACGGTCGGCGTCGGCCAGGCCGAGGTCGACATCATCGACCACGCCGACACCGTGGTCCTCGTGCTGATGCCCGGATCCGGCGACTCGATCCAGGCGCTGAAGGCCGGGGTCATGGAGATCCCCGACGTCATCGTCGTCAACAAGGCCGACCATCCGCTGACCGACACCATGGTCCGCGAGGTCAAGGGGGTGCTCGCGCTGGGGCCGAAGGTCGACTGGCCGGTGCCGATTCTCCGCACCGAGGCGGTGCGCGGCGAGGGGGTGGCCGAGCTGGCCCAGACGCTCTCCGATCACCGGGCCCACATCCAGGCCCAGGGCACGCTGTCCGAGCGCCGCCGCCGCAATCTCCTCAATGAGGTGCTCGCGATCGCCACCTACCGGATGCGCCGGGAGCTGGAGGGGTCGATCGGCGCCGACGACGAGGTGCAAGAGCTGCTGGACCGCGTCGTCTCCCGCGAGCTCGATCCGGCCAGCGCGGCGGTCGAGATCCTCGAGCGCGAGAAGACCAGCGGCCGCCACCGCACATCCGGTCGCATTTGAGCGGCCCGACGACCGCTAGAAGCTCAGAGCCAGCTCGGTGAGCAGGCGGACGCCGAAGCCGGTGCCGCCCTTGTCCAGGTAGGCCCTCCGGCCGTTGTCGCCGACGGCCGCGATGTCCAGGTGGGCCCACGGGACCTCGCCGGCGAAATGGTGGAGGAACTCGGCGGCGGTGATGGCCGAGGCCTCGCGCTGCTCGGTGCGGTTGGCGATCTGGGCGTAGCGCCCCTTGATCATCCGGGCGTAGTCCGGGTGCAGCGGCAGCCGCCACACGCGCTCGCCGGTGTGCTCGGCGCAATCGGCGATCTGCTGGGCCAGCGTGTCGTCGTTGGCCATCAGCCCGGCATAGACCGAGCCGAGGGCGACGACCACGCCGCCGGTCAGCGTGGCGATGTCGACGATCGCGTCGCAGCCCTCACGCCGGGCGTAGGCGATGCAGTCGGCCAGGACGAGGCGCCCCTCGGCATCCGTGTTGTTGATCTCGACGGTCGTGCCGTCGAGGGCCGAGACGATGTCGCCCGGGCGCATGGCGCGGCCGCTGATCATGTTCTCGGTGGCGCCGACGATGCCCAGCACGCTCACCGGCGCGCGCATCCCGGCCAGGGCGGCGATCGCCTCGATCACCGCCGCGCCGCCGGCCATGTCGAACTTCATGTCGATCTGCGAGGCGTTGGGCTTGAGCCACAGGCCGCCGCTGTCGAAGGTCACCGCCTTGCCGATGAGCGCCAGCCGGCGGCCGGCCGCCGGCGCGCCCTCGTAGCGCATCTCGATCAGCCGCGGATCCTGGTCCGAGCCCTGGGCGACGGCGGCGAACGCCCCCATCCCCAGCTCGCGGATCTCGGCGCCGCCCAGCTGGGTCACGGTCACGCCGGACAGCCGTTCGGCGGTCGCGGCGGCATAGGCGCCGAGGGCGGCCGGGGTGAGGTCGTTGGGCGGACGGTTGCCGAGATCCCGGGCGCGGTTCTGGGCCGCTGCCAGCACGGCGGCTCGGCCCGCCGCGCCACTGAGATCGCCCGGCGCGCTGAGGATGAGGCGCTGGACGCTGCGGGCGGCGCCGTCGTCCGCGTCGTCGTCGACCCCGGCCGTCGGCCTGAAGCGATCGAAGCGGTAGGCGGCCAGGACGGTGCCCTGGACGAGCCCCTCGGCGATCTCGTCCCCGGTCGGGCGCGGCACCTCCCAGCACAGCGTCGTCGCTCCGCAGTCCCGCGCCCGGCGATGGGTGACAGCGGCGGCGACCCGGGCCCGCTCGGGATCGAACTCGTCCCGGGGGCCGAGGCCGACCAGAATGACCCGGCGCCCGCCGACGTGCGTCACCGCCACGTGCTGGAACGAGCTCCTCGCCTCGCCGGAGTCGAGCAGCGCCCGCAGCCCGTCGGTGGGCAGCGCGGTGATCACGTCGTCGCCGTCGAAGATTCCCAGCGCGATCGTGTCGGCGGCGGTGGAGAGGGGGCTCTCGGTCGTCGCCTCAACGTCCACGCCGCGGCACGTTATCAGCGGCCATGCGAGTCGACGGGGCTAGGATTGAACGCCCCGCCACCGACACGGGAGTAGCCCTCGATGCCCAAGACAGTCATCCTCTCCGCAGCCAGGACACCGATCGGCAAGCTCGGCGGCGGACTCGCCTCGGTCGATGCCACCGAGCTCGGCGGCACGGCCATCAGGGCCGCCCTGGAGCGCGCCGAGGTGGCGCCGGAGGACGTCCAGCACGTGATCATGGGCCAGGTCCTCCAGGCCGGACAGGGGCAGATCCCCTCCCGCCAGGCCCAGATCAAGGCCGGGATCCCCCGGGAGGTCCCCTCGGAGACGATCAACAAGGTCTGCGCCTCCGGGATCCGCGCGGCGGGGCTGATCGACGCCGCCGTCCGCGCCGGCGACCTCGACCTCGCCGTCGGCGGTGGCATGGAGTCGATGTCGAAGGCGCCGTACATGCTCAAGGAGGCCCGGTTCGGCTTCCGGATGGGCGACGGCAAGGCGATCGACGCGATGATCAGCGACGGCCTGACCAATCCGTTCTCCGGCAAGCACATGGCCCAGGAGGCGAGCGAGGTGGCCAACGAGCTGGAGATGACGCGCGCCGACATGGACCGCTGGGCGCTGCGCTCCCATGAGCTGGCGATCAAGGCCACCGACGAGGGCCGGCTGCCGGAGGAGATCGTGGCGGTCACGATCAAGGGACGCAAAGGTGACACCGTCGTCGAGGTCGACGAGGGGCCGCGACGCGATTCGTCGCTGGAGTCGCTGTCCAAGCTGCCGCCCATCTTCGTCAAGGACGGGACGCACACCGCCGGCAACTCGCCTGGCGTCAACGACGGTGGCGGGGCCCTCGTCCTCGCCTCCGACGAGTGGGCCAGGCGCCACGGCAAGACCGTGCTGGCCACGATCATCGCCCAGGGCCAGGTCGCCGACGACTTTGCCTACCTGGCCCGCACCCCGGCCAAGGCGGCGCAGGTCGCCCTGGCCAAGATCGGCAAGCGCCCTGAGGACATCGACCTGTGGGAGATCAACGAGGCCTTCGCCTCGGTCACTCTCAACTCGATGCGGATGCTCGGTATCGACGAGGACAAGGTCAATGTCAACGGCGGCGCGGTGGCGCTCGGCCATCCCATCGGCGCCTCCGGGGCCCGGATCCTGGGCACCCTGATCCACGAGCTGCGTCGTCGCGGCGGCGGCCTCGGCTGTGCCGCGATCTGCTCTGGTGGTGGCCAAGGCGACGCGGTCATCGTCGAGGTCAATGGCAACTGACGGGTCCGCCACGGACATAGGCGGGGCCCGTGCCGCGGCGTTCTTCGACCTCGACAAGACCCTCATGCAGGGCTCGTCGGCGTTCCAGTTCGGCCGCGCCGCCTACCGCGCCGGGCTGCTGGGGCGCCGCCAGCTGATCGCCGACGCGGTCGCCAACCTCCAGTTCCGCCTGCGCGGAGCGACCGACGCGGACTCGCTGGCGCTGCGCGAGCGGATCGCCGCCTCGCTGGAGGGCAAGCGGGTGGTGGACCTGGAGCGGCTCGGCGCCGACGTCCTCGCCGGGATCCTCCCGCGCGTGTACCCCCAGATGCTCGCGCTCGCCCATGAACACCAGGACGCGGGCCGCCGCGCCTACATCGTGACGGCCGCGTCGCAGGAGCTGGCCGACATCCTGGCCCGGGTGATGGCGCTCGACGGCGCGATCGGCTCGCAGATCTCCGAGGTCGTCGACGGCGTCTTCACGGGCCGCCCGGCGGGGGTGTTCGTGTATCGCGGGGGTAAGGCACAGGCGATCGAGGAGCTGGCCGCGCGCGAGGGCATCGACCTGCAGGCGTCCTACGCGTATTCCGACTCGGAGTCCGACGTGCCGATGCTGGAGGCGGTGGGGTACCCGGTGGCGGTCAATCCCGACGCCGCGCTCGTGCGGATCGCCCGGGAGCGCGGCTGGGACGTCCTGCGCTTCGATCGTCTGGGACGGCGGCTCAAGACGGCGGCGGCGCTGGGGGCGGCCGCCGGTGCGGGCGGGTTTGGGGGCGTGGTCGTGGCCCGACGAGTGCGAACGAGCCGACCCATCCGGGCGGTCCGGCGGCTGCGCCCCGGTCGCCGGCGGCTCTCGGCGCCGCTGCAACGGTAGACTCGCGCCCGCCATGCCTGCCTCCACCGACCGCAAGATCCGCGTAGTCGTCGCCAAGCCCGGCCTGGATGGGCATGACCGCGGCGCCAAGATCATCGCCCGGGCCCTGCGCGACGCCGGGATGGAGGTCATCTACACCGGGCTGCACCAGACCCCGGAGCAGATCGTCGAGACCGTCATCCAGGAGGACGCCGACGCGGTCGGCCTGTCGATCCTGTCCGGGGCGCACATGACGCTCGTCCCGCGGATCATGGAGCTGCTCGCCGAGCAGGGCATCGACGACGTCGTCGTCACCGTCGGAGGCACGATTCCCTCGGACGACGTCGAGGAGCTCAAGCGCCTCGGCGTCGCCGAGGTCTTCACCCCGGGGGCGTCGACCCAGCAGGCCATCGACTTCATCCGCGGCGCCGTCCGAGCGTAACGGCCGCCCGGCGGCCGCCGAAAGCTACGGAGGTGTAGGCTGCGGGTGGGCGGTCCCGTAGCAGGTCCCCGGCGACCGATTGACTCGTCAGTCAACCGGGTATAGTCACGGGCACCTTCCCAGAGGAACTCCCTTGTTCATGAGCTTGGCCCACCCATCCAAGCCCGCGCAGGCACTCGCGATAGGAGGCGACACTTGAAGATTTGCGTCCTGGTCAAAGAGGTTCCGGACGCCGCGGTCGAGAAGCGCATCGATCCGTCGACGGGGCGGATGGATCGCTCCGGTGAGCGGAATCTCAACCCGTATGACACGCACGCCATCGAGGCGGCGATGCAGATCCGCGAGGGCGGCGCGGTGGAGGTCGACGAGATCGTCGCCGTGACGATGGGGCCGACAACGGCCACCCGCGCCCTGCAGAAGGCGGTGTCGCTCGGCGCCGACCGCTCGCTGCACCTGACCGATGACGGGCTGGCCGGCTCGGATGTGGCCGCCACCGGCTACGCGCTGTCCAAGGCGCTGGAGTCCGAGGCGCCGGACCTGGTGCTGCTGGGCCAGCAGTCCGACGACGGCGAGTGCTACACGATCGGCGCGGTGGTCGCCGACCATCTGAAGATGCCGTCGCTGACCCAGGTGATCAAGATGGCGGTATCGGGCCCGCCCACTCACACCCTGACCTGCGAGCGCCAGGCCGAGTACGGCTATGACACGGTGGCGATCGCGCTGCCGGCCGTCATCTCGGTCGGCGACGCGATCAACGAGCCGCGCTACCCCTCGTTGAAGGCGATCATGGGCGCCAAGAAGAAGCCGCTGCAGACCGTCGCGGCCGGCGATGTCGGCATCGACGCGTCGCTGGTGGGCGCGGAAGGCTCCCGCGTGCAGTGCGGCGAGTTCCACGACCCTCCGGCGAAGGCCGCCGGCGAGATCATCGAGGACGAGGACACCGACGAGACCGTCTCCAAGATCGTCGCCTGGCTGGATGAAAGGAAGCTGATCTGATGGCCGACGTTCTCACCTACGTTCTGCATTACGAGGGCGCGTTCAACAAGAACTCGCTCGGCGCCGTGTCCGAGGGCGCGGCCCGCGCCGCCGAGATCGGTGGCGAGTGCCACGCCGTCGTCGTGGGCGGCGATGATCTGACCGACGAGCTCTGCCAGACGCTGGGCAAGTACGGCGCGACGAAGGTGTTCCGGGCCAAGGGCCCCGAGGGCCTGGCTCAGCCCGTGGTCGACGTGATGGCCAAGGTCATCGACGACGGCGGGCACGGCTATGCACTGTTCGGCGGCGGCCTGCTCGGCTTCGAGATCGGTGCCGGCCTGGCCGCGCGCAAGCAGGCCGGGGTGACCATGGAGGTCATCAACGTCAAGGCCGCCGACGGCAAGCTGGTCGCCGAGCGTCCGATCCTCCAGGACTCCAAGATCTCCGACTCGCACTACCGGGGCGATCTGGGGATCATCATCGGCCGCATCAACGCGTTCGAGCTCGTCCAGTCCGGTGACGCCGCCGCCGAGGTCGTCGACGTCGACGTCGAGTACTCACCGTTCTCGACGCAGGCCAAGATGGTCAAGCGCGGCGAGCAGCGCGGCGCTGATGTCGACATCGAGGGCGCCGACATCCTGGTGGCCGGCGGTCGTGGCCTGGGCAAGGCCGAGGGGTTCGAGCTGGCCGAGGAGCTGGCCAAGGCGTTTGGCGGCAACACGGCCGTCGCCGCCACCCGCGCGGTGGTCGACGCCGGCTGGTACCCGTACGCGGCCCAGATCGGCCAGACGGGCAAGACGGTCTCGCCCAAGCTGTATCTGGCGGCCGGGATCTCCGGCGCCATCCAGCACAAGGTCGGCATGCAGTCCTCGGAGAACATCATCGCGATCAACAAGGACGCCAACGCGCCGATCTTCGAGTTCTCCGACCTGGGGATCGTCGGTGACCTGAACAAGATCATGCCCAAGCTGACCGAGGCGATCAAAGCCAAGAAGGGAGGCTGACCGCATGGCCGGGAGCAACGGTCGATCTCATCACGCACCGAGCGAGTACCCGCCGCCGGTGGACTCCGTCAAGGAGTTCATCAAGCGGGAGCTCGACTCCGAGGACGAGCGGATCGACGTCGGCGTGGCGATCGTCGGCGGCGGGACCGCCGGCCTGGCCTGCGCCAACCGGTTGCTCCGGTTGCTGGGCGACGACGCGGAGCTGACCGAGCGCCTCGGCGAGGTGCCGGTGGCGGTCATCGAGAAGGCGAAGACCTGCGGTGGGCACAATCTCTCCGGCGCGGTCATGCGGCCTCAGCCGTTGCAGGAGCTGTTCCCCGAGATGTCCCGCGAGGACTGGCGGAAGGAGCGCTTCGCCTTCGGTGAGGTCACCAAGGAAGCCGTGTACATGCTTCCCAGCGGGAAGACCAAGCTGCGGATCCCGCCGCCGCCGCCGTTCCGCAACCACGGCAACGAGGTCATCTCCGTGGCGGCTCTGGCCCGCTACCAGGCCGCGCAGGCCGAGGAGGGCGGCGCCTACATCCTGACCGAGACCTCGGCGACCCAGCTGATCGTGCCGGACGGTCAGGTGGTCGGCGTGCGCTCCGGCGACAAGGGCCGGGGCAAGGACGGCGAGCCGCTGGGCAACTTCGAGCCCGGCACCGACATCAAGGCGAAGGTGACCGTCCTGGCCGAAGGGTGTTGGGGCCATCTGACGGGTGCGGCGATCAAGGAGTTCGATCTGGCCGAGGGGCGCGAGCCCCAGGTGTGGGAGCTCGGCGTCAAGGAGGTCTGGAAGGTTGCAAAGCCCCTGGACCGCATCATCCACACCATCGGCCCGTGGCCGCTGAAGCTCTCGGCCAAGTACGGTCAGATCGGCGGCACCTGGATCTATCCCATGAAGGACGAGAAGTCCGGGGACGACCTGGTCTCCATCGGCTTCGTCGTCGATCTGGAGTACGCCGACGCCACCACCTCCGCCCATGACCTGCTCCAGGAGTTCAAGCTCCATCCGCTGGTGCGGGGCATCCTGGAGGGCGGCGAGCGCGTCGCCTGGGGCGCCAAGGCGCTGCCCGGCGGCGGCTATTGGTCGATGCCCAAGCTCTCGATGCCGGGCGCCGTGCTGGTCGGAGACTCCGGCGGCATGGTCGACACGGTTGCGCTCAAGGGCGTGCACCACTGCATCCAGTCCGGCAAGCTCGCCGCCGAGGCGATCTACAAATCGCTCAAGGACGGCTCGTCGCTTCAGGCCTACGAGCAGGCGATCGAGGACTCCTCGACCGGCAAGGAGCTGTGGCAGGTGCGCAACACCCGCCAGCCGTTCTCCAAGGGCTTCATCAAGGGCGCGCCGCTCGTCAACCTGGCGATCGCCACCAAGGGCAAGCTTCCGCGCGGACGGCTGCCCTGGCACCGCAACGACCAGCAGCCGCTGTTCGTGGGCGACACCCACAAGGATTACCCCAAGCCGGACGGCAAGTACACGTTCGACAAGCTCTCCAGCGTCTACATCTCCGGCAACGCCACCCGCGACGACGCGCCCAACCACATCCGGGTGCACAAGAACGTCCCCCGGGAGATCGCCGAGGGCTGGCGCTGGATGTGCCCGGCCGGGGTCTACGAGATCCCGGATGACGCGCCCCAGACCGGCCCGGTCGACGTGATCGTCAACTACACCAACTGCGTGCAGTGCGGCGCCATCACCGCCAAGGGTGGACGCCTGACCCCGCCTGAGGGCGGCGACGGGCCGCTGTACACCATCACCTGAGCCGCACCCCGTCCGACGGGCGCTGCAACTTCTGATGCGGTAGTTCGTTATAGGACGTCATATGAGGCTCGCGCGCCTGTTCATCTGCGTCGGTGTCTGCGTCGCTGCGACGACGGTCGCGCTGGCGCGCGCGCCCCTCGGTCCGGCCACAGCCGCCGCCGGGGTCAACGTCCCGCCGCGGGCGCGGCTGACGCACTTCGCGTGTCAGCCGGCACTGGATCCGGGGAACCGGTCGGTGAGCGTGCGCGCGGTCATGCGCCCGTTGGCCGGCACACAGCGGCTGGCCGTCCGGTTCCAGCTGCTCCAGCGCATCGGCTCGGCCCCGCCGACGATCGTCCGCGCCGGCGATCTCGGCGTCTGGGTGTCGCCGTCGAACCCCACGCTCGGCCAGCTGCCCGGCGATGTCTGGCGCCTGGACAAGACGGTTATCGACCTCGACGCGCCCGCGACCTACCAGTTCCGCGTCCTGTTCCGCTGGGCCGGCCCGTCCGGCCACGTGCTCGGCTCCGCGGTGCGCTACAGCCGGAAGTGCCGCCAACCGGAGCTGCGCCCGGACCTGGCCGTGACGCCGCTGACCGTCACCCCGGTCCCCGGCTCGCCGAGCCAGGATCTCTACACGGCCGTCATCGCCAACCGGGGCCTGACCGGGGCCGGCCCGTTCGAGGTGCTGTTCGTCCCGGGCGGCAGCGCGGCGGCGACGACGGACAGCATCCCGTTCCTGGGCGCCGGCCGCCGGTTGACGCTGTCATTCACCGGGCCGGCCTGCAATCCCGGCGATCCGCCAAGCGTCACCGCCGACGCCGCCCACGAGGTCGACGATTACAACCGCGCCAACAACGTGGCGACCGCGGTCTGCCCGGGCTCGTAGATCCCCGGCGGCCGCGCGCCCGCCGCTAGACTTCTACTGACGATGAAGACCGAGATCCACCCCACGTATACCGAGGCCCACGTGCGCTGCACGTGCGGCAATGAGTTCACCACCCGCTCGACGCAGGGCGACATCCACGTCGAGATCTGCTCGGCGTGCCACCCCTTCTACACCGGTCGCCAGAAGCTGGTCGACACCGGTGGGCGGGTCGAGCGCTTCCAGCGTCGCGTGGCCAAGGGCCGGCGCAACGCGCGGACCGCGGCCGGCTGAGCCGCGCCGCATCGATGACCGAGGGTGGGGGCGAGCAGCGTGACACGCCGCTGACGGCTGCGCGCGACGCCCCCCTCGGCGGTCAGGCCGTCCTGGAGGGCGTGATGATGCGCGGCATCGGCACCTGGGCGGTTGCCGTGCGCAAGCCCGTCGATCCCCAGGCGGGCCCGGAGGCGCCGGCGCTCGGCGAGATAGCGGTGACCACCGCGCCGATCATCCCGTGGTCACGGCGGCACCGGGCACTCCGGCTGCCGGTGGTCCGGGGCGTGGTGGCGCTGGTGGAGTCGCTGGGCATCGGACTGCGCGCCCTGAGCATCTCGGCCAACGCCCAGATGCCGGACTCCGATCAGGAGATCTCCGGTGGCGCCTGGTTCGGCACCGTGCTCGTCTCCCTGGTGTTTGCGATCGGCCTGTTCTTCGTCGTGCCAGTGGGGGTGACGAGCCTGATCAAGGACCAGCTCGGCTCCTCGGTCCTGTTCTGGCTGGTGGAGGGCGTGCTGCGGACCGCGATCTTCCTCGGCTACCTCACCCTGCTGTCGCGGGTGCGCGATCTCCGGCGCGTCTTCGAGTATCACGGGGCCGAGCACAAGGTCATCTCCTGCTACGAAGCCGGCGACGAGCTGACCCCGGCCCGGGCCCAGCGCTACTCGCGCCTGCACCCCCGGTGCGGCACCAGCTTCCTGCTCGTCGTCATGATCATGGCCATCTTCGTGTTCGCGCCGGTCGGCCTGCCCTCCTGGTGGATCCTGGTGCTGACGCGGATCGTCGGCGTCCCGCTGATCGCCGGCCTGTCGTTTGAGGTCATCAAGTGGGCGGGGCGCAACCGCCGCCGGCGCTGGGTCCAGCTCATCATGTATCCCGGGCTCCAACTGCAGCGGCTGACAACGCGCGAGCCGGACCTCGACGAGCTGGCGGTGTCGATCACGGCGCTCCAGGCCGTGCTGGCGGTCGAGACGCCCGGCGCGGCCTCGGCCGAGGATCTCGTCGGCCTCGAGGTCGTCGCCTAGCCTGGGTTTTTCGCCGCCGGGCGGCCCGGGTAGCTACTCGTCAGTAGATCGTTTCCCTAAAAAGGAGAGCGCATGTCTGACGGGACGATGGACGACGCCAAGGGACGCCTCAAGCAGGCCGCGGGCGACCTGACCGACGACGAGAGCCTCAAGAACGAAGGCCGGGTCGACCGGGCCACCGGCTCGATCAAGGACGCCGTCGGCAACGCCGCCGACAAGGTCAAGGACGTGGTCAACCCCAGCGACGACAAGGACTGACGGTCATTGCTGCGCGCCGGTGTGGAGGCCGCCCCGCCACGGGCGCGCTTCTACACTCGCGTGCATGATCGACGACCTCGTCGCGCAGCTGGAAAACCGCTTCGGAGAGCTTGAATCCGAGCTCTCCGACCCGGAGGTGATCGCCGACCGCGAGCGCTTCGCGGCGGCCAGCCGCGCGTACCGCGAGCTGGAGCCGGCGGCGCGCCTGGCCGGGGAGTACCGCCGCGCCGCCGACGACATGGAGGGCGCGCGGGAGCTGCTCGCCGAGGACGGCGACGATCCGGAGCTGCGCTCGCTGCTGGAGAGCTCGCGCCGGCGAATGGAGGAGCTGGAGGACGAGATCCGCCTGGCGATGGTGGAGCGCGACCCCAACGACGACAAGAACGTCATCGTCGAGATCCGCCCGGGCGCGGGCGGCGACGAGGCCGCGCTGTGGGCCGGCGACCTGTACCGGATGCTGACGCGGTATGCCGAGCGCCGCGGCTTCAAGGTCGAGCCCCTGTCAATCGGCGACGGCACGTACACGTTCGCGGTCAAGGGCGACGGCGCCTACTCGGTGTTCAAGTTCGAGGGGGGGACACACCGCGTGCAGCGGGTGCCGGAAACCGAGTCCCAGGGCCGCATCCACACCTCGACCGCGACCGTCGCGGTTCTGCCGGAGGCCGAGGACGTGGAGGTCGACATCGATCCCAACGACCTCCAGATCGACGTCTACCGCAGCTCCGGCCCCGGCGGCCAATCGGTCAATACCACCGATTCGGCGGTCCGGATCACCCACCGGCCGAGCGGCATCGTGGTGTCCATGCAGGACGAGAAGTCTCAGCTGCAGAACCGCGAGCGGGCGATGCGCGTTCTGCGCGCTCGACTGTACGAGCGGGCGCTGGCCGAGCAGCAGGCCGCGATGGGCGCCAGTCGCCTGGCCCAGGTCGGCACCGGTGACCGCGCCGAGAAGATCCGCACCTACAACTACGGCGAGCGCCGGGTCAAGGACCACCGCATCAACCTGCTCGTCCACAACCTCGACGAGATCCTGCTGGGCGAGCTCGACCAGCTGACCGACGCGCTTCAGGACGACGAGAAGCGCCGCCGGCTGCAAGAGCGCGCCAATGGCTGAGGTGGCGCCGGCGTCCGTGGGCGAGGCGCTGGCCGACGCGCGCCGGAGGCTCGATGCCGCGGGGTGCGACACGCCGCGCCTCGATGCCGAGCTCCTGCTGGCCGAGGTGCTCGATGTCGATCGCGCCCGGCTCGTCATCGACCGCCACCGCCCGCTCGACGATGCCGCCGCCGACCGGTTCCATGTCCTGATCGCACGCCGTGGGGCCCGTGAGCCCGTGGCGTACATCCTGGGGCGCCGCTCATTCCGGCGGCTGACGCTGTCGGTCGATCCGCGCGTCCTCGTCCCGCGCCCGGAGACCGAGCTGCTGGTGGAGGTGGGGTTGACCCTCGGTCCCGGGGCGGTGGTGGTCGACGTGGGGACCGGTAGCGGTGCGGTGGCGCTGGCCCTGAAGGACGAGCGACCGGACCTGCGGGTCCGCGGCACCGACATCAGCGCGGACGCGCTGGCCGTGGCGCGGGGCAACGCCGCGCGCCTGGGGTTGGACGTGGAGTTCGTCGAGGCCGACCTCCTCGACGGCGGCCCCGCCGACGCCGTGGTCGCCAACCTCCCGTACGTGGCCGAGGGCGCGGTCCTGGCCCCGGAGATCGCGCGCTACGAGCCCGCCGGGGCGCTGTTCGCCGGCGCCGACGGCCTCGACGCGGTGCGGCGGTTGATCGCCGCCACGGGCCCGCTCCCGGTGCGGATGCTCACGCTGGAGATCGGCTCCGAGCAGGCGCGCGCGGTGGCCGGACTGATGCGGGAGGCGGGCTTTGCCACGGTTGACGTCCTGCGCGACCTCGCCGGATACGAGCGGGTGGCGGTGGGCGCGCGGTGACCGGGCCGGGGGAGTGGGCGGAGGCGTTTGAGCGCTGCATGTCGGTCGGCGGCGTGGCCGTCTTCCCGGCCGACACCGTCTACGGCCTCGCCTGCGATGTCCACAACCGGATCGCGGTCGAGCGGCTCTACCGGCTCAAGCGCCGGCGGCTGGACAAGCCGTCGGCGGTCATGTTCTTTGACCGGGACCTCGCGCTGGCGGCGCTGCCGGAGCTGGGGGCGCAGACCCGCTCGGCGCTCGAGCGGCTGCTCCCCGGCGCCGTGACGGTGCTGCTGCCCAACCCGGAGGGCCGGTTTCCGCTGGCCTGCGGGGAGGACCTGAGCACGTTCGGGCTGCGGGTGCCGGTCGTGCCCGGGCTGGCCGGCGTGGCATGGCCCGTCCTGCAGTCCAGCGCCAACGTGGCCGGTGGCCCTGATGCCCGGCGGCTGGAGGACGTGCCGGAGCCGATCCGGCGGGCCGCCGACCTCGTCATCGAGGGCGGCGAGTCGCCAGGGACACCCTCGACGGTCATCGACCTGCGGCGGTTCGAGGACGCGGGCGAATGGTCGATCGTCCGTCCCGGGAGCGTCGGCGAGGAGGCCGTGGCGGCCGCGCTGGCGCATCAGTTCCATTTCGATCCCGGGACCTACCTGGCGATGATCCGCTCCGAGATCCCGGCCTATGACCGGTTCCAGGACGAGCTCGCCGGGGCCAGCGGGGAGGGAGCCGGCCGGGTGCTGGAGCTCGGCACGGGGACGGGGGAGACGGCCCGGCGGCTGCTGGCGCGCCACCCGGACGCGTTCCTGGTGGGGATCGACGAGAGCCCGGCGATGCTGGCCGAGGCGCGGCGGCGGCTCCCCGCCGAGCGGGTGTCGCTCCGGGTGGGCGCGATCGAGAACCCGCTCCCGGCCGGCCCCTTCGACCTCGTGGCCAGCGCGCTGTGCGTCCACCATCTGCCCGGAGACGCCAAGCGCGACCTGTTCGCCCGGGTCCGTGACCGACTCGCCCCCGGCGGGTTGTTCGTGCTCGCCGACGTGGTGGTGCCGCTCGACTTAGCCGACGCGGTGGCGCCGCTGAGCGACGGCTACGACCACCCCAGCACCGTCGCCGACCAGCTGCGCTGGCTGGGCGAGGTGGGCTTCGAGCCGCGAGTCGTCTGGGAGCACCGGGATCTGGCGGTGATTGCGGCCCGCGCGGCCGGCTGAGGGCGCCCGGGTCGGCGGTGGTTGCGGCCCGTGCGGCCGGCTGAGGGCGCCCGGCCGGCGATGAATCGTGATTCATGGGCAGGGGGTGCCCATGAATCAGGATTCATCGCAGCGGGGTGTCGGCTCCGGTTGGCGGCGCCGTTAGTATCTGCACCCTTGTGACCTCGGAGCTGCCCGCCGACTTCTTCAACCGCCCGCTGGCGGAGGTCGACCCGGAGATCGCCGACGTGCTGGCGCGCGAGCTGGAGCGCCAGCAGCGGACCCTGGAGATGATCGCCTCGGAGAACTTCGCTCCGATGGCCGTGCTGGAGGCCCAGGGCTCGGTCCTCAACAACAAGTACGCCGAGGGCTACCCAGGCAAGCGCTACTACGGCGGCTGCGAGTTCGTCGACATCGGCGAGCAGCTGGCGATCGACCGGGCCAAGGCCCTGTTCGGCGCCGAGCACGCCAACGTCCAGCCGCACGCCGGCGCCCAGGCCAACACCGCCGTCTACCACGCGCTGCTCCAGCCCGGCGACACGCTGATGGGGCTCGAGCTCGCCCACGGCGGACACCTGTCGCACGGGATGAAGATCAACGTCTCCGGGCGGCTGTACAACATCGTCGCCTACCACGTCGATCGCGAGACCTCGCTGATCGACATGGACGAGGTCGAGCAACTGGCCCACCAGCACCGGCCCAAGGTGATCGTCGCCGGCTGGTCGGCGTACCCGCGCCAGCTCGACTTCGAGGCTTTTCGGGCGATCGCCGACGCGGTCGGCGCCTACCTGCTGGTCGATATGGCCCACTTCGCCGGACTCGTCGCCGCCGGGCTGCACCCGTCGCCGGTGCCGCTGGCCGACGTCGTCACCACCACGATCCACAAGACGATCGGCGGCGGCCGGGGCGGGATGATCCTCTGCAAGGAGGAGTACGCCAAGAAGATCGACTCCGCCGTCTTCCCCGGGCAGCAGGGCGGCCCGCTGGAGCACATCATCGCCGGCAAGGCGGTGGCGCTGAAGATCGCCCAATCCGAGGCCTTCCGCGAGCGCCAGGTCCGGACGGTGGAGGGAGCCCGCGCGGTGGCGGCGGAGCTGCTGAGCGCGGGCGGCGGCGTGTCGGTGCTCACCGGCGGGACCGACGTCCACCTCGTCCTGTGCGACCTGCGTGAGTCCACCCTCGACGGCAAGCAGGCCGAGGACCGGCTCCACGCGATCGGCATCACCGTCAACCGCAACGCGGTGCCGTTCGACCCGCGGCCGCCGGCGGTCTCGTCCGGCCTGCGGATCGGCTCGCCGGCCCTGGCCACCCGCGGGCTCGGCGTCGACGACTTCGTCGAGGTCGGCCGGATCATCGCGGCCACGCTGACGGCCGGGGACGACTTCGAGGCTCGGCGGGCCGAGCTCGCCGAGCGGGTTGAGGCGATCGCCGATCGCTACCCCCTGTACGCGCAGCTGAGTACCCCCGCCGTCGTCTGACCCCCGCCGCCAGCCGTCCGGCGCTCTCGCCTGCAGGCTCAGGAACCGCTGCCGCCTTTGAGAGCGATCGCCGTCGTGATCAGCGGCTCGCGGCGGAGGGTTTCGTCGTCATCCGCATGACCCAGCGCCAGCTCCGCGACGAGCCGATGGCGGTCCTGTCCCGGCTGGCCCGGGCGCTCGTGCAGGCGCGGCGGAGGTGATTCGGCCGCACACGTCGAGGTCGGCTGGCATGCTTGTGCGGCATGCGGTACTGGGACGCCGTGCTCTCATTCGTCGTCGCTGTGGCGATCTCGGCGATCCTGACGCCGCTGGTCGCGCGGGTGGCGCGGCGCGTCGGCGCGGTCGACCTGCCGCGGGAGCGAGGGCTGGCGCAGCGCGAGACGCCGCTGCTGGGAGGGCTGGCGATCCTGGTGGCGGTGCTGGTGGCGGGGTTCATCTGGCTGCCCGGGGAGATCAACCTGCCGCACTCGCTGGGCCGGATCGGCAGCGGCGGGACGGTGCACACCTGGGGGGTGCTGCTGGGCGCGGTGGTGATCACGCTCGTGGGCGCCATCGACGACACCCGGCCGCTGCGGCCGGGCGTGAAGCTGGCGGGGCAGGTCGCCGCCGCGGTGATCGCCGTCGAGGCGGGCGCGGTGGTCACCGACATCACGCTCCCCTTCCTGGGGACCCTGGCGTTCCCCAACGAGGGCGGCGTCATCACCGTCGTGTGGCTCGTCGGCCTGATGAACGTCGTCAACTTCTCCGACGGCGTCGACGGTCTCGCCGCGGGCATCTGCACGATCGACGGCATCGCGTTCGCGATCATCGCCTTCGACCTGGGGGTTCAGGGCGCGCCGGTCCTGGCGGCGCTGACCGCCGGCGCCGCGCTCGGCTTCCTGTTTCACAACTTCCATCCGGCGTCGATCTTCATGGGCGACGCCGGGGCGAACCTCCTCGGCTATCTGCTGGGAGTGGTGGCCGTGGTGGGGTCGCTGAAGACGAACGCGGTGGTCGCCCTGGTGGTCCCGCTCGTCATCCTGGTGATCCCGTTCCTGGACACCGGGTTCGTCATTGCCAAGCGCCTGAAGTACGGCCGCAAGCCGTGGGCCGCCGACGCCAACCACTTTCATCATCGGATGGCGCGGATCGGCTTCTCCCAGCGCAAGACGGTCGCCTACCTGTACATGTGGTCGGCGCTGATGGCGGGTCTGGCGGTGGCGCTGCGGCTCGTCTCGCACCACCTCATTGGACGCGGCCAGCAGGACCGGACCCTGTGGATCGTGCTCCTGATCGGCTACGGAGTCGTGTGTGCCGCGGCCAGCGTCTACCTCGTCTACGTCCTGGAGATCTTCAAGTTCAAGCGCCTGCGCGCGATCGAGCTGCGGCGGGCCGATCCGACGACCAGCGAGCATGAGATCGAGGTCAGCGTCAGCAAGGACATCGAGACCGGCGAGTTCGAGAGGGTGAGATAGTCCGACCCATGAAGACGGCGACGCCGTACGGCGACGGGGATGACGACACCGTGATGGCCGGCAGGTAGACCTGCTGGACGGCTTCTCACGACTTCAGCGCCTGGCGCTGGCCGGCGTCGTGCTCCTCGTCGCGGTCGCCGGGGTGGCGC
Organism: uncultured Solirubrobacteraceae bacterium; assembly: GCA_963844555.1. Classification (GTDB taxonomy): domain Bacteria; phylum Actinomycetota; class Thermoleophilia; order Solirubrobacterales; family Solirubrobacteraceae; genus Palsa-465. The sequence goes on from CAWJOS010000010.1 coordinate 548,783, forward strand.
GGTACGCGAGCGGGGTTTCGCATGTGGTGGCGTTCGTCCTGGCCGGGCTGGCCCTGGCCGGCGTCGCCTGGGTGATCTCGTTCGCCACCGAACAGGTGGGGGCGCGCTACGGGCCGGCGATCACCGGGGTGCTCCAGTCGACGCTCGGCAACCTCCCGGAGTTCTTCGTCGTGGTGTTCGCGCTCAACGCCGGCCAGCAGGTGGTGGCCCAGACGGCCATCCTCGGCTCGATCCTCGTCAACGCCCTCCTGGTGCTGGGGATCGTGATCGTGGTGGGGGCGTTGCGGTCGCCGGATCGGATCATGCGGTTCAGCGCCCGGCTGCCCAACGACACGGCCACGCTGCTGATGGTGGCGAGCTTCATCATCCTGCTCGTCGCGCTGGCCACCTCGTCTCACGACAGCGCCAGCCTCCATATCCAGACGATCTCGATCATCGGCGCCGTCGCCATCCTCGCCGTCTACGGGGTCTGGCTCTCCCAGTACCTGCGTGACGACCGGTGGCCGGACGCCGAGACGGCCGAGGCGGCCCAACAGGTCCCGACCGCCGCCAGCCTCACGCTGCTGGTGCTCGCCGGGCTGGCGTCGGCGTTCGTCTCGGACTGGTTCGTCCATTCGCTGGAGCCGACGATCCACTCGCTGCACATCTCCCAGGAGTTCGCGGGGCTGGTGATTGTGGCGATCGCCGGCAACGCCGTCGAGCACGCCGTCGGCATCGTCCTGGCCAACAAGGGCCAGTACGAGCTGGCGATCTCGGTGGTCAAGAACTCCGTCGCCCAGATCGCCGCGTTCCTGTACCCGCTGCTGGTGATCGTGTCCCTGTTGACGGCCACCTCCCTGACGTTCTCGCTGGCGCCCGTCTACACCGGCGCGCTGCTGGGAACGGCGGTCATCGTCTGGCAGATCACCGGGGACGGCGAGGCGACGCCGTTCGAGGGCTCGGCGCTCATGGCGGCGTTCGTGATCCTGGCGGTCGTCGCCTGGTTTGAGAGCTGAGCCCGGCGTGCTATTCTGACGTTTACGTAAGAAAGCAGTTTCCGAAGGAGCCGCTCAGCCCGTGTCAGCCGTCAACGCCCCGCTCGACAAGCCCGCCCGCGGTCGCCGCCGGCTTGGCGTCCACGCGGAGCACGAGTCGTACAAGTGGTGGGCGCTGTCGTGCACCAGCCTGGGGATGTTGCTGGCCACGATCAACTCCGGGACGCTGATCATCGCGCTGCCGGATCTGGAGCGCAGCCTGCACACCAGCCTGCTCGAGCTGGTGTGGGTGATCCTGGTCTACATGATCGCCTCCACCGTGCTGGTGCTGAGCGCGGGCCGGCTGTCGGACCAGTTCGGACGCAAGAAGGCGTACGTGATGGGGTTTGTGCTGTTTGCGCTGGCCTCCCTGGGCGCCGGGTTCGCCGCCAACGGGACCCAGCTGATCCTGTGGCGCATCATCCAGGGGGTCGGCGGCGCGTTCCTGTTCGCCAACTCGGCCGCGATCGTCACCGATGCCTTCCCCAGGGAGCAGCTCGGCCTGGCGATGGGGACGAACACGATGGTCGCCGCCGTCGGCCTGGTCATCGGACCGGTGCTCGGCGGAGCGCTCGTCGCCATCTCCTGGCACTGGGTGTTCTGGTTCAACGTCCCCCTCGGCCTGGCCGGCAGCCTGTGGGGCGCCGCCATTCTGCGGGAGATCACCGGTCGTTCCGAGGACCGGTCGTTCGACTACCTGGGGACGATCACGTTCCTGCTCGGCCTGACCGGCCTCGTCTACGGGATCTCCAAGGGCGGAATCGAGGGCTGGACTTCGCCGCTCACCATTCCCGCGCTCATCGCTGCCGCCGTCCTCCTCCCGGCGTTCGTGCTCGTCGAATCCCGCCACCGAGCTCCGATGCTCGACCTGACGATCTTCCGCGACCGCCTGTTCTCGACGGCGTCCGGCGCTGCGTTCGCCAACGGCCTGTCGCGGTTTGCGCTGATGTTCGTGTTCGTCTTCTACTTCCAGGGCGTCCAGGGCAACTCGCCGATCCTGGCGGGCGTCAAGCTGGCGCCGCTGGCGCTGGGCATGCTCATCGCCTCACCGATCGCCGGCGTGTGGGCGGACCGGCGTGGCTCGCGGACGCTGGCGGTGCTGGGGATGCTCGTCACCGCCGCCGGCCTGGCGCTGATGACGACCCTGCAGCGCGACACCAGCTACGTATGGCCGGGCATCTACATGTTCATCGTCGGCATCGGCAGCGGGATGTTCAACTCGCCGAACACCGCGGCGATGATGGGCACCGTGGCGCCGCATCGGCGGGGCATCGCGGCCGGCGCCCGGGTCCTCGTCCAGAACACCGGAGCGGTCATCTCGATCGCCTTCGTGCTGGCGGTCGTAACCTCCGCGGTCCCCAAGGGGGTCCTGTTCAGGGTGTTCTCCGGCCTGGCCAATCACATCTCCACCGCTCAGCTCGCCCCGTTCATCGCCAACATGCACACCGCGCTGTGGTGCCTGACGGCCGTCTCGCTCGCCGGCGCGGCGATCTCGGCGGCGCGGCCGAAGGAGGTCGCCGGCCCCGTCCGGGCCGAGGGCGAGCCCAGCCCTGAGGCGGTGAGGTCATGAGCGCCACCGTGCCCACCGATCAGGAGCGCCCGCTGCGCATCGGCGAGGTCGCCGAGCTCACCGGCACGACGCCCCGCACGATTCGCTACTGGGAGGAGATCGGCCTGCTCGATCCCACCCCGGAGCGGGCCCAGGGCAAGCATCGCTGCTACACGCAGTCCGACGTCGAGCGCGTCCGGGAGATCATCCGGCTGCGCGACCTGCTCGGCCTGACCCTGGAGCAGCTCTCCCAGCTGCTGGAGGCCGAGAGCGCGCGGGCCCACCTGCGCGATGAGCTCAAGCAGACCGAGGACCCGGCCGAGCGCAAGCGGATCCTGGAGGAGCTGCTCCACCACATCTCCAGCCAGCTGGACCTGGTCCGCGGCCGGCTGACCGAGCTCAACGACCTGGCGGCCGAGCTGCAGGACAAGCAGCAGCGTGTGATCGCCAAGATCGCCGAGATCGGCGGCTAGTCACTCTGGGGGAGATCCGGCCGGTTTTCGGCCGGAAATGCCCCGGAGTCGCCTCAGCCCCAGTCCGAGGCGTGCCGATACCAAGCAGGAGTATGCCGGCGAGCCGCGTAACCACGCTCAGGCGTCGCGGTAGATTCCGGTGAAAGGTCGCTTGAGGGTGGCGCACAAGCGATGTATCGGTCTCCGGCGCCGGACGCCGAGCCGGGAACGAACCATGATGAGACACCTTCCGCAACGCACCGCGAACCTGACCCCTGCGCTGGCCGCGATCGCCGCGGCCCTGATCGGCCTGATCAACGTCGCCTCGACGCTGACGCCGAACATCCGGTGGCGTGGTCACCTGCTCCTGGACTTCGAGCCGGTGGAGGCCATGCGCCTGTTCCACGCCTTTGCCCTCCCGGTGGGGGCGGCCCTGCTGCTCGTCGCCCCCTACCTGCTCAAGCGCCGGCGGCGCGCCTGGCGGGCCGCGGTGGGCCTGATGCTGGTGCTGGGAGCGCTCGATCTGCTCAAGGGCCTGGATTTTGAGGAGACGGCCATCACCTGGCTGACGGCCGCCGCGCTCATCCCCGTCCGCGAGGCCTTCCGAGTCCAGCACGATCGGATCACGGCGCGGAGCGCGATGTGGCGAGTGCCCCTGATCGGCGTCGGCGGAGTGGGCCTGGCCGCCCTGGTGGCCTGGGCGACCGAGGGCCACCCGTCGCTGGGGCGCCTGGCGCGTGAAACCGGCGACCTCCTGATCTGGCGCGAGGTCGGCCCGCTCAACTTCCACCGCCACCTCCTCCAGTTCCACCACCACCACTTCGCGTGGGTTCCGCTCGGTGTCCACCTGGTGGAGATCGGCACGATCCTGGCCATGACCTATGTCGCGTTCCGGCCCCTGCGGGCGCCGAGGGCGCTGCCCGGTCCGGGGGCGCGTCAGGCTGCCGCCGACCTGGTGCGCGCCCATGGGAGTGACACGCTCTCGTTCTTCAAGCTCCGCGCTGACAAGCAGTACCTGTTCAGCGCCGATCGCTCGGCGTTCGTCGGCTACCGCATCGAGGCGGGAGTGCTGCTGCTCTCCGGCGATCCGGTCGGCACTCCGGCTGCCCTGCCCCAGCTGCTTGCCGACGTGCGGGAGTTCGCCGCCGCCCGCGGACTCAAGCTGTCCGCCGTCGGCGCCTCGGAGCGCGTCCGGGTCCTGTATGAAGAGCTGGGGCTGCGCACCATCTACCTCGGCGACGAGGCGATCGTCGACCTGCAGCGCTTCTCGCTGGAGGGACGGCCGATCCGGAAGGTTCGCCAGTCGGTCAGCCGATTGACGAAGGCCGGATTCACCGCCGAGGCGCACGCCGTGGCGGCACTGGACGCGGGCACGGCCGAGGAGGTGGAGGGCGTGCTCGAGCGCGGCCGCGAGGGGGCGCCGGAGCGCGGCTTCTCGATGGCGATGGACACGTTCACCGGGGAACACGACGACGAGACGGTCGTCATCCTGGGCCGCGACGGTAACGATGCGATTCGTGGCGTTCTGCACTTTGTCCCCTGCTACGGACGGGCGGCAATGTCGCTGTCGTTCATGCGGCGAGACCCGCAGACTCCCAACGGGCTGACCGAGTTCCTGGTGGTCAAGGCGATCGAGCTGCTGCGCGAGCGCGGCGTCGATGAGATCTCGCTCAACTTCGCGGCATTCGCGAAGTGGATGCACACTCCGGAACGGCGGTTCGAGCGGGTGCTCGGCAAGCTGATCGCGCTCGGCAACCCGTTCTTCCAGATCGAGAGCCTGTACCGCTTCAACGCCAAGTTCTTCCCGCGGTGGGAGCCGCGATATCTGGTGTACGAGGGCATGTGCGGGTTGCCCCGCGCCGGCCTGGCTGCCCTGTGGGCCGAGGGTCAATTGCCCAAGCCGGAAGTCCCGCGACCGTCGGGTCTGACCGGCACGCGTCTGGTGGCTCGAGCCCGCTAACCTCTTTCTAACGCCGCGGCTCTCCATTACCCTCCTGGTAGTGGCGCGCCGCCCGTGCCGGCGCTGGAATGGGGCGAGACGCTCCTGTCACCGCGCCGATAGCCTACGCGCGCCCCTCAACCCACCAACTCAGCTTGAAGAAAAGCGTCAGTAGACACCATGTCCAACAGCAGTCGTCCGCCCGTGACCGGCAAGGACGTCGCCGGAGCCGGAGCCTTGATGCTCGCGGTCAATCTGCTGTGGACGGCGGTCGGCGCCGGAATTGGGCTGTTGGTGGGGGCCGTGGTGCCGCTCGCGCTGGCCGGCTTCCTAGCCGGCTTTCTGATGGGGATCAGAGTTGTCGCTAAGCGCTTCCACGACGTCTGAGGCGCCAATGAGCGTCCTCAGTTACTTCGACGTGATCCTCCTGGTCGTCGCCGCGCCGATCATGATCCTGATCGGCGTGCCCGCTGGCGGCTATCTCATCGGCGCCGGCGCCTGGATCGTGCTGCGGGCGATCGGCGTCGGCGTGGAGCGCCTAGCCGCGGACGCCACTGCCGCCAACACCGCCATCGGTCTGCGACTGGGCTTCATGCTGGGCCGGCTGTTCGCGCTGGCGATCGCGGTCATCCTGGTGCGCAAGGCCGACGGACAGGACGCCGGGCTCACCTGCTTGGCGGTCATCGTCTTCGCGTTCACCGTCCAGCTGTTCACTTCCGCCCTGACACGCCCGAGGTCTCGATGAGCAAGGGAAAGAGGATCCTGATCTGGGGGTCCGGCGCCTACGTGCTGATCAACGTCGTGCTGATCATCGCGTTCGGCTTCGGCCACAAGAACAACGAGTTCCAGATCCAGAACGAGTTCAAGCTGGTCGACTGGGTCCACCTCGGCATCTTCAGCATCAACCGGGCGGTCGTCTACCTGTTCATCTCGGCGGTGCTGACCGTGGTGACGATGATCTGGATCGCCCGGCGGATGCAGCAGCGGCCCAATCGCGTCCAGACCGCTGTCGAGGTCATCTTCTCGCTCATGCGCGACAACATCACCCGCGGCAACATGGACGACGCGATGGCGCGCAAGTGGTTCCCGTTCCTGGGCGCGCTGTTCCTGTTCATCGAGTTCAACAACCTGATCGGCTACATCCCGCTGCCGACCAACACCGAGGAGACGTTCAACGTCTTCGGCGCCCACATCCCGGACTTCGCCCTGTACGCCGCCACGGCCAACATCTCGGTGCCGCTGGCGCTGGCGATCGTGGTGTTCGTCGCGTTCAACGTCGAAGGCGTCCGGGCCCAGGGGGCCGGGGGCTACGTCAAGAGCCTGATCCCCGCCGGCGTGCACGGCCCGATGGCGATCTTCGTCGGCGGGCTGGAGATCATCTCCACCATCATGCGGCTGCTCTCGCTGACGATCCGGCTCTTCGCCAACATCCTCGCGGGGCATCTGATCATCCTGTTCATGGCCGGCGGCCTGGCCGTGATCCTCGGCCTCTCGTTCCTGGGCTGGTTCACGCTGCCGGTCGGCGTCGCCGTCTACCTGTTCGAACTCGGCCTGGTGGCCACGCTGCAGGCCTTCATCTTCGCGACCCTCACCGCCATCTACCTCGGCGGGGCGGTCACCCACCACTAACCAAAAAAAGAAGGAGCTGAGCTCAAGTGCTAGCAACAATCCTCTCGTTCGCCGCCTCGTCCGGGGTTGGCGCCGGACTCGGGATCGGTATCGGGGGTGGCCTCGGCGCCGTCGGCGCCGGTGTCGGCATCGGCATCATCTTCGGCAAGGTCATCGAGTCGGTCACGCGCCAGCCGGAGATGCGCGATGAGATCACCAGCATCCAGTGGCTGGGCTTCGCTCTGACCGAGGCGTGCTTCTTCTACGGGCTGGTCGCCGGCCTCATCTCCTACGTCCTCAAGTAGATGGCCGCCGTCCTCGCCCCCGCCGCATCCAGCGGCTCGTTCCTGATCACCCCCAACGTGGGGCTGATGGTGTGGACGCTGCTGCTGTTCGGCATCTCGATGTTCGCGCTCTACAAGTGGGCGTTCCCCTATATCTCCGAGGCCCTCGACCGCCGTCAGAAGGCGATCGAGGAGTCGATCGATCACGCCGACCGCATCCGCCACGAGGCCGATGAGCTGCTTGCCGAGTACCGCGAGCGGCTGGGCGAGGCGCGCCACCAGGCCGAGGAGATCATGGCCCGGGCGCGCCGTTCTGCCGACGCGGAGGAGCGCGAGGCCGCAGAGGAGGCCAAGGCCAAGCGCGAGCAGATGCTGGCGCAGACCCGGCGTGACATCGATGCCGAGACCCGCCGCGCGATCCAGGAGATCCGGCGCGAGGTCGCCGACCTCACCGTCATGGCCACCGAGAAGGTCACGCGCAAGACCCTGACCGAGGACGACCAGCGGCGGCTCATCGATGATGCTCTGTCCGAGCTGGACTTCAGCGCGCTCGCCGCTGACGGAGAGGGCCGGTAGGGAGCGGTCAGGTGGAAGAGATCGCCCAGGTCTACGCGCGGGCTCTGTTCGAGGTCGCGTCCGAGCAGGACACGCTGGACGAGATCCACGACCAGCTCGGCGCGTTCACCGACGCCATCAACGAGAGCCGCCCGCTCCAGCAGTTCTTCTTCTCCCCGTACTTCTCGGCCACCGAGAAGAAGGAAGGGCTGCACCGCGCGGTGGTGGGCGCCAATCCCGCGCTGACCAACTTCCTGGAGGCACTGATCGAGCGCCACCGGATGCCGGCGATCTTCCGTATCCGCGCCGAGTTCGAATCCCTGTGGGACGAGGCGCGCAAGCTGCTGCCGGTCCGGATCACCAGCGCCATCGCGCTCGACGGGGACACCGTCCAGAGTCTCGGCCGGCGGATCGGCACCCAGGTCGACCGCCACGTGGAGGTCTCGGCCGACGTCGATCCGGACATCCTGGGCGGGATCGTCCTCCAGGTGGGAAACGTCATCCTCGACGCCTCGATCCGCAACCGTCTCGAACAACTTCGAAAGCAAGTCGCGCAGGCGTAGCGCCGCGCCTGTGAAGGGAGCAAGCACACATGCAGATCAAACCTGACGAGATCACCTCGATCCTCAAGAGCCGGATCGAGGGCCTCGACACCGCCCAGGCGGAGCTGACCGAGGTCGGCACCGTCCTCTCGGTCGCGGACGGCATCTGCCGCATCCACGGCCTGGAGAACTGCATGTCGTTCGAGATGCTCGACCTGCCCCACGACGTGACCGGCCTGGCGCTCAACCTGGAGTCCGACAACGTCGGCGCGGTGCTGTTCGGCGAGTGGGAGAAGATCTCGGAAGGCGACACGGTCAAGCGCACCGGACGGCTGCTGGAGATCCCCGTCGGCGAGGCGCTGCTCGGCCGCATCGTCGACCCGCTCGGCAACCCGCTCGACGGCAAGGGTGAGATCGAGACCTCGGAGACCCGGCCGGCGGAGCACAAGGCGCCGGGCGTCGTCCAGCGCCAGCCGGTCAAGGAGCCGATGCTCACCGGCCTGAAGGCGATCGACTCGATGATCCCCATCGGCCGCGGCCAGCGCGAGCTCATCATCGGCGACCGCCAGACCGGCAAGACGTCGATCGCGGTCGACACCATCATCAACAACAAGGACCGCGACCTCATCTGCGTCTACGTCGCCATCGGGCAGCGCAAGGCGACGGTCGTCCAGTTGGCGCAGACGCTCGACGACGCGGGCGCCCTGGACAACAGCATCATCGTCATGGCGGCCGCCGATGAGTCGGCGCCGATCAAGTTCCTGGCGCCCTACGCCGGCTGCGCCATGGGCGAGTACTTCCTCTACAACGGCAAGGCCGCCCTGACGGTCTACGACGACCTGACCAAGCACGCCTACGCCTACCGGCAGATGTCGCTCCTGCTCCGTCGTCCGCCTGGACGCGAGGCCTACCCGGGCGACGTCTTCTACCTGCACTCGCGGCTGCTGGAGCGGGCGGTCAAGCTCAACAACGACCTGGGCGGCGGCTCGCTGACCTCGCTGCCGATCATCGAGACCCAGGCCGGGGACGTGTCCGCCTACATCCCCACGAACGTCATCTCGATCACCGACGGCCAGATCTTCCTGGAGCCGAAGCTGTTCTACTCCGGCGTGCGGCCGGCGATCAACGTCGGCATCTCGGTGTCCCGCGTCGGCGGTTCGGCGCAGATCACGCCGATGCGCAAGGTGGCGGGCACGCTGAAGCTGGAGCTGTCCCAGTACCGCGACCTGGAGGCATTCGCCCAGTTCGGCTCCGAGCTGGACCCGGATACTCAGCGGACGCTGGCCCGCGGAGAGCGGCTGGTCAAGACGCTCAACCAGAACGAGCGCCATCCGATGCCGGTCGAGCAGCAGGTGGCGCAGATCTACGCCGCCACCAACGGCTACCTGGACCGGATCGCCGTCGACCGGGTGGAGAAGTTCCTGGCCGAGCTGGCCGAGTGGCTGCGCGGCAACGAGCCGGAGGTGCTCAAGAAGATCGCCGGTGGCGACTGGTCCGACGAGACCCGGCAGAGCCTGGACAAGGCGGTCGGCCAGTTCGCCGAGGACTTCGGCTACGACCTCGACGAGGAGGGCCACCCGCTGGAGGAGGGCGGCGAGGCCCAAGCAGCCTAAGCATCCATGGCAACCTCGCAGCGTGACGTCCGCAACCGCATCAACGCGGTCAAGAACATCCAGAAGATCACCCGGGCGATGGAGATGGTCGCCGCCGCCCGGCTGCGCCGCGCCGAGCAGCGGATCGAGGCGCTGCGCCCGTACGCCGACGCCATCCGGCGGATGACCCGCCAGGCGGCCGAGGCGGCCGGCGATGTGCCCCGGCTGCCGATCCTCACCGAGCACGCGACGGTCAACCGGGTGGGGTTGCTCGTCGTGGCCGGTGACCGGGGGCTAGCCGGTGCGTTCAACTCCAACGCGGTCCGCGCCGGCGTCTCGGCCGGGCGCGAGCACAACCGCGACGGCCACGAGACGGTGTACTTCGCCTCCGGGCGGCGCCCCGCGTCGTCGCTGGTCTTCCGGGGGCTCGACGTCGCCGAGAGCTTCACCGGCTTCACCGATCGGCCCGCCTACGCCGACGCCCGGCGCATCGCCGAGCGGCTGATGGCGGCCTACGTCGACAACGAGGTCGATCAGGTCGAGATCTTCTACAACGGCTACATCTCGCCTCTGTCGCAGGTGATCCGCCGGGAGACGCTGCTCCCGCTGCAGAAGGCGACGATCCTCGACGACGAGGCCGACGACAGCCGGGACGACGAGCATATCCGCGACGAGAGAGCCCCGGCAAAGCGGGCGCTCGTCGAGTATGAGCCCGGGCCGGAGGAGATCCTGGAGCGCCTCGTCCCGGACTACGTCGAGATCTCGATCTACCGTGCGCTGCTGGAGTCCACCGCCTCGGAGCACGGGGCGCGGATGACCGCGATGCGCAATGCGTCGGACAACGCCAGCACGCTGATCGATGAGTACACGTTGCAGATGAACCGAGCCCGCCAGGCGGAGATCACGCAGGAGATCATGGAAGTCGTGGCCGGCGCCGAAGGACTTGGATAAGGAGATAACCCACTGATGGCCACCACCACCGAGCAGGAAGCCCAGAGCCAGAGCCGCGAGCGCAACGTCGGCCGGATCGAGGAGATCCAGGGCGTTGTCATCGAGGCCGTGTTCCCGGACAAGCTTCCGGAGATCAACCACGCGATCCTCGTCAGGCGCCCTGAGGCCGCCAGGGCCGAGGAGGACGTCGACATCGCGGCCCAGGAGGATCCGTACCTCGTCTGCGAGGTCCAGCAGCACCTCGGCGACGACCGGGTCCGCGCCGTCGCCATGGACACCACCGACGGCCTGTCGCGCGGCACCGAGGTCATCGACACCGGGGCGCCGATCACCGTCCCCGTCGGGCGCAGCACGCTGGGGCGGATCTTCAATCTGCTCGGCGAGCCGATCGACCTGGGCGACCCCATCGACGAGGACACCGAGCGCTGGCCGATCCACCGGGACGCGCCGACCGTTGAGGAGCTGACCCCGACGACCGAGATGTTCGAGACCGGGATCAAGGTCATCGACCTGCTCGCTCCCTATGCCAAGGGCGGCAAGGTCGGCCTGTTCGGCGGCGCCGGCGTCGGCAAGACGGTCATCATCCAGGAGCTCATCCACAACCTCGCTCAGGAGCACGGCGGCCTGTCGGCGTTCTGCGGGGTCGGGGAGCGCTCCCGGGAGGGCAACGACCTGTGGCTGGAGATGAAGGAATCCGGCGTGCTCGACAAGACGATGCTCGTCTTCGGCCAGATGAACGAGCCCCCCGGAGCCCGCATGCGCGTGGCCCTGTCCGGGCTGACGATGGCCGAGTACTTCCGTGACCAGGAGGGTCAGGACGTGCTGCTGTTCATCGACAACATCTTCCGCTTCGTCCAAGCGGGCTCCGAGGTGTCGGCGCTGTTGGGGCGCATGCCCTCGCAGGTCGGCTACCAGCCGACGCTGGAGTCCGAGATGGGCCAGCTGCAGGAGCGGATCACCTCGACCCGCAAGGGCTCGGTGACGTCGATCCAGGCCATCTACGTGCCCGCCGACGACCTGACCGACCCGGCGCCGGCCTCGGCGTTCGCCCATCTGAACGCCACCACGACGCTGTCGCGGTCGATCTCGGAGAAGGGCATCTACCCGGCGGTCGACCCGCTCGACTCGACGTCGACGATCCTCAAGCCGGAGATCCTCGGCGAGGAGCACTTCACCGTCGCCAACCGGGTCAAGGAGGTGCTGCAGCGCTACCGCGAATTGCAGGACATCATCGCCATCCTGGGCATCGACGAGCTCTCCGACGAGGACCGCGTGACCGTCAACCGCGCGCGCAAGATGGAGCGCTTCCTGTCCCAGCCGTTCCACGTCGCCGAGCAGTTCACCGGGACTCCCGGCAAGTACGTGCCGGTGGAGGAGTCGATCCGCGGCTTCAAGGAGATCCTCGACGGCAAGCACGACGACGTGCCGGAGCGCGCCTTCTTCATGAAGGGGACGATCGACGAGGTCGTCGGCGAGTCCGGCGGCCGCGCCGAGGAGGGCTCGGACGAGTCCTGATGGCCGAGCACACGAAGTTCCGGGTGGAGGTCCTGACGCCGGAGGGCGAGGTGTTCTCCGACGACGTCCAGATGGTGTCCACCAAGACCGCCGTCGGCTCGATCGGCGTGCTCGCCCACCACGCCCCGCTGCTGGCGATGCTCAATCCGGCCGAGCTCCGGCTGTACCGGTCCGACTCCGACGTCGTCCGCTTCGCCCAGTCCGAGGGCTACCTCCAGGTGGCCGACAACCGGGCCCTGCTGCTGGTGGAGGAGGCCCACGAGCCGGGCGCGCTGGACACCGCGGATCTGCGCGACCGGCTCCAGCGGGCCGAGCGCGACCTCGATGAGGCGGGCGAGGACACCGAGAAGCGCCGGGTCGCCGAGCGGGAGAAGCGCCGCCTGGAAGCCTTCCTGCGGATCACGGAGGCGGGCTGATGCGGCGCCGCGGCTCGCCGCGCTCGCTTCACTCACCGTGACCTCAGAGCGCGTAGCCTGAACCCTCATGGTTGACGAGCTGGTCCTGGCCGAACGCCTGATCGAATATGAGACGTCGCGGCCTGATGTTCTCGTCGCCGCCGCAGGATTCGTCAAGGGGTGGCTCGAATCCCGGGACATCGAGGTGCGTGACCATGATCACAACGGGTTCCCGGTCCTGGTGGCCGATGTCGGCGCCACCGCCGAGCAGGCGCCGTGCGTCGTCTTTCACGGCCACCTCGACGTCGTGCCGGGCCAGGCCGAGCAGTTCCAGGCCCGGATGGAGGGCGATCGCCTGATCGGCCGCGGGGCCTACGACATGAAGGGCGGCCTGGCGGCCATGATGTGCGCGCTCAAGGACCTGGAGGACCAGGACGCGGTCCGGGTTCGCCTGGTCTGCGTGCCGGACGAGGAGTCCGAGGAGACCGATGAGCGCTCGACCGACGCGTTCGTGGCTGCCGGGCTCGGCGGGCAGTTCGCAATCACCGGCGAACCCACGAACATGCACATCGGCGTCGAGGCCAAGGGCGTGCTGGCCATGCGGATCCTCGTCCACGGCCGGTCGGCCCACAGCTCGACCCCCTGGCTGGGGGACAACGCCGTGCTCAAGGCCATCGACGTCTTCCGGGCGATCGAGTCGCTGCCGTTCAGCCGCGAGTCGTCGGAGATGTTCGACCGGCCGTCGATCAACCTGGGGCGGATCGCCGGCGGCGATGCCCTCAACAAGGTCCCGGACCGCTGTGAGATGGCCGTCGACGTCCGGTACCTCCCCGGTCAGGACCCGGCGGAGATCCTCGCCCAGGTCCGTGCCATCCCGGGGATCGACGTCAAGCGCACCTTCCTGCACCCGCCGGTCACCGTGTCCCGCGCCAACCTCTACGTCCAGGGTCTGCGCGAGGCGGTGTCGCGGGCGACCCGGGGCGAGGTCATGAGCGTCGGCCGCGATGGGGCCTCCGACGCCGCCTCGTTCATCGAGGCCGGGATCCCGGCGGTCGAGTTCGGCCCGGCCGGCGGGGGCCACCACGGCCCGGACGAGTGGGTGTCGATCTCCTCGCTGCAGCGCTATCGGCGCGCGCTGGCCGACTTTGTGCGGGCGCTGCCGGCGCGGCTGGCCCAGGCCGCCGACAGCTCCGCCTCGTTGCGGGCGGTGGAGGGAGGACGGGCATGATCCCGCGCACCCGGGGCGGGATGCTGTGGCGATTCTTCGCGGCCGCCGTCGTGATCATCGCCGCCACCGCCGCGACGACGGCGGTGGCCGGCCTGCTCCAGTTCAAGCAGCTGGCCAATGACCTGTCACTACAGCCGTCGCTGAAGAACGCCGACGTGACCCTGCCGCCGCCGGGGGCGCCGCAGACGATCCTGGTGGTCGGCTCCGACCACCGGGCCGGCGAGCCCTACAGCGCGGCCAACACCGACACGATGATGCTGGTGCGGCTCAACCCCGCCTCGTCGACGATCAACGTGCTGTCGATCCCGCGTGACCTGGAGGTCACGATCCCCGGCTTTGGAACGGGGAAGATCAACGCCGCCTACTCCGACGGCGGGCCGAACCTGATGATCAAGACGATCAAGCAGAACGTCTTCCCGGGTCTGAGGATCAACCACATCCTCGACGTCAACTTCGCGGGCTTCTCCGACCTGGTCGACGCGATCGGCTGCGTGTACAGCGCTGTTGACGAGCGCTACTACAACAACACGGCGCTGACCGACTACTCCAGCATCGACATCCAGCCCGGCTACCAGAAGCTGTGCGGTGACAACCAGGCCCCCAGCGGGGCCCTGGCGTTCGTCCGCTACCGCCACACGGATTCGGACATCGTCCGCAACGCGCGCCAGCAGGACTTCATCCGCTGGGCGAAGGACCAGTACTCGACGACTCAGATCTTCAACAACAAGGACATGCTGCTGAGGATCTTCGGCAACCACGTCCAGACCGACCACGACCTGCACACCGTCGACGGGCTCATCAACCTGTTCAACCTGGTGCTGAACATGTCCGGGCACACGATCAAGTCGATCAAGTTCCCGGCGATCCTCTCAAACTGCGTCGCCGCGGCGCCGGGCCAGCCGCAGCCGCCGTGCTACGTCAACGCCAACAGCGTTGCCGAGGCGCAGGTGTACCGGCAGTTCATGAGGGTGAGCAGCCCGTCGGACGCCAAGGCGGCGACCAGCGGGGCCGCCAAGCAGGCGACCAAGCCGGCCAAGCCCAAGCACCCCGCGGCTCCGGGCGTGCCCGCGGGGCTGACCGCCGCCTCCAGCGACGGCCAGATGCAGGCCGCCGCGCTCAAGCGGGTCCCGTTCCCCGTCTATTACCCCGGCTACATCGTGGCCGGATCGGCGTACTGCTCCAGCCTGACCGGCAACTGCAACGACGGCCAGGAGCCGGCGGTCGAGTACGCCCACTCCTATCCGCGGTCCTATGTCATCCATGGCCACGGCCACGCGCGCTATCCGGCCTACTACATGACCCTGGAGCTCAACCCGCTGCTGGGCGAGTACTACGGCGTCCAGGGCACCACCTGGCAGAACCCGCCCCTGCTGGCCAGCCCGTCGGCGACCAAGTTCGTCGACGGCAAGAAGCTGGAGCTGTTCGCCGCCGGGGGCAGGCTGATGACGGTGGCGTGGAAGACACCGCAGGGCGCCTACTGGATCGAGAACACGCTTGCCGGGACGATCCCCAACAACCAGATGGTGGCGATCGCAGCGTCCCTGACCCGCGCGCGCTAGCGCCCTGGGCTGCTCCATCTCCCGGTCGCGCTCGCTACCCTCGCCTCCGCATGTCCTCTGAACGTGAACCCATAGCTGTGATCGGCACCGGGTACGTCGGTCTGGTGACCGGTGCTGGTTTTGCCGAGCTGGGCAGCGAGGTGTGGTGCGTCGATGTCGACGCCGAGAAGGTCGCCCGGTTGGAGCGGGGGGAGATCCCGATCTATGAGCCGGGTTTGGCGGAGTCGGTGGCGCGCCACCGCGAGCGTCTGCATTTCTCGACTGAGCTGGCGCCGGCGCTGGAGCATGCGCGGTTGTTGTTTGTGGCGGTGGGGACGCCGCCGACGTACTCCGGGGATGCGGATCTGTCGGCGGTGCACGCGGTGGTGGATGCGATGCCGGTGTCGGATCGGCATGCGCTGGTGATGAAGTCGACGGTGCCGGTGGGGACGGGCGCGTCGATCAAGCGTCACTTCGCGGAGGCCGGCAAGGGTGGGTTTGCGTATGTGTCGTGCCCGGAGTTCTTGAAGGAGGGGTCGGCGCTGGCGGATTTCCGGGCGCCGGACCGCGTGGTGATCGGTGATGACGGCGGCTGGGCGGGGGATGCGGTGGCCGAGCTGTACGCGCCGCTGGGGGCGCCGCTGGTGCGGACCGATATCGCCTCGGCGGAGATGGTCAAGCTGGCCGCCAATGCGTTTCTGGCGACGAAGATCTCGTTTATCAACGAGATCGCCAACGTGTGCGAGGAGACTGGGGCGGATGTGCTGGAGGTGGCGCGGGGGATGGGGTTGGATCAGCGGATCGGCCAGGCGTTTCTCAAGCCGGGGATCGGGTTTGGTGGGTCGTGTTTTCCCAAGGATGTGTCGGCGCTCAAGCAGCTGGCGGGCAACTCCGGCTATCACTTTCAGCTGTTGACGGCGGTGATCGAGGTCAACGAGTTGCAGAAGCGGCGGGTGGTGGGCAAGCTGCAGAAGCACCTGGGGTCACTGGTGGGGCGGCGGGTGGCGCTGTTGGGGTTGGCGTTCAAGGCCAACACCGACGACATGCGGGAGGCGTCGTCGCTGGTGCTCTCGGCGCGCCTGCAGGCCGACGGCGCGCATGTGCGGGCCTATGACCCGATCGCCGAGGGGGAGGCGCGCAAGCTGATGACCGGGGTGGAGTTCGCCGACTCGGCATTGGGGGCGGTCGAGGGCGCGGATGCGGTGGTGGTGGTGACCGAGTGGCCGGAGTTCTCAGAGCTGGACTGGGGGCAGGTGCGCGAGCGGATGGCCGGCAACCTGATCGTCGACGGACGCAACTTCATCGACCGTGACGTCGTCGGCCGGTCCGGTTTCGTCTACGAGGGCGTCGGACGATGACGACGCATCGGCCGGAGCCGTGCAGGCGCTGATCCTCGCCGGAGGCGAGGGGACCCGGCTGCGACCGCTGACCTCGACGGTCCCCAAGCCGGTCGTCCAGCTCGTCGACCGCCCGTTCATCACCTACATGATCGAGTGGCTCCGCGGCCACGGCGTCGACGACGTCATCCTCGCCTGCGGCTTCATGGCCGACGGCGTCCGTGCGGTGCTCGGCGACGGATCGTCGCTGGGCGTGCGGCTCCGCTATGTCGAGGAGCCGTCGCCGCTCGGCACCGGCGGAGCGCTCAAGTACGCCGAGGAGCTGCTCGCCGATCGCTTCTTCATGCTCAACGGCGACGTCCTCACCGACATGGACCTGACCGCCCAGCTCGCGCAGCACGAGCGGACGGGCGCCCGGGCGACGCTGGCGCTGATCGGCGTCGACGACCCTTCGGCGTACGGACTCGTGCGCTGTGGCGAGGACCACACCGTCCGTGAGTTCGTCGAGAAGCCCAATCCGGACGAGATCGACACCAATCTGGTCAACGCCGGCGCCTATATCCTGGAGCGCGACGTTCTCGACACAATGGCCCCGGCGGGTACCCGGATCTCGATCGAGCGCGAGGTCTTCCCGGCTCTGGTCGGCCGCGGGTTGTACGGATACGCGGCCTCGGGCTACTGGATGGACATCGGCACCCCGGAGCGCTACCTCCAGGCCACGTTCGAGATCCTGGAGGGCGACGTCCGCACCGAGGTCGGCCGCCGGGTCGCCGACGCCGGCGGCGTGCTGCGCGAGGGGGGCGCCGACGGCGGGTCCGGGGTCGTTCACCCCCCGGCGCTGGTCGGCGACGGCTGCCGTCTGGCGGCCGGTGCCGTCATCGGCGCGCGGACGGTCCTCGGCCGCGGGGTCACGGTGGGGGCCGGCACTCACATCGACAGCTCGGTCGTGCTCGACGGCGCGCGGGTCGGTGCAGGGACGCGGATCAGCTCGTCGATCATCGGCCCGGATGTCACCATCGGGGACCACTGCCGCGTGGAGGGCCGCGTCATGCTCGGTCAGGGCGCCGGCGTGGGCGCGCGCAACACGCTTCTGTCCGGGATGCGGATCTTCCCGGGCGTGCAGCTGCCCGATGGGGCGGTGGCGTTTTGAGCGTCGAAGTCGCACTGACGCCTGAGGCGATCGCCGAGGTCGACCGCACCGGCCAGATCGCCGACATCCTCGGCCTGCCGGAACACCTGCGCGACGCCCTGTGGCGGGTCGAATCGGCCAACCTGAGTCCTCAGGATTCGGCTGGAGGCCTGGTGGTGGCGGCGATGGGGGGCTCGGCCATCGGCGGCTCGCTGGCGCTGGCCGTCCTCGGCGACCGGGCGTCTCGCCCCATCCACGTCGCCCGGGACTACGGCCTGCCCGCCTGGACAACGCCGGATACAACGGTCCTGTGCTCCAGCTACTCCGGCGAGACCGAGGAGACGCTGGCCGCCTACGAGGCCGCCGGGGCGCTCGGCGCGCGGCGGATCGTGTGCACCACGGGCGGCCGTCTGGCCGCCGCCGCCCGCGCCGACGGCGTGCCGGTAGTGCCCCTGCCGGGCGGGTTCCAGCCCCGCGCGGCGGTCGGCTACGCCCTGGTGGTGGCGCTCGAGGTGGCGGCGCTGGCCGGCGTGGGGGAGCACCTGCACACCGAGATCGACGTCGCCGCCGAGCACGCCGCCAAGCTCGTCGGCGAATGGGGCCCCGACGCGCCGGAGGACTCGCTGGCCAAGTCGCTGGCGCGCTCGCTCGCCGGGACCGCTCCTCAGATCGCCGGCGCGGGTCTGACGGCGGCGATCGCCTACCGCTGGAAGACCCAGGTCAACGAGAACGCCAACGTCCCGGCATTCGCCGCCGAGCTGCCGGAGCTCGACCACAACGAGATCGTCGGCTGGGAGTACGCCGCCGAGACAGGGCGCTTCAGCGCCGTGTTCCTCGATGACAGCGACCTGCACCCGCGGGTGCGGTCGCGGATCGCGCTGACCATGGACGTCATCGGCGACCAGGCGGCGGCCGTCCACCGGGTGGAGAGCCTGGGCGGCACGCGGATGGAACGGCTGGTGTCGCTGGTGCTGCTCGGCGATCTCGTCTCCGCGTACATGGCCGTGCTGGCCCGGCGGGACCCGGCCGCGATCGAGCCGATCGACCGGCTCAAGGCGGCGCTGGCCGAGCAGGCCGAGTAGCGTCCCGAGCCGGTTGAACCTTGACACATCTGTGGTAAGGTTTGGCGACGTGCAGTCGTTGACCATCAACGAGGCTGCGAGCACGACCGGCTGGTCGCCGCGGATGCTCCGCTACGTCGAGCAGGCCGGGCTGGTCGCCCCGGCGCGCTCGCCATCCGGCTACCGCCTGTACGGCGCCGCCGAGCTGCAGCGGCTGCGGACGCTCAAGGAGCTGCTGGTCCAGTTCGACATCTCGCTGTCGGACGTGGCCTTCGCCCAGCGGATGGCCGAGGGCGACGACCTGCGCACGGCGGTCGAGGCCTGGCTGCGAAGCACGGCCGAGCGACCTCAGCACGTGCAGGCCGAGGACTGGCTGCGCTTCGAGCAGGAGAAGCACGAGCGGCTCCTGGCCGCGGCGGTCTGAGCGCCCGCCCGCACGCCTTTTTCAACCAACGGACCCGGAGAGAACATGAGCACCACCGCGCAGAAGGCTGACTACAAGGTCGCGGATCTGTCTTTGGCCGAGTTCGGCCGCAAGGAGATTTCGCTGGCCGAACACGAGATGCCGGGGTTGATGGCCACCCGGGCCGAGTTCGCCGCGGCGCAGCCGTTGAAGGGCGCCAAGATCACCGGGTCGCTGCACATGACGGTGCAGACGGCGGTGCTGATCGAGACGCTGACGGCGCTGGGGGCCGAGGTGCGGTGGGCGTCGTGCAACATCTTCTCCACCCAGGATCACGCCGCGGCGGCGGTCGTGGTCGGCCCGGAGGGCACGGTGCAGGAGCCGCGGGGGGTTCCGGTGTTCGCCTGGAAGGGCGAGACGCTGGAGGAGTACTGGTGGTGCACCGAGCAGGCGCTCTCCTGGCCGGAGAACGACGGCCCCAACATGATCCTCGACGACGGCGGCGACGCGACGCTGCTGGTCCATCAGGGCGCGCAGTACGAGGCGGCCGGCCAGGTGCCGAACCCGTCGACCGCCGATTCGGAGGAGTTCCGGGTGGTGCTGGCGCTGCTTGGGCGCTCGCTGGAGGACGACGGCCAGCGATTCACGCGGATGGCGGCCCAGATCAAGGGGGTGACCGAGGAGACGACGACGGGCGTGCATCGCCTGTATCAGTTCGCCCGCGAGGGCCGGCTCCTGTTCCCGGCGATCAACGTCAACGATGCGGTCACGAAGAGCAAGTTCGACAACAAGTACGGCTGCCGCCACTCGTTGATCGACGGCATCAACCGGGCCACCGACGTGCTGATCGGCGGCAAGGTGGCGGTGGTGTGCGGCTACGGCGACGTCGGCAAGGGGTGCGCGGACTCGCTGCGGGGCCAGGGCGCGCGGGTGATCATCACGGAGATCGATCCGATCTGCGCGTTGCAGGCGGCGATGGACGGCTATCAGGTCGCGCGGCTGGAGGACGTCATCGCCGAGGCTGACATCTTCGTCACCGCCACCGGCAACAAGGACGTGATCACCGCCCGGCACATGGCGCAGATGAAGCATCAGGCGATCGTCGGCAACATCGGCCACTTCGACAACGAGATCGACATGGCGGGCCTGGAGCGCCTGGACGGGATCCGCCGGATCAACATCAAGCCCCAGGTCGATGAGTGGGTGTTTGCCGACGGGCACGCGATCATCGTGCTGTCGGAGGGACGGCTGCTGAACCTGGGCAACGCGACCGGGCATCCCTCGTTCGTGATGTCGAACTCGTTCACCAACCAGGTGATGGCCCAGCTGGAGCTGTTCGGCAACACCGGCGAGTACGAGACGAAGGTCTACACGCTGTCCAAGCAGCTCGATGAGAAGGTCGCCCGCCTGCACCTCGATGCGCTCGGCGTGCGGCTGACCGAGCTGTCGGCTGAGCAGTCGGCCTACCTCGGCGTGCCGGTCGAGGGCCCGTACAAGCCCGACCACTACCGCTACTAGCCGGCGGAACCGCGGAGGGGAGCGTTCGCCGGCCATGGCCCGCGCGACCGTCCCTCCGCATGACGTCGCCGACCTGGCGCTCGCCCCGGAGGGCGAGGCCCGGATCGCCTGGGCGGCCGGCCAGATGCCGGTGCTGGCCCAGATCCGGGCCAGGTTCGCCCAGGAGTGCCCGTTCGACGGGATCCGGATCGCCGCCTGCCTGCACGTCACCGCCGAGACGGCGAACCTGGTGCGCACGCTGCGGGCCGGGGGCGCAGCGGTGGCGCTGTGCTCGGCCAACCCGCTGTCCACCCAGGATGACGTCGCCGCCGCGCTCGTGCTCGAGGACCGGGTCGAGGTCCGGGCGCTGCACGGCGAGGACCTCGACACCTACGTCGCCCATGTGCTGGCGTTGCTCAAGGGCGCGCCTCAGGTCACGCTCGACGACGGTGCCGACCTGCTCGTGACCGCTCACGCTCAGGGCGGGAAGGTGGTGGAGGGGCTGATCGGCGGCACCGAGGAGACGACCACCGGGCTCGTCCGGCTCCGGCGCCTGGAGGACGAGGGCACGCTGCGCTGCCCGGTGCTGGCCGTCAACGAGGCGCGGACCGAGCGCGCCCTGAACGACCGACACGGCACGGGGCAGTCGGCGCTCGACGGGATCATCCGGGCGTCGAACGTGCTGCTGGCCGGCAACACGGTCGTGGTCGTCGGCTATGGCTGGGCCGGGCAGGGGGTCGCCGAGCGAGCCCGGGGGGCGGGCGCCGCCGTCGTCGTCTGCGAGGTCGACCCGCTGCGGGCCCTGGAGGCACGGATGGCCGGCTATGACGTCATGACCTCGCTGGAGGCGGCCGGGCGCGGCGACATCTTTATCACCGTCACCGGGTCGCGGCGGGTGCTGCGGGGCGAGCACTTCGAGCGGATGAAGGACGGCGCCCTGCTCGCCAATGCCGGCCACTTCGACGTCGAGCTCGATCTGGAGGCGCTGGCGGCGCTCGCCACCGGCGGGGTGCGCGCCGTCCGGCCACTGGTGGAGCAGTACGAGCTGGGCGACGGCCGGCGGCTGAACCTGCTGGCGGGCGGGCGCGTGGTCAACCTGGCGGCGGCGGAGGGCCACCCGGCGGCGGTGATGGACGTCTCGTTCGCCCTGCAGGCGCTGAGCGTGGAGGAGCTGGTGCGGCGGCGGGGCGAGCTGGGCCCCGGGGTGCACCCGGTGACGGCCGCGATCGACCGGGAGGTGGGGCGGCTCAAGCTGGCGGCGCTCGGCGTCCGGATCGACGAGCCGACGGCCGAGCAGGAGGACTACCGTCAGAGCTGGGCCTGAGTTGAGATAGCCTCCTCGCACCATGGAGGCCCACGGACAGCTGCGCGGCGGCATCGACCTCGGGGGGACGAAGATCGAGGCGATCGTCGTCAACGAGGATGACGATGTCGTCGGCCAGTCGCGTCAGCCCACCCCCACCGACGGCGGGCCGCCGGACGTGGCGGCGCAGATGGCCGAGGCGCTGACGGGCGCCGCCGCCGATGCCGGGGTCGAGTCCTCGGCGCTGGCCGGCGTCGGGGTCGGCTCGCCCGGTGATGTCGACGAGGAGGCCGGCGTCGTCGCCAACGCCCGCAACCTTCCCGGCTGGCACGCCCCGTACGAGCTCGCCCACGAATTGTCTCAGCGGCTCGGCACCCGGGTGTTCGTCGGCAACGACGTCCAGGTCGCGACCCAGGCCGAGTTCGAGCTGGGGGCCGGCAAGCCGTATGCATCGGTGCTCGGCGTCTTCTGGGGGACCGGAGTCGGCGGCGGCCTGATCCTGGAGGGCAAGCCATGGCTGGGGCGCGGCGGCGCCGGCGAGATCGGCCACACGGTGGTGAGCCGCGATGGCGCCCACTGCCCGTGCGGCCGGCGCGGCTGCATGGAGGCCTACGCCGGACGCGCCGCGATGGAGGCCCGGGCGCGCCGCGAGGTCGACAAGGGCGCCAAGACCGACCTGTTCAAGCTCATGAAGCAGAAGGGCCGCCTCCGGCTGACGAGCTCGGTGTGGGAGGCTGCCTACCACCGCGAGGACACGCTCGCCATCGAGCTGATCGACCGGGCGGTGGCCGCGCTGGGCGCGGGCATCGCCTCGGCCGTCAACCTCCTCGACATCGAGGCCGTCATCATCGGCGGCGGCCTCGGCGTCCGCTTCGGCCAGCCGATGGCCGAGCGCATCGCCACCGAGATGCACCCGCACCTGTTCAACGACGACCGGCCGCCCGCGGTCCGCGTGGCGGGGCTGGGCGACGTCGGCGGCGCCATGGGCGCGGCGATGCTGGCCCGGCCGCCGCACCAATAGGCCGCCGACGATCCGAGCGCCGCGGGCCATGGCGTCCGCGAGGCTCCTCAATCTGTGATTAAGGACTCTGGCGGCGGTACGTTTCAGTACCCACCGCGCACGGGTTATCGTTTGCGCGCGGGCTTTGCCGGAGATTGGTGCTCGGCCGTTGGCTTTGGCAGGATGCCACTCGCCCGGGTTGGGCCGCAGTTCGGGAATCGCGAAGGAGGAGAGCCACATCAGCCCGTTCGGAAGCACGACTGGAGGGCCCCCGCAGGGACCCTCCGTTCCGCGACGCGTGCCTCCGGAGGACGGCTCGCCCGGGGGAAGCGGCGTGGCGCGCATCGCCGCCATCGGCGCGCTCATCCTGGCCATCGTCGTGGTGGCGTTCGTGATCTTCACCAGCGGGTCGAGCTACACGCTGCGAGCCAACTTCGAGAACGCCGGCGGGCTGGTCACCGGCGACAACGTGCTCATCGGCCCGGCGACCGTCGGCACGGTCTCGTCGATCAGCCTCACGCCCACCGGGCTGGCGCAGGTCCGGCTGTCGCTACACAACGTCGCGCCGCTGCACCAGGGCACGGTGGCGCGGATCTACGAGGACTCGCTGTCCGGCATCGCCAGCAAGTACGTCGAGCTGGAGCCAGGCGGCACCGCCGCACCTCCGATCCCCAGCGGCGGGCTGATCGGTCTCTCCGACACGTACTCGGCGGTCAACATCGATCAGGTCTTCGATGCCTTCGACCCGCTGACCCGCGCCGGGCTGCGCAACGTGATCCGGGGGGAGGCGGCCGCCATCCAGGGCAAGGGGCTCGCCGCCAACCGGGCGCTGAGGTACCTCGCCCCGGGGCTGCAGAGCACCAGCCAGGTGACCGCCGAGCTCACGCGCGACGAGCCGGTCTTCGACCAGCTCCTCGTCCAGGGCGCGGACGCCCTGTCGACCCTGGCCTCACGCAGCCAGCAGCTGTCGGCGCTCATCTCCAACACCAGCACCGCCACCGGCGCGATCGCCGGCCAGAGCCAGGCGCTGGAGCAGGCACTGACTCTGCTGCCTCCGACCCTGCGGCGGGCCACCGCCACCTTCGGCGGGCTGCAGACGACGCTGAACGCCCTGGATCCGCTGGTGGCGGCATCCAAGCCGGCCGTCCGCCGCCTGCCGCTCTTCCTGTCCCGGCTGCGGCCGCTCGTCACCGAGGCCATCCCCACCATCGGCGCGCTGGACAAGCTCATTCACAATCCCGCGGGCACCGGTGATCTGACGCTGCTGGCCCAGTCCGCGCCCGCGCTGGCGGCGATCGCCGAGACGACCTTCCCGGAGCTCGTGCGTGAGCTCAACGACTCCCAGAATCAGCTCGACTACCTGCGGTACTACACGCCGGACGTCGTCGCCGCGCTGACCAACCTGGGACAGGCCGGCGCCTACTACGACGCCAACGGGCACTACGTCCGCACGCAGCCGGCCCTGTTCCCGTTCGCGTTGGACGGACAGAATCAGCTCCAGACCCAGTTCCCGTCCCAGCGCTACCAGGGCCTGCAATCCGTGCGCACCCGCTGCCCGGGCAGTGCGGTCCAGCCCTCCCCGGACGGCTCCGCCCCCCAGGCGGTGCCCGGCTGCAACCCGTCGTCGGTGCCGCCGGGGCCATGAGGCGCCTCGCTGTCCTGGCGGCCGTGCTGATCGTGGCGGCGATCGCCGTGGCGGTGGCCCACGGCTCCGGCAGCTCGTCCGGCGGGGTGTACCTGGTCCGGGCCGTCTTCGACGACGCGTCGTTTGCGGCTCAGGGCGAGGACGTGCGGGTCGCCGGCGCCAACGTCGGCAGCATCCAGTCGCTGGGCGTGACCCAGGCCAAGACGGCGGCCGTGACCCTGGCCATCACCGACCCGGAGTTCCGTCCCTGGCACGCCAACGCCACCTGCGCCATCCGCCCGCAGTCCCTGATCGGCGAGCAGTACGTCGACTGCAGCCCCGGCACGGCGTCGGCGC
The DNA here is from genome assembly GCA_963844555.1 of uncultured Solirubrobacteraceae bacterium. Lineage (GTDB taxonomy): Bacteria > Actinomycetota > Thermoleophilia > Solirubrobacterales > Solirubrobacteraceae > Palsa-465. The sequence goes on from CAWJOS010000010.1 coordinate 573,655, forward strand.
CGCCGCTGCCCCGGATCCGCCGCGGCCCGGGGGAGGGCAGCTACTACCTGCCCGTCACCCGCACCAGCTCGCCGATCGACTCGGACATCGTCCAGAACATCTCCACCGAGCCGGTCCGTCAGTCGCTGGCGGTCATCATCGACGAGTTCGGCACCGGCCTGGCCGCGCGCGGCTCGGATCTCAACGTGGTCATCCACCGAGCCAACCCGGCGCTCGGCGACACCGACAAGGTCCTGCAGATCCTCGCCCGCCAGAACCGGACGCTGGCCCGGCTGGCCACCGACTCCGACACGGTCCTGGCTCCTCTGGCCCGGGAGCGCAGCCAGATCTCCGGGTTCATCACGCAGGCCAACACCACGGCCGTGGCCAGCGCCGCCCGGGCCCGCGACATCTCGAGCACCTTCCGGTTGTTTCCCTCCTACCTGGAGCAGCTGAGGCCGCTGATGGCCGACCTGGGGACGCTGGCCGACCAGGGGACGCCGTTACTGCAATCGCTGGGGCAGAGCGCGAGCGCGCTTGGCCGGCAGTTCGCCAACCTCACTCCCTTCGCCCGGGCGGCGCGCACGGCGCTCATCGACCTGGGCGCCGCCGCCCAGCAGTCGCAGCCGTCCCTGGTGGCCACCGAGCCGCTGGCCAACCAGCTCAACCAGCTCGGGAGCGCCGGCCAACCGGCCGCCGCGAACCTGCAGAAGCTGCTGGCGAGCCTGAACACCACCGGGGGCATCCAGCAGCTGATGAAGCTCCTGTTCAACGGAGCGGCCGCCGGCAACGGGTTCGACAGCCTGGGCCACTACGTGCGCGACGAGCCGCTGGTGTCAAGCTGCACCAACTACGCCACGAGCGCGGTGCCGGGCTGCTCGGCCAACTTCGCCGGGGCGTCGGCGGCGTCGGTGACGGCGGCGCGCCGCGACCCGGTCGTTGCCCAGGCGGTGGCGTCGGCGTCCTCGGCCTCGTCGCCGACCGGCGCCACCATGAAGGGACTGCTGGCGTACCTGATGGGCGGCCGGCGATGACGGGCCTGCTCTCCGGACGGGATGTGGCGCAGCGGCAGCGGCGCGCGTCGTGGTGGGCGAGCAACCCGGTGCTGATCGGCGCGCTCACTGTCCTGGTGGCGGTCGTGGCGGTGTACCTCGCCTACAACGCGACGAACGGGCTTCCGTTCGTGCCCACCTACGACCTGCATGTGCAGATCGCCGACGCCAGCGAGCTGACCAAGGGCAACGATGTGTATCTCGGCGGGTCGCGGATCGGCGTGGTGTCGAGCGTCACGGCCACGCGCACGCCGGCCGGGAAGCCGATCGCAGTGCTCAACGTCAGCCTGCAGAAGAGCATCCAGCCGCTGCCGGTCGACACCCGCTACACCGTCCGCCTCAAGGGCACGATCGGGCTCAAGTATCTCGAGATCACCCCCGGGCACAGCTCACGCGGCCTGCCCAACGGCGCGACGGTCTCGCTCGGCCGGGCCGGCAGCGAGGTCGACTTCGACCAGGTCCTGTCGATGTTCACGCCGCCGACGCGCGTCGGCGTGCAGCGCACGACGATCGGCTTCGGCGAGGCGCTGGCCGGACGCGGCTCGGACATCAACGAGGCCATCGGCGCCTTCATCCCGCTGCTCACCGACCTGGGCCCGGTGGCCCGCAATCTGTCGTCGTCGCGCACCGACCTGGCCGGGTTCTTCCGCGGCCTGGCCTCCTACGCGGGCGCGCTGGCGCCGGTGGCGCAGATCCAGGCGTCGCTGTTCTCAAACCTCAACACCACGTTCCGGGCGCTGGCCGGCGTCGCCGTGCCCTCTCTCCAGGACACGATCTCCCAGACGCCGCCGATGTTCGAGGCCACGATCGCCGGCAGCCCGGTCATCCGCCCGTTTCTGACCGACGCCGCCGGGCTGTTCGGCGAGCTGCGGCCCGGTGCGGCCACCCTGCCGCAGACCGCTCCGGTCCTGGCCCAGGCGTTCGCCATCGGCACCCGGAACCTGCCCGGGACTTCGGCTCTGGACCAGCGCACGGTCGCGCTCGCGAAGTCGGTCGCGGCCTACGGCCAGACCCCGGCGGTCCAGCAGGGCCTCGACCGGCTGACGCTGACCCTGTCGAAGCTGGGGCCGCCGCTCGCCTTCCTGACCCCCGCCCAGACGGCGTGCAACTACGTGACCCTGTTCCTGCGCAACGGCGCCAGCCTGCTCTCGGAGCATGTGAGCCAGGGAACGCTGCTGCGCTTCGTCCAGATCGCCATCGACAACATCCCCGGAGCCGAGTCCGAGCCGTCCAGCAAGGTCTACACCGGACCCGCCGGCGGCGCCTCCGGCCCGCTTCACGTCAACCCGTACCCGTACACCGACGCCCCCGGCCAGCCGGCCGCCTGCGCCGCCGGCAACGAGCCGTACTCGGCCGCGCGCGCCGTCATCGGCAACCCGCCCGGGCATCTCTCGCTCAAGACCGAGGCCACCCACCGGAGCGGCTAGTGGCCCCTCACGCAAATACGCTCGCATTCGAGGCACGCCTGGCGGCGCCAGCGCCGGCCTGCGGCCCGCTCGGCATCCTGCCTCGCCTGGATGGGCCGCGCCGGCGTCGTCCGGCTGTCCTCGGAGCCTCGTGTAGCGCTGCTACACGTCGGCTCCTGCGTCCTTGCCTGGCATCCACCAGTCGCGCCCCTCGGTGCGACCGTATTTACGGGAGCGACCACTCGTGAGGCGCCACCGCTCCCGGATCAGCAACGCCTGGGCCGGCGTCATCGGCGCCGTCGTCATCCTCGCCGCCTGCTACCTCGTCTTCGGCGGAGGCCTGCCCTTCCAGGGCTCGCCGTACGTGCTGAGGGCGACGTTCACCGTCCAGACCGAGCTGCACATCGGCTCCCCGGTGCGCATCGCCGGCGTCAACGTGGGGACGGTCACGCAGATCAACCGCGTCTCGGACTCCTCGCCGGCGGCGGTGGCCACGATGACGATCCAGCCCAGCGGGCTGCCGATCCACGCCAACGCCACCGCCGACATCCGCCCGCGGCTGTTCCTGGAGGGCAACTACTACATCGACCTGCACCCGGGGACACCGGGGGCTCCAACCGTCGACTCCGGCTACACGCTGCCAGCCGCGCAGACGACCGGCCCGGTCCAGCTCGACCGGGTGCTCTCGGCGCTGAGCTCCAACACTCGCCAGGATCTCCAGACGGTCCTGGCCGGGCTCGGCGGGGCGCTCAACGGCCCGCCCACCGCGGCTCAGGACGCCACCCAGGACCCAAGCGTCCGGGGGCTGACGGGCGCCCAGGCGCTCAACCAGTCGCTCAAGTACGCCGCCGGCGCGTTCCGGGCGTCGGCGATCGTCAACGCGGCGCTGCTCGGCCAGCGGCCCCATGACCTGTCAGGCGTGGTCGCCGGCAACGAGCACATCTTCGCGGCGCTGGCCTCCTCGCAGGCGCGGCTGGCCGACCTGGTGTCCGTGTTCAACGCGACGATGGCCGCACTGGCCTCGCGCCAGCAATCGCTGTCAGAGACGATCGCGCTGCTCCCGCCGACGCTGCGCGCCGCCGACAGCGCGCTGGGGCCACTCCAGGCGTCGTTTGGGCCGACCCAGCAGTTCGCGCGCGATCTCCTCCCCAGCATCAGGCAGCTCGATCCCACCATCGGGGCCGGCCTCCCCTGGGTGGCGCAGTCGACGGCGCTGCTGTCTCCCTCCGAGCTCGGCGGGCTCCTCGCCGATCTGACCCCGGCGATCCAGGGCACGGCCGCCACCCTGAACGACTCCCAGGCGCTCCTGCGCCAGTCCGATGCGCTGGCCCGGTGCTTCACCCACACCGTGATCCCCACCGGCAACGAGCGGATCCAGGATCCGCCGCTGACCACGGGGCTCCAGGCCTACCAGGAGCTCTTCCAGTCGGCGGTCGGCCTGGCCGGCATCGGCCAGAACTTCGACGGCAACGGCCGCTACGTCCGCTCCAGCGCGGCCGGCGGCTCTGACCGCGTCGCCACCGGGTCGCTGCCGGGCGGCGGTCCCCTGTACGGAAACGCCGTGCTCCCACCGCTGGGCACCCGTCCCGCCTATCCGGGGTCGCAGCCGCCTCTGGTGAGCACCATCCCGTGCTACAAGCAGGCGCCGGCCAATCTCAACTCGGCCAGGACCGGAGTCGGCCCGTGAAGCGCGCCATCGCCACCCATCGGCGCGACTTCATCGCCATCCTGGTGCTCGTGGTGGCCGCGATCGGCGTCACCGCGTACATCCTCAACCACCAGCCGGCCTTCGTCTTCGGCCAGAGCTACTACACGGTCAACGCCCCGTTCGCCGAGGCCGCGGCGGTGACCCCCGGTCAGGGCCAGGCGGTGACCATCGCCGGCGTCCAGGTCGGCCAGGTGGGGGCGGTGTCGGTGCACGACGGGCAGGCGGTCGTGACGATGGACATCTACAAGCAATATGCGCCGATCTACCGCGATGCCACCGTCCTCCTCCGGCCTCGAACGCCGCTGAAGGACATGTACCTGTCGCTCGATCCCGGCACCAGGAGCGCCGGGGCCATCCCCAACGGCGGCACGCTCAGCGCGGCGAACACCCAGCCGGACGTGGACGTCTCGGAGATCCTGTCCTCGCTGGACGCCGATACCCGCAACTATCTGATCCTGCTCCTGGCGTCCGGCGCGCAGGCCTTCCATGACCACGGCTCGACCGGCGAGCTGCCCAGCCCGGGCGCGGTGGCGGCGCTGCGGGGGACGTTCAAGCGCTTCGCGCCGCTCAACCGGGACACGCGGACATTCGCGAGCCTGCTCGCCACCCGCCAGCGCAATCTGCGCCGGGCCATCCACAACCTCAACCTGGTCGCCAACTCGATCGGCGGCGTCGACACCCAGCTGGCGTCGCTGATCCGCGCCTCGGACACCAACTTCTCGGCGATCGCCGCCAACGACGCCCAGCTGCGGTCGACGCTGTCGCTGTTCCCGGGGACGCTGCGCCAGACCGAGCAGACGCTGGGGAAGGTGCAGTCCTACGCATCCGCCAGCGCGGTCACGCTCCACGCCCTCCAGCCGTTCGCCCAGAATCTGGGGCCGGCGCTGGTCGCCTCACGGCCCCTCTTCCGCGACACCACCCCGGTCATCGCCAACCAGCTGCGGCCGTTCTCGGTCGCGGTCCAGCCGCTCGCCCGCACCCTGGCGCCCGCCTCGGCGAAGCTGAAGGCGACCGTACCCTCGCTGACGAGCGCCCTCGGCGTCGCCAACACCCTGTTCAACACCCTCGCCTACCAGCCCGGCGGCGGACGTCAGGGCTATCTGTTCTGGGGCACCTGGCTGGCCCACATCGCCGACAGCCTGACGAGCTTGCAGGACGCCAACGGCCCGGTCCTCCAGGGGATCTTCATGGGGACGTGCGCCCAGCTCAATTTCTTCGAGAACCAGCTCGAGCCCAACAGCGAGCCGCTGGGCGTGATCCTCGACCTGCTCAACCCGCCGGCGCTGTCCTCGTTGCCCGGCGCCACGCCGATCCCGGGCACCAGCCAGTACTCCTGCTCCAGCACACCATGAACAAGCAGCGTCCCAGCAACCTCGCCATCTTCACCATGTTCGCCTTCACGGCATCATGCGTGGGGCTGCTCATCTACCTGTGGCTGTCGTTCGGCGGCACGCTGCCGCTGGCACCCCAGGGGTACCGGGTCAGCGTCGAGTTCGACCAGGGCGTGGAGCTGACCTCGCAGGCCCAGGTGCAGATCTCCGGCGTCCCGGTCGGCCGCGTGGTCAGCGTCGGCCTCGACCACCGCACCTCCCTGTCGCGCGCGGTGCTGGAAATCGACAAGCAATACGCGCCGCGGCCGGTCGACACCCACGCCATTCTCCGCGCCAAGACCCTGCTGGGGGAGACATACGTCGAACTGTCGCCGGGCACGCCCACCGCCCCCAAGATCCCGGACGGCGGCACCATCCCGCATGCGCAGGTGTCGCCGACCGTCCAGCTCGACCAGATCTTCTCGACGTTCGATCCCGCCACCCGGCAGGCGTTCCAGACGTGGATGCAGCAGGCGGGGATAGCGCTCACCAACCGGGGCGAGGACTTCAACGCCGCGTTCGCCGACCTGTATCCGTTCGCCACCAACGTCGAGTCGGTGCTCGCCGTCCTGCGCCGCCAGGGGGCCGCCACCAGCACGCTGCTGCGCGACGGCGGTCAGGTGTTCTCGGCGCTCAGCCGATCGCCGGCCGCCCTCCAGGCGTTCGTGCGCAACAGCAACGCGCTGTTCGCGGCCACGGCCGCCCGCAACGCCGATCTGGCCGACACCATCCGGGCCTTCCCGGCATTCCTGGCCGAGACCCGGTCCACGATCGATCGCCTGACCCGGTTCTCGCAGACGACCAAGCCGCTCATCGACGAGCTCCGCCCCGCGGCCGTCCAACTGACTCCGGTCCTGCAGGGCACGGTCCAGTTGGCGCCGGAGCTGCGCAGCCTGATGATCGACATCGCGCCGTTGACGGCGGCCTCCAAGGACGGGTTCCCGGCGGTGACCAGGTTCCTCAACGCCAGTGTCCCCTTCCTCACCCGGCTGACGCCCTATCTGGGCGGGCTGGTGCCGATCATCGAGTACATCAACGGCTACCGCGGCGAGATCGCGGGGTTCTTCGCCAACAGCACGGCGACGACCCAGGGGACCCTCTCGGCCGCCTACGGCGGCAACCAGCACTACGTGCGGATCTCCAACCCCATCAACCCGGAGCTGCTGACGGGATATCCCTCCCGGCCATACAGCAATCGCAGTAATCCGTACCTCGAGCCTGGTGGTTACAACCAGTTGATGGCAGGGTTGAGCGTGTTCGGCAGCTATCTATGTACAAGCCACCCCCTGCCGACAATCGGATCTTCACTTTCCCAGACCACAACTTCCGTGACCGGGACGGTGTTAACCCTCGCGCAACTTGTAGCCAAGTACTACTACACGCCCACCCCTGGGGGCCCCGCCTGCAAGGCCCAGGCGCCGTTGGGCAGCGTGACGGACCACCAGAACCAGACCTTCCCTCATCTTCAACCACTTCCGTGAGCGCTGATCCGCACCCGGCGCCGCTCACGTGAGGACCCCAACAACAACAAGGAGGAGTCATTTGCGACGCATAGCACTGATCGCCGCGGCGGTTGGATTGCTCGTGGCAGCTGGCGCGGCATACGCCGCATCGAACATCAACACGTACACGGCACAGCTGACGTTCACCGGCAAGAAGGCGGGGACGGCAAAGAAGCCCGTGCCGGTCGGTTACACGCAGCACCTCGCCGCCCAGGGGACGAACGGCAACCGGACCGCCGTCCTTCTGGACATCAAGACCAAGATCTACGGGCTCAAGGCCGACGGGAAGGACTTCCCCACCTGCAGCCTGAACAAGATCGCGGCCGCCAAGAACGACACCGGCTGCCCCAAGGGCGCGATGGCTGCCACCGGCTACATCACCGCCGCCGTCGGCGCGAAGAACAACTTCACGCAGGCCGGCACCGCCTGTGACCCGCTTCTCCACGTCTGGAACAGCGGTCAGGGCAAGCTGACGTTCTTCTTCGTCGACACGCCCACGCACCAGTGCCTGGGCGGCGCGCTGCAGACCGGCAGCACCGGCCCGTACCCGGCGACGTACAAGACCCAGGGCAAGTACCTGGTCGTCGACGTCCCGGTGCCCACCTACGTCAGCTTCCCGGCCTCGGGCCTGGCGGGCTCGCTCCAGAGCGAGCACCTGGTGTGGGCGAAGAAGACCGCGAAGGTCCACGGCAAGACCGTGGCGATGACGTCGTCCGTCGGTTGCATGGGCAAGAAGCGCCCGTACTCGACGACGTTCACGGCCAACCTGCCGACCACGGGACAGACCCAGACCACCACGGTTCCGGGCTCCGCCCCCTGCTCGTAGTTCGTCGTTAGACCGGCTCGATACCGCGCGGGGGGACGGGTCCCTCCGCGCGGGGCCGGCCGGTCCTGAGCTCAGACGACCTCGAAACGCTCCTGGCGCTGCGCCTCGCGCTCGGACTCGCTGAGCATCTGCACGAACACGACGACGAGCGCGATCCCCATCACGATCGACTGCTCGAGCGCCATGACCAGGCCGGCCATCGACTGGTCGGTGTGCGGGGACAGCCCCCAGTAGTGGGGGTGTCCGGCGTAGAACGGGTAGATGACGCTGGGGGCGAAGGCGAGGAGGATTCCCAGGAGGCCGACCAGCAGCTTGGTGGCGACCATGTAGGCGACCGGCCCCAGGCCGGTCAGCCGGTAGCGGTTGCGGATCGGCGACAGCAGGTGCCACCAGTACAGAGCGCCGGCGGCGAAGAAGCAGGCGTGTTCCAGCGCGTGGACCGACGTGGAGTTCAGCGCCGCGTCGTACAGCGCCGGCACGTGCCAGGCCCACATGAAGCCGACGTAGATGGCGACCGCAAACGCGGGGTGGGCCAGATAGCCGGCCCGCCGCTCCACCAGGTGAAGCCGCCGGGTGACGGGCCGGAGCAGCACCTTGTTGAGCCCCAGGATAAGCAGGATGGGGGCGATGTCCAGGAGCAGCATGTGCTGGACCATGTGCATGACCAGCAACTGGTCGCCGAGATCGTCGATGGGGGAGACGACCGCCGCCAGGATGACGAGCAGCCCGCCGGCGAACAGGGTCAGCCGCCCGTACCCCGGGCGGTGAGGCGAGCCGGTGGATCGACCCCGGCGCCAGGCCAGGACATAGAGCACGGCCAGCGCGCCGACGCCGACGAGGACCGACGGCTCAAAGCTCCACTTAATTGCTGGGGGAATGCTCTGAGGCAACCCCCCTATTCTGCCCGCTCGACAAACGCCGCTGCCGGGAATAACCTCAGATTCACATAGGTCAAACGCAAGGTGCTCTCCCGCCCCGCTTTCAGGTGCGTCGCACCTGGGTGAAGAGAGCATCGGTCGGGAGGTCGACGATGCGTATCCAGGTCAAGGGCCGCAACATCCACGTCTCAGATGACGTTCGCGAGCACGTTGCCAAGCGCTTCCGGAAGGTCGCCAAGCAGGTCTCCGAGCTGGCGGAGCTGGAGGTCGAGTTGTTTGAGGAGCGCAACCCGGCAATCGCCGACGACAAGGTCGCGGAGGCCACGCTCCACCTCAAGGGGGTGACCTTGCGGGCTCGGGATGCCTCCGGGGACCTGATGCACTCCATCAACCTGTGCGCCGAGGAGCTGGCGGTCCAGGTCAAGCGCCACCGCGACAAGCGCCGCAAGCGCCGGGAGTCGCGTCTGGCCACGCCTCCGGGACCAGAAGCGCCGCCGGCGCCGGCCGGCGGTTCGGTGATGCCCGGGGACGTGTCGCCGGCGGCCGGATGATCCGCCGCGCTGCGGCGGCACTGCCAGAACGACGGCGGGGGCCGCCCCCGCCCGCGCTACCCTAGCTTTCATGTCCATCCTGGACCGCGCGCTTCGCATGGGCGAGGCCAAGAAGTTCAAGGAATACGAGCAGCGTGTCGCTCGGATCAACGCCTTCGAGCCGGAGTTGGAGCACTACACCGACCAGGAGGTGCGAGAGGCCACCGACGAGCTGCGGGAACGCGCTCGCAACGGCGAGTCGCTCGACGATCTGCTCTTCGAGTGCTTCGCGCTCGTCCGCGAGGCCGGCAAGCGCACGATGGGGATGCGTCACTTCGACGTGCAGCTGATCGGCGGCATGGTCCTGCACGACGGCTCGATCGCCGAGATGAAGACCGGTGAGGGCAAGACGCTGACCGCGACGCTGGCGGTCGTCCTCAACAGCCTCGCCGGTCGCGGCGTCCACGTGGTGACCGTCAACGACTACCTGGCCCGCCGCGACGCGATGTGGATGAAGCCCGTCTACGATCTCCTCGGCGTCAGCGTCGGCGTGCTCCAGAACCTGCAGCCCTACGAGGAGAAGCGCGCCGCCTACGCCGCCGACGTCACGTACGGGACCAACTCCGAGTTCGGCTTCGACTACCTGCGGGACAACATGGCCAAGTCGCTGGAGGAGAAGGTCCAGCACGGCGGGCGACCCAAGCCGGAGGAGGGCAAGTCGCCCTACCACACGTACGCGATCGTCGACGAGGTCGACAACATCCTCATCGACGAGGCGCGGACGCCGCTGATCATCTCCGGCGCGCCGGAGCAGGCCGCCGAGCTCTACGTTCAGTTCGCCCGCCTGGCCCCCCGTCTCACCCCGGGCAAGACCCCGGAGGGGATGGATCCACGGGCCAAGAAGGAGTTCGTCGCCGACTTCGACTACGAGTTCGACGAGAAGCACAAGACGATCTCGATCACCGAGCAGGGCGTGGCCAAGGCCGAGCGCTTCCTGAAGATCGATCACCTCTACCGGGCCGAGAACGGCCACCTGGTCAACCACCTCATCCAGTCCCTCAAGGCCCAGTCGCTGTACAAGCGCGACGTCGACTATGCGGTGATCGACGGCGAGGTCAAGATCATCGACGAGTTCACCGGCCGGATCCTGGAGGGGCGGCGCTGGTCAGAGGGCCTGCATCAGGCCGTCGAGGCCAAGGAGGGAGTGCGCGTCCAGGAGGAGAACCAGACGCTGGCCACGATCACCCTCCAGAACTACTTCCGGATGTACGACAAGCTGGCGGGCATGACCGGAACGGCCCTCACCGAGGCCACCGAGTTCATGAAGATCTACGAGCTGCCGGTGGTCCAGATCCCCACCAACCGGCCGATGATCCGCAACGACCGCAACGACCAGGTCTACAAGACCAAGGACGGCAAGCGCACGGCGGTCGCCAAGGAGATCCAGATGCGCCACGAGGCCGGCCAGCCGGTGCTCGTCGGCACCATCTCGGTCGAAGAGTCGGAGATGCTGTCGGCGAGTCTGACCAAGCTGGGCATCAGGCACACGGTGCTCAACGCCAAGCCGGAACACGCCGAGCGCGAGGGCGAGATCATCGCCGAGGCCGGTGCCCCGGGGGCGGTGACCATCGCGACCAACATGGCCGGCCGCGGTGTCGACATCAAGCTCGGCGGCAATGCCGAGCATCTGGCCACGCTCGAGGTCGCCACGCTCGGCCTGCAACCGGGCATGCCGGACTTCGACGAGCATTTGCACCAGCTGCTGCCGGCGATCGAAACCCGCGTCGAGGAGCAGCGCGGGCAGGTCATGGAGGCCGGCGGCCTGTTCATCCTCGGCACCGAGCGCCACGAGTCGCGCCGGATCGACAACCAGCTGCGGGGCCGCGCCGGGCGTCAGGGCGATCCTGGAGAGTCTCGGTTCTTCCTCTCCGCCCAGGACGACCTGGTGCGGCTGTTCGCCGGCGAGCGGATCTACAAGATCCTGGACAGGCTCGGCTCGGTCGACGAGGAGGGCAACGAGGAGCCGATCGAGGCCGGCATGCTCTCCAAGCAGATCGAGAAGGCCCAGCGCAAGGTCGAGGAGCAGCACTTCCTCATGCGCAAGCACACGCTCGAGTACGACGACGTGCTCAACCAGCAGCGCGAGGTCGTCTACACCTATCGCGACGAGATCCTCGAGGGCCGGGACATGAGCGGCGCGGCCCGCGAGGAGATCACCGGGCTGATCGAGCGCCTGGTGGAGGAATACACCGCGGGCGAGTTCGTCGAGGACTGGGACATCGACGGGCTGGAGCGCCGGATCCAGGAGATCTTCCCCCCCAGCCCGGAGCTGTTCGATGTCGAGCCGGACACGATCGATCAACAGGAGCTGACCGCCACCCTCCAGGAGGAGGCGCTGGCCCACTACGACCGCCGCGAGGGAGAGCTCGGCGAGGAGCTCCTGCGCAACGTCGAGCGCTACCTGCTGCTGGAGATCATCGACCAGCGCTGGCAGGAGCACCTGTACGACATGGACTACCTGCGCGAGGGCATCCATCTGCGCGGGTTTGCCCAGATCGAGCCGCTCGTCGCCTACAAGAACGAGGCGTTTGAGCTGTTCCGCGAGCTGATGAACAGCGTGTGGGCGGACTTCGCCCGGCTCATCTTCCACGTCGAGGTCACCATCCACGACGAGCACGGCCAGCCGGTCCCGCCTCCGCCGCAGCGGCGCACGCCGAGCGCCTCGTCCAGCTCGGCCACCGGCGGCGGCCGGGTCAGCTACTCCGGGGGCGGAGGGCAGACCGGCGCCATGGCGATGGCGGCGGCCGCGGGAGGCGCGGCGGCCGATCCCTACGCCGCGCAGGCCGCGCAGGCCGAGCCGTCGGCGCCCGTTCAGCAGCGCCGGGTCGACGAGGCCGAGCAGATCGGCCGTAACGACCCGTGCTGGTGCGGGAGCGGCAAGAAGTACAAGAAGTGCCACGGCGCGTAGGTCTTCTCGGCCGCTGACGCTCGGTCAGCGTTCCAGCGGGGGACTCTGGGGGAGGTCCCGCCCGTCCTGGGCGTCAAATGCCTCACAGTCGAGCCGACCGCACGGGCTCGTTTGCCACCGGCGCACCAGGGAAAGGATCGCTGTGTGGCACGAAAGAAACTGGAACTGCGGGGCGAGCAGAAGCCGGGCTTCGAAGAGATCCTGACCCCCGACGCGCTGGAGTTCATCCGTGAGCTCGACCACGAGTTCGAGGACCGGCGCCGCGAGCTGCTGGAGGAGCGCGTCAGGCGGCGGGCGCGCCTGGATGACGGCGAGATGCTCGGCTTCCTTGACGAGACGGCCGAGATCCGGGAAGACGACTGGACGGTCGCCCCGGTACCGGAGGCGCTGGCGCAGCGGTGGGTGGAGATCACCGGGCCCACCGACCGCAAGATGGTCATCAACGCGCTGAACTCAGGCGCCGACGGGTTCATGGCCGACTTCGAGGACGCCAACGCGCCGACGTGGAGCAACATGATCCAGGGTCAGCTCAACCTCCGCGACGCCGTCGACCGCACCATCAGCTACGACGGCTCCGACGGCCGCCACTACGAGCTCTCCGAGAACCCGGCCAACCTGCTCGTCCGCCCCCGCGGCTGGCACCTGCCGGAGCGCCATCTCTGCCACGGCGGGGACCCGGTGTCAGGGTCGCTGTTCGACTTCGGCATGTACTTCTTTCACTCCGGGCCGCGCCTGCACCACCGCGGTCTGGCGCCGTTCTTCTACCTGCCCAAGCTGGAGTCCCATCTCGAGGCCCGGCTGTGGGACGACGTGCTCTCGTTCGCCGAGGACCTGGCCGGTCTCGAGCACGGGACGATCAGGGCCACCGTCCTGATCGAGACGCTGCCGGCGGCATTCGAGATGGACGAGATCCTGTACGAGCTGCGCGACCACTCGGCCGGGCTCAACGCCGGCCGCTGGGACTACATCTTCTCGGCCATCAAGTGCTTTGCCGGCCGGCCGGAGATGGTCCTCCCGGACCGCGGCGACGTGACGATGACCGTGCCGTTCATGCACGCCTACACCGAGCTGCTGGCGGCCACCTGCCATCGGCGCGGCGCCCACGCCATGGGCGGCATGGCCGCGCTCATCCCCTCACGCGGCTCCGGGGACGAGGCCAACGAGCGGGCGCTGCAGGGGGTGCGCGAGGACAAGGAGCGCGAGGTCGGCCAGGGCTACGACGGCACCTGGGTCGCCCATCCGGACCTGGTGCCGGTGGCTCGCCAGGTGTTCGAGACGGGCCTGAACGGAGCGCCCAACCAGCTCGGTCGCCGCCGCGACGACGTCAGCGTGTCGGCCGAGGACCTGCTCAACCTGGCCGCCACCCCCGGTCACATCACCGGGCGGGGCCTGCGCACCGACGTCAACGTCGGCTTCCAGTACGTCTCGTTCTGGCTGGGCGGCCGCGGGGCGGCGGCGATCAACTCGCTCATGGAGGACGCGGCCACCGCGGAGATCTGCCGCTCGCAGATCTGGCAATGGGTCCAGCACGGCGTCCAGCTCGACGACGGCCGGACGGTGACGCCGGAGCTGGTACGCCAGGTGCTCGACGAGGAGACCGAGAAGATCCGCCGCCAGGTCGGCGCCGAGACGTGGGAGGCCGGCCGGCCGGACGAGACCCGGACGATCTTTGAGCGCGTCGCGCTCTCCGACGCGCTCACCGAGTTCCTGACGCTCGAGGCCTACGAGTATCTGGACTGACCGCCGGCTACGGCACCATCCAGCTCAGAACCGACGTCGACTGCAGGAGCACCAGGATCGCCATGAGCAGGACGAAGCCAACGCTCCAGGCGATCACCTTCCGGAAGATGTCGCCCTCGCGTCCGCCCAGGCCGACGGCGGCCGCACCGATGGCCAGGTTCTGAGGCGACACCATCTTCGCCAGGACGCCGCCGGAGCTGTTGGCGCCGGCCAGCAGCGTCGGCGACAGCCCTGACTTGTGGGCCGCCGCCACCTGGAGGGCCCCGAACAAGGAGTTCGTCGAGGTGTCCGAGCCGGTCACAGCGGTGCCGAACCAGCCGATGAGCGGCGACAGGAAGGCGAAGAAGCCGCCGGCGCCCGCCGCCCACGTGCCGAGGGTGATGGTCTGGCCGGACATGTTCATCACGTAGGCGATCGCCAGCACCGTGCACACCGTCAGCAGCGCCCAGCGGATCTGGTACAGCGTGCGCCCGTAGATGCGCAGGGCGCGCACCGGGGAGACGCGGAGCACGAGCGAGGTCAGGATCCCGGAGATGAGCAGGCCGGTCCCCGCCGCGGACAGCCAGTTGAGCTTGAACAGCTCACTGGTCGGCGCCTTCCCCTTGTGGTTGAGGACGTGCAGCCCCGGCCAGTGGAACGCGGTGGTGGCGCCGTCCAGCCACTTGACGACCGAGTCCAGGCTCATCGCGCCCAGGACGAGGACGATGATCGCGTACGGGGCGAAGGCCAGGAACATGTCACGGCGGCTGGGCGGCGGCTCTGCCGAGGCAGAGCCGGAGCGTACGCTCACCTCCCGCTCAAACGCCGCGTCGCCGGTCGAGCCGCCGGCGATCGCCGGCCGGGCCGCGCGCGCCGACTCGGTCGCGGTGACCGGAGAGGCCGGCTGCCACACCCCCAGGAACGTCACGAGCACCGCCGCCGATCCCAGGGAGGCGACGATGTCGGTGAGCTGCATCGAGATGTAGTTGGAGACGGCGAACTGGAGCAGCGCGAACGTGAGCCCGGCGACCAGGGCGGCCGGCCAGGCCGCGCGCAGACCCCGGCGGCCGTCGACCATGAAGATGAGCGCGAACGGCAGGACCGCGGCCAGAATCGGCGTCTGGCGGCCGACCATCTGCGACAGGTCGTGGGTGGGGAGGCCCGTCACCTGGGCCAGTGTGGTGATCGGAATGGCGATGGCGCCGAACGCGACCGGCGCCGTGTCGGCGACGAGGGCGACGGCGGCCGCTCGCACCGGGCTGAGTCCCAACCCCACCAGCATGATCCCGCAGATCGCCGGCGGGGTTCCAAAGCCGGCGAGCGCCTCCAGCAGGGCCCCAAAGCAGAACGCGATCACGACGACCTGGACGCGGATGTCGTCCGAGATCGCGCCGAACGCCCGGCGCAGGACCGCGAAGTACCCCGTCTCCTCGGTCATGTGGAAGATCCACAGGGCGTTGATGACGATCCACATGATCGGCCAGAAGCCGAACGCGCCTCCCTCCAGCGCCGAGTCGCCGGCCTGGCCGAGCGGCATCCCGTACACGGCGAGAGCCACGATGATCGCGGCGGCCAGCGCCAGCAGCGACGCCCAGTGGGCCTTGAGCCGCAGCACACCCAGCAGGACGAACAGGACGAGCAGCGGGATGATGGCGAAGATCGACGTCAGCGCCAGCGAATGGGACACCGGATCGAGGACCTGTTTGTACACGGCGGAGCCTCCCTCTCAGTACAGCCGTACAGGGCGGCTAGTACCCCGGTTTCCAGGCCATCAAGCACCGGGGCGGCGTTGCTAGTGTGGTCGGCGATGGCCACCGCCCCCTCAGAGCCGCTTCCCCAGCGCCTCGCGGCAATCCGCGGGCAGTTAAAGCTGCTTGCGGACTATCTTTGACCCCGCCCAACTGGAGGAGCGCTCCGCCGCGCTCGAACAGGAGATGGGGGCGGCCGGCTTCTGGGACGACCAGGAGCGCGCGGCCAGGGTGTCGGCCGAGCACGCCCGCGCCAGCCGCAAGCTGAGCGTCTTCCGCCAGCTCGAGGCCGACGTCGAGGACCTCGAGCCGCTCGCCGAGCTCGCCGAGGAGGATCCGGACCTCGCCTCCGAGCTGGAGGACCAGATCGCCGGCGTACAGGCGCGCTTGGACGAGCTCGAGGAGGAGCGCCTGTTCTCCGGTCGCTATGACACCGGTGACGCGCTGGTGACGGTCAACGCCGGGGCCGGCGGGACCGACGCCCAGGACTGGGCCGAGATGGTGCTGCGGATGGAGATGCGCTGGGCCGAGAAGCGTGGCTTCGATGTCGAGCTGCTGGAGGTCTCACCGGGGGAGGAGGCCGGGATCAAGTCCGCGACCTTCCGGGTGCGCGGGGAGAACGCCTACGGGCTGTACGGGTCCGAGAAGGGCGTGCACCGCCTGGTCAGGCTGTCGCCGTTCGACTCGGCCAACCGCCGGCAGACGTCGTTTGCCGGCGTCGAGGTCTCGCCCGTCGTCGAGGAGGCCGCCGAGGTGGAGATCGACGACGACGACCTGCAGATCGACACCTACCGGGCCAGCGGCGCCGGCGGCCAGCACGTCAACAAGACCGACTCGGCCGTCCGCGTCACCCACAAGCCGACCGGGATCGTCGTCCAGTGTCAGAACGAGCGCTCCCAGTCCTCCAACAAGGCCGAGGCGATGGCTATGCTCCGGTCGAAGCTCCTGGAGCTGGAGGAGCGCAAGCGGCGGGAGGAGATCGCCCGCGAGAAGGGCGAGGCCCAGGACGTCAACTTCGGCTCCCAGATCCGCTCCTACGTGCTGCACCCGTACACGATGGTCAAGGACCATCGCACCGACTTCGAGATGGGCGACGCCAACCGGGTCCTCGACGGCGACCTCGACGGGTTCGTCCGCAGTTACCTGCTGAAGGCGGCCAGATGACCGAGGACCCAGAGAGGTGGCCAGATGACCGACATCCGCTATGACATGGAGCCGTTCGCGGCCGCCCAGGCGCGCGACGGCGCCGAGGTGACCGAACCGGACGGGGCCACCGCTCCGCCCCAGCCGAGCGACGCCCGCCGCCCGCGGCGCGAGCTGCCGACCGCCCCGTACCTGGAGGCGATCGTCTCCTACGGCTTCCGCGGGTCGGTGCGCTTCCACGTCCCCGGCCACAAGGGCGGTCCCGGCGCCGATCCCGGCCTGCGATCGGCGATCGGCGAGCGCGCCCTGGCGCTCGACATCTGCCAGGACATCGAGGGCATCGACACCGGTCCCTCGCCCACTCCCTACCAGCGCGCCGAGGAGCTGGCCGCCGACGCCTACGGGGCCGGCCGCACCTGGTTTCTCACCAACGGCGCCACCCAGGGCAACCACGCCCTGTGCCTGGCGCTGGCCAAGCCCGGCGACCACGTGCTGGTGCAGCGCAACTCGCACGCCAGCATCGTCGACGGCCTGGTGCTGAGCGGCGGGATGGCCAGCTTCGTGGCGCCGGAGTACGAGGCCGGGCTCGGCATGGCCCACGGCGTCACGCCGGCAACGCTGGAGGCGGCGCTCGCCCGCTCGCCGGACATCAGCGCGGCGTTCATCGTCTCGCCCACCTACTACGGGATGGCGGCCGATATCGCCGGCTGCGCCGAGGTGGCTCACGCCCGGGGAGTGGCGCTGATCGTCGATTGCGCATGGGGCTCGCATTTCGGCTTTCACCCGTCGCTGCCGGAGTCGCCGCTGCGCCAGGGCGCCGACGCCGTCCTGGTCTCGACGCACAAGATCGTCGGCAGCCTGACCCAGTCGGCGATGCTCCACGTGGCCGCCGAGGGTCTCGTCGAGCCTGATGAGGTGGCCCGCTGCGTGCGCCTGGTTCGCTCCACCAGCCCCAACTCGCTGCTGCTGGCCTCGCTGGACAGCGCCCGGCGTCAGCTTCACGCCCACGGCGAGGCGCTGCTCGACCGCACGATCGCCGCCTCGGCCCGGGCCCGTGAGCAGATCGAGGCGATTCCGGGGTGCGCCATCGTCGGCGAGCAGATGGTCGGCCAGCCCGGGATCGCCGGCTGGGATCCGCTCAGGATCGTGATCGACGTCCGCGGCACCGGCTCCACCGGGTATGAGCTGGCCGCCGAGCTGCGGGCCGCCTATGACATCTACATCGAGCTGGCCACCCACGCCACGCTCGTGCTGGTCCTCGGTCTGGGGCAGCCGGTCGAGCCGCTCGAGCGCTTCGCCCACGACTTCGCCGAGACGGTCCGCACGTGCGCCCGGCCGGGGGACGGGAACGCGATCCTGACCCCGCCGGCGGCGCTCGCTCATCAGACCGTGGTCCCGATCCGCGACGCGTTCTTCGGCCGCGCGGAGACCGTCGCCGTCGACGAGGCCATCGGCCGCATCTCCTGCGAGTCGATCGCCGGCTATCCGCCGGGCGTGCCGACGCTGCTCCCGGGCGAGCGGGTCACCGCGGAGGTCGTCGGCTACCTGCGGGAGCTGACCTCCGCCGGGGCCCGGCTGCACGGGGCTGCCGATCCGACGTTTGCGACGCTCCGGGTGCTCGCGGCCTAGTGGAGAGACCACTAGTGTCCCGTCAGGCAAATTCGCCGGCAGTCGAACTTACCGGACGGGCCCCTGGTCGCGACATGGCCGACACCGCCGCCACCGCCGAGATCGTCGCCCGGGCGCTGGCCGAGGACCTCGGCGACGGCGACGTGACGACGGAGGCGACGGTCCCCGCCGACGCCCGGGCGGGCGCGACCATCACCCAGAAGGCCCCGGGCGTGATCTTCGGCCTCGACGTGGCCGAGGATGCGTTCCGGGCGCTCGATCCAGAGGCGACGTTCGAGCGGGCGGTCGCCGAGGGGGCGTGGCGCGAGTCCGGGCCGGTGCTGCGCATCGAGGGGCGGGCGCGCGCGCTCCTGTCGGCCGAGCGCACGGCGCTGAACCTCCTGGCCCGGCTGTCCGGGGTGGCGACGATGGCCGCCCGGGCGGTGCAGGCGATCGACGGCACCGAAGCCCGCATCCTGGACACGCGCAAGACGACGCCGGGGCTGCGGGCGCTGGAGAAGGCGGCGGTCGCCGCCGGGGGCGCCACCAACCACCGGGCCGGTCTCTATGACGCGATCCTGATCAAGGAGAACCATGCGGCGCTGGCCGGTGGGGTGGGGGAGGCCGTCCGGCGGGCGCGCCAGCGGGCGCCGGGGCTGCCGCTGGAGGTCGAATGCCGGAGCCTCGCCGAGATCGACGAGGCGCTGGAGGCGGGGGCGCCGCGGCTGCTGCTTGACAACATGACGCCCGCGGAGCTGCGGGACGCCGCGGCCCACGTGGCGGGTCGCGCCGAGCTGGAGGCCAGCGGCGGCGTAACGCTTGAGACGGTCCGGGCGGTCGCCGAGTCCGGCGTAGACTTCGTGTCAATGGGCGCCATCACCCATAGCGCGCCCGCGCTCGACCTCTCCCTCATCTTGAAGCCACTGCCATGAACCTGCCCATGCTCAGCGCCCCCGACGCGCCCTTGCTGCTCGAGAACATCCCCGCCCTCCAGGAGGAGGTGCGCGAGCTGGCGGCCGCCCGTGGCGCGGTGATCCTTGCCCACAACTACCAGCTGCCGGAGATCCAGGACATCGCCGACTATGTCGGCGACTCGCTCGGCCTCTCCCAGCAGGCGGCGGCCGCCGACGCCGAGACGATCGCGTTCTGCGGCGTCCACTTCATGGCTGAGACCGCCTCCGTCCTGTGCCCGGACAAGCGCGTGCTGATCCCGGACCCTGACGCCGGCTGCTCGCTCGCCGACTCGATCACCGCAGAACAGCTGCGTCACTGGAAGGCGCAGCATCCACATGCGATCGTCGTGATGTACGTCAACACGACGGCCGAGGTCAAGGCCGAGACCGACTACTGCTGCACCTCGGCGAACGCGGTCGGCGTCGTCGAGCACATCTACCGCGAGCACGGCGAGGACACCGAGATCCTGTTCGGACCGGACATGTTCCTCGGCGCCTACGTGGAGAAGACGCTCGGCCGGCGGATGCACGTGTGGGATGGCGAGTGCCACGTCCACGCCGGGATCAAGCCCCAGGACATCGCCGACGTGCGCCGCGCCCATCCGCAGGCCGACTTCCTCATCCACCCGGAGTGCGGCTGCTCGACGAGCGTCATGGAGTACGTGGCCGCCGGCGACGTCGCCGCCGAGGGCGTCCACATGCTCTCGACGGGCGGGATGCTGCGCTACGCCAACGAGCTCGGATCCCGCGCGCCCCGGCCGGACCACGCCGAGGCCGAGGTGATCGTCGCCACCGAGACCGGGATGCTCCATCCGCTGCGCGTGGCCGCTCCGGACGTCGATTTCATCGCCGCCAACGAGGCCGCCTCCTGCCGGTTCATGAAGATGATCACGCTGCCCAAGCTGCGGGACGCCCTTCGCGACGGCGTCCACGAGGTCAAGGTGCCCCAGGAGATCGCCGACCGGGCGCGGATCCCAATCGAGCGCATGGTCGCGATCGGCTGACCGGGCCCGTGGTTAGGACAGCGGCTCGCCGTCGAGTTGCGGGCCGCCGTTCTCCTCATAGAGAAGAAGCCCCCGCTCAACCACGGCCTTGACCGCCGGCGTCGTCGCCCGCCGGCGCTCGAACTCGTCGACGGTGTAGCAGTGGACGTCGGCCGGATCTCCCATCTCCAGCCCGTCCCATAGCGACGTCGCCTGGTAGACGCGCTCCAACCAGGGCATCCCGTCAAACGCGGGCGAGACGAGGATCATCACGTACTCCGGGCCGCGCTCGCGCTGGGGCGGGGCGCCGTGGAGATCGTCGACCCGGGCCCCGCCGAGCATCACCACCCGCAGCGGCCATCGGTCGCTGATCCGGCTCAGATAACGATGCACCTCGGGGAGGTTCAGAGCGGTGGCCAGCTCCACGGGCGCGATTGTCGTGGTTGGAGCGGACAGCCGTCAAACGATGACGAGTCCGGCCTGGTGGGCGCGGACCCAATGCCCGGTTGCACCTCGCCCCGGGCGGTGGCGAATCAGTAGCCGGCGACGGCGCCGATCATCCGGCTCTCCAGCGTGTCGGCGGCGCCGTTCCAGGGGCCGTCGACGAAGAAGGCGAATGCCACCATGTCGTGATTGCGGGCCCGGCAGTAGCCGGCGAGGTTGGTCACCTGGTTCAAGGTGCCGGTCTTGGCGATGCAGTGGCCGCTCGCCGGCGTCTTGACCCCAATGCCCACCACCGTGCCCTCCTTGCCGACGGTCGGCAGCGAGGTGGCCAGCTCCCGGCCCAGGCGGGTCCCCCAGATCTCGCGCAGGAGGTCGACGACGTCGAGCGGGGACGACCGATCGTGTCGCGACAGCCCGGACCCGTCGAGGATGCCGGGGTGCAGCCCGTACTGGGCGGCGATCGTCTGGGCGATGACGCCGGCGCCGTCGGAGATCGTCCCGCCGCGGCCGAACAGGACCCCCAGCTGCTTGGTGAACAGCTCGGCGAACAGGTCGTCGGAGGGCACGTCCATGAGCCGCAGCATGACCGACATGGGCGGCGAGCTGACGATCGCCAGCAGGCGCGCGTCGGCCGGGGTCTTGGCGGGATGGTGAGAGGCCTTGGCCTGGATGCCCGTGCCGCGCATCGTCAGGACGAGCTGGTGGGCGGCGAACGTGGCCGGCGAGTAGTGCTTGAGCGCCGTGCCGTGGTCGAAGGTGAGTGCGCTCAGCTGGCCGCCGAAGTCCGGGATGTCCTGGTCGTAGTCGGTCATCAGTCCGCCGCGGCGGCGGTCGAACAGCGACTCGTCGGCGTAGACCGTGCCGGTGACGCGATGGATGCCGTGGGCGGCGAGCTGGGCGGCGAGCTGGTTGGGCGTCGGCCCGTACCCGTGGTTCCAGTACTGGTTGAACGCCTGATCGCCGAACGTCGGGTCGCCGCCGCCGCGGAGGTACAGGTTGCCGTGCCACACGCCGTCGCGCTCGAAGCCGGTGCCGAGGATGGTGGTGTGCAGCCGCGTGTCCGGGCCGAGCCGGTCCAGCACGGCCGCCGTGGTCCACAGCTTCTCCACCGAGGCCGGGGGGCGGCCGACGGTGGGGCGCAGCGCGAACAGCTCGGACTTGGCGTTCAGGTCATAGACGAGCGCCCCGGTCTCCGGGCCGGCCGCGCGCAGGCTCTTGGTCAGGACCTGCTGGAGATGAACCTCGGCCTCGGTCACCGGCGGGCGGTGACCGGTGACCAGCAGCGGGGGCGGCGTGGGCGGGCGGTGCGCCGGATGGGACGCGCTCGACCGGGTGCGCGCGGCCGCCACCACGGGGGAGCCGGCATCGAACTGCGCGTCACGGCTGGCGGTGTGGCTGACGGTCCCCAAAACCGCCAGCGTCAGCACGACGGCGAGGACGACTACGGCGACACCTGCGGCGAGCCCGCGTCTCAGGCTGTCTCCAGCTCCTCCACGGTGTGCGGGCCGACGCAGGCGACGGCCACCTCGTCCGCCACGCCGGCGGCCACGCTGACAACCTCGTCGAACGTGACCCGGTCGAGCAGCTCGATCGTGATGTCCGGGTCGGCATCCTCGCCGAAGACGATCGTCTGCTGGGCGGCGTAGCGGGCCACCGCGCCGGTGTTTTCGAAGGCCAGCGTCCTCGCCCCGGCGGCGTAGGCCTGAGCGCGCCGGACCTCGTGCTCAGTCGGCCCCTGCTCCCGCAGCTCGGTGACGATCTCCCGCATCCGGCGATAGGCCTCGACGCATTTCGCCGACTCCAGCCCGGCCGACAGCTGGAGGACCGGCACGTCGGCGTAGGCGTGCGGATAGGCGCTGACCGAATACGCGAGGCCGCGCTGCTCCCGGATCTCGTCGAACAGGCGCGACCCCATCGAGCCGCCGAGGAGGGTCGCGTAGACCACGAGCGCGGCGCGCTGGCGCGGATCGGCGACATCGATGACCGGGCGGTACGACATCCGCAGGTGCGATTGATTGGAGTCGCGCTGGCGGACGAGAACACACGGCTCCAGCCCGGGCGCGGCGACGTAGGGCTCAGGATCCGGCGCCGGTTGGAAGCGCTCGAACAGCTCCTCGAGCGTGCCGTCGCCGTTGAGGGCCTCGAGGTTGCCGACGGCGAAGGCGGCGCCCCGCGACGGCGACCACCGCCGCGAGCGGAAGGCGAGGATCGCTTCGCGCGTGAACGTGTCGCGGATGTGCTCCGTGGTGCCGAGGACGGGGCGTCCAAGCGGGTGATCGCCGAACACGGCCTCATCGATCAGGTGCTCGGCGATGGTGGCGGGCTGGTCCTCGGCCCGGGCGATCTCCTGAACGACGACCCCACGCTCGCGGTTGAGCTCGTCGCCGTCGATACGGGGCCGGCCGACGAAGTCGGTCAGCAGGTCGGCCGCCTCGGCGCCCCGCTGCGCCCGGGCGGTGATGTGGAACGCGACCAGGTCGTGGCTGGTGTAGGCGTTGAGCACCGCGCCGATGCCCTCCGCGGCCTCGTTGACGTCACGGTACGTGGGGTACTTCTCTCCGCCCTTGAAGACGAGATGCTCCAGAAAATGGGCCATGCCGTTCTCCTCCGGGCGCTCGGTGCGGGCGCCGGCGTCGAACGCCGCCAGGAGCGTGACCGCGCGCGTCCCCTCGATGGGGATGCGGTGTAGCCGCAGGCCATTGTCCAGCTCGGAGACGGTGACGTTCGCCATACTGGGGGTGAACGGTAGCGCTCGCGGGTGACGGGGGTGAGGGCCGTCGACGCCGCCCGGCAAATCCCTGCAAATCGCGTTGCAAGAGCGCTGAGGGCGGGACATGGGGCTCGGCGGATCGCTAGGCTCCGGCGCACCCTATGGCTACATCATCGAAAACCATGCGTTCCCGCCGCCGCGCCGTCGAGGCGCCGAGCGAGCGGCCGCGCACCGCGACCCGGCCGGCCGGCGCCCACCAGGTCGTCGAGTTTCGCGGGGTCTCCAAGCTGTACGGGGGCGACGTGGGCCTCGAGCAGGCGACGTTCTCAATCGAGCGGGGGGAGTTCGTCTTCCTGGTCGGCTCGACCGGATCCGGCAAGTCGACCGTGATGCGCCTGCTGATCAAGGAACTGGAGCCGACGAGCGGGGTCATCCGCGTCGCCGGCCACGACCTCAACGACGTCGTCCGCAAGCGTGTGCCGTACTTCCGGCGCAACATCGGCGTCGTCTTCCAGGACTTCAAGCTGCTGCCGCACCGGACCGTTCACGACAACGTCGCCTACGCGCTCCAGGTGACCGGCGGCACCCGCAAGGAGATCCGCGCCAAGGTGCCGGACATCCTGCGCCTGACCGGCCTGTCGACCAAGCTCCACAACTACCCGGACCAGCTGTCCGGCGGCGAGCAGCAGCGGGTGTCGATCGCCCGCGCGTTCGTCAACCACCCGCCGCTCCTGCTGGCCGACGAGCCCACCGGGAACCTGGACCCGGAGACGAGCATCGACATCATGCGGCTGCTGTATCGGATCAACCGAACCGGCACAACGGTGCTGGTGGCCACGCATGACCAGGCCATGGTCGACAAGATGCGCCGGCGGGTGCTGGAGCTCAACCACGGCCGGATCGTGCGCGACGAGTCCGCCGGGCTATACACCCGGGACGAGTCCACCCGGGACCTGGCGCGCCGCCTGCGTGCCCCCTCGACGCGGCCGCCGGGCCTGTAGGCGATGCGCATCGGCTTCTTCCTGCGCGAGGCGCTGCGCGCGATGCGCCGCAGCGCCGCTCCCAGCTTCGCGGCTCTGGCCACCGTGCTGGTGACGCTGCTGGTGCTGGGCGTGTTCATCCCCATCGTCCAGGCCACCAACGGCGCCGCCGACACCGTGCGCAGCCGCGTCGAGGTCGACGTCTACATGAAGACGACCGCCACCACGACCGACGAGGCGCGCGTCCGCAGCGAGCTGCTGTCCACGCCGCACGTCCACACGGTCCAGTTCGTCTCCAAGGCGCAGGCCTACGCCCAGCAGTCCAAGATCGACCCGGCGGCCTACCAGCTGCTCGGCACCAACCCGCTCCCGGACACCTTCCACGTGCTCCCGGACAACCCGGCCAACGTCC
Organism: uncultured Solirubrobacteraceae bacterium; assembly: GCA_963844555.1. Lineage (GTDB taxonomy): Bacteria > Actinomycetota > Thermoleophilia > Solirubrobacterales > Solirubrobacteraceae > Palsa-465. The sequence goes on from CAWJOS010000010.1 coordinate 598,574, forward strand.
TCGCCGTCCAGCACTCGCTGACGACCGGCGGCAGCCAGGGCGGGATGATCGATTCGACCATCCAGAGCGTGTCGAACAAGCGGACCGACACCAAGAAGATCCTCGAGGTCACCAACCTGGTGACGATCACCGCCGCCGCGCTGACCGTCCTGCTGACGATCGCCTCGGTGCTGCTCATCGCCAACACGATCCGTCTGTCGCTCTACGCCCGCCGGCGCGAGGTCGAGGTGATGAAGCTCGTCGGCGCCACCGACTGGTTCATCCGCTGGCCGTTCGTGATTGAGGGCGTCATCGTCGGCGCCTTCGGAGCCCTGCTGGCGATCGCCGTGCTCGGTGTCACCAAGGTGGCCCTGCTCGACCCTCTGGCCAGCAACTGGTCGCTGATCGCCGCGCCCCGGACGATCCCCTTCCCGGCGCTCGTGATGGTGCTCGTCGGCGCCGGCGTGCTGGTGTCGGCGATCGGCTCCGGGCTGTCGTTGCGCCGGTTCCTGCGCGTCTGAGGCGGGCGGCTCCGGGCTGTCGTTGCGCCGGTTCCTGCGCGTCTGACGCGGGCGGCTCCGGGCTGTCGTTGCGCCGGTTCCTGCGAGTCTGACCGTGGCCGCGCTGCGCCGGGGTTGCCGGGCCGCTCCCCAGCTACCCTGAATTCCGCATGTATACAAGGCGCAAGCGGTCACGGTGGTTCGTCTGGATCCCGCCGGTGCTGGTCATCCTGCTGGTCGGCGTGTGGTTCGGCGGCCATCCTTCATGGCTCCCGGGGCCGGTGCGCAGCGTGTTCGTCTCTCAGAGCAGCCAGGACAAGCTCATCAACCAGGTGCTCGGCCTGCTCCAGAAGGACTACTACCGGAAGGTCAACCGTGCCGACCTGGTCAATCGCAGCCTCGCCGCGGCGGTGGCCAGCCTCGACGATCCCTACTCGCACTACTACAACCCCGCCGATTACGCCACCTTCCAGAACGAGGACACCAACCCGCACCTGAGCGGCATCGGCATCGACATCAGCCCGGAGCCGCGCGGGCTGCGCGTTCAGAGCGTGTTCGCCGGCTCCCCGGCGGCCAAGGCCGGACTGGCCACCGGAGACCTGATCGTCGCCGTCGGCAACACGTCGCTGGCCAACCGCTCGGTCGACTACTCGGCCTCGCTGATCAAGGGCAAGGCGGGCACAAAGGTCCTGCTCACCATCCAGCGCGGCAGCCGGACGAGGAAGATCTCCGTCGTCCGCGCCAACATCGTCGTCCCGGTGGCGTCCGGGCGGATGCTGGACTTCCGCGGCACCAAGATCGGCTACGTGCAGCTGACCAGCTTCGCCGTCGGCTCCGGCGACGAGGTGCGCCAGCAGGTCCGGCGGGTGCTCAGGCAGGGCGCGCGCGGAGTGATCCTCGACCTGCGGGAGAACGGCGGCGGCCTGGTGGATGAAGCGGTCAACGTCGCCAGCATCTTCATCTCCAACGGGACGATCGTCTCCACCGACGGGCGGGCCCAACCCCGCCAGGTCTACATGGCCAAGGGCAACGCCATCGCGCCGACCATCCCGATGGTGGTGCTCGTCGATCAGAACACGGCCTCGGCCGCCGAGATCGTCACCGGCGCGCTCAAGGATCGCGGCCGGGCGAAGGTCGTCGGCACCCACACGTACGGCAAGGGTGTCTTCCAGGAGATCCAGCCCCTGTCGAACGGCGGCGCGCTCGACTTCACGGTCGGCGAGTACTTCACCCCCAACGGCCACAACCTGGGGGGCGGCGGCGTGCGCCGGGGCGCCGGGATCCAGCCCAACGTCTACGTCGCCACCCCGGCCAACACGCGCCCGGGGCACGACCCGGCGCTCGCGGTGGCCGAGCGGACCGTCGCCGGCGAGATCCGGTGACGGCGCTCGCCGCCGACGCCCGCCCGGCGGCCCGCGTTGCGGTGCTGGAGCGGCGGGGCAAGTTTCTGGTGGCCGAGCCGTTCTTTGGGCCCGGACCCCGCGTCGTGGTCAGCCGCGACCGGCAGGCGAACGTGGGCGACCTGGTGGTGGTGGGGCCCGGCCGCGGCACCGGGCGCCGCGGCGGCTCGCGCCGGATGACGATCGAGCGGCGGCTCGGGCGCCCGGATGTCGCTCGCGACGTGCTCGAGGCCCTGATGCTCGACCGGGGGCTCCGGCGCCGGTTCGATCCGGCCGTCGAGCGCGACGCGCGCTCGGCGTCCGAGCGCGAGGACGACTTCGACGGCCGCCGGGACCTGCGTGACCTGCCGACGTTCACGATCGACCCGGTCACCGCCCGTGACTTCGACGACGCCATCTCGGCCGAGGCGCTGGGCGACGGGACGTGGCGGGTGTGGGTCCACATCGCCGACGTCTCGGCGTTCGTGGCCTCGCGCTCGCTCGTCGACCGCGAGGCCTGCCGGCGGGCGACGAGCGTCTACGTGCCGGGCGCGGTGGAGCCGATGCTGCCCCAGGCGCTGTCGAACAACGCCTGCTCGCTGGTGCCGGGCGCCCCCCGGCTGGCCGTGACCGTCGAGATGACGGTGGGGGAGGCCGGCGTGCGCGGGGCCTCCTTCTATCGCTCGGTCATCCGCTCGGACGAGCGGCTCGACTACGACCGCGTCGACCGGATCTTCGCCGGCGCCGAATCGGCGGCCGAGCCGTGGGGCGGTCCGCTGGCCGCGGCCCGCGCCGCCGCGGCCGCGCTGGGCGCGCTCCGGGCCGATCGCGGCTCCGGCGGCCGGGGGCGGGGCCGCGGGGGGCGGACCGCGATCGTCCTCGATTCCCCGGAGCCGGAGTTCGTGTTCGACCGCGAGGGCGACGTGGTGGGGGCCGAGCAGTCGGTCCAGACCGAGTCGCACCGGCTGATCGAGCACCTGATGATCGCCGCCAACGAGCAGGTGGCCGGCTTCCTGTCGGAGCGCAAGATCCCCACGCTCTACCGCGTGCACGAGCCGCCGGATGGGACCGCCGTGGAGCGGCTGATCGACCAGCTGGTGTCGCTCGGCGTGCCGACCCCGCCGGTCCCGGGCGGGCCGATGACCCCGCATCAGGCCGCCGAGGTGGTCGCCGAGGCGTCGGCGATGGTCGCCGCCTGGGTGGCGCGGACCGGCCACGGGGCCCGCGCGCTCAACAGCCTGGTCCTGCGCTCGCTCAAGCAGGCCTACTACGACCAGCGCAACCTGGGACACGCCGGACTGGCGTCGCCGTGCTACTGCCACTTCACCTCGCCGATCCGCCGCTATCCGGATCTCATCTGCCATCGCGGTCTGCTCTCGGCGATCTCCGGCCAGCCGGCGCCCGACGCCACGTTTGTGGGGAACGCCGGACCGTGGACCTCCGGGCGGGAGCGCGAGGCGATGACGATCGAGCGCGACGCCGACGATGTGGCCGGCTGCTTTCTGCTGGAGCGCGAGCTCTTTTCGGCCGGGGAGCGCGAGGCGGAGTTTGCGGGCGAGGTCGTGGGCCTGATCGGCGCCGGGGCGTTCGTCGCCTTCGGCGAGGACATGCGGTACGAAGGGATGCTGCCGGTCCGGCGGATGCGCAGCGACTGGTGGGAGCTCAACGACGAGGCCACAATGCTGATCGGCACCCGGAACGGGGGAGTGATGCGCCTGGGCGACGAGGTCCGCGTCCGCGTCGGCCGCGTCGACCCGCCGCGAGGTAGGGTGGATCTCCTGCCCGCCGATGCGGGGGCGGAATAGCGAAAAGGCGCATGGCCAAGGGCAAGAAACGCAAAACGGCTCCGGGTGACGTCGCCACCAACCGGCAGGCCTCGTACCGCTACAACCTGCTCGAGAGGTTCGAGGCCGGGATGGTCCTGACCGGGACCGAGGTGAAGTCGCTGCGCGAGGGCAAGGCCCAGCTCAAGGATGCATACGCGACGGTGCGGGACGGGGAGGTGTGGCTGTACGGCGTCTATATCCCGCCGTACGGCGCGGCGACCCGCGACAACCATGATCCCGAGCGCCCGCGCAAGCTGCTGCTGCACCGCTCGGAGATCGAGCGGCTGACGGGCCGCACCCTGGAGCGCGGGCTCACCCTGGTGCCGACGCGCATGTACTTCGCCGGACCGCGCTCCCGGGCCAAGGTGGAGTTGGCCCTCGCCAAGGGCAAGGACCTCTACGACAAGCGCCAGACGATCCGGCGGCGGGAGATGGCCCGAGAGGTTCAGCGGGAGCTGCGCGAAGCCGGCCGCTGACGCACGGTCTGGCCCACCCGTCCAGGGTGTGCTTTCAGTCCCGGACTCCCGGGTAGCAATCACCCTATGACCATTGGCACAAGCATCGCCCTGATCGCCGCGGGAGCCATCCTGAAGTGGGCCGTGACCGCCCACGTCAGCGGATTTGACATCCAGACCGCCGGGACCGTCCTGTTTGTGCTGGGGATCCTGGGGCTGGTGCTCTCGCTGATCTACACGTTTGCGTGGTCGCGCCGGTCGACCGCATCGACGGCCTACGTCCCGCGCGAGGAGCAGGAGACCCGCCGGTACTAGTGGTCGCCTCCGCAAATACGCTCGCATTCGAGCGGCCTCCGGCGGCGCCGGGCTTTGTCCTCGGAGGCTCGTGCAGCGCTGCTGCACGTCGCCTCCTGCGTCCGCGCCCGGCATCCGCCGGTGACCACTCTCGGTGCGAACGTACTCACGGAGGCGACCACTAGCGGACCGCAGCCCGGGCCGGCCTCAGCCTGACCGACGAGCCGCGAGCGGCACCGGCTCGGACGTGCGCGCCGTGGTCGACCTTCTCGGCGCCGAGGTGGACCGGAATCTGCCCGCGGAATCTGCCCGGGGTCAGCGCGGCCCCCCCGGCGTCGCGCCGTCCGGCTGGCGGGCCACCGCCCGGATCGCCCGGCAGCAGGTGCAGGCCGACCGCGATGCCGGCCTGCCGGCGGTCGCCTCAGCCGACTCCTGACCTGTCGGCGGGGCTCAGCCTCAGCCGACTCCTGACCCGCCGGCGGGGGGCTCAGCCGAGGGTGCGGGGCAGGTGCGTGGCGTCCATGCCGATCACCAGCAGCGCCACCAGCCCCAGGTAGACCGCGCCGACGAGCAGGCGATCGCGCGAGCTGACCCGGTAGTACGCCTCCTGCTGGAGGCCGCCGGACCGCCGCTGCTGCCAGCGCCGGTACGTCTCATACGCGGCGAACGCGGCGATGATCAGGATGATGGGATTGGGGAACACGAACGCCAGCACGACGATGCCGGCGAATCCGACGAACCACATCCACGGCGACATCGCGGCCATCGCCCGGCCGCCGTCGAGCGGCACGACCGGCAGCAGGTTGAACAGGTTGAGAAACAGCCCGGTGTAGGCGAGCGCCCGCCAGTAGTCGTGGCCGGTGACCAGCCAGGCGGCGAGGCAGACGAGTGAGCCGATGGTGCCCAGGATCGGCCCGGCGAGGCCGACCCGGGCCTCGGCCACGGCGTTGTCGCCGAGCGAGCGAGCGCTGATGAGCGCACCCAGGAATGGGATGAACATGGGGGCGCTCGCCCGGATCCCCTCGCGCCGCAGGGCGATCACGTGACCCATCTCGTGGACCAGGAGCAGAACGACGAACCCGGCCGCAAACGAGAATCCCCAGATCGTCGCGTACGCCGCGATCGAGACGGCCATCGTCGCCGCCGTCACCAGCAGCTTGACCTTGGGCAGCAGCAGGATGATCGCCTTCAGCTTGGCCAGCAGGGCGATGAACGCCGCGCCCAGCGGAGCGATCCGGCGCCGGAAGAACGACTGCCCGGGCCGGGCGGCTGCGGGCGGGTATTCCCGGGACGGAGGCTCGAAGCCGACCGGCGGCAGCCCGTGATCCGCCGGGCGGGGTGCCGGCTCAGGCAGGGGGCGGGCGGAGGAGGTGCCGTCATACATGGCTGCTGGTGTTGATTGTGGCAGTGAGGTGGCGGTACTTATCAATGTCTTACGCGCGGCGGCCTGCGCCCCGGGCGTGCATGGGTCGGCTCGCCGGTCGGTTCTGGCCCGCCCGGGCACCTATAATGGGACGCGCAGACATACCCCCGGGGACGACAGGCTTCGACGTGGTCGGTTCGTGGGGGTGGTTGCGAGCCGAGGTCCCGGGAGGCCTCGTAAAACACCCGGGAAAACAATAAGTGCGGACTCACACGAGTACGCGCTCGCCGCTTAGTCATTAACCACTAAGCCGTGAGCTCTCGGCCTCTCGCTCGCCTGCGGCGGGAGTGCCGGGATCAACCAGCAGGCTCGCCCGGTGAGGTCCGCTCCAGCCGATCCGGGGACATCTCATGGAGCTGGTCCCCCACAACCCGGCCGGCGAGGCGAGTGGGGGATGAGATCAGAGCGCCGGCTACGCTCGTAGACGCCACCTTTTGCGCGACCGCGGACGCGGGTTCAATTCCCGCCGTCTCCACTGGTCGTAACTCCTGCGAAGGCCCGCGAAAAGCGGGTCGACGCAGGCGTTTCGTGTGCGAAGGGCTGCGAAGGGGCGCGCACGAAACACCGCGTATTTGCGGGAGGGCCGCTCCGGCGCGGTCGCAGTTGGGTAGCAGCGTGCGACCGTTTGGGTAGCAGCCGATGAGCCCGCCGCGGCTCCGGCGGTGCCCAGACCGCGAGTACCGCCGCTGCCGAGCGTGTGGACGGCGGCTGTTCGGCCGATCGGATGTGTGCCGCTCTCGGAAGTGCCCGGAGTACTCGAGGGTCTGGGCCGGCGACCAGCGGCGGAAGCTCTTCGCCAACCTCGAGGCCTACGGGGGAGAGGTGCTGATGAGCGCGGTCACCGCGCCTGGAGCTGATGCCCTGCCGTGGGACGAGCCTCGATGCGCTGCGCTCGGTCCACACGTCCACTCCGGCATGCTCGGCTGCCGCGTCGTTGGCTGGGCGGCCGAGGAGTGGAATCGCACAGCGCCGGAGCGATGGCGGCGCCTCCATCGGCGTGCGTATCAGGAGACGGTCCGCAAGACGGGGCCGGGGTCCGTCCGCCTCCTGGCGCGGGTCTGGGAGATTCAGTCCCGGGGGGTCCTGCACGTTCATCCGGTGCTTGGTTACGGATCTGCCTTGGAGATGGCCGGCGCACGGGCGTACTTGAGGCGGCTGGCTGAGCTCGCGCCCAGATACGGCTTTGGCTTCGTCGACCACAATCCGGCCAAGGTCAAGCCGCATCCTGCTGCCGGCGCGGCCGCCTACTTGTCGTCGTACTTCGTCAAAGGGCGCGGTCGCAAGGCGGCGCTCTGGGAGTCGGTGACGTCCGGGGCGATGCCGGTGTCGATCATCCACGTCTCGACGAAGCTCACGCAGCAGACGCGGTGCACCATGCGAAACCTGCGGCTACGGCGAGGGCTGTTCGTCGTCTGGGGCGGTCAGGTGTCGCTGGAGGAGACGCACCTCGTCGGTGAGTTCCTCAACGTATTCCGGGGCAGCGTGGAGCTTCTCCGGCCCGGTGACACCGGGCGAGCACCCCCAGCTGTTCCGACCGAGGGTCGGCGTAACGTCGCGTCATGACCGGAAAAGCATTACGAGCACAGCGGCGGGCGCAGCAGCGAGCCAATCGCTCCCGCCAGCATCCTCCACAGCGGCCAGGGCGCAGCACTCTCGGCGGGGTTCCTGTCTACGACGGGGTTGTTGTCCAGATCGCGAGCGGAGAGGTCGACGGACAGCGCGACGACCGCGTCGTCGTCGGGATCGGCCCCGAGGGAGAGGATCCGGTGGCGTACGTGCTCCTGTGTCCCTGCGCTGGCGTCCGTGGCCTGGTTCACGACCTGGAGGCGGTAGGGGCGGTCGCGTCGGAGCATCACCGGGTGCACCTGTACGCGCGCGATGACGAAGCTCGACTACGAGAGCGCCCGAGGTCGCGATGGGCGGCGGTCAGGTCGCCCCGACCGCCCAATCGGTCCCGCGGTCCGGCCGGCGAGGTCGGGTAAGCAGTACGAGACGTTCCAGGAGGCGGCGAACGCCGCGAGGTACGTCAACGAGTGGGGGCGCCAGCGGAATCTCTACGAGTGGTTCGTCAAGCCGACGGCTGACGGGCAGAAGTTCGAGCTCTGGCGACGACCGCGACGCCAGGCGAAGCACTAGCGACGGACGCGGCCCGCTCCGCGCCGGCGCCAGCCGTCGCGAGCGGCCCGCGCCCGCCGGTGGAGCTCCGGCTGCCGTCCCGGCCGTGTCCAGCCTCGGCCTTGGCCCGCCAGTAGGGCGAGGTCCGCGCAAGCGGACCTTCGCCGCCACCTAGCCGAAGAGAGCGGCAGTCAAGGGCGGCCCGTCAGGGCCGAGCGCAGCGAGCCGCGGAGCGGCGCCCTTGACCTTCCGCGGAGCGGAGGCTACGGCGTTTCGGGCTGCTGCTATTAGCCCGATGCGAAAGCGGGCTTCAGGTGCGCTACGACGGAACGGAGGTCCTGCCCTCGGGTCCTCTGAACAGGGGGCGTTACGGAGACCCGGCCGTCGTCGGTGTCGCTGCGCTGTCGCCATGCGCTCGCAGAACGGCGATGATCGCAATCAGCAGATAGCCGAACGCGGCCACTTTCGGGGCGAGCAACGCGAGCACTATGACGACGACGTAAAACCCGAGGCTCGGCGTCGTCGCCCGTGCGATCGCGTTGACCTCTTTCTCGCTCACCTCTGGTTTGAGAAGGCTCCGGTCGCTCGCGACCGCTCCCCACAGCGCGCTGACGAGGAGTGAGATCACCAACAGCGCCGCTCCGTAGAAGAGGACGGCGGCCCGCTCAGCAGACGAATCGCGGATCGCCTCGGCCAGGAGCCTGGTCGGGAACGGCAAGAACGCGACCGCCATGAGCAGCGCCAGATTGACGTTCATGACCCGGCGGTTTGCGTACCGCAAGCGTCGGAAGATGCCGTGGTGGACGAGCCAGATCCCTCCGATCGTGACGAAGCTCGTCGCATAGCCCAGATACGACGGCCATTGATGAGCGATGCCGCGCCACAGATGATTGAACTCGGACTCGGGAACGCTGATGTCGAGAACGAGCAGCGTGATCGCGATCGCGAACACACCGTCGCTGAACGCTTCGGTCCGGCCGGTGTCCCAGCGGTTGCCCACCGTGCCGCTTTCGACGCCGGGCACCGCTGGTCCTGCGCTCACGTCGACAAAGCTCTTGACCGAGACTCTGCTGCGCGGACCAGCGGTCCGACCGAATCGGTTCTGGACGCCTCGCTCGCTTCCCCAATGATCGAGTAGCGGCACCCGATGCTCGCTGCCGACCTAGGAGCCTGTCAAAGAAGGCGAGTCGTCCGGCGGGTTTAAGACGATTCGGTGATGGCGATTGCGATCAGGTCGGGTGAGCAGGCGTTTCAGGTGCAGATGGTGTGTCTGGATGAGTTGGTGCCGGAGACCGATGTGCTGCGGCGGGTGGAGCGGCTGGTGTCGTGGGAGGCGGTTCGTGAGACGGCCCGGCCGTTCTATTCGGAGCTGGGCCGGCCGGGTGTCGATCCGGTGGTGTTGGTGAAGGTGTTCCTCGTCGCGGCGATCCGGGGGATCGATTCGATGCGGGAGACGCTCAGGGTCGCGGAGGTGGATCTCGCGGTCCGTCGGTTCCTGGGCTACGGGTTGACGGAGCGGTTGCCGCATCACGCGACGTTCAGTTACGCGCAGTGTGTGCGGTTCGCGTCATCGTCGGTGTTTGAGCAGTTGTTCAACCAGGTGCTCGCGTCCTGCCGCGACGCGGGGCTGCTGGACGGGACACGCCTGATCGTGGACGGCACGCACGTCGAGGCGAACGCGGCGCTGAAGAGCTTGCGGGCCGAGCTTGAGGTCATCGACGGCGGCGGCGAGGATCCCGAGCCGCGAGGCGCTTCCGCGGAAGCGTCCGCGCCCGCGCGGGCGCGGCTGGAGCTCGCGGCGCCCCGGTCCGGGCCGACGCCGAAGCGCAAGGCGTCCAACGCGACTGCGCTGTCACGGACCGATCCTGATGCGAAGCTGCGCTTCAAGCCGGGGCACCGCCCGCATCTGGTGCATCGTGCGCAGGTCGCGACCGACCCGAAGAACCGGGTGATCGTCGCGGTCCGCGCGGAGTCCGCGATGGGGCATGAGGCCGACAGTCTGCCGGTGATCATCGACCGCGCCCGCTGGCTGCGTCACAAGGTCTCAGAGATCGTCGCGGACGCTGGGTACGCGTCAGCGGGCACCTATCAGATGCTTGAGCAGGCGGGGATCACCGGGTACATCCCGCCGCAGCCGAACATGCGTCACACCGAGCACGGCCGCGCGGCTCGGGAACGCTGCAAATCACCGAACGGGGTTGGTGCCGCGATCGACCGGATCACCCACGGTGAGGGCGCGATCAGCGAGATGAAACGTCACGGCGCTGATCGTGCCCGATGTCGCGGGACCCGGAAGGTGCAGATCCAGCTGCTGCTCGCCGCGACCGCGATCAACCTCAAACGACTGATCAGCCGGCCCCCGGCCGCCGAGAACGCCGCCGCTGACGCCGATCACGGCCAAAACGCCGCGATCAACGCACTCGATGCCGAGAGCGCCGACCGCCGCGCCGCTATCGCCGCGCACCTCCGGATCATCGCGCTCTGCCTCCGCGCCCTCAACGCCCTCGACACCACCAACTCACCCGCTTCTACGACAGGCTCCTAGCCCGAAGGGGCAGCGCGTGATCGGCTGGGCCTGAAGATGTCCGGCGTGAGGCCGGACATTCCGCTGCCGCGCTTTATGCTCAGAGCGGATGGACGCAGCGCGGAGCAGGTCAGCGACTTACCCGGGGTCGGGGCCATATGCGCATGGGTGGCTTGAGGTCGGAGATGGGCACAGCACTTATTGGGAGGTGTGCGGTCACGCAGAGGGAAAGCCGGCAGTCGTGTTGCACGGCGGTCCAGGCTCCGGCGTGAACTCGACCTGGACCGAGCTGTTTGACCCTGCGGCGTACCGCATCGTCTTATTCGATCAGCGCGGGTGCGGTCGCAGCACGCCGAGCGCCGCACGGACGGTCGATGCTCTGAACGCGAACACGACGCGTCACCTGATCGCCGACATCGAGATGCTGCGCAAGCACCTTGCGATTGATCGCTGGCTCGTGCTGGGGGCATCGTGGGGTTCCGTGCTCGGACTCGCCTACGCGCAGACGCATCCCCGGTCGGTCAGCGAGCTCGTTCTGTTCTCGGTCGCAGGGGGCACGCAGCGCGAGGTCGACTGGGCCACGCGGGGAATGGGCCGGTTCTTTCCCGAGGAGTGGAGGCGCTTTCAGGCCGGCGTTCCGGACAGCGAACGAGACGGCGACCTCAGCGCGGCCTACTACCGGTTGCTGCTCGACCCCGATCCGGCCGTGCACGAGCGGGCGGCGCAGAACTGGTGCGACTGGGATGACCGGCAGATGCGTATGCCCGGCCAGGCCCCGTCTCGCCGCTACGAGGATCCCGACTACCGGCTGTGCTCCGCGCGGCTGGTGACTCACTACTGGAGTCACGGCCACTTCATGGATGACGGAGCCCTCGCCGGCAATGCTGCACGCCTGGCTGGCATCCCGGGGATCCTGATCCGCGGTGCATTCGATTTCGCGCCGCCGATCGACCTTTTCTGGCGGCTGGCGCGTGATTGGCCCGAGAGCGAGCTCGTGGTGATCGAGGAGGACGGGCACCTCGGCGGCGCTACGACGAACGCCGCTCTGGTCCGCGCAACCGACAGATTTGCAAGGACGGCATAGCGAGAGCTTCGGCGTGGCGCCGCCTTTGGCCACGGGACGGCACCACCTCCTCAGCGTGTTGTCCGTCAGCGCGCAGCACTTCATAAGGCTGCCGGTTTGACCGAAAAGCAGCAGCCCAAGCCGAGCGCGGGGCGGAGCGGTCCCGCCAGCCCAGGCCGCGCTGCTGCTTCTAGCCCAAAGCAGCGATCTCGGCCCGCATCTCAACACTGCTGGTATCGGGACCTGAGGGCGCTAGCTCATTGCCGGTCCGCTGGCTAGCAGTGGCCGTGATCTCCCCGGCGTGGACCGCGGGCGCGGGCCCCGCTGGTGGCGAAACTCAGGTGCGCGTCGTCGCGCGGTCTGAGACCTCCCTCCGTGTTGCGGCGGTACTTCCGGCCTGCCCCATTCGAGTGTTCCTTCCGCGGCAACGACGGCTGCCGCCCGTCACGGTCGGCCTAACGGAGCACTATTAAACTAAGCGCTCTCCCGGCGCGCCGGGGATCCATCCTGGCGCTCGGAGCCCACCAGGTAGACGATCCGTGCGGGTACCGGCTCGACCGCCTCCGCGCCGACCAGGTGCCAGACCAACCACGTCGCGAGCTTCCTCATGGCTCCTATTGGTAACGCAGGCGGGATGCAGGGTCATCGCGAGGATTCCGCCATCGAGCCGGTAGTTCTCCGCATCGCGGCAGCGGATCAGCGTCCGGTTGCAAGAACGCCCGGATGACCCATACGGCTGAGAAAGTCGCGGGCGAATAGGCCCGATGTGCGGCTTGACCTGTGGAAACTTTGAATTTGTTGACTGCGCCGGGCTAAACGTCCAATCCAGGCGGTCAATGATGCACGTACCAACGGAGTGCGGCTCGACCTTGAAGGCGATCTAGCCCCGCAGGTTCAGGCGTGTGGCCGATTCCGCATCCAGATGGCTTCAGGGTGAGCCAGACGGATACCACGGTTTTTGAAGCCGCCGGGGAACACGGATATCCCTTAGCGTGGGAGCGGTCGCGAGGTCAAGTTCGCCCGTCACCGTGAGCCGAGTTCCGCCGTCCCCTTCGGATTCGCACATAGCGAACCGCGGGGATTCACCGGGCGCGACCTTGCGCCCCGAAGTGCACGGGCAGCTTATGCGCAGCTTCGTTCAGCGAGCGCCGTCGCATTGGGATGGGGCCGCTTTCAGGGGGTGGGCCGGACTGGGTCGAGTCGCGCGCACCCAACTGCCGGTCTAGCTGCGATACGACAGCCTGGCGTTGGCGGTCGGTCAGCGACCCAATCGACTTGTCCTCCCGCAGAGCGACCTGCGCCAACAGTGCGCGGCAGCGAATCTCACCCCAGCCGCGCTGACTGGCCAATAGCTCGGCAATTGACATGCTGCTGAGTTCTGGCGGGCAGGACAGGATCATCTCGGCCGCTGAAAGCTCCCCGGCCGCGATTCGGGTCTTCAGTTCGGAGCGTACGCTCCGCACACGGTTGGCCAGCTCAAGCGCTCGCATCGGTTGCGTACATGCAGCCGGTCTCGTCATCTGGGTCATCACTTCTCCCGGTTCGTCAACCCAAGTTCGGCGGGTTGCTAGGCGACGCCCCCGGCAAAACCTACGACCCACCGGTCGCAAGGTTTCATGCGCGTCCGTCAAACGCGCCGGAACTCTCGGAATTTCCGGCTTTCGTCGCATCGAGCGTTGCAACCCAGCGTTGTCCACCGCGCCAGATGGGTAGACAATTCCTGCCGCAAATAGCGCAGAAATTCCCACGTGTTCGGCGAGCGCCGCTGCGCAGTAAGGACCGTCCTGTCGGAGTTGATCCATTGCCAGAAGGTCGTCGAGCAGATGCTCACCGGCGGCAGGCCTCTGGCTGAGATCGAGGACTACATCGAAGACTGCTCCCTAGAGCAGCTGGAGCAGGCGGGGCTGTGGATGCTGGCCTGGGCGTACCAGGATCCCGCCACGCAACTGCGCCTTGCCAAGGAGACGCTCGCGCTCGCCCTCAGCTTGGAGAGCGCAACTGCTTAAGGGGTCACCCGCGGCGCGCTTGCACCAGCCTCTCCATGCCTCTCTAGCAAGCACGGCGCTCCGATGGCCGCAGACGGCCGGATCCTGAAAGCACCCTGGCGCTCGGAGCCCCATGCCAACTTGACGCTCGCCGCTGCGGTTGGACAATGCAGCGCGGAGGCCGATGAGCAGTGCCTGCATTCGGCTACGGCAGGGGTCGTAGCAAGCTCGTGGGAACGCTGCCGCTCGCGCACCCGCGGCGCCGTCCTGTCCCGCGCTTTGCTGCGCCAGCCGACGCTTATCGGCATATACGTCGGCAACCAAGGCAGCTTCTCGCCGACAACCGCGCCTTCAACACCGCGCTGCGCGCCGACGGCATCCGCCATACGTTCGCTGGCTATCCCGAAGGTCACCTCGTCAGCCCGGGGAGCAAGAGGCGCGGAACTGGCTCGGACAGGCTCTCAGCTTCCTCGGGAAGCTGACAGCCGGGCAGTAGCTGAGCGTCTCTCGCTGGGCGTGGCCCCGGCACGCTGGCTCAGACGCTGTCCTCAACCGCGCACCGGCGCGAAGTAGCGGGAGAAGACAGCACGATCCGGTTGGGCCGGTCCCGCTCCTGCTCAGCGAGACGTGCAGCACTGATCGAGCGGTCGCACCTGCCGGCGATCGGCGGCCGCCGCGGGCACTATGCGCGAGCCCTGGTTTGAGTCGGCGACGAGCATTTCGCGACGGATGACGAGCGACCCCCAAAGCGCGGCGAGCGGGCCTCGCGATCCGCCGACGATTCGCACAGGCAATTAGCTGCTTCGACGCGACCAGCAAGCACCAACGGACGCGAAAGCGACAGTCTTGGCCGTGCCCGGCGAGACGATCGCAACGATTCGAAGAGCGGAAGCAGCGGCCCAAGCGTTGACTTGATTCCGTAGGTCACGCTGTTATCACCAGCTGTAAAGCGGTTGACAGCTCATGATCAGGCGGCTACTCTGTCGCCGTGGCCGACGAAGAGCGAGATACCGTGCAGCAGCGCGAGAAGGCTCGAGGGGCGCTCCGCGCGCTCTACCTGGGGGAGGCTGCGAGCCTTGGCCAGCGTCGGAGCAACGCTCTGCGCGAGGCTGAGGAGCAACTGGACAAGCTCGCCCGGCTGCTACCGAACGCAGTCGACGCCGGGATTGGAATCGCTGAGCTTGCCCGAGCCGCCGATGTGAGCCGGCCCACGCTGTATCAGCTGAAGGCACGCTATAGCGATGACCCGGGCGACTTACGACTTGCTGTGCTCCAGGCCACGCTGCGGGGTGGCACCGCGCAAGAGATCGCGGATCATCTCCGGCGCCCTGTGGATGAGGTCGATGCTCTGTTGCGAGAGTTCGAGGAGACGGATTGGGTCGGCTGGGACATGGAGACCGACAAAGATGGATCGCACCTGATGGCTTGGCACCTTTCCCTTGCAGGCCTGAAGGCCTTGGAGGGCTGGACGTTCGATCCGCGCTACGACGCTCGGGATGGTTCCTATGGGCGGTGAGGTGGTCGCGCTCCGGCCGCGGATGCCGTTCGAGCCCTGGGTGAACAAGGCTCAGGTGGCGAGCTACCTCGGCCGGTCGAAGCGATGGGTCGAGCTCATGGCTCGGGATGGCATGCCGTCACGAATGATCGGCGGCCGCCGCGCCTACCGGCTCAGCGAGGTCGATGCCTGGATTGCGGAGCGGTTCTCGTGATCTACCGGCGCGGCAAGCGCTACGGCGCCCGGGTGTACGACCCCGTGTCGAAGCGCCAGCGTTGGGTCGGTACATTCGAGACGCGGCGGGAGGCCCGACGCGCAGAGCTTGAGGCAACCCACCGGCCCGCCCACAGCCGGACTGAGGACTGTGCGTCGTTCGCGATACGTTGGGTCGACGACTACGCACGACCTGCTGCGGCGACAGTGCGAACGAACCGGTACGCGGTCAAGAAGTTCGCGGATGACTTTGGTGGTACTCCACTTGCAGACGTGGATCGTCCTACGGCCCGCGCCTGGGCGAAGAGGACGCCGCAGTCGAACGTCCGTGTAGTCCGCGCGATGTTCACCGACGCGATCAATGATGGGCTGCATCCGGGGCCGAACCCGTTCGCGAACCTCCGGCTCGAGCAGCCGCGCGGTCGGAAGGATCTGATCGCGCTCACCGAGCCGGCGTTGCGCGATCTGGCTGACTCTGCGCTTTCTGTGCACGGCGCGTTCGGTCCTCCGTTCCGGGCCATGATCTTGTTCGCTGCGTACGTGGGATTGAGGCCGGGGGAGCTTTTCGCCTTGGAGCGGTCAGACGTGCGGGGCGATGAGGTTGCAATCCGACAGAGCCTGGACGGCACCGGCCAGCTCAAGCGGCCGAAGAACGGCAAAGAGCGTGTGGTGATCCTGCCGCCTCCGGCCCGCGAGGCTCTGCGGGACGTGCCGGTGTGGGTTGATGTTCCGTGGCTGTTCGCCACTCCGCGCGGGCGTCGCTTTACGAAGGGGACTCACAACTACTACTGGCGTCCGGTCCGGGCGGTGTTTGGTCGACCGACGATGGACTTCTACGAGTTGCGCCACTTCTGTGCCACCCATCTGCTCGAGCTCGGCGTCTCGCATTCCGACGTGGCGGTGCAGCTGGGTCACACGGACGGCGGCGCGTTGGTCATGTCGACCTACGGCCACCCGACGGAGGAGGGCGCCCGCGAACGTCTCAAGCGCGCCTACGGTGGCAACGTCGCCCCAATCCCAGCGTCGGCTCGGTCGCAGAGAGGTAGCAAGGCGTCGTGAGAAAGTGGCGGGTGCAGGCATTTTCGCTCCGACCGCACCAGTCGTCTCCACTGAACAGTTAGACGCTTCAGTTTCCAAGTAGGGAAGCCGGAGCGTCTTTCTCGTTCCGGACCCCGCGACAGGCGCTTCCGACGTTGGTCATCGCCCCAGGATGACCGACAAAGAACCCTGAAAGGCATTAACGACGCGCGGCCGCCCGTGGGTCATCCCGGGGCGGCCGGTGGGCTGTCAGCTGGCGGTGGTGGTGATGGAGCTCGACTCCGCTCAGGCGGGGGATGTCTGTCGAGCTGGTTCTGCCCGGGTGGCGCCCCGCGCGGCCGACACGAGGGCCGGGTGACCTGGGTGCCGGGGAGACGAGCGGCTCGGGCCTTCTCCTTGGGCAGGCAGCGGCGGCGGACGCCCGCTACGTGCAGGCCCCGCCGTCGGATGTGGCGTTGCGGCTGTCGCGCAGGGCGACGAGCAGGTCGCGCAGTTGGGCGCGCTGCTCGCTGCTCAGACCGGCGAAGATGGCGTCCTCGGCCTCTCGCTGTGCCTCGGCGGCGCGGTCGAGCCGGCGCTTGCCGGCGGCGGTGAGGGTGACGACGTGCCGACGGCGGTCGGCGGGGTCGCGGTTGCGCGCGACCAACCCATCCACTTCCAGCGGGTTGAGCAGCGTCACGAGGATGCTCGGGTCGGTCGCCATGGCCTGACCGAGCTCACGCTGCCCCATCGGCCCGTGGTCGTCGAGGAGCCCGAGCAGCTGAAACTGCCGCGGCATGAGGGCGTGAGCGGTGTGCGCATCGCGAAGGCGACGCATCGCGTCCTGGCCAAGAAGCGCCAGAAGGAGTCCGGGGCTCGACCGGCGCTCCTCGAGGATGCCGGCGGCAGGGGAGGGCGCTTCCGAGGTCATAGTTACAATGTAGCGCACGCAATCGTTGAGTGCACTATATTGTCTTGCATATCGGACCAACGACCCATGCTCTTCTCATGAGCGCCGCGACCGCCCGGGCCTGAAAGTCGGCAACTACATCGACCAGCGCTCGCGGCTGCGGTCAACTGAACCCTCGAACCCAAGAGGAAACCCAAGAGATGAAGACCATCGCTCTCAACGAAGCCGGCACGCCACCCGCCGTGCGTGACGACCTGCCCACGCCGACGCCGGGCCCGCACGAGGTGCTCGTGCGCGTGCAGGCGTCCTCCGCCAACCCCGTCGACAACGCCATCGCCGCCGGCATGCTCGAGGGTATGGGCGTTGAGCACGAGTACCCCGTCATCCTCGGGCGTGACTACGCCGGCGTGGTCGAGCAGGTCGGCGCCGACGTAACCCGCTACGCCGTCGGCGACGACGTGTACGGGTTCCTCGTGCACGCCAATCCGACCGTCCGTGACGGCAGCTGGGCCGAACTCATCACCGTGCCCGAAGATGTCTCCATCGGCCGCCGACCCGCGAACGTCGACGTCGCAACCGCGGGTGCTGCGCCGCTGGCCGCTGTCACCGCGCTGACGGCCATCGACGCGCTCAACCTCGCCGAGGGCGACACCGTGCTCATCGTTGGTGCCACCGGCGGCGTGGGCAGCTTCGCTGTCCAGCTCGCCGCCCAGGCGGGCGCCACCGTCGCCGCTCCAGCGCTGCCCGAGGACGGGCAATACCTGCGCGGCCTGGGCGTGTCGGAGGTTCTGCCGCGCGAGGGCGACGTCGCCGCCGCCGTCCGCGAGCGCTTCCCCGACGGTGTCGACGCGCTGCTCGACCTCGTCAACTACGCGCCGGGCACCTACGACGCCGCGCTGAGGGATGGCGCGCGCATCGCCTCACCACCGGCGCCGCCGGCGAGGGCCCTGGCCGCACCATGGTCATGGCGCAGCCGACGACGGAGAACCTCGACCGCGTCGCTCAGCTGCTCGGCAGCGGCTCACTCAAGGTGCCCGTCCAGGCCACCTACGAGCTCGACCGCGCGGCCGAGGCGCTCCAGGCCCTCCGCACCACCCACACCCAGGGCAAGCTCGCCATCCGTATCGCCTAACGCCCGGACGTGTCCGAGCGGCCGCTTGCCCGTCGCATAGCGGCGGGCGGCCGCACCGGAGCCGCGCGCGTACAGTAGGTGCCGGGCAACTGTCCAAACGCCTCCCGCGAGCGGCGGCAACCCCAGGGTCCGCGGTACTTGGAGCCTTTCCCAGCTTGGGGAACCTTTCCCAGCTTGATATCACGTTTCACGTGATATCATATGCCGGGATGAGTGATACCCGCCGCATCGGTAGCGCCGTCCTGTTCCCAACGGACCACCCGCTCGATCCCGGCACCATGATCGGACGGACGTCCGACGTGGACCGCATCGCGATGGCTCTCGTCGGTGGGGGAAACATTGTCCTAGCCGGACCGCGGCGAACCGGCAAGACGACTGTTGCCGACGCTGCACTTGTCGCATGTCAGAGCGACGGCGCGTACGTCGCCAAGACTGACCTGTTTGAGTGTGCTGACACGGGTGCGCTCGCGCACTTGCTCAGCCTTGAGCTGCTGGCCAACCGTCCACTGCTTCGGCGCGCGATGCGGGAGGCGGTTGCTGCTGGACGCAACGTCCTGGAGGCCCTGCGTGTCTCAGCGACGATTCGCGCGCGCCAAGACCTGGGCGACGACATCGAGATGAGCCTGGACCTCGCCCGCGCCGAGGAAGATCCAGCAGGGGCGTTCGACGCAGCGCTACGACTGGGGCAGCGGTTGGCCGAGCATGACGAGAAGCGTGTCGTCGTGTTCTTCGACGAGTTTCAGGACATCAGCAGCGGCCGCTTCGGAGACGCGGACACAGTCACTCGGAAGATCCGTGCCGTCTTCCAACGTTCCCCTGACGTCAGCGTCTTGTTCGCCGGGTCGATCGAGCATCTCATGCGGGATCTGTTTGCCCCGAGTGAAAGAGCTCTCAGCCAATTCGGCTCGTTCCATGAGCTGACACCGATCACCGCGCAGGAATGGGCGGATGGCATCAGCGAGCGCCTGGCGAGCGACGGGACAGCGATCACCAATGATGGTCTGGCGCGTCTCGTCGACTTGGGCGAAGGACATCCGCGAGCGACGATGCTGATCGCGCAGCAGGTGCATGCACAGGCGCTCGAGGAACTTAGCCATGAGATCGATCACGCCACCGTGGTGGTGGCGCTCGACCGCGCAATGTCGTCCGAGCAGTTGCGCCATCAGCAGCAGCTGGATCGGATACGGGCTGCCGGCCGGTTTGCCGAGCGTATGGCGATCCGAGTCGCGGCCGACGCGGAGCTCTACCGAAATCTCAAGCCGCAGCAGGCGTCGAGGGCGCTCAACGCGCTCCGGGACATTGGCGTCGTAGAACGTGCACGCCAGGGACGCTGGTACGTCGTCGACCCCTTACTGCGGCGCTATCTCGTCGCTAGGCGAGTCGCGCCGCTTTCGTTCGTTCGGAGCGCTCCCGACCGTGTCGAAGTCTCCGACCACGCCGGCGTCAGCATCGAGCCCGCCGGTGGCGGCGAGTCCGATGCCTCGGCGTCGTCCGAGGACCCGACCGCGGGGCAATGAAGTCGCCGCTCGGCCACAACGACTCGGAGCCGGCTCCCCGGTCCGGTCACAGATCTTGGTCGGCGGTGTTAACCGTGCATGGGGCCCCCAGATCGCAGTGATGCCGAGCTGTTGGGAGCGTCTCGGTCAGACGCGACCGCTGGCGTGGATCCTCGCCCATCTCACCCGCGAGCGCGTCGACTTCCTCCCCTCTGGCGGGTAGAGGTGCCGCGCCCAGGGTGAGCTCGGGGACGCCAGGCGCACCGCGCCGACGAGGGAGACCAGTGGGACGAAGATGCCGGCCATCCCCAGCACGGGCTTGCCTTTGAGGATCGCGAACGCGGCGAGAAGCACGTCGATGATCACCGCGGCGGCCAGTGTCGACACTGACGAGGCGTTGTGTGGAAGGTCGAACGGCGCGACACCGAGCACGAGCAGACCGCCGATCACTGTCGCCATCACGACAGCGTCAAACGACGCGCGACCCTCCTCCTTCCAATAGACGTCCTCTAGGTGCACCCAGAGCGCGAACTCATCGAGGGTCAGCCCGGCGCCGATGCCAAAGACGGCCGCCAGGATCTCACGCGTCGGGCTCCCCGGATCGAGTGCAAAGCCGAGGAACCCGGAGAGCAGCAACAACAGGATGCCCCATACGAGATGGTGCAGATGCAGCCCGCCCTCCGTGACCACGCTGCCGGGCCACCATGAGACGCTCGGGTTTCGCATCAGCCGAGCGCTCGTACGGATGAACAGGTACGAGAGCAGGAAGGCGACGAGACACACGAAGCCCGCTCGCTGGCCACAACCATCGAGAAAGTGCGCCGGGAGCTCGAGGCTGAGCGATATCCGCGACATCACAGGCAACAGTTATCCCCGGTGCGTCTCCGCCCCCGGATCCGCCCCACAGTGGCTGCGCCGAGCCGGTCCCACCGGGTTCGCATGTTTCACAGACCATCCCCCGGCGGTTCAGAATGAACGCTCGCCGGTTCCGACGTCAGGGCGGCACGCGCACCGCGCGCCCCGGCCAGCTCTGTCCGTAGCGCATGACCTCTCCCTTGCGTGGCACCGATGCCGCGGCGCGCGCGCGTACCGGGGCATCCGGCGAGAGCGCCGGCTGTTCAGGCCGGGCCCGGCTCGATCAGCGGCCCCGCCCGCGGCTACCTCACGAGCCTGACCGCTCTGCTCCAGCGGATGACCCTCGTCCGGTGGCCGTGGCGGGTGATGGTGGCCGTGCCCAGCCCTGTCGCCCTTCCCGGGCGGAACCGCTTCTGGCCCTGGGCGCTGAGAACCAGGTGCCATTGCTGCGGATTGCCGTTGCAGAGGTGCTTGCGCCACGCGGCGGCGGCGGTCGTTCTGCCCTGCCTGAACCGGATGGTCAAGAAGATCCGCTCCCCACGCTTACAGACCGGCGCCGGACCGCTTGCGCGCACTTTTCGCCCGTGCGCCAGAAGCTTCGCGGTGGGGTCGAAGGCGCCGGTCGTGACCGCACCGGCGAAGAGGCGGAGCGGATTGGTCCCGTTGGTGAACAGGAAGAACGGGGTGGGGACGGGTGCTCCCTGACAGGCCGCGCCGTCGGAGTTGAACGGATTCGCCGTGCAGTTCGACGAGATCGGCTCGCGGACATCCGCCTGAGCGGTGGGGGTGAGCGGAATGTTGGCCTCATCCAGGACAAACGTGGGGTTGCTGGGGTTGATGAAGTGCCCGATGAAGCCCTTGGTCGCCCCGTTGACCTGCGCGCGCCATGACACGTACGGGGTGTTCGCGGCAAAGGTGATATCGGGGCGGGTGCCGCCCGTCGCGCCTGAGATCGGCGTTCCGTTGTTGGCGATCTGGAAATGAGCGGCGGTGCCGGTGCCAACCAGGCGTGAGACGAAGATGCGCTTGACGCCCGCCACGTCCTCGTCCCAGGCGACCCACGGGACCGTTGCGGTGCCGGGCGTCATGGTGCCGGCGGCGACCTGGGGATCTTCGGCATCCCTCGTGGGGTCGTGGTTGAGTGAGCACGCTTGCTCGTTGGCCGCTGACGCGGCGCATGCTCCGAACGCATGTGTGCCGGTGGTGTCGAGCGTGCCGCTCAGCTGACTCCCGACAGCCACCCAGTGGAAGCCGCCGTTGGCGGCCACACCGTCGCTGATGCCCTTGGCCGCGAACACCATCTCGTTGTTGCGCAGGCCGCTGATCGAGGAGCTGTCCTTCTCGTACCACACGACCCATGGCACGCCGTCATTAGCGCCGGTGAAGGCGATGTCCGGCTCGACGCCGTTGCGCGTCGGATCGACGTTGAGACTGGGATCTGCTCCCGCAGGCCCGACGCGTGGGATCCCGGTCTGCTGCCAGCAGAACCCGCCGATCGCCGGGACGTGACCGTTCACCGGAATACCCGCTGGGGTCACTCCGTCGCAGTTCGCAGCGCCCGGGCCGATCGGCCGTTCGACGAAGATCTGATCCCTCCCGCTGATGGGAGAAGTCGTCGTCTCCTGCCACGTCACCCAAGGTCCCGGCTTCGTCGGATCAACCGCTGAGCCGCCCGCCACGGACGGGTTCTCCGCGTCCTGGCCGGTATGGATGTTCAGCGACGGGACGGGGACGCTCCCTCCGCCGGTTCCGCGATTCTGGCCGGCGAAGATCCACTTGTTCTGGTTCGCGTCGCCGGTGTTGTCGAACCGGCTGGCGAATACGTTGTTGTTCTGAAAGCCCGTGCCCGCGGTGTTCTCGTACCACGTGGCCCACGGCACTGCGCGTCCCGCGCCCGCGAAGTCGATCGACGGCGCCTCGCCATCTTGGCCCTGGTCGAAGTTCAGCGATGCGCGAAACTGCGGGCTCGCGCTCGAGCGGCCACCCACCGTGCCGATGCCGCGCGTCGTCCAGACGCCCGCGGCAAACGAGCGGGAGAACACCTGATCGGCAGGGGGAGAGGACCCATTCGTCTCACGCTGCCGGAATATCGCCCACGGGACGGCCGGCTTACCGGCGACGAGTGCACCGCCGACGACGTCGGCGTTCGTCGGATCCTCGTTGCCAACGCTGAGGTTCTGGTTGATCCCGGCAGCCAGATCATCGTTCACCTGCGCTCCCGGGGGCAGTTGCTGGAACGCCAGAGCCGATCCTCCGCCTACCAGTACGACACCGAGAGCGACAAGCGGCAACAGCGTGCGCCGCATCCGTCGCCTGCCGCGCACCCCGCTCACGCACCGATCGTCGGCACTCGTGCGAGACCTCCACCCATCACCCAGGTGGCGGGACGATTCCAGAGACATCTCTCCCCCTCTCGTCGCCTTACACAGCAACGAATCCCGGTGCCCTAAATCGACCTATGTTCGATGGCGATCCTCGCGCAACCGTAACCCCCTGCCAGATGCGCAGTCAAGGGTTCGTCGGCGATCGGCGGTCGTGAGGCGACAAACTCAAAAAACCGGTGAACGCTTTGCACCCGTATTCAGTGTCGGTGCGCCGGTAGCGTCACCACGCGCTACCCGGGGTCGACCGTCTGCGGCTCAACCTGGGTGGTGGGGCCTAGTGTCCTGAGTCGGAAATTCGCGAGCAGCCACGGGAGTGGCTGGGCGTGGCTGGCGGGCGGCGACGACCAAAGTCGTACTGGTGGTCCGGCGTGGTCGTCGCCGCCCGTCAGGCGCGTCCAGACGCCGCGAGGCTGCCGTCGAATTTGTGAATCAGGACACTAGGCGCGTGGCGGCATGAGCTTTTGGGCGGTTTGTGCAGACTTCGCGTTGATTAGCAACTCCACGCGCTACACTTGCGGAGTTGGGAGACCCGGGCGTGTGAGTTCCGCAGCGTTCGGCTTCTCCATATTTCAGTGGGCGTAGGCTGGTCACTGAACGCGATTCTTGGGTGAATTTGCGCTCAGGGCCGGGGGGCGACATGACGCAGCGAGGGGCAGAATGGATGTGAGCCTCGGTAGAGGAGGCTTCAGAACGCCATCCCCTCGGCGGCGAGGTTGGCTGGCCGGCTGCGTGTCGGTCCTCATGAGCGTCCCGGTGGCGCTGGCGCTCGACCCCTCCGCCTCCGCGGCGGAAACCTGCTGCTCATCAACTGCTGCGGTGTGTCCCGCCGCCGGCGGGGCCTCCCCGCCCGGGCACCACCAACAGGCGAGCGCTCCCAGTGGCGCTCCGCCGGAGGGGGTGTCGGCTTCGCGGCCGGCCTCCTCGGGCTTGCCGTTGTCCTTGCCGACAACTCGGGTGAATCCGGCGCCCGCGGGAGGCTGCCCGGCGCCGGCCAGGACGACATCACCGAGAACCCACCCGGGGCCGGCGACGACCCCAGCCCCTTCTCGACCAAAGGCCCCACGGGCCACGCCCCTCCGGACGGCGAGCGGTGGTAGGCCGTCCTCCAGTCCGCCGGCGACGGCCACCATCGCCACCGCCGCGACGCGAGGAGCCGTCCAGACTCCGGCAGCGCAGACGTCGCCCGCGCCCGGCTCCCCGTCGGCACAATGCGCGTCGAGCACCTCACCGCCGGTCTCCGGCACCGCGGTGTCCTCCTGCTCTGCCGGCGGTGCTGGGTCGTCGGCTCCGGCGCCAGCGCCGCCCGTCCCGGCCCCGGTTTCAAGCCCGTCCACGCCGGTGGCATCGCCTGCGGCCGCTGCGGCATTGCCGGCGCCGGTGGTCGAGCCGGCGCCGCTGGCCAAACCGACAGCCTGGCGGGCGGCCAGGCCGAGCCCCGCCGCGCCCGGTCTCGCGGCACGGTCCGGGCCCGACGCCTTGCCCGCCGTCCGGAAGGTCCATCAGCCTCCGGTGCCCGGTGACGACCGGCTCAAGCCGGCCAGGTCGTCACCGGTCCGGCGCTCAGTGATGTCCTCACCGGAGGCGACGGTCGCTGCGCGCCGATGGCCCGACGAGGCACCGGCAGCTTCCGCGGGTCATGAATCGAGCGGGCATTCCGCGCTGGCCCAAGCCGTCCCGCATCAGGGCCCGCTGGGGGCGGCAGGGTCTGCAACGCGCGGTGCGCTGCGGACGACTGCCCCGGCCCCGTGGGTTCCGGCCCTCGGCGGATCTGCTGGAAGCGTCGGCGGTGCGGCCTCCACGGGCGCCTCAGGAGGAGCCGCGCTCGTCGCAGCGGCTCTCGCTGTCGCGCTGCTCGCCGGGCTCCTCTCCGGGCGAATCGATCTCGATCGCGCGGCGCTCTCTTCGGCGCTGCTGGGCGGGCGACTCGACCGCCCCGGTTGATTGCCGACCTCGCTGACCGCTGCTCATTCGAGCATTGCCGGCGGCTCAGCGGACCGTGAGGCGGCCGTCGCCTTGCGCCCGGCCGGGAACTGGGCGCAACCGATGACCATACGGGGGGACTTTCGTCTTCACTGACGACCAACTTTGCGAAACCTCGGAGGACTTGAGGATGAGATTGTTTTCGAACTGCACGGATGCCGCCAAGAACGGCAACCGGCGATGAAGAGACTCATCGTTGTGGCAGACAACTCGCTCATCGTGGAGGCGATCCGCACCGGGATGAGGGACAGCGGCGGGTTTCAGCTCGTCGGCTACGCGGATCCACACAAGGCACGCGCACGCATGATCGCCGAGACCGGGGTGGACCTGGTGCTCGTGGACGAAGGCGATCGTTCCCCGGAGGCGGTTGACCTGATCCGGGGCATCAAGGAAGAGAGCGAGGAGACCACCATCATCGTTCTGACAGTGAATATGGACGGGGACTGGCTGAGGCGCGCGCTCGCGGCCGGCGCCAGCGGTGCGATCTCCAAATCCGTTCACCCCGTCGCGCTGGTGACCCTGGTGCGGGAGGCGCTGAGCGGACACATCGTGCACCCGCTGCCCAGCCTCCCGACCGCGAACACCCAAAAGGAGATGGCATCTGAGCGAACTGCGCTGACCCATCGCGAGCAGGAGATTCTGCAGCTTGTCGCGGGCGGCGCCACCAACGGGGAGATCGCCCGGCGTCTGTGGATCACCGAGCAGACCGTGAAGTTCCACGTCTCCAACATCTACCGCAAGCTGGATGTTGCCAACCGGACCGAGGCCTGCCACTTCGCGCACGTCAATGGGCTGATCACCCCGGAGGAACCAGTCGCACTCCCGTCGGTCCGGTCGGAGGATCCTCCGCCGCCGCAGGCGCCGCAGATCCGGCCCGCCTGGGGGTCAGCCACCGAGGGGCATATCGATCTCCAGGCCCGTCTCGGCTCCGGCGTCGCGTGAACGTTCACGCCGGCCACGGCGCCGGCAACCCTGGGCGCCTGGGCTCAGGGTTGGCCGGCGCCGGCGGGCAGGGGGCCGAATGTGGGGGGCCGAGTCCCATCCGCATCGACGGCGGCGGACATCGGCACCGGAGGAAGGCTCACACGCAATCCGCCCCCGGCGAGCGATGCATCCACGGCCTCGACGGTCCGCACGACGTCGAGGCCAAGTTCGGCTGAGGACTGCGGTGTCGTGCCATGGAGGATGGCCGCACAGAAGTCCTCGAGCTCTCGGAAGACCGGCTCGACTGCCTCCACGTGCGGGGACAAGATGTCACCGGTTCGATATGTCAGCTGGTACTCGCCGAAGGTGGCGGGATCCGGGAGGTCGGCGCCGGAGTCGAAGACCCGCACGGGCTCGGTGGACGTGTCGTCGTAGATGACCATCTTGCGTGAGCCGACGATCGTCGTGCGGCGCAGCTTGCTCGGAGACAGCCACGACAGTTCGACATGTCCCACCGTTCCCGAGGTGTACTCCAGGTCGATGAAGGCGACGTCTGGAATGCCGGGAATGATGCAGCCGCGGGCCAGGGCACTGACGCGATGCGGTGACTCGTTCAGCCAGTGGCGCAGGATCGAGAAGTCGTGGGGGCCGAGGTCCCAAGCCACGCTGACATCGCTCTGGTGCAGCCCGAGGTTCACCCGGCTGGTCGACACGAAGTAGATCTCTCCCAGCTCGCCGTCCTCGATCAGGCTGCGGATCATCGTCACCGACGGGCTGTACAGGAACGTGTGACCCGGCATCAGCACCAGGCCGGCGGCCTGCGCCTGGCTCATGAGCGAGACGATCTCGGCGCTGGAGGCCGCCAGTGGCTTCTCCACGAAGACGTGCTTGCCGGCCTGAAGCGCCGCTGAGGCGAGTCGACGATGCGTGGAGATCGGAGTGGCGATCAGGACCGCATCGATCGTCGGATCGGCCAGGATGACGTCATAGCTGGTGGTGGCCCGGGTCGCGGGAAAGCGGCGGGTGATCGCCTCGAGCCGGTCCGAGCGCAGATCGCACGCCCATATCTCGCCCACCTGCGGCAGCTCATGTAGATTGCGGATCAGGTTCGGACCCCAGTATCCGAGCCCCACCACCGCCATCTTCAACGCGACCGCGGGGCCGGCGGACGGGGCCGCCGCCGTCATGCCGTCGAGGATCGCTGACGGAGAACCGCGCCTGGTGTGCGCAGCAGCAGCCGCAGGTCAAGACCGAGGGACCAGTTCCTGGCGTAGGCCACATCCATGTCCAGCGATTCGCCATAAGTGGAGTTGGCTCTGGCGGCCACCTGCCACAGCCCGGTCAGCCCCTGGGGCACCGAGAAGCGCTCGAGGTGGTGGCGCTCAAAGTTCTCGACCTCGTACGGGATGCACGGCCGGGGGCCCACCAGCGACATGTCGCCGCGCAGGATGTTGACCAGCTGGGGGAGCTCGTCGAGACTGGTGCGTCGCAGCCACCGCCCCACCGAGGTAACGGAGTCGCCGCGGTCCAGCTTGTACAGGCCGCTCTCGTCCGCCTCGGCCGATGCGCTCATCGTCGCTCGGATGTAGTCCCTGTGTGCCGATGAGTCGGTCTCCACCTTCATCGTGCGGAACTTGAGCAGCTCAAACTCCCGCATCTCGATTCCGAGACGAGTCTGGCGGAAGAGGACCGGCCCGGGCGAGCCCCGGTGGATGCGCAGGGCGATCCAGCCCAGGAGCGGCGCCAGCAGGATCAGGCCCGCGGCCGACGCGACGACGTCCAGTCCACGCTTGAGCGCTCGCGCGCCGCGCCCCGCGCGCGTCGGAGTCAGTCCCAGCAGGGGGATGCCCTCCACGCCGTAGACGTTCGTGTGAGGCCCGACGAGCTCGAACAGCCGGGGCACAAGATCGATCTGCACCGGCAGCCCGCTGAGCCGTCGGACGAGGCTCACCAGCTCAGCCGCGGACGCGTGCGAAAACGCGATCACCACCCGGTCCACGTCCAGACGCCGCACGAGATCCGGGAGGCTCTGCGGCGGCCCCAGGATGCTGAAGTGCTCCGGGAGGTCAGAGCGGCGCGCCCGGGGCTCGCTGTCGACGAATCCCACGACGTTGACTCCGTACTCGGGATGCCTGATGAGCTTGCGGCCTATGAGCTGACCCACCTCGCCGGCGCCAACGATGATCGCGTTCTGCGTGTAGGCCGCGCTGTGCCGGCACACCTCGCGGGCAATCGTCCGCGCCGCCGGAAGGACGCAGATCGCCAGCCCCCAGAAGACGATCAGGGCGTCGACCGAGGGGCTGGCGCGCCCGGCCACGCGGGACGCGACCAGCAGGAGGAGCACCCCCGCGGTGACGATGTGGACGATCCCGACCACGTCGTCGGTGGTGGTGTGGTCGGTCCGCGCCTGGTCGTGCTCATACAACCCGTGGAGCTTGGCCGCGAGCACCCAGCACGGAAGCGTGAGCGCGAACACCAGCATCTCCCGCGGGGTGCCCAGGACTCCATCCCCGGTGGCCAGGAGCGTCGCTAGGGCATAGGCCAGGCACAGTCCGGCCAGATCGGCGAGCAGGAGACTGCGGGGCATCAGGCGGTCCCGGCCGGAGCGACGCCGGTGCAGGAGCGCCTCCCGCGCGGGTCCGTTGACGACGTGGAGCAACTCCTCCGCGTCGGTGGGCGGATCCGCGGCCGGCTCCGTGGCGGTGACCACGTGCTGACCGGCGGGAAACGACTGGGGCGACTCGACGGACGTCATCGAATGCAGTGAGGATGACCCCGGTGGGAGCGGATGCGTAGACCAGGCCTCCAAGACCCTCCGAGCGTGCAGTCCGAGCCTGGACCAACGTCCAGCGGCATGCGGCAGGTCACGTAGCAGGATTCATCTGACTGTTACTGGAAGACCCACGACCGCACCGGGGGCACCCCATGCAGCGGCTGCTCGTGGTCGCCGACAACTCACTGATCCTGGGCGCCATCGCCATCGGCCTGCGGGAGAGCGGGGAGTTCAAGCTGCTGGGCGATGTCGATCAGCGAACGCCGTCCTGGCGCTCGATCGTGGATGCGGCCCCCGACGTGGTGCTCATCGACGACATGGACTGCGACCGCGACGGTCCGATCCTGGATCTCGTCCGCCAGGTCACGAGCGAGGGCCCCGGCATCGCCGTCATCGTGTTGACGATGGCGATGGACGCCGAGTGGCTGGAGGCGGTCTTCGCCGCCGGTGCTGTCGCCACCATCTCCAAGGCAGCGCACCCGATGGCGCTGGCCACCCTCGTGCGTGAAACGGTCAGCGGCCATGTGCTCTACCGCCACCGGCAGTCCGGCGGGCCGTCGCAGACGGAACCGGCCACGGCGGCCGGCGATGACTCGGCGCTGACGGCGCGCGAGTTGGAGGTGCTCCGGCTGGTGGCGGCCGGCGCCACCAACGGCGAAATCGCCCGGAGCCTGTGGGTGACCGAGCAGACGGTCAAGTTCCACCTGTCCAACGTCTACCGCAAGCTGGACGTCGGCAACCGGACCGAGGCCAGCCACTACGCGCACGTCAACGGGCTGCTGGCCGAGCCGCGTCCGCTGGGGGTCTCATAGGGCGAAGCGCGTCCAGCGCCGGGCAGTGCCCGTCCCGCCAGCGTGGCGGGCTGATGGTTCCGGTCGTGCTGGCGGGGATGGCCGCAGCGGCCGTGGTCGTCACCAACGCCCTGGACTTTCGGGCCGGCTTCAGCAGCCGTCTGCTCAACGCCAACCTCAGCGTGAGTTGGTCGCACCGGGCAACCGCCGTGGCTCTGGCGGCCGGCACCGTCATGGCGCTTCTGCGAGCCGGACGAGCCGGGGACCGCCTGCTCTGGGCGCTCTGCGGGGTCGTGCTCCTCGTCCTGTTCGTCGTGGAGGTGTCGCCCGTCCACGTCGAGGTCGACCGACTCAGCTACGGCAAGCTCATCTACCTGCCCCTGCTGATCACCCTGGTGGCGGGCGTGACCCGTCTGGCCGCCGGCCGGGCCCCCGCGTCCCTGGTGAGGGTCGCCGTGCTCACCCTGGTCGCCTCCTATGCCATCCATGTCTTCGGCGTGCGCATCGTCGAGGCGCTCGGCTGGGGGATCCAGAGTCTCGCCTACCAGCTGAGAGTGGGCGTCAAGCAGGGCGCCGAACTGGCCGGGTGGCTCCTGCTGGTGCTGGCGCTCTGGCGCCTGGCCCGCCCGACGGGGGCCTCCGCACTAGACGACCGGCTAGGCGGCGCTCGCAAGCTATCCAAGTGGACGATTGGCAGCCCTCGGAAGCGCGCCTAGGGTAAGACGCCGGTGACCCTGGATCTTCACGCATACTGGGCGCTGCTGGTCCGCCGGTGGGCGGTCATCGTGCCGGCGATCGTTCTGGTTCCGCTGCTCACCCTGGTGCTGGCCATCCGCCAGGAGAAGGTCTACTCCGCCAACGCCCAGGTTCTGCTCACCTACACCAACATCGGGGCCACCCTGAACGGGTTGGCGACGAATTATGCGGCCACCGCTCCCACCCGCAACGTGGCGACCCAGGCGGCGCTGGCGCGGACGGCGCCCGTCGCCCGGGACGCGCTGCGGCTGGCGGGTGTGTCGGCCTCTCCCACCGACCTGCTCAACGAGTCCAGCGTCACCAGCTCCCTCAGCGCCGACCTCCTCGGCTTCTCGGTCAACGCCTCCTCCCCTGCGCGGGCAATGGACCTTGCCACCAGTTATGCGCGGGCGTACACCCTGTACCGGGGCCAGATCGACAACCAGGCGATCACGTCGGCGCTGGAGGGCATCACCCGGCAGCTGAGCGCGCTCCAGAGATCCGGCGGCGCAGGAACGCCCTCGGCCACCTTCCTGGGGCACGAGCAGGAGCGACTGGCCGCCATGCAGGCCGCGGGCGCCAACGACGCCGTTCTGGTCGCGCCGGCGCAGAGCGCGACCAGGGTGGGGCCCCATCCGGCTCGCAGCGCGGCCCTCGGGCTCGCCGTGGGACTCGTGCTGGCGGTCGCCCTCGTCTTCCTGATGGAGACGCTCGACAAGCGGGCCGGCGTGGAGGAGATCGGAGAACGTCTCAGGCTCTCCCACCTGGCCGCGATCCCGGTGCCGTCGGCCTGGCAGCGGGCGAAAGCCCTGGCCTCCGCCATCCCGCAGCAGATCAGGGAGAAGCAGCTCGCCGTGACCGCGGCGATAGTCACACCTTCGAGCCCGGACACGCAGACGCGCGCGCACCTCTACAACCGGCGGCGGACCAGCTCGACCCGCACCCGCACCCGCGCCGCACGCGGCGGGGAGCCGGTGGCCACGCAGATACCCGCTGCGCAGCTGGTGAGCGCGGATCCGGGGCCGGAGGTCCCGCCACTCGCGGTCCTGCGCGATCCCCACGGGCACACGGCCGAGGCGTTCAGCGTCCTGAAGTCCAGCCTGGAGTTCGCCGGGCTGGAGCACGAGTTCACGTCGCTGCTCCTGACGAGTGCCCGCTCCTACCGGGGCAAGGCGGAGCTCGCCGCGAACCTAGCGGTGACGATGACCCGCGGCGGCCGCCGCGTGCTCCTGTGCGATCTCGATGCCCGGCGTGCCTCCATCACCAGCCTGTTTGGCCTCGAGGAGCGCCCCGGGGTCACCGAGGTCGCGCTGGGGAGCTCCGCGCTGGAGCAGGCGATGGTGACGATCCCGGCGGTCCCAGGAGACCTGATGGTCCTCCCCACCGGCTCCGTGCCGCCCCACTCGGGATTCCTGGGCACGCGGGCCGTGGCCGATCTCATCGAGTCTCTTCGCCACGTCCGGGCCGACCTGGTCCTCATCGACGCCCCACCGCTCCGGGCCTCCGGGGAGGCGCAGACGCTCGGCGCGCTCGCCGACGCACTGATCGTGGCGCTGGCCGACCCCGTGCGGCCGGCGGTCCTCAACGAGCTGGCCGTGACGCTGTCGCGTGTCCCGGCCCGGCCCCTGGGGTTCATCACCGTCGGCGTTGCCCGCGAAACGGTGGAGGTCGCTGCACCGGGGAGCGGCGCCGGCGGCGGCGCAGCGGATCTGGAGGTCCAGCCGTTGGCGGCGCCGTCAAACGGCCACGGGCCGCGGAGTCCGGCGCACGCCGGCCAGGCCGCTATCCGAGGTTCCGGCGACACGGCCTGATCATGTGCGGCATCTGCGGGTTCGCGGGCCGTGCCGACGAGGTGCTCGTTCAGGCGATGACCGACCGCCTGGTGCACCGCGGCCCCGACGACCAGGGCTCCCGGTGCCTGAACAGTGTCGACGGCGGCATGCCGGCGTCGCTCGGGCACCGCCGGCTCAGCATCCTGGATCCGGGTCCGCGTGGGAAGCAGCCGATGTGCGATCCCAGCGGCCGGTACTGGATCACGTACAACGGCGAGATCTACAACTTCCGCGAGCTGCGCCGCGGACTGGAGCAAGATGGTCGCCGGTTTCGCAGCGACTGCGACACCGAGGTGGCGCTCGCCATGTACGAGCGGTACGGGCCGGCGATGCTCACTCGCCTCAACGGGATCTTTGCGATGGCTATCTGGGACCGGAAGCGGGATGAGCTGTTCCTCGCCCGCGATCGTCTCGGGGTCAAGCCGCTGTACCACGCCCAGCACGACGGCATCCTGTACTTCGCGTCCGAGGTGAAGGCGCTGCTGCCGGCGCTGCCGCGCCCGCGGCTCAGGCGGGAGGCGCTCGCCGCCTACCTGACGTTCCTGTGGGTGCCGGACCCCGACACCCTGTTCGACAGCGTCCAGAAGCTGCCTCCGGGCCACTACGCGACGTTCTCGGCCGAGGGCCTAGCCATCGGACAGTACTGGGACATGAAGTTCGCGCCGGACCCGCGTCCGTCAAAGGACTGGGCCGAAGATGTCCAGGCGACGGTCCAGGCGGCGGTGCGCCGGCAGATGGTGTCCGACGTCCCGCTTGGCAGCTTCCTGAGCGGCGGCATCGACTCCAGTGCCATCGTCGCGGAGATGAGCCGCGCGGCCGGTCGTGTGACGACGTTCACCATCGGCGCCAGCGCCCGCGATCTCCGGCATGAGATCATGCCTGACGATGTCCGATATGCGCGGGAGGTCGCCCGTCGCTTCGACATCGACTACCACGAGCAGATCCTCGACGCCGACGTCGTCGATCTGCTGCCGAGGCTCATCTGGCACATGGACGAGCCGGTCGCCGATCCGGCCGCAATCACCACCTATCTCATCTGCGCAGCGGCGCGGGAGCGTCTGACCGTGGTGTTGAGCGGGATGGGCGGGGACGAGATCTTCGCCGGCTACCCGCGTCATCTGGCGGCGCAGCTGGGACGCGCGCTGAACGTGCTGCCGGTGACCCTGCGCGGACGAGCGCGACGGCTGGCCGAGACCCGCATGACGCTCGGTCCCCCCGGGCGCTGGCGCGGCCCGCGGCGCAACCTGATGAAGCTCGCCCGCGGGCTCGACGCGTCCCAGTGGGATCGCTATCTCACCTACTGCTCGTACTACCAGCGTGCGGAGCTGAGCGCCCTGCTTGACCGTGACGTCCCGGTCGAGGACCCGCTCGGCCGCCACCGCGCCCACCTTGAGCGGGTGCGCGGCGAGCACTGGCTCAATCAGCTGCTCTACCTGGACATCAAGACGTTCCTGCCGTGTCTGAACCTGACGTACACCGACAAGATGAGCATGGCGGCGTCGACTGAGGTGCGCGTCCCCCTGCTCGACGACGAGCTCGTCGCATTGTCGGCGCGTATCCCGCCGCAGCTCAAGCTCCACCGCCTGACCCGCAAGTATGTCTTCAAGCGCAGCATGGAAGGAGTGCTACCGGCGGAGATCATCCACCGGCCAAAGGCCGGTTTCGGCGCGCCGGTGCGGTCCTGGCTGGTCGGCGATCTCGAGCCGATGGTCCGGGAGCTGCTCTCGCCGGAGGTCGTGTCGGAACGGGGGCTGTTCAAGGTCTCCGAGGTGCAGCGCCTGATCGACGCCAACCGCGCCGGGCGGGAGGACAACGCCCTGCGGCTGTGGGCTCTGCTGACGCTGGAGCTGTGGCAGCGCACCTTCATCGACGGTGCGCCGTGAGCGAGTTCGACGTCGTCCTGGTCGGGCCGTACCCGCCGCCGCGGGGCGGAGTCTCGGCCCACGTCGCGCGGGTCGCCAAGGGCGCTCGGGAGCGTGGGCTGCGGGTGGCTGTTGTCAACCACTTCCGCGGCGATGACCCTGATCCGCTGGTCATCGCCGGTCTCCACGGCAACCCGTGGCGCTACTGGCGCGTGCTGCGCGCGGTCGACGGGCGCATCGTGCACTACCACCACTCGCGCTGGTCGACTTTGCTGGCGGCCGCCCTGGCCCTGCGGCGCCGGTCGGCCGCAACCGTGGTCACCGTCCACGGGCGCGAGTTGGAGCCCTACCTGAGCAGCCGCTTCCCCGGCGTCCCCCCGCTCACCCGCTGGGCGCTGCGGCGGTTCGACGTGCTGGTCGCGGTATCGGCGGAGGTGGCGCGGTCGCTGGCCTGCGTCGGCGACCGGCGCATCGTGCTCATCCCGGCCTACATCCCGAGCGGGGATGAGACGGCGACGCTGTCGCGGGAGGCGGCGGCGTTCATGGGGATGGGAACGCCGCTGCTGACGGCCGCCTATCGCCTGAGCATCGACAGGCATGGCCAGACGCTCTACGGCCTGGAGACCGCGATCGGCGCCTTTACGGCTCTGGCGGAACGTCGCCGCGACCTTCGTCTGGCCATCTTCGTGGCCTCCCCGCCGCGATCGCGTCACGAGGGCAATCTGCTCCGACGGCTGGTCGCGGCCGCCGGCGAGGAGGACGTCCGCGATCGGATCGCCGTGTTCTTCGGCGAGCCTCTCGCTCCGGCGCTGAGGCACGCGGCGATCTACCTGCGGCCGACGCTGACCGACGGGGACGCCGTCAGCATCCGGGAGGCGCTGGTCGCCGGAGTACCGGTGCTGGCCAGCGATGTCGTCGCCCGGCCGCCTGGCGTCAGAACCGTAGAGCTGTCGGCGTCGGCCTGGGCCGGCGAGATCGAGCGCACGCTGACCCGCAGCATCGACCGGCCCGCGCCGCCGCCTCCGGCGGCCGCCGATCCGCTGGGACAGCTGATCGGCATCTACGACGATCTGCGGCCGCGCTCGGCCCCGCGCTCCGCGGCACTTGCCCGATGACACGTTCGCCGGCGATGGTGGCGTTTGCGGCGGACAGCGCGCGGGCGCGCTCGTGCGCGCCCGCACGCCGCCGTTGCCCGTGACGAGAAGGCAGCGGGGTCACCGCCTCACCGGCCAGCGCCTGAACCCGGCCGGGTGGGCATCCAAGGTGTCAAGCCCGCGGCGCGCCCACCGCAGCGCCATGCCGTCGGCGGAAGGGGCCGGCTCGAGTCGCCAGGTCCCCTTGACCGTGTCATGCCAGAAGAGCCCGAGTCCCGGGAACCGCCGCGCCCACAGCCGCACGGTGCCCGTCTCGTCCCGCCGCCGCCCGTCATCGAGGAGGATGACACAGTCGTCGCTCAGCCGATCCGACAGCACCTCCATGGCCGGCCACCGGGCTCGCCTGGTCGTCGAAGGCGGACCGTCGACGACCAGCAGGTCGATCCGCCCCGGCAGCACCTGCGCCAGCACGTCGCGGTCGTACCACGGCAGCGTCCGTCCAGCCACCGTCGTGGCCTGCAGGCCCGCGACGTGCACCTCGGCCTGGTCGGACAGCCCGGCACGCGCGAGCGCGGTCCGGGTCCGGGCGGCGAAGCCGGACTCGTGGTCGATGCTGACGATCGGTGGTCCGCCTCGGTGGCGGCGGACCGCCGCCATCAGCACCGTCGATGCTCCGGAGCCGAGCTCCACCACGTTCGCCGGGTCGCGCGTCAGCTCGTCCGCCAGCAGGCGCAGGAAGTCCGGCTCCACGGCCCAGGTGCCCAGCGGCATGTGCGCCGGGGTCAGGATCGGCGCCATCAGCGCCGCGTCCTCGGCATTGCGGACATCACGCGACAGCGCCGCGCAACGGCCGAGCACCGAGGCCTCGACGAGACCGGCTGCCAGCCCGGCGACCGCGGCCTCGCGGGGGCGGCGCAGCAGCTGCCCAGCCAGGGTCACGGCGGTGGCGGTCGCGACGCCGCGGGCCAGGTGGTGGTGTCGCACCTCCGTGAGCGCCTCGCTTGCGCGGCGTCCCCATGCGGTCATGCCGGCCGTCCCGGCGGGGGCAGCGAGACCGCGCGGCCGGTGCGCAGCGCTTCGATGAGCGCCAGCGTGGCGAGGGTCACATTGTCGATCTCCGCCGGCGCCACCGGCGGGCGTCCGCACTGGACCCCGCGGAGGAAAGCGGCCACCTCCCGAGCGTGCCCCTTGTCCTGGCGCGCCAGCCGTCGCCGGCGATGCTCCCCGGCGTCGTGGAGGTCCAGGGCGACGTAGTCCTCAAGGATGGCCGTCCGGCTCCCGCAGAATCCCTCCACGCGCTCCTTCGGCAGCCGCGACGATCCGTCGGCGACGTAGACGAGCGATGCCACGCTGAAGTCGGCGAAGCGCAGCGTGACCACCAGGTTGTCGCACCCCTGAAGTGGCCGATCGTCCGGCCGGTGGCCGGCGGCGTGCACGCCGATGACCGGACTGCCGGTCAGGAACACAAGGCTGTCGATGAAGTGTCCGGCCTCGCCGAGTGCCCGCCCTCCGCCCTGAGCGAGGTCGTGGGCCCAATGGTCAGCGGGCAGCGGCCCGGCGGCGACCCGGTACGTCACGGTCATGGGGGACCGCGGCCCACCCACCCCACCCGCCTCGGCCAGGAACGACCGCATCTCGCCGAGCAGCGGGGAGAAGCGGCGGTTGAAGCCGACCGACAGGATCCCCGCCGAGGCGTGGGCGGCCGCCATCACGGCCTCACGCTCGGTCTCGGTCAACGCCAGCGGCTTCTCGCAGAACACGTGCTTTCCGCCCACCAGGGCATCGGCCGCGAGCGCCGCGTGGTCGCCGTGCCGGGTGCAGATGACGACGGCGTCGACCTCGGGATCGGCGATGACCGCAGCCGGCCCGGATGCGGCCCGGCGGAACAAGCCGTCACGCACCGCCGCCGCTGCCGACCGGCCGGATCCACCGCCGGCGACGACCAGATCCGCTCCGGCGGCGCGCAGCGCCGGGATGATGGTACGGGCGGCAAAGCCGCCGGGCCCGATCAGCCCCACGCGCACCGGCGAGGTGGCCGTGCCGGCCTTCGGCCGCTCGGCGGGGGAGGCCGGTCTCGGGCCTGCGGCTGCCCCGTTGCCGTTGACGTGGCCGTCCGGTGCGCCGTCGTAGGAGAGCACCAGGGCGCCGTGCGGGACGGTGGCCGGATCACCGGCCAGCCGCGCGTATGCCACGGCAGCCTGCTCCACCGGGATGACCTCCACCAGGTCCGACAGATCGAGCAGTCCCCGGGCCTGCAGGCGGAGCACGGCCTCCATGTTGCGCTGCTCGGTCCAGCGGACATAGCCGATGGGGTAATCGAGCCCTCGCTCCTCATACTCAGCGTCATAGCGCCCCGGTCCGTAGGATCGCGACACCCGGAACCGCAGTTCCTTCTCATACAGCGGCGTCCTGGAGAACTCGATGGGGACGCTACCGACGAGCACCAGGGCGCCGCGGTCGCGCGCAATCGCGCAGGCCAGCTCCAGCGGATCGCTGGAGCGGGCGGCGGCGGTCACGATGACGGCGTCGAGGCCGGCCCCGGCGGCGGTGCTCACGCGCTCGGCGGTCTGCGGTCCGGCCACCAGGCAGTCCACGGCCCCGCCCGCCCGCGCCCGCTCCACGCGGCTGGGATCGATATCGATGGCGATCGCCTCCACGCCGGCGGCCCGAAGGAGGCGCACCGCGAGCTGCCCCACCAGCCCGCATCCGATGACCGCCGCCCGGCCGCCGACCTCTACCTCCGCCAGGCGGATCGCGTGCAGCGCGATGGCCGCGATCGTGGTCAGGGCGGCGCTCGGGAGCGGCACGCCGGGCGGCACCCGGGCGCACAGGTTGGCGGGCACGGCGACGAACTCGGCATGGTTGGCCGCGGCTCCGGCGCACGCGACGCGGTCGCCGGGGAGCAGGCCACGGGCATGCTCCCCGGCCTCGATGACCGTCCCCGCGCAGCTGTAGCCGACCGGAGTCTCCTCGGTCAGCCGGTGCTGGACGAGCCGCATCGTCGAGGTCAGGCCCTCGCGCCGGCTCCGGCGCCACACCTCGCGGACGAGGTCGGGGCGCTCTTTGGCCTTGCCGATCAGCGACTTGCGCGACAGCTCCACGCGCGCCCGTTCGGTGCCGGAGCTGATCGCCGAGAACGCGGTGTGCACGAGCACCCCTCCGGGCGGGCACGCCGGCCGCGGGACGTGGCGCACCACCGTCTCGCCGCTCTGTCGCGCCTGGAGCACCTGCCTCATGCGATCGCCACCGCAAACCGGCTCAGCGCGCAGTACATCCAGGCCGTCGACCAGCGCAGGAACGGGGTCGTGACCGTGCGGCCAGAGCGTTCCTGGTAGGCGTACGAGCCGTCGGCGCGCGCCAGACGGCCGAACGCGTGCTCGACGACCGCCGCGGCGGCCTCGAGGTCGCCGAACTCGCACAGGGTGATGATCGCCTGCGCGCAGGCGGTGGCGTCCAGCGGCTCGGCTCTGTCGTCGTAATACTTGGGGATCAGCTCGCCGGTGAAGAGGCGCGTCCGGTAGTAGGCCCACCCGCGCGCGATGGCCTCGGCGACCGACTCGTCTTCGGACAGAGCGCGGTAGGCGCGCAGGCATTCCAGGACGTAGCCCGTGTGGAAGTGATCGCACCGAGGATCGCTCAGCGAGTACGGCCAGGCGCCCGACGGGAGCTGGTGAGCGACCACGAACCGGGCCGACCGGGCAGCCGCTTCCAGCCATTCCGCCCTGTCCGCACTGTCCGGACTGTCCGGACTGTCCGCCAGGGCGTGCGCCTGGGCCAGCAGACGCGAGCCCTTGAGGGTGGCATTGAGGACCGCCTGCCGGGTGCCGGGCGCGTAGCTGAAGCAGAACGTGCCGTCGTCCCCGCAACAGAGCCGGTCGAGGTCGCGCATGACGAACGCGGCACAGCTGACCAGCAACTCGCCGGCTCGGTCCAGTCCCAGCAGCCGATGAGCGGACCACAGGCCGTTGGCGATCATCCCAGTCGCGACCACGGTCGGGGTGCCGGCCGGGACCGTCCCGTGACGCGTCTCCCAGTCGAAGGGATAGCCCCAGCAGCTTCCGGAATAGCCACTGGGGGCCCCCGCCGCGAGGAGGCCCTGGGCGAGGATCGCCTGCTCGCGCCGGCGGCCCCGGCTCTCCGGATCGGCCGCGGCGCGCTGCGCCTGCCCCTGGAGGTAGAGCCCGATCGTGACCGGGTTGAGCTGCTTGGGGACTCGGAGCAGGGGTCGCACGTTCCAGCGGGAACGCTTGATCAGCTGCTGAGCGGCGAACCGGAGCAGCCGCTGCGAGCGGAGCACCGGGAGAGAGAACAGGGGCGAGCAGAGTCCGTCGAAGGGGTCCCATCCGCGGAGCCGCTCGGCCTGGAGGTGGTGTTCGGTGCGGTCCAGCGCGCGCTCGGTCCTGAGGGCGAGCGACGGTCCCTCGCGGGCTCGGCTCCGGGTCGTTCCCGGCGCCGGGACCACCGCGACCAGCTGACGCGCCATGACGCCACGGTAGGTGAGGCGGCCGGCGAAGCCCATCGGCACGCCTGGCCGAACGTACAGCCGCCCCCAACCCCAACGAGCGGTCTTGCGACGGCCGCCGTGGAGGTTTGCCCGTCACCGGTCCAAGCTTCTGGTTGCATGGGTGTGACGTCAGGCATCACGCTGCGGCGGGTGGGCCGCCGGCGCCCGTGGGGGCCGGATCGCAGCCTGGGCGCGGACCACGGCGCAGCCGCCGCCGTCGCCGCCTCCGTGCTGGGCAGCGTCGTCATCGCCCTCGCCTTGCGGGCGTCCCCGGTGATCGCGCTCGGGCTGGTGGCGATGATCGCCGCCGCCGCCGTCGTGGTCCGGCTGGGGATGATGGGGGTGGGCCTCCTCCTCGTTGGCACCCTTCCCTGGCTGGTCGTCCTCGGCACCGTGGAGCCTCGGCTGACCGAGACGTTCACCGCCGGCGTGACCGTGGTCGTTCTTCTGGCGCTGACGGCTCCGCGCGCCGACGGCTCCCGGGACGGCCGGCGCCTGTATCTTGGGATGGCGCTGTTCTACGCGCCCGTCGTCGTCGGGCTGGCGCGCGCGCCTCGGAGCGCGCAGTTCATCGAGGCAGCGAAGTACATCGTGTTCCCGTTCACGGTGCTCGCGGTCACGCAGGGCACCGATCGGCGGGCGCTGGCGCGGCTTAGCAAGGTTGCGCTGGTGAACGGAGCCATCGCGATCACGGTCAACCTGTTACTGGGTGCCGCCGGCCTCAACCACAGCTACTACGCCGCCGGTGACATCCAGGGCCTGGCCGGCGAGCACGAC
The DNA here is from genome assembly GCA_963844555.1 of uncultured Solirubrobacteraceae bacterium. Lineage (GTDB taxonomy): Bacteria > Actinomycetota > Thermoleophilia > Solirubrobacterales > Solirubrobacteraceae > Palsa-465. Next base: position 638,891 of record CAWJOS010000010.1, read on the forward strand.
CTCGCGCTCCTGGCGGGTGCCGTCACAGCCGCCAGCCTCGGCATGGGAATGCGCTGGGCGCCGGTGTCGGTCGTCGGGTCGATCGCCACGATCGCCACCGGGGTTCGCTCCACGCTGCCCGGGCTCATGCTGATCGTGCTGGCGCGGATGTCGAGGGCGGGGGCACGAGTGCGCACTCTGATCGTCGTCGTGCTGGCCGTGGCCGCCGTCCTGGTGTCTGGCGCCGCCAACGTGGTGGTTGCGCGGTTCGACCACACCCAGCAGACCGGCCAGTTCTCGTCGTTCGCGGCTCTGGGCAGCGGGCGCGGGCAGCTCTACGCGACGGCGATCCACGGCTGGTGGGTTTCCTCTCCGGTGAAATGGGTCGCCGGGACCGGCCTGCGCAGCATCGAGGTCATGGAACAACAGGCCACCGGGAGTGCAGCTGTGGCTCAGAGCGACCTGATCCAGGTGGGCGTCGAGTCCGGGCTGATCGGATTGCTCGGCCTGATCCTGATCTGGTGGACCCTGATCGCACGGGCGCGGTCCAAGCTGCCTCTGCTCGTCCTGCTGCCCTTCTCGCTGTTCAACGGCGCCCTGGAGTACGGCGCTCCGCTGGTGGTGACGCTCCTGCTGACCGTCAGCCGGGCGGACCGCAGCGAGGAGCTGGACTCCGGAGCGGACCCACGCGGGTCGCCGTCGGCCGCCGCCGACGATCGGCCCGGGGCACAGGCCGGTTAGACCCAGATGTCGCTACAGGTCGGCACGGTCCAGTTGAACCGGTCGTTTCGACGCGGCTTCACCCTGACCTTCACCGCGGACCTTGTGACCAAGGCCCTGTCGGCGGTGACGGTCGTGGTCCTGATTCGCGGGCTCACGGTTTCCGCCTACGCCTACACCACCCTGTTTCTCACTCTGGCGCAATTCGCCGGAGCCGCCGCGGGTGGCGGCGTGCGCACCCGTTATCTCCGTGAGGAAGCGGAAAGCCTGTCGCGAGGCACCGACAAGGAGCAGCACCACGGTCAGTTCCTGATCTCGCTGATCAAAGGCACGATGCTGGTCGCCGGTGTCGGCGTGTGCGCGCTGCCCCTCGTCGGACTATTGCACCTGGGCTCGAAGTTCGGCGGCGGCTCGAGTCTCATCGTCTACGCCGTCGCGTTTGCCGCCGGCTACGGCGCCACCGAGCTCGCGATCGCCCATTACCAGGCCAGACGTCGTTTCGCCGCAGCCGGGATCCTCACCGTGATCCGGGCTGGGGCACTCCTCGTCGCAGCCGTCCTGATCAGCCTCACGGACGCGAGCGTGCAGCTGCTCAGCATCGCGTTCGTCGCCTCAATGGCGGTGGTGGGGGCAGCGACCGCGGCGCCGATCGCCAAGGCCGCGGTCGGCCGGCAGATCGAGCGTGGGCACATGCTGAGGTTCGACCGAGAGGAGAACTGGCTCTCGCTCTATTACCTGGCTGCCGCGGGATTCGCCTACGTCGACGTGCTCGTCGCCAGCGCGCTTCTCGATCAGAAGCAGGTGGCGAGCTTTGGCGCCTCGCTGCGTTACCTGGCGATCGTCGTCGCGGCTATACCGTCGCTCGGAGCGATCCTGCGCGTGCGCACGGCACAGGCGGACATGATCGACTCGCCGGCGGCGCAGCGGGTCATGATTCTGGGTTGGATGCGCGCGGCCGCAGTGCCGGTGGCCGCCGGCGTGCTGGCACTGGTGGCGCTGGCGCCGTGGGCCATCCCGATCATCGACGGGGGTCGCTATCCGGAGTCGATCACGGTCTTTCAGATCTTCCTGGCGACCGCCGCATCCTCTTATCTGGCCGCGCCGGCGGTCAGCGTGATGATGGCGCAGCGGCGGTATCGAGGGCTTGCCTTGATGTTCTTGGTGGCGGTGATCGTCAATCTCCTCGGCGACGTCCTTGTCGCCCGTCACTTCGGGGCGGCCGGGATAGCGGTCGTCTCGTCCTCGGTCTACGTCGCGTTGGACCTGGCGATGACCGTGACTGCGCTGAGGTACGCGGCGCGCGCCGCCGGCGGGTCGTCGCCTGGAGCGGCGCACCGAGCGCCGCCGGCAGGCAGGCCCTTCACATCGCAGGGCGGGCAGGAATCCTCCAGATGACCGCGGCGATCCTCATCGCGGCGCTGGCGCACTCGGCCCCGCCGGCACCCCTCCGGAGGGGCGGGCGTGGCTGTGCCGGCAGACCGTCCTCGCGCGGCGGCAAGTTGCTGACGCTGTCATGCACGCAGGCTGTGAACCGGGCCATGAACCCCGATGGCTGAAGAGGAGATGCCGTGGTCGCACTCTCATTGAAATGCGCAAAGCAGCTCATGCACATGGCGGAGAGCGCCCCGTCGGATCCGCGTGAGAACGTCAACGGTCTGAGCGAGGTCTTCCGGCATTCTGTCTTCACGCACGGATCGGCCGAGGCGCGCGAGCGGATCATGCGCCAGTCCTCCGCGACGCGATACGAGGACGAGGTGGCCTATCCGTGGGACAACTACTTCGGGTGTTCAGTGAGCGAGTGGGTGCAGGGGGATGTTCTCGACCTCGGGTGCTTTACCGGAGGTCGGGCACTTGCGTGGTGGGAGCGCTACAAGCCGCGAAGCATGGCCGGGGTGGACGTCGACGAGGTGTTCATCGATGCCGCTCGGCGCTTCGCGAACAATCGTGCCGTTCCGGCAGATTTCAGGATCGGGTTCGGTGAACGCATCCCGTGGCCGGCGGAGTCGTTCGACACGATCGTCAGCTTCGACGTATTCGAGCATGTCCGCAGCGTGCCGGCCACACTTGCCGAATGCCGGCGAGTGCTCCGTCCCGGAGGGCGGCTGCTGACCGTGTTCCCGAGCTACTACCAGCCCGTCGAGCACCACCTCTCACTGGTGACCAGGACACCCGGTCTCCAGTACCTGTTCAGCGGCCGGACCCTGATCGACGCCTACCGTGAGATTCTCGACAGTCGAGGACCGACAGCCGAATGGTACGGACGAGGGCCGATGGAGCCGTGGGAGCGAGGCAACACGATCAACGGAACGTCGAATCGCGTCTTCCGGCGACTCGCACACCGGCAAGGCTGGGAGCTCACCTTCCAGGCTCATCGTCCGATCGGGACCGTCGGTCGCCGCGCGCACTCGCCGTGCGCACGGCTCCTCGGGATCGCGGCGGCCCCGTTCACGCGCGTCCCTGGTTTGCAGGAGATCGTGCTCCACCGCTTGAGCTACGTGCTCACACGACCCTGACCGGGGGACGGCCATCGCGGGTAACCCGCGCCGGGCGGTTACGCCGGACTCCAGGCCTCGTGGGAGCGCTTACGTGACGTGACGCGGGAACGGATCCTTCGCTCCCGCGCATGGGTCCGGGACACGCGAGGCGCCAGTTGCTTGACGGCGCGCTGCAAGGGACTCTCGGTGCCGATCCCGATGCGCGGAAGGGCCAGCGGATCCCCGCCTGGGGAGAGGTAGCCCGGTACGGTGGTATACCCGAATGTGACCCCGGCAGCGCGTAGGAGAGACCTGGTCCTGGGGTCGAAGTCAAGCGCGGTGCCGTTCGGATAGGCGAAGTGGGAGGGGCGGCGCCCAATCAACTTCTCGATCTCTTCGCAACTCGTCTCGATCTCGTGGCGCTGATCGTCGATACTCAGCTTCGACAGGATTGGGTGCCGGCATGTGTGCGCGCCGATGGAGACGCCCTCGGAGGCGAGCAGGCCGACGTCCGCTGAGGTAAGGAACAGGCGCTCCGGTGCTCGAGCGGTGAGGCGATGGGCGCGCTCCAGGTCGGCCAGCCCGGCCAGGATCCGGTCCAGCGGAATCTCCTTCAACGCGATTGTGAGCTCGTACTTCGTCCTCGCGTACTCACGGCCAAGACGCCATTCGGCTCGGAGCGGCTCAAGGCCGACGCGACGCGCGAGGTGATCTATCCGGACGAACCAGGGGACCGGACCACCGATAAGGACATCGGTGCAGACAAACACCGCGTATGGCAGCCTCGCGCCGGCGAGGACCGGATGCGCCACATCGACGACGGAGCGTCGTCCATCGTCGAAGGTGACGGCGCACGTACCATTCTGCCTGCGACGTGCGACAACCTCCAGCGGGAGAATCTGCCGGCTCGCTGCGATCTCGCTGATGCACTGCTCGAACAGGTCTCTGTCGGGTAAGTCGTGGAAGACGAAGATGACGGGCCGGCGCTGCATCCGAGCGAGCCATCTGACGATCGCCAGCAGTTGCTCACGCAGCATGAGCATGGCCTACAAGGGGTCGGCCCCTCAGGTAGAGCCAGCCTCGAGCGGAGCCTGGTCGGAAGATGTCCCACTCGTGTATGACGCTGCCCCCGAAATCCTTCTTGAAGGCGTTGATCTGGAGCAGCGCCTGATCGCAGTCGCCCGTATACCAACCGCCCATATCGTACGCCTTCACCCCCCACTCCCGGAAGCGGATCATGTCATCCCAGTGGAGGAGCCGATTGACCCGGCCGATCCGATTGCGTTCCGCGGAGCCCGCCTCAAGGCGAAACATGGATGCCGAATGGGTCAGTCGTGCTCGATCCCGCCCGAGGACGTAGGCGTGCGCCGCGAGAAAGCCTCCGCCCTCATCCCGCGCCGCGGATATGACCAGCTTGCGCGCGCGTGCCATGGCGGTCAGTTGGTCCCGCCGAATGGGAGGGACGTTCTTGGTCGCTGCGAAGCGGTCGTAATACTCGATGAAGTCACGCAGGTGCCCCTCGTCGGCGTTGAGAGAGAACACCGTCTGTACCTGATCGCTCCGGCGTGCCCGGTCGATCTTGTAGCGATTGCTCTTGGAGCAGCCGCTGAACAGCGCCTCGTGGGATTGCTGGAGGTCGATGATCCGCGTCGATCCTGGGCATGCCAACCAGCCGGATCTCGCCTCCTTCACGCAGATGCCTGCATACACGTCGCACTTCTCCTCGGGCGGCAGGAACGTGAAGTAGAACTCAGCGACGCGGACTGTCACGCTGACAGGCAGGAGGGGTAACGCTCTCCTCTTGAGATAGACGATCGGACCCATCGGTGATGACGATGTGTCTGATGCGCTGAGCTCGCTCTCATCGGCCGCCGACACCGCCCCAGCTTGGAGGGTCGAGGAAGGCTCCACACGCGGAGTAGACCACATCGCTCGAACCGCTCGACCCCCCAGGTCGCGTAGAACGCACCGGCGTGACCTAGACCGGCGACTAGGTGGCGGCGCAGGGTGCAGGTCAGCCGACGGTGCGCGCCATCGCCGCTGCCAGCAGCAGCCATCCGAGGTGATAGGAGCGGCATTCCGCCAGCCGCTCGACCTCTGCGGGCGCGGGCCGCCTGCGGCCGCTCGCCGCGGCAAGGTAGGCCGCCAGACGTTGCCGGCGCGACCAGCCCGACCGCCCGTCGGCATCGCCGCCTCGGCGCTGAATGGCCCGGTAGATGAGCCCGGCGCCTTCGTCCACCATCGACTCGCGAAGTTCGTTTGCGCCCCTCACCCAACGCAGGCCGGCGGTCAGCGGTTCGCGGTAGTCACCGAGCCTGAGCCGCGTCGCCGGCAGCAGGGCCATCAACGCCATGGCGTCCTGATGGACTGAGTAGACCGGATACCCCTCGATCACCGTTGGGCGGCGCGTGGAGTAGACCCACCACCACTGTCCGAGACTGCCCTGGCACTGCACGAGGAAGTCACAGACGCGCTTCACCTCAGGCGGGGGGTCTGTCTGCGTCGCCAGTGCAAGCTCGCATAAGGCGAGCACCGGATAGACCTGGCTGGCAAAGCTGGTCAGCAGACGCAGCGCGGGATTCCGCTCGCCGCGCTTGCCGACGGCGTCGAACACCTCCGCGGCCGGTATGAAGCGGCGCCGCAGTTCGGCGGCAAGCGCTCGCGCGGCGTCGCCCACCGGCGGAGCCGCGTCGACACGCAGCCACTGAGCCAGACCGGCGAGCGCCAGCCCCAGATGCATGCTCGACGCGCGGGCTGGGTCCGTCACCTCGACGACCTTTTCGGCGAGACGGTCGGCGTCGTCGCGACCAGCCAGGACACAACCCCACAGCGCTGTGGCCAGGACCGCAGCGTCCCGCTCGCCGGACGCTCGCACGAGCGTTTCGAGCGCTTGCGTGGCCTGCCCTCGTAGCGGCTCCACCTGCCCCTCTGGGCAGGACAGCAACCCGACCGCGCACGCGCCCGTGTAGAGCCGGTTGCCCCCGGAGTTCATGATTCCGCCAGCGGGATCGAGCAGGGCCTTGTGCGAGAACAGTCCTGTCCGCTCATCGTGCATCTGAGAAAGTCCCCGCACCGCCACCGGAACGAGCGGCTCGAGTTCAGCGCTGAGCGCGGTCAGTGTCTGACCGAGGTCGTTTCGTTCAGGCGTGGTGCTCGGTTGCATCGGGCGCCGGCTCAAGCTGGATCGCTATCGCAGGCCCAACCTAAGCGACCGGACCGACTGCGCCTATCGGCCGGCCCGGCCGATCGTACAGGCGCCACCCACCCCCAAGGAGCGGTCTTCGCGCGACGAATCAGCGCCGGCTATCTCCAGGCGAGCACGCGGAAGTGGGAGAGCAGATCGTTGGGGAAACGTGAATAGATCCGTTGCCACGGATACCTGTACGTGCCGATCGAGCCGATCCATTGGACATAGATCCCCATCGCGCCGTTGGTGGTATCCACGATGATTGCGCCATACACCTGGAGGGTCCGGCACATCTGCCGCTGCCACGCGTATCGCAGCGACGGCCACGTGTCGCAGTCGATTGCGGGATCCAGCTGGAAGCGAGCCCCCTCGGGCACATCGATTGCCCTGCTTGTGCCGGTGCCGTCCTCCTGAGTCGCCGGCGGCACATACAGGCACCACCGTAGCGCGTGCGAGCAGGTGTTGCGGTACGAGACCGCCAGGGCGTGGCCCCAGTTGGCGTCAGCCGGCTGCTGCGTGTCGCGAGGCAGGATCGTGCCGGCGCCCTCCGGCGTGCCCGACCCGCGCACCGACCCGCGCAACTCGCCGTTGCCGCTGATCCAGTTGGTCGTGACCATCTTGGCCGCGGTCCATTCGTTCGCCTTCGAACACGGTCTCCGGTAGTACCGCGATGACTTCGGGGGACCGTATGGGTGCTGCGCATCATAGAAGTCGTACTCGGTCCCATTGGCGGCGGCGATCGCCAAGTGACCCTCCGGCGAAGGATCGGGCAGCACGCCTTTCGGGATCGGCGCTCGCACCGTATGGTCATTGCAGCGCGGGAAGTCGATCCGAACGGGCACCATCGGAGTCCACCGGCGCGCGTAGTAGACGGCCGGCGTGTAGCTCTGTCCAACGAGATTGAGGCACGGTGCGCCGCCGCACGCGGCGACGTTTGCCCACGCCGCGACAAGCGTCGTGTTCTTGGGCGCGATCCGTGGGTGGGCCGGGATCGGCGTATTCCACAAGCTGCTCGCCGCATACCACCGGCGCCCCAGCAGTTGCCTGACGGTCTTCAGCTCGATCGAACCCTGTGTCGCATGGGAGTTCACCTGAGCGATCCACAATGCGACGATCGTCAGCGGGACGAGTGCGGTGACCGCGAGGATCGGGAGGATTCGCTTGCGTGTCACAGGACGGTCAAAAGACTGCGGAAGACAGACCTCACTTACAACCAGAAGCCCGGCCTGAGCTCCGGTTGGACGGCGAACCACTTCTCGACGGTCGGCCACAGCCTACTTCGTCCGTCGAAGCGTGCCCCTCAGGAAGACCGCCAGTTGCGGCTAGACCAACGGTTAGTTGCGGCTGGACCAGCGTATAGCCGCGGAGCGAGCATTGCGCCGAGACGACTGTCCGCGCTCCCGACCGGCGTGTCACGGTCCCGTTGGCGGTGGTCAGTCAGCATCGACCGTCGTCACGCTGACGGGAAGTCCGGCGCACGAAGACCGCTCGTTGGGCGAGGAAGGGCTGTACGTTCAACCGGGGCCCTCCGCCTGCGACTCCCCTACGTTGTGGCGATGGAGCGTCAGATCCCTGCCAAATCAATAGCGCCTTCCCACTGGGTCTCTGGCGCCGTTACCGTCAAGGTGGGCTAGGCAGGTACCCCGCAGCCCGGGTCGGGAGGAAGGCGGAGAGAGGGGGATGATGTCCGCCACGAGCGTCAATAGCCCGGTCGGTCCTGGCGCGGACTCGGATGCCGCCTGCCGTGAGACGGCCGCCCTGCTTCGCGGGAACGGCTCAACCGCGCCCTTTGGCCAGAACCTGTGCGTCTTCACGACGACTCCTCCTTCAAAGGGGTCAGAGCGCCATTCGTATCTGGAGAATGTGTCGCAGGTGGCGCGGTGGAGCGAGGCAGCGGGGTGTGAAGGGACCCTGGTCTACACCGATAACGGTCTCGTGGATCCCTGGCTGGTTGCGCAGGTCATCATCGAGAGCACCGAGCGGCTGTGCCCGCTTGTCGCCGTCCAGCCGGTGTATATGCATCCGTACACCGCAGCCAAGCTCGTGGCGTCGCTTGGCTTCCTGTATGGCCGCCGAGTATGGCTGAACCTTGTGGCGGGCGGGTTCGTCAACGACCTGACGGCACTCGGGGATGGAACGCCCCACGACGAGCGCTATGCGCGCGCCACCGAATACGCCCGTGTCATGCTGCGGCTGCTCGCAGGCGAGGTCACGACGCTCGCCGGCGCGTACTACCGCGTCAAGAACCTGAGGCTGATGCCCGTCCTCCCGGTCGAGCTTCGCCCCGGCGTGCTGATGTCAGGCTCATCTGCGGCCGGGTTCGCGGCGGCGCGCGCGGTCGGTGCGGTTCCGGTGAAGTATCCGAAGCCTCCCGGCGAGGAAGAGGCAAGTGAGAAGACCGGGGGATTCGGCGTGCGGATCGGGATCATCGCGCGCGAAACGGGGGATGAGGCGTGGGAGGTCGCACACGAGCGCTTTCCTGAGGACCGGAAGGGGCAGATCGCGCACAGCGTCGCGATGAAGGTCTCGGACTCGCGATGGCATCACCAGCTCGCGCGCAAGACGACTCCACCAGAAGAGGCGGACACCATCGGGCGGCAGCGAAATCCGTATTGGCTTCTGCCATTCCAGAACTACAAGACCTTCTGCCCATACCTTGTCGGTACGTACGACGAGGTCGCGGAGCTTGTCGCCGGGTATATCCGACTGGGGGCACGAACCTTCATCCTCGACATACCATCCTCTGGGGACGAGCTCCAGCACAGCGCCATCGTCCTCCGGGCCGCCGCAGGGGCCGCAGCATGAACACCCTGCTGCAGCACCACGCAACACGAGTCGCGAGCCGCGATCCCTCCAGGGTCGCAATCGTGATGGGGCACGAGCGGATGACATACGGCGAGCTCGAGGCCGAGAGCAACCGACTCGCGCATGTGCTCGTCGGCCGGGGATGCCGGCCAGGCGACCGGATCGGTCTGTTCGTCGAGAAGTCGCCGTCGGCGATCGTGGCGATGCACGCAGTCCTCAAGGCGGGCGCGGCCTACGTGCCGATCGACCTGGCAAGTCCGGCGCCACGGATTGCCAGGATCCTCGAGGCTGCCGAGCCTCGGCACGTGCTGGCGACGTCGGCGGCCGCCCCGGTCATCGACGAACTGGTTGCCGACGGCCGGCTGCACGTACCGGTGGGACTACTCGACGCGGCGCCGGTCGACCATCATCGGTGGACCCCCGCGTTCGGCCCCGGTGACTGGAGTGTCCTGCCGGCCGAGCCGCTCGAGCCCGTGGGCGATCCAGACTCGCTCGCCCATCTGCTGTTCACGTCCGGCTCCACCGGGATGCCCAAGGGGGTCGCCATCACGCACGCGAACGTTGCGGCGTTCCTGGAGTGGGCCCTCGGGTATTTCGGCTTCCGCCCTTCGGAGCGCCACTCCGGTCATCCGCCGCTGCACTTTGATTTGTCGACGTTCGACATCTACGGCACGCTGGCCACGGGCGCTGCGCTGTATCTGGTGCCGCCGTCGCTGGGGATTGATCCGAACCGGCTCGCGGCCTTCATTCGCACCTCCGAGCTGACGCAGTGGTTCTCGGTCCCTTCGGTGCTCACCTATATGGCGAAGTTCGACGCCGTGGCCCAAGGCGACTTCCCCGCTCTGGAGCGGCTCCTCTGGTGCGGCGAAACGCTGCCGACGCCGATCCTCGCCCACTGGATGAGGCGGCTCCCACATGTGCAGTTCACCAACCTCTACGGTCCGACGGAGGCGACGATCGCGAGCAGCTACTACACGGTTGAGGGCTGCCCATCGGACGAGACACAGTCCATTCCGATCGGAGCGCCGTGTGGCGGAGAGCAACTGCTCGTGCTCGACGACGGGCTGCATCCGGTGCCGCCGGGCGAGATCGGCGAGATCTTCATCGCCGGCGCCGGACTGAGCCCCGGCTACTGGCGCGATGACGAGAAGACCGCTGCGGCATTTCTGCCGGGTCCGCGCACTGGTCGCACCGGGCAGCGCATCTACCGAACGGGTGACCTTGGGCGCGTGCGTGAAGACGGCCTCTTCGAGTTCCTGGGACGCATTGATTCCCAGATCAAGAGCCGCGGTTACCGCATCGAGCTGGGCGAGATCGAGGCGGCATTGCACGAGATCTCGGGGGTGCGGGAGTGCGCCGTGGTGGGAGTGGACAGCGGGGGTTTTGAGGGCACCGCCATCTGCTGCGCATTTGCCTCAGCCGGCGAGCTCACGATCAAGCAGGCCGACCTTCGCCGCAGGCTGTCCGAACAACTGCCCGCATACATGCTGCCCAGCCGCTGGCGGGAGTTCGACGCACTGCCCAAGAACATGAACGGCAAGATCGACCGGCGCGCGATTCGGGAGGAGTTCGCGGCGTCATTCGCGGCGTCGCAGCCCTCGCCGAGCCGCTCGTAACGATGGTCACCGACGTCACAACGGTCGAGCGCATACGTCACCTGATCTTGGGCGTCCTCAGCATCGAGGTACCGAACGACGATGTCGATTTGATCAACGAGGGCCTGATCGATTCGCTCGGATTGGTCTCCATCATCGCGGAGATCGAGCACGAGTTTCAGGTGGAGCTGGCGCTCGACGACTTCAACCCTGACCACTTCCGGAGCGTGAACCGAATCGCGGACTTCGTTGCCAAGACCGCTTTCCCGGTGACATGACGTCGTCTCGTGGTGCGTGGCGGGATCCCCATAGCGTGATCGCCGCCCGCAGCTTGGCGGCTATCGCAGCTGAATGCCGTGCGGAATGACTTCGGCAGCTGCGGACGCCCGACCCTCCACCTCGATGTCCTCGACCCGGACCCAAGCATCGCGGGCTGCGACGAGAACTCCCGCGCCGCCCACATGGGCGACGGTGCCGGGGGCGGCATCGGTGGGTTCCTCCAGAGCTCGCGCGGTGATGATCCCTATATCCGCCTCGCCGGCCCGGCAGCGCGGAAAACCCCACGGCGAGGCAAAGGGCCTGTAGTCGCAGGCCCGGACAAAGTCCGTAACGCGGCGGGCGGGACGATGCCAGTCGAGGCGGCCTTCCCCCGGCGGACCGGCGCAGAACCAGCGTCGGCGGGTCAGGTCCTGTGGCCTGGCTGGAATCGCCTCTCCGCGCTCGGCGAACTCCAGCAGCTCCTCCACGAGCCGCATGCCGTGGCGAACACACCGCGTCATCAACGAGAGCCCGGTCTCGGCCGCATCGATGTCGAAACTGTCGGCGAATGCGATTGTTCCGGCGTCGACCTCGGGTGTCATGCGATGCAGCGTGACCCCGTAGCGAGTGGCACCTTCGTAGAGGGCCCAGCTCGGCGTGTGCAAGCCCGCGCGCTCGGGCAACGGACCGGGATGGAGGTTGTACGCCCCCAGCGCCGGCGCATCCAGGACCCCGGCAGCGACGACGTGCAATGAGTGCACATTGAGCAGGAGCTCGACTCCCTCTTCCCGGAGCCAGTCGGCCGTCGCGGCATCGCGCACCTCTCGGGCGTCTCGGAGCGAAACGCCCAGCGACTTCGCTCTTCCGGCCACGGGCGAGACCGAGCCGGCGCACCCCACCCTGGTAAAGACCGCGGCAAGATGATGGCCGCGATCGGCAAGCAGCTGGAGGGTCCTTGCGCCGGCGGCCTCGTCGGCAACGAGCGCCACGGTGAGACGCACCGTCAACCCTCGTTGACCTCGGTGCCGAGGTGTGGGCCCATCCACCACTCTCCCTCGAGGCGGGTGAGCAGGGCGTGGCGTGACGCGGCCAACCCGACTACGAGGGGATTGGAGGCGTGGAGCAGTGCGCCACCGCCATAGCGGAGCAGCACGCCTCGGCGCGTCACCGGCGCAAACAGGCGCGGCTCGACGCGCCCGTGCACCGCGCCGGCGCCACCGAGAAGGGCGTCATCGAGCAGGGCATCGAGGACGACGGCGGTCGCGTCCTCGTCGGGTGCCGCGATTGCGATCACGGGTGAGATGCCGCCTCGGACGAGGTAGTAGACGAAGTAACCGATCGTCGTCCCGTCGCCGCCTCTGACCAGCCGAGCACGCAATTCACCCCGGACCGTCAGGGCAGCGAGCTCGGAGAGAAGCCAGTCGGCGAACCCGGGGTCGTAGTCGGGCACCAGGCGCAGCCGGCGCGTGATCGCGGGAAGCTCCGCGATCAGCATCGCGCTCGTGAGCGGCTCCGCGCTTTGCCGCGCTGAACCGTCAGGCCGGACGAGCGGCGGCGTCAGCCGATCCAGCAGGTCCGCCGCGCCGCGCAGGGTGGTCGGTACGCGTCTCCCGCGGCGAAGCTCCCAGGCGGCGGTCGCGGAGCGCCAGGGACGCAGCGGACACCACCACTCCACCGATTGCAGCGGGGCGGTCTCACCGCCGAGGCGCTCCCACATCACGCGCACCACATTCGTTGCACCATCCGTGATCGTGAGGTCCTGCGGGCCGGCGAGATAGGAGCGCATCAGCAGCGCTCCCGCCGCTTGGCGGCGCGCCTCGGGCGCAACCACCAGCTGACCGCTCACCGCCAGGCGCGCGGGCTTCCCGTCGATCCGCAGCCGGCGCGCGTGCGAGCAGATCATGCCGACCACGTGCCCGGCTCGGTCGAGCGCCACCAGCGAGGGAAGCTCCGGATCGGTCCACGGATGACCGAACAGGGTGCGCTCGAACCAGGATCGCAGGCCGGGGGCAGCCGTGGTCGACCCAGCGCGGACCACCCGTTCATACAGCCCGGCGACGGCGTCGAGATCACCGCGCTCCATCGGGCGGATCGAGCTCATTGCCTCGTACCGTCGCTCGTGTCTGATCGCGGCGGAACCCTGCGATGGGTCAGTCGTGCCTCCCCTAAAGTCGCGTTGGCCGCGCCCAAACCGCCGTGCATGATCCAGGCGTGCACAAGGTCGCCGTGGTCTCCTACCTCGCTCAGGACCCGCTTTCACCGCGCGGGATCCGCACGCAACAGCTGGTCAGGGCGTTCAGGAAACGGTGGGACGTGGAGCTCATCTCCGGCCCGGCGCGCAGGAACTATGCCTCCAGCGATGGAACTGCGCCATTGTCGCGGCGGCTGGTCAGCGGACTTTCCTCGGCTACCCTCATCGACCGGTTCGAGCCCTGGAGCTGTCGGCATCTCGCCAACTGGTCGCCTCGCGTCGACGCCGCGCTCCTGATCGGGTTCCCATTCTCGACGCTTGCCTGGAGCGCGAGGCGGCTCGTCGCTCGCGAGATCCCGTACGTCGCCGATGTGGGCGATCCGTGGATCCTGACGGCGCGCGCACCGCGCGCCCGCGGCATCGCGGCCGCGCGTTCACGCCGGGACGAGAGGAACTTGTGGCGATCGGCCGCCGGAGCCATCGTGACAACCGCGGGTCAGGCCGCGGACCTCGCCGCGATGTTCCCTGAGCTCGCGATCCTGGTTCGCCCGAACGGATACGCCACGCTGACCGGCACTCCGGCCGCGAGCACCTCGACCACCCGCACCGACGGCGTGCTTCGGCTCGCGCATTTCGGGACGCTCTCCTGGGTGCGGATCTCGGTCATGCCGTTCCTCTTGGCGCTCGCTCGCAGCGGCCTATGGCGAGGGATCGAATTCCATCAGTTCGGCTCAGACTGGGACGGGATGCTCGCCGATCCGCCCGAGTGGGTCAGCGTCCAATTTGAGCCCTCTCGCCCGTGGCACGAGGTCGCAGAACAGTCACGACGGTTCGATGCCGTTGTCGTCGTCGGCAATCGAGATCCGCGGCAGCTGCCGAGCAAGGTCATCGACTACCTGGTTCTTCCGGCTCCGCGCATTGCCGTCACGGGCGATGCGCGGCGCGACTCGATCGCCACATACCTGGCTGACAAGGATGGCTGGCTCGTCGTGGCCGCCGACGATCCCAGCGCTGGTCGCGCAGTGGCCGGTCACCTGAATGCATGCCGCCGCACGAAGCTGGACCCTCCGGCGTCGGAGTCCTGGCCCCAGGTCGCGGCAACGGTCGTGCGCTTCTTCGCATCCGTCACCGGTGGACGGTGATACCCGGAACGGCGGTGCTGGGGGAGAGGGAGGTGGCTCAGAGGCGCACGAGCCTCGACCGCATCGTGCGCGCGACGTCGAGGCATCTGCGAAGCGTGGGGCGGACCACGATCCGCGTGTCCCAGCACGGGTGGGGCGTCCCTCCCATCCCGAGCTTGAAGGCGTAGAGCCCGTGGTCGCGATTCGACGCGAGGTGGCTGTCGCCTGGCACGCCGCCGAGGTTTATCCGCGCGAAGCCTGCTGCGGAGAATTCGCACGCCGCACGGTGGAGGAGCGCGGCCGTGGCGCCCGTGTCACGCCCGAGGTCGTTCGACCCGGCAGACAGATAGTAGGCACGGCCGGCGAAAGCGGTAAAGAGCACGCCGGCGACCGGAACACCGGCGGTGGTGGCCAGGAACAGCCGCGCGGTGCCTGCGGCACGCAACACGGCAAGCTGCTGCGCGAACCCGTCCGGATCGGCGAGCGCGGTCGCCACTCCCTTTGTGCGCCGGAGCCGATCGAGGCTGGTCGCGTAGAGGCCGACGAACTCACGCAGGCGAGCGGAGTCGGTGTCGATGTCGATGCCGCGGCGCTCTGCACGGCGGATCGACCCGCGAGCGCCCTTGCGCATGCGCGCGAGCAACTGTTCCTCTGAGCCGGGTTGGACGTGAAACTCGATTCGGGTCGGCTGCGCCGGGGGATCGCTCCACGCCTGATCGGTGTCGAACGAGCCGAGCGCGGCGTCGGCGACACCGCGCTGGCTTTGCATCCAGCGCTCGACGTCAGCAACCAGGCGGCGGGGGTCCAGCCGGGTGGCCGGGGGAGCATCGAATTGGACCGAGCGGGCCCTCAGCGGCCCCGGGAGCGCGACGGCAATGCCCGGAGCCACGGCGACGGGGGTCGGCGACCCGGGCTCATGCCAGGTGAAGAACAGCGGCTCCTTGCGATCCGCCGCGGTACGGAACCGGGCCCAGCCGGCGCTCTGAAAAGGCCCGCCGCCCAAATCGCACACCCACCGGTCCCAGCCGGTCGGGACCGCGCCGGTGTGCACCTCAAGTCGCAGAGCGGGCTGCTGCGCCGGCGCGGTCTGCCCCGTGGCACGCGCCGGATGAGCGCCGGGCTCCGCCATCGTCAAAAGCCGCGCTTGCAGGCTAGGTACGGGATCAGGGCCAGTTCGGCCAGTCCCGGAAGCGGATCATCGCGACTCAACACCGCCTCCACGTGCGCGTTGCCGACCGACCGCAGGTAGGCCCGCGTCCGAAGGTCGCCGTTGCGCATCTCCATCAGCGCGGTCGGCACGTCGGTGATCAAGCGGACCCACCGGATTCCCGGGCTGGCGCGGCAGGCCGGGACCGGCTCGCCGAGCTGATCGACGAACTGCAGATACGGGAAGTCCACCCCCGCGGCGTATCCCAGGGTGTGGTACCCCCAGGTTCGCGCGTTGAAGTCGAGCAGCTTGAACTCGCCGGTGCGGGGATCGAGTTTGTACTCGAGCTCTCCGAGGCCGGAGTAGCCGATCGCGCCGAAGAACCGGGCTGACAGCCGCTCCACCTGGGGAACGTCAACCGTCTCCACGAACGTGCTGGCCCGGCCGAACTCCGGGGGATGCTGGCGACGTCGGCGGGCCACCATCGTGGCCACCATCGTCCCGTTCTTGACGAATGCGCAGCACGCGAACTGACTGCGGCCATCGCCCGGGATGAGCTCCTGGATCATCACCTCCCCGGGCCCCACCAGCTTGGCGGCGCGCTCGAACAGCGTCCCCAGCTCGCTCCGGCTGTCGGCTCGCCACGCCTTGGCCTTGGTGGCATGGAGGAAGTCCTCCTTGATCGCCGGCTTGACCACGAATGGGGGATCGGCAGCGACGGCGCTCAGCTCCGCGAGGTCACGGGGGTACCACGTCCGCGGAGCCGGGATGCCCGTGCGGGCCGCCATTCGGTACGTGTTTCGCTTGTCCCAGGCCCACGTGACAGCGCCCCATTCTGCGGTGGGCACCCGGAACTGCGTCGACAGCCGCGGCCGGTTTCGTGACAGTGCCGCGACGGTCTCCTCGCGGGTCGGGTACAACACCCAGCCCTGGAGCCCAAAACGGCGTCCGATGGCGATCAGCGTCTCGACCGTTCGGTCCGGGTCCCGGAGATCTGGCACTTTGATCGCCAGGTTCGTGAACCGTGAGAACCGGCCGATCGAGTACTCGTCGTCGACGACGCAGATGGGGATGCCGCGCCGTCCAAGCGAGCGGACGATCCCCAGGCCCTGGTAGTCGCCTCCAATCACCACCGCTCCGGTCGAGCGCGACGCCGGCGGGGATCCGGCGACGCGGATCATCGCCGGGCCGGTAGCGCTGCCGCGAACCCATGGTCAGCGACAAGTCGTAGACCAGCGGCGGGCTTTTGGATCAGGCCGAACATCCCGCGGTGATCGTCGGATGCACAGACGAGCGCCGGTGGCGTCCCGAATCGGCGCACGCATTGGGAGAACGCGGTGTTGCAGTGCACATCGTCGGCCAGCAGGAAGCCCCCGGGGGCGAGGGCGTCCCAAGCGAGCGACAGCTCGAAGGACATGTTGCGGTGCGTGTGCCGGCTGTCGTGAATGAACAGGTCGATCGATCCAAGCTGGTCCAGGAGCCCGGGGAGGCGGCGCCGGCTCGACCCCTCGACCAGGGTCCACCGTTCCCGGACGCGCTGCGGAACCGCGGCTCCCGCCTCGTCCTCGATACGCCGGCGCTCCAGAGGCGGTGGCAGGTCGATGCTGTACAGGCGTCCGGCGCTGCCCGCCTCCAGCGCGTCGAGGACCATGCGGGTGGTGAAGCCGCGGGCGACACCAGTCTCGACCACGGTGGCGGGCTCGAGGTGGCAGGTCAGGCACCAGGCCGCGCGGGCGAGGCCCGGGTCGGCGTCGTCCCATCCGCCGAACGCGCCGCGCCCAACCTGTACGCCGCGGTCACCGAGCGACCGAACCGTGTCGCTCCACAACGGAGCGAAGCTCCCCGCCGCCTGACACGGCCAGGGGCGGCCCAGGAGCTCATGCAGCGGACCTTCCCAGTGGGCGTCGGCCGCCGTCGCGATCGCCCCAACCCGGCGCTGGTGCCGGTCGGCGAGCTTCTCGCGAACACGCTCGAGACCTTCGACGGGATCACGGACCACCGACGTCGCCGCACGCCCGTATCGGCGCAGGCGATACGTCCCAGAGCGCGTTTCAGGGGCTGACCCGCGCGCTCCGGCCGCGTCCGATGTGTCGGCAGTCATCAGCGTTCATTCAACCGTGAGCCCACTGGCGGTATGCCCCCCGATCGTTCAGCACTCGCCGATCGGCAACCGCACGATTGGCTAGCGATATCAGGCGCGCCAGTGTTTACGGTGATCAGGCGATGTCACGCGGGTCCCAGCGATGAGGCCTCACGTCGTCGGTGCGGCAGAGTCCGCCGACCGGCGGCCCCTGATCGTCTACATCTTCGGGACGAGGCCGAACTTCGTCAAGATGGCGCCGGTCGTCGACCGGCTGCGCGCAGCGCTTCCCCTGGCGCGCCACGTGGGGGTGCACACCGGACAGCATTACGACCGCGCGATGTCCGACCTGTTCTTCGCGGAACTGGGCGTCCCGGCGCCTGACCACCTGCTCGGCGTCGGCTCAGGTACGCACGGCGCGCAGACGGGGCGCGCGCTCGAGCGGCTGGAGCGCGTGATGCTCGACGACCGGCCGGACGTGGTCATCGTCCCCGGCGACGTGAACTCGACCCTCGCGGCCGCGCTCGCCGCGGCCAAGCTCGGCGTCCCGGTTGCCCATATCGAGTCCGGGCTGCGCAGCTACGACTGGAGCATGCCTGAGGAGATCAACCGCGTCCTCGTCGATCGCCTTTCCCGCTGGTGCTTCACGCACAGCCCCGAGGCGCGGGAGAACCTCGCCCGCGAAGGCATTTCCGCCACGCGGGTGCACGAGGTGGGGAACACGATGATCGATTCGCTCGTGCGGATGCGGGTCAGGATCGAGCGCTCGGACATCCATCAGCGGCTCGGCCTGTCTCCGGCTGGGTACTTCCTGGTCACCCTGCACCGGCCGGCCTTGGTCGACGGTCCGCTCCTGATGGAGGCGCTGATCGAGTTGGACGCGCTCAGCCGTACGCACCCCGTCGTGTTCCCAATGCATCCACGGACCCGGGCCCGGGCGAGCGCGTTCACTCCGTCCGGCTCCGAGCTTTACCTGGTGGACGCTGTCGGTTATGTGGATTTCCTGGCGCTCGAGCGTCATGCCCGCGCGGTGATCACCGACTCCGGCGGGGTGCAGGAGGAGACGACCTTTCTCGGAGTCCCGTGCTTCACACTCAGGGACAACACCGAGCGTCCCGTCACCGTCACCCAGGGAACGAACCGGCTCCTCGGCCTCCGACTGGAAGCGCTGCGCGAGGTACCGTGGATGGCCGCCTCGTCAAGATCGCCATTGAGTCCGCCGGCAGGCTGGGACGGGCGGGCAGGCGAACGCGTGGCTGAGGTCATCGCTGACGCGCTTGGCATGGCATCGGACTCGGAGAGCGGCGCCGTGGCCGTCGGCGCATGAGCGTGCCGGAGGCCGCCGCGGCGGCGCCTCTCTCCTCAACGGCTGCCATCACCGCCACAGGCCGTCTGGCAGTGCTCGACACGCTGCGGGTGCCCTACGAGGTGGACGGCCGGAGACGTGACCCGCGGTGGTGTTCGCTGAACGTCTCTCATCCACAGCGCGCGCTGCACTGGTTCGTCGGCGGCGATGCGAGGACGGGCGGGTGGTCGCTGGGCTCGCTGCCGATCTGGGGCTGCGTCGCATCCGACGACGTCACGGCCGCCTTCGCCACCACGCTGCCGGGTGCCTGGACGCGCGAGACACCCATCCTCGACCCCGCGGGGGCGATCCGGTCCTGGATGTGGCGATCGCGCGAGGGGGGGACGATCCTCCCGTTCGACCCCGACGAGTTGGTGGCGAATCTGCGCAGCGAGCGCTACCTGCGACTCCAGCCCTCGCGCGGCCTGACCACGGCCCGCTCCGTCCGCCGTGGGTACTACCGGGTCCGGCCCTTGCTGCCGCGCCGCCTTCAGATCCGCCTCCGCCGTGCCTTCAGCCACATTCAGTCACGGGCGGCGTTCCCCAGATGGCCGGTCGAGCCGGCGCTCCATGACCTCGCCGACATGGTGCTGCAGCGCGCCGCGGACGCAGCCGGCACACCTGTGCCGTACATCGCTCCGTGGCCGCGAGGGCGCACCTGGGCCCTGGTCCTCACGCACGACGTCGAGACCGCCCGCGGGCGCGACGCCATCGAGCTGCTGCGGTCCGTCGAGGAGCGGGCCGGGTACCGGTCGTCCTGGAACCTCGTGCCGGAGCGGTATCGCGTCGACGACGTTCTGGTCGACCATCTGAAGTCCGTCGGGTGCGAGGTCGGCGTTCACGGACTCCGGCACGACGGGCGGGACTTCGAGTCCTGGCCGACGCTCGAACGCCGCCTCACCGAGATCCAGCGGTGGGCGCGGCGTTGGGGGGCCGCCGGGTTTCGCTCGCCGGCCACTCACCGTGTCTGGGATTGGATGCCGAAGCTGGGCTTCGACTACGACAGCTCCTACCCGGACACCGATCCATACGAGCCAATGCCGGGTGGATGCTGCTCCTGGCTGCCGTTCTTCAACGAGGGGATGGTGGAGCTGCCGATGACGCTTCAGCACGACCACACCGTGTTCGTGATCCTCGGCCGCGACGAATCGGTGTGGTTCGACAAGGTCGAGGTTCTGCGCGCCCGGGGAGGCATGGCGCTGGCGCTCACCCACCCGGACTACATGCTCGAAGCCGACCGGCTCGAGGCGTATGCCAGGTTCCTTCGAGCCTTCCGGGACGACCCCACGGTATGGACACCACTGCCGTACGAGGTCGCTCGATGGTGGAGGCGACGGGCGGCGACATCGGTCCGCGTGGTCGACGGCCGATGGCAGGCCTGTGGGCCGGCCGAGCGCGAGGCCGCGATCGCGTTCGCACCACCGGCTCAGCCCCCGCCGGCACCGCTCGGTGCATAGGCCGTGGCCCGTGCGAGTCTGGATCGACATCGAGAACCCACCCCAGGTCCAGTACCTGCTTCCGTTCCGCGCCGCGTTCGAGACCCGGGGGGCGGAGACGGTGATCACCGCCCGTGACTACGGAGCGACCGTGGAGATGCTCGCCCGCGCCGGTGTGATGCCCTCGGTCCTCGGCGAGCGGGTTGGCAGCGGCAGGCTCCGCAAGGGGATGGCGGTGGTCCGGCGCGCAGGCGACCAGGGTCGGCTGTTCGAGCGCGTGGGCCGGCCCGATGCAGTACTGGCCGCTTCGCGAGCGGCTGCACTGGCGGCCTGGCGGATGGGCATCCCCAGTTTCCTGATCGGCGACTACGAGTATGTCCACGTGGCTCTGTTCCGGCTCACCCGGTCGACCATCTTGCATCCCGACGTGATCGACGGGTCGGTCTTCCGGCGCCACGGCCTGCGCTCCGAGCAGCTGGTGCCCTTCAGGGGGATCAAGGAGGACCTGACGTTCGCGGGCGTCGACGTGGACGCGATCGAGCGCTATGACCTCGGCGCGGTTCCCGAACGGACGGTGAAGGTCCTGGTCCGGCCACCGTCAGAGACCAGTCACTACTACGAAGGTCGCTCGAGGATGATGGCGAGGGGCGCTCTCGAGCGTCTGGCCGACGCCGGTGCCCTCGTCGTGTTCTCACCTCGCGAGCCGGACCAGGTGGCGCTCCTGGACGGCCTGCCCTGGACTTGTCCACCGGTGGTCCTCGAGCGGCCCGTGCCGTTCGTCTCGCTGCTCAAGAGCATCGACGCCGTCGTCTGTGCCGGCGGGACGATGCTGCGTGAGGCGGCGTACCTGGGCATTCCGGCCTACAGCATCTTCCAGAGCGAGATTGGCGGGGTGGACCGCTGGCTGGAGCGGATCGGCCGGGCAAAGCTCCTGACCGCCCTCGAGGATGTGGCCAAGGTCGAGCTGACACGGCGCGGTCCCCTCGACCGTCTCGACAGCAACCCGCGCCTGCTGGCGGAGATGGCGCAGTTCATCATCGCCCGCGCGGGTCGCCACCGGCGCCCAGGGCTAGACGAACGCACTGGCTCGCCCTGGCTTGACGGTGAGGCTTCACCCCACGGTGCTTGCGGCGGCGCGCGCCAGCACGAGATGATCTCACCGTGACATGAGTTACGTGCAAACCGACACGGTGCCCGGTAACGGGTGGTTACACGTCCAGCCCTCTGCCGCCGGCGGCAAGCCGGACCTGGAGGCCGCCGTCATCGGCGCCGGACCGCACGGCCTGGCAGCCAGCATCCATCTGCGCCGAGCCGGGGTGGAGGCGTACGCGTTCGGCCGGCCCATGTCGTTCTGGCGGAGCATGCCGAAGGGCATGCGGCTCAGGTCAAACCTCACCGCTACGAACCTGGTGGAGCCGGTCGGCCGGCTGTCTCTCGACCGTTACATGGACGAGACGGGGGAGCGTTTCGGGCATCCGGTGGCGCTGCGCCGGTTCGTCGACTACGGGCTGTGGGTCCAGCGCAACGGCGTTCCTGATCTGGACACCCGTCTCGTAACGTCGGTCGATCGTCGGAGCGGCGGCTTCTCGATGCAGCTGAGTGACGGGCAGAGATGCACGGCGCGCCGTGTCATCGTGGCCTGCGGCATCGCTCCGTTTGCCCGCATTCCCGACGGTTTCGATCACCTCCCGCCACAGCTTGTGTCCCACACGGCTGCCCACGACGACATGGCAGCCTTTACCGGCAAGACGGTGGCCGTCGTGGGCGCCGGGCAGAGTGCGCTCGAGTCCGCCGTGCTGATGAACGAGCGCGACGCCGATGTCGAGGTGCTGGTGCGGAGTCCGGAGGTCATCTACCTGCGCAGCTGGTCGCCGATTCACTTCATCGGGCCGCTCCGCCACGTCGTGTACGCGCCCACCGATGTCGGGCCGCTCTGGTACAGCCGCCTGGTGGCGTCGCCCAAGGTGTTCGGACTGCTCCCGCGGGCGACGCGGGATCAGGTCGCCTACCGGTCGATCCGGCCGGCGTGTTCCTATTTCGTCAAGGTCCGCCTGGACGGGGTGCGAGTGACATGCGCCACGCGGGTCGTTCGTGCCGAGCCGCGGGCCGCCGGTCTGCGGCTGTACCTGTCGGACGGGACGACGCGCGAGGTCGACCATCTCATGTTCGGCACCGGGTACGCGGTGGACGTGGCGCGGTACCCGTTTCTCAGCGCTGACATTGTGCGCGACCTGCGTCTCGTCGGAGGCTATCCGGTGCTGCGGCGCGGCCTCGAGAGCTCGGTGCCGGGCCTGCACATCCTCGGCGCCCCGGCGGCGTGGAGCTTCGGCCCAACCATGCGCTTCGTGTCCGGGAGCTGGTACGGGGGCCAGGAGGTCGCGCGTGGCCTCACCCGGTATCCGGCGCGGCTGTAATTCATCAGGCGATCGCCGTCGCCCGGAGTGCAGGCGGCTGAAAGTCGTTGACCGCGCTCGCGATCCGCGCGACCTCCCGCCCACTCAGTCGAGGGTGGATGGGGAGTGAGCAGATTCGTGACGCCAACGCCTCCGCCACCGGAAGCGGCCCCACCTCCAGGCCCGCCGAGGCATAGGCCGGGGTGCGGTGCAGCGGCGCTGGGTAGTGGACCGCGGTCGCGATCCCGCGCGCGGCGAGATGGCTGCGCAGCGCATCGCGATCGTCAGACCGGACCACGAACTGATGGAAGACATCGTCGCCTCCCGAGGCTGGGGGAGGGGGTGGCGAGACCGGCCCGCCCTGGAGAGCCTGGGTCAACTCGACGCCGAGGCGGCGACGGTGCTCGTTCCACTCGTCCAGCCGGCGGAGCTTGATGCGCAGGATCGCGGCCTGGAGGGCGTCCAGACGGGCGGTCGTACCGACGAGCTCATGCCGGTGGCGGATTCGCTCGCCGTGGGCGCGCAGCAGCCGGACTCGCTCGGCCAGCCCAGGGTCGCTGGACACCACCGCCCCGGCGTCGCCCCAGGCGCCGAGGTTCTTCGCCGGGTAGAACGAGAAGCAGCCGGCGTCACCCAGTGAGCCGACCCGGCGGCCGGCGATCGACGCGCCGTGCGCCTGGCAGGCATCCTCGATGACGGCCATTCCCCGGTCGCGAGCCACGGCCAGGATCGGCTCCAGCTCCACCGTGCGTCCGTACAGATGAACCGGTATCACGCCGCGGATGCGCGGCCCGCTCGCGGCTTCGACGTGCCCGGCGGTGAGCAGCGCGGTCGGCTCATCGACGTCGACGAAGCGCGGTCTTGCCCCCACCAGGGAGACCGCCTCCGCGGTGCCGATGAACGAGTTGGCCGGCACCAGGACCTCGTCGCCCGGGCCGATCCCCAGCGCCCGCAGCGCCAGCGCGAGCGCGTCGGTGCCGGATGACACCCCCACCGCATGGGCGACCCCGCAGTAGTCCGCCCACTCGCGTTCGAACGCCGCGACCTCCTCGCCGAGGACGAAGCTCGCCGTCGAGGCCACCCGTCGCACGGCGTCGAGCAGCTCGCCCATGAGCGCAGGGTCGGCATCGTCCAGCCGCGTGAGCGGAATCTCCGGAGCGGCGGACGATGCCCGATCGTTCTGAACCGCCGACTGGCTCATCGCCGAGATTCTCGGCGTTTCGGCAACGTGTCGCAGCGGAAACTGGCTGATCGTCTAGGTGGAGCTTGTGCCCACGGCGCGGCTCGCTTCGGATCGCCAGCCGAGGGCGGGCGCCTCCAGCTCCGCGCGTCGGCGGACACATCCGCCGGATGCCCGGTCGGTGAGGTCGCCGATCTGCTGTCGCAGGAGGACGTTCTCCTCGTTCAGCGCACGATTTGCCTGTCGCAGCGCCTGCAATGCGCCGGCCATCTTGGCCAGCGCGTTCTCATGGGCGCGACATCGCTTAGCCAGCCGCAGCACCTCGGCTTCCAGATCCGCGACGGGGCCATGATCATCTCCCGTGCGTTGCACCCCTCGGTGCTCAGCCCCGTCCATGTCGAGTATTGAAGCCGGTCTGGGGCTGTGCTAAGGGATAGTCGCTACTATCCCCAGTGATGGTCATGGAGGCGCTCGGGTCCAGCGCGTACCGGGCGTTGTATGAGAACTCCCCGGACGGCGTCTTGTTCACGGTGCCGGACGGCACGGTGCTCGCGGCGAACCCCGCGGCCTGCGAGATCCTGGGGAGGACCGAGGCCGAGATCCGCTCCCTCGGCCGGCACGGCTTGGCCGACTTGACGGACGAGCGCTGGACGCAGCTCGTCGCCGAGCGGGCCCAGACGGGCAACGTCCGGGGGGTCGCCAGGATGATCCGCGCCGACGGGACGCCGCTCGAGATCGAGATGAGCACGAAGGTCTTCCACGACGTGGGAGGCGCGGAGCGAACGTGCACCATCATCCGGGATGTCACCGAGCGGGTCGCCATGGAGCGCGAGCTACGTCGCAGCCGTGAGCGGCTGGCGGAGGCGGAACGCGTCGCGCAGATGGGGAGCTGGGAATGGGACATCGCCAACGACCGCGTCAGCTGGTCGGACGGGCTGTTCGCCATCTACGGGCTCACTGCGGACGAGTTCAATCCGACCGTCGCAACCGGTGTCGAGCAACGCGTCTACCCGGAGGATCGCGAGCGCGTTCTCGCCGGTTTGCAGCGGGCCCTGGCCGAGCGGTCGGGCTTCGACATCGAGTACTGGGGAGTCCGGGCCGACGGCAGGGTGCGCACGCTGCGCAGCCGCGGTGAGGTCGTCGTCGACGACGCCGGTCAGCCGATCCGGATCGTGGGGATCGCTCAGGACATCACGGAGGCGAAGCTGGCGCAGGAGGCGCTTCAGAGCACGTCGACTGAGCTCGAGCGCCGGGCCACTGAACTTCAGCAGCTCGCGCTCCGAACACCGGCTGGACCCAGACCGGAGCCCCACGCCCCGCTGACGGCGCGCCAGATGGAGATCCTCCGCCTGGTGGGGCAGGGTCTGACGAGCGCCGAGATCGCACAACGGCTGTTCGTGAGCGAGGCGACCGTCAAGTGGCACGTCAAGCAGATCCTGATCAGGACGGGGGCGTCGAACCGGGCCGAGGCAGTGGCCCGGGTCCTGGGTGCGGTGCGGTAGCGCAGGTGGCGAGCCGGGCCTGGGGATAGTCGGCCGGTGAAACCCGTATGGGCCCTGGAGCGCTCAGGCGGGCGTTTTCACCGAGGCGACGTAACCGCGCACATCCGCCGCCGGCTCCGAGTAGGCATCGCCGAGCGCCGTCTCGACCGCGGTCATGTAATCCTCGGCCCAGGCCGGGAACTCGTAATCGATCGCGCGCAGGAATTCGAGCGTCGCGGCCAGGCGGATATCGGCGATTGAGGGCCCGTTGCGGCCGATGAACTGGCCGTTGATGAAGAACGTATGGAAGGCCTCCAGCGGCTTCGCCACCGCTGCCGCCGCGTCCTCACGGGCCCGCGCCTTCATCGCGTCGTCGGCGTCGGGAGCGGTCGCCACCTCGCCCGGATATTGAGGGAAGCCGAGCACCGGATAGGTGGCGCGCGCCACGTACGGGTACAGCGTGCCGATCAGGTAGAACATCGCGCTGTTGACCATCGCCCGCTCGCCGAGGTCCTTGGGGTAGAGCTGGTCGAGCCCGTGCTTGTCGCACAGGTAGGCCATGATCGCGCAGCTCTCCCAGAGCGAGCCCTTGGGCAGGCCCTCCTGCTCGAGCAGCGGCGTCAGCTGCGCCGGATCCTTGGCGATGAACGCCGGCTCGTCCTTCTTTCCCCAGACGTCGCGCTCCTCGAAGTCGAGCCCGGCCGCGCGAACCAGGATCCGGACGGTCAGGTTGTTGACGCTCGGCGTCAGGATGCTCAGCGTGTTGTCAGCCATCTGATCCTCACTCTCTTTCCTGCCGCTGGTATGGGTTCTTGGGCGCTCGATCGTCGGACAGCGTGTCGCGCGACCTGGTGACGAGCTGTTCGATGGCGTCGGCCAGGTGGGTTTGGTCGATGTTGTTGTCGCCGCGTTTTACGCGGATGTGGTGGGCGGCGAGGAGGACGTCGGCGTGGGTGTGTCCGGTGGGGGGCTGGAATCGGTAGGAGGCCAGTTCGATGAGCAGGCCGAGGGGGTCTTGGAAGTAGATGGAGTCCATGAACCCGCGGTCTTTGATGCCGCTGTGGCCGATGCCGCGTTCGTCGAGTCGCTGCACGGTTTGGGTGAAGGTGGCGTGGGAGACGGCGAACGCGAGGTGGTGGACGGTGCCGGTGTCGGTGGAGGTGCGGGCCGGGTCGGGGGCGCGGTCTTGGTTGGTGAAGACGGTGATCAGTCGTCCGTCGCCGGGGTCGAAGTACAGGTGGCTGTCGGCGGGGTTGTCGAGGTTGGGTTGCTCGAAGACGAACGGCATTCCCAGCACGCCCTCCCAGAAGTCGATCGACGTCTGCCGGTCGGCGCCGACGAGCGTGATGTGATGGACCCCCTGGCTCTGGAGCTTGCGCATGACGGTCATCGCTCGACGAGCTTGGACTTGTACTCGCTCCGCTGGAGACTGCCCCACGGCACCAGGTCCACCCGTGTCTGGACGATGAGCACCTCGCGCAGTCTCTCACGAATGGCCTCGGCGAGGGAGGAATCCCCGGCCCGTCCGCGGCCCAGCTCGACGGCGACCGGCAGCGGTGGATCCTGCTTGACTCCCGGCGCTCGCGGTTTGACCAGGATGTGACCGCTGACCTGTGGCGCGAACACACTGACCGCTTCGCGGATCGCCGCCGGGAAGACATTGACCCCGCGGACGATCAGCATGTCGTCGGTCCGCCCCAGGCATCGCAGCCGTGGGCTGGTGCGGCCGCACGGGCACGGACTCGTCCACACCTGGACGTGGTCGCGGGTGCGGAATCTCAGCAGGGGGGCTGCCCGGTGGCGCAGGTGGGTGAGAACCAGCTCGCCGGTCGCGCCGTCGCGCATATCGACAGCCGCCCCGGTCCGGTGGTCGATCAGCTCGGCGTGGACGAACCCGCGCGCACCCAGATGCATGCCCTGCTGCTGCTCGCATTCTCCGAACAGGGACGGGCCGATGTCGCCGACGCCCATTGCCTCGGTGACCAGCGCACCCCACGCCTGCTCGAGCTGGGCGCGGAACGACGGCTCCCCACCGCCGGGCTCGCCGGCGACGAGCACGAACCGGACGCTCGAACCGCGCAGGTCAAAGCTGCGCTCCTGCGCCCAATCGATGGCGTAGGCGGCATACGAGGGGGTGAGCACCACCGCTGCGGGCCTGAGCAGCTCGATCGCGCGCATCAGGCGCTCGGTATTCCCGGTTCCGACCGGGATGTGCGAGAGGCCAAGGCGCTCGAAGGCGGCCAGTGCGGCGCCGGCCACGAACGGACCGGCGTTGTAGGTGGTGACCACACGCTCCCCGGCGCTGATGCCGGAGGCGCCGTAGCTGCGTGACGAACCCAGGATCCAGTTGTCGAGATCGCCTGCGGTCAGCGGGATATAGGCAGGCGTTCCGGTCGTCCCGCTGGTGGAATAGATCCGGGTGATCTCGCCCGGTGGCACACAGAGATGAGCGCCGATCGGATTCTCGGCCGTGCACGTCTCCTTGATCTCGCGCTTCTCGGTCAGCGGCAGCTGTCCGATCTCCGCCAGCCCTCCGGCCGCCCGCGCCGAATCGAATCCCGCCAGCTTCTCGGCAAAGAAGGGCGAGCGGTCGACCAGATAGGCGAGCTGTCGGCGGTAGGCGCGGTCATCGGCCGCGAGCTGGTCGGCCCAGGGCAGCGTTTCGGCCGGCGACGGAGGCGTCAGCGAACGTCCTCCCCGGACGGGCGCTCGTAGCCGACCGCCGCCTCTGCCTGCGCCGCCATGAAGAACCCCACCGGCTGCTCCCGCTCCTCGGCCAGGTGCGCCAGCAGACCGGCAGTGCGCGCGAGGATCGGCACCGCCTTGACGGTGGCCGCCGAGAACCCGAGGTCGAGCATGACGGCGGCGATGGGCATCGCGACGTTCATCGTCAGCGGCCTGTCCCAGGCCGCCGCCACGCCGTCCCGGAAGCTGCGCGCGAGCGCGACGTGCGGCCCGCTCGTCCCGCGGACGTCCGCGAGCTCGAGGATCCGCTCCGCGCGGGGGTCGACCGGGCGGTGCACCGGATGGCCGAACCCGGGCATCCGGGCGCCGGAGGCGCGGACGGCGCGCGCCATCTCGCCGGCGACCCGCTCTGTGTCCCCGCCGGCCGCCACCTGCGCCTGTGCCGCGTCGAGCAGGCGGGCACATTCCTCCGACGTCCCGAGGATGACGGGCCCACAGCCGAGGATGCCCGCCGCCACCGCACCGTGCAGTGATCCCGGATCGGCGGCCAGCGTCATCCGGGCCGCCACGTTGGTGGGCATCATCCCGTGCTCGGCGATCGCGATCAGCAACAGGTCCAGGAAGAAGCGCTGATCGTCGGTCGGTTCGCGTCCGGTCAACAGGAGGTGGAAGTACTCCGTGAAGCTCAGCCGGCCCATCAGATCGCCGCACAGATCCCGGCCCCGCACATCGACCCTGTCCGCGTACGCCTGGCTGATGTGGCTGACGTGCTCGGGATTGCCACTGGGATCGCGGTCCACAGCCAGCATGGTGCCATGCGCGGGCCCGGAGATGGCCGGCCCCCGGGCGGGTGAGCCTGATCTCCGGGACGCTGGCGCCGGTCCGCGCCAGTCCGACGTGCAGCCCGCCGAGTCAGCCCGCGACCCGGCGAGACCACACGTCCGAGGAGGAAGCCTGCGGCGACCGCCGGCGAGCTATCCGGTCACCACCGGGACCACGCTCTCGTCGGCGCCCGCCGCGGCGGCGCGGCTGCGGCTCTCACGCGAGGAGATCAGGACCAGCGCGAGCACCGCACCGGTGAGCGCGAACGCGGAGCCGATCATGAAGGCACGCTCGAATCCCTTGGTCAGGGCAAAGGCCAGGTCATGCCGGCCCCCGCTCAGTACTGCGTGGGTGCGGCTGTTGGCAACGGTGGCGAGCAGCGCCAGCCCCAGGGCGCCGCCCACCTGCTGGGCCGTGTTCACCAGGCCTGAGGCCAATCCGGCTTCGTGCGGGCGCGTTCCCGTCATCGCCGCGATCGTGACCGGGACGAACGACAGGCCGAGCCCGAACGCGGCCAGCACGGAGGGGCCGAGCAGGTCGCCGGCGAACGACCCGCCGCCGGCCGGCACGCGTGAGAACCACAACAGCGCGCCCGCGATCAGGAGCAGCCCGCTCACCAGCACGGGCTTGACGCCGATGCGAGTCACCGCGGTGGAGGCCGCTCCGGCGGCGATGATGATTCCGATCGCCAGCGGCAGATAGGAGATGCCGGCCTTGAGCGCCGAGTAGTGGAGCACCTGCTGCATATAGAGGGAGAGGAAGAAGAACATCGAGAACAGCGACATGCCGATCAGCAGCGCGACGATGTCCGCGGCGCGCAGCGTGCGCAGGCGGAAGATCGAGAACGGCATCAGCGGCGCGCGCTGGCGCGACTCGATCGCCAGGAAGGCGGCGAGGAGGCCGGCGGCCGCGGCCAGCTTGCCGAGGGTGGCCGCCGAGCCCCAGCCGGCGTTGACCGCGTCCACCAGCGCGTAGACGAGCAACGCCAGGCCGGCGGTGGCGGTGATTGCGCCGGGCAGATCGAACGCCCGGTTCTCGGTCTCCGCTCGGCTCTCGCGGATCAGGCGTGGGGCGAGGAGGGCGGACACCAGGCCGAGGGGTACGTTGACGAACAGCACCCAGCGCCAGCTCAGGCCGGTGGTGAGCACGCCGCCGAGCAGCACGCCGGCCGCTCCGCCGGCGCCCGCCACGGCCCCCCAGACCCCCAGCGCGCGATTGCGCTCGGCGCCCTCGGCGAACGTGGTGGTGATGATCGACAGCGCCGCCGGCGAGACGATCGCGCCGCCCAGCCCCTGGGCCGCCCGGGCCGCGATCAGCCACGGCTCGGACTGCGCGATCCCACCGGCAAACGACGCCAGGGCGAACAGCACGAGGCCGCTCATGAACATCCGCCGCCGGCCGACCAGGTCGGCGAGCCGGCCACCCAGCAGCAGAAAGCCTCCGAAGGTCAGGGTGTAGGCATTGACCACCCAGGACAGATCGGTCTGCGAGAACCGCAGCGCCCGGCCGATCGACGGCAGCGCGACGTTCACGATGGAGGCGTCGATGACGAGCACGAACTGCGTCATCGCCAGCAGCATGAGGGCCAGGTTCTTGGCCCGGGGAGTCATCGGCGTGACCGGAGATGCCGCCGGCTCCCGCTTGGAGATGAGGTTGATGATTTGCATGCTGGAACCTTCTCGCGGATTGCGGTCATCTCCGGTCCGCAATAGCTCCCGCGACAGGGGGTTGCGGTCAGCTTTTGTCCGCGATTGATGGCAAGCTGTCCGGCACGATGGTCCAGACCTCCGCCCGGCTGCTCGCCCTGCTCTCGCTGCTGCAGCTCCGTCGCGAGTGGACCGGCCAGGAACTGGCTGAGCGGCTCCAGGTGGGGCCGCGCACGATCCGGCGCGACGTCGACAAGCTCCGCTCGCTGGGGTATCCCATCGAGGCCGCGCCCGGCGTCGCGGGTGGCTACCGGCTCGGCGCCGGGGGTGAGCTCCCGCCGCTGCTGCTGGACGACGCCGAGGCGGTCGCCGTGGCGGTGGGGTTGCGGACCGCCGCCTCCGGCTCCATCTCCGGGATCGAGGACACATCCGTGCGGGCGCTGGCCAAGCTCGAGCAGGTTCTCCCCAGTCGCCTGCGCCGGCGGGTGAGCGCGCTGGGCGATGCGACCTCGGCGTTCGCCGTCGACGGTCCGCGCATCGACGCCGACATGCTGGCGACGATCGCCGGCGCCTGCCGGGACAGCACCCGGCTCCATTTCTCCTACGTGGCCAAGGACGAGCGAGCCTCGCAGCGGCGCACCGAGCCCAACGCCGTCGTCCACAGCGGGTGGCGCTGGTACCTCGTGGCCTTCGACCTGGACCGCGACGACTGGCGCACGTTCCGCATAGATCGGATCCGCGGCCGCGTCCGCCTGGCCGAGCGGGGGCGGCGGCGCATCGTCCCCGGCGGCGACCCGGCAGCGTTCGTCAAGCAGCAGCTCCGGGGGGCGGTCGCCGACGAATCCGAGGCCCATCCCGGAAGGATCCGCGTGCACGCCGGCGCCTCGCTGATCGCCAAGCGTGTCCCGGGCCGCTACGCGGCGGTCGAGCCTGACGGCGACGACCGCTGCATCGTCACCACCCACGGCCCCTGGTCGCGGCACTTCCTGGTCTGGATGGCCCTCATCGATGAGCCGATCGACGTGCTCGGACCACCTGAGCTGATCGCCGCCGCGGCGAGTCTCGGCCGCCGGCTGACCGCAGCTGCCGCGGATTGACGCTCCGTGGGTCCCGGTGTAGGGTCGCCCGGACCCAAGGGGATCGGTTCAGGAGCGGGATGGGGGCCACCGAGGCAACCGCAGGCGACAGCGTCGCTGCCGGGCGCGACGAGGGGTTTGACGCGTGGGCGGCGCACCGGCTGGGAGGCGACGCCGAGGCCATCTCGGCCGTCCGGCACGTCCTCCGACAGGCGCGCAAGCTGCGGCGGCGGGCGCGCATCGTCGGCGCGGCGGCCGTCCTGGTGTTCCTGTTCACGTTCGCGTCGCGGCTCCAGCAGACGGCGTCGTCGAACGGGGCTCCCGGCGTCGCGTCCACCGTCGGCAGTTTGTTCGGCGCGGTCCTGGCGATCACCGCCATCGCCTATGCGCTGGAGACGCGACGCCGCGCACCGGCCGGCGTGCTGGTGTGGATGCGGCATTTCCGGCCCAGCTACAGCCACCACCTGCGGTTCTACCGGGCCCTCGGCCACGCGTGCGACGGCGTGATCGCGCCGGTCACCATTCAGGACCGATCGTTCAACGCGTCGATCCCCAGCGTCGTGTCCCGCGGCTATTGGGCACTTCCCGGTCTGGTGACGGCCTGGTTCATCCCCGCGGTGATCTTCGGCGCGCTGACGTACGGCATCTGGCCGGCGGGGCACCGCATCGTCCCGGCGATCGGAGCGGCCGTGCTCTGGACGGTCGTGTGGCTGTGGGCCATGCGGAGGATCCTGCGCCGCATCGGCTACGTGTCCCTCACGGGCGAGGCCGGGCTGCACAAGGCCGACGCGCAACTGGCCGTCCTGACCGTGGGCGCCGGATCCGTGGGGCGGGGCGTCGAGGTGCTCAAGTGCGACAACGGCATCTGGCAGGACGTCATCCGTAAGGGGCTGCAGCGCGCGCGTGTGGGCCTGGTTGACGTCACTGATCCCACCGTCAACGTTGCCTGGGAGCTCGAGCAGGCGATGAGCCTGCGGGGTGCCGACGGCGTTCTCCTCTGCGCCGAGGAGGGGATCGACATGACTCCGGTGACCGAGATCGTGGACCGGCTGCCGAGCGGTGTGCGACCGGCGTCTCCCGCGGAGTGGGTGGAGGCCGTCCTCGTGCGCTACCCGGCGACCCGGGCGCGGCACCGGCGCGCCCGCCATGCCCAGTACCGGGCGCTGACCCATCGCCTGCGCTGGGAGATCGCGGCCCGGGTGGCGGCGAGCCCGGCGGTCGAGGTCAGCGCCGACGCCAGGCGCATCGCGCGCCGCACCCAGCGCCGGCGCATGCTGGCGATCGTCGCGGTCGGAGCCCTCGGCACCCTCCTGCTCGGCAACCTGGCCAACGTGTCATACCAGGAGAACTCCTGGGATTCGCAGTCCGGCCGGCAGCTGGAGGCCCAGTTCATCAACGGTTGTGAGACCCATGACCGCCCAGCCGTCTGCCAATGCTGGTTTGACGCCTTGAGCCGACAGCCGCCGTTCAACACGCCGTTGGGCTTCGAGACGGCGGGTTACGAGCTGGCGTCCGGCAGCCTGCCGTCGAGCGGCCTGGCGGTCTACGCGGACACGCTCCGGGGCTGCGTCGGCGTGGCCGGGTGATCCAGTTCGGCCGGGGTGATCCCCGGCAGAGAGCCGGTTAGCGAAGAGGCCACCACGTCCGCCCACGGCTGGTTCAAGTACCCCGGGCGGCCCAGCGCTGCCAATCCCAGTCCGATCCTCACGGCCGCAGATACTGACGCAGCTCGCGCGCGATCGATCTCGGCGTCTCGGTGAGCTGCCGCCATGTGTAGCGGAGGACGGTGTAGCCCGCGCTCCGCAGCTCGAAGTCCCGCTGATGGTCGTTCTCCAGCTGGGCCGCGGTGCGGTGGCCCCTCCAGCCGTCGACCTCGACGACGAGCCGGAAGGCCGGCCAGTGCGCATCCGCGAGCCACCCTTTGACCATGACGTTGCAGGCTGGGATCGGAAGCCGTTGTGTCTGACAGAGGGTGAGCAACAGGCGCTCGGGGTCGCTCCTGGTGCGGGCCAGCTCTGGGAGGTGGATGCGGATCGCCTCGCGGATCGCCGCGCTGCCCGCAATGCCCCGCCCGGCCAGTTTCCGGAGGGCGGTCACGTCGAGACAGTCCTGATAGTCGGCGTTCGCCAGCGCCAATCGCAGGAGGCCAGGCGGTCCGCCGGCGGCGAAGTCGAGCAGCGCCTGCGAGACGGTCGTCACCGGGAGGCCGCGGTGCATGAACCGCTCCAGGGTGCGGCATGGATGGACGACGAGGCTGCCGATCGACTTGACCTGCCGGGGAGTGCTGACGTGGATCTCGTCCGGCGGGTACCGAAGTAGATCCAGCCACCAGATCGCCGTGCCGTGGCTGAGCATTGCCGCCGGCCCTGCGTAAAGGACGGCGGCGGCGAGGGTGGCCTCGGCCGACGTGCCGGGGTGGCCGACCGCATAGACGCGTGGCAGAACCGGGTGCAGATACCCGTCGTCTCGCCATCGACCGATCGTCCTGTCGCTGACGCCGAGGGCGCGGACTTGGTCGCGGCGGATGCGGCCAAACTGGGTGGCTGCGAGCTCCGCGACGCGAACTTTCGGATTTGATGGGCACCCCTCGCCCATGAATCAGGATTCATCGCCGGGTGGCAGGTGGTTCGATTCATCGCCGGGCGGCAGGTGGTTCGATTCATCGCCGGGTGGCAGGTGGTTCGGCATCGCAGCGGAGGATGGGGCGCGGCGGTGTGACGGAACAAGACGTGAACGCAACAGATCTGTGTCAACGACCCGGGGTCCGCTGATCGGTGGACCGCGGAATCACCCGGCGGACCGACCGGCCGGCCGACTGACGGCAGGCCCGCTGCGCGGGACGCTTGATCGGCAATCAGGCACACCGACACAGCAGCAGGAAAGGACACAGCAATGCGTTTTCCATCGATCAACTGGACCGCCCTCGCCGAGGCCTGGGCGCCGCTCGCGCCCACCGGGGTCTTCTTCTCCCCGGACGGGGCGATCTACGGGGCGGACGGTGCGCTCCTGTCGCCCCCACGGGCTCGCGAGGATCGCAAGCCGGCCGTCGCCAACCGGAGGGCCCGGTGAGGGGCCGTATCATGGCCAGCCGAGGGCCAGCCGGAGTCGACGACGAGGGGCTGGCTCGGTCGCAGGTTCGATGACGAGGGCTGGTTATCCTGCCGGAGCCGAGGGTCAGGGTCGTGGTGGTGGACGATCACCCGTTCTACCGGGACGGCATCTCGCGCGGCATGACTCTCGACGGGCGGATCCAGGTCGTCGGCGAGGCGGGCGGCGGCCGGGAGGCCCTTGAAGTGATCGCCCGCGAAACCCCGGACGTGGCGCTCGTCGACTATCAGATGCCTGACATCGACGGCGTAGCGGTGGTCCACGCGCTGCGGCGTGACGGCGTGGCCACACGCGTCCTCCTCGTCTCGGCCGTCACCGATGGCGCGGTCGTGTTCCGGGCGCTCGAGGCCGGGGCGGCGGGCTACCTGGCCAAGGATGCGCCGCGGTCGGAGATCATCGACGCGGTCCTCCGGGTGGCGCGGGGCGGAACGGTCGTGTCACCGGAGCTCGCCGCCGGGCTCGCCGACCAGATCCGGCTGCGGTCGGACTCGGCGGCGCCGGCGCTGACGCCGCGGGAGCTGGAGGTGCTGCGCGGGTTCGCCCGGGGCCTGTCGATCCCGCAGCTGGCCGGGGAGCTGTTTGTCGCCCCCAGCACCGTCAAGACGCACACCCAGCGGCTGTACGAGAAGCTGGAGGTGTCCGACCGGGCGGCCGCGGTGGCCAAGGCGATGCGCCTCGGCCTCCTCGAATAGGGCTCCGATGGAGCCGGATCGACCCCAGCGCCTGAGCCTGGCCGACCTGCGCCAGGACCCGCGGCTCTACGACGTCCTGCTCGACCACGCCCTGCGCGGCGTCCGGGTTCAGATGCTGCTGCGGGCAGCGCTGGCGATCTTCGTCGTCGCCACCGTGGTCGCGGTGCCGCCGGCCGTGCACCGGACGGGGTGCGACGTGATCGCCGGGCTGTACGCCGCCTGGGTGGTCGTCCTGGCCGAGCGCTCGCGGCACGGCGGCGAGCGCGCCGTCCGGCTCATCTGGCTGGCGCTGTTCATCGACGCGCTGGCGCTCGGCGTCCTCAGCATCCTGGCTGGGCCGGCCCAGCAGAGCTGGACCTCGGACATCCTCGTAAACGGGTTCTTCGTCATCCCCATGCTGGCCGGCGCACAGCTGCGTCCGGGTGTGGCGACGGCGGTGACCGCGCCGACGGTGGCGATGTATCTGGCGTCGGTGGTCGCCGCTCAGCATGCGAACGGCGAGCCGACGTCGTCGATCGTCCTGCGCACCGCGGTGCTGGCGGCGCTGAGCGTCGGCTGCGTGCTGCTGTCGTCGGTGCAGCGGTCCCGGGTGCTGACGATCGCCGGCCTGGTCGCGGACCGGACGCGAATGGCGACCGAGCTGGCCGACGTGGAGAGCCGCGCCCGCGCGGACCTGGCCGAGGAACTGCATGACGGCGTCCTCCAATACGTGCTGGCCGCCCGCCAGGACCTGGAGGACGCCCGGATGCGCGCGGACGCCGATTCCTACGATCGGATCGACTTCGCGCTCCGGGAGTCGACGTCGCTGCTGCGCGCAAAGGTCAGCCAGCTCCATCCCGCGGTCCTCAAGCAGGCGGGCCTGCTGCGCGCGCTCAACGACCTCGTCCGCGACACGGCGCAACGCGGCGGCTTGGCGGTCGAGCTCGACGCCGACGGGTGGGATGAGTCGTGGCGGACCGGCGTCGACGAGCTGGTGTACTCGGCGGCACGTGAGTTCCTGACGAATGTGACTAAGCACGCCGCGGCTCACAGCGTGCGGGTCGGCCTGCGCCGAGAGGACGGCCACGTCCGTCTCACCGTCGCCGACGACGGCCGCGGGATCGGCGACGGGGTCGTGGAGCAGCGGCTGGCCGAGGGACACCTCGGCGTCGCCTCCCAGCGCGTCCGCGTGCAGGCCGCGGGCGGGCGGTTCAGCCTCCGTGCCGGCCACCCCGGGACGATCGCCGAGGTTGAGCTCCCCGCCACCGCCGTCCTCTGATCAGGGGACCCAGCCGGGGCCCGGCCGGTGGGACGGCGGTTCACCCTGGCAACCGCCCGGTCGCCCGACTGTCATATGCCCGCCGGCGCGTCACCGTGTGGTCACGGCCGAGATGAACCGTCGGCCACACACCAGACAAGAGGAGACCACCATGTATCTGAGCGGCAATCAGACCACCATGCAGGGCACCTGGCTGGCGCAGGAGAGTGCTGACGACCGGTGCGGCTCCGGCCGCGTCCGCCGGCTCATCAACGAGCGCAGCCGGCCACCGGCCGGCGGTGGCGTCCACCGGGTGCGCGTGCGGCGCTGCACGGAGACGGCTGAGAGCGTCACCGGCCGGATCGTCCTGTTCAAGGCGCGCGGGCGGTGCCCGGACGACCGGGCACAGGACCGCTCGCCCGGCCGCGGCCTCAGCGCTCCGGACCACGGTGCTCGCCCCGGCCCGGCGACGGCCGGCCCGGCGACGGCCGCTCCGGACGGCGGGGCTCGCCCCGGGGCGACGGCCGGCCCGGCGACGGCCGCTCCGGACGGCGGGGCTCGCCCCGGCCCGGCAACGGCCGCGGCGACGGCCGCTCCGGACGGCGGGGCTCGCCCCGGGGCGACGGCCGGCCCGGCGACGGCCGGCTCGGCGGACCGCCACCCCCACCCGCTGGCGCCCCCGGCCACCGGCCTCCCGCACACCTGGATGCGGTACTGACCGCTTCCTTGCGTCCCGCCCGGCTGAGCACGGAGACTATGCGGGCTGATCCGCGATGGGAGGGAGAGACGATGGCTGAGATCACGGACGCGCCCGGTCAGGTGACGGCCGAGGAGGTGGTGGGCGAGTGGCTGGAGCGCTTCAACGCGGCGCTCGCCGCCAAGGATGCGGCGGCGGCGGCCGATCTGTTCGCCACCACGAGCTTCTGGCGGGATCTCGTCTCTCTGACCTGGAACCTGAAGACGGTCGAGGGCCGCGACGGGGTGCGGGAGATGCTCCAGCACACGCTGGACAGCGCCGAGCCGGGTCACTTCCGCACCACCGAGCCGCCGGCCGAGGCCGACGGGATCGTCGAGGCGTGGCTGGAGTTCGAGACGAAGGTGGGGCGGGGACAGGGGCACCTCCGGCTCATCGACGGTCTGGCCTGGACGCTCCTGACGACCCTGTACGAGCTCAAGGGTCATGAGGAGCGCCGGGGCCCGTCCCGTCCGATGGGGGCCGAGCATGGCGTCAATCCGGACCGGCAGACGTGGCTCGAGCGCCGCCGGCGCGAGGACGCGGAGCTGGGTCACCGCACCCAGCCGGAGGTGCTGATCATCGGCGGCGGCCAGGGCGGGATCGCCCTCGGCGCCCGCCTGCGCCAACTGGATGTCCCCACCATCATCGTGGACCGCCACGCCCGGCCCGGCGACCAGTGGCGGGGCCGGTACAAGTCACTGTGCCTGCACGACCCGGTCTGGTACGACCACCTGCCGTATCTGAAGTTCCCGGACAACTGGCCGGTGTTCTCGCCCAAGGACAAGATCGCCGACTGGCTGGAGAGCTACACGCGGGTGATGGAGCTCAACTACTGGACGTCGACCACAGCCGTCTCGGCGCGCTACGACGAGGCCGCGGCCGAGTGGGAGGTCCACCTCGAGCGCGAGGGCCAGCCGATCACCCTGCGGCCGAAGCAACTCGTCCTGGCCACCGGGATGTCCGGCAAGCCCAATGAGCCTCACCTCCCCGGCCGGGACATCTTCAAAGGCGAGCAGCACCATTCATCCCGGCATCCTGGCCCGGATGCCTACGCGGGCAAGCGCGTCGTCGTGATCGGCTCCAACAACTCGGCGTTCGACATCTGCGGCGCCCTGTACGAGGTGGGCGCCGACGTGACGATGGTCCAGCGCTCGCCGACGCACATCGTCCGCTCCGACACGCTCATGGACATCGCCCTGGGGCCGCTGTACTCCGAGGAGGCGGTCGCCTCCGGGGTCACCACCGAGCGCGCCGACATGATCTTCGCCTCGCTGCCCTACCGGATCCTGCATGAGCTCCAGATCCCGGTGTACGTGCGGGTCCGCGAGCGCGACGCCGCGTTCTACGAGCGGCTGGAGCGGGCCGGCTTCGCGCACGACTGGGGCGATGACAACTCAGGCCTGTTCATGAAGTACCTGCGCCGTGGCTCCGGCTACTACATCGACGTCGGCGCCGCCGACCTGCTCACGGACGGGCGGGTGAAGCTCGCCCGCGGACAGGTGGAACACCTGACACAGGATGCGGTCGTCCTGGAGGACGGGACCGAGCTGCCCGCCGACCTCGTCGTCTACGCCACCGGCTACGGCTCCATGAACGGCTGGGCGGCGGATCTCATCTCCCAGGAGGTGGCCGACCGGGTCGGCAAGGTGTGGGGCCTGGGCTCCGGCACGACCAAGGACCCGGGGCCGTGGGAGGGCGAGGAGCGCAACATGTGGAAGCCGACCCAGCAGCCGGGGCTGTGGTTCCACGGCGGCAACCTGCACCAGTCCCGCCACTACTCGCTGTACCTGGCGCTCCAGCTCAAGGCGCGGGCGGTCGGCATCGAAATGCCGGTCTACGGACTGCAGCAGGTGCACCACCTCAGGTGATCGTCCCGCCCGCCGGGTCGGGTTCCGGCTCCGGCCCGTAGACGGTGACGACGCTGGCGATGAGCAGATGGTTGGGGATGCGCACCGAGCGGCCGTCGCCGGCGTCGACCGTCGTGGTGGTGCTGTGGATCCGGGTGATCCGGCCGCGGACGTCGCCCACCGCGATGTCCTGCCCTACCCGGTAGTCGTGGCGGAGGTAGCGCCCGGCGCTCAGCGCCCGGGCCACATCCCGTGAGCCCAGGCCGAAGGCCAGCGTGAACGTGCCCGCCACGACGGCTCCGCCCAGCACCAGGGCGGCGGCGATGAACAGCCGGGGGAGCTCGAGGATCGCCTGGTTGAGGGATGCCGACAGGAACTGGAGCCCCAGCAGCGAGAGGGCGGCGAACACCACGACGATGGACAGGAAGATCCGCACGGCACGCGCGAGCAGGCCCGCCAGCGAGCCGCCGAGGCCCGAGGTCTGCAGCACGCGGGTCACGCCACCACGGTCGGCCAGGTCGTCGACGCCCGTGCCGCGCAGGGCGCGTAGGAC
The DNA here is from genome assembly GCA_963844555.1 of uncultured Solirubrobacteraceae bacterium. GTDB lineage: Bacteria > Actinomycetota > Thermoleophilia > Solirubrobacterales > Solirubrobacteraceae > Palsa-465. Next base: position 678,685 of record CAWJOS010000010.1, read on the forward strand.
CACCCGCGCGATCAGCCGGGCGAGGATCAGGCCGATGACCAGCAGCGCGAGCGCGCCGGCCAGTCGAGGGAGGAACGCACCCAGGTCCTGTCCGGCCTGGCCGAGGATCGAGGTCGCCGGCGCCGTCATGATCGACCGGCCGAAGGCGGGAACAGCAGACCGATGCTCTCGGCCATGGCCGCGGTCACCGCGCCGACCAACACGAGCGGGTCGCGGATCGCCCGCTGCCAGCGCACGCCCCGGATCACCCGGGGAACGAGCAGCGGCGTGCTCTCCGGGGGACTGGCCCGGAGCAGCTCGACGTGCTGCCTGAGCCGGCGCTCGGCCGGCGTGAGGTCATCACGGCTTTGGTCTGTGCTCATGCTGGTAGCTCCCAGTCGTAGGTGTTGTTCCGCAGCAACTCGATGAGCTCGCTGCGCGCGCGGTGGAGCCTGCCCTTGACGCTTCCCAGGGGCATCTCCAGCACGCCGGCGATCTCGCTGTAGCTCAGGCCCTCGAGGTCGCGGAGCACAAGCAGGCTGCGGTACTCCGGCCGCAGCGCGTCGAGCTTGAGCTCGAGCCGCCGGCGCCGCTCGCGGCGTTCCAGCTCGGACACCGGCTGGCGCTGGGGATCGGGGTCCGGCGCCTCAGGGGCCTCGTCGGCGGGGGCACTGGGCCGGCGGCGGGCCCAGGCGAGGGCATTGAGGGGCCTGGGCGGCCGCGAACTGGCGGCGGACATGATGCGCGACGCCTACGACTCCGCGCGTGACGACCGGCGGCATAACCGGACGGTCACGCGTACGGAGGGCCGCCGGGTGGAGCGGTAGGGGCTATCCGCCCACCCGGCTGAGGGAGGCACCGCCGTCCCCACCAGGCTCTGCCAGGTGGGGACGGCGGTGGCCCCGGAGACCCGCAGGACGACCCGGCCGGGGTCCCCTATACGATCTGGCCGCGACGGCAAAACCGCGCCATCCCTGGCGTTTCCGGCGCCGCGATTCTGGACGCAGATCCGCTTTCGCGTCCACCCGGCCGCTAACCCCGTCTGGCCGGATGTCGTAGCCGGAGCATTCTCACCGGATTCCGGCACGAATACTCTCGCCCCACAAAAGGTGCCCAAACCAGTGCGAATTCGCACGCGGTGCAGGGACCGGTCATGGGAGTGACCAAAACTGTCCGCCGCCTGGAGACGCCGACCGCGCGGGGCTCGCAAGAGACAAGAGCGGATCGGACGCCGGGCCAACCTCCCCATTCACTCCCTACGCGCAGCGATGACGGCGACCGGCGTCATCTGTTGCCAGATCGGACTGCTCCGCCATGTCTGCCACCGCCAACCCAGATCACCTGGCCGACCCCGCCACTTTGGCGGCCGCCGGCCGGGAGCTCGCCGAGGCCGTCGCGGGCCGGCCGGGCCCGGCCGCCGCCCTTCCCACCGTCGCCGTCGTCGGCCTGGGCTACGTCGGTCTGCCGACCGCCCTGGCTCTTCAGGCGGCCGCATTCCCGGTCATCGGCCTGGACATCTCGGAGCGCCGACTGGCAGCCATCGCCGGCGCCACCGCCGACCTCCTGGCCCGTGACCGCGCTCTGCTGATCGACGCGCTCGACAACGGTGGCCTGCAGTTGAGCCGCGACATGGCCCGCATCGGCGCCGCCGAGATCGTCATCATCGCCGTCCCCACGCCCGTCGACGACGAGCTCAACCCGGACCCGCGGGCGGTGCACGCCGCCTGTGCCAGCGTCGTCGAGCACGCGCGGGCCGGGCAGACGATCATCCTCACCTCGACGACGTATGTGGGGACAACGCGCACGCAGCTCGTCGAGCCGCTGACCGAGCGGGGTTTGATCGTCGGCCGCGACGTGCACGTGGCGTTCGCCCCGGAACGGATCCTCCCCGGTGACGAATCGGTCTCTCAGACGGAGACGCCGCGCGTCCTCGGCGGCGTGACGCCGGAGTGCACCCGGGCAGCGCGGTCGGTGCTGGAGCCCATCGTCAAGCGGCTGCACACCGTGTCCTCGGCAGAGGCGGCCGAAGCGACCAAGCTCCTCGAGAACACGTTCCGAGCGGTCAATCTGGCCTTCGCCAACGAAATGGCCGGCGTCGCCAAGCACTACGGGCTGGACATCGTCGAGCTCATGGACGCGGCCGCCACCAAGCCCTACGGCTTCCTAGCCCATTACCCGGGCGCCGGCATCGGCGGCCACTGCATCCCCGTCGACCCGTACTACCTGCTCGCCCCACTGGCCCAGGCGGGCGTGGAGACGCCCATCGCCACCACGGCGATGCGGCGCGTCGCCCAGCGTCCGGCCGACGTTGCGGCTCGCGCCCTGGAGGTCCTGGCCGAGCGCGGCATCGCTCCCGGCGCCGCGCGGGTCCTGATCGTCGGCATGGCGTACAAGCCGGGCGTCGAGGACTACCGGGAGTCCCCGGCCTGCGCAATCACCCGGTGCCTGGCGGAGCGCGGGGTCCTGGTCCACTACTACGACCCACTGGTCGAATCCGCCGACATCCCGGGCATCGGCTCCCTCGTCTCAGTCGCCGGCCCGGTGGCCGCCGATTACGACCTGGCCCTCGTGGCCACCGTCCACCGTGGCTATGACTACAGCTTCCTCGCCGATTGCGGGGACGTGCTCGATGCCACCTACCGCACGCCCGGCGGCCGGCGCCGGCAGACCGTCTGATGCGGGACCGCGGCTTCATTCACCGGGCGATGCGACGCGTCCACTCCCGGCCCGCCCAGGTTCAGCTGGCGCCGCTGCACAGCGGTGAGACCGACACTGACAGCCAGGCCGTCATCGACGCTGACAGCCAGACCGTCACCGACATCGCCACCACGCTCGCCGAGCTCGTCGAGCACTACGGCGTCCCTGAGGAGAAGCTGGCCGCGGCACTGGGCTGGGAGCCGGAGGAGGTGGCCGCGCGCCGCGCCGGGGTTGCTCCGCTGACAGTGACCGAGACACGGACCGAGTCGGCCTGGGACGGGACCGCGCCGGCGCCACCAGCCCCCGTGGCGCCGGCGGCGCCCGTCACCGAGGAGCCGGGCCGGATCGACGGGGTCATCCGCTGGACCGCCGGGGGGTACCTGCTGGCGCTGCTCGGCGCCGTCGTCTACTACAAGAGCGCGTTCATCCAGATGCTGACGGTCTCGCCGCTCCTGTCGACCTACGGGCTGGTCGTCGTCGCCTACATCTCGAGCCGCTTCCTGTTCAGCGCGTTCTATCGGTGCGGCTCCGACCACGGGATCGAGCCGCACGTGGCGATCGTCATGCCGGGATTCAACGAGGAGGATGCGATCGCGCGGTCGCTGCGCTCGCTGCTGGAGCTCGAGTATCCGGCCGCCAAGCTGGAGATCGTCGCCGTCAACGACGGCTCCACCGACGACACCCTGGCCGAGATGCGCAAGGTGGCCGCCACCGCCAACGGACGGGTGCGCGTCATCGACTTTCCGCGCAACCGGGGCAAGCGCGCGGCGATGGCGGCCGGCATCCGCGCCACCCAGGCCGACATCATCGCCTTCGTCGACTCCGATTCGGTGCTCGATCGACACGCCATGCGGATTCTGGTCCAGGGTTTCCACAATCCGAAGGTCGGCGGGATCTGCGGCCACGCCGATGTGCTCAACGTCCGCGAGAACTGGATCACCAAGATGCAGGCCGTCCGCTACTTCGTGGCCTTCTCGGTCAACAAGGCGGCCGAGTCGGTGTTCAGCTGCGTCACCTGCTGCAGCGGATGCTTCTCGGCCTACCGCCGCGAGGCGATCATGCCCCACCTCGACTGGTGGGAGAACCAGAAGTTCCTCGGCCGCGACTCGACCTTCGGTGACGACCGATCACTGACCAACTGCGTGCTGCGCGACTGGAAGGTCAGGTACGAGTCACGGGCGATCAGTCACACGATCGTGCCCAACAACTTCCGGCAGTTCATGCGCCAGCAGTTGCGCTGGAAGCGCTCCTGGACCCGCGAGTCGCTCATCCTGGCCCGGTTCGTCTGGCGGAAGAACTCCATCGCCGCCGGGTGTGCCTACATCGGCATGGCGCTGCCGATCATCGCCCCCGTCGTTGCCGCTCACGCCATCATCATGATGCCCGCCGCCGGCGCCGGAGCGCCCGTGCTGTACCTGGTCGGCATCTACACGATGAGCGTCTGCTATGGCCTCTATTACGCGGCCCGGCGGCCCCGGTACGACTACCTGTGGGTGTACGGGATCATCTTCTGCTTCTTCTACCTGGCGTTCCTGTTGTGGCAGACCTACTGGGCGATCGCCACCACGCGCTCGGCCTCCTGGGGCACGCGCCCGGCGAGCGCCGGGCTGGCGCAGGGACCGCTCGGAGAGCTGACCTGATGCGCGGCATCGTGCCCAGCGCCCTGAGGGGCGCCCGGCGACTCGGTGCGTTCCTGCTGCTGCCGCTTTCGGTGGTGCCGCTGCTCGGCGTCCTGCCGGTCGTCGTCAAGACCCACCGGGCGTACGAGCGCTACTACGGATCGCCGCCGCTGCCGGATCCCGGCAACGTGCTGACCGCCGCCCAGCAGCGGGCGTTCGGGCCGCTGCCGTCGTACATCGACGCCATCCCGGCCCTCGTCTACCACGGCATCGACAACCGCGATGACGGCTACTCGGTCAGCCAGCGGACGTTCGCGGCCCAGATGGAGATGCTCAAGCTGGCCGGTTTCCACACCGTCAGCATCGCCCAGTACAACGCCTTCCAGCACGGTGACTTCACCCGGCTGCCATCGCGTCCGATCCTCATCACCTTCGATGACGGGCGGTTTGACTCATACCGCGGGGCCGACAGCGTGCTCGCCCGCGAGGACTTCCGGGCGACGATGTTCGTCATCACCGGCCCGATCGCCGACCGCAACCCGTTCTACCTCAACTGGACCGAACTGCACCGCATGCGTGACTCCGGCCGGTGGGACATCCAGCCCCACGCGTACCGCGGGCACGTGCAGGTCACCGTCGACTCCCGGGGGGACCAGCGACCCTTCTACGCCATGCGGCGGTGGCTGCGCTCCACCGGCGAGGAGACGTTCTCCGCGTTTCAGCGACGCGTCGGCGGCGACCTGTTCACCCTGGCCGACCAGTTCCGGGCCCAGGGGATCCCGGTGTACTCCATCGCCGTTCCGTACGGTGACTACGGCCAGCAGGATGCCGGTAACGACCCGCGGATCGTGCCGTTCACGCTCGGCTTGATGCAATCACAGTTCGGCACGGTGTTCGTCCAGGACAACGCCAACGATCCGCCGTACACAACCCCCAGCGACGGGGGTCCGCAGAAGCGCTGGGAGGCACACACCTCCAGCACGGCCGCGCAGCTCTATGGCTGGCTGCGCGCCCGTGACCCGGGAGTGCCCGGGGCCGGCATGTCCGCCACGCCGGGGACGGCGGGGACGGCGGGCTCACTCATCACCCACAACACGGAGTAGGACCATGTGTGGCATCACGAGCTACGTGGGGCTTCGCCCCGCCACTGACCTGCTGCTGTCCGGATTGCGGCAGCTCGAATACCGGGGGTATGACTCCGCGGGCATCGCCCTGCTGTCGGACTCCGGAGGCACCGAGACGGTGCGCGCCGTCGGCAACCTGGCCGCTCTGGAGGCCGCGGTCGCCGGCCGGGTGCTGGTGCCGGCCGGCGTCGGTCCGGACGAGGTCGACGCCGTGCACGGCGGGGCCACCACCGGCATCGGCCACACGCGCTGGGCGACCCACGGCGGCGTGACCGTCGCCAACGCCCATCCTCACGCGGACTCCGACGAGCGCATCCACATCGTGCTCAACGGCATCATCGAGAACCACTCCGAGCTCCGTCGCTGGATGGTGGCCGAGGGCGCCGTCATCCGCTCCGAGACCGACGCCGAGGTCGTCGCCCACCTCATCGCCCACCATGACGAAGGGGACCTCGCCGACGCGGTCGCCGGCGCCCTCGCCCACCTCGGCGGCCACTACGCATTCGTGGCCATGTCGGCCGATCACCCCGGGTTGCTCGTCGGCGCCCGCCGGGACTGCCCGCTGGTGGTGGGGGTGGCCGACTCCGGTCACTTCATCGCCTCGGCGATCCCCGCCTTCCTCACCCACACCCGGCAGATGCACGAGGTGGCCGACGGCGAGCTGGTCGTCGCCACCGCCGCCGCCGTCGACTTCCGCGACGTCGCGACCGGGCGGGCGCGCGCCGGCGCGCCGGTGACCGTCGACTGGGACCAGGAGCTGGCCGAGAAGGGGGGCTATGACGCGTTCATGCTCAAGGAGATCGACGAGCAGGCGGCCGCCGTCTCCGACACGCTCGCCGGACGGCTCACCGCCGGCGGGGCGGTCCTCGACGACGTCTGGTCCGCGCTCGATCCGGGCACGCTCCGCGATCTCCAACGTCTTCGGATCGTCGCCTGCGGCACGTCGTACAACGCCGGGCTGCTGGGGCGCTATCTGATCGAGGAATGGGCCGGGGTGCCGGTCGAGCTCGACGTCGCCTCCGAATACCGCTATCGCCGGCCCATGCTGGCCGCCGGCGAGCTCGTCCTGGGCATCAGCCAATCCGGCGAGACCGCCGACACCTTGGCCGCGATGCGGCTGGCGCGCGGGCATGGCGCCCCCGTCCTGGCGCTCACCAACATCATGGGCTCGCAGGCGACGCGGGATGCCGACGGCGTCCTGTTCACACGCGCCGGCGTGGAGATCGGTGTCGCGGCCACCAAGACGTTCACTGCCCAGGTCGCCGCGCTGGCGCTGTTGGCACTGAACCTGGGACAGGCCCGCGGTGCGCTGACCGAGGCCCGGGCGGCGGAGATCGCCGGGACGCTGAGCGTCCTGCCGGAGCTCATCGCGCAGGTCACCACGGCCGCCGGGCCGTGGGCGGCGGCCGTCGCCGCCGATCTCGCCGACCGCGAGTTCTGCATGTTCCTGGGACGGCACGCCGGGCTGCCGGTCGCTCTCGAGGGCGCGCTCAAGCTCAAGGAGGTCAGCTACATCGCTTCGGACGCCTACCCGGCCGGGGAGATGAAGCACGGGCCGATCGCTCTCCTGTCCGCCGGGACCCCTGTCGTCTGCGTGGCGACCGATTCGCCGGTGCTCGGCAAGCTGCTGTCCAACGTCGCCGAGGTCCGAGCCCGCGGCGCCCGCGTGGTCGCCATCGCCGGCGAGCGGTCGGCGGAGGTCGGCGAGTACGCCGACGAGGTGTTCCGCCTCCCGGCCGCCGACCCGCTCCTGCAATCGCTGTTGGCCGTCATCCCGCTCCAGCTGCTGGCCTACCACGCCGCGCGGGCGCGCGGACTGAACGTCGACCAGCCGCGCAATCTGGCCAAGACGGTGACGGTCGAATAGCTGATGGCTCGACTGGCCTGCATCCTCGCCCTGGCGGCGTCGCTGATCGGCGGCGCCGCCGTCGCCACCGCCCGCACGACCCCGGCGCAACCGGCCCGTGGCTGCGCCGGCCTGCGGCCCGGCGCGCTTCGGTTCACCCGTCACAGCGGCCGCTCCTTCGGCACGCTCACCTGGCGGCCGGGCGGCGCCGTGCCCCACGGCAGCCGGTACCGCGTCCTCCGCAACGCCAACGTCGTCGGCCAGACCGCGGGCCACTCGATGCGGGTCAAGGTGAGCCTTGGCCGGCGCTACACGCTGCGCGTCCGGCTGGTGGGGTCCAACGGCCGCCCCATCGCGTGCGCTCAGTCAGGCATGCGAGTCACCGCCGCCTACCGCCGGCCCGGGACGCCGGGATTTGTGGCGGCCAGCGGAGGATCGGGGGCGGCCGTGACGATCTCCTGGCAGCGGTCGACGGCCGGCGATGGAGGAATCGCCGGCTACCGGGTGCTGCGCGACGGTGCCGTCTACGGTCAGACCCGGAGAACCCGCATGGTGGTTCGCGTCGCGTCTAACCGCGCCTACGTGTTCACGGTCATCGCCGTCGACCGCCACGGGCGGCTGTCGCGGCCGAGCGCCCCGGTGCGGGTGCAGACGGGCCACCGGCCGCCGTCGGCGCCGTCCGGCCTGACCGGAAGCGCGCAGGGCAGCAGCACCGTCGCGCTGTCCTGGAAGGCGAGCCGGGCGGCGGCCGGGCGCGTCGTCGGCTACCGCGTCCTGCGCAACGGCGCGCCGGTCGGCCAGTTTGCGGCCACCAGTGTCCAGCTGGGCAACCTCATCCCGTCGACGACCTATTCGTACGCCGTGCAGGCCGTCGACAGCCTCGGCTACGTCAGCGCCCGCAGCGCCGCGGTCAGTGTGCGCACCGGGGCGCCGGTCCCGCCGTCGGCGCCCGCTTCGCTGCTCGCCGCCCCGCTCAATGACCGCACCGTCGGTCTGTCCTGGCAGCCCAGCCAGGCGGCGCAGGGCCGGATCGCCGGCTACCGGGTCCTGCGTAACGGGACACCGGTCGGCCAGTACAGCGCGACCAGTGTCAACATCACCAACCTCGCCCCATCGACGACGTACACGTTCACCGTCGTCGCCGTCGACAGCCTGGGCAACGTCAGCGCTCCCAGCACGCCCGCCACGGTTCAGACCGCGGCTCCCACTCCCACCAGCGGGCACGTGTACGCGTTCCTGCTCGCCGACACCGATCAGAGCTTCGTCGACTTCCAGACGCACTATCAGGAGATCGGCACCGTGGCCCCGACGTACTACGACTGCGATGCCAACGGCAACCTGACCGGCGCCAACGTCCCACTCATCACGCAGTGGGCCCAGGCGCGGCGGGTCGCGGTGCTGCCCCGGTTCAACTGCCAGCGCAGCGCCGTCCTCGATCAGATCGTCAACAACCCCACGATGCGCCAGCAGTGGCTGAACAACATCATGGGGCAGGTCAACGCCAACGGCTTCGACGGCGTCACGCTCGACTTCGAGGCCGGCTACGCCACCGACCGCAACGCATTCACCTCGTTCGTCACCTCGTTGGCGGCCCAGCTGCACAGCGAGGGCAAGACGCTGATGCTCGCCGTGTCACCGAAGACGGCGGATGTCCCCAACCACCCCCGCTCGACGTTCTTCGACTACAACGCCCTGTCCGCCCAGGCCGACGAGATCTTCGTCATGGGCTGGGGTATCCACTACGCCACGTCGACGCCCGGCGCCCAGGACGACATGACCTGGGAGAGCCAGGTGATCAAGTACGTCGCCTCGCTGCCGCGCGTCAACAAGTACATCCTCGGCATGCAGCTGTACGCGATGGACTGGCCGAACGGCGGCGGGAGCGCCAACCAGGCGTCGAGCTATGAGTACGCCACCGCGGAGGCGCTGGCGGCGAGCGTGGGCGCCACGCCCGTCCTCAACACCACCGCCGATGCGCTGACGTTCAGCTACACCGACTCCGCGGGCGTGCACCACGACGTGTGGTTCACGAACTCGGCCACCGAGGGGGACCGGATCTCGCTCGCCCAGGCCAACGGGTTCGGCGGTATCGGCGTGTGGCGCCTGGGCCAGGAGGACCAGCAGCTGTGGAATAACCCGCTGCTCAGCGGCACGTGGTGACACGCCGGCTGATGCTGCTGGGACTCGTGCTGGCGACGCTCACGGCGGCCGTCAGCGCGCTGGCCTCCACCTCCCGGCCGATGCGCCGGCCGCCGCCGCACGTGTTCGCGTTCGTGTCCGGCGCGGCCGGCGCCGAGCTGGACCATCTGCGCCGGTACGGGACGCGGATCGACGTGCTGGCGCCGAACTGGTTCGCGCTGCGTCCGAGCGACGGCCGCGTCACCGGCGTGCCCAGCCCGGCCGTCACCCGGCTGGCGCGCGCCGAGGGCGCGGCGCTGTGGCCGGTGGTCAACGCCATCGTCGCCGGCGGCGTCCTGACGGGGACGGCCGGGGAGCGGATCGCCGCCGCCGTTGCCGCCGTCGCCGCCCGGTATCGATACGGCGGCATGACGCTGGACCTGGAGCAGCTGCCGAATGCCGAGTCCGCCGCCTTCACCCGGCTCGTCGGCCTCCTGGCCGCCCGCCTTCACGCCGCCCACCGCCGCCTGGCCGTCTACGTGCCCCGCCGGACCGCGGACGGCGGCGACACCGCGTACGACTGGCGTGGCCTCGTCCGCGTCGCCGACCTGGTGATCGCCTCCGGTTACAACGAGCACTCGGCGAGCGGGCCGGCGGGCCCGGTGACGACCGCTGCCGGGTTTGCCCGGATGCTCGACTACGCCGCCGCGATCTCCCGGCGACGGGTGGTGCCGGCCGTCGGCGCGTTCGGCTACAGCTGGCCGCGCCGAGGGGGAGAGGGCGAGCTGATCTCGTCGGTGGCGGCGGAGCGGTGGCGCCGGCTGGCCGGGGCGCGGCTGCAGGGCGAGGCCGGCGATGCCTTCTTTGACGCCGGCGGCCGCGTCGTCCACTACCAGACGGCCGCCGCGTTGATCGCCCGCGCGCGCGACGCAGGCGATGTGGGAATGCGATGGCTGGCGCTGTTCTCGCTCGGCCGTGAGCCGGACGCGTTCTGGAGCCAACTCCGCACGGCTCGGCAGGCCGCGCGGGTGGTCGGCTGACGGCAGCCGGGCCGAGCCGCGGCCGCGGTGGGGCGCGCTACGGTGGCGGCATGCGGATCGCCACCTGGAACGTCAACTCGGTCAAGCAGCGCGTGCCGCGGCTGCTGCCGTGGTTGGACGAACGGCGTCCGGACGTCGTCTGCCTGCAGGAGACGAAGCTGAGCGACGACGCCTTCACCGCGCTGCTCGGCGATGCCCTGGCCGAGCGCGGATACACCGCTGCGGTGCACGGGGAGACGGCCTGGAACGGTGTGGCGATCCTGTCGCGCACCGGTCTGAAGGACGTCGCCAGGGGCATTCCCGGGGCGCCCGGGTTCCCGCATCCGGAGGCCCGCGCGGTGTCGGCCACCTGCGCCGGGGTCCGGGTGATCTCGGTGTACGTGCCCAACGGACGCACCCCCGGGTCCGAGCATTACGAGTACAAGCTCGCGTGGCTGACGGCGCTCCGCGAGATGGTGGCCGCCGGCCCGGAGGCGACGGTCGTCTGCGGCGACATGAACATCGCTCCGACCGACGAGGACGTGTTCGACCCGGAGGCGTACGTCGGCCACACCCATGTCACCCCGCCGGAGCGCGCGGCGCTGAGCGAGCTCGAGGCGCTCGGACTCCATGACGTGGTGCGCGAGCGCTGGCCTGGCGAGCGCGTCTTCACGTACTGGGACTACCGGGCGGGCATGTTCCACAAGGACCTGGGGATGCGCATCGACCTCATCCTGGCCAGCTCGCCGGTGGCCGCTCGGGTCCAGGCCGCATGGGTCGATCGCCAGGCCCGGAAGGGCAGCGGCCCCAGCGACCACGCCCCGGTCATCGTCGACCTCGACGAGGCGCCCGACGGCGACATCGGCCCGGTGGTGCCGCCGCCCTCGGCGCCGGCGGCCCGGGGCGGGTCGGTCAAGCTCCCTCAGTCGCGCTGACCCGGCCCGGCCCGATCCCTCGCGGCGGGCGGCGGGTGCGGTGGTGGCGCGCCGGGTGAAACAGCATGGCGATGAAGGGGAGGCGGGATCGGTTCATTGCCAAATGCCGTTGCGCCGGGGCCCCCGCGCTCGTCCGCGGCCCACAACAAGGTGCGAACCGAGCCGGGTCGGACGGGTCGGGCCGGAGCAGCTCAGGTCACGGTCGCGGTCGGTCCCGGTCCCGGGAGGGCTGGACGCGCTTGGGCTCGCCGGGCATCTTGGGGTAGTCCGGCGGGTAGGGCATGTCGCCGCGGCCGGCGGCCAGATCGCGGTCGTACAGGTCGAGCAGGGGCTGGAGTGAGTACGCCGTGTCGTCGATCCCGGCCTGGAGATCGCCGACCTGGCGGAACCGGTCCGGCATCGTCGCCACCGTGAACTGCTCCGGCGCCACATCGTCGAGCTCCTCCCAGGCCAGCGGTGCGGAGACGGGCGCGCCGGCCTTTGGCCGGATGCTGTACGCCGAGGCGATCGTCCGGTCGCGGGCGTTCTGGTTGTAGTCGATGAAGATCCGCTCGCCGCGCTGCTCCTTCCACCAGCTGGTCGTCACCTCACCCGGCAGGCGGCGCTCGAGCTCCCGGCCGAACGCGATGGCGGCGTGGCGGACATCGGTGAACGTCCACCGCGGCTCGATCCGGACGTACAGGTGGATGCCCCGGCCGCCGGAGGTCTTGGGAAAGCCGGTGTACCCCAGCTCGCTCAGAAGGGCGCGGGCGTGCCGTGCCACCTGGACTGCATCGGCGAAGTCGGTGCCCGGCTGCGGGTCGAGGTCGATGCGGAGCTCGTCCGGGTGATCGACGTCGTCGCGGCGGACCGGCCAGGGGTGAAACGTGATCGTCCCCATCTGCGCCGCCCAGGCGACGACCGCCACCTCGGTGGGACAGACCTCGTCGGCGTGGCGCCCGGACGGGAACTGGATGCGGGCCGTCGCCACGTAGTCCGGGGCGCCACGGGGGATCCGCTTCTGAAAGAAGGCGTCGCCGCCGCTCCGCTCCCGGGTCGACAGGACGATGCCGGGGTGCACTCCCTTGGGCCAGCGCTCGAGCGTGGTCGGCCGGGCGTTCAGCGCCCGCATGATGCCGTCCCCGACGGCGAGGTAGTACCGGACGATGTCGAGCTTGGTGACCGCGGCGGAGCCCTCGGTCTCCGGGAAGATCACGCGCCCGGGATTCGACACCCGGACCTCGCGGCCCCCGGCTTCCACCATGACTTCCTCTGACGTGACCATGCTGTGGAGTTTCTACGACAGGTCCAGGTAGCGCGCGCCGAGGGCTGTCGCCAATGCGCGATCGGTCGGCCGGCAGCCGATGAGAGTGCAACGCGCGGGGTCGAGATCATGGGCGCGCGCCGATGCCAGCGGCAGCCCCGGCAGCGGAGGGCGACACCAGCACGCCGGCGGCCCTCCGGGGTGCGGACACAACGCGCTGTCCACCGGTCCGGGGATCATGGCCGCGATCTGCGCCGCGCAGGCCCGCAGCGCGTCCTCCGCGCCCGCGGGGTGCCAATCGAACACCAAGTGCGGCGCGCCGTGGTCGGTGGCCCGCACCGCCGCCTCCCAGCCGTCGTGTCGCGTCACGGCGGCGGCGACGAACACGCCGGCCCACCCGGGTTCAGCTCGCGCCACCCGGGCGAACGGCAGGATGTCGACGCGCGCAAACCCCTCGTCGACCGACGGCGGCTCGAGGTCGCGCAGCGCGCGCATCTGGGAGGTCGGAGCCATCACGCCCGGCTCGCGGCGTCCCAGCCGGCGCAGCTCATCCGGCGCGGGCAACGCGCCGAATCGGTCGAGCAGCCGCTCCACCAGATTGACCTGAGCCTGGGCCAGGGGCGTGTCGACCCAGAGGCACCGCGCGGGCAGGCCGTGGCGCGCGGCTGCATCGATGACGTGGCTGCGCGAGGCGCGGGTCAGATACGTGTTGTCGAGCACGACCCGCCGGCTGCCGGCGCCCAGCTCCCGGTGCAGCGCGTCCGCCAGCGCGCGCAGGCCGCCGCCCCGCTCGTCGCGGTTGAGACGGAGATGACCGGCGGCGACGTAGCCCGCCGCCACCCGGCTCTTGCCCGCGCCGGGGATCCCCATGACGACGACGACCTCGCCGTCGCGGCGGGGGCGCCGGCCGGCTCGGCGGCCGTCGTGCCCGAAGGCGCTGTCCAGGCGGACGCGCTCGGCGTCGTCGAGCTTCAGCCCCGCAGACCGCGCGCAGCTGCGCGCGGTCTGCGGGCGGCGCGCGCCGGGGATGGCGACGAGGGTGGGGGAGAGCCCCAGCAGCCACGCGATCGCCACCTCCGCGGGAGCCACTCGGTGCGCGGCCGCAATGTCGGCCAGCGGCCCGGGCCGGCTGAGGTCGCGCGCGCGGCGCGGGCCGCCCAGTGGCGAGTGGGCGATGACGGGGATCCCCAGCTCGGCGCAGCGTGCGAGGATCCCGCCGCGGACGGCCCGGTCGTCGAAGACGCTGACCGCGACCTCGACGGCCGCGATCGGAGCGAGATCCCGTGCCTCCTCCAGCTGCCGGAGGTTGACGTTGGCCACGCCGACCCGCTCCACGAGCCGTTCGGCGGCGAGCCCGGCCAGCGCCCGCAGCGAGGTGCGCCACGGGGTTCGCGGGTCCGGGGCGTGGATCAGGAACAGGTCGACGGGCAGCCCGCCGAGGGCGGTGAGGCTGGCCTCGCAGCCGGCGCGGATCGCCCTGGCGCGCCCGTCCGGCACCCAGCCGCCACCGGTCCTGGTCATGCCGCCCTTGGTGACGATTCGTGCGGTCCGCTCGGCCCCGTGGCGCCGGATGACCTCGGCCAGGAGGCGCTCGTTGTGCCCCATCTCCGTGCCGTCGCGGCCGTAGGCGTGGGCGGTGTCGAAGACGGTGATCCCGCTGTCGATCGCCGCGGAGATGACCTCGGCGGCCCGGCGCTCGTCGCGGTCCTCGTCGGTCGACAGCCGCATGCAGCCGAGACCGATGCGCAGTTGGAAGCTGTCAAGCCAGTCCGAGCGACTCAGGCGCCGAAGCCTACGCGCCGGCGGGCCGGGGGTCGACCGCGGGCTCAGGCATCATTACGGGCCCTGTCCGCGCCCGCCCACCGGGGTGGGAGCGGAGCGAGTCTGACGAGGAGGAGGGCCTGATGCAGCAGAGCCGATCGGTTCGAGTTGGCGGAGGGGTCGTCGCGGCCGCGTTGGCCGCGCTCGGCGCGGCGGCAATCGGCGCGTCCGTGGCGACCGCGGCCCATGGGGTCGCCACCGCGGGCCAGACGACCGTCACTGCCTCACTGATCAAGCGCCCGCCCGGGACGTTGGCTCCGGGGAGCTCGGTGGCGGCGAGCGCGCTCGCCGGCCAGCGGGTCTTCGTCGACGCCCGCCACGGGTTCGCGCTGGCGAGCGTCGGCCAGGCCCAGTACCCGGCGGCCACGACGAACGGCGGCCGGTCCTGGCGGACCGACGGCCCGGCGCTTCACCTCAACGCCGCCCAGGCGCCGCTGGCGGTCACCGCGGTCGGCGCCGCCGGGCGCCGGACGGTCTTCGCCTTCGGCTCCGGCCAGGTGATCGACGCCACCAGCGATGGCGGCAGGCACTGGTACCGCGCCCTGTTCAACGGGCTGCCAATGGCCGTCGTGCGCAACGGCCAGGGTCACCTGGTGGCGTTCGTCGACGGCGAGACGGGCGCAAACGGCACCTGGCAGTACGTGTCCAAGAACGGCGGGCGGACCTGGCGTTACGACACCACCATCGGCGGGTCGTAGGCCGCCGCGCCGGCTACGCGGCCGCCGCGGCGTCGCTGGCGAGGCCGGTCTGGACGATCCCGTCGACGATGTGCATCGCCGCCTCGGTCAGGTGCCCGGAGGCGTCGCGGTAGCGCACGACCGGATACTCCGGCTCCTGCGGCTCGACGCCGACGACCGCCCCCGGGGTCCCGTCCTGCATGGTGATCGTGTAGCCGACCGGGTAGGGCATGGCGACCCGCAGGAAGTGCTCGACCACGTGCTCGTCGAACTGAGTGCCCGCGCCCTCGCGGATCAGCTTGACGCCGACGTGCGGCGGTGCTGCCGACCGGTACGGGCGATCGGCGGTGATGGCGTCGTACACATCGGCGACCGCGGCGATCCGCGCGAACTGGTGGATCTCGTCGCCCTGGCGCCCGGTGGGGTAGCCGAGGCCGTCCCATCGCTCATGATGGTCGCGGACCACGCAGCGGGTCAGCGGGGAGATCCGGTCGTCGGAGATCATCGACACGCCCGCGGCCGTGTGGGTCTTGATCAGCTCCCATTCCGGGGGGGTCAGCGGCCCGGGCTTGTTGAGGATCGCCTCCGGGATGGAGATCTTGCCGATGTCGTGGATGAGGAGCCCCATGGCCAGCTGCGTCATCCGCTCCACCATGCGGTCGTGCCGCACCTGGCCGCGGAAGTCCACCCACCCGTCGAGCCGGTCGATCCGCTGGCCCAGCAGGAGCCCCAGCGTGGCGACGCGGACCGAATGGCTGTAGGTGTAGCTGTCGGCGGTGGCCAGGTCGTCGAACGCGCAGGTGGCGGCGGGGCATTCGGCGAGCGCGCGCATCATGCCCTCGGCGGCCCGCTCCAGTTGCTCGAACGTCCGGGCCGGAAGGTTGTTGAGGTCGGCGGCGACCGATCGCGCTGCGTCCAGGCAGGACGCGACCGCAACCTCGGTCGACGTGCGGACATGGTCCGGCAGGGGCTGCACCGGGATGATCCCGTCGCCGACGTCGTCCTCGATCCACACGGCGCGCACTCCGTGCGAGGCCAGGCGGGACGCCAGCGAGCGCGTCAGGCGAACACCGCGTTTGAGCAGGGGCGCGGCGCCGAGCGCCGCGGACGGAATGTCGCGCGCCAGCTCCATGTCGTCAGCGACCCAATCAACCCGGACCAGTCTCATAGCGCCCTAATCGGCAGAAATCCGAAAAACTTTTGCCCGGAGCGGGACTTTTCCTGGCTCCCGTGCCCGGGCTGATGCCGCCGGGAAGCTAACGTGAGCCGAATGTCTCCTCCGGGTTCCGGTGCGACGGCCGTCCGACGCCGACCAGACGCGGTGTTCGCCCGGCGCGCGCTCCCGCTGCTGCTCGCGCTCGCCGCTGCCCTGGCGCTCGCCGGCCAGGCGAGAGCCGGGGTGGCCAACGCCGGCCTGTCCGGCCCGCGTCACGGCGATCCGATCGCCGGGATGGCGTGGGGCAACTACTCCGGCCCCCAGGACGAGGTCTTCCCGGCCTACCGGGCGGCAACGGGCCGAGACCGGCAGCTGCTGGCCAAGATCGCCCTGCGCCCACGGGTGCGTTGGTTCGGCGCCTGGTACCCCACGGCGGTGATCGAGCGGACGGTCCGCGACTACATCGCCAACGCGACCGCCGGCAATCCCGCCGCCCTGGCCCAGGTGGCCGTGTTCCGCCTCGTCCCCTGGGAGCGCGCAGCGTGCGGCCGGCTCCCGACGGCCGCCGAGCAGGCCGACTATCGGCAGTGGATCGACGCCTTCGCGGCCGGCATCGGCTCCTCACGGGTGGCGCTCATCCTTCAGCCGGACCTGCCGTTTGCCCTGTGCGCCCCCGGCCACTCGGGCCTTCCGTCGCAGCTCGTCGCCTACGCCGCCCGGCTGTTCGATGCGCTGCCGCACAGCACGGTCTACATCGACGCCGGCGCCGCCGACTGGCCCACGGTGCGCCAGGCGACCCGGCTGCTGGAGTCAGCCGGCGTGCGCTACGCGCGGGGCTTCGCGCTCAACGCGACCCACTACGACGCCACAGGCCATGAGATCACCTTCGGGGCAGCGGTGGCGCGGGCGCTGGCCGCGGCGCATGTTCCCGGGCGCCACTTCGTCATCAACACGGCGTCGAACGGCGAGCCGTTCACCTACCAGGAGTACCGCGGGCCGGATTTCAACAACGCCGCCGTCTGCCGGACGCGCGCCTCCCGGCGCTGTGTCACGCTGGGAATCCCGCCGACCTGGCAGGTGTCCTCGCCCCGGTGGCGGCTGTCGCCGCGCGACCGGGGTCTGGCCGCCCGCTACGTCGACGGCTACCTGTGGTACGGCCGGCCGTGGCTCGACGACCAGGCCGATCCGTTCGATCTCTCTCGTTCCCTGGCGCTGGCAGCGACCACCCCGTTCTGAGACGGCCGCGCCCGTGTCTAACCCACTCTTCACGAACTTTTCTAGAGTTACCGCGTATCGGCCGGGTACGGTCTGTCGATGAGACCTCGGCGGTGATCAGCCGCCGTTTGCGGCAGAATCAGCTCTCGCGCACCCAGGCCTCTACTCGAAAGCCACCCCTGACCCACACGGCCCGTCGCCGCACGGCGGCAACTGACCAGGCGCCCCCACCGCAGATGGCAATCGACACGCTACCTCCCCGCTCGCCGGCGCCGCCGCCGGAGCCGGACGGGCTCCCCGGACGCTCACGGTCCGGCCTGTTCGCGCGCCTGAGTGGGTACCGGCCCAGCGGCTGGGCGGTCGCCGGCCTGCTGACCGTGCTGACGGTGGTCTCGCTGTACCTGCGGACCCGCGAACTCAACTTCTACTACTGGATCGACGAGGCGATCTCGGTGGGGATCTCCTCGCATCCGCTCGGCCAGCTCCCGCACCTGCTACGCGAGGACGGATCGCCGCCGCTGTACTACGTGCTCCTGCACGTCTGGATGAACGCATTCGGCCGCGGCGAGGTGGCGACGCACTGGCTGTCGGAGATCTTCGCCCTGGCCGCGGTCCCCGTCGCCTACTGGGGCGGCGCCAGCCTGTTCGGCCGCCGCACCGGCGCCTACGCCGCGGTTCTGGCGGCCGCTGTGCCGTTCCTGACCAGCTACGCCCAGGAGACGCGGATGTATTCGCTGCTGGCGCTCCTGTCGCTGATCGTCGCCGTCGCGTTCGTCCACGCGTTCGTCTATCACCGGCGGCGGTACCTGCCGGTGTTCTCGGTCGCGCTCGCCGCGGCGCTCTACACCCACAACTGGGCTCTGTTCTTCGGCCTGGCCACGTTCATCGCCTTCCTGTTCTGCGTCTGGACGACGCCCGCGCCGCGCCGGAACCTCTGGCGCGACGGGGCGATCGGCTTCGGCGTCGTCGCCCTCCTGTTCCTCCCGTGGCTTCCGACGCTCGCGTACCAGGCCCAGCACACGGGCGCGCCGTGGGCGCTGGCGCCGGTCGTGTGGTCGCTGTCCGAGGCCTTCTACTTCATCGCCGGCGGCCGAGGAGCCACCATGACGCTGGCGCTTGCCGCCGGGTTTGGCCTGCTCGCCACCGGCACCGGCATCGTCGTCCGGGGCCCCCGGCTCGTCTCGCTGAAGGTGGCCCGGTCCGAGGAGCGCCCGCAGGCGATCGCGGCTGCGGCGCTGGTCATCCTCAGCTTCGGCACGCTGCTCATCGCCTGGCTGTACGCGAAGACGACGCCGGCCTGGGCCGGGCGCTACCTGGCGGTGATCGTCGGCCCGCTGATCGTGCTGGTGGCGATGGGGCTGGCCCGGGCGCGGGGACTGGGGGTCGTCGCGCTCGTGTTCGTCTGCTGCTTCTGGGTCCTGGACCCCCGGCCGCCGTCGCGGGATGCCAAGAGCAACGTCGGCGCCGTGGCCCATGTCTTCGACCACCACACCGGGCCGACGACACTGGTCCTCTCGACCCAGCCGGAGCAGGTCCCCACCCTGGCCTACTACATGCCGCAGATCACGCGCTTCGGCACGCCGCTGGGGCCGGTACCGGACCCCCGCGTCGTCGACTGGCGCAACGCGCTGGGCAAGTTCGAGCAGTCGTCGGTGCGCACCGTGCTGGCACCGATGGTGCGGTCGCTGACGCCGGGGCAGCGCGTGCTGCTGGTCATCCCCACCAGCTTCGTCAAGAGCCCTCAGTGGATGGTGCTCATCCACCGCGCCTCCAAGCGGTGGCTCCACTACCTGGAGCACGACAGCCGGCTGCGGCTGATCAAGACCGACGCCCTGCACCAGTACAGCGCGAACGTCGGGGTCAAGGGCGACCTGTTCGCGGTCCGCAGCCGCTGACCCCGGCCGCTCGATCAGCGCACCGGCTCGCCGGTGACCGCCGGCCGCTCGATCAGCGCACCGGCTCGCCGGTGACCGCCAGCCGCTCGATCAGGTCGGCAGCGACGAGGGTCCCCGGTCGCTGACGGAGTCGCTCACCCACTGCGGCGGCGCGCCCGTGGAGCGTTGAGTCGCCCAGCAGCCGGCCGACGGCGCCCGCCAGCTCGCCGCCGTCGAGCGCGTACGTCGGCAGGCGGATGCCGTAGCCGGCCTCTTCGGCGCGCTGGGCGTTGTCGTGCTGATCCCAGAAGATCGGCAGGACGAGCATCGGTTTGCCGAACCACAGCGACTCGGTCACGGTGTTGTTGCCGCCATGGGTGATGACCGCGTCGACATGCGGCAGCACCGACGGCTGCGGGAGGAACTCGGCCCCCAACATGTTGTCGGCGAGCTTGTACTCGTCGTGGCGCGGCCCCCGGCTGACGACATAGCGGTGCGGGGTGGCGGCGAGCAGCTCGACGAGCCGGCGCATGAGCTCGACGTCGGCCGATCCCAGCGAGCCCAGGCTCAGGTACAGGAGGCGCCGCCCGTCGTCGTCAGGCGGCTGCCACGGCTCGTCGGTCGTCCGCACGCACGCCTCGATGTTGTGCCAGCCGGGTCCGAGCGCCGCGCTGCGCGGGTAGTCGAGCTCCCGGGGAAACAGGTACAGGTTGAGCCACGGCGACTCGTGGATCATCTCCAGCGGAGGCAGGGGCGGGGCGCCGCGCTCCCGGCAGAACTCCGAGAACGAGGCCTGGAGCTCGCCGATCTGGCGAGCGTACTCGAGGCGGAACGGCTCCCAGCTGGTCCGGTCCCTCAGCGGAAGACCGGAGAACGGCGGGGGCAGCTCCGGATCCTTCACCTCCAGCGGGTTGCAGGACACGATCCGGACCCACGGGCGGCCGCCGGCCAGGATCGCCGGAAAGCCGCAGACGTTGTCCTCGACGATCACGTCGGGCTGGACGTCGGCGAAGATCGCGCGCAGGCGCTCGTCGACGTAGCGCGCGCCGTCGGCCAGAGCCTGGAACGTCGGCACGATGAACGTTTCGAGCTGTTCGAACGTCGACCCGCGGAAGACCGGTGCCGTGTCACGGATGAAGTCCTTCCAGAACTGCCCGGGGGCCTCCGGGACCTCCGGCGCGGGCGCCAGGCGCATGAGCCGCTCCTCGAACCCCCGTGCCTCGAGCGTCCCCGCAAACGACTCCTCGATGACGAACACAACGCGGTGGCCGCGTCGTCGCAGCACGTCGCCGATGCCGATGCAGTTGTTGGTGGGTCCGAACGCGCCCTCGGGGAAGAAGACGACCGTTCGGCCGGTGTCGGAATTCGTCTTGATTGGGCGGCAGCCTAACCCAAGGGCGCGCCGCCGTCAGGGCTTGATCGGCACCGCCGCCTCCGGCGTCGCCACGCGGAAGCTGAAGCTCTCCTCGAGGTAGAGGCGCACGACGTCACGATCGTGATCGAGATAGCCGATCGACAGGTCCTGCCCTACCTCGAGCAGGAAGTCGCCGCCGCGCAGGCTGACCACCACCGCGCCGTCGACCCCGGGCGCCCAGACGATGTCGCCGTTGATGATCTTCCGCAGGTGGTCGAGCAGCGGATAGCCGCCCTGCTCGGCGGTCTCGACCGCACGCTTGTACTGCTCGTTGCCGAGTGCCAGCGCGTACGGGCCGGAGATGCCCGACCGCAGCAGCTGCTCGACCGCGCTGGCCACCGGGCGGCGGTAGCCGTCCGGATGGTCGCCGAGCTCGAGCCCGCGATGCGGTGAAGCCTCGGCGATCCCGGTCATGCCGGCGTGCTGCCAGCCGTGGAAGACCGCTCGGTTCTCGGCCACGGCGATCTGATGCGCCGCCCGGTCCAGCGGCTCCAGGTCGGCATCGGCGGCTCCGCGGTCGTCGTCGCGCAGCTCCTCCCGGGACAAGGCGAACTCGGCACGCACCTCGGCGAGCGGCAGCACCTTGCGCCGGACGGCCGTCACGCCCTCGCACGGGGCGGCGGCGATGGACTCGGTCCGCCCCAGGTTGGTCGCCGGGTACTCCCAGCCGTGTGGGCCGGAGAAGTCGACGAGCTTGCGCGCCGCCAGGGCGACCGCGAGCCGTTCCCGCGCCTCATCGTCGATGAGCGTCCAGTTGGAGTCGCTGATCGGAGCGTGGGAGCGAAGGAGGTGGTTGCTCATCGCTCACGCCCCCCTCAGGCTGCCGATGCCGAGCGAACCGGAACCGCCGCCGGCTTCGGGCCCGTCGTCGCCGTCGCCGGTCGCCTCGGCCTCCGCCTCCTCGCCGTGCTCGACGATGTCGCCGGCCTGGAACAGGATCCCCTCGGCGATCTCACGCCATTGGGGCGAGCGGCGCAGAAGGAACTCGAGGTCCATGCTGAAGTGCTTGAACTCCTCGCCCCGGGCGTCGCGCATGATCGCGATCGCCTGCGGGTCGCGTTCGACGGCGATCCGTTGCTCGTACCAGCCGATCGCCTCGGCCTCCTCGGTCAACGACGCGCACAGCCGGGCAAACGTCCGCGTCTCGGCCGGTAGCTCCTCAGGCGGCTCGTGATACTGGTCAAACCCCATGTCGTCTCCTGGTCGCGGTGGGTCTGAGGTGGGTCGGAGCTGCTAACGCTACCCCTCCTGGGGAGCGCAACGCTTCCGGCGGTGCGGGTGTGGGATGATCGCGTGTGGACATGGTCGTCGACGGGCTGATACCGGACGAGCTCGCGGCGCGGTTGCCGACCGCGCCCCTGGCCGCAACCGGCCTGATCGCGGGATTCGCCGTGGCCGTCGCCAGCGGGTCGCGTCCGCTCGGCGGCGCCGTCATGGCCGCATGCGGACTGACCTGCATCGCGGTCTGGCTCAGGCGTGACGGACGCCGCGTGGCCGTCCAGCTGACCGGCGTCGGCCTTGCCGCCTTCGCGCTCTCGCACGTCCTGGCGACGGTGATCGGCGCCTGGCCGTCGGTGCTCGTCGTGTCCGCGGTCACGGCGGCGCTCTGCTGGCGCCTGTCGGACGCCCGGCGGGGAGGGCTCAGCCGGCGCGCTGCAGCTGGCTGACCGAGAACGTCGTCCCGTCCGGCGCCGCCAGGACGGCCCGGCGAAACAGCAACTCGGCAAACGGCTCCACCAGCACCCGGCCGCCCAGCCCGGCGGCCGGCGCCACCGCCGCGTCGGCGTCGGTCACCCAGAAGTCGACGCCCCAGCCGGCCGGTTGCGTCTCGTCGGCCATCATCGCGGCCACGACATCACGAGGGACGGGCTGAGCGGGCTCGCCGCCGACGTACCCGGACAACCGCCACACCCACAGGCCGCCGTCCGTCCCAAAACGCTCGGCCCGCCAGCCGAACAGCTTGCCGTAGAACGCCTCCGCCCCTGCCGGGTCCGGGGTCCGGAGGATGCTCATGGCCCACGCCGACGGCTCGTTGACGCGCCGCGCGCCGGACCGGGCGCCGGCCTCCCAGGTGCAGAACGTGGCGCCCGCGGGATCGGCGATGACCGCGAGCCGGCCGGCCGGCGGGACGTCGAACGGATCGACCACAACGGTGCCGCCGGCGTCCATCGCCCGGGCCGCTGCGTCGTCGGCGCGCTCCACCGCGACGTGCGTGCTCCAGCCGAACGGGACACGCGCACCGGCCGGGGCGGAGCCGATCCCGGCGACGTCGTCGCCGTCCACGCGAGCCACGAAGTACGCCCCCGGCGGGTCGCCCGGCATCTGTCCCGGGCCGGCGAACGTCCAGCCGAACACGCCCGCGTAGAAGCGCAGGGCGGCGTCGAGGTCCGGGGTCAGCGTCTCCACGAAACAGGGGACGCCCGCGGGGTACTGCTCACGCAGGCTCATTGAGTGCTCTCCTCCATCCGCGGTGATCCGTCTGGCGGTTGGACTATACTAGCAATTAGTTGGAATTTCCAACTCTATTGCGATGGCAGGCCGACGGACATATGGAGACTCCTGCGGGATCGCCCGCGCGCTCGACGTCGTCGGCGAGCGCTGGGCGCTGCTCGTGGTCCGGGAGCTGCTCGTCGGACCCCGGCGCTTCAGCGACCTGCGGACGGGTCTGCCCAAGATCGCGCCAGACGTGCTCGCCCAGCGCGTGCGCGACCTGGAGGCGGCCGGGGCCGTGCGCCGCCGCACGCTTCCGCCGCCCGCCGCGTCCCGCGTCTACGAGCTCACCGACTGGGGCCGGGAGCTGGCGCCGGCGCTCGTCGCCCTCGGCCGTTGGGGCAGCCGCGCGCCGCTGCCGGCCCGCCCGCCGGCCCTGAGCGTCGCCGCCGCCATCGTGGCGCTTGAGACGACGTTTGACCCGGCCGCCGCCGCCGGCGTGACCGCCACCTACGAGCTGCGCCTGGGCGACCAGCCATTCGCGGTGCGGGTCCACGACGGCCGCCTGGAGGTGGCGGCGGGCGGGGCCGACGCCCCGCGCGCGACGATCCGGACCGACACGGCGACGCTGGCCGCCGTGCTGTGGCACGGACGCCCGGCCGGCGACGCGATCGCCGAGGGCGCGTGGGCCGTGGAGGGCGATCCGGCTGCCGCCGAGGCACTGACGGCGCTGTTCGCGCCGCCCGTCCCGGTGAACTAACCTCGAGGGCATGGCCTACACGACCGCCGAGGGACGAGAGCAGGTGCTGACCGACCTGGCGGTCGCCGTCGACCAGATCGCCGACGCGCTCGCCCGCCTGGGCGAGGCCTACGAGCAGTTGGACGACCAGCACGCCGACGTGCTGGAGGAGCAGCTGTTCCGGCCCGTGCAGTCGGCGTATGGCCGCGCCAAGCGGACGCATACGGAGTTCGCCGCGCGCTCCGGCCTGAGGGCGCGGTCGTTCGCGCCCCACTCGCCCGGACCGCAGTCGCAGTCGGTCCAGGCGCTGATCGAGCGCGCGGCCGATGCCGTCCACGACGCCGATCAGTCGATCGCCGAGCTTCAGGATTCGATGCTGCCGGTCGAGGTCGGCGATCCGGAGCTGCGCGCCGGCCTGTCAGGCGTGCGCGAGACGCTCTCGCCGGTGCCCGCCCGCGCCCGGGCGCTGGTGCGGACGGTCGGCCGCTGAACGAGCGCTCCAGGTGTAGTACCGTGCGCCCGTGAGGTGCAGGCGAGTGTGCTTGCGGGTGCTCCTGGTGCTCGCTGCGCTGGCGGCACTGGCGACCGCGCCGGGGCCGGCCCTGGCGCGCCTCGATGCCCACGGCAGCGCCGAGCAGGTGTACGTGACCGGCGTGCGCCCACACGCCCTGGTGCGACTGCTCACGACGCGCGCGCGGCTGCTCGCCGCGCGCCACGCCGACTCCCTCGGCGGGGTTGTCCTCCGCGGCGTCCGCCCGGGGTCCGGCTACCGCGTGCGCGCCGGGAGCGCGCGCTCTGGCCCGCTGACCGTCCTGAGCGACCGCTCGGCGCCGCCGACGACGCGGATCTACGACCAGCGGCTGCCGGCCGGGGGCTACGGATACCTGCGCACCCGGGACGGGACGACGCTGGCGATCGATGTCCACCTGCCCGCCGGCGCCGGGCCCTACCCCACGCTCGTCGAGTACTCCGGCTACGGCTACGCCAACCCGGCCGGGCCCCAGAGCGGGATCGCCACCATCGCCAACCTGCTCGGCTTCGCCGTCGTCGACGTCAACATGCGCGGCACCGGCTGCTCCGGCGGCTCGTTCAACTACTTCGAGCCGCTGCAGAACCTCGACGGCTACGACGTGATCGAGACCGTCGCCCGCCAGCCGTGGGTGCTCGGCCACCGGGCGGGGATGATGGGGATCTCCTACGGGGGTATCAGCCAGCTGTTCGTCGCCGCCACCGACCCGCCCCACCTGGCGGCGATCGCGCCGTTGTCGGTCATCGACAACACGGCAACGACCCTGTATCCGGGCGGGATCCTCAACACCGGCTTCGCCGTTGCCTGGGGGAGGGAGCGTGCCCACGACGCGCTGCCGGCGTCACCGACCGGCGGCCAGCCGTGGGCGTATCAGCGGATCCAGCATGGCGATCAGACCTGCCGGGCCAACCAGGTCCTCCACGGCGAGGCGCCCAACATCGTCGGCCTGATCCGAGCCAACCGGTACGACAACCCGGCCGTCGTCGACCCGCTGGCGCCGGTCACGTTCGTCCACCGCATCCATGCTCCGGTGTACCTCGCCTGCCAGTGGACCGACGAGCAGACCGGTGCTCACTGTGCCGACCTCGCCCAGCACTTCTCCGGCACCCGTCGCCGGTGGTTCACCTTCACCAACGGCGCCCACATCGACTCGCTGGACCCGGAGACGTTCACCCGCTGGTACGACTTCCTGGAGTTGTACGTCGCCCACCGGGTGCCGCGGCTGTCAGATGCCGTCCGCGGGCTGGCGCCGGCGGTGTTTGCAGCGGCGATCGGAATCCCCGGCGTCACGCTTCCTCCGGATCCCATCCAGTCAGAGCCGTCATACGGCGCGGCGCTGGCCGCCTTCCAGCGGCTGCCGTCCGTCCGCGTCCTGTTCGACAACGGCGCCGGGGGCTCGACGCCCGGCGTTCCCTACCCGGCGTTCGAGCGGTCCTTCTCCCGGTTCCCGGTGCCGGGCACCCAGGCGCGCTCCTGGTATCTCGGAGGTGGCGGGGCGCTGACCGGCGCCAGACCGGCGGCCGCGGGCCGAGACACGTTTGCGTGGAATCCCCGGGCCCGCAGCGCCACCAGCTTCACCGGCGCCGATGACGGGAGTCCCGGCGGCCTGTGGACGGCGACCCCGGCCTACCACTGGGAGCAGAACCCGCCGGGCACCGCGGCGTCGTACGTCACCGCTCCCCTGGGGGCGAACACGGTCGTGATCGGTGGCGGCGCCGTCCAGTTGTGGATGGCGGCCGCGGCGCCGAGCGTCGATCTCCAGGTGACGATCTCCGAGGTGCGGCCGGATGGCCGGGAGACGTTCGTCCAGAACGGCTGGCTGCGCGTCAGCGAGCGCAAACTCGACGTCCGCCAGAGCACGCTGCTGGAACCGGTCCTCAGCCTCCGCCGCCGTGACGCCGCCCCGCTGCCGCGCGGCCGCTACGCCGAGGTGACGATCCCGCTCTACTTTGAGGGCCACGCCTACCGCCGGGGGTCGCGGATCCGGCTGACGATCGCCGCGCCGGGCGGAGATCAGCCCGTCTGGGCGTTCGCCCAGAGCCAGCCGCGCCGGACGGTCGCCGTCTCCATCGCGCGTTCACGCCGGCTGGCCTCGCGGCTCATCCTGCCCGTCGTGCCCGGCGTGAGCGTGCCGAGCGGCCTGCCTCCCTGTCCGGGCCTCCGCGGCGAGGCGTGCCGGCCCTACCGCCCGTACGTGAACCGGACCGCGGCGCTCGGTTAGCCGGGCTGTCCGAAGGGGTAACGTCCGGCGGGATGCCGCCCTCCCCATCACCGGCCGCCGGCGAGGCGCCGGTTCATCGGCAGATCACCCTGACGATCAACGGGGTGCAGCACCCGTTGGCCATCGACACCCGCACCTCGCTCCTCGACCTCCTGCGCGAGGACCTCGGACTGACCGGCGCCAAGAAGGGGTGCGATCACGGCCAGTGCGGCGCGTGCACGGTCCTCATCGACGGACGGCGCGCCAACGCCTGCCTCGCGCTGGCCGTCGCCCACGACGGCGCCGCGATCGTCACCGTCGAGGGACTGGCCGGCGGCGACGAGCTGTCCGTCCTCCAGCAGGCGTTCGTTGACCACGACGCCCTCCAGTGCGGGTACTGCACACCGGGGCAGCTGTGCTCGGCGACCGGGATGCTCCAGGAGGTGGCGGACGGCTGGCCGAGCGCGGTGACGGCGCCCGACGGCGACGTGCGGCTCTCGCCGGCGGAGATCCGCGAGCGGATGAGCGGCAACCTGTGTCGCTGCGGCGCCTACGCGAACATCGTGCCGGCGATCGCCGAGGCGGCCGGTTGAGACCGTTTCGCTACGAGCGGCCGGCCGACGCCGCGGCGGCCGTGGCGCTGCTGGCCGGTGAGCCGGAGGCGCGGTACCTGGGCGGCGGCACCAACCTCGTCGACCTGATGCGCCTGGGGGTCGAGACGCCCGGGGTGCTGGTCGACGTCAGCGGCATCGTCGGAGGCGAGATCGCCGAGGGCGACGACGGCGGCCTGGTCATCGGCGCCGGCGTGACCAACAGCGAGCTGGCGGCCGACGCCCGGGTCAGGAGGTCGTATCCGGTGCTCTCCCAGGCCCTGCTCAACGGCGCCTCCGGGCAGCTGCGCAACCTGGCGACCGTCGGCGGCAACCTCCTCCAGCGCACTCGCTGCGTCTACTTCCAGGACGTCTCCAAGCCGTGCAACAAGCGCGCGCTCGGCAGCGGCTGCCCGGCCCGGACCGGGGAACACCGCAACCTGGCGGTGCTCGGCCACTCCGAGCACTGCGTCGCCACCCATCCGTCAGACATGGCGGTGGCGCTGACCGCCGTCGACGCCCGGGTGCGCGTCCAGGGCGCGGGGGGAGACCGGGTGATCCCGATGGCCGAGCTGCACCGCCTGCCCGGCGACCGGCCGGACCGCGAGACCGTGCTGGAGCCGGGGGAGCTGATCACCGCGGTCGAGCTGCCGCGGCTCCCGGTGGCCGCCGGCTCCACATATCGCAAGGTGCGCGAGCGCCGGTCGTTTGCCTTTGGGCTCGTATCGGTGGCCGCGGGCGATCGCCCGGGCCGAGCGCGGCGGCCGGTTTCGCATCATGATCGCCGCCGCCGACATCGGCACCGGCGCGCGCACCGTCCTGACCCAGATCGCCGCCGATGCGCTGGAGGTCGAGCCGAGCCGGATCGATATCGAGATCGGCGACTCCGACCTGCCGCAGGCGATGCTCGCCGGCGGGTCGATGGGGACGACCTCCTGGGGCTCGGCCGTGCTCGGCGCCTGCGGCCGGCTGCGGGAGCTCATCGCCGGGGGCGGCCCAGAATCGGACCCGCCCGCCCAGGCCCACTACGACACCGCGTCGGACATCGAGGGCCAGGATCCGCTCCCGGCCCACGCGTTCGGCGCACAGTTCTGCGAGGTCCGCGTCGACGCCGACTCCGGCGAGGTCGGAGTGGCGCGCATGCTCGGCGTGTTCGCCGCCGGTCAGATCATCAACCCGGTGACCGCCCGCTCGCAGTTCATCGGCGGCATGACGATGGGGATCGGCATGGCCCTGCACGAGGCGAGCCTCCTGGACGTCGAGTTCGGCGACTACCTCAACCACGACTTCGCCGAGTACCACATCCCCACGTGCGCCGACATCGAGCAGCTCGACGCGGTCTGGATCGACGAGCGCGATCCGCGGGTCAACCCGCTCGGCGCCAAGGGAATCGGCGAGATCGGCATCGTCGGGACGGCGGCGGCGGTTGCCAACGCCGTCCACCACGCCACCGGGGTGCGCGTCCGGGAGCTGCCCATCGTGCCGGCGCGCCTGGTGGGAGCGCTCCCGCCGCTCGCTTAAGCAAAGACTTACGCAGTCGGCCGCTGCGGTCTGTAGGATCGCCGGCTTCGCTATGGGACTCGACACCCCACCTGCGGTTGCCGGGCCCCCGTCGCCCGATGCGGTGAGCGCCACCGCCCTCGCCGACACCACGCGCGCCCCTGACGACATGGCGCGCGCACGCGCGACCGGTGAGGTCCGGGCGGTCAAGATGCCGCTCGTGGACCGGATCGCCAGCGCCGTGGTGACGGGCGCACCGCCGATCCTCGTCCTTCTCGGCATGTGGCTGGGCTGGAACCACGGCCTGCTCATCTGGCAGGACCTGCTCGTGCTGGCGGTCTTCTACGTCGTCATCGGCTCCGGCATCACGGTCGGCTTCCACCGCCTTCTGACCCACCGCAGCTTCAGGTGCAGCCGGCTCCTGCGGGCCGGGTTTGCTGCGCTCGGCTCGGCGGCGGCCGAGGGCCCGGTCATCGACTGGGTGGCCACCCACCGCAAGCACCACCAGTTCTCCGACGAGGCCGGCGACCCGCACAGCCCGCACCTGGGCGAGGACGGCGGCTGGCGCGGGCAGGTGCGGGGGCTCCTCCACGCCCACATCGGCTGGGTCTTCTCCGACATGGAGGTCGCCGACGAGCAGCGCTACGCCCGGGACCTCCTGGCTGACCCCTGGATCCGCTTCGTGGATCGCACGTTCGTGCTCTGGGTCGTCCTGGGGCTGGCCGCGGCGTTCGGCTTGGGCGTCGCCCTCACCGGCACCGTGACCGGCGGGCTGACCGCGCTGCTGTGGGGCGGCGCGGCGCGGATCTTCTTCATGCACCACGCCACCTTCAGCATCAACTCGGTCTGCCACTACTTCGGTCGCGCCGACTACGAGACCGGCGACCGGTCGCGCAACGTCTTCTGGCTGGCCATCCCCACGTGGGGCGAGGCCTGGCACAACAACCACCACGCGTTCCCGACGTCCTACCGCCACGGACTGCGCCGCTGGCAGATCGACCCGTCGGCGGCGATCATCCGATTGCTCGAGTTGACCGGCCTCGCGTGGGACGTCGTCCGGGTTGACCCGGCCCGCCGCGCCGGCAAGCTGGCCGCCGGCGCCAAGGGCTGAACCGCCGCCGTCGTGCCCTTCGCCCGTACGGCACCTCTGCGACGCGAGCTCGCGGCCGCGCTGCCGCGGCGCCCGTTTGCGATCGAGTTCTGGGACGGGACATCGGTGCCGGCCACCGAGGCGGACGCGCCGACCTTCGGCGTTCTGTCACCGGAGGCGCTGGCCCACGTGATCCGGGCTCCGGGCGAGCTGGGCCTGGGCCGGGCCTACGTGCTGGGGCTGATCGAGACCGACTCGATCGAACAGGCGCTGGCCGTCGTGGACACGTTCGAGCCGCCGCGGCTGTCGGTGGCGCAGATGGCCCGCCTGGCCGCCGCGCTCGTCCAGGCCTGCGGGCTCGTCAGGCCACCCCGGCGGCCGGCGTCCGAGCTGCGGCTGACCGGCGAGCGCCACTCCATCGGCCGCGACCGTCGCGCCGTCCGCTACCACTACGACGCCGGCAACGAGTTCTTCGCGCTGTTCCTCGACCCGTCCATGACGTACAGCTGCGCCTACTTTCGCAACGGGGCGTCGACGCTGGAGGAGGCCCAGCGCGCCAAGCTGGATCTGGTCTGCACCAAGCTCGCGCTCCAGCCGGGCGAGCGCGTCCTCGACGTGGGCTGCGGCTGGGGCAGCTTCGCCATGCACGCGGCTTCGACGTACGGGGTGCGCGTGCTCGGTGTGACGTTGTCCGAGCAACAGGTGCGGTTGGGCCGCGAGCGCGTCCGGGAGGCCGGGCTAGCGGACCTCGTCGAGCTGCGCGTCGCCGACTACCGCGAACTGTCGTCCCACGAGACGTTCGACGCGATCTCCAGCATCGGCATGGTGGAGCACGTCGGCGAGGAGCGGATCGACCTGTACATGCGCACGCTGACCGGCCTGCTCCGCCCCGGCGGCCGCCTGCTCAACCATGGGATCGCCAAGCTCACCGACTTCGACACTGCCGACGAGGGCGCCTTCTCCGAGCGCTTCGTGTTTCCGGACGGCGTGCCCCTGCCGCTGTCGCGGATCGCCCAGGCGATGGAGCGCGTGGGCCTCGTCGTCCGCCACGTCGAGGGCTTCCCGGAGGACTACGCCCGCACCCTCGGCTACTGGATCGACAGCTACGAACGCCGCTACGACGAGGCCGTGCGCCTGGCCGGCGTCGAGCGGGCCCGCGTCTATCGCCTGTACCTGCGGGCCGCGCGGGCCGGGTTTACGACCGGCTGGGCGTCGGTCTACCAGGTGCTGGCTCACAAGCCGGAGTGACCGGCCGCTCCACGGCACCATCGGCCGGCGGCGGATCACCCCACCGCCGGCGTCACCTCAACGACTCTCAGGCCGCGGCGCCGACCGTCTCCGGCGCGGGGGCCGGCTCCGGGGGCTCCGGGACCGGGGCCGGGGCGTTCTCGGCCGCGTAATGGGCGCCGGCGGCGCCGAGCGTGCCGAGGACGGCGGCGAGGAGCGCCGCTTTGTTGCCGGTCAGGTTGCTGCCGCGGGCGGCGTCGACTGACGGGCTCCCCGGGCCAGTCTCGGCGAGGGCGAGAACGGCGGCGATCAGCACGAGGTTGTACTCGTAGCCTCCGTTGGTGACCCAGGGGCCCTTCTTGAGATGGACGCGCTGGATGGCGGTCAGCATCGTGGCGATGAGGATCGAGGCTGCGATCGGCGTGGCTGCCCCCAGCACCACCAGGGCGCCGCCCCCGGCCTCCGCGGCGCCGGCGACGAGCGCGTGGCGCTTGCCCGGGCGCAGGCCCAGGTTCTCGAAGAACTGACCGGTCCCTTCCGGTCCATGTCCGCCGAACCAGCCGAACAGCTTCTGGGTGCCGTGGCCGAAGAAGTAGCCACCGACAACTGCGCGAAGAACGAGGCGTCCAAGTTTCATATCAGCGACCTTAGCAAATGGTTGTGCTCACAATGAAGATCCGACGGCCGGGGGTGAACCGGGCCGCCACAACCTCAATTGCCCGCCGGAGCTCTACGAAAAACTTCACTTCTGGACGACGCTCGTGTAGGAGTATGGTCCCAACCAAGCCGCCGAGCGACCCAGGAGGAGAGAATGAGCAGCACCGTCAACGTGCGTCTGAACGTGAACGGCACCGAGCACTCGCTCGAGGTGGAGCCTCGTCTGCTGCTGGTGCACGCCCTGCGTGACCAGCTCGGCCTGACCGGGACCCATGTCGGCTGCGATACGTCGAACTGTGGCGCGTGCACCATTCATCTCAACGGGGAGCCGGTGAAGTCGTGCACGGTGTTGGCGGTTCAGGCCGACGGCGCTGAGGTGACGACGATCGAGGGGCTTGGCACCGAGGAGAACCTGCATCCCATGCAGGAGGCGTTCTGGAACAACCACGGCCTGCAGTGCGGCTATTGCACCCCGGGCATGATCATGTCCGCGACGGCGCTGCTGGCCGAGAATCCGGATCCCACGGAGGCCGAGGTCCGGCACGCGCTGGAGGGCAACCTGTGCCGCTGCACCGGCTACCACAACATCGTCAAATCCGTCCTTGACGCGGCCGAGAAGACCAAGGGGGTCACGGCATGAGCGTCACTGACGAGGCGCCCGCCGGCCATGTCGGCCGGGGCATGCGGCGCAAGGAGGATCCGCGCCTGATCACCGGGCGCGCCCGCTACGTCGACGACATCTCGCTGCCGGGGACGCTGTGGGCGGGCATCGTCCGTTCGCCGGAGGCCCACGCCAGGATCGTTTCCATCGACACCGCGGCGGCGGCCGCCCGCGAGGGCATCCATGCTGTCTACACCGGCGAGGACATGACCGATCTCGGCGGGCCGCTGCCGATGGCGTGGGCTCCGCCGGGCGTCGACGTCAACAACCCGGAGCACTGGCCGCTCGCCAAGGGCGCCGTCAAGCATGTCGGCGATCCGGTCGCCGTCGTTCTCGGCCACGATCGCTATGCGGTCATGGACGCGGTCGAGGACGTCGTGGTCGAGTACGACCCGCTGCCGGTCGTCGTCGACCCGGAGGCGGCGCTCGCCGGCGCGCCGTTCGTCCATGAGCAGTTCGGCACCAACAAGGTCCACGAGTGGTCGCTGGCGGGCGGCGACGTCGAGGCCGGCTTCGCCGAGGCCGACGTGGTCGTCGAGCGGCGGGTGGTCAACCACCGCACCGCCGGGGCGCCGATCGAGCCCCGCGGGGTGCTCGCCGAGTATCGCGCCGGCTCGCTCACCCTGTGGAGCGCGACCCAGGTCCCGCACTTCGTCCGTCTGTTCATGGCGCTCCTGCTCGGCCTCACCGAGGACCACGTCCGGGTCATCGCCCCGGAGGTGGGCGGCGGCTTCGGCTCAAAGCTCCAGGTCTACGGCGAGGAGCTTTTGGCCTGCTGGGCGGCGCGCCGGACCGGACATCCGGTCAAGTGGATCGAGACGCGGAGCGAGAACATGGCCACGGCTCACCAAGGCCGCGACCAGATCGCCACGGTCAAGATGGGCGCCAAGCGCGACGGCACCGTCACCGCCTGGCATGTGAAGATCCTCGCCGACTTCGGCGCCTACAACATGCTGCTGACGCCGCTGATCCCGTCGCTGGGCGCGTTCGTGATGGGTGGGTGCTACAAGATCCCCAACGTCCAGACCGACATCGTCGGGGTGTTCACCAATAAGACGCCGACCGATGCCATCCGCGGTGCGGGGCGGCCGGAGGCCACGCACATGGTCGAGGTCACGCTTGATCAGCTGGCCCACGAGCTGGGGATGGATCCCGTCGAGATCCGCCGCAAGAACTTCATCCCCAAGGAGGACTTCCCGGCCGCGGTCGCCACCGGCGTCATCTACGACTCCGGCGACTACGACAAGACGCTCGACCGGCTGATGGAGCACGTCGACCTGTCGGCGTTCCGCTCAGAGCAGGAGCAGCTGCGCGCCCAGGGGATCTACCGCGGCATCGGCTTCTCCACCTACACGGAGATCTGCGGGCTGGCTCCGTCGCGGATCACCGGCCCGGCGGGCGTCGGCGTCCAGGCCGGGCTGTGGGAGTCGGCGATGGTGCGGGTCCACAACACCGGCGCCGTCACCGTGTACACGGGCACGTCGCCGCACGGCCAGGGGCTGGAGACGGCCATGGCCCAGATCGTCGCCGACAAGCTGGGGGTGGACCCGTCGGTCATCGAGGTCGTCCACGGCGACACCGCCACCGGGCCCGAGGGCCGCAACACGTATGGATCGCGCTCGCTGGCGATGGGCGGCGAGGCGGTCGCCAAGGCCACCGACAAGGTCGTGGCCAAGGCCAAGGCGATCGTCGCCGCTGAGCTCGAGGCCGCCCCGGAGGACATCGAGGTGGTCAACGGCAAGTTCTCGGTGCGGGGCTCGCCGGACAAGGGCATGGCGCTCGCCGACATCGCCGGCATCGCCTACGTCGGCGCGGTGCCGGAGGGCATGGAGCCGGGCCTGGAGGAGACGACGTTCTACGACCCGGAGAACTTCGTGTTCCCGTTCGGCGCCCACGCCTGCATCGTCGATGTCGACGCCGACACCGGCAAGGTGGCCGTCAGGCGCTACGTCGCGGTCGACGACTGCGGCCGAGCGGTCAACCCCATGCTCATCGACGGCCAGATCCACGGCGGCATCGTGCACGGCATCGGACAGGCTCTGTACGAGCGCGTGCACTTCGACGAGGACGGCCAGCTGGTCACCGGCACGTTCGTCGACTACGCGCTGCCGACGGCCGCGGAGCTGCCGAGCTTCGAGACCGACCGAACCGAGACGCCCTCGCCGGTGAACTCGCTCGGCGCCAAGGGGTGCGGGGAGGCGGGGACCATCGCCGCCTCGGCCGCGGTCACCAACGCCCTCATCGACGCGCTGAGACCGCTCGGCGTGAACTACATCAACATGCCGCTCACGCCCATGCGGGTGTGGGAGGCGATCCAAACCAGCCAGGGCGCGAGCCCGGAGGGAGGCCCGCAGTCATGATCCCCGCCGAGTTCGACTACACCGCGCCAGAGTCGCTGCAGGATGCGATCGGCGCGCTTGCGGACGGGGGCGAGGATGCCAAGCTGCTCGCCGGCGGCCACTCGCTGATCCCGCTGATGAAGCTCCGGCTGGCGGCGCCGACGCTGCTCGTCGACCTGCGCAAGGTCCCGGGCCTGCACGGCGTCGAGCGCCAGGACGGGCACTGGCGGGTGGGCGCGCTGACGACGCACTCGACGCTCGAGCACTCGCCGGAGCTGGGGCTCGTCTCGGCCGTGGCGGCGACGATCGCCGATCCGCAGGTCCGCCATCGCGGCACCATCGGCGGCTCGCTGGCCCACGGCGATTCCGCCTCGGACCTGCCGGCCGCGATGCTCATCACCGAGGCCGAGGTCACGCTCCAGGGCTCCGGCGGGCAGCGCACGCTGCCGGCGGCCGGGCTGTTCGAGGACTACCTGACGACGGCCGTCGGCGCCGACGAGGTGCTGACCGAGATCCGCATCCCCACGCTCGACGGATGGGGCCACTCGTACCACAAGTTCAACCGCCGCTCGGAGGACTGGGCGATGGTCGGCGTGTGCGCGGTGGTCAAGGCATCCGGCGGCACGTGCGAGGACGTCCGCATCGGCCTGACGAACATGGGCTCGGTCCCGCTGCGGGCGACCGCGGCGGAGGAAGCGCTCCGGGGGCAGGAGCTGTCCGACGAGAACATCGCCAAGGCGGCCGAGCACGCCGCCGATGGCACCCACCCGCCGGCGGACCTCAATGCCTCGGCCGAGTACAAGCGCCATCTGGCGCGGGTGCTGACCCGGCGCGCGATCAAGGACGCCGTGGCCGCGGCCGGATAACGGCCTGGTTGGGGGTGGGCCGGGCCCGGTTTACTAACATCGAGGACAAGGTGACGCTCGCGGCGCTTCAGTCGGTCGGAGCCGCGAGCGAAGCTCTCGCGGCCCAGGGATATCTGGCAGATCGCCAGCTGGCGATGGCCGTCCATCTCGCGGTCGTGCTCGAACAGCCGCTGCTGCTCGAAGGCGAAGCGGGGGTCGGCAAGACGGAGGTCGCCCGGGCGCTGGCGGCGGCGACGGGCGCTCGGCTCATCCGCCTGCAGTGCCACGAGGGCATCGACCTGCATCATGCCGTCTACGACTGGGACTACGCCCGCCAGCTGCTGGCGCTGCGCGCCGCCGAGGGTGGCGTCGACGAGGGCGAGCTGTTCGCCCGGCGCTTCCTGCTGCGCCGGCCGCTGCTGGAGGCGCTGGAGTCCGACCCGTCTGAGCCGGTGGTGCTGCTCATCGACGAGATCGACCGGGCCGACGACGAGTTCGAGGCGTTCCTGCTGGAGTTCCTGTCGGACTTTGCGGTCACCATCCCGGAGCTGGGGACGATCACCGCGCAGCGGCGGCCCATCGTCCTGCTGACCTCCAACCGTACGCGTGAGCTGCATGACGCGCTCAAGCGGCGCTGTCTGTACCACTGGATCGACTACCCCACGCCGGAGCGCGAGCGGGAGATCGTCCACGCCCGCCTGCCCGAGGTGCCGGAGGAGATCGCGGCCCGGGTCGTCACCGCGGTGGCGCGCCTGCGCGACCAGGGCGACCTGTACAAGCTGCCGGGCGTGGGGGAGACGATCGTCTGGGCCCAGGCGCTGCTCGCTCTCAACGGCGAGGGATCGCTCCAGGACACCCTCGGCGTCGCGCTCAAGGTGCACGAGGACGTGCTGCGCGTGCGCGAGCGCGGAGTGCTGGAAGGTGTCTGAGGACGCCGCGTGAGCGCCCTCGAGCCGCTCGTCGACGGCATGGTGGAGCGGCTGGGCGACCTGACGAGCGTCCTGCGCGCCCAGGGGACCCGGGTCGGCGTCGGCGAGCTGCTGACCGCCGTCCGCTGCCTGGACCGGGTCGATGTCGCCTCGCGCGACGAGGTGCGGCTCGCGCTGCGGACCGTCCTGTGCTCCGCGCATGCCGACCTGGAGCGCTTCGACCTGGCGTTCACCGCGGTGTTCGGCGACGGCCGCGTGCCGCCGCCGGAGGACCCGCTCTCGGAGCTGGGGTCAATCGAGAAGGCTGCGCTGCCGAGCATGGCGATGCCGGACCCAGAGGCCGACCCCACCCGCGCTGCCGAGGAGGGGGCCGAGACGTTGCCCGCCGCCTGGAGCGAGATCGAGATCCTGCGGGAGAAGGACTTCGCCCGCTACACCCAGGCCGAGATGGCCATGGCCCGCGATCTGATCGCCCGGCTCGCCCGCCGCCATCCCACCCGCCTGTCCCGCCGCACCCGCCCCTCGCGCCGGCGCGGACACACCCCGGACCTGCGCCAGACCGTCCACCGGTCGCTGCGCACCGGGGGCGAGCCCCTGCACCGGCGGTGGCGAACGCCGACACAGCGTCCCCGCCAGGTCGTCCTCGTCTGCGACGTATCCGGCTCGATGGCGCCCTACGCCCGCATGCTCCTCCAGTACCTGCATGCCAGCGTCGCCGCTCGCCGTCGGGTCGAGGCGTTTGCCTTCGGCACCCGCCTGACGCGGATCACCCAGGAGCTGGCCGGCCGCGATCATGATCGCGCCCTGGATCGCGCCGCCGCCGTCGTCACCGACTTCTCCGGGGGCACCCGGATCGGCGCGGCGATCGCCGAGCTCAACCGCGTCCACGGCCGCCGGCTGGGCCGCGGCTCGGTGGTGGTGGTGCTCAGCGACGGCTGGGATCGCGGGGAGCCGGAGCAGCTGGAGGTGGAGATGGCACGCCTCCGGCGCGCCGCCTACCGGCTGGTGTGGCTCAACCCCCTCGCCGCCCACCCGGATTACGAGCCGCTGGCGCGCGGCATGCAGGCGGCGGTGCCCCATACCGACCGGCTGCTGGCGGGCAACTCGCTGGCGTCGCTCGAGCAGCTGGCCGAGATCCTGGAGGAGATGTGACCTTCAATTCGGAGTGGCTCACGACGTCCGAGCTCCACGGTCCGGCGTTCGCCGACCCGGAGATGCCCGGGCCGAAGCTGATCCTGTTCGGCGCCGTCGAGCTGGCCGCCGTGCTCAGCCATCTGGCGCGCCGGCTGGGATGGCGCGTGTATGTGGTCGATCCCCGCGAGCGGTTTGCCGTCGCCGCGCGCTTTCCGGATGCCGAAGCCGTGCTGGCGGCCTGGCCGGACGAGGCGTTCGCCGCCGCCGGCGGGATCGACGAGTCGACGGCCGTCGCCGTCCTCACCCACGACCCGGTGCTCGATGATCCGGCGCTGGAGCTCGCCCTGCGGTCACCGGCGGTGTTCGTGGGCGCAATGGGATCCCGCCGCACCCAGGCGTCCCGGCGCGAGCGTCTGCGAGCCGCCGGCCTGGACGAGGAGGAGCTGGCGCGCCTGTCCGGCCCGGTCGGCCTCGACCTGGGCGCGCGGACGGCGATGGAGACCGCGCTGTCGATCCTGGGCGAGATCGTGGCGGTCCGCCGCGGCCGGCACGGCGGCCGCCTGAGCGTGGGGGAGGGCTCGATCCGAGAGGTGCGCGCGTAGCGTGGACGAGGTTGCCGGGCTGATTCTCGCCGCCGGGGGCGGGACGCGGTTCGGCGACCGCTCCAAGCTCCTGGCCGATCTGGGGGGACGGCCGCTGCTTCAGTGGGCGGTCGACGCCCAGTGCGCGGTGGCCGCCCTCAGCCCGGTCGTCGTCGTTCTGGGAGCCCATGCCGAGGAGATCGCCGCGCGCGTTCGCTTCGACCGGGCCCAGACCGTCGTGTGCCCCGACTGGGCGGCCGGACAGGCGGCCTCGCTGCGCTGCGGGCTGGCCGCGCTCGGGGGGGCGGCCAAGGTGGTGGTGACGCTCGGCGACGCGCCGCTGGTCACCTCGGCGGTGATCGCCCGCTTCGCCGGGGAGCCGCCGCGCACCCGCGCCACCTACGCCGGCCGCCCCGGCCATCCGGTTGTATTGGGCGCCGCCGAGATGACGACCCTGATGTCGCTGAGCGGCGACCGCGGCGCCCGGGACCTGCTCCGCGGGGCCCCGGTGATCGAGGTGGGGCACTTATGCTCAGGACGCGACGTCGATACCCCTGACGATCTGGAGGAGATCCGCGATGAAGCTAGAGCAAGCGTTTGAGGTCAAGGCCCCGCTGGACCGGGTCTGGGATGCGCTGGTCGACGTCGAGCGCGTGGCGCCCTGCCTGCCCGGCGCCGCGGTGACCGGCCGCAACGACGACGGCAGCTACGAGGGAACCTTCAAGGTGAAGATCGGCCCGACCGCGGCCGCCTATAGCGGCAAGCTGCACATGGACCAGATCGACGAGAGCGCGCACACGGCGACGATGCACGCCCAGGGCACCGACCGCCGCGGCCAGGGCGGGGCCAAGGCGACGATCGTCTCCTCGGTGGTCGACGCCGGCGACGGT
Organism: uncultured Solirubrobacteraceae bacterium; assembly: GCA_963844555.1. Lineage (GTDB taxonomy): Bacteria > Actinomycetota > Thermoleophilia > Solirubrobacterales > Solirubrobacteraceae > Palsa-465. The sequence goes on from CAWJOS010000010.1 coordinate 717,763, forward strand.
ACGACCCACGTCAATGTCATCACCGATTACCACATCACCGGGCGGCTGGCCCGGTTCGGCCGCGGCGGGATGATCGAGGAGATCTCCAACCGGCTGCTCAACGAGTTCGCGAAGTCGCTGCAGCAGATGCTCGCCGGCGACGGACAGCCTGCCCCGGCTCCGGCGGCCGAGCCCGCCGCTCCCGCTCCGGAGCCCGCCGCGCCCGCGCCGGGGCCCGCGGCGACCGACGGTGAGCCGAGCGCAGCGGCCGCCGCGCCCGCGGCGGCTGCGGAACCGGCCGCCGTCGTCCCCGAGGCCGACGTCGCCTCGCAGCCTGAGGCCGAGCCGGCCGCGGCGCCTACGCCAGCTCCGGTCGGGCCCGCGGGCACGGGCGAGGCCGCGACCGACGAGTCCCCCTTCCCCGGCGCCACCCCCCCGCCGCCGGCCGCCCACCCCCACACCCACAGCGAGCCGATCCAGGGGCTGACCCTGGTCGGCTCGGCGATGTGGTCGCAGGTGAAGAAGAACCCGGCACCGGTGGTGGCGCTGGTGCTGGGGTTCCTGCTGGCGCTGCGGGTGCTGCGCCGCCGCGGCTAGCCGCGGCCCGGCGGCTCGTCGAAGCCGGCAGCCGGCAGGACGGCGATCAGCCCGGAGGGGTTGATCATCTGATGCGTGCCGTAGTAGTGGGTGCGGATCTCGCCGAAATCGACCGTCTCGGCTACCCCCGGCCACTGGTACAGATCGCGGGCATACGGCCACAGGTTGGGGTACTCGATCAGCTTGCGCAGCGAGCACTTGAAGTGGATCTGGTAGACGGCGTCGAAGCGCACCAGCGTCGTGAACAGCCGCCAATCGGTCTCCACCGGCTCATCGCCGAACAGAAACCGGCGGTCGGCGAGCCGGGCCTCGAGGCCATCGAGAGCGGCGAACAGCGACTCGACCTCGCGCTCGTAGACGGCCTGCCTGGTGGCGAAACCGGCCTTGTAGACGGCGTCGTTGACGTGGTCGTAGATGTGGGCGTTGAGCGTGTCGATCTCATCGCGCAGGGGCTCCGGGCACAGCTCGACGGGGTGCTGCGCCAGCGGCGCGAACACCGTCGAGAGCATGCGCAGGATGTCGGCGGACTCGTTGTTGACGATCGTGCCCGTCTCCTTGTCCCACAGCACCGGGACGGTCACACCGGTCACGCGCGCATCGAACTCCGGCTCGGCGGCCCGGTAGGCCTGGGCCAGGTAGCGAAAGCCGTTGACGGGGTCCGTGTGCCCGCCGCCGGCAAACGCCCAGCCGCGCTCGTCACGCAGGGGGTGGACGAAGGACACGCCGATCGCGTCCTGCAGCCCCATCAGCTCCCGGCCGATCAGCGTCCGGTGCGCCCAGGGGCAGGCGCGGGCGACGTACAGGTGATAGCGCCCCGCCTGCACCGGGAACTCGGTCGAGCCGTCGGAGGAGACGAGGCTGCGGAACGTCGACGGACGGCGCCGGAAGGACCCGTCGTCACCGTCCGGGAGCGCGCGGCGCGCGGCGCGTGCTTGAGTGCTCATCCATCCAGCCTAGACAGGGCACCAGGACAACCGCGTATCGTGTCCGCGCAATGACCCCTTCAGATCAGGCGCGGTGGGTCGACCGCTTCCGTGAGCTGCACCGGCCGGGAGACCCGTTGCTCATCCCCAACCCGTGGGACATCGGTTCGGCCCGGCTGCTGGCGTCGCTCGGCTTCCAGGCGCTGGCCACGACGAGCAGTGGGTTTGCCGCCACGCTGGGGCGCCTCGACGGCTCGGTCACCCGCGACGAGGCGATCGCCCACGCGGGCGCGATCGTGGCCGCCACCGACCTGCCGGTGTCGGCCGACCTGGAGAACGGCTTCGAGGACGACCCCGCCGGCGTTGCCGAGACGGCCCGGCTGGCCGTCGAGTCCGGCCTGGCCGGGTTCTCGGTGGAGGATTGGTCGCCGCGGCGCGAGGCCATCTACGAGCCGGAGGCGGCCGCCGAGCGGGTCGCCGCCGCGGTCGAGGCGGCCCATGCGGGACCGGTGCGCCTCGTCGTCACCGCGCGCGCCGAGAACCACATCCGCGGCCGGGACGACCTCGCCGACACGATCGCCCGTCTGCAGGCCTACCAGGCGGCCGGCGCCGACGTGCTGTACGCGCCCGGACCGACGCGGGCGGAGGACATCCGGGCGATCGTCTCCTCGGTCGATCGGCCGGTCAACGTGCTGGCGCGCGGCGGCTCGCCCCCGGTCGCGGAGCTCGCCCAGCTGGGCGTGAGCCGGATCTCGGTCGGCGGGGCATTCGCGTTTGCCGTGGCGCAGGCGCTCGTTGCCGCCGGCCGGGAGCTGCGCGAGCAGGGCACCTACTCGTTCACCGAGGCCGCCGGCGCCGGCGCACGCGCCGTCCGCGAGGCCTTCGGTCAACCGCCGGCGTAGAGCCGCGAGAGCAGGTTCTCCATCGCCGGCGAGGTCTCCCGGTATCCGGGACAGCACGTGGGGCCGTTCACGGCGCTGATGCCGATCTCCAGGTGTGGGCCGGTCGAGAGGCCGACGTCGCCGCAGCCGACCTCGGCGATCGGCTGCCCGGCCGAGACCACGGTCCCCACGGGGACGATCGCAGGCACGGCATGGCCGTAGTAGATGAATCGCCCGGCCAGCGGACCGGAGGCGACGCGCAGGACCGGGGCCTGCGGCCCGAACCCGGAGATGCCCTCCTGCACCACGATCCCGTTGGTGACCGCCACCAGCACCGCCCGGTTGCCGCAGGCGGCGCCCCGGGTGGCGATGTCGACGCCCTGATCCGGCTCCCAGGTCGACGGCGGCTCGGCGATCGACAGCGGCGCCATGGGGAACACGAACCCCTGTCCCGGCTCCAGGGCGTTGAGCTCCTGAACGATCTTCAGCTCGCGCCGGACCTCGGCCAGGGGAACGGCGTGGGCGTTGGGGTCGCCGAGCGGCGTGGCGGCGGCGGCGCCGCCGGAGAGGGCCGCCTGGGCGCCCGCTGTCGGCTCAACCGCCTGCGGGTGCGCGGCCGGGACGGTGCCCGCGCCGCCGGAATCGCCCCGTCCGGCGTTCGGTGAGGCGTTCGCGCCGCAGCCGCTCAGCGCCAGGAGGGCGACGACGGGGGAAAGCGCGGCGAGACGACGAAGATGCCGCAGGCAAGACGGAGACGGCATGATGCGGTCCGCAGCATGACATCCCAAACCCCCACAGTGTCGCAGGGCGACGTCCCCGGTGCGCGCGCCCTAATAGGATGCGGGGGGTGCATCCGTTGCGGGAGCGGGCAGGGCACAGCGGGCGTGTGCGCCAACCAGGGAGAACGACGGTGCAGACCAGCCTGAACTGCAGGGGACCGGCGCGATGACCCGCTGCCTTCGCCTGCCGGCGTTCCGGCGGCTGCTGGCGGCCTACGTGCTCAACGAGCTCGCCTGGTCGGTCGGCACCCTCGCCCTGTCGGTGCTCGTCTACCGGCACACACACAGCGCGCTCGGTTCGGCGGCGTTCTTCATCTGCTCCCAGTTCCTCCCGGCGGTCGTGTCTCCGGCGCTGGTGGCCCGGCTGGACTTCCACGCCGCCCGCCGGGTCCTGCCCGGCCTGTACGCGCTGGAGGCGGTGCTGTTCGGCATCCTGGCCTGGTTCACCCATCACTTCACGCTCGTGGCGGTGCTGGCGCTGGCGCTGGCCGACGGTGTCATCGCCGCCGCTGCCCGTTCGATGGCCGCGGCGGCACGGACCCAGATCCTCAAGCCGCGCGACCTGCTCCAGGAGGGCAACGCGGTCGCCAACTTCGGCTTCTCCGGAGCGTTCATGGCCGGCCCGGTGCTGGGGGGCCTCGTCGTCGCCATCGGCGGGACGGTCGCCGCGCTGCTCGTCAACTGTGCCCTCTTCGCCGGGATCGCGCTGGTGCTGTCGCTGACCGTCCTGCCGGGTGCCCGGCCTGCGGCGGGATCCAGCCTGCGCCGGCTGCTGGACGGGGTGGGTCACGTGCGGCGTGACCCGCTGCTTTTCCGCCTGCTGGCGGTGCAGGCCGTGGGGCTCGTCTTCTTCACGATCTCGATCCCGGTGGAGGTGGTCTACGCCCAGCACACGCTCCACGCCGGACCCGGTGGCTACGGCGCGCTGCTGGGCGCCTGGGGCCTGGGCGCGGTCGCGGGAAGCGCCGCCTACGCCCGCTGGCGGCGGCGGGCGACGGCTACGCTGATCTCGGCCAGCGGAATGTCGCTGACCGCCGGCTTTGCCCTGATGGGTGTGGCGCCCACGCTGGCGGTGGCCGTGGTCGGCGCCGGCCTCGCCGGGATGGGCAACGGCGTGGAGTCGGTGGCGGCCAAGACCGCGGTGCAGGAGCAGACACCTGATCACTGGATGAACCTGGTCATGAGCCTGAACGACTCGATCTCGCAGCTCGCGCCCGGACTGGGGATCCTGCTCGGCGGGGTGATCACCGCGCTGGCCACGTCACGGATCGCGTTCGGCGTGGCTGCCGCCGGGTCGCTGGCGTTCGCGCTGGCGGTCCCGGTCGCCCTGCGCGGCACCGTGGCCGCGCATGACAATCAGCCGGAGCGACCGGCGCCGGTGCCCCCCGCCTCCGAGGAGGCGAGAGTCCCCGGAGACAGGTCGCTCGTCTAGTGGCCGCCCACCCAGAGTGCGTGCCGCCTGTATCGACATCGGCTCCAACACCACCCGCCTGCTCGTCGCCGACCGCCACCGGGCCGGACTGATCGAGGTCCACCAGGAGCGGGCGTTCACGCGGCTGGGTCGCGGGTTGCGGCCCGGCGGGGTCATCGCCGAGGAAAAGATCGACGAGGTGGCGGCCGTCGTGCGCGGGCAGCTCGAGATCGCCCGCGAGCACGGAGCGACCGTGCTCCGGGGCGTGGCCACGGCGGCGGTGCGGACCGCCGCCAACGGGGGTGAGCTCATCGAGGCGATCGCGCGGTCGGTCGGCCTGGAGGTGCGTGTGCTCACGGCCGCCGAGGAGGCGCGGTTGGCGTTCGTCGGCGCCGCCGCCATGATGGACCGGGCGCCGGCGGGCGAGCTGGGGGTGATCGATGTCGGCGGCGGCTCGTCCGAGATCGTCGTCGGACGTCCACCGGACCGCATCTCCTGGTGGTCATCGTTGTCGGTCGGCTCCGGGGCCCTGACCGAGTGCCGCCTCGTCTCCGACCCGCCGACGGCGGCCCAGCTGGCGGAGGCGCGCGCCGACGTGGAGAGGGCACTGGCCGGTCATCGGCCGCCCCGGCCGGCGGTGGCCGTCGCGGTCGGCGGCAGCGCCACCTCGCTGGGGCGGGTGGCCGGTCCGGTACTCGACGCCGCGGCGCTGCACCGGTCGCTGCGCCTGCTCGCCGGTGAGCCGTCCGGCGCGGTGGCGGAGCGCTTCGAGATCGATCCTCAGCGCGCCCGGCTGCTGCCGGCCGGTCTGCTGGTCCTGGAGGCGAGCGCGCGGCTGCTCGCCACCACGGTCATCGTCGGCCGGGGTGGCATCCGGGAGGGAGTGCTGCTAGAAGCTCTGGCGTTGTGAGCACAGACCCCGCCATCCCCCCGCGCGAGGCGATCGCCGGCGTACGCCTCCGCGCTCCCACGCGTGGTAACCGCCGGCTGGAGCAGCTGCTCGAGGCCGCCAACGCCGATGAGCAGCTGAAGGCCTGGTGGCACGTCTCGGCGGTCAACGCGACCCGGCGGCTGGGCATGAGCGACCACAGCTGGGTCCACATCCAGGTTGTGCTCAACATCGGCCTGCGGCTCGCCCGCCTGCTCTTCCGGCGCGGGGTGACGCCGAGCATCGTGACCGACTTCGCCATGTCCGAGCGCGACGCCGAGGTCGTCATCGCCGCCGGCTGCCTCATGCACTGCGTCGGCATGTCGATCCACCGTGCCGACCACGAGCGCTACAGCCTGTTCCTCACCGCCGACAAGCTGGGGTCGCTGCTGGCGGGCGCCTACGAGGAGCCGGAGCGCTCGGTCATCGTGGCCGAGACCATGCACGCGATCATCGGCCATCGCTCCGACGGGGCGCCGTTCACCGTCGAGGCCGGCATCGTCCGGGTGGCCGACGCCCTCGACATGGCGCGGGGGCGCTCGCGGATCCCGTTCGAGGCCGGGCAGCACAACATCCATTCCCTGTCGGCCTACGCGATCGAGGAGGTCAAGATATCCCCGGGACGCGATCGCGCCGTCCGGGTGGAGATATTGATGTCGAACAGCGCCGGGATATTCCAGGTTGACGAGCTGCTCGCCGAGAAGCTCCGCGGCTCCGGGCTGGAGGAGCACGTCGAGGTCATCGCCCGGATCGAGGCCGAGCACGAGCAACGGCTGCTGCCGATGTTCCGGATCTGACCGTGTCCGGGGAGCGCGACAGCCGCTCGCCGACCATGGGGCGCGCCGCCTGGATCACGCTCGCGGTCATCGTGCTCGTCGTCGTCGTGTACGGCGGCTACGGACATCACTGGTCCTGGACGGGGATCAACGGCCACACGGCGACGCTGTGGGACTGGCTGCACCTGCTCCTGCTCCCGTTCGCCGCGGTCCTGCTGCCGCTCTGGCTGCGCCACGGCTCCCGGATGGGACCGGCGCTGAAGATCCTCCTGGTGGGGCTGGGCGGGGCGTTCGTCGTCATCGTCGTGGCCGGCTACACGATCCCCTGGGCGTGGACGGGATTCGTGGGCAACAGCCTGTGGGACTGGCTGAACCTGGCGGCGCTTCCGCTGGTCGTCGTGCTCATCCCCGTGTTCATCGAGCTGCGCTCCAAGTGGGGCCGGCGACACGCCGCGATCGCGGGGGCGGGGGCGGCGGCGTTCGCGGTGATCGTCATCGCCGGCTACACGATCCCGTGGGCGTGGACGGGATTCACCGGCAACACGCTATGGGACTGGCTGCACCTGCTGCTCCTGCCGCTGCTGGTGCCCGTGGTGTTGATCCCCGTCCTCACGCCGCGGGCGATGGCCCGGATGGGGATCGTCGAGGAAGAGGAGGAGGCGGCGGCCGCCGAGGCGCCGCCGGTGGCGTCAGAGGGAGAGACCGATCCCGCGCCGGGATCCCGCGTCTCCCAGCCGTAGTCCGGCTACCAGCCCCCGCGCCACTCCGGGCTCGCCGCGCGGGCCCGCTCGGCATCGTCCCGAGCGTGGTGGCGCTTGTCCAGCCACGACTGGATGAGCGAGAAGACGATGATGACCACGGGGAAGAAGGCAATGGTGGCGAACATCACCATCGTGACCGCCTTGTCCGTCGTCTCCCCGTACCAGCCCGCGCCGCCGTTGGCGGCCGAGGCCGGCGAGGCGGACACGAGCAGCGTGCCCGCGAACACGGCCAGGGCGATCAGGATCCGAGAGCGGCGCATCGCAACCGGAAGGGTAACTGATCAGGGGGCGATGGCGACGCCCTGACGGGCGGCGACCTCGGCGACGGCCGCCAGCAGCGCCGGGTTGTACTCGTCGGCCCGGTCGACGAGCTCCAGGTGGTCGAGCCCCACCTCGAAGACGGTCGCACCCACCGCGGCCGCCAGTTCGCGCTGCTTGCCCGGGGACACCGCCGCGTCCCGGGTGGTCATGACCATCGCCGCCGGGAGCGGCGCCATCGCCGGCAGCCAGGGCCGGGAATCGAAGCGCGACAGCTCGCGGCCGGCCTCGGCCACATCCCGGGCCTGATGGCGCATGAGCTCGGACAGATACCAGGCAGCCCGCTCGTCCGTGCTGACGCCCTGATAGCGAAAGCCGGCGCTGTAGAACTGGCGGGGGGCCACTCCCAGCGCCAGCCCCATGACGCCCATCCAGCGCCACACCCGCCGGGTCTGGGGGTCCTGGAAGTGCTGGCAGGTCCCGCTCAGGACCAGCCCGCCGACGACATCGCGGTGGTCGCGCGCCATCAGCTGGGCGATGGCGCCGCCCATCGAGTACCCGACGATGGTGGCCGGACCGGCCTCGAGGCGGCGGAGGACGTCGGCCGCGTCGGCGGCGCAATCGGTCAGGCGAAACGGGCACATCGCTCGCAGGCCGCGCCCGTGCCCGCGGTGGTCGATCGCCAGGACGCGATAGCCGGCGGCCGCCAGCGCGTCATAGGCGCCGCACCAGTTGAGATCGGCGCTGACCATCCAGCCGTGCAGGAGCAGGACCGGCGTGCCGTCCCCGCCGGTGTCCCGCAGGAAGAACTCGCCGCGGCCCGGGACGAGCACGGTCCGCGCCGAGGGCAGCGGGCGCGGGGGAACAGGAGGGTGTTCGCGCCGGCGGCGGCGCCTCGATCTGGGCACGGGCGCGATGGTACCCGCCGGCGGTGCCCCTCCTACCATCAGGGGCATGGCGGTCGTGATCGCATCGGACATGGGCAAGGACGTCGCCGGCGAGCCCCTCCTGCGCGGGGTCTCGTTCAAGCTGGAGCGACGCGACCGGATGACGCTGTCCGGGCGAAACGGCGCCGGGAAGACGACGCTCTTGCGGATGCTCGCCGGCGAGGCGTCGATCGACTTCGGCGAGCTCGTGCTCAGCAAGGGCGCCAAGGTCTCGCTCCATGACCAGCGGCCCCCGCGCGAGCGCGGCCTGTCGCTGCGCGAGTACATCCTGTCCGGGGCCCCTGAGCTGGTGGCGATCGAGCAGGAGCTGGCCTCGCTGGAGCAGGCGATGGCCGACGGCGCCCACGACGAGGCCACGCTCCAGCGCTACTCCCGCGCCCAGGCGCGGCTGGAGCATGCCGGCGGCTACGGCTGGCGCGACCGGGCCCTGGCGACGCTCCACGGCCTCGGCTTCCGCGACGACACCGATCTCGATCGCCCCCTGGACACCTTCTCCGGCGGCGAGCTGACGCGCGCCTCGCTCGGCCGGGCCCTGGCCGGGGACCCGGACCTGCTGCTCCTCGACGAGCCGACCAACCACCTGGACATCGCGTCGCTGGAGTGGCTCGAGGCCCACCTGGTCAGCCTCGACGCCGCCATCGTCCTCGTCGCCCACGACCGCTGGTTCCTGGAGTCGGTGGGCACGTCGGTGCTGGAGCTGGAGGGAGGCCGCGGGAAGTTCTTCTCCGGGACCTGGCATCAGTGGCGCCGGGAGCAGGCGGCGCGCGAGCTCGCCCTGGGCCGCGCCATCGAGCGCCAGCAGGCCGAGATCGAGCGGCTGGAGCGCTTCGTCACGCGCTTCCGGGCCGGCACCCGGGCGCGACAGGCCCAGTCGCGGGTCAAGAAGCTCAACCGGATCGAGCGGATCTCGGCCGATCCCAAGGACGGGGCCGCGCTCCAGTTCGCCTTCAAGCCGCCGGAGCGCAGCGGGCGGGTCATCTTTGAGCTCGAGCACGCCGACCTGTCGGCCGGCGGCAAGCGGCTGCTCCGTGACGCCGAGCTGTGGCTGGAGCGCGGTGAGCACGTCTCGCTCGTCGGTGCCAACGGCGCCGGCAAGACGACGCTGATCGAGACGCTGGCCGGCCGGCGGGAGCTCCCGGCGGGCAAGCTCCGCACCGGCCACAACGTCAAGATCGGCTTTCTCTCCCAGCACGCCGAGGAGCTCGCCGCTGCTCCTGAGCCGCCCGCTCGGCATCCGGCCTCGCGCAAAGCCGGGCGGCCCCGGAGTCATCCGGCTGCTCGGACCGTGGTGGAGGCAGCCCAGCACGCGACCGGCCTGACCCCGGGCAAGGCCCGGGCCCTGCTGGGGCGGTTCCTGTTCTCCGGCGAGGACGCCGAGAAGCCTCTGGACGGACTGTCCGGAGGCGAGCGGCGACGCCTGTCGCTGGCGATCCTCGTCCAGTCCGGCGCCAACGTCCTCATCCTCGACGAGCCGACCAACCATCTCGACCTGGAGAGCCGCGAGGCGCTGGAATCGGCGCTGCGCGACTTCCCCGGCTCGCTTTTGCTCGTCTCCCACGACCGGGCGCTGCTCGACGCGATCGGCACGCGCACGATCGCGCTCGAGGATCAGGAGCTCCACAGCTATGTGGGCGGGTGGCCGGAGTACCTCCGCGTTCGGGCCGAGCGGGCCAAGACCCCGCCGCCGCCCGCGGCCGGGCCGGCCCCGGCCAAGGCGGCTCCCGCCAAGCCCGCCGGTAACGGACCCGCCACGTCCGTCTCCCGCAAGCGCACCCCGCCGAAGGGCAAGCCCGGCGGCAGGGGCCAGCGCACCCTGGAGGCCGAGATCGAGGCGGCCGAGGCGGCGCTCCGGGCCGTCGAGGACGACCTGTCGGACCCGGCCGCCTGGGCGACCCCGGAGGCCACGGCGCGCTCGACCGTCCGGCACGAGGAGGCCAAGCGGGTCGTCGCCGAGCTCTACGAGCGCTGGGAGGCCGTCGCCGGCTGAGGCCCCGGGCGTGGGCCCGCGCCGACACGTGCCGACTCGCCCCACGTCCACCGGTCTGCACGCTTGTCGCGATGCGCCGGATTGCGGAAACTCCGACTTCTCAGACGATCGGAGAGACGATGGGGACCGCAGGGACCGGGGTGCGGCGGGGGCACGTTCGTCGGCGGCAGGCGCCGGGACCGTCAGGACCCGCCACTAAACTGAAGAACACGATGCACCGGCCCAGCCAGACGTCGGCGCGACGGATCGTCCTGGTCGACGACGACAGCGGCCTCCAGACGGTATTGAGCCGCCGGTTTGCCGCGATGCGGTGGGACAGCCAGATGATCGGTTACGCCGCCTCGCCCGATCAGCTGGCGGCGCTCAAGCTCCACGCGCTCATCGTCAACCCCGGAATCACCGGCCTGGAGTACGTGGAGTGGGTCGCCGAGCGGATGCCGGGGCTGGCGCTGCTGGTGTGCAGCCGCCCGGCGCCGGTGGCCGACCGGGTCCGGGCCCTGCGGGGCGGTGCCGACGACTGGATCACCAAGCCCTGCCACCCGGACGAGCTCATCGCCCGCGTGGAGGCGGTGCTGCGCCGCCGGCGGGCCGGCGAGCTGCCGGCCGACGACGACGCTCTCGAGGTCGGCGAGCTGCGGATCCGCCGCGACCGGTTCGACGCCTACGCCGGCGGCCGGGCCGCCGGCCTCTCCCGCAAGGAATACGAGCTCCTCACCCAGATGGCCGCCGCCGAGGGCCGTGTGCTCGAGCGCGAGGAGATCTACCAGCGCGTCTGGGGCTACACGATGGCGCGGGGCGACCGCTCGGTCGACGTGTTCGTGCGCAAGCTGCGCCAGAAGCTGGAGGCGGTCTCCCCGGACTGGCGGTACGTACACACCCAGTTCGGCGTCGGCTACCGGTTCGCCGCCGAGCCCGTGGTCGACGCGCCGGCGGCCGTGGCCGGGGACGCGATGGAACCCGCTCCGGAGAGCCCCGTGCCGGAGCGGCGTACGCTTCCGGTATGAGCATCAGCTCCACCGCTCGCAACGTCCTCATCATCCTGGCGCTCGCCGCCATCGTCGCGTTCGTCCCGGGGGGCGGCACGGGCGGCAGCGTCATCCTGACCGTCGTCTACCTGATCTTCCTGGCCGCGCTCGGGTGGGTGGGCTCGATCGTCTACCGCGAACGCCGGGGCTCGCTGTACCTCCTCGGCGAGCGCCGCCGCGCGCTGCTCTACGGCGCGATCGTCGCGCTGGCGGTCACGCTGACGGCGACCAGCCGCCTGTGGGCCAGCAGCGCTGGGTCTGTGGCCTGGCTGGTGCTCGTCGGCGTCTCCATCTACGCCATCTTCGCCATCGTCTGGGCCTCGCGGCGGTACTAGATGGTCTAGCCGTCGGCTGCCGAGGCGGCCGCGGCCTCGACCGCGGCCGGAACGCCCACCGGGGCCAGTGCCACCGGGATCCCGTTGAGCACCGCGTTGCCGGACACGGCGTCGATCAGCGACTCGTCGGCGAGCACGTTGGAGTTGGCGCCCGCGTGGGCGGCCGCAACCGTCAGGCGCGCCCGCGGGGCGTCGTGGCCCCAGCCGTGGGGAAGGCTGACGACGCCGGGCATGACCGCGTCGGTCACCTCGACCTCGGCGGTGACGGCGCCCGTCCGGCTGCGCAGCTCGGCGGCGCCGCCGTCGGTCAGGCCATACCGCTCGGCATCGTCCGGATGCACGTGCAGCGTGCACTCTGAGCGCTCCCGCACCAGCATCGGCAGGTTGTGCATCCAGGAGTTGTTGGAGCGCAGCTGGCGCCGGCCCACCAGCACCGGCCCGGTCGCCGCCGGGCGCGACAGCGTTGCCGCCAGCCGGGGCACGTCGGCGACGATCGGCGCCGGCGCCAGCTCGATCATCCCGCTCGGCGTCCGCAGGGCGTCCGGCAGCCGCGGCGCCAGCGCCCCCAGGTCGACGCCGTGCGGGGCCGCCTCCAGCTCGGCCAGACTGAGGCCCCCGGCGGGCCGGGCACCAAAGCCGTCGCCGTAGGGCCCGGCGCGCAGCATGAGATCGAGCAGGCGCTCCGGGCCCACCCGCGGCGCCAGCGCCTCCAGCAGCTCGTCGGCGTCCCGGCCGGCCAGCGGCGAGCGGGCGGTCTTCAGCTCGCGGTCGACCGCCGTCCGGGCGACCATCTCGTCCAGCGCGGCGACATCGGCCGCCGGCCCCAGGCCGGCCGCGATGCCCGTCAGCCGTAGCACCGTGATCCACTCGTCCGGCAGGTCCGGCTCGGCGGGCAGCGCGGGCGGGGAGTAGTGGGCCACGTTACGGACCGCGAACTGGTACAGGGCGACGTCGTAGTGCCCCCGGCGCAGGGGCGAGGGGGCGGGCAGGATGACGTCGGCGTAGCAGGTCGTCTCGTTGACATAGACGTCGAGGCTGACCATGAACTCCAGCGATTCCAGCGCCGCGGCCAGGCGCCCGCTGTTCGGCGTCGAGAGCGCGGGGTTGCCCGCCAAGGTGATCAGCGCCCGGACCTGTCCCTCGCCCGGGGTGTCGATCTCCTCGGCCAGGCAGGCGACCGGCAGCTCGCCGAACACCTCCGGCAGGGCGCGGACCCGGCTGGCGAACCGGCCCATGCGCGCCCCTCGGCCCCGGCGCGGCTCCCCGGCGGCGTTTGAGTGCCCGGCGGCGGCGAGCGGGAACATCGCCCCTCCCACGCGGTCGAGGTTGCCGGTCACCAGGTTGAGGACGTCGACGAGCCAGCTGGCGACCGTGCCGAACTCCTGGGTGCAGGTGCCGACCCGGCCGTAGACGGCGGCTCGGGACGCGGCGGCGAGCTCGTGGGCCATCCGGCGGATCTCGTCGGCGGCGACTCCGCAGACGTCGGCGACCGCCTCCGGCGTGAACGGCTCGGCCAGGCCGCGGACCTCGTCGAGGCCGGCGGTCAGCTCGCGCAGACGCTCGCCCGGCGCCACCAGGCCCTCGGCGAACAGGACATGGACCAGCCCAAACAGCAGCTGGGCGTCGGTGCCGGGCCGGATGAAGTGGTGCTCGTCGGCCATCTCCGCCGTGCGCGTCCGGCGCGGGTCGATGACCACCAGCTTGCCCCCGCGGGCCCGGAGCGCCCGCAGACGGCCGCGCATGTCCGGCGCCGTCATCAGGCTCCCGTTGGAGGCCAGCGGATTGGCGCCGAGCATGAGCAGGTGCTCGGTCCGGTCGACGTCCGGGACCGGGACCGTCGTGCCCGTGCCGAACATCAGGGCACAGGCGAGCTGCTTGGGCATCTGGTCGACGGTCGACGCCGTGAACACGTTGCGCGTCGACAGCGCTCGCAGGAGCACCGGCGCGTACAGCGTGCCGGACAGGTTGTGGATGGTGGGGTTGCCGAGGTAGACGGCCACCGCGTTGCGGTCAGCGGCCAGGATCGGCGACAGGCGCTCGTCGATGAGGGCCAGCGCCTCGTCCCACCCGGCGCCGCGGAAGCCGTCGCCGTCGCGGACGAGCGGGGTGGTGAGGCAGTCCGGATCCTCGTGGAGCTGCTTGAGCGCCGCCCCCTTGGGGCAGACGAACCCGTGGCTGAACACATCGTCGGCGTCGCCTCGGATCCCCATGACCCGCTCGCCGTCGAGCGTCAGCTCCAGGCCGCAGGTCGCCTCGCACAGGGGGCAGGTCCGATAGGCGGTTCGGTGACCGTTGCTCGCCATGCCCGCCACACGTTACGCGCCCGGCGCGACGGCGTCCATGACGTCCGAGGTCATCGGCGCCGCGTACACTGCCGCCGCCGTGAGCAAGGCCCTGCGAGAGACCGTCGCCGACTGGCTGATGACGGTGGCGGCGCTGATCCTGCTGCTGTCGCTGTTCTTGGCCTGGAGCCACCAGTTCTCGGCGGCGTTCCTGGCCCACCACCGGGGCAGCGCGTTCCTCCAGGGCGTGCCCCATGACCCCGATGCCTGGCAGGTGTACTCGGTGGCCGACGTGCTGCTGGCACTGCTGGCGGCGGGGCTCCTGGCGGTCGCCCTGTGGGGTGGGCGCGCCCGCCGGCGGGCGCTGGCGATCGCGCTGGCGGTGGCGCTCGCCTTCACCGTCCGCGCCGTGAGCGTGCCGCCCACCAACGGGGCGGTCCTGTTCGATCCCACGTCCTCGGCCTACGTCGCCACCGGGGCGACGTCCGGAGCGGGGGAGACGGTCGCCCTCATCGCCCTGGTGCTCGGCGCGGCCGGCGTCGCGCTGTCGTACTCCGTCGATTTTGAGCCGCGCCGGCGGCCCTATCCTCGATAGGAGCAGATGTCAGTCTTCTCCGCCGACAGGCGGCGCGAGCTTCCGGACGAACCCGGCGTCTACATCTTCCGCGACGACCGCGGCAAGGTCATCTATGTCGGCAAGGCCAAGTCGATCAAGAAGCGCGTCGCGTCGCATTTCTCCAACCCCAGCACCCGGGCCGGACGCGATCTCGTGCCCATGATCGACCAGATCGAGGCCCTCGTCGTCCAGACCGAGGCGGAGGCGCTGCTGGTGGAGCAGAACTTCATCAAGCAGTACAAGCCGCGCTTCAACATCCGCCTGCGCGACGACAAGTCGTATCCGTACATCGCCATCTCGCTCGACGAGGAGTTCCCCCGGGTGTACTTCACTCGCGAGCGCCACCGGCGCGACCGCATCTACTTCGGCCCGTACAGCAACGCCAAGCGCGTCCGGTCCACGCTCGAGGTCCTGGGCAAGGTGTTCATGTTCCGCTCCTGCGACGGGCCCACGCCCGGTCGGCGCAGTGGCTCGCCCTGCCTGGACTACTACATCAAGCGCTGCGAGGCGCCCTGTGTCGGCTACGTCGACCGGGAGGGGTACCGCAAGGCGATCGATGGCGTCATCGCGTTCCTGTCCGGCCGGTACAAGGAGATCGAATGGGCGCTCAACGAGGAGATGAAGCTGGCGGCCTCCGAGCAGCGCTTCGAGGACGCCGCCCGGGAGCGCAACCGCCTGCGGGCGGTGCGGTCGCTGCTGGAGCGCCAGCGGGTCGCGCACGACGGCGACGGCTCGATGGACGCGATCGCGGTCGCATTGGCCGACGGCGAGGCCAACGCCCAGGTGTTCCAGATCCGCGACGGCGTCCTGTCCGACCGCCAGAGCTTCTACCTGGACAACACCGCCGGCGCCCGGCTCGACGAGGTCGCCGAGGCCTTCATCCTCCAGTACTACGCGAGCGCGATGACGGTCCCGCCGCTCGTCGTCGTCCAGCGCGAGCTCGGCGGGCGCCCGGACCTGGCCGAGGCGCTGAGCTCGCGCCGCGGATCCGCCGTTGAGATCCGGCCGGCCGAGCGGGGAGACAAACGCCGCATCCTGGAGCTGGCCGAGCGCAACGCCAAGCTGGCCATCGACCAGGAGAAGCTGCGCTCCGAGCGGCGCCGCCAGCAGCGCGTCGAGGCGCTCGACGGCCTCCAGCAGGCGCTCGGCCTGGACACCATCCCGCTGCGGATCGAGTGCTTCGACATCTCCACGCTGATGGGGACGAACACCGTGGCCTCGATGGTCGTCTTCGAGGGCGGCGCGCCCAAGAAGGCCGACTACCGGCGCTTCAAGGTGTGGGGCGACTCGGCCGGCACGCCGGGCATGCCGGATGACTTCGCCGCGATGGAGGAGGTGCTCAGCCGCCGGTTCGCCCGTTGGGAGGCGCAGCGCGACGTCTCGCCCCATGACAAGGACTACGACCCCAGCTTCGCCGCCCTGCCCAACGTCGTCGTCATCGACGGCGGCAAGGGCCAGCTCGCCGCCGGCCTGCGTGCGCTCGAGGGCTTCCGGGACCGGGGGGTCACGGTCATCTCCCTGGCCAAGCGGATCGAGGAGGTGTTCATCCCGGGGCGGGCCGAGCCGCTGCTGCTGGCCCATGACACGCCGGAGCTCCAGCTGCTCCAGCGCGTTCGGGACGAGGCCCATCGGTTCGCCATCACGCACCACCGGATCCGCCGGGACCGGGCGATGACCGCCTCGGTCCTCGACGACCTCCCCGGCGTCGGCCCGGCGCGCAAACGCGCGCTGCTGGCGCACTTCGGCTCGCCGGATGCGATCCTGGCCGCCTCCCGCGAGGAGCTGGAGTCGGTGCCGGGGCTGCCCGGCAAGCTTGCCCGCGAGATGTATCGCGAGCTGCACAAGACCGGCGTCTGACGCGGGCGACATTCCTGCCTGCTGCGGGCAGGAATGTCGCCCACGTGGGCTCGTTACAGCCCGCCGCCGCCGCCCCCGCTCGCCGGCGGAACGGGCGGGATCGTCAAGCAGCGCGGCGCTGCCGGCGGGGAGCGACACCGTGTAGGCGCCGCCGACGGGCGCCACCGGCTGCGTGGCCGGCGCCGCGGGCAGCGTGCCGGTCGGCGACTCGTCGCCGAACGACTGCCCGCCGATCGCGACCCCGTCGGTGGAGCTGACGCTCGGCGCCTGGAGCGTCTCGGCCGATCCCAGCTGTGTGGCGCCGGGGACTGTGACCTGAACGTCGTGCCCGTTGAGCGTGTCCTGGTTGATGACCGTCACCCGTTCAGTGCCGTCGGGGCCGAGCGTGGCCCACACCTTGACCGGTCCGGGCGCGGTGCTGACCGGCTGCAGGCGAGCCCCCGGCGGGAACGCCTGAGCGAACAGCATGAGCCCGTAGTACTCCGGATGGACGAACGCCTGCCATGCGCCGGACGCTGTGCGCGAGACCGTGAACAGCTCGTAGTTGGACCCCGGCAGCATGTGGAAGTTGACGCCGTCGACGCCCACGGCGGCGAAGTTGAACATGGTGTCCAGCGCCCACAGGGCCGACGCGAACGTGTCGCTGACCCCCTGGGCGCCCTCGCAGGAAGCCGAGTTCATCTCGGCGACTCGGAACGGCAGCCGCCGCGCGTGGGCCGTCCTCACGAGCCCGGCCAGGGGCGCTGCCAGCCCGGCCGACGAGCTGTCGGCCAGCAGGTTGGGGATCGACGGATATGACGTGGCGCTGGGGTCGGTGATGCAGGCCCGGAGGGGATAGCGGTGGTAGGTGACGAGCTTGAGCCGGGGCTCGGCGGCGATGAAATGCTTCAGCCCTCTCATCCAGGGCGGACCGGACGTGGCCGGACCGGCCAGCGCCACGTGCGGCAGCGTCCGGCTCCACTGGGTGAACTGCTTGGTGTAGGCGGCGAGGCCGTAGCCCCGCCCCCGGGCGCGGTGGGTGTGCCCGCGGCGGTCGGTGTACCAGGGGAAGACGCCGTAGAGGTCCGGCTCGTTGCCGATCTCCAGGGCGTCGATGTACCGGCGACCGATGCCGGTGAGAAACGCCCGCCCCTCGGCGGCGGCGATGCTGGGCCGGCCGGCGGCCAGGTTGATCCCCAGGATCAGCCTGGCGTTGAGGTCGGCGGCCAGGGCCTGCGTGGTGCGCAGCCAGCCCTGGGTGATGGGGTAGTAGATGCCGCCCGGCGGGATCATCCCCCGCTCTGGCCACCAGCTCCCGTCGGTGCTGTCGCCGCCGATCCGCACCACCGGCGACTGGCCGGGCGTCAGGCCGGCGACAAGCTTGAGCAGAACCGGGTCGATCGCGAGCGGATTGCGACCGGTGTACTGGTGCAGCGCCCGGTACTCGAACGACACGCCGACGAAGCCCGCCGGCATCGCCTGGCCGCCGGCGGCCGCGGAGACGGTCGCGGTGAGCGTGTCTCCGAGCGCGCCCGTGGCCGGGCAGAGCACGAATCCGAGCGCCGCCACCAGGGCGAGGCATGCGCGGCGGCGAAGCACGCGGGCATGGTGGCACACCGGGAAGGAGTTCATGTCTGCGCCCCGGCGGCGCCGGGGCGGGCGGGGACGCGATCCTCGTCCGCCGAGATCGTCAAGCTGTAGGGCGAGATGGAAAGCTCCGCGCTCACCGACCTGGTGGTGATCACCGGCTTCTCCGGCGCGGGCAAGTCGACGGCCATGGCGGCGTTCGAGGACGAGGGCTACTTCTGCGTCGACAACCTCCCCTCGGAGATGATCCGCTCGCTCGTCGACCTGTTCATGCACGCGGGCTCCAAGGTGGCGCGGGCGGCGGTCGTCTCCGACGCGCGCGGTGGGACCTACTTCGAGCGGCTGGTTGAGATGCTCGACGATCTCCGGGCGGCCGGGGTGCGCCACCGCGTCGTGTTCCTGGAGGCCGACGAGCAGACGCTGCTGACCCGCTACAAGGAGACCCGGCGCCGCCACCCGCTGGCGCCGACCGGGAGCGTGGCCGAGGGGATCCAGCGCGAGCGTGAGCTCCTCGCCCCCGTGCGCCAGCGCGCCGACGTCGTGCTCGACACCGCCGGGCTGACGGCGGCGATGCTGCGCCGCCGCCTGACCGACGAGCTGTTTCCGAGCCACACCCCGGGGCGGCTGGCCGTCACCTTTCAGAGCTTCGGCTTCAAATACGGGCCGAGTCGTGACGCCGACCTGCTGTTCGACGTGCGCTTCCTGCCAAATCCCCACTACGAGCCGGATCTGCGCCCGCTCACCGGCGCCGACCCGGCGATCGTCCAGTACATCAACCGCGACGGGGCGCTCGATCGCTTCTACGACCATCTGCAGCCGCTGCTCGACTACCTGCTCCCCCAGTACCTGGCGGAGGGCAAGGCGCACCTGGTGGTGGCGGTCGGCTGCACCGGGGGCCGCCACCGCTCGGTGGCGATCGCCCGCCACCTGGCCGAGCGCTATGCCGGTGAGGACGGCTATCTCGTCGACGTCATCCACCGCGACGTCTCCAAGCCGGCGTGATCGACCACGTCGGCTTCGAGGTCACCGACCTGGAGCGCTGCATGCGCTTCTACGACGCGGTCTTCTTCGCCCTGGGGGCGCGGCGGATGTTCGAGTCCGAGCACGCTGTCGCGTACGGAATCAACTGGCCGCTGATCTGGTTCTCGGCCCGCGGCCTGCCGCCCGGCCCCGGTTATGGACACCTCGCCCTCCAGGCGAGCGGCAAGGCGGCGGTCGACGCCGCCTACGCCGCCGGACTGGCCAACGGCGGCGCCGACGACGGTGCTCCGGGTCAGCGGCCGCAGTACGGGCGGCGTTACTACGCGGCCTACCTGCGCGACCCGGACCGCCTGCGGGTGGAGGTCGTCTCCCGCCGCTGACGCGCGGTCGGGCGGGCCGGGTGAGATAGCCTGTCGCCCACCGCGGGGACGCGAGTCGGCGTCCCGGCGGGCTCTTCCTTGGAAACGACGGCCGGGAAACGGAGGCAGTGCTCATGGCGGTACGGGTGGCAATCAACGGCTTTGGGAGGATCGGCCGTAACGTCTTCCGGGCGGCCTATGAGCGGGGCGCGGACATCGAGTGGCTGGCGGTCAACGACCTCGTCGAGCCCAAGACGATCGCCCACCTGCTCAAGTACGACTCCACCTACGGGCCCTTCCCGGGCACGGTGGAGGCCACCGACGCCGGCCTGATCGTCGATGGCAACGAGATCCGCGTGCTCGCCGAGCGCGACCCGGCCGCCCTGCCCTGGGGTGACCTCGGCGCCGACGTCGTGATCGAGTCGACGGGCCTGTTCACCGACCGGGAGAACGCGGCCAAGCACCTGGAGGCGGGCGCCAAGAAGGTGGTGATCTCTGCGCCGGCCACCGATCCGGACACCACCGTCGTGCTCGGCGTCAACTTCGCCGAGGCCTACGACCGCGATCGGCATCAGGTCATCTCCAATGCCTCGTGCACCACCAACTGCCTGGCGCCGATCGCCAAGGTCGTCCACGACACGGTCGGGATCAAGCACGGGCTGATGACGACGATTCACGCCTACACGGCCGACCAGCGGCTCCAGGACATGCCCCACCGCGACCTGCGGCGCGCCCGGGCGGCAGCCGTCAACCTGATCCCGGCCTCGACCGGCGCCGCCAAGGCGATAGGGCTCGTCATCCCTGAGCTCAACGGCAAGCTCCACGGCTTCGCCGTTCGCGCCCCGGTTCCGACGGGCAGCGTCGTCGACCTGACCGTCGAGGCGGCGCGCGAGACCAGCGTGGAGGAGATCAACGCCGCGCTCAAGGCAGCCGCCGACCGCGGCCCGCTCAAGGATCTGATGATCTACACCGAGGACCCCATTGTCTCCTCCGACATCGTCAAGAATCCGGCGTCCTCAATCGTCGACTCGCAGCTGACGTCGGTCATGGACGGGACGATGGTCAAGGTCGTCTCGTGGTACGACAACGAGTGGGGCTACTCCAACCGCGTCGCCGACCTGGTGCAGCAGATCTAGTGGGGCACGGGTGAGACGGCTCGAGGACCTGGGCGACCTCGAGGGCCAGCGGGCCCTCGTCCGGGTCGATTTCAACGTTCCGCTCGAAGACGGCCGAGTTGCCGACGACACGCGGATCCGCGCCGCCCTGCCGACGATCGAGGCCCTGCGGGAGCGGGGCGCCGCCCTGGTGCTCGTCTCCCATCTCGGACGACCCAAAGACCGCGAGCCCGGCCTGTCGTTGCGGCCGGTGGCCGAGCGGCTGTCCGAGCTGCTCGGCGTTCCCGTCACCCTGGCGCCCGGCGCCCGCGGACCGGAGGTCGAGAAGCTGGCCCGCGGGCTGGGCCGGGGCGAAGTGCTGCTGCTGGAGAACATCCGGTTCGAGCCGGGCGAGACCAAGAACGACCCGGAGCTGGCCGCGGATCTGGCCAAGCTCGCCGACGTCTATGTCAACGACGCGTTCGGCACCGCCCATCGCGCCCACGCCTCGACCGAGGGCGCGGCCCGGCTCGTCGACCGGCGGGCGGCCGGGCTGCTGCTGGAGCGGGAGGTCAGCGCCCTGTCGCAGCTCCTGGAGAACCCGTCGCGTCCGCTGGTGGCGGTGCTGGGCGGCGCCAAGGTCTCGGACAAGATCGGCGTCATCGAGGCGTTCCGCGCCGTCGCCGACACGATCCTGATCGGCGGAGCCATGTGCTTTCCGTTCTTCAAGGCCCAGGGGCACTCCGTGGCCGCGTCGCTGTGTGCCGATGATGACGTCGAGCTGGCCCGGAAGCTCATCGCGTCGGCCGGCGACGGCGTCGCCATCCAGCTTCCTTCGGACCTCGTCTGCGCCGAGGGCCTCGCCGCCGACGCGACCCCGGTCCCGGTCGACGGCGTCGATGTCCCGGACGGCCTGATGGGGCTCGATATCGGCCCCCGCAGCGCCGAGGCGTACGCGACGATCATCGCCACCGCCGGGACCGTGTTCTGGAACGGGCCGATGGGGGCATTCGAGCTCGCGCCCTTCGCCGCGGGGACGCGGGCGGTGGCCGACGCGGTCGCCCGCACCGCGGCGGTGACGGTGGTGGGTGGCGGTGACTCCGTGGCGGCGCTCCAGCGCTTCGGCCTGGCCGACAAGGTCACCCATCTGTCGACGGGCGGCGGCGCCTCGCTCGAGCTGCTGGAGGGAAAGCCGCTTCCCGGGGTAGAGGTGCTGCGATGACGCCCGGACGCACCCCGCTGATCGCCGGCAACTGGAAGATGCACAAGACGATCGCCGAGGCCGAGGAGCACATCGCGGCGCTGCTCCCGCGCGTGTCCTCGGCGGACGGGGTCGACATCGCGATCTGCCCCACGTTCACGGCGCTGCAGGCGATGGTTGACTCCACTCGGGGCTCCCGGGTGGCGGTCTATGCCCAGAACCTGCACCAGGCGGACCACGGAGCGTTCACCGGCGAGGTGTCGGCGCCGATGCTGACCGAGATCGACGTCCAGGGCGTCATCCTGGGGCACTCCGAGCGGCGCGAGCTGTTCGGCGAGACCGACAAGGCGCTGTCCCAGAAGGTCCCGACGGCACTGGCCGCGGGGCTGGTGCCCGTCCTGTGCGTCGGCGAGACCGAGGAGGAGCGCGAGCGCGGCGACACCGAGCGCAAGCTCCGCCACCAGGTTCAGGAGGACCTGGCGCGGGTCGAGACCGAGCGGCTGGGTGACGTGGTCATCGCCTACGAGCCGATCTGGGCGATCGGCACCGGCCAGGTGGCAACGCCGGAGCAGGCCCAGGAGGCGATCGCCTTTGTGCGGGCGCTGGTGGCCGACCGCTCCCGCGAGCAGGCGGCCCGGACGCGGATCCTCTACGGCGGCAGCGTCAAGCCGGAGAACGCCGCCGAGCTGATGGCGCTGCCGGACGTCGACGGCGCGCTCGTCGGCGGGGCCAGCCTCGATCCCGTCGTCTTCGCCGAGATCGTCGACGCGGCGCGCCGGTGAGCTCGGTCTCGCCAGGCCCGGCTCGTCTGCCGGTGGAGCGGGCGGTGCTCATCGTCCTCGACGGCTGGGGCCTCGCCGACCCCGGCCCGGGCAACGCGATCTCCCAGGCGCAGACCCCGGTGTTCGACGAGCTGTGGGCCACGTATCCGACGACGGCGCTGACGGCGTGCGGCCGGGCGGTCGGACTGCCGGAGGGCCAGATGGGCAACTCGGAGGTCGGCCACCTCAATCTGGGCGCCGGGAGCGTCATCATGCAGGACCTGACCCGGATCGACGCCGCCGCTGAGAGCGGCGCGTTCGCCGAGAACGAGGCGCTGCGGGCGGCGTTCACGGCGGGCGATCGCGTCCATGTCATCGGCCTGGTGTCGGATGGCGGGGTCCATTCGAGCCTCCAGCATCTGCACGCTCTCATTGCGCTGGCCGCCGAGCTGGAGGTCCGGGACCTCGTCATCCACGCGTTCACCGACGGTCGGGACACGCTGCCGAAGTCCGGGGCCGGCTTCCTGGAGCAGGTCGAGGCGTGGATGGCCGAGATCGGCCGCGGCCGCGTCGGCTCGGTGGTCGGCCGCTACTACGCGATGGACCGCGACCGGCGTTGGGACCGGGTCAAGCTTGCCTACGACCTGCTCGTCCACGGCCGGGCCGAGCACCGCGCCGACACGGGGGCGGAAGCCGCGTGGAGCGCCTATGGGCGCGACGAGACCGACGAGTTCATCACCCCGGTGCTGGTGGGGGAGGAGGCGCGCATCCGCCCCGGAGACTCGGTGCTGGGGCTGAATTTCCGCCCGGACCGGATGCGCGAGATCACCCGCGCGCTGTCCGAGCCCGGCTTCGCCGAGTTCGACCGTGAGGGCGGCCAGCCACCAGCGAAGTACACGGCGATGACCGAGTACGAGGAGGGCTGGCCCTATCCGATCGCCTTCCCGCCGGAGCGTCCCCAGACGACGATGTCAGCGGTCATCGCCGCCCGGGGCGAGCGCCAGCTCCACGTCGCCGAGACCGAGAAGTACCCGCACGTGACGTACTTCTTCGGCGGCGGCGAGGAGGAGCCCTACGAGGGCGAGGAGCGCGAGCTGGTGCCCTCCCCGCGCGATGTCCCCACCTACGACTACAAGCCGGAGATGAGCGCCCCGGAGGCGGCGTCGGCGTTCGCGTCCGCCTGGCGGAAGGCCGATGCGGCCGGGCGGGCGTTCCGGTTCGGGATCATCAACTTCGCCAACGCCGACATGGTCGGCCACACCGGGGTCATCCCGGCGGCCGTCCGGGCGGTGGAGACCGTCGATCGCTGCCTGGGGGAGGTGGTGGAGGCCGTCCACGCCTCCGGCGGCGCCTGCCTGATCACCGCGGACCACGGCAATGCCGACCACATGCTGGAGCCGGACGGGAGCCCCAACACCGCTCACTCGCTCAACCCGGTACCGGTGATCGTGACGGTGTCGGACCCTTCCCACCCCCTGACGCTGCGCAAGGGCGGCGTCCTCGCCGACGTGGCCCCGACCCTGCTGCAGATGCTGGGCATCGACCAGTCGCAGGCGATGACCGGCCGGTCCCTCATCGCCGAGTAGCGACGTACGCGCCGCAGGAGCCGCGGCCGGCGGTGCCGGCCGCGACGCGCCGGCTCCCATACCGACCCCACGCGCCGGCCGCGATGAACGTCGATTCACCGGCACCCCTCGGCGGTGAATCGACGTTCATGCCCCCGGTGGGCCCGGTCGCCGGTGGGCGCGGCGGGGATCCGGAGAACTGCGCGAGCAGAAAACTTGACAGCGCTAGACTGAGATTTCATAATGCTCGCATGAGCAGTTTCAGGCAAGTTGAAGTCTCACAAGAGAGGTTGCAGATGGCACTTATTCGTTGGGAGCCGGTCCGGGAGCTGGGGACGATCCAGAACGAGATGAACCGGCTGTTCAATTCCTTCTTCGACACGCCCACCGCCGGGAGCGGGAACGGACCGGCGCTGCGGCGCTGGGTTCCGGCGATGGACCTGATCGAGACCCAGACCGACTTCGTTCTCAAGGCCGACCTGCCCGGCATGTCGGAGTCCGACGTCAACATCGAGCTCGAGGACAACGTGCTCACGATCTCCGGCGAGCGAAAGGCCGAGCACGAGGAGCGCAAGGCCGGCTACTACCGCGTCGAGCGCAGCTTCGGTGCCTTCCGCCGGGCGCTGACCCTGCCTGAGGGGGTCGATCCGGACTCGGTCAAGGCGACGTTCGCCGACGGCGTCCTCGAGGTGACCGTGCCCAAGCCGGCCCAGCAGGTGCCGCGCAAGGTGCAGATCTCCGTGGGCGGCGCCGCCGCCTCGAAGACGATCGAGGGGTCGGCGACGACGGAAGATCAGCCTGAGCCGGCCGCGTCGGCGTAGGCGGAGGCGAACTCGCGGGGTCCGGGCCATTGCCGGCCCGGGCCCGGCGTCAGCGCATGATCCCGGTGTGGCCGAGCGAGTACCGGCCCGGCTGGGGCCACACGCAGAGGCCGTGGGGCCCCGCGCCGACCGGGATCTCGGCCCTCAGGTGCCCGGTCTGGGTGTCGATCGCATAGACGACGCTGTTGTAGCGGCCACTCAGCCACAGGGTCTTGCCGTCGGCCGAGACACCGCCCATGTCCGGGCTGGCCGGCTGGGGCAGCTGCCAGGTCTTGATCACGCGCCGGGTCTTGAAGCTGACGACGGAGATCGACCCGGCGGCGCGGTTGGAGACGTACATGACCTGCGCGTTGCGGCTCGGATACAGGCCGTGGGCCCCGGCTCCCGTCCGCAGGAAGCCGATCACTCGGAAGGTCTTGGGGTCGATCTCCCACAGGCCGCCGGCCACCTGGTCGGCGGTGTAGAGGACCCGCCCGTCCGGGGACAGCTTGACGTCCTGCGGGGCGGCAGCGCCTCCGTGGAGGACGAGAGTGCGCACGACGCGCTGCGTCGTCAGGTCGACCTCGATCATCCGCCCGTTGAACTCGCAACTCGCGTACATGTACCGACCGTTGGCCGAGAAGTCGGCATGGTCGACGCCGTCGCACATCGGCACCGATAGCGAGTGCACCAGCTTCATCGTGGTGGGGTTGCGGAAGTCCAGGCGCAGAAGCCGCTCGGCCACGACGATCGCGTAGCGACCGTCCGGCGTGAAGTACATGTTGTACGGATCCTCGACCGGGATCGGCGTTCCTGGCTGCGCGGTGCGGGGGTTGATGGGCGTCAGGGTGTTGCCGTCGTCGTTGTCGACGTACAGGGTCCGGAGGTTCCAGGCGGGGGTGACGTGCTGGGGGAGGGCTCCGGTCGGGAACGTCTTGACGATCTTGAGCGTCTTCTGGCTGATGACCGTGACCGTGTTGCTCATGCTGTTCGGCACATACACCAGCGCCGGATCGCCCCTGACCACCGGGCTGAGGTCTGATGCCGTGTCCGCGGCGTAGACGTTGAGCGGGCCCCGAGCCGCCCCGCCGTGGCGGTCCGCTGCGGCGCCCGTGCCGGCGCCTGAACCGGCCGAGGAGCCGGTCTTGCGCTGCTGCGAGGGGCCGCCACCGGAGGCCAGCGCCACGGCGACGACGACGACCACGAACAGGAGCGTCGCCCCGGCGACCAGCCGGCGGCGGCGCACGGCGCGCCGGCGCGCCTCCCGGCGGCGCGCGGCGGAACTGAGGGCCGGACGCGGCCGGCGGGTGCTGGGTCTCTGAGCCACGGGCCTGGAAGTTTGCCCGGTGCGACCGGACAACGCGCCGAGGTCGATGAGATTCCTCCCATCTAGGGCCACCGGGAGGCCGCGGATCAGGCCGGTTGGCTAGCCTCGCTCACATCACGCCTCACGCCAGGACACCGGCCTTCGCGGCCCGCCCCGAAGGCCGTGGGCGGGTGCCGACGCCTGCACCGGCGCGCCTGGTGGCGATCCTGGCGCTGGCCGCGGCCCTGCTCGTCGCCGGGTGCGGTTCCGGGGGCTCGACGACGAGTTCGCAGGCTCGCCACGCGGCCGCCCGCCGCGCCCATGCCCGGACCGCCGCCCAAGCGGCCGTCCCGGCCCGGCTCGTCTACCGCAGGCTCTACGCGCTGCCGGCGCCGTTGCGCGACCCGGCCTACGCGACGCTCTCCGCCGGCCGGCTCGTCATGGCCGGCGGGCTCGACGCGGCCGACGTCTCGACGTCCGAGGTCGACGTCGCCGATCTCCACGGAGTACACCAGGCCGCCACGCTGCCGCTGGCCCAGCATGACGCCCAGGCCGCCGTCCTCGGCGGCAAGGTCTACGTCTTCGGCGGAGGGTCGGCGACCGAGCTCAGCCACATCCTCAGCTATGACCCGGCCACCAACGCGCTCAGTCAGGCCGGCGCGCTGTCCGCGCCCCAATCCGACGTCGGCGTCACCCAGGCGGGGGATGCCGCGTACATCGTCGGTGGCTTTGACGGCACCAACTACCTGAACACGGTGGTGGAGTGGCGCCCGGGCTCCGCGCCCGTCGCCGTCGCCCACCTGCCGGTGGGGCTGCGCTACGCCGCGGTCGCGGCGGCCGGCAACGGGCTGCTGATCATCGGCGGATCAACCCCGTCCGCGGCCAGCAGCGCCATCTACCGCCTCGACCTGACCACCCACCAGGTGCGGCAGATCGGGACGCTGCGTCATCCGATCACACACGGCAACGCCGCCACGCTGGGATCGACCGTCTATCTCATCGGCGGCCGCGGGGACCTCGTCAACGCCCAGACGAGTGACGTCTGGGCCATCAATCCGCTCACCGGCCGCGTGACGCCCGCCGGGCGGCTGCCGACCCCCACCTCCGACGCCGCGGTGGCGACGATTGGCAACGCGATCGTCGTCGCCGGGGGAATGTCGCCGACGACGACGCTCGACAGCGTCGGCGAACTGATGCCCGCCGGAGCCGCCTGACCCTGGGCGTCCGCCTCAGTGCCCGGCGGCGCGCCGCTCGGCCGCGATGACGTAGTCGACAACCGCCTGGAGCTCGGCGGAGGTCAGCGGCCGGTGGATGACCGGCATCTCGCGGACGAACTGGACGACCTGGGCCCGGCCGGCGTGAAAGCCGAGCAGGTCGCCGCCCTGCAGCCGCGGGTCGTCCCGGCCGGTGAGCGAATGGCAGATCGAGCAGTGCTCGGCGAACACCGTCCTGCCGGAGACGGCGGCCGCGCCGCCCGCCGGAGTCGACGTGGCGCGCGGCCCGGAGCTCATCGACCGGGAGCTCTGACCGCCCCCGCAGGCGGCGAGGGTCACAGCGCTGGCGGCAGCGAGCATGAGGACGAGCGCCCGGGAAGCCATCGCGCCTAGCGTAGGGACTTGATGGTGGATTCTGCGACCCCGCGTGCCGGATGAATCCGGATAATCGGCGCCGGATCGGCGTCCTCGGGCTCGCCAATACCTCCAGTATTGGCTTCGCCCTGCGTCCTTGACCGGCTTGATGGGTGGGCGGGTCCGGTTCCCCGGCAACACGCGGCCGCAAAATCAACCATCTAGGGTGCATCGCCGTGTTCGAGATCACCGCCCGCTGCCCTGACTCCCGCGCCCGGCGGGGGACGCTCCACCTCGCTCACGGCGACGTCCAGACGCCGGCGTTCGTCCCGCTGGCGACGCGCGGCGCGGTCAAGGCGCTGGAGCCGCGGGACGTGGCCCAGCTTGGGTACGAGATGGTCCTGGGGAACACGTTTCACCTGTTTCTGGCCCCGGGCCCCGAGCTGGTCGCCGAGCTCGGCGGTCTCCACGAGATGATGCGCTGGCCGGGGCCGATCATCACCGACTCCGGCGGGTTTCAGGTGTTCTCGATGGGTCACGGCGGAGTCGCCGACGAGATCAAGGGCCGGCGTGGCCGCCCCGGGGCGGAGTCCAGCGGCAGCATCCTGGCGATTGAGGAGGAGGGCGTGCGGTTCCGCTCCTACCTGGACGGGAGCGTGCGCTTCATGGGGCCGGAGACGTCGATGTCGGTCCAGGCCGCGCTCGGCTCGGACATCGCGCTCGTCTTCGACGAGTGCACGCCGTTTCACGTGACCCGCGACTACACGGCCCGGTCGATGGAGCGCACCCATCGGTGGCTGGAGCGCTGTCTGGACTGGCATGATCGTCACGGACCGCCCGAGCAGGCCGTGTACGCGATCGTCCAGGGAGGGGTCGAGCACGACCTGCGGATGGTCTCGGCCCAGACCGTCGCCGCCTCCCGCGCCGAGGGCATCGCGATCGGCGGCTCGCTCGGCCGGGACAAGGCCCAGATGCACCAGGTCGTCGACTGGACGACGGCCGAGCTGGAGCGCCTGGCGCCCGACCGGCCGCGTCATCTGCTGGGGATCGGCGAGATCGACGACCTGATCGCCGGCGTGGGCCAGGGGATCGACACGTTCGACTGCGCGATGCCGACGCGTCTGGGGCGTCACGGGGTGGCGCTCGTCCCGGACCCGGGCTCTCGCTGGCGCGTCGATCTGTTCAAGGGGCGCTGGCGGCGTTCTCCGGAGCCCATCCTCGATGGGTGTCCGTGCCCGGCGTGCTCGGAGGGGTTCTCCCGGGCCTACCTGCACTATCTGCTCCGGGCCCACGAGCTGACCGGGCTGCGCCTGGTCACGCTCCACAACCTGAGCTTCGTCGGCCGCCTGATGGCCGACCTGCGCGAGGCAATCGGCGCCGGACACCTCCACGAGGTCTCAGAGGCCGTCCTGGCCGGCGCGGCGCCCGGAGGCGCGGCTACTTCGTGTACTGGTTGATCAGGTTCTGCAGCTGATTGATCGCCGACTGAGCGTCGTGGGCGAGGACCTTGTGGTAGTGCACCGCGGTATTGGATGTGCTGTTGGCGATCGTCACGGCCGCGATCACGATCACGGCCAGGACAGCCAGCAGGGCAAACAGCGCCATGACGCGCCGGAAACCACGGCTGGAGCGCTCCATCTCCTGGTCCGGCGCCGGCGGGCGGCGTGAGTAGGCGGCGACCTCCGGGCGGGCGGGACGGCGTGCCGGCACCTGGCGCGGCGGCACCGCCCGCGGGGCCGTGGTGGGCGGCTCGGCCCGGCGCGGGGTGAGCCGCGTGGCCGTCGTCGGATCGCCGGGAGCCACCCGCGTCACCCCGGTGGCCGAGCCGGCGGCGGCCCGGGTGGGGCCGATCCCGCGGGCGCCGTCCTGCAGCGCTTCGGCCAGCTCCATGGCGTCGCGGGGGCGGAACCGCTGGTCGATCTCCAGCGCGCTGGCCACCGCCGCCGACAGCGCCGCCGGGACCTCCGGATTGAGCTCGTCGAGGGGGATCGGCGACTCCCGCTGCTGTTTGAGGGTCAGCTCCGACAGCGAGCTGGCCTCGTAGGGCAGCCGGCCGGAGATCAGCTGGTAGGTGACGACGCCGAGTGAGTACAGGTCGGCCTGCGGTCCGGCCTCTTCGCCGCGAGCCTGCTCCGGCGCCAGATAGGCGGCGGTCCCCAGCACCGATCCGGCCTGGGTGATGCTCGACTGGTCGGTGGCCCGGGCGATGCCGAAGTCGGCGAGCTTGACGACGTCGGAATCGGAGACGAGCAGATTGCCGGGCTTGACGTCGCGGTGCACGACGCCGTTGCGATGGGCGTAGTCGAGCCCGCGGCAGGACTGGGTGACGATGTCAACTGCCTGGGCGACGGGCAGATGCCCGCGGTCGCGCAGCAGCTCGGCGCACGAGTTGCCCGACACGTGCTCCATGACGATGAAGTGCTGGTGGTGCCCGGCGTCGAAGCCGAAGTCGAACACCTGGACGATGTTGGGGTGCACCAGCCGGGCCGCGGCCAGAGCCTCGCGGCGGAAGCGCGAGACGAACGTGGGATCGTCGGCGAGATGCTCGGCCAGGAGCTTGAGCGCCACGTAGCGCTCCAGACGGCTGTCGAACGCCAGGTGAACGGTCGACATGCCGCCGACGCCGAGGCGACCCTCGATCCTGTATCTGCCGGCGATCGTCGTCGTGCCTGTCATTGTCCGTTACCGCCCTGGCCCGCCGTGCTCGTGCCCCCGCCGACCGCCGCCCCGCCGTTCGTAGAGGTAGTACCCGGCGGGGACGGAATGGTTGCGCTGCTCGACGCCGAGCTGCTGCTCGACGACGGCGAGGTGCTCGTCGACGGCGAGGACGACGTAGAGCTGCTGGGACTGGTGGTCGAGCTGCTCGAGGAGGTCGAGGACGAGGTGCTCGATGAGCTGGAGCTGGAGGTTGAGCTCGACGTGGGGGTGCAGTCCTGGGCCGCGAGCGCGCTCACGGTCCCGGCGCCCTGGCCGAGGTTCTGCAGCAGGGTGGGATCGACCGATTGCGGGAGCCTGGCGACCGCGTTGTTGAGCTCCGCGGCCGCGCTCTGGGCCCCGGCGCAATCGTGGGCCGCGACCGCCGAGGAGATGGCGTTGAGGTTGCTGGCCAGGTTGCTGCTCTGCCCGGATGAGAGCAGCCCGTTGCTGTTGCCGCATGCGACAACAAAGGCGACCGTGAACCCCAGGCCGCCGGCCAGGAATGCGCGCGAGCCAAAGCCCATCCGGCGTCTGACTTTAGACGCTGTTCCGGTTTGCCTGACCCTACGGGGGTGTGGGGCCTACTGTCCGTAGACGAGGCGCTCGGCCAACGAGTCCGGCAGCCGCGCGTGCCGGATCGCCGCCGCCGCCCCCGCGATGTCGTATTCGATGCGCCGGTAGGTGGCCCGCCAGGCGTCGAGATCGAGCTCCAGCCAGGCGGCCCGCGGGTCACCGTCGCGCGGCTGCCCCACGCTGCCCGGGTTGATGATCCACTCGCCTTCCCGCAGGTCGAGCTCCTCGTCGGCCTCGCGGGTCTGGCCGGTCGCTGACTCCCCGGGAACTCGACTGAAGGACAGGGCGACATGGGAGTGACCGACGAGGGCGATGCGCCGGGCCTGGACGTCGAGGCACAGGTCGGCCTGCAGCGGCGACAGGACGTACTCCCAGACCGGGTCGCGGGGACTGGCGTGGTACAGGGCGACGGCCTCCTCCACGTTGAGCGGCTCGAGCGAGTCGAGGTATGCGCGGGTCTCCGGCGTGATCTCCTGCTGGGTCCAGGTGGCCGCGAGCGCCGCGCCGCGGGAGAACTGCTCGAGCGGGATGGTGCCCCGGACGCCGAGGTCGTGGTTGCCGGCCAGCGAGATCGCCGCGTGCTCGCGCGCCAGCGCGACGCACGCGTTCGGATCGGCGCCGTAGCCGACGAGATCGCCGAGGGACCACATCTCACGACAGTCGGTGTCGGCGATGGCGTCCAGCACCGCCTCGAAGGCATGCCGGTTGCCGTGGATGTCCGAGACGATCGCAACGCGCATCACTACAGTCTCGCGGGTGAGGTGGACTTCACGCTCCGGGGCCCTCTGGCCGGCTCTGCTGGCGGTAGCCGTGGCCGAGGGCGGCCGGCGCCTCCTGAGCCCCGCCGCGCCGCCGGTGGCCCCGGTGCGCGTCGACGTGCGAACGTATTTCAGCCCGGCCGAGATCGACCGCGGGCGTCGCTTCGCCCGGCCCCAGCGGGCGCTGGCGCTCGCCCGCGGGGTGATGGAGCTCGGCGCGCTGGCGCTGGTGGTCCGCCATCCACCGCCAATCGCCCCCCGCCGGCGCTCGGTGGCCGGCGGGGCCGCTGTGGGCGCCGGGCTGACCGTGGCACTGTCGGCGCTCTCCTTGCCCGTGCGCGCGCTGGCGCGGCGGCGGGCCGTCGGCGTCGGCCTCGACACGCAGACCTGGGCGGCCTGGGGGCGGGACCTGGCGACGATGACGGCGATCCAAACCGCGTTCGTGGCCGGGGCCGGGGCGGCCGTGATGTCGCTCACCCGCCGCTTCCCGCGCGGATGGTGGGCGCCGGCGGCGGCCGGGTCCGTCGCCTTCGGCGCCGTCCTGGCGGCCCTCGCCCCGGTGGTGCTCGACCCCATCTTCAACGACTTTCAGCCCCTTCCGGAGGGGGAGACACGGGCCGACGTGCTCGCGCTGGCCCGGGCGGCCGGGGTCAAGGTGGGGGAGGTCTACTCCGTCGATGCCAGCCGTCGCACCACCGCTGCCAACGCGTACGTGAGCGGCCTGGGGCCGACCAAGCGCGTCGTCCTCTTCGACACGCTGCTCGACCGCTACAGCCGGGACGAGATCCGGCTCGTCGTCGCGCACGAGCTCGGCCACGTGCGTCACCGTGATGTCCCCCGCGGTGTCCTGTACGCGGCGATCGTCGCCCCGGCGGCCGCGCTCGCCGTGCAGCGCCTGAGCGGCTCGCTGTTGCCGGACGACGCCCCACCCTCCACCGCGGCGGAGCTCCCGGCGCTGGCCCTGGCGGCCTCGCTGATCGGTGTCCTCACGGGGGTATCGGCCAACCGGCTGTCGCGGGCGATCGAGCGCCGGGCCGACCACTTCTCGCTCGAGCTGGCGGGGGCGCCGGATGCGTTCATCTCCTTCGAGCGCGCAGCGGCGCTCCAGAACGTCGCCGACCTCGACCCGCCGCGGTGGGTCAGCCGGCTGCTGGCCTCCCACCCGCCGACCGCGGAGCGGATCGGGGCGGCGGTGGCCTTCGCCCAGGCGCACCCGGGGGCGAACCTCTAGTGTCCTGATTCACAAATTCGACGGCAGCCTCGCGGCGTCTGGACGCGCCTGACGGGCGGCGACGACCACGCCGGACCACCAGTACGACTTTGGTCGTCGCCGCCCGCCAGCCACGCCCAGCCACTCCCGTGGCTGCTCGCGAATTTCCGACTCAGGACACTAGACCGGGGCGCGGTGGCCTTCGCCCAGGCGCACCCCGGGGCGAGCCGCTAGATCGGCTCGGCGGTGCGCGGCCGGTGCTCGTCGTCCGGGGCGCGCAGCACGATGACGCAGTTCTGGCCGCCGAACCCGAACGCGTTGGCGGCGGTGACGCGCACATCCGCCCGCCGGGCACGGAGCGGCACATAGTCCAGGTCGCAGGCGGGGTCCGGGGTGTCGAGGTTGATGGTGGGGGGGAGGACGCCGTCGCGCATCGCCAGCAGGCACGTCATCGCCGACAGGGTGCCGGCGGCGCCGATCAGATGTCCCACCATCGATTTGGGGGAACTGGCCGGCACGTCCGTCGCCGCGTCTCCGAGGGCGATGTGCATGGCGCGCGTCTCGGCGGCGTCGTTGGCGCGCGTCGCGGTGCCGTGGGCGCACACGTAGTCGAGCTCCTCCGGCCACACGCCGGCGCTCTGCAGCGCCAGCGTGATCGCCCGGGCGGCGTGGGCCCCGGTCGGCTCCGGTGCGCTCATGTGGAACGCGTCGGCGGTCAGCGCGCCGCCGGCCACCGTCCCGTAGACGGCCGCCCCACGGGCGCGGGCGTGGTCGGCCGACTCGACGACGCACACCACCGCTCCCTCGCCGAAGACGAACCCGTCGCGGTCGGCGTCGAACGGACGGCTGGCCTGCTCCGGGGCGTCGTTGCGCTCCGACAGCGGACCCATGACCGCCAGGCCCGCGAACATCGCCTCGTTGATGGCGGCATCGGTCCCGCCGGCGATGACCACGTCGGCGTCGCCGGAGAGGATGAGGCGCCGTGCCTCGAGCAGCGCGGCCGTTCCGCTGGCGCAGGCCAGCGCGGAGGCATTGACGGGCCCGTGGACGCCAAGGTCGATCGACACCTCGCAGGCCGCCATGTTGAGGATCGTCGACGGCACGTAGTACGGGCTGATATCCCGCGGGCCACGGCTGACGAGCGTCCGGATGTTGCGCTCGGTCTCCGGCGTACCCGCGCAGGCGCTGTTGATGATGACCGCCGTGCGCTCGGAATCGAATCCCGCCGGGACCGAGTCCAGACCGGCGTCGGCGACGGCCTCGCGGGCAGCCACGGTCGCCAGCTGCGAGAACCGGGCCGACCGCCGCGCTCGCTTGGACCCCAGCGTGGCCTCGGCGTCGAAGCCCCGGATCTCGCCGGCGATCCGGACGGGCAGGTGCGAAGCGTCGAAGCTCTCGATCGGCACCACCCCCGAGCGCCCGGCCACGAGCCCGCGCCAGGTCTCCGGCGCGGTCGCGCCCAGCGGCGTGATCGCGCCGAGCCCGGTGATCACCGGGTCGCTGCGGCTCCGTTCGGCAGTCACGGACGTGTCAGCAGACCGTCGGCCGCGTCGCGCTGGGCCTGCTCGCGCAGTTGGTAGTGGACCTTCTTACCGGTGGCCGTCATCGGGAGCTCGGAGACGAAACGGTAGGCGCGCGGGCGCTTGTAGGCGGCGAGCATCGGGTGGCCGTTGCAGTGGGCCTCGCAGGCGGCGGCGTCGACGTCCGGGTCGGTGGCCACGACGTAGGCGACGACCAGCTCGCCCCAACGCTCGTCAGGGATTCCGACGACGGCCGCGTCGGCAATCCCGGGATGCTCGGCCAGGATCGCCTCCACCTGGGTGGGGTGGACGTTCTCCCCGCCGGAGATGATCATGTCGTCCTTACGGCCGACGATCGTCACGTACTCGTCTCTGTCCCAGGTCGCCAGGTCGCCGATGTACAGCCAGCCGTCCCGGAAGCGCTCCGCCTGCTCCTCCGGCTGGTTGACGTAGGCGTAGCCGGATTTGACCGAGCGAACGACGACCTCACCGATCTCGGCGGAGTCCTTGGCGGCGTGGTCGTCCGGGTCGGCCTGGCGATCCTCGTAGATGCGCACGACGGCGACGTCGTCGTCGGTGCAGGCCCGGCCGGCCGAGCCGGCGTGTGCCGGCAGGTCGCTCGGCCGCAGGAACGTGTTCCAGAACGCCTCGGTCGTCCCGTAGCCGTTGAAGATCCGGGGGGTCAGCGTCTTCTGGTAGCGCAGGCAGGCCTCGCGGTCCAGCGGCGCGCCCATCGTCACGATCCCGCTCAGTGTCGACAGGTCCCGCGGCCGCGCCGCCTGCTCGGCGGTCAGCATCGCCAGGTTGGTGGGGGCGCCGATCAGGAAGGTGAGCTGGTGCTCCTGGACCCAGTCGAGCACGGTCCCCGGGTCGAACTGGCGCAGCGCCACCGATTCGGCGCCGCAGTAGAGCACCGGGTTGGGCCCCCCCGAGTACAGACCCCCGCGGTGAAACCACGGGGTCATGTTCAGCGTCCGGTCCTCCGGCGACAGGGGGAAGTGCATGATCACGTCGTGGGCGGAGAGGACGTCGACGACGCCGCTGAGCGAGACCCCCTTTGGCATCCCGGTCGTCCCGGACGTGTACAGGCGGGTGGTCTCGTCAAAGGTGGTCACGTCCGGCAGGTCCGGGACCGCATCCGGATCGCCGGCCGCGATCAGCTCCGCGACCGTCGCCCCGCCCGGCGCGTCGCTGGCGCCGGCCACCAACGCCGGACGGTGCCCGGCGCGCTGGAGCGCCGCGGTCGCCATCTCGGTGAGCGAGCCGTCGTAGATGAACGCGCGCGGGCGGCTGTCGTCCAGGACGTAGGCGACTTCGCCGGGGGACAGGCGGAAGTTGATCGGCGCCGCCGCCGCCCCCAGTCGCTGGGCGGCCAGCCACACCAGCACGAACTCCGGGCCGTTGAACAGCGAGAAGACGACGGCGTCCCCTCGTGTGACACCTTCGCGGGCCAGCGACGCCGCCAGCCGGCCGGTGTCGGCCCATAGCTCCGCATACGTCCACCTCCGGCCGCTCGCCGGATCGTGGAGCGCGGGGCGGTCGGCGAAGCGGTGACTGTTGCGCCGGACGCCCGCCAGGTATGTGAAGTGGCGCTCAAACACCCGCCGGAACCCCGACGGGTCATAGCGGTAGCCGGGTCCGTCGCTCAACCGCGGGCCTCCGCCCCGGCGGGCGAGGGCGTCTCGCCGGCCAGCAGGCGCGCACGGACCTCCGCGAGGCGCTCGTACTGGACGAGCGGCTCGCGACCGAGCGGCATCAGCAGGAACTCCTGCACACCGGCCCGCCGGTAGGCGTCGAGCTGCTCCACGGCGCCGTCGATGCTATCCAGCAGCGTCCAGCGCTCGACCTTGTCCAGCTCCATCCGGTATTGCCCGCGGATGTGGGCCTCGGCCTGGGCCCGCGCACGGTCCCGGTCGTCGTCGACGTGGACGCCGATCAGCAGCGCGGTGCCGGGCGTCGGCCGGCCGACCTCCTGGGCCAGCTCGGCGAGCACCTGCGAGCGCTCGGCGATCCGATTGGGGGTCAGCCACATCGGCAGCCACATGTCGGCGTGACGCGCGGCGCGTCGCAGGGCGGGCTCGCCGCGACCTCCGACGTAGATCGGCGGCGGGGCCCTCATCGCGGGCTCCAGCCCCGGGCTGCGGACGCTGAGCGTTCGGCCGGCGTAGTCGACCGGCCGGCCCGTCACCAGGTCGCCGATGACGGCCAGCGACTCGTCCAGCCGTGCGCCGCGCTGCCGGACCGGCACCCCGGCCGCGGCGAACTCATCCGGGAACTCCCCGCCGACGCCGACGCCGAGCAGCAGCCGGCCACCGGACAGCGCGTCGATGGTGGTCAGCTGCTTGGCCGCCCACGCCGGGGGGCGCAGGCCGAGGAGCATGACGCTGAAGCCGAGGCCGATCCGAGTGGTCACCGCGGCGGCGGCGGCGAGACAGGCGGGCGCATCCAGCCCCGGCGCCGGGCAGGCGAGATGGTCACCCACCCAGGCGGCGTCGAAGCCCAGATCCTCGGCCAGCTGCGCGGCCGCCACCACCTGCGGCGGGCCGCCGGCGCGCGTCGCGTCGAAGCTGGGGAGCAGGATCCCGCAGCGGGGGACGTCATCCGTGGTCATGGGAGCGGGCGCAGAGCCCGGCGGGGCACCATTCACTGAGTCTCGCGCGGGGGCCGGACGCCGAACGCCGGCGCGTCAGGCCTCGTCGTCGGAGTCGTACTCGCCGGACACGGTCCCGCCCGTCGCGCCTCCGCCGCCGTACTCCGGCAGGTTCTTGATGCCCTCGCGGGTCTGCCACTTCGAGTAGTTGTCCTGCATCGCGTCGATCAGCTCGCGCATGAACTTGGGCGACAGGTTGACGCGGGACACCACAACGCCGGGAATCTCCTCGTCTTCGACCTCGTGGTCGACGCGGGCGAACGTGATGGTGAACTCGTAGTCAGAGTGGCTGACGTTGGCGAAGTTCGAGTAGTGGCCCGCCATGACCTCCGGCGAGAAGTGGATGTTGATGTGGCGCTCGGGCGTGTTCGGATCGGACATATGGACGTAGTATCCCATTGTGCGGATCGTCGTCGTCGCCGTGGGAAAGCTGCGGCCCCCGTTCGCTGACGACGTACAGCATTACAAGAAGCTGCTCGCCGGCCACACCCGACTGGAGCTGGTTGAGGTGCGCGAGGACGACCAGGTCGTCCGGCGGCTGCCGGACCGGGCGTTCGTCTCGCTCCTGCACCGCGACGGCGAGCAGCCGGATTCGCTCGCCTTCTCGCGGTTCGTCGAGGCGCGGCGGCAGAGCGGGCGCGACCTGTGCTTCGTCATCGGCGGCCCGTTCGGTCTCGATCTTGACGATGTCGATCATCGGCTGTCGCTGGGTCCGATGACCCTCCCGCACCAGCTGGCTCGCGTGGTGCTCCTGGAGCAGCTGTACCGCGCGCACAAGATCCTCGCCCGCGAGCCCTATCACTATTGATGTCGGTGGCCGACCAGCACGGCCGCCGCGAGGCCCATCGGCAGTCGCTGGAGCAGCGCAGCCGCGCCCGGCGGGAGCTCG
Source organism: uncultured Solirubrobacteraceae bacterium (assembly GCA_963844555.1). Taxonomy (GTDB): domain Bacteria; phylum Actinomycetota; class Thermoleophilia; order Solirubrobacterales; family Solirubrobacteraceae; genus Palsa-465. Next base: position 755,603 of record CAWJOS010000010.1, read on the forward strand.
TCCTGTTCGCGCGACGGCTGGGCGTGCTGCTGGCCGTGCTGGCGGTCCTCATCGTCGCGGGCACGATCGCGCTGGCGTCGGTGGAGGGCGTGTCGGTCGGCTATGGCTTCAGTTGGACGCTGGACACCGTGACGACGCTGGGAGCGATGCCGGACCCCCGGGACACCGGCGGGCGGGTGATCATCGTCGGCCTCGAGCTGCTCGGCATAGGTACGCTCTTCTATGGCCTGGCAACGGTGGCCGAGTTCTTCGTCTCCGGCCAGCTCAGCGGCCTGCTCGAGGAGCGCCGCAACCAGCGCATGATCGACTCCTACAGAGATCACTTCATCATCTGCGGCTTCGGACGCGTCGGCCGCCAGGTCGCCCGCGACCTGGGCCTGGCCGGAGCGCCGCACGTCGTCATCGACGCCAACCCGGCGCATCGCGAGCGGGCCCGGGCGCTGGGGTTGCGCTATCTGGAGTCGAACGCCGCCGACGACGACGTGCTGCTGGGGGCCGGCATCGAGCGGGCCCGCGCGGTCATCGCGTGCGTGGACTCGGACGCCGACAACATCTTCATCGTGCTGACCGCGCGCGGGCTGCGCCCGGACATCTTCATCATCGCCCGGGCCTCAGGCGAGGACACCGAGCGCAAGCTCCTGCGCGCGGGCGCCAACCGGGTGATCTCGCCGTACAAGACCTCCGGCTCGGAGATGGCGCGAGTGGCGCTGCATCCCCAGGTCGGCGGCGCGGTCCAGGTTGCCGACTACCGGATGGAGGAGATCGAGGTCCCGGCCGCCTGCGAGGGGGTGGGCAGGACGATCGAGGACGTCCGTGGAGACACGGTCATCGTCGCGGTCCGTCACCTTGACGGGCGCCTCGAGCCGCAGCCGGCGGCCGCATCGGTGATCGAGAGCGGCGACATGCTGGTGGCGATCGGCCGCCCCGCCGCGCTCGAGCGGCTCGAGACCGTGTTCCAGCCGGTGACGGTGCGCAGCACATGACCACGGGTGCTCAGCCCGTGAGCTCGCCGCTGGCCGAGCTGCGCGCGTCGGTCATGCGCGCGGCGGCGATGCTGAGCGGGGACCGGGCGCCCGCCCAGGCGCGCGTCGAACGGCCCAAGCGCGCCGGCCAGGGCGACTACTCCACCAACCTGGCGATGCTGCTGGCACCGGTGCTGCGCGCGTCGCCCCGGGAGATCGCCGAGCGGGTGGGGCAGGCGCTGAGCGAGGTGTTGGGCGACGAGCTGGAGCGCTTCGAGGTCGCCGGCCCGGGCTTCGTCAACCTGTTCCTGTCCGACGGGTGGCACCGCCGCTCACTGCGGACGGTGCTGGAGGCCGGCGAGGGCTTTGGGGCCGGCGGCGCGCCGGAACGTCTCCGGGTGCTCGTGGAGTTCGTCTCGGCCAACCCCACCGGGCCACTCGTGGCCGCCAGCGGCCGCCACGCCGCCTACGGCGATGCGCTGGCGCGGATCCTGTCCCACCACGGCCACGACGTGTGGCGTGAGTACTACTTCAACGACGCCGGGACGCAGATCCAGCTGCTCGGCGAGTCCGTCCAGGCCCGCGCCCGGGGCGAGGACGTGCCGGAGGGTGGCTACCAGGGCGACTACGTCCGCGAGCTGGCCGAGCACATGCCGGGGATCGAGTCAGCTCGGCCGGCCGAGGCAGCGGCGAGGGCGGTGGAGGTCCTGCTGGGAGAGATCCGGGCCACGCTCGAGCGCTACGGCGTCCACTACGACCGCTTCTTCAGCGAGCGCACCCTCCACGAGGGATCGCCGTCGTACCTCGACCGGGCCCTGGAGGTCGTCGCCGACGCCGGTCACACCTACGAGTCCGACGGCGCGCTGTGGCTGCGGACGACGAGCTTCGGCGATGACAAGGACCGGGTGCTGCGCCGGTCCACCGGCGCCCCCACCTACTTCGCGGCCGATCTCGCCTATCTGCTGGAGAAGCACGAGCGCGGTCTCGACCTGCAGCTTCTGCCGTTCGGCGCCGACCACCACGGCTACATCGCCCGCCTCAAGGCGGCGTTCGCCGCGTTGGGGGGCGATCCGGACACGGTCGAGGTGCCGATCCTGCAATTCGTGCACCTCGTCGACGGCGACGAGCGGGCGGCGATGTCCAAGCGCCGCGGCGAGTTCATCCGGCTCGACGAGCTTCTCGACGAGATCGGCGTCGACGCCACGCGCTTCTTCATGCTCCAGCGCTCCCATGACCGGACCGTCGACCTCGACCTGGAGCTGGCGCGGCGCGAGTCGCCGGAGAATCCCGTCTACTACGTGCAGTACGCGCACGCGCGGATCGTGTCCATGTTCCGCAAGCTCGAGGAGGACCGGGTGGCGGCGGCGCTGGCTCCGGGGGCGGCGTGGGGGGACGCGGGGTTGGAGCCCGCCGAGCGGGACCTGGTCAAAGCCCTGGTCGCCTTCCCGGACGAGGTGGCGGAGGCCGCCGAGCGGCGGGGGCCGCACCGGATCGCCGCCTACGCCCTCGAGCTGGCCCAGGAGTTCACCGCCTTCTACCGGGACTGCAAGGTCGTCGGCTCCCGGCCCGCGGAGGTCGAGTCCTTCCGGGTGGCGCTGTCCCAGGCCTCGCGGCAGACGATCAAGCTGGCCCTGGAGCTGCTGGGGGTCGGGGCGCCGGACTCGATGTAGCGCGTCCTGCCCGCGGTGGTGACAAACGTGCCGGGTGAGGGCAGTTTCGTCATCACCGTCGATGCAGCTACGCGTACCGGCCGAGGTCCTCGTTGAGTCGGCGCATGTCCTCGGCGTTCAGCGGCGCGGCGGGGGTGTCCGGCGCCGCCCCGCGGGCCCGCCGGCGCCACCGTGGGATGGTCAGGGCGAGAACCAGGATCCCCACGCCGACGAGCACGGGCGGCAGCACGTAGACGACCAGGTTGAAGCCCTGCGCCGGGGGGACGGCCAGGACGGCCGTGCCGTACTGGGCGACCATGTTGCGCTTGATCTCCGCGGCCGTCTCCCCCTGGGCGATGAGGTCGCGGATGTACTGGCGCTCGGAGAACGCCTCAGGCGACTGGGCGACGGCCAGCGACTCGTGGCAGGCGACGCACATGAGCTGGCTCTCCAGCTGGGTCAGCGACGCCCGAGGCGCGGCGGCGAGGGCGGGGGCACCGACGCCGAGGGCGCCGGCGGACGCGACGCTCAGCGCCAGCAGCAGCGCGAGTGCCCGGCGCGGCGGCACGCGGCGGCTCGGGCGCTCGCCGTGGGTGCGGCGGCGGAGCATCAGCTCCCGGCCTCGATCGGCGGCAGGACCTGGCTGAACCACTTCCCGGTGACCGGGAAGCGCTGCAGCGCCTGGATCCGGCCCTGGCGGTTGATGACGAACGTCTCCGGCACCCCGGTCGTGCCGAACGAGCGCACAAAGTTCCCGCTGACGTCGCGCAGCACCGGGTAGTCGATGTGGTAGCGCTGGGCGAACTGCTCCGAGGCGATCGAGTTGTCCAGGTAGGTGACGCCGAGCATCGTTGCGCCGTGACGGATGAGCCGGCGCTGCTCGGCTGAGAGCAGGGGCGCCTCGCCCTGGCAGGGCTCACACCACGATGCGAACACGTTGAGAACCACCACCTTGCCGCGGAAGTCGGCCAGGGTCTCGGTCGCGGAGCTGCCGAGGACCGGGAGCGCCAGATGGGCGTTCGGTGCCACCGGGTACTTGTGGCTGGCCACCTGGGCGTCGATCGACGCCGTGTCCGTGCGGTTGGACACGCCGAAGGTGAGCAGGGCCAGCACGGCGATCGCCGCGGTCACGATGACGCCCGGAAGCACGAACCGACGCATGTCTGGTGATGGTAATGCGCGCAACTTCTGCGGTCTCGATCAAGCGGCCAGTACCGACGCCGAGGGTGCAGCTCAGCGTGATCCTGCCGATAGGCGGGTATCGGCACCCAGCCACCCCAGGACACTGCTATGTCAACGAGAGACATCTACGACGACATGCCAGACGGCGCCACCCAGCGCCAGCACAACAAGCAGCGCCTGGACGAGCTGGAGCGCGACGGGGCTGCCCGCCGTGCCCGGATCGCCCAGGTCATCGCGCTTGAAGAGCTCTGGCACGAGGTCGTCCAGGCCCACAGCACCTGTCGGCACTAGGGCCCGTCCGGTCAGTCCGGTCCTCGACCCCGATCGGTCAGGCCGCCGGCGCCTTGCGTGAGCGCTGACGCTCCAGCTCGGCGACGCGCGCGGCGATCCGGTCCTCGTCGGTGATGGCGTGCCAGCGGGTGTTCCGCCGCTCGCCGGAGCGCCGGACCTGTCCCGCGGCCTCCAGCTCCCGGAGCAGCGTGAGGAGCTGCTGGCGATCACCGCCGGTCTGGCCGGCCAGCTCGGACGTCGACATGCCGTCGCCGCCCAGCAGGGTGACGAGCTTGCCCGCGGGGACGACCTCCGCGCCCCGGGCCGGGCGTGTCCGCCGGGCTTTCCGGGCTTTCCGGGCGCGCGTGGTGGCCTGGGCGGGGGCGGCACGGTCCGCCTTGGCGGGCGTAGCGGCGGCGTCTACCTGGGCGAGTGCGGCGCCGCTCGCCTGCGCGGGCGTGGTGCCGGTCCCTTTGGCGGGCCTGGTGCCGGTCCTCCTGGCCGGCGCGGTGCCGTTGGCACGAGCGGCCCGCGGGGCGCGGCCGGCGTCGCCGTTGGTCTTCGGTGGTTGGCGCATCGCGGTCAGCGCCGCCTCCAGCGAGGCGATCTCCTGGCGGGCTGCGGCGAGGCGTTGGTCGATGGAGATGATGATCTGGTGGCTGTCAAGCATGCGGCGATGGTAGAGGCGCCGGCCGCCCTCGTGCCGGAGGATCCGCGGTGAGCCGGTAGGATTGGCCCGCGTTCGCGGACGTAGCTCAGTTGGTAGAGCGTCGGCTTCCCAAGCCGAAGGTCGCGGGTTCGAGACCCGTCGTCCGCTTTTCACGGAGGCCCTGCAGGTGCGGGGCTTTCGTGGTGTTGAGGCAGCGAGCGCACGCGGCGGTCGTGGCACAGGAGCGGCACAATCGTCATTCGGCCTGCTCGGTGGCACGACCAGTGTCGCCATCGCGGCGCGCGTCGAGCGCGTCGAGGCGACCGGCGATCCCGGCGCCGGCGCCGTCAAGCAGGGCGCCGTAGTGGCGCTCGATCATCGGGACGGATGATCCCATGACGCGGGCAAGCTCAAAAACGGTCACGCCCGCCGCGAGCGCGTCGGAAGCGAACGTCGAGCGCAGGTCGTAGATGCGCGCTGGCGCTGCCACACCCGACGCTTCGACGGCAGGCGCCCACGTCCGGGGCCGCCAGTTGTCGAGGTTGAGCAGGCCGCCTGCGGGCGCGGGGAACAGAAGCGGCGTGTCGAGGCGCGGCGGCAGCGATTCGAGCGCGTCGAGCGCGCGGCGCGAGAGCGGCACCTGTCGCCTACTGCGAGCCGTCTTGCCGAGGCCGACAACCTCGCCGCTCGACACGGTCCGCGAGACCGTGACCATCCGCGCCTGGCGATCCACGTCCCGCCGTTCGAGCGCCTGCCATTCCTCGGGGCGAAGGCCTGTCGCTGCGGCGAAGATCGGCAGCGGCGCGTACGCGGGGTGAAGCTCGGCAGCGATCGCCTCAAGCTCGGCGCGGGAGAAGGTGCGGATCGTCCTCGGCGACGGCTGACGGGTTCGGCCCGGCGAGCTTGGCCGGGTTCCGGCTGATGTAACCCCAGCGCTGAGCCGCACCGAGGGCCTGCCGTAGTGCGCTCATGCGCGCGTAGCTGACGCGCTCCGGCTGCTGTGCCCGCCACGCCGCGAGGTCGCCGCTCATGCGCTCTAGCTCGCGGAGCGGCACGCTGCCGAATGCGGCATCAGCGTGGCGCAGACGCTCGGCGAGCGTGTGGATCGTGCGCAGCCGGACGGTCGCGCCGTGTCGCTCAAGGTAGAGCGGGATGAACTCGCCGAGGGTGAGCGCGGGCATCGCCGTCGGCTCGCCGCGAAGCTCCGGTTCGATCACGTCGCGGAAGTGCGCGAGCGCCGCCGACTTCGACGGGAACGGCGACTTGCGGCGCTGGACGCCTTCGCCGTCCCTGTAGCGCAGGCCCCAGCGCTTCGCGCCGAGTCGGTAGGCGTGGCCTCGCTGTGTGGCGGGCATCAGGCGGCCCTCCCGAACGCGCGGTCGTCGAGCCACGCCTGCACAGCGTCACGCCGGTAGCGGACCTGACCGGACGGCAGCTTGATCGCCGGAACCTTGCCGCTGCGCGTCCAGCGCAGGACGGGTCTCGGTGCTCACGCCACAGACGTCCGCTACGTCGCGGGCCGTGAGCAACGGGGCCGCTTCGGCCATACGTGCCCCATATGGGGGGTGGGGGGTGATATTGGGCAGGTTCGTCACCGGCTGTTCTCCTTGCGGCTGCGGGGGTGGCCCAGCGCGTCGTAAACAGCGCGCCGGGTGAGGCCGGACATGGCGGCTAGTTCGGTCACGCCGATGCCGTCTGCGTGCGCCTGGCGGATCAAGTCGCGGATCTGGCGCATGAGCGCGGCGTGTTCGGCGCGTAGTTCGACGCGGCGCTCGCCCAGTTCACGGAGCCGCCCGACGCGGCGCTGTGCCATCGTGCTCGGCATGTGTACAAGTATACGGTGCGTTGACGATTCGACACCGAACGCGGCCACGGCACAGCCGCGGCGGGCGCCGGAGCCGATCCGCATCGGGGCCGCTGTGGCAGCCGCTCGCCGCGAGCGCGAGCGTCCGGCCGCGTGAGACACGAGCGACGATCGTCACAATCGCAACTTTGTGAGCGATTGCGGGTTAGAGTTGGCAAAAGCCGGGCGTGGTGGATTGCCGCCTGGTTCTTGCCACTATCGGATGGAGAGCTTATGAAGCGCATGGTTGGAGTCGCGGGCCTGCTCGCCTGCTTGATCGTCGGTGCGTCGGTCGCGCTGGGCGCGGCCTCGTCTGGAACACCGGCAGGCGGTCGGATCCAGCTGTTTGTTCAGCCCGGGCAGGGCCAGGGGAAGGGGAAGGTCCTTATTACCGGCGCGGTCGGCGACTACGGGACAAGCTCGCCTACCAAGAGCAGCGGTGGCAGGAAGTTCGGGACGGCGACGCTCAAGAAGGGCACGATCACGATCGATCTCACGGCGATCTCGCGGAAGGTCAATAAGGCCAACCCGGCCGTCAACGCGTCAACGTGCTCGGCTTCTATTACAGAGACAGCTGCAGCACCGGTCGTGAGCGGTACCGGACTCTACGCCGGTATTCACGGGACTATCCGACTCACGGAATCGTTTGGTTTCATCGGCTCGACCTTCAAGAGCGGACCCAAGATGGGGCAGTGCAACTTCAGTAACAGCGGTCGCACGGTCGCCCAGATGGGGATTGTCTACGGGAGCGGGAGAGTCAGCTTCTAGATCGCGAACTGGCCTGGCGAGAGATCCGCCAGGCCAGTTAGCAACGCTTTCGCATTGGGCTAAGAGCACCAGCGCTGCTGCGGCACAAGAACCGAAGTTGGCCCGGCCCGGCCCGAAGGCCGGCGTCGAACCTGGCAAGGCAGTTCAGGCGTCGGCCCTCGCTCGTCGGCGATCGCCTCGAACTCGTCGACCTGGCGTACGACCGGGCGGGCGCGGCGGATGAGCGCCTGCGCTCGAAGTCGCCATTCGTGCTCAGTCATCGGTGCGCCTCGACGTAGGCAGCGGCGGCGCGGAGGCGCGCTGGGTCGTCGTTCATGTGCCCCAGGGCGACGTTGCAGGAGGAGCAGAGCGCCGACCGCACGCAGCGCCCGCACGACTTCCATCCGGGACAGCAAGCGTGATCGTGGTCGATGGTCAGCTTCGTGTCCGAGGCGCCGCATATCGCGCACCCGGGCGGTGATCATGGCCCGGTACTCGTCGAGCGCGAGGCCGTACGTCGTCTTGACGCGATACGCGAGGCTGCGCTCCGGGGTTCATATAGCGGCGCTGTAACTCCCGCGCGTGCTCCGGGTTGGCCTTCCGGCGCTTCGCCTGGGCGATCCGGTCGCGCTCGCGGACCTCGTCGCGGTTGGCCTCGCGGTAGTGCGCCACGGCCGCGCGAACACACGCCTTGCAGCGCGACTCCGGGCGGCCCTGGCGAGGTAGAACTCAGCGAGCGGCTTCTCCTCGCCGCACTTGCGGCACACCTTCGCGGCGCTCATCGCCTCGCCTCGCTCTGGCACACATGCGGCACAATCGACGCTGCGACGATCCTCGTGGCTGCGGGACACGGCCCCAGGAAAGGTGCCCGAAACTCGGCCATTTGCAGGGTCGACGCATCAGAACGTGAGCGGCGTTGAGGCCGGTACGGCTTCCCAAGCCGAAGGTCGCGGGTTCGAGACCCGTCGTCCGCTTTTCACGAACATTCTGCTCAGGGGTTTTTGGTTTTGACTTGAGGTGGTTCGCTCGCGCTGGGGCTTTCGGGTCAAGTCCAGGGTCAAGGCGTTGCGTACGCACTTCGCTGGCCGCTCCCACCGCGGCGCGCTGCGGCGCGAGCTGGCGGAGCACGTCAACGGCCGTCGCCCGCATGTGCTGGCCGCCCCCGCGTTCACATGACCATCCGGGGCGCCCGCTTGCCGTCGATGCGTCCATCGATCGGGCCGATCGCCTCGACGTTGCCGTTGTCGTGAATGATCACGCCGCCGTGGTCGGCGAGCACCGGTCGAGCACGCTCGGGTCCGAGCAGCAGCGCCGTCTTTGAGAGGGTTTCTGCCTCGAGCGCGCTGTCGCCGATCGCTGTGGCGCCGACCAGCCCGGTCCATGCCGGATCGCCGGTGCTCGGATCCAGGAGATGGTGGCCGAAGCTGTCATCGGGGTTTCGCCAGATGCGGACGTTCAGGCCGGAGGTCGCCACGCCCCCCTTTGCGAGGCGAACCACGCCGATCGGTTCACCGCTGATCGGGTGCTCGATCGCGATCTCGTAGGGCTCGAGCTGCGCCCCGACTCCTCCGACCGCGATGTCCCCGCCGCAGTCGATGACGAACCGCGTGTAGCCCCCCAGGCGGTGCGCCACGGCGTCTGCGCACAGGCCCTTGCCGGTCCCTCCCGTGTCGATCATCAGGCCGGGCGGACGGACGATCACGCCCGCCTGCTCATCGACCGCGATCGCTTGCCACGGAGCCTTGGGATGCGGTCGGGCGGCACGGCGCGTCGGCGCGTGGGCCAGTGCCTCCTGGAGCGGGGCCGGGATCGCACCGTCCAGTGAGGTGGAGTAGCCGCTCCGCTCGAGCGCTCGCACGAGTGTCGGGTCAACCAGGCCGCCGCTTCGGTGCGCCGCCCACACGCCAGCGCTCACCGCTGCTCGGAGCAGAGCAGAGGCGGCGACCCGGGAGCGAGGATCTCGGTTGAGCGCGGAGAGCTCGCTGTCGGGCGAAAACCGCGACAGCCGGCGAGCGAACGCGAGCACGAACTCGCGTTCACGATCGGCCGCCTGCGGGGCGGGCGGCGCGCCCGGGTGCAGCGGACGGCCGATGAGCAGGCGGACGTCGCTGCCCATCGCGGGGAACGTGTAGTCGAGCTCGCCAGCCATCAGTTCACGGGTAGGTCTGCTCGCCTGTTTGCTCGTCGGTAACGATGATCGCTCCGGCTGGGCATGCCTGGGCGGCTTTGAGGATGGCCTCGTCACTGCCTGTGCCGGTGACGACTGCGATGTCTTCGACCGTGAAGACTTCGGGTGCTGCGAGCGCGCAGTCGCCGTGGGCGGCGCACGCGAGCTCGTCGATGTGGGGAATCAATGTCATGCTGCGTTCCTCTCATGGTTGTTGGTCCTGGCCGCGTCGCGAATGCGTTGGCGAAGCTCTGGGAGCGCGCGTCGGCGTCCGACGAGCAGCGCCGCGACCGGCCGATCGTTGTGGGTGAAGAGTGCGGTGAAGTCGCTGGCAGCGGGCTGCCCATCGATCTGGAGCCGATCGGCGCGGTGCGTGTCGCCCACAAACTGGATGCGCACACCATGCTGGTCGCTCCAGAAGCTGCGCGGAGGGGCAGCGGGTGTCGGCAGCCCGAGCATCGCCCGCGCTGCGCCGGCGCCTTGGCGTGCCGCTGCCTCCCACTGTACGGCCCGAGCGCCGTGGAAGCGCGCGATCCGCGCGGAGAGCCCGAGCTTGATCCCCTCCCGGCGGTGAAAGTCAGCGAACCACTCGCCGAGTTGCCGGCCGAGGATCGCCTCCAGGGGGGTCGCCGCCGCGTCGATGATCGTCACGGGCGCGCCGAGCCGCTTTGCCGTTGCCGCGACCTCTTGACCGATGAAGCCGGCTCCGATCACGATCAACCTGGGTTCTGTGGACAGCGCCTCGCGCAGTGCGACGGCGTCGTCGCGCGTGCGCAGTTCATAGACGTTCTCGTAGCGCTCGGTGCCCGCCAGGCGCCGTGGCGTGCTGCCCGTGGCGATCAGCAGTCGCTCGAACGGGACCCTGTCTGCGCCTGCCAACTGGACCTCGCGTCGCGGGGCGTCGAGTCCGGTCACCCGCTCACCGAGCAGCAGCTCGACGGCATGCTCGGCATACCACGGCTGCGGCCGGAACTCGACCGCCCGCTCGTCCACCTCGCCAGCGAGAAACCCCTTGGACAACGGTGGACGGTCGTAGGGTGAATATGGCTCCCGTGCGACCACGCGGACCGCCCCGTGGTAGCCGTTGCGGCGCAACGTCTCGCCCGCGCGTTGGGCGGCGAGACCACCGCCGGCGATCACGACGCCAGCGCGGCGACTGCGAATGGGCGTCACATGGCTCATAGGCCATAGCCTCCGACGCCACGGTGAGACACCGGTAAGACGGCTGCCAGAAGCCGCTTACCCAAGCACGCGCCGCAAAGCCCCGGCGGACGACGCGCCACAGCGGTCGGCGACGCCTATCCAAGCCAGAACGCCCGGGCGACACGTGTCGCCCGGGCAGCTTTGAGCTAGTCGGGTCTGGGACGCCGGGGCGGCGCTCACGTGACCGGCTTTGCAGCCAGTTTCGGACGGGTCGTCCTCGATCTCGCCCCGGCCCGGCCTGAGGACGTGCTCGCCTGCCGCGTGGCAGCCGGCCCGCGCTGCCGCCCGGCCGGCAGCACGCGGTAGGTGAAGCCAAACACGATCGGCGCCGTCAGTGCGGTCAGCATCGCGATCATCCACCAGCGGCGAGCGTCGGTTCCTGAGCCGACCACATGGCCAAGTGCCAGGAGGTAGACGACGATCGTGAAGCGGTGCATGAACCGCCACGTCCTGACACCGATCCTCTTGCGCGCATAGAAGCTGAGCCCAAGGATCGCCGCCAGCCAGCCCGCGATGATTCCGATCCCGGTAAACAGCGGCCGGTAGCCCAGCGTAAAGGGCACGGTGATTCCGGCCAGACCGGGCCGCAGGTAGCCGTCGAACAGCAACAGCCCGGCGTGGGTGGCGATCAGTCCGAGCGTCACCAGCGTTGCTGACTCGTGGAAACGCTTGAGCTTCGCCGGCAGCCCCGGTCGGCTTACCAGCCGGCCGGACATCGCCAGGCCGACCGCGACCGACACACCGAGCATGATCATCGCGACGATCCCGAATGCTCGGCTCGCAAACCAGAACACCTGCTGGGTAGGGTCAACCACGGTCATGATCGGTGTCCGTACTCAGATTCAGGCGTCGTCATGACGACCGGGTGGCCAGCGACGCGGACGTGCCCGCCGTCTGCGCGACGGGGGGCGACCCGACGGTCGCCGAAGTGGGGACGGTGGCCGAAGTGGAGACGACCCGGCCAGACGCGGTGGTCACGACCTGTCGCGTGGGAGCGCCACTGCCGGCGCGGGGCGCGGAGACGGCGCTCACGGTCGCAGCCCGGTTGCTGAGCGCGCTGACGTACAGCACCGAGAACGGCAACCACGCCGCGACGACGGCCGCGATACCAAGGCTCAAGACCCTGCGATACAGCGACGCTCGCCGCGGTGCGGCTCGCGCCATAGGTTTCGATGAGGCCTGCTCAGTCATAGTTATCGTGCTCAATGGTCGGGGAAGGGATCACACCCAGCCCGAGCTGCGCCGGGGTGGCTGTCTGAGCCGAGCGCGCGGCTGACACCGCGGATGTGTGGGTGTGCGCGAGCACACCGGCAGTGCACAATGCACCCAGGAACAGCGCCGTGATGAGAGCGGCGATCTTGATCCGGAGTCTTTCGGTCATGATTAGGATCGTCCTCGGCCACGGTGAGACTGGGGTAAGACGCAGGGCAGGATTCTCTTCGATGACCGCCCCGTCCAGTAGCCCGGACTGCGACACCACGAGCGTCCTCGGCGAGGACCCGGCGACCTGCGCATCGGGCCGGATGGTCAGGCTCGGCGCGTACCACCGGCGGGAACACGGACGTTCGCCATCGTCACTCGGATGCCTTCGCGAGAGCTCAACGGCGTCCAGACTGCGCCCACCGCTCCCCGTCGGTTGTGGTCATCGACCGGCGGGAAGCCCACGGCCTTCAGCGCTGAAGCCCGGCGGCCGCGGCCTCAGTGAGCTCGAGGCCAGGGTAGGGCCGGGTCATGCGCGCGTTTCTCAGACCATATGGAGGTTGTCGTCCTGCCGAACTGGTGTAGCCGGCCGGTCCCACACGCGATCGTGGGGTGATTGAGCCGTGCGGACAGCACCCCGCGCGGTGTCCACAACCACATACAGGAGCCGGCCATGGCGAAGACCCGCAGCTGGATCGGTCTTGACGTGCACGCGCCCTCGGTGCGTGCTGTGACGATCGATGACCAGTCGGGCGAGCGGGGCTCGCGCCGGCTGCCTGGGACGACGAGCGAGGTGGTCGAGTGCTGCAGCTTGCTGCTGGAGCCGAGCCGGGTCACGCCGTGCCGGTCCTCGGCGGCCCCCGGGTCCAGGGCATTCGTGACCAACTGGCAGTTCTTCGCTTCCAGGGAGGCCCGGATGCGACCAACTGTTCAGGAGCTAAGGTGGCCGAGGCGCCAACTGACGAATCGCTCGAGCTGCACCATTGACACCGGCACCAATGTGGCCGTCGGCAGGGTCAAAATCGCCCGGCGACGATCAGCTTGCCGCTGGCGGTCCGGACGGTTACGGGCACGCCGTGGGTGATTGACGGGATCTTCTGTCCGAGCTCGGTGTTCCGGGTGATGTCCGCCTTGCCCGTAGCGGAGACCTTGGCTCGGCCGAGCGTAATGCCTGCGGCTGAGAAGACGACCGTCTTGCCGCGGAGTGCGCGTACGCGCTGAACCTCGACCTGGAGTTCGCGTTGCCCCGGCTGGGACTGGTACTGGGCAGACCCGTTCGCATGGCGGTAGGCGGCACTGCCCTTCAACGGGATCTGCCAGTTAACCGTGGCCGCCGCGGCGTGGGCGGCGGGCGCATGGCCGTGACTGCTGGCGAGGGCGGCTGCGGGGGTCGCAGCTACCGCGGCGGCGATTGCCGCGGCCGCGACCTTGGAGTTGAGGGTGAGGGTGCTCATTGGGCCTTCCTTGTGGGGGTGCGTCATCATCATGTGGATGCGCAAGCGTGATTGATGCGGTCAGCATGGCGGGCGTGGTCAAGAGCGCAGTAAGGCGCCGGTCAGAGGTGATCGACTGAGCCGGTGGCCCCTGACGGGCGAGCGTGGAACACATAACGTTGAGAGGTTCGGCCACGTCCGGGAACGGTGGCGGGGTTGGGTTTGATGTCTCGGGCTCCGTCCGTACTTGACCGCGGCGACGCATCCAGATCGTCCTGATGCGACATCCGGTCGTAACGACCAGGATCGTGGCGTGCGCCCGGATCTCTCCTCTCGCGCCGGCTGGCCGGACGATCGCCAACGTGATGCGACGCTCCCGCAGACTGACTGGGCTGCGCTCGTCCTGGCCGCAGAGCACGCGATCGACCTCGGCGCCCAGATCCTCGTTCAGGGCCGGTCTCACATTGGTGCGCTGATCGCCAAAGGCGATCGCGATTTCGCCACGGCCGTCGACCTGCGGATCGAGTCGGCGATCAAGGGCTCGCTGGCCGAGGCGACACCGGGCGTCGCGTTCCTTGGAGAGGAGAGCGGCGGGGATCATGATCCGGCGGCAGCTCGATGGGTGCTTGATCCGATTGATGGGACGATCAACTTCGCCAACGACCTCCCGCTGTGCACCATCTCGTTGGCACTGGTGGTGGACGAGCAGCCGGTGCTGGGGGTCGTGGATGCGCCGTTTCTCGGCGAGCGCTTCATTGCGCGTCAGGGCGGCGGGGCGTTTCTCAACGGCACGAGGATCGCCGCGTCGGAGCTCGGGGCGCTCAACGAGGCAGTGGTCGGCGTGGCCGACTTCAAGGTGGGCGCGGGAGCCAGGGAGGAGAATCGAATCCACTTGGCCGTCTTGGCGCGGTTCGCGCGCGCGTGTTTGCGCGTGCGCATGTTGGGGTCCGCCGCGCTCGATCTCGCCTGGCTGGCGGCGGGCCGGCTGCATGCGACCGTGATGCTGTCCAACCTGCCGTGGGACGTGACGGCTGGGCTGCTGCTCGTGCGCGAGGCCGGTGGAATGGTGTATGACTACGACGGCTCTCGGCACGACGAGCAGTCACGGTTCACGATCGCGTCGGTCCCGTCGCTCGTCGGTCCGGTCGGCCGGATCGTCAGGGAGGCGATGTGAGCCGCTGGCGCGCACGCGGCGCGGTGTCGCGTCACAAGCGGGCGGTTCGCTCCAAGCCGGCTTCCGGTCGCCTCGCCGTCTTCGCTCCCTCCCCGCTGTTGACCGTCACGATCGAGCCGGGGGTGGAGCGAGCGGAGGTGCATCTCCATCCCGGCGGGCAGGGGTTCTGGGTCGCGCGGATGGCCGCCAACCTCGGTGCCGACGTCGTGCTCTGCTGCGCGCTGGGTGGGGAGCCCGGCCGTGTCCTCTGGGGACTGCTTGAAGCCGAGCCGCTCACCATTCGAGCGGCGGATGCCGGTACCCCCAGCGGGGTGTACGTTCACGATCGACGCAGCGGCGAGCGGGTCGAGGTCGTCAGTGTCGAGAGCCGGCCGCTCGACCGGCACGCCGCTGACGAGCTGTACGGCATCGCGCTCGGTGCGGGGCTGGACGCCGATGTGACGCTGGTGACCGGATGCCGACCCAGCGACATCCTGGAGGCGGCCATCTACCGCCGGCTGGTCGCAGACCTCCGCGCCAACGGGAAGCTGGTGATCGCCGACCTGACCGGGCCTCCGCTGCAAGCGACGCTGGAGGGTGGCGTCGAGCTCCTCAAGCTGAGCGACCAGGAGCTTGTCGCCGAGGGCCACGCGGCCAGTGATTCCGTCGCAGATATCACTGTGGGCGCGCAGCGGCTCCACGCGGCGGGCGCGGGAAGGGTCCTCATCTCACGGGGCTCGGCTCCGGCGATCTTGATCGGCGCCACCGCGACTCAGCCCGTCGCGCAGCTCAGCGCGCCTGTGTTCGA
This sequence comes from uncultured Solirubrobacteraceae bacterium, assembly GCA_963844555.1. Lineage (GTDB taxonomy): Bacteria > Actinomycetota > Thermoleophilia > Solirubrobacterales > Solirubrobacteraceae > Palsa-465. The sequence goes on from CAWJOS010000010.1 coordinate 770,869, forward strand.
AGCGCTCGATCACCACGGGGCCGGCGACTCGATGTTCGCCGCGACCGGGGTCGGTCTTGCTCGCGGCATGAGTCCAATCGACGCGGCGCGTCTCGGCATGGCCGCCGGCGCGATCAACGTCACCCGTCGCGGGCTAGGGACCGGCACCCGCGAGGAGATCGAGCGGCTCGCCGCGCACGTGACCGTCGGTCCGGCGCTCGCGCTAAGCGACGCCAGCAGGCAGCCCGCGGACTGACGCGACAATCATGCTCCACGAGCCATGTGCTCAATCCGCAGCCAACGACGTGCCGGGGCGACGATGACGACTGACGTGAAGGAGGCAGACGAGCCCAAGGCGACCGACTCTCTAGATGACGTGCCCGCGCTGGACAATGGCTCGGCGGGCATCTGAAGCGTCCTCGTCTTACCCGTGGCGGTCGCTGCGGCGATCGTCTGCGCGAACTCGGCCATCGACTAAGCCCGCAGCTTGGCCCGTCACGGTAGCCATACCCGACCGCACGGCGGTCCGCACTGGACGTCAGGTGGCGCGTCCGCGCGTTGTCGTGGCGCGCGGGCCTGGCCGTCCCGGGTTCTGAACTCAGGCGCGATGGTTGCGGTCGACGTAGTACACCGCGCCTGCGCCGATGACGAGTCCGGCGGCAAACGCGGGAAGTCGTGGCTTCGGTTTGGGGGCTTCATCAGTCCAAGCGCCTCCTACTGCGATTGCCAGGAAGTCCGAGCCGCGATTACAGATCGCTCGCGAGGGCAGAAGCGAGCTGGCGTCGCGAGCTGATCTCGAGCTTGCGGTAGACGCTGCTGAGGTGCACCTCGACGGTCTTGACGGTGACGAACAGCGCTTGAGCGATTTCCTTGTTGCTCATGTCGTCGGCGGCAAGTTGCGCGACCCTGCGCTCGCTTGCGGTGAGCGTTTCGAGTCCTGTTTGCACGACTTTGCGCGGTCGGGCTCCAGTCGCGGCGAGCTCGTCGTTCGCCTGCGCAACGAGTGCGAGCGCGCCGAGCCGGTGCGCGATCTCGACTCCTTCACGGAGTCGCTCGCGTGCCTCGATCCGCCGTTTCGACCGACGGAGCGCACCGCCGTACGCGACGAGTGTGCGCGCGTGCTCGAGACGTGCAGTCGTCGACTCAAGCATGTCGACGGCTTCCTCGAGCATCGCGAGGCCGTCCGCGCCGCCGGTAACCAGGCCAAGGGTCCGCAGTGAGACCGCGATCCCGACCGGCGCGCCCCAGGCGCGGGCGAGGTCTAGCTCCAGCTCGATGAGTGTGGTTGCTTCGGCGTCGCGTCCCAGGTGGTGGAGGGAGAGCGCGGCGAGTGATCTCGCGGGGAGCCAGACGGGGTTGAAGGCGCCGCCTGCCAGGGCCACATCGATGATGGTCTGGAACTCCGTGAGCGCCTGTTCGGGCTCGTGCGCCAGGAGGTGCAGCCGCCCGCGCGCATCACGGAGGAAGAAAAGTTGCATGTTGTCGGCCGGCTGGTCGTCCAAGCGCGCGCTCTCGACGAGCGCGCTCGCCTCCTCGAGCTCGCCGCGCTCGATCAGGACCTGGGCGAGTGTGCCGGCGTGCCACTGAAAGGCGGTTGATGCCGCCGCGGCGGCGCGGCTGAGCTCAAGTCCTTCGCGAAGGTCGGCTTCGGCGTCAAGCAGGCGACCGAGTCGAAGCCGGACGTAGGCGAGGAAACCGAGCAGGTTGGAAAGCGCGAAGGGATCTCCCCGCAGTCTGGCTCGGCGTACGGCCTGCTCGTAGGCGGCGCAGGCCTCCTCGGCCTCGCCCGCCATGAACAGGGCGTTCACCGCGTGGTAATAGCCGATCGCTTCTTCGTCCTCGAGGACACCCATCGCGAGCGCCTGGCGTGCGCGCCGTGTCGCCTGCTCGCGGGAGCCGCAGCGGACGGCCTCGTCGACAGCGAGTGCGGCGAGAAGCTCGGCGCTGCCGGCCCCGCCGTGTAGCTTGGATTCGTCAATCGCGGCGAGGCGCTGGGCGGCGAGCGGGTAGTGGTCCGCAACCCAGCGGGCGGACCCGATGATGTCGGCCTCGAAGCGCTCCTTGAGGTCTGGGTCGTCGTCCCCGAGCGCGTCGGAGGCCTCGCTGAGGACCGTGATTGCGTCCACGAGGCGGTTCGCGTAGTAGAGGGTCCGGCCGTATTCGAGCGCGGCCCGGGCGCGGCGGGCCGGCTCCGCAGCGGCCCGCATCGCGGCCTCCAGCCGGCCGACGGCGCCGGGCGCCCCAGTTCGGCGTTCCGCCAGGCCGAGCTCGAGCAGGACCTCGAATCGTTCCTTGCCCTCCGGCGGCTCTGCCAGTGCCCGGCGGAGGTAGTCGACGGCGGTTGTGTACGCGCCGCTTGCCAGCGCCCGGTCGGCGGCGATTCGCAGCGCACGCACGACACCCGGGTCGCCGGCCGGTGCGACCTGGAGGAGGTGACCGGCCGCCCGCTCAGGTGGAGCCCCGGCTGCGCCGAGGATCTCGGCCGCGCGGCGATGCAGCACGATTCGGGTCCCGGCGTCGATCGTGTCGTAGACGGCGGAGCGAACGACCGGGTGAAAGAACTCGATCGGGTCTGCGTCACGGAAGAGATCGACCCGCACCAGGCTGCTTGCCGCCTGGCCCGCGACGACAAGGTCGAGCTCGGCGAGCGCGGCGGCATGGCGAAGCTCGCTCCCGTCGCCGAGAATCGCGGCCGCTCTGGCGATCGCTATCGAGTCTGGCGAAAGGCGCGTGAGGCGGACCGAGACGGCCCGGGAGATCGCGCGCGGGCCAAGCCCCAGCACGGTCTTGGCGTGCGCGGCAGTCGGCTCGAGCCGTTCTTGAACGATCGTGTTGAGCAGTGCACCCACGAACAGCGGGTTCCCGCCCGTCGCGACGGCGACGGCGGCGCAGAACGCCTCAGCCGGCTCGAGCCCGAGTCGTGTGCGGGTGAGCTCTCTGATCGAGGGAAGCGTCAGCGGAGCAGGTTGGATGATCAGGGCCGCCGGGTCGGCGAGGAGCTCGTCGAGCAGCGCCGGGTCGTGGCCCTGCTCGGGAGATCGCGTCGCGGCGACGACGACGAGCGAAAGCCCCTCCAGCCGACGGACGAGGTAGCCCAGCCAGTGCAGCGACGGCCCGTCGACCCAGTGCAGGTCGTCGACGATCAGGCACGTGGCCTGCTGGTAGGCCATGTTCGCGGCCAGCCAGTAGAGCCCATGCTGGATCGCGAAGGGCGAGTCGGCGAGGGCCGGCGGCGGTTGCGGGCGTGGCTGGACGGCAGGGAATAGCGGCTCGACGAGGGCTGCGGCTCCGGCGAGTAGTTCGGCCCGCTCGTCTGCGGAGACGTTGGCGAGCGGCTGCTCGAACAGCTGCCTGACGACACCGAACGCGAACTCGGCCTCGTGCTCGCCGGCCCGCGCGCCGAGCACCTGCATGCCGGCGGCGCTCGCGATCGCCCGTGACTCAGCGAGCAGGCTCGACTTCCCGATTCCCGCGCTCCCCTCGATCACGACCAGCCGCCCCTCTCCTGCCCCGCCGGCGGCCACCGCCTCCTGCAGCGCTGCCAGCTCCCCATCGCGTTCGAGCAGAGGCCGCGCGGTCGACCGCTCCCCCTGCGTGGTCGGGGTGGCGGTCGGATGCTCAGGGCGTGCGGCCACGACGAGAATCCTAGGGACGGCCGGTAGGAGATTAGGGGCAGATTCGGGTCGCCTCCGATGCGAACAGGGGGGTCAGGCGGCACGCTCGGAGTCGTGATGAACCGTCTCCAAGGAGGACTCATGCGATTCCAGCGTTTCAGCAGCGCAGGCACGCTCGCCGTCGTCTGTCTGGCGACCGCGATGGTGATGCTCGACATTGCTGTGGTTAACACCGCCCTGCCGAAGATCGCGGCCGATTTGCGTTCCAATCTGACCGGCATCCAGTGGATCGTGGACGCCTACACCCTCGCGTTGGCGGCGGTTGTACTGACAGCCGGCTCGATCGCCGACCGGATCGGCCGTCGTCTGATCTTCACGTCGGGAATGGCGCTCTTCACCCTGACCTCGCTCGCCTGCGCGCTCGCGGCCGATATCGCCGTGCTCGACGCGGCCAGGGCGCTGCAGGGGATGGCGGCAGCCATGATGTTCGCGAGCTCGCTCGCGGTCCTCGTTGACGCGTTCCCCACCGATCCCGGGCGGGCGAAGGCGTTCGCCGCCTACGGCGCAACGATCGGCGCCTCGTTCGCCGTCGGGCCGCTCATCGGAGGCGCGCTCACGAGCGGGATCAGCTGGCGGGCCGTCTTCTACGTCAACGTCCCGCTCGGCCTCACTGCGCTCGCCGCGAGCTACGCCTGGCTGCGCGCGTCACGAGATCCCTCGCCCCGGGAGATCGACCGGACCGGCCAGGCGACCCTCACCGGCGGCCTATTCCTGCTCGTCCTGGCCGTCTTGCGCGCCAATCAGGAAGGCTGGGGAAGCACGCGCATCGTCGCCGAGCTCGTCGGCGCCGCCGTGTTCCTCGCGCTGTTCGTGGTCATCGAGAGCCGGGTCGAGCAGCCGATGCTGCCGCTCCGTCTCTTCCGCCGCCCCGATTTCAGCGGCGCCCAGATCGCCGCTTTCGCGATCTCTGCATCCTTCTTCGCGCTGTTCCTCTACACCACGCTCTACCTACAGGAGGTCCTGAAGCTCTCCCCGATCGAGGCCGGACTCGTCTACCTGCCTGGAACGATCCTTCTGTTCGCCGTCGCGGGCGCGACCGCGCAACTGCCGCGCCGCACCCGCCCCGGCCTGCTGGTCGCCATCGGGCTCGCGCTGGTCGCCGGCGGGCTCGCCCTGATGACCCTCGCCGGCGCGCGTTCCTCCTGGGCGGCGCTCCTCCCGGGCGAGCTCGTCGTCTGCTTCGGCACCGGGCTCCTCAACCCAGCGCTGGCGGCGGTCGCGATGGGCTCCGTCTCCGAGCGGCAGAGCGGGCTTGCGGCCGGCGTCAACGACGCCTTCCGTCAGGGAGGGATCGCGGTCGGGGTCGCGGCTTTCGGCGCACTCGTCCCCGCTGCGGCCGCGCTCGGCCACGGATCGCCGGAGGCATACGTCGGCGGCATGCACACCGCCCTGCTCGTCGGCGCCGCGCTCGCCGCCGCCGGGGCACTCGCCTCGGCGGTGCTGCTGATCGGCCTGCGCAACGAGGCGCCGATCGGCGAGCTGACCCCCGAGCCCGCCTGACCCACCACCACCCACCAGAGAGAGGCCTCAGATGACCACCACCGCACCCACAGGAACGTTCGAGCGCTCGGTCACGGCGCTCACCGGCAGAGTCGTCCTCCCCGAACACCCGAACTGGGACGAGGCACGGCTCGCCTGGAACCTCGCTGTTGACCAGCGGCCGGCCGCCGTCGTCCTCCCCGAATCGGCTGGGGACGTCATCGCCACGGTCGAACTGGCGCGGGCCTTCGGGCTCCGTGTCGCCGCCCAGGGAACGGGCCACAACGCCGCGCCGCTCGGAGCGCTCGAGGACACCGTGCTCGTCAAGACCGAGCGCATGCGCGGGATCGAGATCGACCCCGCGACCCGGATCGCGCGGATCGACGCGGGCGTCCGCTCGCTCGAGCTCGTCGAGGCGGCGGCACAACATGGCCTCGCCCCGCTCGCCGGTTCCTCGCCCGATGTCGGCGTCGTCGGCTACACCCTCGGCGGCGGCCTCAGCTGGTTCGGCCGCAAGTACGGACTCGCCGCCAGCCACGTCCACGCGATCGAGCTCGTGACCGCCGACGGACGACTCGTCCGCGCCGACCGTGAACAGGAGCCCGACCTCTTCTGGGCTCTCCGCGGTGGTGGCGGCAGCTTCGGGATCGTCACCGTGCTCGAGCTCCGGCTCGTTCCCGTCAGCGCGGCCTACGCAGGCATCCTCTGGTGGCCGATCGAGCGAGACCAGGAGATCCTGCACGCCTGGGCCGAGCTGACCCGCCACGAGCTGCCGGACGACCTGACCACGGTCGGCCGGTACCTCCGGCTGCCGCCCTTGCCGGACATCCCGGAACCGATGCGCGGCAAGTCGTTCGTCGTCGTCGAGGTGATCCACCTCGGGGAGCCCGAACAGGCCGACGAGCTGCTCGCCCCACTCCGCGGGCTCGGCCCAGTGACGGACACCATCCAGCGCATCTCGACGCCCGCGCTCAGTCACCTGCACATGGACCCCGAGCACCCGGTCCCCGGCACGGGCGACGGCATGCTCCTCAGTACGCTCCCACCGGAAGCGATCGACGAGATCATCCGGACCGCGGGTGCGGCCTCATCCTCGCCGCTCCTGTCGCTCGAGGTGCGTCAGCTCGGCGGCGAGCTTGGGCGGGCACGTCCCGAGAGCGGTGCGCTCGATGCCGTCGGCGCCGACTACGCCCTCTACGCCGTCGGTATTGCTCCCACCCCGGAAGCCGCGACACAAGTCAGGACACACGTCGAGGGCGTCGTGGACGCCCTACGTCCCTGGGCCGCAGGGCAGACCTACCTCAACTTCGCCGAGACCAGGCACGACCCGCACACCCTCTGGACCGAGAAGGCCCACCACCGGCTCCGCCGCATCAAGGCGACCGTCGACCCGCACAACCTGATCCGCTCCAACCACCCAGTCGACTGACCGAGCTCAGCAGCGGAAGTCGCACCGAGGTCGCACCTGCCGGCAAGCCCGCGGAGGGTGCGGAAAAATGCGACTGGCGCAAACCCACATCACCACGCGCCACCACGCATGAAATTGACCCTCCTCACCTTCTGGTAGGAGGGGGTCGGCGGTACGAGACCGCGACCGCGACCGCGCAAGGCAGCCAATAGCAGCTGTTTTGTCGGCTTCCCAAGCCGAAGGTCGCGGGTTCGAGACCCGTCGTCTGCTCCGGAACCACCATGAGTAGCTAGGAGGTCCAGGGGTTCCGAGCATCAGGCGCGCGTAGGTCGGCGTGGCGTGGCTCCCCGGTGCCCAACGGAGGAGTGCGTGACCTCTCGTCGGTTGTTCGCGGTGTGCCCAGGGCTGGGCTGCGCGGGTCTCACGCCGGCGGAGGGCGCGCTGTGCGGTCAGCGTCAGATATCGCCTCCAGTTCACCGGCAACGTCAGCGATCGCACGCGAGGCGCCGTACACGCGCAGTTGCAACACCGACGACGTGATGAGACTCGACTGAAGTGGTCATCATCCGTATCGGGGGATGCGCGAGCGGTCGGCCGCCATAGTGTTGCTCTCCGAGCATGACCAGCTCGGACACGACGACCGTCACGACGAAGGAGTTCGGTCAGCTGTTCCGCGCGCTCAGCAACTGGGGTCGATGGGGGCCGGAGGACGAGCGGGGGACCCTCAACCATCTCACGCCCGAGCGCGTCACCGCGGCGGCGGGACTGGTGCGGGATGGCGCCACCGTGACGTTGAGCCTCCCGTTGAACACCGAGGCCGCCGTACACAACCCCAAGCCCGCCAATCACTACATGACCGAACTGGATCCGCCGGATACCACGCCGCACTCGGTGCACTTTCTGAAGGACTACGTCGGCGCCGATTACCACAACGACGGCCACAGTCACATCGATGCGCTATGCCACATCGCCTACGAGGGCCTGATGTACAACGGTAGATCGGCCGGTGCCGTCACCGATGATGGAGCCGAGGTCAACACCATCCAGGTGCTCAAGTCGGGGCTGATCGGCCGGGGCGTCCTGTTGGACATCCCGCGGCTGCGCGGAGTGCCGTGGCTCGAACCCGGCGATCACGTCTTCAGGGACGACCTCGAGGCGGCTGAACGCGAGCAAGATGTGAGCGTGCGGCCCGGCGATATCCTGCTGGTGCGCACCGGGCACGCGCGACGGCTCGCCGAGCTGGGCCCGTGGAACACGGCCGCGGCCAAGGCCGGGCTCCACCCCACCGCGATGACCCTCATCGGCGAGCGCTCCGTGGCCGTGCTGGGGTCTGACGGGAATAGCGACACCGCTCCGAGCAGGACGGAGGGCGTGGACTTCCCGATCCACGTGCTCGCGATCGCGGCGATGGGAATCCACCTGCTGGACTACCTCCAGTTCGAGGATCTTCGCACCGCCTGCGCGGAGACAGGGCGCTGGGAGTTCCTGTTCGCCGCCTCGCCACTGCGCATCGAAGGCGGCACCGGCTCGCCAATCAACCCGACGGCGGTCTTTTGACCCCTGATCGCGGCTTCAGCGCCTCAAGCACCTTTTCGCAGCTCGTCGCCGTGACACCGCGAGTCAGCGCAGCGCCTTGGGTCCCGCGCCGCGAGCAGGTGGGCGGTTGCCACGTTGTCCGCCGGCGCCCGGAGCAGTCCAGGACGGCGCTGCCTGCGACCTCGGGTGTGACGGGCGGTCCTATCGAACCGCTACGTCGCCGTGGCGGCCGCGTAGCCGCCGGAGACGGGCGAACCTGGCCGTGTTTCTCACCAAGACCTCCACGCGGATCATCAACTCGGCCCTGGCCGAGCTCGACCCCCGGCTCCCTCCCGCGATCGCTAGCCGCGCTCCACTGGCCAGGACCTGGCGCGACTTCGAACACGCCCTCAACGACAAGATCAAACACGCTGCTAAACGCGGCCTGAAAGATGAAGATCCCGTGAACTTTTCGGCCGCCAAGCGGAGCTGGGCGCCTCGAGAAGCTCGCCGCGCGCGGACGCTAGCGCGTCACCGCCCGGACGCTTGCGCGGGCGCGACCCGCGGAGCGATCAGTCGCTCGATCGTGGTGCGGACCGCGTTTTCATCGAGCGACCGGGCGGCGAAGCGTGACGCGTCGTCGGGGTCGCGCATGAACGCGTGGAGCATCTCCTGGCCGGCGGCGAGGATCAGATCCGTGCGCTCCCGGGACCCGTCATCGTGCCAGTGGATCACGGTTATGAGCGCTGTCCGCGGGCTGGCCGCAAGCGTCGCGTCGAGGTCGGCGTCCTTCGGTCCAGGTTGACCGCGGGGGAGGCGCTCGCTCAGCCGTCTCAGCGCCTCCCGGGTCTTGCGCAACGAGTAGAAGTGGATTCCGAGCGCATCGATCAGGACCTCCAGCGTGATCTGCTCGGGCTGCGGCATCAGCAGGAAGCGCCACGGGGTGTCAGGCTCTGTGCCGGTCACGCGCGCGTCCAACACGACCCGTGTGCGTTGCTGGAACGCGAGCGCGACGCCGAGGTCGCCGCGGACCTCGATCTCGGTGGCGCCCGGTTCGGTCGTGATCAGATCGCGCGCGGCGAGCGAGCGCACCGCCTCGGCAGTCGGCTCCGGGCCCGGCTCCTGTTCGAGCCCCTCGATCAACCCGCCGACCGCTCCAACCTCTGCCGGGGTATACGCGCCGAGCGGCACGGGGCCGGTCGCGACCAGGTTCACGACTGCCGTGATCAGGTCGGACGGTGCGCCGGCTTGGTCCGTGCCGTCAGTCATGCGGGGGCGTCGGCGGCATCGCCCAGCCGGATCGAGTAGGTCAGCTCCCGGTCCTCTCCGAGCCGGACGGTCGCCTGGCGGACCTCTCTAGGCTCCGGCACCGACCAAGCCGGGCGCTGCATCTGAGCGCGCAGCAGATCGGCGGCCTTGTCCGACGTGCTCGGCGTGCTCCACATGCTCGCACCACCGAGCAAGCCACGACCCTGTGCGACTCCGGTGAAGGTGAGCTCGGCGAGATCGTTCGCGCGGTCCGGTGGGGGAAACCGGGATGCCATGTCGGACATCGAGGTGACATCGTCGCTTTCCTCTATCTCCGAGATCATGCCGGTCAGCTCGTCGCTTACCTTCTCGGGGAGCGGCACGCGGACGCCGAGGTCGGGCGAGAGATACATCGGGCGCCTCTCCGTCGCCCCGGAACGTCCCCACGGGCCAACGTTGCTGCGCGTGATGCGGTAGACGACGTAGTCGGCCAGATGCTTCAGGTCGGTCACGCTCGGGAGCTTCACCTTGCCCGCGGTCATCGTCGCCGGTGTCTTCTCGAGCTGGAGCCATGTGCCGTGAGCAGTCCTTCCGTGCAGCTTTTCGCGGACAAGCGGCCCCCGCATGCCGTAATCCGGATAGGCACGCTTGTCGATCTCCGGGTGGTGGCTCGACATCCGCTGATGGCTCTTTTCAGGAAACACCCAGCGCTCGTACAGCTCTGGTTGATCGACCAGCACATGAGCGCCGTGCAGCAGATCCCGCAGCTGGGTGACGTCGAGGCCATGCCGCTCGAGGTCGGCGACGATCGCGGCCTCGTGCGGGGTGAGGTGAGCGGCGGCCTGGAGAATGCCGCGGCGAAATCGGTTGGACCGGGCGGATATCTCCAGCATCAGCCGCACTCGCTCCCGGACCCGCGCCGTCTCCGCCGGACTCAGATCGACCGAGCCTGGCGGCCGCTCGGCATCCATCAGTCGACCCGATCCGGTGTGTGACAGCGCCGAGCGCGGAACACCCTCATGCGTTCTCTCATCCGCCTCCGGCAAAAGCGCTGGCCGACGGCTCCTGGGGTGTGATCGAGATCCCGGCTTGCTTGGTGAGCCCGGAGAGGCTCGTGACGTCGCCGTTCGCCGAGGTGTTCGTCGACGGATCGATGTTTCCACTCTTTGCCCTGTTGCCGATCGACTTGAGCATGTCTCCGAGCGCGGTGACGGGAGCCACCAGCTTCTGGAGTTTCGGGCTTGCCTTTGCGTCCTGTAGTGCGAGCTTGAGCTCGTGATAGGCGAACAGGCCGGCAAGCCCGGCTTTCACCAGCGCGAGCCTGTGCTTGAAGACACCCCCGGAGAACGTGCCGTTCTTGAGCGGTTTGTAGATCCATCGGTGAAACGCCCCGAAGGCGAGCCCAGCGTGCAGCACGAACTTCCCAGTCGGGAGCCGCCCGACGTTCGGCGTGGTCGAACTCGAGGTCGAGCTCACCGCGGTCGCGGTCGCCGAGCTGGAGCTGGAGCTGCTTCCGCAGGCCGCGATCAACAGTCCGAACGCCAACCAACGCAGCCAACAACAAAGGACGGCCCATACGCGATCCCCCTTCGCGCGCTTGCGCTCAGCTTATTGCCCATCCACGTCGTGTCAAGCGATGCGTTCGGTGGGCTAACCCAGCCTAACCCACCGTGTCGAGACGAACACCGAGTGAGAGTGCTTCTTGAGCAGCCCGAACACGCCGCGCACCAGATGCTTCTGGAGCTGTTCGCCCTCTTGGGAGTTCAGGAATGCGGCGACCGCCACGGGCGCCGATGCGGTCCGCTCCATCCGCGCCGCGAGCATGTCGCACGCCTCTCGTTGTCGACCCGCTGGCCGTACCTGACCAGGTTGTGACTGTTCGGCGCTGCGACGTCGTTCGCAGGTCCTAGCTCGACCGGAAACGCGGTGGGCGTGAATGGCAGGCCCAGCTCGGCCGCTCGTTTCGCAGCCGCACCGTCATCTTCGCCGGGAGCGCCGAGTCCCGGCAGATCGCCCCTGACGTCGAAGAGGAACACAGTCACGCCCGCACTGGACGTCCACGTGGCGCGTCCGCGTGTTGTCGTGGCGCGCGGGCATGGCGGTCCCGGGTTCTGAGCTCAGGCGCGACGGTTGCGGTCGACGTAGTACACCGCGCCTGCGCCGATGACGACTCCGGCGGCAAACGCGGGAAGTCGTGGCTTCGGTTTGGGGAGCTTCACCAGTCCAAGCGCCTCCGCCGCGATCGGCCCGTATATGACCGCCGCCGAGGCGGCCGTTCGGGCGCCGCCTTCAATCCGGTGCATCTGGCTCCGTACCTTGCGCCTGACTACGATCTTACTCACGCCCCACCTGACCTTCGCGACCGGGCGTCCCGCTCGCACCGCGGTCCGGCGACGCGTGGGGTCGCGGGCTAGCGCTCTGGCTCCCCTGACACCGAGCCGCGCTGTCGTCGTCTTACCCGGCACTGTCCCTCACCTCGCTCTGTACTCGCCTCGCGCTGCGCGGGGGCTCCATCGAACAGCACATACATGCCACGCGCTCTAGTCAGAGCCGTGGCCCCGTCGCGGAGGGCACGCCGCTTCTCGGCGAACAGTATGGCCGAACTGGGTGACCAGCTTGTGTCCGCGCGGGACCGGTGGCACGGGTAGAGTCGGCCGCTGAGATGGCGGACTTGTCGCGGTCGTCTCGTTCGCGGCGTTCTGGCCGGCACCGCCTGGGGCGGCTGCCGCTGATCGCCGGCGCGAGTGTCATGGGAGTTGGCGTCCTTGCCCTGGTGGCCCTGCTGGTGTTCGTGCAGTCGACGCACGCGCCGGCTCCCGGTGCGTTCTACACACCGCCCTCCCCGCTGCCAAGCGGGCCGCCCGGAACGATCGTGCGCGCCGCGCGCGTCGCCGAAGCACCTGCCGGTCGCGCGAGTGGAAGATGAACCAGTCGGCGAGCCAGACGGCGAGGCCGGCCGCGATCACATCCCAACGCCTCCGCTCGATCTCGACGGCGTAGGCCGCGCAGTGTCAAGCGGCGCGTGGTCGGCGCGCGAAAGTAGAACGCGCCGCTGGTGGTCGTTTACGGGGCGGATTCGTCCTGACTGGCCGACTGTCCGCTGCGGAGCTCGTCACGGAGCTGTGAGCGGCGGATCTTGCCGCTGATGGTCTTTGGCAGCTCGTTGACGAAGTGGATCTCACGCGGGTACTTGTACGGAGCCGTGCCGTGTTTCACGAAGTCCTGAAGCTCCTGCGCCAGCTTGGGTGATCCGACGTGTCCCGGAGTGAGCATGCAGAAGGCTGTAACGATCTGCGTCCGGTCTGGGTCTTCCTTGCCTACGACAGCCGCCTCCATCACCGCCGGATGCTCAACGAGGACGCTCTCGACTTCGAAGGGGCCGATCCGGTATGCGCTTGACGTGATGACATCGTCGTCGCGCCCCTCGAACCAGAAGTATCCGTCCTCGTCCATCGCCGCCTTATCACCGGTGAAGTAGAACGGGCCGCGGAATGCCGCGCTCGATGCATCCGGGTCCTTGTAGTAGCCCGGGAATAGTCCGACTGGACGGTCGGGCTTGCAGCGCACGACGATGTTGCCTACCTCACCGTGGCGCATTGGCTGGCCGTCGTCGTCGACAACCCTGACGTCGTAGCCTGGTACGGGGCGGCCCATCGACCCCGGCCGCACCTCCATCGAGCGGTAGTTCGCCACCAGGCAAGTGGTCTCCGTCTGGCCGTATCCGTCGTAGATGGTCAGGCCGCCAGTGAGGTCGTGCCATGCGCGGATCACCTCAGGGTTAAGCGGCTCGCCCGCACTCGTGCAATGGCGAAGCGCCGAGAGGTCAAACTGCGAGAGCTGCTCATGCACCAGCCGGCGGTACAACGTCGGTGGGGCGCAGAACGAAGTGACGCGGTACCGGGCGAGAATCCCGAAGATTATGTCGGGGTCAGGGCGACCGAGTGCAACGTTGAGGATCGCGGCTCGCTCATGCATCTGACCGAACAAGCCGCCCCATGCCGCCTTCGCCCAGCCGGTGTCGGTGATCGTCCAGTGAAGATCGCCCGGGCGGAGGTCCTGCCAGAAACGCGCGGTCCCGATGTGGCCAAGCGCGTAGGACTGAGGCTGCTGGACCATCTTGGGGTAGGAGACCGTGCCACTCGTGAAATACAGCAGCAGAGGATCGTCGCGGCTGGTTGGGTCCCCGGGCGTCTCGCCGTCTCCGATCGCCTCACACCGCTGGGTGAATGACGACCACCCGTCCGGCGCGCCTCCGATGCACAAGCGAACGGCTAGGCCCGGCATGGCCTGGTCGACCTTCACCGCGCCCGCCGGATCGGTAATCGCCACGGCAGCGCCGGTCTGGCCAAGGCGATACGCGATGTCCTTGGGAGTCAGCAGGTTGGGGCCAGGCATCGGGATCGCGCCGATCCGCATCGCGCCCAACAATGCCGCGTACCACTCCGGGATCCGCGGGAGCATCACGAAGACATGGTCGCCCTTGCCCACCCCGAGATCCAACAACACGCGGGCTGCCTCCCGTGAAGCACGAGCCAGATCAGCCGCAGACTGCTCTGCGACCAGCTCGCCACGAGCGTCCAGCGAAACGACCGCCACGGCACCAGGATCCTCCATGGCCCACCGATCGACGATGTCTCGCACAGCGTTGAAGCGCTCCGGCACCTCGACCCGAAAGGTCGCCCGCGCGTCGTCCAAATCCAGCAACCGCGGAACGCACTCACGGCTGGGCCGATCAAGAGAAAGGATCGACATCTCACGTCACCTCCGCCGACGCAACCGCGTCATTGCACAGCACGCGCACCCTGATAGGGACTATGGCGCTCACGCCGCGACTGTGTCTGGACTCTTCTCGCACGCCTCCGCGTCCCTCGCACAGACGAGGCGCCTCATCGGCCCGCCACATCAGACTCGTCCCTCAAACCACGACGAAGGGTCGCGCGACCGCGCTACTCACGCATCGCGCGGAAGTACCGATCGGCATCAGTGGTGCGCCCGCGAGGAGAGCAAGACCCCGCCGCTCGTGTTCCACGCGTGTTCCCAACTCGGCGATTCGAGGCGCATCTCAGGCGATCTCACAGCACCTCAGATCCGGCAAGACAAGCGAATAGCAGCTGTTTTTCCGGCTTCCCAAGCCGAAGGTCGCGGGTTCGAGACCCGTCGTCCGCTCTGAGATCTCCCTGACCCACTGGAGGTTTCTGGCTTCCTGTGCGTTGGGCGACCAGTGCGTCTGACCCGGGTTGCGCCGGTGACGATCCAGCGTCCCCGAGGTCAGAGTCGACCCGCCGCGAACGCTCGCACGGACCCTGCCGTTACCGCAATCAGTCCCAACAGCGTGGCGCGTATCGACGAGCGGCTCAACGGCGCCGTTGCTAAGGACGACGCTAAGCCCGGCCAAAGAGGCGGCGGATAACACTCCCAGGACTCCTGATGCAACCCCGCAGACCAAACGTCATGAGCATCCCAACCGAAACGTCATGCATCGATATGTCCGCGCCGAACGCCGGGGCGCTCCTCCGAGCATCCCGCGCAGCGGCGACCGACCTGTTGGTTCTGGCCAACGGGACGTGTCTCCGGGTTCGGTCTATCGGTCCTGACGATCGCGACGGTCTCTCGCAGTTGTTCGCCCGGCTCACTCCCGAGTCGCGGCGCAGGCGATTCCTCTCGCCGAAGCTCGAATTGACGCCTCGGGAGCTCGCATATCTCACCGATATCGATCATGTCGAGCACGAGGCGATCGCCGCGGTCGATCAGCGCGACGGCTCGATCGTCGGCGTCGCCAGATACGTGCGTGTTGCCTATCGATCTGGGGTGGCGGAGGTGGCTGTCGAGGTCGCCGACGAGCTGCAGAGCATGGGTGTCGGCACGGAGCTGGCCAAGCGCGTCGTGCGGCGCGCCCGCGCGAACGGCTTCACCCTCCTCACCGCCACCACGCTGTGGGAGAACCGGCCGGCGCGCGCGCTGCTGCGACGCCTCCGGTTCCGCGCCCGCGCGAGCCAGGGCATCGAGATCGAGTTTGAGTTGGAGCTCGCCGACTGAACGACTCAACCCCGCGCGACCGATTGGCTGAAAGGACGTCGACATGATTCACCCGCAGCTCACTGAGGCTCTTGCGCAAGCTAACGCGGATGACCTGCGCCGAGCCGCGCTCGCCCGAGGGCCCTTGCGGCCTTCAGTTCACGCCGCCCGGCCGCTCGCGGCCGACACGAGTGTGACGCTACGTTTCGGCTCCACCGCCGACGAGAAACGGCTCGAACGGCTTGCCGCGCTGGACAGCTCGACGCCTCCGGCGCCGCCCGTCCTGCTCGCCGAAGTCGACGGACAGCTCCTCGCAGGACTCGCGCTCTCGGACGGAGCCGTCGTGGCCGACCCGTTTCATCCACCTCTCGATCTGATCGATCTCCTGCGCGCGCGAGCCCGACAGCTCGACGGAGACAGCCGGATAAGGTGTTCCGGCCGCTGGCGCTTACGATCTCTGCGGCGTACTGCGGCCCTGGGCTAGGCATGATGTTCGCGAACTCCGCGGTTAGGTACGAAGCTTTACAAACGACGGTCGGTCGGGCATGCTCGGTCAATTGAATCGACCCACAATGTCCTGATTCGCCACCGCACCGAGGTGATCGGCGCCGCCGGACACCAAGCGCTCCAGTCCATCACGCTGGCGGACCGCTCGAGCGGTGTCGTCGAGGATGTTCCTGCCGGCGCACTGTTCGTCATGATCGGGGGCGAACCCCACACGCAGTGGCTCGCGGAGGGGATCGCCCGCGACGATCAGGGTTACGTCATCACCGGCCGCGCGGTTCTCGGGCAGCCCGAAGTCGAGTGGAATCATCACCGAGAGCCACTGCCGCTCGAAACGAGCATGTCCGGCGTGTTCGCAGCGGGCGACGTGCGACAGGACTCGATCAAACGTGTCGCGTCGGCGGTGGGGGACGGTGCAACGGTGATCCGCCTGGTCCACGAGCGTCTCCGCACCCACACGGCCGAACTCGGCTCAGGTGACGCCCAGCCGACCGGCCTGGACGGCAACCTGTCCTCCCCGGCAACGTGCCGTGGCGGGGTCGCCGCGCAACCAGGCGATCACGGCCGTGGGGGGATCGCAACCGTGCTCTGAGACATAACCAGCCGGGTCGTCAGGGCCGCCGGTAGGACTGCACTCGGGCGGCCCGCCGCGCTGGGAGGTCACAGTTGCCCCGAGGAGCGGCCTGTTCGAGCACGGCCCGCCGCCGGACGCGGCGCTGCTCGTACGAGCGAGCGCGTGACGCCAGGCTGCGGGTGATGGTGATCGAGGCAGCGTTCTCCGAGCTGTCGTCCAGCGGGATGAGGACGCTGTTCGGCGACGAGTTCCCCAGCTGGGACGTGGAGCATGCGGCCGTGCTGGAAGCGTCGCTGATGCTTCACCTAGAGCCCGAGCCGTTCGACCGCGCTGTCGACGACCAGGCGACTCGACATCCGTTATACGACGTTGTGCCCGCGCCGCGGGACTTCGTGCCCGCCAGCGGCGCGCTTTGGAAGGCGACCCGCGCCAGCGTCGAAAGGGCGCGGCCGCCTGGCCGGAGATCGTTTCCCGGGTCCTGTCGGCGATCACAACCGAACTGGATCGCCGCGTCCTGTCGGCGACCACACCCGAACCGGACCGAGGATCCAGGCCGCCGTGCCTTGAAGCCCGCCCTGCTTCCCGCCTGGGACAGGACGCCTACCGCGGATGATCTCGTTGCCCCGCTTTGGCGGCACCGGCGCGTCCGGGCGTGGACGGTCGCGGTTCGAGGCCGTCTGTCCGCTCCAGAGAGGAACGGGCCGGCCGGGGTGCCGGACGGATACGCTCAGCCGCTTCCCCCGTTGCTGCTGATGTCCTGGCCAAGTGTCCCCTGGCTGTCGTACTGACCGGTGTGAACGTAGACAACCTTGCCGGCGCGATTGAGGAAGATCGTGGTCGGTAGGCCTTGGATCACCGCCAGTGATTGGAGCACGGCGGGGCTCCTGGCCTGATAGCTCGGATAGCTCACCGGATGCAGCGCCAGGAACGCGTGCGCGTCGCCGGGCGAATCGCCGGTGTCTACACCGAGGAACGCCACCCGGCGTCCGTACCACGCCGAGGCGGCGGCGAATAGGGCGAATTCGGTGCGGCAGGGCGCGCACCAGGATGCCCAGGCGTTGACCACGATGGGGTAGCCGCGCAGAGCATGGACCCGCGCGGTGAGCGCGGCCGTGGTTCCGAGCAGCTGTCCCGCCTGCTGGTGCACTGCTCGAAGTGGTGGTGGTGAGCCGGCCAGTGCGGCCTGCACCGCGGAAGGCTCCGACGAGCCGTGCGGGTGGGCGAGGGCGGCGCGGACCGCGCGGACCAGCGATGGCACGGAGAGCCAGCCGGTGGTCGAGATGTCGTAGTACCACAGGATCTGACCGCTTTCGGAGACCAACACGAGCCACGGCTCGTCGCGCACGCCGTATCCGTCGGCGACCTGGCCGCTGCGGTCGATCGCCACCGGGTAGGACAGCGAGACTCGACGCAGGAGACTGGGCAGCGCAGTGGACGAGGGCTCGACCCTTCCCTCGTCCACGCCGAACAGTCGAGGGAGGCCCTGTGCCGCGGCATCGGACGCGCACCGGTCAAGGTCCCCCAGCCCACGTCCCAGATCTGTGACTTCCGAGTCCCAGGTCGCGAAGAACGCAAGCAACCGCGGGGAGCCGTCAGGCCCGAGCCGCACCGTTCCGCCACCCGCGCGTGGCAGCGTGACGTTCGCAGAGGGGCCGGTCGTGGGAATCTGGGCGTATGAGAGCGTGGTGTGGACGCGCGGGTGCCCGGGAAGCAGACTCGATGCCTCCTGTGCCAGCAACTGTCCCTGTTGGCCGACGCTGGCGTAGGACATCTGGGTGAGATAGACCTTCTGCAATCCCCCACCGGGGCTGATCACGAACAGCGCTGGGGTGTGGTCGATCTGCCCGTGCTCGGCCGCCACGCCGACGTGGTACGCGCTCCAGATGCGGCTGAGCTGCCGCAGCGAGCCGGTCAAGAACTCCCAACTGGAATCATTCCGTGCAGCTCGGAGTAAGCGCGCACGTCCTTGACCGAGATCGCCCGCGGGTTGGCGTCGACCCCGAGCAGCGCGACACGCGAACCCGCTGGACCGAGCAGGCGCCTCGCGTCGACCATGGCGGTGGTGGTAAGCGGACAGACCGTGGTGCACTGCGAGTCGGTAAAGGCGAGGATGACGACCTTGCCCTGAAGCGAGCGCAGCGAGACCGATGTCCCGAACTGGTTCGTGAGCGTGAAGTCCGGTGCCGGCCCGGATAGCCGTGTGCCCGGGTCGAGAGCCAGCGTGAACGGCGGGCCCGACGCCGCGCGTCGGCATCCGAGATCGGCGGCGACGCTCACCACCACCGCCGCGGCGAGCACGAGTACCGCGACGACCGGCCACAGACGTCTTGTCTCTCGCGCTCGGGTCATCGTCGGATCAGTTCCCGCCGGATGCACGGTCGGGTCTCGCGCCCTGGGGCGAGCGCCGCCAATGCCATGGTTACACCTGCACCGTGGTGCCGAGCTCTGACGTGCTCTCGTCGTGACCGGCGAGCCAGCGGTGCGCCAGTATCGCGATCGCGATCGCGAACGGAAGGTCGCCGGCGGTCCACATCAAGCCGGCTCCGATCTGCTGGTCGGCCAGCGCCGAGATCCCGCCCGGCCGGTGGGCGAGCTGGGCGTAGTGGCTGTACAGCGGGTGCTGGGCGAATGCGAGGAACATCGAAAGTCCCACGTTGACCACGGCCGTGGCACCGAGGAAGGCGATCCGCTGCCCATAGGAGAGGGTCGTGCGAGCCGGGGGGCATGCTGCCACCTGCGCCCAGAACAGGATCCCGAACCCCAGGAACATCGCGTGCTCGAGGATGTGTGCCGAGGAGTTTCGGAGCGTCAGGTCGTACGGGCCCGGCATGTGCCAGACCACGAGGCTAACGTTGAACAACAGCCAGGCCGCGGACGGCTCTGTCAGCACCCGGAACAGCGCCCGAAGCGGCGCCAGGTACGGCGAGCGAATGACGCTCCGGCTCAGTCCCCGTCGCAGCCGGAGCGGGAGTGGCCGCCAGATCGACATCCACGGCCGTGAGAGCACGATCAGTGGGGCCGCCACCAGGAGCAGCAGCAGATGCTGGACCATGTGCGCCCAGAACAGCTTGTCGGCCAGGGAGTCAAGCGGCGACTGGAGCGCGACCAGGATGGTCGCGAGTCCGGCGTAGAACATCAACGCGCGCCGGCGAGCGCCACGGTCGCGAGGCCTGCCCGTCAGCACGACGGCGCGGCGCTCGCCGAGCAGGTGAAGCACGAACACCGTCAGGACAAGAACTGCGGGCAAGCGGTCCATCAGGCTCGAGATATGCGACCGGGGCGCGGCATCACTCGCCCGGGCTCAGCTGATTGCCGCCATCACGACGACCAGAACGACCGAAACGATCGCGGCGTACCACAACCACCAGCCCACGATCTGAGCCACGTATTCGCGGCCCGCCAGCTTCCGGGCGAACACCGTGCCAAGCACCAGCGAGGTGATCACCAGACCGACGATCATGTGCCACGCGTGGAAGAAGATGAACAGCGACATGTAGCTGCCGTAGGCATGAAGCGGCGTCGGCGTGTTCAGGGTCGCGAACACCACCAGGTCGCCGACCAGTCCCGCCGCCGTGAGGATCCACCCCAGGATCAACCATGTCCTGGTGCTCCCGTACCCGCTCGTCCGCGACACCCGGTATCCATAGCTCCAGCATGCGGCGGCACCGATGGCCGCAACGGTGACCAGGAGGTTGCCCACCGTCGTCGGCGTCGTCTCGGAGGCGGGATGGAACTGCCCTTGGGTGTTCAGCGCGTCCAGGTAGATGAACCCCAGGTACAGTGCCGCCGCCAGCATCGACCAGGAGAGGATCGCCAGCCGCGCCCCCCAGCGAGTCATGTCGGCCCGCACGGCCGGTTCGATGTGCGGAGGATGCGCGGGCGCAGCGCCCTCGACAGCGGCCCCGGCGATCGCGGGGGCGCCCATCACGCGCGGACCGCCGGTCCCGTAATCGTAGGGTCCTGAGGAGACCACGACGGGTCGTTCGAAGTTGATCAGCGGCACCGGGCTCGGCAGGAGCCACTCGAGCGTCCGCCCTCCCCATGGGTTGGCCTCTGCGCGCTCGCCTCTGATCCAGGACATGAGCACGTTGTAGCCCAGTACCGCGACCGAGGCGATGATCAGGATCGCGAACAGGCTGGAGATCAGGTTCTGGGTGCCGAACGCGGGATCGACGAACGCCTGCCAGCGCGGCTCTCCCTTCAGCCCGGCGTAGAACAGCGGGATGAAGACCCCCAGGAAGCCGATCTCAAAGAGCCAGAAGTGGAGCTTGGCGAGTCCCTCGTCGAGCTTGCGCCCGGTCATCTTCGGGAACCAGTAGTAGAAGCCGGCGAGGAACCCGAACACGGCGCCTCCGACCAGCGTGAAGTGGAAGTGGGCCACGGTGAACATATCGCCGTGGTAGATCGTGTTGGTCGGCACGTCGGCGAGGTAGAGGCCGGTGACACCGCCGATCATGAAGTTCGCGATGAACCCCAACGCGAACAGCATCGGCGCCTCGAAACGTATTCGCCCCCGCCACAACGTCCCGATGATCGCCAGGAACACCAGGCCGGTCGGAATCGAGATCAGCTCCGTGTCGAGCATCGTCGGCAGGTCGAGCGCGGTGTTCCCGCCTGACCAATAGATGTGGTGCATCCACACCACCATGCTGAGCATGAAGATCCCGAACAGGCCGCCGATCACGAGACGCTGGCCGAACAGCGGCTTCCGCGTGAAGACCGTGATCACCTCGCAGATGACGCCGAAGGCCGGCACGGCGATCACGTACACCTCGGGGTGCCCCATGAACCAGAAGAGCTGCTCGTAGAGGAAGTTGTTGCCGCCGTAGGCCGCTTGGTAGAAGGAGGTTCCGAACACCCGGTCAAGCAGTGTCAACGTGACCGCTGCGGTGAACGTGGGGAACACGACCAACCCGAGCAGCGTGGACAGAAGGGTCGCCCACACGAACACCGGGAGCCGGCCCCAGGTCATTCCGGGCGCTCGCATTCTCAGCACGGTGACGAAGATGTTGATGGCGCCCATGAGCACGGAGAACGCAAACACGATGATCGTGAAGCAGTAGGCATCCATGCCGAGTGCCGCCTGGTCAGCGAGCGGCGAGTAGCCCGTCCAGCCGGTCGAGAAGCCGCCGAGCACGACCACCGAGAGCAGCACCGGAACGGCCGAGGCGAGCGTCCAGAAGCTGAGCGCGTTCAGCCGCGGGAACGCCATGTCGTCGGCGCCGATCATGATCGGCACGAAGTAGTTGCCGAAGGTTGCGCTGATCATGATGATCGTCGTGGCGATCATCACCAGGCCGTGCATGCCGACGATCGTGTTGTACGTGGCGGGCGTGAATACCTTTGCGCCGGACTGCATCTGCTCCAGCCGGATCATCCACGACGCCAGGCCGCCCACCGCGAACAGCACCAGCACCAGCACCGTGTACTGGATTCCAACCACCTTGTGATCGGTGCAGAAGCGGAAGTACCGCCAGACGCCCTCGCCCTTGCCCGCCAGTGCCAGCTCCTGCTCGTGCGTCGTCTCCGGTCGCCCGCGAAGCCATTTCACCAGCCAGTTGGCCGCCCCCATGCCGATGAGGAAGAACAGCAGCCACCCCAAATAGGCCGCGGCGATGGTGTCATCCGCCTGCCGGTCTCCACTGACAAGACTGTGGGCGATGATCGCGAACACGATCGCTCCCACCAGCCCCAGCACGAGTCCCGAGACGACGCTCGGAATCACGACGCGCTTGCCGGAGGCTGGTGGTCTGGTCTCGCCGTGGACCGCTGTCGTCGTGCTCATCGATCGCCCCTACGAGTTGGCGGCCGCCCCATTGCCGCCGTTGGCTTTGACCCAGGCGGCGAAAGCCGACGGGGAGACCACCTTCACCCGGGACCACATGTATGTGTGGTAGAGCCCGCATAGCTCGATGCAACGAGTCGCGTAGTCCCCCAGCTTGGTGGGGGTGACGGTGGGGGCAGTAGTCCACCACCCTGGGTTGGCGTCCATCGCGACGGCCAGACCGTCGACGACAAAGCCATGCAGCACGTCATCGGAGGTGACCCGGAACTGCACGGGTCGATGGACGGGTAGATACAGCTCGTTGCTCTCCACCCCCAGCGCGGGGTAGGAGTAGGTCCACGTCCATTGCTGACCGGTGACGTTGACCACCAACGGCCTTGCCGGGGGATCGGTCGTCTGCTTATAGAAGCCGAACATTCCCCAGGCCACTAGAAAGATCGCGAGCGACGCTGTGATCACAAGCCACGCGATCTGCTGGCGCGGAGTCGCCTGCAGCGGCGGTCCGTCCTGGAGCTCGTCGATGTTTTCGCTCGGCCGCTTGGGCTCGCGAAAAGCGACGAGGCTATAGCCGACGAACACCCACACGAACAGCGCCACCGGGACCGCCATGGCAGTGAACAGGACGTTCGTCAGGTTCGCGAAGGCCGCGTCGTTGCTGGCCGAGGTGGGGTTCACCACCGGTCCCAACAGGATCACAAGCGCGACGCAGATCACCGACAGCACCGCCCAGATCATCAGGACGCGCCTGAGGTGCAGCCTGTTCTCGGAGGGCGGAGGCGCGGCGTCGCTCGACGGTGTGGTGCCCGCCGACATCACGTCACCGTCAGCGTTCCCGCCATGTACCCGGTGGTCGCCATCGGGCCGCCAAAGTTGTTCTGCCCACCGAGTCCGTCGCCGGCCAGACCGGTGCCGCAGGGTATGTAGCAATGCCAAACGTAGGTCCCAGGACCCCCCGTCTGGAATCTGAACACAATGACGTTCGGCCGGGGGTACGGACTACCGTTGACCGTCACCGCGTTGGGGGCGGTGTCCGGCACGCCCAGCAATGGAACGTTGACGAACAGCGGATACTCGTTAGCGTCCGGCGGTGTCTGAATCGTGAAGGTGTGGCCAGCCGCGTCAGGAGGCACCTGTGACATCGGCTTCCCGTTGACGGTCATCAGGTCGCCCACCGTGCCGCGAACCTTGGCGAAGAACACGTTGTGAAACGTCGTCGCGGTGTCGTACTGGTTGATCGTAACCGTCACCATGCTGTGTGCCGGGACCTTGATGCTCGTGCTGGGGCAGTACGTGACCCAGTCCGCGTGGGGACCACCCCCGGAGCCGTGGCAGACCATGCTGTCCGGGTATGCCGACAGTGTGATGCTGGCGCCGGTGGTGGCCTTGACTGCTGACGGCTCGTAGCCCAAGCCCTTCCCCGCTCGAACGGCGAGCACGGCGGCGGTGAGCACCGCGGCGGCGACGAACAGCGCGATCGCCACGCCGAGGACCTGCCGTGCGGGTCGCTGCCTCACGCGACGACCCGCTCTGGTTGGTTGCCGCCCACGTCCGGCGCGACCCCCGGCTTTGACGCCCGCAACCCGCCCCTCCTCATCGCATTTTGCGCCCGCGATTCCAGCGGTCCAGTTGGCTGACCAACCTTGGACCCGGCGGAACCTACGCCAGTCATGGGTGTAAGGCATCCGCTCCGCCCACGCGGGTCAACTCCGTACTTAGCCCGGATCGAGGTCGCTGTCCGCCTGAGACTCCGCGCGGGATCGAGAGTGCCCGTTCACGTCCTCGCCGTGGGTCAGGCGAAAGGTCGCGGCTTCAAGTCCATCGAAAGTAGTGCCGTCGAGTATGTGGCGAGCTTCCCTCAAGACCGTAGCCGAGCGGCCGAAGGGTGAAAGACTTCTCTCAAGCTCCTAGGTCGGAGCCAATCGCCCCGGCTCCTGCGCCGCGGGTGAGCTCGACCCGTGCACATGCTCGAGCCGCTCAATCGCGGCCCCGACGTGCGTGAGATATCGCTTGACCGCCGCCTGCACGGAGGGCTCGGCAGCGTGGTCGGGAAGCGCACGCAGCAGGTTGAGCCGGCTGGCGGCGACCCACGCGGAGAGGTCGGGCTCGCTCAACCACCGCCCCTCCGTCCTCCACGTGCGGCTCATCATGCGTGGCCAGTCCTCGATACTGCTGGCGTAGGGATTGGGTGGGCAAAGCCGGTTCTTGTCTGCGTCGTCGTCTCGGTGCGCCTCGACGAAGGCGATGAGGGCTGCGTTGAAAGAAGGGGAGAGGTGCCGCACCTGCTGGAGGACGATCCGACCGGGCTGGAAGATTGGTGTGGCGGGAGCGTTGTTCAGGCCCAGGGCGGTGCAGTCGACGTGCAAGAGGCTGGGGCCGGTTGGGATGTCCCCGCGTTCCAGCACGATCCGGTCGGTCTCGATCCGTCGCACTCGGCCGAGCCTGACGACGTCGCCGATTTGGCGAAGGGCGGCTAGCTCACGGGCGCTGAGCATGGTGCCGCGGTACATCGTTGCCGGCGATGACGTGTCGATGCGCACGAGCCGGCCCGAGGCCTCGAGCCGCTCGAAGAGGTCATAGACGTCTGCCGCCTGAGCGGCGGCCTCGGCATCGAGGGAGATCCCCTCCATGATCGCACCGACCTGCTCCAGCGGCTGAAACTGCGCGCGGTCATGGAACCACGCGTCGCGGGGCCGGATCCAGCGAATCCGATCTGGTTCGACGTCGTTATCGAGAAGCCAGACGCATGCGTCCGCGGCTGTCTTACCGGACCCGAGGACGACGTAGGAGCTGGCCGAGTCAGCGGCCGCCGGCAGGTCGTTGATAGGCACAAACCGGGCGCTCGGGGCCACATCAAATGGAGCAGGGTGAGTCGCCGGGATGGACGCCTCCAGATATCGGGCGTCGACGACTTTGCGGCGTACCGCGAGGTCGTGAAGCTCTCCGGTGCTCAAGTCTCTGACCCGTTCACCGTTACTCCCGCTGCCGAGGTGCTCATGGCCGGTGAGCACGCGGATCCGCCCGGTCCGCGTGAGCCGCCTGGCGGCCTCGGCGAGGTACTCGCACACCTCGCCGCCGGTTGCCCGTTCGTAGTACCCGGCGTTCTCGCCGACGTGGTCGATGCGGTCCTCACCGAGTGCCAGCGAATTCACGCCGTAGTACGCGGAGGGGGTGTGCAGGCGAACGAACGGATACGCGTGCAGCCAATGACCTCCCAAGGCTTGTCGGCGGTCGATCACGGTCACCTCGACGTCCGCCTCGGCGACCAGCGCATCGGCGAACGCCAGGCCGCTCAAGCCAGCCCCCACAACCAAATAATCGGCGTTCACCAGCATCTCAGCTTGGCGTCACCGGGACCGTTATCCGCTGGGCGGCGTTGATCGCGTAGCCACCGAGGTTCCATTCCGGCTCAAGTCCCCATGCGTCGACGAAGCTGAAGCTCGTTCGTCGAAATCGCCTTGTCCGAACTGACCATGGCCACGAGTATGGATTATCGCCTGCAGCCGGAGGCGGGACAACCGGCCCTCCGCGGCTCCCGCGTTCTGGCGGAGCCGACGAAGCGAAAGGCGCGGATATGCATCGCTCGGTCAGGTAAGAGCGCGGCGGCGCGGCCGCGGATGCAGGTCGTCTCGCCGCTCGCCGCGGATGCAGTCGTCTCGCCCTTATGAGCCGCTCGTGCGGTCCCGCGTGCCGAGTTTCGCGGTGCGCCCATTCCCCCAGGTGCCGCGTATTCCGCTTGGTACTCCGACCGTGCGGCGCGTCGTACCGTGGGATACGGCTGCTGTCGGGAACAGGTCTTGTCGGGCCGCGCGTTGCGGAGGTCAGGGGTCAAAGCGACGCACAAGTGAAGCGGGCAGGCCATTAGCCTGCGCGATCTGGCCGTAGTACAGGGCGCTCGGACGCGCGGTGCGTCGTAGCGTGCGCGGGTTGAATGAGTAGAGCCCGAACTTTTCGGAGTAGCCGGCAGCCCACTCGAAGTTGTCGACCAGCGACCACTCGAAGAAACCACGCACGTCGGCCACGTGGTGCCTGATCGCGTCCAGCAGCACGAGCAGTTGCTTGACGGTGTAGGACGGCCGCAGCCGGTCGCGTGCGTCGGCTATGCCGTTCTCGGTGATGTACACGGGACGGCGGAAGCTGCCTGCGATCCGCAGCACCTGCTTCATGCCCGCCGGGTAGATCTCGTTGCCGAAATCGCTGCAGGTTGTCGGGCAGGGCGGCGCGGCGGGGTTCTGCGGCGTGCGGTAGCTGGTCGACGGGAGGAAGTCGAGCACCGGGATCGCTGGGGTCAGCGGGGCGCCCAAGGCTGAGACCCGGCCGCGGAAGTAGTAGTTGACACCGATGAAGTCCGCCTTTCCGGCGAGCTTGGGGTGATGCTCGCCGGGGTCGATCACGCCGTTGGCGTTGACATCGACGTCGCCGCGTACCGCCGCGTTTATGAACCAGCTGTTGAAGAGGTAGTTCGCGTGCCGGGTGGCCGCCGCGTCCGCCGGGGTCGGTTTGGCGGGCGTGAAGGCAATCATGTTCTGGACCAGCCCGACGTGCGCTCGGCGATCCCACTTGTGGATCGCGTCGTAGGACGCAGCGTTGGCGCGCACCAGGTTCAGGAGCGCGCGGATCGCGGCTGGGTAGTTGAGCGCGCCCGGGGGAAAGAAGTCGCCGAATACCCCAGGGATGTTCACGTAGCCGCTGGCGGCGACGACCATGGGCTCGTTGATCGGGTTCCAAAAATCGACAAGCTTGCCGTACTTCCATGCCAGATACGCGGAGTACTTCGCGAACTCCGGGACGATCGAGGAGCTGAGCCAGCCGGCAGCGGCCAGCCCGGACGGGGGCGGGTCGTTGGCCCCGACGCGAGCCAAGGCGTCCCGCGTGGCGATCGGATCATCGACCCACAGCGGCAGGGTGAAGTGGTTGACCGTCACAAACGGAGTCATCCCCGCGCGGCGGATGGCCACCAACTCATCACGGTAGTGGCGCACCGCCCGCTGGTTGGCGAGCTTGTCGAGCCGCTTCATCTCCGCCAGGTCAAGCGGGCCGGTGACCCGGGCGGTCGAACGCGGGAAGATCCGACTCCACTCAATCGAGATCCGCATCGCGTTGTTGTGTAGCTGGCCGCGCGCCAGGCCGATGTCGGTCCGAAACAGCGCGTAATGACCCGGACCCCGCTCGGGCTCATCGCCACTCACCCGGTGCGCGGCGATATTCGCCGCATTGTGCACCCACACCCACCAGTCAGAGCCGCGGTCCAGGTTGCGCCCGTGACCCATCTCCGTCTGAAAGCCGCTGATCGCCGTACCCCACAAGAACCCGCGCGGAAAGCGTTGCACGGCCGCTGCATCCGCAGACTCAGCTACGAAGAGCACGGCAAGCAACACGACCAACGTCAGCTCAACCGCCCGGCGCACCGCCGCCCACCCTACAGCGCCGCTCCCTCAGACGGAAGGCCATCAGCGTCTCGATAAGCCCGAGACTGCTGATCCGCTTCTCACGACCGCAACGTCCGCGCGGCGGGCCCGGGGGTATTGAACACCGCCCCGTCCCGCGCATCGGTGGCGATAGCAAGTGTGTCGAGCCTGGGCGGCGGTTGCGAAGATGCGGCTGAGGTACCCGCCGGCCGGCTCCATCTCGCCCACGGGGAGGTCCCCCCGCGGGACGCGGGCACGGCGCGTGCGTCTCGCGCAGGAGCCGTGGTGCGGCAGGGCAAATGTGGGCGCGGAGCGCAGCAATGAGGAGGATTGCTTAGCGTTGAGCGGGAAACCGCCGACAATCTCGTTCGCACCGCTTCTCTTTTCACCTGCGATCTGTAACTATCGTTGCAACGCTCCCAGGTGGCGCGTTAGTTGGCGCGGCATCTCTGGGGAGCGGCGTGGGTGCGCGCTGTGAGGGATCATATGAGTTTTCGGGCGACGCGGTACTTACCGCATGCTGTGCTGGCGACGATGGTGGTCGCGTTGCTGCCGATTGCCGTCGTGTGGGGCGCCCGCGCGGGCGGCGTGGTCTCATCGCCCTGGTTGTGCGTGTGCGTAACCGTCGCGCTGTCGCTGATCGCATCTGCTGCCGGCAGTTGGTATTGGAAGAGGCGTCCAGAATGTGGCGACGTGTTGTTCAGCGAGCTGTTGCTGTGGGGCTGGTTGCGGCGTCTGCACGTGGAGCACCAGCTCGACGTGGCGACGAAGGCGCTCGGGATTGCGACTCCTGGGGTCAGTCCCGGCACCGACGGCGACCACGCGGGGGGCGCCCAAGCCAGCGCTGAGCGGCGGCTCGAGCTGCTCACGCGGCTTGCCGACGCTCTGGAGGCACACGACCCCTACGTTGATGGCCACTCGCGTCGTGTCGCTCGCTACGCGACCATGGTCGCCCGCAGGCTCGGCCTGTCGGCAGCAGAGGTAGCGAGGGTCGGGCGGGCGGCTGCTGTGCACGACGTCGGCAAGCTTCGGCTACCGCGCGAGATCCTGATGAAGCCAAGCGCGTTGACGGACGCAGAGTTCGAAATCATCAAGCGTCACAGCACGGAGGGTGCAGAGATGGTCGCTTGCCTGGGCGACCCGGAACTCACGGCATTCGTTCGCCATCACCATGAGCGGCTGGACGGATCCGGATATCCGGCGGGCCTCCACGGCGAGCAGATTCCACTCGGAGCCCGGATCATCGCCGTCGCGGACACGTTCGACGCGATCACGTCGGCACGCCCCTACCGGCCGTCGGCTCGTCACAAGCAGGCGATCGACATCCTCATTGCGCAGGCTGGTGTCCAGCTCGATCCCGACGCGGTGCGGGCGTTCATCAGTTACTACTCCGGCAACAGGATCCTCGTGGCGTGGGCGATCCTGGGCGCGATACCGCAGCGCGCGATCGCCTGGGTCCGCCGCACCAGCGGCCCGGCGCACAGCGTGCCCGCAATGCCGACAGCGGCCAGCACCGCCGCCCTGATCGCGGTCAGCGCGGTGGCCGTCGTCCCCCCAATCGGCCTTGGGCACTCACGAGGTCCCGCTGCCGGGCGTCATCAGGCTCCGCTCCAGCAATTGGCCGCAGTATCGCCCCCCACCAGCTCGGTTGGCCGGCGAGGCGGCTCGCACCACCACGTGCGTCGCGCGCGAGGCGCTGCCAGGGGCGGGTCCCTGCTGCATCCGTTCGCCGGCGAACTCCGCGTCGTTCATGCCGTTCGCCGGACGCCGAAGACGGCGCCCGGCGCGCCACATCGGTCGGACGGGAGCCCAGGAGGTGCCGCGCCGGGCAACAGAGCGGTGGGGCTGACCAAGGGCTCTCCCGGGGTCCCAAACCGGCCGGCCCGCAGTGGCTCGAGCAGCGGCCCCGGGGGTGTATCCATCGGCCGCTCCGGCGGCGGGCCCGGCGCGTCCACTGGCGGTTCAGGCGGTGCCACCACCCGTGGCCCGGTCAGTGGCACACCCGTCGACTCGGGCGCCGGCATAGCCCCCGGACCCGGCGATGCAGCCACCGGCGGGACACCAACCGGTGGGACCACGGGTGGCACGACCGGCACGACCGGCACGACCGGTGGTGGCACGACCGGTGGTGGCACGGCCGGCGGCACGACCGGTGGTGGCACGGCCGGCGGCACGACGGGTGGCACGGCCGGCGGCGGCGCTCCGCCAACTCAACCCATGACCAAGGCGCAGTGCATGAACGGGGGCTACGCGCAGTATGGCTTCAAGAACCAGGGCCAGTGCATCGACTTCGTGGTGCACCAGTAGGGCCCGCCGGGAAAGCCGTAGCCCATGTGCCGGCACTCTGCACACCGCTTGCGCCGTTTCGTGGCAGCCAGTCCGTGCGGATCACCGTGACAGGCGCATGGCGATGGTTCTGCCGGTCAGCTTCGAGTGCGCCCAAGCCCCCTGCTCCGCCGGCTGGTCCAAGGCGCAAGGTGGCACGTGGAAGTCCAACACGGCCGACCGTGCCCGTCGAGATCGCCCAATGCTCGAAGAACCGGTGGTTCAACGGGCGCTCGACGGCCGAGGGGGTTGTCCATTGGGTGGCATGCAGCGTATCGATGCCGTTCGTGGACCGTGTGCTGATCGGTGACGGGATCGGGGGGGGTGCGGTGGTTCACAACGGCGACCAAGGCGCTTCCGGGAGCGGATCTCACCGTGCGAGGCGGTGGCGTGGCCGCTCGTGTCTTGTCTTCACGGGTCTGGTCGTCTGGGCTGCGAGCGGGGGCCACGCGGTCGCCGCGACTTGGACTCGCCAGCCCGCGCCGTTACCTCGAGGCGCGACGTATGGCGTGTTCGACTCCGTCTCGTGTCCGACAGCGGCAGCTTGCATCGCGGTTGGTTTGAGCGGAAAGGGGAATGCAACGGCGGCGCTAACGGAGCGGTGGGATGGTCAGAGGTGGTCGATCGCTCGGGTAGCGGTGCCCGACCGAGGTCGCGCCGTGACGCTCAATGGCGTGTCGTGCAGCTCGGCGACGGCATGTACCGCGGTCGGCTCGGATGAGTCCGGGATCGTGTCGGAGCGCTGGAATGGCCGGAGGTGGCTGCTGCAGGGAACCCCGCATCTGCCATATGCGAGCCTGCAAAGCGTCTCGTGCCCATCTTCGAAGGTGTGTCTTGCCGTCGGCGACAGCGGCGTCTTTGATCCCAACAACGTGCTGGGGGAGGACTTTTCCCTGACGATGCGCTGGAACGGCCTTTCATGGTCGCTTCAGCCCTTGTCGCACGACACTCCACTCAGCGGCGTGTCCTGCGCGACCACGACCGCCTGCGAGGCCGTTGGCGGGTTCAGCACCGATGGTGGCTCCTCTGCGGTGGCCGAAGGGTGGAATGGTCACACGTGGACGGACCAAGGCAGTATTGACTCGGGGAACTTCGACCTTCAGGGGGTCTCGTGCTCCTCGCCGAGGGCCTGCCTCGCCGTCGGCAGCTTTGACGGCGATGCAACCGAGCGTTGGGGTGGGACCATCTGGACCTCGGTCCGGAGTGGGTCCCCAGACGGGCTGACTGCCGTGTCGTGCATATCCCGGTTGGCATGTATGGGGGTAGGGACTTCCCAGTCCGGGCCCAAGCTCCTCTCCTCCCCGGTCGCCGCTTGGTGGAACGGGCGCAGCTGGTCGGTCCTCCAGGAACGGGTCATAACGAACGCCGACCTGACGGACGTCTCCTGCGTATCGGCTTCTTGGTGCACTGCCGTCGGCCAGGGGCCTCGCCGCCCACTGGCGCTCACGTACAGGCGCTAGCAACCGAAACGTCTGCAGTCGCCGCGCGGAGGACGCAGAAACGGCGAAATGTCGCCGAGAGCTCCGGCAGGGTTCGATGCTTCTTCCAGTCGGCGCGTGGACCTCAGGGGGCCAGGTGGGCCGGCATCCGTTCGGGGGCGCCGGCGGCAGGAGTCAGTTGCGAACGGTTTCGGATTGAGCTTCAGAACCCCGGCGATCTCAGCGACCGTCCTGAATTCGTCCGGCATGAGGCAGTACCCAAACGCTGATCTTGAGGGAGGCGCATCGTGCAGGCCTTGCCGCCAAGGTGTGAGGAGGATGGGTCGCAGTGTCAGGTGCTAGCGCCCGGCTGCCTGCCCGCCGTCGATGTGCAGCGTCTCGCCGGTGACGAACGCTGCGCGCTCGAGGTAGAGGATTCCGTCGACGACGTCGCTGATTTCGCCGACGCGCCCCAGCGGGTGGAGCGGCTCCAACGCCTTGTACGACGCAGGGTCGTGAGTGGGTGTCTTGATGACGCCGAGCGAGACTGCGTTCACGCGAACGCCGCGTGAGGCGTACTCGATCGCCAGCGAGCGGCTGGCCGCGACGAGTCCCCCTTTTGTGAGGGCGGGCAGCGCGGAGGGCCGCTCGCTGTCCGCGTGGTCGACCAGGGAGGTGGAGACGTTGACAACGTGCCCGCTGCGCTGCGCGACCATTTGTGCGATCACGAGCTGCGTGAGGTGGAAGAAGCCGGTCAGGTTCACTGCGGTGATCGCGGCGTAGTCCTCGACTGAGTACTCGGTAAACGGTTTGCCGATGTAGATCCCGGCGTTGTTGACCAGCGTGTCAACCCGCCCGAAGCGGTCAAGAGCCTGGTCGACCGCACGGCGAGCGGTTTCGGCGTCAGCGATATCGCCGGTAACGGCGACGTATGCGTTGTCGTCCGAGGACGGGAGCGAGCGCGCGACCCCGATGACGGCATATCCGGCGCGACGGAAACCGGCTACGAGACCTGCGCCGATGCCCTGTGACGCGCCGGTGATGATTGCAACCGGCGCGCTCATTGGACGAGGTTGGTCTCGTCGACCACACCGGTCGCCTCGCGTCCGCCGAGGCTATTGAGCGGCACGGTGCCCGGGAGGAGGTGTCCCTCGCGGGCCAGGCCGGCCGCAGCGCTCGCCTCGGTGCCCACCCGCTCCTTGACCTCGGACTCTGGCGTCCCATCCGGAATGGTCACGTCACGTCCGACGAGAAACTCCATGCTGTGCTCCTTCTGATCACAAGACGAACTGCCGGCCACCGTCGATGTCGTAGGTCGCGCCGGTCATGGTCACGGTTCCTCCGATCACGCTCATCGCGATGCCGCGCCGACTGCCCGGCGGTCATTGACGATCTCGCGTCGGAGCGCCTTCAGCGCCGCGGCGTGGATCTCGGAGAAGCTCGGGAACGGCTGGATCGTGTCGCTGAGCACCTCCAGCGGGACGCGGGCGCGAATCGCCAATGTCGCCTGCTGCAGCCACTCGCCGGCCTCCGGACCGAGCGCGTACGCGCCGGTCAGATACTCCCCGTCGCTGAGCAGCGTCATGAACCCATTCGATTCGGCGTACGCGTGGGTGTAGGTCGCGGTCTTGGCGATCTCGGACAACGGGGTGGTGGCGATGAACTCCGCCTCGATCGCACCGACCGCCGCGGCCTGTGGATCGGTGTACGTCACGCGCGGGACGGCCTCGTAATGGGCCTCACGGGACTCACCGAGGATGTTTGAGGCGACCACCTCGCCCTGATATTCGCCGACGTGGGTCAGTAGCCAGATGCCGGTGACGTCGCCGATCGCCCACAACCGCTCGCCCGCGCGCATGTGCGCATCGACCGGGATTCCGCGCGCGTCCGCGGTGATGCCGACGGTCTCCAGTCCGAGGCCCTCGACCCGCGGGCGCCGTCCGGTCGCCACGAGCAGGCGATCGCCGCGCAGCTCGCGTCCATCCTCCAGCTTCAGGACGAAGTCCTCGCCGTCGCGGGAGGCGGCGATGGCGTGCACACCGAGCACCAGCTCGATCCCGTCGCGGCGCAGCGCCTGACCGAGTGCCTCGCCCAGCGGGCCCGGTTCACGCGCGAGCACGTGATGGGCGCCCTCGACGAGCACCACCGCACCGCCCAGACGGCGCACGACCTGTGCGAGCTCGACACCGGCCGCCCCACCTCCGAGCACGATCAGCCGTCTCGGCACGGTCTTCATCCCGGTGGCCTCGTTCGTGCCCCAGACGCCGTCGAGCTCTCGCAAGCCGGGAACGGGGGCCACGATCGGATCGGCGCCGTTGGCGAGTACGACGTTGTCGGCCGTGTAGCGCACGCCGTCGACCTCGACCACTCCTGTCCCGGCGAGACGACCGCGACCGCGCAGCAGGGCGATCCCTCGGTCCGCCAGCCACTGCGCCGCTCCGGTGTCGGAGTAGTCAGAGACCATGAAGTCGCGCCAATCAAGTGCGGCCTGCACGTCGACCTCAGCTCTGGCACCGGCCTCGACCGCGCTGTGCACCGCCTCGCCCGGGCGCAGCAGTGACTTGGATGGAATGCACGCCCAGTACGAGCACAGGCCACCGACCAGGTCACGCTCGACGACCGCTACCCGCAGACCGCCCTCCGCGATGGCGGCGGCACAGTGCTCTCCAGGCGCTCCGCCACCGAGGACGATCACGTCATAATCGGTGGTGGTCACGATGGGAGCTCCTCGCCGGTCTGCTCGCGAACCATGTACTCGGCATACCAGGCCGGCCAGTTGGGATCTGCCCGGCCGGTTCGCGCTTCGTGCTCCCTATGCGCCGCTTCAGCACGCTGCAGCGCCGTCGACAGGTCGCCCGCTGAAGCGAACGAGGTCGCGGCCGGGTCGATCCGGCCGGGCAGCCGCGTGGTGATCTCCTGCAACAGCCAGCCGTTGCCGTCCGGGTCCTCGAACGAGGCGAACGAGCCGTAGCTGCGGCGCTCCGGATCCGGGCCGCTGACGCGTCCCGTCGTCCCGGCGTGGTGGAACACGCCGCCCGCGTCGTGGAACACCTCGCTCACGTTCGCGCCATGCGCGGCGAGAGCCTGGCGCGCGGCCTCGATGTCGGAGGCGATCAGGTGAAGTCCCTGCGCCGATCCTGGGGCGGCCGAGGTGACGCCCCGGCCGAAGATGATCGAGCACGGCGAGCCCGGAGGCGTGACCTGCACCACCCGGAAGTCCTCGCCGGGAGCGACGTCGGCGTCGAGCCGCCAGCCCAGGCCGGCGTAGAAAGCCTTGGCCCGGTCGACATCGGACACGGGGATGACGACGACCTCCAGCTTCAGGTCGATTGTCTCGCGCCCGGCGGTGCCGGTCGCGGATTCGCTCGTGTCCTGGACGCTGCTCATGTCGACCTCCGTTGGTCGCGGGATGGGTGCAGTGACGACGCTCAGTAAGCCGCCCCCGGACCAACCCAAGTCCGAAATGCAAGAATCGGTCTGTCTTCAGGACCGGAGGATTCCTACTGGCTCAGCACCGACTGACCGCACAGGAGGAACGCAACTTGGTGATCGCGGCCGAATGCGGCGACGACGCTGCTTGCCGCAGGCTGGTCGAGGCCTTCCTGCCCGTGATCGCGAACCTCGCCCGCAGCTTCCAGGGCAGCCGGGTCGAGCGCCGGGAGCTTCTCCAGGAGGGCGTGGCGGGATTGCTCTTCGCCGCGCGCCGCTACGACTCGGAGCTGGAGACGCCGTTCTGGGCCTATGCCTCGTTCTGGGTGCGCAAAGCCATGCAGGAGCTCGTCGCCGAGCTCACTCGGCCGGTCGCGCTCTCGGATCGTGCAGCGCGACACCTGGCCCAGATCAGGAGGACGCGCAACGAGCATCTGCAAAGACACGGCAAGGAACCGGGGACCGGAGAACTGAGCGCCGGGACCGGCCTCCCGCCGGCGCAGGTGGAAAGCCTGCTCGCGGCCGAGCGCATGCCGCGAGGCCTCGAGGACCGGTCGCGCGCGGACGACGCGACCAGCCCCACCATCGCGGAGAGGATCGTCGATCCCGCCGCCGAGCAGGCATACGAGAAGGTGCTCGACGACCTCGAGATCCACGGAGTGCTTGACCTGACCGATGAATTGGAGCAACGGGAGCGCGACGTGATCCGCAGCCATTACGGCCTCGGCCAGGAGGCGCGGACGCTGAGCGAGATCGGCGCGGGCCTGGGGCTGACGGCTGAGCGTGCGCGGCAGATCGAAGCCACAGCCCTGACCAAGCTGCGCCAGGCGCTCGCCCAGCCCGCGCCCATCAGGAGCACCCCGACGTGACGTCGACCGCGCGGCGACTTGCCTAGACGGATTGGGGTATCCGCAGCGTGACGCCCCGATCGATTCAGCCAGGAGCTCTGACGTCACCGCCCCGCGGCACAACGCCTTCGTCTACGAGTCCCACGACGAGCACCTCGCGCGCGCTCCCGTTCCTGAAGGAGGGGCTCGAGGCGGGCGAGGGCGCGATCGTCGCCCACACCAAGCCCGGTATGGCGAGCAGTGCCGCCACCCGTCGTCCGCTTCACGGGAAGCGCCTGAGTCCTAGCCGGCCGTGATGTCCTGAGCGGGGGATGACCCTGGGACCGCGTGGTGTGAGCGGTCGGCTGGTCGCGGCTGTTTGTGCCCGGTTGCGACGAGCGCGAGCGCATCCTCCATGCCAAGGTCGGCTCCGGCTGCGTAAGCCGCGTCCCACGTCTCAGGGTCTGGCGCGGCGGCTTGTGCCTGCGGGAGCCATCGGTCGCGCAGGCGGTTGAGGATCGGTGGGTCCTCGAAGCCGACGTGGGCGTAGGCGCTCGCCGCGGCTCCCCAGAGCGTCGCCGCGCGATGGCTCTGGCCTCGTGCGGATGCAAGGCTCGCCGACAGTGTCAGTCGCAGCGCGAACGCCTCGCTCTGGAACGGCAAGCCGATGTCAAGCGCCTCGCGGACACGGCTGTCGGCGGCTTGAACGTCGCCTCGCTCAAGCGCGATGAGCGCCTCGAATTCGAGCATGCCTGCGATCAGCGGTCGGAACTCGATCTGGCGGGCGAGTGCCAGCGCTTCCTCGGTCAGTGCCTGCGCGGAGTCGAGGTCGTCGCCGTACAGCTTGAATTCGGCGCGGTTGGCCAGCACGATCGAGATCATGTAGGCGTCCCCGGTGGGACGCAGCGCGGTCAACGCCTTCTCCAGCAGCGACGTCGCCAGGCTGAGGTCCGTGCGCAGCGTTCGTACGATCGCGCAGTTGTTCAGTGCCACTCCGAGCGCCCAATCGTCGCCGGCGTCTCGCGCAGTCGCGATCGCCTTCCGATGCAGGGCCATCACGCTGTCATGCTCGCCGAGCATCTCGGCGACGATCGCCGAATGGGTATAGACCTCGGTCAGCAGCCGCTGGTCGCCCTGCTGGGTGAGCAGGGGCAGCGCCTCGCGCAGCAGCGGTTGCGCCGCCTCGGCGTCGCCCTGGTTCCACGCCATCCAGGCGGCACAGTGCAGCGCGTCGCCGCGGCTCGGACTCTTCGCAGGCGCTCGGGCCAGGGCCTCGTCCAGCCGCCGGCGCGCTTCGATGTGGTAGCCGCGCATGTCCCAAAACCAGGTCAATGTGGAGGCCATGCGCAACGCCTTCTCCGGCGCGTGCTCGGTGTAGTAGTCAAGCGCGGCGCGAAGGTTGGCATGCTCGCTCTCCAACCGGTCCAGCCATCGCAGCTGGACTGGGCCGATCAGGTACGGCCGAGCTCGCTCGGTCAGCGCCAGGCAGCAGCGGGCATGGCGCTCGGCCGCGTCGCCCGCCAGGTCGTCTGACTCGGCCACCTCGGTCGCGTATTGGCGGATCAGCTCGAGCATCCGGAAGCGCGGCTCGCCGTCAGGATCATCCCGCGGGCGCAGGAAGCTCTTCTCCGCCAATGAGATCAAACGGTCGACCGCCTCGACTCCCCATCCCTCCGCGGCGGTATCCGGCCGGACCCCGCCGACAAACGGCGACAGTGAGGCCAGAAGCGCCTGTTCCTGGCGGTCAAGCAGGTGATAGCTCCAGTCAATCGTCGATCGCACTGTGCGATGACGCTCTGGCAGGTCACGGGGACCGGGGGAGAGTGGCAGCCCTTCGGCCAGCCGCGCTTCCAATGTCCGTGGCGAGAACGCCGCGATGTGAGCCGCGGCCAGCTCCACCGCTAGCGGCAGTCCGTCCAACCGGGCGCAGATCCGCTCCACCGCGCGCATATCTTCCTCACCGGTCACCAGATCGTGGCGCACGGCACGCGCTCGCTGCATGAACAGCTCGCCGGCTTCCTCGAGCGGCAGAGGCGCGACGTCCAGCCGGTGCTCCCCAAGAAGGCGAAGCGGTTCGCGGCTGGTTGCCAGGACATCGACGTTGGGTGCCGCAGACAAGACCTGAGCGATGGTGTCGGCGGCCTCGAGCAGATGCTCGAAGTTGTCCAGGACGAGGAGCAGCTCGCGCTGCGCGAGCGAGGTGGCGAGCGCATTCTCAATCGATTTTCCGGGGACCGCGTCGACCTCGAGCACCCGCGCGATCTCGGCGGCCATCAGTCGTGGATCCTGCATCGGCGCCAGCAGCACCAACCAGGCGCCATCGCGGTAGCGCGAGCGTGCCTCGGCTGCGACCTCCATCGCCAGGCGGCTCTTACCCGAGCCCCCGGGCCCGAGCAAAGTCAGCAACCGCACCTCGGGACGTCGCAGGCAGCACAGCGCTGCCGACACCTCCGCAGCCCGGCCCACCAGCGGGTTTGGCGGCGTGGGCAGGTTGGACCGGTTCAGCGAGCGCAGCGGTGGGAAGTCGACCTCCAGCCCCGGCGCGAGCAACTGGAAGAGATGCTCGGGGGCCGGGAGATCCTTGAGCCTGTGATAACCAAGATCGCGCGTGGGCGCCGAAATGCCCAGCGCGTCGCAGGCCGATTCAGTCAACAGCACCTGGCCACCGTGTGCCACCGCCATCACGCGCGCTGCGCGGTGCACGTCCATCCCAAAGAAGTCACCATCGCGGGCGGTCGGTGCTCCGGTATGAATGCCCATCCGGACCCGCGGAGCCGCGCCATCAGGCCACCTCCCACCCCGCAACCCCAGCTGCGCCCGGCAGGCGCAATCAACCGCGGCACCGGAGGTCGGGAACACCGCGAAGAACGAATCGCCTGCCGTGCTGACCTCCCGCCCACCTGCGTCCCCAATCGCCGCGCGCATCACCCGGTGGTGCTCTGCGAGCAGCTCCGCATAGCCGTCGCCGAGCCGATCCAGCATCAGGGTCGAACCCTGAATATCGGTGAAGAGCAACGTCACCGGACTGGCCATACTCGCCGCCATTGTCCATGAGGCTTCTCCGTCCGACAAGGCCGTCGGACACTCCGCGGGGAGATCAGGCCAACAAGCCGCGCGTGACCCGCCCCTTCTTCGGCCGCTGAACCGCAGAGGGCGTTAGTCGAGACCGGCTCTGGCTAGAGCCAGCCCAGTCCGACTCCGAACAGCAGACCCATTCCCAGGTCGATTGCGGCCAGCGCACCGAGACGCCTTGTTCGGTTGCGTGGCGGCGCGTCGAACACCCACGCGGCGTAGAGGTAGAACCACAGGTAGCCGAAGATGATGATCAGTAGCACGAACGGTGTGTTCCACCACCAGTACTCCCAGTGGAACGTGCCGGTCGCGTGCAGAAACAGCTCGACCGCCACGCTCACCACGGAGAGCCCCAGAGCGATGGCCAGACGGTTGGGCATCCCGAGCAGTCGAATCGCACGGTTCGGCGGCAGCAGCTTGGCGTAGACGATGCCGGCCAAGGCGAACATGAACATGATCTCCACGTTGAGCCCGATCAGGATCTGATAGGCCGTGGGACCGGTTGTCGTCCAGAGCGCGGCGCGGTCGGAGGCATGCAGGACGATGGCGTTGACGATTTCGTTGAACCAGTCGGCGAGCCAGACGGCGAGGCCGGCCGCGATCACATCCCAGCGCCTCCGCTCGATCTCGACTGCGTAGGCGTAGACCACGAAGGCCAGCAGCGCGACCGCGTACCACTTGAACAGGTGCGGGTCGCGCAGCTGTCGCAACGCGTCGAGCGTGAAGCCGGTCCGGGTCCCGAGCAGCCAGTGCATCCGCCGGAGAACCTTACCCGCGCCCCAGCCGCAGTCTCGCCCACCGACGATGCCCCCGCGTCCTTGTCGGTCCGTCCGGAGATCGAGCGAT
The DNA here is from genome assembly GCA_963844555.1 of uncultured Solirubrobacteraceae bacterium. GTDB lineage: Bacteria > Actinomycetota > Thermoleophilia > Solirubrobacterales > Solirubrobacteraceae > Palsa-465. The sequence goes on from CAWJOS010000010.1 coordinate 810,372, forward strand.
GTGCGGCACTCGGGCCCTCCTGGAGACGTGATCAGACGGCTGGGCGATGCGGATGAGCTGTGTGCCACGGGTCGCGCGCATCCCCGCGGCCACACTCAGCCCCTTCTTCCGGTGCTCGGCGGCCGCTGGTCCGAGCCGATGCTCGGCGGCCAAGACGGTCCCAGGCTCATCAAGCGACGCGTAGGGATCGGCGCCCGGGCCGTGGACGTCGGCGGCCACGGCCTCGATGATTCCGAGCATCTCCACCGCTTCGGGGTCGTACCGAAGTTCGGCGAGCAGTCCGGCCGCGCTCGCGAGGTTGCCGAGCAGGTGCAGCATGCTGCCCCGCTCCTCCCACGCGCCGATGGCACGGAGCGCGTAGGCGAGCGCCTCCTCCGGGCGTCCGTGCAGCCTGGCCAGCTCGCATTGGAACGCGTAGCGGTCGCGGAGGCGCGTCGTGTCGACGCCGGCGCCGACCCTTTCTGCCTCAGCAATGTGGTCGGCTGCCCCGTCCAGGTCTCCGCAGGCCATACGGGCCTGGGCCTCCATCACGAGGATCCCCGAATACAGCGCGGGACCGACCTCGTGTGCGACGGCCGCCGCCGCCTCGCTGTCGCGCAGCGCCAGCTCCGGCTCGCCACGGTCAAGGTGGATGAGTCCCCGGAGCATCAACGCCTTCGCCGTGGTGACCGGGTCGGGCGCGGCGCTGAGCGCGGCGTTGACTTCGGCGAGCGCGTCATCGGCCCGGCCGCACACCGTCAGCGCGTAGGCGTGGGAATGATGCGCCTGCGCGTCGGCGATCGGGTCTCCGGACGGTTCCTGGAGCAGCGGCTCGAGGATCCTCAACGCCTCGGGGACACGACCGAGATCGACCAGGAGCGCGGCGCGGGCTGCCCCGAGTGGCGCCGCGACCGGGTCGCCGACCGCGCGCGCCCAGCTAAGCGCAGCGCTTGCCTCGACGTCGGCGGCGACCGCGGCCTCGTAGTCGGCCCAGGCGGCGTCCCCGGTCGCCCGGGCGGCCCAGGCGATCTGGAGCTGGCGCCCCGCGTGCGCCCGGCGCCACTCGTCGCCGTCTTCGGAAGCATCGAGCAGCTCGGCCGCGATCTGGCGCAAGGCCTCCGGCAGCCCGAGCTGGATGCGACCGTCGCCACGCTCTACGCGGCGGACCAGCGACACATCGAGCAACGCTGAGAGGGCCTCCAGGACGTCGAGGCCGTCGACGCCCGTGATCGCCTCGATTTCCTTCAGCTCCACCGGGCCGGCGAAGACTCCGAGGCGGGAGAACAGCCCGCGCGGTTCATCCTCAAGCAGGCCCAGGCTCCAGTCGACGGTCGCCCGGAGCGAATGCTGGCGTTTGGGACGGTCGGCCACCACGTGCTTGAGAACGGCAGTCGAGACACCAAGGCGGTCTCGTAGCTGCCCTGGGGACAGGAGACTCAGCCGCGCCGCCGCGAGCTCGAGTGCGAGCGGCAGGCCGTCCAGCAGGTGGACAACGTCGAGCAGCGCGGCACGATCGTCCCGGAGTCTCGCCGGATCGACTCCCTGGCGGGCCGCCTCGCGTTCGACCAGGGACAGCGCAGCCTCGTCGTCAATCGTGTCGAGGGTCAGCCGCCGTTCGATCGTGAGTCCGATTGGCGCCTGGGAGGTGCAGAGCACAGACAGCTCAGGGAGAGCCCGGAGCAGCGCAGCGAGCTGCGGCGCGACCGCAAGCACGTGCTCCAGGTTGTCCATGATCACGAGCGTGGGACCACGGCCGCGCAGGCGAGCCACGATGGCCTCTTCGGGCGAGGCTCCCGGCTTGCTGGGAGCATCGATCTCGTTCGCCAACTGCTGGAGGGCCTGGTCAGGGGACCGCACCGCGGCCAGGCTGGTGAACCAGACCCCGCCCGGCCGGTCGTCGAGCAGTTCATGGCCGAGGGCCACGGCCAGGCTTGTCTTGCCGATTCCACCCCGACCCATCAAGGTCACCAGGCGATCCTGATCGCCGGCCAGGGACCTTCTGACTCGCGCCAGATCACGGTCACGGCCGACAAGCAGCTGTGATCTGGCCGGCAGGTTGTTCGGCCGGAACGCCGGGGTACGCGGTGGCGGAAAGGCGGCCGCGCCGCGCTCATCAACGACGGCACAGAACAGCTCCTCAGGCGCCGGAAAGTCTTTCAGCCGATGCAGCCCGAGCGGCTCCGTGGACACGATCCCCGCGGCCGCAGCCCGGCCCGGGCCGGTCAGGAGCAGCTGGCCTCCGTGAGCAGCCGAGGCCACGCGAGCGGCTCGATGGACCTCGAGACCGACATAGCCGGTCGCCGCCCGCTGAACCCAACCGACATGCAGCCCCATCCGGACACGCAGCTCACCCACCTCCGACGGCCAGCGATGCCGTCTGAGCGCCGCGAGCGCGGCGATCGCCGCGCGTACCCCCGCGCGGCCGTCCGAGAACGTCGCAAAGAACGCGTCCCCCTCGGTCCCGTCCACGTACCCGCCCTCAGCGGCGATCGCGCCAGAAACCAATGCGTGATGCTCCGACAGAACCTGCGACCAGCGAGGACCGAGCTCCATAGCCAAACGCGTCGAGCCCTCGATGTCGGTGAACAGCAACCCGACAACACCCACCGGCGCAGTGATGCCTCGATCCACCACCGAGGTTAGCCTGGGAAGCACCCTGCGGTGCCCGCTGCGACGCACGACTCGCTGCTTGCCAAACTCAGGACTGGGCGGGGCGCCGTCTCGCTCGACGTTTCCGGGGGCGAGGATCTCTCCGAATGTGGCGATGTCGCGGTCTTCGTAACCGAGCGATCGTGCCCGGTCCGGCGAGGACTCCCTCGGCGCCCGTGGTGACCGCCCGCAGCGCTGGTCCGCCGCGAGGAGCGTGGTGATCCAATTTTCCCACTAATTTGATTCAATTAGTAGATGATCCATCTACGGCGCGACCATCCGAGCCGGCCTGAACCGGAGACGGGGCGCCGGCCGGCGAGCCGCGCTGGAAAAGCGGCTGGAGAATCGGGGATGCGATGATCGAGATGGTCGAGCTGCGTTTCTGCGACGAGTGCGGCAGCAACATGGACGTCCGCAAGGACAGTGAGTTCGGACCGATCACCATCTGGCGGTGCGAGTGCGGCATGTGCGGCCACCAACTCACCGTCAGCATCGGCCGTGTCGTCCGGGTTGAACAAGCCGGGGGCGACTGGCCGTGAGTTGGAGGCCTGGTACGTGCGGTGGATGTGAGGCCCGTCGCGGGCCTTTCCGCTATCGCGAGGTAGCGCAGGACTAGGTGATCTTTGGAATGAGGCCGAGCCGGGTGGCGGTCGCGCCGGCCTGGCCACGGCTGCTGACTCCGAGTTTGCGCAGGATCGCTGAGACGTGGTGGTCGACCGTCTTCTGCGAGACGACCAGGCGTTGAGCGATTTCGGCGTTGCGCAGCCCTTCGGCGAGCAGCGGAAGCACCTCCAGCTCACGGTTCGTCAGTCCCGCGGGGTTGATGCTCGTGCTCGCGCGGGGGCCGCGCGGGACCTGGCGCTCGCCGAGCTCCCGCAGCCGCCGGCTGACGATCGCCGCCGCGGGCTTGGCGCCGAGCGCGCGCAGCTGATCGAGCGCGGCTCGCAGGACGGCCCCGCTCACGGACGGGATGACGGCGAGGGCGCCGTCGTAGATCGCGCCCTCGGTCCAGAACTCCTCGGCGGCACGCTCCGGCTCGCCGGCGAGCTGGAGCCGGTAGCGGTCAGGTATTCCGTCAGGCGGTTCCACCGGGAGGCCGGCGCGGTGGCGCCAGCACGCCAGCCACCCGGCGAGGGTGGGGTCGCCGAGCCGGCAGGCCGTGTCGTACGCGTATTCGGTCTCGGCGGCGATGGCGTCCGGCCGGCCCTCCAGCCACGCCGCCTCAGCGCGGGCGGCGGCGACCGGCGCCAGCAGCTCGAGATCGTCGGCGGCGATCGCCGTCTCCCATGCTTCATCCAGCAGCGGCCAGTAGCCGGGGTCGCCGCGCCGGGCGCGGACGAGTCCGAGCACGATGAGCGAGTCAAAGCGCGGGCCGATGACCTGGTCAGGTGGTTCGGCGAGGATCGCTTGCGCCGTCGCCGCCGCGTCGTCCCAGCGGCCGTGCGCGAGCTCGACGTTGCCGCGCGCGCCGATCAGGCACTTCAGCCACGCCTCGAGACCGAGTTCCCGGGTGTACTCGATGCCCCGTGTGATCCAGATGAGCGCCTCGTTGAACCGACCGCCGAGTCTCAGCGTGTCGGCGAGGTTGATGTACGCCCGGCCGGCGTCAGTTCCGAGTCGCCATTGACGGGCAAGCTCCAGGCTACGCTCGAGCTTCGCCTGGCCGGCGGGATTCCCGAAGGTCAGCTCGATGGTGCCGACATTGTTGAGTGCGTGCACCAGCGCCTCCCGGTCACCAACCGCGTCGGCCAGCGCGATCGCCTTCGCTCCCCACTCAATCGTCGCCGTACGGTCACGGTTGAGCATCGAGAGGCCGGCCAACGCACTGTAGGCGCGAGCCAGCTCAGCGCCGGGCGGGGCCTGCTCGAGCACCCGGACCGCCTCTCGCACGGTCTCGAGGCCCTCATGAGCCCGTCCGATGCAGGCCAGCAGGCGGGCGCGACGCCGCAGAGCGTCGCCCTCGGCCAGCGTATCGCCGGCCCGCCGGTGGATGGCGATTGCCTCGTCGATCGCCCCGACCGCCTCCGCCCGCATATCGGATAGGTAGGCGTGGTCAGCGAATCGCTCCAGCAGCTCAGCTCTCGCCGCAGGGTCGATCCCCGCAGCGAAGCGCAGCGCGCGCCAGTAGTGCTGCTGGGCCTCCCGGGGCGAACCCAGCGCCGCCGCCCGGTCGCCCGCAGCCGGCGCGTAGCGGAGCAAAGCCGGGCCGTCGCCCGCCGCCTCCGCGTGGTGGGCGAGACGGGCGAGGTCCTGAGCGGCCAAGGTCGGGTCGGCCAGCGCAGCGAGCGCTCGGCGATGGAGGACGACCGCCCGGTCGGGAGCAAGTGAGCCCTCGATCGCGAGCCGGGCGAGCTCATGGCGAAAGACGACGCCGTCGCTCTCCGCCCGCAGCACTCCGGACCTCAGACACTCGTCGAGGGCGTCGAGCGCGCCGTCGCTGAGCGCCTCCAAGAGCCAGACCTCGACCCGCTGCGGCACAACAGCGACCGCATCCAGCAGCGCCCGGGCGTCCGTCGACAGCCGCGCGATGCGCGCGTGCACAGCATCACGGACCGTCTCCGGCACCGCTGTGGTCCCAGCCGCCAGCGTCTCGGTGACGAAGAACGGGTTTCCGGCCGTCCGGTCGAACAGCTTGTCCGCGTCGAGACCCGACGGGGCGGCAAGCTCCCCGACCGTCGCCCGCGAGAACGGGCCAAGCTCGAGCCGGGTGACGGCGCCGGCCGTCGGCAGGTCGCCGAGCGCGATTCGCAACGGGTGGTCGCGGTTGACCTCATCGCTCCGGTAGGACAGCACCAGCAGCAGTCCGAGCTCCGCGGCCCGCCGGGCGAGCACGCGGACCACGTCCAGGGTCGCCTCGTCGGCCCAGTGCAGGTCCTCCACGATCACGGCCGCCGGTGCGATCGCACTCAGCGCCTCGACGAACGCAATCGCGACGTCAAACGGCTTGCCGCCGTGAGCGACCAGCGCCTTCGGCTCCCCCCCAAGCTCGGCTGCGGGCTCCAGCAGCGGCCCCAGCGGCCGCGGCGTGAACAGCGGGTCACATGCCCCCCACAGCACGGTGACCCGCCGCGGGAGCTCGTCGCGAAACCGCCGCAGCAGCGCCGTCTTGCCGATCCCGGCCTCGCCGAACGCGAGCACCACCTGGCCCCGGCCGCTCGCGGCCACCTCGGCTGCGCATCCGTGCAGCAAGCCCAGCTCATCAGCGCGCTCAAGCAATCCCGGTTGGTCCACAGCGCAATCCTAAGGCCGGGAGATCAGCCGTTGTTGAACGGCGTGACCATTGGGTTCATCCCGCTGTAGATGCCGGCTGGGTTCGGGTACCAGATCCAGAAGTGCAGCGTGATGAGCTTGGGATGCCAGAAGTTGAACCTGGCGCCCGTCTGCGGGCTCACCGCTGGGCATCTTGACTGCGCGTCCTCAGCGACAAACGTCCCATCGAGATAATGGCACGCTGCGGCAAACGTGCCGTACCGTGCACCGGGAAGCGGTGGCTGGGCCGGCTTCGAGGTGAAGACCCACTCCAGCGCACCAAGCTGCCACGTCGCGCCCTGATGCTCATACACGAGGATCGGCGGCCTGCGAACGCTGAATCCGCTCACCTTGGGATTGAGGAAGTGATACCCCATGTCGGGGATCATCCGCGTGATGATTCCGTAGCCATCAGCCTTCGCCCGTGCGAGGTCGGTGGCGTACTTGGCCGTGGCCAGACGGGCGGCTTGGACGTCGGCGATGAGACGCGAGCCGGTCGCCGTGCCCGCATGCGGCCTGGTCGTGCGCGCCTGAACTGAAGCCGATGCGGCGACTCCCACCCCAACGCTCGCCACGAGCGCAATCAGTATGGAACTGGTGATCAAACGACGCATACGTACTCCCACCGGTCGAGGTTCTCTGACGGCCCCGACGCTACGGCCCCCGCTCGGGCGCGGCATCGGGAGGTCTCCCCATCTTGGGAATCGCCGATGGCCAAGATGGGGAGACCTCCCGTTGTGCCGGCCTCGGTGCACCCGTACGTTGGTGTCGTGTATTCGAAGACCGGCCGATCGAGGAGAGCGACATGCCGAGATACGTGGTGCAGCGAACCTTTCCCCAGGGACTCCGGATCCCACTCACACACGACGGCGCCGAGCTGTGCCATACGGTCGTCGACCGCAACGCTGAGGAGGGTGTCACTTGGGTGCACTCGTACGTAAGCGAGGACAAGCGCACCACGTTCTGCATCTATGACGCCCCCAGTCCGGAGGCGATCCGCAAGACCGCCGCTCGCAATCAGCTACCCGTCGACCAGATCACGCGGGTGCAGGTGCTCGACCCCTACTTCTACGCCTGAGCGAGCGGTCACACGACCGGTTCACCCTGCCCGTGCCCGCGATCGCGCCCCACACCCAGACCGCTCCGACGGTGCTGCCACAGCGAAACCTCCTGCGCCAGCTCACCTGGGGATTGCCCTCCGGACAGGCAGTCGCCGCGGCAATGGGTGTCGATCTTCTGACCCGCGCCGATCTCGTGGACATCGCCTCCGTCCACGCGCCGTTCGGCACCAAGACACCGCTGTGGTACTACATCCTCGCCGAAGCCGAGCTCGCCGCCGACGGACTCCACCTCGGCCCGGTCGGCGGACGGATCGTCGCCGAGACCCTGACGGGCCTGCTCCGCGACGACCCGTCAAGCTACCTGAGCGCGAATCCGCAGTTCAGCCCCTTCCTCGGCGCTGACCTCGCGCTGGGACCGAACCAGGACCTCAACCTCACGGGCAATCGCACGTACACGCGCGCGCATATTCTCTATTACGCCGGGGTCGTCAGCCCGGGGACCTACCGCTGAGCGAAGGTCCACGAGGCCGATCAACGCCGGTCCTGCCGGCGAGGTGCGGCCGGGTTCGAAATCGAGCGCCGTTGATCCGCCCTCTCGAACGCCGCGCAGGCGTCTAGCCGCCGGCCGCCAGGTGTCAAGCACAGGCCGTCAGCCGCCGATATGCGCGGTATGTCACAGGCGGGGGACCGGGTGCCGGCGGGCGCGAGGTTGGCGACAGGCGTGATCGTCGCCGCGCTGGCGCTGCTCACCGCCCACAACGCCATGGGGGTGGCGTGGCCGGCGATCCCGCCGGCCTCGTGGTGGGCCTACCTCTATAACGCCATCGAATTTGCTGCCGTCGGCCTGTGCGCAGCGCGCGTGCTGGCCCGCCGCCGCGACCGAGCCGCGTGGGCAGCGGTGACGGTCAGCCTGCTGCTGTTCAGCGCCGGTGACCTCTACTACTCCGTGGTGTTTGGAGCCAACGCAGACAACGTTCCGACGCCCTCGCCGGCGGATGCGATGTACCTGAGCTTCTACGTGGCCGCCTACATCGGCATCGGCCTGCTGCTGCGGACCCGGCTGCGCGGGCTGTCCGCGGCCGTGTGGCTGGACGGCCTGATCGGCGCCTTCGCCGTGGCGGCGGTGGGCGCGGCGTTCGTGTTCGGCGCCGTGCTGTCGAACACGCACGGAGCACCGCTGGCAGTGGCGACCAATCTTGCCTACCCGCTGGCCGACCTCCTGCTGTTTGGGATCCTCACGGGGATCCTCGCCCTGAGCGGCTGGCAGCTGCGCGGCGACTGGCTCGTGCTGGCCGTTGGCTTCGCTGTCTTCACGGTTGCCGACTCCATCTATCTCGTCCAAGCGGCAAGCAACACGTACGTCGCCAACGGCCTACTGGATGTCGGCTGGCCGGGCGGCATGATGATCGTCGCCCTCGCAGCCTGGCGTCCGGCGCTGCAACACGCCGCCGTACGCATGGATGGCTGGAGTGCGTTCGCGGTACCCGCAGTTGCGGCGGTCGCGTGCGTCGGCCTGGAGTTCGACGACCGCTACGTGCGGCTGGTGATGGTCGCGCACGTACTGGCCACGGTCTGCCTGCTGCTCGTGGTGGTGCGGCTGGGCCTGAGCTTCGCCGAGAACGTGAAGATGCTCCGTCTGAGCCGTCGCGAGGCGGTCACGGATGCGCTGACCGGCCTCGGCAACCGGCGAGCGTTGACGCTCGAGCTGGAGGCGCGGCTGGCACCCGCACCGATCGACCCCTTTATCCTCGCGTTCTACGATCTCGACGGCTTCAAGGCCTACAACGACGCTTTTGGTCATCAGGCGGGTGATGCGCTCCTCGCACGCCTCGGGGCGCGGCTGTGCCAGGCACTTCTGCGATCGAGCGTGTTTCGCCTCGGAGGCGACGAGTTCTGTGTGATCGTCACGGAGGCCGACGGCGGCGCGGCGCTGGCGGCGATCGCGGCAGACTGCCTGCGTGAGCGCGCGGCCAGCTTCGCCGTCGGCTGCTCGTACGGGGTGGTCAGCGTGCCAAGCGAGGCGCACGATATCGAGACGGCGATGATGCTGGCGGACGCGCGCATGTACGAGCACAAGGGTGGGCGGCGGCCAAATGCAGCCGGCGAGAGCCAACGCGTGCTGCTGCGTGCCCTCGCCGAGCGCAACAGCGAATTGGGCCAGCACAACGACGACGTGGCTCACCTGGCCGAGGCTGTCGCCTCTGAGCTGGGGCTCAGGCGCGCGGACATCGTCCCCATCGTGCGCGCGGCGGAGCTTCACGACGTCGGCAAACTGGCGATCCCGGACACCATCCTCAACAAGGCGGGCCCACTCGACGAACAGGAATGGGAATTCGTGCGTAGCCACACGCTGGTGGGCGAACGCATCGTGGCCTCGGCGACTTCACTGCAGGACGTCGCTCCCGTCGTGCGGTCGACGCATGAGCGCTGGGACGGCGGCGGCTATCCCGACGGCGTGGCGGGTGAGCGGATCCCCCTCGGAGCGCGGATCATCGCAGTCTGCGACGCGTTCGATGCCATGACCAGTACGCGCCCTTACCGCGCGGCCACCAGCCAGCAAGATGCACTCGTAGAGCTGAGGCGCTGCGCGGGCAGCCAGTTTGACCCCGTGATCGTCTCCGCCCTTGAGAGCGTGCTGGCCCGCGCCTCGGATCAGGATCGCGCGCGGTCTCAGGCGGCCTGAGCCCGTCGGCTTGGCGCGAGTTGCGTCTGCTTGCGGGGGGTCGGATACTTCTTGGGGCCGGCGTTCGCGTGGATCGGGGTATGGGCGTGGAGTTCCGGGATGACCAAGAGTTGCGTCCGGTCGACCCGTGGTCAGAGCCGCGCCGCAAGGTGGTCACGGCGCTGTTCTGTGACGTGACCGGCTCCACTGCGCTGGGGGAGGAGCTTGACCCGGAAACCCTTCACGCGGTGATGAACCGGTATTGGCGCGAGTTGCAGAGCGTCATTGAGCGCCATGGCGGAACGGTGGAGAAATTCGTCGGCGATGCGGTGATGGCGGTGTTCGGCATCCCACGTGTACGGGAGGACGATGCGCTGCGGGCGGTGCGCGCGGCGGCTGAGATTCGCGAGCGGCTCCCGTCTGTGGCCGAGGAGGCGGGGGTCGCGCTGACCTTTCGCACCGCGGTGAACACCGGACTTGTGCTGGTCGGCGAGGGGGCGAACCTCGCGATCGGAGATGCGGTGAACGTCGCCGCACGGCTTGAGCAGGCCGCAGCGCCGGGCGAGATCCTGCTCGGAGACGAGACCCTCCGCCTCGTCCACGATGCCGTGCGGGTGGAGCAGCTCCAGCCGCTGGAGCTCAAGGGCAAGTCCAAGCCGGTTCGCGCGCATCGGCTGCTGGCCGTCGACCCCATTGCGCCGGGCCTGGCGCGTCATCTCGACGCGCCGCTCGTCGGTCGCGGGAGGGAGCTGGGATTGCTTCACGCCGCTTGGGCCCGAACAGTCGAGGAGTCAGGATGTCATCTCTTCACGCTGCTCGGCGCGGCGGGGGTCGGCAAGTCGCGGCTGGTCTCCGAGCTGTTCGCCCAGATCGGCGCGGAGCCGACGGTGGTGAGCGGTCGTTGTCTTCACTACGGGGAGGGGATCACGTTCTGGCCGTTGATCGAGGCGCTATCGCCGGTCGGCGAAGCCGCGGACCAGGTCCTCGACCATCTCGGCACGGGCGGGGTGGCCGTCCCAGAGGAACTGTTCTTCGAGGTTCGCGGGCTGCTCGAAACCCTGGCCTCGGCGCGACCGGTGATCATGCACATCGACGACCTGCAATGGGCCGAGCCGATGCTGCTCGACCTGATTGACCACGTGGTGGGGCTCTCCCGCGGTGCGCCGATCCTGGTGCTGTGCTCAGCTCGTCCGGAGCTGCTTGAGAATCGCCCCACGTGGGGTGGCGGCAAGTTCAACGCCACAACCGCGCTGCTCGAGCCGCTGGCAGCGGCGGACTGCGAGGCGCTGCTGGATCAGCTCGGCGACATCCTGCCGCCGGGCCAGCGGGCGCAGGTGATCGCGGCGAGCGACGGCAACCCGCTGTTTCTTGAGGAGATGGCGGCCCTGGCGCGTGAGCACGGGACGGCCGCGATACCGCCGACGATCCAGGCGCTGCTCGCCGCCCGGCTGGAGGGTCTCCCGGTCGAGGAGCGCGAGCTTCTCGAGCGCGGTGCAATCGAAGGGGAGGTCTTTCACCGCGCCGCCGTCCATGCGCTTGCCGGCGACCTGACCAAGGTCGACCTGGAGCGCGCGATCGCCAACCTCGTTCGCAAGGAGTTGCTCCGCCCCCACCCACCAACGCTCCAGGGTGGGCAGGCGTTCCGCTTCCGCCACCTTCTGATCCGGGACGCCGCCTACGACAGCGTCTCGAAGACCACGCGCGCTCAGCTGCATGTGCGCTTTGCGTTCTGGCTGGAGGACAACGCCGGCGCGCTCCCGGAGTTGGATGAGATCAGCGGCTGGCACCTCGAGCAGGCGGTGCGCTATCAGCGGGAACTGGGCCGGGAGGCAGACCCGTCGCTCGCGGAGCGTGCCGCTGCGCACCTCCACGCGGCAGGCAGCCGGGCGGGCGAGCGGGGAGACGTTGCCGCCGCCACGAACCTGCTCGAACGGGCCATAGCTCATGCACCTGAGGACAGCGTGCTGAGGGCAACAGCCTGTGTGGATCTTGCCGACCGCCTGATCGACATCGGCGATCTGGGGCGTGTGGACGAGCTTCTATCCGCCGCGGAGCGCCGGCCGGAGGTGGCTGATCTCGCGGAGCTGACTCGATTTGAATGGCTGCTTCACGCCGCGCCGAAGGGAGCTATACCCGCGGTTGAGGCCAGGCTGCCACAGCTCATCGAACGGTTCGCACAAGCCGGCGACGCACGCGCTCTCGCCAGAGCACACAAGGTGGCGTCGGCGGTCGAATGGCTGGCGACTCAGGCAACAGCCGCCGGCGTGGAGCTCCGCCTCGTCGCCGATTACGCCCGTATGGCCGGCGACGGGGGCATGCGGTCGCGTGCGCTCGCCCAGTACGTGCTGGCGCTCATTTACGGCCCCAAGGACGCAACCACCCTGGCCGCCGAGATCCACGCGATGGGGGAGGAGGACCTCGGGCCTTATCTGGCCGCGTTCCTGGACCTGGGGAAGGGTGAACTCCAGCGCCTGGAGGGAGACTTCGACGGGGCCCGTCGGTTCACCCAACGTGCGATCGACGGCCTCCGGTCGCTCGGTATGGGGGCGGCGCAGGGCGGGCTTGAGCAGGATCTGGGCCAGATCGAGCTCTCGGCGGGCAATCCCGCCGCCGCCGTCGCGGCGCTGATGCGTTCCGACGCGATTCTGACCGAGTTGGGCGAACGCGCGCTTCGCTCTACGACGCAGGCGCTCCTCGGATATGCCCGCGCGAGCCTCGGTCACCGAGACGCCGCCAGTGCCGCGATGAGGTTCTCACATGATCTGAGCGCTGCGGAGGACGTGATCAACTACGCGCTCAACTACCAGACCCGTGCCCACCTCGCGCTCGCTGATGGCGACTACGACGCGGCTGAGGGACTGGCGAACACCTCGGTCGAGTACTGGTGCCGCACCGATGACCGTCGGCATACCGCCCGGGCCAGGCTTGACCTCGCTCGCGTCCTATCAGCGCTCCACCGCCCCAAGGAGGCGACTGCGCAGGCCCAGGAGGCCTTTGATCTCTACGCAGCCAAGGGCGACCGGCCCGGCCTCGCTGACGCCCAGACGTTGCTCGACCGACTCGCCGGCCGCGCCTGAGTCAGCGGATCCGCCCGCTGGTCAGCCGTTGACCGCGGGCGCGCTCATTGGTGGCTCAGCCAGCGGGGCTCCGACGGCACCCGCCCGCCGCCGGACACGGCTCGGCAGCCATGCGGCGAGTCCGCCGAGGCTCGGCACCCACATCGAGATCGCGTGGTAGACGAGCACGGCGCCCACAGAGGCAGGGGGGGAGAAACCGTACAGGACGAGGGCGCCGGCAAGGCCGGAGTCGAGCACTCCGATTCCGGCCGGCATGGGGATCATCGTGGCCAGGTAGCCGATGAAATACGCCAGTGCCAGCGCCAGGACACCGAGCGGATGGCCGGTCGCGCGGCACACGGCCCAGAGCGCGGCCATGTCGAGCAACAGGAACCCGCCCGCGCCGAGCATGCGCCAATGCGGAGCGAAGAGCGAATCGCGGGCACCTTCCAGCGACCCCGCGAGAGCCCGGACCGCGGCCGGCGCCCGCACCCCGCAACGACGGCACAGCAGCATGGCCATCGTCGCCGAGCCGATCACGAACAGCGAGACCAGGATTGGGATCCCGGCGTGCGCGAGGTCGTGCGGGCCGTGACCGATACCGAGCAGGAGCAATGCACCGGCCACACCGTTGACAGCAAACCCGAACAGGGTCAGAAAACACACCAGCGCACCGCAGCGCTCCACGAGACGACGCGCTCCAATCCGGTGGTGGCGCAGGAGCACGCCCGTGGTTGCCGCCGATGAGAAGTTCCCGCCCGGCAGGACCGCGCCGGCGCCCATGGCAATCCATGCCACCCGCCGGCCCTCAGGTCGTGAAGCCTCCGGGAAGAAGCGCCGGAACACAACCACATAGCTCAGACACGAGCCGAGCTCCAATCCGACGGCGGCCAGAAGCCAGGCAGGATCCATGTCAGCGACGGACCCGATCACCTGCCGCGGGGGAGCCACCCACAGAAGTACGCCGATCGACAGCGCACCGATCACCCCCGTCCCCAGCCCGCGAGCACCTCGCCGCATCCATCTCCGCGGCCGGATGGGGCCGCTCTGCTCGGTGTTCACGTCAACGAGTGTGATCGATCGGCCGTCGACTCTCAATCAATGGCCCGCCGCGCACCTGACCGAGCCGGGTCTGAATTCACCGCCCGTACTGCTTGATGACAGGAGAAGAAGATTAAGGTCGTGCCTGCGTGGGCGGGGTGATGCGGACCGGCGTGAGCCCCACCGGGCGGCGTCGGGCTTCGGCTTGCGCGGCCTGCATGCGCGTCCTCGTCGCGGCTCGTTGCAGGTGACGCCGTCGGGGCTCGGCTGCGGCCTCACCGGTGCGGTCGGCGGCGTCGTGATCTGAGAGATCACGCCGCCGTTGCTGGGCGATGAGCCGGAGGATGCGAACGTGCGTATCGGTCATGATGCGTCCAGTTGTGGATCAGGGGTCCGGATCGCCATCGCAACCGGTCGGTTCATTCCGGGCAGCCCGCGTCCGCACTGGGAGCAGGCGCGGTTCATGACCGGGGCATCGAGCCGCGCGCTGCCGGCCTCGAAGTAGATGCGATGGCGTCCGACGCCGAAGACGCGCAACGCGTGCCCGCACGCGCAGTGATACTCACCGCTTCGAGGGGAGATTGCCGAGGTCGAAGACGGATCGGCCTCGTCCGGACGAGCGACGGGCGCCTCGTGTGTCGCGGTGGCCATGGCCAACCGCCTTTCTGCCCTTCTGACTGGAAATGTCGCTCCGGAAGCGTGAAGGGCAGGGCTTTCTGAGCGCAACTGCCAGGCTACCATACTCCGACCCCCCCGCTCGGATTTGATGGCGCCCGTGGTACCGTGAAGGAATCCATCGCGTCCCTGCGTCTTCTGCGGGGGTTTGGCGATTGTGCGCTCTCCCGGTCCTTCCTGACCTCTCTGCCCTGCGAGCGCTCCGTCGGAGAGGCATGTCAGGAGCAGCATTGCATCTTGTAAGCGCAACAGACGCGGATTACCTTCCCGATCCGACCGGGCACATCGCCAGCCGTCGACGGCCCGCCCGTCCGCCGGCACGCTGGACACAGGCGAGGGCGTGAGAACGTGGACGATCACGCAATCACCGCCCTCGTGACCAGATTGTCACGTCCGCACACGTCCGGTGGAGTCGTCATCGAGCGCGCGGCGATCCTGGCAGCGGGCGCCGACTTCCCGGCAGTCATGGAGTGGATCGTGACCCACTCCGGCACCCCGGAGACCAGCGTGACTGCGAGTCGCAGCCGCGGGCTCCACGGGTCGCGAATAAATGATGGTGACGTCACGGCATCGCGGAAGCCGCTGCGCTTCGTGCTGCCCGCCGAGGCACTGCATGCACCACCGCCCTCGCAACGCACCCACGAGCCAAGCTCCACCCCAGGGGCCGGCCAACCCGCCGACGCTCCGCCCGGCCCGAAGCGATAAGAGCCACACGCGCGTCGCGCCACTCCTTTGGCGAGTCCAGGGCCTGTGGCTGCCAAATACTTGACTCATTCCAGTATCGCTCGCTAACGTGCCGCCCTACCAGTGGGGGCGTCTGTTGACAAAGCTGCTCTGCTCCGCCGGAGCGGTGTGCAGGTCACGGCCCAGCGTCTAGCGGTCCTGGGGGCGGTGTCCGGCCGACCGCACAGCACCGCCGCCCATATCGCCGCGACCGTGCGATCCGAGATCGGTGCCATCTCGCTTCAGGCGGTGTACGACGCGCTTGCGACCCTCACCGACAAGGGCATCATCCGGCGCATTCAGCCCGCCGGGTCGCCGGCCCGCTACGAGGACCGAGTGGGAGACAACCACCACCACCTCATCTGCCGGACCTGCGGCCGGATGGCTGATGTCGACGGTCGTGCCGGGGACGCGCCGCGCCTCACCGCCAGGGAGGATTCCGGCTACGAGATCGATGAGGCGGAGGTCATCTACTGGGGGCGATGTCCTGAGTGCGTCGCGTCGTCTGCTGGGGTGGCCGGCGAATGATCCGGGCAGGCGGCGGGCGAGACCATCCGATCAACACACCGTCGGGTCCGGGGCACCAGGGTCGGCTCGAGCAACCATCGTGAGAAACGCAACAGTCAGACAGTAGGAGGAAGGAAGGCCATGGCCGACACCGTCAGCGAAACCGAGAACCCAGCGATCCCGTCTCCGACTCCTGCGCGGACTCGGCCCAGGACGAACCAGGACTGGTGGCCCAATCAGCCGAACCTGCAGGTTCTCCACCAGCATTCCCCCCGGGCCAACCCCATGGGCGAGGGCTTCAACTACCGGGAGGAGTTTCAGACCCTCGACCTGGAGGCGTTGAAGCGGGACGTCTTCGAAGTGATGACCACGTCGCAGGACTGGTGGCCGGCCGATTACGGCCACTACGGGCCGCTCTTCATCCGGATGTCATGGCACTCGGCAGGCACGTACCGCATCGCCGATGGCCGGGGCGGTGGCGGTGCGGGAGCTCAGCGCTTTGCCCCCATCAACAGCTGGCCGGACAACGCGAGCCTGGATAAGGCGCGGCGGCTGCTCTGGCCGATCAAGCAAAAGTACGGCCGGAAGCTCTCCTGGGCCGACCTGCTCGTCTTCGCCGGCAACTGCGCCATGGAATCCATGGGGTTCGAGACGTTCGGCTTTGGCTTCGGGCGCGAGGACATCTTCGAGCCTGAGGAGATCTTCTGGGGTCCTGAGGACACGTGGCTCGACGACCAGCGCTACAGCGGCGACCGAGATCTCGCCAACCCTCTGGGCGCCGTGCAGATGGGCCTCATCTACGTGAACCCGGAAGGGCCCAACGGCAACCCTGACCCGTTGGCTGCGGCCAGGGATATTCGGGAGACCTTCCGGCGGATGGCGATGAACGACGAGGAAACGCTCGCGCTCATCGTCGGCGGCCACACGTTCGGCAAGACCCACGGTGCGGTTGATCCCAAGTACATCGGCCCGGAGCCCGAGGCTGCCCCTATCGAGCAGCAAGGCATCGGCTGGAAGAACAGCTACGGCAGCGGCGCGGGCGCCGACGCGCTCACCAGTGGGCTGGAGGGCGCCTGGACCAACGACCCGACGAAGTGGGACAACGGGTTCCTGGACAATCTGTTCAACTATGACTGGGAGCTGACGACCAGCCCCGCCGGTGCCAAGCAGTGGACCCCCAAGAATCCCGAGGCCCGAGGGACCGTGCCGGACGCGCACGATCCGGCGAAGCGGCACGCGCCCATGATGCTGACGACGGACCTCGCGCTGAAGGTGGATCCCATCTACGCGCCGATCGCGAAGCGCTTCCATGAGCACCCGGACGAGCTCGCTGAGGCGTTCGCCAAGGCGTGGTACAAGCTGCTGCATCGCGACATGGGACCGGTCTCGCGCTACCTCGGACCGTGGGTGCCCGAGCCGCAGTTGTGGCAGGACCCCGTCCCCGCGGTCGACCATCCCCTGATCGGCGTGGAGGACATCGCTGCGCTGAAGGAAGAGATCCTCGCGTCGGGACTGTCCGTCTCGCAGCTCGTCACCACCGCCTGGGCCTCGGCGGCAAGCTTCCGCGGCACCGACAAGCGTGGCGGGGCCAACGGGGCGCGGATCCGCCTGGCCCCGCAAAGGGACTGGCAGGTCAACGATCCGGCCGAGCTGGCGAAGGTGCTACAGACCCTGGAAGCGATCCAGCGGGACTTCAACGGCTCGCCGTCCGGCGGAAAGAGGGTCTCGCTCGCCGACCTGATCGTTCTGGGCGGGTGCGCCGCCGTCGAGCAGGCGGCGAGGAGCGCCGGCCACGACGTGACGGTTCCCTTCCAGCCGGGCCGCGCGGACGCCTCGCAGGAGCAGACCGATGCGGAGTCGTTCGCCGTGCTCGAACCGGCCGCCGATGGGTTCCGCAACTACGTTCAACCCGGTCAGGCGGTGCCGCCGGAAACCCTGCTGGTCGAACGGGCCAACCTGTTGACCCTGACCGCTCCTGAGATGACGGTC
Source organism: uncultured Solirubrobacteraceae bacterium (assembly GCA_963844555.1). Taxonomy (GTDB): domain Bacteria; phylum Actinomycetota; class Thermoleophilia; order Solirubrobacterales; family Solirubrobacteraceae; genus Palsa-465. Next base: position 827,963 of record CAWJOS010000010.1, read on the forward strand.
CTCGTTGGCGGTTTGCGCGCCCTCAACGCCAATCACCAGCAGTCGAAGCATGGCGTCTTCACCGACCGGCCTGAGACGTTGACGAACGATTTCTTTGTCAACTTGCTCGACATGGGCACGGAGTGGCAGGCGTCCGGCGCGTCCGGAAACGGCTCGTCCACCCACGTGTTCGAGGGTCGTGATCACGCCACCGGCGAGGTCAAGTGGACGGGCACTGCGGTCGATCTCGTCTTCGGGTCCAACTCCCAGCTTCGGGCGATCGCGGAGGTCTACGCGTGCCACGATTCACATGAGGCGTTCGTGCGTGACTTCGTGGCCGCGTGGGACAAGGTGATGAACCTGGATCGTTTCGACCTCGGCTGACCGAGCCGTCGCCGTGCGGACGGTCAGCCGGCCCGGTCAGCGTTATGACCGGTCAGGGCAAGCCGTCCGCGGTGACCGTGGACGGACTCGGGACGGCGTCGCGGACCGGCCCGGCGGGACGGCCGTGCGAGCCGGGTGTGTCCCGGCACGCGCCGGCGAAAGCAGTGCCACATGTCGCGCAGTTCCTCTCCCACCGTCGGTAGCGGATCGCCGCTCTCGTCGTCACAGCTAAACACGAAAATGTCAACGTCAGCCATGGTGTTCATCGTCTCGCGCCTGGTGCGCCCAGGAATCGGTGAATGACCGCACCTGCGTCGCACTAATGCCGAGTGGCCGCTCACGCCGCAGCCGCCCGCCGGGCGCCGACGTTCACGGCACGGTCCTCGTGCGTTCGTGGCCGGCCGGGATCGGCAGGGACGGCCGGCGGCGGTGGGACGCCCGCGACGAGGTCAACGGCGGGCCGGAGCGGAGCGGGCAGGAGGTGCCTGAGCGGGCCGGCGCGGACGCGGTTCCTCGGCCTCCGCGATCCGGGCGAGTTCGCCGAGCGACTGCTCGATGCCCCTGCACAGGACTCCGATGTCAGGCGCGCGGTCGTAGTCCCCGGTGACGCCGAAGCCCAGCGTCCCGTTGTAGGAGAAGATGGCCACACCGACGCGCACGTGTCCGGCCAGCGGGACGTACGGGAAGCAGTCCAGCATCTGACGGCCTGCCGCATACAGCGGCCGCTGGGGCCCGGGAACGTTCGTCGTGACGGTGTTGACGCTCCGCTGCGGTATCCGCGTCGCGGTTCGGAGGGCGAGCGTCAGCAGCATGGCGGGAGCGAAGCCGGACAGGCTGACGAGGACATCGCCGGCGACGGCCTCGTGCGAGCGCTTGAGGTGCTCCATCTGCCTGCTCACCGACGCGAGCCGCTGGACCGGATCTTCGATCCCCACCGGTAGGTCGGCGAAGATCGCCGAAACCCGGTTGTTGTACGCGCCCTGCTCACCGGCCGCGCGGACGGAGACGGGGACCAGGGAGCGAACGACGCGGCCGGTCGGTTCGCCTCTGGAGAGCAGCAGCTCACGGAAGCCTCCGGCGATTGCGGTGAGCACCACATCGTTGACCGTGCCTCCCAACCCCTGGCGGATTACCCTGACCTGCGACAGACTCGAGCGGGCGAAATACCAGCGGCGATGCGGTCCTATGGGACCGTTGAGCGACGATGCGGGCGGTGGCCGCAGGGCGCCGCTGAATGTCAGGAGGCCCTCGGCCGTTCCGGCGATGCGCTGCGCCGCAGCGCGCGGCGAATTCAGGACGGAGCGGACACCCTCGACGGGACTCCGCGCACGGTTAGCCAGAGCTCGAACGGCGAGCTCGGCTCCGGAAGGCTGGCGCTCCGGACTCCAGCCGGTGGCTGACGCAGGTTCCGGCTCGCGCTGCTCGTCGAGAATCGCGGACAGCAGCTCTGCCCCGGAAACGCCGTCGACCATCGAATGATGGATCTTGGTGAGTAACGCCCAGCGCCGCTGCGCCAGCCCCTCGATCATCCACATCTCCCACAGCGGCTTGTGACGATCGAGCTGCTGTGACATGACGCGGCCGATCAGGGTGCGCAACTCCTCGTCGTCGCCCGGCTCCGGGAGTCCGGTGCGGCGCAGGTGGTACCGGAGGTTGAAGTGAGGATCGTCGACCCAGACCGGCCGGCCCAGCGCCAGGGGCACGAAGTGAACCCGTTGCCGGTAGCGGGGAACCTGCGGCAGGTTCGTCCAGACTCGTTCGGCCAGCCGGTCATACGGTGGAGGTGGCCCCTCCAGGATCGCCACCGCGCCGATGTGCATGTGGCTCACCGCATCCTCGACGTGCAGAAACGACGTATCTTGAGAGCTCAGGCGCTGCATGTGAGCCAGGTGCTGATCGACGGTGGACGTTGAGCCGCAACCTCGCAGCCAGGGCCGCAGCGGTCACCCGTACTGACCCACATGGCCGATCGGGGCGCCACCGCAGAGCTCAGCCGCTCTCGACCCGCCGCTTGAGCTCGCCCGGGCGCCCGCTCACGAAGATCGACCGGGTCGCCGCCTCGACCGGCCCGCGAATCACCAGTCCCAGCATCCGGCCAGGATCCGCGTCGAGCTTGTACGTCGCGCGCGTACGCCCGTCGCCGAGATCCTCGAGCTCCCACGCCCCCTCAACCGACTTCATGTCGCCCTTCTCCTGGGTCCAGCTCAGATGGGTCGGTGCGTCGTACCGGAATCGGACATGTGCCTTGATCCGTCTGACCTTGATGTCGTTCTCGGTCTCGACGAGCGTCGGGCGACCCTCGCCGTCATGCTCGAGAGGAGTCAGCCGGTCAAGACCGCCTTGCCAATCCGGAGCCGTCGTCACGTCCTCCACCACAGCCCAGACGTGCTCGATGGGAGCGTTGATCTCAGCGCTCGCGACGCCACCCAGATGTCCCATGGAGATCCTCCATACTGCGTTGACCTGTTGTGGTGAAGACCCTAGCTTCTTCGCTCCGGCGTGGGCTCAGTGACAACCACGGCTACCGGAACGCCAGGACACTGAACGTGCCTGCGTGGTCCGAGCCCCAGAACCCGTGGGCGGGGTGACGTCCGGTGACCACGGAGCTGATCAGCCTGACGTCCTTAGGATCGTTGGTCATCACGTGGTCGACCTTGTGATTGAAATCGCTGACTCGGCCGCCGCCGCCGGGAAAGGTGAGCACCGCCGCGTTCAGGCAACAGCTGAGCGGCTGGTACGTGCTTCGCTCCCGGAAGCCGGCGCGCAGTAGCGCCGCATCGGCCAGTGCGTCGCCGGGCTTGAGCGGAGTCCTGACGTCCGAGTTCAGGTCGCCGACCAAGATCACGGGTGATCTGCCGGCCGCCGGCCCGCCCTTCTGGATCAACTGCTCGGCCTGCGCCTCGCGCACCTGGCCGTTCCCGACGTTGGTGCCCAGATTGGTGGGATTGCTGGGCTGACTGTCGAACGACTCCAGGTGGGTGTCGACGAAGCGGAACCAGCGGCTGCCGCGCACGCGGACCTCGGCGCTGAGCCAGCCCCTCGTCACCGGCACGGTCACGAGTCCGACCAGCTTCGGCGCGAGGAGAGTCTTGAAATGGCCGGCTCGTACCTGCCTGACCGCGACGCCGGCATGGACGCGGGCCAGGATCGCGTCGCGCATCGTCAGCCGGATGTCCTCGTCGCAGCTGTGATCAGGGCTACCGTCGATGTTGGCCTCGGTCTCGAAGTCGAACTCTGGCTGGGTGGCGACCACCCGGTAGCGCGTCGTTCCCGTGTTGAGTCGCTTGAGCAGCAGCTTCACGTAGTCATAGACGACGTGCGTGGCCGTGAACGGGCCTGACGGGCCGAAGTACTTGCAGGTGGGCTCGGTGCGCCACAGGGCCGCCTCCTGCAGCCCAACCAGGTCAGGACGCGTCTTGAGGATCTCGTTCGCCAAGAGCTCGGCGCGAACCGGGAAGTCGTTCTCCTTGACCTGGTTGAAGATCTGCCCCGCGGCATCGTTGAGCTGGGACAAGCTCTGCGCCTGGAGCGCCGGGGTCAGGTCGCCGCCCAGGTACAGGTTCCGGGTCATCACCCTGACGATGTGCTCGGATCTCGCCTCCGACACCGCTGGGGCCACTACGGCCAGGCCCGCCGTCGTGGCCAATGCCAGAACCAAGCGCCACCCACCAAACCGAAGCTCCATCTTGTCTCTCCCACGCACCACCGCGTTGCCGATGGCCGGATCCCGGCCCACGCAGCGAGCTTGGTATGCAGTCCGCCTTTGCGCATCGTGGCAACCGTGCATGACCGTACGCACTAAGTACGGCTTGCGCCGCCGGCGGCGACCCACGGTGAGAGGGCCCGGCAGCCGGGCCCTCTCACTCAGGTTCGCTCAACGGTGACGCTATGCGGCAGCATGGCCCCAGCGGGGGCGGTGGGCCCGCCATGGTCCCGCGGATCGGAGGTGGCGCCAAGGTCAGATACCCCACGAATCCCGCCAGTCGTGGCGGTGCCGGATTCCGGGCACAGCCCGGCGATCTCTCATTCCGTCCGGGTCGGCAGGATTCATGGGGTACTCGACCTAGGCGCCAGCCACACCGGGATCGAAGATGTGCGCCCGCCCGTGCATCACCGTCTCGAAAGGCGCGCAATGTCACCACTCAATTCCTCTCGCAACATCGCGGCCCGCATGGGTCGCTGGAGCGCCCGCCATCGCAAGCTCGCGATCTTCGGCTGGCTGGCGTTCGTGATCTCGGCGATCGTGATCGGCACCAGCGTTGGACAGAGGACGATCGGATCAGCAGAACGCCAACGTCGGCCAGGCCCAGCGCGCCGATGAAATCCTCCGGCAGGGCGGCTTCAGACAATCAGGACGGTTGACGGAGAACGTCGTGATCCAGAGCAAGTCGGCCACGCTCGCCGATCCCGGGTTCAGGGCGGCGGTCGGCGACGTCGTCCGCGCGGTCACACCATTTGCGACCGTTCACGGCCTGACCTCCCCGCTGGCGCCGCGAGGCCGCGGCCAGGTTTCGCCGGACGGCCACACCGCTCTCGTGGAATGGAACATGACCGGGACGCTCAAGGCCGCCGAGAGGCGGATCGACCCGCTCACCAGCGCCGGCGCCTCCGTCGCCCGGGCCAACCCCAACGTCTTCATCGGCGAGGCCGGTGCCGTCAGCTCCGACAAGGCGCTGAACCGTTTCTTCAACCAGCAACTCGCCCAGGCCGGCGAGCGGTCGGTGCCGCTGACGCTCCTGATCCTGGTGCTGGTGTTCGGGTCGCTGCTGGCGGCGTGGGTGCCGCTCGTACTCGGCCTGGAGTCCGTCGCCGCGACGATCGGGCTGACGAACATCATCAGCCACATCACGCCCATGGACCAGAACGTCCAGGCCGTGGTGATGCTCGTCGGCTTGGCGGTCGGGGTCGATTACACGCTGTTCTATCTGCGTCGCGAGCGCGAGGAGCGGGCGGCCGGACGGGGCGAGCGCGCCGCGCTCGAAGCGGCTGCCGCCACGTCGGGACGCGCTGTCCTGATCTCCGGCGCAACCGTGATGATCGCCATGGCCGGAATGCTGTTCTCAGGGGACAAGACCTTCACGTCGTTCTCGATCGCGACGATGATGGTCGTCGCCGTCGCGATGCTGGGGTCGCTGACCGTGTTGCCGGCCATCCTGTCCAGACTGGGGGACCGGGTCGAGAAGGGGCGCGTCCCGCTACTCGGCCGGTATCGCCGTCCTGTCGGCGAGACCCGGGCATGAAGCTGCTCGGCAGATGGAATTGGTACCTGCCGGCCTGGCTGAACTGGCTGCCCCAGCTCGATCGTCATGCCGGCTCCGCGCCGGCGCCGGTCGCAGTTGGCGCCTGACGAGAACAGGCTCAGCGAGGCCAAACCGGGCCCGGGCCGCGATCGCGGCCCGGGCCCGGCGGGGCGGTTGGTGGCGCCGGATCGACGCTGGCAGGATCCGTGGGGTATCCGTCCTTGGCGCCACGCGCGGATCGGGGGAAGATGTATGGATGCCAAAGACGCGCCGGGTTCTCGTGCTCGCCCACGAGGGCTGCCAGTCACTCGACATCCTCGGTCCCGTGGAGGTCTTCGTCCATGCAGCGCGTCAGGTTCCCGGCTCATACCGGGTCGACGTGGTGGCGCCAACGGACGCCGGTGTGATCACGATGGAGAACGGCATTGGGTTGGGGGCGGCGCCCCTGCCTGAGCCACCGCCCCGTCACGACACGCTCGTGCTGGCCGGCGGCCCGGGGGCGCGCGCAGCCGTCAACGACCCGCCCGTGGTCGACTGGGTCGTCCGCGCGTCCGGGCGTGCCCGGCGGACCGTCTCCGTGTGCACCGGCGCGTATCTGCTCGCTGCCGCAGGCCTCCTCGATGGCCGCAGAGCGACCACGCACTGGGCGCGCTGCGATGACCTGGCGGCCCGCTACGCGAGAGTCCAGGTCGTCCCGGACCCGGTCTTCGTCCGGGACGGGTCGGTGTGGACCTCGGCCGGTGTCACCGCGGGCATCGACCTCGCTCTGGCGCTGGTCGAAGATGACCTCGGCCCGCGGGTGGCGCTCGCGATTGCGCGCGAGCTGGTGGTGTTCCTCAAGCGGCCGGGTGGCCAGTCGCAGTTCAGCGGCGCGCTCTCAGCTCAGCAGGCGTCACGGCCCGCATTGCGCGATCTCCAGGCGTGGATCGCCGGGCACCTGGACGAGGATCTCTCCGTCGCCATCCTCGCCGACCGTGCGCTGATGAGCGAACGGACCTTCGCCCGCGCCTTTCACCGCGAGGTCGGCCAGACGCCGGCCGCCTACGTGGAGGCGCTGCGGGTCGAGCGGGCCCGGGACCTTCTGGAGGATGGGGCTCCGTCGCTCGAAGGGGTCGCCCAGGCTGCCGGGTTCGCCAGCGCCGAGGTCCTTCGACGCGCGTTTCACCGGCGGGTCGGCGTCTCGCCCGCCGAATACCGCCAGCGCTTTCGCGTGAGCGCCTGAGTGACCATGCATCCGCGCGCGGGAGACTCAGCCGCCCACGGCGAACAACCGCCAGTCGCCCGGGATGCCTTTCAGCTCATGGAGGCCGCGGTCGTCGAAGCTGATGCCTGACCCGGCGACCAGGTCTCTGACGGTGCTGGAGACCAGCACCTCGTCGGCACCGGCGTGTGCGGCCACGCGAGCACCGGTGTGAACGGCGATGCCGGCCACCTTGCCGTCGGCCACCTCGCATTCGCCGGTGTGGAGCCCAGCGCGGATGCAGAGACCGAGCTCATGCACCCCGTCCACGATCGCGGACGCGCACCGGATGGCGCGGGCCGGACCGTCGAAGGTGGCCAGGAAGCCGTCACCGGTGGTATCGATCTCGCGGCCACGGAATCGCAGCAGCTCTCGCCGAACCAGCATGTTGTGGCGCTCCAGGACCTCACGCCAGCGGCGGTCGCCGAGTTCGATCGCCTTCGCCGTCGATCCGACGATGTCCGTGAACAGGACGGTGGCGAGCATGCGGTCAGGCTCGGCGTCCTCCCATCCGCCGGCCTGCCAGACCTCGTCCAGGAACTGCTGCACGTCGGTCGTGATCCTCCTGCCTCCGGCACGCAGCGCCAGGTGCCCCAGGCCGGGGATTTCGACGAACCGCGCCGATTGGAGCTCCCGCGCCGTGTAGGCCGCAGCCTCGACCGGGACGATCTGATCATCGGAGCCGTGGAGAACGAGGGTGGGCACGCGCACGGTGGGGAGCACCTGCCGGACGTCGATCTCCCTGTTCATCCGGTACAGCGCCTCGAGCATGCCGGGACTGGCTCCATAGCGGACGTAGTCGATGAACGCTTCGACCTCGGCGTCGTCCTGCATCCCCAACGCGCGCACCGCGTCCCGCGCCTCGGGCCGTGACGCGTAGACCCGCAGCGCCTGCTCGGTTTCGCGCTGGTAGGCGTCCTCGGTCCGGCCCCAGGGGAAATCCGGGGCCCAGAGCGTCCGCGGGGAGCAGCTCCGGACGATCAGCGCGGCGGTTCGTTCCGGGTAGGTCGCGGCGAACAGGATGCTCATGGCCGCGCCCTCGGACAGGCCGTAGAACGCGGCTCGCTCCGAGCCCACCGCGTCCATCACCGCACGGACGTCGTCCATGCGCGTCTCCAGGCTCGGAGCACCGCTGACCGGGTCAGACATGCCCGTGCCGCGCTTGTCGAACCGGATCAGGCGCGAGAACGATCCCAGGTCATTGAGGAACGCTTCGAATCCCGGCAGCGTCCATTGCAGCTCCACATGGGTGACGTAACCCGGTATGAAGATGAGGTCGAACGGCCCGTCTCCGACCACCTGATAGGCGATGTGGATGTCGCCGCTCAGCGCGTAGCGCGTCTCAGGGCCCACACGCCCATTCTGACTCACCGAGGAGCGTCCCGGGTGCGAAAGGGTGTCGCGCTCACACGAGAGGACCTGGGGCCGGGCCCATAGGATTGGGCGCCATGGCCCACGGCACGCACGACTTCGAAGCTGACCCGCGCAACGAACGCATTCTCGTCTGGGTCAACGGCGAGCTCGTTCCGCGCCGGCAGGCGGTGGTGTCGGTGTTCGACTCCGGCTTCGTCCTCGGCGACGGTGTGTGGGAGGGGCTGCGCGTGCGGGCCGGCCATCCCGCCTTCCTGGAGCGCCACTTCGACCGACTGTTCGAGGGCGCGAAGGCGATCATGCTCGACATCGGCCGCAGCCGCCGCGAGCTCGCCGAGGCGATCTACGCGACGCTGCGGGCCAACGAGATGACCGACGGCGTCCACGTGCGGTTGATGGTGACCCGCGGCGTCAAGCGCACGCCCTACCAGGATCCGCGCGTGACGATCGGGCCCGCCACCGTCGTGGTCATCGCCGAGCACAAAGAGCCGCTGCCGGCGACGGTGACCGACGGCATCACCCTGTTCACCACCCACGTGCGGCGTGCCGCGCCGGACACGCTCGACCCGCGGCTCAACGCGCATTCCAAGCTCAACGACATCACCGCCTGCATCCAGGCCTACACCGCCGGAGCGGACGAGGCCCTGATGCTCGATCCCCACGGCTTCGTGGCGACCTGCAACTCGACCCACTTCTTCATCGTCGTCGGCCCTCCCGGAGCGCCGCACGTCCTGACCTCCGACGGGCGCTACTGCCTGGCCGGGATCACGCGGGCCAACGTACTGGAGATCTGCCATGCCAACGGCATCCCAGCGCGCGAGGCGACGTTCAGTCTCACCGATGTCTACTCCGCCCGCGAGGCGTTCGTCACCGGCACCTTCGCCGGCGTCGTGCCCGTCCGCTCGGTGGACGGGCGCACGATCGGCGACGGCCGGCGCGGACCGATGGTGGAGCAACTCCAGGCGCTGTACCGAGAGCTCGTCGACGCCGACGTGGCGGTACGCGCCGCGCCATGAGCGACGTCGTGCGCGTGGCGATGTGGTCCGGCCCGCGCAACATCTCCACGGCGATGATGCGGGCGTTCGAGAACCGCCCGGACACGGTCGTCGTCGATGAGCCGCTGTACGCGGCCTACCTGGTCCGCACCGGCATCGACCACCCGGGTCGGGAGACCGTCATCGTCTCCCAGCCCACGGAGCTGGGGGCGGCTGTCGCCGGTCTGTCCGCGCCGCTGCCGCCCGGCCGCCACGTCCACTACGCCAAGCACATGGCCCACCACGTCTCCCGGGACATGGACCTGAGCTGGACGCTGGGCTTCCGTAACGTGCTGTTGGTCCGCGACCCGGTGGAGGTCGTCGCCTCCTACGTGCGGTCCCGGGAGACCTGCGCGCCGGATGACATCGGGCTGCCCCAGCAGGGGTGGCTGCGGGAGCTGTGGGACGAGCATGACGTCGAGGTGCCGATCCTCGATGCGGGCGACTTCCTGCGCGCGCCGGAGGCGTACCTGCGCTGGCTGTGTGACTGGCTGGGCATTCCGTTCACCGCCCGGATGCTGGCCTGGCCGCCCGGCCCACGCGCATCGGACGGCGTGTGGGCGCCGCACTGGTACGGCAGGGTCTGGTCATCCACCGGGTTCGAGTCCTGGCGCCCGCGGGAGACGACGCTCAACGACCACGACGCCGCCGTCGCCGAGGCGTGCCGCCCGGTCTACGTGGCGCTGCACGCTCGCCGCGTGCGGGTCTGACCCGCGGCGGCCTGTCACCGCTGGCTCTCTGGGGTTCCGAGCCGTGCCGCCGACCGGCCACCGGCGCCGGTCGCTACCCGGGCAGCGACTCCAGGAACTCCTTGACCGCGCCGTTGAATAGCTCGGTCTCCTCGATGAACGGGCAGTGCCCGCTGTGCTCGAAGATCACCAGGCGCGAGCCGGCGATGCGATCGTGCATGAAGGTCGCGCCGCTGACGGGGAGCAGCGCGTCGTGCCGACCCCAGCAGATGAGCGTGGGGACGTCGATCCTGCCGACGTCGTCGCGGTAGTCCTGGAGCGACTGGTCAAACAGGATCGCGCTGGTGGCGCCGACTGGCAGCTTCGCGCACTCGTTGACCATCCAGGCGGCGTCCGGCTCGGACGGCGGCTGATGGAACATGTGGGGCACGAGGTCGCGCAGGAACGCCATCCGATCATCCTGGATCGCCGTCATCAGGCCGCGGAGTTCGGCGAGGTCGAGGAAGCCGTGCGGGTAGCCCTCCCACTTGAAGTCAGAGGCGGCCTCGTCGACGATCACCACGCCGCCCACCTCGCCGGTGCCGAACTGGCGGATGTAGTCAAAGACGACGAATCCGCCCATCGACCATCCGAGAAGCACCGGACGCTGGAGCTGTAGCGCGTCGATGAACTGCCGCATGTCCCGCGCGTACTGGGGAATGGTGTGGCCGGCCTCGGCGTTCTCAGAGTCGCCGTGACCACGGAGATCGACGGCGATCACGCGGTTGCCGGCGCTGAGCGGCTCCATCTGCCGGTGGAAGTAGCGGCGGCTCATCGAGATGCCGTGGATGAGAACGACCGGGCGGTCGCCGGCGCCGCCGCGCTCGTCGTAGGCCAGCGTGATTCCGCTTGGGAGCGTGATCTCCGGCATCGCGGCGATCCTAACCGCCGCCCGGTGCGGAATGCGAGTCCTGCGCGCGGGGCGCGCCTGGTCAGCCGGGCAGCAGACCCATCACAGCCCCACGGAGCTTCGCGGTCCGGGTCCAACCAGCGGCTGGATCATCCAGAACAGCATGGCCTCGGTCTGTCCGATGTTTCGCCAACCCTCGATGCGATTGCTGGCGGCGACCAGGACCTCGCCCGCCCGTACCGCGGGGGTCTGGCCGGCCACCTCAACCTGGACCAGGCCGGCGCCCACCGCCACGATTCCGGTCCCGTCCGTCACCGCGGCGGGGCGTGCCACCTCCCGGGGACTGAGATGGACCAGGTCGACGCTGAGCCCGGAGGCTTCGTCCCCCAGCAGGGTGGCGATGTGCTCGCGTCCGTGCTGCAGGTCATCCGGGCGGCGGCCGATGCGATAGACCTCCGGACCATCGCCGTGGAGCAGGTCGTCGATCGTGATCCCCAGCGCCAGGCTGAGCTGGGCCAGCGTTCCCAGCGACAGGCCGCGCTCGCCGCGTTCCGCCTGGGAGATGGCGCTGGCGGTCACGCCGCCGAGCTGCGCCAGGTCGTGCTGACTGAGTCCGCGGGCACGCCGCAGTGCTCGCAGTGATGCGGCAACCCGGCCGTTGATGTTGGCCGGTGACAGCACCGCGCGGTCGTTGTGCTGGTGCCAATGCAGAACGGTCCCGCGGACCCCGGACCCGCGCGCCTCCGCCTTGGCGACGCGGACGCTCCGGTCATCGACCCGCAGAACGCACTGCGTCACCGACTCCACGGTGTCTCGCACCGTGGCCGGCGTGTCGTGCACGGTCATCGACCAGTAGCCGATCGCGCCGAGATCGAGCAGCATGGGGCAGCACCGTGCGAAGAACCCCCGGGCGCTGCTCGTCCCCCACACGTCGACGATGCGGTCCAGGGAGGCGAACAGAAGCAGCTGTCGCCCGCCGGGACGGCAGATGCGATGGATCTCGCGCAGCAACTCGGCTGGATGAGTCAGCCGGGTGCCGGGTCCGGCGCGCATGATCTTCAGCCCGTCAGCGCCGACAACGGGAACGTCATCGCCGACCAAGACGTACGTCCGGCTGTCGAAGGCATCGGTGTCCTGCGCGATCGCGTCATAGAACGGCTCGATCGGCGCCCCGTCGAGCTGCCACACCACGTTGTCGCCGCGGTAGAGGCCGCCGAGGACCGAATCGAGCGCCGCCAGGCCGGTGCTCACTCGCGGCTCGGATTGTCCCGGGTCAAGCATCGCTGTTAACACGGGGGATCGTACCGGCCGGACCCCACCTCAGTCCAGGGCGGCTTCGGTCCGAGATTCTCAAACTTCTGCGAGCGAATGAGGCCCGCGCCGATACCGGAGCCGGAAAAGGCGCCGGCGGCAGCCGCGACAGCACCGCTGTCACCGTTCGACCGCGGGACGGCCGCGAGACAACAGCGGCGACGCGGTCTCGGCGTGAGCTGACGCGCCGCCGGGACAGCTTCACGGGGCCCGCTGCGGCTCAGCGCAGCGGGGCGCTTCGCGCTGCGGTTCGGTGCCTCCAGGAGAGCGTCGAGCCGTGCAGCGTCAGCGATGCGGCGACCACGCCGGGGCCGGAATCGAGAATTCGGAAGCCCCGCCGGTCGAGCCTCGACAGCTGGCGGATGAACCGGGGGGTGCCGATCGAGCGCGCGGTCGCGATCCATGCGACCGCACCATCGGCCTTGAGCACGACCGAATCGACCGACTGGAAACCTTCGACCCCCGTCCGGGTGGTCGCCGGGCGCCGGGCGAGCAACCGGCCGGTGGTCAGGCGACGCACGTTGACGGTGGCGGCCGCGACGTCCACGCCGGAGGTCTCGAGCCCGTAGGCCGCGATGCGGCCGGCCACCCGCACGATCGTGACGCGAGCCGACCGGCTGAAGGTCCCGGTCGTGCCCAGCCGATAGCTGCGGGTGCCACCGGTGGCGCAGCCGTCCGCGGCGCCTCCGGACACGTACACCCGGGCCACCGCATCGGCGGCGAGCGTCTGGGCCGCCGGGGGCCCGCATGGGGTGCCCGCCGCGCCGCCGGCCGGAGCGGCCGACCCGGTGGTGGTCATCGACAGCGTGGCTCCGCCGAGGACCGCGGCCGCGGCGAGGAGCCGGATGGGGCCTGGCATGCCGGCGAGCATACGCCGACTGCCAGCGGCTGCCTCGCCGGATAGGCTGCACGACCGTGCGCCGCCTCACCAACCGTGCCGCCGGGGCGTTCTTCGTGGGCGCCGGCGGGCTCCATTTCGTCCTCCCCAGGACCTACATGTCGATCATGCCGGACTGGCTGCCGGCCCACCGCGAGCTGGTCTACGTGAGCGGCGTGGCCGAGGCGGCCGGCGGCGTCGGCATCATGGCGTCTGATGCCCGCGTGCGCGAGGGGGCGATGTGGCTCCTGCTGGCGACGCTCGTCGGCGTCTTTCCGGCCAACATCCACATGGCGCTGCACCCCGAACGCTATGGGGTGCCGGGCGGCCGCGTGACGCTCCTGGCGCGGCTCCCGCTGCAAGCCGTCCTCGCGCTGTGGGTCGTGCGGGCGGCGCGGTGAGCTGACCGCGACAGCTCAGGAGTCGTTCCCGCGGCCCTCGTCAGCCGAGGTCGCCCGGCCCGGACGGCTCGTGCGCCGTGAGCGTGGCCGCCGCCCTCCCGCCGCTGACCGCGGTGACATGATTCCCAATCAACTGCGCGAAGACCAACGTCCAAGCGGCCAGGATGACGGCGACCGCCAGCACGGCGATCCATGGGGGGATTCTGAACTGAGAGACGGGGGCTGAGCTCACGGGTTCACCTTCGGTCGCATGCGAGTCTGCTCCGATGATCAGCGCCGCTCCTATGGGAGTCATGTGATCTACGTGAGAACAACGTAGGAACGCAATCTCGCTTGCGCTGCATCCGCGGCCTGCGCTCGCCCACTAAGGTGTCATGCCCATGGCGAAGGCGCTCGTCTCCGAGGTCGGCCGCGTTGCCTTTGAGCTGGACCGGTTTGAGCTTGTCGGCGACGGGTCGTGCGAATTGCAGGGGCGATGGTTCGGCGTCCGCGGTCGGCGGTTCATGCGACCCGCGCTGACGGTCGTCGTCGACGGACGGCCGACGCGCCTGCTGGCTGACCTGGCGCACAAGCCGTGGGCCGCGGAGGACGGCGAGCCATGGGAGGCGGTCTTCCCCAGTTCGCTGCCGGTGGCGGAGCTGACCGAGGCGGAGCTGACCGTGGCGCCGGATGTCACCATCGCCCTCCCGGCGCCTCAGGGGCGCCGCTCGAGCCGGAGGAGGCCGGCCGCTGACCGCGCTCAGCCGGCCCGGACCCGCCGCGAGTCAACGCGGCCGCGATCGGAGCCGGCCCGCACGCGGGCCGAGCCGTCCCGGACGCGGAGCCGGCGAGCGGGCGGCGAGTCGCTCGCCGAGCTGACCCGGGAGCTGGCCGAGGAGCGCGCCGTCCGCCAGCGCCTGGAGCGCCGGCTGGAGCGGGTCGAGGCGGAACGAGCGGTGACGGCGGCCCGCATCGACGAGTTGACCGGCGAGCTCGACCAGCTGACCCGCGAACGCGACGAGATCCGGGCCGCCGGCGACCAGGCGTCCGCCGCTCACGAGGCCCTGGCGCGGGAGCGCGACGAGATCGCGGCCCAGCGCGATGCCGCGCTGCGCGCGCGCCACGCTGCCGAAGCCGCGGGGGAGGCCGCGCGCCGGGAGCGCGACGAGGCGCTGCGGGCCAGTCAGGCCGCCGCGGCGGAACGCGAGCGTTCGCTCACCGAGCGGGGCGCGGCCCTGGCGGCGCAGAGCCGATCGGTGGCCGAGCGCGACGCGGCGATGGCCGCGCACGGCCAGGCGGCCTCCGAGCTCGAGGCCGCCCTGGCGCTCCGTGACCATGCGTACGCCGAGCGCGACGCGGCCACGGCAGCACGCGATGACGCCGTCGCCCAGCGCGACGCGCTGCGCCGAACCAGCGAGCGGCTGCAAACCGAGCTCTCAGATCTGCTCTCCACCCGCGGCGCGGCGCTGGTGATGCGCCGGGCCGCTCAGGAGAGCCCGGCCTCGCGCCCCTACGCGCTGCTGCTTCCCCGGGCGATCGCGACCACCGCCCTGCTGGTGATCGTGCTCATCGTCCTGCTCGTGCTCCACGTCCTGTAGCCGGCGTGAACGTCTCCGCGCGATTCGACGTGGCCGGGTTCGGCGTCATCGTCACCGGCGGCGCCAGTGGGCTGGGACTGGCCTACGGCGAGGTGCTCGCCGCGCATGGCGCGCGGGTCACCCTGATCGACGTCGACGGGGACGCCGTCGCGGCCGAGGCGGCACGGCTCCGGAGCGAGGGCCTGGACGTGCGCAGCGCCGTCGCCGACGTCACCGACCACGGCGCTCTCGACCGGGCCATCGATGGGGCGGCGGACACCTATGGCCGGCTCGACGTCGCCTTCGCCAACGCCGGCATCGATCCCGGCGCCGGCTT
Source organism: uncultured Solirubrobacteraceae bacterium (assembly GCA_963844555.1). Taxonomy (GTDB): domain Bacteria; phylum Actinomycetota; class Thermoleophilia; order Solirubrobacterales; family Solirubrobacteraceae; genus Palsa-465. The sequence continues at coordinate 843,271 of CAWJOS010000010.1, forward strand.
CGTCGGAGCCTGGGCCGGGAGTGAGCGCCCGCGGGTGGAGGAGGGGGCGCTCGAGCGCTACACCGACGAGCGCTGGGACCGCGTCATCGACATCAACCTCAATGGCATCTTCGCCACGGCCCGGGCCGCCGCGCGTCACATGCGCCCGCGTGGGTTTGGCCGGATCATCGTGACGACCTCGCTGGCGGCGACGAAGGTGGAGCCGGCCATCGGCGCGGCCTACATGGCGGCGAAGGCCGGCGGGCGCCACCTCATGCATTCGATCGCGCTCGAGCTCGCCGCCTCCGGGATCACCGTCAACGCGATCGCGCCCGGGTTCTTTGTGACGAACATCGGCGGCGGCCATGCGCACCAGCCGGAGGTCCAGGCGGCCATCGCCAGGGACATCCCCATGCACCGTGTCGGCCTGCCGGATGACATCAAGCCGCTGGCCCTGTTTCTGGCGTCCCCGGCCGCGGAATACATCACCGGTCAGGAGATCATCATCGATGGCGGCTGGGGGCTGGGCGCCGCCTAGACCGGGCTGACGGCCTCGTCGTGATCGCCGACGATCGCGACGAGCCGCTCAATGGCGGCGGTCAGCGTAGCCTCGCTGTGGGCGGTCGACTCGCGCTGGATGCCGACCGTGTCGTCGATGCGCCGGGTCGCCTCATCCACCGACGCCAGGGTGGCGCTCGTCTCCTCGATCGCCTCGGCGACGGTGGCACAGTGGTCTGAGACCTCGCGAATGTGTGTGAGCACGCGGTCGGCGGCTGCGCCCGCGGCATCAGCCAGGGCCCCAACCTCCTGGGCGACGACGGCGAATCCGCGGCCGTGCTCTCCGGCCTGGGCCGCCTCGATCGTCGCGTTGAGCGCGAGCAGACGGGTCTGGCAGGCGACGCCGGAGATCTCCCGGGTGACGTCGGCGGCGGCGTTGGTGGTCGCCCGCAGCGCCAGGCTGGAGTCGACGGCCTGCTGGACGCGGGTGCGTGCCGCCGCGGCGGCGCGGACCGTCTCCGCCGTGCTCTGGTTGATCGTGTCGCTGCCGCTGGTGAGCACTCCGAGCGTGGTGTCGATCTGAGCGAGCGCCGCGCGGGCGTCGGCGGCGCTGCGGCGCCGGGCCTCAGCGGCGGCGGCCTCGCTGGCCCGCTCGGCCTCGGCGGCCGCGTCCTGGCGGCGCCGCTCGGCCTCGGCTTCCAGGGCCTCGCGCTGGCGAGCGGCGTCAGCCTCGGCCGCGGCGGCCGCGCGACGCTCGGTCTCGCGTTCGGCGGCCCGCTGCGCCTCGGCGGCAGTCTGCTCGGCAGCGGCCGTCTCACGCTCGCGCTCGGCTTCGGCCTGCCGGCGCGACATCTCGGCCAGGAGGTCGTTGGCGCTGGCCGCCAGCACCTCCAGGTCCCGCGACGGCGCCTGCACCCGCCCGCCGCCGGCGGCGGCATGAGCGATCGCGTGGTGAAACGCGCGGTTGCGGCGAGCCCGGCCGGCGCGCTGGGCCAGGAGGCTGATGGCGAGCAGGGCGAGCCCCAGCACGCCGATGATCGCGGCGCTCGTGCCGGCGTTGTCCACGGCGGCCTGGTGGACGGGCCGGCCGAAGGTCACCTCGAGGGTGAGTGGCGGGCCACCGCCGATGGCGGGGACGCCCACCAGCAGATCGATCTGCCGGGCGCTGACGGCGCGTGTCTGGACCGCCAGACTGCCGAGAGCGCTCGACAGCCGGCTTGCGTGGCCGGTCAGGGGCTGGACGGAGACCCGCATGGGAATGCCGGCGCGGCGTCCGATGGCCGCCGCCGTGGCGTCGTTCAGCGTCTTCATGGCCACCAACGTCCCAACATCCGGGCCGTCTCCGCTGGTGTGGACGATCGGCCCCGCGCAGTACAGGTAGTAACTCCCGGCCGCCGACAGCACGCCGCAGCCGATCGTGCCTCCCGGAGTGGCCGGCTTGGCCGCGACCCCCGGCTCCGCCAGGGCGGCCGCGAGCGCGGCCGGCACCGGCCGGTAGCGGGATCCGCCGGCGGAGATGATCCCGCCGCTGACCATCCGGCCGGCCTCATCGAGCGTGACGACCGCGCTCAGGCCGAAGTTCCCGCTCATCTGCGCAGCGGGCAGGAGGCTGCTCACGCCGTCGGCCTGGCGCCGTCGGACCGCGTCGTACAGGCTGTCCCACTCGGAGTTGGTGCTGGTGAGGTTGCTGATCAGGGAGCGCTCATAGCCGAGGCTGCTGGCGATGCGCGCCCCCTGCGCGGCGATGTTCTCCCGCTCCAGCTTGTCGAACGTCCCGGTGGTGGTGGAGTTGAGGACAAGGTAGGCGACCGCCACCAGGACGACGAAGGCGGTCCCGATCCAGGCGTATTCATTCGCCACAAGTCGGCGAGCGGCGGCTCTCGTCATCACGAGCCCGGTTATCGGCCACGAGTCCGGAGAGATTGAGCGACCTCTGGGGGCGGGCGAAAGCGAGTTCCCAGCTGACAGTTGCGGGAAGCCGATTCCCACTGCGACAGACAGGAGGTAGGGGCAATGGTTAAGAGCTCACGGCGCGACCGTGCCGAGGGCGCGCTCGACCGCATCGGCGGCCGCGTCATGGAGATGCTTGGCACGCTGACCGGGCGCCGGTCACACAAGGCGAAGGGCAGGGCCGCGCGCCTGCGCGGATCGGCCCGCTCCAACAAGGGACGAGCCAAGAGCCGGGCCAGGCGCGCGCGGCGCTGACAGAGAGCCGTCCGCGAACCCTCGGTCCGTCGCCGCGTCATCGCCCACGTCGTTCTCGCCCTGGCGTCGGTGAGCCGACACGGCCAGCGGACGCGGCCGGATGAGGACCGGCGGCGCCGGGACCGGCGGCGGCGCCGGGGCCGGAGGTCGGCACCCGGTGGCGGGCGGCGACCTCAGCGGCCAGCTCGCGCAGCCGCGCCAGCGTTGGCAGGTCCTCGCCTCGCCGCCAGGCGATCGCTATTCCCATCGTCGGCTCCGGTGGGGCGAACCGCCGGTAGACCGCACCGGGGATGCGCAGGCTGCGCGACCGCTCGAGCATGATGAACGAGATGCCGGCGCCCTCGGCGACGGCCGAGACGATCCGTTCCTCCTCCGGCTCGCTCCGCGCCAGGGGTGGCCACGGCGGGTCGCCGCACACCTCGCGGCGAACTTCGCGCCAGGCGCCCGGGCCGTGGACCTCCGGCCACCACACCAGCGGCTCGTCGCGGAGATCGGCGGGTCGGACGACCGTACGGCGCGTCAGCCGGTGCCCACTGGGAAGCACGCACACCATCGGCTCCCGGCCGAGGCGGAGCTCCTCCAGGCCCGGAACCTCCAGCGGGGGGCGGACGAAGCCGACGTCGATCTCGCCGGCGTGCAGCTGCTCGACATGGAGCATCGTCGTCCCCAGGCCGAGCTCGAGCTCGACGTCGGGGTACTGCTCCCGGTACGCCGCCACGATCGCGCCCGCCACGCCGCCGGTGAGCGAGCGGGTCAGGCTCAGGCGCAGGCGGCCGCGGCGGCCGGCGCCGGTGGCTCGCGTCACCTCGACCGCGCGCTGAGCCCGGCTGAGCAGCTCGCGCGCCTCGACGAGCAGCGCGCTCCCGGCGGGGGTGAGCGAGGCGCCGCGGCGGTTGCGGTCGAACAGCTGGACGCCGAGCTCGGCCTCGAGTGTGCGGATCTGCTGGCTGATGCTCGGCTGGGTGAGGTGGAGGCGGTCGGCGGCGCGGCGGAAGTGACGCTCCTCGGCGACGGCGACGAACGAACGCAGCTGCCGCAGTTCCATCAGGCCATGATAGGCCCTGCCTTTCACAGCTGGGGGGTTTGCCGCTTGATCTGCCGGCCGGCGCCGCCGTAACGTCGCAAGTGCGCGAGGAGAGGATGAGAGGAGAGCCTGATGACGACCGCCGAGCCCAGGATCCGAGGCTTTGACAGCCCCTTCGACGTCCCCCGGCCGGACGGCTGCGAGGGCTGGGAGTCGATGTATCCCTACTACGCCCTGTTCAGCGAGGAGCGGCGGGCCTCGGAGGAGTCGCGGGGCTGGTTTCGCGACGGGATGCACTTCCCGGAGCCGATGTTCCCGTTCGACTTCGTCACCGCTGATTCTCCATACATGTGCCTGGGCCAGGCGAACTCGCGGATCTTCGCGGTGCCGCCGGCCCTGGGGATCGACCACCGCGTCCTCTACGGCTGGGTGTACATGAGCGCCAACCCGGTCACCGACGAGGCGGAGATCGGCCGCCGCGCTGAACTGTTCGGACGGCGTGCCGGTTACTACTTCCAACACTGGGACGAGCTGTACGGCCGGTGGCAGACGAAGGTGACTGACACCATCAGGGACCTGGAGTCACTGGTCGTGCCTGATCTCCCGGCCATCGAGGACGAGGCGGTTGTCACCGAAGGCCGCGGGATCGGATCCGCGCACACCCTGCTGGTCGCCTACAACCGCCTGCTGGAGAGCATCGACCGGATCTGGCAGTACCACTTCGAGTTCCTCAACCTCGGCTACGCCGCGTACCTCGTCTTCTACGAGCTGTGCAAGCAGAGCTTCCCGGACATCCCTGACCAAACGATTGCGACCATGGTCAGCGGGATCGACGTCGTCCTGTTCCGCCCGGACGATGAGCTCAAGCGCCTGGCCGGTCAGGCCGTGGAGGCGGGCATCGCTGACGATGTCATCGCCGCGGACACCGAGCCCGCGCTGATCGAGGCCCTCACTCAAACGGGGCCGGGCCGGGAGTGGCTGGCGGAGTGGGAGTCGATCAAGCAGCCGTGGTTTCACTACTCAAACGGCAACGGCTTCTACCACCATCATCGCTCCTGGATCGACGACCCCGGCGTGCCGCTGGGTCATCTCCGCGCGTACGTCGAACGCATCCGGGAGGGCGAGGACATCGCCCGGCCGTTCGACGCCGTCACCGCCGAGCGCGACCGCATCACCGCTGAGTACCGCGCGCTCCTGCGCGACCCGGAGGCGATCGCGGCCTTCGACCAGAACCTGGGGCTGGCCCGCACCGTGTTCCCGTACGTTGAAAGTCATAACTTCTACGTCGAGCACTGGTACCACACCCTGTTCTGGAACAAGGTCCGCGAGTTCGGTGCCCTGCTCGCCCACCATCGGTTCCTGGAGGACGCGGAGGACATCTTCTATCTCCAGCGCCATGAGATCTGCGACGCTCTCGTCGACCTGCGGCTGGCCTGGGCGGCGGGCTCGGAGGGGCGCGGGGTGGGCTATTGGCCGCCGATCGTCGCTCGGCGCAAGCACGTCATGGAGGCGATGCGACGGTTCACCCCGCCGCCCGCGCTGGGAACCGTCCCGGATGCGATCACCGAGCCGATGACGATCATGCTGTGGGGGATCACCACCGAACGGGTGCGCGAGTGGGCGGCTGAGGACCGCGACAGCGGTGCGCGGCTGACCGGGTTCGCAGGCTCTCCCGGGACGGTCGAGGGCACCGCCCGGGTCGTGCTCGACGTCGAGCGTCTGGGGGATCTGCTGCCGGGCGAGATCCTGGTGGCGCCGGTGACCTCTCCCAGTTGGACGCCGGTGTTTGGGAGGATCGCCGCGGCCGTGTCGGATATCGGCGGCATCATGTCGCACGCCGCCATCGTCTCCCGGGAGTACGGGCTGCCCGCGGTGGTGGGGACCGGGAACGCGACGAGCCGCATCCACACGGGAGACCGCCTGCGCGTGGACGGCTCGGCCGGCACCGTGACGATCCTGGCCTGAGCGATGAGCGACTCTCGCTTCGATGTCGTCGTCGCCGGCGGCGGCCACCACGGCACGATCATTGCCCCGTACCTCGCCCGTGCCGGTCTGGCGGTGCTCGTGCTGGAGCGGAGCGCCCACCTGGGGGGCGGCGCCTGCGCCAGTGAAGGGCCGGCGCCCGGGTTCGTCATGAACCATTGCAGCCACTGGACGCGCTTCTACTCCCACCCTGCCTACCGGGACTTGTCGCTGTACGACGAGGGCCTGCGGTACATCTTCCCGGAGCAGAACGAGGGCATGGTCTTCGACGACGGCTCGTCGTTCATCGGCTTCTCCGCCTCGCGGGTCGTCGATACGGTGACCGGGCGTCAGGAGCGCTCCGAGGAGAACGTCCGCCGCACGTGGGAGCAGATCGCGAGGTTCTCCCGCACGGATGCGGACACCTACCTGGCTCTGCTGGACGCCTACGAACGCCACTGGAAGCCCGCGTTTCGGCGCCACCGCTTCAGCGTCCCCCCGCCCTGGGGCACGCCGGACCCGCTGGAGGACCTGATCGACATCCCGGGCAGCCGGATCGAGCCCGTTCACCAGTTCATGACCCTCCGCCAGCTGGCGCAGGACTTCTTCGAGAGCCCGGAATTGCAGATCCTCTTCATGCGCGCCAGCACGACCTCCACGGGGTGCTTTCCGGATGACGTGCCCGGCCTTCAGGGGCTCATCCACTGCCTCCCGCTGACGCTCTCGTTCGAGCCGGCGGCGATCGCGATCGGCGGCAGCCAGGCGATCACCGACGCGCTCGTGTCCGCCGGGCGCAAGCTCGGCGTCTCCTACGAGACCTCCTGCGAGGTCGATCGCATCACGGTGCAGGGCGGGCGGGCCACCGGGGTCGAGCTCACCGACGGCTCACGGATCTCGGCCGAGCTGGTGGTCAGTGATCTGGGCTGTGCCCAGACGCTGCTGCGGCTCCTGCGCGACGTCGAGGTCGGCGGGCGCGTCCGCCGGCGGGTCCAGAACATCCACTACGACCGCGGCCAGCTGCTGTGGGCCAACCTCGCCATCCACGAGCCACCGCGTTACGTCGCGGATGCGGCCAACCCCGGCGTCGGACACCAGCCTCGGCTGTACTGGGGGCCCAAGGACCTGGACTATCTCCACCTCCGCTATCAGCCCCAGATCTTCCTCGAAGGGTTCGCGGCCCGTCCCTTCGTCCTCTGCTCGGTCGACAGCCTGTGGGACACCACCCGGGCGCCGCAGGGCCGCCACATCGTCGGGGTGGAGGAGTTCTCGGCCCCCCGGCGCGCGTTCGCGGATGCGGACTGGCGCGGGATCAAGGACCGGTTCATCGACAATCTCCTGCGCGAATGGGCACGCTATGCGCCGAACATGACGCGTGAGAACATCATCGCCGTGGGCCTGTACGGGCCTGACGACATCGAGCGGGAGCGGCCGAACATGATCGAGGGGGGCTACTCGACCGGTAGCACCATCGCGTCCCAGCTGGGGCGGTTTCGGCCGATCCCGGAGATCACCGGTCACCGTCTGGTCTTGGAGAACGTCTACGACTGCTCGGCCAACCTCCATTCCGGCTCAGGGATCGGCCGGGGATCCAGCTACAACTGCTATCAGGAGATCGCGCGCCACCTCCAGCTCAACGAGGCCACGCTCGCCGCGTGACCGGCCAACCGCAGCTCGCCGGCCGGCGCGTGATTGTGACCGGGGCCGGTCGTGGCCTGGGACGCGAGTTCACCCTCCACCTCGCCCGCCTGGGCGCGCAGGTCCTGGCGGTCGACATCGACGGGGAGGGACTCGCCGACACGCGGGAGCTGGCCGCGCGGACCGGGGCGCCCGTGGCCACGGCGATCGCCGACGTCGGCGATCGACAGCAGACCGAGGGACTGGCCGAGTCGGCCGTCGAGACCCTGGGCGGGTTGGATGGGCTCGTCAACAACGCGGCTGTGGTCGCCGGGTTGTCCCGGCGGTCCTTCGAGGAGATCGACGAGACCGAGTGGGACCGCGTGTTGGCGGTCAACGTCAAGGGCGCGTGGCTGTGCGCGAAGGCGACGGTCCCGCTGATGCGCGCCGCCGGCGGCGGTGCGATCGTCAACCTCGCGTCGGAGGTGGCGTTCTCCGGCTCGCCGGGACTGGCCCATTACGTCACTTCGAAGGCGGCGGTCATCGGCCTGACCCGTGCGCTGGCCCGTGAGCTCGGCGGGTCCCAGATCCGCGTCAACGCCCTGGCCCCGGGATTCATCCCCACGCAGGCCAGCCGGGACATGCTCGCCGACGGCGAGTACGACACCACCGCCACTCCGCTGGGCCGTGTCGGCCAGCCGGCCGATCTGCTCGGGGCCCTGGCCTTTCTAGTCTCCGATGAGAGCTCGTTCATCACCGGCCAGACGCTGCTCGTCAATGGGGGTCGCCTTCTCCACTGACCGGGCGGCGCCGGAGCGCTGCGCTTTAGGAGCACGCTGTCGCGGCATGTGCTCCGGCGAGGACTGGCGAGGTGTGGTAGATACGGGCGGCAGTCACTTCACAAACAACGGAGCGAGACGCCACATGACCCAGTACGCAGTTGTCGACCCGGCGACCGGCGAGACCGTCAAGGAGTACCCCAACATCACCGACGCGGAGTTGCGCGACGCGATCGCCACGGCCGACCGGGCGCATCGGGAGTGGAGCGTTCCCAGCACCGTCGCGGAGCGCGCGGCCCTCATGCGGCGGGTCGCCGAGCTCCACACCGAGCGGCGCGAGCGGCTCGGCCAGATCATCGTCCGCGAGATGGGCAAGCCGATCGAGCAGGCGACCGGCGAGGTCGACTTCTCGGCGGCCATTTATCAGTTCTATGCCGACAACGCTGAGGCGCTGATGGCCGATGAGCCGATCACCCTGCTCGATGGCGAAGGCTCGGCGCTGGTGCGTCGCAGCTCGCTCGGCGTGCTGTTGGGGATCATGCCGTGGAACTACCCCTACTACCAGGTGGCGCGCTTCGCCGGGCCGAACCTGGTCGTCGGCAACACGATCCTGCTCAAGCACGCGCCGCAGTGCCCGGAGTCGGCGGCGGCGATGGAGGAGATCTTTCGCGAGGCCGGGTTCCCGGAGGGTGCCTACGTCAACATCTACGCGAGCAACGAGCAGATCGAGTGGGTGATCGCCGATCCTCGGGTGCGCGGGGTCTCGCTCACCGGCTCCGAGCGGGCCGGCGCCGCGGTTGCCGAGATCGCCGGACGCAACCTCAAGAAGGTGGTGCTGGAGCTGGGTGGCTCTGACCCGTTCATCCTGCTCCGGACCAAGGACCTGGACGCCGCTGTCCAGTCCGCGGTCGACGCCCGCCTGGAGAACACCGGCCAGGCCTGCAACGCCGGCAAGCGGTTCATCGTCGCCGATGAGCTCTACGAGCCGTTTCTGGACAAGTTCACCGCGGCGCTGACGGCCGTCAAGCCGGGCGATCCGAGCTCCGCGGAGACGACGATCGGCCCGCTGTCGTCGAAGACCGCGGCCGACCGCCTCGACGACCAGGTCCGCCGCGCCGTCGACCAGGGCGCCAAGCTGGTCGCCGGCGGGGAGCGCAACGGCAACTTCTACTCGCCCACGGTGCTGACCGGCATCACGCCGGACAACGACGCGTACCGCGAGGAGTTCTTCGGCCCGGTGGCCCAGGTGTACCGCGTCGCCGACGAGGACGAGGCGGTCAAGCTGGCCAACGACACGCCGTTCGGTCTGGGCTCGTACGTGATGACCGACGACGAGGACCAGGCCAAGCGCGTCGCCGACCGGCTCGAGACCGGCATGGTGTTCGTCAACGCCGTTGGCGCCGAGGGCGTCGAACTGCCCTTCGGCGGGGTCAAGCGCTCCGGCTTCGGCCGTGAGCTGGGCCGGTTCGGCGCCGACGAGTTCGTCAACAAGAAGCTCATCCGCATCGCCGGCTGACGCCTGCGGGCGGGGACAGGCCGCCACCGGCCTGCCCCGCCCCGGTTGCCTTCAGCGATGCCCCCTCAGCTCAGCGAACCCAGGACCGACCCGCCCGGTTTGGAGGAGCTGCGCTCGCTGTGGATCGAGTTGCATCGTCATCACCGCCAGGTCGCCGACTACCGCGACCTGGTCGAGGACGTGGAAGCCTCCTGGGAGCGACGGCTGCGGTGGTATCGGCGCCTGTTGCAGGAGGGAGCCGCCTACATCACGGCCGTCGATGCCGGCGGGCGCCCGGTGGGGTACGCGATGGTCACGGTCACCGGCGAGCCGGATGACACGTTCGACTCACGGGGCGGGACCGCCGAGCTGGCCACCCTGGTGGTGAGCAGCGAGCATCGGTCAGGCGGGCTCGGCGCCGCCCTGCTGGCCGCGGCGGAGGCATTCGCCCGGTCGCGCGGGGCCGACGTCCTCGGCATCGCGGTCATGGCCGGCAATGTCCGCGCGTACGCCTTCTACGAGGCGCACGGCTACACCGTGGCCGAGCACATCCTGTACCGCCGGCTCGACGACTAACTCCCGGGCAGGGGCACCCCGCAGGCACTCGCCGCGTGGCGGAACGCCGGCGACCGAGGGTCAAACTGCGAGGTGAAGGCAAACACCATCCCCCGCAGCGCAATGACGAAGTGAGCGCCGCTGGGCGTGGTCAGGCTGGGGTCCGGGAAGTTCGGCACGCCGTGGGCTCGGACGCACTCGGCGAAGGCGAGCGCCTTGCGCCGCTCGCTGGCCGACATCGTCGTCGGCCCGCCCTTGGTCGGCGCGTACCGGGCGCACGCCTTCTGTGCGGCCTGGAACGCCGGCGACTGTGGATCGATTCCTGACTGGGGGCCGATCTCAACTCCGCGACCCGCCGTCGGGTCCGGGAAGTTGGTCACCCCATGCGAGCGCATGCAGGTCGCGAACTGGAGTGCGGGACCTTGGCCGGAGGGCGTCGTCCCGGTCCCGCCGCTTCCACCGGAGGACCCGCACGCGGCCAGCGCCACCGCGCAGCCCACGGCCGAGAACGTCGAGCTCAGGCAGCGGCGAGTGGCAGTTCTGAGATGCGTCCTCACGCCGCCGGGTTGTACGCCGGCGCGCGTAACCGGGCGGTAACGCCGTTATGCCGCCGTTACGCGCTCACTCGCGGGCGTCATACGCCGAGGAGTTCGCCGCCGTCGATGGCGAGAGCGCTCCCCGTGATGTAGGCGGCGCGCTCCGAGCACAGAAACGCCGCGGCCCACGCCATCTCCTCCGGACGGCCGAGACGGCCGGCGGGCACGGACTCGGCCGCGGCGGCCTCGGCCGCGGCCATTGAGCCGGCGAACGATGCCGCGCGCTCGGTGGCGATCGAGCCGGTCAGGAGCGTGTTGATGGTGACGCCGTCACCCGCCACCTCCCGGGCCAGCGTCTTGTACGCCGCCAACTGGGCGGAGCGCTCGGCGTTGGACAGGATGAGGGCCTGGATCGGCTCCCGCACCGACGTCGAGGCGACCCCCACCACGCGCCCCCAGCGCCGTCGGCGCATTCCGGGCAGGACGAGGCGCAGCAGCGTCATCGGCGCCAGCACCAGCGTGCGGTGGGCCTGCACCCACTGCTCGGTGGTGAGCGCAAGCGGGTCAGGGTCGGCGGGCGGCCCGCCGGTGTTGGTCACCAGGATGTCGACTGGGCCGGTCTCCTCGGCGACCCGCGTCACCAGGGCCGGAGCCGCCCTGAGGTCGGCGGTGTCCCATCCCAGTCCGGCGACGGCGCCGATCTCCGCGGCCACCTGAGCGGTGCGGGCCGCGTCCCGGGCGGTGATCACGACCCGGGCGCCCTCTGCCACCAGCGTCTCCGCGATGGCCCGGCCGATGCCCTGCGTGGCGCCGCCCACCAGCGCCACCCGTCCGCTGATGCCGAGATCCACGATCTCAGCCGATGATCCGTGGCAGGATGGACACGGTCCCGCACCCTACCGCCGCCGGCGGGGCCACGTCGATAGGCTCCGGCGGTGCCCGGAGACCCTGGTGACGCTCGCCCCGTCCCGCCGCCGGTGCCGGTTCGCGTGGCCCCCAACGGGATCGTCTGCGCCATCGACCACCTCGCGGCGTCGGCCGGGACGGCGATGCTGCAGCGCAGCGGGTCGGCGGTCGACGCCGCCGTCGCCGCCAGTGCCGTGCTGGCGGTCACCTGCCAGCACATGTGCGGGATGGGTGGTGATCTGTGGGCGGTCGTCCATCCCGGGGGGACGGAGTCGCCGGTCGCGCTCAATGCCTCAGGCCGGACCGGCTCCGGCGCCGACTCCGGGCGTCTGCGGGCGCGCGGGCTGGAGCTGATGCCCGACGGGGAGGTGCCGGTGGTGACCGTTCCCGGCTGCGTCGACGGCTGGCTGGCCCTGCACGCCCGCTGGGGCCGGCTGCCCCTGGCCGACGTCCTGGAGCCGGCCCGGCGGTACGCCGAGGAGGGCTTTCCCGCCTCTCCCGGGCTGGCGAGCGCGACCGAGGCCGTCGTCCATCTCGACGGGGCCGGCGACTACCGGGTCGCCGGCGGCGTCCGGCCGGGAACGATGATCCGCCGGCCCGGCGTGGCGCGGACGCTGGCCGCCATCGCCGCGAATGGACGCGATGCGTTTTACGGCGGAGAGTTCGGCCGGGGGCTCATCGACCTCGGCGGCGGCGAGTTCGCCGAGGCCGACCTGGCGCGGTCGCAGGCCGACTGGATGAGTCCCATCTCCATCGATGCCTGGGGACAGCGGCTGTGGTCCGCGCCGCCCAACTCCCAGGGCTACCTGACGCTGGCCGCGGCGTGGATCGCCTCCGAGCTCGACCTGGGGGAGCCCGGCGATCCGCGCTGGGCTCACCTGCTCGTCGAGGCGTGCCGGCAGGCCGGTCATGACCGGCTCGACGTCCTGTACGAGGGCGCCGACGGGGCCGAGCTGCTCACGCCCGCGCGGCTGCTGCCGCGACGGGCCGCGATCGACCCGGCGGTGGCGTCTGCGCTGCCGGCGCCCATCGCGTCCGGCGACACCATCGCTGTGTGCGCCGTCGACGGCGATCGGCAGGGCGTCAGCCTGCTGCAGTCCAACGCATCCGGCTGGGGCTCCGGCCTGATCGTGCCGGGCGTCCGTATCTTCCTGCACAACCGCGGCCGGGGATTCAGCCTGCAGGCCGGTCACGCCGCCGAGTACGGACCGGGTCGCCGGCCGCCGCACACGCTGTCGCCAACGGTGGTCACCGCCCCGGCCGGCGAGCTTCGGACGGTGGTGGGGACGATGGGCGCCGACACCCAGCCTCAGGTTCTGCTTCAGCTGCTGGCCCGGCTGCTGGCGGCGGGCCAGTCGCCCGGCGACGCTATGCACGCCGGCCGCTTCCGGCTGGCCCCGCCCGCTGCCGCGCAGGATCCCGGCGCCGACGACGGGTTCTCCACCTGGCGGGCCGGCGGGAGCGTGAGCGTTGCCCTCGAGGCGCACGTTCCCGGCAGCTGGTCCGGCGGGTTGGAGGCGCGGGGCCACGCGGTCCTCGGCCACCCGGCCTTCTCGGACGAGTTCGGCCACGCCCAGCTGATCGACGTCCGCGGCGACGTGCTGTGGGGCGCCTCGGATCCGCGGGCTGCGGCCGGCGCCGCCATCGGATGGTGAACGCCGACGCGACGACACCGTGGCGTGCGCCCCGGCGCCGGCCGCCAGGATCAGCAGCCCATCAGGTCCGGGACCTCGGCAATCGACGCCAGCACGGCCGTCGGGTGGACCCCGGACTCCCGGACCCGTTCCTCGCGGTACTTGCCGGTCTGCACCAGGATCGCCTTCAGCCCGGCGTTGAGAGCTCCGCCGATGTCGGACTCGATGTCGTCGCCGACCATCGCCGCGGCCGGCCCGCCGAGGCCGAGATCGGCCAGCGCGTTGTCGAAGAACGCCCGCGCGGGCTTGCCGACGACATAGGCCTCGCGGCCGGTGGCGAACTCGATTGCCGCCACAAACGGGCCGACGTCGAGCGACAGGCCATCGGCGCGCATCCAGTATCGGTTCTTCTGCAGGGCGATCAGCTCGGCCCCGTTCATGACCTCGCGGAAGGCGTGGTTGAGGACGTCGTAGCCGAACGCGGAGCCGAGGTCGCCGATGATCACCGCATCGCAGCTCGCCTCGGCCTCCTCCAGGTCGGCGAAGTCGCGCTTGACCTCCTCGTTCATGACCAGGGCGACCCGGCGCATGCCGGCGTCCACGCAGTGCCGGACGGCGAGCGCCGCCGGAGTGATGAGCTCACGGTCCGCCACCGGGAGGCCGAGGCGCGTCAGCTTGGCCAGAGTGCGGTCCCGCGAGTGGGCCGTGGTGTTGGTGACGAAGCGCAGCGCGAGCGAGGAGGCCCGCAGACGCCCGAGGGCGTGCACCGCGCCGGGGACCGGCTTCTCCTCGACGTAGAGCACGCCGTCGAGATCGATCAGCAGCGCGCGGACCCCATCGAGCGTCATGCCGGTGCGGAGGCTAATTCGGCGGTCGGTAGGCGGCCGCGCCGGCCTTGCGCATGGCCTCCTGTGCCTCGTCCATGCCGAGCAGCACCGTCGTCTCGAACCTCGTCAGGGCGCCGGACATGCCCACCAGCATCGCCAGCCCGGCGACGGTCGCGTTGTCCGGAGCCTCGGCCAGCAGGACGCCGTCGAAGTCGCCAAGGGCATACCAGAAGCCGATGAGTTTCACGCCCATTGACTCGGCGGCTTCCCGGGCGGCCTGCTCGCGATCTTGGGGGCTTGAGACCAGGCCCCTGATCGCCTCGGTCGAGTAGCTGAAACGGCTCAGGTACAGCGGCATTGCGCTCCCTCCGGTCCGATGAGCGGTGTGCTGCGAGTCTCGTCGACCCGCCGGGCGGGCGCAAGCGTGGCGCGGCCTGCGGCCGCTCACGGTTCAGGCCAGCGGCGGCGGGGAGCCGAGCGCGCTCGCCGACAGCACCGGGTCCCACTCGCAGACCGCGCAGGCGTGGCGCACCGCAGACCGGGCGAACTCCAGCGCCAGCGAGCGCGGATCGTCAGCGGAGCGGATCTGGTCCCAGTCCAGGATGTACTCGCCCACCGTGTGCTCCCAGCGGGCCGCCGGCGGCGTCAGGGTCGCATTGGCAAACCCGCTGGGCGCCGGGTGGGCATAGGCGTAGAACGCGGCCCGGCCGTACCTGGGATCGCCCGGCCACCACCCCACGGCCACCTCCTGGGCGTTCATGGCGTTGCGCATGATGAAGTCATCGGCCGGTGGCGCCGCCGGGCGACCGGAGAACAGGCTGACCGCGAGGTCGAACGACCCCCACCAGGCGTTGACCGGTGTGGAGCGCCCGCGGTAGGGCGCGCGCAGGGCAGCGAGGACGAGCGCGGCCCGGGACGCGGCGGCGAAGTAGCGCTCCACCGCCTCGATGTCATAGCGCGCGTGCTCCTCGTCCTGGTCGAGGGGCGCTGTCCAGGACACCTCCTGGGGCGCCGGATTGATCTCCACGTTGCCGCCACGATCGCGGACCGCCGCCAGCAGCTCCCGCGTGACCTCTCCCACGGACCGGTCCGGGGCCAACGCCACCCGGCCCACGTGTCCGTCGCTGTGCTCGACCACGGCCTCGTGGCGGTGGAGATCCAGCGCGACCACGATCGCCCCTGAGCCATTCGGCGCCGGGAGCGGCGCCGTCTCCCAGCCACGCGCGGTCAGCCTGAGCGCCGCGTGCTGAAGCTGGGGCTCCGGCGGGGCCAGCGCCGCCGCCAGCTTTCCCAGGACCTGGGTGTGGGCGTGGAGGGTGTCGCACGTCTCGCTCCACTGCGCGTAGTTGACAGCCGGCCAGCCAGCGAACATGTCCACCGACAGTATGCGACCGTCGCCATCGAGCGCAAGCCGGCCCGGTGCAGCCGCTCCGCCGGGCCGGACGCCATGATGACCCGGATGCCGGCCTGGATTCCTGAGCTCGTCCATCCGGTTCCGGCCGACGAGGTGGGCCCGTGGACACGGGTCATGGTGGCGACGTTCCTGGGGGATCCGGACGACGCCGGAACGCGACGGCGCATCGAGCTGCTGGAACGCCAATGGGATCCGGAGCGGGCCTGGGGCGTGCGTGACCGCGGCCGGTGGGTGGCGACGCTGCGTACGGAGACGCGGCTGCTGACACTCCCCGGCGGCGACGGGGCCACGCCTGACCTGGCGGTCGACGCGCTGACGAACGTCGTGGTGTCGGCCACCCACCGGCGACGGGGATTGATGCGGCGCATGCTGGAGGAGTCGCTGAGCGCCGCCCGGGACCGGGGTGACGCCGCCTCCATCCTGATTGCGGCCGAGTGGCCGATCTACGGCCGGTTCGGCTACGCACCGGCCACTCTCGCCGCCGACTACGTCCTGCGGCGTGCCCGCCGCGGGGCGAGGTGCTCCGGTGACCTCACCCGGGTCCGGCAGGTCGAGCGCGACGAGTTTGGCTGGGTGGCCCCGGCGGTGTTTGCCGCCGCGCGCCGGCGCCGGGCCGGGCAGATCGATCGCAGTGCCACGTGGTGGTACCGGATCCTGGGCCTCGAGGGCTACCCGCCCTCGGAGGGACTGCCGCACAACTGGCTGATCCACGACGGGGAGGGGGGACCGGACGGCCTGCTGGCCTGGAAGGCGACGAGCGACTTCGGCCTCATCCCTCCGCTCGGAACCGCCGAGGTGTGGGAGTTGACCGCGGCGACCGACGCCGCCTATCAGGACCTGTGGGCCTACCTGAGTGGCCTCGACGCCATCGACGACATCCATGTCTCCAACCGGGCGGTCGACGAGCCGGTGCGCTGGCTGCTCGACGACGGGCGGACCCTGGAGATGACGCGGCACGTGGACTTCCTGTGGCTGCGGCTGCTCGATGTGCCGGCCGCGCTCGCTGCCCGGCGCTACGCCGTTCCCGGGGACCTGGTGCTGGAGGTGATCGACGAGGACGTCAACCGGCTGACCTCCGGTCGCTATCGGCTCACCGCCGACGGCGGCGATGTCGCCTGTGAGCGGACCACCGGCCCGGCCGATGTGGAGATCACGCAGCACGCCCTGGCCTCGATCTACCTCGGCGGCTTCCGGCTGTCCGAGCTGCTTCCCTCCGGGGCCGCCCGCGAGCGCACCCCGGGCGCGCTCACCCGCCTGGACCTGATGTTCTCCACGCCGCAGGCGGCCTGGAACGCGACCTGGTTCTAGGCCGCCGGGACGTAGCGGGGCGGTCGATCGCCCTCGGTAGGCTGGGATCGATGACCCGCGGCTCAGATGACCCGGCGCCGGACGCGGGCAAGCTCCCGTCCGGCCGCCTGGGGCGGACGGCCCGGGTCGGCGGCCTGGTGACCGGGCAGGGCCTGCGCTGGGCGGGGATGCGAACCGCGAACCGGCTGCGCACGCCGGAGCGGGCCGAGGTGGCGCAGAACGAGCGGACCGCGGCGCTCGTCAACGAGCTCGTCGAGCAGCTCGGCCGAATGCGCGGCGCGGCGATGAAGGTTGGTCAGATGCTGTCGCTGATCGAGCTCGACGGCCTCCCGGCCGAGCAGCGGGAGGCGCTCGAGGCGAGGCTGGCGTCGCTGCGCGACGACGTGCCGCCCGTCCCGTTCGACCAGCTCGAGCGCTTGCTGCGCCGGGAGCTCGGTGCTCCGCTGCAACAGGTGTTCGCCGAGTTCGACGAGCGGGCCGTGGCGGCGGCGTCGATCGGACAGGTCCATCGCGCGGTGACCGTCAGCGGGAACGACGTGGTCGTCAAGGTCCAGTACCCGGGGGTGGCCGAGGCGGTCGAAACGGATCTGCGCAATGCCGTGCTGCTGGTCCCGCTGGTGCGCCGCCTGGCTCCCGGAGTCGATGTCCGGGCGCTGTTCTCCGAGCTGCGCGAGCGCGTCAGCGAGGAGCTCGACTATGAGCTGGAGGCGCAGAACCAGCGCCGGGTGCAGCGGCGGCTGCGCGGGCATCCGTTCATCTCGGTGCCGCGGGTCGACACCGAGCTGTCCACCCGCCGCGTGCTCGTCTCGGAGTACGTGGAGGGCGAGCGGTTCGAGGCCGTGCGGCGGTTGGAGGACGGGGCCCGCGACCGCTACGCCGAGATCGTGTTCCGGTTCTTCTTCGGTCTGCTGTACCGCGATCAGATCGCGCTGGGAGATCCCCATCCGGGCAACTACCTGTTGCGCCCGGACGGCCGGGTCGCGTTCGTCGATTACGGGCTGATGCGCGACGTCAGTCGCGAGCGCGTCGCCGCCGAGCGCGCCATCGCAGGTGCGGTGCGCGAGCGGGACGCGGCGGTGCTCAAGGAGGCGCTCATCGCCGGCGGCTATCTGCCGGCCGGGCGGGCCGAGATCGTGGACGCCGAGCTGGCCTTGCGGCTGATGCGCCACGCCACCCGCTGGTATGCGGTTCCCGGCCATCGCCGATTGCCCTCCGAGCGCCCCCGCCGGGGACGCGACCGCGAGCCTGACCCAGCCGAGGAGAGGGCGGCGATCCGCGAGCAGATCAACCAATTCACGGTCCCGCCCGACGCCCTTCTGATCCGCCGCATGCACGGCGTGGTGGCGATCGTCCTGACCCAGCTGCGCGCCGGTGCCGACTGGGGGGCGATCGCCGCCGAGTACCTGCACGGCGAGGCGCCGGCCACGCCTCTGGGCCATGCCGAGGCGGCCTTCTTCAGCGGGGACGGCGGTTGAGCCCCCACCCGCCCCACGCCGTGATCTTCGATCTCGACGGCGTCCTGCTGGACTCCGAGCAGCTGTGGAACCAGGCCAAGGAGGCGCTGGTCCGCGCCGCCGGCGGGCGATGGCATGAGGAGGCGCCGCACGCCATGATGGGCATGGCGAACCTGGGGCTCGACCTGAGGTTCACCAACAGCGGCACCGACTCGCCCCAGCATCTGATCATCAACCTTCCGCCGGGTCTGTCACTGATCTCGCGGTCACGCTCAGCCCCGGCAAGTACGCCCTGTTTGAGGGCAGCTGCGGCACGCCGTCCGGGACAGCGACGGCGGCACTCACCGACCAGAACGGTGACAAGACGGCGACCGTCCCCACCCGGTTCACGCTCGGCGGCTGCGGCGCTGTCCTCCCCGGCCAGGGATCCCGGAGCGCCCGGGCGCGGCTGTCCCGTGTCCGCTTCTCCGGGTTGCGAGGCGGCCACCCGTCGCTGAGCTTCCGGCTCACCGCCGGCCAGGTCCACACCCTGACCGTCGGGCTGCCGAAGGGGCTGCGCTTCATCGGCCACGGGACATTGCGACGGGCCGTCAGGCTGTCCCCCGGTCAAATTAGATCGGTCGCGGTCCGCCGCGGACGCCTGGTCGTCGTCCTGCGCCGGACGGTCACCACCACGGCGGTCAGCATCAGGCCGGCTGCCCTGAGCGAGAGCGCGGCGCTGCGCCATCGCGCCCGGGCCCACCGGCTCAGGCGGCCTGGCCAACGCGGCGATCGACGGAGGCGCCTGTCTGAAGACGGCGAACGTCACCGGCTCCGCCTGCAAGGTGGGGACCGGCACCGTGACCGCGACGCCGGATCCCATCCCGGGCGTCCTGAACCTGCCCCTCTCCGTCTCGGTCCCGGTCGGCTTCTACCTCGTGCCGCCGCCCGCTTCCGGGGACCTGGCCGGCCTCGCCGTGGAGGGCCTGGGGGAGCAGATCGGCTCGACGGGGGCCATTCGCATCCGGCCCACCGGAGATCCCGACGGCGTCGGCGTCACCCTGGCGCTCCTGTTGCCGGACCATCTCCCGGTGACGGTGCCGCTGCTCGGCACCATCAACGCCGCTCAGATCTCGCTGACCGAGATCAACAGCACATTCGACGCCCTTCGCTACCCGGCCACCTGCCCCTCGACGCCGGCGGCCGTGACCACGGCGGTCGACTCCTACAGCGATCCGGCGGTGCACGCGTTGTCGGCGCCGCTCACGGTCACCGGCTGCTCGGCCCTGCCGTACGCGCCGGCCTTCCGGGTGACCGCCACCCGGGACAGCGGCGACCGCCAGGTCCGGCTGGTGACCACCGTCACCCAGGCGGCCGGCCAGGCGCCATCCCGGAGCGTGTCGCTGGCGTTCCCAACCGGCACCTTGGCCCCCAACCTGGCGTCGATCAGGGCCTTGTGCGTCAACCTCAGCTCCGGGACCTGCCGGCCGGTGGGGACGGCCACCGCCACCTCGCCGCTGTATCCCAAGAACCTGACCGGTCAGGCGTACCTGACCGGCTCAGCGAGCGGACTGGCACTGACGCTCGTGTTCCCGTCGCCGTTCCCCCTGACGCTGACCGGCGCGGTCGATCTGGTCAACAACGCGGCGACGTTCACGGGCCTGCCGGACATCCCCCTGACCGATCTCGTTGTCTCCCTCGACGGTGGCGCGCAGGGCCTGTTTCTGTCGACCTGCCGGACGCCGACCGGCACGGCGACCGCGACGCTCACCGACCAGAACGGCGACCGGACCGCGCGTCTGCCGTCGAGGTTCACCGTCGCCGGGTGCCAGTCAGGGGGCGGCGGGGGCGCGACGGGCGGCGGCGGTTCGGCGAGCCGGGCCGCCGGCGCCCGCGATGGATCAACCAGGCGCGGCGTCACCGTGGCCGGCACGAACTTCAGCCGCGGCCGGTTCTCCGGGCTGCGCTCTGGCCATCCGGTCCTCAGCTTCCGGCTCGCTGCCGCGCGACACGGGGCCGGGTTGGCCGGAGTGACCATCGTGCTGCCGTCCGGGCTGCGCTTCGTCCACCGCCGGCTCCATGGGCGGCCCGCCGTCGCCGGCGTCGCCGTCAGCGGGGCGCGGATCGCGTCCCTGGGGCTGTCGCACGGGCATCTGATCATCAAGCTGCGGCACGCGGTCGGCCGCCTGACGGTGAGGATCGGCCCCGCGGGATTGGCCGAGGCGCCTGGGCTACGGCGGAGGGCCGGTGATCGCCGCCTGACGCGTCTGCCCCTGACCGTCGCGGTGCAGAGCGCCTCCGGCAAGCGCACGACGATCCCCGTCGAGATCACCGATCTGGCTCGGTAGAGCCGAGCTGCACCGACACGCCGCCGGCGGCGACGCGGACGGCCACGGTGCCCCCGCCGACGGCGACGGACGCCGTCACCGGGTGGAGCTCCGCCGGGCGCTGGGTCGGCAGCCACGGACGGCCGGGGGCGCAGAGGATGAGCGTGTGCGCTTGGCGGCCGACGAAGGCCAGAGCGTCATCGCCGTCCACTCCGCCGGACCACAGGGCCAATCCGGCGGACGCCAACGTGCGAGCGGCCGCCGGGGGATCGGTCACCACCAGGCCAACCTCCGAGATGCCGGCCAGCTCATCGGCTGCGAACGGGGCGTCGGCGCCGGGCGTCTCGGCGACGCCCCGGTGGGCGATGAGTTCGACGATGTTCCCGGCCGGATCGTGGAAGTAGCAGGCGTCCGCGTCCCAGGCGTCGAACCGGAACGTCGTCGCGGTCTGGCCGGGCCGGCTCAGGAGCTCGGCGCAGCGCTCCACCCAGGCCCGGGCGGCGCGGTAGCGATTCCCCGGAACCAGAAGCGCGACGTGATAGAAGGGCCGCTCCCCGTCCGGGGCGGGGACGAACGCAATCCGCGCGCCGCCGACCCCCAGCGTCAGCTGAGCGCCGTCGGCGGCAGGGCACGAGAAGCCGAGGCAGCCGGCGTAGAACCGCTGCAGCGTCTCGATCGAGCCGACCGGGGCGGCGAGCCGGACGGACGTGATCAGCGCGGGGGGCATCGCCAGATCCTGCCACTCCATCGTCACCGGGGCAGCGTCCAGCCGGCCCCGGCCGCGAGCAGCGGCCCCCGGTGGACCCAGCTCCACCGCAGGACCACGATGCTCCCGGCGGCCAGCAGGATGTCGATGACCAGCTCTATGGCCCCACCGCTCCCGCTCCCGTAGACGCCGTGCCCCAGGTCGTAGTACAGATCCATCGCCAGGAGGTAGAGCCCGGCGCCGCCCGCCGCGATCAGCCACAGCAGCGCATCGCTCCGGCGGCGGGTCAGCTCGACGGCGGCGGCCAGGACGGTCAGCAGCAACCAGGCGTCCGCAAGCTGAAATCCCTCCTCAAAGCCGTAGTACGAGCGGCTGGTCCGGCTCGCGATCAGGCTCCGGTCAGACCACCACAGCACCCAGAAGGCGACGATCAGAACGGCCGCCAGGACCAGCCCCGCCGTGACCCGGACCCGCCAGCGTTCGAAGTTCGCTGATTCGCTCATCGGCAGATGTTCGCGGCGCGGGCCCGGCTCTGCTTGGATGACGGCCATGCAAGACGAGCGCACCGACGCGCTCGGCATGCCCACGGCCGACATGCGCCGGCTCGGCTACTGGGTCGTCGATCGCGTCGTCGAGCACTACGAGCACGGATCCGATGGGCCGGCTATCCGGGGCGGGGCCGCGGGAGAGCTCCGCACCGCACTGGGCGGGCCGGTTCCCTGGGAGCCGGGCGATCCCATGGCGGCACTCGAGGCGCTGGTGGAGGTCGCGCTGGCCCACATGCAGCACGGCGATCACGCACGCTACTTCGCGCGGGTGCCGGGGCCGTCGTCGTTTGCCGGCGTGCTGGGCGACTGGCTGGGGACCGGCTTCAACGCGCTGGCCAGCAGCTGGGGCGGGGGTTCCGGCCCCGCGACGGTCGAGCTCGTCGTCCTCGACTGGATCCGGACGCTGTTGGGGATGCCCGCAGGGACCGAGGGGGTGATCCTCAGCGGCGGCTCGCTCTCCAACCTCACCGCGCTGGCCGCGGCCCGCCGGGCCCGCGGCCCGGGGGTGGCGTACCTCTCAGACCAGACTCACGCCTCCGTCCGCCGTGGACTGGAGGCCCTCGGCTTCGGCGCGGACAAGATCCGGGTGCTTCCCACCGACGAGCGCTTCGTGCTCCGAGCGGGCGTGTTGGCGGCGGCGGTCCGGGACGATCGCGCGCGCGGCGGTCGACCGCAGTTCGTCGTCGCCACCGCGGGAACGACGAACACCGGCGCCGTCGACGAGCTCACCGGCATTGCCGATGTCTGCGCCCGGGAGCAGCTGTGGTTTCACATCGACGGCGCCTACGGGGCGCCCGCCGCGCTGTGCGACGCCGGCCGGGCCGCGCTCGCCGGACTGGAGATGGCCGACTCGGTCACGCTCGACCCCCACAAGTGGCTGTTTGCGCCCTATGACGCCGGGATTCTGCTCGTCCGCCATCCCGGCACGCTGGAGCGCGCCTTCAGCATGCGGCCGGAGTATCTCGCCGACGTGCGTTCGGACTCCGGCGAGGTCAGCTTTGGGGACCGCAGCCTCGAGCTGTCACGCCGTCCGCGCGCGCTGAAGCTGTGGATGATGTTCCGGACCTACGGGGCGGCGCGGATCGGTGCGGCGATCGCGGAGGGGATCAGGCTCGCCGAGCGCGCCCAGGAGATGCTCGATGCCGATCCGTACTGGGAATGCGTCACGCCGGCCCAGCTCGGCATCGTGACCTTCACCCACCCGGGGTGGAGCGCCGCCGACCACGCCGCGCGGGTCGCCGCCCTGACCGACGACGGCTTTGCGGCGATCACCAGCACGACGCTGAGGGGTCGGTCCGCCCTGCGCCTGTGCACCATCAACCCCTGCACGACCGAGGCCGACATCGCCGAGACGCTGGCTCGGCTTCGCACCTGACCCGCGTTCCGCCCACCTCGGCCCGGTGGCCGCGCTCACCGCGACGCTGCGCCAGAGGCGGCCGACGCTGTGAGCCCCACGGCGGCGCGGAGCCCGTCGACATCCTCGGCGCCGAACACCACCCGGTTGCGCGTGGCGACGTAGACGAGATCCAGGTTGATCCCGGCCTGCGCGATCTTGCGCGTCAGGTCCGCCAGAACGCCCGGGCGGTCCTCGACATCGACGACGACCACCTCGCGCTCGCGCGTGACCGCGAGGTGGGAGATCGCCAGCGAGTGCTTCGCCGCCTCCGGGTGGGGGACGAGGATGTGCAGCTCGGCCCGCTCGCCGGAGCCCATGTACGTCGCGGCGGCGAGGTTGACGCCCGCGTCGCTGACGGCACCGGCGACGCGCGCCAGCGCACCGGGCGTGTTCTCGACGTCGATGACGAGATCGAAGGCCATCAGTCTCAGCTGGCGCCAGCCTACACGCTGCGGTGGCGCGCGGCGAACCGTTTGGCCTTGGATCGGTTGCCGCAGGTGGCCATCGTGCACCAGCGGCGGCGGCCGGTCCGGTCGAGGAACAGCCAGCCGCAGCCTCGGCCCGGGCACGCGCGGACCCGGGCGTGCTCCGAGGAGACGAGCAGCTCGCTCGCCAGCCACGCGGCGGCATGCACCGGAGCGATCAGGCCGGCGTCGACGGAAATCTCCCGGCGCAGCGGCGCCCCGGTCAGGCGGAGGCTCCCCGCAGCCCGCCGCATGTCCTGGCCGAACCGGGCGAGTGTGTCCCGGTCGGCGCCACCCAGCAGGACGTCGTAGGCGCCAGCGCGGAGCCGGCGCGCGGCATCGACCGCTGCCGTCGCCTCCCCGGGCCGGTGTCGGGCGGTCGCGCGCAGGCGCGGGACATCGGCGGGCGCCAGCAGCCCAGCGGCGCCGGCCCAGACCGCGAGGTGGTCGTAGCTGCAGAGGTGGTCGTCCGGCTCCCGGTCGTTCCACCCCGCCAACGTGTTGCACAGCTCCAGCCCCGGATGACCGGCGATCCGGACCGGGATCTCGAGCCCGTCGATCAGGGTGAACGGTGCGGGGATGGCGACTCTGCTTGACAGTCGGACTAACCGGTGATTACGATTGTACCGGTTAGTGATGCGAGGAGGTACGTTGCGTTGGTGTCCGGGTGCCGCCGCGCTTGCGGCGGCCCTGGTCGCCACCGCCGCGGGCTGTGGCGCGACCGGCCGTGCGCCCGGCGCCGGCGCGCCGGCGGGCCGGGCGACCGCGCCGCTGACCGCGAGCGCAAGCGCCGCGCCTCGGGCTGCGGTCTACGGCGGGCCCGCGCCGCTGCTCGTCTACTTCAAGCGCGTCATCGGCGTGGATCCGCTGGCCAGCCAACTCGTCGTCGACCGCAACGGGAGCGCCGCGGCGACGATCACGCTGGGGGGCGTCGGCGGCCAGAAGCGCCGCGACTTCATGATGCCGGCCCCGGACCTGCGCGCGCTGCGCGCGCTGTTGGCGCACACCCGTCTGTCGGACACCGCCTGCTGCAACGACCCGGGCTACTACCTGTACTGGATCAGCGCCGGCGATCGCACCTGGCGACTCGAGCAGCGTCGCGTCCCGCGGCGGGCGCGGCGGCTGATCGACACCCTCAACGCGATCACCGACGCGCACATCGGCTACTGACCGCGCGGCGGCCGGGCGGCGTTGCCACCGCGGTCTGCGCCACAATCGGCCGCGTGACCGGCTCCACCGAGGTGCATCACCCCGTATTCGCGCGTCTCTGGTCGATGTTGAC
Organism: uncultured Solirubrobacteraceae bacterium; assembly: GCA_963844555.1. Taxonomy (GTDB): domain Bacteria; phylum Actinomycetota; class Thermoleophilia; order Solirubrobacterales; family Solirubrobacteraceae; genus Palsa-465. The sequence continues at coordinate 868,163 of CAWJOS010000010.1, forward strand.
CCGGCTAGAGCCCCAGCAGCTCCAGCGCCACCGCCAGGAGCTGCTCGACGGACTGTCTGGCCGAGTGCTGGAGCTGGGAGCCGGGACGGGCAGCAACTTCGCCCACTACCCGTCCACGGTCGAGAGTGTGGTGGCCGTCGAGCCTGAGCCGTACCTTCGGCGCCGCGCCGAGGCGAATGCACGGCACGCGCCGGTCCCCATCGAGGTCGTCGAGGGGGTGGCCGACCGCCTCCCCGTCGAGGACGGCTCGTGTGACGCCGCCGTCGTCAGCCTCGTGCTCTGCAGCGTGCCGGATCAGGCCCGGGCGCTGGCCGAGCTGCGGCGGGTGGTGGCGCCCGCGGGCGAGCTGCGCTTCTTCGAGCACATCGCGTCGGAGCGACCCGGGCTGTCCCGCGTTCAGCGGGCGGTCGACCGCCTGTTCTGGCCGCGCGCCTTCGCCGGCTGTCACACGGCGCGCGACACGCCGGCAGCGATCGCGGCGGCCGGCTTTGAGATCGAGAGCTGCCGGGCGCTGTGGGTCGGTGCGCGGGCGATCCCGCCCCCCACCGCGCCGCACGCTCTCGGCCGCGCCCGTCGCCTCTGAGCCCGGCCTACGCTGCCGAGGGGAGGATCTCGGCGTGCTCGGTCTCCGGCGGGGTGCCGTAGACGTAGACGAGCAGATCCTCGTCACCGTGGTTGACCGTCTGCAGCGGCGTGCCCGGATGCACGTGGATGAGCCCGCCCACCGGGACATCGTGGCGCTCCGGGGGCTCGCCCAGGTACATCGTGAGCGTGCCGGCGACGACGACGAACGTCTCCTCCTGCAATGGGTGGCGATGGCGGCGGCCACGCGCGCCGGGCTCGTAGCGCCAGAGGTTCGCCCGGGTGTGGGCAAAGCCGGCGACCTCGCTCAGCTCGGCGACATGCCGCGCCGGCTCGCCCGGCTCGTGCGGCCGGGTGATCCACTCATGCTGGTCCGGGGTGACGACGCGGTAGGGCATCGGTGACGCGGAGGCTACGCGACGGGCGACTACGCCGCCCGGACGCGCGCCACCCGGGCCGCTGGGACCGCGTCCGGGATGAGGAGGTCGTCGGCAGCGGTCCTCAGGCTGGCGATCATGGCGGCGATGAGGGGGTCGTCGGCCCGGCCGGAGCGGGACACGGCGAAGATCCGGCGGGTCAGGCTGGGGTCGACGAGGGGACGGATGATCACGCCCTCGTGGACGGCGGGGGAGAGGCCGAGCAGCGGGATGGCGGCGGCGCCGAGTCCGGCGGCCACCAGGCTCTGGACCGTGGGGTAGTCGTCGACCTCGATCGTGAACCGGGGCGAGAAGCCGGCGGCGATGTCGCCGGCGACCTGCGCGTGCGGGCGCGGACGCTGGCCGCCGCCCGGCCCGGTGCCGCCGGACGCTGGCTGGAGGTGACGATCACCAACCCCTCGCCGGCCACCGCGCTGGTGGCGCTGGGCCTGCGCCGGTCACGGTTCCCGTGGGCCGGAGCCGACACCCGGCGGCGCACCGCGGGGCGCCGCGCTCGGCTCAGTCTCGGCGAGCGCGTGCTGGGGACCGTGTCGTTCGGGGAGAGCGGCGAGTTTCACCTGTGGGCCGAGGGGGACCTCCGGCGCCTCAGGCTGCTGGTGGCGGTCGGGACTCCCGGCCGGCTGCGCCTCCATCGCATCCCGCTGCCGCAGGCGGCGCCGGCCGGGGCTGACGATGCGGGCGAGGAGCTGCTCGATCTCCGCGCGCCGGCGGCGCCATGAGCGACCTGGCCCCCGAGCCCACTCTCCTGATCCGGCGTGCCGATCCGGATGATGCGCCCGCCCTCGCGCGCCTGGCCGAGCTCGACGAAGCGCCGGTGCCACCCGAGCCCCTCCTGGTCGGCGAGGTCGGCGGCCGGCTGTGGGTGGCGGTGTCGCTGGTCAACCTCGAGCACCTCGCCGACCCGTTCCAGCGGTCGGCCGGGATCGCCGAGCTGACCGCCGCACGGGCGCGTCAGCTGCGCGGGGAGCCGAGCCGGTCCACCCGGCGGTCGCGACGCCGGCGCCGGTGGCGCGGGGTGGTGCGCGAAACTCTGGCCGGTGAGCGTCCATGAGATCCACCATCTGCTGCACGCGTACGGGCTCGGCGTGGTGTTCCTGGCCGCCGCCGCACAGGCGTGCGGAGCTCCGGTGCCCGGGACGACGGTGCTGGTGGCGGCCGCCCTGTATGCCGGCACCAGCCACGGCCTGCCCATCACCGGGGTGATCGCCGCCGGCGCGCTCGGCGCCCTTGCCGGGACCGGCGCCGGCTACGCGCTCGGCCGCTGGCGGGGGGAGCCGTTGCTGCTGTGGGTCGCGGAGCGCCTGCGGCAGAGCCCGGCCCGGGTGCACCGCCTGCGCTCCGAGCTGGCCGCGCACGGCGCTCCCTGGCTGTTCATCGGTCGTTTCATCACCGGCGTGCGCAACGTGACCGGCTTGCTGGCCGGCGCCAGCAACATGCGGCTGGATCGCTTTCTGGCCGTCAGCGCGGCGGCGGCACTGGTCTGGGCGACGACGAACGCCCTGGAGTACTACTTCTTCGGCGATGCGCTCGCCGGGGCGTCGACGTGGGTGCAGATCGTGCTCGTCTGCCTGGGCATCGCCTGGATGGCGATCTCGCTCAACCTGCTGCGCCGCCGGGCGCTGCGTCGACTGCAGGCCGGCTCCTCCGCCGACGCACGGCGGGCCGGCACCTCGGCCGACGCGTGACGGGCCGGCCCCTCGGCCGACGCGCTGCGGGCCGGCCCATCCGCCGATGCGCTGCGGGCCGGCCCCTCGGCCACGCGTGACAACCTGAGCGAGTGGCGCGCCTCCGCTCGGTTCCCACCGTCATCGCTCAGCGCGGCGAGCTGATCGTGGAGCGCGACCCGGCGCGGCCGTCCGGGCGACTGCTGCGCGACGGCGGGATGGACGCCTCATACGTCGATCTGGCCAACCCGCTCCACCTGGAGTTCGACTACCTGCGGTGGATGCGGATCGTCCTGAGCGCCGCCCGCGCGCGCCGCGTCCTGCACGTGGGAGGCGGCGCCTGCACGCTAGCCCGCGCTCTGGCGGCGGCCGATCGCCGGGGGCGCCAGGAGGTCTGCGAGATCGATCCCGACGTGCTGGCGATGGCGCGGGAGCATCTGGGGCTCCGGCGGGCGGCCGGGCTGCGGGTGCGCCAGGCCGATGGCCGCGCTCACGTCGCCGCCCAGCGCGACGGCAGCTGGGACGCGATCGTCGTCGACGCCTACATCGGCGCGGCCGTGCCCCGGCGCCTGGTCACCATCCAGGCGCTGGCCGACGTCCGGCGCGTGGCCGCGCTGGCACTCGTCAACGTCGTCGACAACCCGGAGGGGCGGGTGGTGCGGCGCGTGGCCGCCGGCCTGGCGGAGGTCTATCCGCGGGCGTGGGCGCTCCGGGGCCGCTCAGGAAACACGGTCGTGGTCGCGTCCGTGGCCGATCTCAACCTGGCCCGGATCGCCGCGGCGGCCGCCGCCGACCCGTCGCCGGCGCGGCTGACGCCACCGGCGGAGCTGGCGACCCGGCTCGCGGCGGTTGCCCCGTTTCTCGACGACGAGCCGTGACTGCGACCGGCGGGTGCCGTCAATCGCCGGAGCGCAGCAGCCGGTAGGTGATGACCGTGGGGCGAGGCCCACCACCACCGCCACGATGAACGCGCGCAGTGGGCCCGGGCGCCCTCCGCCGAGACGCTCGGAGATCGCCTTCCACACGGAGCGCAGCGCGGTGCCCTTCATCAGACGGCCGTGGCAGCGACCATGGCGAGCATCCGCAGCACCCGGTTCATCCTCTGCCCGCTGGGTACCAGGTCTCGTCGAGCTTGCCGAGCAGCATCTCGACGTAGTCGCTCACCTGCTCCGGCGTGTAGAGCGCCATCTCGATCCGGTCCAGGAGCTGAGGACTCGGGTAGCGGTCGGTGCGGACGCGCTCCATCAGGAAGTCGAGGTACCGCTGTTGAGTCGTCGCCATGCACTGCCTCCTGTTGTCTAGAGCAGGTCCCCCAGGGGACCCAGGTTGAGGTTGAGGTCCTTCTCGTCGAGCCCAAAGTGGTCCTTCAGCTCGTCCATCCGTTCCGACAGCGCCAGAAACGTCCGGCCCAGTCGCTCGATCTCCTGCGAGCTCAGGCTTCCACCCTCGATGCGGTGCAGCGCCTGGCGCTCCATGAGCTGGCGGAGCAGCTCGACGATCGTCAGCACGAGCTGGACGAGCCCCTTCTCCACGTTCTCCGGGTCGGCCTCGATGCGTCTCGTCATGTCTCCTCCGAGTCGACGAAGCTGTGGGGCGGCCACGGCCCGGTGCGGGTGACCCTGGCATCGGTGACGGTCTCGGTGAGCCGGTGGTAGGCGGCACGGAACGCGTTCACCTGGGCGGGTCATTGGAAACGTGTGCCGGTGGTACCTGCGTGTACCTTCAACCGCCGCAAGCAGGTTGGATTGCGACGCGTTCAACCCCGGGGATGCCGTGGCACCCCTGTATGAACAGTTGAGCCGAAATCTGGTTTGTGCCGGGCGGGCGCCGGTGTCCGTGTGAGGGGTTCAGGATGAAACTTCGCTGCCGCGCTCGTCAGCGCCCTCGCCCGGCAGCAGCACGGTGCCCAGGATCCGGCGGCGCCGCCCGCGGCCGGGAGCGTTGGCCAGGCGGGGCTGCAGCACACGGGTCAGCTCGAGCAGCAGCTCACGCAGCTCCGAGTCGTCGAGCCACAGTCCAGCCAGGCGATAGCTCACCCCGTCGCGCAACAGATCGGCGTCGCTGTGCGCGATGTAACGATCGAAGTCGGCCAGGAGTCCCGCGACGAAGGCCATGAACGCCTGTCGATGGTCCTGTGCGCTCATGTGCTCCAGCTCGTCGACGCCGATCGTCGCCGCCGAGACGCGCAGCACATACGTGCGTTCGGTGGCGCCGCGGACGCGGCGTTCCGCCACCACGGCGAGAACCCCGGCGTCGACGAGCCGCGCCACCTGCCGGTAGAGGGTGGCCGGAGCGACATCCGGCAGCTCGGCGCGGAGCTCGGCGGTGGTCAGGGCCCGGTCGCCGAGAAACGCCTGGACGATGCGCAGCCGGACGGGATGAAGTAAGAGATCAGCGCTTGTCATGAGGGGCGGTGAGCGTTATCATTTCTGAGAGCGTTATTGCCTATGAGAATAAAGCAGCGACAGATCCGCCGGCTCGTCCTGATCCTCGGCGCTCTGGCCGTTGAGGTGCTCCCGCTGTGGCGTCGCGGTTACGGCGTTGGGGGAATGGTCACCGTCCGCTGCCGCCATGGTCACCTGTTCACGACCATCTGGCTGCCCGGCATCTCCGTGAAAGCGCTGCGACTCGGTCCCTGGAGGCTTCAACGGTGCCCGGTCGGCGGGCACTGGTCGCTGGTCACGCCGGTCCGCCGGTCCGATCTGACCGAGGACGAGCGCCGGGCGGCGGCCGAGACGCACGACGTCCGGCTTCCGTAGCCTGAGTTATCGTCCACCTCATTGACCGCGCGGCCCGGACATGAGGCTAAGGGCGCCGAGACGGAGCACCGTGCCCGGCGCAGGATCCTGCCGGAGGACCCGCTGGTCCGGTGGCTCATCTGGCTGATGCTGTTCGTGTCGGTGGGCGCGCCGGCCCTCGCCGCGCTCGTCCTCCTGATCGTTCAGTGAGCGGTCACCGGGTACTGGTCGAGCACCACCTCGTAGCGGTCGATGATCGGCGGGCGGTTGCGATCGAGACCGGCACGTGAAACCGCGGCGGCGCGAACCTCGCCGGCGAGGATGTCACTGTCGTGCAGCGTTTCGCTGGAGTCCCAGTAGGTGACGGCGATGGCGCGGCCGCCTGTGTAATCGACACCGATCCACACGCCGGCGTAGCCCGCCTGTCGCTGCAGCTTCGGCAGGTGATCCTCCGTGAACTCCCTGAGCGTGGCGTTGATGCGCTCGGGTGCCAGGCCCGGGAACGTGGTGACCCGTGCGTACATGGGAACCTCCGTCTGACGGTGAGCCCAGCCTACTCCCGGTGTGTGCAGCGATCAACGGCTCAGGTGGCCGGCCGGCGGCGGCCCGACGTGCGATAGTCCCCAGCGTGATCTCGTCCGGCCACCTGCTGGGGTTCGCGGTCGCATCCCTGGTGGTGATCGTGATCCCGGGTCCGAGCGTGGTGTTCGTCATCGGCCGCGCGCTCGCCTACGGCCGGCGGACCGCGCTGTCGACGGTGTGCGGCAACGCCGCGGGCAACTATGTGGTCGCGATCTGCGTGGCGATCGGAATCGGCGCCATCGTGCAGCGCTCGGCGACGATCTTCACGGTGCTCAAGCTGGTGGGGGCTCTGTACCTGATCTGGCTGGGCGTCGCGGCGATCCGGCGGCGCCGGGAGCTGCTCAGCGCGTTCGGCGCGGCTGCGGGGCCGCGCCCGGATCGCTCGGCGGTCCGCGAGGGCTTTCTCGTCGGCGTCACGAATCCGAAGGCGCTGATCCTGTTCGGCGCAGTGCTGCCGCAGTTCGTGGACCGGGCGGGCGGGCATGCGCAGGTCCAGATGCTCCTGCTGGCGCTGGTGTCAATCGCCATCGGACTGTGCTCGGACAGCATGTGGGCGGTGACCGCCAGCGCCGTGCGGAACTGGTTCGCGCGGTCGCCGCGCCGGCTCGAATTCGTCGGTGGGGCCGGCGGGCTGGCGATGATCGGCGTGGGGCTGACCATCGCCCTGACCGGACGACGAAGCTGACCGCCGCGTCGACGCCGAGGCAGGAGCCGACGCCCGGATGTCGAACGTCGCTAAGGCTCGGCGCGCTGGCTGCCGACAACTAGGGTGGATGAGTCGTAGGCGGGCGTCCAGGCTGGAAGGGCCGCTTCGCGGGTGAGATTCGGCGCCTCACCGTCCGCCACGCCCTCCATCCTGCCGGACTTCGCTCCCAAGACGGCGCGGGACCCAGGCGCCCCGCGCCGATCTCGGCCTACTCCGGGTCGTACTTGAACGAGATCCCCAAACGGATCCGGTAGCTCAGGACGCTTCCGTCCTGGATCGTGAGATCCTGGCGGATGACTTCGGCGACGCGCAGCTCGCGCACGCTCTTGGCGGCCGTCTCGACCGCCGCGCGCGCCGCCGCCTCCCATGACTCGCTGCTCACGCCGACGACCTCGGTGACGCGATAGACGCTTTCCGCCATGTGACAGTCCCCCTTGTGATGAGGTAAGAGCCTCGAGTCTTTCATGTTGCCGGGGGGCCGTGTGGGAATCTCTGACCCATGGCACCGCCAGACGACGAGGTCACCGACGGGACGCCGAAGCTCGGACCGTCGGTCGAGCTCGACGGTCACCGGGTGTTGACCGGAAGCTGCTCGTGGACCGATCGCACGCTGGTCTCCGAGACCGAGTGGTACCCCCGGAAGTCGATGAGCGCCGAGGAGCGGCTCCGCTTCTATGCCGCTCACTTCCCCCTGACTGAGATCGACTCGACGTACTACGCGCCGCCGAGCGAGCAGCAGGCTCGTCTGTGGGCGGAGCGGACGCCGACCGGCTTCCGCTTCGACGTCAAGGCCTACTCCCTGCTCACCGGGCACCCCACCCGCCCGCGGAGCCTATGGGCCGACATCCGCGAGGACCTGCCCCCTGGGGTCCGGGAGAAGCGCAACGTGTACCCCCACCATCTGAGTCAGGATGCGCTCGACGAGGCCTGGCGGCGGTTCGGCGCCGCTCTGCGCCCGCTCCACGAGGCCGAACGACTGGGGGCGGTCCTGTTCCAGTATCCGCCCTGGTTCGGCCCTCGGCGGGACAACCGGGCCGAGCTCGAGGCCCTCCGCGGGCGTCTCCCGGACTATCGCGTCAGCGTGGAGTTCCGCTCGCCGAGGTGGCTGGCCGAGGAGCGCGACCGGGAACGAACACTGCAGCTCCTCGAGGAGCACGGTCTGATCTTCGTCGGCGTCGACGCGCCGGCGGTGTCCGGTCTGCCCCGCCTGTTCGCGGTCACCAACCCGGAGGTGTTCATGGTGCGGCTGCACGGCCGCGCCGACGACACCTGGGCCGGCGGGGCGCCAACGGCCGCGGAGCGGTTTCGCTACCTGTACTCGCGCCAGGAACTGGAGGAGCTGGCGCGGCCGATCCGCGCGCATCTCACCGAGGCGCGGGAGAGCCATCTGCTCATGAACAACTGCTACCGCGACTACTCGGTCCGCAACGCCGCCGACCTGCGCGACCTGCTTCGCGCCGGCTGACGCGGCGGCCGCCGCAGTTGCCGGACGGCCGCCGGCGTCGCTACCGCGGCTCGCCGGGCGCGTCGTCGTCCCGCGGGGTCACCGAGTCGTAGAGCTCGGTCACCTTTCGGATGACGCGGACCGCCACCTGCAGGTCCTTTTCGGAGACGCCGTCCAGCCGCTCCTCCCACAGTCCCTGCCACGCCGCCAGCTTGCGCTCCAGCACCTCCCAGCCCTTCGGCGTCAGCGACACGTTGCAGACGCGGCGATCCTCGGTGCTGCGATGGCGCGCGACGATGCCGGCCTCCTCCAGGTGGTCGAGGAGCACGGTCACCGTGGCCGGCTGGAGCTCGGCGCTGCGGGCCAGCTGGCCGACGGTCATCTCCTCCTCCCGGCCGAGCGCCGCGATGGAGCGGATCTGTGCGTGGGTCAGCTCGCCCGGCTGGGAGTGGTCCCGGCTCCGCAGCCGCCGCTCGGCGGCCGACATCTGGGCGAGCGTCCGCCGCAGCTCCTCGATCGAGGCGCGCGGCTGCGCCGGGGCGGGACCCTGCGCCGCGCTGTCAGGGGGGCCGGGGACGGCGGGGCTCATGCGACCTCCAGCAGGGGCTCGTCGACGGGCGCTATGGCGGCCGTGGGATGATCCGCCTTCGCCCGCCGCTCGATCCGCGCCAGCAGCACGGTCGGCAGCAGGGCGATGAGGGTCACACCCATGACCCACCAGTATGCGTGGGCGAACGCGGCCGCGGCGGCAGCGGCAGTGTGGGCGTGGTCGGTCTGCCCTTGGAGCACGACGGCGATGATCGCGGTTCCGAGCGAGCCACCGACTCGCTGCAGGACGGTCAGCTGCGGGCTGGCGTCGTTGACCTGGTCCTTGGACAGGACCGAGAAGGCCGCCGTCATGGCGGGCATGATCGCCAGGCCGACGCCCATGCCGCGGATGATCATGGCGGCGCCGATGACGCCGAACGACGTGGTCGCGGTGATGAGCACGAACGGGACGGTGCCGAGCACCAGGATCAGCCCGCCCAGCAGGGACGTTCGCCCGGCGCCGATCCGGTCGGTCAACCGGCCGGAGAGCACCATGCCGATACCGCCGCCGACGCCCTGCGGGATGAGCAGCAGCTCGGTGCTGATGGCGTCCTGGCCGCGGATCGTCTGGGAGTACAGCGGCATGAGGATCATCGCACCGAACAGCGCGGCGCCGAGGCAGAAGGTGACGACGGAGGCGGCCCGGAACGCGGGGTTGGCAAACAGCGTCAGGGCTTGGACCGGGCGGTCGTTGGGGCTTAGGCACGCATAGGGGTACAAAGACCCAAGACCCCCTCTGACGGCGACCACCCGCGCCAGACCATCAACGACCGGTCGGCTCAGAGGAACCGGTACATCACGTGGAGCCCCACGAAGCCCTGGCGGGGATGGCGGAACGCCTCCGGCACGGTGCCGATGACGTCGAACCCCAGTGACTGCCACAGGGCCACTGCGGGGGTATTGGTCTCGACGACGGCGTTGAACTGGATGGCGCGAAAGCCGGCGTCGCGCGCCCAGGTCAGCACGTGCTCACCGAGGGCGCGTCCGGTTCCCCGTCCGGAGTGGCGGGGATCGACCATGAAGCTCGCCGACGCGACGTGGGACCCCGGGCCGCCCCGGTTGGCGTACATGTTGGCGGTGCCGAGCACCCCGCCGTCGTCGCCGACCGCCACGACGGTGCAGCCGGGCGGGCCGACCATCCAGACGCGCTCGGCCTCGGTCTCCGACAGGTGCGGGTCGTAGGCGTACGTCTCACCGGCCGCCACGATCTGGCGAAAGAAGGGCCAGATCGAGCCCCAATCGCCGGCGCGCGCGTCGCGGATCAGCATGCGTCCATTATCGGCGGTTCCCCGCGGGCACTGGGCTTGGGGGATTCATCCGCGGCCTGTTGGGGAAGCAGAAGAGCGACGGCGAGACGTTGCCGCCTCGCCGGGACCTCGCATCTCGCCACTCGGCACGGACGGGTTCTCCGCGTCCCGTGCCTCAGGGCCTCGCGGCCGCGGATACGCGGCGTGTCCTCCCGCGGCTCATCACCGAAGGATCTCTCATTGTCATCACTCACATTCAGTGTCCAGAATGCCCTGACCGGCGTCCCGGCGGCGATCCTCGAGGCCGCCCTCATTCTCGTCCCGCAGGCCCAGCCGCTCCGGCACCTGACCGGGCTGCGCTCGCCCGTGTGGGCGGCGCTGCTGCCGGCCTCGATCGTCGTCGGGACCTTCGGTCTGATCGCCCTGCCGCGGACGGCCCCGGCGACGCTGGTGATCGCCGCGGTGACCACGCCTCTGCTGGCTCTGGTGGCGATCGTCGCGGTGGTGCGCGCCCGGCCGCTCCTGCTGGCGGTGGCGGCGCTGGCCGGTGGGCTGTCCATGCTGGCCGGGGGCCTTCCCGGCCAGCTCGGCGCCGCTGTCGTCACGGCGCTGGCCTGTCTGACGATCGGAGCCGCCCTCCAGCGGCTCATCTCCCCGCGGTGGCTGCTGGCGGGTGTCCTGGCCATGTCGGTGACCGACATCGTCCTGCTCGCTCTCGGCTTTGGCTACCACCAGACGGTCCTGCTGGCGGCCGCCGCCCGCAGCTTCCACGGACCCAGCTTCACCGGCGCCCGCGTGGGCGGGACGACGATCGGATATCCGGACCTGTTCCTGGTCGCGCTCCTGGGGACGTACCTGGCGGCCAATGGCGCCCAGCGCCTGGGAGCCGTCCTGCTCGGCATCCTGGTCGTCGCCTACGACTCGCTGCTGTCGCCCGGGGTGCTGCTGCCGGGGACGGTGCCGATCGCGCTCACTCTGATCGCTGTTCTGGCCGTTCGCCGCGTAGGATCGCGGCGTGGTGAGGCGCGAGTGCACCACAGATCTCGAGGTCCTATACCGGCTGGCGCGGCCGGAGGGTAAGGACGTCGTCGACATCGGCTGCGGTGGCGGCGACCTGGTGCGGGAGCTGGCCGCGGCCGGGTCGCGTGCCACCGGAATCGAGATCTCCGCGGATCAGCTGGCGCCGGCGCTCGCCGCCGACCCGGAGGGCGTGGGGCGCTACCTGGTGGGCGTCGCCCAGCAGCTCCCGCTCCAGGACGCGTCGATGGACGTGGCCATCTTCATGCGCACCCTGCACCACGTCCCGCCCCCGGACCTGGAGACGGCGCTCCGCGAGGCCGGCCGGGTGGTGCGGCCGGAGGGCACGGTGTACGTGGCCGAGCCGCTGGCCGAGGGGGACTACTTTGCCCTCTCGAGCCTGGTCGAGGACGAGCTCGAGGTGCGGCGGGCGGCCGAGCGCGCGCTGGTGGACGCGCCGCGAGCCGGGCTGGAGCGCGTGCGCACGCTCGAGTACGACGTCGTCATCCGTCTTGCCGGCGTGGCCGCCTACCGCCGGCGAACCGTGAGCGTCGACCCGGGCCGCGCCGCTGTCTTCGATGCGCGCCGCGACGAGATCGACGACGCATTCGCGCGTCTCGGAGCCTCGGGCGACCGGCCGGGGGAGCGGGTGTTCATCCAGCCGATGCGCGCCGACGTGCTCCGGCGCGCCGCCTGAGCGATCAGCTGGGGCCGCCGTCCCGGAGGATCCGGGCGGCGCCGGACAGGGCGCAGTCGTTCAGATACTCGATCGACGCCCCTGCGATCTGGGTGAGGGTCTCTCCCTGATACACCCCCGTGCAGGCCGTTGCGGTTGGCGGCCGCGCAGACCAGCGCCGCGACCCCGGCGGCGGCCGCGCCGGCGTAGAGCTCAGGTGAGCTGGTGGTGTCGATCAGCAGCAGGTAGAACGCGCCGGCGAACAGGAACGCCGCGCCGAAGGTCCTCGCCACGCTCCATGCCTACCCCGGGGCGGAATTGAGAAACGGTTACGCCCGGGCGCTCCCGCGGCCCGGCAGCAGCGGGAACGCACGCTCCGACCGAGGCGGCAGGATGTAGTTCGCGCGCTTGAGCACGAAGATGAACTCGTTGATCCCGTTGTTGACGGTGTCGCCGATGGACGGGTTCTCAAGCTGCGCCGAGGCCGCGTTCATCGCCTTGCGTGTCGTGACGAAGTCCTCGATCGAGCGCTGGATGGAGACGAAGTGCAATCCGGCCTGGCCGCCGTCGACGGTGTTGAAGTCCCGGCGCTGGATCAGCGGCTTGCCGCCGCGTCGCGCCCGTGCCGACGTCTGGGCGTGGCCGATGACCCCGTAGCGCGAGATTGCCTGGCCGAGCTTGTCCGGATCGCCGGCGGCGTCTGTGGTGAACGCGTTGGCCTCCGCCGGGCTGACCTGGGGCGCGTACATGCGGGCCACCCGTTCGCGCTCCGACAGCTGGCCGTACCAGCTGTCCAGGCGCAGGCGCATGTAGCTGACTGCCATCGTCGTCCCCCCGGCGAACGGACCGCCGGGGATGGTGACCGCGTCCTCGGTCGCCTGGTTGTGCTGGTAGTTGGACTTGAAGCCCATGAACAGGGGCGCCGACTTCGCCACCGGTCGCCCGGATGGAATGCCGCCCGTGTCCTGGTGGGAGGCGGGCAGGCCGGCGCCGACGAAGCCGGTCCGGGTCTCGCGCCAGCGGACTATGTCGGTGATCTTCAGCGGGCCGGATGCTCCGGGGAGCGGGCCGCCGTGGATGAGCGCGGCCTCGACGTCGGCCAGCCGGCGTTCGTCGTCTGAGGCCAGGTGCAGGCACAGGTGGTAATCGTCGATCGCTGGAAGCTCGAAGTCCGACATGGCGGTTGCCCGGGGGAGCGGCGAGTCGACGTGCAGGACGCGCTCGAAGTAGTCCGGCCCCCAGCCGGCGGTGAACAGCAGCCCGCCCGGACCCCAGGGAAACCGGTGCTCCAGCGTTCGCAGCGACGCCTCCAGCAGGCGCGCGTACGCGGGGGTGGGGGTTCCCTCGATGTCGGAGAACAGCAGGCGGTCGAACCGAGGCCCCGGCACCGGCGCGCCGTAGCGCCGGCTGACCTCGCCCAGGACCCAGTCGGCCGCATGGTAGACGGCCGCCAGCACCAGGCCGATGCACGCCGCCACCGGCACCGACCACCAGCCGCCGTGGCCGAACACGCCCGCCCAGCCGGTGGGATGCCCGGAGGCGAACACGCCCTCCAGGAACTCCTGGCCGATGTAGATCACCACCAGGCAGGCGGTGCAGGGCAGCCACAGCGCGGCGAACGAGATCGACAGCCGCGACAGCGACGTGCGTCCGGAGAACGCCCGGCCGAGCGCGCGCAGGAACGCCCCGGCAACCAGCGCGGCGGCGAGTGCGACCCACGGCGCCAGCGAGTGCAGATACGAGTGGCCCTGCCGCTGGAGCTCGATCCCGGCATTGGCTCCGAACGCCAGCAGATAGCGCAGCTGATGGACCGCCAGGGCCGCCGGGGCAAGGAGGCCGGCCTGCGCAAGCCCCCTGAGCGCCGAGCGCCGATCTGCGCGCACCATATCCGGGAGAAGCTTAGCTCTCAGGACGGCCGGCTCGGCCCGGTCCACGGGATGGTCGCCTGGAGCACCGCGTCCTCGAGCGCGGCCGTCCGCAGCCCTGTGATCTTCTGATACTCGGGGTTGGCGACCATCTTGCCGAAAGCGGCCCGGCTCGGATACCGCACCAGCAGGACCGCGTCCCAATCGTGTTCCTGGGGAGCGACCAGGATCGTCGAGCAGTCCCCGGCGTACACGACCTCGGCGCCCAGCTCGTCCAGGAACGGCCGGATCCGCTCGGCATACTCCACGTAGCCCGGGCGGCCGTCCGGACGCATCTTCAGCAGGTTGAGCATGACCACCGGGCCGCCGGGATCCTCGGCCAGGTAGCGCTTGAGGTCCTGTCCGGTGGGGTCGACGGGCATCGTGATCCTCCTCAGCCGCGGCCGATCAGGGGCATGTTGGTGGCCATGATCGTCATGAATTGAACGTTGGCGTCGAGCGGCAGCTCGGCCATGCGCAGGACGGCGTCGGCCGCGTGGCGCACGTCCATCATCGGCTCGGGTAGGCGCGAGCCGTCCGGCTGCAGTGCGCCCTGGGCGATGCCGGCGGTCAGCTCGGTCGCGGCGTTGCCGACGTCGATCTGTCCGCAGGCGATCCCGAACCGACGCCCCTCCAGTGAGATCGCCTTGGTCAGCCCGGTGACCGCATGCTTGGAGGCGGTGTAGGCGGCGGCGTGGGGGCGGGGGACCTGGGCCGACACCGACCCGTTGTTGATGATCCGGCCGCCGGGCGGACGCTGCTTCTTCATCGCCGCAAACGCCTCCCGGGCGCATAGGAAGGAGCCGGTCAGGTTGGTGTCGACGACCTGACGCCACTGCTCCGGCTCCAGCTCGTCGATGCCCGCGCTCGGTCCGAACAGGCCCGCGTTGTTGAACAGCAGGTCGACGTGCCCCCACTCGTCCAACACGCGGTCAAACAATGAGCGCACGTCGCCATCCCGGGTCACGTCGGTCGGCGCCGTCAACGCGAGGTGCGGCTCCGGCGCCGTCGCGAGCGTCTCGCGCAACGGCTCGGGCCGCCGCCCGGCGAGCGCAACGCGCCAGCCGGCGCGCAGCAGCCCGTGGCTGACGGCCCGGCCGATGCCGGACCCGGCTCCGGTGACGACGGCAACGCGGCTGTGGTCGTTCATGGTCCCGTTCCCCCTCAGCGCATCGTGCGGTAGCGCCGGATGAGGGCGTTGGTGGAGCTGTCGTGGGCCAGCTCCGGCTCGGACTCGCTCGCCAGCTCCGGGATGATGCGCTGGGCCAGGACCTTGCCGAGCTCGACGCCCCACTGGTCGAAGGAGTCGATGTTCCAGATCACCCCCTGGGTGAAGACGCTGTGCTCGTAGAGCGCGATCAGCTGGCCGAGGACGCGCGGTGTCAGCAACTCGGCCAGGATGGTGTTGGTCGGCCGGTTGCCCTCCATCACTCGGTGGGGCACGACGCCGTCCGGCGTGCCCTCGGCGCGGACCTCCTCCTCGGTGCGGCCGAACGCCAGCGCCTCGGCCTGGGCGAACACGTTGGACACGAGTAGGTCATGGTGGTCGCGCAGCGGGTTGAGGGTCCGGGCGAAGCCGATGAGGTCGATGGGCACGAGCTTCGTCCCCTGATGGAGGAGCTGGTAGAAGCTGTGCTGGCCGTTCGTGCCGGGCTCGCCCCAGAAGATCGCCCCCGTCTGGTGGTCGACGCGACGGCCGTCGAGCGTGACGTGCTTGCCGTTGGACTCCATGGTCAGCTGCTGCAGGTAGGCGGGAAAGCGCTTGAGGTACTGCTCGTAGGGCATCACGCCCACGGTCTCACAGCCGAAGAAGTCGCCGTACCAGACACAGAGCATCCCCATCAGCACCGGGAGGTTGCGCTCAAAGGGCGTGGCGCGGAAGTGCTCGTCCATCTCGTGGAACCCGGCGAGCATCTCGTGAAAGCGATCCGCGCCGATCGCCACCATCGTGGACAGGCCGATGGCGGAGTCCATCGAGTAGCGACCGCCCACCCACTCCCAGAAGCCGAACATGTTCTCGGTGTCGATCCCAAACTCCGACACCTTCTCGGCATTCGTGGAGACGGCGACGAAGTGCCGCGCGATCGCGGCGTCATCGCCGAGGGCCGCCAGGGTCCAATCGCGCGCGGACCGGGCGTTGGTCATCGTCTCGAGCGTCGTGAACGTCTTCGAGGACACCACAAACAACGTCTCCTCAGGATCCAGGTCGCGGGTGGCCTCGGCGAAGTCGGTGGAGTCGACGTTGGAGACGAAGCGGAACGTCATCTCGCGGTCGGCGTAGTGGCGCAGGGCCTCGTAGGCCATGACCGGGCCGAGGTCCGAGCCGCCGATGCCGATGTTGACCACATTGCGAATCGGCCGCCCGGTGTAGCCGGTCCAGTCGCCAGACCGCACGCGCTCCGTGAACGCGCTCATCCGGTCGAGGACCTCATGCACCTCGTCCACGACGTTGACGCCGTCGACGATGAGCGAGGTGCCCTTCGGCATTCGCAGCGCCACGTGCAGGACGGGGCGGTTCTCGGACACGTTGATGCGCTCGCCGCGGAACATCGCGTCGGTCCGCTCGCGCAACCCGGACTGCTCGGCCAGTTCGATGAGGAGCCGCAGCGTGTCGTCGGTGACCCGGTTCTTCGAGTAGTCGAGGTAGAGGGCGCCCCCCGCGGCGCCCAGGCGCTCGCCGCGCGTCTCATCCTGCGCGAACAGCTCGCGGAGATGCAGGCCCCGGATCTGCTCGTAGTGCTGCGACAGTGCGTTCCACGCCGGTCGTTCGCGGAGCGGCGGGATGCTCGTCATCGTGCTCATCAGGGCCTCCCAGGGTCTGGCGTTTCGCTTGAGGCTATCCCCACGGACGCTACGCAACCTATCCGCCGGCCGCCGGCCGGTAACCAGATGGACGCATTCGGAGCCGCGAGCTCTGAGCGGAGCTGAAGTGGCGGCTCAGCCGTCGCGGCGGTCATTAAGTGCACGGCTCTCCTTAGATGTCGAGTGGCCGCAGAGGTCGTTGTGGGCGATGAGCCGACTCAGCCCGCGGTCGCTCTCGGCCTTGGCCAGTTCGACGAACATGCGGGCGATCGAGGTGAAGCGCAACTGCTCGCGGGACAACACGCCCTCCTGTGGCGCGGCACTCTGGGGGAGATCCGGCCGATTTTCGGCCGCTTTTCCCCCAGAGTCAGTCATTCACCCAGCGTGGCAGGAACCGTCACACGTGGGTGGCAACTGTGTGGCAACTGTTCGGGTGCCGCGCTGTGGAGATGTTTGTCGATCGAATTAGTCCAGATGAGCCCGGCGACGATAGAGTGGCTGCGGCAACGCCGTCGAACAGAAGCCTGAGGATGAGCGACCACGATCACTCCGACCATCAGCACGCCGGCGCCGGCTACGCCTCCCCGGAGGTGGCACGGCGGCAGCCGCCGGAGCAGTTCGTCTACGTGGCAGCGCTGTATGAGGGGACCGGGATCGACCGCCCGGACTTCATCGCCGTCGTCGACGTCGATCCGTCCTCGTCCAGCTACGGGCAGATCGTCCATCGCACCGAGATGCCGAACGTCGGCGACGAGCTGCATCACTTCGGCTGGAACGCGTGCTCGTCAGCCTGCCACTCGCAGCTCAGTCGCGACACGCTGATCGTCCCCGGGTTCCGATCGTCCCGGATCCACCTGCTGGACATCTCCGACCCGCGGGCGCCGCGGATCAAGAACGTCATCGAGGGCGAGGAGCTGAAGGAGAAACTGGGGCTGAGCGCGCCGCACACGGTCCACTGCATGCCTGGCGACATCGTCACCATCTCGATGCTCGGCGACGCGGACGGCAACGCCCCGGGTGGGTTCGCCGTCCTCGACGCGCGTGACTTCACCGTCGCCGAGCGCTGGGAGCGCGAGGCCGACGGACTGGAGTTCATGTACGACTTCTGGTACCAGCCGCGGCAGAACACGCTCGTCTCCAGCGAGTGGGGGGCTCCCAACACCTTCCAGGACGGCTTCAATCCGGCGGACGTCGCCGCGGGCAAGTACGGCCGCCGGCTGCACTTCTGGGATCTCGAGCGCCGGGCCAAGGTGCAGACCGTCGACCTGGGCGACGAGGGGCTGATCCCGCTGGAGATCCGCTGGCAGCATGATCCCGACGCCCTGCAGGGCTTCGTGGGCGCGACCCTGTCGAGCAACATCATCCGCTTCCACAAGGACAACGGGAGCTGGTCGGCCGAGAAGGTCATCGACGTCGCCAACGAGGAGCTCCCCGGCTGGCCGCTGGAGGGCGGCGTCCCCGGGCTGATCACCGACCTGGTGCTGTCACTCGACGACCGCGACCTGTTCCTGTCCAACTGGCTGCACGGGGATCTGCGCCACTACGACGTGTCCGACCCCACGCACCCCCGGCCGCGCTCGCAGGTGTGGCTGGGCGGGCTGCTCGGCCGCGACGGAGGCCATCCCAGGGCGCGCGGCCCGCTCACCGGCGGCCCGCAGATGCTCCAGAACTCCCTGGACGGTGAGCGGGTCTATGTCTCCAACTCCCTGTACTCAACGTGGGACAACCAGTTCTATCCGGGCCTCGAGGGGTGGCTGACCAAGCTCGATCGCCAGCCGGACGGCAGCTACGCAGTCGACCCGGACTTCTTCGTCGACTTCCACGAGCTGGCCGAGGGCGCCCGTCCGCATGAGATCCACCTCCCGGGCGGCGACTGCACCACCGAGATCTTCCAGTAGGCCGTAGTTCGCGGCATCCGGGCTCAGGGCGCGCCCGGATGCCCGCCGGGGCGCCGCACGGTTGGATGGCAGCGACAAGCAGACCTCCCACCACTCCCAAGAAGAGGAGGCGGCCATGGCGCTCCGACCGAAGACCCCTGCCGACCTGGCGCTCGCCCCGGTGGCGGCCGGGATCGACCTGAACCTGCAAGCGCTCCGCGACAAGACGCCGGACGAGATCGACTACGAGCTGTCGCTCCAGCTCGACCAGCCCCTGATCGCCAATACGCGCGAGGAGCGCGCCGAGCACGTCGTGCGCGCCGCCGTGCGCGGCATCGATCTCCACGGCTGGGACGCCGCCGTCACCGACGACGGCTGCCGGCTGCGGCTGTCCGGAGGCTCGGTCACCATCGACCTCGGCCTCGGCGCGACCGTGATGGGCTACATCACCACCGGGGTGCGGTCGGCGGCGGGCGTCTAGCGCCCGCCGCACGCCCGCTGTGCGTCAGCGCACCCGCAGTCGCCAGATCCCCCGGCCGTGAGTGGCGGCGTAGATGTAGCCGCTTGGACCGGGGGTGACGTCGTCGACGGCCGCGTTGGGCAGGCCGGTGCCGAGCCGCGACCACTGCGTGCTCGCGCCCTGGCCCGCGGTGGCCGTGTACATGCCCAGATCGGTCGCCAGCGCCAGCTGACGGCCGCTCAGCACCAGCGCGTCGGACGCGATGTCCGGCAGGTTGCCGGAGATGTCCTGCCAGGAACGCCCGCCGTTCTGGGTCTCGTAGACGTGGCCGACCCCGCCGCCCGGGATCCACCGGCGGGAGTAGCCGTTGAAGACGGCGTACGCGTGCGCCGGGTTCGCCGGATCGACCGTCACGCCGGCGATGTACCGGTTCGGCAGCCCGGCGGTGCTGACCTGGTGCCACTTGCCTCCGTAGTTGGTGGCGATGCCCGAGGCGAAGCCCGTTCCGGGATTGCCGCCGTTGGCCACCCAGGCGGCATAGATGATGTTGCCGTTGTGGGCCGAGGACAGAGCGGTCACGGCGTTCCCGGTGCCCGTGTCGAACTGACGCTGCCAGGTGCAGTTGGCCGCGGTGGTGCACGTTGTGTTCCAGCCGGCATGGGAGACCCACACGTACTGGCCGCCGGTGACCCATGTGTTGGTGTTCTGCTGATCCGGGACCAGCGGCGTGACGAACCGCATGCCCGCGTCGCAGTTGGCCAGCGGCGTCATGCCGTAGACCGCCTGCGACACGCAACTGGGCGCGATGTTGGTGTGGTTGAACGTGTGGCCGCCGTCCGTGGAGGCGTAATGCGTGCCCTCCGTGTACTCGCCGACCATCCGGTTGGCGTTCGCCGGGTCGACGATCACGTCGAACCCGTCGCCGCCCGCCGGCTCGGCCATCTGCGAGGCGCCGCCGGTCAGCACCGACGTGCCGTTGTCCTGGAGCCCGCCCCAGACGCCGAGCCCGTTCCCGGCCAGCCGGCCGGCGCGGGCGTCGTAGTACTGCCAGGAGGCGAGCGTGGCGTTGAGATCCGACCAGTCGCCGTACTGCTGGGTGTCGGACGCCGGCCGGCTGTAGACGCCCCCGTCGTTGCCGATGACGATGTCGCCGTTGGCGATCATCATCGCGTGCTGGTCCGGGTGCGTCGTGTTGGGGCAGGTGGCGCCGCAGGCCAGGCCGTAGTTCCAGTACGGGCTGGCCGTGACCCAGCTGCTGCCGCCGTTGGTGGATTCGAACACCTCCTCCAGCCCGGCGTAGACGTGGTTGTCGTTGGCGGGGTCGACGGCGAGATCCTGGTTGTACCAGGCCTGGATGCCCACCCCGTAGCCGGAGCCGACCTTCAGAGCGGAGCCGGAGTTGGCCAGCTTGGTCTCATCGGCGATCTTCGTCCACGGGCCGGCGACGTTCGCCGGCGAGCCGGAGGCGACGAAGATGCCCTGGAGCACGCTCTCACTGCCGGTCGCGGCCTCCATCGCCGGCGACTGGACGATCGCGTACAGCTTCTTGCCGTCGGCGGAGTAGGCGAACGTCGTGCGGCCGATGTCGGAAGCGTTGATGTCCCCGGTGGGGGTCACCTTCAGGAACGTCTGGCCGCCGTTGGTCGACGCGTAGAAGCCGTTGTTCTGCGTGTTCCCCGGGCCGTGCCAGCCGATCGCGGTGATCACGTCCTGGCCGCCTGAGCCCGGCACCACCGCCACCGTCGTCGTCTGGTTGTCGTACGGCGGGAAGTCGTTGGCGCCGGAGGGGTCGAGCACCTCCGTCCACTGCCCGGAGGACGGGGAGAAGCGGAACAGGCCGTTGTCGGTGGCCGCGTAGGCCACGCCGGTCTGGTCGAAGGCGAGCTGGAAGACGGTGTGCGAGACGAGCGGGTTGTTGTGACTCGCGTCGTCGCCGACGCGCTGGAACGTCTGCCCGTCGTCGGTGGAACGGTAGACGCCGGTGCCGGCGTAGCTGTCCTGGGATTGGTTGGCCTCGCCGGTCCCGACCCACAGCGAGCCGTCGGCGGGATCGACGGCGACCGCGCCGATCGACAGGCTCGGCATCGAGTCGAACACCGGGGTCCATGAACCGCCCTGGTCGGTTGAGCGCCAGACTCCGCCGTCAGCGGTGCCGGCGAACCAGGCGCCGTCCGGGGTCTGCGCCAGGGCGGTGGTGCGGCCGCCGACCAGCGAGAAACCGGCACCGACATTCGACCAGAACGGGTCGGTGTAGTTGGACGGCTGACCGTTGTACGGCCGGTTGGTCACCTCCTGCCAGGCGCCGCCGAACGAGCGCAGCGTGCCGGCCTGCTGGGCGGCGCTGAGCAGCGCCTGGCCGGAGACGGCGGCCGCGGGCGCCGTCCGTTCGAAGTCGTACTGGTCCTGCTGGTCGGCGAGATCGTTGTCGCCCGGGCTGCGGCTTGTGCTGTGGGCCGACCGCGCGGGCGGCTTGGCGTACGCCTGGAGCGCCAGCTGACGCCGCAGCGCGCGCAGGTTGCGCTGCTGCGTTGTGTGATGCGAACGCCGCCCGCCCGCGGCGCCGGCCGCTCCGGCGCCTCCAAGCGCCAGGGCAGCCACCGCGGCCGCAGCCGAAATGGTCACTCCTCCGAGTACTCGCACATCGCCTCCCAGATGTCAGTGCGGACTGTCCCGGGGCCCCATTCGGCCCGCCACGTCCCAGTAGCGCGCGCAACCTATCAGAGTCGTGGGCCGCGGGCGCTGGTCTGGCGGCTGCTATGTGAATCAGGGAACGACAGCGACCAAGGGAGCACGGATGGACCACGTCAACCTGGGCCGGACGGGACTGCGCGTGTCGAGGCTCTGCCTCGGCATGATGAGCTACGGCAAGCACGAGAGCCGCGAGTGGACGCTGGATGAGACCGAGGCCGAGCCGATCCTGCGGCGAGCCGTCGAGGGCGGCATCACCTTCTTCGACACCGCCGATGTCTACAACGGGGGCGAGAGCGAGATCCTCACCGGCCGGCTGCTGAAGAGGCTGTTCGGCATGCGCGAGGAGTACGTCCTGGCCACCAAGGTCCACGGCCGGACGATGCCCGGCGAGAACGGACACGGTCTCTCCCGCAAGCACATCATGGCCTCGATCGACACCTCCCTGTCGCGCCTGGGGCTCGACTACGTCGACCTGTACCAGATCCACCGCTTCGATCCGCGTACACCCGTGGAGGAGACGATGGACGCGCTGCACGATGTGGTCACCGCGGGCAAGGCGCGCTACATCGGCGCCAGCAGCATGTTCGCGTGGCAGTTCGCCAAGGCCCAGGCGACGGCCCGGGAGCGCGGGAAGACGCCCTTTGTGTCGATGCAGAACCACTACAACCTGATCTACCGCGAGGAGGAGCGCGAGATGATTCCGCAGTGCATGGATCAGGGCGTGGGGATCATCCCGTGGAGCCCCCTGGCCCGCGGAATGCTGACCGGCAATCGGACGCGCTCGGGCGAACGGCGGACCAAGCGGGCGCAGACCGACGCGTTCGCCGACACGCTGTACCAGCCGGAGATCGACTTCGACATCGTGGAGCGCGCCGATGAGGTGGCGGCGGCGCGGGGCGTGCCCACCGCCCAGGTGGCGCTGGCCTGGCTGCTGCACAAGCCGGGTGTGACCGCTCCGATCATCGGCGCCACCAAGCTCGAGCACCTCGGGGGCGCGCTGGCCGCCGAGCAGCTGGGGCTCAGCGCCGGGGAGATCGAGCGGCTCGAGGAGGGCTACCAGCCACACGCAGTGGCCGGCCACCAGTAGGCGCGGACGCGCCGAGGGCGCCCGCCTCGACGGGCACGGTCATCAGCGCCGCGGAGGCGTGCCGCAGCTCGACGGTGTAAACCGCCCCGCGGCGGGCGACGACTTGCTGGACGGGCCGGCCGAGCCAGTGCCCATCGCGGCTCAGGTGCTGCCCGGCGAGCGTGACGCCGGAGCGCGCCGCCGGCGACGGCGCGGTGAGCCGCTCGACGCTCGCCTCGCCGGCGGCGGGCAGCCGGAGTGCCACCCGCACGGCCCGGGCGCCCTTGTCGATGAGGACGAGGTGGAGCGTGTCCGCCCCGGTCCGCACCGCGTAGGCGGCGAGGTTGAGCGAGCGGCCGGCGTGCACCGCCGGCCTGACCAGCCGGGCCTGCGGGCCGAGCGCGCGGCGGAACAGGATCAGGCCGTACAGCAGCGGCCGCACATCCAGGCCGGCGGCGGTCAGCGCGAAGGGAGCGTTGATGGTGTCGGCGCGAACGTGGAGGTTGACGCCGTCGACCCCCGCCTGCAGCAGCGCGAACAGCGCGTCGGGAGCCCACAGGGCGGTGGCGAACGTGTCGCTGACTCCGGGACGGCCGCCGCAGTTGACCGAGTTGAGCTCGGTCAGGCGGAGCGGCAGACCCGCAGTGTGGGCGGCATCGATCACCGGTCGCAGCGCCGTGGCCATCGCCGGGTCGAGCTCCGGACTGAGGAGGTGGGGGACCGAGGGAAAGACGGCGGAGGGGTGGCGGGCGCATCCGGACAGGGGATAGCGGTGCACCGTGACCATCCCCAGCGATCGGCGCGCGCCCGCGATCAGAGCGCGGGCCCAGGCTACGTGGGCGGTCGGCCGAGCCAGCGCCGGGCCGGCCAGCATCACGTGGGGAGCGACCTGCCGCAGGGCGAGTGCGTAGGCCCGGAAGTCGCGCACGTAGTCGGCGGTGGTCAGCGCGCTCGGCAGCGTCCGGCCGAGGTACTGCCGGCCGGCGGTGATCGCCAGCCAGGCGTGGCGGGTGTAGATGTCCGGCTCGTTGCCGATCTCGAATGCGATGACGCTGCCCCGCGGCAGCGAGGCCTGGGCCGCCCGCGCCCACTGCGCCGCCTCGGCCGGGGAGTCGGTGATCAGGTTCAGGTCGAGAATCAGCCGCGCGCCGAGCCCGCGAACGAGCTGGCGCGCCTGGGAGAGCAGACTCGGCTCGATGGTGAACGCCCACCGCGGCATCCGGCCCTGGTCCGGGTCCCAGAACGAGTGATCCGCCGAGTCGCCGCCCACGCGAAGGATCAGCGGTCCATTGCCGGTGACGTGCACCAGGGAGAGGACACGTTCCAGCAGGGGCATCTGCGCCGCCCACTGGGGCAGCGCCCAGTACTCGGTCGAGAGCCCCAGAAACGAATGGGGCACCGGCGCCATGGCGGCGCCGGCGGTGATCGTGACCTGAGCCGGTGCCGGCCGGGCGGTGTGATGCCGGTGGCGGGGGACGTGGGCTCCGGGCGCGGCCGGCGATCCGAGCAGGTGGGTGGCGCCGGATGCCGCCACCGCCGAGGCGACGAACGCGATGGCCACCGCGAGCACGGGGGGCAGCGCCCATCGCCAGCGCCCCCGCGGGCCCAGGGGCGTCGATGCGCCGATCATGGGTCCAGTATCGACCCGGCCGGCCGTGGCGAGATCCGGTGCAACCGGCGCCAAACACGGCGAACACGCCGCCGCAATGTTGCGGCCCTGGTCGCCGGGGATGGCCTCGGTCTGAGAGGGGTAGGGTAGGCGCCGATGCCTGACACGATGCCCAGTCAGCGGCCGTCCAACCGCGTCCTGGTCCTGTTCGGCGCCACCGGCGACCTCGCCAAGCGCAAGCTGTTCCCCGGGTTCTTCCACCTGTTTCGCGAGGGCCTCATGCCCCGCGATTTCCGGATCATCGGCTCCGGACGCCATTCACCGGGCAGCGATGACGACTTCCGCGAGTTGGTCAATCAGGCGCTGCGCGAGCACGGCCGCGGCGAGCTCGACGAGCATTGGGGCGAGTTCGCCGCCCGGCTGAGCTTTGTGGCGTCGAGTGCCGAGGACGGGTCGGAGCTGGCTCAGGCCGTCGCGGCGGCTGAGCAGGAGATCGATGCCGCGGGTGAGCGGCTCGTCTATCTCTCGGTTCCGCCGGGGGCGATGCGCGACATGGTGGCGATGCTCGGCCGCAGCGGGATCGCCGAGCACTGCTCACTGGTCGTCGAGAAGCCGTTCGGCCACGACCTCCAGAGCGCTCGCGAGCTCAACGCGGCGCTGCACGACGTGCTCGACGAGAGCTCGATCTACCGCATCGACCACTTCCTCGGCAAGGAGGCGGCGCAGAACATCCTCGCCCTCCGGTTCGCCAACGGCATGTTCGAGCCCATCTGGAACCGTGACCACGTCACCTATGTCCAGATCGACGTTCCGGAGGCCCTGGACATCCAGGGCCGGGCCGCGTTCTACGAGGAGACCGGGGCGTTCCGCGACATGGTCGTCACCCACCTGCTGCAGATCCTCGGCATCGTCGCGCTGGAGCCGCCGACGTGCATCGAGGCCGAGCCGCTGCACGTGGAGCGGACGAAGCTATTCGATGCGATCCGCCCGCTCGACCGCGACCGCGTCGTGTTTGGCCAGTACGAGGGCTACCGCAACGAGAAGGATGTGGCCGCGGACTCGCAGGTGGAGACGTTCGCCGCCGTCGAGGTGTGGGTCGACACCTGGCGTTGGAGCGGGGTCCCCTTCTTCCTGCGGACGGGCAAGTCGCTGGCCGAGGGACGGCGGACGGTGACGATCGGTCTGACCGATGCGCCGCTGCGCATCTTCCCCAACCAGGACCCGAGCCGGACGCTGCGGCCGAGCGAGCTGGTGTTCGAGCTCTCCGACGATCCCACGGTCAGGATCGAGATCCAGGCCAAGATCCCGGGACCGGTCATCGAGCTCGGCCGCGCGGCTCTGACCCTCGACGTCGAGCGGGCGTTCGGCGGGGCGGACGGGCTCGAGGCCTACGAGCGGCTGCTGCACGACGTCATGCTCCAGGAGCGGCTGCTGTTCACCCGCGCCGAGCAGATCGAGCGGCTGTGGGAGGTGTGCGCGCCGGTCATCGAAGACCCGCCGGCGCCCCAGCCCTACGCGTCCGGGTCCTGGGGTCCGGAGGCCGCGCTCACGTTGCCCTGCGGCCCGGGGTGGCGGCTGCCCGACGAGGACGGATCAGGCTGACGCTTCGGCGCGGTCGTTGCCGGTCCACGCGACGCTGCGCTCCCACAGCGTTCCGGCCAGCTCCGGAGTGGCCACGGCCGAGGGATCCTTCCGGCGCTCGTCGACCCAGTAGCCGCCGGTCTTGGCGGCGACCTGCGGCGAGGCGGCGCAGTACACCGGGGTCCGGGCGCCGTCCTGCGTCGAGCTCATGCGCAGCTTCATCAGCGGCCGGACCGGCCAGGGCACGCGCCGCCAGATGTCGGAGGCGATGACCCCCGGGTGCAGCGCATAGGTGGTGACGCCCGTCCCCTCGAGCCGCCTCGCCAGCTCCTGGGCGTGCAGCACGTTGGCCAGCTTCGAGACGCTGTACTCGGCCATGCCCGTCCGGGTACGGGTGGGACGCCGGACGGCGTCGAAGTCGATGCCGCGGGCGGAGTAGTGGGCATCCGAGGCGACGTTGACGATTCGGGCCGGAGCGCTGGCGGTCAGGCGGTCGAGCAGGAGCGCGGTCAGTAGGAACGGCCCCACGTGGTTGGTGCCGAAGGCCAGCTCGAAGCCACTGGGCGTCATCCCGCGCCGGCCGGCCAGGCCCGCATTGTTGATGAGCACGTGCAGCGGCCGGTCCGCGGCGAGAAATGCCGCTGCGCAGTCGCGCACCGACGCCAGGTCGCCGAGGTCGAGGGGGAGGGCGCTGAGGCGGTTGTTGCCGGTCTGCCGCGTGATCTCGTCGATGACGGCCTCGGCCTTGGCCGGCGAGCGGCAGGCGAGCACCAACGTGGCTCCGCGGGCAGCAAGCGCCTGGGCGGTGGCCAGGCCGATCCCGGTGTTGGCGCCCGTGATGAGAACCGTCCGGCCGTCGAGATCGGTCATCTACGTGTCCGGGAGCCAGCCGGCCTGGTAGGGCGTCTCGACATCGTCGGGGAGGCCGGCGTACGCCTCTCCGGGGTCGCGGGTCGCTCGCAGGACACCGGCCCGGTGCCGGCGGGCCAGCTCGGACTCGGGATAGACGACCTCGTCGGAGAGGCGGGTGCCGATCGCCAGGATCCCGCAGGGCCCGTCGCCGGCGCCGACGAACACGTGCTCGGTCCAGGCCGGGGAGTGGACGAAGTCCCAGGCGCGCAGCGGCCGCTCCTCGCCCTCGACCAGCAGCAGGCACTCGCCGTAGAGCACGAGGAAATCCTCCTGCGCGTTCTCGGCGTGGTAGTAGCAGGCGGGCTGGCCCGGCTCTAGAACGCCGATGTTGACGCCGATCAGCGGAAAGCGGTTCTCGCCCTCGAAGCGCGTGAAGGCGCCGAACTCGCCGCGGCACCAGACGGCATCGCGGGCGTTGAGGACGAACCAGCCGGGGCCGTCCGGCACCAGCCCGCCCGGGGTCCGCCGGAGTGGAGCCTCGTCTGGCACGCGCGCATTATCGCCGCTGCTCACGTCCGGAAACGCACGCGGCCCGTCACTACGATCTCGGCGGATGACCCTGCCCAGTCAGATCCTGGCCCGCCGGATGCGGCTGCCGCGCCCGGAGACGCTCGATGTCGTCTGCCGGCGGGACCTGCGGGTGACGATGGACGACGGCGCGGTGCTGCTGGCCGACCGGTGGGTCGCGCGCCAGGCCGCGGACCGGCCGCAGCCGACGGTCCTGGTCCGCTCGCCCTACGGCCGCCGGCAGTTCGTCGGTCTGCTGTTCGGCCGGCTCCTGGCGGAACGCGGCCTCCAGGTCGTCATCCAGAGCGTCCGGGGGACGTTTGGGTCCGAGGGCGAGTTCAACCCGTTCGACGAGCACGAGGACGGGTTGGCCACGGTCCGCTGGCTGCACGCGCAGCCCTGGCACAGCGGGCGCTTCGGCACGATCGGCCCCAGCTATCTCGGTTTCGTCCAGTGGGCGATCGCGGCCGGCGCCGGGGCCGACCTGGCGGCGATGTCGATCCACGTCAGCGCGTCGCAGTTCCACGGGCAGACGTTCGCGGGCAGCAGCCTGTCACTGGAGAACGTGGCGTCATGGATGGTCATCATCGCCGCTCAGGAGCGGCGGTTCGGCCTGCTGGCCATGGGGCGGGCGCTGCGCAGCCTCCCGCCGCTGCTGGCGCAGCTGCCCCTCGCCGATCTCGACGAGCGCGCGACCGGAGCCGCGGTCGGCTGGTACCGGGAGGCCTTCGCGCGCTCCGGGCGGGACGATCCCTACTGGACCCGGCGCGATTTCTCGGCCACGGTCGCCGAGATCGCGGCCCCGGTGCAGTTCGTGGGCGGGTGGTACGACATCCTCCTGCCGTGGATGCTGGAGGACTTCGAGGCCCTCCAGGCGGCGGGCCGGGCGCCGCAGCTGCTCATCGGCCCCTGGACCCACACGGCGCCGGAGCTGGCCGGGGCGGGGGAGCGCGAGGGGCTGGCCTGGCTGCGCGCCCACCTGCTCGGCGACGACCGGCTGGTGCGGCGCAGCCCGGTCCGGCTCATGGTCACCGGCGAAGGCGCCGGGGCGGGCTGGCGCGACCTGGAGTCCTGGCCCCCGCGGGGAACCGGGGAACGGCACCTGTACCTCGACGCCGGGCGGAGCCTGCGCGGCGATTCACCGCCCCCGGACGCCGGGACGGCCGGCGATCGCTACCGCTACGACCCGGCCGATCCGACGCCCTCACTGGGCGGGCCGATCCTGCTGGCGCGCACCGCTGTCGTCGACAACGCCGCGCTGGAGGCGCGCGCCGACGTCCTCGTCTACACCGGGCCGGCGCTGGAAACGACGGTGGAGGCGATCGGACACG
The DNA here is from genome assembly GCA_963844555.1 of uncultured Solirubrobacteraceae bacterium. Classification (GTDB taxonomy): domain Bacteria; phylum Actinomycetota; class Thermoleophilia; order Solirubrobacterales; family Solirubrobacteraceae; genus Palsa-465. The sequence continues at coordinate 896,584 of CAWJOS010000010.1, forward strand.
TCAGTGTCAAGCTCTGGTTGAGGGCGAGCCTTTCCCATTTCGACGTGTTCGCCCGGGTCTGCGACGTCGATGCCGCCGGCGTCTCCCGCAACGTCTGCGACGCCTTGACGAGCGTCGCCCCTGGCCGATATGAGCAGGACGACGACGCGACCCGGCGGGTCAGCTTCCGCCTGTGGCCGATGGGGCACAGCTTCGCGCCCGGCCACCGGATTCGTCTCCAGATCGCCTCCGGTGCGCACCCGCGGTACGCGCGCAACCCCGGCACCGGCGAGGATCCGGCCGGCGTGACCGTGGCGGCGATGCGGGCGGTCGAGGTCGAGGTCCTCCACGACGCCGGGCACCCGTCGGCCCTGATCCTGCCGGCCGGCCCATGGTGATGACGAAAGCGCCCGCAGAGGGCAGGTTTGCCATCACCGTCACCAGGGCTCGGCGATGACCGTCGGCGCATCCCGGTTGGGGTAGCGCGCGACCAGCCGCAGCCGGCCTCCGTGCAGCGCCCACACCCAGTCGTACACCGGCGTGCCCTGGTTGGCCGCCTGGTACTCGCTGACGAGCACGGTTCCGGTGTGCCAGTCGGTGGCGACGGCGCCGTCGTTGTAGCCGCGGGCGAGCGGGAAGCGCGCAGTGATGCGGTGGCGGGTGTCGATGACGACGAGATAGGCGCCGCCCGCGGCGCAGCCCTCGATCGCGACCAGGCCACGGCGACGGAAGGCCGCCGCCGTGTAGCCGCAGCGCGGGTCGGCGGCGATCAGCGTCCAGGAGCGGCTGCTCGACGGCCGGGTGGCGGACACAACGACGAGGCGCCCGAGGCGCGGCGCGGGGCACACGCCGGGCGGGTAGCGACCCCGCCGGGACAGCCGAGACGGGCCGTAGGGAAAGGCCAGCCTGGACCCGTTCTCGTTCCACGCGACGCTCGACAGGTCGTGACAGGGCCGGGCGTCGGCGCCGATCGTCCAGGTCCGCCCGGATCTCAGGTCGCGGACGACGAGGTGGAAGTTCAGAAACGAGCCGGCGCAGCCGGCGCTCACCATCGCCAGGCGCCGGCCATCCGGGCTCGGCACCGCGTCTGATACCAGCTCCGAGGGCGGGGTCGTCAGCACGGCCGTGGCGCGGCGGCTGACGGGGGCGTAACGGACCGTGCTGCCCGTGCAGCTGTTGGGGACCGGACCGCATCCCGCGACCGGGCTGCTGCACCTGGGGCCGGAGCTGAACGTCAGCCACACCCGGCCGCGGGCAGCATGGGGATCGGCCACCTGGCTGCGCGCCGCCCCCGGCACCCTCGCCAGGGTCCGGACCGAGTGTCCGTCGGCCAGGGAGAACTGGGCGAGGACGGTGGTCCGGCCACAGCCGCAGGCCGGCCACAGCGACAGGAACGAGGCCGCCGGCGACGCCGCGGGGGCGGCGATCCCGGCGAGCGGCGGCTGCGGGCGGCCGGCAGCCGAGGCGAACGGCGCGGTGGTGCCGAGCGCCATCACCGCCACGCCGAGCAGAGCGCGGATCATCGGTGGGCCCGGAGCTCGTCGCCGACGCGGATCTCGCCGTCGCTGAGGATGTCGGCGCGGAGGCCCCCGCGGTGCACGAGTTCGCGGAGCACCGGGCGACCGGCGTAGCGCTGGACGACCGTGCACGGCTCGCACAGCCGCGTCCCTCGGCAGCGCACCTCGCCGAGCGCGAACTCGTGTCCCAGGAGGTCGTTGAGCGCGATGCCCCGAGTGACGATGTTGCGCCGGTGCTGGTCCGGGCCCAGCGGGGGATCGAAGGACTCGCACACCTCGGCCTCGATCAGCGTCAGCGCGCTGCCCGGCGGGCCGGTGGGGAAGGTGCCGGCCCCGGACATATACCGGTCACCCTCCAGCCCCTGACCCGGGAGCGCCCGGGCCGCCTCGAGGACGCGCATCGGCTCCCCGGCCGCGGCGGCGACGCAGATCCGCTCGATGTGGCCGGGGGCCGCCGGGGCCTCCGGGAGTGGGGGACGGGCCTGAGCGATGTCGCCGGCCGCCACCAGGTAGCCCTCGGCGATCCACTGCGCCTCGACCTGCCCATCGCCCGCGGGATCCCAGACGACGCCGGAGGGCACCCCGTACATGACGACGAAGCGCGCCAGGTGCGGCGCCGGCGGATCGATGCGCGCGATCCACGGGCCCGCCCACGAGAACGTGGCCGCATCGTCCACCCGCGCCATGCCGAGGCCGAGCCCGCCCAGCCAGCGGGATGTCAGGCCGATGGCGGCCGGATCCTCGCGGGGGCCGAGCCGCGGCAGGGTCTCCGGGTCCAGCTCCAGCACGGTCGCCAGGCACGCCACCAGGGACTCGTGTGGAGGTGTGCCGTGCGGCCGGGTGTGTCGGAGCTTCATGGCTGCTCATCCTCGCATGTGGACGTGAGGGCGGCGGGGGCGAGATACTCGGGCCGATGGTCTTCTCGCCCACCGCGCGGCATCTGCTGCGCGCCAAGGACCTCGCCGACGCCCGCTACGCCGATCCGCTCGGCGTCGCCGACCTCGCCGCCGCCGCCGGCCTCTCGCGCGCCCACTTCAGTCGCGAGTTTCGGCGGGCGTTCGGCGAGTCGCCTCACGCCTACCTCCTGACGCGCCGCCTGGAGCGGGCCGCGGCGCTGCTGAGGACGACCGACCGGTCGGTGACCGAGATCTGCTTTGCCGTGGGCCTGCGCAGCCTGGGGTCGTTCACGACCAGCTTCACGCGCACATATGGGATGTCGCCGACCGCGTACCGCAGCGCCTTCCCGCCTGCCGCGCACCGGGCGCTCGTTCCCAGCTGCATCCTGAGGGCCTACGGCCGCCCGGCCCGCGGCGGGCGGGAACGCCTCTCGAACAGCACATTTGGAGAAGACGCCGCCGCAGGTGAGAGCTAGCGTGACGGTGTCGGTTCGCACGCCACCCCGTCACCAGGAGGAGCAGATGATCAGGATCGCCACCGCCCAGCTGTGGTGCCGTAACCAGGACGAGGCGCTGCAGTTCTACACCCAGAAGGTCGGCATGGAGGTCAAGTCCGACGTCACCCTGGCGGAGCTCGGCAACTTCCGCTGGCTGGTGGTGGGCCCGCCCGGCCAGGACGAGCCGGGGATCGTGCTCATGGCCATCCCGGCGCCGCCCGTGTTCGACGAGGAGACCGTCGAGCTCATCCATGCGGTCATGAACAAGGGCGTCGCCGGCACCGTGTTCCTGACCACCGATGACTGCCGGGCGAGCTACGAGGAGCTGCGCTCGCGCGGGGTGGAGTTCGTCGAGGAGCCGGAGCAGCGGCCGTACGGCATCGACGCCGGGTTCCGCGACCCCTCCGGCAATCACCTGCGCCTGACCCAGGTCCAGATGGCCGGCGTCTAGATGTAGATCCGGAGCACGCCGTTCACGCTCCGGCCGTCGCACGACGACGGCCGGGGCCCGTAGGCTTGTCAGGAGATGGGCGACCGACACGCCGGTGCGGACCTGGACACGCTGCTGAGCGAGCAGCAGGCCTACTACCGGGCGCGCGCCCCGACGTACCTCGACGGGGCGCTCGAGAGCGACGACGCCGGCCGGCTCGAGGCCGCGATGGGGCGGGCGTTCGACGTCCACTGCGGAGGTGACGTGCTGGAGCTGGCCTGCGGCCCCGGCACATGGACCGGCATGCTGGCCGGCCGGGCCCGGAGTGTCACCGCCGTCGACGGCGCGCCGGAGATGCTGGAGCTGGCCGCTCTGGCCACGGCGGCCGACAACGTCCGGTTCGTCGCCGCCGATCTGTTCTCCTGGCGCCCGGACCGGCGGTATGACGCGGTCGTCTTCGGCTTCTGGCTCTCCCACGTGCCTGACGAGTGGTGGGACCGGTTCTGGACCCTGGTGGCCGACTGCCTGGCCCCCGGCGGATACGCCCTGTTCGCCGATGACTCCTATCGCACCGCCGACGAGCTCGTCTACGGCGCGCAGTCAAGCGTGATCCAGCGGCGGCTCGGCGACGGCAGCCGGCACCGGATCATCAAAGCGGTGCGGACCGCAGCGGAGGTCGAGGCGCGACTGAGGGCCGCGGCGTGGGAGATGAGCGTCCGCCAGATCGGCGATTTCTTCTGGGGCGCCGGCCGGCCGCAGGGGGAGGATCAGCGCTCGTCGTCGTAGTCGACGGCGCCGTCGGCTCCGGGGGACCTCAGCGTCCCGGCGCGGGCGTTGACCTGTCCAATCCGGTCCGATACGATCGCGCAAATTGCGGGGTAATCAGCGGCGAACGGATTTGCCGGCTGACTGAAGTCATAGGGGGCGCAGGATGAAGAACAGGGCGCGTGTCTTCGCGATCGTTGGATCGCTGACGCTGCTGGCTTGGCTGGCCGGCGGCGCGCCGGCGTTGGCGTATGTGAACTGGCCCGGCTACCAGTTCGACCCGGGGCACTCCGGGCTGAACGGCGCAGCGACGACGATCACACCGGCCAACGCCGGCGACCTGGCCCCGGCCTGGTCGTTCGCTCCGCTCGGTGGTTTTGACGCGAGCCCGGTGGTCTACGACGGCTCGATCTACATCGGCGGCAACAACGGCGTCTTCTACCAACTCGACGAGACGACGGGCGCGATCGTCCACCAGGTGACCCTGGGGAAGGAGGTCGCCTGCAGCCAAGGCACCGGCACCTACGGATACGGGGTCGTCGACACCGCCACGGTGGTACCCGACCCCAGCGGAGACGGCGCGGCAACGGTCTACATCGCCGGTGGCGACGGGGCGAATGGCACGGGCGGCATCTACCTCTGGGCGCTGGACGCCGGCACGCTTCAGCCGGTGTGGAAGACGGACCCGGTCACCGTCGACACCGAGCCGGGCGCCGTCGGCTGGGCGTCGCCCACGGTGTCGAACGGAACCATCTCGGTCGGAATCGCCTCAGGGTGTGACAGCCCGCTGGTCCGGGGCGGCATGGGCGTGTTCGACCAGGCCACCGGAACCCCGCTCGGCACCTATTACACCGTGCCGGCGGGCTCGCTGGGAGGGACGATCTGGGCCACCCCAGCGTCCGACGGCACCTCAACCTGGGTGGCCACCGGCAACGCAGCCCAGACCACGGGCGCCATCCAGGGAGACTCGTTCTCGATCGTCCGCCTGCAGGGGTTCACCAGTCAGGACATCTGGACCGTGCCCAGCCAGACCGGAAGCGATAACGACTTTGGGGCCTCGCCGACACTGTTCACCGGCGTGATCAAGGGCACCGCGACGCCGATGATCGGCGACTGCAACAAGAACGGGACGTTCTACGCCCTCCAGAGCCAGTCGCTGGGCAGCGGGCCGGTCTGGACCGACCAGCTTGCGGCAAAGGGGACGGGGAATCTGTGCAACGGCGGCGCCGTCTGGGACGCGGGCGCCGACGAGCTCATCGCGGGAAGCACCAAGACGCCGAACAACCAGCCGGGCTCGATCCAGGCGCTGTCTCCCGACACGGGCGCTGTCATCTGGCAGTCGTACCTGCCGTGTGCGGTCGAGGGCACGCCGTCGGAGGACGGAGCCGGCGTGCTGGCCGTGGCGACCTACAGCCCATGCGCGACCGGCAGCACGGAGAGCCTGTATCTATACAACGCCCACGCCACGGTGCCCAACGGCTCCGGGCCGCCTGCTCCGCAGCTGCTCAACACGATCAGCCTCGGCAGGTCCGCCTTCAGCCAGCCGGCCTTCGCCGATGGTTACCTGTTCGTAGCCAGCGAGAGCACACTGACGGCGTACGCTCCAGCGCCGCCTCCGCCTCCGCCTCCGCCTCCGCCTCCGCCTCCGCCTCCTCCGCCGCCGCCCGTCACTGCCGCGCCCCCGGCCGCCGCGCCGGCATCGCCGGGAAGCCCCACGGCGAGCGGCGGGGTCATCCTGAGCACACCGAGCCCGGCTCAGATCAAGGCAGACCTGCTCGAGCAGCTTGCGCCGTTGGGCAAGGCCGCTCGGATCGCCGCGCTGCTGAGGAGGGGCGGCTACACGCTCTCGTTCAAGGCGCTCACCGCCGGACAGCTCGCGATCCGGTGGTACCGGCTACCCAGAGGCGCGGGGGCGCGAAAGGCCAGACGGCCCGTGCTGGTCGCGACCGGCAATGCGCGCTTCTCCGCCGCGGGCCTGGTCAGGATCACGATCAAGCTCACCCAAACCGGGAGCCGGATGCTCAGCACCGCCGGGAGCTTGAGGCTGACCGTCAAGGGGACCTTTACCCCGAGCGGGGGGTCAGGCGTAATCGGCACGCGGGCGGTGACCCTGAGGCGCTAACCGCGCTCCGAGCCCCGCGGTGTCCGGACACCACCTGTAGCGCCCGGACACCGCTCCCTTGTGGTCTCGGCCGGTCAGCGTGTCGGCCGGTCTGCGCCCCCTGGATCGGAAGCCTTCGACGCTCTGGAACGCTCCGAGATCCAGAAACTTGCGCAAACTTCGTCATCGCTCCTGGGGCGCGTGCCGTGGTGGCCGGGCAGGCGCCACCGGCCTCGCCTCGTCCCGGGAGGGCTGATCAGGGAGCCGGAGCTCGAGCGGTGGGGGGGCTACCAGGCCTGGGAGCCGCCGCAGTGAGGGCAGTCGACCGACGTCGAGACGAGCGCCTCGAACACGAAGCCACACTGGCACGCGTAAACGGCGTGGTCCTCGGACACGCCGGCCTCGCGCCGGCGCCGAGTGGCATTGGTCGTCACGGTCTTCTCCGGAGCCGTTCTCGGAGTATCTCCCCGGTCCGCGACACGCCCCGGTCGCCCTTCGCGACGGCGCCGAATCCTGCCGGCGCCGGTTTTCGTTCTGGCAAGCACTGTCATATCTGAAAACGCCATCCGTCCCGGAAGGTTTCGCGCACCGGGCGGACGTTCCTGGTTATTAACTGGACGTTAATAAAGGACGGCCGGCGGACCTTTGAACGGAGCGAGCTCTGACGGGGCGAATGGGCGACGGGATACGGCGGCCAGCGGGTGTGTGAAAATGCATCACCGCATGGATCCGAGCCGCAAGCGCGCCATCCGCCTCACCGTCGCTCTGACCGCCGCGCTGCTGCTGGCGACGGCCCTGGTCTACACGAGCTTCGCCGCCGGCCGGGACGAGCTCACTGCGTCCCAGCTGCTCAAGCGGGGCCATGCGGGAGCGACGTACATCCTGGCCGGGACCGTGCTCGACGGGTCCGTCCAGCGGCAGGGAGCGGTCCTGTACTTCCGGGTGCGCGACCCCAAGCTCCACGTTTCGGTTCCGGTCCGCTACACCGGCGAGATCCCGGACCCGTTCGCGCAGGGCCGGGCGGTCCTGGTGGACGTCCAGAAGGGCGCCTCCACCGACTGGGTCGGCCAGCCGAACTCGCTGACGACGAAGTGCCCGTCCAAGTACCAGGCGGCGTCGGGCTCATATTGATGCCGGGACGGTGGAACTAGATGGCCCTGGCGGGGCGGACGCTGCTGGTCCTGGGGATGATCACCGCCGTCTACGGCGCGGCGGCCTCGATCTACGGCGCGCGCAGCGGACGGCGCGAGTTCGTCGACTCGGCCCGGCGCGCGATGTACGTCCTGGCGGGGATGGCGGCCATCGCGTTCGTGATCCTCGACGTCGCGTTCATCACCTCCAACTTCTCCTACAACGTGGTCGCCGGCGGCTCGAGCACCACCACGCCGGCTCTGTACCGCATCGCGGCGATCTGGTCCACCCAGCAGGGCTCGCTGCTGCTCTGGGTGTTGCTGCTGTCCTGCTGGTCGAGCCTGGCGCTGTTTCTGACCCGCCGCCGGGTGCGCGAGGTCGTCCCCTACGCCCAGGCGGTCCTGTTCGGGCTGGCGTTCTTCTTCACCGGGCTGACGACGCTGTTCGCCAACCCGTTCAACACCACCACACCCGCGCCGGCCGAGGGCGCCGGGCTGGACCCGCTCCTGCGCCACACGACGATGATGGTCCACCCGCCGATGCTGTATTCCGGCTACACGCTGCTGCTGGTGCCGTTTGCCTTCGGCGTGGGCGCGCTCATCAGCGGCCGGCTCAACGCGGAGTGGATCCAGGTCACCCGCCGGTTCGCGCTGGCGGCCTGGCTGTGCCTGGGCGTCGGCATCCTGCTCGGGGCACGCTGGTCCTATACCGAGCTGGGCTGGGGCGGCTACTGGGCCTGGGACCCGGTCGAGAACGCCGCGCTCATGCCGTGGCTGGCGGTCACCGCGTTCATCCACTCGGTGATGATCCAGGAGAAGCGCGGGATGCTGAAGGTCTGGAACGTGTCGCTGATCCTGACCAGCGGAACGCTCGCCGTCCTGGGCACGTTCCTCGTCCGCTCCGGGATCCTCAGCTCGATCCACGCGTTCGTCAGCGACCCGACGCTGAACATCTCCTTCGTCGCGCTCATCTCGGTCATGGTGATCAGCTCGATCTACCTGGTCATCCTCCGCCGCGACAGCCTGAGATCCGACGCTCAACTCGACTCATTGTTGTCCCGCGAGGCCGTGTTCCTGTTCCAGAACCTGGTCCTGATCGCGCTCGCTGCCGTCGTCTTCTGGGTGACGTTCTTCCCGCTCATCTCCGAGGCGGTCACCGGCACCGAGGTGTCGGTGGGGCCGCCGGCGTTCCGGCCGTTCGTCGTGCCGCTGGCGCTGATCGTCGTGCTCCTGTCCGGCATCGGTCCGATCATCGCCTGGCGCCGGGTCACGCTGGCCAAGCTCCGCCGGACGTTTGCCTTCCCGGTCGCCGTCGCCATCGCCATGGCGATCGCGCTGCAGTTCGTCTCCGGCGTCAGCGGGCATGCCGCTGCCTACGTGATGTTCGTGCTCGGCACGTTCGTCCTGGCCACCGTCGTGCAGGAGTTCTACCGGGGCGTGCGCGCCCGCCGGGCGATGACCTCGGCATCGATCCCCGGTGCGCTCGTGGCGCTGGTGGCCCGCAACCGCCGGCGTTATGGCGGCTACATCGTCCATGCCGGGGTGGCGGTCGCCCTGGTGGGCGTGGCCGCCTCGACGAGCTTCCAGCACCAGCGGACGGCGACGCTCAGGCCCGGGCAGAGCATTCGCACCGACGGCTATACGTTCCGGTACGTCCGCGCGACGGCCAGCGCCACCGCGGAGAAGATCTCGTTTGGCGCGGTGTTGGCGGTGACGAAGAACGGAAGTCCGGTGACGACGCTGCGCACCAGCTACGGCCTGTACCCGTCGCTTGACCCGATGCACGCGATCGGCCGGTTCTTCAACGGCTCCAGCGAGAGCGACGTCGGCCTGCACTCCGGCGCGCTACGCGATCTGTGGGTCGTCATCTCGCCGAACATCGCGCCGCTCAACAAAGAGATCAGCCAGGGCGACCTGCTGCTGGGGCGGGCGCTGCTCCAGGCCCAGAGCCTGCCGCCGGCGCAGCGAACGGTGCAGCTCAACCGGCTCTACACGCTCCGGGACATCGCGATCCGCGAGCTTGCCCAGCGGTTCGTCTCCCATCCCTGGTCCTCGCAGTTCCTGATCGAGGTCTCCCCGCTGGTGATGTGGCTCTGGGTGGGGGCCATCATCGCCGCGTTCGGCGGGCTGGTGGCACTGTGGCCGGTGCCCCGTCGGGCACGCGCGCGCATGCATCGGCCGGCCCGGCCGGCGCCGGCCCTCGATGCGGGCTCGGCAGAGCCGTCCACCGCGGTCGCGCGCGAGCGGGAGCTGGTCTAGTTGGCCGCCTACCTCATCGTGCTCGCGGTCGTCGCCGGCGCCGTCTACCTCATCGCGTCGCCCCTGCGCGCCGCCCGCCGGGACGGCGACGCCGACCGCACCGCCTCCCAGCGCGCCGAGCTGGAGGCCGCCCGCGATGCCAAGTACCGCGAGATCCGCGACGCCGAGCTGGACCTGCACACCGGGAAGCTGTCGAACGAGGACTACGAGGCCGTCGACCGGACGCTGCGCGGCGAGGCGATCGAGATCCTCAACCGACTCGACGAGGTCCAGAAGGACTCTCAGCCGGTCTAGGAGGCCGGTTCAGGGGTCTCCTAGCGCCGACGGGCTACCATCCGTGCCGTGGTAACCGCACTTCTCGACGTCGTCCAGGTGGCCCTCTGCGTGGGGCTCATCTTCCTGATCCTCATGCACTCCGGGAAGGACGCCGGGCTCTCCGGTGCATTCGGCGTCGGCACGGGCGCGGGACCGATGGGCGGCGGATCGCTCGTCGAGCGCAACCTCAACCGGTGGACGGTCGTGTTTGCGGTGCTGTTCGCGATCAACACGATCGTGTTGATCAAGGTCGGCTGACCGCGGGCTAGATCCGCGCGTCCCGATCGCCGCCGAGACGGTCGACGAGGCGCAGCAGGTCCAGCGGGCTGAACGGCTTGGTCAGGAACAGATCAGCGCCCGCCTCCTCGGCCCGGGCCTCCATCCGGTCGCCGTGCGCGGCGGTCAGCATCACGATCGTCGCCGAGCTCGTCGCCGGGTTGGCGCGCATCTCCCGGCAGGCAGCGATCCCGTCCATCCGGGGCATATCGACGTCGAGAAAGATGATCGTCGGCTGGGTGCGCTGGGCCACCTCCACCGCCTGGACGCCGTCGGCGGCCTCGTAGAGCTGAAACTCGGACACATCCTCGAGCGTCGTGGCCACGAGCTTGCGGATGAACGGGTCGTCGTCGACCACGAGCACTCCGTGCTTCACCAAACGTCCCTGCCGATCTGGACGAACGTCATGTCATCGATGCCGTTGAACGCCTCGACGACCTGCGGGTCGAAGTGCCTGCCGGCCTCCTGGGCGATCATCGTCCGCGCCTGATGGAGCGGGAAGCTCGGCCGGTAGGGGCGGTCGGTGGTCAGCGCGTCGAGGACGTCGGCGACGGCGAACACGCGAGCGGCGATCGGAATCTGCTCGGCCGCCAGTCCGTCCGGATAGCCCATCCCGTCCCACCGCTCATGATGGGAGCGCACCACCTCGGCAGCGCCGGCCAGGAACTCGATGCCGCCGATGATCTCGGCGCCGATGGCCGGATGGCGCGCCATCAGTGCGCGCTCCTCGGCGGTCAGCGCGCCCGGTTTGTAGAGGATGGCGTCCGGAACGGCCACCTTGCCGATGTCGTGCAGCAGGAAGCCGAACTCCATCTCCGGCGCATCCGGCCGCGGCAGGCCGACGGCGCGGGCGATCTCGATGCCGTAGGCCGCGACCCGCTCGGCATGCTTGCCGGTGTAGGCGTCGCGGGCCTCGACCGCGTTGGAGAGCGCGCGGACGGTCGCTCGGTAGGAGCGCGTGAGCTGCTGGGTGAGTGCGCGCTCCTCCTTGAACGTCTCGCGGAGGTCGGCGGCGTAGCGCTCGAGCTGCAGCTCCTTGTCGGCGGCCTCGCGCTCGCGGCGCGCCAGCTCGGCGCGCAGGCGGGCGATCTCCCGCGTCAATTCAGCCTCAGTCCCCAGCTCCACCGGCAACGTGGCTCGCTTTTTCCGGAGTCCCGCGCAGTGCGCCGAGCAATGCTTGGGCCGCATCCTCCACCGGCACGACCTCCATCCCTAGGTTGACGATTCCCGACGGCGTCGGTGACGCTCCATCGGAGAATAGGATCACCGCCCGCCTCAGGCGTCTTCCTCGCAGATCCAAAGCTTGCAAAATCGTCTGAGGATTGCGAATCCCTACGTCGATGAGGGCGACCTCAAAGCGCCGCTCGCCGCAGACGCGAGCCGCCGCCGCCCCGCTCGTCTCCCACTGATGCTCGATCCCCAGCTCGTCGAGGGCGGGCTCCAGCGAGGGCTGGAGCTCGGCCCGGCCGACGATCAGCACCCGCGAGCGTCCCGCGCGGACCGCCGCTGCCAGCACGTTGCGCAGCTCATCGGCGTCGATCGGCTTGTTGACGACCCACTCGCCGGCCAACTCCCGGCGCGAGGAGAAGACCGAGACGAACACGATGGGGATCGACCGCAGCTCCGGGGTCGATCGGATCCGGCGCAGCACCGCAAAGCCGTCCATGTCCGGCATGAGGATGTCCAGCGTGACCGCATCGAAGTGCTCGTCGCGGAGTCGCTGCACCGCCTCCTCGCCGGTGGTGGCGACGCTGCACTCAATATCGAGCGGCGCCAGTTGGTCGGCGATCAGCTCGGCCACATCGAGCTCGTCATCGACGATCAAGACCCGGCGGCCCTGGATGACATCGAGTGAGTCGGCACTCGCCGGCGCGGCGACGGCGGCCGGGATCCGGACGTGGAACGTCGTCCCGCGCCCCAGCTCGCTCTCGACCTCGATCTCGCCGTGGTGCAGATCGACCAGCGACTTGACGATCGGCAGCCCCAGCCCGGTGCCGGGCGTGGTGGCGCTGCTGCCCCGGGCTCGATAGAAGCGCTCGAACGCGCGCTCGGTCTCCTCAGGCGACATGCCGATGCCGGAGTCGGCGACCACGATTCTCACCCAGGCGCGGTCGGCCTCCACGCCGACGTGGATGCGCCCGCCCTCCGGCGTGTACAGATGGGCGTTGGTCAGGAGGTTGCCGACCACCTGCCGGATCCGCTCCGGGTCGGCCATCGCCAGCGGCAGGGTGGGGGCGACGTAGACGCCGAGATGCTGATGCTTGGCGTCGATCCGCGGCCCCATCAGCTCGGCCAGCTCGCGCACCGCCTCGCCGACATCGATGGGCCGCGGGCTGATCTCGACGTGATCGGCCTCGATCCGGGCCACGTCGAGCAGGTCGTTGACGAGCTCGACGAGCCGGTCGGTGGAGCGCTTGATGATGTCAACGAACTCGCGCTGCCGAGGCGACATCCCGTCCGGGCTGCGTTCCAGGAGCTCGACGAACCCCTTGATCGAGGTCAGCGGACTGCGCAGCTCGTGCGAGGCGGTCGCGACAAACTCGCTCTTGGCCCGCTCCAGCTGGGCGCGCTCGGTGACGTCGCGCACGGTCCACACGACGCCGGCCGTCCCGCCGAGCCGGCCGGCGGTCACCGCCAGCACCCGCCCGCCGTGGTCGATGATCACCTCCTTCTCCAGGGCGGCGTCGAGCTCCGGCAGCGGGCTTCCAGGGCTATCGATCCGCCCGCCGGGCGCGAGCTCCGGGACGAGTTCCGTGGCCCGCGGGTTGACCGCCTCGATCTCCGCCGACTCGGACCGAGTCACGATCAGCCCATCGCCGAGGCTCTCGATGGTGACGGCCAGGCGCCGCCGCTCGTCCTCCAGCTCGCTCTGCGCCTTCGAGAGATCATCGGCCATGGCGTTGAACGCGAGGCCGAGCTCGCGGAGCTCCCGGGGACCGGACGGCTCGACCCGGCGCTCCAGTCGACCGGACGCCAGCTCGCCGGTGGCGCCCACCAGCTCGTCGAGGGGCTCTCGCATCGACCGCACCAGGACAGCGATCAGGGCCAGGGCGGCCATCAGGGCGAGGGCGCCCGCCACGACCACGACGATGATCGCCGTACGGGACTGAGTCCGGTCGTCATGGCTGGCCTGGGCCTGGCGGGCCCGCTGACGGGCCTGGAGACGGTCGGCGACCGCTCCGGCCTGGGCCAGTGGCCCGCCGCCGCCGCCGGCGCCGGTGGCCGCCCTCCGGCCGGCCACGACCGCGACCGCCTGGCGCTCCAGCGTGATCTGCTCGGTCACCAGGCGGGCGCTGGGCGGATCGGATGCGGCCAGCGAGTTGGCGGACTGAGCCGCGCGGTCGAACGCGGCGGCCGCTGCCTGGCGGGCGGGTGGCGCGCCCGGGCCGCGCGCGTCGCGCTGGATCTCGGTCTGCACCACCCCGGCGCTGGTGAGATTGGCGACCGCGGTGGCCAGGTCGGAGCTGGAGACGAGCACGTCCTCGTAGTGCTGGCGCGCGCTGTAGAGGCTGGCGATTCCGGCCGCGGCGACGATCGCGAGCACGACAGCGAGGCCCACCAGCGCAAAACGCAGCGAGCGAGCGATCGAGAAGCGGCTCATGAGTTGGTCGGTATCACCCGCGGTCCTCCCGTTGCGGCCGCATCGTAGCGGCGTGGTAGGTCACGGCAAGAAAAACGCACCTGATCCTGCAACCGGTTTGCTGCCGGGAGGGCGGGGGATACCATGGCGACAATGAGGTTGGCCCGGGCGTGGAGGCGGAAGATCTTCGGTGCATCGCTGGCGGCGGTGCTCATTCCCGCGGCGATCATCATCGTTCTGGCCGTGCTGACCTCGAACGGCCTGCGGCGGATCGGCGCGCTCGGGCAGGTGTTCACCGGCCCCGCAGTTCCGGGCGGCGGCTCGACGGCTGGCTCGCACGCCACTCACTCGGTTCCGGCGACCTCGCTCGATCGGCTCGCCTCCTCGATCACCGGCGCCGGCGGTGCCGGGCGCGTGGTGCGGCTGAGCCTCACCACCTCCGGCTCAGGGGGCGGCGTGCGCCCCCTCAGCGGGTCCAGGGGTGGCACAACCACCGGCGGCGGCCGGCAGCACGGCGGCGGAGGCTCCGGTCATCACCGGCGCGGGGGTTCTGGCGCGGGCCAGGGGCGGGGCAAGGGCGGCACCGGCACCGGGCCGGTTCACACCACTCCTCCTCCTGTTGTTTCAACGCCGGCTCCGACGCCCCCGGGTGCAGGCAATCCCGTTCCGGTCGTCGTCCCCGTCCCCGTTCCTCCGGCCCCACCGGTGACTCCCGGCGTGCCGATCGTCATCGAGGGTGGGGGATCGAGCCGGGGGGGCGTGGTCGATCGCGGCGGCGCGGACCGCCGACGGCGCGCCGCCGAGGGCGGCCACGGGTCCGGCAACGGTCAGCACGCGGGGGGCGGCCGGGCGGCCGGCCAGGGTGCGAGCGGTCAGGCAGGGCCGGCCGGAAGCGCGAGCGGCGGCGGCGTCCAGGGCAGCGGCTCAGCAGGCGAGGGCCACCGTGGCGGCGACGGTCATCGTCGTCACTGGGGCGATCACAACGGTCAGAGCGGTCGGAGCGGCGACGGGCACGGCGGGGGCCGGGGCGGCGCCGGCCAGAGCGGTCAGAGCGGCCAGGGCGGTCAGAGCAGCGGCAGTGTCGACGGTCACGGTAGCCGGGGCTCCGGTCAGGGCGGTCAAAGCAGCGGCAGTGGCGACGGTCACGGTAGCCGGGGCTCCGGTCAGGGCGGTCAAAGCAGCGGCAGTGGCGACGGTCACGGTAGCCGGGGCTCCGGTCAGGGCGGTCAAAGCAGCGGCAGTGGCTACGGTCGCGGTAGCCGGGGCTCCGGTCAGGGCGGCCAGGGCGGCGGCAGTGGCGACGGTCACGGCCGTCGCGGCGGCTGGGGTGCCGGCCAGGGCGGTCAGGGCGGTCAGGGCGGTCAGGGCGGCGGCCATGATCGCGGCGGCGGTCGCGGCCGTGGCCGCTGACCCGCGCCGGCGCTGCCGCCAGTCCGGCGGGCCCTCGGCGAGTCGGTGACGGGCGGCGGGCACGGATGACGGGCCGTGTGGTCACCCGGTCGCTGGCTGCGCTGTGCGCGCTGACCGCCGCGGCCTGCGGCGGGTCCGCCACCGGGCTCTCAGCCACGACGAGCCCGTCGACGTCCGGCGCCGTCTCGCCGGCCACCACGGCAGGGTCGGCGCCGGCGACCGACTGGCCGCAGTTCGGGGACAACGCCCAGGCGACCGGCGTGGGCCCGGCGGCCACGGGCATCACCGCGGCCACCGTCGGCAGGCTGAGCCTCCGCACCGTCCGCATCGACGGTGTCGCCGACTCGGCCGCCATCGAGCTTGGAGGCATCCGGGTCGGCAACGCCCGCGACGACCTGATTGCGGTGACCACGAGTTACGGCAGGACGGTCGCCATCGACGCCGGCACCGGACGACGGCTGTGGGAGTTCGTGCCCTCCGGCGTCAACAGCGCGCCGGGCAATCCCCAGGTGACGACGGCCACGCCGATCGCCGACCCGGATCGCCGCTTCCTCTACACCACCAGCCCCAACGGCGTCATCCACAAGCTGTCGGTGGCGACCGGCCGCCAGGTGTGGGCGCGGTCGGTCACGTTCGACCCCGTGCACGAGAAGATCGCCTCGGCGCTCAACATTTCCGGTGGGTGGGTCGTGGTGGTGACCGGTGGCTACTACGGTGACGCGCCTCCCTATGACGGCCATGTCGTCCTGATCGATCGCAGCAGCGGCCGGATCGCCCACGTCTGGAACACCGAGTGCTCGAACCGCCGCGCGCTGATCCGCGCCGGATCGTGCCGGGTCACCAACACCCACGGCGACAACGCGATCTGGGGCCGGCCCGGCGCGGTCCTGGAACCGGGCAGCGGCCGGATCCTGGTCGCCACCGGGAACGGGCCGTTCGACGGGCGCACCAGCTGGGGCGACAGCGTCCTGGAGCTCTCGGCCGACGCGACTCGCCTGCTGCACAACTGGACCCCGTCCAACCAGGCCCAGCTGTCCGGCTCCGACACCGACCTGGGCAGCTCGTCCCCGGCGCAGCTGCCGGTGTTCGGCGGCCGTCACCTCGTCGTGCAGGGCGGGAAGGACGGCCGGCTTCACCTCCTGGACCTCGCCCGGCTGAACGGCACGGCCGGCGGCGCCGGTCCGCGGGTCGGCGGCGAGCTGGGGGAGGTCTCGTCCCCCGGCGGGGGAGAGGTCGTCCCCCAGCCGGCCGTCTGGTCGCACCGCGGTCGCGTGTACCTGTTCGCGGCGACTTCCTCAGGTACCGGCGCGTATCAGCTGGTCGACACGCGCCATCCCCGTCTCAGCGTCCTGTGGCAGAAGGGAACCCCCGGGACCAGCCCGGTCCTCGCCGGCGGCCTGCTCTACGTCTACAACCCCCAGGGCGCCATCGCCGTCCGGCGACCGCTGACCGGCGCGCTCCTGGGCACCCTGCCGGCCGGCTCCGGGCACTGGAACAGCCCCATCGTCGTCGGCGGACGGATCATCGAGCCCACGGGCACCTACCGCAGCAGCGCGAGCTCCAGCACGATCGACATCTGGCACCTGCCGGGGCGCTGACTGACTGCCTCGGACGGCGGCCGCCGCAGGCTCTGAAGCAGGCGCTCGCCGGCCGTCCAGGGAAACTCGCGGGGACGGAGCGACGTCAGATGAGCCGGCCCACGTCGGCCGCAGCCCGCTCGCCGGAGCGAACCGCACCGTCCATGTAGCCGTTGAACACCTCGGCGGTCTCGGTGCCCGCCCAGTGGATGCGATCGACCGGGGCGCGGAGCGCGGGGCCATAGTCGGTCCAGACGCCGGGAGGCATGAAGCCGACGTAGCAGCCGCGGGTCCAGGGCTCGTTTGACCAGTTGTGCTCGATCAGGAGACGGACCCCACCCGCCCTGGCTCCGAACAGACGGGTGAACGCCCGCAGGACCTCACGGCGCCGGCCGGCCGCGCCGAGTGCGCTCATCCGGCGGGCGTCCTCGCCGCAGACGAACCCCAGCAGCACCCCCGGCGTCCCCCCGGGAGGCGAGTTGTCGTAGGTGAAGCGGACGGGGCCCCGGTCGCTGTTGCTGTAGCCGTTCAGACCGTCCCCGCGCCAGAACGGGATGGGGTAGACGGCCTCGAATTTGATCACCGATCCCTGGGGGACGCGCTGTGTCAGTTGGTCGCGGAGGGCGGGGAGGGCGGGTTCGTACTCGATCCGGCCGGCGAGCGTGGGAGCGACGGCCAGGATCACCCGCTTGGCCCGCCAGGTGCCCCGGTCGCTCTGCACGGTCACCCCGGACCGCGAGCGCGCAATGCGCCGCACCGGGGCGCCGAGCACCACGCGCCGGCCCAACCGTGCCGCCATCCGGATGGAGATGAGCTGGGACCCGCCGATGAAGCGGGAGTCCTGAGCGCCGCCGGCGGTGCTCGTCAGGTTGAGGATCCCGCCCCCGGAGTGGAAGTAGAACATGGCGTGCAGCAGCGACAGGTCCCGAGGTTCGGCGGCGAACACCGCCTTCGTCGCCAGATCGAGCAGAAAGCGGGCACCGTAGGTGCTGGAGTTGGCGAGCTTGTAGGTCTCAAACGTCTGGGAGTCGAGCGCGGCGGCGTTCGGTGCCGTCCACGGCCGGGCCAGCGGCACCGTCGCCTCCAGGGCGATGATCTTGGTCAACAGCCCGCCGAAGTCGCCGGCGTCCGGTTCCGGCAGCGGCGGGATCAGACCGGAGAAGCGCGACAGGCGCCCGCGGTAGTCGAGCACCTGAGCGCCGGCGGTGTACGTCTTGAACGTGGTGATCCCGTGGGCCCGCGCCCGCGCCAGCACCCGATCCTGCCCGGGCCCCACCCACTGCCCGCCGACCTCGACCACGTGCCCGCCGCCGACCGGGTGGTTCAGGGTGCGCCCCCCAACGCGGTCGCGCGCCTCCAGCACGGCCACCGAATGTCCGGCGGCGACGAGGTCCTCGGCCGCGGTCAGCCCGGCCAGGCCCGCCCCCACCACCACCACATCGGCCCGCCGGCCGCCGGCGGCGGAGCGGCGTCTGGCGACCGCGGCTCCGGGTTCGGTCAGGACGGAGCCGGCGCCCGCGGCGGCGCCACCGAGCGCCTGGCGGCGTGAGATCCGGCTCATCGACCCGCCTCCAGGCATCCCCGGCGCACTCGGTCGACCGGGAACGGGAGGTCGGCGATGAGGGCCGTCTGGACGTACTTGCCGCTGTTGGCGTACGAGCTGGCCAGCAGCGACGCGTACTTGCGCAGGAGCGGCCGCGACGCGTCAGGCACCACCCAGGGCGCGATGGCGAGGAATTGCGGCTTAGCGCCGGCGTACGGCCGGTTGACCGGGTCGTCCTCGCCGGCCACGAACGACGCGTCGCCGATGTAGTGGCAGCCGGCTCCGCGCCGGCCTCGCTCCAGGATCGCGCTCTGACCGTCGAACGGGGTGTCGGCGAGGTTGCCGACCATGAACGGGTTGACCGCATAGGCGAAGTGCACTGTCGGATCGCTGACCGCGCGATACGCCGAGCCCATCCAGGACAGGGGCTGCCACCGCTCGCCGGGGTCGCTCCCGTCGGCGCCCGTCCACTGGCCGTCGTTGGCGTCGGCCTGAATGACGACGTTGGCGCCGAGGCGGTCCAGGCAGCGCATGTATGTCAGGGCCACGTCATCACAGGCGTGGGCCCGCGTCGCCGTGCCGTACTCGAACGCCGGCAGGCTGGTTGCGATGCCCAGGCGCGCGCCCGTTCCCGGGATCGCGATCGGCCGCAGGTTGCGGCGGGCGGCGGGTCCCCGCGCCGGTCCGGCGGCGAACCCCAGGGCCTGCTCGAACCCGGTCAGCGGGACCTTGACGTTGTCGGCCAGCAGGTTGGCCAGGGGTGGCGCGGCGTGGCGGCGCACGATGCGCGGACCCCAGACGAACGTCTGGTCATACGCCCGGCCGCGCGTGGGGACGTACGCGGTGTGGGCGCCGCGCCAGGCGGGGTCGACCAGGGCGTGAACGGCGGCCGGCGCGGGCGAGACGCGGAACGGCGCCTGGGTGTTCGAGGCGATCACGTACAGGCCATACCGTCGGGCGGCGGTGGCCATCGTGGTCATGAACACCCGGACGAACTCGTCGGTCGCCGCCACGAAGCCGCGACCGAGCTGCCCGGACAGCCCCGGAAAGCGCGGCGCCAGGAACCGGAGCGCTCGTCGGTAGCCGGTGTTGATCGCTCCCAGGGTGGTCAGCGTGGGGCACAGGGGCGTGGCCCCGCAGCCGTAGCGGCTGGAGCGCAGGAGGCTCCGCGCAGCGGCGCCGCGAGCGCCGATGGCAATCGTCTCCAGTCCGATGTCCTCGTCGAAGACGACGAGATTGGGGCGTCCGCGGGCGAGGTGGGGAAGGACCTCCCGGCGCAGGGCGCAGTCGACGGCGCCGGCGTACGCCGCCGCCGTCGTCATCTGAGCGGGGCTCTGGCGAAACTGGACGGCGAACACGCGCAGGGCTCCGGGCCGGGGATCGGCGGCGATCGCCGGACGGCCCCAATGGGAGCAGCTGGCTGCCGCGGCGGCGCTCATCGCCGCCACCGCCATCGCCGCGGCGGCCAGCCCCGCCACCGTCACGATGGGGACCGCTCTCGTCACGTGCGGCAGCCTATCCGGGGTCGCGGCGGCGGCGCCACCCCGCCACCACCTCGCCGCCGACGGCGTTCGCACAGCGGTCGATTGGGCGCTCTGCGACCAGGGCGAGGCCGTATAGTCCGCAGGCAATGACGTCGCAGCGCACCCAGGTGGCGATCATCGGAGCCGGCCCAGCCGGCCTGCTGCTCGGCCAGCTGCTGCACCGTCAGGGGATCGAGGCCGTGATCCTGGAGGCCCGCAGCCGCTCCTATGTGGAAGCGCGCATCCGGGCCGGCGTCCTGGAGCAGGGGACGATCGACGTGCTCCGTGAGGCGGGCGTGGGGGAGCGCATGGACCGCGAGGGTCTCGTGCACGGCGGCATCTATCTGTGCTTCGACAACACGCTGCATCACATCGCGATGAGCGAGCTCACCAACGGCCGGTCGGTGATGATCTACGGGCAGACCGAGGTGGTGAAGGACCTGATCGCCGCCCGGCTGAGCAGCGGCGCGCCGTTGCTGTTCGAGTGCCGGGACGTCACCGTGGAGGGGCTGGAGAGCGACGAGCCCCTCGTCCGCTACACCCACGACGGCGTCGAGCACGAGCTGCGCTGCGACATCGTCGCCGGCTGTGACGGCTTCCACGGGATCTGCCGCCACAGCATCCCCCGGGACCGCCTCAGCGTCTGGCAGCGCGAGTATCCGTACGCCTGGCTCGGCGTCCTGGCCGACGTCGCGCCCTCCACCGACGAGCTGATCTACGCCTACGGCGAGCGCGGGTTCGCGCTGCACAGTATGCGCTCGCGGACGCGCAGCCGCCTCTACATCCAGGTCGACCCGCACGACGACATCGCCAACTGGCCGGACGACCGGATCTGGGAGGAGCTGTACGCCCGGCTGGCCAGCGACGGCTGGTCGCTGACCGAGGGCCCCGTGCTGGAGAAGTCGATCACGCCCATGCGCAGCTTCGTGGCCGCGCCGATGCGCTACCGCTCACTGCTGCTCGCCGGGGACGCGGCGCACATCGTGCCGCCGACGGGGGCCAAGGGCCTCAACCTGGCGGTCGCCGACGTGACCATCCTCGCCCACGCGCTCTCCGATCATCTATATGGCGGAACGGACACGGGCCTGCAGGAGTACTCGGATCGCTGCCTGAGCCGGGTCTGGCGAGCCCAGCACTTCAGCTGGTGGATGACGACCATGCTCCACTTCGATCCCGCCGACGACGAGTACGGCCGCCGGCTGCAGCGCTCGCAACTGCGCTACGTCACCAGCTCAACCGCTGCGGCCATGTCGCTGGCCGAGAACTATGTGGGGCTGCCGCTCGAGCAGACGGCGCCGGTGGCCCATGGCTGAGCTGACGACGCTCGAGGAGGGCATCGCCGCCGTCGTCCGCGACGGGGACTCGGTGGCGATCGAGGGCTTCACTCATCTGATCCCGTTCGCCGCCGGACACGAGATCCTGCGCCAGGGCCGGCGTGATCTGGAGCTCATCCGCATGACTCCGGACATCCTCTACGACCAGATGATCGGCATGGGGGCCGCGCGCAAGCTGGTGTTCTCGTACGGCGGCAATCCCGGCGTCGGCTCGCTGCATCGCTTCCGCGACGCCGTGGAGCACGGCTGGCCGCATCCGATCGAGCTGGAGGAGCACAGCCACGCGGGCATGGCGAACCGGTACGCCGCCGGCGCGGCTCGGCTGCCGTGCGCGATCATGCGCGGCTACGTCGGCACGGACCTGGTGCCGCTGACCCAGGTCAAGCCGATCACGTGTCCGTTCACGGCCGAGCAGCTCGTCGCGGTGCCGGCCCTGCGCCCGGACGTGTCGATCGTCCATGCCCAGGAGGCCGACCGGGAGGGCAATGTGCAGCTGTGGGGGATCCCCGGCGTCCAGAAGGAGGCGGTGCTGAGCGCCGACCGGGCGCTGGTGACGGTGGAGCGGATCGTCGACGAGCTCCACCCGCAACCCGGCGGGATCATCATCCCCGGGTGGGTCATCGATGCCGTGGCCGAGGCGCCGGGCGGGTCCC
Source organism: uncultured Solirubrobacteraceae bacterium (assembly GCA_963844555.1). Taxonomy (GTDB): domain Bacteria; phylum Actinomycetota; class Thermoleophilia; order Solirubrobacterales; family Solirubrobacteraceae; genus Palsa-465. The sequence goes on from CAWJOS010000010.1 coordinate 918,369, forward strand.
AGCCCTCCTACAGCCTGGGGATCACCACGCGTGACAACGACTTCTATCGCCTCTGGGACAAGCTCAGTCGCGACCGCGAGGAGTTTCGCAGCTGGATGCAGGAGCACATCCTCAACGAGGTGAAAGCGCACTGATGGCGACCGCCACTGAGATCGCGACCTCCGGCGAGGTGCAGACCGTCGTCGCCGCCCGCCGGCTGGAGCACGCCCGGTCGGTGTTCATCGGCGTGGGGCGTCCGAGCACCGCGGCCCTGCTGGCGCGCATGGTCCACAACCCCCAGCTGGTGCTCGTCTACGAGTCCGGGACGATCGGCGCCAAGCCGTTTCACATCCCCCTGTCGATCGGCGACGGCGAGCTGGCCGAGACCGCCGACGCGGTCGTCTCCGTGCCGGAGATGTTCAACTACTGGATCGGTCCAGGGCGGGTGGAGGTGGCATTCCTCGGCGCCGCCCAGGTCGACCGCTTCGGCAACCTCAACTCCACGGTCATCGGCGACTACGAGCACCCCAGGACGCGGCTGCCGGGCGCCGGGGGCGCACCTGAGATCGCGGCCTGCTGCCAGGAGGTCGTCGTCATCGCGCCGCACACGGCGCGCACGTTCGTGGATCACCTCGACTTCCGCACCACCGTCGGCTACGGCGACGGGCCGGGCGACCGCCGGCGTCTTGGCTTCCGCGGACGGGGTCCGACTGCGGTCGTCACTGACCTCGGCGTGCTGGAGCCGGACACGGACACATGCGAGCTGCGGCTGACCCAGATCCACCCCGCAGTGAGTGTCGACCAGGTCCGCGAGGCCACGGGCTGGGACCTGAGGGTGGCCGACGATCTCCGGCACACGCCGCCACCGACCGACGAGGAGCTGTCCGCGCTGCGCGAGCTGCTCAGCCGATGACGATGAGGAGAGAGGGGACCTCCGAGATGAGCACCCAGGAAACCGAGAGGATCTACGTGCCGGTCGGCGACACGCCGGGCAACTACCTGCGTGAGGGGGTGGCTGGGACGTCGTCGCATCCGCCGCTGGACTATCCGCCGTACAAGTCGACGGCGCTGCGCCATCCCAAGCAGGCGCTCGTGTACCTCCCACACACCATCACCGAGGTCACCGGGCCGGCGCTCGGCGATGCGCGCACCGTCGCGCCGGAGGACGCCGATCTCACCGCGCAACACGAGGGCGCACCGATCGGCGAGCGGATCACCGTGTCCGGCCGCGTGTTCGACACCGAGGGCAAGCCGCTGCGCAACACCCTGGTGGAGGTCTGGCAGGCCAACGCGGCCGGGCGCTACCTCCACCGCTGGGACAACTGGCCGGCGCCGCTGGATCCCAACTTCTCCGGCGCCGGTCGCTGCGTCACCGACGACGAGGGCCGCTATCGGTTCCTCACCATCAAGCCCGGCCCGTATCCGTGGGGCAACCACTACAACGCGTGGCGACCGGCCCACATCCATTTCTCGCTGATGGGACGGGCCTTCGCCCAGCGGCTCGTCACCCAGATGTACTTCCCCGGCGACCCGTTCTTCCCGTATGACCCCATCTTCAACTCGGTCCGCGATGAGCAGGCCCGCCGGCGGATGATCTCCCGCTTCTCCATCCACGGCACCCAGCCCAACTGGGCCCAGGCCTTCGAGTTCGACATCTACCTGCGGGGCCCGGCGGCCACACCGTTCGAGGAGGCGCTGTGATCTTCGGAACGACGCCGTCCCAGACGGTCGGCCCCTACTTCGCGATCGGCCTGCCGTGGCCGGAGGGCCCGCACGCGGTCGCCGAGGGCACCCCGGGCGCATTTCGGATCACCGGCACCGTCTACGACGGCGCGGGCGCGCCCGTTCCGGACCACCTGATCGAAACCTGGCAGGCTGATCCGGACGGGCGATTCGCCGACGCCCACGGGTATGGCGGCGCGTCCGAGATGGACGGTTTCCGCGGCTTCGCCCGCTACGGCGTCGAGGACGGCGACGGGACGTTCGAGATCCTCACCGTCAAGCCCGGGCGGGTGAAGGTGGCGGGCGGGACCGGTACGCTGCAGGCGCCGCACATCGATGTCAGCCTATTCGCCCGCGGGATGCTGCACCGCGTCGTCACCCGGATCTACTTCGCCGACGAGGACGAGGCCAACGCCTCCGATCCCGTGCTGGCGCGGGTGCCGGCCGACCGACGCCAGACGCTGATCGCCCAGCCGGAGAACGGCGGCTACCGCTTCGATATCCGCCTCCAGGGACCCGGCGAGACGGTCTTCTTTGACGTCTGAGTCCGGGCTGTTCGGCGGCATCTACGCGCGGGGCCGCGCGGCCGCCGAGCTGACCGACCGCGCCTGGCTGCAGGCGATGCTCGACGTGGAGGCGGCGCTGGCGCGTGCGTGCGTCGCCGAGGGGTTGATCCCGGCGTCCTCGGCCGACGCCATCGCGGCCGCGTGCCGGGCCGAGCGATTCCCGCTGGCCGAGCTACGCGCCGGCACGGCCGACAACGCGTCGCCGGTCGTGCCGCTGGTCGCCGGCCTGCGGGCGGCCGTGCCTGAGGGGGCGCGGAAGCACGTCCACCTCGGCGCCACCAGCCAGGACATCGTCGACACCGCTCTCATGCTCATAGCCCTACGGGCGCTGGCGCCTGCGCTCGCCGACACCGCCGCCGCCGCGGACGCTGCCGCCCGGCTCGCCGACACTCACCGGGGGACCGCGATGATCGGCCGCACGCTGCTCCAGCAGGCGGTCCCGACGACCTTCGGACTGCGCGCGGCCGGTTGGCTCGTCGGCCTGGACGAGGCCCGGGGGCGGCTGGCCGACGTCGCCGAGCGAGGGCTGGCGGTTCAGATGGGCGGGCCGGTCGGGGCCCGGGAGCCGGGCGTCGCCGGCCGGGTGGCGACCGAGCTCGGTCTGGCCGAGCCCGTCGTGCCCTGGCAGGCGATCCGGGTTCGCCCGGCCGCGCTGGCTACGGCGCTGGGCATCCTCGCCGGCGTTCTGGCCAAAGTTGCCCGGGACGTCACCCTGTTCGCCCAGCAGGAGGTGGGCGAGGTGCGCGAGGGCGGCGGACCTGATCGAGGCGGGTCCAGCGCCATGGCCCACAAGCGCAACCCGGTCGGCGCCGTCTCGGTCCTGGCCTGCACCAAGCGGGTGCCAGGGCTCGTCGCCGACGCGCTGGCGGCCATGGAGCAGGAGCACGAGCGCGCGGCCGGGGCCTGGCAGGCCGAGTGGGGAATCCATGCCGAGCTTCTGGGGCTGACCGCCTCGGCGGCGGCCTGGGGCCGCGAGCTGCTGGAGGCGCTGGACGTCGACGCCGAGCGGATGCGGGCCAACCTGGCGGACTCGCCGGCGGCGGGAGCGCCGCTTCCGGAGGGCGCCGGCGAGCTGGTGGACCGCGCGCTGGCCGCGCACCAGGCGATGGGCGAGAACGAGGTGAGGCCATGACGACGGTGGAGCTGAATGCCGTGATCGACGGCCCGCCGGACGGCGAGCCGCTGCTGCTCGGCGGATCCCTGGGGACCACGCTCGCCATGTGGGAGCCCCAGCTTCCGGCGCTGACGCAGACCCATCGGGTGATCCGCTTTGATCATCGCGGCCACGGCGGGTCGCCGGTCCCGGAGGGCCCGTACGCGCTCGACGATCTCGGCGCCGACGTGGTGGCGCTCCTGGACCGGCTGGGGCTCGAGCGGGCAGCCTATGTCGGCCTGTCGCTCGGCGGGATGGTCGGACAGTGGCTGGGGATCAACGCCGCGGACCGAGTGGACCGGCTGGTCCTCATGTCCACCTCGGCCCACATGCCGCCGCCGGAGGGGTGGCACGCCCGCGCCTCGGCCGTGCGCGGGGCGGGAACGGTCGCGGCGGTCGCCGACGCCGTCCTGAGCCGTTGGTTCACGCCGGGCTTCGCCCAGGCGCGGCCCCAGGTCGTCGCCCATTACCGGGAGATGATCTCCTCGTCTCCCGCCGAGGGCTACGCCGCCTGCTGTGAGGCCATCGCGGAGCTGGACCTGCGCGGCGAGCTGCCGCGGATCGTCGCGCCGACGCTCGTGCTCGTCGGAGCGCAGGATCCGTCCACGCCCCCAGGCCATGCAGAGACGATCGCTCAGGCCGTCGCCGGAGCGCGACTGGAGGTGCTCGACCCGGGCGCCCATCTGCTGAACGTCGAGCGTGACCGGGACGTGACCCGCCTGATCCTCGAGCACATGGAGGAAGCAGCATGACCGACTCGTACGAGCCAGGGATGAAGGTCCGGCGCGAGGTGCTCGGCGATGCCCACGTCGACCGGGCGATCGAGCGCACCACCGAGTTCACGGCCCCGTTTCAGGAGTTCATCACCCGGTACGCCTGGGGCAGCGTGTGGACGCGGGAGGGGCTCGATCGCCGCACGCGCAGCGCCGTGACCCTGTCGGTGCTGACCGCGCTCGGCCGCGAGAACGAGATCGAGATGCACGTCCGCGGCGCGCTGCGCAACGGCCTGAGCCCGGCCGAGATCGGCGAGGTCCTCCTGCATACGGCGATCTACGCCGGGGTTCCGGCCGCCAACGCCGCGTTTGCGATCGCCCAGCGGGTGATCGACGCCGACCCGCCCGGCTGATCCGACCACGCGCCGGATGCGCATGGCCCTTTGGGGCGCACAAACAACCCAAAGGAGCCAGCATGAAAAGTGGTGCTACGCCGGTCAGCCGGGGCCAGTTCATCCGCAACTCGGCCAAGGGGAGCCTGGTGCTCGTCGGCGCCGGCGGCGTCCTGGCGTCGATGGACGGCGTCGCCTTCGCCAAGGGCGTCACCAAGAGCGACATCGCCACGCTCCAGGTCGGCTACATCGCCGAGAGCCTGGCGGTCAAGGTCTACGAGACGATCCTGGCCAACTTCTCGAAATTCAAGCTGCAGAACAAGGACTACTTCCAAAGGGCTCTGCAGAACGAGAAGGATCACCGGGCGGCCTGGGGCCAGGCGCTGGGGTCGAAGAAGCCCCACGGCTTCACGCTTCACATCCCCAAGTCGGCGGTCGCCAGCACCCACGCGCTCCTGGGGACCGGCGTCGCCCTGGAGACGGCGTTCGTCGAAACCTACCTGGGCGCGGTCAAGTCGTTCAGCTCCACCGAGCTGAAGCTGGCCGCGGCCAAGGTCGCATCGAACGAGGCGACCCACTTCTCGTTCTTCGATGCGGCGTTCGGCGGTCACGCCGTCCTCCCCTCGTTCCCGGGGACGATCACGGCCGGCGCGGCGGCGGCGACGCTGACGAAGGACGGCTTCATCGGCTAGTGGTCTCGCTGGGGGCTCGTGGGTCGCACGGCCGCGCGAGCCCCCAAAGGCCGACCCGGCCTGCGCCGATCGCTCGCGGTCCCCAGGGTCCTGATTCACTAGTGGCCCCTCACGCAAGGGAGAGACCGCTAGCCGGCGGCCGCGACCGCCGCGGCGCCCGCGCCGGCGCCGGCCTTGGCGGCCCATTGCGGCTTGGCCAGCAGGAGTTGCACGTCGCAGATCCGCCGCTCGGCGAACCCGCCCTCGCAGTAGGCCAGATACAACGTCCAGATGCGCTGGAAGCGCGCGTCGTAGCCGAGGCGCTCCAGCTCGGCGCTGTGAGCGGTGAAGTTGTGGCGCCAGCGGCGCAGCGTCTCGACGTAGCTGGGGGTGAGGTCCTCCAGGCCGACCGCCTGGAGGTCGGTCCGGCGGGCCACGTGGCGCATGATGACCTCCATCGAGGGCAGGCAGCCGCCGGGGAAGATGTATTCCTTGATGAACGACTTCGACGCCTTCTCGACCTGGTAGGCGCGGTCGTCGATGGTGATCGCCTGCAGGAGCATCGCGCCGTGCGCGGTCAGAAGGTCCGAGCAGCGACGGAAGAAGCGGCCGATCTGCTGCCAGCCGACGGCCTCGATCATCTCGATCGAGACGAGCTTGTCGTAGGTGCCGTGCAGGTCGCGGTAGTCCCGCATCAGCACCGTCACGCGATCGGCCAGCCGCGCCCGGCGCACCTTGTCGACGGCGTAGTCGTGCTGCTCGCGGGAGATCGTCGTCGTGGTCACCCGGCAGCCGCGGGTGGCGGCGGCGTGCACGGCGAACCCGCCCCAGCCGGTGCCGATCTCCAGCACGTGATCCTCGGGTCCGAGCTGGAGGCGGTCGCATACCCGCTCCAGCTTGGCCACCGACGCCTCCTCCAGCGTCAGCCCGGGCCGCTCGAACAGGGCGCACGAGTACATCATGGTGGGATCGAGCATTCGCTCGAACAGTTGGTTGCCGAGGTCGTAATGGGCGGCGATGTCCTGCCGGCTGCGCTGCCGGGTGCTCCGGTTGCGCAGGGCCCGGGCGTACTGGTGCGGGGTCCACAACGGCGCGGTGACCGCCCGCACCCGGTCGATCAACACCGCGTTGCGCGCCGCCAGCCGGATGACCGCCACCAGGTCCGGCGAATCCCACCACCCGCGGGCGTAGGACTCGGCCAGCCCGCGCGAGCCTCGCAGGAGCATCGGCCAGAAGCCGGGGTGGCGGACCTGGATGGCGGCGGCCGGCGTGCCCCGGCCGAACCTCTGCCGGCGCCCGCCGTCCAACACGGTGAGGCTCCCGACGCGGATCTGGCGCAGCAGGAGCGAGGCGGCGACGCGCCAGCCGGACTCGTCAGGAACGCTCACGGGCAGGCTGCGGTGGGGATCGGCGGGGGGCGGCGCCCGGGTGGAGATGGCCCGGGGCGGCGCCCGGGTGCGGATGGACGCGCGCGCCGGCGAGCTTGAGACCGAGCGCATGGCCGTAGATGAGGGCCAGGACGCGGCCTGTGGCCAGGGGGAAGCGGGCGCTCAGCCACGCGGCCGAGGTCCGGGTGAGCTCTCGCCGGCGGAGGTTGAGAGTGGCGTCGAACACCACCGTGTCGTGCCGGCGGCTGTCGATGTGGACCGACAGAGTCTGCGCCGGGACGCTCGCCCTCGCCTCATAGGAGTGGTCCATGCCCATGAACGGCGAGACGTGGAGCTCCTTGGCAAAGCGTCCGGTGACGACCGGTGACCGGGGCCGGCGATCGGCCAGCAGATAGGAGTGGCGCTCGCCCCAGGGGGTGTTGTTCACCTCGGCGAGCACCTTGTCAAGCTGTTCCCCGTCGCGTGTGAAGCAGTAGTAGAAGCTGACCGGGTTGAAGCACAGCCCCAGGGAGCGCAGTCCGGTGAGCACCCGGATCGGACCGTCCGGGCGGCTGCCGGAGATGACCTCGACGCGGTCGCGAACGCTGTCGTCCAATGGCGCCGCGCCCCGCCCCAGATAGTCGTCCGGCCGAAAGCGCAGCAGGCCGGGCGACCGGGCCACCAGGCGGCCGCCGAGCAGCGACGGCAGCTCATCCAGGTCGACGTAGGCCAGCGCCAGGCGATGGCGGAACTCCCGGTGCGGCGCGCGGCGGCGGTGGCGGATCGTTCCCCAGTAGAGGCAGGAGGCGGTCACGGCTTGATCCCGAACCGCTCGGCCACCCGCAGCGCGCTGACCACGCCGTCCTCGTGAAACCCCCAGCCCCAGTATGCGCCGCAGAAGTGGGTGCGGTTGCGGGCACTGATCTCGTGAAACCGGCGCTGGGCGCCGACGCTCTCCGGGGTGTAGACCGGGTGGTGGTAGGCGATGGTGCGGATCACGTGCTGGGGGTCGATCTCCGCGGTCCGGTTGAGCGTCACGCAGAACTCGCGCGTGGCCCGCAGCGACTGCAGGCGGTTCATGTGATAGGTGACGGTGGCCTGCCGGGTGTGGTCCTCCAGCAGGTGGTAGTTCCAGCTCGCCCATGCCCGCCGGCGGCGCGGGAGCATCCGGACATCGGTGTGGAGGACGGCCTCGTTGGACTGGAAGGGGATGGTTCCGAGGATCTCCCGCTCGCGGTCGGCGGCATCGGCCAGCAGCGCCAGCGCCTGGTCGGAGTGGGTGGCCAGGACGACGTGGTCGTAGCGCTCGGCCTCGCCGCCGCGCGGCGTGACGAGCACGTGGTCCGGGGCGCGGGTGACCGCCTGCACCGGCGTCCGCAGACGCAACCGCCCGTTCAGGGTGCCGAGCAGCGCCTCGACGTACCGCGCCGATCCGCCGGTGACGGTCCGCCAGCGGGGACGCCCGCGGAAGGACAGCATCCCGTGATTGTCGAAGAACTCGACCAGAAAGCGGGCGGGAAAGCTCCACATCTGGCGGGGGTCGGCCGACCAGACGGCCGAGGCCTGGGGGACGATCAGGCGATCGATGAACGGCCGCGAGAAGCGCTGCTGCTCCAGCCAGTGCCCCAGCGACGGCCCCGCCCCGTCATGGTGCAGCAGGTCGCACGCCGCCGCGTTGAACCGGGCCAGGTCGGCGATCATGCGGTGAAACCACGGGGTGACGAGGTGGGCGCGCTTGGCGAACAGCCCGTTGGGGGACCCGCCGCTGTACTCGAAGTCCCCGCGCCCGTCGCTCACGCCGAAGGTCATCGTCGACGGCTGCCAGGCCACGCCCAGACGCTCGAGCAGCCGCTGAAAGTTGGGGTAGTTGCGGTCGTTGAAGACGATGAAGCCGGTGTCGACGTGGTGGGTCTCGTCGGCGGTGTCGACACGGATCGTGTTGGTGTGGCCGCCCGCGTAGTCGGCTGCCTCGAACACGGTGACCTCGTGCGCGCCGGCGAGCAGATGGGCGGTGACCAGGCCGGAGACGCCGGCGCCGATGACGGCGATCCTCATCGCCGCCCGCCGGCCGGGCTGGTGAGCATGTTGTTGTCCAATCCCTAGGTAGCGATCTCGGTTGCGGCTTCGGTTGCAGCCGCCAGAAGATCCTACGGATCAGAAGCGATTTCGGATCACGGACTGGGTTCGTCAGGTGATGGACACGGTGAGAACCGGCGGATGGGTGGGAGCGCGGGAGCCCCCCTGGGGTTCCGGGGTCACCATCACCGTCGTGCCCCGGCGCAGGCGGCCGGGAACGGCGACGCTGGCGGAGCCGGCCTTCGTGACGTCGAACAGGGCGCTCGTCGGCTGGGGTGGGCGATTGGGGGGCTTGACCCAGACCTCGTAGATGTCACCGGGCGGCGGGGGGGTGAAGTTGTTGAGGACGAGCTGGCCGTGGCCGGAGCGGATCCCCAGTTGGGCGCCCCCCCGGCCCGTCACATGGGCGTCGTACTGGCGGTACGGCGGCGCCGAGCCGAGCCCCACCCGGAGCGCAACCAGGCTGATGACCACAAGCACGGCTGCGGCGGCCAGCGCCGGTCGCACCCAGCCGGCGGCGATCGACCGCCACCAGGGAGACTGGGCCGGCTGGGCGCGTCCGCCCACCTCGGCCAGGACGCGGCGGCGCAGCCGAGCCGGCGCACGATGGGCCGGCGCGGACAGTGGCAGGGTGTCGGCCACCTGCTGGAAGGCGGAGAGCTCGTCACGGCAGACCGCGCAGGTCTCCAGGTGCGTGCGGAACGCCTCCGCCTCGGCCGGCTCCAGGGCGCCGAGCGCATAGGCGGCGACATCATCGCCATATTCCCGGTGCGGGCGCGGATCGCTCATCCAAGCACTCCTGAGGCATCGCCGAGCGCCAGTCTCAGCTTCGTCAATCCCAGGCGCATGCGCCCCTTCACCGTACCGGGCGGCAGCTCCAGCATGCCGGCGATCTGGGTGTGGGTGAACCCGCCGAAGTAGGCGAGCTCGATCACGCGCCGCTGGTCGGCGGGAAGCTCGCGCAATGCGCTGCGCACCTGCCGGGCGTCGGCCTGCCGCTCGGCCTCGCCGGCCACGTCGTCGACGGCCGGCAGATTCTCGACCGCGTCGTCGGCAAGGACATCGCGCCCACTGCGCACCGCCTCGCGCCGGAACGAGTCGATGGTCCGGTTGCGCACCACGCCCAGGATCCACGACCGCACGCTCCCGCGGGTCCGGTCGTAGCGCGCGCCGCTTCGCCACAACGACAGGAACGCCTCCTGGACGATGTCCTCGGCGGCGCCCCGCCGGCCGCACATGCGATAGGCGAGAGAGAAAGCGGCGTCGACATGGCGATCGAACACCACCTCAAATGCCCGGGCGTCCCCGTCGTGGACGAGCGGCATCAGGTCCTCGTCCGCCAGCGCTCGGAGATCTTGACGCGGGTGGCGGAAGGTGCGGGGTGGGCGGAACACGGTGGGCGTAGTCGATCAGGTTTGCGCCAGCCCGGAACCGGGCCCGCGCTCATTCCTACGCGCGGGCGCCGCCGGCGGATCATCCGCGCCCGGAGATTGCAGGGGGCTCAAGTTCTCCGTCGAACTGCCGATGAACCTATACCTGTCCTCGGCATGCGACCGCCCCGGACGACCGCGTCATGGCCCCGCTCCCTCGCTCTCCAGTCGCCACGCTGCGCGGGCGCTTCACTGAGAAGCATGCCCGCCGCCTGCTTTGGCGCGCCGGATTCGGCCCCCGGCCGGGCGATGTCAAGCGGCTGGCGGCGATGGGACTCGACGGGGCCGTGGCGTCGCTGACCCGGCCCGCCGGGCGGGCACGGCTGGTTGGCCGACCGCCGCATGGCGCCCCCGGCCAGCCGCTGGATCCGATCGATGTCTGGGGCGACGACCACTGCTGGTGGCTTGACCGGATGGTGCGCTCCGATCAGCAGCTCGTGGAGCGCATGACGCTGGCGTGGCATAGCTGGTTCGCGACCTCGATCGACGGCGCCACCGCGGCGCTGATGCTGCGCCAGAACCGGATGATGCGGGGGCACGCGCTCGGCAACTTCCACGCGCTGCTGGTGGACGTCACGCGGGACCCGGCGATGCTGCTGTGGCTCTCCGGCGCGTCGAACACCAAGTACAGCCCCAACGAGAACTACGGCCGCGAGATGATGGAGCTGTTCACGCTGGGGGCCGACCGCGGCTACACCCAGCACGACGTCCATCAGCAGGCACGCGCCCTCACCGGCTTCACCAATGACTGGGGCGGCCAGGGGCCGAACCGCTTCCGCTTCGACCCTGCCCTGCACGACGACGGCGTCAAGGTCATCTTCGGCCACCGGGGACGCTTCAACTACCTCGACAGCTGCCGGCTGTGCGTGCACCACCCGGCCCATCCGTCGTTCCTGGTCACCAAGCTGTGGGGCTACTTCGTCGGTGATCCGATCCCCGCCGGGACGCGGGGCGCGCTGGAGCGGGCCTACGTGCGCAGCGGCTTCGAGATCCGTCCGCTGATGGAGGCGATCCTCCGCCATCCGCTGTTCTACCAGGGGTCTCGCATGGTCATCCCGCCGGTCGTCTACTGCGCCGGCCTGCTGCGCGCTCAGCGCCAGACGGTGCAGACGAACGCCTGGTCCTGGATCGGAGCGCTGACCGGGCAGCGCCTGTTCGAGCCCCCCAACGTGGGCGGTTGGGACTACCAGCACTGGCTCGACACGTCACGCTGGTCCGGCCGGTTCACGGCCGTGAACTACGCGCTGATGGGCACCGCGATCAACCCGGACTCCAAGCGCTATCCGGCCAGGGAGTCGGCGACCGAGGCCGTCGCCAAGGCGCTGGCGTTCTGGGATGAGCCGGACCTGTCGCCGGCCACCCGTCGATCGCTCCACTCGTTCAGCCGCAAGGCACAGCGGATGATGACCGCCGATTGGGAGCAGGTCCCGTACCGGATCCTGCGCCAGAACGCGCTGCGGGCGCTGATCCCCACGACGCCGGAGTGGCAGACGTGCTGACACGGGGCTGCTGTGACAGCTTCACCCGCTCGGAGGCGATGCGCGCCGCCGTGGCCGGCGGCCGGCCGGGGAGTCCCCGGGAGTGGGACTCCCGGATGCCAATTCCGGCGGGCGCCGGCCTGGATCGCCGGCGCTTCTTGATCGGCGCCGCGGGCGGACTGCTCTCGGTGTACGGGGCCGGGCGGTTGGGACTGGGAAGCCGCGCACTCGGCGACGGGATCGCCGAGGCGGCGACCGTGCAGGGGTCTTCGAGCCCCGTCCTGGTCTCGATCTTCCTCGCCGGCGGCATCGACGCGCTGTCGGTGCTGGCGCCGACCGAGGACGCGACCTACCGCCGGTTGCGGCCGACGCTGGCGGTCGCCCCGGGGGCGGGAGCCCCGTTCACCGAGGATCCGGCGCTCAGCTGGGGGCCGGCGGCCGCTGCGTTCGCCAAACTCCATGACGCCGGCCGGGTGACGGTGTTCCCCGGCATCGGCTACACCGATCCGGACATGTCGCACTTCACCTCCCGCCACTACTGGGAGGTGGGCGCCGCCGACACGCGTCTGGTCACGGGGTGGCTGGGGCGCTATCTGGACGTGGCCGGCAGCGCCACCAACCCGCTCCAGGGCCTCTCGATGGACGGCGAAATGAATCCCACGCTGGCGACCGCGCGTCACCCGGTGGCCGCCATCGATCGGCCGGAGAGCTTCTCGCTGTGGCTCAACGACGTGTGGGGCGACGTGTTCTCGGCCACGCTGGACTCGGCGTCGTCGCTGGGCGACGCCCAGCGTCGGGCGGCGGATCCGGCCATCGCCCAGGTGGCGCAGGCGGCGTCCGAGGTCGGCACCGTGCGCCGCGCGCTGGCCCCCTTCCGCGACGCGTCCGGCAAGCCCGCCTACACCTCCCCGGTCACCTATCCCACGGCGGCCTCGACCGACTTTCCCCAGCGCCTGGCGGGCCTGGCCGCCATGATCGCGGCCGGGCTTCCGTTGCGCTGCGTGGCCCTGACGCCGGAGATGCAGTTCGACACGCATTCCGCCCAGGCGCAGACGTTCAACAACGGCCTGTCGGTCGTGGGCGACGCGATCGCCGCGTTTCAGTCGGACCTGGAGGCGCGCGGCATCGCCGACCGGGTGCTCATCCACGTGTGGTCGGAGTTCGGCCGGCGGGCGGAGGAGAACGGCTCGGCCGGGACCGACCACGGAGCGGCGGGCGTGTCCATGCTGATCGGCACCCGGGTCACCGGGCAGATGGTCGGCGAGTGGCCCGCGCTGACCGATCTCGACGCCAACGGCAACCAGCGTGAGAACGTCGACTTCCGCGGGGTCTACTGCTCGCTGCTGGAGCAGTGGTTCGGCATGGAGGCCGCTGCCGTCATCCCCAGCGCGGGGAGCTTCGCCCGCTACCGGCTGATCGCATGAGGGCGCGCCGCGTGATCGCGTGTCTGGCGCTCCTGGCGGCCGCCATGGGCACCGTGTCGGCGGGCGCGGCCGCCCGTCCCGCCGCGCGCCTGCTCGTCTACGCCCAGGAGTGGTCGCTGTGGCCGTCGCGCTCCTGGGTCCCGGCCGGCACCGTCGTCGTGGAGCTGTGGAACCGCGGCCAGGATCCGCACGATGTGCGGATCCAGCGAGTGAACGGGCGCGGACAGATGGTCGGCCGCGCCCAGGGCGTCCGGGTCACCCTGTCCGAGCAGATCAGCCGGGCGACGTGGCACCTCAGCCGCGGGCGTTACGAGCTGTACTGCTCGATGCCGGGTCACATGAAGAAGGGCATGCACGCCCGGCTGACGGTCCGCTAGACCGCTCCCGCCCCAGCCCGTCAGCGGCTCGCGACGCTGGCCTCGCGCGTCTCCGCCAGCTCCCCCGGCGGCTCGCCCAGGAGCAGCCAGCCGCGGGGCAGGGAACGGACGACCTCGAGACGGTAGAGCTCGGCCAGGCCGGTCGTGACCGTCGGCCGGCGCGCCGCCACCAGGTCCGCCAGGACCGAGTGCGTCAGCGTCAGGGGAAGGAACACGCCCTCGCTGCGGACTCGGCCCCACCGCTCGGCCAGGTGCCACAACATCATGTGCAGGCGGACGTGGACGCGGGCCTGGTGGATGATCGCCATGTTCACCGTCAGGTGGCGCGAGCGGTCGAGCGCCCGTCCCACCAGCCGGCCGGTCAGCTCCGGATAGGCGGCGAGCCGGCGGGCCGCCGCCTCGTCGAGGACCGCGAGGCGCACTGGCTCCAGCACGCGCCAGCCGGTGGTGCGGGTGAGCGAGCCGGAGCCGTGCTCCCCCTCCCAGGGTCGGAGCAGGTCGCCCTGGCCGAGCAGCTCGGCGCCGAATCGGCCGTCGATGCCGACACGGCGCAGCAGGAGTCCGTCGAGGACCAGCAGGCCGATGCCGGCGCCGATGGCCTCGGTGCCCTGGGTGCTCCATCGCCCGGTGGCGACGGCCAACGTGCGGGCCACGCAGGTCTCGATGGCCTGCGGGCGTGCCGAATGGGGCAGGGCCTCGGCGAGCTCAGGGTCCTCGCGGAGGATGTGGCAGACGGTCATGGCAGCGGCACGGCTCCCTTCATGAGCCTGAGTATGGGACACACCGCCCCGGGATGGCACCGGCAGACGTAGAATCCGCCGTGTATCGGACGAGCACGAGACGACGGGAGAGGCAATGACCGGTTCCTATGTCCGCGGCGACACTGCGACGCCGCTTCTGGAGGAGACGATCGGCGCCAACCTCGACCGGGCGATCGAGCAGTTCGGCGACCGTGAGGCGCTGGTGTCCTGCGCCCAGGGGATTCGCTACACCTACGCCGAGCTGGGAGCCGCCGTCAATGAGCTGGCCCGCGCGCTGATGGCGGCCGGCCTGGTGGCCGGCGACCGGCTGGGGATCTGGAGCCCCAACTGCGCCGAGTGGACCCTCGTCCAGTACGCCAGCGCCAAGATCGGGGTCATCCTGGTCAACATCAACCCGGCGTATCGCACCTCCGAGCTCGAGTACGCGCTGACGCAGTCCGGGTGCCGGATGCTGATCGCCGCGCCGGCATTCAAGACCTCGGATTACCGGGCGATGCTCGAGGAGGTGCGCGACCGGCTCCCGGCGTTGGAGCGGGCGGTGTTCCTGAGCGGGCCGGAGTGGGACGGGCTGGTGGCGCGCGCCGGGGAGGTGGGGGAGGACGAGTTGCGGGCGCGGTCGGAGCGGCTGCAGCCGGGCGATCCCATCAACATCCAGTACACGAGCGGCACCACCGGCTTCCCCAAGGGCGCCACGCTTGACGCACCGCAACATCCTCAACAACGGCTTCTTCGTCGGCGAGTTCTGCCGTTACACGCCGGAGGACCGGGTGTGCATCCCGGTGCCGTTCTACCACTGCTTCGGCATGGTGATGGGCAACCTGGGAGCCACGACCCACGGCAGCGCGATGGTGATCCCGTCCCCCGGCTTCGATCCCGAGGCGACGCTGCGCGCGTGTGCGACCGAGCGCTGCACGTCCCTGTACGGGGTGCCGACGATGTTCATCGCCCAGCTTGACCATCCCCGCTTCGACCAGTTCGACCTGACCTCGCTCCGCACCGGGATCATGGCCGGATCACCGTGTCCGGTCGAGGTGATGAGGCGGGTGATCGACCTCATGCACATGAGCGAGGTGGGCATCTGCTACGGCATGACCGAGACGTCACCGGTCTCGACCCAGACCACGTTCGACGACCCGCTGGAGAAGCGCGTAGGGTCGGTGGGGCGGGTCCATCCCCACGTGGAGATCAAGATCATCGATCCGGAGGACGGGTCGACCGTGGCTCGCGGGACCTCAGGTGAGCTGTGCACGCGCGGCTACAGCGTGATGGCCGGCTACTGGAACGATGCGCAGCGCACGACCGAGGCGATCGACCCGGACGGCTGGATGCACACCGGTGACCTGGCGACGATGGACGAGGCCGGCTACATCAACATCGTGGGGCGGATCAAGGACCTGATCATCCGCGGCGGCGAGAACATCTACCCGCGGGAGGTGGAGGAGTTCCTCTACAGCCACCCGGACGTCATCGACGTCCAGGTGATCGGCGTGCCGGACGATCGCTACGGCGAGGAGCTGATGGCATGGGTGATCACGCGTGGGGACGCGCCGCTCGACGTCAACGCGGTGCGCGAGTTCTGCACCGGCCGGATCGCGCACTACAAGATCCCGCGCTATGTCAAGGTCGTCGACACCTTCCCGATGACCGTCACCGGCAAGGTCCAGAAGTTCAAGATGCGCGAACAGGCGATCGGCGAGCTGGGCCTGTCGGACTCGGCGACGATCAAGACGGCCTGAGAGGGCGGGCGGGGCGGTATCCCGGTCACCGCAGGTGGGGCGGCCAGTGCAGTGATTCCGGCCCGGGCGGCTCCCCGGGCCAGACCAGCAGCACGGCACAGCCGGCATGGTCGACGACGAAGCGCGACCACCGGCCGAGGCTCTTGGGCTCGCGCCGGGGCTTCCCGTCGCGGGCCACCACCAGCAGATCTGCCCGCTCGCAGGCCAGGATCACCTCCCGCTCCACTCGCCCCCGCCGCGACGCGAGCTGGGCCGGACGCCTCAGACGCTCGCGCGCGGACTGCAGCAACGACTGGGCCTCGGACTCCGAGATCGCGTGGACGGCCGGACCGGGGGGCGGACGGTGGTGGCGGCCGAGCAGGCCCGGACCGGGGTGGACGGCGAGTTCCTCCACGTCGGAGGGCGCGACGTGGAGCAGCGTCACCTCGGCATCGGCGGGCAGCAACTCGCGGGCGCGGTCGACGCACCCCTCCCAGCTTCCCTCGGAGATCCAGATCACCGCGCGCATCTAGAAGACCTGCAAAGCCAACCACAGGGCGGCCGTGCTGACCACCAGGATCGCCGGGACGGTGAGCAGGCCCAGTCTGACGAACTGGGCGGTGTCGACGTCCTCGTCGTGGGCGTGGACGATCCGTCGCCACAGCAGGGTGGCCAGCGAGCCGACATAGGTCAGGTTGGGGCCCACGTTGACGCCGATCAGCATCGCGAGCAGCCCGCCCGGGGCGTTCGCGGCCACGACCGGGACCAGGATCAGCGTCGCCGGCAGGTTGTTGACGAGGTTGGCGAGCACGGCGCTGAGCCCGGCAATGCCGAGCAGGGCCGGCAGGCCGCTGCCATGGGGCACGAGCGAGTCGACGGCGGAGGAGAGGCCGTGACTGCCCGCGGCGGCGACGATCACCCCCAGCGCCAGGACGAACACCAGGAATGTCGGCTCGGCCGCCCGGACGAGGTCGCGGGGGGCCGTCCGCTCCCGCAGCGCGAGCACCGAGGCGCCTGCCGCCGCAAACCAGACCGGCGCAATGCCCGCGGCCGAGCTGACCGCGAACCCGGCGAGCGTCAGCCCCACGACGCCGACGGCGAAGGCCGGCACCGGCACGGGCCCCGCGCTTCCCCGCACGGGATCCGAGGCCGACCGCAGGTCGTCGGCGAACATCCGTCGGAGCACCAGCCACTCGATCGCCAGCGCCACCAGCCACGGCAGCGCCATGAGCTCGGCGAACCGGGGGAACGACACGCCGGCCGCGCTGAACGCAAGCAGATTGGTGAGGTTGGAGACCGGCAGGAGCAGCGACGCCGTGTTGGCCAGGTGGCACCCCGCGTACATGTGCGGCCGGGGGCTCGCCCGCAGCCGGGCCGCGGTGGCGAACACGATGGGGGTGAGCAGGACGATCGTGGCGTCCAGGCTGAGCACGGCGGTCGTTCCGGCAGCCGCCAGGAACACCATCGCCAGCAGCCGGCGCGGCCGGCCGCGGGCGCCGACCGCCATCGCCGCTCCAAGCGCGTCGAACACTCCGGCGCGGCGGCAGCCGTCGGCGAGCAGGAGCAGGGCCGCCAGGAACCCCACCGTCGGTCCCAGCCGCCCCAGAGCCGTGCGCGCGCCGTGCAGGCTGAGCGCCCCTGCCGCCACGACGACCACCGCCGCCACCGTCGCGACCGCCCAGTCCGGCGCCCATCGCGAGCGTGCCACCGCCGCGGCGAGACTGGCCACCAGCGCGA
The DNA here is from genome assembly GCA_963844555.1 of uncultured Solirubrobacteraceae bacterium. Taxonomy (GTDB): domain Bacteria; phylum Actinomycetota; class Thermoleophilia; order Solirubrobacterales; family Solirubrobacteraceae; genus Palsa-465. Next base: position 935,930 of record CAWJOS010000010.1, read on the forward strand.
CAAGCGCGAGGGTCTCGCTCACGGAGGGCTGATCGCTGGGCGCATCGGTGCCACATCATCCCGATCGCGGTTGCGGAAGGGAGGATGATGGACCGGCATGCTGCAGATCGGCGATCTCCACCATCGCTTCGGCAGCGTCGAAGCGCTCGCCGGGATCTCGCTGACCGTGGGCTCCGGGCGAGATCGTGGGTCTGGTGGGGCGCAACGGGGCCGGCAAGACGACCACCATGCGAGCCATCATGGGGATCCTGACGCCGGATCGCGGCCGGGTCCGGTGGGACGGCCGGCCGGTGGGACGGGCGCAGCGCTGGACTTCGGCTACATGCCGGAGGAGCGGGGCCTGTATCCGCAGATGAGGCTGGACGAGCAGGTCGCCTACTTCGCCCGCCTCCACGGCCTGGACGAGGCGGCGGCCGCGCGGGCCGCGAGCGACTGGCTGGAGCGGCTGGGGCTGGGGGCGCGCGGCGAGGACAAGGTCGTCTCGCTGTCGCACGGCAATCAGCAGCGGGTGCAGCTGGCCGTCGCCCTGGTGCACGAGCCCGCCCTGCTCGTCCTTGACGAGCCATTCGCGGGCCTTGATCCGGAGGCCGTCGATGCTCTGTCCACGGTGTTGCGCGAGCGCGCCGACGCCGGGGCCGCGATCCTGTTCTCCAGCCATCAGCTGGAGCTGGTGGAGCGCATCTGCCGGCGGATCACCATCATGGACGAGGGCCGGGTGCTCGCCGACGGCACGCTGCCGCAGCTGCGCCGGCGATTTCCCGCCCAGCTGCGGGTCAAGGTCGCCGCGCCGCCGGACTGGGCCGCCCACGTCCCGGGTGCCGAGGTCGTCGCGCGCCGACGAGGACGGAGTGATCCTCGTCATCGGCCCCGCGGTCGATCCGCAATCGGTGCTGCGGGCGGCGCAGGCGGCCGGGCCCGTCGAGCACTTCGGCTTCGAGACCAGCGGGTTGATCGACCTCTACCGCAGGCTGATCCACGGATGACGCCTGCGGCCGCTGTCCGCCTGATCGCCTGGCGCGAGATCCGCGAACGGCTGCAGGGCCGCCTGCTGCGGGTGGTGACCGTGCTGACCGCGCTGCTGGTGGTGGCCGGCGTCGTCCTGCCGACGCTGATCAACCCCGCCGCCCGGCCGACGCGGATCGGCCTGGTGGGGCCGGCCGCTCAGGCGATCGCCCCGCAGCTGGAGCGGACCGCCGAATCGTCGCGCATGAAGATCGCCGTGCGTCGCCTTGCCGACCGGGCGGCCGCAACGTCCGAGCTCCGGGGCGGAAGGCTCGACACCGCGCTCATCGTCTCTCCGTCCGGTGCGCTGATCGAGGTCGAGCAGACGCTTGCCCCCGCGACCCGCGCGCTTCTGTCCGAGACCCTGGCGGTTGCCCACCTGCGCGGCACCCTGGCGGCCGCCGGAGTCAGCTCCGCCACGGTCGCCTCCGCACTCGCCCCGCTGCCGGTCGCGGTCTCGGCGCTTCATCGTCGACCCGCGGACCAGACCGCGCGATATGTCGCCGCCATCGCCGCCGCTCTGCTCATGTACGTCAGCCTGGCCATGTACGGGACCGCGGTCGCCCAGGGCGTGGCTCAGGAGAAGACCTCTCGCACCGCCGAGGTCCTAATCGCCGCCGTCCGGCCGGGCGAGCTGCTCTCCGGGAAGGTGGCCGGGATCGGCCTGTGCGGGCTCGGTCAGCTGGCGGTGGCCGCCGGCGCGGCGCTCGTGGCGAGCGTGATCGTGCACGGCGCCGGAATCCCTGGTGGCGTCGTCGCGATGATCCCGGCGTTCCTCGTCTACTTCCTGGCCGGCTTCGTCCTCTATGCCTTCGCCCTGGCGGCGGCCGGCGCGATGGTCGCCCGCCAGGAGGAGGTCCAGTTCGCGACCGTCCCGTTCACGCTCCTACTGCTGACCGGGTATGGACTGGTGTACGCCGCAGCCGCCTCACCGGACGCCACCTGGCTGCGCATCGTCTCCTTCCTGCCGCCGCTGACGGCGACGCTGATGCCGGCGCGCATCGCGCTCGGTCACGTCGCCCTCTGGGAGTTCCCCGTCCAGGCGCTCCTGATGGCGGCGGCGATCGCCGGCACCGTCAAGCTGGCCGGGCGGATCTATGCCGGCGCGCTCGTCCTCGGCGGGGGACGCCTGACCTGGAGGGCCGCCATCCGCCTCGGTACCGCCCGGACCGGCGGCCCGACACGCCGGGAACAGGAGTCTTAGCTACGGCTTACAGCGATCCGACGTTCGTCTTCGCGCCGGCGACGATCCTTGTTACAGCAAACGGAAGAGAACAAGGAGTCGAACATGACACTCGCCATCGCCCTCAACGCCGTACTCGCCGTCATCGTCCTGATCGCAGTGGTCGCCCCGCTGGCGCGCGCCATCCGCGCCTCCGCCGCCGAGGCGGTCACCCCGGCCGCGTCGCGGCCGCAGCCGGCCCGCTCGCGGCGTCGCTCCGGCGGCCTCGTCCCCGCGCGTCCCTGGGCGTAGCCGGCTCCAGCGCCCGGCGGCCTCCGCCGCTGGGCGCGCTCACCTCGTCGCCCGCGCGCCGGCCCGCCAGCTTCCCGGCGCGTAGGGCGTGCGGCATCGTGGCCGCGCACCCCCGGGGGTCGACGGAGCTAGGGGACGGGGTTGCCGGTCCGCTTGAGCACGATCCGGCCGGAGCTCTCCGGATGGAGGCTTCCCGGGGCATAGTCGTAGACGATGTGGGTGTCGAAGTTCATGACGAACACGTCAAGCAGCGCGTGGGTGTTGGTGTCCAGCCACGCGACGTACAGCTCGTGGTTGCCGATCGGCATCGCCACGTAATCCTCGACCGGGAACTTTGTGCCCACGAACGGCCCCTTGATCGGCACGCCGTGCACGGTCGTCCGCTTGTACGTCTGCTCGAACGTGTTGCCCGTGTTGCGCCTCAGCGAGTACTGGGCGTCGATGACATAGCCGTCGAGGCTGAACCGCTTGACACTCGGCCCCGCCGCCGTGGCTCCGCCCGCCGCCGATGCGCCGACGGCGATGCTCATCGCAGCAGCGGCGACGATCAGCAGGACGAGCGGGAGCAGCAGGGGGCGTCGCGCCGGGGCGCGGCCGGACGTGGGCATGAGACCTCTCCTCTGGTCGGTTGATCGCGGCCATTCCGGGACTTGACCGCGCGCGCAAAAGTACGTTCGTCTCCGTGCGGTTCCCCGCCGCCCCGGTCATGCGTGCACCGGCAGGAGACATATGCTGCGCGGCCAGCAGGGTCACGGCGATACACCGCAGAATGGAGGGGCTTTGGACGTGCAACCACACTCGCGGCTGGCCGGAAAGGTCGCGCTGATCACCGGAGGGGCGGGAAGCATCGGCCTGGCCACCGCGCGGGCCTTGGTCGCGCAGGGCGCGCAGGTGATGATCGCCGACCTCGGGCCGGAGGCGCTGGAGCGCGCCGCGGCGAGCGTGGGCGGCCACGCAGTCGCCTGGCGGGCCTGCGACGTGACCCGCTCAGAGGACGTGAGGGCGGCCGTCGCCGCCACGGTGGAGCGCTTTGGGCGCCTGGACTGTGCCTTTGCCAACGCCGGCGTCTTCGGCGTGGTGGCGCCCGTCACCGAGTACCCGCTCGAGATGTTCCAGCAGGTGATGGCCGTCAACGTCATCGGCAGCTTCCTCGTCTCCCAGCACGCGCTGCGCGCGATGGAGCCGGGTGGCAGCCTGATCATCAACTCGAGCGTCGTCGGGCTCACCTCGGACCGGGGGATCGCCGCCTACGCCACGTCGAAGCACGCGGTGGTCGGCCTCATGCGCACAGCCGCCAAGGAGATGGCCCCCAGGGGGATCCGGGTCAACACGTTGCATCCCGGCCCCACCGACAACGCCTTCCAGCACGCCATTGAGGTGGAGGCGGTCGGCGCTCCGGAACCGCAGGCGTCGGCGGCATTCGAGGAGATGATCCCGCTGGCGCGTCACGCGTCCCCGGACGAGATCGCCCAGGCGGTCGTGTTCCTGGCCAGCGACGAGAGCGCGTTCATGACCGGCCACACGCTGACCGTCGACGGCGGCCTGAGCATCTAGTGCCCAGAGGGTTTGGGGGCTGACTTGTCCCATGCACAAGTGAGCCCCCAAAGCCCCGAGTGTCGTGAGTCGGAAATTCGCGAGGCTGCCGTCGAATTTGTGAATCACGACACTAGGAGCTGCCGGCGGCGCGCCACACCGACAACACCAGCAGAGCGGCGACGGCGACCGGGACGATCCACCACGCCGCGATGCCGGTCCCGGCAATGACTGCGGTCAGCGCCAGCGCCAGGATGACGCCGACGGCGATCCACCAGTCGTCGCCGACCACGAAGTCCCAGATGAAGCGGCCGAGCGATTCGACGTGCTTCATGCGCCGACCGTCTCCGTCTCCCGTGCGTCGGCGCCGCCGACCGCGGGCGCGGCCACGGGGGCGCGGCGCTTGAGCATCGCCACCAGTCCGAGCGCGAAGATCAGCGTCGCCGGGATGAGCGCCGCCAGCGCAGCGTCGCTCCCCGGCCAGTGCGCGCCGGCGCCCTCGGCACCCCAGAACATGCCGAACGAGGTCAGCATGACGCCGACGCCGAACTTCATCGTGTTCTCCGGGACCCGGGACAGCGGGGCGTGCACGGCCAGCCCAGCGGCCAGGACGGCCAGGACGGCGGCGCCGGCCGCGACGGCGGCAAGTCCGATGTTGTGCTGATTGGCCCCGAACGTCAGCACGATGAAGATGACCTCGAGCCCCTCCAGGAACACGCCCTTGAAGGAGACCGTGAACGAGTACGGGTCAAATCCGGCGCCGACGACGCCGGCGTGGCGGGCCGCGGCCAGCTCCTCGGTGTAGATGGCGTCCTCGTCATGCAGCTTCTTGAAGCCGGAGGCGCGGAGAACCGCCTTGCGCAGCCACTGCAGCCCGAAGACGAGCAGCAGCCCGCCGACGACGATGCGCAGGGTGTTGATGGGCAGCGAGGTCAGCGCCGGTCCCAGCGCGGCGGTGAGGACACCGAGGGCGACGATCGCCCCGCCGATGCCGGTGAACGTCGAGCGCCAGCTGCGGGTGACCCCCACGGCCAGCACGATCGTCAGCGCCTCCACGGCCTCGACGGCGCAGGCGAGGAACACCGACACCGCCAGGCCGAGCTCTGGGCCACTCATGCCATCGAATCTAGCGTCGGCGGCCCCCGGCGCCGTCGCCACTTGGTTAATCTATGCCTGAGCCATGGCCGGACCCCAGGGACCCTTCGACCCGGCGCAGCCCTCCGAGAACCCCATCGACCCGGAGCTGCGGGTCGGCCACGTCCATCTGCGGACGGCGGACATCGACCGCGTGCGGGCGTTCTACGTCGGCATCATGGGCTTTGACGTCATCTTCGAGGCCCGGGGCGTGCCGGGTTGGGGCACCACCGGCGACGTCCTGTTCATCTCGGCCGGCGGCTACCACCATCACCTCGGCTTCAACACCTGGAAATCCGCGGGAGGGCCGCCCCAGCCCGACGGGGTGACCGGGCTGCATCACGTCGCGCTCAACTTCTCGACCCGCGCCCGCCTGGCCCAGACGGTCAGGCGCCTGGTCGACGCCGGGATCCCCCTGCGCCAGCTTTCGGACCACGGTACTCACCTCGCGGTCTATCTCTCAGATCCGGACGGCAACGACCTGGAGCTCGCCTGGGATCGTCCGTTCGATGAGTGGCCGATGTACGGTACCGCCGCCGCCCCCGCCATCGACGCCCCGCTCGATCTCGACGAGCTGCTGGCGGCGGCCGAGACGCCCGCGTAGCGCCCGGCCGCCGCCGGATTCAGACCGGGTCAGTTCCCGGGCTCGAGTGCCGCCGTCGCCAGCACCGTCAGGCGCCTGAGCGAGCCGGGCACGGTGGTCCGGTACAGCGGGCTCCAGGTCCCGTCGGTGATGAGGCGCTCGATCAGCGCCATCCCCTCGGCGGTCACCGGACGGTTGTCCCGCAGCCGGGCGATCATGACCCGCAGCGGCTGCTCGGCCTGGAGGATCTCGCGGCGGCGCATCGGGACCGGGCCGTAGACGCTCAGCCTTGGCTCCCGCGCCTCCTCGAGGCTGCGCTGCAGCGTCCGCGCCAGCGTGCGGCGCTCGCGGTCGCCGACGAGTTGGTGGGCGCGAAGGGCGAGCTCGGCGGAGTCGACCGGGTCGGCTCCCTCGGACAGCCTCACGGTCAGCGCGGCGCGCCGGAAGGCGACGCGCATCCGCAGGGTGATCGACGAGGCGTCGAGACGGCGCGCGCGGTCTTCCTGGCGCCACTCGTGGAGGCCGGCTTGGGGTGGGGTTGCGATTGTGGGCATGTGTGACACTCCAGCTGTTTCAAAGACATTCCTGATGGGAATTCAGGCTTGTCATCGAGCGTAAGTCGACGGCTGTGACGAGCCCGTGAAGAACGCGGGTGGCCCCATACCGATTTCGTGAAGATCGGCCCGGGGCCGCCGGTGGCCTAGCGCGGGTCGAACCGGAACCCCACGCCGGACTCGGTGTGGATGTAGTGCCGGCCGGGACGCGCCGGGGGCTCGATCTTCCGCCGGAGCCGCGCGACATGCGTGCGCAGCACCCGGGTGTCGTCATACAGGGGCCCCCACACGGCGCTGAGCAGAGCGCGATGCGTGAGCAACCGGCCCTGGTTGCGGACCATCACGTACAGCAGCTCGTACTCCAGGCGGGTCAGGTGGATCTCCTGGCCGTCCCGCCGAACCGCGTGGGCGGTCACGTCGATCTCCAGCCCACCGGTGGACAGCACGGTCTCGCCACCGCCGTCGCCCACTCGGCGCAGGACGGCCTGCAGCCGGGCCACCAGCTCCCGGGGGCTGAACGGCTTGGTCATGTAGTCGTCGGCTCCGGCCGTGAGCGCCTGGATCTTCTGCTCTTCCTCATCGACGGCCGACAGCACGATGATCGGCATGGGGCTGTGCGCCCGCAGCTGCCGGCACAGCTCGATGCCGTCTCGTCCAGGCAGCACCAGGTCAATGACCGCCGCCTCGACGGGCGTGACCGTCACGGCCGCCAGCGCCTCGTCAGCGGATGCCGCCGTCACCACCTGACACCCCTCGCCCCGGAAGATCACCGTGAGCGCGCGGAGCACCTGCGGCTCGTCGTCGCATGCCAGAACTCGTGGGGGGTGCCCGCTCGCCGAGAGCATCTTGTCCTTCACCACAGATGTTGGCCTGGCGCCTGTGACGTCGCCGTACAGAATCGGGCCGAAGCCATCAAGATTGCGTGAAGGGCATCGCGAGATGGTTGATTCCACGGCCCCGCGTGCGCGGAATCAACCATCTACGCTGCCGGGGCTTTGACAATCGTGCGGATCATCGTGGCCGTGGTGGGCCTCGCCGGGGTGGCCGGCGTGCTCTCGTCGGTCCTGCGCACCGTCGTGCTGCCGCGGGCCGTACCCGCGCGCCTGGCCCGGTTCACGTTCCTGGTCGTGCGCAGCCTCCTGCTCCTGCGACTGCGTCTCGGCCGCTCGGACTACGAGACCCGCGACCGGGTCTTCGCGGGCCAGGCCCCGCTGGGGTTGTTCGCCCAGCTCCTGACGTGGTCGGTGCTCATCTTCCTGTGCTTCGCGGCGATCTTCTGGGCGCTGTCTCCGCAGGGGTTCACCGGCGACAACGCGGTGCAGTCGCTGGAGCTGTCCGGGTCGTCGATGGTCACGCTGGGCATCGATCACCCCCAGGGCCTGGTCCGGCATCTGGTGGCGTTTGCCGCTGCCGGCGTGGGGCTGACCCTGCTGGCGCTGGTCATCACGTACCTGCCCAGCCTCTACGGCGCCTTCTCCCGGCGCGAGGCGCTCATCACCAAGCTGGTCGTCCGCGCCGGCAGCCCACCGTCGGGCCTGTCGCTGCTCACCCGCACCTGGCAGCTGGACCGCTTCGAGCAGCTCGACGAGGTGTGGGACAGCTGGGAGGACTGGTTCATCGGGCTGGGTGAGTCCCACACCACCTTCCCCCAGCTGGGCTTCTTCCGGTCCCCGCATCCGCGCAATCACTGGGTGCTGTCCGCCGAGGCGGTGCTCGACGGGGCGGGCCTGTTCATGACCACCTGCGACGTGTCCCGGCAGTCGCGAAGCGAGATGTGCGTCGATGCCGGCGTCAGCGCGCTGGTGGCGATCGCCGAGTTTCTGGGGATCCCGCGCCGGCCGCCGGAGCCGGAGGCGGAGGCCGAGATCAACCTGCCCCGCGAGCTGTTTGACCGGGCGCTCCGTGACCTGGGGAGGGTCGGCATTCCCGTGCGCGACGACGCGGAGACCGCGTGGCTCGAGTTCCGTCGCGTGCGGGCCCGGTACGAGCCGCTGATCGCCGTGCTCGGACGCATGACCGACGCCCCGCGCAGCGAGTGGAGCTCGTGGTCCGACGACGCTCCCCGCCACAGCCCGCCGTTGATCCGCATCCACGGACGCTGATCTCTCGATGAGCAGCTCGCGGCGGGGAAGTAGGGTTAGCGGACTCGTGTCGGTCACTGGCAATCAACGCGTGGAGCTGGGTGCTCGGCTGCGTCACGCCCGGGTGGGCCTCCGGGACCCCGGAGGACGGTGTCATGACCCCGCCTGAGCCGCGGTTCCAGCCGCCGGATGCCAGCGTCGCACCCCGCTACACCGGGCTGCGGACGTTCGCCCGGCTCCCACACGTCGAGTTGCCGCACGCCGATGTCGACGTGGCGGTCATCGGTGTTCCCTTCGACACCGCCACCAGCTTCCGGACCGGCGCGCGCTTTGGGCCGGAGGCGATCCGGTCGGCGTCGACTCTCCTGCGTCCCTACCACCCGCCGCTTGACATCAACGTGTTCCGGACGATCTCCGCGGTCGACGGGGGCGACCTGGCGATCACGCCGGGCAACGCGGTCCGCACGGCGGAGCAGATCCACGCTGGGCTGACGCCAGTGCTGGAGGCCGGGATCGTGCCGCTCGTGCTCGGCGGGGACCACTCGATCGTGCTCGGAGAGCTGCGGGCGCACGCGGCCGCTCATGGCCCGGTCGGCCTGGTGCTCCTCGACGCGCACGCCGACACCTGGGACCAGTACTACGGGGAGCGCTACTTCCACGGGACCCCGTTTCGGCGAGCCGTGGAGGAGGGGCTGCTCGATCCGTCGCGCTCGCTGCTGGCCGGGATGCGGGGCCCGCTGTACGATGCGGCCGATGTCACGCAGCCCCTGGAGATGGGCTTCGAGGTCATCCCCGGCGACGAGCTGCAGGCGATGGGCCCGGAGCGCTACGGCCGCCGCGTGCGGGACCGGATCGGCGACGGCCCGGTCTACATGTCGTTCGACATCGACGTGCTCGACCCGGCCTTTGCGCCGGGGACCGGGACGCCGGAGGTGACCGGCCTGTACCCGCGCGAGGCGCTCGCCTTCCTCCGCGCGCTGGCGGGGATCGAGTTCACCGGCTATGACCTCGTCGAGGTCTCGCCGCCATACGACTCGCCCGGGCAGGTGACGGCGCTCCATGCCGCCGCCGTCGCCTACGAGATGCTCGCTCTGCTGGCGGTGGCCCGGCGATGACCGAGCCGGTCGTTGCCTGCTGCCAGCTGGCACTGCGCGTCGGGGACACCGAGTTCAACCGGTCCGCCTGCCGCGCGGCGATCGCCGCGGCGGCCGGCGAGGGCGCGAACATCGTGGTCGTGCCGGAGCTCGCCAACAGCGGCTACGTGTTCGCCGATGCCGACGAGGCCCGGCGCTGCGCGGAGGCCGTCGACGGCGCGACGGTGAGCGAGTGGACGTCGCTGGCCCGCGAGCACGGCCTGGTGGTCGTCGGCGGACTGTGCGAGCTCGACGTCGCGGCCGGCGTGCTGCGCAACAGCGCCGTGATCGTCGACGCGGACGGGCCGCGGGCGGTCTACCGCAAGGCGCATCTCTGGGATCGCGAGCAGCTGGTGTTCGATCCCGGGCGCGAGCGCCCGCCCGTCGTCGATACCGCCTACGGGCGATTGGGCACGATGATCTGCTACGACGTCGAGTTCCCGGAGTGGGTGCGCCTGGCGGCCCTCGATGGCGCCGACCTGCTGTGCGTGCCGACGAACTGGCCGCGGGAGCCGCGCCCGGCGGGCGAACGCCCCTCCGAGGTCACACGGGTTCAGGCGAACGCGTCGGTCAACCGGATGTTCATCGCGGCCTGCGATCGCGCCGGCGCTGAGCGCGGCGTGGACTGGGTGAGCGGGACGGTCATCGTCGGCCCCGACGGCTTCCCCCTGGCCGGTCCCGTCTGCCAGGACCGCTCGGTCACCGTGACGGCGCGCTGCCGCCTGGGCGACGCTCGCCACAAGCGGACCAGCGAGCGAAACCATGTCATCGACGATCGCCGCCCGGAGCTGTATGAACCCGTGAGCCGCTGAGGACGGCGGTGACCGGGTGATCGACCCGCGGTTCGCCATCCTCGGCGCCCTGATCACGGTCGCCGGCAGCGCGTCGTATGCGCGTGACACTCTCCGGGGGCGGACACAGCCCAACCGGGTGTCGTGGATGCTGTGGACCGTTGCGCCGCTGATCGCGTTCGCCGCCGAGGTGGTGCAGGGCGTGGGTCTGGAGTCCCTCCTGACCCTGGCGGTCGGCATCGGCCCTCTGCTGGTGGTGATCGCCTCGTTCCTGGATCCCAACGCCTACTACCGGCTCACCCGCTTCGACGGCATCTGCGCCTGCCTGTCGCTGGCGGCCCTGGGGGCGTGGGGGCTTACCGGCACCGGGAACATCGCCATCGTGTTCAGCATCCTCGCCGACCTGTTCGGCCTCATCCCCACGCTCCGCAAGGCCCACCGCCACCCTCAGACCGAAAGCGCGAGCGCGTTCGTGGCCAGCGGGTGCGGGGCGGCGATCACGCTGCTCACCGTTCCGGCAGGCGGCTGGATCTTCGCCAGCGTCGGCTTTCCGCTCTACATTCTCGCTGCCGACGTGACCCTCAGCGCGCTGATCCTGCCCCCGCGTCTGCGCCGCGCGCCGGCGGCGGCCGGCGACGAGCCGCGGGCGCGGTCTGCGGATATGTCCTGAGCCCGGACGCGGGGAGACTCGGATAGCCGCTCCGTCCCGGCGGGGGTACCGTGTGCGCATGTTCTCGACGTTTCCGTCGGCCTGGGTCTTGGTCGCCCTCCCGTTCCTCTCGGCGCTGCTGATCTCTCAGATCAGTCCGCTGCGAGCGCTGGCGACGACGCGCTATCGCGTGACCTGGCCGGTCGGAATCGCCGGGCTCGTCCTGCTCTTCGCCGAGCTCATCGGCGCTTTGCCCGCCGCATCCGCGCTGCCGGTGATGCTGCTGGCGGGTGGGGTGTCTGGTTTCTCGCTGTTCTGGCCCTCGCGGGGCGTGGACGGTGGCGGCTCGGATGACGACGGTTGGCGCGACGGGCCCGCGGATGACCGGCCCCGGCACGACGGTCCGCCGCTGGCGCCGCTCGGCCAGCGGTGGCCTGACTGGGAACGGTTCGACCGCCTCCGGGCCGAGTGGGAGCGGCGACCCAGCCATCCGGCCCGCCCGTCGCGCAACGGCTGACCGGGGCTGGACGTGCGCCCAGGGCGCGGCTAGATGTTGCCGTCCCCGTCGCTGGGGGCGCCGTGGTTGTCGTTGTCATCGTCGCCGCCCCCGTTCTGCGGGATCCCGGTGGGGGGCGCGGGTGGCGCCGCGGTCGGCGGCGGCGCAGACGGAACCGCGGTCGCCGTCTGACTCTGCACGGGCGGAGGCGGGGCGGTCGTCGTCACCGGCGGCGGGGGGGCCGTGACCGGCGCTGCGGGCGGGCGTCTGACCCGGAAGCGGATCATCGCCGTGGCCGCCGGACGCCTTCCGGAGGCGACCAGCAGCTCGGCCTCCAGGCGGTGTGCCCCGGGCGTCAGGTGCCGATAGACGATGGTGGTGGCGCCGGACACGCGGGCTCGCCCTCCGTCGAGGATGTACCGGACGTGCCCCGCCTCCGAGAGCCGAACCCGGATGTGGAGGGTGGAGCCCAGGTGCGCCCCCGCCCGGGGATCGACGAAGCCGATGTGCGCGTGCGCGGCGGCCTCGGCGACGTGCGTCGTCGCCGCGCTGGTCGTGGCCGGCGTCGTCGTCCGCGGCGTCGTCGCCGAATGCGAGGCGCCGCAGGCCGCGACGAGGAGACCGGCCACGGACGCGCCCGTTGAGATGAGGACAGCATGGGCACGTCGCATGGCCGATCTCCTTCGCCGGGGTCCGCAGGATGCGCTGGAGTCCATGACGTCGCCCGGCCCGGATCCTTCCCCCGGCCCGGATGCCTTCCCCTGGCCCGGAACCTTTCCGCGGGGTGCCGGCTCGCGCAGGCGTCGCCGCGGATGCGCCGATACCGTGTCGTCCAAGCCGGGTATGCGCCGTTGGACTACAGATCACCTTTGACCTGAGGAGACGTGACGAATGCCGACCGACAGGCCGATGCAGCTGGGAATGATCGGATTGGGGCGGATGGGCGCCAACCTCGTCCGGCGGCTTGTGCGCGACGGACACCGGTGCGTCGTCTACGACGTCAACCCGGATGCGGTCAAACAGCTGGAAGGGGAGGGGGCCGACGGAACGACCTCGCTCGAGGAGTTCGTGGGCAAGCTCGAGACGCCCCGCGCCCTGTGGATCATGGTCCCGGCCGGCATCGTCCAGCGCACGCTGGATGAGCTGGAGGACCTCTTGGAGGCCGGTGACATCGTCATCGACGGCGGCAACTCGTACTACCGGGATGACATCGCGCGGGCCCGGAACCTGGCCAAGAGGGGCATTCACTACGTCGACTGCGGGACGAGCGGAGGCGTCTGGGGGCTGGAGCGCGGCTACTGCTTGATGATCGGCGGCGAGGCGGGACCGGTCGAGCACCTCGACCCCATCTTCAAGACGATCGCCCCCGGGGAGGGGAGTGCCCCTCCGAGCCCCAGCCGGACGCAGGGCGGTACCGCGCCGCACGGCTACCTGCACTGCGGTGACAACGGTGCCGGCCACTTCGTCAAGATGGTCCACAACGGGATCGAGTACGGCATGATGGCCGCGATCGCCGAGGGCCTGAGCATCATCCGGCACGCCGACGCCGGCGCTCGCGAGCCGGAGGAGGCCGACGCGGAGACGACGCCGCTGCGCGAGCCCGACGCCTATCGCTACACCATCGACGTCGCCGACGTGGCCGAGGTCTGGCGCCGCGGCTCCGTCATCGGCTCCTGGCTCATGGACCTGACCGCCGACGCCCTGGCCAAGTCGCCGGACCTGTCCGATTTCGCCGGCCGGGTGTCGGATTCCGGCGAGGGCCGGTGGACGGTCGAGGCGGCCGTCGACCTCGGCGTGCCGGCGTCGGTCATCACCGCCGCGCTCTACGAACGGTTTGAGTCGCGCAACCTGGGCGAGTTCACCAACAAGATGCTGTCGGCGATGCGCGCGGAGTTCGGCGGCCACGTCGAGAAGGCGGAGGCGCAGCCCAGCCGCCCGGAGGAGACGGCCACGACGTCCGCGGAGACGCACCCGGACGGGTGAGCCGGCCGGGCCCGGACGGGTGAGCCCGCCGGGCCCGGACGGGTGGGCCGGCCGGGCGGCGCCCCACCGGTCCGGAATCCGGCAGGGATCGACGGGCCGGGGTCGAAACGGGTCAGGGCATGCCGGCCCACGAAGCATCCGAGGCCCGGGCGCTGCAGCCCGCGCCGGAGTCTGCCCCGCCCCCCAGCGGCCCGCCGGCGGAGTCGCCCGTGCCCCCCGGCGACCCGTCGGCGGAGTCGCCGCCCTCGTTGGAATGGCCGGAACGGGTGGGCAGTATCGCCCGGTACACCGGCCAGTGGGTGGCCCGCCCGCGGGTCCGGCTCTCGCTGACCGGGGTGCTGCTCCTGCTGATCGGCGGCGTGCTCGTCACCAACTCGGTCTGGACCCTCCCGGTGGTGGTGGTCGGCGCGCTGATGGTCCTCGTGGCCTGGATCGGCCATCGCCTGGAGGGCCGTTTCGCCATCGAGTGGGGGGAGACGGGCACCGAGCTCGCCTTCCGGGCCACGATCAAGGCCGCCGCCTCCGCCGCTGACGACGGCCGGAGCGCGATCACTGCCGATGGACCGCGGGCGACGGCGGCGGAGTCACCGGCCGGGTCTGACCACCAGCAGATCATCGAGGGCGAGGCCCACACCGTCGAGATCGACGTGGCCGAGCTGAGGGCGCTGATCGCGGCGGCCGAGAGCACCGCCCGGGAGCCTCAGGCTGTGCCCGCGGACGACATCCGCATCCGCCGCGCCGTCGACGGCGTCCGGCACTGACGTCCGACCCGGGCCGACCCGGTGCCCGTTCGGTCGTGGGGGGGTACCACCCACCCCGGGCCGGCCGCTGCGCGCCGCAAGGCACCGGTTCGCCCCGTGGCAACGGGACGGTGTGAGCAGTACGCTGGCGGCGGCTGGTGGCATGGACACCGACGAGCTGACGATCGACGCGCTGGAACGGTGGGCGCTGTTCGGCGCGCACTGGCGCCTCCTGAGCATCTCCGAGGCGAGCGCCGTCGTGGAGCTGCGGACATGCACCGACGAGCCCGTCGAGCGTCACCAGGTACGCAATGCCGGTGTCATCGCATACCTGCGCGGGCGGCCGCACGTCCCGGAGTGACGGGCGACCGGCCTGATCCTCAGACGGCCACGTGCGAGCTGACGATCACGGTCTTGTCGATCGGCAGCCCAAAGCTCTCGATGGGGCTGGTGGCATTGCGCGCCAGGGCGATGAACAGGAGCTTGCGCCACCGGCGCATGCCCGGCCCGCGAGTGGGCGTCATCGACATCTTGGAGACGAAGAAGGAGGCGTGCTCGAGGTCGAGGTTCTTCTCGAGCAGGCCCCGCTTGCGGGCGAGCCGCAGCGCCGCCGGGATGTCGGTCTGATCGTGGTAGCCGGTCCGGATGGTGATGCCCTTGATCTTGAACAGACCGCTGCCCAGGACCTCGACGACGAACCGATCGGCGACGTCCACGTGGGGCACGCTGACCGGCTCGATCGAGACGATCAGGACCTTGTCGTGGAAGACGCGGTGGTGCTCGACGTCGGCGCGCATCGCCAGCGGCGTGGTGGCCTTCCCGGGGCTGAGATAGATGGCGACGTTCCTGACGCGCTGGATGGGCGGGTCGGCCATCCGGAGCTTGTAGAGGAAGTCCTGGAGCGCGCCCTCCTCCTCGATCCGGTTGCGGGTCACGATCTCGCGTCCGCGGCGCCACGTCACCATCACCAGCGACACCAAGAGCCCCACGCAGAGCGGGATATATGCCCCCTCTGCGACCTTGCTCAGGTTGGAGCTGAAGAACGAGACCTCGATCGTCAGGAACAGTGCGCCGACGGGCGCCAGCTTCCACATCGGGGTGCGCCAGAGGTAGCGTGCCACGGCCAGGAACAGGATGGTGTCGAGAATGAACGTGCCCGTGACGGCGACGCCGTAGATGTTGGCCAGTCGCGTCGAGCTCTGGAAGACGAGCACCAGGGCGACGACCCCAACCGCGAGCCCCCAGCTGATCACCGGGACGTAGATCTGCCCCTCCACGTTTGACGTGTGCCGGATCTTCAGCCGCGGCAGGAAGCCCAACTGCACGGCCTGCCGCGCCATCGAGAAGGACCCGGTGATCGCGGCCTGGGAGGCGATGATGGTGGCCATGGTGGCGAGCACGACCATGGGGATCCGGGCTCCGCTGGGCACCAGCAGGTAGAACGGGTTGCGGACCGTGCTGGGGTGGGCCAGGATCAGCGCCCCCTGGCCGAGATAGGACAGCAGCACGCACGGAAAGACGATCCCAAACCAGGTCCGGCGGATCGGCGTCGCGCCGAAGTGGCCGCGGTCGGCGTACAGCGCCTCGGCTCCGGTCACCGCCAGCACCACGCCGCCGAGGGTCAGGAACGCGGCGAAGCCGTGATCGACCATGAAGCGGGCCGCCCAGATCGGCGCCAGCGCTTGGAGGACACCGGGGTCCTGGATGACCTGGTGTGCGCCGAGCACGCCGATGACGATGAACCAGACGAGGATGACCGGGCCGAAGAGCCAGCCGACCGCGCCGGTTCCCCGCCGCTGGATCGCGAACAGGCCCGCCAGGATGCCCAGGGAGATGGGTACGACCAGATGCGCGAGCCCCGGGGTGGCGACGTTCAGTCCTTCGACGGCGGACGTCACCGAGATCGCCGGGGTGATCATGCCGTCGCCGAGGAACAGGCCGGCGCCGAAGATGCCGAGGGTGACCAGCAGCGCCACCCGGCCGATCCCGCGCCGCTGGATGAGCGCGGCCAGGGCCATAACTCCGCCGTCGCCCCGGTTGTGGGCGCGCATGAGCAGCCATGCGTACTTGACCGAGACGATGATCGTCAATGCCCAGAAGATCAAAGAGACGACCCCGTAGACGCCGCCGATCGTGGGGCGCGCCGCATCGGCGTGCTTGGTGAAGATGACCTGCTCGGCGTACAGCGGGCTGGTGCCGATGTCCCCATACACGACGCCGAGCGCGCCGAGCGCCAGGACGACCTTGCTGCCGTGGGCGACGACGTCGCGCTCCTCGGCCGCGTGCTCCGGCGCGCCGCCGTTGACCTGCGGCGGTGGTTCGAGCGTGACGGGGCGGTAGCTGAGTCGCTCGGCGAAACCGACGCGTTCGCCGTTGGGATGATCGAGCTTGTGGGCGGCCTCGTTCAGGCTGCGTCGTTTCGGCGGGGCGCTCACCGGGCTTCGTCCCCGCGCGTGTGGGCATGCTGAACCGTCATTGGCGTACGCCTTCCAGAGGCGAGCAAAGCCGAAACCCGACGCTCCAGCTATCGGTACTACTACCTATCTCGGCATCCAGGGCGGTGCCACCGGTGCGAATTCGCCCAGAAGGGCGGGCGCCCGAGGCGCGCCGGGACGACTACCCGCGTGCGCCGCGACGACTACCCGCGCGCGCCGGGACGACTACCCGCGGGGGCCCAGAACCTTGCGGCGGAGCCGCAGCAGCCGGACCTCGCCGGCCGGCTCACCGCTGCCGGACGTCCGCGCCGACGGGTCGGAGCCGGCCGCGCCGCGGCGCTGGCCTGCGGTGTCAGCCGAACGGGTGTCGCGGTCCCGTGCCGTGGCATGCAGCGGCGCACCCGCCGCGGCGGCAGGCCGCCGAAATACGATCAACACATCGCCCACGTGCGAAATGTTGCATGTGTCCGCCCCGGGACGCCATCGGTGCAAATCCCTATCTTTGCTCGATACCGCCGAGCGGCTCGGTCGCGCCGCTCACGGCTCCAGCAGGCCGCGGCGGATGGCATAGCGGGTGAGCTCGGCGACGTTGCGCAGGCCGAGCTTGTCGAGAATGTTCGCCCGGTGGTGATCGACGGTCTTGCGCCGGATGACGAGCTCGGTGGCGATCTCGTCACTGGTGTAGCCCTCGGCGATCAGTTTGACGACCTGGAGCTCGCGGGCGGTGAGCGGGTCGCGGGGCGCGGCCTCGTCCTCGCCGGCGCGCTCGAGGTAATCGCGGATCAGGGCGGTCACCGCCTTGGGGTACAGGAACGGCTCACCCCGCATCGCCGCCCGGCAGGCATCGATGAGGTCCCGGTTGGCGGCGCTCTTGAGGACGTAGCCGGAGGCACCTGCGCGCAGCGCCTCGAAGAAGTACTGCTCGTTGTCGTGGACCGACAGGATGAGCACGCGCAGCTGCCGGCGCCGGCGGCGAAGCTCGGCGGTCGCCTGCAGCCCGGTCAGCTTCGGCATCGACACGTCGAGGATGGCCAGGTCGACCTCGTGGGCGAGGGCCTCGCGGACGGCCTCGCTTCCGTCGGCGGCCTCCGCCACCACCTCGATGTCCGGCTCGCCGTCGAGCACCGCCCGCAGGCCGCTGCGCACCACCGCGTGGTCGTCGGCGAGCAGGACGCGGGTCTTCAGCGGGGTTACCATCAGCGCGACCTCAGGGGGATGCGCAGGATGACCTC
Organism: uncultured Solirubrobacteraceae bacterium; assembly: GCA_963844555.1. GTDB lineage: Bacteria > Actinomycetota > Thermoleophilia > Solirubrobacterales > Solirubrobacteraceae > Palsa-465. The sequence goes on from CAWJOS010000010.1 coordinate 953,750, forward strand.
GGTGCCCGCGCCGGCGGCGCCGGAGCCGACGATGAGTTCGGCGTTGATCAACATCGCCCGCTCGCGCATGCCCCGCGGCCCGTGCGCGGCGGCATGGGCCGGGAGCCCGCGCCCGTTATCGGAGACCGCGAGGACGACGCTCTGCGCGCTCTGCCGCAGCGACACGGTGACCTCGGTGGCGCCGGAGTGGCGCAGGACATTGGTCAGCGCCTCCTGCGCCACCCGGTAGATGACGAGCTCAACCTCTGCCGGCAGGGGCGGCAGGTCCCAGTCCAGGCTCCGGCGCACGCGCAGGTGAGCCTGCCCCTCGATCCGCCCGCAGAGGACGATGAGCGCGTTGACCAGTCCGAGGTCGTCAAGCGCCTCCGGGCGCAGCTCGCGTCCGATGCGCTGCACGTCCTCCAGGCTCTGCAGCACGGTGTCGGCGATCTCCGCCAGCGCCCGCGACTGCTCGGAGCCGGTGTCCTGGGACGCGCGCTCGGCCCGCAGCGCGATCGCGGTCAGGGTCTGACCGACCTCGTCGTGCAGCTCGCGCGCGATCCGCTTGCGCTCCCCCTCCTGGGCCTCGACCGTACGCCGGGCGCTCTCACGCCGCTCGCCCTCGAGGCGGTCGAGCATCGCGTTCAGCGCGTTGGCCAGCGCCACCACCTCGCGACCGGCGCCCTCCGGCGCCTCGGCGCGCCGCCCCGGTTGGGCCGGGTCGACGGCGCTCATCACCGCGGCCAGCCGGCGAAGCGGGGCGAACGCACGGCGGAGGAGCAGCAGGTCGACCGTGAGCATGACCACCAGGCCGATGGCCAGGACGACCAGCTCGCCGGGGGTGGCCACGCGGTGCACGGTCGCCGGGGTCCAGGCCAGGAGCGCGGCCGCCGTGACAAACACGACGATGTTGGCGGCGAACACCCGCCACAGCAGCGACACCCGGTCGCCCTGCGGGGCGCGGCGGCCCGGTTCGGCATCGCCGTGGTCCGCGGGCACGGGCACCGGCCGATCAGGAGGCCCTGCGGCGGTGGGCAAGCCGGCGGAACTGGACGACGAGGACATCGTGTGTCCCCACACATTAAAGACCGCCGGCCCGGCCCTCCCGGGCGCCGGGCCGTCACAGGCTGAGGACGGCCACGGCGAAGGCCAGGTAGATGCCGATGATCAGCGCTCCGTCGCCCCGGGAGAGGCCACGGCCGCGGAATGCGCAGGCCAGAGTGACCGCGGTCAGCCCCAGATACCAGACCGCGATCAGGGTCGCCTCCCCGGATGGAGCGCCGAGGCCGACGATGGTGCCGGGGAGCAGCAGGCCGATCGCGACGTTGAGGGCGTTGCTGTTCAGGGCCGTGCTGAGGGTCGCCGCACCGCGGCCGCGCGTGGCCAGGTAGAGGGCGGCGACGGCGTTCGGCAGGCTGGTCACGCCGGCGAGGAGGATGCCGCCGATGACGATCTCCGAGACCCCATGACGGGCGCCCAGCCGTGAGCCGGCCTGCTCCATCACGATGCTGGCCCCGACGACGACGAGGACGGCGATCCCCGCGGTCACCTCGTCGCTGGGGCGGCCCCGGCGGGGATGGATGGCCGGTTCGAGCTCGGTCTCCTCCTCCACGATCGCTTCGCTCAGCCAGTCGGTGAAGCTCCGCGGGAGACCGGCGCGGCGGAGGTGATCCCGGCTCACCCCCATCGCCACCAGATACGGGACCAGTACGAGCGCCACCGCGGCCAGGCCGCCCGCCGGGGGAAGGACCCCCGCCACTACGACGACGCAGATGACCGCGACGAGCAACGCCACCGTGCCCTCCATCAGGATCACCTTCCGATGCAGGGCGATCCGGCCGGCGACGGCCGCGGACAGCCCCAGCAGCGCCGCCAGGTTGAACACGTTCGATCCGATCACGACGCCGGCGCCGATCCGGGCGTGATGCCCGGCCAGGGCGGTCACCGCCGAGGTGATCTCCGGGGCGTCGGCGGCCAGCGCGGCGACCAGTCCCAGCAGCGCCTCGGAGAGTCCGACGCGGGCGCCGACCCGCTCCAGCCGCGAGACGAGCAGCCAGCTGGTGAGGAGGCTGACCACGGCGGCCAGCACGAAGGCCGTCAGCAGGAGCGCGTCAGACATCGCGGCCCGGCCCGCCCCCTGACCGGGTTCGGTCGGCGCGGTGCGGGATGTCGGAGTGGATCCTGATCAGGTCGGCTCACCCCGTTGAAGGGCACGCCGACCAGGCTTCCCGGCACTCCGGCGTCCAGTGTGTCAGGTCCGCGGCTCCCGTGGGCGGCCCTCCGCTCCTAGACTGACCGCCCGTGAGCAAGCGGCCGCTCTGGGCGCCCTGGCGCATCGACTACATCACCGGCGAGAGGCCGCCGGGCTGCGTGTTCTGCGCCGCCGCCGCGGGGGAGGGAGATGACGCGGCGCTCGTGCTGGAGCGCGGTCAGCGGTGCTTCACGATGCTCAACGCCTTCCCGTACGCGAGCGGGCACGCGATGGTCCTGCCCCACCGCCATGTCGCCGACCTGCTCGACCTCGATGAGGCTGAGGTGACGGAGATGATGAGCCTGGCCCGGCGCAGCCAGCGCGCGCTGACCGCGATCATGTCCCCGCAGGGGTTCAACATCGGGCTGAACATCGGCGAGGCGGCCGGAGCCGGGATCGCCGAGCACCTGCACCTGCACATCGTGCCGCGCTGGTCAGGCGATACCAACTTCATGCCGGTGCTCGCCGACACCCACGTCGTGCCCGAGGCGCTCGCCGCGACGCGGGACGCGGTGACCGCGGCGCTGGCCGCGCTGTAGCCGAGCACGCACGCGTCGCCTGGGCGGGTGCGATCGACTCCGCCCCTGGCGTACGCTTGGGGGTGTGGCCACGGTCCCGCTCACCTCGCTGTCGCACGGCGCCGGTTGCGGCTGCAAGCTGCCGGCCGCCGACCTGCTCCCCATCCTGCGGGAGCTCCCGGTCGCCCAGGATCCGCGCCTGCTCGTCGGTTCGGCCACCGGCGACGACGCCGCGGTCTTCGCCCTCCGAGACGACCTGGCGCTGGTGCAGACGGTCGACTTCTTCACGCCGATCGTCGACGATCCCTTCGACTTCGGCCGGATCGCTGCCGCCAACGCGCTGTCGGACGTCTACGCCATGGGAGGTCAGCCTCTGACGGCGCTCAACCTGGTGGCCTTTCCGCTTGAGCAGTTGGGCGCCGAGGTGCTGCGGCGGATCTTGGAGGGGGGCCTGGCGGTGGCCGCGGAGGCTGCCTGCGCCGTCGTGGGAGGACATTCCATCGACGATCCGGAGCCCAAGTACGGTCTGGCCGTCACCGGCACCGTCGATCCGGCCCGGATGCTGACGAACGCCGGCGCGCTGGCCGGCGATGTCCTGGTGCTGACCAAACCCCTGGGCGTGGGGGCGCTGACGACGGCGCACAAGCGCGGCGCCGCCGGCGAGGACGAGCTGGCGGCGGCGGTTGAGACGATGGTGACACTCAACGCACAGGCCGGCCGGCAGGCGCTCGCCGCCGGCGCCCGTGCCGCCACCGATGTCACCGGGTTTGGACTGCTCGGCCACCTGCGCAACCTGGGACGGGAGAGCGGGCTGGCGGCCGAGGTCCGGGCCGAGGACGTTCCCGTTCTGCCCGGGGCGCTTGAGGCCCTGGAGGATGGCGCCGGTGTGTCCGGAGGCGGCCGGCGCAACCTGGCGTATGCCGAGCAGTTCACCGCGTTCGGCGAGGACGTCTCGGACACCCGCCGGCGGCTGGTCTGCGACCCCGCGACGTCCGGCGGGCTGCTGGTGGCGGTCGCCGCCGAGCGCGCGGAGGAAATCGAGGGCACCGTGGTCGGCCGCATGGTTGAGGGCGAGCCGGGTGCGATCCTGCTTCTATAGTCGCCGCCGCCCCGGAGCGGCCGGGGCCGGTGCCCCAACCGGCCTTCAAAGCCGGGGAGCCGTGGCGATCCCACGGTGGGAAGGTTCGACTCCTTCGCCGCTCCGTCCGCGTGGAAGATGAGCCCGGACACGCCTGAGGACAACGGATTCCGGCCCCCGCCCGTCCCGCCCCCGCGCACGGCGCTGCGGCGCCTGCCGGCCGTCGACCGCCTCGCCGTCGCGGTGGCCCGGGCGGCGCTCGCCGAGCGCCGCACCGAACTGCTGCACGGGGCCGCCGGTGAGGTCGACCTGGTGGAGCGCGCCGTCGATCGGCTGCGCCCCTCGCTGCGGCGGGTGCTCAATGCCACCGGCGTGATCGTCCACACCAACCTCGGACGGGCGCCGCTGGCGCCGGCGGCCCGGGCCGCCGTGGCCCGGGTGGCCGCCGGCTATTCCAACCTGGAGCTCGACCTCAAGACCGGCGAGCGGGGCTCCCGCCACGACCACGTCGCCCGGCTGGCGTGCGAGCTGACCGGGGCCGAGGCGGCGATGGCGGTCAACAACTGCGCGGCCGCGGTCCTGCTGGCCGCCGCCGCGCTGGCGGGCGGGGGTCGCGAGCTCATCGTCTCCCGCGGCCAGCTGATCGAGATCGGCGGGGGCTTCAGGATCCCGGAGGTGGTGGCGCAGGCGGGGGCGCGGTTGGTGGAGGTCGGCACCACCAACCGGACGCGCCTCGACGATTACCGGCGCGCAATCTCGTCCCAGACCGGGGCGGTGCTCCGCGCCCACGCCTCGAACTTCCGCACGATCGGCTTCGTCGAGGAGGTGGAGATCGAGCCGTTGTGCTCGCTCGGCGTCCCGGTGGTGGACGATGTCGGCTCCGGCGTGCTCGCCGACGAGCTGGACCTGCTCGCCGACGAGCCGCCCGTCCGCCGCTCGGTGCGGGCGGGCGCGGCGCTGGTCTGTTTCTCCGGGGACAAGCTGCTCGGCGGTCCGCAGGCCGGGGTCCTGGTCGGCACCCGCGCGGCGGTGGAGGCAGCCCGGCGTCACCCCTTGGCACGCGCGGTACGGATCGACAAGCTCTCGCTGGCGGCCCTGGCAGCGACCCTGGCGCTGTACCGCGACCCGGAGCTGGCGCGGGCCGAGCTGCCGGTGCTGGCCATGCTGTCGGCCGGCGAGGCCGAGCTGCGCCGGCGGGCGGAGCTCCTGGCCGGCGAGACCGGAGGGGAGATCGTGTCGGGGGTCGCGCGCGTGGGGGGCGGTGCGCTGCCGCTGCTCGAGCTGTCCGGGCCGGTGGTGGCGATCGACCCGGGGCCTGGAGGCGCCGATGGCCTGGCCGCCGCCCTGCGCCGGCACGATCCGCCGGTGATGGCGCGCATCCGGCAGGACCGGCTGGTGCTCGACCCGCGGACGCTCAGCGACGAGGAGGCCCGGGAGGTGGCGCGCGCGGTGAGTGTGGTGCTGGGATGACCGAGGCCCCACCCACCCGCGCGCCGCTGACGATCGGAACTGCCGGTCACATCGACCACGGCAAGACAGCGCTCGTCCAGTCCCTGACGGGCATCGACACCGATCGGCTACCGGAGGAGAAGTCGCGCGGGATCACGATCGTCCTCGGCTATGCCCCGCTGCGCCTCCCCGGCGGTCGGCTGCTGTCGCTTGTCGACGTTCCTGGCCACGAGCGGCTCATCCGGGTCATGGTGTCCGGCGCGACCGGGATCGACCTGTTCCTGCTGGTGATCGCCGCCGACGACGGCGTCATGCCCCAGACGCTCGAGCACGTCCGCGTGCTCCAGGCACTCGGGGTCAGCCGCGGCGTGGTGGCGGTCACCAAGTCCGATCTCGCCGACCCCGCCCCGGCGGTGCGCGCCGCCGCCGAGCTGCTCCCCGGGGTGGATGTGGTGGCGTGCTCGGCGCGGACGGGGACCGGGGTCGCCGAGGTGGCGGCGGCGCTGGAGCGAGTGGCGGCCCGGCTGGTCTCGCGCTCGGAAGCGCCGCGCGGCGCGGTCCTGCACATCGACCGGGTGTTCACCATCAAGGGGTCCGGGACGGTCGTCACCGGCACGCTCTGGTCCGGGGAGATCCAGCGCGGGGACCGCCTGTGCCTGCTTCCCGGCGACCGCGGTGTGCGCGTGCGCGGCCTGCAGGTCCATGACCGCCCCGTCCAGCGCGCGCTCGCCGGCCAGCGCGTCGCCGTCAACCTCGCCGGCGTCGAGCGCCGGGCGGTCTCCCGTGGCGACGTGCTCGCCGCCGACGGCGCCGGGATTGTTTCGACGTACCGGATCGACACCGAGTTGCACCTCCACGAGCCGGTGGCCGACCGCGAGCGGGTGCAGGTGCACCACGGCACCCGGGACACCCCGGGGCGGGTGGTCCAGGGCGATGGCGGCCGCTGGCAGCTGCGCACCGAGCGGCCACTGATCGCTGCCGACGGCGATCACCTCGTCATCCGGCGGATCAGCCCCCCGGACACCCTCGGCGGCGGCGTCGTCGTCACCGCCGCCGCCGGCGGACGCCGCGTTGCCGATGCCGGCATTGCGAACGCCAATGGCGCCGGTGAGGCCGGTGAGGCCGGGGGGGACGAGGCCGGCGGCGCCGCCGGCGCGGAGGCCCCGCCCGCGCTCGACCCGGCCGCGCTGGCCCTGGAGGAGCGCCTGCGCGACGCCGGACACGAGCCGCCGAGCGAGGCCGAGCTCGGCGAGCAGGCGCGGCACCTGGCCGCGCTCCGCGACCACGGCCGGGCCGTGCGGATCGGACGCTCGATGTACGCCCATCCGGAGGCGATCGCGCGGGTGCAGGCCGTCGTGGAGCGGATCGCGACCGAGGAGGGCTCGGTCACCCTGGCCCGGCTGCGCGACGAGCTGGCGACGTCCCGGAAATTCGCCCAGGCGCTGCTCGAGCACCTCGACGCCGCGCGCGTGACCCGCCGGCAGGAGGACGACAGCCGGGTGCTGCGGCGGTCGGCACTGGGCGGCGGCGCGGGCTGACCTGCCTACGTGGTCTGTCGCGGCGAGCTCAGACCGGTCGATCCCATCCCAGCCGAACCGGGCCGCGGCCACAGGCGGAAGGCCAGCGCTCGATCGCCGGCCCGGACATCCCGGCGGTGAGGGGCTAGCCGATCGGCCGCGGGACGATCTGGCACGGCTCGGACCACCTCTCGGTGTATCGTCACGCGTGCCGGGGCTCAACCGTGTCGATCTGAGGAGTCACGATGGAATCCCCGGTCATCGCCGCGCCCCGGTGTGGCCAGGGCACGCCGTGCTGTCCAAGGCCGGAGCGGCGGGCTCGGCGCCGTCGCCGGCGCGGGCCTGGGCGTTCACCAGTGCCTCCGGGGAGGATGTGTGGGAGGGATTCCTGGCCGCGTTGGTCATCTCGGCGGGCGTCGAGGCGCTCGTCCCGCGGACATGGCTGCTCAGCCTCGTCCGCCACGACAGCCGCTGGCGGGGCTCGCTGGCGGGTGGCTTCCTCGCCCTGCCCTCGCTGATGTGCACCTGCTGTACGGCGCCGATCGCGGCCACGCTGCGCCGCGAGGGAGCATCGCCGTCAGCCGCGCTGGCCTATTGGATCGGCAATCCGGTTCTGAATCCGGCGGTGCTCGCGTTCCTGGCCATCGTCGCGCCGTGGCAGTGGGTGGTCACGCGGATCGTCGTCGGCGGCGTGCTGGTGTTCGGCGCGACCGCGGTCGTCGCTCGCCTGGCCGGCCGGCCGCTCGCCCCGCCCCCGCGCGCCGAGCCTGCCGGACAGGTTGACCTCCGGGCCGCGCCGGTGCGCTTTGTCCGGGCGCTCGTCCGCCTGACGGTCACGTTGGTCCCGACGTACGTGGCGGTGGTGTTCCTGATCGGACTGCTGCGCGCCTGGCTGTTTCCGCTGGACGCGGGCGCCGACCACTGGATCGTCCCGTCGATCTTCGCCGCCGCCGCGCTCGGCACCCTCGTCGTCGTCCCCACGGCCGGCGAGATCCCCATTCTCCAGGGGCTGACGGTGGCCGGCGTCAACGCCGGCGCCATTGGTGCTCTCCTGATCACTCTGCCGGCGATCAGCCTGGTGTCGATGGCGATGGTGCCGCGCGCCTTCTCGGTCCGGGTGACGCTCGCGATGGCGGGAGCGGTGGCGTGCTGCGGTCTGCTCGGCGGCGGCCTGCTGTGGCTGCTCGGTGGGTGAGGCTCCCTGACAGTTCGTCCAGCGCAGCCGGTGGGGATTCGACGTGGCTGCCGTAGCCACGGAGCGGCCATGCCGCCACGCTTACGATTAACCCCTGGCATCCGCACCATTGAGGAGAGCACGATGAACCCCACTCATGACCAGCTCCAGCGCGCCGCGCGCGAGCACCTGCTCCTGCATTTCACCAAGCACGGGTCTGCCTACGCGGACGGGAAGGAGCTGCTGGTGCTGGAGCGGGGGGAGGGGCCGCACGTGTTCGACACGAACGGCCGGCGGTACATCGACTCGCTGTCGAGCCTGTTCTGCGCCCAGATCGGCTACTCCTACGGCGAGGAGATGGTCTCCGCGATCGCCGGGCAGCTCCAGACGCTGGCGTTCAACACCAACTGGGGCACGGCCCACCCGCCGTCGATCCAACTGGCCGAACGGCTCGCCGAGCTGATGCCCGGTGATCTGAACCGGGCCTTTTTCACCTCTGGCGGGTCGGAGGCGGTGGAGGCGGCCTGGAAGATCGTGCGCGAGCACTTCGAGGCGATCGGCCAGCCGCAGCGGCGCAAGGCGATCGCCCGCAACATCGCCTACCACGGCGTGACCCTGGGCGCACTGTCGTTCACCGGCGTGGCGCCGTTCAAGGAGGCGTTCGGCCCGCCGCCGATCGACGTCACACACGTCTCGAACACGAACGCCTTCCGGGCGCCCGACGGCGACGACCCGGAGGCGTTCTGCGCGCGCCTGCTCGCCGAGGTCCGGGACGCGATCGAGGCCGCGGGGCCGGACGAGGTGGCGCTCATCATCGCGGAGCCCGTCCAGAACGCCGGCGGGTGCCTGGTCGCCCCGCCGGGGTACTGGCAGGGCCTGCGCGCGCTGGCCGACGAGTACGGCGCGCTCTTGATGGCCGACGAGGTGATCTGCGGCTTTGGCCGCCTGGGCGAGTGGCTGGGGGTGCAGCGCGAGGGTGTGATCCCGGACCTGGCCAGCGTGGCCAAGGGACTGACCTCGGCCTACGCGCCGATGGGCGCGGTGCTCGTCTCAGACCGGGTGGCCGAGCCGCTGTTCGCGCCCGGGCGCACCCTCCGCCACGGCATCACGTTTGGGGGCCATCCGCTGGCGGCCGCCGTCGCGCTGCGCAACCTGGAGATCTTCGAGCGCGACGGGATCCTCGAGAACGTGCGTGCCCTGGAGCCGCACCTGGAGTCACGGATGCAGGAGCTGCGCTCGGTGCCGATCGTCGGCGACGTCCGCGGCCGCGGCTTTTTCTGGGCGGTCGAGCTCGTCCGCGACGAGCAGGCCGGCCGGTTCGACGCCGCCGAGCGCGACCGGCTGCTGCGCGGCTACCTGCCGGGGCGCCTGCTGGAGGCCGGGATCATCGCCCGCGCCGACGATCGCGGCGACAGTGTCGTCCAGATCGCCCCGCCCCTGATCAGCGATGCGGACATCCTGGACGCGATCGTCGACCGGCTGGGACAGGTGCTGACCGACGCCGGAGTGGAGATGGGAGTGGGCGAATCGGCCGCAGCGCTCTGACCTCACCGTGGGTCCTGGGGGCTTAGCTACATATGGGGTCAGTTAGGCCCCATGCCCCCGGGGTGGACAGCGGTGAGCGAGCGGGGACAATTGCGGGTAGGCCCTTCCGGTACGGGACCGTTCCCCCTTCGACCAGGAGCAGATCGGCGTGAGCACTGAGGTTTCTGAGAGACAGGCACGGGAGGTCGCCGAGGCAGCGCGGGAGGCCGAATGGAGGCTTCCGAGCTTCGCCAAGGAGCTCTTCCTCGGCAACTTCCGGTTCGACCTGATCCATCCCCAGCCGCGGGTGGAGCCCGACGCCGCCGACAAGGGGGAGCGCTTCCTGGCGCAGCTGCGGGAGTTTCTGGAGCGCGAGGTCGACCCGCTCGGAATCGAGCGCGACGCCAAGATCCCGGACGGCGTCGTCGACGGGCTGAAGCGCCTCGGCGCGTTCGGGATGAAGGTGTCTGAGGAGTACGGCGGCCTGGGCCTGTCCCAGGTGTACTACAACCGCGCGCTGGCGCTGGTCGGCGTCTGGCACGCCTCGCTGTCGGCGTTGCTGAGCGCCCACCAATCGATCGGCGTGGCCGAGCCGCTGCGGATGTTCGGCACCGAGGAGCAGAAGCGCAGGTGGCTGCCGCTCGTGGCCCGGGACCATGTCAGCGCCTTCCTGCTCACCGAGCAGGACGTCGGATCCGATCCCGCCCGGCTGGCGGCGACAGCGACGCCCGTCGACGGGGGCTACACCCTCAACGGGCGCAAGCTGTGGGCGACGAATGGCGCGATCGCCGACATCGTGGTGGTCATGGCCAAGGTGCCCAAGTCCGAGGGGCATCGCGGCGGGATCAGCGCGTTCGTCCTCTCCTACGACAGCGACGGGGTCACCGTCGAGCATCGCAATGCGTTCATGGGCCTGCGCGGGATCGAGAACTCCGTCACTCGTCTGGAGAACGTGTTCGTGCCGGAGGAGAACCGGATCGGCCGCGAGGGCGAGGGCCTGAAGATCGCGCTCAGCACGCTGAACACGGGCCGGCTGGCCCTGCCGGCGATCTGCGTGGGCACGGCCAAGTGGGCCACCAAGATCGGCCGGGAGTGGAGCAACGAGCGCACGCAGTGGGGACGCCGGATCGGCCAGCACGACGCGGTCGCCCAGAAGCTGGCGTTCATCGCCGGCAGCGCGTTCGGCCTGGAGGCGATGCTCGATGTCGCCAGCCGGCTCGCCGACAACAAGTCCAACGACATCCGGATCGAGGCGGCGCTGGCCAAGCTGTACGGATCGGAGCTCGGCTGGCGGGTGATCGACGAGCTGATGCAGATCCGGGGCGGTCGCGGGTTCGAGACGGCCGAGTCGCTCAAGGCGCGAGGCGAGAAACCCGTGCCCGTCGAGGCCGCGTTCCGCGACATGCGAATCAACCGCATCTTCGAGGGGTCGAGCGAGATCATGCACCTGCTGATCGCGCGGGAGGCCGTCGACCAGCATCTCCAGGTGGCCGGCGATGTGCTGGAGCCCGGCAAGGACATGCGCACCAAGGCCGAGGCGGCGGCGCGGGCGGCCGCCTTCTACTCCAGATGGCTGCCCCAGCTCGCCGTCGGCCGCGGGCAGAACCCGCGCTCGTTCGACGAGTTCGGCAAACTCGCCCCGCACCTGCGCTATGTGGAACGGGCCTCGCGCAAGCTGGCGCGCTCCACCTTCTACGGGATGAGCCGCTGGCAGGCCAAGCTCGAGTACCGCCAGGCCTTCCTCGGCCGGATCGTCGACATCGGCGCCGAGCTGTTTGCGATGGCCTCCTCGGTCGCCTATGCCGACACGATCGGCCGCGAGCACCCGGACCGGCGCGATCAGGCGGTCGAGCTCGCGCAGCTGTTCTGCCGGCAGGCCCGGCGCCGCGCCGACCACCTGTTCGCCGAGCTGTGGGCCAACGACGACGACGCGAACCGGAGCGCCGCCGGCGAGCTGCTCTCCGGCCGCTACCAGTGGCTGGAGGAGGGGATCGCCGATCCCTCCGGCGAGGGCCCGATGATGCCGTCCGAGGCGGCGCGCCCGGACGGCGCGCCGACGCAGGCGCCGGTGAGCGGGTAGCGCCCGCCGCGGCGGGGTTCAGGCCGACGGCCGGGCGAGCGGGCGGACCGCGATCGTCACGTCGACGAGCGCGCACAGCCGCTCGCGATCATCGCGGAACTCGTGGCCCCAGAGCCACTCGCGGTCATCCTGGTGGCGCCGGCGCGCCGTCACGTGGACTGCGCCCGCGGTGATCGGCCGCAGGAAGCTCGCCGAGTTGCTCAGCCCGGAGCCAATCATGCCGTCGCCCCAGACCGCCCGGACGGTCGCCACCGAGGCGACGGTCTCCGCCACTGCGGAATAGATCCCGCCGTGCAGCAGGCCAAGGGGCTGCTTGAGGTCCTCGCGCGTCTGGAACCGCACCCGGGCCAGGTCGTCGCTCAGCTCCAGCCACTCGAGACCGAGGAAGCCCTCGAACGTTCGTCCCAGCTCGATCAGCGGGGCGGGCAGCGTCTCCAGATCCCAAGGCCAGATCGTCACGGCTGGTCATCGTAGACCGTGCCGGGATGGGGGCGTGCCACGGGCTCGCGGCGGCGCTGGCTAGGGTCAACGACGTGTCGTTCTCCACCGTGTTCACGCTGCTTCCGGGCTCGGACCCCACGGCGATCCTCATCCTCAACCTGTGCGGGACCTTCGTGTTCGGCATCACCGGCGGACTGGCCGGCGTGCGGGCGAGGCTGGACCCGTTCGGTGTGCTGGCTCTCGCCGCGGTCGTAGGACTGGCCGGTGGGATCACCCGTGACCTGCTGATCGGTCGGCCGCCGGCGACCTTCCGGGACTGGCACTATCTCGCGGTGCTGGGAGCCGCCGGGATCGTCGCCTATGTGGCCGCCCCGCTGCTGGAGCGGATTCAGCGGACGATTGACATCCTCGACGCTGCCGGCCTGGCGCTGTTCAGCGTCACCGGCGCCAGCATCGCGCTGGCGTATCACCTCGGACCTCCGGAAGCGGTCCTGCTGGGCGCCATCAGCGGCATCGGAGGAGGCATCCTGCGCGACGTCATCGTGCGCGAGGTCCCTCAGGTTCTGCGCAGGGGGCTGTACGCCATCCCGGCCCTGGCCGGCGCCGCGATCATCGTCGTCGCCGAGCGCGCCGGCGGGCACGGTGCCCTGGTCCCGGTCATCGCCGCGCTGGCGTGCTTTGGGATTCGCCTGGCCGGAATCGTGTTCGACCTCAGCCTCCCGCCCGCGCGCGGCTACCGGGAGCCGCTCACCTCCAGCCCCCGGGAGTCGCCCGCCTCGCCCAGAGCCCGCCGAGCCCGGGAGCCGCTCGCCTCGAGCCCCCGGGAGCCGCTCGCCCCCAGCTCTCGGCAGCCGCTCGCTCCCAGCCCCCGGGAGATCCCGGAGCGGGACGGGGCGTGTCCCTGATTGCCCCCGGGCGGTGACCACGTACGCTGGCAGCATGGACGCGACCGGTCACAGGGATGTTTGATGAGGTCATTGTCGGCGTGAACTTCGGTCCCGGCGGCGACGAGGCGATCGCATTGGCCGCTCAACTCGTCTCGCGGACCGGGCGGCTCATGCTCACGCACGTTGTCGCCAGCGACCCCACGGTGGTGCGCGGCCAGCGCGATGCCGACATCGCCCTGGAGCGGGCGCGGAGTCTGGGGCTGCTCGAGCGGGAGCGGAGCCTCATGCGCCTGGACCGGATCACTCGCGAACGGCCGGTTCGCATCGAGGTGTGCGCGCTTCCTGCCGCCTCGACCGGCCGCGGGCTGCACGCCGCCGCCCAGACCCGGCGCGCGGATCTGATCGTCGCCGGTGCCACGCGGCACGGACGGGTGGGCGGGGTGCTGCTCGGTGACGGTACGTGCGGGGTGCTGCGGGCAGCGCCGTGCTCGGTGGCGGTGGCGCCGCGGGGCTACACCGGCGACCGGCCGCTGCGCCGGATCGGCGCCGGCGACGACCGCCCGGCGGGAGACGGGCGGGCGCGGGCGGTGGCCCGGGCGCTGGCGGCGCGAGACCATTTGGAGATCGAGGTAGCTCCCGGCGGTCAGCACGCCGAGCTGGCGGCGTTCAGCCGGGAGGTCGACCTGCTGGTGGTGGCGTCACCGTACCCGGGGCGGTGGCGTCGCCGCGCCGCTCAGCGCCGACCGGGACGCCTGGCCCGGCAGGCGGTGTGTCCGCTTCTGGTCATCCCCGGCGGCCGGACCCAGGCCGACGGCAGCAGGGACAACCTGAACAGCGGCCTCAGCCGCGAAGTGCCCGCAGGGCGTTGACGATCACCGCGAGGTCGATCACCTCCTGGAGCATCGCGCCGGCCAGCGGCGGCAGGTACCCGGCGGCGGCGACCGCCATCGCGGCGAAGCTGAGGCCCATCCCGGCGAGGACGCTCTGCCGGGCGATGGCGACGGATCGCCGTCCGGCGTGGATGGCATCGGCGACCCGGTCGACGCGGTCGACGGTGATGACCGCGTCGGCGGTCTCCGACGAGACGGTGGCGCCGGCGGCGCCCATGGCGATGCCGAGATCGGCCAGCGCCAGCGCGGGAGCATCGTTGACGCCGTCGCCGACCATGATGACCGGAGCCAGGTCAGCGCGGTTGCGCATGCTCTCGACGACCTGAAGCTTGGCCTCCGGCGACTGTTCCGCGTAGACGCGGTCGACGCCGAGCAGGACGCCGACCCGTTCGGCGACCGAGCGGCGGTCACCGGAGACCATCGCCACGTGGCGAATGCCCTCGGCGCGCAGCCGGGACACGATCTGCGTGGCGTCCGGACGCAATTCGTCGGCCATGACCAGGACGCCCGCCAGATGTCCGTCGACTCCGACCAGGACGTGCGACTCGCCAGATCCGTAGCCGGTCAGCGAGACGGCGGAGGCGAGCTCATCCCCGGGAACACCCGCATCGCGCAGGAATTGATGACTGCCGACGCTGACCCGGGTGTCGCCGACGATGCCCTCGATGCCCTGCCCCGGCGTCTCGTGCACGGCGGCCGGGGGCGTCAGGGGCAGGTCGGCCTCGCGCGCGGCACGGACCAGGGCAGTGGCCAGGGCGTGCGCCGACACCTGATCCAGGGACGCCGCCAGCCGCAGCAGGTCCGAGGCATCGATTCCCGGGAGGGGGACGATGTCGCGGACCCGTGCTGTTCCAAGGGTCAGCGTCCCGGTCTTATCGAACAGGACCGTCCGGGCGTGGCCGAGCGTCTCGACCGCCCCGGCGCCCTTGACGATCACGCCGGAGCGCGCCGCGCGCGACAGCCCGGAGACGAACGCGATCGGCGCCGCCAGGATCAGCGGACACGGAGTGGCGACGACCACCACGGCGAGGGCGCGGACCGGGTCACCGCTGACGGCCCAGGCGGCACCGGCGACCAGCAGCGTCGCAGGGAGGAAGATGGCGGCGTAGTGATCGGCCATCCGGACGAACGGCGCCCGGTGGGCGCCGGCCTGCTGCACGAGCCGGACGAGGGCGGCGTAGGCGCTCTCGGCGGCCGGCCGGTCGGCCCGGACCTCCAGCGGCGCGCCGGCGTTGGCGGTGCCGCTGAGCAGACTGCTCCCGGCAGCCAGCGTGACCGGCAACGGCTCGCCGCTGAGCGTGCTGGTGTCGATCACGGCTTCGCTGCCCAGCAGCGTGCCGTCGACGGGGATCACCTCGCCGGTGCCGACGACGACCACGTCTCCCGGCTGGACGCGCTCGACCGGCACCTGCTCCACGCGGTCATCGATCCGCAGGCGGGCCACGCGCGGCGCCCGCGCCACCAGCGCCGTCAGCTCCCGGCGCGCCCGGGTGGAGGCCAGCTCCTCGAGCGCGGCTCCCCCGGAGAACATCAGCCCCACGACGAGCCCGGCCAGCTCCTCGCCGAGCGCCAGCGCGCCGACCATGGCGACGAGCGCGATCGTATCCACCCCCAGGTGGTGATCGACGACGATCGTCCGGCCGATCTCGAACAGCAGCTCGAGGGCGAGAACCGCCACCGCGGACCGCCAGACGGTATCGCCGGCCGACGGGTGGCCGGTGAGGTGCAGGGCCGCTCCGGCGGCGATCGCCACCAGCGCAAACCCGGCCAGCAGACGCGCTCGCTGCTCGACGAGCCGCTGGAGCGGACGCGCGCGGCGGGCCGGGAGCATGCCCGGCATGCCGCCCGGCCTCTGCGCCGCGGCGGAGGCCTGGGGATCGCCGGCCGCCTGCGGAGCGAGCTTCATGGCGTCAGCTGGTTGTCGCCAGGGCCGGCCGTCGCGATGCCGCCGGGGGCTCGGCCGCCAGATGCTCGGCGCGCCGGCGAATGCCGCGCAGCATCTTGCGCTCCATGATCAGCGACCCCACCTCCATCGCCGGCCACATGGCTCGCAGGGTCGCACGCGGCAGGCGGAAGCGATTGCGGCTGATCAGGCGGGTGCCGCCCCAGTCGTCCCGGATGACGAAGCTCCAGACCCAGTTTCCGTCCTCGGAGCGCCAGGCCAGGACGCGCTCCGCTCCCATCGGCTCGACCCGCTCCAGCCGCATCCGGTTGGCGCCGAAGCCGATGGTGTCGCCGATGTGGGGGTGCTGGAAGTTCGGCAGGATCCGGTCCGCGCTGTGCATGTCGAGGCCGAGGAGGTTCTCGATCCAGTCATACGTGTAGGCGCCGCCGCGGGGCGACGGGCCCATCTGCGCCAGCCACGGCCACACCGAGTCGGCGGGCGCGCCGATGGCGATCGCCCGGGTGGACACGCCGTCAGCATCAGGCAGCAGCTCGTCGCCGGGAAGGGCGGCGCCGGACTCCTCGTCGGTGGCTCCCCAGGTCAGGGTCCGCCGGCGCAGCAGAGCCGGATACGCAGCGCATGCTGCGCCTCCCAGCAGCCCAACCGCGGTGCGGAATCGCATGAGCCTATTCTCGGTGCGGGGCGGTCTCGGCGTCATCCGCCGTTACCCCGCACCGCGGGACCGGGCCGAACACGGTGGCCCCCACCCCGCGGCGAGTCGCGGTGCCCGCGTCAGCTACCGCGGCGCGCTGTTAGCGGGTGGCGTCGTGCTGCGGGTTGGCCGGGGTGCCGGCGGAGCGTCCGCGGGTGGCGTCGTCGGTGTCGGCGCCGCGCGCTTCGCCGAAGAGATCGATGGGGGCGTACATGGTGACCTCCTGAGGGCGTGTCATCAACAGGTTGCCGCTTCCGGGTGGTGCGTCAGCCGCCGGCGGTCATCCGTCGAACACGTGTGACGAGCCCGGCTCTCATCCGCTCCGGGTGATGTCCTGCGCGGCTGCGTGCGCGAGCGTGTGAAGCCTGGCCTGCGAAGGGCACCACGCGACACCCAGGAGCGGACGAGCATGGCCGACTCACCCACCGACGTTCTGGTCGCTGGTTACCAGGACATCGACACCGCGACGGACGACTTCGAGCGGCTGGTGACTCAGGCCGCCGTAAAGCAGGTGGAGATCGAGGGCGTGATTCTCGTCGCACACGCGGCCGACGGCAGCGTGTCGGTGCGGCAGACGGGGGATCATCTCGGCCGCAAGGGGGCCAGATGGGGCGCCGGGGTCGGACTCGCGGTCGGGTTGTTCGCCCCGCCGATCCTCGCCGGGACGGTGGCGACGGGCGCGGTCGCAGGCGGCCTGGTGGGCAAGTTCGTCAGCCACCGCGTGGCGAACGGCATGCACGACAAGATCGGCGAGAACCTGCCGCCGGGTTCGGCCGGGGTCATCGCGGTGTTCGATGAGAGCCAGCGTCTGGCGGTCGAGCAGGCGCTCGGCGGCGCGCTGCTGCGCTCGGTCGTCCAGAGTGACAAGCGGGGCGTCGACGCTCTGAAGGAGTCGCTGGCGGAGGCGATGGGCAAGTTCAAGCCCGACCGCACCAGCCTGCCGATCCCGGACCGCAGCTTCGGCGGCACGATCGGTCGCACGATGGATGAGTCGGTGGAGGACTGGACGATCGTGCCCGGGCCGAAGGCTCCGGACGGGGCGCCGAATGTCCTCATCTGCCTCATCGACGATGCCGGATTCGGCAACCCGGACACATTCGGCGGGCCAATCAGCACGCCCAGCCTGACCCGGGTGCAGCAGGCGGGGCTGACGTACAACCGCTTCCACGTCACCGCGTTGTGCTCGCCCACGCGGGCCGCGCTGCTGACCGGGCGCAACCATCACCGGATCGGGTTCGGCTCGATTGCGGAGTTCACGGGGCCGTTCCCGGGCTACACGGCGGTCAAGCCGAAGAGCTGCGCGGCGCTGCCGCGGATCCTGAGCGAGAACGGATACGTCACCGGCGGCTTCGGCAAGTGGCATCTCACCCCGGACAACGTCCAAGGAGCGGCCGGACCGTTCGACCACTGGCCCGGAGCGTGGGGGTTTGACCACTGGTGGGGCTTTCTGAGCGGGGCCGCCGGCCAGTACGACCCCATCATCACCCAGGACAACTCGGTGCTGGGCGTGCCCGCGGGCGAGAACGGCGCTGAGTACTACTTCCCTGACGACCTGACCGACAAGGCGATCGAGTGGCTGCACGCCGTCCGCGCGCAGGACCCCGAGAAGCCGTGGATGATGTACTACTCCACCGGGTGCAGCCATGCGCCGCACCACGTGGCCAAGGAATGGGCCGACAAGTACCAGGGGAAGTTCGACCATGGATGGGACAAGCTGCGCGAGCAGGTGTTCACGCGGCAGAAGAGGCTGGGTGTCATCCCCAAGGACGCTCAGCTGACCGAGCGTCCTGACGTGTTCCCCGCCTGGGATTCGCTGACCGACGCCCAGAAGAAACTGTACGCGCGCCAGATGGAGGTCTACGCCGGCTTCTCGGAGAACGCCGACTGGAACGTGGGCCGGCTGCTGGACGCGATCGAGGACACGGGCGATCTCGACAACACGCTCGTCATCTACATCTGGGGCGACAACGGCGCCAGCATGGAGGGGACCGAGACGGGCTCGTTCAACGAGATGACGTTCCTCAACGCGCTCGTGCTGGAGACCGACAAGCAGCTGGAGCTGATCGAGAAGTACGGCGGGATCGACGCGCTCGGCGGTCCCCACACGGCGCCGCACTATGCGGCGGCGTGGGCCCACGCCGGCAACACGCCGTTTCAGTACGGCAAGCAGACGGCCAGCCACCTGGGTGGCACCCGCAACCCCATGGTCATCGCCTGGCCCAAGCGGATCAAGGCCGGCGGTGACCTGCGCAGCCAGTTCACCCACTGCATCGACGTCGTCCCGACCGTGCTGGAGCTGGCCGACATCCCAGAGCCCAAGACGGTCGACGGAATCCAGCAGGAGCCGATGGACGGCACCAGCTTCGCCTACACGCTGGATCACCCGAGGGCGAAGGAGCGCCACACCGTGCAGTACTTCGAGTTCGCCGGCAACCGCGGCATCTACTCGGACGGCTGGTGGGCGGCCTCGCGCCCGGAGCGCCTGCCGTGGGACTTCTCACCGGAGACGCTCAAGCGGTTCGGCCCCGGGTCAGGCTGGGACCCGGATCGGGACGCGCCCTGGGAGCTGTACTACCTGCCGGACGACTTCACCCAGGCGCACAACATCGCCGCGGAGCACCCGGACAAGGTCAAGGAGCTCCAGGAGCTGTTCTGGGCCGAGGCGGAGCGCAACCGGGTGCTGCCGCTGATGGGTGGCCTGTCGGTCATCTACGGACTCCTGCCGCCGCTGCCCACGATCACGCGGTTCACGTTCGCCGGGGACGTGGAGAACGTCCAGCGGGGCATGATCCCGCGGATCTACGGACGCTCCTACGCGATCGAGGCGGAGCTCGTCGTGCCTCGGCGGGGCGCTGAGGGCGTGATCGTGGCCAATGCCGATTTCATCGGCGGGTTCGCGCTGTGGGTCGACGAGCAGCGCCACCTCAACCACACCTACTCCTTCCTGGGGGTGGAGAGCTATCGGCAGACCTCGACCAGGAAGGTCCCCACCGGCCACGTCACGGTCAAGATGCTGTTCGAGGCCGACGAGACCAGGCCCGGCACAGGCGGGGCGGTGACGCTCTGGGCCAACGACACGCAGATCGGCCAGGGCCGGATCGCGCAGACCGTGCCCATCGCCTTCTCCTCGTATGCCGGCATGGACATCGGCCGCGACAACGGACTCGTTGTCGACCTCGATTACGAGTCGCGGGCGCCGTACGCATTCACCGGCACGGTCAAGCAGGTGGTGTTCGACCTCAAGCCGGCGACGCACGACGACGAGCGGGCGCTCCACGAGATGGCCCAGCACCACAACCTCGCCCAGGGGGTCGCGGCATAGACGGGGCGAGCAGACGGGTGATTTCGGCGCCGATGCCGGGTAGCAGTGCAGCGACCCCGACCCATGCGTCGCGCCGCGACGCCCGGATGGATCCTGACCAACTGCGCCAGTGCATCGAAGCCTCGTTCGGCCCCGGGCCGACGCAGGCGCGTGGTCTGACGTTCCATCTCATGGCGTTCTCCTGGCCGGGCGGCTCGCAGGATCGCGGCGCCGGGCGCGCCCGCGGCCGGCGCATGTGGCCGGAGCAGGCGGTGCTGCCATTGCCTTCGTGCTCATGTCCCTCCGGACGCTGCCGGCTGTGTAACTGACAAAGAGTGGTGGGCGCCTCCGATCCGGTGGCGTGCCTGCCTGCTTGTCGCCCCCACCGGCAGGCTGGACGCTTGGGGCGCTGTGGACGAGGAGGGCAGAGAGCGCATCGGCAGCGCGCTGCGCCGGATGGCCGAGGATCTGGTCCGGGAGCGGCAAGAGGTCCTGGCGCTCAGGAGGGAGAACCGACGGCTGCGCGCCGAGCTGGAGCGGCTGACGGCGCAATCGCCGCGCGGTGAGGCGGGTTGCACGACGCTGCCGGCCCCCGGCTCCGGCACGCCCGCGTCATCCACAACGGGTGATGCTCGCTGAGCCCGTCGCGTGAACATGGACCTGGATGACAGGGCTGACCAAGGTCGTCGCCGGGGGTGGCCGGTGTCTGACACCGCGGCCGGCGCCCCGCTGACGACCGAGGAGGCGGCGGCCACGATGCGCAGCCGGCGGTATGTCGGGCTGCTCCTCATCGTGTCGATCATCGGGATCGTGGTCTCGCTGGCGTCGTGGTGCTTCCTGGAGCTGATCTACCAGCTGCAGCAGGAGCTCTACACCCACCTGCCCAACGCGCTCGGCTATCAGCACGGGCCGCCCCTGTGGTGGCCGTTTCCGGTGCTGGCCATCGCCGGCCTGCTCGTGGCGCTGGCCATCTCCCGGCTGCCTGGCAACGGGGGCCATCTCCCGGCTCTGGGCCTGGCCGCCGGCGGGGCCCCGAATCCGATCAACCTGCCCGGGGTGATCCTGGCCGGCCTGGCGACCATCGCGTCGGGGCTGGTGCTCGGCCCGGAGGCGCCGCTGATCGCGCTCGGCTCAGGTGTCGCTGTGCTCACGATCCGACCCGCGAAGGACAAGATGCCGTCCCAGGCCCTCCTGGTGATCGGCGCCGCCGGCAGCTTCGCGGCGGTCTCGTTCATCTTCGAGTCGCCTCTGATCGCCGCGGTGATCCTGATCGAGGCCGGCGGGATCGGCGGCCCGCGCCTACCCATGGTGCTCCTGCCGGGACTGCTCGCCGCCGGCATCGGCACTCTGGTCTCGATCGGAATGGGCTCGTTCACCGGGCTGAGCTCGAGCGCGTACGCCATGGGCCCGCTCAAGCTTCCGGGGTTCGGCCATCCCGACATCGCCCAGTTTGGGTGGACGATCGCGCTGGCCATCGCCGTGGCGATCGTCGCGCGGCTCCTGATGCTGGGCGGTCTCGCCACCCACGGGATCGTGGTGCGGAGGCTGCTCTGGTGCCTGCCGGCGGTCGGCCTGATCGTCGCCGGACTGGCGGTCGCCTTCCACGGCGCGTCGGGCAAGAGCTTTCAGGAGGTCCTGTTCTCCGGCCAGGATGCCCTCCCCGGATTGGTCGCCCAAGCGGGAACGTGGAGCCTGTCGGCGCTGGCACTGCTCATCGTGTTCAAGGGGGCGGCGTACGCCCTCTCGTTGGGAAGCTTCCGCGGAGGCCCCACCTTCCCGGCGATCCTGCTGGGGGCGGCGGGCGGCATCATGGCCTCCCGGTTGCCGGGCTTCGCGCTGGAGCCGGGGGTCGCCGTCGGGATCGGCACCGCGGTGGCCGCGATCCTGCGCCTGCCCCTGTCCGCCGTCGTCCTGGCCACGGTACTGACCGCGCAGTCCGGCGTCGGCGACGAGCCGCTGATCATCGTCGGAGTGGTGGTGGCCTACCTGGTCACCCTCATCCTCTCCGGACGAGCCCCGGCCGTTGACCGCGGACCAGGCGGCCCGGCGGGCGGGGCCGACCAGACCGCGGGCGGGCAACCGGCGGAGCCGATCGCGGCGGCGGCTCACCCGGGGGGCGCCGGCGGCAGCTGAGGCGCCTTGCGGTCCGAGCGTGCGGTCCGCCTCGCCTGAGCCAGCGACAGCTGGGGCGCCTCGACGACGAGCGTCCGCGCCAACCAATCCTGCAGGCCGCGGCGTGGGCCGCCGTGACCTCCGGCCCGGCGACGATCGCTACGCCGGGTCCGGCGCGGGGGGCGTCTCGCCGGGCCCGCGGTGAACGAGCCGCCGGGCGGCGCGCTCCAGCCAGGCGTCCGCGTGGCGGGACCGGGTGCGCAGCTCGCCGCCCACCTGATCGGCGAATCCCAGTCCCTGCTGAGAGATCGCGGCGGTCACGGCCGGGCTGCCGGCGATCTCGTCGACCAGTCTCCACAGCGCGTCGCTGGCCAGCAATCGCTCCACGAGCTGGTCGAACAGGCCGCTGTCGAAGAACGCGTCGACCAGTCGCCGTGCCCCGTCGCTGTCGAGCAGCTGGGACGCGACCGTCTGGACCCGGGCGCTCGCCAGCATGCGCTCGAGCTCGCCGCTCTCGATCAAGCGGTCCATCACCCGGCGTTCGAGGTCCATGCCGGCTTCGGCAGCCGCGCCGACGACGCCGCTGAACGGCCTGACGGTCACCGCCGCCGCCCGCCCGCCGATGGTCGCGAGCCCGCGCAGGACGGACGGGCGAGAGCCGTTGAACCCGTGATCGGCCATGGCATCGGCGATCTTGTCAGTCTGCGCGGCCCCGGCAATCACCCAAAACGGGCGATGAGCGGGTTACCACGTCACCCGTTCCGGGGGATGCCCTCGGGCACTTCCGGGTTGACCATGCCCGGTGATGGTGTGCGTTGTGGAATTGAGGTCGTGATGGCGTCAGACGAGGCGGTCGATCGCACAGGAGGCGCGCCGAGTGACGGCGGCCAGACGAGTGCCGGGGCGCCGGCACCGAGCGGCGGGGCGCCGAGTGCCGGGGCGCCGAGTGCCGGGGCGCCGAGCGGCGGGGCGCCGAGCGCCGGACACTCCTCGCGGGGCCGGACCATCCTCGTCAACACGCTGATCGGCATCACCACGCTGCTGCTGGTGGTGGGGGTCTTCTCCATCTGGGCCAACCGGCTCCTGTTCAACCCGGACAACTGGTCGGCCACCAGCACCCAGCTACTGCAGAACCCCACCATCCGCTCGACGACGTCCAACTACCTTGTCGACGAGCTGTACGCCAATGTCAACGTGGCCGGACTGATCAAGTCCGGCCTGCCGCCGCGGCTGCAGCCCCTGGCCGCCCCAGCCGCCGGCGCGCTGCGCAACGCTGCGGTCCAGGGGGTCGATCTGGCCCTGTCCCGGCCGCGTGTCCAGAACCTGTGGGCGGAGGCCAACCGCGCCGCTGACAAGACGTTCATCGTCATCGTCAACGGCGGGAAGGGGGCGGTCGCCGTCAACCAGGGGGTGGTCACGCTCAACCTCGGTCTGATCCTGGACAACATCGCGTCCAGGCTGGGCCTTCCCTCCAACCTGGCGTCCAAGCTCCCACCGAACGTCGCGAGCCTGACGGTGTTCAAGTCCGACCAGCTGAAGCTGGTCCAGAACGCGGGCAAGGCCATCCAGCACCTCGCGCTATGGCTCACGATCCTGGTACCGCTGCTCTACGTGCTGGCGCTGGTGCTCACCCCGGCCGGTCGCCGTCGCCGAACGCTGATGACGATCGGCGCCGCCGGGATCCTCGGCGGCGTGCTGGTCATCCTCGGCCGCAACCTGCTGCAATCACAGATCGCCGCCTCGCTCACCAACGACGCGTCGCTGCGGCCGACGATCACGGCCACGATCGGAATCGCCACCGAGATCCTGGGCTCGGTCGCGGGGGCCATCGTCCTCGTCGGCGCCATCCTGGTCGCCGCCGGCTGGTTCGCCGGTCCGGCGCGCGTGGCCCGGTCGCTGCGCCAGGCGATCGCTCCCTTCCTGCGGGACCATCCGGGCGAGAGCTACGCGATCACCCTGGCGATCATGGTCCTGATCTTCATCTGGCAGCCGATCCACGCGACCGGCACGCCCGCGGGCATCATCGTGTTCACCCTCCTTGCCCTGTTTGGCACCTACATCCTGCGTTCCCAGACGATGCAGGAGTTCCCGGATGCTGAGCAGGGCGCAACGATGGCCAAGCTCCGGGCTCAGGTTGAGAGCCGGAGGACTCGCCGCCAGCGGTCACACGTCGCGGCCAGCACCGCCGGGACGATGCCGGAGCAGCTGCGCCAGCTCGCCGATTTGCGCGACCACGGCGAGATCACCGGCGAGGAGTACCAGACCGCCAAGGACCAGCTCCTCCACACCGCACGATGACTCCGGACCGGCGCCTCCTCCGTCATCTGGCAGAGCACGACGAGCGCTCGGTGCGCGCCGTCCTGTCCTCGGAGCCGGAGGTGCGGGGAGGACTCGACCGCGAGACGTTTGCGCTCGTCCGGCTCTCGGCCCTGCTCGCCACGGACGCCACCACCGACTCGCTGCGCTGGGCCGTCGATCAGGCGGCCACCACCGGCGTCGACGACGCGGCCCTGGCTCAGGTGCTGGTTTCGACGGCGCCCGCGGCCGGGGCGGCGCAGGCCGTCGCCAGCGCCGCCCGGCTGGCACTGGCGCTTGGAGTCGACGTGGAAATCGACGGATGGGACGGCACATGATGGCCAATGACAGGCAGTGTCATGACCTGATCGGCCGCCGGCGGCCGGTCGCGTCGGCAGCAGTGGCGGTGGCGGTCGCCGCGGCGCTCGCGGGCTGCGGCGGCTCGAGCAAGCCGGCGTACTGCACGAACGTCGACAACCTCAAGGCCTCGATCAAGGCGCTCCCCAGCACGAACGTCGTGCAGAACGGCGTGAGCGCGCTCGAGTCGGCGGTCAACAAGGTCAAGACGGACACAGAGGCCGTCGTCAATTCGGCCAAGACCGAATTCTCGAGCCAGACCACCGCCCTGAAGGGCTCGGTGCAGACGTTGAGCACGACCGTCAAGCAAGCGGTCAAATCACCCAGCGCCTCCTCGCTGGCCCAGATCCCCGCTCAGGTCTCGACGGTCGTCACCGATGCGAAGAACCTGGAGAGCGCGGTCTCGTCGAAGTGCAAGTGAGACCGGGACCCCCGCGGGGACGCAGCGGAGCGGTCTCGCGCCCCCGCGGATGCGCTCCGAGGTCGTCTAGAGCCCGGTCTGGACGGTGATCCGCCCGGACTTCACGGCATCCGAAAGCGTCTTGTAGTCGCGCTCGTTCTGGTCGGCGTACGCCCGGGAGAACTCGAGGATCGCGCGGTCGAATGCATTCCCGCCACCGAGGTAGGAGGCGATCGCCACCCGGTCGCCGCTCCGGGCGTGGGCGCGGGCCAGCGTCCACCCGCACAGCCTCCCGTAGGCGGCCATGCCGCTGGGCACCATCTGCTCGATCTCGGCCGAGCCCTTCCAGTCCTTGAGCTGGCGACCATAGAAGTCGCGGGCCTCCCCGTCGAGCCCGGCGTCGACGTGCAGCCATCCGAGGAAGATGTCACTCGTCGCCTGCATGAGTCGCTGGCCGGCCACGACACGCTCACCGTGGTTGGCGAACACGCTCGGCACGAGGTACTCCTCCAGGACGGATGCCTCCGCCTCCTTCATCTGGAGGAACAGAGGATCGTCGGTATCGCGGCCGAACATGAGCCCGATCCAGGCTCGCGTGCCCACGCTGCCGACGCCCACGACCTTCCGCGCGAAATCGGCGAGTTCGAACTCCTCCAGGAGCACGCGCCGGTCATGCTCCAGCGTCGAGCGGAAGCGGCGCAGCAACTGGTGCAGCCACGCCAGCACCTCGTCCGTGCGGTCTGGTTCCAGCACCCGGACCGGGACGATCAGCGGCGACTCGTCGACGATCTCCGCGCTCCCGTTGACCCGCTGGGTCAGCTTCGAGAACGCCGACATGCTGTCCCGGGTCCGGGCCTTGGAGAGGGCCTTCTCGGTGCGCTTGACCTGCTTGGGCGTGAACTGGCCGGCGAACTGCTGCAGCAGGGGCTCGATCTCCAACCGCGCGTACCAGACCTCCAGGTTCTTCATGCCGGCGAACTGGCGCATGGCGTTGCGGTACTGGGCGACGGTGGTGAGGACGATCTGGTCCTGATCGCGGGCGCGGAAGGCGTTGTCCCGGGCGGCGATCAGCATGCTCGCGCACAGCCGCTTGACGTCCCATTCCCACGGGCCCGGGAGGGTCTCGTCGAAGTCGTTGATGTCGAACACGAGCCGGCGCTCCGGCGATGCGAACACGCCGAAGTTCGACAGATGAGCATCACCGCAGCATTGGACGGTCAGGCCTGAACGCGGCGTGTGCGAGAGGTCGCTGGCCATGATCTTGGCCGCGCCCCGGTAGAACGTGAACGGAGACACGAGCATCCGGCCGTAGCGGATCGGAACGAGCTCCGGCACCCGGGTCTTGGCCTGCGACTCCAGCAGATCGACCGGGTTCGGCCGGTCCGCGGGAGGCTCGAAGGTGGCGTGGCTGGAGCGCGGAACATTGGCGCGGGCCTGCTTGCCCCGCGCGGCCCGCTCGGCGACGTCCAGGTGTGTGATCGCTCCGAGAGCGTCTGGCTCGACAGTGACGGTGGTGGACATGGCCGCCAGCCTGTCAGCGGCTGAGGCCATGTCATCACCCAATCAGGGTGAGCGGCTCAGCGCCTCGCCGCCAGATCAGCCGGTCCCCCGCGAAATGCGAAGCCGGCCACCGTCTCGATCGTCTGCCACGCGGTCT
Source organism: uncultured Solirubrobacteraceae bacterium (assembly GCA_963844555.1). Classification (GTDB taxonomy): domain Bacteria; phylum Actinomycetota; class Thermoleophilia; order Solirubrobacterales; family Solirubrobacteraceae; genus Palsa-465. Next base: position 980,257 of record CAWJOS010000010.1, read on the forward strand.
CCGGCTCCAGCGCCGACGGGGAGGCGCCGGGATGCTGGGGGGCGATCCGGACGCGCAGGGCACGGCGCCGGATGCGAAACCGCAACGGCGGCTCGAGCATGACCGCCTCGCCGTCGATCCCGGCCGCCACCGGCCCGTCGGCGTCGACCTCGAAGGACTCACGCGTCCATTGCTGCATCACCAGTCGCCGTCTCGGCGAGCCGTCCCCGTTGGCGTCAGCCGGGGCGAGCACGGTCACTCCCAGCGTCCCGTCGTCCAGCCGGGGCCGCGTTCCGGAACCGAGCGCCCGGCCCAGCCGGTACGGATTGTTGGAGACCAGGATGGCCGCTCCGGACTCCGGTCCGTGGGGGCCCGTCCAACGGAGAGCCGAGGGAGCCGCGTCCGGCCCCAGCACATCCGGAACCGTCTGGAGGAGGGTGTGGATCTTGGCCTCGCGATAGCCGGGGCGCTGGACCGCGTCGGCATAGAGGCCGAGCGAAACGTTGTTGACGAACACGCGCCCGTTGACCTCGGCGAGGTCGACGAGACGCTCGCCGCCGGTGACGAACGCGTCGAGGGCGCCCACCACGTCGTCGCGATCGACGCCGAGGTCGAGCGCGAAGTGGTTGCGCGTGCCGGCGGGAATGCACGCGTACGGGAGGTCGAGCTCGGCGGCGATCATGGCCACGATCGCCTGCGATCCATCCCCGCCGGCCATCGCCAGCCCGTCGGCGCCGGCGACAACGGCATCGCGCACCAGCCGTTCGAGGTCGTCGCCGAGTCGAAGCTCGACGGCGGAGATGTGGCGGCGCCGGGCCTCGTTGGCCAGATGGAAGCGGGCTGCCTTGCCACCCCCGGACTTTGGGTTGTAGAACAGGACCGGATGGGCCGGCGGCTCGGCATGGGGGAGATCGACGTGCACGCGAAACGCCATGCGGGCGGCCGTCAGGGCAGCGAGTACGGCCGCGATCACCAGCACGTCCTCGAGCAGCCGGTTCTCGACGATCACCAGCGTGATCGCTCCGGCCACCAGGCCGCCGGCCAGGACGAGGCCCACGGTGCGCGCCGCTCCGCGGCGGAGCAGGCCCCACCAGGTCGCGCAGATGGCGAGCACCAGGCAGGCGAGCACCGTCAGACCCCGGGGGAAGCGGTTGACGGCGACGACGACCGCCAGCACCACGGCGGCGATCGCGCACGCCAGAGCCGCCACCGCCCACAGCCGGCGTGCGCTCATGAGTCCTCCTGAGACCGAAGCCGGGACATCATGCTGTGAATCCTCGACCGGCCGGTCCGGCCGGTCATCACCTGATCAGGGTGAGCCGGCCGGCAGGGGTGCCGGCCGCGGGGTGCCGACCTTCCTCAAGCTGGCAGGAGCGCACCATTGTGAGCGGCCGGTGTGAATGGAATCGTGATAGCCACACGACAACTCGAGGCCTGATTGGCCTGCAGGGACACTGGAGGATTCAATGTCTGTCAAAGCCTCCCCTCAACCGCCCAAGCAGTACGACACCTACTACGAGGAGGAGCGGGGCTCCGGTTGGGTGACGTTCGCCGGCGTCCTCCTGTTGATGGTCGGAACCGTCAACTTCATCGAGGGCATCGCGGCGATCAGCAACGCCCACTTCTTTGTGGCGAACGCCCACTTCGTGATCGCCTCGCTCAACACCTGGGGCTGGGTCGCCCTGTGCATCGGCGTCGTCCAATGGGCCGTCGGTCTGGGCGTGTTCGTCCGCAACCAGTTCGCCCGGTGGACCGGCGTCTTCATCCTGGGGCTCAACTCGATCACCCAGCTGCTGATGATGCCGGCGTATCCGTTCTGGTCGCTGTGCATCTTTGCCGTGGACCTCATGGCGATCTACGGGCTGATCGCCTACGGCAAGCACATCGCCGACTAGCGTCCTGACACCAGCGTGATCGGCCGGCCGAATGCCGGTTCGCCGAACCGGCCGAATGCCGGTTCGGCGCCCGGCGCGCCGGACCGGCTCCTGCCGTCGGTGACCCGGGCAACGGCGGCACCTCGTTCGGTGGGGTGGGCTTTCTGATCGGAGCCTTGCTGCTCGAGCCGGAGGCGGCCGGCGCAGAGCGGGAGGTGCGGGCAGAGCGGGAGGTGCGGGCACGCCGGACGCTTCCCGCCGGCGCCGCGCGGGCGTCCGTCTGAGCAGGTGATCGCGGGCCACCGCGGCTGCGCCCTCCATGCGGATGCGCGCCTGTGGGGGCGACACGTGTGCGCCTGCTTGCGGGCCGGGGGGCCGGTGCGACGCTGTGGCCATGTCGGCATCGACCGGACCTTCGCCTCCGGCGACGACGGGCCTGAGCATGATGCACCAGGAGCGGGTCGAACGGGCGCCACATCCCGGTCCGTGGGCCCGCTGGAATCCAGCTCGCGGGCCGGGCGGTGTCCGCTACACGCTGGGCGTGGAGGAGGAAGTGATGCTCCTTGATCCGGTCAACCTCGCCCTGTCCTACCAGAGCGACGCCGTGCTGGCACGGATGCCCACGGAGCTGGCCCGGCACATGTCGCTGGAGACCCATGCCGCGGTGGTCGAGTTGGCCACGGGCATCCACTCCGGCGTTCGTGCCGCCGCCGCCGAGCTCGCCGCGCTGCGCGCGCGACTGGCCGCGGAGCTCCGTGCGCTGGCTCTCGTGCCGGCGTGCGCCGGGATGCATCCGCTGGCGAGCAGCGAGCCGAGCGATGTCTCGACGGCGGCGCGATACCGGCTGCTGGAGTCCTCGCTGCGTCTGCTGGCGCACCGGGAGCCGACGATGGCTCTCCACGTGCACGTCGGCGTCCCGGATCCTGAGGATGCCATCAGGGTGATGAATCGCCTGCGAGAGAGCGTCCCGGTGCTGTTGGCGCTGTCGGCCAACTCGCCGTTCCTGCATGGCCGCGACGGAGGTTTTGCCTCGACCCGGACGCTGATCTTCGGCGGCTTTCCCCGGACCGGGGCCCCGCGGAGGTTCGGCTCCTACTCCGAGTACGTGGCGTCGATCGACGCGCTGATCGCATCCGGAGCGGTACCGGATCCGACGTTCTTCTGGTGGGATGTCCGGCTGCAGCCAAGACTGGGGACGGTGGAGGTCCGCGTGATGGACGCGCAGTCGCGTGTCGCCGACACCGCCGCGCTGGCCGCGCTGGTCCAATCGCTGGCCCGGCTGGAGCTGGACGGCGAGCCGATGCGCTGTCGCGTCACCCCTGAGGTCCTGGGCGAGAACTGCTTCCTGGCGGCTCGCGACGGCGTGGATGCACGGCTCGTCGACCCGGTGGAGGAGACGCTGGTCCCGGTCCGGACAATCGTCGACTCGCTACTGCCGGAATGCCGTTCGCACGCCGTGTGGCTGGGGTGTGCCGATGAACTGGCCGCGGTGCAGCAGCTGGCCGCCGTCAACGGCGCCACCCGGCAGCGCCGGCAAGCTCGCGCGCACGGACAGACGTCCCTGGTCATCGCCGACCTGGTCGACGAGTTCGTTGCCGAGCGCGCCCCATCAACCCTGTCATTCGACGACTGAAAGGACCCACCTCATGTGCCGCTGGCTCGCCTACTCCGGTTCGCCGATCGTCCTGGATCGAGCGCTGTACTCGCCGGCCCATTCGCTGATCGACCAGAGCCTCCATTCCAAGCTGGGGGCCGAGGCGACCAACGGCGACGGTTTCGGCATCGGCTGGTATGACGACGTCGCGCCGCAGCCCGGCGTGTTCCGGAGCGTCGAGCCCGCCTGGAATGACGCGAACCTCCGGGAGCTGTCCGGCCACATCCGATCCGGGGACTTCTTCGCTCATATCCGCGCCGCCATAGGCTCAGCCGTCCAGCAGACCAACTGCCACCCGTTCCGGCACGGCCGCTGGCTGTTCATGCACAACGGGTTCATCGGCGAGTTCCCCACCGTCAAGCGCGACCTGGTGATGGCCATCGACGACTCGCTGTTCCCGGAGATCTCCGGTCATGCCGACACGGAGGTGTTGTTCATGCTCGCCTTGACGTTCGGGCTGGAGGACGACCCGGCGGAGGCGGTAGCCCGCGCGATCGGACTGGTGGAGGACGTCGGTCACCGCAAGGGCGTCAAGTTCCCGTTCCAGGGGACGGTGGCCACCACCGACGGCGAGCGGACCTGGGCGTTCCGGTACTCCAGCGAGGGCAAGTCCCGCTCGCTGTTCTTCACCAAGCACGTGCCGACGCTGCGCCAGCTCTACCCGGACCGGGAGATCCTCCAGGAGCTCTCCGAGGACTCGCGGCTCATCGTCTCCGAGCCGATCGGCGATCTGCCCGGCGCCTGGAACGAGATGCCGGAGTCCACCTACGGCATCGTCGGCAAGGGCGACGACCAGATCCGGCCGTTCAAGGTCAAGCCACCGGCGAGGGCGGTGCCGGTGGGGGCCTGACGGCCTGTCCCGGAGCGGCGCAACCTGAACTTTGGTGATTCATGGGCACCCCCTGCCCATGAATCACGATTCATCGTCGCCGGCCCTGAGACGGCGGCGGCGATGCGTCGCCGGCCCTGAGACGGCGGCGGCGATGCGTCGCCGGCCCTGAGACGGCGGCGGCGATGCGTCAGTCGCCGGCCCTCGACGACGGCGGCGATGCGTCAGTCGCCGGCCGCGGCGGCGCCGGCGCGCAGCTCGGCCCCCAGCAGCAACAGGATGGCGACCGTTCCCGTCCAGCCGGTCTGGTGGCTGGCGCCGATGCCGGCCCCGTTGTCGCCGTGGAAGTACTCGTGAAACAGCAGGAGGTCGTGCCAGTGGGGATCGGTCTGGAACTTGTCGATGCCGCCGAACACCGGGCGGCGGTCGGCATCGTCCTCGGTGAAGGTCGCGGTCAGGCGACCGGCGATCTCCGCCGCCACCTCCTGGAGGTTGCGCTCGTGGCCTGAGCCGGTAGGGCACTCGACCCGCAGCCGGTCGCCGTAGTAGCGGTGGAGCTGAAGGAGGGCGCGGATGATGACGAGGTTCATGGGGAACCAGACCGGCCCGCGCCAGTTGGAGTTGCCGCCGAACATGCCCGTGTCGGACTCGGCCGGCAGGTAGTGCACGTCGTACGTCTGCCCGGCCCAGTCGAACCGGCACGGGTCGTCCAGGTGACGGCGTGAGATGGCGCGGATGCCGTGCGGCCCCAGGAACTCCGATTCGTCGAGCATGACCGAGAGGATCCGGCGCAGGCGCGTCTCGTCGACCAGCGCGGTCAGCCGCCGTCCCTCCGGGCTGGGGCCCGGGAGCTCGGCGAGCTGGGGTACGGCGTCGGCGAAGCGGGCGATGAAGCGCGCGATGTCGTCGGTCACGCCGGGGAAGCCCTCCAGCACGTCCGGATCGAACACGGTGGCCGCGCAGATCGGCAGCAGACCCACCAGCGAGCGGACCTTTAGGCGGATCCGCTCGCCGTCCGGCATCCGCATCACGTCGTAGAAGAAGCCGTCCTCGTCGTCCCAGAGCTCGCCGTGACCGCCCGGCGGGTTCATCGCCACCGAGATCCACAGGAAGTGGGCGATGAACTTGAGCGCGCTGTCGACGTACGCCGGATCGTGCCTGGACAGCTCGACCGCGATCTGGAGCATCCACTGGCAGTACAGGGCCATCCAGGCGGTGCCGTCGGCCTGCTCCAACGTGCCGCCGCCGGGCAGCGCCGCCGAGCGATCGAAGATCCCGATGTTGTCCAGGCCGAGGAACCCACCCTGGAACAGGTTGCGGTCGTCCGGGTCCTTGCGGTTGACCCACCACGTGAAGTTCCCCAGCAGCCGGGCAAACACCCGCGCCAGAAACTCCCGATCGCCCGCGCCCCGGATCAGGGCCTCCCGCTCGTAGACGAACAGGGCGGCCCACGCCGTGACCGGCGGGTTGACGTCGGAGAAGTTCCACTCATAGGCGGGGATCTGCCCGTTGGGGTGCTGATACCGCGTCTTGAGCAGCAGCTCGACCTGCTCCTTGGCGAAGTCGACGTCGACCAGCGCCAGCGCCGCCGCATGGAAGGCCAGGTCCCAGGCCGCGAACCACGGGTACTCCCACTTGTCAGGCATGGAGATGATGTCGCCGGCGATCATGTGAAACCACGGCAGGTTGCGCACGGACGCCGGCGGCTCCGGGTCCCAGGGGCCGGTGCCGTGCTCGTGCAGCCATCGGTGGACGTCGTACTCGTAGTACTGCTTGCCCCAGAGCAGGCCCGCCAGCGATTGGCGCATCACCAGCCTCTGATCGGCGCTGAGCGTCGCCGGGATCACGCACTCGTAGAAGCCGTCGGCCTCGGCCCGCCGGCCGGCCAGCACATCATCGAAGGGAGCGCCGAGCGCTGCCGCGGCCGGCGGGCCCTCGCCGGGGGCCCCGGTCAGCCGGAGGCGGATCGACCCGCGTTGGCCCGGCGCCAGCTCCAGCACGTGGTGGGCCGCGACCTTGGTGCCGGTGCGATCCGGATTGACCGCGTCACGTGCGCCGCCGACGATGAAGTCGTTGATGGCGTCCTTGGGATGCGGGGACGCGTTGGGCGCGCCGAACAGCCGCTGGTTGTTCGTCTCGTTGTCGCAGAACAGGAGCTCCGCGGACGCGTCGGCGCGCAGCAGCCACTCGCCGAGCTCCGGGTGGCTGGCCCGGGCCGCGGCGAGGGCGGCAACATCATCGGCGACGGTGATGGCCGGCCGCGGGACGTCGTCCCCCCACGCCCAGGTGTTGCGAAACCACAGGGTGGGGAGGAGGTGCAGCGTGGCCGTCTCCGGTCCCCGGTTGTGCGCGGTGACCTGCATGAGGATGTCGTCGGCGCCCGCCTTGGCGTACTCGACGACGACGTCGAAGTACCGATCCTCGTCGAAGATCCCCGTGTCGAGGAGCTCGTACTCCATCTCCTGGCGGCTGCGCCGGGCATTGGTCGCCACCAGGTCCTCGTAGGGAAAGGCCCGCTGCGGATACTTGTACACGCATCTCAGGTAGGAGTGGGTCGGCGTGCTGTCCACGTAGAACCAGTACTCCTTGACGTCCTCGCCGTGGTTGCCCTCGCCGTTGGCCAGCCCGAACATCCGCTCCTTGAGAATCGGGTCCGCCCCGTTCCACAGCGCCAGCGCCAGGCACAACCGCTGGCGCTCATCGCAGATCCCAGCGATGCCGTCCTCGCCCCAGCGGTAGGCGCGTGAGCGCGCCTGCTCGTGGGTGAAGTACCGCCACGCGTCCCCATCGTCGCTGTAGTCCTCGCGCACCGTCCCCCATTGGCGCTCGCTGAGATACGGACCCCATGCCTTCCAGGCGACCTCGCCGGTGCGGGCCTGCTCCAGGCGCCGGTGCTCCGCCGTCGAGCCGGCGGGAGGAGTCGCTGCCATGGTTGCGAGTGTGCGGGCGGCCACCGGGGCTCACAACGGTGCCCGCACCCGCCGCGGCTGCGTGCATGCCGGTGTCGGATCAACCGGCGCCGAAAGCTGTGGTGGTGGAAACTGTGGTGATGGCCTCCCGGTGAGATCGCATGTCGACCGCCTTGCCCGGAAGGTCACCGGAGTGCGAGCCTTGACACAAATGACCCTCGACGTCCCCACCCCGGCGCTCCGACCGTCGGCGCTGCCTCCGCCGGGGGCTCGTCACGACCGGAAGGGCGCCACCTTCTCGGTGTTCTCGAGCGCCGCGGAAGCGGTGGAGCTGTGCCTGTTCGACGGGAACGGGACCGAGACGCGGTGGGGCCTGGAGCCGGCCGAGAGCTTCATGTGGCAGGGCTATGTTCCGGGTGTCGGCCCGGGCCAGCGCTATGGCTACCGGGTCCATGGGCCCTGGGACCCGGCCGCGGGTCTGCGCTGCAACCCGGCCAAGCTGCTGCTCGATCCCTACGCCCGCGCCATCGAGGGCAGCGTGCAATGGAACCCGGCGGTCTTCGGCCACGTCCCCGGCGACCCCGACCGCCTCGATCCCACCGATTCCGCGCCCTACGTCCCGCGCTCGCTGGTCATCGCCGACGGTTTCGACTGGGGGGACGACCGCCCACCCGGCCGCCAGCTGGCGGACTCGATCATCTACGAGGTCCATGTCAAGGGCTTCACCAAGCTGCATACCGACGTCCCGACCCGGCTGCGCGGCACGTTTGCCGGCCTGGCTCACCCGGCCGCCATTGCGCATCTCCGACGGCTGGGCGTGACCGCGGTGGAGCTGCTCCCGGCCCACCAGTTCGTCCACGACTACCCGCTGACCCAGCGCGGCCTGAGCAACTACTGGGGGTATCAGTCGATCGGCTACTTCGCGCCTCACAACCAGTACGCTGCGTCAGCCGACGCCCACGGGCAGGTGGACGAGTTCCGCCAGATGGTCCGCGCTCTCCATGCCGCCGGCCTGGAAGTGATCCTCGACGTGGTGTTCAACCACACCGCCGAGGGGGACGAATGGGGGCCGACCCTGTGCTTCCGGGGGCTGGACAACGGCGCCTACTACCGCCTGGCCGAGGACCGCGCGCGCTACGTGGACGACACCGGGTGCGGGAACACGGTCGACCTCCACCGGCCGCAGCCGCTGCGCCTGGTGATGGATTCACTGCGCTACTGGGTGCAGGTGATGCACGTCGACGGCTTCCGCTTCGACCTGGCCGCCAGCCTGGGACGCGGCGTCAGTGACTTCGATCCGTCTTCGTCGTTCCTGGAGGCGGTCGGACAGGATCCGGTGCTCTCGCAGGTCAAGCTGATCGCCGAGCCCTGGGACGTCGGCGCCGGCGGATATGACCTGGGTCAGTTCCCCGCCGGTTGGAGCGAATGGAACGGCAAGTACCGGGACACCGTCCGCGACTTCTGGCGCAGTCAGGAGGGGACGGTCGCCGACATGGCCACCCGCCTGAGCGGCTCCCGGGACCTGTTCGGCCACGGGGGCCGGCGACCGACCGCGTCGGTGAACATCGTCACCGTCCATGACGGCTTCACACTGGCCGACCTGGTCAGCTTCGACGGCAAGCACAACGAGGCCAACGGCGAGGGCAACCAGGACGGCAGCAACGACAACCGCAGCTGGAACTGCGGCGCCGAGGGGCCGACCGATGACGCGGCGATCCTCGAGCTGCGCGCTCGCCAGCGGCGCAACTTCATCGCCACCCTGATGCTGTCGGAGGGCGTGCCCCTCCTGCTCGGCGGCGATGAATTCGCCCGCAGCCAGGGGGGCAACAACAACGCCTACTGCCAGGACAACGCGGTCTCCTGGTTCGACTGGGAGGCGGCGGAGAGCAACGCGGACCTGGTCGAGTTCACGGCGCGGCTGTGCCGGCTCCGGGAGGCGCATCCGGTCTTTCGCCGGCGCCAGTTCTTTCACGGGATGCCGGCGCCGGACTCCGTCCGGGGCGATCTCGACTGGTATCGCCCTGACGGCGGGCCGATGTCGTCCGAGGATTGGCGCACATCGTTCGCCCGGGCGGTGACGATGGCGTTGAGCGGCGCCACGGGCGACGACACCCGTCCGGATGACCCGTTTTTGATCATGCTGAACGCGTGGTGGGAACCGCTTGACTTCGCCATTCCCAACCCATTGCGCGACCTGCACTGGCGGGTGGAGCTCGACACCGTGGCAGCAGAGCCGGAGGAACGTGCTGTCGGAGGCACCGAGACCCTGACCCTCATCGGCCGCTCCCTGGTCCTGCTGAGGGCGACGGCGCGCTGAGGTCGCCAATGCCGGCACAACGGACGGATCAGCCAGATGCCCCCTCGGCTCAGGGCGGGCCAGCCCAGGGCGGACCGGCTCAGACCGGGCCGGCCCGCAACCCACGGACGGGTCTGGCCGCGCGGATCCGCTCACTGGTGCGAGCGATCCAGGAGAACGATGAGGAGGACATCCAGGAGGCGATCCTCCGGCTGAGCCGGTCACACCGAGCACTGTCGCCGCTGGCGCTGGCCGTGGGAGGCGTCGTGCTCCTGTTCGATGGTGTCCGTCTGCTCGTCTCCAACTGGCGGCTGACGCTGGTTCAGATCGTCCCCGCCATGTGGATCTGGCTGGCGATGTTCGACCTGAAGGTCCACGTTCTGCGCGGCCGGACCTTCCATGTGATCCGCGGCCCGGTCCTGATTCCCATCTGGCTGGCGATCATTGCCATCACCATGGCCAGCCTGTTCCTCAACGCGGTGTTCGCGTTCGCCATCGCCCGCCCCGGAGAGGCGAAGATCCGGCCGGCGGTCGCCCAGGCGCGCCGCCACCTGACGACGATCATGGCCTATGGAGCGGTCCTCGGCGTCCCGCTGGCGTTCGCCACCACCGTCGCCACGCGCCAGCCCCACCCGTGGTTTGGGATTTCGCTCAGCATCGTCGTCGGCGCGATGATGGTCTTCTACGTGGCCGTGCCCTCGCGTCTGATCGGCGCCAAGCCCGCCCGGTCGCGGCGGGACAAGCTGACCACCACGGCGGTCGGCGGCGCGCTGAGCGCGACCATCTGCACGCCCCCATACCTACTCGGACGCCTCGGCATCCTGATGCTCGGCTCCAAGGCGCTGTTCATCCCCGGCATCTTTGTGCTGGTGGTTGGGGTGACGCTCCAGGCGGGGGCGACCGGAGCGGTCCGAGCGATCAAGATGAGCGTCTCGCTGCTGGCCGGCCCGGGAGCGGGTGCCGCTGCGCCGGACGCGGGTGCCGCCGAGTCCGCGGCGGGTGCCGCCGAGTCCGCGGCGGGTGCCGCCGGCCCGGGAGCGGGTGCCGCTGCGCCGGACGCGGGTGCCGCCGAGGCCCCGGCGGGGGCGGAGGCCGCCGAGCGCGGGGCGGAGGCCGCCGAGCCGGGCGCGGAGGCCGCCGAGCCGGGCGCGGAGTCCACCCTGCCGGGTGGAGGTCCGCCCGCCGGTCCGGGCCCGTCCTGACGCGGGCGCGTGTCCTTTAGGGACCGGGGAAGGGGCCGCCCGGCTGGCCTGGCCTACGCTCCCGGCGGGACGGGCGGGCCTACGCTCCCGGCGGGACGGGCGGGCCTGCGCCCGGCGGGACCGGCGGCCCTGCGTCCGGCGGCCGGGATGCGCCGGTGCCGTGGTGGTGTCCGAGCGCGTAGATCGCCACCGCCAGCGCGGCGGCACCGAGCCCCACCAGCACCCAGCCCCAGGGCGGCAGGCCGCCGCCGGACCCGCTGTTGCCGCCGGAGGCCGGCGAGACGTGAACGTTCGTCGTCCCGTTGGTGACCGACGTGGTCTGCGACGGGGTCACGGTCTTCGTCCTCGTGGTCGTCGCGGTGGTCGTCGAGGTCGTGGGCTTGGTCACCGTGCGCGTCTTGGTGGTCGTCGCGGTTGGTGTCGTCTGTGTCTCCGTCCCGGAGCTCGTCGTGGCCGCCCCGGCGATCGACGCCGCGCCGCTGCCGATCAGTGCGGTGGCGGCCACCGAGGCCAGCGCGGCGGCTGCCGCCCGGCCCAGGCGGTGACGGCAGGCCCGACGCATGTCAGGCGCGGGCGGCTGGGTTGGCGGCGACCATGCGCACCAGGAGCTCGAAGGCGGCGGCCGCCTTCTCCTCCTCGGCCAGGGCCAGCAGCAGGACCCGGTAGCAGGTGCTGCTGTCGCGAGCGTCGGCGGCGAGCCACGCCTTCCAGGAGTGCCAGACGCGCTGCTCGGAGCGGCGCCACCGTTCGAGCAGCACCCGGCACTCACGCTCGCCGGCATCGCCGGCGGAGGAGGTCGGTGTGTCTGCGAAGTCACGCGGCGCCTGCCGGCCGAATCGGAACATCCTCGTCGTCCGCCCTGTTGATGCAGTCCAATTGACGATCACACCATCCCAGCAGCACCGGGCTTCGGCAAGCGTGCCTGTCTGCCACTGTTGGTGGGGTGGGCACCCGGCCGCCCAGGGAGGTTGGATGAACTTGCCGGAACCCGAATGGCACCCCGCCAACCCGGGTATCCTCTCTGGCGATGCCCACCACCGACACGGCGCCGACCGGACGTGTCGCCAGCCGCCGCCAGGCCGTCCTGATCTGTGTCAGCGCCGCGGTCGTCGTGCTGATGGGCGTGGGGCTGTGCTCGGCGGCGATCCTGGTGCCCGCCCCGCCCGTCGTCGTTCCCCTCGTCGCGGTGTCATGCGCCGGGTTGCCGCTGCTTGGGGGCTGGCGCCTCCCGGTCGCGGTCGCCACCCTCAGGGCCCGGTCACCCCGTGCCCAAGAGCTCTCGCTGACCGCGTTTCGACGCGACCTCGGCGAGCTGCCGGAAACCGAGCATCCCTTCGGGCTGTAGAGCAAGAGGGACTCCTGCCCGGCACCGCCGCGCCCTTCGGTGCCGGGCCGAGCCCGGTCAGGCCATTCCCAGGATCCGCGCCTTCTGGGCCGAGAACTCCTCGTCGGTCAGCACGCCCTGGTCATGCAGTCGCCCCAGCTCCTGGAGCCGCTGGGTGTCCTCGGCAGTGATGCCGCTGGATGCCGGGGCGGCGGGAGCCGGCGCGGTGGCGGCGGACTGCTGCGCGCCCTGATCATAGGCTTCCTGCTCGTTCTGCTGCTGCGACCGGGCGGTGTGCTTTCCCAGCGCATATGCGCCGCCTCCCACGGCGGCTGCCCTCAACAGCGGGCGACGTCGGAACAACGGCATGGCGACTAGCCTTCCTCAGGCAGGTCGAGGCCGAGCGCGAGCATGATCTCCGGCGCCGCCGCGATCACCTTGGGTCCGCCGACCTGCGGCGCGACCGCGCGCAGCACGCCGAGGATCTCTTCCGGCGTGACGCCCTCGGCGATCGCGTTGCCGATCTGCCACGCATAGGAGGCGGGCGGCGCGTCGATCGCCACCAGAGCGGCGATCTTCACCAGCGCAAAGGTGCGCGCGTCCAGCCCGCTCCCCTCCAGGTTGAGCTCGCGCAGACCGATCGCGGTCTCGAGGGTGTCCATGTCCCCGGTCGTGATCCCGAGGAGCGTCTGGTGCGTTTCGGCTCCAACTACAGGCATCTGTCATCTCCTTTTTCGGTGAGCCGCGGCCACCCGCCATGCCGGCCGGCAGCCGCGGCAACGCTGCGCCGGTGCGCCTACGCGACGCCGGCTTCCTTCTTCGGCGGTTGCAGGGCGTCCTGCAGCTTGCGCGTGTCCTCGTCGCTGAGCGACGTCTTGATCACGGTGCCGCCGTACTGCTCCAGCGCCGCGATCGCCTTGTCAGGCGTCGCCTTCTCGATGACCATGAACAAGGCCGACGTGCCCGGCTTCAGATAGTCGCGCACCTGCTGCTGGAAGGCCTTGTCGATGCCCTTCTCGCCCATATGGCCGAACAGAGCACCGAGGCCGGCCCCCAGAGCGAGCCCGGCGATGGGGATGAAGAAGAGGAGGCCGAAGAGCATCCCCCAGAATCCCCCCCAGATCGCGCCACCGCCTGCCGAGGCGCCGCCGTGGGTGGTGTGGACGTGATACTTGCCCTCCAGATCGCGCGAGATCGCCGCGACCTGGTCGGCCTGGATGATCAGCTCGGACTCCAGTTGCGCGACCGTCTCACGTGCCTGCTCCGCGGTCCCCTGGTCCGGATAGCCGATTGCAACCAACGTTGCCATACGGTTACTCCTTTGTAGTGATTGCTGTCGACCCGGTGCGGCGTTGACCACGGGCCGGACCCGGCGCCGCCCTGCTCACGCCTGACCCACAGCTTCCGGGACCATTGGAGCGTGGTCATCACCCGGATGGGGTGAGTCGGCCGCCACGGTCACGAGCCCAGCAGTCCCGCCTGGGATGCGCGGGCGACCGCCTCGGAGCGGGAGGCCGCTCCGAGCTTGCGATAGACCGCATGCGCCTGCGTCTTCACGGTGTTGGCTGAGACTCCAAGCTGGACGGCGATCTCCTTGAACGACCGATGGCTGGGGAGGAAGCGCAGGATCCGCAGCTCGGCGATCGTGAGCGACGAGGGACCGGACAGGCTCGTCTCGGCCAGCGTGTCGATGTGTGCCCAGGCGTCGTCGAACCACTGCCGGAAGATGAGGACCTCCGGGCAGCGCCGGGCAAAGCGCGATGCCTCGGCCAGCAGGGTGCGTGCGCGCAGGACGTCGGCGAGACCCAGCGAGGCGTGGGCCAGCAGGATTCGCGCCTCGGCTCCGTACCAGGGGACGAAATCGCCCAGCTCGGTCAGCAGGTCCGTCCCGCGGCGCAGGTCACCCTTGGCCTCATCGGAGCGCCCGGTCCGCCCGCGGGCGGCGGCCGCCGCGGCGAAGACGAGCGCGCACACCGGCTCGCGGGTGAGCCCGTGCCGCTCAAGCTCGGCGACCGCGCGGTCGGTGAGCTCGGTCGCGGTGTCCCAATCGCTGCACTCGATGGCGATCGTCGCCCGCTGAGCGCGGCAGAGCGCGGCGATGGCCGGTGCCCAGTCCCGCCCGGCCTGGATTCCCTCCTCCAGAAACTCGGTCGCTGCCTCGCGCTCGCCGCTCAGGTGCAGCGCGACGCCTCGGAGCAGGCAGGCGAGCGGTCGCCACTGTCCGCCCTCTCCGTCCGCCTCGTAGGCGGCGCGCGAGCATCCCTCGATCGTCGCCACCCCGGCTCTGGGGCTCATCGCCTCGGCCAGCGCGATCCCGGCCTGCATGGAGCCGCCGTCTGCCCCCGCCGCCGTGGCGTTCAGCTCGCCGGCGGCGAGCCGCCAGCGCTGCGCCTGATTCGCATCCCCCTGCGCCAGCGCCGTGTGCGCCGCCACCAGAGCCAGGTGGGGGTTCATACAGATCTGCTCGCCGGGGAAACCGGCCAGCCAGCGCGCAACGGTCGCCGCCTGTCCGCCTCCGAGATACGCCACGACGTTTCGGATCAGCAGATCGCCGGTGCGGTTCAGGTCGCCACCGGCCACGGCGTGGTCGATCGCTCCTCTGACATCGCCGCGCGCGTACAGCCAGGCGCTCGCCCGGTCGTTGAGCTTGGGGATCAGCTCCGGCTCGGTCCGGCGCAGCTCCGCCGCCAGCACCTCCCGGAACATCGGGTGCCAGCGGAACCGCTCGTGCGCGGCGTCCGTCGCCCGCAGGAACAGGTTGGTGCGGGCCAGCCGGCCCAACAGCCGGGCCGACCCCTCGCGGTCGAGCACCGCGTCGCACGCCGTCCCGGACAGCTCTCCGAGCACCGAGGACCGGAGCATGAAGCTCAGCACCGACGGCGCGACCCCGGACAACACCTCGTCGCGGAGATACTCCGCCACCAGGTGGTCGCTGCCCCCAAACCAGCTCGCGTCCGGCGCAGCGTCATCGCCACCGCGGAGCGAGAGCGCCGCCAGGTAGACGCCGACCGCCCAGCCCTCCGTCCGCTGCGCGATCGCCTCCACCGCGTCCGGCTCGAGCTCGATGCCCTCATCACGCAGCACCCGCCCGACGTCGGCGGTGGCCAGTGCCAGGTCGGCGTCGCGCAGCTCGATCAGCTGCCGGTGGGCGCGCAGTCGTCCGAGGGGAAGCGCCGGATCAGCGCGGGCGGCCAGCGCCACGGTGCTGTGGGCGGGGAGCTGGGGCAGCACCGAGTCGACCAGCTCGCTGAGGATCTCCGGCTGCGCCAGATGGGCGTCGTCCACGACGAGGACAAGACCCCGGTCGGGCGCCCCCGGTGCCTCGACCGTCGGCGGGAGCGTCCGCACCATCCCCGGGGAGCCCAGAGTGGCCGCGTTGAGCCAGACGAACGGACGCTCGTCCTGCTCGCTCCACTCGAGCAGCAGGCTGGTCTTTCCGTAGCCCGGCGGGGCGATCAGGACCGCGACGGTGGCGTCGGCGTCGGCCAGCCGGTCAACCAGCGCCGGCCGCCGCACCAGCGCCCGCCGGAGATGCATCCCGTCGATCTTTGCCGTGGCGTTGCGTCTCCGCGGGCGCGCCGTGAGGCGTCGACTGCGGACGGGAATAGGGGTGGCGGCTGGCATGTCAGGGTGTGTGGATTGCGCCCAGGGCGCTTGTCCACACATTTGTCCCTCACCGGCACGAGCGCGACAAGGGCGCTCGCCCCCGAGTTTCAGGAAAGGTGAGCACCACCTCCGGACCCGGGCGGCCACGACCGCCGGATCCCGCGCGCCGATCGCAGAACGGCTCGCCGGGGGTGTAGTTTGCTCACCCGGGATGCGGTTCCATCATCCCGTTTGGGGGATGCGCTGTGATCTGAGGCGCCTACGCTCCCGCCCATGCAAGACGTGGAGCTCCTGCTTCGCCGTCTGGCGCTCAACGACGAGGAGTCCGTCGAGATGGTTCTCTCGGCCAGACCGCAGCCGGGCGCCGGTCTGAGCCTGGGGCTCAAGGCGGACCTGCTCGTGCGCCTGGGGGCGCTGCTGGCGCTGGGCGCGGCCACGACATCGATCCGGACCACCGTCCGCCACGCCATGGAGGCAGGAGCGACGGAGTCCGAGATCGTCGGTGTCCTGGTGGCGGTGGCGCCGGCCGTGGGGTTGGCCCGAGTGGTGTCGAGTGCGCCCCGGCTTGCGGTGGCAATCGGCTACGACCTGGACGAGGAAGACTAGAGAAGGAGACATGCCATGACGTCCACGAGTTACCAGACGATCCGGCTCGGCCGGGGCAAGCATGCGTCGCCGGCGGAGGGAGCCTGTGTCATGGAGCTGGCCTCGATGCTGGCCCGTGAACCGTTCAGCGACCATCCCGTGTCGGTCTGTCCCGTGATCGGAGCGTTCCTGAGGACGTACAACGACTCCGTCGAGGACGGCCGCCGCCAGGACCTGTACGCGTATGCATCGAAGGTCGTCGGCAGCCGGGCCACGGAAGCGGTGGAGCGCGCGCGACAGGCCCACCTGGAGCGGTGGACGAAGGAGGTCCGCCGCCAGCGGCACCGCCGGCTGCGCCTGCCGCGCTGGCTGGGCCTGCTGTGCGCCGGGGCGGCCACCGACATCCAGGCGGCGGTCGCGGTCTACGAGGTGACGCGCCGCGGACCGCGGGGTCACGCCCAGGCGCTGGCGCTCATCGACGAGCTGCTGGCGATCGGTCGCCCGGAACCGGCCGGCGGACCTCAGGACCGCCCGCGCGCGAGTGTCGACGCCACCACGTCGGCACAGGCGGAGCCGATCACCGCGCCGGCGACCACGTCGCCGGGGTAGTGAACACCGGTGTGCACGCGGGAGTAGGCGACCACCGCGGCCAGGGCGTGCAACGGGAGGCCGGCCGGGGGCAGCTCGCGGCTGACCCCTGAGGCGAACGCCACCGCGCTGGCCGTGTGACCGGACGGAAACGAGCGAGACCGCGGCATCCTGATCTGCCGCCGGCGGTCGTCCTCGGTGCGGTGGGGACGGGCACGGCCGCCCAACGGCTTGGCCAACAGGTTGACGACCGCCGACGTCACGGCGACGGACGCCAGGCCGGTGGCCGCGGCCCGCCGTCCCCGGGGGCCCAGCGCGATGGCGAGCAGGACCGCCTGCGCCATTGAGATCCGCGAGTAGTTCGCCGCGGTCGACAGCCGGCGCATGGCACGGTCCAGCCGGGGTGTGGACACGCCGGCCACGGCCTGGTAGACCGCCTCGTCGATCCGGGCGGTCTCGGCGAGCCACTCGCGCGCCGCGGACAACGGGGCGGCGGCCGGCATCATCTCACCGGTCGCCGGCCCGGCTGCGGCCGAGATTGCCGATGATGACCGAGACCACGGTCACCAGATAGATCTGTCCGGTGAGCGCCTCGGAAACCGACAGGGTGTGGCCGAGGTTGGAGGCAGCGGTGAGATCGCCGTAGCCCACCGTGGTCAGCGTGGTGAAGCTGAAGTACAGGCAGCGGGAGACGGTCGCGGGCACCCCCTGGGCGAAGAACGAGCCGCTGATGTGGGCGATCGCCCCGTACAGGAAGCTGAAGAACATTCCCAGCAGGAGGTACACGCACAGGACGCCGAACACAGCGTCGACCGTCACCTGGTTGCGGGCGCGCAGGCTGCGGACGATTCCGATCACGATCGCCGGCGGTGCCAGCAACACCAGCAGCATGTTGGCCAGGCGGGAGCCGGCGCTGTCGACGTGCCCGGTGGCGGCCTCCACCGCGCTGACGGCCACCATGAGGAGGGCGACGACGACCGCGGACCGCATGATGACCGGCCGTACCTCGGCCACCCAGAACGCCAGGAGCAGCGTCGTCCCCAGCAGCGCGGTCAGGATCACCTGGCCCCACGGGCCCGGTTCGGCCACGCCCTCGACCGCGAATGCCGCCACCAGCGCCAGCAGGAGCAGACCGAAGCGCTCGCGCCGGTCTCGGTTGGCGGTGTCGTTGCGGGGCGGGGCAGCGAAGAGGGTCATCCAGAGTCACCCACGTTGGGGATGCTCGTGGCGCGGCTCTGGCCCGGCATCGCCCGGATCGGATGAAGCCGGGCCTGGCCCGGCGCCGGGTCCTACCGCGCTTCCGCCCGCCGGGCGGGCGAGGCCTGCGCCCGCCACGTCGGCGCGGCCACCGGCGCCGACCCCTCCACCGCCGTCCCCTGGCCGCCGGCAGAGCTGACGGTGAGACGGCCGCCGATCGCATCGACGCGATCCTGCATGTTGGTCAGGCCGCTGCCGGTCTCGACGGCGGCCGGGTCAAATCCGGTGCCACGGTCGCGGACCTCGAAGCACACGTTTCCGTTGTCCTCCCACAGGTGCACGGTGGCCCGAACGCCCGGGCCGGCATGCTTGGCGACATTCTGCAGTGCCTCCAGGCAGCAGAAGTAGATCGCCACCTCGACCTCCTCCGGATACCGGCCGAGCCCCTGCGTGCGTACGGTCACCGGGACCGGTGAGGTGCGGGCGGCCGACCTGATCGCATCCGGTAGGCCGCGCTCGGTGAGGATGGTGGGATAGATGCCGCGCGCCAGCGAGCGGACGCTCTGGAGCAACTCGTCCATCTGGCAGCCCACCGAGTCGAGGAGCTGCCTGCCGGCCACCGGCTCCTGTTGGAACGCCTCCGCGGCCAGGTCGAGCTTGATCCGCAGGCCCAGGAGCTGCTGCTGGACTCCGTCGTGAAGGTCTCGCTCCAGCCGACGCCGCTCGGCGTCGGCAGACTCGATGAGACGGGCGCGCGATGCCTCCAGCTCCCGGGTCGATACGACGAGATCGGCTTCCAGGCGCGCCCGCTCCAAGCGGATGACCGCGACGGCGCCGAGCGCCTGGATGAACGGCTCCTGATCGCCCAGGTCGGAGTCGTAGATGACGGCCGCGACGCGCCGGCCGTCACGCCGCACCCAGCTGACCGCGCGCTCACCTCGCCCATCCGGCACCGTGACGGACGCGCCGGACGAGTCGACGTAGAGCCCGGATTCCGGTCGTCGATAGGCCATCCGCAGCGACGGGTCGCCGATCGTCTCGGCGATCAGCGCCTGCGGATCACCGGCCGGGGTGGCGGCGAACTGTCTGACCAACCGTGCCAGCGCCTGACCCATGAACATGCGCTCCAGCACCAGGCCGAGGAGGATCGCCAGCGGGAGGACGACACCACTGACGACGTAGGCGACGCCGATCGCACCCGCGGCGCCGGAGCCGACCGCCCGGGCAACGAGGAACGCGGTCAGACAGGCGGCGGTCAGCGTCGCCCACACGCGAACCGGCGCGAGGATCGGCCGCAGGGCTACCGGAGCCGTCCGGCCGCGGCGGTGGAGGAGCACGGCTGTCCCCAGCGTCAGGGTCAGCCAGGCGAGCACCATGGCGGCCCGCATGATCACCGGCACTGTCCGGGTGAGGCCCAGTGACAGCTCGTTGGCCGGGCAGTGCGGGACGCACTGGACCAATGGCGTGCGCACCGGCAGCTGCCCGGTCATCTCGATTGACGCCAGGACGACGGCGATGAAGGCGCCGCCGCTCCAGTACATGAAGCGGCGGTCGACAGGCCGGCGCAGCTGACCGGTGGGATGCGCCAGCATCAGATAGGCGAGCAGCGGCGGGGTCACGACGGACGCCAGGACGCCGACGCTGAAGGGGACGCTCGACCGGGCGCCGTTCAGCAGCCACAGAGACGACAGCAGCACGGCGCCGCCGAGCAGATGGCCAATCCGCGGGCGCAGATTGCCGCGCTGCGCATAGACGGCCGCAGCGGTGAGCGCGACGATGATGGCGACGCGGAACGGCGCCGCCAGTCCGGCGGGCGATGCCGACGGATTCTGCGCCGTGGCGTAGCCGACGCAGACCATGCCCCCCAAGCCGATGGCGGCCGTGGTCGCCGGCCGCCAGCCGGCACGCACCCCCTGACGCCACATGGACACGCAACCGGCCTCGACCATGCCCGCGAAGGTACGCGTGACCTGCACCCGGCGGCATCCGTAGAAGCCCACGCTGCGCCGCCAGTGCAACGCTGAAACGATGGACTCCGGACAACGGTGCAACTAGGGAACATGGTCACTCCGCAATCTGGATCTACGCGCTCGCCTGTCCGGCGAGGTGGGATGGGGTGTGGGCCCCCACCGGAACGGTGTGGTCCGCGCCCTTGCCGAATCGCCCGTCAGGGCCGACGATATGTGCCGGCCGTCACGGCCGAGGAAAGGCTGAGATGTCAGGCCGAGGAATCGCGGCGCTGCCGCACATGGGGACTTGGTGACCGGGGTGCACACTCCCGCCGGGGGACGGCCCGCGGCGGCCGGAGCCGGCATGCGGGGTGAGGGGCGTCCGCCGATCCGAGTGGTGATCGCCGAGGACTCGTATCTGATTCGTGAGATCCTGACGACGACGCTGGCCGCCGCACCCGAGGTGGAGCTGGTGGCCGTGTGCTGCAACGGCAAGGAGCTGAAGCTGGCGATCGACACGTGGAACCCGGACGTGGTGCTCACCGACATCCGGATGCCGCCGTCGGGAGCGGACGAGGGGATCAGGGTCGCCGCCGAGCTGCGCGAGACCCACCCTGAGGTGGGCGTGGTTGTGCTCAGCCAGTACGCCGAGCCGGCCTATGCCGTCGCGCTGCTGGAGAAGGGCACCGGCCGGCGCGCCTATCTGCTCAAGGAGCGGATCCGCAACCGGGACGAGCTCATCGGGGCCATCGAAGCGGTGGCCGAGGGCGGTTCGGCGATCGATCCCGCCATCGTCGACGTGCTGATCAAGGCCAGGTCGAAGATGGCCCACTCACGCTTGTCCGAGCTGACGCCGCGCGAGCGCCAGCTCCTGGCCGAGATCGCCGCGGGCAAGAGCAACGGCGCCATCGCCGAGTCGCTGGTGCTGACCAAGCGCGCCGTCGAGAAGCACGTCAACTCCATCTTCGCCAAGCTCAATCTTCCGGAGACCCAGGACGTCAGCCGCCGGGTGATGGCGGCGCTCATCTTCCTGTCGGAGGTCGACGAGGAACGGCCGGCCACGTGACGGTCGCCGCCCTCGAGACCGAGGCGGTCGAGCTCATGGACTCGGCCGTCGAGCAGCTCGATCGAGCGCTGCACGCGTATCGGTCACACGATCTTGCGCTGGCTCGGAGCGTGGTGATCGCGTCACGCCGGCGTCATGCGCGGGCGCGCGGGCTCTACGAGTCCGGGCTGGCACTGCTGGGGGGCGGCTCACCGCCGGTATCCGAGCTGAGGCGGATCGCGGCGCTGCTGCACGTCGTCTCCAGCATCCAGCGCATCTGCGGCGAGATCGCGACCATCGCGCAGCTGGCCCGGGCTCCGGGTGAGGGGATCGACCGCGTGCGTGTGGACACGGGTGAGCTCACGCTGAGCCGGCTGACCACCGCGCGCGAGGCGTATGCGGGCCACAGCTCCGAGTTGGCCGCAGAGCTGATGGGAACCGCGTCGGAGAGCGGACCCGCCCGTCCCGCCGCGCCCGCCCCGCGCGGTCAGGCGATCGCCGTCGCGCGCTGTCTGGAGCGCATCGAGGATGACGCCGCCGAGATCGGTGAGCAGGTGATCTTCGTCGCCTCCGGGCTGTTTGCCGAGCTGGCCGACAACCCGTGGCCCGGCGAGCTCGCGGCGCGTTCAGCTGTCTCCGCGGCCTAGGTTGAGCTGGCTCACCTTCTTGGCGGCGGCGGCCGCATGGACGCCGTAGCGGTGCCGGAACGCCCCCGTCACCTCATGGGCCGCCTCCCGCACCGCATGCATCGAACGGCGGATGATGGGGAGAGACACGCCCCCCATGGCGGCGACGGCCACCAGCGTGCCGAACATCGAGGTATCGCGCGAGGCCGGGCCGGCGATGCCCTGGACGACATCGCGCACGGCGGCGACACCGAGCGCCATGTCGCCGGGTGACGGAACCGGTGCCGGGCCGCTCATGAAGCGCCTCCATCGCACGCCGACCGAGTGGGCCATCATGCCCAGCAGGACGAGCGAGACCAGGTTGGCCTCATCCCGGGAGACGCCCAGCGTTGCCTGGAGCGTGCGGTATCGCGCCTCGTTGAGCATCAGGAACAGGATCCGCAGGTCCGTCTCCAGGCGCAGCGGCCCCTGGGGCATCTGAACATGCTCGGTCATAGCAGCGTGACCACCCCCCGGACGATCAGCAACAGGCCGATGACGGCCGAACCGACCACGGCGGCGCCTCGGCCGTTGCGCCCCATCCAGGCGCGGAAGCCGGCGACTCGCTCCTGGGTGCTGTCCGGGGCGACGACGTAGCCCAGGAGCGGCAGCTCCAGGAACAGCTGCTGCATCACGCAGAAGAAGAGGACGAGCAGGACCAGCGCCAGCGTCCCCGCCTGCAGCCTGCGCATGTGGTCCAGCGCGTCCAGATAGGAGACGCCGGGGAAGCTCAGCAGGGCACCGACGACGAACGTGATCCGCGGGTCGCCCTTTCCCAGCAGACGCAGCGGCAGCGATTCCGTCGGCTTGCCGGCCTCCCGGCGGGCCTGGAGCTTGGCCTCCTGGCGGGCCTGGCGGCGCCGGTGAAGCGGCTGGTCGAGGCCGGCCCGCAGCACCCAGGCGAGCGCCCACAGGAGCGCACCGACGACGATGTCCTCGATGGGGCCGATGCGATGCTTGGACGTGCTCTCCGTGCCCGTGTGCGGCACCGCGAACACGATGATCAACCCGACGGTGATGCTCGTCAGGTACGCGCCGAGCAGGTAACCGGTCAGCAGCCGCTTGGGATTGGGCAGCAGCAGCATGACCGTCACCGCCGCCAGCAGCGACGGATTGAACATCGCCAGGAGCGACAGCAGGAAGATACTGACGAGATCGCTGGCCACGGCACCGCCCTGAACCCAACCAACTGGCGGGCCTTGCTCCATCACCCGTTTTGGGCGACGAGCGCGAGCCGGAGGCCGCGCACCGTCCGGCGCGGGGCACGTCGTCAACGGTCCGATTGACGTTCACCCACATCGGGTGATGCGCGTGCCGCCACGCGACTGCAGCATGGTGGGCGCCGATCGAACAGCGCAACTAGAGGGGGCCCGGCTCACATGACCACCGCTGTCGAATCTCGTCCGCGCACGGCCGATCAGCCCGGAGGCGAACCACGCCCGGCTGTGGCCGACGTGTTCGTGATCTTTGGGATCACGGGCGACCTGGCCAAGGTGATGACGTTTCACTCGCTCTACCGGCTGGAGCAACGGAAGCTGCTCCCGTGTCCGATCGTCGGAGTGGCGGTCGACGACTGGTCGGCGGATGACCTCCGCACCCACGCCCGCGACGCGATCATCGCCTGCGGCGAGACGATCGACGACGAGGTGTTCGCCCGCCTGTCGGCTCGGATGTCCTACGTGAGCGGCGACTTTGGCGATGCGGCGACGTTTCAGCGGGTCAAGCAAGCGCTGGGCGACGCTCGCTCCCCGGTCTTCTACCTGGAGATCCCTCCGTTCCTGTTCGGCACCGTGATCAAGGGGTTGTCCGGCGCCGGCCTGACCAAGGGCGCACGCATCGTGGTGGAGAAGCCGTTCGGCCACGATCTCGCCTCCGCCCGGGAGCTGGCGGCCGAGATCCACCAGTACATCGACGAGAGCCAGCTCTACCGGATCGATCACTTCCTGGGCAAGATGGGTGTGAACGAGATCCTCTACCTGCGCTTCGCCAACTCGATGTTCGAGCCGATCTGGAACCGCCACCACGTCGAGAGCGTCCAGATCACGATGGCCGAGAGCTTCGGCGTCGATGACCGCGGCCACTTCTATGACCCGGTCGGCGCACTGCGCGACGTCGTCGTCAACCACCTCATGCAGGTGGTCGCGGCGGCGGCGATGGAGGTGCCGTCCTCCGGAGAGGCCGACGTTCTCAAGAACGCGCTGTTCTCGGCGTTCCGCGCGATGCCGGTTGCGGATCCCGCCCATTACGTCCGCGGGCAGTACGAGGGCTACCGCCAGATCAACGGCGTCGCTCCTGACTCGACCACCGAGACGTATGCGGCGCTCAGGCTGGAGATCGAGAACTGGCGCTGGTCAGGGGTTCCGTTCTTCATTCGGACGGGGAAGTGCCTGCCGGTCACGCAGACCGAGTTGCGGATCGTCTTCCGGCGCCCGCCCAAGCTGGGGTTTGTGGGGTGGTCCCGCCCGCCGGAGCCGGGGCAGTTCGTGGTCAAGCTCGACCCCTCGACGGGTGTGCGCCTGCTGGTCGACGCCCAGCGCCATGAGACGATCGAGCCGGAGCAGATCTCGATGGACATGGAATTCGCCGCGGAGGGCGGCGAGGGACCGACCCCGTACGAGGTGCTTCTCCACGCCGCCCTGCTCGGAGACAGCCGGCGCTTCACGCGCCAGGACTGCGTCGAGCAGTGCTGGCGGGTCATGCAGCCGCTGCTCGACGATCCGCCGCCTGTCCACCCATACGCCAAGGGATCATGGGGGCCGTCCGCCGCCGAGAAAGTCACAGCCGGCTACGTCCCCTGGCACCACCCGTGGGTGGCGTCATGAGCACCACCGTCAAGACCAAGAAACCCCGCGACGGCCAGCCGACGGTGGGAACGACAGCGCGGCCGGCGGCGATGCCGCCGAGCGCCGCCGCGCCCTCGCCCTTCACCCCCATCGCCGATTACGCCTTCCTGTCGGATTGCCATACGGGCGCGCTGGTGGCGCCGGATGGCACGATCGACTGGTTGTGCGTCCCGCGGTTTGACTCGCCCAGCGTGTTCGGATCGCTGCTTGACCGCGGTGCCGGCGGTTTCCGGCTGGCGCCGTTTGGGCTCACCGTGCCCAGCGACCGGACCTATGAGCCGGGGACGAACACGCTGCTGACCTCCTGGCGGACGCCGACCGGCTGGGCGCTCGTCCGCGACGCGCTCATCATGGGTCCGCGCCGCGGCGAGGACACGGTCACGCCGCACACCCGTCCACCGGCTGATGAGGACGCTCAGCACGTGCTCGTCCGGGTGGCCGTGTGCCTGGAGGGGAGCGTGGAGATCGACATGGTGTGCGAGCCGGCCTTCGACTACGGGCGAACCGTCGGCGAGTGGACGCTCGAGGAAGATCGCCACCGCGCCGACGCCACGGGCGCCGATCAGTCGATCCGGCTGCAGACCGACATGTTGATCGGCATCGAGGGCGGACGCGCGCGGGCCCGCCACGTGCTGCACTCCGGAGAGCAGCTGTACTGCGCCCTGTCCTGGGGCGAGGGTGACGATCCGGTGCCCACCAAAGTCGACGAGGCGTTCGCGCAACTGGCGACGACGACGCGCTTCTGGCGCAACTGGCTGGGAAAGGCGCGCATCCCGGACCACAAGCTGGGGCCGCTCATCCAGCGCTCGGCGCTCGTCATCAAGGGATTGACGTACATGCCGACCGGCGCCACGGTCGCGGCGCTGACCACGTCCCTGCCGGAGACGCCCGGCGGGGAGCGCAACTGGGATTACCGCTACACGTGGATCCGCGACTCGACGTTCACGCTCCAGGCGCTGCACTACCTCAACCTCGACTGGGAGGCCGACGAGTTCATGCAGTTCATCGCCGACCTCGACTGCAACGCGGACGGCGGTCTGCAGATCATGTACGGGATCGACGGCCGCCGTGACCTGACCGAGACGTTGCGCGAGGACCTCTCCGGCTACGACGGCGCGCGGCCGGTCCGCATCGGCAACGGGGCGTTCGACCAGCGACAGAACGATGTGTTCGGCGCCGCCCTGGACTCCGTCCTCCTGCATACCCGGCGCAGTCAGCGCCTGCCGCGGCGTCTGTGGCCGCTGGTCCAGGCCCAGGCGGAGTGCGCCACGGCGGTCTGGCGCCAGCCGGACCAGGGCATCTGGGAGGCGCGCGGCAAGCCCCAGCACTACGTGTCCTCAAAGCTCATGTGCTGGGTGGCTCTCGACCGCGCCGCCAAGCTGGCGGCCATCCGCGGCGAGGCGGATCTCTCCGGCACCTGGGCCGAGACGGCCGCCGAGATCAAGTCCGACATCCTGGAGCACGGCGTCGACAAGCGCGGGGTGTTGCGCCAGCATTACGAGACCGACGCGCTCGACGCCTCGACGCTGCTGGCGGCGATCTTCGGCTTCCTGCCCGGCGACGACGAACGGCTCCGGGCGAGCGTGCTGGCGATCGCCAACGAGCTCACCGAGAACGGGTTCGTCCTGCGCTATCGCACCGATCAGACCGACGACGGGCTGTCCGGCAAGGAGGGGACGTTCGTCATCTGCTCGTTCTGGCTGGTGTCGGCGCTCGCCGTCATCGGCGAAAAGCAGCGGGCGCGCGATCAGATGGAGCGCCTGGTCAAGGTGGCATCGCCGCTGGGGTTGTACGCCGAGGAGTTCGACACCGACACCGGCCGCCATCTGGGCAACTTCCCCCAGGCGTTCTCCCACCTGGCGCTGGTGGAGGCCGCCGGTCGCATCGTCCTCAGCGACATGATGGAGGAGCTGATGGGATGACCGACAGCTACGACATCATCATCATCGGCAGCGGCGCCGGCGGCGGGACGCTCGTCCACCAACTGGCGCCGACCGGCGCGCGCATCCTGGTGCTGGAGCGCGGCGACTGGCTGCCCCGGGAGCCGCAGAACTGGTTGGCGCAGGAGGTGTTCGTCGCCGGGCGCTACATCTCGCCGGACACCTGGCACTACGCGGACCTCACTCCGTTTCAGCCCCAGGTTCACTATTTCGTCGGCGGGGCCACGAAGCTGTACGGCGCCGCCCTCTACCGACTGCGCCGCGAGGATTTCGGCGAGCTGCTTCATCACGGCGGGGTGTCGCCGGCGTGGCCGATCTCCTATGAGGACATGGAGCCCTACTACACCCGGGCCGAGCAGCTCTACCAGGTCCACGGGGCGCGCGGCGAAGACCCCACGGAGCCACCGGCGAGCGCACCCTACCCGTTCCCGGCCGTCTCCCACGAGCCGCGCATCCAGCAGCTGTCCGACGACCTGGCGGCGGCCGGACTCCATCCCTTCCATGCGCCGTGCGGGATTCTCCTCAACGAGCACGACATGCCGTTCAGCGCATGCGTGCGGTGTGACAACTGCGACGGCTTTCCCTGTCTGGTGCACGCCAAGTCCGACGCCGAGGTCATCGCTGTGCGCCCGGCGCTCCAGCACGCCAACGTGACGCTGCAGCGCAACGCCGAGGTGGTGCGACTGGAGACCAACGCCGCCGGCACCGAGGTCACAGACGTGGTGGCGAGGACCGGCGAGGGCGAGGAGAGGTTTGCGGGCGGGATCATCGTGGTCTCGTGCGGAGCGGCCAACAGCGCCAAGCTGCTGCTGTCCTCGGCCTCTGAGACGCATCCCCGGGGCCTGGCCAACGGCTCTGATCAGGTGGGCCGCAACTACATGTTTCACAACAGCCAGGCGGTGCTGGCGCTGTCCCGGGAGGAGAACCCCACCATCTTCCAAAAGACGCTGGGGGTCAACGACTTCTACCTGCGCGGCCCGGACGTCGAGTACCCGCTGGGCAACATCCAGATGGTGGGGAAGTCGCAGGCGCCGATGTTCCGCGGCGAGAAGCCGGGGGAGACGCGGTTTGCGCCGAACTGGTCGTTGCGCGACATCGCTCGTCACGCCGTCGACTTCTGGTTGTCGACGGAGGATCTGCCGTCGCCGGAGAACCGCGTCACGCTGGCCCGCGACGGCCGCATTGTCCTCGACTACAGGTCGAGCAACGATGAACCAAAGCAGCGGCTCTATCACC
This sequence comes from uncultured Solirubrobacteraceae bacterium, assembly GCA_963844555.1. GTDB lineage: Bacteria > Actinomycetota > Thermoleophilia > Solirubrobacterales > Solirubrobacteraceae > Palsa-465. Next base: position 1,007,978 of record CAWJOS010000010.1, read on the forward strand.
AGCTGAAGTCGATGCTGGCCGACCTGGGTATGCACCATGATCACCTGCTGCCCCACCACGCGTATCTCAAGAACGAGATCCCGATCGCCGGCTGTGCTCACCAGGCGGGTACCTGCCGGTTCGGTACCGACCCGTCGACGTCGGTGCTCAACGCCGACTGCCGGACTCACGAGGTCGACAACCTTTACGTCGTCGACACCAGCTTCTTCCCCAGCATCGGCGCGGTCAACCCGGCCCTGACGGCGATGGCCAATGCGGTCCGGGTCGGCGACCACCTGATCGACCGACTCGGTCTGCGCAGCGCCGCCCAGGAGCCGACCCATGTCGCATAACGGCGCACCAGAGCAGCGACGGCGCGTGGTGATCGTCGGCGGGGGGTTTGGGGGCATGGCGGCGGCCCAGCATCTGCGACATGCCGACGTCGACGTGACGGTGATCGACCGGCGCAACCATCATCTCTTCCAGCCGCTCATCTACCAGGTCGCCGCGGGCGCGCTGGGCTCAGGCGAGGTCGCGGCCCCGATCCGCATGATGCTCAAGCGCCAGCCCAACGCGACCGTACTGATGGCCGAGGTTACGGGGATCGACGCCGAGCAGCGGCAGGTCATGCTCGACCGCGGCGACCGGATCGGCTACGACACCCTGATCATGGCCTGCGGCGGTGAGACGTCGTACTTCGGTCACGATGAGTGGCAGGAGGTCTCCTGTCCGCTCAAGACGCTCGCCGACGCCGTCGACCTGCGCAACCGCATCTTCGGCGCGTTCGAGGAAGCCGAGCGGGCAGACGACCCAGCCGAGTGCAACGAATGGCTGACCTTCGTTGTCGTCGGCGGCGGCCCCACCGGGGTCGAGATCAGCGGTCAGCTGGCTGTCCTCGCCCGCGATGCGATGAGGCACGACTTCCGGCGGGTCAATCCCCGGACCGCCCGGGTCATCCTGCTCGACGCCGGGGAGCGCGTCGTCCCCGGCTTCAGCCCGCCGACCTCGGCCAGGGCCGCCAAGGAGCTCAACGCGATCGGCGTCATCGTGCGCGAGCACGCCCGGGTCACCGGCATCGACGCGCGAGGCGTCACCATCCAGTTGGGGGATCAGACCGAGCGCATCGTCACTCGGACCGTCATCTGGGCGGCCGGGGTGTGCACGGCCGGCGTGGCCGGGGTGCTGGCTCACGTCACCGGCGCGAGCACGGATCGAGCCGGCCGGCTCGAGGTGAACCCGGACCTGACGCTGCCGGGCCACCCGGAGATCTCGGTCATCGGCGATGCGGCCAAGCTCGACGGTCCGGACGGCAAGCCGCTCCCGGGGTTCGCCACCGTGGCCATCCAGCAGGCACGCCACATCGCGGAGGGGATCTCACGCGGCCAGCCGGGCGCCACGACGCCGTTCAAGTACTTCGACAAGGGAGCGCTCGCCGTCGTCGGAAGGGGCCGCGCCGTGTGCGAGGTAAGGGGGCGACGGCTCTGGGGCGTGCCCGCCTTTCTCATGTATCTGGGCGTCCACCTGTTCTATCTCAGCGGCGTGGGCGGGCGGCGGGTGACCGTGGTCAGCACCTGGCTCTCGGCCGGCTTCGGCGCGCGGCAGAACCGGGTCATCGAGGGGGCGCTTCAGAGCGTCGAGCGACCGGTCACGGCCGAGGGCGTGCAGCGTTGACCGGGGGCGTGCGGCGGTGACCAACGACCTGGCCCGCTGGCAGTTCGCCACCACATCGATCTATCACTTCTTCTTCGTTCCGGTGACGATCGGACTGGCGTTCCTGGTCGCCATCCTGCACACCGCGTGGTATCGGACCGACAACCCGGACTACCGGCGGATGACGCGCTTCTTCGGCACGCTGTTGCTCATCAACGTGGCCATCGGCGTGGTCACCGGCCTGGTCCAGGAGTTCGAGTTTGGGATGAACTGGTCGACGTACTCGCGGTTCGTCGGAGGCGTGTTCGGGGCGCCACTGGCGATGGAGGGCATCCTGGCGTTCTTCCTGGAATCGACGTTCCTGGGCCTGTGGCTGTTCGGCTGGAACCGGCTACCCAAGCGCGTGCACCTGGCGACGATCTGGGCGGTGTCACTCGGCTCGATGCTCTCGGCGATGTTCATCCTGATGGCCAACTCGTGGATGCAGCACCCCGTCGGCTACAAGCTCGACAAGTCGGGGCAGGCGGTTCTGACGAACGTGTGGGCACTGTTCGTCAATCCGACGTTCGTCTGGGGTTACGCGCACGTGATCCTGGCGTCGGTCGTCACCGGCTGTCTGGTCATGCTGGCCGTGTCGGCCTGGTACCTGCGCCGCGAGCGCCACGTCGAGTCGTTCCACCGCACGGCGAAGGTGGCGCTCATCGTGCTGATCCCCACGATCGTCATCCAGATGTCGGTCGGCAACCAGCTGGGCGTGATCGAGGCGCGCTACCAGCCGATGAAGATCGCCGCGGCCGAGGCCCAATGGACGAGCTGCCAGCCGTGCTCGTTCTCTCTGTTCCAGATCGGAGGCGGCGCCAACGATCAGACGCCGTCGCAGATCCTCGAGATCCCGCACCTGCTGTCGGTCCTGGCCACCGGCACGTGGAACGGCGCGGTCACCGGCCTGCACCAGCTCCAGGCCCAAGACCGGGCGAGGTACGGGCCGGGCAACTATGTGCCGGACGTGTTCATCCAATACTGGTCCATGCGGGTCATGGCGTATCTGGCCAGCCTCATCCTGCTGCTGGCGCTCTGGGGCGGCTGGCTGCTCTACCGGGGAACGCTGCGCACCTCTCGGATGTTCCTCTGGCTGTCGGTGTGGGCGGTGCTCACGCCGTTTCTGATGAACAGCGCGGGCTGGCTGCTGACCGAGAGCGGGCGTCAGCCCTGGATCGTGCAGGGCCTGCAGAAGACCGTCAACGCCAGCTCGCCGTCGGTCAGCGCCACCGAGATCTGGATCAGCCTCAGCATCTTCGTGCTCTCGTACATCGTGCTCGGCGCCGTCGACCTGTTGCTGATGCTGCGCTACTCCCGCCGCGGCCTGGCCGAGGCTGACGCTGAGTCCGCCCCGGAGTCAGGTGACGCGGCCGGCGCCCCCGTCCCCGCCCTGACCTACTGAAATCCGATGCAGCTACACACCATCTGGTTCATCATCATCGCCGTTCTGTGGGTCGGCTTCTTCGTGCTGGAGGGGTTCGACTTCGGCGTCGGCGCGCTGCACCCGTTCATCGGCCGGTCGGAGACAGAGCGGCGGGTGGAGATCAATACGATCGGCCCCTGGTGGGACGGCAACGAGGTGTGGCTGATCGTGGCCGGCGCCGCCATGTTCGCCGCCTTCCCCGGCTGGTACGCGACGATGTTCTCCGCGCTGTACCTGGCGCTCGTGCTCGTGCTGGTGGGGCTGTTCGCGCGCGGCGTCTCGTTCGAGTATCGCGGGAAACGCGACAGCGCCCGCTGGCGCACCGGGTGGACCTGGGCGCTGGCGATCGGCAGCGCGCTGGTCCCGCTGCTGATCGGCGTGGGGCTGGGCGACCTGCTGCACGGTCTGCCGATCAATTCGTCTCATGACTTCACCGGCAACTTCTTCGACCTGCTGACCGGCTATGGCCTGATGACCGGCGTCACCCTGCTCTGCCTGTGCCTGTTGCACGGGGCGACGTTCCTGGCCCTGCGGACGACCGGCGAGCTGCGCGACCGCGCCCGCGCCTTCGCGCGCGTCCTGGGCGTGGTGGCGATCGTCGTCAACGTCGCCTGGGTGGTGTGGACGCTGGTCGTGATCGGCGGAGGCACCGTCCCGGAGCCGACCCAGATCTTCGGCGTGATCGCCGTCATCTTCGCCACCGCGCTCGCCACCACCGACTACAACGGATGGGCGTTCATCGCCTCCGGATTCGGGATCGCCGCCGCCATCGGCCAGCTCTTCATCTCCCTGTATCCGAACGTCATGGTGTCGAGCACGAACGCGGCCTACAACCTGAGCGTGAACAACGCCGCGGCCGGTCACTACGGCCTGGTCGTCATGACGGTGGTCGCGGTGCTGTTCTTCCCCATCGTCCTCCTGTATCAGGGCTGGTCATTCCACGTGTTCCGGGGACGGCTGACGGCGCCGTCCGCCCCGGCCGTCCCGCAGGCCGGAGTCCCGCCGCCGGCGCCGGGCGGGGCGAGCGGGGCGGGCGGGATGGTCTCCCGGTAGCAGGATGCCTGCGCTGGATCGACGCCTGGTCCGCCGCACGCGGTCGGCGCGTCCCCTGCTGGCCCTCGATACCTGTCTGGGGATTGGGACGGGGGTGGCGCTCATCGCCCAGGCGAGCCTGCTGGCGGTGATCATCGCCCGCGCGTTCGCCGGCCGGGTGGGCGGGGGCGGTAGCGCGCTGCTGCCTCAGTTTGCGCTGTTCGCGCTGGCGTTCATCCTGCGGGGCGGATGTGCCTGGGGGATGGAGATCGCGGGCCGGCGAGCCGCCTGGACCGTCCTGTCGGAGTTGCGCCTGGCGCTCGTCGTGAAGCGGCTGCGCGCGGACCCGCTGGCGACCGACGGAACCGATGGCGCTGAGATCGCGGCGGCCGCCGTGCAGGGGGTCGAGGCCCTGGAGGGGTACTTCGCCCGCTACCTGCCGCAGGTGATCCTGGCCACGGTCGTCCCGGTGCTGGTGGTCGCCTGGGCGGCCGTGATCGACCCGGAGGCGGCGGTGATCATGTTCCTCACCCTTCCGCTGGTGCCGGTGTTCATGTGGCTGATCGGCTCCTACACCGAGGAGCGGACGCGGGAGCGGTGGCAGGCGCTGCGCCTGCTGGCGAGCCACTTCGTCGACGTGGTGCGGGGACTCCCGACGCTGCGGGCGTTCGGCCGGGCCGAGGCCGAGGGGGCGATCGTGGCCGAGGTCTCAGACCGCTATCGCCGCGCGACGATGGAGACCCTGCGGGTCAGCTTCCTGTCCGGCTCGGTGCTCGAGCTGGCGGCCACTCTGGGGGTGGGGCTGGTGGCGGTGACCGCCGGGGTGCGGCTCGCCGAGGGGGGTTTGGGGCTCCAGGCCGGCCTGACCGTGCTCATCCTGGCGCCGGAGCTGTATCTCCCGTTCCGCAGGCTGGGCGCCGAGTATCACGCCAGCGCCGACGGAGTTGCCGTCGCCGAGCGGATGTTCGAGCTGCTGGACGCGCCCGCGGCCGCGGGTCCGGGCGGCGCGCGACTCGCTCCCAGCCCGGCGCACGCCACGGTTTCACTGGAGCGCGTGTCGTTCTCGTATCCGGCCCGCCCCGGGCAGGTGCTCGACGGGTTGGATCTCGAGCTGGCGCCCGGTGAGACCGTTGCGCTGGTGGGGGAGAGCGGCGCCGGGAAGAGCACCGTCGCCGGCCTGCTCCTGGGGCTGCTGGAGCCAACCGACGGCCGGGTCGCGATCGGCGGGATCGACCTGCGCGACTGCGACCGGGCGGCGTGGCGGCGCTGCGTGGCGTGGGTTCCCCAGCACCCCAGCCTGTTTCGCGGAACAGTGGCCGACAACATTCGGCTTGGTGATCCCGCGGCCTCGGAGCCGGCGCTCCGTACGGCGGCGGCGCTCGCCGGCGCCGACGAGTTCATCACCGCGCTTCCCCGCGGCTACGCCACGCGGGTCGGCGACGGGGAGCGCCCGCTGTCCCCCGGCGAGCGACGGCGCGTCGGACTGGCGCGCGCGTTTCTGTCCGACGCCCCGCTGGTCATTCTCGACGAGCCGACGGCGGATCTCGACCCGGCGAACGTGGCGGCGGTGACGCGCGCGGTGCGGCGGCTGGGGGAGGGGCGGACGATGCTGGTGATCGCGCACCGTCCGGAGGTGGTGCGAGAAGCGGACCGGGTGGTCTGCCTGGAGCAGGGGACGGCCGTGACGGCGCGGAGGGCCGCGTGAGCCGCACGCTGCCTGCGCTTCTGCGGCTCACGCATGTGCGGTGGCCGCGCTGTGCCCTTGCGTCCGTGCTGGGTGCGCTGACCGTCCTGTTCGGCGTCGGCCTGATGGCGACCGCCGGGTACCTGATCTCCCGGGCCGCCGAGCGGCCGGCGATTCTGTCGCTGATGGTGACGATCGTCGCGGTTCAGTTCTTCGGCCTCGGCCGTCCGGTCCTGCGCTATCTCGAACGCCTGCAATCCCATGATCTGGCGCTGCGGATGCTCGGCGGAGTGCGGGTGCGCTTCTATGAGCGGATCGCGCCGCTGGCGCCGGCCGAGCTTCAGGGATATCGCACCGGCGATCTGCTCTCGCGCATGGTCGCGGACGTCGACGCGCTGCAGAATCTGTACCTGCGCGGTCTGGGACCGCCGCTGGTGGCGCTGCTCGCCGGGGCCGTCTCGGTCGGAGCGACCGCCGCCGTGCTGCCGGTCGCCGGCCTGCTGCTCGCCGGCGGCCTGCTCGCGGGCGGCCTCGCCGTCCCGGTCCTCGCCGGGCATGTGAGCGCTGCGGCCGGGCGCCGGCAGGCCGCCGCGCGCGGTGAGCTGTCCGCCGAGCTCATCGAGGTGATGCGCGGCGGCCCGGAGATCGTCTGCAGCGGCGCGGAGGCGGCCGCACTCGGACGCATCGAGGCCGCGGACAGAGCTGCCGTCATGCTGGTGCGACGCGACGCGTTTGCCGGCGGCGTCGGCGAGGCGTTGGGGGTGGTGGTGACCGGCGCCACGGTGGCCGGCGTTCTCGCCGTCGCGGTGCACGCCTCCGCGGAGGGCCGGCTCGACCGGGTTCTCATCGCGGCGCTGGCGCTGTTGGCGCTGGCCTCGTTCGAGGCCGTGACGCCGCTGGCCGCGGCGGCGCGCGAGCTGTCGGCCACGTTGGCCGCCGGGCGCCGGATCCTGGAGCTCGTCGACCGTGAGCCCGCGGTCCGCGATCCGGTGGCACCGGCCGCGTCTCCGCGCTGGCCCTTCGCGCTGGAGCTGGAGGGGGTGCGCGCCCGCTACCCGGGCGCGGAGCGCCCGGCGGTCGCCGGCCTCAGCCTGCGGCTGGCGCCCGGGGAGCGGGTGGCGCTGGTGGGACCGAGCGGCGCCGGGAAGACGACGATCGCCAACCTGTTGCTGCGGTTCCTCGACCCGGAGGCGGGCCGGGTGACGCTGGCCGGGCGCAGCCTCCGGGAGTACCGGCTCCAGGAGGTCCGGCGGGTGATTGCGCTGGCCGGCCAGGAGTCGCACCTGTTCTCGGCCGCCATCGGCGAGAACGTGCGGCTGGCGCGTCCTGGGGCGACCGACCGGGAGGTGGAGGAAGCGCTCCGCCGCGCCCAGCTCTGGGATTGGGTCTGCGGGCTCCCGGGCGGACTGGACACCCTGGTAGGAGAGGAGGGGCGCGAGCTGTCCGGCGGGCAACGCCAGCGCCTCGTTCTGGCCCGGGCCCTGCTCGCCGATGCCCCGGTGCTGATCCTCGACGAGCCGACGGCCCACCTCGACCCCGGCACCGCCGGCGAGCTCGTCCGTGATGTGTTCGCGGCGGCCGCCGGCAGGACGGTCCTGCTCATCACGCACCGCTCCGAGGGACTCGACCTCGTCGACCGGGTCATCGAGCTCCCCGGACCATGAAGGAGGGACGAATGTCGCACATCTCTGTTCCCTGGCCGATCCGCAGCATCCTGGCCGGCACCGCCGGTACGGCCACGATGACGCTTGCCTACGCGGCCGAGCGCCGCGTGCGCGGGCGCCACCGCGGGCCCCTGGATTACGACGACTCGCTGGTGCCCGGGCAGATCGTGGCCGGGATCATGCACCTGGGGCACGTGACCCGGCGGGAGGATCGCGACCTCGGCCTGGCGCTCCGCTGGAGCTACGGCTCGGCGTTCGGCCTGTGGCACGGGCTGCTGCGCCGCCGCTTCCGCGACCCGTGGGCGAGCCTCATCTTCGGCGCCACACTGATGAGCGCCACGCTGTCGCTGTTCCCTCTGCTCGGCCGTACGCCGCCACCGTGGCGCTGGCCGGCCGACGTCATGGCCACGTCCATCGGCACTCATGTCGCGTACGTGACGGCGGCGGGGGTGGTTGACGACGCGCTGCGCCGCGCCGCGCGGTGAGGCCGTGCGGGACGGCCTATGGCGGCGCCGGCAGGCCGGCCAGCTGCACAACCGAGAAGGCGAACAGCACCAGCGCGATGGCGACCAGGCCGTAGCGCGCCTGGCGGAGCGTGAAGTGGCTGCTGATTCCGATCATGAACAGGACCGTGGCCAGGAAGACCGTGTCGCGAACGTACTGGTCCGAGGTTGCGCCGGCGGCCTCCCCGCGGGCGAAGGCCGCGTCGGCGGCGCCATCATCGGCGGTGGCGACCGCCTGCTGGGGGATCACGTACTGCGGCATGTACGCCGGGCCTGGCGGCGAATGCGGGTTGTGCGCCGGATCGGTCGCCAGCCAGGCGTAGAACGCCGGCCGATAGCCGGGCCGCAGGCGCCTGATCGCGATTCGCTGCGCCTTGACGTTTCCGGCGACGAGGGCGGTGAACCAGGCGTTGAACGAGACCGAGTCCTGGGTTCTGGTGACGAGTGCCTCCAGGTCGGCGCGACTGGCCTTGGTCCTCAGTGCGGCGGCCCTGGCCAGCGAGACCGATGACTCGGTTCCCCACTTGGCCGCGGCAAACCCGGAATAGGCGGCGACCACCGCTACCAGGGAGAGCGTCAATGCCTCGACGATGGAGATGACACGGTCGCGATGCGCCGTGTCCTTGGCCTCGTCACCGTGCTTGCGGTGCTCGGCGATCTCCTTGCCGACCTCAGTCGCCGACAGTCCCTCTGGCACGCGGATCTCTCCCGGCGGGCATGTGGGCAACTGTGCCAGCGCAACCCGCGGGGGACGTCACCCCATCCAGGTGATGGTCACGCCGCTGCTCGCTCGGCGGAGCGGTCCGGGCGCAGCGGGATGTGTCCGCTGACGCGGCATCCCCGTCCGCGCTGGGAGCGGATGGTGAGGCGGCCGCCGATCGCTTCCAGCCGGTCCCGCATGCCGGTGATCCCGTGCGAGTTGGCGGCGAGGGCCGGATCGAATCCGGGGCCGGAATCGGCCAGCACGAAGCGCAGGCCGTCAGGCGCCTCGGACAGCGAGAGCTCGGCGTGGGTGTCCGCTCCGCAGTGCTTGGCGACGTTCTGGAGCGCCTCGACGCAACAGAAGTACACGGCGGTCTCCACGTCCGGCGGCACCCGACGTGGCAGGTCGACGCGCAGCGCGACCTGCACCGGCAGGCGGCGGGCGACATCGGCGAGGGCGTAGGTCAGACCGAGGTCGCTCAGGACCGACGGATAGATGCCGTGGGCCAGATCCCGGATGTCGTCGAGAGCCGCCTGGACGCGTCGGCCGGCATCGGCCAGCGCGGGTGCCACCGCCCGCGGGTCGTTCCGGGCGACCTCCTCGAGCATCTGCAATCGGATCCTGAGCGCGATCAGCCCCTGCTGCGCGCCGTCATGGAGGTCACGCTCGATCCGCCGGCGCTCCGCGTCGGCCGCGCGCGCGACTCGTTTGCGGGAGGCCTCGAGCGCGCGAATCGACGCTGACAGCGTGATCTGCAGCCGGGCGTTGTCCAGGGCGAGACGGATGGCCGAGGCGGCGGCATCGAGCACGTCGGCCGGCAGGACCGGATCGTGAACGACGAGCGCGAGCGGATCGCCGCCACGCGAGACGGCGGCCACGCTCCGCTCCGGGCCGATCGCCGCCACGTCCGCCGGCCGCTCATCGACGTCGACATAGCACTCGTCGGCGGCGTGCCACAGCAGCAACTGGAGCGGCGGGTCGGCGAAGGCCCGCGCCAGCGTCCGCTGGAGCCCGGCCAGGCTCGACGCGGCTTCGATCTCGGCGATCAGGTGCTCCACGGCGCTTATCGCGAACACGCGCCCGCGGGCGATCGCCAGCGCCAGCACGAGCGGCATCGCGGCGATGATGGCGGCCACAACGATGGCCCCGGGGGCCAGGAGCGGCGCGCTCTGGTCCAGTGCCCGGACGGTGACGAAGAAGCCGTAACCGAGGGCGGCGGTCGACGCCCACGCCAGCAGCGGCACCAGGCTGCGGCGCTGCAGCGCGGTGGCACGGACGGCGCGCCGCGCCAGCATCACGGCGGTCGCGGCCAGCGCACACGCGGTGAGCAGCGCCAGGCTGGTGGACAGCGCCCGGCCGGCAGTGGCCGGCACCGAGACCACGTTGAGCGGATTGGCCGGGCAGACGCTGCCGCTGCAGCGCGTGAATGGGCCCGCCACCGGTGGCACGTTGGACAGGAGCAGGTTGGCGGCCAGGAGCGCTCCGATGGCACTGGCCGAGGCGGCGATCAGCCGGCGGGCCGGTCGGTCCTCGACCCGGCCGGTCGGATAGGCGAAGCAGGCGTAGACAATCATGAGCAGCGCGAGCGAGACGCTGATTCGGCCGAGGGCGAACGGTAGCGCTGCGTCGGCCGCGGTCAGACCGGAGAGGCCGAGCAGGCCGGCCGACATCACCACCACGCCCGCCATGCGGCCGCTGGCTCCGCGCAGCCCCATGGTGAGCGCGATGACCAGCAGGCCGACGCACGCCACGGTGCGGAGAGTCACGAACACCGCCGAGTGGTCGACGATGGGGCTGGTGACGCCGACGACCGCCGACATGACGGTCACGCCCAGGACGCCCGCCGCAGCCGCTCCCAGAGCGATCCCCCGGGACGCCCGGCCGGCGTGCAGCGGCGGCGCGCGCAGCGTACCGGTGCGGAGCGAGCGGGCCGCCGGCCGCGTCCGCGGGGCGCGCGCCGGCGCGCTCTGGTCTCCAGCTTCGCCGTCTCCAAGGTCTGCGCGCCAGCCGCGGCTGCGCAGAACCACATCTGCCCACGTGGTCAACCGAGTCCCCCCGATGCTCTCGGTGTCTGGTCGGCGGCGAATTCTAACGATCCGGCTCAGTCGGCCCCCGGCGGCCCCAGATGGGGGGGCGGGCGGCCGCGGGAGCCGGCCGCGGAGGGCGGCTACTCGCGGGCGATCATCGCGGCGGCTTCGCGCTCGAGGTCGACGTAGGGCTCGCCGCTGACGTCGACGGCGGCGAAGTGGATGTTGCCGCCGGCGAAGGTCCACGGCCGCAGGCCCGGGTAGTCATAGGTGATGGCGTGAAGGCTGCGCCCGATGGTCAGCCCGGACCCGGTGAGGCCGAATGTGGCCGGCTGGGTCTTGATCGCGCCCTCGCCGACCTTCTTGTCGCCGTGGTAGAGCGACAGGATGCCCGTGCAGACACCCGGCTTGCCCTCACTGTCCTTGACGAACTCCGCCGACACGATCAAGTTGTCGCCGACCGGGAGGTCCTCGGTGGCCACGATCTGCTGATCGAGCATGCCGACGAAGTTGTAGTTGTAGTGCAGCCGGTTGTCCTTGACGTACAGGGTGTGGCCGCCGAAGTGCGACCCATGCGCGAACAGCACCCCGCTCGCACCGGGCGCGGGAAGGTCGACCCACACTCCGATGATGTAGTTGCGATTGCGGATGTTGACCGCCTGCGCCTCGGGAACCTCGGCGACGCCGGGGAAGTAGCGGTAGCGGTCGCGCGGGCTGGTCAGCTGGGGACGTGGGGTGGTGATGATCTCGATCGGTGAACGGTCATCAAGCGGGAACGCCCCGTTTCGGCCGGCTTCGGCGAACCACAGGTTGATCAGCTCACGCAGCTTCTCCGGTTGCTCGCCGGCCAGGTCGTGCAGCTCCGAACGGTCGGTCTCGACGTGATACAGCTCCCACGTGTCGTCGTTGAAGTGGCCCCAGCCCGCGACGGTCGGGTGCGTGCTGACGGCCTTCCAGCCGTCGTGCCAGATCGCCCGGGAGCCGAGCATCGAGTAGAACTGCGTCGAGCGAGCGGTCGGGATCGATGCCTGGTCGAAGCTGTACCGCATGCTGATCCCATCGAGGCTGCTCTGCACGTGGCCCTTGATCGTCGCGGGCGGCTCGACGCCGAGGCAGTCGAGGATCGTCGGGACGATGTCGATCGCATGGTGGTACTGGTGCCGGATCTCGTTCTTGGCCTGCAGCCCCTGGGGCCAGGAGATGATGCAGGGATCGCAGCTGCCGCCGTTGAACTCGTAGCGCTTCCACATCTTGAACGGCGTGTTGAACGCCATCGCCCAGCCGTTGGGGTAGTGGTTGTACGTCTTGGGGCTGCCGAGCTCGTCGATCATCGCCAGGTTGGTTTCGATGTCGTCAGGGATCCCGTTGATGAACTTGTTCTCGTTGAGCGAGCCGTTCGGTCCGCCCTCACCGCTGGCCCCGTTGTCGGAGACGAGCACGATGATCGTGTTCTCCAGCTGCTCGGTCTCCTCCAGATACGCCAGCAGACGGCCGATCTGATTGTCGGCGTGGGCCAGGAACCCGGCGTAGACCTCGGCCATGCGGCAGAACAGCTTGCGCTCGTCAGCGGACAGGGAGCCCCACGGCCGGGTGAAGTCCATCATCGGGAAAGGCTCGCCGGCCGGTCCCTTGCGATCCTGGGGGGTCCCGATCGGGTTGACGGGGGGCAGCTGCGTGTCCTCCGGGACGATTCCGAGCTGCTTCTGGCGCGCCAGCGTCTGCTCCCGCATCGCCTCATAGCCCATGTCGAAGCGGCCCTTGTACTTCTCTATCCACTCCTTCGGCACCTGGTGAGGCGCGTGGCAGGCACCCGGCGCGTAGTACAGGCAGAACGGCTTGTCCGGCGCCACCGCCTTGGCGTCCTGGATGAACTCCAGCGCCCTGTCGGTCAGGTCCACCGTCAGGTGATAGCCGTCCTCGGGCTGGCAGGGCTGGTCGACCGGATGGTTGTCGTAGACGAGGTCCGGATGCCACTGGTTGGTCTCGGCGCCCAGGAAGCCGTAGAAGCGCTCAAACCCGCGCCCGGTCGGCCAGTTGCGCCGCGTCGAGGCCAGATGCATCTCGTCGGTGGGACACAGATGCCACTTGCCGGTCATGTACGTGTTCCAGCCCAGCTCCCCGAGGATCTCCGGCAGCATCCCGTTCTCCGGCGGCACCGTGCCGCTGGCGTTGGGGAAGCCGATCGCCGCCTCGGTGATGCATGCCATGCTGTTGCGCGTGTGGTTGCGCCCGGTCAACAGGCACGATCGCGTCGGCGAGCACAGGGCGGTGGTGTGCCACTGCGTGTAGCGCACGCCGTTCGCGGCGATCCGGTCGATGTTCGGCGTCTCCACCGGTCCGCCGTAGCAGCCAATCGCCGAGAACCCGACGTCATCGAGCACGATGTAGACCACACTCGGGGCCCCGTCCGGCGCCTTCGCTGGCTCGAACGGCGCCCAATCAGGAACCGAGTCGCGAATGTCGACGTTGATGACTCCCTGAAACGGCGTGCTCATGCTCAGGCCTCGGATCGTTCGGCGGAAGACGAATACCGGCGCAGCGAGGATCGCGCGGCGGGGGGTGCGCCGCATCACCCGGTGTGGGTGAGGCAGGACCGGCCTGCCCGGCGCAAACTTCATCGAGTCGCCTGAGGTGATGAGCCGTGGCCGCCACCATGTCCAGTCGCACACCGCCGACCGCCCAGCCACCCGCGTCCTCCGGCTGGGCGGGTCTGTTCTGGGAGGCGTTCAAGCGCTCCCGCAACGCGATGGCGCTTGTCAACGACCAGCGGCATCACGTCGAGATGAACGGCGCCTACCTCCAGCTGTTCGGCTACCGGCGCGACGCGCTTCTCCGCCTGCCGATCTACGACTTCGTCGTCGACGGCCCGGTCATGTCCGCGCGCGAGTGGCACGAGATCCTGGAGACTCCCCAGTTCTCCGGCACCGCCGAGGTCATCCGGGCTGACGGGGCCCGTCTCCGGGTGGAGTTTGGCGGACATCCTGAGGTGGTGACCGGTCGCCGGTTGGTGCTGGTGGTCGTGACGGGCGTCAGCCGGCGGCGTCGCCGGCCGCCCACCGGGCACGCCCCGGGTGGGTCGTGCGCGACGCTGACGTCCCGGGAGCTTGAAGTGGTGGAGCTGATCGCTCTGGGGCTGAGCGGGAGCGAGATCGCCCAGGAGCTGCACCTGGCCCACAACACGGTGCGCACGCACGTGCGCAACGCCATGCGCAAGGTGGACGCGCGCTCCCGGGCCCAGCTGGTGGCGAAGGCCCTGGGCGAGGGGATGTTCCTGCGCGGGCGAGCCTGAGCCCACGGCCAGATCACTCAACTGCGGTATCGACACCGGATTGGCTTGACGCCATCATCACGCGGGCGTTCGCGTCGGTCAGCGGCGGCCGCCGGGCCACGGTCGGCCACAGGTGCGCACCGGCCGCCGCGGACTGCCCGGTGGGTCGATGCCCCCCAACAGCCCCGCGTCCCTCTGCCCAGGACGCGGGGCACCCACCCGGTCCCCAGCGTCATCCCGTTAGGGTGATCCGCGAGGGCCCGCGGGGCGCGAAGATCGAGCGATGGGTCTCCTGCACAGACACGGCGGACCGGCCGGCACCCGGTATCAGATGCGCGAGAAGCTGTTCTCGATCGGCGACGACTTCTGGATCGAGACCGAAGACGGGCAGCGGGCGTTCAAGGTCGACGGGAAGGCGCTGCGGGTCAGGGACACATTCATCCTGGAGAGCCCGTCCGGCGCCGAGCTGTTCAAGATCCAGGAGCGCAAGCTCCGCATTCACGACACAATGGAGATCGAGCGCGACGGTGAGACGGTGGCGACGATCAAGAAGGCGCTCATCACGCCCCTGCGGGATCGCTTCACGATCGCGCTCGAGAGTGGGGGGGAGCTGAGCGCCAAGGGGAACATCGTCGACCACGAGTACACGATCGAGCGCGACGGCGAGCAGGTCGCCGAGGTCTCCAGGCGCTGGTTCCGGATCCGTGACACGTACGGAATCGAGATCACGCCGGGGCAGGACGACGCCCTGATCCTGGCCGCGACGGTCTGCATCGACGAGATGGCGCGGCGGTAGCCGCGGTCAGCTGAGCAGTTCGATCAGCCCTTTGATGATCAGCAGCCCGCCGACGGTGGCGAGCCCAGCGACGGCGAACCGGTGGCCGTGAACCGCCATCCATTCCTTCGCCCTGTCGATTGAGCGCCTCGTCGCATCCGGTGCGACGGTGAACGAGAGCAGCGGCACCTCCAGCAGGGCGAGCATGATGAGGTTGAACACGATGACGAGGCCGACGGTCTCGGACGTCGAGACATTGAGCTTGTCGATCCGGCTCAGCCCGGTGAGGTACGCCCCGCCGGGGAGGGTGAGCAGGGCGCCGACCGCGAAGGTGGTCCGGGCCGAGCCTTTCGCAAGCGCCCGCTGCCAGCGCGGCGGCGGCTGGTCGCGCTTGCGGGCTCGCCGCTGCTCGGCCGACCGCTGGTGACGGGCGCTGGCCAGCACCGATGCGGCGATGATCGCGAGGACGCCCAGCGCGGTGGTCGCGCTGGGGCTCACGGTGTTCTGCGTCGTGGCCACCGCGCTCGACCCCTCCAGCGAGAAGACGATCACCAGCCCCAGCGTGATGCTCGTCATCAGCGCCCCCAGCAGATAGCCCAGCATGAGCCGCCTGGGATTGGGCAGCAGCATCATCACCGTCGAGGCGGCGACGAGCGTGGGATTCAGCGCGGCCGCCAACGCCAGCAGGAAGACATCACCCACCGGCGTCACCTGATCCGGAGGATGTCAACGCCACCATGCCGGCCATGCTGGATTCGGTGTGACCTGGGAGCTGACGATCATCGCCGCAGCCCTGCTCCTGGTGGCGGGGGTCTCACAGCGGTTGACCAACACCCCTCTGACCCCGGCGATGGCGTTCGTCGCGATTGGGCTGCTGTCGGGCCCCCTGGTGGTCGACGAGGTGACGAGCACGCCGACGAGCTCAACCGTCCGGGCGCTGGCCGAGGCCACGCTCGCCGTCGTCCTGTTCGCCGATGCCTCGCGTATCAAGCTACGGCTCCTGGCGCGCGAGTACTCGGTCCCGCTGCGCCTGTTGGGGATCGGGCTCCCGCTCACGATCGTGGCCGGTGCCGTCCTGGCCGGCCTGTTGTTCGGCGCGCTCGGCGTGTGGGAGGCGGTGGTCCTGGCGATCCTGCTGGCGCCGACCGACGCCGCCCTGGGGGAGGCGGTGGTGTCCGAGCCGCGGCTGCCGTCCCGCATCCGGCAGGGCCTCAACGTCGAGAGCGGGCTCAACGACGGCATCTGCGTGCCGCTGCTTCTGATGGCGCTGGCCGCGGCCGACGTCGAGGAGAAGGCGGCCACGGGCGCGCACGCCCTCAGCATCGTGGCCGAGGAGATCGGCTACGGAGTCCTGGGGGGCGCCGCGGCCGGACTGGCCGCTGCCGCCGTCGTTGCGTTCGGCACTCGCCGCCGCCTGATCACCGGCACGTGGCTCCAGGTCATCCCGGTGGCCGGCGCGGGACTGGCGTACGGGGTGGCGGCCGCGCTGGGCGGGTCCGGCTTCATCGCGGCCTTCATCGCCGGAGCGCTGTTCGGCGCGCTGGCCAGCACGGAATCCGAGACCGCGTCCCGGCTCAACGAAGAGCTCGGCGGGGTGCTCGGCGGGGTCACGTTCCTGATCTTCGGCGCCGTCCTGCTGGGGCCGTCGCTGGAGCACCTGAGCTGGCAGGTCGCCCTGTATGCGGTCCTCAGCCTGACGCTCGTGCGGATGGTGCCGGTGGCGATCGCGATGGCCGGGAGTGGCGCTCGGCCCGCGACGATCGGATTCCTGGGATGGTTTGGACCCCGGGGACTGGCGTCGATCGTGTTTGCGGTGATCGCCGTCCAGGAGGCGCATCTGCCCGGGGCGGAGACGATCGTGGAGACGACGTATGTGACGATTGGGCTGTCGGTCCTCGCCCACGGCATCACCGCGGCGCCGCTCGCCCGGCGATACGCCGGCTGGTATGAAGCCCGGGCTCGCGATCGGCGTCCGGCGATGGAGAGCGTGGAGGTGTCGCATCACCGGGCGCGCGGGGTTCACGGCGCGGGTACATAGGCGCCGTGCGCCGCCGCCGGCTGAGGTCCGGACCCGGCGGGAAGCAGGAGGCCGGCGCCGAGGCCGACCAGCGCGAGCACGGCGAGGGTCGCCATCGCCAGCACGTAGGACTTGTTGCCGGTGGCCAGCTCGGACACCAGGATCGTTCCGGCGATCGCGGTCCCCAGCGAGGAGCCGAGGTTGGAGACGCTTCGGGAGAGCCCTGAGATCTCGCCCTGCTTGGCCTCAGGAAAGCTCGACTGCACCACGTTGACCGACGGGGTGAGCATCCCACCGAGACCCAGGCCGACGACGAACAGTCCGGGCACGAACGCGAAGACATGGGAGGAGCTCTTGACCAGGGCGAGCAGCAGGGCGACGCCGGCGATGGTGACCAGGAATCCGGCTCGGATCAACGTTCGCTGCGCGTAACGCTTGGCCAGTCGCTCGGCCGCCAGCGACGAGATCAGGATGCCGACCGTGGCCGCGGTGAAGATCACGCCGGTCTTGATGGCGCTGAACCCGCGAACCGTCTGAAGGAAGACGGAGACGACGAACGTGATCCCCATGAGCAGCAGCCATTGAATGTTCTGCGTCACCAGGCCGAGGTTGGAGGTGCGGTTGCGAAACAGGCTGGTGGAGAGGAGTGCCTCCCGGCCGGACCGCTCGCGCGAGCGGATGTGGACGAAGAACCAGGCCAGGAAGAGCACGGCCAGCGCGAGGAAGATGATCAGCAGCGTGACGTTGGTGCCGGCCTGGAGGATGCCGATGACCAGGAACGCCATGCCCGCCGCCGACAGCACGGCCCCCACGGTGTCGAACGGGCGGCTGGGGTCCGGCTCCAGCGGATCGACGATCTTCCGGCTGAGATAAAGGATCGTCGCCACGATGGCGGCCTGCAGCAGGAACGAGGCGCGCCAGCTGATCGTCGTCGTGATCAACCCGCCGATCAGAGGCCCGGCCGCGGCGCCGATCCCGCCCATGCCGCTGATCACGCCGAACGCGCGGGCCCGCGACTCGATGTCGCTGAAGGCCAGCGTCGCCAGGATGTAGATCGGCGGGATCATGAGGGCCGAGCCCACGCCCTCAAAGCCGGAGTAGCCCAGGATCAGCACCCCCAGGCCGGGGGACAGGGACGCGATCACGGCGCCGGTGCCGTACAGCGTCAAGCCCCACAGCAGGCATCGCTTGCGTCCCCGGATGTCGGTGAGCTTGCTCCCCGGGATCATGAGCGCGGCCATGCACAGCAGAAACAGCGTGATGGCGGTCTGGACGCCGTGGATGGTGGTGCCGAGGTCCTTGGCGATGCTGTTGATGGCGACGTTCATGTTTGACCCCGCAAAGCTGGCCACGAACTGCGTCAGCGCCAGCGGGAGCAGCATACGTCGGCGTGCCGCCGTCGCGCCGCCTTCGTCCCGTCCCGTTAGTCCTGTGGTCGAAGCCTCCGGCATCCACGCCGGAAGCTAGGCGCGCCGTCACGCCTCGCATCACCGCAAACGGATGAGGCTGCGGGGGCTGACGCTCCGGGGATCCGGGGCCCCATCGGGACTCAGTGCCCGGGGGGCCCGGGACTCAGTGCCCGGGAAGGACGGGCAGGTCTAGCTCCTCGCCGGGCAGGGAGCTGTCGGCGATCAACAGACCGACGAGCACGCCGGCCAGCAACGACGTGATCGCCGTCGACTCGATGACCGGCACGCCCCGGACCGGAACCAGGTGACGCAGCGCGTCCTGGAGGCGCTCGCGCATCTGGGCATCGACGCCGAGCGCCCGGTACACAGCATCGAAGCCCTCCGCCGCCTCCTCGTGGTCACGCAGCCGGTTGAGCAGGAACAGGTCCTGCGCGCGCTCACAGCCGTGGCGCGGCGCATCCTCGGAGATCTGGATCACGGGTGACATATCTACCCGTCACCGGCGGTTCGAATTCACGCGTCCCGGGCGGGCGCGCGGCTCACTGGGATCGGGAGAACAGGCGGAGAAACAGAAGGAAGACGTTGAGAACGTCCAGGAAGATCCCGGCGGCCAGCGGGATTGCCTCCTCGTTGCCGGCCCGGCGAAGCCGGTTGAAGTCGACGACGGTGTACAGCCCAAAGACGGCCAGTCCGGCGATCGTCCACACCGTGTAGGCGGCCGGGATGTGGACGAAGATCAACACCAGTCCGCCGGCGATGAGCGCCAGCAGGAGCCAGAACAGCGCCCGGTACAGGAAGGACAGGTCCCGGCGAACGGCGTACCCTCCAGTGCCCAGGCCGCCCACGAACAGCGCGGTGGCGCCGAACGCCTGGCGGACGGCTGTGGGATCGGTGGCGGCGTAGTAGCTGACGGTGGCGGCGACGCTCACGCCGATCAACAGCCCGAAGGCGAACAGGAGGGTCAGAGCCATCCCGGTGCTCCCCCGCGCGTTGGCCACGTTGAGGCCCACCAGACAGCCGAGCGCGAGCAGCCAGCCGATGAACCAGGCAGCGCCGCCCCAGTCGCGGGCGATCCACACGCCGAGGGTGGCGAAGCCGACCGTCAGCGCGACCAGGCCCATCACGCGGCCGAACAGCCCGGGTGTCCGAGCGACGGCCATGCGCCCCGCGTATCCGCTGACGCTCATGAGGTCAGGCTAGGCCGCGCCCGGAGGCGCCAAATCACCTGATTCGGATGAGGTCCCGTACGCTTCGCCCCTTGCCAAGCGCGCGCACCGCCGGCCCGCCCGCCCGGGGAACGGCCGACCCTGACGTGGCGGCGGTGCTCGCCTGGTGGGCGGCGAACGCCCGCGAGCTGCCCTGGCGCGCCACGCGCGACGTCTACGGGGTGTGGGTGGCGGAGGTCATGTCGGCTCAGACGACGGTTGGCCGCTCGGCACAGGCGTGGAGGCGATGGATGGAGCGCTGGCCGACCGTGCAGACCCTGGCGTCGGCGACGCTTGCCGAGGTCCTCGCCGAGTGGCAGGGACTGGGCTACCCGCGGCGGGCGCGTGACCTGCATCGCTCCGCACGGATCGTCGCCGAGGCCGGCTGGCCGGACGATCTCACCGACCTCCCGGGGGTCGGCCCGTATGTGGCCGCCGCCGTCCGCTGCTTCGCGTTGGAGGAGCCGGTCCTGCCCCTCGACGTCAACGTCAGGCGCGTTCTGCGCCGGCGGTTCCCGGACGGGCTTGACATCTCCGGTGACCCGTGGCGGGCCGGCCAGGCGATGATGGAGTTCGGCCAGCGGATCTGCTCGGCGCGGCCCATATGCGGGGCGTGCCCGGTCCGGACCGGGTGCGACGGGCCGGAGGTCCCGGAGTTGCGGGCGGCCGGCCGCCGCCAGCGGCCGTTCCAGGGCAGCGTTCGCCAGCGGCGCGGCCAACTGCTGGCGTACGTTCTGGCCCATGGCAGGACGACGATCGAGCCGGCCGACCGGGAGGTCGCCGCCGGCTTGGCCGCGGACGGGCTCGCCGTCCTCGACGACGGCACGCTCCTGCCGCCGGCCGGCTGACGTGGCGACCGGTCAGTCCGCGCCGTCCCCCAGCCGGCCCTGGGGGCTGCCCTGTATCCGGCCGCTCGCCGAATGGGGGTTGGGCCCCATGGTGGGTCGACAGGTGTGACTCCACGGTGCCGAGCGGCGCGCCACGGGTGGAGCCGAGTAGGTAGTCGCCCACATCGCGCACCGCATATCACGCTGATGAACGGGCGGTCGAGCAGACCAAGATGGGGTGATGGCTTCGGTATCGGCGGCCGGATCGCGATGAGCCAAGTTCTCCTGCTGTCCCTGACAGCGTCGTTGAACCCGACGCTCGTCGCTGCCACCACCGTCATGCTGCTGCTCGACAAGCCGTCGCGTCTGATGCTCGGCTACCTGCTGGGCGCGTACATGACGAGCATCACCCTCGGCCTGGTGATCGTGTTCTCGCTGTCGAACTCCAGCACCACCAACACCACCCAGAACACCGTCAGTCCAGCGGTCGACATCGGACTGGGAGCCATCGCGCTCGCCATTGCGTTTGTGCTCCACACCGGTCGGGACAAACGCCTCAGGGAACGCCGGCGCGCCCGGCGGGCGGCGAAACCTGACAAGGGTCCGCCCCGCTGGCAGCGTGAACTCAGCAAGGGCTCTGCGCGGACAACGTTCATCGTGGGGGCGCTGCTCACGCTTCCCGGCGCCTCGTATCTGGCCGGCCTAGACGAGATCCACAAGCTGAAGTACTCGACGACGGTGACGGTGCTCCTCGTCGTCGGCTTCAACCTCGTGATGTTGTGGTTGCTCGAGCTGCCGCTCGCCTCGTTCATCGTCGCGCCCGACTGGACGCCTCAGGCGATCAACCGGGCCAAGGCCTGGGTCAACCGGCATTCCCACGTCTTCGCGGTCCGGGGATCAGCCATCATCGGGGCACTCCTTGTCATCAAGGGGATCATCGGCCTGGCGACGTGACATCCAGGCGATGGCCGATCGGCCCGCTGTGACGTCCTGACCGAGCCTGATCGCCGCTCACCCCAAATGGGTGATGAGCTTCGCCGGCCGGTCGGCCACCGTGGCTGGCACCAAGCGAGAGGAGCAAGCGATGACCGGGAAGGCCGACCTTCAACCGGAGGAGTGGGAGACCGTGCTGATGGGGCCACCGAGCGCCGGGATGGTGGTGATCACCGCATCGCGCGGCGGCACGTTCCGGGAGACGTTTGCCCTCAGCAAGGCCTACGTCGATGCCCGCAAGCAGCACGGTGAGAGCGAGCTGCTCGACGAGCTGGTGGCCGCCAAGCCGGAGATCGACCACACCCGCTACGGCTCACCGGAGGAGATGCGGACGGCCGGCCTGCAGCACCTGCGCGGCGCGGTCGAGGTGCTGGAGCGCAAGGCGACGCCGGACGAGCTCGACGAATATCGGCGCTTCGTCCTCGGCCTGGCCCACCGGGTGGCCGAGGCGCACCGCGAGGACGGGCAAGCCGTCAGCCCGCCTGAGCAGCAGGCGATCGACGACATCGGCGCGGCGCTCGCCAGCTCGGCGGCGGGTGACGCCGGGGGCAGCCTCCCGCACCCCGGCTGACCGGGTTAAGGAGGTGGTGATGCAGGTTACTTACGGCGGCCTCAGGCGATCAACGCAACACCCCCGGACACCAGCCCACAGCGACCCACGGCCGAGCCGGGCCGGCGGGGAAGCTAGGCCGGGCGCAGCTTCCGCCCGCCGCGGACGACGAGTCCGTAGATGACCAGCAGGTCGAGGCTGAAGATGGCCACAGCCCACAGCGGGTAGGCGGGCATGAACAGCATCTGGGCCAGAGCGTTGGCGACCGCAAAGCCACGCACGAGCGCAACGGGACCCGTTCGCCGCCCGCGCCGGCGATCGGTCACGCCCGGCCGGGCGGCTGGCACTCCCGCGGCGCGCTCCAGGCTCGGGAGCCGATGGACGCGACGGCATACATGGTGACGGCGAGGCTCTCGCCGCCGAGCACATCCGTCAGGTAGTGGGCGCGGAGGTAGACGCGGCTGAGCCCGACGAGCGCCGCCAGCAGCGTGCCGGCGGTCAGAGCCGCCACGCGAACGGCTCGCGACGGGATCACGGCCCCCAGCGCGAGCGCGAGCGCGAGCCAGCCGATGGAGTTGGCGGCATGCGCCGACGGATAGCTCTGGCCGGCGGTGTGCACCAGCGGTCGTGGCGGTCGCGGCCGGTCGACCAGCGCCTTGGTCAGCCAGACGGCAGCCGACGTGAGCGCTGCCCCGGCTGCCAGGGGGACCGCACGGGGGAGCTGTCCGCGACGGATCAGGACCACGGCTCCGATCGCGACGGCCGGTCCCACGACGGCCAGCAGACCGAAGGTCGTGAGGATGCGGGCGACCCGGTCCAGCCCCGGCGTGCGCAGATCGCCGGCGATCTTGAACGCGCCGGAGTCAAGCGCCGACAGGCCGCTGATCGTCACCGTGACCGTGACGGCGATGAAGATGGTCAGCGCGATCGCGGCCACCAGCCACGGTGCGGCGCGGCTCATGGGCCGGACGGCGACCGGCGGCGAGCGTGAAGGACCGCGTCGCGGATCACGACCGGCCGGTCGTCCGGTCCCGGCGCCGTGCGCTGGGGTGCGGCCGCGGCGATGATCTCCCAAGCGGTGCTGTCGAGGAGTGCGGCGAGCTCCGGCGCGGTGCAGAACAGCTCCGGCAGGTTGGGCCGCAGCCCCGGGATGTCGAGATCCGACGGATGATGGGTGACCACAAGCAGATGGCCGCCGGGTGAAACCGCGTCGGCGAGGCGCTGGAGTGCCCGCCGGCGCTCCGGGGGCGGGAGATGCAGGTACTGCGAATTGACCAGGTCATAGCACTCGAACGCTCCCCACTCCTCGCCGAACAGGTCGCTCTGGCACCAGCTGACCTTCGCGGCGATCGCCGGGCCTCGTTCGGCGGCGTTGGCGGCGGCCCGCTCCAGGGCGACCGGCGACACGTCGGTGCCGGTGACGGTCCAGCCGCGGGTGGCCAGCCAGATCGCGTCCGCGCCCTCGCCGCAGCCGACGTCCAGCGCCCGTCCCGGCGCCAGTTCGCCGGCGTGCTCGACCAGGCGGATGTTGGGCCGGCCGCTCCACAGGTGAGTGTGGGAGCGGTAGCGCTCGTCCCAGAACTCTTTCGTGAACATCTCCAGGTTCG
Source organism: uncultured Solirubrobacteraceae bacterium (assembly GCA_963844555.1). Classification (GTDB taxonomy): domain Bacteria; phylum Actinomycetota; class Thermoleophilia; order Solirubrobacterales; family Solirubrobacteraceae; genus Palsa-465. Next base: position 1,031,333 of record CAWJOS010000010.1, read on the forward strand.
ACATCGCCCGGATGCTGGCAAGGGCTCCGATGGGGCGTCAAGGGCGGGGGTCGGACGACCGACCGGGACAGCGACCTGGTCCGGCTGCCCTGGGTCAACCACCGCGCCCGCCGCTGGGAGCCCGAGCCGCTGCGGTGGCTGGGGGTCAACGCCGGGCTTCGGCTGGTGGCGACGGCGGACCGCGAGGAGTCGCGCTCCGGCCGGCCTGCCCAGCGGCCGCGGGCGATCGCCCACCTGCTCGGTTACTGACGCCGGCGCACACACCGACGGCCCGCGTGTGCGGGCCGTCGGTGTCAGCTGCCTGCCGTCCTGTCGCCCGGGCTCACGCGCCCGTCGAGGCCGTGGAGGCTCCGGCCGCCGCGCCGCCACCGCTGTTGGCGCTCTGCCCGTGCGCCGGGACGACGCCGGCGGGCTTGACCGGCGTGGTGTTGGCCGGCTTGGCCGGGGTGTTGGCGGGCTTGGCGGGCGGACCGCTCGGACCCATCTGGTTGTCGCCGGTGATCATCTGCTGCTTGACCTTGGCCAGCGTGCTCGGTCCGGCAACGCCGTCGACCGGCAGCCCGTTGGCGCGCTGGAAGTCCTTGATGGCGGCGATCGTCGCGGGTCCCTCGATGCCGTCAACGGGGCTCTCGTAGTAGTTGAGCTGACCCAGATCGCGTTGCAACATCATGATGTCCTGGCCGTGGGGATACGGGGTGCTGGTGCCTGTGGCCGGGATCGCCGCGCCGCCGGAGCCGCTGCCCGCCGCGGTACCGGCGGCCGAGGCGTTGCCCGCGGGGGCGGCCGTGGCCGTACCGGCGGCGGCCGGGTGCACGGCCGCGGGAGTGCCGGCCGCGCTGTTGTGGGCATGACCGGGGTGCAGGTTGGCGATCGCCAGCCAGGCGATGCCGACGATGAGCGCTGCCAGCGTCGCGCCCAGCGCGAAGGCGCGCCGCGCCGCCGAGCGGGGCTGGCGCCGGCGCGGCGAGCGATCGTCGAAGGCGCGGTGATGAGGGCCGGGGGCGGTGGTGGAGGAGATGGTGGTCATTTGCTGTTCCTTTCAGGGTGGTGTGTCCGTGGCAACAGCATCGATCCAAACGCCGGCGGGGGCGATCGGCCGCCCGGGCGATCCACCGGGTGATCTTGGCCTCCCCTGATCAGGGGACGCCGTGATCGCCCGACTGCCCCCTCTGCTCCGCGGCGGTTGCCCGCCGTGGGATACTCGCCCCTCGAGAGGGCAGTGAGGGATAGAGCGGAGAGGACGTACGTTTGCCCAGCATCATTTCGCCGCTCCGGCGCGCCGAGCGGGTCGCGGCTGACCGGGACGCGGCCACCTGCGGAGGAGTGCGGCTCACCTACGGGCAGACGGCGGAGCGCTGTCGCCGGCTGGGCGGCGCCCTCCGCGGTCTGGGATTGAGCTCCGGAGACCGGGTTGCGGTCATCGGCCCCAACTGCCACCGGTATCTCGAGCTGTATCAGGGAGTCCCCGGCGCCGGCATGGTGATCGTGCCCCTCAACGCACGGCACACCCCGGCCGAGTTGCGCTATGCGCTCCAGGACGCGGGCGCGCGCGTGCTGTTCTCAGGCATCGAGGTGGCGGACCTGCCCGGCTGCGTCGAGCACGTGTTCGACCTTGGGCACGGCTATGAGGCGCTGGTGGAGGACGCGCCGGAGGCCGCGTTCGTTGAGGGTGACGAGGACGATCTCGCCGGGCTGTTCTACACCGGCGGGACAACGGGCCGGGCGAAGGGGGTCATGCTCTCCCATCGCAATCTGGTGGCCAACGCCAACCATTTCCAGTGGGTGTGGCCGTTTGAACCCAGCACTCGGTGGCTGGTGGCTGCACCGCTGTTTCACGCGGCCGGCTCACTGGCAGTGCTGGCGACGGTCTGGCAGGCTGGCCACCAGGTCCTGTTGGGCGCGTTCGATCCGGCGGCGGCGCTCGATCTGATTGCCGACCACGGAGTGACGCACACCCTGCTGGTGCCGTCGATGCTGGCGGCCCTCTCCGAGGAGCAGCGCGTCCGGCCGCGTGAGCTCGGGACCCTGCGCGGGATCTCTCACGGGGGCTCGCCGGTCGCCACCGACACCCTTCGCCGCGCGCACGCGGCGTTTCCCGATGCCGAGCTGGTGCACCTGTATGGCGCGACTGAGACCGCGCCGATCGTGACCGCGCTGCGCCATGAGGAGCGGCTGCTCGATGACCCGTGCATCCGCTCCTGCGGGCAGCCGGTGCCGGGCGTCGAGGTCCAGCTGTCCGACCCCGCCGGCGACCGGGTGGCGCTGGGCGAGATCGGTGAACTGCTGGTGCGGGGAGCCAACGTGATGCTCGGCTACTGGAACCAACCCACGCAGACCGCCGAGGCGCTCCTCGACGGCTGGTACCGCACCGGCGATCTCGGCTATCTCGACGCGCGTGACCACGTGTACCTCGTCGACCGCGCCAAGGACATGATCGTGACCGGCGGTGAGAACGTGTACGGGATCGAGGTCGAGGAGGCGCTGTACACGCACGACGCGGTCCTGGAGGCGGCGGTCTTCGGCGTGCCCGACGAGCGTTGGGGCGAGGCCGTCTACGCGGTCGTCGTCCCGCGGACCGAGGTCGACCCGGCGGCGCTGATCGCCCACTGCCGGACACTTATCGCCGGCTACAAGGTGCCCAAGCACGTTGAGCTGCGGATCGAGCCGCTGCCCAGGTCGGCCGCCGGGAAGGTGCTCAAACGACAGCTGCGGGCGGCTCACTGGGAGGGCCGCAGCGAGGCCATCGCCGGCGCGTGACGGATGGACCCGGTCACCGCATACGAGACGATCACCGAGGGGTTGCGACGTCCGGTGCGTGTGGCCGAGCTCGTCTACGAGGCGGCTGAGCGCCTCGGCCCCGGGCTCCCCAGCCGCGCTCAGATCAACCGCGAGCGCGAGCTGCTGCAGAAGGACAAGCAGGGGCTCGAGATCGCACAAGGAGAGTTCCTGGCGGGCGTGCTGGCCGACGACCGGTGCGGCGCCCATCTGGTGCACTCGATGGCCCGCCCGACCCAGGCCGCCCTGGCACTGCTGGAGGATTTCAGGAGCCTGGGCGCCGCCGATCTGGGGCCCATCCGGGTCGACCGTGCCGGCCGGATCGGCATCGTCACCAACCAGAACCACGCCTACCTGAACGCTGAGGACGACGCGTCGACGGCGGCGATGGAGGTCGCCGTCGATCTGGTGTTGCTCGACGACGACATCGAGCTGGGGGTCCTTCGCGGCGCGCCGGCCTCCCATCCCAAGCACGCCGGACGGCGGATCTTCGGCGCCGGGATCAACCTGACGCAGCTCTACGAGGGGCAGATCTCGTTCGTCGAGTTCATGATCGAACGCGAGCTCGGAGTGGTGCACAAGATGTTCCGCGGGCATCCGCTGGGGGATGTGGGCGACGGCGATCTCGAGGACCGGCGTGAGAAGCCGTGGATCGCCGCGGTCGAGAGCTTTGCCATCGGTGGTGCCTGCCAGTGGCTCCTCGTGATGGATCGCGTCATCTCCCAGCGGGACGCCTACTTCAACCTGCCCGCGCGCAAGGAGGGCATCATCCCCGGCTGCGCCAACCTGCGCCTGCCCCGGCTGGTGGGTGAGCGCGCCACTCGCCAGGCGATCTTCTTCAACCGCGCGTTCCACGCCACCGACCCGGATGGCCGTCTGATCGCGGACGAGCTGGTCGGCGACGAGGGGGAGATGGACGAGGCGATCGCGCGCGACGCCGCTGAGCTGGTGAGTGCCGGGCCGACCAGCCTCCTGGCCAACCGGCGCCAGCTGCGCGTGGCCCACGAGCCACTGGCCGCGTTCCGGCGGTACATGGCCGGCTACGCGCGCGACCAGTCGCGTTGTCTGTACGCGCCGGCGCTGATCGCCAACCTCGAGCGCAACTGGACGGCGCGCCGGCCCGCCGCCTAGTCCGTCTGGCCCGCTTGCCCCGCCGACAGTCCGGGTAAGAATGGGAACCGGGAGAGATCGGAGGTAGGGATGAATCCCACGGCGGCCGCTACCGTGGCAGGCCGGTCCGGATCGACGTGCCCTGGGACGATCGCTGGTTCGTCGTCCTCGAGGTCGGCAGCTACAACGGACGCGCCCGAGCCACCGTTGAGGTGCTCACCGGAGCCGACGCCGGCTCAGCCGCGGAACCCGCCCAGGTTCTCGTCGACGCCTGACCGCGTTCGCGGCGCGCGCGGCGACGGCCTATCGGCCGGGGGATGCGGTCCGCGGTTCAAGTCTGCGCGCGCGCGAACCGATCAGCACCGCGAGTGTTCGCAATCGACTGAGCCGGGCGCGGAAAGGAAGTGGGCATGCCGCTGTTTGAGGGCCATCGGGACAAGGGGATCCAGCGTCTCTTCATCGAGATGCCGGACCAGGCCAAGGACCAGGTCGCCTGGAAGTGGCCTGATCAGCAGATCTACCGCTACTCGCAACTGAACGTCGACCTCGACTACCAGGCGGTGTTCACCAATCTGGGCACGGTCATTGGCGTGATGGGCCCGGGCCGGTATCAGCTCGACGAGGGCGCCTCGCTGGCGCTCGGCTGGCTGGTCAATCGCCTGACCGGCGACGCCTACTACGACGCCGAGGTCTATTTCGTCGCCACCCGTGACATGCCGAACGTCGAATTCGGCGGTCCGGTCGACAACCTGACCGACGGTCCGACCGGCCTCGTGGTGACGCTGAGAGTGTTCGGTGAGCTGGCGTTCCAGGTGACCGATCCCCCGGTGCTGCTGGCCAAGCTGATCGGAACCGGCGCCGAGGGGGACTTCAACGGACGGGTTTCGACCTGGGTCACCGACCAGACGCTGGCGGCGATCCGGGCCGTCCTGCCCGACGTCGTCGCCGAGCACGGCGTTCTGGCCATGGGCCGGCTCCAGGACGCGACCGCCACCGCTGCCCTGGCCAAGGCCAATCAGGTCCTCGCGGGCTACGGAGTCGCGGTCAGCGCCTTCGGGGAGCTCAACGTGAACCTGCCTGACGCGGACGCGCAGCAGCTCAAGCAGCTCGCTGCCACCAAGGCCTATTCGGCCCTGTCCGGCTCTTTCGACAGCGCTGTGCGCGGCGAGGCGGCGCTGGAGATCGCCGGCGGGGTCGCCAATGGACACGTCGGCGCCCAGGAGGGGGTCGTGGCCGGCATGCTGATGGGCGTGCCGGTCTCACCGGCGGCGACCGGGGTCGCGGGCGCGGTCCAGTCCGTGGCGGCCGCGGCTGGGTCTCCGGCGGCAGCGTCTTCAGCGGCCAACTTCTGCGGTCAGTGCGGCACGCATCTCACACCCGGGATGCACTTCTGCCCCAACTGCGGAGCCGCGCTCCAGTCGCCGCGGTCATGAGCGCAACGCACGAGCTGTCGGTCGCCCCCGTCCCGGCGTCGATCGACAACGCCCCGGGATGGCAGGTCCTGGCGGATCAGATCACGCGCGGCACCGCCATGCCGCCCGCCGTCACCCCGGACATCATCCTCAGATTGGTGGGCAGCGGTGTGCCGCTGCTGTTCGCTGCGGACGGCGCCGGGAACGCGAATCTCCTGCGCGGCACGTTCTCCGACGACGTCGTGGCCCAGTGCACGCGCAACACCGGGGTTCTGGCGGGCGCGCGGCCGGTGGAGGTGGTCGTCCATCTGGTGGGCGCGCGCGTGGTGAACGGTCACCCGGTGATCAGGACGCACCTCACGATCCAGGCGCAGGACCCGGCCGGCCGGCCGGCCGCCCTTCATCAGTTCTGGGATCTGCAGTGCGGCGGGCAGGTGACGGTCGGTCAGTCGACCTGCCCCAACTGCGGCGGGCCCATCGACACCGGCGAGCTGGTCTGCGGCCACTGCCACACGGACGTCAGGAACGTCGTCGACGTCCCGCTGGTGGTCAGCCGACTCGAGCTGTACTGAGCCGGCGTCATCACCGGACCGTCTGGCCGCTCTGGAGCAATGGCGCGGCATCGGCCCGGCGATACGATCCCATCCGATGCCGATCGAGTGGGCCGGTTTGGGCCCGGACGTGCTGCTTCGGCTTGATCGTGCCGCTGGTGAGCCGCTGCGGGTTCAGCTGGAGCGCGAGCTGCGGGATGCGATCCGTTCCGGTCGGCTGGCGTCCGGCGAGCGACTGCCGTCGTCGCGAGCGATGGCGGCGGGGCTGGGGATCTCGCGCGGGTTGGTGCTCGACTGCTACAGCCAGTTGCAGGCGGAGGGCTTCCTCACCTCGAGGTCCGGCTCGGCGACGCGCGTGGCGGCCAATGCGATGGCGGCATCCGAGCCGCCGGTCAGACGGGTCCGATCGCCAGGGCTGTTGGTCGATTTCCGTCCGGGCATTCCCGACCTGACCAGCTTTCCGCGAAGCGACTGGGGGTGGGCGCTCCGGGAGAGCTGCCGGAGGGCGACGCCCGCCGAGCTGGGTTACGGCGATCCCGGCGGCGCTGAGGCCCTGCGCCGGGTGCTGGCCGGATATCTGCGGCGGGTGCGCGGGGCGGCGGCCGACGCCGAGCGCATCGTCGTCTGCGGCGGGTTTGGCCAGGGGCTCAACCTGGTGCTGAGCTCGTTGGCGCAGGAGGGCGTGCGCCGCGCGGCGATCGAAGATCCGGGAGACGATGACTACCACGTGATCTGTCGGCGGCTGGGCATCGAGGCGGTGCCCGTGCGGATCGACGAGCGGGGGATCGATGTGGAGGCCCTGGCGGCCGCCGATGTCCGCGCCGTGATCCTGACCCCCACCCACCAGTTTCCGACCGGCACGGCGCTGGCGCCTGAGCGCCGCCAGGCGCTGGTGGCCTGGGCGACGGCCCGGGACGCCACGATCATCGAGGACGACTACGACGCCGAGTTCCGCTACGACCGAAGCCCGGTGGGGGCCCTGCAGGGACTCGCTCCGGACCGGGTGGCGCTGATCGGCACCGTGAGCAAGTCACTGGCGCCGGGGCTGCGGCTGGGATGGGTGGTGTGCCCCCCGCCGTTGCTCGAGTCGCTGATCGAGGACAAGCGGCTGAGCGATCGCGGATCCCCGTCGCTCGAGCAGCTCGCGCTGGCGGCGTTGATCGAGTCCGGTCGCTACGACCGGCATCTGCGCCACATGCGGCGGGTCTACGGTGCCCGGCGGGACGCACTGATTGACGCCCTCACCGAGCGGGCTCCGCATGTGGGGCTGCAGGGACTGGCCGCGGGATTCCATGCGGTCGCCGATCTCGCCGTCGAAGCGGACGAGCGAGAGATCGTTGAGCGGGCACGGGAGCGTTCGATTGGGCTCTACGGGATGAGCTTGTACCGTCCGAGCGGGACGAGCGGACCGCCGCAGCTGGTGCTGGGGTTCGGCAACCTGACCCAGACGGCGATCGAGCGCGGCATCGCCGCGATCGCCGACCTGCTCTGAAGCGTTCGGCCCGCGTCCCGCGACGCGAAGCGGCCCTCCGCGACCCAAAGCGCACCTCCGCAACCCAAAGCGGCCGTCCGCGACCCGAAGCGGCCCTCCGCAACCCCAAAGCGTCCGCCGCCCGGCCCTCCGCGACCCCCCAAAGCGGCCCACTCTTCCTGCTGGCGATTGGCTCTTATCACTGAGCCGGTTGAGCCTTAGGTTGACGGTCATGACGAATCGCTCCCGCCCACGTTCGATCCTGGCGGCGCCGGGAGCGGTGGCGCTGCTGGGCACCTCGATCCTCGCGCGGCTCCCGCTGGCGATGTTCAGTATCGCCCTCCTCGTGCATGCCCAGCAGCTGACGCGATCGTTTGCCGTCGCGGGTCTGGTCAGCGGCGCGTACGCGATCGCTGGCGCCGCGGCTGCTCCATATCTCGGCGCGCTCGTCGACCGCTGCGGCCAGACCAGGGTGCTGGTCGGCGGAGCCACGGCGACCGCCGTGGCGCTCGTCATCGACGGAATGCTGCCGGCGACCTCCCCGGCCATGCTGCTGGTGGCGCTCGGAGCTGCCGCCGGGCTGTCGACGCCGCCGCTCGCCGCTTGCGTGCGCACGCTGCTGCCGGCGATCGTGGCCGATCCGAAGCAACTGCCGGCGCTGTTCGCGCTGGAGTCGACCGTGTTGGAGTTGACGTTCGTCGCCGGGCCGCCGCTGGCGCTGGGGCTCGGCACCGTGTGGTCAAGCGGCTCCGCGCTGGTCATCAGCGGCCTGGTGATGCTCGGAGGCACCCTCGCTTTCGCCGCGCAGCCGGCCTCGCGGCGCTGGCGACCGGAGCGGCGGAAGGCCTCCGCCCGTGGCGGATCGTTGCGGTCGCCAGCGATGCGGACTCTGGTGGTGATCCTGCTCGCCACCGGCGTGGTGTTCGGCGCCACCGAGGTCGGCGTCACGGCTGCGGCACACGGCCTCAGAAGCAGCGCCCTGGCCGGGCCGCTGCTGGGCCTGTGGGGGCTGGGCTCGCTGCTCGGCGGCATCGCGGCGACGCGACTGGGCGGCAGCGCACGGAGCGCTCGAGGCCTGACCCTGCTCCTCGCTGCGCTCGCCCTGGGCCACGGAGCGCTGATCCTGACCAGCGGCAGCGTGGTGGCGATCGGCATCGTCATCACGCTGGCCGGTGCGACTATCGCGCCGACGGTCTCAAGCATCTATGCGATGGTCGACGCCGTCGCGCCGGCGGGGACCCAGACCGAGGCGTTCTCGTGGCTTGTCACCGCTGAGCTGATCGGCGCCTCACTGGGCAGCGCCGCCGCCGGTGGGCTGGCGCAGACCGCAGGCACTGCTGGGGCGTTCGCGCTGGTCGCGGCGGCCGGGGGCGTGGCGGTTCTGATTGCGTTGCTCAGCTCAGGCGCTCTGCACACGGCCATACGTGGCCCCGGCCGGATCCACCCGCGCGTGCGAACCTCGCCGCCGCTGCGTCGCGCGGGGGAAAACATCGCTCGGCTGGCGAAACGCGGCCTCACCCCCCTGGTCGCGCTCCGAGCCGTCGCCCACGGCCGGGATACCGTGTGACCGGCGTCGCGGCGCGGTCCGATCGGCGGCCCGGGCCTCCGGGTGCTGTTTGGGGGATCAACCCCTCGCTGCGCTCGGCGGAGGTGGGCCATCACTTCGCGCGGCCGGGCAACCGCTTCTGGCCAACGCTGCATGCGGCCGGCTTCACGCCCCGGCTGCTGGCGCCTGGCGAGGACGGGCAGCTGCCCTCGTTTGGGATCGGCGTGACGAACATCGCCTGGCGCCCCACGCGGGCGGCGGACCAGCTCAGCGCCAGCGAGCTGCGCGAAGGGGCCGTGGGTCTGGCGGCGACGGTGCGCGCCTGGTCGCCACGGCTGGTAGCGGTCGTCGGCGTGGTGGTGTATCGCGGCGCGTTCGACCGGCCGCGGGCGAGCATGGGTCTGCACGAGGAGCGCGTGGGCGGCCGGCCGGTGTGGGTGCGGCCCAACCCCAGCGGGCTCAACGCTCACTACAAACCCGCGGACTTCGCCCGGCTCTACGAGCAGGCGCGCTGGTCGCCGAGGGCTTGGGCGACCGCGAGATCGCCGAGCGACTGGTGCTGAGCCCGCACACGGTTCACCGCCATATGTCGAACATCCTGGCGAAGCTGGGGGAAGGATCCCGCGCAGCAGCGGTCGCACACACCGCCCGCGAGGGACTGATGTAGCCGGTTCAGGCCATCCGCGTAGATGGTCTGTTCGTGCGAAGCGGATCCGCGGAGCACCGCGCATCCTGGGTCGTCAGATCAACGACCAAGGAGGTGCCCGTGACCACAATCGACCATAAGCAGGGCTCGGCCACGATCAACGGCGAGTTGTGGGGAGCGCGGGCGCGGGACTGGGCGGATTATCAGGAGGGCAAGCGCCGCCTGGACTTCGAGCGGTGCATCCGCGTCGCGCGCGTCACCCGCGGCTCGACCGTGCTCGATGTTGGATGCGGCGCCGGTGGGTTCTGTCGGCTGGCGGCCGGGGCCGGCGCCGTGGTCACCGGCATCGACGCGGCGGCGGGAATGATCGAGGTCGCGCGCGAGCGGGTGCCGGGCGGCCGCTTCGACGTCGGCGACATCCAGTTCCTCCCCTACCAGGCAGAGTCGTTCGACGTCGTGACCGGCTTTCACAGCTTCCCGTTTGCCGCCGACGCGCTCGCCGCGCTGCGCGAAGCGCGGCGAGTTGCGAGGACGGGCGCGCCGGTGTTCATGGTCGTGTTCGGACGCGAGGAGCGCAACGAGCTCGCCTCGGTCCTGCACGCGATCCGGTCGCTGCTGCCCTCAGGGCCACCGAGCGCCCCTGGACCACTCGCACTCTCCAGCGGGGTACTCGACGATCTCCTGGCGCAGGCGGGCCTGGCCGTGAGCGACGATCGGTTCGTCGAGACGGTGTACGAGTACCCCGACCTCGAGACAGCGCTCCGCGCCGTGCGTTCAGCCGGGCCGACCGTGCTCGCGGAGCGGACGGCGGGCGAGGGCGCGGTCACCGACGCGATCACCGGGGCGCTCGCCCCGTATGCCACAGGCGCCGGCGGCTACCGGCTCGAAGCCGAGTCGCGCTGCATCACCGCGATCGCGTAAGGCGTTGGCCGCGCCCCGGCGCAGCTTCAAACCCAAAGACCGGAGTGCAGGCAACGGAGCGAGGATTTCGATGTTGTGGTGAGAGGGGGCCGCCCGGCCGAAGCACCCGGTGAATCTCAGCGAGGGCGTCGGGCCGGTGCCGGCGCCGGCATCCAGGCAGCGATCCTCGGCGCTCGGTGACAGCAGCGCCACTGATGTCGCAACGGCGAAACGCTCGAGCCATAGCTGGCGGTCATAGCTGCGGCTGAGGCGGTCCCAGATCCGAGCCGGGTCCTCGCCCTCCTGAGGTGTGGCCCAGCCGATTACGTGTCCGTCCCGCGCGCGGCTTTGTCAGTGGCGTTCGCTCCCGCCGGTGGAGCGATGACGACGCGCCAGGCGCCGCGGTCGCTCAACCGGTCCTCGAAGGTGCGGAGGCGCTGGCCGAACAGCCGCCTGAAGCGACGCCACGGCAGGACGATCACGTCGCATCCCCTGGCAACGGCCTCCTCGGCGATCGCGCTTTCAGGAGACCCGACCGCGAGGACATAGTGGACTCCAGGGGAGCTGCCGATCCGGCGCGCCGCCGCCTGCAGTTCCTGGTGTCCGATCTCGGCCATCTCGTTGTTCCAGAGCACCGCGCTGTGGCGACAGCTGGCGCAGCCGACGGTCACGCGCTCGTAGGTGGCGACCGTCACGACGGTCAGGCGCGCCTCCGGTCCCGATGCGAGCATCCGGGCATGCTCGAGCGCGGCGCGTCCGTGTGCGGTGTCCTGAAACCAGATGAGCGCGTGCGCCGGCGGTTTGATGGCCGACCATGACACGAGCCCGGAGCAGTCGCCGTCGCCGGGCTTGAGTGCAACGCGATCCTCCATAGTGAAATCATTGTCCCGCCTCCGCGAGCGCTTCGAGCGTCATACCGCGCGTTTCGATGCCGTCCAGCCACCAGACTCCGGCGGCGACCGCGCCGATCATCCGGAGCATGGCCAGTGTGGCGAACGCGCTCCACATTCCAGCGCACGGCGCCGCTGGCGCGAGCACGACGGCACCGATGATCGCGCCGAGGCGGCCGACAGCGGCGCTGGCGCCGAACGCCGGTCGCGCGCAGATGGGTGCGTGCGTCCGGCGCGGTCAAGCGTCCTGCTGACGAGCAGTCCGCCGATCAGCGCCCCGCGGTTGGCGATCACTACCGCCCGTACGCAAAAAGCCCCGCTGAGCGGGGCTTTCCCAGTGCGCCCGAGAGGACTCGAACCTCCACGGACCATACAGTCCACAAGGCCCTCAACCTTGCGCGTCTACCAATTCCGCCACAGGCGCGTGGGCGGCCAGTATAGCCCTGCGTGCCGGCGGTCGCCGGGCCCGGCGGCGTGGTGTCAGGGGGCCCCGGGCAGCGCTTTCCCCGCGGTTGCTGGGTATTCGGTTGAGTCCGTCCGTGGCCCGCGCTAGATTCACGAACACATGTTCGACGGCGGCCGAGCGGGCTGACCCGGCAAAGGAGTTGACCGCATGGACTTGACCAAGCGACAGCAGGAGATCTTCGACTTCATCAAGCGCTACTCGGCGAGGTACGGCTATCCGCCGACGGTGCGTGACATCGGCAAGGCGGTCGGTCTGGCGTCGTCGTCGACGGTCCACGCCCATCTGGCGAATCTGGAGCGGATCGGGTTGCTGCGGCGTGATCCGACGAAGCCCCGGGCGATCGAGCTGCTGGACCGCGCGGCTGCGGGAGTGCAGGCGGGGATGCACGCGCTCGTTCGCCCGGGCCTGCCGCTGGTGGGTCAGGTGGCTGCCGGCCAGCCGGTGCTCGCCGAGGAGAACATCGAGGAGTACATCCAGACGCCGTCGTTCGCCGGGGGAGAGGAGGGCGAGTATCTCCTGCGGGTGCGCGGCGAGTCGATGCAGGACGCGGGAATCCTGGAGGGCGACCTCGTCGTGGTGCGGGCCCAGGACACGGCCAGCGACGGGGACATCGTGGTGGCGCTGGTGGGGGAGGAGGCGACGGTCAAGCGCTTCTTCCAGGAGGAGGACCACGTGCGCCTGCAGCCGGAGAACGCGGCGATGGAGCCGATCCGCACCCGGGATGTGCGGATCCTGGGGCGGGTCGTCGGACTGATGAGGAACATCTCGTGAGCGCGGTCGCACTGGAACTGCCGCTCGTCTGGGAGGCCGAGGAGACGCCCGCCGCCCGCCCGCAGCCGGGTGGCGGTGGAGCGCCGGACAGCCAGCGTGGCGCCGGGTCGGCGGCAACGGATCCGGGCGGCGAGCCCACCCTGGACAGTCTGCTGTCCGGGATGTGGGAGGGGCTCGCCGCCCACCGATCCGTTCCGTGCCCGCTGTGCGGAGGCGACATCACGCCGGATTACGGGGCCCACGCGCTGCCGGTCGGCGGTCGCTGCCAGGGCTGCGGGACCCGGCTCAGCTGACGCAGCTTCAGCCGGCGCCGCCAGACCGCTATCCTCGCCCGCGCAGGCTGAGCAGTCGCGGAGGTGCATGCCTTCGAGGAAAGTCCGGACATCACAGGGTAGGGTGGTCGGTAACGCCGACCCGGGGAAACCCGCGGGAAAGTGCCACAGAAAAGACACCGCCTAAGCCTGGGGCCGCTGCAGCGCCCCAGGCCGGTAAGGGTGAAATGGTGCGGTAAGAGCGCACCGGCGTCGCGGTGACGCGGCGGCCAGGTAAACCCCACCTGATGCTAGGCCAAGCAGGACCGTTCGCAGGTGATCCGCCAAGGTCCGGGTAGGCCGCTCAGATGGATGACTGCTCTCGACAAGATCCGGCTTACAGGCCTGCTACGGAGAAGCCCCGCCCCGCGGGGCTTCTCTATTTAACGGTCCGCCACCGGGCGTCAGGAGTGTGCCGCGGGGCCTAAGATCCCCCCGGCAGGGACCGCGGCCGCGAATCAGAGGAGAGCATGTTGAGGATGAGAAGAAGCGCGCGCCGCGGGCGCACGGCGGTGGGCGTGATCACCTGCGCCGTCGCCATCGCGGCGGCCGCGATCCCGGCCGGCGGAGCCCTCGCTGCGGGACGCGGGACCACGGCCCGTGTCCGCCCCACCGGCCGCGGCGGCGGCGCCGTCACGGTCACCCGCGACGGCGCGGGCATTCCCCACATCGTCGCCCGGAGCTTCACCGCCCTCGGCTACGGCGAGGGCCAGGCGTTCGCCCAGGACAACCTGTGCACGTTCGCCAACGACATCGTCACGCTGGAGGGCAACCGGTCCAGGTACTTCGGCCCCAACGGCACCGCCGTCAACTACTCCGCGGGCGTCTCCAGCACCAACCTCCAGTCCGACCTGTTCTGGCGCTATGTCCGGGCCACCGGCATTGCCCAGCGGCAGCTGAACGCCAAGGCGCCGAACGGGCTGCTTCCGCAGGTCCGTCAGGTCTACACCGGCTGGATCGCCGCCTACAACCGCTACCTGCGCTCCGGCAGGCTGCGCGACCCCAGCTGCCAGGGCAAGCCGTGGGTGCACCCCATCACGATGACGGACATGCTGTTGCGCGGGGTGCAGATCACCACCGAGGCCTCGTCGCAGCAGTTCATTCCCGGCATCGCGGGCGCGGCCCCGCCCAGCCTCGCCGGACTGGCGTCGCACGCGCGCGCCGCGGCGGCCGGCCGGCCTGACCTGCCGGCACTCAAGGCCCGGTTCGACACCGCCAACCACGCCGTGGGGTCCAACGGCGTCGGCCTGGGGGCGAGGGACACCCGCTCCGGGCATGGCCTGGTGCTCGCCAACCCCCACTTCCCGTGGCGGGGCACCGAGCGCTTCTGGATGGCTCAGCTGGATGTGCCCGGCCGCTACGACGTCGAGGGCGGCACGCTGATGGGCTTCCCGCTGGTGGGGATCGGCTTCAACCGCGACATCGCGTGGACGCACACGGTCTCGACGGACGGCCGCTTCGTCGCCTACCAGCTCAAGCTGGTCCCCGGCGACCCCACCAGCTACTACGTCGACGGCACGCCCGTGAAGATGGGGCACATCAACGTGAGCTTCCGGTACGGCGGGACGACCGTGCACCACACCTTCTACACGACGCGCTGGGGGGTGGTGACAACGGTGGCTGCCGCCGGCTACGCCTGGACGCCCACCACCGCCTACGCGCTCCACGACGCGACGATCAACGCCGGCTCCCGGGCCGCCGACCAGTACTTCCGGATGGGACAGGCGACCTCCGTGAAGAGCCTGTATGCCGTCGAGGCCAAGTGGCTGGCGATCCCCACGTTCAACACGATCGCTGCCGATGACAAGGGCAATGCGTACTACGGCGACGTGGGAGCGACACCCGCGGTCAGCGCCGACGAGATCAAGTCCTGCCTGCCGCCCGGGCTCCCGTCGATCGTGTTCGCCGTGGCGCACGTGGTGACGCTGGACGGCTCGCGGTCATCGTGCGCGCCGGCGAACTACCCGGGCACGCCGGAGAAGGGGATCTTCTCGGCGCGATATCTGCCCCACCTGTTCCGCCGCGATTACGTGGAGAACTCCAACGACTCGTTCTGGCTGGCCAACCCGTCACACCCGCTGACCGGCTTTTCGCCGATCATCGGCCTCACCGACGAGGCGCAGAGCGGGCGGACGCGCCTCGGCAACCAGATGATCGCCGCGCGCGTGGCGGGCACGGACGGGCTCGGCAAGCCGAAGTTCACGATCTCCACCCTCCAGCGCATGTGGGAGGGCGATCGCTCGGAGCTGGCCCAGCTCGTGCTCAAGGACCTGGTGGCCGACTGCCAGGCGCATCCCTCGCAGCTGGCCGGCAACGGCCAGCTCGTCGATCTGAGCTCGGCCTGCACCGCGCTGGCCGGCTACGACGGCACCGGCAAGCTCAATGCCAGGGGCGGCTGGCTGTTCACGGTCTGGGCTGACCTGGACACCGACAAGACGTTCTTTGCGACCGCGTTCAACCCGGCGCAGCCGCTGACGACGCCCTCCGGGCTCAACACCACCACGGCGACTCCGCTCAAGTGGCTGGCCGATGCGGTGCTCAGCCTCCAGGCCCACCACGTGGCGCTTGATGCCAGCTTCGGCCAGGTTCAGCACGCGCCGCAGTCGCGCCGGATCCCCATCCCCGGCTGCTTTGGGGACAAGGGGGCCGGCCAGAACATGGGCTGCTTCAACGCGATCCACTCGCAGGATGGCACCCCATCGGATGCCGGGCCCGTCTTCGCTGCCCCCTACGGCCAGGTCATCGAGGGGTCCTCGCTGGTGATGACCACTCAGCTGAACCCCAGTGGCCCGGTCTCGCAGGGGATCCTGACCTACTCGCAGGCCAGCGATCCGACGTCGCGGTGGTATTCGAACATGACGAGGCTCTACTCCCGCGGAAAGTGGGTCAAGCTCCCGTACACGGTGAGTGAGCTCAGGCACGATCATCCGCTGGCACCGGTCACGCTGCAGGCGCCCTGAGGGAGAGGAGGGGTGGGGTGGTCGCGGCTCCGCGGGTCGCGGCCACCCACCACTGACGGTCAGCCGCCGCCGGCGGCCACGCGCCGCAGCGCGTCGCCGTCAAGCCGGTGGAGGTCCCACGCCGACAGCCGGGTGGCGCCCAGACGCTCATAGAAGGCGAGAGCAGGCTCGTACTCGGCGAGCTCGACGATGAAGGCGTGGATCTGCTCGACGTCGTCCGGAGTCGCCGGTCGGATCCGGACGGGGGAAACCTCGGCGGGCTCGGTCACTCCTGATCCGGCGGCGTGATCTCGCGCTTGAGGATCTTGCCGGTCGGCCCCTTGGGCAGATCGTCGATGATCCACACCTGGCGGGGATACTTGTAGGCGGCGACCTGCTCCTTGACGAAGGCGCGCAGTTCGTCCGGGGTCGTGTTGGCCCCGTCCTTGAGGACGACGGCGGCGCCAACCTCCTCGCCGTACTCATCGTGCGGTACCCCCAGCACCGCCGCCTCGCGGACGTCCGGGTGCTCGTAGAGCACCTCCTCGATCTCCCGCGGATAGACGTTGTAGCCGCCGCGGATGATCATGTCCTTCTTGCGATCGACGATGAAGAAGTAGCCGTCCTCGTCGACGTAGCCCATGTCTCCGGTGTACAGCCAGCCGTCGCGGATCGTCTCGACCGTGGCCTCCGGGCGATGCCAGTAGCCCTTCATCACGTTGTAGCCGCTGATGACGATCTCGCCGACCTCGCCCTGGGCGACCTCATGTCCGTCATCGTCGACGACCCGCATCCGGACGCCGGCGATCGGCGTGCCGATGGAGCCGGGCTTGCGCTCCCGGTCGGCGTGGTTGAACGACGCCACCGGCGAGCTCTCCGACAGCCCGTAGCCCTCGAGGATCTTGCAGCCGAAGGCCTCCTCGAAGCCCCGGAGCAGCTCGACCGGCATCGCCGATCCCCCGGAGGCGCACAGCTGGAGCGTGCTCGTGTCGAACTGCTCGCGATCCGGATAGTGGAGCATGGCGCCGTACATCGTCGGCACGCCCTGGAAGATGTTGACCCGGTCACGCTGGATGATCTCCAGCGCCTTGCCTGGATCGAACCGGGGGATGAGCGTCAGCGTCCCGCCGCCGCCGATCGTGGCATTCAAGCCGCACGTCTGGCCGAACGAGTGAAACAGCGGCAGCGCTCCCAGCGTCATCGCCTCGCTCCCCAGTCCGAACAGGTTCCGCGACCCCTCGGCGTTCCGGCTGAGGTTGGCGTGGGTGAGCTCCGCGCCCTTGGGCGTGCCCGTGGTGCCGGATGTGTAGAGGATGACGGCGGTGTCGTCGTCGGCGGTGTCGGCGACGCCCGCGTCCGGCTCGGCGGCGCCGACCGACTGCTCGAACTCGCCCGGCGTGACCAGGATGCACTCGGCGCCCGCGTCGTCGGCACCGCCCTTCGCATCCTCGGTGAACCCGTGCCAGGCGAACAGCAGCTTGGCCCCTGAGTCCTTGAGGTAGAAGGCGACCTCTCGCCGCTTCAACAGCACGTTCATCGGCACGACGATCCCGCCGGACCGCAGCACGCCGTAGTAGCAGACGGGGAAGTACGGGACGTTGGGGAGCATGATCCCCACGCGGTCGCCGGCGCCGACGCCGTGGGCACGGAGCAGCCCGGCGAGATGCATGGTCGCGCCGTTGAGCTGTTCGTAGGTGAGCTGGATGTCGTCGAGCTTGAGCGCGACGTGGCCCGGGTCGCGCTGGGCCGACTCGGTCAAGAGCGAGGCGAGGTTCATGGGCAGAGGACGGGGTCGGAGGGTTGGGAAGGGATCCGGCGGGGCGGCGCGGTGAGCGGGGCTACTCGCCGGTGAAGGCCGGCGGCCGCTTCTGCAGGAACGCGACGACCCCCTCGAGGAAGTCCTTGGACTCGGCTCGCTCCTGCTGGACGTCGGCCTCCAGATCCAGAAGGTCGCTGAAGCCCGCGTACGCGCGGTCATTGATGGTGCGCTTGATGGCGGCGTAGGAGCCCGGCGGACCCGCCGCCAGCCGCTCGGCCAGCCCGGTCACCCGCTCCTGGAGCCGGTCATCGGCGACCACCTCGTTGACGAGGCCCCAGGCCAGGGCCGTGTCGGCGCCGATGCGCTCGCCGAGGTAGGCGATCTCAAACGCGCGCGCATGCCCCACGCGGCTCACCAGCGTGTGCGACGCCCCTCCGTCGAGGCCGAGCCCGATGTTGACGAACGCCATCAGGAAGTAGGCCGACTCGGCGGCGACGATCAGGTCGGAGGCGAGCGCCAGCGATGCGCCGATCCCCACCGCCGGACCGTTGACGGCGGCGATGACCGGCTTGGGAAGGGTCCGGACCCGGAGGATCAGCGGGTGGTACACGTCGCGCAGCTCGCTGCGGACGTCGGGAGCGCCGCCCTCGGTGAGTGAGCCGAGCCCAGAGCGGAGGTCGGCGCCGGAGGAGAAGGCCCGCCCGGCTCCCGTCAGCACCACGGCTCGGACCTGGTGATCGGCGGCCACCTGCTCGAGGGCCCGGATCAGCTCCTCCCCCAGCTGCCGCGTCCAGGCATTCAGCGCGTCCGGGCGGTTGAGAACCAGCCAGGCCACGGCCCCGGAACGCCGGCACTCGATCGTTTCGAGGTTGAGCACGCTCATCGTCGGCACGGCCACAATAGCGCCCGGCCGGGATCCGGTGGCTCCCGCCGAGCACGATCAGGGAAGATGTCAGGACAGGATGGAGCTGCTGCCCAAGACGATCACCGGACCCATCGGCCGGCTCGGCGCTGCCGCCCAGAACGCTCTGGAGGTGGCGCGCTTCGGTGGGCTGGCCACCGACGAGGTGCCCTCGCCGTACGAGGTCGCCGCCGAGCGCCGGGTCTACCGTCTGCGTCACTACTACCCGCCGATCAGCGAGGAGGACGGCGGAGGGGCGGCGCGGCCGGTGGTCCTGCTGGTGCCGCCGTTGATGCTCGCCGCCGAGATCTACGACGTCTCGCCGGCCACCAGCGCGGTCACGATTCTCCACCAGCACGGGGCCGATCCGTGGGTCGTCGACTTCGGAGCGCCGGAGCGGGAGGAGGGGGGGCTCGAGCGCACGCTGGCCGATCACGTCCTGGCCGTTTCCGATGCCCTCGACCGCGTCCGGGAGCTGACCGGGCGCGACGTCCATCTCGGCGGCTACTCGCAGGGCGGGATGTTCTGCTACCAGGTCGCCGCCTACCGACGCAACGCCGGGCTGGCCTCGGTGATCACCTTCGGCAGCCCGGTCGACACCCGGCTGGGGATGCCCTTCGGTCTGCCGGAGCAGCTGGCCTCCAGCGCCGCCGGCCTGATCGCCGATCTCTTTCGTGCCTCCGCGCTTCCGGCGTGGGTCAGCCGCAACGGGTTTCAGATGCTCGATCCGATCAAGTCGGCCCGTAGCCGGGTCGAGTTCATCATGCAGCTGCACGACCGCGAGGCGCTGCTGCGCCGGGAGGGGCAGCGACGCTTTCTGGAGGGCGAGGGCTGGGTGGCCTGGCCGGGCCCGGCGCTGGCGGACTTCGTCGGTCAGTTCGTCGCCCACAACCGCATGCTCGAGGGCGGATTCGTCATCGACGGCCGCCTGGTCACGCTCGCCGACATCGAGCTCCCCATCCTGTCGGTCGTCGGCACCGTCGACGAGATCGCTCCGGCCGCCGGCGTCCGCGCCATCCGGCTGGCCGCGCCCCGCGCTCAGGTCTTTGAGCTGTGCCTGGACGCCGGGCATTTCGGTCTGGTCGTCGGCCACACCGCCAACGACCGCAGCTGGCCGGCCGTCGCCGCCTGGACGCAGTGGCGTGACGGCGATGGCGATCCCCCGGAGGGGGTGGCCGAGGTCCGCGACGGGCCCACCGGCGAGCTCGTCCCGCGGGTCCGCAACCGGGTCGGCTACAGCGTCGAGCTGGCCGGCGCGGTCGGCAGCGGGATGGCGCGCTCGGTCACCGGCGCCGCTCGCCGCACCGCGCGGAGCATGCGCGAGCTGACCCGCGAGGCGGCGGGGGCGCTGCCCCGGCTGGCTCGGCTGGAGCAGATCCAGCCGAGCACCCGGATCTCGCTCGGCCTCCTCCTGGAGGAGCGCATGCAGCGCGCCCCGGAGGGCGTCCTGTTCCTCTACGAGGACCGCGCGTACACTGCCCGCGCGGTCAACGAGCGCATCGACAACGTCGTCCGCGGTCTGATCTCCATCGGCGTGCGCCAGGGCGAGCACGTGGGCGTGCTCATGGGGTCCCGTCCCAGCGCGCTGGCGATCGTGGCGGCGCTCAGCCGGCTGGGGGCGGTGACGGTGCTGCTGCGCCCGGACGGCAACACGGCGCGGGAGGCGTCGCTGGGTCAGGTGCATCGGATCATCGCCGACCCGGAGCGGGCCCCGCAGGCGGCTGAGTCGTCCCACCCTCCCACGGTGCACACGTTCGTGCTCGGCGGGGGCGGCGGCCCCCGCGACCTCGGTGTTCCCCTGACGACCGACCTGGAGCAGATCGACCCGCGCTCGGTCGTGCTGCCGCGCTGGTATCGCCCCAACCCGGGACGGGCCAGCGACCTGGCCTACATCCTGTTCACGGGCGAGGGCGACGGCGTCCGTATGAGCCGGATCACCAACCGCCGGTGGGCGACGTCGGCGTTCGGCACGGCCTCCTCGGCCGCCCTGTCGAGCGCGGACACCGTCTACAGCGTCACCCCGCTGTATCACCCGTCCGGACTGATGATGGGCATCGGCGGAGCGATCGCCGGCGGGGCGCGGCTGGCCATGGCCTCCCGGTTCGAGCCGGAGACGTTCTGGGGGGAGGTGCGCCGGTACGGCGTGACCGTGACCTCCTACACGTGGACGCTGCTTCACGACCTGGTGGAGGCGGCGCCCCACCCGGGGGAGCGCCACCACCCGGTCCGGCTGTTCATCGGCTCCGGGATGCCGCGCGGCCTGTGGCGGCGAGTGCAGGAGCGCTTTGCGCCGGCCCGGGTGGTCGAGTTCTACGCCTCCACCGAAACCGGGGCGATCCTCGTCAACCTGCGCGACGCCAAACCAGGGTCGATCGGACGGCCGCTGCCGGGCACTCCGGAGGTCCGCCTGGCCGCCTATGACCCGGACTCCGAGCAGCTGATCCTCGGCCCCGGCGGGTTCGTGCGCCGCTGCCGGCCTGACGAGGTCGGCGTCCTCGTCGTCCGCGCCCGGCCGAGCGAGACGGCGATCACGCCGATGCGCGGCGTCTTCTCCCGGGACGACGCCTGGCTGTCGACCCGGGACCTGTTCCGTCGCGACCCGGACGGCGACTACTGGCGGCTGGACAGCGTCTACGACGTCATCCACACCGCCCAGGGCGCTGTCTATCCGGCGGCCATCCGTGACGTCCTCGGCGACCTGAGAGCCGTCGACCTGGTCGTCGCCTACGGGCTCCGGCCCCCGGGGGCGGATGCCGAGATCGCCGTGGGGGCGGTGACCCTGCGCCGCGGCCAGACCCTGGACGCCGAGACGCTCACCGACGCCTTCTCCGAGCTGCCCCAGGCCGATCGCCCGGCGGTGGTCCACGTCGTCGACGAGATCCCGGTCACCACGTGGTTCCGGCCGATCACCGGCCCGCTGCGCGCTGCCGGCCTGCCCCGGCCGCAGGAGGGGCGGGTCTGGTATCTGGACCGCGGGGGCAAGCGCTACCGGCCGATGACGGACGCGGCGTACCGGCGGCTGGGCGAGGCGTAGTCCCGGGCGGGACGACTCAGGCCGGCAGGGTCTCGCCGGAGTAGAGCTTGATCACCCGGATGGCCCCCGGCGGCGCGGCGTTGATGCACAGCTCGCAGAGCACACACTCGTCGAGTTGGGCCTCGACGATCTCCACGCCGCTGTCGCCGGCGTGGAAGATGTCGACGGGGCAGACCTCGGACAGCCTGCGGGCCAGCTCCGGATCGGCTCCCGCGGTGGCGTCGACCTGGACGTCGATGAACGTGCCTGCCATCAGAGCTTCTCCTTGACGAGATCCGGGATGTCCTCGATCCGCTCGGCCACCCTGATCCCGGCGGCGGCCAGGCGGGCGATCTTCTCGGTGGCGGTGTCCTCCTTGCCCTCCACGATCGTCCCGGCGTGGCCGAAGCTCATGCCCGGCATCTCGTCCATGAAGCGCCCGGCCATGAATGCCACGATCGGCAGGCGGGAGTTGTTCTCGGTCACCCAGGTGGCCAGCTCGGCTTCCATGCGCCCGCCCGGCTCCGTGTAGATGACGATCGCCTGCGTGTCCGGATCGGCCTCGAACAGGGGCATGAGCTCGGCGTACGAGGAGCCGATGATGGCATCGCCGCCGATCGAGACCGCGGTCGAGACGCCCAGTCCAGCGGCGGTCAGGGTCGAGGACATCTCGGTCGTCATGCCCCCGGAGCGCGACACCACGCCGACCGGACCCGGCTGGTAGGACTTGGCCGCGTCCTTGGCCGGACCGCCGATGCCGCCCATCTTGATCACGTCCGGGACGATGATCCCCAGGCAGTTGGGGCCGATGATCCGAGCCTCCCGCTCGGCGGCGAGCTCCACCATCTGGGCGACATCGCCGCGCGGGATCCGCTCGGTCACGATCACCACCAGCTTGATGCCGCTCTCCAGCGCCTCGAACACGGCGTCCTTGGTGAAGGCGGGGGGGACCGTGACGACGGAGCCGTCGATGGGGGCGCCGTGGTGCTCGACGGCCTGGGCGACCGTGTCGAACACAGGCACGCCGTGGACGTCGCGGCCGAGCCGGCCGGGCGTCACGCCGCCGACGATCTTGGCGCCGGAGCCGTAGTCCAGGCACTCGCGCGTCAGGTTGACGGCCTCGCGGCCGGTGATCCCCTGGACGATGAACGTGGTGTCGGCGTCGACGAGGATGCTCACGCTGTCACCTCGGTGGGTGGGCTGGTGGGTGGGCCCTGGATCCGCTCCACGGCGCGCCGCGCCGCCTCGTTGAGCGACACCGAGCGGTCGGCGTAGGAGACGCCGTAGCGCTCGAGGATCTTGAAGCCCTCCTCCTCCCAGGCGCCCGGGATGCGGAAGATCGCGATCTTCTCGGCTGGGTCGTAGCCGAGCTCCAGGCACGCCTTGATGACGCCGCGGGCGACGATGTCGACCCGGGTGTTGGAGACGATCGACATCATCACCGCGATCTTGTCCACGCCGGGCTTTGACAGGACGAGCTTGGCCAGACCGCACGCCTTGGCCACCGACGGGTTGCCGCCGATCTCGCAGTAGTTGGCCGGGTCGCCACCGTGGGCGCGAACGGCATCGAACAGGGTCAGCGAGCCGCCGCCGGCGCCGATGACGAGCCCCAGGTTGCCGTCGAACTCGGTCACGTTGCCGGCCACGCCGCGGTGATCCTGGGCGTCGACCTGCTCGCCGGCCAGCTCGAACGGCGTCGCCTCCCGGGCCTGGCGGGTTTCCTCGTCGCCGACACCGATCTCGTGCAGCAGCGACTTCTGGCGCGGGCGTGCCTCGTTCTCCATGTCCATATGGGCGTCGAGGGCGACGAACGACCCGTCCTCGAGCTCGCCGAGGGGGTTGATCTCGGCCAGGGTCATGTCGTATTGGAGGAAGAGCCGGGCCAGGCGCGCCAGGATGGGCGTCAGGCGGTTGAGCGCCGAGCCGGTGACGCCGATCGAGGCGATCACCTGCTTGGCCTGCCAGTCGGAGAACGGCCGCAGGGTCGAGAAGTGGCCGCCGGCGACGTGGTCCGGGTGCTCCTCGGCCACCTGCTCGATGTCGATCCCGCCCATGTCGGAGAACAGCATCACCGGACGCTTGCGGATCCCGTCCCAGACGACGCCGGCGTAGTACTCGTGCTTGACCGATGCGCGGTGGTCGACGAGCACGCCGCGGGGCATATGCCCGTTGATCTCCAGGTCGAGGATGTGCGCGGCGTGACGCGCCGCCTCGTCCGGATCATCAGCGAACTGCACCCCACCGGCCTTCATCCGGCCGCCGGTCAGGACCTGGGACTTGATGACGACGGGGCCGGCGATCTGCTCCGCGATCCGGCGGGCCTCGTCCGCGGTGGTGGCGAAACCGTGCTGGGTGACCGGGATCCCGGCCTTGGCCACGATCGCGCGCGACTCGTATTCAAAGAAACGCATGAGGGCGGGGGAGCCTACCGCTTGTCGTCACGGAGCGGTGCGACGTCAGATGGTGTCGCGCCGTGCCCAGCGGCCCTGCGGCGGAAATCTACAGTGACATCGTTGAATTACTTCGCTATTCTGCAATCGATTTGGTAATTCCAATTGAAAAAGTAGGGTTTGCCTTGCCACATAGAGAATCGATCAAGGGACGGCGTCGGCGCACGCTGGGCGTCCTGGGCGCCGGCGTCGTCTCACTGGCGCTGGCGGCCTGTGGCGGAAGCTCGGACGCCACGAGCAGCGCCAACTCCAGTTCGAACGCCGCGGCCACCGGGAGCGGTGGCTCGTCGACCCAGCTCGCGCTCGTCGGCTACTCGACGCCCAAGAAGGCCTACGACGCTCTGACGGCGGCCTTTGCGCAGTCAGCCACGGGCAAGGGCGTCGGCTTCACCGAGTCGTTCGGCGCCTCCGGCTCCCAGAGCCGGGCCGTCGACGCCGGGCAGCCCGCTGACATCGTCGCGTTCTCGACGACCCCGGACATGACGCGCCTGGTCAAGGACAAGCTCGTTTCGAGCGATTGGAACGCCAATCCGGAGCAGGGCTTCTCGAGCGATTCGGTCGTCGTGTTCGTCGTGCGCAAGGGCAACCCCAAGCACATCGCCGGCTGGAACGACCTCATCAAGCCCGGGGTCAGTGTCATCACGCCGAACCCGTCAACGTCGGGCAGCGCCCGCTGGAACATCCTGGCCGGCTACGGCGCGCAGCTCAAGCAGGGCAAGACGCCGGCCCAGGCGCTGGACTACGTGCGCACGCTGCTGACCAAGAATGTGTCCGTTCAGGACTCGAGCGCCAGCGCGGCGCTCCAGACGTTCACCAGCGGCAAGGGCGACGTGCTGCTCGACTACGAGTCCGATGCCCTCGCCGCACAGAAGGCCGGCGACAACGTCCAGATCGTCTACCCCAAGCAGACGATCCTCATCCAGACGCCCGTCGCCGTAACCGCCAAGAGCGGGCATCAGACCCAGGCCAAGGCGTTTCTCACCTACCAGTGGTCGCCGGCCGGTCAGACGATCTGGGCCCAGCAGGGTTACCGTCCGGTGCTGACCTCGGTGGCCCGGCAGTTCGCGACGAAATTCCCCACCCCGCCGCAGCTGTTCACGATCGAGTACCTGGGCGGCTGGACGAAGGTCAAGCAGGAGTTCTTCGACCCGGCGAGCGGCTCGATCACCAAGATCGAGCAGGCTGCGGGGGTGCCCACTGCCTCCAGCTAGCGCATACGCGGCCGCCGCGACCCGGCCGGCCGCCGGCAGGCGGCTGGGTGGCATGACGGCGCGGCCGTATGGCCTCGGACTCGGCCTGTCCACGCTGTATCTATGCGTCATCGTCCTGGTTCCGCTGGCGGCGGTCGCCGTCAAGGCGGTGACGCAGAGCCCTGCCGCCTTCTGGGCGTCGGTGACGAGCCCGGTGGCGCTGCAGGCGCTCGCCATCACGCTCGGTGCGTCACTCTTGGTGGCGGCCATCGGCGCCGTGATGGGGACCCTGGTCGCCTGGGTGCTCGTCCGCGACGAGTTCCCCGGCCAGCGCATCGTCAACGCGCTCATCGACCTGCCGTTCGCCTTGCCGACGGTCGTCGCCGGACTCACCCTGCTGGCTCTGTATGGCCCGGACAGCCCGTTCGGCATCCACCTCGCCTATACCCGGGCGATCGTCCTCGTCGCGCTGCTGTTCGTCACCCTGCCGTTCGTCGTGCGCTCGGTCCAGCCGGTCCTGCTCGAGCTCGACCGGGAGTCCGAGGAGGCGGCCGCCTCCCTGGGAGCGGGTAACGGGACGATCTTCCGGCGGATCATCCTGCCCGCGCTGCGGCCGGCGATCGTGTCCGGGTCGGCGCTGGCGTTCGCCCGCGCGGTGGGCGAGATCGGCTCGCTGGTGCTGATCGTCGGCAAGGTCCAGATCGCCAGCATCGTCATCTTCGCCGACGTCGAGTCCGATGCGCCTCAGGCGGCGGCCTCGCTTTCGCTGGTGCTCATCCTGGTGTCCCTCGTGGTGCTCGTGGTCATCCGGCGCCTGGGAGGTCGCGTTGCGCACTAGTGGCCGCAGCCGGCTGTCGCTGCGCGCGGCGGCGCTCATCTACCTGCTGCTCCTGTTGCTGCTGCCGGTCGCGGTCGTCTTCCTCAAGACGTTCGAGCACGGCTTCGGCGTCGCCTGGGCGTGGATGACCACACCGGCGGCGGTCAGCGCGCTGTGGCTGTCACTGCTGATGGCGGTCATCGCCGTTCCGCTCAACACCGTGTTCGGCATCATGTGCGCCCTCGTGCTCGTCCGGCGCCGCGGCCGGGCCGCCGCGGTGCTCGACGCGCTCATCGACCTGCCGTTCCTCGTCTCGCCGATCATCGTCGGGCTGGCGCTGACCCTCGTCTACGGGATCCACGGCTGGTTCGGCACCTGGTTTGCCGGCCACGGCATCCAGATCATCTTCGCCCCGGCGGGCATGCTGCTGGCCACCATCTTCGTCTCGCTGCCGTTTGTGGTGCGCGAGGTGGCGCCGGTGCTGGCCGAGATCGGCGACGACCAGGAGCAGGCGGCGGCCACGCTGGGCGCGTCGGCGTGGCAGACCTTCTGGCGGATCACCCTGCCGTCGATCCGGTGGGGGGTCGCCTATGGCGTCGTCCTCTCGACCGCCCGGGCCCTGGGGGAGATCGGCGCTGTCCTGCTCGTCTCCTCGCTGGTGGCCGGGCAGACGCTGACGCTGCCCCTGCTGGTCTACCAGCGGGACTCGCAGATCGGCGCCGGCTCGGTCACCGGCGCCTACGCGGCCGCCACCGAACTGGCCGTGATCTCGCTCGTCGTGCTGCTGGCCATGACCCTGCTCGCTCCCGGGAGGCGCGACTCCGCATGAAGATCGACATCACCG
This sequence comes from uncultured Solirubrobacteraceae bacterium, assembly GCA_963844555.1. Classification (GTDB taxonomy): domain Bacteria; phylum Actinomycetota; class Thermoleophilia; order Solirubrobacterales; family Solirubrobacteraceae; genus Palsa-465. Next base: position 1,058,095 of record CAWJOS010000010.1, read on the forward strand.
GCGTCTCCAAGCGCTTTGGAGACTTCACCGCCCTCAACGACGTCTCGCTGGAGGTGCCCGAGGGATCGCTGACGTCCCTGCTCGGCCCGAGCGGCTCCGGCAAGTCGACACTGCTGCGCATCGTCGCCGGCCTCGAGACCCCGGACAGCGGCGCCATCACGATCGACGGCGCCGATGTCAGCCGCGTCATCCCGCAGAAGCGGGGAATCGGCTTCGTCTTCCAACACTACGCGGCGTTCACGCACATGACGGTGCGTGAGAACGTCGCCTTCGGCCTGAAGATCCGCAAGCGGCCGAAGGCCGAGGTCCGCGAACGCGTCGACGAGCTGCTGGCGCTGGTGGGGCTGACCAAGTGGTCGGAGCAGCGGCCGTCGCAGCTCTCCGGCGGCCAGCGGCAGCGGATGGCTCTGGCCCGTGCGCTGGCGGTGCAGCCGAAGGTGCTTCTGCTCGACGAGCCGTTTGGGGCGCTGGACGCCACCGTCCGGGCCGAGCTGCGCACCTGGCTGCGCCGGCTGCACGACGAGCAGCACGTGACGACCGTGCTCGTCACCCATGACCAGGAGGAGGCGATGGAGATCTCCGACCGGATCGCGGTGATGAGCTCCGGCACGATCGAGCAGGTGGGAGGCCCGCGCGAGATCTACGACCGCCCCGCCACCGAGTTCGTCATGGGGTTCGTCGGCCCGGTCAGCCGGATCGACGGGCGCCTGGTGCGCCCGCATGATGTGACCATCGGGCTGGAGCCGGGGGACGGCCGGCTGGAGGCGATGGTCCGACGGGTCGTGCACCTCGGCTTTGAGGTCCGGGTCGAGATCGAGCTCCCGGACGGCTCGCCGGCGCGGGCCCAGCTCACCCGCGCCCAGGCCGACGAGCTGGAGCTCGGCCGGGGCGACATCGTCTACGTCCGCGCCCCCGTGGCCGACACGGCTCGCGCCGCGACGGCTTAGCCGGCTGATCCCCGACCCCGCGTTAGCGGGTGAGCCAGGCGCCCGGGTCCTCGGTCAGCTTCTCCACCGACCGGGGGAGCTTGGAGCCGGCCACGTCGGCGATCGTCACCTGCTCGACGACCCGGCGCAGGTTGGCGCGCACGGCGATCCACACCCGGGGCAGCGCGGCGGCCGCCCCCGGGTACTCGGCTTCCTCCGGGGGTCCGCCGCGCACGCTCGCCAGCGGGCCCTCGACGGCGCGGATGACGTCGGCGACGGTCACGTCGCCGGCGGGCTTGGCGAGGCGGAATCCGCCGTCGGCGCCGCGGTGGCTGCGCACGATCCCGGCGTGCCGCAGCTCCCCCAGGATGTTCTCCAGGAAGTTGAGCGGGATCCCCTGGGCGGTTGCGATCCGCTCCGCCTTGACCGGCTTGTCGCCGTCGGCGGACGCGAGCTCCACAACAGCGCGGACGGCGTAGTCGGCTTTGGCGGAGATGCGCATGCTGACGAGACTACGCTGCCGCCCCGGCGAAGCCGTAGGCCTCGGCCAGTGCCGGATCCTTGTCGGCGAGCATCTCGGCGAGTTCGACCATCACCTTGCACTGCTTCCAGGTGGCGTCGTCCTGCATCTTGCCGTCGATCATGTGCACCCCGCGGCCGTCCGGGATGGCCTCGAGCACCCGCTTGGCGAACCGGACCTCGTCCGGGTCCGGGCTGAACACCTTCTTGGCGATGTCGATCTGCACCGGGTGCAGCGACCAGGCCCCGACACAGCCGAGCAGGAACGCCGCCCGGAACTGGGTCTCGCATCCCAGCACGTCCTTGATGTCGCCGAACGGGCCGTAGAAGGGCAGGATCCCCGCCGACGTGCAGGCGTCGACCATGCGGGCGATCGAGTAATGCCACGGGTCCTGCTGGACGCTGGCCCGCGGCGCCTCGGCATTGTCCGGATCCGGGTCCTCGATCGACCGATAGCCCGGGTGACCGCCACCGACGCGGGTCGTCTTCATCCGGCGGCTGGCGGCCAGGTCGGCCGGGCCGAAGCTCATGCCCTGCATGCGCGGGCTGGCGGTGGCGATCGCCTCGACATTGATCATCCCCAGTCCAGTCTCCAGCAGCGCGTGGACGAGGATGGGGCGATGCAGGCCGGCCTTGGCCTCCAGCTGGGCCAGGAGCCGGTCGATGTAGTGGATGTCCCAGGGCCCTTCGACCTTGGGGAGCATGATCACCTCGAGCTTGTCGCCGATCTCGGAGACGAGCGTCGTCAAATCGTCGAGGATCCAGGGGGACTCCAGGCTGTTGACCCGCGTCCACAGCTGTGTCTCGCCCAGGTCCATCTCCCTGCCGACGCGCACCAGGCCGGCCCGGGCGGCCTCCTTGCGGTCGACGGGCACAGCGTCCTCCAGATTGCCGAGCAGGATGTCGACCGTCGGCGCGATGTCCGGGACCTTGGCGACCATCTTCTCGTTGGAGAAGTCCAGGAAGTGGATCATCCGCGAGGGCTTGAACGGGATGTCCCGGACGGGGTCCGGCGCTCCGATCGCCAGCGGCTTTCCAAAATCACGGGGGTTTCGCACGGTCAGGTCTCCTGGTTGCTTTGCGGGCTAGAAGCTATCGATACCGCCCTGATGGCATCCTCCCGAACTGATGTTCTCGAAACCACCGAGGAGTCTGACGATGACTGACGTTGATGCTCAGCCGGCGTTTGATACCGATCAGGCGGCGCGCGAGGCCAGCGGGGCGCACCCGTACGGGCGCTACCTGGAGGAGTTCGAGGTCGGCGCCGTGTACAAGCACTGGCCGGCCAAGACCGTGACCGAGGGCGACGATCACCTGTTCTGCCTGCTCACGATGAACCACCACCCACTCCACATCAACGACGTCTACGCCAAGGAGTCCCAGCAGGGCCGCAACGTCGTCGTCGGACCCCTCGTCTACTCGCTCGCCCTGGGGATGAGCGTCTCGGACGTCAGCGGCAAGGCGATCGCCAACCTGGCCACGGAGGAGCTCAGCCACCCGGCGCCCGTGTTCCACGGCGACACCCTGTTCTGTGAGTCCGAGGTGCTCGAGGTCAAGGAGTCGAAGTCCAAGCCGGACCGCGGCACGGTCCGCGTCCACACCCGGGTGCTCAACCAGGACGGGGTCCTCGTGGCCGAGTTCAAGCGGCTGGTCCTCGTGCCGCGCAAGCAGCCGGGGTAGCTCCGGTCTCGGCGTCCGTAGGAGGCCGCCGAGCCGATCCGGGGAGAACCCCACAACACGTACGCACAACCACCGTTTCTCGAGCCGACGGACCGACTTTGTGAGCACTTTGTGTGCCCGCCGGGTAGGCTTCGTCAGCCACCGACTTCGTCAAGGAGAGCCTCAGCTCATGGCCCACACCGCACCGCAGCGCCAAGCCACCACTGATCACGCCGGCCTACCGGCGTGGGTAGAGGAGGTCGCCGCGCTCACCCAGCCGGACGACATCCACTGGTGCGACGGGTCGGCCGAGGAGTTCGATCAGCTGGCCCAGGTCCTGATCGACGCGGGGACGTTCGAGCGGCTGTCGGACGCCAAGCGGCCGAACTCATACCTGGCGCTCTCGGACCCGGCTGACGTGGCCCGGGTCGAGGACCGGACGTTCATCTGCTCCGAGCGCGAGGAGGACGCCGGGCCGAACAACAACTGGCGCAGCCCGGCCGAGATGCGCGCGGTGCTCGCCGACCTGTTCAAGGGCTCGATGCGCGGGCGCACGATGTACGTCGTGCCGTTCTCGATGGGTCCTCTGGGCTCGCCGATCTCCTATATCGGCGTCCAGCTCACCGACTCGCCCTACGTGGTGGCGTCCATGCGGGTCATGACCCGGATGGGCCAGCCGGCGCTCGACGTGCTCGGCTCTGACGGCGACTACGTGCCGTGCGTCCACTCCGTGGGCGCGCCGCTCGTCGACGGCGTCGAGGACGTGCCGTGGCCGTGCAACGCCGACAACAAGTACATCGTCCACTATCCGGAGAGCCGGGAGATCTGGTCGTTCGGGTCCGGATACGGCGGCAACGCGCTGCTCGGCAAGAAGTGCTTCGCGCTGCGGATCGCCTCGGTCATGGCCCGCGATGAGGGCTGGCTGGCCGAGCACATGCTGATCCTCAAGGTCATCTCGCCGGAGGGGGAGGCCCGGTACATCGCCGGCGCGTTCCCCAGCGCCTGCGGCAAGACGAACCTGTCGATGGTCATCCCCACGCTTCCCGGCTGGACGGTGGAGACGATCGGCGACGACATCGCGTGGATGAAGTTTGGGAAGGACGGGCGCCTGCACGCGGTCAACCCCGAGGCGGGCTTCTTCGGCGTCGCCCCCGGCACCGGGGCGGGCACGAATCCCAACGCGCTGAAGATGATCCACCGGAACGCGGTGTTCACCAACTGCGCCAAGACCGATGACGGTGACATCTGGTGGGAGGGCATGACCCCGCAGGCGCCGGCGCACCTCACCGACTGGCGCGGCAACGACTGGACGCCGGACTCTGACGCCCCGGCGGCGCACCCCAACGCCCGCTTCACGGTGGCGATCGACCAGTGCCCAGCGGTCGCGCCGGAGTGGGAGGACCCGGCGGGCGTGCCGATCTCGGCGATCCTGGTCGGCGGCCGCCGCGCCTCGATCGTCCCCCTCGTCAACGAGGCCCGCGATTGGGAGCACGGGACGTTCATGGCGTCGATCATGTCCTCGGAGACGACGGTGGCTCAGGCCGGCCAAGTCGGCAAGCTGCGGTTCGATCCGATGGCCATGCTGCCGTTCTGCGGCTACCACATGGGCGACTACTTCGCCCACTGGCTGCGCGTGGGCCAGCGCCACGGCGCGCAGATGCCGAAGGTCTTCTACGTCAATTGGTTCCGCAAGGACGACGACGGCAAGTTCATGTGGCCCGGCTTCGGCGAGAACTCACGCGTCCTGGCCTGGATCGTGCGCCGGGTCACCGGCACGGCCAAGGCGGCGGAGACGCCGATCGGACTGCTGCCGCCGCTCGGCGAGGGCGGGATCGAGCTCGACGGCCTCGACATCTCCCAGGAGACGATGGCCAAACTGCTGGAGGTCGACGTCGAGGGCTGGAAGGCGCAGCTGCCGCAGATCAAACAGCACTACGCCGAGTTCGGCGACAAGCTCCCGGCCGAGCTGCACGCGCAGCTCGACACGCTCGAGCAGCGCCTGAACGCCTGACGCAGATCTTCTGAAACGCTTCGCTTCCCGGGGTGCGCGCTGCGTACCCTGGGAGCATGGCGCTGGCCTTCATCCCCTCGGACGCGGCGATCCTCGCCGTGCAGGCGGCGGTGGTGGCCGCGCCGCGCCGCCCGCCGGAGGTGCGCTGGATCCGGCGGCTGTCCGGTCCGGGCTGGGCGCTCATACCCATCGGCTCGATCGTCGGCGTCATCTTCGCCATCCGCTACATGTCGGGCACGGCGACCGGGTTGACGTGGCTGGCGCTCATCGCCGTCCCCCTACTGGCCGCCGCCGCCCTGGGGTGGGCGATGCGCGGCTCGCGCCCGTGGCTGGCGCTCGGAGCGATCCCGCTGTTCGCGCTGGCCTGGGCGAGCCGGACGACGCTGTGGGGCGAGGGCGCGGCGACGCTGCTCTCGGCGCTGAGCTGTGTGACCCTCGGCGTGCTGCTGGGGGCGGTCACGCCGCCGCGGTGGATGAAGCTGGGGATCGTCGCCATGACCGCCGCCGACGTCTGGCTGACGGTCACCGATCTGCTCCAGGCGCCCAACACCGCCCTGATCGCGGCCGCGCCGCTGCCGGGCAGCAACCTGCCCCAATTGCAGTCGGAGCTGTTCGGCACGGTCTCGTTCGGCTACGGCGACCTGTTCGTGGCCGGGCTGCTGGGAGCGGTGCTGGCGCGCGAGTGCCGGCGCCAGGAGCCGATGGCGCTGCTGACGCTCGTGCTGGCCGGCCTGTTCGACCTGCTCTTCTTCTTCGTGCACGAGCTGCCGGCCACCGTGCCGGTGGCGCTGGCACTCATCATCAGCGAGGCGTGGCGGTGGCGGAAGCGCCGCCGCAGTCAGTGCTGGTCGTCGCCCGTTGAGGCGGGCGGGCGGGACTCCTCGGCCAGGGAGGTGATCGCCAGCTTGCCGCGGGCGGCCTCCTCGAGGACCTCGGTGGCCTCCTCGGCCGAGCGGGAATAGAGCTCGACGAGCAGGTGGACGACGATCCGGTCTTCGTCGTGCTTGTGGAAGCGCACGTGGGTGAAGAACTCCCGGGTGCCGTGGTCGCCGAAGGCGGCGTAGGACAGCGCGTCGCCGGCCTCCGGGCCGGAGCACGTCTCGACGTCCTCGGCGTCGACGGTGACCGTGCACGAGGCCACCCAGGGGGTGCCCGCGATCATCCGCTCCCACCGGTCCTCGATCGGCTCGACGCGGCCGTTGTGGAAGCCGAGGTGGGGCTGGTCGTGCATGCACTCCAGGCACTGCACGACGGCCTCCTGCATCTCGTCGACCACCTCGCCGCGCTCGCCCGTCTCCGGGTCGATGCGGTGGATCCCTTCGTAGTGGACCTGCACTTCAAGGTTCTGAGACCAGCAGCGATAGCAGCGCAACCAGCTGCGGACCTCGATCGAGCCCTCCATCGCCCTGATAATAGGACGCGTTCGGCGCGACACTGCCAGACCGTATGCTGGCGGCCGTGAGCCGCGCCCAGCCGCAGCCGATGGGAGCGGTCCTCGCCGGCGGGCTCGGCCGCCGGTTGGGGGGCGACAAGGCGGTCGCTCCGCTCGCCGGGCGTCCGCTCATCGCCTATCCGGTGGCGGCCATGCGGGCCGTCGTGACAGATGTCACGATCATCGCCAAGCCGGACACCGTTCTCCCCGCGGCCGCTGACCTGGGCGGGGTCCGCGTGCTTCGCGAGCCGGCCCACCCGCGTCATCCGCTGATCGGGCTTCTGCATGCGCTGCGGGCGGCGAACGGGCGGCCGGTGCTCGTCTGTGCGGCCGACCTGCCGCTGGTGACCGCCGATGTGCTGGCCGAGCTGGCCGGCGCCGATCCGCGCGGGGCCCCGGCGGTCCTCGCCACTGCACCGGGGCGCGGGCTGCAGCCGCTGCTGGGTTGCTACCGGCCGGAGGCGGCCGGGCTTCTGGGGGCGGCCGCCCGGGAGGCCACCGCGCCGGTCCGCGCGGCGGTGGCCGCCATCGGCCCGCGTGAGCTGGAGGTGCCCGGCGAGGTCCTGCTCAACGTCAATACCGCCGAGGACCTGGCGCGCGCCGAGGCGCTGCTTTCTAGCCGAACGTGAAGTCGTAGGCGCTGATCCCGGGCGGGATCTGAATCGTCAGCGTCTGCTGCGCGTCGGTCGGCAGTGAGACCAGCGAGTACAGGCGCTGCCCCTGCACGGTCACGAGCCCTGAGTGGACGTCGGCGCCCTGCTCGGCGCGGGTGATGGGCCGCCCGTTGATGAGCAGCCGGGCGCTGCGGGACACGTTGCCGGCCGACGTCATGACCAGGTAGACGTGCGCGGCCTGGAAGCGGCCGGTGATCGATGCGCCGGAGGACACCGGGGTGGCCGACTGGGCGCCGACGTTCCAGGTGCCGTGCAGCCCAAACTCGTTGAGCACCGGGTTGAGCACGCCGGGGTAGAAGTGCACGCCGAGCTGCAGGGGCTGGGCGAGGTGCTCCAGCTGGTCGCGCTGGGGATCCAGATAGGTCTCAGGGGTCTGGAGGTTGGCCGAGGGCATGATCGCGTGGGCGGTCATCGGCGGCGGGAGGTGGCGAGCGCCGGCCTCGTAGAGCAGCTCGCGCACGGCCGCCTCGTCTGGGCCGTAGTTGCCCTCGCCGAACTGCGTGTGGCGCACCTGGCCGGACGCGTCGATGAGGTATTCGGCCGGCCAGTACTGGTTCTGGTAGGCGTTCCACGTCCCGTAGCGGTTGTCCTGGACCACCGGATACCGGATGCCCTCGGACGCGATCGCCTGCCCGACGTTGGACGCCACCTGCTCAAAGGTGAACTCCGGCGTCTCGACGCCGACGACGTCGAGCCCGTAGCGGTGGTAGGTGGCGTACAGGCCCTCTACGAACGGCAGCGTCCGGATGCAGTTGATGCAGGTGTACGTCCAGAAGTCGACGAGCACGACGTGTCCGCGCAGTCCGGCCAGCGTGAGCGGCCGCCCGACCGGCGTGTTGAACCACTGCTGGGTGTCGGTGAAGGGGGGCGCGGCGCCCAGGCGCGGCAGCGCCGGGGTTCGCACGCCGGGAATGGCGACGCCCACGTGCTCGGCGACCGGGGTCGCCGCCGCCTGCCGGCGCTGGCGCTCGGCGAACCCGGACGGTGCGCGCAGTGTCGCCAGGCGGCTCTGGACGGTCCCGGAGTTCTCCAGCGAGCGGGTGGGATCGACGAGAATGGCGGGCAGGCTGGCATCGCGGGCGAGCGCCTGCTCGAAGCGGACGTCGAGGTTGGCGGCCATGGCGATGCCGGTGGCGAGGAGCACCACACCGAGCGTGCGCTCGACCACGTGCCCGCGGGCGTGGCGCCGGATCCGGTCGAGCACGGCGCGGCCGCCGAGCGCGTAGACGAGCATGACCGCGCTCAGCCCCAGCGCGTATGCCAGGGCGACGGCCACGACCCGGGCCGTCGGTCCGCTCGAGGCGCTGACCGACGTCACCGCGGCCAGGATCGGCCCGGCGCACGGGGCACACACAAACCCCAAGGCCGCCCCCACCGTCAGACCGGACCAGAAGCCGGTCCCCCGGGTGCGGGGTCCGAAGCGGGCCAGGCGCGACAGCGGGGCCTGGACGCGCTCGGCCAGCTCCGGGACGAGCAGCACCACGCCGAAGCCCAGCAGGACGGCGATCGCCAGCGTCCGCGCCGCTCCGGCGGCCAATCCGACCCCCTGGACGAGCTGAGCGAGCGCGACGATCGCCACCGTGAACGCGATCGCCAGCCCCAGCACGATCCCCAGGGGCCGGCGTCGCCCACCGACGGCGCTGGCCGACAGCAGCGCCGGGAGAACCGGCAGGACACACGGCGTGATGGCCGTGCCGGCGCCGGCCAGGAACGCAAAGACGAGCAGCAGAAGCATCCCGCCGCCGGATGATCCTCCGGATTCCTTGCGATCTGGTTAAGCAGCGCGTCCGCTGCGGTTGATTTGCTCTCGCCATGCACGAGACCTCAGACGACCTGGCGGCGCTCCAGGACCTCATCGACTCGAGCTACGCCCGGGCCGGTGCCCACCTGCTCAACATCCACGATCCGGCCCGGCGCCTGAGTGCCGAGCAGGTGGCGGCGCGCCTACAGGGGATGTGCCTCCTGGCGCTGGCGACCGTCACCGCCGACTGCCGGCCGATCGTGGGCCCGGTCGACGGCATCTTCTACCGGGGGGCGTTCCACTTCGGCTCCTCGCCGGATTCGGTCCGGTTTCGTCACATCCGGCGCCGGCCGCAGGTCAGCGCCACCCATCTGCCCGGAGAGGAGCTGGCGGTCACCGTTCACGGCACGGCCGTGCCGCTGGACATCAGCGCGCCGGAGCAGGCCGGGTTCCGGCAGGCGGTGCTGGACATCTACCTGCCGCGGTACGGGGCGGAGTGGGAGACCTCGTTTCTGAATTCGCCGCCACCCACCCCGCTGTATGCCCGGATCGATGCGGAGCGGATGTTCACGTTCGCGATGCCTGTGTAGCGCCGGGCCCGGTCCCTCGCGGCGGGTGGCCGGCGGGGTGCGACGGCGCGCCGGGTTGGAACGGCCGGGGCATTGACGGGGCGAGCCACCGGCGCGGCGGCCGCTCGCAGGTCGGCCGTGACCCCCTCAGCCGCCGATGGCCGACATGCTGCGAGCGGGCTGGATGAAGCCCGGCTCGCCCACGTGGTGCTTGAGCTCCTTGCGCCAGACGGCGTCGCGGATGATCTGCTCCAGGTCGGCGTCGGAGGCCCCGGTCCGCAGGGGAGCGCGCAGGTCGGTCTCGTTGAGCGAGAACAGGCAGGTGCGCAGCCGTCCGTCGGCGGTCAGCCGCACGCGATTGCAGTCGGCGCAGAACGGCTCGGAGACCGGGTTGATGAAGCCGATGTGCCCCTGACCGTCGGCGAAGTGATAGACACGCGCGGTCGCGCTGGGCTCACGGGGCTCCGGCTCCAGCGGGTACACCTCTTCGATGGCAGCGCGGATCTCGCTGCCGGTCAAGACCTGGCTGCGCGTCCACGCCCGGTCGGCGTCGAGCGGCATGAACTCGATGAACCGCACCTGATAGGGCGTGCGCCGGGCGAACTCCGCGAAGGGGATGACCTCCTCCTCGGTGAAGCCGCGTATGGCGACCGCGTTGATCTTGATCGGATGGGCCTCCGGGAACGACGCCAACACCTCGAGGCCGTGGAGGACCTTGTCGAGGGCGTCGCGACGGGTCAGCTCATAGAAGCGGTCGCGCTGAAGCGAGTCGACGGAGACGTTGAAGCGGTCGATCCCGGCCGCGACGAGCCGTGCCGCATCGCGCGCCAGGAGAAAGCCGTTGGTCGTCACCGACAGGTCATGGACGCCGTCGACTTCCGCCAGCATCCCGGCCAGCACCGGGAAGTCCCGGCGGACCAGCGGCTCGCCGCCGGTCAGCCGCACATCGCCGACACCCATGGCGGCGAACAGCGCCACCAGCCGGGTGATCTCCTCGAAGGTGAGGATCTCCTCGCGCTCCAGCCAGGGGAGCCCCTCGGCCGGCATGCAGTACTGGCAGCGGAAGTTGCAGCGGTCGGTGACCGAAACCCGCAGATCGCCGATCAGACGGCCGTGCCCATCGCGAAGTGGCTCGATGCTCATCTCCTACAGCGTACCCTTGCCGCCATGCGCCACGCACGCGGGCTCGTCCTCCTAGGTGCCGCCTGGGTGCTGGCGGGCTGCGGGGCGAGCGCCGGCCAGCAGGTGCAGGCCAAGCTGCAGCAGTTCGCCCACGCGGTCGCCGGACACGACGCCCCGGCGCTGTGCCGGCAGGTTCTCGCCCCCGCTCTCGTCCAGCGCTTCACCGACGCCGGCATCGACTGTGACCAGGCGATGGAGACCTATTTTCAGAGTGTCTCCGACCCCACCCTCAGCATCTCCAAGGTCAGCGTCCACGGCTCGACCGCGTCGGCGGTGGTGCTCGCCGGCGCCCGTGGGCAGACCGCGGCCATCGAGTCGGTGCGGCTGATCAACACCAGGAACGGGTGGCGTCTGGTCTCGTTGGCCGAGCCGCGCTGAACCTCAGGCCAGTTCGCCCCGGAGCAGGCCAAAGGCGACCATGTCCTGGCGCTCGTACGTCCCCTGCATGTAGGAGCGCAGCACCGCCTCGCGGGTGAAGCCGGCGCGCTCGGCCACCCGCTGGGATGCCGGGTTGCCGGTCGCCGCCAGCAGGTCGATTCGCTCCAGGCGCAGCGCGTCGAAGCCCCACGCGCAGATGAGCCGGACCGCCTGCGTGGCGTGGCCCCGGCCCCGGGCGGGCGCGGCCAGCCAGTATCCGACCTCGCCGCGGGCGTGCCGCCAGGCGAAGCGCATGAGTGAGATCGACCCCAGGAGCTCCTGTGTCGTCGTGTCGACGATGGCGAACGGCGCCGTGACCCCGGCGAAGGTGGCGTCATAGCGCTGGCGCAGGTAAAACCGGGCGTCGGCCTCATCGTAGGAGCCGGGAACGCGCGTCCAGCGCACGATCTCCGGGTCCTGGCAGGCCTCCACCAGCGCCGGCACGTCCCCGTCCCGCCACGGCCGCAGCGACGTGTCGCCGGCGGTCAGCGGCCGGTCCGGCAACACGATCCGGGGTGCCGGGCGAGCTCTTCTCATCCCGCTGCCCGCTGCTCGAGCCGGTGCATGAGGCTGGCGACATCGCGCCCCGGGTCCTGCTCGGCGAGCCAGCGCTCGGCCTCGCGCCGTCCGCCCAGCGCCCGCAGCCCGCGGTTGCCGTACTCGGCGGTGAAGTCGGCGAGGGCGTGCATGCGCCGGCTGTGGATCCGCCGGGCCGGGAGGTCGAGGCGTGCCTGGTGAGCATCCAGAGCGGCGATCAGCTCGTCGATCCCGGTCGGCGGCGCCACCGATGACACCGCGATCACGCTGGTGTCGGTGGAGCCGAGGGAGCGCAGCGCGGCGCGCAGGTCCGACAGCGCACGGGTTGCCACCGGTCCCAGGTCGGCCTTGGTGACGACGAGCACGTCCGGAATCTCCATGATCCCGGACTTCAGGAACTGGAGCACGTCGCCGGAGCCCGGCTGGACGATGACGGCGACCCCGTCGGCGACGTCGGCGACCTCGGTCTCGGACTGGCCGACGCCGACGGTCTCGATGACGACGACGTCGAACGCGGCCGCCAGCGCCGTGGCCGCCGCCCGGGTGGCCGGGGCCAGGCCACCGAGCCGGTCGCCCGCGGCAGTGGAGCGGATGAACACGCCCGGGTCACGCGGGTCCCGGTCGATCCGCGCCCGGTCGCCGAGCAGCGAGCCCCCGGAGCGGCGCGAGCTGGGATCGACGGCCAGCACGGCCACCGACCGGCCGGCCGCGCGCCAGGCGGCCACCATCCGCGACAGCAGCGAGGACTTGCCGACGCCGGGCGGACCGGTGACGCCGACGACCTGTCCCGGGGCCTCGCCGCCGAGCGCGGCGGGGGAGACGGCGGCGAGCAATGCCTCGGTCTGCACCCGGGCATCGGCGCTGCGGCTCTCGACCAGATTCAGGACCGCGGCCGCAACGGTCACATCTCCGTCGCGCAGACGGGCCCCCAGCTCCCGGCCGTCGCCCGTGACCGTGGTCAAGCGGGCGTAGCCGTCCCGGGCCGGCCGCCCGCTCGGCCTCCGGCCTCGCTGACACGGGCGGGGCGGGCGGGACCGGTGTCATTGCGCTCGCGCTCGCTGACCAGGCCGACGATGTCGCGCATCATCGAGTTGAGATCCCAGTCCTTGGGGGTGTAGACGGCGGCGACCCCGGCCTCGCGCAGTGCGCGCGCATCGGCCTCCGGAATGATCCCGCCGACGACGACCGGCACGTCGCCGATGCCCGCCGCGGCGAGCGCCTCCAGCACGGCGGGGATCAGCTCGGCATGCGAGCCGGACAGGATCGACAGGCCGATGACGTGCACGCCCTCCTGGGCGGCCGAGCCGGCGATCTGCGACGGCGTCATACGAATGCCCTCGTAGACGACGTCCATCCCGACGTCGCGGGCCCGGACGGCGATCTGCTCGGCGCCGTTGGAGTGGCCGTCGAGGCCGGGCTTGCCGACCAGGAACTTCAGCCGCCGGCCGAGCGCCTCGCTCAGCCGTTCGACCTCGTCGCGCAACTCGTGGAGGTCCTGGCCGGGAACGCCGGCGGCCTCGCCGACGCCGGTGGGGGCCCGGTACTCGCCGAACACCTCGCGCAGGGTCTGCGACCACTCGCCCGTGGTCACCCCGGCCCGGGCCGCGGCGATGGTGGCCGGCATGATGTTCTCAGTGTCGTCGCGGGCGACCCGGGCCAGCTCGGCGACCGCCGCGTCGACCGCCGCCTGGTCACGCTCGGCCCGCCAGCGCGCCAGGGCGGCCTTCTGCTCAGCCTCCACCTCGGGGTCGACGACGAGGATGCCGCCGTCCGGGTCGGCGGTCAGCGGCGAGGGCTCGGTCGACCCGAAGCGGTTCATCCCGACGACGGTCAGCTCCCCGGACTCGATCTTGCGCCAGCGCTGGCGATGGGACTCCACGAGCGCGGACTTCATGTAATCGACGGCTTGGACCGCGCCTCCCAGCTCCGCCACCCGCGCCATCTCCTCCCGGGCGCCGGCGACGAGCTCCTCCACGAGTCCCTCCATGACCTTGGAGCCCTCGAAGATGTCCGGATAGTCGAGCAGGTCGGTCTCGTAGGCGAGGATCTGCTGCAGACGCAGCGACCACTGCTGGTCCCAGGGGCGGGGGAGGCCGAGGGCCTCGTTCCAGGCGGGCAGCTGGAGCGCGCGCGCCCGGGCATCGCGGCCGAGCGTGACCGCCAGAGCCTCGAGCGCGATCCGGTACACGTTGTTCTCCGGCTGGGCCTCGGTCAGCCCCAGCGAGTTGACCTGGACGCCGTAGCGAAAGCGCCGGTGCTTGTCGCTCTCCACGCCGTAGCGATCGCGGCCCAGCTCGTCCCAGAGCTGCGCCATCGCGCGCAGCTTGGCGTGTTCCTCGATGAAGCGCACCCCGGCGTTGACGAAGAACGAGATCCGGCCGAAGACGTCGCCCATCAGCTCCGGAGGTACGCGCTCGCGGACGGCGTCGAGCACCGCGATGGCGTTGCTCATCGCGTAGGCGATCTCCTGGACCGGCGTCGCCCCCGCCTCCTGCAGGTGGTAGGAGCAGATGTTGATGGGGTTCCACTTGGGGACGTGCCGGACCGTGTAGGCGATCGTGTCGGCGATCAGGCGCATGCTGGGGGCCGGGGGAAAGGCGTAGGTGCCCCGGCTCAGGTATTCCTTGAGGATGTCGTTCTGGGTGGTGCCCTGGAGTGCGGACTGATCGACGCCCTGCTCCTCGGCGGCGACGATGTAGAGCGCCAGCAGCCACGCGGCGGTGGCGTTGATCGTCATCGACGTGTTCATCTGATCCAGCGGGATCCCGTCGAGCAGCGTGCGCATGTCGCCCTTGTGGGCGATCGACACGCCGACCTTGCCGACCTCGCCCCGGGCCAGCTCGTGATCCGGGTCATAGCCGGTCTGCGTGGGCAGGTCGAAGGCGATGGACAGACCTGTCTGCCCCTTCTCCAGATTCCGGCGATACAGCTCGTTGGAGCGCTTGGCATCGGAGTGCCCGGCGTAGGTACGCATCATCCACGGGCGGTCTCGCTCCGGCAGGTGCACGGTTTCTCCCATCGGCGGCATTGTATGGATGGCGTTCGCAGCGACGTGTCACAATGGCCGCAGATCACATGCCTGATCAGAGCTCTGCGGCAACCGAGCACGCGATCCTCCAGGAGATCACCCGCCCCCTCGAGGCGCTTCCCGACGACCCGCTGTCGGTCGTGAATGCGGACTTTCCGACGGCGCTGCGCGGCTACGAACGCGTCGCCGTCGAGGAGTACGTGCGTCGGACGCGCCAGCTCGTGGCCGAGCTCCAGGCGACCCGCTCGCCGGAGGCGGCGGTGCGGCGGGCCCTGGAGCGGGTGGGCGAGGAGATCACCGGGATTCTCCAGCGCGCCCACGAGACCGCGGAGCAGATCACGGTCCAGTCCCGCCGCGATGCCGAGGACCGGCTGGAGCAGGCCCGTCAGGAGGCCGGGCACATCGCCGGCGCCGCCGAGCAGCGCGTCCGGGATCTCGACGCCGACACCGATCGCATCTGGCTGGAGCGCCAGCGGATCGTCGCCGATGCCGAGGAGCTGGCCGCCCAGCTGCTGGCGCTGGCCAAGACCGCGGGTGAGCGATTCCCCGCCGACGGCGAGTCCGGCGCTGCGGGCGCCGCGCCGGCCGGCTACGACCAGGACGAGGACGAGACCCGGCCGCAGGAGCCATCGTATGCCGGCGCAGACGACGCGGAGTACGACGAGGGCCTCGCCTACCGCGACGCCGAGGCCGAGTCCGCCGAGGATGTGGGGCCAGGACCTGCGGACGTCGAGGAGACGGTCGCCTTCCAGCCACTGACCCGCTCCGAGGACAGGGGGGCGGACGAGGAGCCGCCGGGTGCGGCCGAGGACCCGACGGCCGAGCGGAGCTCCTCCGAGGAGCCGACGGCCGACGGCCAACCCGCCTCGGACGACACGACCGCGGTCATCCCGCCGGCCTCTGAGGCCGCCAGCCGCAAGCGCTCGCAGTAACGCCCACTCGAGGTGCGGCTCATCGATCTCCAGCACGTGGGGCGCGCGCGCGTCATCGCCTGCTGGCAGGTGGGAGATGTGCTCGTCGACCCCGGGCCGAGCTCGTGCCTGCCCGTCCTGCTCGAGGCGCTGGGCGAGCTCCGCCCGCGCGCGCTGCTGCTGACCCACATCCACCTCGACCACGCCGGTGCGGCGGGCTCGCTGGTCGAGCGCTGGCCGGACCTGCGCGTCTACGTCCACGAGCGCGGCGCCCGTCACCTGGTCGATCCAAGCCGGCTCTATGACAGCGCGCGCCGGATCTGGGGCGAGGACACGGAGCGCCTGTGGGGGGAGATGCTGCCGGTGCCTCAGGACAACCTGGAGGTGCTCTCCGGCGGCGAGACCATCCGCGATGAATGGCGCGTGGCCTACACCCCCGGCCATGCCTGGCACCACGTGTCCTTCCTGCATGAGGGAACGGCGTTCGTCGGCGATGTCGCCGGCGTGCGGATCGCGCCCAGTCCGATGACGATTCCGCCGACGCCGCCGCCGGACATCGACGTCGAGGCCTGGCGGGAGTCGATCGCGATCGTCCGCGCCTGGCGGCCGGCGCGGCTGGCCGTGACCCACTTCGGCTCCAGCGATGACGTCGACCGCCAGCTCGACGAGCTGGAATCCCGGCTGGACGCGTGGTCACAGCTGGCCCGCGACAGCGACCGGGATACGTTCGAGGCGGTTGTCCGGGAGGAGATCGAGCGCCAGGTCAGCCCGGAGGCGGCGGGCGCCTACGAGCAGGCGTCGCCGGTGGAGTTTCTCTACGGCGGGTATGAGCGGTACTGGGCCAAGCGCGCCGAGCGCTGAACCCGGGCCGGCCCGGACGCATGTCCCGGCCCCTGACGCGGGCGCCGTCCGGCGCTATGCTGGCGGCGATGTCCCTGACGGTCGAGTTGCCCCGGACCGGCCTCCCGGGAGGCGGCCTCGGCGGCCACTGGCGGGTGGTCGTCCTCAACGACGAGTTCAACACCTTCGACCACGTGGCCGAGACCCTGTGCCGCGTCGTCCCTGGCGTCACGCTCGCCGACGGCTACCGGATCGCCGACCGCATCCACCACCGGGGATTGGCGATCGTCTGGAGCGGCCCGCGGGAGGATGCCGAGGGCTACTGGACCGCGCTGGATGACGCCGGTCTGACGATGGGCCCCCTGGAAGCCGGCTGATCGCCGGCCGCCTGCGTTCGCTCTAGGCGGCGGGAAGGGTCTTTGAGCCGCGGGCGGCCGCCGGCAGCGCCTTGGCGGCCTGGCGGTCCGGGCTGACCCGCACCACGTTCCAGACCAGGCCGAGCTTCTCCAGCAGGGCGATGAGCAGGCCGGTGGGATCGGCCATCCGCTCCCACAGGCGCAGTCCGTGGAAGGCGGAGGTGGGGAAGGCGTGGTGGTTGTGGTGCCAGGCCTCGCCCATCGAGATCGGCGCCAGCCAGAAGACGTTGCGCGACTCGTCCTCGATGTCGAAGCGACGGCGGCCGAAGAAGTGGCAGACGGAGTTGATCGACCAGGTCACGTGGTGAAGCAGGAACATGCGGACGAGGCCGCCCCAAAGGACGGCCGTCAGCGCCGTTCCCAGCCCGCCGCCCACGATCCAGCCGAGCGCGAACGGGATGACGAACCCCAGCGCCACCCACAGGAAGAACAGCTTGTCGACGACCCGCACGACGCGGTCCTTGAGCAGGTCCGGAGCGAACCGCTCGCGCTCGGCGGTGCCGACGGTCTCAAACAGCCAGCCGATGTGCGCGTGCCACAGACCCTTGACGGCGCCGAGGAAGCCCGGGCCGGACAGGTGCGGCGAGTGGGGGTCACCCTGCTGATCGGTGAACGCGTGGTGCTTGCGGTGATCGGCGACCCACGTGATGACCGATCCCTCGACGGCCATCGAACCGAGGACGGCGACGATCGCCCGGAACGGCCGCGACGCCTCGAACGCGCGGTGGGTGAACATGCGGTGGTAGCCGAGCGTCACCCCCAGGGCGGTGACGACGTAAAGGCCGATCATCAGGCCAAGCTCGAGCGGGCCGATGGCGCGGTCCCAGAGCAGCACGATCGCCACGACCAGGGCCAGGGGCGGTGCGCCGACGCCGATGAGGTTGGCGATCTTATGGCTCCGGGTCATCGCAGCGGCCCATCATACGTAGCTTCGGTGCAAATTTCTTCTGTGCGTAGCATGACGGTCACCACGAATACTGTGCGGGGGGAATAAGAAATGCGTGATCAGCCATGGCACGAGCTTCCGGCCGAGGTCGTGACCGTTCTGCGTCCGGCGCTCGACGATGTGGCCGGCGAGATCATCCAGGCAGTAGCGACTGTACCCGCTTATGCCCGTCCACTCGACGGACCGTTCGGCGAGGGGCTCCGGATCGGTGTCCAGGGGGCCCTGCGCCACTTTCTCGCCGAGATCGAGGCCAGGGGCGCGGTCGAGCGCGCGGACGTCTACCGGGCGCTCGGAGAGGGGGAGATGCGCGCGGGACGCAGTCTTGAATCGCTCCTCGGCGCGTACCGGATCGGCGCCCGCGTCGCCTGGCGGCGCTTCGCCGCCCTGGGGGTGGAGTCAGGGCTCGACCCGGCGACGCTCTATCAGGTCGCCGAGTCGATCTTCGCCTACATCGACCTGCTCTCGGCCGAGTCGGCTGAGGGTCATGCGCAGGCGCGGTCGGCGGTGGCCGGCGAGGCCGAGCTGCGCCGCCGTCGGCTGGTGCGCATGCTCGTCCGCGAGCCCCCGGCCGATCCCGCGGCGGTCGAGAGCGCCGCGACCGCCGCCGGCTGGCCGCTGCCCCGGAGCCTGGCGGCGATGGCGATCGCGGGCGACGACCGCGAGGCGGTGCCGGCGGGCCTGCCGAAGCCGGCGATCAGCGAATCGATCGGCGACATCGTCTGTGCCCTCGTCGCCGATCCGGACGGCCCGGGACGCCGCACGGCGATCGAGCAGGCGGTGGCGGGGGCGAGGGCACGCGCGGGCCTGGGGACGACCGTCGACTGGGCGCAGGCGCGGATCAGCCTCCTGCGGGCCGAGGCCGCGGTCGATCTGGCCGGCCGCGACGGCGCTCTGATCGCGGCCCGCGACCGGGCCGGCGACCTGCTGCTGCGCAGTGACCGGCCCCTGGCCGCCGAGCTGGCGGCCGACCGCCTGGCACCGCTGGCGGGCCTGACCCCGGGGTCACGCCGCCGACTGCGCGAGACCCTGCGCGTCTGGCTCGCCGAGCAGGGGCGACTCGGCGCCGTGGCCCACCGCCTGGCCATCCACCCGCAGACGGCCCGCTATCGCCTGGCTCGCCTGCGGGAGCTGTTCGGTCCGGCGCTCGAGGACCCGGACGCGCGCTTCTGGCTGGAGGTGGCGTTGCGGGTGCCTGAGAGCGGGGACTGATGCCCCACCCGGCTCGGCTCGCTCGTCTGCGGCTGTCGGTGATGCGAGCTCAGGTGGTCTGGGCGTACCGCCCTGGCCATGAAGGCGTCGCGGCCGGGCGTCAGGGCACGGTCGGCGCGGCGGGCGCGGGTGCCGGCGCGGCCGGAGCGCCGTTGTACCCGTTCCCGCCGTTGGGCACCTGCGGTCCGAGCTCGCCGGCGGCGATCTCGTCGGACCACACGTAGGTGATGGGGACCTGGTAGCGGCCGGTGTTGCGCGCCCGGAACTCCGTCATCTCCGGTCCGTCCCAATAGCGGTACCAGTCGGTCTTGTCGTCGAACCACGACATCTGCGTGATTCGGTAGCGGTCGTCGTTGGAGACGTGGACCTGGTAGCGCTTGGCGCCGTAGCGCAGCGCGATCGGAGCCACCGCCGCCACCTCCGCCGCGAACGAGTCCTTGCGGAAAACCGTCGCGTACCACTGCACCGACATGAGATCAGCCATTTCTATGCTCCTACCTCGGCACGGATCGCACCGGGTCCCTCGGCCGTCCTGCCCTGTCCCTCGCCGGTCGCGCCGACGAGGATCGCAATTTTCCCAAGGTGGCGATTGTCGCGCAGCAGCTGATGCGCCTCCGCCACGCCTTCGAATCCCATTGTCTGCCACAGCACCGGGCGGATCTTGGACGCCTCGATGAGCTCGTTGGCCTTGTTCGCCTCCCAGGCGTTGGCGAAGTGCGAGCCGACGATCTCTTTTTGGCGCATCCACAGATAGCGAACGTCGAAGTCCAGCTGATATCCGGAGGTGGCGCCGCAGATGACGACCTTGCCGAACGGCTTGACCGCCAGCACCGAGGTGGGGAACGTCGCCCGGCCGACGTGCTCGAACACGATGTCCGGAGGGCCGCCCAGCTTCTGCTCCACCGCCTTGCAGAACCGGCGCGACTCCTTGAAGCGCGCCTTCTCCTCGTCGACGGTCTCGCCGCCCCGGCGCATCATCCCGCTGTACTCGCCGCGATTGATGTGGCCGATCGCGCCCAGCTGCTCGATCAGGTCGCCCTTCTCTTTGCTGGAGACGACGCCGACGGCGTCGGCGCCGGTCAGTGCGCACAGCTGGGTGGCGAATACGCCCAGGCCGCCGGCGGCGCCCCAGATCAGCACCCGGTGCCCGGCCTGCAGGCGGCAGCGGTCGACGAGCATGCGATACGCGGTGAAGTACGTCAGCCCATAGGACGCGGCCTCCTCCCAGGCCAGGTGCTTGGGCTTGGGCAGGAGCTGCTGGGCCTGGACCTTGCAGAACTGGGCGAACGAGCCCCAGGTCGTCTCATAGCCCCAGATCTGCTGCGACGGGGCGGCCAGGGGGTCGAGCCCGTGGACCTCCGGGTCCTCATACGACGCCTGGTTGCAGTGGATCACCACCTCGTCGCCGGGCTTCCAGCGGGTCACGCCGTCGCCGACCTTCCAGACGATGCCGGACGCGTCCGAGCCGCCGATGTGATGGCCCCACTGCGGATGGTCGCCGTAGCGCCAGACGCCGACCGGCTCGCCGAGGGCCGCCCACACGTTGTTGAAGTTCACTCCGGCGGCCATGACGCGAACGATGACCTCGAACGCGCCCGGCTCCGGTACCTCGATCTCCTCCAGCTGGAACGCATCGACCGGCTCGCCCTGGCGCTCCTCGCGGATCACCCACGCGGTCATGGTGCGCGGGAGCTCGCCCGGCTCGGTCTCGACGTTGGCAACTTGGCTGAGATCGACGGCCACTTGTGGGGTTCACCTTCCTGTGGTCTGGGGTCGAGGTCTCGAGGATCGTACCCGGTAGTAGGCGCCCCGGGCCGCCCGCGTACCGCGGCGTCGCCGGCCGGTGGCCGGCGAGGGCCCGTCAGGGCTGGAGGACCTGGTTGCTCGAGCTCGGCCGCGGGCGGCCGACGTGGATCGAGGCGCCGGCGATCGGCGAAACCTGGGTGAGCTGGGCCTCGGTGGCGCCGTGAGGCGCGGCGGCGATGGCATAGGTGCCCGGGCGGGTGTCGACGGTGACCTGGGTGGTGCCCTGCGGGTTGATGGGGGCGGTGGTGGCGAGCGTGCGGGAGCCGTCGGAGATCGCCAGCGCCTCGGCGTGGCTCGCCTGATTGGTGACCACGAACACGATCGGTCCCGCGCCGACCTTGGTGGGGGAGACCGAGATCCGCGAGTCGTTGATGTACACGCTCAGGTTCACCGGGCTGGGCGGTCGCAGAAGGGCGGCCGATTTGCCTCCGGTCGATCCGCACGCGCTCACCGCCACCGCGGCGACCGCCACCGCTCCGATCATCCTGATGCGCATGCTTGACCCGGTTCTCCTTTCCGGGATGGCCCCTCCGGCCCCACCGAGCCGACCGGGACGATCCGCCGGAAAGCCTATCTCACCAGCGGCTCTTTTTTCTGGTTTTTAGACCGAGCCCTCAGGCGGGGTCGACGGTGAGGGCCTCACGCTCACGCTCGAGGCGCTGCAGCTCATTCTGCAGCTCGATCCACGACTCCGACTCGGCGCGCTCGTACTCCTCGCCGCTGAGCTCCCGCAGCCGCTCGCTGTAGGCGCTCCACGCCTGACGGGTGTCCGCCTCAAGCTCGCGCAATCGGTCCGTATCAGGGGCGGTGGCAGTCATCTGGTGGCTCCTTCCTTGAGGGCACTGCCGATGCTACCCGTCCAGACGGTCATCAAGACACTGCGGTCCGCCGGGCGGGATCGCACGGCCGGCTTCTGCTTTGCCCTCCACGCACCGATTCCTGCACGCCGTCCGGGACTCGTCGTATCACGGGGGGATGCAGCTGCTGTCGGCTCCCATCGCCACCGCCGAGTTCATGGTCATCGACACGGAGACCAACGGCCTCGCCGGCGACCGGTGCGAGATGACCGAGGTCGGTGCCGTCCTCGTCGGCGGCGGCGAGCTGCATGACCGCTGGAGCTCGCTGTGCCGGACCAGCGCGCCGTTGCGGCGCGGCGTCCAGAGGCTGACCGGGATCACCCAGGCGATGGTCGACGAGGCCCCCTGGCTCGAGGATGTCCTCCCGGAGCTCGGCCGCCGGCTGGACGGACGGGTCATGGTCGCCCACAACGCCCCGTTCGACCGCCGGGTGCTACGCCAGGCGTTTGACCGGATCGGCCTGGAGTGGCCGGATCCACCCGTCATCTGCACAGCGGCCCTGGCCCGCCTGATGCTGCCGCTGCAGCGTCGCCGCGGGCTGACGGTGCTGGCGGACGCGCTGGGGATCGAGGTGGAGGCAGCTCACCGCGCGCTCGCCGACGCGGAGACGTGCGCCCGGGTCCTGTGCGCGCTGTTTCCGCGTCTGTGCGCCAACGCGGCCACCGTCGCCGATGCGGTGGCCCTGATACGCCCGCGTCGCCGGGCCCGCCGGCGGTCCTCCGAGCCGCCCGGCCGGGGGCCGGTGCGGCGCGGCGGGCACGAGCCGCCGAGCTTCGCCGAGCTGCCGCGAGACCCTGGGGTCTACCTGTTCCGGGACGACGCCGGGCGCATCCTGTATGTCGGCAAGTCGGTCTCGATCCGCAGCCGGGCCCGGGCCCACTTCGCCCCCTCGACGCCCAACGCGGCGTGGACGGCGCACGCCACCGTCGTCGACTACCGGACGACGGGCTCGGAGCTGGGGGCGCTGGTGCTGGAGAACCGGCTGATCAAGGAGCTGCGGCCCCCGGGGAACAAGCGGCTGACCCGCCGCGACGACCGCCTGGTCTACATCCGCTGCCGACTCGACATCCCGTATCCGATCCTGGAGGTCTCGCCGGACCCGGCGGCTGGGCACGGGGTGACCGTGGGCCCGGTGCGCGGCCGCCGGCTGGCGCTGGAGCTCGTCGAGCAGCTGGACTCGCTGTTCGGCCTGCGCCACTGCGGCCGGCGCCTGCCGCGCCGCGACCATCCGTCAGCCTACGGCCAGATGGGCCGCTGCCTGTCGCCGTGCCTGGGCGATCTCGACCCCAACCTGTACCGCCGGCGCCTCGACGAGGTACTGAGGCTGTTCCTCCACACCGGCAGCGACCGGCCCCTCGTCGCGCACGTCCGCGGCCAGATGCGCGCGGCCGCCGCCGAGCAGCGGTTCGAGCGCGCCGAGGCGCTGCGGCGGCGCGCCCGCCGGCTGACCGCGATTCTCGACCGCCTCGGCGGGGTGCTGGAGGCGACTCACGCGCGTCCGCGGCTCGTCCTCGCCCCGCATCCGGCCGAGCGCGAGGTGGAGGCGTTCTGGCTGGTGGACGGCCGGCTCGCCGATTTTGGGCGACTGACCGGCGGGTCCGCGGAGCTGGCCGAGCGGACCGAGCGGGCCCTGCGCCGGGCCGGCCGCGTCGGCGAGGTGGGAGCGCATGTCCCGCCGGACGAGGTCGACGAGGTGCGGATCATCGGCACCTGGCTGGCGTCCCATCCGCAGACGCCGCAGCTGATCCTCGCCCCGGCGCCGGAACCGGCCCGGCTGGGCGACTTCCTGGCGCGCGCCAGGGAGGTCCGGGACGGCGACTCAGGCCGCGAACGGGAGCTCGACGATGACGGCGTCGACCTCGTCGGCGCCGACCGTGACCGCTGATCCTGGCGGCGCCTCGCGGCGGACGAGGGCCAGCGCGATGGGGCCGAGCGCCGGCGACTCCGCGACGCTGGTGAGCCGGCCGACGACGCGGTCCCCGAAGCGGACCTCGGCCCCGATCGGCGCCGAGGCCGACAGCCGCAGGCCGCGCAACCGGCGGTTGGGCTTGCCGCGGTAGAACAGCCGCGCCACCGTCTCCTGGCCGACGTAGCAGCCCTTCGTGAACGAGACCGCGCGGTCGTTGAGGTCGGCCTCCTGGGGGATGACCGAGTCGTCGAGATCGACTCCGTACCGCGGCCGGCCGTGCTCGACGCGCACGCAGTCGGCGACCGCCTCGGAGATCGCCTCAGCGCCGCGGGCGGCCAGCGCCGCCATGAGCGCCCCGGTGTCGGCCGCATCGCACAAGAGGTCGACGCCGACGTCGGTGCGGATCGCGCGGACCGCGACCCCGTCGACCTCGGCCGCCACATGGGCATCCTCGGCCGGCCCGAGCTCCTCGGTGCCGGCCACCGCCAGGGCGTCCGGGCCGA
This sequence comes from uncultured Solirubrobacteraceae bacterium, assembly GCA_963844555.1. Classification (GTDB taxonomy): domain Bacteria; phylum Actinomycetota; class Thermoleophilia; order Solirubrobacterales; family Solirubrobacteraceae; genus Palsa-465. The sequence continues at coordinate 1,082,187 of CAWJOS010000010.1, forward strand.
GCAGCGACACCAGCCCCCGCTGGAGCGTGCGCTTGTGCAGCTCGACGGCGTAGCCGATGCTGAAGCGGCGGATCATGTTGAACAGCTCCTGGAGCGCGACGCGCTCGGTGTCCAGCAGCAGCTGGACGACTCCAGCGTCGCCCGGTTCGACGAGGCCGGATGCCGAGTGGGCGACAGGCTGGAGGCCGGCGTCCAGGATCCGGACGTCGCCCAGCATCTTGCCCTTCGGAGTCAGGACCGCGGCGTAGCACCCGCGGCCCGGCTCCAGCGCCTCCACATCGTTGGACACCTGTCCCTGGAGGAAGGTCTTGGCGTCGGCGCCGATGAGGGCGAGCTTGCCGCGCTCAGACCGGTCGAGCATCCCGCATCGCTCGGTGGCGGCGCGGTACTCGGAGTCAGACAGGGTCAGCGACGTCACAGGACAGAGGATAGGACCGCTCCGGCGGGATGTCCGAGAAGTCGGTCAGCGCCCTAAGTTCAAGCTCAGACTCCCCGCAACCGATATTTAGGAGTACCATAATTCGCATGAGCACCACGTCGGACACCGCTGGCCTGCGCTCCTCGGCCGTCGAGGACTACACGAAGGCGATCTACGCCCTCGAGGCCCACGACGGTCAGCCCGTCAGCACCAACGCTCTGGCCGAGCGCCTCAACGTCACTCCGGCGTCGGCGTCCGGGATGGTCAAGCGCCTGGGGGAGCTCGGCCTGGTCACGCACCGGCCGTATCACGGCGTGCATCTCACCGACGCGGGGCGCCGCGTCGCGCTCGAGGTCATCCGCCACCACCGGCTGCTGGAGCTCTACCTGGTCGAGAGCCTGGGCGTCCCGTGGGACCGCGTCCACCAGGAGGCCGAGGTGCTCGAGCACGTCCTCTCCGATGAGCTCGAGGAGCTCATCGCCGCCAAGCTCGGCAACCCCACGCATGATCCGCACGGCGACCCCATCCCGTCGCGCGAGCTGACCATCGAGGAGGTCCGGACGGAGAGTCTCCAGACGCTCGAGCCCGGAGCGCGGGGGACGTTCACCCGGATCTCCGACGCCGATCCGGACATGCTCCGCTACCTCGCCGAGCGCGGGATCGCCCCCGGCGACCCGCTGGAGGTGCTCGAGCGCCAGCCGTTCGGCGGACCGCTGTTCGTGCGCTTCGGCTCCGAGGTCCACACCCTCGGCGGTGATCTTGCCCGGGCGATGCGGGTCGAGTTGACTCCGGAAACGGGGACCACGGCGTGAGAGCCGAGCCCGCCTTCGAGACGGCCACCGCCGACGGCGGCGTCGTCACCGTCCCGGACGCCGGCACCGCGCACCTCACCCCTCTGCAGAGCCAGCTGCAACGCGGCAAGCTGCGGGTGACCCTGTCGATGCTGGGCCCCGCGTTCGTCGCGGCCGTCGCCTACGTCGACCCGGGGAACTTCGCCACCAACCTCCAGGGGGGAGCGCGGTTCGGCTACGAGCTGTTGTGGGTGGTCCTGGCGGCCAACCTGATGGCGATGCTCGTCCAGTACCTGTCGGCGAAGTTGGGAATCGCCACCGACCACAACCTCCCGGAGCTGTGCCGCCAGCGGTTTCCCCGGTGGGCGAGCGTCGGCCTGTGGGCCCAGGCCGAGGTCATGGCGATGGCGACTGACGTCGCCGAGTTCCTCGGCGCGGCGATCGGACTCAACCTGCTGTTCGGTGTGCCGCTCGTCGTCGCCGGACTGCTGACCGGCGTGATCGCGTTTGGGATCCTGGGTCTCCAGCGCCGGGGCTATCGCAGCTTTGAGCTGGCGATCGCCGCGCTGCTGGGGATCGTGTTCGCCGGCTTTCTGTACGAGACCCTGCACATCGGCCCCTCCGCCGACAAGGCGCTTGACGGGTTCCTGCCGCACCTGAGCGGCTCCAGCGGGATCTACGTCGCCGTGGGGATCATCGGCGCCACCGTCATGCCCCACGTCATCTATCTGCACTCGGCCCTGACCAACGGCCGGGTCGACACCCGCAACGACGGCGAGCGCCGTCAGGTGCTGCGGTTCGAGAGGTTGGACATCCTGATCGCCCTGGGGGTCGCCGGGATCATCAACCTGGCCATGCTGGCGGTGTTCGCCAAGCTGTTCCACACTCCGGCGCTGTCCGGGCTGTCCAGCATCCAGGGCGCCCACGCTGCGATCTCCCACCTCGTCGGCGGCGGGGCTGCGCTGGCGTTCGCGGTGGCGCTGCTGGCCTCCGGCGCGTCCTCATCGAGCGTGGGGACGTACGCCGGTCAGGTGGTGATGGCGGGCTTCATCGGCCTGCGCATCCCGATGGTCCTGCGCCGCGCGATCACCATGATCCCGGCCCTCGTCATCCTGGCCCTGAACGTCAACGCCACCGACGCCCTCGTGCTCAGCCAGGTGGTGCTGTCGTTCGGCATCCCATTCGCACTCGTCCCGCTGGTGGTGCTGACCGGCCGCCGCGACGTCATGGGCGCCCATGCCAACGGCCGCCTCCTCAGCATCTGCGCCTACGTCGTCGCCGGGATCATCACCGCCATGAACCTGTTCGCGCTCTACCAGCAGTTCCTCGGCTGACGCTCGCCGTCCACCAGCTGTTCCGCGGCTGAGCCGGGTACGCTTGCAGGCGATGTCGCTCGTCACCGACTTCGATGAGATCGTGGCCCCGCTCCCGGACGACTGGACCGACCTGGAGCTCGACCTGCGGATCTTCGACGAGACCCGCTACATCGACGCGGCGATCATGCTGGTCAGCTGCAACGCTCAGCCGTACTCCAAGTCCGACTGGCACTGGCACGTGATCGTCGCCCACCGGTTCGGCCACGCCGCCTCGGTTCCCGCCGTGCACCTGGCCCTCCACCTGCTCGACGACGCCGGGATCGACGGCGAGCTGGCCCTGCGCGAGGTGCGCATCGGCCGGGCCCAGATCATGAACGCCTGGGGACGCACCGAGTCGGTGCGCCGGGAGTACCGCAGGCTCTACGCCCAGTAGGGGCGCGCTGAGTGGCGCGGGTCGTCGCCTTCATCCCGGATCTCCTGTTCGGCTCCAACGTCGTCGGCGCGCTGCAGGCGGGCGGCCACGATCCGGTGCTGGTGTCGCGGGTCGACGACCTGGCCGGGGTGTTGCCCGGCGCCGACGTGCTCGTCGTCGACCTGACCGCGGAGGTGCCGGCCCGCCTAGAGGCCGTGCGCCCGGTGCTCGGCGGCGGCGTGCCGTCGCTGGCGTTCTTCTCGCACGTGGAGACGGACGTGCGGGCGGCGGCCCAGGCGGCGGGGTTCGATCTCGTCGTGCCACGGTCGCGAATGGCGCGGGCCGGCGCGGACCTGGTCGAGCCAGCTGGCGGGCTCAGCCTGATCCGTCGCGGCGGCGCCCGCCGGCGGGCGGGAGACGCCGTGGGGTAACAACGTCTGGGGATGAAAGCCGGGTTCGCCAGGACGGGCGCGATGACCCCTCCGGCTGCGCAGCACTCTGGGGGAGATCCGGCCGGTTTTCGGCCGGTTTTCCCCAGAGTAACCCCGCCGCCGCCGTCAAGGTGGATCCTGCTTCAAGCCCGCCGTTCCCGGCCTGAATCGCGGCCGCCACGGCCGCCTGACCGCGTTCGCGCCCCACTACCGCGGCGCGAACGCGGTGTCGAACGTCGTCGCCACGTCCGGCGCCCGGCGGACGATGCCGAACTTCGCCTCCCAGGCCGCCCAGCGGCGCAGGAGGGCCGTGTCCAGCACGCCGAAGCGGCCCTCGGGGCCGGTGAAGGCCGGGTGCAGGACGGCGAGCTCGCGGCTGTCGAGCTGGTGGTCGAGCGCGGGGACCTCGGACTCGAGCGAACGCTGGCCGAGCTGCGGGTCGGCGAGCGCCGTGTGGTAGCCCTGGACCAGGGCGTTGACGACGGCCCGCGCAACCCCTGGGTGGGCGCGGAGGCTGCGTGCGGTGGCGCATACGATGAGCTCCGGATACGAGGGTGCGCCGTAGTCCTCGACGCGGAAGTCGTGAAAGCCGGGGCGCCGCTGGTCCAGGGTGACCCCCTCGTCGTTCCAGAACGCGGTGGCGGCGGCCACCCGTCCGGCGAGGAGGTCCGAGACCGCGTCATAGCCGATCGTGATGGTGTGGACGCCTCCGGGGCGCCCGCCGGCGCCGGCCACGATGGAGTTCAGGACGGCGAGGTCGCTGGGGGCGCCGGTCACGCCGACCGTGCGCCCGTCGAGCTGGCGGGGGCTGACGACGCCGGGCTGGGCGATGACCGCGGCGAGCGGGCGCTCGACGATCGGCAGGATGCCGACGATGTCCTGCCCGTGCTCCCGGGCGAGCGCCAGGTCGTGGATGTCGAGGATGGCGAAGTCGACCCGGCCCATCTCCAGGAGGCTGATGGAGTCAGTCGACGCACCGGGCACGATGACGCGGAGGTGCACCCCGGAGGCGGTGTCGTCGTGGCGGGCCAGCGCGGTGTAGATGCCGACATGCACCGGGTTGGGGGTGAAGTCGAGCACCAGCGAGGCGCTGGGATCGGACCGGGTCGAGCCGGTCGAGCCGCCGCACCCGGCGATGAGCATGGCGGCCGCGGTCATCAGGAGGGGCAGGATGCGTCGCACAGCGAGCCCAGGATAGGAGCCGCCTAGAATCCCCGCCGAGCATGCGTCGCCGCGTCACGTTCAGCCGCAATCTCACGCTCTCGCTGTCGCGGACCTGCCGCTGCTACTGCAAGTACTGCGCGTTCGCCACGCATCAGTCGCACCTCCACGACCCGGATGATGTCCTGCAGATCCTCGACCGGGCGGTCTCTCGCCACCGGGCCAAGGAGCTGCTCGTCCTGACCGGCGAGAAGCCGGAGCACAACGCCGGCGTGGCGGCGCGCTTGGAGGCGCTGGGCTTCAACGACTTCACCGCCTACGTGGTGTGGGTGTGCGAGCAGGCGCTCGAGCGCGGGCTGCTCCCGCACACCAACCTCGGCGTTCTGGGCGGCGAGGATCTGGCACGGCTGCGGGCGGTGACCGCGTCGCAGGGCCTGATGCTGGAGTCGGTCGCCGAGCGGCTGATGGACACCGTCCACGCCGGTTCGCCGACCAAGCACCCGGCGCGCCGGATGGAGACGATCGCCGCCGCCGGCGCGCTGAGGATCCCGTTCACCAGCGGCATCCTCGTCGGCATCGGCGAGACCGAGGAGGAGCGGATGGCCTCGCTGGAGGCGCTGGCCGAGCTGCAGGCCGAGCACGGTCACCTGCAGGAGGTCATCCTCCAGAACTTCGTCCCCCACCAGAGCTACTACGGCCAGGAGCCGGCCGACATCGCCGAGGCGGCCGCCGAGGAGTACTGGCGCACCGGGGTCGCCACCGGGCCGGAGCTGGCCGCGCCGAAGTGGGCCTCTCCGGTGACCGTGGACGACATGAAGCGGCTGATCGCCGAGACCCGCCGGCTGATGCCGGACATCGGCATCCAGGTGCCGCCCAATCTGTCTGACTGGTGGCCGGAGCTGGTCGCCGCCGGCGCCACCGACCTCGGCGGGCTGAGCGCCAACGGCGACCACATCTCCCCGGAGCACCCGTTCCCGTCGCCGACGCAGGTGCGCAAGCGCCTGGCGCCGACGGCTACGCGCTGTCTGAGCGGCTGTGCGTCTACCCGGAGTACATCGACCCGGAGTGGGTGTCGGCGCCGGTGCTGGACGTGATCACGACCCGCTACTGGTCGTTCATCCCGCGCCGCGGAAGCGGCCGCCGCACCGAGCTGAATGTCGCCGACGACGCCGCGCCCGCGCGCGGTCGAGAAGGCGCGCGACGGCGCCCGGCTGACCGCCGAGGAGCTGACCGCGCTGTTCGCCGAGCAGCGCCCGGAGGTGATCGAGGACATGCGCGCCGCCGCGGACGAGCTGCGGCGCCGGCTGGCCGGGGAGACGGTGACGTTCGTCGTCAACCGCAACATCAACGTCTCCAACGTCTGCGTCGTCGGCTGCGCGTTCTGCGGTTTCGGCCAGTCCAAGCGCTCGCCCGACGCCTACGAGCACTCGCGCGATGATTTCGCCCAGCGGGTGCAGGAGGCGGTCGAGGCCGGCGCCACCGAGCTGTGCATCCAGTCCGGCATCCATCCGGACTGGGGGCTGGATGACTACCTTGACTGGCTGCGCTTCGCCAAGGAGCTGGCGCCGCACCTCCACCTCCACGCGTACTCGCCGATGGAGGTGGCGCACATGTGCGACGTCAGCGGCCTGGCGCCGCGCGAGGTTTTCGCCGGCTGCGCGAGGCCGGTCTTGGCTCGACTCCCGGCACCGCCGCCGAGGTCCTCCACGACGGCGTGCGCGAGCGGATCTCCCCCAACAAGCTGCCGGTCGCCCGCTGGGTGGAGATCATCGAGGCCTCGCACGCCGAGGGCATCCGCTCGACGGTGACCGTCATGTTCGGCCACATCGAGGAGCCACCGGAGCTGGCCGAGCACATGCGGGTCGTGCGCGAGCTGCAGGAGCGCACCGGCGGCTTCACCGAGTTCGTGCCGCTGTCGTTCATCCCGTTCCAGACGCTGCTCGGCCGCACGCACGGCGTCGACGAGATCTCCCGAGAGGAGAACCTCAAGCACACCGCCGCGTTCCGCCTGGCGCTCGGCGAGACGGTCATCAACGTCCAGGCCAGCTGGGTCAAGATGGGCCTGGACACCGCCACCGAGGCGCTGCGCTGGGGCGTCAACGACCTCGGCGGGACGCTGATGGAGGAGTCGATCAGCCGGATGGCCGGCAGCTACCACGGCGTCCGCCTGGAGCCCGAGGATCTGATCGCCGCCGCCCACCGCGCCGGCCGGCCCGCCGCCGAGCGCACGACCCTGTACGAGATCCGCCGGCGGTACGACCTGCCGCTGGCGGCCTGAGGGCGAGCGCGCGTGAGCGTCGAGCGGCCGCCGTCGCTGTTCGCCGGCGTCGAGCCGCTGGAGGTGTTCGTCGAGCTGCTCGCCGAGCTCGAAACCGACACGACGTCGACCGAGTTCTACGATCGCATCTGCGAGGCCATCTGCCGTCTGACGACGATGCGCCGCGCGGCGATCTTCATGGCCGACGCGGGCCGCCGCCGGGTGCGGGTGGTCGGCTCACACGGCACGTCGTTCGCCCAGCTGGCGACGCTGCAGCCGTCCCCGACGCTGATCTCCACGCCGATCGCCCAGCGGGCGCTGCTGGAGGACGAGGTGGTGGTCGTCTCTGACGGATCGAGAACGAGATCCCGCCGGAGTACGCCGAGCTGCTCGGGATCACCACGCTCGTGTGCACGCCGCTGAGCGCGGCCGGCCGCGCCTACGGCGTGATCTGCGCCGACCGCGGCGGAGGCCGGTTTGAGCTGACCGACGGCGAGCGTCACCTGCTGTGGACCCTCGGAAAGACGGCGGCGCTGGTGGCGACCGCGCGCAACGCAACGCGCCAGCAGGAGCGCAGCGGAGGCTCGGCGAGCGCCTGGAGCTGGCCCGGGAGATCCACGAGCGGGTGATGCAGCGCCTGTTCGGCGTCTCGCTCGCGCTCAGCGCGGAGAAGGCGCTTGATCCGGCGGAGCGTGAGCGCTGCCGCGTCGAGATGCAGGACGCATTGAGCGACCTGCGCAGCGCGCTGGAGCGACCGCTCGCGCCGCTGCCCACGACACCGGAACGACGCTGTCCGCCGAGTTGGCGCGGCTCGTGCAGGCTCCGGGCCCGCGGGTCCGGGTCACCTGGCCGCCCGAGGTGACCGTGCCGGGGGAAATCGAGCCACTGGCCCAGTCGGTGTTGGCCGAGGCGCTGCGCAATATCGCCAAGCACGCCGCCCCGTCGCAGGTCGAGGTGCCATCGCTCCGGCGACGACGACACGTTCACGCTCGAGGTCCGCAACGACGGCGTGGCGCCCGGGCGCCCGCGGGGTCGGTATGGGGCTGCGGCATCGCCGCGTTCGAGGCGCTGCAGCACGGCGGCGTGGTCGACTTCGGGGCGCCGGAGCCGGGACGCTGGCGGGGTCCGGCTCGTGGTCCCGCGCGAGGGGGCGGCGAGTGCCGGCACCGGAGGCGGCCCGGCGAGGCCCAGCCGGTGCGCGCGGCCGCGCAGCGAGCGGCTCCGGGTGCTCGTCGTCGACGATCACGACGTCGTGCACTGGGGGTTCCGGGTGCTGCTCGGCGAGCAACCGTGGGTGGAGCGCTGCCTGCGCGGCCCGCACCGGCGCCGAGGCCCTGGCGCCCTGCTTGACAGCCTGCGCCCCGACGTGGCGCTCGTCGATCTGTTCCTCGCCGGCGAGTCCGGCGCCGACGTCTGCGCCTCGATCCTCCAGGCCTCCCCGCCACGCGGGTGCTGCTCATCTCCGGCGCCGGGCGCATGTCGCCGGCGGCGGCGCGGGCGGCCGGCGCGTCGCGGCTTCGTGTCCAAGGACTGGGAGGCCCGCGAGGTGGCGCGCGCCGTGCGCATGGTCGGCAGCGGGATGACCGTGTTTGCGCCGACCGCCGACCAGCCGACGCCGCTGCTGACCGAGCGTGAGCGGGAGGTGCTTGACCTGATCGCCGCCGGCTCGACCAACCGCGAGATCGCCGAGCAGCTCTATCTCTCGCCCGCACACCGTCAAGGAGCACACCAGCGCGGTCTATCGCAAGCTCCAGGCCCGCAACCGCGCCGAGGCCGTCCAGCGGGCCCAGCGGATCGGGCTGCTGTCCTGACGGGACGACGGTCTGGCGGGCGGTCCGCATCACCGACGCGAGGTGGCCGTCGCGGCTTCAGCGGCGGCGCATTGCCCACTCGATGGCGGGCAGCTTGAACGCGTCGGCAGGTACTGGGAGGCGAGCATCGCGGCGCGGATCGGCAGGCCGGGAACGACCACGCGCCGCCCGCCTCCAGGCCCTTGACCCCGGCGGAGGCCGCCTCCTCGGCGGTCACCCAGGCCGGCCGCGGGACCGCCTTCTCAAACGACTGACCGCTGCCGACCTGCCAGCCGGCAACGTCCCAGAACTCGGTCGACACCGGTCCGGGCGCCAGCGCGGTGACCGTCACCCCGGCGCTGTGGACCTCCTGGTGCAGCGCCTCGGAGAACGTCAGCACGTAGGCCTTGGCGGCGGAATAGCCGGCTGAGTAGGGGAGCGGCTGCATGCCGGCGGTGGAGGCGACGTTGAGGATCGCCCCGCGCCCCCGGCGCACCATCGCGGGCAGGAATGCGGAGGTGAGCGCCATCGGCGCCTCGACGCGCCCGCGGACCTGCTCCAGCTCCCGGGCGGGGTCGGCCTCGTGAAACGGTCCCCCGGTGGCAAAGCCGGCATTCTTGACGAGCACGCTGATCTCGAGCCCGAGCGACTCGATGCGGGCCGGCAGGCGCTGGCGTGAGGCGGCCTTGCCGAGGTCACATCCGACCGCCTCGGCGCGGATGCCGAACTCGGCGATCAGCTCATCGGCGAGCTCGTCGAGCTTGTCCTTGCGCCGGGCGACGAGCACGAGTGAATGGCCCCGCTCCAGCGAGCTCACGGGGCAGATCGCGGCGCCGATGCCGGCCGACGCCCCGGTGACGAGCGCGGCGGTCTTGGAAGTCGGTTCGGGCAGGCTCACGGGGGCTCAGCCGGGACCCTACCGGCTTTGCGGCTCGTGGGGGCGGTGCACTACCGCCCCCGCCCCCGAACGGGGGGAACCGAGCCCCGTGGGCCTGTATCCCGTGCTGGTGCGGTCGGCGTACGTTCCAGCGAACATGAGCACGTCCGACCGCCATCCTGTTCCCCGGCCAGGGCAGCCAGACGCCGGACATGCGCGATCTCGTCGCGCGGGTCCGCCCTGATCTCCATCGACCTGTCGCCATCACCGCCGTCGGCGAGGATCCGTTCCCGCGTGCCGACGACGGCACCAACTACGCCCAGCCGGCGATCTTCTGCGCCAGCCTGGCCGGCTGGGAGGCACTCGGCCGCCCCGACGCCCGAGCTGATGGCCGGGCATTCGCTCGGGGAGCTCGCGGCGCTCGTCGCCGCCCGCGCGCTGGACGAGCGGGAGGGCCTGGAGCTGGTGGCACTGCGCGGGCGCCTCATGCACGAGGTGGGTGTGGCCGCCGGCGACGGTGGCATGATCGCCGTGCTCGGCGCGGGCGCCTGGGAGCGCGCGCGGAGATCGCAGGCCCATGACCTCGTCGTCGCCAACGACAACTCACCGATGCAGGTCGTCATCTCCGGGTGCCTCCGAGCGCCTTCCCGCGGGGCGCTTCAGCCCACGCCAAGGAGCTCGGCCTGCGGGGCGATGGAACTCGACGTCACCGGCGCGTTTCACTCTCCGATGATGGCCTCCGCGGTGCCCGAGTTCGAGCTGCGCGCTGGCCCAGACGACGTTCGGCGAGGCCAACGGCCACCGTCGTCTCGGCGGTCACCGCCCAGCCGTTCACCGATCCCCGCCGTGAGCTCACCGACGCGCTGACGATGCCGGTCCGCTGGCGCGAGACGCTGCTGACCCTGCGTGAGCTCGGCGCCGAGCGGTTTCGTCGACGTCGGGCCCGGACGCGTGTTGAGCGGTCTGGCCAAGCGAACCCTGACCGGAGTGGAGCTCGTCAATGCCTGAGACCCGCACCGACGGCTGCGCGCTCGTGACCGGCGCCTCCGGGGGATCGGCGCGGCGATCGCCCGCGCCCTGGCCGAGGACGGGTGGGGAGTGGGGGTCAACTACCGGGCCGACCGCGCCGGCGCCGAGGCGATCGTCG
>CAWJOS010000011.1:0-330937 GCA_963844555.1 uncultured Solirubrobacteraceae bacterium
CACGACTGAAAATCGTGGTGTCCCCGGTTCGAGTCCGGGTCTCGCCACTCAGAAGATCCCCGTAAAGGGCTGGGGTCTTCGTTTGAGGGCTGAATGACTCGGCGCGCCGTGGTGTCGGCTCGTTCTCCCTGTGTCTGCCTTCGTTCCGTCGGTCGCCTGCCGGTGCGGCGGCGTCGAGGGCGATTCGATACTCGGTTGAGGGGACGCCCGGAGCGCTCTGAGAGGCGGTGGTTGGCGAAGGCAGGTCCGGTCGGCTGCCGGCGTTCGCCGCGCACCTGCCGGTAGGCGGGCGACAACTGGTCGCCGTCGCCGGTCCCCGCGCATCAACCGATCGGTGGACATGGCCTCCACCGCGGGCGAGCCATATTTGGGACCGCGCGGTCGATGTCAGCGCCCCCGTGATTCTGGACGATCTGCGTAATGCGAACCAGACCCGGGAGAAGCCCAATGTCGATCATCGAACTGCAGCATCTGCGCAAGCGCTACGGCGACACAGAGGCCCTGCGCGACGTATCACTGACCGTCGAGGAGGGCGAGATCTTCGGCATCCTCGGCCCCAATGGCGCCGGCAAGACCACCCTCGTCGAGTCCATATCCGGCCTGCGCCGTCCCGACGCGGGCACCCTGTCCATCGCCGGCCTGGATCCCCTCCGGGATGGCAACCGGCTGCGCCAGCTCGTCGGCGTGCAGCTTCAGGAATCGGCGCTTCCCTACAAGCTCAAGGTGGGCGAGGCGGTCGATCTCTATGCCTCGTTCTATCCCCACCCGGCCGATGGCGAGCGTCTGCTCGACATGCTCGGGCTGGGGGCCAAACGGGACACCCGCTACGCCGACCTCTCAGGCGGACAGAAGCAGCGGCTTTCGGTTGCGCTGGCGCTGATTGGGCAGCCCCGCATCGCCGTGCTCGACGAGCTGAGCACGGGCCTTGACCCGCAGGCTCGCCGCGAGGTGTGGTCCCTGATCGAGGAGATCAGAGCCGGCGGGGTGACCGTCGTGCTCGTCACCCACTACCTCGAAGAGGCCGAGCGGCTGTGCGACCGCCTCGCGGTGATCGACGGGGGCCGCGTCGTCGCGCTCGACACACCGGCCGCGCTGGCCCGCGGTCCGGTGGGCGAGCAGCGGATCCGCTTCCGGCCCTCCGTTCCGGTGCGCGAAGGTCAGCTGTCCTCGCTACCGGACGTGCAGAGGGTCGAGCGGCGCGGAGACCAGATCGTCGTCACCGGAACCGGAGATGTCCTGGGCACTGTGGTCGCAGCGCTGGCCCGCGAGCACATCGTCGCCCAACAGCTGCGCGTCGACCACGCAAGCCTCGAAGACGCATTCGTCGCCCTCACCAGCCACGAAGCCGACCACAACCATCGATAGGAGCACCCATGTCCACCCTCTCGCTCTCCAACCGGTACCGGAGTCCGTTCGCTCAGCTGCTGCGAACCGAGGCCAAGCTGTGGCTCCGGGAGCCCATGGCTCTGTTCTGGGGCATCGTGTTCCCCTTGGTGCTGACGATCGTCTTCGGTCTGGCCTCAGATAAGCCTCAACGCGCTCTTGGGGGTCTGCGCCTGATCGACGTCTACGTGCCGACGCTGATGGCCTTCGTGCTCACCGTAGTGGCGGTCTCAGCCCTGCCCTCGATGCTTGCCGGATACCGGAACATCGGGGTGCTGCGACGGATGTCGACCACGCCCGTCGCGCCGTGGCTGCTGCTCGGCGCCGACGTTGTCGTCAACGCGGTCATCATCCTCTGCGCTCTCGTGCTGATCGCCGGCGTCTCGGCCGTGGCGTTCAACGTCGCCCTTCCGGGGCAGTTCCTCGGCTTCCTCCTCGCCCTGGCGCTCGGCGGGATGGCGATGCTGGCTCTGGGCGCGACGGTGGCAGCGCTGGCGACAAACGAACGGGTGGCCCAGATCGTCGGCACGCTGTTGTTCTTCCCGATGATGTTCTTCGCGGGGCTGTGGGTGCCGCAGCAGGAGATGGGTGCCGGCCTGCGCCAGGTCAGTCACTACACGCCGCTCGGCGCGCTGGTCGCCGCGTTGCGGGACACCATGCGCGGACACTGGCCGGGTGGGGGTCACCTGGCGGTGCTGGCCGGCTACGCCGTGATCTTCGGTGTGGCGGGGGCTAGATTGTTCCGTTGGGAATAGCGGCACGGGAGGTCCGCAGATGAGCCCGTCACAAGCCGAGCATCTCGATCACTGGGAGCGCCGAGAGCTCCCTCTGCTCAACCTGATGCCCTACCTGCTGCTGGTCATCTCGACCGCCCTGGCGGTCGGGATTGACCACGGCAGCAGCCGGAAGCTGATCGTCGACCTCGCCGGATCGGCTCTGTCCGTGGCGTGGATGCTGTGGTTCATCACCCTGCATCCCTCCTGGGAGGAGCGTCCGACCGTCATGGGGGTCTTCTTCACAGGGCTGATGGTGCTGGCCGCCGTGCTCGTCCTGAACGACCCGGTCTACGGCTTCTTCAGCTGGACCGGCTACCTCTGGATCTACCGTGCTCTGGAGGGCAACTGGCGCGTCCCGGGGCTGCTGGCGGTGGCCACGATCACCGGAACCTCCCAGCACGGTGGGCTCCCCAGCCATACCCCGGGGAGCTGGTTCAGCTGGCTGGCCATCATCGCGCTGAACTGCTTCGTGGCCGGAGCCGTGGCCTGGATGACTCAGATGCGCGATCAGCAGCACGTGCTGCGGGTGAAGGCGATCGAGGATCTGACCGAGGCCAACGCCAAGCTCGAGGCCTCGATGCGCGAGAACGCCGGTCTGCACGAGCAGCTCCTGGCCGGCGCGCGGGAGGCGGGCGTGCTCGACGAACGCCAGCGCATGGCCCGGGAGATCCACGACACCCTGGCCCAGGGCCTCGTCGGCATCATCACCCAGCTCGAGGCCGCCGCCCACGACGGCCGGGATTCCCAGCGCCGTACCGACGTCGCGCTCGAGCTGGCGCGCGAGAGCCTGGCCGAAGCACGCCGCTCGGTGCAGGCGCTCGCGCCGGCTCAGCTCGAGCAGGTCCGCCTCCCGGACGCGCTCGCCACCGTGGCGACGAAATGGTCGGCGCTGAGCGGTGTGGCCGCGACCACCACCACGACCGGAACGCCGGTCCCGCTGTGCCCAGAGATGGAGGTCGCGCTGCTCCGGACCGCGCAGGAGGCGCTGGCCAACGTGGCCAAGCACGCCGACGCCAATACGGTCGCGGTGACGCTGTCTTACATGGATGACGTGGTCAGCCTCGACGTGCGCGACGACGGCAGCGGCTTCGCGGCGCCTGCGCCTGCGCCAGCGAGCGGAGGCTTTGGCTTGACTGCGATGCGTCAGCGAATCGAGGGTCTGAGCGGGGTCCTGGCCGTCGAGTCAGAGCCCGGCGACGGGACGACACTCGCCGTGAGCATTCCCGTCGCCGATCTATCCCTCGCGGGCGACGAGCCGCCGCGTTCCGCCGAGCCCCCTGCTCCTCCCGCAGGTTCTCCACCGAGGCACTCCGCGGCCTGGGGTGTTCCCGCCGAGGCGCGATGACCGGCACGATCCGCCTGATGATTGTCGATGACCATCCCGTGGTCCGCGACGGCCTGAGCGGGCTGTTCGCCGGTGAGGACGGGATCGAGGTGGTGGCTGAGGCGGCCAACGGCGCCGACGCGGTTCGCCGGGCGCGGGCGCTTGCCCCCGACGTGATCCTCATGGACCTCCGCATGCCTGAACTTGATGGTGTGGCAGCGATCACCGCGCTGAACGCCCAGGGCGTGAGCTCTCGCATCCTGGTGCTCACCACCTACGACAGCGACGGCGACGTCCTGCCCGCGATCGAGGCCGGCGCGACCGGCTACCTGCTCAAAGACGCTCCCCGCGACGAGCTGCTGCGCGCGGTCCGGGCCGCCGCGCGCGGCCAGTCGGTGCTGTCTCCGAGCGTCGCATCTCGACTCATGACTCAGATCCGCGCTCCGGCCGAGGGCGGCCTGAGTGAGCGGGAGCTTGAAGTCCTCACGCTGGTCGCGCGTGGCGCCAGTAACCGCGAGGCGGCTCAGACGCTTCTGATCAGCGAGGCGACAGTCAAGACTCACCTACTGCACCTATACGCGAAGCTTTCGGTGAGCGATCGCGCCGCTGCGGTCGCCGAGGCATTCAATCGCGGCCTGCTCACACCCCAAAAGCGGTGACACCCGACCCCTGACCCCCGCCGGCTCGCGGCCACGGTGTCCGGTCGTGGGTGGCCTTCGGCGACTCGGTCCGCTCCATCACTGGCCGGCGAAGCACAGCGCGGTCGCCGGTTGTCAGAGGACGAGCGCCCCGTGCTTGCGCGAGGTCAGGAAGATCCGCTCGAAGGCGAGCTTGGCCAGGTGGGCCTGGGGGCCCGCCATGAGGTGGGCCTTGGGCCGCACGCCGGTGCCGTTGCCCTTGGCCAGGACGTGGTCGGCCTTGAAGATCACGCCGTTGTTGCCGCCATCGAGGATGCAGATCGCCGACAGGTCCTCGAGCGCCAACGCGTCCGGGCTGGTGCCGACGAGGTCGGCGGCCATGTTGTGGGCCGCCACCTTGGCCATTGACTCGGTCATCTGCCCGGTCTTGGGAACGCCGGCGGGAACCGCGGTCGGCGCCGGCGGCGCGATCGCGATGGCGACGCCGGCGGAGTAGATGTCCGTGTGCTCCGGGTGGCGGTAGCGCTCGTCGACGGGGATGAACCCCATGGGGTTGGCCAGACCCTCGGCCTGGGCCACGGCGTCGACGCCGGTGAACGGAGGCACGATCATGGAGTACGCAAACGGCAGCGTGCGGCCGGACTCCAACTCGATCTCCTGCTCGCGCACCTCCTTGATGACGTTGTTGGTGATCCCCTCGATGCCGAGTCGGTCGAAGAAGCGCTCGATCATCGCCTGCGAGGCGCCCACGCCGCCGAGGCCGAAGTGGCCCAGGAACGGCTCGGCGGTGATGAACGTCACCGGCGCGACGACGTCGAGACCCGCCTTCTTGATCTGGTGGCGGACGTTGAGCAGGAACTCGTAGGACGCGCCGAAGCACGAGCCGCCCTGGGCGGTGCCGATGACGACCGGCCCGGGGTGGCGCAGGAACTGCTGCCAGGCCTCCCGGGCGAGCAGGGCGTGGTCGAGGTTGCAGACCGACTGGGTGTGACCGCCGTGCGGGCCAAGGCCGGGGACCTTCTCGAAGGCCAGCCGCGGTCCGGTGCCGATGAACAGCCGGTCGTAGGCGATCGCCTTGCCGGAGGCGGTCGTCACCGAGTGGGCGCCGGGATCGATCTGGGTGGCCGCCTCGTTGATGAAGCGGATGCCCTTCTTGGCGTAGAGCGGCGCCAGCGGGAACGTCACGTCCTTCGCATCCCGCAGCCCGAACGGCAGCCAGATGAGCGAGGGGATGAAGGTGAAGTCCGGGCGGGGATCGAGGACGACGATCTCGTGCCGGTCGCCAACGAGGCGGCGGGTCTCCAGCGCCGCCGTCAGGCCGGCGAAGCTCGATCCCAGAATGACGATGCGCTTGCGGTCCCGCATGATGAGCCTCGGTTCAACGTCTACACAACTGTACGATAGTGAAGTTAGATCCTACCACCCATTGTCCACATGTCAACTCCACAACTGTGCATTTGTTGAGACCGTGGCCGCCGCGCCCCTCAGGCGGCGAGGGACACGGCGGCGTGTGCGAGCAGGAACCGCTTCTGCTCGTCGTGCATGTTCTCTGGCAGGACGCGGAACCACTGCCCCCGCGCGCGGGCTCCCGCCGCGGGCTCGGCACCGAACACCAGGCCTACCGGACAGTCCAGGCCATTCTCGTAGTGGCTCGGATACTCGATGTAGCCGACCAGCGGGCCGACGTCGACCGGGATCCCCAGCTCGTCGCGGGCGACCCGCCGCACTGCGTCGGCCAGGGGCTCGCCGAAGCGCACCGTCCCGCCGGGCAGGTTCCAGGTCCCTCGGCAGGGATCGACGTCACGCAGGGCGAGAAGGACACCGTCGTCGGTGGACATGATGAGGACCTCGACCGTGAGGCGGGGGACCTTGCCGAAGATCCGGTCGAACTCATCCTTGGGCAGAGGCGCAGTCATTCACCGTGTCGCGCCGTAGTCCGACGCCTCCGAGAGCACGCCGTAGGTGTGCCAGCGCTCGATCCGGACCCGCGCGCTGACGCACGGCTCGCGCTCTGGCCAGGGCTCTCCCGTGTAGCGCATCGATAGACGGTCCATGACCTCCAGCTCAGGGTCCGGCCATATCTCGATGACCGGTCCTGAGATCGATACGTGCTGATAGGGGTCGGCGCCGAGGATCGTCATCGCCACGTGCGGGACGCGGCGGAGGTTGGGCAGCCGATGCGCGGTGGCGTACATCGTGATCAGCAGCGTGTCTTCTTGGAGCTCATACCAGCACGCGGTGCTGGCGGGTGTCCCGTCGTGCCGCACGGTGGCCAGCACGGCCACCTGGGGCTGGGCGAGGAACCCGCGCACGGGGTCCGGGAGCTCACGTGTCTGGGTCATCGGAGGCACCTCGGTGGTCGGTCAGCAGGTCGCACGTGGGGGAAGATCATGCGGGAGGCTGGTCAGGTCGATGAACTCGGTGGCGAACTGTGCAAATTGATCCACGTCGGCGAAATTCGACGCCAGGCCGAGTGACGCGCGGATGGCGCCCCCGGAGGGCAGTCCGATCTCGCTGATGTAGTCGTCCAGCATCATCCCGTCGCCGAATTCGCCGCCGAGCAGCGTCTGGCGCGAGATCGTAAAGGCGACCTCGCCGGCGCCGGGGTTGCAGAAGCAGCCGGTGCGCAGCGAGATGTTGTGGCGGCGAGCGACGCGGTCGACGTAGCGCTCGTCGACGACGCGTCCATCCGGGTGTAGGAAATTGAAGGCGATCGTCGCGCCCCGCCGCTCCGAGGTTGACGGCCCGTAGATCGCCGACGCGGGCGATCCGTCGCTGTGGCGCAGAGCGGCCAGAGCGTCGAGGAGCCACGCGCCGAGCGCGCCGACGCGGGTGTGAATGGTGTCGATGCCGATCCGGTCGAGGTGCCGCAATCCGGTCTGGACCGCGGGCAGACTGAGGTAGTTGACGGTGCCGTCCTCGAAGTGGGCCGCGCCGGGGGCCGATTGGTAGTACTCGCGTTGGACGAAGGCGGCGACGATCGTGCCACCGGAGAACCATGGCCGCTCGAGCTTGGCGAGCGCCTCCCGGCGCGCGAGCAGGCAGCCGACCCCGGTCGGCCAGCCGAACATCTTGTAGAACGAGATGGCCACGAAGTCCGGGTGCCAGGTGTCGAGGTCGAGCCGGTTGGTGGGGACGTACGCCGCGGCGTCGAGCAACACGTCCCAGCCGTGGGCGTGCGCCAGTTCGATCCACTCCAGGGGGTGCTGGACGCCGGAGAAGTTCGACTGCGCCGGGTAGGCGAGCAGGTTGTGGTGATCGCCCCGCGTGTCCGTCAGATATCGCCCCAGGAGCTGGTCCTCGACGCGCAGATCCGGGGCGACGCTGGGCACGTAGGTGGTCTCGGCGCCGCGGGCGCGGGCGAACTCACGGATCCCGTTGACCGAGTTGTGGTTGTCGAACGTCAGCAGGAACCGGTCGCCGGCGACGAACGGATACGCCTCTCCGACCAGGCGAAGCGCGCCGGTCGCGTTGGGGGTGAAGATGGCGATGTACTCGTCAGGCGCAGCGCGGAAGTGCTCAAGCACCGCGGCGCGAGCGCGCTCGACGAGTTCGGTGCTCGCGGCCGAGGTGGGGTTGATGGAGTGGGGATTGCCGAAGACGCCGCCTTCGAGGAATCGCAGGTGTTCGCGCAGTTGGGATACCCCGTACAGGCCACCTCCCGTGTAGTCCAGGTAGACGTGACCCCCCTCGTCGAGCCGCGCGTACTCGGTGACCCGGAGTTCATCCAGCACCTTGGTGGCGGCGTAGGCCGGATGGGCGCGGCGAAACGCGGCCTCTGTCTCGGCCCGCGCCGAGAGCCCCGATGCTGTGACGCTCATCGATCAGCCCCCGCCGCGACAGGCAATGGCGTCCGAGCGACGGGTTCGCCTCACGCCGCCGCCAGGGCCGTCCGGACCTCGACAGTCGTCTCGACGGGCAGGTCGAGCGAGGCGGCGACCAGACAGCCATCCTCGGCCTTCATGACGAGGGCCCGCGCGGCTGCCTCATGCCCCTCATCGGTGCCGACGGTGACGGTCTGCTCGATCCGCGTGAACCCGAAGCGGCCGTCGGTCCGGCGACCAACCAGGCCCTCGGCGCTGATCGACAGGTCGTTGAGTGGCAGCTGCTCGCGCTCGGCGAAGGCGACGATCGTGACCGCCAGGCAGGACGCGGCCGCGGCCACGAAGGCATCCTCAGGGCTCCACAGCGACGGATCAGTCCCGCGGAACTCCGGCGGGGTCGCGATCCGAACCGGCGGCTTGCCTTCGACGCGGACGGTGGTGCGCCGGCCGCCGTCCCATCCGACCTGGAGCGGGAACCGGAATTCCTTGTGTCGCACCGGTGGTGTCATGTCATGCCTTCCATTCGTTCGCTTGAAGCGGGCCGCCTGAGCTTACGCCCGTACTGCTATGGAGTTGTACGGTGCTTAACCGCGAACGTTCTGCGTGATCATCCGCGGGCCGTCTGCGGAGGTCGAGCTCGTCCGGGGCGCCTCGAGGCGGCTGCCGGCGTGGCCCGCGGGCCCCAGCGTCGCAACAGATCGTGTGGCGTTTCGGCTTCGCTTCCCGGGCGTTTTCTCCACAGAATGCGCCGGGGTCCTTCAAGTACGCGCCCAAACAGGCCGAATACTCCATGTCTGCTATGCCATGCAGCGGTGAGGCGCCCCCACCTCGCCGCTGTCTAAGGTTCGCCAAAGGGAGTCCGTGAATGACCGATCCTGCCGATGCCGCCGCCGGGGCCACCCCGGACCACCCGATCCTCCAGGTGCGACATCGTGACCTCGGCGACGGCCTGTGCGTGGTGGTCCTGACCGGCGAGATCGATCTGGCGACGGCACCAGATCTGAAGTCCGCGCTCACCCGCCTGGTGTCCCAGGGGCTGGGGCGGTTCGTCCTGGACCTGTCCGGTGTCCGGCACATGGACTCCACCGGGCTCGGCGTGGTGGTCGGGTTCCGGCGCCGCCTCGCGGACAACAGCCTGATCGTGATCGCGGCCGCCGCGACGAACGTCCGGGCCGTCATCGAGTTGACCGGTCTCGACTTTGAGATGTTCGACACCGTCGAAGAGGCGGTCGCGCACCTGGGGCAGACGCGGGATCGCCGGCCGAGGCTGAGCACCGACGGCGCGATGGTCGTCGGACTGGCGTCGACGGCGCTGCCGTTCGCGGACAGTCGGGTCGAGGAGGCCGAACGGTGGCTGCGGGTCCTTCGTCTCCACGGGGAGGCGGGGAGGGCACTCACCGCCCTCGGCCTCACCGAGGCGCCGCTCGACGACACCGCCGCGCCGGTCGCCGCCGAGCCTGAGAGCGGCGGTGATTCCGGCCGTGACCCGATTGCCGCCGTTGTCCAGCACGCCAAGCACACCGCGACCGAGCGCGGCTCCACCACGGTCGGGACCGCTGATCTGCTGCGTGGTGTCATGGCCGTGTACGGCGCGGACTTCGACTGGGTGCTGCGCGCCCGCGGAAGTGACCCGGCCGAGGTCATGGAGCAGCTGCGCAAGCCTTCCGTCACCAGCGCCTCATAGGGCTCGCGACCGCGGCGGGAGCGCGCTCCCCCTGACGGTCAGCCCAGCGTCACGTCTCAAGGCACGACCGGAAGCTCGGCCCACACGTGGGTCGTTCCCTCGAACGCGCCCCAGCACTCGGAGATCCGGTCCACCAGCACCAGGCCCCAGCCGCCGAGCTCCTGGCCCTGTTCCCGGATCTTGATGGCCGCGTTCTCGCCCTCGTCGGTGACCTCGACCCGGATCGAGTCTGTCCGGGTCTCCAGGTGGAGGACGATCCTCCCCTGTCCGTGCACGAGGGCGTTCTCGACCAGCTCGGTTGCCACCAGCTTGAGGTCATCGACGACCGGACTCTCGGCCGCCTCCGGCATGTGGCGCTCCAGCCAGCGGCGCGCATGCGTGGCACAACTGCGGTCGCGCGGGAGTTCGACCTCGACCATGCTCACCGCCTCAGGCCCCGCCTCGAAAGCCGACGCGCGGGACACCATGGGTTGCCTGGGACCCCATCAACTGAGCGGATTCTGGCAAATGAGCGAATTGGCCCGGGCGGGGCGGAGCCCAACCCGGGCAAACGGGGCGGAGCCCAACCCGGGCAAACGGGGCGGAGCCCAACCCGGGCAAACCGGGCGGAGCCCAACCGATGCGGCCTTAGGCCAATGCGCAGTCGACAGCCGGGAGGTCCGCTGAGCTAGAGGGCGCGCGCCGGACCGGGGTGAGCAACGCCGCGAGCGGCGCCGCCCGGTCGCCCGAGCGGCGCCGGCCCCCCAATGCGGCGTTCATGCCTGAGCCGCCGCGCCCCCTACGGCTCACTTGGGACGTCCCGATCCCCCCGGAAAGGTCCGCCGGCCAGCACGCTTGAGTTAGTGCCGACTGTCTGAAGATTTGATCAGGTTCAGTGAGCCTCGCGGACGCGCGCTGCCCAGCGCCACCTGATTCTGGACGTCGCAATGTCCAGTTCTGGACCCTCAGGCGGGTCCTACGCCGCTCGCTCGCGGAGCGCGGCGAGATCGAGCACCATGATCCGGCGCCGGTGCGTCGCGATCCAGCCGAGCTCCCGGAGGGTCCGCAGCGCGCTGGCCAGCCCGGCTCGCGACGCGCCCGTCCATGCTCCCAGCTCCTCCTGGGAGAGCGCAAGGGCGATGAGAATCCCGTCGTCGGTCGCCCTGCCGTAGCGCTCGGCAAGCTCCACCAGGCGCGCCGCCAGCCGGGCGATCGTGTCCGAGGCGCCGAACTGAGACCGCACCAGGGTCGCCTCCCGGAACCTCCGCGTGACGACGATGAGCAGGGCGACTGCGACCCGGGGGGTCGTCTCCAGGTGCCGCCGGAACAGCGGGGCCGGCACTACGAGGGCGCTCACCGCATCCAGAGCGGTCACCGTCGCCACCCGCGGCTGGCCGTCGATGGCGGAGAGCTCGCCCAGGACATCGCCGGGATCTCGGAGGCTGAGCAGCGCCTCGTGGCCGCCCTCGCCAACGAGGGTTGTCTTGATGTGCCCCTCCAGCAGGATCATCACCTGGTCGCTCGGCTCCCGCTCGGCCATGAGCACGGCGCCCTGGGGAAAGCGGACCACGTGCCCCAGCCCCTCGAGCCGGGACCATTCGTCCGGCTCGAGGAGACTGGCGAACGTGCCGGGCGTCGGCCGTACACGGGACCCCGGGCGCTCAGGACTCATCAGCGGTGGACGGTTCCGGCGCCGCAAACGCGCCGCGGAAGGTGGGTCAATGCGCTCGTGCCCGCAACCTTCGCAGATCCGGGGTATTCAGGTCCAGAATCCGGTGGGCGGGCCGCGGACCGCCGACATACCGGAAATCTGACGGAAATGGCCGATTTGCTCCCTTTCTTCTACGCTTGCGCCGTGGACATACGACGTCTGCGGGGACGACCAGCACGATGAGGTGCGCTCACTGCGGGCTGGAGAACCCCCCGGGGATGAGGTTCTGCGGCGGCTGCGGCGGCCCGCTGCACAGCGCTTGGCCCCGCCGCCCGGCCTCGGAGCCGCTGCCGGTCGCCCACCGGCGGCACATGACGGTCATGTTCTGCGACGTGGTCGAGTCGACCCCGCTCGCCGAGCGGCTGGACCCGGAGGACTTCCGTGACATCCTCAGCGGCTACCAGCACGCATGCGCGCGGTCGATCGAGCGGTTCAACGGCTACACGGCCCAGTACCGCGGTGATGGGCTGATCGCGTATTTCGGCTACCCGCGGGCCCTCGAGGACGGTGCGCAGCGGGCGGTGCACGCGGGCCTCGGGATCGTGGAGGAGCTCGCGGCGCTCAACGTCGAGCTTCGGGGTCTGTACCGGGTGGCACTGCGGGTGCGGATCGGCATCCACTCCGGGGTGGTCGTGGCCGGCGAGATGGGCGCCGGCGGGACGCGGGAGCCGCTGGCGATCGTCGGCGAGACGCCCCACATCGCCCAGCGCCTGGAGTCGATCGCCCGTCCTGACACGGTGCTGATCAGCGACGCCACGCTGGATCTCGTCGACGGCTACTTCGAGACCGAGTGTGAGGGCGAGAAGCTCCTCCGGGGCGTGACCCGCCCGGTCCGTGTGCACCGGGTGCTTCGTCACACCGATGCGGTCGACCGCCTCGAGGTGGCCGGGGCGCGGCGGCTGACTCCGCTGGTCGGCCGCGACGCCGAGCTGGACGAGATCACCCAGGTGTGGGAGCAGGCCAGACGGGGTCAGGGTGTCACGGTCCATGTGACCGGCGAGGCCGGGATCGGCAAGAGCCGGCTCGTCCGCGAGCTGGTGAGCAGCCTGGAGGAGGACAGCGCCGCCGTGGAGGTATGGCAGTGCTCGGCCCACCACCGGACGACGTTGCTGCATCCGGTCATCCGATTCCTCGAGCATCTGCTCGAGCTCGATCCGGCAGCGGCGCCGTCAGATCAGCTGCCGGTCCTGCGCCGAGCGGTCGCGGATGCCGGGCTGGATCCTGACGAGGCGCTGCCACTCTTGGCGGACCTGCTGTCGATCCGCGCGCCGCAGGCCGGTGGTCCTCCGGAGGTCGCCGCGCGGGAGATGCGGACCGCGACCCTGAATCTGCTGGAGGTGCTGTTGGTCGCCGCTCCGGCCCGTCACCCGCTGCTGCTGGTGGTGGAGGATGTCCACTGGGCGGACCCGACGACGATCGAGTTTCTCGACCGGATGATCGCCAATCCCCGCCGGCTGCCGGTCATGTGCGTGTTGACGTTCCGCCCGGATTTCCAGCCCCCGTGGACCGGCGCGCACCAGCTGGTGGAGATCCGGCTGGGCCCGCTGACCTCGGAGGGAGTGCGGGCACTGGCCACCTGGGCCAGCCCCAAGGCGGTCGATCCGGCCGTGTTGGAGTGGGTCGACGCCACCGCCGACGGCGTTCCGCTGTTTGTGGAGGAGACCCTGAAGATGCTGGAGCACAGCGGCCCGGCGCGGGCGAGCGGACCCACCCCGGTGGCCGCCGGCGTCCCCTCCACCCTGCAGGGCCTGCTGACCGAGCGACTGGACCGGCTGCCGGGTCTGGGCGAGCTGATCGACATGGCCGCCGTCCTGGGGCGGGAGTTTGACCGCGAGCTGCTGGAGACGCTCTGGCCCCGGGGGCGGACCGAGCTGGAGCCGGCACTCGTCCAGCTGGCGGCCCACGACGTGCTCCGGCCGGTGGAGGGAGCGCCGTCCCGCTGCGAGTTCACGCACGCGCTGCTGCAGGAGGCGGCGTACGACCGCATCCTCCGCCGCCATCGTCAGGCGCTGCACGGGCGCGTGGCGCGCAGCCTGGTCGCCAGCTCGGTGACCGTGGCCGAGCGGGAGCCGGAGGTCGTCGCCCACCACTGGTCCTGCGCGGCCGAGCCGGCCAAGGCCGTCGCCTACTGGCACGCTGCGGGAACGCGGGCGCTGGAGCGCGCCGCCTTTCGCGAGGCCTCCCATCACTTCCGGCGGGGGCTGGAGGCGCTTGATGCCATCGGCGCCGATCCCGGCGACGACCTGCAGCGCGTCGACTTCCTCACCCACCTGGGGGCCTCGCTGCAGGCCGCCCACGGCTATGCGGCCAAGGGCGTCGAGGAGACATACACCCGGGCGCGCGCCGCCGGCGAGCGGACCGGCCGCCAGGAACGGCTGATCCCCGTGATCCGCGGTCAATGGCTGTTTCACCTTCTGCGCAGCGATTACGGCACCGCCGCCCGGCTGGCCGACGAGATGCTGGACCTGGGGCGGGGCGCCGGAGATCCGGTGCTGCTGGCGGAGGGGCACCTGTACCGCGGGCTGGTCCATATGTATCTTGCCGACTTCGACCTGGCCCGCGAGCACCTGGAGGAGGCCGCCCACCGGTATCGGCGGCCGCTCCGCTCCGATCTCATCTACGAGGCGCAGGGCGACACCGGCGTGATGGCCCTCGCGTATGCCGCGCCGGTCCTGTGGAATCTGGGTGACGTCGAGGAGGCCGCCGACCGCAGCGACCGCAGCCTCGAGCTGGCCGAGCGGGTCGGTGGCCCGGTCACGCGGGCCCAGGCCTGGGGGATGCGCTCCACCCTCCATCTCATGCGCGGCGAGCCGGATCAGCTGCGCTACTGGGTGCAGCGAACGCACGCCGTCAGCGTCGACTCGAACATCGAGTACTGGCGCGCCTTCTCCTCGGTGCTGTCGGCCTGGCAGCGCGGCCGCGACGGCGACCTGCGCGGCGGCATCGACCGGCTTCAGGAGAGCCTGGGCCGCTATCTGTGCTCCGGCTCGCGCCTGGGACTCGCCCACTTCTACATCTACCTCGCCAACCTCCGCGCCGCCGCTGGCGATCGGTCCGGTGCGCTCGACGCGGTGGCGAATGCCGAGCGCCACATCGAGACGACGCGCGAGGCCCTGGCCGAATCCGAGCTCTATCGGCTCAAGGGCCGCGTCCTGATGGCCGGTGACGAGCCGGATCCCGACGGCGCCACGCTGGCCTATGAGCGCTCGGTGGCCGCGGCCCGCCAGCAGAACGCCCGGTTGCTGGAGCTCACGGCAGCCGGCCGGCTGGCGGTGCACCAGGGGCGTCTCGGCGAGACGCCCACGGCGCTGGACCGCGTGGCGGAGCTATGCGACTGGTTCGGCGCGGGATGCGAGCTGCCGGACGTTGTGCGCGCCCGCAGGCTCCTGTCCGCCGAGCCACGCGTCTAACGCCCGCCCGCCCGCTCACGCGTCGGGCGCGACCCGCCCGCCCGCTGGCGCGTCCGGCGCGACCCGCTCAGACCGAGATGCCGCGGTCGCGCAGCCAATCCTCGACGACCGCCGGCGGGCTGCCCGCCCACTCGGAGCGGGCGGCGAGCCGAATGAGCTCGGCGTCGTCGCCGTCCAGCTCGTCGCGCCGGAAGCCGAGGTAGATCGTCAGGGCCCCGGCGATCGACAGGGAGCCGTTGGCGACCGCCGGATCGAGTTCGGACAGCACGGTGGCCACGCGTTCCTCCAGGTCGTCGAGCACGCCGCTGACCGGTTCGTCGGCGTCCTCGAAGACGCGCTCGAAATCCCCGATGATGGCGTCGTCATCGTCCGGATCGACAATCTCCGCGACGCGCCGGACGATCTCCGAGAGGGTGACCGGAGGCGGCTCGGTGGGCACACCTTCACTATTGCAGCTTCCGGTCTCCTTCAAACACCCGTTGGCGTGCGGGTGACGAAGTGCACGCCGGCCAGACCCTCCAGCGAGAAGCCCTCGGCGGGACCGGGGGCCACGTCGATCTCGAACTGTGGCCGTCCCCAGCGCGCATAGAGGTCGGCGTCGATGTAGACCGGCACGGCGCCGACGGTCCCCAGCAGCACATCCCCGGGTCCGGGCGGCAGCTCGTCTGCGGTGACGCAGATCGGCGCGCTGCCGTCGCAGCAACCTCCCGACTGATGCAGCAGGAGCGGGCCGTGGGCGGCCTCGAGGCGCTCCATCACCTCGAGGGCCGCCGGGGTGGCCGAGACATTGCTCATCCGACCCGTCCGGTCTAGAAGAACCCCATGGGGTTGGGGTCGTAGCTGACGAGCAGGCACTTCGTCTGGCTGTAGTGCTCGAGCATCATCCGGTGGTTCTCGCGTCCCACGCCGGAGGTCTTGTAGCCACCGAACGCGGCATGCGCCGGGTACTGGTGGTAGCAGTTCGTCCACACGCGGCCGGCCTTGATGGCCCGCCCCATGCGGAACGCCCGGCTGCCGTCCCTGGTCCACACGCCGGCGCCGAGGCCGTACGGTGTGTCATTGGCGATGTCCAGCGCCTCCGCCTCATCGCGGAACGTCGTCACCGCCAGCACCGGGCCGAAGATCTCCTCCTGGAAGACCCGCATCCCGTTATGGCCCTTGAGGACGGTCGGCTGGAAGTAGTAGCCGCCGGCCAGCCGATCCTCCACCGCCGGGCGGTGGCCGCCGATCAGCACCTCCGCGCCCTCGTTGATGCCGATCGCGACGTAGCTCTCGATCTTCTCCAGCTGGGTGGTGGAGACCTGGGGGCCGACCATCGTCTCGCGGTCGAGGGGGTCGCCCTGCTTGATCTGAGCGATGCGCCCCAGACAGCGCTCCATGAACGCGTCGTAGATCGACTCATGGATGAGCGCCCGCGACGGGCACGTACACACCTCGCCCTTGTTGAACGCATACAGCACCAGTCCCTCGACGGCCTTGTCGAGGAAGGCGTCGTCGGCGGCCATGACGTCCTCGAAGAAGATGTTGGGGGACTTGCCGCCGAGCTCGGTGGTCGACGGGATCAGGTTCTGGGCCGCGTAGGACATGATCAGCCGTCCGGTCACCGTCTCGCCGGTGAACGCAATCTTGGCGATCCGCTTGTTCGACGCCAGCGCCTTGCCCATCGAGGCGCCCGGCCCGTTGACGATGTTGAGCACGCCGGGTGGGATGACGTCGCCCACGACCTCGGCGAGTTTGAGAATCGACCACGGCGTGGGGCTGGCGGGCTTGAGGACCGTGCAGTTGCCGGCGGCCAGCGCCGGTGCGATCTTCCAGGCCGCCATCAGCAGCGGGAAGTTGAACGGGATGATCTGGCCGACGACGCCGAGCGGCTCATGGAAGTGATAGGCGTAGGTCTTGTCGTCGATCTCGGAGATCCGTCCCTCCTCGGCGCGGGCCGCGGCGGCGAAGTACCGGAAGTGGTCGACGGCGAGGGGGATGTCGGCCGCGAGCGTCTCGCGGACCGGCTTGCCGTTCTCGTAGCTCTCGGCGACCGCCAGCATCTCGAGGTTGGCCTCGATCGCGTCGGCGACCGCATCGAGCGCGGCGGCGCGCTCGGCCGGCGCCTTCGCGCCCCAGGCTTCCTTGGCGGCGTGAGCGGCATCGAGGGCCAGCTCGACGTCGTCCGGCGTGCCGGACGCGACCTCGCAGAATGGCTCGCCCGTGGACGGCGTCACGTTCTCGCGGTACTCGTGCTCGGCGGGGGGCACCCACTCGCCACCGATGAAGTTGTCATACCGGTCCTTGAGGCTGACGACGCTGTCCGGTTGGCCGGGCGCCGCATACGTGGTGCGCTGTTCGGTGATCGCCATGGGTTGCTCCTGTGCGGTGGTGGGGCGGTGCGCGCGGTCGCGCACCAGGCGTACCGAAACGCTCCCACCCCGCTGGACACATGGCATCCGGCTGCTCCCGCGATCCGGGTGAGTAGTCACGCGCAGGCGGGCCGTACGGGTGGGTTACTGACCGGAGGGGACGCGCGTCTGAAGCTCCGTCATCCAGGCCGTGGCGTGGCCGTCGGAGGGAGCACGCCAGTCGGACCGCGGCGACAGCGATCCGCCGGAGCCGACCTTGGGGGCGTTGGGCAGTGCCGAGCGCTTGAACTGGCTGGTCTGGAAGAACCGGTGCAGAAACACGCCCAGCCAGTGGCGGATGTCGTCCAGCGAGTACTCGTGGCGCTTGTGCGCCGGGATGAGATCCGGCCAATCGCCGTGGTCGCGGTCGCGCCAGGCGTGATCGGCGAGATAGGCGACCTTGCTGGGGCGGTAGCCGAAACGCAGCACGTAGTACAGGAAGAAATCCTGGAGCTCATACGGTCCGACGGTGTCCTCGCTGTTCTGCTCCGGCCCGTCCCCGGCCGCGTCGTCGCCGGCCGGGATCAGCTCCGGCGAGATCGCCGTGTCGACGATGTCCTCGAGGATGGCGTTGGCCTCCTCGCCGAACTGGTTGGTGTCGATCGCCCAGCGGATCAGGAAGCTGATCAGGGTCTTGGGGACCGATGCGTTGACGCTGTAGTGCGACATCTGGTCGCCGACGCCGTATGTCGCCCAGCCCAGCGCCAGCTCGGACAGGTCACCGGTGCCGAGTACGAGCCCCCGGTGGTAGTTGGCCAGGCGGAACAGGTGGGAGGTCCGCTCGCCGGCCTGCACGTTCTCGAACGTCACGTCATAGACCTTCTCGCCGTCGGCGGCCGGGTGACCGAGGTCGCGCAGCATCTGCATCGCCGACGGCCGAATGTCCAATTCCGCGGCGCTGACGCCGAGCGCCTTCATGAGCGCGTGGGCGTTGCGCAGCGTCCGGGCGCTGGTGGCGAATCCGGGGAGGGTGTAACCGAGGACGTTCGTCCGCGGCAGGCCGAGGCGATCCATGGCGCGGGCCGCGACGGTCAGCGCGTGCGTGCTGTCCAGCCCGCCGGAGACGCCGACGACGACCTTCTCGATGCCGGTCGCCAGCAGGCGCGTCTGCAGGCCGCGGACCTGGATGTTGTAGACCTCCGCGCAGCGCTCGTTGCGGATGGTCGGGTTGGCGGGCACATACGGGAAGCGCTCGACGCGGCGCTCCAGCGTCACCGCCTCGGTGGGCGGGCCCAGGTCGAACTCGATGCGGCGCATCTGGGCCAGGCGGCCGTGCACGTCGTGGATCGCATCGCCGTAGCTGGAGGTGCTCATCCGATCCGACAGGAGGCGGTCGAGATCGACGTCGGCGACGATCAGCTCCTCGTCGTCGCTGAACCGGGGCGCCTCGGTCAGGATCTGACCGTTCTCGCAGATCAGCGCCTGGCCGTCCCAGGCGACGTCGGTCGTAGATTCGCCCAGGCCGGCCGCCGTGTACACGTACGCGGCGATGGTGCGGGCCGACTGACCGACGCACAGGTCGCGCCGGTAGGAGTCCTTGCCGATGGTGATGTTGCTCGCCGACAGGTTCGCCAGCACCGTGGCCCCGGCCATCGCGCCATACGTGCTCGGCGGGATCGGCGTCCACAGGTCCTCGCAGATCTCGACGTGGAGGATGAGCTCCGGCACGTCCCGGGCCGCGAACAGGAGGTGGGGGGAGAACGGCACGGTGGCGCCGAGGAGCCGCAGCTCGTCGCCGACGAGGTCGCGGGCGGCCCGGAACTGGCGCTTCTCGTAGTACTCGCGGTATTCCGGGATGAAGCTCTTGGGGACGGCGCCGAGGATCTGGCCCCGGTGAATGACGATCGCCGCGTTGAACAGTCCGCCCTCGGCCTGGACCGGCGCGCCGACGACGATGACCGGACGCAGCTCCCGGCTGGCCGAGATGACCTCGGTCAGCGCGTCGGCCACCCCGTCGAGCATCGCCTGCTGGTGAAACAGGTCCTCGCTCGAGTAGGCGGCGAGCCCCAGCTCCGGGAAGATGACAAGCGCGGCATGACCGGCGTGGGCCCGTTGCGCGAGCTCGATCGTGCGCCGGCCGTTGAAGCGGGGGTCACCGACGCGGACATGCGTGACCGCGGCCGAGACCCGCACGAACCCATGGGCATACGGGGAATGAAACGGGATCCCGTTGTCCTCGGCCGGCGCTCGCATACGCGAAGTATCGCCTGACGGGTCGCCGTCACCGATCGTCGGCTCCCTGGCCGCTGCCCCGCACGCCGCTGGCATGCTCGTCCTCGTCGTCGGCCGTGGGCCGCCGGTAGGGGTCGGAGTCGGCGCTGGGGTCCGGCTCGCCCACCGGTGTGTTGAGCGCGTGGTGGGGGTCCTCTCCCCGCGCGGGCTGGTCCTCCGGAATATCCCGGGCGGCCAGGTGATGAGGCTCTGATTTGGGCTCCAGCGGCCGGTCGGCCGCCTCCGCGGGATCCGCGGCGCGCTCATAGTGGCGCTCGGTCTCGTGGCGGGGCCCGGGATTGGGATCAGGTCGCATGGCTCTCCTGGAAGCTAGCCCCCGACGGCTACCCACGTCAACACCAGGCAAACGGAGTGCTTGCGCCGGCAACCACGCGTCCGCCCGGCGGGTTGTCGACGCTGCCGCGGGGGTAGGCCACCGGCGATGCCCGGCCAGCACCGCGACGATGCCCGGCCAGCACCGCGACGATCCCCGCGGGGCGACAGCGCCGGTGGACGGTGGCGGGTCGATCGCCGATGATCCGGTCGTGCCCGTCCGCCGCGTCTCGCTGTTCATCACCTGCTTCAACGACACCCTGTTCCCGGGGACGGGGCGGGCAGTCGTGACCCTGCTCGAGCGCCTGGGGCTGGCCGTCGACTTCCCGCTGGAGCAGACGTGCTGCGGTCAGATGCATTTCAACACCGGCTACGCGCGGGAGACGATCCCGTTGGTCCGGCGCTTCGTCGACGTCTTCGGCGACAGCGAGATCGTCGTCTCTCCATCGGCATCCTGCGTGGGGATGGTCCGCGACTACTACTCCCGGGTAGCGGAGCTCGCCGGTGACGCCGGTCTGGCCCGCGAGGTGGCCGCGTTGACGCCGCGCGTCGTCGAGCTGACCGAGCTGCTCGTCGACCGCCTGGGGATCGAGGACGTCGGGGCGTTCTTCCCGCGGCGGGTGACGTATCACCCCACCTGCCACAGCCTGCGGATGCTGCGGGTGGGCGACCGGCCGCTGCGACTGCTCCGGGCGGTCCGGGGCCTGGAGCTGGTCGAGCTGCCGGAGGCGACGCAGTGCTGTGGATTTGGGGGCACGTTTGCGGTCAAGAACGCCGACACGTCGATCGCGATGCTGACTGACAAGGTGCGCGCGATCCTCGACACGAGGGCCGAGGTCTGCGTCAGCGCCGACAACTCGTGCCTGATGCACATCGGGGGGGCGCTCTCGCGCCAGCGTGCGGGCGTGCGGACGATGCACATCGCCGAGGTCCTGGCGCAGACCGAGGGTGGGCAGGGACGGAGTCAATCCGACCCGCGGGCGCCGTGACCGACGCCACGCATCATCCGCCGTTCCCGGAGGCGGCCCGGGCGGCGCTGGCCGACGCCCAGCTGCGCCACAACCTCGGTCACGCCACCCGCGCCATCCGCGCCAAGCGCGCCGACGTGGTGGGCGAGCTGCCGGACTGGGAGGCCCTGCGCGAGGCCGGCCGAGCCCTCAAGGAGCGCGTTCTCCGCCACCTCGACGACCATCTGGCTCGGCTGGAGCAGGCCGTGCAGGGCGCTGGCGGTACCGTGCACTGGGCGCGTGACGCTGCGGAGTGCAACCGGATCGTCGGTGACCTCATCGCCGCCCACGGTGCCGACGAGGTGGTCAAGTCCAAGTCGCTGACCACTGAGGAGTGCAAGCTCAACGAGGCGCTCGCCGAGCGCGGCATCCGGGCCTGGGAGACGGACCTGGCGCAGCTGATCATCCAGCTGGGAGACGACACGCCCTCCCACATCCTGGTGCCGGCCATCCACAAGAACCGGGCGCAGATCCGCGAGCTGTTCCTCCAGACGCTGCCTGACGCCCCGCGCGACCTCTCCGACGACCCGCGCGCGCTGGCCGAGGCCGCCCGCCGGCACCTGCGACGGCTGTTCTTGGACGCCCGGGTCGGGATCAGCGGCGTGAACTTCGCCATCGCCGATACCGGCACCGTGTCGGTCGTCGAATCCGAGGGCAACGGCCGGATGTGCACCACGCTCCCGGACGTCCTCATCAGCGTGATGGGGATCGAGAAAGTGATTCCCACGTGGGAGGACCTCGAGGTCTATCTGCAGCTGCTGCCCCGGTCCTCGACCGCGGAGCGAATGAACCCCTACACGTCGCTGTGGACCGGGGTAACGCCGGGAGACGGCCCCCAGGAGTTTCATCTGGTGCTCGTCGACAACGGGCGGACGAGCGTCCTGGCCGACGAGATCGGCCGCCAGGCGCTCAACTGCATCCGCTGCTCGGCCTGTTTGAACGTGTGCCCGGTGTACGAGCGAACCGGCGGCCACGCCTACGGCTCGACCTACCCGGGGCCGATCGGGGCGATCCTGACGCCGATGCTGAGCGGATTGGACGACGCCGGGTCACTGCCGTACGCCTCCAGCCTGTGCGGCGCCTGCTACGAAGTGTGCCCGGTCAAGATCAACATCCCGCAGGTGCTCGTCCACCTTCGTCAGCGGGAGGTGGAGCACGCCGCGCGCTCGGCCCGGCTGCGCGAGCGGTGGTCACCGGAGCACGGGGCGATGCGGGCCATGGCCCGCGTGTTCGCCAGTCGGCGCCTGTACGAGGCTGCCCAGCGCAGCGGACGCCTCGCCCAGTGGCCGCTGGTCCGCAGCGGGAAGATCCAGCGGCTGCCCGGCCCGCTGTCCGGCTGGACCGCGGCGCGCGATCTGGCCCCGGCGCCGGCTGAGAGCTTCCGGGACTGGTGGCGCCGACGGTCATGACGAGCGCCCGCGACGAGATCCTGGGGCGTATCCACGCGGCGCTGTCCGACGTGCCGCCGGGGGAGCGCTCCCAGGACGTGCCGGTGGCGCGCGACTACCGGCGTCACGGGGCGCTGACCGGCGAGTTGCTCATCGAGCGGTTTGCCGACCGGGTGCGCCACTACGACGCGGAGGTGCGACGGGTCGCCGCCGGCGATGTGGCCGACGCGGTCACGGCCGCCTGCGCGGACATGGGCCTGCGCCGCGTCGTCGTGCCGCCCGGGCTGCCGGAGGCGTGGCGGCCGGCCGGCGTCGATGTCATCGCCGACGACGCGCTCACCGCCCATCAGCTCGACGAGATCGACGGCGCGGTCACCGGCTGTGCGATGGCGGTCGCCGAGACCGGCACGCTCGTGCTCGACGGCCAGGCCTGGTCCGGCCGGCGGCTGATCACGCTGGTGCCGGACCACCATGTCTGCGTCGTCCCCGCCGACCGGATCTGCCACATCGTGCCGGAGGCGATCGCCGCGCTGGCGGCGCCGGTCCGGGAGCTGCCCACGCCGGTCACGCTCGTGTCCGGGCCCTCGGCGAGCTCGGACATCGAGCTCTCGCGGGTGGCGGGGGTCCATGGTCCCCGCCATCTCACCGTCGTGGTCGCGGGCTGAACAGGCTCACGCCGGAGCACTGGTCATGACGACTCCCGGTTGCCGCCGGCGGCGCGGGGTAGTCGTTTCTCACGACCACACCATGACGACGCAAGAGGAACGACATGGCAGATAAGACCACGGGGCGGTTCGTCCTGGAGCACCTGGCCGACGAATGGGGGGTGCGCCGTATCTACGGCTACCCCGGTGACGGGATCAACGGGATCATCGGCGGCTTTCATCACGTGGGCGACCGCCTCGAGTTCACCCAGGTCCGCCACGAGGAGATCGCCTCGTTCGCCGCGTGCGCTCACGCCAAGTTCACCGGGGAGGTCGGCGTCTGCATGGCGACGTCCGGACCAGGCGCGATCCATCTGCTCAACGGCCTCTACGACGCCAAGCTCGACCACCAGCCGGTTGTCGCCATCCTCGGCCAGCAGGCCCGGATGTCCCTCGGCTCGGAGTACCAGCAGGAGGTCGACCTCGTCACGCTCTACAAGGACGTCGCCAGCGAGTTCGTCCAGGTGTGCATGGTGCCCCAACAGGCCCAGCATCTGATCGATCGCGCGATGCGGATCGCCCAGGCGACACGCTCGCCCACCTGCATCATCTTCCCCAACGACGTCCAGGAGATGCCCTACACCGCACCGCCGCGGGCGCACGGTGCCGTCCCCTCCTCAAGCGCAGCGATCCGCCGGCCTCACATCGTTCCCGACGACGTCGCCATCGACATCGCCCACTACGCCCGGCGCTGGGTCCGACCAGCGACTCGTCATCAGCGTGCTCAACAACCGCGACCTCAACCAGGTCACCTGGGAGCAGCGTGTGATGTCCGGCGATCCGAAGCTGGACGCCTCACAGGTTCTGCCCCCGTTCGACTACGCCGGCTACGCCCGGCTGCTGGGGCTGCACGGCGTCCGGGTCGAGCGACCGGAGGATGTGGGCGGCGCCTGGGATGAGGCGTTCGCCGCCGGCCGTCCGGCGC
Organism: uncultured Solirubrobacteraceae bacterium; assembly: GCA_963844555.1. Lineage (GTDB taxonomy): Bacteria > Actinomycetota > Thermoleophilia > Solirubrobacterales > Solirubrobacteraceae > Palsa-465. Next base: position 23,688 of record CAWJOS010000011.1, read on the forward strand.
TGATCGACTTCGTCACCGATCCGGAGGTCCCGCCGCTGCCGCCGCACATCCGCTTCGAGCAGGCCAAGGAGTTCGCTCACAGCCTGATCAGCGGCGACCCGGCGGCTCCGGAGATGGTCAGGCAGTCGATCCGCGGAAAGCTGGCCGAGTTCCTCACCCGCTGAGCGGGCGCTCTCAGTGGGCGGCGCGCCAGCGGGCCATCTCGACGAACAGCTCGGCCGGGCCGGGCGCCGGCCGCGACGGGTCGATCTCCCGGTAGGCGGCGACGACGTTGGCGGCCAGGCGCTCCGGATCCCCCCAATCCGAGAACGCCGAGATGTCGATGTCGTCCGCGGCCTGCTGCGGGGTCATCCCGGCCTGGAACCGCTGGCGCGCCTCGTCGCGCACGTACGTCAGGTAGCGGCGGACGTCGGCCACCCCGGAGGTGTCGGTGACGGGCCCGTGACCGGGGATCAGAACCGATGGATCGAGCTCGAGGATCCGGTCGCAGGCGGTGATCCAGTTGCTCAGGCTGGCCCACACGATGGGGGTCCCGTCGATGAACAGCAGATCGCCGGTGAAGACCGCCCCGGCATCCGGGACGTGGATGACGGTGTCGCCCCTGGTGTGGGCCGGGCCGAGCTCCACCAGCGTGACCTGACGGTCGCCGACGGCGAGCTCGAGCTGCCCCTGAAACGTCTGTGACGGCGGGCGGACCGTGATCCCCTCAAAGTCGAACGGCCCAAACGCGTGCTCGACGAAGTCGGCCAGCTCCGGGGGCATCCCGGGCGCCGACTTCAGCCCCTGGAGCATTGCCGGCGACAGCTCGCCCATCTCCGCCGCGGTCGCCGCCGACGCGTAGATCTCGGTCGCCGCCGGCAGCAGCTCGTTGCCGAAGCAGTGATCCGGATTGGCATGCGTGTTGACCGCCGCATCGATCGGATGACACTCGGACACCGGCGCCATCGCGCTCAGCATCTCCCGGGTCAGATGCAGGTCGTACAGGGTGTCGATCAGGAGGGACGTCCCGTCACCCGTGATCAGCCCGGCGTTGCTCCACCCCCAGCCGCCGTCCGGCTGCAGGTAGGCGAACAGCCCGTCGCCGAGCTCGTGCAGACCCTTGGTGTAGGCGATGTTCACGCGTCTCGGCGCATCAAGGTCCAGGCCGCCAGCGCGACCGCCACCAGCGTGTAGCCGACAAACAGGGCGAATCCGGTCCACACCGCCAGGTGGTGCGGGTTGTCGAAGGTGTGCGAGGCGACCGTGGTGCCCGCGTTCAGGGGCAGGTAGGGCGAGATGCTGTCGTTGAGGCTCGACGGGAGGATGGCGACGATTCCGGGGAGGACGAACAGCAGGCCCACGAAGGTGGCGATGCCCCCCGCGGTGTTGCGCAGGATCCCGCCCAGCCCGGTGCACATGACGGCGAGCACGGTCATGTACAGGGCAGCGCCGATCACCGTGCGCAGGGCGCCGGCGTCGCCGATGCCGTGCTGAACGTGGTGCTGGGTGACGATCGCCTGCACGGCGAAGAAGGAGATGAGCGAGGCGACGAGCATGAGGGCGAATGTCACCGCCGCGTAGACGATGATCTTCGCCCACAGGATGGGCAGGCGGCGGGGCGCGGCCATCAGGCTGGAGCGGATCATCCCGGTCGAGTACTCGCCGGTGATGACCAGGACGCCCAGGATCCCGATCGCCAGCTGGGCCAGGTGGTAGCCACCGACCGCGGTGTTGATGGAGTCGTAGGTCAGGCGGTCCTGGGGGCTGAGCTGGCTCCAGCGCCCCATCTGGATGGCGGCGACGAGCGGTCCCAGACCGGCCTGGGCCAGGAACGCCACCAGCAGCGTCCAGCGGGTGGAGCGCAGCGACCACAGCTTTGTCCATTCCGAGCGCAGGACGTGGGCCAGGGTGACGCCGCCCTCGCCAGTTGCCGTCCGGGCGCGCTGGGGCCGTGTCGTCTCCGCAGTGGCGCTCATGTCGCCTCCTCGATCGTGCCCGCCGGGCTCTGCTCGAACATGGCGTGGTACTCCACGGCGCCACCGGTCAGGCGCATGAACGCCTGCTCCAGGGACGCTCGCTGCGGGGTCAGCTCGTGCAGGACGATGTGGTGGCGCAGCGCGGCCTCGCCGACCTCGGCGCTGGTCAGGCCGTGGACCTCGAGCAGCTCGCGCTCGGAGCTGGTCACAGCGACGCCATCGCGGGCCAGCGCGTCGCGCAGCTCGGTCGCCTGGGGTGTGCGCACCAGCACCGCTGCGCCGTGCGAGGCCTCGGCGACGATGTCGGCGACGCTGGTGTTGGCGATGAGCCGTCCGCGGCCGATGATCACCAGGTGCTCGGCGGTCTGAGCCATCTCGGCCATGAGGTGGGATGACACGAATACCGTGCGCCCCTCAGCGGCCAACCCCTTCAGGAGGGTGCGGATCCACAGGATGCCCTCCGGATCCAGGCCGTTGGCCGGCTCGTCGAGGATGAGGACCTCCGGGTCGCCGAGCAGCGCCGCCGCCACCCCCAGCCGCTGGCCCATGCCGAGCGAGAAGCCGCCGGCGCGCTTGCGGGCCACCTCGGTCAGGCCGACCAGTTCGATCACCTCGTCGACTCGCTTGCGGCCGATGCCGTGCGTCTGGGCCATCGCCAGGAGGTGGTTGTAGGCCGAGCGTCCGGTGTGGATCGCCCGGGCCTCCAGCAGCGTTCCCACCTCGTGCAGCGGGGCGGCCAGATCCCGGTAGGGCTTTCCATTGACGATGGCGGAGCCGGAATTGGGCCGATCGAGGCCCACGATCACCCGCATCGTCGTCGACTTCCCGGCGCCGTTGGGGCCGAGGAATCCGGTGACGACGCCGGGCTTGACGGTGAACGTGAGATCCTCGACAGCGACCTTGTCACCGTAGCGCTTGGTCACGTGGTCGATCTCGAGCATGGTCCGATTGTGCGGCAGGGTGCGGTCGGTGGCAATCGCGCCGAGGGATGAACCGGGCATCGGCTCTCCCTCTCACGGGGGAGAGGTCAGCCGTTCACGGGGAAGGGTCGGCTGCCGCGACGGCGAGGATCAGCCCGGCCCCCACGGGCACGAGCGCCATGGTCAGCCGGGGATCGCCCGCCAGCAGCCGGCTGAACTCGACCAGCTCGGAACCGTGGGAGATGGCGTTGTCGACGGCGATGACGCCGCCCGGTGCCAGCGTGCGGCGCAGGGTGGCCCAGTAGCCCGTGTACTCGTGGCGCTCGGCGTCCAGGAAGATCAGGTCCCAGGCTGCGTCCGGGTAGTCGGCGAGCGCCTGCGCTGCACCCACCGTGCGGCACTCGACCACGCCGGCGAGACCGGCCCGCTCCAGGTTGGCGATCGCCAGCTGTGTGCGCCGCGGGTCGATGTCCAGGGTCTGCACACGCCCGCCGACGCTCTCGGCGGCGTCGCCGAGCCACAGGGTCGAGTGCCCGTTGGAGGTCCCCACCTCCAGCACGCGCCGGGCCCGGACCGCCCGCAGGAGCACGCCCAGGAGCTCCGCGGTCTCAGGCTCGACGTTGCGCAGACGGTCCAGGCGGTTGGACTGGCCGGCGTCATAGTCGCGGCCGGCGGCGAACACCTCGGCCGCGATGGCCCGGCGCTCCGCGTTCACGGGTCAGGTCCAGCTGACGGTCAGGCCGTCGCGCTTGCCGAAGCGCTCCAGATGCGAGCCGACGACGCGGCGCATCCGCTCGCGGCCCTCCTCGTCGGCGGCGCTGACCGTCAGGTCGAGCTCGCCGTCGCGGGCCGTGAGCTCGCAGCGGCCGAAGTCGAACTGGATGTAGCCGCTGTCGTCACCGAACGACGCATCGACCTTGTGGCCGAAGTGCTTGCAGAGCTGGCGCATGTACGGGACGGGCTTGTCGGTCACGACCGATGCGCGGGAGCTGAGGGTGGAGGCCATGTCGTCTCGCCACAGACTAGTGTCCCGTTGGCGCGAGCCGCAGGCTCACCAGCGCGGCGCTGTACGCCGGCACCCCCAGCTCATAGCCGCTTGCGGTGGACCTGACCGTCTCCTGAGTGAACCGTCCGCGCCACCTGCCCCCCGGCGTCAGCGACTGTCCGGCCAGCGTCACACCGGTGCGGGCCGCCGGCCCGCCGCCGAGCAGCCGCTGGACGCTTCCGGACCCGGTGGCGGCCAGCGCCAGCCTGATGTTGACGCCTCGACCGCCCTTGTTGATCAGCAGCACGCGCTCCACGCCGCCGGCGCGGACGACCCAGGCCCTCAGGTGCGTGTGGCCCGGCGCGCCCAGCGCCGCCGGCACCAGCCACCCGTCGCGGCCCAGCATGCGCTGGAACAGGATGAGCCCGTAGAGGATCGGCCGCGGCCGCAGCCCGTGCCCGGTGATGAAGAACGGCGGGTTGTAGGCGCGGGCGCGGATGTGGAGGTCGACGGCGTCGACGCCGACCCGCATGAGGGAGAACAGCGCATCGGGCGCCCACAGGGCGTTGGCAAACGTGCCGCTGACCGCCGGGGTCCCGCCGCATGTCACCGCGTTGAACTCGGTCAGGCCGAAGGGCAGTCCGGCCCGGTGGGAGATGACCACGGCCGGCCGGATGCTGTCGGCGAGCCCGGCGGTGGCCTGGTTGGCCAGCAGCCGGCGGATCGTCGGGTAGTCGGGGGCCGTCCGGACGCCCTCGCACGCCGACAGCGGATACCGGTGGGCGCTGACGAACGCCAGTCGACCGCGCTCCGCGGCGATCAGGCCCGGCAGCCACTGGGTCTGGGTGGGATCGGAGATCTCCGGTCCCCCGATGGGGAGGTGAACGCCCACCCGGTCCAGCGCGGCCACGTACGAGTTGAACTGATCGACGTACGTGGCCGGGGAGTACCGGCTCGCCCAGGCGAAGTAGCGCACGACGCGGGAGCGTGCGACGGTGGCGAGTCCGAGGTGAGCCATCACCGGGTACAGGTCAGGCTCGTTGCCGATCTCCAGAGCCCGCACGCTGCCGGGCGGCAAGCGGGTGACGACCGCCTGGGCGAGCTGGGCCTCGCGGGCCGGGTCGCGATCGGCGAGGTTGAGGTCCAGGACCACGTCGAGGTGCGCGTCGGCGACGAGCTTGGCCGCCTGGGACAGCCAGCTTGGCGTGAGCGGGTATGCCCAGCCCGGCGAGCGCCGGTGACGGGGGTCCCACCAGGACAGGTCGGCTGATTCGCCGCCGATCCGCAGCGTGAACGGGACGCCGGGAAGATGGAGCAGGTCGACGACCCGTTCGAACAGGCGTCGCTGACGAGCGTAGTGCGGCAGCGTCCAGTACTCCGTCGAGAGGCCGAGGAACGATGCCGGCACCGGGCGAGGCTGCGCGTGGGTCAGCCGGAGCGACGCGACCGGCCACCCCGCGACCGGCGGGTCGGCCGGCGTGACCCGTCCCGGCGCCGCCATGCCGACCGCCGGGCCGCCGTGCGGGCGGTCACCGGTCCGGCGAGCCGCGCTGCCCAGCGGAGCCAGCAGGAGCGCCGCGGGCAGCGCGCAGATGCACACGGCGGCCACCAGGACCGGGCGGAGCCCGCCCAGCTGATCCAGCCGGGACGTCCGGCGACCGGCGCCCGTCAGGCGGGCGCGGCGCGGCGGCTGTCGGTCTGGGGTGGTCGGCATGCTTGGACTTCGGAAACGGGGCGGAGCCCCTCCCGGCTCGCCGTGCTCCCCCCGCTGCTGGGGGATCTTAGGCGCCGCCGATCATCGGTCCCAGCCTGCGGCCGGGCGTCACGGCCCCGGCTGGGCCGTCCCGTCCAGCCATGCGGCCCCGCGCGCGTACAGGTCCTCGACCTCCGGGCCGGTCAGACCGGGCATGTCGCGCTTGACGTCGTAGCCGATCCTGGTCTGGATGTAGGCGAGGTGGCGGTAGCCGGTGGGGAAGCGCTCCAGCAGCTCGGCGTCGAGCTCCGGGCCGGGCCCGCCGGACACCGGCGCCAGGCGGTCGATCTCGTAGATCGGCTGGCGCAGGACGAGCCCCCAGCGGCCGTCGCGCCGCTCGATGAAGTCATAGAAGCGACCGGTGCAGACGACGTCGCATCGATCCCCTCCACGGTCGTGCGCTGGGTGATGGTCATCTTGGTCTGAGCGACGGCCCGGTCGCCGGAGAGATCGACCGACGTCCCCCCCAGGAAGTGCAGGATGCGCACGCCGCGCTCGAACCCCTCACGGCTGACGGCGATGAAGTCGGCGGCGGGCCCCTGGAACCAGGTCGCCATCATCACGCCGTCGTCGTGCCAGACCGTCGCGAAGCGGTCCCAGTCGCCGGCGTCGCGCCACACCACCCAGTCTTCGACCAGGTCGCGGATGAGGCCTCGGTCGCCGCTCATGCCACCGGCGCCGGCTGGTCGCCGGGGATCGCGCTCGTCGGCGGGATGGGCGGGCCGACGATGCCGCTGACGTCAGGCGTGCCGTAGGTGTGGAACGTCTCGATCGTCTTGACGCCCCAGGCCTGGCCGCGGGCGCGCTCGGCCTGTGTCCAGCGGATCGGCTCGTAGGCGGGGTCGTAGATGAAGTGGGTCCCGGTCGTGACCTCGACCCGGTTGCCGCCGGGTTCGTAGACGTAGAGGAACATCCCCTGGGCGACCGCGTGCTTGGACGGAGCCGCCTCGATGGGTACATCGGCGTCCAGGAACAGGTCGGCGGCCCGCAGGATCTCCTCGCGGGTGTCGACGAACCAGGCCAGGTGGTGCAAACGGCCGTGGCCGCCGGCGTGGTCGGCGGTATAGATGAGCTCGTGCGCGGCGATGGTCAGGCTCATCCACGCGCCGGACTCCTCCCCGCTGTCGAGCACGATCTGCTCATACAGGCGAAAGCCGAGCTGTTCGGTGGCAAAGCGCCGGTTAGCGGCCACATCGGAGGCCAGCACGTTGACGTGGTCGATGCGCTTGACCGAGGCGCCGCGGTCGACGTGGCGCTGGGGGACGTTCTTCAGGCGGGGGCGCAGGTGCTCCGGCGGCACGTAGCGATCCTGCTCGTAGAAGAGCTCGAACCGGTGCCCGTCCGGGTCCCGGAACTGGTAGGCGGCGCCGTGACCATGGTCGCCCTCGCTCCAGCCCTCCCCAAGGCCGGTCGCCTCGATCATCGCCACCCGGCGCTCGAGCGCCTCCGGGCTCCAGGCGCGGATGGCGACGTGCCCCACCCCGGGCAGCTTGGCCTCGGTCAGCTTCAGTCCGTAGGGCTGATACTCGCCCCAGCCGCGCAGGTACACCGATTGGCCGTCGCGGTGCTCGATCTCCATGCCGAACAGGTCGCAGAAGAAGCGCAGGCTCTCATCCGGAAACGGGGTGAGCAGCTCAGCGTGGGCGATGTGGGCGAGGTCCGGCGACAGTGCGCTCATGACCGGGCTCCCTCCACGCGTTCCCGCAGGCCGTCCAGGTCATAGGACAGCTCGCCGGCCGCCAGCTTGAGGCGCTTGACGCGCTCGCGCATCTCGCGCTCCAGCGACGCCTCGAGCACGTCGTCGATCCGTTCGGCCTCGACGACGGCGGCGCCGTCGGCATCGAGCACGACGATGTCGCCCTGCCGGATGACCGCGCCCCCGACCTCCACGGGCTCGCCGATCGTCCCCGGGATGTCCTTGGTGGCGCCCTTGACGCGGACCCAGCGCGTCCAGATCGGCAGGCCGAGCTCGGCCAGGGTCTCGATGTCGCGAACGGAGGCGTCGATCAGGATCGCGGCGGCGCCCTGCGCCTTGGCCTGGGTGGCGAGCAGGTCGCCGACGAGGGCGACCGGTCGCGCCTGGGGCATGGTGAGCACGAGCACCTCGCCGGGTTGCACGGACTCCATCACGGCGTGGACCATGAGGTTGTCGTCCTGGCCGCAGAGCACGGTGCGGGCCGGGCCGGCGACGCGCGCGCCCGGGAGGATCTGGATCAGGTCGGCGTCGACGTAGCCGCGGCGGCCGCTGGCCTCATACACGGTCGCCGAGCCGAAGTCGGCCAGTTCCTGCAGTCTGTCGGTCATAGAGCATTCACCACCTGGGGGGTCACCCGCTCAAACGCCTCGGCCTGGCGGATGTCGACGTTTCCGGAGGACCGGCGGGCGTGGTTGCCGCGGTGATCGGCCCGCTCGGCGTAGTAGGTCTGCAGGTAGGCCTGCGCCTTCATCTCGGCCATCGCCTGGCGCTTTTGGTCCATCACCGCGGTGATGTCGACGAAGACCGTCGGCGTGAAGTTGCACAGCTCCGGCTGATGGGGCTCGAACAGGAACAACTCCGGCGGGCGGACCGTCGCAAACGCGCTCGGCACGCCGGCCCCCGCGGCCAGGCTGCGCGCGCGCCCCACCGCGTGATTGGCGACCGGGTGGTCCGGGTTGAACGGGTCGGTGTCGGTGTGGGTGATCAGCACGTCGGGAGCGAACTCGCGGATCTCATCGGCGATCCGCGCCAGCGCCGCCCCGTCGATCTGGAGCGGATAGTCGCCCAGGTCCAGGCACCGGAAGTCGGCGCCGAGCGCGGCGGCGGCGCGTTCGGCCTCGCCGTGGCGCACGCGCTTGACGTTCTCGATCGATTGGGTGGGGTCCTGTTTCCACAGCTCACCTGATTCACCCCGCTCGCCGTAGGAGAGGGCGATGACCCGGGCCGTGCCGCCGTTGGCCGCCGTCACCGCGATCGCGCCCCCGGCGCGCCACACAAAGTCGGCCGAGTGCGCGCCGATCACCAGCATCCGGCGGGGTGCGTTCACCACGGGTCGACTCCGGCCACCCGGCGGGTGTTGGTCACGGCCATCACGTGCAGCTCCTCGTCGTCGAATCCGGCCGCCCGGAGGCGATCGACCATGATCGCCATCCCGTCCTCGACCGGCGGGTTGAAGGTCTGGCCCAGATCGGTCGAGAGCACGGAGTTCTCCGCGCCACAGGCGCGGATGTTCTCGATCCACTGCTCCCAGCTGATCTTGCCGGTGTGCGGCGTGGTCATGCACCGCTCCAGGAGTGCGCCCGCGTCGGCCAGGAGGCGCTGATCGGCCACCGACAGCGCCTGCGCGGGGAACTCCGGATGGGTGATGACGATCTGGCGGATACCGGCCTGGCGGGCCGCGTCGACGACGGCGAAGATCTCGTCGCGGGCGAGGTGCCCGGTGGCGAGGACCAGGTCATGGTGGGCGACGCGCTCCAGCACCGCCTGCGTGTCCGGCAGCACGGCGCCGGTGTCATCGACGACGGGCACCGGGTCGATCTCGATCCCCTGCTCCCGCAGCTCGAGCTGGAGCTTGACCCAGACCGGGACCTTGACCGCTTCCCGCCGACCCGCGTCCCGCTCGTGAGACTCGTTGACCGAGTCCACCGTCGGCAGCCACACGGTGCGCGCCCCCTCGCGGGCGGCCACCTCCACGGCGAGCGGGTTCATCCCGCCGACGGCTCGGTTGAGGGCGACCGCCCCCAGCGCCTGGATCCCGGGCACCGCCGCGCGCACGACGCTCGCCCGCTCGGCGGTGGCGTTGTAATGGGACTTGAGCACGAAGCCGTCCATCCCCAGCGCCAGGAAGCGGCGGGCCAGGGTCACGTCGTCGACGATGCGCGGCACCACGTCCGGGTCGACGTGGATGTGGGTGTCGAATGCCCCACGCAGCAGGTCGCGGGCGCGCTGCGAAGGGGCGTCGCTCACGGCTGCCGCGACTCTCGGAGGGCGTCGGCGACGTGCGACAGGTGCGCCCGCATCGCCGTCTCGGCGCGATCAGGGTCGCCGGCGGCGATCGCCTCGACGATCGCCGTGTGCTCGGCGAGCGAGCGCTCGCTGCGCCCCGGGAGGAGGATGGTCCGGTACTGGAAACGGACCATCTGCGAGTTGAGGGTCGCGATCAGCCGGGCCGCGGTCGAGTGACCGCTCATCTCGATGACGCGCCGGTGCAGCGTGGCGTTCTCCTCGGACACGCCGAGCAGGTCACCCGCCTTGCGCAGGCGCGTCATCGCCTTCACGATCGCCTTGAGCTCGGTTGCGTCCTGACGGCCGGCGCGCTGGGCGGCCCGACGCGCCGCCAGTCCCTCCAGCACGGCCCGGGCTTCCAGGATCTCGACCGCCTCGCCCTCCTCGACGAGACGCACCCGCGCCCCGCGGTGGCGCTCGTGCTCGACCAGCCCTTCGTGCTCCAGGCGGGCCAGCGCCGTGCGGATCACCGTGCGGCCGACGCCCATCGACTGCGCCAGGTCACTTTCGATCAGGCGTTCATTGGGTTGCAGGCGGCCGGTGATGATGGCCTGGCGCAGCCGATCCTCAGGACGAAGCGGAACGACGCCAATGTTGTCCGCCGTCTCGCTCACCGCGCCGGAAACTACCACGGCCCGAAATTGCACACAATCTCGTGAACAACTATTCTCACCAACCAGCCCACAAAGATGTGCGCGGCGGCCGGAGGTGGTCGCCGACCTCCGGCTCAGGTAGTTTGCGCAGCCGAGAGTCCCGTGAGCCCGGAGCGCCCCAGAAGTGCCGACTTCGTCCAGTCCTTGGAACGCGGACTGCTGGTCATCCGCGCTTTCGACGCCGAGCACCGCGAGCTCGGACTCAGCGAGGTAGCGCGGATCTCCGGGCTCACCCGGGCGGCGGCCCGTCGCTTCCTGCTGACGCTCGAGACGCTCGGCTACGTCACCTTCGCCGAGGGCCGCTTCTCGTTGACCCCGCGGGTGCTGGAGCTCGGCTATGCGTACCTGTCGAGCCTCAGCCTGCCGGAGGTCGCCCAGCCGCACATGGAGGCGCTCGTCGCCCAGGTCAATGAGTCCTCCTCGATCTCCGTCCTCGACGACACCGATGTTGTGTACGTCGCCCGCGTGCCCACCCGGCGGATCATGAGCATCACCCTGTCAGTGGGCACTCGGTTGCCGGCGTATGCGACGTCGATGGGGCGCGTGCTGCTGGCCGCGCTGCCGGACGCGGAGCTCGCCGAGCGCCTGGAGCGCATCGAGCTGCGCCCGCTCTCAGGGCACACCATCACCGACGCGGCGGCCCTGCGCGCCGTCCTGGAGCGGGTGCGCCGTCAGGGCTGGGCGGCGGTCGACCAGGAGCTGGAGGAGGGCCTGCGCTCGCTGGCGGTCCCCATCCACAGCGCCTCCGGGGCGGTGATCGCGGCGCTCAACGTCTCGGTGCATGCCAGCCGCGGCACGATGACGACCCTGCGGCGCGACGTCCTGCCGCTGGCCCAGGCCGCGGCACGGGCGATCGAGGCCGACCTGCGCCGGTCCACCGGGGCCGACGCGCGCTCGCTGCACCGCTGACGACCTCTGGAGTCAGTCGCCGACGGCCGCCGGGGTGGCGGCCCCGGCCACCCGGTCGTCCGGCTCGGCGGCGAGCTCATGGGCGAGACGGGTGAGCAGCGCCGACAGCTCGGCGTTGGAGTCCGGAGACCAGCCGTCGCAGAGGCGGGCCAGGCTGGCCCGCCGCTCGGCCACCAGGCGCATCGCCAGGTCCTCGCCCTCCGCGGTCAGGCCGACGATCCGGCCGCGGCCGCTGCCGGCGGCCGGATCGCGGGCGAGCAGCGACCGGGCGTCGAGCTCGCGCAGGGCGCGCTCGCCCGTATCCAGGGGAACATCGAAGCTGCCGCACAACGCCGGGACGTTGGCGGCGGGGTCCTCGTGGAGGCGGACGATCAGCCAGCAGGCGGCCGGGGTGAGATCGACGCCCGCCCGCTCGGCGAGCCCGGCGACCAGCTCCCGCCGCCGGTCGCGGCCGACCACCACCGACAGCGCGCGCGAGGCCTCGGCGAGCGAATCGGTGTGGCGCGGGGCGGCGAAGGACTCGCCGACGCCGGTGGCGCCGGCCACGGTTTCGCGCAGCGGGCGCTGCTCCAGGGCCCAGCTGAGCACGAAGGCGACGGCAGCCACCACCGCGGCGACGGTGAACACCGTCGACAGCGCGTTGGTGAACGCCGTCAGATACGCCTCGTGCAGCGGCGCCGGGAGCCGTTTGAGCGCGGCCGGGTTCAGGCTCGCTCCGGTGCCCGGCGAGCTGCCCGCCGCCCGCGGGAGCACGGCCACCAGCTCGGCGCTCAGCCGGTTGGAGAAGATCGACCCCAAGACGGCGGTGCCGACCGAGCCGCCGATCGACCGAAACAGCGTAGCCCCGGACGTCGCCACCCCCAGGTCCTTGTAGTCGACGGCGTTCTGGACGGCGAGCACCAGCACCTGCATGACGAGGCCGAGCCCCAGGCCGAGCACGAACATGTACGCCGACGCGGTCAGGCCGGACGTGTGCGGGCCCATCGTCGACAGCAGGAACAGTCCCACGACCATGATCGCGGTCCCGGCGATGGGGAACGGCTTGTAGCGGCCCGTCCGCGTGATCAACTGCCCAGAGGTGATGGAGGTGATCAGCAGCCCGCCCATGAGCGGCAGGATCTGCAGGCCGGAGCCGGTGGGGGTGGCCCCCAGCACCACCTGCAGGAACAGCGGCAGGTACGTGACCGAGCCGAACAGAGCAAAGCCGACGACGAGCCCGATGGCGCTGGTGACGGTGAACACGCGGTCTCCGAACAGCCGCGGGGGCAGCACCGGCTCGGCAGCGCGTTGCTCGATGAACACGAACGTGACCACCAGCGCGAGTGCCGCGACCCCCAGGCCGATGATCGTCGGCGAGCCCCATGGGTAGTCGGTGCCGCCGAGCGTGCACAGCAGCACGAGGCAGCTCAGCGCGGCGGCGAGCACCGCCGCCCCCAGGTAGTCGATGCGGTAGTGACCCTCGCCCCGGCGCGAGGGCAGCGTCACCGCCAGGACGCCGAACGCGACCGCGCCGAGTGGGAGGTTGACGTAGAAGATCCATCGCCAACTGAAGCTCGTCGTGAGCAGGCCGCCGAGCAGAGGGCCGATGACGCTGGCCAGGCCGAACACGGCGCCGAAGATCCCCTGATAGCGGCCGCGCTCGCGCGGGGACACGACGTCGCCGATGGCCGCCATCGTTCCCACCATCAGCCCACCGCCGCCGAGGCCCTGCAAGCCGCGGAACACGATCAGCTCGGTCAGGCTCTGGGCCGCGCCGCATAAAGCCGAGCCGGCCAGGAACACGACGAGCGCGATCTGCAGAACAATCTTGCGCCCGTACAGATCTCCGAGCTTCCCGTAGATCGGCGTCACCGCCGTCTGCGCCAGCAGATAGGCGGTCACCACCCACGAGATGTGGCTGAGGCCGCCGAGATCGCCGACGATCGTCGGGAGCGCCGTCGCCACGATCGTCTGATCGAGCGCCGCCATCAGCAGCACCAGCATCAGCCCGGTGAAGACGACCAGGACGTTCCTCCGGGCGTCCGGCACCAGGGCGGTGGCGCTGGTGGCGCTCACGCCGGCCGGCTTGGGCTGGCTGCCTGGCAGGTCACGGCTGGCACTCGATCATACGACCGGGTGCCGGAGCGGTCAGTCGGCGCCGCTGGTGCCGACCTCGCAGCCCGCGGCGCGGCGGTCGCTGCGGAGGCGGGCCGCCGCCTCGGTCACGGCCCAGACCGCCAGGGCGAGGGCGGCGGTGAGCGCGCCGAGCAGGCAGACGCCGCTCCAGCCGTCGGCGCCGTACAGCGATAAGGTCAGGGCGGACAGCACGGCGCCGCCCAGGAAGTAGGCGACCATGTAGGCGGTCGTCAGGCGGCTGCGGGCCTCCGGGGCGAGCGCCCCGCCACAAACCCCGCCTGGGTCGCGGTGATCAGGAGCCCGGCGGTGCCCTGGGAGACGCCAAACTCAGATGCGAGGGTATGGAGCAGCGGCTGGGCGTAGTACAGGTTGGCGACGGTGGCGCCACAGGCCGTCGCCAACAGCAGCACCAGCCTTCGGCTGATTCCCGGGGACGGGGCCGGAGTGCGAGGCGCGGTCACGTCTCTCAGAACATAGCCGCGGGCTTGACGGGGGCAATAGGCTGCGCGGCTGCGCGGGGCAACGAACCGGCCGCGCCGCCGAGCCCGCACATGTTCAGAGGAGGTGGGAACCACCCATGGCCAAGATCCTGAGCCGGCGTGTCCTGCGCCGGGCCGCCGGCCCTTGCGTCGTCGCGCTCCTGACCACCGTCGCCGCCGGGGCCGGTGCGCCGGCCGCGTTCGCCAAGGCGCCGGCCGCCGACTGCCAGCCGTTCTCCGGCCGACCCTGCCTGTTCCCGTTCCCGGACAACCGCCTGACCCGCCCGGACCGCACGAGCGAAACGGGGCTCCGGGTCAACCTCCCGGCGGCAGCGATGCCGGTGAACACCAAGGGCGTCCGCGTCCAGGTCACTCCCTATGACCGCAGCGACGGGTTCAGTCCCGGGAGCGCGATCGTCGTGCATGTCCCCGGACTGGACAGCGCCCGTGCGCTGCAGCGGACCGGGGTGGTGCCGCTCATCGACGAGGCCGAGTCACTCGCCCGGCGCCAGCCGGTCGTTCTGATCGACCAGGCCACCCATCGCCGGGAGCTCATCTGGGCCGAGCTGGATGCCAATGCCAGGGGTGCCGCCAACACCGATCTGCTCATCCACCCGGCCCGGGACCTGGCCGAGGGGCACACGTACATCGTCGCCCTGCGCAATCTCAGGACCGCTTCCGGGCGGCTGATCGCGGCCCCACGCTGGTTCGCCCGGCTGCGCGACGGGGGCCGCCTGGGCCGGGCCGAGCGCTCCCAGCGGCCGCGCTATGCGGCCATCTTCAGGGTCCTGAGCCGGGCCGGGATCGCTCGCGACTCGGCGCTGTACGAGGCCTGGAGCTTCACCGTCGAGTCCCGCCAGAGCCTGACCGAGCGGATGCTCGCCATCCGCAACGACGCGTTCGCGCAGCTCGGCGACTCCAACCTCGCCGACGGCGTCGACTCCGGGCGTGCGCCCGCGTTTGCGATCACCGACACCAAGCCGCTCACGTCGCCGACGGGCGCCATCCTGACCCAGGTCGACGGGACGCTGCAGGTGCCCTGCTACCTGCTGGTATGCGGCGCCGGCACCACTCAGGGATTCCACTACGGCTCGACGGGCCCGGACGCGGTTCCCACCCAGCTTCCCGGCAACGTCGCCACCGCCCAATTTGAATGCATCATCCCCAGCGTGGCCGGGCCGGCCGATCCGGCGCGGATCTCGCTCTACAGCCACGGCCTGCTCGGCTCCCGGGACGAGGTGACCTCAGGCCCGGTCGAGGCGCTGGCGACCGGGCACGACATGGTCTTCTGCGCCACCGACTTCTGGGGCCTGGCCCAGCCGGACACGCTCAACGATGCCGCTGCCCTGGGCAACCTCAACCTGTTCCCGGCGGTCACCGACCGTCTGCAGCAGGGAGCATTGAACTCGCTGTACCTGGGGCGACTGATGCTCAACCGGGGCGGTCTGGCCTCCAGCCCGGTCTTCCAGCAGGCCGGCCAGCCCGTGATCGAGACCTCCAACCTGTACTACGACGGCAACAGCCAGGGCGGGATCGAGGGCGGCATGCTGACCGCGCTCTCGCCGGACTTCCGGCGCGCCGTGCTCGGCGTCACCGGAATCGACTATGCGAACCTGCTCGTGCAGCGCAGCACGGACTTCGTGCCCTTCGGCGACATCCTCTACGCCAACTACAAGGACCAGTCGCTGCACCCGCTCATCCTCGATCTCATGCAGCAGCTCTGGGATCGCGGGGAGCCGGACGGCTACGCCGAGCAGATGACGAGCCACCCGCTGCCGGACACGCCCTCGCACCAGGTCCTCATGCAGATCGCCTACGGCGACCACCAGGTCTCGATGTACGCGGCCGCGGTCGAGGCGCGGACGATCGGCGCCTCGGCCTATCAGCCGGCGCTGGATCTGACGACCAACCGGAGGCGCGACCGCAACCTGTTCTACGGGATCCCCCGGATCCGGGCCTTCCCGTTCGGCGGCTCGGCGATCGAGATCTGGGACAGCGGTCCCGGGCACACGCAGCCGCCGCCGCTCGGCAACACGGCGCCGAAGGATTCGAGCGCCAACATCGACCCGCACGAGGACCCGCGCAACACCCCGGCGGCCCAGGATCAGATTTCGGACTTCCTGCAGCCCACCGGCGCCGTCGTCGACGTCTGCAACGGGGCGCCGTGTCGCAGCTACGACTACAAGCCGTGAGCGCGCAGCTGGGACGTCCGGCGAGATCGCCGCGATCAGCTCGCCGGCGCGCCGGGGGTCGAGCTCGCCGGCCACATCGGCGAGGAAGTCCGGCGGCAGCAGGCGACCGGCCGCCGCCAGCCGTCGCAGCGCGGCGGCGTCAGCGTCATGGAGCAGCTCGGTCACGCCGTCGCGCAGCCGGCGGAGGTCTGCGGCCGCCAGGCGCTACGGGCGGTGGCGAGCGTCGCTGACGGCGGCGGCCAGATGACGGAGCTCCGCCTCGCTCAGCCGGGCAAGTCCGTGCGCGGCCCTCGGCGCCCAGCTGGGTACGCAGTGCGGAAAGAGCATCCGTGCGTGGCACCGCCCCTAATATTCACTCTCTTTCGGATGCGCGCGCTGCTCTCTTCACCCCAGCCCCCGTTCGCCGCGCTCGGCGATGCGCCGGAGCCCCGCCCGGCGCCGGACGAGGCACTGGTGACGGTGCGGGCCTTCAGCCTGAACCGCGGCGAGGTGCGGCGATTGGAGCGCATGGAGCCGGGGAGCGTGACCGGTTGGGACCTGGCCGGGGTGGTGGCCGAGCCGGCCGCCGACGGCAGCGGGCCGCCGCAGGGCGCCCGGGTGGTCGGCTACGTCCTCGCCGGGGCGTGGGCGGAGCGGGCGGCCGTGAAGACCGAGCGCCTGGCGGAGCTCCCGGAAGCGGTCTCCTTCGAGCAGGCGTCGACCCTGCCGGTGGCCGGGCTGACCGCGCTGCGCTCGCTGGAGATCGGCGGCTTCGTCGTCGGCCGGCGGGTGCTGGTCACCGGCGCCAGCGGTGGGGTGGGACGGTTCGCGATCCAGCTGGCCAGGCTCAGCGGCGCCCACGTGACCGCGGTGGCTCGCCGCCACCAGGGGCTCCGGGAGCTCGGCGCCGACGAGGTGCTGTCCGAGCTGGCGGCGGAGGGCGAGACATTCGCGGTCATCCTCGACGCGGTCGGCGGCCCGGTTCTGGGAGCGGCGCTGCAGCGGGTGGCGCCGCTCGGCGTCGTCATCAGCTTCGCGGCCACGGTGCCCGAGCCGGTCAGCTATCCCACGCGCGAGTTGTTCGCCCGCGCCCCCGGGGCCACGCTGCGCGGTCTCTACATCTTCGCCGAGCTCGATCACACGCGCACGGCCTCCACCGACCTGCGCCGGCTCGCCGACCTCATCGCCGCCGGCCGGCTCGATCCCCAGATCGACCGGGTGAGCTCCTGGGCCGACGCGCCGGCCGCGATCCAGGCCCTGCTCGACCGGCAGGTGGCGGGCAAGGCCGTGCTCGCCGTCGACTGAACCTTGGCGTGTTGAGGCTTTATTAACGCCGGGAGCCTGCGCGCGTCCCGGATCGCATCCGCGGCGCCAGGGGATTACATTGTGCGGCCTGGGAAACCTGACCTCTTGGAGGAGGATCACGTGAAGAGATACGTCAGATCGGCGGCTGCCATGCTGCTGATCGCAGTCGCCGCGCTCGCGGTAGCCGCGTGCGGCAGCAGCGGTTCGAGCAGCAGTAGCAGCAGCGCGTCGTCATCGTCCGGTGCCGCACCGGCGACCGGCGGAAAGATGGGCGGCACCATCACGATCGTGTCCGGCACGCCGCCGCAGTCGGCCGACCAGGGCCTTGACTTCACCACGCAGGGCAACGAGCTCTACTCGGTGATCAACACGCCGCTCCTGACGTTCGTCCGCGGCGTCCAGGGAACCGCCGGGAGCAAGATCATCCCGGCGCTAGCCAAGAGCCTGCCGACGATCACCAACGGCGGCAAGACCTACACGTTCTACCTCCGACCGGGCCTGCACTACTCAAACGGGCAGCCGATCGTGGCCAGCGACGTGCCCTACGCGCTCGAGCGGGACATCAAGATCCCGTCGCAGGCGGCTTCGTTCATCAGCGCGTACATCGTGGGCGGCACCGCCTACGCGAACGGCAAGGCGAAGACGATCTCCGGAGTCGTCACCGACGACAAGACCGGCAAGATCGTCATCAACACGGTCACTCCGTTCTCGCCGATCGTCGACATCTTCGCGCTCCCCCTCACGGCCCCCGTCCCGAAGAGCACGCCGATGAAGAACTTGGCGTCCACGGGGACGATCGGCGACGGCCCGTACATGTGGAGCACGATCGCCCCCGAGCACTCTTACACGCTGGTGCGCAACCCCAAGTTCGACGTCCCCGGCCTGGCCAAGGGCTACGCCGACAAGTTCGTCTACAACGTCAACTCCAACGTCCTGGCCAACGCCCAGGCGGTGCTGAACAACACCGCCGACGTGTTCGACCCCGGCGACACGCTGCCGGCATCGATCCTGCAGTCGGTCAAGACGCAGGCGGCCGACCGATTCCAGGCGCTGCCGCTCAACTCAAGCTGGTGGTTCTGGTTCGGCGTCGAGAAGAAGCCGTTCAACAACCTGTACGCGCGCCAGGCGGTGCTGGCCGCGATCGACCTGCGGGCCTTCTCCCGGCTCGACAGCGGGTTCATGGTGCCAGATTGCCACCTGATCCCATTCGGGATCGTCGGGCACTCCAGTCCCTCGAGCTGTCCGTTCCATAACCCGAACGGACCGCCGAACATGACGCTGGCCAAGCAGCTGATGCAGAAGTCCGGCATGATCGGCCAGCCGGTCACGGTGTACGGCGAGGAGCGCAGCCCCCGCCGGCAGTACCTGGACTACTACACCTCGGTCCTGAACTCCCTTGGGTTCAAGGCGACCGAGAAGGTCGTCAACTCCGGGGTCTACTTCACGACCATCGGGGCCCCCGGCCTGAAGCCGCAGACGGGCTTCGGCGACTGGAATCAGGACTTCCCGCACCCGTGGGACTTCATGAACCTGTTCACCGGGAGCGCCGGCTCATCTCTGAATTACGGGTACGTGAATGACCCGCACTTCAACTCCCAGGTGACCACGCTGAGCGCGCAGCTGCCGGAGACGGTGGCCAGCCAGTGGCAGGCGCTTGACCAATACGGGGTCAACCATGCCTACTACGCGATCTTTGGCCACGAGAGCAAGCCGAAGTTCTATTCGAACCGGCTGAACTTCGCCAAGGGCACGCTGTCGGTCCAATGGCTGACCGATCTGACGAGCCTGCAGCTCAAGTAGACGGGGTGATCCGGGAGGGCGCTTCTTGGCGCCCTCCCGGCGCCGCTTGGCCCTTCCAGCGGTAATCTCCCGTTGACTCGATGGCCATAGATCCATCACTCCGCCAATCGCCGGATCCCGGCGCCGGCGTCGTCATCACCACCGAGCAGGGCGCCTCGGAGGCCTGGGACGAGGGCCGCCACGCACCGGCGATCGGGCCCTGGAAGCTCGCCGCGCGGCGGCTGCGGCGCAACAAGGTGGCGATGGGCTTCCTGGCGCTCTTCGTCGCGATCGTCGCGGCCTGCCTCCTGGCGCCGGTCTACGCCAACGACATCGCCCACATCGGACCGAACACCAACAACGTGACCGGCACGATCAACGTCAACGGGCATTCGGAGAACGTCGTCTCGCTCAGCGGCGTGCCGATCGGTCCCACGTACACCAGCCATTACTTCTTCGGAGCCGACACCAACGGCCGCGACCTGGCCGTGAGGCTGCTCTACGGCGGGCGCACGTCGCTGGAGATCGGCGGCATCGCGACCGCGATCATCATCGTCTTCGGGACCATCGTCGGCCTCCTGGCCGGCTACTTCCGCGGCCCCGTGGACGCGATCCTCCGGCCCCTGATGGAGCTGATCTGGTCGTTCCCGCCGGTGATCCTCGGCGTCGCCGTCGGCACAGCGCTCGCCTTCGGCGGCCTCGGCCCGATCAAGGGCAGCTCGCTGTTCATCCCGGCCATCATCATCGGCGTGATCTACGTCCCCTACCTGGGCAAGCCCATCCGGGGCGAGGTGCTGCGACTTCGCGAACAGGACTTCGTTGACGCCGCGCGCGTGCAGGGCATGGCCCCGTGGCGGATCATGTTCTCGGAGATCCTGCCCAACGCGGCCTCCACCATCACGGTGTTCGTGCCGATGATGCTGGCCAACGCGATCCTGCTCGAGGCCTACCTGTCCTTCCTCGGCGCGGGGGTTCAGGCGCCCAACGCATCGTGGGGGACGCTGATCTCCGACGGCCTGCAGTACATCTCGACCACGCCCACCTTCTCGCTCATCCCCGGAGCCATGCTCGTGCTCACCGTGCTCAGCATCAACGTGCTCGGCGACGGGGTGCGGGACGCGCTCGATCCCCGCGCCCAGGTGCGCATCAAGACCTGATGCTCCGCTTCACCGTCCGGCGCTCGCTGTCGGCTCTCGCGCTGCTGTTCGCCACCTCCGTGGTCGTGTTCGGCATCTTCGAGGTCATCCCCAGCTACAACCCGGCTCGCGAGATCGCCGGCCGCAACGCCTCCCCGACGACGGTCGAGGAGGTGAGCAGGAAGTACGGCTTCGACAAGCCGTTCTACGTGCAGTACGTGAACACGATGAAGCTGATCTTCTCCGGCCAGGTCATCGACTATCAGGACGATCTCAACGTCGTGGACCAGTTCAAGCAGAAGTTCCCGGTGACGCTCTCGCTGGTCATCCCGGCCGGGATCATCTGGTTTGTGACGGCAGTGGTGCTCGGCTCGCTGAGCGCGCTCCGAGTCGGCCGCTTCTCCGATCGCGCGCTGATGGTGGCCGCCATCCTCGGCGTGTCGATCCCCATCTTCCTGCTGGCCGAACTCCTCCTGTACCTGTTCGCCTACAAGTGGAGCATCTTCCCCAACACCGGCTACGTGCACTTCGGAGACAGCCCGACGCAGTGGGCCTATCACCTGATCCTGCCCTGGATCTCGATCGCCGTCCTGTCGATCGGCTTCTACTCCCGGGTCCTGCGCTCGAACCTGCTCGACATGGTCAACCAGGACTTCGTCCGCACCGCTCGCGCCAAGGGGCTCTCGCAGCGTGAGGTGTTCCGGCACCACGTGCTCCGCAACTCGATTATGCCGATCATCACCATGTTCGGGCTCGATTTCGCGACCCTGCTGGGCGGAGCCGCGCTGGTCACCGAGACCGTGTTCAACATCCCTGGCATCGGCCAGTACGAGGCGAGCGCGATCGGCAACCTCGACGTGCCGCCGATCCTGGTGGGGGCGATGTTCACCGCGTTCTTCGTGGTGCTGTTCGGCGCCATCGTCGACGTCCTGTACGCCGTCCTCGATCCCCGGATCCGTCTCAGCTGATGGGGACCGTGAGCGCCGACGCCAAGCGCCTGCTCGACGTCGAGGACCTGCAGGTCTCATTCGTCACCGAGGACGGCGTCGTCCGGGCCGTGGACGGCGTCTCGTTCACGCTCGATCGCGGTGAGGTGCTGGCGATCGTGGGCGAATCGGGATCCGGGAAGTCGGTCTCGGTGATGACGCTCATGGGTCTGACCCGCTCGCCGAACTCGCGCTTCGGCGGGTCGGCCCGGCTCGGGGACGTCGACCTGGTCGGCGCGTCCGAGCAACAGCTGGAGCGGATCCGGGGCAGGCAGATCGCCATGATCTTCCAGGATCCGATCTCGTCGCTCAGTCCCGTGCACCGGATCGGCGACCAGATCGTCGAACAGATCCGCGCTCACGAGAAGATCTCCAAGGCCGCGGCCATGGACCGGGCCGTGGAGCTCATGGAGCGCGTCGGGATCCCCCGCGCCCGGGACCGGGCGCGCGCCTATCCGCACGAGTTCTCCGGCGGGATGCGGCAGCGGGCGATGATCGCCATGGCATTGTCGCTGTCCCCCGGAGTCCTGATCGCGGACGAGCCGACCACCGCGCTCGACGTCACCATCCAGGCCCAGATCCTGGCGGAGATCAAGCAGCTCAGCCAGGAGAGCGACAGCGGCGTGATCTTCGTCACCCATGATCTGGGCGTCGTCGCCGACATCGCCGACCGCATCCTGGTCATGTACGCCGGCCGCGTGGTGGAGCAGGGCACCCTGGATGAGGTCTTCTACGACCCGCAGCATCCCTACACCTGGGGTCTGCTGGGATCGGTCACGCGCATGGACCGTGAGCCTCCGCGCCGCCTGCCGGCCATCCCGGGACAACCTCCATCGCTGGCCAATGCGCCTGCGGGCTGCCACTTCCGCCCCCGCTGCCCGTACGCCTTCGATCGCTGCCGCGAGATCCCGCTGCTAGAGGCGCGCGTGCCGGACAGTCCTGATCACGACGACCGGTGCTGGCTCGACGTCTCGGAGAAGCGCAGCCTGCGTGAGGTCGATGGGCGGATCGGCCTCAAGACGGGATCCGTCGTGGCATGAGCGCTGATTCCACGACCGTGGCTGAGGAGCGGGCCGACGGGCAGCCGCTGCTGCAGGCCGAGCATGTCGAGCTTTACTTCCCCATCAAGCAGGGGGTGCTGGTCGACCGCACCATCGGGCACGTCCACGCTGTGGACGACGTCTCGGTCGGCCTGACCGAGGGCCAGACGCTGGGGATCGTTGGGGAATCTGGGTGCGGCAAGAGCACCTTGGCGCGATGCATGGTCCGCCTGCTCGAACCCACCGGGGGCACGCTGCGCTTCCGCGGACAGGACATCACGCATCTCGGCCGTCGCAGCCTGATGCCACTGCGCAGCGAGGTCCAGATCGTCTTCCAGGATCCGGTTGCCTCGCTCAACCCGCGCAAGCGAGTGGGGCAGATCGTCGGGACGCCGCTGCGCCTGCACGGGATGAAGGCGGCTCAGGTCCAGGACCGGGTGGAGGAGCTGCTCGAGCGCGTGGGACTCAACCCGGAGCACGTCAACCGCTTCCCCCACGAGTTCTCCGGCGGACAGCGCCAGCGGATCGGGATCGCCCGCGCCCTGGCGACCAACCCGCGCCTGCTCGTGCTCGATGAGCCGGTCTCGGCCCTCGACGTCTCGATCCAGGCGCAGGTCGTCAACCTGCTCGACGACCTGCAGGACGAGTTCGGCCTGTCCTACGTGTTCATCGCGCACGACCTGTCGGTGGTCCGGCATGTCTCCGACCACATCGCCGTCATGTACCTGGGCAAGCTGATGGAGCTCTCGCCGGCCAGGGAGCTCTACACCAGGCCGATCCATCCCTACACCGAGGCGCTCCTGTCCGCGATCCCCATCCCGGACCCCAGGGAGAACCGGGCGCGCGAGCGCACCGTGATCGGCGGGGAGCCACCCAACCCCATCAGCCCGCCCCCCGGCTGCCGCTTCCACACCCGGTGTCCGCACGCCACCGACATCTGCCGGGCGGTTGAGCCTCCACTGGCCGAGTTCACGGGCGGTCACGTGGCCGCCTGCCACCATCCTCGCAACGTCACCCCGGCGGAGGTTTCAGGTGCCGAGCGCTCCCCGCTCAGCCCGCTCAGCGCCGGCCAGGAGATGCCGGCGCAGGATGGCGGGCCCCCGCCTGATCCGAGGCCGGACGCCGAGGTCTCGAACGCACCGGGAGACCGGTGACCGCGTCGGTGTGCTGAGCGCATCCACGGCCGGATCCAGCCCTCCCTTCTGCCGCCTCGCCAGTTCCGTCGCATCCGCGGGCTGCCTGCTGATCGCCGGTTGCGGGGGCTCGAGTGCTCCGACCAAGCCGGTCGCAGAACGGGTCTGCGACGGGGCCCACGGCGCCGCGACGGCGCTGCTCGGCTACCCCGTGGGCGCTCACATCGTGGAGCGCGATCCGGCCAACCTGGAGTGTGCGCTGACCGGCCGGCGGCTCCGCGTGCGCATCGTCTCCCAGGCATCACCGCAGGCCTACATGGCGTTCGACATCGTAACCTCCCATCAGAGCCAGGTTTTCGGCCCCGGCATCCACGAGCCCGGGCAGATCCCGCGGGCCATCTCGGTCACCGGTGCCGTGGTCGCGGTCTGGATCCCGGCGCAGCGCGAGGTGGTGGCCACCAGCGGAAGCCCCACGCACGGGGGGGCCTACGTGACCGTCACGGTGACGGGGCGATCGGCCCGGGGCCCGGCCGCCCTAGCGCTCGCCCGGGCCATCGCCCGGGCGACGTTCGCCGCTCACCCGGACGCGCCGTCGTGAGCCGGGCGATCGCTGTGCTGGGGCTCACGGCCGCCCTCGCGGGATGCGGGGCAGCCAACGTCGTCTCTCCGGTCGACGTCGCTCAGAACTACGTGTCGGCGGTCGGCGAGGGTAACTTCGCGGGCGCCTGTGCGCTGTTCGAGCCCCATGCCCTCGCCTCGCTTCTCGCGTCGACCGGGTCGCACCCCACCTGCCCCGCCCTCCTCGCTCGGTGCCTACCTAGCCGCGTGACGGTGACCTCGGCCGACAAGCTGCAACTGCTGTACGTGAACGTCGACCTGCGGACGTCCGGCTCCCGCGCAGTGGCCGGCCTGAGCGGCCTCCCAGTGGCCTCCGCCATCAAGCAGGTCACGCTGGTCAGGCGCCGGAGCCAGTGGCGGCTGACCTCGCCGGGGCAGGCCGTCACCCGGTGCGTGCTCCGCCTGCGACGTCAGCTGGGGCGCCATCACAGGAGCTCGGCCGGTGGATGAGCCTCTGGCGGTGCTCGTGCTCCCCGGCAAGGTGGAGGGGTTCGCGCTCGAGGCCCATGCGAGGAGCCTGCTGTCCATTCCGCGGGTGGTCGCGCTCGAGCCCTCCCGGGTCCGGACCCCGCGGTTCATGCGCGAGGCCGTGAGCCTGCGCCAGGGCCGCCGGCTGCGCTTTCCCGGCGCGGTGCGCGTCGTCGTGCTCTACAACCCCGCGCAGTACCGGCTGGCCCGGGCGCTCCTCAGCCGGCACGAGCAGGCCGAGCTGTGGTATATCCCGCCGGCGGGCGGCGGCATGCAGGACGCTCACCCGGCCGAGATCGCCGAGCTGCCGGAGCTGGACGGTCTCGCGCGCCAGCAGGCGGTGGCGACGCTGACGCCGGCGTCCAACGGGAGCGTCGACGACACCGCGCTCCGGTCGTGCCTCCGCGAGCTGGGGGTCATCAGTCCCTACGCGTTTGATCCGCGCGGACGGCTCCAGGGACGCTGATGGGAGTAAGGGGTGGGCCGGCGAGGCGTAAGGCACCGCCCCGCGGAATCGATGCCGTTCTGCCGATGTGCACAGGCGGGTCTTAGTCCAACCTGGACTGCACGTTGGAGCCGATCGAAGGGAACCCAGAATGCATCCTCAATTCGCTGCAGTCATTGCCGATACCCGGATCAACGACCTCCGTCGCTCCGCCTCGCGCTCCCGCGGGGCCGCCGCCCACCGGCGTGCGCCGCGACTCGGCGGCGCCGTCCGGCGATACTTCGATCATGCGGTCGCGGTTGACGAGCAGCCACTTCGTGGGGAGGGTGGGCGAGCTGGCCGAGCTGGAGCTCGCCGCCCGGGAGGCCAGCGCCGGTCGACCCGGCCTCGTGTTGCTCGGCGGTGACTCCGGCGTCGGCAAGACCCGGCTCGTGGGCGAGTTCGAGCGCCGGCTGAGCGGAGGCGACGACCCGGCGCCGCTGTTTCTGCACGGGGGCGGCGTCGACCAGGGCGACGGGGAGCTGCCGTACGCGCCGCTGCTGAGCGCGCTGCGGCCGCTGGTGCGCGAGCGTCACCCGGCGCTGGTGGACCTCAGCGCCGGCAGCCGCTCGCAGCTGGCGAGCATCCTGCCCGGCTTAGAGGACGAGCCCCGGGCGAGGGAGACCAGGTCCAACCCCAGCGATCAGCTGCGGCTGTTCGAGGCTCTGCTGGAGCTGATCGACCGGCTCACCGAGGCGGCACCGGTGGTGTTGATCTTGGAGGACATGCACTGGTCGGACCGCTCGACGCGCACCTTCACCGCCTTCCTGGCCAGGACGCTGCGGCAGGAACGGGTGTGCCTGGTGCTGACCTACCGGGCCGATGAGCTGCATCGCCGGCACCCGCTGCGCCCGTTGCTGTCCGAGCTGGAGCGGCTGGAGCGCGCGCGGCGTATCGACCTGGAGCCGTTCGACCGCGACGAGCTCGGCGAGGCGCTGACCGACATCCTCGGCGCCCGGCCTGACCAGGGGCTGCTGGAGCGCATCTTCGCCCGCAGCGAGGGCAACCCGCTGTACACCGAGGAGCTCCTGGCGGCCGGGCTCGACGGGCGCGGCGCCGCGCCCCAGAGCCTGCGCGACGCGTTCCTGTTGCGCATCGAGCGCCTGCCGGCCGACGCCCAGCGGGTGGCCCGCGCGGTGGCCGTGGCCCGCGCCGCCGACGAGGAGACGCTGGCGTCCGTCACCGGACTGGATCGCGACCCCCTGCAGTCGGCGCTGCGCGACGCGGTGGCCGAGCAGGTCCTGGTGGCGGGACGGGATGGCCGCTTCTGCTTCCGGCACGCGCTGCTGCGCGAGGCGCTCTACGACGACCTGCTTCCGGGGGAGCGCGGAGAGCTGCACATCGCTCTCGCCCGCGCGCTCGAGCCGCAGTGCGCGCCCAACACCGACGGCGAGCTGGAACGGGCCTCATCGATCGCCGCCCACTACGCCGCCGCCGGCGACCAGCCCAACGCGCTGCGCAGCACCCTGGTCGCGGCGCGGCTGGCGCATGCGGCGTACGCCTTCGGCGAGGCCGCGGACCTGATCGACCGGGCGCTGGAGCTGTGGCCCCGGGTGGCCGGCGCCGAGGCCGAGGCCGAGCTCGATCACACCGGGCTTCTCGTCATGGCCGCCGAGGCCCACCGGATGATCGACGACCGGGCGCGCAGCGTGCTGCTCATCAACGAGGCCCTGGAGGAACTCGACCCGGAGCGCGAGCCGGCCCGCTACGCCGAGCTCCTCGCTCGCCAGGCGCGCATGACGTGGGCGCTGAACCGGGGCGCCGAGGCGGTTGAGATCGCCGAGCGCGCCTTGGCCCTGCTTCCCCCGGACGACCCGCAGGTGCGGCCGCGGCTGCTCGCCTGGCTGGCCCGGAGCCGCTTTCTGCGGGGGCGCTTTCGCGAGTCGGTCGGTGACGGCGAGGCGGCGCTGCGGACGGCGGTGGAGGCCGGCGACGTGGTGGCCGAGACCGAGCTCCTCAACACGCTGGGGATGGCGAGGGTGGCGCTCGGCGACGTCGACGCCGGCGTCGATCTGCTGCGGCGCGCACAGCAGATCGCCCGTGAGACCGAGGATTTCGACAGCCTGAGCACCGCCTACTCCAACCTCGCCGACATGCTCAGCGTCGCCGGCCGGACCGCGGAGGCGCTGGCCGTCGCCCGCGAGGGGCTCGCCTCGACGCCGCGCCATCACGCGCGCAGCCACGAGTGGCTGCGGCTGACCGTCGCCGAGATGGCGTACGAGGCCGGCGACTGGCAGCTGGCCCGGGAGGCAATGGCGCCCACCCCGTCTCCGGCCACCGGGACGCTGTTCATGTTCGCCCGGCTGCGTGGCGCCGACCTGGCGCTCGGCGTCGGGGATGAGGACGCCGCCGAGCTGTGCCTGGGCGCCGTTGCCGATCTCGTCGACGTCACCGCCGAGCCGCAGTGGATCGGCGCCTACGGTGCGGTGCGCGGCGAGCTGCTGGTGCGCCGGCGCGACCTGGAGGGCGCGCAGCGCGCCGTCCAGCGCGCGCTCGACCGTCTGGAGGTCTGCACCGACGACGTCATCCGGATCGCCCGGGTGACCGGGGTCGGACTCCAGGTCGAGGCCGACCGGGCTCAGCGGGCGCGGGACCTCGGCGAGCCGGCCGTGCGCCGCGACGCGCTCGCCCGCGCGCGGATCCATCACGACCGGCTGGTCGCGGCCGCCCAGGAGGGCGGCCCGGTCGAGCGGGCGCGCCTGGCTCAGGGGCGCGCCGAGCTGGCCCGGGCCCGCGGGCGGCCGGCGCACACCGAGTGGGCGAAGGCGGCGGCGGCATGGGAGGCGATCGCTCGGCCCTACCCGGCGGCCGTCGCGCGCTGGCGCGAGGCCGATGCGCTGGCCGGCGCCGGCGAGCGTGCCCCGGCGGCCGAGGCGGCCACCGCCGCGCTGAGCGCCGCCCGGGCGCTTGGGCTCGCGCTGGCTGATCGACGAGGTGCGGGCGCTTGCCGACCGCGCACGCCTGGAGCTCGCCGCGGGCAACGGTCGCGCCGCCGGCGAGCCGGAGGCGCCGGCCGACTCCGATCCGTTCGGCCTGACCCCCCGCGAGCGCCAGGTGCTCGCGCTGCTCGCCGAGGGGGCCACCAATCGCCAGATCGGCGCCGCGCTGTTCATGGCCGAGAAGACCGCGAGCGTCCACGTGTCGCGGATCCTGGCCAAGCTCGGCGTCCAGGGGCGGACCCAGGCGGCGGCCGTCGCCCACCGCCTCCATCTCGCCTGACCGCGACGGCCCGCGGCTACACCGGCTGGTTGAGCCCGCTGGCGATCGGCAGCGCGTAGTAGGCCGCCAGCCCGCCGCAGATGGCGAGCGTGAGGTACGGCGAGACGAACGCCAGGACGGTCGCCAGCAGGTACGGGACCAGCCCGCTGACCGAGCGCACCAGGAGCCGGCGTCGCTCCTCCAGCGACAGCTCCCGGTCGAGCAGGTGGGCGCGGTTGAGCAGGATGTGGCGGTTGAGCAGCGTGAAGAAGACGGCCATCACCAGGAAGGCGCCGCTGTAGACGGCGGCGGCGACCGATTCGCCCTGGGGCTCGCGGAGATACGTGGCCATCAGGTGGGTGGCGAACGGCAGGATGCCGATGCTCATGAGCAGCAGCAGGTTGAGGATGAGGATGGAGTGGTCGGTCTGGCGCAGGCGGCTGATCATCGCGTGGTGGTTGATCCAGATGATCCCGATGGTGATGAACGAGACGATGTAGGCCGCGTACTCCGGCCACCTGCTCGCGAGCTCATGGACGAGGTGGTGCTGTGGTGGCGACGGCACGGCGATGCCCAGCACCAGCAGCGTGATCGCCACCGCGATCACGCCGTCGGAGAAGGACTCAAGGCGGTTGGTCCCCACTGACGGCCCCTTTCGTCGATCGTGGCCAGGATCCTACGATGGACAAACCCGGCCGGCCGCGGGAGACTCCGAGAATGCTCGCCGCCGGCTCGCTGCGTCAGCGCCTGGCCCGGACCCTGAACGCCGCCTACGGCGACGGCCTGCTGAGCGAGGCCACCCTCGTCCATCGCCTTGATCTCCTGCTCCGCGCCCCGGTGATCGATCCGGCGAGCGTCGTCGGCGACCTGACCTTTCGTCACCCGCGGCGTGCCGTCGACATCATCCTGAGCGCGTTCGCGCCGTCGCGGCGGCCGGCTCCGGTCCTGGCACTCGACTGGACCGGTGCCCAGTCGGAGCTGATCCTCGGCCGCCATGGCGGCTGCGACGTCGTTCTGACCGACCCGTCCGTCTCCCGGCGCCACGCCCTGCTGCGCTTCCGTGACGGCAGCTGGATCCTGCGGGATCTGGAATCGACCAACGGCACGACCGTCAACGGCCAGACGGTCGTCCGCTGCCGCCTGCTGCCGGGCGACCGCCTCACGCTCGGCGACGAGGCGCTCGTCGTCGACTAGCGCCCGCCCGGATCACTCAGACCAGCCGGCTGCGCAGCGCCTTGCGGTCGATCTTGCCGACCGGCGTCAGCGGGATGGAGTCGACCAGGTGAAGCTCCCGCGGGTACTTGTAGCCGCCGATCCGTTCTCGCGCCCAGGCGATCAGCTCCTCGGCGGTGACGCCGGCGTCCGGGACCAGGCTGACGAAGGCGACGACCTCCTCGCCGTGGCGCTGGCTGGGCCGGCCGACCACGGCGGCCATCTGGACAGCCGGGTGCTGGACGAGCGCGTCCTCGACGTCGCGAGGGTAGACGTTGAACCCGCCGCGGATGATCAGATCCTTCTGGCGATCGACGATGAACAGGCAGCCCTCGTCGTCGAGGTAGCCGACATCGCCGGTATGCAGCCAGCCGCCGGCCAGGGCCTCGGCGGTGACCTCCGGGGCGTTCCAGTAGCCATGCATGACGCCGGGCGAGCGGCAGCAGATCTCGCCGGTCGCACCGGCCGGCAGACGGCGCCCGTCGGCGCCCCGGATCTCCAGCTCGGTGCCGGGCACCGGCCGGCCCACCGAACCGGGCTTCTCCTGTCCCACCGGGGTGGCGGAGATGAGCGCCGCCGTCTCGGTCATCCCGTAGCCCTGCCGGATGGCGACCGTCGGCACGCGGCGGCAGAACGCCTGCTGGACGTCCGGGGCCAGCGGGGCCCCGCCGGAGCTCAGGTAGCGCAGCGAGGACAGGTCGTACTTCTCCAGCGGCTTGGTCAGCAGCAGCTGCAGCATCGTCGGCACCACCGCGCTGAGCTGGAGGCGATGTTCGCCGATCAGCTCCAGGAATGCGTCCGGGTGAAACCAGCGCAGCAGGACGGCGATGCCCGGCTCCGGATTGTGCAGGCCGGCGAGTGTCACCAGCAACCCGTAGGCGTGCGATAGCGGCAGCGTCATCAGCGCCCGGTTGACGCCGGCCACGTGGGCGGACCGGTGCGCGGCGCGCCCGGTGTAGTTCAGGTTGGCGTGCGAGAGCATCACCCCCTTGGCGCGGCCCGTTGTCCCGCCGGTGTAAAGCAGGGCCGCGAGGTCGTCGTCGGCGCGGCCGACGATCGCCCGCGGCTCGGCCCCCTCCAGCTCGCCGAGGGCGAGCGCGCCCTCGGCCGGCTCGGTGCACACCACGTGGTGGACCGTGTCGAGCCCCGCGACGGCCTCGGTGACCTTGGGGATGAACTCCGGGGTGGTCACGACCGCGCCGGCCCCGGAGTCGGCGATGACGTGGCGGAGCTCCTGGGGCGGCAGCAGGAACGTGGCCGGGGTGACGACCGCTCCGGCCAGCCACAGCGCCTGGTAGGTGATGCCCACCTCCGGGCAGTTGGCCATCGTCACCACGGCTCGGTCCCCGGGACCGGTGCCGAGGTCGGCGAACCCGGCGGCCAGCCGCCGCGCGCGGTCGAACAGCTCGCCTGATCGGTGCCAGCGCCCCTCGAACAGCAGCGACTCGTAGTCGCCTCGGCGCTCGAAGGACTCCTCGACGAGGCGGCCGAGGTGGTGCTCGCCGACGGGACGTCTCGCCGAGGTGGTCATCTCAGGGCGGGAGGCTATCGGCCGGACCCCCTGGCAGGATGGGAAGATGGCTCAACCCGCGCTACAGCCATTTGCCGCCTCTGCCGTGGAGCGGCTGCGCGCGCTGACCGCTGACGCCGGCGCCGAGTTTCGCGACGGGCAGCTGGAGGCGATCCACGACCTGGTCGCCGACCGGGCACGGGTCCTGTGCGTGCAGCGCACCGGCTGGGGGAAGTCGGCCGTCTACTTCGTGGCCACCTCGCTACTCCGGCAAACGGACCCCGCCCACCCCGCCCACCCCGCCGGGCCGACGCTGATCGTCAGCCCGCTCCTCGCCCTCATGCGCAACCAGATCGCCGCTGCGCAGCGTCTGGGCCTACGCGCGCACACCATCAACAGCACCAACCGCGACGAGTGGGACGCTGTCGCCGCCGCCCTCGCGGCGGATGAGATCGACCTCCTGCTGATCAGCCCGGAGCGTCTCAACAATCCCCGCTTCCGGGGCGAGATGCTGCCGCTGTTCGCCGCCTCGGTGGGCCTGCTGGTCATCGACGAGGCCCACTGCATCTCGGACTGGGGCCATGACTTCCGCCCGGACTACCGGCGCGTCCGCGACATTCTGGCGGCGCTCCCTCCGCACGTGGCCGTCCTGGGAACGACGGCCACGGCCAACGACCGCGTCGTCGCCGACGTCACCGAGCAGCTGGCGGCACAATCGGATCCCGCCCACCCGCCGCTGCGAACGTATCGCGGGCCGCTCGCCCGGACGAGCCTGCGGATGGAGGTCGTCCCACTGCCCCGGCCGGCCGAGCGCCTGGCCTGGTTGGCCGAGCATCTGCCGGAGCTGTCCGGCTCCGGGATCGTGTACACGCTGACGCGACGCGACGCCGAGCAGGTGGCCCAGTTCCTCGGCGCCCGCGGGATCACCGCCGTCGCCTACAGCGGCGATCAGGAGACCGCGGAGCGGGTCAGCTCCGAGGATCGGCTGCTCGCCAACGAGGTCAAGGCGATCGTGGCCACCAGCGCGCTGGGGATGGGGTATGACAAACCGGATCTGGGGTTCGTCGTCCACTATCAGGCGCCGGGCTCGGTCGTGGCCTACTACCAGCAGGTCGGCCGAGCCGGCCGCGCGGTCGACCATGCCGACGTCGTCCTGCTGCGCGGCGGGGAGGACCGGCGCATCCAGGACTTCTTCATCGAGCAGTCGTTTCCGTCCCGGGAGCGCGTCACCGCGGTGCTGGAGGAGCTGCGGTCCGCCGGCGCGGACGGTCGCAACACCCAGGAGCTGATGGCGGTCGTCAACCTCGGCCGGGGGCGTCTGGAGGCGATGCTCAAGATCCTCGATGTCGAGGGTGCGGTGCGGCGCGACGGCTCCCGGTGGCTCCTGGTGGAGGACTCGGACTGGGGCTACGACGCCGAGCGCTATGCCCACGTGACCGCGCTGCGACGGGCCGAGCAGCGCGCGATGGAGCAATTCGGCGCCGACGGCCGCTGCCTGATGCGGACCCTCCAGGAGGAGCTCGATGACCCGCGGCCGCAGGACTGTGGGCGCTGCGCGGCCTGCACGCAGCCGCGATTCGCCGCGCCGCCGGATCCGGGGCTGGTGGAGCTGGCCGGCCGCCATCTGCGCTCGGCGCCGATTGAGCTGGAGGTCAAGAAGATGGCGCCCAACGCGACCGGCCAGATGCGCAAGATCGCCGAGGATGTCCGCCCGGAGCCCGGATGGGGGCTGGCGCGCTTCGGCGACGGGGGCTGGTGGCCGGCGGTGCAGCGCAGCCTCCGGGACGGCGCGGTCGACGCTGAGCTCGTGTCCGGACTGGCCGAGATGGTGCGCGGTACGGGCGTCGACGCCGCGTGGGTGACGCCGGTGCCGTCCGTGCGGGCGGGGGAGCTGTTGGAGGGCCTGGCGGCGGCGCTGGCCTCAGAGCTCGGCGTCCCGGCGCTGTCGCTCCTGGCGCGCGTCGCCGAGCGTCCGCCCCAGTCTGAGATGGCGAACGCGTTCCAGCAGGCGGCCAACGTTCGCGGCGCGTTCCGCGTGACGGGGACGCCGCCGGCGGGCGCTGGACTGCTGCTCGATGACCGCCGCTCCTCCGGGTGGACGCTGGCGATGGCCGGCGGTCAGTTGAAGATGGCCGGGGCCGAGCGGGTGGTGCCGGTGGTGCTCGCGACCGCCTTCTAGCCGATCAAGCGGCGCGGACGCTTCCTGCCGAGCCCGCCCGCAGGAGCGCCGTGCGGTACCCGGAGGCGAGCCGGCCCAGCGAGCCCTCCCAGGTGCGCTCGGCCACCCGCGCCTGCGCGGTCTTGCGGATGCGCTCGGCCAGCGGCGGCGTCTGGACGACCGCCAGCAGCGCCCGGCTGAGCTCGGTGGCCTCGGCGGGGGCGAGCAGACCGGTCTCGCCGTGGCGGATCAGCGCCGACGGGCCGCCCTCATCGACGGCGACGACCGGCAGCCCGCTCGC
This sequence comes from uncultured Solirubrobacteraceae bacterium, assembly GCA_963844555.1. GTDB lineage: Bacteria > Actinomycetota > Thermoleophilia > Solirubrobacterales > Solirubrobacteraceae > Palsa-465. Next base: position 56,938 of record CAWJOS010000011.1, read on the forward strand.
CTGGGCCTCGAGGATGACTTGGCCGAACGTGTCCGTCCGGCTGGCGAACAGGAAGGCGTCGGCGCTGGCGTAGACGGCCGCCAGCTCCTGACCCTCGCGCCAGCCGAGGAACGTGGCGTGCTCGCCCAGCCGGCGGCGCAGCATCTCCTCCTCCGGCCCGCCGCCGGCGAGCACCAAGTGGAGCCGCGGGTCCTGCGCGCGGGCGGCCAGGAAGGCGTCGGCGAGCAGGTCGACGCCCTTCTCCCGGGTCAGCCGCCCGCAGTACAGGATGCTGACCTCGCCGGGCAGCCGGGCGGAGTCGCGCAGCCCGGGATCGAACCGCTCCAGATCGACGCCGCGGTCCCAGCGTGCCACCCGCGCCGGGGCCAGGCCGAGGCCGGCCAGCCGCTGGTCGGTGGCCGGGCTGGGCGAGAGGACGATCTCGCACCCCCCGTAGAAGACGCCGAGCGCGGCCTGGGCCAACGCCTCCACCTCGGCGGCCCCGGACCGCAGCCCCGCGTAGGCGGCCAGCTCTGTGTGGTAGCTGCCGACGACCGGGAGGTCGAGGACGCGGGCCAGCAGCCAGGCGCCGATCCCCGCCGGTCCGGGCGACGTGAGGTGGATGAGGTCATAGCGCCCCTCGGCCAGCGTCTCGACGATCGCCGGCAGACAGGGCACTCCCAGCGTCATCCCCGGGTAGAACGGCACCTCAACCTCGGCCACCGCGCTCAGCCGCCGGTCGACGTCGCGGTCGGTGCCGATCACCTCCACCTCGTATCCGGGCACCCCGCGCTCGCGGATCTGGCGGATCGTGTGGGTGACCCCGTGCATGCTCCCCAGGCCGTCGGCCACCAGCGCCACCCGCGGGCGGTCGCCGTCGGACCGGGTCAGCTTCAGCTTCTCCCGGCCGAGGAAGGCGGTCGCCGCCGCGTACGGGATCGCCGGGATGCAGGCGTCGAACACCGCGGCGGCGTGCTCGGCGAGCGCGGGCACCGTCGGTTCCGAGACGAGCTCGTGGACCGCATCGGTCAGCTTGCGCTCGTGGATCCGGCGGGCACGGCGCAGGAGGTCCGGATGGCTGAGTTCGCCCTCTTGGAGGAGCTCGAGCAGCGTCGGCTCATCGATCCGGAGGTCCATCGCATCCAGCCACGAGCGCAGCAGCGCGCGCGCGTCCTCCGGCCCCAGGTCGGCGCCGGCCAGGCCGTGGCGAGCGTCGCCCTCGCGCATGACCCGCTCGACGATGCTCAGGACCGCCCGGGGGTCCGGCCGCTGCGCGCCGCTGATCTCGCCGAGGCTGCGAACGGCCAGCGCCATCGCGGCATGAGTCCACTTGGCGGCGCTGCCCTGGGAGCCGTGGGCGTCGGCGAGACCGGCCCGCACGTAGGCGAGGAACTCGGCGGCGTTGGCCGCCGGCGGCGTCTCGGTGAACGTGCGGCCGACATCGATTCCGGCGTGGTCATCGGACCCACCAATGGCGGTGCCCCCGTGGGTCTCGATGTACACGAACGCCGGCAGATTGAGTTCCTTGGCGCGCGATCCGTTGCGCGTCTCCCAGATGGGGAACAGCTCGGCGAGGCGTCGGCGGTGACGCGCCGTGAGCGGCGCCTCGACGGCATAGAAGGGGTGGGCGAGGGCGGCGGTGATGTCACGCTCGCGCAGGTAGGCGGCGCACAGCTCGACGCTGTGGCGGTGAGCCTGGAGCCAGTCGTGATCGTCCGGGGTGATCCCGTAGCAGAGGACGTGCACCGCCTGGGGCTCGCCGTCGAACCACGCGGTCAGCTCCTCGGAGATGAACGTGTCCCGGAGGTCGCCGATCGCCAGTGCGCCGGCGATGGTGTCGTGGTCGGTGATGGTGACGAAATCCATCCCGCGGCGCTTGGCGAGCTCGTACACCTCCTCCGGCGGCGTGGCGCACTCCGGCAGGCTCAGCGACCGCTGGACCCCCAGCTTCGACAGCTCCGACGCCGTCGAGTGAACATGCATGTCGACGCGGCTGTTCTCGTTCATGAAGCAGAGGATTGGCGGGCGCGCGGCGCACACCGTGAAGAAGGCGCCCACGTTTCGTGACGATCCTGTGAACCGGGGCATGCCTCGTGACGGTCTCCGAGAACCATGGCGGCATGGCGGAGCTGTCGATCGCGGTGCGGTCCGACGCGGCCCGGCTGGCGGCCGGCCGGATCTCGGTGGAGGTGACCTCCCAGCCGTTCTCACTGACCATCCGCCGCGACGGCCGGTCCCTTGTGCGCGGCGTCGGCGCCTGGATCGCCGACGGCGTCATCCGGGACCGGTTCCTGGCCCTGACCGAGGGCGTCGTCGCCCACGAGGAGCGCTCACCGGCTCAGCGGGCCCAGCATGCGCTGCTGATGCGCGCCGGCGACCACCGCCTGACGCTGGGGTTTCGGCTCCGGGATGGTTGCTGTGCCCGGCTGGGGATCGAGCTGACCGGCGGCGGCCGCGTCCGGCTGGCCCTCCACGCGGATCCGGCGCCGCTGCGCCTGGGTCTCGACTGGGAGCGGCGGCCCGAGGAGCGGCTCGCCGGTCTCGGCCTGCGTCACCATCCGCGCTTCGATCAGGCGGGCCGGGACATCCAGCTGGGCGCCGACCGCCGCTACACCGGCCCGGATTGCCCGGCCGAGATGCTCGCCGACGGCGGCGTCCCGCAGGGCGACTGCGCGCCGATGCCATGGCTGATGTCGAGCCACGGCTACGCCGTGTGGTGCCGGACTGACGCCAACGGGACCAGCTTTGACCTCGGCGGCGAGCGCCTCTCGGTGTCCACCCGGGCGCAGGCCGGGCCGCTCGTCCTGGAGATCGTGTGCGAGCCCACGCCGGCCGCCCAGCTACGCGCCCTGTGCCGGGCGACGGGGTTTCCGGCGCTACTTCCGGAGTGGGGCTACGGGTTCTGGAAGAGCCGCGATGTCCATGAGCACCAGGACGACGTGCTCGAAGACTACGAGGGCTTTCGCAGCAACGACATCCCCCTCGACGCGATCGTCATCGACTCCCCGTGGGCGACGCAGTACAACACGTGGCGCTTCAACCCCCACCAGTTCCCGGACGCTCCGGGGATGATCCGGCGGATGCGCGCCGACGGCGTCCGCACGGTGGTGTGGGTCACCCCCTGGGTCAACCTCGACTCGCGCGACGGGCAGATCCCGCCCCAGCCGGCCTCCGAGCGGCTCCACGCCCGGCCGGCGGCCAATTACGCGCCGGCGGCGGCGGCCGGCCACCTCGTCAGGACCGCCACCGGAGAGCCCTTCGTCACCCAGTGGTGGATGGGCACCGGCTCCCTCGTCGACTTCACCAGCCCGGCCGCGGAAGGTTGGTGGCGTGAGGCGGCCAAGGGGGAGCTGGGCGTCGCGGGGATCAAGGCCGATGACGGCGACGGCTACTACGTCCCGGACGACGTCGTCCTGGCCGACGGGCGCACGGGCGCCCAGGCGGCCTGGGCGCTCGGTGGCCTGCACCGCGAGTGCCTGCAGCGCGCCCTCGACGAGGTCCATCCCGGCGACGGCGTCCTGTTCGGTCGCAGCGGCTGGGCGGGGCAGCAGGCCACCGGCATCACCTGGGGCGGCGACCAGGTGTCGGACTTCTGGTCGTTGCGCGTCCTGGTCGTGGCCGCGCTGAGCGCGGCGTTCAGCGGCGTCTCGAACTTCTCCCATGACATCGGCGGCTACCTGGGGCACCGCCTGGTCGAGCGCTGCCCGCCGGAGCTGCTCGTCCGCTGGTTGCAGTTTGGGTGCTTCACGCCGCTCATGCATGCGCATGCCCGGATGCCCCAGGAGCCGTGGCGATACGGCGACCGCGTGCTTGACCTCTACCGGGCCTACGTCCTCCTCCACGAGCAACTCGTCCCCTACGTCCGCGCCGCCGCGCTGACCGCCGCTCGGACCGGTATGCCGATCATCCGCCCGCTCTGCCTGGCGGATCCCGGCGATCCCCGGGGATGGACGGTCGGCGACGCCTACGGCTACGGGCCCGCGCTGTGGGTTGCGCCGGTGCTGGACGAAGGCGCCCGGGAGCGCGAGGTCGTCCTCCCGCGGGGGGAGTGGATTGAGACGTGGTCCGGGCGGCGGGTGGCCGGCGGCGGCGACGCGGTCGTGCCGGCGCCCATCGAGCGCATCCCGGTCTGGGTCCGCGCGGGGTCGGTCATCGTCACCTATCCCGCCGACCATGTCGCCGCCGGGCTGGGCGACCCCGCCGAATCCGATCGGCCGCTGGCGGCCACGCTGTGGGGGGCCCCGCGCTGCGGACGGGCCGTGGCGCGGCTGGCCGACGGGACCCGGATCGCCTGGCGGCACGGGGAATGGGAGCTGCCTCCCGGGCGGGACGTCACGGTCGCGGAACGGTGATGCCCGTATTCTGATCGGCGTGCACTTCAGCGAGCTGACCCCGGTCGAGCAGCGGGTTCTCGGCTGCCTGATCGAGAAGCGGTGGACGACCCCGGACCAATACCCGCTCTCGCTCAACGCGCTGCGGCTGGCCTGCAACCAGTCGACCAACCGCGACCCGGTCACGCTTTATGGCGAGTCTGAGGTGCGTGAGGCGGCCGAGCGCCTGTCGCGCTACGGCCTGGCCCGGCTGGCCAGCGGCGCGGGGTCGCGCGCGACCAAGTACCGGCACCTGGCCGAGGAGGGGTTGGGGCTCGACCGCGAGCAGCTCGCCGTCCTGTGCGTCCTGCTCCTGCGCGGGCCGCAGACGCTCGGCGAGCTCAAGGCGCGCAGCGAGCGGATGGCCCACGTGGAGACGCTCGACGACGTGTCGCGTGTGCTCGACGTGCTGGGCGAGCGGGGCTTCGCGGAGCGGCTGGCGCGTCGGCCCGGGCAGAAGGAGGACCGCTTCCGGCAGCTGCTCGGTGGCGGAGAGCCCGAGGCGCCCGGGCCGGTTGCGGGCGGGCAGGTCGCCGCCGGCGGGTTCGACGAGCACGTCCTGGCACCGCCGGAGCGCGACGGCTTGGAGGAGCGGGTCGCAGCCTTGGAGGCCGAGGTCGCCCGGCTGCGCGAGCAGCTCGCCGACCTGCTCGACTAGGTCGGCAGGACGAGGCCGATCACGTACAGAGCGCCGCCGACGATGACGCCGGCGAGCGTCATCTCCAGGCCGGCCGACCACCATGACCGCAACGTCACCAGCGACTTGGCGGCGCCGACGAGGAAGTGGGCGACGAGCGAGACGACGGCGGCGGCGATGATCGCCGGCGTGCCGGTCGTGAAGAAGAAGGGGATGACCGGGATGATCGCGCCGACCCCGGTCGACAGGCCGGCCGCGAGCGCCGCCTGGGTGGCGTGGTGCTCCTCTCCGGAGGCGCCGCCGAACTCCTCGGCGGTGAGCGCCTTGAGCATCGCGTCCGGGTTGTGCGACATCTGCTCGGCCAGGTGGTCGGCGGTCTGCTCGTCGATCCCCTTGAGCTGGTAGAAGAGCGACAGCTCCTCCTTCTCCTCCTCCGGGTGGGCGACGATCTCCTGACGCTCGCGCTCGACGTTGGCGGCGGCCACCTCCGCCTCCGAGCGCTCGGCCAGGAACGCCCCGGTGGCCATCGACAGCGCCGAGGCGATCGCGCCGGCCAGCCCCGCCGTCAGCACGGTGGCCGATCCGCCGGTGGCGCCCGAGACGCCGGCGACGATGCCGAACACGGCCGCCAGCCCGTCGTTGGCGCCGTAGATGGCGCCGGAGATCCAGCCCCCGCCGGAGACATGCCACTTCTCGCGGCCGAGGATGCGGTCCAGCCGGGCCTGGGGAGACCGGCCCCCGCCCAGGCCCGCCACCGCCGGCGCGTCGCCGCGGTCCGGCGGGACGGCAGCGACGTCGCCGCCGGAGCGCATCTCGGCCACGGCCAGCGAGTGCGAGCGCTCCTCCTTGCGGATGTCGCGCAGGAGCCGGTCGGTCTCCGGATCCCCGGTCGATCGCTTGTACAGGTCGTCGACCTCCTCGTCCTCGGCCGCCTCGCGGGCCGCCAGCAGGCGGTCGATCGGCGCGATGCGCGCCTGGAGTCGCAGCCACAGCGGCACGCGGACGCCGGCCGGGTCCGGGATCCGGATCCCCAGCTCGCGCATCCGCTGCTCCAGCCGGGCCCGGTGGCTGCCCTCGGCCTCGGCCATCCGCCGCATGATCTCGGCCTCGCGGGGCTCGAGGCGCCGGGCGATGAGCCCGTAGACCGCGCCCGCCAGGATCTCGCCGCGCCAGGCCGTGAGCAGACGGTCGGCGACTTCGGCGGGCGGCTCGCTCATCGGCCTCTAGCCTACCCTCGTGTCCGCAGGCCAGCCCTCGATGAGACACCCCTCACAGATCACATTCCGTCCGGCCGCCGTCGACTCCGGAGACGGCGCCGTGCTCGCCCAGGCGATGCGCGACGAGATCGCGGTCATGTACGACGGCCTCGACCTCGACGGCGAGCAGATGCCGCGCGCCGGGGCCGCCGAGCTCAGCCCGCCCGGCGGCGCCTTCCTGGTGGGCTATGACGACGGCGGTCCGGCGTGCTGCGGCGGGGTCAAGCGTCTGGATGACCGCCGCTGCGAGATCAAGAAGATGTACGTCGTCCCGGAGTTGCGCGGGCGAGGGGTGGCGCGGGCCCTGCTGCGCGCGCTGGAGGCGGCGGCGCGGGAGCTGGAGTATGACGTGGCCCGGCTGGACACCGGTCCCAAGCAGGTCGGCGCACGCGGTCTGTACGAGTCCGAGGGATATGCCGAGATTTCTGACTTCAACGGGAATCCGGTCGCGGTGTTCTGGGGAGAGAAACCCCTCTAGCCCTACAGAATCCCGATCTCCGAGTTGTCGCCGACCATGAACCGGTAGGCGCGCGGCTGCCGGTTGCCGCGGCCGATCCGGACGTTGCGCCCCAGCAGCGAGGACTCCATCCGGCCGTCGAGGTCGCGCACCGAGCACCCGGCGAGCAGGATGGAGTGCTCGACCTCCGCGTTGGCGATGACGCAGTCGTCGCCAACCGCCGTGTACGGGCCGACGTAGCAGTCGGTGAGCCGAGCCCCCGCGCCGATGATCGCCGGGCCACGGACCGCGGAGCGCTCCAGCCGGGCGCCGGGCTCGACGATGACCCGGCCGTCGATCTGGGAGTCGATGAGCTCGCCCTCGACCCGCGTGTCGATGGTGTCGAGCACCAGCCGGTTGGCGGCGAGCATGTCCTCCAGGCGGCCCGTGTCCTTCCACCAGCCTTTGACGATGTGCGGCTCCACCCGCCGCCCGGTGTCGACGAGATGCTGGATGGCGTCGGTGATCTCCAGCTCTCCGCGCGCCGACGGACGGATCGCCCGGGCCGCGCCGTGGACGGCGGCCGTGAACATGTAGACGCCGACGAGCGCGAGGTCCGTGCGGGGCGCGGCCGGTTTCTCCACCAGGCGGACGACGGCGCCGTTGTCGAGCTCCGCGACGCCGTAGTTCTCCGGGTCGGCGACCGGAGTCAGCAGGATCAGGGCATCCGGCGCATGGGCGTTGAAATCCCGCACCAGGTCACCGATGCCGCCCTGGAGGAGGTTGTCGCCGAGATACATGACGAACGGCGAGTCGCCGAGGAACGGCTCGGCAGTCAGCACCGCGTGGGCCAGCCCGGCGGGCTCGTCTTGGACGATGTAGGTGATCTGCACGCCGAAGCGCTCGCCGTCGCCGGCGACCGAGCGGATCTCGTCCCCGGTCTCCGGGGCGATGATGATCCCCACCTGGTCGATGCCGGCGTCCGCCATCGCCTGGATGGCGTAGAACAGCACCGGTCGGTTGGCGACCGGGACCAGCTGCTTGGCGCTGGTGTGGGTGATCGGCCGCAGGCGCGTGCCCTTGCCGCCGGAGAGGATCAGGCCCTTGAGCTGTGACATCGCGGCAAATCTAGTGACTCTGATCGGATTCAGTAGCTGCCGGCGAGCTTGCGGTGGTCCCAGGTGGCCGTCCGCCGGGCGGTGAACTCGAGCGCCACGCGCTTGACCGCCTGGCGGCGGACCGCGGCCGCGGCGTCGTCGGACAGCGAGCCGCCGGCGTAGCGCTCGGTCAGCTCGAAGCCGACCTGGGCCACCGCGCCGGCTTCCCGATGGATCCGGGTGTCGGCCTCGATCATCACCCCGCGCAGCTGGTCGTAGCGCTCACCGGTCTCGACCTGCAGGGTGGCCCGGGGATCCCGCTCCAGATTGCGGACCTTCTGGGACTTGGCATAGGTCCATGCCCAGATGTCCTGGCCGCGCACGACGTACCAGAGGGGCATGAGGTGCGGCCAGCCGTCCCGCCCGTTGGTGGCGCAGATCACCGTCCGCTGTTCGGCCAGGAACGCCGCGGTCTCGGCGGCCGTCATGGCAATCAGCGCCCGGTGGCTGGTCAATGCGAGACGAGCTGCGCGCCGGAGCCGATCGCCTCGGCGGCATCCCGGACCGCGTCGCGCGCGGCGGCGGGCTCCAGGACGGCGGCGTCGCCGGCCTCCTTGAGCGTCTCGCGCACCAGCCAGTCGATACCGGCGAAGCCGAGCTCGACGATGACCGCGCCGTCATCGAGCTCGGCGATGACGTGTCGCTCCTCTCGGGCCCAGCGGGCGCGCTCCGGCGAGATCCACACCCGGGCCCGGCTGGAGGCGGGCACCTCGCCCGTCCGCGGCCAGCCGTCGACGTCGGCGGCGGGATCCACGTCCGGCCGGGCCTCGAACGCCTCGTCGGTGATCGTCGCGGACTTGATCCGGTCCAGACGGAAGTGGCGGACGCTGTCGCGCGACGGGTCGAAGCTGGCCAGGTACCAGCCCTCGCGCCCGTTGATGAGCGCGTACGGCTCGACCAGCCGGGTCGAGAACTCGTCCTCGTTCTCCTTGTAGTACTCGAAGGACAGCAGGCGCCGCTGGGCGATCGCGCTGGAGACGACCGCCGAGATCTCCGGGCTGTCGCCGCCGGGGGTGGCGAACTGGAGCCCCTCGTGAACCGGGTCCTCGCCCAGCGCCTGGACGACCTTCTCCCGCACCGAGCTGAGCGAGCCCTCCGGGATGTGCTCGCCGATGAGATCGATGGCGGCGATCAGCGCCTTGGCCTCGACCGGCAGGAGCCGGGCGGGCCGCGCAAACGAGTCGCCGTAGGGCTCCGGGTCGACCTCGATGGAGCCGTCGGGATGGATCTCGGCATACAGGACGTAGGTGCCCGCCCCGAAGTTGACGACATTCAGCACCGCGATGTCCTCGCGCAGCTCCTGCTCGGAGACGTTGAGCGCCGACTGGAGGTCGCCGGCGTTGAGCAGCCGCCCGGCCCGGCCGGCGTCGATGAGGATGCTGGCCAGGGTGACCAGGCGGGCGAAGCGCTCCGGGCGGATGGCCGCGTCGGCCCGGCTGCCGGCGCTGTCCTCGCCGTCACTCCGGCCCTCACCGGGGCTGCCCGCGTCGGTCGCCTCGATGTGCGTCAGGGCGTCGGCCACCTGCGGCTCGCCGGTGTGGCGCTCCACCAGCAGCGCCACCCGCTCGCGCAGCTTGGCGACGAGCTCCGGGGGACCGACGATCCGGGCGTTCTCGCCCAGGCCGAGGGTCCAGGCGATCAGTTGGCGGGCGTTGGCGTACGGGGTGATGAACAGCCGGGCGCCCGGATCGTCGTCATCGCCGGCCGCTCGGATCTCGCCGTAGCGGCCGAAGTGCCGCTCGATCTGCCAGGCGATACGGCCGGAGATCCACACCTCGGCGGTCCCCACCGGCTCGCCGAACTGCCAGTGGATCCGGTTGGCGTACGCCCGGGGATCGAAGTTGGCGGGCCGCTGGAAGTCATGCTCGGCCTTGGTGGCGTACCCCACCTTGCCGCGGATCCGCGACAGGCGGAAGACCCGGATCGCGCTGCGCTCGTGCGAGCGGCCGACCACGTAGAACTGGCCGCCCTGATACAGGAGCTGGTAGGGGTCGACGCGGCGGGTCCCAACCTCGTCGCGCTCCATCGTGTGGTAATCGAAGATGATCGTCTTGCGGCGGAAGATCGCGGTCTCGATCTTGGCCAGCCGATGGGAGATGTCGTGGCCGCCGGCGGAGCCGGTGATGCCGAGCGCGACCGTGCTCTGCTCCGGGGCGTTGAGCGGGCTGGGTCGGCCCCAGGAGATCTGCTGGAGGGCGAGCCGGAGCGGTTCGGCATAGGCGAATTCCCCGTCGAGCAGCTGCAGCGCCGTGTGGAGCGCGGCCAGCTCCTCGTCGGTGAAGGCGATCGGTGGCAGGTGGAAGTTCTCCGGCGGGAGCGAGTAGTTCTCCTGCTCCACCAGCCCGTCGACGGGCTTCTCGACGGCCAGCTGGATCCCCAGGGCCTCCAGCTCAGAGCGGTCGGCGTAGAAGCGCCGCGCGAACGCGTCCTCGTTCATGACGCTGTAGCCCTCGACGTCGCGCCTGATCTCCGGGGCGGTCACCGGGCGCCGCTCAGCCATCAGATACGAGATCAACGAGAGCTGACGAATCAGTTTCTCGGTGTCCTTTGCCATCCCTGAGAGGACTGTAGCCGGGGGCCCGCGACGGCGGACCCGCGTCACCGTCCTCATGCGCTATTTGCGCACTTTTGGAGCAGGCGTGACTAAGCCGCGCGACGCTCGTCGACTGCCGGGGCGGCGAAATACGCGCCGCCGCCGATTCCCTTGTCGAAGCCCGACCACTGGGCGCCGGCCGGGAGCGCCTTCTCGATCCGGTCGAAGCTGCCGAGCCGGCCCCCCAGGTTGTCGATCATGTGGACGAGGGTCGCCTCGCGCGTGCACGGGATGACCGGGCTGCCGTACTCCAGGGAGCCGTGGTGGCTGAGGATGATGTGCAGCACCGCCTGGGCGGTCTCCGCCGGGAACCCCTCCAGGCTCTCGATCACGCTGCGCACCTGGTAGTAGCCGAGGGCGATCTCGCCGTAGAGCCGACCCTGATCGGACATCTCGATCGCCTCGCCGCTCATCTCGTAGGCGTCGAGCTTGCCGATGTCGTGAAGCAGCGCCCCGGTGACCGCGACGTCGCGATCGATCCCCGGGAACGTCGCCGAGATCGCGCTGACCGCCTGGGCGACGCCGAGGCAATGCTCCAGCAGCCCGTGGCGGTAGGCCTGGTGGTAGTGCTTGGCGGCCGGGGCATCCCGGAAGCGCGCCCACGTGGGGGAGGCCTCGCCGAACATCGCCGCCAGCAGGCGGCGGAGATCCGGATCCTGGACGGTGGCGACGAGCTCGCGCAGGTCGGATTCCATCTGCGCCACCGGGTGGGCGGGGCCGTCGAGCAGATGCTCGCGCTGGTATTCGCCGTCGGCGGCGGCGCGGACGTCCTCGACGTCGACCCGGGCGCCGAACCGCGGATGGGTCTCGAAGCTGCCGGTCACGTGCACCACCGTGCCGGCGGCGCAGACCTCCCGCGCGGCGTCAACCCGCTCCAGCACGACCGCCGGCACGCTCCCGGTCCGGTCGCCGAGCGTGAGCTTGAGGTAGTCGTCCCCCTCGCGCCGCCGCCGCGTCTCGACCGCCCGCACCAGCAGCGCGGTCTCGACCCGGCAGCCGTCCTGGAAATCCCGGACTTGCATCAGCGCCGACGACGATAGAGCCGCCGCCGGACGGCAGACGGGGACTCGAAAACCGCTTCGGTTACAGGGAGATCGGGATCCGGCGCGCCCGGCTCGGCGCGGCGCCCGCTACAGCCCCGGGGGATGGCGCACGCTGAACGAGCTGAGGTCGCCCTCGGTGGCCGGCCGGTCCGACCAGCGCGTGCCGCTCTGGGCGAGCGCCACCGTGTCGAAGCGCAGGCCGGCCACGTACATGAACGTGTGGCCCGCGTTGGCGAAGACCGTGATCCATTTGCCCGGGCCGGCGTCGCCCCAGTGCTCCAGCTCTCCGGAGGTCACCGTCTGGTTGAGGAGGTGAGCGGCCGCGAACACGTAACTGATCGAACCGCTGCAGTCATAGCCGGAGTCCTCGTAGGTCATGTGTCCGCCGCCCCAGACGTAGGGCAGCCGTGAGATCTCGTTCCCCGCGGCGATCACCTCCTGAACGGCGGCCGGGGCGTCGATCGGCGCCACGGCCAGCCCGCCCGGCGTCAGCGTGGCGCTGGTGGCGCTGGCCTGAAGCCCGCTCTCGGCCAGCTGCCGGCGCACCTCGGCCAGCGAGGTCGGCTGCGGGAGCGCGGCCGTGGCGGCGGCGTTCTGGACGCTGACTCCGGCAGACCCGGCCGCGCCCGCCGCCGATCCCGCTCCGGTGGCCCCACTGGCTTCCGGGGCCGCGCCCGCCACCGGCTCGACCGCCTGGGGATGGGCCACGGGGGGTGCCGGGGAGGTCGCGGCGGCCCGCCGCCCGGAGTCGGCAGACGTCGCCTGGCTCCCGCAGCCGGCGCACAGCACGGCCGCGACGCCGAGCATGGTGAGACCGCTCCGTCGCACCCGCCTGAGTATGGCGAACGGTCCCCGGTGGGTGCGGCGGTCGGTCCGGGACGTTCCCGGGTGGGTGCGGCGGTCGGTCCGGGACGTTCCCGGGCGGGTGCGGCGGTCAGTCCTCGAGCGCGCCGGCGTAGAGGGCGAACACCGCCCCTTGCGGATCCTGAACGACGGCGATCTTGGCGATGCCGATGTCGGTCGGCGGGAGCAGCACGTTCCCTCCCAGCTCGCCGGCGCGCGCCACGCTTCGCTCGATGTCCGAGGTCGCGAAGTAGACGAGCCAGAACGGCGGCGCTCCGGGGGGCTGCGGCGGGCGGATCCCGCCATTGGTGTGTCCGTCGGCGGTGCTGATCACCAGGTACGGCGGGTCGGAGCCCTCCATCGGCGTCGTCGTCCAGCCCACGAGGTCGCCGTAGAACTTCGCCGAGCCCTCGAGGTCCGGGGATCCGAGTTCGTTCCAGGACAGGGCGCCGGGGGCGTTGACCAGGCCGGCGCCGATGTGATCTCTGGGCTGCCACAGCAGGAACCAGGCGCCCTGTGGGTCCTGGACGACGGCCATCCGCCCGGCCTGGAGCACGTCGAAGGGCTCGGCGTGCACCGTCGCGCCCAGCTCCCTGGCCCGGGCGGCGGTGTCGTCGACGTTGTCGACGGTGATGTACGAGTTCCAGGCCGGCGGCACCCCCGCCTCGCGCTGCTGCTGGGGCTGCGGGGAGATGGCGCTCACCCACTTGCCGCCGATCGCCGCCATCGAGTACACGACTCCCTCGCCGGCGGGCATGTCGGTGATCTCCCAGCCGAACAGGCCAGAGTAGAACGCCTTGGCCGCCTCCTGGTCGGTGGTGTTGAGATCGGTCCAGCTGAACGTCCCCGGCGCGTATTTCGTTCGTTCGCCCATGTCGCGACGCTACCACTCCGGCGGGCCCGCGGCCACCGATCACGGCTCGTTCACGGCAGGTTCACGGCAGAGCAACGTCGCTCCGCGTTCCGGTCGGAAGACTGGCGGCGCCCATCGACAATCAGGGGGAAACCACATGGCAAGACGCCCCACGTTGGCGTTTCTGGCGGTCCTCGCCGCCGCCGGTACCTCGGCGGTCGCGGTGCAGGCCGCGAGCGCCGGCTCAGCCCGTCACAGCCACGTCTCGAGGCGTGGCGTCAGCTCGTCGACCGCCACGCCGATCAAGCATCTGGTGGTGATCTTCCAGGAGAACGTCTCCTTCGACCACTACTTCGGCACCTATCCGTATGCCACCAACCCGGCGGGCGAGCCTGCCTTCCGCGCCGCTCCTGGCACGCCGACGGTCAACGGCCTGTCCGGGGCATTGCTGACCAGCAACCCCAACGGCGCCAACCCGCAGCGTCTCGACCGCAGCCAGCCGCTGACCTGCGACCAGAACCACGGCTACACCGCCGAGCAGAAGGCCTTCGACATGGGCCTGATGGACAAGTTCATCCAGAACACCGACGTCGAGAGCTGCTCGCCGCCGGACACGACGGCGCCGAACCTGGTCATGGACTACTACGACGGCAACACCGTCACCGGCCTCTGGAACTACGCCCAGCGCTTCGCCATGAGCGACAACTCGTACTCGACGACCTTCGGTCCGTCGACGCCGGGCGCCATCAACGTGACCGGCGCCAACACCTTCGGCGCCGTCTGCGGTCCGTCGAGCTCGACCATCAACGACTCGCCGTGCACCGGCACGCCGGGCACGCCCACCGGCACGACGCCCGGCTGGCCGCAGCCGCAGGGACCGGGCACGGTCTACAGCGACTCGGACCCGTACTGGGACGTCTGCTCCGGGGCCCAGCAGGACAACCACACCGCAGCCCAGACGATCCAGATGGGCGGCTCCAACATCGGCAACCTGCTCGACAGCGCCGGGGACAGCTGGGGCTGGTTCCAGGGTGGCTTCGCCGGCCTGGGCTACGTACCGGGCCGGCCGAGCACCGATGACCTGTCGAAGGTCTGCACGGGCGCTCACAACAATGTCGGCGGCGCCTCGCAGCTCGACTACAACCCGCACCACGAGCCGTTTCAGTACTACGCCTCCACGGCCAACCCGCAGCACCTGCCGCCGACGTCGGTCTCGATGATCGGCCGCCAGGATCAGGCCAACCACCAGTACGACCTGAAGGACTTCTGGGCGGCGGCCGACAACGGCAACCTGCCCCAGGTCTCGTACCTCAAGGCGGCCGACTACCAGGACGGCCATGCCGGCTACTCGGACCCGCTCGACGAGCAGACGTTCCTCGTCGACACCATCAACCGTCTGGAGAAGCTCCCGACGTGGAAGAGCACGGCCGTGGTCATCGCCTACGACGACAGCGACGGCTGGTACGACCACCAGATGGGTCCGATCGTCACTCAGTCACAGACCACGCTCGACGCCCTGACCGGGACGGGCACCTGTGGGACGAGCACCGCGCTGGTCCCCAGCGGCCAGCAGGCACGGTGCGGCGTCGGCCCGCGCCAGCCGCTTCTGGTCATTTCGCCGTACGCCCGGACCAATTACGTCGACAACACGTTCACCGACCAGTCCTCGGTCGTCCGCTTCATCGAGGACAACTGGCTGGGCGGCCAGCGGCTCGGCGGCGGCTCGGCCGATGCGCAGGCCGGAACGCTGACCAACATGTTGGACTGGAACGCCGCCGGCAGCCACCGGCTGTTCCTCGACCCGGCGACGGGCGAGCCGACCTCCGGCGGCTGGGGGCACTGACCCGCCCGGGGCCCGGCGCCGGGTGGCGCCGGGCCCCATCCTCATTCCCCGTCCAGAGGGAGAAATCGAGGGTCCTGGGGGCTCACTTGCGTATAGGACAAGTGAGCCCCCACACCCCTGATGCGCAGGTGGCGCTGAAGGCGGCCGGCCAGTACGGCAACGTCACCCACGCGCAACTGATCGAGTGCGGCCTCACCGATACCGCCGATTCTGCGGCGGGTGCGCCGCGGACGGCTGTACCGGGTCCATCCGCGGGTGTACGCCGTGGGGCATCCGCCGACGCTCCCGCTGGAGCGCGCCGCCGCCGCCGTCCTGGCCTGCGGCCCCGGCGCCGCCCTCAGCCACCTCGGCGCCCTGGCCCTGTGGGGGTTCACCACCACCTGGCCTGACGCCTTCGACGTCATCGTCTTCACCGACCGGCGGCCCCGCGGCATCACCACCCACCGCTTCACCGGCCTGACCCGCGGCGACCTGCGCCTCCAGCGCGGCATCCGCGCCACCAGCCCCGCCCGCACCGTGCTGGACTGCCTGCCACAGCTCGACGGCCGCGAGCGCACGCGCACGGTCAACGACGCCCTCCACGGACCGTTCGTCACAGAACGTGCGCTCACCGATGTCCACCGCCGCTTCCCCACCCACCCTGGCGCCACCCTCCTCGCTCCGTTCCTCGACGGCCGCAACCCCACCAACTCGCCCTTCGAGGACGACTTCCAGGAGTTCTGTGCTCGCTATCACCTGCCGCGGCCCCTGGTCAACGTCCCCGTCGCCGGCCACCTCGTCGACGCCCTGTTCGGGGACCACAAACTCATCGTGGAACTCGACAGCTGGGAGTTTCACCGCGACCGGCAAGCGTTCGAGACCGACCGCGAACGCGATGCCGACACCCTCACCGCCGGCTACCGCACCCTCCGCATCACCTGGAACCGCCTCCACCACCGCGGCGTGACCGAGGCCGACCGCCTCCGCCAGGTGCTCAACGGCTAGTGAGAGACCACTAGTGCGCGTGGCCGGTAGTTGCGCTCGTCGGAACGCGCAGAACCTCCGGATGGAGTATTACGACCGCGCGATCGACGCCGGGTCCGTGCCCTCGAGCCGCGTCATCGTCACGCTGGCCTGGAGCTTGGCGGTGGCCGCGCCCCGGTAGACGCCCTTGATCGGCGGGACGTCGGCGTAGTGGCGACCGTGGCCGATCTTGACATGGGTCTCGCCGGCGAGCCCTCGGTTGGTGGGGTCGGCGGCCACCCAGACGGGCTCGGAACTCGGACCCCACCCACCCACGGGCAGCAGTGCCTCCACCCACGCGTGGGTGTCGACCTCGACCGACTCGCGGCTGTCACCTAAGTTGGAGGCGAACAGGTAGCCGGAGACGTAGCGGGCGGCGATCCCGTGGTGGCGGAGCAGGCAGAGCGCCAGGTGGACGAAGTCCTGGCAGACGCCCGCGCCCGCCTCCAGAAGATCGGCGACACCGGAGTCGACGTAGGTCGCTCCCCGCCGGTACTCGAACCGGTCCGGAATCAACTCGGACGTCAACAACAGAGCGGAGAGCGGCGACGATCCAGCTCCGGTCGTCGCCAGCAGCTCGCCCAGCACGGGATGCTCCGGGGCGTCGTCGGTCTGCAGGAGGAACTCGCCGCCGGCCTCACGGTACCCCGGCTCGCGCAGGGCTTCCCAGCTCGCCGACGGCGGCTCCGGGGCGGCGCTGGTGCTGACGCGGGCGCGCACGTCGATCGTCAGCTCCCGGTGGGGCCGTGAGACCTCGAACTCCACCACCTCGGTGCCGAAGTAGTCGGTGTGGCGATGGAGCCGCACCTCCGGGCTGAGCCGGACGCTGAACTCGTCACACCGCTGACGGCCGTTGCCGTGGGGCTTGACCCGGAGGGCGTTCAGGTTGTCGACGACATCGGAGTCGTAGTCGTACGTCGTCAGGTAGCGGATGGCGAAGTTCACAGGTGCACGGCGGCGAGAGCGGCGATCGCAAAATACCGGGCGTCGATGTCACGATCGATGAGCGCCAGCTCATCCGCTACCCGTTCCAGCACGTGTTCGAGCGCCCCGCCGGCATCCGGCGCGCGCCGCTGCAGCTCCAGGTCGGCGATGAGGCGCCCCAGGCGCAGCACCGGCGGCGACGAGCGTGGCTGGGCGTCGGCGGCGGTCAACGCGGCCGCCAGCGCCTCGACCGAATGTGCCACCGACCCCGGATAGGCGGAGTCGAACAGCAGGAAGCGGATGACCGGCCCCACCGTCGGTGCGTGGCGGACTGCCCGCCGATAGGCCTGAAAGCCGCCGACCGCGTGCAACAGGGCGAGCGCCTCGTTCTCATAGCCGTCCTCCAGCGACCCGCTCGGCACTGCCACGCGCAGCATTCGCAGCACCATGTCGGCCGCCTCGATTCGCCCGCCGGCCTCCAGGAACGCCCGGCCCTCGTCGCGCAGCAGCGTGCGGTCGGTGACGCCCCAGAACAGCGCGCAGTTCTCCTTGACCTCCTGGTAGAACGAGTACGGCCCGCTCTGGAGCGCCGCCGGGAGGTCGTAGCGCCCCAGCAGCAGGTAGAACGCGTTGAGCGCCTGCCACATCTCCGTGGAGATGACATCCCGCATGGTCCGGCCGCGCTCGCGCGCCCGCGCCACGCAGGAGACGACCGAGGCCGGGCTCTCGGTGTCCAGCGTGAGCAGACGGGCGATCTCGGTTCGGTCGTGCCGCGCGCCGGCGGTGCGCGACGTGGGCGGGGTGGGGTCCTCCTCGCCCAGCGCCGGCGGCTTGGCGCCGATCGTGGCCAGCACGCCCTCCCAGCTGAGCGCGATCCCCCGCTCGCCCGGCGTGCCGGCGACATCGGCGTGAAAGGCGCCGTCGAGCATGCGCGCGGTGTGCTCGGCACGGGTCAGGTCGCGGCCGAGCCAGAACAGCTCCTGGGCGATCCGCGCCAGCACTACTGCTGCTGCTGGGCCTGGCCGTGCCAGCCGCCGTAGCGGACGTCCGGCAGGCGGGGCGGACGGTGGGCGGGGAGCGTCCCCGGCGCCAGGTCGGTCTGCCCCCCGTCGTCGAGGACCCAGGTGTCCTTGGAGCCGCCGCCCTGCGACGAGTTGACGATCATCGACCCCTCGCGCAGGGCCACGCGCGTCAGGCCGCCGGGCACGATCCGGATCTCCTCGCCGAAGACCGCGAACGGGCGAAGGTCGACGTGCCGCGGCGCCAGGCGCCCCTCGCCGACCTCGGTCGGGGCCGTCGAGAGGTGAACGAGCTCCTGGGCGATGAACCGGTGGGGGTCGTCCTCGATCATCCGCGCCTGGAGCTCGCACTCGGACGAGGTGGCCTGCGGGCCGATGAACACGCCCTTGCCCCCGGACTCCGACGTCGGCTTGATCACCAGCTCCGCCAGCCGCCCCAGCACGTGCCGGCGCTGGGTCTCGTCAGAGAGCACGTATGTGGGAACGTTCTCCAGGATCGGCTCCTCGCCGAGGTAGAACCGGATCATCTCCGGCACGTAGTAGTAGATGGCCTTGTCATCGGCGACGCCGGTGCCGATGGCGTTGGCGATCGCCACCGTGCCGGCTCGATACGCGCGGACCAGCCCCGGAACACCGAGCAGCGAGTCCGGGCGGAACTCCAGTGGGTCGATGAAGTCGTCGTCGAGACGGCGGTAGATGGTGTGGACGCGCTCCAGGCCGGACGTGGTGCGCATGTAGCAGACCGCGTCGCGGACGACGAGGTCTCCGGGCTCCACCAGCTCGACGCCCATCTGCCGGGCCAGGAAGGCGTGCTCGAAGTACGCCGAGTTCATCGCCCCCGGGGTCCACAGCACGACGGTCGGATGGCTCTCGGCTGCCGGGGCGACCGCGCGCAGGGCGTCGAGCAGCAGCGACGGGTAGTGGTCGACGCCGCGCACACGGTGGCCGGCGAACAGCTCCGGCACCAGACGGGTCATCGCCACGCGGTTCTCCAGCACGTAGGAGATGCCCGACGGGGTGCGGACGTTGTCCTCCAGGACTCGCCATCGACCGTCGCCGTCGCGGACCAGGTCGCAGCCGCAGACGTGGCAATAGACGCCGCCGGGGGCGCGGACGCCGTGGACGGGCCGGGCGAAGCTGGGCCGGCTGACGATCAACGACCAGGGGACGATCCCTGCGCGGACGATCTCATGCGCGTGGTACACGTCGTCGACGAAGGCATTCAAAGCCCGGATGCGTTGGGCCAGGCCGCGCTTGATCGTCGTCCACTCGGCGGCGGTCAGGACGCGGGGGACGAGGTCGAGCGGCCAGGCCCGGTCCCGGCGCTCCCCGTCGGAGCCGGCGACCTCGAACGTGATCCCCTGCTGCATGAAGATCGCATCCCGCCGCTCGCCGGCGGCGGCGAGTGCTTCCGGGCCCAGGCGCTCGAGTGTCGCCATCAACTCGGCGGCATGCGGCAGCGGGCGGCCGTCGCCATCCAGCAGCTCGTCGCGGCACCCCGGCGGGATGCGGTAGGCGCGCGCCGCCGTCGACGTCTCGGTCTCGGTCACCGCCCGTAGGTGTACCGCGTCCGCGCCTCTGGCGCCACCAACACTCGGACAATCAGCGCATCGCAGCCTTATCCAGGTGGAGCAGCAGTCGACAGCCGAACCAGGTGGAGCAGCAATCGACAGCCGCGCCCTGAGGCGCGGCCGTCGATGCCAAGCTGACGTGCGCGCGCCGGCGTTCCTCAGCGCCGGCCGACTACCTCATGGTGAGCGACGCGGTGGTAGGCGTCGCAGATGACGACCTCGCAGGGCTGCCGCCGGCTGGCAAACCGGTACGCCTCACGGCGGGCCTCCTCCAGCGTGTGGCACGTCGCAGCTGGGGTTGGGGGGTTGGTGGGGTCTTCGTCCAGAAGCTCCACCTCCCAGTCCCCGCGCCCCTTGGGCTCGATGCGGACGGTGGGGTAGGTGGCTGGATGCATAGCCGGAGAGTGTCATCTCCGCGGGCGTGTGTCATCCGAAATTTGCCGCCGGTCGGCTGTGAGGCGACTGGAGGTCAGCCGGGCGGTCCCGCGGCCCGGAGCGCGGCCAGCCGCGGCGACAGATACTGCGCGTCGAGCTTCTCGGTCACGGTGGCGCTGCTGGCGGAGAACGTCGATCGCAGGCTGTGCCCGCCGACGATCGACGCGCTCAGCCGGCGGCCGGCGTCGCCGGTCAGGAGCACGCCGCGGGCGACCGGGTGAAACGGAGCCGGCCGGACGGCCGCGCCGGCGAGCGCGGCGATCGTCCCCGCGGCCGCATCGGCCTGTTGAGCCGCGATGCTTCCGTGCTTGACCGCGCAGTTGGTGGCGTCGCCGGCGGCGAGCTCCGCGTGGGCGCCGAGGATCCGGCCATGGACGTCGACCGGGATGAAGCCACCGCTGACCGCCGGCACCCCTCGGATCCGCGGGCCCCGCAGCCGGGGCAGGGCGAGGATGCGGTCGAAGTGCGCAAGCCGCTCCCGGGGCGATGACCGTCCGTCGGCGCTGTCGACCAGCAGCGTGCGGCTGTCCGGAACCTGGCAGGCCGCGCGACAGACGACCTCGATGCCGGCGTCGGCCAGCAGCGCGTGAGCCGCGCTCCCGGCCTGGTCCCCAAACGCTTCCATCGGGATCGGCTCCGGGGTGAAGATCGACAGCGAGGCGTCAAGGCCCCGCTCCGCCGCGCGCGCTGCTGTCAGCAGCGCCAGCTCGTACAGGGGCAGCTGCCATGTGCCGGCGGCCGGTACGAGGAACGCGATCCGCCTCACCGCCCCGGCGTCGAGGTCCGACACCAGCCCGGCGAGGTCCGCGTCCTGGGAGCCGCCCAGGATGGTGATCGCGTGGGGATAGGCGGGCTGTGCCCGGGCGCCCGGGCACAGCAGGAGCGCGTCATAGCCGAGGCTCTCGCCGCCGCGGGTGTGGGCCTGGCGAAGGCGCCGGTCGATCCAGGCGATGCTGTCGACACGGTGATGGATGTCCTGGCCGGAGAGGATGTCGCTGAGCGGGAAGCGCTCGGCGAGAATGTCCCCAAAGGGCTCGAGCACGGTCATCGGCCGGTCGATGAAGGTGCGGTCAGGCGCCACCAGGTCGACGGCGACGTGCTCTCCGGCCAGATCGCGCAGCGCGAGCGCAGCCTCCAGGCCGGCCACGCCGCCGCCGGCGATGACGATCCGCATGGCATCCGTGTCCGTCGCACCGCTCATGAGCCGATGCTCGCGACCGGACTGCGGCCCTTCATCCGTAGAGAACCCCGTAGCGGGTCGGCGGCCGTCCATCAGGCGTCGGATCCGGTCCGGCCGCCCGTTCTGATCCGTGACGGCTGCGGATCCGGTCTGCGGGTTTGTCGCGTTGGGAGTACCGGCGCGCCGCGGGAGCCTGAGGTCACCCTGTCATCCGCGAACCGAGGTCGGTGGAAATGTTCAAGAACGTCGTGTGGGCGACCGACGGGTCCGCGCATGCGGACCGGGCGCTGGAGTACGCCAAGAAACTGACGCAGCGGGACGGCGGGACGTTGCACGTCAGCCACGTCGTCGAGAAGCTGGTGGGCGCACGCGTCGCCGGTCAGGAAGCGAACCTCAACGAGGCCGAGATTGAGGCCAAGATCTCCGACCAGGCGCGGGCGGCGGAGCGGGAGGGCCTCCGCGTCAAGCTTCACGTTTCCGTCGGTCACAGCGGCGAGATCTTCCGCCGGATCGCCGATGAGGCGGCCGAGGCCAACGCCGACGTGATCGTGGTCGGCACGCGTGGCCACTCAGCCGTGGTGGGCGCCGTCATCGGCAGCGTCACCCAGCGACTGCTCCACGTGGCCGGATGCCCGGTGCTCGCCGTGCCGCCGGCTCGCGATTTCCACGCTGAGGCCGAGCCCGCCGCCGACACCGCCGCCACAGTCTGATGTCCGCAGCGCGCGTGAGCCGCCTGACCGTCCGGGACGTCATGCATCCCGGGATCGTCTCGTGCGCGCCTGACACCGGGGTGGCCGAGGTGGCGCGAATGATGGCCGACCGGGGCGTCCACTGCGTCGCCGTGGAGGCCCCGGCCAAGGACGGGGCCGGCCCCCCGCGCGTCTGGGGCATCGTCTCCGATCTCGACGTCCTGTCTGCGCTCGGCCGGCCCGGGGTGACGGCCACGGCCGCCGATCTGGCCTCCGAGCCGGTGATCACCGTCCGTCCCTCGTCGGCCCTCCGCGACGCGGCGGAGGCGATGGTTCGACACGGCGCCCACCACGTGGTGGTGGCCGACCCGGAGCGCCACGCCCCGGTCGGCGTCCTGTCGACGCTCGACGCCGCCGCGGTTCTGGCGCGCGAGGAAGAGCCGGAGTGACGGTGGCCGCCTCCGGAACATCCCGGCGCCGGGCGACCACGCCGGTCGAGCGGTTGGAGGCCGAGCTGACGGCGCTCCGGGCGGAGAACGCCCGCCTGCGGCGTCGGCTGGCCGCCGAGACCGACGAGAAGACGGGGGCGGTCCGGAAGGCCCCGGCGGACCGAGCAGCCCACGTCCGCTCGATGCTGCGCGACCGCGCTTCCCGGAACCCCTGAGGAGCGGTCACATGTATGCCAACCTGATCGCCGGAGTGGACGGATTGCAGGGCGGCGCCGACGCCGCGGCGCTGGCCGCGGTGCTTGCGTCGCCGGGGGCGTCGATCACCCTCGTCTACGTCAGCACCGTCCCGGTGGCCAGTCACGCCTCGACGCGCGAGCTCGATCTCGCCGACGACACATCCCTGGCCGCGCTGCTCACCGCCGAGCGCGACCTGTGCGGCGGTGAGCCGCGGGTACTGCGCGCGACGGCGCCCACGGTGGGCGCCGGGGTCGAGCGAGTCGCCGAGGAGCTGGGCGCACAGGTGATCGTGGTCGGCGCCTCGCGACGCCACGGCCTGACGCGGGTGCTGGCCGGCGACGACGCGAGGTCGGTCCTGCACCGCACCCCGTGTGCGGTGGCGATCGCCCCGGCACGCTATGCCCAGCATCCGTCGCATCTGGTCCGCGTGGGGGTGGCATGCGACGGGACGCCGGAGAGCGAGGTCGCGCTGGCGCACGCCGGCTTGATCGCCGCCGAGCGCCGATCCCTGCCGCGGGCGCTCCACGTCGTCACTCCGCGCTATCACACACCCGCCTGGGGGGTGGCCGGCAACCCGGCCGACCGCCCCGGGGCTGAGATCGAGCAGGCGGCCTGCGCGCTTCCTGTGGTGGGCGGCGTCGAAGTCGAGCATGTGTACGGGTCGGTTGGTCACAGGCTCGTCGAGTTCAGCGCCGAGCTCGACCTGCTCGTCTGCGGATCACGGCATCACGGTCCGCTGCGGCGCTTGGCCGAGGGCACCACCGGCGACCACCTGGCCCACCGGGTCGGCGTGCCGCTGCTGATCACGCCCCCGTCGGACCCGGCGACGCTTGAGCGCTGGCGGGCGGTCCATCAGCCGGCGATCACCTAGGGGGCGGGATGTCGCGCAAGCTTGTCGAGCTGTCGAGGCCGGAATGCCTGGAGCTTTTGGCCGCCGGGGAGTTTGGGAGAGTTGTCATCTCCGCCGGAGCGTCCCAGGTTCCGCTCATCCGCCCGGTCAACTACGGCTTCGAAGAGTCCTCCCAGTCGATTGTCTTCCGCACGCTGGAGGGGTCGAAGTTTCATTCGCTGGGGCGCAGCGCCCTCGCCTGCTTCGAGGTCGACGGATACGACCCGGAGAGCGGCACCGGCTGGAGCGTGATCGTCATCGGCACGACCGAGCGGATCACCCGTCCGGCCGACGTCGACCGGGTTGATCGTCTCGATGTGCGCGCGTGGCACGGTGGGGAACGGCCCGCCCACTGGATGCGGATCCGTGCCCGGACCGTGTCCGGGCGGAGATTGAGCTAGTCCAGCAGGCCGTGGTCTCGCGCGTAGGCGACGAGCTCGGCGCGCGTCGTCAGGCGGATCTTCTGCTGGATGTGGGCCCGATGGGACTCGACGGTCCGGACGCTCAGGAACAGCGACGAGGCGATCTCGCCGTTGGTGTGCCCGAGGGCGATCAGCTTGAGGACCTCGATTTCCCGCGGAGACAGGTTGTCCGGGCGGGCCTCGGTGTCGGCGGGCTCGGAGGCCAGCTTGGCTCCGAGCTCCGGGTTGAGGTACGTGCGGCCCTGGGCGGCCAGCTCCACCGCGCTCATCAGCTCGGCGTCGGCCGCGTCCTTGAGGACATAGCCGACCGCGCCGGCGCGCAGCGCGGCCCGGGCGAAGGCCGGGTTGTCCTGCATCGTCAGGACCACGATCTGGGTCTGCGGCGCATCCAAGCGCAGCTGGGGGATCGACTCCAGGCTGGACTCGCCCCCCATGTTGAGGTCGAGCACGAGCACCCGGGGGCGGCAACGCTGCACGGCCTCGATCGTGCCGGCCACGTCGCCGGACTCCTCCAGCACCGCGAACCGGCCGTCGGACTCGAGCAGCATCCGCAATCCGGACCGCACGACCTTGTGGTCGTCGGCCAGAACGATCGTGATCGGCGCGGAGGCGGCCGATGGGCTAGCGCCACCGGTGGGTGCCACCTGTGTCCTCGTGTCCGAGGGACCGTTGTGCAGACCTGTGCCCGGCATGTGAGAGGACTCTATGGCGGGGTTGGGATGCGAGCATCAGGCTTGGTTACGTGCGTTCGTCCGTATCCGATACGGAGGGCCCGCGGGCCGGCGTGGGGGGGAAGCCTACGCGCTGCGGCGCTCGGATTCCGGGCCGGTGGCTTCGGCGGCGACCGCCGGAACGCGGTGGACGGCCGGCACCGAGATCGTGACCGTGGTCCCGGCCCCGGGCTCGGACGTGATCGCCAGCCGGCCCTCCAGCAGGTCGACCCGCTCGCGCATACCCACGAGGCCGAAGCCGCTGGTGGCGGCGGTGGTGTCGAAGCCTGAGCCGTCGTCGCGCACGGTGACCTGGACGCAGTCGTCCTCCTCGATGACCTCCACCATCGCCCGTTTCGCTTCCCCATGCTTGACGGCGTTGGTCAGAGATTCCTGGACGATCCGGTAGACGCCGGATTCGACCTCCGGTGTCAACCGAGCGCCGGCCTCCCCGTGCTCGAAGTTGAGCTCGACGTGGGCGTCGATGTCCAGCCCCGTGCTGCGCACGCGGTCCACGAGCGCCAACACGGCCGGTTCCAGGCCGAGCTGGTCAAGGGCGGCCGGGCGCAGCTCGGTGATCAGCGCCCGCAGCGCGACGATGTCGAGCTCCAACTGCTCCAGCGACCGGTCGATGGCTTGAGTCATCGCCTCCGGCGTTCCGGTGCGCCGCGCCCCGGAGAGCGTCAGGCGGAGGTTGCCGAGCGCCTGCAGGGTATCGTCGTGCAGCTCACGCGCCCACCGGCCGCGCTCGGCCTCGGTGGCGGCGACACGCTGCCGGCGGCGATCATCCTCGGCGGACCGCGCGGTGGCCACCGCGGTGGCGGCGCTGGCGGCGAAGGCGGTCAGCAGGCGCTCGTGATCGGCTCCGAACGAATCGCCGTCGAGGTGATCGATGGCGACGAGTACGCCGTAGGAGCGCCCCCGGAAGATGAGCGGCACCACCAGCCCCTCCCGCGCTGTCAGACCCAGATGGCCGAGGCCGTGCTGTTCGAACCGCGCGCGGTTGAGTTGATCGGAGAGTCGTTGCGGCTGCCGGGACCGGAGGGTGGCGCTGGCCACCGTGTGCTCGAGGGGTACCCGCCGGCCCAGGAGACCGGCCGGAAGCTCGCCGGCGCCCGCCGCCAGCTCCAGCTCCTCGCCCCGGACGAGCTCGATGACCAGGGCCCGGGCGGAGACAAGGGCGCGCCCGCGCTTGGCCACCAGCTCCAGCACCGTCTTCAAGTCTGTCTGGCCGCCCAGGGCGCGGGCGATCTGCAGCGTGGCGTCCAGCGCGCCGACCGTCCGCTCCAGCTCTCTCCGCTGGGCCTCGGACATGGCGAACCGCCGGGCGTGGTCGATCGCGACCGCGGCGAACATGGCGAGCGTGATCGCGCTCTGCTCGTCGTCCTCGGTGAACCCGTCTCCGGTTTCCTTCTCGGTCAGGTACAGGTTGCCGAAGGGCTGGCCGTCGATGAGGATCGGCACGCCGAGGAACGAGCGCATCGGCGGGTGGCCGATCGGAAAGCCGTAGGAGTAGGGGTGGCTGCCGACGTCGTCGATTCGCAGAGGCTCCGGATGTCGGATCAGCTCACCGAGCACGCCGCGGCCGGTCGGCAGCGGGCCGATGGCGCGGCGCGCGTCCTCATCGATTCCGAGCGTGAGGAAGCGCTCGAGGCGGTCACGCGTCGCATCCAGGACGCCGAGCGCGGCGTACCGCGCGCCGGTCAGCTCCCGCGCGGCCTCGAGCACGCGCTCCAGCACGACCTCGAGGTCGAGCTGCTCGAGAACACTCTGAGCAACTGCCACGACTCCGCGCGTCGGTGGATCCATAGATAGCCGATCGTCATGGACGGTCCCCCCGGGACTGCCCTTGTTGCTTCCCAACGACACTAGCGCGGTTTCGGGTCCGCGGATGTGGTCTTCTACGGATTTGGGGCCGAGACCGTTCCGTCCACGGCCCTACCGGCTCGGCGATCCGGACTCTCGGTCATGCCGGCGCCCGGCGCGCCGGCGCGCCACCTGACCGCCGGGCACCACGATCACCGGCCGGTCGGCGTGCTGCAGGACGGCGTGGGAGACGCTGCCCAGCAGCAGCGATTTCACGCCGGTCAATCCGCGGCTGCCGAGGACGATTGCGTCGGCGCCGAGCGCGTCCGCCTGGTCGATGATCGTCCCCCACACGGTCAGATCCTGCTGGGTGGTCGCCGGCTGGGCGTTCAGCCCGGCGACCCGGGCCAGGGCGCAACCCTCATCGGCTCGCTCGCGCGCGGCCGCGGCGCCGGCCCGGTCGATCTCCTCGAAGTCCAGGGGCGCCGCCGCCAGGCCGGCGCCCGTCCGGGCCATCACCTCCGACAGGCC
This sequence comes from uncultured Solirubrobacteraceae bacterium, assembly GCA_963844555.1. Lineage (GTDB taxonomy): Bacteria > Actinomycetota > Thermoleophilia > Solirubrobacterales > Solirubrobacteraceae > Palsa-465. The sequence goes on from CAWJOS010000011.1 coordinate 83,812, forward strand.
CTCCCAGATCGTCAGGACCGTCGCGTCGTGCCCGGCGAACAGGGCGCCGGCCGTCTCGATGGCCGCCTGAGCATCCGCGGAGCCGTCGTAGCAGATCAGGATCGTCATGCGGCGCGGTCAGACGTCAGGCTCGCTGTCCAGAAGCCCGTGTTCACGGGCGTAGGCCACGAGCTCCGAGCGGCTCGTCTTGCCCGCCTTCTGCTGGATATGGGCCCGGTGGGACTCGACGGTGCGCACGCTCAGGTAGAGCTTCTGCGAGATCTCGGCGTTGGTGTGGCCGAGCGCGACGAGCTTGAGCACCTCCACCTCGCGCTCGGTGAGGTTGTCCGGTGGCCCGGGGGGGCGCTCGGGGGCGGCCGCGATCAGGCCGCCGAGCTGCGGGTTGAGATACCGCTGTCCGCGGGTGGCCGCGCGCACCGCCTCCACCAGCTCGGTATCGGCCGCCTCCTTGAGCACAAATCCCAGCGCCCCCACCCGCAGCGCCTCCCGGGCGAAGCGCGGCTCGTCCTCCATGGTCAGCACGACGATGGAGGTCTTGGGCGAGGCGCTCAGCATCCGCGGGATCGCCGCCAGGCTGGAGCCGCCGGGCATGCTGAGATCGAGCACCAGCACCTGCGGCTTGTAGGCGAGCACCTTGCGCACCGCCTCCTCGACCTCGCCGGCCTCGGCGATGACCTCAAACTCGTGTTCGGCCTCGAGCAAGATGCGCAGGCCGCTGCGGACGATTGTGTGATCGTCGGCGAGCACAATCGTGACGGGCGTAGGTGACTCGGTAGGCGCGATGACGCGAAAGCTACCGAGTCGGTGCGGCGGCGTGTGACGAAGCTGCCACCAGCGCCACGGGTTCCTGCGGCTCCGGGGCCGGCGGCACGCCGATCGGGGCGCCGGCCCGCTCACGAGCCGGGATGCCGGCCACCGCGTACGCGTCGGCCTCGTCGAGCGTCTCCCGGGCGAGCAGGGCCTGGGCCAGGCGGTCGAGCTGCTCGCGATGCTCGGACAGGGTCTTGAGGGCCTGTTGGTAGCAGGCGTCGGTCAGGCGTTTGACCTCATCGTCGATGAGCTCCAGCGTGCGCTGCGAGGGGCCGCCGGCCGCCCCCGGGAGCAGCAGGGTCTCCTCGCCGGGGCGCGGCAGCGCCGAGACCAGGCCGAGATGGGGCGACATGCCCCACCGGCCCACCATCTGCCGGGCGAGGGCGGTGGCCTGCTCCAGGTCGGATTCGGCGCCGGTCGTCGTCTCGCTGTAGATCAGCTGCTCGGCGGCACGGCCGGCCAACAGGCCGACGAGCCGCCCGCGCAGGTAGCTCTCGCCGTACCCGTAGCGATCGGCCTCCGGGCTCTGGAAGGTGACGCCGAGGGCGCGGCCGCGCGGGATGATCGACACCTTGCGCACCGGATCGGCCCCGGGCTGGAGCATGCCGAGCAGGGCGTGACCGGACTCGTGGTAGGCGGTGCGCCGCCGTTCCTCCTCGGAGATGACGATCCGGCGGGCCGCCCCCAGCAGGATCCGCTCCATGGCATTGGCGAAGTCGTAGCCGGCGACGGCCGCCGCGCCGCGGCGAGCGGCGGCGAGCGCGGCCTCGTTGACGAGGTTGCCCAGGTCCGCGCCGACCATCCCGGGACTCCCGGCGGCGATCGCGGCCAGGTCGACGGTGTCATCCAGCGGCACGCCGCGGGTGTGAACCTCCAGGATCTTGCGTCGGCCATCCTGATCCGGGGGGTTGACGCTGATCCGGCGATCGAAGCGCCCGGCGCGGAGCAGGGCCGGGTCGAGGATCTCCGGCCGGTTGGTGGCGGCCAGGACGATCACGCCCTCGTTGCCGGTGAAGCCGTCCATCTCGGTCAGAATCTGGTTGAGCGTCTGCTCGCGCTCGTCGTTGGCACCGCTCAAGGCACCGGCGCCGCGCTGGCGGCCGATGGCGTCCAGCTCGTCGATGAAGACGATCGCCGGCGCCTCCTGCTTGGCGTGGACGAACAGATCACGCACGCGGCTGGCGCCGACGCCGACGATCATCTCCACGAACTCCGAGGCCGAGATCGAGAAGAACGGCACGTTGGCCTCGCCGGCGACGGCCCGCGCCAGCAGCGTCTTGCCGGTGCCGGGCGGTCCGGTCAGCAGCACGCCCCTGGGGATCCGGCCGCCGAGCCGCCGATACCGGTCCGGATGACGCAGGAAGTCGACGACCTCGGCCAGCTCCTCGGTCGCCTCATCGATGCCGGCGACGTCGCCGAACGTCGTCCGCTCCTCCGTGGCCTCGTAGCGGCGCGCGCGGGATGAGCCGAACCCGCCGAACATGCCGGCGCCGCCACCACCGCCCGCTCCTGCGGCGCGGCGCATGATCCACCAGAAGAACCCGAAGATGAGCACCATCGGCAACAGCCACATGATCAGTCCGCCGACCGTCGAGCCCCCGGAGCTGACGGGCTTGGCGGTGACCGTCACTCCGTGACCCTGGAGCTCGGCGAGCAGGTCATCGGAGGCGAAGGCGGGGCGCTGGGTGGCGAAGTCGGCGCTCGTCGTCCCGTTGGTGGCCGGGTAGGTGATGGAGTGGCGCAGGGTGCCCTGGATCGACGCGCCCTGCGTGCTGACGGTGGCGACATTGCCCGCCTTCAGTTGGGTGGTGAAGACCGTGTACGGGAGGGTGACACGCGTCGTGGTGGCGGACGACATCAGCAGCGCCCACAGCAGGAACTCTCCGGCGAGCACCACCAGGATGATCTTCCACATGCTCCCACGGGGGCGCGGTGCCGACGTGCCGGGGGGCGTGCTGCCGCGCGATCCCTCCACCCGCCACGGCCGCTGTTCATTGCTGCGTGGCGGACGCGTCGGTGCGTCCCTCTGTCCGGCAGCGGCGGGTGTCGGTTTGCTCGGCATGGCCCTAGCTTCCAGCGTCAGCCGCGGGTTCGCATCCGCGGGCCCCGCGAGCCGGACTGGGTACTGGCTACGGTGCGGTGGCCCGCGCCACGGACCCGCTCGTCATGTACTCGACGACGCTCTGGCGGTCGAAGTCCTCGATCGGTCCCGAGGCGACGAGGCGGCCGTGATAGAGGATCGCGATCCGGTCGGCGACCGAGAACACGTCGTTGAGGTTGTGAGAGATGACGATGACACCCACCCCGTGGCTGGCCAGCCTCCTGATCAGGTCGAGGACCATGCCGGTCTGGGAGACGCCGAGAGCCGCCGTCGGCTCGTCCATGATCACCAGCTTGGCCTCGGACATCACCGCCCGGGCGACCGCGACCGACTGGCGTTGACCGCCGGAGCGGCGAGCGCGGTCACCTGGCCGGCCGGCACGTCGAGGTTGACGTCGGTGAGCGCTCGGACGGCTCCGAACCGCTTGCTCAGACCGCGCAGCGAAAGCAGCGGTGACGCCGCCGAGCTCGCGTCAGCCCGGCCGTCGGATATGAGGGTTTCGGTGCTCATGGGTCACGCTCCACGTTTAGATGCATAAAGCGTCTCGGCCGGCCGGCGACCGCCATCAGTACTGAGCCACACCGTTCGGTGTCACTTTCAGGCAGCCGCGCGAATCAGTAGTCACCCCCGCCCGCGGGCGGGTGTTACGTGCGAGATCGACCTTGACGACGCCAGGGCTGCGGCCTGTGCGCGCCGGAGTGGCGTGCGAGGCGATCGAGATGGTGCCGGAACGGATGTGACGGCGGCCGTTACAGCGCGGCGTGCGAGAAGCTGCCGGTGAGCTGGTCGGCATGGTGCAGGTAGGGGCCAAGGCGGCGGGCGGCGATCTTGCCGGCCGGGTGCCAGAGCGGCTTGTCCGAGGTGTTCGAGCTCAGCGGCCGGCCATCAGTGCTCAACCCGGCGGTCATGTACAGCGGCCGCTCGCCGCCGAGCAAGATCCCATGAAGGACCGGGTGAAACGGCTCGGAGCGGACGTCGGCTCCCGCCTCGCGGGCGATCTCGGCGGCCGCCAGGTCGGCCTGCTGGGCGGCGATGCTCCCGTGCTTGACCGGGAAGCGAGTGGCGTCACCGGCGGCGTAGACGCCGTCGAGGTCGCGGACCCGCCCGTTCGCGTCGACCGCGATGAAGCCGTCGCCGGCCGCGGGCACCCCCGGCACCGCCCGCGGCGCCAGCTCCGGCATCGCCACCACGCTCTGGGCCCGCAGCGGCGGCCGGTCCGGTCCGATGACGACCTCCCCCGGGGCCGGCACTTCGCAGGCCGGGGCGGAGACGAACTCGACATGGTGACGGGCCAGGAGGGCGGCCACGTCACGGCTGGCGCGCTCGCCGAACACCTCCAGCGGCGCCCGCTCCGGCGTGACCACGACGGCTGAGACCTCGGCCGACATGTCGTAGGCGGCGCGAGCCGTCATCAGCGCCAATTCGTAGAGCGGGAGCGGCCAGCCGGGCGGGCCGGCGGCCACGAACGCCACTCGGCGCACGTACCCGTCCTCGACGTCCTGGACGAGGCCACGCAGCCGGCTGGTGAGGTACGCGTCGTCGATGGTGCGGGCGTGGTCGAAGCGTTCGCGGATCTCGGTCCCGTAGGCGACCAGCAGCGCGTCGTACGGGAGGGCATTCCCGCGGGCGCCGTGGGCGAGCCGGCGCTCGGCGTCGACGCGCACCAAGCGGTCCGCCACCAGCAGCGCGCCGGCATCACGGGCGACCCGCGCCAACTCGTAGCGGCGGCCCCCGGGCCCCGGGAACGGATCCAGCACGCTGAGCGGCCGGTGGGCGAACGTCGCCTGCGGCGTCAACAGCGTCGTCGAGACACGGCTCCCGGCCAGCTCGCGCAGGGCGAGGGCGGCCTCGAGCGCGGCCACGCCGCCGCCGGCGATGACCACCCGGTATCCATCCCGTGATCCCCGTGCCGCGGACATGGCCCCACCGTAGGTGCCGCCGCCCGGGCTGCCACCCGCAGCCGTCCGAACCGCGGTGCGGAGAACTACGGACCACCGGCTGCCCCAGCCTCCGGTCTGACCCCCTGGGTCCATGGCGGGGAGACACGGATGGCGCAGCCCGGTGCACCCGGGATGCTCGTCCCATGTCCATTCTCATCTGCTACGACGATTCCGACAGCGCCCGTCGCGCCGTCACGGTCGCGGGCCGCAGCCTGGGCCATCAGCGCGCGATCCTGCTTCATGTCTACCACGCGCCGGAGGCGGTCCTGGCCGACGCGTTCAGCACCCGGGGGAGCGATCCCACGGCGGGTTCCGTTTCCCAGGACCGGCTGGAGATGCTCGCCGCCGGCCGCGCCCGCGAGGTCCTCGACGCCGGGCAGGCGATCGCGTCCGAGCTGGGCGCCGATGTGCGGGTCGAGGCCCGCGAGGCGCCGAGTGACGGACCTCTGTGGCGCACGATCCTCGACGTCGCCGACGAGATCGACGCCGAGCTCATCGTGGCCGGTACCCGCAGCTCCACCGCCGTCCGGGAGCAGGCGCTGGGCAGCGTGTCGGCCGGGCTGGTGCACCACTCCGGGCGACCGGTGCTGATCGTCCCCACGGAAGGCTGATCAGCCGGATGTCAGTGCCCTGCGGTGGGCGCGGGTAGCCTGCCGAAATGACCCTGACCACAGACGAGCTGCAGTCGATCGACGCCTACTGGCGAGCCGCCAACTACCTGTCGGTGGGTCAGATCTACCTGCTGGACAACCCTCTGCTGCGCCGGCCGCTGAGCGCCGAGCACATCAAGCCACGGTTGCTGGGGCACTGGGGCACGACCCCCGGGCTGAACTTCGTCTACGTCCACCTCAACCGGCTCATTCGCGACCGTGACCTGAATGCGATCTACGTCACCGGCCCGGGGCACGGCGGGCCGGGGCTCGTGGCCAACGCCTATCTGGAGGGCACCTACACCGAGGTCTATCCGCACATCGGCCACGACGCGGAGGGACTGCGGAGGCTGTTCCGCCAGTTCTCCTTCCCGGGCGGGATCCCCAGCCACGTCGCCCCGGAGACGCCGGGCTCCATCAACGAGGGCGGGGAACTGGGCTACAGCCTCTTGCACGCCTACGGCGCCGCGCTCGACAACCCGGATCTGCTCGTCGCCTGCGTCGTGGGCGACGGCGAGGCGGAGACCGGACCGCTCGCCGCCAGTTGGCACTCCAACAAGTTCCTCAACCCGGCATCCGATGGCGCCGTGCTGCCCATCCTGCACCTCAACGGGTACAAGATCGCCAACCCGACGGTGCTGGCCCGCATCCCGGAGGCGGAGTTGCGGGCGCTGATGGAGGGCTACGGCCACGATCCGATCTTCGTCTCCGGGGACGAGCCGGAGGCGGTTCACCGGCTGATGTCCGAGGCGCTGGAGACCGCGTTGGACCGGATCGCCGAGATCCAGGCGGCGGCGCGCGGCGGTGGAGCCGCGGGCCAGCCCTCCCGGCCCCGGTGGCCGATGATCGTGCTGCGAACCCCCAAGGGCTGGACCGGTCCCAGGGAGGTCGACGGGCTGCCGGCCGAGGGGACGTTCCGCTCGCACCAGGTACCCCTGGCCCATGTCCGCGAGAACCCGGCGCACCTGGCCCAGCTCGAGGCCTGGCTGCGCTCGTACCGCCCGGAGGAGCTGTTCGACGAGGACGGAGCGCTGCGGGCCGACCTGGCCGCCCTGCCGCCGAAGGGCGAGCGCCGGATGAGCGCCAACCCGCATGCCAACGGCGGCCAACTGCTGCGAGCGCTCGAGCTGCCGGACTTCCGCGCATATGCGGTCGACGTTCCCGCCCCGGCGGCGACGACCAGCGAGGCGACGCAGGTCCTGGGCGGATTCCTCCGGGACGTGATCCGGGCCAATCCCAGCACGTTTCGGATCGTGGGCCCGGACGAGACGGCGTCAAACCGGCTGCAGGCGGTGTTCGAGGCCACCAACCGCGCGTGGGACGCCGAGACGGTTCCCGGTGACGACCACCTCGACCCCGGCGGCCGCGTCATGGAGGTGCTGTCCGAGCACCTCTGCCAGGGGTGGCTGGAGGGGTATCTCCTCACCGGCCGTCACGGCCTGTTCAACTGCTACGAGGCGTTCATCCACATCGTCGACTCGATGTTCAACCAGCACGCCAAGTGGCTGAAGGTGACGCGCGACATCCCCTGGCGCCGGCCGATCGCCTCGCTCAACTACCTGCTCTCGTCCCATGTCTGGCGCCAGGACCACAACGGGTTCTCCCATCAGGACCCCGGGTTCATCGACCACGTCGTCAACAAGAAGTCGGAGATCGTCCGCGTCTACCTGCCGCCGGACGCCAACTGTCTGCTGTCGGTCGCCGACCACTGCCTCCGGTCACGGGACTACGTCAACGTGATCGTGGCCGGCAAGCAGCCGGCGCTCGACTACCTGACGATGGAGGAGGCGATCGCGCACTGCACGCGGGGCATCGGCATCTGGCCGTGGGCATCGAGCGACGACGGCGGGGAGGAGCCGGATGTGGTCCTCGCCTGCGCCGGCGACATCCCCACGCTGGAGACGCTCGCCGCGGCGGCGCTCCTGCGCGAGCACCTGCCCGATCTGCGCGTCCGGGTCATCAACATCGTCGACCTCATGCGCCTGGAGCCGGAGAGCGAGCATCCCCACGGCTTGCCTGACCGCGAGTTCGACGCCCTGTTCACCACGCGCCAGCCGGTCATCTTCGCCTACCACGGTTACCCCTGGCTCATTCACCGCCTCACCTACCGGCGGGCCAACCACCACAACATCCACGTGCGGGGTTACAAGGAAGAGGGCACCACGACGACCCCGTTCGACATGGTCATGCTCAACGACCTCGACCGCTTCCACCTCGTCATCGACGTCATCGACCGGGTGCCGGACCTGGGTGAGCGCGCTGCCGGCCTGCGCCAGGAGATGTCCGATGCCCGTCTGCGGGCGCGCGCCTACACCCGCGAGGTCGGCGACGACCTCCCGGAGGTGCGCGAGTGGACGTGGCCGGGATCGCCTCCCGCTCCCACGGGCACGACCGGCCAGGTGCCGACGGCCGGCGCCGGCCGCGTGGACTAGCCCGCACTCGGCCGCCCCGTGCCGATCCTGACCGTCAACGCCGGCTCCAGCAGCCTGAAGCTGGGGCTCGTCGGCGACGGCGACGAGGTCCTGGCCGAGTGCGAGCTCCCCGCACCGCAGGCGCGGGCCGATCCCGCCGCGCTGCGCACGGCTCTGGCCGGCTCCTTTCGACGCGCCGGCGCAGTGGCGCACCGGATCGTCCACGGCGGCGAGCGCTTTCGCGCCGCCACCGTGATCGATGGCGAGGTGCGCCGTGTCCTCGGCGAGCTGACCGACCTCGCGCCCCTGCACCAGCCGAAGTCGCTCGCTGCGCTCGACGCCGTCTCCGAGGCGCTCGGCGACCTGCCGGCGGTCGCCTGCTTTGACACCGCCTTCCATGCCACGCTGCCGGAAGCTGCCATCACCTATGCCCTGCCGGCGCGGTGGCGAGAGCGGTGGGGCCTGCGGCGCTACGGCTTTCACGGCCTGTCGCACAGCTGGGTGGCGCGGAGAGTGCCGGAGCTGCTGGGGACGCCCGGCGCCGCGCGGCGGATCGTCTCCTGCCACCTGGGGGCGGGAGCGTCGCTGTGCGCGATCCGGGACGGGCACTCGGTCGACACCACGATGGGGTTCACCCCCCTGGAGGGCCTGGTCATGGCTACCCGCAGCGGCAGTGTCGACCCGGGCATGCTGCTGTGGCTGCTCGAGCGCGAGGCGCTTTCCGAGCGCGAGCTGGCGGAGGCGCTCGAGCACCGCTCCGGCCTGCTCGGCCTGGCCGGCGACGCCGACATGCGAGCGGTCCTGGCGACCGCCGCCGCGGGCGATGCGCGGGCGGCCCTGGGGCTCGATGTCTACATCCACCGCCTGCGCGCCGGCATCGCGGCGATGGCCGCGGCGCTCAGGGGGCTCGACGTGCTGGCGTTCACCGGCGGCGTTGGGGAGCACGCCGCCGAGGTCCGCGCCCGTGCCGCTGACGGCCTGGGATTCCTCGGTGTGGCGATCGATCCCGCCGCGAACGACCGTGCCGCGCCGGACACGGAGATCAGCGCGCGAGACGGGTCCGTGCGCACGCTCGTCGTGCGGGCGCGGGAGGACGCGGAGATGGCGCGCCAGGCCCGCGCGGTGCTGGCGACCGGCGGCTGATCGATGCGGCGGACATGGACCGGCGGCGCGGCGCCGGGGAGGCGCCGCCGGTCCGCCGGTGGCGCGTCGGCGGGCGCGGTAGGCTGCCGCGGCAGATGTCCGCGTCAGGCGAGAGCACCCGGCAGCCGCCGGCCGCGAGCGTGCGGATCGTCATCGCCGAGGACCACCAGGTGGTCCGGCGGGGCCTGCAGCTCGTCCTCGACGGGGAGCCTGACCTCACGGTAGTCGACCAGGCGGGGGACGTGGCCGCAGTTCACGCGTCCGTCCGCCGGCACCGGCCGGATGTGCTGGTCCTCGACCTGAACATGCCCGGCGGGGTGCCCCTCCAGGCCATCCCCAAGCTCCGGGCCGAGGCGCCGGAGACGCAGATCGTGGTGCTGACGATGGAGGCCGATCCGGCGCTCGTCCGGGCGGCCCGCCACGCCGGAGCGCTTGGCTACGTCCTCAAGGAGGCCGCCGACGCCGACCTGGTCGAAGCGGTGCGCCGCGCCGCGGCGGGCCAGGCGTACCTCAACCGGCGGCTGGCGATGCGGCTGGTCGTCGACCGGACCCAGAGGGACGGTCCGGACTGACCGGGCGCGCCGGCAGTCCGGGACGCGGAGCCGAGGCGCCGGAGATCGCACCAGCCCTGGCCCGCCGGCACGCCGCCCACGGCGTGCCGGCGCACGTCGAGGTGCGCGAGACGCACATCTCACGGGTGTTCCTGGTCGCCGACCGCGCCTACAAGCTCAAGAAGCCGGTGATTCTCGACTTCGTCGACTACGGGACGCCTGAGCGGCGGCGGGAGATGTGCCTGGCCGAGGTCCGTCTCAACGCCCGGCTGGCGCCGGACGTCTATCTGGGGGTGCGGTCCATCCGGCGGGGCCCGGGCGGCGGGCTCGAGGTCGACGACGCGGCCGAGCCGGGCGCGCTCGACTTCCTCGTCGAGATGAGGCGCTACGACGAGGACCAGACCCTGGCGGCTGCCGCCGCCCGGGGTGACATCGCCCGCGGGGATCTGGCCCGCCTCGGCGGTGCACTGGCCGCTTTTCACCGCGACTGCCCCACGCGCGTGGGCGCGCGCGGGCGCGCGCGAGTGCTCGCCGAGATCGAACGCAACCTCGGCGAGCTGACGGGTGAGGCGATGGAACTCGACACGCTCTGCCGGGTGCAGATGGTCGGCCGCTTCCTGCGGGCGTTCACCAGGGCGCGCGCCGGTCTGCTCGACGACCGGGCCGCCGCCGGCCGCGTGCGTGAGGGCCACGGCGACCTGCGCGGCCAGCACGTGATCCTGGGCCGGCCGCTGCGCATCGTCGACTGCGTCGAGTTCGACCCCGGCCTGAGGACGCTCGACGTCGCCGACGACCTGGGGTTCCTGGCGATGGACCTGACCGCGCTCGGCGCCGGCGACTGGGTGCCGCCCGTGACCGACGCCTATCGTGCGGCCGGAGGCGACTACGGCGGCGAGGAGCTGCTGTGGTTCTATGCCGTCCACCGGGCGCTGGTCCGCGCCAAGGTGGCGCTCGTCCGGGCCGGCCAGGAGCCTGACCCGGACGCCGCCCGGGCGCGGACGGCAACCGCGGACATGCTGGTGGAGCTGGCCGCGCGGCTGACATGGCGCGCTCGCGGCCCGCTGGTGCTGGTGATCTGCGGCGCTCCGGCCAGCGGCAAGTCAGGGCTCGCCGCCGCGCTGGCGAGCCACCACGGACTGCCGGTGCTCAGCTCCGATCTGGTCCGCAAGGAGCTGGCGGGACTCGCGCCGCGGGACCGCGCACCGGACAGCGTGTACGCCCCGGACTTCACCGAGCGCACGTATGACGAGCTCGCTGCCCGGGCGGTCCGCATCCTGGGGACGTCTCGGACCGTGGTCGTCGACGCCACCTTCGGCCGCCGGCGTGACCGCGACGGGCTGCGCCGGCGGGTGGGGGAGTCGGCGATCACGTTTGTGGAGTGCCTGGTCCCCGCGTCAGTGCTGGCCGAGCGCGCCCGGCGGCGCGAGCGGGACCCAGCGCGCGTCTCGGACGCGACGGCGGTCATCGCCGAGCGCCTGCGCCGGGCCTGGGAGCCGCTCGACGAGGTGGAGCCGGACGCCCATCTGCCGCTGCGCACCGACCGGCCGGTCGATGCCGTGGTCGCTGATCTCCTCGCTCTGCTCGACGAGCGGCTGTCTCAGGCCTAGGCTCAGATCCTGCGCGTAACTACGCACGGACCTGCGTGGTGCGCGCGATGGCCGGTCGGTGGGCGCGGGCGTACGGTGGATCAACCCGTAACCACAGGTCAGGAGGTGATCATGGCTGGAGCCCTCCAGCGCTGGGATCCGTTCGGTGAGCTCAGCGATCTGAGAATGCGATTCGACCGTCTGTTCGGCGACCTCGGTGAGCCAGGCGGGCGTACCTGGATGCCCGCCATCGACGTCGTGCGCGACGACGGGAACCTCGTCCTGCACGCCGATGTTCCGGGAATCAAGCCGGAGGAGGTCAAGATCGAGGTCGAGGACGACATCCTCACGATCTCCGGCGAGCATCGGGAGACCAGCGAGGAGACGAAGCAGGAGTACGTCCGGCGGGAGCGCCGGTACGGCTCGTTCTACCGCTCGATGGCTCTGCCCGCCGGTGTGGATCCCCAGACCATCAAGGCCGAGACCAAGGACGGCGTGGTGGAAGTGACGGTTCCGCTTCCCACCAAGGCGGCGAAGGAGAAGGTCACGATCACGCCCACGGCGGCGTGAGAGCACAGAACCCGTCCAGCCGGTCCGACTGCTCCGGACCGGCTGTTCCCTGCGCGATCGAGAGGCGCCGAACATGCCCAAGGACCGGATGATCGAACTGCTGGGCGAGGAGCGGCTGCTCCTTCCCCAGCTCATCACATCGGCCCTCGAGGCCAACGACCGGGTCAAGTACCTGCTCGCCCTGCTCCAGGCCGCGCGCGGGGCCGCCGACGGCGGGGTTGGTCCGGACTCGCTGCGCGACGAACGGCTCGCCGGCGGTGTCGCCGATGCCGCGCTGGACCGGGTCGTGCCGGAGAGCGGGCGGGAGAACGACGGCCGGTATCGCATCCCGGGCGCCGAGCGCCTCATGGCCCGGGCGGTGTCGGAGGTCGAGGAGATGCTCCGGCCGTTACGCGCCGCCGGCATCGGCGCGACCGACGACCTCGATTTGCGCCTGCGCGCCGTCGCCCGTGCGCTGTCGGTGGAGGGCGACCTGGTGACCGGCGACGACCTCACGCGTCTGTGCAGCGGAGGCGACGCCGGCGACAGCCTTCACGTGGTGGTGATGGAGGCTCATCGTCAGGTCAACGAACTGGCCGCCCGGGTCGCGCCGGACGTCATCGACGGGGCACGCGCGTACGAGGTGGCGGACGGGCAACGTCATCTGGTCCAGGCGTTCATGCGCGGCGTCCACGCCACCGAGAAGCTGAAGTTCGACCATCCGGGCCTCGGCACGATCGCGATGCCGGCCGGCGAGACGCTCGTCATCCAGAACGACCTCGGCACCACCGATGCGCATATCGTGGTGCTCCGGGTGACCGCGCTCGTCGTGACGATCACCTACACCGACGTGCACCTGGAGCGCCTCCTGTTCTTCCAGGACCTGATGAAGCCGTGGGAGGTTGCCTGGGAGGACACCCGTTCGCGCAGCGAGAGGTCGGTTGAGGGGGGACTGTTCCACCTGGCGGTCGGCCGGTTTCAGGCCGCCGACCCCGCCGGACTCGAGCGGTTCCTGGAGCACGCCGGCTCCCGGCTGGTGTTCATCATCGATTGGAACCGGGCGCGCAAGCGGTTGCGGCGCCTTGTCGGAAACCGGTCCGCGATCGAGCTTCTGCGCTGGGCGGCCGGGCACGACCACGGGCACATGGCATTCCTGCGGGCCGGAGCGGACGAGCTGGTGTATACCGCGCTCGAATTTGCCGGCGCCCCCGCCGCCCGGGCCGGGGAGTCGCTGCGCGACGTTCTCGGATCGGACGCGGCCCGCGGCTACCTGCAGGAGGTGATGCGGATCTGCAGCGAGGCGCTGCTGGCGGGCAAGACCGTGCCGCTCATCCAGGACGAGGCCGCGGCCGAGCTGATCGGCTACCTGCGGTCGGCGCGCCAGGAGATGCAGGAGCTGGCGCTGCGTCACGCGGAGCTCGAGGTGGAGATCGTCGAAGCGGCGCGTGACGGGGTGGAACACGTCATTCGCGGCTCCGAGGAGCGGCGCGAGCTGGCAGCGGTGCGCGCCCAGACGGCCGAGGTCGAGGCCGACGGGCTGGTCGGTCAGGCGCGAGCCGCCGTCACCCGCGGGTCTGACCTGGCGCCGCTGCTGGAGCTGGTCCAGGCCGCCGACGACATCGCCGATTGCGGCGAGGAGGCAGCCTTCTACACAACTCTCCTGTCGGCGGCGTCGCTCGGTGGCGACGTGCGCTCCCAGGTTCGAGGGATCGCCCGGATCGTGCTGTCCGCGGCGCGCGAGTTCCTGCGGGCCGTCGAGCTCAGCACCGAGCTGCACCGAGGCTGGCCCCGTGAGGACGTCGATGACTTCCTGGCGGCCGTGCACCGGGTGATCGAGTTGGAGCGCGAAGCGGACGCAGCGCAGCGTGCCGTGCACCGGGCGCTGGCCATGGACGGCGGCCGGCACGAGGGGACATTGTTCGTCGTCGTCGAGCTGAGCCGCGCCTTCGAGGAGACATCCGATGCGCTCATGCACTGCGCTCACCTCCTGCGCGAGCTCACGCTGACGCGGGTGGTGAGCTCCGAGGCGGTTTACCGGCGCCCGGACACGATCCCCGTCAGGGCGCGCGCGGCGGCGGGCGTCCGGCGCAACGAGCACGTCTACGTCCTCGGTGATTCGTCGGTCCCGGTGCCTGCCAAGAGCATCATCGGCGCGAAGGGCCACGGGCTGGCGCAGATGCGGGCGACGGGCATCCGGGTCCCGGAGGGAGTGGTGCTCCAGACGAGCCTGTGGCGGACATGGGCCGCCGCCGCCAAGGACGAGACCGTTGTCCAGGAGGCGGTCGCGCCGGCGCTGGAGGCGATCATGGGGCAGACGGGCGCGACGCTGGGAAGCCGGCGCTCGCCGCTCCTGCTGTCGGTCCGCTCCGGCGCGCCGGAGTCGATGCCCGGAATGCTCGAGACGGTCCTCAACGTGGGGTTGTGCGAGGCATCGATGCGCGGGCTGATCGCCAGAACGGGCAACCCCAAACTGGCCTGGGACTCCTACCGGCGGCTGGTGGAGTCCTACGCCGCGGTGGTCCACGGCCTGTCGCCCGCCCCGTTCGACGAGGCCGTCCAGGCGCGGCTGAACGCCGACGGCGTCGACGCGCCGCGTGATCTGCCGGTGGGCACGCTGCGTGATCTCACCGGTGCCCACCTCGCGCTCTTCGAGCACCTCACCGGACGGCCGTTCCCTCAGGATCCGATGGAGCAGGTGTGCGCCGCGGTCGGCGCGGTACTGACGTCCTGGGACGCTCCCCGGGCGCGCGAGTACCGGCGCATGCACGACATCTCGGAGACGCAGGGCACCGCCGTCATCCTGCAGCGAATGGTGTTCGGCAACGCCGGGGGTATCTCCGGAGCCGGCGTCGGGTTCACGCGCGACCCGGCCCTGGGAGACCGGCACTTGTACATGGACTTCATGTTCGACGCCCAGGGCGAGGACGTCGTCGCGGGACGGCACACCGCCCTGGGGCTCGACGAGCTCGCCGTCGCGGCGCCGGATCTGCTCGCCGAGATCGAGCACATGTGTGGGCGGCTGGAGGCGGAGTTCGGCGACGCCCAGGAGTTTGAGCTCACGATCGAGGATGGGGAGCTCTTCCTCCTCCAGACCCGGAGCGCGAAACGCACGCCGTGGGCCGCGCTGACGATCGCCGTCGACCAGGTCCGGGAGGGACTCATCTCCCCGGACGAAGGGCTCGACAGGTTGAGCGGCGTCGACCTCGGATCGATTCGCCGGCGGCACATCGACGTGGCCGATGGATCGCGCCCGGCAGCGCGCGCCATCCCGGCCGGCGCCGGAGTCGCCACCGGTCCGATCGCGCTCGACGCGAAGGCCGCTGAACGGTGGGCGGCCGCGGGCATGCCACCGGTTCTCGTCCGCGCGGAGACGGTCACCGACGACGTGGCGGCGGTCCGCCTGTCGGCGGGCGTTCTCACCCGGGCCGGCGGACGCACCTCGCACGCGGCGGTCGTGGCCAGGGAGCTCGGCAAGCCGTGTCTCGTCGGTTGCGGCGAGTTGGAGCTCGACCCGTCCAACCGCACGATTCGCCTCGGTGACAGCGCCCTGGCCGAGGGCGAGGTCATCAGCCTCGACGCCGAATCCGGTCTCGTCTACGTGGGAGCGCCCCCGGTGACCGAGGAGCGGCCGACGCGGGCGCTCGCCGAGGTCGAGGGCTGGCGCCGGAGCTCAGCGCGCCCGTCCCTCAGTCCGCCAGGAGCCCCGGAAGCCGCTCGGACTGAGTGACCGGGCAGGGACTGGCCGGCGGCCGGGCGCCCTTGGTGAGGGTCATGCATCCGCCCATCGATCTGCACTGCCACATCCTCCCGGGCGTCGACGACGGCGCCCGCGACGTCGGCGACGCGGTGGAGATGGCGCGGCAGGCCGAGCGCGACGGGATCGGCGCAATCTGCGCCACGCCGCACATCCGCGCCGATCACGACGTCAGGGTGGCCGAACTGCCGGAGCGCCGGGCCGCGCTGGCGGACGCGGTGAAGCGTGCCGGCTGCCGCACCCAAATCCTGGCCGGCGGCGAGGTCGCCGAGACGATCGTCGACGACCTCGGCGACGCCGAGCTGCGCGCGGTCGCCCTGGGCGGCGGAGGGCGATGGATCCTGCTCGAGCCGGCGGCCGGCCCGCTCGGCGACGGCCTGCATGACGTGGTCGGTGCGCTGCACCGCCGGGGCTACCGGTGTGTCATCGCTCACCCGGAGCGCCACGCCGGCGCCGACCTGCGAACGCGCCTGGCACGGCTGATCGGCGGCGGGGCGCTCATCCAGGCCACGGCCGCCGCGCTGACCGACGCGGCATCGCAGGCCGCGATGCTCGACCTGGCGCGGGCGGGGCTCATCCACGTGCTCGGCAGCGACTCCCATTCGGCGCGGGCCGGGCGTCCGGTCGCGCTCTCAGCTGCCCTGGAGCTCCTGGCGACGGTCAGGCCGATCGCCGATCATCCGGAATGGGTGGCGAGCATCGCCCCGCGCGCGGTCATCGGCGGGTCGGACATCACACCGCCGTTTCCGGCGATGCCGTAGCGGCGCGTGCGGGCCGCACGACCACGTGCCGGGCGAGCTCCCGCACGGTGTGCTGAGTCCCCGTGCCCAGGCCGTGGCGGAGGAAGTTGCCGGCGCCGGCGGCCGCCCCCAGGACCAGCGCATCGCGCAGCGACAGGCCCTGAGCCAGCCCCGCGGCCGTCGCGCCCATCATCGTGTCGCCGCACCCCTCGCGAAAGCCGTGGGTGAAGCGCGGCGGCACGATCTCGAACGGCTCCTCGTCGCCGGCCAGCACCAGGATGGGCGCCCCGGCGCGGGTGACGGCCACCGCGCGGGCGCCGGCGTCGCGCAGGGCGCGGGCCGCCGTCAGCGCCCGCGGCCCGTCCACCGGGCCGCCCACGTACTGGGCCAGCTCCCAGTCGTTGAGCTTGACGAGGTCCGGCCCGCCCCTGAGCGCGTGCTCCAGTCGCGGACTGGACAGGTCGACGAGCACCGGGATGCCGGCCGCCCGGACGTTGCCGACGAGCGTCTCATAGATGTCGCCGGGCAGGCCGTCCGCGGGAAACGGATTACAGACGGCGAGAACGGAGCCGGACAGCGCGGCGCCGCAGGTCGCGGCGACGAGGTCGTCGACCTCGTGGCGCTGGGGCGCCGGCCGGTGCGAGGCAGCGATGAGACGGCGCTCTCCCGTGCGGCGATCGACGACGTAGCACCCGGTCGAGCCACCGGTCTTCACGATCCGCCGCTCGCCCGGCAGGGCGTCGAGCAGCGGGCGGAGCGTTTCGCCCGTTTCGCCCCCCACAAAGCAGCACAGCACCGGATGGGCGCCCAGCTCGGCGGCCATCCGGCTCAGCCAGACGCCCTGACCGGCGACGTGCACGTGCACGTCGTCCCCGCTGCCGCGGCGCTCGATCGTCACGCTGAGCAGCGGATCCGGGGCGAAGACCGTTACCGAGGGCAAATGGTCCACCGGGTCATGCCGTTGTCCTCGCCGGCCGGGCGGACCGCGACTCCGACGCGTGCCCTTCGCCCGCGTCGTCACCGCCGGCGCTGACGGCGTGCGGCAGCACCAGCAGCGGGCAGGCGACGTGGCCCTGGAGGTAGCGCGACACGCTCCCGTGCAGGATTCGGCTCACCCGGCCGGAGCCACGCGAGCTGACGATCAGCAGGTCGAGGTCCCGGGATGCTCTGACCAGTTCCTCTCGCGGACCGCCGTAGGTCACGACGCCGTGCACGCCCTCGTAAGCGGCGAGACTCTCGGTGCGACGATCGATCAGGGCCGCGGTGGCGCCGGGCCAGTCGGCGGGGATCGGCTTCTCCTGGCGGACGTCCTCGAACGAGACGACCCAGAAGACGGTGACGGCGCCGCCGTGCCCGGCGGCCAGGTCCTGGGCGGCGTGGAGGGCGCGCTCGCACTCAGGCGAGCCGTCGTAGCCCACGCCCAGGCCCCGGAGACGGTGCGGAGTGTCACCGTATCCGCGGGGCGCGACCGCGGCGGCGCAGGGGGCGCCGTCGAGCGCCGCGCGGCAGTCGTCGCCGGCCAGCACGCGCCCCAGCAGGGCGCGGCGGGTGGATCCCACCACCAGCAGGTCCGCCTGGCGTTCCTGCGCGATCTCCTGCAGGCCGTGGCCGACCCGGTGCCCGGCCCGGGCGTCCAGCTGCGCGTCGATCGCCGCCAGCCCGCGCTCGCGCTCCAGCAGCTCCCGGGCTGCGTCGTGCTCGGCGCGCAACGACCGCGCCGCGCCGGGCCCCAGAGGCACGTCGTAGACGTGGGCGAGGGTGGCGGCCGCCTCCGGGGCGGCCAGCTGTCGCGCAAGTTCGATCGCGTCACGACCGCCCTGGCGGCCATCGATGCCGATGACAACGTTTCCGAACATGGTGCCTCCTCGAGTCGTGACCAACTCGACCGTAGGCGCGCCGCGGCACGGAGTCGTCCGTGATCATCCCCGCCGTCGGCCGGGACGCCCTACGGCTTCCGGTCGCGAGCCGGCAACCGTGAACCGGCGAGCAACTACTGAGCAGCAACTCGGAGGCTGGCCCGGATGTTTTGCGACGCCGGTCCGCGTACGGTGGAGATCGTCACGGATGGTCCAGAAATGAGCCGGCACACCCCGTGGGGCGACGGGGCTCGGCGGCTGGGACCGGCCACACCTCGGGGGGCGGGGTGGCCGGTCCCACGATTTCTGCACGGACGTCTCGAGGCCCGGTGTGGGTTCAGCAGTTGCCGCGGGCACGCGTGAGGTGTTTCCCCTGAGGTCGACGCAGCGAGCGGTTGCGACGCTTCTCACTCACCCGAGGAGGAAGCCAGATGACCGCAGAGACCCTCACCACGGTACGCGAACTGGACTCACGCGTGACCAACGGCATCCAAGTCCGCCTGCTGTGGCGCGAGCTCGACGACAGCGTGTGGGTGGTGGTCGTGGACACGCGAAGCGGACACCGGTTCCGGGTCGAAGTTGCGGCAGACGAGCGGCCACTGGATGTCTTTGAGCACCCGTTTGCCTACGCGGCGACGCGCGGGGTGGAGACGCAGCCCCCCCGCCGTCCGGTCGGCCCCGTCAGTGGCGACGGGCAGCGAGCCTGAGGCCGGCTCCATCTTCACGCCGAAGTGCGGATTTTCCGGATGGCAATCGCCGAAAGCTGCGGATGCCGCGACCGGCCTTTCGCCCTACGGTCTGACCCACTGCAATGGCGGAGACCACGCATATAGTGGCCGGCCGGCAGGTCGGCAGTCCACCGGTCCCGCGCAACCTGGGCGAAATGGTGCTCGGCTCCGCGGTGGCCCACCACGGGACCGCGCTGCGCTACCGCAACGACGGGCGGCTGGTGACGATCTCATACCCGGAGCTGGGCGCCCGGGTCAGCGAGATCGCCCGCGGGCTGATCGACCTCAGGATCGAGCTCGGCGACCGAGTGGCGATCTTCGCGGCCACGAGCGCGGACTGGACCCTGGCCGACTTCGGGATCCTCGTCGCCGGTGGCGTCGTGGCTCCGGTCTACCACACCAACTCCGCCGAGGAGTGCGCGTACGTGCTGGCCCACTCGGAGGCGCGCGCGGTGTTCTGCGGCGACGCCGAGCAGGCGGGCCGGGTGGCGGAGGTCCGCAGCCGCTGCCCCCGCCTGGAGCATGTCATCTGCTTCGATCAGGCCCGTCCGGGAGCGATCAGCCTCGCCGACCTCTGCCGGCGGGCCCCTGAGGTCCCGCCGGATGCGGTCGCCGAGCGTCTGGCCGGACGCGACCGCAGCGACCTGGCGACGCTGGTCTACACGTCCGGGACGACCGGTCCCCCCAAGGGCTGCATGCTCACCCACGGCAACATGCTCGAGACCGCTCGCATGTACGCCGACGAGCTCGGCATGGGCGAGCGCCACGTCATGTACCAGTTCCTCCCGTTGGCCCACGTGCTGGCCCGGGTCGCCCAAGTGGTCATGATCTCGGTCGGAGCCGGCATCTCCTTCTGGAGCGGGGACCCGAGCCGCATCGTCGACGAGCTCGCCGAGCAGGCGCCCACCCACTTCCCGGCGGTACCGCGCGTGTACGAGAAGATCCATGCCGCGGTTCTCGGCCAGGTCCAGGACGGATCGCCGGTGGCCCGGGCGATGTTCGGCTGGGCGGTGGATGTGGGACGCCGGTCCCGGACCGCTCAGCGTGACGGGACGCCGCTCGGTCGCTGGGGGCTGCTGCAGTACCGCGTGGCCGATCGGCTGGTGCTGATCAAGGTGCGCCGCGCGTTCGGCGCCGAGCTGGAGGTGGCGCTCGTCGGCGCCGCCGCCGTCGCTCCTGACCTGCTGGAGTTCTTCGACGCGTGCGGCGTGCTGGTGCTGGAGGGCTACGGGCTGACCGAGACGTGCTCGGTCGCCACCCTCAATACGCCGCCGGAGATCCGGTTCGGCACCGTCGGCCGTCCGCTGCCGGGGACCGAGGTGATGATCGCCGACGACGGAGAGATCCTCATCCGCGGCCCCCAGGTGTTCCACGGCTACTACAAGGACCCGGCGGCCACCGCCGCGGCACTCACCGACGATGGCTGGCTGCGCACCGGCGATCTCGGCAGCATGACGCCTGGCGGGTTCGTGTCGATCACCGGTCGCAAGAAGGACCTGATCATCACCTCCAGCGGGAAGAACATCACGCCGGTCAACATCGAGAGCGCTCTGCGCGAGACGCGCTACATCTCCGAGGCCGTCGTGTACGGCGATGGCCGCCCGTACCTGGTGGCCGTGCTGGCGCTCAATCGCGACGAAGCGACCAAGCTGGCCGCCCGGCTGGGCATCGAGGCCGATCCGGCGACGGTCGCCCGCGATCCCGGCGTCCGCGAGGAGATCCAGCGTGATGTCAGCGCCGTCAATGCGCAGCTGGCGCGGATCGAGCAGATCAAGCGCTTCGCGATCCTCGACCATGATCTCAGCCAGGCCGAGGGGGAGCTGACGCCGACGATGAAGGTCAAGCGGGCGTTCGTCTACGAGAAGTACAGCGACGTGTTCGCGGACCTGTACGCCCAACCGGAGGTGGCCGCATGAGCCCCCGGATGTCGAGCGCCGATGCGGCGTGGCTGCACATGGACCGACCCAGCAACCTGATGATCATCAACTCGGTGCTGCTGTTCGACGAGCCGATCGACGCCGGGAGGATCAAGCAGACCATCGCCCATCGCATGGTGGACCGCTATCCGCGGTTTCGCCAGCGCGTGGTCGAGAGCCGGATCCCGCTGCGGCCGCCGAGCTGGCAGGACGATCCTGACTTCTCGCTTGACCATCACGTTCACCACATCGCGCTTCCGGCGCCCGGCGACCAGCGGGCACTGCAGGAGTTCGTCGGCGACCTGATGACGATGCCGCTGGACCGCAACCGCCCGCTCTGGCACACGTACCTCGTCGACGGCTACGGCGACGGGGCGGCCATGGTCTGGCGGATGCACCACTGCATCGCCGACGGCATCGCCCTGGCCCAGGTGATGCTGTCGCTGACGGACCCGGCTCCGGGCCCCGGCTCGGTGCCGGATGAGCTCGAGGAGGCGCCGGCGCCGGGGGGAGCGCGCTCCCCGCTCGGCCTCGCCGGTCCGGTGGCGCGCCTGGGCTCCGGCGGACTGCACGCCGTCACCGGTGTCGCCCGCCACGGCGCTCACGCCGTGGTGTCACCGGGCTACGCCGTCCGGCTCGCCTCGGAGATCGGCCGCGACGCGCAGACCGCGCTGCGCCTCCTGCTGACCCCGGCTGACGCCGCCACGGCCATCAAGGGCGAACCGCACATCAGCCGGCGGGTCGCCTGGAGCTCGCCCCTGTCTCTGACCGGGATCAAGGCGCTGGCGCATCGTCACGAGGCCACCGTGAACGACGTGCTCCTGGCGGCGGTGAGCGGCGCGCTGCGCCACTACCTTCAGGACCATGACAGCGCTGTCGGCGAGATCCAGGCGATGGTGCCGTTCAACCTGCGCCCGCTCGGCCAACCCGTCCCGCGCGAACTGGGCAACAAGTTCGGCCTCGTGTTCCTGCCGCTGCCGGTGGGAACGAGCGGCAGCTACCGCCGCCTGATGGAGATCCACCGGCGTATGGAGGAGATCAAATCCGGCCGCGAGGGCGCGGTCTCGTACGGAATCCTCAGCCTCACGGGACTGACGCCCGAGCCGCTCGAGCGGCGGATCGTGGACGCGTTCTCCGCCAAGGGCACGGCGGTGATGACCAACGTCCCCGGGCCGGTCGACCCGGTCTACATGGCGGGCACCGCGGTGCGGACGGTGCTCGTCTGGGCGCCGACCTCCGGGCATATCGGCATGAGCGTGAGCATTTTCAGCTATCGGCACGAGGTCACCGTCGGCCTGATGGTCGACGCGGCGCTCGTGCCGGATCCGGAGCAGATCGTCGCCGGGCTCGAGCAGGAGCTCGAGCAGCTGGGGCAGATCGAGCCCGGCGGACGCCGCCGTCGCGTCAGCCGGCGGGCTGCGCCGGCCGGGGCGGGTGGGACTCCATCACCAACACGCCGTCAGCCGGATACAGGATCGATTCGTGGCGCTCATCCCAACGGACGCGGTAGTGCTCGTGGTCGCCTGAGCCAATGACCTCCACGATCTGCCCACGGCGTGATGACTGGCCCGGAAGGCCCCTGGCTTCGATCCAGTCGCCGACAGCGGCGCTGTGCTTTTCGCTCTTGGTGGCCATGAACATGCTCCTCGTCTCGGCGGATCAGGGTTACCGGCGCTATCTAAGCCCGTGCGGCGACAGGCGCCATCGGGGTTTTGCCGCAGGTCAAACGGGATGAGCGCTCCCGCCGAGACCCGTCTGAGTGAGGTCCAGGTTCAGGCAGTTGATGCGGCGCGTCTGGAGTCGTTGATCGGAACGGCGCGAATGGAGCGGTTCGAGGCGGTGGCCGAGGCGGCGCAGGTCGCGCTCGACGGACACACGGTGCTCAACATCAACTCGACGGCGGTCGGGGGTGGCGTGGCCGAGATGCTGCAGACCCTGCTGGCGTACGTACGGGGTGCGGGGATCAACACCCGCTGGCTGGTCATCGAGGGCGACCGCGATTTCTTCACGGTCACCAAGCGCATCCACAACGGCCTCTACGGGCTGGCCGGCGACGGCGGTCCGCTCGGCCGACACGAGCGGGCGCACTACGAACGGGTGCTGGCGCGCAACGCCGAGGAGTTGCTGGCGCTGGTGCGGCCGGGGGACGTGGTGCTGATCCATGACCCCCAGCCGGCCGGGCTGGCCCAAGTCGCCCAGGCCGCCGGAGCCCGGGTCCTGTGGCGCTGTCACGTCGGCCGGGACACACCCAACGAGTGGACGGCGAGAGCGTGGGCGTTCCTGGAGCCCTACCTGCATGACGTCGACGGGTACGTCGTCTCACGGGCCGCGTTCGCGCCGCCGTGGGCACCGCCGGATCAGACCCATGTCATCCCCCCGTCGATCGACCCGTTCTCGGCCAAGAACGAGCCGATGTCGCACCGCAATGTCCGCCTGGCGCTCGGCTATGCCGGCCTGCTCGACGGCGACGGCAAGCCGCCCATCGTGCCCTTCACCCGGCGGGACGGCTCTCCGGGGCGCATCGACCGGCATGCCGATGTCGTCCAGAGCGGGCCGGCGGCGCCCGTGTCGGCTCCGCTCGTCGTCCAGGTCTCGCGCTGGGACGCGGTGAAGGACATGGCGGGCGTGATGGAGGGGTTCGCGCAGCACGTCGACCCGGCACTCGGCGCCCACCTCATGCTCGCCGGACCGATCGTCACCGGTGTCGCCGACGACCCGGAGGCCGGGGCCGTCTACGACGACTGCGTGGAGCGGTGGCGTGCCCTCCCGCACGCGGCTCGCGGACGGGTGCATCTGGCCTGCCTGCCGATGGCCGACCCGGACGAGAACGCGGCGATCATCAACGCCGTCCAGCGGTACGCCAGCGTGGTGGTGCAGAAGAGCCTCGCCGAGGGATTCGGCCTGACGGTGGCCGAGGCGATGTGGAAGTCACGGCCGATCGTGGCCAGCGCCGTCGGCGGCATCCAGGACCAGATCACCCACCAGGAGCACGGCCTGCTGATCGACGATCCGCATGACCTGGAGGCGTTCGGAGCGGCGGTCGAGCGTCTTCTCCGTGAGCCGCAGGAGGCGGCGCGGATGGGCACCAACGCCCGGGCGCGCGCCACGGACGAGTTTCTGGGTGACCGGCATCTCGAGCAATACGGGCGGCTGTTCACCGGGCCCTGACCTCGCCGTGCTCTGAGTGGCTGTCACCGGCGACCAGACACCCGGCCTCGCCACGCGCAGCAGCGTCGACCCCGAGGAGGCGGTCGCGCTGCTGCTGCGCGACCTACGCGCGTCGCCGGACGGGCTCACGACGGCGGAGGCGCGGCGGAGGCTGCTGCAGTACGGGCCCAACGAGCTGCGCCGGCGCCGCGGGACGCCGTGGTGGGCCCTGCTCGCCGGTCAGCTGACGCACCCGCTCGCCCTGCTGCTGTGGGCGGCGGCGCTCCTCTCGCTCCTGGTCGGCAACGCGGTCGTGGCCGCCGCCATCCTGATCGTCATCCTCCTCAACGCGGCGTTTGCGCTGGTGCAGGAGCTGCAGGCGGAGCGGGCCGTCGAGGCGCTGGCACGCTACCTCCCCCAGAAGGCGACCGTTCTCCGCGACGGCCGAGCCGTTCCGGTCGACGTCCCGGAGGTCGTTCCGGGCGACGTCGTGATCCTGGAGGAGGGAGAGCGGGTGCCGGCTGACGTCCGGCTGGTGGACGGCTCGGTCGAGCTCGACGTCTCGGCGCTCACCGGCGAGTCCGCGCCCGTGCTGCGCTCGGCCGAGCTGGTCGACATCGGGGTCCCGCGGCTGGCCGCGCGCGACCTGGCCTTCATGGGCTCCACGTGCACCGAGGGCGAGGCGCGTGCCGTCGCCTTCGCGACCGGCATGCATACCGAGCTCGGCCGCATCGCCGCGCTCACGCAGCGCGTTCATGTCGAGCGCAGCCCGCTCGAGCGCCAGGTCCGCCGGGTCGCCTGGCTGATCGCGGGCGTCGCCGTGGCGATGGCGGTCGCCTTTGTGCCGATCGCCGTGTTCGGTGCCGGCCTGTCGGTGACGAACGCGGTCGTGTTTGCCGTCGGTCTGCTCGCCGGAAACGTGCCGGAGGGACTCCTGCCGGTGATCACATTGGCCCTGGCGGTCGCCGTGCGCGCGCTGGCCCGTCGGGGCGCCGTGGTCAAGCGGTTGAGCTCGGTGGAGACGCTGGGGTCGACGGATGTCATCTGCACGGACAAGACCGGCACGCTGACCGAGAACCGGATGCGACCGGTGAGCGCCTGGACGATCGGCGGCCTGACGAGTCTCGAGGCCGGCGCCGCCTCCGCGGCGGCCGCCTCGGACGCGGCGCTGTCGGCACTCGCCCGCGCCGCCGCGGCCTGCAACAACGCGCGCCTCGAGGACGCGGGGGACGGCACGGGGGACCCCACGGAGATCGCGCTGCTGCAGGCCGCTCGCGCCCTCGGCGCCGACACCGATCCCGACGTCCGGGCCAGGAACAGGATCGCGCTGTTTCACTTCGAGTCCCACCTCAAGCTGATGTCGACGGCCGATCGCGACGGCTGGCTGCATACCAAGGGGGCGCCCGAGGCCGTGCTGGTTCGCTGTGGCACCGTGCTCGACGCCGGGGGCGAGTCAGCGGCGCTCGATGCTGCCGCCCGCACCCGGATCGCCGACGAGGTCACCCGGGCGAGCTCCGCGGGCATGCGCGTGATCGCCCTGGCCCGTCGTCCGCTTCCGTCCGACCTGCTGCCGAACCGCCGGGAGGAGCTCGAGTCGCAGCTGACGCTGCTCGGCCTCGTTGCCATGGAGGACCCGCCGCGCCCCGAGGTGGCCGAGGCGGTGGCCAGCTGCCACACCGCCGGCATCCGCGTCCTGGTGATCACCGGCGACCACCCGCTGACCGCGGCGGCGATCGCCCGCCGGGTGGGCATCGGGCGGGACCCCGCCGCCAAGGTGATACTGGCCGACGCGATCGAGGCGATGCCCCAGGCGGATCTGACCGCGCTGCTGGCGGGCGGGGACGAGATCGTGTTCGCCCGGGCGACGCCGGAGGCCAAGCTGCGGATCGCCGAGACGCTGCGCGAGCTCGGCCACACGGTCGCCATGACCGGCGACGGCGTCAACGACGCGCCTGCCCTGCGACGCGCCGACATCGGCGTGGCCATGGGACTCTCCGGCACGGACGTCGCCCGCGAGGCCTCGACGATGGTGCTCGCCGACGACAACTTCGCCACGATCGTGGCCGCGATCGAGGCCGGACGGCAGGTCTACGACAACGTCCGCAAGTTCATCGTCTACATCTTCGCCCACGCCACCCCCGAGGTGGCCCCGTTCATCGTGTTCGCGCTCGGCGGCGGGCTGATCCCGCTGCCGCTGACGGTGCTCCAGCTCCTGGCGTTCGACGTCGGCTCCGAGACCCTGCCGTCGCTGGCTCTGGCCCGGGATCCCGCCGAGCCGGGAATCATGGCCCAGCCGCCGCGCCCCTCGAACGAGGGTGTGATCAGGCCGCCCATGCTGGTTCGCGCCTGGCTCTTCCTGGGGCTGATCGTGGCCGTTCTTCAGCTGAGCGGCTTCTTCTTCGTGCTCACCGGCGCCGGGTGGCACGCGGGCGCTCCCGTCGGCCCGGGTTCCCCCCTTCATCACGCCTATCTGCAGGCGACGACGATGTCGTTCGTCGGAATGATGTTCGGTCAGATCGGGACCGCGTTCGCGGTCCGGACGCGTCGCGCCTCGCTGCGCTCGGTCGGCGTGTTCAGCAACCGGTACCTACTGCTGGCGATCGGCGGCGTCCTCATCTTCGCCGCGTTGTTCGTGTACGTGCCGCCACTCCAGAGTCTGCTGGGGACGGCCGCGCTGCCCCTCGGCGACGTGCTCTTCCTGCTCCCGTACCCGTTCATCGTGTGGGGTGCCGATGAGCTGCGCCGGTGGCTGTTGCGGCGGTACGCCGCCCGCGCCGGCGCGCCGCGTCGGTAGAACGCCACAGGCGCCGCCCCGCTGTCGCCCCGGATGCTCGGCGGCGTCAGGTACCGGATGGTGTCTGGAAGTCATGCGCGTGTGTCCAACAGCGGCCGCCCGGAGGGGTTGAAGGTGGCGACGCGACCCGCCGTGGTCGAGCTCGACGTCGATGCCCTGCGCCGGCGACAGCCGCTGGAGGAGCTGGCGTTTCACTCGACCGCTGAGCTGCCGGAGCTCGACCAGGCGGTGGGGCAGGCGCGGGCCGGCGAGGCGATCGCCTTCGGCCTGTCCGTGGACAGCTCCGGCTACAACATCTTCGCCGCCGGTCCCGTGGGCACCGGCAAGCGGACCGCGGTCGAGGCGCAGCTTCGCGCCCACGCGCGGGACCGCCGCCCGCCGGACGACTGGGTCTACCTCCACAATTTCGGCGAGCCCCGGCGACCGCTGGCGGTGGCGCTGCCGAACGGGACCGCTGGCGAGTTCGCCGCCGGGATGCGGCGATTCCTAGACGACGCGCGCCAGGAGCTGACCGGCGCGTTCGAGAGCGAGACGTATACGCGCCGCCAGGCGGCGGTGACCGAGCCGCTGGAGCGCGAGCAGGAGGCTGCGCTGGCCGAGCTGCGCCGCGAGGCCCAGGACAGGGGCGTCGCCCTGGAGCTGACCCCAGCGGGGATCGCCACCGTGCCGCTGCGGGGAACCCACCCCATGTCGCCGGCGGAATTCAGCCAGCTCCCGGACACGGTCCGGGCTCGCTATCACTCCAACCTGGAAGAGCTTGGCCCCAGCATCCAATCGTTCCTCAACCGGATGCGGGGCCTCCAGCGCCAGGGGCGGGAGCAGCTGCGGGCCCTGGAGCGGGAGGTGGCGGCGTTCGCCGTCGGTCACCTGATCGAGGACTTGAAGGAGCGCCAGGACGGCTCGCCCAAGCTCCTGGATTGGCTGGACCGGCTCATGGTCGATGTGACCGAGAACCTCGCCCAGTTCCAGTCCCTGGGGCAGCGACCGGAGTCAGAGCTGCCGCCGGCGCTGCGCGCCGCGATCGAGGGCGTCGAGGAGGCCGCCACCCGGTACATCGTCAACCCGTTCGTCGCCCACGATCGGTCTGATGTGGGCGCGCCGGTGATCGTCGAGTTGAATCCGACCTACCCCAACCTGTTCGGCCGGATCGAGCACCGGGGGGTGCTCGGCGGGGGTCTGGTGACCGACCACACGATGGTGCGCCCGGGAGCGCTGCACCGCGCCAACGGCGGCTACCTGGTGCTGCCGGCGCCGCAGGTCCTCTCCCAGCCGCTGGTGTGGCTCAAGCTCAAGGAGGTGCTGCGGGCCGGCGAGATCCGGTTGGAGAACCCGGCCGACCAGTACGCGCTGTTTCCGACGACGACGTTGACGCCGGAGCCGATCGCGCTCGATCTCAAGATCGCCCTGGTGGGTTCGGCCGCGCTGTACGAGCTGGCCTATGCGCTCGACGAGGACTTCCACCGGCTGTTCCGGGTCAAGGCCGAGTTCGACTGGCGCGTCCCCTGGGACGCCGCTACGGCTGCATCGTATGCGCGCTTCCTCGGCTCTCAATCCCGCCGTGACGGCCTGCGCCACTTCGCTCCGGAGGCCGTGGCCGGCGTCATCGAGTACGGCGCGCGCCTGGCGGAGGACCAGCAGAACCTGTCGACCAGCTTTGCCGAGATCGCCGGTCTGGCGGCCGAGGCCAGCCAGTGGGCGGAGGAGGAGGGGGACGACCTCGTCCACCTCCGCGACGTCGAGCGGGCGATCGAGCGCAAGATCTACCGCTCCAGCCTCCTGGAGCAGCGTCTCGCCGAGATGGTGGCCGACGGGACGCTCATGATCGATTTCACCGGCGAGCGCGTGGGACAGGTCAACGGGCTGTCGGTGCTGGCCCTCGGCGACTACTCGTTCGGCCGGCCCGTCCGCATCACCGCGGCGGCGGGGCCCGGACGCGGCGCCCTGCTGAGCATCGAGCGCGAGACCGAGCTGACCGGACACATCCATGACAAGGGCTTCTTGACTCTGGGTGGCTACCTGCGAAGCCACTACGGCTCCGACCGGCCGATCGCCCTGTCGGCCTCGGTCAGCTTCGAGCAGGCCTATGAGCACATCGACGGCGACTCGGCCTCTTCGACTGAGCTCTACGCCCTCCTGTCGGCCATCGCCGACGTTCCGCTGGCCCAGGGCATCGCCGTCACCGGCTCCCTGAACCAGCGCGGTGAGCTGCAGGCCATCGGCGGGGTCAACGAGAAGATCGAGGGCTTCCACCGCGCCTGCCGTCTGGGCGGATTCACCGGGGACCAGGGGGTGATCATCCCGCAGGCCAACATCCGCAACCTCATGCTCAGCGCCGACGTTCTCGACAGCGTCCGCGCGGGCCGGTTCCACGTCTGGAGCGCCCGCGACGTCGACGGCGCGATGGAACGACTGACCGGTCTGGCCGCCGGCGCCCGCGATGCCGACGGGCGCTTTCCCGCCGGTTCACTCCACGCCCGGGTCGCGCAGCGGCTGAGCGAGTGGGCGGCCATCGCCCGGGATGCCGGCCCGTCCGACGACCATCGTCCGGAACAGGTCCCGGCCAAAGCAGGGCACGGTCCGGCCTCCCGGCCGTGAGTCCTGCTGGGACTGCTCAGGCTGCCGGCACGGCGACCAGCACCCGCTCGGCGAGATCGACCAAGCGGCTCGAGTAGCCCCACTCGTTGTCGTACCAGGACACCACCTTGACCTGCGTCCCTCCGATCACGCTGGTCAGGCCGGCGTCGAAGATCGACGAGTACGAGGAGCCGATGATGTCGGTGGAGACGATCGGCTGCTCGGTGTAGTCCAGGATGCCGGTGAGCCGACCGTGGCCGGCGGCGGAGCGCACCGCGGCATTGATCTCCACCACGCTCGTCGGGCGTTCGGCCTCGAACGTGAGGTCCACCAGCGAACCGGTCGGCACCGGGACGCGGACGGCGAAGCCGTTGAGGCGCCCGTCGAGCTCCGGGACGACGAGGCCGAGGGCCTTGGCAGCGCCGGTCGATGTCGGCACGATGTTGACCGCCGCCGAGCGGGCGCGGCGTAGATCCTTGTGTGGCCCGTCGAGCAGGTTCTGATCGGCGGTGTAGGCGTGGACGGTGGTCATGAGGCCCTGCCGGATGCCGACGGCCTCGTGGAGCACCTTGGCCACCGGGGCCAGGCAGTTGGTCGTGCACGAGGCGTTGGAGATCACGTGGTGACGATCCGGGTCGTAGGCGTCCTCGAAGTTGACGCCGAGCACGACGGTGGCGTCCACCGGCTCCGCTCCCTTGGCCGGCGCCGAGATGATCACCTTCCGGGCGCCGGCGTGCAGGTGCTGGGCGGCCGCCGCGCGCGTGCGGAATCGCCCGGTCGACTCGATCACCACGTCAACGCCCAGCTCGCTCCAGGGAAGCTTGGCCGGCTCGGTCTCGGCCAGCGACAGGATGCGCTCGCCGTCGATCACGATCGCGTCTCCTTCGGCGACGACCTCGCCCGGGAAGCGGCCGAAGACCGAGTCGTACCGGAGCAGGTGGGCGAGCGTGTCGGCGTCCGTCAGGTCGTTGACGGCGACGATCTGCAGCTCGGCGTCCCGCTGACGGGCGGCTCTCACGAAGCAGCGGCCGACGCGGCCAAAGCCGTTGATGGCTACTCGAAGCGACATGGGGTGCTCTCCTGGTTTCTCTTGGACGGGTTGATGGCTGCCAGCAGGTCGTCGATGCCCTCGCCCATCCCAGCGGCGAGGATGTCGAGATCCGGCGTGGAGGCGCGGTCGGCGTTGAGGCCGAACACGACGCCGTCGGCATGGGAGATGAACGCCACGCCGATTGTGTGCGCGGCGGCAAGCGGGACGATGGGGTGGATCTCGCACAGGCGACCGCCCAGGGCGTAGCGCGGCGAGCGGGCGCCCGGGACGTTGGTGATCGTCAGGTTGAACAGGCGCGTGCCGTACAGCAGGCGGGCCAGCGACGCATGCACCAGCGGGGGGGCCAGTGCGGCGATGTCGACGAATGTGGCCGAGGCCTGACCCGCCCCCGCGTTCTTCAGCTGCCGGGTGCGCTCGACGA
The DNA here is from genome assembly GCA_963844555.1 of uncultured Solirubrobacteraceae bacterium. Lineage (GTDB taxonomy): Bacteria > Actinomycetota > Thermoleophilia > Solirubrobacterales > Solirubrobacteraceae > Palsa-465. The sequence continues at coordinate 114,534 of CAWJOS010000011.1, forward strand.
TCAGGCGGTGGCGCTCGATGGCGAGCGGTTCGGCGACGGGCAGCGCTACGAACAGCGAGCCCACCCGGTTGCCCAGGGCCAGGCGCTCGGCCGCGGTCCGCAGATCGACGGGGACCATTGCCCGCAGGCCGTCGGCCGGGAGGGGCTCGTCGCGTTCGACGAGCAGCCGGCGCAGGCCGGACGCGCACGCCGCCAGGACGACGTCGTTCATCGCTCCGCCGAGCGCCTCACGGATCGACGCCAGCTCGGCCAGCGGGCGGCGGACGAAGGTGTAGCGCCGCGTTGGCCCGATGGAAACGTTCAGCGAGGACGGAGCGGCGCCGTGGATCTCGTCGGTCACGATCAGCTCGGCCAGCAGCCGGGAGCGCGCCAGTGTCTCATGGGGTCGCAGCGCCGCCGCGAGTGCCGCCGTGATCGCGTGACCGCCGGCGCTGGTCGCCTGGGAGAGCGGCGCCGGCGGGTGGGGCAGCAGCGCGCGCCACCCCCCGCCGCCGGGATCGGCGGCCAGCGCGGGAAGCTCACCGGCTGGCTCGCCCTCCGGCTCGGTATCGAGCAGCAGATCGCTGACGCCGACCGAGCTCATGCCGTCGAGCAGGCAGTGATGGATCTTCTGAGCCAGCGCCCAGCGTCCCCCCTCCAGGCCCTCGAGCAGCACCATCTCCCACAGGGGACGGGTGCGATCGAGCTGATGCGAGTAGAAATCGCCGATCCAGTTGCTCAGCTCGGCCGCGCCGCCGGGCGCCGGCAGAGCAGCCCGGCGCACGTGATCGGCGATCGAGCTGCCGGGATCCTCGACCCAGCGCGGCCAGGCCCAGCGGGCGGTGCCCGTTGACGACAGGCGCTGCCGGAACCGCGTCAGCCCGCCGAGGCGCTCATCGAGATGGCGACAGACCGCGTCGAGAGTGGGCGGCGTGGCCCCGCCCACCGGAGCGAAGACGAGCACGGCGCCGATGTGCATGAGCGCGCCGTCGCCGGCATCCTCGAGCTCCAGGAACGTCCCGTCGAGCGCGCTCAGCGTATCGGCCATGGGAGCACGCTACGGCGATCGACGAGGCAGGTCATCCGCAGCAAGGCGCGGATCGGCTCGGAACTTCCCCGCTGGTCTATCGGGCACGACCATTTGCACATGGCGTTCGGACCTACGACCACTCGCAAATGACGCTCGGACCTACTACGCGCGCACGGATGCCTGCGGCGCCGCCGGCTCGGACGCGGCGACCCGGATCCGGGCGTCGACGATGGTCGCGCCGTCGGCGGTGGCGATCAGCGGGTTGCAGTCGAGTTCGGCGATCTCCGGGTGGGTCTCCACCATCGTGCTGATGCGCAGGAGCACATCCTCGATCGCTGCCACGTCGCACCGCGCCGCCCCGCGGTAGCCGTCAAGGAGCGGGAACGTCCTGAGCGAGCGGACCATCTCGGCGGCGTCGAGGTCTGACACCGGCGTGATGCGGACGGCGACATCGTGCAGCAGCTCCGCCGTCGTTCCCCCCGCGCCGCAGGCCAGTACCGGACCGAAGCTCTGGTCGTGCACGACGCCGACGATCAGCTCGACGCCGGACGGGGACATCGGCTGGACGACGAAGCCCTGGAGCCGATGGCGGGCCTTCTTCACCGACGCCGCAATCGCGTCGGCAGCTCCCCGCACGGCGTCCGGTCCGTCGAGCCCCAGCCGTACGCCACCGGCATCGCTCTTGTGCACCAGGCCCTCGGCGATGGCCTTGATTGCGACCGGGCCGCCGAGCTCACCGGCCGCCGCGACGGCGGCGTCGGCGTCGGCGGCGATATGCGTCGTAATCAACGGCAGCCCGTAGCAGTGCAGCAGCCCCGCCACCCGCGCCGGCGGGAGCCAGTCGGTTCCCTCGGCGAGCGCCTCGCTGATGATCGCCGCTGCTTCGTCCGGCCGGCAGTCGTCGAACTCCGGGCGGCCGCCCTCCGGCGTGCTGCGCCAGACGCCGTGCCGGGCGGCCAGCGCGATGGCGCGGGCGGCGTCCTCCGGGAAGCGGAAGCTCGGAACCTCGACGTGTCCGGCGGCCAGCTCCGTGGGCGCGCCCTCGCGAGTCATGAAGACCGCGGCGATGGTGCGGTCTCCGGCGTCCTGGGCGACATCGGCGATCGCCTGGGCGACATCGTGGGCCTGGGTGACCAGCGGCGGGACGAAGATGGTCACGATCGCGTCGCAGGCATCCGTCTCCAGGAGCACCCGCATCGCCGTCGCGTAGTCGTCGGCCGATGCGGAGGCGATCAGGTCGATGGGGTTGCCGACGGACGCGGCTCCCGGCAGGGCTCGTCGCAGCGCCTCGGAAACGCCTTCGGCAAACTCCGGCACCTCGACGCCGAGGCTTTGGCATGTGTCGGCGCAGATGATCCCGGGCCCGCCGCCGTTCGTGACGATCGCGATCCGGTCCCCCCGGGGGACCGGCTGCTTGGCCAGCAGCGCCGCCACGTCGAACAGCTCATGAAGCGTGTCCGTGCGAATGACGCCGGCCTGGTGGAACAGCGCGTCGACGGTGACGTCGGAGGCCGAGAGGAGCGCGCCGGTGTGCGATGACGTCGCCCGGGCGCCGGCGGCCGAGCGGCCGCTCTTGACGGCGACGATCGGCTTATGGCGGGCGAACCGCCGGGCGACGCGCGCGAACTTGCGCGGATTGCCGAATGACTCCAGGTAGAGGAGGGCGACGTCCGTGTCCGGGTCCTGCTCCCAGTACTCGAGGAAGTCGTTGCCGGACAGGTCGGCCTTGTTGCCGACCGAGACGAACGACGAGAGCCCCACGCCCATCCGGCTGGCAGCCTCGATGATGGCGATGCCCACGGCTCCGCTCTGCGAGAGGAAGCCCAGACGCCCGCGGGCGGGCTCCCGGGGCGCGAACGTGGCGTTGAGCCCGATGTCCGGCGCGGTGTTGAGCACACCCATGCAGTTGGGACCGATCAGGCGCATCCCGGCGCGGCGGCACACGGCGAGCAGCTCGCGCTGGTGGCGGCCGCCCTCGGTTCCCGTCTCGGCGAATCCGGCGGAGATGACCAGCAGTCCACGCACGCCGGCGGCGGCGCACTCGCGGGCGACCCCGACGACGCGCTCGGCCGGGACCACCACGACGCCCAGGTCGATCGTCGCCGGAACGTCGGTGACCGAGTGGTAGGCCGGGATCGATTGCACCACGTCGGCGTTGGGGTTGACGGCGTAGACCGCGCCGCTGTAGCCGCCGGTGATGAGGTTGTGCAGGACCTCGCCGCCGATCGTTCCCCGCCGCCGCGAAGCGCCGATCACGGCTACCGTGTGCGGGGCGAGGAAGTGCCGGACGGCGGCGACCGCCGCGGTGCGCTCGCGTTCCTCGAAGCGCTCGATGGCCTCCGGCGACAGTGAGGTGGGGAAGTCCACCTCCACGGCGTCCCGGGTGGAGCGTGTGTGTAGCGGGAAGCCGCTCTGGCGGAAGACGTCGATCATTCGGTGGTTGGCCGGAAGCACCTGCGCGGTGAAGGTGGCGATGCCGTTGTCGGCGGCGACGCTGGCCAGGTGCGCCAGCATGATGGTGGAGATGCCGTGACCCTGCCACTCGTCGGCGACCAGGAACGCGACCTCGGCGCGCTCGTCGTTGATGCGGACGTAGGAGGCGTGGGCGATGATCCGGCTGGGACTTCCCCTCTCCGCCACCAGCGCGAAACGGTCGGCGTAGTCGACGTCGAGCGACCACGCCAGGACCCACTTCATGTCCGGGACGCCGAAGAAGCGAAAGCCGATCGACTCCGAGGAGAGACCGTGGAGGAACTCGGCGATCGCCGCCTCGTCATCGGCGCGGACGGGGCGGACGTGCACGGTCGAGCCGTCGCGCAGAGCGACGTCGGCCTCGCGGTCGGCCGGGTAGGGAACGGCGGGGGCCTTGTTCATATCGGCAATATTCGGCAGATCCCTGCACACGGCCATCCGGGGTTTGTACCGAGCCCGGTGTGGGGGGCCCGAGGACCTGCACGGATCTACGGAGGCGCAGGGGTGCGGACGGCGGATTCCGACACCCGGCGGGCGCCCGTAGGCTCGACGGCATGACCACTCTCGCCTCCTCTCATGACCAGGTTCCTCCCGGCGTCGAGCCGATCAGGACCTTCGCCGAGCTGTCCCACGACGACGTCGACTATGCCGGCGGCAAAGGAGCGAACCTCGGCCAGCTGACGCGCGCGGGCCTGCCCGTGCCGCCGGGCTTTGTGATCGGCGCCCCGGCCTACGCCGCCTTCCGCGCCGAGACCGGGCTGGGGGAGCGGCTGAACGAGGTGCTGCGCGATCTCGATGTCGAGGACACGGCCGCACTGCAAACGGCCGCCGAGTTGGCGCGTGAGGCGGTCGCCGACAGCGAGATGCCGCTCTGGCTGGCCCAGGCGATCGAGGCCGCGTACGCCACCCTGGCCGGCGACGATCCGCTGACGCGGGTCGCGGTTCGCTCCTCGGCCACGGCGGAGGACACGGCATCGGCGTCGTTTGCCGGGATGAACGAGACGTTCCTCAACATCCGCGGGCGCGACGGCGTGATCGATGCGGTCAAGGCCTGCTGGGGGTCCCTGTTTGGGGCGCGGACGATCTACTACCGTGGCAAGCGCGGCTTCGATCAGAGCGGGATGGAGATCGCCGTCGTCGTCGAGCGCCAGATCCACTCCAGCCGCGCCGGCGTCATGTTCACGATCGATCCGTCCACCGGCGATACCGCCCGGCTCGTGATCGAGGGCGCGTTCGGGCTCGGTGAGTCCGTCGTCTCCGGTCAGGTCTCGCCGGACCGGTACGTCGTCGACAAGGCGCGGCGGGCGATCGTGGTCCGGTCGGTTCGTCCCAAGGAGCTGATCATCGAGCCCACCGAGGAGTCAGGCACGCGCACGCGGCAGCTGAGCGCCGAGGAGAGTCACCGCTCCGTGCTGACCGACGACGAGGTGCTGGCGCTCGCCGACCTCGGCATACGGATCGAGGAGCATTACGGTTCGCCGCAGGACACCGAGTGGGCGATCGACCCTGAGGGCACGATCTGGATGCTCCAGTCTCGGCCGGTGACGACCCTGTCGGAGCCCGCCCACCCCAGTGCGGCCGCGACGACGCCGGGGGCGGCGCCGGTGGTGCGCGGCCTGGGAGCGGCCCCCGGGATGGCCAGCGGCGTAGCGCGCCTGCTGGGCTCGATGGACGAGGCCGCGAAGCTGGGCGCCGGCGACGTGCTCGTCACGCACATGACCGCGCCGGACTGGGTGCCGCTCATGCGTAAGGCGGCGGCGATCGTCACCGACTCCGGAGGCATGACCTGCCACGCCGCGATCGTGTCCCGGGAGCTGGGCATCCCGTGCGTGGTCGGAACCGGCGATGCCACCTCCAAGCTGCGCGACGGCGAGCTGATCACCGTCAACGCGACCGAGGGGACCGTGCTCACCGGGGCTCCGACCGCCTACCCGGCGCCCGTGTCCGGTCCGAACGGCGCGGCGCCCGCGGGCCGTGCGGCGCCGGCGGTGACGGGCACGCGGCTGCTGATCAACCTGTCCGAGCCGTCCCAGGTCGCGACGGCCTCCGGGCTGGATGTCGACGGCGTCGGATTGCTCCGGGCCGAGATGATGATCGTCGAGGCGCTGGAGGGCACGCACCCCCGTCAGCTGCTCGCCGAGCATCGCGGCGAGGAGTTCGTGGAGCGGATGTCGGCGGCGCTGACCACGTTCGCCGCCGGATTCGCCCCGCGGCCGATCACGTACCGGACGACCGATTTCCGCACCAACGAGTTTCGCGGTCTGCGAGGCGGGGAGGCATTCGAGCCGCAGGAGGCCAACCCCATGATCGGCTTCCGCGGGGCGCTGCGCTACACGCGTGATCCGGAGGTCTTTGCGCTCGAGCTGCAGGCGATCGCCAGGGTCTGGGAGGCCGGCCATCACAACTTCCACGTCATGCTGCCGTTTGTGCGCACCGCTCGGGAGCTGGCGCGCTGTCGCGAGCTGATCGACGAGGCGGGCCTGACCAGGTACCCGGAGTTCGAGCTCTGGGTGATGGCCGAGGTCCCGTCGGTGCTGTTCAACCTCGAGGCCTACGCCCGCCTGGGCGTCGCCGGCATCTCGATCGGATCCAACGACCTGACGCAGCTGCTGCTCGGTGCCGACCGGGACTCGGAGACGCTGTCGGACACGTTCGACGAACGCGACCCGGCCGTCGTCGAATATCTGCGCCAGCTCATTCCCCGGGCGCGGGCCGCCGGTCTGCAGACCTCGATCTGTGGTCAGGCGCCGTCGGTTCACCCGGAGTACGCCGAGCTGCTGGTGCGGACCGGGATCGACGCCATCTCCGTGTCGGCCGATGCCGTCGAGCGCACCCGCGGGCTCGTGGCCGCCGCCGAGCGACGTCTCCTGCTCGAGCACGCCCGGGCGTGACGCTCAGCGACCGCTCGCCATCGGCGCCCCGGACGTGACGCTCGGCGACCGCCCGCCGTCGGCATTGTCGTACGGCGGGCTCAGTCGGTACGCCGCTGCAGGGTCACCGCGCCGAGCGCGACCGCGCACACGGCGAAGCCGAGGACGATCGCCAGGTCTCGCCACAGGCCGGCGCCGACCCCCGGTGCAGTGCTCAGGCGGCGCATCCCGTCCACGGCATACGACATCGGCAACACGTCGGAGACGGCGTGGAGCACGCCGGGCATGCGAGACCGCCGCACGAGCAGGCCGCAGAGCAGCAGCTGAGGCAGGATCATCGCCGGGAAGAACTGCACCACCTGAAACTCGCTCTGGGCAAAGGCACTGGCCAACAGCCCCAACCCCATCCCCAGCAGGGCCACGGCGACGCACAGCATGACCACCAGCGTCGGGGCGGCGGCGATCGTCAGACCGAGCGGGCCGAGCGCCACCAGCGCTGCCAGCGTCGCCTGGACGACGGCGGCCAGGCCGAAGGCGAGCCCATACCCCGCGAGCAATTCCCCCTTGCGCAGCGGCGTGGTCAGCAATCGCTCCAGCGTGCCGGAGGTGCGCTCACGGAGCACCGCGACGGACGTCACCAGGAACATGGTCAGCAGAGGAAAGATCGCCAGCAGCGGAGCTCCGACGGCGTCGAACGCCGCCGGGCGGCGCCCGTAGACGAGCCGCAGCAGGGTCATCAGCGCCACGGGCACGATCAGCAGCAGGCCGACGGTGCGGGGGTCGTGTCGCAGCTGGCGCAGGATGCGCCCGGCGGTCGCCAGCAGCCGCGTCATGGGCTCTCGCCGCGCTCCTGATCGACCTGCTCGATGACGTGGGCGAACGCCTGGTCGAGATCTTCGCTTCCCCCTCGCCGCGCCAATCCCTCAGGCGTGTCACGGGCGACGAGGGCGCCGTCGCGCAGCAGCAGGAGCTCGTGGCAATGGCGGGCCTCATCGATGACGTGGCTGGAGACGAGCAGGGTCGCGCCGTCGGCCGCCAGCCTGCCGAACAGGCCCCAGAGCCGGCGCCGCAGCAGAGGATCAAGGCCCACCGTTGGCTCGTCGAGCACCAGCAGCTCCGGGTCTCCGAGCAGTGCGCTGGCCAGGGCGACGCGGGCGCGCTGGCCTCCGGACAGGCGCCGGACGGTGCGGCCGGCGAATGGGGTGAGCTCGACGGTGGCGAGCACGGCCTCCACCTGGCCGGCCCGGGCGCCGAGCGTCGCCGCGAAGTAGCGCAGGTTCTCGCTGATCGTCAGGTCGGAATAGATCGACGGGGCCTGGGTCAGGTAGGCGACGCGGTGGCGCAGGTCCGGCGAGCCGGCCGGGCGGCCGAGCACGCTGAGCTCGCCGCGGACCCGGCGCTGGACACCCACGAGTGCGCGCATCAGGGTCGTCTTGCCGGACCCGCTCGGACCGAGCAGCCCGATGACCCGCCCACGGGGGAGCTCGAACGTCAGACCGCGCAGGACGTCGATGCCGCCGCGGCGCACACCGACGTCGTGGGCGCGAACCGCCGGCTCGTCGCTCAGCTGTCGGTCTGGGGGCGTGGAACGATCAACAGCGAGCACTGGGCACCGTGCACGAGCCGCTCTCCGGTTCCGCCCAGGACGAGCCGGGCCAGACGACCCCAGCGGCGCGAGCCGATCACCAGTAGGTCGACCTCTTTGGACAGATCATGCAGGGACGCGGCGGGGCGGCCGCGGGCCAGATCGATCCGGGCCGGGACATCGCCGGCGTTGACGAGCTCCTCGATTTCGGACCGCAGCTCGCGCTCCTCGTCGTCCATCATCTCCTTCCAGGACTCCATGATCTCCCCCATCCACACGCTCGGCCAGCCGAGGGCGGGGACCCGGTCGTCGACGACGCCGCGGATGATCAGCTCGGCTCCGGCGCCGGCGGCGATCTGGGTGGCGGCGGCCAACGCCGCCTGTGCCTCCGGTCCGCCGTCGTAGCCGACGGCGACCCGCTGGAGCTTCAGCGGGTGCTGACGGCTCAGTCCGCGCGGTGCGATCGCCAGCGCGGCGCCCAGGTCGTCGATCAGCTGGCGGGTGCGCCCGCCGATCGAGACCACGCCGGGTGCCCCTCGCCGGCTGGAGCCGACGACGAGCAGGTCGCGGTGCTGGGCTCGGCACAGGCGCTCCAGCCCGCGCGGAACCGAGATGTCGCTGGTGATCTTGATCCGGGCGTCGGGTGCCAGCGACGTCCTCGTCTGCTTGAGCATCGCCTCGGTCTCGTGACGGACCTGATCGCGCTGCAGGCCGGGGATGATCAGCGGCAGATCAGGCTCCACCGCCAGCAGCATGAGCTCGGCCCCGGTCGCCTGGGCGATGGCGGCAGCCAGACCGGTCGCGTCCCGCCCCTCCGGGTACGAATCGACGGCGGCGGCGACGCGCGCCAGCGAAGTGGTGGGTGTGATCTGCGTGGTCATACGGACATCCAACCGCCGATCCGCCCGGGCTCCATCCGTAGGCGGCCGCAGTCCCCTTCGGTGCGAGGACCGATGCCCGGCGCGCCGGCGATGGTGGATGCTGTGCGGCGAGGCGCAAGCCACACTGAGAGCCGTGCTGTTCTTCCATCACCCTTCGTCCGTTCGCCACGATCCGGGCGCCTTCTCGCCGGGTCACCCGGACAGCCCGGAGCGCATCATCGCGGTGCAGGACGCCGTCGCGGCATCCGCCGGGGAGGTGGAGTGGGTCCTGGCGCCAGCGGCGACCAACGCCGAGTTGGCGCTGGTCCACACCGTCCCGCACATCGACTTCATCCGGAGGCTGTGCGAGGCGGGGGGTGGCGCTCTCGACGACGACACGGCGATTGGGCCGGCCTCGTACATGGCGGCGATGCATGCGGTGGGGGGTGCGTGCGCGATGGTCCGGACGCTGGTCGACGACCCCGCTCAGAGCGGGTTCTGCGCACTGCGGCCGCCCGGTCACCACGCCGAGCAGGACCGGGCCATGGGCTTCTGCCTGTTCAACAACATCGCGATCGCCGCCGAGGTGGCGATCCGCGAGCTCGGCGTGGCCCGGGTCCTGATCATCGACTGGGACGTGCACCACGGCAACGGGACCGCCGAGATCTTTCGCCGGCGGGATGACGTCCTGGTCGCCAACATTCACCAATCAGGTCTGTTTCCGGGGACGGGAGCGCTGACCGACACCGGCTCCGGGGACGGGCGGGGCTTCACCGTCAACATCCCGGTGGCGAAGGGCTCGGACGAGGAGGTGTGGCTATCGGTGCTCGAGCACGTGATCGTGCCGATCGGCCTCGAGTACCGCCCCGGGCTGGTGCTCATCTCCGCCGGGTTCGACGCTCACCGCGATGACCCGCTCGGCGGATGCCTGCTCGATGCCGGCTCGTTCGGACAGATGGCGTGTCACGTGCGCGACCTGGGCGCCGCCGTCGGCGCGCCGGTCGGCGCCAGCCTGGAGGGTGGCTACGCGACCGAGGCGCTGGCGGCCAGTGTGGCGGCGACCGTCGCGGCGCTCGCCGGTGACGGCGAGGCTGATTCGATTGCGCCGGACCCCATCGTGACCCCTCGGGTCGCCTCCCACTTCGGACACGTGTGGGTTCTCTGATCGCGATGCGCCGCCGAGCCGCCGCCTGAGGACCTGTGTTCGCGACGATCGCCTGGGCCAGCGACGGATCCCCAGCCGCAGATCGGGCGCTGGGCTGGGTGGCGCAGCTGGCGGCCACTGAGCGGGCGATGCTGTGGATCCTCCACATCGCCGCGCCCGGCGGCACGCCGGCGACGGCGCGAGGGGAGGCGGAGGAGGCCACCATCGCCAAGCTCAAGGGCCAGGTGCGGGAGCTTCGCGATCACGGGTTCGACGCCTCGCTGTATGTGATCCGCGGTGCCGACGTGGCGGTGGGCGTCGCGATCGGCGCCGGCGCGCGCGCGGTCGGCGCCGACCTGCTGGTCGTCGGCACGGGCGGGCCGCCCCGCCCCGGCGCGCCCGCTGCGGGCGGCGTCGCCGTGAAGGTCCTCGCCGACGCTGCGTGCCCGGTGCTGGCGCTGCCGGCGCTCGTCACCCGGAGAGCGGGACCGGCGGCAGCTCGTCGGTGAGGTGCGGCATCAGGAAGCGGGCCGCGATCTTGGGCGGCTGCTGGTCGCGCGTGACGGCCGTGAGGCTGGAGGTGTCCGGGCCGGTGCCGGCGGCGCGACCGTGGACCTGGCGGGGGCGCCCGCCGGTCAGCAGGACTCCCTCCAGCTTCGGCGCAAACGGCACCGGCTGCACCGCAGCGCCGGCGGCCGCGGCGATGCCGCACGCGACGGTGTCCGCCAGCTGCGCGGCGATGCCGCCCTGCTTGAGCGGGTAGTCGGTGGCGTCGCCGGCCGCCCACACCGTCTCGAGGCCGGACACCCGGCCGTACTCGTCGATGGGCACGAAGCCGTTGCCGTCCTGCGGCAGGCCCGCGATCGCCGGGCCTGCCAGCGCGGGCAGCGACACGATCCGGTCGGCGTGGACCTCCCGGCCGCCGGGATGGACGACGATCGTCTGCGCCCGCGGGATCTCGCAATAGGCGGCGGTGACCACGTCGATGCGCCGCTCGGCGAGCAGCCGCGACAGCTGGTGGCTGGCCTGCGCGCCGAACACGGCCAGCGGCGCCGTCTCCGGAGTGAAGACGGTCACGTCCATCTCGGCGCGCATGTCCCAGGCGCGCTCGGAGGCCATCAGCGCCAGCTCGTAGGCGGGCAGCGGCCACGGCATCGGCGCCGGAACGACGATGGCCAGTCGCTTGACGTAGCCCCCCTCGACGTCCTGGACCAGACCATGGAGCAGCTCGTCGACCCGGGAATCGTCGAACGGCGTGGTGTGCTCGTAGGGGTGGCGCATGATCGCCCCCGGGCACACGAGCAACTCGTCGTAGGCGAGCGTCATCCCGTCCTGTGTCGTCACGCTGCGCTGGTCGGCGTCGACCGCGCTCAGGCTGCCCTGGATGAGCTCGGCCCCGGCGGCGGCCGCCAGCTTGGGGAGTGAGTACCGGCGCGCGTGGCCTGACGTGAACGGCTCGCCGACCGACGTCGGCCGGTAGACGAACTCGCCCCCGGGGGCCAGGATCTGGATGGCCACGCCGTCGCCGGCGATCTCACGCAGGGCGAACGCCGCCTCCAGCCCGGCGACACCGCCCCCGGCGATCAGGACACGGCGGGGCCGTGGTCCCGGGACGGTGGGGTGAGAGGGATGGGTCATGGTCGTCTCCGTTCCTGGATCGAGAGGGTCGTCACGGTCAGTTCAAGGCGAGGTCGCGGTGTTCGATCGCGAAGCCGGCGGCGATGGCGCCGGCAACGCCCACCAGCGCCATCACGAGTGCTGCCACGGTCTCGAATGACGCCTGGGGGACGAGGCCGATGTGGGCGAATGGCGTCACCCCGGTCAGCCACCCGGGCGCGCCAAGCAGCGTCCCGAAGAGCTGCCACAGGTAGGCGGCGATGACGAGCCCGTAGGTCAATGCTGCCCCGGCGCGGGGGGCGAGCGCGTACAGCAGCGCGCCGACGCCCAGGAACAGCACCGCCAGGGTCACGCAGTTGAGTGCCGCCAGCAGCATCCTCGGCAGCGCGATGGTGCTGCCCGCGGCGGTCGCGCCCACCCAGGTCAGCACGGCGGCCAGCAGCGCGATGGCGAGTCCGGCCAGCAGGCCGACGCCAAGCCGGCTCCACAGCCAGCGCCGCCGTTGCAGCGGAAGGCCGAGGATCGTCTCCAGCCGCCCCGTTGCCTCCTCGGTCCGGGCCGCCGAGATCTGTGAGCCCGCGAACAGGCTGACCGCCAGCACGAAGAACAGGAACGTGAACGAGACGTACCCTGCCGGCGTCGCAATCGAGCCGCCGCCCAGCTTCTCCACCTCGTGGCGCAGCCCGCCCGGAATATTGGCCGCCGAGACGCTGGGCGCAACGAGCCCCACGATCAGGGCGTACACCGCGGTCCCCGCCAGCCAGATCGCGAGGCTTCCGCTCTCGCCGCGCACGGTGAACTGGGCGACCGAGCCCAGCAGCGCCCGGCGTGGCGCCCGGCTGTCGCGCCCGCCGAGCAGACCGGAGCCGATGTCGCGCCCGCGCAGGAGCGCCGCGGCGACGGCCAACAGCAGGGCGCCGGCCGCCAGGGGTGGCAGCAGGGCCAACGGCCGTGGATGCGCGAAGGGCCGGATCTCCTCGGCCCACCCCAGCGGGGACAGCCACCGCATCCAGCCGGCGCCGCTCACCGTGTCGGCCACGACGCGGAGGGCAAAGGCAACGGCGAACACGGCCGCGCTGAGCTCCAGGGCCGCCCGGCGCGTGTTCGTCAGCTGGCTGACGACAGCGCCGACGCCGGCGAAGACGGGCGCCACGGACATGATCGCCAGAGCAAGGACGGCCGACGGGCCCGCCGGCAGCCGCCCGGCGATCAGGCCCAGCCACAGCGCCGCCCACAGGACCAGCGCCTCGGCGCCGAGCCCGGCCGCCGCCGCGGAGAAGCCGGCGCGGCGGCTCAACGCGCCGGACAGAACGATCTCGGTGCGGCCGGACTCCTCCTCGCCGCGCAGCTTCCCGGTGGCGGCCAGCAGGCCCCAGAAGGCGGCGAACAGCGCGAGCGTCCCGCCGACCCGCCAGGCGCTGTAGCCGCCGACGGTGAGCAGATCATGCGGCTCGCCGTAGAAGATGAGCAGGGCCTTGTTGCCGGCGAAGCTGCGCGCGAACGCCAGCCGCTCGGCGAGGGTCGAGTAGGCGTGGCGGTAGGCGACCGGCTGGATGTACGCCATGAGGGCGAAGAGCGCAGCGAAGCCGACCGTCTTACGCCAATCCTGGGCGATCGTCCGGGTGACGAGGCGGGTGGCGGCGTTGGGTCGCCGTCCGCGGTCTGCCGGGCGGGCGAGGCGCGGAGCGTGGCTGAGGGCCGACGTCACGCGGCCGGCTGCCGGTAGTGGTGAACGAAGATCTCCTCCAGCGACGGCACGCGGCTCGTCAGCCCGGTGATCGGCGTGCCGGCCAGCGCATCGATGAGGCGCGCGATCGGACCGGATACCTCGAAGTGCACCGTGTGCGCGTTCGTCTGGATCGCCTTGACTCCCTCCAGCCGGGGCAGCTCCGGCGGCGTGGTCGCGAACGTCACCTCCACCACCTGCGCGCTCAGGTGCCGGAGCTCCGGCAGCGTTCCCTCGTCGACGAGGCCGCCGGCACGCAGGATCCCCACCCGGTCGCACAGGGCCTCGACCTCGCCGAGCAGATGCGAGGACAGGAACACGGTCTGCCCCCGCTCGCGCGCCTCGCGGATGCACTCGCGGAAGGCGACCTCCATCAGCGGGTCCAGCCCGCTCGTCGGCTCATCGAGCACCAGCAGGTCGGCGCGCGTGGCCAGCGCGGCGATCAGCAGCACCTTCTGGCGGTTGCCCTTGGAGAGCGCGCGCACCCGCTTGTCGGTGTCGAGGGCAAACCGGGTGACGAGGTCGTTGCGGTAGGCGGCGTCGGTCCCGCCGTGGAGGGCGGCCAGCAGCTCGAAGGTCTCGGCTGCCGTCAGGCCCGGCCACAGGGCGGGCTCGCCGGGAACGAAGGCGACCCGGCGGTGCGCGGCCACGGGATCGGCGCACGCGTCGATGCCGAACAGCGTCGCCTGTCCGCTGGTGGGACGGTGCAGGCCGAGGAGCAGCCGAATCGTCGTCGTCTTGCCGGCGCCGTTGGGGCCGAGGAACCCGTAGACCTCGCCCGGGGCGATCGAGATGTCGAGGTTGTCCAGCGCCAGCGTGGCGCCGTAGCGCTTGGACAGCGCCCGGGTGGTGATCGCCGCCGTCATCGTGTGTCCGCGTGCGTGCCGAACATGCCCGGGACGGTAGGTCCCGCCCCCCCGGGGTCCATCCGGGCTGCCTACGGGGTCACGTGGGGTCAGCCCACTGATCGGCGTCCGTCATTCGCGCCACCATCCAGCGAGGCAACGTCCCGATGGCGGCTCCACCGGCCTCATCGATGCTCTGGTCATGCTTGAAACCAGACCAGGGGACCTCGACCAGATTCGCGTGGGAGACTGCATGCACCACGGCATCGTCAGCTGTGACCCGGCCGCGACCCTGGCCGAAGTGGCGGCGGTGATGTGCTCTCACCGCGTGCACGCGGTCGCCATCGCTCCCTACGGACGTCATGCCGGCATCATCTCCGACGGCGACCTGATCGCCGCTGCCGATCGACCGGACTGCACGGCCGGGGAGATCGCGGCGACCGAGTGGCTGGCGATCTCCTCCCAGCGCTCGCTGCGAGACGCGTCGCGGGTGATGACGGAGCACGGGATCACGCACCTGCTCGTCCGCGACGCGCGAAACGGCCACCTCACCGGAGTCATCTCCACGATCGACATCGTGTGCGCGATCGCCACCTCGGCTGGACGGCGCTCGTGAGCGTGCTCGACCGGAGGCGGTCGCCGACCGGGTGGTCCGGCGGCGCCGCGGACGGCTGGTGACGCCGGCCCAGGTCTGACGCGTGGTTCTCATCTGCTACGACGGCTCCGCCGACGCCAAGGCCGCGATTGCGCAGGCCGGACGCGTCCTGTCCGGTCACCCGGCGGTCGTGCTGACGGTGTGGGAGCCGCTGGCCGAGATGCTGGCGCGGACCGCGGCGGGCGAGGCGCTGATGGCGGGTCTGAGCGCGCCGACTGGCGCCGACGAGGAGGCGGAGGAGCAGGCCGGCCGCACGGCGGCCGAGGGTGCGGATCTGGCCCGGGCGGCCGGGTTTGACGCCACCCCCCGCGCGCGCCCGCAGTCCGGATCGGTCTCGGACACCATCATTGCCCAGGCTGACCGGGCCAACGCCACGGCGATCGTCATGGGGTCCCGGGGGCGCACCGGCCTGCAGGCGCTGCTCGGCAGCGTGTCCCATGCCGTCCTCCAGCGCGCCGACCGGGCCGTGATGGTCGTTCCCTCCGCTCAGGTCGCCGCCGCGCGGCGCCAGGGGCTGCACCACGCGCAGCGCGCTTAGGTCTCCTACAGCCCAGAAGCGCCGCGCGAACTGGCCAGGTGGTGGCTTCGGCCCGCGGCCAGGAACGTCAGACCCATCGTCAGCCACTGCTGGGCGTGGGCCTGCCACAGCGCGTAGGTGTGGCCTCCGGGATAGACGGCGAACGCGTGGCCGATTCCGCTCTGGCGCAGCGAGGCGTCGTACTGCCGGTTCATGCCCAGGAAGCGGCCGTCCTGGTTGCCGACGTAGAAGGCGATCATCGTCGGCCAGGTGGCGAGCTGCTGACGCAGCGCCGCCCCCGTGGGGACGGTGGCCGCGCGCTGCGCCTGGGGTGAGCCGAACGACAGGACGTGGTAGCCGCTGGGGTCGGTGGCCGCGAAGTATCCGCTCCACGATTCCACCACGGAGAACTCCGCCAGGTTGCGCAGGCCGACGTTGAAGGCGCCGTATCCGCCCGCCGACAGTCCCATGAGCGCCCGTCCGTACCGGTTGGCGATGGTGTGAAACCGAGCGTCGACGCAGGCGGTCAGATCATGGGAGATGGCCGCCGGCCAGTTCTCCTGCGGGTCCCAGTCCAGGTACTCAAGGTCGCTGTCGGCGGCCCGCGCTCCCTGGGGCGTGACCACGATCGCCCGCTGGTGGGCGGCGGTGAGGGTCGCCGCCAGGAACGCGTTCTGCGTGTAGGACTGGGGCCCGGCCGGCAGCCCGTGGAGGAAGTAGATGACCGGGTCGCGCGCACCGTGGGCGCTGTAGCCGGCCGGCAGATACACCTCGGCGGGCAGCGTGCCGTTCAGCGACGGGGATCGGCAGGTCACCGACAGCGTCCGCGGCGGGGCGCCGGCGACACGCGCCGCCCGGCTGCGGGCGAGCACGACGGCGGTGCCCGCCAGCAGCGAGCACAGCACGACCAGCGACCCCGTGGCTGTGCTCAGAACCCCGCGGCGTCTGCGACCTCTGGCCATGGATGGAGGATCCTAATCGTCCGGGGCGGTGTGTGAACCGGGTTGGGCGCGGGCATGCAGACCGGTAAACCCGCAACGCGCGCGAAGGTTTTGGCGCTCGAACCCTAAACCGGCGCACACATTCCGGAGGGGGACGGGCCGTACCCTCAGTGATGTGACGACGATCGTGCGACGCTCCGCTGGGATCGCCGGACGGGGACTCGCCTGGCTGGTGATCGTGCTGGTGGGCCTGCTGGCCGGATTCGGCTGGCTGTACGCGCTGCGCGGGCTGGGGTGGCTGGGGGTCGGCCCCCGGATCGCCGATGCCCTGCCGCTGCTCCAGCTCGCCTCGTTCGACGGCCAGCCGCTGCTGTGGGTGCTCGTCGCCTGGCTGCTGGCGGGCGCGCTCGCCGGGGTGGCGCTGGCCCGCATGCAGCCGGGTTGGCGCGTCGCCCTGACCGGCGTCCTGGGGCTGGCCGTCCTCCTCGTCGCCTCGCAGGCGGCCTACGCCCTGGCGCGCAACCTGCCGTTCAGCCAGGTCCTGACCTCCCGCACCCCCGGCTTCGGCCCGGTGCTGGAGGCGATCGCCTTCGCGGCCGGGAGCGTGCTACCGCACGCGCTGGGCCAGTGGTGGGAACGCCTCGGCGCGCGGCACCTGCCGGCGGCGGGTCTCGCCGGATTCGGCGATCTCCGTCTGCGCCGCGGCCATCACCGGGACCCCGGCGAGCACGACCGTGATCGCCACGAGGTGCGCGGTCGCCGCGACGGGACCCACTCCGAGCGACTCGCCGAAGGCGACCACTCCGCAGACGAGCGCGGCCAGCGCGGCCAGCCCGTTCATCACTGAGATGGCCGTCACCGGTCCATCCCCCTGCAGCGAGGACTGAAAGGCGAGAAAGCCGGCAAACGTCCCGGCGGCCGCCACCAGCGTCCAGCCGGAGATGACCGCGCTCACCCCCTGGGTGCTCCAGGCCAGCGACACCGCTTTGATGGCGGCGTCGGCGAGCCCGTAGAAGACGCCGGCGGCGATCGCGCGCGCCCAGGCGGCCGGCACCTGGGCGACGCCGAGCGCCGCCAGCGTTCCCACGGCTGTGGCCAGGACGAGGGCCCCGGTGTCGATGTGGTCGCGGGCTGTCGAGAAGCCGATCGGCAGGACCGCCAGCGCGGCGGCCATGACGAGCACCGCCACCATCTGCGTCCGGGTGATGTGATGCCGGAACATCCAGGCGGCGACCGGGACCGACAGCGCCAGGCCGCCGGCGGCGAACGCCTGCACCAGCGAGAGCGGCGCGATGGCGACGGCGACGATCTGGGCGGCGAAGCCGATCCAGCCGATCGCCTGCCCGCTCAGCCACACGCGGTCACGCAGCGCCCGCCGCAACTGGCGCAGGAGGCCGCCGCCGGAGTTGCGGCGCAGTCCCCGGTGCTGGAGCAGGAAGCCGATGTTGATGAGCGCCGCCGAGCACAGCGCCAGCACCAGTCCGCCGATCATGCGATCGGGCCTGTCGTCGCCGGCACCGAGCCCCTCTGGTGCCGGCGGCGACCATGGACCCGGCCGGCCCGGGTCCGGATGTGGCCGCGAGCGGCCGTCCCCGGCCGGTGACGGCGTCCCGCACCGTGCGGGATCGGCACAACGCCGGGCGTGAGCGTGCGGGCGACTCCGGCGCCGCGTCGCAACGGCGCGCTCGTGTCCTGAGAGGCCAGGATCAGCATCTGGTTGAGGTGGGCGTGCCAGAGCTGCCAGTCGTGTCCTCCGTGGTACAGCGCATAGCTGACCGTGGCTCCCGCGGCGGCCAGTGCATCTGCCATCGGCCGGGTCTGGGGGCTGTCGTTGTCGTCACGCCCCACGAACAGGAAGGCCCGCGCCGGGAACCGGGCGATGACGCCGGCCACTCGGTGGATGTAGTCCAGCGGGCTGTTGTCGGCCAGGGTGGCGCCGCTGGCGTGGGCGAACACCCCGCTCCGGGCCTCCAGGTAATAGCCGGACCAGGACTGCAGGTTCGCGAACGACCGGATGTTGTGCAGGAAGATGTTGGTGGCGCCGTACGCGCCGGCCGAGAACCCGGCGATGACCCGGGCGCGGCGGTTGGGGATCGTCAGGAAGCGGTGGTCGACGTCGCGCATGACATCGATGACGTAGCTCGCGTACTGGCCGGACGGAGTGTTCGCCCACTCCGAATCGGAGTAGGTGCTGCCGCCGATCCGCCCGTCCGGCATGACCAGGATCATCGGCCGCATGCGGTGGCGGCTGATCAGGTTGTCCATGCGGACCGGCATGCTGGCGATCCCCAGGTAGACCTCCGGGCGACCCGGGCTGCCGTGCAGCAGGTAGTAGGTGGGATACCGGCGGGCGCTCTGGCCGTAACCCGGGGGCAGATAGACGAGGTAGTCGGCCTGGCGATGCAGCGCCGGCGAGTAGAACGACACGGTCTCCAGATGCCCCGACCGGGCGTGCGGGAGGAACGCGACGGTCTGAAAACCGCGGTGCTGGTAGTAGGACTCCCAGTAGCGGTAGGTCCCCGTGAGCCCCACGGCCGTCAGCGCCGTGGTCATGGCGACCACCAGGACCCGGCGCGCGGTCAGCCCGCTCACCGCGGCTCACTGAGCGCCCGGCGCTGGCGCGGGCGATCCGGTCGGGGCTGCGGCAGCATGTGGGTCATCCGGGCCCACAGGGCCGAGGGACGGGGCTGGGGGAGGTAGCCCTCGGCCTGGAGCACCCGGATGACCGTCCGCGGCAATGCGAAACGCGATTCATAGACCAGATAACGCGGTTGCCATCGCGGTGCGAACTTGTCGTTGAAGCGCACGAGGCGGTCCATCTGAAACCGGCGGTGGAGCGGCGCGACCGCCGTCTTGATCAGCGCTCGGCGCCACCGCCGTCCGCTCGGCTCCTCGCGCACCAGGTGCGCGAGGCCGGCGTAGTTGAGGCTCACCTCCGCGATGCCGCGCTCCCGCGCCACCTCGAGCGCTCGGACCACGAGCGCCTCGTTGAGGCCGTTGGGCGTGACCCCGACGCGCTGCATCGTGTCGAGCGAGAGGTTGCCCCCGTACGGGACGAATCGCATGACCGCCCCCAGGTGGCCGTCCGGCGACCGGGCCAGCAGACAGAGGTCGTCCGGACGCAGCTCCCCAGCGTAGGCTCCCATGCTCATGGCGAACCCATGCAGGCGCGGGTGGGCCAGCCGCCAGCGCTCGGCGAGCGCGTCGATCTCATCCTCGAGCGTCGCGTCGATGTCCCGCCCGTCACACACGTCGATCTGCCAGCCCCGCCGGGCGACCCGGTGGAGCGACTGGCGCAGCTTGCGCACCGCTCGGCCCTCCAGGCTGAAGCCGGCCGGATCGACGAAGGCCTCCTCGCCGACGCAGATGGCCCGCAGTCCCAGGCGCCGGTAGGCCTCCAGGTGGCCGTCGGATGCGCCCCAGACGGCGATCTGCCAGCCCCGCTCGCGGGCGTAGGTCTGAAAGCCGGCGAGCACGTCGCCGGCGCCGTCACCGGGGGCCACCGGGTCCGCGGAGACGACGGCGGTGCCGCCGATCACCCGGTAGGACAGCACGCCGCCGGCGGCGAAGGCCAGCGCCTTGTCCGGGCGGACGACGAACGGCGCGAGCGAGTCGACGCCGTGGGCGTCGATGATTGCGCGGGCGGTCCGGTACTCGTGGTCCGTGGGGCGGTTGTCGGTCCGGGCGGGTGACACGGCGGATCGCAGCGCCAGAACGGAGATCGCCAGCGCCCCGCCGGTCAGCACCTCGATCAGCGAGGTCCAGCCGGCGTCGAGCCGCGGCGTGGCAGCGGCCAGATGCAGCGCGTGACCGACCGGGTGACGGAGAGCGTGGGCGAGGACGTGCCCGGTGGTGCGGGCGACGAGCGCGGCCAGGGCGAGCGCGGCCGCGGCCAGGGTCCAGGCCCCCAGTGCCGCCAGGACGATCCTCGGACGGGGGCGGTTGGAGCAGCCGAGCGGAAACGCGCCGCGTGCCAGCGCCAGGGTCAGGGCCAGGCCCGCCTGCAGGCCGGCGACGGCGATCCGGTCATGCTCGGCGCTGAGGACGGCCAGCGCCAGCAGGGCGGTGATCGCCAGCGCCAGTGCGGTGCGGGTTCCGCGCCAAACGTGGGGGGTCAGCGCCAGCAGGGCCAGGCCCAGCACCAGCGCGGCGATCCGGGCGCCGGCCGGGGCCTCCGGAACGAGCCCGCCGGAAAGCAGCCAGCCCCGTCCACCCTCCAGCTCCGGCCCCGCCAGCCCGTAGACCACCGATTCCAGCGCGAGCAGGATGATCGCAACGGCGGCGAGCCGCCGGAGGCGGAGGGGTGCAAGACGCGAGGTGATGCGGGCCATTCTGCTCCGGGTAATCGCCCGGAGGACAGCTTTCGCGACCAGCAAAACCGCCTCGTAACGACGGCGTCACCTTACAAAAACATTACGCCAGCATTACACCGGCCAGCCGTTTCGACCATGCACGGAACGGCGGTTGGGCCGCAGTGCTCTGGGCAGGTGTCTAGGCTGTGCCCGATGCGCATCCTGATCACAGGTGCGGGCGGAATGCTCGGCCGTGACGTGCAGCGGGCAGCCGAGGCGGGCGGGCATGAGCCCATCGCCGTTCCCCGGTCCTCGCTGGACATCTGCGATCCCGCCGCCCTCGCGCGAGCGGTCGGCGCGGCCGCGCCGGACGCCGTGGTCAACTGCGCCGCCTGGACGGATGTCGACGGGGCTGAGGCCCGGTTCGAGGATGCGCTGGCGGTCAACGGTGCCGCCGCCGGCCACGTGGCGGCCGCCGCGGCGGCCGCCGGAGCCTGGACGATCCACGTGTCGACGGACTACGTGTTCGACGGCTCCAAGCGCGAGCCGTACGTCGAATCCGACCCGGTCGGGCCCGCCTCGGCCTACGGCCGCTCCAAGCTGGCGGGCGAGGAGGCGGTGGCCGGCGCCGCGCCGGGGCGGCACACCGTCGTCCGCAGCTCCTGGCTGTTCGGCGCCCACGGCAGGTGCTTTCCCAAGACGATTCTTCGCCTGGCCGGGGAGCGCGATCAGCTGAGCGTCGTCGCCGATCAGATCGGCTGTCCGACGTTCACCGGACACCTGGCGGCGGCGCTCGTCGAGATTGCCGAGACGCCCCGTCCGGGGATCCTGCACGTCGCAGCCGCCGGAGCCTGCTCCTGGTATGAGTTCGCTGCCGCCATCGTGGCCGCTGCCGGCTCGCGCTGCGAGGTTCGGCCGATCAGCACCGCCGAGTATCCGACGCCGGCCCGGCGTCCGGCGTACAGCGTGCTCGCCTCCGAGCGCGCCGCACCCCAGCTCCCGTCCTGGAGCGACGGGTTGAGCGAGTTCCTGTCCGAGCTGGCCGGGGTGACGGCATGAAGCTCCTGGTCTGCGGCGCCGCGGGGTTCATCGGCTCCACGTTCGTCGAGCTGCGGGTGCGCGAGCACGGTGATGCGGTGACGGTACTCGACGCGCTGACGTACGCCGGCCGCCGCGAGAACCTGCGCGCGGTGGAGTCCGATATCCGCTTCGTCCACGGCGCCATCGAGGACCCTGGCGCGGTGGCCGACGCCGTCGGCGACGCCGAGGCGATCGTCAACTTCGCCGCCGAGACGCACGTCGACCGCTCCATCGCCGACCCGTTCGCGTTCAGCGTGACCAACGGGCAGGGGACCCACGTGCTGCTGGAGGCGGCGCGGGAGCGAGGGCTGCGCTACGTCCAGGTCTCCACCGACGAGGTGTACGGCTCGATCGAGACCGGCTCGTTCACCGAGGAGTCGCCCCTGCGACCGTCGAGCCCCTACAGCGCCACCAAGACCGGCGCCGACCTGCTCGTCCTCAGTTATTTCCACACTTACGGCCTGGAGACCCTCGTCTGCCGCGGCTCCAACAACTACGGCCCGCGCCAGTATCCCGAGAAGCTGATCCCGCTCATGATCCTCAACGCCCTGGCGGGCGATCACCTGCCGGTGTACGGGGACGGCAAGAACGTCCGTAACTGGCTGTTCGTCGAGGACTTTGGGCGTGGCATCGGCCACGTCCTGGAGCACGGGCATCCGGGCGAGGTCTACAACTGTGGCGGGCCGGACGAGTGCGAGAACCTGGAGGTCGTCAAGCGGATCCTCCAGCTGACCGGGGGCGATGAGTCCCTGATCGAGTACGTCACCGACCGTCCCGGGCACGATCGTCGCTACTCGCTGTCCTCCGACAAGCTCGCGGCGCTGGGGTGGCGCGCCCGGACCGGGTTCGAGGAGGGGCTTGCGCGCACGGTCGACTGGTATCGCGAGAACCGGTGGTGGTGGGAGCCGATCCGCTCCGGGGTGTACCGCGACTACTACGAGCGCCACTACGGGCGCTCGCTAAAGGCCTAGAGCGGGCCATGGCGACCGCGCGAGGCCGCCATGCCCCGCCGCCGGAGGTGCGGCTGCCGCTGCAGCGCGAGCGTCTGCTGCGCGCCGCCGCCCTGGAGTTCGCCGAGGCCGGCTACGCCGGCGCCAGCTCGGAGTCGATCAGCCGCCGGGCCGGAATGTCCAAGGCGACGTTCTACGAGCACTTCGCCAACAAGGAGGAGTGCATGCTGGCGCTGTTCGATATGGGCACGGAGCTCGTCCAGCGGGAGATGGCCGAGGCGGCTCGCCAGGCCCCCACGGGAGATGCCCGCGAGCGGATGAAGGCGGGCACCCGCGCCTTCCTGGGCGTGCTCGCCCAGCACCCGGAGTTCGCTCAGACCCTGCTGGTGGAGATCATCGGCGCGGGTCCGCGGGCTGCCCAACGGCGCGACCGAATCCTGCAGGCGTTCGCCGCCGTGCTCGACGCCGAGAACGCTGCCGCCGCCCGGAGGGGTCTCATCGGCCGCTTCTGCTCTCCGCACGACCCGTTCGCCGTGGTCGGCGCCATCACCGAGCTCGTCTCCCGGCAGGTGCGGCTCGGTGTGCCGGAGCGGGTGCTCGACCTGGCACCGGTGATCGACCGCCTCATCTTTGGACTGCTCGACGCGCCTCCGTCGTGACCGGCGCCGAGCGCCGGGAGCGCCTGGAGCGGCTCGAGGGCGAGGTCGTCGAGTGTCGCAAGTGCCCGCGGCTGGTCGCCTGGCGCGAGGAGGTGGCTCAGACCAAGCGCGCCGCGTTTCGGGATCAGGCCTACTGGGGGCGGCCGGTTCCGGGGTTCGGCGACCCGGACGCGTCGGTCATCGTGCTGGGCCTGGCGCCCGCGGCCCACGGCGGCAACCGCACCGGGCGCATCTTCACCGGTGACCGCTCCGGGGACTGGCTGTTCGCCGCGCTGCACCGGGCCGGCTACGCCAGCCAGCCGACCTCGGTCAGCCGCGACGACGGCCTGACGCTGCACGACTGCTGGGTCTGCGCTGCCGTCCGCTGCGCGCCGCCGGCCAACCAGCCGACGCCGGCCGAGCGCGCCAACTGCCTGCCGTTCGCCGCCGGCGAGCTGCGGCTGCTCGAGCGAGCCCGCGTGATCGTCTGCCTGGGCGCGTTCGCCTGGGATGCGGCGCTGCGGATCCTGGTCGACGGGCTGGGACTGGAGCGCCCGCGACCGCGGCCGCGATTCGGCCACGGCGCCGAAGCCGGGGCCGGCGGCTACGTCCTGCTGGGCTGCTTTCACCCCAGCCAGCAGAACACCTTCACCGGGAGGCTGACCGAGGCGATGCTCGACGATGTGTTCGCGCGGGCGCGGATGCTCACCGGACGCTGAGCCCGGTAGCCTGCCCGTCCGATCAACGATCAAGGAGAGGCAGTATGGACGCGGAGCGGGCTTCCGGATTGACACGGCGCGAGACTCTGGCGCGGGCCGGCGTCGCCGGGCTGGGGCTGACCGCCCTGGGCGGCGGCCTCGATGGGCTCCTGGCAGGGGCGGCCGCCGCGGCGCCGCGTGCCGGGTCGCTGCACGACATCGAGCACGTCATCTTCCTCGTCCAGGAGAACCGCTCGTTCGACCATTACTTCGGCACCCTGCGCGGCGTCCGCGGGTTCGCCGACCGGCGCGGCGCCGCCGCCTTCCATCAGAAGGACCCGGCCCGCCAGACGGCCCTCCCGTTCCACCTCGGCATGCAGTACTGCATGCCGGACATCACCCACGACTGGGGCCCGCAGCACGACGCCTGGAACGGCGGGCGGATGAACCGGTTCGTAGCCGTCCACGAGCAGGATGACACGCCCGCCGGGGCCGGGATCGAGACGATGGGCTACTACACGCGAGCCGATCTGCGCTTCTACTACGCGCTCGCCGACGCCTTCACCATCTGCGACGGCTACCACTGCTCGGTCATCGGACCCACGGACCCCAACCGGATCATGTCGCTGAGCGCGACCCTCGATCCCTCCGGCGCCAGGGGCGGCCCGCTCGTCGAGACGCTCACCGCCACGCGCAGCTCGCTGGCGGGTGCGTTTCGGTGGACGACGATGCCGGAGCGCCTGCAGGCCCGCGGCGTCAGCTGGAAGGTGTACATGGACCAGACCGGCGGCGGAATCCTCGACAACGTCCTCACGTACTTCGCGCCGTACAACCGGCCGGGAGAGCTGGCCGACCGCGCGCTGCACACCAGCTACCCCAACGACTTCGTCTCCGACGTCCGGCACAACCGGCTGCCGTCGGTCTCCTGGATCCTCACCAACCTGCGGCAGACCGAGCATCCCGGCTTCTCCTCGGCCGCCGAGGGCGAGGTCGCCGCGGCGCAGATCGTCGCGGAGGTCATGTCCAACCCCAAGGTGTGGTCAAAGACGGCGCTGTTCATCACCTGGGATGAGAACGGCGGCTTCTTCGACCATGTGCCGCCCCCGGTGGCACCGAAGGGGACCAAGGGCGAGTACCTGACGATCTCGCCCCTGCCGGCGGCGGCCAATGGGATCGCCGGGCCGATCGGCCTGGGCTTCCGGGTGCCGATGCTGATCGTCTCCCCCTTTACCCGGGGCGGGCTCGTCTGCTCGGACACGTTCGACCACACCTCGATGCTGCGGTTCGTCGAGACCCGGTTCGGCGTGGAGGTGCCGAATCTGAGCGGGTGGCGGCGGACAGTGACCGGCGACCTGACGAGCGCGTTCAACTTCGCCGCGGCGCCGAACCACCGCCGGCCGCGACTGCCGGCGCTCCGGAGCGCGAGCGCCCCGGACTGCACCTCGCCGGCGCCCGTCCGCGTGCCCGCGGCGTCGTTCCCTCGCCAGGAGCCCGGCCGGCGCAAGCGGCCCAGCGGGATCGTCAAGCGCCGCCACGGGTGAGCGGGCCGGGTTCGCGTAACGTGTGACGCGACGCCCACGGCACGGGAGAGACGATGAAGGCGATCCAGTTCAGCCGGTTCGGAGGCCCTGAGGTCCTGGAGCTTGTCGAGCTCGATGATCCGCACCCGGGGCCCGGGCAGATCCGGATCCTGGTTCGCGCCGCCGCCGTCAATCCCATCGACTGGAAGGTCCGCAGCGGAGCGATGGGAGGCGACCTGCCGCGGCGGACCGGCGTCGAGGCGGCGGGGATCGTCGACGAGCTCGGCGAGGGGGTCAGCGACATCGCCGTCGGTGACCGGGTGTTCGCCAGCGCGGCCGGCGCCGCGGCGCAGTTCGCGCTGTCGAGCTTCTACGAACCCATCCCGGCGGCGCTTGACTTCGTCGCGGCGGCCGCCCTGCCGGTCGCCGCCGAGACCGCGGTGCGCACGCTCGACCTGCTCGGCGTCGGCCCGGGCCAGACCCTGGTCATCAACGGCGCGTCCGGCAGCGTCGGCATCGCCGCCGTGCAGTTCGCGCGGGAGCGCGGCGCGCGGGTGATCGGCACGGCGAGCGCGGCCAACCAGGACTACGTGCGCTCGTTCGGCGCCGAGCCGACGACATACGGTGACGGCCTGGTGGAGCGGGTCCGTGGGCTGGCGCCCGGCGGCGTCGACCGGGCGCTCGACGCGGCCGGGGGCGGGGCGCTGCCGGCGCTCGTCGAGCTCACCGGCTCCCCGGACCGGGTCGTCACGATCGCCGACTACCCGGGCGCCGAGCAGACCGGGGTGCGGTTCAGCGGTGGGATGGGCGAGGAGCGCGCATGGGGCGCCCTGCGCGATGCCGCGGCCCTGGTCGAGGCGGGCCGGCTGTCGGTGCCGGTCGCCCAGACGTTTCCCCTGGATCAGATCGCCGAGGCCCACCGGGTCAGCCAGACTGGACACCCGCGGGGCAAGCTCGTGCTGACCCTGCCGTGACGGCACGCCCGGAGCTGGCGGCGCTGCAGATCGCGGATCCGCCTGACGCCTGGACGGCATTGGGGTTCACGGTGCACGATGACGGCGTGGTGGCGCTGGCCGGCGTCGAGTTGTGGCTGGATGCGAGCGGGTCTGGGATCACCGGGTGGACACTCCGGGGTGTGCCGGTCCACGGCGACATCGACGGGCTGCCCACGGGCGTGACCGCGGATCCTCCGGCCGCCCCCGTCGCCCATCCCAACGGCGCCACCGGCATCGACCAGGTCGTCGTCACCACCCCGGACTTCGACCGGACGGCGGCCGCGCTCGAGCAGGCCGGAATGCCGCTGCGGAGGGTGGTGGACGCGGGGGCGTTCCGGCAGGGCTTCCGCCGCCTCGGTCCGGCCATCCTGGAGCTCGTCGAGGCGCCGTCCCCGCCCGCCCCGGCGGGACCGGCGCGCTTCTGGGGGCTCGTCGTCATCGTCCCGGACGTCGTGGCGCTGCGCGATCGGCTGGCGCCCTGGGTCGGCGAGGTCCGCGACGCTGTCCAGCCGGGGCGCCACATCGCCGCGTTGAGCGAGGACGCGGGCCTCACCCCCCGCGTGGCCTTCATGGACCCTGAGTAGCCTGAGTGGGGCAGTGTCTCTCGATGCGTTCAGTCCCCGTACCCGCGCATGGTTCGAGGGCGCGTTCGCCGGTCCCACCGCCGCGCAGGAGCAGGCCTGGCCGGCGATCGCCTCCGGCGAGCACGTCCTGATCTCCGCCCCCACCGGCTCCGGCAAGACTCTGGCCGCGTTCCTGTGGGCGATCGACCGGCTGGCCGCGGAGCCCGCGCCACCCGACCCCAAGCAGCGGCGCACCAGCCTGGTCTACGTCTCGCCGCTGAAGGCGCTCTCGTACGACGTGGACCGCAATCTGCGCACTCCGCTGCGCGGGATCGGCACCGACCTGAAGGTGGCCGTGAGGACCGGCGACACGCCCCAGCGTGAGCGCCAGGCGATGCTCCGCGCGGCGCCGGACATCCTGATCACCACGCCGGAGTCGCTGTACCTGATGCTGACCGGCCAGGCCCAACGGCTGTTCGAGGGCACGCGCTGGGTCATCATCGACGAGATCCACGCCGTCGCCTCCACCAAGCGCGGTGCGCACCTGGCGCTCACGCTGGAGCGGCTGAGCGCCGCCGCGGGCCAGGACGTGCAGCGGATCGGCCTGTCGGCGACGCAGAACCCGCTGGAGGAGGTCGGCCGGTTCATGGTCGGCCCGCACCGGACGTGCCGGATCGTCGACACCGGCGTGCGCAAGGAGCTCGATCTCCAGATCCACGTACCCGTCGAGTCGATGGTGGAGCTCGACGCGACGCCGGGGGTTGAGCTGGATCCGCTGGCGGGCGGCACCGAGGCGACCCGGCGGTCCATTTGGCCGGCCATCTATCCGGAGCTGCTCGAGCTCATCCGCGCCCACCGCTCGACGATCCTGTTCGTCAACAACCGACGGGCCGCCGAGCGGCTGGCGATCAGGCTGAACGACCTCGCCGGCGAGGAGCTGGCGCGCTCCCATCACGGCTCGCTCGCCCGCGAGGAGCGCACCGTGGTGGAGGAGATGCTCAAGGCCGGCGAGCTCCCGTGCCTGGTGGCAACCTCGTCGCTGGAGCTCGGCATCGACATGGGCGCCGTCGACCTTGTCATCCAGGTGGAGTCGCCCAAGTCGGTGGCGCGCGGGCTGCAGCGGATCGGCCGGGCCGGCCATTCGGTCGGCGATGTCAGCCGCGGGCGCATCTTTCCCAAGTTCCGCGCCGACCTGCTGGAGTGCGCGGTCGTCGCTCGGCGGATGCGCGAGGCGCAGATCGAGACGACGGTCGTTCCCCGCAACCCGCTGGACGTCCTCGCCCAGCAGGTCGTGGCTGTCGCGGCGGCCGCTGGCGATGAGCCGCTGAGCGTCGATGAGCTGTATGCGCTCGTGACGCGCACGCACTCATACGCCGAGCTGCCGCGGGGCTCGTTCGAAAACGTGCTCGACATGCTCGACGGCCGCTACCCCTCGTCGGAGTTCGCCGAGCTGCGCCCGCGGATCGTGTGGGACCGCGTCGCCGGGACGGTCCGGGCGCGCCCGGGCGCGCGCCAGCTGGCGGTCACCAACGCCGGGACGATCCCGGACCGAGGGCTGTTCTCGGTCACGCTGCCGGACGGCCGGCGCGTCGGCGAGCTCGATGAGGAGATGGTCTACGAGGCCCGCCCGGGGCAGACCTTCCTGCTCGGCGCCAGCACCTGGCGGATCGAGGAGATCGGCCGCGACCGCGTGATCGTGACGCCGGCCCCCGGGGTGCCGGGGGCGGTGCCGTTCTGGAAGGGCGACACGCTGGGCCGGCCGCGGGAGCTGGGCGCGGCGATCGGCGCCTTTGCCCGGTGGGCGGTCGACCAGGACCCGGCGGTGCTGGAGGAGCAGTACGACCTCGACCGGCGGGCAGCGAGCAACCTGGTCGAGTTCCTGGCCGAGCAGCAGCAGGTGACACGCGTCGTCCCGTCTGACCGCGCCATCGTCGTCGAGCGCTTCCGGGACGAGATCGGCGACTGGCGGCTGTGCGTGCTCAGCCCGTTCGGCGGCCGCGTCCACGCCGCCTGGTCGCTGGCGCTCAGCGCGCGGATCCGCGAGCAGGCCGGCCTGGAATCCGACGCGATCTACTCCGACGACGGGATCATCATCCACCTCCCGGATGCCGAGGAGCCGCCCGGAGCGGACCTCGTGCTGCTGGAGCCGGACGAGATCGAGGACCTCGTCGTGGCCGAGCTGGGGTCCTCGGCCCTGTTCGGCGCTCGCTTCCGGGAGAACGCCGGCCGGGCGCTGCTCATCCCGCGGGCGCGCCCCGGCAAGCGCACGCCGCTGTGGCAGCAGCGGCTGAAGTCGCAGTCGCTGCTGGAGGTGGCCAAGAAGTACGGGGAGTTCCCGGTCGTGCTCGAGACCTACCGGGAGTGCCTGCGCGACGTCCTCGACGTCCCGGGGCTGGTCGAGCTCCTGACCGCCCTGCACCGCCGGGAGATCACGATGGTCGAGGTCGAGACGCCGACCGCCTCGCCGTTTGCCTCCTCGCTGCTGTTCGACTACGTCGCGACGTACATGTACGAGGGCGACACGCCCAACGCCGAGCGCCGGGCCGCGGCCCTGTCGCTCGATCGCGACCTGCTCCGGGAGCTCCTCGGCCAGGAGGAGCTGCGCGACCTCATCGACCCGGGCGCGCTGGAGCGGGTCGAGGCCGACCTGCAGTGTCTGTCCGAGCCGGCGCGGGCCGCCAACCGCGACAGCCTGCTCGACGTCCTGCGCCGGGTCGGCGACCTCACTTTGGAGGAGGCGTCCGCGCGCATCCTGGACGGGCTCGATGCCGCGGCGATGCTCGACGCCCTGCGCGGCGAGCGGCGAGCGGCGGTGGTGCGGGTGCACGGCGAGGAGCGGTGGATCGACGCCGCCGACGCCGGGCTGTACCGGGACGCGCTGGGGGCGGCGCCGCCCGGCGGCCTGCCCGCGGCCTTCCTGGAGGACGTCCCGCACGCGCTGCGCCGGCTGCTGCACCGCCACGCCGCCACCCACGGCCCGTTTGCGACCGCCGACGTGCGCGCCCGCTACGGCGTCGACGTCTCGGCGGCGCTGCAGGAGATGGAGCGCTCTGGCGACCTGGTGCGGGGCGAGCTGCGTCCCGGTGGAACGGAGCGCGAATGGTGCGACCCGGACGTCCTGCGGCGGCTGCGGCGGGCCTCGCTGGCCGTGCTACGCCAGGAGATCGAGCCCGCCGAGGCCCGCGAGCTGGCGCGCTTTCTCCCCAGCTGGCAGGGGGTCGACCGCTGGGCGGGCGGGTCCGGATCCGGGGCCGGGATCGACCGCCTGCGTGAGGCGCTGGTGCCGTTGCAGGGCCTGGCGCTCCCCGGCGAGGTGTGGGAGCACGACGTCCTGCCGCGCCGCGTCGGCGCGTACTCGCCCTCCTGGATGGACCAGCTGTGCGCCGCCGGCGAGGTGGTCTGGATCGGCGCGGGCGCGCTCGGCCGGAACTCCGGCCGGGTAGCGCTGTATTTCCGGGATGACCTGGCCCTGCTGGGGCCTCCGCCGGCGCGCGGGGAGATCCCGCTGACGGAGGCGCACGAGGCGGTGCGGGCGCGGTTGGCGCGCGGGGCCTGCTTCTTCACCGACCTGCTCGTCGATGTCGAAGGGTTGAGTCCGGAGGAGATCCAGGAGGCGCTGTGGGACCTGGCCTGGGCCGGCCTGGCGACCAACGACGCGTTCGCGCCGCTGCGCGCGCCGCGGCTGACGCTGGCCCGGGCCCAACGCGACGTCGGGCGGGCGGGCCGGGCCGGTCGGGTCCGGCGGGCCGGTCGGTTCGGCGCCGCGCGCCGTCGTGACGGTGCCGCCGCGCAGGTCCAGGGCCGCTGGTCGCTGACCGCGCCGTTGCTCGGCGAGGGCACCGACCCCGTCGCGCGCCGGCGAGCGCTCGGCGAGCTGCTGCTGGAGCGCTACGGGATCGTGACGCGCGAGCAGGTGCTCGCCGAGGGGGTCCCCGGCGGGTTCTCGGCCATCTACCCGGAGCTCTCGCAGCTGGAGACGATCGGGGTCGCCCGCCGCGGCTACTTCCTGGAAGGCCTGGGCGGAGCCCAGTTCGCGCTACCGGGCGCGGTGGAGCGGCTGCGCGCCCGGCCCGGGCCGGGCGTCGAGTCGCCGCCGCTGGTGCTCGCCGCGGTCGATCCGGCCCAGCCGTACGGCGCCGCGCTGCCCTGGCCCAAGCTCGACGACGACAACGACCGCGGGTCGCGGTCGCGCCGGCCGGCCCGGGTGGCGGGCGCCTATGTGGTGCTCGTCGACGGGGACCCCGTCCTGTACCTGGAGCGGGGCGGGCGGGCGCTCCAGACTCTGGTGACGGTGGGTGATGCCCGGCTGCTGGCGGCGCTGGCGGCACTCGTCGATCACGTCAAGCGTGGTGCCATCAAGCGCCTGGCGCTGGAGAAGGTCGATGGTGAGAGCGCACTGACCTCGCCGCTCGGTCCGGCGCTGCTGGAGCTCGGCTTCCAGGAGGGGCCGCGGCGGCTCACGCTGAGCGCCTGACCCGTGCCGGAAGGGGACACAATCGCCTACGCCGCCAAGCGGATGCGGCCGGTGCTGGAGGGGCACGTCCCGGACGCGATCCGGACTCCTCACCCGCGCCACGCGCTCGACCGCTGGCCGGAGCGCCTCGGCGGCCGTGCCGTCACCGACATCGGCACTCACGGCAAGCATCTGTTCATCCGGTTCGGCCCGCTCGCCCTCGAGCCTGCGGCCCGCTCGGCATCCGGCCTCGCCAATACGGGCCGCGCTCGAGCCGTCCCGCTGGCTCGCCAAGGCCGGGCTAACCGGATGTCATCCGGCTACTTCGAAGGCGATCTCGTCATCCATTCGCACCTGCGGATGACGGGTACCTGGGGCGTCTACGCCCCGGGGCATCGATGGGGCCGCTCGCCCCGGCTGGCCTGGCTGGTGCTGGAGCGGGCCGGCCACCAGGTCGTCCAGTTCAACGGCCCGGTGCTCGAGCTCCTGACCGAGAGCCGGACCCGGTTCGACCGGCGGCTCGCCGCGCTGGGGCCGGACATCCTGGCGCCGGAGTTCGACGCCGTCCGGTTCCTGGCCCGTCTGCGCTCCGACGACTACACGCGCGGCATCGGCGACGCCCTCTTGGACCAGCGCAACGTCGCCGGCATCGGCAACCTGTGGAAGTCCGAGAGCTGTTGGGACGCCGGCGTCGACCCGTGGCGACCGGTGCGCGACGTCTCGGACGCGGAGGCGCTGGCGATCATTGACGCGGCCCGGCCGCGGATGCTGCGGTCCGCGTCGACCGGGGATCAGTCCGCCGACCTGCGGGTGTTCCGCCGCCAAGGCCGGCCATGCCCGCGCTGCGGCACCCGGATCCAGGCCCGGGCGGGGGGCTTCGGCCGCTCGCCGTCCGGGCCCGCCAAGGACGGCGTTGCCCCCCGTCATCCGGCCGGCGACGACAACCGGACGACGTTCTGGTGTCCGGGCTGCCAGCGCTGAGGGCGTCGCGTCAGCCGATCCGGCACTGGGCCGCGCTGTAGCGCGCCGGGCTGCCGAAGTCGGCCGTGTGGTGGCCGGCGGTGGTGCGGCGCCGGGTGTGGCCGACCACCTTGCCCTGGCGCGTCCAGGTGAAGACGATGGTCGCGTTCCACAATCCCGTCTCGCCCTTCTGGAACGGGAAGATGGTGCCGCCCTGCTCCAGTCCGCGCGAGTGACTGCCCAGCGAGACGATGTCGACGGCGTTGGGGCTGTTGATGGCGATGAACTTCTTCTGGCTCGATGACCAGGCGTCGAGTGTGATCGTCATGGACATGGTGCTGGAGAATCCCAGCGACGGCATCTGACCCCGTACCCCAATCTGGCGGGGGTGCGTGCGGGAGTTGCAGATGTTGATCGTCGCCCACAGCGACGGTGACGTCTCGGCGGCGCCGACGGCCCGCGTGATCTGGCGCCGGGTCGGCGGCTTGCCCGCGGCCGGCACCGCCAGCGCCAGCATGAGCACCGCTGCCAGTACGGTTGTCCCTGCCGCGCGCATGTCGAGGACGATACCTGGGCGCCGTCACGCCGCGCCTGTGCGTCCTCCCCGGCCACCGCCTGCCACCACTCTTGATGCGACCATACGTGCGCCGATAAGGACTTGGTGACGAAACGGTCGCGGGCACGTAGTGAGGGTGTGATCGAGCTTCAGGCCCATCCGAGGACGGACCAGGCCGCCGGCTCCTGGGAGCGGTTCGAGCTGCTGTACCGGTCCAGCCGGGACGATGTGTTCGGCTATGTCTGCACGCTGCTGCGCGACCGCGCGGCGGCCGAGGACGTCACCGCGCTGGCGTTCGAGCGGGCCTACCGGCGCCGTCTGACGTTCGATCGCCGGCGTGGCCAGGAGCGCGCCTGGCTGTTCGGCATCGCCCGCAATGCCGCGCTGGACGAGCTGCGCCGGCGCCGGCGCGTGGCCACGCTCGTGGCCGACCCTGAGGATGTCGCCGGCGCCGGGGTGGAGGACGGCGCCGAGGTGGCGCTGCGACGCACCGTGGTGCGCTCGGCGCTGGCGGAGCTGCCGGCGCGCGACCGCGAGGTCATCGCGCTCAAGTTCCACGGTGGCCTGGGCAACGCCGAACTGGCCCAGGTGCTGGGGATCAGCGAGACGGCGGCCGGGACCCTGCTCTACCGGGCCATGGAGAAGCTCAGGAGGGCCTGCGATGCGAAGGAGTGACGAACCCATGCCGCCCGAGGTCACCGCGGCCCTGCTCGCCGTCGACGCCACTTTGGCCGGCGAACCGGCCGACCCGGAGTACGCCGATCTGGCCGAGCTGGCCCTGATCCTGGCCTCCGAGCGGCCGGCTCCGGCCGAGCCGTTCGCGGCCCGGTTGGACGAGCGGGTCGAGCGCAGGTTTGCCCGGCCCGCTCGTCCAACCCGGTCGCCGGCTCGCCGGATGCGGGGCTGGCTGTACGGCTCGGTCGCCGGACTGGCGGCGGCGGCGACGCTGCTGGTGGTGGCGCTGGCGGGCCACGGCGGCGGGTCGTCGAGCGCCTCCTCATCGGCCGCGGCCGTGTCGTCGTCAGCGGCCTCGGCGCCGGCGCGGGATCTGTCCGGGCACGCCGGCGCCAAGGCCCCCGCGGCTGCGGCGGCGGGCAGCGCCGCCTCGAGCTCCGCGGCCGGCACCCCGTCGTCGGCGGGCTCGAACGCCTCCCTGGCCCCGGCGCCGACCCCGGTCCCGTCCGGCAAGCGCCAGATCGTCCAGTCCGCCCAACTCCAGCTGTCGACCGCCCCGGCGCACATCGATGACGTCGCCCAGCAGGTGTTCAACGTGGTGGCGACCGAGAAGGGGATCGTGGACAGCTCCAACGTCACCGCCACCGGCAACCCGGACGGCAACGCCGCCTTCCAGCTCAGCGTCCCCAGCGACAATCTGGCGGCGACTCTGAACGCCCTCTCCTCCCTGCACGGCGCCAACGTCGTCTCGCGCACCGACGCCACCGTCGACATCACCGGCCAGATCGGCGGCGCCGGCCAGCGGCTGGCCGAGGCCCGCGCGCTGCGTCGCTCGCTGCTCAAGCAGCTCGCTGCCGCCACCACGGCGACCCAGGTGCAGAGCCTCAGGCTCCAGCTCCGCGACGCCGACGCTTCGATCGCCAGCGACCTGGCCACGCTGCGCAAGCTCCAGCACCAGGTCGCCTATAGCCAGATCGCCGTCACCATCCAGGCAACCGCGGCGGCCGGGGCGGGCGATTCCGGTTCCTCGTTCACGCTCGGGCGCGCCGCCCACGACGCCGGGCGGGTGCTGGTGATCGTGGCCGGCGCGGCCCTCATCGCCCTGGCGGTGCTCGTGCCGGTGGGGCTCGTGGCGGCGCTGATCGCCTGGATCGGCTTCACGATCCGCCGCCGGCGGCGCGAGCAGGTCCTCGATCTGGTGTAGGGGGCCGGTGCGCCATCACACCCGCCCGCCACCCGCCGCGAGGAATCGGGATCGGCTCGGGCCGCGCCGCCCCACCTATCGTTGGTTCTCCTGCACCCGGGTATACAGGCTCTGTGGTATCCCTGATGCCCATGCCGGCGACCAGTGAGGAGACGATCGCTCTTCTGCGGACCGTCCCGGTGTTCGCGACGCTCGGCGAGGAGGATCTGGCCGAGGTGGCCGCCGTCACCGTGCCGCGCGAGTTCGCGGCGGGCGAGATGGTGTTCCGCGAGGGGGATCGCAGCGACACGTGCTACGTCATGCGCCACGGCCGGGTGCGGGCCATCCGCGAGCACACCGACGGGCGCACGATCACGCTCGCCACGCTCGGCCCCGGGGAGATCTTTGGCGAGCTCGCCATCTTCGACGACGAGCGCCGGTCGGCGACGATCGAGGCGCTGGAGGCCAGCGAGGCGGCGGCGATCCTCGGTGGCGACATGCGCCGCCTGCTGCGCGCGCATCCGGACATCGCGGTGAAGCTCCTCGCCGCGCTGGGGCGCCGCCTGCGGGAGACGAACGAACGCTTGAGCCGCCAGTCGTTTCAGACCGTCCAGAGCCGCGTCGCCTCGGCCCTCATGGAACTGGTGGCGGCGGCGCGGGCCGACGGCGCCGGCGATACCGACGTGCTCATCACCGCCACGCAGTCCGAGCTGGCGCAGCTGGCCGGCTCCTCGCGGGAGTCAGCGAGCCGGTTTCTGGCGGTGCTCGAGCGCGCCGGGATCATCACCCAGGGTCGCGGGAAGCTGACCGTCCACACCCCGGAGCGGCTGGAGGGGTACGTCTATTAGCCGCCGTATCGAAGCCGATGAGTTCTCGGCTGGCGGCGTGGTCGTGCGCGGGGACGAGATGATCGTGATCGTCCCGGTCAAGCGCGCGGCCGACGGGCGACGCCTGGTGGGCCTGCCCAAGGGCCATCCGGACGGGGACGAGACCCCGGAGGAGGCGGCCCGGCGCGAGGTGGCCGAGGAGACCGGCGTCCAGGCGGAGCTGATCGAGGAGCTCGGTGACGTCACGTACGGGTACGAGCGCAGGGGCCGCCGGATCGAGAAGGTGGTGCGCTTCTACCTGTTCGAGTACCGAGCCGGCGATGTCGCCGACCACGACCATGAGATCGAGGAGGCGCGGTGGATGCCGATCCGCGAGGCGCTCGAGGAGCTCAGCTATGAGGGCGAACGAGCCATCGTGCAGCGCGCGCTGTCGCGACGTCCGCCGGATCGGTAGGCTGCGCACGACGTGCGGGTGCTCAACTTCTATTCCTCGGTGTTCGCCGACCAGCTCCGTCGCGGCCGCAAGACGGCGACGATCCGCCTGGGCGACAAGTCGCACAAGTACCACAAGAACGAGTGCGTACTGGTCACGATCGGCTACCAGCACTCGCCGCGCGAGAGGATCTTCCACGCGGTGATCGACCAGGTCGAGGTCAAGCGCGTCAAGGACCTGTCTCCCCGGGAGATCGAGCACGACAACCCGGAGTTCCGCCGGGTTGACGAGATGGTCCACTTCCTCGAGCAGATCTACGGCCGCAAGGTCTCGATGGACGACACGGTGACGGTCGTGCGCTTCTCGCAGATCATCGAGAACCCGCCAGAGCAGCTCCGCGACCGGATTCACGGTCTCGGCGGCGCGCGCAACTAGGGCTCTCCCAGAGCTCCGGCGCCCGGTCGCCCACCTGGCCGGCGGCTACGCTAGCCACACGATGATCAGCACCAACCAGCTCAAGAACGGCAATCACATCGAGGTCGACGGCACCGTCTTCAAGGTGCTCGAGTTCCAGCACGTCAACCCCGGCAAGGGCGCCGCGTTCGTCCGCACCAAGCTGCGCCGGACGTCTGACGGCAACGTGATCGACAAGACCTTCCGCGCCGGGGAGAAGTTCCGCTCGGTGCGCACCGAGGTCCGGCGGATGCAGTTCCTCTACGCCGACGGCCAGGACGCCCACCTCATGGACTCCGAGACCTACGAGCAGTTCTCCGTGCCCCAGGTGCAGCTGGAGGACGAGCTGCGCTGGACCAAGCCCAACGATGAGGTGGAGCTGCTCTACATCGACGACGAGCCCGGCGGCCTCCAGCTTCCCAGCGCGGTTGACCTGGAGGTCACCGAGACCGAGCCCGGGCTGCGCGGCGACACGGCGTCCGGTGGCGGCAACAAGCCGGCGACGCTCGAGACCGGCGCCACCGTTCAGGTGCCGCTGTTCGTCAACGTCGGCGACCGGGTCCGCGTCGACACTCGCTCCGGCAAGTACGTCTCGCGGGCGTAGCGGGCGTCGCGGGCGTCGCCGGCGTCGCGCCACTGGGCCGAGATGCAAGATAAGCCGGTATTCCGGCCTGGGATGACACTCGGCGGTTCACTCGGCGCGTCCGCGGAAGACCTCGGCGAGCGCAACGGCGGTGGCCACGCCGGCATTGAGGCTCTCCAGCCCGTGGCGCCCCCCGGGGATCCGGACGAGGGCGTCGCACTCGCCCTTGGTCCGCTGCCGCAGGCCCTCGCCCTCGGCGCCGACGACGAGAACGGTCTTGGCGTCGAACTCGGTCTCGGCCAGGGTGCGGTCGCCGCGCTCGTCGAGGCCGTAGATCCAGAAGCCGAGGCCCTTGAGGATCTGGAGGCTGCGCGCCAGGTTGGTGACCCGGTAGGTGGTGACCAGCTCGGCCCCGCCGACGGCGACGCGGGCGACCAGCGGCGAGACCTCGGCCGCCCGGTTCTTGAGGATCAGCGCGGCGTCGACGCCGAAGAAGGCGGCGCTGCGCAGGATCGTCCCCAGGTTCTGGGGATCGGAGATCTGATCGAGTGCCAGCACCACGCTCGCCGTCGCCAGCTCGTCGAGGTCGGCCTCGGTCAGCAGCCGGCGCGGCTTGGTGAGGGCCACGACCCCCTGGTGCTTGTCATCGTCGCCGACCCCGCCGACGCGGCGGAACTCCGGCCAGGCGAGCATCTCCGGCTCGATCCCGTGGCGGCGGGCGAGCTTGATCAGGTCCTGGTGGTAGGACTCCTTGCCCGCCATCAGCAGGCGGGTGACCGACTCCGGGCGCGCCAGCAGGACGGCGCGGACCGAATGCTTGCCATACACCTTGTCCACGGCGAACGACGGTAGCGTCCTCGTCCGCCCCGCCGCCTTGGCACTCTTAGCCGGTGAGTGCCAACTTTCTCTTGCATCACGGCGCGCGCGAGCTATAGTGCGGGCTGCGCTGGCACTCAGAGGCGACGAGTGCCAAGCACCGTCAATTCGCACACTTCTATCGGAGGTCGGATCACATGAAGCTCAAGCCCCTCGGCGATCGCCTGATCGTACGGGCCATCGAGGAGGAGGAGACCACTGCCAGTGGCCTCGTCCTCCCGGACACCGCGAAGGAGAAGCCCCAGAAGGGCAAGGTCCTGGCGGTTGGCGACGGCAAGGTCAACGAGGACACCGGCAAGCGCACCCCGCTCGACGTGGCTGAGGGCGATGAGGTCCTCTACAGCAAGTACGGCGGCACCGAGATCAAGGTGGACGGCGAGGAGCTCCTCGTCCTCCGCGAGTCCGACGTGCTGGCCAAGGTCCAGTAGAAGCCCTTCCCAGAAACTCCCAGGAGACAGCAAGAACACATGGCACACAAGGAACTGAAGTACGAGGCGGAGGCCCGCAAGGCGCTCGAGCTGGGCGTCGACGCGGTAGCCAACGCCGTCAAGGTCACCCTCGGCCCTCGCGGTCGCTACGTCGTCCTTGACAAGAAGTTCGGCGCCCCCACCATCACCAACGACGGCGTCACCATCGCTCGCGAGATCGAGGTCGAGGACGTCTTCCAGAACCAGGGCGCCCAGCTCGTCCGCGAGGTTGCCACCGCGACCAACGACGTCGCCGGTGACGGAACGACCACTGCGACCGTGCTCGCTCAGGCGATCGTCCGCCAGGGCCTGAAAAACGTCGCCGCCGGCGCCAACCCGCTCGCGCTCAAGCGCGGCATCGAGCGCGCCGTCGACGAGGTCGTCAAGAACATCCAGTCGCAGGCCAAGGAGATCTCCGGCAAGGACCAGATCGCCCGCGTGGCGACGATCTCGGCCGGCGACGAGGAGATCGGCGACGTCATCGCCGACGCCATCGACAAGGTCGGCAAGGACGGCGTGGTCAACGTCGAGGAGGGCCAGACGTTCGGCATGGACCTCGAGTTCACCGAGGGCATGCAGTTCGACAAGGGCTACATCTCGCCGTACATGGTCACCGACCAGGAGCGGATGGAGGCGACCCTGGAGGATCCCTACATCCTCATCGCCAACCAGAAGATCGGCTCGGTCCGCGACGTGCTGCCCGTGCTGGAACAGGTCATCCAGTCCGGCAAGCCGCTGCTGATCATCGCCGAGGACGTGGAGGGTGAGTCGCTGGCGACACTGGTCGTCAACAAGCTCCGCGGCACGTTCACCGGCGTGGCCGTCAAGGCGCCGGGCTTCGGCGATCGCCGCAAGCGCATGCTGGAGGACATCGCCATCCTGACCGGTGGCGAGGTCATCACCGAGGAGATGGGCCTCAAGCTGGAGAACACCCAGCTGTCCCAGCTCGGCCGCGCCCGCCGCGTGGTCGTGGCCAAGGACACCACCACCATCGTCGACGGCAACGGCGACGCGGAGGCGATCAAGGGCCGGATCAACCAGATCAAGTCCGAGATCGAGACCACCGATTCGGACTTCGACCGCGAGAAGCTCCAGGAGCGCCTCGCCAAGCTGTCCGGCGGTGTCGCGGTCGTCAAGGTCGGCGCGGCCACCGAGACGGAGATGAAGGAGAAGAAGCACCGCGTCGAGGACGCGCTGCAGGCCACCCGGGCCGCTCTCGAGGAGGGCATCGTGCCCGGCGGCGGCGTCGCCCTGCTTGTCGCCCAGAAGGCGCTCAACATCGACGCCATCGAGCTCCCCGACGAGCAGACGGGCGCGAAGATCGTGTCCCGCGCGCTCGAGGAGCCGCTCCGCCAGATCAGCGAGAACGCCGGTCTGGAGGGCTCGGTCGTCGTCAACGACGTCCGCAAGGCCAAGAAGGGTCACGGGCTCAACGCGGCCACCGGCGAGATCGTCGACCTGATCGCCGAGGGCATCATCGACCCCGCCATGGTGACCCGCTCGGCGCTGCAGAACGCGGCCTCGATCGCCAAGAACATCCTGACCACCGAAGCGATCGTCGCCGAGGTTCCGGAGAAGGACGGCGCCGGCGCCGCGGGCGGCGGCATGCCTGACATGTCCGGCATGATGTAAGCCTGACGGCTCTGACTGTTTGAAA
The DNA here is from genome assembly GCA_963844555.1 of uncultured Solirubrobacteraceae bacterium. Classification (GTDB taxonomy): domain Bacteria; phylum Actinomycetota; class Thermoleophilia; order Solirubrobacterales; family Solirubrobacteraceae; genus Palsa-465. The sequence continues at coordinate 154,634 of CAWJOS010000011.1, forward strand.
AGGGGGCCCGGCCTGTGCCGGGCCCCCTTTTTCATGTCTCGTTCAGTGGATTTCGCGACCGACGACGGGGTGATCGCCGGAGGCGGGGTGCGCGTCTGGCACCCAGACTGCACTGGTCATGCTGAGCCGCGACGGTCACGGGAGCGCTGACGACCGGCGGCGCTGGCTGGCGATGCCGTTCATCGCGCTCGGCGTCGCCATGATCATCGTCGACGCGACGATCGTCAACGTCGCGATCCCCACGATCATCCGGGATCTCCACATGACGGCGACGACCGCCGAGTGGATCAACTCGATCTATTCGCTCGTGTTCGCGGCGCTGCTGATCACGCTCGGCCGGATCGCCGACATGCGCGGACGCCGGCGCCTGTTCCGGATCGGCGCGGTGTGGTTCGTCCTCGCCAGCCTGGTGGCGGCGACGGCGCAGAGCAGCGCGATGCTGATCCTGGGGCGGTTCCTGCAGGGCATCGGCGGCGCGATGATCCTGCCGGCCACCCTGTCGACGGTCAACAGCCTGTTCCGCGGACGCGAGCGGGCGATGGCGTTCGCCATCTGGGGCTCCACCATCGGCGGCATGGCGGCCGTGGGGCCGTTCCTCGGCGGTGTGCTCACCACGGACCTGTCCTGGCGCTGGGCGTTTCTCATCAACCTGCCCATCGGCGCCGTGATCCTGGGGGGTCTGATGACCGTCGGCAACGCGCCGGTTGTCGCTGCTGAGCCGGCCGGCCGGCGCTCTGTCGCCCGTGCCGGTCGCGTTCGCGGTCGCGGCGGTATCGCTCGCGGCATTCGTGCTGGTCGAGCGGGCGCGGCTGCGCGACCGCCGGATCACGGTGGTCGACCTGCGTCTGTTCTCGATCGCCAGCTTCAGTCGCGCCAACGCGGCCGCGCTCATCGTCGCCCTGGGGGAGTTCGGACTGCTGTTCACGCTGCCGCTCTATCTCCAGGGCGCGCTGGGGCTCACGGCGCTCCAGACCGGTGCCGTCCTCATCCCACTCGCGGGCGGAACGCTCCTGGCGGGCGGGGTGACCCCACAGCTGGCGCCGCGCGTGGGGCCGCGCGGCGTCGTGCAGCTCGGACTGGTGCTCGAGATCATCGGCATCGGCACGCTGGGCATCGTCCTCACGAGCCACTCCTCGGCATGGACGATCATCCCCTGGTTGTTTGTGTACGGCGTGGGGGTCGGCTTCGCCACCGCGCAGCTGACCGGTGTCATCCTCACGGATGTTCCGGTGCGCGCCAGCGGGCAGGGATCCGGGATTCAGAGCACCTTCCGGCAGGTCGGCTCCGCGCTGGGCGTCGCGATCCTGGGCACGATCCTGATCACGACCCTGGGGACCGGGATCCGTGACCGGCTGCGCGCGGTCCCCCGGCTGACCCCGGCCGGCCGGACCGCGATCGCCGGCGCGGTGCGCGCCAGCGGGGGCAGCGCGATCGTCGGCCTGCGGGCGCGGCCCGGCAGCCGGCCGATCGTCACTGCCGCGTCGGACGCCCTCACCGCATCGGCCCGCCTCGTGGCGCTCACGGCCGCCGGGTTCGTTGCCGTGGGCCTCGTCTTCACGCTGGGCCTCCCCAACCCCCGCGGCGAGAACGCCGAGCCGCACGACGAAGTCCAGCCCTCCGATACCTCCTGACTTCCCGGCTGTCTGGCCGGCCGGATCGGCACCTCCTCACGGTAAGGGGGTGTGGATCCGGGTACATACGCAGCGGAGATGAACGGTTCGACGGCCCAGCCGGCGACACGGGCCCGCCGCCAACCCGCTGCCGCCCTGCGCGCCCGGCGCGGGCGCGTCGCCCAGCTGGGGCGCGCGGGTCTGGCGGCGCGCGGCATCGTGTACGGCGTCATCGGCCTCCTGTCGCTCGAGGTCGCGCTCGGCGTCGGCGGGAAGACGACCGGCCAGACCGGAGCCCTGAAGAGGATCGCCCACCAGCCGCTGGGGGCGATCCTCCTCGTCATCCTGGCGGCGGGATTGGCCGGCTACGCGGCCTGGCAGCTGGCCAATGCGGTGGCTGGGCTCTCCGGGCGCGATGAGACGCTGCGCCGCCTGTCCGCGGGCGCCGGAGCGGTGGGCTATGGGCTGTTGTGCTTCACCGCCCTCGAGATCCTCACCGGGTCACGCCCGAGCGGTGGCGCCGGCAGCCCCAAGGACGAGGCGGCGGGCGTGCTCGGCTGCTCCGGCGGGCCGGTCCTGCTCGGCGCCGTCGCCGCCGGGCTGATCGGCTTTGGTCTGTACTCCATCGCCGACGCCCGCTACCACCGGATGTGAGGGGGCGGAGGCCCGCGGTCAGCGCCGGCTCGGAGCCAGGCGGGGCCGCGTGGCGCGCAGCTGGCGGCGGTAGACCCCCAGCGTCTGCCGGGCGACCTCGCCCCAGTCGAAGCGCAGGATGTGCTCGCGGGCCTCGGCGACGAGCTGGGCGCGTTCGGCATCGTCGCGCAGGACGCGCTCCAGGATTTCCCGCAGCGCGCCGGAGTCCCGAGAGGGGAAGCGCAATCCGACAGTGCCGTCATCCGGGACGACCTCGCGCAGGCCGCCGGTGTCGGCGACGATGCACAGGCAGCCGGAGGCCATCGCCTCCAGGGCGACGATCCCAAACGGCTCATAGATCGAGGGCACGATGCAGAGGTCGGCGACGCGGTAGAGCGAGTGGAGCATGTCGTCGCCGGTCCAGCCGAGGAACACCCCCTTGCGGTGCAGCCCCAGGCGCCAGGCCTGGCGGTGCAGCTCGGCCTCGGCGGTTCCCGTGCCGGCGACGACGAAGCGGACGTTGCCCATCGTCCTGATCACGGGCGCGAGCGCGTCGAGCGCCAGGTGAAAGCCCTTCTCGTAGACGAGTCGGCCGACGAGCAGCACGAGTCGTTCGTCCGGCGCGGCATAGCGACGGCGCAGCTTGCCGAGATCGTCGGCGACCGGCTCCAGGTCCCGCGGGTCGATGCCGTTCTGCATCGCCGTCACCTTGCGCACCGGCACGCCGAACACCTCGGCGACATGGCTGCGCATGTACCGGGAGCACGTGATCACGCGGTCGGCGTCGTGCACCATGTCGCGCTCGGCGCCGTGGATGTAGGACTGCGGGTAGTTCTGGACCCAGCCCTGATGTCGTCCGTACTCGGTGGCGTGAACCGTCGTGATCCACGGCCGGCCGGCCTCCCCGGCGACCTGGCGCGCCGCGGCGGCCACCAGCCAGTCGTGGGAGTGGACGAGATCGAAGCCGTGCACCTCGCCGAGCTCGGCGCCCCGCCGGGCCATCGCGACATTCATCTTCTCCACCCACCGCAGGAACGCCTTGACATCATGGGGGAAGGGAGGCTGTCTCACGCGATGGACGACGACCCCGTGGCGGTCCTCGGTGCGCGGCAGATGCTCGCTGCCGCGGGTCAGCACATGAACCTCGACGCCCTCGGCGACGAGATGCTCGGAGAGCTTGCGGACATGGCGCCCCAGGCCTCCCTCGATCACCGGCGGGTATTCCCAGGAGAACGTCAGCGTGCGCATGCGCCCACAGGACCCTAACGGCTCAGGAGATCAGGCGCGTTCCAGGACGGCGATGCCGAATTCGTCGAGCAGCTGGGCGACGGGGACGCCGTCGTCGAAGTGGTGCTCGTCGCCGTAGAGCGCGTCGCGCCAGCGGCCGGACACCCCGCGCAGCGTCCCGGACGGCACCCCGGGCCGGATGCCGACCGCCACCAGGACCTCGCCGCCGCGCACGTACGCCATCGCGTCCTCGCCGGCCTCCACCGGCTCATAGGCGCCGGCGAACGCTTCGGGTCGCCGGACCCGCAGGCCGAGCAGCAGCGTCGTCAGCCACAGCTTCCGGGTGTCCGGCTCTGGCTGCGCACCACCCCCCAGACGTCCCAGCATCGTCTCGTTCCACTGCCAGTCGACTGGGCGCCGGTTGTCCGGATCGACGAGCGCGCGCACCGGCATCTCATCGCCCTGGTAGATGTCCGGGACCCCGGGCGACGTCAGCTTGAGCGCGACGGTGCCGAGCGAGATCCGCGCGCCCGCGAACTCGAGCTCGCGCACGAACTCCTCCAGCGATGACCGGAACTCGCCGTGGCCATACAGCTCTGCGACGAACCGCCTGACCGCGTCCTCCCAGGCGGTGTTCTGCTCCACCCAGTTGGTGTTGCGCTTGGCCTCGCGCAGCGCCTTCTCCATGTACTGCTCCACCCGCTCGGCCTCGATCGGCCACGCCCCCGCCAGCGTCTGGAAGATGAAGTAGCGCTCCACGTCGTCCGGGGCCCCGCCGGAGCGCAGCGGCTCGGTCATGGACAGCCAGCCCCGCACCGTCTCCACCCACAGCTCCGGCATCCAGGTCAGCGCGGTGATCCGGGCCCGCACGTCGGCGGAGCGCTTGGTGTCATGCGTCATCGTCGTCAGCATCGCCTCCGGGAGCCGGCGCGATCGCTCGGCGTTGGCGGCATGAAAGCGATCCGGGCCGATGCCGAAGCGGCCTGGGTCCCCGCCGACATCGTTGAGCGACAGCAGCCGGGCGTAGCGATAGAAGGCGGTGTCCTCAACGCCCTTGGCCACGACCGGGGGCGTCGTCTGTTGAAACCGCGTGACGAACGCCGGCTCGGCCGCGCGCTCCAGCAGCAGCATGTCCGCCAACTCAGCGGGCATCTGGGCCCGGCGCACGGCGTCGCGGTCGGCATCCTCGACGACGCCCCGCTCCGGCTGCACGTAGGAGCGGTAGACGGGGAACGACGCCACCGCCCGGGTCAGGGCGTCGATGCCGCCCGGCACGTCCGTTTGGGCCGCCGCCAGCCGTTCGATGTCCGGCGCAAACGGGCCGCGGGCCTGCTCCAGCTTGGCATCCTCCGCCACCGCACCGAAGCCGCGCTGGTCGCCGGAGAGCTCCTCCCAGACCGCCGAGAACGCCGGCTCGGCCCGGGTATCGACGAACAGCGCGGCGACGTCGTTGAGGAACTCATAGCCAACGGTTCCCGTCACCGGCCAGTCAGGCAGCGTCTCGTCCGCCTCCAGGATCTTCTCGATCCACACGGTCGCGACTCCCCGGTCGCGCAGCCGCCGAAAGTACTCGGCCGGATCGGCCAGCCCGTCCGGGTGGTCGATGCGCAGCGCGTCGATGACCCCCTCGGCCACCAGCGACAGGACGAGCGCATGGGTCGCCTCGAACACCCTCGGATCCTCCTGGCGGAGGCCGGCGAGGTCGTCGATGTCGAAGAACCGGCGGTGGCGGCCGGTCGCCTCGTCGATGTCGAAGAACGTGGCCCGCAGCTCCGGGTCGGTCCAGAAGTGATTGGCATCGTCGGTGGCCATGTGGTTGGGGACGAGGTCCAAGACGACGCCCAGCCCGGCGGCGTGGGCGGCGTCGGCGAGCGCGCGGAGCTCCCGCTCGCCGCCGAGGTCCTCAGAGACCCGGGTTGGGTCGACGACGTCGTAACCGTGGGTCGATCCGGGGCGTGCCTGCAGCGACGGCGAGAGATACAGGTGGGAGATGCCCAGGTCCCGCAGGTACGGGATCCGCGCCCGGGCGGCGGCGAAGCCGAACTCCCGGGTGAGCTGCAGCCGATAGGTGGCGCGCAGGAGCGGCGGCGCCACGGCTAGTGGGCCCTCACGCAAATACGCTCGCATTCGAGGCACGCCTGGCGGCGCCAGCGCCGGCCTGCGGCCCGCTCGGCATCCTGCCTCGCCTGAATCGGCCGCGCCGACGTCGTCCGGCTGTCCTCGGAGCCTCGTGTAGCGCTGTTACACGTCGGCTCCTGCGTCCCTGCCTGGCATCCACCAGTCGCGCCCCTCGGTGCGACCGTACTTACGTGAGGACCCACTAGTGGCCTCCTCCGGCGACCACTACGCGACCTGCTTGAGGATGGTGATCGAGTGGGCGGTCACGTTGAGGAGCTCTCCGGCGCTATAGCCGGCGCTCCCCGGCTGGGCGCGAGGATCGGCGGTGCAGAGCTCCAGCTCCCACCGTTCGGCCATGATCCGGCGCGGCAGCTTGAACTGCCGGTCCTCAGCGTGCGCGTTGAACAGCAGCAGGAAGGAATCGTCCTCGACCCGCTCGCCCCGCGCGCCGAGCGTGGGGATGGCCCGGCCGTTGAGGAACATACCGAGCACCGGCTCGCCCTGCTCCCAGTCCCGGCTGGTCATCCGGTGCCCGTCAGGGCGAAACCACCAGACGTCCGGAAGCTCGGAGCCCTCGACCTCCTGGCCGCGCAGGAACGACTCGCGGCGAAACGTGCAGTGGTCGCTGCGCAGGCGGATGAGCCGCTGCGTGAACTCGCGCATCTCGGCGGCGTCGCCGTCGAAGCTCCAGTTGTAGAAGCTGATCTCGTTGTCCTGGCACCACGCGTTGTTGTTGCCGCGCTGCGTGCGGTTGATCTCGTCGCCACCGAGCAGCATCGGCGTGCCCTGCGAGACGAACAGCGTGGTCAGGAAGTTGCGCTGCTGCTGGGCCCGCAGGGCGAGCACCGCGGCGTCATCGGTCTCGCCCTCGACCCCGCAGTTCCAGGCGCGGTTGTCGTCGCTGCCGTCGCGGTTGTCCTCGAGGTTGGCCTCGTTGTGCTTTTGCTCGTAGGAGACGAGGTCGTGAAGGGTGAAGCCGTCGTGAGCGGTGATGAAGTTGATCGAGGCGAACGGGTCGCGGCCGTCGGATTCGTACAGGTCGGCGGAGCCGGAGAGGCGCTCGGCGAACTGGCCGACGCTGGCCTGGCCACGCCAGAAGTCGCGCATGGTGTCGCGGTAGACGCCGTTCCACTCCGACCACAGGATCGGGAAGTTGCCGACCTGGTAGCCGCCGGGACCGACGTCCCAGGGCTCGGCGATCAGCTTGACCTGCGAGACGACCGGGTCCTGATGGATGGTGTCGAAGAACGCCGACAGCCGGTCGACGTCATAGAACTCGCGCGCCAGCGCCGAGGCCAGATCGAACCGGAACCCGTCGACGTGGCAGTCGGTGACGAAGTAGCGCAGCGAGTCCATGATCAGGCGCAGCACCGCCGGGTTGACCGGGTTGAGCGAGTTGCCCGTCCCGGTGAAGTCCATGTAGTGGCGCGGGTGGTCCGGCATGAGCCGGTAGTACGCGGAGTTGTCGGCGCCGCGGAACGCGAGCATCGGTCCGAGATGATCGCCCTCCGCGGTGTGGTTGTAGACCACGTCCATGATCACCTCTATGCCCGCCTGGTGCAGGGCTTTCACCATGCCCTTGAACTCCCGCACCTGTTCGCCGCGCCGGCCAGTGGCGGCGTACTCGGAGTGCGGGGCCAGGTAGCCGATCGTGCTGTAGCCCCAGTAGTTGGTCAGCCCGCGCCCGTGGAGGAAGAACTCGTCGCAGATGTGATGGATCGGCAGCAGCTCGACTGCGGTGACGCCGAGGCTCTTGAGATACGCGATCGCGGGCTCGGACGCGAGCCCCGCATACGTGCCGCGCAGATCGTCGCGGACGTCCGGGTGGGTCATGGTGAAACCCTTGACGTGGGTCTCGTAGATGACGGTGTCGGCAAACGGCGTGCGCGGCGGCTCATCGCCCTGCCAGTCGAAGCCGGAGTCGACGACGACCGACTTGGGGATGGCCGCGGCGTCGTCCTCGTCATCGAGCTCCAGGTCGGCGTCCTCGGTGTCCGGGTTGGGGACGTACGGGAGGATGTTGAGGTCCACGGCGTAGTCCACCGTCCCCTCGATCGCCTTGGCGTAGGGATCGATGAGCAGCTTGTTGGGGTTGAAGCGGTGGCCGTAGTGCGGCGCATACGGGCCGTGGACGCGAAAGCCGTAACGCTGGCCGGGGCCGACGCCCGGCAGGTAGCAGTGCCAGCTGTGGGCGCGGTGTCCGTAGACGCCGATCCGTGTCTCCGCTCCGCTCTCGTCGAACAGGCAGAGCTGGACGGACTCGGCGTGCTCGGAGAACAGAGAGAAGTTCGTCCCCTCGCCGTCCCACGTCGCCCCCAGCGGAAACGGCCGGCCCGGCCAGACCTCCGTCATCGGATCAGAGCTCCGGACATGGCGGGGAGTTTTATCGACCCCGGCCGCAGGCTGGCTTCGCCGCCGGCGGTCAGCTCCAGCCTCCGCCCGCGGCACGGGATCGTCACCGGGCCGGTGCCGAAATTGCAGACGAGCTCGTAATCGGCCCGCCGGACGATCAGCCAGCGGGCCAGCTCGTCGTATTCGGTCTCGGCCGGCGAGCCCCGCGGCAGCGTCCGGCGGACGGCGATGAGCTCGCGGTACAGGCGCTCCAGCCCGGCGTCGGGCCGCCGCGTCAGCTTGGAGCGCTCAAACGCCGCGGGATCCTGGGGATCCGGCAGCTCGCTGCCGAACGCGGTGAACGCCGCGAACTCCTGGCGTCGCCCCTCGCGGGTGGCCTGGGCGATGTCCGGGTCGATGTGGTCGGAGAAGAACTGAAACGGCGCCAGCTCCCCGTACTCCTCGCCCATGAACAGAAGGGGGACGAACGGGGATAACAGCGTGCAGAACGCCGCCAGCGGGCGCGCCCGGCCGGGCATCCGGTCTCCGTAGACGCGGTTGCCCACCTGGTCGTGATTCTGGGAGTAGACGACAAAGCCGTGCGGCGCGACGTCGTCGGCGGGCGCGCCGAAGCGCCGGCGGCGAAACGCCGAGTAGCGCCCGTCGAGCACATGGGGCCGGTGAAACGCTTTCGCCAGGTCGGCGATGCGGCCGAAGTCGGCGTAGTAGCCGTCGCGGTCCTCGGTGAGCGCGGTGCGCAGCGCGTGGTGGAAGTCGTCGGCCCACTCGGCGTCGCACTCCCATCCGCCGCGGCTGCGATGGCGCACGACGACCGGATCGTTGAGCCCCGACTCGGCGATCACATATGCCCGCGGGTCGACGGCGTGGACGCGGCGCGCCAGTGCCGCCACGATGTGCTCAGGGCTGTCATCGACGATGGCGTGGATGGCGTCGAGCCGCAGCCCGTCGATGCCGACGTCGCGGATCCACCCCTCGGCGCTCTGACAGACCCACTCGCGGACCGGATCGCAGTCAGCGTCGTCGTAGTTGAGCGCCTGGCCCCAGGGGGTCGCGTACTTGCCGGTGAAGTACGGACCGAACGCCTCCAGGGCCATCGTGCCGGAGGCTCCGACGTGGTTGTAGACGACGTCGAGAATGACCGCCAGGCCGCGGGTGTGAGCGGCGTCGACGAGCCGCCGCAGGCCGAGGGGCCCGCCGTAGGTGGATTGCGCCGCGCTGATGTAGACGCCGTCATAGCCCCACCCACGCGTGCCCGGGAACTCGGCGACCGGCATGATCTCGATCGCGTTGACCCCCAGCCGGGTCAGCTCGTCGAGGTGCGGGATGGCCCCGGCGAACGTGCCCGCCTCACTGAACGTGCCCACGTGCAGCTCGTAGATGACGAGGTCGGCGAGCGCCGGCGGATCGAAGGCCGCCGGCGGGTCGGCGGCCGGCGGGATGCGGGAGGGGCCGCGCAATCCGTGAGGCTGCCACCGCGAGCCCGGATCCGGCAGCGGGTCGATGTCCGGGTGGACGACGAAGGCGTAGTCGCCGCCCTGGGCGGGGTCCGATATCTCGGCGATGGTCTCGAACACGCCGTAGCCGGCGTCGGTCAGAGCCTCCCGGCGGCCGTCGACGATCAGCGAGATGTCACGTGCCCGCGGCGCCCAGACTCGGAACTCGGCGTGCTCGGAGTCGATCCAGCGGGGGCCCAGCGGCCGCTCCCACGGGTAGGCCTCCTCCGGCCTGGGCTCACTGATCATCCGGCACGAGCCAGACGGCCGCCAGCGGTGGGAGCATCAGCTGCGCCGAGAACGCCTGGTTGTGCCATGGGATCGGCTCCGGCTGGACGCCGCCGAGATTGCCGACGTCCGACCCGCCGTAGAAGGAGGAATCGGTGTTGATCGCCTCGCGCCAGGGGCCGGAGCGCGGCAGCCCGAGACGGTAGTTGGAGCGCACCACCGGCGACAGGTTGGCGACGAAGACAACGACGCGGCTCGAGTCACGAGACTGGCGGGCGAACGCGATGACGTTGGAGTCCGCATCGTTGGGCTCCAGCCACCAGAACCCGGCCGGGTCGGAGTCCAGCTCGTACAGCGCCGGCTCGGAGCGGTACAGGCGGTTGAGGTCGCGGACGAGCGACTGGACGCCGGCGTGCTCAGCCTGTTCGAGCAGATGCCAATCGAGTGAGCGCTCGGCGCTCCACTCCGAGTACTGGGCCAGCTCGCCGCCCATGAACAGCAGCTTCTTGCCGGGGTGCGCCCACATGTAGGCGTACAGCGCCCGCAGGTTGGCCAGCTTCTGCCAGTGGTCGGAGCCGGCCATCTTCGAATACAGCGAGCCCTTGCCGTGGACCACCTCGTCGTGGGACAGCGGCAGGATGAAGTTCTCGGAGAACGCGTACATCAGGCTGAACGTCAGCTCGTGATGGTGGTAGCGGCGATAGATGGCGTCCTGCTGGAAGTAGCCGAGCGTGTCGTGCATCCAGCCCATGTTCCACTTGAAGCCGAAGCCCAGGCCGCCGAGGTACGTGGGTCGCGAGACCCCGGGCCAGGCCGTCGACTCCTCGGCCGCGGAGATGATCCCGGTCTCGTGTGCGTACATGACCTCGTTCAGCTCCTTGAGGAACCCCACCGCGTCCAGGTCCTCGCGTCCGCCGAACTGGTTGGGGATCCACTCGCCCGCGCGCCGCGAGTAGTCGAGGTAGAGCATCGAGGCCACGGCATCGACGCGAATGCCGTCGACGTGATACTCGCGCAGCCAGAACAGAGCGTTGGAGATGAGGAAGTTGCGCACCTCATAGCGCCCAAAGTTGAACACCAGCGTCCCCCAGTCCGGGTGCGATCCGCGGCGGGGATCCGCGTGCTCGTACAGCGCCGTGCCGTCGAACCGCGCCAGCCCAAACTCGTCGCGCGGGAAGTGCGCCGGCACCCAGTCGAGGATGACGCCGAGGCCGTTGGCATGCATCCGGTCGACGAAGTGGCGCAGCTCGTCCGGCGACCCGTAGCGCGGGGTGGGCGCGAAGTAGCCGGTCACCTGATAGCCCCAGGATCCGCTGAACGGATGGGCCATCACCGGCAGCAGCTCGATGTGGGTGAAGCCCAGGTCGGTGGCGTACGCCGACAACTCGTCGGCCAGCTCGGTGTACGTGAGCGACCGGTTGTCCTCCAGGGAGTTGAGCCGCCAGGAGCCGAGGTGGACCTCGTAGATCGAGACGGGCTCGCCCAGTGGCTGGTGCTCGCGCCGAGCGGTCAGAAAGGCGGCGTCCTCGGCGCTCCAGCTGTAGTGCGGCTCGAAGATGACCGACGCCGTCTTCGGCGGCATCTCGGTCTCCTGGGCGTACGGGTCCGCCTTGAGCAGGATCTCGCCGTCCTGGGTGAGGATCTCGTACTTGTAGCGCTGGGGGGGACCGACGTCCGGCAGGAACAGCTCCCAGATGCCGCCGGAGCCCATCGACCGCATCGCGTGCAGCCGGCCGTCCCAGGAGTTGAAATCGCCGACGACGCTGACCGCACGCGCGGCCGGCGCCCACACTGCGAACGCCGTGCCCGATACGCCCTGGTGTTCGATGGGGTGGGCGCCGAGGCGGGCATACAGCTCCTCGTGGCGACCCTCGCCGATCAGGTGCAGGTCGAGCTCGCCGAGCGTCGGCAGAAATGTGTACGGGTCGTCGAGGGTGAACTTGCCGCCCGGCCCGTAGTCGACCTTGAGCTTGTAGCGCAGCGGCAGCTTGGCATCCGGCAGCTCGGCTTCGAAGATCCCGGCGGGATGGATGAGCTCCATCTCCACCGCCTTGCCCTTCGTCCGCTTGACCGCCACCGACTGCGCCGACGGGCGAAACGCGCGCACGACGACGCCCTCCCCGGACGAGTGCGCGCCGAGGACCGAGTGGGGTTCAGGGTGCTCCCGCCGGGCGACGGCGTCGAGGTCGGACTTGGCGACGGTGGTCATTCGGACTCCAGCAATCGGACGATGCCGGCGACCGGAACCGGCAGCCAGTCAGGTCGGTTGTCAAGCTCGTACTGGAGCTCGTAGACGGCCTTCTCGAGCTCGAAGATCGACAGCAGGGCCCAGATCGCCGGCTCCCCTCCGGGCAGGAGCGCCGGGTCGATGGTGGAGAAGTAGCGCTCCAGGAACGTCGTGCGGGCTCGCTCCTCGAAGTCCTGCGGGGCGGTCGCGCCCCGCTTGATCGCGACGGCGGAGGCGGCGTAGGCGAACGAGCGCAGCATGCCGGCGACATCGCGCAGCGGCGAGCGCTTCTGGCGGCGCTCGAACAGCGGTCGCGCCGGCTCGCCCTCGAAGTCGATGATCAGCCAGTTGGATTCACCCGCCCGGCGGACGGGTCCGGCGCCACCCAGGTGCAGGGTTTGCCCCAGGTGGTAGTCGCCGTGCGTGCGGATCGCCCGGCCGCCGACCCCGGTCTGCGAGCGCTGGGCCATCTGCTCGCGGACGTCCTGGCCACGCCCGGCGATGGGGGCGACGCGCTCGTCCTCCGGGAGGCGCGTGAAGATGCGTTCGATGTCCTCGTCGATCGTCGCCGTCAGCAGCGACATCGACTCGGCGCTCGGCTCCTCCGGGATGAAATCCGGATCCGAGAAATCCGAGCCCAGGCAGTTGTGCAGCCGCGCGGTGACGGTGCCGAGGCTGCCGAGCTCGGCGAGGAATCCCTCCGGATCGGACGCGATCCGGTCCAGCGCCAGCTCCCAGCCGCCGACGGCGTCCGGGAAGAACCGCTGGGCGACGCCGAGCGTCGTCGAGAACGATTTGCCCTCGTAGTCGAACCAGCCCTGCAGCGGCGCGATGTTGGGGAACCCGTGGCGGCCCAGGAACTGGAGCAGCTCGAGCTCCGGGTTGATCCCGGGTTCCAGCCGCCGGAAGACCTTGAGCACGGTCTCGTCGGCGAACACGATCGATGAGTTGGACTGCTCGACGCCCATCGCCCGTGCCGCTCCCTCCACGGGAATGGGTCCAGCCCCCTCGACGCGATGGAAGCTGAACGCTCCGGCGTCGGTCTCCAGCGTCTCCTCGGCGTCGATCTGGCGCAGCAGTCCGCGCACCAGCTCCGGATCGGCGACCGCGTCGACGGCGACCCAGTCCTCGGTGGCCGCCACCGCTGGGCGCTCGCCGACCTGCGCCGGGGCGAGCAGCGTGAGCAGGAGCTGATAGAGCTCGTGGCTGCCGGAGGCAAAGCGGGCCTGAACGAGCGCCAGCAGCAGGGGCGGGGCCTCCGCCAACGCGATGCACTCGTCGATCTCCAGCCCGGTGACGTGGCGCGACTTGGACGCGTACCACCGCTGGTGCTCCAGCCAGGCGGCGACGCTGTCGAGATCAAGCCGCTCGACCTGAGATGGCAGCGTGGTCGGTGCCGGGTCGGTCATCCGATGGCCTCCTCGCCCTCCGCCACCAGCTGGAACCAGTAGAAGCCGCGAGGCGCCAGCGTGAGCAGGTACGACAGGTCGCCGATCCGGGGGAAGCGGCTGCGGCCGAACAGCTCCACCGGGTGGCGGCCGGCGTGGGCGCTGAGATCGAGCTCGACCGCCTGCGCCGAGCGGGCCACGTTGTGGACGCACAGAACCAGGTCGTCCTCCCACCGGCGCAGCACCGCGAAGATCCGCGGGTTGGACGTCGCGATCGGCTCATAGGTGCCGAAGCCGAACACCGGATGCTCCTTGCGCAGCGCGATGAAGCGGTGCATCCAGCGCAGCAGCGAGGTCGGCGTCCGCAGCTGGGCCTCGACGTTGACGGCCTGGAACCCGTAGACCGGGTCCATGAGCGGCGGCGCGTAGAGCTGGGCGAAGTCGGCGCGGCTGAAGCCGCCGTTGCGATCGCCCGTCCACTGCATCGGCGTCCGGACCCCATCCCGGTCGCCGAGGAAGATGTTGTCCCCCATAGCGATCTCATCACCGTAGTAGAGAATGGGAGACCCCGGCAGCGAGAACAGGATCGCGGTCATCAGCTGGATCTCGTCGCGGCCGTTGTCCAGGAGCGGCGCCAGGCGCCGGCGGATGCCGAGGTTGAGCTTCATCCGCGGGTCCTTGGCGTACTCGGCGTACATGTAGTCGCGCTCGTCGTCGGTGACCATCTCCAGCGTCAGCTCGTCGTGGTTGCGCAGGAACAGGCCCCACTGGCAGTTCTCCGGGATCGCCGGGGTCCGCTCGAGGATCTCGTAGATCGGCGTCGCCTCCTCCCGGCGCACGGCCATGAACATCCGCGGCATGACTGGGAAGTGGAAACACATCTGGCACTCGTCGCCGTCGCTGAAGTACTCGACGACGTCGGCCGGCCACTGGTTGGCCTCGGCCAGCAGCACGCGGTCCGGGTACTTGGCGTCGATCTCGCGCCGGACGCGCTTGAGGTAGGCGTGGGTCTCCGACAGGTTCTCGCAGATCGTCCCCTCCCGCTCGAACAGATACGGCACCGCGTCGAGCCGGAACCCGTCGAGGCCCATGTCCAGCCAGAAGCGCAGGACGTCGATCATCGCCTCCCCCACCTCGGGGTTGTCGTAGTTGAGGTCCGGCTGATGGGCGAAGAAGCGATGCCAGTAGTAGGCGCCCGCGACCGGGTCATACGTCCAGTTGGAGACCTCGGTGTCGGTGAAGATGATCCGCGCGTCGCGGTACTTCTCATCGGTGTCGGACCACACGTACCAGTCGCGCTTGGGATTATCTGGTCCCGGCCCACCGGAACGTGACTCCTGGAACCACGGGTGGTCGATCGAGGTGTGGTTCATGACCAGGTCGGCGATGACGCGGATGCGGCGGGCGTGCGCGGCGTCGATCAGCTCCTGGATGTCGGCGACGGTTCCGTAGTCCGGGTGGACCTTGGTGAAATCCGAGATGTCATAGCCCCCGTCGCGTAGCGGTGACTCGTAGAACGGCAGCAGCCAGATGCAGTCGATCCCCAGCCACTGCAGGTACTCGAGCTTCTCGGTCAGCCCGCGGACGTCCCCGGATCCGTCGCCGTTGCCATCGAAGAAGCCCCGGATGTGGATCTCGTAGAACACGGCCCGCTTGAACCACAGCGGCTCGGCCTCGAACCACTGGCGGGTCTGGGCCGGCGCCGCGGTGTCCGAGGGCGCGGGGGAGCGTGATTCGCGCGCCAGGAGGTGCGTCAGGGTGGGTGGGCCCACACTCATCGCCGCTCACCATCCGGGTTCGCCCGCAGCCTGGCCGCTCGCTCGCCGTCCAGGCTCGCCTGACCGAGCGGCGGCCGCGTCATCCGGCTGGCGATGCGTGGGCTCATCCGGTCGCTCATCTGTTACCGCTCTACCCGGACGATGTGCGCCATCCGCCACCCCGGCGCCAGGTCGACGAAGTTGGGGCCGATGTGCCAGTGGTAGCGGTCACCGGAGAGCAGGTCGTGCGCGGTGAACGCCGGCGGCACCCCGAGGCTGGCCGGAACCGTCACCGTGCCCTGCTGAGCGGTGTGCGGGTCGAGGCTGACGACACACACGATCGTCTCGCCGCGGCTCTGCTTGGCGTAGGCGATCAGCGCATCGTTGGCGCAGTCCAGGAAGGTGATGTTGGAGAGCTCCTGGAGCGCCGGCGACGTGCGGCGGATCTCGTTGATGCGCTGCACGAGCGGGAGGAGGGCCCCGTCCAGCGCGCGCTCCTTGAGCTCGTATTTCTCGGAGTGCAGGTACTCCTCCGACCCCGGCCTCACCGGGACGTTCTCGAAGTTCTCAAACCCGGAGTAGATGCCGTAGGTGGGGCTGAGCGTCGCCGCCAGCACGAGCCGGGTGTCGAAGGCCGCCGACCCGCCGTGCTGGAGGTACTCGTGGAGGATGTCCGGCGTGTTGGCGAAGAAATTGGGGCGGAAGTAATCCTGCTCGCCGGAGTGGGCCAGCTCGCTGACGTACTCCACCAGCTCCCAGCGCGCGTTCTTCCAGGTGAAGTACGTGTAGGACTGGGTGAAGCCGAGCTTGGCGAGGTGGCGCATGACCGCCCGTTTGGTGAACGCCTCGGCCAGGAAGATGACGTCCCGGTCGCGGGCATGGATCTCGTCGATCAGCCAGGCCCAGAACACGAACGGCTTGGTGTGCGGGTTGTCGACGCGGAACACCTTGACTCCGCAGTCCACCCACTTGAGCATCACGCCGAGCAGCGCGTCCCACAGCGACTGCCAGTCCGGCGAGTCCCAGTTGAAGTTGTAGATGTCCTGATAGCGCTTGGGCGGGTTCTCGGCGTACTTCAGCGTCCCGTCCGGCCGGCGGTGAAACCACTCCGGGTGCTCGGTCAGCCACGGGTGGTCGGCCGAGGCCTGGATCGCGAAGTCGAGCGCGATGTCCATGTCGAGCGCCGCGGCCGCCGCGGTCAGCTCCCGCAGTTCGTCCTCGGTGCCGAGCTCCGGGTGGATGGCGTCGTGCCCGCCGCCGGCGTCACCGATCGCCCACGGTGATCCGGGGTCGCCGGGCGCCGCCGTCAGCGCGTTGTCGCGGCCCTTGCGGTTGGTCAGGCCGATCGGATGGATCGGCGGCAGGTAGACGACGTCGAAGCCGAGCTCGGCCAGCCGCGGGAGCTGCGCCTGGACGCCCTTCAGGCCACCCCAGGAGCGCGGGAACATCTCATACCAGGCGCCGAACCGGGCCCGGAGACGGTCGACCTCGATCGTCAGCGGGTGGTCGAGCCAGACGGCGTCGTGGCGCGCCTGCGCGGCCTCCACCGCCTCGGCCAGCTCCTCGCCCAGGGCGACGTCGTGCTTGGCGCTCTCCGGGATCGACGCGTCGGCGAGCTCCCGGTGGGCGTGCTCGATCAGCCGGCGCGCCTCCTCTGAGGTGGTGCGCTCGGCCGCGGCCTTGAGGTGCAGCACGCCCTCCGACAGCTCGCCGGCGAGATCGTGCTGACCCGCGGTGATCTTGCGGTGCAGCTCGTCGCGCCACGTGCCGAACAGGTCGGTCCAGGCCTCGACCGTGAACTGCCACGGTCCCGCCCGGTCGACGCTGAACTGCGCCCCCCAGCGCACACCGCCCAAATGCCGGTCCAGCGGGTGAAGCTCCGCCTCGCCCCATTCCTCGTCGTCCGGGGCCCGGTAGCGGACAACGGCGCGGATGAGCTCGTGGCCGTCGCGGAAGACGTCGACCGAGACATCGATCCGATCTCCGACGCACCGCTTGACCGGATAGCGGCCGCCGTCGACGGACGGCATGGCGTACTGGATGACGATCCGGCGCGGGGGTCGCTGCGGCGCCTCGTCGCTCTGCACCGCAGCGGGGGCAGGGGCCGTGGTCGCTTCCAGGTCCGAGGTGCGGGTGCTCACGATCTCTGAGAAGGTATCCCGCAGAGCGGTTAGGGTAAACACCCGCGCGTGAACGAGCCGAGAACGAGCGGCGTCCAGCTGCACATCACGTCGCTTCCCTCAGGACGGCTGGGCCGCGACGCCTACCGGTTCGTCGACTGGCTCGCCGCCGCCGGGCAATCCTGGTGGCAGGTGCTGCCGCTGGGCCCTCCGGACCGGTACCGGTCGCCCTACAAGTCAAGCTCGGCGTTCGCCGCCTGGAGGGGCCTGTTGGCCGAGCCACGCGCCCGCGTGACCGCTGCCGAGGTCGCCGAGTTCCGGGAGCGGCACCGCTACTGGATCGGTGATTGGGAGCGGTTTGCCGGACGCGGCGCGGTCGCCGACCAGGTCCGGTTCGACCGCGAGTGGGGCGCGCTGCGCGCCTACGGCGCCGAGCGGGGCGTGCGGATCATGGGCGATGTGGCGATCTACGTCTCGCCCGGTAGCTGTGACCAGCGCTTCCACCCGGAGCTGTTTCAGTCCGGCGTCGTCGCGGGCGCGCCGCCGGATGCCTACGCCCGTACCGGACAGCTGTGGGGCAATCCGCTGTACGACTGGCCCGCGGTTCGGCGGCGGGGGTACCGCTGGTGGGTCGAGCGCGTCCGGCGGACGCTGGAGCTGTTCGACGTGGCCAGGATCGATCACTTCCGCGGGTTCGTCGCCTACTGGGCGGTCCCGGAGGGGGCGCGCACGGCCGTCAACGGCTGCTGGAGGCGGGGCCCGGGGATCGCGCTGTTCCGGGCGCTGGAAGACGCGTTGGGCGGGCCGCTGCCGCTCGTCGCCGAGGATCTCGGCGTCATCACTCCGCCCGTCGAGCGCCTGCGCGACGAGCTGGGGCTCCCCGGGATGCTGGTGCTCCAGTTCGGCATGGACCCGGACGTGCCCTCCAGCCCCCACCGGCCGGAGAACCATGTCGCCAACCGGATCGTCTACACCAGCACCCATGACCAGGACACCGTTCGCGGCTGGATGGAGTCCCTCCCGCCCGGGCAGCGCGCCTACGTCGACGCCGAGATCGCCCGGCGCGGCTTCACCGATCGCCGGCGCTCGTGGTGGGGGATGATTCGCCTGGCCTTCTCCTCGCCCGCTCGCACCGCGATGGTCCAGGCCCAGGACGTGCTCGGTCTGGGCAGCGAGGCGCGGATGAACAGGCCCGGCAATGCTCACGGCAGCTGGCAGTGGCAGATGAAGCGCGGAGCCCTGACGGCCGCGCTGGCCCGGCGCCTGGGTGAGGCGACCGAGGAGGCCGGCCGGCTGCCGAGAGGGTAGGCCGGGCTGCCCGGGCGGGTGTTGGGGGCTCACTTGTCCAGGTGTTGGGGGCTCACTTGTCCTATACACAAGTGAGCCCCCAAGGCCCGTGGCTGGGTCAGGCGTCCGCCTCGTGCTCGGCCGCCCGGCGGGCCAGGGACCGGCGCAGGCGGTAGAGGCCGACGGCGGCTGGGACGCGCGCCTTGAGGTCGCGGTAGACGTAGGTGCCGTCCCCGCGGAGCCGGCCCCACCGGGTGGTGCGATAGCTGATCATGTTCGCCGGCGCCTCGCGGGGCGGCAGGCCGGCGGCGGCGAGGACGGCGAGGGCGCGCTCGGCGATGGCGATCTGGCCGAACGCGGTGGGGTGGACGCGGTCGACCATCACGTGGTTGCGGGCTCCGAACGAACGCAGGTCGATGACCAGGGCGCCGGCGCGGGCCGCCGTCTCCTCGACGATCCGGTTGAGGTCGCCGACCTTCTGCCCGGCCGGCGGGCGCCCCAGCGACAGGGGCGCGGTCGCGGTCAGGACGCGGTCGCAGCGGGCCGCGACGTAGCGCAGCGCGGTCTCGAAATCGGCCGCGAACGCGGTGGCGTCCCAGGCGATGGAGCGAACGTCGTTGATGCCGATGTAGAGACAGCCGATGTCGTAGCGGGCGTCGCGCTGGGCGGTGCGCCTCTCGAAGGCGGGGATCTGGCCGGCGAGCACGTCGGCCACGGTCGCCCCGTCGACGGCAAAGCCGGTGTAGGGCATGCCGAGTGCCCGCGCCGTCCACAACGCCCAGGACTGGAGGGCGACTCCCCACTGGAGCTCGCCGCCGCCGTTGGTGACGGAGTCGCCGAAGGCGAGCACGCCGAGCCGGGGCGGGGCGTCGACGCTCGCCGGCGCGCTGTCCGGCAGAGGCTCAGGATCCGCTCGGGCGGCCACGGGTTGAAGGTAGCCGCACCGCGGTCGGCGTGCCGCGGCGTCCCGTCAGTGCGTGGGCGTCGTCGTGAGCGAGCCGGTGACGGCGTCGCTCCCCGGGGCGACGTTCAGCTGGGCGAGCACCTGGAGGCGGGTCCCGGCACCGTCCGCCACCGCGGCCTCGACCGTGGTGCCGTCGAGCGCGGTCACGCGGCCGTGATACTGGTCCGGGTTGGACATCGGACCGGCCGAGACGCGGCTGGAGGTCATCTGGACGCCGCCGCTGGTGGCGGGCTCCCCGCGGATGCGGATGTGGACGTCGTGGAGGGGGCCGCTGCCGACGGTCAGCATGATGTCGACGAGCGCCGAGCCGTCCGACAGCTGCGCCTGACGCACCGTGCCGCTGATCGAGCCGGTCGACGGTCCGGAGGCCGCCGCCGACGAGGAGGCGGACGAGCCGCCGCCCCCACCCGTGGCGCTGCTGGAGACGGGCGTGCCGCGCACGGCCGCCAGGACGGCCGCCGGCGTCCCGGCTCGGCGCGCCCAGCCGTGCCCCAGCGGACCGGAGGGCAGCCAGGCCACCAGCCCGATGGGCACGAGCGCGGCGGCGGCGAGCGCTCCCACCCGGACCGGCAGGTTCCCCGGCCACCCGGACATGACCCGGGCCACCACCGCGACGAGCATGACCGCGACGCAGATCCCCGTGAGCGCCAACAGCCAATGGGTCTTGGCGTCGCTGCCGGTGCCGAAGGTGTGGACGACCGCCACGGGCCAGCTGAGGTAGGCCAGCCAGTGGACCGTGCGCCAGCCCCGGTAGCCGAGGCGCGCCCGGACCAGGCTGGTGATCGTCACCGCCAGCATGAGGTCACAGGCGACTGCGCCGAGGCCCAGCCAGATCGGGCGGTAGGCAGAGTGGAGCGGCACGACCGCGTCGATCAGACTGATGGGGGCGAAGCCATCGAGCACCGAGGTGACGATGTGGACGAACAGGAACGCGACCGCCAGCAGTGAGGCGCTGCGGTGCAGCGAGTCGAACACGAAGCGGGGCACGCCCGGCAGCCGCGTCCGCCGGACGTCGGCGATGCCGAGGGCGACGCTCACGGTCAGGAGCACGAGGGCGATCGCCCCCGTGCCGCGCGTGATGAACCAGTAGGGGCTCGGAGTGACGGCGCCAACGATCACTGGGTGATGCTCGGTCTAGGAGCCACCGGACACCACGGGCGCCACCGGGGCCGGCGCCGGCGCCGGCGGGGTGGGAGCGCTCGACGGCGCCTGAAGCGGCGCAGCGCTCGTACTGCCACCGCTACCGTCGTTGCTGGTCTGGCTGGACGCGACGCTGCTGGCGGTCTGGGCGCTGGCCGGCTTGGCGTGGAAGGCGTGGGCGGTCAGCCCGGTGAGCGCGCCGGCCAGCAGCAGTGCCAGCCCAATCATCCACCGATTGGCGCGGCTGACGAGCGAGAGCCCTCGCTCGCGGGCCTGGACGGCGTCGGAGACGGACGCCCCGTTCTTCGCGGGCGCCGATGCGGAGTTTTCGGCGCGCATTAGCACCATCATCCTCTCTTGAGCGCGTAATAGGCGTCTAAGACGGCCGTGAGAGGGCCCTTAGCGCGGTCACGGAGCCCTCGCCGGCCCGGATGTTCGATAATCGCTCGGCGTGGAGCACGCCATCGCGACCCACTACGACGGGCGGGGCGATATCGCCTGCGCCGCCGCGGACCTGGCCGAGCGGATCCCGCCTGCGCTCGCGCCGGTGGCGCGCCTGGCCTACAACTACCGCTGGTCCTGGTTACCGGGCGCTCCGGAGCTGTTTGCAGCCATCGACGCCGACCGGTTTGAGCTGTGCCTGCAGAACCCGGTTCGGCTGCTGCAGGAATCGCCGGCCCGGGTGCTGCGCCGGGCGGCGGAGGACGAGGCCCTCGTCGCCCGCGCCCAGGCGCTCGAGGCCGAGGTGGCGGCCGATCTGGAGCGCCCGTCCATCGACGCGCCCTTCGATGCCCGCCATCCGGTCGCCTTCCTGTGCGCCGAGTACGGCGTCCACGTCTCCCTGCCGGTCTACTCCGGCGGCCTGGGGGCCCTGGCCGGCGATCTGCTCAAGGAGGCCTCTGACCGCGCGGTGCCCATCGTGGCGGTCGGCCTCATGTACCGAAAGGGCTACTTCCGCCAGCGAATCGACGCCTCCGGCTGGCAGCACGAGTACTGGGTGGAGACCGACCCGCAGCGGCTGCCCGCGGCGCTGGTCACCGGCGCGGACTCGGTGCCGGTGACGGTGACGGTGCCGATCGCCGAGCACGACGTGACGGCGCGCATCTGGCGGATCGACGTCGGCCGGATCCCGTTGTTCCTGCTCGACACGCACTGCCCGGAGAACGGTCCCATGGAGCAGTGGATCACCGGTCGCCTGTACGACGGCGACCCTCGGACCCGCCTGGCCCAGTACGCCCTGCTCGGCGTGGGCGGCATCCGGGCGCTGCGGGCGATGGGCCTGGAGCCGTCGGTCATCCACCTCAACGAGGGTCACGCCGCCCTGGCGCCGCTCGAGCTGGCGCGGGGCGCCAACGGCCACGGCCGGGCGCTCGGCGAGGCCCGGGGGCGGACGGTGTTCACCACGCACACGCCGGTGCCGGCCGGCAATGACTCCTACCCTCCCGACGAGATCAAGCAGGTGGCCGGGCGCCTGGCCGGCGAGGTCGGCTGGACCCCGGAGGACGTCGTCGCAGTGGGACGCAACCACCCGGAGGACCACGGCGCACCGTTCGGCGTCACCCAGGCGGCGCTGCGCATGAGCCGCGCCGCCAACGCCGTCAGCCGGCGCCACGGCGAGGTCGCGCGCGAGATGTGGCATGACCTGTGGCCGGACCGGCCCGTCGACGAGGTGCCGATCGGCCATGTCACCAACGGGGTCCATGTGCCGACCTGGATCGGCGTGCCGATGCGCGAGCTGCTCGACCGCCACCTGCCGGAGGGTTGGTGCTCGCGCGCGGCCGACCCCGGCGTGTGGGCGGCCGTCGATACCATCCCGGCGCCGGAGGTGTGGGAGGCCCGTTGCCGCCTGCGCGAGGCGCTCGTCACCTTCATCCGGAACCGCAGCATCGCCGACCGGCTCCTGCGCAACGACGTCCGCGAGTACGTGGAGGGGGCCGCCCGGGCGTTCGATCCGGAGGTGCTGACGATCGGATTCGCGCGCCGGGTGGCCACCTACAAGCGCCTGGAGATGCTGACCCGCGACCCGGAGTGGACGCTGAAGCTCCTCGACGGCGACCGTCCGGTCCAGGTGGTGCTGGCGGGCAAGGCCCACCCTCGCGACGAGGAGGCCAAGCGGGCGTTGCAGAGCGTGTTCGGGCTCAAGGCGGCGCGGGTCGTGGGCGAGCGCGTCGTGTTCCTCGACGACTACGACCTAGCCACGGGCGCGGCCCTCGTCCGGGGCTGCGACGTGTGGCTGAACCTGCCCCGCCCGCCGCTGGAGGCGAGCGGCACGAGCGGGATGAAGTCGGTGTTCAACGGCGGCCTGCAGCTCTCGGTGCTCGACGGCTGGTGGGCCGAGGCGTATGACGGCCACAACGGCTGGGCGATCTCCGGCGAGGTCGATCCGGATCATCGCGCCCAGGACGAGCGCGACGCCGTCGCCCTCCACGGGTTGTGCGACGAGCACGTGCTTCCCGCGTTCTATGACCGCGACGCGTCCGGGATCCCGGCGCGCTGGGTCGAGATGATGCGGGCCTCGCTGCGCACGCTGGGCCCGCGCTTCTGCGCGACCCGCATGCTGACGGAATACGTGACGGGGCCCTACCGGGGTGGGCGGGGTCCGTTACAACAGATCTGACAGCGGCCGCGGGCCGTGCCCCACGTACTTGGCGGTGGGCCGGATGAGCCGGCCCTCGCGCTTCTGCTCCATGATGTGGGCCGACCAGCCGGCGGTCCGGGCACACGTGAACATCGGCGTGAACAGCGCCGGCGGCACCTCGGCGAAGTCCAGGACGACCGCCGACCAGAACTCGACGTTGGTGGCGAGCACGCGGTCCGGACGGCGGGCCTTGAGCTCCTCCAGGGCTGCGCTCTCCAGCGCCTCGGCAACCTCGACCCGCGGCGCTCCGATCTCCTTGGCGGTCCGGCGGAGAACGCGCGCCCGGGGATCCTCGGCGCGGTAGACGCGGTGTCCGAAGCCCATGAGCCGCTGCCCGGAGTCCAGGACGTCCTTGACGTAGCGCTCGGCGTCGCCGGAGGCGGCCACGTCGTCGAGCATCTTCAGCACGCGTGAGGGAGCCCCGCCGTGGAGCGGGCCGGAGAGCGCGCCGACGGCCGCCGACAGCGCGGCGGCCACATCGGCGCCCGTGGAGGCGACGACCCGCGCGGTGAACGTGGAGGCGTTCATCCCGTGCTCGGCGGCCGAGTTCCAGTAGGCGTCGATGGCCTTGACGTGGCGGGGGTCAGCCTCGCCGCGCCAGCGAATGAGAAACCGCTCCGGGATGGAGGTGGCCTTGTCGACCTCCCGCTGGGAGACGGGCGGCCTGCCGATCCCGCGCGCTGACTGGGCGATGAACGACAACGCCATGACCGAGGCCCGGGCCAGGTTGTCGCGGGTCTCCTCGTCGGAGATGTCGATCAGCTGGCGGAAGCCCCACTGCGGGCCGAGCATCGCCAGGGCCGCCTGGACGTCCACGCGCGGGTCGCCGGAGTGGACGCTGAGCGGGTGGGGCTCGGCCGGAGGCAGTCCCGGCTTGAGCGTCCCGTCGACGAGCAGACCCCACACCTGCTCGAACGGCACCTGGCCGACCAGCTCCTCGATGTCGACCCCGCGATAGCGCAGGGCGCCCCCCTCGCGATCAGGCTCGGCGATCTCGGTGGCGAAGGCGACGACGCCTTCCAGGCCGGATTGAACTTCCGTGGTCGCGGTCATGCAGACGGTGCTCCTGGACAGGGGGCTCAGGTCGGCTCACACAGTAGACGTTTGCCTCTGGGCTCCCGCCCCGGAGCGCGGGCGGTAGGCTCGCGCTGATGTCCGATCTGCTGCAGCGTTCGGCCGGCGACCTGGCCGCCCTCGTGCGCGCCGGCGAGGTCACGGCTCGAGAGCTGGTGCAGGCGTCGCTGGACCGGATCGAGGCGGTCGATCCGCAGATCAACGCGTTCGCCCACGTCGCCGCCGAGTCGGCGCTGGCGGAGGCCGACGCCATCAGCCCGGGTGACCGGCGCCCCTTCGCCGGCGTACCGATCGCCGTCAAGGACAACCGTCCGGTGGCCGGGATGCCGATCACCATGGGCAGTGACCTGTTCGGCGACCAGGTCGCCGATCACGACGCCCACGTCGTCCGCCGGCTGCGCGAGGCGGGGTTCGTCATCGTCGGCAAGACGACCCTCCCGGAGATGGGGATCCTCCCCACCACCGAGTCGCGCCGCTTCGGTCCCACGCGCAACCCGTGGGGACTGGACCGGACCCCCGGGGGCTCGAGCGGCGGGGCCGCGGCCGCGGTGGCTGCCGGGATGGTCCCGGTCGCCCACGGCAACGACGGCGGTGGGTCGATCCGGATCCCGGCGGCGTGCTGCGGGCTGGTGGGGCTCAAGCCGGCGCGGGGCCGCGTCTCGGTCGGCCCGGACGCCGGACAGAGCTTCCTGGTCACCGACGGGGCGCTGACCCGGACGGTGGGCGACACCGCGGCCATCCTCGACGTGATGGCGGGCTACGAGCCCGGGGACGCGACCTGGGCGCCTCCGCCGCCCGGGAGCTACACCGAGCTGGCCGCACAGCCTCCCCAGGCGCTGCGCATCGCCCTGGCGCTCAACCCGCCGCTCGACGGGGCCAGGCTGGACCCCGTCAACGAGGCCGCCGCCCGCGACGCGGCCGGACTGCTGGAGTCGCTGGGGCACCACGTGGAGGAGGTGACGGCGCCGTGGTCCGGGCTCAACCTCCTACCGGACTTCACCCGGGCGTTTGGGCCGCTGATCTCGCTGACGACCTGGGTCGGCGGCCGGCTCGCCGGACGGGAGCCGGAGGAGGGCGACGTCGAGCCGCTGACGTGGATGATGTGGGAGCGCTCGCGCAACGCGGACACCCTGACGCTGCTGACCGCACAGTCGCGGCTGGAGGCGGTGGCCCGGGCGATCGTCGGCTTCTTTGCGCCGTACGACGCGGTGCTCACTCCGGCACTCGGTCGGCGTCCGGTCGAGATCGGCGAGATCCATGGCCGCGGCCCGGACCCGTGGGGCCACTACCAGCGGTCGGGCTCCTTCACGCCCTACACGGCGATCGTCAACGTCACCGGGCAGCCGGCGATCATGCTCCCGCTCTATCACGGGGAGGACGGGCTGCCGACGGCGGTGCACCTGATCGGACCACCCGCGCGGGAGGAAGTGGTGCTGGGGCTGGCGACCCAGTTGGAGCAGGCCCTGCCCTGGGCCGAGCGCCGGCCGTCGCTTTAGACAGCGTCTCTCCGGCGAGCCTCGGGGGCAGGCGTGTGCCTAGAATGCGCACTTCGCCGGACCCCATCCGGCCTTCAGCGCATTGGCACCCTAGAAGAGGAATCCGACAGACATGGCCTACGTGATCGCCGAGCCCTGCATTGGCACGAAGGACAATTCGTGCGTGGAGGTCTGCCCGGTCGACTGCATCCATCCGACACCGGACGAGCCTGACTACGACAAGGTCGAGCAGCTCTACATCGATCCGGAGGAGTGCATCGACTGCGACGCGTGCGTCGAGGCCTGCCCCGTCGACGCCTGTTTCGCCGAGGATCAGCTGCCCGACGAGTGGCAGAAGTACATCCAGATCAACGGCGACTACTACAAGAAGTGATCAGGGGACGACGGCCGCGCATGCGCGGCCGTCCCGCGGGCGCATGCGCCCGCGGTGGAGGTGGCGCATGCGCCACCTCCACAGCTGTCTAGGCCATCGGCAGTGACATGCCGACCGGCGGCTTCGGCGCCGCCGCCGGAGCCGGGGCCTGCATGACGGGCAGCTCGATCGGCGACAGAGCGATCAGCCCGCGCGCCCCCTGGCGGAGGGCCTGAGAGGCGGGGTCGTCCGGGTTGGCGAACACCAGCGGCGTGCCGGAGTCCGACTGCTCGCGCAGAGGCATCGTCAGCGGCACCTTCGCCAGGAGGGGCACGTCGAGCTCCTCGGCCAGCAGCTGGCCGCCGCCCTCGCCGAAGATCGCGAAGCGCTCACCGCCCGGGGTCACGAAACCGGACATGTTCTCGATCACGCCGGCGATCTCCAGCTTGAGCTTCGTGGCCATCTCGGCCGACCGGGCCGCAACCTTCTGGGCCACCGCCTGGGGGGTGGTGACGAGCAGGAACTTGGCCTGGGGCAGGAGCTGGGCGAGCGTCATCGAGACGTCGCCGGTGCCCGGGGGCAGGTCGATGAGGAGGTAATCGAGCTGGCCCCAATCGACGTCCTCCAGGAACTGCTGGAGGGCCTTGTGGAGCATCGGACCGCGCCAGACGACGGCGGCGTCCTCCTCGACGAAGAACCCAATCGACATGACGCTGATCCCATCGTGGGCCTGGATGGGGATGAGCTTGCGATCGGCATTGACCCGCGGGCGCTGAGCGCCGACGCCGAGCATGCGCGGCTGGGAGTAGCCCCACACGTCGGCGTCGAGCACGCCGACGCGCTTGCCCTCGGCGGCCAGCGCCGCCGCCAGGTTGGCGGTCACGCTGGACTTGCCGACGCCGCCCTTGCCGGAGCCGATGCAGATGACGTTGGAAACCTGGGCCAGCGCGCCCTCCGGCAGTCCGCCGCGACCCAGCTTGCGGCCAAGGGCCGCCTTCTCATCGCCGGAGAGCACGTCGAAGCTGACGTTGACGCCGGTCACGCCCTCCACCTGGCCGACGGCCTGGGCCACGCCGGTCTGGAAGTGGCTGCGAATGGGACAGCCAGGCGTCGTCAGCGAGACCATGACGTCGACCACGCCGTTGGGGTGAACGTCGATCGACCGGACCATCTCAAGCTCGACGATGTCCCGCCTCAGCTCAGGGTCGATGACGGAACGCAGGGCCTCTGTGACTTGTTCTCTGGTCGGCATGAGTTTCATTCAAGCAGAGCGCGCTTGCCACCCCGCCACGCACCCGCGATACTGGGCCTCGTGGTGCGACCTGGTGCTCTCGCCGGGGTGGTGGCGGTCGTGGCCGCGGCGGTGGCCATCCCGCAGTTGGGCGGTCCCGCGGGCGCATCGCCGCGCCCGCCGCTGCATCCCGCGGCGGCTCATCCGGCGGCCGGCGCCCCGTCGCTCCCGCCGGTGGCGACGACGCTGCGCCGGCGTTCGCGCCCGGTGGCGCCTCGCCGGCTCATCATCCCCAACACGGGCGCCACCACCTGCTACGTCGACGCGGTGGAGTGCTCGGAGAACCCGTGCCACGAGCTCATCGGCTCGCAGCCGGCGCCGGCGGTGACCACGCCGGCGGTGGCCACGCCCGCGGTGGCCACGCCCGCGGTGGCCACGCCCGCGGTGGTGACCCCCGCGGTGACCGTCGCGCCGGCGACGCCCCGGCTGGCGACCCCCTGCGTCCGGGCCACGGCGCCGCCGCAGCGGGTGGCCCTGGCCCCTGCCGGGGCTTGGACGCTCAGCTCGGCGCTGCCCTCGCTCGAGGCCAAGCTGGCGAGCCGGCCGGCCCGGTAGCTCAGTTCAGGCGACCGAGGGCGCCAGCCGCTCTCCGATGATGGCCGGCACATCGAGGTCGTCGTGCAGCAGGTGCTGGCACATGACCCGGTGAACCCCGGCATCACGCAGCGCGCCCAGCTGCTCGATCGCCTGCTCCACCGTGCCGATGATCCACGCCGGCGGCGGATCGGCGAGCGGGTTGACGCCGGTCCGCTCCTCCAGACGCGCCGCCCGGAGGGCCAGCTCGTGCTCGTCGGCGCCGACGACCAGGCCGGTCATGACGCTGAACGGCAGCGGATCGCGGCCGGCCGCCTCGCAGGCGCGCGCCACCGCATCGCGGCGCCGGCGGACGTCGTCGACGGTGGCGAACGGCGTGTTGTACTCGTCGGCGTAGCGCGCGGCCAGGGCGACGCTGCGCCGGCCGGCCGAGCCGCCCATGATCAGCGGCGGATGGGGCCGTTGGACCGGCCGGGGCTGGGCGTCGAGATCGCGCAGCGTGTAACGCTTGCCGGCGAATGAGAACGGCGCCTCGGTCCAGGCGCCGTGAATGACCTCCAGCTGCTCCTCCAGCACGTCCATCCGCTCCCGCGTGCCGGGGAACGGGAAGCCGTAGGCGTCGTGCTCGCGCTCGTGCCAGCCGGCGCCGAGTCCCAGCTCCACCCGGCCACCGGAGACGTGGTCGGCGGTGACGACCACCTTCGCCAGCTCGGATGGGTGGCGGAAGGTGGCCGGGGAGACCATCGTCCCCAGCCGGAGCGTCGAGGTGACCGCGGCGAGCGCCGAGAGCGTTGCCCACGCGTCGAGCGACCCGCGATCCGGGTGCTGCCCGTCGAGGTTCATGTAGTGGTCAGAGCGAAACAGCGCCGGTATGTGATGTTGCTCACACGCCTGCGCCAGGGCGACCCACTGCGCCCAGCTGACGCCCTCCTGGCCCTCGATCATCAGACACAGCTGCATGGCACGGACCTCCCAATCGTTACGGGCGCTGACCCGCCGATTAAACCCGGATCCACGAAAGCGCCGGACAACCGGCATGAAAGAAGGGAATGGAAGAGTCCTACATCGAAGATCTAGCGAATCGCGATGGCCCCGTCCATGCGTTGGTGACCCGTGAGGGCGCAGCGAAGCGTTGGGTGCGGGGTGCGCGCAGGCCGGTGATGCAGCCTCGAAATGGGCACGATCGGGGTGCCGACGTGCTGTGGATCAGCGGAAGGCAATATCGGTGGCGGCGTTTTCGCGAGCCGTCATCGGACCCCGCGGGGTCGAAGATCCCGTGCATGTGCGTGATCTCTTCATGCTGAGAACCGGGAGATCTCACGATCACCCGCCTGTCGTGATGGAGGGGCGGGTCGTGCGGGGAAGGCCAAGGGCCGTAATCCCGTGATGGACGATCGTGAGAAGTCGGACGGTCTGGTAGTACCTGAGAAGCTGTCGAACAACGCCCAGGGCGGGGCGGCGGAGGCGGTGGAGGGAAGCGGACCGGCCAAGGGGAACACGACCGGCGAAACGCGTTCCGGACTCAGTGCCGGGCAAGGCGCGCTCAGTGAGCTTGGTCGTGTGCGCCGAGTGGCAGCAACGGACAAGGAAGCGCGGTTCACCGCGCTCCTGCACCACGTTGACGTCGATCGCCTCAGGATGGCGTACTTTGCGCTTTCGCCGAAGGCCGCGCCGGGGGTGGATGGGGTCACGTGGGCGGATTACGGGCTGGACCTGGAGGACAACCTCAAGGATCTCCATGCTCGGGTCCATAGGGGCGCGTACCGGGCCAGACCGTCGCGGAGGGTGTACATCCCGAAGCCGGACGGGCGGCAGCGGCCGCTCGGGGTCGCCGCGTTGGAGGACAAGATCCTGCAGCGGGCGCTGGTGGAGGTGTTGAACGCCGTATACGAGACGGACTTTCTCGGCTTCTCCTACGGGTTTCGGCCGGGGCGCAGTCCGCATCAGGCGTTGGATGCGCTCGCGGCCGGGATCGTGGGGAAGAAGGTGAACTGGGTGCTCGACGCGGATTTCCGCGACTACTTCTCCAGCCTTGACCATCGCTGGCTGGAGCGGGTTTTGGAGCACCGGATTGCGGATAGGAGGGTCCTGCGGCTGATCCAGAAGTGGATGGCCGCGGGGGTCATCGAGAATGGGTCGTGGACGGCGTTCGAGGAAGGCGTTCCGCAAGGGGCTTCAGCTTCACCGCTCCTGGCGAACATCTACCTGCACTACGTCTTCGACCTCTGGGCTCACCAGTGGAGAACTCGGCACGCGCGCGGCGATGTCGTGATCACGCGTTTCGCTGACGACTTCGTGGTGGGATTCGAGCATCGGGAGGACGCCGAGCGGTTCTGGGCTGAGTTGCGCGACAGGCTCGCGAAGTTCGGTCTGGAACTGAACGCCGAGAAGACACGGCTGATCGAGTTCGGACGGCATGCCGCCCGTGACCGCGCGGCCCGTGGCCTCGGCAAGCCTGAGACGTTCCAGTTCCTCGGGTTCACGCACATCTGCGGGACGACGAGGAAGTCGGGGCGGTTCAAGCTTAAGCGGATCACCGACTCAAAACGGGTGCGCGCCAAGCTGCTCGCCGTCAAACGCGAGATGGCCAAGCGTATGCACCAGCCCATTCCAGAGCAGGGTCGCTGGCTCGCCCGCGTCCTGCAAGGGCACTACAACTACTACGCAGTGCCCGACAACATCGAAGCGCTCCGCGCCTTCCGCGAAGGGCTCACCCGGCACTGGCTGCGGTCGCTTCGGCGGCGCAGTCAGCGCAGCAGGCTGACCTGGGAGCGGATGGGGCGCCTCGCTCACCGATGGCTACCTCAACCGCAGATCCTGCATCCCTGGCCCGAGCAGCGATTCGCCGCCATCACCCAAGGCAGGAGCCCAGTGCGGTAGTCCCGCACGCTGGGATCTGCGCGGGGGGCAGCCCGAGGCGGTGTGGACACACGTCCCGACCCGACCGAAGGGCTGTCCCTACCGCAACCGATCCGGCGGCGAGTCTCAGCCTGTTAGCGGTGGATCCGAGTTAAAGACCGACGGGGCGCCACTTGCGTGACGCCCCGGCGGTTGAGGGAGGAGAGGGTGCTGCATTCGCCGGCGAGGATATGAGGCCGGCGAACCTGTCCCGCTCGGAGCGCTCTCCTCGGCGCTGAGCGGGGGAAGATGCGATTACGACAGCGCGTTCAGCCGCTCCTGCGCGTCGGTGACGAGCTTCTCCATCCGGGCGCCGATC
The DNA here is from genome assembly GCA_963844555.1 of uncultured Solirubrobacteraceae bacterium. GTDB lineage: Bacteria > Actinomycetota > Thermoleophilia > Solirubrobacterales > Solirubrobacteraceae > Palsa-465. Next base: position 185,780 of record CAWJOS010000011.1, read on the forward strand.
GTGCCCGACTGGCGCTCCAGATCCTTGCGCACCGAGCGTACCTCGCGCTCGACGCGGCGCCGGTTCTGCTTGACGCTCCGCTCGACGCTGGTCCGGCGCTGGCGCAGCTCGCGCTCGAACTTGGTCCGGGTCCGCCGCACCTGGCGCTCGAACCGGTTGCGAGCGCTGGCGCCGCGGCGCTCATAGCGCTTGAGCTCCCGCTCGACCCCGGCGCGCGTCCGGTACTTGGTGGCCAGGCCCTTGACGGTCGAGACGAGGTTGTCCCGGGCCAGGAGCCCGGCGCCGACCGGCACCAGCACGGCGCGCTCGGCCAGGACCTGCGCCGCCTCGACGGGGGTCTTCGGCTGGGTGGAGGTGGTGGTGGTGCGGCTCGTCGTCGTCCGGCGCGTGGTGGCGCGTTTCGTCGTCGCGCTCCGGCCGCCGGTCGTTCGCTGTGTGGCCCGTGCAGGCTTGGGGGCCGTCGTCTTGGTGGTGGTGGCGGGCGTTGATTGCCCGGAGTTGGTGGTGTCAGCCATTGGTTGGTCTCACTCCGCTGAAGTCGTGGTCGATTCTAGCTTGGTCGCTCGCGATGATCGAACACATGTTTGTAACCCGCCATGGCTGCCCGGTTACAGCTCGCGGGGCGGAGTGAGCAGTTCGCCACCCGTCATACCCGGGACCGGTGGATCCAGGCTGAGAGATTACGCGGTGTGCTGAGGCAGTTGGCCGCCGAACCCCACACGGCGCAGCCAGGCGCTCGGCTCGCCCAGCTCGGCCATCGTCGGCAGCGCTCCCGGCGCGGAGAAGACGTGACCCAGGGCCTCCGTGCCGGCCGCATCGACGACCGCGTCGCAGAAGTACTTCCCCTGCTCGTACTGGCGGAGCTTGAGCTCCAGGCCGAGCAGCTTGCCGACGAGGCGGGAGAGCCCGGACTGGGATCGCCGGCGCCGGTCCAGGGCGGCCCTGAGCTGGGGCAGGGAGGGCAGCAGGTCCGGCGCCACCCGGTCCATCACGTGCTCGGCGTGGCCCTCGATGACGGCCATCACCGCCTGCACCCGGTTGAGCGTCTCGCGCTCGGCGGGGCTGGCGACGAGCGTGACGAGATCGCCGCCCCGGATCGCCTCCGCCATCCGCTTGAGTTCCTCGCCCTTGGGGAGGCGGAGCTTGCGCTCGGCGTCGATCCTCAGCTCGGCGCTGCGCAGGAGCTCGCGGACGAGCCCGGCGACGTGCCCGTGCAGCCACGGGACCCCGGAGAACTGGACGGCATGGGTGACCTCGTGGAGGGCCACCCAGGTCATGAACTCCTCCTCCTGGGCCTCGAAGGACTGCACCGCCTGGCCGAGGTTGGGCAGGACGAACAGCAGCCGGGGCGGGCTGGGGTCGACCGCCTCGTCGAGCAGCACCAGCTCATATTGGCCGAGCACCCGCTGGGCGAGATAGCCGAGCACCACGCCGACCTCCGCCGTGACCACGATCCCGGCCGCCAGCTGCGCGGCCGGCCGCAGCGGTCCCAGGCCTTCGCCCGCGCGCTGGAGGATGGGGTCGAGCAGGCTGCGCATGGCCCGGATGTTGGTGGCGACCCACTCGCGCCGGCCGATCCCCTCCGGCGGGGGCAGGGGCCGCGCCGGCTCCAGCCCGGTGTAGGCGGTCACGCGTCGCTCGGACTCCGCGGCCAGCGCCTGCAGGTCGGCGCGCGGGCTCGCCGCGTTCCCGGTGCCGGCCACGTAGCCGGCGATCTTCTCGGCCAGGATCCAGTCGATCACGCGCGGATCCGTTCGAGCTCGCGCAGCGTGGCCTCGCTGCGCGCCGCCACCAGATGGGAGCTGGGGGCGGCGTCGAGGGGGGCGCCAAGCGGCTCGTCGCAATCGGAGAAGCTGACCAGGCCGCCGGCCTCCCGGACGATCAGCTGCCCGGCGGCGGCGTCGACACCCCGGCAGCGCTTGAGCGTGACCATGCCGTCGAACCGCGCGGCGGCGACCTGGCACAGGGTGGCGGCGATGGTGCCGAGAGCGCGCAGGCGGTGGGCGGCGCCGGCGAGCTCGTCGATCGAGGCCTGCACCCAGCGCGGGTCGGCGGACTCGATGCCGAGGAGCTCCAGCTTCCCGTCGCGGGCCCGCCGCTCGGGCAGCGCAGGGTCGAGGCGCTGCCCGCCGAGCCAGGCGCCCTGGCCGCGACGGGCCCACCACTCCTCGCCGGAGCCGAAGTCGTGGACGAAGCCAAACTCGACGTCGGCCATGCTGTCGCCGTCGGCGACGGCCACCGACAGCGCGTAGTGGCAGGCGTGGCGCTTGGCGTTGAGCGACCCGTCGATGGGGTCGATGATGACCCGGATCGCCGAGCCGCCGAAGTCGACCTCGCCGCGCTCCTCCGACAGGGCGTGGAAGTCGTGGCCCTGGTCGTGAAGGGCCTCGAGCTCGCGCAGCATCACCGTCTCGGCGGACCGGTCGAGGACGAGTGTCCGGTCGCCGCCGCTGCCCCGCGTACCGGTCTCCTGGGCTCGCTCGGCGGTGCTGGGGGCGGCGTCGAGGACCGCTGTCAGCCCTGCCACGGCGCGCCGGCACACGGCCAGCCAATCTGCGTCGAGTGCCGTACCAGTGGGCGCCATCCTCAACCTATGCTGTCAAACGGTGAGTGAGGACCGCGAATCCAGGGCCGAGGCCGGCGAGCTGACGCTGCTCGCCGACAGCGGCGCCGCGGAGCGCCCGCTCGATGGTCTCACCGCCGTCCAGCGCACGGCGGTCACCCACGCGGAATCGAACCTGGTGGTGTCCGGCGCCGCCGGATCCGGCAAGACGCGGGTGGTGGAGGCACGGTTTCACTGGCTGGCGGGTCGCGGGTGCGCTCCGGAGCGGATCGGCGTCCTGGTGCCGAGCCAGGCGCGCGCGGCGGCGCTGCGCGCTCGGCTCGAGGCGCGGCTGGACATCGCCTACGAGGAACTGCTGGTGCTGACGCCGGCGGTGCTCGCCGCCCGGGTGCTCCGCGCCGCCGGGACGGTGGGCGAGCCGTTCGAGTCGGTGCTCAGCGCCGGTGACCGCCTGGCGATGCTGGTGGAGCGGATCGACGAGCTGTCGCTCGCCCATCATGACTTCGGCGGCCGGCCGACCGTCCTGCTCGGCGGCTTCATCCGGCGCATCGACCGGCTCAAGGCCGAGCTCGTCAGCGCCGAGGACTACTCGCGGTGGGCGGACTCGCTGCCGGACGACTCCACTGCGGTCGCGGCGCGGGAACGCGAGTTCGCCGCCATCTACCGCGGCCACGAGCGGATGCTGGGAGAGGCGGGCGCCCGGGACGATGGCAACCTGATCGCCGACGCGCTGGGACTGGTCCGCCGCCAGCCGGCGCTGGCGGCGCGCTTCGAGCACCTGCTGATCGACGACGCTCAGGAGCTCGACCTGGCGGCCGCCGAGCTGGCGGCCGCGGTGGCCGGGACGACGTTGACGGTGGCCGGAGACCCGGACGGGGGCCTGCGGCGCTACCGGGGCGCGGGCGCGGAGCGGATGCGGGCGTTCAGCGCCGCCGCGGTCCGGACGCTGACCCTCGAGCGGACCGAGCGCTGTCCGGCGCGCGTCTGGACGGCGGCCCGGGCCGCGCTGCGCGGAACCGGCGACGAGGCCGAGGGGGCGCTCACCGCGACGCCGGGCGGCGAGGTGGAGGTGTGGCGGTGCGCGAACGAACGCTCTCAGGCCCAGGCGGTGGCGGCCGACATCGAGCGCGTGCTCGCCCGCGCCGGCGAGGGCGCCGGGCGGATCGTGGTGCTGGTGCCGGAGATCACGCATGAGGGCCAGGCGGTGGGGGTGGCGCTGGAGGAGCGGGCGATCGCCCATCGCCTGATCGGCGAGGCCGCCTTCTTCCAGCGGGCGGAGATCCGCGACGTCCTGGCCTGGCTGCGGCTGCTGGCCGACCCCACGGACGCCGGGGCCGTCGTGCGGGCCCTGGCGCGGCCACCCGTCGAGCTGCGCTCCGTCGACATCGCGCGCTGCACGCAGATCGCCCGCCGGCGCAAGCTGGACATGGTCTCGGCGCTGGCCGCCGCGACCGAGGCCCCGCAGGTCCCGCCGGAGGCCCGGGAGCGGATCCGCGTGTTCCTCAAGCTCTACGGGGCCGGCAGCGCGACGCTGGACACCAGCCGCCCGGACCTCTACGTCCACCGCCTGATCGAGCGCCTGGGCCTGCGCCGCCAGCAGCTGTTCACCGCGCAGGCGGATGTGGTGGAGCGGCTGCGGGCGCTGGCGGACTTCGGCCAGCTGGCGGCGGCGTTCGTGGGTCGCCTGCCGCAGTCGACGCCGCGGGAGTTCGCCCGGTCGATCGCTGCCGTGGCCGACTTCGGTCTGCGCGAGCAGGAGGAGCCGGATCTCGGCGCCCCGGGACTCGTTCAGGTGCTGACCCTCGAGGCCGCCGGCGGGCTGGAGGCCGAGCATGTGTACGTGGTGGGGCTGCACGCCGGCATCAAGCTCCCGGCGTTTGAGCAGATCCCGGAGGACCTGCTCTCCGAACCGCTGGTGGCCGACGACGACGCCGGCCGGCGGGCCGCGCTGCGCCAGCGGCTGTATGTGGGGTTCAGCCGGGCGCGCGAGCGGCTGGTGGTGGCGTATCCGCAGTCGGATGACCGGGGCGCGGTCCTGTCACCGGCGGCGGAGCTGGAGGCTGTGGCGGCGGCGGTCGGCGGCGTGTGGCAGGAGCGCGAGGAGCAGCTGTTCGGTCCGGATGAGGCCCTGCACTCGACGTATCTGCTGCTGCGCGACGAGCTGCTGGAGGGCACGACCCGCGCGGCCTCGCGACTGGGGGAGCTGCGGTTCGACACCGACCTCGACGTCTCCCACGCGGTCGTTCGCTACCTGGAGCTGCTCAAGCTGGCCGCGCTGATCGCGCGTCCGGAGGCCCAGAGCGTCGCCGAGTCGCTGCGCGACGTCAACGCGCGGATCCTGCAGGCGGTGACCGCCGAGCAGCGGGAGATCTTCGAGTCCTCGTCCCTGGATGACTACCTGCTCGATGCCGAGCGCGACGCCCGGCGGCGCGCCCAGGCGATCGTGGCCCGCGACGAGCCGTCACTGGAGCCGTTCCTGCCCCGGCGGGGGGAGGGCGTCGTGCTGTCGGCGTCGGACATCGACACGTACCGGACATGCCCGTTGAAGTACAAGTTCGCGCGGGTGTTCCGGATCCCGCAGGAACCGACGCTTCACCAGCGGTTCGGGATCCTCGTCCACCAGGTGCTCGAGCGCTATCACGCCGCGGACAGCGAGACCCTCCCGGAGCTCCTCGGCCTGCTGGAGGCCGGCTGGCGCCGCGGCGGCTTCGGCGACTCCGAGGAGGAGCGCCAGCTTCGCGGCAAGGCAGCCGCGGCCCTGACCCGCTACCACGAGCGCTTCCGCTCCGAGGAGGCGCGCCCGGTGTGGTTCGAGCGCCAGTTCACCTTCAAGCTGGGGCGCCACCTCCTGCGTGGCCGGGTCGACCGCGTCGATCGGTTGCCGGACGGCGCCTACGAGCTCATCGACTACAAGACCGGGCGCCCCAAGACCGCCGGCCAGCTGGCCGAGGACGTCCAGCTGTCGCTGTACGCGGTCGGCGCGCGCGAGTCCTGGCGGCTGGAGGCCTCCCGTCAGGCCTACTACTACCTGCTGGACGACCAGAAGGTGGAGGTCCCCCTCGACGAGGGCGGCCGGGGCGAGTGGGTGCGCGAGGTGGCGATGGAGGTCGCCGAGGGGATCCTGTCGCAGGGGTTCGAGCCGACGCCGTCGTTCGCGGCGTGCTCGATGTGCGACTACCGGCTGGTGTGCCCGGCGGCTGAGCGCTAGGGGCCGGCCCGGCCCGCCGCCGCGAGGGACCCGGGCGGGGTCAGCCCGCGTCGGGTTCGTCCCCGCCGCGCTGGCGAAGGAAGCGCTGGAGGTCGCGGGCGATCGTGTCCCCGGAGGGCAGCGCGGTGGGCGCATCCTCGGCCTCCTCGCCGGCAGCCTGCTCGAGGCGCTCGACGAAGGCCTGGACGTCCGGGTCGCCCTGGACCGCGACGTTGACCTGACGGTCGTAGTCGGCGGCGGCCACCTCCAGCTCCGAGGCATCGACGGCGACCCCGACGAGGCCCTCCAGCTTGCGCACCAGGGCGAGGGCCGCCTTGGGGTTGGGCGTGGCGGCGATGTAGTGCGGGACGGCCGCCCAGAGGCTGGCCGATGGCAGGCCGGCGTCCTGGCAGGCGGCGTGCAGGATCCCGACGATGCCCGTCGGCCCCTCGTAGGAGGAGGGCGCCAGGCCGAGGCGGGCCACCAGTGCGGGATCGGAGCTGAGGCCGGTCACCGACACCGGGCGGGTGTGCGGGACGTCGGCGAGCAGAGCGCCCATCGTGACGACGAGCTGGGTGCCGAGCGCCTCGGCGAGCTCGACGACGAGCGTGCAGAACGTCCGCCACCGCAACGACGGCTCCGAGCCCGTCATGAGGATGAGGTCGCGCGGGGCGCGGGGGACGCGGGCCTCGAACAGCTCCACCGCCGGCCAGACGACCTCGCGCGTCTGGCCCTCGACCATCCTCACCCGCGGCCGCGTCGCCTGGAAGTCGTAGAACTCCTCCGGGTCGATGGTGGCGAACCGGCGTGCGTTCAGGGCCGAGCCGACGAACTGGCTTGCACTGGATGCGGCGTCAGCGGCATCATTCCAACCCTTGAACGCGCAGATGAGCGCCGGGGCCCGCAGACCATCAGGGCGATGCTCCCATTGCAGAGGCTGCATCCGACTCACCGTACATCATGGGCCGATGCGCCCTGACGGGAATCGACGGCGACAGACGCGCGGCGGGAGCCGGTGACCGCGCACCAGACGATGGTGTCGGTCAGCGGGCTGCGTCCCGGGCAGCCGGTGGAGGCCGTGTATGCGTGCACGCGCAAGGACCGGCTGACAACCCGGACGGGATCGCCGTACCTGACCCTCGAGTTGCGCGACCGTACCGGCACCGTCGCCGCGCGGGTGTTTCAGAACGCCGATGCCCTGGCCGGCCGGTTCGAGCGCGGAGACATCGTGCGCGTGCGCGGGCGCGTGGAGCGCTTCCGCGACGAGCTGGTGCTGGAGCTGACCGAGGTCGCCCGCGCCGGCGACGAAGCCGACCCGGCGCGGTTTCTCCCGGTGGCCTACCGCGACCTGGATGAACTCGACGGCTTCCTGGAGCACCTGGCGGGCGAGGTCTACGACCGCGGCTATCAGAGCCTCTTGCAGGCGCTGCTTGGCGACGAGGCACTGCGGGCCGCCTGGCGGCGGGCGCCGTGCAGCCGCGCCGGGCACCACGCGTACCTGGGCGGCCTGCTGGAGCACACGGTCGCGGTGGCGACCCTCGCCCACGAGACGTGTCAGCTCCATCCCGGGCTCAACCCCGACCTCCTGCTGACGGCGGCCCTCACCCACGACATCGGCCGCACGCGGGAGTTCACGTACGGGGCCGACATCGGTCTGACCGACGAGGGCCGGCTGCTCGGTCATCTCGTCATCGGCGAGCGGCTGCTCCACGAGCACAGCCGCGGTCTGCTCAGCCAGGACCGGCAGCTGGCGCTCCTGCACTGCGTCCTGTGCCATCACGGTCCGGGCTCGGCGCCCGGCGGCCGGTTCGGCTCGGCCGAGGCGCTGGCCCTCTACCGGCTCAACGCGCTCGACGCGGGCGTCAAGGGCGCCCTGGAGCACGGGCTAAGCTCGGACTAGATCCTTCCAGGAGGTATGCCGTGGACGTCGAGATCTGGTCAGACATCGCCTGCCCGTGGTGCTACATCGGCAAGCGCCGGTTCGAGGCCGCGCTCGCGCAATTCGAGCATCGCGACGAGGTCAACGTCGTGTGGCGCAGCTTCGAGCTCGACCCGGAGGCTCCAGCGCAGCGCGACGGCGATCTGGCCGAGCACCTGGCCCACAAGTACGGCATGTCGGTGGATCAGGCCCGGGCGAGCCAGGCGCAGATGACCGAGACCGCCGCCGGTGAGGGGCTGGCGTTCCGGTTCGACACCGCCCGCGGGGGCAACACCTTCGACGGTCACCGCCTCGTCCACCTCGCCCACGGCCGCGGCCTCCAGGACGCGATGAAGGAGCGCCTGCTCCGCGCCTACTTCACCGAGGGCGAGCTCATCTCCGATCGCCAGACGCTCATCCGGCTCGGCACCGAGGTCGGCGTCGAGCCCGGCGAGGTGGAGCGGGCGCTCGCCGGGGCCAGCTACATCACCGACGTGCGCGACGACGAGCGCGCCGCGGCCGCCCTGGGGATCCGGGCCGTGCCGACGTTCGTCGTCGACCGCGCCCTGGGCGCATCCGGGGCCCATCCGCCGGAGGCGCTGCTCGAGCTGCTGCGCGAGGGGTGGGCGCGCCGGCCGCTCACGGGAGTCGTCGCGGCCGACGGCGAGTCGTGCGACGTCGACGGCTGCTGAGCGCTACGCCTTCACCTGCTTGAACCGGCGCCGGTGGCCGGTGATCTGCCACGGGCCGGGCGTGAAGTCGAGCACCAGGTTGACGACCCAGACGATCAGGGTCGCCCACACGTACGTCCAGAACCCGTGGATGGTGAAGCCGCCGACGATGTCGTCGGTGATGACGAGCATGAGCAGCGACACGAAGAACCAGGCGATCCCGAACGTCAGCAGCGCCAGCGGCAGCGTGATGAGCCGCAGGAGCGGCTTCAGCAGCGTGTTGAGCACGCCGAACACCGCCGCGGCCAATATGAGCGCGCCGAAGTTCGACACGCTGACGTTGGTCAGCAGGGCGGCGACGACGGCCAGCACCACCGCGTTCGTCGCCCATGAGATCGCCAGCCGCACGGGCAGTGACGGAGTCTTGGTCATCGCTGCACCAGTCCCTTCGAAGGTCGGTCGTCAAAGCGTACCTGGCGACTAGGGTGGGCTTGCATGGCGTCCGCGTTCACTCCCCTGTACCGAGGCGGCCACGGCCCACCGCTGGTCTGCCTGCACGGCTTCACCGACACCTGGCGCAGCTGGGAGCTGGTCCTCCCGGCGCTCGAGGCCGAGCATGACGTGCTGGCGCTGACGCTGCCCGGTCATGCCGGCGGCCCGGCGCTCAACGGGCGCGTCGACGCGGACGCCATCGCCGACCTCCTGGAGGCGGCGATGGACGAGGCCGGCTTTGCCACCGCGCATCTCGTCGGCAACTCGCTGGGCGGCTATCTGGCGTTCCGGCTCGCTGCCCGCGGCCGCGCGCGGACCGTCGTCGCGCTGGCGCCCGCCGGCGGGTGGGCGGAGGGCGACCACTCCTACCGGGAGACCCTGCGCCATCTCGCGGCGATGAACGCGCTCGTGCGGCACGCGGCGCCCTATGCCGATCAGATTGCGGCGACGCGCCACGGCCGGCGCCGGGCCACGGAAGCCATCACCACCAGCTTCGAGCACATCCCCGCGGAGCTCGTCGCGCACATGATCGCGGGGTCGGCCGGTTGCCGTGCCGCGTTGCCGCTCATCGACCACGCCACCCGCCGCGGGTACGACCTCGACGCCGAGAAGATCACCTGTCCGGTGCGGATTGTCTGGGGTACCGCCGACAGGATGCTGCCCTGGCCCTCGACGGCCGTCCGCTATCGGACCAGCTGGCTGCCCCACGCCGACTGGGTGGAGCTCGACGGCGTCGGCCACTGCCCGCAACTCGACGTGCCGCTGGAGGCGGCCCAGCTCATCCTCGGCTTCACCGCCGAGGGATGACCTCGATCTCACATCGGCGGGACGGAACGCGTTGTATGGGTGAGATGTCGGCCGTCACCTCTCAGCCCCCGCCGCCCGCGGCGCCGGCGGCGCTCGGGGCGCCCGCAGTGGCCGGGGCCCCCGCCCCGGGGTCCCAGCGGGCCGCGCTGATCGCCGCGCTCGTCGCCGTCTGCGTGTGGGCGTCGGCATTCGTGGGGATCCGCTACGCGGGACGGGAGCTGGCCCCGGGGCCGCTCGCGCTGGCTCGGCTGCTCGTCGGCAGCCTGGCTCTCGGCGTGCTCGTCGCCGCCCGCCGCGAGCCGCTCGTGCGCCGGGCCGGCCTGGCCGGCGTCCTGGTGTGCGGGGTGCTCTGGTTCGGCGCCTACAACCTGGCGCTCAACGCGGCCGAGCGGCGCGTCGATGCCGGCACCGCGTCGCTGCTGGTCAACGTCGGCCCGGTGCTGATCGCACTGCTGGCGGGCGTCGCCCTCAAGGAGGGGATCGGCCGGCTGCTGCTCATCGGCTGCGCCGTCTCGTTCGCGGGCGTGGCGCTCATCGCCGCCGGCACCTCGCGCCACGGGGTGAGCGCGTCCTGGGGAGCCGTGCTGTGCCTGATCGCCGCCGCCGTGTACGCCGTCGGCGTCGTCGCCCAGAAGCCGACGCTCCGCCACGGGTCGCCGCTGGCCGTCACGTGGCTGGCCTGCACGGTCGGCGCGGTCTGCTGCCTACCGTACGCGCCGTCGCTGGCCGATCAGCTGGGGACCGCGGGGGTGCCCGCGCTCCTGTGGACGGTCTACCTGGGGCTGGTGCCGACGGCGATCGGCTTCTCGGCGTGGGCGTTCGCGCTGTCGCGGACGTCCGCCGGCCGGCTCGGCGTGTCGACCTATCTGGTGCCGCCGATTGCCGTGTTGCTCGGCTGGCTCATCCTGGGCGAGGTGCCGGCGCTGCTGGCGCTGCCCGGCGGGATCCTGTGTCTGGCGGGCGTGGCGCTCGCCCGCCGCTCGTCGCATCACTGACGGGCCGCAGAACGCTAGCCTCGCCGGTGATGACCGACGCGTACCGCGCTGCGATTGTGGGGGCCGGCCCGTCCGGTTTCTATGCCGCCGATCAGCTGCTCAAGGCGGGCTGGGAGGTGGATCTGTTCGACGCGTTGCCGACGCCGTATGGACTGGTGCGCGCCGGGGTGGCGCCGGATCACCCCAAGATCAAGTCGGTGACCCGGGTGTACGCCAAGACCGCGGCGCACGAGTCGTTTCGCTTCTTTGGTGGGGTGACGCTGGGCCAGGACGTCTCTCGCGAGGAGGTGCGCGAGCGCTATCACGCGGTCGTTTATGCGGTCGGAACCTCGCAGGACAACCGCCTGGGGATCCCGGGGGAGGAGCGCCCGGGGTCGCATCCCGCGACGGAGTTCGTCGCCTGGTACAACGGCCATCCGCACTACTCTGACCACCTGTTTGATCTCAACGGGGGGCGGGCGGTCGTGATCGGCAACGGGAACGTGGCCATCGACGTGGCCCGGATGCTGGTGCTCGACCCGCGTGAGCTGGCGCCGACCGACACGGCCGATCATGCGCTCGACGCGTTTGGGATGGCGGGGGTGACCGACGTCGTGCTGATCGGTCGTCGCGGGCCGGCGGAGGCGGCGTTCACCAATCCGGAGCTACGCGAGCTGGGGGAGCTGGAGCGCGCCGACGTGATCGTCGACCCCGCGCAGCTGGAGGGCGTGGCCGAGCCGGAGGATGCGACCAAGCGCCGCAACGTGGAGATCCTGCGTGGGTACGCGCAGCGGACCCCGAGCGGGAAGTCGCACCGGCTGGAGTTGCGGTTCCTGCGCTCGCCGCTGGAGATCCTGGGCGAAGGCGAGGATGGCCCGGTGACCGGAATCCGCCTGGCGGTCAACCGGCTGGTCACCGGGGACGACGGCCGGGTGCGCGCCGAGGCGACCGGGGAGGAGGAGGTGATCGAGTGCGGGCTGGTCCTGCGCTCGATCGGCTATCGCGGGATGCCGCTGGCCGGGATCCCGTTCGACGACGCCCGGGGGTTGATCCGCAACGTCGACGGCCGGGTGGTCGAGCCGGACGGGTCAGCCTGCCCGGGGGAGTATGTGGTGGGGTGGATCAAGCGGGGGCCGTCCGGGGTGATCGGCACCAACAAAAAGGACGCGACCGACACCGTGGCCCGGATCCTGGAGGACGAGCAGGCCGGCGCGATCGGCCGGCCGGACCCGGCGCTGGCCGACGCCGACGCGGTCGAGACGTGGCTGGCCGAGCGGGCATCCGGACTGGTCACCTGGGAGGGCTGGGAGGCGATCGACGCGCACGAGTCGGCGCTGGGGGAGCCCGCCGGGCGGCCCCGGGTCAAGCTGGTGCGCGTGGCCGAGCTCATCGAGGCAGCTCGCGCCAAGCAGTGGCGCTGAGCCGCAGCACGCTGATCGTCTCGCCGGTGCGCCCGGTCGTCTGAGACTCGTGCCGGAGGCCGATCGCTCCGGCGACGGCCAGCGAGGCCGCATTCGCCGGCTTGATACGGGCCAGGATGCTCGGCGCCTCGAGCCGCTGAAAGGCCTCTTCGCGCAGGGCGGCCGCTCCCTCGCGGGCGATGCCCTGGCCCCACGCCGCCGGCGTCAGCCACCAGCCGATCTCATACTCGTCCGGCGCGACGCCGGAGTCCTCGCCCGCGAAGTTGAGCGCGATGAAACCGAGCGCCTCCCCGGACGACGCCAGTCGCGCCAGGCGCCAGCCGAACTCGTGCTGACGCCAGTGATCGGCGTTGCGCGCGGCGACCGTCTCCATCTTGACCTCGCTCCACGGCTGCCCGTCGCCGATGTAGCGCACCACGGCCGGGGTCGTCGCCAGCGCCCGGAACAGGCGGGTGGCGTTGTCTGACCACGGCTCCAGCTTCAGGCGGGCGGTGTGCAGCGTCTCCGGCACGGCGGTCACATTAACGGTGGCCGGCGACCACTAGCCTCGGCGGCTGTGAGACGACTCGGCCCGGCGCTGGAGGTGCGGGATTTCCGCTTCTGGTGGCTGGCCGTGATCGGCATGTGGACCGGCCTCCAGATGTTGGAGGTGGCCGTCGGCTGGGAGGTCTACGCCCAACAGCACAGCACGCTCGACCTCGGTTGGATCGGCCTCGCCGAGTTCCTGCCGATGTTCGCGCTGGCCCTGCCCGCCGGGCAGCTCGCCGACCGCCTCCCGCGCCGGCTCGTGTTCGCCGGCGCGCAGGTCATCGGCGCCGGGGTTGGCGTCGGCCTGGTCCTCGTCAGCAGCTCCGGCGATCGGTCGGTGGCGCCGTATCTGGCGCTGGCCGCCGGCGCCGGGATCTCGATGGCGTTGGGAACGCCCGCCGCCCGGGCGATGCCGCCCACCCTGGTGGAGCCGCGGCTGCTGCCCAGCGCGATGACGTTGCGGTCGATCGCCAGCCAGGCGGGGGCGGTCAGCGGCCCGGCGATCGGCGGGCTGCTCTACGGCATCTCGCCCGCGCTGGTGTACGGCGTCGCGGCGGGCGCCTGTCTGGCCGCCGCCGGCTGCGTGCTCGCCATCCACCCGGCGGCCGCCGCCGATGCGCCCCCGCAATCGTCGCCCACGGGGCGACGGCCCGCCAGCGTCCACAGCGTGCTGGAGGGGCTGCGCTTCGTCCGCCACACCCAGATTCTCCTCGGCGCCATCCTGCTCGACCTGCTGGCCGTCCTGTTCGGCGGTGCGGTGGCTCTGCTGCCGGTCTACGCCAGCTCGATCCTGCACGTCGGGGCCACCGGCCTCGGCTTCCTGCGGGCGGCGCCGGCCGTGGGCGCGCTGGCCGGCGCCGCCGTCATCACCCGCCGTCCGATTGCCGGACGGGCCGGTCGCCTGCTGCTGACCGTCGTGTTCCTGTACGGCGCGTGCATCGTCGTGTTCGGCCTGTCGCGGTCCTATCCGCTCTCGCTGGTGGCCCTGGGGGTCAGCGGGTTCGTCGACCTCTACAGCATGAACATCCGCTCCACCACGGTCGCGCTCGCCTCTCCGGACCGGTTGCGCGGACGGGTCAACGCCGTCGAGATGGTGTTCATCAGCGCCTCCAACCAGCTCGGCTACTTCGAGTCCGGGCTCGCCGCCTTCCTCATCGGCACGGTTCCCGCCGTGGTGGGGGGCGGCGTGATGACGATGCTCATCGCGGTCAGTTGGCGGCCGCTCTTCCCGGCGCTGGCCGACGTCGACCGGCTGGAGGAGATCAGGCCACCGCAGACGGCGACGGCGCAGGCGCCCGCGTGAACCGGAAGTCGGCCGGCTGAAAGCTCCGCGTCGCCTCCAGGTACTCCCGCATGTAGCCCGGCCAGTTGGCGACGATCCGCCCGTGCTCGTTCTGATACCAGGAGTGGCAGTCGAGCCAGGCGGTTCCGGCGAACCGCGCCTGGAGCTCCCGGTTGCCGGCCGCCTCGACCTCCGGCCGGACATCCAGGGTCGCATAGCCCCCGTCGCGCAGATGGGCGAGCGCCTGGCGGATGTAGGCCGCCTGCCGCTCCTCGAAGAAGATGATCGACCCTCCGGAGGTGTTGGTGTTCGGCCCGTACATCAGAAACAGCGACGGGAATCCGGGGACGGTCACCCCCAGGTGGGCGTGGGCGCCGCCTGACCAGGCGTCCTGGAGCTCGAGGCCGCCGACCCCGTGCACGCTCATCGGCGCCACGAGCTCGGTGGCGTGGAACCCGGTCGCCCAGATGATGCAGTCGGCGGGGCGGGCGGTGCCGTCGCCGGTGGTGATGCCGGTCGGCGTTACCTCGGCGATCGGTTCGGCGACGAGCTCCACGTTGGGACGCGCCAGCGCGGGCAGGTAGTGGGAGCTGAACAGGACGCGCTTGCAGCCGAACGTGTAGTCCGGCCAGATCCGGCGGCGCAGCTCCGGGTCAGGGACCTGGCGGCGCATGAACAGGGCCGAGCGCAGGGCGGACAGCCGGCCCATCGTGCGCGGGTGGCGGATCGACAGTGTCAGGCCCTCCAGGAAGTTGAACAGCAGCACCCGGCGCAGCTCTTGGAGCCCGGGCACAGAGCGGATGAGCGCTCTCACCACGGGCGGGTAGACGTGGTTGCGCCGCGGCAACAGCCAGTTGGGGGTCCGCTGATAGACGCTGAGCTGCCGGACGAGCGGGGCGATCGGGGGCACGAACTGGATCGCGCTGGCGCCCGTCCCCACCACCGCCACCCGCTTGCCGGCCAGATCGTAGGCATGGTCCCAGCGCGCCGAGTGAAAGCTGTGCCCGGAGAACCGAGCCGCGCCCGGCAGCCGCGGGATCGCCGGTCGGTTGAGCTGGCCGGTGGCCAGGATGACGGCGTCGGCCTCGTGGGTTTCGCCGGCCCCGGTCACCACCCGCCAGCGGGCCGCGGCGTCGTCGAACGACGCGCTCGTCACCGTCTGCGACAGCCGGATGAGCGGGCGCAGGCCGTGGTCGTCGACCACTTGGCGCAGATAGTCGAGGATCTCCTGGCGCGGCGAACACAGCCGTGACCAGTCGCGCCGCTGGGCAAACGAGAACGAGTACATGTGACTCGGCACGTCGCAGGCGGCGCCGGGGTAGTCGTTGTAGAACCAGGTGCCGCCGAGCTCCGGCGCGGATTCGAGGATGGTGATGTTCGTAAAGCCGTGGCGCCGCAACTCGATCGCCGCGGCGATGCCGCCGAAGCCGGCGCCGATGATCACGATCCGCACCGCGCGATCTTGTCAGGCGGGAGCCGCGTCATCCAGCCCCATGCGATGCTGCCGTCCGGTGTCATCAACAGATCCGGAGGCGAGAATGGAGTCCAGCGCGGGATGGCGGGCGGTGCGGATCGTCTCGCCCGGCGGCGAGCTGGCCGCCGAATTCGTTCCCGGCGCCAACCTGGTGGGCTCCTCGCTCACTCATCACGGCGTCGAGCTGCTGCATCGCGGACGCGGGCTGGCCGCGTACGCCGAACAGGGCAAGACGATGGGAATCCCGCTGCTTCACCCGTGGGCCAATCGCCTCGCCGGGTTTGCCTACGAGGCGGCGGACACGCGGGTGGGGCTGCCGGCTCCGGACGGCCGCTACCCCACCGACCCCAACGGTCTGCCCATCCACGGCGCGCTGCCCGGGCTGCTGCGCTGGGAGGTCCGCGACGCCGACGAGGATCGGATGACAGCGAGTCTGGACTGGGCGGGCGACGCGTGCGCCGAGCTGTTTCCGTTCCCGCACCGGCTGAAGGTGGCGGCGCGCGCCACCGACGACGCGCTCCGCCTGGAGACGACGCTGGTGCCGACCGGCGATGCTCGGGTCCCGGTTGCCTTCGGCTACCACCCGTACCTGCGCGTGCCGGAGGTCCCCCGCCGCGAGTGGGAGGTGACCCTGGGCGCGTCGGAGCGCCTGGTGACCGACGAGCGGATGATCCCCACCGGGGAGCGCCGGCGCTTGGCGCACCGCACATTCACGTTGGACGACCAGAGCTGGGACGACGGCCTGGCCGGGCTGACGGCTCCGCCGGAGTTCACCGTCTCCGGCGGCCGGCTGTCGCTGACGGTCACGTTCGAGGCGGGGTACCGCTACGCGCAGGTCTACGCTCCGGCGGGTCAGGACCTGATCTGCTTCGAGCCGATGACGGCGCCGACCAACGCGCTGGTCAACGGCCGCGATCTGATCGTGGTCGAGCCCGGCGAGGAGTACCGCGCCGCGTTCACGATCGCGGTCACGCACAATTGAGACATCATCCACCGGATGTCTTATTGACCGACCGGCTGAAAAGGAGTCCCGATGGACCTGACCTTCAGCGAGCCGGAGCTGGCGTTCCGCGACGAGCTGCGCGCCTGGTTCGCCGACCATGAGCCCGGCCCGGAGCCCCACGGCGACGAGGATGCCCACTATGCGTGGCGCCGCGACTTCCAGCGCGAGCTCGCCCGCGACGGCTGGGCCGCCGTCCACTGGCCGCCGGAGTACGGCGGCCGCGGCGCGACCCTGACGCAGTCGGCCATCTTCTTCGAGGAGCTCGGCCGCGCCCACGCGCCGCTGCCGGCCAACGTCCTCGGCCTGCTGCTGGCCGGCCCCACGATCATGACCTGGGGCACCCCGGAGCAGAAGGACCGCTACCTCACCCCCATCCTGACCGCGGAGGAGATCTGGTGCCAGGGGTTCTCCGAGCCGGACGCGGGCTCGGACCTGGCCAGCCTCAAGACCCGGGCGGTGAAGGATCCCGCCCATCCCGATCAATGGATCGTGACCGGCCAGAAGGTGTGGACGAGCGGCGCCCAGTACTCCAGGTGGTGCATGCTCGTTGCGCGCACCGACCCGGAGGCGGCCAAGCACAAGGGCTTGACCTACTTTCTGATGGATATGGAGCAGGAGGGCGTCTCGGTGCGCCCGCTGCGCCAGATCACCGGTGAGAGCGAGTTCAACGAGCTGTTCATCGACGGCGCCCGCATCCCGGACGAGAACGTGCTCGGCGGGGTGGGCAACGGCTGGAAGGTGGCGCTGACCACGCTGATGAACGAGCGCGCCGGCCTGGCGTTCTTCCTCCAGGTGCGGCTCCGCCAGCTCCTGGATCGCGTTATCGCCGAGGCCGCCGCCCGCGGCCTGCTCGACGACCCGGTCGTCGCCGACCGACTCGGTGAGCTGCACCTCAAGGCCGAGGTCCTGCGGCTGACCGCCTACCGCGGGCTGACCGCGATCGAGAAGTACGGCCAGCCGGGGCCGGAGGGGTCGCTGACGAAGTGGATGTGGTCGGACACCAACCAGCAGCTGACCCAGTTCGCCGCCGATCTGCTGGGGCCGGCGGCGCTGAACGCCGGCGGCCGCTGGGCCTACGAGCTGCTGCGCGCGCGCGGTAACTCGATCGAGGGGGGCACCACCGAGGTGCTCAGGAACATCGTCGCCGAGCGAGTGCTCGGGCTGCCCAAGGCCCGTTAGGGAGGGGAGCGGACATGGACTTCGACCTGACCGAGGATCAGCGGGAGATCAAGAACGTGGCGCGCGAGCTACTCGCGGCCCGTTCGCCGTTTGCGCGGGTGCGCGAGGCCGCCGAGTCCGGCCGGTACGACGACACCCTGTGGACGGAGATCGTGGAGCTCGGCTGGCCTGGGATTGCCGTCCCGGAGCAGTACGGGGGACAGGGGCTGGGCGCCGTCGAGCTGGCCGTCCTGCTGGAGGAGCTGGGCTACGCCTGCGCGGCCACACCGTTCCTGTCCACCGCGGTCGCCGCGGCCGTCATCGCCGCCGGCGGCACCGATGCGCAGCGCGAGCGGTGGCTGCCGGGGCTGCTCGCCGGGCAGAGCCGCGCGGGCATCGGCACTTCGGAGTTGGCCGTCGACGGCGACGGTGCCGACGTCGCGGTGCTGATCGAGGACGACGGGGCGCGTCTGGTGGCGGCACCGCAGACCGAGCCGCTGCAGACGATCGATCCGACGCGGCGGTTCGGCGTGGTGCGGGGGGCAGGCGAGCCGCTGGGCGGCGACGTCGCCGACCGGCTGCGGGCCGCCGTCGCCGCCGAGGTCGTCGGCGTCTGCCAGCGTGCGCTTGAGATGACGCTTGAGTACGTCAAGGAGCGCAAGCAGTTCGGCGTCCCGGTCGGCTCCTTCCAGGCCGTCGCTCACCGCTGCGCCCAGATGCTCCTGCACACGGAGAGTGCCCGCTCCACCGCGTACTACGCGGCGTGGGCCGTCGACGCCGAGCCGGGCGGGGGGGGCGGCATCCGCGAGGCGGCCGCACTTGCCGCCGCGGCCGCCGCCGCCGGCGGCCGGGAGGTCACCGCCGGCGCCATCCAGGCCCATGGCGGGATCGGCTTCACGTGGGAGGCCGATGTCCACTGGCTCTACAAGCGAGCCGAGGTAGACCGGGCCCTGCTCGGCGGCACTCGACGTCACCACGCCGCGCTGGCGCGGGCGGCGGCGGACAGGGCGACGGTGGCGACGGGCTGACGGTCTTCTTGCAGCGCAGGGATGCGGTGTGGGGCGGCGAACAGCCCTGTTGATCGCCAGCCAAGGAGTCACCGCATGAGCCATTTCCATCGTCATGGCACCAAGCTGCCGGAGCGCGAGGAGTCAGAGGAGCAGCCGCGCGCGCCGTTCGCCGACGTCGCCGCCCGCTTTGCCAACTGGTTCACGGGCATGGAGCGCGAGCACGAGCACGAGCAGCTGCCGGCTGCGGGCGAGGAGATCGACCCGGATCCGCTCCGCGCGCTCACCGCCGGCGCCGCTGACGATCGCGAGCCGTCACGCTTCCCGGTGGCGCCGCTGGGCTACAACCGCGCGGCGGTCGACGAGCACCTCGCCGACCTCGAGCGCGAGCTGGCCGAGCTGGGCCACGAGCTGGCGGAGCTGCGCACCCACCGCGAGACGCCGATGACCGTCACCGAGGAGCTGGAGCGGATCGGCGAGCAGACCGCGTCGATCCTCATCGTCGCCCAGGACAAGGCCAATGAGACAACCCGGCGCGCCCAGGAGCAGGCCGAGCGCTGCATCGCCGACGCGGCGGCCAACGCGGTGTCGATCACCGAGGAGGCCAAGCAGCGTCTGCGCGAGCTCGACAACGAGACCGACTCCGTGTGGCGGGAGCGCGAGCGCCTGCTCGAGGATGTCCGCGCCGTGTCCGCCGCGCTCGCCTCGCTCGCCGACCAGGCGTCCGAACGCTTCCCGGCGGCCGCGGACCAGTCGGCGACGGCGGCGTTCCCGGCCCGCTCGCAGTGGACCGGCGCCACCGCGTCGCTGCAGGCGCAGGAGACCCGGGCGTTCACCGCCGCCGAGCAGGCCGATGCCCGCGGCGAGACCCGGGCCCACGGCCGTAGCTACGCCCCGGAGCCGTCGGAGCCGATGGGCGACCCTGGCGACACGGCCAGTTGGCTGGCCGGCTTCGAGCCGCCCCCGCCGGACGACGCAGGCGAGAGCTGACGCCGCCGGGAGATCGCACCGCGGCCTCCCATTCGCCATGCTTGCCGGGAAGGAGGCTGACCTGGCGAGCGAGACGACTACCGGTGGTTCGCTGCACCGCGGGCTCGGACGCCGGGTGTGGGGCGTGCGCCGCGACGCTGCGATCGCGGCGCTGCTGACGCTGCTCGCTACCGCCATCCGGCTGCCCACGCTTGCCGAGCAGAGCTTCTGGCTCGATGAGGGCTACACCGTCCGGCTGGTCCGGATGTCGTTCGGCGGGATGTTGCACACGATTCCGCGCACGGAGTCCACCCCACCGCTCTACTACGCGCTGGCCTGGGTCTGGACCCACGTGTTTGGGGTGTCCGAATTCGGCCTGCGGTCGCTCTCGGCGCTCGCCGGAATTGCGACCGTTCCGGTCGCCTATGCCGCCGCGCGCCGGCTGGCCGGAACGCGGGCGGCGACGGTCTGCGGCCTGCTCCTGGCGGTCTCGCCGCTGATGGTGTGGTTCTCCCAGGAGGCGCGGGCCTACGCACTGGCCACGCTGCTGTCGGCGGTGACGGTGCTGTGCGTCGTCGCATGGCTGCTGGAGCGGCGCCGGCGGTGGCTGGCCGGCTGGGCCGCCGCCGCCGCGCTGGGACTGCTGACGCACTACTTCGTCATCTTCGTCGTCGCTCCGGAGCTGGCCGTGCTGTGGTGGCACTGGCGGCTTCGCGCAGACCGGCAGCTGGTCATCGCCACCGGCGTGGTGGCGGCGGTGGGCGCGGCGCTCATCCCTCTGGCGCTGGCCCAGCGCGGAACCGGACATGCCGACTACATCGCCCAGGGCAGTCTCCATACGCGGGTCCTGCAGGCGCCCAAGCAGCTCCTGATCGGCTATGCCAGTCCGGGCCAGGTGACGATCGCCGCCGTGGCGGCGGTGCTGGTGGCGATCGGGGCCGTCTGGCCCCTGATCCGCAGTCGCGCGGCCCGGCGGCGCGCGGCGATTCCGCTCGTCATCGGCGGGTTCGGCGTCGTGGTGCCGGTCCTGCTGGCCATGATCGGGATCGATTTCCTCAACACCCGCAACCTGCTGCCGGCGCTCCCTCCGCTGGCGATGGCGGCCTCGATCGGATTTGCCGCCGGCCTGCCGCCGGTTCCCACGCGGGCGGTCGCCGGGCTCCTGGCTGCCGTGCTGCTCGCCGTCGTCATCCGCGTCGACCTCGATCCCGCCTACCAGCGCGACAACTGGCGCGGGGCGGCCCGGACGGTGGGGGCCGCGGCCAGGGCGCGGGCGATGGTGGTCACGCCGGGGTCCGCGCTCACCCCCCTTCAGGCCTACATCCCGCGCCTCGGCCCGTTGTCCGGGGCGGTCGCCGTGCGGGAGATCGATGTCATCGCCATCCCCCAGCAGGTCACTGGCGCGGGGATCGGCATCCCGCCGCGACCGCTGGGGCCGCTGCCGGTGCCGTCCGGTTTCCGCCTGACCCGTGCGGTCGCCGCCCGCACGTACACGGTCCTCATCTACCGCTCGGCGGCTCCGGTGCTCGTGACGCCCCAGGGTCTGGCCGCCGACCATTTGGGAACCGGCGGCTTCGCGCCGCTCCTGGAGGCGCCCGTGCACAGGTTCTGAGCGGATTAACACCGCAAAATCCGTACAAAACTCGCTCAAGCTCGAACCTAAATCGGCCGAAAACAACCGAGCATGCGACGGTCGACCGGATCGACCGGCTCGCCCCCGGGCGAGCCTGAGCGCCGCGCGGACGATGCGGCCCCATCCATACGCCCGGAATCGGCCGACGCACCACCTGACGGCCGGGAGACGCCGGACGTGTTCGAGACGGCGTTCTCGCACGCGCCGATCGGGATGGCGCTGCTCTCACCGGACGGACGCTGGATCAAGGTCAACGCCGCCGTCTGCGCCATCGCCGGCCGGACGGAGGCCGAGCTGCTCACCTGCTCGTACCCGGAGATCAGCCACCCGGACGACCGCGACATCGACCTCGTCCAGATCGAGCTGCTCCTGGCCGGCGAGATCTCCGGCTACCAGATCGAGCGCCGGTATCTGACGCCGTCCGGGGATGTCGTCTGGGGGCTGCTGTCGGTGACGCTGGTGCGCGACGGTGCCGGCACTCCCCGCCACTTCATCTGCCAGATCGAGGACATCAGCGACCGCAAGCGCGCTCAGCGCCAGCTCCAGAGGGCCGAGGCGGAGGCCCGGGCCGAGCGCGACCACGCCCGTGCCATCGTCAGCGCCATGGGGGAGGGCTACGCGCTGACCCTGGACGGAGAGATCAAGGCCGTCAACGAGGCCCTGTGCGCCCTGACCGGCTTCGAGGCCCACCAGCTCGTCGGCGCGGGGATGCCGTATCCGTTCTGGCCACCGGAGTCGCTGGACGAGATCCGCCGCGTTCACGCCCGGATCCTGGCCACCCACGGCGGCTGCCACGAGGTCACGCTCATGCGCGCCGACGGCGAGCGCTTCGACGCCGAGGTGACCACCCGCCCGGCCCGCGTCCAGGACGGCCGCGCGATCGGCTTCGTCAACACGATCCGGGATGTCAGCGTCCAGAAGCGTCACCAGCGCGAGCTCGAGCGGCTGGCCCGCACCGACAGCCTGACCCAGCTGGCCAACCGCCACGTCCTCCAGGAGGCGCTGGAGCGCGAGGCGGCCCGCCGCGGCAACGGTCAGACCCAGCTGGCGCTCGTCCTCCTCGACCTCGACCTGTTCAAGCAGGTCAACGACGGCTTCGGCCACCCCGCGGGTGACGCGGTCCTCATCGAGGTCGCGCGCCGCCTGGAGCGGACCGTGCGCGCCGGCGAGGTGCTGGCGCGTGTCGGCGGCGAGGAGTTCGCCTGGCTGCTGCCGGCCTCCAGCGCCGACGAGGCGGTGGCCGCGGCCGACCGTGCCCGGGCGGCGATTGCCGTCCGCCCGTTCGGCCGGGCGGGCACCTTGACGATGTCGGCCGGCGTCGGGCTGGCGCCGACCCCGTGCGACGGCGACGTCCTGTACCGCCTGGCCGACCGCGCCCTGTACGAGGCCAAGCAGCGCGGCCGCAACCGCACCTGCTGCCACGGCGGCCCCGGCGCCCGGCCGGGCGGCCTGACCCTGGTCAGCGAGCCATTCGGCGAGGGCGACGATCCGCTGGGACTCGACGCTACCGCCTGAGCGCGCCTGTCAACCGGTCGCCATGGGCGGGCTGATCGAGCGCCTCGGCTCTTCAGCGTGCGAAGGTTGGCGATTCACCGCCACCCGTCGGCGGTGAATCGCCATTCGTCGTCACGCGGGGCGGGCGAACGGCTCGGACGCGCGCGTGGACGAACGACAGCTTGTCGATGACCGGCTGGGCGAGCGTGAACGGGTAGAGGTCGTCGCGGCCCATGCTGCGGTTGACGGCGTTGAGCGCGTAGGTCAGCGGCAGCCAGTCGTCGAGCAACCCGGTGAAGTCGCGGTGGCCCCCGTCCGGCTGGGGCCGGGCCGTCAGCGAGCCGTCGCGCCGGACGGCCCGGGGACCGCTCACGCTGACGCCGTATTCGGCGGCCGTCTGGAGCGTGTCGCGGATGTGGAGGTAATGGGCGAACGTCTCGGCCCAGTCCTCCCACGGATGCATGGTGGCGTAGGCGCTGACGTGGCGCTGCGGCCAGTCGCCGGGCGGCCCCTCGGCGTAGTGGCGATCCAGCGCCGCGGCGTAGTCGGCGCGGTCGTCGCCGAACAGCGACCGGCAGGCGCTCCAGTCCCCATCGTCCCGGACGAGGAGGGGTTGGAGGTAGTGGCCCAGCTCGTGGCGGAGGTGGCCGAGCAGCGTCCGGTACGGCTCGCCCAGCTCGGTGCGGCGCTGCTCGCGCCGCGCGTCGTCGGACTCGGCCAGGTCGATGGTGATGACGCCGTCGGCGTGGCCGGTGGCCACCGGCTCATGCTCGGATGAGAGCAGGTCGAACGCCAGCTCCCCGGGCGCGACGCCGGGCAGCCCCAGGTCCAGCAGCTGCATGATCACCCGCCGCTTGGCCGCCTCCGTGTCGGCGAACGCGGCCAGTCCGGCCGCGTCCTCGTCGTGGGGGCGCGTCCGCGTCAGCTCGCAGGAGCGGCACAGCCGTCCCGGGTCGTCCACCAACCAGTTGCAGGCGGCCAGCTCGGCGTTGGCACACCGGTGCAGGGACCGCGCCGCCGCCCCCTCGAGCGCCACCATCTCCTGGCGATCGGCGGAGAAGCCCAGCTCGGTAGAGCAGGTCAGGCACCGCGTGTTCTCGAAGAAGACCAGGTGGCCACAGTGGCCACAGGCGAAGGAGAGCATCGCCCGGTGACGATAGAGCGACGCGCCAGTCACTACGCTCGCCCTCGGTGATTCTCGTATGACCCTCACGGTGCCCAGGCGATCGACGTGGTGGTGGGCGTCGCTGGGCCTGGCCGGCTCGCTGCTGACCGCCTACGCCGCCCCCCGGGCGGTTCCCGACCCCGCCGTGCGGTGGTGGTACGTGCCGTCGGTCCCGTCCGGCCATGCGCTCAGCCTGACGCTGGTGTACGTCGGCATGGCGGCGCTCGCCGCCGCCTGGTTGGGCCTCGGTCGCGCCCTCCCCGGCCGGGCCGCTCTGCTCGGGATCGCCGCCGCCTGGGTCCTGCCGCTCCTGCTGGCCCCGCCATTGTTCAGTCGCGACATCTACAGCTACCTCGCCCAGGGGACCATCCTCCACCTCGGCCACAACCCGTACCGGAGCGCGCCCCAGCTGCTGGCCACTCTCGGCCACCATCGCGTGCTCGACGCGGTGTCCCCGTTCTGGCGCGGGACGACCGCCCCGTACGGGCCGCTGTTCCTGGGGCTGGTCAGCGTCATCGTCGGCCTCGTCGGCTCGAACCTGGTGGCGGGCGTCATTCTCGTCCGGCTGATCGAGTGCAGCGGCCTCGTCCTGCTCGCCGTCTTCGTCCCCCGGCTGGCGCACCAGCTCGGCACTGACCTCCGGCGCGGGCTGTGGCTGGCGCTGCTCAGCCCGCTGGTCCTGCTCGAGCTCATGGCGGCCGGCCACAACGACGTGATGATGGCCGGCCTCCTGGTGGCCGGCGTCGCCTGCGCCCTCACCGGCCGTCCGGTGCTCGGCGTCGTCATCTGCGCGCTGGCGGCCACGATCAAGGTGCCGGCGCTGGCCGGTGTCCTGTTCATCGCCGTCGCCTGGGCGCGCGCCGCGCCGGACCGCGCCGCCCGGCTCAGGCTCGTCGCGCAATGCGCGCTCGCCGCCGTCGCCGTCCTCGCTCTCATCACCGCCGTGACCGGCTCCGGCGTCGATTGGCTGTCGACCTCGCTGTTCTCGACTCCGGCGAAGGTCCGGCTGGCGGTCACGCCCGCCACCGCCCTCGGCTACACGGTGGCGTCGCTCCTGCGTGATCTCGGCGTCGCCACCACCGGTCGGGGCCTGGAGGCAGCCCTGGGCATCATCGCCTCGGTGCTCACCGCCGCCGCGGGCCTGGTCCTCCTGTACCGCGTCCGGGTGCGCACCCTGGTCCCGCTGCTGGGGACGTTCCTGCTCATCGCCGCCGCCGGCGGCCCGGCGGCCTGGCCGTGGTACTTCATCTGGGGGCTCGCGCTCGTCGCCGCCGTCCGCGCCGTGCAGCGCTCGCCCGTCCTGCCGGTGGCGGTCGCGCTGTCGGTGTTCGTGGTCAAGCCCAACGGTATCCTCGCCCTGCCGCGATCGACGGCCCCGGTCGTGCTCGTCGTCTACATCGCGCTGGCGACGGCCGCGTGGCTCGCCTATCGTCGTCCCCGTCCCGGCCGGGGTCAGAGCCCCCCGGCGCCCCCCGGGAGCACGGCGCGGGCGGCGCGGCGCCTGCGCTCCGGAGCACTGGCCGGCCGGTAGCCCACGCCCATGGCCACCCCCGTTCTCTCCAGACGCAGACTGGTGCCGCCCGCGGCGCCGGCCGCGTCGGCACCGCGTACCTGGCCGGTGATCGCGGTGCCCGCCGCGCTGGCCGCCGTCCTGACCTTCCTGCAGATCACGGGGCGCAGCCTCGGCTTCGACGAGGGCGCGACCGTCGCCATCGCCTCCCAGCACGGCTCGGCGCTGTGGGCGGGCATCGCTCACGACGGCGGGAACATGTCCGGCTACTACCTGCTGCTCCACGTGCTCATCGGCGCGTTCGGCAACGGCCTGCTGGTGCTGCGCTTCGTCTCCGCGCTGGCGGTCGTCGCCACCGTTGCCCTGGTGGCGCTCATCGCCCGCCGGCTGTTCTCCCCGGCCGTCGCGATGGCCGGCGGCACTCTCGCCGCGGTCAGTCTTCCGCTCATCTACTGGGGCCAGACCGCGCGCGCCTATGCCCCCATGGTCGCCTTCGTGTGCGCCGGCTTCCTGGCCTTCATCGAACTCTGCGACCCGCCGAACCGACCCGCCGGGCGATGGGCCTGGGCGGGCTATGTGGCGGGGATGACGCTGGCCATGTACTCGAGCTTCGTGGCCGTGCTCGTCGTCCCGGCGCAACTGCTCGTCCTGGTGCATCGCCGCCGCGCCTGGCGCGCCGTCGCCTCGGCGCTGGGTGCCGTCGCCGTCCTCAGCGTGCCCCTGGTCGTGCTCGCCGTGCGCCGGGGGTCCGGCCAGCTGTTCTGGGTGCCGCGTCCCAACCGGATGGTCGAGACCCAGGTGCTCCAGTCTCTGACGTCGGCCGGACTGACCCCGAGCTTCCATCACACCGCCACCACATACGTGCTCATGTGGGGGACGGTGGCGGCGGTCCTCGCGCTCGTCGCCGACGCGGTCGCACGCCGGCGGCGCGGTGAGGACGTGTGGGGCCGGGCCCTCGTCCTGGCGTGGTCGACCGTCCCGGCCGCGCTCACGTTCCTGTACTCGTTCCTGTCCCAGCCGATCTTCGAGCCGCGCAACGTCCTCGTCTCGACGCCCGCCATCTCGCTGGCGCTGGCCACGGCCGTCTCCGGGGGGCGCCGGCGGCGCGCGGTGGCGGCGCTGGCCGTCATCGCCCTGGTGGCTTTGCGCGCCGTCCCGGTCGGCGCCGCCTACGGCGTCTCGCCGGAGCCCTGGTCGACGGTCACCGCCAAGGTCCTGGCGCAGGCGCGCCCCGGGGACTGCGTCGCCTTCTACCCGCTCGACGGCCGGATGGCATTCCAGTACTACGTCGCCCGCGACCCCGGCGGCTTTCGCCGGGCGCCGCGCTCCATCCTCCCGGTCCTCTCGTGGCGCCGGGTGAAATCCTACGTCGAGGACTACGCGACCCTGTCACCCCCCCAGTTCGCGCGGCGGGCCGCCACCTGTGGCCGGCTGTGGCTCGTCTCCAGTCACGAGGGCCAGCCGGACGGGCCGGCGCTGTCACGCGCTCACCGCGCCGCCTACTTCCGTCTCGACGCTGCGCTCCAGGCGATGTTCGGCCTGACCCCGGTGCAGAGCTACGGCTACGCCAGCACCATCCACGTGCAGCGGCTGACGGTCCGACGGGGCCGCTGACGCAGAGGCCGTCCTCGCCTCACGCCACCTGAGCCCGCGACACGGCGAGATCGCTCACGACCGAGCCGGGCGTGCTTTCAGGGCCGCAGCGTCAGCCCGAAGAACGTCAGCAGGCTCAATCCCACCAGCAGCCCCCCGTTGCACCACACCAGGATGCGGAACCACTTGCCCCGGGCGTAGTAGGCGACGGCCACCAGCGCCGGGAAGGCCGTGATCAGCATCCGCGGGTTGGGTGGAACCTCGGAGGAGGTGAACGCCAGGAAGCTGATGGCGGCGGTCCAGACCAGCGCCTCGATCGACAGGTTGCGCCGGCGGAACCACACCAGCACCAGCATGACCGTGAGCACGACCGCGCCGATCAGGCCGACGACGTGGTTGAGGTTGATCGTCGGCTCGTCGAAGTGGCTGAACGAGATCTCGCCGGCGAGCTTCTGGGTCAGGCGCCAGAGCGAGAGCAGGCTGGTGTGTTCGCTCCAGCCGTGATGCTGGGCGATGTAGGTGGCCAACGGGGTGCCGGTCCAGCGCCAGAGGAAGAGCATGAACGCGCCCACTCCGCTCACGGACAGCAGCGGCGCCGCCAGGCTCCGGCGCGCGGATTTGCTGCGCCAGCCGGAGCGATGGATCTCGCAGGCGGCGGAGATCAGGCAGACCGGGGCCAGCACCAGCCCCACCGGCTGCACGGCGGTGCCGAACCCGGCCAGGATCCCGGCGAGCAGCCAGCGCCGCCGCTCGAGCGCGTAGATGCATCCGGCCGCCAGCGGCAGCAGGATGCCCTCGGAATAGACCATGGAGAACACGACCGCGCCGGGGACCAGGACGAACAGGATCGTCGCCCGGCGCGCCGTCTCGCGGTCGAACCAGCCGTCGGCGAGGCGGTGGACGAGGATGGTGCAGATCAGCCCGCCCACACCGGAGATGATCACGCCGGCGATGGACGCCGACAGGATCAGGTGGTTGGGCGCGAACAGCAGGACGACGTGCTCGACCGGCCAGATGGCGAGCGGGAACAGGGGGAAGAAGCCGAGCGTCGTCTGCGCGTAGGAGACATGCGACGGATAGCCCTTGTTGGCCAGCTCGCGGTACCAGAACCCGTCCCAGTTGGACAGCTCGTTCTGAAACGGCGCGTGGCCGAAGCGGCTCTGGAGGTAGGCGGCCACCAGCAGCGCGATCCGCGCCGCCACGTAGACGACGGCGATCCACAGCAGCTCCCGTCGGGCCTCGACCGACAAACGCGCCCGCGCGCGTGCGCGAGTGTGCGCGCGCTGTCGCCGGTCGAGCGCGACCGCGCCGGATGGCGAGACCTCGAGGTCGTCGAAGCCTGGCAGCCCCACCGGGTCATCCCGAAGCGGCTCGGTTGCCTCAGATCTGGTCTCCACGGCGGGCGAGTTTAGGTTGGAGCGGGTAAGAACGTCGTATGTCGCTAACCATCTACCAATCCAACGGAGTTCGAAATCCTCTGGGCGGAACCTTCCTCGAGGTTCCTCAGCCGGCCGAGCCGAGCACCCCGGTCGTCCCTGATGCCCCGGTGCCACCGGCCGATCCGGACCCCGGCACGCCGGCCGACCCGGAGGAGCCGGCGACGGTTCCCGACCCGGTGGAGCCGGCAACCCCGGTCGTGCCGGACCCCCAGCCGGGCGACCGCTGACGCGCGCCCTCGCACGGGTCTCAGGTCACCGGCATCAGCCGGACGGTGCCGCTCCAGGCGAAGCTGTCCCGGCACACGGTGACGGCGTCGCCCAGGCATGGGCTCGAGAACAACGGCTGACCGGCGTTGCCGGGCCAGGAGACGCGCACGGGCGCGTAGGGGTCGGCCGGCAGGCTCCCGCCGAACAGGCCGAGCTGAGCGGCCTCGGCCGTGCCGGCACCCTCCTCCCACAGCGACGGCCCCAGCACGAAGTCCTCCGGCGCGCACGCGCCCGTGCTGCTCGTCGCCAGCGGGAGGCCGACGTCGAGGCCGCCGTTCGGCGCGGCCGAGAGCTGCCCGCCGGGATCGGCGCCGCCCAGGTGGAAGGTCCTGGCGCAGCGGAACGTCGTCGTCGGCCCGTTGCAGCCGGCGTCCCCAAACGAGCGCTCCAGGGACTCGACCGCGGTGATCCGCGATCCGGGGCCGGCGAAGGCCACCGCGGGAACGAGCGCGCTCCCCTGGGCGCCGCGGGTGGCGGCGAGGATGTCGTCGAGGTTGACGATGTAGCGCACCGTCCACGACATCGGCCGGATGTCGACGGTCTCGGACTCGGTGAAGCCTCCGGAGCCGGCGCAGTCACTGCGATAGGCCTGGTTGTAGGTGATCGCCTCTGCGCCGGAGCCGCTGTAGACGACGGCGATCCGCAGCGGCTGGCTCAGGTCGGCCCGGACGGCGGCAGGCGGCGATCCGGGCCGCTCGGCGCCGCCGAATCGCTCGTAGTACGCGTCCGCCAGTCGCTGCGAGCCGGCCGCGGAGCTCGAGCGGGCCGGCGACTGGGGGAGCAGCGAGCGGACGACCGACCATGCCGGGTCGATGGTCGACACGCGGATCGATGCGATGAGCCGGCGGCGGTCAACCGCGGTCGCATCAAAGGCACGCCGGATGGCTGCCTGCGTCCGTCCGCCGGCCAGCCGGGCTCCGAGCGCCGGCGCGGGCACAAGGAGGACGCTCGGCAGCACCAGGGCCACCACCACCGGTACACCGATGGACCGGCTGGATCTCATCCTGAGCGCACATTAGCCGGTGGACGGGGCGCAGAGGGCCGCCAGGATCGCGTCGGCGAGCAGTTGCGGATCTCGCTGGGGCAGGAGGTGCCCGGCGTGCTCGGCGACGATGAGCCGCGCGCCGGGAATCTGGCCGGACAGCGCCCGGGCGGCGCGCGGGGGAACGACCCGGTCGCCTGCTCCGGCGATGATCGTCGTCGGCGCGGCGATCGATCCCAGCCGGAGCTCCAGCTGCGGCAGTTCCCGGAGGAGCGTGCGCTGTTCGCGGGCGTACGAGCGCCAGGCGCCGGGCCTCAGCGCCGCCCGGCCGACGCCGACGAGATAGCTCTCGGCAATGCCGGTGGTCTCGGAGACCCGGCGGCGCAACCACGGGACGGTGAGGACCAGGCCCACTCCCGCCATCGCGACACTGCCGGTGATCTCGCCGACCAGGGGGGCAGCCAGCCACCGGTCGGCCGGATACAGCGAGGCCAGGTTGGCCGCCGGCGCGGCGAGCACCAGGGCCGTCACCCGGTCCGGGTGGGTGGCGGCCAGCCAGGCGGCGATCGCCCCGCCGAGGCTGTGGCCGACGACCACGGCGGCCCGCACCCCGTGGGCATCGAGGGCCGCGAGCGCAGCGCGGGCGTTGCCTTCAAGGCCGCTGGCCGGCCGTGCGCCGTCCCAGCCGGGGCGGTCGATCGCGATCGCGTCCGCCCGCGCCCCCAACCGCTGCACCACTCCATCCCAGTCGGCGGCGCTTCCCGGCTGCCCGTGCAACAGCAGGACGGCGGGCGGGCGGGCGTCGGCCTCCGTGGGGCCGCTAGGCGGCTGCGCCCGGGGGGCCACCGCGCGGATTGTCGCCGACGGCATGTCCATCGCGACCGACGTAGCCATCCTTGCCGCCGGCGACGACCACGACCGCCTCGCCACTGCCGGCGTTGCGCATCCCGCGGTGGGTGGCCGCGTCCACGCGCGCAACCCCGCCCGGTCCCAGGAGGTGCGTCGATCCGTCACCGAAGCGGAACTCGACCTCGCCCTGGTGGACGAAGTACGTCTCCTCCTGCTCGTCGTGGTAGTGGAGCCCGGTGGCGTAGCCCGCCGGCAGGACGACCGCGTTGATGCCGAACGCGGTGATGGCGAGCTCGCGGCGGACCTTGCGGAACCCCGGCCCCTCGCCCATCTCGTCCAGGCTCGCGACCGCGTAGCCCTCTCCGTGTCTGACCTCGCCCATCGGCGGTGTGCATGGTATCTGTCAGACCCGCTTCCGGCACGCTGACAGCGTCATGGACAGGTCATACTAGGTGCGTGACGTCAGCGCTCCTATCCGAGGCGCTCGCGCCGCTTCGCGCGGACCCGCGCCACGCCGCGATCATGCTCGACATCGACGGGACGCTCGCGCCGATCGTCGACAACGCGGCCGACGCGCACGTACCGGAATCGACGCGGCAGCTGATGATCGCCGTGGCCCGGATCTACGGGCTCGTCGCCTGCATCAGCGGTCGCCGCGCCTCCGAGGCCCGGGCCATGGTCTCCATCGGCTCGATCAGCTACGTCGGCTCGCACGGCATCGAGCTGCTGCGCGCCGGGTGGACGGAGGCGGTGCTCGACCCTGACGCGGCCGACTGGGTGCGCCGGATCCACGAGTTTGGGCGCGAGGCCGACACGGCCGACGTGCGGCGCCGGCGCGTGCGGCTGGAGGACAAGGGGCCGATCGTCGCCTTCCACTGGCGCGGTGCGCCGGACGAGGAGGCCGCGCGGGCGGCGATCGACGCCATCGCCGAGCGGGCCCAGGCCGCCGGGCTGCGCACCCACTGGGGACGCAAGGTGCTGGAGGTCCGCCCCCCCATCAAGATCGACAAGGGCGCCGGGGTCACCCGCCTGCTCAAGGAGGTCGGCCCCCAGATCGAGTCCGCCCTCTACATCGGTGACGACACGACCGATCTCGATGCGTTCCGGGCTCTGACCGGGCTCGTGCAGGAGGGGCGACTGGCCAAGGCGGTGCGCGTCGGCGTCGAATCGGACGAGGGGCCCTCCGAGATCACCGCCGAAGCGGATGTCGTGGTCGACGGGCCGGAGGGCGTGCGCCGGCTGCTGACCATGCTCAGCGGCGAATGACCCCCGGTGCGCTTCGCTGACTTCCTGCGCACCACGGTCCTGATCAGCGCGGCCGCCGCCAGCGCACTGGCTGCGGTCACACTGGCCGGCGCCGTGTCCGGCGGACAGAACCTGGTGGTGCTCGTCGCGGCCGGCTGGTGGGTGCTCTCCGGCGTCATCGGCCTCTGGCTCGGCCGCCGGGCCGAGACCTCGCCGCCGATCGCCGCGCTGCTGGCGAGCGCCCGGATGCAGGCCTCGCTGCCGGAGGTCCATCCCTCGCTGACCGTGCTCAACCGCCTGTGGCCGCTGCTGCTGTCGACGCTGGGCGCGGGAGCGCTGGGGGTCATCCTGCCGCAGGTTCCGGCGATCGCCGCCGGGTTCGCCGTGATCTGGTCGCTGGCATGGCGGCGGCAGGCATCGGCCGTGACCGCGATCGAGGAGCGCGACGGCGCTCGCTTCTACGTCGAGCGGACCTCGCCGCTGAAGCCGATCCGGCTGGTGCGCACGCCGGGCTTTCGGACCAACCTGCGCGAGCTCAAAGGCACCTCCACGGGCCTTCCGTCCCGCCGGCAGGCCTGACGGGTGTCGTCACCCCCGGTGTTGATCGTCTCGGTGGGCGCGACCACCGGCTGGCGGGCGGCCGCTCGCGAGCTGGCCGGCGCCTTCGCGCGCGCCGGGGCGCCGGTCGTGACCGTCGATACGGGGCCGGTGCCGGATGTGCGGACGTTCATGCTGACCGATCTGGTGCAGGCGCTGGCGGCGCGGCGGGCGGCCGCCCGGGCCATCGCGCGCGTGCGACCGGGCGCGGTCGTCTACTGCTCGCTGACGGCGGCGCTGCTCTGGCCGGCGCCGGGGGTCATCTGGCTGGACACGATCGCGGCCGAGAACCGCCCGGGGCGCCATGGCATCTGGCAGCGGGTCGTCGAGCGCCGGCGGCTGGCCGCCGCGCCGCTCCTGCTGACGATGGCGCCGGGCTCGCTCGATCCCCTGGCGGGCCGGCCGCACGCCGAGGCCATCGAGGTGCCGGTCGCGGTGCAGGCCTCCGGGCCGCCGGCGCCGGTGCGGGACATCGCCGTCCTGGCCTACGCGGCCGACCCGGTCAAGCGGCGCCTGGACGTCATCCTCGACGCCTGGGGGCGGGCGCGGCGCGGCGACGAGATGCTGCTGGTGACCGGGATCGACCGCCCGGACCCGCCTCCGGGCGTGCGCTTCCTCGGCCGCGTGGCGCCGGACGAGTACCGGGCGCTCCTGCGGCGCACACGGGTCTTCCTGGCCGCACCCCGGCGCGAGGACTTCGGTATCGGCGCGCTCGAGGCCCTCGCCGACGGGGCGATGTTGGTGACGACCCCGGCGGCGGGCCCGTATCCCGCCCTCGGTCTGGCCCGGCGGCTCGACCCGCGGCTCGTCTCCGAGGACCCGGCGCCGGCCCTGCGCGCGGCGCTGGACACCCCGCTGCCAGGGTACGCGCAGCGCGCCGCGGAACTGGTGGCGCCCTACAGCCGGGAGGCCGTGACGCTAACCGTCAGCGAACGCGTGCTCCCCCGTTTGCTGCCAGGATTCAAGCGGTGAGCGCCCTCGCCTACATCCCCAGCCCCGCGGAGAACGGGTTTCACATCGGCCCGCTGTTCTTCCACGCCTACGGGATCGCCTACGTGTTCGCCGTCGCCGCGGCGATCTATGTCTCGCGGTGGGGCTGGCGGCGGGTGGGCGGTGATCCGGACCTCTGCTATGAGATCGCCATGTGGGCCTTCCCGGCCGGATTGATCGGCGGGCGGATCTACTTCGACATCACCACGCCCAGTCAGATCCCGCCGCACTGGTGGGGCGTGTTCGCGATCTGGCAGGGCGGCCTGGGGAT
The DNA here is from genome assembly GCA_963844555.1 of uncultured Solirubrobacteraceae bacterium. Taxonomy (GTDB): domain Bacteria; phylum Actinomycetota; class Thermoleophilia; order Solirubrobacterales; family Solirubrobacteraceae; genus Palsa-465. Next base: position 219,269 of record CAWJOS010000011.1, read on the forward strand.
CTGGGGCGGGATCGCCGCGGGCGCGGTCGTCGGCCTGCTCGTCGCCCGCCGTCGCCTGGAGCATGCCGACCTGCTCCGCCTGATGGACGTGGTGGCGCCGGCGCTGCTCGTGGCCCAGGCGATTGGCCGAATCGGCAACTACTTCAACCAGGAGCTGTTCGGCGCGCCCTCATCGCTGCCGTGGGCGCTGAAGATCTCCCTCGCCCATCGCCCGCCGGGGTACTTTCACGTTGCGACGTTTGAGCCGACGTTCCTCTACGAGCTCATCTGGAACCTGCTGCTGGCGGGGTTTCTGGTGTGGCTGGGCCACCGCCGCCGGATCCGCGCCCCCGGGCTGTTCGCGCTGTACGTGGCCGGCTACTCCGGGTTTCGCATCTTCGAGGAGACCCAGCGCATCGATTACTCCAATCACTTCCTGGGGATGCGCGTCAACTTCTTCATCGCCTGCATCCTCTGCCTGGTGGGTCTGGCGTGGTTCGTCGCCCTGCAGCGGCGATGGCGAGGCTGGGGCGTCGAGCCGGCCGAGCCGGTGCCGGAGACCGTCCGCGCCGCCGGTCCCACGCGTGGGATCGGCCTGCCGAGCCCGGCGGCGGCCGCCGCCGGCGCCGGTGCGCGCACGGCCGCTCCCAAGCCCCCGCCGCGCGCCCGGGCAGGGAAGCAGCGCTCAAAGCGCCGCTGACTTCCGCGCGCGCGGCCGCAACGCCTCCACCTCGGCCCACGGGCGGGTATTGACGACCGCTCCGGCTCCCAGCCAGGCGCGGCGCGCCGTGGCCACCCCGTAGCGCGCGACCTCGAAGCCGCCGACCCGGTGGGCGTCGCAGTCGATGACGAGCGGCACGCCGGCGCGGGCGGCGGCGCGGGCGTGGACGTCGTCGAGGTCGCGCCGGTCCGGGCTGGCGTTGACCTCGAGCATCGTCCCGGTGCAGGCCGCCGCCTCGACGATGGCGGCGAAGTCGAACTCGTACGGCGGCCGGCGCTCGATCTTGCGTCCGGACAGGTGGCCGATGACGTCGACGAGCGGGTTGGAGACGGCGCGGATGATCCGGTCGGTCATCGTGGCCGAGTCCATCTGGAACGACGAGTGCACCGAGGCCACCACCCAGTCGAGCGCCGCCAGCATCTCGTCGTCGTAGTCGAGCGAGCCATCGGGGAGGATGTTGACCTCGGAGCCCGCCAGCAGGGTCAGGCCGCCGACCGCGTCGGTCCCGGAGAGCTCGCGGACCCGCTCGGTCTGCTCCGACAGCCGGGCCGGCGACACCTCGTTGCCGAAGCCGAACGACGCCGAGTGGTCGGTGATCGCCAGGTACTCGTAGCCGGCGGCGCGGGCCGCCAGCGCCATCTCCTCGATCGAGGCGGTTCCGTCGGAGGCGTGGGTGTGGCAGTGCAGGTCGCCGCGCAGATCGGCGACGGTGATCAGGGTCGGCAGGGCGTAGGCGGCCGCGGCCTCCAGTTCCCCACGGTTCTCCCGCAGCTCCGGCTCGATGTAGTCCAGGCCGAGGAGCGCGTACACCTCCGCCTCGGTCGCGCACCGCCTGGTCTCGCCGGTGGCGTCGTTGAGCACGCCGTACTCCGAGACATGCAGGCCCTTGCGCACCGCGGCCTCGCGCAGCGCCATGTTGTGCTGCTTGGAGCCGGTGAAGTGCTGGAGGAGGTTCCCGAACTGATCCGGCGCGACGATCCGCAGGTCCACCTTGAGCCCCGTATGGGTGCGCAGGCGCACGCCGGAATCGGAGGGCTTCTGCGCCGCCTCCACAAACTCGAGCCCGGCGGCGGCCTGCGCCAGCGCCAGCGGGTCGGATGCGGTCGCGATGATGTCCAGGTCCTTGACGCTGTCGGTCATCCGCCGGGCTGACCCCGCCAGCTCGACTCGGTCAGAGGCGGGGTGGGCGCGGAGCGCCGCGATCAGCTGCTCGCCGACCACCAGCGCGCGGTTGAGCACGACGCGCTGACCACCGCCGCCGGTGGCTGAGCCCGCCTCGGCGTCGGCCCGGGCGACGGCGACGGCCTTGAGGATGCTCGCCTCGGCCTTGGGGCCAAAGCCCTTGAGTGTCCGGATCTGCTGCGCTGACGCGGCCGCTTCGAGCGCCTGGAGCGAGTCGATCGACAGCTCCTCGTACAGGCGGCGGGCCCGCTTGGGCCCCAGCCCGGGCAGACGCATGATCTCCAACAGGCCGGCCGGGAACTTCGCCCGCAGCTTCAGGGCGGCCGGGATCGCGCCCTCGTCGGCGAGCGCCAGCACCTTCTCCTGGATCGTGGCGCCGATGCCCGGCAGCTCTGTGGCGCGGCTCTCCCGGGCGAGCGCGATCACCGAGACCGGCGCGTCGCGGACCGCCTTGGCGGCGTTGCGGTAGGCGACGACACGATGGATGATCGCCCCGTCGAGCTCAGACAGGTCCCCCAGCTCATCGAGCGCGGCGGCGATCTCGGAGTTGGTGGGTTCGGCCATCTCGTCCTCAGGCTATCTCCTGGGGTGGCGGGCTCGGATCAGTTCGCGGACCCGCGGCCGCACGCTATACTTTCTGAAGTACCTACGACAAGGAGATCAGGATGTCAGGCTCGGTGACCGACGTAACCGACAACAACTTCCAGGCTGAGGTGGTGGAGTCAGACGTGCCCGTGCTCGTCGACTTCTGGGCCCCGTGGTGCGGTCCCTGCCGCCGCGTGTCGCCGGTCGTCGAGGAGATCGCCTCCGAGCGCGCCGACTCGCTCAAGGTGGTCAAGCTGAACATCGACGAGAACCAGCAGACCGCGGTCAAGTTCAACGTGATGTCGATCCCGACGCTGATGCTGTTCAAGCACGGCGAGGTCGCCAAGACGGTGATCGGCGCCTATCCCAAGCGCAAGATCGAGGAAGAGCTGGATCCCGCGCTCGCCTAGCACCTAGCGCGCGAGGGCGACGCCGATCTTCAGCGGCCGGTCGTCGATCAGGACCGGCTCGGCGCCCTCGCCCATGCCGCCCGCTCGGCCTCCGGCCTCGCCTGATTGGGCGGGGGGCGAGCCATCCGGCTGTGACTCGTAGGTGATCCGCATCGCCAGTGTCTCACCGGAGACGTAGGCCTCGTAGGCGCGGACGGCGGCGACCAGTTCGTCGTCGCCGTCCAGGGTCAGCACGATCCGGTCCGTGACCTCCAGGCCGGCGGCCTGGCGGGCGTTCTGGACGGCGCGGACGATGTCGCGCGCCCAGCCCTCGACCCGCAGCGAGACGTCGATCTCGACCTCCAGCGCGACGGCGTGCGAGCCCTCGCGCTCGACCCGGTAGCCCTCGAGCGGCTTCATGGTGATCAGCAGATCCTCGGCGCCGAGCTGATGCTCACCGCCTCCCAGCGAGATCGAGACCGGCTCGCCGTGGCGCAGCGCCGCGGCGGCGTCGGCGGCATCGAGGCCGGCGACAGCGGCCGCCACCATCGGCATCTGCTTGCCGAACCGCGGGCCGAGCGTGCGGTAGTTCGGCTTGAGCTCGATCTGCCCCAGCTCGTCGGCCTGGGAGACGAATCGCAGCTCGCGGACGTTGAGCTCATCGCGCACGATCTCGGTCAGACGCTCAATCGCCGCCCGCTCGCGCCCGGTGGCGACGATGACGGCCGCCCGCAGCGGTTGACGCACCTTGATCTTCGCCTGCGCCCGGGCGGCGAGGCCGAGGCGCACCGTCTCCCGCGCCACACCCATGGCATGCTCGAGGTCGGCGTCGCGCTCACCGGGGCTGGGGAAGTCGCACAGGTGGACGCTCGGCTCGGCGCCGTCCAGATTGTCGTAGATCTCGTCGGCGATGAACGGGCAGAACGGGGCCAGAAGCTTGGCGACGGTCACCAGGCACTCGCGCAGGGTTGCGAACGCGGCCGGATCCCCGTCCCAGAAGCGACGGCGGGACCGGCGCACGTACCAGTTGGACAGCTCGTCGACGAAACTCTGGATCGCCCGGCCGCCGGTGGTGGCATCGAAGTTGTCCAGGCGGTCGCGAACCGTGGCGATCGTGTCCTGCAGGCGCGACAGGATCCACCGGTCCAGGTCGGCAAGCTCGGCCGGGACCGCCGCTGGCGCCACCGCGTTGGCGTTGGCGTACAGCACGTAGAACCCGTACGTGTTCCACAGCTGGAGCATGAACTGGCGGACGGCCTCGCCGATCGTCTCCAGCGAAAAGCGGTAGCCGTCCCAGGGCAGCTTGGAGGTGAAGAAGTACCAGCGCAGGGCGTCGGCGCCGTAGCGGTCGATGACGTCCCAGGGCTCGACCGCGTTGCCCAGCGATTTCGACATCTTGCGGCCCCCCTCGTCGAGGATGAGGCCGAGACAGACGACGTTGCGGTATGACGACTCGTCGAACAGCAGCGTGGAGACCGCCAGCAGCGAGTAGAACCAGCCGCGAGTCTGGTCGAGCGCCTCGCAGATGAAGTCGGCGGGGAAGCGCTGCTCGAAGTGCTCCTCGTTCTCCGCCGGCGCGTGGAACTGGGCGAACGGCATCGAGCCTGAGTCGAACCAGACGTCGATGACCTCAGGGACGCGGCGCATGTCCTTGCCGTGGGCGTCGCACGAGAACGTGACCTCGTCGACGTACGGGCGGTGAGGGTCCTCCAGGGCGACGCCGGAGAGCTCCTGCAGCTCGGCGCGGGAGCCGACAGCTCGGATGCAGCCCTCGTCGCAGCGCCAGATCGGCAGCGGCGTGCCCCAGTAGCGCTCACGCGAGAGCGCCCAGTCGACGTTGCCCTCCAGCCAGTTGCCGAAGCGGCCGTGCTTGACGTGCTCCGGATGCCAGTTGATGGTCTCGTTGGCCGCCAGCATCCGGTCCTTGATCTGGCTGGTGGCGATGTACCAGGAGGGTTTGGCGTAGTACAGCAGCGGGGTGCCGCAGCGCCAGCAGTGGGGATAGGAGTGCTTGTACTCCTCGGCGCGCAGGAGCCGGTCGCGGCTGCGGAGGTCCCCGATGAGGTCCGGATCGGCGTCCTTGACCCAGCGCCCGGCGTACGGGCCGATCCGTTCGTCGTAGGTTCCGTTGAGGCGGACCGGGTTGACGACGTTCAGGCCCTCCTGCTCGCCGAGGCGAAAGTCATCCTCGCCGAACGCGATCGCGGTGTGCACCAGGCCGGTCCCCTCGTCGGCGGTGACGAACTCGGCCGGCAGCACCGTGTGCCCCTTGCGGCCGTAGGCCTCGGCCGGGATGAACGGAAACGGCGCCTCATACGCGGCGCCGACCAGCGCCGAGCCCGCAAACGTCTCGAGCACGGCAGCGCTCTCGCCGAGCACCCGCTCCACAAGTCCCGCCGCCAGGATCTGGACCGGTCCTTCTCCGAGCCGTGCCCGGACGTAGCGGAGCTCCGGATTGACCGCGACCGCAGCGTTGGAGACGAGGGTCCACGGTGTCGTCGTCCACACCAGCAGCTCGTCCCCCACGCGCGGTCCGCCCACTCGGCGTCCAGCCTCGCCTGATTGGGCGGCGCGCGTGTCATCCCGCTGCGCGGGGCCCGCCGCGCGCGTCACCGGGAGGCGGACGTACACCGACGGGTCCACGACGTCCTGGTAGGCGCCGGGCTGCCCCAGCTCGTGGCTGGAGAGCGTGACCTCATCCCGCGGGCAATACGGGACGACCTTCAGCTTCTCATACAGCAGGCCCCGGTCGTGAATCGTCTTCAGCGCCCACCACACCGACTCGATGTAGTCCGGGTCCAGCGTGCGATAGGCGTCGTCGAGATCGAGCCAGAACCCGATGCGTTCGGTCAGGCGGTTCCACTCGGCGACGTGGCTGAGCACCTTCTCACGACATCGCGCGTTGAACTCGGCGATCCCGAACCGCTCGATGTCGGCCTTGGACTCGAAGCCGAGCTCGGCCTCGAGCGCCAGCTCGACGGGCAGGCCGTGGCAGTCCCACCCGCCCTTGCGCTCGACGTAGTGCCCGGTCATCGTCCGGTACCGGGGGAAGATGTCCTTGAACACCCGGCTGAGCACGTGGTGGGTCCCCGGGTTGCCGTTGGCGGTGGGTGGCCCCTCGTAGAAGCCCCACTGAGGCGCTCCGGTGCGGCGGCGGACCGACTCGGCGAAGACGTCGCGGTCCCGCCAGCGCCCCAGCACCGTCTCCTCCAACTGAGGGAACGAGGCGCGGGAGTCGACGGGACGGTGCGGGCTGCTCATGGGCGGGGGATTCTAGGAACCCCCGTGGCGCGCGGCCCGCTCGGAGCCGTGAGCTACGCGGAGTTGGAGGTGGAGGCGGCGACGGCCGCGTACGGGCGGCGCTCGGCGGGCGCGCCGGCGCTGTTCTGCGTCCGCTCCACCCGCGCCAGCAGCGCGTCCTTGGCGGCCACCGGAAGGTCGCCCAGGCGGAACACGGTGCTGGCCCCGGTGTCCGGGACAGCGCCGCGGAAGTCGAACACCACCGCCTCGCGCACCGTCGACCGGACGGCGTAGACCAGACGGCCGATGGAGTCGAGCGAGACGCGCCGGCCGGTCAGCACCACGGCCGACGGATCGAGCGCGCGGAGGGCACGGCCGAGCCGCGTCGGCTCGATCGCTGGCGTCAGCGCGAGCGTCCGCATGCCGGCCCGCCGCAGCACGACCTCCAGCGCCTGCGCGTAGACCGCGTCCAGGTCGCAGGGGGCGGAGGCGTCGAACACCATCACGCCCTCGCGCCGGGTGGCGGGCGGCGTCAGCCGGCGCTGGGCGGCCAGCCAGCCCACCGCATGACGCCAGGCGAACTCGTACTCGGCGGTGGCCCCGCCGGGTTCCTCCAGTGAGCTCACCGCTTCCAGGAGCACCTCCTCGATCGTCCGCTCCACCGATCGCAGGCCCAGGCTCTCCTCCAGGAGGCGATTCGCGGCGTCCTCGTCGAACGTGGCAAACGCCCCGGTCAGCCGGGACGGGGTCGAAGGGCCCTCGCCGCGCTCGCGGGCGAGCGAGATGGCCGACGACACGTTGTGGGTCTCCGAGAGCGTCAGTCGCAGGGCCTCGATCTCGGTCAGCGAGTACTGGCGATGACCGCCCGCGGATCGGTGCGGCTTGGGGAATCCGTACCTCCGCTCCCAGCTGCGCAGTGTGTTGGGGCTGACGCCGAGCATCACGGCCGCGGCATTTGTCCGGATTCCGTTCATACCGCGATTAACGCTCAGATCGGCAGCGATAAGCAAGGTTCGCAAGCCTCCCTGCACTTTGGTCGCCACGGTGCGGGGCGCAGGAATGACACCGGTTTCGTCGAACGCGCGCGGGCCGGGGGCGTCAGCACGCCCGGGTCACCCCACCTCACGGCGGACCGAGGCCGGCCCCCGCCCAACCGCCGAGGGACGGGCCCTGATCAGGCGCTCGCGCGGCGGGGAGCGCTCCTGGGCCGGTCGCTGCCCAGGAGGTTGATGGGCTCGGCCTCCAGCATCTCCATGATGCGGCGTTGAGCTGCTCCCGCTCCAGGGGGCAGGTTGCGGGTGCCGGTGTTGCGCACCCTCACACGATCGCTTCCGCGGCGGTACACCGCGACCGGGACGGCGCCCCCGGCCAACCGGATCGCGTACGCCCAGCGCGCGACGGCATCGTCGTCGAGATGAGAGCCGGCCACGACGACCAGGTTGGGACGATGGACCGCCACGGCATCGCCGATGCCCGCCACGCCGCGCGCGGACAGGCTGAGCACGTCGATGCCGGCGCGGACGCAGAAGAGCTCGAGCGCCCGCAGGTACGGTGCGTCCGGATCCAGCTCGTCGCGGGTGGCATCTCCGAAGACGACGGAGATGGGACGGACCGGAGGCGGCGACAGCCGGATCGCCCGCCGCAGCCAGTCCGACGCCCAGTGCGTGGCAAACGCCCAGGCCGCCGATTCAGGCCCGTTGCGCCGCAGGATCTCGTCCAGGGTGGGGAGCAGGACCTCCTCCACCGACCGCTCCACCGACCGGAGCGCCAGAGCGGCCTCGATGGCGGCATCCGCCCGCTCGCGCTCATAAGAAACCAGTGCCCCGACGAGAGAGTTGGCGTCGGCGGCAAGTCCCTCACGCGCGCGGGACACGGCCGACGAGATGGACAGCCCCTCCTGGAGCGCATCGCGCAGCGCGGCGATCTCCCCGTGGGTGAACAATCGATGCTTTCCTGGCGAACGCTGCGGTTTTGGAAATCCAAACCGTCGCTCCCACGCCCGCAGGGTGTTGGGGCTCACGTTGAGTAACGCGGCCGCTTCGCTCGTCTTGAGATAACGCACGGGTTTTTGGAAAGGTGATGTCGCCCGTTGCTAAACGGACGGGAGGCCTTTAAAATTGCACGGATTACTTACCGAAATACTGTGCAAAGCGTGTCGGCTTTTGCGACCATTCTGGGCGCAAAACGGGACAAACGCAAGTGCCGGTAAACAAACGATCGAGGACGTCCAGGGCCTTGCTCATGTCGGCTGACAACTCGCCGTGGGTGGTTGTAGGGGACCACTGCGGCCGATTCCCCCTCGGCTTGCCCCCAGAAGGGAGGTAGCGGCTATGTCTTGGCGCACCACCTGATCAAGTATTCGAGCTGCTGGAGGTCGCGCCGAAATAGCGCTACCGTGCAGGGATGCTCCGCCCGGGCGCGGATGATGATGCGCGCTTTCCGTGGCGCGATGCTGTGGCATTGGCGGTCGTGGCGTTCAGCGCCCTCGCCTGCGCCGGCGCGATAGTTCTCGGTCCTGCCGACAAGGTCAACTCGCTCAGCGCCATTCTCGGCGCAGCCGCCGTCGCGGCTGGACTGCTCTCCGTCGGCGACCGTGGCGGGAACGTTGGCGTATCCGGATCGTTCATCGTCTTCGTGCTCGCCGCTGCCCTCCTGGGGGCCGCCTCGGCTGCATTGGCAGCCATCATCGCCGAGCTGGCGGCAGCGGCAATGATGCGAACGCGGTGGCGGGCGGTTGTGTTCAACAACCTGCCGCCCGCGGTCGTGACGGCGGTCGTCGCCGCGGTGATCATCCGCAGCACGACGTCCGGCCCCGCCGACGATCTCGGCTTCTACCTGGCGGTGGCCCTGGCCGGGGCGGTCGCCTACGTCCTCAGCTTCCTCATGTTCGCCGGCCTCCGCCGGTTGGTGTTCCCGGACGCAGAGCAGTACGGACTGAGCACGCTCATCGCCTTCCTTCCGAGCGGGCTCCTCAGCATCCTTGTCGCCGTTGCGGGGGTGGGTATCTACCTGAAGATCGGCAGAGCCGGGATCGCCTTTGCCCTCGTGGCGGTCTTCGCCTTCTCGTACATGGCCCACCTGCTCTACCAGTCCCGCCAACGGGCCCAGCAGTACGTCTCGCTGTCCTGGGGCGTGCTTGCCGGCCTGATGCGTGCGCTGGACATCCGCGACGAGCGGGCGGCGCGGCACTCGGCGGCCGTCGCTCGCTTCGCCCGGGACATCGCCGAGGCGGTGGGGATGGGCGAGGCCGAGCGCGAGCTGGCCCATACGGCGGGACTGCTGCATGACATAGGGCGGTTCGCCCTGTCTGACCGGGTGGCGGAGCGCGGGCGGACGCTGACCGAGGAGGACTGGATCGCGATCCAGCGGCATCCGGAGCTCGGCGCGGACATGCTCAGGGACCTCGGCATGTACGGACCGGTGGCCGAGATCGTGCTCGCCCACCACGAGCGGATCGACGGGCGTGGGTATCCGTCAGGGTTGACCGAGGACGAGATCCCGGAGATCGCGAAGATCATCTCGGTCGCCGAGGTCTACGACACGCTGACCGCCAGCGACACCTACCGCACGCGGATGAGCTCGTTCGAGGCCCTGACCGAGTTGCGGCGGGTGGCCGGCACCCAGGTCGACTCCCGCTACGTCGAGGTGCTCGCCAACCTCCTCAGCGGCGAGGGCGTCGAGTACCGCCACGCCGACATGGCCGACTTCGACGAGGAGCTCGACATGGAGCGGCGGATCAACCAGGCGGGCGCCGGCGGCTGATCGCCGCGCGGGGCCGCAGTCAGGCGGGCCTCCGCTCGCCTGCCCCGGGTATGCGAGGTCGCATGCCCGCGGTATGCGGGCACCGGCTCGAGGCCGCGGGCCGACGGAGCGCTCCCGCGCGCTCAATCGAGCGAGACTCGAGGCCGGCGACCGGCGCGCCGGCGTATGGCGGGTTGCTGGATGTTCTCAGCCGACCCGGCGATCGAGCAGCGAGTCTGAGCTCTGCTGCTCCAGGGAGCCGACGAACCTGTCGATCTGCTCCTGGCTGAAGCGCCGTTGTCCACCGGGCGTCCGGTAGGACTCCAGGTAGCCCATGTCCGACCAGCGCCGGATTGTGCCGAGCGATACGCCCAGCGCCTGCGCTGCCTGCGACGTCGAGAGGCCCAGCGGCCTTCCGTGAATTTGCCTCATGAACTCATTCCAGCGCTATTTGCGCAACGTTGGGGAGACAAGTGCAGCAATTGCACAACCTTTTAAGGACAAATCATGACGATCCCGTGCCGATGTCCAGAATCCCGGTCAGACATTCGGCGTACGTGTACAAGGTAGCTGTTGTGGACAGTGCGTGGTGCACGGCCGCGCCCAGCCGTGGACGAAAGGATGAGAGGATCCGTCGCGCATGCGGCTGCGGCTCTATCACCACCAGGATGGCGCACGGGTCGCATACCGCGAGACCGGTACCGGGCCGCCGCTCGTCCTGCTGCATTCGCTGGGTCTCTCCCACCGCGAATGGGAGCCGATCGTCGATCCGCTGTCGGCGCGCTTCCGCGTCGTGCTTCCGGACCTGCCGCTCCACGGGGACTCGGAGGACCGGCCGCGCCACCCCTACTCGCCGGAATGGCTGGCCGACGTCATATCCGGGTTCTGCCTGGAGGCCGGCGGCCCTCGCTGCACGGTCGCCGGCCACGATCTCGGCGCCGAGATCGCGCTGCTGGCCGTCACCACGGGGCGACTGGAGGTGGCGCGCCTGGTGCTCATGCCCAACCGGCTGCACCGCCGCGACGAGTTCGGCGCACAGCGCGCGGCGTGGCGGGCCGCATGCCGGCTTGCAGCGCTCCCAGGGCTGGACCGGCTGCTCGCCAACGGCGCCAAGCTCGTCTTCCGGCCGGCCGTCGGGGAGCGGTTGAGCGTGCAGAGCAACCAGGCGGCCCGCGATCTCGTCCGCCACGCGTTCGCCGACGTCGGCGGCAACGGCAACCGCGCCCGGTCGTGGGCCAAGTTCGCCCGCCGTTGGCCGGTCGAAGCGCAGAGCCAGTTGCTCGACGCGTACCCCCAGATGCGCATGCCGGTACTCCTGCTCTGGGCCGAGGACGATGCGGCTCATCCGCTGGAGGCGGCGTCCGAGGCGCTGGACCTGCTGCCCGACGCGCAGCTGCGCACTCTCCCTGACGCCGGCTTCCTGATCGCCTATGACGATCCGGTCGGCGTGGCGCGCGAGCTGATCTCGTTCTGCGGCTGACCAGAACCGGGATCCGGGCGCTCCGGGCGGCCGTCCGCAGCGGCGCCGGAGCGCTAGCGTTCTCCAGTCAGAGCAACGACGTGCGAAAGGAAGCTATGAGCCTGCAGGAGAGAGACCAGCTTTGGGGCGGGGAGACGACCAAGGCTGTCGCGAACTTCCCCATCTCCGGCGAGACGGTTCCGGTCTCGGTCATCCGCTGGCTGGGGCAGATCAAGGGCGCCGCCGCCCGCGTCAATTGCGATCTCGGCCTGCTCGACGCCGAGCTGGCGGAGCGCATCGCCGCCGCGGCCGACCGGGTGGCGATGGGAGCCTTCGACGATCAGTTCCCCATCGACGTCTTTCAGACCGGCTCCGGCACGTCAACGAACATGAACGCCAACGAGGTCATCGCCACGCTGGCCAACGACGGCGAGCCTGCGCAGAAGGCTCACCCCAATGACCACGTCAACATGGGGCAGTCCTCCAACGACGTGTTCCCCTCGGCGGTCCATCTCGCCGCGCTGGACCGCGCCTCCAACGAGCTTCTGCCCGCGCTCGAGCAGCTCGAAGCCTCCTTCCAGGCCAAGGCCGACGCCTTCCATGACATCGTCAAGGCCGGCCGCACGCACCTGATGGATGCCGTGCCCGTCACCCTGGGCCAGGAGTTCTCCGGCTACGCCGCACAGGTGCGCCTGGCCGCCGTGCGCGTCCGCAACGCGCTGCCCCAGGTCGCCCAGATCCCGCTCGGCGGCACCGCCACCGGGACCGGGCTCAACACCCACAAGGAGTTCGCCATCCGCGTGCGCGCCCGGCTGACCGAAGCGACCGGGCTGGACATCCGCGGCCCGGAGGATCCCTTCGAGGCTCAGGGCAACCGGGACGCGCTCGTCGAGCTCTCCGGCGCGCTCAAGGTGATCGCCGTCTCGTTCACCAAGATCGCCAACGACCTGGCGCTGATGGGCTCCGGCCCCCGCGCCGGCATCGGCGAGCTCCTCCTCCCGGAGCTGCAGAAGGGCTCCTCGATCATGCCCGGCAAGGTCAACCCGGTCATCCCGGAGGTCGTCCTCCAGGTGTCGGCGCAGGTCATCGGCAACGATTCCGCCATCACTGTTGGGGGGCTGCAGGGCAACTTCGAGCTCAACGTCCGGGTGCCGCTCATCGCCCGCAACCTGCTCGAGTCCATCAACCTGCTGGCGGCCACCGCACGCGTCTTCGCCGAGAAGTGCGTCGACGGCATCCAGGCCAACGAGGAGGGCTGTCACCGGTCGGCCGAATCGACGCTGGCCGCCGCCACCGCGCTCAATCCGTATATCGGCTACGACAAGGCGACCGAGATCGTCAAGGAGGCGGCGAACTCCGGGCGCATGCTGCGCGAGGTCGCCTACGAGAAGGGCGTCGACGAGGAGACCTACAACCAGGCGATGGACCTGCGGGCGATGGCCCGCGGCAACACCTGAGCCGCGTCTTTCCAACTCGCCGTCAATCCTCCACGTAGCGGCGATTCGTTGCAACATGTGCCCCCGCGGTGGCATCCGCACCCGGGCTGAGATTGAATGCCGCGGTCCGTCCCCTCCAAGGAGGTAACGCCTGTGCGGTGTAGGTCGCTTCTGGCTCTGAGCGGAGCCATCCTGGCATCAGCGTGCGCGGCGGGTGGCGCGTCCGCGTCGCCTCTTCACGTGCAGTACCCCGGTCGCTTCGCGCAGCCGCCGACGACGGCGCAGTGCGAGGCCGCGATTCAGATCGCCTGCTACGGCCCCATCCAGTACCAGCAGGCGTACGACATGAACCCCCTGTACCACCAGGGCCTGACCGGAGCCGGCAAGACGATCGTCATCGTCGACTCGTTCGGCTCGCCGACCATCGCCCAGGACCTCAAGGTCTTTGACCAGGCGTATGGGCTGCCTGACCCGCCGTCGCTCCGAGTCATCACCCCCGACGGACCGATCCCGCCGTTTGACGGCAGCCCCGGATCGGTGATGTCCAACTGGGGGGTCGAGACGTCGCTCGACGTCGAGTACTCGCACGCGATGGCGCCCGGAGCCAACATCCTCCTCGTCGAGACCCCGGTGGCCGAGACCGAGGGCACGGTTGGCTTTCCGCAGATCGTCGAGGCCGAGAACTACGTCATCAATCACCACCTCGGCGATGTGATCAGCCAGAGCTTCGGTGCCACCGAGGCGACCTTCCCCAACGCCGGGTCGATCTTCGGCCTGCGCAGCGCATACTGGAACGCTCTCCATCACCGGGTGACCGTTCTCGGCGCGTCCGGCGACGCTGGTCCCACCGATCAGACGACGTCCCCGGACGCGATCGACTACTACCCGTTCCGCGTCAACAGCTGGCCGTCCTCCGACCCGCTGGTGACCTCGGTCGGCGGCACTCACCTCCAGCTGGACGCCAACGGCAACCGCACCGCGCCGGACAGCGTGTGGAACGACGGCACCGAGCTGTTCAACCTGTTTGGGCCGCCGTACACCCCGGCCGCCGGTGGAGGCGGACGGTCGGCCGTGTTCTCCCGCCCGTTCTACCAGGACGAGGAGGCCGGGATCGTCGGCGACCACCGGGGGACCCCGGACGTCAGCCTGAGCGCCGCCGTCGACGGCGGCGCCAACGTCTACTGGAGCTTCACGGGCCAGGGGACGCCGGGCTGGGCCATCATCGGCGGCACCAGCGAGGCCTCGCCGCTGTTCTCAGGCATGGTGGCCGTCGCCGATCAGGCGGCTCATCATGACCTGGGGCTCCTCAATCCCGCGCTCTACGCGCACGGGGATGGCCCGGGCTCGGGAATCGTCGACATCACCGCCGGCAACAACACGGTGACGTTCATCAACCCCAAGGGCGACCCGTACGCGGGGCAGCACACCGTCCAGGGGTTCCAGGCCGTGCCCGGCTACGACATGGCGTCCGGCCTGGGCACCATCGACGGCGCCCGGTTCGTCGCTCAGTTCGCCTCCGGCTGGTCCGGCCACAAGCGCCACTGACCGTCTGAAGGTACGTCGCGCGCGACGGCCCGCTCGATCGAAGATGATCGGGCGGGTCGCGCCGCGCGGGTCAGGTGGCGACCGTCTCGGCGCCCAGCTCGCGGGAGATCGCCACGTCGACCGAGTAGTCGATGGGCACGACGATGACGGAGGGGACGTCCAGGGCAAGGGCCTGGGAGAGCCGCTGAGAGAACTCGTCGGGACCGGCGCAGCGCCAGGCCGGGGCGCCGAACGCCTCGGCCAGCTTCACGAAGTCCGGATTGCCGAAGTCGACGCCGAAATGGCGGCCGAACTTGTTGTCCTGCTTCCAGACGATCGAGCCGAATTGGCCGTTCTCCCAGATGACGTTCACGATCGGCGTCCTGAGGCGGACGGCGGTCTCGAGCTCCTGGCAATTCATCAAGAAGCCGCCGTCGCCGCTCACGGTGACGACGTTGCGATGCGGGTCGACGAGCTTGGCGGCGATCGCGGTGGGCAGGGCGAAGCCCATCCCGGCGAGGCCGTTGGCGATGAGGACGGTGCCCGGCTCATGCGCCGGGAACATCCGCCCAATCCACAGCTTGTGCAGCCCCACGTCGGAGACCAGGAGGTCGTTGCGGCCGAGCGCCCGCCGGATGTCGCACAGCACCCGCGGCGGGCGCATCGGGAAGTGGTTGTCGTCGGCGGCGTCGGCGAGCGCCCCGGACACCAGCTCGCGCAGGCGATCCGGCTCCGGTCGCTCGGACTGCTTGCGACTGCATCCGGCCGCCAGCCGTGCCAGGACGTGCGCGATGTCGCCGATCAGCTCGACCTCCGGCATGAAGAACTCGTCGATCTCCGCGGCGACCGTGTCGATGACGACGATCTTCTTGTTGGCATGGGGATTCCAGTGCTGGGGGGCGTGCTCGACGAGGTCATAGCCGACGGCGATCACCACGTCGGCGTCGTCGAAGCCGGCCAGGGCGTAGTCGCGTGACTGCAGTCCGACCGTCCCCAGCGCATGGGGGTCCTCGTAATCGAGCAGGCCCTTGGCCATGAACGTCTCCGCCACCGGGATGCCGGTGGTGTGCACGAACGCTCGCAGCGCGCGGCTGGCGTGAGTGCGGATCGCGCCGTTGCCGGCCAGGATGATCGGATTCTCGGCGGCCATGATGACCTCGGTGGCCCGCTGGAGCTCCCGCATGCCGGGCTCAGGCTGAACCGGTGCGTGGCGAGGCAGCGGGCGGGCGCTGAGCGGCCGCGCCATCACGTCCTCCGGCAGCTCCAGGTGCGTCGACCCGGGCTTCTCGGATTCGGCGACCTTGAACGCCTTGCGGACGACCTCCGGGACAATCTCCGGGCTGGAGACGCGCGCGTTCCATTTAACAACCGGACGGAGGATGCCGATGAGATCGATGTACTGGTGCGACTCCTTGTGCATCCGTTCCAGATCCGACTGTCCCGTCAGCGCCACCAGTGGCGCTCGATCGAGGAACGCGTCGGCGACGGCGGTCACGAGGTTGGTCGCGCCCGGGCCGAGCGTGCCCAGGCAGACCCCGGCCCTGCCGGTCAACCGGCCCCAGGCGTCCGCCATGTAGGCCCCGCCCTGCTCATGACGGACCGGGACGAACGAAATGGACGAATCGGACAGAGACTCGTTGAGATCCAGCGTCTCCTCGCCCGGTATGCCGAAGACGTACTGGACTCCTTCGGCCTCCAGACACTCGACAAACACATCTGACGCCTTGCGCTCGCTCACACCGCCACCCTACCCAATTGCCCTCGCCAAAAGCCTGGCCAGGCGAGTCGCCCACGGGCTGACACTGCGCCTGCTGCGGGCGGGCCTGACCGCGGCGGTCCTCCTGCTCGTCGCGGCGGCTGCCGCCAACGCCGCCAGCGTCCTCGACATCCGCGGGGGCGGGTACGGCCACGGCATCGGCATGAGCCAGTACGGGGCCGAGGGCTACGCCCTCCACGGCGCCGACTACCGCGCCATCCTCGCCCACTACTACTCCGGCACTTCGCTCGGCGCCACCAATCCTCAACGGGTCGTGCGGGTGCTGCTGAGCACCGGTCGCGCGTCGTTCACCGGGGCCACCAGCGCCGCCGCGGGCACTCGGCTCCAGCCGTCGGCGACGTACACCGTCACGGCGACCGCGGCCGGGAAGCTGGTGGTGCGCACGGACAAGAGCAAGGCCGTCGGCACGTTCTCCGCCCCCCTGGTCGTCTCCGGCCCGGGACCGCTCGGGGTCCCCGGGTCCGGCACCTACCGCGGCTCGCTGCAGTTCACGCCCGCCGGCGGCGGGGTCGACACCGTCAACGCCGTGGGAATCGATGACTACGTCCGGGGCGTCGTGGCCGCCGAGATGCCGGCCTCGTGGGCGACGGCCGCGCTCGAGGCCCAGGCGGTCGCCGCGCGCACCTATGCCATCACCACCGGCGTCGGCGCCGGCAGCTATGACCTCTACGATGACACCCGCTCCCAGGTCTACGGCGGAGTCGGCGCCGAGACGGCTGCCACCGACGCCGCCGTCGCCGCCACCAGCGGCCAGATCGTCACCTACGACGGACGGCCGGCCGTCACCTACTTCTTCTCCAGCTCCGGTGGCCACACCGAGAGCATCGAGGACGCCTGGCCGGGGGCGAGTCCGGAGCCCTGGCTGCGCGGCGTCCCGGATCCCTACGATGGCGTTGCCGCCAACCCGTACCACAGCTGGTGGGTCGCGCTGAGCCTGTCGGCCGCCGCCGCCAAGCTGCGCGGGCTGTTCCGCGGGTCGTTGACCGGCGTCGTCGTGCGCCGCGACGCGTCAGGGCGGATGGTCAGCGCCCGGATCGTCGGCACCCGCGGGCAGACGACGGTCGGCGGCGCGCAGCTTCAGGGCCTGTTCGGCCTCGATTCGACGCTCGCCACGTTCACCACCATCAGCACCCAGGACCCGCCCGGGCGGCTGACCGGGACCATCTTCCCCGCGCCCCGGCACGGATGGGTCTCGGTCCAGAGCTTCGCCGGCGGCCGCTGGCGCACGACCGGGCGGACCAGCCTGTCGCCGGCCGGCCGCTTCGGCGCGACGGTTCCCGCCGGCCGCTACCGGGTCGTCGCCGGCGCGTTCCGCGGTCCAGCCGTCACGGTCCCCTAGGAGGCTGGTGTCGAATGGGGCGGCGTGAGCTCGGCTGGGGCTCGGATGCCCCGGGCGTAGGCGGTCGAGTGTCGGTGCGGCGATGGCACGCAGCGAGTTGGGCTGTGATGGTGTGGGGTGAGGCTGAGGCCGCTCAGGAGTCGCGGGAAGGGGCCATTGCGCGCCTCCGGTTTGGGCGCTCAGCTGGTGCTGAGCGCCCACCCGCCTGGTTCTCGGGTGAGTCCGAGCACGCCAAACCTGGCGAGGTTCACGGCGGCGGCGAGGAGGGAGAAGTCGGCGGCGACCTTGGTGCTTCCGCGCACCCGGGCGCGCCGGCCGCCGTGCTTGCGGCGCATCAGATGGGCGATCTTGCGCTCGACCTTGGGGCGCGTCTGCGTGTAGTCGGTCTTCCAGTCCGGGTCGGTTTGTCGGGCGCGTGCGGTGGCGAGTTGGCGCTCGTGCTCGCCGAGCCCGATCGTGCGCCCGGACCGGCTGCCCGTGCACTTCACAGCCAGCGGACAGCCGGCGCACAGCGCGCCGAACCGCGCGATCTGCCCGCGCTTGAGCGGCCGCAAGGCGACGGTGTGACCGGCCGGACAGGTGACCGTTCCGGCGTCGAGATCGACCTGGAACTCCGACTTCGGGAACCGGCCGCCCGGAGCGCGCGGCGGCTGAGTCTTGCACCGCGCGATCACCCCAGTCTGCTCGAAGGTGTCCAACAGCGCACCGGTCCCATATGCGCTGTCGCCGTAGACGATGAGCGGCGCCTCATCGATCATCATCTCGGCGGTCTCGGCGGTCTCGGCGGTCTCGGCGGTCTCGGCGGTCTCGGCGGTCTCGGCGGTCTCGGCGGTCTCGGCGGTCTCGGCGGTCTCGGCGGTCTCGGCGGTCTCGGCGGTCTCGGCGGTCTCGGCGGTCTCGGCGGTCTCGGCGGTCTCGGCGGTCTCGGCGGTCTCGGCGGTCTCGGCGGTCTCGGCGGTCTCGGCGGTCTCGGCGGTCTCGGCGGTCTCGGCGGTCTCGGCGGTCTCGGCGGAGATCCTCAGCGAGCAGGGCGGCGACTGCGGCCGCGTCGGCGGTGTTCCCCGCACTCACGCCGGTCGCGACGATCACCTCCGAGTCCGGGTCGATCGCGACATGCCCCTTGTACCCATCAAACCCGCGCGCCGCGGTCTTGTGCCCATGCCGGGCGTCCGGATCGACCGTCGAGATCACCCGGTCCTTCGCGACCTTCCTGGCGATCCGGAAGCGGCCGTCCTCGCCCGTCTCCAGGTCCTGCCCGACCACGGTCGCCAACAGCTCGCCCGCCTTCTGCAGGGCCGGCGCGAGCCGGCGGCCGTCGAGCACCGCCAACACCGCCCGCGCGTCCCGGACGAGCGCGTCCACGAGCTCGTCGCGCGCCGTCCGGTCCTCCCAATCACACACCGGCTTCCCCGCCGATCGATAATCGTCATCGCGCTCGAGGACCGCCCGCAACTCCTGCTGCTCCCACGACGCGCATGCGGCCAGCACCCCTCGGAGTGCCGAGCGGATCAGCGTGACCGTGTCCATCGTCGCGACCGCATCGAACAACGCTGTGGAGTCCAGCACCCGCCGGCGGCCGACCAGGCCCGCCTCCCTGGCCGCGGCAAGCGTCACCTCGAACACCCGATCCGGATTCTCCGAGGCGGCCAACCGCGCGCGCGTGTCGACCAGCACCGTGTGCACGAAGGACGGATAGTCGAAATCCAGGCCACCCGCCGCGTACTTCCACCGCAAGTCATACGCAAAGCGCTCCACCGCCTCCCGATCCGAGCAGCCCTCCAACCGCTGCAACACCATCACCACCGCCACGATCATCGGCGGCACCGACCGCCTGCCCACATCCGTGAACAAGTCCGCGAACATCTCATCCGGAAACAACTCAAAACACTGCCGATGCAACAGGCCATAAATCGAATCGGCCGCCACCCGCGACTCGCAGAAGCTCGTCGTCGTCGCAAACAGATCCGATTGGCGCGGAGTCAGTCCAAGGGTCATACCCTCAAGTCTGACTTGAGGGTCGGACGGACCCGCCCGAAAAACACCAGACTCCTAGACACCGGCTGGACCGAACGTAATTGCGAGAGGTCGTACTAGTGTCCGGGCTCGCATGCCCGGCCCCCTGCTCGCCATCGACGGACCGTTCGTCCTCTACCGCTCGTTCTTCGCCCTCCCGGACTCGATCACGGACGCGGACGGCCACGCGGTCAACGCCCTGCTGGGAGCGGTCAACCTGATTCTGCGGATCGCCGCCGACTGCCGCCCCCGGGCGATCGTCGTCTGCTTCGGCGCGGAGGCCGCGGCCTACCGGACCGAGCTGTATCCGCCCTACCACGCCCATCGGCCGGATGTGCCCGACGCGCTGGACTGGCAGTTCGCCCGCGCTCCGGAGCTGTTCGCCGCCTTCGGCTGGACGACGGCCTCCGCTGAGGACCTGGAGGCCGATGACCTGCTCGGCGCGCTGGCCGCGGCCGAGGCGGCCGCCGGCGGACGGGCGCTGATCATGACCGGCGACCGCGACATGTACCAGTGCGCCGGCGAGCGGGTCAGCGTCGTCTACCTCAAGCAGCGATCCGCCGGCTTCGAAGAGGTCGACCCGGCCGAGGTGCGCCGCCGCTACGGCATCGGCCCGGAGCTCGTCCCGGACTTCATCGCGCTCCGGGGCGACCCCTCCGACGGCCTCCCAGGCGCGCCGGGGATCGGCGCCAAGACGGCGAGCGACCTGCTCCAGCGCCACGGGTCGCTCGACGGCGCGATCGCCGCCGCCGACCAGGAGCGTCCGCGGGTCGGGGCGGCGCTGCGCGACAACGCCGAACAGCTCCGGGCCTTCCGCGAGATTGCGACGCTCCGCCTGCCGCGGATGACGCCTCCGGACGATGCCGACACGAACCTCCGAGGTGGCGCCGAGGCGGCCCGCGCGCTGGGGATGAACCGGCTGGCCGACCGCCTGGAGAACGCCGACTCACTGACGGATCTCTGACGCGGGCGACGATCCTGCCCTCCAGGGGCATCTTTGTCGCCAGCGTCGCGTTCTACGGCGTGAACTTGACCGTGATCACGTCGCCGTCGGCGACGACGTAGTCGCGCCCCTCCAGGCGGAGGGTGCCCCGCTCCCGGGCGCCGGCATAGCCGCCGGCGTCGACGAGCTCATCCCAGGCGACCACCTCGGCCCGGACGAACCCGCGCTGGATGTCGGAGTGGATCAGCCCGGCGGCGTGCCAGACCGACAGGCCCCGGCGCAGGTGCCAGGACTGCGCAGGCTTGTCCTCGCCGGCGGTGAAGAAGGCGACCAGGTTGAGCAGCGAGAAGGCCCCCTGCACGACCCGTTGCAGGCCGGACTCGGCCAGCCCCAGGTCCTGGCGCATCGCGGCCGCATCCTCGTCGGAGAGCTCGCCCAGCTCGGCCTCCAGCCGCGCCGAGACGGCGACCGCCTGCGCGCCGACGGCGACCGCGTGCTCGTCGATCGCGGGCGGCACCTCGTCGGTGCCCTCCTCGACGTTGGCCACGAACAGCACCGGCTTGGCCGTCAGCGGCGAGAGCAGGGCCACGGCGTCCATCGCGTCCGGCGGCGGCGGGACCGTGCGGGCTGGGAGTCCCGCGGACAGCGCCTCGGTGACCTGGCGCAGCCACTCGGCCTCGGCGATCGCGTGGCGGTCGCCGCCGCGGGCCTGGCGGACGACCCGCTCCAGCCGGCGCTCGGCCTGCTCGAGGTCGGCGTAGATGAGCTCGGTCTCGATCGTCTCGATGTCGCGCAGCGGATCGACTCGGCCCTCCGGATGCACGACGCTCTCGTCGGCGTGGGCGCGGACGACGTGGACGATCGCGTCGGTCTCTCGGATGTTGGCCAGGAACTGGTTGCCCAGGCCCTCGCCGCGGTGGGCGCCGGCGACGAGGCCGGCAATGTCATGGAACGCGATCGTGTCCGGCACCACCTTGGAGGCGCGCACGGTTCCGGCGACCGCGTCGAGCCGCTCGTCGGCCACCGGCACGATCGCCACGTTTGGCTCGATCGTCGTGAACGGGTAGTTGGCCGCCTCGGCGGCCACGCCCGTGAGCGCCGTGAACAGCGACGACTTGCCGGCGTTGGGCATCCCCACGATGCCGACCTTCATGGGCATCAGCCAAGGCCTCCGCCGGCGACCCCGGCGACCCCGGCGACCCCGACGGCCCCGGCGAGTTCGGCGACCAGCGTGCCGAGCGCGGCGCCGGCGACCACGTCGCTGGGGTAGTGGACGCCCAGGTACGGGCGGCTGACCGCAAACGCGCCGGCGGCGAGATACAGCGCCGCGCCCGGCGCCAGCCCGCTGTAGACCCGCGCCGCGGCGAACGACGTGGTGGCATGGGCGCTGGGGAACGACAGGCGGGAGACGACCGGCGACAGCGGCGGCAGCCCCTGAAGCTCCGGCCGCCGGCGCCGGACGGTGACCTTGACGGCGTAGTTGACGACGTACGCGCCGGCCACGACGCCGGCGCCGCGCAGCCAGCGGGCGCGACGGTCGCGGTCGACGGCCGCGCCCAGGGCGCCGAGCGCCAGCCAGCAGGCGGCGTGCTCGCCCAGGCGCGAGTAGCCGGCGACGGCGCGCTCGCGCCTGGGGCCGTGACCGCGGGTGCGCGCGGCCATCAGCAGCCGTCGGTCAAGGGAGGCGGGGCTGGGCACGGCTGCTGGACTCTAGTAACCCCCACCTCCGGCACAATGCTCCCTTCGATGGGACTACGGACCCGGATCGCTCTCGTCGTGGGTGCCGGCGCGCTGCTCGTCGCCCTCGGCGTCACGGTGCTGCTCGTCAACGCGGTGGACCTGCGGCGCAGCGGCGCGGCGACGACGCGAGCCGACGCCTACCTGGTGGCGGTGATCAACGACGAGCGGCTGGTCATCGACGCCGAGACCGGGCTGCGTGGCTACGTCATCACCGGACGGCCGCTGTTTCTGGCGCCGACGCGAACGGCGCAGGCGGCCTTCCCGGGGACGCAGGCGGCACTGGCGCGGGCGGCGCGGGCCGACGGCGAGTTCACCGGCCGGGCGCGGGCGCTGGAGCAGGCCGCCGGCGCGTACATGACCGGCTACGTCCCCGCGCTGCTGGGTCTCCACGGCCGGGGTCTGGCCGCCGCGCGCACGTATCCCACCACCCTGTCCGGCAAGCAGCTCGTCGATGCCGTGCGCGTCCGGGCCGCGGAGCTGGAGGACCTGGTCGCGGCGCGGGAGCGGGCGCGCCAGCGGTCGGCGAGCCGATCGGCCGGCATCTCGATCACCGACGCGATCGTCGTGCTGGTGCTGGTGACCCTGCTGACCGTCCTCTTGGGGACGGTCCTGGGACGGCTGGCGGTGGCCCGGGAGAGGGCGCGCGCCGAGAGCGAGCAGACGGCGGCCGCCCTGCGCCTCAGCCTGCTGCCGGGAGCCCTGCCGGCGATCCCGCACTGCCAGGTGGCGGCCCGCTTGCTGCCCGCGACCGAGGGCGAGGTGGTCGGCGGCGATTTCTATGACGTGTTCGCCGTCGGCGACGGGCAGTGGGCGGTCGTCGTCGGCGACGTCTGCGGGAAGGGCCCGCAGGCGGCCGCTCTGACGGCGATGGCGCGATGGACCTTGCGCAGCCTGGCCGGGGCGCCGGTGGCCCCGGCCGAGGCGCTGCGGTTCCTCAACCGGTCGATGCTCAACCTCGATCTCGACGGTCGCTTCATCACGATCGCCTACCTGCTCGTCACGCCCGGAGAGCGGGGCGCCCACGCGGTGTTGGCGTGCGCCGGCCATCCGCCCGGGATCCTGGTGCCGGCCGACGGCGAGCCGGTGCCGCTCCCGGCCCACGGCGCGCTCCTCGGCATCTGGCCGCAGATTCCGCTCTCCAGCTGTGAAGTGGACCTCGCCCCGGGCGACGGCATCGTCCTCTACACCGACGGCGTCAGCGACCCCGGTCCCGGACCGCAGCGGCTGCCGGTCCACGCGCTGCGCGGCGGGCCGGCCGGCGCCGACGCCGAGGCGCTGGCGGAAGTCCTGGAGGGCTACGCGCTGAGCGCGGCGGCGCCCCAGCGCGACGACATCGCGATCGTCGCCTTCCGACTGTGCGAGCCGCCATCCACGGGCGAGGCGCCCCATGCGACGGAGGCCGCGCCGGCGATCGCCTGAGCGGTCAGGATCGCGCCGGGGCGACGGCGCCCAACCGCGCGGGCGAGTCGTCGTCGCACACGTCGAAGAACCCTCCGACGACGTCGAGCAGATGCTCCAGACCGTCGGCGGCGAACAGGACGGGTTGATACCGGGTGATGTCGTACGGCAGGACGCCCATCTCGGCGATGCTCAGCGGACGGACCTCGGCCCCCCGGAACTCCTCGATCTCCCCGTAGGACGAGAGCAGCCCGGCTCCGTAGGCGCGCAGCTCAGGGCGCCGGCCGCGCGGTCGGTGTGCGGTGTCGGCCGACCGCGCGGCCGGCAGGTCGTCATGCGCCTCCCACAGCACTCCAAACTCGATCGAGAACCAGAACACCGAAGCGAAGAAGTCCCGGCCGGCCTTGGTCTCCAGGCGGCGCGCGGCGTGACCGGCGAGCCGGTTGAGCTCGGCAAAGCGCGGACTCGCCAGCAGGCCGCCGTGTCCGATGACCTCGTGGATGAGGTCCGGCTCCGGGGTGTACAGGGGGCGCGCGTGATGGCGGATGTACTGGGTGGAGTGAAAGACGCCGTCGGCGAGCGACCCGTAGAACTGCTCAAACGGCACCAGTCCGGCCGCCGGGTGGTAGCGAAAGCCGGTGAGCGGCAGCAGGCGGGCGCTGACCTCCGGCAGCTGGGGGATGTGGTCTGCCGGGAGCGACAGCGCGGCCATCGCGTGGCGGTACTCTGCGCACGCCAGCCGCTGGTGCTTGGCCGCCAGCTCCCGGTAGACCCTGCGCCAGACCTCCTCTTCCTCCTCCGTGTAGTCGACGTACGGCGCCAGCTCGTCGGCACTCCAGTGCAGCGCCCGCGCGGCGATCTGGTTGCGCCGCGCGCGGTACTGCGGGTCGCCGAACCCGGGATGGGTCTCATCGAGATGGACCGTGACCGTGCCGTCCTCCGCGGTGGTGATCGGCGCGTACAGCTGCGCCTCCTCAAACATCACAACCTCGCCTCGGCTCGGTCACGTATGCAATGATCCGCGCGCCGGAGCGGCATCGCAAGCCCAGTATGTTGCGTCGAGAGCGCAGGATACCCGCCCATGGATGAGGTCGACAGGAAGATCATTGCGCTGCTGCGCGAGGACGCCCGGCGGTCTTTTCAGGACATCGGACACCACGTCCACCTGTCCGCGCCCGCGGTCAAGCGCCGGCTGGACCGGCTGGAGCGCGACGGAATCGTGCTCGGTTACACGGCGATCGTGAACCC
The DNA here is from genome assembly GCA_963844555.1 of uncultured Solirubrobacteraceae bacterium. GTDB lineage: Bacteria > Actinomycetota > Thermoleophilia > Solirubrobacterales > Solirubrobacteraceae > Palsa-465. Next base: position 243,983 of record CAWJOS010000011.1, read on the forward strand.
CCAGGCCCTCGGCTGGCGCGCCGAGGCGTTCGTCGATCTCTACTGCGAGGGCAACATGCCCGGGTCGGCGATCAAGCGAGCGGTCGAGCGCGAGCCCGGGGTCGTCGCCGCCCATACGGTCGCGGGCGAGGCGAGCGCGCTCCTGCACGTCATGGCCGAGGACACAAAGGACCTGGAGCTGGCCCTGGAGCGCATCCGGGCCACCGAGGGCGTGACCCGGACGGTCACCGAGGTCGTGCTCTCCACGCTCTTCCAGCGCTGAGCGCCGCCGGCCGCTCCGGTCACCCCGGGCCGCCGGCTCCGGTCACCTCAGGCGGATCCGGTCACCCCCAGCTGCCGCCCCGGTCAGGCCGGGGCGGGAGGGGCCGCGGGCGGGGCGGGCTCGGCCTCCGGCGTCGGCGTCACCGTCGAGCGGTAGTGCTCACGCCAGATCAGCTTGTAGATGGGGATCCAGCGGGGGATCCGGTTGATGACCGGGAGGAACGGGACGAGCACGAACAGCAGGCTCAGGACCGTCATCACCGTCATGACCAGGATGTCGGCATTGGCCGAGGTCGAGAACGGCTTGATCTGATACCAGAAGGTGTAGAGCCACAGCCACACCTGTCCCGGGTAGCTGCCGGTCTCGTTCATCATCCCCCACTGCTCGCCGAGTAGATGCTCGGCCTGGGCTCGGTTGGCGAGGACGCTGCCGTCGGCCATCAGCATCAGCGGCTTGGTGAAGTCGGTCTGGTAGAACTGCCGGCTGGTCAGGAGCGTCCCGTCGAGGCCGCCGCCCTGGGCGAAGCTGAGCAGCGAGTTCATCATCACCGGCACCGGCCCGTAGCTGCCGGCGGGCACGATGATCGTGTCACCCGGGCCCGGCTTGGCCTTGGCCAGCGCGTTGGTGTAGTTGGTCGTCCAGGCGGTCTGGACCTTCGCCGGCGCCGCGTTGTAGAGGGCGAGGGCAACCTTCAGCGCGGGCTGGCCGGTGATGGACTCCAGCGGCGCCAGCACGAAGTCCTGCGGCGCGTTGATCGGATGGCTGACACCCAGCCACTTCTGCGGACGGATGAACGCCATGTGCTGGCCGTCGGAGTTGTGGTTGTACGGCGGCCCGTAGGTGGCGGTGCCGCTCGTGCCGTTCAGTTCGCTGACGGCGGTCGTGACGAAGTCGACCGGATCGGTGCGCGACCACTGCTTGACGGTGCTGGAGGGATCGTCAGGCGACGAGAACAGGATCGTCAGCACGACGGAGAGCAGCAGGACCGCGCCGAACGCGATCGACGCCTCCCTGACCAGGTCGTAGGGGCGGTACCCGCCCTTCCACACGCGGGCGGCCTCGTCCTCACGCCGGCGCTCGGCGCGGCTCATGAGTGCACCTCCTCGGTCCTGCCCGCGCGCGCCGCCTTGAGCTTGTCCTCCAGCTCATAGGGCGGCACGACGCCGTGCTTGCGGACGAGCAGGACGTGGGCGATGACCAGCGCCACCACGGCGAGCGGCAGCAGGAAGATGTGCCATGAGTACATCTGGCCGAAGTTCAGGAGGTTGAAGAACGCGCCGATGCCGATCGAGTTCATGGCGTCCTTGGCCTGGGTGGAGATCCACTGGGCGTCAAAGTTCTGCTGCGAGACGTAGCCGGTCAGCGCGCACGGGATGGCCACCAGGAACGTGACCGCACCGGTGATCCACACCTGCTGACGGCCGCCCCGCCACGCGGCCATCCAGTACTTGCCCCACAGGTGGATGACCATGAAGAAGAAGAACAGCTCCACGCTCCACAGGTGCATGCTGTTGAAGAAGTGGCCGATGCTGGAGACGTGCCACCAGGTCGGTCCCTTGAGGGAGAGGATCGTTCCGGTCAGGATGATCGTCGCCAGCGATGCGATCGACAGCACGCCGAAGACGTAGATCCAGGAGGCGACATACGTCGGCTGGCCGTCAGGCAGCAGCTTCTCCGGTGGCAGCGCCGCAACGGCGCGCTTGCGGAGGCGGACTGTCCACGACCGCTCGGTGCCAGTGCTCATGACTCACCTCCCCCCGGTCCGTGCTTGGGGAACGGGACCAGGATGGCGGCCGCGAACACGACCAGCATTACCACGATGACCAACAGGTTGGAGACCGAGACGTCGATGAAGTGCCAGTGAACGTAGCTGGCGTGATGATTGAGGTTGAAGATCGCAGCCATGGTCGAGCAGGCTACGGTTCGACCGGAAACCGGGCATCCGGGCCCGGCCCTCAGGTCGTCTGCAGAGAACTACTGAACGAGAGTGGGCGGGTCAGCCGCCGAAGCCCACCCGGTGAGCCTCGGTGTCGACGAGCACGTAGACGACCTTCTCTAGGCGCAGCGCGACCGTCCCGTCCTCGGCCTTGAGGTCGTGCCACCCACCGCGGTCGAGCGCCTCACGCAGGGTCTTGAGCTCTGTGGGCGCGACGCGGGCGCTGAGCACCGGGCCGCCCTGGAAGCCGATGCTGATCTTCTGGGGCTTGTCGTTGTCCATCTCGTCAGTGCTCCTCTGCTGGCTGCACGATCTCGGTTAGCACGCCGCCGGTGGCGGCGGGGTGGAGGAAGGCCACGCGCGAGCCGCGGATGCCGTTCCGGGGCTGCTCGTCGATGAGCCGCATGCCGGCGGCGGCGCAGGCGTCGAGCGTCTCCTGCACGGAGGCGACGCGGTAGGCCACGTGGTGCAGCCCGGGTCCGCGGCGGCTCAGGAACTTGCCGACCGCCGTGTCCGGGCCGAGGGGCTGCAGGAGCTCGATGTGCCCGTCGCCGACGTCGAGCAGTGCCGCGTCGACCCCCTGCTCGGACACCGTCTCGCGGTGGACGAGCGGCATGCCGAGCTTGTCCCGGTACAGCTCCAGCGCCGCGTCGATGCTCTCGACGGCGACGCCGACGTGGTCGATCGCGGACAGCATGGCGCCGCCGAGCATACCGAGCGACGTCGGCGGGGCTACTGGTCGCCGGCGGAGCCCGGGCGGGCCGGGTTGACGGCGGTGGCGGCGGCGAGGCCGAGGCGGCCGGTGCCGCGGCGCTCCGGTGCGGCCTGGGGGATCCCGCTCATGATCGCCTCGATGTCCCGACGCTCCAGGACCTCGTTGGCGAGCAGGGTCGTGGCCAGCTCGTCGAGCTGGGACCGGTGGCGGTTGAGAATCGCCCGGGCCGCGCGCGCCGCCTGATCGGCGAGCTCGCGGACCTCTTCGTCGCGGACGCGCCGGGTGGTCTCGGACATCGCCTCCGGCGCCACCCGCAGGGAGGTGAATCCGTTGCCCATGGCAAATTCGTGGACCATCGCGTAGGCGATGTCGCCGACGCGCCTGAGATCGTCCGAGGCCCCGGTCGTGATGGAGCCGAACACCAACTCCTCGGCGCAGCGGCCGCCCAGGAGCATCGTCATCAGGTCGATGAGCTCCTCCCGGGTCTTGAGATGGCGGTCCTCGTCCGGCAGGTTGAGCGTGTACCCCAGCGCGACACCGCGCGGGACGATCGAGATCCGGTGGACGGGGTCGACGGACGGGAGCAGCTCGCCGCACAGCGCATGGCCGGCCTCGTGGTAGGCGACCACCCGCCGCTCGTGGTCCGACAGGGTGCGGCGGGTCGGCACGCCGGCCATGACCCGCTCCAGGGCGGCGTCGAAGTCCGACATCTCGATCGTGTGCGACCCGCGCCGGCCGGCGAAGATCGCGGCCTCGTTGCAGAGGTTGGCCAGCTCGGCGCCGGTCAGGCCGGACGTCTGACGGGCGAGCAAGTCTAAGTCGATCGCCTCGGACAGCGGCTTGTTGCGCGAGTGGACCTGGATGATGCGGCGGCGGCCGACCACATCCGGCGGGGAGACGAAGATGTGGCGGTCGAAGCGGCCGGGGCGCAGCAGGGCGCCATCCAGCTTCTCCAGCAGGTTGGTGGAGCCGAGGACGACGACGTCGCCCTTGGCGTTGAAGCCATCCATCTCCACCAGCAGCTGGTTGAGGGTCTGGTCGTACTCGCGGTTGGCCGCCCCGCCCTGGCGGGCCGTGCCGATGGCGTCGAGCTCGTCGATGAAGATGATCGCGGGAGCGTGCTTGCGCGCCTCCTTGAACAGCCGGCGGATGCGGGCCGAGCCCAGGCCGGCGAACATCTCGACGAACGAGGAGGCCGACTGGGAGAAGAACGTCGCTCCGGACTGGTGGGCGACCGCCTTGGCGAGCAGCGTCTTGCCGGTCCCGGGTGGGCCGTGGAGGAGGATGCCGCTCGGCAGGTGGGCGCCGAGCTCGCGGAACTGCTTCGAGTTGCGCAGGTAGTCGACGATTTCGCGCAGCTCGTCCTTGGCCTCGTCGACGCCGGCGATGTCGTCCCAGGCGATCGGCGGCGTCTCCTGGGGGCGGATCTCCGCGGGGCGCGTACGCGGGATCAGGCGCATCGTCAGGCCGATGAGGACGACGATCGCCCCCATGAAGATCAGCGGCAACCAGTCGTGAAGCCAGGTGACGAAGTTCGGGTCGCCGAGGAACGCAGAGTGCAGCATCAGCTCACTCCGGTTATCGGCGGGTCGCCGCGATACCTGAAGGGTGGGGTGGCGCCGGTTACGGCACGCGCTCGAGGCGCGGATTGGGCAGGTATTTGCGACCGAACTTGGCGCATGGCCGGCCGTCGAGCAGCACGACGTCGGCGGTGAAGTCGTTCTGGCCGCGGATCAGCGAGGAGCCGACCCCGTACGCGTCGACGGGCACGTTCTTGCCCTCAAACTCCCTGATCCGCGTGGCGGTGAACCCGCCGCTGGCCACGATCTTGACGTCCCGGAAGCCGGCGCCGTCGAGCGCGCCCCGGACCTTCTCCACCAGCCGCGGGTTGACGCCGGTCGGCTTGAAGGTGCCCATCTCGTCGCGCAGCGAGCGGTCCACGAGCGTGTCGGAGGTGTCCAGCCGGACTCCCCAGAGCCGGTGGCCGAGCGCCTCGGCGACGTCGAGCGCGGTTCGGACCGAGTCGTTGTCGAAGTCGACCAGGACGGTGACGTTCATGTCCTGCTCGAAGTGGTCGGCGAACTTCAGCGCCGCCTTGACCGTGTCGCCGCCGTAGGCGGCGATCAGACCGTGAGGGATCGTGCCCATGCCCCGGCCGCCCCACCAGGACGCCTGGGCGTCGGTGGAGACGCCGATGGCGCCGGCGACATGGGCGCTCCATCCGTCGCCGGTCTGGACCAGCCAGTGATCGTGGCGGGCGGGGAAGTAGAAGATCTGCTTGCCGCACGCGGCCTCCACCACCTCGGCGACGTTGCGCATGATCAGCGACCGGCGGGCCAGGGTGCCCAGGTAGACGGTCTCCAGGTGGGCGAACAGCGCGTAGTCGCCCTCGATCGTCAGCACCGTCTCCCACGGCGCGATCCGGTCGCCCTCGTGCAGGGCATGGACGACCAGCTGATCCCAGCCGGTGACCCACTCGCCGTTTCCCGCCCGGCCTGAGCACGTCTTCAGGATCGCGATCGCCTCGTCGATCCCGCCGAGGATCGAGTCGTTCTTCTGGAACACCTGCATGGTGACGTGCGGATGCTCGTCCTCGGATTCGAGCAGCTGCTTGGTGAGGACGAAGTAGGCGTCCGAGTAATACCCGCTGCGAAGGCGATCGACCGGCAGGCGGAAGATCGCAGGATCAAGGCGATTGGAGACCTGCGTCGAGATGCGGGCCAGTCTATTGCGAGTGGTAGGGTGACGCCCACGATGCTCCCCAGCTTCCGCTGAACGCCGTTTCGTCCGCGGGCGGCTCCGTGCCGCCCGCCGTCCCTCGCGTCCCGTTCGGAGCCTGATGAGTTCGTACCGGCGCGTCCTGCGCCACCGAGATTTCCGTCTTCTGTTCCTGGGCCAGTCGGCCAGCGCCGTCGGCGATCAGGTCGTGTTCGTGGCGCTGGCGCTGTACGTCACTGAGGAGACGGGCTCGGCGACGGACCTGGGGCTCATCCTGGCGGCCGGGTCGCTGCCGATGATCGGCCTGCTCCTGGTCGGCGGGGTGTGGGCCGACCGCCTGCCGCGCCACCGCATCATGATCGTCGCCGACGTCGCCCGGGCCGTCCTCCACGCCATCGTGGCGGTGTCGATCCTCCTCGGCGGTGCCGGCGTGGTTGAGCTGATCGTCATCGAAGCGCTGTTCGGCGCCGCGCGAGCGTTCTTCCAGCCCGCCTACTCCGGGCTGCTTCCCCAGACGATCGGTGAGGATCTCATTCAGGACGCGCGCGCCCTGAGCGCGACCAGCGACAGCCTGGCTGCCCTGGTGGGGCCGGCGCTGGGGACGACGCTCGTGCTGACCGCCGGCGCGGGGATCGCCTTTGCCATCGACGCCGCCACGTTCGTTCTCAGCGCGGCGCTCCTCGTTCCCGTGCGGCCGCGGGCGCGGGGCGGGCCGGTGGCCCGCGAGCCCCTGCCGCACGCGCTGCGGGCCGGGTGGCGGGAGGTCCGCTCGCGGGCGTGGGTGTGGATGACGATCGCCGTGTTCTCTGGCGCGGTGTTCCTCGCGTACTCGCAGTGGGGGGCGCTCGCTCCAGGGGTGGCACGGGACGTCTATGGCTCGGCCGCCATCTTCGGCGTGCTCGAGACCGTCGTCGGCGCCGGCGCGGTCCTCGGAGCGCTCGTCGGGATGCGCTCGCGCCCGCGCCGTCCGGTCGCCGCCGGCCTTCTGCTGGCCCTCCCCTGGCCGCTGCAGAGCGTCGCCTTCGCGCTCGGCGCGCCGCTGTGGGTCGTCATGGCACTCGCCCTGCTCAACGGCGTCGGGTTCTCCCTGTTCGTGATCTGGTGGGAGACGGCGCTCGCGCGGCATATTCCTCCGCATGCGCTGTCGCGGGTCAGCTCGTACGACTGGATGGGCTCGCTGGCCCTCATGCCGCTGGGATTCGCCCTGGCCGGCCCGCTGGCGTCGGCGTTCGGCGCGCGGACGGTACTCGGCATCGGCGGAGTCCTCGCCTTCGGCCTGCTCTGCCTGGGCCTGGTGCCGCGGTCGACGCGGACCCTCGGCGACCGCCCGGCGCCGGGGTCAGCCGAGCAGCCGGCCGATGATGTCCCGGTAGAACTCGGTCGCGAACCCCAGATCCCGTAGGTCGATGCGCTCGTCGGCGTTGTGCATGAGCGGTCCGGCCTCCAGCATCGGCTGGTGGCGCTGGGGGAAGAAGCCGTAGGCGACGCACTCCGGGAAGGCGTCGCGGAACCAGCGTGAGTCCGAGAAGCCGGGGAGGATCACCGGGACGGTGCCGGCTCCCGGGTCCCGCTCGGAGATCCAGTCGCTGATCGCGGTCATGAGCTCGGTCTCGACGGGCGATCCGTTGCCCACGACCTGCTCGGTGAAGTCGATCGTCATGTGATCGGTGAACTGGCCGAGGACCTGGGCGATCCGCCGCTGCACGGCGTCCTGGCCGAGTCCCGGCGGGACGCGGCAGTCGACCCGGACCTGGGCCCGCGAGGGGATGACGTTGATCTTCGTCGACGCGCTCGTCATCGTCGGCGTCAGCGTCACGCCGAGCATCGGCTCGATGAGCGTCCGCAGACGGGGATCCTCGCTGTCGATGCGCTTCAGCGCCGCCGACGGGTCGTCCGGGTCCTCCCCGAGGCCACGGAGGAACGCGATCGGCGCCTCGGTCAGCTCGAACGACTCCGGCTGTTGGCCGAGCGCGGCCAGGACCGGCGCCAGTTTGAGCAGGGCGTTGTCGCCGGTCCGCGGGAGGGAGGCGTGGCCGGCGACGCCGTTGGCGATCACGTTGAAGCGGAAGATGCCCTTCTCGGCACAGCAGACGCCGTAGCGGCGGCGCCCCCCGTACTCAAAGACCTCGCCGGCGCCCTCGTTGAGCAGCAGGTCGCAGCGGACCTCGTCCGGATGGGTGTCCGTCAGCCAGTGCGCGCCGACGTCGCCGCCGGTCTCCTCGTCGGAGACGAACACCAGCTTGAGCGCCCCCCGGGCCGGCCGCCACCCGGAGCGGGCGAGCGCGGCGGCGGCCACCGCCTCGCAGGCGACCTGGTTTTTCATGTCCAGCGCGCCCCGGCCCCACAGGTAGCCGTCGGCGATCTCGCCGGACCACGGGTCATGACGCCACTCCGAGGCGTCGGCGAGGACCGTGTCGACGTGACCGAGCAGGCAGAGAACGGGTCCGTCCCCGTCCCCCGGAAGGGTCGCGACCAGGTTGGGGCGCGCCGGGTCGGCGGCGAGGATCTCGGTGTCAAAGCCGGCCTGGCGCAGATAGCGGTCGAGGTGCTCGATCGCCGGGCGCTCATTGCCCGGAGGGTTGACGGTGTTGAAGCGGATCAGCTGCTGGAGCAGCTCGACCGCCTCGGTCTGGAGGTCGGTGACGGCCATGACGGTGCAGCGTACCCGCGGACGGTAGTGTCCGCGCCCGTGCCCGTCCCCCGTGAGGATCTGGAGCTCGCGCTGCAACTGGCCGACGTGGCCGACGCCATCACCCTGGCGCGGTTTGGGGCCGAGGATCTCGTCGTTGAGACCAAGCCGGACCTGACGCCCGTCAGCGAGGCCGACCGCGCGGTCGAGCAGGCGATGCGCGACCGGCTGGCGGAGCTGCGCCCGCACGATCAGATCTTCGGCGAGGAGTTTGGGGGCGACCGGACGGCGGCGCCCGGCGCCCGGCGGTGGATCGTCGATCCAATCGACGGGACCAAGAGCTATGTGCGCGGGATCCCGGTGTGGGCGACGCTGCTCGCGCTCGAGTCCGACGGCGAGGTGGTGGCCGGCGTCGTCTCGGCGCCCGCGCTGGGGCGGCGCTGGTGGGGAGCCCGGGGCGGCGGCGCCTTTGCCCGTGACGGGCTCGGCGCCGAGCCGCGGGCGCTCCGGGTCTCCGCCGTCCGGGAGCTCGGCGACGCCCAGCTGTGCTTCGGCGGGCTGGAGGAGTGGCGGGACGCGGGGCGGCTTCAGGCGCTGATCGACCTGGCCGCCCGGTGCTGGCGCACCCGCGGCTACGGGGACTTCTGGAGCTACATGCTCGTCGCCGAAGGGGCGGTGGAGATCGGCCTCGATCCGGAGGTGTCGCTGTGGGACCTGGCCGCGCCGAAGGTCATCGTGGAAGAGGCCGGGGGCCGGTTCACCGACCTGGCCGGCATCGCCACCCCGGACGGGGGCACCGCGATCGCCACCAACGGCCTCGTCCACGAGGCGGCGCGGGCGATCATCGGCGGCTGAGGCTCAGGGGGGGCTTACGGCGGGAAGCACCGGTGCCAGGCGGGGCATACTCACCTCATGGACCGCCTGTTCGGAGAGGACACCGATCCCCGCGCGGAGGGACCGCTCGCGTCCGGCGACGAGCATCCGCTGCCCGCTGGTGCGCCGCTGGCGACGCGGCTGCGCCCGGTGACGCTCGACGAGCTCGTCGGCCAGGAGCGGCTGCTGGCGGCGGGCTCGGCGCTCCGGCGGGCGATCGAGGAGGGCCGGCCGCATTCGATGATCCTGCACGGGCCGCCGGGGAGCGGGAAGACGACCCTGGCCCGGCTGGTCGCCCACGCGTCGGACGCCGCGCTGGAGGAGGAGAGCGCGGTCTCCGCCGGGCGGGCCGAGGTGCGGGCGGTGATCGAGCGCGCTCGCCGGCGTCTGGACTCCGGCGGCCGGCGCACGGTCTTCTTCCTGGACGAGATCCACCGGTTCAACAAGGCGCAGCAGGACGCGCTGCTGCCGGCGGTCGAGGACGGGCTGATCACCCTGATCGGCGCCACCACCGAGAACCCGTACTTCGAGGTCAACTCGGCCCTGATCTCGCGCACGCGGCTGTATGAGCTGGATGCGCTCGGCCCGGACGACGTCAGCCGGCTGCTGGCCCGGGCGGTGGAGCGCGGGTATTGCGGCCCGCCAGAGCGTGTCGACGAGGCAGCGCTCGACTTCCTCGCCCAGCGCTCCGGCGGCGACGCCCGGTCGGCCCTCAACGCGCTGGAGCTGGCCTGCACCGCCGCCGGGGCGGGATCCGATCCGGGCGCCCGGGTGACGCTCGCCCATGCCGAGGATGCGCTCCAGCAGCGGGCGCTGCTCTACGACCGCCAGGCCGACCGGCACTACGACACGATCTCGGCCTGGATCAAGGCGACTCGCGGATCTGACCCGGACGCGTCGCTCTACTACCTGGCGGTCATGCTGGAGGGGGGCGAGGACCCGCGGTTCATCGTGCGCCGGATGGTCATTCTCGCCTCCGAGGACATCGGCAACGCCGACCCGCAGGCGCTGTCGGTCGCCACCGCGGCGGCAGCGGCGGTCGAGCACGTCGGCCTGCCGGAGGCCCAGTTCGCCCTCGCCCAGGCCGCCATCTACTTGTCTGTGGCGCCGAAGTCCGACGCCGCCAAGCGCGCGGTGTTCGCGGCGCGCGACCACATCCGCGAGGTGGGTGCCGCCCCACCGCCGCCGTACCTGCGCTCCTCCACCCGCAGCGACGGCGGCTACGACAACCCCCACCGCCGCGAGGGCCACCTCTCGCCGCAGGAGCTCATGCCCGACCGCGCCATCGGCGAGCGGTTCTACCAGCCTGACGATGCCGAGGCGGCGCTGCGCGAGCGGCTGGCCGAGATCCGCCGCCGCCGCGGGCGCACCGACGTGTGACGCATGCACGCTTCATCGCGTGCGGACCGGGCATTTGGCCAGGGGGCCACCACCGACCCGCACTCCGTAGCAGATGTCACGAGACCTTGATCCCGGCGCCCTCCTCGCCCGGTACTACACACTGCCCGGCGGCTCGCGTGTCCGGCTGCGCCTGGTCCGCCCGCGTGATGCGGCGGGCATCCGCGAGCTGTTCGCCGACTGCGGCCGGACGCTGGACGAGCTCGAGCTCGCCCGGCTGGTCAGCTGCGACATCGCGCGCCGCCGCGTGCTGGTGGCCACGACGTTGATGGGCGCGAGTGAGACGCTCGTCGCTGTGGGGGTCGTCGAGCTCGGCGCCGAGGCCGCTGAGCCGACCGTTCTGGCCCGTGAGGCGCTCGGCGATGGCCTTCCGGAGCTGCTGCGCGGCGCCCTGATCGGCCACGCGGCGACGCTGGCCCGCGCTCGCGCCGCCTGAATCCGGAGCCGGCCGTCACCCGGAGGCATGCTGGACGACCACCAAGCTGTCGACCTCGTCGACGATCCGCCATCCGTCCCGCGGGCGGTGGCGGAACAGCTCGTTGACGACGGAGGTCGGCCCGGGGCTGCCCCAGCCGCTCGGCTCGTCCACGCGCGCGTCATGGAAGGCCATCGCGCCGCCCGGCCGGACATGGGGATGCCAAGCCTCCCAGTCCTCCCGGACGCCGGCCGGACTGTGGTCGCCATCGACGAAGACGAGGTCGACCTCTGCGCCGGTCCAGCGCCGTCCGACATCCTGGCTGCGATCCACGTGCCAGTGGACGAGGGCGCGGCTGCCCGCCCGGGCACGCCGGATGACCGCGCGGGTGGCAGCGGGCAGGCTGTGCCAGCCCGGCCGCATCGCCCACCCGCTCTCGTCGGTGAATGGATCGATCAGATGCAGCTCCGAGCCGCGCGGGAGGGCAGCCAGGAACACCAGGGCGGAGGAGCCCTCGTAGACGCCCAGCTCCACCACCATCTGGGCGCTCCGGGCGAGCCGGGAGAGGATGGCCGCCTCCTGGGGGGTGTGCATGACGCGTGGTGGGATCAGGCCGCCGGCCAGCGCCAGCGCCCGGAGTCCGGCATGGTTGCGCACACGGTCAGGCGTCGCGGACCGGATGACCTGGGGAAGCGCCATGGGCGGGCACCGTACCGGGCCGGGCCGCCGGGCCGCGGGTAGGCTCCGAGCATGGAGACGATCGGCTACATGCCGGCGAGCGGTCCTCGGTGGCGCTGGGCGGTCCCGCTCGTCGTCAGTGCGGTCCTCCTGGCCGCAGCAACGCCGCCCGCGGCGGCGCGCCGCCTCGTCATCGGGACCTCGGTGCGCGGCCGGCCGATCGTCGCCTGGTCGTTCGGCTCCGATCGCGCCCGGCGCCGGATCCTGGTCGTCGGCTGCATCCACGGCAACGAGTGCGCCGGCCTGGCGATCACCTCCGCGCTGCGCCGGATCCGGCCGCCAAACGGCGTCCAGCTGTGGCTGGTGCCGGAGCTCAACCCGGACGGCGCCGCCGCCGACACGCGCCAGAACGCCGACGGCGTCGACCTCAACCGCAACTTCCCGTATCTGTGGAGGCTCACGCCCGGCCCCACCTATTACTCCGGCCCGCGTCCCGTTTCCGAGCCGGAGACGCGGGCGGCGATGCGCCTGGTCCGCCGGATCCGGCCCGCGGTCACCATCACCTTTCATCAACACATGGACCTCGTCGACGAGTCCGGCGGCGACCGGGGCATCGCCCGGCGCTACGCCCAGCTCGCCGGCCTGCGCGCGACGTGTCTGACCTTCCTGCCGGGCGAGGAGACCGCATGGTCCAACCACACCCTCCCCGGCACGACCTCGTTCGTCGTCGAGCTGCCCGCCGGGCCGATCCCGCCGGCGGCGCTGGCGCCGCATCTGCGGGCCGTGCGCGCCGTGGAGCTGGGCCAGCGGACCGGTCCGCGGCACCGGTGCGATTCGATGACGACGGCGGCGTGACTGCCCTGACGGGCTGGGTGGGACGGGCTACCCTTGTTTCATGCCCGCCCAGGCCTACGCCGGCAAGGAATGCGTGTGCCAGCTCCGCAAGGGGATCTGCGACCAGTCCTGCGTGCGAGGCATGCTGGAGACACCGTTCTACATCGCCTGCCTGCGCCTCAGGGGACGGCGCTGCCTGGTCGTCGGCGGCGGCGATGTCGGTGTGGAGAAGGTGGAGGGACTGCTCGCCTGCGACGCTGACGTCACCCTCGTCGCTCCGGAGGCCCATCCCACCCTGGCCGAGCTCGCCGCCGAGGGGTCGATCCGCTGGGAGCGGCGGCCGTTCGCGCCCTCCGACCTCGACGGCTGCCTGATCGCGATTGCCGCCACCAACGACACGGACGTCAACATCGCGGTCTTCGACGAGGCCGAGCGGCGGGCGATGCTCGTCAACGTCGTCGATGTTCCGCCGCTGTGCAACTTCATCCTGCCGGCGATCGTCCGCACCGGCCCGCTGGCGGTGGCCATCTCGACCGCCGGCGCCTCGCCCGCGCTGGCCAAGCGGATGAAACGCGAGATCTCCGACCTGTTCGGCGAGCCGTACGCGACGCTCGCCGTCCTGCTCAACGACGCCCGCGGCTGGGCCAAGGCGACGCTGCCGACCTACCAGGACCGCAAGGAGTTCTTTGAGTCGATCGTCAACGGCGACCCGGATCCGATCGAGCTCCTGCGCGCCGGGCAGACCGACCGCGTCCGGGAGCTGGTCGCCGACGCGCAGCGGATCCACGCTCCGGCCGCGGCGTGAGCGAGCTCACCCATCTCGACGCCGCCGGCCAGGCCCGGATGGTCGACGTCGGTGACAAGCCGCCGACCGAGCGCCGGGCGGTGGCGCGGGCCGTGGTGCGCGTCTCGCCGGAGACCGCGGCGAAGGTCAAGGCCGGCGACACCCCCAAGGGTGACGTCATCGGCGTGGCCCGGATCGCCGGCATCCAGGGCGCCAAGCGGACGTGGGAGCTGATCCCGCTCTGCCACCCGCTGGCGCTGTCCTACGTCGGCGTCGAGGGGGCGATCGATGTCGAGGCCGGAGAGATCGAGCTCATCGCCGAGGCTCGGACGACCGGGCCGACGGGCGTGGAGATGGAGGCGCTGACCGCGGCATCGGTAGCGGCGCTCACGATCTACGACATGATCAAGGGCGTTGAGCGGGGAGCGGAGATCGCGTCGGTGGCGCTCGTGCAGAAGTCCGGCGGGCGCTCCGGCGACTGGCAGCGCTGAGCAGCGCTCCCCACTTATCCTCCACGGCTGATGCGAGCCGCCATTCTCACCGTCTCCACGTCGGTCGCCGCCGGCGAGACCGAAGACCGGTCCGGGGCCGCGTTGGCCGAGCACGCCGCGGCCGCCGGCGCTGAGGTCGTCGCGCGCGATGTGGTCGCCGATGACCGGGCCGCGATCGAGGAGTGGCTGCGGCGCCAGTCGGCGGCCGGCGCATCGCTCATCTTCACCACCGGCGGGACGGGGCTGACCGACGACGACGTGACGCCGGAGGCGACCGAAGCGGTGATCGACCGTCCGGCTCCCGGGTTCGCCGAGGCGATGCGGGCCGAGGCGATCCGCCACACGCCGATGGGGATCCTGACCCGTGGCGTGTCCGGGATCGCCGGCCGGTCGCTGATCATCAACTTCCCCGGAAATCCCAAGGCGATCGGCGAGCTGTTCCCGGTCATCGCGCCGACCCTGGAGCACGTCGTCGCGACGCTGCAGCGCGAGCGTGGCCAGCGAACCCCCGGCCATTGAGCTGAGCGGGCTCGCGCGCCACTTCGGCGAGCGGACCGCGCTGCGCGATGTCAGCCTCCGCCTGCCGGCCGGCGCCACGCTGGCCGTCCTGGGGCGCAACGGCGCGGGCAAGTCGACCCTGCTGCGGATCCTGGCCTCGCTCCTGCGCCCCCACGGAGGCGAGGTGCGCGTGTTCGGCGAGCCGCTGCCCCAGCGCGCGTTTGCCGTCCGGGCCCGTCTGGGGCTCCTCGGCCACGAGCCCCTGCTCTACCGGGAGCTGACCGGGCGCGAGAACCTCGAATACCACGCCCGCCTGCACCGGGTCGACGCCGGGCGCGTGGACGAGGTCCTGCGCTCGGTGGAGATGGACCGCCGCGCCGAGGAGCCCGTGCGGCTGCTCTCCCGCGGGATGGTCCAGCGCCTCGCCGTCTGCCGTGCCGTCCTGCACTCGCCGGCGCTGCTCCTGCTCGACGAGCCGCGGGCCAACCTGGACCCGGCCGCGTCCGAGCTGGTTGAGCCCCTCATCGGCCGGGCCAGCGGGTGCACCCGCGTGCTGACCAGCCATGACCCGCGCGCGGCCCTCGCCGAGGCCGACCTGGTGCTGGCGCTCAAGGACGGCCGGCCGGCGTTCGTCGGCGAGCCTGCGCAGTTCGGGGATGGCCAGTTGCGGGAGCTGTACGCGTGAGGACCGCGCTCGTCGTCCTGCGCAAGGACCTCCGGCTGGAGCTGCGCACGCTCGAGACCGTGCCGGCCATGGTCCTGTTCGCGCTGGTGACGTTCGTCATCTTCCACTTCGGCCTCAACCGGCCGTCGATCGATGGGCAGCTGGCGGCCGGCGTGCTGACGGTCACGCTCCTGTTTGCGGCGATGCTCGGCATCAACCGGCTGTTCGTCGCCGAGCGTGAGCAGGGCGGGTTCGACGCCTTCCTCCTGGCTCCGGTCGACCGCACGGCGATGCTGCTGGCCAAGGCGGGGGCGCTGTATGTCTTCCTGGTGGTGCTCGAGGTCATCGCGGTCCCCGCGTTCAAGCTGTTCCTGCTGGGGCCGCCGCTGGGCCGGGCGCTGCCGGGGCTGATCCTGGTGCTGGCCCTGGCCGACCTCGGCCTGGCGGTCATCGGCACGCTCGTGTCGGCGATCGCCGTCCACACCCGGGCGCGCGACCTCATCGGACCGGTCGTCGGCCTGCCCCTTCTCCTGCCGGCCCTGATCGCCACCGCGCGCGCTGCCGGCCCGCTTCTGGCCGGCGCGCACGCCTCCAGCACCCCCCCGGGGAGATGGCTGCTGATCCTGGCTCTTTATGATGTGGTATTCGCACTGCTCGCCTACGCAGTGTTCGATTTCCTCCTGGAGGATTAAGCAGTAGTGCCTTCCACCACCTATGGGAGGGGCCTACGGGCTCTCTCTCTCGCAACTGTTGTGACAATGGCCGCCGCCCTGGCACTGGTGTTCTTCTACGCCCCCCTCGACGCCAGCCAGGGATTCGTCCAGAAGATCTTCTACGTCCACGTGCCGCTGGCCATCATCTCGCTGGGCGGGTTCATGTTCGGTGGTGCGCTGGCGATCGGCTACCTGCGGACGGGTGACCGCAAGTGGGACATGCGCTCCTACGTCGCCATCCACATGGCCCTCATCTTCGGCGTCGCCGGCCTGGTGAGCGGGTCGATCTGGGCCAAGGCCTCCTGGGGGCACTGGTGGGTGTGGAGCGAGCCGACCCTGGTCTCGTTCCTCATCGTGCTGCTCCTGTTCTGCACCTACCAGCCACTGCGCTTCTCGATCGAGGACCCGGAGCGCCAATCGCGCTACGCCAGCGTGTTTGCGGTCGTCGCCGCGGCGTTCGTGCCGCTCAACTACCTCGCGGTCCAGGCGGCCACCGCCTATGTCCACCCCCGTGTCCTGACGCTCGGCGGGGCGCACCTCCCGCCGTCGATGGGACTGACGTTCGTGGTGGCGCTCGTCGCCTTCACGCTGCTCTACGCGACGCTGTGGAAGTACGAGATGGCGGCGAAGAACGCGCGTGCCCAGGTGCGGCGGCTGCGGCGGACGCTGCTGGGCGACGACGCGGTCCGTCCCGTCGGCCGGAGCGCCGCTCCGTCATGAGCGCCCTGTTCGCCGCCGCCCCCGCGGTCCCGTTGAACTCCACCGCCGGCCGGTATGTCGCCGCCGCGTACATCGTCGTCCTGCTGGTCATCCTCATCTACGTGTCGATCATGGCCACGCGCGCCCAGCGGCTGGAGCGTGAGCTCGAGCAGCTGCGCCGGGACGTCGAGGCGGCGCGGGGGCGCGGGGAGGACCGCGCCGAGAGCGAGCCGATGATCGCGTCCGGGGAGCGCGGAGCCCTGTGAGCGAGCTGCTGGCGATCGGCACCTCGTACAAGACCTCGCCGGTCGAGGTGCGCGAGCGCCTGGCGCTGCCCGAGTCACGCGCCGCCGAGTTCGTCCGGGACCTGCGCGGCGTCGCCGACGTGCACGAGACGGTGGCCGTCTCCACCTGCAACCGCACCGAGCTCTACCTCGTCGTCGGCGATCCCGTCGAGGCCGAGTCGACGGTGCTGGCGATGCTGTCCCGCCAGGCCGGGATCCGCCCCACCGAGCTGACCGGCGCGATCTACGCGCACCGCAACTGCGATGCCGCCCGCCACCTGTACCGCGTCGTCTCCGGCCTGGACTCGATGATCGTCGGCGAGGCCGAGATCCAGGGCCAGGTCAAGCGCGCCTACGAGACCGCTCTGTCTCACGAGAGCGTGGGCCCGCTGACCAACCGCCTGTTCCGGGCGGCGCTGGAGACCGGCAAGCGAGTGCGGACCGAGACGGGGATCGGCGAGGGCCAGCTCAGCCTCCCCGGCGCCGCCGTCAAGCTGGCGCGGGAGCAGCTCGGTGAGCTCGGCGGGCGCCGCGTCGTCATCATCGGCACCGGGGAGACGAGCGAGCTGACCGCCCGGACGCTCGCCGACAACGGCGTCAGTCCCGTGTTCGTGGCCAACCGCCGGCGAGACCGCGCGCTCAGCCTGGCCCGCCGCTACCGGGGCTCGACGGTGTCGCTCGACGAGCTCCCGGAGGAGCTGCTCACGGCCGACATCGTCGTCGCCGCCACCGCCTCACCCCATCTGCTGCTGGAGGTCCGGGAGGTCGCGGACGTGATGGACGCGCGCGAGGGCCGCCCCATGCTGCTGATCGATCTCGCCGTCCCGCGGGACATCGACGGCGCCTGCGCTCAGCTCGACGGCGTCTCGCTGCATGACATCGATGACCTCCAGGCGGTCGCCAACCGCAACCGGAGGGTGCGGCAGACCGAGGCCCGCCGCGCCGAGGGGATCATCGAGGAGGAGATCCAGCGGTTCGCCACCTGGCTGGGCTCGCTCGAGGTGCTGCCGACGCTGACCGCGCTCCGCACCCACGCCACCGAGATCGCCGCCCAGGTGGTCGCGGAGAACGACGGCAAATGGGAGTCGGCCTCGGCGCGGGACCGCAGCCGGGTGGACGCGATCGCGCGGACGATCGTCAACCGCCTCCTCCACGTGCCCACGCTGCAGATGAAGGAGATGCACGACGATCGCGTCCACGCCCGGATGGCGCTCGTCCGCGACCTGTTCGGCCTGTCGGTGCAGGAGGGCGCGCCCACCGGGACCGAGGAAACCGCGGCCGAGCCGGCCGAGCCGGTCGCCGAGGTGCGCGAGCTGCCGAGGCGCGCGCCGGCCCGGGGCCGGTGAGCGGCGCTGATGCGGCTGGGGACGCGCGGCAGCGCGCTGGCGCTGGCGCAGGCACGCTGGGTGGCCGAGCGCCTCGGCGGCCAGGCGGAGATCGTCGAGATCACCACGCTCGGCGACCGCGGCGCCGCGCCGGCGGACAAGTCCCGCTGGACGTCTGAGTTGGAGCGGGCGCTCCTGGAGGAGCGCATCGACCTCGCGGTCCATTCGGCCAAGGATCTCCCCACCGAGCTCGACGACGGTCTGGAGCTGGTGGCCGTGCCCGCACGCGCCGACGCCCGCGACGCCATCTGCGGGGCACCGAGCCTGGCGGCCCTGCCGGCCGGGGCCCGGGTGGGGACGAGCAGCCTGCGCCGCGCCGCGCAGCTGCGGGCCGTCCGCGACGATCTGGCGGTGGTGGAGCTGCGGGGGAACGTCGACACACGGCTGCGCAAGCTGCGCGAGGGGCAGGCCGACGCGCTCGTGCTGGCGCTCGCCGGGTTGGAGCGCCTCGGCCGGGCGGGCGACGCCGGGGGCGTCATCGACGAGTTCGTCCCGGCTGCCGGGCAGGGGGCGCTGGCGCTGGAGGCGCGGGGGGGCGAGCTGAATGCGGCCGCGCTCGCCGGCGTCATCGACGCGGCGGCAATGAGCTGTGTGGGCGCCGAGCGAGCCCTCGTCCACGCGCTCGGCGCGTCGTGCAACACCCCGGTCGGCGCCCACGCCCGGCCGGTCGGAGACGGTCGTGTGGCGCTGATGGGCTGGGTCGGTCTGCCGGACGGCTCGGCCTGGCTGCGCGACGAGGTGGTCGGCGAGCCGACCGACGTGGGCGATGAGTGCGCGCGGCGGATGGTGAGCTCCGGCGCCGCCGAGCTGCTGCGCCAAGCCGAGCCGGAGCCGGCGCGATGACGGTGTTCCTGGTGGGAGCGGGACCGGGTGATCCGGGCCTGATGACCGCACGGGCCCTCGAGCTGATCGCCACCGCGGACGTCATCGTCCACGACCGCCTGATCCCCGGCGGTGCGCTCGACGGTGCCCGGCCGGACGCCGAGCTGGTGTACGTCGGCAAGGAGGGCGGGGGCCCGTCCGTGTCCCAGGAGGACATCGGGGCGGTGCTGGTGGCGCATGGTCGGGCCGGACGGGACGTCGTCCGGTTGAAGGGCGGCGATCCGTTCGTGTTCGGTCGCGGCGGCGAGGAGGCCGAGCTGCTGCGTGACGCCGGCGTGGCGTTTGAGGTGGTGCCGGGCGTGACCGCGGGTGTCGCCGCCCCGGCCTACGCCGGGATTCCCGTCACCCACCGTGACGCGGCCAGCGCCGTGGCGTTCGTCACCGGGCATGAAGACCCGGCCAAGCCGGAATCGGCGCTCGACTGGCCCGCGCTGGCTCGCTTTCCCGGCACCCTCGTCTTCTACATGGGGGTGCGGCAGCTCGGCGCCATCGCGGCCCGGCTGATCGAGGGTGGCCGGGCAGCTTCCGAGCCGGCGGCGGTGATCGAGCGCGGGACCCTCCCCGGTCAGCGGGTGGTGACCGGGACCGCGGCCACGATCGCCGACGTGGCCGCCGCGGCGGCGATCCGGGCCCCGGCGATCTCGGTGTTTGGGCAGGTCGCCGCGCTCCGCGAGCGGCTGGCGTGGTTTGAGGCGCGGCCGCTGGCCGGGCGCACGGTGGCGGTCACGCGCGCCCGGGCCCAGGCCAGCGGGCTGGCGGCGCGGCTGCGGGCGCTGGGGGCGGATACGGTGGAGGCGCCGGCGATCCGCATCGTGCCGCTCGGCGGGCCGGCGCCGGACATCGGCGGCTACGACCTGGTCTGCCTGACGAGCCCCAACGGCGTGCGGCTCCTGTTCGACCGGTTGGCCGCCGCGGGGCACGATGCGCGGGTGTTTGCGGGCGTGCGGGTCGCGGCCATCGGCCCGGGCACCGCCGCGGCGCTGCGCGAGCGCGGGTTGATCGCCGACGTCGTCCCGGAGCGGTTCGTCGCCGAGGGGCTGGTGGAGGCGCTGGCCGACGTCCCGGTCACGCGGGCGCTGGTGGCGCGGGCCGCCGAGGCCCGCGACGTCCTGCCCGACGCGCTGCGGGGTCGCGGCGCCGAGGTCGACGTCGTCGCCCTGTACGAGACCGTGGCCGAGCCGATGTCCGAACGCCAGAAGTCCGCGGTGGCCGGCGCGGACTACGTCACGTTCACGTCCTCGTCGACCGTCCGCTTCTTCTTCGAGTCCGTCGGTGACGGTGTGTCGGACGGGACGCGCCTGGTCAGCATCGGTCCGGTCACCAGCCAGGCGCTGCGGGAGCACGGGCGCGAGCCGGATGTCGAGGCCGGGCGCCATGACATCGACGGGCTGGTCGAGGCGCTCGCCGCCGATGCCGCCACCCGTTAGCGATAGCTAACCGGACGCTCACGCCCAGCGCTCGGAGGCGGGGGTACGCTGGCGGCGCGGGTGTTAGACGCGCATGACCACATTGCGCGACGGTGGCTGGCGGCCGGGATTCTCGCGCTGGTGGTCGCCGCCGGCGTCGTCATCCTCGTCGTCCGCCCCGGGGCGGACGCCCCGCCGCGGCAGGCGACGCCTCCGCTCGAGCTCAACCAGATCAAGCCCGGACCTGCGCCCCGGCTCCGCGGGCTGACCGCGGCGGGCCTCGGCAACCTCAAGCGCCTCCTCGCCCTCGGCCGTCCGATCTACTGCGGCGGGCCTCACGGCAACGCCGTCGCGTTGACGTTCGACGACGGGCCGGGCGTGTACACCCACTACGCGCTGCGCAAGCTCCGGCGGGCCCACGAGCGGGCGACGTTCTTCGTGGTCGGCCGGAGCATCGCGGCCTGGCCGGGCTGGCTGCGGCGCGAGGCCCGGCTCGCGGCCCTCGGCGACCATACGATGACCCACCCGGACCTGGTGGCGATGGCGCCGCGGCAGGCTTATGAGGAGGTTGCCCGGGCCAAGCAGCTGATCCAGCGTGATGCCGGGCAGCGCGTCGAGCTGTTCCGGCCGCCGTACGGTCTCCACGACCGCATCGTCGACGAGATCGTCCGGCGGCTGGGGATGCTGGAGATCCTGTGGTCGGTCGACTCCGGGGACGCGCTGGGCGCCGGCTACGCCGCGATCATCCACAACGTCGAGAGAGGTCTGCGCCCGGGCGCGATCATCGAGATGCATGAGAACCGCGGGCAGACGATCCGGGCGCTGACCGCCCTCCTGCCCGCCCTCCGCCGGCGCCACCTGCGGTCGGTCAGCGTCCTGCAGCTGCTGGCCTCCGACCCGCCGTCGGCGGCCCAGGTGCGCCGCGGCGAGGGTGCCTGCGGGAGGCCGGGGCGGGGGCCGGGGCGGAGCGCCGAGTAGCCGGGGCCCCGGATCGCCAGAGAATGACCTAGGGTGATGACGATGGCGGATCCGCCGGCCACGCCGATCATCACGTTCCTCTCGGACTACGGCCTCGCCGACGACTTCGTCGGCATCTGCCACGGCGTCATCGCCGGCATCTGCCCGGCGGCGCGGGTCATCGACGTGACGCACGGGATCCCGCGCCATGACACGCGTGCCGGGGCGATCGTGCTCGGCGAGGCGCTGGCCTATCTGCCCGTCGGCGTGCACCTGGCGGTCGTCGATCCTGACGTCGGCGCCCAGCGGCGGGCGATCGCGCTGCGCCTGGCCGACGGGCGGCTCTTGGTGGGGCCGGACAATGGCCTGCTGTCGCTCGCCGCGCGCGCCGGCGGAGGCATCGCCGAGGCCGCCGACGTCGCCCGCTCCCCGTACCGCCTGCAGCCCGTCTCGGCCACGTTTCACGGGCGGGACATCTTCGCCCCGGTCGCCGCGGCGCTGGCCGCGGGGGCCACGGTGGCTGAGGCCGGCGAGCCACTGGACCCGGACGACGTCGTCTCGCTGGAGCTGCCCGGTCCGGCCCGGGACGGCGACGCCCTGGTCGCCCACGTCCGCTACATCGACCGGTTCGGCAACCTCCAGCTCAACGCCGGACACGAGGAGTTGTCTGAGACCGGGCTGAAGCTCGGCCGCACGGCGGTCATCGAGCTCGCCGACGGCACGTCGCACCGCCTCCCGTTTCACCGGACCTTCGCCGACGCCGGGCGCGACGAGCTGCTCCTCTACGAGGATGCGCAACAGCGGCTGGCGATCGCCGTCCGCCACGGGGACGCCTCCGCGCGGTTGGGCCTCGTCGTCGACGCCGAGCTGCGGATCCGGACCGGATGACCGCGCCGGCGGCCGTCATCCCCGGGGGCGCACTCGGCCTGCCGCGGTTGCATCTGCGGGTGACCGACTCCACCAATGCCCGCGCCCGCGAGCTGGCGGCGACCGGAGCGCCCCACGGCACGCTGGTCACGGCCGGCGAGCAGACCGCCGGACGCGGCCGTCAGGGCCGCACGTGGTCGGCCCCGGCCGGGCGGGCGCTCCTCTGCTCACTGGTCATCCGCCGGCCGCGGGCGCTGCTCCCGCTGGCGGCGGGAGTGGCGGTGGCCGAGGTCGCCGGCCACGACGCCCAGGTCAAGTGGCCCAACGACGTGCTCGTCGGCGGGCGCAAGGTGGCCGGGATCCTGGTCGAAGGCCGCCCCCAGGAGGATTGGGCCGTGCTCGGCATCGGCCTCAATGTGGCGCTCTCCCTGGAAGATCTTCCATCGGAGCTGCGCGAGCAGGCGGGAACGCTCGGACTCGCCCCGGAGGAGATCGAGCCGACGCTGGCGCGCCTGCTGCGCGCGCTGGACGACTGGCTGGCGCGGCCGGACGACCAGGTGCTGACCGGCTTCGGCGAGCGTGATGCCCTGCGCGGACAGCTCGTCGACTGGGGCCAGGGCCGCGGGCGGGCCCGGGGGGTCGATGCCGGCGGACGGCTGCTGGTCGTCACCCAGGACCAGCGCGAGACCGCGCTGTCGGCCGGAGAGGTGCACCTCGTCGCCGAGTGACCGGCAGCCCATCGCCGAGCGACGGGGCAGCCGATCGCCGAGCGACGGGGCAGTCCAGCGCCGAGTGAGGGGGCCGGCACCGCCAGTCCAGGGGACGGCGCCGGCCCTACCTCGGCTCGGCGTGTGTTCAGGTGACCCGCGTGATGCGTCTAATGCATCCGCGGATCGACGAACACATCGTCGATCTGTGAGTCGCCGGTCAGCGCGGTGAAGCGAAGCGCCACCTGCGCGGTGCCCTGCGACAGAGCGCCCGTGACCGCCGATGCCGTCAGCATCGGCAGCGAGGGGGCCCAGCTTGAACTCAGAGCCACCGTCCCCACGGGCACCGCCACCGGGCCCAGGAGCGGGAGGCGGTAGACGACCGACACCAGCACGGTCGACAGCAACCCGTTGTTGCGCCCAAAGAAGCGGAACGTGGGGTAGGCGGCATCCACGCAGGTGAACGGCGATTGCACCGACCCGCCCGCGGGGATCGACACCGATGACGAGCCGGCCGAGCCGCTGGCGCCGAACGGCTCACTGCCGCCGACGATCCGGGCCCTGCCGGTCAACGTCCAGCCCGCGGCTCCGGTCTCAAACGACCCGCCCGGGACCAGCTCGTACTGGGAGGTATCCTCCCACGGCGCAAACGGCTGCGTCAGTGCCGCGTTGTCGCACGCGTCGGTGGCGATGATCGCCGCGTGTGCGTTCGCCCCTGACAGGACGAAGATCCCGAGTGCCACCGCGGTGGCGCCGAGGATCCGGGTGTGACGGCTGAAAAGGCCCAACAACATCTGTACGCACCTTCCATGGTGTGTAGTGGCAGCCGAGCTATCTCGCCCTTTAGGTTGGCGAGACCTCTGGCTTTGCGTCCCTGGCTCGCACCAGGTTTGCCCTTTTCAGGTTGATCGATGCCCCTGTCATCGGTGTCATGCGGGGACGGCTCCAGACCCCGCATTCGGCCTCAACGCATGTTCGATGGGGTGTACCCGTCCGCATCGTCAGATCGGCCTATAGATCCGGGATACGGCCGCCGATAGTGCGCGCAGGATGACGATGCAGCCGAACTTCGAGGAGCAGGAGATCCTCGCGGCCAAGCGCCGCCGCGCGCGCCTGGGGCTGACCGTCCGCGAGGTCGTCGGCGAGCTGCTCGTGGGGCCGGGCTTCTTTGCCTGCGTCGCCCTGCTGTGGTGGATTCAGCCGCCCGGTCACGTCGACCTGACCGCGGCGGTCTATTGCGTCGCCGTCATGGTCCTGGCGACCCGCGTGCTGTTCGAGACGCCGTTCGGGTTCACGGTCGCCACCCAGCTGGCCTTCGTCCCGATGCTGTTCGCGCTGCCGGCGGCGGTCGTCCCGCTGGCGTTCGCCGGTTCGCTCGCGATCTCGACGCTCAGGGACGTGGTGGCCGGACGGGAACGGGCGATGCGGCTCTTCCGCGTTCCCGGCAACTCGTGGTCGGCGATCTTCCCGTGTCTGGTGTTTGCCGTCGCCGGGGTGGCGCCGCGCCAGGCCGGCCCGGTTCTCCTGGTGGGCGCGCTGGTGGCCCAGTTCGTCGGCGACTTCGCGTTCTCAGCCCTGTACTTCGGTGTCGCTCAGCGGGCGGGCCTGCGCGCCCAGCTGCGCGAGAGCTGGGTCTATCTCATCGACGCCGGCCTGTCCGGCGTCGCCCTGGCTGTGGCCGAGGAGATGCATTCGGCGCCGTACGCGGTGCTGGCCATGGTGCCGCTGCTGGGGCTGCTGGCCATGTTTGCGCGGGAGCGCCGCGGACGGCTCAAGAGCCTGCTCGAGCTCAACGACACCTACCGGGGCACGGCGCTGCTCCTGGGCGACGTGATCTCCCATGACGACGGCTATACCGGCGAGCACTCCCAGGACGTCGTCGGCCTGGCGCTGGCCGTCGGCGAGCACCTGGGGCTCGACGTCGAGCGGCGGCGCAACCTGGAGTTCGGCGCGCTCCTGCACGACGTCGGCAAGATCGCCATCCCCAAGGCGATCATCAACAAGCCCGGCCCGCTCGACCCAGACGAGTGGGAGCTGATGAAGACCCACACCACGGAGGGAGAGCGGATGCTCAATCAGGTGGGTGGCTTCATGCGCGAGGTCGGCCAGATCGTCCGGTCCCATCACGAGCGCTGGGACGGCGGCGGCTATCCGGACGGGCTCGCCGGGACGGCCATCACCTTGGAGGCGCGGATCATCACCTGCTGTGACAGCTGGAACGCGATGCGAACCGACCGCCCCTACCGGCCGGCGATGTCCTACGAGGCGGCGATGGCGGAGCTGGTCGGCAACTCCGGCTCCCAGTTCGATCCGGACGTCGTCCGGGCCGTGATCGAGGTCGTCGCCGCCGAGCGCAGCGCAGGACCGGTGGCGGTGCAGGCCAAACCCGCGGCGGTGTATCAGGCCGCCGTTCCAGCAGCCTCCTGAGTACCGCCGCCCGCCACGGCAAGCAGCGTCAGGCCGCTTCTTCGGCGTCGTGCGGGGGGCGGGTGCGGCTACGGGTGCGCCGCGGGCGCTTGATCTGATCGACGCGGCCGTCGCCCGCCTCGGCGGGCGCCTCATCCGGGGCCGGGCCGTCGGCCTCCAGGAGCGACTCGTCAGCGCCGGGCGCGTCCTCGGTGCCGGCGCTCTTGGGGGCCGTCTTGGCGCGGGGCTTGGCCGCGGTCTTCGCCCGCGGCTTAGCAGCGGGCTTGGTCCGTGGCTTGGCCGTGGTGGTGCGGGAGCGGCGGGCCGGCTTCTTGGCCGGCTCCGCGGCGCCCGTATCGGTTTCGGTCTCGGTCGGTCCCGCCGTCCCCGGCGCGCCGCCCTCGGACGCCGCGGGCTCCTCGGCGGTCCCCGGCGGGCCGCCCTCGGATGCCGCGGGCTCCTCGGCGGTCTCCGGCGCCGCGTGGCCGCGGCGCTCCGGCGGCCGGCGTCGGCCGGTCCTCGGCGGTCTCCGGCGCCCCGCCGTCGGTCTCGACGTCCCGCTCGTCGTCGCCGCCGTCGTCGGCCTCGGCCAGCTCCAGCGTCGTCTGCTCGGTCTCAGGAGCGCCGCCGTTGCCCTCGGCTCCGGCCGCCGCGCCCGGCTTGCGGCGCCGGCGCTTGGAGCCGCGCCGGCCCTTGGGGAAGTTGCGCAGCAGCTCGCGCGCCAGGGCCGCCGGCTTGCGTGCCATCCGCGTGCGGGCCCCCCGCAGGGCCTCCTCGGCCTCCGGGGTGTGCGCCAGCGCCGCCGCCAGGAGGGCGGCCGAGAGCCGGCGGTCCTCCTTGCGGGAGGCGTGCACCAGCCGCCGGGCGTTGCGCGCGTGCGCCGACCCGCTCGAGTTCACCAGCAGCCCCAGCAGGCGCTTGGTCTCCGGCCAGCGCTGGACCGCGTACTCCTCGTGGACCTCGCGGGTGTACTCCGCCATCCGCCAGATCCAGGCGTTCGCCTGGTCACGCCGGCCGATCCGGCGCTCGGCGAGCGCCTGGAGCATGATCTTGACCCCTTCGCGCCGTTCGTCGCGCGGCCAGCCGCCCATGATGTCGATCGCCTGATCAAAGGCCTCGGCGTCGCGGCTGGCGGCGATCTCCTGGAGCGCCCGCAGGCGCAGCTGGGCATTGCGGTTGCGCTGGACGGCGGTCAGCAGGAAGCGGCGCTTGAGCTCGCCGCCACGATCGAAATGAAGCATCGCCTTCGCCCGGCGCCAGCCGTTCGGCGCCACCCGGGCGCCGGCCAGCGCCGCCCACACGTGCTGCTCGCCGTAGTCGAGGTGCTCGACGGCGATCCGCCACAGCTCGCGCTCAAAGACCTCGGCCCGCCGCTCCGGATCCGGCGTGACCGGCAGCACCCGGCGCTCGACGCGCACCCGGCGGCCGCGGCCGCGGCGCACCGGGCCGACGACGATGGCGCCGCCGCGGTAGACGTCGCGGTCGAGCAGGGAGTGGAGCGTGACGACCGGGTCGTCGTGCTTGGTGGCCGGATGAACGAAGTCGATGACGATGCCCGCCTCCTTGCCCGGGTGGCGGCGGGTGACGCGGCCGACGCGCTGCTGATAGATGCGCTTCGACGCCGTCGGAGCCAGATGCATGCAGATCGTCGCCCGCGGGCTGTTCCATCCCTCGGCGAGCAGCTGGGCGTTGACGAGCACATCGACCTTGCCGGACTCGTACTCGGCCAGCACTCGAGCCAGCTCGCGCTTAGGCGTCTCGCCGGAGACCGCCTTGGCCTTGATGCCCAAGTCGCGAAACGCCTGGGCGACGTTGTAGGCGTGCTTGACGCCGGCCGCGTAGACGACCCCGGGCACGCCGTTGAACCGCGTCTTGTACAGGTCGGCGATCGCCAGGTTGAACGGGGTCTGGTCCAGCAGTTCGGCCAGCATCTCCTGGTCGAACTCGGTGTCCACCTCGCCGCGGCGGAGCGGAACCTTGGCGATGGTGCGCACGCCGGGGCCGGGCGGGATGCGGATGCAGCGCAGCGGGGCGATGACGCCGCGGCGTGCCGCCTGTGCCAGGTCGAAGCGGCTCGTCTGCGTGGGGAAGAGGTCGGTGACGTGCCGCGCGATCAGCGCGCCGGTGGCGGTCATTCCGATGAAGATGGGTCCGGCCCAGGCGCGGATTGCCGCCGAGGTCTTCTCGCCGAGGGCAGTGTGGGCCTCGTCACAGATGACGATCGTGTAGGCGTCGGAGATGCGGCCGGCGTTGCGAACGAACCACTGGTAGGTCTCGACGGTGACCGGGCCGTTGGCGGCGTCATGGTCGTCGAGCAGCGGGCCGCTGATCCGGTCCCGGTAGCCGCGATCGCGCAACTCGCCGTGGAACTGGTCGACGAGGTTGCGCCGGTGGGTGAGGATCAGGACGCCGCCGGTGCGCGAGGCCTCGACAAAGCCGAGCGCGGCCACGGTCTTGCCGGCGCCGGTGGCGTGCTCGAACCAAAACCGCTTGGCGGCGTTGGGATCCTCCGGCTGCTCCTCGAGCTGAGTCTCGTCCTCATCGCCCTCGTCCTGCCAATCCTGCGGCTCCTCGTCGTCGGACTCGTCGTCGTCCTCGTCCTCATCGACGTCGTCGAGGTCCTCGTCGTCGTCCTCGTCGAGCTCGTCGTCGTCGTTCCGGTCGGCGGCGGCGCCGTTGCCCGCTACGGCCGAGCTGGTCTCCGGCTCGGCGACGGCCGCCGAGCGAACCGCGACCGCCGCGGCCTCGGAGGTGGCGCTTCCGTTGGCCTCACCGGCGCCGGCGCCGTTGGTCCGCTGGCTCTCGGCCAGCAGCGCGGTCAGCGTCCCGGACAGGGCATCGACCTGGTGGGCCGACAGGACGGTCCCATCGACGAGGTGCGGCTCCTCCTCCGACAGCAGCCGCTCGAGTCCGAGCAGCAGCGAATACTGCCGGCGCCACTCGATCGACGGCGTCTTGCGGCCCGCCTCGACCTCGGCGATGGCAGCGTCCAGTGCCCGGCGGCGTGGCGAGCCGGGCGCGAGTGCCTCTTCAAGTGTTTCGCCCTCGTAGACGAACCGCTCGCGCGTCAGCAACTCAGCACGCGCGATCGCGTCAGGGCTGGGAAAGGGGGTGGTCACACCCATCAGTGATTAGAGCTTTGCGTCAGGATGAGAGAGCCGCGGCGTTACGAGTAGCGGCGCAGGCAGTCTCGGCATGAGGCCGAGCACAGCGAGAAGTCCTCAGAAGCGTCCCCCCGGCCTCGTGCCAAAAAGGATAGCGACTATTTAAGCAGATGCCACCGACGGGCCGTTTCCAGGGGCGGTGGCCGGGGGGCCGTGTGGCAAGCTGTCGGGCTGTGAGGTACGGGCCGCGGTGACTGATGTTCTCGCCTACGACGTTCGCCGGGTGCGCGGCGACGAGGAGATGGCCGCGGCCCTGGAGCTTCGCCACCGCGTGTTCTGCGTTGAGCAGGGGGTCCCGGTGCGCGAGGAGCTCGACGGCCGCGACGGGGAGTCCCTGCATCTGGTGGCCGTCTCCGACGAGCTGTTGCTCGCCACCTGTCGGCTGCTGTTCGTCGGCCCCACCGTCCAGTTCAGCCGCCTGGCGGTCCGCAGGGACGCCCGCCGCCAGGGGATCGCGACGGCGCTGCTCAAGCTCGCCGATGACGAGACCCGTGCCGGCGGCGCCCGCCGCCTGGTCCTCCACGCGCAGACCTACGCCCGCTCGCTCTACGACGCGGCTGGCTATCAGCCCCGCGGGCGGGTGTTCATGGAGGCGGGGATCGAGCACATCGCGATGGAGAAGCATCTCTCCTGATCAGCGCGATCCGATCCGGGTAGAACTGCGCGGTGCCGGAGATCCGCATCGACCCGCTGACCGGTCTGCGCTCGATCATCGCCGACCACCGTGCGGATCGGCCGGGGGCGCTGCCGCACTGGGAGCCGGTCTCGCCGCCGGATCCCGCCGACGACCCCTTCGCCGAGGGCCAGGAGGCCCGCACCCCACCGGAGCTGTTCGCCGTGCGGCCGGATGGGAGCGCGCCGAACACGCCCGGATGGCGAGTCCGGGTGGTGTCGAACCTCTACCCGGCCGTCGAGCCTGATCCTGGGCCGCTCGGTCCGACCGCCGACCCGGATCTGTTCTGGGCCGGGCCC
This sequence comes from uncultured Solirubrobacteraceae bacterium, assembly GCA_963844555.1. Classification (GTDB taxonomy): domain Bacteria; phylum Actinomycetota; class Thermoleophilia; order Solirubrobacterales; family Solirubrobacteraceae; genus Palsa-465. Next base: position 273,320 of record CAWJOS010000011.1, read on the forward strand.
GCCCGCGGCGCCCACGAGGTCGTCATCAACGCGCCGGACCCGGTCGCCACGCTGGGCGAGCTGCCAGCGGAGCAGGTCGCCGCGGCGGTCGACGTGTGGCGGCTGCGGATGCGGGCGCATGCCGATGCGGCCTGCCTGCACCTGATCGTCAACGAGGGGGCGCCGGCCGGGTCGTCGATCCCCCACACCCACGCCCAGCTCTACGCGCTGGACTTCGTCCCCGCCGGGATCGCCCGGGAGCGCGAGCGGTTCGGCGCCTACACCACCCGGACGATGGGCGCCAACCTTCTCGGCGACCTCCTGCAGCAGGAGGTGCGCCGGCGGGAGCGGATCGTCGCCGTCGACGCCGAGGCCGTCCTGCTCGCCCCGTACGGCGGCCGCCTGCCGTACCAGCTGATGATCGTGCCGCGGGCGCCACGCCCGCGCTTCGAGGACGACGGCCCCACCGGAGCCGCGCTGCTCCACGATGCGCTGGGACGGCTGCGACGCCATTTCGGCGCCAGCCCGCCGCTCAATCTGTGGGTGCGGACCGCGCCTCAGGGGGCCGAGCACTTCTGCTGGCGGATCGACATCGTGCCCCGCCTGACCCACCTGGCCGGCTTTGAGCTGGGAACCGGCGTGGGCATCAACATCGTCCCGCCGGAGCGGGCCGCCGCCGACCTGCGCGATGCCTGACCCTGGTGGCCGGACAGGCTGATGCGCGCGCTCGTGCAGCGCGTCAGCCGCGCGGCGGTGGACGTCGACGGGGAGCGGGTGTCCGAGATTGGGCCCGGCCTGCTCGTCCTGCTGGGCGTCACCCGCGGGGATGGGGAGGCCGAGGCGGTGTGGCTGGCCGACAAGGTGCGAGCCCTGCGGGTGTTCCCGGACAGCGACGGGCGCATGAACGAGCCGCTGGGCGATCGCGAGGTGCTGTGCGTCAGCCAGTTCACCCTGTACGGAGACACCCGGCGGGGCAATCGCCCCAGCTACGTGGCGGCGGCTCCGCCGGAGGTCGCCGAGCCGCTGTACGAGCGCTTCTGCGAGCTCTTGGGCGCTCAGCGCGGCGTTTTCGGCGCGACGATGGCCGTGGCGCTCGTGAACGACGGGCCGGTGACGCTGCTGCTCGAGACCCGCTGAACCGCCGGGGATCAGGCGGCTGCCGGGTCGAACCCCGCGCGACGGAACAGCTCCCGGTCGTTGGTGATGACGCCGGTGACCCCCAGCTCGTGGAGCGCCACCAGCCGGGCCGGGTCGTCGACCGTCCACACGTAGAGCTCCGCCTCCTGGGCGCGGACGGCGGCCACCAGCTGCCGGGTGACGACGCCCCAGTGGGCCATGATCGCGTCGGCCTCCCCGGCGCGCAGGACCCGGGTCACCTGGCGGGGCAGCGCCCGCCGCAGGTAGCCGAGCATCAGGTGGGCGCCCGGCCGGGTCAGCGGGTGGGCGAGGTAGTTGCGCCGGACCTTGGGTACCGACAGTCCGAGGCGAAGCTCCGGCGCCGCGGCCCGGAGGACCTTCAGGCTGCTGTGCTCCATCGTCGAGACAAGCGTGCGGGGAATGAGGTCAAGGGCGCGCACGGCCTCCAGGACTTCCAGCTCATAGCCGATCGTCTTGATGTCGACGTCGAGCTCCACGTCTTCCGGGAGGAGCGCCCGCAGGCGGTGCAGCGCCTCGGCGAACGGGATCTGCTCCGGATGCTCGAGGTCGGTGGGGTCATGGGCAACGACGAGCTCCCCGTCGTGGCGCAGCACGTCGAGCTCCACCATGTCCCAGCCGGCACCGGACAGCTGGTGCTCCAGGTCCTCCAGGCGGCCGCCGGCGGCGATGATGCTATGGCCCACGCGCCGGACGCGCGCGGGACCGCGGTGGTGGATGGCCTCAGTCATCGCCTACATCATGGCGGCTGCGATCGGACCGGTACGTTCCAGCCCGTGCGCGACTACTACGAGGAACTGTGGGAGCGCCTGCCGGATGACCTGCACCCGCTTGATCTGGAGTTGCGGCGGTCGTTCGCGCAGTCGCATATCGCCGCGGCGGACCGAGTGCTGGATCTCGGCTGCGGGGCGGGCAACCTGGTCGGGGACCTCCAGCGCGCCGCGGCCTCGGTTGTCGGTGTCGATGTCGCCGACGCCGCGCTCCGGCGGGCGCGGGCGCGTCATCCGGAGATCACGTTCCTCCGCGCCGAGATCGACGGCGAGCTTCCTCTGGAGGACAACGCCTTCGACGTCGTCTGGTCAAGCGAGGTCATCGAGCACGTCGCCGACACGGCGCGCTGGATGTCCGAGGTGCGGCGTGTCCTGCGCCCGGGCGGGCGTCTGCTGCTGACGACCCCCAGCCACGGCCGGCTGAAGCTGGCCGTCGGCGGGTTGGAGCGCTACTCCGAGCCGCTCGGCGATCATCTGCATCTGTACACGGCCCGCTCGCTGCGCGGGCTGCTGGCCGACTTCGACTTCGATCAGGTCGAGGTCCGGGCCGCCGGGGGATGGCCCTTGTGGCGGCGCCTGCTCCTGGCGCGGGCGGCGCGCTGAGCGAGGACGGCCTCGGCCTGCGCGATGGTGGTCTGGGCCGCCCGGGTGTTGGGATCGCTGGTGTGGTCAAGCGCCAGGACGCGGCCGGCGGCGGCGATGGCGGCGCGCGGACGGCCGGTCTGAAGCTCGAACTGAGCCAGCCAGACCCAGGGTTCCGGGTTCTCCGGCTGCAGGCGCGTCGCCTGCCGCAATTCAGCGCGGGCGGACGGGTTGTCGTGGATGCCCTGGTCGAGCGTGGCCAGCTGGAACAGGGGCTCGACCGAGAGCGGATCGGCCCGGGCGGCGGCGCGAGCGTCGGCAAACGCCGCCGCATTGGACGACGCCAGCTCGGCCGCGGTCGCGTCCTGCACCGACCGCAGGGGCTGCCACATCAGCCAGCCGCCGGTCAGGGCGACCGCGGCCAGCAGCACTGCCACCGCCAGGGCCGCCGGGCGCTCGCGGGCGGGTCGGCGGGACGGCATCCGCCCGCCGGGCTCAAGCAGCGGACCGCGGCCGGCGAGCCAGCCCGCGCACAGCAGCGGCGGGATCGCCACCCCGGGGAAGTACCACGTCCAGTCCAGGACCGATTGCACGCCGAAGGCGACGACGACCGCGGCCAGCACCACCAGCGCCTCGCGCTCACCCGCCTGGGCCGGGGACAGGCTGCGCCAGGGCGTGCGCAGCGCCAGCGGACGGCTCGCCGCCCACGTCCAGGCGCCGAGCAGGGCGAGCGTCAGGACCAGGCCGATGAGCCCCAGGTCCGCGAACGTCTGCACCAGGTAGCTGTGAGCCTGGTCGCTCTTGAACGGCTCGGTCGTGTACCGCAGACGGGCGATCCCGTACCCCAGCTCGCCCACGCCCTTGAGCAGCGCGTGACCGCCCACCTCCAGGCCCTGATGCCAGTACATGGGCCGGCTGGAGCCGAGCTGGGTGATCCGGCTCGACGTGTCGCCGACCTTGCTGGTGGAGCTCGTCAGCTGGTGCCAGGCGTGCGAGATCTGCCCGGTCAGCCCCCGGCTGGAGGCCGCCAGCGCGACGACCGCGAGGACGGGAAGCAGCGCCACGCCGGCCAGGAGCACGGTTCCGATCCGGCGGCGCACGAGGGCCGAAACCGCCAGGCGGTCACTGGCCACGGCGGCCGCGATCCCCACCCCGGTCATGATCCCCAGCGCGATCAGCAGGATCCAGCCGAACGAGTGGCCGGCGCTGTCCTGGGCAGTCAGCGCGACGCCGTCGGTGGTGAGCGCGTGATGCCCCAGGCCCCAGGCGACGATGGGCACGGCGCCGGCGGCGCCGAGTGCGATCATGAGCGTCGCGCGCAGGCGCAGGGGGACAAGCGCGATGAACAGGCCGATGCCGATCACGGCCGCGAGTGCCGCCGAGCGCGAGTAGGAGAGCGCGATGACGCTGATCAGCACGGTCATCGCCGGCACCGCGACGCCTCGCAACAGCTGAGAGCCGGTCCGTCGCGCCGCCGCCCACAGGCAGGGCGGCAGCCCCAGGGCGGCGGCCACGCCGACCGCGTTCCAGTAGCCGAACGGCGCCTGGAGGCGCCCGTACGTGTTCGTCGACGCCAGGGAGGCGGGGAACACCTTGGCCAGCAGCGCATACGCGCTGACGATCGTCATGGCGGTGGCGACGGCGCCCACCACCACCGGCCAACGCTCCGGGAACGTGCGGGCGACGGCGGCCGCCCCGGCGAACACGCCCAGGTACGACAGCAGCTGGTTGGCGCCGAACCACGACCAGTCCGGTTGGACGGACCAGATGATCGAGAGGCCGGCGAACGCGGTGAAGACGGCGAACAGCGCGACCGACGCCGCGCCCCAGGCTCGCGCGCGCTCGCCGAACAGCACCATGACCACGCAGGCGGCGGCGCCCGTCACGGTGACGGCGATCTCAGACCACGTGCCGGCCGTGGTCACGGTCTGATCGATGCTGCCGCTGGTCAGGAACGCGAGGGCGACCAGGGCGATGGCCAGGCCGGTTCCGAGGATGACGTTGGTCGCCGGCGAAGGGGCACCGGCCGGAGCCGACGGCGCCGGGACCCGTTCCCCGGCACCCTCTGGCGCCGCGGCGAGAGTCGACACGGGGGCGGAGGCTACCAACCGGACTGGGCGCTTAGCGGGCACTTGACCTGGTCCGGGTGGTCCTCACACCGCCCGGCCTGCGGGCGATGAGCATCAGCGTGTGGCCCAGCGGCGCCAGCCGCGGCCGGGATCCCAGCTCGTCCAGCGGCCACAGGGCGCGCTGAATCCGCGGCGCCAGCCGGCGCCAGGTGTAGGTGACGGCGTGCAGCTCGGCTGTGAGACCGGCGGCGCGGGCTTCGTGGCGGAGCCGGCGCGGGGAAAGCGGGATGTCGTCCGGCGTGCCGTGGATGGGCTGCGCCAGCCTGGTGTGGTTGGCGAGAGCCAGCCCGGCGCCCACCGGGTGCCACAGCCCGGGCTCGATGGCGATGAGCGCTCCACCGGGGCGCAGGAGTGTGGCGGCCTCGGCGAAGCACGGGGTGATCGGCCCTTGGAAGGCGATGTGATGCAGGACGAGCCGATACAGCACGATGTCGAAGGACCCGGGCGGAAGATCGAGCCGCCCCGCGCAGCCGACGTGTCCCTCGTCGGCACGGCCGGTGTCGAGCACTCCGGCGACCCGGGCCGGGTCAGCGTCGGCCGCGACCATCCAGAAATCCGGGGCGGGGAACAGGTGCCGCCCGGGATGCCAGCCGCAGCCGACCGACAGGACCCGCCCGGCCTGAATGGACAGGTGGCGCTCGAGCACGTGGCGCTCGCGCTGCTGCAGATGGGCGTAGTTGAGCTCGAGCGTGGCCGGGCGGCTATGGCGATCCAGGAGGTTGTCGCGGTCATAGGCCGCCGATCCGAACGGGGCCTCAACCATTGAGCACCTGCGCGTAGGCATCGACCGTCTCGCGTCCGCAGCGCTCCCAGGTGAACGCGCCGGCGACGGTGTCGCGGGCCTGTCGGCGCAGGGCGCCGAGCCGGGACGGGTCCTTCAGAAGCCGATCGACGGTGGCCGCGAGCATCTGCGGCTGCCGGGCCGGCACCAGCTCGATCCCGCCGCCCGCGGCGGCAATCTCCTCTGGGCCGTCCTCGCCGCGGACGCCGACCGCCGGGACGCCGGCGGCCATCGCCTCCACGTAGCTGACGCCAAACGCCTCGGCGACGCTGGGCAGCACGAACAGGGTGGCGGCGCGAGCGGCGGCGACCGCCTCCGGGTGGGGGAGCCGGCCGCGGAAGTCGACCCGGTCCCGGACGGCCCGGGCGGTCGCGAGTGTCTCGAGCGCGGCTCGTTCCGGGCCGTCGCCCACGATCATGTATCTCAGGCTCGGATGAGCGTCCTTCAGGAGGGCGACCGCCTCGATCACGTCGGCGTGGCGCTTGCGCGCGATCAGGTTGCCGACGGTGACGAGCGTCGGCCGTTCCGGCGGCGCCGCCGGCTCCGCGGGGAGATCGGTGCCGAGGTGGACGACCCTGGTGTGCACGGCCCCCCGCTCGGCACACCGGCGAGCCGTGCCGGCGCTGTTGGCGAGCACCAGACGGGCGTGTCGCAGAGTGGCCCGGACCGCGCCGCTGTCCGCGTGGCGGCCGTGGACGTCGCCGCCGTGGACGGACACCAGCAGCGGGGCACGCGGCGCGGCGCGGCGCGTCGCGTCGCCGGCGGGCACCGCGTAGTGCGCGTGCACCACGTCGAAGGGGAACGTCCGCCGCAGTCCGGTGAGCGCCCGGCGCAGCAGTGGGGCCGCCCAAGCGCCCCAGGTCTGGTAGCTCCACGGGCGCGGCGGTGAGACGTAGCGCAGGTAGTCGATCTCGATTCCGTCGAGGACCGTGCGCCGCGGCTGGGCGACCGCCTCGCGAAGCGCTTTGAGATCCGGGTGGCGGAGCGCGGACAGGGGCGGGAGCGGGCGGTGCAGCACCAGCACGCGCACATCGGCGCCCGCGTCACGGGCGGCGACCGCCTGGCGGTGGGCCCAGACGCCCCAGGTGGGGTCGGCGGCCCGCGGGTAGTACTCGGCGACGATCAGCACCCGCATCACCAGCTGCGATGGGCGACGAGCGTCCGCTGCGCCTCCGTCGCGGTCGTGTACGGGCGGTCGGCGAGGAACTCCCGCGTCTCGGCCACGGCGTCGCTTCGGTCATACGAGGTGGCGATCTGGCGCAGGCCGTGGCGCACCGGCGTGGCGTCGATGACACCCTGGCGCCATCCGCGCTCCCGCGCGACCGCCGACCAGTGCAGGTCGAGCCCCCAGCCGAACCGCAGCGGGGGAAACGGGAGCAGCGCGTCGAACGTGTCCGCCCGCAACGCGCACACCGGGCCGATCTCGACGAACCGGGTTTGGCGGGCCAGGACGCCGGGCCGGCGCCGGGTCACCGCCCAGGCGGCGTGCGAGCGCCGGCGATGGGCGGGCTGGGCGAGCGCCAGGTCGTAGCGCTCGGCCAGGAACAGGAACACGTCCAGGAAGTCCCGGGGAAGGACGACATCATCGTCGACGAGCAGCAGCCAGTCATATCCGGAGGCGGGCCGGCCGGCGAGCAGGTCGTTGAGGTTCTCGAACTTGCCCTTGGTGCCGGCCACGGTGGAGAGGACGTCCACGTGGTGGTGGGAGCGCTCGAGCTCGGCTTCGGCGGCGGCCAGCACGTTGGGGACATCCCGACGCTCGACACCGAGCGCCAGCACCCGGCGGGCGGCCGAGCGGCGGGCGGTGCGGCGCAGGCGCCACGGGGTCAGCGTGGCCACCGCGGCGGCGTCGCACACGGCGTCGGCCACGACGGCCCGCGTCGTGGCGCGGATGCCCCAGACCTGGCCGCTGGTGCCGGAGAAGTAGTCGCCTTCGGTTCCGGCGGTCGTCATGCCGAGCGCTCCGACAGCAGGGCTCGCAGTCGCCCGGCCGAATGGGCGACGAGCACCAGGCCGACCAGGCAGCGCCGCCGCGCGACGTGCCAGGCGGAGCCGACGAGGACGCGCAGCTCGGCGCGGGGCGATGGCGCGACGCCCTTGCGGACGTCATAGGCGCGCGCTGATTGGCCGAGGGCGTATGCGGCCCGCGCCAGCCGGCCGACTCTGGAGTCGTCGGCGGTGCGGCGATGCTCGAGGCCGGCGCCGGCCAGATACCTGATGACGCCGCCCTGGGCCGTGTAGCGGCGCTCCCACTCCTCCTCCTCGCCGCGGCCGTGCAGCGACTCGTCGAACGGACCCACCTGCTCGAGGGCTCGTCCTCGTACGGCCATGTTCGCGCTCCAGACGAGCGGCGCGTCACGATCGACGGGTCCGAGGTCCAGCGCCGTAATGGGCGCGCCCTCGCGACCGCACGCCCTGGGGCCGCCGCCCTCGAGGCGCGCCCGGATCGGGCCGCCGAAGACGTCGATGTCCGGTGCGGCCTCGGCGCCGGCCAGGATGGCACGCAGCCATCCTGCCGGAGCCTCCACGTCGTCGTCGGAGAACACCACCAGATCCGAGGCTGCGGCGGCGACCCCGGCGTTGCGCGCCGCGTTCGCGCCGCGCGGGGGACTCAGCGTCGTCACGCGCGCTCCATGCCGACCGGCGACATCGCGCGTCGCCGCATCGTCGCCATCGCTCACGACGATGACCTCAGCGTTCAGCTCCTCCGCCTGAGGCGCGATCGAGCGCAGGGCAACGTCGAGATAGGCCGCCCGGCGATGGGTGGGAATGACGATCGATGCGCTTGGCTGAGCGGTCACGCTGAGATTGTGCCGCCGCCGCTTTCGACGTCGACGTCGAGGTCGACGTCGCCGGCGCCGGGGGCGCTACCCGGGCCGCGACAGGCTTCGCCGGTGCTCGATCAGCTGGCGGGTGAACGCGTGGACGAAGCGCGGGTTGTAGCGCAGGTACCGCCGCCAGAGACGGCGGGGCTCCTGGGCCAGGCGGTAGGCCCACTCCAAGCCGGACTCCTGAAGCACCGGGGGCGCCTGGGGCACCAGGCCCGCGTGGAAGTCGAAGGCCGCACCGACACCGACCAGGACGGGGGCCTCCAGGTCGTGGCGCATGTCGGCCATCCACTTCTCCTGCTTGGGGACGCCGATGCCGACCCACACCACATCGGCCTCCGAGTGGTTGATCTCGCCGACGATGGCCTCGCGCTCCTCCTCGGTGAGAGCACGATGCGGAGGCGAATAGCCGCCGACGATCTTGATCCCGGGATAGCGCTGGCGCAGGTTGAGAGCGAGCTGGACCAGGGCCCCCTGGTTGCGGCCGCCGTAGAGGTAGAAGCGTTGGCCGGAGGCGGCCGCGCGGGCGCACGATCGAGCCATCAGCTCCGGCCCGTAGACGCGGTCGGACAACGGGTACCCGAGCAGGTTCATCGCCCAGACGAGCGGCTGTCCGTCCGGGACGTTCAGGTCCGAGCGCAGCAGCGCCGAGCGCAGCTGCGGATCCTCGGCGGCGGCCATGACCGCGTGGACGTTGCAGACACAGACGTAGGCGCGCTCGCGGCTGTCGACGGTCGCATCGATCCAGTCCAGCGCCCGCTCATAGTCGGTCAGCCCGAGCGGGATGCCCAGCACGTCGACGGTCGCCGGCGTCCGGACCGGCTCGATCAGCTGCGGCACGACCGACCCCTGGGGGCGCGCGAACGGCGACGAATCACCTCGGAAGGAGGCTGGTGTTCTCGGCATGCAGGCAATAGCAACGGTATTCGGAGCGTGAAGTTACGGAGTTGTTGAAATACACGCAAAGTTGCAAAGCGCGCAAAGTCCGCCTCTGCGTCAGCCAGAAACCGGTGCGTCGACCCTCGGATCCTGCCCCGGCTCGCCGGAGTCAAAGCAACTTCTCGTAAGCTGCTGCCGGTCATGAACTGCCTCGTCACCGGCGGTGCCGGCTTCATCGGATCAAATCTCGTCGACGCGCTCGTGGACCGCGGCGACCGGGTTACGGTGATCGACAACCTGTCGACCGGCAAGCGGCCGAACCTGGACGGCGCGGTGCAGCGCGGGGCCCGCCTGGAGGTCGCCGACGTGCGTGATGCGGAGGCGGTGGCCGGCGTCGTCACAGCCGCCGCGCCGGAGGTGGTGTTCCACCTGGCGGCGCAGATCGATGTTCGGCATTCGGTGGAGGATCCTGCGGCCGACGCGGGGGTCAACATCCTGGGGACGATCAACGTGCTCGAGGCGTCGCGCCGGGCCGGGGTCAGGCGGATCGTCAACACCTCCACCGGCGGCGGCCTCTACGGCGACGCCGGCCTGCTGCCGACCCCGGAGGATTACCCGATCCGGCCGCTGGCGCCGTATGGCCAGAGCAAGCTCGCCGCGGAGGGCTACTGCTCGCTCTACACCCGCCTCCACGGGCTCTCGACGGCCTCGCTGCGCTACGGCAACGTCTACGGGCCACGCCAGGACGTCCACGGCGAGGCGGGCGTCGTCGCCATCTTCTGCGGCCACCTGATGGAGGGGCGCACGCCGACGATCTTCGGCGACGGCGGCCAGACCCGCGACTGGGTCGACGTCTCCGACGTCGTCCGGGCCAACCTCCTGGCCGGCAACTCGGATCTGACCGGCGCGGTCAACATCGGCCACGGCCAGGAGACCTCGGTGCTGGACCTGGTGAGCGCGTTGCGTGACGTGTCCGATCGGCCCATGGCCGAGCCTGAGTTCGCCCCGGAACGGCCCGGCGAGGTCCGGCGGAGCTGCCTGGATGTCAGCCGGGCGCGTGACGAGCTCGGCTGGGCGGCGTCGGTGTCGCTGCGGGACGGGCTGCGGACGATCCTCGCCGGACTTTAGGAGTAGGCAGCCTTCGGCGACGTCTCACCCGTGCGGTCGTCCGGCGAGCGCGGCTGGGGCTCGTCGTCGTTGTGCCCCGAGTCCTGCGCGTCCGTCTCGTCATCGGCGGAGGCTGCGGCTGCCACGGCCAGCACGCCGGCCCCGAACGACGCCAGAAGGCCGGCTGCCAATACCCAGAAGGTCCAACTCCCTACCCAGCTGGGGCGCCACAGGGCTGCTCGCGAAAACGCCGTCGACAGGGCGCCGAGCATTGATGGCCTCCCCTCTTTCAGGAGCACCAGGGAGAACTCCTTTCCGGGCACGGGGCCGGTCATCACCACCTTGGGATCAAGCGCGGCAGAGCCCGCCAGCGAGAAGGCCCCCGCCTGTTGCTCGAGGCAGACACGCATCTGCGTGTGGGCGGGCACAACTCGGGTCAAACGAGACGTGTACTCAGCCTCCGCGGGTCCCGCGTTGAGCGAGCCGGAAGCCAGGATTGCTCGGCCGGAGGTCGCCATAACATCAACTCTCATGTGTCCTGGGCCGCCGAGCGATGCCCCCCAGATCCCGACGCCCCTCACCGGTGCGCCGCTTGACACCGGCCCTTCGCAGACCCGCTTGCCCGGCTGGAGCGTCAGCAGCGGGAACTGGTTGGGCGCGTCCAGTGCGAACGCGTTGACCAGTCGGCTTTGGGAACCCGCCAGGACCAGAAGAGCGATCGCGACAGCCGCCACACAGAGGCACGGAAGCCAGACACGGCGCGAGGTGTCGGACCAGCGCTTCACAGGTAGTAGGCCTGGACGATTGCGGCCAGTGAAATCGCCTGCGCCGCCAGGAGGAGGGTCAGGGTCAGTCCGCACGCCGGGGCACGCAATCGCAGCGGAACTCGGCTGACCACCAGCGCCACCGCCAATCCGGCGATGCCCACGACGGGGAGCAGATATCGACCCTGGAGGAACGGACCACCGCCACTGATGAGGACGCGGTATTCAGTGATATGGAGCAACCCGAGCAGTGCGACCAGCCCCAGAGCGAGGAAGCCCAGCAGCTCCCAGGGTCGCCGCTCCCGGAGTCGTACCAGGAGCGCGATGTCGGCGATCGCCAGCCCACCGGCGATCACAGCGGCGGTGGGGTACATCCAATGCGGCTGGAAGACGTCGAGCCAACCAAAGACACCTGTGACCTGATGTCCCCAGACGTCGTAGACCGGAAGCTGTGGCGTGGTCCGGAACGGCGTCAGGAACGGCAGGCGTGGCAGGTAGAACTGCCACAGATAGCTGAGGAACTGGCGGACGTTGAACGGGTGCGCCTGCGATGTGGCGACCGTCGTAATCGACGTCCCGCCGAGGCTCTGTGCGAGCGCCAGCCATCCCAGGACGGGAACGAGAAGGATGGCGCCTCCTGCCAGAATGCGCCGAAGAGTCGGTCCGCGCTCAGCCGCGGAACGCCGGCGCCAGCCGATGAACAACGCGAGAAGGATCGGCGGGATCAGCGCGTAGGCGGTGGCCTTCGTCAGAATTGCGGCGGCTGTCACGCCAAAGAGCGCAATCACATCGCGACCCCGGGCGTGGTGGTTGATCACCCGGGCCCCCAGCCACAGGGCAAATGTCCAGAGGGTGATCAGGAGTGCGTCCGGATTGACTGCGGTGGACATGAACGCGTCCATCGGCAGGAGACCTGCGACTGCCGCGCAGCTGAGCTGCGGGAGGCGCCGGCGGCCGAACATCTCCCCGGCGAGGAGCCATGCCCCAATCGTCGTGAGCGCGAGCAACAGCACCCCGGAGATGCGAATCGCGTAGAGGCGCCCGAAGGTCGTTCCACCACGATCGACCTGGTAGGCGGTGGCGGCGAACAGGTAGTAGAGCGGAGGGTTGCGGCTGGCGCTGCTCGGTCCCGGTCCATTGCTTTTTGATGGAGGATGGGCTCCGCGCTCGACCCTGAGGTAAGCGTCGTAGTCGTTCTGGCTCCAATCTGGAGGAGCCGCCTGGGGCCAGAACGCGCCGCGGCTGGCACCGACCGAACCGTCGGCGAAGATCTCGTCGCTGGACTCGCCCAGACGCCCGGGGATGCCCGGGATCGTGAATGTCTCAGCCAGACTCTGGGCGTAGGCGAAGTGAGCGAGTTCGTCAGGGGATTGCCACGGAGGAACCAGCAGCGCCCAAGCGAGACCGACGGTGACGACGATCGCCAGCAGCGCTGTCAGGCTCCTCGGTGGCGCGAGGCGCCGGAGGCGAACCCGCTCCGGCGCTACCTGAGCGGAGCGCTGCATGGGGGCTCAGCGTAGTGAAGTCCCCTGGCGTCCGGGCTACCGGGCGCCATGGCTCCCGGAGCGACAAGATTGCGGAATGTCCGAGGTGGTTACCGTCGCAATCCCCACGCTGAACGCCGGAGAGAGCTGGCGCGAGACTCTGGCTGCTGTTCGAGGACAGCGAGTCGACCGGCAGCTCCAGCTTCTGATCTGTGACTCCGGCTCTTCGGACGGGACCGCGGCCGCGGCGCGCGACTATGACGCCGACGTGATCGAAATCCCGCCTGAACGCTTCAACCATGGGGAGACCCGCAATCTCCTCATGTCGCGCGCGAAGGGCGATCACGTCGCGTTTCTGACCCAGGACGCGGTACCGGCATCACCAGACTGGCTGACCGAGCTCCTGAACGCGTTCATCGTCGCCCCGAATGTCGGATTGGCGTTCGGGCCCTATCTCCCGCGGCCCGGCGCCAGCCTCAGCGTCGCCCGAGAGCTGACGAGCTGGTTTCAGTCGTTTTCTGACGGTGGTCCGCGGGTCGACGTCCTGGCTGCGAGCGAGCGTGAGGCGCCTCCCCGCCACTTCCTGGGCCACCTCGGCTACTTCACGGACGCGAACGGCTGCGTGGCGCGGCGGGCCTGGCAACGGGTGCCGTTCCGGCGCGTCTCGTATGCCGAAGACCACCTCCTGGCCCAGGACATGTTGCGAGCCGGCTTCGCCAAGGTCTACACGCCCGGGGCGGCGGTCATCCACTCCCATGAATACTCGAGTTGGCAGTGGTTGCGGCGCAGCTTCGATGAGGCCCGTGCCATCCGCGAGATATATGGATGGTCGCTCGATGGCCGTTCCGCCGTCCGGAATGTGCGCGGCAACGTGGGGGCAGACTGGCGGTGGGTCAGGTCCGAGAATGGCGGTCGCCGCGTCTGGCCAGCCGACGACATCGCGCTCCTGGCTGCCTCGCTTCTCCATCATGGGGCACGGGCCGCCGGCGGATTCCTGGGGGGTCATGCAGATCCGCTTCCGCGCGGTCTGAGCAAGCGGCTGTCGCTCGAGGGACGCGCATGAGCGCCGCCGAACGAGAGACCCCCGTCGGCTACCCTCTTGGCATGCCAACTCCAGCCGTCGGCGGCGAGCGGCTGCCGGTGGTGGTCGCGCGGTCGGTCAGCAAGACATTCACGGTTCCCGAGGAGCAGGTGCACACGCTGAAGGAGCGTGCTCTTCATCCTCGGCGCCGGATCCGCCGGCAGACCTTCCGGGCGCTCAACGACATCTCGTTCGAGGTCGAACCGGGGGAGTTCTTTGGCATCGCCGGGCGCAACGGCAGCGGGAAGAGCACTCTGCTGAAGTGTCTGGCGGGGATCTACCGGGCCGAAGGCGACATCTGGTGCCGGGGCCGGCTGTCGACGTTCATCGAATTGGGGGTTGGGTTCAACCCTGACATGGCGGCGCGGGACAACGTGGTCATGAACGGCATCATGCTCGGCCTCTCTCCGAAGGAGGCGCGCAAGCGCTACGAGGGCGTGATGGAGTTCGCCGAGCTGGAGGAGTTCAAGGATCTCAAGCTCAAGAACTACTCGTCGGGAATGCACGTGCGTCTGGCGTTCTCGGTCGCCATCCAGGTGGATGCCGAGATCCTCATGATCGATGAGGTGCTCGCCGTCGGCGATGCCGCGTTTCAGCAGAAGTGCTTCGACGTATTCGCCGACCTGCGGGATCGGGGCCGGACGATCATCTTCGTCACCCATGACATGGGGTCGCTCCAGCGCTTCTGCCATCGCGCGCTGCTGCTCGAACGGGGCCGGCCGATGTACCTCGGTGAGCCCCACGAGGTGGCGGATCGCTATCTCGAACTCAACTTCGACCGCGATCCCCAGGGCGGCGCGAGCTCCGGTGGCGGCCACACCGGCAGCGGCGAGGCCCGGGCGCAGGAGTTGTGGCTGGAGAACGAGGCCGGTGAGAACGTCAGATCCGCGCCCCAGCACCAAAGGGTGACCATCAACGCGCGCGTCCTGTTCCAGGCCGACGTGGTCGACCCCATCGCCGGCGTCTTTGTCTACAACGATGAGCACAAGGCGGTCGTGGTCGCTAACACGCTCGCCGAGAACGAGCGGACCGGCGCGTTCAGCGCAGGTGACGAGGTCGTCTTCTCCTTCACGTTTGACAACGTGCTCTCGCCGGGGCGCTACACCCCGGTGTTCCAGGTGGCCAACACCGGCCTCGATGTGATCGATCGGTTCGGGGGCGGGTTCTCGTTCATCGTCACCGGGCCGGCAGCTCTGGGCGGGCTCGTCGACCTGCCGGTCCGATCAGACGTGCGCCGTGGTCACGAGAGTCCGATCCAGAGCACACGAACGTGACGACCCAGGCGACACCCACGGAGGTCGAGGCGGCGGCGCCGGAGTTCCGCTACGAAGCGCTGGGACGGCCGATCACAGGGCCGCGCGCTCTGACCGGCGACTGGCGGCGCTTCTGGCATCTGACGTTCAACATCGCGGTCATGCAGTGGAAGCTGCGGTTCTATGGCTCGGCCCTTGGCTACCTGTGGCAGCTCGTCAGGCCGCTGCTGTTGTTCCTGGTGCTGTATGTCTTCTTTACGCAGATCGCTCATGTCGGCTCCGGAATTGGGCCCAGCTATCAGTACTACGGGGCCCAGCTGCTGGCCTCGATCGTCCTGTTCACGTTCTTCAGCGAGTCGACGATCGGAGCGGTGCGGAGCGTCGTCGACAACGAGGTCCTGGTGCGGAAGATCCAGTTTCCGCGCATGGTCATCCCGCTGTCGGTGGTGCTGCTGGCGTTCTTCAATCTCTGCCTGAATCTGGTGGTGGTGACGATCTTCGCCCTGGCCGCGGGCGTGCGGCCGATGCTGACCTGGCTCGAGGTACCGGTGATCATCGGGATGCTCGTCGTCCTGTGCACCGGGATCGCGATGCTCCTCGCGTCGGTGTTCGTCTACGCCCGGGACGTGCAGCCGATCTGGGACGTGCTCACCCAGGTCATCTTCTACGCCTCGCCGATCATCATCCCGATCGCCACTGTCGAGGCCCATCTCGGACCGGCACTGCTTCATCTCTACATGCTCAATCCACTCGCGGTGATCCTCCAGCAGTTCCGCCACGCGTTCATCACCCATGGCACGCCGAGCGCGGGGGCCCTGCTCGGCTCGCCGGCTCACCTGCTTGAGCCTGTGGCGATCATCGTGGCCATCTTCGCCGTCGGCCTCTGGGTGTTCAACCGCATCGCCCCCCACGTGGCCGAGGACCTGTAGACCCGCGTTTCTGCAGGCGTTACTCCGGGCGGCGGGCGGCGGGTGTGGCCGACCAAGCGCTCTCCGCCGGTTCGGCGAGCCCGTACATGAAGCGCTCCAGCTCGACGATCCGTGTCGGCCAGTCATGGGCTGTGGCGGTCGCCCGTCCGGCCTCACCGAGGCGATGACGCAGCTCGGAATCGATCAGGAGACGATTGATCCCGCGAGCCACCGCGTTCGCGTCCGCGTTCACCATCAGGCAGTTCTCCTCGTTGGCGCAGAAGTCCCGGTTGCCGTGCGCGTCGGTGCACACCACGGGAGTACCGGTGGCCATCGCCTCCAGGATCGGCAGGCAGAAGCCCTCGTGTGCCGAGGTCTGCACGAACATCGTCGCCTGGTTGAGGAGCTGATTGACGGCGTGATCGGTGGGTGCGGTGACGTAGCGGATTCCGGGATCGTCGGCCAGTTCCGGCTCACGGCCGAACAGGCAGAGCTCAGGGCGAGGCGGTCGGAGCCGGCGCCATGCCGTCAGCGTCAGTCTGAGGTTCTTGAGCGGGTCCGAGCGGCCGAGGGCGACGAGCATGTCGTCCCGGCGGGCGATTGAGTCATCCGCGACGAACGTCGTCCGATCGACGCCCGGCGAGATGACCTCGGCCTCCAGGCCCAGCTCCTTGAGCTGTGCCTGATTCCACTGCGACGTCGTCAGGTAGCGAAATTCCGGGCGGTAGGAGTTGAGGACCTCATATCTCCGCTTTGGGTCGTCGCGATAGTAGGAGGTCTCGATGTCCTGGACCAGGTACGCCGGAATGCCCTTCAGCACGCTGGCGCGCCATACCGTGGCCGATGTTCTCCACCACGTTGCCACCTTGATGGCCTCGACCGGCGAGAGGGCGGCTTCCAGTTCCTCATAGGTCTCGAAGTGGCGAACGGGGCAGCGCAGCTCAAACCAGCCGGGGGCGGTGCCGAGCGTCCACAACTCCACCTCATGTCCGCGGTCGGTCAGGCCGTTGACATGCTCAAAGATGACCCGATGGCCGCCACCGACGAAGGTGTCCTCGGTGACATAGATGATGCGCAGCTTGCCGCCGGAGGTGAGGACGCGGCGTTCGTCGAAGAATGGCGCCCAGCGCTTCCAGAACATCCTCTGCGACGTCCGCTCGCGTTCACCCATTGCCGTGCCGCGAGTGGCGGACTCGTGGTGGTGCAATTGAGCGCAGGGAGCATAGACGACCTGATATCCGGCCTCCCACGTCCTCAGGCCATAGTCGACGTCCTCATATCCCATCGGAAGCTCCTCATCGAACCAGCCGACCTGATCGAGGACCTCGCGTTTGATGTACATGGCCGCACCGGTGGCGGCGAGCGTTGGGCCGGCGATGCCCGCCGGCCCCCAGTCCGCCGGCTTGAAGCGGTAGCGGTGATCGAACCACTCCGGTGCTCGTCGGTTGCGGATGGTGCCGCCGTACTGAATCCGCTTGTCCGGATAGAGCAGCTTGGCGCCGACGATCCCGATGCGGGGGTCCGCCGACGCCGCCTGCTGCAGGCAGGCCAGCCAGTCGCGCAGGGGAACGACATCTGAGTTGAGCAGCACGACGTCGTGGTGGGGATCGGCAGCACGCAGGCCCCGGTTGACGTTGGCGGAGAATCCAGCGTTGCGATCCGCGGCGAGGACCTCGATCCCGGCGATTCGGCGGAGCGCGGTCACGTGCTCGTCACCGCTGGCGTCGTCGGTGACGATGATCTGAACCAGGCCGCGCGGTGTCGTCTGCCGGATCTTTGCCACCAGCCGCGTGACAAGCTTTGCGTCACGGAAGCTGGGGATGACGATGGTCACCGGTCGGCCGTGGCGCCGGTACCACTGCCGCGCTGCGATTGACTCGTGCCCGGAGTCTGGACCCGGCAGGAGCCGGTCGAGCGGTGTCAGCCGCAGTGGGAAGACCAGGGTCTGGTACAGGACCGAGGAGAACCCGCGGTACTTGTATGTCAGGTGGATGCGTCGCGGCAGGTTGGCGAGCCGACCCTCCCGCCTGCCATCGAGCGGCGTGCGCGGCACGTCAACCGCTCCTAGCTGCGCAGCCGCCTTCGGGCGTCGCGCAGCGGCTTGATGAGCGGTCGCACGTACCTGAGTGCTCTCCGCCCGTACATGAGCATCTGGTCCAGCTCCCGGGCTTCTCGGCGTGCCGCCTCGGCCGCCGAGCGCGCGTCGGCGAGCTCATGCTCGAGATCCGAGATTCGCAGCTCCAGTTCCGGTACCGACGCCAATCGCTGCTCAGCCTCCAACAGCAGCTCAGCCAAATGGTCTCGTTCGGCGAGCCGCGATTCCAGCTCCTGCACGTCGGCGTCCCTTTGACCGAGGTGTGCCCGGAATGCCGACACCCACTCCTGAAACTCCAGCATGCCGGTCATCGTCGCCAACGGTGGCAGCTCAGGGAGGGTGCCATTGCCGGCCATCGCCACTGTGTAGGTCTCCTCCCCGGGCGTGCCGGCGGCCAGCTTGTGCACAACGAGTTCTGTGACCGGGTCCCCATCAGCCTGACCATAAGCCGCATCGGCCAGGAGCGCGGACACGATGTAGTTGCTCTGCCGCACGAGCTGGACTCTGCCCAGGCGCCCGGCCAGCTCAGCCGTCAGCTCATCCGGAGTGAACTCGTGAAAGTGGTGAGGATTATCGGCCGGATAGAAGCCACGGTTCGGCGAGGAGACGAAGAGCAGCCCGTCTGGGGCCAGAACGCGGACCAGTTCGTCGAGGATCGTGAACGGATCCTCGAAGTGCTCGATCACCTCAAAGCAGACGATGAGATCGAACGTGCCGTCGGCGAAGGCCAGTTGGCGTAGGTCCCCCGTCTCCAGGCGGACCGTCGCCGGCATGGTGGGAGCGACCGCGTCGAGCACCTCCTGCGCGATGTCCACGCCGACGACTTCCCGGGCGCCCGCGTCGGCCAGCATCCGGCTTCCGTAACCGGTACCGCAGCCGGCATCGAGCACCACTCGATCCTTCGCGGCCTGTGCGGCCCACAGATAACGGCTGATGTGCTCGGCCTCGATGAGCCGCCCGCGATCCTGCTCCGGGACGAACCGCTCAGAGATCCCGTCTTTGATTCCGGACAGGTCGGTCTGCATCGCTCAAGACAGGCTACCGGTGTGTCCCCTGAGACTGTCGACCGCTAGGATCGCCGCGTGCCCGAGGTGGTCTTCGTGATGTCCGCGGAGCAGCGCTACCCGCTGCGCGAGCTCGCGGAAACGCTCCAGTACGAGCTTGGGTTGCAGCGGGTTCCGTCCGAGGTGCACCTGGGATGGTTTCCGGCCGGGAGCCCCAGGACGGTGTATGTCCTGCTCGATCCATCGGATTACCTCAGGGTGGAAGGCGAGCAGGCGCTTCCCGACGACGCCATTCTCAAGCGCACGATCTTCCTCTGCCCACAGGCGCCCCCGGCGGGAGGCGATCCGCAGGAGGTCGAGTTGCTCAAGCGAGCCGGCGCGGTGTTCGCGCTTGACCAGCGGTGTGTCGTCGCCATGCATCGACTCGGGATCCCGGCCCGCCTGCTCCGGCCTGGGTACTCGAAGTTCCTCGATCGCTTCGAAGCGGACGCGCCCCGGCCGATCGACGTGATGTTCCTGGGCGCCCACAGCATCCGGCGGACGAGGTATCTGAGCCAGGCGGCGTGCGTCCTCTCTCGTCACAACTGTCTGCTGCAGATCTCAGAACCGGGACTCAGCCCGGCGGGAACCAGCTCGTTCCTGGCGGCAGATCGCTGGCCTCTCCTCGCTCAGACCAAGGTTGTCATCAACCTTCACCGGGACGAGGACTCCCGCTTGGAATGGCAACGGGCTGTCGATGCGATCCATGCCGGCGCCGTGGTGGTGACGGAGCATTCAAGTGGGATCGCGCCACTGACCCCGGGGGAGCACCTGATCGCTGCCGCTCCGGACTCGCTCCCCTTCGTGGTCGACGCCGTGCTTCGAGATCCTGATCGGTTGGCTGCACTGCGTCGCCGGGCCTACGAGCGGCTCAGCGCCTGGGTGCCGTACGCGTTGTGGGTCTCGGTGCTGAGAGCGGCCGTGGTGGAGCTGGTGGGGGAGCCCTCTCCGGTGCGGCCGACTCCTGAAGATCGAGGGCCCCAGGCTCCCGAGGAGCCCTCCCAGATCGACGACGGCGCTCAGGAGCCCGTCCCCACCGTCGCCTCAGGGTGTCCAGAGCGCCCCCGGCTCCGAGCCCGCCGGTCAGGCGCGGGAGAGCACGCCGCCCGCCCCCGGTTCACGAGGCATCGAGACCGTGTACGCCAGCCCGGCATGGCGTGCCAACCGAACCCCGCAGCTCACGGTGCTGACCGCCCTGCACGGGCAATGCGCCGGCGTGCAGCAGACCCTCGATTCGCTGGCCCACAGCCGGCTGTGTGACTTCGAGCTGGTGGCGGTAGATGCCGGTTGTGGCGAGCCGACACTCAAACTCGTCGCCGACTGGATGACTGCTCGTCCGGAGTTGCCGGCGCGACTGCTGGATCCCGGCGTGGACCGCGGAGTGGGGCCGGCCCGGAACATCGCGCTGGAGTTCGCGCGCGGACCTGCCTGCCTGGTCCTCGAGCCGGGTCAGACGCTCTATCCGCGGTGTCTCGACGTCCTCACCGCAACCCTTGGAGCGATGCCGGAGATGGCGTTCGTCTATCCCATCCAGGAGGTCACGGGAGCGCGTGACGCGTTCGTCGAAGCCGGTGGCGATTACCTGATGAGCTTTCGCGGCTGGGACGTGCGGCGACTGCGGCGGGGAAACCCCGTTCACGCTCCGGTATTGATCCGCACCCAGAACCTGCGCGCGCTGGGCGGCTTTGCCACCGACGAGCGCCTCGCCGGCCTTGAGGACTACGACCTGTGGTGCCGCATGGCAGACCGGGGCTGGCCGGGACAGCTGGTCCCTCAGACGCTCGCTCGTCGCGACGAATCCGGGGCGTCTGAGGCGCTGGTCTCGATTCATCCCCCTACCGGCGTGGCGGCGAGTCTCTTGACGGAGCGCTCGCCGCGTGTGCTGAACGCCGCGTTCCCCTCACGGGCTCAGGTGTGGCTGCGCAGAATGAAGTCGCCGCGGTCGGTGCGGTAGTTGGGGTTGTAGTAGGGGTCGTGGGTGTGGGTGCGGGCCCAGGCGTGGCGGAGTTGCCAGATGGTGGGGAGGTCGTTGGCGGCGGGGTCTTTGCCGGTTGTGCGGAGGCGGGCGTCGGGGACGATGACGATGCGTTGGTGGTGGTCGGTGGCGCGCAGGCAGTAGTGGATGAGGGCGAGGTCTTTGAACTGGGGGTTCAGTCCGCCGAGGTGGTGGTAGGTGTCGCGGCGGGTGGCGAGGACCCCGCTCACCGCGCTCAGGTTGTAGACGACGGGTAGCGCGACCGCCGCGGGAGAGCCGTGGTGAAGGTGGAGGGGGATGCCGGTGGGGATGGCGATCCCGGCTTGTTGGATGCGGCCGTCGGGGGCGAGCACGACGGGGCCGGCGGCGGCGATGTGGGGCTGCTGGCTGTAGCCGATGAGGCGGGTGAGCCAGTCGTGGGTCAGGCCCATGGCGGGCGTCTGCATGAGCAGGAGGTGCTCGGCGGTGGCGGCGGTGGCGGCGTCGGCCAGGGCGGCGGCCGGGTCGGCGTCCGGGGTAGTGGGGATGGTGGTGATGCGGGCGTCCGGGATCCCGGCGTTGGTCAGGGCGGTGGTGACGGCGTCCAGGGCGCCTTGAGGCGCGGCGATCACGAGGTTCCAGGCGGGGTGGGGCTGCTCCAGCCAGGAGGCGGCCGCCTCTGAGAGTCCCGTCTCATCCTCCACCGCCAATACGAGATCCACGCTTGTCGACCGATCGACGCGATGGACGATCCGGTGAAGTCCGGGAAGCTGTCCGAATTGGACTTCTGCGTCGATGCCGCTGCGACGGAGGTGATCGGTGATCGCCCGGGGCTGAGCCAGATAGGCGTAGGGCTTGGCGTCGCCGCCGGCGGTCGAGTTGGCGTGGGCGCGCCAGTGGTAGAGGATGCGCGGGATGTGACCGATGCGGTCGGTGCGGTCCATCAGCCGTAATACCAGGTCATAGTCCTGGCATCCGTCGTAGGTCGGCTGAAAGCCACCGAGACCCACGACGAGCGATCGCCGGTACACGCCGAGATGACACGTGTACATGGCAGCTGACATGTGCTCTGGAGACCAGCCGGGCTTCGGATGCCGCTGGGGTGGTCTTCCACCGCCGACGACATCTTCGTCGCTGTAGAGCATGTCGAGGTCAGGCTGGTCGGCGATCCGGTCGGCGACGTGTTGTAGTGCGTCTGGGGTGAGGGTGTCGTCGTGGTCCAGGAGGGCGATGTATTCGCCGGTGGCGAGCTCCAGGGCAGCGTTGGTGGCGACCGAGATCCCGCCGGCGGTGGCGCGGCGGGCGAGTCGGATGCGGGGGTCGGTGGCGGCGTGGCGCTCGAGCGCGGCGGTGATCTCCGGGTTGGTGGATCCGTCGTCGACGAGGCAGAGTTCCCAGCCGGTGAAGGTCTGCCGCCGGACTGAGGCGATCGCCTCCTCCAGCATGGCCAACGGCGGATCGTGCACCGGGACGAGCACCGAGATCAACATCTCCCCGGGGGGACGCGGGAGCCCGCGCGACGATGCTCCGGCCGGAGCGCGGGGTGCCGGTGGTGCATGAGGATCGATGATCGTGGGTTCGAGCCAGATGGCCCGCCTGAGGGGATACGGCTCGACCAGGCGCTCGATGTCGACGCTGAGCGTAAGCGACACGGTGGAGGCCGGCAGTTGGCACCGGACGACCTGGCCGCGGGGGCGACCCCGATCCGACGCGTGCAGCACCGTCTCCCACAGCTCCGAGGTGGTGCCGTCACGCGTGGTGGCGGAAATCGACGCGCGGACAGCCCCTTGCCGATCCCGCCAGTCATGGGGCAGGAGCATTGCCCGGGCCGAGAGTGAGACGTCGTGTGTGAGGGTCAGCGGGTAGGTGACGGCGGAAGGGGCCGGCGTCCGGAGCGCCCTGCCGATGACCCCGTCAGGATTCAGGGACCAATAGGCCTGTGCCGACGACTCATCCAGCCTGGCGCGCAGGGAGGACAAGGGGATCCGCTCGCCGGAAGGCGCTTCGGTGTGTCCTGTCCGCCTCTGCAGGCGCGCCGCGGCGCTCCGCAGCGACGAATGTGCCATCGACGTCATGATCGAATCGGCTCGAAGTCGCCGCGGTCGGTGCGGTAGTTGGGGTTGTAGTAGGGGTCGTGGGTGTGGGTGCGGGCCCAGGCGTGGCGGAGTTGCCAGATGGTGGGGAGGTCGTTGGCGGCGGGGTCTGGTGCCGGTTGTGCGGAGGCGGGCGTCGGGGACGATGACGATGCGTTGGTGGTGGTCGGTGGCGCGCAGGCAGTAGTGGATGAGGGCGAGGTCTTTGAACTGGGGGTTCAGTCCGCCGAGGTGGTGGTAGGTGTCGCGGCGGGTGGCGAGGACCCCGCTCACCGCGCTCACGTTGTAGACGGAGGTCCCGAAGCCGAAGTGGTTGTCCATGGAGGATCGGGTGCCATGGAGAAGGTGGAGGGGGATGCCGGTGGGGATGGCGATCCCGGCTTGTTGGATGCGGCCGTCGGGGGCGAGCACGACGGGGCCGGCGGCGGCGATGTGGGGCTGCTGGCTGTAGCCGATGAGGCGGGTGAGCCAGTCGTGGGTCAGGCCCATGGCGGGCGTCTGCATGAGCAGGAGGTGCTCGGCGGTGGCGGCGGTGGCGGCGTCGGCCAGGGCGGCGGCCGGGTCGGCGTCCGGGGTAGTGGGGATGGTGGTGATGCGGGCGTCCGGGATCCCGGCGTTGGTCAGGGCGGTGATGACGGCGTCCAGGGCGCCTTGAGGCGCGGCGATCACGAGGTTCCAGGCCGGGTGGGGCTGCTCCAGCCAGGAGGCGGCCGCCTCTGAGAGTCCCGTCTCATCCTCCACCGCCAATACGAGATCCACGCTTGTCGAGCGATCGACGCGATGAGACAGGCGGTACAGGCCGGGCGGCCCATATCCGACCTCCGCGTCCAGGCCGCATCGCTCCAGATGCGCGGCGATGGCGTTGCGCGCCGCCACGTACGCGTAGGGCTTGGCGTCGCCGCCGGCGGTCGAGTTGGCGTGGGCGCGCCAGTGGTAGAGGATGCGCGGGATGTGACCGATGCGATCGGTGCGCTCGACGAGCCGCAGGATCATGTCGACGTCCTGAGATCCGTTGTACTCGGTCCTGAACCCTCCGATCTCCCGTACCAGCGCGCTCCGGTATACGCCGAGATGGCAGGTGTAGCCGTTGGTGCGCAGCGTGTCCGGCGACCACCCGGGCTTGAGGTGAACCCAGATCTGCCGGCCGTCCAGGACGATGTCCTCGTCGCTGTAGAGCATGTCGAGGTCAGGCTGGTCGGCGATCCGGTCGGCGACGTGTTGTAGTGCGTCTGGGGTGAGGGTGTCGTCGTGGTCCAGGAGGGCGATGTATTCGCCGGTGGCGAGCTCCAGGGCAGCGTTGGTGGCGACCGAGATCCCGCCGGCGGTGGCGCGGCGGGTGAGTCGGATGCGGGGGTCGGTGGCGGCGTGGCGCTCGAGCGCGGCGGTGATCTCCGGGTTGGTGGATCCGTCGTCGACGAGGCAGAGTTCCCAGCCGGTGAAGGTCTGCCGCCGGACTGAGGCGATCGCCTCCTCCAGCATCGCCAACGGCGGATCGTGCACCGGGGTCAGCACGGAGATCAACGGCCGCACGCCGCGGCCGAATGCTGGAGATCCCGCCGGTCGGTTGTCGTCGAGGAGAGGGCGCCCGCGATGACCGACCGACCGACCGTTGGCGGGGCGGTGGGATTGCGGGAGGGGCGACAGGGGTGCGCCCGGATCGTCGACGAACGGGCTCCAGCCAGATCGCACGAGCCACCGCCCGGGGCTGCCGGCTCGCCTCGTGGACGCAGAGGTGCAGCTCCGTCGCGGAATCGGGTAGGCGACAGTCGACAGCGACTCCGCGCGGACTTCCCCGCCTATCCGCGCTCCGCAGCGTCCCGGACCAGAGTCGCCGGTAGCCGTTGGGATCGGCTACTGCGACCGACACGAGCAGCTCCCCACGTCCGTCACGCCAGTCGTGGGGCAACAGCATCGCGCGCGTCTCGAACTCCGCATCGCCTGAGAGCGCTCAGAGGGAATACGACGGTTGACGGCGCCCACGTGCCAAGCGTTCGGCCGATCACGCCGTCCGGGTTCACGGACCAGGTCGCGTGGGCGGACTCGTCGGTGAGCCTCATGCGCAGCGCAGACAGGGGCAGTCCCCGTCGGCGTGGACCCGGCACGAGCGGCTGCGGCCGCGTGCGTCGCGATCGACGCTCAAGTAGTTCGTCCGGCATCGGTTAGGCAGCTAGCAACACGGATTCTGATTCATAGGGATGACCCGCCCCTGAGCCGGTCAGGCCCAGGCGAGCATCACTGCACGGTCGCCTCGTACGTATTGGGGATTGTGATGAGCCGACGGCACCAGGAAGTTCGACATGCGAGAACCCCGCCACGGTCGCCATCTGCTCCAGCGCCGTCCGATTCGGCACCAGACTCAGAACGCCGCCGGAGGAGGCCACCGGGTTGGTCTCGTGATCGATCTCGATCCGAGTCGCGAAGCTTCCAGCCGCTTCCTCCACAGAGTCCGAGCTGCCCCACCCGTGGACGATCGGGTCCAACTGCCGCGTCAGCTGGCTCTCGACGACCAGCAGCCGCCGGGTCAGGGCCCGAGCCCGCCGGAAGACCCCGACCGGATCCTCCAGGTGGTAGACGAGTCCGAGGGCGAGGACAACGTCGAACTGCTCGCGCGGGTTCAGGGGCAGGTCGTACACGTTCGCCTGGCGGAGCTCCAGCCTGTCCGCGGGGATCTCGAAGTGCTCTCGCATGAGCTGTGCGCGACGGACGTTCTGCGCACGGATATCGAGGCCCACCACCCACGAGGCGCCCCACTCGAGCAGTCGGTGGGCAAACCAACCCTCGCTGCAGGCCAGGTCAAGTGCGGCCGCCGTCGAGGACTCCCTCAGAGCCGCCCGCACGGCGGGCTCGATCATCTCGGCTCGAGTGGCATGGACGCTGGCGAGTTCCGGGTCGAGCAGCGCGACGCGGGCATCGCCCGGGAGTGGCCATGCGTACATCCAGCCGGGCTCTCGCTCGAGCTCCTCCCGCAGGTCAGGTGCGATTTGGCGTCCAAACAAGCCGCGCATCCAGCGAATCCTCGTCGAAGGTCAAGCCGCCGCGAGCGCCGGTGCTTCTCTCAGCGCACGTATCGGCTGCCCTGGTCTCGGCGCCGCAGGCCCAGGATCGAGAGCAGGAACGAGGAGAAGAAGATCTGGATCCCGACGATGATCAGGGTCGCCGCCAACACCGCGAGGTTCTCGTACGACAACCGGCCGAAACCGTGATTGATCCAGTCGATGACGATGAAGGCGCCGATGATCGAGCCCTGCCAAGGCGATCGTTCCCCCGAGAAGCAGCCCGTGCTCCAGGGTGAAGCGCGCCCGCATCCGGTCAAACCAGCGGTCGCGCTCGCCCATGAAATATGTCGCGTAAGCATGCGCGCAGACCCCCAGGGCAACCACCTGGGTCCCCACGATCGCCAGGAGCGCCCCGCCGATCAGGGCGTGAATGTCCCAATTGCGGCCGAGCACCCCCAGGTGGGCGATCACGATGAACTCGACGATCGCGCCGACGGCCGCCATGACCGCGCCGGGGAAGATGAACAGGTGATTGGGGGAATGCAGCAGCAGAAACCGTAGATGGCGCCAGCCATCGCGAAAGCTGGAGAGCTTCGACTCCCCCTCGCGCGGGTGGTACTCGATGGGGAACTGGCGCAGGACGAGCTTCTCCTTGGCGGCCCGGATCACCATCTCGGAGGCGAACTCCATCCCGGTCGTGCGGAGATCGAGCTGCGGTAGCCGATCCCGGCGCAGCGCGCGCATCCCGCAGTGCGCGTCGTCGACGCCCGTGCGGAAGAGCAGATTGAGGAATCCGGACAGGAGCGGGTTGCCGATATAGCGGTGAAGCCACGGCATCGCGCCGGGATGGATGTTCCTCATCCGGTTGCCGACCACCATGTCGGCGCCGTCTTCCAGCTCGGCCAGAAAGCGGGGAATCTCGCCGAAGTCGTAGGTGAGGTCGGCGTCGGCCATCACGATGTATCGACCCCGGGCGGCGGCGAAGCCGGCCATGTACGCGCTGCCGTAGCCCCGCTCAGGCTCATGCACGACAATCGCCCCGGCCTCCGCGGCGAGCCGGGCACTGTGCGTCTTCGGAGTCGTTGTCGGAGACGATCACCTCGCCGGTGATGCCGTTCTCCTCGAGCACGTCGAGTGCCCGGCGCACGCAGCGTGCGATCGTCCCCTCCTCGTTGAGGCAGGGGATCACGACCGACACGACGATGGCCTCGTCGCCGGTGAGCGAACCGGAACCGTAGAGCTGGTGCTGAGTTGTGCTCATCTCATCGTTGGCATCGGCTGTAAACGCGGGATACCCGGAAAGGTGTCGGTTTCCCTGCCGGACGTCGCCGACGAGGATATGGGATTCTCCGCCGCCGTTATGCGCATCTGTCTCGTCTATGACTGCCTGTTCCCGCACACGGTGGGAGGCGCCGAGCGCTGGTACCGGAGCCTCGCGGAGCGCCTGGCCGCTGACGGCCATCAGGTTACCTATCTGACCTTGCGGCAATGGGAACGGGACGAGGACCCAGGGGTCGAGGGCGTCGATGTGCGGGTCGTCGGCCCGCGGATGGAGCTCTACGACGGCCCGGGACACCGCCGCGTGCTCCCCCCGCTCGTCTTCGGAATGGGGGTGCTGTGGCATCTGCTGCGTCACGGCCGGCGCTACGACGTCGTCCACACCTGCTCGTTCCCGTACTTCTCGCTGCTGGCGGCGGCAGCGGTCGCTCCTGCTGCACCGTTACCGCATCGCGGTCGACTGGTTCGAGGTCTGGAGCCGCACATTATTGGCGAGGAATACCTCGGGCGCGCCGGCGGCTGGGTCGGATGGAGAGTGCAGCGGCTCTGCGCGCGGGTGCCCCAACGGGCATTCTGTTTCTCGCGTCTGTACGCCCGCCGGCTGCGCACGGAGGGGCTGCGCGGAGAGCTCACGATCCTCGCCGGGATCTACGAGGGCCCCAGGACGCCCAAGGAGGTGCGCCCGGCCGAGCCGGTGGTGGTATTCGCCGGCCGCCACATCCCGGAGAAGCGCGTCCCGGCAATCGTCCCCGCCATCGGCCGGCTTCGCGATCGTCTCCCCGGCATCCGCGCGCTCATCCTGGGCGACGGTCCCGACCGGCCGCTCGTACAGCGGCTCGTGCACGAGCAGGGGCTCGAGGACATCGTCGAGGTCCCGGGGTTCGTCGCCACCGAGGAGGTGGACGACGCCATCCGCCGGGCGCTGTGCATGGTCCTGCCGTCCCGGCGTGAGGGGTACGGCCTCGTCGTGGTCGAGGCGGCGGCCGGCGGGACCCCCAGCGTCGTCGTCGCCGGCGAGGACAACGCGGCCGTCGAGCTGATCGAGGAGGGGGTCAACGGGGTCGTCGCGCCGTCCCCTTCGCCTGAGGACCTCGCCGCGGCGATCGCGGCGGTCAGCGAGGGCGGGGAGCGGATGCGCCGCTCGACGATCGACTGGTTCAGCGAGAACGCGCGGCGGCTGTCGGTGGAGCAGTCGCTGACCCAGGTGCTCGAGGTTTACGGGCGCTCGATCGCCTCGAGCGCCCGGAGGAGGGCATCGTCCTCAGCCAGCGAGAAGGGGTAGGCGTCCGGCCCTTCCTGGACCGCGCGGAGGAAGGCAGCCATCTCGTCGATGTACATGTTCTCGGCGACCCAGTCCCCGCCCGGGCCCTGCACCGGCGGCGGGTCCGGGTGCTGGCGCCACCCGTCGGAACCGCCCCACTCCCGTACGCAGCGCTCGCCGAAGTCCCATATCAGCGTGCCCTGCTCGGCGATCACGCGGGCATATCGGATCGCGGGGCGCGAGATGACTTCGACGACGAGCGATCCCGCGACCCCGGAGGCGAACCTCGGCAGCGCCGCATAGAGGTCGTCGATGTCGGCGTCGAGCTCGGACAGCTTGGTGCGGAACCCGGTGATGTGCGACACCGAACCGAACAGGTACGTCATCCAGTTGAGCTCGAACGGGACGATCTCGCGGGCTGCCCCGGTCTCGCGGCGGGCGACGTAGAAGCCGCGGTAGTCCTCCCACGGATGCCAGTCGGCGAGGTGCTGCCCGACGTGGTGGGTGACCGCGAGTGGGCGGCCGATTGCGCCGGCCTCGATCAGTCGGCGCATCGTCCGCACACCCGGGTGGAAGCGCAGAGTGCAGGACGGCGCCGCGATGATCGGCTGGTGACCGACGGCGTCGATCAGCTCCGGCGTCTCACCGGGGATGACGCTCGCCTCGGTGAAGAAGTGCAGCCCTGCCCGCGCCGCGGCGAGCGCGTATTCGTGATGATGATCGGGCGGGGTCGAGATGACCAGCGCGTCGGGCTCCCAGCTCAGGCCGTCCTCGAAGGTCTGAAACGTGGCGATCCCGTGGTCGGCGGCCACCTGGACACGCCGCTCCCGCTGAGGCTCGAACGCCGCGATCTGACAGCCGCCGAGGTGCGTGAGGTTGCGCACGCGTCGGCGGCCCATCGAGCCAAGTCCGACGATCAAGACCTTCATGCGTCGAGGTCCACCGCGTTGAAGCGTCGGAACACCGGCCGCACGGCCTCGCCGACGAGGTACCGGCCGATGGGCGCGCCGTCGAGCACCTCGCGCACCGGCGCCAGCGCCGCGGCCGCCGCCTCGACAGTGCGGTCGACCTCGGCCGGGCCGTGGCTGAAGCTGGGCGCGATGTAGGGGATCAGGATCCCGGCCTTGACCATTTCCTGCATGAACAGGGTGCGCACCTCGGCGCTGCGCAGCGCTTCGCCGGCATCGAAGCTGAGGACCGGGCTGCACGGGTAGCCGCCGCACGACATGACCTCCGATACCCCGGCGTCGCGCGCGGCGGCCGCCAGGCCATCCTGCAGGCGGCGGCCGATCGTCCAGATGTGGCTGACGACATCGCGCTCGCGGACCTCGGCGATCGTCGCCAGCGCGGCCGCGATCGCGTGGGTCTCGCCGCCATGGGTCGCGGACAGCAGGAACACACGAGCGTGGTCGTGGTTCAAGCCCCCCAGTTCCATGATCTCGCGGCGCCCGACGAGCGCCGACACCGAGAAGCCGTTGCCGATCGCCTTGCCGAACGTCGACATGTCCGGGGTCACGTCGTAGAACGTCTGGGCGCCGCTCTCATGCCAGCGAAAGCCGGTGATCATCTCGTCGAAGATGAGCACTGCCCCCTCGCGCCGGGTCAACGCGCGGACACCCTCCAGATAACCGTCGGGCGGGGGCGCGGTCGTCGCCGGCTCCATGACGACGGCTGCGATCTGCCCCGGGAACCGCTCGAACAGCGCCTCGAGGTTGCGCAGGTCGCCGTACGTGAACGTCTGCGACAGGCGCTTGGTCTCCTCGGGCACGCCGGCGTCCACGACGGTCGAGCCGATGAACCAGTCGTCGAAGGAGTGGAACGGGTGTTCGCGCGGGAAGACGACCAGCGGCCGGCCGGTGGCGGCCCGGGCCAGGCGGACGGCGGCGGTGGTGACATCGGACCCGTTCTTGGCGAGCTTGACCATCTCGGCTGAGGGGATCAGCTCGATGAGCTCCTCGGCGAGCGTCGTCTCGATCGGCGAGGGGCGCGTGAAGTTGGAGCCCTTGTGCAGCTCGGCGGCAACGGCATCGATGACCCGCGGATAAGCGTGGCCGAGTAGCACCGACCGCAACCCCATCCCCCAGTCCAGGAACTCGTTGCCGTCAGGATCGGTGACCAGGCAGCCGCGCCCGGACTCGATGAACGCGGGCGCGTTGGCCGGGAACTGGTCGTCGCCTTTGGAATAGGTGTGGCAGCCCGCGGGGATGGCGCGGTGGGCGCGCTCGCGGAGCGTTGTCTGGTCAGACACGTGCAACAGGGCTTGAGAGGGTATCGGGCGCAGGCCCCTGCACTACGCTCCCCTCGTGGTCCAGGAGACCGAACGCATCCGTGACGTGCGCGAGGCCCAGGCCGGCCAGGCCGACTGGGCCGCTGCCAGCGACTGGAGGGACGCCGCCCAAGTGTGGGAGCACTTGCGCACCAACACCAACATCGTGCGCGCAGCCGAGCTTCTGGACTGGTCGGCACTGCTGCCCTCCGCCGCGACCGTGCTGGACCTGGGGTGTGGTGCGGGGTGGCTCTCGGCGATGCTGTCGGCCAGGGCCGAGGTCGAGCGGATGCTCGCCTGGGACAGCTCGTTGGCACTCCTGCGGGACCTGGTCCCGGACATGGTCGGGCTCGTCGGCGGTGACGCGGGAAAGATCGAGCGCGTGTGCGGCGACTTCGTGCCCCTGCTGCTCGACGATGAGTCGATGGATGCGGTGGTGATGAGCTCGGCGTTTCACCATGCGCAGCGACCTGAGGTGCTCCTGGCCGAACTGGCGCGGGTCGTCGCCCGCGACGGCGTGGTGATCCTGCTCAACGAGACACCGTGGCACCCGGTGGCGATCCTCGGCTTCGCCACCCGGATGTATGCCGCCGCCCTGGCCGGTCTGGCCGGTCGTGTCACCCACCGTGCGGGGCACCTCGGCTCTCGGCATGTGCTCTATGACGAGACGCTCGGCGATCGCGCCTACAGCCTCAGGGCGTGGCATCACATGCTGGGTGCCGCGGGCTTCTCGGTCGAGGCGCGCGACACCGGGTTGACCTCCTACCCTGCGTCCTACCGGCCGCCGGGCCGGTTCGAGCCGCGGCTGGTTCACTTCGTCCTGCGCCGGCGCACCAGCGAGGCCGGCCCCGGCGGCATGGCCGGGCACAAGTAGCATCGGCCGATGCGCAGCGCGACGCTCATCACCGCCCGGCTGGGGTCCTCGCGGCTGCCGAGCAAGATGCTGGCCGAGGTGGGCGGCAGCACGGCGCTCGAGGTGCTGGTGCGACGGCTGCGCACCGGCCAGCGGCCGGACATGATCGTGCTCGCCACCACCGCTGAGACGCAGGACGACGAGCTCGCGGCCGCCGCGGAGGCATTGGCGGTCACGGTGTTCCGAGGCCCGACCAGTGACATCCTCGAGCGCTGGCGGCAGGCGGCGGCGGCCCACGAGATCGATTTGCTGGTGGCGTGCGACGGCGACGACCTGTTCTGCGACCCTGAGCACGTCGACCGGGTCGTCGAGGCCCACGAGCGCACCGGGGCCGAGTACATCACGTGCGTCGACCTGCCATTCGGCGCGGCGCCGACCGGGATCGCCCGCACCGGGCTGGAGCGCGTATGCGAGCGCAAGCACGACACCGACACCGAGGGTCAGGGCCGGTTCTTCGCGGTCGACGGGATCGTCACCCGCGCCGAGGTGCGCGCGCCGAGTGCGTGCACCACGCAACCTGCCGCATGACCCTGGACTACCCCCAGGACCTCGAGTTCTTCAACGCTGTGCTCGAGGAGCTGGCGCCCGACCCGTGTCCCTCGCTCGAGCGCATCGTGGCGCTGCTGCGCGAGCGCCCGGACATCGTCGCGATCAACGGTGGGCTGCAGGAGGAGTACTGGGCGCGCTTCCACGCTCGCTACGGACCGGTTGAGATGAATCCATGAGCGACACCGTCACCATCGGCCCGCGGACCGTCGGCACCGGAGCGCCGGTGCTGGTCATCGCCGAGGTGGGCGTCAACCACGACGGCGACGTCGCCACGGCCATCGCACTCGTCGACGCGGCCGCCGATGCCGGCGCCGAGGCCGTGAAGTTCCAGACCTTCGACTCGGCTGCTCTGGCGACGCCGGGGGCCGACCTGGCCACGTATCAGCGCGAGCGCGCGGTCGGCCGCCGGCCAGCGCGAGATGCTCGAGCGCCTCGAGCTCGGCGCCTACGAGTTCGGCGCGATCGCCCAGCACTGCCGGGAGCGGGGGGTCCTGTTCCTGTCGACGCCGTTCGACCTCGGAAGTGCGGCGCTGCTCGCCGAGCTGGGCGTTCCGGCGTTCAAGGTCGGCTCTGGCGAGCTGACCAACCTGCCGTTCCTGCGGGCCCTGTCCAGATACGGGCTGCCGCTCCTCGTCTCGACGGGGATGGCGACCCTGGACGAGGTGGGCGCCGCCGTCGCGCCGTGACCCAGGGGGGCGCCCCGCTCGTGCTGCTGCATTGCGTGTCGAGCTATCCGGCGCCGGCCGACGAGGCCAACCTCCGCGCCATCGGGGCCCTCCGCTCGGCCTTCGGGGTGCCGGTCGGCTACTCCGACCACTGCGTCGGCGCCGAGGTCACGCTCGCCGCCGTCGCCCGCGACGCCTGCATGATCGAGCGCCATCTGACGCTCGACCGCCGCCGGCCCGGGCCCGACCACGCCATGTCGATGGAGCCGGGCGAGCTCGCCGAGCTGGTCGCGCGCATCCGCGCCGTGGAGGCCGCGCTGGGCAGTGGCGCGAAGGCGCCCCAGCCGTCCGAGCGCGAGACCCGGGTGGTGGCCCGGCGCAGCATCGTCGCGGCCGGCCCGCTGCACGCCGGGGCGACCCTGACCGCCGAGTCGCTCGCGATCAAGCGCCCTGGCGACGGGATGGCTCCCGCCCGACTCGATGCGTGCTCGGGCGCCGGCTCAGCCGGGCGCTGGCTGCCGACGAGCAGCTGGCCGAGGCCGACATCGAGCCACTGCCGATGAAGGTGGCGGTCGTCACCGGCTCGCGCGCCGATTACGGGTTGCTGCGTCCGACGATCGCGGCCCTGCGCGACGATCCCCGCTTCGAGCTGGCGCTGCTCGTCACTGCGATGCACCTGGAGGCCGTCCACGGCCTGACGGTCAGGGAGGTCGAGGCCGACGGGCATCCGTTCACCCGGGTGCCGATCCCGGCCGAGCAGGAGATCCCCGGCGACGTCGCCCGCCGCCTCGGCCAGGCGACGCTCGCCTTCACCGAGGCACTGTCGGCGGCGGCGCCGGATGCCCTGCTCGTGCTCGGCGACCGGTTCGAGATCCTGGCCGCGGCGCTGGCGGCCACCGGGCTCGAGCTGCCGATCGCCCATCTCCACGGTGGCGAGTTCAGCGAGGGCTCGCTCGACGACGCCACCCGCCACTGCGTGACCAAGCTCGCCCATCTGCATTTCGTCGCCACCCGGTCCTACGCCGAGCGCGTCTGCCAGCTGGGGGAGGAGCCCTGGCGCGTTCACGTCGTCGGGGCGGCCGCGATCGAGTCGATCCGCGGCTTCGCGCTGCTCGAGCGCGACGCGCTCGCCGGCGAGCTCGAACTGGCTGCGCTGCCGTCGCCGCTGATCGCGTTCACGCTGCATCCGACCTCGCTGGGTCCCGAGCGCGCGAGCGCCGACGCGCGGGCGGTCGTCGCGGCGGTCGACGACGTGCTCGACGGCCGCGGCACGGTCATCGTCACGCTGCCCAACGACGACCCCGGCAGCGAGCAGACGCGAGCCGAGATGCTGCGCTGGTCACAGGCCTCGCCGGCGGTGCACGCCTATCCGGCGCTCGGCCAGCTGCGCTACCTCAGCCTGCTGCACAGCGCCGACGCGGTCGTCGGCAACTCGTCCAGCGCGTTGATCGAGGCGCCATCGTTCGGGCTGCCGGTGGTCAACGTCGGCGATCGCCAGCGGGGCCGATTGCTGGCCGGAAACGTTCTCTCGTGCGCCCGGCGCGCCAGGCGGTCGCCGAACGCTGCGGCGCGCTCTGGACCCGGACTTCCGGGCATCGCTCGCCGGGATCAAGAGTCCCTATGGCGACGGCGAGGGTCTCGCCGGATCCTCGAGGTGCTCGCGAGTGCGCCGGACCGCAATCGCCTGCGCGGACAAGCGCTTCGTCGATCTGCCTGACCGGCCGTGGCGTGAGTCTCTCGATGCTGGGGACGCCGTGACGGCGGTCGTTGTCGTCGGCGCCGGCGGACACGCGCGGTCCGTCATCGACGCGCTGCGGGCCTCCCGGGGCGATCTCGAGCCGCGGGCATGCACCGATCCCGGACCCGGCGCGCGCGGGAGCCGACGTGGACGGCGTGCCCGTCGTCGGCGACGACGACCGGTTGCCGGGCCTGTTCGCCGACGGGGTCGAGGCCGCCTGTCTGGGCGTGGGGGGATCGGTGACAACGGCCCTCGGGCCCGGCTGTACGACCATGTGCGCGCACTCGGATTCCAGCTGCCGTCGGTCGTCCACGGGCGCGGCATGTCGCCGCGTCGGCGCGGATCGGTTCGGCGACCGTTGTGCTCGCCGGGGCGGTCGTCGGCCCCGGCGCGGTGGTGGGCGAGAACGTGATCGTCAACAGGGGCGCGATCGTCGAGCACGACTGTGCGATCGGCGACCACGTCCATCTGGCGAGCGGGTGCACGCTCGGTGGCGGCGTGCTCGTCGAGCGAGCGTGCCCACGTCGGTCTCGGCGCACGGGTGCTCCAGGGCCGGCGGATCGGCGCGGGGGCGGTCGTCGGCGCCGGGGCGGTCGTCGTGCGCGACGTCCCACCGCGCCAGATCGTCGTCGGCTGCCCAGCCACCACCCGACCCACCGCTGGCTAAAGTCCGCCCCCGATGGACGCCGAGCGCCTGGAGAAGATCTTCATCAACGTCGACGCCACGGTACGCCACGCGATCGAGAGCATCGATGCGGGAGCCGTCGAGATCGCGCTCGTCGTCCGGACGGGCGCCGGCTGGTGGGAACGATCACCGACGGTGACATCCGCCGCGCCCTGATGGCCGACGTGGGGCTCGACGATCCGGTCGCTCGGATCGTGCACCGCGATCCGATCACGGCCCCGGTGGGAACCGACCGTGCGACGTTGCTCAGGCCGATGACCGATCGCTCCGTGGCCCAGATCCCGCTCATGGACGGCGACGTCGTGGTCGACCTCGCCGTCATCCGCGACCTGGTGCGCGACAGCCGCGCCGAGACCGACAACCCGATCGTCCTGATGGCGGGCGGGCGGGGCACGCGTCTGCGCCCGCTCACTCAGGACATACCCAAGCCGATGCTGTCCGTGGGCGGGCGCCCGCTGCTCGAGCACGTCCTCGCCCAGGTGCGAGAGGCCGGTTTCTCCCGGGTGCTGATGGCCGTCAACTATCGCGCTGAGGTGATCGAAGAGCACTTCGGCGACGGCTCGGAGTTCGGCGTGGACATCGGCTATCTGCGCGAGGACCGTCCGCTGGGGTCTGCCGGCGCCCTGCGCCTGGCCGGCAGCGAGCTCGACCGTCCCTTCGTCGTGATGAACGCCGATCTCCTGACGAACGTCAATCTCGGCGCCCTGATGCGCTTCCACCAAGAGGAGGGCAACGCCGTCACCGTCGGCGTGCGCCAGTACGTGCTGGAGCTGCCCTACGGCGTGGTCGAGCTCGAGGGCACTCGGGTGACGGGGCTCAGTGAGAAGCCCAAGCCCAAGTACTACATCAACGCCGGAATCTACGCGGTCGACCCCGGCGCGCTGCGCCTTGTGCCGGAGAGCCGCGAGGTCTTCCACATGACCGACGTGATCGACAAGGTCCTCGCCGACGGGGGCCGGGTCGGCGCGTTCGCGGTGCGCGAGTATTGGCTGGACATCGGCCACCTGGCCGACTACGAGCGGGCGGAGAGCGACCACGCCACCTACTTCTCCAACCGATGATGAGTGAGCTGGGTGCCAGGCCGGCGGCGCCGTCGCGGATTCCGCTCTCAGAGCCGTCGCTCGGCGAGGCCGAGCTGGTCTACCTGCGCCAGTGCATCGAGGAGAACTGGGTCTCGTCGAAGGGCCGGTTCGTGCACGAGTTCGAGTCGCTGTTCGCGTCGATTCACGGCCATGAGGACGCCGTCTCCACGAACACCGGGACGGCGGCGCTCCACCTCGCCCTGCTGGTGCTCGGCGTTGGACCCGGGGACGAGGTGCTGGTTCCCGCCCTGACGTTCGCGGCCAGTGCCAACGTCATCCGCTATGTGGGTGCAACCCCGGTGTTCGTCGACGTCGATCCCGACACGTACACGATCGACCCCGCAGCAGCCCAGGCAGCGCTGACGCCGCGCACCCGCGCCGCGGTGGTCGTCCATCTCTATGGGCACCCGGTGAACATGACGGCGTTCGCCGGCTTCGCCCGTGCCCACGGTCTCGGCGTGGTCGAGGACGCCACAGAGGCGCTGGGCTCGCGCTACCACGGCGAGCTGTGCGGGACGCTCGCCGACGTGGGGTGCTTCTCGTTCAACGGCAACAAGATCATCACCACCGGCGGCGGGGGCATGGTCCTGGCACGGGACCCGGCGCGGCTCGAGCGCGTGCGTCACCTCAGCCTCCAGGCGCGCGTTCCGGGCACGCGCGAGTACCTGCACGACGAGGTGGGCTACAACTACACGTTGTCCAACCTGCAGGCTGCGGTCGGGCTGGCGCAGCTCGAGCGTCTCGACGATCTGGTGGCGCGCCGGCGAGTGCTCGCCCGCCGGTACGCCGAGGGTCTGGCCGCCGTGCCGGGCCTGCGGTTCTGCACTGAGGCGCCCGGCTGCGAGAGCAACTGGTGGCTGATGTCGGTCCTGGTCGATGAGGCGATCTACGGTCGGTCGCGCACGGAGTTGATCGCTGCGCTCGCCGATGCCGGCATCGAGGCGCGGCCGTTCTTCACCCCGCTGCCGCACCTCCCGCCGTTCGGCGGGGCCAGCGGGGGACCGTGGCCGGTCTCCGAGCGCCTGCACGCGCGCGGCGTCAGCATCCCGTCCTCGGCCAACCTGGACGACGAGCAGCAGGATCGCGTGATCGCGGCGCTGTCAGGCCGCGGCTGAGCCCCGGCGGCGGAGCTCGGCCAGGATCGCCTCCTCGATGCGTTCGGTGCTGCGTCCGTCGGTAGCCCCCAGATAACGCTTGACCCAGGCGTCCCGGACTGCGGGAGCCGGCGGCTCGCGGAGCCCGGGGTCGTCGAGCAGCGCCGCGAGCTGCTGGGGGGTCTCCGCGGTCCGCGCCGCCAGGAAGGTGTCGCCGGAGAATGGCGCGTGCAGCCGCTGCGGGTTGACGCGGTAGTAGATGACCGGGAGGTCCCGGGCCACCGCTTCGAGCAGCGATGTGCTGTAGGTCGTGATGTAGACGTCGGCGGCGTCGAATTCGGCCACCACATCCCCGCGGCTGATGATCTCGATCGGCACCTCGGGGAATGCGCCCAGGATCGATCTGTAATAGTCCGCCCGGTCGGCGGGGTGCAGCTTGAGCCGCACCGCGGCGCCGCGCGCCGCTCGGCTGTCGCGCAGGCCGGTGAGCAGGTCCCGGAGAAACACCTCCGAGTCCGATCGGCGGCAGTTGAGGTCGACGGGCGAGAACGTGAAGCTGCCGATGAGTACACGCTCGACCGCGGCCGCCGGGAGTCGCCGCGGCCGGACCGCCCGCTGGGCGTCGGCCTTCGGATTACCGGTCACAATCGCCGGCGACCCGGTACGGCGCGAGTAATAGTTGTCGGCCAGCGCGTCCGACCACGCCAGCACGTGGTCGATCGTCATCCCGTCCATCGAGAAGTCGTCGGCCTTGAAACCGTCGTTGACCAGGAACGTCGGAACGCCCTCTGCCTGGGCGACCGACACCAGCAGCCGCGCCTCCGGGGGGCTGTCGAACGGTACGACCACCGCCCGGGTGCGATCGCGCCGCAGCCGGGCGCGCCAGCGTGAGGCAGCGCCGGTCGCGAACGCCTCATATTCGCTGACGACCTCGACCAGCCGACGCCGGATCAGCGGCCAGAAGTCCAGGCCGCGCAGATGGAAGCGCTCGCGATAGGTCGAGTCGTGCGCGTCGGTGTGGCGCGCGAGCTCGCCGAGGAGCCGGCCCCGCCCGTGGGGCTCGGCGGCGACGGCACGCGGGGGCACGACCAGCCGGTCGCCGCGGTCGATAATCTGCCTCAGGTCCGCGCGCGGGGTCCGGCAGCGCAGCAGTCGCATCCGCGGATCCGGACGGGCGCCGTACTGCTCGGCGAAGGCGTTGGTGGGGTTGTACTCGTACACGAGCAGGGACTCGGCGCGCCGGCGTCCGCGGAGAGCCGCCACCGCGTTGATGATCGCCGTCGGAGCGGCGAGCCGGAGGTGGTCAGCACGCGTCTGGGGTACGAGCCACGTCCAGTCGCGTGTCTGGGCGTATTTCCGCTCGAGCAGGTCATTTGCCGGCTCGCCCCCGTGGCGTTCGATCGCGACCGCGCCGCTGAAGCGGGCGCGGACCGCGGCCTCGGCGGCGTCGCACTGCAGCGTCTCGAACGCGCGGTACCGGGCGGCCGCCGGCGACCCGGGCTCCGGAGCGTGTATGGAGACCGTGGTCGGGGTCTCGCCGTGCAGCGGGCCGCCGGGGGCGAACGCGGCGGCGACGCCCAGCCAACCGCGTGCGGCGGGCATCAACAGCGTGATCGCCACCTCTGAGCTCGCCAGGTCGGCCGCGGAGATCCCGTCGATGACGGTCGGGTCCTGGCCGGTGGCCTGAAACCAGTCGAATGCAGCCTTGAGGATCTCGACGTCGAGCGCCTGGGCCTCGTCAGGGTCGTACAGCGTGTCGGTGCGCAGGACGCGGACGCCGGGCGGGGCGGCCTCGGCGACCAGCACCTCATCTGTCAGAAGCACGTCTCCGGGGTCGGCCTGCGGCAGCAGACAGTTGGCGTAGGACACCCTCACGGGCGAGGGCGGGATCCCGTGCCGGCGGGGCCGGGGTCGACCCGCGCCACCAACTCGACATTGGTGGCGAGCCGGTTGAGGCCGGGGATCGCGCTCAGCGCCCGGTTGAGTGCCCATAGCCCTCGCGTCAGGCGGTTGACGAGTCCGCCAGTGAGGGTGAGCGGGAGCATGTTGGCCAGCCGCACCTCGACCACCCGGAAGCCGTGGCGCTCGAGCAGAGCCGCCGCCGACCGGCGGTCATACAGGCGATCGTGCTCAAACGCCCCGTGGTAGTACATGCCCGTGCGGCGGGCGATCGCCTCCAGATACGACGTGCGGTTCGGCAGCTTGTAGACGTAGAGCGCCCCGCCGGGGATCAGGACGCGGCGCAGCTCCTCGAGGCTGGCGTCGGGGTCCTCGACGTGCTCGAGCACGCCGCAGCTGAGCGCGGCGTCGAACGTGGCGTCGGCGAAGGGCAGCCGGCGGGGATCTCCGCTCAGCCGCACCGAGAGATGCGGGTAGCGCTCCATGGGCTCGACCCCGCCCTCGGCGTCCGGCCGGTATTCGAAGGCGGTGACATTGAGCCCGGCGCGGGTGAGCAAGTCCGTCATCTGGCCGTGACCGCTACCCCAGTCGAGCACCTTGGCCGGCCGGTCGGCGGCGATCCGCTGCGCGATCGCGCGGTACTCCTCCATCTGCGCGTCCGCCCGAAGGTTGACGTCGCCCGGGCGGGCGGTGGCTCTGGCCAGCTCGTCGGTCACGGCCGGTGAGTATGCCCGGCACCGGGCATCGAGCGCATCGTGCGGCGGTAGGACTCGAGCGTGGCCGCGGCCGTGGCCGCCCACGTGTACCGCGCGGCCTGGGCCCGGCCGCTCACGCGCAGGCGCTCGGCGAACGCGGAATTGCCGAGCACCGTGGTGATGGCGGTGGCGATGGACGCCTCCGAGAGCGGATCGAACCGCAGCGCGGCGTCGCCGGCCACCTCGGCGAGCGATCCGCTCCCTGAGCAGGCGACCGGCACGCCCCGGGCCATCGCCTCCAGCACCGGCAGCCCAAAGCCCTCGAGCAGCGAGGGGAACACGAACACGTCGGCCGCCGCGTACAACCCCTCGATCGCCTCGGGGCTGACCCAGGCCAGGAGGCGCACGCTGTCCGTGACGCCGAGCGCGGCGGCCCGACCTCGCAACTCGTGCTCGTGGGGCGTCGCGTAGCCGGGCAGCACCAGCAGGGGGCGGTCGGTGGCCGGGATGAGCGCCAGCGCGCCGATCAGCCTCGCCAGGTTCTTGTGTGCGCGCTTGGCCGCGACGCACAGCGCAATCGGTCGCTCGCCGGCGTCCAGCCACGCACGCAGTTCCGCTTCCTCCATCGGCACCGCCTGGGACTGAGGGGCCCCCAGGCCAAGCGGGACGACATCCACCTTCTCAGTCGGTGTCTTGAGCAGCCGGCGCAGGTCCTCCCGGGTGCTGGCGGCGTCGACGATGATCCGGTGCGCGCGCCGCGCCCCCAGCGGCACCAGGATCCGCATTCCCAGCGAGAGCACCGCCTGGTGAGCATCGGGCACCAGGCGGAAGCTGAGATCGTGGATCGTGACCACCCGGCGGAAGCGCCCCCAGGCCGGCGCCGTATTGGCCAGGCTGTGAACCAGGTCCACCCCCGCCCGCGCCGCCAGGCGTGGGAGCAACTGTTGCTCGGCGCGCACCCACTGGACGCGGTTGCGGGCGTGGACGGGTACGGTGACGGCCGGGATGACGTTGCCCCACGGTGCGCGGGTATCGGCGGCCGCCTCGCGGTTGACGAACGCGGTGAAGCGAACGTCAGGCGCGGTGGCGACGAGCTCCGGGATCAGCTCGCGGGCGTATGTCTCCGTGCCTCCCGTGTACCCCGGGACGAGGTACACCAGATTCAAGCCTACGTGCATGAGTCGGGCATCGCGGTGGCCGAGTCTGCCACAGGACACGCGCCGGCGATCCGGCGCTCCGCGGCGGCGGGGCGCGATCGCTAGCCTCCGCGCGCGATGGCTGATCCGCCCAGCACCCCGACCGCCGACTGGGATGAGATGTGGAGCGAGCTGGGTGACCCGGACGACGACCCCACCGCCGAGCTCACCAGCCTGCGCTTCCGGGCGCAGGAGGAGCTGATCGACCGTGTCTTCGGCTCCATGAGCGGCCTGCGGGTGATCGAGATCGGCGCCGGCCGGGCC
Organism: uncultured Solirubrobacteraceae bacterium; assembly: GCA_963844555.1. Taxonomy (GTDB): domain Bacteria; phylum Actinomycetota; class Thermoleophilia; order Solirubrobacterales; family Solirubrobacteraceae; genus Palsa-465. The sequence continues at coordinate 314,786 of CAWJOS010000011.1, forward strand.
ACCAATGCGCTCCTGTACACCCTGCGCGGCGCCGAGGCCACCGTGCTCGACAGCTCGCCGGTGGCGCTCGAACAGGCCCGGCGCCGCTTCACGGCCCGGGGCCTCGACGTGACGGCGATCGAGAGCGACGTTTTCGCGCTGCCGGCCGCGATCCGCGGCAGCTTCGACATCTCGATGTCATTCGGTCTATGCGAGCACTTCGCCGGGGAGCGCCGCCGGGGAGTGATCGCGGCGCACCTCGAGCTGCTCAAGCCGGGGGGGATCGCCATGATCAACGTGCCCAACCGGCTGTCCCCGTTCTACCGGCTGTGGATGGGGCTGGCCAAGCGTCGTGGAAGCTGGACGCTCGGTTACGAAGTGCCCTTCTCCGGGCGGGAGCTCGTCCGTCTGGCGCGCCAGAGCGGCGGCGTCCCGATGCAGCCGATGTACCTGGGGGGCCTGGGCACGCTCATCAACCATGGTCCCAACGTCGTGCTCGCGCGTCTTGGACGGACACCGCTCCCGGTGCCCCAGACGCGGATCCCGGTGCTGGACTACCTCGCCTACGACCTGCTCATCCCGATCGTCCGCCCGGGTGCCGCATGAGCCTGAGGATCAGCGTCCGCTCGGACGGGTCGAACCACACGAACCAGTAGGACGCGAACACCGCGCCCAGCCCACCGGCGACCATCGCTGCGACCACAGGGAGGGTGTGGGGGTGGATCAGCTCTCGCACGACGACGAGCCCCACCGCCAGCGCCGAGCTCGAGACCAGGGCGGGGAGCCAAGCTCCTCTGGCCAGGACGCGCACGTCCACGTTGAACTCCCGGATCGCGATCCGCAGGAACCAGGGCAGGGTCAGCAGCTGCGGGACGGTGATGCCCAGGGCGATGCCGGTCACCCCCAGGAACGGCGTCAACGGCAGCGTGACGCACAGATTGCCGACGGCAGCGATCCAGGCGATCGTCGCGATCGGACGGACCTTCCCCGCCGCCAGCAGCATCGACGCGGCCACCCCGGTGTTGCCGGCGAACAGCCAGTAGGAGGAGAGGATCCGCAGCGGTCCGGCTGCCGGCAGATACTTGCGTCCCAGCCACACCTCGAGGATGGGGGCGGCCATTGTGATGAGCACCACCGCCACCGGCGTGAGAATGGCGAGCACGTAGCGGATGCCTCGGATCATCAGCTGCTGGGAGCGGTAGGTGTCGTCGGCGCCGCGCAGGCCCGCCGCGACCGGCGAGACGGTGAGTACGAGGGTGCCGTGGAGCTGGCGCAGCAGGTTCTGGGGGCGGACGGCGCCTTCGTAGAGGCCGACCGCCGCGGCCCCGCGGTAGGCGGCGAGGATGACCCGGTCCATCGAGTAGACGACGAGATCCGCCAGGCCGGAGACGAGGAGAAACTTCGAGAGTCCGATGAGCTCGCGGGCGGTCTCGCGGTGGGCGGCCCCGCGGCGGAACGGGATCGGCACGCCGAAGGCCCGCGCTGCCACCGCGCAGCAGGCGCCGATCATCGCCGAGAGACCCCCGCCCAACCCGATGATCAACGAGAGAGGGGCGTGCAGCAGGGTGAGAGTCACGACACCGCAGCTGACCAGCGTGTAGGCGAGCATCTCTCCGAGCGCCGAGATGCCGAACAGCTGTGACCCGCGGAGGAGGTCCTGGAACACCTTGGCGGGCCATCCGAGGGCGGTCAGTCCCGCCAGGAAGAGGATTCCGACGCGCGCGCTGGGCCGAAGCTGATTGGGGATGCCCAGCACCCCGGCGAGCAGGATCCCGAGGGCGCCGATGAACAGGGCGCTGAGAATCCCAGCCACCATGTACAGCGCGGTCGCGGTGGTGAACACGCGCTCGCGGTCCTGAGGTGTGCGTGCCGAGGCGATGCCGCGCACGGTCGCCCCCTCGATGCTCAGCTGCACGATGAGCACGTAGCCGGCGACGGACACGAACAGCCCATAGATCCCGAACTGGCGCAGCCCCAGCACTCGCGCGAGCACGGTGACCGTCACCAGCATGCAGGCGGTGCCCCACACCTGCGACATCTGCGCCAGCAGGGCCCCGCGGGCCACGTGCCGGGCGATCCCGCCGGAGGCGCGCTCCTCCGAGGCGGTCACGTCGCGCGGCCCTCGATGACGGCCAGCGCCTGACGGGCGCCAAAGCGCTCGCGGACAAGCCTGCGGTCGGAGCCGCCGGCGGCCATCGCGTCGCTGATCGCCGCCGGCAGGCTGCCGTATCCGAACACCGCCAGACCGGCGTAGTCGGCGGAGTAGATGGACTCGCGGACGACGACCGGCCTGCCCGCGGCCAGCGCCTCGAGGATCACCGTCGGCTGGCCCTCGTAGCCCACGCTCGGCACCACCAGTATATCGACCTGCGCCAGGAGCTCGGCGGCGTCGGCCACGGGGCCCAGGAGCTGCACCCGCTCATCGGCGCGGGCGCGAACCCGGCCGGCGTACGCCTCGTCCTGAGGCGGGCCGGCGACGAGCAGGCGCTGCCAATTGTCCGCTGCGGCAAGTTCGCCGATGAGCTCGAGCACTCCCTTCTCCGGAATGAGGCGGGCCAATACCCCCAGTGTGCCGTCCGGGCGGCGGCCGGGTACGCCGCTCAGCCGGTCGAAGTCCTCCTCGAGCAGGAAGTTGCACATCGCGTCTGATGCGTAGGCGGCCGCCGCTCGCTCCCCCACGGCGACGACTCGGCCGGTACGACGCTGCACGAAGCGCACCGTTGGCCGCTCGGCGCTTTCCCGCTCATGCATCAGGTGCACGAGCCGCCGGCCCACGCCGGCGGCCGCGGCGACGGCCTGGCAGCGGGCACTGCCGGCGACGACCAGGGCGTCGCGATCTCGCAGGCGGGCCCGCAGGGTGAGCGCGCGGGCGGCGATCCGGGGCACCGCAACGGGCGGGGGAAAGTCCATGTCGGTCACCGGGACGGCGAACTCCCGCGCTCGGTGGGCCAGCTCGCTGGCGGCTGGGCAGACGAGACGGACGCTCCCGGCTCCGCGCTCCGCCAGGACGTAGCGCGCCAGGCGGAGGGCGAAGCGCTGGCCGCCGCCCATGATCCGGGCGTCGTCGAGGATCCATAGCTCAGAGGGGCACATGTACGCTCAGAGGGTGGCCGATTCGCTAGCCGACCAGACATTCTGGGAGGAGGAGTACATCTGGTCGGATGTCGAGCCTCCGGTCCGCCCGGACCCGGAGCTCGAATTCGACCGCGCCCTCATGCAGGCGTTCGATCGCCAGGCCCCGCTGTCCGCGGGCGCGACGGTGCTCGAGATCGGCTGTGCTCCGGCCAAGTGGCTCGTCTACCTCGCCGAGCGGTTTGGCGCGCGGGTCGCCGGCGTCGAGTACAGCCCCAAGGGGGCGGCGATCTCCCGTGACAACCTCGCCGCATGCGGCGTGGAAGGGGAGATCCACGAGGCTGACTTCTTTGCGTTCGAGACGCCCCCCGTCGACATGGTCGTTTCGCTGGGATTCATCGAGCACTTCCAGGACCTCCACGACGTGTTCGCCCGCCACGCCCGCCTCGTGCGTCCGGGGGGACGGCTGGTGCTGGGGGTGCCCAACTTCACCGGTTGGAACGGCCTGCTCCAGCGTTGGGGCGATTCTCCGTACTTGGCGCTTCACAATCGGCAGGCCATGAATCCCGCGATGCTACGACGGCTGGCGGCTGAGCACGGTCTCGGCGAGCAGTTCCTGGGTCACCTGGGCGGGCCTGACCCGGTGATCGTGCGCTCCCGGCGTGCCCCGGTCACCGCGCTCGTGCTGGCCGGCCGTCGCGTGCGCCGGCTGTCGTTCACCGAGGCCCTCAACCATCGCTGGTTCTCGTCCTATCTGCTGGGGGTGTGGCGGGTCCCGGCGGAGCCGGTCGTGCATCCTTCCCAGCCATGAACGAGCCTCGAACAACCACCGTACGCCGTGTCTGAGCTGGCGGGCAAGCGGGTGCTGGTCACCGGAGCTGCCGGGTTCATCGGCAGCCACGTCGTCGAGGCGCTGGTTTCCGAGGGTGCGCAGGTCCGCGCCTATGTGCACTACAACTCGCGCGGCGACTGGGGTCACCTCGACGACATGGATCCTGCGGTGCGCGACGCGGTCGAGGTCGTCACCGGCGATATTCAGGACCCGTTCAGCGTCCAGCGGGCGACCGCCGGATGCCAGGCGATCCTGCACCTGGCGGCCCTGATCGGCATCCCGTACTCGTACGTTGCGCCGCAGACCTACGTGGCCACCAATGTCGTCGGGACGCTCAACGTGCTGGAGGCCGGTCGTCTGCACGGGGTCGAGCGGATCGTGCACACGTCGACCAGCGAGACGTACGGGACGGCGCGCTACACGCCGATCGACGAGGAGCATCCGCTCCAGGGCCAGTCGCCCTACAGCGCGAGCAAGATCGGCGCCGACAAGATGGCGGAGAGCTACGCGCGGTCCTTCGACCTGCCGGTGGCGACGCTTCGACCATTCAACACATACGGCCCTCGCCAGTCCCTCCGCGCGGTGATCCCCACCATCACCAGCCAGGCGCTGCGCGGGGACGTCGTGCGGCTTGGCTCGCGCACGCCGGTCCGCGACTTCACCTACGTGGAAGACACCGCTCGCGCCTTCCTGGCGGTCGCGAGCGCGCCGGAGGCCGTGGGCCAGGTGCTCAATGCCGGCAACGGCAAGGGGATCACGATCGGCGATCTGGCCGCCCTCATTCTCGAATTGACCGGCTCGCAGGCGCGCATCGAGGTCGACGAGGAGCGCATTCGTCCTGAGAACAGCGAGGTGTTCGAGCTGGTCGCCGATGCCCGGCGCCTGCACGAGCTCACCGGCTGGTCGCCACAGGTGAGCCTGCGCGAGGGGCTCGAGCGCGTCATCACCTGGGTGCAGCACCACCTCGACGAGCTGAAGACCGAGATCTACAACGTTTGAGGTGCCGCGGCGCCTCCGTGCCCGGTCAGTCTCGGACAGTGCGCCGCCAGACGGCGGTCCGGCCCTGCGCCAGCTGTCCCAGCCACCGCGGCCATCGGCGCGGGTGTTCGGCGGCGAACACCGCCAGGGCCGCCAGCCCGCCACCGAGCTGGACGAGCGACCGCCACGACAGGCGCGCGGCGCGGTTGCCGAGGTACAGCTCGACGGCCTCGACCCCCTCGTGGAGCCGGAGCTGCTGGCGGGCCAGGCGGCGCTGGGCCGGCGTGAGCCGCCCGCGCTGGAGAGCCAGCCGGTAGGTTGCCTGGTTGGTGCGTGCCATGCCGGGCCGGTGCGAGGACACGCTCGCGCCGGCGAGCCGGTACACGGCCAGCGGCGCGGGGTTGTCCACCACCCGGGAGCCGCGCTCGACGAGCTTGAGCCACAGGTCGTGGTCCTCGGAGCCGTACGTGAGCGGGTCAAAGCCTCCCACTTGGCGCACGAGTTGCGCCGGGGCCAGCGCGCTGACGAAGACCGGGTTGCCGTCGAGCAGGGTCTCAACGGTGACCGCCGGCGGGAACGGGACGCGGTCGCGGTACGTCCCGGGCAGCTGCCGGCCGGAGGCGTCCTCCAAGTAGGCGTCGCAGGCAACGAGGCCGACGTCGCCGCCGGCACTCTGTGCGCGGTCGAACGCGTTCACCTGCGACTCGAGGTAGTTGGGCAGCCATCGGTCGTCGGCGTCCAGCAGCGCCAGCAGTTCGCCCTGGGCGTACTCGATCGCCAGGTTCCGCGCCGCGGCCGGACCACCGTTGACGGCCGCCGTGACGACCCTCACCCGGGGGGACACCGACCGCGCCAGCTCCGCCGTGGCGTCGGTGGAGCAATCGTCGCCGACGATGATCTCCCAGTCGTCGTAGGTCTGGGACACGACCGATTGCAGCGTCTGCACTATCGTCGCCGCGGCGTTGAAGGCGGGCACGATCACGCTCACGCGCGGCATCGAGCCCCCTCCCGGACCACGGACAGCCCTGAACGTGACACAACCAGACCATATCCCCGCCCCCGTCGCGACGGCGGCCGGCTGAATGCGCATCGTCCATTTCATCGACACGCCCCGCCGCGGCGGCGCCGAGCGTGTGCTCCAAGATGTCGTCGCCGCCTGCGTCGGGGCGGGACATCAGACCACCGTCCTCGCACCGCAGCGGTGGCTCCTTGAGAACATCGCCGCCGAGGTGCCCGGCGCCACCACCGCGGTCACCGGCAGCGACGCCTACGCCACCGCCACCGGCCCGGCGCGCCGGGCGCGGGCGCTGGCCATCGCTCTGCCGAGCCTGGCGACGGCGCTTCGGCGACTGAACCCGGATGTCCTGCACGTCCACAACGGCGGCTATCCCGGGTCTGACCTCTGCCGGATCGCGGTCATCGCCGGCGGCCTGCTGCGAGTGCCCCGGCGGGTGCTGACGATCTACGCGGCGCCCCGCAGCCGGGCCGAGAGCTACGTTCCCATCCAGACGGCCGTCGACCTCGCGGTGTGGCGCGCGAACCAGACGGTCATCAGCGCCACCGGGCTGGTGGCCGGCCAGCTCCGCGAGCTCCGCGGCCTGCCGGCTTCTCAGGGGCCGGCACTCATCCCCTGGGGCGTGCCGGAGCCGAGCGGCGCCACCGACGCCGCCGCCCTCCGCGCCCGGATCGGAGTGACCGATGACCAGCTCCTCGTCGGCATGGTGGCCGCGACCAGCGACGAGCAGAAGGGACACCGGGTGCTGGTCGAGGCGCTCGCCCTGGCTCGGGACGCGCACGGGGTCGTCGCGGGCGCGGAGCTCCCCGCGGACGCTGCGGCCCGCGCCCGCGAGCTGGGCCTCGGCGACCGGCTGACCGCTCTGGGTCGGCTTCCCCAGATCGGCTCGCTGTATCACGCCGTCGACGTGCTCACGGTGCCGTCGGTGGCCGACGAGAGCCTTCCGCTGGTGATCCTCGAAGCCATGGCGTGCGCCAAGCCGGTGGTCGCCTCCCGGCTGTCCGGGATCCCCGAGGCGGTCACCGACGGTGTCACCGGACGACTGTTTGCGCCTGGCGATGCGGGCGGACTCGCCGTCGTGCTGACCGACCTCGCCGGCGATCCGGCCGGTCGCCGCGCCCTTGGCCGTGCCGGCCGCGAGAGCTGGTCGCGGCGGTTCTCTCTGGGGGCGATGACCGAGGCGACTCTGGCCCTGTACGCCAGGCCCGCGGACACAGACCACCGGCGGGGTGAGCCACTCGTCCAGCCGAGCATCGGCGGTGGGGGCTGAGCGCTCCACCGATATCCTGCCCGCAGGTGAGCAACGACCTTCTCGTCACCGGGGCCAGCGGCTTCGTTGGAGCGTGGGTGATGGAGCGGGCCGGTCAGGCAGGGCTGCGCGTGTGCGCCGCCTCCGGCGACCTCCGCGATCCCCTCGTCGCCGAGCGGGTCGTGACTGATGCCCGCCCGGCGGCGGTGATCCACGCCGCCGCCGCCCCCCGGGACGCCAGTCCGTGGGTCTCGCTGGGAACCGACGTGATGCTGGCGGGTAACGTCGTCGCCGCCGTGGCCCGCCTCGCCCCTGATGCGCCGGTCCTGATCCCAGGGTCGGCCGCCCAGTACGGCATGGGCAGTCCGGACCGGCTGGCGGAGGACGACCCCACCGTCCCCGTGTCCGCGTACGGTGCCGCCAAGTCGGTGCTGGAGCAGGCGGTTCTCGCCGAACCGCTGCGTAGCGGCGTACGGATCATCTGGGCACGGAGCTTCAACCTGATTGGACCGCGGCAGAAGCCGGACGCGCCGGCGGGCCAATGGGCGCGGCAGATCGTCGCCGCCGAGAAGGCAGGCGGTGGGGTGCTGCGCACCGGCCGGCTCGACGTCGTCCGCGACTTCCTGGACGTTCGCGACGTCGTCGACGCCTACATCGCGCTCGCCCGCGAGCCGGGGGCGGATGGGATCGTCAACGTCTGCTCAGGGGTCGCAACGCCGCTGCGCACGCTGGCTCAGATGATGATCGACGCCGCGTCGGTGCCGATCTCCATATCGGTGCATCCGGACCTCCAACGCCGTGTCGATCCTCCGGTGGTGGTTGGTGACCCGACCCGCCTCCGCGCGATCACCGGCTGGAGGCCGCAGATGGAGCTGGTTGACAGCGTGCGCGACATGCTGGAGGAGTGCCGCCGCGGAGCGGTCGCCGCCTCGGTGCCCAGATGAGCGGGCGTCAGATCAGCAGCGCAGGCCGCAGCGGGTGGCGGCACCGGGAGCGCGCATGCACGCGGTGATCATGGCGGGCGGCCGTGGTAGCCGCCTCAAGCCGTACACGACGGTCCTGCCCAAGCCGCTGATGCCAATCGGTGACCGCCCGATCCTCGACGTTCTCCTGCACCAGCTCGTCTCGGCGGGGGTGGACGGCGTGACGATCTCGGTCGGGCATCTCAGTGGCCTGATCGAGAGCTGGATCGCGCACAGCGGCGGATACCCGATCCCGGTGGACTTCGTCTACGAGGACGAGCCGCTCGGTACGGCGGGCGCGCTGGCCAACGTGCGCCGCCCCCGCGAGACGTTCCTCGCCCTCAACGGCGACATCCTCACCACGCTCGACTTCGCGCTGCTCGTGAAGCGCAATCGCGACCGGGGCGCTGTCGCGACGATGGCGATCAAGCAGCGGCATGTCGACATCGAGTACGGCGTGGTCCACCGCGACGCGGACGGCGGGATCGATCGTCTGGAGGAGAAACCCCGCCTCCACTTCACGGTCAGCATGGGGGTCTATGCGATGGAGCCTCAGATCATCGATCTGATCGGCCCGGGAGAGCGGATCGATTTCCCGGATCTGCTCCTGCGGGCCAAGGCTGAGGGGCTGGCCGTCCAGACATATCTGCACGAGGACTATTGGCGCGACATCGGCAACCGGGACGACTACGAGGCGGCGATCGACGACTTCCTCGCTGACCCTGGGCGATTCCTGCGCGGGTAGGGATCCGGGCCGGTACTACGCGGACTTCGTCCGCTGCAGAAACCCGCCGGGGTGACAGGACAAGCCGTACCGTTCCAAGTCCCGTCGTACCACGAACCCGGCGCCATCAGGCGTCTTCAGCCAGGCCTGGAGCGCGGGTAGGACGCCGGTCGGCCAGTCGTCCGCCAGCCGCATTTCAGGGATGTCGACACACCCGTCCTCGACGACGAAATAGCCACCGAGCGGTACGAGTGCGGCAAACCCGGTGAGTGCGGCGAGCGTGGTCTCGTACGTGTGCGCGGAGTCCTCTATCACCATGCAGCGGGCTCCCGCCGGCACCAACGATGCGACCTTCTCCGGCAGGCGCGGATCGGTCACGTCTCCCTCGATCAGCGTGATCTCAGCTGCGAAGCCGGGATCGACCGCGGCGATCGCCGCGCGAGCCGCCTGGACATCGACGTCGACCGAGATGACTCGCGGCCGGCTGATGCGCCTGTAGGCGGCCATGGTGCGCAGTCGATCTCGGAACCACAGAGCGCTCCCGCCGAATTGGCAACCGATCTCAACCACGACGTTGGCCCGCGACGCCCAGAGCAGGTGCTCGTACGTCCGCAGATCCTCCGGAAACTTCGAGATCCGGACACCGGCGTAGGTGTCCGAGGTGTGTTGCGCCGCTCGGTCAAGCCAGTACGTTCGTACGTCCTCGTCCAGCGAGATCGAGACAGCCGGCGGCAGTAGGCCCTCCTCGGACACAGGCCTTCAAGCCTAACTGCAGGCCTGGCCCGGCCGGACCTCCCCCACCACCACCGGCTCCACCTGCGGCGCCCCATCCACCCGGTCGACAGCGGTCGAGTCTGTCCCAGCCCCCGCTACCCGGGCCCCGGCGGCCAGACTCGCCCGCGGGCCAACCTTTAGAGGACTCTCACCCGGCCCGGCTGGTTCAGCCACAAGCGCGCCGCTGAAGCGTCAGGTCGGCCGGGGATACCGCAGCGGCGCCCGTCCCGGACACACCAGAGTGAATGTCTGTGATGGGCTTACCTGGTTGTTCAGGGTCACGGGATTGAGCCCGTTGAAGTTGCCTCGCGCAACGTAGATTCCCACGCCGTCATTCAGGGTCTGACATGGGACAGGCTCCCCGGCGCGCGGGACGTGGACGAAGACATACACGTTCTGCCAGTTGGGAGCTAGCGGAGTGAGGGCGGGGTCAATCCCGGCCGTCACCATCAACGGCTCGACTCCGGTCGTGTTGAAGTCGATCTCGTTCCCGCCCGTGTAGAGGTCCGCACGGTAGACGCCGGCGCGGCGCAGACCCTCGAGCAACGAGAGCACGTGCGCATCAGTGGCCGCCCCGCCACGCACCCACCCGTCGGTCTCATATAGGGTGAGCTGACGCTGATAGATCATGGTGTCCTGCGCGCCGGGCAGCCGGATCCTCACGGCATGGCCGATGCCGACCGACATCCCGATGAGGTACACCACCGCGAGCGCCGCCACGCCGCCGGAGAGAATCCGCCTGATCTGGGGGCGGCGGATCAGCGGTATCCAGCACGTGCCGAGGACTGCGAAGTAGACGAGCGCGGGGATGGTGTAGCGGGGATCCTTGTGCGTCAGGTACGTCATTCCGAGGTAGGAGACGAACGCTCCAGCCAGCAGTTCCGGGTACAGGTTCGCCGAGTCGATTCGGCCGCGGATGCAGCGCCACAAGGCGCTGAGCACACCGATGAAGAACAGGGCTCCGTAGATGCTGAGCGTCTGCTCGTTGAGCAGATTCCAGACATACCAGCCGAGGTTCCGGCGCGAGAATCTTGGAGGGGCCTGGAGCGTGTTGGGTGCGCCTTGACCGATTCCGGTGAAGCTCTGGAGGATCTGCGACTCGTGGTACACGTACCAAGGGCCCGCGACGAGCGCGACTGCTACGGCGAACGCGATGAGTCCGCGCCATGAGCGCCAACCGCCGCGGGCGATGACGACCAGGAGGAGGCCGGAGACGAAGACCACCGAAGTCTCCTTAGTCATGAGCGCCAGGCCGAACAGCACGCCGGCGAGTGCTGAGATCCACGTCCTCTCAAACCGCCGGGACGCCAGGATCGCCCACACGGTCACGGCGACCATCGCCGCCTGCGGCCCATCGATGAGGTACTCATGCATCAGCGAGATGAACATGGGTGATCCGAGTGCGAACAGTCCGGCGAGCAGGCCCGCTCGTGGGCCGGCGACAAGTCGACCCGTGCCGTAGCAACCGAAGGCCATGAGCGGCACGAACACGACGTTCGACGACATCACGAACGCCATGGGATGGGTCCCCGCCAGGAAGATCGATCCCGCGCCGACCAGGTGAACCAGTGGCGGATAGCTGTTGTAGTCCGTGAACCAGAAGTCGCGCGGTCCGTTCACCAGGTGGGCCTGGTAGGTGATCGCGGTCATCATGTGCAGCCCGCTGTCGAAGTCCGGCACCTGGTCGTCCTGAGTGAGCCACCACAGCGAGATGAGGACGAACACGATCACTGCGCCCCAGAGCGACCTGACCTCCCAACCAGCTGTGTCCAGTCGAGTTGCCACGGCCCGTCGACGGGTGCGGTCCGCCTTTGGCTCACTTGTCCGGGAAGCGGCTCCGGTCGCGCTCATCTGCGCGGGATCGTAACGACCGCACCAATTTCAGGTGGCGGGCCGGGGGCACCGGCCCAGGGGCCCGCCCGGCACCCGGAGGAGAGGGTCGATAATGTGGTGCCACGTCCAGCAGCAGCGCGATGCAGAAGCTCCCCACCAAGCTCAACGGACCCCTCTTCCTGGCGCCGGTCGTCCACGGAGACGATCGCGGCTTCTTCCTTGAGGCCTACCGTCGCAACGCGATGGAGGACCTGGGGATTGCCCAGGAGTTCGTCCAGGACAACCATTCGCGCTCGCGTCAGGGGATCGTCCGCGGGATGCACTTCCAGCCCGGCCAGGCCAAGCTCATCCGCTGCGTCCGGGGCGCGATCTTCGACGTCGTCGTCGACATCCGGCCCGGCTCGCCCCAGTTCGGCGAGTGGGAGAGCTTCGTCCTGGATGACGTCGAGCACCGCATGCTCTTCTGCCCGGACGGGTTCGCCCACGGGTTCTGCGTCCTCAGCGATGTCGCCGACGTCACCTACAAGGTGACGACCTACTACGACCCCTCCGCCGAATCCGGGTTCGCCTTCGACGATCCGGAGGTGGCGATCGCCTGGCCGGACGACGTGGAGCTCATCCCCTCCGCCCGGGACCGGTCCGCGCCCGGCCTCCACGAGCAAACCGGCTCTCTCCCATACGTGTACGCCGATGCGTGAGCGCCTGACCGTCACCCCTCGGCAGTTCCGGATCGCGGCCTACGCGACGCTGGCTGCGCTCACGGTGATCGTGTTCAGCGGAGCGGCCGTCCGGCTCACCGACTCCGGGCTGGGTTGCGAGAACTGGCCGAAGTGCGGAGGCACGCCGCTCCCGCCGCTCAGCTCCCACGCGCTCATCGAGTTCGGCAACCGCGTCGTCGGCTTCCTGGTGGGTGTCCTTACCGTCGGTACCTTCGTCATGGCGCTCCGGCGTCGCCCATTCCGCCGGGATCTGGTCTGGCTGGCGCTCCTGCTGCCACTGGGCGTGGTCGCCCAGGCGGTGCTGGGCGGCCTGACGGTGCTCAACCATCTGGCGCCGGGCTTCGTCATGGCCCATTTCGCGTTGTCGCTGGTCGTCCTCATCGCCGCCTTCGCCCTGGCCTGGCGCAGCCATCATGAGCCCGGAAGCCGACCGCGAGTGACCGACCGGGTGTCGGTCTGGTCGGTGCGGGCGCTGGCGCCGTTTGCCGCGCTGACGATCGTTGCCGGCAGCGTCGTCACGGCCGCCGGGCCGCACGGCGGGGGCTTCACCGGGCAGGTCGTCCATCGCCTCGACTTCAAGGGCGCCGGCACGCTCAGCTGGGCCGTCCATCAGCACGCGACGATCGCGGCATTGTTCGGCGTGTCGGTCATCGGCGTGTGGTTCCTGCGCCGCCGGCGCGGGGCCACTGGGGCAGCTCTCGAGCCGTTGACCCTGCTCGGCGTCCTGCTCGCCGCTCAGGGCCTGGTCGGCAGCGTCCAATACGAGTTGCGCCTTCCCGCCGAGATGGTGTGGGTCCACGTCACCCTGGCTACGATCACCTGGCTGGCGGTCCTGTGGGCGTGGGCGGCCGAGGGGAGCCTGGCCCCGCGCCGGATCACCGTGCAGGAGACTGAGCCGAATGTGCCCCAGCGCCGCAAGCTGGAGGCGGTCTGACGGCATCGGTCGACCGCGGAGGCCAGCCGGAGCCGCCGGTGACCGTCGATACGATCCATGACACCTAGACATGGCGTTTGAGCATCCCAGTGAGACCACGGCGCAGGGACGGGCCGCCAACCACGCTCCCAGCCGCGGGGCCGATGCCTCGCTGAGCATCCTCGTCGTCGACGACGAGTCTGATCTGCGGGAGATGCTCACCCGCTCGTTCTCCCGGGAGGGGCACCGGGTCCTGGCCGTCTCCGACGGACGCAGCGCCATCGATCGCGCCAGCACCGACAGCTTCGACATCGTCCTGCTCGACGTCGCGCTGGGCCCGGGACCAGACGGCTACGAGGTCTGTCGGACGCTGCGCAGCCGGCGCAACGTCGTCCCCATCATCATGCTGACCGCGCTGGACTCCGAGGCCGACGCCGTGCTCGGCCTCGAGGCCGGCGCCGACGACTACGTCACCAAGCCCTTCGGCCTGGCGGAGCTGCGCAGCCGCATCCGCGCCGTGCTCCGGCGCGCCGGCACCCGGGCGATGGGCGACGAGGTGCTGGTCGTCGGCCCCATCGCCCTGGACCGCGCCCAGCGCGAGGTCACGATCGACGGCCATCCGGTCAAGCTGACGTTCTCAGAGTTCGAGCTGCTCGATGCGCTCATGGCCGATCCGGGCAGGCTGCTCAACCGCCAGGAGCTCCTGCGGGCCATCTGGGGCGACAGCGCCTACCGGGATCCCCGCGCGATCGACGTCCACATCCGCCATCTGCGCGAGAAGCTGGAGCCGGAGCCGGACAAGCCGCGGTACATCCTGACCGTCCGTGGCGCCGGGTATCGGCTGCGAGGACCATAGTGGCCGAGGGCCGATAGCCGTGGCGGGTCTGCGGGGGCACCCCTTCGGTCTGCGCGCCCGGATCGTGGGCGTGGTGCTCATCACCGCGGTCGCGACCCTGGTGGTGGCGTCGGTCGCGCTGCTGGGGCCGCTTGAGAAGAGCCTGCGCAACGCCGAGCGGACGAGCCTCATCCACACGCTGACCAAGTCGACTGTCGCCCAGTTCTCCAGCATCGACCTCAGCGAGGTGGGGTTGTCGAAGTACTGGACCGGCAGGCTGGGAAGTACGAGAGCGCATCTCGGCGGCCGGCTCGACGCGCGGGTCAGCGTGCTGGGCAACCCAGCGCCGGACGGGACCGGCGCCGCGCCGATCCTGCCCCAGCGCGCCGACGAGGGCGACGACTCCTTCAGCGACGTGCCCCAGGCGTTCCGCACCGGCCGCTCTTACACGTTCGGCACCATCGATGGGACCGAGTACGTCCGCATCGCCATCCGCTTCAAGGACGTCGACGGCCACTACTACGTGCTGGCGGTGCGCAAGTCGATCAGCGAGATCCCGGTCGTCGTCCGCGCCGTCCGCACCGCGTTCCTGTACGCGGCGCTGGCGGCGCTCGCCCTGACCATGCTGCTCGGCATTCCCCTCTCGGCCCGGCTCGTGCGGCGCCTGCGCCGGCTGCGCGAGGCGGCCCTGCAGATGACCCAGGACGGTCCTGCGGTGGAGGTGCCGGTCGATCGCGCCTATGACGAGGTGGGCGACCTGGCCCGGACGCTGGCCCTGATGCAGCAGCGGCTGCGCCAACAGGAGGAGGCGCGGCGCGCGTTCGTGGCCACCGCGTCGCATGAGCTGCGCACGCCGCTGACCTCGCTCGACGGCATGCTGGAACTGCTGAGTGAGGACCTCAACGACGAGCAGCCGGACTTGGAGGACGCGCGGGCGCTGGTGCGGCGCGCGCACGCCCAGTCGCGACGCCTCGGACGGCTTGCCGCTGATCTCCTCGATCTCTCGCGGATCGATGCCCAGGTGGAGCTGCGCTCCGAGCCCGTCGAGCTCGGCGAGCTCAGCCGGGCGGTGCTGGCGGAGTTTGAGCTCGGCTCGGAGCAGCGAGCGGTCCGCTCGGTCCTGGAGGACGATGCGGGCGCCGTCTGGGCTCTGGGCGACCCGGGCAGCATTGCGCAGATCCTCCGCATCCTGCTCGACAACGCGATGCGCGCCGGCCCGGCCGGGAGCCGGGTCCGGGTCACCCTCCACCCTCGCCCGGCGGCGGGGATCAGCGTGACCGACGAGGGCCCCGGGGTTCCCGCCGACGAGCGCCAGGCCATCTTCGAGCGCTTCCACCGGGGCCGGGACACCGCTGGTCAGGCCGGCTTCGGCCTGGGCCTGGCCATCGGTCGCGAGCTGGCCGAGCGGATGGGCGGCGAGCTGATCCTCGAGGAGCGGCCCGGCCCCGGGGCCACCTTCACCCTCCGGCTGCCGGCGGCCCGGGCGCCTGAGCAGGAGCCGGTGGCCGTCCGCTCCTGACCGGTCGGCCATCACGGGTCACGATCCGGATCGTGGCAGCGGCCGTCTAGCATCTCGCTCGTCATGGACGCAACCTTGATGAAGGCGACGCTGGCCGTCGACGAACACCACTGGTGGTACCGCGGCCGGCGGCGGATCATCCGCGCCGAGCTCGACCGGCTGTCCCTCCCCGCGGGCGCGCGCGTCCTCGACGCCGGCTGCGGTTCCGGGCGCACGCTCCAGGAGCTCGTCGACTACGGCCAGGTGAGCGGCCTGGAGCTCAACACCGAGGCCGCCGAGCTCGCCCGCGACCGCGGGCTGGGGGAAGTGGCGATCGGCCGGCTGGAGGAGCTTCCCTGGGATGACGGAACGTTTGATCTGATCACCTGCCTGGACGTCATCGAGCACGTCCCGGACGACGTGGCGGCGCTCATCGAGCTGCGCCGCGTCTGCCGGCCGGGAGGTTGGCTGCTGGTGACCGTCCCCGCCTATCAGGCGCTGTGGTCCCGCCACGACGAGGCGAACCACCACTATCGCCGGTACTCGCGGCCCCGGCTGCGTGGAGCAGCGGCCGCCGCCGGCTGGCGGATCGAGCGCGTCAGCGCCTTCAACAGCCTGCTGCTCGCGCCCGCGGCCGCGGTCCGCCTGGCCCAGCGCCGCCTGGGAACCGGCAACGGCTACACCAGCGACCTCGACCTGGGGCCGGCGTGGCTCAACGACGTCCTCGAATGGCCGCTCGCGCTGGAGGCACGATGGCTGGCGCGCGGGC
>CAWJOS010000012.1:0-85047 GCA_963844555.1 uncultured Solirubrobacteraceae bacterium
GGTCGCGAGCGACTGAAAGGCCGCGAATTCCTGGCCGCCGCGCGAGGTGCGGATCTCGTGGTCACGACCTATGCGCTGGCGGTGCGCGACCGCGAGGCGCTGGCCGCTGCCAAGTGGCAGCGACTCGTGCTCGACGAGGCGCAGAACATCAAGACGAGCGACGCGAAGCAGACACGGGCGATCCGCTCGATCCCCGCCCGCCATCGAGTCGCGCTGACCGGCACGCCGGTCGAGAATCGCCTCACCGAGCTCCACTCGATCATGGACTTTCTCAATCCCGGGCTGCTCGGCCCGGCTGCGACGTTCAAACGCTGCTATGCCACGCCGATCGAGCGCTACCGCGACCGCGACGCGACGGAGCGTCTGCGCCAGGCGACCGGCCCGTTCATCCTGCGCCGGCTGAAGACCGACAGGAGCATCATCACCGACCTGCCCGAGAAGATCGAGATGCGCATCGACTGCCACCTGACCAGGGAGCAGGCGACGCTCTACCAGGCGGTTGTCGACGAGATGATCGAGAAGGCGGAGCAAACGACCGGGATTGAGCGCTCGGGGATCATCCTGGCGGCGCTGATGAAGCTCAAGCAGGCGTGTAACCACCCGGCGCACCTGCTCAAGGATCGCTCTGCGCTCGACGGACGCTCCGGCAAGCTCGCAAGGCTTGAGGAGATCCTGGCTGAGGCGCTCGCCGAGGGGGACAAGACGCTCTGCTTCACCCAGTTCGCCGAGTTCGGGCACCTGCTCCGCCGTCACCTGCAGGAGCGGCTCGGGCGCGAGGTGCTGTTCCTGCACGGCGGGACCGCGCAGGCCGCGCGCGACGAGATGGTCGCGCGGTTCCAGGGCGACGCCGGGCCGCCGCTGATGATCCTGTCGTTGAAGGCGGGCGGCACGGGCCTCAACCTCACCGCGGCCAACCACGTCGTCCACTTCGACCGCTGGTGGAACCCCGCTGTCGAGGACCAGGCGACCGATCGCGCGTTCCGGATCGGTCAGCGCAAGAACGTCCAGGTGCGCAAGCTCACGTGCGTCGGCACGATCGAGGAACGGATCGACATGCTGATTGCGCAGAAGAAGGATCTCGCCGAGCGAATCGTCGGGACTGGCGAGGGGTGGATCACCGAGCTCGACACCGCCCAGCTCCGCGAGCTTGTGAGCCTCTCGCAAGAGGCGGTGACGGCGTGAACGACTGGTCCGATTGGCGCGATTGGGAGCCATCGAAGCCGCTGTCGGTGCAGGGCGGGATTACCGCGCGTAGCAAGCGCGGCGCGATCGGTGAGACGTGGTGGTCGCAGCGGTTCATCGCGCTGCTCGAGTCGTTAGGCGTCGGCTCCCGGCTGCAGCGCGGGCGCAACTACGCTCGCCGCGGCCAGGTGATAGAGCTGGACGTCGAGCCGGGCATCGTGATCGCGAAGGTGCAGGGCTCGCGCTACACGCCCTATCGCGTCCGGATCCTGGGCAAGGCGCTGACTGAGCAGCAGTGGCGGCGACTGGAGAAAGCGATGGCCTCGCAGGCGCTACCACTCGCGCAACTGCTTGCCGGCGAGATGCCCCGCGACATCGAGGACGTGTTCGCGTCGTGCAAGCTGACACTGTTCCCGCGCTCACGCGGCGAGCTGAAGGCGAGCTGCACGTGCCCGGACTCGGTGAATCCGTGCAAGCACATCGCGGCCACCTACTACATCCTCGCTGAGCGCTTCGACCAGGACCCGTTCCAGATCTTCGCCTGGCGGGGCCGCGAGCAGGCGGAGTTGCTCGAGCACCTGCGCGCGCGGAGAGCCGGCGCCAGCGCCGCGGGCGGCTCCAGCCGTGCCGCGCATCGCCGTGGCAGCACAGGCGCTCGCACTGCGCGACCGACGGCGCCCGAGTCGCGCTATCCGGCGCTCGTCGACGAACTCGACTCGTTCTGGGAGAGCCGGCCGGCACTCGCCGACCTGCACATCAATCCGCTCGCCGCCGAGGCAACGGCTGTGCTGCTGCGCCAGCTGGGTCCGGCGCCGGTCAACGTCGACGGTCAGAACCTCGTCGATCTCCTCGCGCCGGTCTACCGTGTCCTGGCGGAGCAGGCCGAGCGTCGCGCGCTCGAATAACCGGCCGTGTCCGCAGAAAAGCTCATGGCACAAGTGCGGCCACGGCGGACGCGAACGGAACATCGCCGCCCTTGAGGTGGAACGTGACGCCCGCGAGTCGCGGTTCGGCCAGTGCAGCCGCCAACACCGCGACGTCGTCCTGGGTCACCTGCCCTCGGTGCGGGTCGATGCTCGCGCGCACCGAGCCCGTCCCGGGCTCGTTGGTCAGCCCGCCCGGTCGGATGATCGTCCGCGACCGGTCGCCGGCGGCAATGGCCGTGTCAGCGTCGGTTCGCGCGTAATCGCACCCCGTAAGTTTTGTGTGCGATAGGCTAGGTCCATGGCATCCGGCGACCGAAGCAGAGGGCTGAAGGGCGAGCCTTTCAGCGTCCGTTTCACGCTCGCGACGGACAGGACGATCGAGGCTGAGGCGCGGCGCACGCGGCGGTCGAAGAGCGCGATCGTCGAGGCGCTGGCCGAGGAGGCTGCTCGCGCGCGCCGGTTCCCCGGGATTGGGTTCCGGGGCGACGACGCTCGCCGTCGGCCGTGGGTGATCGGATCCGGCTTGGACGTCTGGGAGGTCGCCCAGATGGCCGACGAGTACGAATCGATCGAGCAGCTCGTGGCCGACACGCAGCTCTCAGAGCGCCAGGTGCAGCTCGCGCTTGCGTATCGGGAGTGCTACCCCGACGAGGTGGCGGACGCGATCGCAGAGAACTGCCGTCCGGTCGGGGAGTGGCGTGAGCTGTATCCGTTCGTGCGGTTCGCGTCCTAACGGTTCGTGCGCCTGCTGCTGGACGCGAATCTGTCGCCGCGACGAATCGGTGGGCCGTTGCAAGCGGGTGGCCACGATGTGCTCGCGCTCGCTGAGGACGCAACGTTCGAGGGGCTTGACGATCCGTTGGTGCTCGAACTCGCTGCTGAGCAATCGCGAATTCTCGTGACGCGCAACAGCCGCGACTTCGCTCCGCTGGCGCGGGAGTGGGCCGAGGCCCAGCGTGCCCACGCCGGGATGATCCTGATCTGGACGCTCGATCACGCCCAGTTCGGTGAGATCGTCGCCGGTGTCGAGCGGCTGATCGACCAGTGGCCCACACAGGAGCAGTGGCGCGATCTCGTGGCCGCGCTGTAGCCGGCGGCTTCGGTTCACGGCCTTGCGCGAGCGGCCAGCGACGGACGGTCTGCCGTGCTGCGAGACGAAAGCTACAGAGCTGTTCGGTTTCTGAGGCCGAGCGCTCTGACAAATCGTAATATGGAGATTTGGAGGGATTTATGGGCACGGCTGGGCTCGAACCAGCGACCTCTCGCGTGTGAAGCGAGCGCTCTCCCACTGAGCTACGCGCCCTGCTGAGCACGACGATTCTACGCGCCGCCACCGTTCAGGGGGCGGCGATCCGGTAGCGGTGCTCCGGACGGCCGGCGGCACCGTAGTGCAGGCGGAGCTCGACGGCCCCCTAGCGGGCGAGCTCGGACAGATAGCGCTGGGCGGTCGAGCGACTGACGCCGATGCTGGCCGCCACCTCCCCGGCGGAGAGGTCCTCGGCGGCCCATCGCGGGCGCTCGCGGATGCGGGCCATGGTGGGGCGGACTGGCCCTTGGGCAGGGGTGCCGCCCCGCGCGGCAGCCCGTACAGGCGTCGACCGCGTGCTGCTCCTCCTCCACCAACCGGTCCATGCGGGCGTGGAGGCTGCGATACGTCATCAGGCGCTCCTCCAGCTGAGCGAAGCGAGCTTGACCAAGCAACGGACGGTGCCCAGCTCGAGGAGGATTAGCGTGGGGCCAGGCGGGCGGCTCGGCCCGGGCGGTGGCCAGGGTGGCGGCGTGTCCGCAGACGTCGAACCCGCGGACCCGCCGGATGTAGGCGGCGTGGATGGTGGCGACGTGAAAGTCGTCCTCGACGATGAGCGTGGAGATCATGTCCGGGTCGGCACCGGAGCCGGGAGGTGACAGGACGACGGTGAACACGGTGGCGTCCCCCCGCTCACGGCGATGCTGCCCCGGCTGCGGTGCACCAGGCGGTGCACGGCCGCCAGCCCCAGCCCCCGGTGGCGGCCGCCCAATGCGGCCTTGGTGGTGAATCCGTCGGTGAAGATCGCCGCCTGATGCTCATCCGGTATCCCGGGTCCAGTGTCGGAGACGGCCGCGGTGAGCGCGCCCTCGCCGGCGCTCAGCCTGACGACGACGCGCGCCGGGGGCGCGCCGGTGCCGACGCCTGAAGTAGCGCCGTGGCCGGGCCGTCGTCCGCTGCTACAGGCGGACGACGGCCTGCGAGCCCAGGCGACGGGTGACGCCGCGCAGGTCGACGAACAGACTGGAGGATTCGAGGACGGCGCCGTGGTCGACCTGGGGATGGGCGGTGACCAGGATGACGGCGTCGGCGGTGGCGGCGTCGGCGAGCGGCGAGCTCTGCAGGCCCAGCTCCGGGAGCGCCGGGACGAACGGGTCGTGGTAGGAGAGGACGGCTCCGCGCTGGGAGAGCAGTTCCATGATGCGCAGCGCCGGTGACTCCCGGGTGTCGCCGACGCCGCCCTTGTAGCTGACGCCCAGGATGGCGATCCGTGACCCCTTGACCGGCTTCTCCACATCGTTGAGCGCGCGTTCGATGCGCTCCACGCAGTAGTAGGGCATGTGCTGGTTGACCTTGCCGGCCAGTTCGATGAACTCGGTCGACATGTGGAACTCCCGAGCGCGCCAGGTCAGGTAGAACGGGTCCACCGGCAGGCAGTGTCCGCCCATTCCGGGGCCGGGCTCAAAGCGCATGAAGCCGTAGGGCTTGGTGGCGGCGGCGTCGATGACCTCCCAGATGTCCAGTCCCATGCGGTCGGCCAGGATGGCCAGCTCGTTGACCAGCGCGATGTTGACCGAGCGGAAGATGTTCTCCAGCAGCTTGGCCATCTCGGCGGCCTCGGGCGTGGAGACCCGGATGACCTGATCGCACACGGTCTCATACAGCGCGGTGGCGCGTTCGGTGCAGGCCCGCGTCACGCCGCCGACGATCTTGGGGGTGGTGCGCAGCGTGTAGTCGGTCCGGCCGGGATCGACGCGCTCCGGGGAGAACGCCAGGTTGAAGTCCTCGCCGACGCGCAGGCCCTCGGCTTCCAGGAGGGGCAGCACCTGCTCCCGGGTGGTGCCGGGATACGTGGTGGATTCCAGCACGATCAGCTGCCCGCGCTGCGCGATCTGGGCGAGCGACCGGGTGGCGGCCAGCAGCGGGCCGAGGTCCGGCTCCCGGTTGGGGGTGAGCGGGGTGGGCACGCAGATCAGCACCGCGTCCGCGCGCGCCAGCGGGGCGAAGTGGGTATCGGTCTCGATCCGGTCAAGCACCGCCCGCAGGCGCTCGGAGGGGATGTCCTCCACATAGGACTCGCCGGCGCGGATGGCAGCCACCTTCGCGTCGTCGACGTCGACAGCGATGACCGGCTGCCCGGCCTCGGCGAACTCCACGGCCAGCGGAAGACCGACGTACCCAAGCCCAATGACTCCAACTGCCATAGCCGTGTGCAAGATACAGCCGGTCGCCGCCGGAAGGCACTAGCATTGGACGCGGACCGTGCTAGGCGGGGTGCTAGCGGTGCCCTGTACCCGCAATCCGCTCTAGCGGGGCTGAATTCCCTCTCGAGGGGCTTGAGGCCCGAGGTCAGCGCCCCGTTTGAGGCGGTGATGGTCTGGTCCCGTTGCGATGGAGAGCTGTGAACCAGGTCAGGTCCGGAAGGAAGCAGCCTTAAGCGGTCACCTCCAGGCGCGGCGGGAGTGCCGGATCGGAGTCATCAAACGGCGGCCGCGCCCCGGGTACGGCATCGACAGAGGGTGCACGGTCCGCTTTCTTCGCACTCTGGGGGAAAACCGGCCGATTTTGGGCCGGATCTCCCCCAGAGTCATCGGCGGGCCGGGGCAGCCTGGGATTGCGCAGGGGACGCGGGCCAGGCCGCCCCGGCATCTAGACTCGGGGTGACCGTGTCGACCGGCCCCTCGCTCTACCGCCGCCACCGCCCCCGCACCTTCGCCGACATGGTCGGCCAGGAGCAGGTGGTGCGCACGCTGTCCAACGCCATCACCCGGGGCAAGGTCCATCACGCCTACCTGTTCGTCGGCTCCCGGGGGACAGGGAAGACGAGCACGGCCAAGATCCTCGCCGCCAGCCTCAACTGCGAGCAGGGCCCCACGGTGACGCCGTGCGGCGTCTGCGAGTCCTGCGTCTCGATCGCCAACGCCACGTCGATGGACGTGATCGAGATGGACGCCGCCTCCAACAACTCCGTCGACGACATCCGCGAGCTGCGTGAGCACGTCGCCTACGCGCCGCTGTCCGGCCGCCACAAGGTCTACATCCTCGACGAGGCCCACATGCTCTCGCCGCAGGCCTGGAACGCGTTCCTCAAGACGCTGGAGGAGCCGCCGCCGCGGACGATCTTCGTGCTGGCGACGACCGAGGCCCAGAAGGTGCTGCCGACGGTCGTCGACCGCTGCCACCGGTTCGACTTCGGCCGTCCCACGGTGGAGCAGGTCGCCACGGTCGTCGCCCGGGTCGCCGCCGCCGAGCAGATCGACCTCGAGCCCGGCGCCACCGCGCTGATCGCCCGGCACGCCACCGGCAGCTTCCGGGACGCCCTCGGCACCCTGGAGCAGCTCGTCACCTACGCCGGCGACGAGCGGATCACCAGCGCCGACGTCCTCGCCGTCCTGGGCGTGGCCGATGCCGAGCAGCTGTTCGAGGCGCTCGACGCCGTCATCGCCCACGACCCGGCGACCGCCCTGCGCACCGCGGCCCGCCTCACCGCCTCCGGGCGCGACCCCGGGCAGATCCTCCGCGACCTGGAGGTCCACGCGCGGGAGCTGCTGGCGGTCAAGATGCTGGAGGAGGTGCCGGAGGAGCTACGGGTCACCCCGGAGCGCGACGAGCGGCTGTTCGCCCAGGCCCGGCAGCTGGCCGGCACCGACGTCGTGCGCCTGCTCGACCTCGTCTCGGCCGCGCTGGAGGCCACCGCCAACGGCGCCCAGCCGCGCATCCAGCTGGAGCTCGTCCTGATCAAGGCCACGGCGCCGGAGGTCGATCCGTCGACGGCGGCGCTGCTGGCGCGGATCGAGCGGCTGGAGGCGGCGCTGGCGGGAAAAGCGCCTGCTCCGGCGGCCAGACCCGTGCCGGCCGCGCCCTCGCCACCCGCCCCCAAAGCGGCTGAACCACCGCCCCCTCCCTCCGCTCCCGCCGACGCTGGGCCACCGGCCACTGCTCAAAAACAGGCCGCGGCTCCTGCCGCGGCCCCCCAAGAATCCAATGGGGAGCCGGAGCTCCAGACGGTCGCCGCCTGCTGGCCGGCGGTCATCGACGTCGTGCGCCAGGACAACCAGATGCTGGCCGCGCTGCTCGCCGACGCCCGGCCGGTCGCCCTCCACAACCAGGACGTGACCGTGGCCTTCCCCTCCGGCAAGGCGTTCCTCAAGCGCAAGGCCGAGCAGGACGACTACCGCCGGGCGACCGCCGAGGCGCTGCGCGCCGTCGTCGGCACTCCGCTGGTGCTCCGCTACGAGCTCCGCGACGAGCTGGAGCCGGACGAGCCGGACGCCGGCGCAATCTCCCATGAGGACCTCGTGAAACGATTGGTGGAGGAGTTCGACGCCCAGGAAGTGCTCGACGACGACGACCAGGAGACGCCGTGATGCCCCAGCCGCCCAACATGCAGCAGCTGCTCAAGCAGGCTCAGAAGATGCAGGAGGACATGCTCGCCGCCCAGGAGTCGCTCAAGGACGAGGTCGTCGAAGCCTCGGCCGGCGGCGGCATGGTCTCGGTCAAGGTCTCCGGCGACCTCGAGCTCAAGGAGATCAGGATCAACCCCCAGGCGGTCGACCCGGATGACGTGGAGCTGCTCCAGGACATGGTGCTCGCCGCCGTCAACGAAGGGATGCGGGCCGCGCAGGAGCTGGCGGCCTCGAAGATGGGGAGCATCGCCGGCGGGCTCGGCGGACCGGGTGGGCTCGGCGGACTGCTCCCGGGGATGTAGGTGTACGCACCTCCCGTCCAGCGGCTGATCACCGAGCTGTCCAAGCTGCCCGGCGTCGGCGGCCGCACCGCCCAGCGGCTCGCCTTCCATCTGCTGCGCGCCTCCGACGAGGAGGCGTTCGCGCTCGCCGACGCCATCCGCGAGGTCAAGGAGCGCATCGGCCTGTGTGACGAATGCTTCAACCTCGCCGACGGCCCGCGCTGCCGGATCTGCGCTGACGAGCGGCGCGACCCGGAGGTCATCTGCGTGGTCGAGGAGCCATCTGACGTGATCTCCATCGAGCGCACGCACGAGTTCGGCGGCCGCTACCACGTCCTGGGCGGCGCCCTGTCGCCGATCGACGGGGTCGACCCGGAGGACCTCAAGATCGCGGAGCTGTACGCCCGCACGGAGGGCGGCCGCGTCCGCGAGGTCGTCATCGCCACCAACCCCACGACGACCGGCGAGGCGACCGCGCTCCACATCGCCGCCGGGCTGCGCGAGCGCAACCCGGAGATTGCGGTCACCCGGCTGGCCAGCGGCCTGCCGGTCGGCGCCGACCTGGAGTACGCCGACGAGCTGACCCTCGGCCGTGCCCTGGTCGGGCGCCGCGCCGTCTAGTGGCCCCTCACGCAAGTACGCTCGCATTCGAGGCACGCCTGGCGGCGCCAGCGCCGGCCTGCGGCCCGCTCGGCATCCTGCCTCGCCTGAATGGGCCGCGCCGGCGTCGTCCGGCTGTCCTCGGAGCCTCGTGTAGCGCTGCTACACGTCGGCTCCTGCGTCCTTGCCTGACATCCACCAGTCGCGCCTCTCGGTGCGAACGTACTTACGGGAGCGACCACTAGCGTCCGTACCGGGCCACCAGCTGCTGATAGGCGAAGAACGCCGGCTTGGGCCCGTAGGCGTCGGTCATCAGCCCGTATTGGGACTGGAAGTCGGTGCTCGACGACAGGGCGTCGCGCAGATCGAACCACCGGTAATCGGTGACGTTGAACGCCGCTCGCCCCGCCACCACCGCGTCAACGGCGGCGCGCATCGCCTGCACCTGCATCGCGGGCGTGCGGCCCGGGCCGGTCGGATAGCCGCTCTCGGAGACGTGGAGCGGCACCCGGAACGGGATCCCGGCCAGCGGGAGATAGGTGTCGCGCAGCGAGGCAAAGGCTGAATGCATCGCGGACGAGGTGCCACTCGATAGCGACCCTGAGATCACGGGGCCCCAGGTATCCGGGTAGATGTCCAGCCCCACCCAATCAACCGCGCTCACGAACGCGCGGCCACCCCGGCTCCCCAGGTAGCTCCAGAACGCGCGCTGGTTCCCGGTGCCGGCGTAGGCCCAGTTGAAGCCGACCGTGGGCTGATGGAATCCGCCGGCGCCGATCGCCGCCTTGGCCGCGATCACGCCGCCGATCAGGGCGTCCTCCGCCCCGGTGTAGTAGCCGTCGGAGGCGTTGGGCGCTCCGGCGACATTGGCCTCGTTGGTCACCTGGAGCGACGCGAACCCCGGGTTCGCTCCGAACGTCTGAACGGTCTGCGTCACAAAGTCCTCAAAGCCCGTGACGTCCTGGGGGGAGCCCCCGTCGGCGGGCCGGTAGCAGAGGACGAGCTCCACCTGAAAGCCGGCCGCCGTGTACTGGGCGATCTGGTCGCCGACCTGCTGAGCTGCGGTCCAGCTGCCCCGCCCGGTGTAGCCGGCATAGATGTGGAGCACGAACGGTGCGCCCGGGGCCCGGAGCTGCTCCAGCGCAGCCAGGCGCTTGACCGGGTCCTCCGGGGCCACGGGCCCGTTCGGTCCCGTGCTGCTCCCGGCGGTGCCGCCCGGGTAGATGCCGAACACCAGCGGAGTCCCGGAGGCGGCGGACACCGATACGCGTGCGTGGGCCGCGGGCCGATGGCGCCACGCATGCCGGATCCGGGTGGCAGGACGATGCCGCCGGCCGTGCCGGCGCCGGACGGACGGACGATGCCCGTGGCGCGCCCGGGCGGCGCCGGAATGGGTGCGCGCGGGATGGGCGCTCGCGCTGGCCGTCAGGCCGAGCATCAGCGCCGCCGCCCACATGACGCCGAGCAGCGCCAGCACCGCGGGGCGCCATGGCCGATCAAGCGCGGTGCGTTCCGCGGGCACCCCTGCTGCCTCGGTGCCCGCGTCGGCCCAGGTGAAAGTTCGTGGCCTCGCTCGACGTTTGATGGATGCCTGGCCCGCCGTCGCTCGACGCATCAACGACGGCCCGCGACCCCTGTCCGCCTTGACATCGGCGGACGGTCTGCAATTGTGTGTGTCGCTGGATTGACGGTCTCCCACGGGACCCCGGACGGGTCCGGGCCGCGCCTCCAGCAGTCATGTAGATCACGGATGAGTCGCATGCACGGCCCGGGGGTCGAGTGCTTGAAATTCATGCGCGCGTCCCCCAGGACGGGGTCCGCGCGGACCACATCGAGATAGGCGACAGCGCCACCGCAGGTACGTCGGGCGAGCGCCGGCGGTCGCGCCGCCGCAACCGTCACAACCGGCATCTGATCGCGGCGCTCACCAGGGGGCAGCGCGCGCGCCTGGCCTGCCTGATCGCGGCCTGGTTGCTGCTGAGCGTGTGGGCCTGGATGTGGTGGCTCGATCCCGCTCACGTATCCTCGACCGCGACCGAGGTGATCAGCACGGGGCTGCTCGGCTTCGAGATGCTGTTCGTGCCGCTGTGGTTCTTCTTCTGGGTCTACCGGATGAAGCGACCCAACCCCGCCCTGGAGCCGCCCGTCCTGCGCGTTGCCATGGTCGTCACCAAGGCGCCCAGCGAGCCGTGGGAGATCGTCCGCGAGACGCTCGAGGCGATGCTGGCCCAGGACTTCCCGTACCAGTACGACACGTGGCTGGCCGACGAGAGGCCGGCGCCGGAGACGCTTCAGTGGTGCGCCGAGCACAGCGTGGCCGTGTCCTCGCGTGAGGGCGTCGCCGCCTACCACCGGCCGACGTGGCCGAGGCGGACCCGCTGCAAGGAGGGCAATCTCGCCTACTTCTACGACATGTGGGGCTACGAGTTCTACGACGTCGTCGCGCAGCTCGACGCCGACCACGTGCCCGCGCCGGACTATCTGCGCCACATGGTCGTCCCGTTTCGGGACCCGCTCGTCGGCTATGTGGCCGCGCCGAGCATCTGCGATCGCAACGCGGCCACGTCGTGGTCGGCGCGGGGCCGGCTCTACGCCGAGGCCGTGCTCCACGGTCCGACCCAGGCCGGGCACAGCGGTGGCTACGCGCCGAGCTGCATCGGCTCGCACTACGCGGTGCGGACCTCGGCCCTGTGCGAGGTCGGCGGCCTCGGCCCGGAGTTGGCCGAGGACTTCACCACGACGCTGATGCTGAGCTCTCACCGCTGGCAGGGCGTGTTTGCCATCGACGCTGAGGCCCACGGCGACGGTCCCGCCACCTTCGCGGATTGCATGACCCAGGAGTTCCAGTGGTCACGGAGCATGATGAACGTGCTGCTGGGAATCAACCGTCGCTATCGCAACGGGCTGAGCCGGGCGGCTCGGATCCGGCTGGGCTTCTGCCTGTGGTGGTACCCGCTGTTCGCGTTGCTGATGCTGGCGTCGGTGCTGCTGCCGATCATCGCCATCGTCACCCGCACGCCGTTCATGCGGCTGGCGCTGGGTTCGTTCTATGGACATTTCATGCCGCCCACGCTGGTGCTGCTGTTGACGGTGCTGTGGCTGCGGCGCCTCGGCTGGCTGCGCCCGCGCGACGCCCGGCCCGTGTCATGGGAGATGGCGCTGTTTCAGCTGGTCCGGTGGCCGTGGGCCCTGTTCGGCTGCCTGCACGCGCTCGCCGGGCGGTTGGCCGGGCGGGAGTTCGCCTTCAAGGTGACACCCAAGGGCACACGGTCCGGAGTCGCCCCGGTCCCGATGCGGGTGGTCACGCCGTACCTGGTGCTGGCCGGAGTCTCGGCGCTGCCCTCGCTGCTGGGTTTTGACGCCGGGGCCGCGCGCGGCTACTACACGCTGGCTGCCATCAACGTCGCGCTCTACACGACCGCCGCGGCGGCGATCATCGCGCTCCACGTCTACGAGCACCCCAGCCGTCTGCGTCTGGGGGCGCTGCGCAACTGCCGGGCCAAGATCGCGGTCGTCGGAGCGTCCGCTCTGACCAGCGCCTGTGCCGCCGTCTCCCCGGGCCTGGCCGTCAGGCTGGTCGCCCACCACGCCCGTGGGCCGCGACCAGTCCCGGTCGTGGCCGGCGTCCGTCCGCGCCTGACGCTGGGGGTGACGACCCTCGCTCTCGCCGACAACTCCACCACGCCGTGGACGGTCCGCGACCTCGGCCAGGTCAACGCGTTCGAACAGGCGGTCCAGGCCCACGTGGGGATCGTCATGTGGTACGCGGACTGGCAGCACGCCCAGCCGAGCCTCGCGCAGTTGCGGGCCGTCGCCGCCCGGGGCAGCATCCCGGAGATCTCCTGGGAGCCCTGGGACTACAACGGCAACGCGACTCATCAGCCGCGCTACACGCTGGCATCGATCATCGACGGCCGGCATGACGCCTACATCCGGAGGTGGGCGATCGCCCTGCGGCGCTTCGGGCGCCCGGTGTACCTCCGCCTGGCCCAGGAGATGAACGGGAGCTGGTACCCGTGGTCGGAGGTCGTCAACGGCAACCGCCCTGGGGAGTTTGTGGCCGCATGGCGGCACGTCCACCGGATCTTCACGCAGCTGGGGGCGCGCAACGTCCGCTGGATCTGGAGCCCGGCGGCCGGGACGGCCAGCCTCAGGGCCCGCCTGTACCCGGGCAGCGCCTACGTCGACGTCGTCGGCGTCTCGGTGTTCAACGGCGGCAGCCGGCTCAACTGGGGCGGCTGGCGCAGCTTCGCCCGGATTTTCAACCCCACGGCCCGGACGCTGGCGCGGATCGCCCTGGGCAAGCCGATCCAGATCAGCGAGGTCGCGAGCGCGGACGCCGGCGGCAGCAAGGCCGCGTGGATCGCTGGGATGTTCGCCGACCTGCGAGCCCACCCGGGGGTGACGTCGCTGATCTGGTACAACCTGCGCAAGCAGGCGGACTGGCCGATCACCGGTGATCGTGCCGCTGGGCGGGCCTTCGCCGCCGGGGCCCGCGGCCTCACGCGGCGCGGCCGGCTCTGATGTCCAGGGGTAGCCGGCGCCACAGACCGCACAACGTCGGCGGGGCCGGAGCGCCTACCCTGTCGGACGTGTCCGAGACCATCGTCATGAAGTTCGGCGGCACGTCCGTCGCCGATGCCGAGCGCATCAAGGCGGCGGCGCGGCGGATCGTGGGCCAGCGGGAGTCCGGCAAGCGGGTCGTCGCCGTGCTGTCGGCCCGGGGGAAGACGACCGACGAGCTCATCGCCATGGCCGAGGAGGTCTCGCCGGACCCGGACCGTCGCGAGATGGACATGCTGCTGTCGACCGGGGAGCGGATCTCATGCGCGCTGTGCGCGATGGCGATCAACGACCTCGGCCACCGTGCCATCTCGCTGACCGGCTCCCAGGCGGGAATCGTGACCGACACCTCCCACACCAAGGCGCGGATCCTCGACGTTCGGGCCGAGCGGATCCGGGAGGCGCTGAGCGAGGACCGGATCGTGCTCGTCGCCGGCTTCCAGGGCGTGTCCACCAGCCGCGACGTGACCACCCTGGGCCGCGGCGGCTCGGACACCACGGCGGTCGCGGTGGCGGCCGCCGTCGGCGCCCAGGTGTGTGAGATCTACACCGACGTCGCCGGGGTGTTCAGCGCCGATCCGCGGATCGTTTCCGAGGCTCGCAAGCTGCCCTACGTCAGCTTCGAGGAGATGCTGGAGATGGCCGCCTCCGGCGCCAAGGTCCTCCAGCTGCGCTCGGTCGAATACGCCCGCACCCACGGCGTGCGCATCCACTGCCGGTCCAGCTTTGACCCCGCCCCCGGTACCTTTGTGCTCGGAGAAGACGAGACCATGGAACACCCCCTCATCACCGCCGTCACGCACAACACCGACGAGGCGCGGATCACACTCATCGGCGTGCCGGATCGTCCCGGCGCCGCCGCGGCGATCTTCAATGCGCTGGCCGAGGCCAACTGCAACGTCGACACCATCATCCAGAACGAGCCGCGCACCGAGGGCGTCGACGCCGAGGTGTCGTTCACGATCGGCACCGAGGACCTGCGCGCCGCCGAGCAGGCGCTGGCCCCTGTGCGGGCCGATCTCGGCCTGTCCCGGGTCGACACCGACACCGAGATCGGGAAGGTGTCGATCGTCGGCGCCGGCATGCGCTCGCACCCCGGTGTGGCCGCCAAGGTGTTCCAGACGCTCGCCGACGAGAGCATCAACATCGAGATGATCTCGACGTCGCCGATCAAGATCTCCTGCGTCATCCGCCAGGACGACGTGCCGCAGGCGGTGCGAGCCCTGCACACGGCCTTCGATCTGGGCGCCAACGCCGTCGAGCTGGAGCAGGGGCCGCGATGACGCGCGTGGCGGTGGTGGGCGCCACCGGCAACGTCGGCCGCGTCATGCTCGACATGCTCGCCGAGCGGTCGTTCCCGGCCGATGACATCGTGCTGTTCGCCTCCGCCCGCTCGGCCGGCAAGCAGATCGGCGGCCGGCCGGTTCATGTGCTCGACGACACGGCCGACCTCGGCGGGATCGACATCGCGCTGTTCTCGGCCGGGGGCGGGACCTCGAGGGAATGGGCGCCGCGGTTCGTCGACCACGGGGCGACCGTGATCGACAACTCATCGGCCTGGCGCCGCCATGCGGACGTGCCGCTCGTCGTCTCCGAGGTCAACCCGCACGCGCTCGAGCACCATCAGGGCCTGATCGCCAATCCCAACTGCTCGACGATGCAGCTGATGGTCGCGCTCGCGCCCATCCACCGCGCCGTCGGGATCGAGCGACTCGTTGTGGCCACGTATCAGTCGGTCTCCGGCACCGGCAGGAACGCCCTGGACGAGCTCGACCGCCAGGCCCGGGCCGACCTCGGGGGTGACGCGGCACCGGAGCCGACGGTCTACCCGGAGCAGATCGCGTTCAACGTCATCGGCGCCGCGGGCAGCTTCGCCGACGGCGACGACCACACCGACGAGGAGCGCAAGATGATGTTCGAGACGCGCAAGATCCTCGAGGACGACAGCATCGGCATCGCGGTGACGTGCGTCCGGGTTCCCGTGCGCGTCTCGCACTCCGAGGCGGTCAACGTCCAGACCCGGGAGCCGATCTCGGTCGACGAGGTCCGGGCTCTGCTGGCCGATGCCCCCGGGATCGCCCTGGAAGATGTCCCCTCGCCGCTGCGGGCGGCCGGGCACGACGAGGTGTTCGTCGGCCGCATCCGCGACGACGACTCGCACCCCCGGGCGTTCTCGATGTGGGTCGTGTCCGACAACCTGCGCAAGGGCGCGGCCACCAACGCGGTGCAGATCGCCGAGCTGCTCGTCGGCGACCGGGCCTCGGCGTAGACGCGGCCGCCATGGCCGACCCGCTCTACGAGGTCATGCGGTGTGCGCCGTCCACACGGCGCTTCACCGACGAACCGGTGCCGCGGGAGGTGCTGGAGCGCGTGCTGGACAACGCCCGGTTCGCCCCCAGCGGCGGCAATCGGCAGGGCTGGCGGGTCATCATCGTCACCGACCGCGACACGCGGCGGCGGCTGCGCGAGCTCTACGAGCCCCACTGGGCGGCCTACACCGAGCGCACCGGAGCGCGGGCGGCGATCGAGGCCGGCGAGGCCGGCGGGCTCCCCGCCGGGCGGCTGCGGATGCTGCGGGCCGCCGACGACTTCGCCCACCGCTTCGACGAGGCCCCCGTCCACCTGGTGCCGTTGGTCGAGCTGTCGGCGCTGGCGATCACCGACGCTGAGCTCGATCGTCCGAGCATCGTCGGCGGCGCCTCGATCTACCCGTTCGTCCAGAACATCCTGCTGGGGCTGCGCCACGAGGGCCTGGGCGCCGCGTTCACCACGCTGCTGGTCCCGGCCGAGGCCGAGATCCGCGAGCTGCTCGCCATCCCGGAGGAGATGGCCCTGGCCGGCCACATCTCGACCGGCCACCGGGCCGATCCCTGGCCGAAGCGGCTGAGCCGCAGGCCGGTGGGCGCGTTCGCCTTCGGCGAGCGCTACGGCACGCCCTGGTAGCCGCCTACGTCGTCAGGCGCAGGTCACGCCGGGTCCGGACCCCCAGCTTGCGGTAGATGTTGCGCGCATGGGTGCGGACGGTCTCCACGCCGACGTGGAGTGTGGCCGCGATCTCGGCGTTCGACCGCCCGCCCTGAAGGAGCTCCAGGACGTCGGCCTCCCGCGGGGTGAGTGGCGCGGCATCGGTCGTCTCGCAGACCGACGCTGTCGTCGAGGGGAGCACCTGTAGCCCGCGCGAGGCGAGATACACGGCGTGCAGGAGGTCACGCGCCTCGGTCGTCTTGGCCAGGCAGACGGTGGCGCCGAAGCCGATCAGCTGCCGGCACTCGGCCGGCGAGGGGTTGTCGGCCAGGACCATGAGCCGCACGTCCGGAAAGCCGGCCCGCAGCTCGCGCAGCTCGGACGGAGTCGAGAGCGCGGCGAAGTTGAGGATCACCACGTCCGGAGCGGCGTCGGCGAGCGTCTGTTCCATCTCCTCCGGCGCCACGTCGGCGGCCACCAGGCGCAGGTGGGGATCCTCCTCGATGAGCGCGCGCAGCCCCCGGCTGACGATGTCCTCGAACCGGGCAACGGCGAGCGCGATCGGTTGGCGGCCGGCGATGGTCATGGGCAGGGGGAGATGCCGTCACCCGTTCTGGTACCCCGTTTCCCCCCAAAGTTCACCCCGTTCAGGGGAGGTAGAGCGTCGCTTCACCGGGAAAGCTTGAACTGCAAGTCTTCGTGAGCCCCCGGTGGCTCCCGGGACGGGCAATGGGAACAGGTGGAGCGCGGGGTTACTGGTGGCCCCGCGCTCTGCTCCTTAAGGCGGAGGCCGTCAGGCGGGGGCGCCGGCGACGACCGACGCGCTCCAGTCGATGACCGACGTCGGCCTGACCACGTGCTTGCTCATGCCCAGCTCCTTCGGATCGAGGCCGAGGGCCAATCCGAGCAGTTGGGGGAGATGGAGCACGGGGAGCCCCAGCTCGCGGCCGGTCTCCTTGGCCGCCAGCGGCTGCTGGAGGTCGAGGTTGAGGTGGCACAGCGGGCAGGGTACGACCAGGCAATCGGCCTCGGCGTCTAGGGCATCGCCGAGATGCCGGCCGGCCATCGTCAGCGAGGCCGTCTTGTTCATGGTGATGATGGGAAAGCCACAGCACTTGTAGACGCCGGCATAATCGATGACCGTGCCGCCGAGCGCCTCGATGACCATGTGCATGTAGCGGTCACGCGGATGCTCCTCGTCGATGCCAAGGCGGTTGACGGGGCGCACGATGTAGCAACCGTAGAAGGGCCCGACCTTGAGGTTGGTCAGCGGCCGCTTCACCTTGGCGCGGAGCGTGTCGAGGCCGATCTCCTCGACCAGCAGCCACAGTAGGTTCTTGTTGGTCAGAGGGCGGGCGGGGTCCTTCGCATACGTCAGGCCCTCGTCGGCCAGGTTCTGATTGATGAGCGAGCGGTACTCGCTGTTGGCGTCCAGCCGTTCCTGGCACTCCGATTGGGCGCCCTGGCAGGTGGAGCAGATGTTCATCATCAGCTCGCCCTCGGTCTGCTGGGCGAGCGCGAACGTGCGGGCGTTGAGCGTGTCGGCGAGCTCCTGGTTGTGCTCGGCGATGACGCCGGCGCCGCAGCAGGCGGCGCGGTCGAGCTCGATCAGCTCCAGGTCGAGGAGCGGCGCGACCTTGGCCATCGAACCGTGGAGCTCCGGCGTGAACCCGCGGCTCACGCAGCCCGGCCAGTAGGCGACCTTCATGACTTCTCGCTTTCGCTCGAGGCGGACAGGTCTCCCTCTCCCACGCCGGCGGCGACGGGCTCCGGCTCGTCCTCGTAGCCGCTGACGTACAGGTTGAGCTCGACGCGCTCCGGGCGTCCTTCGATCTTGGCGTAGATGCGCTTCAGCGCGCCCAGGTCGGCCTTGGGCAGCTTGTGGCCGAACATGGCGATCTTGGGGCTGACCTTGCCGCGGACGACGCCGGTGATCACCGTGCTGAGCGACGACAGAAGCTCCTTGCCGGCCGCCGGGTGGAACTTGCCGAACCACGAGTTGCCGCCGTAGCTGCGGGGCAGGAGCTCCGCCTCGTTGAGCAGGCCGTAGTCGCGCACCAGGGTGACGAAGGCATCCTCGTGGCGGTGGCCGTTGTTGACGTCGACGATCTTCTCGTCGCTGCCGGCGCGCCGGCGCAGGCGCATGATCTGGCTCATCGGATCCACGCCCTTGGGGCACGCGTCGATGCAGTTGAAGCAGTGGGTGCAGTCGTAGATGCCGTGCGGGTCCTGAGACAGGTCGAGCAGCCGCTGATGGTGCTCGGCGTCACGTGGGTCACCCACAAACCGGTAGGCCTTGGCCAGCGCCGCCGGGCCGACGAACAGCGGGTCGATCTCCATCGACAGGCAGTCCGACACGCACGCCCCGCACTGGATGCAGGCCATCGTCTGGGTGACGTCGACCATGTTCTGATGCGGGACGATGTACTCGCGTTCGGGGACCGGCTCCTGGTTGATCAGGTACGGCGTGATCCGCTGGATCTTCTTCCAGTGCACGGCGTCCATGTCGACGATCAGGTCGCGGATCACCGGCAGGTTGCCCATCGGCTCGACCTCGATGACCCCGGCCGGCGTGGTGTCCGGTGAGTGGGCTCCGCTATCGGCGGCGCCGTCGCCCTCGCCGGGATTCCAGCCGGTTCCGTGGGCGCGGGCAGCGGCCTCCTCCAGGTGGGTGTTGCAGGCCAGGCCCGGCTTGCCGTTCATCCGGACGCCGCAGGAACCGCAGATCGCCTGCTGGCAGGAGCACCGGATGCCGACCGAGCCGTCCACCTCGTCGCGGACCTTGAGGATGGCGTCGAGCACCGAGTTGCGCGGCCCCAGGTCCACCATGTGCTCGTCCCAGTAGGCGGCCTGCCCGGATTTGGGGTCAAAGCGGCGGATCTTGAGGAGGTACTCAGGCACGAGGTGCCTCGAATGTGCGCGAGTCTCTGGATGGCGGCACTAATAGGTCCTTTCCTGCGGCTCCCACTTGGTGATCGTCACCGGCGAGTAGCTGATCTTTGGCACGTCCTCGCCGTTGACCGACACGTCGATGTGCTTGAGCCACTCGTCGTCGTTGCGCTCCGGGAAGTCCGTGCGGAACTGGGCGCCGCGGGACTCCTTGCGCTCCTGAGCGGCCACCACGATCGCCTCGGCCACATCCAGCATGTACCCCAGCTCGATCGCGCCGATCACGTCCTGGTTGAAGACGTTGCCGCGGTCGTCGATGGCCGCCTTGGGGGCCTCCTCCCTGAGCCGGCGGACGACCTCAAGGGCCTTGCCGAGGCCGTCGGCGTCGCGGAACACAGCGCAGTACTGGTTCATCGTGTCGCCGAGCTCGTCCTTGATGGCGGCCACCCGGCGGCCACCGCGGGGGCGGTTGATGATGGCGGCGATGTGGCGCTCCGAGTCGGTGACCCGGGTCGGCGGCGTGCTCGGCATGGGGATCTGGTTGGCCAGCCGACCGGCGTGCTCGCCGGAGCGCCGGCCGAAGATCAGCGTGTCCAGCAGCGAGTTGGCGCCGAGGCGGTTGCCGCCGTGGACCGAGACGCAGGCCACCTCGCCGGCGGCATACAGGCCGGGAATCGTCGTCTGGCCGTCGACATCGGTCTTGACCCCGCCCATGATGTAGTGCTGGCCGGGCTTGATGTGGATCGGCTCGCGGGTGATGTCGACGCCGGCGAAGTCGCGGCCGATGTTGACGATCTCGCGCAGGGCCTCCAGCGTGCGCCGGCGCGGCACCTTCGTGATGTCAAGAGCGACACTGCCGTCGGGGAAGCCGCGGCCCTCGTTGATCTCCGTCTGCTCGGCGCGGGAGACGACATCGCGCGAGGCGAGCTCCACCTTGTTGGGGGCGTACTTCTCCATGAAGCGCTCACCCTTGGCGTTGAACAGCTGCGCGCCCTCGCCGCGGGCCCCCTCGGTGATGAGCAGCCCGTTGCCCACCAGCGTGGTGGGGTGGTACTGGATCATCTCCATATCCATCAGCCGGGCGCCGATGCGGTAGGCCTGGGCGATGCCGTCGCCGGTCACAATCAAACCGTTCGTCGTCGGCCGGTAGGCCTGGCCGGCGCCGCCGGTGGCCAGGATGACCGCCTTGGCGTTGAACACCTCCAGGCGCCCGTCGCGCAGGTTGCGGCAGATGGCGCCGCAGCAGCGGCCCTCGTCGTCCTGGAGAAGGTCGGTGGTGAACCACTCCTCGTAGCGGTCGACGGTCGCCGAGTGCTTCATCAGCTGCTCGTAGAGCACGTGGAGGATGGCGTGGCCGGTGATGTCGGCGACGTAGTAGGTGCGCGCCGCCGAGGCGCCGCCGAACGCGCGCGTGCCGAGCTGCCCGCGCTCATTGCGGTGGAAGGTGACGCCGGCGTGCTCCAGCCACAGGATCTCGCCGGGGGCCTCGCGGCACATGATCTCGATCGCGTCCTGGTCGCCGAGGTAGTCCGAGCCCTTGATGGTGTCGAACGCATGGGACTCCCACGTGTCCTCCGGATTGAGCGCGGCGTTGATGCCGCCGGCGGCGGCGACCGAATGGGAGCGCACCGGGTGGACCTTCGAGATGATCGCCACGGTCGCGCCCGTCTGCGCCGCCGCCAGCGCCGCCCGCTGTCCCGCCAGGCCGGCGCCGATGATCAGTACGTCATGAGAAGGCACTCCCGGCAATATAAATGAGCGCCGTCCTCGGACGCCGCGACGCTGTGGGCGTCGTAAGACAGCGGACGATGCCCGCGTCCTGGGGAAATCCGGTGCGACCGGCGGGCGGACGGCGGGGGCGGGACGTCAGGCAGCCGATCGGCTGAACGCCGACTGCAGCGCCCGCCGCACCTGCTCGGTGGTGACCACCCCGCGCAGGATCCCGTCGGCGTCGACCGCCATGACCGCTCCGAGCCGGCCCAGCGGCTCGGAGCCGAGCAGCTCGGAGATCGGCCGATCCTCCTGGACTCGCCAGCGGCCGGCGCCCTCGGACTCCAGTGCGGAGTCGATCGTCAGCCAGTTCTCGCCGTGGTCCAGCACCGCCTGGGCACGCTCCTGGCGGGCGATGCCCAGAAAGCGTCCGTCGCCGTCGACGACGGGAAACCACGACCAGCCGTAGCGCAGGAAGTACTCGTCGAGTGCCTGCCCCACCGGCGTCACCGCCGGGATCGC
This sequence comes from uncultured Solirubrobacteraceae bacterium, assembly GCA_963844555.1. GTDB lineage: Bacteria > Actinomycetota > Thermoleophilia > Solirubrobacterales > Solirubrobacteraceae > Palsa-465. The sequence continues at coordinate 21,290 of CAWJOS010000012.1, forward strand.
CACCGGGTGGGTGTCCATGATGTCGGCCACCCGCACCCCCTCGATGCGCTCGTTGAGCGCCGACTGGACCACCGCGCCCCGTGCCGACTGCCACAGCAGGTAGGCGAGGGCCAGCAGCCAGAGTCCGCCGAAGCTGCGCAGCGACACCAGCCAGTACAGGCCGAACCCGCCGAGGACGAGCGCGAACACCTGACCCATTCGCGCCGCCGTCTGTGTCGCCCGCCGCTTGTCACCGGTCACGCGCCACACCACCGAGCGGGCGACACGCCCGCCGTCGAGCGGGAACGCCGGAACCAGGTTGAACGCCAGCAGCAGCACGTTCATCGGCACCAGCCAGCTGAGCGACAGCAGGACGGGTGTGATGTGGATGTCCGAGTCCAGGAAGACCGCGTGGGTCAGCCGGTGAAAGCCGACGATCGCGACGTCCGCGGCCAAAAACAATAGGATCACCAGAAAGGTGGCGACCGGCCCGGCGATCGCGATCTTGAAATCCTCGCCCGGTGTCGCGGCATCGCGGCTCATCTGCGTGAGCCCTCCGAACAGATACAGATCGATTCGCCTGACCTCGATTCCCTGGCGCCGGGCGACGATGGCGTGGCCGAGCTCGTGCACGATCAGCGAGGCGAACAGCAGCAGCACGCTGACCACCGTCGTCACGTATGCCACGCCGTCCGAGCTGTGCAGCGTCTGACGAAACGGTCCGGACAGGACGAAGATCATCAGGAAGAGGACGAGAAACCAGCTGGCGTCCACGCCGACCCTGAAGCCGAACAGATCAAACAGCTTGATCGAGGTTGAACGGCGCAACATGGTGGAATGGTCGCACAGGCGCGACAGCGCCAACGCAACTTCAGGAGAAGCCGATGAGCGAGCGCCTCGAAGCACTCAAACAACGGATGGCACACCTGGCGGACCTGGCGCATGCCTCGTCGCTGGCCAACTGGGATCAGCAGACGATGATGCCGCCGCACGGCGCCGAGGCGCGCGCCGAGTCGCTGGCGACGCTGACCCGGATCAGCCACGAGCTGTTCATCGACGACGAGACCGGCCGTCTGCTCGAGGACAGCGCCGCCGAGCTGGAGGGTGCCGAGGGGGGGCGCGAGGGGTGGGATCCTGATTCCGACGATGTGCGGCTGGTAGCGCTGGTCCGGCGCCAATGGACCAAGGCGCGCCGCGTGCCAACGGAGCTGGCCGCCGAAATGACACGCGCGGCGTCGATGGGACAGGAGGCCTGGGTCGCCGCGCGCGAAGCGTCTGACTTCGCCGCCTTCGCCCCGTATCTGGAGCGCAACTTCGAGCTCGCCCGGCGCTACGTCGAGTGTCACGCGGGCAGCGACGGGTTTCAGTCCGCCTATGACGTCATGCTCGACGACTACGAGCCGCAGATGGCAACGGCCGAGGTGGCTCGCCTGTTCGACGAGCTCAAGGCGGAGCTCCTGCCGATGATCGCCGAGGTGACAGCGGCTGGTGCGACCGGCGACGCTGATCTCATCCACGGGCCGTTCCCGGTCGACAAGCAGCGGGCCCTGGTGCGCGGTGTGGTGAGACTCATGGGCTTCGACGACGCCGGCTGGCGTCTGGACGACACGGTGCACCCGTTCGCCAGTCGCATCGGCGTCGGCGACATCCGGATCACGGTTCGCTGGGACGAGGACTATTTCCCCATGGGCCTGTATGGGGCGATGCACGAGTGTGGGCACGGTCTGTACGAGGCGGGCCTGCCGCGGTCGCTGCGCCGGTCGCCGCTGGGCGCCGTCGAATCGCTGGGGATGCACGAGTCACAGAGCCGGATGTGGGAGAACATGGTCGGACGGGGCCGGGCCTTCGCCGACGTCCTCGCCCCTCGGATCGCGCAGCTGGGCCTCGACCGGCTCTCCGGCATCGGCGCCGACGCCCTGTACCGCGCCGTCAACCAGGTCAAACCGTCATTCATCCGGGTGGAGGCCGACGAGGCCACATACGGGCTTCACATCATTCTGCGCTTTGAACTGGAACAGGCCCTGATCGACGGAACGCTGACGGTGAGCGAACTGCCGGAGGCCTGGAACGCGCGGGTGGAGGAGTACTTCGGCCTGAAGGTGGACAACGACGCGGACGGTGTGCTCCAGGATGTCCATTGGGCGGCCGGGCTGATCGGCTACTTCCCCACGTATGCGCTGGGGAACCTGATCGCCGGGCAGCTCTGGGACCGGGCTCACGTCGAGATCGCCGATCTCGACGAGCGCATCGGCGCCGGTGATCTCGGCCCGCTGCGCGACTTCCTCGCCCGGCACGTGCACCGTCACGGGGCCAAGTTCACGACGAGCGAGCTGTTGGTGCGGGAGCTCGGCGTCCCCATCTCCGTCAGTCCGTTCGTCGACTATCTGCGCAATAAGCTCGGGGACGTGTACGGCATCGACCTCGCGAGCTGACGCGCATGGGGGGAGAAACGACCACAAGCGCAACATCAGAAAGGTGAGTAGTCCTTAAGCGATGAGTACGAATCCAGTCAAAGTTGCAGTCACGGGTGCTGCCGGCCAGATCGGCTACGCCATCCTGTTCAGGATCGCCAGCGGCCAGCTACTGGGGCCCGACACCCCCGTCCAACTCTCTCTGTTGGAGATCCCGGCGGCGGTCAAGGCGGCCGAGGGAACCGCGATGGAGCTCGACGACTGTGCGTTTCCCCTGCTGTCCGGCGTCGACATCCATGACGATCCCAACCAGGCGTTCGACCGCGTCAACATTGCGCTGCTGGTCGGCGCGCGGCCGCGCACCAAGGGCATGGAGCGGGGCGACCTGCTCGAGGCCAACGGCGGCATCTTCAAGCCCCAGGGCCAGGCGCTCAACAGCCACGCCGCCGCGGACGTGAAGGTTCTCGTCGTCGGCAACCCGGCTAACACCAACTGCCTGATCGCGCAGAGCAATGCTCCGGACATTCCACGCCAGCGGTTCACCGCGATGATGCGCCTGGATCACAACCGTGCCATCGCGCAGGTCGCCCAGAAGACGGGGGCCGCCATCAGCGACGTGAGCAACATGACGATCTGGGGCAACCACTCGGCCACCCAGTACCCGGACGTGTTCCACGCCAAGGTCAATGGTCAGAGCGCCGCCGGGGCCATCGATGACCGGCAGTGGATCGAGAACGATTTCATCCCCACCGTGCAGAAGCGCGGTGCCGCCATCATCGAGGCGCGGGGCGCCTCGAGTGCCGCCTCGGCCGCCAACGCCGCGATCGACCACGTTCACGATTGGGTGCTGGGCACGCCGGCGGGTGACTGGGTGTCGATGGCGATCCCGTCCGATGGCTCCTACGGCATCGGCGAGGGGATCTTCGCCGGCCATCCCTGCACGTGTCAGGGTGGGGAGTACAGGGTCGTCGAGGGACTGGAGATCGACGACTTCTCGCGCGGGCGCATCGACGCCACCGTCCAGGAGCTCAACGAGGAGCGCGAGGCGGTGAAGCAGCTGGGACTCGTCTGAGAGTGAGAGGCCGCCGCGATCCCCGCTGATCGCGGCGGCTTTCCTGCCGTATCCCCCCGGTTGCGCCCCTCATCCTCAGAGCGCCTGCGCGGTACCCACTACGACGCGTTGCCGGCCGGGTGCCAGCCTTGACCGTCCCGCTTGACCTGGCCGTCCTCGACGAGCTTGGGCATCACCCGGTACAGGTAATTGGGCTCGATCTTGAGGGCCTCGGCGATCTGCGGGATGGTGATCCCGGGCTTCTCGCGCACCAGGGCCAGCGCCTGGTTGGCGCGCGTGTTACCCCCGCGGCGGCCTCGGGGACGACCGGCGGCGCGTGTGGTGCGACGCCGGGTGGGGGTGCCATTCGTGCTGGCGGGGCGACCCCGGGCGCGACGGCCTCCGACGAGAGCGGCACGAGCAGCCTCCAGCTTGGCAACCTCCTGCCTGAGCTCGGTCAGCCGGCTGTCGATGTCCTTCACGGTACTGTCAACGAAATCTGCCAACTTGGGCCACCTCCACAGGTGTCTTGACGTATTCGTGTAACAAGATACAACCCGTGACCCGGTTGCTCCGGGATCGGCGTTGCCGACGGTGGGGTTAACCCCGCTCCAGCAGTTCCTTGAGCCGAGCCAGTGACCTGTGCGCCTCACGCTCTGAGGTGGCGCCCACGATCATCCGTCCCGCGACGTTGCCGATGCGGCCGCCCGGAGGATGGAACTCGTTGGTGTACCTGAACGTCGTGCTTCCGGCACCGTCGCTGGACAGCTCGTAGCGGATGAGCGCGTTGGAGTGGGCGGGGCCGGCTCCCTCCCACTGGGCGTGACGTGGACTGTCAACCGAGACGAGCGTCCAATGCACCCGAAACGTGAGCCCTCTCACACTCAGCGACTGTTCCATGCTCGAGCCCTGACGCAGGGGGTTCTGCGAGACGCCGGAGACAGATTTGTGGATCGTCACCCAGTCGCCCAGGCGGGTGGGATCCATGATCGTCTCCCACACGCGCTCAATCGGCGCCTTGATCTCGATCTCGGCCGAAACGGTGCTCATCGCTCAGCGCACACTAACGCCCTGGGGCGCAACGCGGAGGGCCGGCGGGCCGCGCTCACCTGGCCGCCAGTGGCTCGTCGCGCTCCCACTCCGCGAGCGCATGCTCGATCGCCGCGTCGAGGGTGTGCAACCGGACGTCCAGCAGTCGCACGGCACGGTCGTCGCGCGGGAGCAGGTCGCTGTCGAGCGATTCCATGAGCGGTCCGATCAGCGCGTATTCCTCGCCGGCGATGACCGCGGCGACGCGGCTGGCGATCGGCGTCACCGTCAACCGGTTGAAACGCACGGCCGCGCGGTCGACGAGCATCAGGTCGGCGATGCGGTCGATCAACTCGCCGTATGACACGACGTCCGGCCCGCCGATGTCCAGGATCTCGCCGGCGACCTCGTCACTGTCCGCGGCGCGGGCGAGCATCTCGACCACATCGCGTTCGTCGATCGGAGCGGTGCGGTTGTGACGCCATGCCGGGATGGCCAGGACCGGCAGCCGTTCGACGAGCCGGACCAGGAACCGAAACGAGCGGGACCGCGCTCCGATCACGATCGAGGCACGGAGCGCCACCGAATCCGGCACCGCGTCCAGCAGGACCTGCTCGACCGCCATCCGACTCGACAGGTGCGCCGAGCGGGGACCTGCAGCCGGGACCAGGCCGCCGAGGTACACGATCCGCCTGACTCCGGCGGCGGCCGCCGCGCGGGCGAAGTTGTCCGCTGCGGTGCGCTCGCGCAGCGCGAACGGATCACCCACCGCCGGCTCCATGGAGTGAATGAGGAAGTAGGCGACGTCGACACCGTCAAGCGCCGCCGGAAGTCCCGCTCCGGACAGCGCGTCGCCCTTGACGACCGGCAGCGGGCGAGTGACGCGCTCCGGCACGCGGGCAAAGCCGCGCACCTCGTGACCGTCGCTCACCATCCGGGCGGCGATCAGGGATCCGACGTAGCCGGTGATTCCGGTGACGAGGACCTTCACCGCGCGGGGGCTGCCCACGGTGCCGGAGTGACAAAGCTCCGGTCAAGGTCACTCGCCCGCGGGCAGCCGATCAACCCCAGTGCATTCTCCACCTCGGTCAGGAGGATCTCCAGCACCCGTTGGGCTCCCTGGGAGCCGTTGACGGCCAGGCCGTGGGTCAGGGGGCGTCCGACCAGAACCGCGCGGGCTCCCAGCGCCAGCGCCTTGACGACGTCGGTGCCGCGGCGGATGCCGCCGTCCACTAGGACGTCGATCCGGCCGGCCACCGCGTCGGCGATCGGCGGCAGGGCGTCGGCGCCGGACAGGACGGTGTCGAGCTGGCGGCCACCGTGGTTGGACACGATCACTCCCGCGGCGCCGTGGTCGATCGCCAACTCGGCGTCCTCGGCGGTGAGGATTCCCTTGACGAGCACCGGCAGCGGACACTCGGAGGCGAGGCGCTCGACATCGCTCCAGCGCAGGTCAGGGTCGATGAGCTGGGAGTAGTCGGCGGGACGCAGTCCGCGGCGATGGCTGGTCCCGGCGCTGGGGGTCGCGATGGCGTGCGGGGCTCCGAGCTCGGACCCCGCTCCGGGGGCGGCGATGGCATCCGGCGCGGCGGTGTCGTCGCCGGCCGCTCTGACGTCGCTGCGCAGCTCCCGTTCGCGGACCCCCAACACCGGCCGGTCGACGGTCACCACCACCGCTTCGTACCCGTGCTCGACGGCGGCGCTGACCAGGTCGCGGGTGACGCCGCGGTCGGTGAAGGCGTAGAGCTGAAACCAGCGTGTCCCGTCCGGGACGGCGGCGGCGACGGTCGCGGCGCCGGCGCTGGCCAGGGTCGACACACACATGATGGTGCCGGTGACAGCGGCGGCCCGGGCGATGCCGATCTCCCCGTCCGGATGCGCCAGTCGCTGAAACGCGGTGGGGGCGACGATGACGGGGTGGGCGCGCCGCCGGCCCAGGACAGTCACGCCCAGGTCGCACTCGCCGGCTCCGACGAGCATCCGCGGCCGCAGCGCGAGCCGGCTCCAGGCCACGACGTTGTCGGCGAGCGTGATCTCGTCGGCGGCGCCACCTTCGATGTAGCCGAGCGCCTCGGGGCCCACCCTGTCCCGGGCAGCGCGCGCGTAGTCGGCGAGCGACAGCAGCGCCCTCTCCTCCTGGGCTCCGGAGGACTCGTTCTGCCCGGCGTCAACCACTACCCGCAAAGCTACGGAAATTGCGGGGCGAACCCACCCCGCCCGCGAAAGTGCCCGCATTTTGCAGGGATTCTTCATTCCCTGAAAAGCCTGCGAATTCCGGGAATCGGCGTTGTGGCCGGGGGAGGAATTCGGTTTGATGCCCGCCTTGCATCATGTCGGTCTCGAGCTTTTGGTCCTAGAACGGGGTGTCGGTGAGGTATGGCGAACGGTGCGGGAAAGCCCGCCAAGGCGAGCTGTGAAAACTGCTTCTTCAATCAGAATCTGCTGTGCGCCATCGCCAGTCAGGGCCCGTGCGCAACGTTCCGGCCGGCCCACCCGGACGGTCTGCGCCCGCCGAGCCAGCTGCGCTTCGTGTTCCGGCAGGAGCGCCGTCAGCAGGTCGCCTGGGCGTTTCCGTCGCCCAGCGAGCAGGTGGCCCTCCACGCCTGACACCGGCTCGGCGCCCGGGCTCGTCGCCGTTTGTGCAATGCCGGGCCGGTCGTATATGTTTCTGGCGTGTTCTGGCCACTGATCGGTGGATTCGTGGTGTTCGTCCTGGTGGCAGTGGTGCTGGGATGGATCATGGACCCGTCCCGCCACGGCGGCGTCGACGGCGACCATCACTGACGTCGGTCGCCGCTGCGGCGACCGGTCGGCGCGGTCGCTCGTCTCAGGCCGGCCGCGGGCGGGCCGGCGCGGCGATCGGCCGGCACCGAGACACTAGAGTTTGCGGGGGAACACGAGAGGAGCTACGTGCAGGTCACGGTGCTTGGGAAGTCACCGTCCTGGCAGGACGCGGGCGGGGCATGCAGTGGATACCTGATCGCTCAGGACGACTTCAAGCTGCTGCTCGACTGTGGCAACGGGGTCTTCTCCAAGTTGCGTCCGGTGTGCGACTACGTCGACGTCGACGCGGTCGTCATCACCCACATGCACGCCGATCACTTCCTGGATCTGGTGCCGTTCAGCTACGCGCTGCGCTACGCCCCTCGGCAACAGCCGGTGGCGGTCGGCGGCTGGCCCGGCACTGAGGCACCCGCCCGTCCGCACCTGTACCTGCCGGAGGGGGGCGGCGACGTGCTGCGCCGCGTCGTTGGCTGTTGGGGGAGCGATGACCTGATCGAGTCGGCCTTTGCGCTCGACGAGTACGAGGCGGTCGACGAGCTGGAGCTCGGACCGTTCGCCGTCCGCTTCTGCGAGGTGCCCCACTTCGTCACCACGCATGCCGTCGAGCTGTCCTGCTGCGGCTCGCGCTTCACCTTCGGCGCCGACTGCCGGCCCAACGAGGAGCTCGTCGGCTTCGCGCGTGAGACCGACATGCTGATGATCGAGGGCACCCTGCCCCGCCCGGAACGCGACGGCGTCCGCGGCCATCTCACCGCGCGCGAGGCCGGCGAGCACGGGCGCCTGGCCGCGGCCCGGCGACTGGTGGTCACCCACTACTCCGATGAGCTCGATCCGGAGACGACCCGGTCTGAGGCCGCCGCCGGGTTCGGTGGGAACGTCGAGCTGGCTCGCGAGGGCGCGGTCTACACGGTGTAGGCCCGGCCCGGCCCGGCCCGGTCCGCCGCGGCGCGGGCCGCCGCCGCGCAGATGTCGCAAAGATGGGGCTGCACGTGCGTTTGGTCCCAAGCCCGCGGGCGAGGGTCGAATTTGGCGCGTGGTGCATGGTCGAGCCCGGCGCGCGGCCGGCACGTGTCCGATTCATTGCCCTTGCGGTTTCGCCGTAGGTCACCTGAGCTGGCACCACGGAAAGACCCCCCACACCATGCCCGGGCGACCCTTGGCCACCCCCAGGCTGGCTATAGAGTGAGCCCCATGTCCGAACGCGACCTGTTTGCCAACTTCGACCGGATGCGGCGCGAGATGGACGAACTGTTCGGCGACGTGTTCGAGCGCAGCGGGTTGTCGCGCCGGCACCGCGGGCAGTGGCCGGCGGTCGACGTCGCCTACGCGTCCGACCCGCCCAGGGCCATTGTGACCGCCGAGCTGGCCGGGATGGACCCCAACGACATCGCGCTCCAGATCGAGGGACGGAAGCTGTTCCTGACCGGCAAGCGCAACCCCGCCCCCGGCGGAGGCGCCGAGGTCTACCAGCAGATCGAGATCGAGCGGGGCTCGTTCCGGCGGATGATCGAGCTGGGCGCCGACGTCCAGGCCGAGGCGGTCAAGGCGCGCTACGAGGATGGGATGCTCCGGGTCGAGCTGCCGCTCGCCGTGCGGCCTGACCGCCGGCGGGCGGTTCCGATCGAGAGCGGCGAGCTTTAGATGACCGTCATCGATGTCGGCGCTCCGACCGACGCGACCGAGGTCCAGGAGAACGGCGCCCGCCGGCTTCCTGCCCGGATCGGCGTTCTGCCCCTGCGGGACGCGGTCACGTTCCCGGAGCTCGTCATCCCGCTCAACATCGGGCAGGAACGCAGCATCCAGCTCGTCAACGACGTCCTCCAGGGCGACCGGTCGATCGTCCTGATCGCCGGGCGCGATCCGGAGGTCGAGACGCCCGGACCCCGCGAGCTCTACGACGTGGGCGTGCTCGGCTCGATCGCCCGCATGGTGCGCCTGCCCGACGGAACGCTGCGGGTGCTGGTCCAGGGCGCCCAGCGAGTACGGGTCGACAACTGGGTCCAGACCGAGCCGTACCTGGCGGCCGAGGTCTCCGCGGCGCCGGACAAGATCCATCAGAGCGCCGAGCTCGTCGCCCTGGCCCGTAACGTCCAGCGCACGTTCTCCAGCATCGTTGGGCAGGTTCCCTACCTGCCGGAGGAGCTGCAGATCATGGTCGCCAACGTCGACGACCCGGTCATGCTCACGCACCTCATCTCGGGCGCGATGCGGATCAACACGGCGGAGAAGCAGCGGCTGCTGGAGGAGCTCGACGTCACCAAGCGCCTGCGCGCGCTGTCCGAGATCCTGGCGCGCGAGCTGGAGGTCGTCGCGCTGGACACCAAGATCCAGTCCCAGGTGCAGTCCGAGCTGGACAAGGGGCAGCGCGAGTACCTCCTGCGCCAGCAGATGAAGGCGATCCAGGAGGAGCTGGGGGAGGGCGACGAGGTCCAGGCCGAGGTCAACGAGCTGCGCGAGCGGCTCGAGGCGCTAAAGCTGCCGGGTGAGGTGTCCAAGCAGGTGGAGCGCGAGCTCAGCCGCCTGGAGCGGTTGCAGCCGGCGATGGCCGAGTACGGCGTCGTCCGCAGCTACCTGGAGTGGATCGCCTCACTGCCCTGGAGCACGTCGACCGAGGACAACCTCGATCTCAAGCACGCGCGCCGGGTGCTGGACGCCGACCACTACGACATCGAGCAGGTCAAGGACCGCATTCTCGAGTTCCTCGCCGTCAGGTCGCTGATCGGCAAGGACAACGTCCAGCCGGCCGGCTCCATCCTGACCTTCGTCGGTCCGCCCGGCGTCGGCAAGACGTCGCTGGGCCGCTCGGTGGCGCGGGCGCTGGGGCGCACGTTCGAGCGCATCAGCGTCGGCGGCGTCCGGGACGAGGCCGAGATCCGCGGGCATCGCCGCACCTACATCGGCGCCATGCCCGGGGTCATCATCCGGGCGCTGCGCGACGCCGGCGCCAACAACCCCGTGATCATGATCGACGAGATCGACAAGATGGGCGCGGACTTCCGGGGGGACCCGGCCAGCGCGATGCTCGAGGTCCTCGATCCGGAGCAGAACGTCACGTTCCGCGATCACTACCTCGATCTGCCGTTCGACCTGTCGAACGTCATGTTCATCACGACCGCGAACACGCTGGAGACGATTCCGGGCCCACTGCGTGACCGGATGGAGGTCATCCAGCTCGCCGGCTACACCCAGGACGAGAAGCTCCAGATCGCCAAGCGCTACCTCGTTCCGCGCCAGACCGAGCGCAACGGGCTGATCCCGGCGCGCATCTCCTTCACCGATGCCGGCCTGCGGACGATCATCGCCCAGTACACGCGCGAGGCCGGCGTGCGCCAGCTGGAGCGCGAGATCGGGGCCGCCGTGCGCAAGGTGGCCCGCCAGGTTGCCGAGGGCACGCTGAAGCGCAAGGTCTCAGTCACCGCGCCGCGCGCCCACGATCTCCTGGGCAAGCCCCGGGTTTACCCGGAGGCGCGCCGCCGGACCTCGCGGCCGGGCGTGGCCACCGGGCTGGCGTGGACGCCGGTCGGCGGTGACGTGCTGTTCGTCGAGGCCAGCGCCATGCCCGGCACCGGCCGCCTGATGATCACCGGCCAGCTCGGCGACGTCATGCGCGAGTCGGCGCAGACGGCGCTGTCATTCGTCCGCGCCAACTCGGCGGAGCTGTTCGGCGAGGAGCTGCCGGCCGAGTGGTTCGCCCAGCACGATGTCCACATCCACGTTCCCGCCGGCGCGATCCCCAAGGACGGACCGAGCGCGGGCGTGACCATGGTCACGGCGCTCGACTCGCTCCTGTCCGGCCGGCCGGTCCGCTCGGACGTCGCCATGACCGGCGAGGTGACGCTGACCGGCCAGGTGCTGCCCATCGGCGGGCTCAAGGAGAAGGCGCTGGCGGCTCAGCAATACGGGATCCGCACGGTGATCGCGCCGGATCTGAACGAGCCGGACACCGACGAAATCCCGGAGCATCTGCGCCGGACGCTCAGATTTGTGTTCGTATCGACAGTCGACCAGGTCTTGGAGGCTGCCCTGAGTTCGCGGCGGCGAACGGGGTATCGCGTATCCTGACCATTCACCCGCCCACGCACCGAGGGAGATCGATGGCTTCGAAGAAGAAGAAGGTCGCCAAAGCGGCCAAGGCGGTGCCCTTCAACGGCGCCGACCTGGCCAACATCACCAAGGCCAACCCGTACATCCAGCGCCTGATCGAGGATGCGGTTCTGCGGGACAACATCCGGACCGCGATCGACTCGTCCAAGAGCGCCTTCGGCCGCGTCTCTACCAGCAAGTCCCCGCAGAAGGCCATCCTGGAGGACCGCAAGCTCCAGAACGAGGTCCGCGCCGCCGCCGAGGCGGTCCGCGAGGCTGCCATGGCGCTCCAGGACGCGCCCAAGCACCCCAGCGGCCAGAAGAAGAAGGGCCTGCGCCTGGGGCGCAAGCTGCTGTTCCTGATGGTCGCCGCCATCGCCGCGCTGGCGGCGTCCGAGTCGCTGCGCTCCAAGGTGCTCGACCTGCTCTTCGGCGCCGAGGAGGAGTTCCAGTACACGCCTCCCGCGGGCACGCCGACGCCGCCGCCGGCCAGCCCGGTGACCGCCGCCTGACTCGGCGCGGGCGAACGTGGCCTGTATCGAAGGCGCCCCCAGGGGGCGCCTTCGCTTTTTGGAGCGACGCGCCGCCGCCGCCGGCCCGGCGGCGTAGAATCGGCCGCCGATGCAAGCGGCCATGGCAACCGAGCGCTCGCTTGCACGCGACCTGCCAAGCGACAAGGCGGCCCGGATCGTCGAGGCGATGCGCGCCAGCGTCGCCGAGCACGGCATCGCGGGCTCCACGTTCGACCGCGTCGCCCGCGAGGCGGGCGTCTCGCGCGGGCTGCTCCACTACTACTTCGGCAGCAAGGAGCGGCTCCTGGTGGAGGTCGTCCGGCGGGAATCCGAGGTGCGGGGGCAATCCCTGGATCAGGCAGTGGCCGAGGCGACCAACGCCGACGAGCTGATCCACGCCCTCGTTCGCAACCTGGAGGAGATCCTCGGCGAGGGACGCAGCGGGATGGTCATCTTCTATGAGCTCCTCACCCTCGGCCAGCGCAACGGAGAGATCGCGGCCGAGCTCACCGAGTTGGCCCGGCGCACCCGCACCCGGCTGGCGGAGGCGCTGCGCTCCGGGAGCGAGGCCGGCGTGTTCGAGCTGCGGGCCGCGCCCGACGACGTGGCCGGGTTCCTGTTCGCGCTGGCCGACGGGGTAACCATCAGGCGGCTGGCCGAGCCGGAGCTCGACGTGCGGCCGCTGATGGACCAGGCGGTCCTCGCCGCCCGCGCGCTGCTGGCGTGATCGTCCGGAGGCCCGCAAGCCCACCCAGACGATGCGCCGGTTGATCGCCCTCGGCGCGGTCGTCGTCGTGGTGGCCGTGCTGGTGGTCGCCCAGCTCGTGCTCCCGGGGATCGCCGCGCAGCGCCTGCGCGACCGGCTCGCCCGCTCCGGACGGGTGCTGAGCGTCCAGGTCAGCGCGTTCCCGGCGATCGAGCTGCTCTGGCATCACGCCGACAAGGTGGTGATCCGAATGGCCGACTACCGGCAATCGCCGCCGGCGAAGCTCGGCAGCACCCTCGCGCAGGCGAGCGACGTGGGGACGCTCGACGCGTCGGCGCAGGAGTTCGATGACGGGCTGCTGCGCCTCCACGATGCGCGCCTGATGAAGGAGGGGGGTCAGCTGATCGTCGTCGCCCGCGTGGCCGATGCCGACCTGCACTCGGTTCTTCCGATCGTCAGCTCGGTCACGCCCGTCGCCTCCAACAGCGGTCTGCTGACGCTGCGCGGCACGTCGTCGCTGCTGGGGCTCAGCGCAGACTTCACCGTGAGCGCCCAGAACGGCGATCTCGTCGTCGCTCCGGACATCCCGTTCGGCGGCCTGGCGACGATCACGCTCTTCCACGACCCTCGCATCCGGGTGGAGAGCGTCAACGCGGCGGCCGTTCCCGGCGGGTTCTCCGTCCAGGGAACGGCGGCGCTGCGCTGACGCGGGGCCTCACGGATCGGCGGTCAGTGCGGCGACGCCCGGCCAGTCGCCGGCGCGCCACATCGCCGCGATGCCCGCCTGATCGCCCTTGAGGTACCGATTCATGAAGTCGATCGAGACCTGCTCGACGATGCCCAGCTGCGGCTCCTGGCCGGTGTACGGGGGCAGGTGCGATGCGCCGGGCAGCGACAACAGGTACTTGGGGCGGTGGGCGACCCGGAAGAAGTCGTAGGTGTGCCGTGGGAGGTTGATGACGTCGTCGGTGCCCTGGGAGGCCAGCAGCGCCGGGGCGCCGTGGGGGAACGTCAGCGTGTGCAAGCCGGGGATCTGGGCGCCGGACAGGATGACCGCGGCGCGGACCCGTGGGTCGCGAAAGTAGCGGTCATAGGCGACGGCCAGCGCGGTCTCCCCGCCGTCCGACTGGCCGCTGACGGCCACCGCCCGTGGGTCGATCGTCCCGGCCAAGAGCGCCCGTGGGTCGTCGTTGACCGACAGCATCCCGGAGATCACGACGCTCATGTCGGCGGGCTGGTTGACCAGGTCGGACTCGTCGGGGCCGCCCGGGGCGTGGGCGTTCTCCAGCGGGAAGACCGGCGCCGCGACGACGTAGCCGGCGCCGGCCCACGCGCGCAGGAGGCGGTAGTAGGTGGCCGGCGTGACCGCGAAGCCGTGGCCGAAGACGATCAGCGGGAAGGGTCCGTCGGCGTGATCCGGCCGGCCGTTGCGGATGTCGACCTCGGAACCGGCCCCCGCCCGCCCGACGGCCGGGTAGCGCACGACGGTGACCAGCATGCGCGGCTCCGGCGGCTGCCCGGGATACCTGACCGTCCGGCTGGGGTCGACGAACGTGATGACCCGTTCGCCGACCGCGTACGGCGGCCCGTGCCGCGGCGGCGCGGGGATCGCGGCCGGCGCCGGCCGGGGCGGCTGGGGCGGCTGGGGCGCGGCCGTCCTCGCCGCCGCCGCCACGCACCCGGCCAGACCGACGGCGAGTGCCACGGCTGCGGCGGCCGCCGGGCCGGCCCGCCTCACCTGACGTAGACGGCGAAGAAGTCCCGGTCGTCCGGGGTCAGGTACCGGAGTGGCGAGCGGGCCATGCTCGGCAGGAGGTTCGCCGCAGCCTTGGCGCCGGGGTAGCGATAGGTGATGAAGCTCGGCCAGTAGGAGTTGATGTCCAGTTCCATCGCCCGGACGGCGCCGGCACGCTTGAGGATCTCGGCCAGCGAGGCGACCGTTTGGTAGTTGGCGGCAGCATAGATGAGGTTGCCGCGGCGATCGATGCCCAGCCCGGAGCGCCAGACTTGGACGGCGTTGCCGAGCGTCGCTCCCCACTCCGGTCCATCGGAGAGGTTGGGGTTCAGGTGCCCGTTCTCCACGATCAGCGGGAGGTTCTGGCGGGCGTAGACGATGCCGGGTGGCGCGGTCGGACCGCTGCTCCAGTCGATGATGTCGAGGCGGCCGCTCGTGTAGCGCACGATCGTGGCGATCCCGTCCTTGAGCGGGGCATACGTGTGCCCGCCGCTGGCGAAGCCTCCGCCGGAGTCGCTCAGCTTGAACGCGCTATTGAACGTCGCCACCAGCTTGGAGCGGAGCGGCACCGGAACCTCCTCCGGCCCCCGCGACGTCATGGTGACGGCCGGCTCCTGGGCGCCCGGGTACAGCCAGGTGCTCGTTCGCGAGCTGTCGATCCAGGCCACGCCGGCGACGAGCTGCGGATACAGCGGGTTGGGGCGGAAGCTGGTGATGAGGACCGGCGGACGGCTGCCCCCGCCGGCGAGTGTGGCATGCCAGACGCCCTCGCCGGGAAGCGCCGGATGGATCACCGGACGAATCCGGGGCGGGCGGTAGTAGTGAACCGGGACGCGCGCCCGCCCACCGGTCACGGACGCCTGCCTGGGCAGCGAGTGCAGGGCCGGCCCGCCCGTGGAGGGGGCATTCAGGGTGTAGTAGATCGACTCGACGCGGTTGACCAGCCCGCGCAGCCCGTTGGCGCGCAGCCACTCCACCGAGTTGATTCCGAGGCTGCTGTTGGAAGGAGTCGTGGCCATTCCGACGTAAGAGATAAGTGCCGGCAGCAGCGCCAGCGCAGCGGCCATCGCGACGATGCGGCGCGCGCGGCGGCGCGGCGGCCGGCGCGGAGTCGACCGGCGGCTGGACGGCCGGCGCCGAGCCGAATTTGGCCGCGGTGGAGCTTTGGTCTGCACAGACACCGACAAAATCCTGCCATCGGTTCGAGGAACGAGAGTAAAAACTGACTGAGAACTTACTCATTAGCTTGGCAGGTTCAGTTGAGATGTCGTTGATACCGTGCTTCCCATGCGGCCCGTCGAAGGAGGCTCCGTGCCGGTAGGGCACGCGCCTGACTCCATGATGTCCGCAGCCGCCGGATCGCGCCGGACCCCCCAGGAGGCCGCGGTCATCACGCCCCTGCGTCCCAGCCGGAGCCGGCCACGCGCCCTGCTGGCGCTCGCCCGCCCCAGGCAGTGGGTCAAGAACGCGCTCGTCATCGCCGCTGCCGGGGCGGCCGGCGCCCTCGGCCATGACGACGTGCCGGTGCGGGTGGTGCTGGCCGCGATTGCGTTCTGCCTGATCTCCGCCAGCATCTACGCCATCAACGACGTCCGCGACCGCCACGAGGACCGGCGTCACCCGCGCAAGCGCTTCCGGCCGGTGGCGGCCGGCGAGGTCGAACCTGGCGAGGCGGTCGCGTTCGGCATCGTGCTCATGCTGTGCGGCCTCGCCCTGGCGGCGGGCGTCACGCCGCTGCTGGCGGTCGTCGCCCTGTGCTACGTGGCCCTCACGGTCACCTACACCTGGGTCTGGCGCCACATTCCGGTGCTTGACCTGGTGGCGCTCGCGGGCGGCTTCGTCCTGCGGGCGATCGCTGGTGGCGTGGCCGCCCCGGTCAGCCTGTCGCGCTGGTTTGTCCTCGTCATCACGTTCGCGGCGATCTTCGTCGCCGTTGGCAAGCGGCTGGCGGAGTCGATCCGGACGACCACCGCCGGCCACAGCGCTCGCGCGGTCATGCGCCACTACAGCCCCCGCCGGCTGCGCCTCCTGCTCAGCCTCAGCGGCGCCGGCGCGCTCTTCGCCTACTGCGTGTGGGCGTTCGAGCTGCCGGCGGTCAACGGGGTCCCGTGGCGGTTGCTGACGATCATCCCGTTCGCCGTGTGCCTGATCCGCTACAGCGGGGTGGTGCGCGCCGGAGGCGGTGAAGCGCCGGAGGAGGTGCTGATGTCAGACCGGATCCTGGCCGCGGCCGGGCTGACCTGGCTGGTGCTGTTTGCGCTCGGCGTCAATGCGGCTGGCTGAGCACCCCGCGGTCAGCACCCCGGCGGTGACGGCGGCGCCCCCCGCGACCGAAGCGACGCTCGCCGGCTGGGGTGGGGGTCCCGGCGTGCCGGCCTCCGTCCTCGCCGCCGAGACCGCCGATGCCCTGCGGACCGCCGTCCTGGGCGCCGACGGGAACGTGATCCCGCGCGGGATGGGCCGCAGTTACGGGGACGCCGCCCAACTGGACGGCGGCCTCGTGCTGGAGACGACCCGGCTCGATGGCTTCAAGCTCGATGCCGACGCCGGGGTCGTGCGCGCGCAGGCCGGAGCGACGCTGGGCCGCCTGCTCGGCGCGCTGGAGCCGGCGGGCTGGGTCCTTCCGGTCGTCCCCGGCACCCAGCACGTCAGCGTCGGCGGCGCCATCGCCTGTGACATCCATGGCAAGAACCACGGCGTGTCCGGCACGTTCGGCGCCCATGTGCTGGCGCTGGGGCTGCTGACGGCGTCCGGCGAGGTGCGCGAGCTGCGCGCCGATGCGGAGCTGTTCGGCGCAACCATCGGCGGGATGGGCCTGACGGGCGTGATCCTGTGGGCCGACATCAAGCTGCGTCAGCTGCCCAGCCCCCTGCTCGCCGTCGACACCGACCGCGTGGAGGGGCTCGACCGGGCACTGGCCGCGCTCGATGCCCCCGGCGGCCCGCATCGTGTGGCCTGGCTCGATCTTCTCGGCCCCGGCCTGGCCCGCGGTGTCGTCACCCGCGCCGATCAGGCGCCGGCCGACGCGGCGGCCGACCACCCGGGAGCCCGGACGACCGTCGCCGGGCGGCTGCGGATCCCGCCGCGGTGGCCGGGTGGGCTCCTCCGCCCCGAGGTCATCCGCGCCTACAACGCCTACCGGTTCCGCACCGCGCCGCGCCAGGGCCGCGGCGAGCTCGAGGCCTTCGGTGCCCACATGTTCCCGCTCGACGCGCTCGACGCCTGGCCACGGCTGTATGGGCCGGCCGGCTTCGTCCAGTATCAGCTCGTCGTCCCCCGCGGCCGGGAGGTGGCGCTGGAGCAGGTGCTCGTCCAGCTGCGCCGGTCCGCGGTGCCGTGCTACCTCGCGGTGCTCAAGGACTTTGGGCCGGCCAACGCGTTCCCGCTCTCGTTTCCGCTGGAGGGGTGGACGCTGGCCATGGACCTGCCGCGGCCGGCGCCGGGCCTGCTGGCGCTGCTCGACCGCTTCGACGAGATCGTCGCCGAGGCCGGAGGCCGCGTGTACCTGGCCAAGGACGCCCGGCTGCGACCGGACACGCTCGCCGCCATGTACCCGGGGCTGGACGAGTGGCGGGCCGTGCGCGACGGGGGCGACCCGGAGGGCCGCTGGCGCTCGGATCTGGCGGTGCGCACGGGGTTGGTCTCATGAGTGCCGTCGCGACACGGGTGCTCCTGCTCGGCGGGAGCTCGGAGATCGGATTGGCCATCGTCCGGCGGCTGCGGGCCGACGGCCCCGTGTCGGTCTCCCTGCTGGGACGCGACCGCGGACGCCTGGAGGCGGCGAGCCGGGACCTGGACCGCGACGGGGTCGCCACCGCGTCGATCGAGGTCGCCGACGCCGACGACCCGGCTGCCCACCAGCAGGCGGTGACGGCGGCGTTTGAGGCGCTCGGCGGCGTGGATGTCGCCGTGCTCGCCGTGGGACAGCTCGGCGCGCAAGCCGGGCTCGACGCCGACCCGGCCGAGGCGGTCGAGATCATGCGCGTCAACTTCCTCGGCGCCGGCTCGCTGCTGCTGCACTGCCTGCGGCGCCTGCGCGACCAGGACCGGGGAACGCTCGTCGTCCTGTCATCGGTCGCGGGCGAGCGGGTTCGCGCCGGCAACGCGGTGTACGGCGCCGCCAAGGCCGGCATCGACGGATTGGCCCAGGGCCTGGCCGACGCCACCGCCGGCACGGGCGTCCGCGTGCTCGTCGTCCGCCCCGGGTTCGTCACCACCCGGATGACCGCCGGGCTGGATCCCACGCCGATGTCCTCCACCCCGGAGGAGGTGGCCGGTGCTACGGTCCAGGCACTCGCCGGACGCGCACACACGATCTGGGTTCCGGGCCGTCTGCGATACGTGTTCGCCGTCCTGCGGCATCTGCCTCGATCGTTGTTCCGGAGGCTCCCACTGTGACCGTCAACTCCCTCCTCATCGACTTCCTCCTCGCCGTCATCGTCGCCGCCCTGGTGGTGATCGTCATCTCCGGCGTGGCGACGGTCGGATTGATCGCCGGCCTCGTCCTGGCCGCCTGCGGCGTCAGCGTCCTGATCGACCGGCGCCGCGCGCGCCATCCCAAGCGTCTGCGCCGCCGGGCGCGATGACCGGCCGCCAGCGCCGGGTCACCCGGCGCCACGTCCTCGGCGGCGCGGCGGCGGTCGCCGGCGCGGGGCTGCTGGCCGGGCCGGGGGCGGTGCTGGGCCGGGAGCCGGGCGGCGGCACCGTGTTCAGCCGGGCGATCGGCGCGGTGGACGGCGTCTCGCCCGTGATCGCCACCGGACGGCCGTTCGTCCTGGCCGGGGTGCGCTGGCGGGGGCCGGCGTCGACCGAGCTTCAGCTGCGCGCCCGGCGGACGGGTGGCCGCTGGAGTCCGTGGGCAGCCGCGTCGATGCGCGGCCACGGCCCGGACGGCGCGGCCGCCGGCGCCGTCCGTCGCGGCGAGCCGGTGTGGTTCGGTCCGGCCGATGAGCTGCAGGTGAGCAGCTCCGGTCCGGTGCAGGCAGTCGAGATCCGGTTCGTCGCCGCCGCCGCGGTCGCGTCGCGGCTGCGGGAGACCCCGGCCATCGCCTCGCGGGCGGCCCGCGGCTCGGCCGCCGGTCTTCCCCTGGCCCAGCCGGTGCTGCCCGCCGGGGCCGGGCAGCCGCCGATCATCGCCCGCTCGGCGTGGGCGGGGACGGGGCACCGGCCGGCCGCCGGCCCGTTCTACGGCGCGGTCGAGCTGGCGATCGTCCACCACAGCGACATCCCCAACGGCTACTTGGCCGGTCAGGTCCCGGCGTTGATCCTCGCCATCTACCTGTTTCACCGGTACACCAACGGCTGGCTCGACATCGGCTACAACTTCGTCATCGACGCCTTTGGGCGGATCTGGGAGGCGCGGGCCGGCGGCATCGACGAGCCGGTGATCGGCGCTCAGGCGGGCGGATTCAACGCGGTCTCGACCGGGATCTGCATGCTCGGCACGTTCTCGTTCCGGGTTCCCACGCCCGCGGCGATGGGGGCGCTGGAGCGGCTGCTGGCCTGGAAGCTGCCCCTCCACGGGGTGCCGGCTCTCGGCCGGGTGCGCGTCACGGCCGAGCCCGGCGTAGCAGCGTACAGCCCGCTCCGCGTCGGTCAGCAGCTGGTGGTGCCGCGGATCGCCGGCCACCGCGAGGTCGACAGCACCGACTGCCCGGGCAGCGGCCTCTACGCCCAGTTGCCCGCCCTGCGCCACCAGGTCGACGGGCTCGCCGGGGTGCCCGCCCAGCTCTCGCTGCTGGCGTCACGCACGCCGGTCGCCCCGGACACCCCGGTCGCGCTCAGCGGCGTCCTGCGGCAGTTCGATGGACCGCCGATGGGCGGCGCCCCGCTGGAGCTCCAGACCGTCGGCGGGATCGGCCGGGAGACGACGTTCGCCACGGTGACGACGGGGCCGGACGGCTCGTGGAGCGCGACGCTGGCCCCGCCACGGTCGGTGCTGGCGCGAGCGCTGCACCGGGACGCGCCGGCCGTGGTCTCCGACCTGGTCGAGATCGGCGTGACGCCGATTATGACCCTGAGCCTCGTCTCCGCGTCGCCGCTGCGCGTGGCCGGCACCGTCCAACCGGGCAAGCGCTTCGTCACCCTGGACGTCTACCGGCTGTCCGGGCCTCACCGGCACCGGGTCTTGACTCGCCGGGTGGCCGTGCACCAAGGACGGTTCACGGCACGCCTCCTGCTGGGGCGGCGAGCCCGCGGGCGCTATGAGATCGTCGCGCGCAGCGCGGCCGACGCGGCGACCGTGGCCGGCGCGTCGCCGCCGGTCAGCGTTGCCGTCTGATCCGGGCGCGGTCTACGCAGCCCCGGCCGATGGGATCTTCGGCGAGATCCACGGCGCGCGTAGCCGCCGGTCGATCTCGTCCGCCAGGTCGTCGATGGCGATCCGGTCCTGCGCCAGGCTGTCGCGGTCGCGCAGCGTGACCGTATCGTCCTCCAGTGACTGGTGGTCGATCGTGACCGCCCACGGGGTGCCGATCTCGTCCTGGCGGCGGTAGCGCCGTCCGATGGCCCCGCCGGCGTCGTACTCGGTCTGGACGCGCTCGCGCAGCTCGCGGTAGACGCGCTCGGCCAGCTCAGGCTGGCCGTCCTTGCGCACGAGCGGCAACACCGCGACCTTGACCGGCGCCAGGAGCGGGTGCAGGCGCAGCACCGTGCGCCGCTCGCCCTCGATCTCATCCTCGTCGTAGGCGTCGACGAGAAAGGCCAGGGTGGCCCGATCGGCGCCCGCCGCGGGCTCGATCACGTGGGGGATGTAGCGCTCCCCGTTCGCCGTGTCGACGTACTCCAGCTTCTGTCCGGAGAACTCGGCGTGCCGATTGAGGTCAAAGTCGCCGCGGTTGGCGATCCCCTCCAGCTCCTGCCAGCCGATGGGGAACAGGTACTCGACGTCGCTGGTTCCGCTGGAGTAGTGCGAGAGCTCGTCGGCGTCATGGGGCCGCAGTCGCAGGTGGTCGGCGCGGATCCCCAGCCGCAGATACCAGTCGTGGCGCTCCTGAAGCCAGTACTCAAACCACGTGCTCGCCTCCGCCGGAGGGACGAAGAACTCCATCTCCATCTGCTCGAACTCGCGGGTGCGGAAGATGAAGTTGCCGGGCGTGATCTCGTTGCGGAAGCTCTTGCCGATCTGGGCGATGCCGAACGGCGGCCTCTTGCGGCCGAACTGGAGGTAGTTGCGGAAGTTGAGAAAGATGCCCTGCGCGGTCTCCGGGCGTAGGTAGACGGTCGAGCCCTCCTCCTTGACCGCACCCACCGTCGTCTCGAACATGAGGTTGAAGTCGCGCGCCTCGGTGAGGTCGCACTCCGGGGTCTCGCCCGGGTGCTTGGAGGGCTTGCGTCCGCAGGCGGACACGTCGAGGTGGTCGGCCCGGAAGCGCAGCTTGCACGTCCGGCAGTCCACCAGCGGATCGGTGAACCCGGCCAGGTGGCCGCTCGCCTCCCACGTCCGCGGGTGCTGGATGATCGCCGAGTCGAGTGCCAGCACGTCGTCGCGCTCCTGGAGCATCGACCGCCACCACTGGTTCTTGACATTGTTCTTGAGCAGCACGCCGTAGTGGCCGTAGTCGTAGCTCGAGCCGATCCCGCCGTAGATCTCGCTGCTTTGGAACACGAAGCCCCGCCGCTTGCTCAGCGAGACGATCTTGTCCATGGTCACGGCGTCGTTGGTGGGGTTTTCGGTGCTCATCGGCGTGCGAAACGTGGGTGGGGCTCGATGGCCGGTGATGGTAGCCGTCGCTTGCCCGTTGGCACTCTCCGTGCCTGAGTGCCAACGGCCTGGGCTATATTCTCTGAAGTCATGCCGATCTACGAGTACCGCTGCAAGAAGGGCCACACGTTCGAGGTGATGCAGCGCATCAGCGACGATCGCGTCACTCAGTGCGAGGTCTGCGGTGCTCCGGTGGAGCGGGTCTTTCACCCGGTGGCCGTGCACTTCAAGGGCTCCGGCTTCTACAACACGGATTACGGAACCCGCAAGCGCTCCCGGGAAATGAAGGAGGCCGCCAAGAGCGACAGCTCCAGCTCGGACTCCAAGTCCGGCAGCTCGGACTCCAAATCCTCCACCTCCTCTGACTCCGGCACCTCCGGCAGCTCCGGCTCCGGCTCGTCCAAGAAGCCGGAGACGAAGGCCTCCACCGGCAGCTGACGTCCTTGCGCCGCGCCTTCGGCGCGGTCGTTGACGGCCACGCGCAAGGCAGGGCGACGGGGCTCGACCCCGGCGGTGCCGGGGTGGTCTTGGGGGCTCACTTGCCGATAAGACAAGTCAGCCCCCAAAGACCCCCAGCGCGAAGCGCGCGCATCCGGGTGGACCCCCTCATTGCCCGTCGTCAACGCCCGGTCGCTCGGTCAGGCCAGAGCCTCCCGAGCCTGCTCAGCCGTTCATGAGCTTGCCCACCGCCTGGTGGACGTCCGTCGGCGAGGCGATCAGCGAGCTGCCGACCCCCGGCACGTACGCCCCGCCGCTCGGCTTGAGGATGTCCGTGGGCGCCGAGCCGCCGAGCTCAGCGGCGGCGAACAGCTGGAGGAGGGTGAGGCCGCCCATGTCGGTGCGGACGGCCTGGGGGGCATACCAGGAGGCCCAGGGGAGGTGGAAGAAGGAGGTGGGGGACAGCAGCTTGGACTTGATGGCGTTGAGGATCTTCTGCTGGTAGGCCTCACGGGTCAGGTCGGTGCTGGCCGCGTTGCAGCTGTTCTCCCGGGTCCGAGCCAGCACCAGGGCCTGGATCCCGGTCAGATGGTGGGTGCCCGGCCGCAGGTTCAGCGTCCAGCCGCCGTTCGCTGCGCCGCCGCTGATCTGCGAGCAGATCCGGCCCGTCTTGATGCTGATGCCGCCGATGGCGTCGATGAACTTGGGGAAGTTGGCCAGATTGACGATGATCAGGTGGTTGATCTGGAGCCCGGTGAATCTCTCGACCGTCTGGATCGCCAGCTTCGGACCGCCGATGGCGTAGGCGGCGTTGATCTTCTGCTGGCCGTAGCCGGGGATGGTCGTCAGCGTGTCCCGGGGGATCGAGAGCCGGCGGGAGGTGCCGCCGCCGATCCGCCACAGCATGATCGTGTCCGTGCGGCTGCCCGCGTCGCTCGTGTTCGCGCCCGCCTCATGGGTGCCCCTGGGCCGCTGGTCGGTCCCCAGCACCAGCACCGTGTCGGTCCCGGTGATCATGTTGCTGCCCGGCGACAGCGCGGCCTCCGCCGACGCCGGGATCGAGCCGCCGCTGTGGGTCGACGCGCTGATGAGGAACAGGACGAATGACAGGGCCACCCAGGCGACGATGAACCCCACCACCCACAGGATCAGCCGTCGCGGCCGGAGCTGACGGCGCCACCAGGGCAGGCCATATCCGCTCCCACGGAGCCCTCCGCCGGGGCGGGACGGCCCGCCCGGGCCGCGATCTCGCTCGCGCTCCAGCTCCAGCTCGTCCTCGCCGCGCAGCCGAGACCGCAGGCCCCGCGGCAGCGAGCGGTAGACCTTGTAGGGCTGGTCGCCTCCGCCACCCGGCACCCGGGCGCCGCCGGAGCTGCGTTCCTCGCGACCGCCGTCGCGGCCGGAGCCATAGACCCGGTAGGGCGGATCCTCGGTAGGTGTCCTATTTGAGCGCTCGCTGGGCATCTAAGTCTGCATATAGTGACGGCATGTCCGCGCGCCGCACCATCGGCGTCGACCTGGGCGGCACGAAGCTCCTCGCGGGTGCGGTGGACCCTAGGTTAGGCGTTCATCACCGCGTTCATCGTTCGGTTTCGGGGCTCAATCAGCGGGCCCTGCTCGATCTGTGTGTGCAAGCGGTTACGGAAGCCCGGGATTCGGCGGGTGCCGAGGTGGCCGCGGTCGGCTTTGGGCTGCCCGCGCTGATCGACCGCACGA
Organism: uncultured Solirubrobacteraceae bacterium; assembly: GCA_963844555.1. GTDB lineage: Bacteria > Actinomycetota > Thermoleophilia > Solirubrobacterales > Solirubrobacteraceae > Palsa-465. The sequence goes on from CAWJOS010000012.1 coordinate 45,436, forward strand.
CGGGCAAGGTGGCGGCCGGGGTCCACACTCCGCTGGCCGATGTGGCGTTCGCCGATGTCATGACCGAGCGCCTCGGGGTGCCGGTGTTCGTCGACAACGATGGCAACGCCTCGGCGCTGGCCGAGCACCGCGCCGGGGCCGCCCGGGGCGTGGACGACGCGGTCGTCCTGACGCTCGGCACCGGCATCGGCGGCGGTCTCATCCTCGGCGGCCGCCTGTACCGCGGCGCCAAGGGCGGCGCCGGCGAGCTGGGGCACATGGAGATCGACTTCGACGGGCCGCCGTGCTCCGACAACTGCCCGGGCCGCGGTTGCGCCGAGATCTTCGTCTCCGGCACCGCGCTCGTCCGCGAGGCACAGCGCCTGGCCCGGGAGCGCCCGGACTCCGGCCTGGGCCGAGCGCTGCGGGCCGGCCGCCCGCTGGCCGGCCCGCTGGTGACCGAGCTCGCCCATGACGGCGACTCGGCTGCACGCGAGGTGATTCAGCTGCTCGGCGAGCGCCTCGGCGTCGTCATCACCAGCCTCGCCAACATCTTCAACCCGCGGATCGTCGTGGTCGGCGGGGGTGTGATCGCCGCCGGCGAGCTCCTGCTCGCTCCGGCCCGCCAGATCGTGCAGGAGCGCACGCTTCCGTACTTCGGCGATGACCTGCGGATCGTTGCCGCGCGCTTCGGCATCGAGGCCGGCATGATCGGCGCCGCCGCGCTCGCCTACGAGGGCCTGGCCCAGATGGAGGAGACGGTGGGATGAGCGGGCGGCTCGTCGTCTGCCCCACGCCGATCGGCAACCTGGAGGACGTGACCCTCCGCGTACTCGCCGCCCTGCGCGAGGCCGACATCGTCGCCTGCGAGGACACCCGGCGCACCCGAGTGCTCCTTGACCGCTACGGGGTCGCCGGCCGCCTCGTCTCCTATCACCAGCACAACGAGCGCCAGCGGGCCGAGGAGCTGGTGGCGCGCATGCGCGAGGGCGCCGTGGTGGCGCTCGTCTCGGACGCCGGGATGCCGCTCGTCTCCGATCCCGGTCTCATCCTCGTCCGGGCCTGCGTGGCCGCCGGGCTCGGCGTGGAGGTGCTCCCGGGCCCGTCGGCGGCCTTGAGCGCGCTCGTCGCCAGCGCGCTGCCCTCCGAGCGCTGGCAGTTCGTCGGCTTCCTCCCCCGCCGCAAATCGGAGTTGGAGCGGGTGTTCGCCACCCCCCAGACGGTCGTGGCGTTCGAGTCGCCGCGCCGACTCGCGGCAACCCTCGACACCCTGGCGCACGTGGACCCGGATCGTCCGGCCGCCGTCTGCCGCGAACTGACCAAGGTCCACGAGGAGGTCATCCGCGGCCCGGCCGCCGAGCTCGCCGAGCGCTACCGCGATAACCCGCCCAAGGGCGAGATCGTGCTGGTGATCGGTCCGGCGCCGGAGGCCGCCCCTGACCTCGACGGACCCCTCGACGCCCTGAGCCGCCTGGTCGCGGCCGGCGCCAAGCCCCGGCCGGCGGCCGCGGTCGTCGCCGAGCTGACCGGAGCGAGCGCGAACGCGCTCTACCGAGCCCTGACCGATCAGAGGTCGCCTTAGGAGCAGCCGCGCGCGTCCGGCGGCGCTCCCAGACGAACCGCTAGTGGGCCCTCACGCAAATACGCTCGGATTCGAGGCACGCCGACCGTACTTACGTGAGGGCCCACTAGCGTTCGACGAAGTAGGTGCCGGAACCCTGGCCGCTGGAGAAGTAGCGGCTGGTGATCGTCTTCTTGCGGGTGAAGAACTCGACCGCGTCAGGGCCGTGGGCGTGCAGATCGCCCAGGAATGAGTCCTTCCAACCGGAGAACGGGAAGAACGCGACCGGCGCGGCGACGCCGATGTTGACGCCGATCATGCCGGCCTCCACCTCGTGGCGGTAGCGGCGGACGCTGGCGCCGGATTCGGTGAAGATGCTGGTGCCGTTGCCGAACCGCGACTGGTTGACGATGTGGATGGCCTGGTCGAGCGTCGGCGTCTGGATGATGGTCAGCACCGGGCCGAACACCTCCTCCTGGGCGATGTCCATCTCCGGGGTGACCTCGTCGAGGATGGTCGGCCCCAGATAGGCGCCCTCCGGGGGGAGGCCCTCGCCGCTCACGCCACGGCCGTCCACCAACAGCTTGGCCCCGCCGGCCACCCCGCGCTCGATCCAGCCGGCGATCCGGTCGCGGGCCGCGCATGAGATGACCGGTCCGACGTCGGAGCGCTCGTCGATCCCGTCGCCGACGTGCAGCTTCTGGGTCGCCTCCACCAGCGGTCCCAGCAGCTGCTCGTGGGCGTCGCCGACGGTGACGACGACCGACCCGGCCATGCACCGCTGGCCGGCGGCGCCGAACGCCGAGCCGAGGATCCCGTCGACGGTCTTGTCGATGACCGCGTCGGGCATGACGACCATATGGTTCTTGGCTCCGCCGAGGGCCTGAACGCGCTTGCCGGACTTCGCCGCCCGCTCGTAGACGAGCCGCGCCACCGGCGCCGACCCCACGAACGACACGGCATCGATGCCGGGGTGGTCCAGGATCCCCTCCACCACCTCGCGGCTGCCGTTGACCAGGTTGACGACGCCCTCAGGCAGCCCCAGCGCGTCGAGCTCCTCGAACGCGATCTGCTGCGTGAGCGGAACCTGCTCGGAGGGCTTCAGGACGAACGTGTTGCCGCAGGCGATCGCAAACGGCAGGAACCAGAAGGGGACCATCGCCGGGAAGTTGAACGGAACGATGGCCGCGCACACGCCCACCGGCTGCCTGATCGTCTCGGCGTCGATGTTGCGCGAGACGTCCTCCAGGATGCGGCCCTGCATCGTCGTGGGGATCGCGCAGGCGGCCTCCACCATCTCGATCATCCGCGCCACCTCGGCCGAAGCGTCGGCGATCGTCTTGCCCATCTCGGTCGTCACCGACCGTGCCAGGTCGTCGGCGCGCGCCACCAGGCGCTCACGCAGCTCGAACAGCTTGCGAGCCCGCGCGATCGTCGACACCGCCCGCCACTCCGGCAGCGTCTCGCGAGCCGCCGCCACGGCCGCGTCGAGATCGGCCCGGCCGGACAGCGGGACCCGGGCCAGCGTCTCGCCGGTCGCCGGATTGGTCACATCCAGGACCTCGGTGGGGGCCTGGGCCGGCGTCCAGCGCCCGGCGATGTAGTTGTCCAACACACGCGTTGCCGTCGTTGCCATCAGCTCGTTCCTCACGTCACAGGGGTGGGGGGCGCCACGCGCCACTCATGATCAGGATCATTGACGACCGCCCACTGCCGGAGTGGCCCAGCCATCACGTTGAGGTAGTACAGGTCGTAGCCGGGGGGCGCCGAGACCGTGTGGTAGCCGCCGGGGACGAGCACGCAATCGCCGTCGCCGAAGCTCAGCGCCTCGTCGAGCGACCGGTCCGCGGTGTACACCCGTTGCAGCCCAAACCCCTTAGGCCGGCGCAGCCGGTGGTAGTACGTCTCCTCCAGGAACGTCTCCGCCGGCGGGTTGTCGACGTCGTGCTTGTGCGGCGGATAGCTGGACCAGTGGCCGCCCGGCGTCAGCACCTCGCACACCAGCAGCGAGGCGGCGGGCCGGTCGGCCATCAGGATCGGCATGACCGTCCGCTCCTGATCGCCGTAGCCGCGCACCTCGATCTCGACCCCGTCGGAGTCCAGCCGCCGCGCCTGCGCGCCGCCGCTGGCCGCGGGCGCCCAGCACAGCGCCACCTCACCGGCGCCGGTCAGGCGCACGTGAGAGCCGGGGGGCAGATATGCGCCCTCCGGCGGCCCGGACCACGGGTCCGGTCGGCCGCCGAGGCCCGTCCACTCTCCGTGCTCGGACGCCAGGTCGACGGTGCCGCCGACGACCACGACGCACAGCTCCCGGTTGCCGCAGTCGCGCTCGGCCGCCACACCGTCAGCCAGCCGGAGCACCTCGAACCCCACGTACTCCCAGCCGGCCGACTCCGGCGAGACCGACAGCACGGTCCCATCGGAACCCGGGGAGGAGGGATGGACGAGCAGCTCAGTCAACGGTCTCTCTCACTCTAGGGGCCTCCAGGTACATGCGCTGGGCGGTCCGGGCCTGCTCGTAGCCCTCGCGGGCGGCCCGCACCGCGGGCTGCTCGGAGACCTCGGCCACCGGCACGTCCCACCACCCGTCATACGACGGCACGCCCGCGTAGCGGTCGACGGTGATGTGAATGACGACCGGTCCGTCGGCGCCGTCCGCGTCGGCCAGCGCGGCGCGCAACTGGTCGACCGTCTCCGCGCGCACCACCCGCGCGCCCAGGCTGGCCGCATTGGCCGCCAGGTCGAGCGGCAGCACGTCTGCCCCGGCGGGCACGGCCGGGGCGCCGCCGGCGACGTCGTCGAGCGGGGGGTGGCCATCGACTGGATAGCGATAGTGGGTGCCGAACCCGGCCGATCCGAGCGACCGCGACAGCGCGCCGATCGACGCATACCCGTGGTTGTCGACCAGGACGATCGTCAGCGGGATGCGCTCGGCGACGGCGGTCACCAGCTCTCCGGGCAGCATCAGATACGAGCCGTCGCCGATCAGCACCAGGACCCGCCGGTCCGGGGCGGCCAGCTTGACCCCCATCCCGCCCGGGATCTCATACCCCATGCACGAGTAACCGTACTCGACGTGGTAGCCCTTGCCGTCCGGGTCGCGGGCCCGCCACAGCTTGTGCAGATCCCCCGGTGCCGATCCGGCGGCGCACACCAGCACACCCGTCTCGCCGGCGGCGTCGTTCATGGCGCCGATGACCTGGGCCTGGGAGGGCAGGCCGCCGTCCGGCGGCGTGCCGACCAGCCGCGCCACCTCGTCGGCCCAGGCGGCGCCGGCGTGGGCCGCCGAGCGCTCCCACTCGTCTGGGCCCCGCCAGCCGGCCAGCGCGTCGGCCAGCATCTCCAGCGCCACGCGGGCGTCGCCGAGCACCGGCAGCCCGGCGTTCTTGGCGGCATCGAATCCGGCGACGTTGATGTTGATGAACCGGACCCCGGGGTCGGCAAACGCCGATTTCGAAGCCGTCGTGAAATCCGACCACCGTGTTCCGATCCCCACCACCACATCGGCCACCCGCGCCGCTGCGTTGGCCGCCGCCGTCCCGGTGGCGCCGACCGCTCCCAGTGACAGCGGATGCTCGGACACCAGCGCACCCCGCCCGGCCTGGGTCTCGCACACCGGGATGCCCGTCGCATCCACCAGCGCCCGCAGCGCCGCGGTCGCCTCGCTGTAGATGACCCCGCCGCCGGCGACGATCAGCGGCCGCCGTGCTTCGCGGATCATCTGCACCGCCCGCGCCAGCGCCTCGGCCGCCGGCGGCTGGCGATACACGGTCCACACTCGCGGCTGGAGAAAGGCCGTCGGCACGTCGAACGCCTCGGCCTGCACATCCTCCGGAAGGGCCAGCGTCACCGCCCCGCATTCGGCCGGATCGGTCAGGGTCCGCATCGCCTCCAGAACTGCCGGGATCAGCTGCTCCGGACGCTCGACCCGCTCGTAGAACCGCGACACCGGCCGGAAGCAGTCGTTGACCGACACACTGGCGTCATGCGGCACCTCCAGCTGCTGGAGCACCGGATGCGGCCGCCGTGACGCAAACGTATCCCCCGGCAGCAGCAGAACCGGCAGCCGGTTGACCGTGGCCAGGGCCGCGCCGGTCACCATGTTCGTCGCCCCCGGACCGACCGACGAGGTACATGCCATCGTCGCCAGCCGGTTTCGCTGCCGGGTATAGCCGGCCGCCACGTGCACCATCGCCTGCTCGTTGCGCGCCGGGTGATACGGCAGCAGGTCTGAGTACTGCGAGAGCGCCTGGCCGAGTCCGGCCACGTTCCCATGACCGAAGATCCCCAGGCATCCGCGCACGAAGCGGGACCGCTCGCCGTCGCGCTCCACCTCCTGCACCGCCAGGAAGCGCACCAGCGCCTGCGCCACCGTCAGCCGCTCGCTCATGCCGTCGCCCATGCGCCCTCCAGTTCGTGGCGCAGTCGCGCCAGCATCGTGTCCAGATTGGGCAGCTCCACGTCGAGAGCCGCTGCGGTCGCCGTCGCGTCCAGCCGTGTGTCGTCCGGGATCTGCCCCGCCCCGGCAGCGCCGCTCGGGAGCGCCTCGGGCGGCGGCGGGCCGGCCGTGAGCAGCTCCGGATCGAGCTCGAAGGCGTCGGCGGCGCGCCGGGCGAGGCCGACGCGGTTGGTGTGCTCCCCGCCGCAGCAGTGCAGGATCCCGCCGACATCGCGCTCCAGCGCGCGCCACACCAGCTCGGCGGCGTCGGAGGCCAGCGTCGGGGTCGCCTGCCGGTTGAGTCCCTCGCCGTCCCAGACCGTGAACACGTGCCCGGCCCGCAGCGATTCCACCAGCGAGGCGACGAGGTAGCCGAAGCCCGCGTCCTGGGTCCGGGGCACCTGCCGCCCGCCCCGGTGGATGCCCTGCACGGCCGCGATCCGCGCCACCGTGCCGCGGGCGGCGCGCTCGGTCACGACGAGCTCCGAGGCCGCCTTCAGGAAGCCGTATGGGTTGACCGGGTTGGGCGGGTCGCTCTCCCGGGCCGGGGCGCGCGTGCCGTCGAACACCCAGTCGGTCGAGATGAGGACGACACGCGCGTCCACCGCGTTGGCGGCATCGACGACGTTGCGGGTCGCCCCCACGTAGGTCTGCCACGCGCGGTGCCGCTTCGTCAGAAGCGCCTGCGGGTCGTTCCAGATGGCGGCGTGGACGATGGCGTCAGGCCGGGTGGCGCACACGGCCCGCCTGAGCAGCGGCCCGTCGGTGATGTCGATCGTCTCGTGATCCGGGGCCAGCACCTCGGCCGCGTGACGCTCGCCGAACACGCCGGCCAGGTTGGAGCCGACGAACCCGCCGGCACCGGTGAGGAAGATCCTCATCCGCCCGTCGCCTCGGCCAGCTCGTCCAGCCGCACCGGGCGTCCCTCGTGCAGCGAGGTCCAGGCGGCCAGGCCGATGACGAGCGGGGCACGCGCATCGGCGAGATCGACGGGCGGGGCCGTCCGTCGGCGCAGCGCGTCGACGAACGCCTGCCACTCACGCTCGTAGCTCGCCATGTAGCGCTCCAGGAAGAAATGCGGCAGGGGCGGGCGCTGGGCGCCGGCGGCCGTGGTGACGACGCCGGTGTGGGCAGATGGGTTCTCGGATGCCGCCATCCCCAGCGAGCCGAACGCCTCGACGCGCTGATCGTACCCGTAGGCGGCGCGCCGGGAGTTGTCGATCGCGGTCAGGCACCCGTTGGCATGCACGAGCGTGACGAGCGCGGTGTCGACGTCGCCGACCGACGCGAACTCCGGGGCCACCCTGACGGCGCCCCGGGCGAAGACCTCGACGACCTCGCTGCCGGTCACGAACCGGGCCATGTCGAAGTCGTGGATCATCATGTCGAGGAACAGGCCGCCGGACGTGCGCACGTACTGGAGCGGGGGTGGCTCCGGATCGCGGCTGGAGATTCGCACCAGGTGCGGATCGCCGATCCGGCCGGCGGCGACCGCCTCGGCCACCGACGCGTGGGCGGGGTCGAAGCGTCGGTTGAAGCCGACCTGAAACGGCACTCCGGCCCGGCGCACCGCGTCCAGGCCGCGGTCGAGCTCGGCCAGATCGAGTGACACCGGTTTCTCGCAGAAGATCGCCTTGCCCGCCTCGGCGGCCGCGACCATCAGCTCCACATGGGTGTCCGCGCTGGAGCAGACGGCGACGGCGTCGATGTCGGCGTCGAGGACCTCCTCGACGCTGGCGGCGGCCGGCACGTCGAGGTCGGCGGCCACGTCGCGGGCGAAGGGCTGGTGAAGGTCATACACGGCACCGACGCTGGCCCCTGGGATCCGGCGGGCGAGCAGCTCGGCGTGTAGACGGCCGATCCGGCCCGCGCCGATGACGCCGACGCTGATGGGCGCCGTCGCGGTCGCGGTCACGGCGCCCCCTCGTCGAGTGCCACCACCGCCTCCCACGTGCCGGACTGCACCGAGCGCAGCAGCGCCGCGTGGACGGCGGCCCATTCCAGGGCCTGCTCGAAGCCCGGCTCAAACGGCCGGTCCTCGGCGACCGCGGTGCAGAACTCGTGGTCCTCGATGGTGACCAGGTCCTCAAAGCCGATGGGATTGCCGCTGCCGGGCACGAACGCGCCGTGATGGCGGAACCGGTCCCCGCCGAGGACCGTCGTGTAGCCGGAACCGCGGTCCGCCGCGTCGGCCGGCCTTCGGTACAGCCGCAGCTCGTTGAGCCGCTCCAGGCTCCAGCCGACGGCGCCGCGGGTGCCGTAGGCGTCGAACGCCATCTCTGACTCCGGACCCACCACCGTCCGGCTGGCCTCGAACGTTCCCCGCGCGCCGGAGGCGAACTCCACCAGCATCCCGGCGTAATCCTCGTTGGTGACCGGCCGGCGGGGGTCCTCCGGGCGGCCCCGGCCGTAGTGACTGGAGGCCGCGCTCGGGACCGGCCGCTCGCGGATGAACGTCTCGACGGTCCCGGTCACGCGTGTGATCGGACCGATCAGCATGTGGGCCAGGTCGACCGCGTGGCTGAGCAGGTCGCTCGTCACCCCGTATCCGGCCTCGTCGAGCTGGAAGCGCCACGAGTTGAAGCCCAGCGGGTCGGCGCCGTACATGGAGAAGAAGCGGCCCCGGTAGTTGGTTATTTGGCCAAGCTCGCCGGCCGCGATCAGCTCCCGCGCGTACTGCACCAGCGGTGACCACCGGTAGTTGTAGCCGACGCCGCTGGTCACCTCCGCCTGCCGGGCGGTGGCGGCGGCGCGGGCGACCAGCTCTGGCGTCCCGCCGACCGGCTTCTCACAGAACACGGCCTTTCCCGCGGCGGCCGCCGCCGCGACGAGCTCTGAGTGCAGCATGTTGGGCGCGGCGATGAACACTAGGTCGACGTCCGGGTCCTCGACGATCGCCCGCCAGTCGGTGGAGCCCCGGTCGAACTGAAACGAGGACACCGCCTGGTCGACCCGTGCGGCCACGGCGTCCGAGCAAGCGACCAGCCGGGGCTCGTACACGCGGTCCTCGAACAGGGTGGGGATTCGCCGCAGCGAGCGGCTGTGGGCCTGGCCCAGCCAGCCGAAGCCGATGACGCCGATCCCCAGCCGGCGGCGGGCGCAGCCGGACCGGGGGACGGCCGGCGCCGATGCGGTGCTGGTCATGCCGGCATCCCCTCCAGGAGCTTTTCCACCTCAGACGCAAAGGGCATCGCCTGCGAGCACAGCAGGCGCGAGGCGACGAGCCCGCCGGCGGCGTTGGCGAACGTCACCGCCCGCTCAGGCGGCCAGCCCGCCAGCAGGCCGTGGCAGAGCGCGCCGCCGAAGGCATCCCCGGCGCCCAGCCCGCACAGGACCTCGATCGGGGCCGGCGCCACCAGACGCTCGCCGCCGGCATCCGCCAGCAGCACCCCGTCGCCGCCCAGCTTGACGATCGCCAGTTCCACGCCGCCGGCGAGCAGGCGCGCTGCCGCCTCATGGGGATCATCGCTGCCGACGGCCACCGCGCACTCCTCGCGGTTGCCGACGGCGATCGTCGCGTGGGCCACTGCGCCCCCAATCGTGTCCGACGCCTCCTGCCGCGAGCGCCAGAAGCTCGGCCGGTAGTCGAGGTCGAGGATGGTGTGCCGGCTCCGCCCACCCTGCCCGCGCGTCGCCAGCATCCGCTGGACTGTCGAGCGGCTGGGATCGACCGACAGCGCGCCGCCGGAGACCCAGAAGATCGCCGCCCCGGTCACCACCTCCTCCGGCACCTCGGCTGAATGCAGCTGGAGGTCCGGCGCGGGCGGCTCCCGGCGGAACAGCAGCTGCGGGTCCTCCGGCGGGTCCAGGACGGCGAATGCCAGCGGCGTCAGCGTTCCCGGCTCGGCGCTGACGTAGCTGACGTCGACGCCGAAGTCTCGCAGCTCGCCGATCGCCACCTCGCCGAACGGGTCCTCGCCGACCTTCGTGTAGACGGCGGCCCGGCGGCCGAGGCGGGCCGCTGCGATCGCCACATTGGTGGGGCTGCCGCCCACCGCCTTGGAGAAGGTGAGAGCCTCGTGCCAGCCGGCTCCGATTTGGCCGCAGTACAGATCGATGCTGATACGGCCGACCGTCAGCAGGTCCAGCTCGGTCATCGCCTACGCCGTCGTCTTCACTTCGGCCGCCAGCTCCTTGGCCACCTGGGCCATTGCCGGATCGACGCCGGCGGTCTGCAGCTCCTGGCTGAGCTGCTCCAGCTCGGCGCCCCCGGCCATCATCGCCGTCAGCTGATCCAGCGTCGTCTCCGACTTGAGGTATGACCCCAGCAATCGCCCGCGCTTGAGCAGCACGAACCGGTCACCGACCGGGTAGGCGTGGTGCGGATTGTGGGTGATGAACACCACCCCCCGTCCCATCGCCCGCGCCTGGATGATGTACCTGAGCACGATCCCGGATTGCTTGACTCCCAGCGCCGACGTCGGCTCGTCGAGGATGAGCACCTTGGCGCCAAAGTAGACGGCGCGGGCGATGGCGACCGCCTGGCGCTCGCCGCCGGAGAGCGTGCCCACCGTCTGGTTGGGGTCGCGCACGTCGATGCCCATCTTGCCCATTTCGGTGCGCATGATCTGCTGGGCTTCCTTGACCCTCAACCGCTGCAGCGGGCCCCACCCGCGCACCGGCTCGTTGCCGAGGAAGAAGTTGCGCCACACCGACATCAGCGGCACGGTCGCCAGGTCCTGGAACACCGTGGCGATCCCCGCCGCGCGGGCCTCCCGCGGGTTGGCGAAGTGCGTGGGCTTGCCCTCCATCAGGAGCTCGCCCTTGTCCGGCTGGTGGACGCCGGACAGGATCTTGATCAGCGTCGACTTGCCGGCGCCGTTGTCGCCGAGCACGCACGTCACTTCTCCGTCGTTGACCCTCAGCGAGATGTCCTGCAGCGCGTTGACCGAGCCGAAGTACTTCGACACCTCGTGCGCCTCCAGCAGACACGGCTCACCTGTCGAGGTCGCGGCCGCGGGCGCCGTTCCGTCGCTCTGCGGGGTGGGATTCTGGTCGCTCATCGAAGACGCTCCCTCGCTCACCGCCGCGCCCTGAGCGCACGCCGGTAGATGATGGTGTTGACGCCGACGGCCATGAACAGGATCACGCCCAGGAAGACGAAGTCCCAGGAGCTGTCCCAGCCGGAGTAGATGACGCCCTCGAACGCCATGCCGATGATGCACGCGCCGAGCGCCGCGCCGGTCGCCGACCCGTAGCCGCCGGTCAACAGGCAGCCACCGACGACCGCGGCGATGATGTAGAAGAACTCATAGCCCACGCCCTGCTCGGACACCGCCGACGAGGACTGCGTGAACGAGATGATCCCCACCAGCGCCGCCGCCAGCGCGGTGCTGAGGAACAGCAGGACCTTGGTGCGACTGACCGGCACGCCGACGTTGCGCGCCGCGTTGGCATCCCCGCCGGAGGCGAAGATCCAGTTGCCGAACGTGGTGCGGCTCAGCACCCAGCTGCCAACGATCGTCACGACGATGAACCAGATGATCGCCGTGCTGTAGCCGCTGGGCAGCGTTCCGCTGGAGAAGAACGAGCTGCCGAAGATCGTCTTGGCGCTGTGCAGCCCGGCGGGATTGGCGGCGGTGACCGACACCTGGGTGCTGCCGTTGTTGAGCAGCAGCACCCCGCCGATGCTCAGGCCGCGCAGGATGAAGAACGTGGCCAGCGTGACGATGAAGCTCGGCAGCCCGGTCCGGACGACGACGAACCCGTTGATCAGGCCGATGATCGTGGCGAACCCGAGCGTCCCGATGATCGCCAGCCACGTATTCCAGTGGTACTTGCCGACCAGCAGGGCCATGACGATCGCCGTCGCGCCGCTCATGACGCCGGTCGACAGGTCGAACTCTCCGCCGATCATCAACAGGCCGACCGGGACGGCCAGGATGCCGAAGAACGCCGCCTGCTGGGTCCAGGCGGCCAGCCCCGTCTGGTTGAGCCACAGGTGGTTGGGGCTGGAGTCGGTGATGGCGAACAGGACCCAGACGGCCACGGCTCCCATCAGCGCTCCCGCCTCCGGCCGTCGCAGGAAGCGGGTGACGCCGCTGGCGCGGGAGAGTCGCTCGTCCGGCGCCGGCTGGGGTGGCGCCGGAGGCGCCGTGGTTGGTGTTGTCGCGCTCATGATCTGTGTCACATCGGTCCCGCCGCCGGACGGGCTCTAAGTGCCCGCCCGGCGGTCTGGAGGCCTGTTCCTTTCCCTCGATCAGTCGTCTCCGGCGCCGATGGCCGCGGACACCTTCGAGATGTTGCTCTTGTCCACGATCAACGGGCCGCTGGCGACCGTCGTGCCGCCACCGACGCTCTGACCCTCGTGGTGCTTGTACAGGTAGAGGAACACGATCGGCAGGTAACCCTGGAGGTACTGCTGCTGGTCGACCGCGAACGCCATCGATCCCGCGTTGATGTCACTCTGGACACCGGAGTTGAGGTCGAAGGTGGCGATCTTCGGCTTGCTGGCCGGGTTTGACGAGACGATCGCGGTTCCGATCGCGTTGTTGAGTGCCATCACCGCGTTGATCCCGGGGTGAGCCTGCAGGTAGGCGGTCACCTGCTGGATCGCCTGCTGCGGGTTGGAGGCCGCGTTCGGGGTCGAGAGCGTGAGCTCGGTGCAGGCCGGCCCCTTGGACGGCGCGCTGCCGGACTTGCACTGCTGGCCGACGCCCAGTCCCTGCGCGATCCCGTTGCAGCGGTCGAGCAGGTTCTGGCCGGACTGGTGGATGACGCACAGGACGTTCGTTGCGCCGAGCGCCTTGAACCTCACCCCGGATGCCTGGCCGGCCAATTGCTCCGGCTGGCCCACGCAGGTGATCGCCTTGCTGGCGACGATGTCGGTGTTGTCACACCCCGCGTTGAGCAGCACGACCGGGATGCCGGCGGCCGCCGCCTTCGCCAGCGACGGGTTCATCAGGCTCGGATCGTGGTCGGACACGGCCATCCCGTCCACGTGCGCGTTGATGGCGTTCTGGATCTGGGCGTTCTCGGCGTTGTCGTCCGGCTGGGCTTGGCCCTGTTGCTGGGAGCCGTAGGTCTCGGTCAGTGTGCAGCCGAGATCGGCCGCCGCGTTCTTGGCGCCCTTGTAGACGACGCTCCAGAAGCTGCCGTTGTCACCGTGGGTGATGAGCGCGAACTTGTAGGTGCAGGGCTTGCCGCTGGAGGCGATATTGACCGCCGACGTGGACGTGGACTTGGACGAGCTCCCGCTCTTGGAGCTGCTTCCACACGCCGCCAGCAACAGCACAACGGCCGCTACCCCCACGGGCACGGCCAGACTGCGACGCAGTCGTTTCATCGATTGCTCTCCTCCGTCCTCTGAGCCGTGTTGAGAAAGGCGATGCTCTCTGCTGCATCGAGCATCGGTTCCCGCATCGCCGCCGGCTCGTCCGCGGTGATGGCGGTGTCCTGTTCGAGCACGAGCCAGCCCGTGTAATCGTGCTCGTTCAAGGCTTGAAGCGTGGCCGCCACCCGGGCGATCCCCCGGCCGAGCGGTCTGAACAACCCCCGCTGGGTGGCCCGGAGCAGGGACAGGCGGCCGGCCCGCAGCTCCGCGGCGATGTCGCCGTCCACATCCTTGAGGTGCACGTGTGTGACGCGGTCGCCGTGCTCCCGGGCAAACCGTGCCGGATCGGTGCCGCCGATGACGAGGTGGCCGGTGTCCAGGCACCAGCCGACATCGGTCTCGGCCAGCGCCCGCTCCACCTGACCGCCGGTCTCGATCAGCGTGCCCACGTGCGGGTGCAGCGCGAACGTGATCCCGCGCTCAGCGGCCAGCGACTGGATCTCGGCCGCGCGTTCGGCCAGCCGTCGCCACTCGGCGTCGATCAGGTCGCGCGGCGGGCTCCACGCGGCGTCCAGGACCACGGCGACGACGAGCACCTGTCCGCCGGCCCCGGCGAGGAGGCGCAGCGTCTCCGCCGCGGTGCGACGCGCCGGCTCGGCGTCCGGCTCGTGGAGCACCAGCGGCACGAACGAGCCGACGAACTCCAGGCCGTGGCGCTGAAGCTCGGCGGCCAGTGCCCGCGGATCATGGGGCAGGAACCCCGGAGGGCCCAGCTCGGTGCCGCGCAGACCGAGCCGGCGCATCTCCGTCAGGACGGTGTCCGGGTCCGGCATCTCGCCCCAGCCGGGGACCTCGCATGCGCCCCAGGAGATGGGAGCGCCGGCGACCCGGGGGAGGCCGGGAGGCTCCGCGGTCGCGGGTCCGGACTCCCGCGCGCCGGCGCGTGCGGCCGCCCGCGGCTGGTCGGCTGGCTGGTTCACTCCGCATCTCCCTCGGTGATTCGAGCGCTCCAGCCACGCACGGTGGTTAGAGCGCTCCAAACAGCGAAGGCGCGACTATAGCCACGCGGTGCCGCCGACGTCAAGCGAACCGGCGCGGTTTTCGCAGATACTGCGATTTGCGGTGTTAGAGCGCAACAATTCGGTTGCCAGCTTGTCGCGCTCCAAGTAAGCTCGCGCCGCCGGCCATGGCGAATCGGACCCCCACCAGCTCTCCTCCCCGGCGGGCGCCGACGATGGAGGACGTGGCCAGAGCGGCGGGCGTCTCCCGCGCGCTCGTCTCGCTGGTCATGCGCGAGCAGCCCAACGTCTCCGCGGCCCGGCGGGCGCGCGTGCGTGAGGCGGCCGAGCGTCTCGGCTACCGGCCCAACGCGATGGCCCGGAGCCTGGCCAGCCGCCGCACCAGGACGGTGGGCGTGGTGCTCGACGACCTGCGCAACCCGTTCTTCGCCGAGATCGCCGGTGGGGTCGAGGAGCTCGCCTCACAGCTCGGCTACCAGATGCTGATCAGCGCGGGCGGCCGTCAGGCGCGGCGTGAGCAGACCGCCCTGGCCACGCTCCTGGAGTACCGGGTCGACGGTGTCATCCTGGTCAGCCCCCGGATGCAGGTGTCCGATATCCGGGCGGCCGCCGCCGAGGCCCCGGTCGTCATGGTCAGCCGGCGGGTGCGGGGCACCGACGCGGACTTCGTCGTCATCGACGAGGGCCACGGCGTCGAGCTGGTGCTCGACCACCTGGTCGCGCTCGGCCACCAGCGCATCGCCCACGTCGACGGCGGCCCGGGAGCCGGGGGACCCCAGCGCCGGACCGCCTTTCTGCGCGGCATGCGCCGCCGCGGGCTGGGTGCCGACGCGGCGGTCATCCACGGCGACTTCACCGAGGAGGCCGGGGTCAACGCGGCGCGGGAGCTGCTCGCCGGTCCGATCCTGCCGACCGCAATCTTCGCCGCCAACGACCTGGTCGCCGTCGGGCTCCTGGGCGTGTTCGAGCCGGCGGGAGTCGAGGTTCCCGGCGATGTCTCGATCGTCGGCTACGACGACATCTCGATCGCGCATCTGGCGCACGTGTCGCTGACCACCGTCCATCAGCCGCGGTCGCAGATGGGGCAGATGGCGCTCGAGCTCCTCCTCGACCGGATCGACAACCGGCGTGAGAACATCGTCCGCGTCGTCGAGCCGTCGCTCGTCGTCCGCTCCACCACGAGCCCGCCGCGCGCGGGCTCCGACGCCAGAAGCGCGGCGTGACCGGATCGGTTCAGGCGGCGACGCTGCTCGCCCCCCACCGCCTCGAGGTCCGGGAGTACCCCTACCCCCAGGCGCTGGCCCCCGGCGCGGTCCTCCTGCGCATGCTCGCCTCCGGGATCTGCGGCACCGACAAGCACACCTTCCGCGGCGAGGCCGTCCAGTACCTCGGCACCGACCATGAGCGCCGGACCCCGTTCCCCATCATCCAGGGCCATGAGAACGTCGGCGTCGTCGCCGAGATCGGCCCGGGCGGAGCGTGGGCGGCCGACGGGACTCCGCTCCGGGCCGGTGACCGCGTCGTCCCGGCGCCCAACCGCGCCTGCGGGCGCTGTCGGATGTGCGCCCGCGGCTTCCCGTACTACCTGTGCCGCAACCTCGAGAACTACGGCAACTCGCTCTCCTGCGCCGAGCCGCCCCACCTGTTCGGCGGCTGGTCGGAATACCTGTACCTGCGACCCGGCACCGCCGTGTTCAGGGTCCCGGCCGAGCTGCCGGACGACGTCGCCGTCCTCACCGAGATCTTCGCCGTCACCCACAGCCTGGAGCGCGCCGCCCGGCTGCCCCGGCCGAACGGGCTGCGCCCCGGGGACGCCGTGGTGGTGATCGGCGCCGGCGCTCTCGGTCTGGCCCACGCCGTCAAGGCGTCGCTGATGGGCGCCGGTCAGGTGCTGGTGGTCGAGCCCTCGGCCCGCCGCCGCGCCCTGGCGGAGCGGCTGGCCGGCGCGGTGACGCTCAGTCCCGGAGAGGCGGCGGCGTCCGAGATCCGCGACCGGTGCGCCGGCGAGGGCGCCGACCTCGTCGTCAATGCCACCGGCTTTCCCGGCTCGTTCGCCGAGGCCGTGGCCATCGTCCGCGACGGCGGCACGATCGTCGAGGTGGGCGCGTTCGTCGACATGGGCGTCGAGGCGTTCAACCCGGCCTCCGTCTGCGGGCGCAACCTGTGCGTCCTGGGCGTGGGCGGCGAGGACCTCACCGCCTACGAGGGGACGCTGGCTCTGCTGGCGCGCCACCGCGCCGCGGTTCCCTTCGCCGAGATGGTGTCCCATCGATTCCCGGTGCGCGACGCGCCGCGGGCGATGTCGCTGGCGCTCGACGCCGACGCCTCGGCCAAGGTCCTCATCGCGCCGGCCGGCGCCTGATCCGGGTCGCGCGCCGGGGGGCGCCGCCCTCCGACCCCGCCCGCGCGCCGAGGTCCGGCGCCGGGCGGATAGATTGAACCAGAGGCATGTCGTTCTACATCACCACCCCCATCTACTACGTCAACGCGCAGCCGCACCTCGGCCACGCTTACACCACGATCGCCGCCGACGTGATGGCGCGGCACATGCGACAGCGCGAGGACGACGTCTTCTTTCTCACCGGCACCGACGAGCACGGTGAGCCGGTGGCCGACGCGGCGCACGCCCTGGGCGTCACCCCCCAGGAGCTGGCCGACCGCAACGCTGAGCGCTTCAAGGCGCTGGCGCCGCGCCTGAACGCCTCCAACGACTTCTTCATCCGGACCACCGACGAGGAGCACCAGCGCCGCGTGCAGGAGGTGCTCCAGCGCGTCCACGACAACGGGTACACGTACAAGGGCATCTACGAGGGCTGGTACTGCCCCCGGTGTGCCGACTTCAAGGTCGACAACGAGATCGCCGAGGGCAACCGCTGTCCGATCCATGAGATCCCCCTGGAGCTCCACCAGGAGGAGAACTGGTTCTTCCGCCTGTCGAACTTCCAGGATCCCCTCGAGCGCCTGTACACGGAACAGCCGGACTTCGTCATGCCGCCGGCGCGCTACAACGAGGCGCGCTCGTTCATCGCCTCCGGCCTCCAGGACATCTCGCTCTCGCGCGCCCATCTGAAGTGGGGGGTCCCCGTCCCCTGGGATCCGGATCACGTCTTCTACGTGTGGTTCGACGCGCTGCTCAACTACTACACCGCTCTCGGCTACGCCCGCCCGGGTGAGGATCTGACGGAGCGCTTCTGGCCGGCGACGTACCACATGATCGGCAAGGACATCCTCAAATTCCACACAGTGTTCTGGCCGGCGATGCTCATGGCCGCCGACCTGGCGATCCCGCATCACGTGTTCGTTCACGGGTTCCTCCTCGGCGCCGACGGGCGCAAGATGAGCAAGTCCCTGGGCAACGTGCTCGATCCGTTCGACGTCATCGATCAGTTCAGCACCGACGCGCTGCGCTTCTACCTGATGCGCGATGTCGCCTTCGGCGCCGACGGCGCCGTCGGCATGGACGCCGTCACCGCTCGCTACGAGGCCGAGCTCGCCAACGAGTACGGGAACCTGGCCAGCCGCAGCATCGCCATGATCCGCCGCTACCGCGACGGCGTGGTGCCGGACGCCGGCACCGATCCGCGTCTGCGCGAGGAGTTCGCCGGGCTCCCGGCCCGCGTGTGCGAGCTGCTGGAGGGCGCCGAGGTGACGGCCGCGCTGGAGGAGATCTGGCAGCGGGTCCGGCGGGCCAACCGCTATGTCGAGGAGCGCGCTCCCTGGCAGCTGGCCAAGGATCCCGAGGCCGCGTCCCAGCTCGACGAGACCCTGGCGTCGCTGGCCGAGGCCATCCGTGTAATCAGCGTCCTGCTGGCGCCGTACATGCCGGAGAGCACGGGGAAGTTGCTCGCGGCCTTCGATGCCCCGGACCTGTCGATCGCCGGCGCCGAGTTCGCCCGGCACGGTGGCGGGCGCACGGTGGCGGCGCTGGAGCCCCTGTTCCCCAAGCGCGCCTAGGTAGTGGTCGCACTAGTGGTCGACAGCCATACCCATCTCGACGTCTGCGAGCCTGCCAACGCCGACCTCGTGGCCGCGGCGGTCGAGGCCGGCGTCAACCGAATCCTCACCGTGGGCACCGACGGCGCCTCCTGCCGCGCCGCGCTCGCCGCTGCCGAGGACTTCCCCCAGGTCTACGCCGCCGTCGGCCGCCACCCCAGCTCCGCCACCGGGTTCGACGATGCCGACCTGGCCGAACTCGAGGCGCTGGCCGCCCATGAGAAGTGCGTGGCCATCGGCGAGACTGGCCTTGACCACTACCGTGACCATGCGCCGCGGCCGGACCAGAGGCGGGCGTTCCTGGCCCAGATCGAGCTCGCCCGCCGCGTCGACAAGCCGCTCGTCATCCACACCCGGGCGGCCGACGACGACACGCTGGCCATGCTCGACGAGCACGCCGCGGGGCTCAGGGTCATCCTGCACTGCTTCTCGATGGCGTCGCGGCTGGAGGAGTGCCTGGCCCACGACGGCTGGTGGTTCTCGTTCGCCGGCAACGCCACGTATCCGAGCGCCGGCGATCTGCGCACGGCCGCCCTCCGGGTCCCGGCCGACCGGCTGCTGGTCGAGACCGACGCGCCCTACCTCTCTCCCCAGCCGATGCGCGGACGCCCCAACCAGCCCGCGTACGTCGTCGCCACGGCGCAGGCGCTGGCGGTCGAGCGGCGCGTGCCCTACGCCGAGCTGGAGCACGCCGTCGAGGCCAACGCCGCGACGCTGTTTGCATGGTGAGCGCGCGGTCGCCGCGTCAACGCGAGCTCGGTCAGAACTTCCTCGTCGATCGCAACATCCTTGATGTCATCGGTCGTCTGGCCGAACTCTCGGCGCCTGACGTGGTGCTCGAGGTGGGCGGCGGTCCGGGCGTGCTCTCGTCGTTCCTGGCGCCGCGGGTGTCCCATCTCCACGTCGTCGAGGTCGATGAGCGGCTGCGCGTGCGGTTGACGGCGGAGCTGGCGCCGTTTCACAACGTCTCGCTGCACATGAGCGACGCCCTCCAGCTCGATCTCGGCGCGCTGGTCCCGGCGCCGGACAAGATGGTCGCCAACCTCCCGTACGGGGTGGCGGCCACGGTCGTCCTGCGCACGATCGCCGAGCTGCCGTCGATCGACCGCTGGGTCGTCATGGTTCAACGCGAGGTGGGGGAGCGGTTTGCCGCCGCGCCCGGGACCGACGCCTACGGCGTACCGTCGGTCCTCGCTCAGCTCGCCTGTGAGGTCAGGGTGCTGCGGACGATCTCGCGCTCAGTGTTCCGCCCGGTGCCGAACGTCGACTCGGTCCTGCTGGGACTCCGCCGCTCCGGCCCGGCGGTCGAGCCGGAGGTCGCCGCGCTCGTCCATGGGGCGTTCGCGCACCGCCGCAAGGCGCTGGCCGGATCGCTGGCGCTGGCCGGCGGCGCGTTTGGACCTGACATCCGCCGGCGGGCGCGGGCGGCGCTCGTCGAGCTCGGCCACCCGCCGGACGAGCGGGCCGAGCGCCTGGGGCCGTCCGAGTTCCGGGAGCTCGCCCGGCGGATCGCCTCATGACGACCCTGCACGAGCGGGCCCCGGCCAAGATCAACCTCTGCCTGTTTCTCGGCCCCACCCGCGCCGATGGGCGCCATGAGTTGGTGACGGTGTTCGACTCAGTGACGGTGTTCGACGAGCTGTCGGTCGATCCGGCGAGCCGCGATCAGGTGATCTGCGCGGACGTCGCGGGGCCCAACCTGGTGGGCGACGCGCTGAGCGCGCTGCGCGCCGCCGGCTGGACCGCCCCTCCGGTCAACGTCCGGATCGAGAAGCGGATCCCCGTCGCCGCCGGCATGGGCGGGGGCTCGGCCGACGCCGCCGCCATGCTTCGAGTCGCTCCGCGGCTCGCCCCGGTCGATCCGGACGTGCTCGCCCGCATCGCCGCCGGCCTGGGGGCCGACGTGCCCGCCCAGCTCGACCCGGGGCCGAGCATCGGCACCGGGGCCGGGGACGTGCTGGAGCCGCTGGCGGCGCTGCCTCCGTATGGCGTGCTCGTGCTGCCCCAGTCATTCCCGCTGTCGACGGCGGCCGTCTACCGGGAGGCTGACCGCCTCGGCCTGAGCCGGCCGGCGGACGAGCTGGCGAGCCTTCGCCGGCAGCTCACCGCCGCGCTTGACGACCGGCTGATCGTCAACGACCTGCAGCTGGCGGCGGTCTCGCTGGCGCCGGCCATCGGCGACGCGCTTCAGGCTGCCCGTGAGGCTGGCGCCGGTCAGGCGCTCGTCTGCGGGTCGGGGCCGACCGTCATCGGCCTGTACCCGGGAGATGACGGATTGGCGCGGGCCGTCGCCGCCGCGGACGCGCTGCGGGCGGATTGTCCCGCCGCCACCGCGGCCGCCCCGGTCAAGAGAGGGGTCCGTGGCCCGGCGGCGAACGAGTAGCCGCTTTCCCGGAATTTGCGCCTCATTGGAGCCCGGGGGCACGAACCGCCGTCCGTTGCGGCAAAATCCAGGTCGCGAGCCGTGAGCAACAACACCGTCACCTATCTCGTCGGCGCCGGGTGCGCCGTTATCGGCCTGATCGCGTTCTTCGGCCTGGTCGTGGTCCCGTCGATCACCGCCTACCGGCGGCCGCTGGAGCGGGTGGCGGCGGTGGTGCTCTCGCTGTACGTCCTGGCGGCGTTCGTCGGCACCGGGGTCCTGCTCGGTGCACTCGTCATCCTCGAGTGGCCCCGGCTCTTCTGAGCCGGCTCCTGCTCGCGGCCGATCGCGACCATGGACGACGTGGCGGAAAGCGCTGAGCGCCGCACCCCCTCCCGCGCTCCGGACCTGGCGGCGTTCGCGGCGATCACCGACGCCGTCGAGGCGGGCGCCGGGCTCCCGGAGATCCTGCGCGCCGCCGCCCGCGCGCTGGACGCCAGCCTGATCCTCATCGACCGCTCGGCCACGGTCCTCGCGGTCGCCGCCCGCTCCCCGGCCGACGAGCGCTCGCTCATGCGCGGGGGCGAGGACGTCACCACCGTCGAGCTCCGAGTCGCCGAGGCGCCGGTCGGCCAACTGCGGATGCGCGGTCGCGAGCAGACCCCGGACGGGGCTCTGCTGCGGCTGGTGACGACGCTGATCGCGTCCGAGGTGGAGCGCGTCCGGGCGCCGGAGCGGGCCTCTGAGGAGGCGGCCACCGGGTTTCAGCGGGCGGTGCTGGCCGGGCAGATCGCGGACCGCGAGGACCTGATCGCCCGCGGTAAGGAGCTCGGCACCGACCTGTCGGCCGGGGCCAGCGTCGCCGTCGTCCGCGCCCATGCCCGGACGCCGTCGGAGGAGGACTGGCGCCGTCGCCTGCTCGCCGTCGCCGGACGGGGCGCCCGCTCCATCGCCTCCGGGACGATCGCCGCGCCGACCGACATCGACCGCGGCGAGGTCGTCCTGCTGGTGCCGGATCCGGACGGCGAGAGCGGCCGCCGCGTCTCGGCCGCCGTGCTGCGCGAGCTCGAGGCCGGGCTGGCCGGGTTCGCCTTCCGCCTGGGACGCAGCCGCCGAGTGGAGAACCCGCTGGACCTCCCGCGCGCGTTCAACGAGGCGCTGCTCGCGCTCAACGTCGTCGAGGGCGACGCCGAGCGCACGGCGCTCGCCTACGACGAGACCGGGACCTACCAGCTGCTGCTGCCGTACATGAGCGACCCGGCCGAGCTGAAGCGCTTCTACCAGGAGACGGTGCGTCCCCTCGTCACCTACGACGAGCAGTACGAGACCGACCTGCTCGGCACCCTCGCCACATTCCTCGACTGCGACGCCAACGTCAACGCCACCGCCTCGCGGCTCATCACCCACCGGCACACCATCCGCTACCGCTTCGAGCGCGTGCGCGAGCTGACCGGCCTCGACGTCTCGTCGACCGACGGCCGCGAGAAGCTCTCCCTGGGTCTGAAGGCCATGCGGGTGCTCGGCATCGCCCCGCCGCGCGGTCCGGCCACCGAGCCCGGCGCGGGCGGCGGCCGCGTACCCCACTAGTCCGACCCGTCGCGATTGCGTTCGGCCCAGCCGGCGTCTCGCCTCGGACGTACTTGCGTTTGGACGTACTCGTGTCCTGGTTCACAAATTCGACGCCAGCCACTCCCGAGGCTGCTCGCGAATTTCCGACTCAGGACACCTAGTCACTCTGGGGGAGAGCCGGCCCGTTTCCGGCCGAAAATCCCCCAGAGTCCAGCGCGCGTTGGGTGGCGGCTGCGGTGAGCTCGCCGGCGACCGCCAACGGCTCGGTCCTCCGGAGCGCGCGAGCGAGGACGAAGGCTCCCTCCAGGGCGCAGATCATCGCGATCACCAGCTCGCGCGCCGCCGGCTCGTTCAGCCCGGCGGCGGTGAACCGCGGAAGGCCCGCGGCGATCCAGCTCTCGAACACGTCGGCGCACGCCTCGCGCATCGGTTCGCTGATGCTCGACACCTCCAGGGCGACGGTGGCGATGGGGCAGGCGTCGGCGTAGTCGGTCTCCCGCAGGTGCTCGCCGGCGCCGGCGAAGAATGCCCGCACGCCGCTGACCAGATCCGGAGCCGGATCGAAGACGGCAGGAATGAGCAGCTCGTACAGCCGCCCGGAGCGGCGGATCGCCTCGGCGCCCAGCTGCTCCTTACCCCCCGGGAAGAAGTGGTAGATCGAGCCGAACGGCGCCTGGGCGGCGGCCGCGATCTGCTTGACGCCGGTGGCGGCGTAGCCCTGGCGGCGCAGCAGGTCGGCGCTGGCCTGGACGATGCGTTCGCGTGTGTCGGTCACGGCGGGGGTTGCGGAATTGGAGCGATCGCTCTACTGTAGGTCGCTAGAGCGATCAATCTAGTGGATGCGGAGGCGGCCCATGCAATCCTGGCTGGCGAACAAGCTGATCTCGTACCCCATGAAGCGGCTGCGGGCCGGCGACGTCCGGCTGTTGCTGTGGCTCGATGCCTCGGATGTGACGCTGACCTTCCCCGGGCAGAACTCGTGGTCCGGGCGCCATGAGGGCGAGGCGGAGGTGGCCCGCTGGCTCCAGCGCTTCATCGCCTCCGGCATCCAGACGTATCCGGACGAGGTGATCGCGGTCGGACCGCCCTGGCGCACGCGGCTCGTGATCCGTGCGCACGACCACCTGCGCGACGACCACGGCCAGACCGTGTATGAGAACCGGTACGTGATCTGGGGCCGGATGCGGTGGGGGCGGCTCAGGAGTACGAGGTCTACGAGGACACCCACCGGGCCAACGTGCTCGACGGCTGGCTGGCCGAGCACCGGCCGGAGTTGCTCGAAGCCGCCTGAAGTCAGGCGTCGCGTCAGAGCGCGCGCGGCGGCCCGGTCGCCGGATCGCCGGCCACGACCATCACCCATCCCGGCTCGGCCCGCCACCAACCAAACAGCGGCCGACAAGCGGCCCACTCAACCCTCAGCGGTGCCCACTCCCCGTCTCCCCGCTCATCGGCGGCGACCGCCACCACCGCCTGCCGGACGTCGAGCCGGAGCCCCTCCCGTCGGACCTTCGCCGTCGCCTCCTTGGCCGACCACACCGGGTTGGCCAGCAGCGCGCGCTCCGGGCGCGGCCGGCCGGCCACCAGGCGCTGCTCGGCCGGCGCCAGCCACTCGGCGATGAACGCGGCGCTCCGCGGTTCCACCACCTCCAGGTCACAGCCGGCGGCGCCGGGAGCGTCTCGGACGACGGCGAGCGCCCGGCCGCCGCGATGGCTCAGCGACAGCGACACCGCGACCGGCGCCTCGTTGAGACATACCTGGGGCGCCCCGTCCGGCGCCGCCAGTACCTCGACTCGCGACGGCGGCACCCCCAGCCAGAGCGCGAGCGCAGCCTTGGCCGTCCAGCGACCGAGGCGCCATGATGCTCGACGCGGCGCCACGTGCAGCCGGGCAAGCATGAGGCGCTCGTTGTCCCCGAGCCACTCGTCCCCGGCGGGGACGTCAGCCGACAGTTGGCTGAGCCAACCCGGCGCGTCCATCGCTGCCAGTAACCGCGGCCGCGCTCGCGCCGTCGAGCGCCTTGCCCATGCCTCTCTCGACGGCCTCGATCAAGAAGCTGCGCATCGAATCCAACCTGATGGTCCTGCTCACCGAGCCGACCTCGACGGCGCGCTCGACGCTGTGAATGGCGTCGAAGCGGTCCGCAAACTCGCCGCGCTTCTGCGCGAGCACCTCTTCCCACAGCTCGGCGCGCTCCGCGCGTGCCTGCTGGCGCTCGGCGCCCTCGGTGCTGGCGATGCGCTGATCGAGCACCGTGATCCGCTCATCGGCGGCAGCCGCGCGTTCGACCTCGCGAGCGAAGACGACGGCGGCTGCGGGAGCTCCTCCGATCACCGAGGCGACTGAGCCCTCTAGCGCCACCGTCTCGAGGTGCGGGTTCAGCTTCTGCGAGAACACCACGAAGGCTCCGCCGTGGTAGCGCGACACCACGCAGAAGATGATCGGCCCGGCGAAGTTGACGACAGCCCGCCCGATCTCGGCACCGAACTCCAGCTGCCACTCGCGCATCGACTCGGGTGACGCGTCGAAGCCCGCGAGATTTGCCAGCACGACCACAGGCCGTCGGCCGGCGGCCGCATTGATCGCTCGCGCGATCTTCTTCGAGGACCGGGGGAAGAGCGTGCCCGAGGTCCATTGCTCTGGACCATCGGCTGGGATCGGCCCGTGCCTCTGCAGCGGATGGGACTCGATCCCGATCAGGCAGACGGACCAGCCGCCCAGATGGGCGTCCCACACCACGGCGGTCCCGGCATCGTGCATCCTCGGCCAACGCTCCAGCGGCGGAAGATCGCGGTCGATTGCCGCGCGCATCACCGAGCGGATGTCGAACGGCTGCTTGCGCCCGGGGTTCGTCGCATCGGAGAAGACGTCGATGACGCGCGTGAGATGCGAGCCCGGAGAAACGTGCTCGGACTCGCTGATGTCGCGCGCTGCGGGATCGGAGGTGATCGCCCGCCGCGGGAAGCGCTCGCCCGGCGCGACGTAGGTGTGCTCGTAGTACTCGAGCAGCACGTGGCATGCACCGGCGAGGTCCGGAGCCCAGTACTGGGCTTCGCCGTTGGGTCCCATGATCCGTTCGTATCCCCCGATCCCGAAGTTGTCCTCGGCCGAGACCCCGCCCGAATAGTCGATCGCCTGCTTGCCAGTGAGCACCATTGCGCTATCGGGCGTCATGATCAGAATGCCGCGCGTGTGCATCAGCATCGTCGCCTCGGCATTCCAATAGGGCTGAGCACCGACGTTGATGCCGGCGACGATGATGTTGAGCTCGCCTCCGGCCTGCGTGAAGTGGACGATCCGCCGCAGCACCGCGGCGATCCAGTCCATCGCCTCGGTGCCGCTGTCCATCGCGATCTTCGCTCCCGCTGATAGCGCGAACCACTCGAGAGGGACGCCGAGCTGCTCGGCGAGGTCGATCGCCGCGATGATCCTCCGGCATTCCGGCTCGGACAGTGAGCCGAGCGCCCGGGTTGGATCGCCCAGCAGGATCACGCGCAGCATGCCCTCGGGGTAGCGCGCGGTGAAGTTGCGCATTATCCCGACGACCACCCCGGTCGGATTGGTCGCGGGCGGACGTTCCACCGGCACAAGTTGCCCGCCCTCGCCCAGCTCGTGCTCGACGAAAGTTCCCGCCGGCTGGCCGACGCTCGTCTGCGCCGGGGCCAGGAGGCGGACCACCTCCGCCGGGTGCAGCGTGCCGCGGCGGCGTGCCGAGATCAGCCGCTGCGTGCCCTCGTCGAGCGGATGCAGCGGCTCGGTCGGCGGATCGTCTACCTGAACGGCGATCTCGTGCCCGGTCGGTATGAAGAAACGGAGCACCTTGTTGCGCGCCACGCCGTCCGCCCCGCGGATGCGCCCGTCGATCAGCACCATTTCCAAGCCGAGGCCGGTGGTCAGCGGCGCCAGGCGGGCGAGCAGCGTGCGGATCTCCTCCGGGTCTGGCTCCATCAATGGCCAGACGTGAAGCCGGACCCGGTTCCACATCAAGCGCCGACTCAACGGACGGCGCGCCTGGTAACCACGAATCGACTGAAACACCTGGACGAGAATCTGCTCGAGCTCGGGCAGCGCGGTGACCCGTCCCTGGTCGTCGTACACGCGGGTGAGGTCACGCACTTCGGCGATCGCGAACAGCCGCTCGTCCTTGGGGTTCGTGCGCGCGACGCCGCGGAACAGATAGATGTCCTCGGCCGATGGCAGCCGCTCGAGCTTGAATTCCCGGAGGCGCCAGAGCTTGATGCGCTCGCCCATCATCGGGTGCAGGCCGCGCACAATGAGGTGCTCGGTAAGCCCTTCCGGGCCCGGGCGAAAGGTGAATAGGTCGATCGCCGACATCCCGCGGCCCCGTTTCGGCTCGCCGACGGCGATGATGATCCGGTGCAGGGCCGGCGGCGTGGGGACTCCGCTGAGCGCGGCGCGCAGCTGCTCCGCCAGCTCCTCGTGCGACGGAACCGGGTCCTGGTGCTCGGCATAGAGATCGACGTTCGCGAGTTCGCCCTTGGGCAGTTTCGCCACCGCTACCGCGAACGCGCTCGCCGCCTGCGCCAGGTCTTTCAGCTCGACATGGGCGGCGAACAGGTGCCGTTGCTGGCCCGCGAGCTCGTAGTGCGACCGCAGCGCCTGGAAGGCGCCGACCTGTGTCGACTCGAATGCCTCGAGCGAGCGCACCCGGTAGTAGCGGCGCGCCATCGTCTCGACGAGGAGGCTCCGCGCCTGCGGCGGCGCGGTGCCCATCGAGGCCGTGAGCAGCGGCGCCAGCGGCCGCGGGCAGTCCACGATCGCCGCCATCAGCTCGTCCCGGTCGGCGCGCGACGGGTCGCTGGCCAGCGCGGTGATATAGCCGGTCATCTCGGCGTACACCGCCTCGCGGGCGGCCGCGATGACCGGCTCATCGAAGTAGCGGAACCGAACCTCGCGAGCGAGGTCGGTGATGATCGGATCGCTTCCCTCGAGCGCGATCACCACCTGGTCGAGGACATCGCGGAAGTCGTCGCTGACATGGCCGACGAGCTCGTCCGCCGTCTCGAGGCGCCGATCGAGGATCGCCAAGATCGCGGCGCGCGCGGTTGCCGCCCGCTGCTTGGACAGGAACAGCCGATGGCAGGCCTCCTCGAGCGCTGGTGTGCGTTCGAGGCTCTCGATCCCGTAGTGCGCGAGCGCGCGCTCCAGCTGGGCAACGAAACGTGGCGGCAGCCCCTCGGCTTCGGCGTCCAGCGACCGCAGCCATGCGTACAGATGCTCCTGCGGGCTCTGCAGCAGCTCCGATTCGCCTTCCTCGTCATAAGTTCGAGAGCGGGAGACAGCGGCCAGGTCGGCGAACACCCCGATCAAGCTGTGCTCGCCGGGGATCAGCGTCGGGTCGCAGCTGAGCGGGTCGGCGCACGCGCCGTGCAGGTCGGCGATCGTGCGCTGGACGTCGGCAGCATCGATGTCGTAGCCGAGCAGCAACCACTGCATGCGCCGCAGGTTGTCCTGACAGCGTGGTGGCACCTCCAGCTGCTCAGGCTCGAACTCGAACGACAGCCGCTCGCCTGCGACCATCGTCGACGCAGTCGTGTCCATCGGCTCGAGCGCCAGCAGCGGCGCCTGCGCGGCGACATGGACGTTCTCGCCCGCGAGCACCTCCTTGACCCGGCCTCGGAACGGCGCGGTCAGCGATGACTCCATCTTCATGGCCTCGACCACTGCCACCACGTCCCCCGCCTCGACGATATCGCCGACCGCGACCGGAATCGAGACCACGACCGCCGGCGAGAGGTTGCGCACCGTACCCGCGTCGCCGCGCGAGATGCGATGCGGCACGCCGTCGACCTCGACGAGCAGATCCTCCCCCTGCCACGAGGTCAGCGTCCGATGGGTATGCCCACCCACATGCAGGCGTCGTTCGTGCCTCCCGAGCCGGTGCGTGCCCAGCTCGAGTACCTGGCCTTCGACATTGACGCGATAGTGGTCCGGTCCGAGCTGCGACACGTCCATCCGATACGGGTTCCCGCGGTGATTCAGGTCATACGTGCGCGACAGCCCGGTCGCCGCCTCCGGTCGACCCCGGCGCGCGAACGCGTAGAAGTGGGCGCGGTCAGCCGCGATGTCCTGGTCGGCAAGCGCAATCGCCGCCTGCAAGAGCGCGATGTCACCGTGGCGCACCGCGACCACGTCGCCGCTCACGTACAAGCGGTCGAGCCATGTGGTGTCGACCTCTCCTGTGCGGACCTCCGGACGGTCGAGCAGGTCGAGCAGGAAGCCCTGGTTGGTCGTGCCGCCCTCGACGATGGCGACGGTGTCTGCGACGGCGCGACGCAAGCGGTCAACCGCCTCGTCACGGTCCTGACCCCAGGCGATGACCTTTCCGATCATCGAGTCGAACTCCTCGGGAATGACATCGCCTTCGGCGACCCCGGTGTCCACCCGGATCCCGGGACCCATGGGCAGGCGCAGGAGGGCGAGGCGGCCGGGGGCCGGCGCGAACCCCAGCGCCGGGTCCTCGGCGTTGAGCCGTGCTTCGATCGCGTGGCCCACGGAATCCGGTGGCTCACCCTCAAGCCGGCCGTCCGCCGCCACGTGAAGCTGGAGCTTGACGAGGTCGAGGCCGGTGACCGCCTCGGTCACGGGGTGCTCCACCTGCAGCCGCGTGTTGACCTCCATGAACGAGAAGCGGCGCTCGGCGGGCTCGTACAGGAACTCGACCGTGCCCGCGTTCTGGTAGCCGGCGCGCAGCGCGAGCCGACGCGCGGCGGCCATCAGCTCGCGCTCCTGCTCAAGCGTGAGCGCCGGGCTGGAGGACTCCTCGATGACCTTCTGGTTGCGACGCTGGAACGAGCAGTCGCGCACGCCCACCGCCCAGGCCTGCCCGTAGCCGTCGGCGACGATCTGTACCTCGATGTGGCGCGCCGGAGTGATGACCTTCTCCATCAGCAAGGTCCCGTCGCCGAACGCCTGCAGCGCCTCGGCGCGCGCGCTGGCGAAGGCCGACGGGAGCGCACTGAGCTCATCGACACGCCGGATCCCGCGCCCGCCGCCGCCGGCCGCCGCCTTGATCATCAGCGGGAAGCCGATCCGCTCGGCGTGCCCCACGGCCTCCTCGGCGGTGTCGACCGCGCCACCGCTCCACGGAGCGACGGGTACGCCCGCCTCCTCGGCCAGCTGCTTGGCGCCGATCTTGTCGCCGAGCAGGCGCATGACCGCCGCGTCGGGCCCGACGAACACGATCCCGAGCCGGTCGCACAGCTCGACGAACTCGGGTTGTTCGGCGACGAAGCCCCAGCCGACCCATGCAGCGTCAGCCCTGGCGCTCTTCAGTGCTCGCTCCAGCGCAGGGTGATCGAGGTAGCCGACGCGGCGGCCACCCTGGCCATCGTCGATCAGGCTTGGACCGAGGCACACCGCCTCATCGGCCTGGCGGACGAACATCGCGTCGCGCTCGCTTTCGGTGAACAGCGCGATGATCGTGATCGGCTCCACCCGGCGCTGGTTCAGCTCGCGGACCGCATGAATGAGGCGCATCGCCGGCTCGCCGCGATTGACGATCGCGAGGCGGGAGAGGCTGCGCTCCGTCATCGGGACTTCGCCTCCCCCATCGCGCTGCGGATGGGTTCGAGCGTCGACGCCTCGAGGTCCCCGGGCACCTGAGAGGTGCGATATCCCTCGAGCCGCACGCGCACCCGTCCGGATTCGTCGACCACCTCGGCATCGATCGCGCCGGCGCGTGGACTCACCACCGCCCATAGCCGACCCGGCTTCTTGCCGGCTGCGAACCTTACGACGCGGTCGACGTGCGTTGGTAGCGCCATCCGGCCCGTGGTCGCGAGCTCCCAGACACCGGCGGTCTGGAAGCACAGCTCGATCAGCCGCGGAGCGAGCTCGGTCGGCTGGCTGGCCGGATCGTGGTCGTCAGGCAGCTTAGCCGCCAACCTGCCGACGATGTGGCCGTCATCACGCCAGGCCCGCTCGAGCACCTGGTAGGCGGGACCGTGGAAATAGACGCCGTAGACGGCATCGTGGCCCACGCCCGTCTCGTCGCCGTCAGCGTCGACCGGCGACACGGTCGCCTTGGGCGCCGCCGGCGCCTTCCGGGCGAGCCGTGCGCGGCCGATGAAGTGCTGGGTCTCCTGCTCGCCCTTACCGCGCAGGGTCCGGCGGCCTATCAGGTCGCAGTCGGCGAGGACCGTGCCCTCGCCGCCGTCGCGCAGACGGGCGTGCAGGATCACCGTGCGCGGCTGATCGCGGTAGAACTTGAACGGCGCCAGCAGGTCGACGGCCTCGAGCTCGACGACCTTGAAGCCCGGCAGGAGTGCAGTGGCGGCCTCGGCGAAGCCCTCCATGCCCATCACACCCGGGAGCACCGGGGTCCCATCGATCCGGTGATCGTTGAGGAACGCCTGTCGGCTCGGATCGAGCTCGGTGCGCACGGTGAGGACGCCACCGGAGGTCAGGCCGGTGATCTGGCCCGTCATCGGGCCGCCTCGCTCGCCAAGAGCCGCGGTGGCTTGCTCAATGTCGAGGCCACCAGTCTCGTGGCGCTCCTCTGCCATCAGGCCAAGCGATCCTGCCTCGACCACCTCACGGCCGACGCCCCCGGCCGTCAGCTCGCGCCGAACCACCGGAATGCCGATCTCGGGCGGCAGCATGTCGATCCCGGCGACTTCCATCATCTTTGGGATCGAGCCTCGGCTTGCCATTCCGATCTGCGCCCATGCGGTCCAGTCGATCGCAACGCCGCGCGTCGCGCCCGATCGACGCATGTACGAGATGCTCTTGCACAGCAGGTCGTTGGCCGCCGAGTAGTCGGTCTGACCGCCGTTTCCGAAGCGCCCCGCGATCGAGCTGAAGACGATCGCGGTCTCCGGGCCATCGGTACCGGCTTCTTCAAGCGCCGCGAGGATGTTCAGCCAGCCGTGCGCCTTGACGTCGAACACGAGGTCGTACTCGCGCTGGGGCTTGTCAGGCAGGAAGTGGCTGATCTCCACGCCGCCGCAATGCAGGAGGACGTCGACCGGGCCGCTGGCGGCGACGGCCGCCGAGACCTGCTCGGGATTCGTCAGATCGACCTGGTGCCAATGAGCCTTGCCGCCGGCACCCTCGATCGCTTCGATCGCATCGAGCGCCGCACGGGCGCGCTCGATCCGGGCCAGCTCGCGCTCGACGAGCTTCGGAGTGGGACGCTCGCCACGTTCGCGAATGCGATCGGCCAGCTCGCGCTTCAGTCCGTCACGGTCGGTCCTGAACCTGGTGAGGTCGGGATCGGCCGCGTCGGGCGCGGGGACCAGGTCGAGCAGGTGGAACGTCCCGCCCGAGGCCGCCGCGAGGTCGCTGATGATCGCCGAGACGATGCTGCCGGCGGCCCCGGTCACCATGAAGACGGTGTCGCGATCGGGCTCCCTTGCGATCTCGTGTTCGGCGGGCAGCTCGATCACGCCGACCGACCACCGCAGCTCGTCGGCATGGCCGACCTCGACCGCACCCGGATCGCGGAGCGTCTCTTCCAGCAGCGTCTCAGCCACTGCTCGAGCATCGCTCTTGCCGAAATCGACAGCTTTCATCAGCGCGCCGGGACGCTCGCGTGACAGCGCCTTGGTGAATCCGGTGACGGCGCCACCGAGGATGCTCGTCGCGCCCTCGGCGTCGTAGCCGTGGCGTCCACCGAGCCGCGTCCCGCTGATGAGGAATGTCTCCTCACCCGCCAGGGCGCGCATGGTCGCGGCAAGCAGCTTGACGCGGACGTGCAGCGCATCGCGCCGAGCGCCGGCGTCGAACTTGGCCAGCAGTCCCTCGTCATCGAGGGCTGGCAGCCAGTAGACGCCCTGGATCGGACCAGCGGCGGCCCACTCCCCGATCTGTGCCTCAAGCGCCTCCACCTCGGGTTCGCCGTCGACCGTCAACACCTCAGCGCCCAGCTTGGTTAGGCGCGCGGTGAGCTTGGTGGCCACCCCGCCGGCGTCGGGCATCATCACGATGCGGCTGCCGGTCTGAATCGTCACGCCCGTCTTTACACACTGCTTCAGTTGGGGACGGAGCACGGGCAACGGCACTCGGCGCGGGAAGCGCGGGTCGTCGGCCGTCTCTAGCGAGACGGCCACGGGTGCCGCGACCGGGGTGGCCGGGGTGGCCGGGGTGGCCGGGGCGGGCGGCGTGGGGGCTGCGCCGGCCGGAACGCCGGCCCGCTCGAGCACGAATGTCACGACGTGGTTGAGCGTGGGGTAGTCGCGCAGTTTGAGCGAGTCGTCACGCTCGATTCCGTAGGCCTCGCGGATCTGTGCGAACACCTCGGCCTGCTTGACCGTGTCGATTCCCAGGTCTGCCTCCAGGTCGAGCTCCATGTCCAACAGGTCGGTTGGATAGCCCGTCTGCTCAGCCACGATCTCCAGCACCCGCTGCTCAACCTCCCCAGCGGCCGGCGCAGCCGGCGCGGCCGGGGCGGCCGGGGTGGCCGCGGCGGCGGGCGCGGGCGGGGTGGCCGGGGTGGCCGGGGCGGGCGGCGTGGGGGCTGCGCCGGCCGGAACGCCGGCCCGCTCGAGCACGAATGTCACGACGTGGTTGAGCGTGGGGTAGTCGCGCAGTTTGAGCGAGTCGTCACGCTCGATTCCGTAGGCCTCGCGGATCTGTGCGAACACCTCGGCCTGCTTGACCGTGTCGATTCCCAGGTCTGCCTCCAGGTCGAGCTCCATGTCCAACAGGTCGGTTGGATAGCCCGTCTGCTCAGCCACGATCTCCAGCACCCGCTGCTCAACCTCCCCAGCGGCCGGCGCAGCCGGCGCGGCCGGGGCGGCCGGGGTGGCCGCGGCGGCGGGCGCGGGCGGGGTGGCCGGGGTGGCCGGGGCGGGCGGCGTGGGGGCTGCGCCGGCCGGAACGCCGGCCCGCTCGAGCACGAATGTCACGACGTGGTTGAGCGTGGGGTAGTCGCGCAGTTTGAGCGAGTCGTCACGCTCGATTCCGTAGGCCTCGCGGATCTGTGCGAACACCTCGGCCTGCTTGACCGTGTCGATTCCCAGGTCTGCCTCCAGGTCGAGCTCCATGTCCAACAGGTCGGTTGGATAGCCCGTCTGCTCAGCCACGATCTCCAGCACCCGCTGCTCAACCTCCCCAGCGGCCGGCGCAGCCGGCGCGGCCGGGGCGGCCGGGGTGGCCGCGGCGGCGGGCGCGGGCGGGGTGGCCGGGGTGGCCGGGGCGGGCGGCGTGGGGGCTGCGCCGGCCGGAACGCCGGCCCGCTCGAGCACGAATGTCACGACGTGGTTGAGCGTGGGGTAGTCGCGCAGTTTGAGCGAGTCGTCACGCTCGATTCCGTAGGCCTCGCGGATCTGTGCGAACACCTCGGCCTGCTTGACCGTGTCGATTCCCAGGTCTGCCTCCAGGTCGAGCTCCATGTCCAACAGGTCGGTTGGATAGCCCGTCTGCTCAGCCACGATCTCCAGCACCCGCTGCTCAACCTCCCCAGCGGCCGGCGCAGCCGGCGCGGCCGGGGCGGCCGGGGTGGCCGCGGCGGCGGGCGCGGGCGGGGTGGCCGGGGTGGCCGGGGCGGGCGGCGTGGGGGCTGCGCCGGCCGGAACGCCGGCCCGCTCGAGCACGAATGTCACGACGTGGTTGAGCGTGGGGTAGTCGCGCAGTTTGAGCGAGTCGTCACGCTCGATTCCGTAGGCCTCGCGGATCTGTGCGAACACCTCGGCCTGCTTGACCGTGTCGATTCCCAGGTCTGCCTCCAGGTCGAGCTCCATGTCCAACAGGTCGGTTGGATAGCCCGTCTGCTCAGCCACGATCTCCAGCACCCGCTGCTCAACCTCCCCCACAGCCAGCACGCCCGGCGCAGCAGCCGCCGCGGCCGGCGCAGCAGCGGCTGGCGCAGCAGCGGCTGGCGCAGGGGCCTCGGGCGCGGAGGGCTCGGGCGCTGGCCCGGCCGAGACAGGCTCCACCGCCGTCGCGATTGGCGCGGGCTCGGCCACCGCCGCCGCGATTGGCGCGGGCTCGGCCACTGCCGCCGCGATTGGCGTGGGCTCTGCCACCGCCGCCGCAACCGGCGCCGGCTCGGCCACTGCCGCCGCAGCGGCCTCGGGAGCCGTCACTGGCGCCGGAGCCGCGACGGGCACGGGCTGGGCGACCGGCGCCGCAGGTGCACCCTGATCCACGATGCGCAGCCGGTGCTGAATGACCTCCAGCTTCGGATCCTCGTAGCCGCTGACGCGCCGCAGCCAGGCCGTCCAGGTGGCAGGGTCGGAGACCCGGTAGTCGTAGCCGAGCTCGTCCGCGCTTCGCCTCCGTCCATCCGCGACCGGCGTCCACCGCAGCAGCGACATGGAGATCTGCGACCCGAACCCCGCTGCCAGGCGCAGGGCGTACCGGATCGGGTACGCGCCGCCCTCGGAGAGATTGAGGATGCCGAGCTCGGGGTCGGGATCACGGAAGTTCGGCACCGCCGGCACCACTCCGGTCTCAAGCGACTTGACGGCCATGACGTCCTCGAGCCCGACACCCATCGGATGACCGGTCATCCCCTTCACGTTGGCAATCACGATCCGGTCGGCGTTGTCGCCGAAGACCTGGCGGAGCGCGTGAATCTCGGCGGCGGCGCTACCGCCCCGAGCCGGCGTATAGGTCTCATGGGAGACGAACACCATCTCGCCTGCGATCTCCTCCCGGCGGATGCCGCGAGCCTCCCCCTGACGAATCAGCTGTTCCATCACGCCGCCGATGTGCTCGACATCGAGCCGAGTGCCGTGGAAGGCGGAGTTGGCGGTCACCACGCCGAGCACCTCACAGATCGGTGTGAGGCTCCGCTCGCGCGCGGCGTCGGCGCTCTCCACCACCAGCCCGGCGGCGCCCATGCCGATGATCATCCCGTGGCGGCGCTGGTCGAACGGCAGCGCCGCGTCCTCAACGACCTCGTCGGTCGCCGCTGCGCCGCTGGCCAGGAAGCCAGCGCCGATCCAGCCCATCATCGTGTCCGACGTGGCATCGTCGGCGGCGACGATCACGACTCGCCGACAGCGACCGGCGCGGATCCAGTCCTCCGCCAGAGCGATGGCCTGGGTAGTACTGGCGCAGGCGGAGTTGATCTGGGTGTTGGGGCCGCGTGCCCCGATCAGCTCAGCGAACTGCGAGTGGCCCATCGGCAGCAGGCGGAACAGCAGACGACGGTCTAGCGCGTACGGCTCCTGCTCGAGCTGGTGCCCCAGGTCGTGGATCCGGCGCTCCACCTCCGCGAGAACGAGTTGATCGGTGCGCTCGTGGTCGAGCATCATCGCGCGCAACGACTCGAGCGCCGCCATCCGCTCGCGGCGCATGCGATCGGTCGTATACCGCGTCGCCTCGTCGGCCATCTCCTCAAGCCCCGGGAACGCGGAGCAGTAGATCACGCCGGTGTCATCCCGCAGCTCGTCGGGCAACGACCAGCGCTCCGGAAGCTTCGTGCCCTTACTGGTCGTCTTGTAGCGCAGCACGAGCGGAATGCCCGCGTTACGCAGCGCATCGATGCCGGCCGCGATCGCCAGCTGCGTGTCACGACCCAGCGCAGGCAGTCGTTCATCGTCGACCCCGAACTCCTCCACCAGATCCAACGCCCCCGCGCGCGCCGCCAGCTTGATCACGTCCTCGAGACGGTCGATCGTCTCGAATCGAGCCAGACCCTCTTCGCTCTTGACCAGGCGCGTGATGTGCTTGTCGAGCATCTCGCGTCGCAGGGTCCCCGGGA
Source organism: uncultured Solirubrobacteraceae bacterium (assembly GCA_963844555.1). Taxonomy (GTDB): domain Bacteria; phylum Actinomycetota; class Thermoleophilia; order Solirubrobacterales; family Solirubrobacteraceae; genus Palsa-465. The sequence goes on from CAWJOS010000012.1 coordinate 81,303, forward strand.
TCAGACCGATGCCCTGCTCTCCGTTCAGCAGCCTGCCGATGTTCGCCTCGTCGAACAGCCGCTCTGCGCCAGGCAGCCCGAGCGATGCGCCGGTGATGACGACCGGCTCGGTCGCGCGGGCGTCCTCCACGCCGCGTCCGGCCATCAGCTGGCGTCCCCGCTCCAGGAACTCGGCGAACAGCCGCTCGAGATCGTCGGCTGTCTGCTGCGGCGCGCCGTTGGGTGTGGCCGCCGGAGCACGGTCGCCTGCCGGCCCAGGGGCCGCGCCGGCCCCCATCGGAGCCGGGGGTGCCTTCTCCGCCGCTCCCGAGCGTCGCCTGCCCGTGGCGCCCGCTTTCAACTCGGCGGTCTCGCGGGTAGCCGGCTCCCGACCGGCGCCCAATCCGGCGGCCCACAGGCCGCACAAGGCGCTGTTGAAGGTGGCCACGTCGCCTTGCTTGGGGTGGTTGGTGGCCAGGCTCATGACCTTGTCGTCGCCGAGCACGTCTGAGGCGAATCCCTGCAGGGCGTGCTTCGGGCCGGCCTCGATGAAGATCCGCCCGCCCCCGTCGTAGAGCGTGCGCAGACCCTTGACGAACTGCACCGGTGAGGCGATCTGGCGAGAGAGCAAGTCGAGCATCTGCTCGACGACGTCGCCCTCGGTCGGATACAGCTCGCCGTTGACGTTGGCTACGATCGGCAGCTTGGGGGCATGCAGCCCCAGACGCTGGAGCATCACGCGCAACGGGCCGCTCGCGGGCGCCACGATCTTGGTGTGGAAGGCGTGGCTGACCGGCAGCGGGGCCGCCGTGTGCCCACGCTCCTGCAACGCGGCCACCGTCCGCTGCACCGCCTCGGCGGTGCCGCCGACGACAACCTGGTGCGTCGAGTTGACGTTCGCCAGGACGACGTAGCCGTCGATTCCGGCCACGATCTCCTCGACCTCCTCGAGCGGGGCGAACGCAGCGGCCATCATCCCGGGGTCGTCCATCTGCAGGACTGCCATCTCGCGCCCACGCGCGCTCACGGCCTCGAGCGCATGCTCGAACGAGAGCGCTCCGGCCGCCACGAGGGCCCCATACTCGCCTACCGAGTGCCCCATGACCATATCCGGGGCGATCCCGTACTCGGCCAGGAGACGGGTGAGCGCGATGTCGACCGTGATCACGGCCGGCTGGGTGATCTCGGTGCGACGCAACTCCTCCTCGGCCTGCGCGACGGCAGCGGGGTCGTTGCGATCGGGGAAGATGATGTCCGACAGCCGGCGACCTTCGAGCAGCGGGACCATGATCTCGTCGGCTTCCTCGAACGTCTGGGCGACCACGGGCTCACGCTGGCGCAGGTCGGCGAGCATGTTCGCGTACTGCGACCCCTGGCCGGTAAAGAGAAACGCGGTCTTCCCGGGAGCGCCGCTGCCGCGATAGATGCTGCGCCCGCGCAGTGCAGGCCAGGCAGCCGAGTTGCCGGACTGCATCACGCGCAACGCCATCTCCGCCTTGGCGACGAGGTCATCGCCATCGGCGTAGTCGATCGCGATCCGCTCGGGTGCACGCAGCGTGTCGGCGCTCGGAGGGGTCGGATCGAGGTGGCGACCGAGGCGCGCCTCCGCAAGAGCCGTCCGCAACTCGTTGGCGAGCGCCTTCTCAGTCTCAGCTCCGAGCACGAGCGCCCCGCGCAGCGGCGCCTTGATGCCGGCGTCAGCGCGAGACTCGAAGGCAGGCTTCAGCTGCGTCGGGCCCTCCACCACCTCGGCCAGCTCCGACGGCGGATCGGCCTGCGCAGCGGGCTGCGCCACCTGTGCTGCGGGATGCGCGACCTGCGCCGCGGGCTGGCTGTCCGCCTTGACTGCCATGGAACGACGGCCGTTGCCTGCGTGATGATCGGGCATGTACTCCTCCATCACCATGTGGAAGTTGGTGCCACCGAACCCGAACGCGCTCACTCCCGCGACACGGGTGCGGTCGGCGTCGATTTCCCAGTCGCGCAGCTCGGTGTTGACGGCGAAGGGAGACACGCTCCAGTCCACGTTATGGTTGGGGCTGTCGAAGTTGATGCTCGGCGGTAGCAGCTTGTCGTGGAGCGCGAGCGTGGCCTTGAGCATGCCGGCCGCTCCCGCTGCGGCCTTGAGGTGACCGATGTTCGACTTGACCGAGCCGAGCGCGATCGAACCCGGTGGCAGGTGCGCCCCCCTGAACGCCTCCATCAGCGCGCTGAGCTCGACCGCGTCCCCCACGCGCGTGGAGGTGCCGTGGCCCTCCATCAGGGTGCACTCCGCGGGCGAGATCCCGGCGTTCTCCCAGGCGCGCTCCACCGCCAAGCGCTGCCCAGTCGGATTGGGGGCTGTTATGCCCTTGCCCTTGCCGTCGCTCGAGCCGCCGACCCCGCGGACGACAGCGTAGATCCGGTCGTCGTTGCGGATCGCGTCGGCGAGCCGCTTGACCACGAACAGGGCGGCGCCCTCTCCCATTACGAACCCGTCGGCGCCTTCCGAATACGAACGCGTGCCGGTGGGCGACAGCGCGCCGATCGCGCAGAACTTCACGTACGTGTGGGCGCCCATGTTGCGGTCGACGCCGCCGGTGATCGCGATGTCGAAGTCGTGCGCGAGCAACCCTTCGACGGTTGCGTCCATCGCCGCCAGCGCCGACGCGCAGGCCGCGTCGGTGGTGAAGCTCGGCCCGTGAAGGTTGAACAGGTTGGCGACCCGGCCGGCGATGCAGTTGCTGAGCTCGCCCGGCATGGTGTCCTCGGTCACCACCGGGAGCCAGTCCTCGAACCGCTCGCGCAACTCGCGCTCGACCGTCGAACGCACCTCGGCCGGCAGCGCGCTGAAGCGCTGCGTCCGCTCGAGCTCGCGGGTCAATTCAGGGAACATGATCCGCAGAGCGGTCAGGTAGTGCCGCTCCCCCCCGAGGGCGCTGCCGATGATCACCGCGGTCCGGTCGAGGTCGAGCGGACGATTCGGCCAGCCGGCATCGATCAGCGCCATCCGCGTGCACGCGACCGCCCACTTTTGGCAATCGTCCATCGCGTCACCCACCTTGGGCGGGATCGGGAGCTTCCAGCCGAGTGGATTCCACTCCCAGTCACGCACCCACCCGCCGATCTTTGAGTACGTCTTATCGGGCGCCTCCGGGTCCGGGTCGTAGTAGAGCGCCGGATCCCAGCGGGCTGGGTCGACGTCGCTGATGCAGTAGCGGCCGGACTTGATGTTGGTCCAGAACGCGCCGGCGTCAGGGGCATCCGGCAGGATCGCGCCGATCCCGACGATCGCGGCGGCATGGTCGAGTGAGCTGGTCATGACACGTTCCTCCCGTCAGGCCCGCTTGCGCCGATAGAGGGCGTCGGCCACCTGAGCCAGGTCGTCGAGCAGTCCCGCCTGGGAGGCGTGGATCGACGGCAGGCCAAGGCGGGTCTCGAACCCGTCAAGCTCCCCGCCGTTCGCCCCGGTCACCCACCGGACGGCCTCGGTGCCGACCGCCAGTGCGGCGTTGCGCGCGTTGACGCGGCTGACGGCGGCCAGCGGCTGGGGCCGCAGCTGCCGCGACGCTTTTGGATCGAGTTGCTTGTCGGCGGCCCGTGCCGCCCGGCGAGCCAGCGCCGCCGCGCCCTCGGCCTGCGCCACCAGCGCTCCCACGCGCATGAGCACGTGTTGGTTGCGCGTCAGCTTCGCGATCCGGCAGCGCTCGAGCAGCTCGGCCAGAGCGTGATGGGCCAGCGCGGCGCGATCGGCCCCCACCTCCGGGTGCTGGCCGTGCAGCGCCTC
>CAWJOS010000013.1:0-405128 GCA_963844555.1 uncultured Solirubrobacteraceae bacterium
CTCGGTCGCCATCTGTTTGCTGATTGGCGAAATGGTCGTGCGCTTGTTTTTCCCCAACCGTTGGTACCAGCTTCGACGGACATGGATGGAATCAGCTGTGGAAGGGCCTACTCGTGGTCGCCACTTTGTACCGCATGCATTCGATGTGACTATTTCTATCAATTCTCAGCATTTCCGTGGACAGAAGGAGTACATGCTTGAGCCCGGGCCGGGCGTGACACGCATCGCGGCCCTTGGCGACAGTAGCACATATGGTTGGGGAGCGAATGATAATGAATCCTATCCAGCACAGCTCGAGAGAATCTTGCAGAGCCGCTTCCCTGGACGACAAATAGAAGTTATCAATACCGCACATCCGGGTATCGGCCCGGGTGAAGAATCGCTGTTTTATAGCATGTGGGTGAGCAAGTTTCATCCTTCGATCGTCATTCTGAACCTCCACGTGAATGACCCTCAGGATGAGGTTAAGCGTCAACTCTTTGCACTCGATCCCCATGGCGGCGTTGTACCTCGGCACACCGTTCAAGTGGCAACAACGAACAGTCGCGTTCGGCGGGGGCGTGAGCTGGTAAGTTCTCTGCCGGGCGTTTGGTTCCTATCTGCGCACTCCGAACTGTTCAGTCTGATTCGTCGAACCGCCTCTGCCTTTAGCGAAGGGCTCCAGGGTTGATGTGACCAGGGAGCAATATGTCGCGTTGGGTATCCCACTTGTGACGGGCGAGATAGGTTGGTTGCAAGAACGCGTCAGAGAGTCGAATGCGAAGCTGGTAGTTGTCCTTATCCCGGCGCGAGAAGCCATCTATACGTTTCCTGCCTCGTGGGCGTCATTTGTCTCCGACCGACAGTGGGAGGTGGAGCGTTTGCGTCCAGCACTCCGCGAAGTCTGTCAACGGCAGGCGATCCCTTTTATCGATCTGGAGCCGTCAGTACGTTCAGCGGCGAGCCGAACGCAGCAACCGTTGTATTACTTTTATGGTTTTGAGACCCATCCGAACCCCCTGGGATACAAGGCTTTTGCCGAGGGAGTCGCAGCTGGCCTCGTCGAGGACCGAATGATCAGCGGCCCGGGCGGAGTGGGAGCCGTGGTGGTTGCCCATCAGGTGAAATGAGAAGAAAAATGTGGTGCAAGACTACCTAGAGAGAGGTCAGGAGGGAACACAGCCCTGAGCCGGAATTTCTTTTTTGATCTCGAAAACGGCACCATAGTACACCCGTCTCGCTTATTCGCAACGCTGCGAAATGACTTTTCATCGGAGCACTCCCGACTATCTACCACCCGCACCAGGACAGCCCACAATTGCCCCATTTGTGGCCTACTTTTGCAAGACTTTTCGTATTCCGCAACAAGGTTATAGACGGATTCCGTCGAGGTGGATTGCTGGCCTACATCAGTGGCACCGTCGATCAAGAACTGCTGTTTCACGCTGAAGAGTATCGGCTCGGATCTTGCGCGAGCCGCTCGGCGTCGTTGACATCCTCATAGCCCGCCATCCGACTGTAGATAGACTGGCGCAGCAGGTCAGCCAGAGGCAACTGTGTGTTCTTCGCCCGAGAATCGGCCAAGCGCTGTTCGATGAGTTCGCCGAATCCCAGACGTTCGTCTAACTCGCGCACCAGAATGAGACCACCATCGGAGGTGACCCGCGATCCTTGGAAATCAACTTTCAAATAGGGGTTGAAGGAGAGCTGAAATGGCTGTTTTGGGGTCTCACCCACTGGGTCGAAGCCTCCGCGAAGTCGGGTTTACTCTCAAAGCCTCATGAATACTGGCGTTGGCTCGATCATACGATCAGCTACACGAAGTTCAAAACGGAAATGTGGGCTGAGATCATCTCGGCAGATATGATCAACTATACAAGAGCCAAAATAGAAGCTGATAATGGGAAGTTCTTTGTGAGCGATGGTGTATGTCTACCGCAGCCGGATTGCTCGGTAACAGCCGTATTCTCAGCCTGGGGCGCGTCGAATTTCGGGTTTTCCGCGCCAAGAGCGAAGGCAGCTTGCAATCCTTCGTTTTTGCGACAAAATCGGAGAGCGAATCCATCCTTCAGATTCTTCCAGTATCGAGGCACTGACGCACACTGAAATGTGCTGATGCCGCCTTCTGAGATCGCTCGAACGCTGTCGTTCTGGCTGTAACAACGAGGAGCACTAACGAGGAATATTAATTGATCATCCCTCGCCGTACGCACATTTTCGTGCTCGTGGATGCACTCGGATGGACCTACATCCGAGATCGCGAGTTCCTGTCCGATCTGCTCCCATATCGGCAGCCCCTCCGTACAGTCTTGGGGTTCAGCTCAGGAGCCATACCGACGATTTTGACGGGAGTGTCACCCGCCCAACACGGACACTGGAATCTATTCTATTTCGATCCAGAGCGATCGCCATTTCGCTTTACGCGTCCGTTATCATGGTTGCCCGAAAAGTTGGTCAATCGCCGGATCATTCGCAAGCTTTTGAAGGAAACAGGGCGTAGATTGCTCGGGCTCGGTCGTGGATTTGAATGCAAAGTCAGCCCACGTGTGTTGTCGTGGTTCAACTTCGTCGAAACACGAAACATCTACGAGCCGGGAGGAATTCCAGGCACTTCTTCAATTTTCGACCGGCTTGTCAAGAACAATATCGAATATCGCTCCTATTGCTACCATCGCTACTCGGATCAGGAAATTCTGAAGCAGACTGCCTGTGACCTGAAAGAAAGCAAGTGCGGCTTCTTCTTTCTGTATCTGAGCGAGCTCGATGCGTTCCTTCACGACCACTGCCAGGATTCAGCGGCGGTAACCGAACGCATTGCCTGGTACGACCGCGAACTACGCAACCTTTATAAACTCGCCGAGCGGGTCGATCCCGAAGTCACTTTCATCGTTTTCTCAGACCACGGCATGACGCCTGTGCATCACACCTATGATCTCGTAGAGCAAATCGAGTCACTTGGATTGAGAATGCCCTCGGATTACCTAAGCGTGTACGACTCAACGATGGCCAGGTTCTGGTTCTTCAATTACCGGGCGCGCCTGACAATTACCGACTGCCTAGAGCAAATCAAGTGCGGGAAGATTATCTCTGATGAGATGACGAAGGCTTGGGGTGTGAAGTTTCCCGACAGCAGGTTCGGCGAAGTGATATTCCTCCTCGATCCCGGGTGGCTCCTCGCGCGCAGTGACTTCCATGGCAAGGGATGGATGCCAGCGGGCATGCATGGCTACCATCCCGAGGACGAATATTCCGATGCTGCCTATCTTGGGTATTGCCCGCCGCCGAGTCAGATGTGCACTATCGCGGATATTTTCCAAGCTATGGAAAAAGCCGCCAGCGACGTGGGGCGCGAATTGCGGGCTGTGGTGTCCCGGAGTGCATCCTGAGACCGGCATGACTACCCCCGCACCATCCATTTCCCGTGAGTACGGAGGCCTGACACACCCGGCCAGCGCGTCCATCTGTGCGGCCGTTACACCGATGGTCTCCGCTTCGGATCTTTACCGGCTGCGAGCATACACTCTCGCAGAGGGCGACATCGTGTTCAGCAGGGTCGGGTCAGTTGACAGGAACGCGCTGGTTCGGGCGGCAGAAGCAGGGTGGCTTTTTTCAGGGCGACTGTTAAGAATCCGCCCTGACACGGCGATGGTACACGCTCCCTTTCTGAGCCATCAATTTCACCAAGAAGCATTTAAGACTCGGGTGCGAAGCGTAGCTGTGGGCCAGACCATGGCGTCACTCAATACCCAATTGATTGGCAAGGTGGACGTCATCATTCCTGCGTTTGCCGAACAGAAAGCGATTGCTTCGGTTCTTTCCGCGATGGACGCCGAAATCACCGCGCTGGAGCGCCGCCGCGACAAGACCAAAGACATCAAGCAGGGCATGATGCAGGCCCTACTCACGGGAAGGACTCGCCTCGTATGAACCCTGGGAAGAGCTACTACCGCGTGATGCTGGGCGAAAAAAGCATGTATGCGGAGGAGTGTTTCGCCGGCAACTTTATCGGCACCGACTTCGGCATCATGCAGGACTTATCGAACGACCTGCCGGACGACTGGCGGCGCTTCAACCAGAAGTTCATACCGATTTATCTGTCCACCCACCCAGGAAAAAATAAGATCAGCGCAGGGCTGGCGTGCGGTGCCCTTTGGACGGTCTCAAGGGGATTAAGAAGGGCGACCTAGTGCTCTGTCCTGACGGCTCTCCGCCTTCGATGACCTGACGCTCGTGCAGCTCATCGTGGAGAAGGGAGAGGGCGCGGTGAAGCTGCTGCCCGAGGGTTTGCAGCAGAATCCAGAAGCAATGGCCGAGGCCATTGAGAACAATGTGCGCCGGCTGATTATCGACGAAATGCCGGTCAATCCGAAGTATTTCGAGAAGATGTCGGAGCTGTTGCAAGCACTTATCAAAGAGCGTAAGGAACAGGCCCTGCACTATACGGCGTACCTCCAGAAGATCGCGGAACTGGCGAAGAAGGTGCAGAAACCGGAGAGCACGTCGTCGTATCCGCCCGCGATCAATACCGGCGCGTTGCGCGCGCTGTACGACAATCTGGATCAGGACGAAGAACTCGCGGTGAGGCTCGATTCTGAGATCCGCAGGGTGAAGAAGGCAGATTTCCGAGGCAACAAGTTCAAGGAACGGGAGGTTCGGGGCGCCATTCGATCGGTGTTAGGCAACGATCAGGGGCTGGTCGATTCTATTTTCGCGATCGTCGAGAAGCAGCGTGAGTACTAAGGGCCACAACATACAAGTCGGCGGTATCTCGATTGAGATTGTTCGCAAGAACATCAAGAATCTGCATGTGGGAGTGTATCCGCCCAACGGCCGGGTGCGCGTCGCTGCCCCCTTGCGTCTAAACGATGCGTCCGTGCGGCTGGCTGTGGTGACCCGCCTCGCGTGGATTCGCCGCCAGCGGTCTGGATTCGAGCAGCAAGATCGCCAATCGCAGCGGGAGATGGTCACCGGCGAGAGTCATTACGTCCGAGGAAGGCGCTACCGGCTCGATGTGATCGAGGACGAGGGCAGTCCCGCGATACGCTTGCGTCCGAATGCGAGGCTGGAGCTTCGGGTGCGCCCAAAATCCAGCCGTGAGCACAAGGAAATGGTACTAAACCAGTGGTATCGAGGGCTGCTTCGGGAACAAGTGGCCAAGCTAATTGCGAAATGGGAGCCACGGGTGGGGGTCCGAGTAGTGAAATGTGGCATACGCAGGATGAAGACCCGCTGGGGCACCTGTAATGCTGCCACAGGGCGCATCTGGATTAATTTAGAACTCGCGAAGAAACCTCATGTCTGTCTCGAGTTCATTGTAGTGCACGAGATGGTTCACCTCTTGGAGCGCCATCACAACGACAACTTCAAGAGGCAGATCGACCGGCTTTTCCCCCAATGGCGGACAATTCGTGCTGAGCTAAATCGAACTCCATTGAACCACGAGAGATGGGGATACTGAGGAATTAAGAGACCTTGGCTACCGCCGGACTCCCTTCGAGGCTTTGCACTGTGCCGCGTATTTTGTACTTTTACGGCGAGGCAACAACAGGGTTTCAGCCTTGGTATCGAGGCTGAATTTATGGCAGGAGCCCGGACGGCAGGTGCGGGACTTTGCGGTCTCGACAACGGTTGTAGCCGAAGGCCCGTGAGTCGCTTATGATTCTGATGATCTCTCTGAGATTGAGGAATCGACTCAAAGCTCATGCCTCCATACGCCGCTGGCCAGAAAATCTGGCACATCACGAAGAAGGACAATCTGCCGAGCATTCTGCAACACGGGGTTCTCTGGTCAGACGCGAAGCGGCTTGAGCTTAGCCTGAACTGCGAGATCGTTGGCATGACTAAAATCAAGGAGCGCCGCTTGCAGGAGCTGGCCGTCGATTGCCATCCAGGAACGATGGTCGGTGACTATGTCCCCTTCTACTTCTGTCCGCGCTCAGTGATGCTTTACATTCTTCACATGGGGAACAATCCCGATCTGCACTATACGGGGGGACAAGAGCCGATCGTTCATTTGCAGGCGGATCTTAAGGAAGTAATCGCGTGGGCAGATGCGGCTGGTATCCGCTGGGCGTTTTCTGATCGGAATGCCGGGGCGTACCTCGCAGCTTTTTCCTGCCAGGAAGCTGATTTGGCTGGGTTAAACTGGCAGGCAATCGAAAATCGCGACTTCCGGGACTTCAATGTCAAGGAAGGCAAGCAGGCCGAATTCCTAGTATATGAGGCGTTTCCTTGGGAACTGGTCGAGGAAATTGGCGTGCTTAGCACCGCGGTAGCCGCCGAAGTCACGCAGGTTATCGCTTCGGCGCCTCACAAGCCAGTCATCAGGGTGAGACCGGAGTGGTATTACTGATCTAGACGGGAAGTGAGACGATGGTTCAGCTACAGCGAGGAGACATCTTGCAGGCGGACGCGGAAGCACTAGTCAACACCGTCAACTGCGTGGGCACTATGGGACGCGGCATCGCTCTGCAGTTCAAGAAGGCGTTCCCAGAGAACTTCAGGTTATACGAGGAGGCTTGCGAGCGTGGCGAAGTTCGTCCGGGATCGATGCTGGTACATCGCAGAGACGTGCTCACTGGGCCTCGTTACATCATTAACTTCCCCACCAAACGACATTGGAAAGGCGACAGCCGTATCGAGGACATCGAGGGGGGACTGAACGCGCTCATCCGGGTCGTCCGAGAACTGGGGATCAAGACAATCGCCGTTCCGCCGCTTGGGTGTGGGCTGGGAGGGTTGGCTTGGTCCGAAGTACGTCCTCGCATCGAGCACGCTTTTGAGTCACTGCCCGACGTGGAAGTGATGCTTTACGAGCCGAGCGGTGCTCCTGAAGCTGCCGACATGGTCAAGCAGGCCAAGGTTCCTGAGATGACGATTGGCCGTGCGGCCTTGCTCGCGCTTATGAGGCGTTATCTGTCCGCTGTTATGGATCCCTTCGTGTCGTTATTGGAAGTTCACAAGTTGATGTACTTCCTTCAGGAGGCAGGAGAGCGTCTCCGCCTGAAATATAAGAAGGCTATTTATGGCCCCTACGCGACGAACCTGCGGCACGTGCTCACTGCGGTTGAGGGGCACTTTTTGGTCGGATATGGTGACGCTGAGGACAATCCCGAAAAGCCATTGGAACTGAACGCGGAAGCGGCTGAGAGGGCGGAGTCATTTCTTGCTAAGCATGAGCAAACGCTGCGGCATTTTGATCGTGTCGTTGACCTTATCGAGGGGTTTGAAACGCCATTCGGGATGGAGTTGCTTGCCACCGTCCATTGGGTGGCCGCGCATGAGGGAGCCAATACGTTGCAAGAAGCGATAACAAAGACCCACGCCTGGAACGAGCGAAAGCATGTTTTTAGCGAGAAACATATCGGAATTGCATGGAATGTGCTTCAGCGTAAGGGGTGGCTCCATTCTGATGTAACGGGGCGTCACAACTGACACCAGCCAGAAAAAGGGGCTCGCTCCCTTGCGCACACATCGAGGTTTACAAATCTTCCAGAACCAGCGAGCTAAGTACTCCGATACTCGCGTGCAATCACTTACTGGTGGGGCCGTCGTGCTGAAATGGGGCACGGCACGCTGATTCGGCGGCTGGGGGCTTCTCCGAAACACCAACTGTGACGCCGGCGGTCGTTGCCCAAATGACTGCATAATTGACAATGTAGCACAAAGTGCTACACTATTCGCGTGCGGCAGAAGAGATCAAGAGCGAAATACCCGATTTCGGTGCGAGCTACTGAAGAGGACTTGAAGATGCTCGAATGGCTACATGCTCGCACTGGGCTGAGTAATTCGGCACTCATAAAGCTCGCACTTCGCCGACTATTCGAGAAGGAAGGCGGTAAACCGCCGAAGGCTCAACACTAGACGCGCCGTGCCGGGTGTTCAGACCCGACACGACGCTAACCAGGGCACCTGTAAAGGAGGCACCCATGGCTGTCAACCACCGTAACACCGCATCCGCGCGCACTCAAGAAATCCCTGTAACAATCAATCGCGTTGCGCTATATGCGCGCGTCAGCACCCCGAACGGCCAAAATTCCGACATGCAACTTTCCGAGCTGCGGGAATACGCTGCCCGTCGGGCATGGACAGTGGCCGATGAATACACTGATGAAGGCGTGTCTGGCTCGAAGGAATCGCGACCCGAACTCAATCGCCTCATGGTGGATGCCCACCGGCGCAACTTTGATGCTGTTCTGGTTTGGAAAATCGATCGGTTCGGGCGTTCACTCAAACACCTGGTGAACGCGCTAGCCGACCTTGCAGCATACGGAGTTGCGTTCGTGAGTCTTCGGGACAATCTCGATCTCTCTACCCCGTCCGGCCGGCTCATGTTCCAGATCATCGGCGCCATGGCCGAGTTTGAGCGTTCGCTGATTCAGGAGCGCGTAAGGGCGGGCCTTCGCAATGCGCGGGCGAAAGGGAAGAAGTTCGGAAGGCCACGCGCTCCGGTTGATGCTGTCAGCGTGGCCGCGTTGCGCTCTGAGGGACTATCGTGGTCGGAGGTATGCCGGAGGCTCAAGCTGAGCAAGGGAACCGCTCAACGAGCTTTCTATGGCTTGCCCAATCACCCTTGCGAATCGGTCGGGCCAAGTGCTTGATTCTGCGAAACCACAATGCTGAGATGGCAGTTGCCCGCAAACATGTGTTTCTGAAGCGGGCCGGAGAGAACGCCATAGTCGCGCCAGCATCACGCAAAAAACAGCCTTGGCCGAACCGCCCCCTTTTATTGGGGAAATGAGGGCATCTATTCGGCCATCGAAAATTGCTCATACTGACCAAGTGCCCTAAGTAATCCACTCTCTCTGCCAGTCGGCAAGATTGCCGTCTGGGCATAGATTGAAACCCCCTCCGGAGCCGGCGGGATGCGACTATTTCCCCGGTGTTCTCAAATCCGCTGTTCGGACGGTAGTCGGAATCGAGTCAACCGGGCGCACTGTGACGCTCGAGGCGCCCCTGCTTTTGAAGTCGCTCACCCATTTCGCCTCGATACTTGTCAACAGGTCGGAACACGAGATTCGCAGGTCCCGCAGATATGGAAGCTTCGGATAGGTGACCAGCAGCAATGCGGTGACGCCCGCCGCAGATTCTTTCCGCACCGCTTTGGGCGGGTCCAGAGAAACCTGCCCTGGGCTCGTGTCCGTAAGAAAGTCGGAGCCCATTACGAGTATCCTTGCCGTCGCCTGCGAATGGTTTCGCAGAATGTCCAGCGCGTCGTCCAGAGGACTTTTCAGGTCTGTCCTGCCAGACACTTGTGACATTTCGCGAATGGCGCTGATAAGGACTAACTTTGATTCCCGCAATCCATCAGCCGCCGCAGTGCCAGCAGAGCGCCGAAAATTGGCCGCCGGCATCTGGAAAAGCTTCGCAGACTGGGGGGTAGACTGAATCTGAATGAGCCACACTAAGTCGTTGTAAGTAACGTCTTTCTCCGCAATTTCCTCCATAACTGCGAGGGACTTGCGGAACTGCTCCCCCGTTGGAGAAAGACTCCTATCAATGCAGATAACCCAGGCGCGATAAGGTAGAGTCGGGTCGTGCTGCACCTGCGGGAAAATTGATTGCTGCGCAACTGCACTCTGAGCGGTCAAAGCGATACAGAGGAAGCACAGCAACATGACAACTGCGAATCTGCAAGAAGAGTTTTTCATTGGACTAACCCCCGAAGGATGTAGTAACCACCGCCCACGACAAACAGAAGTGCCAAGGATGCAGGTACGGCGCGCACTGGCAAGGGGAGGCGCAGGTCGGGCCATGCCCCACGACGCAACTTCCGCAATGCTTCGCCCAACAGCTCTGAGAACATCAGAAACGCCCACGAAACGACGCAGAAGACGAAGAAGCCAACAAACACAGCCGCCACTAGGCCGACCACGAACAACGAAAGCAGTGCCCACAAGGCTGCCGTGCAGAATATGCCCAAGTAGAGAGTGGCAATGAGAGCCACAGACTTAGTGACCCCCAAGCAATCGGCGGCGCACTCGATTGCATAGTGCAGCGTAAAGGTCAGTATCCAAGGCATGACCAACGCGATCGCAGCGGAGACCATCGTGGGCATGAGCCAGTTCATCCCACTGGGAGAAAGCTCATATCCGCGGTACGCTGCGAGCACTCCGAGCGCGAGATTCAATGTCAAGAAACAGGCAGTCAGGAGCGGTCTCGCCTTCAGCAGAGCCACTGGACGCACAACGACCGACTCGTCAGCGCCAAATCCCCAAAGCAGCACGATCCCGAAAGCCCCTTCAAGACCCGCAAGCGCAAGTGCCAGAAATCCCAGCTTTTCGCCGCTGAGGTTCTCGAATGACTCGACGAAATGCAGCGCCCCTTTCGCAACAATCTGAAGCGCGGTTTTGCCCGTCGGGCCTTGTTCAGGTTGAGATGCCACATCGTGGCCAGCAGGCATGATCTCTGCCAAAATGCCGCCCACTCCGTAACGCGCCTGGCTCTCTTGCACGCCAAAGAGCGGGTTCAGGGCTTGCACAATCGTTCGCGCATCCGCGTACAAGGAGTAAATGGTTGCGGCCACGAGCAGCGGTGTCCACAGGGTTCTCGCGGCAAAGTCTCGCAGGTTTCCAGTGAAACCCCGCGCAGTCCAGATCGGCCTTACCCAACGTCCCCCAAATTTCAGCAGCCAAGCCCACAACCAGCGGAAGCAGGCCAGGAATTTCAGGGCAACTGCGACCAGCCACCCTCTGAATGTGGCTAGCCACCCCGATAACCGCATTACCCCACGCTCGGCACGGTCGGTCACTATAAGCAAAGCAAGGAACAGCAGCCCGAGCACCAAACACCCCACACCCACAGTGAAATCGAGTAACTTGGACGCCAGCCGTCCGATCTCAGTCATCCCGACGGGCGCAGGCGGTCGCGGTTCGGAGAAACGATCGACGTGAGCTAAAACTGCTCCCTGGCTTCCAACGGTAGGAAGAGCTTCCTCACAGCCCGAAGGCGCCGCATCATTCCTCACCACTCTAACGACTGGAGATGCAGATTGCGCGCTTGGCCAATCCGGTAACACCATCCCTTCCCTCAATGGTTCGTCGGGACTGGAGAATACGCGGATCTCAAAGCGCTTTCCAGCGTGAAGCCCGGGAGAACCTTCTCCGACATACAACAGAAGCTCGAAGCGGCCGTGCTCAAGGTGCGTAATCGAGGGTTGCACGAAGTATGAGCTGATTTCCATGGGATGGATAACAGCGATGAGTTTTGCGTTCTCATCCGTTGTCACGCCCGATAGACAAGCTCTCCACGGAACCTCCGCCCGGTCACGCGGCACATCGATGGTTACGACCGGCTGCTGTGATACTGCCGCGGCAGTCAAGATTAGCAACATTAAGATAACGGTGATTGTACGCAACATATCGAGCTAGCTCCTTTCCGGCACTACGGATCGAGTGACGGTGATCGCGTTGGAAAACACCAGATCATTTCTGCGAATGAATGGCCCAGGCTCCAGCCGTTTTTCGCAAGCCACTACCCGGATCGTGTACGATTGCCCAGCACCAACTGCGGCATTGCCGAGCGTCGCGCTCCCAAGGATGTCGCCCGAAGGGGAGACCGTCACTTCAGCGTCTTGAACCACATCACTGCCCTGCGCAGGACCTTTCACAACGATAAAGTGACGCCAGCTTGGATGTGTCGTGTGCCCGCGGACCTCGACCGATCCGCCTACCACGCTGTTCATAGACGGACTCGTAATTTCCACTGGACTGCCGACGCTTTCGACGTTATTGGCGGAAACCTGGTTCCCCGGCGTGGCAGGAAACAACGGGTGATCTAGAGCAATGAGAAACAGGGCGCTTCCGCCGATGGCCCTTATCGAGAGCCTGAGAGCCGGTGTTAGCTGTCCCGCGACGGTTAGGACAACGCCGCCGAAAAAATAGCCTGCCGATCCAGCTAACAGCGCGAAAAAATAGTTTGAGATCGTTGTCTGCTGCGAAGTGAGACCCGTGGACCCAGCCGCAAAGAACGCCCATCCGAGTTCCGCTACGGATACTAGCGAAAACATCATGACTGCCCAATATGTTGCACCAGCGACTTGGGAAGCTGTAGAGGCTGACTGTTTTCTCACAACCTTATCTCCTTAACGCTATCTAAGGGATATATCCGACGCGGCCCGACTAGGCAATCGAAAATCGACCGAAAAACGGCCGGTTGCTTTCTCTAGGTTCAGGAGAGGGTACTCTGATACAGTTCATTCTTGTGGTTCACAATTCTGAACTGAAGTACCCGGTGTGAGGAAGCCTTCCTAGATGCAGTCACCCATCGCCTCAATCAATCGCGCGGTTAGCTTGGTTCGCCGAGGTGATTTCATCGGTGCCGCCACCGATGCGGTTGTCATGGGAGACCTGGCGGCTGTAGACAGCGGAAATGATCTCACTGCGAACCACGATTGGCTAGCTTCTCGAGCCCTGTTAGGTGAAATCAATGATCAAATAGGTCGATACAAGAGTGTGGCTGAACTCTTTGCCAATTCTGGCACGTTCCGGACGATTGCAAAAAGTCTTTCAGAAGCGAAGAAAAAATACGCGAACCCCAAGGGTGCTCCCCGCATCTCCGACGATGAGCGCCGGCTCATCCGGGCTAAATGCATGTACGAGCTACAGGCTGCGATCCATTCTCTACGTAAGTTCGATTTTCATTTGGACGAAGCTTTGGGCATGATGACTAAGTGCCGAAAAACGCTGGGGGCCATCAGTGAAGTCCAAACTAAATTGCACGGTGCAAATGCCTGCCGATTCCACGGCGTCCTGAGCTTGTTTCACTATTGGGAAGGGCGTGTCGAAATGGCTCGAAACCAACGCCAGTTCGCTGGCCAACATTTCGATGCCTCAATGCGTGAGACTGAAAACAACCTCCGGTTTCACTATGGCGGGCAACTCTCCAGCATCCCTCCAAGTGACGAAAGAATGGTTTATGCAAGCTACGGCTTAGCGTCTGCAATGGGTTTCGGAGTTGCACAACTTAGTCATGTCTCGGGCGATCTGACTCGGGCTTTGGCTTTATTGCGTCCTGCTTCTGCGCTGTTGATGGGGACGGCGGATAATTACCGGCGAGGCTACGCCCAAATGCTTATCGGAGCCGCAGAAAGGGCATTGGTGGGGCGGAATGCCGACGGGTTGACCCGGGCAATATCCGCCTTAGAGAACTCTCTTGCGCTGTTTGCCGGAACTGAAAGGCACCAGCTCAGGCATGGTCTTCACCAAGCACGTTCTCACCACCAGCTTGCTTTGGCTCGTACCTACCTGGCGCAAAGCCCTGGCATTGGAGCCGAGGCACGGGAAACGCAGCTCGCAAAAGCGATCCACCATTACACGCTTGGAAACAAACTCCTTCGGGAATTTGAAAATGCTGGTTTCGGTGATCCTGAACTGCGGTACGACCTTCGCCTCGCGGTCAGTCGGATTCTTCGTGAGCAGAGGGAATACGGGAAAGCTGGGGATGCGGCCACCGCGGCTTTGCGCATTGCTGAGAATTATAGGTATGCACCAGCAAGCAGTAGAGCCAAGTGTCATGTTGCAATTGCTGAGATATTGCTGGCTCAGTCCAGCGAGCAGCCTGGCACCTCGGAGTTCCTGAACGCTGCTGACCATCATTTGAGCGAGGCTTTAGAGACAGCTCAGTCAGATGGCGCCATGGCTGCCGTGATTCGCTTGTACCAAGCGAGAGTCCTGGTTAGACGAAAGCAAATGTCTAAAGCGCGGCAGAAGTTTCACGAGGCGTGGCACAAGCAAGAGAGAGGGATTCAGAATGGCTGGGTTCGGCAACTGGCTGCCGATGTGGAGAAGGAGGTTGCGCAACCTGGAGCCGAGTTCGCGATAAACCTGGAACAGCTTGAAAAAGAGCTTCGTGCGCAACCCAAAGATGAGGCACGTATGCCCCTATGGGATGTCGCAATTGAGAAGTTTGAGACATTCATGGTCGAATGGGCCGAGGAAACTACTCCGCATGACTCTTACACGAAGGTGGGGATGAAAAGGGGGCGGTGGTTTAACATTAAAAGACGGCTCAAGATGAGTGAACATGAGGGCCACTGAGGCACTGAGCCACCGAGCCGCTGAGATTTACTGGTGAACTGGTGAACTACACGTGTAGGAAACACCAAATTTGTTTTGGAATCAGGCAGGGGAGGCTGCGGGTTCGGTATTGCTGCGGTGGCAGTTTTGGTGGCACTTTCGATATTGTTTTGGTGCACGCTAGTGCGCCTTCATGCGAGGAAAGTCTTGCTACGAATGTAGCGGGACATGCTGAGATTACAGGACTTTTCGCTCTCCTGCTGTTGCATGCGCCGCCGTGCGCACATGTTGGACAGGACGTAAAATCGCATCCTAAGTCTGGTGCGTCTGCCAATTCCGCCACTCTCGCACTTCGATCAACCCCGGCCATCACGAGTCTAGACGCAAAGGTCTCACGCTTGCAATACCGCGAATAGTCAAGAACACCGGAGCCCTTCAAAGCCGGCCGGAGCCAGTCGCGATGCCCCTCCCTTCTCATTGCCTTCGTTGAGAAAAACCGCTCGGTAGCTTCGCTTGCCACTCATGCGCTAGACTCATAGCCTTTGGAGGGGCACGACGATTTGCATTAAGGGGGCTCCATGCTCAGAACTGCAGCACGGCTTCTGACACTGATAGTGTGTCTTGGTTTCGGGTCTCCACTTATTCACGCCCAGAAGGCGCCCGCTCTCGAGGGGCAACCGTGGTGGCAACACGCGGTATTTTACGAAATCTATCCGCGCAGCTTTGTGGACAGCAATGGCGACGGCATCGGGGACTTAAACGGCATCGCGTCGAAACTTGATTATCTGCAGGCGCTCGGGGTGAACGCCATTTGGATTACGCCGTGTTTCCCGTCTCCGCAAGTGGACTTCGGGTATGACGTTTCTGACTACGAGAACATCGACAAGATGTACGGCACGCTGGAAGACTTCGATCGACTGGAGAAGATGGGGAAGGAGCACGGCATCAAGATCATTCTGGATTTCGTGCTCAACCACACCTCAGACCAGCATCCATGGTTTATCAATTCGCGTTCTTCGCGCACCGCATCGAAGCGCGATTGGTACATCTGGCAAAATGGTAAGGGCACCAACCAGCCTCCGAACAACTGGATTTCGGAGTTCGGCGGATCGGCCTGGCAGTGGGACACCAAGACGAGCCAGTATTTCTACCATTTCTTCTATCCGCAGCAGCCTGATCTCAACTGGCGCAACCCCGCGGTGAAGGACGCCATGTTCGGCGTTTCGTCGTGGTGGTATAAGCGCGGCGTCGCCGGTTTCCGCCTGGATGCGGTGGACACGCTCTACGAAGATTCCGCCCTGAAGGACAATTCCATTCTGCCGGGATTGAACGTGAAGGGCGATCCGAATATGAAGAACGAGTACAACACCAAGCTCCCCGAAGTGCATGACGTACTCCAGGGCTTGCGGCAGATTGCCGACGAGTACAACG
Source organism: uncultured Solirubrobacteraceae bacterium (assembly GCA_963844555.1). Classification (GTDB taxonomy): domain Bacteria; phylum Actinomycetota; class Thermoleophilia; order Solirubrobacterales; family Solirubrobacteraceae; genus Palsa-465. The sequence goes on from CAWJOS010000013.1 coordinate 15,426, forward strand.
CGGTGCTGATTGGCGAAACCTGGACAGCGGACGCTAACGAGCTGCGGCAGTATTACGGCCCGCACAACAATGAACTGCAAATGCCGATGGACTTGATGTTCACGAAGCTTGCGTTTTCCGCGCCCGTATTCCGTGAGCACATTGCGGCAGTCGATGCCGCGGGCGGGTGGCCAGTGTACGTCATCAGCAATCACGACATCGTTCGCTCCTGGAACCGCTATGGTGACGGTACGCACAACGATCAGATCGCTAAGGACATGGCGGGGCTGTATCTAACGTTGCGGGGCACGCCGATCATGTACTACGGCGAAGAGATCGGCATGCGAAACAATGACCCGGTGCGCAAGGAAGACGTGAAAGATCCGGTCGGCCGCGTGAGTTGGCCGAGGGACAAGGGCCGCGATGGCGAGCGCACACCCATGCAGTGGAATGACACTCCCAATGCCGGCTTCACGACGGGCATTCCCTGGCTGCCGATTCCTGTCACCTACACGACGTACAACGTTGCTGATGAGTTGAAGGACCCGAACTCGATTCTGAACTGGTACAAGGGCTTGCTGGCGTTGCGCCATCAAGACAAAGCGATGCTCGACGGCGAGTACATCGCCTTGAATCAGGACGATGCCAATGTTCTGTCGTACCTCCGGCGCTACCAGGACGATGCGGTCCTAATCGTAATCAACATGTCAGCGAGTCCGCGGAACGTGAGCTTCGATTTGTCGAAACAGGGCTTCGGCTCGGGCGCCGCAAAGACGTTGCTCACCACGCAACCTTCGTTGAAGAACACGTCGTCAGTTAAGCAACTGTCGCTGGAACCGTTTGCGGTTTACATCGGCGAGGTGACGAAATAAGTTTAAGGCTCGCTCAGCTTCTGGCATTCCCCCTGCCTCGGCAGCCAAAGCTTAAGGAAGGGAGTTCCTTGTGAATCCTCCGCCGTTGGTTCTTCCCATCACCATCGTCGTGGTCGCGATATTCGTCATCGCGATCTCCATCCGCCGACAGCGAAGGCTTCAACAGACGCCACATAAAAAGTGGCGTCGCATCACAGAGCGGGTACTTCTTTCCTTCGCTGTCTTGGTTTGCGCGTTCCTCGCCTGCGCGACCATTTACAACGCTGCCGCCCTTCGCTACTACCGCGCCATCTATCCCGCTCCCGGAACCATCTACCGTGTTAACGGACACGACATGCACCTCTACTGCACGGGCGAAGGCTCGCCGACGATCATCCTCGAAGCAGGAGGCGGAAACGATTCGCTGACCTGGACCAAGGTGCAACCCGAGCTTTCCAAGACTACGCGAGTCTGTTCGTATGACCGTGCCGGATTCGGCTGGAGCCTGCCGCAGCCGCCTCCGCGGGATGCCGACGCCATCGCCAGGGAATTGCATGCGCTATTGCAGCAGGCCGGTATTCAGGGGCCCATTGTGTTGATGGGACACTCACGGGCGGGCATGTACATTCGCGCCTTCAGCTACCTCTATCCCGAACAGGTAAAGGGGCTGATCTTCGTTGATGTCGCGGCGCCCCTCGACGACGACCGGATGTCCCCTGAGTTGAGAGCGGCTAGTTCGTATTCGGCCGCTTCGTATTCGGAGCCCTTCTACTATTCTCTCGTCTCCGCTGGGGCTCTTGGCCTCTATCGTGTCATGGGTGCCTGCTCACCCAATCCCGCGTTTGATGAGCCTACCGGCAAGCGGATTGCTCAATTGGAATGCGGCAAGAATCTCAGCCCAATATGGCAAGAGCTTGAAACCACCCGGCAATCGGGCGAAGAAACGATCAACACCGGCCCATATGGAGATCTGCCGGTGTTGATCTTCTCGCGAGATACCCAATTGGAGAGCCAGAGCTCAGGACTGCCGCCGAAATTGGCACTTGAGCAAAGCGTGTTCTGGGAGCGTGAGCAGGAAAATCTCAAACGGCTGTCCACCCGCAGCCGCAGGATCATCGCAAAGGGCAGCACACACTCGATCCAATACGACCGGGCCGATCTGTTGAACCGGGAAGTTGCTATCTTCATCCAGCAAATCCGCAATAACGAGCGGCGGAGCGATTACGGCTCCACTGTAACGGAATAGGTAGGGTGATTTTTCTTTGGAGCAGAGCCATATCGGAAGGCTATGCTGGTCGGTTGGTAAAGTCCTGATACGGTGATCCGAAGTCAGGGGCTTTACCGGGCCTAGGCGCTGGCTAGCGCCGTTTACAGCACATTCACCAACCCATTCCTGATCGCGAACACCACCAATTCCGCATAAGGCGCTGCTGTTCAGTTGCCCGGTCGGGAAAGATTGCTGACCGGATACAACCCCGTCGAATGGGACATGACACCGTTCTCACGAGCCCGGTTGCCGTACGGCCAAGAGTTCCGTTTCCACTGGCACGCCACGTGTGACCTTGACTCGGAGTAACGCTTCGAACGGCTTCAAGTCTCCCGGCTTCGAGACGGAGAGCCGCGACAGCAACTCTTTCAATGAACTCTGACGGCAAACGTACTCGACAGCGGCTTGCGTGCCGAAAGTCGTGGTACCTGCGAACATCATGACAGAGCGCGCGGGATCCAATCCCGGCATGAGTGCGATCACTGCGTAGTCTTCAATCAGCGGTGAAGTGGACGGGCTGGCTAGGAAGACTCTTGCTTCGTCCGCTTGGGGATGCACGTTAATGATTGCCAGGTCGCCCTTGCGTGGCCCGTCGATGAGGCGCTGGAAAACAAACTGGCGGGTACCAGGGATTTCCGTGAGCGTGAGGTTCTCCGACGGAGAGCCCAGGAAGATCAAGTCATTGTTTCGTACGTCATCGAGCGAAAACAAGCTGCCGCGCTTCACCCGAATCCGATGATGAAGTAATGCGAACACTTGATCCAGTTCGTGAACAGCCAGCACCTCGCCGACGCCGCTGTAGTGGTCCCAGATCGGACGAGCCGAGTCCTGGGCCGGATTGTAATAACGCATTCCTGTCTCAGGGCGGCCTACGAATGCAGCGTTGCTGAAGACCAGCCAGGGCTCTTCAGGCCCGGTAAGAAAAGGCTTCCAAAATTCACGGAACTCGGCCGGCGCCGTTTCGGCCTCCGTCTTCAAATCTGCTTCGGCCGCCTTGCGGGAGGTCAGGAGGGAACCAATCAGGCCGAGTGCGGCGACAAAGAATACGCCCAAAGCAACGACCGCTGTCATCCTATTCGGCGACGTCTTGCCTGTTTCGGTTATCGCCCGTGCTCTGCCGTTAGAACCTGGGAGGGCCTTTGTCTCTGCCAAAGTCCGGCGGTGGAACTCTAGCACATAGGTGCCTTTTGGCAGATCGACCAGGATTGTGTCCTCGGCACCCTCGGTTGCGTAGTACTCGGACAGTTTCGCGCGAAGGCGTCCCGCCTGCACTCGAATGGTTGAGTCGGTTTGCGGATCGAAGTCGGGTCGCCGCCCAAATACCTCGGTTGCGATCTGGTATTCCTTCAGGGAAACTCCCGGCTGCTCCAAGGCATGCTTAGCAAGATAACGAAGGAGCTTGCACAGGGATTCCGAGTGGCGGAGAGCACTGCTGCTAACCAGGCCATCGATTTGCTTCGAGAAATGATCCCGTTCAGACATGGGGGAACTGCCATAACGGATGAGACAGCAATGTAACAAACCTGTGAAGTTGCTGCAACCCAAGGGTTTGTCAGTGTAACCGTATCAGCACTGGCTGAAACTTCTATGGTGGCGCAACAAGGTGAACAATGTTTAATTCGGCGCGGCCGAACTCTGCCTCAACGGGACGGCAGAGCAAGAGTAAGCAAGGCAGTCACGGGTGGCCCCCATGATCTTTCTTGGTTTGCTATTGGATCACCACCGCGATCACGTCCAGCGCCCGGAATCGTTGTCGCATCGCCGTCACCAGCCTCCTCGGTTGTCAAGTTCGCTTGATAGTGGAAAGTTAGCTTGACATCACGCGTCTGTCAAGCCGGCTTTACAGCAGGCGCCCGACGCGGCCGGGCGGACTCAATCCGGTCAGGGTCCCTTGTCAACGCCGTGTGACCGGCGGCTCAAGACCGGGCGTCGGCGGGTAGTACGCGAGGTGGCCGGCGGAATGGCCCGCGGCCGACCGACACAGGAGACTTGGTATGAACCACGCCGTCACGCGCCGCCAGTTGCTCAAGACAGGCGCGGCGGCCGGGGCGCTGGCCCTGGGATGGGAGGCGTTGATCAACCGCGCGGTCGCCGCGTCGACGTCGTGCGGGAGCCTGACCGACATCGAGCACGTGGTCATCCTCATTCAGGAGAACCGCTCGTTTGACCACTACTTCGGCTCGTACCGCGGCGTGCGCGGTTTTGCCGACCGCGCCGCACTGACGCTGACCGACGGCAGCGGGCTGACCGTGTTCGCCCAGCCCGGGTACCCGGGTGGCTATCGCGGGGACCATCTGTACCCGTTTCACCTGAACTCCTACCGCAATGGTGAGTGCACCAACGACATCGACCACAGCTGGGCGCCTCAGCACAGCTACTGGGACGGTGGCAAGCTCGACGGGTTCATCAGCGGTCATCTCGCGGTCGACGGTGCGGCCAACGGGCCCCTGACGATGGGGTACTACACGCGCTCGGACCTGCAGTTCTACTACGCCCTGGCGGACGCGTTCACGCTCTGTGACGGCTACTTCTGCTCGGTGATCGGCCCCACCGACCCCAATCGGCTGTACGCCATGTCGGCCTGGCTGGATCCGTCCGGGACGCAGGGCGGCCCCATCCTCTCGACGAGCAGCACGTGGGTGGAGCGCTACCAGACTCTGTCCTGGACGACGATGCCGGAGCAGCTTCAGGCGCGGGGTCTCAGCTGGAAGGTGTACGGCAGCGCCGACGGCGACTATGGCGACAACGTGCTGCCGTACTTCAAGCAGTACTGGTCCGACCCGGTCCTCAACGCCAACGCGTTGACGCCGCAGTATCCGGCCGGCTTTCAGGCCGATGTCGCCGCGGGGACGCTGCCGGAGGTGTCATGGGTCCTGGCGCCGCTGATCTCCAGCGAGCACCCGCCCGCTCCGGAGATCTTCGGCGAATCGGTCGCCGCCCAGGTTCTCAACACGCTCGTCTCCAACCCGGCCGTCTGGGCCAAGACCGCCCTGCTTATCACCTATGACGAGAACGGCGGCTTCTTCGACCACGTGCCGCCGCCCACACCGCCGGCGGCGACCCCGGGCGAATACCTCACCGCCAACCCGCTTCCGTCGGACGCCGGCGGCGTCGCCGGTCCGATCGGCCTCGGCTTTCGCGTGCCGATGCTCGTGGTCTCTCCGTTCAGCCGCGGCGGATTCGTGTGCCATGACACCTTCGACCACACCTCGACGCTGCGCTTTGTGGAGACGCGCTTCGGCGCCGAGGTGCCCAACCTCTCCAGCTGGCGACGGTCGGTGACCGGCGACCTGACGTCGGCGTTCAACTTCGCCCGGGTCGACGCGTCGGTGCCGGCGTTGCCCCAGCCGTCGATGACCGACAGCCGGGTGACGCTGAGCTCGTGCGCCGCCAGCGCGCCGCTGGATCTCGCGACCGATGGGACGACGACGCTCAAGGACCTGGAGCAGACGGTCGTCCCGGCGTATCCGGTGACCGTCAACTCGGCGGCGCCGGCCCAGGAGCGGGGCAAGGCGCCAGCGCCGAGCGGCCCGGTTGCCTGCAAGGGGTAGCGCGCGCAGACTGCCGAGGAGGCGGGCCGGGGGGCGCAGCCTAGACGAGGGCGTCGGCCAGAGCCTGCTCGATGGGGAGGTCGCCGTTGTTGACGTACAGGATCTGTCCGGGGGCACGCCCGGCGACGATCACGGCCGCCAGCGTCGCCGCCACGTCGTCGCGGCTGATGTCGCCGCGAAACGGCTTGGTCTCGATCCGCGCGGTGCCGGTGCCCGGATCATCGGTCAGCCGTCCTGGCCGGACGATCACCCACTCCCGCCCGGATGCCATGACCGCGGCGTCGGCCTCGGCCTTGGCCCGCAGATAGACCTCGAACACCCCATCACCCAACGGCGGCGACTCGGCGCCGACGGCGCTGACCATGACATACCGCGGCGCCGTCGTTTCGGTGGCCTCCAGGAGCTTGATCGCCCCGTCGCGGTCCATGGTCAGCTTGCGCGCGGCGCCGCTGCCCTGTCCCGCTCCGGCGGCGAACACGACGGCATCGGCCATGCCCACCGCCTCGCCGATCTCCCCGGTCGAGGCCCGCTCCAGATCACAGACGACGGGCTGGGCGCCCGCGGCGGCGACGTCGGAGGCGTGATCCGGGTTGCGGATCAGCCCGACGGTCTCGTCACCGCGGGCGGCAAGGATCCGCGCCAGCCGCAGTCCGACCTTGCCGTGGGCTCCGGCGATGACGATCCGCATGCGACCAGCCTACCGCGGGACCGGGCTCTCAGGCCGTCGTCTGCGAGCGACCGACCCGGTAGCGGATATGGGTGGCGTGGGGCGAGGGGGGTGACCTCGATCGGCGCCAGCCCCGGGTCATCGACGCCGTCGAACAGACGCTCGCCTGCGCCCAGGAGGACGGGCACAACGTCGAGGGTTATCTCGTCGATGGCCCCGGCGGCGAGCGCCTGGCGCACCGTCGATGCCCCGCCGGCGACGGCGATCTCCCGGTCGCCGGCGGCCACCCGGGCCTGGTCGAGCGCGGCGGCGAAGCCGTCGGTGACGAAGTGGAACGTCGTGCCGCCCTCCATCGGGATCGGGTCCCGCGCGTGGTGGGTGAGGACGAACACGGGTGCGTGGTAGGGCGGCTCGTCGCCCCACCATCCGCGCCAATCCCCCTCCCACGGTCCGCGTATGGGGCCAAACATGTTGCGGCCCATGACGTAGGCGCCGCGGCGTTTGAGCAGATCGTCGCGGGAAGCCTCGTCCGCCTCGTAGCTGGGCTCGCCGGCGTGGAAATGCCAGTCATGGAGCCTGAGGCCGCCGACGCCGATCGGGTTGTCGCGGCTTTGATCAGGCCCGGCGATGTAGCCGTCGAGGGAGATGGAGAGGTGGCAGGTGATGAGTGTCATGCACGTCGAGACTGCGGACCGGGCGGGGATTCATCGGTCCGGTCGGTCGGCTCCGATCTCGAGGGAAAGGATCCGGCCGGTCGTTGGGTCTTAACCATGGATGACATGGTGCGTCACGCATGTCATCGTCGGTGGACGTGGAACCTATTGCCAAGGAGAGGGGTTCAGATGGCTAATCCGGTCATCCAGCTGGGCGGCCTGATGATTCAGGAGCCTACGGACGTGCCGAACAGTCCCACGATCGCCCTGTTCGCCGACCCGGACGGCCACGTCGCCGGCCGCGGGAAAGGCATCTGAGGGCGATGCCGGCCGACGCTTCCCAGGGATCCGAGCGCGGGGGCCAGCCGCGCCCCACGCTCTACGTCTGTCACGGCGACGACGGTGGGCCGAAGGTGCATCCCTGCCGGCGCGTGCAGGAGGCACTGCGGGCCGCCGGGATCCCGTATGACAAGGTGGTCGCCGCGCACGGGAGCCCCATTCCGTTCCTGCGCAAGGGCTCGCGGGAGGGGCTCCGAGAGGCGACCGGCAGCGACAAGCTTCCGGCGCTGAAGCTCCCGGACGGCACGGTCATCACGCCCTCGCGCGCGATTCTCGCCTGGGTGCGCCGACAGCAACCGCAGCCGCGGCAGCCCTGAGCGGCCGGGTCAGGCCTGGGCGGCGGTAGCGGCGATCGCGTCGATAATCTGCGGCCACAGCTCGCGCGGCAGGTCGTGTCCCATGCCGGGGAGGATGAGCAACCGCGCGTCCGGGATCGCCTCCGCCGTGGCCCGCCCCCCGGAGAGCTGGACCAGCGGGTCGGCGTCGCCGTGGATGACCGTCGTCGGCACGCCTACCTCGCGCAGGCCGGCTGTGCGGTCCCGGGCGGTCACGATCGCGGCCAGTTGCCGCGCGCTGCCCGCCGGGTGGATGCCCCGGTCAAAGCACCGGCCCGCCCGCTCCCGCTTGCGGTCCTCCTCGAAGTCGAACGCCTGCGAGCCGATCTGCCGGTATGTCTCGAGGTGATCCTCGATATAGCCGGCTCGGTCGCGGGGAACGCGACGAAGCAGGCGCATGGCGATGCGGGGGTGGGGGCGGCCGACCCGCGAGTTGCCGGTCGTCGACATGATCGACACGAGCGAACGCACGCGGTCCGGTTGGTCGATCGCCATCAGCTGGGCGATCATGCCGCCCATCGAGGCGCCGACGACGTGGGCGCGGTCAATGCCGAGATGATCGAGAAGCCCAACGGCGTCGGCGGCCATCTCGTTGAGGGAGTACGCGGCCCCCCGCGCATCGCGGACGAGCAGCTGCCACCGCTTGGGCACCGGCGCGTCCCGGAGAACCGTGGAACGACCGACGTCGCGGTTGTCGAACCGGACCACCCAGAAGCCGCGGTCGGCCAGCAGCTCACAGAAGTCGTCGTCCCACAGGAGCATCTGCGACGAGAGCCCCATCACCAGCAGCAGCGGATCGCCCGCGGGCGATCCAAACGTCTCGTAGCAGAGCGTCAGCTCACCGACCGTCGCGGTGAGCTCACCTGAGGCCGTCGAATCGAGATCCGGTATTGACATGTCCCGGATTCTGCCCCACCCGCCCCGGCCGGTGAGCCGCGCCGATACCCTGAGCGCCGGGCCCCCGTAGCTCAGCTGGATAGAGCGACGGCCTTCTAAGCCGTGGGTCGCAGGTTCGAGTCCTGCCGGGGGCGTGGGGCGAATGCCCTGCAAAAGCGGCTTCACGAACGGGGATTTAGCGTCTGGTATTCGCGGGTGTGTGGTTGTTGGCTGCGCGGTGTGTGTGCCTGATCAGCGTGGTTGGCACCGAGGCTCCATGGATTCGGCCGCGGCCCTCCGCGGGCTGCTCGAGCGGCCACGCGGTCTCGATGTCGACCATGCCCGCGCTGGTTGGCCTGTAGCGCGCGAACGGGGGGCCGGACGGACGGATGCGCTGCTCGTGCATGTAGGCGTGGAGTTCGGCGAGCGAGTCGCGGACGAACCGGCGGCTGTCGCTCTCCTCGACGCGTCCGCGGATTGAGAGCACGGCTTGTTGGTCAGGTCGCTGCAGGCCGCTTTGGCGATGCTCGCGGCTGGTGAGTGGCTCTTCCTTGGGCTCACGCGGCGATGACGCGCGGGCGACGCATCGTTCGGGGTTGCCTGGGAGCTGGAGGAGGGTCGCCGTGGTCATGTCGTGCGCGTCCTCGTCAGGCGGCGGTCGGTAGCCGCGGTGTCGTCGGGGCCTGCGCATCGATCATGGCGAAGCAGCGGGCAACCGCACCGCGGACGCTTTGCAGGCCGAGGCTGAGGTCTACGAGCCCGTCAAAGCCCCAGAACGCGCGTTGCGCGAGCAGGTACACCGAGATCAGGACGCCGACGTGGTGCGTGCCAGCGAACGCCGCGACGACGACGGCGGCGATCGGACCCAGCTTGGCGAGGCCGCCGGAACCCTGCAGATTGATGGCTTGCAGCCAGCCAAGGCGGACTTCGGCCGCCAGGACGCGGTCCGCCACCACGCGGAACCTGCTCGCCGACTGCGGATCCTCGCGGCGGCTAAGCTCGCGTGAGACCGACCGCGTCAGGTGCTCGAGCTCCTCCTGGCGGCGCTCGGCGGCAGCTGCGGCGGGTTCCTGCATCCGTCTGGTCACGACCCAGGTCAGGGCGAGCTCCGGCACGACCACCGGGATCGTCCACGGTGACAGCAGAGCGAGCGCCACCGCGGCGCTTAGGAACTCGACCAGCAGCATCGATCCGCGGTCAAGCACCGACACAGTGACCCCGACCGTCTCGGCATCTGAGATGAACAGCGACGGTAGTCCGCGCTGCTCATCCTCGTCGAGCGATGAGCGTCTGCGGGTCCCCTCGAACATCTGCATGCGCACGTTGCGGTACAGACGACCCTCGTTGCGGGTCGCCATCCCGTCGGACAGCACGTATGCGACGGCCTCGACGGTGATCGCCAGCGCGATCAGACCCGCGAGCAGCGCGGCTTCGGTCGTGTCGTTGCTCTCGACCAACGCGTCGACGAGAACACCGAGCGCCAACGGCGGTACGAGACCGACCAGCACACCCCCGGTGCTCAGCCCGGCCATCGCGGCGAGCCCGCCGCGAATCGGCCGCAGCAAACCGGCCAACCGCCGCCACGGAAGCGGTGCCGGTCGGTCATCAGAGTCGTGCACGTCAACCATTCGAACTCCCACTCGAGATCACGGCAGCACCTCCAACCCCAGCCCAGGCACGCTGCGCGTGGCACCGGGCGCGCCGCACCCTGATATTGGTGCGATGCGCCTGGCGCGCATCGGCACGGGACTACTTCTCGCGCTTGGCGTCCTTCTTCTTGTCCTTCCGGTCCTTATCTCTGGCCTTCTTCGGCATCTGTGCTCACCTCCTTCGAGGTACGGAGAACAGGGGCACGGTCATCATCTGTCCCGCGGCGCTCGGTCACATCCGCGAAAGGAGGCACAACTCCGCGAGGAAATACGCCCCGGACTACTGACCGACGGGCGGCGTTCAACCTCGGTCGCGTGGCTGACTCGACAAATCCCATGGAAGGGGACCATGCTGGTCAGCTTTGAAGGCTGACCGGCGGACGTCGGCGCTCACCCTCTGAGCATCAGGACCATTCAGCCATGACCCGTCCTCCCGCGCCAAGTGCCGGCCGGGTGCACGAGGTCGGTGGCGGCGAAGGCCACATCCCCAGCGCCTGAAACCAGGTCGAGAACCCGCATCCCTCGACCCGCGCCCGCCGTCGTGAGGATCTCACGCGTCGCGGGTCCTAGCACCCTCCCCTGGAGGTCCAGCCGCGTTAGCTCAGCGGCGTCACCTCCCACCTGGTAGTCGGGTGCCGCATTGCCCATGAGGCTCCTCGCGTTCGGCGCCCTCAGTATCCCAACGCAGATAACAGAGGCGATGACCAAACGGTGACCGAAGCTGTCGACACGCACGGCGAGCGGCGCTACTACTTCGCCGTGAAATTGCGGAAACACGCCGAGTCAGTGGTCGCTCGTGCGCCGCCGCGACATCCCCCAACAGGCGCACGAGGCGCATGAGCGTGACCGGCCGCGGGCGCTTCTCACCGCCGAACAAACAGGCCACGCGAGCTATCGTGACTCCCTGAGGCGTGCTCCAAGAGCGGCAGCCTCGAGCCGGTGGCGGGCTCTTGATCGCGCTCGTGGACCTCGAGCACCGGTACCGAGCAGGACTCCGTCGCGCCGATGTTGGCCCGGATCTTCGGCGCACCGCGCTGCGGGCGCTGATCCTCCGCGACCTGACCGTGCTGAGGAAGAACTTCGGCGAGTTCGTCGCGCGCACCCTGATTCAGCCGTTCCTGCTCGTGTTCGTCTTCCTCTATGTGTTTCCCCGGATCGGACAGGGCGTCGGGGGTGGCCATGGCGTGGCCGCTGAATCGGCGTTCGCCACGGTGCTCGTGCCTGGTGTGGTGGCGATCTCGATCATGTTCCAGGGGATCCAGGCGGTCGCGCTGCAGATGTCGACCGAGTTCGGCTACACGCGGGAGATCGAGGATCGAGTGCAAGCCCCGTGCCCGATCTGGCTGGTGGCGGCGGCCAAGGTACTCTCGGGCGCGGCCCAGGGGCTGCTTGCCGCAGCGATCGTGTTCCCGATCGCCGCGGTTATCCACGCCTCCCACGTCGCTGCCCATCTGTCCGTGCACTGGGCGATCGTGGCCACGCTGATCCCGCTGGCGTGTGTGGCGATGACCTCGCTCGGGTTGCTGCTCGGCACCTCGTTCGAGCCCCGCAACATCGGACTGATGTTCGGCTTCGTGGTCCTCCCGCTGACCTTCCTCGGTGGCACGTACTACCAGTGGACCAAGCTCGCGCCCGTGACCGTGGGCGGCATTCACTGGCTGCAGATCCTGGTGCTGATCAACCCGCTGATCTACATCACCGAGGGAATGCGTGCGGCATTCACACACGCGTCGCACATGCCCCTGTACGTGATCTACCCGGTGCTGTGCGGGTTCGCCGTGCTGTTTTGGACCGTGGGGCTGCGCAATTTCAAGCGCCGCGTCCTGGTGTGAGTCCGCGACCGGGTTCCTCCGATGGCGACACGGCAGCACTCTCGGCTGATGGTTCCTACGGGTCCTCCGTTCTGCGGCACGCCGTCAGTTTGAGGGGGGTTGCTACCGTCCCAATCCGTGCTCGCTGTCGTTCCCGGCGGAGGCCTACTGCGACTCTTGGTGCTCCCGCTGACGCTGGTCTCGCTCTATAGCCTCGCGCAGCCGTCCGCAGCCCGCACGCCGCCCCGTCTGTCCTCATTCCAAAGCCACATCCAGTCGCTGCCGGCGCCGCTCAAGGCTGCGCTAAAGAGGAACCTGTGGCATCGCGGTTGCCCAACCCCGCTGTCGCAGCTGCGCCTGCTCACTGTCAGCTACGTCGGCTTCGACCGCCAGGCCCACCGCGGAGAGCTGGTGGTCAATGCCGATGCCGCCCGTCCGCTCCAATCGGTGTTCGGTCGCCTGTACCGGCTGGGCTTCCGGATCCGGGAGATGCAGCCGGTCGATGACTCCGGCGACGACACCGCTGCGTTCGAGTGCCGCGACGCCGTCGCCTCACCCTGCCCCGGGTCCCCGCCGACCCACTCGTGGTCAGAGCACGCGTACGGGGAGGCGGTCGACATCAATCCGATCGAGAATCCCTACACCGGCTGCGGCCGAACCCGCGTCAAGGCCAGCATTCCCTACCTGAACCGGTCGCCCCACCGCCCCGGGATGGTGACCCCAGCGGTCGTCGGCGCGTTCGCGTCGATCGGCTGGGGTTGGGGAGGCAGCTGGAGCGGCCCTAAGGACTACATGCACTTCTCCGCGAACGGCCACTGAGCCCCCTTCGGGAACCATTGTTCGTCGCATCGGGCGGGGCGGAAATCAGCGGTCCGGCTCCCCAGGTGGCGACAAGCAGCAGTCTCAGCCAGCCGGGCGCAGACATGAGCGACCGGCCGTCGCTTAGCGGCGGGGTTGGACCGTGGATGGCTCGTTCCCAGCGGCAAGCTCGGCCGCGACCTCCGCGATCAGGTTCCGCGACCTGCGCCATCCCCGCACGCGCCACTCCAACCGCCGGCCGGAACCCAACGGGTCAATTGACGTTGCCTCGACCACCCAGGGCTGACCGAGCAGCGTTCGTGCCAACACCCCCGCCGCGAGGAACACGCCCAGCATGATGAGCTCCAGGCCGAAGAACAGGACTGGGATGAGCACCAGCACGACGGCGACGACGGCCGCCAGAACGAGCAGCTCCCGTCCGAGGTCGAGACCGCCGAGATCCGGCCGGACGGATCCGAGGTTCTGCAGCGAGGCAGAACCGCTGCTGCTGCGGTGTCGGCAAAGAAGGCGGGGACGACGTGTCATCCACTTCCGGCCGACGCTCCACTCCACTCCGTCGGGAGCCACGACGCGCCTGGGGCCCGCCTGCAGCGACATCCTGACCCCAAGTACCCGCCACGATGCCCGACGTTCCGGAGACCCCAACGGCGGCATCCAGGACCGGCCGGAACCGTAGTGAAGCTCACTCTCGGCATGCTGTCCCCGACCGCCTTCGAACAGCTCCGGCTCTCGCCGCTCCACGGTTGAGATCAATCGCTCAAGCAACAACAATCAACGACAGATCCGTGTCACACGAACCGGGGCAGGGCCACCGGCGGTCGTCGCGCGGATGGTTGTGGGCGAAAGCGGAGGCCGTCACGGATTGATCGGTTCCGGCCGCTCTGCTCGCCAGCAGCTGCTGGGTCCGTTGCCGTGGCACGTGGTCAACGGCTTGAGGATGGTGTGCAGCCGGGACTTAGTGGCCGCGCTGAGACTTGGATAGATGTTGTGGCGCTCGAACGGGTCCTTGCTGATGTCGTAGTACTCCCGTTCACCGTCGAAGTACTCGACGTACACGGCGCCTGGGAGGCGGACGGCCTCATAGCTGGTGGGATTGCCGCTCAGGTTGCCGTAGTCCATGTCAGGGTCGCCGGACCCGGTTCTGCCTCGGTGCTCGATGAGGACCGCGGTGCGCCAGATCAGGCGGCCGCGTGAGGTAGGGTGCAGCAAAGGCATCAGGCTGTGGCCGTCGATCGCCTCGGTCGGTCGTGCGCCCGCGATCTGCAGAAACGTGGGATACAGGTCGACGTTCTCGGCGAACGCCGCGACCTTCTTGTTGTGCGGGACGCCGGGGCCTACGATGATCAGCGGGACGCGTATGTCGGTGTCGAACGCCGTCTGCTTGCCGGGCAGAAGTCTGTGTTGGCCCATGTGATAGCCGTTGTCCGAGCTGAACACGATGTAGGTATTGCCGGCCAGACCACGGGCCTTCAGCGTGGTCTCGACGATTCCGATCAGCCGGTCAACCGCCTCCACGGACTGCGCTCGCCTCCGGAAGTCCTGGTCAATCAGCGCCAGGAACGAAGGGCTGAGCGGCGCGCGGGTACCAAGCCAGCGCGGCGGGTTGGTGTTGTTCGTGTCGAACGACGGGTCGCGCGGCGCGCGCAGGCCGGGGAAGTCGTTGGCGTTGCGCGGCGCAGGGATGTAAGGCTTGTGCGGCGCGAACGTGGCGACCTCCATCACGAAGGGCTTGTGGGCGCGTGCGGCCCGGTTGATGAACTGCGTCGCGCGAGTGCTCAGCACATCGGTCAGATAGTTGGCCGCGTTACCGGGCGGCGGCGGTCCCCCGTAGCCGTTGATCTTCCCGTTCTCGTTGAGCTCGTAGTTGAACTCTTGGTAGCCGTTGGCGGCAACATGCCAGTCGCCCCAGCCAGGCGGGATGTGGGTGGTCATACGGGGCCTGCCGTAGCCGTTCAGGTACTTGCCCATGAGCGAGGCCAGGTACCCCGCTGGCCGCATTGCGACGGCGTAAGTCTGCTTCTCCAGCCCCCTTCGTAGGAACTGGTCGTAACCACCCTGCTTGCCCTTATTCCTAAACACCTTCGTGTTGTGGGGGACAAGCCCAGTGAAGATCGAAGAGCGCGACGGGCAGCACAGCGAGTCGGTGACGAAGTAATTCGTGAAGGTGACACCCTGGCGTTCAAGCGCGACGACGTGCGGCATGTATCGGGTGGCCACCAGGTTCCACGCCAAGTCGTCCGTGAGCACGAAGACGATGTTGGGACGCTTGGCCAGCGCTCCGACGTCCGCTGGCCGTCCGCCCGCACGTCCATGCGCGAGCGCATCAAGAACTCCCAGCAGCCCGGCCATCAGGAGCACCAACACGCCCACCGCGACGAACCCGCGAGCGCGAAACACGCTGATCACCCGCTTAACGTTAGGCCCTACCCGCTTGTGAGGCGAGAAAAGACCACGCTGCTTGTGATTTTGCGCGGAGGCCGTCGCACGAAGCAAGGGCTTTGTAAAGAGTTGCCAACGGGCGACGGGGTCTCAAGTCACCGACGTGTGCCGGCGGTGCGGGAATCGTCGCCGGGCGGGAATGCTGCTGCCTTCACGCACGCTCGGCACTCAGCTCGGCGCCCGCAGGCGGAGGTCAGACTTCCGCTTTGCGCCGGCCGAAACCCAGAGGAGCACCTTTCGCGCGACCGCAATTGCCCGCTAGGAGTCTGCGGCCGCGAAGCCCCGCGACGCGCCTCGGGCAGCAGCTCACAACGCCCCGCTTATACCGCCCGCGCGATTGCATGCGTGCTCTCGCCGCGCGAGAGCTGGCTATCCCTTCGGGCCGGGGATGATGCTGGCTGGCCGGCTTTCGATCGTCAGGGGTGGGCGCTACGTCGAGATTTGCGGCCTGTTGGGGTCGCGCGCGCGGTAAACCCCGGTACACATTGTTCAGGGCTGAAGATGGAACGTCCTCCCGGCACTCACCCGCAGCCGCGCCCTCGTCGCAGGATCGACTGGGAGCTGGTCGCGTGCGGCTGGGCGGGCCATGCGTTGGTCGGCGCCGACGCGGCCGAGCTGCGGGCGCAGGACGAGTTGTATGCCCGCGAGTACGGCTCGGTTCGCTGGCTGCGGTGCCTGCGCTGCGACAGCTGGGTCGCGCTGGGACCGCCCGAGCACCCGGCCCGCCGGTACCCACCCAACCGGGAGTCGATCGAGATCCCACGGCGGGGCAAGGCGCTGCGCGATCGCGTGGTGCTGCGGGTGATCGCGATCGACCGGGTGATTCATTTCGTCATTCTGAGCGCACTCGGGGTCGGGGTCCTGGCCATTGCCGGCAACGTGGTCGCGCTCAGAAGCCGCTTCTACCGCGTCCTGACCGACCTGCAGAACGGCGTGGCTGGTGGTGCGGCTCAGAACGGCGGCCACGTCGGGTTTTTCCATGAGCTTGACAAGCTGCTGTCGCTGCGGGCGGGCACATTGGATGAGCTCGGAATCGCGCTGCTGCTGTACGCGCTGTTGGAGGGACTCGAGGCGGTCGGCCTGTGGCTGACCAAGCGCTGGGCTGAGTACCTGACGTTCATCGCGACCACGCTGCTGATCCCACTTGAGATCTACGAGATCATCCATCGGGGCACCGTGCTCAAGGTGGTGGGGTTGCTCATCAATCTTGCGGTGGCCGCCTATCTGATCGTGGCCAAGCGCCTGTTCGGCGTGCGCGGCGGCGGCAAGGTCGACGAGGAGTTGCGCGCTCATGACACCAGCTGGGAGGCAATCGAGCGCGCGACACCGCCCGCGTTCGAAACCATCGCGTGACCTGACCGAAGACCGCCGGCCTGGCCGGGCACCCCGTGTGCTCCGCCGAAGTCTCACCGGCCGACTGCTCAGGGCGGAACGCTTACTGTGACGCTCCGCCGCCTCGAGGTGGACGAGTGCCTTGGCGACATGGGGATGATGCTGGCTGGCCGGCGCCGTGGCGGACAATCGGATCCGACCCAGCTCCGCTCCTGGAGCGGCCTCGGGCGGTAACCACTCGATCTTGTGGGGACCGTCCGAACAAGCTCTCACCATCCGTGTGGATGGTGGTAGGCTGGTTACGAGATGGCGGCCCGTGGAGGCGCGACAAAGATGGCTGATGCCGAACGAAGCGACAAGATCACGATCAACGTTGGGCTCGTTGACCTGGGTCAGATCGACCTGCTCGTCAGCGAGGGCTTTTTCGCCAACCGCACCGATTTCATTCGTACGGCCATTCGCCGGCAGCTCGAAAGCCGGTCAGACGCGGTGGAGAGAACAGTGGCCCGACGCGAGCTGGTGCTCGGCATCGAGCACTACAGCCGCGACGCGCTGGAGCAGCTCCGGGACGCTGGTCACATGGTGGAGCTGCGCGTCCTCGGGCTGGCCACGATTGCCGATGACGTTTCGCCTGAGCTCGCCGTCGCGACGATCGCGAGGGTCGAGGTCCTCGGTGCGTTTCGGGCGCCGCGGGCGGTGAAGGCGGCGCTCGCGTCGCGCACCACATGATCACCTGCCGAGCCGGGCGACCCCGTTCGCGCGGTGGCGGTACGTCCATCGACCGGCCGATCTCCCGGCGCAAGCCGACGACCCCCTGAAAGAAACCCGCGATGAGCGCCGATACGAACATCACGATCGCCGAGGCGTTGAGCCTGACGCGTGCTGGGCGGTTGACCGAGGCCACTGCGGTTCTGCAGCGGGGTCTGGCAGGCGCCGGCACCGCTTGGCCGCCTGAGTCGACTGCCGCGCAGCCCTCGTCCGATCTCGGCCACCTCCGGTTGCCGGTGTCAAACGGTCGCCCAGCGAGGTGGCCACAAGCGCCGTGCGCTTATGCCGGGTCCGCGCGCCAGGGCCTGATTGAGGACCTCCAGGCCGCGCTGCCCCGCCTGCCAGACACCGTCAGCCCGGTCGGCTGGCCCGGAAGCGCACGGTGGCCTGGTGGTGGCGCAGCGGCGAGCGCTGCCGCCGCGCCGGGCGGTGAGATCCGTCACCTCACCCACACCGAAAGTGCCGGGACCCGCAGCTACGACCTCTACATTCCGACCGGCTACGGCGGTGAACCCGTTCCACTCTTGGTCATGCTCCACGGCGGCAAGCAGCACGGATTGGACTTTGCGGCCGGCACGCGGATGAACGAGCTGGCCGAGCAGCACACCCTTCTGGTCGCCTATCCAGAGCAGTCCAGGGCAGCTAACAACGGTCGCTATTGGAACTGGTTCTCCGCGTCTAACCAGCAGGCCAATGCAGGCGAGCCGGCGATCATCGCCGGCATCACCCGGGAGGTCATGCGTGATCTGGTCGTCGATCGGACCCGCGTGTACGTCGCCGGGCTGTCCGCCGGTGGCGCCATGGCCGCCGTCATGGCCGCGACCTACCCGGACCTGTACGCGGCGGTCGCGGTGCACTCTGGGATCGCCTACGGCGCCGCGCACGACGTGGGCTCCGCGTTCACGGCGATGCGAACCGGGGGGACGCCCGCCCCGACCAGTGCAATGCCTCTGATCGTCATCCACGGCGACCGAGACACAATCGTGGCTCCGGTCAACGCAGACAAGGTGATCGCCTCACGGCTTGCGGCTGGCGACATCACGGGCCAGGATGCGCCGATCACGACGCGCGGCGACACCGGGCGCGGCTACACCCGCACCGTGCACCGCAATCTCGACGGGGTCGCCGTCGCCGAGTCCTTGATTGTCCACGGCGGCGGTCACGCCTGGTACGGCGGCAGCCCCGTTGGCTCCTACACCGACTCCGACGGCCCTAACTCTTCCGCCGAGATGATCCGCTTCTTCCTCCGACACCGACGCCCGCCCACAACCTGAAGCAGCGCGCCAACACACCCAGCCGCATGCCCCGTTGGCCGCTCGGGTGTGAAGAACTTAGCCTCAAACCACCGCGGCGATACTGGGTTGGGGGGGGATCGCGTTTCGGGCGGGGTCTGGGGTGTTGGTGAGACCGGGTGGCGTGTGATTGTGGTTTCGCGGAGCCGCCTGGGCGTGTTCGCGGTCCAGCGGCGCCGTCCGGGGGCGTGTTCGGAGCAGCGGTGAGTGCCGGCTGTTGCCGGGGTGCTGGTTGGTGGCTGCGGTGCTCGGGTGACCGGTCGCGTGGGCCGCGTTGTGTGTCAGGTGAGGGCGGGTAGCGCGCGGATTCTGGTCAGCGCGGCGAGCCAGTCTGTTTGCCAGGGCCAGCGGGCGGGGAGGTGAAGGGTGGTGATGCGGCTGTGGCGGGTCAGCCGTCCGGGCATTGTGAGCATGCGGCGGCGGTTGGTGTGGGCGCGGCGGGCGATGGTGTCCGGGAGGCCGATCAGTTCGGTCCAGCGGTGCAGGTTGTGGGCGATCGCGGCGATCACGGTCCAAGCGGCGTTGGCGTTGAACTGGCCTGAGGGTGCGTGCGCGAGCGCTTGGTCGACGAGGTCGCGGATCTCGAGCTCGATGTTCGCGTGATCGCGATGCTCGGCCTCGACCACCGCCAGCGGCTCGGTGCGGTTACTCAGCGCCGCGTAGTGGCGCCAAGTCGGGAACAGCTGGGCTTGCGGGCCGACGAGCCGGACGCGGCGGACGATCAGCCGTTCCCCGTTGATCGTGGTCTCGGCGATCTGCGCTTCCCCGGTCTTCGGGTAGTCGACCAACGCGGTCCACGCATCCTCGGCGATCAGCTCGATCGCGGCCACGGTCGGCGCGGTCAACTTGACGCTGATCGAGTACAGCACGCCCTTGCCGGCGAGCCTGACTCGCAGCGCCCGGTTGTGAAACCCGGAGTCGGCGCGCAACAGGATCTCCCCGACCGCGCCGGCGCGGCGAACCCGGGCGAGCAGCTCATCGCAGAACCGCATGATCCCCCGCTGGCTGTTCGCCCTCCCGGTCCTAAACCGCATGTGCAGCACCTCGCCGCTGCCTGAGCGCGTCGCGACCAACGGGTGGTAGCCGAGCTTGCTCGTGTACCCGTAGCTCGCGCCCTGCTTCTGCTTGCCGTGCACCTCCTGGATGAACGAGTCAACATCGATCACCAGCCGCCCCTCGCCTGGGCCGGCGCCCGCCCGCCACGCCCGCGCGAGCAGCTCGCCCAGGACCCGGTCAAGCTGGCGGACGTGCCCGAACGTGAATGCACGCAGGAACGTTCCCAACGTCGAGGGGGCCATCACCCGGTGGCCGAGTACCCGTCCGGTACGCCCGGACCGCAGCACGTCGCACCCATCGATGCTGTCGGCACCGAGCAGCATCGCGTGAACCAACGACATCACCTTGCGCCCCGGCCGGAAGTACCCAACCCGACGCCCCAAGTCGACAAACTCGTTGACCAGCGCCTCGATCCCGAGCCGCCGGGCGAGCGTCGCCGCGACCAGCACGCCCGCGTCAGCGACCGAGCGATCATCGTCAAAAGCAACGTTGATCGCGTCCAGCGAACCGTTCACCATGTGGGTGACCTCCTGAGCTGGGCCGCGGCTGCCGTATACAGCTGCTTTTTCCCTGCTTAGGAGGTCAGTTAAACACCCTGACCGGACACAGCCAGCCGATTGCGCGGTGGTTTGAGGCTTAGATCAGCGGGCCGGCCGGACATGCGCTCGGCAAACCGGATTCGCGCCGCGCACACCACGCCGTTTGACGCCCGACGGCTCTTGTGCATGCACAGGTGAGCTCAGGGCGACGCGGTGTCCCGGTTGACGCCGAAATCCCGCCGCTCGCGCGCAAACGCCTTGAGCCTGCCGCTCACGCCTGCGTTCACACCGGCTGAGTTGTCTGGAAAGGACGTGTTGCCCCCCGCTGGGAAGTTCTGCTCGCGGGTCAGGATCGGCCGGAGCAGCAGCCACGCCACCGAACTCACCCAGCGGCGACGATGCGGCCGTGTCGACGGTGCTGCCGAGACGGGGGGTCAGGCGCTGATGTGTCTGATGATGTCGAGCACGGCGGCGAGGTCACGGGCCGATCACCACCACCGGCGATCGGCGCTTCATCCCGTCAACGATCAGCTTCTCGGCCGACCGCGTCTGGGTCTCGACGGCTCGCGGCTGGACCGCCGAGATCAACCCCCACAACGCCCGCCTGGTACGGATGGCGTACTCCTCCAGCGAGGCCCCCCGCGCGACCACCGCAGCCGGCCTGACCTGGGTCGCCGACGAGCTCTACGGCATCGGCACCTTCCCAGCGACCAGACCAACGTGATGCCCCATCGGATCACGTGGGCCAGCCAACCGCTCAGCATCGACACCGTGGCCCGCGGAGCAGGACTCATCTGGGTCTTGGGCTCCGAAACCAACGCCGCCACCAGCCTGACCAACCCGATGACCACCTCGGTCGTAACGACGATCAACCCCCGCACCGGCCGCATCGTCCACCAATGGCGGGTCGGGAACACCGCGACAATGGTGCTCGCCGACGGCGGCGCATACGTCGGCGACGACCGCGACGGACGGCTCGTTCACCTCATCCCACCCAACCTCATTCAGCTCTTGCACGGACCCAAAGCAGCCAGCCTCACGGCCGCCACGGCTCACACGCTGTGGGCCACCACCCGAACGCGACTGCTGCGAATCGCGCTCACCCAACACTGACCCACGCAAGCGGACTGCGGCCAGGAGTGGTTGGGTCAGAGCCGGGGATCCTGGCGGTTGGAGGCTCGCCGACGTCGTTCGATGCGGGCGGCCACGGTTCTGGCGCCTTGACGCCAGCGTCTACCGACCCGTTGAATGGGCGGTCGCGAAGTTCATCAGGGCGACTCCCTGTGGGGTGAGGCTGCCGTCGCCGTTTTGGATTGCCCAGCCCCCGCCGGCGCGCAGCCAGATTAGGAGGGCGCGCAGCCAGCCGGCCCGGTGCATGCCCAGGGCCGCCTTGAGGGTGTCGTGCATCCAGCGGGCGGTCTGGCGGCTGGAGCCGACGATGTCCGGCCGGTTTTGATCGCAGTGCGCTCCGTGATTGACGTCGACGGCGCAGAAGCCGATCTCTGAGGCGATGATGTTGTTCTGTCCGGACAGCATCGCAGCGCGCAGGCGCGGCAGGGCCCCGATCCCTTCCGAGGCGCGGCCCGGTAGCCCGTAGGGATGGACGTTCCAGCCCTCGATCGGGCCGCAGGTGCCGGGACCGGGCCGCAGGCAGGGCTGGGCCTGGTACAGGTCGGGGATCCAGGTCGTGCCGTCCGCGAGCTCGCCGGTGGCCGGCACGTAGATCTCGCTCAGCGGAATCCTCGCCGCGCGGACGGCGGGCAGCAGGCGGGCGAGCATCGCGGCGTATTCGGCGGCTGCCTGGCGGCCCGACGAGCTTCCCGGCGGGTAGGGCCAGTTCCACGGCTCGTTCATCGGCTCAAAGATCGTCACCCGGGGGTGGGCCTGCCGGATTGAGTGCACCGAGGCGATGAACGCGTGGACGAAGGCGTTGACGTCGGTCAAGGAGACCGGTAGGCAGAGCTTGCTGGCGCCGTTTGGATCCGCGCGGCAGCCCCGGGGGCCCTGGGTCGGGTTGATGTAGATGTCCGGTGTCATCCCTGCGGCCAGAGATCGCGAGAGCCCCCGTGCCAGGTCCGGTGAGCCCGCCACGGTGCGGCCGGCGCGGATCTCCAGCGCGCCGCCTCGGTCATAGACGAGCCCGCGCGAGGCAAAGACGCGCAGGCCGCCCGGCGCCGCGGTGCTGTTGTAGTTCAGACCCAGCCAGTCCGCGCGACCGGGCACAGTCCCCGGCCGGCGGGGATCTCCGCAGCCCATCAGCGCGATGCTCGCGATCGCCACCAGCCCCAGGACGGCGCAGACGCGGGCGCGGACACCCGGCCGCCGCTCCACGCGGATCCAGACCCGCCTGGGGCGAACGCCGACCCCACGGCCCCGTACGTCCTCAGCCGCCCGCGCGACCGCCGGACCGGAGCGCATCCGCGGGAGGATCATCCCGAGATCTCCCTGGTGACCGCGCCGGTGACGATCAGCGGCAGCCTCGGCTCGTCTTCCCCCACCAAAACATTGCAGCCCATGATCAGTTCCTTTGGTGCCGGGCGTCAATGGTGCCCAGCGGGAGCTTGTTCTCAGACCAGTCAAGCCGAGCGCGATGAACGCGAAGCAAAGGATGGGTGCAGATTCCGTGAAGACCGTCGTCGGCCGTGGGGTGCCCTTGTCAAATTGGCTGGCCGCCGGAGGTGACCCGGGCCGGCATTCGTGACCCGACAGTGCCTCTGAGCCTCGATTCTCCCGGCGCGAGCCGCGACTGCAGCATCTGCGACGAGGAGAACCATCGCGGCTGTCGGCCGGGGTGTGAGACGATCGGTCTCGGTGTTGGGGGCGTCTACGCAGCAAGCGCACAACCTGATCCTTCTGTCGGAGGATGAGGCGCGGATGCTCGGCCGGCCGTGCGTCGAGCCTGAGCATCTGCTGCTGGCGCTCACCCGCCATGGGAACGTGCGGTCGCTGTTGGCCGGCCGGGGCGTCTGCGGCAGCGTTATCTACACCGCGATCGTCCCGAGATCGCCCGTGGGTGATGATCTGGTCTTGGGTGCGGTGCCGCTCTCGACCGCCACGGCGGCAGTGCTGGAGCGCGCGGTTGATGTCGCGGCTGAGCGGGGCGTCCTGGGACCCAGTAGCGAACACATCCTGCTCGCGCTCAGCGAACAGGAGCAGGCGGCTGACATTCTTGGCGAGGTTGGGATTGGCGACCCGGTGGCGCTGGTGGACGCCATGGCGGGGGAGCGTCGCCCGCCGGTGAGCAGCCAAGCGCTCAAGAAGTATCTCCTTCGCGTCGCGTCGCGCTCCTCGGCGCCCCGGCCGCGGCCGACGCCGCCGGTGTTTGAGCGCTACACGGTCCAGGCCCAGCGGGCGGCGCGCGCGGCCGTGGAGGTCGCGTCCCTGCTTGAGCACCCCGAGGTCGAGCCGCTGCATCTGCTGCTGGGATGTCTGCACGTCCCCGACAGCCTCGCGGCCAGGGTGCTCGAGGCCGAGCTGGGGCCGAGTGAGATGGGGACGATTGGCGAAGCGATGGACCGCGCGTGCTTGTACGGACGCAACCCGGCCCACCAGGCGACCGGCATCTTCACCGACCAGGCGCGGCGCATCGTGGCCCGGGACGCGCTCTCCTATGCCTACCGCCACGATCACCCCGCCATCGGCACCGGCCACCTCCTGCTGGCCACACTCGACGCCGAGGATCCAACGATCGATCGCATCGTCGGCAGCGGCGTGATGGGCTCCGAACCCGTCCACGACCGCCTCGCGCGCTCGGTAATCCGCGCGCTACCCGGGGACGAGCAGCTCATCGGCCGCGTCGACGACGGCGGCATGATCATTCTTGACCTGCTCATCCGAACCCTCACCGCCTGGTTTCGCAACCAACTCCCCCCGGGATGGGAGATCCGGGGCAGCGGCCGCAGCGGCGGACTTCAGCTCCGGGTCCCCGACTCACGGTCAGAAGAGGACGTCGCAATCGACATGAGCTGGATCGTCACCTCAGACCAACCCGGTCGTCAGCGCCTCCTTGCGGTCGCGCACCATGCGCTGTCCAGCCTGCAAACCGCCGTTGCCACCGCCACGGCAACCAACTGGCCGGCCCGCACGCCCGACGGGGTCCTCCCCGAACCCCATGCCGAGATCGCCGGCGACACCGTCAACCCCACGCTCCGGCTGTGGTACGGACCATCAGACGCCCCCGTCCTTGAGCTCACCCCGCCGGTCCTGCTCAACATGATCCTCTACGAGCGCGGCTGAGCCACACCTGCCGACGCGACCTCTTCTGTTCAAACGAGTCTCGGCGGGCCCAAGTCCCGGCCTCACCCTGGCAAGCCTTCCGGCCGGGAGTCGACTGCAGCGTGTTGAGGATGATGCCGGCGATGACCGTCAGCCCGCCGCACCCGCGGCAGTCTGACCGGCGCCCGCAGGCCAGCGGGCTGCTGCTCCTGCAAGAGTGAGTCGGCGTCCGAGAACGCAAGTATTGGGTGCCCTCCGGATGCGAGAGCGGCCATCGCGGACGTATGCTCGCGCGATCAACGTGCGGAGGAGATCGTGAGGATGATGACCGAGGCGCCCGTGGGCCAGGGTGCGCCTGAGCAGAGCCGCGCGCGCTACCCCGACCAGGACGGCTACATCGAGAGCGACGGCGTGCGTGTCTTCTATGAGGTGTACGGCGCGGGTGAGCCGAGCGTCCTGTTCCTCCCTACCTGGGAGATCGTCCACTCGCGAGCGTGGAAGTGCCAGGTTCCCTACTTCGCTCGTCACGGCCGGGTAGTGACGTTTGATCGGCGCGGCAACGGGCGATCGAGCCGTCCGCGCGAGGCGCGCGCCTACGACCGGTGTCGAGCGGTGGACGACGCGCTCGCGGTGCTGGATAGAGCCGCCATCGAGCGTGCGGTGGTCGTGTCATGGTGCGGTGCCGGAGACGACGTGATGCTCGCGGTCGACCATCCGCAGCGGGTCGCCGGCCTTGTCTTGATCGCGCCTGACCTCCTGCTTACCGACGATCCCGCTGACGAGGAAGGCCCGTACCCGTTTGACGAAGTGCCGCAGACGTTGGAAGGCTGGGCGAAGTGGAATCGCCACTATTGGCTTCGTGACTGGCCGGGATTTCTTGAGTTCTTCTTCACCGAGACGTTTACGGAGCCGCACTCGACCAAGCAGATTGAGGAAGCGATTGGGTGGGGCGCACAGACCGACCCGGAAACGATCACGCGCGGGATCGACGCGGAGTGGACGAACGACCGCGAGAACGCCCTGCGGCTGTGCGCGCAGGTCCGCTGTCCGACGTTGGTCATCCAGGGGTCGCAGGACGGGATCGTCGGCCCTGCGCGCGGCGCCGCCGTGGCCGAGGCGATCCCCGATGCGCGGCTGGTCACACTCGAGGGCTGCGGCCACGCACCACACCTACGCGACCCAGTGGTCACAAATCTTCTGCTTCACGAGTTCATCGAGCCGCGGCGAGCGCCGACGTCGGCGTGGGTGCGCGCCCGGGCGCGAGGCAGGCGCGCACTGTACGTCTCCTCGCCAATCGGCCTCGGTCATGCCCGCCGCGACCAGGCGATCGCTTGTGAACTGCGCAAGCTTCATCCCGATTTGGAGATCGATTGGCTTGCTCAGCACCCGGTAACCAGGGTCCTCGAGGCGCGTGGAGAGCGGATCCACCCAGCAAGCGCGTACCTGGCCAACGAGTCCGGTCACTTCGAGTCCGAATCCGCCGAGCACGACCTGCACTGCTTTCAAGCGCTACGGCGTATGGACGAGATCCTTCTGGCCAACTTCATGCTCTTCCACGACGTCGTCAGCGATCGCCAGTACGACCTGTGGATCGGCGATGAGGCATGGGAGCTGGATTACTACCTCCACGAGAATCCAGAATTGAAGACAGCTGCCTTCGTGTGGCTTACCGACTTCGTCGGCTACTTGCCGATGGCCGACGGCGGACAGCGCGAGGCGCTTCTCACCGCCGACTACAACGCGGAGATGATCGAACACGTCGCCCGCTACCCGCGCATCCGTGACCAAGCGATCTTCGTTGGCGATCCAGATGACATCGTTCCGGAGCGGTTCGGTCCCGAGCTGCCACCGATCCGGGAATGGACCGAGGAGCACTTCAGCTTCGCCGGGTACATCACGGGCTTTGACCCGAACTCGTTCGCTGACCGGCAAGCGCTCCGGGCCGAGCTCGGCTACCGCCCTGACGAGCGCGTGTGCGTCGTCACAGTCGGGGGCTCAGGCGTCGGCGCTGATCTTCTCAGGCGCGTGATCGCCAGCTTCGCCGAGGCGAAACGGCTCGTGGCTGAGCTGAGGATGGTCGTCGTCGCCGGCCCGCGGATCGATCCCACGACGCTGCCGAAGGCCCAGGGGCTCGAGGTCCGGCCATATGTGCACGACCTGTACCGCCACCTCGCGGCATGCGACCTTGCGATCGTCCAGGGCGGCCTGACGACCGCGATGGAGCTGACCGCAAACCAGCGACCGTTCATCTACTTCCCGCTCAAGCACCACTTCGAGCAGAACTTTCACGTCCGCTATCGGCTCGACCGCTACCGCGCCGGAAGGCGAATGGACTTCGATGACTCGCCGCCGGAGGCGATCGCGCACGCGATCGCCCAGGAGATCGACCGTGACGTCGACTACCGCCGGGTGCCAAGCGACGGGGCGGCACGCGCCGCTGCAACGATCGCCGAAGTGCTCAGATAACGGCAGAAGGACGTCCCGGCTCGGCGTGGCTTGGGTGGGCGGCAACGCGCGGCAAGCAAGGTCGGGGCGACGCCCGCGTCGGGGCAGCGCCCTTGGCGACCAAAGCGGCGCTAGTCATTTGCCAGAAGACGAAACCCGTCGCGACCGCCACGCTGCTCGCACATGCAATCCACCAAGGAGCGAGCCATGTCAGCCACAACCGTCGACTCGGTCGTCCTGGAGCCCGCCGCCCGCGAGTTCGCCCAGGCCACTGCCGACCCGCCCTACCTGTTCGACCTCGGGCCTGCGAAGGGACGTGAGGTCGTCGATGAGGTCCAGTCAGGAGAGATCGACCAGCCGGTCGTCGACATCGAGGACACCACGGTTCCCGCCGGTCCCTTCGGTCGGGTCTCGGTGCGCATCATGCGCCCCAAGGGCGCCAGCGGTCGGCTCCCCATCATCCTGTACACCCACGGAGCGGGATGGGTGTTCGGCAATGCTCACACCCACGACCGGCTGATCCGCGAGCTCACCCAAGGCACCGGCGCCGCGTTGGTGTTCACCAACTACAGCCGCTCGCCAGAGGCTCGTTATCCCACCGCGATCGAGGAGATCTACACCGTCCTCGACTGGATCGTTGAACACGCATCGGAGAACGGCCTCGACGCCTCCCGGATCGCCGTCGCAGGCGACTCCGTCGGCGGCAACATGACGGCCGCCATCACGTTGATGGCCAAGCAGCGCTCCGGCCCGCGGCTCGCCGCGCAGGTGCTGTTCTACCCCGTCACCGACGCGAACTTCGACACCGACTCCTACCACCAGTTCGCCGAGGGGTACTTCCTCCGCCGTGACGCCATGCAGTGGTTCTGGGACCAGTACACCACCGACGAAGCCCAGCGCGCCGAGATCACCGCCTCGCCCCTGCGAGCGACCAGCGACGATCTGGTCGGGCTGCCAAAGGCGCTCGTGGTCACCGGCGAGGCCGACGTGCTGCGTGACGAGGGCGAGGCGTACTCGCGCAAGCTGCGCGCGGCCGGCGTCGATGTCACCGCGACACGCTACGAGGGCATCATCCACGACTTCGTGATGCTCAACGCGCTAGGTAGCACCAACGCCGCCGGAGCCGCCATCGCGCAGGCGATCGCGTACCTCCGCGTGGCTCTGACCTAAGGCCTTCCCTCCTCAGGCGGCGGGCGACCCAGGTCGCCCGCCGTCGGCCTCTCCACCCAAGCCAACGCCCTCCGAGCACGCGGTCTCACGCCCGCTCAAGGAGCCATCATGAGCCATCCTCGACTCACCCCCGTCCTCGCAGGTGCCGTTACGAGCGGCCGTAGCCCGCTGCGCCGCCCGTGTCCTACGACCGACGCATGATCGGGTCATGAGCAAAGGAGCAGATCAACACGTTCTTGTGCTTGGCGCCACCGGAAAGACCGGATCACGAGTGGTCCGGAGGCTGCGTCGCAGGGGCGTTGATGTCCGGGCCGCGGCTCGGACAGGCGTGGACGCCCACTTTGACTGGAGCGCCCCGGGGACATTCGAGTCAGTCCTGAACGGGGTGACCGGCGTGTACCTCGTCTCGCCGGTGTTGCGCGTCGACTTCGCTGACGATATCTCGGGATTCCTGGACCGGGCCGAGCAGGCGGGGGTGCGTCACGTCACCTACCTCAGCGCCTACGGTGTGGAGCACGCCTCGCCCGAAGTGGCGCTCCGAGCCGTCGAGTTGGATCTCATCTCACGCGGATCTCTGACCTATTCGATCGTCCGTCCCGCGTGGTTCATGCAGAACTCCAGCGAGACCTTCCTCAAGCCCGCGAACGGCGAGATCGTGGTGCCCAACGGCACCGGGGCAGAGGCGTTCGTCAACGCCGAGGACGTTGCGTCGGTCGCGGCGGCGACTCTGTGTGAGCCGGAGCGGCACGCCGGCCGCGCCTACTCACCGACCGGACCGGAGGCGCTGACGATGGACGACGCCGCGCGGATCATCTCAGTCGCCGCCGGCCGAAGGATCGTCTACCGAGACACAGACCGCGATGCCCGGTTAAACGGAATGATCAAGTCCGGCGTCCCTGCTGAATACGGGGAGGTCCTTCGGACACTCACCGCAACGATCGCAAGCGGCCATGGATCCCAACCCAACGACGACGTGCTCACTGCGACCGGCACCAAGCCCACCAGCTTCACCGAGTTCGCTGCCGAGACCGCCGCGACATGGAAATAGGAGGCAGTGCCATGAAGACCCCAATCGCCAACCTCGAAGACTTCGCAGCCCTCGACCCGTTCTTCCACATCATCCAGGAAGGCCTCGCCGGACTTGTCGTGGCGGACCACTTCTTCGACCTCCTCGCCGAAGACATCGTCACCGAGTACGTCGTGACGGTCCCGGATTATCCGCCGCGCGTCGAGGGCCGTGCTGCGCTGGCTGAGCTCTACCGACCGTACGGCACCCGGATGAGCCTCGAGCGTTGCTTCGACCTCGCCGTCTACCGCGATGCGGCCAAGGGCGTAGCGGTACTCGAATACGCCTCGGAGGGACACGCCGTCAGGACGGGGAACCGCTACAGCAACCGCTTCATATCAGTGCTCACGCTCCGCGATGGAGAGGTCGTCCACTGGCGGGACTATCTCAACCCCGTCGCCGTTTTCGACGCACTCGGCTGGCCGGCACGCTGACGGCCATTTAGCGTTGCAACGGTCACGTGAGGCGTCCGCGACCCGTCCGACACCGCGGTGGCGAAGGTGGTGGCCGAACGAATCCGGGGCTCGACGATTCCGCGCCGCAAGACCTGAGAGTCGCCAATCTTGAGCATGGTGACCACCGGCTCCAACCCGCGATGGCCGACCGGATCAATCCCGGCGAGAACGCTCGGTGCTACCCGAGTTCTCGAATGCTGCTCGACGGGCGATGACGCCGCAGGTAGGGTTGCTGCGATGCCTCGGCCTTATCGGCTCAGCGGTTCGCGTCGTCTCGTCAACGCGGCGATCAAGCCCTTGGCGAGACTGGGACTGGCTGGACGCCACACGTACGTCCTGGTGGTCCGGGGGCGCAAGACAGGCAGGCGTTACGAGACACCGGTCTCGCTGATTGAAAACGGAGATCGTTGGCTCGTAGCGCCCTACGGTGAGGTGGCGTGGGTACGGAACGCGAGGGCAGCCGGCGAGGTCGAGCTCACTCGCGCGCGACGCACGGAAAGACTTCGGATCGAAGAAGCGCCGGCGGAAGAGGCCGCTTCGGTGCTAAAGCGGTATCTCAAGGCCGTTCCCGTCGTGCGTCCGTTCTTTGATGTCACGCTCGAGTCCTCGCTCGAGGACTTCATCGGCGAAGCGCCGGACCATCCGGTCTTCCGACTGCTGGCCGGTCCGCCAAAGTAGGGGTTGGCCTCAGCGGGACTTCAGACCGCGGACGCGGGGTCCCCTGGTGGCGACTTTCAGGTTCATCAGCACGCGCGTGGCCGAGACCCACGACCCGCCCTTCAGCAGGGGTCGGAAACGACAACGCACGTGGCGTCAGCCGGCCAAGGATCAGCTGTTACCGCTGTTACCGCTGTTACCGCTGTTGCCGCTGTTGTCCCCCGGGGGCGCAGGAGGCGGAGCGCCGGCACCCGGGCCCTCGGTTCCGCAGCTCCACCACACCTGGCCGCCGGAGCCACCGTTGCCGCCGTTGCCGCTGTTGCCACCGTTGGCCCCTGGGAGCGCAGGGGGCGCAGCGGGCGGGGTGAGCGCCAGGGTCCGGCCTGCCGGAACCTGGCGCGGATCGATCGTCCAGTGGGCGTTCGCGATCGAACGCGTCGGCTCCGCGGCGGCGCTCTGTGATTGTCCTTGCTGGGCGACCGTGGACGTGCAGCGGTAGCCCGCCGGCACCTGCCGCATCACCTTGGCCCTCACCCCGAGCTGGTGCAGCTTCGCGTTTGCGCCGGCGATGCCGCTGGCGCGCTCGATCGAGATGGTGACCGTGCCGTCATGGTTGCGGGTCACCGCGAACGCCGGCGAGGTGCTCGTCGCGCCGAGCACGAGCGCCACCGCCGCCCCAATCCCGGCGAGGCCGAGGCCGGCGCCGGCGACCAGCCGCGGCCCCCGTCGGATGTGCTTGGCCGTCGGGGTGACCATCTGGGCCAGCGTATTCCCGTGCTCGCGCACGAACTCTCGCCAGAGGTGATCCTCGAACTTACTCATCGCTGTGGTGCTCCCTTCTCAGTCGGGCCCGCGCGCGCGATAAGCGCACGCGCAGCACTCCCCGGGGGACGCCGAGCGCCGCCGCGGACGTGGAGCGGCTGTCCTCGACACGGCCACGCCCCGGCCCTGCGTTTGTTACCGGACGGGCATCTTGGCGCCGGCGCCAACAGTCTCGGTTTGCGCCGCGAGCAGGCCTCGCGATCCGGGGACGATTCGCACACGCAATTGCCTTCGCGTTGGCTCGGGAGCGTCGGGCACGAGGGTGATCACGGTTTTGCCCTGGCTGTGTCCTTCGCCCTGGTGCCGTAGCGCGTCGGAAGCCTCGCTCAGGCGGAATCGTCTGCCGATGACCGGGGTGACCTGGGTATTGGTTGACCCGTGAGCGCGGTCGCGATCGACTCGGCCCATGCTTCGATCTGGTGCCATTCGCGCCGGTCGCGGAGCTCGGGCGGGATGTTGCGGGCCATCTTCTTGCGGATGAACCCCGCGTCCTCGGCGACCATGCCGCCGAACACGATGTGCTCGCGCACCCCGATGCTCTCCGCGATCTCCCGCACGCGCGGGGGTTTGGTCCACTTCTCGAGCTGCTCCGGGTCGCCTTGTCTGCCGACCGGCCCGCTGCTGAACAGCCACACCTCGCGCGCTTTGAGTTGTGGTCGCCGTAGTAGGCGGACCGCGTCCGGGCGCCAGCGCCCGCTGTACACGGCGCTGCCCAGCACGACCGCCCGGTAGGGCTCGAGCGAGCGGACGCGACGGGCCCGCTGCACGTCGACCTGGAGACCTGCCCCGCGGAGCGTGTCAGCGATCACCTGCGCAATCTCGGCCGTGGCTCCGTGCTTTGTGCCGTATGCGACGAGAACTCGATCCGGACCGTTCATGCACCAACGCTAGGTCCGCAGGGTCCGGACGGCATCCGGCCATCCCCGGCGGAACGATCCGTGGTTGCACCGATCCCGCTTCGCACCGCGGTTCTCGCCGCCCGTTCGACCGCCGCCCTGCTTCGCGCCGGGATCCAGGTTGGCGGCCTGGTGTTCAGGCGGCTTGGAGCGCCGGGCCAGGGCATCGGCGCTCGCCTCGACGATCTCGGGAACCGTCACGATGAGCCGGCTGTCGCGCCTCAAGACATGGCGCGCATCGATGACCGTGAGCCCAACGATGCGGTGGCTGCCTGGAGCGAAGCGGAGGGCGTGCCCCTCGGGGCCTGCTCGCCTTCGCCGGGCTGTGGCGGCCCGACGTGCAGGTACAGGACGTCGCCGTCCTGATCGTGGTCGGCATGATCGAACACCAACGGTCCGATCCGAACGTCCACGCTTCCATCGGGCAGAAGGCGCCATTCAGCCGGAGCACGTGTGCACGGGATTCGTAGAGCGGGCCAAGTCAGCGCACGAGGTCCGCTTGATTGGGTTGTATGCGGAGCTGGCGCCCGACGCGCGCTCAGCAGTCAAACACCGACCAGCAGATGTCGTTCCGCAACCGCTGGTCGTCGAGTACAAGCTCGCGAATCGCCTCCGGAAGCTGGTCACGCTGCCACTGGCACTCGCGTCGCCCTGCTGCCTCGCCCTCGCCTTCCGGCGCGCTGGCACGTGCGGCCTTGATCGCATAGGCGGCCGCGCCGAGTTCGTGCGCGGCGACATGCGCAACGACCCCGGCCTGGCCAGCAGCGTAAGCGGCATGCCGTGCTCCCCCGCGCAAGTCTCTGGCCGCCGCCATTGCATGGCCGGCCGCCGTTCGAGCCTGGGTCATCTTGACCTCCCCACGCACCCAGCGGCGAGCATGCTCGATTGCCTGACGCGGTCGTGCGTCCTTAGGCTGAGCCGACTCGAACCGGTCAAGGACGTGCGCCGCGCACGATGCCGCCCAAACAGCAAGGAGCTGATGATCGGAGTCGGTGAGGGTCCCACCGCGGCGGATCGTCACGAAGCGAGGGTCTCGGACCTTCGGAAGGATCATGCTTGGCGCTCCTACACCTGCATCCGTCCAACATCCTAGGACGGCGCACGCGCGACCAGGCACACCCCCAAGCAAACCAGCGGACTCCGAGCACCGGCGGCCCGCGCCGTGGTTGGCGCGGGCCGTGTCGGGCTGCGGTGTCCTCCGGGCGCTATGCGTTGGCCGGCTGCGCGGCCGCAGGGGCGGTCTGCTCGGCGGACTGATTGACCAGCAGGAGGCCGACCGCGAGGTAGTAGGCGCCGGCGATGACGCCGCCCCCGACGGTCGCGAGCGGGATCGTCGCGACCCAGGCGATCGGTAGGCCGACGGCGACGGCCGGTGGCACCGCGCCGGCACGCATGAGCGAGACGGCGAGGATGATCGAGCCGAACAGCCATGCTGCGTTGGTGAGCGGTGCGAGGACGTTGAACAGGCCGAGGTCGTGGCCGTTGACGATCGAGGTGATCGAGGTCAGGCCGAGGACGGCGGTGCCTGCCGCGGCGGCCAGAGCGGCCTTCGTGGCCGCGCCCGGCCGAGCCCTGCGCGCGAGCGCGAGGAAGCTCGGCGCGGCGCTCACGAGGGCGACGACGAAGAACGACAGCACAAGGTAGCCGGCCACGCCGACCACGCGGTTGCCTGAGTGGCGCTGGGAGTGCACGATCTGCGTGACGCCGCCGGCGGCGAACGCGGCGCCGGCGAGGATCGCCGCCGGGCCCGCGAGCTTGTCGGTGATTGAGCTGAGCTTTTGCATTGTTGGCTCCTTTCGAGGGATCTTGGTGAGGGTTTGCCTGGTGGCCGATATCGGCGTCACACCGCCGGCGCGGGGCTGAGGCCAGGGCCCATGTAGTGCTCGGCGAGACCGCGATGCTTTGCGATCCAGGCGAGCGGAGCGGTCGCCGCCTTGACGACGGGCGCGGGTGGGAATGGCGCACGGACCTCGTCTTCGTACTCGCGCACGAACAGCGCGAGGTCGAGCGGCTTGGGCATCCCCTTGCGGTTTGTCCGGCCCTCCCGGGCCAGCGCGACGGTGGTCTCGAACAGCTGCTCCATCTTGAGCGCCGGGCGAACCTCGACCCGCACGCGCGCGGGCTCCTCGCCGGCGTTGGCGAACCTGTGGACCGATCCGGCTGGTACGACCACGACGTCGCCGGCGCGGGCGATGATCTTCTTGCGCCCGAGTCTGAACTTCATCGTCCCTGACACGAGCTTGAAGCGCTCCTCCTGCGAGGGATGCACGTGGGCGCCCGGAACGTGGCCGTCGGGCGCGAGCACGAGGTCGATTGCCAGCAACTCGCCGCCCGTGTCAGCGGCGGTCTGGCGGAAGATGATCCGCTCGCCGGTAATTGGGTTATCGAGAATCTGTCCTGCGTATGCCATGGTGGTCCCCCTCTCGCTGGCGGTGCCGGATCTGGGCCGGTCGCCGATGTTTGTGCGGTGGGAACAGCTTCCGGCGGAGCGGGCGTTTACACATCGGCCGCTCCGGCGATTCGGCGGGGGCCGCCGGGCGGATCTTGCGATCCGGGAGCGTCACTCTCGAGGATGACCCGCATTCAGCTTGCAGATCGATGTGCCGTCCGGGTCCCTCGGTTAGCGTGTGCACGATGTCGCCGATCGCCTTAGCCGACTGGGCGCACCCGGACCGGACTGCCTCGTGGGACCGCCTCCGCGCAGTGCCCGCCGACGTCCAGGATGCAGTGCTGGCGGTCTCGCTGGCGGTGGGCGCTGAGGCCGAGGTCATCATCCGCGGCGTCACTGACCGGGCGACGCTGGTATTGGTGGCGGTCGGCGGCCTGTCGCTGCTCGCTCGCCGCCGGGCGCCGTGGGTGATGACCGGAGTACTGCTGTTCGCGATGTTGGCGCGGACGCTGATCGTGGGGGGACAGGACTCAGACGTGGTATCCCTCGCCGCCGTCGTCGTCGCCTACTCGATCGGCGCTCACATGCCGGGCCGCGATTCGCTCGTCGCGGTCGCTGTGCTGATGACGGGCTACCTCGTCGACCAGCTCCTGGTCTCCGGGTTCTCCGCCGGATTCGTGCCCGCGGCCATCCTGCTGTTTGGCCTCCCCTGGCTGGCGGGACGCGCGTTGACCTCTCATCGTCTGCTCACGGTCGAGTTGGCGGCACGGACAGCGCAGCTCGAGCGCGAACGCGAGGAGCGGGCCCGGCTCGCCGTCGTCCAGGAGCGCAGCCGGATTGCCGTTCAGATCAATGAGGTTGTCACCCGCGGGATCGCCGCGATGGTCTCTCACGCCGACGCTGGGCGTGCCGCGCTGGGCCGCGGGGGGCTCGCGGTCGAAGTGGCGCTGCGCGAGGTCGAGCATGACGGTCGTGACGCGCTGGCGGAGATGCGTCGCCTGCTCGGCGTATTGCGGACGGACGACGGCGAGACGCTCGCGCCGCAGCCCTCACTTGCCGAAATCGACCGTCTAATCGAACTCGCTCGGGGCGCCGGGATGGATGTCGCCGTGTCCGTGGAGGGGGAGCCGCGCCCGCTGCCTACCGGGGTCGACGTGTCGGCCTACAGGATCGTGCAGGAGGCATTGCGCAACGCCCGTGAGCAGCATGACGCGTCGATGCGGGTGACCGTCGCCTACGGAAACCGTGATCTGCGGCTGGAGGTATCCGGAGCGAGCCGCGACGGCGCGCTTCCAGCGCTCAATGAGCACTGGGTCGCGATCCGCGAGCGGGTCGCGCTGTACGGCGGTGCGCTGGCCACCGACCGCGCGGGATCAGTCGGCTACACGCTCACTGCCAGCCTTCCCCTGGAGGCCGACGGTGGTTGATCGCTGCCGGCGACTGCTTGCGCAGCACCCGGTGGCGGTCGATGCGATCGTCGCGGCGGCGCTGATGATCGTCGGCGAGACTACCGTGGCTAGCCGCAGCGGTGCCGTACACGGGCTATCGACGGCGACCGGAGTCGCGCTTTTCGCCGCGGCGGTTGCCGTGCGCAGACCGTGGCCCGTCGCGGCTGCCGGGCTGCTGCTGACTGCGGTCGTGGTCAACGCGGTGGCCGGCGGCGATCTCAGTCGGACGGGAGTTGGATGGCCTGCCGTCATCCTCGTGGGGTATGCGGCCGGCGCGCACGCCGGCCCCCGGGCCGGGCGGATCGCGCTGGGGCTGCTGCTCACGTCGATGGCGATCGTGTACGTCAGCGTCCTCGGAAACAAGGGCACCGCACCCAGCGAGTGGCTGTGGGAGCTCGGCTTCGCTGCGGCGCCGTATGCCGTCGGCCGTTTGCTCCGGGCACGCCGGCGGCTGCACGCGGAGCTCGAGGATCGGGAGCTGGCCCTCACCCACGAGCGCGAGCAGCGCGAGCGCCTTGCGGTCTCCGTGGAGCGCGCGCGGATCGCCCGCGAGCTACACGACGTGGCAGCGCACTCGCTCAGCCTGATGGTCGTCCAGGCCGGGGCGGGGCGGAGCGTCCTGGGCTCGGACCCGGGTGCGGCCGCCGAAGCACTGGAGGCGATCGCCGCGACCGGGCGCCAGACGATGGCGGACATGGGTCGCCTGCTCGGGTTCCTGGAGAACGACGACACATCGAGCCTGGGCGGCATTAGCCGGATCGGCGATCTCGTCGCCCAGGCCCGCCAGGCCGGGCTCCCGGTCGAGGTGAAGATCACGGGCACGGCCAGGCGGCTTCCGAGCCGCGCGGACCTCGCCATCTACCGCGTCGTGCAGGAGGCCCTGACCAATGCGCTCAAGCATGCCGGCGGCGCGCGGACTCGGGTGCTCGTGGCATACGGCGACGCCGCCGTCCGCGTCGAAGTCAGCGACGACGGCCAACCGCGGATCCGTCATCCGCTGGCCTCGAGCGGTGCTGGACAAGGGCTACAGGGCATGCGCGAGCGAGTTGAGATGGCCGGTGGTGAGCTCACGGCCGGCCGCCGGCCTGATGGGGGATGGGCTGTGGTCGTGCGCCTGCCCGTTGGCCACGAGGCCAGCGCGGTGCCCGAGGGGCCGGCAACGGTGGCGGTGTGACCGCGCTGCGGGTCGTGATCGCCGACGACCAGAAGCTCGTGCGCGCGGGCTTCGGGATGATCCTGGGCGCCCAGCCGGACATCGAGGTCGTCGGGGAGGCCGGTGACGGCGCCGAAGCGATCCGGGTCGTGCGCGCGACTCGGCCTGACGTGGTGCTGATGGATGTCCGCATGCCTGAGCTCGACGGGCTCGCCGCGACGCGCGAGCTGCTGAGCGAGGGGCCTGCCGGGCGGCACGTTCCGAAGATCCTCATTCTCACCACCTTCGACATCGATGACTACGTCTACGAGTCGCTTGCCGTCGGAGCCAGCGGCTTCCTGCTCAAAGACACCCCGC
This sequence comes from uncultured Solirubrobacteraceae bacterium, assembly GCA_963844555.1. GTDB lineage: Bacteria > Actinomycetota > Thermoleophilia > Solirubrobacterales > Solirubrobacteraceae > Palsa-465. The sequence continues at coordinate 52,722 of CAWJOS010000013.1, forward strand.
CCGAGCAGCTCGTCGAGGCGGTTCGCTCGGTGGCCGCCGGTGAGTCGCTGCTGGCTCCGAGCGTGACCCGGCGGCTGATCGAGCATTTCGTCGAAAGCCGGGCGACCCGGCAGCAGCCGCCGGACGGGATGGACGAGTTGACGCCGCGCGAGCTCGAGGTGTTCAAGCTGATCGCGCGCGGCCTGTCGAACACCGAGATCGCCGGCGAACTCGTGGTCAGCGAGGCCACGGTCAAGACGCATGTGGCACGCATCCTGCTCAAGCTCGGACTCCGCGACCGGGTCCAGGTGGTCGTAGTGGCGTACGAGTCGGGACTCGTGCGCCCCGGCGCTGACGCCGGGCGCACCAGCTGACTGGACAAGGCAAGAACGGTTACCGGGAAGCAGAAGCCGCCGGCCGGCCTCAGGCGGGCCCCGGGAATCCGGCGATGACCGCGGCCATACCAGCGCAACGTCGGCGCGGCCATCGATGGCGTTCACCACAGCATCGGCATAGGCCGGCAGCCCCGTGCGACCGCCCATCGCCAAGTCAACGGCAATTGCGTCCCCCGTCTTCTCACCAGGGCTCGGCGGCTCCCGGAATCTCATCGACAGTGGTGAACGCGTTTCAGTCGTTCAGGAGCGACAAGAGGTAGACGATGAGAGTTCGCGGTCAAGCGCGGCCGGCGCGTCGTCCGCACCGCGTCGCTGCGCTTGACGAGCCGGGGCGAGGTCGTCCGTCGGGGCCCGGGCCGCCTGACCCGGGGGCGCTACACCCTCGCTATCACGACCGGGCGAGGCCGGCACCCGGAGACGGTGCTGCGGCTCGCCTTCCGGGTGAGGTAGGCCGTCGGCCACCGCGGGGAGCGACCGGCACGTTCCCCGCGGTCAGGCCGCGGCTGAACGGGCGGGGCTGCCCGGTGAGCCGGGACGGATCAGGCGGCGAGCTCGTCCCACCAGATGAGCGGTTCAAAGTGCCGCTCAACCTGAGCGAGGCCGACGGGATTCCGTGCGCTGGGGATCGACAGCCCGCAGCCCTCGCATCGGCTGTCGAGCGGCGCGTGGGCGTCGTCGTCCTGGGAGGGCTCGCTGACGCGCCCGCAAGCCCGGCAGCGGAAGCCGAGGACGTGTGAGACGCGCTGCTCGGTTTCAATGGTGAGGGCGTTCCAGGTATTCATGTCGTAAGGCTTGATACGGCGCGGATGGCGAGATTCCTACCTCGGGCAGCCAAGCTGGCACTGCGTGGCGATCAATGGGCAGCGAGTACGGTGACCGCCGAGATGAGGGAAATCCCCCCGGGTCTGTGGCGTTGGACGTCTTCTTTGACCCTCTGTTCCCGGCGCGGGCAGCGGTGTTCTGGGAATGGGCTGGCTGCCGCACTCGGGGTCGGCAGGTGCATGTGCCGACGACCATCGGGTGGCATGGGCGAAGCCGGGCAGCGTTCACGGATCTTGTCCGGGACCGAGCCGAGCAGCGACCGGTCGGCGCCGCGTTCGGCCGGCGCGCCACACCCGCGCGTCGGACCTCCTCGGCACCGACGCCGGCACGGTCGCCGTCCACTTCACCGACGGGCGGACGATCTGGCGGAGACGGGCCGCCCCCAGCATCTAGTGGCCCCTCACGCAAGTACGCTCGCATTCGAGGCACGCCTGGCGGCGCCAGCGCCGGTCTGCGGCCCGCTCGGCATCCTGCCTCGCCTGAATGGGCCGCGCCGGCGTCGTCCGGCTGTCCTCGGAGCCTCGTGTAGCGCTGCTACACGTCGGCTCCTGCGTCCTTGCCTGGCATCCACCAGTCGCGCCTCTCGGTGCGACCGTACTTGCGGGAGAGACCACTAGCGCACGGTGACCTGGAAGCTCCGGCTGTAGACCGTCCGGCCGAGGTCCGTGACCGGCAGAAAGCTGTCGTGCTTGGGGTACCGATAGGCGATGCGAACGGTCCCGCCGCGGGCAAACCTCATGCGGATGTCGAAGAACCCGTCGTTGACGCGCTGGGTGCGGACCGTCCGCCGGTTGAGCTGGATCGAGACGAACTGGCTGCCGTCGCCGTCGTGCTTCATGAATGGGGCCGGCCGGGCATTGCCCCACACCTCGGCGAGAGCGTTGCGCCTGACGCTGGTGCGCGGCATGTACACCGCCAGCCGGTAGGCGTCATACGTCGCCTTCGGCTTGCCGTTGGAGAACTCCAGGCCGCTGGCGAACCCGTTGTACTCGCCTGAGTTGGGGGGCGGGTCCCGGAGCAGGTACTGCATGTAGCTGGCCACCCGCCCGTTGCGCCAGCTCAGATACTCCGACCAGTTCATCCAGGACGCGGCCGTCGCCGGCGAGGCATAGCCCTGTCCGCGGACCGGCGGGTTGGTGATGAACCCAAACTCCGTGTTGTAGACCGCAAAGTGCCGAGCCGAGCCATAGGCGCGGTTGACCCGGTCGAGCGTGTACTCGAGGTTGCCGAAGTCCTGGAAGGTGGCGTAGTCGACCTGCTGACCGGCACGGGAGACCGGCGATGCCTGTCCCTGATACGGGTGATCAGCGAACCCGCCGGCGTCGAACAGGCCGGGGTTCTGCCGGCGAAAGCGGCGCGAGCCGGCCGGTGTCCGCGGGCATCCGGCGGCGGCGGCCGCACCTCCGCGCAGCTGCTGAAAGCTGGAGTTGACGCAGTACAGGTCCCGGATGAACAGCAGCGCCCGCGTCTGCGCATAGTTGCCGGGGAGCCCCTCGGGCCAGAGCCGAGTTGGGGCGTGGGGTTCCGAGCCCTTGGCGGCCAGCTCGCCGATCAAGATGGTGTCGTGCTTGTGACCGGTGGTCTGCAGCGCCTGCCATCCGCGGGCGACGAGGCTCCGGTAGTACATCGGGGCCACCGGCGTGCTGGAGCCATTGGTCGCCTGCGGGCCGAGGTCCTGGCCGAAGTTGGGCTCGTTGAAGATCGCCCAGAAGCGGACGGCGGGCAGCCGCGACGACTGGTGCTTGGGGGTGAAGTGTCCGTCGTAGCGCGTTGCCACCGCGCGCATGAACTGCCCGTAGTCGGCGGCGTTGGGCATCCAGGCGACGTACTGCCGGTTCACGCCTGGAGCCGATGGCGCCGCCTGCTTCTCGGCCCAGCGGGGTGCGCCGCCCGCCACGGTCATATCGACGGTCATCCCGTTCGCGGCGGCTTCTCTCACCATCGCGTCGTACGGGGCCCAGCCGGAGTAGGAGTTGGGGTCGTTGAGGTTCGCCGAAGGCTTCCTGGCCGAGTTGGGGCGGGGCGCCAGCAGGTCCCACGGGAGGATGACCCGGACCGTGTTGGCGCCGAGCGCGCGGAACTGCTGGAGCGTCTGTGCCGGCAAAGAGACGTCGGCGAAGTCTTCGATGATCGATGCCTGCGAGTGGTTGGCCATGGCCGGGGCGGGAAGGGCTGCCGCGCCCGCGGCGGCGAGCGTCACGACCAGCCCGGCCGCGGTCCCGCGGCGGCCGAAGACGGAGGAGAGGGAGAGCCTGGGCATGGTGTCGATAACCACTCCTGCCCTCCGGAGTTGCGGCGCGCCGGCGCAGACCCGTCACCGGACGCACTCAGGTGCGGACCGCAGGCGCGGGCCGACGTTCAGCCACCGTCGCGAATCCGTGGTATGCCGCAGCGCGATGCGGTCCTCTCCTGATCCCGCGCGTGATGCTGTGTGCTCCAGTTGGGGCGTTCGGCTTCTCGCGGTGGCAGGAGGGCGCGATGACTCGTTGGCTCATTCGGTTCGGTGCGATGGCCGCGGTCATCGTGATGTCCGGTTGGTCTGCGGCCTGGGCGCTGGCCGCGTGGCACCCCACCGGTACGACATACGCCAGCATCGCCTACAACCAGGGCGTGGCCTTCGATCAGTCGCGCGGGCTGTTCTTCCTTGACGGGGTCGTGTCGGCCACCAACTCCGGCCTGTATCGAACGAGTACGACGCTGGCTCTCCAGGCGGCGCGCTTTTCGGTGATCCCGCCGACGGTCGAGGGCTACAACCACGCCGGCGACCTGAGCTTCGATCCCGGGACGCCGTCTCGCGCGGGAGCGCTCCGGGGCGTGAGACGACCCGGTCGCCGCTCGCGCCTCCTGCTGCCGCTGGAGTGCTACTACCCGACCAGCGGCGGCAACACGTGTGGGACCGGCGCCATCGGTGTGGCCGATCCGGCAACCCTGCGCTTCCTCTACTACGTCAATCTCGACCGAACGCAGATCCAGAAGGCGATGTGGGACGAGCTCAGCCCGGACGGCAACTGGATCTGGACGTCGAGCGGGATGCACCTCCTCGTCTACCGGACCTCCGACGTGAACGCGCGGACCGCGGCGCTCCAGCGGGCTGGAGCCGCTGGTGGCATCGTCGGCAAAGATCTCGGCGCCGTACTGCCCTCCGCCAACGTGACCGGCGCGGCCTTTGACATCGACCCGGTCTCACGGGCGCCTCGCCTGCTGCTTTCACTGAACCTGGGAACCTATTTCGAGGTCGTCTCGTACGACATCGGAGTGGGCGCTGACGGGTCGCCCACCATCCTGACCCCAACCGCGAGTATCGAGATCACCCTGCCGAAGTCGTTCAACGACAACGAGCCTGAGGGACTGACCGTCACAAATGCCATCCGTGGATCCCTCCCGTTGGGAGGCACGCTGCACTGGCAGATGCTCCCGGCGATCCCTCTGTACAGCAGCATCCTCGACTACGCCTCAAGCTAGTACGACCTCTCGGTGGAGGCGCCCTCGCACCGGGTTGCGGGGTTCCCCCGTCGCGGCATCCCGTTTACGCTGGCCTTATGCCGGATGAGCCGAGTGGGCGCCAGACGCGCCGGACGCTACGTTGATCGAGGGGACCGACACCGTCACGGCCCCGGAGGAGCCGCGGGATGTGCGCCCAGGGAAACCGGGCTGGAAGCTGTGGACGCGCCGCCTACCCCGGGCGCGGCTCAGCGTCTCGCCGGACACCTGGGCGCTGCTGGCGATCACGGTCGCCGTGCTGCTCGCCAACCTGCCCTACCTGTTGGGGTTCTTCGACCCCAACCCGCTTGATTTTCGCAGCGGGCTCACCAGCGCCATCACTCACGGCTGGCTGAGCGGCAAGCCGACGATCGACCCCAGCAACGGGTTCACCTCCCAGGCGATCGGGCACCTGGCGGCGCTCGACGTTCTGCACCTGCATCTGCCGTGGTGGAACCCGTACGAGGGCACCGGGATGGCCCTGCTCGGCGAGACACAGGCCGCCGCGCTGTTCCCGCCCACGCTCCTGACCGCGTTCTCCGGCGGCCAGCTCTACGAGCACGTCCTGCTCGAGTTGATTGCCGGGATCTGTACCTACCGGCTGCTGCGGCGCATCCGCGTCACACGCGCGGCCGCGATTGCCGGCGCCATCGCCTATGCGCTGAACGGCAAGTTCGCGTGGTTTGCCGACGCCAGCGTGAACCCGCTGCCCTTCCTCCCGATGTTGCTGCTGGGGATCGAGCGGGCCTACGCCGCCACCCGGGCCGGCCGGTCCGGCGGCTGGCGGCTGATCGCGCTCGCCGGCGCCCTGTCGGTCTACGCGGGCTTCCCGGAGGTCGCCTACATCAACACCCTGATGGGCGTGGGTTGGGCCGGCTGGCGCTGTGGTTGCCTGGAGCGCCGGCAGCTCCGGTCGTTCGTCGCCAAGGGCGCGCTGGGAGTCGCGGCCGGCACGCTGCTGGCGGGCCCGATGCTGGTGGCCATGGGCGGCTACCTGAGCCATGCCGATCTCGTCGTCCATACGGGAGCGCAGCTCGGACGTCGGCATCTTGCCCTCTCTGCGGTGCCGCAACTCCTGATGCCGTACGTCTACGGCCAGGTCAACTCCAACCCTCGAGCGTCCATCTGGATCATGGTGGGTGGCTATCTGTCGACCACGCTCGTGCTGTTTGCCTTGCTGGCGGTGCTGGCACCCGGCCGCCGCGGGCTCAAGGCGGTCCTGCTGGGGTGGACGTTGCTGGTGTTCGCCCGCATGTACGGCGCGCCGCCGCTGCTCGGCCACGTTCTCGGCGTGCTCCCGGGGATGTCGGAGATCCAGTTCTATCGCTACGGCACCGCCGCGCTGGAACTGCCGGTGATCGTGCTCGCCGCCCTGGGCCTCGACGATCTGATCCGGGTGCAGGCACACCGGCGCCGACTGCTCTTGAGTGCCCTGGCGGTGATCGCCGCCGTCATCGCGGCTGCGCTCTACGCCCGGCCCGTCGTCCACTCGCTGGGGACGGGCTTTCACCATGACGCCTACTTCCGAGCATCGGTCCTCTGGGGAGCGCTGATCGTGGTGGCGGTCGCAGCCGCTGCGCTGGTGCGCCGGGCCCGTGCCCGCGCGGCTCTGCTCGCGCTGCTGGTGGCGGTCGATGCGCTCGTGTTATTCGCTGTGCCGGAGTTCGCAGCACCCCGTGCGACGACCGTCGATCTGGCGCCCGTCGCTTATCTGCGCAAGCATCTGGGCGAGGGGCGGTTCTTCACGCTCGGTCCCATCCAGCCTGACTACGGCTCGTACTTCGCCCTGGCGTCGCTCGGCGTCGACGACTTTCCCCCTCAGGTCTACGCGGACTACATGCGCAGGCGGCTGGATCCGGCGTTCCCGTTCATCGGCTTCCGGTCGAGCGCGGCGCCGTCGCCTGAGTGGGAGTTGCTGCACCACCTGCGCGGCTACCGGTCCAGTGGGGTCCGTTACGTGCTGACGCCCGCCCAGCTTCGCCTGCCGCAAAGCCCCAGAACCTTCCGGCTCGTGCTCCGCAGCCCCACCACCAGGATCTACCGGCTGGCCGGGGCCTCACCCTACTTCAGCGCCGCGGGCTGTCAGGTCACATCCGCCGACCGTGACAGCGCGGCCGTCGTCTGCCGACGGCCGACGACCCTCGTCCGACGCGAGACCTGGTTTGCCGGTTGGAGCGCACAACTCGACGGTCACCCGATAGCGATCCGGCGCGCCGACGGGCCATTCCAGGCCATCACGGTGCCGGCCGGCTCGCACCGCGTCACGTTCAGCTTCGTGCCTCCGGGGATGGAGTGGGCCGCCCTCGGCCTGCTGGGAGGATGCGTGCTGATGTGCGCGCCCACGCTGCGGCGCCTGGCCTCGTCCCGCGTTCGAGGTCTGAGAGCTCGGTCGTAGCCGCCGCTCGATCTCGTTCAACGGGAAGGTCGGCGCGAAACCACGGTGTGTGCTCACCGCCCTGCCGCGGCCGACGACATGATCTGTTCGATGCGCTGAGGCGTGTAGAAGGCGGGGGTGAACCCATGCACGAGCCAGCCGTGCTCGATCACCCGGGCGGACAGGTCCTGCGCGGTCGGCGCGCTCAGGGTTTGCTCGCATCGAACGTAGTCGTGCACGTCGCGACAGCTGATGCGATATGTCGGGCCGTCCGGGTTCATGTGCCGCTCAACTGAGCGTGCGCCTCGCCCAGCGGCCAGGCAAGCGGATGGATCGAAGTCGAGCCGAATGGTGTAGGTCCGTGGCGGTCTCGCCTTCCCGCGTGGTTCGGCCGGCTGGTGACCACCGAGGCGGCCGGTGGGCCGCGGGAGCTCGCGCGGTCGGTCCATGGCAGCGAGTTCTTCACGCCGGTCGGCTGGGCCGACGAGGTCGGTCTGTTCCTCCGCGACGCGGGGCGCATGGTGGCCGCCATGAAGCTCTTGCGCAGCCGTGACGATCCGCCGTTCGACCCGCATGACATCGCCGCGCTCACCCTCATCCAGCCGCTGGCTGAGCTCGCCTACGCCGCCGTGCTCGAGCCGGCCCCGAGGCTCGCCAACGAACGGGCCCTCGCCGACAGCGGTCCCCACCCCCGTGAGATCGAGGTCGCCCGGCTCGCCGCACTCGGCCGGACCAACGACGAGATCGCGCGAACCCTGATGATCAGCGTGGCGACCGCCAAGCGCCACCTGGCCACGATCTATCGCCGGCTGGGCGTACGCTCGCGCACGGAACTGACCGTGCTCCTGTCGTCCGTGGGTCCAGCGTTGCGCCGCCCCCGGTAAGGATCGCCCGGAACGGACGATCCTGGCCTGGCCCTCAGCGGTTCGGCCGCGCCGGTGTGCGCCGGGGCTGGTGCGCGGGCCTCCGCCGCCTCGGCTCGTCGAATTTCGGCGTGTTGTGATCACGTGCCCGTGTGCGCGCCTGGTCAGCATCCCTGAGCGGAACGTCCCCGCGCGGGCCAGTGGGGGAGGGGCGTGGCCGGCCGGGGCCGGGCCCTCCTCCACCATCGGAGTCAGACGGTCCCGGTGAGGAACCCGGCCTGCGGTACAGCAGGCCGGGAACCAGCATCAGGCCCGCGACGCCGAGGGCGAACAGGCAGGGCAAGACCGCTCTGGCGGCGGCGTCCGACAGCAGGTTCAGCCGGGCGACCCCAACGAGGAGGGCCACCAACGCGGGCACGCCGAGGGACGCCAGCACGATGCGAATCCAGAAGTGCGACCGCCTCCGCTCCGCGGAACCCCAGGCGAGCCACAGCCCGACGAAGCCAAACTCCAGAAAGACCACGATCTCGATCGCTTCGCCGGAGAGGTAGTTCACGATGTCGACAAGGTAGTCCGGCGCCGATCCCGCCACAAGCGTCTTTCGCCTCCCGCGCGGATCGCATAGCGTTGCCGGGTCACCGAGATGGGAGGTCGCGCCGATGCCGCGAACGCACTATCTGCCGGACGAACAGGTTCATTTCACCTGGGACGCGGGCAACGAGCCGGTGCTGACGATCGATTCCGGCGACACGGTCGTGGTGTGGACGCGCGATGTCAGCGACAACCAGATCACCCCGGACTCGGACACGAGCGTGATCGCCGGGCTCGACTGGGACCGCGTCTACCCGCTGAACGGCCCCATCGCCGTCCACGGCGCCGCGCCGGGGGACACGCTGGCGATCGAGATCCGGGACATCCACACCCAGGGGTGGGGGTGGACGGCGATCCTGCCCGGGTTCGGCCTGCTGCCGGACGATTTCCCTGACGCCTACCTGCGGATCTTCGACCTCTCGCAGGGCGATGTGGCATACATGCGCAAGGACATCGCCATCCCGCTCCAGCCGTTCTTCGGCACGATGGGCGTGTGCCCGGCGGGGGCGAACGCCCAGCCGGTCATGCCGCCGGGCGTGTTCGGCGGAAACATGGACACCCGGCAGCTGGTACGGGGCGCAACCCTCTATCTGCCCGTGCAGGTCGAGCAGGCGCTGTTCTCGTGCGGCGACGCGCATGGCGCCCAGGGCGACGGCGAGGTGTGCGTGACCGGCCTCGAGGCGCCGATGTTCGCGTCGCTGCGCTTCATCCTGGAAAAGGGCCGCTCCATTCCCAGCCCGCAGTACCGGACCCCGGCTCCGCTGACCCCGCGGGTGGACTCAGCGCCGTTCTATGCCACCACCGGCGTGGGCGGTGACCTCTATGCCGCCGCCCAGGACGCGGTGCGGGCCATGGTCGATCACATCTCCACCACCTACGAGCTGGGACGCGAGGACTCCTATCTGCTCTGCAGCCTCGCCGTCGACCTCAGGATCTCGGAGATCGTCGACGCGGGGGAGTACATCGTGAGCGCGCTGCTCCCGGAGGCGATCTTCACGGGCTGACTGCCCGTCAGGGATCGGTCACCGCGGCCACGACCGTCAACGGGCCGCGGCCGCGGTGACCCACGACGGATCAGTACGCCGGCGGGATGGGGTGATTCGAGCGGATCACGTCGGCCGGATCGACCGCCGCCTTGGTCCGCCGCAGCCGGTGGTAGGCCTGCTCGCTCCAGAACTGCGCCGGGCCCCGGCTGGTCTCGGCGAAGTTGAGGTACATGTGGCGGGCGCTCCACGGTGCGAGCGCGGACTTGACCGCCTCGACCTGGGCCGCCGTCGGCGCCTTGAGTTCCGGCACCGGCGTCATCCCCACGCCGTACATCGCGTAGGCGGCGTCCAGCGAGGCGAGCGCGCCGTTCTGGGGCCGCGCCCGAGCCAGCTCGCCCTCCAGATGGCGGATCTCGACGGACAGCAACGGGAACTCCGCCGACTCGCCCGCGACATCGACTAATGCCTCGATCGCCGCCTCATCCAGTGCTCCGAGCATCATCCCGTCGCCGACGCCGGGCACCGGGTGCTCAGGATCCATGTGCAGATGGCTCAGCTCCGGTATCGAGATCGGCGCGATCGTGTCGTTGATCGGACCCAGCGACCTCAGCGGCGCCAGGAGCTCGTCGGCCTGCCGCGGGTCGCCCGTATGGATCGCCTCCACCACGACAAACGACTTGCCGCGCACCGGCTCCGGGATCTCGTCGATCGGCGGGACGTTCAACAGGCGGCCGACGGTGGTCAGCTCGTCGGGCACATCCGAGACGGTGAGCGAGCGCCACGCCTGCAGCACCTCGCCGGCGCGCGAGATCGGATACCAGAGCACTCCGGCGTAGACCTCGGGCAGGGGGAACAGCTGCAGCTCGACGGCGGTCACCACTCCGAAGCTGCCGCCGCCGCCGCGCAGCGCCCAGAACAGATCCGGCTCATGCTCGCGATCGACCCGCCGCAGCCGCCCGTCGGCGGTGACCAGCTCGATCGCGTGGACGTTGTTTGCCGCCAGTCCGAACTTGCGCCCCAGGAAGCTCAGACCTCCGCCGAGCGTGTATCCGACGACGCCGACGTCCGGTGACGAACCCTGAAGCGCCGCCAGCCCGTGACGAGCGGCGGCCTCAGTGACGTCCGTCCAGAGCGCCCCGGCCTCCACGCGGGCGATCCGGCGCGACGGATCGATCTGGACCCGGCGCATGTTGTCGGTCCTCACCAGAATGGTGTCCTCGAGCGAGCCGAGTGGGCCGGGGTTATGGCCGGTGCCCTGAGGGGCGATCCGCTGGCCCTGTTCGCCGGCGAACAGCACCGCGGCGGCAACGTCGGCCGCGGAGTCCGGGATCACGACGGCCGCGGGACGCTGGTCGAAGGCGAGGTTCCAGGCCTGCCGGGCCTCGTCGTAGCGGCCGTGTGCCGGCAGCACGATCCGCCCCGCCAGCGCGGCGGCCAGACGGCTGGGGCGATGGGTCGAGATGGCGTGAGAGGTGGTGGTCATGGTCAGTCCCTTTCGTTGGTGAGGTGTGAGACAGATCAGTTGGCTTCGGCGGCGGGCTCGGCGGCCAGGACGAGCTCCCGGCGCGGACGGGGATCAGGCCGGCCGACCAGCACCGTGGTCATGGCGGCACCGGCGAGGGCCACGCCTGCGCCAACCAGCAGGGCGTGATGCAGACCGGTGACGTAGGCACCGTGGCCGCCGCGTCCGAGCGCGGCGGCGGCAGGCACCAGGGCGCCGAACGCGGCCACCCCCAATGCCATCCCGCCCTGCCGGAACACGTCGTTCACGCCGGCCATCAGGCCGCTCTCGTCACCGGACGCCGCGCCGAGCGCCAGGGTGGCGTTGGCCGGGTTGAACAGGCCGGTGCCGATCGACACGACCAGGCTGCCGGGCAGGATCGCCATCCAGCTGGAGTCCGCGCCGACGATCAGCATCAGCGCCAGGCCGGCCGAGACCAGCAGCAGGCCGGTGACCACGATCGCGCCGGGGCGGTAGCGCGCCGTCAGCTGGGCGCTGGCCGCCGACACACCGAACAGCAGCACCGATCCGGGCACGTACACGAGCCCTGCGTCCAGCGCCGAGAGGCCGAGCACGTTCTGCAGGTACAGCGTCAGGTAGAGGTAGAGCGCGAAGAACGAGGAGGAGATCGCGAACGCGGCGACCTGGGCGGCGCTGAAGTCGCGGCGCATGAACAGCCCGAGCGGGAGCATCGGCTCGCGCACGCGTCGCTGCACCAGTCCAAAGGCGACCAGGAGCCCGAACGCGCCGGCGAGCTCCGCCACGGTCCGCGCGCTGCCCCAGCCGTCGGTGTTGCCGCGCAGCAGCGCCAGGACAAGCAGGAACAGCCCGGCGCTCAGCGTGATCTGCCCGGGCCAGTCAAGCCGCCGGGCACGTCCGCCGCGGGACTCGCGCACCCAGGCAAATGTCCCGGCCAGCGCCATCAGCCCGAGCGGAACGTTGATGAAGAAGACGGCGCGCCAGCTCAGGCCGCTGGTCAGCGCACCGCCGACGGCCGGGCCGACTGCGAACGAGGCGCCGATCGTGGCACCGTAGGCGGCCATCGCCCCGGCGCGCTCCCGTGGCGACGGGAAGGCATCGGCGAGGATGGCCAGCGAGCTGGCGAACATCAGCGCCGCCGCCGTCCCCTGCACCGCCCGGGCGGCGTCGAGCACGACCATGCTGCCGGCCAGGCCGCAGGCCAGCGAGGCGGCGGTGAACAACGCCATGCCGCCGGCGAATACGCGGCGGCGCCCGCGCCGGTCAGAGACCGACCCGGCGCTCAGCACCAGCGCGGCGAGCGCGAGCGTGTAGGCGTCGACGACCCACTGCACGCCCGTGAGACCCGCGTGCAGGTCACGTGCCATGTGGGGAAGCGCCGTGTTGACCACGGCGATATCCAGCATCAGCATCGCCGTGGCGACACAGACGACCACCAGGGCGCCACGTCGCCGGGAGGAGGTGTACATGGGAGTCCTTTTCGAGTGGGGTGTTCACGACACCGGACACGTTCGCCGCAGCGCGGCCGGACGGAATCGGCAAAGTCGCCAGTCATCTCGCCGGTGTTCGCCGGTCCGGCTGGGGTGTGCCCGGCCTGGAAGCGGCTGTACGATTGCCGCGATGGATCTGCAGCTACGGGGCGCGCAGCTGATCGGCCGCGAGCGCGAATGCCGGGAGCTGGATCAGGTGCTCCAGCGGGTCACAGGGGGCCAGAGCGGGTCCCTGGTGCTGCGCGGCGACCCGGGCATCGGCAAGACGACCCTGCTGGATTACGCCGTTGAGCGGGCCGACGGGATGACGGTGCTCCGGGCCACCGGCGTCCAGGCCGAGGCGGACCTCGCATTCGCGGGCCTGTTCGGCCTGCTCCGCCCAATTCTCGGGCTCCGGAGCGCACTGCCTGACACCCAGGCCACCGCGCTGGGTGGCGCCCTGGGGCTGGCCCCCTCTCCCGGGGACAACCGCTTTCTCGTCGCCGCGGCGGTGCTCGGCCTGCTGGCGGCGGCGGGCGACGAGCGCCCGGTGCTGTGTGTGATCGACGATGCCCAGTGGCTCGACGTTCCCTCCGCCGACGCGCTCGTGTTCGCCGCGCGGCGACTGTACGCCGACCGCGTGGCGATGATCTTCGCCGCCCGGGAGGGCGAAGCGCAGCGCTTCGAGGCGCAGGGCCTGCCGGAGCTGACGCTTCAGGGTCTCGACCAGGTTGCATCTCACACGCTGATCGCCATGGCCGCGCCGGGATCCACCGACGCGGTGCGCGAGAGGCTGCTGGCCGAGGCCAACGGCAACCCCCTCGCCCTGACCCAGCTCCCGGGGGCGTTGACCGACGCGATGCTTCAGGGCACCGAGCCGCTGCCGGAGGCGATCCCGCTCACGCCGCGGCTCCAGGCGCTGTACCGCCACCAGGTGGAGGAGCTGCCGGGCGCCGCCCGGCTGGCCGTGCTCATCGCCGCTGCCGACGACACCGGCGAGGTGTCCACCGTGGTGCGCGCCGTCGAGCAGCTCGACCTGCCGGCGGACGCGCTCGACCCGGCCGAGAGCGCGGGACTGGTACGCACCCTCGGCGGCACGTTGGCCTTCCGGCATCCCCTCGTCCGTGCGGCGGTGTATGAGGCCGCGACGATCAGCCAGCGCCAGCGCGCCCACATGGCCCTGGCCCGCGTGCTCGTCGGAGAGGCGCAGGTCGACCGTCGCGTGTGGCATCAGGCGATGGCCACGCTCACGGCCGAGGAGGAGGTCGCGACCGCGCTGGAGACCTCCGCCCGCCGCTCCGAGCGCCGGGCGGCGCATGCGTCAGCGGCCACGGCCTTTCTTCGCGCGGCCGAGCTCAGCGCCGACGAGCGCGGGCGGGAGCGGCGGATCGCCGCCGCCGCCCAGGCGGCCTGGGCGGCCGGCCAGGTGGAGCGTTCCCGCGAGGCGATCGCCCGGCTGCTACCGGGCGCCAACGGCGAGCTTCGCGCCCGGCTCCTGCACCTCAGCGGGGTGATCGACGTCAATACCGGCAGCCTGCGCGAGGCGTGCGCGAAGCTTCGCGAGGGAGCCGGACTCAGCTCGGACCCGGAGCTGACGCTGGAGATGCTGCTGGAGGCGGTGGAGGCGGCGTCGTTCACCGGCGAGGCCGAGACGGTCACGGAGCTGGCCGAGCGGGGCGCCGCCGTCGACGCCTCCGGGCCGCGGGCGCGGATGATGGTCAAGCTGCTGGCGGGCTTCGCCCAGGCCTACGGCGCCGAGCAGGACTGGACGGGGGACGTCCTCGCCGAAGCGCTCGAGCAGGCAAACGCCCTGACCGATCCGCGGGTCCTGGTCTGGGCGTCCACGGCGGCGTCGGTGGCGGGCAATATGGGCGACGGCCTCGAGTACGCAACCCGTGCGGTCGACGCCGCGCGCCGCCAGGGGCTGCTCAGCGTGTTGCCGATGGCGCTCCAGCGCCAATCTGGAGAGCTGCTGCGGCGGAGCCGGTTCGACGAGGCCTACGCCGCCGCCGTCGAGGCGCACCGGCTGGGGCTCGACCTGGGCTATGCGCCCGCCTGGTGCGTGCTGGCGATGTCGTCGGTCGAGGCGATGTGGGGGCGGGACAACGAGGCCTGGGCGCACGCCGAGGAGGCGTTGACGATCGGCGAGCGCACGGGGGAGACCTTCCTGTCCAGCAGCGCCCGGTACACGTTCGCGTTCATCGATCTCAGCCGCGGACGCTGGGCGCAGGCCACCGAGCGCCTGCTCGAGCTGGTGGGGCCGTCCCGGTCGGCCGCACATCCATTTCTGGTCCGGGCCGCGCTCCCGGATCTCGTCGAGGCGGCGGTTCGCGCGGGGCGGGCCGACACGCTGGCGCCGACGCTGGAGAGCTTCCGCCACCGGATCGAGGCCTCACCCACCGCGGCCGGGAGCGCGATGCTCGCGCGGTCCGAGGCGGTGGTCGATCCTTCGCCGGAGCGCTTCGACGACGCGCTCGCCCAGGCGCGGGGGCTGTCGCCGTTCCAGCGGGCCCGCACCGAGCTGCTGTGCGGCGAGTGGCTGCGACGCGAGCGCCGCCGCCAGGATGCGCGCGTCCATCTTCGCTCCGCGCTGGAGACCTTCCGCAGCCTCGGCACGTCAGCCTGGGCGGACCGGGCCGAATCCGAGTTGCGGGCCACCGGCGAGACCGTGCGCAAACGCTCGCCGGAGACGCTTGACCAGCTCACGCCGCAGGAGCTGCAGATCGCCGGCCTCGTGGCCGAGGGGTTGACCAACCGGGACATCGCCGGCCAGCTGTACATCAGCCCGCGCACGGTCGACTACCACCTGCGCAAGGTGTTCACCAAGCTGGGGATCAGCTCCCGCGCGGAGCTCATCCGCCGGGGCGTGCCCCAGCCCGCATAGGGCATGACCGGCGACTTCGCCGATGCGAGCCTGGGCGCGTGGCTTCACAGTCTTGATCGTGGAGACCGCCGGCCCATCAACCCCGCTGCGCGTGGTGATCGTCGACGTTCACGCGATCTCACGCGCGGCGTGCCGAGCGCTTCTGTGCACCGAGGGCGTCGCGGTGCTCGCCGATGTCGACGGGGACGACACGTCGGTGGACACCATCCGCGCGCTGCGCCCGGACCTGGTGATCGTGGACGTGTCGCCGGGCAGCCCCGGGGGGTTGGAGATCGCTCGGCGCATCCGGAGTGCGCCGGACGGTCCCGGTGTGATTCTCACCGCCTGCGCCGAGGGCACACCGCCCAGCGCACGGCTGGAGGGGCTGCCGTTCATCGCCAAGGCCGACATCTGCGCCCGCTCTCTCAGGACGGCGCTGATCGCCTGAGAGTGGCGGTCATCACTGATGAGTCCGGCGGGCGGCGCGGGCGGTACCCTTCAGCCCAGCTCCCCGGGACCGGTACTCGAAGGAGAGGTGCGTGTGTCACACAGCGAGCCACCCGGTCTGTCTGAGGCGCTGATCGAGCATCTCGCCGATGCGCTCATCTTCGCCGACTGCCAAGGCCTGATCCGGGTGTGGAACGCCGGGGCCGAGGCGGTGTTTGGCCATGCGGCTGACGACTTCCGCGGCCGGCGACTGGATGTGCTGATCCCCGAGCGTCTTCGTTCCGCGCACTGGGGTGCGTTTGACGCGGCTGTCGACTCCGGGCGCATGAGACACGGCCGCGAGTCGATGGTGACCCGCTCAATTCACAAGGACGGAAGCGAGCTGTACATCGACCTCAGCTTCGCGCTGGTGAAGGACGGCGCCGGTCAGGTGCTGGGCGCGGTGGCCGTGGCGCGGGACATCACCGATCGCTTTCGCGCCGAGAGGCAAACCCGCAGTCGGCTCGCCGAGCTCGAGGCCGAGGTCGAGCGGCTCGCCCACGGATCGGCGGGCTAGGCGCAGCGGAGGTCGACCACGACCTCATCGAGCCGCGCCGAGCCCGCGCGGCCGGAATCACGGTCACGGCCCGCACTCGGCCATCGAAGCAGGCGCCGGCAAGCCGACATCATTCGAAACGGAGGAGTCCGGTCCGTCGTGAACCGGCCGGCTCGGCGCAAACCGCGTGAGCGGAGGGATGAAGCGCAAGATCGACCGCGCGGGCCGCGAAGCCCAGGCGGGGGTTTGCGTGCCGGCCGCCGCCCGGGCGCGCTCGGCGGCCCGCATCAGCTGCTCGTGCCGCTCCTGCGCGAGGATGTGATGGAGTTCCGGTGTCATCGCTGCCTTTGCGTCGAGTTGCGGGATGGATTGCGGTCCAGTCGTCAGACGTCCGACTTCCAACCCTGAAGACGCGCACCGCGCCGGAACCTTTCCCGGTGTCGCCGGCCCCGGGCGGACCGGCGATCGGAGTAGGCTCCGAGTCACCGGGGACGATGATGGACGCGAAGCCTGTGCCTGCGCTGGTCGGTCGTGCCCGCGAGCTTTCCGAGATCGAGGCGGCGCTCAATCGGCTCGCGGCGGGTGAGCCATGGCTGGTGCAGGTTGTTGGTGAGCCGGGCATCGGCAAGTCACGGTTGCTGGCCGAGCTGTCCCGCCTCGGCGAGGATCGCGGGTGGCTGGTCCTGGACGGCCGCGCGGCCGAGTTCGAGCAGGACGTGCCGTTCGGACTGGTCGTCGACGCGCTCAACGACTACCTGGGTTCGCTGGAAGGGCCCGTCGTCCGCGCGCTCGACGATGAGCTGCTGAGCGAGCTCGGCGCCGTGTTCCCGTCGCTGGCGCGCCACGGGGGGACCGGCGCGGGGGGGAGCGAGGGGGCCGGCCGCTACCGCCTCCACTACGCCATCCGCCGAGTCCTGGAGCGACTGGCGGCACGCACGCCGATGCTGCTCGCCCTTGACGACGTGCACTGGGCGGACGCGGCCTCGGTGGAGGTCCTGACCCACCTGCTTCGCCGGTTCCGCGGCCCGCTGCTGACCGCGGTCGCCTACCGGCCGGCACCGACTCGCCTGCTCCACGCGCTGGAGGCGGCGATGCCCGCCGGGGCCGCCACCCGGATCGAGCTGGCGCCGCTCACCACCGCTGACGTCCGGCAGATGCTGCCGCCGGACGTGGACGAGGCCACCGGCCGGCTCCTCCACCGCGAGACGGGCGGAAACCCGTTCTACATCGAGCAGCTCGTGCGCGCGGGCCAGACCGGACCGGCTCCCGGCCTCGGCGTCGCGGACGACGCCCGCGGCGCGGTGCCCCGTGCCGTGACCGCCGCCATCCACCAGGAGCTGCAAGGAGTGTCCGAGGACGCGCGAGTCATCCTCCAGGCTGCCGCGGTTGCCGGAGAGTCCTTTGAGCCGGAATTGGTGAGCGCCATCGCCGAGCGCAACCCGGCGCCGACGCTGAGAGCGCTTGATGAGCTGCTGGCTGTCGATGTCATCCGGCCCACGGAGGCCCCGCGCCGATTCCGCTTCCGGCATCCCATCGTTCGCCGGGCGGTCTATGACGGTGCGCCGCCGGGCTGGCGAATCGGAGCTCACGCCCGGGCGGCGCAGGCGCTCCACGCCTCGCACGCACCCGCGCGCGTGCTCGCGCACCATGTCGAGAACTCCGCCGCGGTCGGCGACGAAGCCGCCATCGCCCTGCTCACGCAGGCGGGCCGCGAGGCGGCGCCCCGGGCTCCGGAGACGGCCGGGCGCTGGCTGCTGGCGGCCACGCGCTTGCTCGGCATGGATGACGACGAGCACCGGAGGCTGTCGCTGCTCGCCGAGGCCGCGACCGCGCTCGTCTACGCCGGCGCCTACGAGGACGCGCTCGATGCGCTCGACGAAGCGGGGCGCCGGCTCCCGGCCGAGCGGCTCGACGACCGCGCCCGGCTGGCCGCCCGCATCGCGTTCGCCAAGCGCATGAGCGGGCATCCGCTGGAGTCCCGGGAGCTGGTGCAGCGGGTGCTGGCCACGTTGCCGCCGGACGGCGGGGGGGCGTTGACCCTGACGCTGGAGCTCGCCCTGGATCACTACTGGCGCGGTGAATTCGACGCCATGTACGACGTGGCCCGCTCCGTGCTGGAGCGCGCGCGGGCGGGCGACGCCCGGCTGGCGGCCGCCTGGGCGGCGGCGCTCTGCAGCCTGGCCAGCACCTCGCTGCATCGCCTGGCCGACGGGATCGTGGAGCTCGAGGAGGCCGAAGCGATCTGCGCAGCGCTCCCGGACGAGCAGCTGGCGGAGCAGATCGATGTCGCCGGCTACGTCGCCCAGGCGGCCGCGCAGCTGGAGCGAACCGGCGATGCCCTGGCTCACGCGCGCCGGGCAATGCGCCTGGCCGAGATGACCGGCCAGGGCGCCTTCATCCCAGGGCTCCTGGTGCTCGAGACGAACGGGCTGTTCATGGAGGGCCGCATCGCCGAAGCGCTCGCCGTCGCTGAGAACGCGACCGAGGCCGCCGTCCTGACCGGCAACGATCAGTTCGCCGTGTGGGCGTTGTGGTCCGATGCGGTCGTCTCCTCGGCCTCGGCCGAGACCGACCGGGCGCTGGCCAGCGCTCGCGAGGCGGTCACCCGGTCCGGCCGGGTCGCGCAGACGTTCTTCTCCAGCCTCTCGCGGCTCCACCTCGCCGCCGCCCTGAGTGCCGCCGGGGATCCGGCCGCGGCGCGCGTCGAGCTGTCCGCGTTCGAGGCCGGACCGGACCAGCGTCTGCTCGATCTCCGCGGCGCCCACGGCTGGGAGCTCCTGATCCAGACTCAGCTGGCGCTCGGCGACCTGGCGGCCGCCGCAGACTCGGCGCTCGCGGCCGAGACGCGGGCGCGGGCCAGCGCGCTGCCCCAGCGGATCGCGACGGCCGTGTGCGCGCACGCCGCGGTGCTCCTGGCCGCCGACGACGCAGCGGGCGCTGTGGGCGCGGCTCGCGAGGCGCTGGCGCAGGCCGGACCGGCGGGGAACCCGGTGCTCACCGCGCGTGCCCGGGCGCTGTTCGGCGCCGCGTTGGGCCGGGTCGGCGATCGTCCCGGCGCGATCGCCGAGCTGGAGCAGGCGGAGCGCACCCTGTTCGCCTGCGGCGCGCTGCGCGAGGCCGACCGAGCCGCCCAGGAGCTGCGCCGTCTCGGCCGCCGGAGCCCGCGCCGGCCGCGCGGGGGGACATCTCGTGCCGGCGCCGCCGCGTTGAGCGCCCGCGAGCGGGAGGTGGCGCTCCTCGTCGCGGCCGGCAGGCGTAACCGGGACGTGGCGGCGGCTCTGTTCGTGTCCGAGAAGACGATCGAGACTCATCTGGCCCGCATCTACGACAAGCTCGGCGTGCGGTCGCGGACTGCGCTGGCCGCCATCATCGCGGCAGAGGCCGAGCCCTCACCGGCGCTGGCGGCGCCGCCCTCCGACTGAGCGCGATCGACTGCGCCGCCGGGCCCGGTCCTACTCGCCCGCGGCCACCTCGTGGCTCAGTGCGCGGGCCACGTGGCGGCGGCCGCGATAGACGCGGGTGGTGATCGTCGACTCGCGCGCCTCGAGGGCCTGCGCGGCTTCGCGGTACGACAGCCCCAGGACGTCGACGGCGATCACCGCCTCCCGGTAGGGCGTCGGCGCGCTCGCGATCGCCTCCATGATCTCCCGCGCGCTGATCCCGCAGTCATCGTGGACGGGCACGTCGTCCTCGGTCAGGCTGTGCTCCCGGGGCTGCTGGGCGCGCTTGCGGTACCGGCTGGCGAACGTGTTGCGCAACGCCCGCATGAGGTAGGCCCTCTCGTTGCCGTCCCGGAGGACCCGGGGGCGCTTGAGCACGTTGACGAATGTCTCCTGGACGAGATCCTCGGCGTCGTGCGAGGATCCGCAGAGCGCCCAGGCGGCGCGGTACAGCGGGTCGATGTAGTTTGACAATGCCTGCGGATCGAGCACCCGCGGCCAGGCTCCGCTGGGGGCGCTGCGCCTGGCCGGCGCCGTCTGATCGGAGCCGGTGCGGGGCTCAGCCGCCGCCACGGCGCGCCGGTCATCGATGATCGAGGTGCACGCGCTCACGGAACCGGCACCTCGCGCACCTCTTCGGCGACGGTTCGGCGCGCGACCCAGGCCGGCAGCAGCGCCAGCGCGGCGTCGCCGTCGACAGCCTCAACCGTCCACCACACGCGGTGTCGCCCGACGGCGCATGAGCCCAGCGGACGTCCGCGGCGCAGCGGGCTCGCGAAGCCCTTCCAGGCGGCGGCCGCCACCGCGCACTCCTCGGCCCGGTGTTGGTGCGTGAGGACGAACGTCGGCATAGATGCAGCCTGCCGGACGACGCCGATGCCCGGTATCCGGAGATTCCCTGAATCTCACCCCGATCCGGACGGCCGACCTCAGGCATCGTCGGACGAGGCGCGGCGGTTGACGATCACATCGAACGCATCGGCCACGTGCCACTCGTCGGAGAGCATCACCGGCCGGCCCCGCTGGTCGTAATCGACCTGATCGATGTGCAGCAGCGGCGCGCCACGCCTGACCGCGAGCAGGCGCGCCAGCCGGGCGGTGGCGAGGGTGGGCAGGAGTTGGGCGCTGGCACTGGTTACGGCGTGGCCCGCCGACGCCAGCGTCGTGTACAGCGAGCGGTCGAGCCGCCCCTGAAGGCCGTCGAGGAGCGCGGCCGGAATCCGGTCCCGCGAGTAGATGACCGGACGGCGATCGGCGAGCCGCACGCGCTCGACCTCGAGCACCGCTTCGCTCGCGGCCAGGTTCAACAGCGCGCCCTCGGCCCCGCGGCAGGGGCGAACCTCCTGGCCGAGGACGGTGTCTCCGGGCTGGTGACCGGCCGCGCGGATCATCGCGGTGTAGCTCACGGTCGTCTCCAGGGGGTGCCGCGTCCGCGGCACGCAGGTGACGTAGGTGCCGGAACCGTGCCGCCGCGCCAGATACCCCGCGTCCATCAGGCCGCCCACCGCCTCGCGGATGGTGGAGCGGCTCACACCGAAGCGCTCGGCCAGCTCGGTCTCGTTGGCCAGCTTGGCGCCCGGTGCGAGCCGGCCGGCCGACAGATCGGCCAGCAGGGCCTCGCGCACCTGGTCGACGAGTGACGGGCGCCGGTGCTGTCGCGTGGCATCCATCGTCACAGACGCCTGACGTCCGGCGCCCACGGTCATAACAGGCCTGCTCGATCCCGTCGAACAGCCGGCGGTAGGAGTGGTAGGCGTCGGCATAGAGCTCGGCGGTGGCGGCGCGGGGAACGATCGGCCCGTCGGCGAGCCGCACCATCTGTGCCACCGCCTCTCCGATGTCGGCGAAATGTCCGGCGGCGACCGCGGCGAGCATGGCGGCTCCGGTGGCGGTGGCGTGGTCTCCCCGGACCGCCCGGACCGGCCGCCCCGTCACATCGGCCTTGATCTGGAGCCACAGCGGCGAGCGGGCGCCGCGGCCGACCACCCGGAGCTCCTCGCTGCCGAGGCCGAGGGCGGCGAACCGGTCGACGATGTCGCGCAGCGCGTATGCGCAGCCCTCCAGGATGGCCCGGGCCAGGTGGGCGCGGTCGTGGTGAAGGCTCAGTCCGGCGAAGGTGCCCCGCATCCGATCGTTCCAGCGAGGGGCGGTCGCGCCGGACAGCGTCGGCAGGAACGGCGCTCCGTCACTCCCGGGGGGTGCCAGCGCGGCCTGGGCCAGGACCTCGGATTGGGGAATGCCGTGGGCCCGCGCCCACCAGCTGGTGCTGCCGCCGGAGACAAAGCCCGGGTTCTCGACGAACAGCATCCGGTCGACGGCGTGGGCGTGCGTCTCCACCAGCCGGTCCGGGTCGGCGACCGGGTGCGCGGACGCCACGCCGACCGGCTCGGCCGTGCCGGTGACGTCGACGATGATGCCGGGGGTCACGGCGCCCGCCCCGATGGCGGCCGCATGATCGTCGCCGGTCCCCACCGCCACACGGCACCCGGTGGTGAGCCCCAACGCCTCGGCGGCCCGCGCCCGGAGGGGGCCGATCACCTGCCTGGCCGAGAGGATCGCCGGCAGCTTGGCGCCCTCCAGCCCAGCGCCGTCCACCAGCTCGGCCGACCAGCCCCGGGACCTGAGGTCGTACAGCAACGTGCTCGAGGCGTTGGCGTGATCCTGAACCACCGAGCCGGTCAGCCAGCCGGTCAGGTGGCCGGCCACCGGGGCCAGCCAGCGCGCCCGGTGGTAGACCTCTGGCTCCTCGTCGCGCAGCCACATCGCCTTCGGCGCCGTGTGCGAGGCGTCCGGGTTGAGCCCGGTCCGGCCGGCCAGGAACTCGTCGCCGAGCGCGTCGCGAAGCTCTGACGCCTGCCGGACGGCGCGCCGGTCCAGCCAGATGATCGCGGGACGCAGCGGGCGCAGGCGGTGATCGAGTGCGACCAGGCCGTCAACCTGGCAGGCGAGGGCGAGCATCGTCACGGCGCCCGCAGTGATGCCGGTGCAGTGGCGCAGGTCCCGGACGCACCGAGCGATGGCCCGCTCCCACCCGGCGGGATCCTGCTCGGCCAGACCGCTGCCCGGGTACGTGGTGTGGCACGGCGCGGTGCTCGCCGCCAGGGTCGCGCCGGCGGCGTCGACGAGCGTCGCCTTGACACTCTGGGAGCCGACGTCGATGCCGATGACGTACGTCATCTCGCCGGGGCAGCGGTCAGCGCTGAGTCTCGCCTGCGCTCATCGGATGTCTGACGCGAGCGCGGCGGCGATCCTTCCCGCTCGGGCGGCTGATGTTCGCCGGTGCGCCCCGGCCGGGAATGTCGCCGCGCTCCGAGGCGCCCTGGCGGCGGCCATCCGCCACACCACGACGGGCCAACTCAGCCCTCGAAGCTCGAGCTCGCGGCGTCGCGTCAACCGGTGCTGTGCCGACGCCGGGGCGGCCGCGCGGGTGGCGTCGCCGATCAGCGCCTCGTTGGGCTCGGCCTCGCGCGCCAGGCGCGCGGCGACGTTGATGGCGTGCCCGTAGGCATCCCCGCCGCGCACCGTCACCGGTCCGGTATCGGCGCCGACGCGAACCGGCAGCAGATCCGGGCGCGTGCCGACCTCGTCGAGAATCCGCCCCGCCAGCGCGACTGCCCGCGATGCGCCGGGCGCCCAGATCATCGCGCCGTCGCCCAGCGACTTGACGCAGACGGCGCCGTGCGCGCGGCTGAGATCGTCGATCGCTCGGAGAAACCGGTGCGCCACCCGCGCCGCGGCCTCGTTGCCGCAGCGCTCGGTCAGGGTGGTGAAGCCGACAAGGTCGGCGAAGAGGAATGTGGAGTGGGGGCGACTGGTCACGGCGCGGTGGCCCCCTTCGCGGCCAGGGGCTGCACGTGAGCGGCGGGCGCCGACAGCACCAGTTCCAGCTCGATCTCCGTGCCTTGACTGGCCCGGGCGTGGAAGCCGAGCCGCCGGCAGACCGACCGTGCCGCCCCGTTCTCCCATAGCGTGGTCGCCTCGAGCTTGTCCATACCGTTCGCCCGGGCCCGCTCGACCAGCCGGCGGGCCAGCATGGTGCCGATCCCCGTGCCCTGCAGGTCGTCGGCCACCTCGAGGGCGACGTCGGCGACCCGCGGGCGGCCGCTGAACTCCACGTACCGGGCGATCCCTACGATCGATCCGCCGCGGTCGTCAACGGCGGCGAGCGCCTCGTGGCGGACGTGATCGACGTCCGTGAGGTGCCGGAGCTCCCGGGGACTCAGCCGGCGCTTGGGGGTCAGGAACCGGCGGCGCCGCGATTCGGCGCTCAACCGGTCAAACAGCGCCGCCACGCCGGCGCCGTCCGCGGGCTCCAATGGCCGGATACGGACGCGAGGGTGGTGGCGGGCCGCCGCGCGGGCGACATCAGACGTCTTATGACCGACATCCATGCCCGCCAAGACGCGACGCCGGTGATGTTCCTTTCCGCGCGTTCCGCCGCCGCGGGCCCGCCCGGGTCAGATGCTGATGCTGCCGTCCGGGTTGAGCGTCCAGCCGGGGTTGTGGGCGACCTCCCAGACGTAGCCGTCCGGATCGGCGAACGCGCCCGTCGTCCCGCCCCAGTCCGCGACGTGCGCGGGGCGGACGATGCGCCCACCGGCCGTCTCCGCCTCGGCCAGCACGGCGTCCACCTCCGTGGGCGAGCGGACGTTGTGAGCCAGCTCGATCCCCGGAGCGCCGTGGCCGCCGAGCGCCGTCCACAGGCCGAACACCAGGCCCCCGGCCTGGAAGAAGCAGACCTCGTCATCAGGCTGGCGGGCGCCCGCCCAGCCCAGCGCCTCGTAGAACGCGCGGGCGCGGGCCAGGTCCGCCACTCCCAGCGTGACCAGACTGATCCGCTGCTCCATGCCCGCGGATCGTATATCTCCCTCACCACCTGTTGTCTGCTGAGCCCCGGGATGGTCACGCCCGGGGCGGGCCGCGTGGTCCGACCAGTACTACGGGGTCATGCAGCTGACCCTGGGGCCCCACCCGGCCGGCCCCCGGACGGCGCTCCGCACTGGTAGATTCAGCTGTCCCACGGTGGGCGTAGCTCAGTTGGTAGAGCTCCTGGTTGTGGTCCAGGCGGTCGTGGGTTCGAGTCCCATCGCTCACCCTAGAAGGCCAGGCCGGTCGTGCTCGCGGCGCCTCGCTCAGTGCGCCGCTTCGCGAGCGCGTCGCGGCAGTTTCCAGCCCGGGCGGACGAAGTGGCATGTGTAGCCGTTGGGGTAGCGCTCGAGGTAGTCCTGGTGCTCGGGCTCGGCCTCCCAGAACGGTCCGGCAGGCGCCACCTCGGTCACGACCTTGCCCGGCCACAGGCCGGAGGCGTCGACATCGGCGATCGTGTCCTCTGCGATGCGGCGTTGGTCATCGTCGACGTAGTAGATCGCCGAGCGATAGCTCGCCCCAACGTCGTTGCCCTGGCGGTTCCTCGTCGTCGGGTCGTGGATCTGAAAGAAGAACTCCAGCAGGTCCCGATAGGAGATGCGCTCCGGATCAAACAGGATCTCGATTGCTTCGGCATGCGAGCCGTGGTTGCGGTAGGTCGCGTTGGGGGTGTTGCCGCCGGTGTAGCCCACTCGCGTGCCGGTCACGCCATCGAGTTTGCGGACCAGATCCTGGACCCCCCAGAAGCACCCGCCCGCCAGGATCGCCTTCTCGGTTGCAGCCATCTCTGCTCTCCTCGTCACGGTTCCTTGGGTTGCGCTGGACAGATGGTGACACGGTCCGGGCTCCGGCAACGGTGTTTGCCTCCGAGGAGGGAGGCCCGGTGGCGTCGGTCATGGGCACCGACGGGGTGGAGCCGCCTGATTTTCTCCGTACCCTGAGGGTCGCCCAGTAAGGACTTGCCACGGATGGCGAGCATCTCGCAGCCTGTCACGGTGCGTTGACGTGCGCGGCCCTGGATCGCGCAGCCGTACGACGAGAGGGACGCATCATGGAAGCCGTCGCGCCCGCGGGCCAGTACCCGGTCCAGTTTGATGTGGAGTACCCCGATCGGTTGTTGAACCGATTGACGACGTTCTTCCGCCCGTTCACGATCATTCCGATCGCCGCTGTGCTCGCCACCGTGTCTGGAGCGACGATGACGTACTCGACCGCGGCGGGGTCGGCTCGAACGATCGCGGTCGGTGCCGGCGGACTGCTGTTCACGGGACCGCTGCTGATGATCCTCTTCCGCGAGAAGTACCCGCGCTGGTGGTTTGACTGGAACCTGGAACTGCTGCGGTTCTCAACACGCGTTTCGATCTACGGGGCGCTTCTCGACGACCGCTATCCGTCAACGGACGAGCAGCAGTCGCTGCGCTTGGATATCGCCTACCCCAACGTGCCCAACGACCTCAACCGCTGGCTCCCGCTTGTCAAGTGGCTGCTGGCGATCCCGCACTACATCCTGCTCTTCTTTCTCGGCATAGCCGCGTTCGTCTCCGTTGTGATCGCCTGGTTCGCGATCCTGTTCACCGGGCGTTACCCCCGTACGCTGTTCGACTTTGTCGTCGGCGTTGGGCGGTGGGCGGTTCGCGTCACCGCTTACGCCTTCCTTCTCACCACCGATCGCTACCCACCGTTCTCCCTGGAGTGACGACGCGGGAGTGGCCCGGTTGCGCCGCGGGCGCGGCTCATCTAGGCTGAGCCAAAGCGGACACCAAGGGGCGGCTGTCTTGATCCGGTATGTGGTGCTGTGACCGAGGTACCTGAGCTGGCCGCAGGGCCTCGCGCCTCGCAGCACGCTCGCAGCTACATCTCATCCTTCCTCAGGCAGCGGTTGGCCGCCGGCGATCCGCTGGTTGAGGTCGAGTCGTTCACGCTCAGGGGGGCGCTGCTGCTCAGCGACATCGAGGGGTGGACGGCCACGGTCGAGCAGCTGCGCGGCGTCGGATCGGAGGGACTCGACGAGCTCGCCCAGGGACTCAATGCCTACTTCGCGCAGATCGCCGAGACCGTCTACGCCCACGGCGGCGACGTGCTGACGATCGCCGGGGACGCCTTCCTGTGCTTCTGGCCCGCCGACGACGATGCCGGGGTCGCCGAGGCCACGGCGCGCGCGGCGGCGGCCGGTCTGGCGTTTCAGGCAGCGTCGCGCACCCTGCCGGCGCCAGGGGGCACGCCCGTCAGGACCCGCATCGGCGTTTCGGCCGGCGAGCTTCACATCGTGCTGGTCGGCGGCGTCAACGGACGCTGGGAGGTGCTGCCGGCCGGGCAGGCGTTCGACGACGTGATCGCCACGGAGATCGCTGCGCCCGCGGGCAGCGTCGCGCTACGGCGCTCGGCCTGGGAGCTGGTGGCCGACCGGACCGACGGGGAGCCACGGGCCGGAGATGAGCTCGTCGTCGTCACTGCCGTCCACACGCCGGCGCCGCCCGCCGGTCCGGCGGACCCGGTGCCGGACATCCCGGCGGAGATCATCGCGCCGTTCGTGCCTGCACCCGTCCGCTCCTGGACCGTGGACTCCGGCACCGAGTGGCTGGCCGAGCTACGCCACGTCACCGTCATCATGGCCCGGCTGCTCGACCGGGAGGTCGACCCGGCGCAGGCGATCGACCGCAGCCAGCGGGCGATTCGGGCGTTTCAGGAGACGATCGTCCGATTCGAGGGCGCCAGCAAGCCGGGCATGGACAACAAGGGCCTGACGCTGTCCGCCGTCTTTGGGCTGCCGCCGCGCGCTCACGAGGACGATGCGGAGCGGGCGTTGCGCGCCGCCGCGGCGTTGCGCGCGGAGCTCGCCGAGCTCGATCTCCCCTGCTCGGTGGGCGTGGCCAGCGGACGGGCCTTCTGCGGGCTGTTCGGAACCGACCTGCGCCGCGAGTACGCGCTCTACGGCATCGTCACCAATCTGGCGGCACGGCTCGCGTACGCGGGGAACGGCGAGATCCTGTGCGACGACGTGACGCCGAGGCTGGTCGGTGAGCGGTTTCGGTTCGAGCCCCTCCCGCCGATCTCGGTCAAGGGATGGGCCGACCCGGTGGACATCGTCCGCTTCACCGGCATGGAGGCCGGCGCGCCGCCGGCCCGCCACGGAGAGCTCGTCGACCGGGCGAACGAGCGGATCGTGATCGGCCGGCGCCTGGATCGGCTGACCGACAGTGGCGAACCGGGAGTGGTCGTGGTGGAGGGCGATGCCGGCATCGGCAAGTCGGCGCTCGTCGCCGAGGCCCTTCGCATGGCCCGGGCTGCCGACGTGGAGGTGTTGACGGCGGCCGCCGACGCGGTCGAGCGCACCACCGCCTACTACGCGTGGCGCCCGGTGTTCGCCGCGGCGTTCGGACTCAACGGCGAGACCCCGGACCCCGGTGAGCTGGAGCGTCGCGCGCTCCAGCGAATCGGCGGCGTGCCGGAGGTCGAGCGCCTCATCCCGCTGCTCTCCAGCGTGCTGCCGGTCACGATTGCCGATAACGAGTGGACGGCGGCGATGACCGGCGACGTGCGCGCGGACAACACCACGATGCTGTTCACGCGCGTGCTGTCGCGCCTGACCGCCCAGAAGCCGGCGCTACTGGTGGTCGAGGACGCCCACTGGCTCGACTCCAGCTCACGGGCGCTGCTCCGCCGCGTCGTGCGCTCGGTGCCGCGTCTGCTGACGATGGTCACCCTGCGACGGGCGACGGCGCCCAGCGACGACCACGACGAGATCCTGAAGCTGGCCACGGACGAGCCGGTGCGTCTGACGACACTGGAGCCGGAGCACACCGCAGCGCTTGTGCGCCAGCGGCTCGGCGTGAGCCGGATCCCGGCCGATCTCAGCCGTTTCGTCGAGGCGCGGGTGGCCGGTCATCCGTTCTTCTGCGAGGCGCTGGTCAAGACGATGCAGGAGGGCGGGGTCGTGCGCGTGGAATCCGGCACGACCGTCGTCGGCGACCTGTCGCAGCTCGACATCCCCTCCACGGTGGAGGGGGCGGTGCTGAGCCTCGTCGATCGCCTGACTCCCCAGCAGCAGCTCTCGCTCAAGGTGGCGGCCGTGGTGGGGCCGACCTTCTCGGTGGAGACGGTCAGCGAGGCTCACCCGGTCGGCTCGGCGCGCTCCCGCGTCGCCGAGGATCTCGAGGCGCTGGCCGCGCTGGACCTGGTGGTTCCCCATCAGGCCGGCCGCGAGCGCTCCTACGCCTTCCGCCACGAGATCATGCGCGATGTCGCCTACGGCCTGTTGACCGAGTCCCAGCGCCGGCCGCTGCATCGCGCGGTCGCGGAGTGGTATGAGCGCACCCACTCGTCCCAGGAGCTTGAGCCCCACCACGCGCTGCTCGCCCACCACTGGGCCCAGGCCGAGGATGCGCCCAAGGCGATCGCCTACCTCGAGCAGGCCGGACGCTCGGCGCTGCACGGCGGCGCCTTCCAGGAGGCGGCCCAGTTCTACGCGGAGCTGCGGGCCCAGGCCCAGCGCGACGGGCGCTGGAACTCCGATCTGCGCCTCCGGGTGCACTGCCAGCAGGGCGAGGCGGCGGCGTACTACTTCCTCGGCGACTTCGAGCGGGCACGGGCGCTCATCGAGGACACCGTCTCCCGCCTGGACCGGACCGTGCCCAAGCAGCCCCGCTCGCTCGCCGCCAACCTGGCGGCCGTCGCCGCTCAGCAGGGAGTGCATCTCGTCGCGCCCGGCCGGTACCGCAACCGGCGGCTGGCGGAGAAGGCGCTGCTCGACGAGGCCGTCGAGGGCTACAAGACGCTCGTCCAGATCTGCTACCTCAACGGCGAGTCCGGAGCCGAGCTGTTCTACCTGATGCTCGCCGGCCTCAACCTGGGCGAGGAGGCGGGCTCATCGCCGGCACTGGCGCGGGCGCTGGCCAACGCGGCCACCGCCACGAGCATGCTCAACCTCCGGCGTCTGGCCGACGGCTACGCCACACGGGCGGTGCAGATGGCCGACCGGGAGGGTCAGTCTGAGGCGCTCGCCTACGTCTGGAACGTCCACGCGCTCATGCTGGCGCAGCGCGGTCAATGGCGGCGCGGGATCGAGGACTCGAGCCGAGCGCTCCAGGTGTTCGGTGAAATCGGCGACTACAACCTGGAGGCCGAGCTGTGGCAGACGCGCTCGGCGCTCCACATCTGCGCCGGGGACTTCAGGGGGGCGGAGGCATGCTGGCGGCGAACGCGCGAGCTGGCGGCGCGTAACCGCAATCCCCAACTCGAGGCGTGGTCGCTGCTCGACGAGGTCGAGACCCAGGTGGGTCGCGGCGCCACCGAGCTTGGCGCCGCCGCCCTCGAGGCGGCGCTGGCCATCGACACACCGGCGAGCGACGGCGGCACGCTCATCGAGAAGCACTATGCGACGGCTGCCACCCGCCTTCGGCAGGGCCGGCGGGCGGACGCGCTGCAGGCGGCCGACGCGGTCATCAAGATGGTGACCGCGCAGCCCGTCACCGGGTTTCACTGGGCGGACTTCGCAGCCGGGACGGTCGAGGTCTACATGGAGATGCTGGAGACGGCGAGTGACGCTGCCGAGCACGCGCAGCTCGTGCAGCGGGTCCGGCGGGGCTGCCGCGCGCTCCGCCGCATCGCCTGGACATTCCACGGCATCCGGCCGCGGCGTCTGCTGCTGGAGGGGTGGCTGGCCTGGGAGCAGGGGCAGCGGGCCCGGGCGGTCAAGGATTGGCTCGAATCCGAGCGGCTCGCCCGCCGCCTGGACATGGACTACGACGTCGCGCGGGCTCGGCTGGAGCTCGTCCGCCACCGCGTGGCCGAGGGAACGCCGGAGCGCCGGCGGCAGGCGATCGACGCTCTCGACCGCCTCGGCGCTCTGCACTGGCTGGCGATCGCGGAGGCGACCTGATGCACATCCGACGGATCGAGACGAGCCCGGCGGCCACCCCGCCGACGTTCCCGTCTCTCAGGCTCGGTCTCGAGGACCAGGTGCAGAACGCGCTGAATCTGTACCTCCCCCTCAAGAACCCCACCCAGATGCCGGCGCTGCTGGCGACGCTGCAATCCGCCCGGGAGGAGGTCAACGAGGCGCTGACCTCGCTGCACTACGTCCACTTCGCCCGGTTCCTGCCGATGCCGGATGGCTCGGCGCTGTGGGTCATCACCGAGTACGACGGTGGCCTGGACAACTACATCATGGACTTCGTGGCCGTCCTGGGCGACGTGTTCACCGCGATTCTCCAGTTCGTCCGGGACGCGTCGCCGCTGCCGGTCCAACAGCATCCGCGCGAATTCGTGGAGTTCGTCCAACAGCACAACCTCTCCCGGATTCACGCGTGGTCGGCCTACCCGGCGGTCACCGTGATCGACATCCTCAGGACCGCGCGCAGGCTCTAGTGTCGCTCGATCTCGCCGACATCCAGGGCAACCTGCTGCGCGGCTACCGGTTCACCGACGCGCGCCACTTCGCGCTGGGCATCACCGACGGCGCCGGTGCGCGCCGGTTCCTCGCCGACCTCGTGTCCGGTAGGGCGCGGCGCAGCCCGCAGATCACCACCGACGAACACTGGACCGTGAAGCCGAAGTACTGCCTGAACATCGGCCTCACCTACGCCGGACTGCAGGCGCTCGGCGTGCCCGCCGAGGTGCTCGGCGCGTTCCCCGACGCGTTCGTTCAGGGGCCCGCGGTGCGGGCCGGCCAGGACGATCCGGACTTCCCCGGCGGGGTGGGGCTCGGCGACGTCGACGCCAGCGCGCCGTCCGACTGGGTCCTCGGCGGCACGGCGACGCCGCCGGTCCACATCCTCCTCTCGCTCTACACCGAGGAGCAGCGGGCCCGGCACCTGGAGACCATGAGCGGGCGCCTGCGCAAGTCGTTCGCCACCGCCAGGCTGACCGAGATCTCGGCCCACGACGCCGCCGCCCTGCCTGACCAGACGGTGCACTTCGGCTATCGCGACGGGATCGCCCAGCCGCAGATCGAGGGCGGAACCGGCCGGGCCATCCCGGACATGCAGCCGAAGGCCCCCACCGGCGACTTCCTGCTGGGGTCCGGCTACGTCAACTCCTACGGCGGCAATTTCGTCGGCAAGCTGCCGTCAGCGCTCGCCGACAACGGCTGCTACGGCGCATTCAGGATCCTGCGGCAGGACGTGGCGGGGTTCGAGCGGTTGCTCGACGACTGGTCGCGGACGTGGGGTCTCGACCGGGAGCTGGTCGCCGCCAAGCTCCTCGGCCGGTGGCGCGACGGGACGCCGCTCACGCTCGTGCCCGGCGGCTACGGGAAAGACTCGTGGATGGACCCCAGGCACCTCAACGACTTCGACTACGCGCCCTCGCCTCGCCACCCCACCTATTTCGACGACGTGGATGGTGTGCGCTGTCCGATTGGCTCGCACATCCGGCGGCTGAACCCGCGCAGCTCGCTGGTCATGGGCAAGCCTCACACGCGCCGCATCGTCCGCCGGGGCATGCCGTACGGACCGCCGTACGACCGCAACGCCGCGGACGAGGGGGTGGAGCGGGGGTTGATCGGAATGTTCCTGTGCGGTGACCTGGAGATGCAGTACGAGTTCCTGATGCGGGTCTGGGCCAACCAGGACTACGCCACCCACGGGCTGCGCGGAACCCGGGACCCGATCGTCGGCGTCCAGCCCGGCGGCGCCGGTCACTTCACCGTGCGCACCGACGACAGCCGCGACCCCATCGTCATGACCGGCCTGCCGGATCTGGTGCAGACGCGCGGCAGCCTGTACTGCTTCGTCCCGGGCATCGGCGGGCTGCGCTATCTGTCGGCGCTGACCGGCGGAGAGGGCGCGTGACCCCGCCGGCGTCGGTGGCACCGGCGCTGACCGCGCAGATCCGCCACCTCCTCGCCGAGGCCTCGCCCGCCACCGTCCCCGGTGCAGTGCTGCTCTGGTGGGGGACCACCGAGCTGCCGAACGGCAGCGACGGGGCGCCGGCCCTCGACGCGCAGTCGTTCGCGGGGGCCTACCTGCGCCTGGAGAACGGCGCGCTCCGGCCGCGGGTGGTGCGCCCGTTCTTGGAGCTGGTCGCCGCGGCCACCGCATATCGGCCGGACGGCCCGCTGCCGATCGCCGTTGCCCGCCACCGCTATGGGGTGCCCCAGGCGCGTCTGACGGCGCGCATCCGGCGCGCGGCCGCCGAGGGGCGAGCGCTCACCGATCCGCCGGAGACGCTCCGGGACCAGCTGGACGAGCGGCAGGCGTTCGTCGCCGGCGGGCTGCTCCACGACCAGTGGGGGTTCGCCGCACCGGCCTACCGCGGACGGCGCGTGCCGTGGCTGGTGACCGAGGACCTGTGCCTGACCACCCCGGACAGCCCTCCACCGGACCGCGTCGAGCTCGACGCCGGGGATGGGCGCGGCTTTCAGCCCGCCGAGATGGGCGCGCCGGTCGAGGCCACCTATTCGGACGACGCGGCGACGGCGACGGCCGCGGTGCGCTGTCACTACGGACGCGAGGTCCTGACGGCGCGCTTCGCGGTCCCGCTCTCCGACCAGCCGGCCGCCCCGGTGCCGGACGAGACGTGGCGGCTGCGCGGCGAGAACGGCAACACCGGGACGGCGTATGTCTACGCCGCGGCGTCCGGGGCGTCGCTGCGCCACCCAGTGATCATGGTGGAGGGCTTCCCCGGGGGCCACGCGGCCGACTACCTGTACGACACGCTCGACCAGCAGCGAACCGCCACCTCGCTGCGCGCGGCGGGGTACGACCTCGTGCTCGTCGGGCTCGACCAGGGGATGGACAAGATCCAGCGCAACGCCGACGTCCTGGTGGCCTGCCTCCGGGAGGCGATGCGCCGGACCGACGCGCCGCTGGTCGTCGGCGGCGTGAGCATGGGCGGGCTGATCAGCCGCTACGCACTGGCGGCGATGGAGGCGCGCGGGGAGGATCACCACACGGCGGTGTTCGTAACGCTCGACACTCCGCACGGCGGCACGTACACCAGCCTGGCGGCGCAGTGGTTCGTCCAGACGTTCCGGCCGTATCTCCCCGCGCTGGCCGGATACGCCGAGCAGCTCGACTCGCCCGCCAACCAGCAGTTCGACCTCTGGTGGCTGCACGACGGGGTGGCCCGCACCAGCCGCCTGCGGGAGGAATGGGTGCGGGATCTGGCGGCGGTTGGCAACTACCCGCGGCGGCCGCGCCGGTTGGCCATGTCCTCCGGGCGCGGCGACGGCGTGCGCGAGGCGCCGACCGGGACTCCGCTTCTGCGCTGGGCCGGCGAGCCCTGGGTCTCGGCGCAGACCTGGACGCTGACCGACACCGGGGGAACCGTCGGATCGGGGTACTGGTTCCTGGCGCGCCCGCCGGAGCTGCGGCCGCTCCGCCTCGAGGCCGGGATCGCCTGGGACGGCGCCCCCGGGGGACAGGAGCCCTACAACGGGGAGGTGGCGGCGCTGGCCGCCGGGGTCGGTTGCGGACAGGTGACCCAGGCGTACGCGCTGGCGTGCACGGTGCCGACGATCAGCGCGCTCGATCTCGACCAGGATCCGTTTGCGCCCGTGCCCGCGCCGGGGTCCGGCGCGGGGCCGTTTCACGACTACGCGTACTGCGCGACCAACCAACCGCATCTGACGATCACGCCTGAGGTCAGCGCGTGGCTGCTCGGTGCGCTCGGCAATCCCGGCGAGCAGACAGGCGGTCCCGGCTCATGACCGACGGCTTCGATCCGAGCATGTTCAACCCGCACGACCCGACGTTCCTCGCCGACCCGTACCCGACGTATGCCGCGTTCCGCGAGCAGGCGCCGGTCGCCCGCGTCGACCTGTATGGGAGCGACTGGATGTTCCGTCATGCCGACTGCGTCGAGGTTCTCACCAACAAGAAGGTGTGGGTCAAGAACCCACCCAGCGCCCTGACCCCGCCGCCGGGGCCGTACGGGACGCTGACGGAAAGCTTCCCCAAGGGGCTGTTCAGCTCCGATCCGCCGCTGCACACCCAGCTGCGCTCGATCCTGACGCCGCTGTTCACCGACGCGATCCAGGGCGCACCCCAGCTGGCGCAGGCGATCGGCACGCCCATGCTGGCCGCAGCCCGGCAACACGGCCGGATGGAGCTCATCTCCGACTACGCCCTGCCCCTTCCCGCCAACGTCCTCCTGACGCTGCTGGGGATCCCTCCGGACCCGGCCATCCGCGGCGGGCTGATCACCTGGCAGGCGGCGATCGTCGCCGCCCATGACATCACCCAGACGCCGGCCGTCCTGGGCATGGGCGCCACCTGCTCCATGGCGCTCAACACGTACTTCGAGGCGCTGATGCTCGCCAACCGGGCGAAGCCGGCGGCAGGCCTGTTCGCCGTGATCTGCAACGCATTCGCCGACGCCGGACTGAGCACCCAGGAGGTCCAGATGGTCGCCATCGACTTCCTCGTCGCCGGCTACCTGTCGACGACGTTCATCATCGGCACCGGCATCCGCAACCTCCTGTTGCATCCGGACCAGCTCAAGCTGCTGCGCAAGGACACCGATCGGCTCATCGACCGCGCCGTCGAGGAGATGCTCCGGTTCGACGGCCCGGTTCAGGTCATCGATCGCTACGCCGCGGTCGACACCGAGGTCGGCGGCCGGCCCTACAAGAAGAACGCCAGGGTGACCGCGGTCGTCGGATCGGCCGACCACGACCCCGCGGTCTTCAAGGACCCTGAGCGCTTCCTCATCCGCCGCAACAACGCCAGGCACCTCGCCTTCGGCGACGGCATCCACTACTGCATCGGCGCACCCCTCGCCCGGCTCGTCGCCCCGGTGGCGATCCGGATGCTGCTGGACGCATTTCCCACGCTCGCGCTCGACGGCCAGGCCCAGTGGCAAACCGACCCGTACCTGCGGGCGGTGACGAGTCTGCCGCTGCGGTTCTGAGCCCGCCGCCCGCCGCGGGTCACCTTCCCATGACCGCCGGTTATGGTTTTCCGCCATGCCGCGCGCGGTCGGTCTGGTCCAGCACGCACCTGAGAACGCCCTGGACGACGAGGGCGAGATCGCCCGCTTTTACGACCGCTGCAGCGAGCTCATGCGTCAACTCCTGGACGCGCTGGCCGTCGCTCCGGACCGCCCCCGGCCGTTTCCGGAGATCGAAGATGCGCTCGGCTGGCCGCGCCGGCGCATCGCCTCGGTGCTCGGCGGGGTGGCGCGGCTGCGGCAGCTGGAGTTCGGCGGCCGGAGACCGTACCGGTTCCTCGACGAGCGCCACTCGCCCTCCGGTCGCTGGGAGATGTGGATGGACGGCCGGCAGGCCGGCGCGGTGCGGGCGGCGCAGGCAGCAGAAGGTCAGGCCGGCGCGGGCGGCGCGGGCAGCAGCAGGTCAGCCCCGCGCGGACGACCATCCCGGATGACGGCGACCGGCGGGTGTCTGTGTGGCGCGGTCCGCTATGAGGTGCGCGGCCCGCTTCGCGACGTGCTCATCTGCCACTGCGCGGAGTGCCGCCGCTGGCACGGCCACGCCTCGGCGAGCACGGCGGCCGCGCGTGAGGACCTCGTCCTGCTCGAGGACCGCGGCCTGCGCTGGATCGACAGCCCCCGCAGCGACGCCGGCGCGCGGCGCGGCTTCTGCGGCGAGTGCGGCTCCAGCCTGTTCTGGGACCCGCCGCGGCGACCGACGGTCAGCATCGCCGCCGGCACGCTCGACGGCGCCACCGGCCTGCGGACCGCCGGCCACTGGTTCGTCAGCCAGGCGGGCGACTACTACGAGATTCCGCAGGACGGCCTGCCCCGCCACGAGCGCAGCGCCGAGCGGTCCCGCGCGGACGGCGCCTGACACCTCAGGCGGTGGGCGGCTGGGGCCACCGCCGTCCCGCGACCTCCAGCTCGCCCACCTTCAGCGAGCCGATCTCCACCTCGCCGGCACGCAGCCGGCGGATGACGGCGTCGGCGATCGCCACCCGGCCGATGGCGAGCGCGCCGATCGCGACCGCCGCTATCGACAGCGGTGCCATCGCCGTGGGGCCGATCAACCGGGCGCCGGTGATGGACGCGCCCGTGACGGTGGCCGGGGTCGCCTGGGGGGCGGCCCGGCGGCGGCGGGCGATCATGTTGCGGACCATCTGACACCTCCGTTGGATGGACGATCCACATGGTCTAGCGGCCCGGTGCGGGACGCGCAAGCGCCCCGGGCGAGCGGGACCGTCACCCGCCCCGGGGCGCAGCCGCGTGCGGCGTCAGTCCGGGATGTAGGCGAACTGGTCGGGGTTGGGGCCGGTGCGCCCCGTCTCGCCCTTGTCGAGCGCGGTGATCGCCGCCGTGTCGTCGGCTCCGAGCTCGAAGTCGAACAGCTCGAAGTTCTCCCGGATGCGCGACGGCGTCGTCGACTTGGGGAAGACGATGCTCGCACGCTCCAGATGCCAGCGCAGGACGACCTGCGCCGGGGTCCGGTCGAGCCGGCCGGCGATCTCGGTGATCACCGGCTCATCGAGGACCGCTCCCTGGGCGATCGGCGACCAGGCCTCGGTGCGGATCCCGTGGTCCTCGCCGTAGGCGCGGACCGGCTCGTTGGCCAGGTAGGGATGCAGCTCGATTTGGTTGACCGCGGGCGTGATCTCGGTCTCCCGCGCCAGACGCTCGAGGTGGGGCACCTGGAAGTTGGAGACGCCGATCGAGCGGGCGCGTCCCTGCTCCTTGAACTCCTCCAGGACCTTCCAGGTCGAGACGAAGTCACCGTCATACAGGGTGGGGAGCGGCCAGTGGATGAGGAACAGGTCGACGTAGTCGAAGCCGAGCTCGGTCAGCGTCTGATCGAACGCCCGGCGCGCGTCGTCAGGGCGGTGATAGCCGTTGTTCAGCTTGCTGGTGATGTAGACCTGGTCGCGGTCGAGCCCCGAGGCGCGGACCGCCTCGCCGACGCCGCGCTCGTTGCGGTACATCTCGGCCGTGTCGATGTGGCGGTATCCGACCTCGAGCGCCTCGCCGACGGCCTGGGCGGTGTCCTCCGGCGGAATCTGGAAGACGCCGAAGCCGAGCTGGGGGATCTCGTGGCCGTCGTTGAGTGTGAGGTGGGGGATGGTGGAGACGGTGCTCATGGGTGTCGCGTGCTCCTTATTCGTTTGCGGGCAGATAGCGCTTCGAATCTCAGTCTTCCCCCTGGCCCTCATAACTACAAATGATGCTTTTCGCAGCCTTATAGTCTTGGGCTATGGATCCCAAGCGGGTGCTGACGTTCCGGGCCGTGGCCCGCCATCGCTCGTTCTCCCGCGCCGCGCGCGAGCTGTCCCTGTCTCAGCCATCGGTCTCAAACCAGGTCGCCGCGCTGGAGCGCGAGGTGGGAACGCGGCTGCTCGAGCGCCGTCCGGGCGGCCTACGGCTCACGCGTGAAGGGGAGGTGCTGTTGGAGCACGCCGACGCGATCGCCGAGCGCTTCGAGCTGGCCGAGGCGCAGCTGGCATCGGCCGCCGAGCGCCAGCGGACGCGGCTGCGGATCGGCGCCCTGCCGAGCGCGCTGGCCGGGTTCGTGCCGGAGGCAGTCGCCCACCTGCGCCAGACGCACCCGGAGACCAGCGTCACCTTCGATGAGGGGACATCGGCCGAGCTGGCGGCGCGGGTCGCCTCAGGCGAGCTCGACCTGGCGATCGCCTACCGCGACTCCACGTGGCCGCGTCCGGACCCTCCCGGCGTCCAGCGCCATCATCTCCTCCACGAGCGCTTCATGGTGGCCCTGCCCCCACAGCACCGCCTGGCCGGGCAGGATGAGGTCGCCCTGGCCGACCTCCGCGACGACGACTGGACGGCGGCGCTGACCGACGGGGTGATCGTCAGGGCGTGCCGCGCGGCCGGGTTTGAGCCCAGCCTCGTCTCGATCACCCATGATCAGCTCGCCATCCGGGGGCTGATCATCCGCGGGCTGGCGGTGACGCTCGTGGCCGAGCTGCTCGCCGACCCGTTCAAGGACCTCGCCCTGCGGCCGATCGCCGGAATGACCGTCGAACGCGACGTCTACGCGCTGCTGCCACCGGGACGGCGGCATCCGCTCGTGGAGCCGACCCTGGCGGCGCTCGACGCGGTCGCCGAGCGGCTCGTGCAGGGGCGATCAGCCGGTGCGGCTGGGATGGCCTGGCCCCGGCCAGGGCGCCAGGCAGAGCAGCAGCCGTGAGTCGCTGACGGCCTCGACCTCGTGGCGCTCGGCGGGCTCGAAGTGGACGAGTCCGGGCGCCCCCAGCGTCTGCTCCTCCCTGCCGGCGCGGACGAGCACCTCGCCGTCGAGGATCACCACCAGCGCGTGCTCGTGCACCTGATGATCGGACAGGCGCTCGCCGGACGGCAGCGCGAGCAGGATGATCCGGTTGGCGTCGTCGTCCGAGCGCAGGACGCGCGGAGCGTGTACCTCAACCGGTTCGGAGTCCAGCTGCCAGAAGTCCATGGTGGCTAGGGTCGCTCGCGCTGCTGCTCTTCGACGGTCATCTCGGCCGTGGGACGGGCTTCCAGGCGGGCGTCCGAGATCGGCTCGCCGCTGACGATGGACAGTCCGTAGGTCCCGTCGCGCAGGCGCCGCTCGGCCCGCTCCACCGCCGCCAGCTCGGCGCGCAGATCCTGGATGCGGCCCGCGTCCAGCTCATCCTGATACAGGTCCTCGTCGCCCTCGTCGCCGGGCTCGAGGTTCTCCGCTGACTCAAGCGGGCCGCTCTGCCGGGTGTGGGCGCCGAGGGCCTGCTCGATGCGGGCCCGCTCGCGGGCCAGCAGCTCTCGTGCTCGTTCAGGCTCCATTTCGCCCCTCAGCCTATCTGAGTCCGGGCGCCCGCCGCCGTTCCGCCGGGCGGGCCCGCAGGCTGGCCGCCCCTGGACGGGGCTCGCGCGGGGCCTCCGGAACCTGAGCGTAGAGTCCGGCAATCGAGATGCGTCCTGTCAGCCGGCGAAGGCGAGCGGCGGTGCGCCTGAGGCCGGCGGCCACCGTGCTCCTGGCGGCGGCGGTCGTGGGCGGATGCGGATCCTCGAGCCCGGCGACCTCCGCGGCCGGCGGCGGCGTGCCCGCCGCGCTGGCCCGCGAGGCGCGGCCGATCGGCCGGGGTCCCCGGTTTCACCCGCCCGCCTCCGGGCCCGTGATCGGCGCCTGTCGCCGTCGCCTGGGCCGGCGAGCCGGAGCTCACGTGGAGGTGTTCGGCGCCGATCGTGTCGTCCTGATCGCCGCCGGGATCGGCGCGCGGCCGCCGCTCCGGCTCGACGCGGGGCGGGTCACCGGGGCCCGGTGCTTCGGAGCGCTGGCCACGATCGATCCGACCGGCCTCGTCCTCGTCCGCCCCGGTGCCCGGCCCACCCTCGCCGACCTGTTCCGCTCCTGGGGGCAGCCGCTGACGGCGCGGCGGCTGGCCTCGTTCCGCGGAGCCGTCCGCGTCTACGTCGGCGGCCGCCGGGTGGCCGGCGACCCCCGGCGGGTGGCGCTCTCGGCTCACGCCGAGATCGTGCTCGAGGTGGGGCCGTTCGTCCCGCCCCACCGGGCCTACCGGTTTCCGCCCGGCGCGTGAGACGGGGAGCTACCCTTGCTCGGTGGCAGCGCTCGATGTTCGCCAGGATGCCCTCGTGGTCACCCTCTCCGGCTGGGAGCGGGTGGCGGCGATGAGGCGTGAGGTCAGCGTGCCGCTGACCGCCGTGTGCGGCGTGTGCGCCGACCCGGATCCGTGGAGTGCGGTGCGGGGGGTGCGAGTGGCCGGCACCGGGATCCCCGGCATGGCCGTCTACGGCGTGCGCCGGATGACCGGCGACCGGCCGGACTTTGCCGCTGTGCACGGTCGCGGCCCGGCGGTGCGAGTCGAGCTCACGCCGGACGCCCGCTTCCGCCGGCTGCTGGTGACCGTCGCCGATCCCGACGCGACCGTGGCCGCCCTGCGGGCTCGGGTCACACCACCACGCGGCGCCTGAAGCCGACCGCGCATCTTCGGTCTGATCGCGGACGGGGTAAGGCCGGCCGGGCGCGCGGCGTCTCACGAAGGAGATAGGTTCTTCTCTGGCGTATGCAGTCGTAGCATGTGGAAGAGGTGCACCCCGTGGCCGTGAAGGCTGGAGATCTTGAGCAGGATCTGATCGCGTCGCTGGGGGAGTCGATCGGACGACAGCTGGCCGACGAGCCGGCCGCCGCCTACCGCGAGTTCGTGCGCCAGTACTACCACTGGGTGCCGGCGCGGGATCTGGCCGACCGGGAGTCGTCGGACCTGTGCGGCGCCGTCGTGTCGCACTGGCGCACCGGGCGGGTCCGGGCGCCGGGTGAGGCCAAGGTCAACGTCTACAACCCGGACCGCGAGCGCGACGGCTGGAGCTCGCCGTACACCGTCATCGACATCGTCTCCGACGACATGCCGTTCATCGTCGACTCGGTGACGATGGAGCTGAGCCGGCAGGGGTACGGGATCGAGCTCATCATCCACCCGGTCATGCGCGTCGTCCGTGACGCCGACGGCGAGCTGACCGAGGTGCTGGAGCACGGCAGCACCGCGATGCGGTTCATCGCCGAGTCGATCATCCACGTCGAGGTTGTCCGCGAGTCCGACCCGGAGCGCCTGGGGGTCCTGCGTGCCGGGATCGAGCTGGTGCTGGAGGAGGTGCGGGCGGCGGTCGAGGACTGGGCGCCGATGCGCGGCCGGGCGGCGGCGCTGGCCATCGAGTTGCGCCGTCAGGCGCCGCCGATCGATCCCCATGAGCTCGCCGAGGCCCGCGAGTTCCTGGCCTGGCTGGCTGACGACCACTTCACGTTCCTCGGTTACCGCGAGTACGACCTGCGCGACCACGGCGCCACGGCGGAGCTGGCGGTGGTCGACGGGTCCGGCCTGGGAATCCTGCGCGGGGTCCCGCGCGATCCCGTCAAGCCGCTCGACCAGACGCGGCTGGAGGTGGCGCGCTCCGCATATCCCCTGGTGCTGACCAAGGCCAACTCGAGGGCGACGGTGCACCGTCCCAGCTACCTGGACTACGTCGGCGTCAAGCGGTTTGCGCCGGACGGCACGGTCGTCGGCGAGTACCGCTTTGTGGGGCTGTACACCACGACGGCGTACAAGGCGAGACCGCTGGAGATTCCGCTGCTGCGCGACAAGGTGGGCGGCGTGCTGACCACCGCCGGGTTCCCACCGGACAGCCATGACGCCAAGGGGCTGATCGACATCATGGAGTCCCTCCCGCGCGACCTCCTGCTCCAGATCGACGGCGACGAGCTGTTCGAGATCGCCATCGGCATCCTGGGCCTGGGCGAGCGCCAGCGGGTCCGGCTGTTCGTGACCCGGGATCAGCTCAACCGGTTCGTCGCCTGCACGCTGTGCCTGCCCCGGGACCGCTTCCACACGGCCAACCGGCTGCTGGCCGGGCGCATCCTGGCCGAGGAGTTCCGCGGCGACCAGGTCGACTGGCGCCTCCAGCTGACCGAGTCGCTGATCGTGCGGGTTGATTACGTCATCCACACCCCCACCGGCGTCCCGGAGGATGTGGAGGTCGCCGAGGTGGAGAGCCGGATCGCCCGGGAGACCCGGGCCTGGACCGATGATCTGCGGGCGGCGCTGATCTCCGCCCACGGCGAGCAGCGGGGCGCGGAGCTGTTCGGCCAATACCGGGACGCCTTCCCGCCGGGCTATCGCGCCGATAACCGAGCCGCCCAGGCGGTTCAGGACATCGACGACATCGAGGAGCTGCGAGCGGCCCGGCGCCCCATCCTGACCACGTATCGCCGGGCGGCCGAGGACGCCCACATGGTTCGCTGCCAGCTCCTCACGGCGACGCCGGTCTCGCTGTCGGAGGTCGTCCCCGTGTTCGAGCACATGGGGGCCCGGGTCGTCGACGAGCGCCCGTACGAAGTGCGGCCGAACGGCCTGAGCCCGGTGTGGATGTACGACTTCGGGCTGATCGTCGATCCGGAGGGGCTCGACCGCGCCGGCGATGCGTTCGCCGAGGTGTTCCTGGCGGCCTGGTCCGGCGAGCTGGAGGACGACCGCCTCAACGGTCTGGTCATGGGGGCCGGACTGACCGGGCGGGAGATCGGCGTCGCCCGGGCGATCCTGCGCTATCTGCGGCAGGCCCCGGTCGCCTTCTCCGAGACGTACATGACCGGGACGCTGCTCGCCAATCCGGAGATCGCCGTCGCGCTCGTCCGCCTGTTCATCGCCCGCT
Organism: uncultured Solirubrobacteraceae bacterium; assembly: GCA_963844555.1. Classification (GTDB taxonomy): domain Bacteria; phylum Actinomycetota; class Thermoleophilia; order Solirubrobacterales; family Solirubrobacteraceae; genus Palsa-465. The sequence continues at coordinate 95,372 of CAWJOS010000013.1, forward strand.
TTGACCCGGACCGCACCGACCGAGCCGAGGCCGAGCGGATGGACAGCCACCTCGAGGCGGCGATCGACGCGGTGCAGAGCCTGGACGAGGACCGCATCCTGCGCAGCTTCCTGGCGGTGGTGCGGGCGATGCTGCGCACCAACTACTTCCGGCAGGACTCCGGCGGCCGGCCGCCCGCCTACCTGTCGTTCAAGCTCGATCCGCTGCAGCTCGATCTCCTCCCGCGCCCCCGCCCCCGGTTCGAGATCTTCGTCTACTCGCCGGGCGTGGAGGGCGTCCACCTGCGCGGCGGCAAGGTCGCCCGCGGCGGCATCCGGTGGTCGGACCGGCGTGAGGACTTCCGCACCGAGGTGCTGGGGCTGATGAAGGCCCAGATGGTCAAGAACGCCCTGATCGTCCCGGTCGGATCCAAGGGCGGCTTCGTCCTCAAGCGTCCGCCGGCCGGCGGACGCGGCGAGCTCATGCAGGAATGCGTCTCGTGTTACCGGACCTTCCTGCGCGGACTGCTCGACCTGACCGACAACCGCGTCGGCTTGGAGATCGTGGGCCCGGACCGGGTCGTCCGCTACGACGACGACGATCCGTATCTCGTCGTCGCCGCCGACAAGGGGACGGCGACGTTCTCGGACTTCGCCAACGAGGTGTCGGCCGAGTACGGCTTCTGGCTCGGTGACGCGTTCGCCTCCGGCGGGTCGCATGGCTATGACCACAAGCAGATGGGGGTCACCGCCCGGGGAGCGTGGGAGTCGGTCAAGCGCCACTTCCGCGAGCTCGGCACCGACATCCAGAGCGAGGATTTCACCGTCGTGGGCATCGGCGACATGTCCGGCGACGTGTTCGGCAACGGGATGCTGCTCTCGCCGCACATCAGGCTGCTGGCGGCGTTCAACCACACCCACGTGTTCCTGGATCCGGACCCGGACCCGGCGGCCAGCTTCGCCGAGCGCCGCCGGCTGTTCGAGCTGCCCGGCTCGGCCTGGAGCGACTACGACCCGGCGGTCATCTCGGCGGGCGGCGGCGTCTTCCCGCGCACCGCCAAGTCCATTCCGATCTCCTCACAGGCCCGCGCGGCGCTCGGCATCGAGGCCGAGCGCCTGGCCCCGGCCGATCTGATCCGCGAGCTGCTGTGCGCGCCCGTCGATCTCCTGTTCAACGGCGGGATCGGCACGTACGTCAAGGCCGAGGACGAACCGCACGCCGCCGCCGGTGACCGGGCCAACGACGCCGTCCGGGTCGACGGCGCACATCTGCGCTGCCGGGTCGTCGGCGAGGGCGGGAACCTGGGGTCCACCCAGCCGGGACGGATCGAGTACGCGCTGTCCGGCGGTCCGGAGCAGTCCGGGGGCCTCATCAACACCGACGCCATCGACAACGTCGCCGGCGTCAACTGCTCCGACCACGAGGTCAACATCAAGATCCTCCTCGGCGACCTCGTCGCCGCCGGCGAGATGACCGGCGAGGAGCGCAACGATCTGCTGGCCCAGATGACCGACGAGGTGGGTGAGCAGGTCCGGTATGCGAGCTACATCCAGACGCAGGCGCTCAGCCTGGAGGTGGCCCAGTCGGTGTCGATGCTGGAGGTCCACGCCCGGCTGATCCGCGCGTTGGAGCGGACCGCGTCACTCGACCGGGAGCTCGAGCACCTGCCCTCGGAGAAGACGATCGCGGCGCGCCACGGGCAGCGCCGCGGGCTCGTCTCCCCGGAGCTGGCCATCGTCATGGCCCACTCCAAGATCCAGATCTACACCGCGCTGCTGGGCAGCGACGTCCCGGAGGATCCGTATCTGGCCCAGGACCTGACCCGCTACTTCCCGCCCCCCCTGCCGGACCGCTACCCCCAGCGGATGCGCGAGCATCACCTGCGGCGCGAGCTGATCGCCACCATCGTCGCCAACCAGCTCGTCGACCGGGCCGGGGTCACGTTCTTCTTCCGACTGGCGGAGGAGACCGGGGGGGACATCGCGGCGCTGGCGCGGGCGTATGCCGTGGCCCGCGAGGTGTTCTCCATGCGCGGCTTCTGGGCGGACGTGCAGGCGCTGGACAACCAGATCGAGGCCGGCACCCAGCTGGCGATGCTCAACGAGGCCCGCCGGCTCGTCGAGCGCGCCGCCCGGTGGCTGGTGCGCTCCGGCGCGCGGGGCGAGCTCGACATCTCGGCGATGGTCGATCGTTTCGCCCCGGCGGCGCAGATGCTGTCCGCGGCCCTGCCGGACGTCCTGCGCGGACAGGACCACGAGGCGTTCACCGACCGCCTCGTCGAGTTGGAGGCCGCCGGCGTGCCTGACGCCCTCGCCCGGCGGGTGGCGAGCATGCAGGCGCTGCTCTACGTGTTCGACATCGTCGTCGAGGCGTCGGCCACGGAGCGGCCCCAGGCGATGGTGATGGACGCCTACTTCGACATCGGCGCGCGCCTGAGGCTCGACTGGCTGCGCGACCGGATCCTCGAGCTGCCGCGGGACGACCGCTGGCAGGCGCTGGCCCGGACGGCACTGCGCGACGACCTGTACCGGCTGCACCGCTCACTCATCCGCGACGTCTTCGCCACCGGCGGCCGCGACGGCGCTCAACCCCAGGTGGATGCGTGGCTGGACCAGAACCGCTCGGCCGTGGAGCGGGCGCTGTCGGTGCTGGCCGACGTCCGGGCCTCGCGCGAGTACGACACGACGACGCTTCCGGTCGCCCTGCGCGAGCTCAAGAACCTCCTCGCCGAAGGCGAGCCGCTGACCTGACGGTCAGATAGCCCACCACCTCGATCGCCCAGGCGACGAGGAAGGCGGCGGGTCCGGTAACCAGACGTGCGGCGAGTCGCGCAGCCACGCGCTCAAGCTATCGTCTGCACCCCTATGACAGTCAAGACCAGCGTCACCGAGCTTCCCGAGTCACGCGTGCGCGTGGAGGCCGAGGTGCCGGCCGACGAGGTGGAGCGCCGCGTCCAGCAGGCGGCCCGCAAGCTGGGCGGCCAGATGCGCGTGCCCGGCTTCCGCAAGGGCAAGGTCCCCCCACCCGTCGTCATCCGGCGACTGGGTCGCGAGGCGGTCTTCGACGAGGCCCTCCGGACCGCGCTGGGCGAGTGGTACGTCAACGCCATCGACGAGGCCGGGATCGCGCCGGTCGGCGAGCCGGACATCGACGTGTCCGACGACATCCCCGGCCAGGGCCAGCCGCTCGCGTTCTCGATCGAGATCGGCGTGCGCCCGCAGGCCAGGCTGGGGGAGTACAAGGGCCTGGAGGTCGGTCGCCGGGAGCCGACCGTTGACGACGAGGCCATCGACGCCGAGATCGAGCGGCTGCGCGACCGTTTGGCGACGCTCGACACCGTCGAGCGCCCCGCCGAGCGCGGCGACCACGTGGTCGTCGACTACCTCGGCAAGGTCGACGGCGAGCCGTTCGCCGGCGGGGAGGGCCGCGACCAGCTCATCGAGCTGGGCTCCGGGCGTCTCATCGATGGCTTCGAGGACCAGCTCGCCGGCGCGTCTCCCGGCCAGGAGCGGACCGTCAACGTCACGTTCCCGGACGACTACCCGGGCGACCTCGGCGGCAAGGCGGCGACCTTCGACGTGACGGTCAAGGAGGTCAAGGCCAAGCGCCTGCCCGAGCTCGACGACGACTTCGCCTCCGAGGCCTCGGAGTTCGACACGCTGGCCGAGCTGCGCGAGGACATCGCCGGCCGGCTCCGCCACGCCGACGAGCACGCCGTCGAGAGGGAGTTTGAAGAGGCGGTCCTGGAGGCGGCGACCAACGAGGCCCAGGTCGAGCTTCCGGAGAAGCTCATCCACGCCCGCGCCCACGAGCTGCTGGAGCAGACCTTCTCGGCGCTCGCCCGCCAGGGCATCAGCAAGGACACCTATCTGAGGATCGCCGGCAAGGACGAGGAGGGCCTCGCCCACGACGCCGAGCCTGATGCCGCCGCCGCCCTGCGGCGGGAGGCCGTGCTCGCGGCGGTCGTGGCCGCCGAGGACATTCAGCCCTCCGACGAGGACCTGGTGGAGGCCCTCCGGCCGGCCGCCGAGCGCGACGGCTCGGATCCCGCCGAGCTCGTCGAGCAGCTGCGCAAGGCCGGCCGCCTGGAGCCCGTGCGCGAGGACGTCGCCTCCCGCCAGGCGGTCGAGCTGCTGGTGCGGGAGGCCAGGCCGATCTCGGTCGAGCAGGCCAAGGCGCGCCAGAAGCTGTGGACCCCGGGCAAGGAGGAGCCCGCCGAGGCCGCCGGCTCCGAGTCCGGGTCCGGGTCCGGGTCTGGACAGCTCTGGACGCCGGGCAGCTGAGCCCGGCACCGCCCGCGCCCCTGCAGCGACCGCAGTCGTCCCTTTGCCGAGTCCGCAGATACCCCGCTCGTGCGCTCCCGGCCGATTGCTACAGTCGGCAGGATTCCACTGCAGGACGCAAAATGAAGCGAGGACGATGAGCCCACTCGTACCGATGGTCGTCGAGCAAACTTCCCGCGGGGAGCGCGCGTTCGACATCTACAGCCGACTGCTCAATGAGCGGATCGTCTTCCTGGGCACGCCGGTGGATGACCAGATCGCCAACCTGATCGTCGCTCAGCTGCTGCACCTGGAATCCGAGGATCCGGACAAGGACATCTCCATCTACATCAACTCGCCGGGCGGCTCGGTGTATGCCGGCCTGGCGATCTACGACACGATGCAGTTCATCAAGCCGGACGTGCAGACGATCTGCGTGGGCATCGCCATGTCGATGGGCGCGCTGCTGCTGGCCGGCGGAGCGGCCGGCAAGCGCATGGCCCTCCCCAACGCAAAGATCCTCATCCACCAGGTTTCCTCAAGCTTTCAGGGGCAAGCGACCGATATCGAGATCCATGCCCGCGAAATCATCGACGTCCGCCGCCGCCTGGACGAGATCATCGCCAAGCACACCGGCAAGGATCTGGAGCAGGTCCGGCAGGACACCGAGCGTGATTACTTCATGAGCTCCGAGGAGGCCAAGGAGTACGGAATCATCGATCGTGTGATCTCGCAGCACTAGAGGCATTAGGCTTCTAGCGCCTAGGGATCGCCGACCGAGTCGAGCTCTGGGAGGGGATTGATGGCACGTCCGACCGACTCCAACGAACAGCTTCTCTGCAGCTTCTGCGGCAAGAGTCAGCGGCAGGTCAAGAAGCTGATCGCCGGCCCAGGGGTCTACATCTGCGACGAGTGCATCGACCTCTGCAACGAGATCATCGATGAGGAGCTGACCGCTCCGCCCAGCTTCGACATCGAGAACCTCCCCAAGCCGCGCGAGATCTACGACGTCCTCAACGAGTACGTGGTCGGCCAGGAGCAGGCCAAGCGCTCGCTCTCCGTCGCCGTCTACAACCATTACAAGCGCGTCCAGATGATGCAGTCCGATGAGCACGACATCGAGCTGCAGAAGTCGAACATCCTCCTGCTCGGACCCACCGGCTGCGGCAAGACCCTGCTCGCCCAGACGCTGGCCAAGATCCTCAACGTCCCGTTTGCGATCGCCGACGCCACGGCGCTGACCGAGGCCGGCTACGTCGGCGAGGACGTCGAGAACATCCTCCTCAAGCTCATCCAGGCCGCCGACTACGACGTCAAGAAGGCCGAGACGGGGATCATCTATATCGACGAGGTCGACAAGATCGCGCGCAAGGCCGACAACCCGTCGATCACCCGCGACGTGTCCGGCGAGGGCGTCCAGCAGGCGCTGCTGAAGATCCTGGAGGGGACGACCGCGAGCGTTCCGCCCCAGGGGGGGCGCAAGCACCCCCACCAGGAGTTCCTGTCGATCGACACCACCAACGTCCTGTTCATCTGCGGCGGCGCGTTCGCCAACCTCGACCGGGTCATCGAGCGGCGGATCGGTCACCAGGGGGTCGGCTTCGGCGCCGCCATCCAGTCCAAGGAGCAGCGCGACACCGGCGAGATCTTCGAGCACTGCCTGCCGGAGGACCTCATCCAGTACGGCCTCATCCCGGAGTTCATCGGCCGCCTGCCGGTCATGTCGGCGATCCATCAGCTCGACCGCAACGAGCTGATGCAGATCCTGACCGAGCCGCGCAACGCTCTCGTCAAGCAGTTCCAGCGGTTCTTCCAGTTCGACGGGATCGAGCTGGTGTTCGCCGATGAGGCGCTCTCCTCGGTCGCCGACAAGGCACTGGAGCGCGAGACCGGCGCCCGGGGTCTGAGGTCGATCATCGAGGAGGTCCTCCTCGAGGTCCAGTTCGAGCTCCCGTCGCGGCGCGACGTCCGCAAGTGCGTCGTCACCAAGGAGACGATCGAGAAGGGCGTATCGCCCACGCTCGTCACCGTCGCCGCCCCTGACGAAGACGAAGCGGCAGCCTGAGCGCCACATCGCGCGGGGGGGCTCCGAGGATCCGCTCGGCGCGGATTCTCGCTGGGCGACCTGCGCCGGCGAGTCGCCCCTAGACTCATCGTCGATGCCTGACCTGGAGAACACCAAGCGCTACGACCCCACCGAGGTGGAGCCTCGGATCGCGGAGAAATGGCTGCAATCCGGCCTGTTTCACCCGGAGCCGGAGGGCACGCCGGAGGAGAACTACTCGATCGCCATCCCGCCGCCGAACGTCACCGGGGTGCTCCACATGGGCCACGCGCTCAACAACAGCATCCAGGACTGTCTGGTCCGCACCCACCGGATGCGCGGACAGCGGACGAAGTGGATCGTCGGCACCGACCACGCCGGCATCGCCACCCAGGCTCAGGTGGAGCGGGCGCTGACCGCCGAGGGCATCAACCGCCGCGATCTCGGCCGCGAGGCGTTCGTGGAGCGCGTCTGGGAGTGGCGGGCCGAGTACGGAGGGACGATCATCGAGCAGCTCAAGCGCCTCGGCGCCTCGGCGGACTTCGCGACCGAGCGGTTCACCCTGGACGACGGCTACGCCCAGGCGGTCCTGAAGGTCTTCGTCTCCCTGTACGAGAAGGGCTACATCTACCGCGACCGGTACATGGTCAACTGGGACCCGGGCACCGGCTCGGCCATCTCGGACCTCGAGGTCGAGCAGCGCGAGGTCCGCGACACGCTCTACTACATCGACTACCCGTTGGCGACCGGTTCCGGCGCGATCACGGTGGCCACCGTGCGGCCGGAGACGATGCTGGCCGACACCGCCATCGCCGTCCATCCGGACGACGAGCGCTACCGGCGGCTGATCGGCGAGAAGGCGATCCTGCCCCTCGTCGGCCGCAAGCTGAAGATCATCGCCGACGGCTACGTCAAGCCGGAGTTCGGCACCGGGGCGCTGAAGATCACCCCGGCCCATGACCCCAACGACTTCGAGATCGGCCGCCGCCATGGCCTGGCCCAGCCCTCGGTCATCGGCGAGGACGGCCGCATGACCGCCGAGGCCCCGGAGCGCTTCCAGGGGATGACCGGCGAGGAGGCCCAGCGGGCTGTCATCGCCGAGCTCAACCAGAAGGGGCTGATCGCTCGCACCGAGCCCTACGTGCACACGGTGCCGTTCTCCCACCGGTCCGGCCAGCGGATCGAGCCGCTCATCTCGCTGCAGTGGTTCATGGCCATGGACGAGCTGGCCAAGCCGGCGATCGAGGCGGTGACGAGCGGCCGGGTGCGCTTCTTCCCGGAGAACCAGGCCAAGGTCTACCTGGACTGGATGGAGAACATCCGCCCGTGGTGCATCTCCCGCCAGCTGTGGTGGGGCCACCAGATCCCGGTCTGGTACCGCGACCTGGAGACCTACGTGGGGATGGAGCCGCCCCGCGGGGAGGGTTGGCAGCGCGACCCGGACGTGCTCGACACCTGGTTCTCCAGCGCCCTGTGGCCGTTCGCGACGCTCGGCTGGCCGCTCCAGACGCCGGAGCTGCGGGCCTTCTATCCCACCGACGCGCTCGTCACCGCCCGGGACATCATCTTCCTGTGGGTGGCGCGGATGATCATGATGGGCCTGGAGTTCACCGGCTCCGAGCCGTTCTCCGAGGTCTACATCACACCGATCATCCAGGCCCCCGACGGGCGGCGCATGTCGAAGTCGCTGGGCACCGGGATCGACCCGCTCGATCTCATCGAGGGCGGCCCGCGGCCGCCGGTGTTCGCCCCGGGCTCGCCGCAGCCGGATGAGGCGGCCTCCGCCCGTTCAGGCGAGGCCGGAAGCCGAGCGGCCGGCAAGTCCGCGGGGGACTTCCCGGCCTACGGCGCCGACGCCGTGCGCTGGGGCCTGCTGGCGATGTCCTCCGGCCAGGACGTCAGCTTCAGCGAGGACAAGGTCGCCCAGGGCCAGCAGCTGTGCAACAAGCTGTGGAACGCCGCGCGCCTCATCGTCCTGGGGGTGGGGACGGACATGCGGGCCGCGGTGAGGCCCAACGCGGTCGAGGACCGCTGGATCCTGTCCCGGCTGGAGCGGGCCCGGACCGAGCTGGCCGCCCGCATCGATGCCTACGACTTCTCCCACGCCGCCCTGGGGCTCTACGACTTCATCTATGGCGAGCTCTGCGACTGGTACCTGGAGCTGGTCAAGCCCCGCCTGCGCGCCGGCGAGCCGGAGCTGGCGGCGACGCTGCTCCACGTGCTGACCGAGACCGTCGCTCTGGCCCATCCCCTGATCCCGTTCGAGACCGAGGAGATCTACTCCCACATCCCCGGCACCGCGGGGCTGCTGGCCACGCGGGTCAGCGCGCCCGTCTCACGTGAGGCCCCGGGGCAGGACGCGGCCGCCGAGGACGCCGTCCAGCGGGCGATCGCCGCTGTCCAGGCGCTCCGGCGCTGGCGGGACATGACGCGGGTGCCGGCCGGCGCCACCATCTCGGCACGGCTCGATGCCACCGGCTATGACGAGACGATGGACCACATCGTCCGCCTGGCCCGGGTCAACCTGCACAATGGCGCGGCCGCCGACCCGGTCGCCACGATTCCGGTGCCCGGGGGGGCGGTCCAGATCCTGCCGAGCGCCGAGCTCGACCTCGACGGCGCCTCCCAGCGCCTGGAGGAGCAGCGCGCCAAGCTGGAGGCGGAGATCGAGCGGGCCGAGCGCAAGCTCGCCAATGAGGGGTTTGTGGCCAAGGCCCCGCCCCAGGTCGTGCAGGCCGAGCGTGACAAGCTGGAGCGGCTTCGGGGCGAACTGGATTCGCTTTAGATCTGCGATGAACCCGGACGAGGCCGAGCGCTACCTGCTGTCGCTTGAGCTGTTCGGCATGCGCTTCGGCCTGGACCGGATGCGCCGGCTGATGACCGCGCTCGGCCACCCGGAGCGAAGCTTTCAGTCGATTCACGTCGTCGGCACGAACGGCAAGTCCTCGACGACGCGGATGATCGCCGCCATCCTCGCCCACCATGGGCTGCGCACGGGCGCGTATCTGTCGCCGCACCTCGTCTCCTTCGGCGAGCGCGTCCGGATCGACGACGAGGACCTGGCGCCGGCCGAGTTCGGCGCCGCCGTCGGCCGGGCCGCGCATGCCGCCGAGCTGGTCGACCGCTCGCTGGAGCCCGGCGACCGCGTCACGCAGTTCGAGGCCCTGACGGCGGCCGCCTACTCCGAGCTGGCCCGGCGGCACGTCGAGGTGGCGGTCATCGAGGCGGGCCTCGGCGGCCGTTACGACGCCACCAACGTCATCCCGTCCTCGGTCCAGGTGCTGACCAGCGTCGGGCTGGAGCACACCCGGTGGCTCGGTCCCACGCTCGTCGACATCGCGGAGGAGAAGCTCGACGTGGTCCAGCCGGGCGGGACGCTCGTGCTCGGCGCGGGCCTCGACGCCGGCGTCGTCGCCGTGGCCGAGCGGGTGTGTGCCGAGCGGGGCGCGCGGCTGGTGCGGGCCGGCACGGATCCGGGGGTGCCCGTGGCGGCCCGGGGAGCGTTCCAGCGGCGCAACTTCGCGCTGGCCCGGGTCGCGGCGGATGCGTTGCTGGGCGAGCTGCGACCGGATGCGGTGGCGGCCGCCGCCGCCGCCGTGCGCGTCCCCGGACGCCTGCAGCAGATCGGCTCGGACCCGGTGACCCTGCTCGACGGCGCGCACAACCCGGACGGGATGCGCGCGCTGGCCGAATCGCTGCCGGAGCTGGTGGTCGGTCACGACCGGGTGGTGGCGATCGTCTCGATCCTCGACGACAAGGATGCGGCCGGCATGCTGGCCACCCTGGGCGGGGGCGGAGTCCACATCGATGCGCTCATCCTCACCAGCAGTCAGAATCCGCGGGCCTTGCCACCGCCCACCCTGCAATCCCTCAACCGCCAGCTCCACGGGCCTCCGGCCGAGATCGTCCCGGACCCCCGCAGTGCGCTGGCGCGCGGGCGGGAACTCGCCGGTCCGGGCGGCGTCGTGATCGCCACCGGCTCGCTGTACCTGATTGCCGATCTGCTCGCCCATGGCCCCCGCGAGCGCGTCTCGAGCCTGTGAGCACCCGGTCAGACGCCCGCCATGCCGACCTCCCCTCGCCAGTCGTGAACGACCGCGACGATCAGCCCCGCTTCCTGACGATGGTCGGCCGCGTGGCCCTGGTCGTGGCCATCGTCATCCTCGTCTTCTTCGCCATCGGCTACCTGTTCGGACGGGCCTTTCTCTAGGCCGTTTGCGCTCGATGGCGCAGGAACGGGGTAGTTGACGGCGTATTGATATTCGCTCACCCATTCTGGCGCCCACTACACTCGCCCCCTCACACATGCTGCCCTACGCGATCTTCGGCATAAGCAACAGCGCCCTCAACCTGGCCGTGGAGCTGGTGATCCTGTTCCTGGTCGTCATCTGGTTTGCGCTGATCTACTGGACGTACGCGGATGCCCGGCGGCGGATCGCCGATCCGCTGCTCATCGGCTGCGCCACGCTGACGTCGGTCTTTCCCTACGTGGGCACGATCGTCTACATGATCGTCCGGCCGCCTGAGTACCTCGACGACGTCCGCGAGCGCGAGCTGGAGATGCAGACGGCCGAGGCACGGCTGGCGGAGCTGGGGTATCACCTCTGCCCGCACTGCGACTACGAGGTCGAGAAGGACTTTCTGCGCTGCCCCAACTGCATGCGCAAGCTCAAGGATCCGTGCCACGCGTGCGGGCGGCCGCTGGATCCCACGTGGAAGGTCTGTCCCTTCTGCGAGGCTGAGATCGGGGCGCCCGGTGGAGGGGCTCCGATTCCGCGTCGCGCTCGACGGCGCCCGGAGAAATCCGAGCTCTCCGCGCCGGAACAGCCGACGACGTACTGAAATTCCTCCTCACTCCGACCACTGAAGGAGAACTGCCGCCGTGGAGCGCACGCTCATCCTCGTCAAGCCTGACGCCTTCGCCCGGAATCTGACCGGCGAGATCATCGCTCGCTTCGAGCGCAAGGGGCTTAGTCTCGTCGCGCTTCAGCTGATGACCATGAGCCGTGAGCTCGCCGCCCAGCACTACGCCGAGCACGAGGGCAAATCCTTCTACGAGGAGCTTGTGACGTTCATCACCTCCGGGCCGCTGGTCGCCATGGTCCTGGAGGGCGAGTCGGCGATCACCGCCGCGCGGCAGGTGATCGGCGCCACCAACCCGCTGGAGGCGACGACCGGTTCGATCCGCGGCGACTACGCGATCGCCGTCGGCCAGAACATGGTCCACGGGTCAGATTCATCAGAGTCGGCGGCCCGCGAGGTCGCGCTGTTCTTCAAGGACCTCGCCTCGTAGGGGAGGTCTCCTGCCGCCGCGCCTGATCCTGGCGTCGGCGTCCCCCCAGCGCCGGGCCATCCTGGAGCAGATCGGGGTCGCGTTCGAGGTTCGCGTCTCCGGGCTCGAAGAGCTGGAGAATGGGCCGCCGGCCGAGGTCGCCCTGGAGAACGCCTACCGCAAGGCGGCGGCGATCGCCCGCGGCACCGAGCCGCCCCGGCTCCCGGTGCTGGGAGTCGACACCGTCGTCGCCCTGGGCGGGCGCAACTTCGGCAAGGCGCGCGACGCGGCGCACGCGCGGGAGATGCTGGGCACGCTGGCCGGCCGCCGCCACCTGGTCATCAGCGGGCTGTGCCTGATCGAGGGCGAGCGCGTGCGCACCACCGCTGCTCAGACGGTGGTCGAGTTCCGCGCGCTCGACGCCGGCGCCGTCGCTGCGTACGTCGAGACGGGGGAGTGGGAGGGGCGCGCCGGCGCCTATGCCATCCAGGGTCGCGGCGCGATCCTCGTCGACCGGATCGAGGGCGACTACCTGAACGTCGTCGGCCTGCCCGTCGCGGCGCTGCTCGACCTGGCGCCGGGCCTGATTGGGCGATGAATCCTGATTCATGGGCGGGGGGTGCCCATGAATCAGCAAAGTTCACCCGGGGGGGCCAAGCGCGGGCGCCCGGGCTCAGGCCACCGCGCAGAACCGCATCGCCGCCACCGCCAGCGCCTGGGCGCAGCCGACCAGCCCGTCGACGGGAACGTATTCGTCGATGGTGTGCGCAACGGTGGCGCCGTCCGGATCGAAGCCCGGGGGGCCGAAGCCGACCGAGGGGATGCCGGCCAGGTGGGTGAAGGTGGCGCCGTCGTACCAGGAGTCCAGGCCGCCGAGCCGGCGTCGCCGGCCGACGTCGGCGCTCGCGTCCAGCATCGTCTCCACCACCGGCACCGAGGGGTCGATCTCCATCGGCATGACCCCGTTGGGCCACCAGTCGAAGACCGGCGGATGCTCGGCCAGCCAGTCGTCGCGCTCGGCGCACCGGGCCACGATCCACTGCTCGACCTCGCGGCGCACCGCCGAGCCCCAGCCCTCGCTGTCGGCCTGGGCCGGCACGTACATCACGGCGATCGTCAGCGCGCAGGAGGACGGGTAGGTCACCGGCCACTCACCGCCCTGCACGACCGTCGGCAGCAGTGAGGGCGCCGACACGTGCGGGTGCCGCCAGCGCTCATCGGCCGCCCATCGCTCCCTCAGCCCCGCGATCGCCTCCAGCACCACCCCGGCCTTCTCGATCGCGTTGACCGCGCCGCCCGCCCGCCAGTCCGGGTGGCGCACCTCGGCGTGGCCGGGGCGCCCGGGCACCCGCACCACCCCGTACTCCGAGCCGCGGCAGGCGACCCAGACGCGGAAGTCGGTCGGCTCGGTGACGATCCCGGCGTCGGCCCGCAGGCCGCGCCGGACCAGCGCGCTGCCCCCCGCCCCGGAGGATTCCTCGTCGGTGTTGGTGGCCACCACCAGGTCCCCGGCCAGGCGCACGCCAAGCGATGACAGCACCTCGGCGGCGAACGCCATCGCCGCGATCCCGCCCTTCATGTCGCAGGCGCCCCTCCCGTACAGCCGCCCGTCGCGCACCTGGGGTGCGAACGGGTCGCTCGTCCACTCGTCGCGCGGCTCGGCGGAGACGACGTCGATGTGACCGTTGAACAGCAGCGCCGGGCGGGCGGGTCCGGATCCCGGCATCCGGGCGATGAGCTGGGGCCGCCCGGCGAAGTCCAGTCCCGGCGGCACCAGCGGCGCCCCCGCCATCTCGGCCGCATCCGGCTCGAACAGATCGATCTCGGCGCCGGCGCGGGCCAGCCGCTCGGCCAGATACCCCTGCAGGGCCGACTCGTCGCGGGCGGGATCGCCGACCTCGCGCGCCGTGGTGTCGAACCTGACGAGCTCGGCGGCCAGCGCCACCAGGCCGTCCTGCCGCGAGGCGATCGCGGCGCACACCCGTTGCTCGTCTGCGGTCATGGCCACCGGTGTGCAACCTAACAATCACCGGAGGGTCGCTGCAGTTTCCCTCCCAGGTCCTCCGCAAATTTGCCTCGACTGCTTTTCCAGGGGTTTTGCTTTGGTGAAGGGATCTCGCGGGCGGCGTCGATGGACGCGTCTTCGATACACTCCGCCTCGGACGAAGCTGGCTGATTGGTCGGGGTCCGTCTGCAACTCCCCGCTTCGACCGCCGTTCTCCCCTACCTCCACAACACTTGGGCTTCTTCACGTATCTGACCGGTTTCGGCGGCCGCGACATGGCGGTCGACCTGGGGACCGCCAACACCCTCGTCTACGTCCGAGGGCGCGGCATCGTGCTGTCTGAGCCGAGCGTGGTCGCCGTCGACTCGCGCACGGGAGAAGTCCACGCCGTCGGCATCGAGGCCAAGCGGATGCTCGGCCGCACGCCGGGCACGATCTCGGCGATCCGGCCGCTGAAGGACGGCGTCATCGCCGACTTCGAGGTCACCGAGGAGATGCTGCGGCACTTTATCCAGAAGGTCCACCAGAACCGCTGGGCCCATCCCCGCGTGGTGGTGTGCGTTCCGTCCGGGGTCACCGGCGTCGAGAAGCGCGCCGTGGAGGAGGCGTGCCTGAGCGCCGGGGCCCGTCAGGCGTATCTGATCGAGGAGCCGATGGCCGCGGCGATCGGGGCCGGGCTTCCGGTCGGCGAGCCGACCGGCTCGATGGTCGTCGACATCGGCGGCGGCACGAGCGAGGTCGCGGTCATCTCGCTGGGCGGCATCGTCGTCTCGCAGTCGATCCGCGTCGGCGGCGACGAGCTCGACGAGGCGATCATCAACTACGTCAAGCGGGAGTACAAGCTCCTGATCGGCCAGCAGACCGCGGAGGAGGTCAAGCTGGAGATCGGCTCGGCCCACACGATGCCGGAGGAGGTGCAGGCCGAGATCCGGGGGCGCGACATGGTCTCCGGGCTGCCCAAGACGGTCATCCTGACCAGCGAGGAGATCCGCGGGGCGCTCGAGGAGCCGGTCTCGCAGATCATCGACGCGGTCAAGCAGACGCTGGACCGCACCCCGCCGGAGCTGGCGTCCGACATCATGGATCGTGGCATCATGTTGGCCGGAGGCGGTTCGCTGCTCCAGGGCATCGAAGAGCGGCTGCGGCACGAGACGCAAATGCCCGCGCACCTGGCGGAGTCTCCGCTGACGTGTGTCGCGGTGGGATCGGGCCGGTCACTCGAAGAGTTTGAGGCGATCCACCGGTCAAGCAAGAATTCCCGTAACCGGCGCCGTCGGTAATACCGTTCTAGGAGGAACCGGCGCTGTGCCAGGCACAAACTTGGAGGCACGGATCACGTGCATGACAAACAGGTACGGCGGCGCCGAGCGGTGCTTGGGCTGCTCGTTGCCGTTTCCCTGATTCTCCTCACCGCCTATTTCGGCGCCTCGCCGAACAGCCCGCTGCACACGGTGCAGCGGGGGATCGTGCAGGTCATCTCGCCGGTCCAGGCGGGGGCCAGCAAGGTCCTGTCGCCGGTCCGCGACGTGGCCAACTGGGTGTCGGACACGCTCCGCGCCAAGTCCCAGCGCGACCAGCTGCGTCGCCAGGTCAATCAGCTGACCGCCGAGGTCGACCTGCTGAAGACCGAGCAGCTGCGCAACTCGGAGCTGGCCCGCGAGGTCAAGCTGGACCAGAACATCGGGCTGGCCAACTACCACCTGGTGGGCGCCAACGTCATCGGCCGCGACCCCAGCCTGTGGTTTCAGCAGGTGACGGTCGACGCCGGCTCTGACGAAGGCGTGACCATGAACGACCCGGTCGTCGCCGACGGCGCGCTCGTCGGCGACGTGACGACCGTCGACCCGTCGGTCTCGATCGTGACGCTGCTGACCGATCACGCCTTCGCCGTCGCCGCCCAGGTCCTCAACCGGGCCGGCGACACGGGCGTCATGACGCCGTCGGTCGGCAACCCCAACCAGCTGCTGCTCCAGGACCTGCCCGGCACCGCTCAGATCTCCGTCGGCGACAAGGTGGTGACCTCCGGGTTCAAGGCCGGCCCGCTGACCTCGCTGTATCCGGCCGGGATCCCGATCGGCACCGTCTCCGGCGCCAATCCCACCCAGCTGTTCAACAACAACCAGGTGCAGGTCGCGCCGGCGGCCGACCTGCGGCATTTCGCCTCGGTCCAGATCCTGACCCAGCCGCACGCCGGCAACATCCGGGCGCAGGTGCCGTGAGCATGCCGTCACCGCGGCTGATCATCCGGCTGGTGCTGCTGGGCCTGGTAACGGTCGTCATCCAGGAGGCGGCGCTCTCCCAGATCTCCATCTTCGGCATCAGCGCCGACCTCACGCCCCTCGTGGTGATGTCGGTCGGACTGCTGACCGGGTCGATGACCGGCGCGGTCATGGGCTTCTTCACCGGGCTGCTCGTCGACACCGTGCTCGTGCAGACGCTGGGGATCACGTCGCTGCTGTACATCGCCATCGGCTACTGGTCCGGCCGCCTGCGCGAGCTGCGCGACCCCGCCCACGGGCTGGTTCCGCTCGCCGCCGGCGCGGCGGCCACCGCGGTGTCGGGGATCGGCATGACGATCATCCAGTTCCTGCTCGGCGTCGACGCGCCGGTCAGCCTCCTGCTCGCCCAGCAGATCTTCATCACCGTGCTGGTCAACACGTTGATCTCACTCCCGGTCTACGCGCTCGTGCGGCGGATCGTCCAGCCGGCGCTGCCTGAGGATCCGCGCCGCCGCCGACGCCGGGCGTACACCACCGGCGGCCTCAGCCCGCTCCAGAGCCCCTCGCAGCGCCTGGGGCAGATAACTCGACCCGCCCGCCCTGGCCGGTGATCAACCCCTCCGAGCCACCTCGCCGCGGTCCTCGCTTTGGCGTGCCGGAGGAGGACCGCCCGCCGCTGAGCCCGCAGCTGGCGCTCCGCGCAGCGATCATCGGCACCGTCGCCCTGGCGATGTTCGCCGTCATCTTCTTCCGCCTGTGGTTCCTGCAGGTGCTGTCCGGTAACCAGTACCTGGCTCAGGCGACGACCAACCGCGTCCGGGACATCGCCATCGCGGCGCCGCGCGGGGAGATCCTCGATGCCGGCGGCTCCGTCCTGGTCGACAGCGTGCCCGCCCTGGCGGTCCGCGTCTCGCCGCCTGATCTGCCCGTCCCGGTGACGCTGGCCAACATGCGTCAGCCCCCGCGGGCCGACACCGTCGTCTACAACCGGCTCGCCCACGTGCTGGGCATGTCGA
This sequence comes from uncultured Solirubrobacteraceae bacterium, assembly GCA_963844555.1. GTDB lineage: Bacteria > Actinomycetota > Thermoleophilia > Solirubrobacterales > Solirubrobacteraceae > Palsa-465. The sequence continues at coordinate 112,169 of CAWJOS010000013.1, forward strand.
CCCGCCGCGCCCGCTGCAAGATCGCCGCGCCGCCGCCCAACGTGCTCCACCTGTCGCCGGTCGCCTGCGACGTGGCCAAGCAGATCGCGTTGCTGCCGTACGCCGACGTGACCGTCAAGAGCGGGAACGTCGTCTCGAAGTACGTCCAGTACTACCTGGCCGAGCGCCAGGACCTGTTCCCCGGCGTCCAGGTCCAGCGGGTCTACATCACCCACTACCCCCGCAAGACCCTGGCGGCGCAGGTCCTGGGGACGGTGGGGCCGATCAACTCGTCCGAGATCAACCTGCGCGCCTACAAGGGCGTCTCGCCGAACTCGATCATCGGCCAGTCCGGGCTGGAGGCGCAGTACGACAGCTTCCTGCGCGGGACCGACGGAGCCGAGCGGGTCCAGGTCAACTCGCTCGGCCAGCCGACCGGGGACCTGTCGACCAAGTCGCCCGTGGCCGGCCACAACCTCAGGCTCTCGTTGAACGCGAGGGTTCAGCAGGTGGGCGAATCCGCCCTGCAGCAATCGATCTCCACCAACTACGGCGCCGGCGGGGCGTTCGTGGCCATGAACCCGGAGAACGGCGCGGTGTACGCGATGGGATCGCTGCCCAGCTACGACCCGTCGGTGTTCACCGGGAACCTGTCGCAGTCGACGTATGCGCAGCTGACCAACCCCAACAACGGGGATCCGCTGCTCAACCGGGCCACGCAGAGCGCCGGCCCCACCGGCTCGACGTTCAAGGTCATCACCGCGACGGCCGCGATGCAGAGCGGGGCGTGGTCGCCGGGCGAGACCTATGACGACACCGGCCAGTTCTGCGTCTCCGGCCAGTGCCGCCACAACTCCGGAAACGCCTCCTACGGCGTCGTCAACATGGTCAGCGCCCTGCAGGTCTCCTCGGACGACTTCTTCTACAACCTCGGCGCCATGACCAACCCGGCCAACCCCATCGCCCATCCCAACGGGGGGGCACTCGATCAGTGGGCCCATGCCTTCGGCATCGGCCGCCGGACGGGGATCGACCTGGGGGCGTACGGCGAGCTGGCCGGCACGCTGCCCACGCCCCGGTGGCGCGAGCAGCGCAACCGGCTGGAGGCCGAGTGCGACAACGCCACCGGGCCGTTCAAGGGCAAGCCCAAGCATCCGCCCGGCGGCTGCGGGATCGCCGACGGGACCAATCGGCCGTGGTCGATCGGCGACAACATCAACCTGGCCGTCGGCCAGGGCGATGTCCAGGTCACGCCGACCCAGCTGGCGGTCGCCTACTCGGCCATCGCCAACGGCGGCACGATCGTCCGCCCCCACATCGGGGAGGATGTGCAGACCCAGGACGGCACCGTCCTGCAGACGATCAACCCACCCCCGGCCCGCCATCTCCCCATCAACCCTCTGTACCTCGAGACAATTCGCGCGGGCCTGCGCGCCGCGGCGTCGCAGCCGGGCGGGACGTCAGCCGCCGTGTTCGGAAACTTCCCGGAGCAGGTCTACGGCAAGACGGGGACGGCGCAGTACATCAACAACGGCGTGGAGACCGACTACTCCTGGTACGCGTGCTTCGTCCCGGCCACCGCCACCAGCAAGCCGATCGCCGTCGTGGTGACGGTCGAGAAGGGCGGGTTCGGCGCCGTGGCCGCCGCGCCGGTGGCTCGCGAGATCCTCTCGCAGTGGTTCTTCGGCAAGCCCGGGCCCTACCAGGCGGGGAGCTCGCGGACGCTGTGAGCATCGTCACGCCCATTCAGCCCGCCGACGAGCAGGCGCCGCCGCGGGTGCGGATGCTCCCGCTCATCGATCCGATGCTCCTGGTGGCCGCGGGCGGACTGATCGCCTGCTCCATGGTCACGCTCAACAACGCGGTCGGCCGGAGCGTGGCCGAGCGGCAGGGGATCTACGGCGCGATCGGCATCCTCGCCGCCCTCATCCTCAGCCGGTTCGACTATTCCCGGCTGCGGGAGTTCAAGTACGGCCTGCTCGGCCTGATGGTCGTGCTCAACCTCGCCGTGTACGCGATGCCGCCGATCCAGGGCGCCCGGCGCTGGATCCCGCTGCCCTTCATACAGTTTCAGTCATCGGAATTCGGAAAGGTCCTGATCATCCTCGCCCTGGCGGGGTTCGCCGTCGATCGCAGCCGGCAGCTGCACGAATGGCGAACGACCGCCCGGGTCATGCTGATCGCGCTCGTGGCGGCGTTGCTCGTCATCCCCCAGCCGGACCTGGGGACGGGCATGGTCTACGTGGCGGTCGGCTTTGTCGTGCTGTTCTTCGCCGGGACATCGTTCAAGCAGCTGGGGGCGCTGGTGGCGATGTTCGCGGTCTCGGTCGCGATCGTCCTGGCGGGCGCGCCGGCGATAGGCGTGCACGTGCTGAAGCCGTACCAGGTGCAACGCCTGACCGGGTTTCTCAACCCGTCGCACAATGTGAATTCCCAGACGTACCAGATCACCGAGTCGCTCATCGCGATCGGCTCGGGACAGAAGACGGGTCGCGGCAAGCTGGCGACCCAGACGAAGCTCAACTTCCTGCCGGCCAACGACACCGATTTCGTGTTCGCCGCGGTGGGGGAGAGCTATGGATTCGTAGGGGCCGCGGTGGTGCTGTCCCTGTACGCGCTGCTGATCTGGCGCACCCTGCGCATCCTCACGATGAGCAAGAACCTGTTCGGCACCCTGATCGCCGCCGGGATTCTTGCCATGTTCATGTTCCAGATCTTCGTGAACGTGGGAATGACGATCGGGATCATGCCCATCACGGGCGTCCCGCTGCCGCTGGTGAGCTACGGAGGCTCCTCGGTGATCGTCACGTTCCTGTCGATTGGGCTCCTGCAGTCGATCTACGTCCAAGCGCGACTGGCTCAGGCTGGCAAGGGCCGCCCCCTCATTTCGTAACCCCCGCGCGTCCAGATCCGCGCGGCACCATTTTTCAAAGGACTGACCACAATTGAAGAAGCAAGTACTGGTGAGCGTCGACCGTGGGGAGACCCGGGTCGCGCTCCTGGAGACGAGCGGCACGCCGTCGCCGCGCAAGCCCAGCTCTGGAACCTCGCGCCGGCGACGTGGGCGTCCGGGATCCATTTCCGGTGACTACAAGGTCGCCGAGCTGTATCTCGAGCGCCGCGGGAGCCGGTCGATCGTCGGCAACATCTACAAGGGCCGCGTCGACAACGTCCTGGCCGGGCTGGAGGCGGCATTCGTCGACATCGGCCTGGAGAAGAACGGCTTCCTGCACGTCGACGAGATCGTGCTCCCCGGCGTCGAGGCCCCTCGCCGGGGCCGGGGCGGCGGGCGCGACGGCCGCAACATCACCGACATGCTCAAGCCCGGGCAGGAGATCGTCGTCCAGGTCGTCAAGGACCCGCTCAAGACCAAGGGAGCGCGGCTGTCGATGGACCTCACGATCGCCGGGCGCTACATGGTGTATGCCCCGTTCGGGGAGGGTGTCGGCGTCTCCCGGCGTCTCGATGACAAGGAGCGCGAGCGCCTGCGCAAGGAGGCCGCCAAGCTCGAGCTCAACGGCGCCGGGGCCATCATCCGGACCGCGGCCCAGGGCGCCAAGCGCGCCGACCTGGAGCGCGAGCTCGTCTACCTGTTCAAGCTGGGCGAGGTGCTCCAGAAGCGCGTCGCCGAGACGGCGGCGCCGGCCCTCGTCTTCCAGGAGGCCGATCTGTCGGTGCGCGTCGTCCGCGACATCTTCTCCGCCGACTTCGAGCGGGCGGTCGTCGACGATCCCAAGCAGCACCACCGCCTCGTCTCGTTCTTCTCCCGGACCGCGCCGGAGCTCGTCGACCAGGTCGAGCTGTGGGAGGACGAGACGCCGCTGTTCGAGGCTTACGGCGTCGAGGACGTGCTCGCCTCGACGCTCAGCCGCCGGGTCGACCTGCCCAGCGGCGGCTATCTCATGATCGACTACGCCGAGGCCCTGACCGTCATCGACGTCAACTCCGGCTCGTTCATCGGCCGCGGCAAGGGCGCGCGCCTGGAGGACACGATCACCAAGACCAACCTAGAGGCCGCCGACGAGGTCGTCCGTCAGCTGCGGCTGCGCGACATCGGCGGGATCATCGTCATCGACTTCATCGACATGGCTCGCGCCCGCAATCGCGACGCCGTGCTCAAGACGCTGCGCAAGGCGCTGGACGAGGATCGAACCAAGACCTTCGTGGTCGAGATCTCTCCACTCGGCCTGGTCGAGATGACCCGTCAGAACGTCACCGACGGCGTCCGGGAGATCATGACCCGGCCATGCCCCACGTGCGACGGCGAGGGCGTGATCAAGTCCGAGGAGACGATCGCCATCGAGTTCGAGCGCCGCATGCGCGACCTGGCCAAGGAGATCGACGCCGAGGCTCTGCTCATCCAGATGAACCCCCGGGTCAGCGCCGAGTTCACTGGCAACGACGCCCGGGTGCTGCGCCAGGTCGAGGAGGAGACCGGGAAGGTGTTCGTGTTCGAGGGCTCCGAGGGCCTGCCGGTGGAGCACTTCCGGGTGCTGCTGGAGGGCGATCGCGACCAGGTGCTGGAGCGGGCGCTCCCCTTCCGGGAGGGCGAGGAGGTCCACGTGGAGATCGTCGAGCCGCACATGTACAGCCCCGGCGACGCGGTGGCCAAGATCGACGGCTACATCATCTCCATCACCGGCGGCACCAAGTACGTGGGCGAGAAGCATCTGGTGCGCATCGAGGAGGTCGGCCGCACGTCGGCGGTCGCCTCGCTCCTCGACGTTCCGGAGGCCGGATCCGGCGGCGAAACCGGTGACTCCGGCGATGAACTAGAATCGAAGACTCGGCGTCGCGGCCGCAGAGGCGGGCGACGCCGTTCGAGCGCCAAGGCCGGTTCGGCCGCGGGCTCGTCCCCTTCCGAGTAAAGAGCCATGTACGCAATCGTCAAGACAGGTGGAAAGCAGTACCGCGTCCAGGAGGGCGAGTCGCTCCTGGTCGAGCGCCTGGCTGCCGAGGACGGCGCCACCGTCGCGCTGGAGCCGCTCCTGCTGGTGGACGGTTCGGACGTCGTCGACGGCGACGGTCTGGCCGGCGTCAGCGTCCAGGCCCGCATCCTCGGCCACGAGCGTGGGCCCAAGCTGCGGATCGTCAAGTTCAAGCCCAAGCGCGGCTACAAGCGCCGTGCCGGGCACCGCCAGGAGCTGACGCGCATCCAGATCACGTCGCTGGGGCGGGGCTCCAGCGGCGGCCGCCGGGCCGTTCGCTCGGCCGCGGGGTCCTCACCCACCACAGAGGAGGCCAGCGATGGCGCATAAGAAAGGCCTGGGATCCAGCCGCAACGGCCGCGACTCCAACGCCAAGCGGCTCGGCGTCAAGGTGTTCGCCGGCCAGTCTGTGACCGGCGGTGAGATCATCGTCCGCCAGCGGGGCACCCGCTTCAAGCCCGGCGATGGTGCCGGCATCGGCAAGGACGACACCATCTACGCGCGTTCGGCCGGCACCGTGCAGTTCACCGCCGGCCGCCGCGGACGCGTCATCTCGATCGCGCCCGCCGACTCAGGACACTAGGCGACCGCCGCCAGCTCCGCCGTGCACTCAGGGCACCGGCGGGCCTTGACCGGGATGACCATCGTGCACTCCGGGCACTCCTTGGTGTCCGGATCCTCCTTCGTGCGGCGGTCCATCAGCGCGTTGTACGGCTTCACGACGAACAGGAAGATCACGAACGCGGTGACGATGAACGTGAACAGGGCGTTCAGGAAGTCGCCGTACAGGAAGTGGCTCGAGTTGATCGTGAACGACAGGCTCTCGAAGTTCGGCTGGCCGAAGATCAGCGCGATGATCGGCGTGATGAGGTCGGCGATGAACGCCTTGAGCAGGGCCGCGAAGACGACGCCCATGACGAACGCGACCGCCAGTTCGACCAGATTGCCCCGCAGCAGGAACTTCTTGAAGTCGGCCACCAGCGACACGACTGATCCCCTCCCTTGGTCGAGCGAAACCTCGACTGGGAGTCTAGGTCACGACGCGGCGCTTGTGCGCTTATTCACCCGTCCTGCGCGGTGGGCCGGATGAGGATCTCGTTGATGTCGACCTCCGGCGGTTGGGAGACCGCGTACATGACCGCCCGGGCCACGTCCTCCGGCGCCAGCGCGCTGGACGGCCGGTTCTCGAAGAACGGCGTGTCGACCATCCCGGGCTCGATCAGCGTCACCCGGACGCCCGTGCCGTTGAGCTCCTGACGGGCGCCCTCGCCCAAGGCGGTGACCGCCCACTTCGTCGCCGAGTACAGCGAGCCCGGCAGAGCCCGGCGCCCCGCGACCGAGCCGGTGAGGAGCAGGTGCCCCCGAGAGTCCCGGAGGGCATCGATGGTGGCCCGGATCGTCAGCGCCGCTCCGTAGACGTTGGTCAGCACCATCGAGCGCCAGTGCTCGACGGACTCGCCCTGGAAGCCGCGCTTGGCGCCGAAGCCGGCGTTGGCGAACGCCACGTCGAGGCGGCCGAAGCGCTCCAGGGTCGCGGCCACCAGGGCCTGCTGATCGTCCCATTCGGTGACATCGCAGCGGCGGGCGAGCACCCGCTCGCCGTCCCCCAGCTCGGCGGCCAGCTCGTCGATGCGGTCGACCGAGCGCGCGGCCAGCACGAGTCGGAAGCCCGCGCCGGCGGCCGCCCGGGCGGTGGCGGCGCCGATGCCGGACGAGGCGCCGGTGATGAGGAACACGGGATCGGCCATAAAGTGGATACACAGGATGCACGATCGCGCTCGAATTCACGTTCAGGCCGGCGCCGGCGGCGACGGTGCCCTGAGCTTTCGCCGGGAGGCCCACGTTCCCCGCGGCGGTCCGGACGGCGGCGACGGCGGGCGCGGCGGCGACGTCGTGCTCGTCTGCGACGACTCGCTGCGCGACCTGGAGTCGTTCCGCCGCCGCGCGCATTTCAAGGCGCGCCGCGGCGGCCACGGCGAGGGCTCGCTGCGCCACGGGGCCGACGGAGACACGCTGGAGCTGGCGGTGCCGCCGGGCACCGAGGTGCTGGTCGAGCGCGACGGCACCCGCTATGACCTGGTCGCCGGCGGACAGCGGGCGCGCGTGGCCCGCGGCGGATCCGGGGGCCGGGGCAACAAGCGCTTCGCCGGCCCGACGCATCAGACGCCCCGCTTCGCCGAGCGCGGGCTGCCCGGGGAGGAGACGTGGCTGACGCTCCGCCTGAAGCTGCTCGCCGACGTCGGCCTGATCGGACTGCCCAACGCGGGCAAGTCCTCGCTGCTGGCCCGGCTGACGCGGGCGCATCCGAAGGTCGCCGACTACCCGTTCACCACGCTGTCGCCGGTGCTGGGAACGCTCCAGACTGATACGCGGCAGCTCGTGATCGCCGACATCCCGGGGCTGATCGAGGGCGCCAGCCAGGGAGCCGGCCTCGGACACGAGTTCCTCGCTCACGTCGAGCGCACGCGCCTGCTCGTCCACGTGCTCGACCTGGCGCCGCTCGATGGCTCTGACCCACTGGCCAACCACGCCACCGTCGAGCAGGAGCTCGCCGAGCACGACCCCGGTCTCGCCGCTCTCCCGCGGATCCTGGCGTTGTCCAAAGCCGACCTGGTCGACGCCGCCACCGCCGAGCGGGCGCACGACGAGTGGGTCGAGCGCCTGGGGCCGGACGTTCCGGTCCTGCTGACCTCCTCGGTCACCCGGGCCGGACTGCGAGAGCTCGCGGCCGAACTCATCCGGCGCGTTCCCGAGCACCCGGTGCAGGGCGCTCCGGAGCTGGGCGACACCGCGCCGGCGGAGCTCGCCGAGCACCGGGTGTTCCGTCCGGCCGCGCGCCGCGCCTACCGGGTGCAGCGGACCGGGAAGGGAACGTTCAGCGTCAGCGGCGCCGGCGTCGAGCGCCTGCTGGCCCGCTACGACCTGGACAACGAGGAGGCTCTGGCTCACCTGGAGCGGCGCCTGCGCGGGATCGGGGTCATCACGGCGCTCGAGGCCGAGGGCTTTCAGCCGGGTGACGAGGTGGAGATCGCGGGGGTGGCGTTCGACCTCGATCCTGGTCGGTAACGGACCAGACGCAGGGGTAGGCGCTGGCGGTAGGATGCCCGGCGCGCCGGGATCTCGAGACGAGGAGGAGAGGGCATGCGTCGTGTATTTGTCGTTGTGCTGGCGCTGGGAGCGTCGCTGTCGTTGATCGCGGCTGCCGCGAGCGCCAAGGTCCTGCGCGTCGGCACCTACCGCGGGATCGCCGGCCAATACCGGACGATCCAGGCCGCCGTCGACGCGGCCAAGCCCGGTGACTGGATCCTCATCGGTCCCGGCGATTACAAGACGACCTCCTCTGCGGCGCCCGCCGGGCGGTCAGACATCCCGGCCGGCATATTGATCACCAAGCCGCGGCTGTACCTGCGCGGCATGAATCGCAACACGGTGATCGTCGATGGGACGAAGGCGGGGTCGGCGTGCAGCCGGGTCAAGCGCGATCAGAACCTCGGTCCGCGCGGCAAGGGCGGCGCGCTGGGGCTCAACGGGATCATGGTGTGGAAGGCCGCCGATGTCTGGGTCCAGAACCTGACCGCGTGCAACTTCCTCAGCGGTAAGGGCGGCGCGGGCAACGAGATCTGGTGGAACGGCGGCGACGGCAGCGGCAAGATCGGTGGCCACGGCTACTACGGCTCGTATCTGACCGCGACGAACACGTTCTACGCGCCCAACGGGACCGCGGCGCAGTACGGGATCTTCTCGAGCAACTGGACCGGCGGCACGTGGTTTCAGACGTACGCCAGCAACTTCAGCGACTCCGGCTACTACATCGGCGCCTGCCAGCAGCAGTGTGACCAGACGATCAACCGGGCCCACGCCGAGTTCAACTCACTGGGCTACTCGGGGACCAACTCCGGCGGCATGCTCGTCGTCAAGAACTCCGAGTTCAACGACAACAACGACGGCTTCGACACCGACAGCGAGAATGGCGACGCCCCATCGCCCCAGAACGGTGCGTGCCCAAACAACGGCGTCAGCCCGATCACGCACACCCACTCGTGCTGGGTGCTGATGAACAACTACATCCACGACAACAACAACCCCAACGTGCCCGAGGTGGGGCAGGCCGGCTCGACGCCCGTCGGGGTGGGCCTGTCGCTGAGCGGAGCCCGCAACGACACCGTGATGCACAACCGGATCGTTCGCAACGACGCCTGGGGGGTGCTCATCCAGGTCCAGCAGGGGGAGGGCGGACCGCCGTGCATCGGCGGCATGCTGAACTTCACTTTCCTCGGCGTCACGCTCCCGTGCCTGTTTGACGGCTGGGGAGGCGCGATCCTCAACAACCACTTCGCGGACAACGGCTCCTACGGACACGCGACCAACGGCGACATCGGCTTGTTCAACTTCTTGAGTGGCAATCCGACATACTGCTTCCGCGGTAACGTGAATCCGGCTGGGTTGACGACCTCGCCGGCCGGCCTCGAGCAGACCTACCCGGAGTGCACCGGCGCACCCGCGCCGGCCAACGTGAACGTGCCGCTCATCGAGGAGATCCTCTGCGGCAACGAGGGCTCGCTGGTCGGGGGGAGCATCGCGTGCCCGGGTGGCAAGCCTTACCCGTCGCGCACGCACGTGGTGATGCACGCGCTGCCGAAGAACCTGCCGACGATGCCCAACCCGTGCGCGGGCGTGCCGTCGAACCCGTGGTGCGCCCGTCGGGCGGTCACGGCGCCGCCGAGCGGGAAGGGCTGATCGACGTGTAGCCGGGCCCGGCGGTGTGCCGTTGCCGTCGGGCCCGGGGCGGGGCGAACCGCCCCCCGCGCGTACCCTTGCTGTCCATGACCTGCGTGGTCGTCAAGCTGGGGTCCAGTCTCGTCGTCGACGAGCGGGGGACCGTGCGGACCGATGTGCTGGGGCGGGTGTGCGACGAGGTGGCCGAGCTGCACCGGGCCGGACGGCCGGTGATCGTGGTCACCAGCGGGGCGATCGCGCGCGGGATGGGGGTCAGGGCGCTGCCGATGCGCCCCCGGGCGATCGAGGAGCTGCAGGCCGCCAGCGCGGTCGGCCAGGGCAAGCTGTATCAGGTCTACGACGAGCTTCTGGCGGCCCGAGGGGTGCCGACCGCCCAGGTGCTGCTGACCTTCTTCGACATGAGCGCGCGCACCCACTACCTCAACGCCCGCCAGACGCTGCGCAAGCTGCTCGACTGGCGGGTGGTCCCGGTCATCAACGAGAACGACACCACGACGACCGACGAGATCTCGTTCGGCAACAACGATTTCCTGGCCGCGCAGGTGGCGATCCTGCTCGGCGCCGAGCGGCTGGTGCTGCTGACCGACGCCGACGGCGTCTTCACCGCCGATCCCCACCTCGATCCCACCGCCCGGCTGGTCGAGGAGGTTGCCGACTTCAGCGTGCTGGAGCCCCTCCAGATCGGCCAGACGGCCTCGCCGATCGGCTCCGGCGGGATGCGCTCCAAGGTGGTGGCGGCGGAGATGGCGACCGCGGCCGGCATTCCGACCGTCATCGCCAGCGGCCTGGCGCCGGGCGTCATCGCCCGTGCCGCCGGTGGCGCCGCGGTCGGCACCGTGTTCCCGGCCCGTGAGGGCCGGTACTCCAGCTTCAAGCTGTGGCTGAAGTACGCCAAGCCGGTGCGGGGGCGGGTGATGGTCGACGCCGGCGCCGCCCGCGCCTTGCGCGAGGGCGGCACCAGTCTGCTGCCGGTCGGCGTCGTCGACGTCAGCGGCTCATTCGACGCCGGAGACGCTGTCGAGATCGCCCATGACGACGCGACCGTCGGCAAGGGGATCAGCAATTACTCGGCCGCCGAGTTGCGGCAGGTCCGCGGGCTGAAGTCCGGCGCGGTGCGCGAGGTCCTCCCGCGCGCCAGCGAGGAGGCGATCCACCGCGACTATTTCGTCCTGGCCTGACCGGGCGCGCTGAGTAACCTTTACCGACCATGGCGAGCACCGCCGTCTCCATCGCCGACATCTGCCAGGCCGCCCGGAGCGCCTCGCGGGCGCTGGCCACGCTCGGCTCGTCGGTCAAGGACGAGGCGCTGGAGGCGATCGCCGCTGCGCTGATCGACTCGACCGAGCAGATCCTCGAGGCCAACGCCCGCGACCTGGAGGCTGGTGAGGCCAACGGCTTGTCGGACGCCCTGCTGGACCGTCTCGCCCTCGACGAGGGCCGCGTCGCCGGCATGGCTGCCGGCGTGCGCAAGATCGCCGCTCTCCCGGACCCGGTCGGCGAGGTGATCGACGGCTCGACGCTGCCCAACGGGCTCCAGCTGCGCCGTGTCCGGGTTCCGCTCGGCGTCGTCGCCGTCGTGTACGAGGCCCGCCCCAACGTGACGATCGATGCCGCCGCGCTGTGCCTGAAGTCCGGCAACGCCGTCGTCCTGCGCGGCTCCAGCTCGGCCGCGCACTCCAACGCCGTGCTGGCCGCCGTGGCCGCCGATGCGGCGAGCGTGGCCGGCCTGCCCCAGCACGCCCTGTCGCTGATCGCCGGCGGGGGTCGGCAGGAGCTGGCCGAGCTCGCCACCCAGACGGGCGTCGTCGACCTCATCATCCCCCGCGGCGGCGAGGGGCTGAAGGCGGCGCTCAAGGGCGTGGCCACGGTTCCGGTCATCTATGCCGCCAGCGGCAACAACCACGTCTTCGTCGACGCCGGCGCGGACCTGGACACGGCGCGGGAGATCGTGCTGAACGCCAAGCTGCAGCGGCCGGGGACGTGCAACGCCGCCGAGACGCTGCTCGTCCATGCCGATGAGGCCGCCCGGTTCCTCCCGGACGTGCTCTCCGCCCTGCGTGACGCCGGGGTCACCCTCCACGGGGATCGGCGGGCCCGCGCGGCGGCGCCGGGCATCAGCGTCGACGCCGCCACCGACGAGGACTGGGACACCGAGTATCTGGCGCTGGAGATGGCCGTCGGCGTCGTCGACTCGGTCCAGGACGCGATCGCCCACATCAACGCCCACGGCAGCGGCCATTCCGAGGCCATCCTGACGCCGAGCACGGCCTCCGCCCGCGCCTTCCAGCTCGGCGTCGACGCCGCCTGCGTGTATGTCAACGCGTCGACCCGGTTCACCGACGGAGGTGAATTTGGCATGGGGGCGGAGATCGGCAACTCGACCCAGAAGCTGCACGCCCGCGGGCCGATCGGCCTGCGCGAGCTGTGCACGTTCAAGTACCTCGTCGAGGGCGCCGGACACGTCCGGGCCTGAGCTCTCGGCGTTCACACCCCAGTGCGCATCGGCATCCTGGGCGGGACCTTCAACCCGCCGCACCTGGGCCACCTGGTGTGCGCCCAGGAGTCCCACCGGGAGCTGGCGCTCGACCGGGTCCTGTTCATCCCGGCGGCGACCCCTCCGCACAAGCCGGTCGAGGCCGAGCCCGGCGCCGAGCACCGGCTGGAGCTGTGCCGGCTGGCGATCGACGGCGATCAGCGCTTCGCCGTCTCCGATCTGGAGCTGCGCCGCGCGGGGCCGTCATACACGGTCGATACCCTGAAGGAGCTGAGCGTGCAATCGCCCACCAATGAGCTGTTCCTGATCCTCGGCGGCGACATCGCTGCGGGGCTGCCCCAATGGCGGGAGCCAGAGCGGGTTCTGGAGCTGGCCACGGTGGCGATCGCTCAGCGGCGCGGCACCGCCCGCGGGACGGTTCAGAAGGCCTTGGACCAGCTCAAGGGCGGCGACCGGGCCAGGTTCTTCGCCATGCCACGAATCGGGATCTCGTCGACGATGGTGCGCCGGCGGGTCCGGGCCGGGCAGCCAATCCGCTACTTCGTGCCGGACGGCGTGCTGGAGTACATCGAGACACACGGGCTATATCGCACCCCAGGAGGAACATGACGCAAGCCAAGCTGACGCCCACCCGCGACGAGGCTCCGATGACCGACGCCGGGCCCTCACCGGAGCAGACGGCGGCGGCGATCGCCGAGCTCGCCGCCGATCGCAAGGCGATCGACATCGTGGGCCTCGATCTGCGCGGGATTGTCGGCTACGCCGACTACTTCCTGATCGCCAGCGGTCGCAGCGACCGTCAGACCCGGGCCATCCACGACGCCATCCACGCCGGGATGAAGCAGCGCTACGGCGTGCTGCCCCGCCGGGTCGAGGGCCTGGGCGAATGCCGCTGGATCCTGATGGACTACCTGGATGTCGTAGTCCACATCTTCACCCCGGAGACCCGGGAGTACTACCGGCTCGAGCAGCTGTGGGGAGAGGCGCCGCCGCTCGCCCTGCCTGATCTGCCGGCCGAGGACGTGCTCTAAAGCGCCGTCATCAGCTTCGGCGCGACCTCCTTCTTGCGGCTCATCACCCCCGGCAGCGAGATCGTGCTGTCGGTGGGCTCGATGCCGAAGCTGCGCGCCACCGCGGCGGCGTCTCCCGCCACCAGCATCTCGGTCCCCTTGTCCAGCACGTCGGTGACCATCAGCGCGTAGAGGACGAGCTCGCGCTCCTCGCGCCCGCGCCGGAGCGCCTCCAGGATCTCCTCGCGGCGGTCGAGAAGCGCGTCGCCCACGACCTCGACCTGGGCGATGCAGATCTCCTGGCCCCCGCGCACCTGGTAGCGCTTGGCGTCCCGGGTGATGATCTCCTCGGCGCTGAGGCCGGACACGTCGGAGGTCTCGTGGAACATCTCGCGTCCGAGCGGCTCGGCGTCGATGGCCAGCACCCGCTCCAGGTACTCGACGACCGCGTGGTCGCGTTCGGTGGTGGTGGCCGAGTTGAGGATGACGGTGTCCGACAGGACGGCCCCCAGCAGCATGAAGGCCGTCGGCCGGCTCGGCTCCATTCCCGCCTGGCGGAAGCGCTCGACCACCAGCGTCGCCGTCGATCCCACCGGATCGAACGTGGCCGTCACCGGTATCCGCGTCTCGATCGAGCCGATGTGGTGGTGGTCGAGGATCTCCAGGATCTCGGCCTCGCCGATGCCGATGGCGCTCTGGGCCTGCTCGGCGTGATCGACGAGGATCACCCGCCGGCGCGGCGGCGCCACCAGGTCGGACCGGGTGACGAGGCCCACCGGGCGGTTGTCCGCGTCGACGGCGACGGCGGCGCCGTAGTGGCTCTCCTTGATCTGCTCGGACATGTCATCGACGAGGAAGTCGGTGTTGACCGTCAGCGGGTCTGACTCCATCAGCGCCCGGCAGGGTGCGGCCAGGGTGATCATGCGCCCGCACACGTAGCTGTCCAGCGGTGAGACGACGAGCGCCGTCCCGCGCTGGCGGGCGGCGGCCAGCGCCGGCTGGGATGGGGCAGAGCCGTTTGACAGCACCACCAGGGCCGCGCCGAGCTCGATCACCCGCAGCTGAGCCTCCGGGCGGTTGCCGACGACGACGACGTCGCCGGATGAGATCCCGCTCTCGGACGACGGGTCCATGGCATAGACCCAGACGCGACCGGACAGCTGGCGCTCCTGGCCGCAGACGAGCTCGCCGTCGAGCACGGTCACCAACGCGCTCAGGTCGGTCGGTGCCTCCTCCAGCGTCGAGGTCCGCTGCGAGTCGCGGACGTACCGGCGGGCCAGCGCGCGCTCGGTCAGGACGCCGGTCAGCGCCCCGTCCTCGTCGACGATCGGCACCAGCTCCAGATCGGCCTTGGCCATCGCCCGCCCCGCCTCGCGGACGGGCTCATCCTGGCGGCCGACGGGGAAGCTGTCCTGCATGACGTCGCCGGCGCGGAGCATGACGTGGGAGAGGTGCCGGGGCATGGGCGCGCCGCTGCGCCCCAGCAGCCACCGCGTCTGGGCGTTGCAGTCGCCGAGGCGCACCGGGATGTACTCGTTATTGGGATCGATCCGGCCCTTGAGCTCGGCGTAGCCGATCGCCGAGGCGATCGAATCCGTGTCCGGATTGCGATGGCCGGTGACATAGATGGGGCGCACCGGCCGATTATGGCCTGCACATCCGTCCACAGGCCTCCAGACTTGGCACGGCGAGCCCGTCGCGGTAGCGTCCGCCGCCGAGCCGCCGGGGGTACGTGAGGCGGCCTCACGTGAACGCGGACCGAACTCCAGGAGACAAGCATGCCGACGGCACCCACCATCCTGCCCACCCAGATCGCGGAAGGACGCGCGCCCGGCTTGCAGTACCGGCTCGAGGGCGAGCTCGTTCCCGTCCTGCACATGGCCCTCGACGGCCAGGTCCCGGTCTACTTCGAGCACCACGTGCTCCTGTGGAAGTACCCGGAGATGCAGATCGGCCTGCACCCGCTCAAGAAGGGGCTCAAGCGCCGCGCCTTCGGCGGCATGCCGCTGCTGCTGCTCGAGGCTCAGTCGGCCGGCGAGATCGCCTTCAGCCGTGACGCGCCCGGCCACATCGGGGCGCTGCACCTTCCGCCGGGCGACGGCATCGTCGTCCGCGAGCACCAGTTCCTGGCCGCCACCGCGAACGTCGCCTACGACTACAGCCGCATCAAGGGCTTTGCCAACATGCTCTACGGGGGCGGGTTCTTCGTCGACGAGTTCTTCGCCGGCGACGCCGAGGGCGTCGTCTGGGTCCACGGCTACGGCAACGTGTTCGAGAAGCAGCTCGAGCCGGGTGAGACGATCGACATCGAGCCCGGCGGATGGGTCTACCGCGATCACTCGGTCTCGATGACCCAGGAGGTCTACGGCTTCAAGACGGGCTTTCTGGGCGGCGGCACCGGCAACCTGGTGTTCAACCGCTTCACCGGGCCAGGCCGCGTCGGCCTGCAGAGCGCCTACTACCACCCGCCGGTCCAGGAGGGCGCGGGCGGCAATGCCCAGCGCAAGGACGGCGGCGACGCGATCGGCGGGATCATCGGCGGTCTGCTCGGCAACTAAGGGTGTTCGAACCGGGTCACCTACAGGCGCATCCGCTGCCCCGCGGGATCGTCGGCGCGCTCGGACTCGGCGGCTACCAGCTGCTGGTCGACGTCGGCGGCGTCGGCGCTGGGCGGATCGGGCCCCAGGCGTTCCTGCTCATCGCCCCGGACCCGGATCCCGCCCGCCCGGACGCCGGGGTGGGCGGGACCCAAATCGCGCTCCATCACCGTCACCTCAAAGACGAGGGCGAGGCGACCCTGTTCCCTCAGCTGGCGGCACAGCTCGGCTACCTGCGTCTGTCCGGGTACCGGCTGGCGCCGCAGCGGGAGGGGCTGCGCAGCCGGGTGTCCGTCATCGATCCCGCCACCGGCGCCGTCGTCCTGGTGGTGCCGGACAAGCACGCCGGCCGGCTGTCGCTGGGCGGCGGCGCCGGCGCCGCCCGCCTGCTGGCCGAGGCGCGCGCGCTTCCGCCCCCGGGCGGCCCACCCCGGCTCGACGACCCGGAGCTGATGCGCCAGGTCCTCCTGGCGCTGGCCCTGCGCGACGAGTCCGTCAGCGGCGCCGAGGCCGCCGAGCTGGCCGATCGCGCCCTGGAGCTGACCCGGGGCGACGCCGGCCTGGATCCTCCGGCGGCGCTGGAACGAGCCCGGGAGCGCTCGAAAGAACAGCCATAAGCCGCCCGGATGCTCAAGGGCGCCGCACCCGGGCCCGATACGGCGATCAGTCCTCCGTCCCGTGCCGCCCCGGCCCGGGGCCCGCCGCCCTGCACCCACCGACCACCGCCCGTGCCGCATCCTTCACTGACCAGCGATCAGCGCCTCTCACTGATCCTCCAGACCCAGCGCGCGGTCGTCGCCGCCGGGGACGACCTCCAGAGCGTCATGGAGACGATCGCCGAGCGCGCGCAGGCGATCCTGAACGCAGACGGCGCGATGGTCAGCCTGGTCGACGGCGACATGCTCCAGGCGCGGGCGGTGACCGGCATCGCCGGGCGGACCCCCAGCCTGCGGCGGCCGATCGCGGCCTCCGTCGGACGCTATGCCATCGAGAGCGGCACGGCGTTGCTCGTGGACGATGTGCGCACCGACCCCCGGATCAACCCGGAGATGCGCCGGCGGATCGGTCACACCTCGTTGATCTCGGTGCCGCTGCTCCGCGGGCGCGAGGTCATGGGCACGCTCAACGTGATGAGCAGCTCGGAGGCGGATCGGCTCACCGAGGAGGATCGGCAGATCCTGGAGATGCTGTCGCTGGTCCTGTCCGCGGCGGTTGCCCGGGCCGCCGAGCACGCGGCCCGGACGGCGCAGGCACAGGCCATCGCGCGCTTCCGGACCCTGTTTGACGGCGCCTCGATCGGCATCCTGCGCCTCGACGCGCTCGGCGTGGCGGTGGAGGCCAATCCCGCACTCGAGGACATGCTGGGGGTCGGCGCCGGCGAGCTGACCGGCTCTCGGTTTGCCGAGCACCTGGTCGGCGATGACTGCCAGATCGTCGAGGAGATGGTCGCCGAGATGATGAGCGGCTGGCGGGAGTCGTTCGCCCTGGAGGCGCGCTGCCTGACCCGGACCGGGCAGCCGCTCTGGGCCCACCTGCGCGCGGTCCTGGAGCGCGACGAGGAGGGCGCGCCGGCCTCGGCCGTGGCCATGATCGAGAACATCACCGAGCGTAAGCGCGCCGAGCAGGAGCTGATCCGCCAGTCCGAGCTCAACCAGCACCAGGCGCTGCATGATCCGCTGACCGGCCTGCCCAACCGCGTCCTGTTCGGCGAGCGGATCTCGCAGGCGATCCGCGACGCCCAGCGCAGCGGAACGCAGCTGGCGGTCGCGCTCATGGACCTCGACCGCTTCAAGGAGGTCAACGACTCCCTGGGCCACGCCGCCGGGGATCAGCTGCTGGTCGAGGTCAGCCGCCGGATGGGGGAGGCCGTCCGCGTCTCGGACACGGTGGCGCGGCTCGGCGGCGACGAGTTCGGCCTGCTGCTGCCGCGGCTGACCGGCCGCGAGGACGCCGTGCCGGTGCTGGAGCGCATCCGAGCGGCCTTCGAGCGCCCCGTCTGGGTCGACTCGCTCCCCATCGCGGTCGAGGCGTCCGTGGGCATCGCCGTGTTCCCCGGCCACGGATCGGACGCCCAGGCGCTCATCCAATGCGCTGACGTCGCCATGTACGACTCCAAGCGCGACAGCGCTCCGTTTCAGTTCTACGACGAGGGGGGTCACGAGTTCGACGTGGGGCGGCTGACGCTCGTCTCCGAGCTGCGGCGCGCCCTGGCCCGCCGGGAGCTCGTCCTCCACTACCAGCCGAAGGCGGCGCTGGGCACGGGCGAGGTGACCTCGGTCGAGGCGCTGGTGCGATGGGCGCACCCGGACCGCGGCATGGTCTTTCCGGACGCGTTCATCCCGGTCACGGAGGAGACCGGGCTGATCGGACCGCTGACGCTCTATGTGATCGAGGAGGCGCTGCGCCAGGGGCGGGCCTGGCGCGACGAGGGCCTGTGCCTGCCGATCTCGGTCAACCTGTCGACCCGCAACCTGCTCGACCGCGACTTCCCCGCCCAGGTCGCGCGGCTGCTCTCGCGCTGGGAGATGGCACCGCGGTCGCTGGAGCTGGAGGTCACCGAGTCCTCGATGCTCGCCAACCCCACGCGGGCCAAGGCGGTGCTGGAGGAGCTCTCCGGGCTCGGCCTGCGCCTGTCGATCGACGACTTCGGCACCGGCTACTCGTCGCTCGCCTACCTGCGCCAGCTCCCCGTCGACGAGATCAAGATCGACCGCTCCTTCGTGATGGGCATGGCCCACGAGGCCGACGACGCCGTCATCGTCCGCTCCACCGTCGACCTGGGCCGCAACCTCGGTCTCGACGTCGTCGCCGAGGGGGTGGAGACCGCCGAGCTCTGGCGGGGGTTGCGGGAGCTCGGCTGCCACACCGCCCAGGGTTATTTCCTCAGCCGGCCGGTGCCGGCCGGCGAGCTCACGGCCTGGCTCGCCGCCGGTGGTGCGGAGCGCGCCGGCGCCGCTCCCGCGCCGTCGATCGCCGCCTGAGGCCGAACTTTCGCATTTCATGGGCACCCCTCGCCCATGAATCAGGATTCATCGCCGCCGCGGGCATGAAAAAGCCGGCGCCACGGACGGCGCCGGCGGAGCGAGTGGAGCTAGCCGGGCTCGAACCGGCGACCTCTTGCATGCCATGCAAGCGCTCTCCCAGCTGAGCTATAGCCCCGCGAGGTCGACCCAGAGGTTAGTACACCGCGCTGGGCGTCGCGACCTGGCCCGCGCCCCCGCGCGCCCGCGAAGTAACCTCCCGCCCAGGAGATGGCCGAACGTCGCTACAACCCGGCTGAGATCGAGCCTCGGTGGCAGGCGCTCTGGGAGGGCGAGCACACCTGGGAGGTCTCCAACGACGCCCCCGCCCACGGGGAGAAGTCCTACGTGCTGGAGATGCTGCCGTATCCGAGCGGCGAGCCCCACGTCGGTCATCTGAAGAACTACGCGCTCGGCGACGCCATGGCCCACTTCCACCGGCGGGCCGGACGCAGCGTGCTACACCCCATGGGCTACGACGCCTTCGGCCTCCCGGCCGAGAACAACGCCATCAAGACCGGCGTCCATCCCCGGGTCGCCACCGACAGGTCGATCGCCGCCTACCGGCACTGGTTTCACCGCTGGGGGATCTCGATCGACTGGTCCCGGGAGCTGGCCACCCATGAGCCGAGCTACTACCGATGGACTCAGTGGATCTTCCTCAAGCTGTTCGAGCAGGGCCTCGCCTATCGCAAGGAGGCCGCGGTCAAGTGGTGCCCGTTCGACCAGACCGTGCTCGCCAACGAGCAGGTGATCGACGGCCGCTGCGAGCGCTGCGGCAACCTGGTCGAGCTGCGCCAGCTCGAGCAGTGGTTCTTCCGCATCACCGACTACGCCCAGCGGCTGCTCGACGACCTGGACGCCATCCACTGGCCGGAGCACGTCAAGGCGATGCAGCGCAACTGGATCGGCCGCAGTGAGGGCGCCGAGGTGACGTTCCGCTGCCAGGCGCTCGGCATCGACTACGCCGTCTTCACCACGCGCCCGGACACGCT
This sequence comes from uncultured Solirubrobacteraceae bacterium, assembly GCA_963844555.1. GTDB lineage: Bacteria > Actinomycetota > Thermoleophilia > Solirubrobacterales > Solirubrobacteraceae > Palsa-465. The sequence continues at coordinate 131,929 of CAWJOS010000013.1, forward strand.
GTTCGGCGCCACGTTCTTCGTCATGGCGCCGGAGCACCCGGACGTGCTCAGGCTCGTCGCCGGCACCGAGCAGGAGGCGGCGGTGCGCGACTACGTCAACCGCGCCCTGACCGAGTCCGCGGAGGTCCGGGGCGCTGCCGACAAGCCCAAGACCGGCGTCCCGCTCGGCCGCACGGTGACCAATCCGGTCAACGGCGAGCAGCTGCCGATGTACGTCGCCGACTACGTGCTCATGGAGTACGGGACCGGCGCGGTCATGGGGGTGCCCGCTCACGACCAGCGTGACTACGAGTTCGCGCGGGCCTTCGACCTGCCGATCCGGGCCGTGGTAGCGCCCGCCGAGGGCGACGAGCCGGACATCTCAGGCGAGGCGTTCACCGCCCATACCGACGACGAGCGGCTGATCAATTCCGGCGAGTTCTCCGGGATGGACGCGGTCGCCGGGCGCGAGGCGATCGTCGCCTGGCTGGAGCGCGACGGCGTCGGCCACGCCTCGGTCAACTACCGCCTGCGCGACTGGCTCATCTCCCGCCAGCGCTACTGGGGCTGCCCCATCCCCATCGTCTACTGCGAGAAGGACGGGATGGTGCCGGTTGACGAGGCGGATCTCCCGGTCCAGCTCCCGGACATCGACGACTACCAGCCCCGCGGGCGATCGCCGCTGGCCGCCGCCGAGGACTGGGTGCGGACCACGTGCCCGCGGTGTGGCGGCGAGGCCCGGCGGGAGACCGACACGATGGACACCTTCGTGGACTCCAGCTGGTACTACCTGCGCTATTGCGACCCCCGCAACGCGTCGGGCCCCTGGGACCGCCACGTGGTCGACGGCTGGATGCCCGTCGACGTCTACATCGGCGGCGTCGAGCACGCGATCCTGCACCTGATGTACTCGCGCTTCTTCGTCAAGGCGCTGGCCGACATGGACCTGCTCGGCTTCCAGGAGCCGTTCCAGACGCTGTTCACCCAGGGGATGATCCTCGGCTCCGACGGCAACAAGATGTCGAGCTCCAAGGGCAATGTCGTGGCGCCCTCGGAGATCGTGGAGCGCTTCGGTGCCGATGCCGCGCGCGTCTACGTCCTGTTCATCGGCCCGCTCGACCAGGACGCCGCTTGGTCGGACACCGGCGTCCAGGGCGTCTACCGGTTCCTGTCGCGGCTGTGGCGGCTGGGCGCCGGCCTCGCCGCCGAGAACGGGACCGGACCGGCGGCGCAGCCGGCCGCCCCGGAGGGCGACGCGCTGACGCTGGTGCGCAAGGCCAACTGGGCGATTCAGAAGGTCACCGGTGACATCCGGGACCGGTGGTCGTTCAACACCGCCATCTCGGCGGTCATGGAGCTCGTCAACGAGGTCTACCTGCATATGGACGCCGACTTGGCGGCGCGGCGGTTCGCGGTTGCCACGGCGGCGTCCCTGGTGTTCCCGTTCGCCCCTCACCTCGGCGCTGAGGTCTATGAGATGGTCACCGGCCGGCGGGTGTGGGAGGAGGCGTGGCCGGACGCCGACGAGGACATGCTCCAGGCCGACACGTTCCAGCTCGTCTGCCAGGTCAACGGCCGCGTGCGAGACCGGGTGACGGCCGCCACCGGCGCCTCCCGGGAGGAGCTGGAGCGGCTGTGCCTGGCAGCCCAGGGGGTTCAGGCGCACGTCGACGGCAACGAGATCACCAAGGTGATCGTCGTGCCGGACAAGCTGGTCAACATCGTCGTCAAATAGCGCCATGGCGGCGCCGCCGTACATCGCGGTGGTCGGCGCCTCGCAACCGACGGAATCCCAGGAGCGCGCCGCCGAGGAGGTGGGGCGCAGGCTCGGCGCCGCCGGCGCCATCGTCGTCACCGGCGGGCGCGGCGGGGTCATGGCCGCCGCGGGCCGCGGCGCCCGGGAGGCGGGCGCGGTCGTCGTCGGCCTGCTGCCGGGCAGCGACCGCGCGGAGGCCAACAGGTGGCTGACGGTGGCGCTGCCGACGGGGCTGGGCGAGCTGCGCAACGGCTTGGTGGTGCGGGCCGCGGACGCCGTGGTGGCCGTCGGCGGGGCCTACGGGACGCTGTCGGAGATCGCGCTGGCCCTCGCTGCCGGGACCGCCGTGGTGGGGGTCGACAGCTGGCCGATCGACGGGATGGAGGTGGCCGAGTCGCCCCGGGCCGCAGCGGAGCGGGCGCTGGAGCTGGCGCGCGCGCGTTGACTGGCCGTGTCGGCGCAAATGTGGGGCTCCACGTGCATTTCGTGGCGGGAGCGCGGGCCATGCCCGGAGTTGGCACGTGTGCAGGTCGGAGCGCGCTGCAGACCCCCTTTTCATGCACGCCGGTGCGCCCGGGCCGCCCGCGCTCGCGGGCGGTCAGACCGCAGGCGGCACGGCCGCTGCCGCGCGTAGACTCGTCGCCGTGGCGCCGACGCTCAAGCCCGCCTATCTGATCCACGGCGATGACCACGGCCGGATCGCCGAGCGCCGAGCCGGCCTGCGTGAGCTGGCCGAGTCGCTGAGCGGCGCCGAGGGGCTGGAGCTGCTGGAGGGGGAGGAGGCGACGCCGGAGCGGGTGGCGCTGGCGCTGGATTCGATGACCCTCGCCCTGGGGCGGCGGTTCATCATCGTCGACGGGGCCGAGCGCTGGAAGGACAAGGACCTCGGCCCGCTCATCGCGGCGCTGGGGGCGATCGCCCCGGAGACGACCGTGGCGTTCTTCGCCCGGGAGGACGGTCGCAGCAAGGCCTCAGACCAGCTGCACCAGGCGGTCCGCGACGCGGGCGGGGACGTCAGAGCCGAGCAGAGCGTCAAGCCGTGGGAGCTGCCCAAGTGGGTCCTGGGGGAGGCGGCCAAGCTGGGCGTGCCGCTGGAGCCGGACGGCGCCCGGGCGCTCATCCGACATGTCGGTGATCGCCAGCAGCGCCTGCTCCGGGAGCTGGAGAAGCTGGCGCTGGGTGCCGAGGACGGCGGCGCGCGCGAGCCGCTCGACGCCGAGCGGGTGGAGGAGTTGACGGCGTCGTCGGCGGAGCGCAAGGCCTGGACGGTCGCCGACGCGCTCGTCGCCGGGGACGCGCGGTCGGCGGTGGCGGCCTACCTGCAGCTGCGCGAGCGGGGCGAACGCCTGCCCGGCCTGCTCTACTGGATCTCACAGCGGGTGCGCGTGGCGCACGAGGTGGCGGCCGCCCTCGACGAGGGCGAGGCCCCGGCCCAGGTCAAGCGCCGGCTGCGGATGCCGTCGCGGGCGGCCGACCGGCTCATCGCCGATGCGCGGCGCGCCGGGGCCGAGCGCCTGGCCGCGGCCACGTGCGAGATCGCCGACCTGGAACTCGCCTCTCGCGGCGGTGGCCCGGGCGGGGCCGGCGAGGACACGGCGGCCCTGATCGCGCTCGGCCGGATCGCCGGCTGACGCGCGGTTCCGGCGTCAGTGACCCATCGCGCCCCGGATGAGCAGCACGATCACGACGACCACCACGGCCAGGACGAGGACCGCCAGCATGCGGCCTCCCCAGGAGGTGCGCTGGTACAGCGACGGAGCGACCGGCCGTGCCCGCCCGGCGGGGACCGGCTGCTCGCGCACCCGGCGCCCGGCGGGGATCGGCTGCTCGCTCACCCGGCCGCCGTCGGCCCGCGCACGTTGCCGCCCACCCTCGGCCCGCTCGCGCTCGAGCGCTTCGCGGGCCGACTCGAGCGCGCCGGTCTGCTCGTGCAGCGCCGTCTTGGCCTCGGCGTGCGCCTGCGCCGCCCGGTCGCGGTCGCGCGCCGTCCGCTCGAGCTCCTGGCGCGCCGCGTACAGCTCGCGCTGAACGCGGTCCAGCTCGGCCGCGGACTCGCTCGATTCCGCGCGGGCGGCCCGGGCCAGCTCGAGCTCGGCGCGCAGCTGCCCCATCTCGACCCGCACCCGCCGGCTCTCGGCGCGCTCGGACTCCAGCGCTTCCTCGAGCGCGTGGCGGCGCCCCCGCTCACGCTCCAGCGCCTCGGTGGCCGCCGCCGCGCGCGCCCGGGCCCGTTCCAGCTCCTGCCCGGAGCGGTCGGGAGCCCGCCGCCGCTGGGGGGCGGGGCGTGGCGGCGGCCCGCTGCCGCCGGTCAGCGGCACCGTGATGTCCGGCGCGACCGACAGCTCGACCGCCGCCGCCTCATCCGGCGCCACGTCGGTGGCAAAGGCGGCCACCCACTCCTCGTCGTCCTCCGCCGCCCACGGCTTGTGGTCCAGCTCGGCCAGCACCCGGACCTCGCTGCCGTCGGAGGCGCGCGTCATGGTGAGCGTCGGCCGGACGAAGCGCCGGCCCCGGACGCCGTACCAGCGGCCACGCACCTCCACACGGCCCGGTGCGGAGACCGCGAAGCGCTCCACCTCGAAGTTGATGCGGTCGGAGTTGGCGGTCAGGGGCGCGGGGGAGCCGCGCGCGGACTAGGCGCCGCGCCGCAGGCGCGCCGCGCGAGACTTCTTGCGGGCGCCGTTGTTGCGGTGCAGCGCTCCGCGCTTGACGGCCTTGTCGATCGTCTGGACGAGGACCCGGTGCTCGGCCTCGGCGACATCGTCGGCGCCGTCGGCAACCGCCCGCTCCAGCCGGCGAAAGTACGTCTTGATCGTCGACGTGTAGCGGCGGTTCTCGAGCCGCTCACGCTCGGCACGCAGGATCCGCTTCTTCTGGGAATGGATGTTGGCCATGACGAAAGGAGCCGCGGGCAACCGCGGCAACGGCGCGTACTATAGCGCGCTCGTGTCCATAGAGAGCACCGAAGCCGGCGGCGCGACCCTCTCTCCGCCACCGGAGCCCCCGCCCCGTCCGGCGCTGCGCCGGATCGCGATCAGCACCGCCATCTTCGCCCTGGCCACGGCGCTCTCGCGCGTGGCCGGCCTGGGCCGGGAGGTCATCCAGGCCGGCTACTTCGGCACCCACGAGTCGGTCAACGCGTTCACGATCGCCTCGCAGATCCCCAACCTGGTTTCCAACCTGTTCTCGATGGCGGCGCTGTCGGCGGCGTTCGTCCCGGTGTTCACCGAGCTGCTGCACGAGGGGCGCCGGCGCGAGGCGTTCCGGCTCGCCTCGACCCTGTTCTGGCTGATCCTGATCGTGCTCAGCGTGGTGACGCTCCTGTACACGGCGCTGGCCGGCGTGATCATGCCGCTGTTCGCCGGGACGATGTCGCCGCACTACGTCCATCTCGCCGTCGGGCTGTCGCGCGTGCTGTTCCCCGTCGTCCTGCTGCTGGGGTTGACCGGCCTGCTCGTCGGCATCCTGCAGTCCTACGACCACTTCGGCGTCGCCGCCGTGGCGCCCGCGGTCTGGAACGTGATCATCGTCATCGGCCTGGTTGCCCTGCATCCGCACTTCGGCATCTACGGGTACGCGATCGCCTGGCTGTTGGCGACCGTCGTCCAGTTTGTGCTGATCGCGTTCGCCCTGCGCGGGATCGAGTTCCGGCCGTCGTTCACGCTGGACTGGCAGGACCCGAAGGTGCGGCAGGTGATGATCCTGTTCATCCCGGTGACGGTGTCGATCGGCATCATCAACATCGACAGCTTCCTCAACGCCACCCTGGGCACGCTCGTCTCGCCGCACGCGTCGATCGCCATCAACGACGCCTTCCGGCTCTACATGCTCCCGCAGGGGATCTTCAGCGTCGCGGTCACGACCGTCCTGTTCCCCACGCTGACCCGGATGGCGATCGGCCGGAACGTGAGCGGGATGCGCCGCACCCTCGGCACCGGTGTCCGCCAGATCAACCTGCTGCTCATCCCGTCGGCGGCGCTGATGGCCGTGCTGGCCACCCCGATCGTCCGGCTCGTCTACCAGCGCGGCGCGTTCAACACCGCCTCGACGGCCCTGGTCTCCACCGCGCTGCTGTGGTTCGCGTTCAGCCTGCCGTTCTCCGGGATCAACCTGCTGTTCACGCGGACGTTCTTCGCGCTCAAGCGGCCCTGGATCCCGACGAGGCTGGCCGCCATGAACGTGGCCCTGGACATCGTCGTGTCGCTGGCGCTGTACAAGCCGCTGGGCATCGCCGGCCTGATCATCGGCACGCTTGTGGCCAACATCTTCATGACGTGGCTGCTGGCGCGGCGGCTGCGGGTCGGCTTCAACGGGCGCCTGGAGGGGCCGCAGACGCTGATGATCACCGTCCGGATCTGCGTCGCCACTGCCATCACCACGGCGATCGGCTACTTCATCTGGAAGGGGCTCGACAGCCTGCTCGGCCTGACGTTCGTGGCCCAGCTCATCTCGGTGGGCCTGGCGCTGCTCGTCGCCGGCGCCGTCTACTTCCGGATCGTGCTGCTCATGCGCATCCCGGAGGCCCGCCAGATCGAGGCGCTCATCCGCAGCCGGCTGCCGGGCCGGTAGGGTTGGCGATACGCGCATGGCCTCCGTCGCCGAGCTCTACCAGCGCCACTGCACCAACCCCCGCCGGGAGCGCGCGCTGTTGAGTGCCGTCGGCTTCACGACCGCGTTCGCCACCGCCCGCGCCGTCACCCACTCCATCCGCGCCGGGATCGGCCCGTTTCACAACATCAGCGAGGGCGGGCGGCACATCCATCACTCGACGTTCGGCATCTTCGGCCTGCTCGGCGTCGGCTACCTGTGGACGTATCGGATCGGCATCGGCAACCGCACGCCGGAGTGGGAGTCGCGGCTGACCTCCACCCTGTATGGGATCGCCGCCGCGCTCACGCTCGACGAGTTCGCCCTGTGGCTCGACCTTCAGGACGACTACTGGGACGAGCAGGGGCGCAAATCGATCGACGCCGTGGCCATCTTCGGCGGGCTGCTGACGATCAGTGTCGCCGGGCGGGACATCATCAACGACCTGGGCCTGTTTCCCCGGTTCGTCAGCCGCCTCGTCGAGCGTGACCAGCAGCGCCGCAGGCGACTGCATTCCGGGCGCTAGTCCGTCGCGCGCTTCGTACCCTCTATGTGCGCATGGCTGACCAGGCCCACATCCGCAACTTCTCGATCATCGCCCACATCGACCACGGCAAGTCGACGCTGGCCGATCGCATCCTGGAGCTCACCCACACCGTCGACCCCCGGTCGATGCGCGCCCAGGTGCTCGACTCCATGGACCTCGAGCGCGAGCGCGGGATCACCATCAAGGCCCAGGCCGTGCGCGTCTTCTACGAGTCGCCCCACGACGGCCAGACCTACCAGCTGCACCTGATCGACACCCCCGGCCACGTCGACTTCACCTACGAGGTCTCGCGCTCGCTGGCCGCGTGTGAGGGGGCGCTGCTGGTGGTCGACGCCTCCCAGGGCGTCGAGGCCCAGACGGTGGCCAACACCTACCTGGCCGTCGACTCCGGCCTGGAGCTCATCCCCTGCCTGAACAAGGTCGACCTGCCCGGCGCCGAGCCTGAGCGCGTGGCCGAGGAGGTCGCCGACCTGCTCGGTGAGCCGGCCGACCAGGTCCGGCGCATCAGCGCCAAGACGGGCGCGGGCGTCACCGACGTGCTCGATGAGCTGATCGCGCGGGTGCCGCCCCCGCAGGGCGACCCCGACGCGCCGCCCCGGGCGCTCATCTTCGACTCGGAGTTCGACCAGTACCGCGGGGTCATCGCCTACATCCGCGTCGTCGACGGGACGTTCACCAAGGGCGAGGCGATCCGCGCCATGCAGGCCGGCACCGAGGCCGAGATCGACGACATCGGCTTCTTCACGCCGAAGATGACCCCGGCGGACGCGCTCCACGCCGGCGAGGTCGGCTTCCTCATCACCGGGGTCAAGGACGTGACCAAGCTGCGCGTCGGCGACACGCTGACGAGCAAGAGCCGTCCGGCCGCCGATCCGCTGCCCGGCTACCGCGAGGTCAAGCCGATGGTGTTCTGCGGCCTGTTCCCGATCGACTCCGACGACTACCCGGACCTGCGCGACGCGCTGGAGAAGCTGACCCTCAACGACGCGGCGCTCAGCTGGGAGCCGGAGACGTCCGAGGCGCTCGGCTTCGGCTTCCGCTGCGGCTTCCTCGGCCTGCTCCACATGGACATCGTCCGCGAGCGTCTCGAGCGCGAGTACGACCTCGAGCTGCTGGCGACGATGCCGAGCGTCGAGTACGAGGTGACGCTGACCGACGGCACGGTCGTGCCCGTCCACAGCCCCAACGACATGCCGGACCCGGGCCGCGTGGCCGAGGTGCGCGAGCCGTTCATCCGGGCCTCGATCCTGAGTCCCAAGGAGTTCGTCGGCCAGATCATGGAGCTCTGCCAGGACCGGCGGGGCGAGCACGCCGGCATGCATTACCTGTCGGCCGAGCGCGTCCAGCTCACCTATGACCTGCCTCTGGCCGAGATCGTGCTCGACTTCTTCGATCAGCTCAAGTCGCGCACGCGCGGCTACGCCTCGCTGGACTACGAGCTGATCGGCCTGCGCGAGTCCGACCTGGTCAAGCTCGACATCCTGCTCGCCGGCGATCCGATCGACGCGCTCTCGATGCTCGTGCACCGCTCCAAGGCACAGAGCGCGGGCCGCACGCTCACCGAGAAGCTGCGCGAGAAGATCCCGCGCCAGCAGTACGACGTCCCCATCCAGGCGGCGATCGGCTCGCGGATCGTCGCCCGGGAGACGATCAAGGCCTACCGCAAGGACGTCATCGCCAAGTGCTACGGCGGCGACATCACCCGCAAGCGCAAGCTGCTCGAGCAACAGAAGCGCGGCAAGCAGCGGATGAAGCAGGTGGGGCGCATCGAGGTGCCCCAGGAGGCGTTCCTGGCCGTGCTCGAGCTCGGCGACAAGAGCTAGCCGGGGTGGCCGCGGTCAGCTTCACGGCGGAGCTCGTCGACCAGGACGACCCGGAGATCGGCCACGAGCTCATCCGCGTCCGCTACGACGACGGCCGGGTCGCCGAGCTGCGCCTCCACGACTACGAGCAGCTGTACGCGCTGCCCGGCGTCTACGAGCAGATCGTGCACGGGCGCCTGGGGTGCCGCTCCCCGGCCGAGGTGGCCGGCCTCCTCGCCGAGACGGTGGGGTCGCTCGGCTGGGACCGGGGGGCGGTGCGCGTCATCGACGTCGCCGCCGGCAACGGCGTCTCCGGCGAGGCGCTGGCCGCGGCCGGGCTGCATCCGGTGCTCGGCTCCGATCTCGTCCCCGCGGCGCGCACGGCCGCGCTCCGCGACCGGCCGGGTGTGTACGACTCCTACCTGACGCTCGACCTGCTCGCGCTGTCCGATGCCGAGCGCGCCGCCATCCGCGGCCTGCGCGCCAACGTCCTGAGCTGCGTGGCGCCGGTCGGTGACCACGCCGTTCCGCCGCAGGCCCTCGCGGCGGTGGCGGGCCTGCTTCAGCCCGACGCGCTCGTCGCCTACATGCACGACGTCGAGATCCTCGAGGTCGACCCGGTCACGGCCGAGCTGTGGCGTTCAGGCCTGGGTGCCGAGGCCGAGGAGCTTGTCCGGCGGCGCTATGTCCATCGGCGCACCGTTTCCGGGGCGCCCTATGAGATGGAGGCCGTGGTCTGGCGGCTGCTGCGCCCGTAGCGGCGGCCCGGGGTCGCGACGGCGTCCACCGCCGCACCGCGGCAGAGCGAACGTCAGGCCCAGTAGCTGCGCGGGCGCCGGGGCGGCGGCCCGTACGGGCGGCGGTAGCGCGTGTACATCCACGGCCCGCGGGGGGCACGGGGCCGGCCGCCGAGCACCATGACGACGACCATCAGGACGGCCCACATCACCGTGGCGGCCAGGAGCATCGCCGCGGTCACCGCCAGGACGGGGACGACGAACAGGAGCAGGAGCGGGCGGTCCTTGACGACGGCCAGCGCCCAGCCTGCCGTCGAGCGCCGCCGGACCTCGCGCCGGGGCCGCCGGGCGGGCTGACGGGGCAGATCGGCAACGGTGGCGTCCAGCTCGGCGTAGGTCCGGGCCGTGAGCGCGGCGGTCACCCGCTGCTCGAGCTCATCGGCCCCGATGCGGCCCTCGGTGGCGGCCTTGTGCAGCCGGGTGACGATCTCCTCCCGGTCTGCATCCGACGCCCTCAATGAACCCACCTTGGTCACGATTATCAGGCTAGCGCCCGTTCAGGCCGCTGGCAAGGCGCGCGGACGTCCGGTCGGTGCTGGAAAAAGGCCCCCGCGCCGACGGATGCAAGAATCGCCGCCATGGATCTCGGATTGCGCGGACGCGCCTGCATCGTCACCGGCGGATCGCGCGGCATCGGCCGGCAGGTGGTCCACCAGCTCGTGGGCGAGGGTGCCGACGTGCTGCTGGTCGGACGGGGGGAACGGGCGCTGACCGAGGCGGTGGCGGAGCTGACCGCCGCCGGTCCCGGCCGTGCGGACTCGGTCGCGCTCGACATCACCGCCGCCCACGCCGCCGACGAGGCGGCGCGGACCTGCCGCGAGCGCTTCGGCTCAGTCGACGTCCTCGTCAACAACGCCAGCCGCACCCTGACCCGCTCGCTCGAGGAGCTGACCGACGAGGACTGGCAGGGGGACTGGGAGCTGAACGTCATGGCGCCGATGCGGCTCATGCGCGCGGCCGTGCCGGAGATGGCGGAGCGGGGGTGGGGAAGGGTCGTCAACGTCTCCTCCTCGTCCGGCAAGCGCCCCGGTCAGCGCAACGTCGCCTACTCGGTCAGCAAGGCCGCCGAGCTCTCGTTGTCCCGGGCATACGCCGACTACTACGCCCCGCGCGGAGTGCGGATCAACGCGGTGACGCCCGGTCCCGTGGCCGGCGAGCTGTGGCTGGAGCCCGGCGGGCTGGCCGACCAGACCGCTCAGGCCCGCGGGATCTCCCGTGACGAGGTCCTGGCGAACATGGCGGCCGGGCTCCCGGTCCGCCGGCTGGCCGGGGCGGACGAGATCGCGGCCGTGATCGTGTTCCTGTGCTCGGAGCACGCCTCGAACGTGAGCGGTGCGGCCTGGTCGGTCGACGGCGGTGCGGTGCCGGTCATCCTGTGAGGCCCATAGACTCCGGCCGGGATGTCAGTCAGCACCGAGGCGATCGGCAAGGCCTTCACCCCCGTCCTGTACGCGGTCGGCCGCGAGAAGATCCGCGAGTACGCGGCGGCGGTCGGCGAGCGCAGCCCGCTGCACACCGACCATGTGGCCGCCCGGGACGCCGGCTTCGCCGATCTGGTGGCGCCGCCGATGTTCGCCGTGGTCTACTCCAGCCCGGCGGTCATGCCCGCCATGTTCGACCCTGAGGTGGGGCTCGACTTCGCGCGGATGGTCCACGGCGCCCAGGAGTTCCGGTGGGGGCCGCTCGTCGTCGCCGGCGATGAGATCACCTCGGTGGCCACCGTGAGCGACATCGCCGAGCGCCGCGGCCTGCGGTTCTACGTGTTCGAGACCGAGTCGCGCAACCAGCGCGATGAGGTCGTGTGCACGGGAGTGTGGACGAACATCGTGCGCGGAGCCGAGGCCTGAAGCGATGCAGCCTGGAGACGAGTTCGAGCTCAGGGTCACCCCGGATCGGTTCCTGACGGTCCGCTATGCGGGGGCGTCCGGCGATTTCAATCCCATCCACATCGACGAGGACTTCGCCCAGCAGGTGGGCCTGCCCGGGCGGATCCTCCACGGGCTGTGGACGATGGCGCAGGTGGCCCGTGCCCACACCCAGGCCCTGGGCGGGGCGGAGAAGCTGGCCCGCCTGTCGGTCGAGTTCCGGGGTATGGGGATGATGGAGGAGGAGATCACCGTCACCGGGCGCGTGCGTGAGATCGACTCAGGACGGGCCCTGGTCGACTCCGAGGCGGTGCAGCGGGGCAAGCGGATCATCCGCAACGGCGAGGCCGAGATCCGCCTGTAGACGCGGCCCCGCCCGCCTCCGGCGCCCCGGACGCCGGCGAATCAAGGTCGGCGGCCGACCTACAATCCACCTGATGCTGACCGAACGTCAGGAACTCGTCCTCAGCCGCCTCGTCCATGAGTACCTCGACGCCGGCGCGCCCGTGGGCAGCAAGGCGCTGAGCAGCGCACTGGAATGGGGTCCCTCTACCATCCGCCACGAGCTCGCCAACCTCGAGGAGCTCGGCCTGCTCGCCCATCCGCACACGTCGGCCGGCCGGGTCCCCACGCAGGCCGGCTACCGGTACTTCGTCGATCGCCTGCTGCCCGAGGAGCCGCGCGGTCCCGGCCTGTCGCTGTCGCTGGTGCGCCGCGAGCTCGACGCGGCGGTGCGCGTGACCACCGAGGCGCTCTCGCAGGTCACCAACCTGCTGGCGATCGTGACCGCGCCGCCGATCGAGACCTCGACCATCCGGCACGTCGAGGTCCTCGCGCTCCAGCCGCAGGTCCTGATGGTCGTCGTCATCACCTCCACCGGCGGGGTCACCAAGCGCCTGTTCACGCTCCCGCGGCCGGTCGATACCGGCCTGACCGACTGGGCGGCCAGCTACATGAACGAGCGTCTGGTGGGCCTGGGGCTCGGCGCCCGGATGCTTCACCAGCGCCTGCACGACCCCAGCCTGAGCCAGACCGAGCGCGCGTTCCTCGACGCGCTCTCGCCGGTGTTCACCGACCTGGAGGAGTCGGCGCCGGCGACCCTGTATGTCGAGGGGACGGGCAAGCTGCTGACGATGGGCCGGATCGAGGACGTCTCGGAGCTGAACCTGCTCATGGAGATGCTGGAGCGGCGGGTGGCCCTGCTCGGCATTCTGCGTTCGGCGCTGAGCGCCGCGCCGAGCGTCGCCGTCCGCATCGGCGCTGAGAACGACGCGCCCGCGCTGCATTCGCTGGCGCTCGTGGCCGCCAGCTACGGTCTGCCTCAGCGCGCGCTCGGCGCCGTCTCCGTCATCGGCCCGCTGCGCATGGACTACGGTCATGCCATCCGCACCGTGCGCGAGGCGGCGGCCCAGCTGTCGTCCTTCGTTGCCGACGTCTACGACGAACGATGAGATGAGCGCGACTCGCGACTACTACGAGATCCTGGGGGTCTCCCGCACCGCCGGCGACGCCGAGATCAAGAAGGCGTTCCGCAAGCTGGCCCGCGAGCTCCATCCGGACGTCAACCAGGAGCCGGACGCCGAGGAGCGCTTCAAGGAGGCCGCCGAAGCCTACGAGGTGCTCTCCGACGCCGACCGCCGCGCCACCTACGACCGCTACGGACACGAGGGGCTGCGCAGCGGCGGCTACTCCCCCAACTTCGAGGGCTTTGGGTCGATGGCCGACATCTTCGAGGCGTTCTTCGGCGGCGCCGGAGGCGGCTTCGGAGGCATGTTCGGCGGGGGCGGGCGGCCCGGCGGTCCCGTGCAGGGCGGCGATGTCGCCGTCAGCGCCGAGGTCACGCTCAACCAGGCCGCCGACGGCGCCGCCGTGGAGGTCGCCTACGACGCGGTCACCCGCTGCGAGAACTGCCGGGGCAACGGCGCCGAGCCCGGCACGCCGATCGAGACCTGTCCCCGGTGCGGCGGCACCGGCCAACTGCGGGCGGTGTCGCGCACGCCGTTCGGCCAGGTCGTCCGCGCCGCCGCCTGCGACACCTGCGCCGGCGAGGGGCGGGTGCCGAAGACTCCCTGCCACGTGTGCGGCGGGCGCGGCCGCCAGGTGGAGCGCGTCAAGGTGTCTGTCGACGTGCCGGCTGGGATCGACGACGGCCAGCGCATCCGGATCACCGGGCGCGGGCACACCGGCGAGCACGGCGGTCCCGCCGGCGACCTGTACGTTCAGATTCACGTCCGCGAGGATCCGCGCTTCGTCCGCCAGCAGGACGACCTGGTGACCGTCGTCGACGTGGCCGCGCCGCTGGCCGCCTTGGGGACGACCGTCGAGGTGCCGATCCTCGACGGCACCGCCGAGCTCGACATCCCCGCCGGGATCCAGCCCAACGAGACCCTGGTCCTGCGGGGTCGGGGCATGCCCGCGCTCCGCGGCCGCCGGCGCGGCGATCTGCGCGTCGTCGTCAACGTCGTCATCCCGCGCCACCTCAAGCGCGAGCAACGCGAGCTGCTCCACCAGCTGGCCGAGAGCATGACCGAGCACAACCTGGCCACCGAGGACGGCGTGCTCGGCAAGCTCAAGCGCGCCTTCCATCACGGGTAGCACGGGTCGGTGATCCGGCTCGCCGTCCGCGTCCATCGCCGGCAGGCCGAGGTGGTGCTGGCCGAGCTGCTGGAGCTGGCGCCGAGCGGGGTGGAGGAGGTCGACATCGGCCCGGAGGTCGTCGAGTACGCCGTCTACGGCGCGCCGGGCGAGCTGCCCGCGTTGCCCGACCTCCGCGCGGCCGCCGGCGGCGCCTTCGTCGACGTCAGCACTCAGGAGATCGCCGACGATTGGGCCGAGCGGTGGCGCAGCTTCCACCAGCCGCTGGTGATCGCCGGGCGCCTGACCGTCCGCCCGCCGTGGGAGCTGCCCGCCGACACGTCGCTCGACGTCGTCATCGATCCCGGCCAGGCGTTCGGGACCGGAGCCCACGCCACCACGCGGCTGTGCCTGGAGCTCCTGCTCGACTGGGAGGGCCCGCGTGGCCGCTGCGTGGACCTGGGCTGCGGCTCCGGGGTGCTGGGGATCGTCGCCGCCAAGCTCGGCTGGGAGCCGGTGCTGGCGCTTGACTACGACCGGGCGGCGACCGCCGCGGCGGCCGAGAACGCCGCCCGCAACCGGGTGGAGCTCGACATCCGGGAGTTCGACCTGCGGGCCGAGCAGGTGCCGCCGGCCGACCTCGTCATCGCCAACGTGCTCGCTCCGCCGCTCATCACGTGGGCCGAGTCACAGCGTCAGCTGGCGCCCCGGCTGATCCTCAGCGGCCTGCTGGCAGGTGAGGCCGACCGGGTGGCCGAGGCCTACGCGCGGCGAGGGCGGCGCGAGCGCGAGCGCCGCGTCCGCGGTGAGTGGGCGGCGCTGGCGCTGGGCGAGTAGCCGCCGGCCCCCGCGTGTGGACAACGCCGCCGCCGCGAATCTTGTCCACCGGGCCGATGCCGCCGGGGCGCGCCTGACCGATCCTTTCTGGCGTCGCTTGTGATCGTGAAACTCAAGACGTAAGGAGGTGAACAGTTGCCAAACCCACTCGCGATCGGCGTGACTCTCGGTGGCCTGCTCCTCGATGTGGTGGTGCCGCGGCCCAAGCCTCGGGCCGGCATCCCGCTAGAGCCCTCTCTCCTCTCGACGCGCGCCGTCCCGAGGACACCGCGGCATGACGCTCCGATCGAGGCGTACGACGGTCCTCCGGTCGCGAGCGGATATCGCAGCTGAGGGACATGGCTGCGCCGGGTCACCCGGCGCAGCCTTTCCCCCGCTAACGTGCCGCGGGCGTGAGCTCGTTCGCGGTCAAGTTCCTCGGCTGCAAGGTCTCCCAGGCGGATGCCATGCTCGCCCGCCGCGCCCTGCTCGCCGCCGGTCACACGGAGGTCCCGGAGTCAGACGCCGAGCTCCACGTCATCAACACGTGCTGCATCACCGCCGAGGCCGAGGCGAAGTCGCGCCAGTCCGTGCGCCGGTCCCTGCGCGGCGCGCAGCAGGTCTACGTGTCCGGCTGCGCGGTCAACCTGGATCCCGGCCAGTTCGGCGACATCGACACGCGGGTCCGGCCGTTCGTCGGCACGGCCGACGACGTCGCCGCGGAGATCGGAGGGGCCGGCAGCCTCGGCTGCGCCGACACCGCCCATGACGTCCTGGCCCGGGAGCGCGCGGTCGGCCACGAGCCGGCGGCGCGGACCCGGGGGTTCGTCAAGGTCCAGGACGGCTGCGACTGCCACTGTGCGTACTGCATCATCCCGAGCGTCCGGGGGAGCGCCCGGTCACGCCCGGCGAGCGCGATCCTCGGCGAGGTGGCCGAGCGCGTCGCCCTCGGCCAGCCGGAGATGGTCATGACCGGGATCAGCGTCGGCGACTACCGCGACCCGGAGGACGGCCTGGAGCTCGGCGAGCTGATGGTGCAGGTCGCCCGTGTGCCCGGCGTGGAGCGGGTCCGGCTCTCCAGCGTGGAGGTCATCCACGTCAAGGACTCGCTGCTCGACGCTCTCGTCTCGGAGCCGAAGGTGTGCCCCCATCTCCACGTCCCCATGCAGTCCGGCGACGACGCCGTGCTGGAGGCGATGGGTCGTCACTACACGTCATCCGAGTACGTCGAGCACGTCGCCCGGGTGCGCCGCGCCGGGGGTGCACGGGGTGGAATCAACGTCACCACCGATGTGATCGTGGGCTTCCCCACCGAGGACGAGGCGGCGTTTGCGCGCACGCTGGACGCCGTCGACGCCGCCGGCATCACCCGCGTCCACGTCTTTCCCTACTCGCCGCGGCCCGGCACCGTCGCCGCCGCCCTCGGCGACCGGGTCGCGCCCGCCGAGAAGAAGCGCCGGTCTCAGGTCCTGCGCGGGCGTTCGGAGCTGCGGTCCCGGATGCACCGCACGGCCCGGCTCGGCCGGCGCCAGCGGGTGCTGATCGACAAGGTCGCCGACACGCAGTGCTCCGGCTACACCGCGGACTACACCCGCTGCTACCTGCCTGCCGGAACCAGCCCCCGGGGGGCGCTCGTCGACGTCGTCTGCGAGGCGCTGTACGCCGACGGGATCCGCTGCTCGGTCGCCGCCTGACCGGCCCGCGGCATCCGACCACCCTGGGGCTATCCTCTAGGGGACGAGATGACCGTCACCGAGCAGGTTCGCAGCGACATGACGACCGCCATGAAGGCGGGGGAGAAGACACGGGTGGGCGCGCTTCGGCTCGTCCTCTCAGAGCTGCAGAAGGCGGCCAAGGACGGCGGCGACGATGAGCTGGCTGTCCTGCGCCGGGAGCGCAAACGGCGCCTGGATGCCGCTGCCCAGTTCCGCGACGGCGGTCGCCCGGAGCTCGCCGAGCAGGAGGAGGCCGAGGCGCAGCTGATCGCCGGCTACCTGCCGGCCGAGCTCAGCGATGATGAGCTGGACGCCATGATCGGCGCCGCCATCGCCGAGACGGGTGCCTCGGGCCCGCGGGACATGGGCCAGGTGATGAAGGCGGTGATGGCCGCGTCCGGCGGCCGGGCCGACGGCAAGCGCACATCCGCGCGGGTGCGGGAGGCGCTCAGCACTTAGTGCCCCGCAAGACGCTCGAGCTCGACAACGCGGTGGCCGCCGAGCTGGCGGGGTCGCAGGACGTCGTCCTGCGCACGCTGGAGAGCCACCTCGACTGCGACGTGTTCCTGCGCGGCAACGTGCTCACGCTGGAGGGCGATGCGGCCTCCGTCGACGCCGCCGCGGCCGTGGTGCGCGAGCTGTCCGACCTGATCGTCCAGGGCCACGAGATCGCGCCCGGGACGGTCGAGGCCGTCGCCCGCGCGCTCGACGCCCACGAGTCGCCGTCGCAGATCCTGGAGGATGTCGTCTGGCGCCATCGCGCCACGAAGGTCGCCCCCAAGACCGTCAACCAGAAGCGCTATGTCGACTCGATCCGGGCTAACACCGTCACGTTCGGCATCGGCCCGGCCGGAACGGGCAAGACGTTCCTGGCGGTCGCGCTCGCGGCCGCCGCGCTCAGCCGCCGCGAGGTCAACCGGATCATCCTCACCCGCCCGGCGGTCGAGGCCGGCGAGCGGCTGGGGTTCCTCCCCGGGGACCTCATGGCCAAGGTCGATCCGTATCTGCGGCCGCTGTTCGACGCTCTGCATGACATGCTCGACCCGGAGCGGGTCTCCCAGCACCTGGAGAAGGGCGTCATCGAGGTCGCGCCCCTGGCCTACATGCGGGGGCGCACCCTCAACGACAGCTTCATCATCCTCGACGAGGCTCAGAACACCAGCCCGGAGCAGATGAAGATGTTCCTGACCCGCCTGGGTTTCAACTCCAAGATGGTGGTGACCGGCGACGTGACCCAGGTCGACCTCCCGCGCGAGCAGGACTCCGGGCTGATCGTCGTCTCCGACATCCTCAAGGAGGTGGAGGGCATCGATTTCGTCCGCTTCGGCGAGGAGGACGTCGTGCGCCACAAGCTGGTGCGGCGGATCGTCGCCGCCTACAACGAGCACGCGCAGCGCTCCGCGCCGGAGCTGCGGTCGCGGAAGCTCGCGTAGGGGAGGCCCGTGCTCGACGTCGAGGTCATCGGCATCGAGGCGGTGGAGCTTGCCCCCACTCACCCCGGCCACCCGCCCACGGCGGTGGAGCTCGAGGAGCTGTGCGCGCTGGCGCTGTCGTCGGCGGGCATCGAGGAGGGGCATATGGCGATCGAGTTCGTCGATGAGGACCGGATCCGGGAGCTCAACCAGGAATACCGCCACATCGACGCGCCCACCGACGTGCTCTCGTTCGGCGTCGACGAGGACGGCGCCAGCGCCGGGCCGCGGGAGCTGGGCGACATCGTCATCTGCCCGCCGCAGACCGCGGATCTGCGCGAGGCGGTCGTGCACGGCGCGCTCCACCTGACCGGGATGGACCACGAGACCGATGACGGGGAGATGCTCGCGCTCCAGGCCGAGCTGATGCGATGGATCAGCTAGGCGCCGCGCCCGCCACCCGGTCCGGATTCGTCGCGCTCGCCGGCCGCCCCAACGTCGGCAAGTCGACGCTGGCTAACGCGATCGTCGGCGCCAAGGTCGCCATCGTCTCCGACAAGCCCCAGACGACCCGCCGCGCCATCCGCGGGGTCGCGACCGGCCCGGACTGGCAGCTCATCCTGGTCGACCTCCCGGGCGTCCAGCGCCCCCGCGACGCGTTGACCGAGCGGATGCAGCAGCGCGTCGAGCACGAGCTCGCCGATGCCGACGGGTGCCTGCTCGTCGTCAACGCCCAACAGGGCATCGGCCCGGGCGACCGGTTCATCGCCCAGCTGCTCCGCGGCGCCTCGGTGCCGGTGACCGTCGCGGTCAACAAGGTCGACCGGGCCGACTCGACCCGGACCGCATCGACGCTCCATGACGCCGAGGCGCTCGACGTCGCCGACCAGATCTTCCCGGTCAGCGCGCGCACGGGGGCCGGGGTCGCATCGCTCGTCGACCACCTGGTGGCCCAGCTTCCCCCGGGGCCGCTGTACTTCGACCAGGCCCAACGCTCCGACCAGGCGCCGTCGGTCATCCTGGCCGAGCTCGTCCGCGAGCAGGTCCTGGCCCGGACGCGCGCGGAGGTGCCCCACGCCGTCGAGGTGGAGGTGGAGGAGATCACCCACCCGCGGCCTGACCTGGTTCGCATCCAGGCCGTCATCCTGTCGGAGACCGAGTCCCAGAAGGGGATCCTGATCGGCGCCGGCGGCCGCATGATCAAGTCGATCGGCGTGGCCGCCCGCCGGGCGATCGAGCGCGAGCTCGGCAGCCGCGTCCACCTGGAGCTGTCGGTGCGCGTGCGGCGGCATTGGCGCGCCGACGAGCGCGTCCTGGACCGGCTCGGCATCGAATAGCGCGCAATCGCCGGCAAAATCCAGTGCAGACCCGGTCTGCATGGAGGTTCGCCGCTCGCATCCACCGCAGATCCAGTGCAACGTTCGCGCCGGCGTTGAGCGCCGGCGAAACCGGGGCGCTGCTGGCCGGATGGTCGTGCGGCGAAGAGCTCGTCGCCGCGTGACCCGGCGGAGGGCTTTGGGGCCTGACTTGTCCTATACGCAAGTGAGCTCCCAAACCCCCGGATGGCCCTGGCTCCTAGAATCCGGCCGGTGGACGACGCGGAGGTCGCTTTCGATGAGCGGGGGCTGGTCCCGTGCATCGTGCAGGACTGGCGGACCGCCGAGGTCCTGACCCTCGCCTACATGAACGCCGAGGCGCTGGAGCTGACCCGGCGCACCGGGGAGGTCCACTTCTTCAGCCGCTCCCGCCAGGAGCTGTGGCACAAGGGGGCGACGTCGGGCAATACGCTGGCGGTCCGGGCGATTCGCTACGACTGCGATGCCGACGCGCTGCTGGCGCTCGTCGAGCCCGCCGGTCCGGCCTGCCACACCGGCGAGCGCACCTGCTTCCACCGCGGTGAGCTGGAGCCGCAGGCCCCTGGAGAGGTGCTGGCCGCGCTCCAGCGGACGATCGATGCCCGGGCCGACCAGCGTCCGGACGGGTCGTACACGGTGACCCTGCTCAACGACCCGGCGCTGGCAGGCGCCAAGGTCCAGGAGGAGGCCGAGGAGGTCGTCCGGGCGGCGCGGGAGGAGAGCGACGAGCGGGTGGCCGAGGAGGCGGCCGACGTCCTCTATCACCTCGCCGTCCTGCTGCGCGGCCGGGATCTGACGCTGGCCGACGCCGAGCGGGTGCTGGATGGCCGTCGCCAGCGCTGAGGCTCGCGCACGGGCGGGCTCGGCCGGCGCTCCGTCTCTGGAGACCGTCCGCGCGCTCGCGCGCGACCACAACCTGATCCCGCTGTGCGAGACGTTCATCGACGACTGCCAGACGCCGGTCTCGGCCTTTCTGAAGCTGCGCGACCCCACCCACCCCTCGTTCCTGCTGGAGTCCGCCGAGCAGGGACGCGTCGGTCGCTACTCGTTCATCGGCTTCCGGCCCCGCAAGGTGCTGCGCTGGTCGCTGGGGGATCCCGGCGATCCCTATGCCCTCGCCGCCGATGAGCTGCGCCGCCTCCGCGCCCCCACGCTGCCGGGTCTCCCGCCCTTCGCCGGCGGCGCGGTGGGGATGTTCGCCTACGACCTGGTACGCACCGTCGAGCCGCTGGGGGAGCCGAATCCGGATCCGCTCGGCCTGCCGGACCTGGCCCTGATGCTGACCGACACGCTGGTGGTGTTCGACCATCTCAAGCGAACCACGACCGTCGTCGCCAACGTCTACCCCGACGACGACCTGGAGGGGTCCTATCGCCAGGCGCTGGAGACGATCGCCGAGGTGCGCTGGCGCCTGGCCCGGCCGCTGCCGATGCCGTCCCCCCAGCGCGGAGCACACGCCCCCGCCCGCACCGCCCCCCATTTTGAGTCGAACATGACCCGTGAGCGCTTCGAGGCCAACGTGGCGCGCATCATCGAGTACATCTATGCCGGCGACGCCTTCCAGGTCGTCCCCTCCCAGCGGTGGTCGGCCCCGGTGCCGGTCGACGCGTTCTCGATCTACCGGGGCCTGCGGGCGGTCAACCCCAGCCCCTACATGTACTTCCTGGACTTCGGCGACTTCGAGATCGCCGGCGCCAGCCCGGAGCCGCTGATCACCGTGGCCGGCCGACGGGTGGCGACGCGGCCGATCGCCGGCACCCGCCCGCGCGGGGCCACCCCGGAGGAGGACCAGCGGATCGCCCGGGAGCTGCTCGCCGACGAGAAGGAGCGGGCCGAGCACGTCATGCTCGTCGACCTCGGCCGCAACGACCTGGGGCGAGTGTGCGAGTACGGCTCGGTCGAGGTCGAGAGCTTCATGGCGGTCGAGAACTACAGCCACGTCATGCACATCGTCTCCAGCGTCGTCGGGACCCTGCGCCCCGGCGTCGACGCCCTGGCGGCCCTGCGCTCGGTGCTCCCGGCCGGCACGCTGTCCGGCGCGCCCAAGGTCCGCGCCATGCAGATCATCGACGAGCTGGAGCCGGTCAAGCGCGGGGGGTACGGGGGAGCCATCGGCTGGGCCAGCTACACGGGCGAGCTCGACACGTGCATCCACATCCGGACGGCGGTCATCAAGGACGGCGTGGCCCACATCCAAGCCGGGGGCGGCACCGTCGCCGACGCCAAGCCGGACTACGAGTTCCGGGAGTCGGAGGCCAAGGCGCGCGCCATGCTCCAGGCGATCGAGCTCGCCGTCTCCCAGCCGGACTGGCCCTAGGCCGCGATCCAGACCGAGACCGGTACCGTTCGCCCCGTGCGGGTCCTCGTCCTCGACAACTACGACAGCTTCACCTACAACCTCGTCCAATATGTGGGCGAGCTCAACGCCGACATCGAGGTCGTCCGCAACGACCACGCCACCGTCGACGAGCTGCTGATCCGCGGCTATGACCGGGTGATCGTCTCGCCCGGTCCGTGCACGCCTGACGAGGCGGGGATCTCGCTGGAGGCGGTGCGCCGCTTCCCGCAGGCTCGGATACCCACCCTGGGCGTCTGCCTCGGCCACCAGGCGCTCGTCCAGGCCTGGGGCGGGCGGGTGGTCACCCACCATCCCGTCCACGGCAAGACGACGACGATCGAGCACGATGGCCGGACGATCTTCCGGGGCCTGCGCATGCCGCTCGAGGTCGGTCGCTACCACTCGCTGGTCGCCCAGCCGGACCTGCCGGACAGCCTCGAATGCAGCGCTCGCGGCGGGGATGTCGTCATGGCCGTCCGCCACCGGGAGCTTCCCGCCGAGGGGGTCCAGTTTCACCCGGAGTCCGTCCTGACCGAGCAGGGGCGCGAGCTCCTCGCCAACTTCCTGGCGGCCTCCGCGTAGCGTGGTCAGGCTCACCTCCGATCTGCTGACGCGGTCGATCGACGCACTCGCCTCCGGTCACGACCTGACCGCGGAGGAGGCGGCGGCGGTCCTGGCCGAGATCATGTCCGGCAACGCCTCGGAGATCCAGATCGCGGCGTTCCTGATCGCGCTGCGCACGAAGGGGGAGACCGTCGACGAGCTGGCCGGGCTGGCCCGGACGATGCGGCGGCTGGCCGCGACCGTCACCGTCAATCACCGTGACCTGCTCGACACCGCGGGGACCGGCGGGGGACGGCGGACGTTCAACGTCTCCACCACCGCTGCGCTGATCGCCGCGGGCGCCGGCTGCACCGTGGCCAAGCACGGCAACCGCTCGGCCACCGGGCTGTCCGGCTCGGCCGACGTGCTCGAGGCCCTCGGCGCGCGCATCGACCTGACGCCGGCGGCCGTGGCGACCTGCATCGAGGAGGTGGGCTTCGGCTTCATGTTCGCCCCCGCTCACCACCAGGCGACGCGCTATGTCATCGCGGTTCGCCGCGAGCTGGCGGTCCGCACCATCTTCAACTTCCTCGGCCCGCTCACCAACCCGGCCGGGGCCACCCGGCAGCTGATCGGCGTGTCCGACAGCGCCTACCTCCAGCGGATGGCCGGCGCCCTCGAGCTGCTCGGGACCGAGCACGCTCTGCTGGTCTCCAGCCACGACGGGCTCGACGAGCTGAGCATCTCGGCGCCCACCCGGGTGTTCGAGGTCACGCGCTCCGGGATCGACGAGTACGACGTCGCCCCGGAGGACGTGGGCCTGGAGCGGGTCGGCCCGGAGGCCATCCCCGGCGGTGACCCGGTGCAGAACGCCGAGACGACCCGGCGGATCTTCGCCGGCGAGCCAGGCCCGGCCCGGGATCTCGCCGTTCTCAACGGGGGCGCGGCCATCTACGCGGGAGGCGCCGCGCCCACGCTGGCCGAGGGCGTCGCCGCCGCTCAGCGCGCGGTCGACTCCGGCGCCGCGGCGGCGGCGCTGGCGCGGTTCGTGGCCGCCACCCAGCGATCGGTATGAGCAACGCCCTGGATCCGATCCTGGTGCAGACGCGCCGGCGGGTGGCGGCCCGGCGCGCCGAGCTCGGCGCCGAGCCGCTCGAGCGCCGGGCGCGGGAGCGCGCGCAGTCCGACCCGCCCCGGGGGTTCGCAGCCGCGCTGCGCCGCCCCGGGCTGTCGATCATCGCCGAGCACAAGCGCAGCTCGCCGTCGGCGGGGGTGATCCGCGAGGACCTGGCGCTCGAGGAGGTCGTCAGCGCATATGAGGCCGGTGGCGCCGCGGCGCTGTCGGTCCTGACCGAGGAGGCGAGCTTCGGCGGCAGCCTCGGCGACCTGGCGCGTGCCCGGACGACATCGCGCCTGCCGATCCTGCGCAAGGACTTCATCGTCGACCCCTACCAGGTCACCGAGGCGCTCGCCGGCGGGGCCGACGCCATCCTGCTGATCGTCGCCGCGCTCCCACCGTCCCAGCTGGCCGAGCTGCACGCGCAGGCCCGGTCGCTCGGACTCGACGTCCTCGTCGAGGTGCACGACGCCCGTGAGCTCGAGGTCGCCGCCGGGATCGCGGCGCCGGTCATCGGCGTCAACAACCGGGACCTGACGACGCTCGCCGTCGACACCGAGCGGACGTTCGCGCTGCTGGCGGACATGCCCGCGGGCGCGGTCGTCGTCTCGGAGTCCGGCTGGCGTACGCGGGCCCAACTCGACCGGCTCGACGAGGCGGGGGTCGACGCCGTCCTGATCGGTGAGGCGCTCATGCGCTCCAGCGACGTGCGGGCGGCGTGCCGGGAGCTGACCGGAGCGTCGTTTTAGCTGACCTTAGGCGCTGACGCCAGACTTCTCAGATGGGCGGACTGGCCAAGTCCCACTTCGTGTCCGCGCTGATCGGTGGCGTGATCGTCGGCGGGACGTTCGCGATCATCGGCATCGCCGACCGGCAGCGCACCGAGACGATCGTGGAGGAGGCGCCCGTGGCCACTCCGGCGGCGGCGGATCCCGGCGGCCGCCTGACCCCGCACGCGATCTACGTCCGCTCGGCTCCCGCGGTGGTGTTCGTGCGCGCCAAGCTGGTCGAGCCCTCGGAAACGCCGTTCGGGCCGCCCTCCGTCGGCCAGGGCAACCTCTCGACCGGGTCCGGCTTTCTCGTCGACCGGCGGGGCGACATCCTCACCAACTTCCACCTGATCGACGGGGCCGACCGCTCCAGCGGGGTGACCGTCCAGTTCGAGGACGGTGTCACCCGGGCCGCCGGGGTCGCCGCGGTCGATCCCGCCAATGACCTGGCGGTCCTTCGCATCGACATGCACGGCCTGGGGCCGATCCGGCCGCTCCTGCTCGGAGACTCCTCATCGGTGCGCGTCGGCGACTCCATCCTGGCCATCGGCGACCCGTTCGGCGGCGACCGGACGCTGACGAACGGGATCGTGTCCGCGCTCCAGCATCAGATCCAGGCGGCCGACGGTCAGACGATCGACAACGTCATCCAGACCGATCAGCCGGTCGACGCCGGCGTGTCCGGCGGTCCGTTGCTGGACGCCTCCGGCGAGGTCGTCGGCGTCAATTCCCAGCTGTCCACCGGTCCCTCGCAGCGGCTGTCGTTCGCCATTCCCATCGACACCGCCGATTCGGTCCTGGCCCGGGTCGATCACCGGGCGCTGCACCTGGCCTACATCGGCATCGCGGCGGCACCCGCCGGCCGGCACGCCGCCGTCGTGGACGAGGTCCCCGCCCGGGGGCCGGCCGGGCTCGCCGGGCTGCGGCGCGGCGACGTCATCGAGCGCGTCGACAACGTTCCCGTCGACTCCATCGGCGAGGTTCTGACGCTCGTCTCCACCCGGAGCCCCGGGCAGAGCCTGGTCCTCCAGGTCCGCCGGGGCCGCAGCCGCCGGTCGATCACGGTGGTGCTCGGCAGCCGGACCGTTCCCGCCCCGGGCAGCTGATCAGCCCCGGCGTTCGTACGATGTGGGTGTGGTTCCGGCCATCCCCAAGATCAAATTCTGTGGCATCACCCACCCCGCCGACGCCGAGGCGGCCGTCGCGGCCGGTGCCTGGGCGCTCGGCGTCATCCTGTGGCCGGGCTCCCCGCGCCGCTGTCACCGCGAGGTGGCCGCCGAGATCGCCGCCGCGCACCGGCGCCACGTCCAGATCGCGGGCGTGTTCGTCAACCCCACCCTTGACCAGGTGGTCCGCGCCGCCGAGGAGATCGGCCTGACCATGGTCCAGCTCCACGGTGACGAGGGGCCGTCCTTCTGCGCCGAGGTCGGCCGCCGGACCGGATGCCGGGTCATCAAGGCGGCCCGGGTGCGCAGCCGAGCCGACATCCAGGCGCTGGCCGCGTTTCACACGGACTTCCACCTGCTTGACAGCTACGTCCGCGGGGTGCCGGGCGGCACCGGCGAGACGTTCGCCTGGGAGCTGGCCAGAGCCCACGCCGGCGAGGTGCCCCTGATCCTGTCCGGCGGCCTGCGGCCGGAGAACGTCGCCGATGCCATCGCCGCCGTCGGGCCGTACGCCGTTGACGTCGCCAGCGGGGTCGAGAATTCGGACCACCCACGCCACAAGGATCACGACAAGCTGCGCGAGTTCGCCGCTGCGGTCACTGCCACCGCCCCGGTGACCACGCCGTGAGCGTCGTCGAGCACCGCTTCGGCCCCTACGGGGGTCAGTATGTCCCGGAGACCCTGATGCCGGCGCTCTCGGAGCTGGAGCTGGCCTGGGTGGCCGCCCGCGAGGATCCGGAATTCACCGCCGAGCTCGACGGCCTCCTGCGCGACTACGTCGGCCGCCCGTCGCCGCTGTACCTGGCCCGGCGGCTGAGCGACGCCGCCGGGCACCCGGTCTATCTCAAGCGCGAGGACCTCAACCACACCGGCGCGCACAAGATCAACAACGCCCTCGGCCAGGCCCTGCTGGCCAGGCGGATGGGCAAGCGGCGGATCATCGCCGAGACCGGCGCCGGCCAGCACGGCGTGGCCACGGCGACCGCCTGTGCCCTGCTCGACCTAGAGTGCATCGTTTACATGGGGACTGAGGACATGCGGCGCCAGAAGCCCAACGTCGAGCGGATGGGTCTGCTCGGCGCCCGGGTGGAGCCGGTGGAGCTCGGGGCGCGCACCCTGAAGGAGGCCGTCTCGGCGGCGATCCGCGACTGGGTCACGAACGTGGAGACGACCCACTACATCATCGGCTCCTGCGTCGGCCCGGCGCCGTATCCGTCCCTGGTCCGCGACCTGCAGCGCGTCATCGGCGACGAGGCCCGGGCCCAGGTCCTGGCCGCCGGCGGGCGCCTGCCGGACCGCGTCGTCGCCTGCGTCGGCGGCGGGTCGAACTCGATTGGGATGTTCATTCCGTTCGTCGCCGACGCCGAGGTCAGGCTCATCGGCGTCGAGGCGGCGGGGGAGGGCATCGCCACCGGGCGCCACGGCGCGCCGCTCACCGCCGGCGGCCGGGGCGGGCGGGGTGGTGTCCTCCACGGCGCCTACTCGGCGATCATGCAGGACGAGGACGGGCAGATCCTGGAGGCGCACTCCATCTCGGCCGGCCTCGACTACCCCGGCAGCGGTCCGGAGCATGCCTGGCTGCGCGACCAGGGCCGGGCCCGCTACGTCGCGGTCTCCGACCGGGAGGCGGTCGACGCGTTTGCCACCACCGCGCGGCTGGAGGGGATCATCCCGGCGCTGGAGAGCTCCCACGCGGTGGCCTGGGTGCTGGCCAACCCGGACTCCGAGCTCGACGTCGTCTGCCTGTCCGGACGAGGTGACAAGGACCTGGCCGAGGCGCTCCGCGCGCTCGAGGATCGCTGATGGGCGACATCAGCGGGGTGCAGCGAATCGCCGAGGCGTTCGCCGGCGCCCGGGCCAGCGGGCGGCGCGCGGCGCTCATGCCGTACCTGATGGGCGGCTATCCGGATCTGGAGACCTCCCGCCAGATCGGACTGGCGTATGCGCGGGCCGGCGCCGACCTCGTGGAGCTCGGTGTGCCCTTCTCCGACCCGCTCGCCGACGGGCCAGTCATCCATGCCGCCGCCACGCGGGCGCTGCGCGCGGGGGCGACGGTCGACCGGGTGTTGGACGTGGCGCGCTCCGTCTCCCGTGAGGTCCCGGTCGTGGCCATGTGCTACATCAACCCCATTCTCGTGCGCGGCCTGGAGCGGTTCGCCGACCTCCTCGTCGCCCACGGCGTCAGCGGGCTGATCGTGCCCGACCTGCCGCTCGAGGAGGCCAGCGATGCCCGGGCGGTCTGCGCCGCTCGCGGGCTGGCGTTCGTGCCGCTGGTGGCGCCGACGACGCCCAGTGCCCGGCTGGAGCGGATCGGAGCCGGCGCCAGCGGCTTTCTGTACACGGTCTCGCTGACCGGCACCACCGGCGAGCGGGCCCACGTCGACGGGCAGCTCGAGGCCGTCGTCGCCCGGGCCGCGGCTCACACCCGGGTGCCGGTCGCGGTCGGATTCGGGATCTCGACCCCGGAACAGGCGCGGGCGGCGGCGGCCGCGGGCGCCGATGGGGTGATCGTCGGTAGCCGGCTGGTGCGGGCGGCCGGCGAGGCCGGCGGGGTGGGTGGGGATGTGATAGCCGAGGCCGGCCGGCTGGTCAGGGCCTTCGCCGCGGCGCTGTCCGAGCCCGCGCTCGGTTAGCATCTAGCGCCAGCATGGGCCTCGTACTCACCGCCACCGCCGGACTGTGCATCTGGATCGTTGTCTGGGCGCTCAACGTCAGCGGGCTCGACGCGATCATGTTCGCGATCGTGATGGTGCTGCTGGCGATCGGCATCCGCAACCTGCTCCCGCACCTGCCCGGCCGGCGGGACTAGCCGCTCGCCCCTCGACGATGCGGGGCCTGGCCCTTCTCCGGCCGCGGGCGCTGTCGGTGTGCGCGGTGCTGGCGCTCGTGGCGCTGACCGGCTGCAGCGCGCAGACGAACTCGGCGGTGTCGGTCACCGGCAACACGCTGACGATCTACGCCAGTCGTCCGGCGGGCGGCGCGGGCGGCCAGGCCGCCACCGACGTGGTCGACGCGGAGAAGCTCGCGCTGCAGCAGGGCGGCAAGGTGGGCAAGTACACGGTGTCGTTCGTCGAGCTCAACGGGGCCAAGCTCTCCGACAATCCGCGCACGGCGGTCCAGAACCAGTCGGCGATCGCCTACCTTGGAGAGATAGAGCCCGGGACCTCGCAGGTCTCGGTGGAGATCACCAACGAGCTCGGCGTGCTCCAGGTCAGCCCCACGGACACGGCCGTCTATTTGACCCAGGCGACCCCCGCGGTCCCCGGGGCGCCGGGCAAGTACTACCCGTCGAGCTCGAACTACCACGAGACGTTCGCCCGCGTCGTCCCCAACACGGCCAAGGAGGCCCAGGCGATCGTCGCCGAGATGCAGTCGCTCCATCTGTCAAAGCTGTACGTCGCCGACGACGGGCAGCCGTACGGGGCCTCGATCGCGCAGGAGGTGCGCTCGGACGCGCCCGGGCACGGGCTGACGGTCCAGTCCAGCCCGTCCGGCGCCGACGCCGTCTTCTACGGCGGCAACTCGATCTCGACGGCCACCGCGGCCGTCGACCGCGCGGCGGATGCCAGCCCCGCGGCCAAGCTGTTCGTGCCCTCGGCGCTGTATGACAGCTCGTTCGCGAGCGGCCTGAGCGCCAGTGCGCAGCGCAACCTGTATGTCTCCTCGCCGGGATTCACGGCGTCGACTCTGACGCCGGCCGGCAAGCAGTTCGAGGCCGCGTTTGCCACGGCGTTCGGCCACGCGCCGGCGCCGCAGGCGATCTTCGGCTACGAGGCGATGGCGGCGGTACTGGCGGTGCTCAAGGAGGCCGGCAACGCCGCCGGCAACCGGTCGGCGGTCGTGTCTGACTTTCGCTCCCTCAAGGATCGCCAGTCGGTGCTCGGCACGTACTCGATCGTCGACGGCGACACCACGATCGCCCCGTTCATCTTCGCCCGCGTTCGCAGCGGGGCGCTCGTCCCGCTCAGGTAGCGGCCAGGCTGGTCCGGGCGGTTCCGGTCAGGCCGCGACGACGCCGGTCCGGGCCGTTCCGGTCAGGCCGCGGCGACGCTGGTCCGGGCCGTTCCGGTCAGGCCGCGGCGACGCTGGTCCGGGCGGTTCCGGTCAGCTGGCGGCGAAGCCGACCTCGGACCCGGCCTCGGCCATCCCGGTGTCCCGGGCCTCGTCGGCGACCGCCGCGGCCACCGCCGGCGCCACGTCCCGGTTGAACACCGACGGAATGATGTAGTCCTCGCGCAGCTCGTCGCCGGAGACGATGTCGGCGATCGCCCGGGCGGCGGCCACCTTCATCGCTTCGGTGATGTGGGCGGCGCGGACGTCGAGGGCGCCGCGGAAGATGCCGGGGAAGCACAGGACGTTGTTGATCTGGTTGGGGTAGTCGGAGCGGCCGGTGGCGAGAATCCGCACGTACGGCAGCGCCTCCTCCGGCGACACCTCTGGGTCCGGGTTGGCCATCGCGAACACGATCGGATCCGGGTTCATCGTGGCCAGGGCCTCGGCCGGGATGACCCGCGCTCCGCTCAGGCCGATGAGCAGATCAGTGCCGGCGATCACCCCGGCCGGCGTGCCGCTGCGCCGGTCCGGGTTGGTGCGCTCCGCCAGCTCGCGCTTGACGGCGCCCATCGTCCCGTCCAGGTAGTCGGCCCGCTCGGTGTGCACGGCGCCGCGGGAGTCACAGCCGATCAGGTGGCGGACCCCGGCGGCCATCAGGATGTTGGAGACGGCGATCCCGGCCGCTCCCAGCCCCACCACCACAACGCGGAGGTCGCCGATGAGCCGGCCGGTCAGCGTCAGGGCGTTGAGCAGCGCGGCGAGGACGACGACCGCCGTCCCGTGCTGGTCGTCGTGGAAGACCGGGATGTCGAGCTCCGCCTGCAGCCGCCGCTCGATCTCGAAGCAGCGGGGGGCCGAGATGTCCTCCAGGTTGATCCCGCCGAAGCCGGGGGCGATCGCCTTGACGACCGCGACGATCTCGTCCGGATCCCGCGTGTCCAGGCACAGGGGGAACGCGTCGACGGCAGCGAACTCCTTGAACAGCATCGCCTTGCCCTCCATCACCGGCATGGCCGCCCGCGGGCCGATGTCCCCCAGTCCCAGGACGGCGGTGCCGTCCGACACGACGGCCACCGTGTTGCGCTTGACCGTGTACTGGAAGGCCTTGTCCGGGTCGTCGCGGATCGCTGCGCACACGCGGGCCACGCCGGGGGTATAGGCCATCGACAGGTCGTCGCGGGACTTGACCGGATGCTTGTTGTGCACCTCGATCTTGCCGCCCATGTGGAGCATGAACGTGCGGTCGGTGCTGTCGAGCACCCGGGCGCCGGGCACGGCGTCGACCGCCGCGGTCAGCCGCGGCCAGTCCTCGGCGTCGGCGGTCTCGACGGTGATGTCGCGCACCGTGTGGGGACCCTCCACCTTGACCAGATCGACCGCGCCGATCGTGCCGCCCGCCTCGCCGATGGCGCTGGCTACCTTGCCGAGCATCCCGGGCAGATGGTCGATCTCGACCCGGAGGGTGAGGCTGTACTGGGCGCTGGGTGACGGTCCGCCGGAGGACATGTCGCGGGGGATCATATGCGGGCGGCGCGGGGCCATCTCCACCGGTCCGCCAGATAGCCTCAGTGGTGATGGCGGACGAGCTCTTCCTCATCGACGGCAACAGCTTGGCCTACCGCGCGTTCTTCGCCCTGCCGGAGTCGATCGCGACATCGACGGGGATGCCGACGAACGCGATCTTCGGCTTCGCCTCGATGCTGGTCAAGATCCTCACCGACTACGGCCCCAAGTCGACGGTCGTGGTGTGGGACGCGGGCTCGTCCGGCCGCAAGGAGGTCTACTCCGAGTACAAGGCCCAGCGCACCAGCCGTCCCGACCTGCTGCGTGAGCAGTGGCCTCACCTCGAGCCGCTGGTCAGCGCGTTCGGCTACCGCAACCTGTCGGTCGAGGGCTACGAGGCCGACGACGTGATCGCGTCGCTGGCCGAGCTGGCCAAGCACCAGAATCCACCGATCAGGATGATGGTGGTCACCGGCGACCGCGACGCCTATCAGCTCGTCGACGAGCAGGTGCGGATCATGACGACCTCCCGCGGGATCACCGACACCCGGGTCTACGACCGCCAGGGGGTCATCGACCGCTACGGCATCCCGCCGGAGCTCGTCCCGGACTTCATCGGGTTGAAGGGGGACACCTCGGACAACATCCCGGGCGTCCCCGGGATCGGCGACAAGACGGCGGCCGAGCTCCTGCAGCGGTTCGGCTCACTGGAGAACGTGCTCGACAACATCGATCAGATCAGCGGCGCCAAGCGCAAGCAGAACCTGACCGAGCACTCCGACGATGCCCGCATCTCCAAGCATCTGGCCACGGCCAAGCGGGACATCCCGCTCGACGGGATCGACGTCCGTGAGCTCGTCTCCGCGCCGCCGGATCGCTCCAGGCTGCGCGAGGTCTTCCGGGAGTTCGAGCTGCGCGAGCCGCTGCGCCGGCTCGAGGAGGCGCTCGGCTCGGCCGACGCCGCCGCACCGGCGCCGGCGGCCGAGCAGGCGCTGGGCGCGCGGGTGCGCACCGCCTCGCCGGCCGACCTCGAGCGGCTCCCGGACGCGGAGGTGGCGGTCGCCGTCGGCCCGCCCGTCGTGCCGGAGGGCGCCCTGTTCTCAGCCGATGAGAATGAGTGGCGGTTCGGTGTGTTCTGCGCCGAGCGGGGCGAGGTGCTGATCGGCACCTGTCCGCGACCGGAGGACCTGGTGACCGCGCTCGGTTCCCGCCCGGTGATCGCCCACGACGCCAAGGCGCTGGGGCTCGTCCCGGAGCGGCTGGCCCATGACACCGAGGTTGCCGCCTACCTGCTGGAGCCGGCCGCCCGCAGCTACCCGTTCCGCGAGCTGTGCGAGGACCGGGGGCTGTCGGCCGACATCGAGGACGAGGCCGGCGCCGACGCCGTGCTGACCGCCGCCCTGGCGGAGTGGCAGCGCGAGGAGATCCGCGGCCGCGGCCTGACCGACCTGCTGGTCGACATCGAGCTGCCGCTGGTGCGCGTGCTGCGCGCCATGGAGCAGGCCGGGGTCAAGCTGGACACCGAGCGGCTGAAGGCGATCTCGGAGCGGGTCAAGACCGAGGCCGACGCCCTGGAGCGGGAGATCTTCGAGCTCGCCGGGGAGGAGTTCACGCTTGGCTCGCCCAGGCAGCTGGAGGAGATCCTGTTCGGCAAGCTGGGGCTGTCGCGCAAGCGGCGGGGCAAGACCGGCTACTCCACCGACGCGCGGGTGCTCCAGGCGATCCGGGAAGAGCACGAGATCATCCCCAAGATCGAGCGCTGGCGGGAGCTGACCAAGCTCGCCCAGACCTACCTGGACGCGCTGCCGCTCCTGGTCGACACCGGCAGCCGCCTGCACACCACCTTCAACCAGACGGCGGCCACGACCGGCCGGCTGTCGTCGAACAACCCCAATCTCCAGAACATCCCCATCCGGACACCACTCGGACGCGAGATCCGCGCCTGTTTCATCGCCGAGCCCGGAAACCTGCTCGTCTCCGCCGACTATTCACAGGTGGAGCTGCGCCTGCTGGCTCACATCGCCGGCGAGGACGTGCTGAAGGAGATCTTCCGGCGCGGCGAGGACGTCCACACCGCCACCGCCTGCCGCGTCTTCGGCGTCGCACCGGACGAGATCGACGCCGGGATGCGCTCGAAGGCCAAGATGATCAACTACGGGATCGTCTACGGCCTGTCGGCCTACGGGATGGCCGACCGTCTGGACATCCCCCAGTCCGAGGCCGACGAGTTCATCCAGCGCTACCTGGCGGGTTTCCCGGCCGTCGGCCGCTTCATCGAGGAGACGATCGCCCAGGGGACCGAGCACGGCTACGTGTCGACGCTGTTCGGGCGGCGGCGCCAGGTTCCGGAGCTCCGCGCCCGCCGCTGGGAGATGCGCAAGCAGGGCGAGCGCTTCGCGGTCAACATGGTCATCCAGGGCACCGCCGCCGACATCATGAAGGTGGCGATGGTGCACGCCGGCCGGGCACTGGCCGAGGCCGGCCTGAAGTCCAAGCTGGTGCTCCAGATCCACGATGAGCTCCTCTTCGAGGGACCGGCCGCGGAGGCCGAGCGCGTCGAGGCGATCGCGGTGCGAGAGATGGCCGGGGCCTACCCGCTGGACCCGCCGCTGGCGGTCGACGCCGGAATCGGCGAGAACTGGCTGGCCGCGAAGTAGCCCGCGGCCACGCCGATCCCGCTTCCGCGTCGGCGAGAACCGGCCGGCGACCAGGGACGGCGGCGAAGAGCTACCAGCCGACGGAGTTGCCGGCGCCGAGCACCATCGCCGCCGCGATGAGGATGCCGAGAATCAGCCATCGC
The DNA here is from genome assembly GCA_963844555.1 of uncultured Solirubrobacteraceae bacterium. Lineage (GTDB taxonomy): Bacteria > Actinomycetota > Thermoleophilia > Solirubrobacterales > Solirubrobacteraceae > Palsa-465. The sequence continues at coordinate 165,424 of CAWJOS010000013.1, forward strand.
AACGCCTGCCTCCAGGTCAACTGCCTGCGCGACACCGCAGGACCTCCTCGCTGGTGAACCCACGTGGAGCGGATCCTATGCATGGGTGGAGGGGTGGATCGGCATTGACAGGCCCTGGCGGCGCCAGGGGCCCCGGGCGTCCGGCGCCCCGCGCCGCGGGGGTGCGGCGCGAGGCGCACGGACCGGCCGCCCTAGAGCAGATGGAAGATGAAGTCGTACTCCTTGCCGCCGTTGCGTGACAGGAGCGTCATCTCCCCGCGCGCGCCGTCGTAGGCGCCCGTGCCGCCGGTGATCGACAGCACGCTGTTGCGGGTGTCGTAGTACGGGCCTTGGACGGTGATCTGCCCGCCCTTGAGGAACGTCGTCCACAGGCACTCCCAGATCCCCAGCTGGACCTGGACCCGGGTGCAAAAGCCCTCATCGTGGCCGACCTGAACCGCGTTGGCGGTGTTGAACACCGGGTTGTTGAACGTGAGGATGTTGCCCTTGACGTCCGCGCCGCCGACGCCGGGATTCTCCGTGTCGGTGATGGCGTGCTCGATGACGTGGATGGTGCGGCCGGCGCCGTGGTCCCGGCTGTGAGCACGGGCATGGCCCCGGCTGTGAGCACGGGCATGGCCGGAGCTGGCGAATGCCGGGCCGACCAACGCAAAGGCGGCGATGGCGGCGGCGACAGCGGCCGGGGCCGCCAGGCGGCGGGCGGCGGTGGTGCGGCGATGAGACATGGATGAACCCTCCCTCTGGGGTGAATGTGGCCTCGCGGCGATCCTACGCGCCGCCACGCGCCGACGGCGAAAGACCTGCATCGGAGCCGGCAGGCCTGCCCGGTTTGGCGGACCCAGGCCATGTCCGTGGCCCCTTGCCGGCCGTCACCCGTCCACGACGGGCCCAGCGCCGCCCGGGCCGGTCTGCCTAGGCTGCGGCGGCCAGCGCCGCCCGCGCCGGCGCCCGGGCCGGTGTGCCTAGGCTGCGGCGGCCAGCGCCGCCCGGGCCGCCGCCCGCGCCGGGGTCCCCCCGGCGGCGGCGAAGGCGGGGTGGGCGATGTCGAGGTAGTGATTGAACGACCAGTCGACGAACCGCTTGTTGCCCATCGCCCGCAGCCCCGGCGCGAGCAGGCGCGGCGCGATGCGCGGAACCAGCCGCTGGACGCGAAGCATCCAGCGAAACGGCATGGCATGACTGGCGGAGAACCTGTGGTAGCGGGTGAGCGCCTGCTCCCGGGTCTGCGAGCCGGCCACCACCCCCGCCAGCTCCCGGCCGCACGCCAGGCCGAAGTACACAGCGGTGCGGATGCCCTCTGCGGTCAGCGGCAGGCAGTGGCCGGCCGAGTCGCCGACGAAGAACACGCCGTCCTCGGTGCTCGGACGGAGGGCGTGGGGGATCCAGTTGCCCTGGTAGCGGACGGTCTCGGCGCCGAGATCCTCGGCCAGCCGGACCGTCGGCTCGCGCACGTGGAAGCGGGGATCGAACGACCCCACGCCGATCCGCACCTCCTCGCCGGCCGGGAAGCTCCAGCCGTAGCCCGCCGGCACGTAGCGGCGGTCGATCCACACCTCCAGGTCCCGGCCCCCGCCGTGGGGATGGACCTCCAGCCCGCGTGAGAGCAGCGCGTCCGGGGGCTGGATGTTGGCCCCGGCCCCCAGGACCCGCCGCCAGCCGAGCGCGTCGACGATGAGCGGCGCCCGGATCGTGCCCCGGTCGGTCAGCACCGCATCGCCGTCCCGCCGCTCCACCTTTGCCGTCTCGAACGAGAACGACCCCTGGTCGGCGAGCAGCCCGCACAGTGTCCGGTAGTCGAACGTCGAGAACGTCCACGGAAGGTCGTAGCGGACGGTGGCGTGAGGCGTGTGGACGACAAGCTCGCCAAAGGTCTGCTGTCGGGCCTCCTGCAGGCCCATCGCCGTCAGCCAGGTGGTGGGGATGCCGCACGCCGAGGTCTGGCGTTCGCCGATCTCATAGCGGTCGATGACCAGGACGTCGGCTCCGCTGCTCGCGAGCTCCCGCGCGACCGCCAGACCGGCGAAGCTGGCCCCGCAGATCAGGACATCGCAGTCACGGTGCAGCGGCGTGCGCTCGTCGCCGCGCTTGGTGGCACGTCTGGGCATCGAGGCGCCGATGATAGGGCGGCGGTGGTGGGGGGCTCCGCACACGCTCAATCGCTCGCCGGAGCGATGCACCAGCGCGGCCGCACCCTGGCTCCAAGGCGGCTATCCTCCGGTAACCCATGTCTTCCACTACAACCTTGATGCCTGACACCGATCAACCGCAAGCAAAGGTCGTTGAAGGCTCGAACGGCCTCCTGCTCGAGATCGACGGTCACATCGTCCCCAACTACGACGCGACGATTCATCCCTTCACCGAGGGTGACGTCGTGACCGGCCACGTCGTCCGGATCGACAACGACGAAGTTCTCGTCGACATCGGCTACAAGTCCGAGGGCGTCATCCCCGCCAGCGAGCTGTCGATCCGCAAGTCCGTCGACCCCGCCGACGAGGTTTCGCTCGGCGAGGAGGTCGATGCGCTCGTCCTCACCAAGGAGGACCAGGACGGCCGCCTGATCCTGTCCAAGAAGCGCGCCCGGTTCGAGAAGGCCTGGCGCCGCATCGAGGGCGCCGCCGAGTCCGGCGAGCCCGTCGAGGGCACCGTGATCGAGGTGGTCAAGGGCGGCCTGATCATCGATCTCGGCGTCCGCGGCTTCCTCCCGGCCTCCCTCGTCGACATCCGCCGAGTCCCCAATCTCGACGAGTACATGGGGCAGGCCATCGAGTGCAAGGTGATCGAGCTCAACCGCAGCCGCAACAACGTCGTCCTGTCGCGGCGCGCCGTGCTCGAGGAGCAGCGCAAGGAGGACCGCGAGCGGATCCTCGACCGCCTGCAGCCCGGCCAGGTCGTTGAGGGCACCATCTCCAACATCGTCGATTTCGGCGCGTTCGTCGACCTCGACGGGATCGACGGCCTGATTCACATCTCCGAGCTGTCGTGGTCGCACGTCAACCATCCGTCCGAGATCCTGTCGATCGGCGACAGCGTGTCGGTCAAGGTGCTCGATATCGACCGTCAGCGCCAGCGGATCTCGCTGGGTCTCAAACAGACCCAGCAGGATCCGTGGCAGCGCGTCGTCGACACCTACAACATCGGCGATGAGCTGGAGGGCACGGTCACCAAGGTCGTGACCTTCGGCGCCTTCGTCGAGATCCTCGACGGCGTCGAGGGCCTCGTCCACATCTCCGAGCTGGCCCAGCACCACGTCGACAACCCGCGGGAGATCATCCAGCCGGGCGACCCGGTGCGCGTCAAGATCCTGGAGATCGACTCCGAGCGCCGGCGGCTATCGCTGTCGATCAAGCGCGTCGAGGGTCAGGTCCTGCCGGTACGGCCGATCGAGCCCCCGGTCGGCGAAGACAGCTACGACGACGTTCCGGAGCTCGGCCTGTCCGAGGACGTGTTCGCGACCAGCGACAACACCGCAGCCAACCCGGAGCCGGTCGACATGCCGCCCGCCGGTTCGGCCCTCGCCGAGGGTGAGCCGTCCGCGGAGGCGGTGGCCGATGTCGTTGAGGCCCCGGAGGCTGAGGCTGCTCCGGGGAGGCTGCCGCGGAGGCTGAGGCGGCTCCGGCTGCTCCGGAGGCCGAGGCTGCTCCGGCGGCCGCGGAGACTGAGGCCGCTCCGGCTGCCCCGGAGGCTGAGGCTGCCCCGGAGGCTCAGGTTGCTCCGGCTGTCCCGGAGGCTGAGGCTGCCCCGGAGGCTGAGGCCGCGGCCACCCCGGAGGACGCGGCGGGCGAGGCTGATACCGCCGACACCGGTGCCGCGGCCGACGGCTCGGACGCCGGCGGCGTCGACGCCGAAACCTCGGCCTAGACACCAGCTCCCTCCGCAGGCGGCGTGGTCCCGTTCATAGGGCTCACGGGTGGGATCGGCGCCGGGAAGTCGACCGCGCTCGAGGCGCTCGAGCGGCTGGGCGCGGTCACCCTGTCGACCGACCGCGTCGTCCACGAGCTCTACGAGTCAGACGCGGTGCGCGACGCCGTGCGCGGGCACTTCGGCGACGCGGTCATGGACGGCGCCGGCGTCGACCGCTCCGCCCTGGCGAAGATGGCGTTCGCCACCGAGGCGGACCGGCACTGGCTCGAGCAGCTCCTGTGGCCGCGGGTGGGCGAGCGGATCGTCGTCTTTCGGCGCGAGGCGGACGCGGCCGACCCGCCCCCGCGCGCCGCGGTGGTGGAGGTGCCGCTCCTGTTCGAGTCCGGCTCCGACCACGGCTTCGATGCCACGATCGCGGTCGTCGCCGACGAGGACATCCGCCATGAGCGCGCCTCGCTGCGGGGCCACGCGGCGCTGTCCGAGCGTGCCGCCCGCCAGCTCAGCCAGAAGGAAAAGTCGCAGCGTGCGACGTACACCGTCGTCAACGACGGCACGGTGACCGAACTTCAGACCAAGCTGTCGGCAATCCTTGACATGCTGAGCACGTGAACCCACCGACCGTCACCGCGTCCGCGCGTCGCCGGTCCTCCGGCTCGGCGGTGGCTCGCCGGCGGGCGGCGGCCAGACGCCGGCGGCGGGCAGTCATTGGGGTCGCGCTGGCCCTGGTGGCCATCGTCGGCATCGTGCGCCTGGTGCCGCTCGCCCAGCGGGCGGTCAACGACCTCGGTCTGCCGCTCGACTACGCATCGATCATCCGCCACCAGGCCGCGGAGAAACACCTGGATCCAGCCCTGATCGCCGCGGTCATCTACGCGGAGACCAAGTTCCTCCCGCGCACGTCGTCGGCGGGGGCCGAGGGCCTCATGCAGCTCATGCCCCAGACGGCGACCTACCTGGCCCATCGCTCCGGCGGCACCACCTTCACCACGGCTGATCTGTCCACGCCCGGCGTCAACATCGCCTACGGCAGCTACTACCTGCGCTACCTGCTCGACGAGTTCCACGGCAACCTGGTGGCGGCGCTGGCCGCCTACAACGGCGGCGACACCAACGTTCACAACTGGATCGCCCGCGCCCACGCCGCAGGGCACTCGTTCGGCATCGCCGACATCCCGTTCCCGGAGACGCGGGACTACGTCCAGCGGGTGCTCCAGGCCCGGCAGAACTACCGGCACACCTACGCCTCCCAGCTCGGCTACGGCTGAGTCACCAGCTTGCGGGCGGGGCGACGCGCATCGCGGCGCTCGATTCGTCCGGTCACCCACTGGACGGCCAGCAGCAGCGCCAAGCCCACCAGGCCGCTCTGCGCCACGTACCAGGGCCATCGCCCCATCAGGCTCATGAGCGAGTTGTGCTGCGGCTTGTAGTGCAGGTACATGTAATTGCCGCCGCCGATCACGTCCGCCGCGCCGGCCAGCGCCGCCCACAGGATCGTGACGCCGAAGACCCACCAGGCCGCGTGGGGGCGCGGGTACAGCCCGCAGCCGAACACCAGCAGGCACGCGGCCACCACCGAGCCCACGTGGTACGTGAAGTAGGTGAAGTAGAAGACACTGGGGAAGTTCTGGCCGAGATCCGGAGTGAGGATCGCCTGCAGCGATGCGGTCATCGACCAGAAGTAGACGAGCTCCACGAACAGGCGCCGGCGGGTGAGCAGCGCCAGGATCGCGCTCAGCGACACCGCGTCGGTGAGCTGGAGGGGCAGGCTGTACTCGGCCGTCCACGTCCCCCGCGCCAGGTCGGCCACATACTCCCCGGCCCAGGCCATGAGGATGAGCGCCGCCAAGACGAGCGAGAGCACCTGCGTGGGCCGGCCCGGGTGACGGCGAGCCGTGACGACCGCTGCAGCGCCGGCCAGGACGAGCACCGCCAGAGCCGCGAGATGGGGGTCCGAGAACTGTTGCACGGGCTTCTCATGGCGACTCGGCCGCGGTCCCCGGCAGCGGGACCGGGCGGAGCCGTCAAGGTGTCAAAGCATCCCATGCGGGCGCTAGCCTCAGTAAGAGGACTCAATGCCCAAGTTCGAGCTCGACAGCGCCTTCTCGCCGGCCGCCGACCAGCCGGCGGCCGTGACCTCGCTGGCCGAGGGGATCGAGGCCGGGGAGCGCTACCAGACGCTGCTCGGCGCCACCGGCACCGGCAAGACGATGACGATGGCGGCGACGATCGAGGCCGTCCAGCGCCCCGCGCTGATCATCGCCCACAACAAGACGCTCGCCGCCCAGCTGTGCAACGAGTTCCGGACCTACTTCCCCAACAACTCGGTCGAGTACTTCGTCTCCTACTACGACTACTACCAGCCGGAGGCCTACGTCCCCTCCAAGGACCTCTACATCGAGAAGGACTCGGCGATCAACCAGGAGATCGACCGCCTCCGCCACGCGGCGACCGCCGGCCTGTTCGCTCGCCGCGACGTCGTCATCGTGGCCAGCGTCTCGTGCATCTTCGGCCTCGGCTCCCCGGAGGTCTACGACGAGAACCTCCAGACGCTCAACAAGGGCGAGATGATCGACCGCGACCGGCTCCTGCGCAAGCTCGTCTCGATCCAGTACAACCGCAACGACACGGCGCTGGCGCGCGGCACGTTCCGAGTGCGCGGCGAGACGCTCGAGATCTGGCCCGCCTACGCCGAGAGCGCCTACCGGATCGTGCTGTTCGGCGACGAGGTGGAGCACCTGCAGCACTTCGACCCGGTGACCGGCGAGCTCATCGAGGACGACCTGGAGCACGTCGCCATCTGGCCCGCGTCGCACTACAACGTGCGCGAGGGCATGATCGAGGACGCCGTGGCCGAGATCGGCCGGGAGCTCAACGAGCGCTGCGCCGAGCTCGAACAGCAGGGCAAGCTGCTGGAGTCCCACCGCCTGCGCCAGCGGACCCAGTACGACATGGAGATGCTGCGCGAGGTCGGCTTCTGCAGCGGCATCGAGAACTATTCGCGGATCCTCGACGGGCGCCGCCCCGGGGACCGGCCGTACTGCCTGCTCGACTACTTCCCGGACGACTTTGTCTGCTTCATCGACGAGTCCCACCAGACCGTGCCGCAGATCGGCGGCATGTACGAGGGCGACCGGTCGCGCAAGCAGACGCTCGTCGACTACGGGTTCCGGCTGCCGAGCGCGCTCGACAACCGGCCGCAGACGTTCGCCGAGTTCCTGTCGATCACCCCGCAGATGGTGTTCGTCTCGGCCACACCCGGGGAATATGAGCGGTCGCACTCGCCTCGGATCGTGGAGCAGATCGTGCGGCCGACCGGGATTGTCGACCCGGACGTGGAGGTCCGCGAGACCCGCAACCAGATCGACGATCTGATGAACGAGATCCGGGCCCGCGTGGACCGCGACGAGCGGACGCTGGTGACGACGCTGACCAAGAAGATGTCGGAGGACCTGACCGACTACCTGCTGGAGATGGGGTTCCGGGTCCGCTACCTGCACTCGGAGATCGACACGCTGGAGCGGATCCAGATCATCCGGGAGCTCCGGCTCGGCGAATATGACGTGCTCGTCGGCGTGAACCTGCTCCGCGAGGGCCTCGACCTGCCGGAGGTGTCGCTGGTGGGGATCCTCGATGCCGACAAGGAGGGGTTCCTCCGCGGGGAGACCTCGCTCATCCAGACGATCGGCCGGGCGGCCCGCAACGTCGAGGGCAAGGTCCTGATGTATGCCGACAAGGAGACGGCTGCGATGCGCGCGGCGATCGACGAGACCAACCGCCGGCGGGCGATCCAGCAGGCCTACAACGAGGAGCGCGGGATCACGCCGGAGACGATCGTCAAGGGGATCTCAGACATCGCCGAGTTCCTGATGGCCGACTCCAAGGTGCCGAAGTCCCGGCGCCGCCGCCGGCGCGGGCGGGCGGGGGCAGAGTCGATGTCACGGGAGGAGATCGAGCGCGCCATCGTCGAGCTGGAGGAGGAGATGCTCGCCGCCGCCGAGGATCTGCGCTTCGAATACGCGGCCAAGCTCCGCGACGAGATCCGCGACCTCAAGCGCGAGCTCGACGAGGCGGTGGCCGCCGGGGCGTGACGCCTCGCGCGGGACCGACGGGCTCCCGCCGACCCCCCTGGCACTCCGCTTTCCTGAACATTGCTGGGCAAGGCCAAGCTCAGCGACCGGGCGATCCGCTACCCTGCGGCTGCTTTAGAGGACTGCAACCGGGAGAGACTGTCATGGCGCTGGACAGACAGAGCATCGAGAAGACCGACTTTCCGGTGGGCGAGCACGGGTATGAGCCGACGGCCGTCGATGCTCATCTCGCCGCACTGGCGACCGAGGTGGAGGACCTTCAGCGCACGACGGCGGGCCGGAGCGCGACGCTGGCCTCGTCGGCGTCGGAGCGGGTCCACGCCATCATCGAGGCGGCCGAGCACAGTGCCGCCGAGATCCAGCGGTCCGCCGAGGACGACGCCCGGGGCATCCGGGACCAGGCCAACCACGACGCGTACACCACCCGCGAGCAGGCCGCCGAACAGGCCCGCGAGTATCTGGGCCGGGTGTCGGAGGCCACCGGCACGATGATGCAGCGGCTCGACTCGATGGAGCAGGAGCTCGGCGCGCTGGTGGAGTCGCTGCGGACCGGCTCCAGCCGGCTGCGATCCGATGTCCAACAGCTGGAGTCCGACCTCTCGCGGGCCTCCGAGACCATCCTCCCGCCGCCCGGTGCCTCGGCCGGCGCCGGGGGGGCGGCCGAGCACGCCCCCGGGCATGAGCCGGCGACGTCCGAGGCACCCGCCCCGGAGGCCGCCGGGTTCGCCGGCGTCGTCGGAGCCGGCGACTCGGCCGGCGCGGGCGCGGCCGCCGGCGCCGAGGGGAGCGACGACGCCGAGGGCGCCCGGCTGATCGCCCTCAACATGGCCCTCAACGGGACGCCGCGGGAGGAGACCGCGCGCTACCTGTCCGAGAACTTCCAGCTGTCGGACGCCGGCGGGCTGCTCGACGAGGTGTACGCCTCGGTCGAGGGTTGATCGCCGGGGTCCTGGGGCCTCGTGCCGGTAGAGGCGGCACGAGCCCCACAAGCCCCTGACGTGGTGCTCAGCGGTCGCGCCCGCTGCGGCGGTCGATCCGCCGGTCCTGGCGGCGGGTGTGGCGCTCGTCCCGGCGCTCGTCCCGGGCGCTGTGGTGCTCCTGGTGGGCGAGCCGCCGCTCGACCGCGTCGAGGTCCGCGGCCGGGCCATACAGCGCCCAGCCTGAGCGCACCAGGGACAGCAGGACGACGATCAGCACCCAGACCGGCCAGAACTGGCCCTGGGCGCCGGACACCACCCAGATCGCCGTGCAGAGCACGAACAGGCCGAGCGAGCCGCCGGTCTGCTGGATGAGCCGGCGGGTCAGCTGAGCGCGCCGCTGGGCGTGGTTGATGGCCACCTGGCGGCTCGTGACCGGCAGGTCGCGGCGGAGGGCGTCGAGCTCGCCTGTCGTCCGGGCGGCGTAGGCGGCCTGGAGGCGATCCTCGAGCTCGTCGGTGCTGAGCCGCCCGGCGACGGCGTGCTCGTTGAGCTCGGCGATCAGCTGCTCGCGGTCCTCGTCGGAGGCCCGGAGCCCGGGCGCGTTCGAGCGTGGGGAGATTTCTTCCTCGCTCATAGCGCCAACTGTAGGTCAGATCGTCGTCGAATCCGATGGGAACGTCTGTTCGCTCCACTAGACTCGCTTGGCGAATGGATCAGCTCGTCGTCTCAGGTGCCCGGGAGCACAATCTCAAGGACGTGACGGTCGCGATCCCGCGGGATTCGCTGACCGTCATCACCGGTCTGTCCGGGTCCGGCAAGTCGTCTCTGGCCTTCGACACCATCTACGCGGAGGGCCAGCGGCGCTACGTGGAGTCGCTGTCGGCGTACGCTCGCCAGTTCCTGGGGCAGATGGACAAGCCGGACGTCGATTCGATCGAGGGGCTGTCCCCGGCCATCTCGATCGACCAGAAGACGACCTCGCGCAACCCCCGGTCGACGGTCGGCACCGTCACTGAGATCTACGACTACCTGCGTCTGCTGTGGGCCCGGGTCGGCCATCCCCATTGCCACGTCTGCGGCCGGCCGATCAGCGGCCAGTCCGCCGAGCAGATCATCGATCAGGTGATGGAGCTCGGGGAGGGGACGCGCTTCATGGTGCTGGCGCCGATCGTGCGCGGGCGAAAGGGGGAGTACGCCAAGCAGTTCGAGGAGCTGCGAGCCGAGGGGTTCGGCCGGGTCAAGGTCAACGGCGAGCTGCGTCGGCTCGACGAGGAGATCGTCCTCGACAAGAAGTACAAGCACGACATCGCGGTCGTCGTCGACCGGCTGGTGATGAAGCCGGATCTCCGCAAGCGGCTGGCCGACTCGATCGAGACCGCCGTCTCCCTTGCCGACGGGCTGGTCGAGATCGAGCTTGTCGACGAGGAGTCCCGGACGCTGACGTTCTCGGAGAAGTTCGCCTGTCCGGTCCATGGGCCGAGCCTCGTCGAGCTGGAGCCGCGGATCTTCTCGTTCAACGCCCCTCACGGCGCCTGCCCGCGGTGCACCGGCCTGGGCTCGCAGATGGAGATCGACCCGGACCTGGTGGTGCCCGATCCGACGCTGTCGATCGGCGAGGGCGCCATCGCTCCGTGGACGGCCAGCGCCTCCAACTACTACGACCAGCTGACCCAGGCGATCGCCGAGCGCTACGACGTCGACTTGGACACGCCCTGGCAGGACCTTCCGCGGGAGGCCCAGGAGTTCTTCCTGTACGGCACCAACGGCGAGCGCGTCCAGATCTCGTACCGCAACCGGTTCGGACGCCGGCGCTCGTATGCCGCGCAGTTCGAGGGGATCGTGCCGAGCCTCGAGCGCCGCTACCGGGAGACGGACTCCGATTACTCACGGGAGCGGATCGAGGAGTACATGACCCTCCGGCCGTGCCCGGAGTGCAAGGGCGCCCGCCTGCGCCCGGAGTCGCGGGCGGTGCTCGTCCAGGGCACGGCGATCCACGAATTCACGGCGCTCCCGGCCCGGCGGGCCCTGGAGTGGGTTCGCGCCCAGGAGTTCTCCGAGCATGACCGGCGGATCGCCCGGCTCGTCCTGCGGGAGATCGAGGAGCGCCTGCAGTTCCTGGAGAACGTGGGGATCGGCTACCTGTCGATGGACCGTGCCTCGGCCACCCTGTCCGGCGGCGAGGCCCAGCGGATCCGGCTGGCCACGCAGATCGGGTCCTCGCTGGTGGGCGTGCTTTACATCCTGGACGAGCCGTCGATCGGGCTGCACCAGCGGGATAACGACAAGCTGATCCACACGCTCCAGCGGCTGCGCAACCTCGGCAACACGGTGCTGGTCGTGGAGCACGACGAGGGGACGATGCGGGCCGCCGACCACATCGTCGACATGGGCCCGGGGGCCGGCGAGCACGGCGGACACGTGGTGGCCGAGGGGACGGCCGACGAGGTGGGCAGCGTCGCCGAGTCGCTGACCGGGCAGTTCCTCGCCGGCACGCGGACGATCGAAGTCCCGGCCAAGCGCCGCACGCCGAGCGGCTACATCGGGATCGAGGGGGCGGCCGAGAACAACCTGCGCTCCATCGACGTCCAGATCCCGCTGGGGGTGCTGTGCTCGGTGACCGGCGTCTCCGGATCCGGGAAGTCGACGCTGGTCAACGAGGTGCTGCTCAAGGCGGTCTCCAATCATCTGCACCGCAGTCGCCAGCGGGCCGGCGCCCACAAGCGGGTCACCGGGCTCGACCAGCTGGACAAGATCATCTCCGTCGACCAGTCACCGATCGGCCGGACGCCGCGGTCCAACCCGGCGACGTACATCGGGCTGTTCGACCAGATCCGGGAGCTGTTCTCCAAGACCCAGGAGGCGCGGGCGCGGGGCTACAAGCCGGGGCGGTTCTCATTCAACGTCAAGGGCGGGCGCTGCGAGGTCTGCCGCGGCGACGGCCAGATCAAGATTGAGATGCACTTCCTGCCGGACGTCTACGTACCGTGCGAGCAGTGTCACGGCAAGCGCTACAACCGGGAGACGCTCGAGGTCCGTTTCAAGGGCAAGACGATCGCCGACGTGTTGGAGATGCCGATCGAGGAGGCGCTCGAGTTCTTCGCGCACATCCCCAAGATTCGCCGGCGCGTGCAGTCGCTCTTCGATGTCGGACTCGCCTATATGCGCCTGGGACAGCCGGCGACGACGCTCTCCGGCGGCGAGGCCCAGCGGGTGAAGCTGGCCGCCGAGCTGAGCAAGGTGGCCACCGGCCGGACGATGTACATCCTGGACGAGCCGACGACGGGCCTGCACTTCGCTGACATCCAGCGGCTGCTGGAGGTGCTCGACCGGCTGGTGGAGGCCGGCAACTCGATCGTCGTCATCGAGCACAACCTCGATGTGATCAAGGTCTCCGACCGCCTGATCGACCTGGGGCCGGAGGGCGGCGACGAGGGCGGCCAGGTGATCGCCATCGGGACGCCGGAGCAGGTGGCCTCTGAGCCCGGTTCCCACACCGGGCGGTTCCTGGCCGGTCTGCTGACCGTCACGGCCAAGCGCGGCCGGGCCCGCGCCGGTTCGAGGACGGGCGCCAACGGGACCAAGACGGCCGCCAGGGGCACGAGGGCGGCTGCCAACGGGGCCAAGACGGCCAGGCACGGGTCAAAGACCGCCGGAAACGGGTCAAAGACCGCTGGCAACGGGGCCAAGAGCGCCGGGAGCACGGCGAAGCAGGCCACCGGCAACGGATCCGCCAACGCGGGATCCGGACGCCGGTCGTCCGGCGGGCGCCGCCGCACTACCGCCGCTCGCTGACCCCTCCGGTTCACCGCCGGGATCCGAACGCCGGTCGTCCGGCGGGCGCCGCCGCACTACCGCCGCTCGCTGACCCCCTCCGGTTCATCGCCGGGCCCGGCCCCGCGTGGGAGAATGCCGCCGTGGCTGACCACTACAAGCCGCCGGATCCGTTCACGCGGCACGTCTTCAACCCGCTCGTCGCCGCTCTGACCCGGCTCGGCATCGGCGTCTACGGCTCCCGCGTGCTCGAGGTGCGCGGTCGCAAGAGCGGCGAGTGGCGCAGCACGCCGGTCAACCTGCTCAAGGTCGGCGCCGACGAGTACCTCGTCGCACCGCGGGGCCACACGCAGTGGGTGCGCAACATGCGGGTCGCCGGCGGGGGGCGGCTTCGCCTCGGCCGCCGCATCCAGGACATCCGGGTGTCCGAGCTCGCCGACCAGGCCAAGCCGCCGATCCTCCGCGCCTACCTCAAGAAGTGGTCCTGGGAGGTCGGCACCTTCTTCGACGGCGTCAACGCCAGGTCCAGCAACGAGGAGCTGCTGCGCATCGCCCCGGATCACCCCATCTTCAGGCTGGAGTCCCCCTGAGCGACCCCGGCCGGGTGACTCCGGCCCAGCTGAAGCTCTGGATCCAGAAGTGGCGCTGGTATGAGCGCAACACGCTGCCCTGGAACCGCGCCCGGATCCATTGGGAGATGATGCGCCGGGGCGCCTTCGTCCGCTGGCCGGTCCACGGGAACGTCCTGGAGGCGCTCCGCGAGGGCCGGCTCGGCGTCGGCGCCGGGGTGCTGTTCGAGCCCGGGGTGTGGATCACCGCGCCCGGAGCCGCCCGGGTCACCATCGGCGCCGGCACCTTCCTCAACCTTGGCGTCATGGTGGCCGCGATGGAGCTGGTGGAGATCGGCGAGCACTGCATGTTCGCCAACGGCTGCTTCATCACCGACGCCGATCACCGCGTCGACGATCCGACCAGGCCGATCACCTGGCAGGGCTTCACCACCAAGGGCCCCACCCGGATCGGCGACAACGTCTGGTGCGGAGCCAACGTCGTGGTGACGAGCGGGGTGGCCATCGGCGAGCGCGCCGTGATCGGCGCCAACTCCGTCGTCACCCAGGACGTCCCGCCGCACTCGGTGGCGGTGGGCGCGCCCGCCCGGGTGGTCAAGCAGACGACCCCCGCCGGGGGCTAGCCCGGTCACCGTACCGAGCCGTACCGAGCCCCACCGCGCCGCGCCGCATCGCCCTACCGCGCCGCCGCCGGCTCAGGAGTTCTTGATGACGATGCCCTCGATGATGTTGGCGGCCCGCTCGGCGGCATCGATCGCCGCCTCCAGCCGCTCAAAGATGTCCTTCCAGCGGATGACGACCATGGGATCGATCCCGCCGTCGAACAGCGAGGCGACCGCCTCGCGCGTGATCCGGTCACCCTCGTTCTCCAGGCGGTTGACCTCGACCGTATAGCGCGAGATGTCCCGGAACCCGCGGAGGCTGGGGATCGCCTCGGCGATCTGGCCGCTGGCCTCCTTGAGCACGCGGGCCAGCCAGATCGCCTGGTCCATCGGCGCCTCGATCTTGTACAGCCCCAGGTAGTCGGCGACCTCCTCGGTGTAGTCGACGATGTCGTCGAGGGCCGAGGCGAGCGCGAGGATGTCCTCGCGGTCGATGGGCGTCACGAACGTGTGATTGAGGCGGTCGATGATGTCATGCGTGATCCGGTCGCCCTCGTGCTCGAGGTCGCGGATCTCGCCCGCCAGGTGCTTGTTGTCCGGGTAGCCCGCCAGCAGCTCGTGGAGCAGCGTCGAGGCCTCCAGCATGTTCTGCCCCGCTTCTTCGAAGAGCTCGAAGTAGATCCGGTCCCGCGGGGCGAAGACCTGCCCAAAGCGTGCCATCTGGCCCGGGATGCTACCGGCGCGGCCGAGGGGCCACGCCGGGCTCGGTGTGACACTGTCCCCGGGACGTGACGCAACCGACTGACCGCATCGGTAAGTCAGATGCATCACGCCCCGGGCGGGCGGCGGCTTTGGGTCAGTCCAGTCCCGCGCGGAAGCGGGCGAGCTGCTCGTCGTCGATCGAGTAGCAGTGCTCCGGCGCCGGGAACTGGCGGCCCCGCACCTCGGCGGCGAACTCGGCCACCCCGGCCACCATGTGCGCCTTGACGTCGGCGAAGCGCTTGGCGAAGCGGGCCACATGACCGTCGTAGATCCCCAGCAGATCGTGGAAGACGAGGACCTGGCCGTCGGTCGCTGGGCCGGCGCCGATGCCGATCACCGGGATCTCGACCCGCTCCGTGATCTCCGCGCCGACCAGCGCCGGGATCGCCTCCAGGACGAGCGAGAAGCAGCCGGCCTCCTCCAGCGCGATCGCGTCCCGGGCCACGGTGATCGCCTGCTCGGCCGTCCGGCCCTGGGCGCGGTAGCCACCGAGGGCGGTGGCGGTCTGGGGGGTCAGGCCGACATGGCCCATGACCGGGATTCCGGCCTCGACGATCGCCCGCGCCCGCTGGACGCTGGTTCCGCCGCGCTCCAGCTTGACCGCATCGCATCCGGCCTCCTTGACGAACCGCTGGGCGGTGGCGATCGCCTGCTCATCGGAGGCCTCATAGGACCCGAACGGCAGGTCGCCGACGAGCAGTGGCGTGCGCAGCCCGCGCCGCACCGCGGCGGCGAGCATCAACATCTCGTCGGTCGACACCGGGATGGTCGACGGGTAGCCGAGTACGGTCATTGCGCCGGAGTCGCCGACGAGCACGACGTCGACACCCGCCTCCTGGGCCACCTGGGCCGACGGGTAGTCGTAGGCCGTGACCATGACGATCGGCTCGCCCAGCCGCCGCTTCTCGGCCAGGCGGGGGAGCGTCATCGGCAGCGGACCGTCGAGGCCCGTGGGGACCGGTGTGTGGGGGGCTGCGGACATGGGGTTACGCCTCCTGTGGATGGTTGGCGCCCCGCCGGGGGGTCGCCACCTCGTTGTGGATGGTGCGACTCATGGGTCAGACGGCTCGCGTGAGCCGCTCGTCTCGTCTCGGTCCCTGGATTCCGGCGTTGATCGGCACGTTGTCGATCAGGCGCACGGCGCCGATCCGCGCCGCGATCACGGCCAGCACGTCACCGTCGATCCGCTCCACCGGCTCCATCGTGTGCGCCGAGACCACGGACAGGTACTCCGGCTCCACGCCGGCCTCGCCGAGTGCGGCGCGGGCCTCCTCGGTTGCGGCGTCCGGGTCGCGCTCGCCCGCGGCGATCGCGCTCTCGACCAGCCGCAGGGCACGGTTCAGGACGGTCGCCTGCCGCCGGTCGGAATCCGACAGAAGCACGTTGCGGCTCGACAGCGCCAGCCCGTCCGGCGCGCGCACGGTGGGGCAGGTCACGATCTCGACCGGCATGTCGAGGTCGCTGACGAGCCGGCGCACGACCGCCGCCTGCTGGGCGTCCTTCTGGCCGAAGAAGGCGACGTCCGGCCCCACCATGTTCAGGAGCTTGGTCACAACGGTGGTGACGCCGTCGAAGTGGCTGCGCCCCCGCGCGGCGCCCTCCAAGTCCTCGGTCAGGCCGCTGACCGAGACCCTCGTCTGAAAGCCGGGCGGATACACCTCGTCCACGCCCGGTGCGAACAGGTAGTCGACGCCCAGGCCCGCCGCCTGGGCCGCGTCCCGCTCCTCGTCCCGCGGGTAGACGGCGAGGTCCCCCTGGTCGTTGAACTGCGCGGGGTTGACGAACAGCGAGACGACGACGACGTCGCAGCGAGCCCGGGCCTGGCGCATCAGCGACAGGTGCCCCTCGTGGAACGCCCCCATCGTCGGCACCAGGCCGATCCGGCGTCCCTTCCGGCGCGGCTCGGCGAGCGTGGCGCGCAGTTCGGTGACCGTTCGGATTGTCTCCATCAGGCGGCCGCTCCCGTGCCGGCGAGCGCCCGGGTCGCCTCGACGAGCGCGTCGAACAGGGGCAGCAGCTCCGGGACGCGCTCGCTGACGGCGTCACGTTGAGCGGCCACGGTCGGCTCGTCGCCCCGCGCCACCGGGCCGGTCAGAGCGCGCTCGGGGCCGAGGCGGCCCCAGTTCTCGACCGTGGCGCGCACCAGCGGCAGGAGGTCGTCGCGCTCCACCCCGACGGTGGCGGCCAGCCGTTCGGCCGCGGCCTCCAGGGTGACGAGGAAGTTGGAGGCGATCGAGGCGGCGGCGTGGTATGCGGTCCGATCGCCGGGCGCGATCTCGATCGGCCGCAGGCCCAGCCGGACCGCCAGGGCGCGGGCCAGCGCCAGGCCGGCGTCGGTGCTCCCGGCCACGGCCGCCGCGGCGCCGGCGAAGACGGCCGGATCGGCGTCGGCGGGAACGGTCATGAGCGGATGGAGCGAGAACGCCTCGTGGGGAGCGAGGACGCCGAGCCCGGTCGCCCCGGAGCAGTGGCCGACCGGCGGGCCGGCCGGGACGAGTGCCACGGCGGCGGCGATCTCGGCGTCCGGCACGCACAACAGCACGGCATCGACGTCGCGGGGAGTGGCGCCCCGGGGCAACGGCCCGTCGACACGGTCGCCGACGCGGTCCAGGGCCCGGGCCAAGGCGGTTCCGACGCGCCCGTTGCCGACGATCGCCACCCGGAGGGGCCGTGCGAGCGCGTGCGCTGTGGGCGGCTGAGGATGCCGGTCCAGTTCCCGCATAGAGATACCGGTCGGAGAAGGGGAGGGTGAAGTGTTCGATCGAGGTCCGTCCCGTGCGGTGACGGCCTCGTTGCCAAGGATACCCCGTCTGACCAGCCCTCTAGCATGCTCCTCCGTGACAAGCGCCACAGAGCGCCGGGAGCAGCTGAAGGCGGTCTACGAGCAGGCGCGGGACTGCACCCGCTGCCCGCTTCACCAGACCCGCACGACCGTGGTGTTCGGCTCCGGCAACGCGGACTCCGAGCTCATGTTCATCGGCGAGGCCCCCGGTGCCAACGAGGACAAGCAGGGCCTGCCGTTCGTCGGCCAGGCCGGAAAACTGCTCGAGAAGCTCCTGGGCGAGATCGGTCTCGAACGCAGCCAGGTGTTCATCGCCAACACCGTCAAGTGCCGCCCGCCCAACAACCGGGACCCCCATCCCAACGAGATAGAGGCCTGCCACGAGTACCTCCGGCGCCAGGTGGAGCTGATCGAGCCGACGGTCATCTGCACGCTGGGGAACTTCGCCACCAAGCTGCTGCGCAACGACCCCACCGGCATCTCACGCCTGCACGGCCAGGCCGAGGTCCGCATCCTGGGCGCCCGCGGAGTCCGGCTGTACCCGCTCTATCACCCGGCGGCGGCGTTGTACACGCCGAGGACGCTCGAGGTCCTGCGCGCCGACTTCCACCGGATTCCGGATCTGCTGGCGCTCGGGGCGCCGGAGCAGCCCGGTGGCGACGTCGAGGAGGTCCCGGAGCCGGTTGAGGAGGAGGCGCCGGAGCCGGCGGTCGAGGCGCCGGAGGCGTTCGAGGCGTCCCAGCTCGGTCTGTTCTAGACCGGGACCACCCGCGGGCCGGGACTGGCGCTACCGGACCCGGGTCAGGCGACCGGCTCCGGGATCCGCTCCTGGCTGAGCGGGTCCACCGGAGGCGGCGGGGGTACCGCGGGGGTGCGGTCCGGTCGCAGCGCAAAGCCGAACGCCAGCAGCGCGCCGAGCAGCTGAACGGCCAGCACCACCGCGGCGAAGCTCGTCGGCTTGTGCGAGGCGTTGAGCAACGCGATCGGCTCGATGACGGCGACCGCGCCGAGCGCCACCAGGAACCAGGTGCGCCGCAGGGCCAGCATGTACTGGACGGCCAGGTACGTGCAGGCGAGGACGGCGAAGGCGAGGCCCAGGACGAACAGCGAGCCGGCGGCGCTCGTCTTGCCGGCTCCGAAGGCGAGCTTGATCAGCTCCTGGGAGCCGAAGGCGTAGATGAGCAGGACGGGGACGGAGCAGACGGCGATGATTCCCAGCGCTCGGGCCAGGATCGGCCGCGGGTCCTGGCCGGCGGAGCGCCGGCGGGACACCTCCGGCACCAGGTAGAAGCCGGCGCCCATCGCCACCCAGATGAGCACCTTGCCGGCGACCGCGACCGCGCTGTAGGAACTCGCCACGTGCGTGCCGAACCGGTGCTTGGCGGCGATGATGTCCATGTTCTGCAGCAGGGCGAGGATGATCAGCCCGGCGATCGGCGCCCAGGCGCGCTTGACGTGCGTCCACAGGCTCAGCTCAGCGGCCGGGGCGCGTGTCACCGCGCCGGTCGCCTCTGCCTCCACCGTCTGCACATGGCGGTGCAGGCACCACAGGCAGTAGGCCCCCATCGCCAGGAAGGACAGCGGCGTGCCCAGGTAGGCGCCGGTCACACCGAGGCCGATCGCGGCCAGCAGCGCGCCGGTCACCAGGCGCGCTCCCTGCTCGCCGATCAGGCTCAGGCCCACGCCCTTGTAGTCGCCGACGCCCTGGAGCACGCCGCGCAACAGCGACAGCGCCAGCCACAGCGCGGCCGCGGGCAGGCCGATGGCCGCTGCCCACTCGTCGTGCTGGCCGACGCCCACGGCGGACGCGATCGGAGCGCGCAGAAGCACCGAGATGACCGCGACGATCAGGGTGAAGATGAGCAGGCTGCGCATCCAGCGGCGAACCGTCGCCGTCAGTTCGGCGCCGACGCCGAGACGGCCGAGCACGCCCTCGCGCGCGGTCGCCACCTGCAGCGCCTGGCCGATGACCGACAGGATCAGGAAGTAGCTGACGAGCGCAGCCAGAGAGCCGTAGCCGCCGCCCTGGTTGTCCTTGAGCAACCGGGCGAAGACGATCGTCGAGCCGAGCGCGATGACGTTGTTGGCGATCATCGATCCGGCCAACCCGGCGGCCTTGGCCGTGTCGGAGCCACGCAGCGCTGCCAGCGACGATGGTTGGACGCGTCCCCCGGACAGGCGCCCGAGGAGCGAGACGAGGCGGCCGGGGGCCTCCTCCAGCGAGGGATCGGTCATGACGCCCTCCCACGGTAGCGAATGCGCGCGAATGCGCGCTCTAGAGTTTCCCCTGTGCAGGGACGATTTCACTCAGACCGAGCTGACGAGACCGAGGCTCTCGGTGGTCGTCTGGCGTCCGAGCTGTCACCCGGCGACGTCGTCCTGGTGGAGGGGGAGCTCGGCGCCGGCAAGACGACCTTCGTCCGCGGGGCGTGCCGGCACCTCGGCGTGACTGGGCCGGTCACCAGTCCCACGTTCACCATCGGCCAGCGCTATGCCGCCAACGGCGCCGTTCCGATTGTCGCCCATCTCGACCTCTACCGGCTCGTCTCGCTGGGCGACGAGGACCCGGATCTGCTTGCCGACTACCTCGGTCCGGACACCATCGCCTTCGTCGAATGGCCCGGAGCGGGCGAGCGGGAGCTGGCCGAGCTCGGCCACGTGGCCGCGCGCGTGCACCTGGATCACGCGGGTGGCGACCGTCGCCGGATCGAGGTCTGTTGATGGTGCTCGCCTTCGACACCGCGACGGCGGCGACCGTCGTGGCAATGCTGGATCCCGCCACCGGCGCCGGCCGTGAGGGGCGCGACGACCCAGAGCCCGGGCAGCGGCCGCGCCACATGACGAGGCTGCTTGCGCTGATGGACCGGCAGATGCGGGCGCTGGGGATCGGCTGGCCGGATATCGACCGGATCGCCGTCGGCACCGGGCCCGGGACGTTCACCGGCCTGCGCATCGGTGTGGCCACAGCCCAAGCCCTCGCGCGCACGCGCGCGATCCCGCTCGTCGGCGTCTCCACGTTGCAGTCTCTGGCGCTTGGCGCGGCCGGCGAGGCCGAGCCGGAGGAGGACGCGGTGCTCGCCGGCATCGACGCCCGCCGGGGCGAGGTGTTCGTCGCCGGCTGGTCGCTCGCGGATGTGGCCGACGCCGGCGCCGAGCCGCTGCTGGCCCCGCAAGCCGTGGCCGTCGATGCCCTGGCGGAGACCCTCCGCCGGGACGGCCGCACGTGGGTCGCTGCCGGAGACGGGTCGGTAGCATTCCGGACAGCTCTCGAGCGCTCGGGGGCCCGGATTCCGAAGGACGACTCAAAGCGCAACCGAGTCAGCGCGATCGAGCATTGCCGGCTGGCTCTGGGCCTGTCGCCAGAGCCCCCGGAGGGCGTCCGTCCTGAGTACCTGCGTCTCCCCGACGCCGAGATCAACCTCGCTGCCACCCGGCAACCATGACCTCCGATCGCTTCACGATTCGCGACCTCGGCTACTCGGATCTTCCCCAGGTCATCGCCATCGAGCGTCGCGCGTTCACCACGCCCTGGTCGCTGGCGATGTTCGTCCTGGAGCTGTCGAAGCCGTCCGGGCTCTGCGTGGCCGCCGTCGACGAGGACGGCAAGCTCCTCGGCTACGCGATCTGTGCCCGCTACGACACCGTGTGGCATCTGATGAACATCGCGGTCGATCCGGCGCAGCGGCGCCGCGGTATCGCCTGGGCGCTGCTGTCCAAGATGATCGAGCGGGCCGGCCCCGACGCCGAATACACGCTGGAGGTGCGCACCTCCAACGCCCCGGCGATCGCGCTGTACGAGCGCTTCGGCTTTCGCTCGGCCGGCACGCGCCCCCGCTATTACCGGGACAACGGCGAGGACGCGGTGGTCATGTGGCGGACGCTGCAGACGACCTCCCCATCCGGCGCCGCGTGATCCTCGCCCTGGAGACGAGTTGCGACGACACGTGCGCGGCCGTCGTCACCGCTGACGGCGAGATCCGCTCCAACGTGATCTCGTCGCAGGGCGTCCACGACCGCTACGGCGGCGTCGTCCCGGAGATCGCGTCCCGCCATCATCTTGACCTGATCGGCGCCGTGGTCGAGGACGCGCTCCGTCAGGCCGAGGCCGAGCTCGACGACGTGGACCTGGTGGCGGCGACCCGCGGCCCCGGACTCGTCGCCGCGCTCCTGGTGGGCATGGCGACGGCCAAGGCGACCGCCGCGGCCCGTGAGCTCCCGCTGGCGCCCGTCGACCACCTGCACGGACACGTGGCTGCGTGCTTCCTGAGGCCGGCGCCGCTGGAGCCGCCCTTCCTCACCCTGATCGCCAGCGGAGGTCACACCTTCCTGGCCCGCGTCACCGGCCACGGCGCGGACTACGAGGTCCTGGGGCAGACGCTCGACGACGCTGCCGGCGAGGCCTTTGACAAGGGCGCCCGCCTGCTCGGCCTCGGCTACCCGGGCGGCGCCGCACTCGAGAAGCTGGCGCGCGGCGGGGATCCCCAGGCGTTTGCGTTCCCTGTCGGCGCACGACTGCCCGGACTGGATTTCTCGTTTGCCGGGCTGAAGACCTCGCTCCTGTACCGCGTCCGCGACCTCGGCCCGGAGGAGGCCGAGCGCCGGCGGGCCGACCTGGCGGCGTCCTACCAGCACGCCATCGTCGAGTCGCTGGCCCTGCGCGTCGAGCGCGCGGTCGCCGAGACCGGCTCCGAGCAGCTCGCCATCGGCGGCGGGGTCGCCGCCAACGGCCCTCTGCGCGATCGCCTGGCGCGCCTGGGGGTGCCGCTGGCCGTGCCGCCCCGCGCGCTGTGCACCGACAACGCGGCCATGATCGCCAGCGCCGCCCGCTACGTCGAGCCGCTGTCGTTCCCGGACTACCTCGAGCTCGACGTCTACGCCACCGGCGAGCAGGCGCCGGCGACCGCCGCGGGTGGGCGGGTCGCCTGATGCGTGACGTCGTCCTCTACGGCCGCGAGGGCTGTTGCCTGTGCGACGACGCCCGCGCGCTGCTGATGCGCGTGCGCGCCGACCAGCCTTTCCACCTCACCGAGCGCGATATCGACCGCGACGACGAGCTGCTGCGTCGGTATCTGGAGCGAATCCCGGTCGTCACCATCGACGGCGCTGAGGCGTTCGAGCTGGGGGTCGATGAGTCCGAGCTGCGCCGGCGCCTGGCGCTGAACGAGCCCAGCGCGACCCACCTGTGGGCCGCACCGGAACGCCCTGTCCGTCATGGCGGCCCCGGATGACCGCCATGCTGCGTCCTCGGAGCCTCGCGCAGCGCTGCTGCGCCACGGCTCCTGCGTCCTTGCCTGGCGGCCCCCGGGTCTCGCCCTGACAAGCAGAACGTCCCAGCGCGACCCACTAGAGTTGACCTCCCCATGAGTTACACGGTCGGCCGCGGTACCGAACCGGCGCCTCCGGGCTTCGAAAAGCCGGGCGAGAAGCTCTCGCTCGGCGTCGCAGCGCGGCTGTCTCGGTACCTGCAGGTGCTCACGCAAGCGCGAAAGATTGGCAAGGAGACGATCTCCTCTCAGGAGCTCGCCGACTACACGCACGTCAACTCCACCCAGATCCGGCGCGATCTGTCCGGATTCGGCAAGTTCGGCAAGCGCGGCGTCGGCTACAACGTCGAGTCGCTCGTCAGCCAGATCCGCAAGATCCTGCGCACCGCGGGCCAGCACAACATCGCTCTGTTCGGCGCCGGCCATCTGGGGACGGCGATCGCCACCTCCGACATCTTCGCCGACCACGGCTTCCGGGTCGTGGCCATCTTCGACGTCGACGAGGCGCGCGTCGGCACCCGGATCGGCCCGCTGGCGGTCCGGCACAACTCGGAGCTGCGCACGGTCGTCGAGGAGCAGGACATCGTCGTCGCCGTGCTGGCGGTTCCGTCTGCGGCCGCCCAGGGCCTGGCGGGCGAGCTGGTCGACGCGGGCGTCAAGATCATCTTCAACTACTCCGACGCGCTTCTCCAGGTCCCGCCTGAGGTCACCGTGCACACCTCCAGCCCCGCTGTCGATCTGCTGTACGCGCTGTACTTCTATCTGACCTAGTGGCGCTGCCATCAGCTTTATCCGAACGCCATGGCGCTCGATCTTGATACTGCCCGCGAGGCCTTTGACTGTTCGACCGACTTCACCGTCGGCCTGGAGGAGGAGTTCGCGCTCCTGGATCCGGCCGGGCTCGGCCTCGTCGGCCGCTTCGAGCAGCTGCGCGACGCCGCCGCCGCCGACGAGCGGCTGGCCCCGGCGATCGCCGGCGAGCTGATCTCCTCGGAGATCGAGATCCGCTCAGGCCGCGGCGAGGACCTGGCGGCGGCCAGCCACGCCCAGCACGACCTGCGCCGGCGCCTGTTCGCGGTCGCCGCCGCCCAGGACATCGCGCTCGGCGCCACCGGAACCCACCCGTGGTCGGACTATCGCCAGCAGCACATCATCGACACCGAGCACTACCGCCGCGTCGAGGAGGGACTCAAGTACGTCGCCTGGCGCAACAACACGTTCTCCCTTCACGTCCACGTGGGCATCCGCGGAGCCGACCGCGCCGTGGAGATCTGCGACCGCCTACGCCCGGTGCTGCCCGTGCTCCTCGCCATCTCGGCCAACTCGCCGTTCCTGGACGGGTCCGACTCCGGGCTGCACACGGCGCGGACCCAGACCTTCACCAAGAGCTTCCCGCGCTGCGGCGTCCCGGACGCGTTCGGCAGCTGGGACGCGTTCGCCGACTACATCGGCCTGCTGGTCCAGACGCGCTCGATCGTCGAGTACACCCAGGTGTGGTGGTCGATCCGCCCGCACTTCTCGTTCGGCACGGTGGAGGTGAGGATCTGTGATGCGCAGTTCACGGCGGCGGAATCCGACGGGCTGGCGGCGCTGATCGTGGCCTGCGTCGCCCAGGCGGCGCGCGATGCCGATGAGCGGGTTCCGTACACCGACCTGCCCCACCGGGTGATCGAGGAGAACGTGTGGCGGGCCATCCGCCACGGCCTGGACGGTGACCTGCTCGACCTGGAGCGGCGCGAGGCGTACCCGGCGGCGGCCGCGCTCGACCGTCTGCTGGACTGGACCGCCCCCGTCCGCGCCGAGCTGGGGCTCGAGGTGAGCCTGCCGGCGCTCAACGGCGCCCAGCGCCAGCGGCGGATGCTGGAGTCCGGCATGAGCCTCGCCGAGGTCTACGCCGCGGTGCAGGCCGAGACGCGAGACACCTACTCTGGAGTCCTGGAGACGCCGCGCCGATGAGCGGTGGGCGGCAAAGCGAGGTGAAACAGACCCCATGACCACTGGCGAACGACCATCCGAGGAGGAGCTGCGGGCCGCCTACGAGGCCGAGCTCAAGAAGATCCGCGTCGAGCAGATCCTGCTCGAGCAGGTCGTCTCCCTCGTCAACCTCGGCATGCGCCGGACCGGTTTGGCGCCCGGCACCGAGGACGAGCGCGATCCCGCGCAGGTCCGGGTGGCGATCGAGGCCGTCCGCGCGCTCCTGCCGCTGATCGACCAGTCGGCGCCGCCTCAGGCGGCCGCCATCCGCGATGCCCTGTCCCAGCTCCAGCTGGCCTACGTCCGGATCGGAGGGACATCGGAGGCCGGAGCGCCGCCCGCCGGCGAAGCCCCGCCGCCGCCCGGTGGCCAGGCGGGCGGGCCGGAACCCGAGCCGGGAGCCAGGCCGGCGCCGCCGTCTCCACCGTCTCCGCCGGCTCCGGAGGCCCCCAAGCCGGGCGAGCCCGGGCCCGCCCAGCGCAGCGGCCGCCTCTGGGTTCCGGGTCAATAGCCCGGATTCTTGAGGTCTCCCCCACGGAGGCGACAGGGCCGACGTCCGACCCGTCGGCGCGATAGACTCGCGCCGGGCTTATCCCTGGGCCTCCGCCCTACATCAGGCGCGGGGCCCTTTTTGCCGTTGTGATGGCGCCTCATCGCGCTTCAAACCAAGAGCTTTC
Source organism: uncultured Solirubrobacteraceae bacterium (assembly GCA_963844555.1). Classification (GTDB taxonomy): domain Bacteria; phylum Actinomycetota; class Thermoleophilia; order Solirubrobacterales; family Solirubrobacteraceae; genus Palsa-465. The sequence continues at coordinate 190,694 of CAWJOS010000013.1, forward strand.
CTCGGAGGACCTTCTTGACTAGCTTCCTGACGCACCACGGCGTCATAGTCGCGCTTGTGTGTGCGGCGTGCGCCGTGCTGTACGGCGTACTCACGTCCCGCTCGCTGCTGGCGCTGTCGGCCGGCAACGAGCGGATGCGCACGATCTCGGCCGCCGTCCAGGAGGGCGCGCGGGCGTACCTGAACCGGCAGTACACGACCATCGCGGCCGTCGGCGCGGTCCTGTTCATCGTGCTCATCCCCGTCCAGAACATCCGGGTGGCGATCGGCTTCGCCATCGGCGGCGCGCTGTCCGCGTCCGCCGGCTACATCGGCATGAACGTGTCCGTGCGGGCCAACGCCCGCGTGGCCGAGGCCGCCCGGGGCGGTGTCAGCCGGGCGCTCGACGTCGCCTTCCGCGGCGGCGCGGTGACCGGACTGCTCGTGGTCGGACTGGCGCTGGTGGGCGTCTCCGGCTACTACGGGATCCTCACCTGGATCGCGGGCGAGACCCCGCGCCAGGCGGTCGATGCGCTCATCGGCCTCGGCTTCGGCGGCTCGCTCATCTCGGTGTTCGCCCGTCTCGGCGGCGGCATCTTCACCAAGGGCGCCGACGTCGGCGCCGACCTGGTGGGCAAGATCGAGGCCGGCATCCCGGAGGACGACCCCCGCAACCCGGCGGTCATCGCCGACAACGTGGGCGACAATGTCGGAGACTGCGCCGGCATGGCCGCCGACCTGTTCGAGACGTACGCCGTCACCGCCGTCGCCGTGATGCTGCTCGGCGTCCTCCTGTTCCGCCAGACCTCGGCGGTGGCGATCTACCCGCTCATCCTCGGCGGGATCTCCATCATCGCCTCCATCATCGGAACGTTCGCGGTCAAGTCGCGGACCGGCAACGTGGAGCGGGCGCTGTACCAGGGGCTGATCGTGTCCGGGCTGCTCGCCGGCCTGGCGTTCATCCCGATCACGTACTGGCTGATGAACCACCTCACCTATCTCGACGGCACCGCCGGACCGGTGTGGTGGAAGTTCTACCTGTGCTCGTTGATCGGTATCGGCGTCACCGCATGCCTGTTCGTCATCACTGACTACTACACCTCGACGCGGTTCTCGCCGGTCAAGAGCACTGCCCGCGCCTCACAGACCGGCCACGCCACCAACATCATCCAGGGCCTGGCCCAGGGCTACCAGGCCACGGCGGCCCCGGCGATCGTCATCGCGCTCGGCATCCTCGGCTCCTGGAAGCTGGCCGGCGGCGGCACGAGCGGCATCTACGGCATCGGCGTCGCCGTCATGGCGCAGCTGTCCCTGACCGGCCTGATCGTCGCCCTCGACGCGTTCGGCCCCATCACCGACAACGCCGGCGGCATCGCCGAGATGGCGGACCTGCCCGAGGAGGTCCGCAATGTCACCGACCCGCTCGACGCGGTCGGCAACACCACCAAGGCGGTCACCAAGGGCTACGCGATCGGCTCCGCCGCGCTGGCCGCCCTCGTGCTGTTCGACGCGTTCTCACGCGAGGTCGACGCCAAGCAGGCGGTGACGTTCCAGATCGGCAGCCCGCCGGTCCTGATCGGCCTGCTCATCGGCGGCCTCATGGTCTATCTCTTCGCCGCGCTCTCGATGGAGGCCGTCGGCCGCGCCGGCGGCGCCGTCGTGGAGGAGGTGCGTCGCCAGTTCCGGGAGAAGCCCGGGATCATGGACGGGACCGAGCAGCCGGAGTACGGGACCTGCGTCGGCCTGGTCACCCGGGCTGCGCAGCGCGAGATGATCATCCCGGCGCTCATCCCCATCGTCGTCCCGTTCGTCGTCGGCCTGATCAGCGTCGAGGCCCTGGGTGGTCTCCTGATCGGCGTCATCGTCGTCGGGCTGTTCGTCGCGATCTCGATGACCTCCGGCGGCGGGGCCTGGGACAACGCCAAGAAGCTGATCGAGGACGGCGCGTTCGGCGGCAAGGGGTCCGAGGCCCATGCGGCCGCGGTCACCGGTGACACGGTCGGCGACCCGTACAAGGACACGGCGGGGCCGGCGATCAACCCCATGATCAAGGTCGCCAACATCGTGGCGCTGCTGATCATTCCTTTGATCACCTGATTCGGTCTGCGTTTCGTCGCCGGAACGCCGGCCCCGCCCTTCCCTGGGCACCGGGGGTTGACGTGGCCCGGTAGGTCGCGTCAATCCGTCCCGAGTGCCCTGGGATGAGCGTGCCGGTCTCCGTCGCCGCCTGCTCTGCGGTGCAGGCGTCCTGGTCGCTGCGCTGCCGATCGTTGGCTGTGGGAGCGCCCATTCAACCCGCAGCGCCTCCGTCGCCCGCACCCGTCGGGTGGCCGCGCCGCCTCCGATCTGCACGGCGAAGGCGCGGTCGGCGATCCTGCGGGTGGAGCACCTCGCTCCCGCGGCGCTGTCGACGCGGGCGGCGAAGGCCGGGTCCGGGTATCCGGAGTGTGTGTTCACGCTCCGGATGCGCGGACGGCACGTGGTGCGGGTGACCGTGGAGGTCGATACCGCGCCGCAGGCGTATGCGGTGCTCGAGCGGAGCGTGGACGAGGCGGTCCAGATCTGGCCGGTGCGGTTTCAGTCGCCTCCCCAGCACATCGGCGGGCTCGGCATCGACGCCGACTGGTTCGGAGAGGAGCAGCACCTGATGACCACCGACGCGGTGCGGCTGATCACGGCCACCGTCGCCTGGCCGAAGGGGACGCGTGACCAGAAGGTGGCGCGGGCGGTTGCCGGCGCGCGGACGTACCTCGGTCGAAATGAGTTGAAGCTGGCCCGAGGTCCGGCCCCGTGACCTCAGGTAGCTACCCTGTGCCGCCGATGTCCCTCGCCATGACGCCTGACCACAGCGCGAACACGTAGAGTTGGCGCCATGTTCATTCTGATCGTCGGTGCCGGCCGGGTGGGGTCGGCGGTCGCCAAGCGGGCGCTCGACGCCGGGCACGAGGTGTCGGTGCTCGACTCCGACCCGCTCTCCCACGAGCGGCTGGACAAGGACCAGTCGATCAGCTGGGAGGACGCCGGGGGGCGCTTCACGGTCGGCGCGGCGCTCGAGATCGACGGCCTGATCGAGGCCGGGATCGAGCACGCGGACGTGTTCATGGCCGCCACCAGCGGAGACAACACCAACCTCGTCATCGCGCAGTTGGCCCAGCGCCGCTTCCACGTCCCCCGGGTGGTGGTGCGGGTGGCGGACCCGGCCCGCGCCTCGTGGTACGCAGAGCAGGGGCTGCTGACGATCTGCCCCACACAGCACGCGATCGACCAGGCCCAGCAAGTGGTACTCGGAGTCTGAGAAGGGTGGACAGCCAGATGTACGTCATCATCGCGGGGGCCGGCAAGGTCGGCTGGAACCTTGCCCGGGAGCTGATCGCCAAGGACCGGGAGGTGACGCTGATCGAATCCGATCACCGCCGCTACCGCGTCGTCGAGGAGGAACTGGAGCACGCCGTGCAGTACGGCGACGCCACCGAGATGTGGGTGCTGGAGCGGGCCGGCATCCAGCGGGCCGACCTGGTGATCGCGGTCACCGGCGATGACGAGGACAACATCCTCATCTGCCAGGTGGCGAAGGAGAAATACGGGGTCGACCGGATCGTGGCCCGCGTCAACAACCCGCGCAACCTGGACCACTTCAAGACGCTCGGCGTGCAGCCCGCGGTCTCGGCCACCGACCTCATCCTTCGCTTGATCGAGCACGAGGTCCCGGAGTACGGCCTGGTTCAGCTGCTGGCGCTCGAGGAGGAGCACCTGGAGATCATCGAGCTGGAGGTGGGGGAGGGCTCGCCGGTGGCGGGCCGGCGCGTCCACGAGGTGGAGCTTCCCGAGGGCGCCCTCATCATCTCGGTGCTCCGTGACGGCGCCGGCTTCGTGCCCAAGGCCGACTCGGTCATCAATGCCGGCGATCAGGTGCTGCTCATCCTCGATCCCGGCCTGGAGGGCGAGATCACGCCCCGCTTCGCTCCCAGCGAGACCCCCTCCTCGTCTCGCTGACGTCAGTCCATGGCCGACCGCGACGTCGACTACCTGCTGATCGGCGGCGGCCTGGCGGCCGGCAACTGCGCCCGCTGGCTGCGCAAGTCCGGCGCCGACGGATCGATCCTCATGGTTGGCCGCGAGCCGGACCTCCCGTATGACCGGCCCCCGCTGTCCAAGGGCTATCTGCGGGGCACGGAGACGCGGGAGTCCGCGTTGTTCCAGGGCGCCGACTGGTATGCCGAGCAGGGCATCGAGGCCCTGACCCGGACGTCGGCGATGAAGCTCGATCTCGGCCAGCGCACGGTCAAGCTGTCCAACAAGGAGGAGGTCGGCTTCGGCCAGGCGCTGCTGGCCACGGGCGCCAACGTCCGCCGCCTCAACGTTCCCGGCGCCGAGTTGGACGGGATCCACTACCTGCGCACGTTCGGCAACAGCGACGCCATCCGCAACGACGCCTCCGGCAAGCGTGTCGTCCTGATCGGCGGCTCCTACATCGCCAGCGAGGTCGCCGCCTCGCTGACCGAGCTCGGCAGCCGGTGCACGATGATCATGCTGGAGCCGATCGCCCTCAGCCGCTCGTTCGGGCCCGAGGCGGCGCGCTTCTTCCATGACCTGCTGGAGGACCACGGGATCGAGATCCACGGCGAGGACGAGCTCGAGCGCTTCGAGGGCGCCGACGGCCGGGTCACGACGGTCGTCACCAAGTCCGGGCGGGAACTGCCCGCCGACGCCGTGGTCATCGGCGCCGGCGTCAATCCGGACGTCATGCTCGCCCGTAGCGCGGGGTTGGAGCTCGGCGACACGGGGGGCATCCGCGTCGACGCCCGCCTGGAGACGGCCACGCCAGGCCTCTACGCCGCCGGCGACGTCGCCGAGTACGAGAGCGTCATCCACGGCGGACGCCGGATCCGCGTCGAGCACTGGGACGTCGCCTTCAACCACGGCAAGACCGTCGCGCTCAACATGCTGGGGAAGCGCACCCCCCACGACGCGGTCCCGTACTTCTTCTCCGACCTGTCCGACTGGGCGGCCATCGAGTACGTTGGCCCGGCCTCCGAATGGGACCGCGAGGTCGTCCGCGGCTCGCTCGACGACGGCGCGTTCACCGTCTTCTACCTGAGCGATGGGCGGGTCGCCGGCGCGTTGACCGTGGGCCGCTCCGACGATCTGCAGCACGCCCGGCGGTTCATCGCCGAGGGCACGGACATCGGCGACCGCGCCGATGCGCTCGGCGACCTGTCGACGGATCTGGAAACGCTCTAGCCGGCGGCGCGTCCGTCGCGGGCCGCCGCGCGGGACGCGGGCAAACCGCGCCAAGTCCGCCAGACCATCGCGTCGCGGCTTCGCGGGGGCGCGTCAATGGGAGGCGGCGCGGCCCGGAAGGGAAAGGCTGCGGGACAAGGACTCGAACCTTGAATTCCAGGGCCAGAACCTGGCGAGTTGCCAATTACTCCATCCCGCAGTAAATCGACACTGTCCACCGGTAAGTCAGAACTGCAGCGGTCAGCGCTGGGCGAGTATAGCCCTTGAAGCGGGGAGCCATCCGGCGGTCGTGCGAACATATGTTCGATGAAGCAGGGCCGGAAACGATACGACTGGGCGGCAGTCGCCGCGTTCTACGAGCAGGGTCGCAGCCCGTCGGAATGCCAGCGGGAATTCGAGATCTCCAACGGCGCCTGGCATGCGGCCGTCCAGCGGGGCGCGATCGTCCTGCGCGATGCCGGGCGGCCGAGACCGCGCAACCAGACCCGTGAGGCGGTCGCTCGGCTGCGTGAGGCCGGCGCGTCGCAGGCTGGCATCGCCCGCGCCCTGGGTGTCTCGGCGCCGACCGTGTGCTTCCACCTCCGCAACCTCGGAGTCGAGCCACGGCCTGAGCCCGCGCGCCGCTACGACTGGGAGCAGATCCGCGCGTACTACACGGCCGGTCACTCGGCTCTTGAGTGTCGTCAGCGGTTCGGGTTCGGCGTCAACGCGTGGGCCGACGCAATCAAGCGCGGAGTGATCAGCCCGCGGCCGCGGTTGGAGCCTTTGGAGGACATTCTCGCCGCCGGCCGGCGCCGATCACGTCAGCACGTGAAGGCGCGACTCCTGATGGCGGGACTCAAGGAGCGGCTGGAGAACCTGCGGCTGCTGTGCCCCAACTGTCACAGCCAGACCGACACCTGGGGAGCGCGGAACAAGGGGCGGATGCGATGAGCTGAGCTGCCGCCTAGCACGCTCGGCTGGCCGATCCGGATCCCATCGCCCCCGACCCGGCGGCCAACGTCGCCTGGCGGACCTCGCTGGGGGTGGCGCCGAACTCGCGCTTGAATACGCGGGAGAAGTGCGCGGCGTCGCAGAAGCCCCACCGGAACGCGATGTCGGTCACCGAGCCGCCGTTGGGCTGGCGGAGGTCCTCCAGGCAGCGGGCCAGCCGCTCGGCGCGGACGAGGCCGGCGACCGAGGTGTCGACGTCCTCGAACAATGCGTGGAGCGTGCGCACGGACATCGCGTACGCGCGGGCGATCGTGGCCGGGCCGAGCTGCGGGTCCTGGAGGTGGCTGCGCACGTAGCGGGCGATCTCAGCGCGCGTCGCGGCGCGTGTCGCCGAGCGGTCGCTGGGGAGGACCGGTTCGACCGCCGCGCGCAGCAGCTCCAGCGCAGCGTTGGCCGCCGCCTGGCCGGCGGCCGGTTCCAGGCGCGGCTGCTCGGCCGCGAGCGCGTTCATGAACCGCACCAGCAGGCGGGCCGAGGAGCTGCTCGCCAGCGAGGGCAGGACGTCCAGCTCTCCCAGCCGGGGGCAGACCGCTAGCACCCGGTCACGGGGGAACAGCAGGGTGCGCTTGTAGAACGCCTCGGCGATCTCGATCTCGGTCGGCTTCAGGCCGTCCCACAACACCACGTCGCCGGCCCTGAGCGCCAGCTGCCGGGACCCCTCGCGCACCAGCTCCACGCCCTTGCACACGAACTGGAAGCCCAGCACGTTCTCATGCCCGGCCTCCGGACGGCTGCCGATGACGCCGGCGCTGCGCTGGCCGACGAACGGTGCCGCCGCGCAGTCGACGAGCATCAGATCGCCGACGGGGCGGCGGGTGACGACGGCCTGGAAGCGTCCCGGGGTGCGGAACGTGGGCTTGACGTCGAACGCCAGGTGCGTCGCCGCCAGGATCTCCGACCAGGAGCGCATCCGCGTCGTCGCATCGGCTCCGCGGGGGCGCCAGCGCTCGAGCAGGCGACCACCCTCGTCCTCGTGCGGCGGTGCCTCGGCTAACGCCATCTCGTCTCGTCCCTCCTGTGCGGTGATGTCCGCGAGCCGCTCATTTCCATGGTAGAGGAGCTCCCTGCGCAGACCGGTCGGCGGCGATGGCCACGAACTCGTCCAGGGCCGTCGGATCGGCGAGCGAGTCGCGGCTGGCCACCCGGTCCGCCGGCTCGCCGCGCAGGATCCGTTTGACCGGAGCCTCCAGCTTCTTGCCCGTCAGCGTGCGGGGGATGGCGCTGACCGAAATGATCCGGTCCGGGACGTGGCGAGGCGAGAGCTCGCGGCGCAGCGCCGCGCCGACCCGGGCCAGCACGTCGTCGTCGACGTTGGCGCCCGCCGACGGCACCACGAACAGGAGCAGCTCGCCCATCCCGCCGGCGTCGTCCTCCAGGTGCACCACGAGCGCGTCCGCCAGCTCCGGGAACTCCTCGACGACCGAGTAGAACTCGCCGGTGCCCAGGCGAACGCCGCCCCGGTTGAGCGTCGCGTCCGAGCGGCCGGTCAGCACGCAGCTGCCGCGGTCGGTGAACTTGATCCAGTCGCCCTGGCGCCAGACCCCGGGATACCGGTCGAAGTACGAGCTGCGGTAGCGCTCGCCGTCGGCATCGCCCCACAGCGCCACCGGCATCGACGGCATCGGCTTGGTGATCACCAGCTCGCCGAGCTCGCCGACGACCTGGTTGCCGTCCTCGTCAAAGGCCTTGGCGTCGACGCCCAGGCAGGCGCGGGAGATCTCCCCCTCGTAGACGGGCAGCGCCGGGCAACCGGAGACCAGCCCGGTGCAGACGTCGGTGCCGCCGCTGCCGTTGATCAGGCAGATGTCCGGCCCCAGCTGCTCATAGACCCAGCGGTAGCCCTCGGCGGGCAGCGGCGAGCCCGCCGTGCACAGGGCCTCGATCGAGCTCAGATCGAAGTCGTTGCGCAGGTCCAGCCCGGCCTTGCGGCAGGCCATCAGGTACGGCGGCGACACGCCCATGGCCGTGGCGCGGTTGTGCTCGGCCAGCCGCCACTGCTCGGCCACGTCCGGCCAGGCCGGGTCGCCGTCGAGCATCACGATCGACGACCGCAGCAGCAGCGCCGACACCAGCGCGTTCCACATCATCCAGGCCGTCGTGGAGAACCACTGCAGCCGGCTGCCCGGCTTCAGGCCCCAGCCCAGTCCCTGGTTCTTGAGGTGCTCGATCAGCTGACCGCCGTGGCCGTGGACGATCGCCTTCGGCAGTCCCGTGGTCCCGGAGGAGAACAGGACGTACAACGGGTGATCGAACGGCACCGGCTCGAACTCGAGCGCCGGTGGGTGGGGACCGGATCCGGTCAGGGCGGCCCACGGCACGGCGTCCGGCACCTCGGCCTCGCCGTACGGGACGCCCACCACGTGCTCGAGGCTGGTCAGGCGGCGGCGGATCGTCTCCACCTCGGGGCGCCGGTCCATGTAGCGGTCGCGAAAGCCGTACCCCCCGATCGTGAACAGCACCTTGGGCTCGATCTGGGAAAAGCGATCAATGACGCTGCGGGCGCCGAACTCCGGCGCGCACGTGGCCCAGACCGCGCCGAGGCTGACGGTGGCCGCGAACGCCACCAGCGTCTCCGGGATGTTCGGCATGTAGCCGACGACACGGTCTCCTCGGCCGACGCCGAGCCTCTGCAGGCCGGCGCGGGCGCGCGCCACCTGGTCGCGCAGCTCGCCGAACGTGAGCTCCCGGGGCGGGCGCGTCTGCGACTGCTCCACCACCGCCACCCGGTCACGATCCTCGTCACGGCCGAGCAGATGCTCGGCGTAGTTGATCCGCGCGCCCGGGAACCACACCGCACCCGGCATCTCGGCCGACGCCAGCACCCGTTCGTAGCCCCCGTGATCCCGGACGGCGTAGAACTCCCACAGCGCGCCCCAGAAGCCCTCCTGGTCGGTCACCGACCAGCGCCACAGCTCGTCGTACGAGTCGAAGTCGTGTCCGCGGTGGTCACTGAGCCACTGCATGAACCGGCCGACCTCGGTGCGCTGGCGCAGGTCGGCCGGCGGCTCCCACAGGATGTCGCCGATCATCGTGTCCTCTGGCCCTCTCTCTCGACCTGGTCGATTCTCCCAGGGGGCGCCCACTGAGGCACCCCCAGTACGTGCTCCTGAAGGTCGATCGCCGCCTGGGTCACCCCCGGCTCGCGGCCGCGCGGCGCGATCAGGGAGACGCTCGTCTCCCACGTGACCGGGAGCGTGGCGACGGGCATGCCGGTCATGTCCCACAGAGCGGTGAGGGCGATCATCGGGTCGCCCGCGCCGCCCGCGTGGCCGCGGTCATAGCCGGGGCCCCGGCCGTAGGGGACGATCGGCAGCGTCGGCTCCAGGACCAGGTCGATGCCGCCGGCGGAGAACCAGTCCTCCCAGGCGGCGACGCCCTCGGCCCGCCGCCGCTGGGCGGCGAGATAGGGCACAGCGCCGGTGAACCCGGACGCCGCCTCCACAAACTCGGCCAGCGCCGGGCGGTAGAGCCCAGCCCGCTCGGCGTGCCGGGCGTGGTAGGACCAGACCTCGGTGAGCAGGATCAGGCTGAGATCGTCCCAATCCGGCGACCGAGGGGCCGGGGCGGAGATGACGCGGGCGCCCAGCGCCTCGCAGCCGCGGCGGGCGGCGTCGAACGCGGCGGCGACCGCGGGGTCGATCTCCACGTCGTCGGTCCGGTTCGTCAGCGCGATCGTCAGCCCTTCCAGGGGACGGCCGCCGTCGCGGGACCGCTGCGGGAGGCCGGTCAGAGGCGCGGGCGGCGGGCTGAGCGGCGTCACCTCGGCGCCACCGCGGGCCATGCCCTCCAGGAGGGCCGCGCAGTCGGCGATCGTCCGGGCCATCGGCCCGGGGTGGTCGAGGGTCGGCGCCAGCGGGATGATCCCGGCCAGGGGGAGGCGGCCGTGCGTCGGTTTGACCGCGCTCGTGCCGCAACAGGCCGACGGGATCCGCAGCGATCCGCAGGTGTCGCTGCCCAGCGCGGCCGGGGTCATGCGGGCGGCGAGGGCCGCCGCGCTGCCACCGCTCGACCCGCCGGCGACCCGGTCCAGCGCCCACGGGTTGCCGACCTGATCGGTCGTCCCCCCGGCGGCGAACTCGTGGGTGTGCGTGTGGCCCAGGAGCACCATGCCCTGGTCGCGCAGGCGCGCCCATACGGTGGCGTCGGCGTCGGCCACGTGGCCCTCCAGCACCCGGCTCGACGCGGTGAGAGGGAGCCCGGCGACCGCGTACAGGTCCTTGAGGGCGATCGGGATGCCGCAGAGGAGAGGGGCGGCATCGCCCTCGCGGGCGCGGCGCTCGTCGGCCGCGGCGGCCGCCTCGCGGGCCCGCTCCGGATAGACGCGGGCCCATGCGTTGATCGCGTCCGGGGCACCGTCCAAGGTCGGCGCGCCGCCGTTGCGCTCCTCGATCCGGCGCAGACAGGCCTCGGCCAGCTCGCCGGCCGACAACCGCCGCTCGCGCAGGAGCGCGGCCGCCTCCAGGACGCCCAGGTCCGCCGGATCGGTGGCGGCGCGCGGCCCGGCATCCCCACCGACGGGGGCGGACGTCATCACGTTGTGCAGTCGCTGGAGCGGCACACCGAGTCTCTCCTCGCTCTCTCCCGCGGCCTGCGTCCACCGGGCACCCGGGTGTACGCATTGTGACCGCTTGTTCTTAAAGCGTACCGTGATAGCGTTGACCGGCGGGGAGCCCAGACCCCGGCCAAGGCATGATCGACGAAGCGCAACGCCAGACGGTGCCCGCTACAGACGATCGAAACGAGTCCGTGGGACCGGTGAGGACCGTCCGGGATGCGGCGTTCGACGTCATGCGTCGGTTCGGCCTGACGACGATCTTCGGCAACCCGGGGTCGACGGAGATCCCGTTCCTCACCGGCCTGCCGGGCGACATCCACTTCGTCCTGGGGCTTCACGAGGGTTCGGTGGTGGGGATGGCGACGGGCTATGCGGTGTCGCGCGGCCGTCCGGCGTTCGTCAACCTCCACACTGCTCCGGGCCTGGGCAACGCGATCAACGCGATCGCCAACGCGCGGGACATGCGGGTCCCGCTCGTCGTCGTGGTCGGCCAGCAGGATCGCCGCCAGATCGCCTACGAGCCGTTCCTGACCGGCCGGGCCCTGGAGCGCCTCGCGGGTGACTACCCGGTGTGGTCGCAGTTGCCGATGCGGGCCCAGGACGTCCCCGGGGCGATCGCCCGGGCCTACCACGAGGCGGTCGGCGGCCGCGGCCCGGCGATCGTCGTCGTGCCGATGGGCGACTGGCTCGAGGCGGCTGACGAGTACGCCGCCGGCTGGCCGGAGCAGACCGTTCGGACCGCCAACGTCGCGCCCGGCGACGTCGGTGAGCTGGCCGAGATGATCGACCGCGCCGCCGCGCCGGCGCTGGTCGTCGGTCGCGGGGGGGACGGCGCCTGGTGCTGGGAGTCGGTCGTTGGCTTGGCCGAGCGCCTGCGCTGCCCCGTCTGGCAGGAATCCTTCGCCCGGGCAGCCGCCTTTCCCCAGGACCATCCCCAGTTCGCCGGTCACCTGCCGTGGCGCCGCCGGCTCATGCGCGACGCGCTGGCCGGTCACGATCTCGTCATCGCGGTGGGGACGAACGCGTTCCGGCTGTACCTGTTCGATGATCCCGGCCCGATGGTCGGCGAGGGCACGCGCGTCGCCGTCATCACCGACGATGCCGCCGAGGCCTATCGGAGCCCGGCCGCGCTGGCGATCGTCGGCCCCGTCGAGCAGACGTGCGCGGCGCTCGCCGAGCAGGTGGCCGGGCGCGAGACGGAGCTGCCCCCGCCGCTCCAGCGGCCGGGGGCGCCCGCGCCGCCGGGCCCGGGGGAGCCGCTGACGCCCGCTCATGTCTACAGCGCGCTCGCCGAGCGGCTGCCGTGCCGGTCGGTGATCGTGGAGGAGACGCCGTCCAGCCAGCCGGAGCTGTACCGGCGGGTGCCCATCCGCTCCCCCGGCGGCTTTCTGGCCTGCGGCAACGGCGGCCTCGGCTTTGGCGTCGCGGGCTCGATCGGCCTCAAGCTGGGCGACCCGGATCGGCCGATCATCGGTATCGTCGGCGACGGCTCCTCCATGTATGCGATCCAGGCGCTGTGGAGCGCCGCCCACTACGAGGTCGGCGTCCTCCTCCTGGTCATGGCCAACGGGAGCTATGCGGTCATGGACGGCCTGGCTCGCGCTGCGAACGCGCCTGCGGCCTGGCCGGCCTTCGGATCCATCGACATCGCCGGCATCGCCCGGTGCCTGGGCTGCCCGGCGATCAACGTCAGCACCCACGAGCAGCTGATCGAGTGCTTTGACGACATCCTCCCGGGCCTGGACAGGCGGCGCGAACCGGTGCTCGTCGAGGTCGCGGTCGGCTGACCCCCAACCCCCTCGACAGATCGTCCTCGCCGTCGCCGGGGTCGCCGCGCTGGACGTCGATCTGGTGTTCGCGCCGCGGGGGGCGCGGGCGGAAGTGGGGTAGGGGCGCGCGCTCAGGCCGCCGCGCGTGCCGGCTCCCGCCCCGCCCGGCCGAAGTACCCGTGCTCGCCCCTGACCAGATACGTGGCCAGCCGGCTGGCCAGGGACATGATCGTCAGCGACGGGTTGACCGAGAGGGTGCAGGGGACGACCGAGCTGTCGCCGACGAACAGGCGGCGCACGTCATGGGACTCGCCGTGGGCGTCGACGACCGAGCGCTCCGGGTCTGAGCCCATTCGGCAGCCGCCCTGGATGTGGGTGCTGAGCAGCCCGGTCTGGAGCACCCGGCGGGCGCCGGACTCCAGCAGCACCTCGCGGGCGAACTCGAGCGACCGGGCGTTGCGCTCCTCCTCCACCGCGCTCCACTCGTACGAGTAGCGGTCCTGGCCGGCCTCGTCGATCCAGGCCACCCCGTGGTTCTCGTCGGAGACCATCGTCAGCAGGCCGGTGAAGTAGCGGTAGCGCCGCATCATCTCGGTGAGCTCGGCGCCCCACAGCGGCACGCCCTGCTCGTCGGACAGCGCGGTGGCGAAGCCGATGGGATCCTGGATGGTGGCGGCCTCGACGATGAAGCCGCCGTCCTCGTCGCGCTGGAACTTCATGCAGTGCGCGCTGATGGGATAGACCATGTGCGCGTCCTGGATGTCGTCGAACAGGCCCTCGACGAGCCGCGCCGGATGCCAGCCGACGTGACGCCCGATGAGCGCGCTCGCCGCCGAGCCGCCGCCGGCCTCGCGCACCCCGGAGCGCAGCAGCAGCTGCGACGTCCCCAGGGCTCCGGCTGCCAGCACCACCACATCGGCGTCAACCACGTGCCGGCGCCCACCGCCGTCGGCGTACTCGACGCCGGTCGCCACCGGGCCGTCGCCGGCGTCCTCGACCACCACCCGCAGGACGCGGCACCCGGCCCGCAGATCCAGACGACCCTCCGCCCACGGCGGGTGGATGTACGCGTTCATGGTGTTCTTGCCGGCATTGGTGGGGCATCCCTGCAGGCAGGAGCCGCATCGCATGCAGTTGTGGTCGGTGTAGGACATGACCGGCTCCAGATCGGCTCCCAGAGCCTCGAACCCGGGCACCACGGTCCGCACGCACTGCTGCCAGTCGGAGCGCTCGCGCACGCCCAGGCGCGCCTCGACCCGGTCGAAATGCTCGGCCATGTCGTCAGGACCGAACGGCGACCCGTCCTCGCCGGCCAGCCCTCCGGCGGCGTGCCACTTCTCGTAGTCCTGGTCGGTCGGGCGCAGCGCCACCTTGGTGTTGATCGTCGTCGTGCCCCCCACGCAATGTCCGCGGAACAGGGGCATCGGCGGCTGTCCGGCCGGGCCGCCGGCGGGCTCGGCCATCGCGATCGGCCACCAGATGTCATGCGTGGCGTGGGCCTCCCAGCGGGTGAAATCGGCAGCGGTCCGATGCGGGCCGGACTCCAGCAGCAGCACCCGCCGCCCCGCGTCGGCCAGCTCTCCGGCGATGACACCGCCGCCGGCGCCGGAACCGACCACCACCACGTCAAATCGCTCACTCATCCGGTCACCCCCAGATAGGACCAGTCCTTGTGCAACCGCGTCGCCAGTGGCGAGTTGAACTGGATCTCGTCCCAGGCGCCAGGACCCGACGCGCCGGGGGCGACGAAGTCGCTGTAGAAGGCCTCGCAGGCCAGCGCCCGTGCCAGCTGAAACTGCGGCGTCAACGCAACATCTTCAAGGCCGTCGGCCCCGCGTGCCGCCGGCTCGGACAGCGCCTCGAACGTCGCCACCACCCCGGCGCGGTCATCCTCCGGCATCCGGGCCAGCAGCGCGTCGACGTAGAGCTCGGCGCCGGTCCGCTCACACCCGGGCACGATCAGCTCGCACACCGACCGCACCAGCTCGCCCTGGGACTGGGTCAGCACCTGCATCACGCCACCTCCGCGGTCGTGCGGGCACCCGCCCCGGAGCGGATGAGATCGGCCGCCTTCTCGGCGATCATGATCACGGCTGCGTTCGTGTTGGCGCGGGTGATCTCCGGCATCACCGAGGCGTCGGCGATCCGCAGGCCCTCGCACCCGTAGACCCGCAGCTCCGGGTCGACGACCGCGCCCATCGCGCACGTGGACGTGGGATGGAAGACCGTCATCCCCTCGCGCCGGGCGAACGCCATCAGGTCCTCGTCGGAATCGGAGTCCGGAACCCGGAACGGCTTGGGATTCACCGCCTGGAGCGCCGGCTGGGACGCCATGTCCAACGCCAGCTTCATTCCGGCCAGCATGCTCGCCCGGTCCTCCTCGGTCGTCAGGAAGTTGCAGACCACGCGCGGCTTGGCGGTCGGCATGGGGGAGCGGAGCATGACCCGCCCCCGGCTGGTCGGCTTGATCACCACCGGTCCGAACGCGTAGCCGCCGGCCTCGGGGGCGGTCAGACCCTGGTCGTAGAGCATTCCGGGGGCGAAGTGGAACTCGACGTCCGGCGCCGGCACCCCGCTGCGGGCGCGGAAGAAGCCCGCCCCCTCCGGGATGTTGGACGTCAGCGGGCCCCGCCCCTCGGACTCCAGCAGCGCGAAGTTCTCCGGCGTCGCCGCGCCGAACAGCGACGGCGCGTCGGTGGTGTAGTTGAGGTTGACCATGCAGTGGTCCTGGAGGTTCTCGCCGACCGGCAGCGCCTGGCGGATCTCGATCCCCATCGGCGCCAGCTGATCCTCCGGTCCGATGCCGGAGAGCATGAGCAGCTGGGGCGAGTAGTAGGTCCCCGCCGACAGCACCACCTCCCGCTCGGCCCGGATGTGCTGCATCTGGTCGTGGCGGGAGATCTCGACCCCCACCGCGCGGTCGTCCTCGAACAGGAGCCGCAGGGCGTAGGCGTGGGTCAGGACGGTCAGGTTGGGCCGCGTCCGCACGGGGTGCAGGAACGCGTCGGCGGTGCTCAGGCGCTTGCCGCTGCGCTGGGTGAGCTGGAAGCGGCCGACCCCCTCCTGGCGGGCGCCGTTGAAGTCCGGATTGAGCTCGTGACCGGCCTGGTGGCCGGCCTCGATCATCGCGTCGACGAGCGGCTGCATCGAACGGCTGTCGGCCACCGTCAGCGGCCCGCCGACACCGTGGAACTGGTCCTCGCCGCGCTCGTTGTCCTCCGAGCGCCTGAAGTACGGCAGGACCTCGTCATAGCCCCAGCCGGTGCATCCGGCCTCCGCCCAGCCGTCGTAGTCCAGGCGGTTGCCGCGGACATAGATCATGGCGTTGATCGAGCTGCAGCCGCCGAGCATCCGGCCCCGGGGGAGATACAGCCGGCGGTTGTCCATCCCGGGCTCCGGATCGCCGAACAGGTCCCAGTCGAGCTCGGTCTTGAACATGACCGGGAAGATGGCCGGAACCCGGATCTCCGGCGCCGTGTCCTCGCCGCCGGCCTCCAGCAGCGCCACGCGGACGTCCGGGCCCTCGCTCAGCCGGGCGGCCAGAACGCACCCGGCTGAACCGGCACCGACGATGACGTAGTCGAAGACATCATCCATTTCGGATCACCACCTTCATCACCTCGGTCGGATTGCTCATGGCAAAGCGCAGCGCCTCCGGCGCCTGCGCCAGGGAGAACTCATGGCTGACCAGCTGCGCGATGGCGTCGGCGTGGCGCTCCACCACCGCCACCGCCTCGGCGAAGTCGCCGGTGTCACAGCAGCTGACGCCCAGAAGATCGAGCTCCTTCTCGGTCAGGCTGCCGATCCGCAGCGAGACCTCGTCCGGCGACATGCCCACCTGGACGGCTCGGCCCGCGGAGGCGACCATCTCCACCATCGCGCGGACGGCGGCCGGGACGCCGGTGGCGTCGAAGACGACCGGCGGCCCGCCGGCGCCGGCCCAGTCGCGGGCGCCCGCCACCACCTCGGCGGCCTGCGTCCAGCGGAGCGTCTGCGACGCGCCGTGGGCGTGCGCCATCTCCAGCCGGCGGTCCTGCAGGTCGACGACCAGGACGACGGCGCCCCGCTCGCGCGCCACCAGCGCCAGGCATTGGCCGATTGGCCCTGCGCCCAGGACGACGGCGCGCTCGCCCGCCTGCAGCCGCGCCCGGCGCACGGCGTGAACCGCCACCGAGACCGGCTCGGCCATCGCCGCCACCGCGCCGTCGGACACCGCCACCGGGAACACCTGCTCCTGGGCGAGTGCCAGCCGCTCCTGCATGCCGCCGTCGACGTGGATCCCGATCAGCTGGAAGTTGTCGCACGCGTTCGGCCGCCCCACCGAGCACGGATAGCATCGCCCGCATGAGCTGATCGGCAGCATCGCCACGCGCTGGCCGACCGTCAGGCCGGCCCGGCAGTCCGGGCCGACGGCCTCGATCGTCGCGCCCACCTCGTGTCCCAGGATGCGAGGGAACTGCGAGCCGCCGGCGGCGTCGGACATGTGTCCGGAGAACAGGCTGTAGTCCGATCCGCAGATCCCCACCGCCTCGGGATGGACGACGACTTCCCCGGGACCGGGATCACCCGGCTCCGGCCGGTCGACGACCCGCATCGAGCCGACCCGCTCGGCGACCGCCGCTTTCAAATCACCCCCAGACCTCGGCCGCGGTCTCGACGATCAGCTCCAGCTTGGCCACCTGCTCGTCGTAGCTGAGCACGTTGCCCTCGACCGTGGAGGAGAACCCGCACTGCGGCGACAGGCACAGCTGCTCGATCGGCACCACCCGGGCCGCCTCCTCGATCCGCCGGCGCAGCCCGTCCCGGGTCTCCAGGGTTCCCCGCTTGGTCGTCACCAGCCCCAGCACCACCATCTTGCCCGGGGGCACGAACCGCAACGGCTCAAACCCGCCGGACCGGGCGTCGTCGTACTCCAGGAAGAAGCCGTCGACCTGGAGGCCTCCGAACAGGACCTCGGCGACGTAGTCGTACCCGCCCTCGGCGGCCCACGAGGACCGGAAATTGCCCCGGCACAGATGGGTGGTGACCGTCAGCCCTTCCGGCCGGCCGGCGAGCGCGGCGTTGATGTTGCGCACGTAGGTCTCGTGCAGGTGCTCGGCATCGTCGCCGCGGGCGGCGAGCGCCGCGCGCTGCGCCGGGTCGTTCAGGTAGGCCAGCGTCGTGTCGTCGAGCTGCAGGTACTCGCATCCCAGCGCGGCGAGCGCGCGGATCTCCTGGGCATAGGCGGCGGTCAGGTCGGCCCAGAAGGGCTCCATGTCCGGGTAGACCGACGGGTCGATGGCCGCCCGCCCGCCGCGGTAGTGGACCATGTTGGGGGAGGGGATGGTCAGCTTCGGCGTGGGGTGGGAGGGACCATGTCCGGCCGCATCCTGGAGGAAGCGGAAGTGGTCGGCGAAGATCGGATGCTCGAGGCGGACCGGGCCGTTGATCGCGATCGCCGCCGGGCGGAAGTCGACCGTCCCGTCGGCATTGCGGAACCTGACCTGGAGGTCGCTCTCCGTCTTCTCCACGCCGCCGAGCTCATAGATGAAGTCCATGTGCCAGGAGCCGCGGCGAAATTCGCCATCGGTGACCGACTGGAGTCCGACGTCGCGCTGCATGGCCACGATCCTCCGGATCTCCTCGTCCTCGACCGCGCGGAGGTCCTCAGCGGAGATGCGGCCGGCGGCATGCTCGTCCCGGGCGGCGAGCAGGCGCGCCGGTCGCAGCAGGCTGCCGACATGGTCGGCACGAAACGGGGGCGTGGTGCGCCGTCCGCCGGCGGCACGGGCGGCTGCCGGACCGGTCGTCATCCGCCGGCAGGCAGACTCTGGTTGAGGGCCGCGGCGCCGTTGCCCCCGCCCCGCAGCAGGTAGGCGGAGTGCAGGAGCTCCGGCTTCTCGCGCAGCTCCTTGGCCTCTCCGGAGTACTGGACGCGCCCGCCCTCCACCACGTACGCGCGGTTGGACATCGCCAGCGCGACCGTGGCGAACTGCTCGATGAGCAGCACGCCGATCCCCGCCTCGGCGACCCGCTTGATGGTGGGGATCAGTCGCTGGACGATGACCGGGGCCAGGCCGAGCGACAGCTCGTCGATGATGACGAACCTCGGCTCCGATACGAGCGCCTGGGCCAGGACCACCATCTGCTGCTCGCCGCCGGACAGGGCACGCGCCTGATTGGAGAGGCGCTTCTCCAGCTCCGGGAACATCTCGAGTGCCCGCGCCCGGCCCGCCTTGGCCTTGGCGGTCGACATCGAGTAGGTGGCGATGCGCAGGTTGTTGTCCACGGTCAGATCCGACAGCAGCCGCCGGCCTTCCGGGACGATCGCCACGCCGGCCCGGCGGA
Source organism: uncultured Solirubrobacteraceae bacterium (assembly GCA_963844555.1). Classification (GTDB taxonomy): domain Bacteria; phylum Actinomycetota; class Thermoleophilia; order Solirubrobacterales; family Solirubrobacteraceae; genus Palsa-465. Next base: position 209,557 of record CAWJOS010000013.1, read on the forward strand.
TGCGTTCCGGCCGGCGCCCGGCCAGGTTGCGCTCGCCGAGCATGACCTGGCCGCCCTTGAGCGGCAGCACGCCGCCGACGGCGAGCACCATGCTCGACTTCCCGGCGCCGTTGGGACCGAGGAGGGCGGTCACCTCGCCGGCCGGGATGTCGATCGAGATCCCGCGCACCACGTCGCGGCCCCCGCGGGCCACGACCAGGTTGCGGAGGCTCAGCATCTCCGGGTCGGTGGGGGCGGTCTCAGGGGTTGCGCTCATGCCACCTCCTCGGTGCCCAGGTAGGCCCGGACGACTCGCTCGTCGCGCAGCACCTCCGCGGTGGGACCGGAGGCGATCATCTTGCCGAAGTCGAGCACGGCGGTGCGGCTGCAGCAGCCGGACACCAGGCTCATGTCATGGTCGACGAGGATGACCATCGCCCCGGTGTGCTCCGGGATGCCGCGGATGACCTCGCCCAGGTGTGCCGTCTCCTCGTCCGGCAGGCCGGCGGCGGGCTCGTCGAGGAGGACGAGGCGCGGCTTGCCGACGATCGCCCGGGCGACCTCCACCAGCCGGCGCTGGCCGCTGCCCAGCGTGCCCACCTTGGTGTAGGCGACGGAGTCAAGACCGACGATCGAGATCGCTCCGAGGACGTCCTCGCGCCGGGTGGGGCCGCTCAGCTTGGAGTGCTCGTGAACCATGGCGACGTTGTCGTACACCGACAGCTCGTCGATCGCCTGCTCGGTCTGAAACGTCCGGCGCAGGCCCCAGCGGGCGCGGCGGAAGTGCGCCATCGACAGCAGGTTCTCGCCGAACGCCTGCACGCTGCCGCCGGCCGGGCGGACGAACCCGCTCAGCACGTTGAAGAACGTCGTCTTGCCGGCGCCGTTGGGGCCGATGAGCCCGCAGGTGCCGGCCTCGAAGGTCACGTCCATGCCGTCCAGCGACGTCACGCCGCCGAAGCGCACGGTCAGACCCTGGACCGCGATCACGGCGCCGGTTCCTCGGTGGCCGGCGAGCGACGCCCCAGGCTGCCGATCTTCCGGCCGAGGCGGGCCAGGTCCTTGGGCAACTGGTCGACGATGCCGGTGGGAGCGGTGGTCAGCACCTGGAGCACGCCGATGCCGAACAGGATCGTCAGCCAGTCCGGGGACAGGCCGATGTCGTTGAGGATGGCCGGCAGCAGCTGCATGAGCAGGCCGGCGACGATCGCGCCCCACATGCTGTAGGCGCCGCCCATGAGGACGACGGCCAGGAGCGTGATCGAGTCCTGCGTCTGAAAGTTGATGGAGTACAGGTACTTGTCCGCGCCGGCCAGGACGCCTCCGGCGACCCCCGTGATGAACGAGGCCAGCGCGAACGCCCACAGCTTGTACAGCGTGGTGTTGATCCCGGCCGCCAGCGCCGCCGGCTCTGACTGGCGGATTGCCGCCCAGGCGCGCCCCGGCCGCATGCGGACGTGGAGGAGGACGAGCAGGAACATGACGACGCCGACGATCACCGAGTAGCGGAAATAGGCGGGGTCGGTCTGGGCGATGCCCGGCCGGCGGATCGGCGGGATGTGGACCAGGCTGCCGTTGTAGCCGCTGAAGCCGTGCCCGCCGTTGGGGAAGTTGATGGACGCGAGCACCACGGTGATCGCGCCCGCCAGCATGAGCGTGATCAACGCCAGGTACAGGCCGCGCATGCGCAGCGCCGGCAGGCCGACCAGCGTCCCCAGCAGCATCGTGATCACCCCGGAGGCGAGCAGCACGACCTCATAGGGGAGCCCGGTGCCGAACAGGAGCCGAGCCGCCACCCAGGCGCCGATCGCCAGCACCGCCGCCTGGCCGAGCGAGACGAGGCCGACGCGTCCCACCAGGACGCCCAGTCCGAGCGCGACGACCGCATAGATCGCCACCTGGGTCATCGCGTCGATGTAGTAAACGCTGAGAACCTGCGGCAACACGATGAGCACCGCCAGGATCACCACCGCGATGACCACACTGCGGATGAGCAGGTCGCGGTCGAAGCGGGCCGGCGGCGGCGGCGGCGCGGCGCGCTCAGTGGTGCCGGTGGCCTCGGCGGTCTCCATCGTCTCCTTAGAACTCCTGCCGCGCCAGCGAGAGCACCCGCCGGCGGTTGAGGATGATCAGGGCGACGGCGGCGAGCACGAACGGCGTCATGTCCCGGTAGTTGGACAGGGACGCGATCGGCGTGATCGCCGCGTCGACGACGCCGACGACGATGGCGGCGATGAAGGTGACGATGACCGAGCTCAGGCGGGCGATGAGCGCCGCTGCCAGCGAGGAGATGACCAGGAAGGTCAGGGTGGTGGCGTCCAGCGCCACCAGGTCGGCGAGCAGGATCCCGGCGATCCCGGCCAGGACGCCGCAACCGAACCACGCGGCGGCCTCGACGCGCCGGACCGGCACGCCGAGCGTGGCGGTGATCTCCCGGTCGTTGGCCATCGCCCGCATCGCGGTCCCCAGCTTGGTGAAGCGCAGGAACACGGTGGTGACGATCGTGATCACCACCCCCATGGCCAGTCCGATGACGTCCGTCGTCGTCACCTGCACCTGGCCGATCATGAAGCCGTGGTTATCAGTGGGGAGCGTGATGGCGCGCGAGGCGCCACCGCTCGACGTCCACAACAGGTCCATCACGCCCAGCAGGATGAGCGTCAGGCCGAGCGTCGCCGTCGTCTTGACCAGCGGGTCCCGGCGGGCCAGCGGGGGTCCGAAGATCATCCCGTAGGCGAGGGTCACCACGCCGGCGAACAGGACGCAGACCAGGTAGGCCAGCCACTGGTTCATGCCGGAGTGATTGATGAGCTGCCATGCGATCAAGGCGCCGAACGCTCCCACGGCACCGAACGACAGGTTGAGCACCCCTGTCGTCTGGTACAGCACGATCATCCCCACGCCGGACAGGGCGTACACCCCGCCCAGCGCCAAGCCGGTGACGAGAAACGGCTGCTCGTCCTGCCAGCTCGGCAGGGACAGTGCCATGAGAAGCAGCGAGTGCATGGCGTTCAGCGCCTCGATCGCATGTGTGTCATTAGCCTCCTGGGTTGATCCCGGCCGCCTTGGCGGCGGTGCGGTACTGCGCGATCTGCGGGTCCGCTGCCGAGATCGGCGTGCATCCCTGTGCCGTCACCATCTTCCCATTCTCAGGCGTCGTTGTGTAGTCGACGTTGTTGGGAATGTGGAGCGCCACATGGCCGTAGGTCCACGGCGTACACAGCATCTCGGACGAGTAGTTCTTGATGCCGACGATCGCGTTGTTGACGGTCGCCATCGTGTACGGCGGCTTTGTCTTCTCCAGCGCCTGGACGAGGAACTTCGCCAGGTCGAAGCCCATCTGGCTGAACGAGCCGATGCCACCGGCGACGCTCGAGCCGTACTTGGCCAGGATCGCCTTGTACAGCTGGAACTCCGGGCCGTTGTGATCGTCCGGCGAGGCGAGCTCGGCGTTGACGAACAGCTTGTGGTTCCACTTCGGACCCAGCGCCTTGGCCAGGAAGTCGGTGTTGCACGGCGTCGAGCAACCCCACCCCTTGACCCGGTCCTCGAGGCCGAGCTTCTGGGCGGCCTGCAGGATGACGAGCGCCTCCGGCGGGGTGAAGTTGAGCACCACCCACCCGTTGGAGCCCGCCGCATTGACGAGGTTGAGTGCCACCGAGTTGGCGTCGGTGATCGGCACGTTCTCGGTGAACTGGGAGATCGGCACGTTCGCGGCCTTGGCCAGCGCCGCCGGGCCGGCGGCGATGTACCCGGTGCCCGGGACGTTGGACTGCACGAACACGATCTTCGACGGATGCTGGGTCAGGCCGTACTGCACGGCCCCGTCGGAGCTGTACCGCGGCCCCATGTTGACCGCGGCGCTGTTCGGCGTCGACCAGCACTCCGGGGCGATCCCGGCGTCCATCTCATAGATCCCCAGTGACTTCCAGTAGGACTGGTCGATCGTGCACTCCAGCAGGTCGAACACGCCGTCGATGGCGACGACGTGATCGCCCTGGATGAGCTGCTTGGCGGCGGCGGCCACCTGCGCCGGCTGGGTCTGATCCAGCTGGACGTAGAGCTTCAGCGGATGGCCGTTGATCCCGCCGTTGGCGTTGACGCAGGTGAAATACGCCTGGATCATGTTCGGGCCGTCGGTGAAGTCGGTGCCCGGCTGGTGGGTGTCGATGGTGCCGATGTTGATCGGCGAGCCGGTGGCGGCAACTCCCGGCTTGGTCCCGCACGAGGACGTGCTGGTGCTCCCGCCGCTGGCCGCGGCACTGGACGAGCTCGACGAGCCGCCGGCGGCGCTCGAGCTCGAACTCGAGCTGCTGCTGTTGCTGCTGCTGCCGCACCCCGCCAGTGCGAGCAGCGCTAGTAGGGCGACGAACGCGAGAATCCCTCGCGATCGCGGCACGACGTGGTTGATACTCACGGCTCTCCTCTCCTCAGAAGGTGTCAGGCCGCGCCCCGAGATCCGCTCGAAGCTGCGCGCATAGTAGTGGCGGAAGATCCTGCATGCAAGACGGGGTTAACCGGGTCGCAATTCACCCCTCGGTCCGGCCTGATACGCCCCATTTTGCGGACTCTTGCATGCAGCATGCGGCGGGGATTACACTGCGCCCGTCCTTGAGACGGTCCACCCGGATCCACGGACCCGGCCCGGCATCGTCTCCCGCCGCGACGGCGAACGAATTGGCCCGGCCAGCGCACCGAACTCAGATCACGAAGGCGATTCTGCGCCTCCGGGAGATGATCTTCAATGGGGACTTCACGTCCGGCGAGCGCATGTCCGAGCTGCCGCTGGTCGCGCTGCTCGGTGTCTCGCGCACGCCGTTGCGCCTGGCCCTCGCCGAGCTGGAGCACGAGGGGCTGCTCCGCGGCCTGCCGACAGGCGGCTACGTGGTGCGCGAGTTCACCCAGGGCGACGTCCGCGATGCGATCGAGCTGCGGGGCGTGCTGGAAGGCACCGCCGCCCGGTTCGCCGCCGAGCGCGGCGCGCCCAGCCGGGATCTGGCGGCTCTCCGCGCCACCAACCAAACCATCAAGGCGCTCGTGCACCGGACCGACTACGAGTCGTTCGAGCGCTACCTGCACCTCAACGAGGAGTTCCACGCCCGGCTGATGGCCATGGCCCGCAGCCCGCTGCTGGCGCGGTCGCTCGACGGCATCGCGTCGCTGCCCTTCGCCGGTCCCAGCGCGTTCATCCTCGCCGAGGCTGAGCTCCCCGCCTCCCGGGACATCCTGATCATCGCCCACCGGCACCACGAGGACCTGGTCGAGGCGATCGAGCGGCGCCAGGGCGCCCGGGCCGAGAGCCTGGCGCGGGAGCACGCCCGGCTGGCGCTGGCCAACCTGGAGATCGTGGTCGAGCAGCGCGAGGTGCTGGAGCGGATGCCCGGGGCGTCGCTGATCGCGCTGCCGGACTCGGCGCCTGAGCCTGACCCCGCCTGACCTCACGGCGCGGCGTCCGAGACCGGCACCGGGTCCTCGCGGTCGGCCCACTCCACCGCGTAGCGCGCCGCCGCATAGACGGCGTCGGCGTCCGGCCGGTAGGCATCCTCCAGCGGCGGGCTGAGCGGCACCGGCATGAACGGCGCGCCGACGCGCTGGATGGGCGCGTCGAGGTAGTCGAAGGCCGCCGCCTGCAGCTGCGCGGCCAGCTCAGCGCCGAAGCCGCCGGTGCGCACCGCCTCATGGGCGACGACCGCGCGGCCGGTTCGCCGCACCGAGTCGGCGAGTGGATCGAGATCGAGCGGGACGAGCGTGCGCGGGTCGAACACCTCCGCCTCGATTCCGTCGGCGGCCAGGCGCTCGGCCGCCGCCACCGCCTCGCCGACCATCCGTGACAGGGCGATGATCGTCACGTCGCGCCCGCGGCGGAGACGGTGGGAGCGCCCCAGGGCGAGGGGCTCGAGCGGCTCGGCCACCGGCTCACGGCGGAAGTACAGCGACTTGTTCTCCACCACCACCACCGGGTTGGGGTCGGCGATCGCGCTCAGCAGGAGCCCGGCGGCGTCCGCGGCCGTGGACGGCATCACCACCTTCAGCCCCGGAATGTGGGTCACCCATGCCTCCAGGCTCTGCGAGTGCTGCGCTCCGGCGCGGCCGCCCGCGCCGCCCTGGGTCCGTAGGACCATCGGCACCGACAGCTGGCCCCCGGACATGAAGTGCGCCTTCGCCGCCTGGTTGACGAGCTGGTCGAGCGCCAGAGTGAGGAAGTCGATGAACATGATCTCCACCACCGGACGCAGGCCGGACTGGGCGGCGCCGACCGCGATCCCGCAAACCGCGCTCTCGCTGATGGGGGTGTTGAGGACCCGCTCGCGGCCGAAGCGATCGGCCAGGCCCTCGGTGGCCAGGTACGGGCCGCCCTCGGCGACGTCCTCGCCGATGACGATCACCCGGTCGTCGGCGGCCATCGCCTGGGCGAGCGCGGCGTTGATCGCCTTGACGTAGGTGGTGTCGCTCACGTTGCGTACACCAGCTCGGCTGCCTCCGCGGGCGTGACCGGATCACTGGAGCGCCCAAACTCGATCGCGCGGTCGACCTCGGCGTCCGCCTCGGCGGCGAGCGCCTGCGCGCGCTCCTCGTCGATCCAGCCGCGCTTGAGGGCCACCGCCTCCAGGTGCGCGATCGGATCGAGCTTGGCCCACTCGGCGTCGGTCAGGGCGTTGCGGCCGGCCAGCGGATCGCCCTCGTAGTGGCCGCGGCGACGGTGGGTTCGGCACTCCAGGAGGAAGGGCCCGGTGCCCCGGCGGGCCTTGTGCAGGTACTCGCCGAAGGCGCTCCAGATCGCCCCCACGTCGGCGCCCTCCACCACCTGGCGATCGAAGCCGTAGGGCGCGACGACGTCGCAGACGCTCTCCACCCGGGTGTGCTCCGCCCGCGTCGTGAACTCCGCCATGCCGTTGTTCTCACACACCAGGATGAGCGGCAGCTCCCACAGCGAGGCCAGGTTGACGGTCTCGGCGAAGTGGCCGGCCTGCACCGCGCCGTCGCCGAAGAACACGACCGTCACCTGGTTGCCGCCGCGGATCCGGGCCGCCAGCGCGCCGCCGGCGGCCATCGGCAGGTTGCCGCCGACCACCCCGGTGGCGCCCATCACCCCGTGCGCGACGTCGACCAGGTGCATCGAGCCGCCGAGGCCCCGGCAGAGCCCGGCCGAGCGCCCCATGAGCTCGGCCATGACGCGGTCCATCGGCGCGCCCTTGGCCAGGACGTGACCGTGGGCCCGGTGGCCGCTGTAGATCTCGTCGTCGTCGCGCAGCTGCCGGCACACGGCGGCGGCCACGCCCTCAGAGCCGATGCTCAGGTGGATGAGCCCGTGGACGAGCAGACGCTGGTGCAGCGTCGCCATCCGCTCCTCGAAGCGGCGGATGCGCCACATCGTCGCGAGCAGATCGACGGCTGTCTTCGCGTCCAGCGCCCGGCCCCGGGCCCGCGTGCGCTTCGCCGCCACCGGGCGACCGCTAGGCCACGGCCGAAGCCGTGCCCAGCACCTCGCGCACCGCGCCCGCGATCTTGGCCTCGTCCGGGAGCACGTAGGCCTCCATCGGCTCGCTGTACGGGATGGTGGCGTCCAGCGCGGTCACCAGCTTGATCGGCGCCTTGAGCGAGCCGAACCCGTGCTCGGCGACCTCGGCGGCGATGATCGACGCCGCGGAGGCGTGCCGGGTCGCCTGGTCGGCGAGCACGAGGTGCCCGGTCTTCTCGACCGAGGCCAGGATCGCCGGCATGTCGAGCGGCTGGAGCGAGCGCGGGTCGATGACCTCGGCCTCGATGCCCTCGCCGGCCAGCGCTTCGGCGGCGGCCAGCGCCTTGCCGACCGTCCAGCCGGTGGCCACGATCGTCACGTCGGACCCGGGCCGCCGGATGGCCGCCTCGCCGATCGGCACGACGTAGTCGCCCTCCGGCACGTCGCCGTGCTCCAGCACCAGCAGGTAGTGCATGAGGTAGACGACGGGGTTGTCGTCGCGGACGGCGGCGGCCATCAGGCCCTTGGCGTCGGCCGGCGTGGACGGCAGGACGACCTTGAGGCCGGGGATGCCGGCGAACATGGTGTAGATGGAGCCGGTGTGCTGACCCGCCCAGCCGGCGGTGAACCCGTAGCCGGCCTTGAGCACGAGCGGCACCTTGACCCGGCCGCCGCTCATGTAGCGCAGCCGCGGGGCCTCGTTGACCACCTGGTTCATCGCCACCAGCATGAACTCGGCCATCAGCAGCTCCACCACGGGGCGGTAGCCGGCCAGGGCCAGGCCGACCGCCATGCCGATCTCGGCCGTCTCGGAGATCGGCGACACCCGCACGCGATCGCGGCCGAACGCCTGGACGAGCGGGTCCTCGTCGGAGGGGGCGACGTCCTGGCCGTAGAACAGGACGGTCTCGTCGCGCTCCATCTCCAGCCGGATCGCCTCCTGGACGGCGGCGATGTAGGGAATCTCTCGTGCCATGGTCTGCTCCTAGGCGTAGACGAAGTTGACGGCCGCTTCCGGCTCCGGGAACGGGCTGTCGAGGCCGAATTGCACCGCCGCGGCCATCTCGTCGCGGACCTCCTGGGCGAGCTCATCCGCGCGAGCGGCGTCGAGCGTGCCCTGCTCGACGAGGCGCATGCGGAACCGGGGGACGGGGTCGCCGCGCAGGGCGGCGTCGTACTCTTCGCGGTTGCCGAACACCGTGATCGCCTCGTGCTCCGGGTAATGAAGCGGGACCCCGGGCGGCGCGATGAGGTTGCCGTGGGCAGACAGGCGGTAGACCTTGGACTCCACCAGTGTCGGTCCCTCGCCCCGCCGGGCGCGGTCGGCGGCCGTGCTCACCGTCTCGTAGACGGCGATCGGATCGCCGCCGTCGACGGTGACGCCGGGCATGCTGTAGGCCTTGGCCTTGACCGACAGGGGCTCGCCCGCGGCGGCGTTGGCGTCCTCCTGCTCGGACCGCGTGGCCACGTTGTAGTTGTTGTTCTCCATGATGTAGACGACCGGCAGCTTCCACAGCGAGGCGAGATTGAGCGACTCGTGGAAGGCGCCCTGTTTGGAGGCGCCGTCGCCGAAGAAGCACAGCACCACCTGACCCTGCTTTCGGATCTGGGCGGCATAGGCGACGCCGGTGGCCTGCGGGATGCCCTGGCCGACGATGCCGCTGGTGCCGAGAAAGCCGCGCTCCGGGTCGGCCAGGTGCATCGACCCGCCGTAGCCACCGCACAGCCCGTCGCGGCGGCCGTAGATCTCGGCCATGATCGCCTTGGGGTCGGTGCCGAGCGCGATCGGATAGCCGTGGCAGCGGTAGGTCGTCATCAGCTGGTCGCCCTCCTTCAGGGTGGCCAGCGAGCCGACGATCGAGGCCTCGGCCCCGTCGGCGAGGTGGGTGTGGCCGCGGATCACGCCCGGGTGGTCCTCGAACGTCCGCTTGACCCGCTCCTCGAATTCCCGGATGCGCAGCATCTGGGTGAACATCCAGATCAGGCGCTCGCCGTCGAGCTCGCCGGTGGTGCTCATCCTCGCTCCTCTCTCATGCGACCCCGGCGCGGAACTGCGCCGCCGTCGTCTCATAGGCACGGTCGAATTCCTGCTCGATCGGCAGGCTGCGCAGATCCGCCGACAGGACCTCGACGCCCCACGGCTGGTCGTAGCCGGCCTCCTGAATGGCGGACACGTAGCCGGGAAGGTCGAACTCGCCCTCGCCGGGCAGGGCGCGGTGGTTGACGACCTCGTCGATGGGGTCCTCCATGTCCTCGAACCGGCCGTCGGACAGCTCCACCCACGCCAGGTACTCCAGCGGGATCCGCCTCATCTCCTGCGGCGGGATCCCCAGCTTGCTCATGTGCCAGGTGTCGATCGCCAGGCCACCGTTGGGCCGGCCGGCGTCGGTGACGAGCGTCAGCGCGGCATCGAGCGTATTGACGTTGACGTCGAACGGCATGAACTCGTAGACGACCTTCGCCGCGGTGTGCTGCGCCGCTTCGTCGCACAGGGCGGCGAACTCCTCGGTCAGCCGGCCGGGCTCACACGGAGTCCCCGGGATGTTGCCGACCTTGACGTGGTGGGCCTCGAAGGTCGCCGCGGCATCGAGCAGGAGCTGTCTGAGCTCGTCGGAGGCCTGGCGCTCCGGCGTGCCCGGCCGGGCGAAGAAGTCGGCCAGGAACTCGATCTCGATGTGGCGCAGGCCGGCATCGTCGAAGATCTGCTTGATCTCCTTGAGGGTTCGTCCGGTCTCGAGCTGGTGGCGGATGTCGGCGTGCCACAGGCCGATCCCCTCAAAGCCGGCCCGCTTGGCGTTGGCGCACCGGTCGCGCCAGTCGAACGTGCTCCACTCGCGCCCGTAGTGGACCTCCACGGGGCCGCTCACCGTCCAGTACAGCGCGATCAGGTCTACCTCTCCCATGCCGTGTGACGCTAACGCCGGCCTGGCGACACGTCCAGTCATCGCGCGCACCCCTTCTTGCCGATGAGCGCGTTCAGTCAACGGCAAGCAATGAAGGGGCGAACGCTGGCCGGGGGTGTTGGGGGCTCACTTGCGTATAGGACAAGTGAGCCCCCAACACCCCCTCATCGTGCCGTCGCCACCGCGTCCATCTCGCGCGCGATGCGGTCCAGAGCCGCCACCAGCTCGTCCGGCGCGGTCAGCCACACCGAGTGGTCGGTGTCGATCTCCAGCACCGGATCGCAGCCGGCGCGCGCGGCCATGAACCGCTGCAGGTCCGGCCAGATGGCGCGGTCCTGTAGGCACATGACGTATGCCCGCGGGAGCTGGGCGAACGCCTCCGCCGCGTCGGGGTCGACCGCCAACGGCTGGGTGAACGGGACGACCGGCTGAGGGCCGCGGCGCTCGGTGGCCCACGCCGCCTGCTCGTCGGTGGCCAGCTGGCACGTCGCCCGGCGCGCGCCCTCCGGCGACATCCTCGCCACCGGCGGCTCGCCGGAGACGGTCAGGTTGGCCTGGACCTGGTCCTCGCCGGCCTCCGGGCGCTTGGTCAAATCGATCAGGCTCTCCCCCTCGACGGGGAGGAAGGCCGCGGCGTAGATGAGTCCGGCGATCAGGTCCGGGCGCCGCGCCGCCGCCTGGGTGACCGCCATGCCGCCCAGGCTGTGGCCGACGAGCAGGGCGGGGGGTCCGGCGGCGAGGGCCTCGCAGACCCGGTCGCCGTAGCGCTCCAGCGTGACCTCGGCCACGGGCGTGTCGTCGTCGCCGGAGCCCGGCAGGTCGACCGCCTCGACGTCATGCCCGGCCGCGCCCAGACCGGGGATCACCCGGTGCCAGCACCAGGCCCCGCTGAACGCTCCGTGGACCAGCACGAATCTCGCCATCCCCGCTCTCCTCTCGTCACGACGGTGCCGCCGCGACCCTAACCGCACCCGCGCCGCCCGGCAAACCACGGTGCGCGGACCGGCAAACCCGTTTGACTTGGGGCGAACGGGTCACGTATAAGCCAGGACGGTGCCGTGCCATGAGGAGAGCACGGCCGAGGAGAGGGTCTTTCACATGACGGCTACGGCACAGACTGGCTCGTTTCCCAGCCCTTACGAGGTGCAGACCCCGGAGGGCTGCGAGGGCTGGGAGGAGATGTATCCGTACTACGCGGTGTTCGACGAGCGCCGCCGTGACACCGACGAGAACCGCTTCTGGTTCTGGAACTCGATGCACTTCCCCACGCCGCACCCGGCGTTCGACGTGATCTGCATCGACTCGCCGTACCAGGCCGTCGGCTCCTGGCAGAACCGGGTGTTCGCGGTGCCCCCGGCGATGGGCATCGACTACCGCATCGTCAACGGCTACGTGTATATCTCCGGCAACCCGGTCACCGACCCGGAGAAGATGGCCGAGCGGGCCGGCTACTTCCAGCGCCGCGCCGGCTACTACTTCGAGAACTGGCCGGAGTTGTACGGCAAGTGGAAGGCCAAGATGGTGGCGCTCATCGCCGAGCTCGTCGACCTCAAGGTGCCGGATCTTCCGGAGTACGAGCCGGACGAGGTCGCGTTCTCCGAGGACCGCAACACCGCCTTCTACGAGGTGCTCGACGCGTACGGCCGCGTCCTCCGGCTCGGCGACCTCATGTGGCAGCACCACTTCGAGTTTCTCCTGCTCGGCTACGGCGCGTACGCCACGTTCGCCGAGCTGTGCAAGACGAACCTCCCGGACATCCCGGACCAGCACATCGCCCAGATGGTCGCCGGGATCGACGTGCTGCTGTTCCGGCCGGATGCCGAGCTCCGGCGGCTGGCGCGCCTGGCGCTCGACACCGGCGTCGACGGCGCGTTCGTCCAGGACCGGACGCCGGCCGAGATCGACGCCGAGCTGTCGCAGACCGACGCCGGACGGGCCTGGCTGGCCGAGCTGGAGAAGGTCAAGGACCCGTGGTTCAACATGGCCACCGGGGACGGGCTGACCCACGAGTACGGCAGCTGGCTCGACGATCCCAGCATCCCGTACGCCTCCATCACCGGCCACGTCGATGCCATCCGCGCCGGCGGGGGTGCCGAGCGGCCGACCGAGGAGATCGGGCGCGAGCGCGAGCGGCTGGCCCAGGAGTACGCGGCGCTGCTGCCGGACGAGGTACGCGGCCCCTGGCAGGACCTGCTGGCGCTGTCCCGCACCGTGTTCCCGTACGTCGAGGAGCACAAGTTCTACTGCGACTACTGGTTCCTCACGCGCTGGTGGAACAAGGTGCGGGAGTTCGGCGCCCTGCTCGCCACGCACGGCTTCCTGGAGGACGGCGAGGACATCTTCCAGCTGTCCCGGCACGAGGTGTCCACCGCGCTCGACGAGCTGGTGCTGACCTGGGCGACCGGCGGCCTGCCGCTTGGTCCCAAGTACTGGCCGCCGATCGTCGCCCGCCGCAGGGAGCTGCTCAAGCGCCTGGCGCAGTGGACGCCGCCGCCGGCGCTCGGCGTCGAGCCGGCCGAGGTCACCGATCCCATGACGATCATGCTGTGGGGGGTGACGACCGAGCGCGTCCGCGAGTGGGCGCGCCACCAGGAGGGCGGCTCCGAGCTGACCGGCGCGGCGGCCTCGCCGGGGACCATCGAAGGCGTCGCCCGGGTGGTGCGCTCGGTCAGCGAGATCGCCGACATCCGCGACGGGGAGATCCTCGTCTGCGGCAGCACGTCCCCGGCCTGGGCCCCCATCTTCTCCAAGATCAGGGGCACGGTCACCGACGTGGGCGGCGTCATGTCGCACGCCGCCATCGTCTGCCGCGAGTACGGGCTGCCGGCCGTCGTCGGCACCGGGCGGGCGACCGCGCAGATCCGCACCGGCCAGACCATCCGCGTCGACGGCTCGGCGGGGGTGGTGACCCTGATCGGAGACCGGTAGATGACGCACACCGAACGGCTCGACGCGCTGGCCGGCGCCGACGCCACCCGCTACGGCGGCAAGAGCGCCAGCCTCGGCGAGCTGCTGCGGGCCGGCATTCCGGTCCCGCCCGGGTTTGCCCTGGCCACGACCGGGTTCGACGAGTTCCTGGAGGCCAGCGGCCTCGCCCACCGCACGGCGGCTGCGCTCGCCGGGCTCGGCGCCGGCGACGTGGAGGCGCTGGCCCGCGCCTCGCACGTGATCGCCGAGGCGATGCGCTCGGCTCCGGTGCCGGACGCCGTCCGTGAGGAAGTGGCGGCGCAGTACACCGCGCTTCAGTCCGCGGTGGCCACCGATCTCCCGCCGGTGGCGGTCCGCTCCAGCGCGCTCGGCGAGGACTCCAGCGAGGCGACGTTCGCCGGCCAGCAGGACACCTACCTGTGGGTCCGCGGCATCGATGACATCTGCAGCGCCGTCCGCGACTGCTGGGCCAGCCTGTACAACACCCAGGCGATCAGCTACCGCGCCCGTCTCGGCGGCGACGCGGCCGAGCGGCCGGCGATGGGGGTGACGGTCCAGCTCATGGTCGACGCCGCCGTCTCCGGCGTCATGTTCACCTGCAACCCGGTCACCGGCGACCCCAGCATGGTCGCCGTCAACGCCAGCTGGGGTCTCGGCCTGGCGGTCGTCGGCGGCGAGGTGACCCCGGACGACTACCTGGTCAGCAAGGTCACTCGCGAGGTCGTCCGCGAGCACGTCAACGACAAGGAGATCGAGTACGTGCCGGCCTCCGGCGGGCGCGGCACGGTCCAGGTCGCCGTCGACGCCGAGCGGCGCGCGGCGCCCTGCCTCGGCCCGGATGAGCTGGGCGCGCTCGTCGAGCTGAGCAAGCGGGTCGAGCGTCACTTCGGCGGCCACCAGGATGTGGAGTGGGCGATCGACCGTGGCGGCGCGTTGTACGTGCTCCAGTCGCGCCCGGTCACCGCGTTGCCCAAGCGCGAGGCCAAGCCCGCGCCCACGTCAGCGATGTCGCTGGTCATGCAGAAGTTCGGAGCCGGCGGCTGATGGCGCTCACCGACGACGACATCCGCGAGATCCTCCGGATCATCGACGAATCCGAGCTCGACGAGCTGCTGATCGAGACCGACGGGTTCTCGCTCCACGTGACCAAGGGGACGGCCACCGCGGCCCGCGGCGTGCGCCCGCAGGTCGCAGCCACCCCGCCGCCGGCCGAGCCGTCCCCACCCTCCGACAACGGGCTCGTCACCATCCCGTCGCCGATGCTGGGCACGTTCTACCGAGCCGAATCCCCCGGGGCGGCGCCGTTCGTCGAGGTCGGCAGCCGTGTCACCTCGGACACGACGGTGTGCATCATCGAGGTCATGAAGATGATGAACTCGGTGCCGGCGGGTCTCTCCGGGACGGTCTGCGAGATCGTGGCCGAGAACGCGCAGCTGGTCGAGTACGGAGCGCCGCTGTTCCGGGTGCAGCCGGACGTATGAGGCGGGTGTTCATCGCCAACCGCGGGGAGATCGCGGTCAGGATTGTCTCCGCCTGCCGGGCGCTCGGCCTGGAGTGTGTCGTCGGCGCCTCGGCGGCGGACCTGGACGGGATGGCCGCCCATGAGGCCGATCGCGTCGTCTGCATCGGGCCGCCGCCGGCGTCCGAGAGCTATCTGCGCCCGGAGACCATCGTGCAGGCGGCCCTCGGCACCGGGTGCGACGCCGTCCATCCCGGTTACGGGTTTCTGGCGGAGAGCCCGCGCCTGGCCGGCCTGGCCCGGGAGCACGGACTGACCTTCGTCGGCCCGCCGGTCGAGGCGATCGAGCTGGCCGGCGACAAGCTGGCGGCTCGCCGGGAGGCGGAGCGGGCCGGTGCGCCGGTCCTCCCCGGAGGTGAGGTGGCCACGGCGGCGGAGGCGCGCGCCCTCGGATCGGAGCTCGGCTACCCGCTGCTGGTCAAGGCGGCCGGGGGAGGAGGAGGGCGTGGCATCAAGCGCGTTCATGACGAGGAGGAGCTCGACGCGCTGTTGACGCTGGCCCGCAGTGAGGCGGGCAGCGCGTTCGGCGACGACCGGGTCTACCTGGAGCGGCTGATCGAGTCCGCGCGTCACGTCGAGGTCCAGATCGCCGCCGACGAGCACGGGACCACCCTGCACCTCGGCGAGCGCGACTGCTCGGTGCAGCGCCGGTTCCAGAAGGTGATCGAGGAGGCGCCGGCGCCGGGGCTGGCGGACGCCACCCGGGCGCGGTTACGAGAATCGGCGGTCGCGTTCGCCCGCCGGATCGGCTATCGCAACCTGGGCACCGCCGAATTCGTCATTGACACGGAGAGCGGCGAGCCCTACTTCCTGGAGGTCAACTGCCGCATCCAGGTCGAGCACCCGGTGACCGAGGCCGTGACCGGGCTGGACCTGGTGGCGATGCAGCTGCAGGTCGCCGACGGCCGGCAGATCGCGGTCGGTCAGGAGGACGTCCCGTTCGACGGGCACGCCGTCGAATGCCGGCTCAACGCCGAGGACCCGGTCCACGGCTACCGGCCGTCGCCGGGGACGCTCTCGCTGTTCGCGGTCCCGGACCGGCCCGGGCTGCGGGTCGACACGCACTGCCAACCGGGCGCCGTCGTCCCGCCGTACTACGACTCGCTGCTCGCCAAGCTGATCGCTCACGGCGACGACCGGGACCAGGCTATCGACGTCCTCATCGACGCCCTCGAGGACGTCGACGTGGAGGGCGTGGAAACCAACCGCACCCTGCTGGTCAGCATCCTGGGCCATCCGGACTTCCGGAGCGGGCGGGCGACGACCGACTGGCTGGAGCGCGCGATCCGATGAGCCGGCGCATCGAGTTCGTCGACACCACAACGCGCGACGGCAACCAGAGCCTGTGGAGCGCGACCGGGCTGACGACACCGGACGTACTGGTCATCGCCCCGGTGCTCGACCGCGTCGGCTATCACGCCGCCGACTTCACCTCCAGCACCCACATGGCCGTGTCGGTGCGCTTTCACCGGGAGGACCCGTGGGAGCGGATCCGGCTGATGAGCGCGGCGATGCCGAACACGCCGCTCAGTCTGATCACCCCGGGCATGCGGTTCATCTCGTGGGCGCCTGCCGGCGAGGATGTCATGGCGCTGGCCTTCGGCCTGCTCGCCCGCAACGGGATCCGGCGCATCCAGATCGCCGATCCGTCCAACGACCCGGCCCGGATCCGGCGCCTGGCGGCGATGGTCCGAGCCGCCGGGGTCGAGGAGGTGGTGGTCGGTCTGACCTACTCGATCAGCGAGGTCCACACCCACGGCTACTACGCCGAGCGCGCCGCCACGCTGGCCGACTGCCCGGACATGGACCGCCTCTACCTCAAGGATCCGGGCGGCCTGCTGACCCCGGACGCGGTGCGTGAGCTGGCCGGGCCGCTGCGGTCGGCCGCCGGCTCGCGGCCGCTGGAGCTCCACAGCCATTGCACCATCGGCCTGGCGCCGCTCGTCTACCTGGAGGGGGTGAGGGCCGGGTTCGACGTCGTGCACACCGCCCACGCGCCGCTGTCGCGGGGGACCTCCCAGCCGGACGTGGCCAGCACCGTCCGCGATCTCGACGCGTCCGGCTTCACCCACGGTCTCGACCTGGAGTGCCAGGCGATCGTCGCCCGGCACTTCACCGCGCTGGCGCGGGCCAAGGGACTGCCCGCGGGCGCGCCGCGCGAGTTCGACGCCGCGTACTACCACCACCAGCTGCCCGGCGGCATGGTCACCACCACCCGGCGGATGCTCGCCGAGCTGCGCCGGCCGGAGCTGTTCGACGCGGTGCTGGAGGAGGTGACGCGGGTGCGGGCGGAGATGGGCTACCCCATCATCGTCACCCCGGTATCGCAGTTCATCGCCAGCCAGGCCGCCCACAACGTCATCGACGGCGAGCGGTGGCGCACCGTCTCCGACGAGACCGTGCGCTACTTCCTCGGCCACTACGGCGATCCTCCGGCGCCGGTCGACCCCGCCATCGCCGACAGGGTCCTGGCGCGCCCCCAGGCGGCCAAGCTCGCGGATCTTCGGCCGATCACCCTGGACGGCGCCCGGGAGCGCTTTGGTGGGCGCATCTCCGAGGAGGAGCTCCTGCTGCGGCTGACGATGCCCGCCGAGCAGGTCGATGCGATGGTTGCCGCCCGCGACGGTGCCGCGCGCGCCGGGTCTCCGCTGCCCGCCGCCCGGCCCGGGCGCTCGCCGCTGGTCACCCTCCTGGCCGAGCTGGAGCGCCGGCCGGCGCTGACCGGCGTCGAGGTCGTCAAGGACGGAGAGCGGGTGGTGTGGCGCCGTGCCTGACCAGGCGCTCCGGCTCGACACCGCCCGGGCGTTCATGTTCGACATCGACGGGACCCTGCTGCACCGGGGCCCGGACGGGCGCGGACGTCCCCAGCCCGGCGCGGTCGAGGTGCTGGAGCGCATCCGTGCCTCCGGGCGGCGGCTCGTGCTGTTCACCAACGGCAGCCACGTGCCGTCGCCGCGCATCGCTCAGGGACTGCGCGACGATGGGCTGCCGGTGGCCGACGACGAGGTCCTGACCCCGGTCGACAGCGCGACCGCCTGGCTCGCGCGGCACGCGGCCCGCCAGCCGGTGCTGACGTTCGCCTCCGCCGCGGTGCGCGAGCACATGACCCAGGCCGGCGTCCGCCTAACCGGCGATGAGGATGCTCGAGCGGTGTTCGTGGCCCACCAGTCCGAGGTCCAGCTGGGCGAGGTGGAGCGGGCCGCCCGCGCCATCACCTACCGCGGCGCGCCGCTGTTCACGTCCAGCTACGTCCGCGGCTACGCCGGCGCCAACGGGATCATCTTCAGCCGCGGGGCGATGATCACGGCCGCCATCGCCAAGGTGTCAGGCGTCCGGCCCCGGTTGCTCGGCAAGCCGTCGCGCGCCGCCGTGGCCGCGCTGCGCGACCGCCTGGGCGTGCCCACCGACCAGATCGCGGTCATCGGCGACGACCTGGGCATGGACGTGGCGCTCGGCCGGATGGGGGGGTCCCAGACGGTGCTGGTGCGGAGCGGGATCAGTGGCGACCTGGACCTCGACCGCGTCCCGGAGCGCCGCCGCCCCACCGCCACGGTCGGCGGAGTCCGGGACCTGCTGGCACTCCTCTAGCCCGTCGCCTCCTGGATGGCCCGCCACACCTTCTCGCCGTTGACCGGCATCTGGAGGTGGCGGACGCCGTAGGGCTTGAGCGCGTCGATGACGGCGTTGTGGACCGCGGGCGTGGCGCCGATCGTCCCGGACTCGCCGATGCCCTTCGCGCCGAGCGGATTGACCGGCGTCGGCGTCACCATCTCCACCACCTCGAAGCTGGGCAGCTCGGTGGCGGCGGGGATGCAGTACGTGACGAGGTTGGCGTGCTGCGGGTTGCCGTCCTCGTCGTAGCGAACCTCCTCGTACAGCGCCTGCGCGATGCCGGCGGCGACGCCGCCGTGGACCTGGCCCTCGGCCACCAGCGGGTTGATGATGGTGCCGGCATCGTCGACGGCCACCAGCCGCCTGAGCTCCACCGCCCCGGTCTCGGTGTCGACCTCGACGACGGCGACGTGGGCGCCGAACGGGAACGTCGGCTGGGCCGCCTTGAAGTCGGTCTCCGCCGCCAGCTCGGCCAGCCGCCCGGCGCCGGCGAGCTCGGCCGCCAGCTCGCCCCAGCTGACCGCCGGCGACGGCGCGCCGGCGACGTGGAAGCGGCCCTCGGATATGTCGAGGATCATGTCGTCGGGGCTGGCCTCGAGGTGATCGGCGGCCAGCTGCTTGGCCTTGTCGACCAGGATCTCGGACGCCTGGCCGGCGGCGGCCCCGCCGATCTGCGTCGACTTGGAGCCGTACGTGCCGGTCCCGCGGGGCACCACGTCGGTGTCACCCTTGACGACCGCGATCCTCTCCACCGGCAGCCCGGTGCGATCGGCCACGATCTGGGCGAACGTCGTCTCGTGGCCCTGGCCCTGGGAGAAGGAGCCCGTTCGGACGATCGCCCCGCCATCGCCGGTGATCTCGACCGCGCCGAACTCGGCCTCGCCGAGGCCGTTGGTGATCTCGACGTAGGTGCTCAGGCCGATCCCCAGCTGGCGGGTGTCACCGGACGCGCGCCGCTGCTCCTGCTCGCGGCGCAGTCCCGCGTAGTCGGCCGCCTCCAGCACCGTCTCCAGCGCCCGGGGGTAGTCGCCGATGTCGTACGGAGCGCCGGCGGCCGTCGCGTGCGGCCACTGCGAATCGGTGGGGATGAAGTTGCGGCGGCGGATCTCGGCCGGGTCCATGCCGATCTCGCCGGCGAACAGGTCCATCGCCCGCTCCAGCATCTGCGTCGCCTCCGGCCGTCCCGCACCGCGCACGGGGCCGACCCACGTCGTGTTGGTCACGACCGAAACGACCTCGGCCTCGATCTTGGGGATGGCGTAGACGCCGCTGGACATCAATGCCGTCAGGTTGGGCAGGAACGCACCGAGGCTGGGATAGGAGCCCGCGTCCTGGAGGATCTTCAGGCGCAGCGCCCGCACATCGCCCTCGCGGGTGCCGCCGATCTCGAAGTCGATCCACTGCGCCCGGCCGTGATGCATGGCCACCATGTGCTCGCTGCGGGTCTCCGTCCAGCGAGCGGGTCGCCCGGTCGCCCGGGCCACGGCGGCGACCAGCACGTCCTCGACGTCAAGGCCCTTGCCGCCGAAGCCGCCGCCCACGTCGGGAGCGAGGACGCGCACCTGCTCCGGCTCGAGACCGAGCACCAGACCCAGCACCATCTTGTCCTGGTGCGGCGTCTGGGTCGAGAGATGGATGGTCAGCCGTCCGTCCTCGCCGAACTGGGCGCGGGTCGACCGGGGCTCGATCGGACAGGCGAGCAGCCGCGGGCTCTCGTTGGAGCCGGAGACGATGACCTCGCAGTCGTCGAAGATGTGCTCGTCGACCTCCTGGGGAGGGTGGTGGAGACAGACGTTGGTCCCCATGTCCTCGAACAGGATCGTCTCGTCCTTGACCGCCTCGCGCATGTCGGTCACCACCGGCAGCGGGTCGTAGTCGACCATGACGAGCTGGGCGGCGTCGACCGAGGCCGCGCGGCTTTCGGCCACCACCGCCGCGACGATGTCGCCGACGAACCGGACCTTGTCGCGGGCGAGCATGGGACGGGAGAAGCGCTGGTCGATGCCGAGGAAGGGCGGCGCCGCGTAGGGGGGAAGCTCCACGTCGGCGGCGGTGAGCACCTGCACCCCCGGGAGGCCGCGCGCCTCCTCGGCGTCGATCCCGGTGATCCGGGCGTGCGCCCAGTCCGAGCGCACAAACGTGACGTACACCTCGCCCTCCGCGGGCAGGTCGTCGACGTAGCGCCCCTGACCGAGCAGGAACCGCGGATCCTCCCGGCGGCGAACCCTCTGTCCGACTACGGTAGCGATGGCCTGCCCCTTTCCTCGTATGCGACGGCGGCGACATCATACGTGGCGCAGCCCGGACCGCCAGCCTATCCGCGCAGCGGGGATTGTCCGGCCGCGCACGCCGGCGCAGCGCCCCGCGCGCTGCCTGGATCCACCGAAAGGGGCTGAGACTTGCCGTCGGGAGCGGACCGACGACGGCTATCCGGCAGCGAGACGACCGCGGGATCGCTGGGTCCAGCTCAGGGATCGACGAACTGGGGCGGGTCGTCGGTGAGGCCGGCGGTCACCGCCGCCAGCTGGTTGGGGGAGCCGATGAGCGCCATCTGGAGCTCGGCCTCCAGGGCAAGGGTCTGGGGCGCGGCTCCCGTCCAGGACTCGTCGTACAGGCGCTTGGCGGCGCGGACGGCGTCCGGCGAGCGCGCGGCGATCTGGCCGGCCAGCTCGCGCGCGGTGACCAGCGGGTCGTCGGCGATCCGGGTCACGACGCCCAGCCGCTCGCCTTCCGGCGCTTCGAACACTCGCCCGGTGAATGTCAGCTCCTTGGCCACGTCGATCCCAACCAGGCGCGGCAGGGTCCGCGTGATCGACATGTCCGGAATGAGCCCCCACTTGATCTCCATCACCGACAGGCGCGCGTCCGGCGCCGCGATCCGGATGTCGGCGGCGAGCGCGATCTGCAGCCCACCTCCAAAGCAGGTGCCATGGACGGCGGCGATGACCGGCGCCGGCACCTCCAGCCAGACATGGGCGGCTCGCTGAAACCAGTTCGGCACCTGACCCCGGACGCGGTCCACGAGGCCCTGAACGCCGTCGCCGGCCGACATGATGCTGACCACGTCCAGACCGGAGCAGAAGCTCGGCCCCTCGCCGTGCAGGACGACCGCCCGGACGCCCGGCTCGTTCGCCACCCGCTCGCCGGCGGCGATGATCTGCTCGAACATCGGCACGTCGAGCGCGTTGTGCTTGTCGCCGCGACTCAGGGTAACGAGCGCCACGTGATCCTCGACCGTTGTCCGAACGCGCTCGTCACCCATGTCGCAGACCCTACTCATCCAGCGCGACCGGGTCGCCGAGCCGCACCGCCCCGCCCTCCAGGACCTCGCCGTAGACCCCGAACGGCAGCGGCTCGGTGCTCTCCTCGTCGCCGCGGTAGGCGCGCAGCAGGTCGAGCGTGTCCAGGTCGGCGCGGGCGCTGTCCGGATCGCGGCTGGTGATCAGGCAGCGGCCGACATGGCCGCGCATCCGCAGGAGCGCCTCGCCGACGCGCAGGCGCCGGTCGATCCACCGGTCCTCTTCATGGGCGGCGACGCCGTCGACCTCAATCAGCATCCGGAAGCGCCGGGCATCGATCCCGTCAATCCCGGCCTCCTCAGCCAGCCGGCGCAGCGAGGCGCGGGAGATGAGCGACGCCGCCCCGTCACGCCCCCGGTCGACCCCGGTCTCGGCTTCCACCAGCCGCAGCGGGGCGCCGACGAACTCCGAGACCGCCTCCGACCACGGTCCGCGCAGCGCCGGGATCTCGTCGGTGCGCCCGTAGAACTGCATGGTGACGGGCTCGCCGTGCTCCACCACGCCGGTGACGGCCGGCACGCCGTCCGGGAACGTCAGCGTCAGCCGGCGCGTCCCGGGGTCGTAGTCAGGGACGATCGTCTGCAGCGCCGCGTGCTGCTTGCCGTTGACCATCCGCCCGCGCTCGTCGACGACGTAGAAGCGGCGGTCGCCGACCGCGCCCAGATCGCCGATCTGGATGGCGTCGAGCGTCCGCAGCCGCATCGCCTTGACGGGGGCGACGGCCAGGGCGGTGACGGTGATGGGGGCCATGGGCGCTACAGGGTACGGGGCTACGCCGCGGCGGCCTGCTCGGCCCAATCGCGGTACAGCTCCCAGTAGCGCCCTCCGAGGTCCAGCAACTCGTCGTGGGTGCCGGACTCGACGATCCGCCCATGCTCCATGACCAGGATCTTGGCCGCGTGCTGGATGGTCGACAGGCGGTGGGCGATGACGATCGCGGTGCGCCCGGCCACCAGGCGCCGCAGGCCCTCTTCAATGAGTCCCTCGGTGTGGACGTCGACGTTCGCCGTCGCCTCGTCCAAGACGAGGATCCGAGGGTCGGCCACCAGAGCCCGGGCGAAGGCGACGAGCTGGCGCTGGCCGGCCGACAGCTGGATGCCCCGCTCGCCGACCTGGGTGTCGTAGCCCTGGGGCAGGCCCATGATGAAGTCGTCGGCGCCGACGGCCCGCGCTGCGTCGCGGATCTCGTCCTCGGCGGCGTCCGGGTGGCCGAAGGACAGGTTCTCCCGGATGGTGCCGCTGAACAGGAAACCCTCCTGAGGGACCATCCCCATCTGAGAGCGCAGGGAGTGCGCGGTGACCGACCGCAGGTCGTGGCCGTCGACCAGCACCCGCCCCTGCGTGGGGTCATAAAAACGGGCGACGAGCTTGGCGAAGGTCGACTTGCCGGCCCCGGTCTCGCCGACGAGTGCGACCGTCTGCCCGGGCTCTATCACCAGGTCCACGTCGCGCAGCGCCCACGCGCCGTCGTCGTGCGCGCCGTACCGGAAGGACACCTGATCGAACGTGATCTCACCGCGGATCTGCGGCAGTTGCACGGCGTTCGGGGCGTCGACGATCTCCGGGCGCTCGTCGAGCAGGCCGAAGATCTTGTCCAGCGCCGCCATGCCGGACTGGTAGGTGGTGTACAGCTGGGAGAGCTGCTGGATCGGATCAAAGAAGTTGTTCAGCGCGGCGATGAATGCGAACACCACGCCGGTCGAGGTGTGGCCGTTGATCGCCTCGATGCCGCCGATCACCAGGATCTCGACCGTCACCAGCGCCGACAGGAGCTCGACGGCGGGGAAGTAGGCGGCGTTGAGGTTGACGGTCGTCATGTTCGCCGCCCGGTTCTCGTCGTTGAGCTCCTCGAAGCGCTCGATGTGCTGCTCCTCCTGGCCAAACGCGCGTACGACGCGGATCCCGGACAGGGTCTCGCCCAGGTACCCGGTGATGGCCGCGATCTTCTCCCGGGTCCGCCGGTAGGCGTCGGCCGACGCGATCCGGAAGGCGATCGCCCCCGCAAACAGCAACGGCAGCGACAGGAACGTCAGCAACGCCAGGTGGAAGTCGAGGACGAGCAGGATGACGACGACCCCAAACAGGGTCAGGCTCGACTGGATGAGCGTCGCCAGGCCATCCTCGACGAGCTGGTCGAGCGCCTCGACGTCGTTGGTCATCCGGCTGATGACGACCCCGGCGATGTTGCGCGAGTAGAAGCCGATCGACAGCGACTGCAGGTGGGCGAACAGCTTGAGCCGGAGGTCCTGGAGCGCGCGCTGCCCCACCCAGCCGACGAGATACGTCTGGGCGTACGTGGCCACGCCGTAGACGAGGGCCGAGACCAGGAACACGCCGACGGTGACGTACAGCACGCTGGTGTCATGGCGCTCGATTCCGCGGTCGATCGCCACCTTGGCCAGCGGCGCCGGTGCCAGTGCGGCCGCCGTCGCCAGAACGAGCGAGGTGAACATCGCCAGCACCCGCCAGCGGTACGGGGCCAGGATCTCGGCCAGGCCGCGCAGCTTGCGCCCGCGCCCGCCGGTTTCCTGGAGACGCCGGCGGAGCTCGGAAACACCCGTCCGCCAGCTCATGCCGCCCGCTCCTCGGTCAGGAACACAGAATCCGGCATGCCCTTCTCGACGATCTCCCGGTAGAGATCTGACGCCTCCAGCAGCTCGTCATGCGTGCCGTCGGCAGCCATGGCGCCGTCCTCCAGCACCACGATCCGGTCGGCCAGCGCGATCGTCGACAGCCGGTGGGCGATGACGAACGTCGTGCGGCCCGCCAGCAGGTCGGCCAGCGCGCGCTTGATGTCGGACTCGGTGGAGGCGTCGACCGACGAGGTGGCGTCGTCGAGGATGAGGATCCGCGGATCGGCCAGGATGGCGCGGGCGATGGCGATCCGCTGGCGCTGGCCGCCGGACAGGGTCAGGCCCCGCTCGCCCACCCGGGTGTCGTAGCCCTTCGGCAGGTCCTCGATGAAACCGGCGGCCTGGGCGGCCGCGGCGGCGCGCTCCACCTGCTCCCGGGTCGCCAGCGGATTGGCGTAGGCGATGTTGTCGTGGACGGTGGCCGAGAACAGGAACGGATCGTCGTTGACGATCGCGATCGCGCGGCGCAGGCTGTCGAGGTCGACCGAGCGCACGTCGGCGCCGTCGATCGAGACCGAGCCGGCGGTCACGTCGTACAGGCGCGGCAGCAGCGAGACCAGCGCCGACTTGCCGGACCCCATGGCCCCGACGAGCGCGACCACCTGGCCGGCGGGGACATCGAGATGAATGTCGCGCAGCGCCGCGTGCGTCGTCCCCTCAAACGTGAGGCCCGCGCCGCGCAGCTCCACCCGGCCGCCGCCGGCCGGCAGCGGCGGCGCTCCAGCCGGGCTGACGATCGCCGGCTCGCGGTCCAGCACCTGGAAGATCCGGGCGCCGGAGGCGGTCGCCCGCTGGGCGGCGCCGAGCATGTAACCGAGCGTTCGCATCGGCGAGATGAGCATGAGCAGGTAGGCGTAGAACGCGGTGAACGCGCCGAGCGACAGAGACCCGTTGATGACCTCCCGGCCACCGAACAGGAGGATGGCCGCCAGCCCCAGGTTGGGCAGGAAGCTGATCATGGGGTTGTAGAACGCCTGGATCCGCGTGGCCAGCAGCTGCTGGTCGAACACCCGCTGGACGGTGTGGCGGAAGCGCTCGAGCTGGCGCTCCTCCTGCGCGAACGCCTTGACCACCCGCACGCCGGAGACGTTCTCCTCGGTGTCGGCGGTCAGCTCGGCGATGCGCTGCTGGGCCTCCTGCATGGCCGGACGCGAGCGGTGTCCGTAGCGGTTGGCGATGAGCACCACAAACGGGACGGGCGCGAGCGAGATCGCCGCCAGCCCCGGCTGCAACGCGAACATCGCCACCGCCGCCAGCAGGATCGTGACCAGCGACTGGGCGATGAAGATGAGCCCGTAGCCGAGGAAGAAGCGCACCGACTGCAGGTCGACGGTGGCGCGCGACATGAGCTGACCGGTCTGCTGGCGATCGAAGAAGGCGAGCTCGAGCCGTTGCAGGTGTCCGTACAGGGCGTTACGCAGGTCGACCTCGACGCCCAGGGAGACGCGCCCGGCGACGAGCCGGCGCAGGACGCTGAACACCAGGCGGGCCAGGCCGGCGGCGGCGATCGCGAGCGCCAGCAGCACGAGCCGCTGTTGGTTGTGGGCGCGGACGGCGTTGATCGCCACGCCGGTCAGGTACGGGATCAGCACGGTGCCGATCAACGCCCCGAACGCGAGCACGAACGACCAGATCGCCGCGCGGCGATACGGTCGCAGAAACCCCAGCAGCCTCCAGAAGATGGTCATAACTTCACAAAGTATAGTAACGGATTCGACGTGAGTACGCCGCCCGCTCGGCCCCACGGCGGGTGGACTTGAGGTTCATGTTAGGTTGCCGGCTGATGCTCCAGGCTCAGAAGGAGGCCGTCGCCGCCGCCGCGCGCCGCCTGGCCGCGGAGGGGATGGTGCTCGGCTCGGCCGGCAATGTCTCGGTCCTGTGCGACGGGCTGGTCGCCGTGACGCCGACGGGCGCGATCCTGAGCGAGGCCCGCGCCGCGGACGTGCCGATCGTCGATCTCGAGGGCCGGCAGGTCGACGGCGACATTACGCCCACCTCGGAGCTGCCGCTCCATCTCGGCGCCTACGCCCGCTACGGAGCGGGGGCGGTCGTCCACACCCACGCCCCCGTGGCGACGGCGCTCTCCTGCGTGCTCGACGAGCTGCCCGTCGTCCACTACCAGATGATCGCCCTCGGCGGGTCGGTGCGGGTGGCGCCGTACGCCACCTTCGGCACCCAGCAGCTCGCCGATCTGACGCTCGATGCCATGGCAGACCGCTCCGCCGCGCTCATGTCGAACCACGGGACGCTGTGCATCGGCGCCGACCTGGCCGCGGCGGTCGACAACTCGCTGTTGCTGGAGTGGGCCGCGAACCTGTACTGGCGCTCGGCGGCATTTGGGACACCGCGCGTCCTCAACGACGAGCAGATCGCCGACTACCGGCGGACGATGTCCGAGCGCGGGTACCGGCCCCTCCAGGGCGTCCGGGCGTGACGGCGCCGGTCACCCGCCGGCGGTTCATCGCCGGCACCGTCAGCGTGGCGGCGGCCGCGTCGCTTCCGGCCGCGGCGAGGGCCGGCTCCCGCCGGGCCGACGTCGTCATCGTCGGCGCCGGGCTCGCCGGTCTGACGGCGGCCCACCGACTGACCCAGGCCGGCCGGTCGGTCACGGTGCTGGAGGCGCGCGACCGCGTCGGCGGGCGGGTGTGGAACCACGACCTCGGCCACGGGCAGGTCTCCGAGCGCGGCGGCACGTTCGTCGGCCCCACGCAGAACCACATCGCCGCCCTCATGCGGGAGCTGCGCGTCGCCGCGTTCCCGGTGTACGACCGGGGCGAAGATGTCTACGTCGCCGGCAACGAGCGGCTGACGTACAGTGACCGGGGGCCGTTCGGCACCGCGCCTCCGGACCCCACCATCGCCGGGCCACTCGCGAGCCTGGTGCTTGGCATCGACCAGCTCTCCACCGGTGTCCCGGTCGCCGCGCCCTGGACGGCGCCGAACGCGTCCGGCCTCGACGGCCAGACGCTCCAGAACTATCTCGACGCCCAGGGCGCGCCGCCGCGCCTCCAACAGGTCGCGGCGGCGGCCCTGCGGGCGATCTTCGGCGCCGAGGCCCGCGAGGTCTCGCTGCTGTTCTCGCTGTTCTTCACCGCCGCGGCCGGCGATGCCCGCCAGCCCGGGACGTTCCAGCGCCTGTTCGACACCCGGGGCGGGGCCCAGGCCACGCGGATGGTCGGCGGCTCACAGATCGTGCCGCTCAGGTTGGCGGCCCGGCTGGGCGGCCGGCTGGTACTCGGCTCGCCGGTGCACTCCATCGCGCAGACCGGCACAGGCGTCCGGGTCGTCTCGGGCCGCCTGACCGTCGACGCCCGCCGGGCGATCGTCGCCATCCCGCCGGTGCTCGCCGGGCGCATCCGCTACGCCCCGCTCCTGCCGGCCGGCCGCCGCGCCCTCGATTGTCACTACGCGCCCGGCACCCTGATCAAGGTGGCCGCCGTGTATGACCGTCCCTTCTGGCGCGACCGCGGCCTGACCGGGCAGGCGGTCGCGACCGGCTTTCCGATCAGCATCGCCTACGACGACTCGCCGCCGGCCGGCCAGGGTGGGCGGGGGTGTCTGTTCGGCTTCGTCGGCGGCGACAACGCCCGGCGCTACCGGACGCTGTCGCGCGTGGCGCGGCCCCGGGCGGCGCTCGCCCAGTTGGAGACGTTCTTCGGTGCGGCCGCCCGTCGGCCCCGGCTGTTCTTCGACACCGACTGGAGCGCCGAGCCGTGGACCCGCGGGTGTCCTGTGGGCATCCCCGCGATCGGCTCCCTCGTCGCCGCCGGTCCTCACCTGCGTGCGCCCGTGGGCCGCGTCCACTGGGCCGGGACGGAGACCGCCACCTACTGGAACGGCTACATGGACGGCGCCGTCAGCTCCGGCGAGCGGGCCGCCGCGGAGGTCCTCGCCGCGCTGTGAGTCATCCGGCGGCGCCCCTCCATTAGGGTTGCCCCACCGACCAAGGAGGAGTTGGCCGATGGCCACCGTTCGTGAAGCGACCTTCGACCTGTTCCGCGCCCACGGGATGACGACGATCTTCGGCAACCCCGGCTCGACCGAGCTGCCCATGCTCGCGGACTTCCCGGACGACTTCACCTACGTGCTCGGCCTTCAGGAGCTGGTGGTGGTGGGGATGGCCGACGGGTACGCCCAGGCCACCGGGCGGCCCACGCACGTCAACCTCCACACCGCACCGGGGGTCGGCAATGCCGTCGGTGGGATCTTCAACGCCCAGGCGAACAAGGCGCCGCTCGTCATCACCGCCGGCCAGCAGGCGCGCCCCCAGATCACCATGGAGGCGAACCTGACCAACCGCGACGCGGTCGTCGGCCCCCAGCCGTACGTCAAGTGGAGCCACGAGCCGCCGCGCGCCCAGGACGTCCCCGGGGCGCTGGCCCGGGCCATCCACCACGCCTCGCTGCCGCCGCGAGGGCCGGCGTTCGTCTCCATCCCCATGGAGGACTGGGGGGCCGAGGCCGACCCTGAGCGCAGCGCGGCGGCGATCGCCCGGCGCGTGACCGGCCGTGCCGCGCCGGATGCTGACGCGCTGGCCGCGCTGGCGGCGCGGATGGAGCGGGCGCGCGCCCCGGTGCTTGTCGCCGGCCCGGATATCGACGCCGCCGGCGGGTGGGAGGCCGCCGTCGCCCTGAGCGAGAAGCAGCGGCTGCCGGTGTGGGCCACGCCGGCCACCGGCGGCTCGCGGATCGGCTTCCCGGAGCGCCACCCGCACTTCGCCGGCATCCTTCCGCCGGCGATCGGCCCGCTCTCCGAGACGCTCAAGGCCCACGACCTCGTCGTCGTCATCGGCTCCTCGGTGTTTCCCTACTACCCGTACATCCCCGGGCCGCTGCTCGGTCCGGACACGGAGCTGGTGGCGGTCACGTCGGACCCGGCCGAGGCGGCACGTGCGCCGATGGGGGAGGCGATCGTCGGCGACGTGGGGCGGGCACTCGAGCGCCTGGTGGACCTCGTCGGGGACACGGAGCGCGCGGGTCCGGAGACGCGCCCTGACCCGGCCCCGCCCGCCTCTGCGGCCGACGCGTCCGGGCGGCTGACCGGCTCCGAGGCGATGGCCGCCCTCGCCGACGCCTGGCGCGACGACGCGATCGCGGTCGTCGAGACCCCGTCGTCGACGCTGGCGCTGCGCAACCGGCTGCGGATCTCCCGGCCGGCCAGCTACTACTTCTGCGCCAGCGGGGGCCTGGGGTTCGGCATCGCGGCGGCGGTCGGCGTCCAGCTGGCCAAGCCGCAGCGCCCCGTCGTCTGCGTGCTGGGGGAAGGGTCGGCCCAGTACGGAATCACGGCGCTGTGGAGCGCGCTCGCCTACCGGGCGCCGGTCACCTTCCTCGTCCTGCGCAACGACGAGTACATGATCCTCAAGTGGTTCGCGATGCTGGAGCAGGTCTCCGGCGCTCCCGGGCTCGACCTGCCCGGCCTCGACGTCGCGGCCGTCGCCCGCGGCTACGGGATGGCGGCGCAGGAGGTCACCGGCCGTGAGGAGCTGACCGCCGCGCTGCGCCAGGCGATCGCCGCCGACGACGGCCCCCGGCTCGTCCAGGTCCCGGTCGCCTCCGGGATGTGGCTGGAGTGAGCGCGGACGCTCCGGACGCCATCGTCGTCGGCGCCGGACTGGCCGGCCTGGTCGCGACGCACGAGCTCGTCCACGCGGGCCGCTCGGTGCTCGTTCTCGACCAGGAGAACCGCAACAACCTCGGCGGCCAGGCCTTCTGGTCGCTCGGCGGTCTGTTCCTGGTCGACACCCCTGAGCAGCGGCGGATGGGGATCAGGGACTCCCATGAGCTCGCCCTCCAGGATTGGCTCGGCTCGGCGGCCTTCGACCGCGACGACGAGGACCGCTGGCCGCGGCGGTGGGCGGAGGCCTACGTTCGCTTCGCCGCCACCGAGAAGCGCGACTACCTGCGTGCCCTCGGCCTGCGGGTGGTGCCGTTCGTCGGCTGGGCCGAACGCGGCGACGGGCGCGCGCTGGGCCACGGCAACTCGGTGCCGCGCTTCCACCTGACCTGGGGCACCGGGCCGGAGGTGGTGCGGGTGTTCCTGGCGTCCGTCCTGGCCGCCGAGCGACGCGGGCTCGTCCGCTTCGCGTTTCGCCACCGCGTCGACGAGCTGATCGTGGAAGACGGCGCGGCCGTGGGCGTCCGCGGCGCCGTGCTTCAGACCACCGCGCTGGAGCGGGGCGTGGCCTCCCCACGCGTGGAGGTCGGCCAGTTCGAGCACCGCGCCCCCGCCGTGCTCGTCAGCTCCGGCGGGATCGGCCACAACCATGAGATGGTCCGCCGCAACTGGCCGGTCGACCGCCTGGGGCCCGCGCCGGAGTACATGATCCCGGGCGTGCCCGCCTACGTCGACGGCCGGATGCTTCAGATCTCCGAGCGGGCAGGGGCCAGCATCGTCAACCGCGATCGCATGTGGCATTACGTCGAGGGCATCCACAACTGGGACCCGGTCTGGCCGAATCACGCGATCCGGATCATCCCCGGCCCCTCGTCGCTGTGGCTCGATGCCGACGGACGGCGCCTGGATCCGCCCAACTTTCCCGGCTTCGACACCCTGCGCAGCCTGCGGGCGATCCTCCGGGCGGGCCACGACTACTCGTGGTTCGTGCTCAACCAGACGATCATCGAGAAGGAGTTCACGCTGTCCGGCTCCGAGCAGAATCCCGACGTCACCGGCAAGGACCCCAGGCTGATGCTTCGCGAACGTCTCTCCCACGGAGCCACCGGCCCGGTCGAGGCGTTCAAGCAGCGCGGCGTCGACTTCGTGGTGCGCGACTCCCTCCGCGAGCTTGTCGACGGCATGAACGCAATCGCGCGCGGCCCGCGGCTGGACCACGACCGGGTGGAGCGCGAGATCGTCGCGCGCGACCGCGAGGTCGGCAACCGCTACTCCAAGGACGCACAGATCATGGCGATCAACAACGCGCGCTCGTATCGGCCGGACGGGCTGGCCCGGATCGCCAAGCCCCACCGGCTGCTCGACCCCGCGCACGGCCCCCTGATCGCCGTCCGGCTCAACATCCTCACCCGCAAGACGCTCGGCGGCCTGGAGACGAACCTCGACTCCCAAGTCATGGGACGCGACGGCGCGGGCGGGCGGGGCGGGCGGGTGCCGATCCCCGGGCTCTACGCGGCGGGGGAGGTGGCCGGCTTCGGGGGCGGTGGCGTCCACGGCTACAACGCGCTCGAGGGCACGTTCCTGGGTGGTTGCATCTTCTCCGGCCGGGCCGCCGGCCGGGCGATGGCCGCGCTTCCCCGCTCATGAGGGCGGGCGGGCACGTGTCCGGAGATCGGCCCGCGCCGCCGCCGGCCGGACTGTGCGACCGCTGCCGCCACCAACAGATCGTCCGCACCACCCGGGGGTCGATCTTCTCCCTGTGCCGGCGCTCACGCAGCGAGCCGGATCGCTTCCCGCGTTACCCGCGGCTGCCGGTGCTGCGCTGCCCCGGGTTTCAGCCGGTCACTGGGGCGGAAGTGGATCCAGGACGATGAGCCGGGTGCCGTCCTGGGCCTGCTGGAGCTGCTCGGAGAACAGGCCCCGCGCCGTCACCTGATCGACGAGGCCGGCCTCCGGAGCACTCGGCATCGCGGCCACCGTCGGCGGGACCTGCTCCGGCAAGGTCGCGCTCAGCGGCTGGCTGAGCAGCGGCTGGAGCTCCTGGCGCTGGAAGAGGAGGGCGATGTCGATCGACTGGGTGGTGGACGACGTCCGGGAGGTCGGCAGGTTCTTCGACAGGGTGCTGGTCACCTGCGTGTGCCCTGGCGGCAGGATCGCGACGACGTTCTGGGTTCCGCTGATGTACTTGAACGTGTACAGCGCCAACTCCAGGGCCTCGCGGCGGAGCAGCAGCAGCCGGCTCGACGACGGCTGGCCGACGCCGATGGCGCAGTCTTTGCCGCCGAACCCGCACAGGTTGTAGGCGACGGTGTTGCCGGTGAGCAGCGAGACCGAACTGGAGCTGGGGCTCGGCCGCACCGCGATCTCCAGGCCGCTGCTCTGCGGCGTCGTCGACCCGGTGGCGGCCGCGGCCTGCGCCGCCGCCGCGGCGGCCGGGCTCTGCAGGTTGACGACGGTCACCAGCGCCAGCTGGACCGTTGACGAGATCCGGTAGAAGGGCGCGAGGTAATCGGCGATCTCGGTGGCTCCCGTCGTGCCTTGATCCGTGGGCGCCCATTGCGACCACTTCTGTCCATGCGCCCCGGCCGTCCGGCCGTCGACCGCAACCGCGGCAGCGATGACGAGGGCGCCGACGGCCAGTCCGACGAGGATCGCCGTGGCGGTGCGGAACCGGCTCGCGTGGGGAGACGATTGCGAGGCTGCCGGGCGCACCTTGGAGCGGCCCCGTGCCCGCGTCTGGCTTCGCCCGCCGGCGTCGAGCGCGTTGTCGTCTGACGAGGAGCGGGAGACGTGGTACGGGCCGGTCATACGTGCGGCCAGGTCTCCGGGTTGGTCAGATCGAGCTCCGGGCGCGCCAGGTGGACGCTGTCGAGCAGGTCGACGACCTCGTCGCCGTGGAGCTCCTTGCGGTCGATCAGAATGTCGGCGATCTCCTCGATCTTGTCGCGGTTGGTGGCGATGAGCGTGTACGCGGTCACGTACGCCTGGCCGAGCAGCTGCGCCGCCGCCCGCCGCTTCTCCGGGTCGCCGAGCACGGCCGCGATCGGATCGCCCATCATCGGCGACCCGCCGCTGGCCCGGTTCATGATCCGGCTGCCGATCCGCTCCAGGCGCCGCTCGACGCCCGGCTCGTCATCCGGGAGGGCGGCCTGGATGTCGATGGCGACCGCGTCCGGCCCCATGCCCCACATGCCGACCATCGCCGCGGCGGTGGCGGTCGCGCTCTGCAGGTCGCCGCTCACCCCCTGGGAGTTCTCGCCGTAGAAGACATGCTCGGCGGCCATGGCGCCGAGCGTCATGACCAGGCTGCCGAACACCCGGCCGCGGAAGTGGCTGAAGCGCTCGTCCTTCTCCATCCCCTGGTAGTGGCCGAGCGAGCTCCCGCGCTTGCGGATGGATAGGCGGGTGGACAGGATCTCGTTCTCCAGGAACACGTGCCCCGCGGCGGCGTGCCCCGCCTCGTGGATGGCCACGGCCCGCGTCTCCTCCGGGACGTACTCGATGTTCTGGGCGGTGCCGGCCTCGACCGTCGTCATCGCCTCGACGATGTCGCGCCAGGCGAACTGCCGGCGCCCCTCGGCGTGGGCGATCGTCAGCGCCATCGAGCAGCATTGCTCGATCATCGACGGGGAATAGCCGTTGGTGATCCGGGCCAGCTCGTCGCGACGGTGGTCGGTGTCGAGGTTCGGCTCGTGGGACACCTTGCCCATGTACAGGTCGAAGATGTCCTGGCGGTCGTCCTTGGTCGGCGTCCGGAACCAGATGTGGCGGCCCATGCGGCCCGGCCGGGTCAGCGCCGGGTCGAGCACGTTGATGGGGACGTTGCAGGCGCCGATGAAGTAGATCTCCTCCTTGCGCGGCTTGGGCGTGGGGAGGCGCAGCCGGAGGCGTCCGATCTTCGACGGGATCACGAACATCGCGTCCAGGAACGTGTTGGTCCGGTTGGTCACGAACTTCCGGAAGACGGGCGGCTCGCCCATGCCGTCCATCACCACCAGCAGCTGGTTGAGCGCCTGGCCCTGATAGCCCATCGCACCCATGCCGGGGAAGGCGACGTTGACCCGCTTGGCGACGGAGGCGATGAACCCCTGGTTGCGCGCGGCCGCACTCTCGGCGCGCTGGGCGAACAGCTGCTCGCGCCACTGGCGGCTCTCGATCACGATGTCGCCGGTGGGGGTCAGCGAGCCGTTGGGCCCGAAGAAGCACAGCTCGTTGAGCGAGGTCGGATTTGCGTCGCTCGACGTGCCGCTGAAGCTCTCCTGGAGCGCCTGCCGGCGCATGCCGACGGCGTCGATCTCGTCGATGAACACGATGCACTGGCCGCCCCACTTGCGGGCCAGCTTGCGCGCCTTATGGGCGAGCAGCTGGACGACCAGCGCGTCCATCCCCATGAACATCTGGGCGAACCCGGAGCCGGGGATGGTCACGAACGGGCAGTTGAAGTTGGTGGCGATCGCCTTGGAGATCATCGTCTTGCCGGTGCCGGGCGCGCCCAAGAACAGCAGTCCGCGCTCCCGCTTGCCGCCCGCTCGCTCGAACTCCTCGCCGGACTCCCACAGCGTGATGACCCGCGTGATCTCCTCCTTGGCCTCCGCCTGGCCGCGGACGTCCTCGATCTTCACGCCCCAGCTGGCGTCGCCGGGCTCGTAGCTGCGGATCCCGCGCGCGGCCATGAACAGGAACGGGCCGAACAGGATGAAGACGTTGATGAACAGCAGCAGCGGCAGCTGAACGAACACCAGTGCCAACTGGGGGAGGGTGTCCGGCGGGAAGATCTGGCGCAGGCCCTGGAACGGGTGGAAGAACGGCGCGCTGACGCCGGCGAACGCGAACAGCACCTGGCACAGAGCCAGGAGCGCCAGGATGCCCAGGATCCAGAACGGAAGCCGCCGGAACTTGGTGCGCCAGAACCAGTAGCGGCGGCGGGCGACCAGGTCCTGCTCCATGAGCGCCTGGTCGGCTCCGTACAGGCTGGGGGAGGGGATGAGCTTGCGGACGACGACCTCGACCAGTCCTCGGAACACCACGACGCCCGCGATCGTGATCAGCAGCGACAGGATGAAGCTGAGGTGGTCCGAGTAATAGAGGACGAGGAAGAACGCCGGCGCGGTCAACACGGCGACGGCCGTCGCCGCCCGCCCCAGCCGCCGCCACTCGGCGGCAAGCGCGGGCGCGTGCTCGTTGATCGACCCCGTCATCCCCGGACTCTCTTCCGCGTACGCCATGGCGTGGCTTGAGGGTACATGCACCGGCCCGGAAGGCGAAAGCGTTCCCGGCGGTCACGAGCCGGTGGCCAGCCGGCCGGATCCGTCCGCGGCCTCGGCGCCGCGCCGCGCCGGCTGGGTGCGGACGTCGCCCCAGCCGGGCGCCAGACGCACGCTGAGCGCCAGCAGCACGGCCGCCGGCACCATGAACGCGCCGACCGACGTGATCGCCAGCAGGGCGATCAGGGCCAGCACGCCGACCGCCGACCACGCAGCCGGCACCGCCCAGCGGACGTCCTCGCGGCGCCGGTATGCCAAGGCCACCGCCACCACCGTGGTGGCGAGCGCCGGGACGACGACCAGCCCGAGGGCCGACACCCCCTGGCTCTGGACGAGCGTCTCCTGGATGAGCGTCGCCTCGCCCGCCGACGTCGTCTGGCCGCCGACGGCCGGCACCAGCAGCGCTGCCACCAGCAGTCCCAGCGACCAGACTCCGGCCGCGGCCGTCATCCGGACCGCCAGCCGCCACCGCCGCTCGGCCATGGTCGCGCTCATGGCGATCAGGCTAGAGCCGGCTCCCGTCACGTGCGCCGGTCGATGCCCGCGTAAGTGACGGCGACCCACCGCCGTTCCATTTCGGAAGGCAGGCACCCGCTTGCCCACTGAACACGCGGATCAACGGAGGTCGACGACCTAGATGACGACCGGAAAGCTCATCGCCGGCCTGGCGACAACCATCGCCCTATCGGCGGCAACCCCAGCTGCGGCCGACATCCTGCCGACCGGCGTATGGCAGTTCAACGAGGGAACCGGGACCGTTGCGCGTGATGTGTCCGGCCACGGCCACGACGGGACTCTCAGCGGCGATGCCGCATGGTCGCAGGGCCGGTTCCGGGGGGCCCTTTCGTTCGACGGCGCCACCGGCGTCGTCGACATCCCGGCGGCCCCGGTCTTCGACTCGCAGACGGTGACGGTGAGCGCATGGGTGCAGGCGGCGGGGAGTCCCGGCGACTTCAAGTACGTCGTGGCCAAGGGTGCCAACGGCTGCCTGGCCGGGTCGTACGGGCTCTACACCGGGGCGAACGGTGGCCTGGTGTTCTACGTCGGCAGCAACGGCGGCACATCCTGGACGCTCTCGCCGGATGCGGGCGACCGGGTCTGGGACGGGGCCTGGCACAGCATCATCGGCACGTATGACGGCTCCAGCGTGCGGCTCTACGTCGACGGCATCCAGATCGGATCCGGCACGCCCAGCTCATCTGGGATCTCGTACGGGCTGCCGGACTCCAATGACCTGCTGATCGGCAACTACGATGGCTGCAGCGGAACGCTCGATTTCACCGGCAGCATCGACCAGGTGCGGGTCTTCGACCGGGCACTCGGTCCTGGGGAGATCCGGGCGGTGGTGGCGGCGTCACAGCAACTGCCGTCGTTCAGCCCCTTCGACCTGGTGCTCTAGCGGGCCGTGCCGGCGTCGGCCGCGGCTCGCGGCGACCGTCGAGTGCCGCGCGCCCGGCCGGGCCGGCTGGCGCGGGCGCTGGATCGACCCCGTCTGTGGCGGGTGACCGCCGCGATCGCCGCTCTCCTGTTCGTAGCGATCGTGGCCGTCGCCGCCCAGGGCTCGATCACCGTGATCGCCCAGCCCCACGCGGCGCGGGAGCCCGAGTGGGCGCGGTGGTGCAGGCGCGGTGTGGCCCGGACCGACCGCCGGCGTCTGGCCTTCTGCGCCCGGGTTGACGGGACCGTCGTCGCCGTCAAGCACGGGCCGGGCGCCCACGAGGTCCACCTGGCGGTCCTCGGTGACTTCCACCTGACGATCGTGCGGCTCCCGAGCGGATCCCACGCTCCCGGCGTGGGGGCGTGGGTCACGGCGATCGGACCGCTGCTGCGCGCCCGCGACGGCCAGCGCGAGGTGCAGGCGTTCCGGTGGGTGCGAACGTGAGGTGGCTCGCCGTCACGCTGGCGTTGGTCGCCGCGACAGGCGCGCTCTTGGGCGGTATGTACCTCCGGGACCGCCGGCCCGGGGCCTGGCACCCGCCGTCGGCCTTCGCCGCCCGCGCCGATGCCGAGTCGCTCCTCAGCGCGCTGAACGGCGGCCGGTGCGGCGGCTGCGCCGTGACGCGCCTGCGACCGGCCTCTTCCGGGCTGTGGTTCGCGCGGCTCCGGATCGAGGATCAGGTCCGGTGCGTCCGGATCGATCCGGACCGCTTCGCCATGACGCCTGAGAGCGGCCTGGTGGGGATGGAGGTCGTCGCCTGCCGGTGACGGCCTGCGAACGGCCGGGATTGCCTCTATCGTTGTCTGTAGGGCCGGTATCCGGAGAATCCAAGGGGCGCACATCTCAATTCCGCTGTTTGCGCTGCCCGGTCGAGGGCGCCGAGGCACCAGCCTGTGGTCACGCAGCCGCGCTGTTCTGGCCTGTGCGGGGGCGGGTCTGGTCCTGCTCGCGGCGGCTCCACCCGCGCTCGCCCTGAACCCGGTCCAGGCCGAGAACGCCCAGCCGGGCGACAGCTACTGGCGGGCGGCTCTCCAGGACCCGGTCGCCGGCAATCCGCCGATCCAGGGCTACGCCGACGCCACGGGCGTCGTGCCGGGGGGCACGATCAGCTTCTTCGTCAGCACCAACCCCGCGGCCCGCTACCGGATCGAGATCAGCCGGCTTGGCTGGTACGGCGGCAGCGGCGGGCGGCGCATCACCTGCCTGGAGGGGACGACTCTGGACCCCGGCTGCACCCATGACGAGGCCGGGATCAAGCAGCCCTCGCCCCCGGCGCCTGATCCGGTGACCGGAGAGGTCCAGGCCGGGTGGTCGCCGACCGACACGCTGACCGTGCCCGCGGGCTGGACCTCCGGCTACTACCTGGCCGTGTTCCGGTTGACCTCGGGACCGAACGCCGGCCAGACCGGCTTCACGCCGTTCATCGTCGAGGCCGCGCCCGGCGACCGCTCGACGATCCTGGTGCAGGTGCCGACGAACACATGGGAGGCGTACAACACCTGGGGAGGGGAGGGGATCTACACGAACCCGGAGGCGGTCAAGGCCTCCTTCGACCGGCCGTACTCGCACCGCCTCCTGTTCTCCTGGGAGTACCCGCTGGTCCGCTTCCTGGAGCGGGGTGGCTGGGACGTCAGCTACACGACCGACGACGCCGTCGACGCCGATCCGTCCGTCCTGCTCGGCCATGCGCTCGATATGAGCGCCGGCCACGACGAGTACTGGACGAGCCGGATGCGCACCGGCTGGGAGGCGGCGCGCGACGCGGGTGTCAACCTCGCCTTCATGGGGGCCGACGACGCCAATTGGCAGGTGCGCTACGAGGACGGCCAGCGCACCATGGTCGCCTACAAGTACCTGCCGGACCCGGTCGCCGACCCGTCGCTGACCACGACGATGTTCCGCTTCCTCAATCCGCCTCGGCCTGAGTGCGAGCTCATGGGCGTGGAGTTCCAGGGCACGGTGGTGCCCGGGAGCTACCTGCCCTACACGGCCGACCCGGGCGTTGCCTCCGACCCCTGGTTCGCCGGGACCGGGCTCACCCCCGGCTCGGTGCTGCCCGGACTCGGCGGCTACGAGGTCGACGCCATCACGCCCGGCTGCCACGTCCCGCCCCTCACCCCGCTGCTGAGTTACTCCGGCCCGCCGGTCCAGAGCAACTTCTACGGCGCGCCCACCCACGCTGACGCCGTGCGTTACACCGCCTGCTCCGGCGCCGAGGTGTTCAGCGCGGGATCGCTCCAGTACTCCTGGGGGCTGGACTCCTTCCGCGACCCGGCGTACGCGAATGCGCCCGCGCCGGAGAGCCCGGCGCTTGAGCAGGCGATGACGCGGGCGCTCGCCGACCTGACCGTGTCGCACGTCCCGCGGCCCGGGCCGCCGGACGTCTGCGTGCCGGCGCCGGCGTTCAGCGACGGCTCGGCGTCGCTGGCGGTCGGCGAGACGGTGACGTTTGCGTCGACGTCCAGCGACGCCTACGGGGTCATCGCCGGTCAGGATTGGACCGTGACCGGCGATGGGGGCACCGCCGCGGTCGCCGGTCCGGTGGTGACGCGCACGTTCACCCATCCCGGGCTGGCCCAGGTCGGCCTGCGGGTCATCGATTCCAGCGGCGCCGCGGCCACGATCGACCGGATGGTCCGCATCTGCGCCTGCCCGGCGCCGCCGCGCACCGGCGACTGGCCGGCGGGGTCGGAGCGCGGCGGGCCGTGCGGCCTTGTGGGGATCGGATCGCTCAGTCGCGTCGGCGACCGCGCCTGGTTCACTCCCTACGGCTCGGTTGACGGATTCACGGTGACGACCGGCGGGCTGACCAACTCCTCCGGCGTCATCCGCTTCCAGCCCGGCCGCCCGCGGACGGCCGATGCGCCGGTCGAGCTTCCCGGCGCTCCGCCGATCCCGGTCCGCGTCGACGTCTCGGCGCGGATCGCCGGGCGCACGCTGCGCGAGGAGTTCCTGCTCCCGGCGCGCGTTCATGGTCGGCCGGCGTCTCGGCTGCGGCCGCTGACGACCGTCACCTGCGACGGGACGTCCGGCGACGTCCTGACCCCGGCGTTCGGCGGAGCCCGCGGCGCGCCCCTGCGCGTCGCGCTGACCGGCGCCGGGCGGCTGACGGTCACGCTGACCGGACCCGGGCTGCGCCCGCTCGTCCGCCGCGTCAACGCGGTGTTCGGCCGGCGCGTCGTGCTCACCTGGCCGTCGGCGCGCCTGCCGGGAGGCGTGTATGCGGTGCGGGTCCAGGCGCCGCGGTCCTGGCTGCCCCAGCCGTTCACGCTGAACGCGGTCCGCGTCGTGCCGTCGCCCTCCCGGCCGGCTCGGCGGCGCCGGCGCCATCGGCCGCACTGAGCGCGGCGGCCCGGCGTTGGTCAGCCCGGTGACCGGTGCCGGTTGCCAGCGGCGGAACGGCCGGATATGTTGGCTGCCGGCGCCGATCAGGCCATCCAGTCCGGGGTCGGCGCCGTGAGGTTGGAGGGCAGGTACCGGTGGGCTCTGCAGGCCCACGCTGGGCTTGTCGGCACGATCCTGTTTTCAGGGAGGGTCCTATGACCGACCGAAGCCTTATCCGCTGCCGTCACTGCCGGCGAGCCGTGCCGCGCGTTCTCGTGTGGGCTGCGGACGGCTGCTGCCCGTGGTGCTCACGTCCGGTTTCGGCCGCCGCCGCGGCGCAGCGCCCGCTGCAGCCGCCGGCGCGCCGCGCCGATATGGTGGCGGCGCGCGGCCCGGTGTTGATCAGAGACTGACGAGACAGCGGATAAGCGCCGGCCTGGTCCGGGTTCTGACGGGGGTCGGTTCAAGGACCTCCCGGCCGGCGCCGATGCCTTTCCTGCGGCGTTTGCTGGTCTGAGCCGATCCGTCAGGACGCGTCGCGGTTGTGAACGGCTCGTAGGAGACCCAGCCAATGGATTGCGAGGGTTTGACGTGACGCAGGATGCTCCACCTGACTCAGCTCATCGACGTACGCCGGGGAGGCAAGGCCGGTCGCGGCGATCGGCCCGGCTGTCCGCGGGCTGGGCATGTGCCCTCGGGGTCCTGGTGCTGCTGGGTGCGACGGCTCCCGCGCAGGGGGCGCCCCGCCCTGGGCGCGCGTCGGCGCATCCGTACATCATCGGTGGAGCCGGCGCGGCTCAGGGTCAATTCGGATTCATGGCGTTCATCCTGCACTACGACGCGTCCGGCAACCCCGATTTCTCCTGCAGCGGAACGCTGGTCTCGGCGAACGTCGTCATGACCGCCGGCCACTGCGCGATTGACGAGTCGACCAACGCCGTCCTCGACCCCAGCGGATACCAGGTCGCCACCGGAGCTGCGGATTGGACGGACACGGCCCGCCGCAGCGTCAGTGGCGTCTCGCAGGTGATCGTCGACCCGGCGTACAACACAGCGACGAAGTCGTCGGACGCCGCTCTGCTCGTCCTGGGGACGCCGAGCCCGGCGCCCACAATCCGGTTGGCGGGGAGCTCAGATGTGGGCCTCCAGCAGGGCGGCACCGGGGCCGTGATCGCCGGCTGGGGGTTGACCTCCCCGGGCGCGACCTCCGTCCCGACCGGGCTCCAGTGGGCCCCGATCGTGGTGCAGGGCGCCGGGTACTGCGGACAGGTCCCGTTTGCGAACTTCTCCTTCAACCCGTCCACGGAGCTCTGCGCCGCCAACTATCCGAGCCTGGACACCGGGACATGCAGCGGCGACAGCGGCGGACCGTTGATCGGGACCGACGCGACCGGCGGCGCGGTCGAGATCGGCATCACCTCGCTCGGACCCGCGGACTGCACCACAACCACGGCCGACATCTTCACGGCGGTTGAGCCGCTCTCCGCCTGGGCCACCGGCTGGATACGAGCCGTCGCGCCCCAGCCGGCACCGCCGCCCCAGACACCAGCCCCGGCGCCGACACCGCCAACCCCACAGCTCCCGTTCATGACGATGGCTGCGGCCCGCGCCGACGTGCGCAGCACGCTCCGCGGCGTCTTCCACCGCACGATGCTCCATGGCCACGCCTATCGGACGGCCTGCACGCGCACCACCGCGACCCGCGTGACCTGTCAGTTCTCGTTCTGGTCAGGACCGAGCGACTACTACGGGAGCGTGACCGTCTACTACGACCGGGCCTCTGGGAACGTGGTCTACTGGACCGACAACTACACCGTGCACTGGTTCAACGATCAGTGCTACCACCACTCCGGGCATCGACGGAGATGCACCGTCCACACCCGACGCGGGACGTGGTAGCTCGGTGTCCCGTCCCCGCTAGAGGTTGACGGGATAGGAGATAGGGCCGGGAAAACCGAACATCCCCGGTCGGCGGTCGTCACCATCCCGGACCCAGTTCGCGAGCCTGACCCCACGAGGATGACCCGCCGCGGGCACATATTGGACTGCCTTGTCGTCAGCGGGTGGGGTATTGCGGTCGGAGGCCCAGGAGGTCGTCGGTCCTCTGGGGAAGGTCGAAGCGCCTGGCCCGGTGCCGAGGCGTACGCTTGAACTCCAAGTGAGACCGGTACCCGGAGAATGGGATTCGTTACGCCTCGCGGCGAAGGCTGCGGATCGGACAAAGGCAGCCGAGAAGTTGCGGCCTACCGTCGAGAAGCGACTGAGGGAATTGGGCTACAGCTCGCTGGCGATCGCGCACGCGTTCAGCACTTTGACTGGCCCGGGTACAGTCGAGGAGGCACTGGCCGAACTCGCGGAGAATGCACGGCTAGAGCGGATCGTGCCCGTCCCGCTCGACTTCGAGGTCGTCGAACGGCAGCCAGGGTTGCCGGTCGGGCACTTGCTCACGATCTCCGGGGTCGAGCGTGAAGCTCGCGGTATCCGCATCACGTACGAGATTCGGCCGACGCTCCAGTCGCCGGTGGACCGTCCGGGCGTCGAAGCGCGCGACGATTGCAACCAGGAGTACCGCCGTTTCGGACAGTCGATCGGTCTCGCAGGATCTCGTGACCGCACGATCACACTGGGTTCCTTCGTGGTGCCGCTTCCGCAGCCACATGCTTCGCTGATGCGTGTGCGCCTGAGCTGGTCGCATAGCTCCACCTCACTGTGGGAGCGCCCGGCGCACGAATTGCGAGTCACGCTCTGAGCTCCCCGTTTACACCCAGCCCGACCAGGACACCGTGCACCTTCATCGGCATCTCGGGCGAGGACGAGAACGAAGACCACGAGGACGCCGAGCCGGCGCTGCCCAAGCCCTCCCAACACGGGCTCGGACACCTCCTCAACCCTCTCACCCCGAGGATGACTCCCGAGACTGGATCACAGAGGTCTGGAAGCAGCTCATCATCGACGGACCGCCACCATCATGGGCCGATCGGCCGGCCGTGGCACGCACCAGCGTGTCCACCGCCAACATGGCCTTGCTCTGCAAGCCGCTCAACCAGGGAAAGCCGTACGAGGAGCAGATCAAGCCGTTCAGCTTCCTCAACATCGCATTCGTTGACCCGACTGAGCGACCCGCCGACGAGGAGCGCCTGGTGCTCGTGGCGCCGTACGAACGGGACCCCAGACAGTGGGGCCAGCAGACCTGGGTCAACCGCTTCAACGGTCACAGCTACCGCACCACCACAGAACCATCCCACGGACTTGTGAGAGATGGCATCACCACGGTTAAGACCTACGGACAGACGACGGTGGACTACGCGACCCATCCAGAACCAAGAGCCGTTCCTCCACTGGGGAGCCATGCGGCCGGAAGACGGTTGGGCTCCTCAGCCGACGACGGATAGCACCGACGATCGTCGTGCCGATCGGCACGGAGTCAAATCGCCTCGAAGACACCCAGCTGGGAATAGTCGACGACCACGACCAGCCACTCAATCGCGATCGCGACCTCACCGTCTTCCGCGAGCTGGCCGTGCCGATCCTCAAACACCTCGGCGTCCGAGAAACCGCACGACGCCCGGGCCACGGGATCGGAGCCGTCAGCGCCGCGCTCAACCACAGCTCAACCCCCCGGTCTAGGGGCGCTCGCACGATACGTCGCTGCCTCGGTCGAGCACGCACGGACAGTCCTAACGGACAACCCGCAGTTTCAGACGACCGACACCGCAGCGGTGCTTCGGCGAGCGATAGAACGCCTCGGCGAGACATAACCAGGACCACCGCTGTGTCGCCAACTCGGTCGCGCGCTCCTCGGCGTCGGTTCAACCAAAGCAGTAGCCGGCGGCGACGCTCACTGGCGTGTGCTTCGGACCGCCCGGACGCTCACGTTCACCCACGCGCCCAAGCCCAAGCCCAAGTAGCGGAGCGGTCTAGAGGTGCTTGCCGGTCGCCCTGGTGACGGTGAGGTTGGCCTCGGCGCTGCCGAGGGTGGGGTGGCCCACGGTGACGTGCGCGGTGCCCGAGCGCCCGGCCTCAGAGCGGATCATCACGCCGCCGACGCCGCCGAACTGGCCGAACGCGAACGGGTTTTGCCCGACGATCGCCGCCGGGCCGTGCAGGGAGATCGACACATTCCCGGCAACGTAGGGCCGCTGGTTGCCGAACGCGTCGGTGGCGCGGAAGCTCAGCCGGGTCGTGTCCGAACCGTCGCCGACGATCCGCGTGTCCTCGAGGTCGATGCCGAGGCGGTCGGTCGCGGGGTTCGACGACATCTGCAGCGTCGCGACGCGGCGGCCCTGGTAGTAGCCCATCACGGTCAGCGCCGGCCGGCTGGAGCCGTCGACGGTGAGATCGACAACCACCGGCGGGAACTCCAGGTTGCCGAAGTCGGCCGTGTCCGGTGTGGCGGTCGTCAAGAGCTGGCCGTCGACGTAGATCTGCAGCTGATCGCAGTTGGTGGCGAAGATCGATCCCGGGCCCGGTCCGTTGGCCGGCGAGTTGGGCCCAAAGTCCCAGAAGAACGCGGGGATGATCACCGGCCGCACCAGCGGGCTCACCTGCGACCGGTAGAACGCCGCCCCCGGCTTGGGCACGCGGAAGATGTCGATCACCCCGGGCGTGCGCAGGTTGTTCCACACCCGGTTGCCGCCCGTGAGCGAGTCGTAGTCGATCCCCGCCCAGGCGAGCACGCCGGAGTAGGCCGGGTTGGAGCGAGCCTGCT
This sequence comes from uncultured Solirubrobacteraceae bacterium, assembly GCA_963844555.1. Classification (GTDB taxonomy): domain Bacteria; phylum Actinomycetota; class Thermoleophilia; order Solirubrobacterales; family Solirubrobacteraceae; genus Palsa-465. The sequence goes on from CAWJOS010000013.1 coordinate 254,239, forward strand.
GGTTGACCTGAGCGTGCAGCTTGGTCTGCTCCTGCAGCGTGGCCGAGGGGTCGATCCACCGGTAGTTTGGCGGCCCAGTGATCGCGCCCACCGCCTCGCTGACGAGGTAGGGGAGGTTGGGCAGCGGCGGCGAAAGCCGGGCGTTGGCGTCGACGGCGCCGTAATGGGTCGATCCGTAGTCGTTGTAGGCGAACAGGTCCTCGGCCCAGCCGGCGAGGGACTGGGAGGGTGACGGGGCGGCCATCGCCCCGCTGGTGGCGCGTGTGCCGTCGAGCGAATGGGCGAGCTGGCGCGCCTCTGCGTACAGCGTGGGGAAGCTCTGGGTCTCGTTCAGGCGCGTCGCCCAGACGACCACCGAGGGCCGGTTGCGGTCGCGCAGGACCATGTCGCGGACGTTCTGCAGGAAGATCGCCTGGAAGTTCTCATCGCCGACATAGTCCCAGCCGGGCGGCTCCTCCCACACCATGAGACCGAGCTCGTCGCACGCGTCGAGGAAGTGCGGGGAGGGCGGGTAGTGCGAGCACCGGACCATGTTGCACTTCAGCTCGCTCTTGAGCACCTGCGCGTCACGCGCCTGCAGCCGCGCCGAGGCGGCCATCCCGGTGTACGGGAACATCTGGTGGCGGCTGAGCCCCATGATCTGCATCCGCTCGCCGTTGAGGAAGAAGCCGCCGACCTCGAACGTCGCCTGCCGGAAGCCGGTGCGCACGTTGACGGTGTGGGTGGGGACGGCGCTGCCCGTCAGCGTGACCCGGACGGTGTAGAGCTTGGGCGAGTCCGGCGACCAAAGGGAGACGGCCAGATTCTGGAGCTGGGTGCGGATGACGTCGTTGCCACGGCGAATCTTGCGGTTGAGCGTCTTGGAGGCGATCTTCTTGGACCCGTCGAGCACCTCGATCGCGAGCGTCATCTTGTCCTTGACGGTGACCGGGGAGTTGACGGTGATCGCCAGGTCGAGGCTGGGGCGGGAGCTGAGCACGTCGACCGGCTTGGCGAACACGTCGGCGACATAGGTCTGCGGCACGACGCGGAGTTGCGCGTCGCGGTAGATTCCGGCCGGGGTGAGGAAGTCGATCGCGGCGGCGCCGTTGAGGTTGCCGAGCGGCGGGACGTTGAGCAGCCGTCCGTCGACGATGACGCCGAGATCGTTGGCGCCGGGGACGAGCAGCTGGGTCAGCTCGACCGTGAACGGCAGAAAGCCGCCAATGTGCTGGCCGACCTGCATCCCGTTAAGAAAGACGGTCGCGTTGGTCATCACCCCGTCGAAGTCGAGGAACACCCGGCCGTCGAGCGGCGCGTCCAGGTGGAATCGCTTGCGGTAGATCCACATCTGCTCCCAGTTGGCCGGGCTCCAGTTGCCCCAGGACAGCGGCACGACGGTGTGGGGAAGGTTGATCCGGCTGAACCGAGAGATCTCGTAGCCCGGGCTCTCCGACCCGGGCCGGTAGACGCCGCCGAACCGCCAGCCCTGATTGAAGTCATAGGTCTCGGTGATCGGCGGCAGCGACCGCGTCAGCTCCACGGGCCGCGTCTTCGTCAGCGCCCGGGCCGCCTCTGGCCCGATTGCCACCGCGGCGCCGCTCACCACCCCGGCCCCGAGCAGATCACGCCGGGTGATCAGGGGAGGGCGGTCAGTGGGGAGTTCGTCGCTCACGCCGGGCAGGGTTTCGATGGTGAGGGGGCCGGCGGCCGTCCGTCCAGCGCGCCCTCGGTCCGCGCCGGGAAGCTACCGCGCCGCCGGGCGCGTCGGCAGCTGACCCCTTGGCCGCAGCGACATCAACCGGTCGATCCTGTCTACGGCCAGTCCGTCACGTACCCCCGACAACATACCCCCGACGGGACTCGAACCCGTGATCTCCTGCGTGAAAAATCGCGCCGGCGATCGCAACGCGCAGTCAAGTCGGTTGTAGTGGTGTAACAACGCCGCGCTGGGTGCGAGCACGCCGTATGCTTCCCCTGCCCGGGAGAGACGCAATCGATTTAGGGCAGCCTTGTGCGCTAGTCGGCGAACATTGATCTTGGTCGCGGCGCTCATGGTGGTCGGCGCGCTGGCCCGAGTCGCATTCGTCGTCGCGACGCCTGACTACGCGCCGCAGACCGACAGCAGGGACTATCTGCGGCTCGCACGCGCGATCGCGCGAACCGGGGCGTATCCGAGGAGGCAGGTGTGGATCAGTCAGCGTGATTGTCCGCCGGTCTCCGGCTTTCCGCGGACGCCCTGTGTGGCCCGCCCCGGCGCTCGGGGGGCGCACCTGGTCACCAAAGGTGACGCCTACCGGCCGCCGGGCTACCCGTACGCCTTGGCGCTGCCCGCTCTGCTTGCCCGCTGGGTCGGGGATGGCCTGGTCCTCGCGCGTGGGTTTCAAGTGCTCATCGGTGTGATCGTCGTCGGCCTGGTAGGTCTCCTGGGCTGGATGCTCTGGGGGCGGCGGGTCGGGTTGATCGCTCTCGGTTTGGGAGCGGTGTACATCCCTCTCGTGCTCGTGTCCGGCGTGGTGATCTCCGAACCGCTCTACACGGCCTTGATGCTGGGAGCGATCTGTGCCGTTCTGCGGTGGCGCGGCCATGGCGGCCTGCCGATGCTGGCGGCGGCGGGAACGCTGGCGGGACTGACCGCCCTGACTCGCGAAAACGGCGTGATCGTGCTCGTGGGCGTGGCCGCGCTCGCGGTGACGGGCCGCGATTCGCGCGGCTGGCTACATCGGCTGCGCGCGCCGGTGCTGGTGATGGCCGTGGGCGTGCTGACGATCGCCCCTTGGACGATCCGCAACGCCGTCGTCATGGGTGGGTTCCTCCCGATCAGTGACGAGAGTGGCCCGACCCTCGTGGGCACGTACAACCCGCTCTCCCAGGCCAACCGGTCCGAGCCCGGCAGCTGGACCGGCCGCGTCTCCCGCCTCCCGATGTACCGGGAGGTCTTCCTCGAGGCGCCCGCGCACTCTCAAATCACCCTCGATTCGATCATGCGGCATGATGCGATCACCTACGCGGTCGATCACCCCGCGTACATCGGTACGGTCTTCTGGAACAACACGCTGCGGTTACTCGAGCTGCATGGGACGGCTCGGATTCGGTGGGGAGCGGGCACGATCGGTCTTCCGCCGGGCGCCGCGGTCGACGGCGCGATCATGTTCTACTGCGTTGCTCTCCTGGCGCTCGCCGGCGTGGTTATCCCAGCCACGCGACGTGCGCCGCGGGCCTTGTGGATCATTCCCGCCCTGCAGTTCCTTACCACGGTCCTCGCCAACGCCGAGACGCCACGTTTCCGCACCCCACTGGAGCCGTTCATCCTCCTGTTGGCCGCGCTGAGCCTCGACTACGTCAGCACGCTCGCCCAGCCTCGCCTGAGCCGCCGGCGGCTCACGTCGTCCCCAGTTCGGTCCACACGTTAGGGCCAGGCGCAGCAAGGTCTCAGCTGGCTTCGCATACTGAAACCTGCCGGTTTGCTGTTCTGCCGGTCGAGATCACGAGTCAATGGCGCAGGCACGGATAGACCGTTGCAAACCGATGCGCCAGCCGAGCGGCGCTTGAGGGTGCCTGAGCCCCACGCGAACCACGACCACCGATCGGACACGGCCGCGCAGCAGCTATGACCCGCGCGATCGCGTTGCTCGTCCGCCGCGCGGCTCACGCACGATTCCTTTGGCTGGAGGCTGTCGCACAAACATGCGCGGTTGTGAGGAAGTCACAAGGAGGCACATGCAGTCGCCACCTCAGCGGCAGGGATCGTGCCCAGCTCGGCGAGAAACCGGCGAATATGGCCGGTTTCTCGCCGAGCTTCAGTTGCCAAGCCACCTTCGCGGCCGGCCGTTTGTGTCCCGGTCACGACAATGACCCACTGCGGCGGGGTTACGCGACAGCCTCGCTGCAGAGGGATCGTGTTGCGCTGAGTGTTCGGTATCTCCTACCCCGGCTAGAGGCTGACGGCGATGTATTTGGTTTCGAGGTACTCCTCGATGCCCTCGTAGCCGCCCTCGCGGCCGAAACCGGACTGCTTGACCCCGCCGAAGGGCGCCTGGGCGTTGGAGACGATTCCCTGGTTGAGGCCGATCATGCCGGTCTCCAGCTTCTCGCAGACCCGCAGCGCGCGCTTGAGATCGTTGGTGTACACGTAGGCCACGAGGCCGTATTCCGTGTTGTTGGCCGCGGCGATCGCCTCGTCCTCGTCGCCGAAGCCCTTGACGGGCGCCACCGGGCCGAAGATCTCCTCGCCGAGCAGCTGGGCGTCGTCCGGGATGTCGGTGAGCACGGTGGGGTTGTAGAAGTAGCCGGCGCCCTCCCGGGAGGTGCCGCCGACGACGGCTGTGGCCCCGCGGCCGATGGCGTCCTGGACGAGCTCGTCCACCTTGCCGCGCTGGGTGTCGTCGATCAGCGGACCGACGTCGGTGGTCTCGTCGACCCCGCGGCCGAGCTTCAGCGCTCCCATCTTCTCGGCCAGCTTGGAGGCGAACTGCTCGGCCACCGGGCCGGCAACGTGAAAGCGGTTGGCCGACGTGCACGCCTCGCCCATGTTGCGCATCTTGGCGAGCATCGCGCCCTGGACGGCGGCGTCGATGTCGGCGTCGTCAAAGACGATGAACGGCGCGTTGCCGCCGAGCTCCATGGACAGTCGCAGAAGGGTCTCGGACGCCTGGGCCATCAGCTTGCGGCCCACCTCGGTGGAGCCGGTGAAGGACAGCTTGCGCAGCCGCGGGTCGGCGATCACCGGACCGGTCGTCTGGCTGGACGACGACGCGGTGATCAGGTTGAGCACGCCGCCGGGGAGGCCGGCCTCCTCCAGGATCTTGGCCAGCGCGAGCATCGACAACGGCGTCTGCTGGGCGGGCTTGACCACCATCGTGCATCCGGCGGCGACCGCCGGGCCGATCTTGCGGGTGCCCATCGCCAGCGGGAAGTTCCAGGGCGTGATCATCAGGCACGGCCCCACGGGTTGCTTCATCGTCAGCACGCGCCCGGCTCCGTTGGCGGCGACGGTGTAGCGGCCGTCGATGCGCACCGCCTCCTCCGAGAACCAGCGGAAGAACTCCGCGGCGTACGTGATCTCCGCCGCCGACTCCTTGAGCGTCTTGCCCATCTCCAGCGTCATGAGCAGGGCGAGATCGTCCTTGCGCTCGCTGATCATCTCGAACGCCCGGCGCAGGATCTCGCCCCGGTCGCGCGGGGCCATGGCGGCGAAGTCCGGGCCGGCGTCGACGGCCGCGTCAAGCGCCGCCTGGGCGTCCTGCACCGACGCATCGGCCACCTGGGTGAGGGGCTCGCCGGTCGACGGGTCCTCGACGGTGAGGGTGCCCTTGGCTCCGTCGCGCCACTCGCCGGCGATGTACAGCTGCCTGGGGACCTGGTCGACGACTTGCTGTTCTTGGGAGGCGGTGATCGTGCTCATGTCTGGAACCTACTACCCCGTGCGATGGCGCTTTGGTGCAGATCAGCGGGCGCGGGTATCCGCGGCGACCAACGCGCGAGGCGCCGGCGGGTGGGCCGGCGCCTCGCGGGGCTCGTGGACGTGAACTGCTTCTACGCCGCGGCCGGGTGTGCGGCGGGCTCCAGGGCGACGCCCAGCACCTCGTCGATGGTCATCGCAAAGTGGAAGGCCATCTGTTGACGGACCTCCTCCGGCACGTCGTCCAGGTCGCCGCGGTTGCGCTCCGGGAGCACGACGTCGGTCAGCCCGGCGGCGTGGGCGGCCAGCACCTTCTGCTTGACGCCACCGATCGGCAGCACCCGGCCCTGAAGCGTGACCTCGCCGGTCATGCCCACCGTGTGCTTGACCGGGCGCCCCGTGAGCAGCGAGGCCAGCGCCGTCACCATCGTCACGCCGGCGGACGGGCCGTCCTTGGGGATGGCGCCCGCCGGGACATGGACGTGGAACGCCTTGTCCTCGAACTGGGCGGGGTCGATGCTCAGATCGTCGGCGTGGCCGCGGACGTAGGAGAGGGCGATCTGCGCCGACTCCTTCATGACGTCGCCCAGCTGGCCGGTCAGGGTCAGGTTGGGCTTGCCAGGCATGGCCGTCGCCTCGACGAACAGGACGTCGCCGCCGGCGCCGGTCACCGCCAGCCCCGTAGCCACGCCCGGGACCGCGGTCCGGATCGCCGACTCCTGGAAGTGGCGCTGGCGTCCCAGGGCGTCGCGGACGGCGTCGAGGTCGATCGTCACCGGCGCGGTCGCCTGGTGCGACGCGATCCGGGTCGCCGTCTTGCGCAGCAGGGTCCCGAGGTCGCGCTCCAGCTGGCGGACGCCGGCCTCACGCGTGTACTCGGTCGTCACCGTCTCCAGGATCTCGTCGGAAACCTCGACCTCCTCCGGGCGCAGGCCGTTGCGCTCCAGCTGGCGCGGCCACAGGTAGCCGCGAGCGATCGCCACCTTCTCCGAGGTGGTGTAGCCGTCGAAGCGGATGACCTCCATGCGGTCGAGCAGCGGGCCGGGGATGGTGTCGGCCACGTTGGCGGTGGCGATGAACATGACGCCACTGAGATCGAGCTCCAGGTCGAGGTAGTGGTCGCGGAATGAGTGGTTCTGCGCCGGGTCCAGGACCTCGAGCAGGGCCGCCGAAGGGTCGCCGCGCCAGTCGGCGCCGACCTTGTCGACCTCGTCGAGCATGATCACCGGGTTCATCGTCTCGGCATCCCGCAGGGCGCGGACGAGCCGGCCGGGCAGGGCGCCGATGTACGTGCGCCGGTGGCCGCGGATCTCGGCCTCGTCGCGGACGCCGCCCAGCGACATCCTGACGAACTTGCGCCCGGTGGCGCGGGCGATCGACTCGCCGATCGAGGTCTTGCCCGTGCCGGGCGGTCCGATCAGGGTGAGGATGGCGCCGGAACGCTTGTCCTCCTGGATGCCGCGCTCGACGCGCAGCTTCTTGACCGCGATGTACTCGACGATCCGGTCCTTGACATCCTCCAGGCCGGCGTGGTCGGCGTCGAGGATGGTGCGGGCGTTCTCAGGGTCGAGCTTCTCCTCGGACTTCTTGGACCATGGCACGGCGATCAGCCAGTCGAGGTATGTGCGGATGACGCTGGACTCGGCGGACTGCTCGCCCATCCGCTCCAGCCGCCCGAGCTCCTTGAGCGCCTGCTCCTGGGCGTGCTCCGGCATGCCGGCCTCGTCGATCTTCGTCCGGTACTCCTCGACGACGGAGGCATCGTCCTCGCCCAGCTCCTTGCGGATCGAGTCCATCTGCTTGCGCAGGAAGTAGTCGCGCTGCTGTTTCTCGGCGCCGGACTCGACGTCCTCGCGGATGCGCTTGCGCACCTGCAGCTCGGCCAGGCGCTCGCGCTGATAGGACAGGGCCAGCTCGAGCCGCTCGGTCACGTCGAGGGTTTGGAGCAGCTTGACCTTCTGGTCATAGCTGAGGTCCGGGCTGTAGCCGCTGGTGTCGGCGAGAGTGCCCGGCTCGGAGATGGAGCGCAGGAAGCCGGAGATCCGGCCGTCGTCGCCGCGGAGCTCGAGCAGCTCCTCGACCACGGCTCGGTACTCACGCTCCAGGTTGCGGGTCCTGCCGTCGACCGGCACGCTGTCCGGGCGCTCGTCGACCTCGACGAACAGGCGTCCGTCCGGCAGCGTCTGCGCGGCGCCCGCCACCCCGCGGTGGAGGCCCTGCAGCTCAAAGGCACGACCGCCACCGGGCAGACGCACGCGGCCGCTGACTTCCGCGACGGTCCCCACCGCCGCAAATTCCTGCTCATGGCGGGGCACCAGCAGGACGCGCTCCTCGTCGCCGGCGTCGATCGCCAGCGTGAGCGACATGCCCGGGAAGACGACGACGTCCTCCAGCGGGACCAGGAGAAGGCGACTCATCAAGTCTTCACTTTCAGTAGGTGCTTACGAAGAATAAGTAGAGAGGATACCAGGGGGCGGATCGGCGGGCAGCAGATCTCAGTCGGAGCGACTGAGATTATCAGGGCGGGGTCGCATCACGCGACGGAGTCCTCGTCCACGCCGACGGTGACGTGGCGGCGACTTGGCCCGGTGGGGACCTCGTTCACCGGCGAGTTCTGGGATCATCGGCGGCATGGCAGAGTCCGAGGACAAGCCCCACGACGTGCTGGCCGCCGAGGAGTTCGGCGTCCCAGCGGCGGATCCGGGGCTCCATGTCGAGCCGCCCCACGACGTGCTGGCGGCCGAGGAGTACGTGGTTCCGGCGGCCGATCCCGCCCTTCATCACGGGCCGGTGAGGCTGCCCGACGATCCCAGCGGGATCGCCGAGCCCCACGACGTGCTCGCCGCCGAGGAGTTCGCGATGCCGGCGCCGCCACCCGGCGCGCATGAGCCGGGTCAGGGCACGGTCACCCGCGGCCGGATGCTCATGGTTGCCGGAGCGCTGGCGCTGCTTGTCGCGCTTCGGTTGCGCAAGCGCCGCAGTTAGCGCACGCGTACGTCTTGATCGTCACGTGCCGTCCCGCCATCCTCCGGCGAGATGCAAGATAAACCGGGCGGCCTCAGGCGATCAACGCAACACCTGTTCTGAGGGCTGGCCGTCGAGGTCGACGGGTGGAGGACCCACAGGACACGGGAGGCCTTCGAGTGCGACCGCGCTCGCGACTCCAAGCTTGCCGCCGCCCGCTACCGTGTCATTGCGGTTCACGCACCGGCGCATGCGGGACGACGCCCGCGGTGGCGGACGAGCTGCGAAAGGCCCTCAGCGACCCGCGCGGGCGGCGAGCGGCGGCATGAGGTCGGTGATCGTCCCCTCGGCCAGCTCGGCCGAGAACGCCACGGTCTCCGACAGGGTCGGATGCGGGTGGACGGTCAGTCCGATGTCCTGCGCGTTGGCGCCCATCTCGTACGCCAGCACGGTCTCGGCGATCAGGTCGCCGGCGCCGACGCCGACGATCCCGGCGCCGAGCACGCGACGGGATCCATCCCCACCCACCTCCACCAGCAGCTTCGTCAGCCCCTCGGAGCGTCCCAGCCCCAACGCCCGGCCGGACGCCGACCACGGGAACACGGCCTTCTGATACTCGACGCCGTCGGCCTTCGCCGCCGTCTCGGTCAGCCCCATCCACGCCACCTCCGGATCGGTGTAGGCGACCGATGGGATGGTGCGTGCGTCGAATTCGACGTCGTGGCCGGCGATCACCTCGGCCGCCACCTTGCCCTCGTGCGTCGCCTTGTGGGCGAGCATCGGTCCGCCGACGATATCGCCGATGGCGTAGATCCCGGGGACGTTGGTGCGCATCTTCCGATCGACGGGGATGAAGCCCCGCTCGTCGACCTGCACGCCGGCGGCCGAGGCCTCCACCGCTCGGCCGTTGGGGACGCGTCCCACCGCCACCAGCACGCGGTCGAACAGCCGCGCGTCGCCCTCGGAGAAGGACACCTTCAACCCGTTTTTCTGGGGCTTGACCTCGCTCACGACGGTCTTCAACAGCACGTCCTCGTACCGCCCGCCGATGCGCCTGGCCAGCGGCCGCACGATGTCCGGATCGCACCCGGTCAGCAGGTGGTCGAGCATCTCGACGACGGTGACCTTGGCGCCGAGCGCGTCGTAGACGCATGCCATCTCCAGGCCGATGATCCCCCCGCCGATGACGAGCATTCGCCCGGGGATCGAGGCGGGCGACAGCGCGCCGGTCGAGTCGACGATCCGCTCGTCCTCCGGCAGCCCGGGAATCTGCGCAGCCTGCGACCCGGCGGCGATGATGCAGTTCTCGAACGTGATCTCCCGGTCGCCGACCTGCAGCGAGCTCGGCCCCGTGAACCGGGCCGCGCCGTGGACCACCTCGACGCGCCGCTGCTTGGCGAGGCCGTCGAGTCCACCGGTCAGCTTGTCGACGACCGACTGCTTCCACGCCAGCAGCTTGCCCAGGTCGACGTCCGGAGCGCCGAACGACACCCCGTGTTCAGCCATCTCCACGGTCTCGGCGATGACCCGCGCCGCGTGCAGCAGCGCCTTGGACGGAATGCAGCCGACGTTCAGACACACTCCGCCGAGGCGGTCGTAGCGCTCCACCAGCGCCACCCGCAGTCCCAGGTCCGCGGCCCGGAACGCGGCGGTGTAGCCGCCGGGCCCGGAGCCGAGCACGACGACCTGAAAATCACGCTCGCCGCCCGCCGCCGGTGGGGGAGGCTCCGACGCCACCGCCGCCGCGGCGGCCTCCGGGGTCCCCGCGCCGTTCGCCGACGAGGCGTCCGCCTCGTCGGACTGGGCCTCCAGCGTCATCAGCACGCTGCCCTCGGACACCCGGTCGCCGATCGCCACCCGCAGCTGGGAGACGACGCCGGCGAACGGGGCGGGGACGTCCATCGTCGCCTTGTCGGACTCCAGCGTGACCAGCGGGTCCTCGACCGCGACCTCGTCGCCGGGACCGACGTGGATCTCGATGACCGGGACGTCGGAGAAGTCGCCGATGTCCGGGACGGTGACCTCGGTCGACGTGGCGCTCACAGCAGGACCCGCCGCAGGTCCGACAGCACGCGCACCAGGTAGGAGGTAAAGCGCGCCGCCAGCGCGCCGTCGATGACGCGGTGGTCGTAGGACAGCGACAGCGGCACCATCAAACGCGGCACGAAAGACTCAGTCCGCTCGTTCCACACCGGCTTCATCGCCGCCCGGGTGACGCCCAGGATGGCGACCTCCGGGGCGTTGACGATGGGCGTGAACGACGTCCCGCCGATCCCGCCCAGCGACGAGATGGTGAACGTCGCGCCGCTCATGTCGCCGGGCGACAGCTTGCCCTCACGCGCCTTCCCGGACAGCTCGGTCAGGTCGGCGGCGATCTCCTTCAGGCCCTTCGAGTCCGCGCCCTTGATCACCGGCACCACCAGCCCGCCGGGCGTGTCGGCGGCGAAGCCGATGTTGTAGTAGCGCTTGAGCACCAGCTCCTCGCCGTCCAATGACGAGTTGAACGTGGGGAATTGCTTGAGCGCGGCCACCGACGCCGCCACCAGGAACGACACCATCGTGAACTTGACGCCCTCGCGCTCGTGCTCTGAGTTGAGCTGCTTGCGCCAGGCCTCCAGCTCGGTGATGTCGGCCTCGTCGTTGTGGGTGACGTGGGGGATCATCACCCAGTTGCGGGCCAGGTTCGGCGCCGAGATCCGCTGGATCCGGGAGCGCTGCACGCGCTCGACCGGGCCGAACTTCTCGAAGTCGACGCTCGGCCACGGGAGCAGGTTCAGCCCGGCTCCGGAGCCGTTGGTTGGCACCGGCGCCCCCGCCGCGGCGGGAGCCGGCGCGCCATCGGCCAGCCGCTGGACGTCCTCTTTGGTGATCCGGCCCTTGCGGCCGCTGCCGGTCACCGACTTCAGATTGACGCCGAGCTCGCGGGCGAGACGACGGGCCGAGGGGCTGGCATAGATGGGGCCGTCGCCGTTGGTGGCGCCACTCGGCGCCGCCGCGGGTGCTGGGGGCGCGACGGCGGGCGGCGGCGGCGCCGACGGCGCGGGCTGCTCCGGCGCCTCCAGCGCCTCGGACGGCGCGACCGTCTGCTCAGCTGCTCGGTCGACCGCTGCCGCCTGCTCGGCCGGCTCACCCCCGGCGGCGTCGCCGTCGGTGGCCTCGATCGCCATCAGGACGCTGCCCTCCGAGACCCGGTCGCCGACCGCGACGCTGATGTCCTGCACCACGCCGCCGAACGGGGCGGGGACGTCCATCGTGGCCTTGTCGGACTCGAGCGTGACCAGCGGGTCCTCGGCCGCGACCGTGTCGCCGACCGAGACGAGGATCTCGATGACGGGTACGTCGGAGAAGTCGCCGATGTCCGGGACCTCGACCCGCGAGACGGTGGCACTCATACGGACGTGGGCACCGGCGCGTCGGCGTTGATCTCGTACTTGGCGATCGCCTCGGCGACGACGTTGGGCTTGATCGCGCCCTCGGCGGCGAGCTCCCGCAGCGCGGCCAGCACCACGTAGTGGCGGTCGACCTCGAAGAAGCGCCGCAGCGCCCGCCGGGAATCGCTCCGCCCATAGCCGTCGGTCCCCAGCGTCCGATACCGCGTCGGCACCCACTGTCGGATCTGATCCGGAACCGCCCGCAGGTAGTCGGTTGACGCGATGACGGGCCCGCGGCGTCCGGTCAGTGCCGATTCCACGTAGGACACCCGGGGCTTCTTGGTCGGATGGAGCATGTTCCAGCGCTCGGCCTCGATCCCGTCGCGGCGCAGCTCCGAGAACGAGGTGACGCTCCACACGTCCGCCAGGACGCCGAAGTCCGCCTCCAGCAGCTCGGCGGCGGCCATGACCTCGCGCAGGATGGTGCCGGAGCCGAGCAGCTGCACGGTCGGCTTGCGCGACCGCCGCGAGGCCTCGCGCAAGGGGTACATGCCGCGCAGGACCCCCTCAGCCGCCCCGTCCGGCATCGCCGGGTGCGGGTAGTTCTCGTTCATCAGCGTCAGGTAGTAGAAGACGTCCTCCTGGTCGGCGAGCATCCGCCGCAGGCCGTCCTGGATGATGACCGCCACCTCGTAGCCGAATGCCGGGTCGTACGCGCGGATGTTGGGGACGACGGAGAACAGGAGATGGCTGTGGCCGTCCTCGTGCTGGAGGCCCTCGCCGTTCAGGGTGGTCCGTCCCGCGGTGCCGCCGAGCAGGAAGCCCCGGGTCCGGCTGTCGCCGGCGGCCCAGACGAGATCGCCGACCCGCTGGTAGCCGAACATCGAGTAGTAGATGTAGAACGGCACCATCGGCGTGTCGTGGGCGCTGTACGAGGTCCCGGCCGCGATGAACGAGGAGATCGAGCCGGCCTCGGTGATCCCCTCCTCGAGGATCTGTCCGTGCTCGTCCTCCTTGTAGAACATGAGCTGCTCGGAGTCCTCCGGGCGGTAGCGCTGGCCGAAGGGCGAGTAGATGCCGAACTGGCGGAACAGGCCCTCCATGCCGAACGTCCGCGACTCGTCGGGAACGATCGGCACGATGTGGCGTCCCAGCTGCTTGTCGCGCAGGAGCGCGGCCAGCACGCGGACGAACGCCATCGTGGTCGAGATCTCGCGGTCGCCGGTGCCCTCCAGCTGGCCCTTGAACAGCTCCAGCTCCGGGATCGGCAGCGACCGCGAGCGCTGCCGGCGCACCGGCATCGAGCCGCCGAGCTCGGCCCGCCGCTCGCGCAGGTACTGCATCTCCGGCGAGTCCGCCGGCGGCTTGTAGTACTCGGCGTCGCGGACCTGCTGGTCGGTCAGGGGCAGCTCGAAGCGATCGCGGAAGGCGAGCAGCGCCGCCTCGTTCATCTTCTTGGCCTGGTGGGTGATCATCTGGCCCTCGCCGGAGACGCCCATCCCGTAGCCCTTGATCGTCTTGGCCAGGATGACCGTCGGCTGGCCCGTGTGACGGGCGGCGGCGTCATAGGCGGCAAACACCTTCTGCTGGTCGTGCCCGCCCCGGTTGAGCAGCCAGATCTCCTCGTCGGTCATGTGGGCGACGCGCTCCAGCAGGCGCGGGTCGCGACCGAAGAAGTTCTCGCGCACGTAGGCGCCGTCGCGGGACTTGAACGTCTGGTAGTCACCGTCGACGCAGTCCTCCATCACCTTGACCAGGGCGCCGTCGACGTCGGCGGCCAGCAGCGGATCCCAGCGGCTGCCCCAGATGACCTTGATCACGTTCCAGCCGGCGCCGCGGAAGTCGGACTCGAGCTCCTGGATGATCTTGCCGTTGCCCCGGACCGGCCCGTCGAGCCGCTGCAGGTTGCAGTTGACGACCCAGACGAGGTTGTCGAGCTGCTCGCGCCCGGCCAACGCGGTGGCGCCCATCGACTCGGGCTCGTCCATCTCGCCGTCGCCGAGGAACGCCCACACCTTCCGGCCCTCTGTATTCGCCAGCCCGCGGGCCTGGAGGTACTGCATGAACCGCGCCTGGTAGATCGAGGTGATGGCGCCGATCCCCAGTGAGACGGTGGGGAACTGCCAGAAGTCCGGCATCAGCCACGGGTGCGGGTACGAGGACAGCCCGTTGCCGTCGACCTCCTGGCGGAAGTTGTCGAGCTGCTCCTCCGACAGGCGTCCCTCCAGATATGCGCGCGCGTAGTTGCCGGGCGAGGAGTGGCCCTGGAAGTAGACGAGGTCGCCGGCGTGCCCATCGTGGGGCGCATGCCAGAAGTGGTTGAAGCCGACCTCGTACAGCGTCGCCAGCGACTGGTAGCTGGCGATGTGGCCGCCGAGCTCGGAGGAGAGCTTGTTGGCCCGGACGACGATCGCCATCGCGTTCCAGCGGACGATCGACCGCAGCCGGCGCTCGACCGCCGGATCGCCGGGGAACGGCGGCTCCAGCTCGCGCGGGATGGTGTTGACGTACGCGGTGTTGAGGCTGGCGATCGGCCCGGTGCCGGCGTGCTGGGCACGCTCGATGACCCGGGTCAGGAGGTGGCGGGCGCGGTCGACGCCGTCGTGGGAGACGACGGCGTCCAGCGCCTCCAGCCACTCGGTTGTCTCTACCGCGTCTGGATCGACGTCTGCTTCGGCCCCGTGGCCGTTCGTACTCGGCGTCTGCAGGTGGACTCGATCGGTCATGGCACTCTCTGTCGGACCCCGGTGATCCGACTATACCCCTGTCGCCCCGATCTCATGACGCGCCACGTTCCTCGCGATTCCCGTAGGTTCCAGGCATGACCTTGCGGAGGGTGGAGGGCCTCGCCGGCGCGCCATGGGACCGGCCGCTGGCCGGCATGCTGGACCGGATCACGGTGCATTCGGACCTGCTGGAGGGCAACCCCCTGGGCGATCCCGCCCAGCGGCCGCTCTACGTCTACCGCTCGCCGGGCGCGGTCGCGGTCGCCGACGATCGCCGGCGTTTCCCCTCGGTGTATGTGATCCAGGGCTACTCCGGCCAGGTCGACATGTGGCTGGGGCGCACCGCGTTCGAGCCCACGGTCATCGAGCGCCTCGATGCCATGTTCGCAGCCGGTGAGTGCCCGGATGCGGTGATCGTGTTCGTCGACGCGTGGACGTCGCTGGGCGGCTCGCAGTTCCTCAATTCGTCGAGCACGGGCCCGTACCTGGACCACCTCTGCGACGAGATCGTGCCGTTCGTCGACGAGCGCTATCCCACCCTCGAGGGTGCCGCCCACCGGGGCATCGCCGGCAAGTCGTCCGGCGGCTACGGCGCGATGGTGGTGCCGATGCTGCGCCCGGACGTGTTCGGCGCGCTCGCCTCCCACGCCGGGGACGCGTTGTTTGAGTGCTGCTATCAGCGCGATTTCCCCGGCATCGCCCGGCTGCTGCGCGACGACTTCGGCGGCTCGTACGAGAAACTGGTGGAGGAGGCGGCCGCGGCGCCGAGCTTCGACTGGGGCCGCTACGGCGCCGCGTTCTCCCTGTATGCCTACGCGTGCGCCTATACGCCTGACCCGGCGCGGCCGGGGAAGGCGCTGCTCCCGTTCGACCTCCGCACGGGCCGGCTGATCGACGACGTGTGGCAGCGCTGGCTGGCGCTCGACCCGGTGCGGATGGCCGAGCCTCATGCCGGCGTCCTGCGAGGCCTGCGCCGCATCTACCTCGACGCCGGGCGCCAGGACGAGTTCTTCCTCGATCTCGGAGCCCAGGCCTTCTCCGATGAGCTGACCAGGCTGGGCATCGACCACACGCTGGAGCTGTTCGACGGCAAGCACGGCGGTATCTCCTACCGTTACCCGGGCGCGATCCGGGAGCTGGTCCTGGCGCTGCAATGACTCGACTGCAAGGAGGAGCCCCGTGACGACCACCGCCGACACCGACCTCGCATTCGCCGGCCCGGCCGCGCTGGCCGGCCTGGTCCGCGACGGCCAGGTGCAGCCCCGGGAGCTGGTGGAGCTCTACCTGCGCCGGATCGAGTCTCTGGATCCGCAGCTCAACGCCTTCCGCGTGGTCCTGGCCGACGAGGCGCTGGCCGAGGCTGACCGCATCGACCGCACCGGTCCCCTGGCCGGGGTCCCGATCGGGGTCAAGGACGAGATGGAGCTCGCCGGTCAGGTGACGGCCCGCGGCACGCGGAGCCACGGACCGCCGGCTGCCGCCGATCACGAGGTGGTCCGCCGCCTGCGGGCCGCGGGGGCGATCCCGGTGGGGATCACCACTCCCCCGGAGCTGTGCATCTTCCCGTGGACGGCGAGCCGGGCCAACGGCATCACCCGCAATCCGTGGGATCTGACCCGCACCCCGGGCGGCTCGTCCGGCGGGTCGGCCGCGGCGGTCGCCGCCGGGATGGTGGCAGCGGCGACGGCCGGCGACGGCGGCGGCTCGATCCGGATCCCGTCGGCGTGCTGCGGGCTGGTCGGCATGAAGCCCTCGCGCAGCCCGGCCGCCTCCGAGCTGACGTCCGGCTGGCTGGGTTTGACCGTCTTCGGCGCCCTGGCGCGGACGGTCGCCGACAGCGCCCTCCTGCTCGACGTCATCTACCCGGAGGCGTCCGGCGCCCCGCGGTATGCCGAGGCCGCCGCCCGGCCGCCCGGGCGCCTGCGGATCGCCGTCTCCCGCAAGCAGCCTCTCGGCGTCATGGGACGGGTCTCGTCCGATCAGCGCGGCGCGTGGGAACGGATGGCCACGACGCTGCGCGAGCTCGGCCACGAGGTGGTGGAGCGAGACCCGGACTACGGCCTGGTGCAGACCGAGTTTCTCCAGTACTGGCTGCGCGGGGTCTACGAGGAGTCGCTCTCCGTTCCGGACCGCACCACGCTGGAGCGCAGCACCCGCCAGATGGCCGGCGCCGGCCGGTACCTGGTCCCGCCGGTCCGCCGCCGGCGCCTGCTGGCGCGGCGTCCGAAGACGATCGAGCGGATCACCCGGCTCTGGAACGAGGTCGACGTGCTCATGACGCCGGGCCTGGCCACGACCGCCATCGGGGCCGAGGGGGGCTTCGGCCGGTCGGCGCCGATCGCGATCGACAAGGCCGGGCGCTTCAGCCCGTACACCGCGCAGTTCAACGTCACCGGCCAGCCGGCGGTGACGCTCCCCGCCGGGCTCGGCTCCGACGGGCTGCCCCTGAGCGTGCAGCTCGTCGGCCGCCTGGGCGCCGAGGACGTCCTGTACTCGCTCGCCGGCCAGCTCGAGGCGGCGGCGCCGTGGGCGGACCGGCGCCCGCCGGTGTCGTAGGCGGATGCCGCTCATGGCTCGCCGTTTGCCTCCGCTCGCTGCCGCCGTCGCGACGCTCGCCCTGCTCACCCTGTCAGCGTCGGCATCGGCCAGGACCGTCTGGCTGTGCCGCCCCGGCGAGCACCCCAACCCCTGTGCTGTCAGCCTCTCGACGACCGTCTACTCGCCGACGTTGCGTCCGCTGCGGGTCCTCCATCCCCACGCGGTCCGGCGCCCGGCGATCGACTGCTTCTACGTGTATCCGACGGTCTCCCATCAGACGACGACGCTGTCCAACCTCCATATCGATCCCGAGGAGCGCTCCATCGCGCTGTACCAGGCCGCGCGCTATTCGCAGTACTGCCGGGTGTTTGCGCCCATGTACCGGCAGGTGACGCTGGCTGCGCTGAACTCCGGCAACCACGAGACGCCCGCGCAGCTGACCACCCCGCTCAGGGACGTCACTGCCGCGTTTCACACGTACCTGCGCAAGTACAGCCACGGGGGCGGGTTCGTCCTGATCGGACACTCGCAGGGAGCGCTCGTGCTCAAACAGTTGATCGCGCGCGACATCGACCGCACGCCCGCGCTGCGCCGGCGCCTCGTCTCGGCGATCCTCCTGGGCGGCAACGTCCTGGTGCGGCATGGCAGGCGGACCGGCGGCACGTTCCGCCACGTCCCGGCCTGCCGATCGGCGTCCGAGCTCGGTTGCGTCATCGCGTTCTCGACCTTCGACCAGACGCCGCCGGCGTTCAGCATCTTCGGCCGCACCACGGTGCCCGGCGATCAGGTGCTGTGCACCAACCCGGCGGCGCTGGGCGGCGGCGCGGCGAAGGTCGACGCGATCCTCCCATCCGCGCCATTCGCACGCGGCCCCATCGCGGCCGGAAACGCGCTGATGCACGTGACGCTGCCGCACCCCGCCACCGAGTTCGTCTCCGAGCCGGGCGCGTACCGCGCGCGCTGCTCCTCGGCGGGTGGCGCCAGTGTGCTGGAGATCGCGCCGGTCGGCGGGGCGCAGGTGCCGACGCCGTCTCCGTCTCCGGCGTGGGGTCTGCATCTGCTCGATGCCAACATCGCGATGGGCAATCTGCTGTCGGTCATCCGCCGCGAGGCGGCGGCGTACACGACCGCCCGCTGAAGCGGCCCGGATGTGGGTGGGGTACGAGCCGCTGCCTCCAGCGGCAGGGTGGTAGCATCACCCGTCGTCGCCAGGGGTGGATGGCATCTGATTTCGACTAAGTCCAGACTCGCCGGGCCGGTGAAAGGGGGCGCGGGGATGTTTCGGTTCGCACTAGCGACTGCGATTGCCGGTGTTGTTGGTTTGGGTGCGCTGCCCGCGGCAGCGGCGGCACAGACGCCCGCGCCGCCGACGCTGGCCGGAGAGTCGTTCAGCGCTTCGCAGAGTGTGACGACTGCTCCGTACCCCTTCTTCCTGGTCTGCGGCAACGGTCCCACGAGCGGGCCCAACTTCAAATTCAGCGGGAAGGCCACGGGACCGTTCGCCGGGACGTTCACCGAATCCGGGATGGTCTCCTACACGGCAACCGTGCTCCCGCCTCCGGAAGTGTTTGCTCCGCTCACGGCCTACTCGGCCGCGTTCAAGATCAAGTCGAAGCAGGGCACCGTCACCGGCTCAGAGACGCTCGTCGACAACGGCGCAATGGCCGACTGCCTGGCGGGCGCCGGCGGGGGCGGGGTCAACATCGGCCCCGTCGAGACCTCGTACACGGCGACGATCAAGACCGCGTCCGGGAGCAGCTATGCGGATCACGGCACCACCGACGCGGCGATCAGCCAGTCGTTCGGCCTCGGTCAATTCTGGTTCGCGAGCCTGAGCGATGCCTTCACCTCCGCGCCCGCATTCACCGGCCCGCCCACGATCGGCGGCAACCCGACCGAGGGCCAGACCCTGACCGAGTCGCAGGGGAACTGGAACGGATCCCCCACCTCCTTCAGCTACCAGTGGCAGCGGTGCGACACGACGGGGAACAACTGCTCGGACATCGGTGGGGCCGACAGTCCGACCTACACGCTCACCTCGTTGGACGTGGGCAGCACGATCCGGGTGGAGGAATGGGCGACCAACGGCGGTGGGACCACTGGCCCTGACACCTCCGCCGTGACCTCGGTGATCCAGGCTTCCGCCTCGCCGCCCCCGCCGCCGCCCACTCCACCAAGCCCACCCACGCCGCCGCTCGGCGGGAGCCCGCCGCCCTCCATCGTCACGGCTCCGGGCGCGGCTCAACTCCAGGGCGAGCTGTTCAAGCGGCTGGCCCCTTCGGGGAAGGCGGCGACGATCTCCGCCCTGCTCAAGCGCGGTGGCTACACGTTCTCATACAGGGCGCTCACCGCCGGCGAGATCGTGATCAGCTGGTATGCCATGCCCAGTGGCGCTCACGTCCGCAAGGCGCGCGCGAAGCCGACCCTGATCGCAACCGGCAGGGCGCGCTTTTCGGCGGCGGGGCCGGTCAGGATCACGGTCAAGCTGACGGCGGACGGCAAGCGGATACTGAAGACGGCGAAGCGCCTGAGGCTGGTCGTACAAGGGGCGTACACCCCGGCCGGCGGGGCGGCCGTATCGGCCACCCGCGCGGTCACGCTCAGGCGGTAGAAGCGCGGGCGGGAGTCTGGTACACTCCCGTACCGTGACTGCCGTCGCCGACCGGATCGTCACCACCGAACCGCTGGCCGGACCCGGGGCCCCGCCGTCCTCCGCCGGGCCGGCCGAGGCCCCGCCGACCGCACCGCCCCCCGGTCCCACGTCGCCACCGCTCCTCCAGGGTCTGCGCTTCGGCCTGCGGCCGATGAGCTTCCATCTGGCCAACCTGCGGCGGTTCGGCGACGTCTGGACGCTCCGGCTGCCGACTCGGCGCGGCGGCTTCGTCGTCACCTGCCATCCGGGCCATCTGGAGTCCCTGCTCAAGGCCAAGCCGGCCGACGCCCCGTCGCTGACCGGCGAGTCGCCGCTGCGGCCGATCCTGGGCGCGAACTCGGTGCTGACGTCGGTGGGCGAGCGTCACCTGCGCCAGCGCAAGCTGCTGCTGCCGCCGTTTCACGGCGAGGCCGTCCAGCGGTACGTGCGGATGATCTCGGAGGTCACCGAGAGGGAGATCGATACCTGGCCCACGGGTGAGCCCTTCGCGCTGGCGCCGCGCATGCAGGCGGTCACCCTGGAGGTGATCATGCGCGGTGTGTTCGGTGTCGACGGCGCGCCCGCGCCGGGAACGGTCGAGCACCGGATGCGCGACACCACCCGGCGCCTGCTGGCAATGTCGACGCACCCGCTCTATCAGCTGCTGGAGATGCGCAACGCCGGGGCCAGCGAGGCGCAGGGGGTGCTCCGGCGGATGCTGCGGATCGCCGACCGCGACATGTACGCGGTCATCCGGGTGCGCCGCGCCGAGGCCGGCGACGCCGGGCGCAACGACGTCCTGTCGCTCCTGCTGGCCGCCCGCGATGAGCAGGGCGAGCCCCTGACCGACCAGGAGCTGCGCGACGAGCTCATGTCTCTGTTGCTGGCCGGGCACGAGACGACGGCCAACTCGCTGGCCTGGATCTTCGAGCGGCTGCTGCGTCACCCGGAGGCCTACGACCGGCTGCGCGCCCTGGTGCGGGGCTCGGACAGCGCCGCGTCCCGGGACTACGTCGAGGCCACGATTCACGAGGGCATGCGCAACCGCCCCGTCATCCCCATGATCGTCCGCATGGTCACCCGCCCCTGGCGCTTCGGCGACTACGTCGTGCCGGCCCGCACGCCGGTGGCGGTGAGCATCATCGCCCTGCACCACCGGGCGGACGTCTACCCGGAGCCGCTGGTGTTCGCCCCGGAGCGGTTCCTCGGCGTCAACGCGGGCGACGAACACTCGGGCGAGGCCGGACGCCGAGCGTTCGTCAAGCCGGGGACGTACACGTGGATCCCGTTCGGCGGCGGGATCCGGCGCTGCCTGGGGGCGACCCTGGCGATGGCCGAGCAGCGCGTGGTGCTGGAGGCGATCGCCCGGCGGACCGACCTGCGGGCGCCGGATCCGGCGCCGGAATCCCCGCGCATGCGCAACGTCACGATGATCCCCCGCGGAGGCTGCACGGTCGTCGTCGAGCGTGGCCTTCCCGGCTGACGTCGCCTATCGTGCCCAGCGTGTCAGCACAGCCAACCGCCGGCCGGCCGGCCGTCGCCGAGTCCGGCGGCCACCGGGAGCGCCTGATCGCCGCGATGGCGGTTTCGATCGAGGAGAAGGGCTACCGCGATACGACGGTGGCCGACGTCGTCCGCATCGCCCGCACCTCCCGGCGCAACTTCTACGAGCACTTCGCCGACCGCGAGGCCTGCTTCCTGGCCCTGTTCGACGCCACCAACGACGCGATGATGGAGCAGATCGCCGACGCGGTGCACCCGGACCGTCCGCTCGATCAGCAGGTCGACAGCGCGGTCGACGCCTACATCGCCAACGTCACGGCTCAGCCTGCGCTGTACCGCAGCTTCGTCCGCGAGCTCCCCGGGCTCGGTCAGGCCGGCGCCGACCGCGGCCTTGCCACCCTGGAGCGCTTCGCCGGGATGCTCGTCGGCTTCGTCGAGTCCGGGCGCCGCGCCCAGCCGGACCTCGGCCTGCGCCCGCTGGCCATGGACACCGCCATCATCATCGTCGGCGGCCTGCGCGAGCTGCTCGTCATCGCCCTCCAGCGCGGCCGCGACATGAGCGAGCTGCGGGCGAGCGCCGGGGAGACGATCAAGGCGATTCTGAACGGAACGCTGCTCGATTGACTCGAGGCCCGGTGCGCCGGGGGGCCGGCACCATCGGTGGAACCTGCAGAACGTGTCACCCCTGGAGCGGCGATCCGCCAACTACTGGTATGCTGGCGTACCTTCGGTACGAAGACGTACCGAAGCACCGCCGACCAGGAGACGCAGATGCTCGACACCGAGACCCGGGACGTCCAGATCGCCATCGCCGGGGCGGGCCTGTCCGGATTGGGCCTGGCCATCGCGCTGCGCCGGGAGGGAATCGAGGACTTCGTCGTGCTCGAGCGCGCCGGTGACCTCGGCGGGACCTGGCGCGACAACTCGTACCCGGGCTGCGCGTGTGACATCGCCAGCGTCCTGTACTCGTACACCGACGAGCAGAACCCGGGCTGGAGCCGGGCGTTCGCGCCCCAGCCGGAGATCTGGGCCTACATGCACGAGGTCGCCGGGCGGCACGACGTCGCCGGTCACATGCGGTTCGACCATGAGGTCCTGGACGCGGCGTGGAACGACGACCTCGACCGCTGGGAGATCGCCACCAGCCGGGGCGACTACACCGCCGAGGTCCTCGTCTCGGCTACCGGGGCGCTGGCCGACCCGTCGATCCCGGAGCTGCCCGGTCTGGACGACTTCGCCGGCACCGTCTTTCACTCCGCCCGCTGGAATCACGCTCACGACCTCATCGGCCGGCGGGTGGCGGTCGTCGGCACCGGCGCGTCGGCCATCCAGTTCGTGCCGGAGATCCAGCCCCGGGTCGGCCACCTGACGCTGTTCCAGCGCACCCCGCCCTGGGTCCTGCCCCGGGGCAACCCGCGGATCCCCCGGAGCTGGCAGCGACGCTTCGCCCGTCACCCCCGCCTGCTGTCGCTGACCCGCCAGGCCGTGTTCTCGCTGTACGAGTCCTTCCATATCGGCTTCCGGCACCCCTCGGTCATGAAGCTCGCCGAGCGCCGCGCCAAGGCCCACATCGCCAAACAGGTCGCCGACCCGCAGCTCCGGGCCAAGCTCACGCCGGACTACCGGCTCGGCTGCAAGCGTGTCCTCGGCTCCAACACGTGGTATCCGGCGCTGACTCAGCCGAACGTCGGCGTCGTCACCGCGGGCGTCCAAGAGGTCACGCCCACCGGGATCGTGGACGCCGACGGGATCCACCATGAGGTCGACACGATCATCTTCGGCACCGGCTTTCACGTCACCGACATGCCGTTCGCCGAGCGGATCCGCGGTCGCGATCGCCGGATGCTGGCCGAGCACTGGCAGGGGAGTCCTCAGGCCCATCTCGGCCTGACCGTGGCCGGCTTCCCCAACCTGTTCGTGCTCCTCGGTCCCAACACGGGGCTCGGCCACAACTCGGTGCTGCTCATGATCGAAGCCCAGATCGCCTACCTGAACACGGCGCTGCGGTACCGGCGCGAGCACGGCCTGGCGACACTGGAGGCGACCCCGGCGGCGCAGACGAAGTACATCGAGGAGGTCGATCGCGCCACCCGGGGCAGCGTGTGGACGGCCGGGGGATGCCTGAGCTGGTACCTCGACGAGACCGGCCGCAACTCGACCCTGTGGCCGGGTAGCGTGCGCCAGTACCAGCGCCGGCTCGCCCGCTTTCAGATCGGTGACTACGCCACCGAGCTGCCGCATCCGCTGCCGGGGCGCGAGCCGGCGATCGCGTGACGACGACCTTGACAAGGAGACGCAGATGAGCAGGAGGAGGCTGGAGCTCGACGGACGGACCGCCTTTGTGTCCGGCGCCGCGTCCGGCATCGGCCGCGCGCTGGCCCAGCGCCTGGCCGAGCACGGGTGTCCGGTCGCGATCGTCGATCAGGACGCGGACGGGCTGCAGGAGACGGCCGACCTGATCGCCGGGGTGGGCGGGGTGGGCGAGGTGGGCGGGTTCGTCTTCGCCCGCCGGCTCGACGTGCGCGATCGCCAGGCCCAGATGGCGTTCGCCGCCGAGGTGGCCGAGTGGGCGCCCCGGCCGCTCGGCTACGTCTTCAACAACGCCGGCGTGGCCACCTCGCAGTCGGTTGCCGAGGGGTCGGTCGAGGACGACGAGTGGGTGCTGGACATCAATTTCGGCGGCGTCGTCAACGGGGTCCGGGCATTCCTGCCGATCCTGCTGCGCCAGGACTCCGGCGTGATCGTCAACACCTCCAGCGTGTTCGGCCTGGTCGGCATCCCGCACCAGAGCGCCTACTGTGCCTCGAAGTTCGCGGTGCGGGGCTACACCGAGTCGCTGCGCCACGAGCTGCGCGGCACCGGTGTCCGCGCCGCCACCGTTCATCCGGGCGGCGTCAAGACGAACATCGCCCGCAACGCGCGCTACCACGCGCACCCGCTGCGGGCCGACGTCTCTCACGAGGACGCCGCCCGCCAGTTCGAGCAGCTCGCCTTCACGCGGCCTGAGCGCGCCGCCAGGATCATCCACGAGGGGGTCAAGGCGGGGCGGAGCCGGATCCTGGTCGGACCGGACGCCTACGTCTTCGACGGCCTCGCCCGCGCCCTGCCGACGCGCTACTTCGAGGTGCTCGCCTTTCTGGAGGAACGCGTCGCGCGCCACGTCTGACGCCGCAGCGGAGCGCGGGCGGCCACGATTTGCTCCGCATCTCAGGTTCCCTCAGTGCGCAGCGTCTGCTTGGATGCAGATGGACGAAAGATGTCATGAGCAGTCTGTCCACCTCGACGTGTAGGGACCTCCTCAGCTCAAGCGCGGAGCGTGTCCGCGCAGGCTTGGTAACCGTGGAGCTTGAGGAGGCCCCTGGTGAGCATCGTAATGGGACTTGATCAGCATCGAGGGCAGATCGCCGGCGACTGGATCGACACCGACACCGGCGAGGTGCAGCGCACTCGCGTGGTCCCGGCGGATCGTGCGGCGGTGCGAAAGTTCCTTCAGCGGTTTTGTGGCCAGGAGCTCGAGGTCGCGCTGGAGGCGACGACCGGGTGGCGGTTCGTGGTCGAGGAGCTGCGGCGGGTCGGTGCCGTGGTGCATCTGGCCGAGCCGGCGGAGACGGCGGGGTTGCGGGGTCCGAAGAAGCGCGCGAAGGGCGATCGTGCGGACGCCAGGCATCTGCGGGAGTTGTTGATGATCCGGCGGCTGCCGGAGTCGTGGATCCCGCCTGATCATATTCTCGATCTGCGCGCGCGGGTCAGGTTGCGCCACACGCTGTCTGAGCAGCGCTCGGAGTGGCAGCAGCGGATCCAGGCGACGCTGTATCACCACGGTTGTCCGCAACGCCGCCAATTGATGGTGGGTGATGGGCGCGAGTGGCTCGCGGCGCAGCCGCTGCCCGCAGCGGCGCGTGAGCAGGTCACGATCGCGGTCGCGATGATCGACGCGCTCGAGGCGCAGCTCGCGCCGCTGGACAAGGAGCTGCGCGCCTGTGCGCGCCGGCAGGCCGGGTGCAAGGCGCTGATGGCCCACTACGGGATCGGAGCGCTGACCGCGGTCACGATCCTCGCCGAGCTGGGCGACTGCACGAGGTTCTCCTCCTCGCGCCAAGCGGTCCGCTACGCGGGGCTGGACATCACCGTGTATCAGTCTGATCAACGTCGCGCGCCCGGGCACATCTCCCGCCAGGGGCCGCCGGCGCTGCGCTGGGCGCTGTATGAGGCCGCGCAGGTCGCCAGACGCGGTGAGCGCAGCCCCGACCGCGAGTACTACCTGGACGCGAAGGAGCGGATCGGCGGTAACCGCGCGTGCCTGTCGGTCGCGCGCAAGCTGCTCAAGCGCAGCTACCACACGCTCCGCGAGCTCGGAGAGGAGGCACTCGCCCCCGCATGAGCTTCCCCCAGCGGGATCACCCCATCACACATCATGTCGCCGACCCCGGAGCCAACCCGACGGTCGCGGACCGAAGTAAGGCTGGGCGCCCGCGCGCACACGATCACCTGTCACGCCAACCGTGCGCACGCACCACCGGCGCACACAGCAGTTCAACCCCATCAACCCCGGACCACGCGCTTGACGTGCGGTCCCTGCACAAGTAAGGAGCAGGAGATGACCGCCACCTCTCCCCGGGAGATCCGGCCCACCGATTTTCTCGCCGTTGATGACCTCCTCGATGATGAGGAGCTGATGATCCGTGACACCGTCCGCGCGTTCGTGCGCGACCAGGTGGTCCCGTACGTGGGGGACTGGTTTGAGGAGGGGCGGATCCCGTTGGAGCTGGCGCCGGCGCTGGGGAAGATCGGCGTGCTGGGGATGCACCTGAGCGGCTACGGCTGCGCCGGGGCAAGCGCCACGGCGTACGGGCTGGCGTGCCTGGAGCTGGAGGCCGGTGACAGTGGCCTGCGCAGCCTAGTCTCGGTCCAGGGGTCGCTGGCGATGTTTGCGATCCACCGCTGGGGGTCTGAGGAGCAGAAGCAGGAGTGGCTGCCGCGGATGGCCGCCGGCGAGGCGATCGGCTGCTTCGGCCTGACCGAGCCGGACGCGGGGTCGGATCCGGGGGCGATGCGCACGCGCGCCAAGCGCGACGGTGATGACTGGATCCTGCATGGGCAGAAGATGTGGATCACCAACGGGTCGGTCGCCGAGGTGGCGGTGGTGTGGGCGCGCACCGATGACGGCATCCGGGGGTTCTTGGTCCCGCGGGGGACGAAGGGGTTCACGACGCAGGACATCCACAAGAAGCTGTCGCTACGGGCGTCGGTGACCTCGGAGCTGCTGCTGGACGACGTGCGGCTGCCGGGGTCGGCGATGCTGCCGGAGGCGACGTCGCTGCGCGGCCCGTTGTCGTGTCTGAACGAGGCGCGGTACGGGATCGTGTGGGGGGCGATGGGCGCCGCCCGGGCGTGTCTGGAGTCGGCCCTGGAGTACAGCAAGGAGCGAACCGCGTTCGGCCGACCGATCGCCGCCACCCAGATTCAGCAGCAGAAGCTGGCGCAGATGGCGCTGGAGGTCAATCGCGGGACGCTGTTGGCGGTGCATCTGGGGCGGATGAAGGACGACGGGCGGCTGCGCCCGGAGCATGTGAGCATGGGCAAGCTGGGCAACGTCAACGCCGCCCTGGAGGTGGCGCGCACGGCGCGGCAGGTGCTGGGCGCCAACGGGATCACGCTCGAGTATCCGGTCATCCGCCACATGAACAATCTGGAGTCGGTGGTCACCTACGAGGGGACCGCTGACGTGCACGCGCTCGTCGTCGGCGGCGCGCTGACCGGCATCAACGCCTTCCGCTGATTGAAGATCGCCGAGCGCGCCCGAGGTCGCTTGCCTCGGCGTTCCTGACTACCGGCTGGGGTGGCGGAACGCCGTGAGGGCGCGCTGGCCGTGCTCCTGCAGCAGGCGCTGGATCTTCTGCTGACGCCGGCGTTGCTCTCGCAGCGCCTGTTGGCGCAGCTCTCGATACATCTGGCGCTCGCTGCCTGAACCGGCGGGGCGGCCGGGACCGGGGGCCGGGGTGCTCATGGACATGCCCGGGACGCTACGCGGTTCACCCGCCGGGCACATCGCGGAAGACCCCGGGTTTTGCGATCCGTACTCGGTCCGACCGTAGGACGTTGTGCCGCGCCGGCACGCCGGAAACATCTCCTGTCCGGCGGGAGCTTGGCTACGCTGTAGGCGAGCCGACGATGCCAGACGCGATCGTCCACGTATCCTCACTGGCGGGCAGCCCGCTGCTGGACTCCGCGGGGGAGCGCCTCGGCCGGGTCGAGGACGTCGTCGCACGGCTGGACACGGGCGAGGTGCTGCCGCCGGTCATCGGCCTGAAGGCGCGGATCGGCGGGCGCGACGCGTTCGTGCCGAGCGAGCACGTCCAGGCGCTGGAGCCCGCCGCCGCCCGCACGTCGACGACGAAGGTGAACCTGGCGCAGTTCGAGCGGCGGCCGGGCGAGGTCCTGCTCCGCGGCGACGTCCTCGACCACACGCTGATCAACGTCACCACGGCCCGTCTGGCCAAGGCGCGCGAGGTGGAGCTCGTCTGCGACGAGGGCACCTGGCGGGTGGCCGGGATCGATCCCACCCTCCGGCCCCGCCTGTGGCGCCTGCTCCCGCGCCGGTTCCGCGGCCACGACACCGAGCACAGGGAGTTCATCCCGTGGACGGACCTGGAGCCGCTTGTGGCCCACGTTCCCACGTCGCGCCTGAAGCTGGCGGCGCGCCGGCTCCTCCGTCTGCACCCGGCTCAGATCGCCGACCTCGTCGAGGCGGCCTCCCATGAGGAGGGCGAGGAGATCATGCAGGCCGTCGGCCAGGACAAAGAGCTCGAGGCCGACGTGTTCGAAGAGCTCGATGACGAGCACCAGGTCGAGTTCCTGCGCGGGCGCCCGGACGCCGAGGTGGCGGCGGTCCTCAGCCGGATGGCGCCGGACGACGCCGCAGACCTCCTGCTGGAGCTCGAGCAGGACCGGCGGCTGCCCGTCCTCAACCTGCTGCCGGCGGCCAAGCAGCGCAAGCTGCGGAGCCTGCTGGACCACAACCCCTCAACCGCCGGCGGGCTGATGACCCCGGACTTCGTGTCCGCGCCGATCACGGCGACCGTCGGCGAGGCGATCGCCCGGGTCCGCGCCAGCGAGCTGGGAGCCCAGCCGGTGTCGACCATCGTCGTCGTCGACGACCGCGGGCTGCTGGCCGGAGCGGTGGCCCTGTCCGAGCTCGTCCGCGCGAACGAGTCCGATCCCCTCGCCGGCCTGCTCGAGGCCGGGGACCCGGCGGTGAGCGTCGAGGCCGATCTGCCGGAGGTGGCTACCTTGATGACCGACTACAACCTGATCGCGATCCCCGTCATGGACGGGGAGGGACGGCCGGTCGGGATCATCGCCGTCGACGACATCCTGGAGCAGTTGCTTCCGGAGTCGTGGCGCCGGCGCGCCGGCATCGCCCGTGACTGAAATGTGAATCCTCCAGGGGTTTTGCGCTGGTAACCTCGCTACGGCCACGTCTGTGGCGTGAACGCGTCCGAAACGACATGACCGACCCAAGCGAACATCAAGACGGCGAGCTGCCGCGAAGTAGCCGTCTCCGGCCTGAGGTCGCGAGGGTCATGACGCGCGCCGGCGCCTAGAGCCGGGGCCCCGTCGCCTCCCTCCGCTCCCGGGCCGAGAGCAGCCCAGGAAAGGAGGTCGAGCACCATGGCGGAGAATCGAGTGGGCCAGCCCAGTGCGCCTGCGGCGCCCGCGCGCGAGCGCTTTGTGCTCGACTCCGCGCACATCGGCGACATCCAGGGCGCGTTCGGCACCATCCGCCAGCACGAGGAGGCCCACCGCGGACTGCGCTCGCGTCTGCTCGCGCTGCTGGCCATCGTCGGTCCGGGGCTGATCGTGATGGTCGGCGACAACGACGCGGGCGGCGTCGCCACCTACTCACAGGCGGGACAGAACTACGGCACCAGCCTGTTGTGGGTGCTGCTCCTGCTCATCCCGGTGCTCGTCGTCAATCAGGAGATGGTCGTCAGGCTCGGCGCGGTCACCGGGGTCGGCCACGCCCGCCTCATCAACGAGCGCTTCGGCCGGTTCTGGGGCTGGTTCTCCGTCGGCGACCTGTTCGTGTTGAACTTCCTGACGATCGTCACCGAGTTCATCGGCGTCAGCCTTGCGCTCGGCTATTTCGGCGTCTCGAAGTACATCGCGGTCCCGGTCGCCGCGCTCGCCCTGATCGCCATCACCGCCACCGGCAGCTTCCGGGCCTGGGAGCGGGGGATGTTCGTGCTCGTGTTCGCCAACCTGCTCGTGATCCCCCTGTTCTTCATGTCCCACCCCCATTGGGGGGCGATCGGCCATGACTTCGTGGTCCCCGGCGTCCTCGGCGGGGCGAACTCGACCTCGGTGCTGCTCATCATCGCCATCGTGGGCACGACGGTGGCCCCCTGGCAGCTGTTCTTCCAGCAGTCGAACATCATCGACAAGCGGATCACGCCGCGGTGGATCAACTACGAACGGCTCGACACGTGGATCGGCGCGTTCGTCGTCGTCCTCGGCGCCGCCGCCCTGATGTGCATCTCGGCCTTTGCGTTCCACGGCACTTCGTACTTCGGCCACTTCCAGGACGCGGGCACCACGGCCACAGGCCTGTCGCACGTGCTGGGGAACGTGGCGGGGGCGTTCTTTGCGGTCGTGCTGCTCAATGCGTCGCTGATTGGGGCGGGAGCTCTGACGCTCTCCACCAGCTACGCGTTCGGCGATGTGTTTGGGACCAAGAGCTCCCTGCACCGCAGCTGGCGCGATGCCAAGACGTTCTACGCCATCTTCGCCGGGCTGGTCACCGGCGCGGCGGTGATCGTCCTCATCCCGGGCGCGCCGCTTGGGGTCATCACCGAGGCCGTGCAGGCGCTGGCCGGCGTGCTGCTGCCGAGCGCCAGCGTGTTTCTCCTGCTGCTCTGCAACGACCCGGAGGTTCTGGGCCCGTGGCGCAACCGGCCCTGGCTCAATGCGCTGGCGAGTGTGATCGTGGCGGTGCTCGTCCTGCTGTCGCTCATCCTGATGGCCACGACCGTCTTCCCCAGCATCAACGTGACGCAGTTCGCGCTCATCGGCGGCGCGGTGTTGCTCGCCGGCCTCGTCGTGTTCGGCGCCGCCAGCCTGTGGAACGCGCGCCGCCGGCCGGCGGCGCCCGCGCCACCCGGCCCGCAGATTCCGCGGGAGCAGTGGACGATGGCGCCGCTGACCCTGCTCGGCCGCCCCCAGTGGTCCACCGGTCGCAAGGTGGCGATGCTGACGCTCCGCGGCTACCTCGTCGTCTCCGTCATCCTGTTGATCGTCAAGGCCATCCAACTCGGCGGCGGCTGACGCCTCGCCGACCAGCGACGTGACCGGAGACCCTCCCACCTTCGACGAGGAGTTGTTGCTGTGGCTCGGAGACGAGTCCGCTGCCGTCCGGGCCGCCGACGCCGAGCGGCTCCACGCGATCGCCGCCGAGTTTGCCCGCGGCTTCGACGCGCTCGCCGAGCTGAAGCGGGCGGTGACGGTGTTCGGCTCGGCGCAGACTCGCCCGGATCACCCGGACTACGCGCTCGTGCGCTCCGTGACGGCCTGCCTGGGCCGGGCCGGCTACGCGATCATCACCGGCGGGGGTCCCGGGCTGATGGAGGCGGCCAATCGCGGAGCCCGCGATGTGGGCGCGCTGTCGATCGGCTGCAACATCGAGCTCCCGCACGAGCAGCTGCGCAATCCGTACGTCGACGTCGGTCTGACGTTCCGGCACTTCTTCGCCCGCAAGGTGATGTTTGTGCGCTACGCCTGTGCGTTCATCATCGCGCCCGGGGGGTTCGGCACGCTGGATGAGCTGTTCGAGGCGCTGACCCTGATCCAGACCGGAACGATCAGCAATTTCCCGGTCGTCCTGCTGGGGACCGGGGAGTGGGACGGCCTGATCGACTGGCTGCGCAGCCGCGCGGTCGCCGACGGCCGCATCAGAGCTGCCGACGTCGATCTGCTCCGGCCGGCGGCCGGGCCTCAGGAGGTGCTGGGGCTCGTCGAGGGTGGTCGCCGCCGCCAGCTCGAGCACGCCCGGCGGGAGCGACGGCGCCGGGCCTGAGCTTCACGGGAGCGCGGGGGGGGGAGGAGCCGCCCAGGCAGCCGGCGGCCAGGTCTGCGAGCAGGACGCGCACCGTCTCGACGGCGGATGCCCGGTCGCCACCGACGACCGGCTTGCCGTGCCCGCTGAGATACTCGCCGGTCGGCCGGCCGTCGGCCTCCCGGACGCGGCCGTGCTCGTCGGCGATGATCTTCCCGTGCGCGTCCACAGGCAGGCCGGGAGGCGCCCGCCGGTCCTCGTCGACCGCGGAGATCACCAGCCCGGTCGGAATCGTCGCCCGCGCCGCGGTGGCCCGGGCGCGCAGGCGGCCGTCTGCATCGCGCTCCAGCGTGTTGCGCACCAGCTCGATCGCCTGGACGCGACCCAGGCCGAGGATCCTGGTGGGGGAAAGCAGGAAGCGCAGCGCGATCCGGCGGCGTCCGTCACGGCGCGGACGGGCTGCGTACTCGTGGAGCAGCGCGAGGTTGCCCGCTATGGATGCGGTGGGGTCGAGCTCGCGGTACGGCGCGGGGACGGCGAGTTCGCCGGCATCGGCGACGACGTCGACGTCGGCCGGCCCACCGAGCTGCCGCAGCTGGGACGGCGTGAACGCCGCCTGCTCCGGTCCTTCGCGGCCGACCACGACGACCTCCTCGAGCGCGCTGCGCGCGAACGCGGCGCTCACATCGGAGTCCGGTGTCGGTTCGATGCCGCGGGCCAGGACCCTGGCCACCTCGAGCGCGACGTCGCCTGAGCCGATCACGATGGCACGCCGGCAGCGCAGGTCGAAGTCGTCGCCGCGTTCCGGGTGTCCCCTGACCCAGCTCAGAAACGACGTCGCGGGGGCGGCGCCGGCCAGCTCGGCTCCCGGAATCGGCGGCGCCTGGGCCCCGGGCCCCCCAAAGGCATAGATGACCCCCTGGTACCGGGAGAGGAGCTCGGCGCGGCCGATCTCCATCGGCGCCTCTAGGACGTCGACCCGCAGCCCCGGCTGGGAGCCGGCGAGCAGATAGCCGGCGACATGCGCCTCGGATCGGCCGAGTCCCACGACCGCCACGCGCAGGCCCCTGTCACCGAGCGGTGCCATCACTGCGGTTATCGCTCGCCCGCGCGCGAACCTTTAGGCCCCTCTCCAGATCGCGCTGCCCCGGCCGATAACGCGGAGCAGGATGGAGCCCCGGGCGCTCGATCATCTCAGCCCACCGATGAAGGACTACCTCGCGCGTCAGGAGATCGCCTTCGTCTCCACCTCTGACCGCGGCGGCGTCTGCCATGCCTCGTATCAGGCGGGGCCGCCCGGGTTCGTCCGCGTTCTCGACGACCGCACCCTCATGTACCCCCAATACGGGGGTGGCCCGGCTGTCTGGGTCGAGGACGTCGCCGAGAACCCCCACGTCGGTCTGCTGTTCGCCGATTCGCCGCGCGGCGAGTTCAGCCTGCACATCGCGGGGCGGGTGCGGCTCATCGAGCACGCCGCGGTGCAGGCGTTCGCGCCGCTGCTGCGCCGGATGTCCGGCATCGAGCAGATCGACGATGTGATCGACGGGCAGCGGCGGACGCCGGAGCGGTGGGTGCTCGTCGACATCGCCGAGGTGCGCGTCGGGTCTCTGCCGAACGAGACAGAGCCGCGGCCCCGGCAGGTCGCTCCGCCCGTCGCGGTGGCGCGTCCCCCGGCGGCGGCGCACCCGGTCGACGACGACGAGCTCAGTTACCTGCTGCCACCGGCCTGGGAGCAGGCCTAAGGATCCGCGGACGCGTGCCGATACCTCTCCGGGGCCACACGGAGAGTGCCCGGCATCTGGAAAGGACTCGCATGACGACGCTGCACGAGCTGTATCGAATCGAAGAGGCGAATGTCGCCGCCCGGCGAGAGTTCGTCGCCCTCGACGCGGCCGACGTCACGACGCTGGCGCGGTTGCGCCCCTGGTCGGCGAAAGCGATCCCGGCGATCGTCTCGGCGTTCTATGACCACCAGTTCGCGTTCGGTCCGACGGCCGCGCACTTGGCCGAGTACGCCGGGCAGCGCGGCCTGGCGGCGGCGGACCTGCGGTCGGCACTGGAGAGCGCACAGCAGAGCTACCTGGAGCAGATCTTCCGCGAGGCCGCCGAGGGAGGCGCCTTCGGCACCGCCTATCTGGAAACCCGCCTCAAGATCGGCCGGCTCCACAACTCCATCGACCTGCCGCTCAAGTGGTACATCGGCAGCTACATGACGTGGTTCGACCTGTTCTCCCGGCGGCTGGCGCGCGACTTCCCCACCAAGCCCCGCCTGCGCCGGCGGGCTGAGCGGGCGCTGCTGGCCGTCTTCAACCTCGACTGCCAGGCCGTCGTCGAGTCCTTCTACTACGACACATTCGCGACGATGGGCGTGGACCTGGAGCAGATCCCCACCGATGCCCCGGAGCAGGATCTCTCCGACCGGGCCGGCCGGCTCAAGGACGCGATGCGCAGCCGTCTCGATGCGGTGGCCGAGGTCTCCGGCGGCGTGCGCGAGTCCTCCCAGGCCGTTGCGCTCAGCTCAGAGGAGGCCCGCCGCGCGGTCATCGAAGTGGCGACCGCCATCACCGAGGTCGCCGCGGGCGCCGAGCGGCAGGTGCGCATGGCGGAGTCGGCGCGCGATGCGGTCGACGAGGTCTCCGACACCATCCAGAGCACCGCCGAGAACGCCGGCCGGACTTCCGATGCCGCCGCCGAGGCGCGCCGCGTCGCCGAGCAGGGGGTCGGCGCCGCCACCCAGGCGACCGAGGCGATGGTGGCGCTGCGCGAGGGCTCAGATCAGATCACCACTGCGATCTCGGCGCTGGCGTCGAAGTCCGAGCAGATCGGCACGATCGTGGAGACCATCACCGGGATCGCCGACCAGACCAACCTGCTGGCGCTCAACGCCGCGATCGAGGCCGCCCGGGCGGGCGATCAGGGCCGCGGGTTCGCGGTCGTCGCCGAGGAGGTCCGCAAGCTCGCCGAGGAGTCCCAGCGCGCGGCCGGCGAGATCGCTGCGCTGATCGAGACGATGCAGGTCGAGACCCGGGCCGTGGTGGGGATCGTCCAGGACGGAGCGGCGCGCACCGAGCACGGTGTCGCCACCGTCGAGCAGACCCGGGCAGCGTTCGAGAGCATCGGCGAGGTGGTCGTCAACATGACCGATCGCATCCAGCAGATCGCGTCCTCCGCCCAGCACATCGCCGAGCGCACGAGTGTGATGAGGGACAGCATCGCCGAAGTGGCCGCGGTGGCCGAGGAGGCGTCGGCATCGACCGAGCAGGTTTCCGCCTCCACCCAGCAGACGTCAGCCTCGGTGGAGCAGATCGCGGCCAGCTCGCATGAGATGGCGCGCAGCGCCGAGCGGCTCGCCGCGTTGTTCTCAGCGGCGGGATAGACCACCGGCTGAGGCGGCACGCGCAATCAGGCGCTCGACCTCCTCGATGCTGCGCAGCCGTAGGACCGGCAGGTCGGCCAGCGTCCGCGGCCATTCGCGCCGGCTGCGGATGTGGTGGCGGAAGGCGTAGCCGAACAGCGAGTCGCGGCCCCCGACGGCCGAGCGCAGGGATTCCCGGTTGCCGTTCCACATCTCCTCGTGCCCGCGCATGCGGCGCCATGTCCGACGGACGAGCCGCGGGAGCCAGACGCGGATCGGCAGGTCAAGCCAGATGACGAGATCGGCCCTGACCAGCACCAGGCGGCCGAGCTTGTGCTGGTAGGCGCCGTCGATCACCCACCCGTCGCCGGCGACGATCGGCTCCACCACGGCGCGCAGTGCATCGTCCGGCGTCTCGACCCAGCCCGGCCCGTGCACGAGGGCGTCGAGCTCGACGAACCGGACCTCCATCCGCTCGGCCAGCCGGCGGCCGAGCGTCGTCTTGCCGTTGCCGCTGGCGCTGGCGATGATCGCGATCCGGCGCACCCCCTCCATGCGTCTGGATTGTGCGGCACGGGGCGGCCGCAACTAACGCCGGCCGGCGGGGTCTGTTGTTAGCGTGTTGCGCATCCGGTCGATCGCCAGCTCACGCCGCGGGCGCAGGTTCAGCCGCGCCGTGCTCCTGGGTGCCGCGCTCGGCCTGGCCGGTTGCGGCGCGAGCGCGGCGGCCGGCTCCCACGCCGGCTCGGCGGCGACGGTGGCCTCGGTGCCGCAGCCCCATCCCCAGGTCGTCGAACCGTCCGCGGGGGTTCAGGCCGCCGCCTCCGGGGGCGTTCCGGCCGGGCCGACGCCGGTGGGCGACGTCAACGCTCACGCGCCGCCGCTGTCGGTGATCCGAGCCGAGCTGCGCCAGGAGGTCATCGCGGTCCGGGTGTCGAGCGCGACGTACATGGACCCGCTGCGCTACGTCTCGGTCTGGGAGCGGACCGACCAGGGCGTCGACGCGACGATGCCGGTGGGCGCGCCAATCCTGGCCCCCTGCCGGGTCAAGGTCCTGGCCATCATCCCGGGCTGGTACGCCGGTCAGCCACTGGTCTACTTCGAGCTGCTCCAGGGGGCCGACGCCGGCAAGGTGCAGTACGTCGCCGAGCAGATCACCGACATCGTCCCGGGCGGCACGATCCTCCAGCAGGGTCAGCCGATCGCCCGGTACGCCGCCTCGGGCACCGGCATCGAGTACGGGTGGTCGACGCTCAACGGCGTCACCCTGGCCCGGGCCACCACCGGCTACGAGGAGGGCCAGGTCACCCCGGCCGGCCAGTCGATTCGCGACTGGCTGAACGGCCTGGGTGCGAACGCCGGCAGTTCGTGAGGGGAGAGGTGCCTGCGCCCCGGACGCCGCCGGCCACCGGCGACAATGAACGGATGACCACCTCGTTGGCCCTGGACCGGGTGCGGGCGCTGCTTCAGACGCGCGCCGCCCTGCTTGCCGACGTCGATCTCGATCTCGCCCCCGGGAAGCGGGAGCGTCTGCTTGTCCGCACCGATGTCTCCGGCACCATGCAGTTGCACGAGCTCGCCGGGGGCCGCCTGGTTGAGCTGACCGCGCTGCCCGAGCCGGTGAGCGGCGCCCACTACCTGCCGGGCCGCCGCTGCGCCGTGCTGGAGATCGACGAGGCCGGCAACGAGCGCCACCAGCTCTACCTGCTCGACCTCGATCAGGCGGCCCGGTCGCCGGTGACCGGCGTCGGGCAGCTGCGGGCCCTGACCTCAGGCTCGCGGTACGGCCACCACTTTGCCGGAGTCTCACCAGACGGCGCGCGGATCGCCTACGTGTCCAATCGCGGCAATGGCGTCGATTTCGATCTGTGGCTGTGCGAGCCGGCCACCGGCGAGCACCGCTGCCTGTATGCGGCCGGTGCGTACTGTCAGCCGGGCTCCGGCTTCTCGCCGGACGGAAGGCTGGTGTCGGTGCTCCGCCCGGGCGAGCGGCCGCTCGATCTCGATCTGGTCCTGATCGACGTCGACACCGGCGAGGCGGAGATGCCCCTGGCGCATGCGGGGGAGGCCGCGCTCGTCGGCGCGCCGGCATGGATCGGCCCTCGCAGCTTCTACGCATCCTCCAACGTGGGGCGCGACTTCGCCGCGATCGTCCACCACGACCTGGAGACCGGTGTCACCACCACGGTGCCCGGGACCGGGGAGGAGAGCGACGCGGACGCCGTGGCCAGCCGCGACGGGCGGGTCATGCTGATCATCGAGAACCGCCACGGCGCCAACCGGATGTATCTGCGCGAGGTCGCGGAGACCATGGG
This sequence comes from uncultured Solirubrobacteraceae bacterium, assembly GCA_963844555.1. Taxonomy (GTDB): domain Bacteria; phylum Actinomycetota; class Thermoleophilia; order Solirubrobacterales; family Solirubrobacteraceae; genus Palsa-465. The sequence goes on from CAWJOS010000013.1 coordinate 291,074, forward strand.
GACCGCGATCGTCACGCTGCCGGAGGGCGGCGTCGTCGCCTCCCACGCCGTCGATCGCCCGGTGCTCTCGGCCGACGGATCGCAGGTCTACTACTCGCTGACGACACCACGGCTGGCCGGCGACGTGTTCGTCCACGACGCGGCGGCCGGAGAGACGCGACGGCTCACCACCAGCCCGGCGCCGGTGGCGCCCGGTGAGCTGGTCTCGCCTGAACCGGAGATCGTGTCGAGCTTCGACGGTGAGCCGATCCCGATGTTCGTGTTCCGGCCGCCGGATCCGGTCGCGCCGCCGCCGGTGGTGATCGTCGTGCATGGAGGGCCGGAGTCACAGGCGATGCTGTCGTTCAATCCCATCGTCCAGGCGCTGGCGCTCAGTGGGTATGGCGTCGTCGTCCCCAACGTGCGGGGGTCGACCGGCTACGGGAAGCGGTACGCATCACTCGACGACACCACCCGGCGCCTGGACTCGGTGCGAGATCTGGCGGCCGTCCATTCCTTCGTGGCTGAGGCCGGCTTCGACGCGGGCCGTGCGGCACTGTGGGGCGGCTCGTACGGCGGCTACATGGTCCTGGCCGGGCTCGCCTTCCAGCCGGAGCTGTGGGCGGCCGGGGTGGACATAGTGGGGATCTCGGACCTGGTCACGTTCCTGGAGAACACATCCGACTACCGGCGCGCCCACCGGGAGCGCGAGTACGGGTCCCTGGAGCATGACCGGGAGTTCCTGGCCGCGGCCTCACCGCTGCGCCGGGCCGACGAGATCCGCGCGCCGCTGTTCGTCATCCACGGCCGCAACGATCCGCGCGTCCCGGTCGGCGAAGCCGAGCAACTGGCGGCCAACCTCAGGCGCCGCGGGGTCCGGTGCACGACGCTCATCTACCCGGACGAGGGACACGGCCTGGCCCGGCTGGCCAACCGCCTGGATGCCTATCCGCAGGCGGTCGCCTTCCTCGACGACGTCCTGAGACGCTGATCGCGGGCGTCCCGGAGTGCCGCCGCGCCGGGGGGGAGGCGCGGCGGCACTCCGGGGCTCACCACCAGCCCGCGGGGGGCCGGGCTATTGGCCGCCTGCCGGAGCCGGGGCGGGCTGGGCCGGCGCGGACGGCTGTGGTGTGCTCGACCCGGCGGCCGTCGACGTGTCGGCGGACATCGCGGCCGGGGTCGTGGGGGCGGGGGTGGACGTCGTGTCCGTGGGGGCGGGGGTGGACGTTGTGTCCGTGGGGGCGGGGGTGGACGTTGTGTCCGTGGGGGCGGTCGAGGTGGCGTCCGTGGGGACCGGAACGGGTGGGGTCGGCGTCGTGCCGGTGGTGGTCGTGGTCGCCGGGGCGGGCGCCGGTGTGGTTGGGGCCTCCGTCGGCGTTGCGGAGGCCGGGGCCGCCGGCGTGGTGGCGGTGGCGGCCGGAGCGGCGGTGGTCGTCACCGGGGCCGGCGCCGCCGGGGCCGGCGTCGCGACAGCCGGGGCGGTCGTCGTCGCCGGGGCAGCGGGGGCGGTGGCCGCGGGAGGCGAGCGGGGGCGGTGGTGGTCGTGGTCGCCGCAGCCGTGGGGGTCGTGGTCGCCGCGGTGGCCGGAGCGGCGGCCGGAGTGGCCGGAGCCGCCGGAGGCGCCGCGGTCACCACGGGTGCGGTGCTGGCGGTGGCGGCCGGGGCGGCCTGCGCGACGGTGAGCGCCGCGCCGCCTGAGCTCGACGAAGCCGCCGGCGACGCCGTGCCGGCCGCTGCGGTCGACCGGCGCACGGTGTAGCTGACGGGGGTGGCGTTCGTCGCGCGCGGCCGGCCGGCGGCCACCGCCGTGGGGCTGCCGGTGCCCCACGCCCGTCCGCTGGGGTGCTGGCTGAGCAGGCCGTTGATCAGCGACAGCATGCGGGAACCTGCCCCCATCGAACCGGGCGGGTAGAAGCCGATCTCCAGGTGCGGGCCGGTCGAGATGCCGACGATGCCGTAGCCGACCTGGCTGATCTGCTGGCCGGCCTGGACGTGCTGGCCGACATGCACCAGGTTCGAGCCCGCGTGCCCGTAGTAGACCTCCAGCCCTTTGAGCGGCCCGGAGGTGATCTGGAGGATGGGCGCGTTGGGGCCGAATCCGCTGATGCCCTCGCCGATGATCACGCCGCCGCCCATCGCATACAGCGGCGTGCCGCCGGGCGCGGCGTAGTCGACGCCCTGGTCGACATACCCGTTGGTGATGTACTGGCGCGGCAGCGGCAGCGCCACGCCGTTGCTGAGCACGTACGTCGACGGCTGCGTCGTCGTCGACCCGCTCGGCGCGACGACCGCGACCGGTGGCGGTGCGGACGAGTGGGGCCTGGCCGGCACTCCGCTACCGCCTGCGCCGGGTGACTGGCCCGTGTCGGCCGGGCCGCCCGTTCCGGTGGCATCGGAGCTCGGCGATCCGCCGGAACCGGTGGTGCCGGTGCTCTGGGCGGAGCCGGTGGCGGGGGCCCGCGGATCGGCCGCGGCGCCGACCCTGTGTGCCGTCTGACCCGCCGTCTCCCCGGTCGCCGCCGCGGTGCCCGCCCGGTGGCGGTCGACCGCCGCGCCGGCGAAGTACCGGTGGGCGGACGCCTGACCGGCCGGCGAGCTGACGGGCGCGGCGGCGGAGACGCCCGCCGCCGCGGTCGTGGCCGGCGCCACCGACGACGTCCCCGCTGCGCCACCGAACACCAGCACGGGCGCCCGGAACATGACCGCCCAGGTGCGCACGTCGATCGCCCCGGTGGCGTCGAGGTTGTGGCGGTGCTGGAACTCGCGCACCGCCTGGCGGGTCAGGGGGCCGTAGATCCCGTCGACCACCAGATGCGTGAGGGGGAGGACCTCGTCGAGCCGGCGCTGGGCGGCGGCCACCAGCGCTCCGGAGCTGCCCATGCGGAGCACGACGTGCCGGGCACTGGCCTGGAGCAGACCGTCGTTGCCGAGGTCGGTCGAACCGGCTGCGGTGGTCCCGGACCCCGCGTCGGCGGCGGCGACCGCGGGCGGGATCACCGGGCCGGCGGCGATCGCGGCGCTGACCGCGAGCGACGCGCTCTTGCGCCGGCGACGGGCCCGGCGTCCCAGTTCAGCGAGTCTGCGGCGCTGACGGGACCGGGCGAGGGAGCGGTCCCAGAGGTCGACGGATCCGAGATCGCGCGCCACGGGCGACCCGTGACGTACCGCATCAAAGCGCGCAGGGGACAACCTGTACTCCCTTTCGGTTCTTGCCTCCGGGGTTAGCTGACGGGCTCGCGTGACCGTTCACGCTACGTCGCGCTCTGACGACGATTCGCCCCAGCGGCCGAGGCCGCAACGGGTCCCCCGGTCTCCGCCACCGCTGGGCGGGGACTCGGCATTGCAAGTTTCGGTGCAGCATAACCCAGTACCGGGCAGAAAGTTGCGGTTCTGCAGGCGGCTCACGGATACGCGCACACGCGCGAGGACGACACCGAACCGCGGGGGGACCCACCCTCTGGTCTTCGTGGTCTCGACACAAACGCCTGCACGGCCGTTCCGGCGAAACCGCACCGGTTTCCGGCGTCGAGCACGTGACAGCTGAACCTCGCCGGGAGCAGCCCCGGGGTGAGAGAATCCCGCCCGTGACCGCCGCCGATCAGGCCAACGTGTTCTCGATCGTGCTGGCCGGCGGCGAGGGCAAGCGGCTGTCGCCTCTGACGCTGGACCGCGCCAAGCCCGCGGTGCCGTTCGGCGGCAACTACCGGCTGATCGACTTCGCCCTGTCCAACCTGGTCAACGCCGGGTTCCGGAGGATCGTCGTTCTCACCCAGTACAAGAGCCATTCGCTGGACCGCCACATCTCGCTGACCTGGCGGCTGTCGCCGCTGCTCGGCAACTACGTGGCGCCGGTTCCGGCGCAGATGCGCCGCGGCCCGTACTGGTTCCAGGGCAGCGCCGACGCCATCTACCAGAACCTCAACCTCCTGCGCGACGAGCGTCCGGACCACGTCATCGTGTTCGGCGCCGACCACATCTACCGGATGGACCCGTCGCAGATGGTGCGCGCGCACATCGAGTCCGGCGCGGCGGTGACCGTGGCCGCGCTGCGGGTGCCGATCGATCAGGCCAATCAGTTCGGCGTGATCGAGACGGCGGCCGACGGGCGGACGATCACCGCGTTCCACGAGAAGCCGCGCCACGCCGTCGGCCTCGCGGACGCGCCGGACCAGGTGTATGCCTCGATGGGCAATTACGTCTTCTCCGCCCAGACGCTCATCGACGTCGTCACCCTCGACGCCGAGGCGCGCGAGTCGTCACATGACATGGGCGGCAACATCATCCCCATGCTCGTCGACTCCGGCAGCGCTGAGGTCTACGACTTCACCACCAACGAGGTGCCGGGGGCGACCGACCGGGACCGCGGCTACTGGCGGGACGTCGGAACGCTGGACGCGTTCTACGACGCCCACATGGACCTGATCTCCGTCCATCCCATCTTCAACCTCTACAACACGGAATGGCCGATCCTCACCCACCATGAGCCGCTGCCGCCGGCGAAGTTCGTGTTCGCCGACGACGGCCGGACCGGGCAGGCACACGACTCCATGGTGTGCGAGGGCGTGATCGTGTCCGGGGCCAGCGTCCGGAAGTCCGTCCTGTCCCCGAGCGTTCACGTCCACGACTACGCCGAGGTCGATCGGTCGGTGCTGTTCTCCGGCGTGGACGTGGGGCGGGGCGCCATCGTCCGCAACGCGATCGTCGACAAGGATGTCGTCATCGAGCCCGGTGCCCAGGTCGGCGTCGACCTCGAGAGCGACCGGGAGCGTCACACGGTGTCCGGCGGCGGGGTGGTCGTGATCGCCAAGGGAACGCGGGTTCCAGCCGCCGCGCGCGCCTGACGGTGCGCGTCGCCCTGCTCACCCGGGAGTACCCGCCGGAGGTGTACGGGGGGGCCGGGGTCCACGTCGAGTACCTCAGCCGGGAGCTGCGCGGTCACGTCGATCTGACCGTGCAGTGCTGGGGCGCGGGCCGGGACGATCCCTCCGTGCACGCCCACCGGCCGTGGGATGCCCTCGCCGGCGACTCGCCGCACCTGGCGGCGCTCCAGGCCCTGTCGATCGACCTCCTGATGGCGGCGGGCATCGAGGGCGTCGACGTCGCCCACTCCCACACGTGGTACGCGCAGTTCGCCGGCCACCTGGCCAAGCTGATGTACGGCATCCCGCACGTGGCCACCGTCCACTCGCTCGAGCCGCTGCGCCCGTGGAAGGCCGAGCAGCTCGGCGGCGGCTACGCCATCTCCAGCTTCTGCGAGAAGACCGCGCTCGAGGCCGCGGACGCGGTCATCGCCGTCTCGCACGGATCCAGGGCCGACATCCTGCGCTGCTATCCGGCCATCGACGAGCGGCGGGTCAGCGTCGTCTACAACGGCATCGACACCGACGAGTACCAGCCGGATCCGGGGACCGATGTGCTGGAGCGCTTCGGCGTCGACCCCGGCCGGCCGTCGGTGGTGTTCGTCGGCCGGATCACGCGCCAGAAAGGGGTTCCGCTGCTGCTGGCCGCCGCCGCCGACTTCGACCCCTCCGCGCAGCTGGTGCTGTGCGCCGGGGCACCGGACACGCCGGAGATCGGCGCCGAGGTGGCGGCCGGCGTGGAGCAGCTGCAGCGCGACCGCGACGGCGTCGTCTGGATCGACCAGATGCTGCCCAAGTCCGACGTCATCCAGCTGCTCAGCCACGCCACCGTGTTCGCCTGCCCGTCGATCTACGAGCCGCTGGGCATCGTCAACCTGGAGGCGATGGCCTGCACGGCGGCCGTCGTGGCCTCGGCCACCGGCGGGATCGTCGAGGTCGTCGTCGACGGCGAGACCGGCTTCCTGGTCGGGCTGGAGCAGCGGCCGGGGTCGATCGACCCGGTCGATCCGGCCGGGTTCGCCGCCGCCTTCGCCGAGCGGGTCAACCGGCTCATCGCCGATCCGGAGCTGGCGGGGGCCATGGGGGAGGCCGGTCGCCGGCGGGTCATCGAGCAGTTCAGCTGGCCGGCCATTGCCGAGCAGACGGTGGCGGTCTACCGGTCGGCCGCCGGCACCACGTAGGCCGCACCCCGGTGCCCCAGCGTCATCCATCCCTGCTGGCCGCCCCGCCGCCGGCGCGGGGACGGCTGTGGCTGACCGACGCGCGCCTGTTCGACGGCACCGGAGCGCCCGTCCGCGAGCGGGCCGCCGTCCTGGTGCAAAGGGCCCGGGAGCTGCATCGTGAGCACGGTGCCGAGCCGATCCTGCCTGGGACCGCTGCCCACTTCCTGCAGGCCGGCGTGCGCGACGCGCTGCGCATGGGCGTGACGACGCTGCGCAATCTAGGCGAGGGGGCGCGCCGTCGGTCTCGGCGAATACATCGGCACCGTCGCGCCCGGCCGGCTCGCCGACCTGGTCGTCGTCGACGGCGATGTCCTGGCCGAGCCGGCGCTCCTGCTGGACGCACGCCGGATCTGGCTGGTGGTCCAGCTGGGCGAGCCCGCCGCCGGCGCCGCCCGCAGCCGACTCTGGGGGACATCCGGCCGGATTTCGGCCGGATCTCCCCCAGAGTGCCCGTGACCTTGCGCCGCCGGCCTCCCGGCTGGTCGTTGCCGGCTGTGGAACTGATGGACGTGGACGAACCGCGGACGACGTTGGAGGTCTCGATCCTGTACATCGACGGCGGGCGAACCATCGTCTGAGCAGTCCGCAACCCCCCGGAAGGAGACACATGAGTTCACGAGTCACCAGCGATCTGCTCCTGGTCGGCAGTCTCCCGGCCGAGTCGACCGAGGCGGCGTTCCGCGCCGGCGCCGAGCTGTTCGGCGACATGGTGTTCGCGCTGCCGGACGGGGAAACCGGTCCCCGCGCGGCCTGGGTCGGCTACGAGCGCGAGCGGCTGACCCGTCCCCATCCGGACGTGGTGGTGGTGCAGGAGACCGAGTCGCCGACCGGCATCCCGCGCCACGCGTACGAGACGCCGGTGTTCGGCCTGAGGGAAGGGGCGACCGAGCTGAGGTTCGAATCGTGGCCCCGGGTCGACGATGCCATCGCCTCCTACCGGGTGTTCTCCGAGCTGCGCGAGGAGGGGATCATCCCGGCCGGGTTGCGCTTTCAGGTGGGGCTGCCGTTCCCGTCCAGCGCGCTCAACGCGTTCAAGGCCGACCACGCGCACGATTACCCCATTGCCGAGCGCGGCTTCGAGGAGCTGGCGGCGCGGGAGCTGAGACGGCTGACGGCGGCGATCCCGCCCGCGGACCTGGCGATCCAATGGGACATGGCGTACGAGACCCAGGACATCGAGGGCGTCCTGGCCTGGACATCGGAGGGGGCCTGGGAGCGGTTCGCCGGCCCGGTGACCCGGCTGACGCGGCTGATCCCGGAGGAGACGCTCGTCGGCTATCACCTCTGCTACGGCACGTTCCCGGAGTGGCCGATGTACGAGGCGCGCGACTACGGGGTGCTGGTGCGGATGGCCAACTTCGCGGTCGCCAACTCCGGGCGGACGGTCGACTGGCTGCACCTGGCCGGCCCCCGGTACCTGCGCAGCGAGGACCGCAGCTTCTTCCGCCCGCTCATCGATCTCGAGCCCCAGGACGCGCGCGTGTTCCTGGGGATCGTGTTGCCGATCGACGGGGTCTCCGGCCTGCGGCGGCGCCAGGCCACCGCCTCGCGCTACCTGCGGGACTTCGGCGTGGCCATGTATTGCGGCTTCGGCCGCCAGCCGGGACGGGACGGCATGGAGACGATGCGTGAGCATCGCCGCGTGGTGCGGTCGGTCATCGCCGAGGCGTGAGACGGGCCGGGTGGTGCGGTCCGTCACCGCCGAGGGGTGAAAGGGGGCGCCCCGGGGGAAGGGGGGCGAGCCGAGGAAAGGGGGCGCCTCGGGGGAAGGGGGGCGCCCCGGGGGGATCCGGATCCCTCCGGATCCCCCCGGGGCATGGTCGGGGAAGTGGGGGCGCAGTTCCCCGACGTCTGGCGGGCCGGTGGGGCCCTAAGTTGTGGCGCGGATCACCGGCCGAGCGCCTGCTCCGGCAGCGGCTCCGGGTCAGAGTCGTGTCCCCGCTGCAGCCGTGATCATGTTCGAGCGTCGACACACGCCCGGTCATCGCCGGCATCCGCGACAGTGTCGAGACGTTCCCCCGGTGGGGCAATACGACGATTTACCGATCTGCGCCAGTCGCCGGCCCGGCGTCGGCGCCCGTGCCGGGCGTCAGGACGAACTCCAGCGGGTCGAGGTACTCGGAGCTGGCCAGCGCCTCTGCCTCGCCGAGCGTGTGCGGATGGGTCACGAGCAGGTGCTCGAGCACGTCGGCGTCGAGCGCGACCGCGTCGTAGGCGCACACCACCGTGATCGGGGTCGACCGGAACACGACGTTGAGCAGCGCCTCGTACCGGGCCCAGAGCCGCGCGTCGGCCACCGGACGGTCAGCCGTCACTGGTTCCACCAGAATCCGGACCCAAGCTCTGCCGGCGTCGACGTGGCCGTCGACGAACGTCCGCAGGCGGCTGAGCGCGCCGCTGGGGGTGGCGCACCAGGTGGCCTGATCGGCGAACTCGACGCGGGGCTCAGCGTCGTCCAGGTGCTCGCGCAGGAGCTCGCAGTGGGGGCCGGTGGTCACCGCCAGCGCCGCCTCGGACCGCTCGACGGCCTCGCTCAGGAACCGAGCGCCGGCGGCGGCGAAGTCGGCGTCGCTCTCATACAGCAGGGCGTGGTGCTCGAGCATCTGTGATTTGACGGCGTTTCCGGAGACGAGGTAGTCGACGGTCACGCCGAGGGCTCCGGCCAGCCCGGCAAGCGTGCTCGGCCGCAGGTTCCGGCGGCGCCCCGCCTCCAGCTGGGTGATCGCTGACCAGCTGATCCCGGCGTGAAACGCCAGCGCCTCACGGCTCCAGCCCCGGCGCTGCCGGGCGGCCCTGACGCGGCCGCCGATTCCCATGTCATGGCCGGCGTTCGGCATACATCCACCCTTGTGGCCGGCGTTCGGCATACATCCACCCCTTGCTTTCTCGCTACGTCCGGCCCAAGCTGCAGCCGACAATCGCCCCACTTCAAGTCTAATGCTATATAGACGCGCTGAGTGTCTCAATTGACGCACCCCTCAGCGAAGTCACATTCGACACATACCCCTGGCTGGGCCAGCGCATACGCCGAGGTCATGCTCAGCACCCTCGGCCACACGCGCCGGCTTCGCGGCATGTTTGAGCACAGCGCGCTGCCGATGGTGCTCGTCGACTGTGAGCGGCGCCACGTCGACGTCAACCGGGCGGCACGGCTGGTGTTCCGCCTGTGCCTGGATGAGCTCCGGGGGATGCGGATCGATGATCTGACTGCACCAGCGGACGCACCAAACATGCTGGAGGCGTGGGCCCGGCTGATGGCGACCGGCTGCGCCGCCGGACCCCATCAGGTCGCCTCGCCCGACGGCTCGCTGCTCCACGTCAATTACTGGGCGCTGGCCAACGCGCTGCCCAACCTGCACCTGATCGCGTTTGCCCCGGCTCAGTGGCCGGACTGCGAGCTGCTGGGGGACCTCGAGCCGGGCGGCCAGATACTGGCGGCGCCCCTCACACCGCGTGAGCTGGAGATCCTCGACCTGGCCGCCGCCGGCTGCAACGGGCCGATGATCGCCGCGCGGCTGGTCGTCAGCGCCGCCACCGTCCGCACGCACTTCGAGCACATCTACGAGAAGCTCGAGGTCCGCGACCGCGCCGCCGCGGTGGCCAAGGCGATGCGGCTCGGATTGATTGCTTAACCCGGATCCGCCATTGGGTCGAAAGTACTGATGTCTCCCGGGCCGCATTGCACCATGCTTATGCGCAATGCATCCCGGGCCGTTCAGGACATGCGCATACTGCGGTGACCGGATCGGCGTCTATGAGCCGGCCGTCGTCATCAAAGGTGATTCCAGCCGAACCACCTCGCTGGCTCGGGAGCCTCAGCTCTCGGAGTCCGTCGAGGTGGTCCTGATGCACCAGGCGTGCGCGACCGCGGTCACCCCGCCCTGAGCGGCGGTCCCGCCTGTGGTGTCACAGCGCGCCCGGCCGGGCCTCTGGTCAGCGAGGCCCCGCCAGGCGGTCGATCTCCCGCCGGATCTCGGCCTCGGTGATCGGCCGCCGGCGGTAGGTGAACACGGCGTCGATGGCGGTGACCAGTCCCAGGCCGAGCAGCGGGTAGATGATCGAGATGTTCCACTCGTGCGGGATGCTGGAGCTCTGGCTGAACCCGTTGGTCGGCCAGCCGCCGGCGTTGTTGTACTCGCTCACCGCCCAGATGACGACCAACAGGACGGCCGCCGCCCCCGCAATGAGCGCCCGCACGTGGAAGGCGCGGCGTCGCTCGATCTGCTTGACCGCCAATGCGCGGAGCTTGTCCTCGGTCTCAGATGTGGAGCTGGAAGGCACGCCGGTGGGTACCGGCGTGTGGTCTGTGACGTGTTGCGTGGGCATTCCCGGTCCGCTCCTTCCTGGCCATCGCCCCACGAGGCTCGATGGTCAGGATCGCGCGTGGAGCGCCGGAGCTCCTCGGCAGTTCCGTGCTGACTCGAGCGCGATTTCCCACGGGCGCGCCGGCCGCCCTGATGCAGGGGGCGCTAGGGGGCGACGACGGCGTCCGTGACCGCGTCGATCCCGGCGAGCCGGGCGGCGAGCTCGTCGCTCAGCCCGTAGCGGGCTGCGAGCGCGGCGGGCGCCGTGTAGCTGATCTTCGTCTCGTCGCCGTCGGCCCAGACCAGCACCTTGAGGGGCAGGTCGAGCGCGGCCAGCGGCACGGCCTGCATGACCGGAGTGCCGGCCTGAGGGCTGCCGAAGATGACCACCTTGGTCTCGCGCAGATCCAGTCCCACCGCCCCCGCCTCGCCGCTGTGGTCGACCTCGGCGAACAGCTTCAGACCCTTCTCCGTTGCCACGGACCGAAGCCGGGCGACGGTGTCCGGCACCGAGCGCGGACTGTGCTTGGTCACCACGTGGGCGGCCGTGTGCTCGGTGCTGGGTGGGTCCGGAGGCATATCGGTCCTTTCGGTCGCTGGTCCGGCGGCTGCGGTATTGACCTGCTCGACGCGTTCACCGTGGGCGACGATCACCGCGGACACCATCTCCGGGGGGAACAGGCCGTGCTCGACCACGCCCGGGGCGGAGGACAGGTGCGCCGCCACCGATCTGGCGTCCTGGACGGCCCCGAGGTAGTCGGCGATGACGCCGCTGTCCGGACTCGCCAGCGCACCGCGAACGTGCACCGGATGCAGACGCCGCAGCGTGGCGGCGAGCCCAAAGCGCAGGAGCTCCAACGGGATCGGCGCCGCCAGGCGGTCGACGAGCTTGTTGGAGGAGACGATCACGATGAACCGGTCGGCCGCGGCGGCCACGGCCTTCTCACGCGTGTGGGCTCCGCCGCCGCCCTTGACCAGCCATCCGACCGGGTCGACCTGGTCGGCGCCGTCGATCGCCAGGTCGAGGCGCGCGGGGGCGGCCGGGCCGGTGAACGGAATGACGTTGAGCCCCAGCCGTGCGGCCGCGCAGGCGGTGGCCGGCGACGTGGCGACGCACCGGAGATCCAGGCGCCGCGCGGCCAGCGCCGGCAGCAGGTAGGCCACGGTCGACCCGGTGCCCAGGCCGATGACCATCCCGCTCTCGACCACCTCGGCCGCCGCCTGGGCGGCGAGTTGCTTCTCGCGCTCAATCGCGCGGTGCCCTGCTAGAGCCACTGTGTCTCCTGGCGATGTCGCCCAACGCCGGCAAACCAGCCTCCATCATGCCGGACCGCGGCCGGGCGTGATCCGTGGCGTCCAGCGCCCACGGTGACCGATCGCGCACCGCGAATGTGTCAGATGACGCGGTCACACGTCGGCGGTCCCGTCACGATGCGGCGCAGGGGACCGCATGTCGACCTGGACCACACACACCACGTGCCACGGGACGCCGGACGACGTTCTGGAGCTGCTGACCGAGCCGGACGCGATCGCGCGGTGGTCGCCGCTGCCGTTCACCGTCGCCGGGTGCGTCCGGGACCGGCTGCGCGCGGGCGACCGGGTGCGCGTCGGCGGCGAGCTCGCCGGGCGCAGCCTGGAGTTCGAGGTGCGGGTGGCGCAGGCGGGCGATGGCCGCCTGGCGCTGAGGGCGAGCGGGCCCATCGAGATCGACGTCGAGTATCTCGTGGCGGCCGCGGCGCAGGGGAGCACCGTCAGGGCGTCGATCGGGGTCGCCGGTCGTGGCCTGCTCGGCCGCATCCTGGCGCGGGCCACCGATGCGCTACTGGCGGCCGGCGCGCTGCACGCCGCCCTGGACCGGGTCGCCCGGGAGCTCGAGCTCCCGGAGCTCAGCGCTCCGGAGCTCGAGCGTGCCCTGGCGGCGTGACTGACTAGTGGGCGCCCCCGTTCTGCGGGCGGACGTTCTGGTTGACCCGGAACACGTTGTCCGGGTCGTAGTGGGCCTTGACCCGGGCGAGGCGGTCGTAGTTGCCCCGGTATGTGGCCCGGACCCGCTCCTGGCCCTCCTCCATCATGAAGTTGACGTAGGCGCCCCCGGCGGAGAACGGGTGGGTCGCATCCCAGTAGCCGACGCACCAGTCGCGCATGTCACCCGCTCGCGCCGGATCCGGGTCGACGCCAAAGATCACCTCGGACCACTGGGCGTCGCGATAGCTGAACGCGGTGTCGTCCGGGCCGACGTCGTGGGCGGCGCCGTCGATGGGGTAGAGGTGCATGGTCGAGTGCATGCTCGGCAGCTTCTCCGACCACTCCAGGTGCCGGTCGATCAACTCGTCGGACAGCTGGTTGACGAAGTCAGCCCGCCAGTAGCACTGCAGCCCCTTCACATAGAGCCCGTCGAACAGGCTCTGCAGCGCCGGATGCGGGACGGGGCCCACGCCGTGCAGCAGGGGCGTTCCCACGTCGTGGACCGGCGCCAGCAAGTCCGTCGCCTCGGCTTCCGAGCCGACGATGCACCACATGATCGCGGCCACCTTGCGCAGGTGCAGCTCCGCCGGGAACAGATCGACGGGCGGGACGGTCATCGACGCGAAGAACCCGTTGAGCGAGCGGGGCGCCGCCGGCAGGAACTCCCGGTAGAAGCGCATGACCTCCGGCAGCTGCTCCATCGGCCAGAGCGTGGGTCCGGCCATGACGGTCGCCCCCAGCGGGTGCGTCCGGAACTCGAACGACGTGACAACGCCGAAGTTGCCTCCGCCACCGCGCAGCGCCCAGAACAGGTCCGGGTTCTCATCGCCGCTGGCGTGCACCAGGGATCCATCGGCGAGCACCACATCGGCACCGATCAGGTTGTCGACCGTCAGGCCGAAGCGCCGGGTCAGGTGCCCCAGTCCGCCGCCGAGGGTCAGGCCGCCCACGCCGGTGGTGGAGATGACCCCGGACGGCACGACGCAGCCGTGCTCGGCCGTGGTGCGGTCGACCTGGCCCCAGGTGCATCCGCCGCCCACCCGTACGGTTCCGCGATCGTCATCGACGACGACCTCGGCCAGCTGCGACAGATCGATCACGACCCCGTCATCGACGACCCCCAGCCCGCCGCCGTTGTGGCCGCCGCCCCGGACGGCGATCGGCACGTCGTGACCGCGGCCGAACGCAATCGCCCGGGCGACGTCCGCCTGGCTGGCGCAGCGGACGATCAGTCCCGGATGGCGGTCGATCATCGCGTTGTGGACGGCGCGGGCGTCGTCGTAGCCGGCGTCGCCGGGTCCGATCAGGCGGTCGCCGAGCCCCACCAGCTCGCGCCGCGCCGCGTCGAGAGAGATGCGGTGACTGTCATGAGAAAGCTCCCCGGTGTTGTGGTTGCCCGTGGGTCGATCCGACCCGGCGCTGACGCTACGCCTCACCTCTCCGGCCGTCATGACCTGGTTTGACCCACTTTTGATCATGCCCCGGGCGCGTGGCATGATCAGATCTGACTACCGGGGTTTGCCAGCTGTCATGCCACAGCTTCCAGGTCAGCTTCGTCTGGCACCGTCCTTCCCGTTCGCGGGGCGCTCGCGTGAGCTGGCGATCCTGCGCGCCCTGATCCCCCTGGCCGACGGGGAGGGGCTGCGCTACGCGCTGATCGGCGGTGAGGCCGGTTGCGGCAAGAGCCGCCTCGTCCGCGAGTTCACCCATGAGGCCGTCGCCGCCGGAGCGCTCGTCCTCTACGGGGCCTGCGACCCGGTCGTGCGCCGCCCCTACGGCCCCTTCGCCGAGATCCTGGAGCAGCTCGTGCGCAGGATCGACGCCGGCACGCTGCGCGACGCGCTGGGGACGGTCGGCGGGGAGCTGTCCCGCCTGCTCCCGGATCTCTCTCAGCGGGTGTCCGGTCTGACCGCTCCGGTGACCGCCGATCCGGACACCGAGCGTCATCGCCTGCACACCGCGGTCGCGGATCTGCTGGCCGTCGCGGGCCGGCAGGGCCCCTTGGTGATCGTGATCGAGGACGGGCACTGGGCCGACACGCCGACCCTCCTGCTCCTCCGCCACCTGGCGCGCGGCGCGGCGGACGCCCGCGCCCTCCTGATCACGACCTTCCGCGACACCGAGGCCGAGGTCCCGGATGGGCTGGCGGCGGCCCTCGCCGATCTGCGCCGAGCCGAGGGCGCAGTCCGCATCCGGCTCGCCGGGCTGAGCGTCGAGGAGATCGCCCAGTTCGTCGAGGGCGCCAGGGTCGACACGCTGGGGACCGACCTCCGAGAGGCGGGCATCCTCCTGCACGACCTGACCGGTGGCAACGCCTTTCTCATCACCGAGCTGTGGCGAACCCTGCTGGACTGTGAGCTGCCGCTGGGGCCGGAGGACGGCGGCGGCCTGTCGGCGGCGCTGGCGGAGATGGGCAGCCCGGATGGGGTGCGCGAGGTGGTGGCCCAGCGGGTCGCCCACGTGGCCCTGACGACCCGGGCGATGCTGGAGCTCGCGGCCGTCGTCGGAGGGGAGTTCGATCTGCGGGCTGTGGCGGTCGCGGCCGGCACCGATGCGCAACTGCACACCGCCGCGGAGGAGGCGATCGCCCACGGGATGATCGAGGAGATCCCGTCGCGGCCGCTCGCGTTCCGGTTCACGCATGAGCTCGTCCGCCGCGCCCTCTACGACCGCCTCTCGGCGTTGCGCCGGCCGGAGCTCCACCTGCGGGTCGGCGAGTGGCTGGAGAGCCGGTCTGAGGAGGGGGACGACGGCCGGCTGGCCGAGCTCGCTCACCACTTCGTCGCGGCGGCCCCGATCGCCGGAGCGCGGCGGGCGGTCGATTACTCGATCCTGGCCGGCCGGGCCGCCCTGCGAGCGCTCGACTTCGACGATGCCGACGCCCGCTTCTCGGTCGCCCTGGAGCTCGGCATCGCCGACGCGCGGCGGCGGGCCGAGGTCCAGCTGGAGCTCGGGGCCGCCCGCTTCCGCGCCGGCCGATCGGACGACGCCATGGCCGCCTTCCGGTCGGCGGCGCAGATCGCCCGCGAGCTCGGCGAGGCCGAGCTGTTGGCCACCGCCGCCATCGGTTTCGAGGAGGCCTGCTGGCGGCCCGGGATAACCGACCAGGGCGCGATCGAGCTGCTCGACGAGGCGTCCCGGGCGGTCGGCCCCGGCGACTCCGAGCTCCGGGTCAGGCTGCTCGCCGGCCTGAGTCGCGCATACGCGTTCCTCGGGCAGTACCAGCAGAGCGCGGTGGCCGAACGCCAGGCGATCAGCATGGCCCGGCGCCTGGGCGACCGGCTCGGTCTGGCCACGGTCCTCATGCGCGCCTACTGGTCGCACGGCGAGAGCAGCCTTCAGCGCACCCTGGAGATGCTGACCGAGGCGGCCGAGCTGGCCGAGCAGCTGGCGGAGCCGGACATTCAGGCCGAGGCAATGGAGTGGCGCGTGGCCGGGCTGGTCTCGCTCGGTGAGCTCGCGGCCGCCGAGGACGAGCTGGCCGTGGTTCATGAGATGGCCGCCCGCATGCGCCAGCCGTTTCCGCTCCACGTGGCCGAGCACTACGCCTCGACGCTGGCGCTGTGCGCGGGCGACCTGGCTGAGGCCGAGGCCGCGGCCCGCCGCTCACACGAGTGGAGCCGCCTGCTCACCGGACGGGCTGCGTCCGGCACGTACGGCATCCAGATGTTCAGTATTCGGCGCGAGCAGGGACGCCTGGCCGAGCTGGCCGCCGTCGCCCGTCTGCTGGCGCAGACGGCCGGATCGGCAGGCGTCTGGCGTCCGGGCTTCGTCGTTCTGCTTGCTGAGCTCGGAATGGAGGATGAGGCCCGGCAGGCGCTCGAGCTGATCCGGGCCGAGGGTTTCGACCGCCTGCGCTCCTCGCTGTGGGTGGCCGGGCTCACCTATCTCGCCGACGCCTGCGCGATCGTCGGCGACGCCGCGCTGGCGGAGCGTGTCTATCCGGAGCTGGCGCCGCTGTCCGGCGGCAACGTGGTCGTGGGTCACGGCGTCGCCTGCTACGGAGCGGTCGACCGGTTTCTCGGCCTGCTGGCCACCACGGCCGGCGATCACGACCGCGCGGTCGGCCACTACGAACGGGCCCTGGAGATCAATCGGCGGATGGGCGCCGCGACCTGGACCGCACACACGCTCTACGGCTACGGGCGGACGCTGCACATGCGCGGCCGGCCCCAGGACGCCGGCCGCGCCGCGGAGCTGCTCTCGGAAGCGGCAGGTCTCGCCGACCGGCTCGGACTGGCCGCGGTGCTCGCCCGGTCGCGCGCTCTGGGGGCCCGCCTGGAGCCGGTCGACCCGCCTCCGGACGGGCTGTCGTGGCGGGAGGTCGAGATCCTGCGGCTCGTCGCCGCCGGGCGCAGCAACCGGGAGATCGGCGCCGCGTTGTCCATCAGCGGTCACACGGTGGCCAACCACGTCCGCAGCATCCTGCGCAAGACCGGGGCCGCGAACCGCACGGAGGCAGCCGGATACGCGCATCGAAATGGCCTGGTGGGAAGCCAGGACCGGCGGTAGCATCGCGTCATGCCCCTCTATGTCATTGAGCGCCGGTTTGCCGAGCAGCTCGAGATGACCAGCGAGGACGTGCGGCTGATCGAGGAGGTCAACGCCGACGAGGGCGTCAGCTGGCTGTTCTCGTTTCTGAGTGCCGACCGGCACCGCACCTATTGCCTGTATGAGGCGCCCAGCCCGGATGCCATCGTCACCGCCGCTCGCCGCGCCGGGATTCCGGCCGACGCGGTGACCGAGGTGGAACGGGTCACCGCGGACACGTTTCGCTAGTACGGCCGAACGCAAGTAACGTCCGAGGCGAGACGCCGGCCGGACCCAACGTACGTGCGAGAGGTCGTGCTAGGGATCGGTTACACCCGCGACGGCGGGGGCGTGGACGGGTGTATCAGGTGCTTATATGACCATCGCATGGGCTCGGTGGGCCGGGCGTTTCTGGATACTGGAGGTGACGATGGACCACGTTCGCTTGTTTGACCCGCACGTCCGCAGGCCCCGGGCGATCCTGGTGGCGGCCGTGGCCACCCTGACCCTGGCCTGGCCGGCGGCTGCGCTGGCCGGTGGCTTCACCGCACGCCTCTATGCCCCCAGCCATGAGCCGAAGGTCGGCACCTGGCGGATCAGGGTCACCGCCACGCGCGGCCGCCAGAGGCTGAGCGGCAAGGTCTCCTACCGCTTCGTGTACCACGGCCAGGTCGTCAGCCGCCAGCCCGGTTACGGCTTCACACACGGCGTCTACTACGACACGCTCAAGTGGCCGAAGCAGGCTGTCGGACATACCATCACGCTTCAGGTCGTCGTCTCCACCCGCTACGGCACCGACTACCTGAACTGGTGGATCCGCGTGCGGCGCTGAGCCGCTTGCCCGCGCGGCGATGACGCGGCCGCCGCGGAGGGACGACGGGAGCGCGCCGGCGCCCGCGCGGCCGTTACCGTGAGGCCGGATCGCCGGACCACGGGGTGACCGGGCGCGGCAGGCGCCGCCCGTCGACGATGTGGTCGACCCGCTCGTTGAAGAAGGCGATGCGATCCGCGATCTCCGCCGCCTCGTGCAGCGGGTGCGCGTAGCTCCAGGCGATGTCGGCCTCGCTGGCACACGACCAGTACGAGGCCCGCCCCTTGTAGGCGCAGTACGTGATGGTGTCGCTCGGCCGCAGGACGCCGGCGGCGACGTCGCCGCGCGGGAGGTAGTAGCGCACCGGCAGGGGAGGCTCGAACAGCAGGTAGGGGCGACCTGACTCGGCGACGACCTGGCCGCCGACCTCGACGCGCACCTGGCGTGAGCTGTGCAGGATCTCGATCCGGTGGAACGGATCGCGCGGATGACCGAGGTTGAGCTCATCCTCCTCATACCAGGCATCGAAAGCCTGGAAGTCGACGATCACGTAGCCCTCGAGCGCGGCCTCGGCGGCGCGAAACGCGGGCAGACGATCGTGCTCGCCCTCCACGGAGATCTCCAGCCGCTCCCCGTCGGCGGTGTGGACCGAGAACGGGACACGGGGATCGAGGACCGGGCGCCCGCCGAGCCGGGGCAGGCTCGGCGCCGCCTCCGGCGGGGACCGATCCGGACGCAGCTCGCCGGAGATGTCGTCGCGGGGGACGGCATAGCTGGGGACGACTCTGTCAGGCTCCCAGACGACGATCGGCCGCGTGGTGTCGATGATCGTCTGTCCGTGGAGCACGGCCCGGACGCGCTTGTCGACGGGCTCGTAGCGCAGCTCCGCCAGGCTGCCCATGAACGTGTCGCTTATACGTGTCGCCATGGCGCGAGGCTAGGGAGACACCGACGGGTGGACATCGGGGAGAAACCCCGTCCGGAGACCGCAACTCGCCGTGGTGCATGGTCGAACTCGGCGCGGGGCCGGCCGGCCCTCACAACCTGAGCAATCCCACCCCGCCGAGCACCATCAGTACGCTGCCGACGAACATGAGCAGGCCCGCCAGGACCACCGGCCAGCGACGCTGAACCCACGCCCCGCCCTTCTGCAGCCAGGGCTCGGCGCGGTCGCCGGCGACGAGCAGCAGACCGACGATGGCCAGCAGCGGCGCCACGAACGCGAGGTTGTAGAGCGCCACGAGGCCGATCTGCTCCGGGAGGCTCGCGCTGGAGGCGACGATCCCGGCGATGACCGCAAAGTACGGCGCGGCCGTCGGCAGCTCGACGGCGGCGATCGACGCCCCGGCGACCAGTGCGGAGCCGCTGCTGGCGCTGGTGATCGGCAGCTCGCGCCGCGCCAGCCCGTGGCGCCCCAGCCAGAGCGCCACCGCCACCAGCAGCAGGATGACGCCGGCGACGAGCTCGATGACGTGCCGCACCGTCCCCTGAGGATGGGGCACCAGTCCGAGCAGGAGCCGGCCGGGACCGATCGCCAGCACCAGGCCTCCCACCAGGGTGACGGCGAACGCGCCGAGGGCGAACTGGAACACGCGCCACGCCGCTCGGCGGCCCGTGGATATGTACAGCGCCGGTCCCACCGTGCTGGGATTGAGCGAGTCAGCCAGCCCCACGGAGATGACGACGCCGAGCTCGCGCAGCATGCCCGGTGTCACTCCGCGGGCGCCGAGCTCGGCTCAGGCTGGGTCCAGGCCGCGCCGGTCTGGCGCCGGAAGGCCTCGATCGCGGCGTCGAGCGTGGGAAAGAAGTGCCCCGGGTCCAGCGGGCCGATGAGCTCGTAGCGCTCGAGCTTGGCCCGGACGAGATCCTTGAGCTCGGCGAACACCAGCGACGTGCCCGCCGCGTTCAGCTCCGCGTCGAGATCGACGAGCATGTCGGCCGCGGTGGTGTCGACGTCGGTGATCGGCTCAGCGGCAATGATGATCCACAGCGGTCGCGGGTCGGCGCCGGCCAGGCGCCGGATCTGCTCTCGGAAGGTGCGGGCGTTGGCGAAGATCAGCGGCGCGTCGAAGCGGAAGATGACCAGCCGGGGCAGCTCCTCGGCCTCCGGGTGCAGGTCGCGATCGTGCTGGCCCGGAACGCCCGCCACCCGGCCCAGGGTCGTCTGGTACGGGCGCCACGCCCGCCGGAACACGTTGAGAATCGACAACAGGACAGCCACCGCGATGCCCGGCAGGACTCCCAGCAGCGCCACGCCGGCGAACGCCGTGAGCGACAGCACGAACTCGGTGCGTCGCTGGCGCCACAGGCGGACGGTGGCCGGGATGTCGGCCAGCGACAGGGATGCAGCGATGACGACGGCGGCCAGGGTCGGGTTGGGGAGGTTCTTCAGCAGTCCGGGAACCAGCACCAGCATGACCACGATTGCCGCCGCGCCCACGACCCCGGTCATCTGCGTCTTGGCGCCGGCGCGCTCGGCCACCGCCGTCCGCGAGCCGCTGGTGCTCACGGGGAACCCCTGAAAGAACCCGGCGGCGACATTGGCGGCGCCGATGCCGATCATCTCACCGTTGCCGTCGACCTCGTCGCCGCTGCGGGCGGCAAAAGACGACGCCGTCGAAATCGTGTCGGTGAGCGCGACCAGGGCGATCCCCGCCGCTCCTGCGAGCAGCAGGGGGACATTCGCCAGCTGGTCCGGCAGCGTCAGCGGCGGAAGGCCCTGGGGCAGCTCGCCCACCAGCGAGACCCCGTGGGCCGCCAGGTCGAACGCGGCCGCCGCCGCGATCGCCGCCACGACCGCCACCAGGACGCCGGGGACCTTGGGCAGCCAGCGCTCCAGCACCAGGATCAGCGCCAGGCTGAGCAGGCCGACGGCGGCCGCGGCCGTCACCGTCTTGCCGGCGGTGAGCCCGTCGACGAAGCCGCGCGTCTCGTCGATCAGCCCGTTGCCCTCGACGGAGAAGCCGAACAGCTTCGGCAGCTGACCGACCAGAATGGTGAGGGCGAGCCCGTTCATGTAGCCGATCTGCGTCGGCTTGGACAGCAGGTCGGCGACGAAGCCGAGCTTGGCGATTCCGGCGACGATCATGATCGCGCCGACGATGAGAGCGAGCATCGAGGCGAGCGCGATCGCCCGCGCCGGACTGCCGTTGGCGCCGAGGATGGGGAGGAGGGTCGCGGCGATCATGGGACCGAGCGACGAGTCCGGTCCCAGGACGAGGATCCGCGAGGGGCCGAACAGCGCATAGCCGAGCAGGCAGAGGATGGTGGTGTAGAGGCCGGTGATCGCCGGAAGGCCGGCGAGCTCGGCGTACGCCATCCCCTGGGGCACCAGCAGGGTGCTCAAGACGATCCCGGCGACGATGTCCCGGCGCAGCCAGGCGCCGCGGTAGCTCGCCAGGACGCGCGCGCCGGGAAGCCAGCTGGGCGGGCGCACCGCGCGCCGGTGTCAGGCCCCCGCCGCCTGTTGCGCGGGCGCGATCGGTGCGCGGGGCGGCTCGGCGTCGCCCGCGGCTCGGCGGGCGATGAGCTTGCCGATCTCCCACAGTGCGAGCAGCAGGACGGCGGCCGCGAGCGCCAGCCCAAACTGCGGGGCCTTGAGCGGCACGGTGTCGAGCAGCCGGTTGAACAGGTCCATCTGCGTGACCATCACCGCCAGGGCGATCTCGCCGACTGCCGTCCAGTTCATCGACGCGTTGTCGAACGTGTCGGCGGTGAGCGCGGTCCGGATCGTGCTGCGGCTCTCATAGGCGGCGACGACGAGCATCAGGGCGAACGCGGTCAGCCCGATCGACGAGCCGACGGCGACCTTGCCGTAGTGCTCCTTGCCGAAGTAGATGAGCGCGTCGAGCGCGGCGGCCATGTACAGGCCGACCAGGCCACTGGTGAGCTTGAGGCTCATCGTCATGATCGACTCGCTGCTCGGCCGGGGTTTCAGGCTCATGAGCCCTGCCGTGGCGCGGTCCAGTCCCAGCGCCACGCCGAAGGGGGCGCTGATGAAGAAGTGGATCCACAGGACCTGCGCGGGCGTGAACGGCTGGCCGGCAGCGATGTCGAGCAGCGTCGCCCCCAGGAACGTCAGCACAAAGGCCACCAGCGAGACGAGCACGAAGCGGACGTACTTCGTCAGATTGTCGTAGAGCTTGCGCCCCTGCTCGACAGCGTGCACGATCGTCGAGAAGTTGTCATCGGTCAGGATCATCCGGCCGGCGTTCTTGGCCACCTCCGTCCCGCTCCCCATCGCGATCCCGATGTGCGCGGCTTTGATGGAGGGGGCATCGTTGACGCCGTCGCCGGTCATCGCCACCACCTCGCCCCGGCGCTTGAGGGTGTCAACGAGCAGCACCTTGTGCTCCGGCGCCACCCGGCCGACGACGCCGATGCGGTCGATCCGGGACAGCCGCTCCTCGTCGGACAGCGCCGCGAATTCGGCGCCCAGGATCGCCTCGCCGTCGATCCCCAGTTGACGGGCGATTGCCGCGCCCGTGATGACGTCGTCACCGGTGACCATCCGCACCCTGATGTGCGCCTGCTGGGCGTCGCTCACCGCCTCATGGGACTCCGCGCGCGGGGGGTCGACCATGCCGACCAGGCTGGTGACGTCGAGCCCGTCCACATAGGCGAGCAGGTCAGCGCCCGCGTCGAACTCCGCGGAGTCGATGTCGCGGACGCCGGCGGCCATCACCCGCAGCCCGGCCTCCTCCATCCGCTGAAGGTTGGCCTGCGCCCGAGTCTGGAGAGCGTCGTCCCACGGAATGCGCCGTCCCGCGGACAGCGCCCCGCCGGCATGACGCATTACGGCCGGGGCCGCGCCCTTGACGAAGCACCTGACGACGTCGTGTCCGGCGTCGTCACGGGCCGCGGCGAACACC
The DNA here is from genome assembly GCA_963844555.1 of uncultured Solirubrobacteraceae bacterium. Lineage (GTDB taxonomy): Bacteria > Actinomycetota > Thermoleophilia > Solirubrobacterales > Solirubrobacteraceae > Palsa-465. Next base: position 313,616 of record CAWJOS010000013.1, read on the forward strand.
GCCATCAGCTTGTAGGTCGGATCGAACGGCAGCGTGGCCACGCGGGGATATTGCTGGCGCGTGGAGTCGAGGTCGAGCCCGGCCTTATGGCCGAGCACCAGGAGCGCGCCTTCGGTGGGATCGCCCACCACTTTGCCGTCGACGAGCTTCGCGTCGCTGGCGACAATGTACGGGAGGATGGCGTCGTCGATGGTGTCCGTCGAGCCGGCGGCGTGACGGACCCGCCCCTCCAGCTCGTAGCCGCTGCCGGAGACCGTGTAGCGGTCGGTGGGATCGACCACCTCGACCGCCGTCATCTGGTTCATCGTCAGCGTGCCGGTCTTGTCAGAGTTGATGGCCGAGGTCGACCCGAGCGTCTCGACCGATGCCAGGTCCTTGAGCACGGCGCCCCGGCGCGCCAGGTCGCCGGCGCCCAGCGACAGGATCACCTGGAGGACGGTGGGCAGCGCCTCCGGGATCGCGGCGATCGCAAGCGCTACGGCACTGGTGAACACCACCGTCGAGTCCTGACCCCGCTGCGCCCCGAGCACGAACATCACGACCATCGTCAGCCCGGCGGCGGCCGCGATCCACAGCGTCAGGGTGTTGAGCTGCCTGCTCAGCGGCGTCTGCTCGCGCGCGGTCGTCGCCAGCATCCCGGCGATCTGACCCACCTGGGTGTCGCTGCCGGTGGCCGTGACCACCATGACGCCGCTGCCGTGGGTGACCGGCGTGTGCATGAACGCCATGTCGGTCTGCTCCCCCGGGGCCAGGTCGGTCCCCTCCGGGATCTCGACGCCCTTCGACGCCGGAACACTCTCGCCGGTGAGCGCGGACTCGTCGATCTGCAGCGAGCTCGCCTCGATGATCCGGCCGTCGGCCGCCACCTCATCACCTGCGGCCAGCAGGACGACATCGCCGACGACCACCTGCTCGGCGGGAATCTCGGCCTCCGACCCGTCCCGCCTGACCCTGGCGGTCGCCTTCACCATCGCCTTGAGCGCGTTCATCGCGGATTCGGCCTTGCCCTCCTGGCGCACGCCGACGACGGCGTTGAGCACGGTGATCGCGATCAGCAGGACGCCGGTGCTCCACTCCTTGATCGCCAGCGAGACGATGGCGGCGCCGACGAGGATCATCTGCATGTAGCTGCCGTACTGGGCGAGGAACCGCCGCCAGCCGGGTGGCGGCTGCTCGGCCGGCAGCGCGTTGGGGCCGTGCCCGGCGAGCAGCTCGGCCGCTCGGTCGGACGACAACCCCATCGCCGGATCAACCTCGAGCCGCTCGACGACCCGCTCCGGGGCGACTGCGTACCACCGGTCTCCGTCGACGGTGGTGGTCCGGGTGCGGTCGCCCGTCGTGGCCATCGTCGCTATCCGGCGCCTGTTGGACCGCTGCTCTGCGCCGGAGCGGCCGATGCGCCGTCATGGTGCCCCGCGGCGGCATGATCGCCGTGGTGCGCGGCGAACGGGTCCGGTGCCGCGCCCTTGGGCGCCTGGGCCTCCAGCATCGCCTTGACGGACTCAAGCTCGTCGCGCTGCTCCTGGCCGACCCTGGGGAAGTGCGGATCGATGTCCATCAGCGTGCGCACGAGCACCGACCCCACGCTGAGGCGGCCAAACCACTTGCGGTCCGCCGGGATCACGTACCAGGGCGCCCACTCCGTGCTGGTGTGCGACAGCATCTCCGAGAACGCCTTCTGGTAGTCGTCCCAGCGCTCGCGCTCCCGGACGTCGGCGGTGGAGAACTTCCAGTTGTGGTCCGGCAGATCCAGCCGCCGCAGGAAGCGCACGCGCTGCTGCTCCCTCGAGAGATTGAGGAACAGCTTCACGATCCGGAACCCGTTGTCGGTCAGATAGCGCTCCCAGTCGTTGATCTCGCGGTAGCGCCGGTGCCAGATGTCGCCCTGCTTGGAGGCGTCGGGCAGCCTCTGACGGTCGAGGTTCTCCGGATGCACGCGGACGACGAGCACCTCCTCGTAGTGCGAGCGGTTGAAGATGCCGATCTGACCCCGGGCGGGCAGCCGCTGGGCGTAACGCCACAGGAAGTCATGGTTGAGCTCCTCGGCAGAGGGGACCTTGAAGCTGTGGACGCTGACTCCCTGCGGGTTGACGCCGCTCATCACGTGGCGGATCGTCCCGTCCTTGCCGGCCGCATCGAGCGCCTGCAGGACGACCAGGACACCCCATGTGTCCTGGGCCGCGAGGCGCGCCTGGTAGTCGCAGAGGAGGCGCACGCCCTCAGCCGTCAGCGCAACGCCCTCTTTCTTCTTCTTGATCCCGGCCTTGAACGACGGGTCGAAGTCCTTCGACAGCATGACCTGCGAGCCCGGCTTGACCCGGAAGGGGGCAATGAACTCGTCCAGCCGCTTCCGGCGCTTGTCGGCCATGTCCGGTTCCTCCTCTGGTTATCAGTGAGCGTGGATGGGATCGGACCGCCACGCATCATCCCCTTGAGGTGATGCCAGGCTCCTAGAGCAGGTCTGCGATCAGTGCGGCGGCGCGGGCGGCGCCGTCGGTCGGGACCGGCCGATAATCGACGTGGCGGCCGATCTCCTGGGCGATGGCCTGCGCGATGACCTCCGGGGGCGACTCGTCGAACCGAAGGAGGCGCCCCGCGCGGTGGCGCTGGAGCCGGTGATGGACGTGGAGGTTCTGCTCGAAGTGGCGACGCAGCGGGAAGTAGAGGAACGGGCGCCGGTTGGCGGTCAGCTCCATCGCGGTGGTCAGGCCGCCCTGGATGATCGCCAGGTCGCACGCAGCCAGGTGCTGGTACAGGTCAGCGACATAGGCCCGGATCTCCAGACCGTCCGCGGTCGGCAGCAACTGCGGATCGATTCGCGGTCCGGCGACGACGACCATCCGCAACTCCGGCACCAGGCGCCGGGCCTCCGGGAAACTGTCGATCACGCGCCGGAGCAGGGGCTCGCCGACGCCGGAGCCGCCCACGGTCACGATGCACACCCGCTCGTGCGGCTGGTAGCCAAGCTCCGAGCGAATCGTGCTCCGATCACCGGACACCGTCGGCTCGAAGCCGGTGATGTACCCGGCGAAGCTGAAGTGCTCCTCGGTCCATGCGCGGATCGGCGGCAGGCCGTCGCCAAAGCTCTCCGGCACGATGTCCTCCGGCTCGCCGACGAAGATCGCGCGGTCCCGGACGCGGGGATAGCGTGCGATCTGCTCGATCATCTCGGCGTTGTAGTCGTTGGTCAGGACGCGTTCGGGCTCGCCTCCGTCCTCCATGGGCAGGTAGCCGACGAAGTCGGTCAGCCACACGTAGGCGGCCGATTTCAGCTCCGGATTCTCGTGCAGGTAGTAGTCGATGTCCCAGCCCTCGTCGGCGATCCAGACGTCGTACGGGTTCTGCTGGGCCGCGTCGAGGAACACCATGAAGTTGGCCAGCAGGATCTCGTCCATCCGCCGCAGCGCCTGAAAGCAGTGCAGGTCATGGTCAGCGGCCTCGGCCTCCATGTGGCCGGACTCGCTGGCCAGCAGCCCACTGGCCGGATGGATCCGCTCGCCGTGCTCGGCCAGCACGGTCGTGACCGGATGCTGCGCCAGCCAGTCGATCTCCAGGTCCGGGTGCAGCTTGCGAAGCTCGTCGGCGACAGCGAGATCTCTGCGGACGTGGCCGAGGCCGATCGGCGAGGAGACGTAGAGGGCGCGCTTCCGGCGCGTCCGGGCTCGCGTCCAGTGCGAGCGCCACGGCGGCGCGGCACCGAGGAAGTCGCGCAGCGCGAGGTTGAATCTCACGGGATCGCGGGCCTGGGGGCAATGACCGGATCCCCGGAAGGTGACGAGCTCACCGCCGGTGAGACGGGCCGCCTCGGCCCCCACCGCATGGGGGGCGATCGTGTCCTCATCGCCGTGGACGACGAGCACCGGGCAGCGGACGCGGGCGCACAGCTCGCGCGTCCGGTCCGGCGGGACGCCGGGAACCTCGGCCGCGATCAGCGTCTCGGCGTCCGTCTCCAGCCCCCAGCCAATGCAGTCCTCGGTCTGCTTGGTGGAGTGGGGCTCGCTGAAGACCTGGGAGAAGAAGAACTCGACGAACCCCCGGTAGTCACGTCTCCAGGAGTGAGCGTTGTACCGGTCCCAGCCCTCGTCGGAACCGGTGTCGACTTCAAAGGCGGCCGCCGCCTCGCGCTCCTCGCTGAGCTCCCCCAGGCTCAGGAATGGGCCGACGAGCACCAGCCCGCGCACCCGCTCCGGATGGCCGGCGGCCAGGACGAGCGCGCGCTGGGCGCCAAGCGACAGCCCCACGAAGACCGCCGACTCGGCGCCCGCCGCGTCCATCACGGCGAGCGCGTCCTCGGCGAACTGCTGCTCGCCGTACTCCGCGGGATCGGCGGGCCGGTCGCTGCCGCCGTTGCCGCGGGGATCGAACGTCAGGACCCGGTGACGGTTGGCGAAGTCCGCGATCTGCATCTTCCAGCAGCGGGAGTGGATGATCGACCACGTCGGAAGGAACATGATGGTGGGGCTGCCGGAGCCGTAGCTCTCCCAGTGAATCCGAACGGCCCCGCGTTCCACCAGGCCCTGGCGGTCCGGATAGCGGGCGCGCGTCTGCGCCGAGAGCGTCTCCAGCGCGTCCGGGTCAGGGCCCTCGATGCCGCGACACCGTTTGACCAGCTCTGGATGGAGCGCTTGCTCCATCCGTTGCGCGTCCCCGGAGAACCAGCCCTCGACGTAGTCGAGCACCACCGACCGGATCGCATCATGGTCCCGGTCCCCGCTCATCTACTGCCGGGCCTCGAACACCAGGTTGAACGGGGTCTCGGCGGCGCGACGGAAGCGGGTGAATCCGCCGGTCTCGACGACGTCGCGGATCCGCGCCTCGCCGGCCTGGGCGCCCAGGGCCAGCCCCACGTCCTGCGACAGCGACGCCGGCGTGCACAGGAGGGTGGAGAACGCGTAGTAAGCGCGGCCCACCGGGTTGAGGTTGTCCTCGACGCGGTCCCCCGCCTGCGGCTCGACGATCATCCAGGTGCCGTCCGGCGCCAGCGTCGAGCGGACATGCCGGGCGGCGCCGACGGGATCGCCCATGTCGTGCAGGCAGTCGAACATCGTCACCAGGTCGTAGCCGCCTCCACTGTACGCCGCCGCCGGGGCGATCTGGAAGCTGACGCGGTCTGACACCCCCGCATCCTGGGCCCGCCGGCGCGCGGTCTCAATCGACGCATGGTGGTAGTCGGAGCCCACGAACCGGGAGTTGGGGAACGCCTGCGCCATCAGGATCGTCGATGACCCGTGCCCGCAGCCGATGTCGGCGACCAGCGCCCCCCGCTCCAGCTTGGCGGCCACCCCGTCGAGTGCCGGGAGCCACTCGGCGACGAGGTGCGCGTTGTAGCCGGGGCGGAAGAAACGCTCGCAGCCCTCGTGCACGTCGTGCACGTGCTCGTGCCAGCCGAACCCGCCGCCGCTGCGGACGCGTTCCGCGATGTTGGGGGAGTCGATGACCGACCCCAGCGCGATCTGGAAGAAGCCGGGTAGATACGCAGGGCTGTCCGGATCGGTGAGCGCCACCGTCTGCTCAGGGGGCAGCGTGTATCGAGCGCTCTCCGGGTCGTACTCGACGTAGCCGCCGGCCGCCTGTGCGTTCAGCCACTCGCGCACGTAGCGCTCCGAGGCGCCGGCGCGGTCGGCGAGCTCGGCGGGGGAGAGGCCGCCCGCGCCCGCCAGCGCGCGATACAGCCCCAGCTTGTCGCCGATCACCACCAGCGCGGTATTCAGGGTGGCGCCGACCTCATCCACGGCGTTGAACACGAATTGCATCAGCTTGTCGCCGTCGACCTCGACCGGCTCTTCAAGGGTGCTCATGTGGGAATCCTCCGTTGATCGATTGTCCAGCGACCGTACGTTGGGGGTGACCCGCTTCGCTTCCGGGGGGCACCTAGTCCTGAGCAGCGGCAGGTTGGCCGGTTTACCGGGTCCTAGAATCTCATCATGCTGCTGGGGCGCGACCGGGAACGCGGCGAGATCGACCGCGCGCTGACCCGGGCCCGGGATGGCGCCAGCGCAACGCTGGCGGTTGTCGGCGAACCAGGCATCGGCAAGACGGCGCTGCTCGACTACGCCGCCGAGCGCAGCCAGGGGATGCAGGTGCTACGGGCGCGCGGCATCGAGTCCGAGGCCGACATCCCGTTCGCGTCGCTGCTGGAGCTCATTCGCCCCGCGCTGCCCCTGCTTGAACAGATCCCCGCACTCCAGGTCGCCGCGCTGGAGGCGGCGCTGGCACTTCGGCCGGGCGTCTCGCATGAGCGGTTCGCGGTCGGCGCCGCCACCCTCAGCCTGCTCGCCGCTTATGCCGAGCAGGCCCCGGTCCTGGTGTTGATCGATGACGCCCAGTGGCTCGACGAGTCCAGTGCCCAGGCGCTGCTGTTTGCGTTTCGCCGCCTGGTCGCCGATGCCATCGCGGTTGTGATCGCGGTGCGCGATGGCGAGCCGTCGCTGCTCGACGGCGCCGATCTCCCCACGGTGCGTCTCGGCGGGTTGACGCTGTCAGACGCCGGCGTGCTGTTGAACGGCGCCACCCCGGAGGCCACCGCGCGCCTGCACCATGCCACCGCGGGCAACCCCCTGGCGCTGCTCGAGCTGGCCGCCGACGCCGACAGCGTGGCGCTGGCGCCGGAGGGCGCGCCGCTGCTGGTGGGAACGAGGATCACGCGGTCGTTTCTGCGCCGTGTCGGCGGGCTTGACGACCGCGCTCGCAGCGCGCTCGCGCTGGCGGCGACCAGCGACAGCGGCGATCTGGCGCTGCTGGGGCGCGCAGCCGAGCGTCTCCGTCTCGATCTGTCGGCGCTGGCCACGGCGGAGCAGGCCGGGGTGATCAGCCTAGGCGACGGGTCAGTCGAATTTCGCCATCCGCTCGCGCGCTCGGCGGTTTATGCCGACGCGCCCCCGCAGCAGCGCCGTGAGGCTCACCGGGCATTGGCCGCCGCTCTTCCTGACCGGGACGTCGAGCGCCGGGCGTGGCATCTGGCGGCTGCGGCGGCGGGCGCCGACGACGTGGCGTCCGCGGCGTTGGAGCAGGCCGCGGTTCGCAGCCGCGAGCGGAGCGCCTACGCCAGCGCGGCCGCCGCGTTCGAGCGCGCGGCGCGCCTGGCCGTCGATCGCGAGCGACGCGCGCGCCTCCTCTCGGAGGGCGCCGAGGCATCCTGGAACGCCGGCTGGGCCAACCGGGCGGTGGCATTGCTCGACGAGGCGCGAGCGTCGACGGACGATCCGGTCCGGGCGGTCGAGATCGACCACCTCGGCGGCCACATCGCGACCCAGCGCGGACCGATCATGGAGGGACATGCGGTGCTCACCGCCGCCGCCCGGCGGGCCGACACCGACCACGCCGTCTCGATGCTGGCCGAAGCGGCCCTGGCCTGCTTCTACGCCGGCGAACCGGCAGAGATGCTGGCCACCGCCGAACGCGCCGGAGCACGGTTGTCGGAGGCCGCGTCGCTGCGCGGCCGGTTCCTCGCGGCGGCGGTCGTCGGCATGGCGCTGGTGGTGGGGGGCGATGGGGGGGATGCGGCGGCCGGCGCCGCGTCGATTCGCGAGGCGGTCGCCCTCGCCGAGGCAGCGGCCGATTGGGCAGACGATCCTCAGCTGCTTCCCTGGCTGGCGGTGGCGCCGATCTTCCTGCGGGAGGCGGACGCCGGCCGGGCGTTGCTGGAGCGCTCGCTCAGCTCGGCTCGTGCGCGCGCGGCGCTGGGAACGCTCCCATCGGTCCTCAACCTGATCGCCCGCGACCAGGCGACGACCGATCGCTGGGCCGTGGCCGAGGCCACCTACCGAGAGGCGATCGAGCTGGCGCGGGAGACCGATCAGCGCACCCAGCTCGCGTTCGGCCTGGCCGGGCTGGCCTGGCTGCAGGCGCGGCGCGGGCGAGCCGCGGAGTGCCGGGCCGCGGCGGGCGAGGCGGTGTCGCTATGCGCCGCGTTGGGAACACGGCTCCTGGAGGTGTGGGCGACGGCGGCGCTGGGTGAGCTGGCCGCGGCCGCGGGCGACACCGACCACGCCGTCGAGCACTTCGAGCGCCAGCTCCGGCTCGTCGGCGAGCTCGGCATCACCGACGCCGATCTGTCACCTGCTCCAGAGCTCGTGGACGCCTACGTGCGACTCGGCCGGGCGGACGACGCGGCACGCATCGCGGATGGCTTCACCGCTGCCGCCGAGGCCAAGGGCCAGCCATGGTCGCTGGCGCGCGCGTGGCGCTGCCGGGGGCTGCTGGCTGATGGCACCGAGGGCGTCGCCGCATTCGAGGAGGCGCTGCGCCTCCATGCACGGACGCCGGACTCATACGAGACGGCACGCACGCGCCTGGCCTATGGTGAGCGCCTGCGCCGCGCTCGCCGCCGCGTTCTCGCCCGCCAGGAGCTCCGGGCGTCGCTGGAGGCGTTTGAGCGGCTCGATGCTCGGCCGTGGGCGGACCGCGCCCGCGCCGAGCTGACGGCCACCGGCGAGACGCTTCGCCGCCGCGACCCCAGCACCATCGACGAGCTCACTCCACAGGAGCTGCAGATCGCGCTCCTGCTCGCCGACGGCAGGACGACCCGCGAGACGGCCGCCGCGCTGTTCCTCAGCCCCAAGACGATCGAGTATCACCTGCGCCACGTGTACCTCAAGCTCGGCCTCCATTCCCGGGACGAGCTCGCCAAGGCGCTCGCCTCGGCGGCCATCACGTGATCACGGCGTCAGGACGATCCGCCCGCGGGCCTGTCCGGAGCGGATGAGATCGTGCGCCGCCTGGGCCTGCTCGAGCGGCATCGTGTCGATGGTGTACCGGAGCTCCTCTCGCCCGGCGAGCTCGATCAGCTCGGCCAGCTCGTCTCTGGAGCCCCAGATGCTCGACAGAAAATGGGCCTCGTGCGGAACGGCCCCCAGACCGAACGGCACCGTCCCGCCGAACAGGCCGATCACGATTGCGACTCCCTGGCGGTCGACGAGCCGAGCCGCCTGGGCCAGCGAGTCCGCCGAGCCGACGAAGTCCAGGACCGCGGTGTAGGGCCCCTGAAGCTCCTCCGGCGCGGCCGCCCGCTCCGCGCCGAGGGCGAGCGCCCGCTCGCGCTTCTGTGGTGACGGATCGCCGACGTGAACGGTGGCGTCGGTGAGGAGTCGGAGGAACTGAATCCCAAACTGTCCCAGGCCGCCGGCGCCGAGCACCAGCGCGTGCGAGCCGCGGCCGAGCCAGCCGCGGGCATGCTTGACAGCGCGGTACGGCGTCAGGCCACCGCACCCCAGCGGCGCCGCCTGCACCGGGTCCAGGTCGCCGATCGGATACAGGTATCGGCGCGCCGGCACGCGCACGTAGTCGGCATAGCCGCCGTCCTGAAAGAGCCCGGCCTCACGTCCGTCCGGACAGATCATCTCCTCGGTGGCAGCGCAGAAGCGGCACTCCCCGCACCCCCACGGCGCGTAGACGAGCACGTTCCCCAGGCGCTCGTCCTCGGCCACGATCTCATGGCCGAGCACGAGCGGAAGCTCGGAGCCGAACGCGTTTTCGACCACGTGCAGGTCCGAGTGGCACACGCCGCACGCCAGCACGCGCAGGACGGTCTCGCCGGCGCTTCTGGCGGCCGGGATGTTCCGCTCCTCGAGCTCGAGCGGCGCGTGGAAGGCGCGAAGCACGACGGCACGCATGGCGCTACCTCCTGAACGGGTTGGGCGTGTGCTCGGCGCCCCGCAGACCGTTACGATAACGGCCCCCTGGAAGGGAGAGGAGAGAGGTTGCATGCAGGTGACCGATAGGGCAGCGAACATCGAGGCCGTACAGGAGTTCCTCGACCGGGAGCAGGTACACACGGTCGAATGCATGTTTGCCGACACGTGGGGCGTCCCCCGGGGCAAGCGCCTCTCGGTGCCGCACTTCTGCTCGGTGGCCCGCGGCGACGGTTTCGCCATCGCAAACGTCGCCTTCACCTGGGACATGCACGGCGTGATCTTCCCCACGGCGTTCGTCAACGACATGACTGGCTATCCGGACATGCACGTCGTCCCGGACATCTCGACCCTGCGCCGCGCCGCCTGGAAGGACGGGACCGCCTACTGCCTGTGCGACACGATCGATCCGGTCACGGATGAGCCGATCCCATTGGACCCGCGGGCGATTCTCCGCCGCGCGGTGCAACGGATCCAGCGCTTCGGCTATGAGCCGGTCGTCGCCACCGAGTTGGAGTTTCACCTGTGCCGTCCCGACTGGGCGCCGCTGTACACCGGTACCCACTGTTACTCGATGCAGAAGGGCGCCGAGGTCGAGCCGGTCGTCAGCCAGATCAAGCGGGTGCTCGAAGGCTCCGGAATCATGGTCGAGGCCTGGAACGTGGAGTACGGACCCGCTCAGGTCGAGGTCAACCTGGGGCACGGCTCGCCCATCGAGATCGTGGACGCCACCATCATCCTCAAGTACGTCGTCAAGCAGGTCGCGGCCCAGCACGGTCTGCGGGCCACGTTCATGCCCAAGCCCTACATCACCGAGGCGGGGAACGGGCTCCACATCCACCAGAGCCTCGTCGGCGCCGACGGCCGCAACGCGTTCGCGGAGGAGGATGACGATTCGCCGCTGCGGTCGAAGCTGATGCGCCGCTACCTGACGGGGCTGCTCGCCCACCAGATCGACCTGCAGGCCGTCAACTGCCCCACGGTCAACGCCTACAAGCGTGTCGAGGACTACTCGTTCGCGCCGACGCAGGTGAGCTGGGGACTCGACCACCGCCTCGTCGGCATCCGCTCGGCGGTGGGCCGCGGTGGGGCCACCCGGCTCGAGTGCCGGTGGGCCTCGGCCGACGCCAACCCGTACCTGGTGGTGGCCGGCTGCCTCGCCGCCGGGGCCGACGGGCTCGAGCGCGACCTCGAGCTACCGCCGATGGTCACCGGCGACCCCCACGTCGACGGGTCGCTCACTCGCCTGCCCACGCAGCTGGAGGAGGCGCTGGCCCTGCTCGAGCGATCGAGCTTCGTCCGCGACGCGTTCGGCGACCTCTGGGTGGACGTGTATCTGGTCATGCTCCGCCACGAGCTCGATCTGTTCGCGCGCCACGTCACCGACTGGGAGCGAGAGCGCTATCGCGAGGTCATGTAGCGAGCAGCTCGCCGACGATTCGCTCGATCTGGGCGGTCTCAGCGGGGCTGATGCCCCAGGCGTAGTGGCCCCACAGGCTCTGCACGACCCGGAAGGAACTGCCGGCGACCAGCTCCTGTTCGGCCCGGCAGTCGGCGGGCGGAAACCAGCCGTCGTGTGAGAAGGCCGTGACCACGGTGCGCGCGGTGATGCGGGCCAATGCCGTGGCGAGATCGCCCCCCGTGTGCCGGGATACGTCCGCGCGGCGCCATTTCGCCAGCTGGGCGAGGAGGTCGGCCGGATTCAGCCGCGCGAAGTCCTCCACGAACAGGCGCGTGACCAGGTCGTCGACGGACGCAAAGCCCGCCTCGCGCCAGGCCTCGCGCCGGAAGAGCTCGGCCGACAGGCCGGTGGCCGCCCAGAAGCGGGCGTGCTGGGCGGTCCCCATCGCCAGCGCCTCCGCCGCAGCCGACACCAACAGGGCGTTGGCGGGCGTGGTCCTGGCCAGCCCGGCGAACACCGCCAGCCGGTCGACCATCCCCGGGAAGCGAACCGCCCACTCGTAGGCCTGCTGCGCACCCATCGAGAATCCGAGTGCGAGCGCGAGCCGCTCGACGCCGAGGCATTGGGTGACGAGCCGGTGCTGGGCGGCGACGTCGTCGGCGATGGTCAGCGCGGGAAACGGCCCCGCCCCGCTCGTCGTCGTGCTCGGCGAGGACGAGACTCCGTTGCCCAGCTGCCCCGGACAGATGATGAACCACCGCTCGGGGTCAAGCGGCCGGCCCGGGCCGATCCACGGATCGAGCGAGGCGGGCGTCCCTGAGTACATGTGCGCGAACAGGATCGCGTTGTCGCGGCCGGGCGCGAGCGAGCCGTGTGTGCGGTAGGCCAGTCGCGCCTCCGGGAGCGCTCCCTCCCGAGCTCGAGCTCGAGGTCGCCGAGCCGGCAGGTCGCGTCCGCGGCCACCGCGCTAGTGGTCGTGCCAGTCGCGCATGTGCGAGCGGACGCGGGCCGGCAGCGCCTCCGGCGGGTAGTACCGGTCGTAGAAGTCGACGTCGAGGTGCGCGGCCTGGTACCAGACCGTCATCAGGAACGGGTCGATCGTCGCCGGGAAGCGCCCGTAGGTGTTCCAGATGTAGCGGCACAGCGTCTTGGTCGCGTCGATCGCCTCCTCCGACGGGCGGGGGACCGAGCGAGCGACCTCCGGCGAGCGCCACGGGATCTGGCGGCGCTCCGGAGCGGAGAAGATGCCGCGCTCGCCCCAGCGCTGATCGAGGACGAAGTCGACGGCGGCGTCCATGTCGGCGTGGAACGGTGGGCACGCGCCTTCGAAGATGCCCTCCAGTCCCACGGGTATCTCCTCTCCCGCGCCCACCGGGGCGTCGTCGGGGACCCGGTGGAACGCAAAGCCGAGCGACCCGCAGGGCCCCTCGCCGCCGATCTCGTGCCAGTGGCGCTCGCCGCCGAGGGTCACCCGGCCCTTGCCGCCGGAGAAGGGATGGCCGCCGATGCCGAGCGCCTGGGTGGCGATCATGAGGTTCTCGACCATCAGCCCCTCCTCGACGCCGTTCATGTCGACCATCTGCCAGCGCTCGAAGTCCCAGAGATCGACCGGATGGGCGGGATCGAGCAGGCCGGACTGCACGTACGGGCCCAGCGGGTCGTTGCCGAGTTGCTTGTCGACGATGTAGTAGCCGTGCGGCCGGTCGAAGTACAGGAGCATGGCCGAGATGCACTGGCGCGTCACATCGGACACGGGGATGAACAGCGTCGCGCCCTCGGTGTTGACCAGCCACTCGTTGAACTTGAACAGATTCGGCCGCCGGCGCGGGACGTCGAGGCGTCCGTCCTGGAGCTTGATCGCCTGCCGGTAAAGCTCGCTGCGCTCTTCCTGGGTCTGGAGCTGGAGGTAGCGCTCCGGGATCTGGTCGCGCTGGGGCAGGACGAACACACCGTCGTCGTTGGTCCAGAACAGCTCGGTACCGTGGATCGCGAGCGGGCTGGGGAAGCTGCGCCCGGTGAAGGAGGCCAGCTTGTCGGCGCTGGTCGCCTCACCCGTGGCGCTCCGGAAGGGCCACTCCTCGCGCACGACCCCGGTAATACCGGTCGCGGCCGCGACCAGGATCGCCTCCTCCTCGAGGGCCAGCGGGACCGGCTCCTTGTCCGAGCGAAACTCCAGCGGTCCGGTCAGCGTCGCTCCCAGGGCGAACCGGCGCGCGCGCCGCGTGAAGATGGCGTCGAGCGCGGAGTACGAGAATGCTGCCTCGAGCGCTCCCGGGCGAACCGCGGGCCGCGCGCGTCGGTGCGAGACGGTCATCGCGCGACTCTACACTTCACGCGTGCCGCGTCGTGGGGTTGGGATCGAAGTCCGGTGAGCCTGCTCGCGCGGGACTCGTTGTCCGAGGTCGACCTGACCGACCTCGACCGCTGGGCGGCGGGGGCGCCGCACGAGTGGTTCACCCTGCTCCGGCGCGATGCTCCGGTGTTCTGGCAGGAGGAGCGGCACGGACGCGGCTTCTGGTCGCTGACGCGCTACGACGACATTCTGGCCGCGTCCAAGGACTACCGGACGTTCTCGTCCGAGGCCGGAGGCACCTCGCTCATGGACCTCACGCCTCAGCAGGTCGAGTCGCGGATGTCGATGCTCGACACCGATCCGCCCAAGCACCGGCGACTGCGGAACATCGTCAACCGGGCATTCATGCTCCGGGTCGTCAACGCCTATGAGGGCCGCATTCGCGAGATGTTCCGCGAGGTGCTCGACGGCGCGTTCGCCGAGCCGGAGCTCGACTTCGTCGATGCGGTGGCGATCGAGCTGCCCATGCGGATCCTGTGTGAGCTGATGGGGGTTCCGCTCGCTGACCGCCGCCACCTGGTGTCGCTGGGCAACCGGATGCTCGGCAATACCGACCCGGACCACGCCGGCGAGTTCGTGGCCGGCGAAGCCGATTTGACCGCCTACGCGCATCTGCCCTTCTCCAGCCCGGCGGCGCCGGAGATGTTTGCCTACGCCAATGCCCTGGCGGCCGAGCGCCGGCGTCAGCCCAGAGACGACCTCACCACCCGGCTGGTCGAGGCCGACATCGACGGGGACCGCCTGTCGGAGCACGAGTTCGAGCTCTTCTTCCTGCTGCTGGTGACGGCCGGGAACGAGACGACCCGCCACGCGATGTCAAACGGGCTGCTGGCGCTCCTGGAACATCCGGCGCAGCGCGACCGGCTCCTGGCCGACCCCGCGCTGATCCCCACCGCGGTGGAGGAGATCCTGCGCTGGGCGCCGTCGCTCCTGCACTTCCGCCGAACCGCCACGCGCGACGTCGAGCTCCACGGAACCACGATTCAGGCGGGGGACAAGGTCGCGCTCTGGTACGTCTCCGGCAACCGCGACGACGACCAGTTCCCGGATGCGGGGCGCTTCGACGTCGCCCGCAACCCTAATCGCCATCTCGCTTTTGGTCTTGGGAGCCCTCATTTTTGCCTGGGCGCCCACCTCGCGCGGCTCGAGCTGCGCGTCTGGCTCGAGGAGATGTTGGACGTTCTGGGTCGGCTCGAGCTGGCGGGCGAGCCGCAGCGTCTTCGGTCCAACTTCTTCCACGGCGTGAAGAGCCTGCCGGTCCGGGTCCCATGAGCATTTGTCCCAGCAGCCTCCCGACGCCGGGGCCGCGACGCGGCATCCGGCGCCGGCGGTAGGTCCGGGCGGCAAAGAACGCGGCCACCAGCAACAGAGCCAGCAGACCATACGAGACGATCCGGATTCCGAGCGAGGTCTTTGCCTTGGCCGTGACGAGGAACGACCCGGCCGGATAGAGCGGCTGGCCTCCGTTCGCCCCGGACCCACAAGCCGGACACCGGACGACTGCCTCGTACAGACCCTGCGGGACGTTCGGCACGCTGAGACTGAGCTGCGCTGACACGTGACCGACGACCCTGGATTGGCTGCTGTGCGGGGGCACGAGGTCGGCCACCACTCCAAGACGGACGATGCTGATCGGCGCCCCAGCGACCGCGGACGACACGGGGCGGTCGCTGCGCGCGACGACGGTTCCGCCCACAGCGCTTCCGGGAGGGTCGAATGTGAACCACACGGGGCTCCGGAGGCACCGGAGCAGGTCGTCGTACTCCGGGACGTTCGAGAATCCCGAGTACGGACACGTACGCGGGCTGAGAAACGCATCGCTGGGGTGGCCGGAGATCCCGACCGCGAGTGTGGGATCCACGCCCTCGATGCGGCGGACCGTGACCTTCTGACCGTGGTACTCGGCCACTCCGATCGGCGGGCCGAGCCGCACGGTCTTCCGCGGCACCGGCTGGCTGGGGTAGCTGGTGGCGGTGAACTGCTGTCCGCCGAAGACGAGCGGCCGCAGCAGGCAGTCCCAGTAGGCCGGCCCGGCGAACTCTGCGCACCGCTGCCCGATGACGAAGATCGTCTGGGGCCGCCCGGCCACCAGCACCGCCACCGGCGATGCCACCGATCCGGCCGTCACCACCTGGACCGAGTGCTGGGCTCGGTGGCACCCGTTCGAACTCGTCGGCTCGTCGATCGTGCCAGCGCCCAGGCCTGACCCGGCCGGGACTCGGACCGATGAGGGGATGCTCACCGCGGCGTAGGCGATGTGGTTGAACTGAAGATAGGTCTGGGTCGGACAGCTGGATGCCGCCGAGGCGGGCGAGCCGCCGATGAGGGCGACCGCGGCGAGCAGCACGAACAGCAGGGGGGAGGCCCGGGCAATTGACACTGACGCCTCAGACCCTCGCCTACGCACCGACGCGACGCGCGAGCTCAGCCTCACGTGTCTCGCCGGGAAGCGGCAGATCGGTCGCCCGGCGAGTCTCATAGGAGACCGAGCACGGGCCGCCGATCCCGCCGGCGTCCTTGTCGGAGCGCCACTCGAGCAGCCGCCAGGTGCCGATGGGGGTCGTCTCCACCCGGACCACGGGCAGGGTCTGCGGCTCGACGAACAGCAGGGGAAGCGAGGCCAGCTCCGTTCCCATGCGGCGCGCGCGGCGAGCCTCGATGCGCCAGCGGAACGCGGCGAACGTGCCCTCCAGAGCACGCGGGAGCCCGTCCGGGAGGTCGAAGGCGAAGTGCGTCCAGTTGACGTCCGCCAGTGGCCCCACGTCGGCCCGGATACTGAAGACCTCCTCGTCGAGCCAGATCGGCACGAACCTGTTGCGGATCTCGCCGTATGCCGACCAGCTCAAGATCCCCTTGCGCCCCACGAGCTCAGGCGCGACATCCATCCAGCACGCATCGCATCGCACGTCCACGTACAGCGGCCGGCGATCGCGGCGCGGATCGTGGCGCTCGACACGGCCGGCGATCCGCCCGCCGCCTTCGGGATCCGCCTCGTCGAGCGAGATCCCGAAGCCGCGGGCGGCCTGCGGCGGCTCAATTCCGCGGAACCTGAGGTCATCGGGGACATCGGTGACGAGCGACACGCCCCAAAAACGGCCCGGCTATCGCCGTCGAACGACCTCAGGCTTCTTCGTGGAGGAACTTGCCAACGGCGTCGTAGCGTTGTCTGGACCACCGACGGTAGCCCACGGCGAGCAGACAGCCGGCAACGAAGATGCCGAGCGCGATGAACGGGGTGATGGCCTCCACGCCCGTGGTCGTCCCCATGAGCACGGCCCGGTTGGCGACCATCAGGTAGACCGCGAAGATGAGCGTCGCGGCAGCCAGTATCGGCGCGATCAATGTCTTGAAGGGGTGGAACCCGTCACGGGTACGCACGAAGTAGACCATGATCGCGACGCTGCACAGGGCCATGATCGGCAACAACAGCAGATTGCCCTGGAACGGCAGCCAGGTGCCAATTTGCGACAGGGCCACGAGCGGATTTGAGACTCCGATCCCCAGCGCCTTGCGCTGGCCGCCTCCGACCAGGCCCGTGGCGAAGAACAGGGTGAAGATGGCGCAGAACGCAGCCACGGTCGACGTCGCGATGAACGGGCTCTTGTGCGTCGAGTGCGTCCTGCCGAACACGCGGGGCAGGATGTTCTCCCGTCCCATCGAGAACAGGTAGCGGTTCGATGTGTTCCAGAACGCCAGCGAGCAGGCGAACGAGCCGGTGATGATCAGGAGCTCGAACAGGTCCTTGAGCCAGGTGCCGACGAACTTCTGCGCGACCGGGTAGTAGACGCTGGCGTAGTTGCCGGCCGGCAGCCCGACGCTCGCGGGGGCGTGCGCATGGACCCCGTATTGAACCGCGACGGCCCACGGCCACTGGTTCTTCGCGCCGCCGTAGGAGGTCACGAGCATCCAGGCCCAGAACGTGTAGACGACGGCCAGCCCGATGCACGAGATGTAGGTGGCATACGCCATCATCTTCTTTGGGTTGCGGGCCTCCTCGGCGTAGTTCGGCGCCATCTCGAACCCGACCCAGGACCAGTACGCGCCGAAGAACCCGACGCCCGCCGCGCCGGCACCGAAGACGGCAGCTGCGCCCTTGATGCCGACTCCGCCTGAGAACAGGCCTGCGGGGTTCAGGGCCGACCACAGGATCCCATCCGGACCGCCGCCCTGGAACAGGACGGCGAACGAGAACAGGAACAGGATCACGAGCTCTCCCAGGAGGCAGACGCCGAGGATCCGCGCGACCACCTCGATGTGGAAGTAGGTGATCGCGAACAGGAGCAGAATGAACCCGAAGGCGTAGATCCGCCAGTCCAGGCTGATCGAGAACAGGTCGTTGAGGCTCGTATTGGCGAAGTAGGTCGTCACGCCGTTCACGCCGACGGCGAACAGCAGGTAGGCGAAGACGATCCCCAGCGCCGTCCCAAGGCCGATGATCCGCCCAAAGCCGTACGACGTGTACGAATAGAAGCCTCCCGCGGTCGTCTTGCGCCGCGCCATCTCGACATAACCGACCGAGAAGAGCGTGAATGAGATCGCAGCCAACCAGAACGCCGCCGGTACCGAGATGCCGATCCCGGACCCGGACAGCGGGTCGTTGAACATCATTGCGGCGAGTGGCGCCGACCCGGTGACGATGCAGAAAAGGATCTGCGGCAGGCCGAGCGCATTCCTGGCAAGCTCGGTCGATCCCGTTAGACGTTCACGCACCCCCCCCTGTTGGGTTTGGTCCGGAGAGCTGACAACGTCCGCCATCGCGGCCTTCCTCCTCAGTTCTTGCCCCCCCGTCTCGGGACGAACCGAGCAGGGGCATCGCGGCTTGAAAGTGCCGCAACGTTACGGCCTCCGTAGCCGGTGTGCAACTTTGTTCAAAGATGGACGTGTGGGAAGATCGCGCCATGGCGCGCCTCGATGGCCTACGAGCACTCGTGACCGGAGGCACGTCCGGCATCGGCGCAGCGATCGTCGAGCGATTGCGAGCCGAGGGAGCCACAGTGGCGTGCACCGGCCGGGACGAGACGCGCGGACGCGACGTCGCCGCCCGCCTGGGCGTGGAATTCATCCGTGCGGACGTCCGCGACGGCGCTGCGGCGCAGACCTCCGTCCAGGAGGCGGTCGCCAGGCTCGGAGGACTCGACGCGCTCGTCGCGAATGCCGGCGTCCTCCACGAGGCCACCCTGTCGGAGACCACGGATGACGCATGGGATGCGGTGTTGGGTACCAACCTCGTCGGCTACTTCCTGTACGCCGTCGCCTGCCTGCCCCATCTCCGTGAGGCGGGCAGCGGTTCGATCACCATGATCTCCTCGGACGCGGGGGTGTGGGGGGAGACCGCGATCGCCGCCTACTCCGTCTCAAAGCGCGCGGTCAACATGCTCACGCAGACGCTTGCCGTCGAGGCCGGCCCGCACGGGATCCGCGTGAACGCGGTCTGCCCCGGTGACACCGCGCCGGGCATGGCGACCCATGTCCGAGGCCGCGACGAGGCCTCGGATCCGGCCACGTGGGTTCTTCCGCCGCTGGCTCGAGTCGGAACCGGGATGGATGTCGCGAGCGCCGTCGTCTTCTTCGCCTCGGCAGACGGGGCGTTCTGCAACGGGTCGATCCTGCTGGTCGACGGCGGCATGCGCGCCTCGCTGCGGGCAAGCTCGGCCGCGCGCGAGGCCGGGCGGGGATGACCGGCCGGCTCGGCCTCGAGGGCCGGTGCGCGCTGGTCACGGCCGGGACGTCGGGGAGCGGAAGCGCGTGCGTTCTGCGTCTGCGTGACGAGGGCATGACGGTGATCGAATACGACCAGCTCGACGTCGCGAGCGCTGAACAGGCGATCAAGCGGGCGGTCGAGCTCGGTGGCGGTCGCCTTGACGTCCTCGTCACGAACCCCGGCATGGCCTTCGCAGGGTCGATGCAGACCACGCCTGAACGCGTCTTCCGCGCGCTCCTGGAAGCGAACCTGACCGCGCCGTTCCGGGTCGGGCGCGCGTGCTTTCAAGCGATGCGCGCGCAGGGCGGAGGCTCAATGATCCACGTCGCCTCCGACGCCGGCATTCGCGCCGTTGATGGGACCGCCGCGTGCTCGGTGATGAGCGCGGGCGCGATCGCCGTCGCCGAGCTGTTCGCCGCGGAGGGCGCGCCATACGGAATCCGCTCCAACGCCGTGTGCCCCGGCGCGGGCGTCGATACCGCGTCTGTGGTCGCATGGCTCGCGTCCGACGAGTCGAAACACGTGAGCGGTGCGACGCTCAGAGTCGACGGCGGGGCCGGCGCCGCGATGCTCGTCGACACGCGGACCTGAGCTCCAGCGCTTGACACGGGACTCCCGCACACATCAGGATGCGCGCATGGAACGCATCGTGGTCGGTTTCGACGGATCGGAGCACGCGCGTAAGGCGCTCGCGCGGGCGGCCGACATCGCGAACGGCGCAACCGTCGCCGTCGTCAGCGCAGCAAAGGTCGAGAGGCTCGTGCGCGACCCCTCGGGTGGCGTCGAGCCGGTCGATCCGGCAGACGCCGAGGCGCGCAAGCAAGCGCTCGACGAGGCGCGCGAGTATCTCGAGGGCCGCGGGATCAAGGCCGTCTACGTCGCCGGGGTCGGAAGCCCAGCGGACGTCATCGTTCAGGAGGCCAAGGAATCCAGCGCCGACCTGATCGTCGTCGGCACTCGGGGGCTCAGCTCGGCCAAGCAGTTGTTCATGGGCTCGGTGAGCACGAACGTCGTCCACCACGCGTCGTGTGACGTGCTCGTCGTGCGCTAGTTGGAGCCGGTAGCCGGGGAGGACTAGCCGACCGACTGCCAGAAGTCGGCCAGGAGCCGGTTGTAGTCCTGCGGCGTCTCCTGAAACGGCTGGTGCCCGACCGCGGGGATGACGACCAGGCGCGCGTTGGGGATGCGCTCCACCAGCGCCTGCGAGAAGCGAGGCGGCACGGCGAGATCGAGTTCTCCGACCGTCACCAGGGTCGGCGCGGTGATCGAAGCGATTCGGTCGGCGGAGTCATGGTCGATCAGCGCTTGGGCCGAGCGGCAGAAGGCGTCCACGGATTGCGCGTACGGGCTGGCCTCCGCGGCGGTGATCCACTCGTCCATCGTCCCCTCGTTCCAGATCCGGGGCGAGAAGCACCACAGGTTTACGGTGACCAGGAAATCGCGGATCGAGTCGGCCCTCTCGGCCGACCACATCCAGTTGCGAAACACCTCGTGAAGGAAGCGATCGCCGCGACACCAGGTCCCGTTGAGGACGAGGCTTCGCACTCGGTCAGGATGGGCCAGCGCCAGCTCCTGGGCGATGGCGCCGCCCATCGAGGATCCCACCAGGTGGGGCCGGTCGAGCCCCAGCGCGTCCATGAGCGCGACGGTGTCAGCCGTGAAGTCGGTGATCGAGAACCGGCCGTCCGGAGTGGAGGACCGTCCCACGCCCCGGTTGTCGAACGTCGTCAGCCGATAGCGGTCCTTGAGACCGGCGACCTGGTCGACCCAGCAGGCGCCCTCGTCGGCGAGGCCGGAGATGAACAGGACGTCGTCGCCTTCGCCCTCCTGCTCGACCCAGAGATCGACACCGTTTGCGGCTGTCGTCGTCACCCGCGCCATCCTAACTCAACCGTTGTCGGTGGATCCAGGTTAAAGCTGCAAGGGCCGGCGGGCGGCGATGCGCGCCGCGTCGCGGCCGAGTGCCCGGGCGTCGTGCGCCGGGGCGGTGAGATAGGGGCGCCCCGGGCATCCGGCGAGGACGAGCGCCAGCGCTTTGCCGTCACCGCCGATCCCGATGCCGAGCACCGCTCTCCCCGCCGCCGCGCGCGCCAGCGCGTCCGGCGCTCCCTCCGCCGTCTCCACGGCGACCGGGACACCCTCTTCCTCAAACCCCAGGCCGAGCGCGACCGCGGTCGCGGCATCGGAGACGAGCGCCAGGACGAGCGGCTCGCTCACCCGCCGGCTCCCCGCGCGAAGGTGAGCACCAGACCGACCGCCACCGCGGCGCGCGGGCCGTGGCGGCCGAGCACGTTCCCGCGAGCGACCGCCAGATCCTGACCCTCGAGGTCGGCGGCCACCACGTCGAGCACCTCGGGGTCGGTCGCGCAGCCGCCGACGAGCAGCACCAGCTCGCCGCGCGGCGCCCCACCGGCCGCGTCCATCGCCCGTCGCACGTTGAACCCCAGCACCTGTCGTTTCGCCTCCCGGCGCAGCCGGCCCCACACCTCCGGCGCCAGCGCGGCCGGCAACGCGACGAGTCGCTTGCCGTCGAGCGCGCACAGACGCGCCAGCGTGTCCGGCGGAGCGGGCTCGCCCAGGAAGCTGCGGCTGCCGTCCTCATGGTGAAGCGTGAACGGGGTTTCGACCCGCGCCGCGCGATGTCGCTTCGCCCGCTCGGCGAGGGCCACCTGCGAGCCGAGCAGCGACGCGCAGATGCGGGTCACCAGATCGCCGCCGCCGGCGGTCGAGACGGCTCCCTCGGCGCGATGCAGGTCGACGGTGCCGCCGCCGAGATCGATGATGAAGGGCGCCCGCCCGGCGCCCGGGGTGGTGGCGGCGCCGAGCATCGCCGCATCGGACTCCCGGGCGACGACGCGTGCTCCCCTGGGGCACAGCTCGGACAGCGCCGTGACCAGATCACCGCTCTCGCCCCGCGCCAGCAGCGCGATCGCGACCGCGCGCCGGCGCGCCAGCCGGCGCGCGAAGCCCGGGTCCTCCGCCGGTGAGGGGAGCGGCCGCCAGACGAGGTCGAGGAGATGGTTGCGGTCTCCGGCCGGCCCGCGGATGGCCGCGATCTGCCCGGGTGGGGGCGGCTCCGCGCCCTCGTCCAGTCGCCGCTCGGCGCCGTCCGCTCCCACCAGCCGGACCGCGCCGTTGACGTCCGGCCGCGGCCCAGGCGCCGCCGACGCGGTGCGCACCACGATCGCCGCGCGGGAGCCGGCCACCGCGCGGGCGGCAATGCGCGCGGCGCGCGCCTCCTCGGCGTCGAATCCGAGCAGGAGGCCAAGGCGGAGCGGATCGGAGAGGACGCCGATGGAGCCGCCCGCCTCGGCGACCTCGACGGCGGCCGAGGCTCCGAACGGCAGTCGGCCGGCGTCGGCGACCTCGTCGACGATCGGCATCGACCGGTCGAAGCGGTTTCCGATCAGGACGCCGTCATCGCCCTGCACGATGGCGGCGGCGATCCTCCAGCCGCGCTCGCGGGCGTCGCGAAGCCGGGCCGCGGCGGCGTCGAAGTCCGCGCCGGCGACGACCGCGATCACGTCGCCGTGGGCGGGCGGGCCGCCGAGATCCTCGAGGGCCGTGAGCCGCCCGGCCCCCACACCCAAGCCCGACGGCGTCTGGCTCACCGGCCGGGCGATCGCCGTGCGCCCCAGCGCCAGCTCCTCCATGTGGCCGAACTCGATCAGATCGGTCCGCACCGGGTGCAGTTCGGCGAGCAGGCCGAGCGCAGGACGCGCGCCCACCCGTCGCTCGGCTCGCGACAGCAGCTCCGCGATCCCCTGGACGCAGTCGATCGATCCCTTCGTCCCGGTCGTGGGGCAGCGCCCGACGAAGAGCCAGCTCGGCTCGCGCCCGGGTTCAACCCGGGCTACTGCGACCTCGGTCGTCGAGTTGCCGACATCGATGCCGGCGACCAGCACCCGTCAGACGACGCCGGCGGCAGGCACGCGCTCAGGCCGCGGTGCCCCGGCCGCCAGCGCATCGACGATCAACCGCTCCACGGTGTCTCGCCAGGCGGCCTCGTCGAGCGTGCGGCGGAGCCCCTCCCGTTTCACGAACCGGCGCTTGCCGAGGCTGTCCAGCGCCCGGATCGCCTCCATGACGAGATGGAAGTCCTCGTCCGGGACGAGATCCTTGATCTCCCGGCTGGCCCGGTCGGCTTCGTCGAATGTGCCCTCGGCGATCCCCTGCCAGTAGGCGTGCTGGAACACGCAGCCGGAGACACCGCCGCCGGGCTTTACCCAGCAGCCGATCGTCAGGCCCCGGCCTGAGGTCCGGATCCCCCTGAGCGCCAGTTGCAGAAGCTGGCGACCACGCTCCTCGCCCGCGAGCGCCTGGAGCTTGCGGCGGGCGATCGTCTCTTGACGTGTCATCTCGACCCTCTCGTCGTTTCAGGCTTGAACGGAGTCTAGGCGATGAGTCCACGCCGGACATAGGCGGCGCGGGCCTCGCGAACGAGCGCCGCGCACCGCTGCGCGCCGCGCTCGTCCAGCGCGTCGGCGAGGCTGTCGAGCTCCCGCGCGGATGAGCGCCCGGGTCGGAGCATCTCGTAGAAGTGCAGCAGCTCGTCGTCCCCGAAGGCGACCAGCTCGGCGGCACGGCGCAGGTTCTCGCCGAGCTGTGGATTGCCGCCGCGCTCGGCGAACTCGGCCTGGACGCGGAGGGTGTCGGCGGAGATGGCGACGTCGTCGGCGACGACTCGACCGTCGACCACGGCGTCGAGCGTGATTTCGGCCACCGTCCTGCCGGTGGCGGAGCGCACCTCGGCGCGCGCCCCCGCCCCCAGCGGGTAGCTCAGCTCGGCCACGTCGCCTCCAGCTCCACCGGGTCGCCGTCCTCCACCAGGCGGCGCTCGATGGCGACCAGCTGAACGACCCGAGCGTGGTACCGGGGTCCGAGCGGCTCGCTCGACTCGGGGAGCAGCAGTGGCTCCGGCGCCAGGCCCTTGGCGTACCGCGCGGCGTTGCGCCCCAGCCCGCGATACAGCTCCGGGGTGATCCGGGGGGCGATCGAGAAGAGCTCCAGATTGGCCAGCGGGGGCAGGTCGGCCCGGTGGATGAGCGCCGTCCCCTTGGCCTGCAGTCCGATCGACACGCCGGAACCGGAGAGGCGCGCGGCCGCCCATCCCATCAAGCCGAGGTCGATCGATCGGCGCACCCGCACCAGCCGCGACTGAAGCCCCTCCTCCTCGATCCCGGCCAGGACCTGACGCAGCACCTCGGCGACCGTCATCCCGTTGAGCGCCACCCAGATGTCTCGGCCGAAGGCGGGCGATACCCCCACCACGATCTCGTCGGCGCGCTCGCCGGGCGTGGCCGGGACGGTGTCGCGCAGGAGCAGGCAGCCCTCCGCCCGTGCCTGCTCGAGGGCGAGATCGGCCGGCGACCACACCTGGCGCACGTTGGCGACCTCACGGCGGCGCTGCGGTGACATCCGGTACCCCGTGCCGGGCCCGGCGTAGTCGTTCGGATCGGTGAGCGAGGAGAGGACGTTCAGGTCCGCATCGAGGATCGCCGAGGTCTGGAGCACATCGCCGAGGAGCCGCTGGCGGATCATCTCCAGCACCCGCTCGGCTTCGGCGTCATAGCCGCGCTCCACCAGCGCCCGGACCACGTCGAGCGCCGTGAGCCCGCCGTCCATGATCCGCTCGGACGCGAGCCCCGGGAGGTCGGACGGGGGCGCGGGGACGTCGAGGCTGCCGTGCGCGCGCACGCAGGCGTCGACGTCCGCATCCGAGAACTCGGCGAGGCCGAGCTCCTCGAACGCGGCCCGGCAGGCCTCGGCCGCGCGACGGCGCACCGTCAGCAGCTCGGCGTCCTCCCGCCAGCTCAGGCCACCCTCGAACCCCCAGTCGCGTTGGACGACGAGGTAGTCGTCGAGATCCTCGGCATTCATGTTCGACGGTCCGAACGCGTTGTCGTAGGCGGGAATCGAGCCGAAGCCGGAGAACAGGAAGTCGGTGCCGGCCAGGAGCACCGGCAGGGTGTGCGCGGTGCGCCGAATATCCGACGCCGACATCAGGGTGTCGTTGCCGGTGCAGGACTCGAGGTCGTGGAGCATGACGCACAAGTTCTCGGCGATGACCTCGCGCATGCCGTCCGGCACCGACGCGGTGACATTGACGCCGTCGATCCCGCCGTTCTGCACGCCCTGCGCGCCCGCGGCCCGGGTGAGGGCGACGCACCGGGCCTCGAGGTAGAGCATCGACTTGCTCTCGCTGGCTCCCATCAGCACCTCGGCCCCGGAGCCTGACGTGAAGCGCATCTTCAATCCCCGTGACGCGTAGCACGACGCCAGGAATGCCTTCGACCATGGGGTGTCATCGCCATCGACGAAGACCTGCTCGGTGCCGTACACCGAGACGGTCTCGGCGTAGGTCGTCAACCCGCGCATGCCCAGCTCGAGCTCGGTTCGCTCCTCCACCGAGCACTGGGTGAGCGCGCCCGGCTGGCCGACCTGACTGCCGATGAGCATCGCCAGCGCGTTGGACGGGGCGTCGCGCAGCACCGGCACCGTCGTCTCCAGCTCGCGGAATCCCAGGGCGATCGCGGACGCCGCGTCGGCGGCGATCAGGAGCGGATGATCGATGCGGTTGGTCACGTGGGCCTGGATCGACGGTGTCCGGCGGACGCGCATCTTCTGCATCGCCTGAAGGATCTCGACGGGCGTGAGGAGGGCGAGCGTGGCCGCGATCTTGGCCGGCGTCATCCCGGCCGTCAGGCGGGTGACCTCGGCGCGCGGGACACCGGGGTCGACGATCATCCGCGCAAAGTCGATCGTGGGGACCGCCATCGCCTCGGCGGCCACGCGGAGGTCGATGCCGTGGCGCGCGATGAACTCGTCCAGCATGTCGAAGTCGGCCTCGAGCTTGCCGTCGAGCTCGACCACCCGGCCGTTCTCGATGCGCAGTGACGGCTCGGGATCGAACGGGCTGGAGAAGGCCACCAGCCCCAGGGCCGGCTCCTCCGGCACCAGGTTGTCGCCACTGATCGGCCGGCCGGCGAGGAACTCTGACCGGGCCGAGACCCTGTCCTCGATGTACATGGTGCGGGGGAGCCTACGGTCCGGCGACCGGTGCCTGGTCAGGCTCCGGCACGGGACGGCCGGAAACCGTCACGTCGTCCGGGCCGGGACGGCCGGAAACCGTCACGTCGTCCGGGCCGGGACCGCCGGCGACCGTCACCCCGTCCGGGTCGGAGGAGACGTCGAAGCACGGCGGCTGGCACGAACCGGGCGGGGTTTCGCCTGCCCGGCGGGCCAGGCTGCGGTCCAGGCCGACCCAGGAGCGACCCGCGCAGCAAGTCCGACCGGCGATAACCGCATACCGGTTGACGAAGCCGATCATTGAGCGAGCCCGGCTCACCTTGACCTCAGAGTACCACCGACGATCGAGCTGGCCAACGCGTCTCCCTCAGGACGGTGACAGGCGTTCACGGAAACGGCAGACCATCGTGCCGCCTCCGCCTCCTGACGGGCCGAGGCTGAGCGCGTATGCTTGCGCGCAACTCGACGAGACCGGGAGCGCAGTGAAGACCAAGACCTGTCTGGCGGCGCTGTGGGGGCGGTGCTGAACCGGGCGATGCGGCTGGGGCTCATCGTCAATCCGATCGCCGGCATGGGCGGGCGCCTGGCCTTCAAGGGCAGCGACGATGTCGCTCTCGTCGCGGCGGCGCGCGAGCGCGGCGAAGCCCCGACGGCTCCGGCCCGCGCCATCGAGGCCCTGCGCGCGCTGGCGACGCTCGGCGCACGGCTCGAGGTGCTGGCCTATCCCGGCGAGATGGGCGAGCAGGAGGCGCTCGATGCGCGGCTGGCGCCGACCGTGCTTGGCCGCATCGGTTCGACGACATCCGCGCGGGACACGCGCACGGCCGCCGTCGAGATGGCCGACCGGCGCGTCGACCTGCTGCTCTTCGCCGGCGGCGACGGGACGGCAGTCGACGTCCTGGAGGCGATCGGGGATCGGATCCCCGTGCTCGGCATTCCCGCGGGCGTGAAGATGCATTCGGCGGTATTCGCGGTCAACCCGCGCAGCGCGGGCGAGCTGACCGTCCGTCTCGCCGTGGACGGGCTGCGGGGCGTGCGCCGGGCCGAGGTGATGGATGTCGACGAGGCGCTGCTCCGGGCCGGCTCGGTATCGGCTCGGCTGCACGGGTTCATGAACGTTCCGGACGCGCGCCGTCACCTCCAGGGCGCGAAGGCACGGTCACTGCAGAGCGAGACCCTGGCGCAGGAGGAGATCGCCCATCACCTCGTCGACACCGTGCTCGGGGACGGCACGTGGCTGATCGGCCCGGGGACCACCACGGGCGCCGCCCTGGCGCTGCTCGGACTCCAGAAGACCCTGCTCGGCATCGACGTGGTCCGCGCCGGCGCCTGCCTGCTCGGCGACGCCGACGAGCGCGCCCTGACCGAGGTGCTCGCGGCCTCGGACGCGGGAATCGTGGTCACGCCCGTCGGCGGCCAGGGGTTCCTGTTCGGCCGCGGCAACCAGCAGCTCTCGGCGCGGGTGATCGAGAAGATCGATCCGGAGCGGATCATCGTCGTCGCCACCGAGGCGAAGATCGCTCGCCTGGGCGGAGCTCCGCTACGCGTCGACACCGGCGATCCCGCGCTGGACGCGCGTCTTGCCGGCTACACCCGTATCACCGTTGGCTACAACCGCCAGATCGTCTATCCGGTCGCCTCATGACGACGGAGGAGGAGGTCACGACGTGAGCGACGCGCCCACTGCCCACCCCTACATCCCCAACTCCGCCCCTGGTGTCAAGCAGGCGATGCTCGACGCGATCGGCGTGCAGTCCGTCGAGGAGCTGTACGGCTCGATCCCGGACCGCCTCCGCGTTCCCGGGATGCTGGACCTGCCGGAGCCGCTGCGCTCGGAGCATGCGCTGCGCCGGCACGTCAGCGGCGTGCTCGACCGCAACCAGAGCTGCGCTGAGCGGCTGAGCTTTGCCGGGGGCGGCTGCTGGCATCACTACGTCCCGGCCGTGTGCGACGAGATCGTCAACCGCGGGGAGTTCCTGACCGCCTACTACGGCGACACGTACGGCGACCACGGGAAGCTGCAGGCGCTGTTCGAGTACGCGAGCATGCTCGGAGAGCTGGTGGAGTGCGACGCCGTCAGCCAGCCGACCTACGACTGGGGAGCGGCGGCGGCGACGTCGATCTGTATGGCGGCGCGCATCACGGGCCGCGGGACCGCGCTCGTCCCGGCCTCGATCGGAGCCGAGCGCCGCTCGCTGATCGAGGGCTACTGCCGGCCGTGGGTCGAGATCGCGACGATCCCGTTCGACCCGGCCACCGGGCTGCTCGACCTCGGCGCCATCCGCGAGGCCCTCACGTCTGAGACGGCGTGCGTGTACTTCGAGATGCCGAGCTTCCTCGGTGTCGTCGAGACCCAGGCCGAGGACATCGCCGGCCTGGCTCGCCGCGCCGGAGCGCTGACCGTCGTCGGCGTCGACCCCATCTCACTCGGCGTGCTCGAGGCTCCGCCGCGCTACGGCGCGGACATCGTCTGCGGCGAGCTTCAGCCGCTGGGGATCCACATGCACTACGGCGGCGGGCTGGCCGGCTTCGTCGCCTCCAACGACACTGAGCAGTTCGTCTCCGAGTACCCCATGTTCTTGATCGGGCTGGGGCCGACGGTCACCCAGGGCGAGTACGGCTTCGGCGAGGTGGTGTGGGAACGGACCTCATACGTCCAGCGCGGGGATTCGAAGGAGTACACCGGCACCACTCAGAACCTGTGGGCGATCGCTGCCGGCGCCTACCTCGCGCTCATGGGCCCCCAGGGGCTCGCCGAGCTGGGGACGGGGATCGTCCAGCGCGCCCGCTACGCGGCCGCGCGCCTCGACGCCCTGCCAGGCGTTCGGGCTCCGGCCTTCGCCGCGCCGTTCTTCAAGGAGTTCGTGGTCGACTTCAACCAGAGCGGCCGCAGCGTCGCCGACGTCAATCGCGCCCTGCGCGACCGGGGCATCTTCGGCGGCCTCGACCTGTCGGCGCAATACCCGGAGCTGGGGGAGAGCGCACTCGTCTGCGTCACCGAGGTGCACACCAAAGCCGACATCGACCAATTCGCCGACGAGCTCGCGGAGGTGCTGTAGATGACGCTGCGTCCATTCCATCAGGCCAGTTGGAACGAGCCGCTGCTCCAGGAGCTCTCCAGCCCGGGGGAGCGCGGCCTCATCCCGCCGCCGGTCGAGGCGGAGATGACCGGTGCCGGCGGCGACGTGCTGGCCGGCATCCCGGCGGCGCTCCGCCGGTCGCGCCCACCGGAGCTCCCTGAGCTCAGCCAGCCGCGCGTCCTGCGCCACTACCTGCGCCTGTCGCAGGAGACGCTGGGCAACGACGTCGACATCCATCTCGGCCTCGGCACCTGCACCATGAAGTACAGCCCCAAGGTCAACGAGGAGCTGATCCGGTCCCACAAGGTCGCCGACCTGCATCCGCTCCAGGACGACGAGACGGTGCAGGGGATGCTCGAGGTCCTCCACCGGTTCGAGCGAATGCTGTGCGAGATCTCCGGGCTGAGCCGATTCACGCTCCAGCCCGCCGGCGGGTCCCAGGGTGTCTACGCGAACGCCCGGATGATCCGCGCCTACCACGCCGCCCGCGGCGACGCGGATCGCGACGAGATCATCACCACCATCTTCTCGCACCCTTGCGATGGGGCAGGTCCGGCCACCGCCGGCCTCAAGGTCATCACCGTCTACGCCGGCGAGAGGGGATACCCGGAGCCGGAGGCGATCCGCCGCGCGGTCTCCGAGCGCACCGCCGGTCTGATGATCACCAACCCTGAGGACACCGGGCTGTTCAACCCGTACATCGACGAGATCGTCGAGATCGTCCACGACGCGGGCGGCCTGTGCCACTACGACCAGGCCAACGCCAACGGGATCCTCGGCATCACCCGGGCCAGCGACGCGGGCTTCGACCTGTGCCAGTTCAACCTGCACAAGACGTTCTCCTCGCCCCACTGCTCGATGGGCATGCCGGTCGGCGCCTGCGGTGTGACCGCCGACCTGGCGCCCTTCCTGCCGGCGCCGACGGTCGAGTTCGACGGCTCGCGCTACCGGCTTGACTACGACCGCCCGCAGTCGGTCGGCAAGATCCGTGCCTTCCACGGCGTTCCGGCGACGGTGGTGCGGTCGTTTGCCTGGGTCCTGAGCCTCGGCGCCGAGGGGCTGCGCGAGGTCGCCGAGACCGCGGTGCTGAACAACAACTACCTGGCCTCGCGCCTCGCCGGCGTGCCCGGGCTCGACGTCTCGTTCGCCGAGACCAATCCCGCGCACCGGCTGGAGCAGATCCGCTACAGCCTCGCCCGTCTCGCTCAGGAGACGGGGGTGGGCACGCTCGACGTGGCGCGGCGGACGGCCGACTTCGGCGTCGCCGGCTACTTCCCCAGCCACGAGCCCTGGCTGGTCGCCGAGCCGATGACCCTCGAGCCCTCGGAGTCCTACTCCCGCGCGGACCTCGACGAATACGCGGAGATCATCGCCGAGGTCGCACGCGAGGCCTACCAGACTCCGGAGACCGTGACCTCGGCGCCGCACCGGAGCACGGTGCACCAGCTCGATCAGGCGCCTCACGACGATCCGGACCGGTGGGCGCTGACATGGCGCGCCTACCAGCGCAAGCGCAACGGCGCGGCGCCGGCGGAGGAGCCGGCCTTGGAGGCGGAATCGACGATGCCTTGAGCTGCGCGACGGCGCTCACATAGACTCCGTGGGCATGGCGGACGCACTGGTCGTGATCGACATCCAGAACGAGTACTTCCCCGGTGGGGCTCTGCCCCTCCCGCACGCCGCGGATGCCGCGGTACGGGCCGCCGAGGCGATCGAGGCGGCGCGCGGAGCCGGCATTCCCGTCGTCCACATCCGGCACGAGGAGCCGGAGAGCGACGAGTACTTTGTGCCCGGCAGCCGCGGCGCCGAGACGAATGCCACGGTGGCCCCGGCGGATGATGAAGTGGTCATCGTCAAGCACCATCCCAACTCGTTTCTGGAGACCGACCTCGCCGAGCGCCTCGCCGGCCTCGGCGCCGGCCGTGTCGCGTTCTGCGGGATGATGACCTCCATGTGCGTGGACGCCACCGTGCGCGCCGCCGCTGACCTGGGCCTGGAGCCGGTGCTCGTCGACGACGCCTGCGCGGCGCCAGACCTCGAGCACCGTGGCACGCGCGTGCCCGCCGACTCGGTGCACGCCGCCTTCTGCAGCGCGCTCGGCGACGAGATCGCGACGCTGCTGCCGACCGGCGATTTCAGCGCCGGGCCGGCCGCTGCCTGAGGAGCGGCGGATGTCCGTCGTCCAGGATGACCTCGCGCACGTGGACGTCGCCAGTCCGAAGGTCTACGCCCGCGGGGTGCCCCACGAGACGCTGGCGGCCCTCAGACGGCACGACCCGGTGCACTGGCACCCGTGGCCAGGAACGCGCGGAGGCTTCTGGCTGCTGGCCAAGCACGCCGACGTGGTCGCGGTCAGCCGGGACACGAAGCGCTTCTCCTCGCAGGTTGGCCACATCGCGCTCGAGGACCGCGAGCCGGACGCGCTGGAGGCCCGCCGTTCGATGATCGAGACCGATCCGCCTGAGCACACCCGGCTGCGCAAGATCGTCAGCTACGCGTTCACGCGGACCAAGGTCAGGGAGTACGAGGAGTACACCCGCACGACCGTGCGTGACCTGCTCGACGCGGCCATCGCCCAGCGGGAGTTCGACTGGGTCACCCACATCTCAGAGCCGCTCCCGGTCACCGTCCTGATCTCGATCCTGGGACTGCCCCGCGAGGACGTGCCCATGCTGATCGAGCTGACCAGCGAGATGGCGGCAGCCACCGACGCCGACTACCGCCCGGATCCGGTCAAGTACCCCAGTGAGATCGACCCGCGCCTGCTCCCGTTCGGCACCCCGGCCGCCGCCGCCGTGTTCGAGTACGGGCGCCGGATCGGGGCGGAGCGGCGCCGGCACCCGCGCGATGACCTGGTCTCGCGCCTGGTGCACGCCGAGGTCGAGGGCGAGCACCTCGACGACGCGGAGTACACGAACTTCTTCCAGCTGTTCATCTTCGCCGGCAACGAGACCACCCGCACCGGGATCTCGCACGGCATCCTGGCTCTGATGCAGCACCCGGATCAGCTCGAGCGGCTGCGTGAGAATCCGTCGCTGGTGCCGACCGCGGTCGACGAGATCCTGCGCTACGGCACGCCGCTCATCTATTTCCGGCGGACCGCCACCCACGACACCGAGATCCGGGGCGTGCCGATCCAGGGCGGCGACCGGGTCGCCCTCTGGTACCTGTCGGCCAACTTCGACGAGGACGTGTTCCAGGACCCGCACCGCTTCGACGTGGGCCGTCGGCCGAACCCTCATACCGCCTTCGGCCGGGGCGGTCCGCACTTCTGCCTCGGCTCGTTCCTGGCCCGTCTGGAGATCGGGATCCTGCTCGAGGAGATGCTCGCCCGGAACGTCCGCTTCGAGCTCGCCGGACCTCCCGTGCGGCTCAGCTCGAACTTCGTCAACGGTTTCAAGTCGATCCCGGTGCGGGTCATCGGGGCCTAGGGAGGGCAAGGTGGCGGCGACCAGATTCCGGGCGGCGGTCCTGCATGAGTTCGGCCGGCCCCTCGTGATGGAGGAGCTCCAGCTCGATCCGCCCAAGACGGGCGAGGTGAGCGTGCGCATGGCGGCCAGCGGGGTGTGCCACTCCGATCTCCATGTCGCCCAGGGCATCCATCCCACGGCCCTGCCGGTCGTGCTCGGCCACGAGGGCGCCGGCGTGGTGGAGGAGGTGGGTCCCGGTGTCGCCGGTCTGAGCCCGGGCGATCACGTCCTGCTCACCTGGCTGCCCTACTGCGGACACTGCCGCCAGTGCATCCGCGGACGGCCGAACATCTGCGAGAACACTGCCTGGTACGACGCCACGCTGGAGGACGGGACGTGCCGCTTCCACCGCGACGGGCAGCCGGTCCATCACTACAACACGTCGTCGTTCGCCGAGCGGTCCGTCGTCCCGGCGCGGACGGCCGTGAAGGTCGATCCGAGCCTTCCCCTGTCCGAGCTCGCGCTGATGGGCTGCGCGGTCATGACCGGCGTCGGAGCCGCGTTGAACACGGCGCGGGTCCGCCCCGGTGACACGGTGGCGGTCGTCGGCTGCGGCGGCGTCGGCCTGAACGTCGTACAGGGCGCTCGGATCGCGGGCGCCGCGACGATCATCGCGATCGACGTCGTGCCCGCCAAGCTCGAGCTGGCCCGTGAGCTCGGCGCCACCGACCTCGTCGACGCCGGTGCCGGTGATCCGGTCGATGCCGTCCGGGAGCTCGTCCCGGGAGGCGTCGACCACGCCTTCGAGGCGCTCGGCCGTCCGGAGACGATCGCCACCACGCTGGAGCTGACCTGCCGCGGTGGCCAGGCACTGCTCATCGGGATGGCGCCGCCCGATGCCCGGGTGGGGCTCGACGCGCTGACGACGACCCTGGAGGAGCGGTCCGTGCGCGGCTCCTGGTACGGCTCGTGCGTGCCGCTGCGCGACATCCCCATCCTGGTCGACCTGTACCGCGACGGGCGCCTGCGCCTGGCGCCGCTCATCACCACGTGCGGCCTCGACGACGTCAATGACGCGTTCGAACGCATGCAGGCGGGCGAGACGGCCCGCAGCGTCATCGTCTACTGAGCGCTCTGGCTGGCGCGCCGGATTGAACGCTCATCCGCGGTTTCGGCCGGGGCGCGAGCTGATGAGCGCTGCACGGGTGTCTCGGCGGGCGCACCGGCCTCGCCGCCGCGGGTGTATCGTATACGGAACTCGGAGCACGGGATACGAGAAGGGATCGCAGATGGAGGCGGTGGAGCGTTGGGAGAGCGCCGAGTACCGGGACGGTGGGCGCTTTGAGGAGCTCGCCGGATATGTCCGGGCAAAGCGGGTGGGGCCGTTCGTGTTCGTCGCCGGGACGACCGCCGTCGAGCGCTCCGGACGGGTCCACCGGCCGGGTGACACGGCCGCCCAGACGCGCTTCACCCTCCAGCGCATCGATGTCGCGCTGCAGGCTGTGGGGTCGAGCCTGCGGGACGTGGTCCGCACCCGCGCCTACCTGGTCGACATGTCCGATGCCGCCGCGTTTGCCCGGGCCCACCGCGAGGCGCTCGAGGAGGCGGCGCCGGTTCTGACGGTGGTGGGGGCGCAGCTGGCGACCCCGGGGCTGATGGTGGAGGTCGAGGTCGACGCCATCGCCGGCGACCGGGTGCCAGCCGGTTCCGGGGATGACGATCTCTAGACTGCGGCCATGATCCAGCGCATCGACCGCTCGCATTCCCGGCTCGCGGCCGAGGTCTATGACCGGCTCGTCGAGGCCCTCGTGCAGGGGACGGTCAACCCGGGCGACCGCCTCATCCAGGATCGCCTCGCCGAGGATCTGGACGTCAGCCGCACCCCGGTCCGCGACGCGCTGCTGCGGCTCAAGGAGGAGGGCATCGTTGAGCCGTCGGGGCGCCGCGGGTATGTCGTGCGCAGCCTGTCGGAGTCCGACGTGACCGACCTCTACGGCGCCCGGGATGCGGTCGAGGGGCACGCCGCCGCCATCGTCGCCGGGCTCGGCGAGGACGCGCTGGTCGAGGTGCGGGCGGCGCTCACCCGGGCCACGGCCCGGAAGCTCCGCTCCAGCCGGGACTCGTTCGAGGCCAACCGCTCGTTTCACCGGACGGTCGTCGAGGTGACCCACAACTCGTACCTGCTCAACTTCTTTGACGCGATCTGGGGGCGCGCCATCAGCGCGCTGGCCTACCACGACTTCTACGTCCACTCGCCCCATGACGAGTTCGTGGCCGAGCACGAGGCACTGATCGCGGAGCTGGCTGCCGGTGACGCCGAGCGCGCGCGCCGCGCCATGATCGAGCACATCGCCTGGGGCCTGGAGCGCACCGTGCGGGGCGGCGCGGCCAAGCGTCGCAGCGCCGCCGCCGGGCGCGCCCGTCCGTCCCAGGCGGCGTAGGCACGCCGGCCGAGACGCCGCCGCCGCGGCCGCACAGGGGCGGCTTAGGGGTGAGCGAGTTGCGCGGCGAAGCCGGCCGCAATCCCGGCGGCGATGTCGCGCATGGCCGGCTCGGCCGATCCCGCCCCGCGCTCGAGCTGCTCCGCGGTCACCCCGTTCCGGGCGAAGAAGCCCCCCGTGGCGGCGAGCAGGCCGCCGTCCTGGCCGCGGATGGCCGCGGCCAGGGCCGCCACCCAGGCGGTGGAGACCTCCGGGTGGCACTGAAACGCCCACGTCCGCCCGTGGCGACAGGCCTGCACGCAGACGTCGTTGGTGAGCAGGATGTCCGCGCCGGCCGGCGGGTCGAACGCGTACGCATGGGCGTGGAAGATCGAGAATCGCTCCGGCACGCCGGCCAGCAGCGGATCGCTGGACGCCGCCGGCGCGCCGGCGACGTCGTGGAACCCCAGCTCCGGCCGGCACGCGTAGACGCGGCCCCCCAGCGCCTGAACCAGCAGCTGTCCACCCAGGCAGAGGCCAAGAATGGGAAGGTCGGCACTCAGGGCGCCGTCGATCGCCTCGCGCACCCGCCGGATCGCCTCGGTGTCGTCGACGGGGTCGGCAAGTCCGGGCAGCACGATGAGGCCGGCATAGCCGCGGACGTCCGGGAGATCATCACCGGGGGATCGCACATCCAGCGCCACGCCGGGGTGCGCCAGTCCGTCGGCGAGCCGGCCCAGCGGCTTGTCCGAATCGTTCTGGACGACGAGCACGGAGGACGGCATCCGCGCTATGTGACAGGTCTGCCGGAGCAAAGTCAAGGATGCCCCTGCGCTGCGGCGGAGGTTACGATCTCCCGCGGCGAGTCCCAGCGCTCATGACCTCACCCGCACCCCATCCCAGACGGATGCTCATCGTCGGCGCCGCCACCGGCATCGGTGCGGCCGGCGCCCGCCGGCTGAGCGGGGCCGGTTGGAAGCTGGCCCTGCTGGACATCGCCGCCGATCCGCTGGCCCGGATCGCGTCCGAGACGGACGCGACCGCGATCACGGTCGACGCCGGAGAGCCCGCGGCGCTCGCCGAGGCACTCGAGCAGGCGGTCGGCGCTCTCGGCGGGCTCGACGCCGCCTGGTCCAACGTGGGGGTCCAGGTCAACGGCGCCGTGGGCGACACGCCGGTCACCGACTTAGACCGCTGCTGGGCGGTCAATGTCCGCTCGCACTTCGTCTGCGCCCAGACCGTGTTTCCCCACCTCGCCGGCGCCGGCGGCGGCAGCTTCCTGATCACCGCCTCCAACTCCGGGCTGCAGACCGAACGCGCCATGGTCGCCTACGCCACCACCAAGGCGGCCGCCGTCGCGCTCGCGCGCAACCTGGCCCGTGACGCCGCGCCGGACGGCATCCGGGTCAACGCCCTCTGTCCCGGCTTCGTCGACACCCCGTTCAACGAGCCGATCTGGGAGAACTACGGCGGCCGTGACCGTTTCGTCAGCCAGATCGGCGAGACGATCCCGCTGGGGCGCATGGCCACCCCCGACGATGTCGCCGCCCAGGTCGTCTTCCTGCTCTCCGACGGCGCGTCGCTCATGACCGGTCAGGCGCTCGCCGTCGACGGCGGCGAGCTCATCGCATAGCAGCCGGTTGCCGTCCGGGTGGGGCGACCGGCAATGCACGGTGCGGCGGCCGCGGAGCCCCGGCGAGCTCATCGCCTGACCGCCGCGCCGTCGGTGTGCGTCTTGTCCCGCTCTCGTGTTTCGTGTACGGTATGCGATAGCGAAGGAGACCTTCTCGATGTGCGGGATCGCAGGCCGGACGCTCAATGAACCAGGCGCAGTCGGTGCAGACCTGACTGCGATGATGGCGGCGCAGCGCCACCGCGGGTGGGACAGCACCGGCTTTGCGCTCTACGGGGAGCCGCGGCACGGCGCCTATGTGGTGCGGGCGCTGCTCGCCGACCGCAGCCACCTGGATGAGGACCTGGAGGCCCTGCGGAGCGTGGCCCGCGAGCATGGCGCCGACTTCGTCCAGGATCCGACGTGGGACGAGAGCGGCCAGCGCCACGTGCTGGCCAGGCTCGTCGTCTCCGATCCTGATCCGTTCCCGGCCTGGGTCGACGCCTGCGACGAGCTCCCGCGCGTGGAGCTGCAGTCCGCCGGGCGGGCCCTGGAGATCGTCAAGGATCTGGGCGATGCGCACGAGGTGGCGGCCAAGCACGGGGTGGAGGAGTTCATTGGGACGCACGGTCTGGGGCACGTCCGCCTGGCCACGGAATCGAACGTGTCTCCGGTCGCCGGCCATCCGTTCTGGGCGCGGCCGTTCGCCGACGTTGCGATCGTCCACAACGGCCAGCTGACGAACTACTACACCTGGCGCCGGCGCCTTCAGCGCCGCGGGTACCGCTTCACCACGGAGAACGACAGCGAGCTGATCGCCGTCTGGAACTCCGATCGGATGGCGGCGGGCGATTCGCTTCAGGCGTCGCTGGAGCGCAGCCTGAGCGAGCTCGACGGTGTGTTCACCTACCTGCTGGCGACCGGCGACGGGATCGCCCTGGCCAAGGATCGCTGGGCGATCAAGCCCGTGGTCGCGGTGGCGGCGAGCGACGGTGTGGCGGTTGCCACCGAGGAGCAGTCCCTGCGCACGCTCTACCAGGAGGAGATCGACGTCGAGGTTCACGATGGCCCGTCGATCGTGCGCGTCTGGCCGGCCGGCTCGACCGCGCGGGTGGGGATGGCGGTTTGATCCGGGCCGGGGATCGCCCTCTCCGGGAGGTCAACGATGAGATCCGGGCCGCGGTGGCCGCCGGGGAGCACGTCCGCGTGACCGAGCCGCTCTCGCGACACAACCTCGGCGTGGCGCTTCCGGCAGGCGGCAGCGTGACCTTCGAAGGGTCGGTGGGCTATTACTGCGGCGGGCTGAACAACGGAGCCGAGATCACCGTCACCCGCAACGCGGGCTGGGGGGTGGGGGAGGCGATGGCCGGCGGGCGCATCACCATCGAGGGCAACGCGGCGATGAGCGTCGGCGCGTCGCTGCGTGGAGGCATCATCCACGTCCGTGGCAACGCCGGCCCCCGCTGTGGGGTGGCGATGAAGGGCGGCATGATCGTCGTGGAGGGCTCGGTTGGTCACGCCTGTGGCTTCATGGCCCATGCCGGGCGGGTGATCTGCCTCGGCGACACCGCGGGGGCGGCGGGGGACTCGCTGTGGGCCGGCGAGATCTGGGTCGCGGGGACCATCCGCGGTCTCGGCGTCGACGCCCGCGTCGAGGAGCCACCCGCCGAGGACGTCGCCGAGGTGCGCGAGCTGCTGGCCGGCTTGGGCATCGACGATGCCCGGCGAGCCTGGAAGCGCATCGTGTCCGGACAGGCGCTCTGGCACTTCGAGTCAAGGGATGCCCAGCAATGGCTGATGATCTGAACGCCCGCAACGGCCACCACACCGACGCGGACCCGGCCTCGTTCCGCGACGGCGCCGAGCCGGATCGCCCGGCGGGGGTGGCCCGCTCGTACTCAACCGGCGGCTCGACGCGCTGGACGCCGGCGGCGATCGCCGACATTCAGGCCAAGGCCCAGCTGGGGCGCTACCAGATCCGCGGCTTCTCCACCTTCCAGCGCCAGCTGCCGACCTTCGACGATCTCGTCTTCCAGCCGGCGACGATGACCCGGCTGCCGCTCGAGGGCTACCGGGAGAGCTGCGACACGAAGACGGTCCTGGGCGACGGCCTGGGCCTCGTGGAGGAGCCGATCGAGCTCGACATTCCCATTTACATCGCGTCGATGAGCTTCGGCGCCCTGTCGGCCAGCGCCAAGGCCGCCCTCGGCTTTGGCGCCTCGCGAGCGGGGACGATGACATGCACCGGCGAGGGGGGAATGCTGGAGGACGAGCGCGCGGCGTCGCAGACGCTCATCTACCAGCTGACGCCCTCGCGCTACATGCTGGACCTCGACCACCTGCGCCGCGCCGACGGAATCGAGGTCGTCGTCGGTCAGGGGGCCAAGCCCGGCACCGGCGGGCTGCTGCTCGGCATGAAGGTCTCCGAGCGGGTGGCGCGCATGCGCACCCTGCCGCTCGGCGTGGACCAGCGCGCCACCGTTCGCCACCCGGACTTCCTGGGGGCCGATGACCTGCAGATCAAGATCGAGGAGCTGCGGGAGGCCACCGGCTACCGGATCCCCATCTTCATCAAGCTGGGCGCGACCCGCCCGTACTTCGACGTGGCGGTGGCCGCCAAGACCGGCGCCGACGTGATCGTGCTCGACGGGATGGAGGGTTCGACCGGCGCGTCGCCCGAGCTGCTGCTCGACCACACGGGCGTGCCCCTGATCTCGGCGATCCCCGCCGCCCGTCGCGCGCTGGAGGACTGCGGGATGGCCGACAAGGTCAAGCTGGTCGCGTCCGGCGGCATCCGGTCCGGAGTCGACGTGGCCAAGGCGCTGGCCCTCGGCGCCGACTGCACGATGATCGCCACCGCGGCGCTCATCGGCCTGGGCTGTAATTCCCCGCGCTACGTCGACGACTACGCGGCGCTGGGGACCTCGCCCGGCGCATGTCACCACTGTCACACCGGCCGGTGTCCGGTCGGGATCACCACCCAGGATCCTGAGCTGGAGGAGCGGATGGACGTCGAGGCCGGAGCCGAGCGAACGCTGCGGCTGTTGACGGCGATGACCATGGAGGCCACGCTCCTCGCCAAGGCGTGCGGCAAGTCATCGGTGCACAACCTCGAGCCTGAGGACCTGCGCGCGCTGACGCTCGAGGCCTCGGCATTCACCGGCGTCTCGTTGGCCGGAATCGACCGGCCGTTTCAGTTCTGAGCCTGGATCCGCTTTCCACTTTCCAGCCTTGACCATGGCTGTCCACCGCGACCGATAACGGGCCGAGATGACCGCGGGTTCGGTGGATCCAGGCTGAGCCCCTACTGCGGGCGGTCGGCCGAGGTCACGGCGACCGCCGAGCGCCGGCCGAGGCCGAACCGCGGCTCGGTGTCGATCTCCTCCAGGGCCAGCGCGGCGACGTGGTCGCCGACCACCGGGCCGTGCTTGAACAGGTGCCCTGAATCGCCGGCGACGAGCACGACGTCCGGGTGGGCGGGATGGCGGTCGATGAGGAAATGGGTGTCGGTGGTGTTGGCGATCTGTCCGACCTCCTGGCCCACGATCGGAGCGTCGGCCAGCGCCGGGAAGCGATGGGCCAGGTAGCGCCGGGTCCGGGCGACGGTCGTCGGCGACACCACCCGGTCGTCGCGATCGATGTTGATGGTGAGGCCGCGCCACGTGATCACCGCCTTGAAGCCGTAGCCGCCCGCAGCGGGAATGCCGTAGGCGGGATAGCCGTGATCGATCCAGGCCGGGAAGCTGTCCGCGTCATATCCGGTGGAGCCGGCCGGGGGCGCGACCATGATCACGTCCTGGCGGACGACATCCAGCAGCCGGCCGAGCGTGCGCGGGAACAGGCCGCCCATCCAGGCGCCGCACGCGATCACCACCACGGCGGCTCCGATCGGCCGGCCGTCGACCAGCGGGCGCTCGTGCTCGTCGGTGCCGGCGACCGCGCGTCGCAGCACCCCGCCTTCCTGCCGGAACAGCTCGACCGTCGCCTGCAATGCCCGCCGGGCGAACACAAAGCCGGACTCGGGCTCCCACAGGCCATACGCGATGCCGCGGGGATCGATCAGCGGGAGGCGCAGGCGCAGCTCGTCGACGTCGGCCACGAAGCTGGGGACCCCCAGACGGGCGAGCGTCTCCCGCGAGGCATCCTCCCAGGTGGTGTGACCGGCGGTGGCGAGCATCACGGCGCCGCTCTGGACGAACAGCTCCTGGCCGACCTGTGCCGCCAGCTCCATCCAGCGCAGTCGCGCCTCGCGGCTCCAGCGGGTGTAGAGCTCATCGGATCCGTGACTGGCGCGCAGGATGCGGTGATCACCGGCCGACGCGGCCCGCGCGTGCCCGGGCTCGCGCGCGTCGACGAGGGTGACCGCGAGCCCGCGCCGCCGCAGCGCCAGCGCCGTGGACGCGCCCGCGATGCCGGCTCCGATCACGACCGCGTCGCTCGACCCCGCCATCTGCCCTCCTCCGGTGCTCGCACACTTGCAATCGCTCCGACTACCGTATACGGTACACGAACTTTCTATGATCGGGGAGCGAGAGGGAAAGGTCACCGCGACGAGCACCAGGGGTGCCGCGGCCTCCGTCGATCTGGAGCTCCGCTGATGGAGCTCGCCTACGTGCTCGGCTCGGTGACCGCCACCGCAAAGACCGAGAGCCTGCTCTCGCACACGCTGTTGGTCGTGCAGCCCCAGGACCCGGCCGGCTCTGACGGCCGGCCGGCCGAGGTCGCTGTCGACACGGTGGGTGCGGGCCCCGGCGATCGCGTGCTGATCGCCCGCGGTTCTGGGGCGCGGCTGCCGCCGGAGACGCGCGCGGCCGCCACTGACCTGACGATCGTCGCGATCGTCGATGCCGTCGACCTCGCCATCGATACGTCGACGAGACAAGACCCCACCAAGACAAGGAGCACGTGATGGCGGAAACCCCGCAGGTAGCACTCGGGATGATCGAGACTCGAGGCCTGGTTCCGGCGCTGGAGGCGGCCGACGCGATGGTCAAGGCGGCCAACGTCGAGCTGATCGCGACCGAGCGGCCCGGCGGCGGACTGGTGTCGGTGATCGTGCGCGGCGACGTCGGCGCGGTGAAGGCGGCGACGGATGCCGGCGGCGTGGCCGCCAACAAGGTCGGCGAGGTCCTGTCGATCCATGTCATCGCGCGCCCGCACGGCGACCTGGCGTCGGTCATCCCCGCCTCCGTACAGAAGTAGCCGGTGGGTGAGCCGGCGCAGACGATGACCTCAGCCGGGGAATTCGAAGCGCTGCTTGCCGACCTCAACGAGGTCAAGCCGGCGGCCGGCCCTGGGCAGCATCCGCCGGTCCGCCGCGTCGCCGTGCTCGGAGCCGGGCCGGTGGGGCAGGCGCTGGCCTGCGAGTGTCTGGCCGCCGAGTGCGACGTCACGCTCCACACGGCGTTCGAGTCCGAGCGCGCCGCACTGGCCGGACCCCGGGCCGTGACGGTCAGGGGCGACCATCTCGTCGGCACCTACCGGCTGGCTGACGGCCCGTCCGCCCAGCCGGCGATCGGGCTGAGGACGGGCATCGACGACGACGTGGCCGAGGCCGAGGCCATCCTCGTCGCCACTCCCGCGGTGGCTCACGCCACTTGCGGTGGCCTGCTGGCCGGCCGCCTGCGGCCTGAGCAACTCCTGGTGCTCGTTCCCGGACGCTCGTTCGGCGCCGTCGAGGTGGCCCGGACGCTGCGCCGGTTCGCCGCGCCGGCGCTCCCCACCATCGTCGAGCTGTCCGCGTCGCCGTACCGGGTGCAGTCCTCCGGGCCGGGCGCGCTGACCATGGCCACCGTGGCGGCCGAGGTCCCCGCGGCCGCGCTGCCGAACCGCGGCACCGAGGAGGCGGTCCAGCGCCTGCGCA
Organism: uncultured Solirubrobacteraceae bacterium; assembly: GCA_963844555.1. Classification (GTDB taxonomy): domain Bacteria; phylum Actinomycetota; class Thermoleophilia; order Solirubrobacterales; family Solirubrobacteraceae; genus Palsa-465. The sequence goes on from CAWJOS010000013.1 coordinate 356,115, forward strand.
GCGTTCTGCCGATGCTCAGTCCGGCGCGGGGCGTGTTGGAGACCAGCTTCCGGGACGCCTCTGGGATTCTCGACGTCCCGCCGGCGCTTTTGCGCGACTCCGGCTCCGTCGCCCGGGGGATCGATGACGAGCGCCGGCGCGTCGCGTTCGCCTTCGGCGTCCGCGACCTGCCGCCCGCGGTCGCCGAGGAGGACGCTGCTCCCGCCCTGGGCGTCGGTGACCCCCGCGTGCACGACGCGCTGTGCTGCTCGCTCGTGCCCCTGGTCAGCGCGGGCGCGCTGGCCGGGATCCCCACACGCACCGCGTCCGCGATGGTCGATCTGGGGTCGGCTCTGGCCGGGCTCGACTACTCCCGGCACGGGCGTACGCTGCCCAGCCTCGGTCTTGACCGCTTCAGCCCTGACGACATCCGCCGTGCGCTCGACGGCGGCGAGGCCTCCCTGCTCGAGCAGGCCCTGGCATGACTCTGGCCTTCGCGGATCTCGACTCCATCGCCCAGGCGCGCCGGGCGGCCGACCGAGCCTATGAGGCGTGGCTGAGCTTCCGCAGCTGGGATGCGGCGGACGTCGATCGCGTCGTCGAGGCGATGGCGCGCGCCATCGCCCCGGAGGCCGCCCGCCTGGGCGAGCTCGCCGCCCAGGAGACCGGCTATGGGAACGCGGGCGACAAGGCGCTCAAGAACCTGTTCAACACGATCGCCGTGTCCGACTGGCTGCGCAACGTGCGCACTCTCGGCGTCCTGTGGCGCGACGAGGCGACCAAGGTGGTCGCCGTCGGCGAGCCGATGGGCGTCGTGGCGGCGCTGATCCCGGTGACCAATCCGACGTCGACCGTCATCTTCAAGACGCTCTCGGCGGTGAAGGCCGGAAACGCCATCGTGCACGCGCCCCATCCCCGCGGCCGCCTCTGCGGTGCCGAGACCACCCGCGTCCTGGCCGAGGCCGCCGAGGACGCCGGGGCTCCATCCGGATTGATCCAATGCCTGTCCGGCGCGACGCTGGACGGCACGCGCGAGCTGATGAGCCATCACCGGATCGCGGTGGTGATGGCGACCGGCGGTTCGGCCATGGTGCGAGCGGCCTATTCCTCCGGCAAGCCGACCCTGGCCGTGGGGCCGGGCAACGTCCCCGTCTACGTCGATCGTTCCAAGGAGCGAGACCTCGACGAGGTGGCCGACATGATCCTGTCCAGCAAGTCGTTCGACTACGGCACCGCGTGCGCGGCCGAGCAGGCCGTCATCGCTGACCGGCCGATCGCCGAGCGGCTGCGGCGGGCGATCCGCGAGCACGGCGGTCACCTGTGCACCCCGCGGGAGGCGGATGCGCTCGCCCAGGTTCTGTTCCACGCCGATCTGCGCTACCGGGTGGAGAACGTGGGGCAGTCGGCGACGCGCCTGGCGCAGCTGGCCGGCTTCGACGTCCCGCCCCGCACCCGGGTCCTGCTCGCCCAGCTCGACGCCGTCGGACGCGACCATCCGCTCTCGGCCGAGAAGCTCGATCCAGTGCTTGCGCTCTATGAGGCCGACGACGCGGAGGCCGGGATCCAACGGGCGCTCGAGATCGTCCGCTTCGGCGGCGAGGGTCACACCGCGGTGGTCCACTCCGACGATCCGGGCGTGGTGGCGCGCTTCTCGCGAGTGCCGACCGGCCGGGTGCTCGTCAACACGCCGGCGCTGCACGGCGGAATGGGCTTCTCCTGCGACATCGACCCCAGCTTCATGCTGGGCACCGGCACCTGGTCAGGATCGATCGTGTCCGACAACGTGACCGCTCTGCACCTCATCAACATCAAACGGATCGCCTACGAGTCCCGTCCCTGGCGCTCGCTGACCGACCTCCTCGAGCAGGGGAGCAACTGATGGACCTTCGCGCGCTGGTGCAGATCGACCGGCTCCAGCCGCAGTTCGCCGCCTACAACGGCGCGACCGTGCAGGGTTCGATCCCGCTCGCCGGAGATACGATCCTGGTGGGCGAGATGGGACCCGGCAACGAGGTGTTCCGCGTCGTCGACGTCGCCCTGAAGGCGGCCGACGTCCAGGCCACCTCGCAGATCGTCGAGCGCGAGTTCGGCTTCTTCATCCTGCGCTCGCCGGCCAACGCCGAGGTCAGCGCTGCCCGCGAGGCGATCCTGTCCCACCTGGGGGTGGGCCTCACTGAGCGGCGCCGGCCCAAGGTGGAGTCCAGCCAGATCATCACCTCGGTGGAGCCCTATCAGGCGCAGCTGCTCAACAAGTGGCGCAGCGGGGCGCTCCTGGTGCCCGGCGAGACGCTCGGCATTCTGGAGTGCGGCCCCGCGGCCTACATCGCCGCGGCCGCCAACGAGGCCGAGAAGGTGGCCACGATCAAGATCGTGGAGGTGCGCACCGTCGGACGCTTCGGCCGCATGTTCCTGTCCGGCTCCGAGGCCGATGTCCGGCTGGCGATCGAGACCGCCGCCGCCACGCTCGAGGCCCTGGAAGGACGCGAATGAGCGTCGTCGGCGAGGAACACGTCCGCGAGGCGTTTCGCCGCGGCCAGCGCCGGGTCGTGGTGGCCAACGACGACATCGTCACCCCGCAGGCGCTCGACGCGCTCGAGCGGCTCGGCCTGCAGATCGTCCGCGGGCCGCTGGAGAAGCCCGCGCCGATCGGCTCCGATCCGGGCCGGGCGATCCGGCGCAGTCTGTATCGCCGAGGGGCGCGCTGGGTGGCGTCGGACAGGCCGCGCGGCCTGACGCCGACCCGGTTCGCGCGCCTGGGCTTCATCGGCGCCGGTGGCGTCGGCGCCACCACCGCCCACCTGGCAGCGATCAGCGGGATGGCCGACGAGATCCGCCTGATCGACATCGTGCCCGGCCTTGCGGCATCGGTCGCCCTCGACATCGAGCACGCCTCCGGAGTCACCGGCTCGCCCACCCGCGCCCGCGGCGGAACCACGCTGGATCTCGTCAGTGGCTGCGAGGTGGTCGTCATCACCGCCGGACGGCCTCGGACCCCCGGCATGGACCGCGCCGCCCTGCTCCAGATCAACGGACCGGTGATCCGGGGATCGGCCGAGGCGATCGCCCAATTCGCGCCCAACGCCGTCGCGATCGTCGTCACCAACCCCCTGGACGAGATGACCTACGAGCTGTGGCGGGCGAGCGGGCAGGCGCCTGAGCGGGTCCTGGGGATGGCCGCCACCCTCGACTCCAGCCGCTTTCGCAACGCCATCGCCGCCGCCGCCGGCGTCCAGCCGCGGGACGTGCACGCCATCACCCTCGGCAGTCACGGGGAGGAGATGGTGCCGGTCACGTCCACGGCGACCGTCCGCGGGCGACCGCTCGTCGACGTGCTGCCGCGGGACCGCATCGCCGCCTGCGTGCGCGAGACCGTCGAGGGCGGGGGTGCCGTGGTCAGGCTGCGGCGGACCGGGTCGGCCACGATCGCGCCCGCCCACGCCACCATCGAGTTGCTCGAGGCGATCCGGGGGGCCCAGGCGGGCACGGTCCCGGTCTCCGCCTACCTGCAGGGCGAATACGGGATCGAGGACGTGTTCCTCGGCGTGCCCGCGGTGCTGGGACGCGGGGGGGTGCTGGAGATCCTCGAGCTCAACCTGTCCGACGAGGAGCGGGTTGCGCTGGCCGCCGCCGCGGACGCGGTCCGGCGCCGGCTGGAGGGCGCGCGGCGATGAGGCTCTACGCGCTGCATTGCGGCGGCGACTACATGGACTGGGCGGCGTTCGACCCGTTCGACGCGCGCGCGGGGACGAAGGTCTACAACCCGTACTTCATGTACGTCATCACGCACACACGCGGCAACGTCCTGTTCGACACCGGGGTCCACCCGCAGATGGGGACCGACCCGGAGGCGCGGCTCGGGCCCGCGGCGGCGTCGTTCGAGGTGCTGATGACGCCCCAGGATGGCATCGAGGGACGGCTGGCGACGATCGGGCTGACGCCCGGTGACATCGACATGGTGGTGCAGTCACACCTGCACTTCGATCACGCCGGGGGGCTCCAATGGCTGACCCACGCGCCCATCCTGGTGCAGCGCGAGGAGCTCAGCTTCGCGCGGGAGCCGCCCGTGTACCAGCGTCTGATCTATGTGCCCGCGGACTTCGAGCACGACCTGGACTGGCGCGAGCTCGACGGCGATCACGACATCTTCGGCGACGGACGCCTGGTCGCGGTGAGCACCCCGGGGCACACCCGGGGACACCAGTCGCTGATGGTGCGTCTCGACAGCGGGCAGACGGTCATCCTGCTCGCCGACGCGACCTACCTGGTGGAGAAGATGCGCGAACGGGCGCTGCCGGCGGTCCTGTGGAGTCCCGATGCGATGGTGGCCAGCTGGGAGCGGATCGAAGCGCTCGAGCGCGAGCATGACGCCCTGCTTCTGGCCACACACGAGGTCGACTTCCGGGAGCGGGTCAAGGTCGCCCCGGACCAGTGGTACGAATAATCGCCGGCGGCGCGCACCACGTTGACCTCGCGATGAGCGCGGGCGACGACCCGCTCCCCGCCGGCCTGATCGCCGCCGCGCTGGCCCGGTTTGGTCTGGCCCGGGACGACCACGTGACGTTCGTGCGCCATGGCGAGAACACGACCTATCGCGTCACCGCCGGCGACGGCCGCCGGCTTGCCCTCCGCGTTCACCGCCCGGGATATCAGACTCCGGAGGCGATCAGATCCGAACTGGCGTGGATGGAGAGCCTGCGTGGCGACGGAATCCGGACGCCGGCGCCGGTTCCCGGGATCGATGGTGATCCGCTTCAGACCGCGACCGCCGGCCCCGGCTGGGAACGCACCGCGGTGCTGTTTGAGTGGCTCGAGGGCGTACCGCTCAGCGCGGTGGTTGACGTGGAGCCGTGGGGGAGGCTGGGGGAGCTGATGGCCCAGATACACGCGCACGCGCGCGCGTGGGCACGCCCCGCCTGGTTCACGCGCCCCCCGTGGGATGCCGAGGCGCTGATCGGGGACCAGCCACGGTGGGGACCGGTCGATCCCCACCACGTCTTCGGAGCGGACGATCGCGCAGCGATCGAGGCCTGCCGGGCGGAGGTGCGCGCGCGGCTGGAGCGGATCGGCACCGGACCGGATCACTTTGGCTTGATCCATGCCGACCTGGGGTTCGAGAACGTCCTGGTCGCCGGCGACGGGTCGGTCGCCATCATCGATTTCGACGACTGCGGCGAGAGCTGGTACGGCCATGACTTCGCCGTCGCCCTGTACCCGCATGAAGGAAGCGGCGGTCTGGGCGACCGCCGTGATGCCCTGGTTGAGGGCTATCGCCGGGTGCGAGAGCTTCCCGCGGAGCTGCCCGCCGAGCTGCCCACGTTCCTGATGGCCCGGCGGGTTCAGACACTGGGGTGGGTGTTCAGCCGAGCCGAGACCGCGCACGCAGGCCGGCAGCGCGACCGCCGGCTGCAGAGCACTCCGCGGGCCACGCGAGAGTTCCTGGCCTGGGCTCGCGACCATCCCGCGTGAGCGGGAGCAACCTGTCAGGTATCGTCGCCCATGACACCCACGTGGGATTCCGGACAGCAGATGAGGGCGCCCGTGACCACGTACACGGGACCAGAAAAGGGAGGGTCCGATGGCTCAAGTTCAGGCAGCTGACTACGCGGTCGTCAATCCGGCGACCGGGGAGGTCGTCAAGGAATACCCCACGATCAGCGACGAGGCCCTCAGGGAGGCGATCGCCCGGGCCGACCAGGCTCATCGCGAGTGGTCGGCGTCGACGACGGTGCAGGAGCGCGCCCAGCTGCTGCGCCGGGTGGGGGAGCTGCACGGCGAGCAGCGCGAGCGGCTGGCCGAGATCATCGTGCGGGAGATGGGCAAGCCCATCGAGCAGGCGCTCGGCGAGGTCGACTTCTGCGTCGACATCTACACCTTCTACGCCGACAACGGCCCCAAGCTCCTGGCCGACGAGCCGATCGAGCTGCTGGCCGGCGAGGGATCGGCGTTCATTCGCCGCAGCTCCCTGGGCGTGCTGCTGGGGATCATGCCGTGGAACTTCCCCTACTACCAGGTGGCGCGGTTCGCCGGTCCCAACTTGGTCATCGGCAACACCATCCTGCTCAAGCACGCGCCCCAGTGCCCGGAGTCGGCGGAGGCGATCGAGCAGATCTATCAACAGGCCGGTTTCCCACGCGACGCGTACATCAACATCTTCGCCACCAACGGCCAGATCGAGTGGGTGATCGCGGATCCGCGCGTCCGGGGCGTGTCGTTGACCGGCTCCGAGCGCGCCGGCACCGCGGTGGCGGAGATCGCCGGGCGCAACCTCAAGAAGGTGGTCCTGGAGCTCGGCGGCTCTGACCCGTTCATCCTGCTCGGCACCGACGACCTCGACACTGCCGTTGACTCGGCGGTGGCCGCGCGACTGGACAACACGGGCCAATCGTGCAACGCCGCCAAGCGGTTCATCGTCATCGACCAGCTCTACGAGCCGTTCATGGAGAAGTTCACCGCCGCCATCACCGCGGTCAAGCCGGGTGACCCCAGCTCGCCGGAGACGGCCATCGGCCCGCTCTCCTCGTCGACGGCGACCCAGCGCCTGGCGGAGCAGCTCAAGCGCGCGGTCGATCACGGCGCCAAGCTGGTGGCCGGCGGCGACCACGAGGGCAACTTCTTCTCGACGACCGTCCTGACCGGCATCCAGCCGGACAACCCCGCCTACCGTGAGGAGTTCTTCGGACCGGTGGCGCAGGTCTACCGCGTCAGCTCCGAGGACGAGGCGGTCAAGCTGGCCAACGACACGCCGTACGGGCTGGGGTCCTACGTGATGACCACCGACCACGAGCAGGCCCTGCGGGTGGCGGACAAGATCGACGCCGGGATGGTGTTCGTCAACCTGGTCGGCGCCGACGGGGCGGAGCTGCCGTTCGGCGGAGTCAAGCGGTCCGGGTTCGGCCGCGAGCTCGGTCGCTACGGCGCGGACGAGTTCGTCAACAAGAAGCTGATCCGCGTCGGCGGCTGACCCTGACGCCGGGGGCGGCCCGCCCTGTCGTCGGGTGGCCGCCCCGGCTCGCCGTCCGCTCACCCGGCCCGCTGTCTGCGCAGTTACACGCGCGAGGTGAGCTCGGCGACGATGTCCGCCGCCGGCTGCGTGCGCGTGGCCAGCGCCACGCTCTGTCCCGCCCACAGGGAGAGCGCTCCCACATCGCCGGTGGCACCGTCCAGCGCCAGCGCGGAGGAGTAGCGGATGAGCGGCTCGCCGGAGGCCAGGCGCGCCACCTCGTCCCCCTCGCCCGGCCGGCCGCCGGGGGACGGGCGGCCGGCGGCCTCCCAGGCCGCGGCGGTCGCGTTCCGCAGCGCCCGGTGAGGCGCATCGGGCCAGCCGACGTCGTACAGGTTCGCATACCACTCGGTGTCGGTCTCTGCCGCGGCGATCAGGCGACGCCGGTACTCCGCGTGCACCGGCGCCTCGTCAGCCAGGAGAAAGCGCGTGCCCAGCCACGCCGCCTGCGCCCCCAGGGCGAGCACCGCCGCGACTCCGCGGGCGTCGCCGATCCCGCCGGCCGCGATCACCGGCACCGGGGCGACCGCGTCGACGACTGCCGGGACCAGCGGCAGCGTGGCCACGTTGCCCCACACATGGCCCCCGGCCTCCCATCCCTGCGCGACGATGACGTCGACCCCGGCGGCGGCGGCCCGTCGCGCCTCGTCGGCGCTGCCGACCGTGTGCATGACGAGAGCGCCCGCGTCGTGGATGGGCGCGACGTAGTCCCCGGGATCGCCCCAGGTGAGCGACACAATTCCCAGCCCCGCCTCGAGCGCCTCGTCGACGCGGCGGTGCTGGTCCCAGGCCAGCACCAGGTTGCCGCCGAACGGGCGGTCGGTGAGCGCGGCCGTCTCCCGGACGACGCTCGCCACGTCGGCCACCCACGTCAGGGCGACCATCCCCAGCGCGCCGGCGCTCGAGACGGCCGCCGCCAGCGCGGGCACCGCCGCCGATCCCATCGGCGCCTGGACGATTGGCTGCTCGATCCCCAGCAGTTGGCAGAGCGGCGTCGGCACAGCGCCAACCGTACCGTGGCAACCTCGACGGCGGGCAATGACGCGCGGGCCGGCCCGGATGCGCGCGTCCGTGAGGGGGTTTGGGGCTTAGGTACGTATAGAGGTACAAACGCCCCAAGGCCCCGCTTGCCCGGCTGCCACCATCTGCCCGTCCACCCTTCATTGCCCGTCGTTTGCGCCGTACACTCCCGTCGGGACCAGGTGTCAGCGAGCGCCACCACCTACTACACCACTCTGCCCAGCCCGGTCGGCGATCTGCTGCTGACCGCCTCGGAGGACGGGCTGACCGGGGTCTACCTGCCCGGTGAAGGCCTGCGGCCGGAGCCGGACTGGGAGCTCGACCCCTTGCGCTTCGCCACCTGCGCCCAGCAGCTGGGCGAGTACTTCGACGGCCACCGCGTCACGTTCTCGGTGCCGCTCGCCCCGCCCGGCACGCCGTTTCAGCAGCAGGTGTGGAGCGAGCTGGTCAACATCGCGTACGGAACGACGATCTCCTACACCGAGCTGGCCCGGCGAGTCGGCCGTCCCCGGTCGATCCGGGCCGTGGGGGGCGCCAACGCCCGCAACCCGGTGTGCATCATCGTTCCCTGCCACCGCGTCGTCGGCGCGAGCGGCGCGCTGACCGGCTACAGCGCCGGCGTCGATGCCAAGCGCTGGCTGCTCGACTTTGAGCGGGCGACCGCGCGCTCGGACGAGACGGTGAACGCACTCGCCGGCCCGCCCGCTGTCTGACCGCGGCCGCTCAGGCGACGACGGCTCGCTCGGCGAGCTGGAGGAAGCGGCGGCACAGCGCGCGCCCCTCGTGGTTGGTCCGCTCCATTCGCGCGGACACGGCGGCTTGGAACTCGGCCGGGTCAAGCGGGGGGTCGACGCCTCCCGGCGCGGGAGCGTGGACGCGAGCCCAGTCCAGCACGGTCTCGGCGGTCACCTCGGGATGCCACTGCACGCCCCAGGCGCGCGGGCCGGCTCGGAATGCCTGCAGGCACACCGGGCTGTGGGCGAGGGCGACCGCCCCGGGCGGAAGCTGGAACGCGTAGGAGTGCCACTGGAACACCTCGAGCATGTGCGGCTTGCCCGCAAACAGCGGATCGTGCCGGCCGGCCTCGGAGAGCTCGACGCTGCTCCAGCCCCGCTCGGCCCGCGGCGCCGGACCCACCGCGCCGCCAATGGCGTGGGCCAGCATCTGGGCGCCCAGGCAGACCCCCAGGACCGGGACGTCGCGCTCCACGCCCTCGCGGAGCAGCTCCAGCACCGTGCGCAACCAGGGGTAGCGCTCGTCCTCGTCGACCTGCATCCCCCCGCCGAACGCCATCACGGCGCCGTAGTCCGACAGCGTCCGGGGAGGGGGACCATCCGCCGGCTCCCACTGATTCAACTCGTGCCCCCGGGCAATGGCCTCGCGGGCGAAGACGCCCGGGCCGGACACGGCATGGTGGATGACGGCCAGAACTCTCATCGAACTGTGATCTTTTTGATAAATGGTCTTTTCAACTTGCCATCCAAATGGTACGCTGCCGCTGCCAGGGGCCCGGCATGTACGACTACGGATTCTTCTCCTTTGACTCCAAAGCGGACTTTCTCCGCCGCTCCGAGGAGTTCTGGAACCCGGACAAGACGCGGTTCTGGCAGGAGGCCGGCGTCGACCTGGTCATCGACCGGCGCGAGGGCTACCTGTTCTGGGACATGGCGGGGCGCCGGCTGATCGACCTGCACCTCAACGGCGGCACGTACAACCTCGGTCACCGCAACCCGGAGCTGATCGCGACCCTCGAGCAGGCCATGGGGCGCTTCGACATCGGCAATCACCACTTCCCGGCCCTGGCGCGGACCGCGCTGGCCGAGGCGCTGGTCGCCACCTGCACGCCCAACATGCGCCGGGTGGTGTACGGCTCCGGCGGGGGAGAGGCCACCGACATCGCGATCAAGACCGCGCGCCACACGCGTCAGCGGCGCAAGATCGTCTCGATTCGCAAGGGCTACCACGGGCACACGGGGCTGGCGCTGGCCACCGGAGATGATCGCTTCTCCACGCTGTTCCTGTCCGATCGCCCCGAGGAGTTCGTCCAGGTCCAGTTCAACGACCTCGACGCCATGGAGGCGGCCCTGCGCGGCAACGACGTCGCGGCGGTGATCATCGAGACGATTCCCGCGACGTACGGGTTCCCGCTCCCTGAGCCCGGCTATCTCCACGCGGTCAAGCAGCTGTGCGAGCGCCACGGCGCGCTCTACATCGCCGACGAGGTGCAGACGGGGCTGATGCGCACCGGCGAGATGTGGGCGGTCGCCAAGGCGGGCATCGAGCCGGACATCATGGTCGTCGGCAAGGGGATCACCGGGGGCATGTACCCCATCGCCTGCACGGTCGTCTCCGAGGAGTGCTCGGCGTGGCTGAAGGAGGACGGGTTCGGCCACATCTCCACCGGCGGCGGCGCCGAGCTCGGATGCATCGTGGCGCTGAAGGTGCTCGAGATCTGCGGCCGGCCGGAGGTGCGATCGATGGTGCACTACATCGCCGACCGCTTCCGTCAGGGGCTCTCCGCGATCCAGGAGCTGTTTCCGGACTGGCTGGTGGGGATCCGCCAGGACGGTGTGGTGATGGGTCTGGAGTTCGATCATCCGGACGGGGCCAAGATCGTGATGCGCCACCTCTACGAGCATGGCGTCTGGGCCATCTTCTCCACGCTCGATCCGCGCGTCCTGCAGTTCAAGCCCGGCATCCTGCTGGGGCCGGACCTCGTCGACGAGATCCTCGATCGCACCGGGCTCGCGATCGAGCTGGCCCGCGCGGAGGCCCGGGGCGGGGCGCGGCGACCGGCCGCGGCGGTGACCGGATGAGCGGCCGGGAGGGTGGGGTCGTGGACGCCCGCGGCGCCGAGACGCCCGGAGCCCCCCGGGCCCGCATGATGCTGCAGCGGGGGCGCTGGGCGGCCACCGCATTTGCCCGGTATGACTCTGCCCAAATCCAGAAAGTAGTCCATGCGGTTGCCGAACAGGCATTCCAAAACGCCGAAAGGTTTGCCCGCGCCGCGGTCGAGGAGACCGGCATGGGGGTCGTCGAGCACAAACGGCGCAAGAACGAGGCCTGTTCGAAGGGATTGGTCGAGCGGTACGCCGGCGCCGACTACGCCGGCGTGCGGGTCGACGCCGAGCGCCGGCTGGTGGAGGTGCCCAAGCCGGCCGGGGTGATTCTGGCGCTGACGCCGTCGACCAACCCCATCGCCACCGTGTACTTCAAGGTGATCCTCGCGCTGATGACGCGCAACGCGATCGTGGTGTCGCCTCATCCGCTGGCCAGGCGGGTGTCGGTCGACGCGGTCAAGCTGATGGCGCAGGCGGCGGTGACCGCCGGTGCGCCGGACGGCTGCATCCAGGTGGTGGAGGAGCCCACCATCCCGCTGATCGAGGCGCTGATGGCCGACCCGGGCACGGATGTCATCGTGGCCACGGGCGGCACCGCCGTGGTCCGGGCCGCCTACCGCTCCGGGAACCCGTCACTGGGAGTGGGGCCCGGCAATGTCCCGGCGCTCGTCGATGCCAGCGCCGACGTCGGCCGCGCGGCCCGCTGCCTGGTGGAGTCCAAGTCATTTGACAACTCGATCCTGTGCACCAACGAGTCGACCCTGATCGCCGAGGATCGCATCGCCGATCGGCTGGTCTCCGAGCTGCGCAGCGCGGGGGCGGCGGTCCTGGATGCCGACGCAGCCGATCGGATCCGCGCCGCGTGTTACCCGGAGGGGCGGATCGACACGGCGCTGGCGGGCAAGGATGCCATGGCGCTGGCCCACGCCGCCGAGCTCAGGGTGCCGTCCGGCACGCGGGCGCTCGTGGCCCCGTTCGAGATGGTGGTGCCCGAGGAGCCGCTGGCGCACGAGAAGCTGTTCCCGCTGCTGGGGATGGTGCGGGTGCCCAATGCCCGGCGAGGTATCGACGCCGCCTGCGCTCTGCTGCGCATCGGAGGCGCGGGTCACTCGGCGGTCATCCACTCGCACACGCCGGCGACGATCCTCGCCTACGGCGCGGCCGTGCGTGTCCTGCGCGTGACGGTCAACGCTCCGGGGAGCACCGGCTCGGCGGGGCTCGACACCCACCTGCCGCTGACGATGACCGTCGGCACCGGCTTCTTCGGCCGTTCCTCGCTGACCGAGAGCCTGCAGCCTGACCACCTGGTGCAGTGGACGCGGGTCGCCTACGCCTCCGATCCCGGCGAGCGATTCGACGATTTCACCGGGCTCCAACCCTGGTCGGCGCTCCCGGCGGCCGAGCCGTTCTCGGCCGCGGATGCGCCGGTGACCGCGGAGGGGACCGCCGCGAACCGACGGCCGATGTCCGACGAGCCGGATGGCGGGCTGTCCCGCGAGGAGCTGCGCCGGCTCATCCTGGCTGAGCTGCGCGAGGTGGTGAGGGGCTAGTGCCCCACTAGCGATGGCCGAGCTGCGATCAGCGATCTTCATCGATCAGCTCCAGCCGCAGACGATGTGCTACCTGGGCACCTGGATCCGCGGGCGGCTGCCGCGCACCGGAATGGCGGCGGGCGTGATCGAGGTCGCGCCCGGGCTCGACATCGAGCCGCTCACCGATATCGTGGTCAAGCACACCGAGGCGCAGGCGGGCATCCTGGTCGTCGAGCGCCAGTTCGGATACCTGGAGTTCCACTCGCGCTCCACCTCTGCCGTGGAGTCGGCGAGCCAGGCGGTGCTCGATTCGCTCGGCGCGGTCCCGTCGGACGCGACGCCACCCACCATCCTGGCCGCCAAGCTGGTCTCGCGGCTCGACCATCAGCATGCCTTCCTCATCAACCGCAACAAGCTCGGATCGATGGCGCTGGCCGGCGAGTCGCTGTTTGTGCTCGAGATGCAGCCGGCCTCCTATGCGATTGTCGCCACCAACGAGGCCGAGAAGGTGGCGCGGATCAAGGTCGTCGACTACCGGATGATCGGAGCGACCGGCCGGGTATACCTGACCGGCGCCGAGGCGGACGTGCGTACCGCGGCCGAAGCGGCGACGGCCGCGCTGGAGGAGCGGCGGTGACCGGCCCGCGGCGCGATGCCGACATGCGCGAGGTGGCCCGCGAGGTGCTCCGCGACCTGGTGCCCGGGATGCTGCGGGAGGTGATGGCCAACGGCTCCGGCAACGGGCACGGCGGTCCGCCCCAGTCCGAGCCGTCTGGGGTCCAAGAGGCGCCGCCCGTGCCGCAGGTGCCCGCGCCCCCCGTGGCGGCCGTGCTGCGCCCCTCCACCTGGGACCGCCCCCCGGCCCCGGGGGAGATCATCGGCCGCCCCGTGGCGGCGCCGGGCGGGGCGCCGGCCCCGGCCGCATCCGCCGCGCCCGTGCGCGCACCTGCCCCCGCCGCACCCGCCGCGCCGCACGCACCTGCCCCGGCCGCACCTGCTCCATCCATGGGGCGCGGCGCGGCGGGTCCGGACGGCAACGGGCGCGCGGGCGGCGACGCCCGTGTGGATGGCGACGCCCGTGTGGATGGCGACACCCGTGTGGATGGCGACACCCGCGTGGAGGTGGTCACGATCGACACCGACGAGGACCTGATGGGGTTCGCCCGCCACCTGATGAGGCGGGTCGAGCACCCGCGCGAGCGGCTGGCGATCCGCACCGGCCGCCTGCGGTTCGAGCTGCGCCGCTCGCCGGCCGGGGCGGCCGCGGCGGCCGCGGCGGCCGGGGGCCAGGTCAAGCCGGCGCCTCCGGCGACGCGGATTGAGAAGGGCGCCGTCACCGAGCGGGTCATCCGGGCGGCGGCTGCCGCGGGCAACCGGGTGGTGCTCGCCCCCGGGGCGGTGCTCACGCCCCTGGCGCGCGAGCGGGCCAGAGCACTGGGCGTCGAGATCGAAAGGGAACGCCGATGCTGAAGGGGACGGTCACCGGATCTGTGTGGGCGACCCGGCGGGTGGAGGGGATCCCCCGCGGCGCCTTCCTCGAGGTGGCGCCGGACGGCGGGCCGCCCCTGGTCGTCTTCGACGTGCTCGGCAGCGGTGTCGGGGAGCGGGTCCTGGTCGCCACCGGCTCGGTCGCCTCCAGTTGGCTGGGGTCTGATCACCCGCCGATCGATGCCCTGATCATCGGCTCGCTCGACCGGTCCTCCGAAGAGGCCGAAGCGGGTCGTAGTCGGACAACCACAAGCCAGGCGAGGACGAAGGAGACGTGACATGAACGAAGCACTCGGCATGATCGAGACCAAGGGGTATGTGGCCGCGCTGGCCGGGGCCGACGCGATGGTCAAGGCCGCCAACGTGACCATCGTGTCCCGGCAGGAGGTGGGGGACGGACTGGTCGCGGTCGTCGTGCGCGGCGACGTCGGCGCGGTCAAGGCGGCGACCGAAGCCGGATCCGAGACGGCATCGAACGTCGGCGAGCTGATCTCGGCGCACGTGATCCCGCGGCCGCATCCTGAGGTGGACAAGCATTTCGGCGTCAACGCCTGACGATCAGGTGTCCGCCGCGCACGAGACGCCGGTCGAACTGCGCGTCTATCTGCCGATCCCGGATCTGGCGGCGCAGTTCGCCGCGTACCTGGGCACACCCACCCGGGCCCGCGGGTATCCCCCGGTCGAGGGGGACACGGCGCTGATCGTCGAGGTGGCGCCGGCGCTGGCGATCGAGCGGATCATCGATCTCGCGCTCAAGGCGGTGCCCGACGTCGAGCCGGGGATCCACTACGTGGAGCGCCAGTTCGGTGTGCTCGAGGTCCACGCCGCCGACCCTCAGCACGTGCAACGGGCCGGCCAGGCGATCCTGACCGGGATCGGCGCCCGCGCCGAGGACACCCTGCGACCGCACGTCCTCTACATGGGCGTCATCGAGGACATCACAGATCAGCACGCCGTGATCCTCAACCGCAACCGCGAGGCGTCGATGGTGCTGCCGGGCCAGACGCTGCTCGTCGTCGAGGTGGCCCCCGCCCTGTTCGCCGCCGTGGCGGCAAACGCCGCCGAGCAGGTGGCGTCAGACCTGACCCTGGTCAGCGTCTCGATGATCGGTGCCGCGGGCCGGGTCTATCTCGCCGGGCGGACCTCGGATATCGTCATGGCTCGCGAAGCCATCGCCCGGGTCCTGGCCGCGGTCACCGGGCGCGATCACTAGGGCAGACAGTGAGCGAGGAGCAGGACCGCATCGCGCAGCTGGCGAGAGCAGCGCTCGAACCATTCGGGCTCGACCCGGGGTGCGAGGTGACGCTGTGCAACGTCTCCGAGAACCACACCTACCGCGTCGACGACGTCGCCGACGGCAGGCGGTTCGCGCTGCGGGTGCACCGCCCCACGTACAGAAGCGTCACCGAGATCGAGTCTGAGCTGGCCTGGCAGGACGCGCTGCGCCAGGGCGCGATCGTCGAGACTCCCGCCGTCGTGCCGGCCGCCGACGGCAGCCGAGTCGTGTCGGTGAGCGTGCCCGGGCTCGGAGCCCGCAACGTGGTCGTGTTTGAGTGGATGTCCGGAGTGGAGCCGGACCTCGACGCCGGTGACGCGGCGATCGGCCAGTTCAAGACCCTGGGAGCGATCTCGGCCCGGATGCATCAGCACGTCCGCGGCTGGCCCAGGCCCGCCGGATTCACGCGACCCCGCTGGGACTACGCCTGCACGCTGGGGCCACAGGGTCACTGGGGTGCGTGGCAGGACGGGCTCGGCATCGGCCCCGAGGAGCGCCGGCAGCTGGAGCGGCTGGACGCCGCGGTGGCGGCCCGGCTGGCCGCCTACGGCGAGGATGAGACCCGGTTTGGGCTGGTGCATGCGGACATCCGCCTCGCCAACCTGCTGATCGACGGCGACCGCGTCCGCGTGATCGACTTCGACGACTGCGGATTCTCCTGGTACATGTATGACTTTGCCACCACGCTGACCTTCATCGAGGACCACCCGCGGGTGCCGGAGCTGCGGGAGGCCTGGGTCGAGGGCTACCGCTCGGTGGCCGATCTGGAGCCGGCCGCCGAGGCGGAGCTCGACACCTTCGTGATGCTCCGGCGCTTGCTGCTGGTGGCCTGGATCGGCTCCCATCACGCCTTCGCCACCGAGGCGGTCGAGCTCGGCGCCCCGTTCACCGCCGGCACGTGCCGGCTGGCCGAGGAGTACCTGTCAACCCACGCGATCCCGTAGGAGAGGCTGCTGTGTTCACTCCCGTAACCGGCCGGACCGTCCTGGTGACCGGCGCCACCAAGGGCATCGGCAAGGGCATCGCCGCCACGTTTCTGGGCGCCGGCGCCCGCGTCGCCATCTGCGGGCGCGATCGCGAGGTCGGCGGCCAGGCCGCGGCCGATCTCGCCGGCTCCGGCGGCGAGGTGGCCTACATATGCGCCGACGTCAGCGTCGCCGCCGATGCCGAGCGCATGGTGAGCGAGACCGTCGAGCGGTTCGGCAGCCTCGATGTGCTGTGCGCCAACGCCGGCGTGTTCCCCGACGTCCGGCTCGAGGACATGACCGAGCAGGACATCGACGCCATCTTCGCCACCAATGTCAAGGGCACGATGCTGTCGGTCAAGGCCTGCGTCCCGGCGCTGGCCAAGAGCGGGCACGGGCGCGTCGTCATCACCTCGTCGATCACCGGGCCGATCACCGGCTTTCCCGGCTGGTCGCACTACGGCGCCACCAAGGCGGCGCAGCTCGGCTTCCTGCGCACGGCGGCGATCGAGCTCGCCAGGTACGGGATCACGATCAACGCCGTGATGCCCGGGAACATCGCGACCGAGGGGTTGGCCGAGATGGGTCCGGAATACAAGGAGAAGATGGAGGCCTCGATCCCGCTCCGGCGGTTGGGCTCCGTGGCGGACATCGGCAACGCGGCCCTGTTCCTCGCCACCGACGAGGCGGGCTACATCACCGGTCAGACGATCGTGGTGGACGGCGGCCAGATCCTGCCTGAGTCGCTGATGGCTCTGGAGGGCTAGAGAGCGGATGCCCGCGGGCAACCGAGGCTCGCAGTTCCCGCTCTCCCTGGGCCCGGCGGCGGTGGCGGTCCGCGATCGACTGCTCAAGGAGATCTCCTCCGGAGAGCTGGCCCCGGGACAGCGGCTCGGCGCCGAGCGCGAGATCGCCGAGCGCCTCGGCGTGTCGCGCTCCACCGTCCGCGCGGCCCTCGCCGAGCTCGCCCGGAGCGGAGCCATCCGGCGCGCCCGCGGACGCGCCGGCGGCATCTTCGTCGCCGAGCGCAAGGTCGAGCGCGATCTGACCAGCCTGGCCAGCCTGCCCGCCTACCTGCGCCGCCAGGGGTTTCAATCCGACGCCCGCGTGATCTCCACCGCGATGATCAGGCCCGACGCCGAGGTGGCGGCCGCGCTGCGCCTGGGAGGCGATGAGCTGGTCCATGAGATCGTGCGGGTGCGCCTGGCCGACGGTGAACGGATCTCGCTGGAACGGGCCACGTTCCCGGTCAGCCGGTTCCCGGACCTGCTGGATCGCTCGCTCAGCGGATCCCTGTACGAGCTGTTCGCCGGTGAGTACGGGTTGCAGCCCGGGGAGGCCGAGGAGCGGATCGAGGTCGTCACCGCCGGGCCATCCGAGGCCAGGCTGCTGGGCGTGCCTCAGGGTGCCGCGCTGGTGGCCATCTCACGGACCGCGTGGAGCTCGGACGGCGAGCCCTTCGAGTGCTCACATGACCTGTTCCGCGGCGATCGCGTCCGGATCGTGGTACGAGCGACGTCCGCGCCGGAGGCGCCCAGCGTGGTGGCATCAGCAGTCGAGGTCCGACGACAG
The DNA here is from genome assembly GCA_963844555.1 of uncultured Solirubrobacteraceae bacterium. Classification (GTDB taxonomy): domain Bacteria; phylum Actinomycetota; class Thermoleophilia; order Solirubrobacterales; family Solirubrobacteraceae; genus Palsa-465. Next base: position 373,787 of record CAWJOS010000013.1, read on the forward strand.
ACACCAGGAGGCGACGAACGTGACGAGCACCCAGCCGCCGCAGTTCTCAACCGGCGAGCGTGAGGCCCTCGCCGAACTGACGCAGTTCCCACTCGTCGACGCGCTGCTCGGCCGGCGCTCCCGGCGGTTTCCCATGGGCGGCGAGATCCCCGACGGGCCGCTGGCCTACAAGTCGCGGCATGCCCACCTGCCGCTGTCCGAGCTGGAGACCCTGCTGCTCCTGATGGTCATGAGCGGCACCACCGGCTGGCACTTCGGCATCACCCGTCATGCCCGGTACGCGCCGGCGCTGGCCAACTACAACGGCGGCGCCGCCGGACGGACGATCCCGTCGGCCGCCGGATTCCACACCTCGGAGTTGTTCTACACCGACGACTCCGGCCTGTACTTCCTGCCGACCCGCGACGCCGGCGCGCTCGTCGATCCGGCCGAGGAGGAGGTGACGATCGAGCTCATGCTCGAGCGCCACCGCGCCCGCGTGGTGAAGCTGTCCGACGAGCGCCTCCATCTGCCCCGTCAGGAGCCGTACCTGGAGGGACACAACACCTGGATCGCCAACGAGCCCGGCTCGCTGCTGGCCATCCCAATCGCCGACATCGCCCAGCACCACATCGCCAACCTCTGCTTCTTCACCCAGAACGGCTACTGCCTGCACGACGACATCAACCAGCGGCCGATCCCGGGCATCGACGAGTTCTCGGATCTGGTCGACCCGGGCGAGCCGATCCCACTCTCGTTCGTCGAGCAGTACTCCCTGACCGAGGCCACCGCCGAGCTGATGACCTCCAGCTACAACGGGGCGCTCCTGCTCGGAGCGATGGGCCTGGGCGGCTGGTCGTTTGACGGGATCGAGCACATGGCCCTCCTCGGCGCGTCCGGCGATCCGGACGTCCCGGGGCTGGGCTTCCGGTATGACACCGATGCGCGCTGGGGGACGCCGAATCCGACCGGTCGCACCGACGGCACGTTTCATGCCTTCTGCCCTCCGCACTTCGACACCATGGCCGCTGCCGTCGAGGCCTTCTGCGAGCGCAAGTTCGGCCCGGGCGGTCCGTACCATCCTGACACCCCGGGTCCCTGGCGCGACTCGCGCGCCGTCCGCGGCTCAGCGCAGCGTCACGACGAGCGCTTCCAGGCGTGCGTGACCCTCCAGTGCCAGTACACGCTCGACACCTGGGGGAAGTTCCCGGGCACGGTTCCGAGCGTCTGGGTCATGAACTTCCTCCAGGCCCAGCATCTCGACCTCGACTTCTACGACCGCTTCTTCCGCCCGGGCGCATACCTCGAGACCCACCGCCGCCACATGGAGGTCTGGCACGGGTCTCAGGCGTAGGCCGCCGGGCAGCGGTCCGCCCACGGCAGCGCCGCCTCGAGCTGGGCCGACACGCGCAGCAGCACCGCCTCGTCCGGCGCCAGGAGCTGCACGCCAACCGGCAACCCGTCGACCTCCCCCAGCGGCAGCGAGATCGCTGCCCAGCCGGTGGCGTTGGCCACCGCGGTCCAGCCCGTCGCGGCGAACTCGACGTCGAAGAACGCATCGACCGTGCCGCGGGAGACCGACAGCGACCCGGGCGCCGGCGGCAGCACGTTGAGGGTGGGGCACAGCAGGACGTCGCTCGTCGCAAACGCGGCCGCGGCTCGCCTGGTCTGGGCGTGGAGATCGTCGATCGCGGCAGCGTGGTCGACCGCGCTGAGCGCAAGCCCCTCGCGCACCATGTCCCAGGTGACGGGCTCCAGCTCGTCCGGCTCCGGGGGGCGTCCCAGCTCCTGGGTCAGCCAGCCGTGGGTGCCGGCGTTGTCGACGGCGTGGATGATCGCGATCGCGCGGCGCACCACCTCAGGATCGAGCTGCGGGGCCCCCGGCTGGACGTCGTGGCCGAGCTCCGCCAGCGCGTGGGCGGCGCGGTCGGCCACGTCCTGAACACGCCGGTCAACCTGACCAGGGAACGGTGGCCGGTCGGCGAGCATGATCCGCAGCCGGCCGGGGTCGGCGCCGACCTCGCTGACGAACGGACGCTGCGGCGGGCCGGCCGCATACGGGTCACCCGGCACCGACCCCGCCGTGACGTCCAGGAGGAGCGCGGTGTCACGCACGGTCCGGGTGAGCGCGTGCTTGTTGACCAGCCCATCGAGCATCTGTCCCGCCGACGGCGCGAACGAGCTGCGACCGCGACGCGGCTTGAGCCCCACCAGGCCGCAGCACGAGGACGGCATGCGGATCGAGCCGGTGCCGTCTCCCCCGGACGCGGCGCCGATCAGGCGCGCGGCGACGGCGGCCGCCGACCCGCCGCTGGACCCGCCGGGGGAGGCGTCGTGGTTCCATGGATTCAGCGTCGGCCCGGACAGCGCGGGCTCGGTCGCGCAGTGGTTGCCGAACTCCGGCGTGTTGGTCCGTCCCAGGATGATCAGGCCGGCTGCCAGATACCGCTCCACCGTCCACGCCGTTTCCGACGCGACGTGGTTGCGCAGGGCGCGGGAGCCCATCCGCTCCGGCACCCCGGCCTGGGGCTCGGCGAGATCCTTGAGCAGGAACGGAACGCCCGCCAGCGGACCCTTCGGCAGGGGGCCGGCGGCGGCCCGGCGGGCCTGGTCGAACTGGCGGTGGACGAGGACGTTGAGCTCCGGCGCGCCGTCGAGACGGGCGATCGCGGCGTCGACCAGCTCCAGCGCCGACACCTCCCCGCGGCGGACCAGGGCGGCCTGCTCGGTCAGGTCCTTGGCCATCAGCTCGGCGGTCACCGCTCCCCCTGGTCGAGCACGCCGCGCTCGGCGAGCAGCGCCTCGAGCGCGTCGAGCCAGCACGCGTAGTAGGCGGTCGCCGCGGACTCGCCCGCGATGGTGGGACGGCCGGCGATGGCGGCCGCGAGGTGCCGGCGGAACTCGGCCCACGAGGCGCCGCTGCGCTCGAGGGCGACGACGCCCATGCCGAGCGCTCGCCCCTGCCAGGGCTCCTCAAACACCAGCTCCCCGTTGGAGCGGGGGAGAGGCGCGGTGGTGCCGAGCTCCCGGTCGACCGTGGCCAGCCGGGCGCTCACCTGGCCGCCGGCTCCCGCGCGATCGGCAGCGCCGTGCCGATCATGCAGTCGCGGGTCACGATCGCCGCCAGCTCGGTTTCGCTCCAACCGTCGGTGTCGCCGGGGCGCATCGGCAGCACCAGGTAGCGAACTTCGGCGCTGGAGTCCCACACCCGGATCTCGGTGCCGGCCGGAAGCTCGACGCCGAACTCGCGCAGCACGGCGCGGGGCTCGGACACGGCCCGCGCCCGGTACGGCGGGCTCTTGTACCACGTGGGCGGCAGGCCGAGCACCGGCCACGGGTAGCACGAGCAGAGCGTGCAGACGATCATGTTGTGGACCGCCGGCGTGTTCGCGACCACCACCATGTTGTCGCCCTCGGTGCCGCCGAAGCCGAGTTCGGCAATGGCGGCGTTGGCATTGGCCAGCAGGCGCTCCCGGTACTCATCGTCGACCCACGCCCGCGCCACGACCTGGGCGCCGTTCTGCGGTCCGACGTCGTGCTCGTAGAGCTCGACGACCGCGTCGATGGCATCGGTCGAGACCAGGCCCCGCTCGGCGAGCAGCGCCTCGAGCGCGCGGGCGCGGAGCTCGACCTCAGACGGCGGAATTGGGTGATGATGATGGTCGTGGCTCATGCCGGCTCCAGGTAGCTCTCCCACAGGTCAAGCGAGACGGTCCAGGCGTCGGCCTCGTCGCCTCCCCACAGATCCTGTGAGCGAAACACCACGGCGTACACCGGCTCCGGGGCCACCTCCTCTCCGTACACGGCTCGGTCAGGCAGGCGGTCGGCGCCGCGCACGGCCTCGACCACGCCGGCGGCGCCGCGGACGTAGCGCGGGCAGCGGGTGTGTCCGGGCGGGTGCATCCGCCTGACGCGCACCCGTTGACCCGGATCGAAACGCGCGGATTCCGGCGGCCGGTCCATCGGAGCGACCGAGCGGAGGTGGGACACGATCCGCTCCGCCATCGCCGTGTCGTGGTGCGTGGGCACCGGCTCATCCACCCGCAGCCGCTCCATCATCCGGTCCACATCTCCGGGCGCGATCGTGCCCTTGCGCTCCAGGCGCCGCTCGGCGCTGAAGATCCACCGCTCGTAGTACGACGCCGCCAGATACCAGGCCGGGTCCATCTCCTCCCGGACGGGACGTCCGCCCGGTCCGGCGCCCAGGCGCTCGGAGCTGATCAGCAGGTGCAGGGCAAATACCCGCGGCTCCCAGCGCTCGTGGTGGGACAGCTCGCCGCCCGGCTCGAGCACCGGTCCGAATCCGTGCATTCCTCCCATGTCGTGCACTCCGTCCACGGCCATCACCCCCGGGAGGGGGGTGTCTCCTCCAGCCTGAAGCCGTCGGTGTTGACACGCGTCGTCCCGCGGATGTCGACGAGGACCATGACGACCGAGCCACACGCGGGGCAGCGCGCCACCGCGCCCGGCGCCCGGTGGTAGACGACGAGCTCCGCGACCCGGGCCTCGGCGCTGCAGTGGGCGCACACGCCGCGGGCGGCCGTCATCTCCGCTCCGAAGTGCTCGTGAAGCTGACCTGCGATCGCGTTGCCGTCCACCGCGTCCATCATCCCTCTTTCGTCGTGGTCGAGCTCACGTGCCCGTCGGCCCGAAGCGCTCGGTTCGGATGCGGCCGGGGTCGTGACCGCTGTCGACCAGGCCCTGCGCGGCGGTCTCGACGAAACCGCTGGGGCCGCAGACGTAGATGAGCGGCCGTCGCTTCGCGGGCCACACCACCTCCTCCAGCAGCGCGCGGTCGACACGTCCGCGATGGCCGTGCCATCCCGCAGGCGCATCCCGGGTGAGCGTGAAGCGCACATCGGCCCCCGCGCCGGCGGCGAGGCGCATCAGCTCCTCGCGGTAGATGAGATCGTCGACCGACCGCGCCGAGTACAGCAGGCGGGGGGCGACGGTGCGGGCGCCGGCGGCCCAGTGGCGCAGCATCGCGCGCAACGGCACGATCCCGGATCCGCCCGCCACCAGCATCAGCGGGCCGCCCAGCGCCTCCTCCCACACGAAGTAGCCGCCGATGGGGCCCCGCAGCTCCAGCTCGTCGCCCGGGCCCAGCTCGTCGGTCAGGTATGGCGAGACCTCGCCGTCCTCGATCCGCTCCACCGTCAGCACCAGGGCGTCGTCCTCCGGGGCCGACGCGATCGAGTAGCTGCGCTGCGCCTGGTAGCCGTCCTCCGCGGTCAGGCGCACATCGACGTGCTGGCCGGCGCGATGGCCGGCCCAGTCCGTGGGAGCGAGCCTGATGCTCCGGCAGCGCGGGGTCTCGTCGACGAGCTCCCGCACTGCGGCCGGCTGCCAGGTCAGTCGCCCTGATAGCGCTGCTCGGACCAAGGATCGCCGTGGTTGTGGTACCCGTAGGATTCCCAGAAGCCGGGCTCGTCGTCCTGGGTCAGCGTCAGGCCGCGCACCCACTTGGCGCTCTTCCAGAAGTAGAGGTGGGGGACGAGGAGCCGGGCGGGTCCGCCGTGCTCGGCCTCGAGCGGCTGGCCGTCGTACTCATAGGCCACCCACGCCTGCCCGTCGACGACATCCTCGATCGCCAGATTGGTTGTATACCCGCCATCCGACCAGGCGGTCAGGTAGTCGGCGGCGGTGGTGACCCGATCCAGCAGGCGGGTGACTGGGACGCCGCGCCATGAGGTGTCCAGCTTCGACCACTTCGTCACGCAGTGGATGTCGACCGTGATGTCCTCGGCCGGGAGGGCGGTGAGGTCCTCCCAGGTCCAGGAGGCCGGCCGATCGACTGCCCCGTCGATGGTGAACGTCCACTCGGCCGGTGGCGTGTGCGGCGTCGGTCCCGCCGACAGCACGGGAAAGTCGCCGGTGACGTACTGGCCCGGCGGCACGCGCGACGGGTCGGCGACCGGGCGGCGCCGTCCCTGAAAACCCCGGCTCACTGGCGACATCGGTCCCTCCGGGTCGACTCGGCTGGTTCGAGCTGCCCGGTGATCATGCCGGAAGATCCCCACCCGGACAACATGACCCTCTCCGGCACAGGGGTGATGCCATCGGTCACTTCCGGGCGGGCAGGCTGACCACCTCCACCCCCAGCGGGGCACAGACGAGCGCCGGCCGCTCGGCCTGCATGAGCTTTCGCCGCAGCATGACGAAGGCGGGCGTGCCGATGAACGCCGGGACGAGCAGCTGGAACAGGCGGTAGAGGAGGACGGCCGCCGTCGCCTCGGCCAGGTTGACGCCGTACAGGGCGAACACGGCGATCAGCGCTCCCTCGGTGCCGCCGACGCCGCCGGGGAGCGGGATGAGATTGCCGAGCTGTCCGATCAGGTAGCCGAGGACGAGCGTGCCGAACGGCGGCACCCGGCCGATCGCGGCAAAGGCGCAGCCGAGCGCGGCAATGTCGAACGCCATGTAGGCGAAGGAGCCGGCTACGACGCCGAAGGCGCCGGAACGCAGCAGTGCGATCGCCTGGTCGACGCCGTCCGCCACGGTGCCCAGACCGGCCCTGACCGACCGCCGGACGCGGGCGCGAAGGCCGGTGCCGTCGCCGGCGGGCGCGCGGCGCGAGGTGAGGACGCGCAGCAGCTGCGGGCACAGGGCGACGACCAGGACACCCGCCGTCGTCACCAGCGCCGGCACCAGCGTGAGCAGGACATCGTGGCGTCCGGCGACGAGCCCGGCGAACGCCGCCAGCCCCACCAGGATGACGGCCAAGAAGTTGGCCGCGCTGGTGACCACGAAGAACGCCACAGTTCGACGGCCGATGTGTCCGGTCGGCATCCCGGCCTGGCGCAGTGCCCACACGCCGAGCGCCAGTCCGCCCGCCCCGCCGGCCGGCAGGAGCGAGTTGGCCGCCAGTTCAGCCATCGCGATGTCGTAGCTGAGCCCCCACGGCATCTGCGCGCAGAACGTGGCCCGGAACACGAGCAGGTAGCCCGCACATGACCCCACCTCGGCCGCGGCGAGCGCGATGACCCAGGCCGGGTCGGCGCTCTGGAGACGGGCCCGCACCTCGCCGAGCCCGGGCAGGGCGGTGATCGCCACGACCACGACGGCGATGACCGTGGCGATCTGGGCGGTCCGGATCAGGAGGTGCCGCGGGTGAAGCTCGTCCGGCATCCGCCCGGCGGGGGCGGTGTCAATGGGACCCGGCATGGGACGCTCATCCCGGCGAATCTCGCAGGCTGCCCAGCCGGAGCGAGCCGTCGGTCCCCCCGTCGCCGGCCGCGGCGGCCGCCGCGGCCGCTGAATGGCCCGCCCGGGCGGGCCCCGGCGGATCGTCGAGGAACTCGGCGCTGGGCGCGAAGAACAGGCCTCCGGTCACGGCCGTGGAGAAGTCCAGGATGCGGTCGTAGTTGCCGGGCGGCTTGCCGACGAACATGTTCTGGAGCATTTGCTCGATGACGTCCGGGCTGCTCGCATAGCCGATGAAGTAGGTGCCAAATTCGTTGATGCCGACCCGGCCAAACGGCATGTTGAAGCGCATGATCTGACGCTCCTCGCCGGCATCATCGACGATCGTCGTCAGCGCGACATGGGCATTGGACGGCTTGGCGTCGTCGTCGAGCTCGATGTCGCTCAGCTTCTGGCGGCCGATGGCGCGCTCCTGCTCCTCTACCGGCAGCGCGTCCCAGGGCGCCAGGTCGTGGAGATACTTCTGGACGACGACATAGCTGCCACCCGCGAACGGTGCGTCGTCATCGCCGACGATGACCGCCGCCTGGGCGGCCGCCCCCTCCGGGTTCTCGGTGCCGTCGACGAACCCCAGCAGATCGCGCTCGTCGAACGACCGGAACCCGTGCACCTCGTCGACGACGCGCGCCGAACCGCGGAGGCGCTCCACCAGCCGCTGCGCCAGCTCGAAGCACAGATCCTGGCGATGGGCCCGGATGTGGAACAGCAGATCGCCGGGCGTCGCCACCGCCCGGTGGCGGGGCCCGGCGACCTCGGCGAACGGGTGCAACGCGCCCGGGCGCCGGTCGCCGAACAGGCGGTCCCACAGCGCCGCTCCGATGCCGACGACGCAGGTGAGGCCGCCCTCCGGAATCCGAAAGCCGACCGACCGGCGCAGGCCGCTGACGTCGGCCAGCAACCCGCGCGCCTCCTCCTCGGCCCCGTCGTCGACGGTGACCACGAGGAAGATGGCCGACTCGGTGATCGGCGTCAGGATAGGCTGAGGCTCGGCCGGCGAGATGCCGCCACGGTACCAACTGCACACCGCGCCGGCCCGAGCCTGCCGCTCCCTCAGACCCGCGCTGCCGCCCGCTCCAGCAGCGTGGCCTCGACCATCAGGTCCTCGAACTGCGGCGGACCCTGCAACGGGATCGTCTCGAAGGCCGGGCGCACCCGTTCCTCCATGAACCGATCGCGCGCCTGCTTCGAGGTCCAGCCGTCGATCACGCACCAGCCGCCGTCGACCGGGCCGTTGACGTGGAAGGTCACCGCCGCGGGTGGCTCCCCGGTGGGGAGGATCTTGTGGTCGGCGGCCCGGAACCCGGCGCGGTCCAGTCCCGGCAGGATGACGTACTGTACGAGCGCCGGCGCCTCGCCGCTTCCCGGCTTCTCCTCGTCGACCTCCAGTATCCGGACCTGAGGCGCCGGCATGCCGACCGCCTGGGTATGGGGGATGATTTCCTCGTCGCGGGAGCGCGCGAAGTGCTCGGCGTCCTCCCAGACGTCGATGACGCGCCACCCGTCCGCGTAGCGACCGGCCACGTGGACCAGTCCGCCCGGGGCCATGCGCGCGTCGAGATGCATGCGCTCGACGACCTCGTCGTATTGGCGCCTCGTCGATCCTGGGAAGTCGAGGACCAGGGCAATGCTCATGTGATGCTCTCCTCTCTGCGCCCACCGCCAGGGCCAGGATCCCCGCCGGGAGCGCGGTGCGGCATCGGCCAGATGGCCCATCTTTGGGGGCGGCGCGTCCGATCCGGGGCGTGACAGGCCGCGCGGGGCGGGTTAGGATCGCCGCGGGGTGGAGGGCGCGCTTTCACTCGGCGAGATCCTGGGGGCCCTGTCGCTGACGACAGACCTCGGTGCCGGGGTGCCCTTTGAGAAGGGCCTTCGGACCTGCCTGGTGGCCTGCGGGCTGGCCGAGGCGCTCGACGTGACCCTCGACGAGCGGCGGGCGGTGTACTTCGCGGCGCTCCTGCGGTCACTGGGCTGCACGGCGCATGCCTCGGTCTTCGCCGAGATGTTCGACGACGACGTCGCCGTCCAGCGCGAGCTCAAGCTGTTCGATCTCGGTGATCCCAGCGAGCTGTCGGCCCAGACCCGGCGATTCGCCGGCTGGGCCGGAGAGCGGCGGGCCGAGCAGCTGAGCGAGCGGTTCCGGCGCGAGGTGCCCGCCCACGGCGAGTCGCTGAGCCGCGCCAGCTGCGAGGTCAGCGCCGCCCTGGCTCGGCAGCTGGAGCTGCCCGCGGGCGCGATCGCCGCCCTCGACGAGGTGTACGAGCGATACGACGGACACGGCTTTCCGGCGGGACGGCGCGGGAACGCGCTGACGGTCGCGGCCCGTATCGTCCACGTGGCCGAGCAGGCGGTCATGGGTCACTACGACGGGGACGCCGGCGGCGCGCGGGAGCGCGTGTCACGACGCGCCGGCGGACAGCTTGACCCGGAGATCTGCGCCGCGTTCGCCGCCGACACCGACCGCCTCCTGTCGGCGCTGGACTCGGCGAGCGCCTGCTGGAGGCGGCCGACATGTTCGCGGCGCTGACCGAGCCCCGTCCCCACCGCGAGGCGTTCTCCCGGTCCGAGGCGGCACGGATCGTGCAGGCGGAGGTCCGGGGCGGACGGCTCGACGCGGAGGCGGTCAACGCGGTGGTCGAGGCCGCCGGGCTCCCCGCGAGGCCGCACCAGCTGGCCCAACGACCTCACCGACCGCGAGGTCGACGTGCTCCGCGTCCTCGCCCGCGGACTGAGCAACCGGGGCATTGCCGAGGAGCTCGTCCTCTCGCCGCGGACGGTCCAGCATCATCTGGCGAGCGTCTACGACAAGATCGACGTGCGCTCGCGGGCGGGCGCCGCCGTGTTCGCCATCGAGCACGGGCTCGTTCCCGCCGCCGGCGACATTTAGGCCATTCGGCCGATGCGCGCCGTGTCCCGGCGCAGGAAGCTGCCGCCTCACAGCCAATCGACGATGCCGGGGAGAGATCATGGCGAACGACAACGAGGCGCTGGTGCGCCGCTTCTTCGAGGAGTTCTGCAATCAGCGGAGGGGCGAGCTCGCCGACGAATTGGTCACGGCGGACTATGTCTCCTATGGACCTCAGGCGCCGCCGGCCGAGGGCCCGGACGGCGTCCGCGAGCGCGTCGGCCTCTATCAGGAGGCGGTTGATGGCCACTGGACCGTGAACGAGATCATCTCGGCCGGCGACCGGGTGATCGCCCGCTGGACCGGAACCGGAACCCATCGCGGCGAGCTCATGGGCGTGGCGCCCACCGGGCGATCGATCTCGGTCGACGCGATCTCCATCTTCCGGATCGCCGACGGGCGGATCGCCGAGGAGTGGACGGTGTGGGATGCACTCGGCCTGCTCCAGCAGGTGGGTGCGATCCCGGTCCCCGCCTGAAACCCGCGGGGTGAATGACATGGAAGAGCGGCTTGACATCAGCGCGCTCGGCGCCGACGTGGTGCTGCGTCCGGCCGGCGCCACGCCGGCCGAGGGCGAGGTGACGTTCGACGTCGTCGGACGCCCCCACGGACTGGTCGCCCAGCCCCACGTCCATACGAGTCAGGTGGAGCGGTTTGAGGTGCTCTCCGGCGAGATGCGGCTCGTGCTGGGTCGGCAGAGCCACGTGCTCGGCGTGGGGGACCGGATGGCGGTCCCGGTTGGGGTGCCCCATCGCCAGCTGCCGTCGGGCCGGGGCGACGGTCATGTCCGGGTCACGGTCAGCCCGGCGGGGCGGACCGAGGAGTTCCTTCGCCGCCTGGCGCGGCTGTCGCGCGAGGGACAGTTCAACCGGTTTGGGCTGCCTCGCCCGGTGGCGGCGGCGAATCTCGTTCTGGATTTCGCCGATACCGGCCACGCCGCGGTTCCTCCGCTGGCCGTGCAGCGGCGGCTGGCCCGGATGATCCTGTCCGTCGCGCGGCTGTGGCGCGAGTACGCGTTCGTCGACGAGTGGGATGCCGCGGCCCCGCCGGCGGCGGTGTTCGCCGTGCTCGCGGATGCTCGCACCTACCCGGAGTGGTGGCGCCCCGTCTATCTCGACGTGACCGCCGACGGGCCCCCGGCCGCCGGCGCCGTCGCGCACCAGCACTTCAAGGGACGCCTGCCGTACCACCTGCGGACGCGTTCGGTGATCGTCGGCTTCGAGCCGCCGCGGCGGATCGAGGCCGAGGTCGACGGCGACCTTCGCGGCCGGGGCGTCTGGACGCTCACGCCGACTGACGCCGGCACCCACGTGCGCTTTGAGTGGACCGTGCACGCGGACCGCCGGCTCCTGCGGGTCCTCACGCCGTTCCTGCGCCCGGTCCTGCGCTGGAACCACAACTGGGCGATCGCCCGCGCGATCACGGGACTGGAGCCATACGCGGCCGCCCGGCGAGGGTCGGCCAACCTTCGGCCTCACCCGGCGTTGATGTAGGTGAAGCGGCCGATCAAGAACGTGGGTCGTGGGGGCACGACGTAATCGTGATGGGCTGCTAGCGCCCCGGGGGAGCCGCCCCCCGGGGCGCCTCACCGGCCCCAGCGGGGCGCCTCGCGTGCCCCGGTGATGGGGCCTGGCCGGTATTGGGCCGCAGGGGGCGTGCGGTCCACCGGCTGATCGCGAAGTTTAACTCACGTTCTCGGTGGCGGCAATGCCTCAATCTGGTCGACCGCGCCCGCCTCGGCCCATGCCCGGCGGGCCTCGCGCAGGCCGTAGACGAGGATGACGACGGCTGCCACAGGATCGGCCCACCACCAGCCGGCCGCGGCGTTGAGCGCCACGCCGGCCAGGACGGCGGCGGCGAGCGCTCCGTCGATGACGGTGACCCGTGCCTCGGTGCGCAGGACCGGGTTGTGGAGACGGACTCCGGTGTCGCGCTTGCCGGCGGCCAGCGCGACCATGGCGAGCACGGTCAGCGCCAGCCAGACGATGCCCAGCGTCGAGTGGCCGGGGTGGGTGGTCGAGCGCAGCATCAGCGTGACCTGGACGGCGATGTAGGCGGCCAGCAGCGCGAACGCCACGCTGATGATCCGCAGCGCCAGGCGCTGCCGGGCGGAGTTCGCCTCCCCCTTGAGATGCCAGACGACGACCGCCGACGCGACGATCTCGATCAGCGAGTCGACGCCGAACCCGGCCAGCGCCAGTGAGCCGGTGGCGATCGCCGAGGCGATGAGGATCCCGCTGCCGGCCACGTTCCAGCCGAGCGTCGCGTACTCCAGCGCCAGGCCCCGGCGCAGCAGCATCGACTGCTCGGCGGTTCCGGCATCCATCTACTCGTGGTGATGGTGGTGATGATCATGCCCTCGGATGGTGAGCCACGACTGCCAGGTGATCCGCAGGATGACGACCGTGATGGCGAGCCCAATCAGCGGGTCGGCGATGGGGACGCCGAGAGCGACGACGATCGCCGAGGCGATCACGGCGAGCGAGACGTACGCGTCGGCGGCGGCGTGGTTGCCGTCGGCGATGAGCGCCGGACTGTCCAGCCGGTGCCCGGCCCAGCGGCGCACCTGCGCGGCGACGAAGTTGCCCGCGTAGCCGATCGCGCCCGCCAGCGCAAGCACGGCGAGATGGGTGGGGGGTGTGGGGTGGATCAGGCGCGAGACCGCTTCGACCCCGGCCACGCAGGCGCTGATGAAGATCGCGGCCACCACGAACAGCCCGGCGGCGCGCTCAGCCCGTTCGGACCTCATCACGAACGCGATCCCCAGCGGCACTGCCGTCAGGGCGTCGCCGAAGTTGTGGATGAGATCGGCCAGCAGCGCCACCGAGCCGGACAGCGCGAAGATGACCGTCTGCGCGACGGCGGCGAGCCCCAGTACGCCCAGCGAGGTCAGGACGGCCCGGACGCCCTCGCTCGAGCGCTTGATCGAGTCGTCGATCAGCCCGTGCGAATGGCCGTGCTCCCCGTGGGAGTGAGCGCTCACGCCTCCTCCAGCACGGCGTGCGCTCCGGCCGGCCGGTGGCGGCCCTGGCGCAGATGCTCGACGTGCGAGATGGCCTGCTCCAGCAGCTCGCCGACGTGGTCGTCGTAGAGGTCATAGACGATCTGCCGACCGTCGCGGTGCCCGGCGACCAGCCCCAGGTGACGCAGAATCCGCAGCTGGTGCGAGACTGCCGACGGCTCCATGCCGACGGCCGCCGCCAGCTCGTTGACCGGACACGGCCCCGCGTACAGCCGCCCCAGGATGCGCAGCCGGCTAGGTGTGGCCAGCGCCTGCATCGTCTCGGCGACGGCCTGCGTGAACGGGTCGTCCAGCTCGCCCGGGTCGTGCTCATTGGAGCCATGAGCCATGCACGGCAGAATAGCTGAACGTATGTTCAGGCGAGCTCGCCCGGATACGGCTCGAGCGGAGATCTCCGACCCGGGCGAAAACGGCCGGTCACGGGCGAGCGGTGGGGGTCGCGGCCGCCTCCTCCTGGCACCCGTGTCCCCTCGGCGGCCGACGTTCGTCTCATGGATGACGCCCCATCTGGCGGTCGTTGGGCGCACGCCCAGCGTCAAGCGCCTGGCGATGAGTTTCGCGGCCGCCGGGGGTCTGAGCTGATGAGACGCAATAGAGGGGAGCCGAGGATGACCACACCGACCGACACACGTCGCGAGCTGGATCACCGCACCAGCGACGGCATCGACGTGCAGCTGCTCTGGGACCCGCAGACCGACCGCGTATCCGTGGCCGTCGCCGACGTGCACACCGGCGAGCTGCTCCACTTCGGCGTCGACGGCCGCGACGCGCTTGACGCCTTCCACCACCCGTACGCGTACGCCGTGGGAGACCGGCCGCTCGTACTCGCGCACCCGGTGTGATCCACGTGGCCGCGTCGCCCAGGAAGGGGCGATCCTGATCGCCGTGCTCGGCGCCGCCGGGGCCACCGTGGCGTCCGAATGACGTCAGCCGCGAAGCTCTGCCCAGACGGTCTTGCCGCCGCCGTCGGGCTGGACGCCCCAGGCCGCGGCCAGCGCCGCGACGATGAGCAGGCCGCGCCCGGAGATGGCCAGCGGGTCCAGATCCCGGACGATCGGACTGGCCCGGCTGGCGTCACGCACCGCCAGGCGCACGCCGTCATCGCGCCGCCACAGCTCGACTGAGAATGGCGAGCGGGCGTGGACGACCGCGTTGGCCGCCAGCTCCGTCACCACCAGCTGAGCGTCGTTCAGCAGGGGGGAGGTCTTGCCCCAATGCTCGAGCGCGTCGGCCACGAAGTGCCGCGCCCGGCGCGGCGCATCGCCCTCGGCCGGGAACCGGGCCGACAGCTCCGGGCTGCCGGTGGGCGGGTTGAGCACCGAGGAGTGCAGGTGGCAGACCTGCTCCAGTGCCGGCGCGACCCCGGCCCCCTGCATCGATTCGCTGCGATAGCCGCATACCAGGGCGAACGGGAGCTCACGCGCCAGTTCGTTCCATGATTTCTCGAGCTCGATCGCTGACAGGACGTTGCCGGCCTCCCAGAGGAGGGCCACCATGTCGCCGAAGGCGCGGACCGGCTTCCCGGTCGCGGCGGCATCACGGATCACCGAGCCGACCACTCGCCGGAAGCGGTCGGGGTCGACGCCCCCGTCTTCGACGAACTCGGCCATGGTGTCGGCGGCATCGAGGGTTATCCACGCGCCGTGTGCGCGGCAGACCGCCGGATCGAGGCCGGCGGCCTCGAGCTCGGCCTCGAGCAGCCGGCAGCGGTCCGCGGTCGTGATCGCCACCGCGACCCCGCCGTCCTGCACCGCGGCGCGCAGGTAGCGACCCACCGTCCGGGCGAGGTCGGCCTCGTGCTCGTAGAACTGGACGACATGCTCGCCCGTGTCTGCCGCGATGTCTGCCAGCTCGACCGCCATCGGCGTACCTCGGTGGGCCGGAACCCGTCGCTCAGTCTGATGCTAGCTCGCCCAGTGCATCTCGGCGATCCAGGCCAACGGGCGGTGCCGGCGGTCCACCAGGTATCGCCTCAGGGGTGCTCGGAAAGCACCATTTCCAAACCTCTTTCTTGGTGCCGCGGGACCTCCTGGGCCTCGTCCACGGCGCCGGACTCGGCCGTGGCGCAGCGCGCGCGGAGCGCATCCCCGAGCCATGGCTTCGCCAGCCCGGGCTCATAGCCGTCTGAGTGACCTCTTGGGGGCGAGTGAGGCACATGAGTGCCGTCTCATCAGGGGTTGACCATGGCTTGAGCTGGCAAGCGGAAGCTGACCGTGAGCTGGCCGGTGCCGGCGCCACGCTCCGGACGGTAACTGACGTGAACTCGGCCACCACCCCGCATCTTGCCCGCCCCTCCGACTCCCTGGACTCCTCGGCATCGCGGCGCACGGACGATCGAGAACCGTTCATGAGCGACCTCCCCGCCGATGACGCCGATGACGCCGAGCCGATGGTCACGACGTCTCGCCGATCGTCCCTCGGCCAGGCGCGGATCCCGTCCGGCTCCGGAGAGCGTCCACCCAGGAGCCGCCTGCATTTTGGCCAGGTGACCGACCCTGACCAGCCGGGCGACCCGGTATCGACTCCACGTCTGGTCGGCGTGGTGATTTTTCGAGGAGGTGCACGGTAGAGATGTCACATACACGTCGATTGTCCGCGTCAGCCGCCGCCATTGCGGCGCTCGCCGCCACGCCGGCCGCCGCTCTCGCGTCATCGATCGTCCGGGCCGCGGGCCGGGCGGACCGGTCGAGCATGATCCGCGCTCTGGTGCGTCAGGACGGCACCAGCCGCGGGGTGACCGGGGTCTACATCTCACGCGCGAACTCCGGCGTTGGGGTTGTGTGTCAGCGGACTCCGGACGGCCGCAGGGTTGGGTACGTGTTCCGGCGCCGCGGGCGGTCGTGGTCCTACGTGACCAGCAGCGCCGTCTCGACCCGCTCGGCTCTCGACCGTCGACTCGAGCACGTCTGCTGAGCGACACCGCCATGGACATCAAGATCGCCATCCGATCGTGATGCCCAGAGCGGAAGGGCTCACGTTGGTGCGGGCCGCGAAGGGCCGGCCCGCACCAACGTCACAGCTCAGGCCATGGTGTCGACGGCGTGTGCCGAGTGCGCGACCTGCTGGGCGGCGCGGGCGGCGGCGGCATCTCCGTCATTGAGAGCCGCGACGCCGGTGCGGCCGTCGCCGTCGCCGTTGGCCGCCTTCAACGCTGCCGCCGAAACCTGCTGGGGCTGAATCTGGTGAGCTGCGGAGCTCACGGCTGAGATGGTCATGGACCGGGTCCTCTCGGTTGTGGGGTGATCCACTCAACGCATCGACCCGCCCACCTGCGACCCAGACGGCCCTTCGACGTATGTCCGGGGATTCTGGGAGGATTCTCACGGATGCCGGGGTCGCTCGCTCCGAGCCGTTTCATCCCGCTCCCAGGGCCGCGTCGCGCACGCAGTGGGGCCCGTCGACTAGGTCGTCGTCGAGTCCCCGGCCGACAAGGCGGACTTTTCGGGTGCGATGGCCGCCGAGCTGTCGGCACTGGTCAAGAACCGCGCGGTTCGCGTGCTCGACCTCCTGATTCTCAAGAAGGAGCCGGACGGCTCGGCAGCATGCGCTCGGCACGCAGCGCGCGTCCGAACCTCAGGCGCCAAGACCGCTGGTCAGCGGCGTGTCCGGCAGGGCGAACTACGTAGGCACACCGCTGGTTTTAGCCGTTGCGCATGCGCGGCCGCCGATGAGAGGGTCGCTGGCAACTACCACACACAGTTCGCCGGGGTCGGCTGCAGTCGCCCTGGTCTCTACTTCGAAGGATGTGCGCAACATGACTTTCCTCTGGATTCTGCTGGCCATCGTCTACGTGGCGTGCTGGGTCTACTTCGGACTGGCAACGTTCCGCAAAGGCCACTATTGGCTGTTCTGGGTCGGATTCTTCATTCCGATCCTGTGGATCATCGGCGCCTTGATCGGCCCGACTCCGCGCGCTGCCGCGCGCGCCGGCGGCCTGGCCTAAGCGCACCCTGTCTCGCCGGACACCCGGTCGGTTCGCTGGACACGGCGTTCCGGCCACCGGCCGAGTCTGGCGAGCCGGTGACCAACGACTGGCACCTGAGGCCACGACCGCAGACACGGCGAGCCGCACAAGGCCGCTGAGAAGGTGCCCGGCCGTCGCCGCCGCGGCGAGGACCCACCCCTGAGTGCGACGGGGACAAGCGGAACGAGCCACCGCGTAGGCCACTGATCGGTGACGCCGCTGCGGGCTGTGTGCGTTCGGGGTGGCTCGGTGGTGTCATGGAACATGAGACGGTTGGGGGTTAGGCGATGAGGAGCGCAGCGCCGACGAGCATGACCGCGGCGGTGGCGCCGTGGATGCCCAAAGCGATTGCTTTCGGCCCGCCGCTGCGGAGGACGATCGTCCCGTCGGCGATGGGGATCAGCGCGATGGCGAGCATCAGCGCGCCGAGCAGCCGGGGCGCTCCGTTGATGAGGAGGATCGCGATGACGATCGCCATGGCGATGTCTCGGGTGGCCTTGACCGCGAGCCAGGCGGATCCGTGGGTGGTGTCGCCGAACTCGCCCGGAATGCCGAATCCGGCGGCGGCGGGTCGGGGATCGAGGAGGTACCGGGCGCCCATCAGGGTGATCGCGACGGCGATCACTCCTGACAGTGCCGATCCGACGGTGGTGAGCATTGTCGCTCCTGACGTTGCGTGGTGATTGGGTGGGATTTCGGGCGCCGCGGTGCCCCGGAGGGCCGTCAGACGACGCCGGACCTGCTCGCCGGCATCTGCCTGGCGTCCGATGCGAGCCACTCGGTTTTCATCGTGGACGCCGTGTGGATCGCGGTCAGGCGTAGCCGGCCCTCACCGATGCTCGTGAAGCGGTGAGCGGTGCCGGCGGGTGCGATGAGGATGTCTCCGGCGTGCGCGGTGAGGAGGGAATCGCCGACCTGAAAATCGGCTTGTCCGGTGTCGACGACGAAGATCTCCGGGTACGGGTGGCGATGAAGCTTTGGTCCGAACCCCGGGGGCCCATCGACCAGGAAGAGAGAGATCGGTACGCCGCCATGGTCGGCGCCGATGAAAGAACGGCGCCCTGGCGGCCCGGGGAGCTCGCTGGGCCTGATGAGCATGGTTGTGAGTCCTCCTGTGGACGTTGGCTGGTGGTCTTGCGCCGGTGTGGGTGTTCTCACACGTCGACCGGTCCACAGTCTGGGTGAGACTGACCCAGCTGTCCAACAGATAGTTACGCTTTGAGCAAGCGGTACGATCGATGAATGGAGTTGCGCCAGCTGACTCACTTCTTGGCCGTGGCCGAGGCCAAGCACTTCACGCGAGCTGCGACGCGGGTGCACCTGACGCAATCGAGCTTGTCGAGTTCGATCCGCGCGCTCGAACGGGAGTTGGGCACCGAGCTGTTCGTTCGCAGTACGCGACGGGTCGAGCTCACTGAAGCCGGACGGGCGCTGCTACCGGCCGCTCGGCGCGCCGTCTCAGCGGCCGAGGACGGCCTTGACGCCGTTGCCGGAGTCCGCGGGCTGGTGCGCGGGCAGTTGGCGGTGGGCGTTATCCAGACGCAGACCGTCGGTCCCGTCAACGTCCCAGCCTTACTGGCCCGCTATCACCGCAGGCATCCCGCGGTGAGGCTGCGACTGCACCACGCCGGTGTGCCCTCGCTCGTACATCAGACGGCCGATGGGGAACTTGAGCTGGCGATCGCGGACCTACCCCTCGGGCCGCAGGCCAGCCGCGTGAGGGCCCGGCCGATCGGCACAGAATCGCTGCTGCTCGGCGTGGCCGAGCGCGATCCGCTCGCCGGTCGCCATCGCGTGCGCTTGATCGACCTTGGCGACCGTGACTTCGTCGAATACCGATCGGACTCCTCGCTGCGCGCCAGCATCGACCACGCGTGCCACGCCGCGGGTCTTCAGCGGCGGGTCGCGTGCGAGGTCGACACGATCGCGGACCTCGTCGAGCTTGTCGCTTTCGGTCTCGGCGTCTCGCTCCTGCCCCCTGCCGCGATCCGGATGGCCGGCGGGCGGGCGATCGGACTCGCCACCGACCCAGCGATACCACGCGATCTAATGCTCGTCACGCCGCTTGAACGCGAACCATCGCCCGCCGGCAAGGCATTCCTCGACCTGCTCGATTCCGAGCTGCAGTACAACCCCTGAGCGCCCGCTCGGACCGCCCGGGAGGCTTCGCCTCGAATGAGGCACCGCCCCCGGCCGTGGCGGCTTGACGAAGACTGCACCGCCCGGAGCGGTCGATCAGCTCGGCATCGATGTCCCGCGGGTTCGCCGGCGATCCGAGGCTCATCCGCGAGCGCATCGCCCGCCTGTCCTATCGCAGCATCCGCGGCAGGCCGAACTGCGGAAGGACACTGCTATCGGCGAACCACGTGATCGCGGAGATCTCGTCCCGGATCCCCTCCAGCAGAACGTCCGGGTAGGGCTCGAGCCAGACAGGCTCGCTCCAGCGTGTCGGCTCAGGCACCTGAGTCATCCGCTGGTCTTCCGGGCGGCGGCGGCTCGACCGCAGGGCATCCAGCGAGCGGTTGGTGGCGATCCGGTACAGCCAGGCACGGACCGACGCGCGTCCCTCGAACTGCTCGAGGCCTCGCCAGGCGGCGAGCAGCGTCTCTTGGAGCAGGTCCTCGGCGTCATGTGTCGAGCCGACGATCCGATAGATGTGCAGCTGGAGCTCGCGCCGGTAACGGTCGGTCAGGTCGCGGAAGGCGTCCTCGTCGCCGGCGCGCGCACGGGCCAGGGTCTGCTCGGTCATGTTCGGATCCTCGCACCAACTCTTCCGTTCGCGCGCATCACGAGTAATGACGTCGGGCCGGGCTCGAAATTCGCCGCTCAATTTGCGACGCGACGGACGCCTCAACAACCGCAACCACCAACGCCCCGCGAAAGGAGCGTCAAATGGGAAGGATCGTGATCAGCCAGAACGTCTCCCTCGACGGAATCGTCGAGGACCCAACCGGTGACGAGGGCTTCAAGCGCGGCGGCTGGTTCGACCAGATGGGCGACCAGGACCGCGAAGCGTGGGCGAAGCTCGAGCTCGACGAGGCGCTGCGAGCCGAAGCCCTGCTGCTCGGACGACGAAGCGACGAGTACTTCGGCACGCGGTGGTCATCGCGCAGCGGGGAATGGGCGGACCGGTTGAACAGCCTGCCCAAGTACGTTGTCTCGTCCACGCTCGTCCATCCCGTGTGGGACAACTCGACGGTCCTGCACGGCGATGTGGTCACAGAGGTCTCGAAGCTCAAGCAGGACGTCGACGGGGAGATCGTCGTCTATGCCAGCCGGCGGCTCGTGCGCACGTTGATGGAGCACGACCTGGTCGACGAAGTGCGCCTGATCGTGTTCCCGGTCGTGCTCGGAGCCGGCGAGCGTCTCTTCGGCGAGACGAGCCACAAGACGCCCCTGCGCCTCCTCGAGACCCGGACCGTCGGGGACGGCCTCGCCCTCCTCACGTACGAGCGCGTCCGGGAGGCACGCTGCTAATGCTCCTCCATACCCAAGCTGATACGACACAGCTCGCGGTTGACTCCAGGGTCCTGCGGCTCTGGATGGCACGTATGGCCTTCGCGGGACGGCGCGCCCACACGGGTGATCACGACGGCGGACGCCAACCTCTGGCCAGGGTCGTCTGACCGACCTCGATCAGATAGCCGTCGGGATCGCGGATGTAGCACCGGATCTCGGTCTCGTGCTGCTTCGGAGGCGTGAGGAATTGGGCGCCCCGCGCGCTCCACTCGGCGTATACAGCTTGGATGTCGGCAACCCGGATGTTGAGGAAGCTGCTCACCCGGTCTGGGTCGGGCGGCGTCTCGAGCGTGACGGTCGGCTTGTCGTCGGTCGGACCTCCTCCGACGTTGATGATGATCCAGCTGTTGGCTAGCGCGACATACGTCACCTCGTCATTGCGCTCGCCGGAGATGACCGTCTTGCCGCCAAGTACTTCGGTGTAGAAGCGGCGGGAACGCTCAACATCATCGGAAACGATGAAGTGGGCCAAGACCATCTCCTCGTCGATGGCGCTCATACTGACCTCCGTTGTTGGGATCGACTCCATAATCGCGCCTCACACTGCGCGTCGCAGCGGTGTGCGCCCCTGGTCGATGCCCGGTCCGAGGCCGGTCTTCGTTCCTTACCGCGAGACCGACGACGGCTATAAGCTCGAGACGAGTTCGGCCACGATTTCCGCAGCGGGCTGTGGCTGTTTGGCGAGCGCAACGCTCTGTCCGGCCCACAGCGATAGCGCCTCGATCTCACCGGTTGTTCCAACCATCGGCGGCGCGGGGGAATATCGAAGGATTGGTTCGCCTGAAGCGAAGTGCGCTATCACCTGACCCTCTCCCGGCCGACTCCCCGGCGCCGGCCGGCCCGCGGCCTGCCACCGTTCAGCCGTTGAGTTGTGGAGGGCGCGGTGGGGAGCGTCCGGCCATCCCACCTCATAAAGGTTGGCGTACCACTGTGCATCGGTCTCGGTCGCGGCGATCAGGAGGCTCCGGTATTCCTCGTGGATCGGCATCTCGTTGGCGACGAGGAACCGAGTGCCGAGCCAAGCGGCCTGTGCACCAAGGGCAAGCACGGCTGCGACTCCGCGAGCGTCGCCAATCCCACCGGCCGCAATGACCGGTACGGGTGCCACCGCGTCGACTACCGCCGGCACCAGCGGAAGCGTCGCGACACCACCCCAGACGTGGCCGCCGGCCTCCCAGCCCTGCGCAACGATGACGTCCACTCCACATCCGACTGCGCGCCGGGCTTCTTCGGCGCTGCCGACCGTGTGCATAACCAGCCCTCCGGCGTCATGCACCAAGTCGACGTAGCTCTGGGGATCGCCGAAGATGAAGGACACGATCCGCAGGCCGGCAGATAGGGCCTGATCGACTCGACGGTGCTGATCCGAGGTGAGAGCGAAGTTGCCGCCGAACGGACGATCGGTCAGCGCTGCCGTTTCGCGGACCAGGTCTCCGGCGTCGTCGACCCACCACAGCCCCATGGTGCCGAGGGCGCCGGCGTTTGAGACCGCGGCGGGTAGCCGGGGATCGGCAGCCATCGGTGCCGAAACAATCGGGTGGTCAATCCCCAGCAACTCGCACACCGGCGTGTGGGTACTCATTGGGATGGCCCCCTTTCTGGCGCCCGCGGCGCCGGTTGATTAGGCTCAATGTGGACCCGAAAGCTCCGATGGCGCCCGGGTTACCACTGGTCCGCACCCGTGCCGCGGACCGGGGGCCGGAACCGTGGACCATCGGGCGCGAGTCGACAGGATGGCGCTCAACGTTCTCGTCACTCCTCAACCATCGACAGGAGCAGATCATGCGCAGCGACATCGCCCCCGGCGGCACCTTCCCCGACTACGAGTTGCCCGATCACGAGAACCATCCTCGAAAGCTCAGCGAGATCCAGGGCGACGACCCTCTGATCCTCACGCTCGCGCGCGGGAATTACTGCCCCAAGGAACACCAGCAGCACCTCGAGCTCGCCGCCAACTACCCCAAGATCGCAGTGGGCTACACGAAGGTTGCCACCATCTCGACCGACACGCATCACGCGAGCCAGGAGTTCCGCGCGTCGACCGGCGCCCAGTGGCCCTTCCTCTCCGACCCGGAGCGGACCGTCCAGAAGGACCTCGACATCCAGGAGTACACCGACCCCGAGCACGATCCGATGATCCCCCACACCCTCGTGCTCAAGCCCGGGCTGGTCATCCACAGCATCTACAACGGCTACTGGTTCTGGGGACGTCCCTCTTTCGCGGATCTCTGGCACGACCTACGGACCGTGACCCGCGAGATCCGCCCCGACTGGGATCTAAGCAAGCCCGGCCTCCGCGAAGCGTGGGATGCGGGCGACTACGCTCCATTTCACGGATGGAATCGGCACTCCCCTCAGTCGATGCCGTCGTCTTACAATCCTTAGCACCGCGGTTGCCACCATAGTCGGCCGCGGCTGATGCCTCAAGCGCGGGCACACAGGGAACGCCGTGCGCCGTCATGCCGGCCGCGCCGGGGCCGGTCCTAGGTCCGGGCGTGTGCCCTCCGTGCGGGATACTTCGCGGACGATGTGGTCGGAGGAACTCGGACCTGCTGCCGGTCCCGGTGTCGTGCCCCGCGGCCCGGATCGCGGCCTCAGCATCGACGAGATGGGCTGCATCCGACTTGTCGAAGATCCCGTTCTGGCAGCCGCGTAAGCGTGCGCTCTAGTCCGCGGCAGCCCGAGTCGGCCCACGTCGCCCAGTCTGTGGGCACGTTGGTGTCGGTCAACGTCGGCATGCCGAAGAACGTGCCCTGGCAAGGGAAGAACGTCTATACCGGCGTCTTCAAGGACCCCGTCAGCGGTCACCGCCGAGTCGGCAAGCTGAACATCGAGGGCGACGGTCAAGGCGATCGGGCGGGGCACGGCGGCGAGCAGCGCGCCGTGTTCGTCTACCAGATCGACTCCTATCGGTACTGGGAACGCGAGCTCGGCCGAAACGACTTCGGCTACGGACAGTTCGGCGAGAACTTCACCGTCGAAGGACTTGGTGACGACGAGGTCTGCATCGGCGACCGCTACCGGATCGGCACCGCCACCTTCGAGGTGACGCAACCCCGCGTCACCTGCTACCGCGTCGGGATCCGCATGAACGACCCGCGCATCCCCGCCTTGCTCGTTTCACACCATCGCCCGGGCTTTTACTTCCGCGTGCTCGAAGAGGGCGAGGTACAGGCGGGAGATGAGATCATCAAGCTTGCGTCCGGCCCTGAACAGATGCCGGTCGCTGAGGCGGATGCCCTGCTTTACCTCCCTGGGCACGCGCGCCAGCAACTGCGGCGAGCGCTCCGGATTCCTGCCCTCAGCCCCGGCTGGCAGGCCTCGTTCCAAGCTTTGCTCGAGGAAGTACCCGGCAGCGGCAACGCCGGGCTTGCGGTGACGAGCCCGGCTCCGGCCTGGCCGGGCTTCCGTCAGCTGATTGTCACCGCGATCACCCGCGAGAGCGAAGCGGTGATCTCCATTCGCCTCGATGCGCCAAACGGCGCGCCACTGCCAGCCGGCCGCCCAGGCCAGTACCTCACGCTGAGGGTCCAGCCCGACAAGCAGCAGAGGTCGGTGCTCCGCAACTACTCCCTCTCCGGACTACCCGGCGCCGGCTACTACCGGATCACCGTCAAGCGCGAGCAGAACGGCGCCGCCAGCGGCTATCTGCACACCCGGCTCGCCGTCGGCGATCAACTGGACATCGCAGCGCCGCGTGGCACCTTCATCCTCGACCGGACCCAGGCACCCGTGCTGCTGATCAGCGCCGGGATCGGTGCCACCCCAGTTCTCGCCATGCTTCAGGCGCTGGTGGAGGAGCATTCCGATCGCGAGATCTGGTGGCTGCACGGCGCGCGCAACCGGCGCGAGCACTCGTTCGCCGCCGAGGCCCGCACTCTCCTCGGCTCGCTTCCGGACGTACATGCCCACGTGTCCTACAGCCGTCCCGATCCGGACGACCTCAAAGGCCGCGATTTCGACAGCGCGGGGCGTCTCACCGGATCACTGCTCGCCGAACTCGAGCCGCCCCGCGATAGCGAGGCGTACCTGTGCGGACCTACCTCGTTTATGGAAGAGATCAGCGCGGGCCTGGCGGCGCTGGGGCTCGACGCCTCACGCATCCACACCGAACCGTTCGGACCCGGCCCGGGCCTGACGCCGGGCATCGCAGCGACACCTGCCCGGACGCCCCACCCACCCGCCGGCCAGCCTGGGAACGGGGCAACCATCGAGTTCGCCCGCAGCAACCTCGCGATCCCGTGGAGCAGCGACTACAGCAGCCTGCTCGAACTCGCCGAAGCCTGTGACGTACCCGTCCGTTGGTCGTGCCGGACCGGCGTCTGCCATACCTGCGAGACGACGCTGATCGCCGGTGATCTCGCCTACGACCCCGATCCCGTACAGCCGCCCGCTGACGGGAGCGCGCTCATCTGCTGCTCACAGCCACGCGACGACATAGTGCTCGACCTGTGACCGGCGCCAAACGCGCTGGCGCGACACGCGTTGGGTGCGTCGCTCGCGGCGGCCCGAGTGCCTGGACGAACGTGACGCCGTAGAAGACGACGGCGGTTCGCCTGGCTTCCGATCCGAGGCGAGATTCACGGCCGATTCGTGGTTGTGCTGGTCGACGATAGCTCTCTCGCCCTCATCTAGGCGTCGCTGCCGATTGCTCCGGCGCCAAGCGACTCGTCGCCCAGCCGGGCGCCCTGGCGATAGCGCCGTCCGCTCTGACCAGCGCCGCCGCAGATCACGGCAGCGCGGGTTGGCCGTCACCGTCGTCGCTGGCTGCGAGCGGCGTGTCACAGCTGAGGCCGTCGTCTTGTCTTATGGGTTGTAGGCCAGATCACGAAGGGAATGATGAGACTGGAGCGCATCCGATATGACCGCTGAAGAACACCAGCTCGAGCAGCTGCGGCCGGCGTCGTTCGCGATCGCCTACCGGATGCTCGGCAGCGTCTCCGAGGCCGAGGACGTCGTCCAGGAGGCGTTGCTGCGCGTCCATCAGGCGATCGAGCACGGCGAGCAGGTCACCTCCCCGCGGGCCTATATCGCCACCATCACCACCCGGCTGGCGATCAACGAACTGCGCTCGGCACGCGCGCGGCGTGAACGGTACGTCGGCGAGTGGCTGCCTGAGCCGATCCTCACCGAGGGCGTCGACGATCCTGCCCAGCACGCCGAGATGGCCGACTCGCTGTCGCTGGCGATGCTGGTGCTGCTGGAGAGCTTGTCTCCGGAGCAGCGTGCCGCGCTGCTGTTGCACGACGTGTTTGATTACGGCTATCCGGAGATCGCCGAGATCATCGGCAAGAGCGAAGACAACGTGCGCCAGCTCGCGAGCCGGGCCCGGCGTCACGTCGAGGAGCGCCGCCCCCGGTTTCAGACCTCGCGCGAGCAGCGCGAGGAGCTCGCGCAGAGATTTCTCGCTGCCGCCCGGCAGGGGGATCTGGCCGGGCTCGAGGCCCTGCTGGCGCACGACGTGGTCCTGACCGGCGACGGCGGCGGGAAGGTCCCGGCGCTGGCGCGGTCGGTGCGCGGTCGCAATCGCGTCGCCCGCATGCTGCTCACTTGGATGCGGGTCGTCTCTCGGCAGCCTGATCTCACCCTGCGGCCGACCGAGGTGAACGGCGGTGCGGGAGTGATGGCCCTGGACGGTCAGGGGCGGCTGATCAGCGTGTGGTCGCTCGACATCGCCGGCGGCGAGATCCGCGGCATCAGCTCGGTCGTGAACCCCGACAAGCTCGCGCACCTCGGGGTCGTCGGGGACTTTGCATCGCTGATCGGCGCGCACCCGCCGCTCCCGGACACGCCCATCGATCCACCACCCCACACTCACAACCCAGGAGGAACACCATGACCCAGGCGAGAATCCAGAACCCCGCGCTCACCGTCCCCGGCGCGCTTGACGCGTTCCAGCAGCTCGGCGCCTCGGCGAAGCACGCCGGGATCCCTGAGACGACGCTCGCCATGGTGACGCTACGCGCGAGCCAGATCAACGGCTGCAGCGTGTGCGTCGACATCCACACGCGCGAGCTCGAGCACATGGGCGAGAGCGGCGAGCGCATCCACCTCGTCGCCGCGTGGCGCGAGGCGCCGTACTTCAGCGATGCCGAGCGTGCGGCGCTCGCGCTGACCGAGGCCGCCACACGGCTGGCGGACCGGGCCGACCCGGTGCCGGACGAGGTCTGGGACGAAGCCGCCCGCCACTACAGCGAGCGCCAGCTGGCGGCCCTGGTGGTGGCGATCGCGACGATCAACGCGTTCAACCGCGTCAACGCCTCCAGCCGGCAGATCACGGGCGACTGGGTGGGCCGCATCGTCGAAGCAGCCGCGGGAGCCCCCGCCTGAGCACCGATCGACAGCGCGACGAGTGGGCGGTCGGTCCCCTCGTCGCGCTTCGTCGAGGCCGCGCCGGCGTTCAGGTGCTCCGGGTGGGTGGCCGACCCCGTCTTGGAAGCGGTCTTGCCTGGTGAGGCATCCGACCGGCGTCGTCCAGAGCTCGTCGCAGCAGCATCTCGATGTGGGCGTTGAGGCTGCGGAATTCGTCGGAGGCCCACCGGGCCAGAGCGTCGTGCACCGCTGGATCCAAACGCAGCGGCAACTGCTTGCGCTCGCGGCTCACGTATAGAGCGTGCCGGTGTTGACGACCGGAGAGGCCGGTTGGTCACCGCAGAGAACGACGAGGAGATTGCTGACCATCGCCGCCTTGCGCTCCTCATCGAGCTCGACGATCCCGCGCTCATCCAAGCGGGAAAGGGCCAGGTCGACCATCCCCACAGCGCCCTCGACGATCCGCGAGCGGGCGGCGACGACCGCGTTGGCCTGTTGGCGGCGCAGCATCGCCTGAGCGATCTCCGAGGCATAGGCCAGATGACTGATGCGCACCTCCACGATCTCCACTCCGGCGATCACGACCCGCTGGGCCACCTCGGTGGCGAGCTCCGCCGCGACCACATCGACCGAGCCGCGCAACGACGTGCCCTCCTCTCCTGGATCGTCGTACGGATGCGTAGTCGCCACGTGACGCAAGGCCGACTCGGCCTGGACCCGCACAAAGTTGTCGTAGTCGTCCACGGCGTAGACCGCGCGCGCGGTGTCGGCCACCTGCCACACGACGATGGCGGCGATCTCGACGGGGTTGCCGTCGGCGTCGTTGACCTTCAGGTGGTTGGTCTCGAAGTTCCTGACCCGGATGCTCAGGCTCCGCCGGTCGGCCAGCGGAACGATCCACCACAGGCCGGTGCGTCGGATGGTGCCGACGTAGCTGCCGAAGAACCGGACGACCTTGGTATGGCCCGGCTGCACGATCACGAGCGAGGTCGCGATCACCACACCGACGACGATCGGTGCGACGATCCACGCCGATCCGACGAGCAGCACGGCGCCGGCGATACAGACGGCGAGGACGATCACGCCGGCCCAGCCACTGATGGCCCAAGCTGGACGCTCATGAATGTCGACGCGGGTTCCCGAGTGGCCGACGGGTGTCGCCTCGGGCTGGCGGTATGGCTGGACGGCTTGACTCATGATGCCTCCATCTGAGCTCGTTCCGCACAAAAGTGATTTCTATTAGATATCACTTTTTCTGAGACGGTGCAAGCGGCGCAGTGGCCCTGTACGGCGGCGTGGGCGGCGCCCTGGTCATCGGCGCAGTCGCCGGCCTCTATCCCCGCCACGCGAGCCGCTCGGCTCTCGTCGAACGAGGCGTTGCGGGTATGAGCTGTCGCCGGAAAAGGCTCCACTGACCCCTGCAGTCAAGCGCGATGCCGATGACCCAAAGTTGCTCGGTCGCGGTCGTTGAGAGGAGTACTGTGAAGTACAGGGCCGTTATCGGCCGCTGATGCTCGATTCTCTCCCAGGCCATCGGCGGGCAAGACCTGTCTCTCGCCGACCCCACGGGGCCGTTTCGTCCAAGGCGACAGAAACGCCAATTCACATTTGCAGGACCCGCCCTGCTCCGCGGGGGTCCTCGGAAAGGTCAGCCATCACGAGTCTGCGAGCGCCGCAACACAGCGAAGCAATGATCTTGACCGAGAACGAGCAGCTCGCGGGCATCAATGCCGGCGATGAGCAGAGCGACGACTCGTTGCGTTGCGGCGTGCGTGTGCGGCTCACCCACGGAGGCAGAGGATGACAATCACGGAACATAAGCGCGAAGGCGATGGCCGCGGCGGCGGGCGTCCGGACATGTTGAAGGTGGAAAACCCGGCTACCGGCCAGCCGCTCGCCGAGGTTCCGTCGCTGGGCCGCGACGCGACGCTGGAGTTGGTTCGGCGGGCCCGCACCGCCCAGCCGGCGTGGCAGGCCCTCGGCTTCAGCGGTCGGGCGGCGTTGATGCGCGACATGCGCAAGTGGTTGATCGACAACCGCACGCGTGTGATTCAGACGCTGAGTGATGAGAACGGTAAGCCGTACGAGGACGCTCAGCTGGAGGTCTTCTACTGCGCCGATGCGCTGGGTTTCTGGGCCAGGAAGGCGGCCAAGTGGCTGGCTGATGAGCGGGAGCGGCCGCACTCGCCGCTTCTCCTTGGCCGCAAGGTGATCAACCGCTACGTCCCGTACGGCGTGGTGGGAGTCATCGGTCCTTGGAACTATCCGTTGCTCAACAACTTCGGCGACGCGATCCCGGCGCTGATGGCAGGCACTTCGGTTGTGCTCAAGCCGGCGAGCCTCACGCCGCTGAGTTCGCTGCTGATGGCGGAGGGCCTGCGGGAGGTCGGCGTCCCCAGCGACGTGTTTCTGGTGGCCACCGGACCGGGCAGCATCGTGGGCAGCGCGCTCGTCGAATCGGTGGACATGCTCCACTTCACCGGCTCCACGGAGGTCGGCAAGCGGCTGATGGAGCAGGCGGCCAAGCGGCTGCTGCCTGTGAGCCTCGAGCTTGGCGGCAAGGACCCCATGATCGTGCTGCGTGACGCGAACCTGGAGCGCGCCGCCAACGCCGCCGTCTGGGGCGGGTTGCAGAACGCCGGCCAAACCTGCATCTCGATCGAGCGGGTATACGTCGCGTCCGATGTCTATGAACCGTTCGTCGGCAAGGTGATCGAGAAGGTGTCGCGGCTGCGCCAGGGTGCCCCAGGCGGACCCGGCAAGGTTGATCTCGGCGCGATGACGTCTCCCGAGCAGGCCGACGTCGTCGAGGAGCATCTTCGCGACGCGGTCGCGAAGGGCGCCAAGATAGAAACGGGCGGCAAACGGCGCGCGGGTCCCGGTTGCTTCTTTGAGCCCACGGTCCTGACCAACGTCGATCACTCCATGAAGATCATGCGTGAGGAGACGTTCGGGCCGACGTTGCCGATCATGCGCGTGGAGGGCGCGGAGGAGGCCATCCGGCTGGCCAACGACTCAAACATGGGGCTGAACTCGAGTGTGTTCGGTGGCGATCCGTCCGAGGCCGAGCAGATCGCGCGGCGGCTCCAGTGCGGCGCGACGATCGTCAACGACGCGATCGCCAACTACCTCGCCCTGGAGATCCCCATCGGAGGTGTGAAGGAATCGGGCGTGGGGGCGCGCCATGGCAAGATCGGAATTCAGAAGTACGCCAAGCGCCAGAATCTGGTCGTCACCCGGTTCGGGCTCGACCGCGAGCTGTACTACTTCCCCTATTCCAAGCGCGCAGCCAAACTCACCGAATGGCTGATGGTGGCGCTCTACCGAACTGGCAGCCGCAGGCGCTGATCGACCCGCGCTCGGCTTGCCCATGAACTGCGGTCTTGTACCGATGGACCGGCTCCGGGTCGGAGAAACAATCTCAGGCAGCAGGTTGCGTTCGGCGTTTGAGGAGACCACATCAACATGATCGAGTCGCGCCACTATTCGCGTCACGGCGTGCTGGCTGAGTTGGAAGGGGTGTGATGATGACGAGCGACGATCGCGTCGACTACGACTGGCTGGTGATCGGCTCGGGGTTTGGGGGGAGCGTCTCTGCGTTGCGATTGGCGGAGCGGGGCTATCGCGTGGGCGTGCTCGAGTGCGGTCGGCGCTACCGCGACGAGGAGTTCGCCAAGACGACGTGGGAGTTGGCCCGCTACTACTGGATGCCGAAGCTTGGGCTGAAGGGGATCTTCCGGCTGACGATCTTCAAGGACAGCTTCGTCGCCTCGGGGTGTGGGGTGGGGGGCGGCTCGCTGGGGTATGCGAACACGTTGTATCGCGCTCGCCCGGCGTTCTACCGCGACCGCCAGTGGGTGGATCTGGGTGATTGGGAAACCGAGCTGGGCCCCCACTACGAAGAGGCCGAGCGGATGCTCGGCGTGACCACCTATGACGAGGACTCTGCGGCCGATCTGCTGCTCAAGCAATACGCGCAAGAGCGAGGCTTTGGTGACACGTACGCCAAGACGCGCGTGGGTGTGCACCTTGGTGAGCCTGGCGAGACAGTGCCCGACCCCTATTTCGGCGGGGAGGGCCCGGAGCGGGCGGGCTGCATGCGGTGCGGCTCGTGCATGGTGGGGTGCCGCTACAACGCCAAGAACACGCTGGTGAAGAATTATCTCTACTTTGCCGAGCGCCGGGGTGTCGAGATCCTGCCTGAGCGCACCGTGGTCGACATCCGCGCGCGAGGCGCGGCAGATGGCTCCGATGGCTACATCGTCACTCACGAGCGCTCAGGCGCGTGGGGGCGTCGCGACCGACAGCGGCTCACTGCCCGCGGGGTCGTGGTCGCAGCCGGTCCCCTGGGCACCAACAGGCTCCTGTTCAGCTGCAAGCTGCGCGGGTCGCTGCCGCGGGTCTCCGACCGCCTTGGGTACCTGGTGCGAACGAACAGTGA
>CAWJOS010000014.1:0-398764 GCA_963844555.1 uncultured Solirubrobacteraceae bacterium
GCTCTAACCGACTGAGCTAATCGCCCGTCACGGGCGATTCTAACGGCGCGGATCGGCCCGGGGTGGTGGGCGCCGGCGCCCGCGCCCTTCCCACCCTCAGCTCGGCGCTTTAGTCCGGCACGCTCAGCCGCAGATTGCGTGCCAGCTCGAGGGCCTCCTCCGCGCTGGCAAACGTCAACTGGGCCCGGAAGCCGGTCCCGGCGGGCGTCACCTCGACCGGCCGGCCGAGCGCCGCCTCGAACGTGTCGATGATCTGGGCGATCGCGGCCTCCTGATCTGGGTGCAGGGCGCGGCGCCGGCGCTGGTGGCCGCGGACCGTCGTCGGCTCCTCGGCCTTTGTCGACCGCGCCCGCTGCTCGAGCTCGCGGACCGACCATCCGTCGGCGGCGGCGGCCCGGGCCAGGCGGCGCCGGTCAGCGTGATCCGGCGCCAGCAGCAGCGCCCGCCCGTGCCCCTCGCTCAGGGCGCCGGCCTCGATCGCGCCGAGGGCATCGTCCGGCAGATCGAGCAGGCGGATGAGGTTGGAGACGGCGACGCGGCTGCGTCCGACCCGTCGGCCGACCTCCTCGCGGGAGAGGCCGAGCTCCTCGGTCAATGCCGCACAGGCGCGCGCCTCCTCGACCGGGTTGAGGTCCTCGCGGGCCATGTTCTCGACCAGCGCCACCTCGAGCGAGGCGGCGTCATCGTGATGGCGGATGATCGCCGGGAGGGTCTCGAGCTCGGCGATGCGAGCGGCTCGCCAGCGGCGCTCGCCGGCGATCAGCTCATACGTCCCACCGGCGACCGGCCGGACGAGGACCGGCTGAAGCACGCCGCGCACCTTGATCGACTCCGCCAGCGCCAGCAGCGACTCCTCGTCGAACCGCCGCCGGGGCTGGTGCGGATTGGGACTGATGATCTCGGTCGGAAGCTCACGGAGCTCCTCGGCGCCCTCACGCGGCGAGACCGAGAGGATCGCGGCCAGGCCGCGGCCCATCCCGCGCTGGCGCTCAGCCATGGACGATGCTCACCTCACCCACGCGCGGCGACCTCCTTGGCCAGCTCGAAGTAGGCGTCGGCCCCGGCGCAGTGCGGGTCATAGTGGATGACGGGCTTGCCGAAGCTCGGCGCCTCCCCGACCCGCACGTTGCGCGGGATGACCGTCTCGAATACCAGTGCCGGGAAGTGCTCACGCACCTCGGCCTCCACGTCCTGGGCCAGACGGGTGCGCCCGTCGTGCATCGTCAGCAGCATGCCGGCCACCGTCAGGCGGGGGTTGAGATCTCGCTGCACGAGCGAGAGGGTGTCCAGCAGCCCCGCAAGTCCCTCGAGCGCGAAGTACTCGGCCTGGACGGGCACGATGACCCGGTCGGCTGCCACGAGCGCGTTGACCGTCAGCGGTCCCAGCGACGGGGGGCAGTCGAGCAGGACGAAGGCGTACCGGTCGCGTACCGGGGCGAGGGCGTCGCGCAGGCGGTTCTCCGAGCCGACCATCCGCGGGAGCTCGACCGTGGCCCCCGCCAGATCCGGGCCGGCGGGCACAACCCCCAGGTGAGGGATGCTGGTGGAGACGATCGTGTCGGCCAGGGGCACGCCCTCCAGCAGTGCGTCGTAGACCGTGGGCGTCATGTATTTGTCGATGCCCAGGCCAAGCGTCGCGTTCGACTGGGGATCCATGTCGATGAGCAGCGATTCGTAACCGGCCTCGGCGATGCAGGCGGCTAGGTTGACGGCGGTGGTGGTCTTTCCCACCCCGCCCTTTTGGTTCGCAATGGCGTAGACGGTCCCCATCGACGGTGAAGCTAGCGTCAGAAGCGGTCAGATGACGGCAGATATGCCCTATCCGAGCGGCCGCTTGCGGGCCATCCCGGCCCGGCGAGGATAGCCTGGCGGGGTGGGCGCCACCTTGATCATTGGATGCAGATGGCGGTGGCGCGCGCCCGGATACGGCTCGACGCGGAGCGGCTCGCCGGGCGCAAGTCCGAGCATCTCGGCCGCGCGCGCACCCTGGCGCTCGTCCTCCTCGTCGCGCTGACCGCGCCAGGCGAGGAGGGTCCCGCCCAACCGGAGCAACGGCGCGGCATACTCGGCAACCACCGGCAACGGAGCCACCGCCCGGACGACAACGAGGTCGCAGGCGCCCAGGCCCTCCGCCCATTCCTCGGCCCTCGCGTTGACTACGTCGGCATTGGCGAGCTCGCAAGTCGCGGCCGCCCGGGTGATGAACTGGCACTTGCGGCGGTTGCTCTCGACCAGGCTGACCCGGGCCTCAGGCAGGGCGATCGCCAACGGCAGTCCGGGGAATCCGGCGCCGGCGCCGAGGTCGGCGATCGCCGTGGCCGACCGGACAGGGTCAAGCAGGAGGGCGACGAGCGAGTCGGCCAGGTGATCGCGCAGGATGTCCGCCGGCGCGGTGACCGTCGTCGGCGCCAGGGCGTCGGAGGCAACGAGGCTCAGGAGGCACTCGAGGCGGCGCTCGGCAACACCGCCTAGCCGGTAGCGGGCCGCCAGCGAGGCGACGGACAGCGGTTCAGGCACCGGCCGGGCCGTCCGAGCCGGGTCGATGTTTCACGTGAAACGCGTCCGGCTGCCGACGGGGGTGCTCTCAGTCAACCAGCGGCGCGACGACGAGGCGACGAGCGGGCTCCTGGCCCTCGCTGTACGTCTCGACGTCATGGCGATCTTTGAGGTACTCGTGGATCACCTTGCGTTCCAGGGCGCTCATGGCCTCGAGGGGCACGGCCCGGCCGCGGCTCACAGCCGTCTGGGCAGCCTGGTCCGCGGTGGCCCGCAGCGCGGCCGCCCGGCGCTCGCGGTAGCCGCCAGCGTCGACGACGACCGACACCCGGTCAGCGTCGCCTCTCATCGCGAAGCGATAGGCGAGATGCTGAATGGCATCGATCGTCTGACCGTGGTGGCCGATGAGGAGCCCGACGTCGTCACCGACGTATTCGGCGTGCAATCCGTCCTCTGCCTCGCGGACCTGGACGCCCGCATCCACTCCGGCAGCGGCGGCGATGCGCTCCATCAACTCGCGAACCCGCTCGGCGGGCGTCTCGGGGATCGCCGACATCCGCCTACCGCCTGCGACCGGAGCGCTTCTTCTTCTTGCGCGGCGGCTTGGGCGGTGGGCCGCCGGAGCGCGCTGCTCTGGCGCCGGTGGCGACCGGCTCCTTCTCCTCAGGCTTGGCGCGGCCGATCAGACGGCCCAACCCACCACCACTGGCGCCATTCGGAGCGCCCTTGGCCGCCTCCGTCCCCGCTCCCTCGGCCTTCGCTGGCGGTGGTGCGGCCTTGCCGCGCCCTCCGGTCGTCCGCGCGGTGTCGCCGGAAACGACCGCGGCCGCCCCCGCCGGGACTCCCGTCGCAGCGGCGCGGGTCGGGCCGATCCGGCGCTTGATGATGTACTGCTGGCCGATCGTCCAGATGTTGGTGGTGATCCAGTACACGAGCACTCCGGCCGGAAACTGGATGACGAACAGCACGAAGATCAGCGGCATGAACAGCATGATCTGCCGCTGCGTCCGGTCCATTGTCGCGCTCGACATCATCAGGCTGGAACCGAGCTGGGTCCCCACGTAGAGCAGGATGAGGACGATCAGCGTCACCCCGGTGGCCTTGTTGGTCAGATCCGGGATGAACAGGAAGCTGGCGCCGCCATTCGGACCGCAGGGCCGGGTCTGTCCCGACGCCGCCGCCAAAGAGATGTGGTGCAGGGCGGCGTAGTGAACCTGGTACTGATGCTGGATCGCCGGGCAGATGTCGGTCCGCAGGCTCTGACGCAGCATGTAGTAGAGCGAGATGAAGACCGGCAGCTGCGCCACCATCGGCAGGCAGGAGCCCAACGGATTGACGTTGTTCTCCTTGTAGAACTTCATCATCTCCTGCTGCTGGCGCTGCTTGTCCTCCTTGTACTTGCTCTGGATCGCCTTCAGCTCCGGCTGCAGTTGCTGAAGGCGCGCCATCGATCCCATCTGCTTGATGGTCAGCGGCACCAGACACGCGCGCACGCAGAGCGTCAGCAGGACAATCGCCCAGCCCCACGGCACCCCGAGGCTGTGGTGGAAGAACTTCAGCACCGCCTCGAACACGTCGATGAGCGGCGACAGGATGTTGTAGATGCTGGAGACGAGAGAGAACGAGAGCATGATCAGGCGCTCGTGGCGGTTGGGCCGGGCTTGCGGGACTTGAACAGCCGCTGCTCCTCGACCGGGTCAAAGCCGCCGCGGCTCCATGGGTTGCAGCGCAGCAACCGCCAGCCGGCCAGGACGAGCCCGCGGAGTATGCCGAATCTACCGATGGCCTGCACCGCGTATTCGGAGCACGACGGGTAGTACTTGCAGCGCTCGCCGACCATCGGCGACAGCACCAACTGGTAGAGCCGGATCGGCAGGATGAGCAAGCGGCGAGCGATCGTCATCAGCGAGCCGATTCCTCGCCGGCGACCGATCCGGCCTCCTCGCCGGCCGGCGCCACCTTCGCTTCCGGCACGCGTAGCTCGAGCTCCGTCATCTCCACCGCCGGCTGCTCTGAAGAACCGGATTCCAGTGTCAAGTCAGACGGCGCGGTGTCGGTCGCTCCGGGCACCTTGTCGATGAGCTCGGCAAGCGCGCGCTGAATGCCGGCCAGGCCGTCCCGACCCGCCACCTCCTTGGCACTCCGACGAGCGATCACCACCGCGTCGGTGCCGTCAGGCAGGCGCACGCACTCCCGGGCAAATGCCTCGCGCAGCAATCGCTTGATCCGATTGCGCTCCACCGCGCCGCCCACCTTGCGAGACACCGACAGACCCAGACGCGGCGAACCCGCCCCGGCGCCCCGGGGAAAGACGTACAGCACGAGATCACGGCCGGCGTGTGACCGGCCGTGCCGAAAGACACGGTCAAACTCGGCGCTGCGCGAGAGACGTCCCCGTCCCGACCCTTGGCTGCCGGCCGAAACCCTCCCGCCTGCGGCGGCCATCAGACCGTCAGGCGCTTGCGTCCCTTTGCGCGCCGTCGCTTGAGGGTCAAGCGCCCCGCGCGCGTTTGCATTCTGGCGCGAAAACCGTGCGTACGGGCGCGCTTGCGCTTTTTGGGCTGGTAGGTGCGTTTCATGGCGGAGGTCCCGGGATCCCGGACTTGAGCGACTGAGTATACGCACGCCGCCCGTCCACTCCGGGCCCGCTCTAGCAGCCGTCCCGGACGGCCGTCGAGACAGTGGCCGTGTTTTTCCCGCGCTTTGCGCGGACACCCCTGGCGGGGCTCCCGGCGCGACCCAGACCCGTTGATATATTCGCCGCCCCCAGGACACGTGCCGTGCACCCAGGGACCTTACGAATCGCTTTCTCGAACGCTCCCGGGAGGAGTCGCTTGGCGCTGCCCGCGCAACCCGATGCCGTGTCCGCGTGGCACACCATCAGAGCCGAGCTCCAGCGGCGCGTCAGCCCCTCTGCGTTCGACATCTGGCTGGCGCCGGTGGAACTCGACTCCTTCGACGGCACCACCCTGCTCCTGCGCGCCCCACCGGCCACCGAGAAATGGTTGATGGGCCGGTTTGGGCCGGTGATGGAGCGGTGTGCCCGCCACGTGCTCGGCCCCCGGGTCCGCGTGTCGTTCTCCCGCGAACGCGCACTTCAGGACGACCACCCCGTCGCGCCTCCCGACGCCGGATCTGCCGGGCTTCATCCGCGCTACCGGTTCGAGCAGTTCATCATCGGCGAGGGCAACCGCCTGGCCCACGCCGCCGCGCTCGCGGTCGCCGAACTCCCCGGGCAGGCCTACAACCCCCTCTTCCTCTACGCGCCTCCCGGCCTGGGCAAGACGCACCTCCTCCACGCCATCGGCAACTACGTCCTCGCGTTTGGCGGCGGCGCCACCGTTCGCTACACGACGGCCGAGGCCTTCACCAACCACTTCGTGAGCGCCCTCGGCTCCCGCTCCCTCGACGCCTTCAAGCGCGCCTACCGCGATGCCGACGTCCTGCTCATCGACGACGTCCAGTTCCTCGCGAGCAAGGCGCGCACCGAGGAGGAGTTCTTCCACACGTTCAACGCGCTCTACGAGAGCGGCCGGCAGCTCGTCCTCACCTGCGATCGCCTGCCCCGGGCTCTCGTCTCGATTGAGCAACGGTTGCGCGAGCGCTTCGAGGCCGGCCTGGTGGCGGACATCAAGCCGCCGGATCACGCCACCCGGGTCGCGATCCTGCGCAAGCGCGCCGCCCTTGACCACATCGGCCTGACCGACCCGGGTGTCCTCGACCTCATCGCCGATCGCGTCACCGACAACATCCGGTCGCTGGAGGGAGCGCTCATCCGCGTCGTCGCCTTCCACTCGCTGACCCAGCGCCCGATCGACCGGAACCTGACCCTCGAGGTCCTCGACGCCATGTACCCGGAGCGGCGGCGACGCGCGCCCTCCATCGCCGACGTGCAGAAGATCGTCGCCGGCCACTTCAGCATCTCCGTCGAACAGATGACGTCGTCCAGCCGCGCCAGCCAAGTCACCTGGCCGCGGCAGGTCGCCATCCACCTGGCCCGCGACCTGACCGGCGAGTCCCTGCCCCGGATCGGCAAGGCGTTCGGCGGGCGCAACCACGCAACCGTCATGCATGCCTGCAAGCGCGTCTCCGAACGCCTCAAGTCCGATCAACAGGTTGTTGACGAGATCTCCGCGCTGACCGAACTCGTCTCCGGCGGCAAAGCCGACCGCGACTATTGACAGACTTGTCCGTCGCCCTCAAGCAACAACTTTCGCCGTATCTGCGGACGATCGCCGACTTCTCCACAGCTTCTCTTAGCTCTATGACTTCTAAACCCTTTCAGAGGTATTCATCGTGAAGATCTCCAGCGAGCGCGACGTTCTGCTTTCACAGCTCCAGACCGTCAGCAGGGTCGCCTCGACCCGGAGCGCCATCCAGGCCCTGTCCGGAGTTCAGCTCGTCGTCCGTGAATCCGGCTGCGAGCTTCGAGCCACCGACATGGACGTGGGCCTCCGGGTGCCGCTGGAGGCTGGGGTGATCCGCGAGGGCACCGTCGTCCTGCCTGCGCGGCTGATGCTCGACGTCGTCCGCGCCCTTCCGGCCAAGACCGTGACGCTCGAGGTCCGCTCGGCCGAGCAGGACGTGGAGGTCGTCTCCGGGAACGCCACGTTCCACATTCGCACGCTGCGCAGCGACGACTTCCCACCGTTCCCTGAACCGGAGCCGGAAACGTCGGTCCAGCTGCCGGCCGAGGCATTCGTCTCAACCGCGCTGAAGGTCGCCGGGTCGGCCTCGCGGGACGAGACCCGGCCGGTGCTCACCGGGATTCTGGTGTCGGCGTCCGAGCGGGAGCTGCGGATGGTGGCCACCGACTCCTATCGGCTCAGCGTCAAGGAGACGACTCTGGAGGCGCCGCTGTCCTCGGCATTCGAGGTCAACGTGCCGGCCCGCGCCCTCCAGGAGCTGGCGCGGCTCGTCGGCCACGGCGAGGACGAGGCGCTCAGTGTCAGTGTCCGCTCCAATCAGGTCCTGTTCACCCTGGGGCGGGTCATCCTGTCCTCGC
The DNA here is from genome assembly GCA_963844555.1 of uncultured Solirubrobacteraceae bacterium. GTDB lineage: Bacteria > Actinomycetota > Thermoleophilia > Solirubrobacterales > Solirubrobacteraceae > Palsa-465. Next base: position 7,502 of record CAWJOS010000014.1, read on the forward strand.
GGCTCATCGACGGCCAGTTCCCCAACTACCGTCAGTTGCTGCCGGAGACGTTCGAGCACGAGCTCCGGCTGGCCGGGGGGGAGTTCACCGATGTCGTTCGCCGGATCAGCCTGCTGGCGCAGAAGAACGCCCCGCTCCGCCTCGCCTTCGCCCCCGGCGAGCTGACGGTGTCGGCTCAGACGCCGGACGTCGGCGAGGCGTCGGAGTCGCTGCCGGTCAACTTCCAGGGTGAGCCGCTGGAGATCGGTTTCAACCCGGAGTTCCTGCGCGCCGGCCTGGAGGCGATCGATGAGGGCGATGTGCTCATGAAGCTGATCAGCCCACTGCGCCCCGGGTTGATCGAGGCCGGCGACGAGAGCCGCTTCCGGTACCTGATCATGCCGATCAGGCTGAACGTCTAGAGCGCTGTGCGCGTCGTGCGCGTCACGGTTCGCGACTTCCGCGGCTATCCGGAGGCGAGCGCCGCCTTCAGTGATGGGCTGACGGTCATCACGGGCCCCAACGGCGCCGGCAAGACCAATCTCATCGAGGCGCTCTACTTCGGCTGCACGGGCCGCTCCTGTCGTACCAGTAACGAGCGCGAGGTCGTGCGCTTCGGCGAGCGTGCGACCCGGGTGGTGGTTTCGGCTCTCGCCGAGGACGGTGGGCATGAGCTCTCGGTGGGCTTTGCGCCGGGGGAGCCGAAGCGGATCCGGGTCGATGGCGCGAACGTCGACCGTCTGCTCGAGATCAGCGAGCGGCCGCTGGTGAGCGTGTTCCTCCCGGACCGCCTGGAGCTGGTCAAGGGCGCGCCGGCGCTCCGCCGCGCCCATCTGGACCAGTTCGTCGGCGCCATGTGGCCGGCGCGGACGGCCACGCGCCGCGCCTACGCCCAGTCCCTGGCTCAGCGCAACGCCCTGATTGCCCGGATCCGCGCCGGTAGGGGTAGCCGCAATTCGCTGCACAGCTGGGACGCCCAGCTCGCCCGTCATGGCGTGGCGTTGATGGCCGACCGCCAAGCTGCGGTCGACGCCCTGGTCGACCCGTTCCTGCGCTGGTGCGCTGACCTCGGCCTCTCCGGCGATCCGACGCTTGCCTATCGGCCTCGCTCCCGGGCGGCAACGGCCGATGAGCTCGCCGGCGAGCTCCGCGAGCGCATCGACGGCGACCTGGAGCGAGGGTTCACCGGGCACGGTCCCCATCGCGACGATCTCGCACTCCACCGCGAGGGCCGGGACCTGCGCGCCTATGGCTCGCAGGGCCAGCAGAGGCTGGCCCTTCTCTCCCTGCTGCTCGCCGAGCGCGACGCCCTGGCCGCGCACCGCGACGTCGCTCCACTGCTGCTCCTCGACGACGTGATGAGCGAGCTAGATGGCCAGCGGCGACGGGCTCTGGTCGATCTGCTGCGGGTCACACCGGGCCAGTCGGTCATCACCGCCACCGACCTCGATCAGGTCCCGGGGGCCCTGGAGTCCGGCGTCGCCCGGCTGGCGGTCAACGACGGATGCGTGCTCGGCGAGGCGCTGGCGGCGTGAAGTACCGGCGCTCGCCTCGGTCGATGCAGGCCGCGCTCGCGTCCCTGGCCGACGATCTGGCCCCGGAGACGCTGCTGGGGGCGATTCAGCGCGCCTGGCCGGCGGTCGTCGGCCCCTTGATTGCGGCTCAGGCGGAGCCGACGGCCGAGCGCGGCGGCGTCGTCACGGTGTCCTGTGCCGCGTCGGTCTGGGCCCAGGAACTCGATCTCATGGCGCCGCAGATCATCACCCGCCTGAACGACGCTCTCCCCTCCGGTGGGGTGGCGCGTCTTCGGTGTGTCGCCGTCGGTCGCAGTTAGCGCTTCCGGGCGGGTGCTCAGGGCGCTTCCGGCGTTGCTGTTTTGTGACGTTTTGCAGGCAAAATGCCAACGCCGGAAGGACGGTTTCGGCCGACCTCTGTGCTATCCTTCAGTACACCATTCCTCTCGCCCCGGTGCGCCTGCCATGGCGCGGGACCGGGGCGTCTCAACGTCATCGGAGGATCGTGGCGAACGACGACGGCGCTCGAACGGGCGCCAGCAATTCCAGTTACGACGCACAGGACATCACCGTCCTCGAGGGACTCGAGGCCGTTCGCAAGCGTCCCGGCATGTACATCGGCTCGACCGGTGTGCACGGCCTGCACCATCTGATCTACGAGGTCGTTGACAACTCGGTCGACGAGGCGCTCGCCGGCCATTGCACGCGCGTTGATGTGACCATTCACCCGGACAACTCGGTGACGGTCGTCGACGACGGCCGCGGTATCCCGGTGGCGACGATGGCCAAGGAGGGGCGCCCGGCGCTCGAGGTCGTGATGACCGTGCTGCACGCCGGCGGCAAGTTCGGCGACGGCGGCGGCTACAAGGTCTCCGGCGGTCTGCACGGCGTTGGCGTGTCGGTCGTCAATGCGCTCTCCGAGCGCGTCGACGTCGAGGTCCGACGTGACGGCTACGTGTGGCGCCAGTCCTACGAGCGCGGCCGGCCCCTCGCCGACCTGGAGCGCGGCGAGACCACCAAGGACACAGGAACGACGACGAAGTTCCTGCCTGACGCCGAGGTCTTCGAGACGCTCGACTTCGACTTCAAGACGATTGAGGAGCGCATCCGGGACACCGCCTTCCTCACCCGCGGCCTCCATATCACCCTCTGTGACGAGCGCGGCGACGGCAAGCGGGCCGAATTCCAGTACGAGGGCGGCATCGTCGATTTCGTCGCCTACCTCAACGAGAACAAGGAGCCGATCCAGCCGAAGGTCGTCTTCTTCGAGGGCGAGAGCGAGGAGGGCTCGGTCGAGGTGGCGATGCAGTGGAACTCCTCCTACCAGGAGTCGGTCTTCTCGTTCGCCAACAACATCAACACCCGTGAGGGTGGCACCCACCTGTCAGGCTTCCGTTCAGCGCTGACGAGCGCGCTCAACCGGTACGCGCGCGATCACGGCGAGCTCAAGGAGAAGGACGACAACCTGACCGGCGAGGACGTTCGCGAGGGCCTGACGGCCGTCATCTCGGCCAAGCTGACCGACCCGCAGTTCGAGGGCCAGACGAAGACCAAGCTCGGCAACCCGGGCATGCAGCCATTCGTGCAGTCGATCGTCTACGCTCGCCTCAACGAGTTCCTGGAGGAGAACCCCCGGGATGCCCGTGCCGTCATCCGCAAGGCAGTGTCGGCTGCCCAGGCGCGCAACGCCGCCCGCAAGGCGCGCGACCTCACCCGGCGCAAGTCAGCCCTGGAGAACTCGACGTTGCCGGGTAAGCTCGCCGACTGCTCGGTCAAGGATCCGTCGCTGGCCGAGCTCTTCATCGTCGAGGGCGACTCCGCCGGCGGCTCGGCGGTGAGCGCGCGGGATCGCAGCACCCAGGCAATCCTTCCGCTCCGCGGCAAGATCCTCAACGTCGAGAAGAGCCGGATCGACAAGGTCCTCGGCAACGCCGAGGTCCAGGCCCTGATCACCGCGATCGGCACCGGCGTTCGCGACGAGTTCGACATCGAAAAGGCGCGCTACCACAAGATCGTGCTGCTGACGGACGCCGACGTCGACGGCGCCCACATCCGGACGCTGGCACTGACCCTGCTGTTCCGGGAGATGCAGCCCCTCATCGAGGCCGGCTACGTCTACATCGCCAAGCCGCCGCTGTACCGGCTGACCCGCGGGCAGAAGCATCGCTACATCGAGCGTGAATCCGAGCTCGAGGACATCCTGCTCGGCGACAAGTTCGAGAAGCTGGAGATCCGCGACCGGGACGGGAAGACGTTCAAGCTGACCGAGGCGCGGTGGAAGCGCCTCACCCGGCTGCTCAAGCAGTACGAGGGCTGGGGGGCGGCGCTGCGCGCGGCCCACGGCCACGGTGTGGTGACCTTCATGCAGCAGGCACGCCTGCTGGAGGAGCAGATCACCGATGTGCCGAGTCTCCTGCGCCACGTCGCCGCCGACGAGGGCAACGGTGCCGGCCACCCCTACCAGCTCAGGCTGGTGGAGGAGCGCGACGACGAGGTGGTCATCCGCACGCTGGAGGCCAAGACCGGGCTGGCCACCACCCACCACGTGCGTCACGCCGCGCTTGACGCCAACGAATACCACCGCCTGTCCGACGTCCACCGTGACCTGGAGGCCCTGACCGGCGTCCCGCCGTTCTCCATCGCACTGGGCGACACCACCACCGAGGCGGGCAGCTTCGAGGAACTGCATGACGAGGTCCTGGGGATCGCCCAGAAGGGCATCGACTACTACCGCTTCAAGGGCCTCGGCGAGATGGACGCCGACGAACTTCGCGAGACGACGATGGACCCGGCCAGTCGCACGCTGGTCAAGGTGACCATGGAGGACGCCGCGTCGGCCGACCTCGTCTTCTCGATGCTCATGGGCGACCAGGTCGAACCCCGGCGCGCGTTCATCGAGGAGAACGCCCGGCTCGCCACTCTGGATACATGATCATCTCGCCCACCCACCCCGTGATGGTCATGACGCTCTCGCCCACCCACCCCGCCACCTGACACTGATGACGCTCTCACCCACCCACCCCGCCACCTGACACTGATGACGCTCTCACCCACCCACCCCGCCACCCCAACCGGTAACTAGCCATGTCTGCGATTGACACCATCGGCGGCGGCAACATCGAGCCCCGCGGGCTCGAGGAGGAGATGCGCTCGGCGTACCTGGACTACGCCATGTCCGTCATCGTCGGGCGCGCTCTGCCTGACGTCCGCGACGGCCTGAAGCCTGTCCACCGCCGCGTCCTACACGTCATGAACGAGTTGGGCTTGCAGCCCAACCGCAAGCACGTCAAGTCCGCCCAGATCGTGGGCGAGGTGATGGGCAAGTTCCATCCCCACGGCGACAGCGCCATCTACGACACGCTCGTCCGCCTGGCCCAGGACTTCTCGATGCGCTATCCGCTCGTTGACGGCCACGGGAACTTCGGCAACATCGACGGCTACTCGGCCGCCGCCATGCGCTACACCGAGGCGCGCCTGGACCGGCTGGCCACCGAGATGCTGCGGGACATCGACGATGAGACCGTCGATTTCGTCCCCACGTACGACGGCACCCGCCAGGAGCCGGTCGTCCTCCCGTCGCGCTTTCCCAACCTGCTCGTCAACGGCAGCTCCGGGATCGCGGTCGGCATGGCCACGAACATCCCGCCGCACAACCTGCGCGAGGTGATCGCCGCCACCATCGCCTACATCGACGATCCCAGCATCGATGTCGAGGGCCTGATGAAGCACATCAAGGGCCCGGACTTCCCGACCGCCGGGATCATCCTGGGGCGCGAGGGGATCCGCGACGCCTACGCCACCGGCCGGGGGCGAGTACGGGTGCAGGGCAAGGCGCACATCGAGCCGATCGGCCAGGGCAAGGAGGCGATCATCGTCACCGAGCTGCCCTACCAGGTGCGCCGTGACGGCGAGGGCGGCCTGATCCTGAAGATCAAGGAGCTCCACGAGCAGAAGAAGATCCCGGAGATCACCGACCTGCGCAACGAGTCCGATCGCCACGGGATGCGGATCGTGATCGAGCTCAAGCGCGACGCGATCCCCAAGGTGGTCCTCAACAAGCTGTACAAGCACACCCCGCTGCAGACCACCTTCGGCGTCAACATGGTGGCGCTCGTCGACAACGTGCCCCGGACCCTCTCGCTGCGCGAGGTGGTCGGCCACTACGTCGATCATCAGCGCGAGGTCATCGTTCGCCGGACCAAGTACGAGCTCCGGCGCGCCGAGGAGCGGGCCCACGTCCTGGAGGGGCTGCTGATCGCGCTCGACAACCTCGACGAGGTCATCGCGCTCATCCGCGGCTCCCGTGATCCCGAGACCGCGCGGAGGGGTCTGCTCGAGCGCTTCGATCTGACCGTCGTCCAGGCCCAGGCCATCCTGCAGCTGACCCTGAGCCGGCTGACCGCGCTCGAGGCCGGCAAGATCAAGCAGGAGCACGCCGACCTGATGGAGCGCATCAAGGAGCTGCGCGAGATTCTCGGCGACGAGCAGCGGGTCAACGATCTGATCAAGACCGAGCTGCAGGAGATCTCCGACGCCTACGGCGACGAGCGGCGCACCGAGATCACGCACGCCGAGGGTGAGATCGACATCGAGGACCTGATCGCCGATCAGCAGATGGTCATCTCGATCACCCACTCCGGCTACATCAAGTCGCTGCCGCTCTCGACCTATCGCCAGCAGCGGCGCGGCGGCGTCGGCGTGACCGGGATGGACATGAAGGACGACGACTACATCGAGCACCTCTTCGTGTGCTCGACGCACGACTACCTGTTGTTCTTCACCAACCGCGGGAAGGTCTACCGGCTCAAGGTCTACGAGCTGCCGGAGGCGTCGCGGACGGCCAAGGGCCGGGCCCTGGTCAACCTGCTCCCGCTGCGCGAGGGCGAGCGGGTCCAGTCGGTGCTGTCGACCCGGGACTTCAGCGAGGGCAAGTACCTGGTGTTCGCCTCCCGCAAGGGGGTCATCAAGAAGACCGAGTTCGGTGCCTACAACACGCCGATCAAGGCCGACGGGATCATCGCCATCAACATCCGCGACGACGACGAGCTGGTGGCCGTCCGGCGGACCAGCGGCCATGACGACATCATCATGGTTTCGCGGTCCGGCCAGGCGGCACGGTTCAACGAGGACCAGGTGCGGGCGATGGGACGTGACACCAGCGGCGTCCGGGGCATGAACGTCTCCCAGAAGGGCAACGCCGTGCTGGCCATGGATGTCGCCCGCGACGATCAGGAGCTGCTCGTCGTGACCGAGAACGGCTACGGCAAGCGCACGCCCATCTCCGACTACCCGGTCAAGGGCCGCGGAACGATGGGCGTCAAGACGATCCAGCTGACCGAGAACAAGGGGGCGCTGGCCGGCGCACTCGTCGTCCGCGAGCACCAGGAGCTCGTCTTCATCTCCCAGAACGGCATGGTCCAGCGCACGTCGGTCCGGGGCATCAACCGCTACGGACGGGCCTCGCAGGGCGTGCGGGTCATGAACATCCGCGACGACGATCAGGTGAGCGCCGTGGCGCTCGTCATCGAGTCCGAGGCGGCCACCGCGGCGCCGGTCGCCGAGGATGCCGCCGTGAACGCGCCGGTTGATCTGACCGATTCCGGCACGGACGTCCCGCTCGACTCTGGCATGGACGTCCCGCTCGACTCCGACGCCGACTCTGACGAATAGCCGCTGGTAGCGCCGGCGCCCGCGGCGCGCCGCCCCGGGCGTGCCGCGGGGGTTCGTGGTTGGCGGCCGACTACGCCGCCTTGCCCCAGCACGGCCGCGACGGGCCGTGACGGCCGTGACGGCCACCCGGCCCGCCGGAGCAGCATCCCGGCGTTGACCGTGCGCCGCCGGGACGGCGGCCGTGCGAGCCGCCCGCGGAGGCAGGGGCGTGAGGGCGCGGCCGCAAAATCGAAGATCGGACGAAAACCCTCAAGGTTCCGCCTGCCGGATTCGATAACCTGGTGCGTACCAGAGAAAGGAGGTGGTCCGAGCTTGTCTGACAGTTCTTGCGGGACCCTGGAGGTGTCCGGCCGCTAGGTCGGAGGCTGACCCCGCTTAGCGGAGTCCAACCCGCGACACCGCCGTTGTTGAGCGCCGGGAGTAGTCCCTCCGGCACTTTGCACGCTCATCGCGGTCCCATCAGCCGAAGTACTGCGAAGGGCGCCGAGTCGACGGCGCCCTTCGCGCGTTAACGGCCCAGGCGAATGGTCGCCTGCGGTGGTGATGGACCGGACCTCGGCGCCTAACCGGCGTATATGGCCGGTTAGGCGCCGAGGCCTGTGACGGAAACGCAACGCCACCGGCCGCACTTATCTGTTCGGCCCTCGCCGGTCCGGTTACTCTGGAGCCATGTGCCGAAACATCAGGACGCTTCACAACTTCGAGCCGCCGGCGAGCGAGGACGAGATCCGCGCGGCCGCGCTCCAGTACGTGCGCAAGATCAGCGGCTTCACCAAACCCTCGCGGGCGAACGAGGAGGCCTTCGATGACGCCATCGAGGCCGTGGCGGCCGCCTCGGCGACCCTGCTGGGCCAGCTGACGACCAACGCGCCGCCCAAGAACCGTGACGCGGAGGCGGCGAAGGCGCGGGCGCGCGCCGCGGAGCGCTACGCGGCCTGACGCCGACCGGCCGAAGGTGACCGGTCATCACGCGGTTACCTCGAGCATCGGGCCACCGCGGCGGTCGGGCTGCCGGGTACGCCCGCCGGGACGGTCGGGCTGCCGGGTACGCCCGCCGGGACGGTCAGACTGCCAGGTACGCCCGCCAGGCCGCCGGAATGGTGGGGCTGGCGACCTGGATGAACACGTTGGGGTTTGGCGTGCGCGGCTCGCGGCTCAGGCGCATGCCGACCTGGCGCAGCATCGAGTTGCCCTTGCGCCGGTTGCACGGCGCGCAGGAGGCGACGATGTTCTCCCAGGTCGACGGGCCGCCCTTGGAGCGGGGGACGACGTGGTCGACGGTCAGGTTCGACCGCGAGCCGCAGTACTGACAGGTCCAGTCGTCACGTGCGAACACGGCCCGGCGGGTGATCTTGCGCCGGTGCGTGTCGCGCGGAATCCGGACGTAGGTGACGAGGCGGATCACCATCGGCCGCGCCAGCGTCGACGTCGCCGAGTGCAGCTCCCACTCGGCCCGCTCGATCAGCTCCGCCTTCTCCTTGAGAAGCAGGACCACCGCGCGACGCACGGTGCAGACGTTGATCGGCTCATACGTCGCATTGAGCACGAGCACCCGGCCAACCGCCCGCCCGCGCCGCTGGTGCTCAGGATGCGGCGCGGACCCCAATGGCTCGGTTGGTACACGTGAGGCCATAGGCTTTCGCTGGCGCCAGTGTAGCGGTGCAACTGGCGGTGAAGCGTTACAGGCCAGCGTCCAAGACCAGTCCCTCAGGCGGCCGGAAATGTCCCCAGAATCCGCGCTGTCTCCACGTGTGTGCGGACCGCCGCCAGGCCGCCGGCGACGTGCGGATCGTCCTCCCGTCCCTCCAGGTCGACGAAGAACATGTAGCGGCCGAGGCCCTGCTTGCGGGGGCGGGATTCGATCCGCGTCAGGTTGACACCGCGCTCGGCGAACTCGGCCAGGCAGGCGACCAGCCAGCCGGGGGCCTCGGAGCCGACGCCCCAGAACACGATGGCGGTCTTCCAGGGACCGGTGGGAGGGCCCCCGCTGAGCGCGACGCGGGGGCTGCCCGGCCGGGCGCCGGTACGGGCCAGCCAGACGAATCGCGTCTCGTTGTCGGCGACGTCCTCGACGCCGGCCAGCAGGACGACGCAGCCGTAGCGCTCGGCCGCGATCCGGTTGCCGAGGGCGGCCCAGGGACCGTCATGGTGGGCGACGGTTCGGACCGCATCCGCCGTCGAGCTTCCGGCAAGCACCCGGACGCCTGGCAGGCGAGTCCGGATGAAGCGCGCGCACTGGGCGTTGGCCTGCGGGTGGGAGACGACCGTTTCGATGTCCGACAGCTCCAGCGGGGTGCGGGCGATCAGGCAGTGGCGGATGGGATGGATGACCTCGCCGACGATCATCACGTCGTCGGTCTCCATGGCCAGGGCGTCGAGGGTGGCGTTGACCGACCCCTCCAGCGAGTTCTCGATCGGCACCAGCGCGCGGTCGACCTCGCCCTCGTGCACGGCCATCACCGTGTCGTAGATCGTCGGCAGCGGCACGGTCTCCAGATCCAGGCCGGCGGTGTCGGCGAGCAGCGCCTCCTGCGTGTAGGTCCCCTCAGGACCGAAGTAGCCGACGCGCAAGGGGTCAGCGGGCCGCGGTGGGGACGCCGCGGTCGGCCGTGGCGGTGGGGGCGCCGGCGGTGGGGGCGCCGGCAGTGGGGGCGCCGGCAGTGGGGGCGCCGACGCCGGGCGTGGAGCTAGGGACGCCGGCGCCCACGGTCAGTGGGCGGTGGTGGGGGCGCCGAAGCTCCCCGGCTGCGCCGGCGCTCCACCGCCCGCCAGCGCCGTCTTGACCGCCTCGTCCTCCTCCGGGGAGAGCTCCAGCTCCGGGCGGCCGCCGTGGATCTGCTTGGCGTACAGGCGAGCCTGGTCGCGGTGGTGGATGGCCGAGAGCACCACGCCGGTCTGGGTCGAGTCCAACAGCGCGAGCGAGATCGACTGGCGGCCGGACATCTCGCCGTAGGCGTCGTACCTGATCAGCGACGTGTAGGCGACGGCGCCGTCGAGTCGGTGCTCGGCGGTGGCCATGCGCTGCTCCAGCCGGAGGGCCACGTCCTCCACGTAGCCGTGGAGCGCCTCGAAGTGGCGCTGGAGCTCGGCGGCGTGGGCGACGATGTCCTGCCGCCCGTCGCCGAGAACGATGCGCTGCTCGGATCGCAGCCGCGACAGCCGGAAGGCGAGGACGATGCAGGTGAGCAGCGCCACGATCGCGACTGCGCCCGCCGCCATCGCGACGATGCCGACGGTGCTGGTCAGCTGGTGCACCGCAGGAAGGATAGGCCCAGAGGCGGAGGGCGGGCGGCGGAGGGCCGACGACCCGCGCCGAGGGGTGCGCGGGGGGCTGCGTGGGCTGAACGGGGCTGCGTGGGCTGAACGGGGCTGCGCGGGCGGCTGGGGGTGCGGGGACTGGGTGCGGCGCCGCGCGGGGGACGAAGCCCCCGTGACCGGCTACTGGAAGGTGATGGTGAACGTCTGGGAGTTGCGAAGGACGCTCTTCTCGCCCGGGACGCGCTCGATCTGGGCGACGACGGTCTGGGTGCCCGCCGGCGGGGTAGCCCCCAGCTTCACGTTGCAGGTCGATTGCTGACCTGGGCTGTCCTGGGGCACGATTGCCTGACCGGTGACGCCGGTGCCGTTGACCGTGACCTTGCAGACGATGTTCGTCTCCTTGTCGGTGCCCGTGTTGGTGAAGGTCAGGGTGAAGGTGGGCGCCGGGCTGGCGGGCACCGTGGCGGTGCCGCCGGGAGTCAGCGTGGTGCCGCCGACACTGACCGAGTCGAGCCTGTGGCCGTGGATGCCGGGCGCCGGCTTCGCCGTCGACGTGCCGACGCCGGCGACGTGGAGCTGGGTGGCGATGTAGCTGGGGACCAGCCACTGCACGTCCGGGAGGAACTGGCCGCCGTTGAGAGGGCTGAAACGGACGCCGGCGGCATTGACCGCACCCGTGATGGCGGGCGCGGCGTACTGCTTGTAGAGGACGTCGGACGCGTAGAAGCGCGCGGTCTGCTCGGCGATCTTGTTGATGTCGTCCTGGGTGGCGGAGGTCCCGAGCGCCGGCTGGATGTCGTTGGCGATGTTGGAGATGCCGTCGGCCCGCATCTGGAGCGCCAACAGGAACTTCTGATTGCCGCCCTTGACCTGGTCCGGGACGCTCATGTTCTGGGCTTCCTTGAGCTGGGACTGGGCGTTGGAGAGCTCCTCGTCGATCTGGTTCTGCACCGCCGTGGGGCTGCCGGCGCTGGCGGCGCGAGACAGGTCGGTGAACAGCCGTGAGCCCGTCTGGGTCGAGCGGGCGTTCAAGGACGAGACCTGGGTGGTGTAGTTCTGCAGCGCGCTGTTGGTGGAGCTCACATCGCAGCTGTGGATGCCCAACGCGATCAGCAGCACGATGATGAGCAGGGCGCCGAGCGCGATCGCCCGCCGCACCTGGATCGACTGCTGGTCGCCGGGCCGCCGGCCGGGTGGGCGGGTGCCCGCTCCAGAGGGACGCCGCCCGCGGGATGCCGGTCGGCGTGCCGCACGACTGGGGGGGCGGGTCTCTGTCCGAGGCTCTTCGTCGGCCTCGTCGAAGAACGACAAGCGGGATCGCTCCTTGCGCGCTGTGTGAAAGCGACCAGTATGACCGGCGCCACGGCTGGATCGCTTCGTGCACAATCGCACGTACCGCAGGGACCCCGAGGGCGGCGTGGAAACCCGCTCCGTGAGCTCCAGCGAGTCGCCGACCGCGCGCGCGACGCGCAGCCGAACGCGCCGCCTGCGCGCGACCGCGACCGCGACCGCCGGCCCGGGCGGCGCGCCCCCGGGCGGGCCGACCGTCTTGGACCGCTACCGCCTGGTTCGCCGCCTCGGCACGGGGGCGTTCGGAACTGTCTGGATGGCGCGCGATGAGCGTCTCGAGCGGGATGTGGCCGTGAAGATCCTCAGTCGCGAGCGGATCGTGGGTGGGCGGTTCGAGCGCGAGGCCCGGGCCGCCGCCCGCCTCTCGCATCCCGCGATCGTGACGCTGTACGAGGCGGCGGTCGACGACGAGGGCGCCTACCTGGTCTCCGAGCTCGTCCACGGCGCCACGCTGGATGCGCTGCTCGCCGACGGGCGGCTCTCGGACCGCGACGTCGTGGGGGTGGGAATGGCGCTGTGCGATGCGCTGGAGCATGCCCACGCCCAGGGCGTCGTCCACCGCGATGTCAAGCCGTCGAACATCCTGATCCCGGATGCTCCGCCGAGCACGGCCCAGGCGGCCAAGCTGACCGACTTTGGGGTGGCGCGGCTCGTCGGCGCGGAGTCGCTGACCCTGACCGGTGACGTGATCGGCACCCTGGCCTACATGGCGCCGGAGCAGGCGGACGGCTACGAGGCCGGTCCGGAGGCCGACCTGTACTCGTTGGCGCTCGTGCTCTACGAGGCCCTGACCGGGATCAACCCGGTCGCGCAGAACGCCACCCAGCGCTCCCGGCGCCTGGGGGCGCATCTCCCGCCGCTGCGCCGCCAGCGCCGGGATCTCCCGCGGGAGCTCGGCCAGGGTCTGGATTTGGCCCTCCGCCCCCGGCCCCGCGAGCGAGGCTCGGTCGCCGGGCTGCGCCTGGCCCTGGCCGCTGCCGCCGAGCAGGTGGGGGACGAGCCGGGCATCGTCGCCGCGCCGGCGGCGCCGTGGACCACGATCATCAGCCGGACCGGGCGCGTCGAGGATCGCGAGTTCCCGGCCGTCGAGCCGGCCCCGGCGGCCGAGGAGATGGGCGCGGGCGGGCCCGGTGGGCCGTGGCTTCATCCCAGCCTGTCCCGCGGCCTGGCGAGCGCGAGCACCGGTGCGCTCACCGCCTGGCTGGTGAGCACCGCCCTGGCCGGACCGCTGCTTCCGCCCGCGGTTGCCGGACTGCTGGCCGCCGCCGCCGTCCTGCTCCTGCCCCGGATCGGCTGGGCCACCGTGATGATCGCGGTCGCGGCGTCTGCCGCCGGTCAGGGCCGCCCGGGAGCCGCTCTCGTCGTCCTCCTTGCCATGGCTCTGCCGGTGCTCCTGTTGCCCACGCAGCCGCTCCTGTGGCCGATGGCCGCCGGCGCCCCGGCGCTGGGCCTGATTGGCGTGGCAGGCCTGGCCGGAGCCTGGCCGGCGCTGGCGGGCCGCGCCCGCACGCCGTGGCGGCGTGCCGCCCTGGGGGCCATCGGCTGGGGCTGGCTACTGGCCGCCGGCGCCCTGGCCGAGTCCTCCCTCTACCTACCACTCCAGGGCGCCTCACCGCAATGGACCGGTTCTCTGTCTGAAACGGCGCACGCCGTTCTGACCCCCGTGCTCCGCTCCGGCGCCCTCGCGCCCGCGCTCGTCTGGGCCCTCGGAGCGGCCGTCGTGCCCTGGCTGATCCGGGGCCGGCATTTCGGCGCGGACCTGGCGGTCGCCGTCGTGTGGGCGATCCTGCTCGCCGCCGGGATCGGCGTGGCCATGGGGGCGGCGCACGGAACCGGAATCGGCGCTGCACCGGGCGCGGCGGTGGGGGCGGCGGCAGCGGTCGGGCTGCTGCTGGCGCCGGCGGCGATCCGCCGGCCGTGGAGGGGTGTTTAGATCAGGTGGCCTCCGGGCCAGACTCCCGTAGCATGAAACCGCCTTGAAAGGCGCCCTATGAGTGTGCTCAAGAGCCTGGAGAGCAAAATCGCCGGCCTGGTCGAAGGCACGTTCAGCCGTGCCTTCCGGTCCGAGGTGCGCCCGGTGGAGATCGCGCGCAAGCTCGCCCGGGAGATGGAGGAGCACAAGACGTTCTCCCTGTCTCACACCTACGTTCCCAATGAGTACCGCGTCTACCTATCCCCCCGTGACCGCGAGCGCTTCGCCGAATACGAGGACGCACTCGTGTCCGAGCTCACCGGATACCTGCTGGAGCACGCCCGGCGGGAGCGTCTGGTCATGATGTCGCGCCCGGTGGTGGAGTTTGAGACCGATGACCGGCTCGGCCTGGGGGAGTTCGGCATCCAGACCCGGGTCGTGCATCCGGATGAGGACCCCGCCCATCCCCGCGGCGAGGAGCCCGCGGCGTGGGCGGCCGGGGTGGCGGGGGGCGAGTCCTCCGGGCGGACGATGATCTACAGCACGGCCGGCCGCCACGCCGAGCCGCTGGAGGAACGGGCCCGCACCCGGCACCAGACGGCACTGGTCCTGATGGGCGGCAAGCGCCTGGTGGTGGGGCCGGCCGGAGTGACGCTGGGGCGCAGCCGGCAGTCGGACATCATGGTCGACGATCCCAACGTGTCCCGGGCGCACGCCGAGATCCGGCCCCGCGGGGGGTCGTGGGTGCTGACCGACCTCAACTCCACCAACGGCACCCGGCTCAACGGGCGGAGGCTCCAGGACCCCGAGGTGCTCAAGCCCGGGGACGAGATCGAGCTCGGCACCTCGCTGCTCACCTTCGAACTCGAGTAGGCCCCATTGCTCCAGCCTGTCTCGGTCGGCCTGAAGTTCGGCTTCCTCATCGTCTTGTACCTGTTTCTGATGTGGGTGGCGTGGAGCGCGCTCCGCGACCTGCGCCGCGGACGGAGCGAGACCGCGGCCGCGCAGCGCTCCCCGTCGCCGGAGGAGACGGGCATGTACGACGCGTCCGCGGGATTGGGCGACGTCGACGGGTTCGAGCCGCGGCTGCTGGTCGAGCGGGCGCCCGGCCACCAGAGCGGCGTTGCCTATGACCTGATGGACGGGGCCACGCTCGGCCGCGGCGATGTCGAGATCCGCCTCGAGGATCCCTACGCGTCCTCGCGCCACGCCCGGATCACCCGGGACGGCCGTGTGTTGATCATCGAGGATCTGGGTTCGACCAACGGCACCTACCTCAACGAGGAGCCGCTGTCCGGGCCGCAGCCGCTGTATGACGGGGATCGCATCCGGATCGGCGACAGCGAGTTCTCCTACCTCCAGTGACGCCCACGCGCTAGAACCCAACGAGCATGCTCCGCGCAGCCGACACCATCTGGAAAACCGACACCGGGCGCCAGCGGCGCGACAACGAGGACAACGCCTTCGTTCGCGCGCCGCTGTTCGTCGTCGCGGACGGGATGGGCGGCGCGCAGGCCGGGGAGGTCGCCTCGGCTCTGGCCGTGGAGGAGTTCCAGCAGGCGCTGCCGGACGAGGGGAGCGTCGAGGAGCGGCTCACGAACCGCATCCGCGACGCCAACCGGCGCATCTACGAGCGCTCCCGCCAGGAACACGAGCACGCCGGGATGGGGACGACCCTGACCGCGGTCTACGTCGACGACGCCGATCTGGCGGTGGCGCACGTCGGTGACAGCCGCGCCTACATCTTCCGCGGCGGGACGCTGACGCGCCTGACCCAGGACCACTCGCTGGTCGAGGAGCTGGTGCGGCAGGGCAAGCTGACCGAGGAGCAGGCCGCCGAGCACCCGCAGCGCTCGATCATCACCCGCGCGCTCGGCATCGAGCTCGACGTCGAGGTCGACACGTGGACATATCCGGTGCGGGCGGGCGATGTGGTGCTGCTATGCAGCGACGGTCTGACCTCGATGATCGACGAGGACACCATCGCCGAGATCCTCAGCTCCGAGCCCGGTCTGGAGCGCGCCGGCGAGCGGCTGATCTCGGCGGCCAACGATGCCGGCGGCCGGGACAACATCACCGTCGTCCTGTTCCGGCTCGAGGACGCCGGCGGCCAGGCGGGCGACCAGCCCACCGTCGTGGAGGTGGCTCCACCGGCGGAGGGCGATGACGGACAGACCCGCATCGCGCGCCCGTCGCAGTCGAGCCCGGCCGAGCCCAACGGTGGGGCGATCATGACCGCGCCGCCGCCTGCGCTCGAGCAGCGACGGACCTCGCCGCGGCTGGCGCGCACGCAGGGACGCCCGGCGCGCCCGTCCGGGCCCCGGCGGCGGCGGTCGGAGCGGTTCATCAAGACGATGTCGGCGCTGATTGCGATCGTCATCATCCTGTTCCTCGTGGGCGGCGGTGCCTATCTGGCCAGCCGCGAGTACTTCTTCGTCGGGACCAACTCCCAGGGGATCCTGACCATCTACCGCGGGTTCCCGTACGACCTCCCGCTGGGGATTCACATGTACGAGCAGTGGTACGTCTCCGGGGTGCCGGCCGGCGCGATCCCGGCCGACCGCCGCTCGCAGCTGCTCAACCATCAGCTCCGCTCCCAGAACAACGCGGTCAGCCTGATCCACTCCGCCGAGCTCGGCCAGCTCTCGAGATGAGCGCGCGCAACCGTGAGCTGTTCGGCCTGATCCCGGCCGCCCTGTTGGTCACCGCCGGATTCGCCGGCGTGTTCATCCAGCGCCAGAACGCGCTGTCCAACGTCTCGCTGACCTACGGCGCCATCTTCCTCGGCCTGTGCCTGGTCGCCCACATCTGCATCCGCCTCACGCTGCCCAATGCCGACCCGTATCTGTTCCCGCTGGTGGCGCTGCTGGCCAGCTTCGGCATCGTCATGGTCTACCGGCTCGACTCCACGCTGGCGCGCCAGCAGGCGCAGTGGTTCGTGGTCGGGCTGGTCCTGTTCGTGGCCACCATCATCGCCTTCCGGGACTACCGCAAGCTCGAGCAGTACCGCTACATCATCGTCGCGATCTCGCTCGTCTTGCTCATCCTCCCCCGGCTTCCGGGGATCGGCGCGCAGGTCAACGGCGCCTACCTGGAGATCAAGGTGCCGGGCGGCCTCAGCTTCCAGCCGACGGAGTTCTCCAAGATCGGCCTGGTCATCTTCCTGGCCAGCTACCTGCGGGACACCCGCCAGGCGATGGTGCTGGGAGCCCGCCGGATCCTCGGCGTGACGCTGCCCCCGCTCAAGCATTTCGGCCCGGTGCTGGTCATCTGGGGCGTGGCGATGCTCGCCTTGGTGCTGCTGTCCGACATCGGCTCGTCGCTCATGTTCTACGGGGCGCTGCTGTCGATGCTGTACGTCGCCACCGGCCGGCTCTCGTTCGTCGTCATCGGTCTCCTGGCCTTCGGGCTCGGCGCCTGGTTCCTCGGCACCCACATCAGCCACGTCCACGCCCGGTTCGAGGACTGGCAGCACCCATTCGACCACCACCTCTACTACGCCACGGGCGGGAGCTTCCAGGTCGCCAACGGGATCTTCGCCCAGGCCGCCGGCGGGCTGTTCGGCCAGGGCTTCGGCGAATCGATCCCGTCGCTCATCCCGTTCGCGGACACCGACATGATCTACGCCGTCATCACCAATGAGCTGGGGCTGTTCGGCGCCACCGCCATCCTCGTCGCCTACCTGCTGTTCGTCTTCCGCGGCTTCAAGGCGGCGACCATGTCCCGGGACTCGTTCTCGACGCTGCTGGCCGCCGGGTTGTCGGCCGTCTTCGCGCTCCAGGTGTTCGTCATCGTCGGCGGCGTCACGCGCGTCATCCCGCTCACCGGCGTGACGCTGCCGTTCATCTCCTACGGCGGCGCCTCGATCGTCGCCAACTTCGTGCTGCTGGCGCTACTGCTGCTGGTGTCCGACCGGGCGCGGAGGCCGACGACGCGATGAACGCCCAGATCGTCAGGCTGTTCGGCTTCATCGTCGTCCTGTTCGCGCTGCTCATCATCTGGACGACGCGGTGGACGGTCATCGATGCCAGCGCCCTGAACCACAACCCGCTCAACAGCCGGTCGGTGATCACCCAGCTGCGGATCAAGCGGGGGCGGATCCTCGCCGACAACGGCACGGTCCTGGCCCGATCGATTCCCAAGGGCAACAAGGAGTGGGGCCGTACATATCCGTTGGGGCCGCTGTATGCGCAGCCGGTCGGCTACTGGACCGGCGAGGCCGGGAATGCGGCGGGGCTGGAGGTGTCGGCCAACAAGTACCTGACGCCGACGCAGACCGGCCTGAACTCGGTGTTCGGGCCGCTCGGCGGCAACCAGACGGTCGGCAACGACGTGTACACGACGCTCAACCCCCAGGCCCAGCAGGTGGCCGACCAGGGACTGGCGGGCCGCGCCGGCTCGGTCGTCGCGCTGGATCCCCGGACCGGCGCCGTCCTGGCGATGTACTCCAATCCGTCGTACAACGACAACAAACCGAACGCCCCGTGCAGCGACGCCTGCCAGCTCAACCGCGCCACCCAGGGCCAGTACCCGCCGGGCTCGACGTTCAAGATCGTTACCACCACGGCCGCGATCAACAGCGGCCGGTACACGCCGAATTCGATCATCAACGGAGATTCACCGAAGGTCATCTCCGGTGTGCCGCTTGAGAATGACTACAACCAGAGCTTCGGCCCCATCACCCTGACCAAGGCGCTGACCGACTCGGTCAACACCGTCTACGCCCAGGTGGCCGAGAACGTCGGCCGGCGGACGATGACCGACTACATGAAGCGGTTCGGCTTCTACGCCAGGCCACCGATCGACCTCCCCCGCGGAGAGCTCAGCCCCAGCGTCGTCCTCGATCCACACGGCCGTCCGTTCCCGCCCGGCAGCCCCAACGAGGACATCGGCCGCATCGGCATCGGTCAGGGCGGCCTGGCGGTCACGCCGCTGCAGATGGCGATGGTGGCGGCGGCGGTGGCCAACGGCGGCAAGCTCATGACCCCGCACCTCGTGAACCGGGTCGTCGACCAGACCGGACGCACGGTGGACACCATCCAGCCGACGGTCTTCAGCAACGTGATGACTCCGCAGACCGCATCCGAGATCACCCAGATGATGCGCGACGTGGTCGACGAGGGAACCGGCACGCCCGCTCAGCTCGGCTCCGGCATCCCGTTCGCGGGGAAGACGGGCACCGCGTCGATCGGCCCGTCCGGCGCCAACGAGACCCAGCCATGGTTCATCGGCTTCGCGCCGGCCAACGACCCCAAGGTGGCGGTCGCGGTCACCATTGAAAAGACGATCGGCGGGTTCGGCGGCCAGGTTGCCGCCCCCATCGCCAAGAACGTGGTGCAGACGCTGCTGTCGGAGGGGAAGTAGCGGTGGCCGACCCCAAGCCGGACATCCTCGTCGACGGCCGCTATCGGCTGATGTCGCGGCTGGGGACCGGCGGAATGGCGGAGGTCTACCTGGCCGAGGACCAGCAGCTGGGGCGCAAGATCGCGCTCAAGCTCCTGCACCGCCGGTTCTCCGAGGACCCGGACTTCGTCGAGCGCTTCCGACGGGAGGCCCAGGCCGCGGCCGGGCTACAGCACCCCAACGTCGTCAGCGTCTATGACCGCGGCACGTACGACGACACGTACTACATCGCGATGGAGTATCTCCCCGGCCGATCGCTCAAGCAGCTGATCCGGGAGGAGGCACCGCTCGACCCGCGGCGCGCCATCGACATCACCATCCAGATCCTCAAGGCGGCCCGCTTCGCCCACGCCCACGGGGTCATCCACCGGGACCTCAAGCCCCACAACGTGATCGTCGACGATTCCGGCCACGCCAAGGTGACCGACTTCGGCATCGCCCGCGCCGGCGCCTCCGACATGACCGAGACCGGCTCGATCATGGGCACCGCGCAGTACCTGTCGCCGGAGCAGGCCCAGGGACATGCGGTCAACGTGCAATCCGACCTGTACTCGGTCGGCGTGATCCTCTACGAGATGCTGACCGGGCGAGTCCCCTTCGATGCCGAGTCGCCGGTGACGATCGCGCTCAAGCACGTCTCCGAGGCGCCGACTCCGCCGAGCGCGATCAATCCCGACGTACCCCCGGAGCTCGAGCAGACCGTCCTCTGGGTCCTCAACAAGGACCCCGCCGACCGGCCCGTCGACGCCGACCAGATGATCACCGTGCTCGAGCACTGCCGCCAGGCAATCGCATCCGCCGGCGCCGGCCAGCACACGGCCAGCATGGCCGCGGTGGCCGCCGCGGGGGCGGTGGCCGGCGACAGTGCCGCGATCACCGAGCGGGCGATGCGCGCCTACCGCGCCCCCAACGGGACCGACGGGGTGCCCGCGGTGGGGGGGCCGGAGGACAAGCGTCCCCGGCGCCGCGGGCCCTGGGGCTGGATCCTGCTCGTCATCCTCCTGATCGCGGCCGCCGCGGCGGCGGCCTATCTGCTGTCCCGGCCCCGGCAGGTCGCGGTGCCCGACGTGACCGGCGATTCGCTCCCGGTGGCCCGCCACATTCTCGAGGCCTCGCACTTCCAGGTGGGCAATGCCTCTCAGCCCAGCCGGAGGCCGGTGGGGACCGTCGTCGCCCAGGATCCCGGCGGAGGGAGCCGGGCCGACAAGGGGTCGACGGTCTTTCTGACCGTCTCCAGCGGCCCGGGCAAGGTGTCCGTCCCGCCGGTCGAGGGCGAGACAGTCGCGGCGGCGACGCATGACCTCAAACGCGCGCACCTGAGGGTCAGCCACACCGTCTCGCAGAGCTCCACCCGGTTCGCCGCGGGTCAGGTGGCGGCCACGGACCCGGGCAGCGGGAAGTCGGTGGCGCCCGGGACGTCGGTGACGCTGTTCGTGTCCTCCGGAAAGCCGACCAAGAGCGTTCCCGGCGTCGTCGGCGAGACCCAGACGGCGGCGACATCGGACCTGACCAGAGCCGGGTTCAACGTGAACACGACGACACAGCCGTCGAGCTCGGTGCCGGTCGGCGCGGTCATCAGCCAGAGCCCCAAGGGCGGCACCGTCGAGCCGGTCGGATCGACGGTGACGATCGTCACCGCCACCGCTCCGGCCACGGAGACGGTCCCGCCGGTCACCGGCGACCCGGTGGCGGGAGCGGTCAACGCGCTCAAGGCGGCCGGGTTCAAGGTGATCCAGCAGACCAAGAAGGTCATCGACCCCACCCAGAACGGAGTCGTCATCGACCAGAACCCCGCCGGCAACGCGAACGCCAAGAAGGGCAGCACGGTCACCATCAGCGTCGGCAAGTACACGCCCGGCTCGTCCTCGTCCTCGTCCTCGAGCACCACCACCTCCACCACCTCCTTGCCGACGACGACCACGTCCACCAGCTCCGGCGGGCCCGCCGGATGAGCCCGCAACGCGTTGCCGTGCTCGCCGGGGGGCGCTCCTCCGAGCACGAGGTGTCGCTGGCCTCGGGCGCTTCCGTGGCCGAGGGGCTGCGCGCCGCCGGGCACCAGGTCACCGAGATCGAGATCGGCCGCGACGGCGTGTGGCGGCACGCGGGACGGCCGGTCTCGGTCGTCCTGGGCGAGCGGCTACCGGACATCGACGTCGTGTTCCCCGTCCTCCACGGGCCGTTCGGTGAGGACGGCACTGTGCAGGGCCTGCTCGAGTGCCTCGACCTCCCCTACGTCGGCGCCGGCGTGCTGGCGTCGGCGCTGTGCATGAACAAGGTGGTGTTCAAGCAGCTCATGGCGCGCGAGGGCCTCCCCCAGGTGGAGTACCGCGTGCTGGATGAGCGGGATCACCGCAACGACCCCATGGCGGTCGCCCGGGCCGTGGCCGAGCTCGGCTTTCCGCTGTTCGTCAAACCGGCTCGTCTCGGCTCATCGGTGGGGATCGCCCGCGTGGCGGTGCCGGACGAGCTCGACGACGCGCTCCGGACCGCGTTTGCCCATGACTCGCTGGTGATCGCCGAGGCGTTCGCTGACGGGCGTGAGGTGGAGTGCTCGGTGATCGGCAACAGCGACCCGGAGGCCTCTGAGCCGGGCGAGATCCTGCTGGCGGCCGGCGAGGACGGCTGGTACGACTACGAGGCCAAGTACACGCCCGGCGGGATGCAGCTGAACGTTCCGGCGCGGCTGGACCCCGCAGTGCGCGAGCGGGTACGCGAACTGGCCGTCCAGGCGTTTGTGAAGTCCGGTTGCAGCGGGCTGGCCCGGGCCGACTTCTTCGTCGTCGGCGACCAGGTCCTCGTCAACGAGCTCAACACGATGCCCGGCTTCACCCAGACGAGCGTGTTCGGCTCCCTGTTCGCCGCCAGCGGCGTCGCATATCCGGAGCTGCTCGATCGGCTCGTCGCGCTGGCACTCGAGCGGCACGAGGCCGAGCGCGCTCACCGCTATTGACCGGGTGGGTGGGACCGATCAGGGCGTGTACAGGCGGATCTCGTTGATCGCCGCCTGACTGCGGCCGCCGAGGCTGGTGATCCAGACGAGGTAGTAGCGATAGGCGGTGTTACCGCCGCCGAGGTGGATCGACTGGTGGGCCTGGACGTCGGCTGCCGACCCGAGCTTGACCCAGCCGCCGGACCCGGCGTCGAACGTGTCCGGGTTGGGCGCCGAGGTCCGGCCGTAGATCGTCACCGTGTAGCCCGGGGTCTGGGTGATGAGGCTCAGCGTGCCGGCGGCCACCGGCTTCCCGGTCTGGACGTAGACGCCGACCCCCGGCTTGCCGAGTGTGTTGTCGTAATAGGTCTCGGTCACCCAGGCCGTGCCCGGGTCGCCGTCGACGGCGTAGCCGTCGAGGGTGGGGTTCTGGATCTTGGGCCCTGAGATGGCGTCCGGGTTGTAGTCATGCGCGCAGGATTGGCAGATGGCGATTTGACGCCGCGGGGCAGGGGGCGTGGTCGCCGAGGACCTGGCCTGCGCGGGGTGGTGGGCGCGCGTCGCCAGGTAGACAATCCCGCCGGCGATGACGGCCACGGCGAGCAACACCGAGATGGCGACGAGGGCCGGGCGCCGGCGCCGGAGCGGCAGGCGGGCGCGCGACTGGGGCGGAAGCGTCCGCAGCACGCTGGTGACCTCGCCGGTCACGGCGCCGCCGCTGCGCGCCGTCTCGAGGGCCAGGACGTCCTCGAGGTCGGCGATCAGCTCGGCGTCGTCGGCGTAGCGCTCGTCCAGCCGCTTGGCGGTGGCCGTCTCGACCACCGCGGCCAGTGCCGCCGACACCTCAGGTCGCTTGCTCTGGACATCCGGTATCTGCTCGCGGACGTGCTTCATGGCGACCGCTACCTGGTTCTCCCCGCGGAACGGGACCTCGCCGGTCAGCATCTCGTAGAGGACGACGCCGAGCGAGTACAGGTCAGATTGGCCGGTCACCTGCTGGCCCAGAGCTTGCTCAGGCGAGACGTAGTCAGTGGTGCCGAGCACGCGTCCGTCGGCCGTCAGCCCCTCCTCCTCGAGCGTCCGGGCGATGCCGAAGTCAGTGACCTTGGCCGAGCCCTCCTGATCGATGAGGACGTTCTGAGGCTTGACATCGCGGTGGACGATGTGCCGCGCATGAGCGGCTCCCAGGGCGCGGGCGACCTCGATGGCGTAGGCGACCGCCTCGGTGATGGGCAGGCGCCCCAGACGCCGGATGCGGTCCTTGAGCGTCTCGCCCTCGACGTACTCCAGCACGATGTACGGCCGGCTGTCGTCCTCGCCCGCGTCGATGACCCCCACGATGTGCGGGTGCGACAGCTGCGCCACCGCCCGGGCCTCGCGCCGGAATCGCTCCAGCTGGTCGGAGTCGGAGGCCACCTCGCGGTTCATGAGCTTGACGGCCACCTGGCGCTCCAGCGTCTCGTCGAGGGCTCGGTACACGGTCGACATGCCGCCGGACGCGATCCGCGCCTCCAGGCGGTAGCGGCCGTTGAGACTGGTGCCGACCAGGGTGCTCATCTAGCGAATGGGGTGTCGGTGATGGCCACCAGGGCCTTATTGTGCGATACCCGTGGGTGCTCCGGGAGCGCGCGGGCGAGATTCTTCTCAGCAATTGCCCTGCGTCTGGCGCTCACGCCGACCGCATCTGTCCTGACTCGCCCTCGATGTGCAGGCCGGGCACGCGGACCCGGCCGGCGCGGTCGGTGCAGCGACCGATCACGGCCGTGCCCGGATGATGGGCCTCGAGCAGTGCGACGACGCGTCCCGCCTCGGCCTCCGGCACGACGACGCAGAAGCCGCACCCCATGTTGAACACCTCCCACATCTCGGCCGGACTGACATCTCCGAGCTGAGCGATCGCGGCGAACACGGGGAGCACGGGCAGCGGCTCGGTGATGTCGAACCCCACGTTGCGGCCGAGGCGCAGCAGGTTGAGCAGCCCGCCGCCGGTGATGTGGGCGAGTCCGTGCACCGGGAGCTCCGAGCGCAGGAGCTCCATGACCGCTCGCACGTAGATGACCGTCGGCTCCAGCAGGACGTCGGCGACGCTCTGGCCGCCGAGCAGCTCCGGGCGGGCATCGAGATCGAGCCCGGCCTGGTCGAGCAGAACCCGGCGCGCCAGCGTCAGGCCGTTGGAGTGCACGCCGGAGGCCGGGAGGCCGATGAGCGCGTCGCCCGGGGCGCAGGCGCTCCCGTCGATGATGGCGTCCAGCGCCACCGTGCCGAACGCCGACCCCACCAGGTCGAACCCGTACGGAGACGGGTGGCCGCGGATGACCTCCGGCAGCTGGCAGACCTCGCCTCCGGGGATCTCCACGCCCGCCGCCTCGGCGCCGGCCTTGAGCCCCACCGCGAGCGCGGCCAGCAGTTCCGGATCGGCCTGCTCGACAGCCAGGTAATCGAGCAGGGCCAGCGGCTCGGCGCCGACACAGATCAGATCGTTGACATTCATCGCCACGCAGTCGATGCCGATCGTGTCGAAGCGCCGGGCCAATTCGGCGACCATGACCTTCGAGCCGACGCTGTCGGTGGCCAGTGCCACGCCCAGCCCCGGGGCGATGCGCAGCACGCTCGCGTAGTGGCCGGGGAGCGGGACCGACAGCCGGTCGCGCCCGGTCTGGATGGTGCTGAGGACCCGGACGAGCGCCGCCACGCCCTCGTCGGCTTGCCGCGTATCGACCCCCGCGGCTGCATACGCATCGGTCACGCTGCCATTGTCGTACATGGACCGGGCGGGACCGCCGCCTCAGCTCGCGGCCCGGGACCGGACGGTTCGGCGGACGCGCGGCGTCAGGCGCCGCAGGACGAGGGCGGCCAGTCCCAGGCGGTAGGCGGCATACGGGAGGAGCGAGCGGTCTCGCTCCACCTGCCGGATCAGCCAGGTGGAGCCCAGGGTCGAGGCAAACGATGCGCCGGCGCCGACCGCAAACGGGAGGGCACTTCTCGGCGGGAGCCCTCGGCGGGCCAGCCGGACGGTCTTGAGCAGCGTCGCCCCGGCGATGACCGGCAGGGCCACGTGTCGCGACAGCTTGTTTGCGTCCTCGCGCGTGAACTCGCGCAGCCGCGCCGCTGCCAGCGTGGCCCCGTTGCGCGAGACCCCCGGCACCAGCGCGCACGCCTGCGCGATCCCCAGCGCCAGCGCGTCCCAGGCGCCGGCGTCCGATGCGGTCCGGCGCTGGGGCGAGCGATCGGCCCACGCCATCGCGATCGAGCCGCAGATGAGGCCGACGGCGATCGTGGCCGGCGTGCCGAGGTGGCGCTCGATCTGTCGCTCCAGCGTGTAGCCGACGACCGCCGGTGGGGCGAACGAGAGGCCGTTGAACCAGATCAGCCGTGGGCTGATGTGCCGGAGCGCCTCCTCGACCTCGCCGCGGAGAGTGATGAGCAGCGCGGCGGCGGTCCCGGCGTGCAGCGCCACCTCGAATGCCTTGCGGAGCTCCGGGTCGATGTCGGTGTAGTCCCAGCGCAGCAGCCACGGGACGACCGCAACATGGCCGGATGAGGAGATCGGCAACAGCTCGGCCGGCCCGTGCATCGCGCCCAGCAGGAGCGCGCGGCTGATCGCCAGGTCGCGTCCCGGCGCGCTGCGGGCGGTGCTCGTCTCCGGTCCCGGCGCGTCCGCCCCTGGGAGCGGCTCAGTCCGGGACGACATCGGCTGCGGGCTCGCCCTCGCGATCCTCCGGGCGCGAGCGGCCGCGCATCCAGCGCACCACCACGTACACGACGGCCGCGACGAGCACGACGGCCGCCGCGTAGTCGACGTACTCCAGGTGGTGGCGCCAGGTCGACCACTGGCTGCCCACCTCGTAGCCGAGGGTGCCGAGGGCGCCGATCCAGATCAGCGATCCGAGGGTGGCCAGCGGCAGGAATCGCCAGTACGGCATCTCGGCCACGCCGGCAGCGTACGGGAACACCGCACGGATGAACGGCAGCATGCGGCTGATGAAGATGACGGGCGCACCCCAGCGCTCAAACCACCGGTGGGCGCGGTCCAGGCCGCTCTGGCTGACGTGGAGCTTGGAGCTCTGGCGCTCGAGGAGCTCCCGCCGGCCGTAGTAGCCGATCGCGTACGCGATCGACGCCCCCAGCACGTCGCCGATGGTGCCGGCGATGATGATGCCGGCCAGGGTCAGGTCGCCGCGATAGGCGTCGAAGCCGGCGAACAGCATCGTCGGCTCGGTGCCGGGGACGCCGATGACCCCGGTCATCATCGTCAGCAGCGCGACGCCGGCCAGACCGAGGCTGTCGATCAGATTCGTCGCAAACGTGACCAGCGGGCCGGTGATGGAGGCCAGGAGGAAGGGCACAGCCGTCTAGCGTAGCGGCGCCTCCCTTTGCCGACGCCCCTCCGGTCCATGAGAAACCTCCCATCGACGGCCCTCGGCGCCGTGCGCGGCCGCGGGCGCTCCGGGCGGCCGCCAGGCTGAATGACCGATCCCGCGACCCCGCGTGCGCGGAATCGATCATCTAGGGTGGCCGCGATGGCCGTACCGCTGTTTGACACCGAAACCCCGCTTGCGCCGCTCAAGCCGCTCATCCTGGAGCGGGTCGCCGCGGTGGTCGCCCAGGGCCAGTTTGTGCTCGGACCGGAGGTGGCGGCCTTCGAACGCGAGCTCGCCGACTATCTGGGGGTGCGCCACGTGGTGGGGGTCGGCAACGGGACGGACGCCATCACGATCGCGCTCCGGGCCCTGGGCGTGGCCCCCGGCGACGAGGTCGTGGTGCCCGCGTTCACGTTCTACGCCACCGCTGAGGCCGTGGCCGAGTTTGGTGCCACCCCGGTGTTCTGCGATGTCGACCGGGACACCCGTAACGTGACGGTGGACACCGTGCGCGCGGCGTTGACGCCCCGTACGCGCGCCGTGGTGGCGGTCGACCTGTTCGGCCTGCCCGCGCCGGTGCCGGAGCTCCGCGAGCTCGGCGTGCCGGTCCTGGAGGACGCGGCGCAGGCCGCCGGCGCCCGCTCCCGCGGCCGGATGGCGGGCGCGCTCGGCGGCACAGCCACATTCTCGTTCTATCCGTCCAAGAACCTCGGTGCGTTCGGCGACGGGGGCGCGATCGCCACCGACGACGACCGCGTCGCGGATCTGTGCCGCTCCCTGCGCTTCCACGGCTCGCGGGACAAGCAGACGTTCGACCACGTGGGCTACAACTCGCGCCTGGACGAGGTGCAGGCGGCGATCCTGCGGGTTCTGCTGCCGCAGCTCGACACCTGGTGCGACGGGCGGCGTGCCGGCGCCCGGGCCTACGTCGAGGCGGGTCTGGGGCGCTACGCGGCTCTTCCGGTGGTTCCGGAGGACACCGACCCGGCCTGGCACCTGTACGTCGTCACCCACCCGCGCGCCGACGAGATGCTGGCGGCCCTGGCTGCGGCGGGCGTCCAGGCCCGGGGCTACTACCGGCGCCCGCTCCACCGCCAGCCGGCGATGGCGCCCTACGCGCCCGCCGCCGGCACCCTGCCGGTCAGTGATGAGCTGGGGGCGACCAACATCGCCCTGCCGATCAGCCCCGTGTTCGGCCCGGAGCAGGCGCGGGAGGTCGTGGCGGCGCTGGCGGCCGCGGACTAGACCGGTCGGCGACATGCGCGTCTGGGTCGATCTGACCAACTCGCCCCACGTGCTGGTCATGCGGCCGGTGATCGAGCGCCTGCGCGCGCGGGGGCACGTGGTTGAGGTGACCGCGCGCGATTTCGCCCAGACGCTGGCGCTGTGCGAGCGGTTCGGCATCGAGCACTGCGCGATCGGCCGCCACCGGGGCGCCGGCCTGATCGACAAGGCGCGCGGATTGGCGGCGCGATCGTACGAGCTGACGCGCTGGGCGCGTCGCCGCCGCTTCGATCTGGCCCTGGGCCACGGCTCCAACGACGTGACGGTGGCGGCCGCGCTGTTGCGGATCCCGTGCTCGACGACGTTCGACTACGAGTGGGCCACCGTCCAGCACAACGTCAACTGCCGGCTGGCGCAGGCCGTGGTGGTGCCGGACGTGATCCCGCCGGAGCGCCTGTACCGATACGGTGCGCGCGGCAAGCTCGGCCGGTATGCCGGGCTCAAGGAGGAGTACTACCTGTCGGACTTCGAGGCCGATGCGGGCGTGCTCGACGAACTCGGCCTCGATCCGGCTCAGCCGATCGCGGTGGTTCGCACTCCGCCCGCGGTCTCGCTGTATCACCGGTTCGAGAACGATCTGTTCGGTGCGGTGCTGGAACGGCTGCGGGGCGCTCAGGCCGTGGTCCTGCCGCGCACGCCGGATCAGCGCGAGGAGCTGCGCCGCGCCGGGGGCTGGGTGATCCCGGAACGGGCGATCGACGCCCAGTCGCTGATCGCGTTCGCCGACCTGGTGGTGTCCGCCGGGGGCACGATGAACCGGGAGGCGGTCGCCCTGGGCACGCCGGTGTTCACGGTGTTCGAGGGCCGGCTCGGCGCCGTCGACGAGCGGTTGATCGCCGAGGGCCGGCTGATGCGGCTGGAGCGGCCGGCCCAGGTGTCGCTGGTCAAGCGGGCCGCCGCCCAGAGCAGCGAGGAACGGATCCGGCGGGATCCGGGGGTGCTCACCGACCTCCTGTGCGCCCCCGCGGGCGGCTGAGCCTCATGTAAGGCTGCTCACAAACTGAAAAGGATGGCGTAACGCGGGGCTGGTACCGTCCGTCGCTCCTCGTGTCTGACACCACGCTAGAGACGCCGGATGCCCTCGACCCTGAGGGCCGACAGGCCGCGCACGCCGCTGCGCTCCGCACCGCCCGCCCGCCCTTCTGGCGGCGCCACGTGTGGTGGCTCGTCGCGCTCGCGGTCATCGTCATCGCCGAACTGCTGTTGCGCTGGGCCAACACCCGCCCAGGTTATGACCCCTACGGCTGGCTGATCTGGGGCTACCAGACCCTGCACGGCTCCCTCAATCTGGGGGGCGCGCCGTCCTGGAAGCCGTTCACCTACGTCTTCACGGTCCCGTATTCGCTGTTCGGCCACACCGCGCTCCATCTGTGGGAGCTGACGGCGGTGTCGATGTCGCTTGCCGGAGCGGTGTTCGGCGGGCGGATCGCCTACCGGCTGACCGCGGTCGAAGGCGGCCGACCCGGTCCCACCCTCCCGCAGGTCGTCGCCGCCATCGTCGGCGGGGCCAGCGTGCTCGGCATCCAGCAGTACTTCCACTACGTGCTCAGCTCCCAGTCGGACTCGATGCTGGTGACCGTCTGCCTGGCGGCGATCGACATGTGGCTGTGCGGGCGGCTCGCCTGGGCCTGGTGGCTCGGCGTCCTGGCCGGTCTCGGCCGCCCGGAGCTGTGGGCGTTCACCGCTCCCTACGGCCTGTGGATCCTGTGGAAGCGCCCGTCGATGCGGTGGATGGTGATCGCCGGAGGCCTCATCACCGCGTTCCTGTGGTTCGGCGTGCCGACGATCACCAACGGCAAGCCGGATGTCGCCGGCCAGCTGGCGCTGAAGTCCCCGCGCGAGCTTCATAGCAACAAGATCGTCGGCACCATCGATCGCTTCATCTCGCTCCAGTACCTCCCCACCTGGATCGCGGCCCTCATCGCGGTGGGACTGGCGGTGTTGCGGCGCAACTGGAAGGTGCTCGCCCTGGCTGGGATGGCGGCCTGGTGGGTGGTCGTCGAGATCGGCTTCGTGCTTCACGGCTTCCCCGGCGTCCCCCGGTACCTGTTCGAGCCCGGGGCGCTGTGCGGCGTGCTCGCCGGCATCGCCGTCGGCTGGCTGCTCCAGGACGCCCGGGCCTATCACCGGTCGCTGCCCGCTTGGGCCGGCATCCCGCTGGCGGCCATCATCGTCCTGGCGCTGCTGCCGGACGCGCGCGCCGACGGGCGGGTCGAGCACAGGGACATCCTCCACGAGCGGATGCGCACGCAGCGGATCCTCCAGCTCGGCTCCTACGTCACCGCGCTGGGCGGGCCCAGCCGGATCGAGGCCTGCGGCGGGGCGCTTCTCAACGTCGAGTACGTCAGCATCATGGGCTGGTACCTGCATAAGAACACCGGCCAGGTCGCCTATCAGCCCCTGAAGGTGCTCAAGCGGAGCAATCCGGTCATCTATTTCATCCTGCTGCGCAACGGCTGGATGGTCCAGCCGCTGCGGCCTCAACGCGCCCACGCCACCGGCTGCGGGTCGCTCAAGTCGCTGTACGTGCCGACGGCTCGGCACCCACAGGGCGTGCTCATCCCCAAGTAGCGCCCGCCGCGATTAGCGAAATCCACACCCACCGCCACTAGAATCCGGCGGCGCATGCGCCGACGGATCAGATCCGCGGCCTTTCCCGTCCACCGCCACGCGCTTCCTCAGCTACTGGTGGACGGTCTTCTGGTCGCTCTCGCATACTTCCTCGCCTTCTGGCTCCGGTTCTCCGGCGGGTTCGGCACGGACGCGCAGCGGTACCAGAGCCTGCTGAGGGCGACCATCCCCGGCGTCGTGGTGGTGACGCTCGTCTGCCTCGGCGCGTTCGGCCAGTACCAGCGGCTGTGGCGGTTCATCGGCCGCCGGGACTACGAGGCGGTGCTCAAGGCGGTGTTTGTGGCCACCTTGGTGACCGTCGGTCTCATCGCGCTCCTGCACCCGGTCGTCGCCGCGAGCGTCCGGCAGATCCCAGACCACGCGTCCGGGACCGTTCTCGCCGTTCCGGGACCGCGTGCGGGCGTGCTGCCGCCCGCCAGCGTCGTCATGCTCTTCTTCCTGCTCTCGCTGGCGCTGCTCGTCGGCGCCCGCTTCGCCGTCCAGCTGCTCGGCGAGGGCCGGATCCGGAGCCTCACCGCCCACAAGGGCGGGCGCGAGGTGCTGGTGGTCGGCGGCGGCGACGGTGGGCGACTCGTCGTCCGAGAGCTGATGCGCAATCCCCAGCTGGGGCTGCGCCCCGTCGGCTTCCTCGATGACGACCCGCGGTTGCTCGGCGTCAAGGACGAGCACGGGCTCAAGGTCCTGGGCACGACCTCGCCGGCCGACCTGGGACGCGTGCTCGACGAGGTCGAGCCGGACGAGGTCGTCATCGCCATTCCCTCGGCTCCGGGCATCCTCCGCGCCCGCGTGGTCAAGGCCTGCCGGGACCGCGGCATCCCGGTGCGCACGACTCCGACCGTGTTCGAGCTGCTCCGGGACGGGTCCGGGCAGCTCCGAGTCACCCGCCAGCTCCGCGAGGTCCGGGTCGAGGACATCCTCGGCCGCGAGCCCGTCCGCGAGGAGCTTCAGCGGGTCGGCGCCTACCTGGCCGGCCAGGTGGTGCTGGTCACCGGCGCCGGCGGATCGATCGGCGCCGAGCTGTGCCGCCAGATCGCACGAGTGGGGCCCCGGCAGCTGGTGCTCGTCGACCATGCCGAGGACAACCTGTTCGAGATCCGCCGAGAGCTCGAGGACGAGCGCCACGTCCGGATGGCGGTCCCGGTGCTGGCCGACTGCCGGGAAGAGGAGCGGATGCGCGAGGTGTTCGCCGAGTATCGGCCCAGCGTCGTCTTCCATGCCGCCGCCTACAAGCACGTGGGGATGATGGAGGGCAACCCGGTCGAGGCCATCCGCAACAACGCGCTGGCCACCCGGCTCGTCGCCAAGATCGCCGGCGAGCTCGGCGTGGGCACGTTCGTTCTCGTCTCCACCGACAAGGCGGTCAAGCCGGCGACGGTCATGGGCGCCTCCAAGGCGCTCGCCGAGTGGGCGGTCGAGGCCGAGTCGGCCCGGCACCCGCGCACCCGGTACGCGACCGTGCGCTTCGGCAACGTGCTGGGATCCTCCGGCTCGGTGGTGCCGATCTTCCGCCGGCAGATCGCCGCGGGCGGGCCGGTGACGGTGACCGACGAGCGCATGACCCGCTATTTCATGACGATTCCCGAGGCGGTCCAGCTGATCATCCGCGCCGGCTCGCTGGGTGAGCCGAGCGGCGAGATCTTCGTCCTGGAGATGGGTGAGCCGGTCAAGATCCTCGAGCTCGCCGAGACCATGATCCGCCTGTCCGGCCTGGAGCCGGACCGCGATATCGCGGTCGAGATCGTCGGCGCGCGCCCCGGAGAGAAGTTCCACGAGGAGCTGTTCGACACCCACGAGCACCCCCAGCCGACGCCGGCGCAGCGAATCCAGCGGGCCAGCCATGACCGGCTGGACCCCGCCTGGGTCGAGAAGACCTTCGCCGAGATTAACCTGCTCGTCCTCGAAGGTGACGCGGCCGCTTTGGCGAAGACCGTTTCCGAGCTCTCCGGAGCTCGTGTCACGCTCCCGGCGAGCGATGGCGCCCCCGTAGCCCCCTAGACTGCGCGCTTGACCAATGGCGACGATCCCCTTTGGCCTTTCGATAAGTCACCTGGTGTCCTCAGCCGGCGCCGACGTCGGCTTTGCCGCGATCCTCGGACTCGCGATCCTGGTGCTGCTGTTCTTCTCCCAGGCCCGCGAGACGGCCACGCTGCGGCGCCGGGCCGACGAGGCCGAGGAGCAACTGCGCCACCTGACCGGCTATGTCGACCAGCTTTCCCGCACCCGGTCCGCCGCCCAGCCGGTCCAGGCACCGGCCACCGGGACCGTCGTGCCGGTGCCTCCGCCCGCCGCCGCGCGGGTCGCGGCGCGCCAGGCCGCCTTTCCCGCGGCTTCTCGGCCGGTTCCGGCCGCCGCGGTGGCCGCAGGGGCGGCCAGCGCCGTGGCGACGATCCCGGCGGCTCCGGCCGGCGTCGGCGCTCCGGCCCTGAGCTCGGCCACGCGGCTCATCCCGCTCGTTCCGCCTGATCCGATCTCCATCCGCGCGCTCAAGAACGGCGACGCCGAGACCGCGCCGGAATCCGAGGCGGCGCCGGCGCCCGCTTCAGCCCCGGCGGCGACGGTGGTCCCCGCGCCGCTCGCCGGTCCTCCGCCCTCGACCGCCGCCGGAGGAGCCAACGGCTCGGCCCGCGCCGCGACGCCCCCGCCCGCCCCCGTGAGCGACGTGCCGCCCCCGCGCGAGCCCCAGCGGCGCGAGACCGCGGCTCCCAGCCGCCCGGTCGGTCCGCCGGCGTTCAACGACCCGGTCCCGCCGAGCCACACCCGGGTCAGCCGCCTGGCTCTCGTGGCGGCGTCGGTCGTGGCCGTCATCGTCGTCATCGTCGCGGTGCTGGTGCTCGTCAACCGCGGCAGCAGTCCCACGACGGCCCAGAACGCCGCCTCGACCGGGAACGCGAAGTCGACCTCGACCCGCGCCGGCCGGCGCACGCGTCATCACGCGGCCGCCACGGTCACCCCGTCGGCGGTGACCGTGGCCGTGCTCAACGGGACCACGACGGCCCATCTGGCCGCGGACGTCATGTCGAAGCTGAGCTCGGCCGGGTACAAGTCCGGGGCGACGACCAACGCTCCTGAGCAGAACCTGACATCGACGATCGTCGGCTACACGCAGCCCAGCTTCCGCGCCGACGCGCTGGCGGTGGCCAAGTCGCTCAACCTGGGCCCGGCTTCGGTCCAGGGCGTCTCCCAGGGAGACCGCAGCGCGGCCTGCCCCGGCGCTGCCGGCTGCCCGGCTCAGGTGATCGTCTCCCTCGGCTCGGACCTGTCGTCGGCGGCGTCCTCAGCCGCCACCGCCTCGACCACCTGAACTCTCGCCTGAGCGGACCGCGCAGCCCCGTCGCGGCCCGCGCCGCTACCCTGCTGCACCGATGACCGCCATCAACGATCTGCTCGAGCTTCCCCAGCGCGCGGCCAAGCCCCGCCAGGAAGGCATCACCCATGTGCTGGACCGCGGCCTGTCCGTCGCGCAGATCGACGGGCTGGTGGAGGTGGCCGGCGAATACGTCGACTTCGTCAAGCTGGGGTGGGGGACCGCCGTGGCCACCGGGAACCTGGAGCCGAAGCTCGCGCGCTATCGCGAGCATGGGATCCCGGTCATGCTCGGCGGTACGCTGACCGAGCTGGCGATCGCCCAGAACCGGCTGGACCGGCTCGTCGCCTGGCTGCACGAGCTGGGCTTGGAGCACATCGAGGTCTCCGACGGCACCATCAACCTGGAGCACGACCGCAAGCTGGAGCTGATCACGCGGCTGGCGCAGGAGTTCATCGTCCTCTCCGAGGTCGGCTCCAAGGACGACACGCGGATCATGGCGCCCTTCCGCTGGGTCGAGCAGATCGAGTCCGAGTTGCAGGCCGGCGCCTGGAAGGTGATCGCCGAGGCGCGGGAGAGCGGAAGCGTGGGGATCTTCCGCCACGACGGCGAAGTCAGGATGGGCCTGATCGACGAGATCGTGCACGCCATCGCCCCGGACCGGATCCTGTTCGAGGCCCCGCGCAAGGATCAGCAGGTGTGGTTCGTGCGCCGGCTGGGCCCGGATGTCAATCTCGGCAACATCACCCCGGAGGACGTGCTCTCGCTGGAGACCGTGCGGGTCGGTCTGCGCTCGGACACGGCCGTCGCCGATCTCCATGACTGAGGCCGCCGCCCCCCGGTCCGTCGATTAGACGATGGACCTCGGTGGGGTCCGGCTGGCTCGCCACGGCGAGACGAACGACAACCTGGAGCCGTTGCGCTTCCAGGGCTTCATCGACACGCCCCTCAACGACACCGGCCGCCGGCAGGCGCATCAGCTGGCCGAGAAGGTGGCCGGGGACGGCATCAGATCACTGTGGTCATCTGATCTGGCCCGGGCGCGGGAGACCGCTGAGGTGGTCGGCGAGCGGATCGGCCTGGAGCCGACGCTCGACGGCCGTCTGCGCGAGGGCTTTCGCGGGCGCTGGGAGGGGCATCTGATGCGCGACGTCGAGCGTCGCGAGCCGGATCGGTACGCCGCCTGGCGGCGCGCCGGAGGGCAGTTCCGCTTCCCGGAGGGCGAATCGCTGCTCGAGCAACAGCAGCGGGTGCAGGCCGCCCTGGCGGACATCCATGACGCCGGACCGCTGCCCGCGCTCGTCGTCTGTCACGGTGGCAGCATCCGGGTCATGCTCTGCGCCCGGGACCCGCGGGGCCTCGACGCCTTTCATGACTTCCAGGTGCCCAACGTGGCGGTGGTCCCGCTGTGATCCGCCTGCCGGTGGCGGCGTTCGTTGCGCTGGCGGCGGCCACGGTGGGGGCGTTCTTCCTCACCCAGCATCTGAAGGTGACGACGCCGCTCATCAACGGGCTGCCGGCGCCGGTGCCGAGCACGATCAACCCGGTGAATGGCGGAACGTGTCTCGAGCGCAATCCGAAGGGGCGGGTGGTCCCGGTCAGCTACCGCCGGATGAAGGTGTCGTTCTACCTTCAGAACCGCGGCGACGTCGTCTACGTCTACATCGTCCAGGGGGACCGAGCCATCCGCACGCTGCCCGGCTCCGGCCGTTACCTGCGGACGCTCCAGCGCCGGACGTTCGTCTGGGACGGGCGGGAGAACGACGGCCGGATCGCTCCGGACGGCAGCTATGACATCCAGGTCTCGCTCGCCCAGCAGGGCCGCAAGCTGTACATCGCCAAGAACACCGGCGCCCTCGAACCGGTGACGGTCCAGACGCAACCGCCGCCGCTGGAGGTCACCGGCGTGGCGCCGCGAACGGTCGGGGCCGCCGGGCGGCCGGTCGTCACCATCCACTACTCCGGCAACCAGGGCCTGCGGCCGAAGGTCCTGATCGTGCGGCTGGCCGGCGGCACCCGGCCGCGGCTGGTCAAGCAGTACGCGGCGACGAGCAAGGCGGGGACGAGCGCCTGGAATGGGACGCTGGCCGGCGGTGTGCCCGCGCCGCCCGGCACGTACCTGATCGGCCTCCGGCTGTCGCCGGACAAGACGTGCAACACCGTCCAGTCGGCGCTGACGCGGGCCGCGGCGCCCCAGGCCGTCGTGACCGTGAGGTAGCCGGACGCCCGGCCGGCTCGTACCGTTTCTGTCGCTGTGGCCGCCTATCTGAAGCGCCTGGTGTCGTCCCTGGCCGCCTACCAGGTGGCCGACGTCGTCTCCAAGTTCATCGCCGTCCTGCTGCTCCCGGTGTACACGCGATACATCCGGCCGAGCGGCTACGGCGTCGTCGAGCTGCTCGCCAACGGGGTCATCCTGGTCAGCATCGTCGTGCGCTTCGGCATGATCGAGGCGTTCCTGCGCTACTACTTCGTCGACGAGGACCCGGAGCGGCGCGACGCCCTCGTCCGGCGGGCGGTGGGCTTCCTGCTCCTCGCCACTACCCTGGTGTCGCTCGTCCTGGCCGTGCTCGCCGGGCCGCTGAGCAGGGTGGTGCTCGGCTACCGCGATCCGGCGACCTTCCGGGTGGCGGTGCTGGGGCTGTGGGCGTTCACCAACCTGGAGCTGGCGTACGGGATCCTGCGCGTCGACGAGCGACTGCGCACGTACGCGATCGCCTCGCTGAGCAATGTCCTGCTGACGGTCGGCGCCTCGGTCGTGCTGGTGGTAGGCCTGGGGAAGGGCGCGCGCGGGCTGCTGCTGGGCAACTACGGTGCCTCGACCGTCATCCTGTTCGCCGTCTGGTTCTCGCTGCGCCACCGCCTGCGCCCGCGCCGGGCCCAGGCGGCCCAGATGGCCGTGCTGATGCGGTTCGGCCTGCCCACGGTGCCGGCTGAGGCGTCGGTCTACGCCCTGAGCATCGTCGATCGCTACTACATCTTCCATCACCGCAGCGCGGCGCTCGCGGGCCTGTACTCGATCGCGGTCAAGCTGGCCGGAGCGGTGGCGTTCATCGTGCGGGCGTTTCAGTACGCGTGGCCGCCGCTGGCCTACTCGGTCTCCGATGACGCCGAGGCGGCGCGCCTGTATGGCCTGGTGACCACGTACTACCTGCTCGTCAGCGGCTGGGTGGTGGCCGGGCTGGCGCTGGAGGGGCGCTGGATCCTGCGGCTGCTGGCCGCGCCCGCGTATTTCGCCGCCTATCGCGCGCTTCCGTGGGTCGCGCTCGGCTGGGCGATGTACGGGCTATGGGTGGTGTTCCTGGTGATCGCTGGGCGTGCTCAGGTGACCACGCGCAACTTTCCCGCCGCGATCGCCGGGCTGGCCGCTAACGTCGTGCTGCTGCTGGTCCTGGTACCGGCATGGGGCCTGGCCGGGGCGGGCATCGCCCTCTGTGGCGCGTACATCGTGATGCTGACCGTCATGCACCTGCTCACCCGCCGGGCGTTCTCCGTGGAGTTCGAATGGCTGCGCCTGGCGCACCTGGTCGTCGTCATCGGCGGCCTGGCCGCGGCCGGCGATCTGCTGCTGCCGACCTCCGGCGTCCTGGGGTTCCTGGCACGTGCCGTGGTGTTCGTCGCCATCGGTCCGATTCTGCTGCTGACCGGCTTCGCCCATACCGCGGAGCTCCGGCAGGCGCGCGAGCTGCTGGCCCGGGCGCGGCGCGCGGTCCCGCGACCGGTGCGCAACGAGGCATGAGCGACACCGCGCAGACCGGGCGGGGCGGGCGGGGTGGGGTCAGCGTCGTGATGCCGTTCGCCGGCTCCCGGGCCGAGGCCGAGGCCGCCCTGTCGGCGCTCGGCGCACTGACCGTGGGGCCCGGCGATGAGCGCATCCTCGTCGACAACAGCGGGACGGCGCCGGAGGCCGCCGGCATCGCCGTCGTCCGGGCCGGGGGCGAGCGGTCGCCGGCCCACGCGCGCAACGTCGGCGCCGCACACGCTCGCGGCGAGTGGATCCTGTTCCTCGATGCTGACTGCCGTGCTCCGGCGGACCTCATCGACCGCTTCCTGGCCGCGCCCGTGGACGACGAGGTGGGGGCGCTGGCGGGCGCGGTGGTGGCGGCGCCGGGCGCGCCGACGTTCGCGGCCCGCTACGGCGCGGCCCGGAGCTTTCTTGATCAGGACGCCCATCTGGCCCACGGCTACCTGCCGCGCGCCGTGGCCGCCAACCTCCTCGTCCGGCGGGCGGCGTTCGAGTCGATCGGCGGCTTTTGCGAGGGGGTGCGCGCCGCCGAGGACACCGACTTCAGCTGGCGCCTGCAGCGCGCCGGCTGGCGGCTGGCCTCGCGCCCGCAGGCCCGCGCCGAGCACAGCTACCGCACGTCGGTGCGCGCACTGCGTCGCCAGTGGCGGGGATATGCCGCCGGGCGGGCCTGGCTGGCGCGCCGCTATGACGGCTTCGCTCCGGAGCCCGCCCTCGCCCGCGCCGCCACGCGCGTCGTCCGTCGCCGCCGCCGGAACGCCCCGGTCGCAGCCACCCGCGCGCGCGGCGTGCCTCCGCACCGGCTGGAGCGCGGCGGGTTCCTGGCGCTCGATGCGCTGCTCGGCGTCGAGGAGCTGGCCGGGTTTGCCCTGTCGAACCGACCCCTTGACGGCGGCCCGTGGCCGGGCCCGGTCCAGGTCGTCCTGGTCGCCGACCGCTTCCCGGCCAAGGGCGATCCGCTGGCCGATCTGGCGCTCACGCTCGCCGGCGCCCGGGTCGAGGCCGGCTCCCGGCCGGAGGTGACGGAGTGGCGCGCGGTGAGCGAGCTGCGGGTCGACTACCGCGAGGACGACGGCGCCGGGGAGCGGCTGCTGGCGGTGATCCGTCTCGTCCTCCGCCATCCGCTGCGCTCGGTCTGGGATGTCGTCATGCACGATCGCTCCGTCGCCCCCGGGCTGGCGGCGATCGCCCCGTCGGTGATGCGCCTGCGGCGCGACCGGGACGCCCGGGTGCTGGCCCTCGGCACCGCCGAGGCCCACGCCGTCGCCGCTCGGCTGGCGCGCCTGGCCGGCCGGCGGCTGGACTCGTGATGCGGCTGGGCTTCTGATGCGGGTTCAGGTGGTGGATCCGTCGGCATTCACGCCGGCGTACGACCGCGCGCTGTGTACCGCGCTGGCCCGCGCCGGGGCGGCGGTGGAGCTGGTGACCTCGCGCTTCGCGTACGGCGAGGTGCCGCCGGCCGACGGCTACGTCGTGCGGGAGCGGTTCTACCGTCACGCCCGGGGCGCGCCCGGCTCCCGCGCCCGGCGACTCAGCAAGCTGGCCGAGCACGTTCCGGACATGCTCGCCTTCCGGCGCGCTGCGGCGGGCGCCGACATCGTCCACCTCCAGTGGCTGACGGCGCCGCTCGTCGACGTCCCCCTGCTGCCGGACCGCCCGCTGGTGCTGACCGCCCATGACCTGCTCCCGCGTGAGCCCCGCCCGGGACAGCTGTGGGCCCAGCGGCGGCTGCTGGACCGGGTCGACGCGATCGTCGTGCACTCCGAGTACGGCCGCCACCAGCTGGTGGAGCGGCTCGGACTCGCGGCTGACCGGGTGCACGTCATCCACCACGGCGCGTTTGACCACGTCGCCGCGGCGCCCCGGGCCCCCCTGCCGCCGGAGCTGTCGTTGGGCGGCGGGGATGAGCCCGTCGTCCTGTTCGCCGGTCTGCTCCGCCCGTACAAGGGGCTGGACACCCTCCTGCGCGCCTGGCGGCAGGTGCCCGGCGCTCAACTGTGGATCGCGGGGCGGCCGATGATGCCTCTGGAGCCGCTGCGCGCGTTGAGCTCGCCGAGCGTCCAGTGGGTGCCCCGGTTCGTCTCAGAGGGGGAGATGGCGGCGTTGCTGGAGCGCGCCGACATCGTCGTGCTGCCCTACTCGCGGACCGAGCGCTTCGACCAGTCCGGCGTGCTGGCCGGCGCGCTCGCGTTGGGCAAGCCGGCCCTCGTCAGCGACATCGGCGGGTTCTCGGAGGTGGCGGCGACCGGTGCGGCCCGTCTGGTGGCCCCGGATGACCCCGACGCCCTGGGGGCGGCACTGGCCGAGCTGACGTCCGACGCGCCGGCGCGCGAGCGCATGGCGGCGGCGGCCCGGGCGGCGGCCCGGGGGCCGTACTCCTGGGGCGGGGCCGCCCGGCTCACTCTGGCGCTTTACGAGCGGGTGCTCAGACGGCAGTAGCCGGCGCGGCCTGGGTCGCGCCATCCTGGGCGGCGCCCGCCTGGCGGCGCGCCACCTCGGCGCGAACGGCAGGAGCCACCACGCTGCCGAACAACTCGATCGAGCGCATCACGTCGCGGTGGGCGACGGCGCCGACGCTCATCTGACCGATGTAGCGGCTGTTGGCGAACAGCTCGTGCTCGAACAGGATCTTCTCGATCACCTGCTCCGGCGAGCCGGCGGCGACCGCGCCGCGCGCCGAGCGCAGCGCCTCGTACTCCGGCCGCCCCGCCGGGGGCCAGCCTCGCTCGCGGCCGATGCGGTTCATCATCGCCAGGTAGGGCTGGGCGAAAGCGGCGTCTGCGGCCTGCGAGGTCTCGCCGACGAAGGCGTGGCTGTTGATGGCCACCGGCAGCTTCTCGGCGTCATGCCCGGCCTGGTTTGCGGCCCGGCGGTAGAGCTCGATGAGCGGGGCGAACCGCTCCGGCTGGCCGCCGATGATGGCCAGCGTCAGGGGCAGGCCGAGCGCGCCGGCTCGCACGACGGACTCCGGCGTGCCGCCGACCGCCACCCACACCGGGAGGGGGTCCTGGACCGGTCGCGGGTAGATCCCCACGTCGGTGAGCGGCGCGCGCAGACGCCCGGACCAGGTCACGCGCTCGGAGTCACGGATGCGCAGCAGGAGCTCGAGCTTCTCGGCGAACAGCGCGTCGTAGTCGTCCAGGTCATAGCCGAACAGCGGAAAGGATTCGATGAACGACCCGCGCCCGGCCATGATCTCCGCCCGCCCGTTCGAGACGAGATCAAGCTCCGAGAATTCCTGGAAGGTCCGCACCGGATCGGCCGAGCTGAGCACCGTGACCGCGCTCGACAGCCG
Source organism: uncultured Solirubrobacteraceae bacterium (assembly GCA_963844555.1). GTDB lineage: Bacteria > Actinomycetota > Thermoleophilia > Solirubrobacterales > Solirubrobacteraceae > Palsa-465. Next base: position 48,134 of record CAWJOS010000014.1, read on the forward strand.
GATCCGCTCCGTGCGCGCGGCGATCGCCGCCAGCGGGACGACCGGTGACGAGATCAGGAAGTCCGGCCGGTGATGCTCGCCGATCGCGAACACGTCCAGTCCCACCTGCTCGGCCAGCTCGGCCTCCTCCAGCAGATCGCGCATCCGCTGCTGCGGGCTGACGCCGGAGGACAGGTCGGCGAAGGTGGCAAGTCCGAGTTCCATTGTGGGTGGAGGATAGCAGGGGTGATTGTGGGCTCAACTATGTGGGTTTGCCGCGGCCCGGCCTGTCCCGAGTCCCTCGCGGCGGGTGTCCCCTTCATTGCAATGCCGGTCTCGCCCATACCACCTGAGCTCGCCACACGGCACAGACCGCCCACCTCCGGACCCGGGTCGGGTCGCTGGGCGCCACTGCCCGGACGGCCGGACGCGGCCCAGGTGCGCCAGAATCTCCCGCCGTGCTCAAAGCGATCTTCTGGACCTCCGCTGGGCTGCTGGCGTACACGCACGTCGGCTATGGCCTGACGCTGGCCGCGCTCGCCCGCGTGCGGCGGTCGCCCGGCGTGCCCCCGGTCGCCGACCCGGGCGACCTGCCGCCCGTGTCGGTGATCGTCGCCGCGTATGCCGAGGAGGACGTCATCGCCGACCGGGTGGCCAACCTGCGGGCGCTTGACTACCCGGCCGAGCGGGTGGAGGTGATCGTCGTCTGCGACGGGTCGCCGGATGAGACGGCGCGGCGGGCGCGGATGGCGGGCGCCGACGTGGTGCTGGACCTGGAGCGCCGGGGGAAGGTCCGGGCACAGGACGCCGGGGTGGAGCGGGCCCGCCATCCCCTCGTCGCCTTTTCGGATGCGAACGTCCGCTGGGAGCCGAGTGCGCTGCGCGAGCTCGTCGCCCCGTTCGCCGACCCGCGGGTCGGCTACGTGTGCGGCGACGTCCGCTTCGTCAACGAGCAGGGGACGAACCAGGAGGGGCTTTACTGGCGTTATGAGATGGCGCTGCGGCGATTGGAGTCGCAGGTGCGCTCGGTCACCGGGGGCAACGGAGCCATCTACGCCACCCGCCGCGAGGCCTACATCGTCGTTGACGCGATCATGGGCCATGACCTCTCGTTCCCGTTCAACATGGTCAAGCGGGGATGGCGCGCCGTGTATGCGCCCGCGGCGCGCGCCGGCGAGAAGATGGTGCCGAGCATCGAGGGGGAGTTTCGCCGCAAGCGGCGGATGATGAGCCACGGCTGGCCGATCATGCTCCGGGGCGGCATGCTCTCGCCGCGCGGATATGACCCGCTCTATGCGTTCATGATCGTCTCGCACCGGGTGCTGCGCTACATCTCGCCGTTCCTTCACCTCGCGGCGCTGGCCTCCAGCCTGGCGCTCCTCGGCGACGGGGGGGTCTACGGAGCGGCCGTCGCCGTCCAGGTCGCCCTCATCGCCGCGGCGGCGGCCGCCGACACCGCCCGGGCGCGTCCGCTGCTCATCGCCCGCTACTACGTCCTGACCACCGCATCGCTGGCCGCCGGCCTGTGGGACTGGCTGGCCCACGGCACCCACGCGGGTTGGGAGCCCGCCGAGGGCACCCGGTGACCACGTCCACCCAGCCGTGACCAAGCGCGTCCTGGACATCGCGATCGCCCTCCCGCTGGCGATCATCACCGCCCCGCTGGTCGCGCTGCTGGCCCTCGTCATCCGCGTCGAGTCGCACGGGAGCCCCCTCTATCGCCAGGTCCGCGTCGGCCAGGACGGCCACGCCTTTGAGATCTTCAAGCTGCGGACGATGGTCTCCGGCGCGGAGTTCACCGGCGCCGGTCTGGCGGTCGCCGCGGGCGACGCGCGGATCACGCGGCTCGGCCGGCTGCTGCGCCGGTACTCGCTCGACGAGCTTCCGAACCTGTGGAACGTGCTCCGGGGTGAGATGTCGATCGTGGGACCGCGCCCCACCCTGCGCCAGCAGGTGGACCAGTACACGCCGCGCCAGCGCGGCCGGCTCGCCGTCAAGCCCGGCATCACCGGGTGGGCTCAGGTCAACGGCCGCGCGTCGCTGCCCTGGCCGGAGCGGATCGAGCTCGACCTGTGGTACGTCGAGCACCAGTCGCTCGCTCTCGACCTCAGGATCCTGGCCCGAACGCTGGGGCTCGTCGTAAGGGGGAGCGGCATCTACAAGGGAGCCGCCGGCGGATGGCAGCCACCGACCGGGACATAGCCGTCCTCCTGACCGGCGTCGGCAAGCGCTATGCGCTCCTCTCCGCCTTCTCGCAGCTGGCCGAGACGGTCGCCGCCGACCCCAATCCGCTGGCGCCCGCGCAGTACGCGGCCCACCACCGGCGCGCGGTGCCGCGCTTCGACGAGCCGGCCTACGTGCCGGCGCTGCAGGAGCTGTGCGCCGAGTTCAACGTCGGCGCCGTCGTGCCCCTGACCGATCTCGACCTGGAGATCCTGGGGCACGCGCGCCAGGAGAAGAAGCTGCCGGCGTTCGTCCCGGACGGGGAGATCGCCCGGGCGACATTCGACAAGTACGAGACCCATCTGCTGCTCGAGCGCCTCGGCCTCCCCTCGCCGCCGACCGTCCTGCCGGGCGACCCAGTCCCCAGCTACCCGGTCATGATCAAGCCCCGCTGGGGATCCGGTGCACGGTCGATCTTCCGCGCCGAGGACGAGCACGAGGCCGAGTTCCTGGCCGCCTACATTCGCGAGCCGGCGATGGTGCAGCGGGCGATGCAGGGCCCGGAGTTCTCGATCGACACGCTGTCGGACCTGGACGGCCGCTGCCTGAACGCGATACCGCGGACGATGATCGAGTCCCGGGGCGGGGAGTCGGTCAAGGGGACGGTCATCGCCGACGAGGAGCTCATGGACCTCGGCCGGCGCGTCGTCGAGGCTCTTGGCTGCCGGGGTCCGTGCACGGTCCAGGTCTTCCGCGACCGCGAGGTCGGCCTGGGCATCACCGACGTCAACACCCGTTTCGGCGGTGCCTGCCCGGCGCACCTGTACGCGGCGCGGCCGGGGCAGACGTACCCGGAGCTGATCGTGCGCATGGCCAGGGGGGAGCGCATCGAGCCGCACGTCGGAGACTTCACGGCCGGAGTCACGTTCACCCGGTACTACTGGCAGCTCGAGCTCGACGCGGAGCTGCGCCCCACCGGCCGCGACATCTGCCGGCCGCCCGGACCACCGATTCCGCGCAGAAGTCCGTCTGAGGAGCCGAGCGCCACCAGCTAACGTTGTCAGCGCAATGATCGACTCGGCCGTTGTCAACGCCACCCAGGACACGGCGAGCAGCTGGCTGGACGAGGAGCGGCGCTTTGTCCAGGCGCTCCTGGTGGACGTGGAGGGGTCGGCGCCGCTGCCCGTGGGCGCGATGATGATCGTCGACGAGCACGGCAGCATCGAGGGCTCCATCACCGGCGGGTGCGTGGAGGGCGCGGTCGTCCAGGAGGCCGAGGAGATGATGGCCGGCGGCGCGCCGGCCGAGGCCAGGCTGTTGACCTACGGGATCTCCGACGAGCTGGCCGGCACCGTGGGACTCATGTGCGGCGGCATCGTCCACATCCTCGTCCACGAGCTGGGCGGAGAATCCGGCGCCATCGAGCGCGCCGCTCTGCATGAGCACGCCGCCGGCCGTCCGGTGGCCGTGGCCACGCTGCTGGACGGTCCCACCGCCGGCAGCCGGATCGCGGTCATCGGCGACGAGATCGTCGGCTCGCTCGGGCGCGGCGCGCTCCTGGACCGCAATGTCGGTCGGGAGGCCCAGGGTCTCCTGGAGGAAGGCAAGACGACCATCCGCCGCTTCGGCGCCGACGGGGCGACGCTGGGCGACGACCTGCGCGTCCACATCCGCTCGTACGCGCCGCCGCCGCAGATGTTCATCTTCGGCGCGATCGACTTCTCCGCCGCCCTGGCTCCATTCGCGTCCCAGATCGGCTACCAGGTCACGATCTGCGACGCTCGCAGCCGGTTCGCCCGCGCCGCGCGGTTCTCCGAGTCGGCCACGGTCAGCGTCGCCTGGCCTCAGGACGCGCTGCGCGCCGTCGAGCTCGGCCCGCGGGATGCGGTTCTCGTCTTCACCCACGACCCCAAGTTCGATGAGCCGGCGCTCATCGCCGCCCTGCGCACGGCCGCGGGCTACATCGGCGCGCTCGGATCTCGCCAGACGACCGCCGACCGCGAGGGGCGCCTGCGGGCCGCCGGCGTCACCGACGCCGAGCTGGAGCGCATCCATGCTCCGTGCGGGCTCGACATCGGCAGCCGGACGGCGGAGGAGACCGCGGTGTCGGTCCTCGCCGAGATCATCGCGGCTCGAGCTCAGCGCGCGGGGACGCCGCTGCGTCTGACCAGCGGGTCGATTCACGGACGCGACCAGGCCGCCTGAGCAGGGTCGCGCCGGCGACGGCGGCCAGCAACGCGGTGGCGGCGATGACCGTCCAACCGCGTTCGAACGCCGTGACCGCTCCGCTCACCGAACCCGGGGCGCCGAGCACCGCCACCAGGACCGCGACGCCGACGGCCAGTCCCACCTGCCGCAGCATGTTGAGCACGGCTGACCCGGTGGCGAACGCCTGCGGTGGGAGCGACGAAGCGCCGGTGCTCATGAACGTCGGCAGGGTCAACCCCACGCCGATTCCGGTCATCAGCATCCCCGGCAGCATCTGCCCGGCGTAGTCCGGCGTCGCGCCGGCGCGGAGCGCCCACGAGGCCACGCCCGCGGCGTAGATCGTCGCTCCGGCGCCGATGACCGGCCCGGGGCCGAACCGCGCGATCAGGCGGCCGGCCACCAGGAACGAGAACAGCGGCACCATCAGCGGCCCGGGCGCGACCGCCAGCCCGGTCTGGAGCGCCGACCAGTGCCACACGTCCTCGCTGAACAGGACGACTGAGAGCAGCATCGCGCCGAACGCGATGGAGAAGACGATCGATACCACCGAGGAACCGGTGAAGGCGCGGGCCCGGAACAGCGCGCCGTCGATCAGCGGGTTGCGGTGGCGTGCGGTGTGCGCGGCGAAGGCGGCGAGGGCGAGGACGGAGGCGGTCAGCGCCGTGACGGTGGCCGGCGAACCCCAGCCCCAGTCGTTGCCCTTGACCAGCCCCAGGCTCAGCGCGGCGACGCCGCTGGTGACGAGCAGCGCCGCCAGAGCATCCGGGCGCGGCACGGCGTGCCCGGACACGGCCGGCAGGCGCCGCCAGCCGACGACGATGGCGGCGATCCCGATGGGAACGTTGACGAAGAACACCCAGCGCCAGCTGGCGGCCACCAGGAGCCCGCCGACGACCGGGCCGAGCGCCGCGGCCAGTCCGCCCAGTGCCGTCCAGGCGCGGACCGCGCCCTGGCGCCTCTCCGGCGGGCTGGTGGCGAGTACCAGGCCGAGCGAGCTGGGCGTCAACAGAGCCGCGCCCGCGGCCTGTAGGACCCGGAAGGCGACGAGCAGCGCCAGGCTCGACGCGACGCCGCAGGCGGCCGAGGCGGCGGTGAAGACGAGGGCGCCGAGCAGGAAGCTGTTGTCCCGGCGGCGGCTCTCGGCCAGCCGGCCGAACAGCACGAGCAGAGCCGCATAGACGATCGCGTAGGCGTTGAGCACCCAGGAGAGGTCGCCCAGGTTGCCGGCGTGGAGGTCGCGCGCGATCTGCGGGAGAGCCACGTTGACGACGAACAGGTCAAGGCTGGCAAGCACGACGCCGGCGCAGACGATCACCAGCACGAGCATCGCCGAGGCATCGGCACGGCGATGGGAGATCTGACTTAGCAAGGTCATAGCCAGCACCTTACCATACTGACTAACTCAACCCTTAGTCAGCTATACTCAGCCCCATGACCACAACGATTCAGATGACCGGCGGGCTTGACCCGCGGGAGGACTGGGTCGTCGAGCGCTGCCCCATGGCCGAGGCGCTCGACGTTGTGCGGACGCGGTCGGCGTTCCTGGTCCTGCGGGAGGCGTTGTACGGCGCCACGCGGTTTGAGGAGTTCACCGAGCGGACGGGGTTGAGCGAGCCCGTCACCGCCGCGCGGCTGCACGAGCTGGCCGACGACGGCATCCTGGAGCGCGAGCCGTATCGCGAGCCGGGGCAGCGTACCCGGCAGGCCTACCGCCTGACCGAGAAGGGCGCCGACCTGCTCCCTGTGTTCGTCGCCCTCATGCAGTGGGGGGACCGCTGGCAGCAGGATTCCCAGGCGCGGGTGGAGCTCCGGCACCGAGGCTGCGGCGCACCGGTGACCGCGCAGCTGCGCTGTGCGCATGACCATCCGGTGGCCGGCGATGAGCTGGAGCTGGCCGAGCGGCGCCGCCCCCGGCGCGGCGCCGGTTAGAGGCTCCCGGCCGGTGGGCTGGGGTACAGTCGGCGGCGCACGAACGTCGGAGGGGAGAGATGCGCAGGGGAGCGCGGGCCGTGTCGGTGATGGTGATGGCGACGCTGGCCGCGCTTCTGCCTGCGGCGGCGTGGGCGAGCGCCGACGGCTGGGACCGGGCCGGCCTCGTCCGGGCGCCCGGCGGCCCGTATCTGACCGATGCCCGGGGCCGCCGGCTGCAGCTGCACGGGGTCAGCCTGGTCGCGAAGTGCGGCGGTGGCGCCGTCGACACGGCGGCCGCCGGAACGCCGTGCGTCGGACCGGCGGCGGGGCCCCAGCCGGCCTACGTGCTCTCTCCCACGGCCGCGGATCCGGGGCGCCGGTTCACCGCCGCCGACGCCCAGACCCTGGCGGCGCTCGGCTTCAACGTCGTCCGGCTGGGCGTCATCTGGGAGGGACTGGAGCCCGGGCCGCCGGGCGCGCACCCCAACGACCCGCGCTACTGCGCGCCTCACCGCCGCGGATTGCGCTTCCCGCGACTCGGTCGCGCCGAACCGTATGACGCGCACACCGTTGCCGCCTACCTCCGCCGCACCGACATCATCGTCGCGCTCCTGGCGCGGGCCGGGCTGCGGGTCATCATTGACATGCACTCAGACGTGTGGGGGTCGGCGTTTGCCAACCCCCACGGGGCGACGCCCTGGAACGGAGAGGGCGCTCCGCCGTGGGCGACGTGCACCGGGCGGGCTCATTTCATCGCGCCGGCCGGCTGGGGCTCGGCGTACACATCGCGCGCGGTGCAGACGGCGATCCATCACTTCTTCGCCAACGACGTGCGCGCCGATCTGCAATGGCAGTACGCCCGGGTGTGGCGGGCGGTCGCCGGCCACTACCGCCGCGACCGCGACGTCATCGGCTGTGAGGTCTACAACGAGCCGGACGACTTTCGCGTGCGCCACTTCGACCCGGAGCTCGAGTGCGACTACGGCGGCGCCCGGCGCGAGCCGCGTTCGTGCGCCGCCGCCGGGGTGCAGGCGCTGCCGGACGGGCTGATCGGCGCCATCCGCGCGGCCGACCCCGGGCATGTCGTCCTGTACGAGCCCAGCGGCGCTGCCGACTACGGGGCACCGGAGACGGTCGGGATCGCCGAGCCGCTGCGCTTCACGGGCCTCGCCCTCGCCTTCCACGTCTACGGCGACGCCGCGCCCCAGCTGCGTGAGACCCTCCGCGAGCGCGATCACACCCACACCCGTCAGCGCGGGGGCCCGGCCTGGATCATGGACGAGTTCGGCGCCTCGGACCTGCCCCGGCTGGCCGCCACGCCGGTCGCCCTGGCCCGGCAGATGAATCTCTCCTGGGTGTACTGGTCGGCGCTGCAGCTGCATGATCCGACGGCCGGTGGCCCCGCCGAGAGCCTCATCGACCAGCAGACCCGCCGCCCCATCGCCCCGCTGGCCCGGGCGGTGGCGGTCCCGTACCCGTGGGCGACAGCCGGCGATCCCGGGCCGCAGTCCTACCGCCGCGCGACGCGCGTGTTTCGCTACCGCTACCGCGTGGATCCCGCCGTTTCCGCGCCGACGCTGATCGAGGTCCCGCCGTACATCTACCCGTCCGGTTATGTCGTCGGCGTCGCCGGTGCCCGGGTGATCTCGACGCGGAACGCACCGCTCCTGGAGTTGAGCGCGCGGCCGCACGCGACCCGGGTCACGGTCACCGTGCGGCCGCGCCGTCAGCGATCTACACCATGTACGGCGCCAGCAGCGCCAGGTCGGCCGCGCTCAGGCGATCCGCGGCGGTCTTGCGCTGGTGCCAGTACGGGTAGATCAGCGGTGGCCGGCTGACCGCCTCCAGACGGTCCCGCTCCGCCTGTGACAGCTGCAGCTCGGCGGCCTTCAGGTTGTCGGCCAGCTGCTCATCAGTGCGCGCGCCGATGACGATCGAGCTGATGGTGGGCCGGTGAAGCAGCCACGCCAGCGCGACCTGCGCCGCCGACACGCCGTGGCCGTCGGCGATCTCGACGAGCACCTCGACGGTGTCATACAGGCGATCCTCGTCATAAACGGGCGGCTCGTCCCATTCGCTCACATGTCGGGACCCCTCCGGCGGCGCCTGGCCGCGCCGGTACTTCCCGGACACCAGCCCGCCGGCCAGCGGGCTCCACACCAGTGTTCCCAGCCCCTGGTCCGCCGCCAGCGGCACCAGCTCGTACTCGGCCGAGCGCTCCTGAAGCGAGTAGTAGATCTGCTGGCTGACGAAGCGCGGCAGGTGATGGAGGTCGGCCGTGCCGAGCGCCTTCATCAGCTGCCAGCCGGCGTAGTTGGACGCGCCGACGTAGCGCACCTTGCCGGATTCGACGAGGTGCTCGAGCGCGGCCAACGTCTCCTCCAGCGGCGTCAGTCCGTCCCACTCATGCACCTGGTAGAGATCGATGTGATCCGTGCGCAGTCGCCTCAGGCTCGCCTCACAGCCCGCGATGATGTGGTGCCGCGAAAGGCCCGCATCGTTCGGTCCATCGCCCATCGGAAAGCGGACCTTGGTGGCGATGAGCAGGTCGTCACGCCGGCCCTGCACGACCTCGCCGACGATCTCCTCGGACCGGCCGGCCGAGTACACGTCGGCGGTGTCGATGAGATTGACACCGGCATCCAGGCACATGTCGATCTGCCGCCGAGCGCCGTCCAGGTCAGTGTCGCCGACGGCCTTGAAGACTCCGCGACCTCCGAACGTCATCGTCCCCAGCGTCAGCACCGAGATCCTGAGGCCGCTGCGGCCCAGCGGTCGGTATTCCATGTCGCTCCTTCGGTCGGTGGTGATCAGGAGGCTCGCCCGCGCACCAATTCGGCGACGCACTCGATGTGCGGCGTCTGCGGGAACATGTCGACCGGTCGCACCCGCACCAACTCGTAGCCCGCCTCCACCAGCTGCGCGGCATTGGGGGCCAGCGTGGTGGGGTTGCAGGACACGTACACGATCCGTGACGGCGAGGTCTCGATGATGCGGCGCACCACCTTCTGCGAGAGGCCGGCGCGGGGCGGATCGACGACCAGCACGTCCGGGCGACCGGCGCGCTCCACGAGCTCACGCAACGCCAGGCGCACGTCGCCGGCAAAGAAGTGCGCATTGTCGATCTCGTTGGTGCGAGCGTTGGCGATGGCAGCGGAGATCGCCTCCGGCACGATCTCCAGGCCCCACACCTCGGCGGCACGCGGTGACATGAGCAGGCCGATCGTCCCGATCCCGCAGTACAGGTCATACAGACGCTCGAAGCCGCCGAGGTGCGCGTACTCCATGGCCACCTCGTACAGCCGCTCGGCCATCTCGGTGTTCGTCTGAAAGAACGCCTCGGCGGAGATCTGAAAGCGCATGCCGCCGAGCTCCTCTTCGAACCGGTCGGTGCCGGTCAGCAACTCGGTCACCCCACCATGCGTCGTCTCGGCGATGCTCGGCTGACGCGTCCACAGCAGCCCGTCGAGTCCGCCGCCGGCGCGGGCCAGTGACTCGGTGTCCAAGCGCGTGTCGCTGGTCACGAGCCGCGCCTGCACCGCGCCGGTGCGCCGGCCCTCGCGGACCACGAGGTTGCGCAGGATCCCCTCGCCGCTGCGGCGGTCATAGACGCTGAGCCCCGCCTCTCGGCACCAGCGCACGATCTGCTCGCGCGCGTCGTTGGCGCGTTCGGAGGCGAGCAGGCAGTCGTCGATGGCGACGATCTCGTCCCAGCGCCCGGGAGCGTGGAACCCGCACACCACCACTCCGGCGGCGTCGGTCCCAAACGAATACTCCAGCTTGTTGCGATAGCGCCACTGGGAGATGGCGGGAACGATCGGCTCCAGCGCAAAGCCGTCGAGCTTGCCGATCCGCCGCAGCGCGTCGTCCACCTGTGACTGTTTGATCTCCAACTGCCGGTCGTAGGCGAGCACCTGCCAGGGCGCACCGGGATGGCCGGCGACCGGCGGGATGCGATCCGGGCTCGGCTGCAGGATCTCGCTCGTTCGCGCCTCGGCGTACGCGCGCTTGCGTTTGGTGATGACGGCGCGCACGCGATCGCCGGGCAGGGCCCCGGCGACGAATACGACGTACCCGTCGGTGCGGGCCACCCCGGCGCCGCCGAACGCGAGCGCGTCGACGGTCAGCTCCAGCTCGTCGCCGCGTTGCGGCCGCGTCTGGGGGGTGGGAACGCTCGCCATGACACGACTACAACTAGCAGGCCGCGGCCGCCGGGCGACCGCGGCGCGTGTGAGGCGTGGCTACGCCAGCGACTTCTCGAGCGCGCCGACGACCGACTTGCGGTTGGCGTGCTTGCGCTCGTAGGTGAGGACCTTGCGCCGCTCCGGACGGCTCAGCTCCTTGATGCGGCTCTGCACCTGCGGGGCGTTGAGGTCGTCGTAGCCGAGGATGGGGAAGGAGGGGCCGACCCCGACGCTGCGCCGGGCCCGGTCGGCGCCCCGGACGACGCGGTCGACGGGCTCAGAGCCGCGAGCCCGTCGGCTCGCCGACTCCAGCTGTCCGCGGCCCTGCTTGATCAGCGTCTCCAGCTCTCCGCGCAGGTCGTCGCGCTCGGCGCGACCGCGTCGCACGAGCTCGGCCACCAGGTCATTGGCGTCCTTGCGCGTCACGCGTCCGCGCGCGGCGGCGTCGTCCAGCGTCTCCTGAATGCGCTCGCGCGTGAGCATCACGAGGTCACGAGGATTGGTGATTCCGCGCACCAGCGACTCGGCGACCGAGGTGATCTCCGAGCCGGCGGCCCGGCGCGTCCGGGTGGTGGTGGCCTTGGCGGATGACTTTGTGCTCTTGGCGCCGGCGGTGGCGGTGGTGGCCGTTCCCTTCGCGCCGGCGCGCGCCGACTTGGCGGTGCCGGCCGCGGCGGAGGCGGCGGTCTTGGCCGTCGACGTCGCCGCGGCGCGCGTGCTGCGCGCCGATCGCGCTGTCTTGGCCGCGCCGGATTTTGCGGTGTTGCGCGTCCGCGTGGCGCCGGACTTCGCCTGCGTCGCGGTGCGTCCCGCTGCCTTGCGCGTGCTGGTGGCGGTTGACTTCGCGGCGGACCTCGATGACGAGGAGCGTGAGGGCGTTGACGGTGAGCGTTTGGCGGGTGGCATGGTGACAGGCTCCTGATTGGCTGGGCGCGTGGCGCGAGACTATCCGAACCTAGCGCGTGGTGCGCGCGGTGCAGTGATATGTGCGCGTCAGACGACGAGCAGTTCCAGCAGCGCCTTCTGCGCGTGGCGCCGGTTCTCCGCCTGATCCCAGATGCGCTGACGCTCGCCGTAGAGCACGTCGGCGGTGATCTCGTCACCCGGATGGGCGGGCAGGCAGTGCAGCGCGATGGCATGCGGGGCCGCGCGATCGAGCAGGCCGGCATCGATGCGATACGGCGCCAGTGCCTGACGGCGCGCCTCGGCCGACGCCTGGTCATCGCTCATGCTCACCCACACGTCGGTGTACACGGCGTCGGCGCCGTCGACTGCCTCCGCCGGGTCGTCGGTGAGGAGGATGCCGGGCAGCGGCTCCAGCTGATAGCCCTCCGGCGCGGCCACGCGCACGTTGACGCCGGCCAGGCGCCCGACGATCGCCAGCGACCGGGCGACGTTGTTGCCGTCACCGACGTACGCCACTGTCAGTCCGCGCACCGAGCCGAATGTCTCGCGCAGTGTCAGCAGATCGGCGAGCGCCTGGCAGGGATGGTGGCCCGCGGTCAGCATGTTGATGACGGGCACGCTCGCGTAGCGCGCGAGCTCGGCCACCTCGTCGTCCGGTCCAGTGCGGATCCCGATTGCCGCCGCGTGCCGCGACAGCACGTACGCGGTGTCGCGGATCGACTCGCCGCGGCTGAGCTGCATCTCGTCGGTGCGCAACACCATGGGATGACCGCCGAGCTCGACGATGCCGGTCTCAAACGACGTGCGGGTGCGCGTCGAGGGGGCGCGGAAGATGAGTGCCACCGAGCGGCGGCTCAACGCGTCGGAGCCGAGTGGGTCGGCCTTGAGCGCTGCGGCACGCTGGAGGAGGTGCTCGAGCTCGTCGGCGCTCAGCTCGTCACCGGTGAGGAAGTGGCGGGGCAAGCGCTGCAGTGTACGTTGACCCCAGTGCAGCTGCGGGTCGTGATCTGGACGCGCCTCACGGTGTCGGTGGATGATGAGCTCAGCGAGCTGATCGACGGGCTGCGCGGCTGCGAGTGCGACGCCGTGCTCGTGCAGCGCGTCCCGCGCAGCTGGCCGGGCGCGCTCGCCCACGCGCTCGCCGCCGAGTACCGGCAGGCGCCACCGGCGCGCGAGCATCAGCCTCCGCAGACATGGCTGCGCAGACGCGGGAGCGCGCCCGGCGATGCCGTGGCGGTCCTCGCACTACAGGATCGGATCATCGCGACGGAGGGTTCGCCGCTGCCGCTGCTCGCGGTGCGCCTCGCCTGTGGGCCCTGGTTGGCGTCGGCGAGTGCCGCCGGCGGCCGGCCCGGCGCCGCGCGAGGGTTGCAGCGCGACGGTTGCAGCGCGGCGCGCGTGCGATGGTGGAGCGGGCGGGTGGTTCGGCGGTGGTGCTGGCGGTGGCAACGGCCTTGCCGCCACCGCGCCTGGACGGGCTGCGGCACGTCGCCGGGCATCAGGGGGAGCACGTCTTCGTCGCCGGTCCGGTGACGGTGACGACCGGGCGGGCGATGCCGGCGGGGGGAAGCCGGGCTCTTATCGCCGACTTGCTTCTTTAGATTTAGAGCAGGCTGACCGGCCACCGCAGCGGCGGACGTATGATCTCAGCGACAACGTCGTCTGGAGGGCTGTATGTCGCGCTTGATTCGTCTCGACCAGACCGGACACACCGTCCTCGCGGAGTGGAGCCACGAGGACCCCGCTGGGGCCGACGCGGCGCGGGCCGCGCTGGCAACCGAGCTGGACCGGGGATACCTGGCCGTCGCCAGCGGAGCCGGGGGTGAGGCGACCGCCGTGCGGGAGCTGCCCCTGGACGCCGAGCTCGTCATCGTGCGCCGACCGATCGCCGGCGGTTGACTCCCACCGCTTCGCCGGCCGGCGGCGGAGCTTCGCTGCCGCTCACCGGTGAGCTTCCGGAGCTCGCCGCCGTTCCCTGGCGCCGCCGGGTCGACGAGCGCGAGCTGTGCCGCGCGGATCGGCTGTGGACGCTGAGCACGGCCGCCCACGAGGTGCCCTTCCTGCTGACGGCGGCCGCTCTGCCGGCGCTGAGCGCGGTCATGATCCCGGTGGCGGTGGTGGCCCTCGCCTTCGCGTGGGTGATCCCTGAGCTGTACGCCGCGCGCGGCGCCGGTGTGCTGAGGGAGCCCGCTGCGGCCCAGGCCGCCGCGGGTGCGGCCGAGCAACGGGCGCTCGGGCTGCTCGCCGACCTCGTCGGACACGACGCTCGGACCCTGCTCGCCCGGACCGGCCTGGCGCTGGAGCGGGGCCGCCTCGGCGTCTGGCTCGTCGGTCCGGCGGGCGCGCTGCTCGTCCGTCCGGGCGGCCGGCGCGTCCAGTGCTACTGCGTGCGGGCCACGGGCGACGAACTCCCGCGGTCAGACCGCGTCGCGCACCTGCTGCTCGCGCTGCGGGCCGACGAGCGGGGGTTCGCCACGGTCGCCAACCTCTCGTTCTCCGGGGCCCGCTGGAGGTTGCGCCGGCGCCTGAGCCCGGCGGCGCGCCACGGCCTGGCGGCGGCGGCCGTCGCCGCGCGCTGATCGATCGTCACCCGTTGCGCGTGCCGCGCAGCCCGAAGCCGCGCAGCATGAGCAGCGCCTTTTCGCCGAGCGTGCCGCGCCCGGGCAGGACGCCGAGCTGCGTCGCCGCGTCGTAGACGTCGAAGAATGCGCGCACGCGCAGCAGCAGCTCATGCTGGAGCTCGCAGTAGAAGATGCAGTGGACGACGACGAACCGGTTCGTCGCCGGCAACCCCTCCAGCGCTGCGCGATGGGTGCCCAGCACCTTGCAGGGGGCGGCCACGAAGCGGTCGTTGTGCAGCCGCTCGCCGGTTCGCTCCAGGCGCGCGTCCGGAAAGCCCGCCCACAGCCGGCCGGCGTGTGCCGCCAGCGCCGAGACCCCGTTGAGCGGCTCGCCGGTGAGCGGGTCCTCGTACTGGACGCCGGTGGCGCACACCTCGGCAAAGCGGACGGGGTCCTTGGCCGTCCAGGCCTCCTGCCAGCCGTCGATCAGCGCGTCGACGTTCACTGGGCGATGCCCTGGACGCCGAACGCGGCGATCCCCTCCTGTGGCGTCGAGGCCTGCGCGTATCTGCGCCGCGGGATCCGTCCGGCCCCCTGAGCCAGCCGCCCGGCCTCGACGCCGAGCCGGACCGCGCGGGCCATGGCCACGGGATCGTGCGCGCGCGAGATGGCGCTGGCGCACAGCACCGCGTCGCAGCCGAGCTCCATGGCCAGCGCGGCGTCGGAGGCGGTGCCAACACCGGCATCGAGGATGACCGGCACCCGGGCGTGCTCGATGATGATGGAGATGTTGTACGGGTTGCAGATGCCCATGCCGCTGCCGATCGGCGACCCCAGGGGCATGACGGCGGCGCAGCCGATGTCCTCCAGCCGCCGCGCCAGCACCGGGTCGTCGGTGGTGTACGGCAGCACGGTGAAGCCGTCATCGACGAGCTCCTCGGCGGCCGCGACCAGCTCGACGGCGTCGGGCAGGAGCGTGCGGTCGTCGCCGATGACCTCCAGCTTGATCCAGTCGGTCTCAAACGCCTCGCGCGCCAACTGGGCGGTCGTGACCGCGTCCCGCGCGGTGAAGCAGCCGGCGGTGTTGGGCAGGACGTCCACGCCCTCCGCCACCAGCACGTCGAGAATCGAGCCGCGGGCCCTCGGATCCACGCGGCGCAGGGCCAGCGTGCACAGCTCCGCTCCGGCCTCCCGGCAGGCCTCGGCCAGCAGCTCGTGGTTGGCGAAGCCGCCGGTCCCCAGGATCAGGCGGGAGTTCAGCTCTCGATTGGCGATGCGCAGCGGATCGGGCATGGGCGTCATCCTCCCTGAATGGCGGCGAGGACCTCCACGCTGGAGCCCTCGCGCAGTTTGGTGTCGGCCCAGCGGGAGCGGGCGATGACCTCGCCGTCAACGGCGACGGCCACGCCCCGGGCGCCGGGGGCGACGTCGAGCAGCTCGATCACGCTCGCTACGGTAGCCCCGGCCGGCAGCCGACGCGGATCGCCGTTGACGATCAGGTTCACGACCGGCTCCGGGTTGGGTGGGCAGGAGTCAACGTGGCGGCGAAGCGACCGGGGGCAAAGGCCCCGACGGGGATGTGCAGGTCCTCGCCGAGCAGCGCGGACACGATCAGCTCGGCGGTGACCGGTGCCAGCAGGATGCCCCCGCGGCGGTGACCGACGGCCCAGTACAGACCCTCCAGCTCCCCGGCTCCGATCGCCGGCAGATTGTCCGGAGTTCCCGGCCGCAGGCCCGCCGCGAACTCGTCGATGATCCATTCCGAGACGCCCGGGACGAGCTCGGATGCGTCGCGCAGGAGCTCGAACGCGGCCCCGGCGGTCACCGTCGTGTCGAATCCCCGCTCCTCGGAGGTGGCTCCCAGGACGTAGCGCCCGTCGCCGCGGGGGGTGATGTACGTGCTGCCCATGCGGACGACGCGGGACAGCAGCCCGGGGCCGGCGGGATCGTGCAGACGCATGATCTGGCCCTTGACCGGCCGCAGGGGAACGCGCCCCGTGTCCGGCAGGCCGCCGATCTCAGACGACCACACGCCGGAGGCGATGACCACCGCCCCCGCGGCCAGGTGCGAGCCGTCGGCCAGCTCCACTCCGGTCACCCGGTCGCCGCTGCCGGCGACGGCGGCGACGGCCGCGTTCTCACGCAGCTCGCCGCCGCAGGCCACCAGTGCCCTGGCCAGGGCGGGCAGCAGCGCCCGCGGGTCGACGGCGTGGTCGGAGGGCACGTCGAGCGCCAGGCGCAGCGCCGGCGCCAGTCCCGGTTCGCGCCGACGCGCCTCGCTGGGGCGCAGGCGTTCCACCTCCAGGTGCAAGCTCCGCCGCAGGACGAGCTCGCGCTCGAGGGCCTCGGCCTCGTCGGCATCCCGGGCCACGAGCAGGGTGCCGGGGGTGGTGTAGCCGACCGTGTCGACGCCGGCCGTCGCCTCGAGCTCGGCCACGAACGCCGGGTAGAGCCTCGCGCTGTGCAGGCCGAGGTCCAGCAGGGGCTCCTCGCCGGGTGTGACCTCGGCGATTGGCGCCAGCATCCCGGCGGCATAGCGCGAGGTGCCCTCTCCGGCGCGCCCGCGCTCCAGCACAACGACGTCCAGGCCCCGTGCCGCGGCGCGCCAGGCGATCGACAGACCGATCGACCCGCCGCCGATGATGACGAGATCTGCTGCTGCTCTGTGCTCTGACAATGAACCTCCCTGCTCCGGCATTACCCGGTCAGGTCCTGACGGTCGGCGAATCGGCGTCCGCCCTCTCAGCCCAACGGTGGGGCTCCCGTACAGGGGATGGTAGTACGACATCGCCCAAGTCCGTCCCAGGACCTGCGTCCGGCCTGGCTCGCGCGCCACTCCTGCCAGACTCTGGACCGTGAATGATCCCCGGCAGGCTGTTCAGAGCGCCCGCGTCTACCTGGTGTGCGATGCGCTGCCAGACGACTTCCTGTCGACGGCCATCCGCGGTGGCGTCGACATCGTCCAGTTGCGCATGAAATCGGCCCCGGACGAGGAGATCGTCGCCGTCGCCCGGCGGTATGCCGCGGTGTGCGCGACCCACGGCGTGCTGCTCATCCTCAACGATCGCCCGGATCTCGTCGCCGCGGCCGGAGCCGATGGGGTCCACGTCGGACAGGACGACGTCCCGGTGGCACAGGCGCGGCGTCTGGTCGGCGATGCGCGTGTCGTCGGGCTGTCGACGCACTCGCCGGCCCAGATCGATGTGGCCGCTCGCCAGCCGGACCTCGACTACATCGGCGTCGGACCGGTGCATGCCACGCCCACCAAGCCGGGTCGGCCGGCGGTCGGACTGGACCTGGTCCGCTATGCGGCCGCCCATGCCGCCACGCCCTTCTTCGCCATCGGCGGCATCAACCGCGACAACGTCTCCGCCGTGCGGGACGCGGGCGCGCGCCGCATCGCCGTGGTGCGGGCGGTGACCGAGTCAGATGATCCCCGGGGGGTTGCGAGCGAGCTTCGGTCGGCGCTGACGAGTGAGGAGAGCGTTGGCTCAGCGCGTTAGCCGGAAGCGCGGTCGTCGCGGCCGTCGCGGCGCGCCGCCGGCCGCCTCCGCCCAGCCTCCGCGGGGGCAGGACCGCGGGCAGTGGTTCGCGCCCAGCAGCGAGCAGCTCAGCCGATCGCAGCGGCGCGATGCCGAGGCCCGGGCCGCCCTCGAGCCGTTGGCGCCCGGAGAGCGGCCGCCGGTCATCGTCGTCTCGGCGCTGCTGGCCGCCGGACTGGCGCTGGCCAATCTGATCGCCTACCTGGCCGGAGACAAGATTTCAGGCACGCGCCCCGCCGCCAGCGGGATCATGGTCTTCTCGGCACTCATGCTCGCCTGCGCCGTGGGGCTATGGCGCCTGTGGTATGGCGCCGTGCTCGGCTTCATGGCGCTGCTGGCGATCATCGTCACGATCTTCGCCCTGCTGCTGATCGAGGCGAGCAACGTGCTCGGCGTCGTGGTCGCTCTGCTCATCATCCTCGTCGCGGGCTACCTGTTCGTCAAGCTGGTCCGCGTCCTCAGTCGGATCCAGATGCCGAGACGCCCGGGCGCATAGGCGACCCGCGCCACCCCTGCTCGGCGGCTGGACGCCAGGACGCGCATCGCGCAGAACTTCCGGCCACGTGTACTAGATTCATCGACCGATGGCTGACTCCACCTACGACTGCATCGTCATCGGCTCCGGCCCGGGCGGCTACGTGGCGGCGATCCGCGCCGCCCAGCTGGGAATGAAGACCGCGGTGATCGAAAAGGACCGGGTGGGGGGTCGCTGCCTCAACTACGCCTGCATCCCGGCCAAGGCGGTTCTGCGCGTGGCCGATGTCCTCACCGAGATCCGCGAGGCCGGCCAGTTCGGCATCACCGTCTCGGACCCGGAGGTCGACTACGCCGGCGTCTCGGCGCGGCGGGAGCAGGTCATCTCCACGCTGACCGGCGGCGTCGCCGGACTGCTCAAGAAGAACAAGGTCGAGGTGATCGAGGGCGAGGGCGCGCTGGCCGGTCCGGGCGCCGTGACCGTCGGCGGGCAGCAGCTGACCGCCAAGACGATCGTGCTCGCCACCGGATCGGTCAAGCGACCGATCCCAGGCGCGCAGTTCGGCGGGCGGGTGATCGGCACCGAGGAGGCGTGGGCGCTCGACGCGCTGCCCACGTCGATGGCCGTCGTCGGCGCCGGCGCGTCCGGGACTGAGATCGCCTCGGCGTACACGCGCCTGGGCGTCGAAGTGACCCTGTTCGAGGCGCTCGACCGCGTCCTGCCGACCGAGGATGCGGATATCTCCCGGATCGCCGAGCGTGGGCTCAAGCGCCAGGGGATGTCAATTCACACCGGCACCCTCGTCAAGGACATCGTCTCCGGCGAGGACAGTGTCACGTTCAGCTTCGGCGACGAGACGGGCGAGGTCGACTGGCTCGTCATCGCTGCCGGACGGGGTCCGGATGTGGACGCCCTGGGGCTCGAGGCCGCCGGGGTCCGGCTGGGCGACGACGGTCTGATCGCCGTCGATGGCACGATGCGCACGAGCGTCCCCGGCGTCTATGCGATCGGCGATCTGGTTCCCGGGCCGGCCTTGGCCCACAAGGCATCCGACGAGGGCGTCATCGCCGTTGAGGATGCCGCCGGTATGAGCACGCACCCGCTCGAGTACATCGACATTCCGCGAGCGACGTTCTGCATGCCGAACGTGGCCAGCTTCGGCCTGACCGAGGCGCAGGCCCGCGAGCAGGGCTACGACGTCGTCGTCGGAAAGGTCCCGTACGGCGCGGTCGGCGCCGGCACCGTCTACGGCGATCGCACCGGGCTGGTCAAGATTGTCGGTGAGACGCGCTACGGCGAGCTGCTCGGCGGCCACATCGTCGGCTCCAAGGCGACCGAGCTCATCCAGGAGCTCGTCAACGCCCGGGCGCTGGAGGGCGGATACCCGGAGGTGGCCCGGCTCGTCCACGGCCACCCCACCATGTCCGAGGCCGTGATGGAGGCCGCCCGCGCGGCCGACGGCTGGCTGATCCACGGCTGAGGACCCTCGCCCGCGATGGCTGCGGCGTCCGAACAGTCCGCGTTCTTCTACTTCGACCTGGCCGATCCGTGGTCGTATCTGGTGGCCGAGCGCATCCTCGGGACGCTGCCGATCGTCTGCGAGTGGCAGCCGGTGCACGGCGCCCAACTCGGATGGGCGGCGCCCGCGGTCGATCCCGTGCAGCTCGCCGCCGCAGTTGCCGGGCAGGGCCTTCAGGCCCTGCGCCTGCCCGGCCGGTGGCCCCCGGACAGCCGGCGGGCGATGCTGGCGGCCACATTCGCCAACAGCGGGGGTAAGACCGTTGCCTTCTCGCTCGCCGCGTTTCGCCAGACGTTCGCGGGCGGGCGCGATCTCGGTGATGAGGCGACCGTCTTGCTGGCCGCGGCCGCGTGTGAGATGCACCCCCGGGCGGTGCTCAAGGCGATCGAGATGCGATCGGTGTCGGAGTCTCTGAGCCGGGCCGGGGAACGGGCGCTGGCGGCCGGCGTGCGGACCCTGCCGGCGATCCAGCTCGGCGATGAGGTGCTCGCCGGCGCCGACGCGTTGGAGCGGGCCCTGGAAGCGGTGGGCCCGGCGCGGGTGGGGTGAAGGCCAACCGGGCGTTTCACCTGATCGTCTCGCGCTCAGGGCGCGAGCCGGCGTTCCTCGCCGATCGGCGGCGCCTGGACCGGATCGAGGTCGTCTCCGTCGACGATGGTGAGCTTCTCCTCTACTGGGACCTCCCGGCCAAGGAGGCGGCCAGGCTCGCCAAACGGCTGCGGACCGACCTGGCTGGGATGGAGGCCGAGGAATTCCTCGCGCTCTGGGAGGGAGCCGACGGCTCCACGTAGGTGAGCGGCGGCCCGGTATTTTCCGTTCCCCGTGGATCTTCCGCTGTCATCCCCGGTCCGGGACGCCCCCGGTCCCGCGCTGAAGGGCGAGCCCCGCATCGAGGAGCCTGACCGGCTCGAGCGCTCGATCGGCCGGCGTGCCGCCGAGACGCGGGCCACCGTGCCGGATCTGGAGCTGTCGATGGACATCGACGCCGGGGCGTTGCTCCAGACCGCCGAGGATCACGCGGTCTCGACGAGCGCCGTGGTCGTCGCCGCGTGCGCCGCCGCCCTGCGGGCGGTCCCGCGCGCGAACGCCGCCTATCGCGACGGCCGGTTCGAGCTGTACCCGCGCGTCAACGTGGCGGTCACCCTCGAGGGGCCGACATCGCAGACCGCCGCCACGCTGCTCGACGCCGACCAGCGGTCGTATGCCGAGTTGGACCGCGAGCTCGACCGCCTGCGCGCGCGGGCCCGGGCCGGAGCGCTCACCCCGCCTGAACAGGCCGGCGCCACGTTCGTGCTGACCGACGTCGGCCAGTACGGTGTCCATCGCGGAGTTGCGCTCATCACCCCGCCCCAGGCAGCCGCCCTGAACGTGGGCGCGGTCCGTCCGGCTCCGGTGGTGCGCGACCGCGCCGTCACCGCCGGGCAGCTGCTCACCCTGACCCTGACCACCGATCACCGCATCCTGTTCGGGGCCGAGGCGGCGCGTTTCCTGACCACCGTGGCTCGGCGCCTGGAGGCGGGCGGATGACGGGCGAGGACCGCAACGGGGCGGTCCAGCGGATCGCGGACGCCGGGCGCCGGGACGTGGTGGCACGGTTGCGCGGCGCGCTCGGTCGCCAGGCCACCGCGGCGGGCCTCAGCCTGGATCCGGACGAGCTCGACCGGCACGCGGCCGAGGCGGTCGTCCACGCCGACGGGGTTCTGTGGCGACGCGCGCTGGCGGGCGCCGCCGCCGCCGAGCTGGGGATCGGCCTGGGCCAGGCGATCCGTCATCCGGCGGTGGTCAGGGCCCATGAGGAGACGGGAGCTCCGCCGTTCCCGGGAGATGCGGAGCCGCCTGCGGTGGTCGAGCCGACCGAGGCCGAGGCCGAGGCGGAGGCGGAGGCAGATGCCGAGGCCGATGCAGATGCGGAGGCCGATGCAGATGCGGAGGCCGATGCCCTCCGCGTCGCCGCGGTGCACCTGGGCGGGATCGAGTCGCTGCGCGTGGGCGAGCGCGACCTGGAGCTGCGGATCTCGTCGGCCGGCCTCGATGTCCTGAAGCGGTCCAGCGGGGCGCCGATCGGCCGGCTGGAGTGGAGCGAGATCGAAACCGTCGACCTGCCGAGGGGTCGCCGCGGTCTGCGGCCGGCTCGGCGGCGGGCCTACGAGCTGCACGTGGCGACCGGCCGCGGGCGCGCCAGCTTCCAGCTCCCCGGGGTGACCGAGGAGCAGCTCAAGGATCACCTCGAGCCGATACTGGCGCGCGCCCGCGGCGCGGTGTAGCCGGCGTCAGACGTCCAGCCCGAGCGCGAACGGGCGGGCATGCCATCCCTGGTGCGCGCCGTGCCGGAGCGCGATGGTCGGACGCACCCCTACCTTTGGAAGCGCGCGCCCTGGGGCCGGACGTCGACCGGTTCGACGCCAATCGCCGCGCCCCGGACATCCGGGCGCGGGTTCGCCGGGGCTTCCAGTCCGGCGTGAGGGGCGGGATCGTCACGACGCCGACGCTGATCGTCACCGGCGCGAGGTACGCGGGGCGAATCGAACGCTCAGGTGCTCGAGGAGGTGAACGCCGATGTGCGCG
Organism: uncultured Solirubrobacteraceae bacterium; assembly: GCA_963844555.1. Lineage (GTDB taxonomy): Bacteria > Actinomycetota > Thermoleophilia > Solirubrobacterales > Solirubrobacteraceae > Palsa-465. The sequence goes on from CAWJOS010000014.1 coordinate 70,147, forward strand.
GAGCGCTGTCGGCCGGCCTGAACCCGGGCAGTGTCAGCGCGAACACCGACCCACGGGGACTGCTGGTGACCGTGCACCCGCCGCCGTGACGTTTGGCGATCGCGTCGACGATCGCCAGGCCCAGTCCGACCCCGCCGTCCGAGCGGGTGCGGGCAGCGTCGGCTCGGGCGAAGCGGTCGAAGATGCGCTCGAGTGCCTCCTCGCGCACCCCGCAGCCTTCGTCACGGACCTCGATCACGATGTGACCGGGCCCGTGCGGGACGGCCCGAAGCTCGATCGCACCCCGCTCCTGCGTGAACTTCACGGCGTTTTCCAGCAGGGCGTCCAGCGCCGCGCGCAGACGGTCGGGATCAACCAGCAGCCGCCCCTGGGCGAGTGTCCCCAGGCGCCAGGCTCGCGGCGCGACCCCCGACCATCGCATGAAGATGTCCTCCAGGAACCCTTCCGGGTCGACCTCCTCGGTCTCAAGGAAGTCGGGCTGGCCGGCCGAGGCCAGCAGCAGCAGGCGTCCGATGATGGCATCGATCCGCGATAGCTCATCGACCGCGACCTCAAGCTCGGCACGCGCGCCGGAGTTCTCGGCCGCCAGCTCCACGTGCCCGCGAGCGATCGTCACCGGAGTGCGCAGCTCGTGCGAGGCATCGTGGATAAAGCGCTCTTGACGGTCGAGCATCGAGCGGAGCTCCTCGGCGCCGCTCTCGGCGATCCGCACCGCTTCGACCCGGCGGCGCGCGTGCCACACCACCGCCAGGAACAGCGCCGCCATCAGGGGAACCCTGATCACCTTCGCCACGGCATCCGTGCTGCCCATGACGTGTGAGGCGATCGGAACGCCGGTGAGCACCATCACGGCGGCCAGCAGGATGAGCGTCGGCTGCAGCGGCCACACCCTGAGGCCGTAGAGGAGCGTCAGGCTGATCCAGATCAGGTAGAACGGGACGGTCTGCCACTGGGGCCACAGGAACATCGCCGCGTAGTTGACCGCCGCGAACACGACCCAGAGGAGCTCGAGCCGGTAGCGACCCACGAGCATGACCACGATCGCCACGGCGGGCCGGTGGCGACGCCAGGTGTCGCGCTCAAGCCGCCGCACGGTAGCCCGCATTGCGCACCGTCTCGATCGGAGCATCGGGTCCCAGGCGCCGCCGCAGCCGCCTCACGCACACATCCACGACGTTCGATCTCGGATCGAAGTCGTAGCCCCAGACCTCGGACAGCAGGCGCTCACGGCTGATCACCTCCCCGACGTGGCTCACCAGGAAATGCAGGAGCCTGAACTCGCGATCCGACAGGTCCGCCACGGTGTCGCCGACGCGGGCCTGGCGGCGCGCCAGGTCGAGCGCCAGGCGGCCGACGCGGATCTCCGAGCTGTCGTCGGCCAGGCGCGCACGGCGCAGCTGAACCCGCGCTCGGGCCAGCAGCTCGTCCAGCGAGAACGGCTTGGCGACATAGTCGACCGCTCCCAGCTCGAAGCTCCGCAACTTGGTCGGCAGATCGCTGCGGGCCGACAGGATCAGCACCGGGAGATCCGACTTCTCGCGGTGGAGCTCGCGCAAGGCGTCAAGGCCACTTCGACCCGGGAGCATCAGGTCGAGGATCACCAGGTCGTACTGCCCCGCGAGCGCCCGCACAACTCCCTGCTCGCCGTCGCCGACCACGTCCACCCCGAAGCCCTCGGCTTCGAACGCCCGCGCCAGGAAGGCACGGATCCGCACCTCGTCCTCCACAATCAGAATGCGCATCTGCTCTTTCGAGCCCGTTTCTCGCTCGCCACGGGTACCTCGCGCCAGATTACAGGTACATGACGCCGAAATGACGTCGCTGCCATCTGCGCCTCTGCGCCGCCCGGAATCGTAGAGCCCCACGTCAGGTCGTGCGCCATGCGCGGGCCCGGCCCCACGGGTGCGACGTGGCTGGAGACCGGCCGGACGGAGCAGCCGGCGCCGCCGGCGAGCGCTCCACCCTCTCGCCTTGACCCCTGCGACCCCGTGGGCTATAAGTCCCCAGCCCCTCGGAAGCCAGGCAGTCGGAGCCGGTGCATTCAAAGGCCAGGAAGCGGCACCGGCCCCAATGAGAGGAGCGTGTTGTCATCGTGAGCACCAGCGCTTCGGCTACACACACCGGTTCGGACATCGCTCCGCGGACCCTGCGGGGTCTGGTCGCTTCACACAAGGTGGCTTCACTGGCCGTAGCAGCCGTGTGCGCCCTGACGGTGGCGGCTTTCGCGCTGACTGCTCTCGGCCCGAGGGCCGGCGCGGTGACGGACAGCAGCACGTGCGCGCAGTGGAGCTCGACCAACGTGAACCAGCAGAACGCCTACGCGGCGCTGTATGTCAGGGAGCATGGTGGTGTTTCCCCACGCTGGGGGCCTGCGCCGGCGGGTGTAATCAACGCGATCAACGCCGGCTGCTATCAGGCGTTCGGCGAGGACGTTTCCGACACGGCGACCGTCGTTCAGGCGATCTCGCGCGCCTTCTGAGGCGGCCGCTCAAGAGCGAGGCGGGGCAGTGCGAGCGCGACGATCGTGCCGCGCGCCTTCCTCCGCACCGCGCAGCGCATGGAGATCGAGCGTTCATCCCTCGCGATCCCTCCGAAAATGACTTGGAAATGACCGCTTGATGACATTGCCGTCATCTCGCTGTTTGGGCCCCGGCGGCGTCTATATAACACCGGCCCGAGAGGGAGAGGCATGGATTCCTGGGTACAACCTTCCAGTGGGGTGCGGCCATGAGCGCTACCGCAAAGCGTGCGCTCTGGGCCACGATCGTGGCTGTGGCGGTGTGTGTCGCGATCGGTCTTTACATCGGCCTGTACCTCGTGAACGTGCCCGGCTCCGTGGCGGCTGTGCAAACTCCCTTGGGGGCGCAGCTGTACCTGGGGACCGTGCCGGCGGCGGCGGTCAGCGATCCGCACCCGACCTGGGTCTCGTACTACGCGGTCGACGCCAACTCGGGCAACTGGCGGCACGACACGACATACGTGCTGCCGGCGAACACGCTCGTGCGCGTGACGATCTTCAACTACGACAGCGCCTCGGGGCTGCGCAACCCGTGGTTCGGCCAGGCCACCGGAACGGTCGGCGGCGTCATCACGGTCAACGGCAGGCAGACGCGGGGGATCATCCCTGATAACGCCTCGCACGTGTTCTCGATCCCGGCGATTGGCCTGGCGGTGCCGCTTCAGGGGATATCCGACAACGCTAAGAACCCGTGCGGCAACGCGCCGTGCAGCCTCTCCTTCGACCACACCGTGACCTCGTTCACGTTCCGCACGCCCGGCAAGGGGCTGTACCGCTGGCAGTGCTTCGTGCCGTGCGCCGCCGGTTACATCGCCGGCTTCGGCGGCCCGATGCAGACGGTCGGCTACATGGACGGCTTTATCAAGGTCGTATGAGCGAGCCGGTGGAGCACTGAACGTGGAAGGAACACGCCATTGGCGCAACGTCGTGGTTCTCTGGCTGATCGCCAGCGTGGTCATGACGCCGATCGTGATCTTCCTGATCGGCCCGGGCCTCCCGCCCGGAAACGGAAGCGTGGAGGCGTCCGGGCAGGTCACCGACAACACGGTGCTGCTGGCCACCGCCACCCCGGTGGCGCTCGGGGTGCTCGTCTACCTCGCCTACGTGCTATGGGCGTTTCGCGAGTCCACGCCCGAGGTGGTCGTCGACGGACCCGCGATTCGCGGCGACTCGAGCGTACAGTTCTGGTGGCTTATCGTCACGACGACGCTCGTGCTGTTCCTGGCGGGGTATGGCACGGTCAGGCTGTTGGATGATGGATCCGGTGGCGGTCAGGGTCCGAACCCGATCGCGACTCCCGAGGCGCCCGCCGGCGGCAAACGTCTGGTGGTGCAGGTGGTCGCGCAGCAGTGGCAGTTCAACTTCCGCTTCCCGGGCTACGGCGGAGTCGAGACCAACGCCCTCGAGCTGCCCGAGAACACGCTGGTGCAGTTCAACGTGACGTCACTCGACGTGATCCACTCATTCTGGGCATATGAGCTCGGCGTCAAGGCGGACGCGAACCCGGGCGTGAACAACGTCGCCTACGTGACGACGAAGGGACCGCTGATCTTCCACGTGCGCTGCGCCGAGCTGTGCGGCGTCTGGCATGGCTACATGTTCGACCAGGGGCGGGTCGTCCCCAAGGCGCAGTTCGCCGCGTGGATCGCGCAGCAGAGGGTGAAGTTCGCGCCGGCGACCAGGACCCTGCCGCCGTACTCGAAGACCTACTTCCCACCACCACCGAGGAGGGCCGGATGAGCGCGATTGCAGTGTCGGCGACCGCGCCCCGTAGCGGCTGGCGAAAGCTGATCGGCTTCAACATGCTGACCGGGATCCTGCTGGGGATCGTGGGGTGGTATGTCGGCCACTACATCGGCGATCACATCCATGGCGCGAACATCGCCTACTACTCGGCGCAGGCCGGCGAGAACGACATCGCGATCATGCTCGGCTACTTCCTCGGCGTGGTCGGCTTCCTGGTGGGCTTGGGCTTCGCCAACTATCCGATCAAGCGGCTGCTCGGGCATCCGCCGTCGCTCGCTGAGCGGGAGTCCGAGGAGGCGGGCGTCTTCCGGTACTTCACGCTGTCGACCGACCACAAGGTCGTCGCCAAGCAGTACATGGTGGGGATCGGGATGTTCTTCTTCGTCGCCGGGCTCAACGCGATGCTGATCCGGACCGAGCTGCTTCAGCCCAACGTGCACGTGTTCGGCGCCAACCAGTACCTGACGCTGGTCGGCATGCACGGGTCGATGATGATGGGGACCATGACCTCGGGGCTGCTGGGGCCGCTTGCCTCATTCCTGGTGCCGCTGATGATCGGCTCGCGGCGGATGGCGTTCTCGCGGCTCTCGGCGTTCACCTTCTGGCTGCTGATGGCCGGCGAGGTGATCCTGCTGACCACGATCTTTTTCGGCGGCTTCCAGACCGGCTGGACGGGCTACCAGCCGCTGGGGGCGCAGGGGACCGCCGGCTACGACGCCTACATCTGCTTCTTCGCGCTGGTCGGCCTGTCGATGACGCTGTTCGGATTCAACCTGGTCGTGACGATCACCACCATGCGCGCGCCGGGGATGACCTGGTCGCGGCTGCCGATCTTCGTGTGGGGGGCGTACTCGACGGCGTGGCTGATGCTGCTGGCGGCGCCGATGCTGATCGCCGCGCTGCTGATGGCGGCGAGCGACCGGACCGTGCAGACCGCGTTCTACATCCCCGGGGCGGGCGGCAGCGCATACCTGTTCCAGAACCTGTTCTGGGTGTTCGGCCACCCGGAGGTGTACATCCTGGCGCTGCCCGGCATGGGGATCGTGCTCGAGTTGATGACGGTGTTTGCCCGAAAACCACTGTGGGGCTACCGGCTGGCTGTCGCGGGGATGCTCGGCATCGCGTTCCTGAGCTGGTTCGTGTGGCAGCACCACCTGTTCGTGTCGGGCATCAACGCTGATCTGCGGCCGTTCTACATGCTCTCCACCGAGCTGATCTCGCTGCCGACGGGGTTCATCTTCCTGTGCGCGATGGGGACGCTGTGGCGCGGGCGAATACGGCTGACGGTGCCGATGCTGTTCTGTCTGGGCTGGATGTTCAACTTCCTGTGGGGTGGGATCTCGGGCGTGTTCAACTCCGACACCCCCAGTGACATCACCACGCACGGCAGCTTCTTCGTGATGGCGCACTTCCACTACACGATTATGGGCGGCCTGATCTTCGCGTTCTTCGCCGGGATCTACTACTGGGTGCCGAAGATGTACGGCTTCAACCTCAACGAGCGCCTGGCCAAGATCCACTTCTGGACGCTGTTCATCGCCTTCAACTCGACCTTCGCGCCGCTGTTCGCGCTCGGCTTCATGGGAATGCCGCGCCGGGTGGTGACCTACAACTCCGCGTGGCAGGGGCTGAATGACTGGGTGTCGATCTCGGCCTACGTAATCGGGCTCTCGATGCTCGTGTTCCTGTTCAACGTCGTGTGGTCGCTGCTCATCAAGCGCGAACCGGCCCCGGACAACCCGTGGAACGCGAAGAGCATCGAGTGGACGCTGCCCACGCCGGTGCCCGTGCACGACTTCGACCGGATCCCCGTTTTCGACGCTGACCCGTACCCGTACGGGGTCGAACCGGCTCCGGCCAGATCGCCGGCACTCGCGCCCGCCGGGGGGGGTTCCTAAGCCATGGAAGCGTCAGCCTCCGCTCCCGTCGGCGGTCACGTCGAGCCCGAGCCCCCGGAGTGGCAGCCCCGCGCGATCTGGGTCGGCGGGCGGCTCCTATGCGGCGCGATCACGTTCTTCTTCGCCTCGTTCTTGTTCGCGTTCTTCTACCTGAAGGCGCTCGACATGAACCACAGCTGGAAGATCGGCAACGTCGTCCCCGACGGGGGTCTCGGCATCGCGATCGTGGCCCTGTTCCTGTTCAGCGCCGTGATCTACCGGCTCGCGGCGCGACGTCCGGCCGGCGACTCGATGGCGGCCGGGATGATCGCCGTCGGCATGGGGGTCGCCGCCGTTGTGCTCCAGTTCATCGAGTACACCGTCCTCGACTTCGGCGCCGCCAGCGGCGGCTATGCCGCCGTGTTCTTCGGGTGGACGGCGTCCTACGCGATCGTGGCGCTAATGGGCCTGTACTGGATCGAGGTGCAGGTCGCGAGCCTGTGGCGGGTGCGGCGAGAGGGCAAGATGCGCGAAATCGAAGTGCCCACGAGTGAGACCGCGTTGCTCCTGGCCGGGATCGAGGCCTCCTCGTTCTACTGGGCGTACTTCGTCGCGACCGGCGTGCTCGCCTACATCCTCCTGTACCTGATCGGCTGACATGGCCTGGACGCCCTGGTCGCTGGACCCGTCGCTGTTATACGTCGGACTTGCCGCCGCGCTGTACGTGCTTGGCGGCCGGGGGCGGAATCGGCCCCAGCCCCTGCAGGCGCTCGCGTTCTTCGCCGGCCTGCTGGTCATTGTGATCGCGCTCTGCTCCCCGATCGACTACTACGCCGACGAGCTGTTCTGGGCGCACATGGCGCAGCACATCCTGCTGCTCACCGTGGCCCCGCCGCTGTTGCTGCTCGGAAGGCCGTGGCCGCGCATGTGGCGCGCGCTGCCGCTCGATCCTCGGACCAAGGTCGCGCGGACGATCGCTCGTTCCCGCTGGGTGGCGCCGCTCCGGGTGCTCGCCCGGCCGGTCCCGGCGTGGATCCTGTTCAACGCCACGATCATCGGCTGGCACATCCCCGCCGCTTACGACGCCACCCTGACCTCCGGTGTCATCCATTCGATAGAGCACGCGATGTTCTTCTTCACCGGGCTTCTGTTCTGGGCGCGGGTGATCGATCCGGGGCCGCTGCGCCCGCGCCTGGTCTGGCCGGTGCGGATCGCCTATGCGGCCAGCACGATGGTCGTGAGCTGGATGCTGGCGATCACGCTGGTCATGGTGCAGCATCCGATCTACGGCTACTACGCGGCGCTTCAGGTGCGGCCGGGTGGGATCAGCGCCCTGACCGATCAGCAGCTCGCCGCCGGCATTATGTGGGTCCCCGGGTCGCTGGCGTACACGATCACGTTCATCATCGGTTTCTACCGGTGGCTGGAGCCGGACCGCTCGCCCAACCCGGCCCCGGCGGCGTTCACGACCTGAGGAGGAGACGGCCTTGCCATTGGTTCCCATCGCAACCTTCCTCGCCGGCGCGCTGCTCACACTGCTGCTGCCCGTCCTGCTGCTGATCGCGCTCGTGGTGTGGTATTGGTGGTTCTCGGTGCGCGTGCCCGAGACGGCCAACGGGCCCGAAGCCAGTACGGACCCGGCTGCGGCGAGTCCGGGGCCCACGGTCCCCGAGACCCTCCCGCCCGAGCCCGGGGTGTAATGAGCGCGGACGCGGGCACTCCGTCGCCTTCGCGGCGCGCGATGCCGCGCCCTGCCTGGATTGCCGGATCGCTGCTGCTCGCCATCGCTCTGGGACTGGGGGTGGGGCTCGGAGTGCACCGACTCAGGGCGGGCACGGCCGCGGCGCCCGCGACCGCGTCCACACGCTTCGGCATGCACGGCGGCGCGGCTTGGGCCGAGGGGACACTGCCCGCGCCGGTGATCGACACCCTGCGCGACCAGTCCGGGAAGTTGTTCTCGCTGGCCTCGCTCCGGGGCCGATCCGTCGCGATCGTGTTCTTCGATTCGCATTGCCACCAGGAGTGCCCGCTCGAGGGGCGTGAGCTGGCGGGGGCCGAACAATCGCTCCCGCCCGCCCAGCGGCCCGTGCTGGTGGCGGTCAGCGTCAACCCGCTCGACACGCCCGCCAGCGCCGCGAGCGCGGCGAAGGCCTGGGGGCTTGCCGCGGTGGCGCCCTGGCACTGGCTGATGGGCACGCGCCAGCAGCTCGCGCCCGTGTGGGCGGCCTACCACATCTACGTCTCGCCGCACCCGGTGGACGGGGACATCGTCCACACCGAGGCGGTGTATCTGGTCGACCGGCGCGGCTACATGCGGTCGGGGTACCAATATCCGTTCCTTTCCCGGTACGTCGCGAGCGACCTCCGGACGATCGCCAGGAACAGGGGAGCCTGAGGTGGCAGTGACCGATTTCGTCGAGGTGGCGCCAGCTCCGGCGACGGTGCCGATCCGCCGCGCGAGCGCCACCTGGCGCGACTACATGACGCTGACCAAGCCACGGATCATGTCGCTGCTCGTGCTGACTTCCGTGTGCGCGATGATCGCCGCGGCGCACGGCGCGCCCGGCTTCGCGCCGCTGGCCGGCCTGGTTGTGGGCGGTGCGCTGGCCTGCGGCGGCGCGAGCGCGCTCAATCACGTGCTCGACCGCGACATCGACCAGCTCATGGGGCCGCGCACCGCCTCGCGGCCGGTGGCCGCGGGGCGCATCTCGCCCGCGAGGGCCACCGCATTCGGGCTGGTGCTCGGCGCGCTCGCGTTCGCGGTGCTCGTTGCCTTCACGAATCCTCTGGCGGCGGTCCTGTCGCTGGGCGGGGGCGCCTTCTACGTCGGCGTCTACACGTACTGGCTGAAACGCACCACCGCGCAGAACATCGTGATCGGCGGAGCGGCCGGAGCGATCCCGCCGCTGGCGGGCTGGGCGGCGGCGCACGGCAGCCTCGGACTCGGCGCCGGCTTCCTATTCCTGATCGTGCTGCTGTGGACGCCACCACACTTCTGGGCGCTGGCGCTGCTGCTCGTTCGCCACTACGCTGCGGCGGATGTGCCGATGATGCCGGTCGTGCGGGGGCCGCGCGCCACCGCGCGGCAGGTGTTCTGGTACTCGATCGTGCTCCTGGCGGTCACGCTGGTGCCGGGGGCGATCGGCACGTTCGGGCTGGTGTACGTCGCCGGAGCCGCGACCTTGGGAGGGGTGCTGTGCGTGCTCGCGTGGCGCCTCTGGCGGGACACCTCGCGCGCGCGCGCCGCCCTGCTGTTCCATTTCTCGCTTATCTACCTCGCGCTGCTGTTCGTCGCCGTGGCGATCGATGCGGCGGTGCGCTGACACGCCCGGCCCGCGAACGGGCGGCGGAAGGGGCCGCGCCAGTCAGCGCGGCCCTCCTCCCCCGGGGTAGACGGACATAGCCGCAGTACGAACGGCGCGGTGGCTATCAGCACAAGGACGGCCGGTACCGACATGGCCAGGTTCAGGATGATCACCGTGGTTGTCATGGTGCCCCATTACCCAAAGGGGGGCTGTGGGACACGATGACGAACGAATGGCCGAGTAGCAGATGGCAACCACCGGTGGTCGTGTTCTGGTAGCGGAGGACGATCGCCGCCTCCGGCAGGTGATCGCGGCCTACCTCCGGGGCGACGGGTTCCAGGTCCTCGAGGCGAGCAGCGGCCTGGAGGCCCTCCTGGTGCTGCGCCGCGGCACGGTCGACATCGCGCTGGTTGACCCGGTGCTCTCCGAGATCGACGGTCTCCAGCTGGTGCGCCGCGTGCGGCGCGAGTCGACCGTGCCGATCATCATGCTAACCGCCAGCCGAGACGAGGCGGCGCGCATCGCCGGGCTCGACGCCGGTGCCGACGACTACGTCGTCAAGCCGCTCTCGATGCCCGAGGTGACCGCCCGCATCCGCGCCCAGCTGCGCCGGGCCCGCGGCTTCGGGACCGAGCAGACCGTGCTGCGCACCGGGGAACTCGAGCTCGATCTCGAGGCGCGCCGCTGCACCGCCTCGGGGCGCGAGGTGGAGCTCACGCGCCGCGAGTTCGATCTGCTGGGCGCGCTGCTGCGCTACCCGGCCCGGATTCACACCCGCGTGCAGCTGCTCGAGCTGGTCTGGGGCACCGATGCAATCAGCCCGAAGACGGTGGACGTCCAGGTCGCGGCGCTGCGCCGCAAGCTCGGTTCCGCGATCAGCATCACCACGCTGCGCGGGCTCGGCTATCGGCTGGATCCGGCCTCGTCCGCCGCGTCAGAAGAGCGACGCGCGGACGCGCCCTCGATGCGACCACTCCAGACGCCTCACACGTAGCTCTTACCCAACACCTACAGCCGGCTTACGCGCGCCGGGAAAGGAACAGGGTGTTCCACGAATCCGAGCGCAGAAAGCGAGGTCGACGAATGCCGGCCATCATGATCATCCTGAACATCGTCTTCATCACGGCCGTCGTGGCTGGGATCGTCGGGCTCTGCGCCTGGGGGATCGTCAGCGACCGCCCGTTTGCGGCGTATCTCACAAAGCGCGCCGAGGAGCGCGCGCGGCGCATTCCGCAACGCCCTCCTGTCCCGCGCGGTCTATCGGGATCGCGCGGCCCACGCCGTCCCGCGACCGACGACGGCGCGTAGCTCCGGGCACTCATTTCGTTCGGCGGGCCGTCGCGGGTGACCGCGGCGGCCCGTTTGCTGCCTGGGAAGTCCGGCTCAGCCGTCGTCTACACGTCCAACTTCAGCCCGGCCCAGATCATCCACGACGTCCCCCTGGTCGCTTCGTCATAGCGCCCAGGAGGAGGTCTGGAGGCCGCCGCGATCGGCTGGGCTCCGTGGCGCGCTCGGCCTCCGGGGACCACCCCGGGTCTCCGGGCCCCAGACGTCCCACCGCGGAAGGCCGTCCGGCCGCCAATACCAGCCGGATCGGGACAATTGATCACGTGATGGATGCGATCGCACGTGCCAGGCGGCTGGCGCCGAACGTCCGCGACGAGCGAGTGCTGTGGGCGCTGGCGACTGTGCCCCGGGAGGAGTTCGTCCCGGAGCCGGAGCGCTTGCGCGCGTATGAGAACGTGGCGCTGCCGATCGCCTGCGCGCAGACGATCTCCCAGCCGGCGGTGGTGGCGCGGATGCTGGAGCTGCTCGAGCTGGGGCCGGACGATCGCGTCCTCGATGTGGGCACCGGCTCCGGCTACCACGCGGCCCTGCTCGGCCTGCTGGCAGCGGAGGTGTGGACGGTCGAGCGCCATGCCGAGCTGAGCCGGGGGGCGCAGGGGATCCTGGAGGAGCTCGGCTTCCGGAACGTCACCTGCGTCGTCGGAGATGGGTGGGACGGGCTGCCGGAGCAGGCGCCGTTCGACGCCGTCAACGTCGCCGCCGCCGCCGGAGATGAAGTGCCGCGGGCGCTGACCGATCAGCTGAGGCTCGGCGGCCGCCTGGTGGCGCCGGTGGGGACCCGCCGCCAGCGCCTGACCCGCGTGCGCCGGACCGAGCGCGGGCTGGAGGCGGAGCGCCTGGACCCGGTCAGGTTCGTGCCGCTGGTGCGCGGGCCGGCGAGCTGACGGGGTGGGCGGGGTCGGTTTCCCCGCTCAGCCGGCGGCCGATGACCTCGATGGCGGTCGGATTGGAGTCCACCAGCACGAACCGCCGCCCCAGCTCGAGGCAGACCGCTCCCAGTGTGCCCGAGCCGGCAAACGGGTCCAGGCACCAGCCACCCGGGCGCGACGACGCGGCGACGAGGCGGCGGAGCACACCCGCCGGCTTTTGGGTGGGATAGCCGGTCTTCTCGGCGCCGTTGGTCGGCACGATCGTGTGAAACCAGACGTCGGTGGGCCGCTTGCCGCGGGCGGCCTTCTCCGGTCCGACCAGGCCGGGCGCCATGTACGGCTCGCGATCCACGGCGTCGGCGTCGAAGTGGTGGGCGCCGGGCGTGCGGACGTAGACGAGGATGGTGTCGTGCTTGGCCGGCCACCGGCGCCGGGGCTTGGCCCCGTAGTCGTAGGCCCAGATGATCTCGTTGAGGAACGCGTCGCGGCCGAACACCTCGTCGAGGAGCAGCTTGCAGTAGTGGGCCTCTCGGTAATCGATGTGGAAATACAGCGTGCCGTGCGGGGCCAGGAGATCGCGGGCACGGGACAACCTGGGCTCCAGGAACGCCAGGTAGTCGCCGAACTGGTCGTCGTAGCTGAGACGCCGGAGCAGTTCCGAGCGGTAGGTGCGGCCGCCGAAGCCGACGCGCCGCGCCTCCGGATCGGCGGTCATGGTCAGCGAGTGGCGCGTCTGGGCCCGCCCGGTGTTGAACGGGGGATCCATGTAGATGAGGTCGAATGTCGCCGGCGGCAGATCGCCGAGAACCGGTGCGTTGTCCCCGCGGATCACCAGGTCGTCGTCGAGGACGATCGCCTCGTCTGTCGAATGAAAGCGCACGTCGCCGGCAACGTATCGTCCCGTCCGGCAGCCGGTGTAAAACCATGTAAAGCTGGCATAAGTGCCTCAGAACACTTGCCCTGGGGGACATGTGCAAACGCTAGGATCTAACGTCCCGTGTTGTCTGGACAGATGCAGCAGCTGAGGCGATCCGCCCTGGGTATCCGTATGACGCGGTACGCGATCGGCTCGGTCATCGCGCTCGCCACGAGCATCGTGGTGTTCGCGCTGATGTACGTGGTCCTGGGTGGCGCGCACACCACGATCTGCTCGATCGCCGCGTTCATCGCCGGCGCCGTCCCGAACTGGATCCTCAACCGCAGGTGGGCGTGGAAGCTCAAGGGCGAGGTGGCCTTCCTCCGGGAGATCGTCGCTTACGTCGCGATCTCCGGCGTCGTGCTGGTCGCCTCCTCGGTCGGCACGGGCGCGATGCAGGCCTGGGTCAAGGAAAACGTCACCCCCCACCACGGGATCCGCGTGATTCTGGTGACCGGGGCGTACGTGTTCGTGCAGGCGGTGCTCTTTGTGGCGAAGTTCGTCGTCTACGAGCACTGGGTGTTCGCGGGCCGCTCCCGCCTGCGGGCCGCCGTCCGGTCGCGCCACCAGGTGTGGATGGCGGCGCGGGCGAATCGCACGCCGTAGCCGAAGTTCCCGCCCTTCTTGGTGCCGGTGGCGTTCCGGCCGCGGTCGCGCATCGTCGTGGGCACCTCGGCGAGCCGGAAGCCGTGCAGCGCGGCCGAGATCATCAGCTCGGAGGCCTGATACTGAGGCTGCTCCAACGTGACCGCGGCGGTCACCTCGGACCGCATGGCGCGCAGGCCGCAGGCCGGATCGGTGATCCGGTGGCGGACGAGCACCGAGATGAGCGCGCCGAACACGATGACGCCGGCGTGGCGCGTCGCGTCGGTCGTGAGCTCGCTGCCCAAGCGGCGTGACCCGGAGACGAAGTCGGCCTCGCCGGAGAGGATCGGCGCCACCACGCGGCCGATCTCGTCGGCCTCGTACTGACCGTCCGCATCGATGGTGACGATCACCTGGGCGCCCCGGGCGCGCGCCAGCCAGTAGCCGAGCCGGAGCGCGGCGCCCTGGCCGCGGTTGACCGGCACGTCGCAGACGAGCGCCCCCGCCTGGGCGGCGCGCTCGGCGGTGGCGTCGCGGGCGCCGTCGACGACGACGATGACCTCGGTCTGAAGCCCGGCGGCCTCGGCGGGGATGGTGGCGATGACGTCGGCGACGGTCGGCTCCTCGTTGTAGGCCGGGATGACGACCGCCAGCGGCGCGCCGGCGCCGGGGGCGTGCCGGCGCAGGAACGCCTCGGCGGCGCCTCGCTCGACGTCCTGGAGGCGGGCGTGCTCGGCCGGGCTGATGTCGACGGTGCTCATCCCGCGGCCGGTGCCTCGACCTCGGCCTTGGACCACTCGTCCCACACCCCCACCAGCCCCTCCTCCAGCGAGGGGAAGCGGGGGCTCCAGCCCGCGGCGTGGGCGCGGGCGGGATCGACGATGACGGCCGGCATCTCCCCGGGCTTGGCCGGCCCGTGGCGGACCGACAACTCGGCCCCGGAGACGTCGCGCACCGCCTCGACGACCTCCAGCACCGACAGCGACGTTCCGGAGCCGATCACCATCGGCCCGGCCCAGTTGTCGCTCGTCAGGCCCAGGCGCATCGCCTGGACCACATCGGCGGCATGCACGTAGTCGCGCACCTGGGTACCGTCGCCGTAGATCTCGAACGTCCCGCCCAGCCGGATCGCCCGCATCAGCCGGGCGACGATGCTGTCCTTGGCCTGCATGCCGGGCCCGTACACGTTGGTCAGCCGGATGCAGGCGCAGCGGAGTCCGTAGGAGGCGGTGTATGCGGACATCAGCATCTCGCCGGCCGCCTTCGTCGAGCCGTACGGCGTCAGCGGGTTCAGCACGGCCGCCTCGGAGATACGGTCCCGCCCACCTGCCGTCATGGGGCCGGTGACCGCGTTGGTGGAGGCGAAGGCCAGCGAGCTGACCCCGGCCGCGCGGCCGGCGGCCAGCACCGCGTTCGTGCCGATCACGTTCGTCCGGAACGTCAGCTCAGGCTGCTCCACCGAGCGCAGCACCGAGGTGACGGCGGCGAGATGGACGATCGACTCAAAGCCGCCGTCGAGCGCGCGTTCCAGGACGGCCGGATCCGCGATGTCGCCCAGGACGATGTCGACGTCGGGGTCGGGATGGGGCTGGAGGTCGACGACGCGCACCCGCGCGCCGTCGGAGATGAATTGGGCGACGACGTGGCGGCCGATGAACCCGGATCCGCCGGTCACGAGCACGCGCCGGCCGCTGAGGTCCGATGAGCTCATGTCGTGCGAGCGAGTCTGTGCATAGGGCGATCCATGCGTTGGTGAGGGGTCAGGTCTGTGGCGGTCGCGCTGGCCGCGGGCGGTCCATTCGACCGGGGGAGCGGCAGGGCGCCGACCGGCAAGCGCACGAGCATAGCCGACACGCCCACGCCGGGAATGCCGGGCGGCAGCGCCTCTGATCGGCGCCGATCATCCGGATCCAGCCGGCAAGCGGCGTCGTGGTATCGACCGTCCAGCGACTGATACCGTCGCTCTCCAGCCGTGTTCGATTCGCCATCGCGCCGCCGCGGCCGCCGGCGCTCACCCGCCCGTCGTCCGCTGCCGCTGACGCAGGCCCAGCGACGGGGCCGGCTCCTCCTGCTCACGGCGGCATTGCTCCTGCTGATCGCGGGTATCACGGCCGCTCTCCGCGGCGGCCGGGTGCCGCCGCCCCCGCCGGCGACGACGGCGCCCGGCGCGAATGGAGCGGGCGTATTCGCCTACGACCCCAGTCGCGCCGCGGACTATGTCGCCAGGGCGACCGCGGGCAACGCCCACGTCCTGTTCGCCAAGAGCCCCGGGGGCGCGCTGGCCACCGCCGCCCGCGTCGCCGCGTACCGGCCGATGATCGACCGCGCCACCGCGGGGACGGGGATCGACCCGGCGCTTCTCGAGGGCCTGGTGTTTGTCGAGAGCGCGGGGCGGCCCCAGGTGATCGCCGGATCGGATCCCGCGGCTGCCGCCGGCCTCACCCAGATCCTGGCTCAGACCGGACAGTCGCTGCTCGGCATGCACATCGACCTGGCCCGGAGCCGCGCGCTGACGACGCAGATCGCGGCGGTGGCGAGCGGAGCGCGCCGCGGCCGGGTGGCTACGCTGCTGGCGCGCCGGGCGGCGATCGACGACCGGTTCAACCCCGCCCGGGAACTGGCCGCCACCGTCCGCTACCTGGAGATCGCCCAGCGACGCTTCGGCCGCCGGGACCTGGCGCTGGAGAGCTACCACATGGGGATTGGCAACCTCCAGCAGGTGCTCGCCGACTATGACGGCGGGCGCCCGGCGCCGTACGTCCAGGTCTACTTCGACTCGACGCCCGACCGTCATCCCGCCGCCTACAACCTGCTGGCGAGCTTCGGCGATGACTCCGAGCTCTACTACTGGCGGATCCTGGGGGCGGTTCAGATCATGCGCCTGTACCGCGCCGACCGGCCCGCGCTGGCTCGTCTGGCCGCGCTCCAGGGCGCCGACGTCGCCGGCGCGGCAGTCCTGCACCCGCCGAACGTCGTCATGCCCTACCGCGACCCGTCCGCGCTCGCCGCGGCCTACCGGCGCCAGGAGCTCGTCCCGCTGCCGAGCAACGCCGCCCGGCTCGGCATCGACGTCAGCCCGGCCATGGGCGGCGATGCCGGGCGGGTCGGAGCGCCCGCGGCGCTGTATCGCGGTCTGCGGCCGGTGGCCCTCCGGCTGTTGATCGAGCTCGTCGCCCGCGTGCGGGCGCTGTCGCACACGCGGTCCGGGCTCCGGCTGGTCAGCACCGTGGCGGACGAGCGCTATCAGCGGCGGGTGCTCGGCGGCGTCTACCCCCCCGCCGCCACCGGGTACTCGTTCGCCATCGAGCGCAGCTACGCGAGTCACGGCCAGGCCGAGGCCTTCCAGGCCGTGCTCGATCGCCTCCAGTCACTCAACCTCATCGCCTGGGCACGCGAGCCGACGGAGATCCAGATCACCGTCGGCAGCCGGTAGCGTGGCGTCCGTGACCGACGTCGTCCCCGCCCCGGAGGCGCTCCTGACGGCAGCGCTGCCGGACTACCCGTTCAGCTCGGCCTGGATGGCATTCGAGGGCCTGCGCCTCGCCTACCTGGACGAGGGCGAGGGCGAGCCGGTGGTGTTCGTCCACGGCGAGCCCACATGGTCGTTTCTGTGGCGACGGGTCCTCGTTCCCGTGCGCGACGCCGGGTATCGCTGCATCGCGCTCGACCTCCCCGGCTTCGGCCGTTCCGACAAGCCCACCGACATCGGCTGGTACACGTACGACCGCCACACCGCCGCGCTGGGCGCCCTGCTGGAGAGCCTCGACGTGCGCCACGCGACGGTGGTCGTGCATGACTGGGGCGGCCCGGTCGGTCTCCGCGCCGCGCTGGCCGCCCAGGCGCGCATCGCCCGGATCGTCGTGCTCGACACCGGCCTGTTCACCGGCCGGCAGCGCATGAGCGAAGCGTGGCAGGCGTTCCGTGACTTCGTCGCCCGCACCGACGATCTGCCCGTGGGGCTGCTCGTCCGCGGCGGGTGTCATCGGGACCCCGGCGACGAGGTGATCGCCGCCTACGAGCTGCCGTTTCCCAGCCCCGCGGCCAAGGCCGGCGCCCGGGCCTTCCCGCTCATCGTGCCGACCGCGCCGGAGGCGCCGGGCGCCCGGGCGGGTCGGGAGACGCTCGAGGCCTTGCACGGCCACCCGTGGCCGAAGCTGGTTCTGTGGGCTGACTCCGATCCCATCCTGCCGCTCGAGACCGGCCGGCGCCTGGCCGCGGCCCTCGGCACCGACGTCCACCGGGTCATCTCCGGCGCCGGCCACTTCCTCCAGGAGGATGCCGGGCCGGAGATCGGCCGGACGATCGCCGACTGGCTCGCCTCAGGCTAACTCACGAGACTGCTCGCGACTTTCCGGCTCACGACACTGCTCGCGACTTTCCGGCTCACGACACCAACCGCTCGGCGTCAGACGGGCTGCGTCTCCGGCTCCGGGGACTCCTCGGCCGGCGCGTCGTCGACGCCCTTCATCGCCGCGGCCGGCGGGAGGGGGGCCGGGTCGCCCGTGCGCTTCACGTAGGCGGCGCGCACGATCTCGTCCGGGTTGACGAGCACCTGGTCCCCCTTGAGCGCCACGGTGATGAGGTCCGCGAGCGAGCGGGGAACGAGATGCATGAGCCGGAACAGCGCGGCCACCGTGGACGGGACGAAGACGTTGACCCGGCCCGTCTGGAGCGCGCGGACGATCGCCTGAGCGACCTCGTCCGGCTCGACCACCCGCACGCCCCGGGACTTCTGCAGGCCGGAGCCCAGCTCGGTGTTGACGACGACCGGCATGATGATGCTGACGTCGACGTCGGTCTTGCGGACCTCGGTCCGGATGGCCTCACTCAGCCCGACGACCGCATGCTTGGTGGCGCAGTAGGTGGCGCCGCCGGGAAATCCGGCTTTGCCCGCCACGGACGCCACGTTGACCAGATGCCCGCGGCCCCGGGGCACAAAGCGCTGCAGGGCGAGCTTGGAGCCGAGGATGACGCCCTTGAGGTTGATGTCGATCATTCGCTCCGCGGTGGCGTCGGTCTCGGCGACGAAAGGGCCGATCGGCATGATCCCGGCGTTGTTGATCAGGGCGTCGAGGGGTCCCATCCGCTCCTCGACCTCGGTCAGGAATCGCTCAAAGCTCGCTCGGTCGGTGACGTCGAGAGGCAGGCCGATCGTGCCGCTGCCCAGCTCCGCGGCCGTCTGCTCGACGAGCGGCACGTCGATGTCGCCGATGGCCACCCGGGCCCCCTGGGCGATCAGAGCGGACGCGGTCGCCCGTCCGATTCCCCTGGCTCCGCCGGTGATAGCGACGATCTTCCCGGCGAGCGATCGTGGAGCCTTAGCCATGGTCAGTCCTCCTCAAGACGTGGATGCGGTCGGCTGGTATGAGACTGTACCGCTCACGGGGCCGTGGCGAGCGCTTGGCTGGCCGGCCAAGCAACACCACCCTCTATGCTGCGGCGTCCAGTGCCGGGATCGAGAACCTGATGGCGCACTTCCGCTTCGACGGCCAACGAATCGCCTACACCGTCTACGGCCAGGGGCCACGGACGACGGTGCTGCTGCCCGGCCTCCTGCTCTCCCAGAAGATGCAGGCTCCGCTGGCCCGGCAGCTGTCCGAGCGCGGCAATCGCGTCATCACCATGGATCCGCTGGGTCACGGCGAGTCCTCGCGGCCCCAGCAGGTGTGGCAATACTCGATGCGCGCCTTCGCCCGCCAGACGATCGCCCTGCTCGACCATCTGGCGCTCGACCGGGCGGTCGTGGGCGGCACCTCGCTGGGAGCGAACATCACCCTGGAGGTCGCGGCCGACGCGCCGGAACGGGTTGCCGGGATGCTGGTGGAGATGCCGGTCCTCGACAACGCGATCGCCGCCTGTGGCGCCTTGTTCACGCCCCTGCTGTTCGCGCTGAAGTTCGGCCAGCCGGCCATGCGGACGCTGGCCGCCGTCGCCGGAGCCGTGCCGCGCGCACCCCTTCCGTTCCTGGCGGAGATCGGGCTGGACTGGATCTCACAGGATCCGGCGCCGAGCGCGGCGGTCCTGAACGGCATCCTGTACGGGCGCGTCGCCCCGGAGCACAACGAGCGCTGCCGGCTGCAGGCGCCGGCGCTCATCATCGGCCATCCGCGCGACCCGGTGCACCCCTTCTCCGACGCCGGGATGCTCGCCTCCGAGCTCCCCAACGGCCGCCTCGTCGACGCTCATTCGATCCTGGAGCTGCGGGTGCGGCCGCAGCGGCTCACGGCGAAGATCGCCCGGTTCGTCGATGCCTGCTGGGACGACGCCGGGGCCACGGCCGCCCGGGCCGCGGCCGGCTGAGACGCTCGCGGGCGCTAGGGTCTTCGCCATGCGCGCCGTCACCATCCGCGACCAGGAGCTGACCGTCGAGGAGCATCCGGACCCGGAGCCCGGCGCCGGCGAAGTCCTCGTCCGGGTCCGCGCCGCCGGCCTGAACGGCGCCGATCTGCACCAGCTGGCCGGCGGCTATCCCGCCCCGCCCGGCTCTCCGCCGGACATTCCCGGTCTCGAGCTGGCCGGCGAGGTCGTCGCCTGCGGCCCGGGCGTGCTGCGGTTCTCCGAAGGCGACCGGGTGATGTCGATCGTCGGCGGCGGCGGCCAGGCCGAGCTCGCCGTCGTCCACGAGCGGGTCGCGATGCCGGCACCGGACAGCCTGTCCTGGCCGGAGGCCGGCGGCACGCCGGAGGTGTTCACCACTGCCCACGACGCCGTCTTCACTCAGGCCGGTCTGGTGGTCGGCGAGCGGCTGCTCATCCACGGCGGGGCCGGCGGCGTCGGCACCGCCGCGGTTCAGCTGGGGCGCGCCGCCGGGGCGAGCGTGACCGCCACCGTCCGCAACCCGGATCTGCGCGACCGGGTCGCCGAGCTCGGCGCCACGGTCATCGAGCCGGAGGGGTTCGGCGAGCACGGCCCCTACGACGTCATCCTGGAGCTGATCGGCGCGGTCAACCTGACCGAGAACCTCAAGAGCCTGGAGACCGGGGGGCGGATCACGGTGATCGGCATGGGCGCCGGCGCCAAGGGCGAGATCAACCTGGGGATCCTGCTTATGAAGCGTGCCCGCATCCACGGCTCGACGCTGCGCGCCCGCCCCCTGGAGCAGAAGGCCGCGACCGCCCGGGCGATGGAGCGCTCGGTGCTCCCGCTGCTCCGCAGCGGCGCCGTCCGCGTCCCCATCGCCGAGACGTACCCGCTGTCCGAGGCGCCGGCCGCCTACGACCACTTCAAGGCCGGCGGCAAGCTCGGCAAGATCGTCCTGACGATCGAGTAGAGCCTCAGTAGGGCGGGAGGTCCGCCCACCACTGTCCCAGCACCCGGAAGGACGACCAGAACGCGCGCTTGGCGCTCTCCTCGTCGAGCGACTCGTCGATGTTGGGCGTGAACAGGGCCTCGATCGACGGTGTGAAGCGCTGGATCTCTCCCGCGACGGGCTCCAGGCGGTGCGAGAGGGGTACGCCCAGCTCGTTGACCACCGCCAGCGCGTCCTCGCCCATGACCACGACCATCTTGGGCTGCACGATCGCCAGCTCCTCCACCAGACGGCCCACGCAGCCGGGGTCGGCCATCGCCGGGTCCGCGACCGGGCACTTGACGCACAGGGTTCCGTAGACGGCGAGCGGGTCGATGGACAGGCGCTTGAGTGACTTCATGAGGGCGTTGCCGGTGCGGCCGTAAAAGGCGACGCCCTCCTCCACCTCCGACGGCCGGGCCGAGTACTTGACCATGAAGATGTCGGCCTGTGGATGGCCGGAGCCGAGCACGGGCATCAGCTGGCCGCGCGGGCAGTGCGAGCAGTCGCCAAGGCGACGGGCAAACGCGTTCAGCTCACGGATCGCCCGCTCCAGATACTTCTCGCGGATCTCGTCGTCGGTAGCGGGCACGCCCCTCGGATTGGACGGCCGGCGGTCTTGTCCTTGCGACTGCATCAGGAGTTGCGGCCCGTGGCTCGGCGGACCCGCCGCTCGCGCGATGCTCGGCGAGCGGGGGCCGGAAGCGCCTTGGTCTGGAGGAATTTGAGCGCCTGCACGTAGAGCAGGCTGGCCGGGTTGCGGATGATGTCGGCGTCGCGGAGCGACTGCAGGAACTCCTCCGGGCCGTCGAAATCGCGCATCCGGATGCGGACGGAGCCGAGACCCTGCGGGACGTGCGCGTCGGAGCCGGCGCCCGCCGGAATCCGGTACTTGGCGGCGAAGCGCACGGCCTCCTCGTTGAACTCGGAGATCGCGATCCGGGGGTTGAAGACCTCGATCGCATCCACGTCGTCGATGACCGCCAGCAGGTGCTCGTAGTCCGGCACCGAATGCATGCGATCGAACGGGTGGGGGACGTAGACGAGGCCGCCCTGGCGCTTGATCTCGGCGATCGTCTCCTGGAGGGTCATGCCCCGCGGGATCTTGTCCTCGATGAACAGGCCAATGACCTCTCCCTGCTCGGCGGTCTTGACCTCCTCGCCGACGATGACCTTGATCCCGTTGGCCTTGGCGCGCGCGTCCAGCGCGCCGGAGATCTCGTTGTGGTCGGTGACGGCGATGGCGCCCAGGCCCCGGGTCTTGGCTTCGGCGAGCAGGACCTCGACCGGCGTGGCGCAGTCGTTGGAGTGGTCGGTGTGCATGTGGAGGTCGACGTCGATCAGCCGCCGGGGCTCCAGCCGCGCGCGCAGGCGCCCGTTCCCGGCGGGGTCCCGGCGGCGGGCCGCCAGCCGCTGATAGATGGCCTCCAGTTCGTCGGCCGCACGCGGCCAGCCCAGCGCCGGGTCCATGGCCTCCGTCTGGCGGGCGCGCCGCGCCGGCAGCTCCGGGTCGGAGATCAGCCGCTCCAGGTGGGCCGACAACGTCTGCGACTCGCCGGGCTCGAACATGAGCCCGCGCTCGCCGTCCCCCAGCACCTCCTCGTAGACCGGCAGGCGTGAGACGACGGGCAGTGCGCCCGCGGCGACGGCCCGGATGAGCGCGCCCGGCCCCGGCCGATCGCCGTCGGAGGCGAACACCGCGACGTCGGCTCGGCTCAGCACCTCGGTCTCGGACGTCTCCGCCGCCTCGACGAACGTGATCCGGTCGCGCAGGCGGCGGCTGAGGGTGGCGGGCGGCGCGGTCGGCCGGGGCCAGAACACCGTCGCGTGCCACTCGAGTCCCTCCGGCAGGGTGCGCAGCGCGCGCAGCGCCAGCCGCAGGGCGGCGCGCTCCTCGATGGCGAGGACGACGAGCTCTGGAACCGGATTGGGTGCCCGCCGGCGCGGTGGATCAGCGCCCGGCGGAATGACGCTGTAGTCGCCCGGGAAGAAGCGCTGCAGGAGGTTGCGGTTGGCGGCGAAGCTGACCGAGCGGGCATCCATCCGGGCGAACAGCAGGCGGGACAGCGGGCCGGTCAGCTGCGTCGAGAGGATGCGCTCGGTCGGCGTGTGGAAGCTGCCCACGTTGAGCGCCCGGGAGTGGCGGAGCGCCGCGCTCGAGGCGCTGGGCGCGAAGGGCTCGTGGACGTTGACCACGTCGAGGGGCAGGACGGTCAGCGCCTCCTCGATCGTGCGGGCCACGTCGACCGGCAGCGAGGCGGCTCGCCGGCGGGCCGGGGCAAACGGCAGGACCTCGCCGACGCCCAGGACCGGGACCTCGCCGCCCGCCGCCACCTCGAGTAGCCGCTCCGGCCGCGAGCGCAGGGTGCGACGGGTTTCGCGGACCAGCGCCGTGGACTGCGAGGGCGCGATGATCAGGACGCTGTGGCCGCGACCGGCGAGCTCGTCGGAGACGCGGGCGACGTGGGCGTTGACCTCGTTGGTGGCCTCCCAGGCGAAGGGGGTGACCTGCGCGATGGCCAGACGCTGGGCCGCGGGCACGAGGGGCATTTTAGGCGCGCGACGACTCCGGCTACGCCTGGTCGATCCTCGGCGGAGGAGGAGCTGCTTCCGGTGCTCCGCTCGATCTAGACCACAAACCTGAACATTGACGGCCCCGGCGCGGGCGAAGTCCGCCGGACTCAATTAGCTTCTTCCCGGTCTATTTCCAATCCAGGGGAGGTAGCAGTGCTTCGTCGTGCCCTTGTTCTCGGCGCCGTCGGCGTCCTGTGCGCCGTCGGCGCTTCCTCGGCGCTGGCCGCCAAGCCCAGCCCGTCCAACCCCGCCGGCAAGCAGCTCGGCGTCGTCCCCGCCCGCGGGAAGGCGGCCGCCAAGCGGCTGCTCGGCGGCGCGAACCTCGTGTACCACAACGGGCCGGTCATGCACACCAACAAGGTGTATGCCATCTACTGGACCCCGCCCGGCTATGCCGTCGACTCCGGCTACGAGAGCCTGATCAACCGTTTCTTCGGCGACGTGGCCGCCGATAGCGGCAAGACCACGAACGTCTACTTCTCGGACACCCAGTACTACGACGGGACCGGCAACATCGCCTACTCGTCGGGCTTCGCGGGCTCGTACGTTGATACCGACCCGCTTCCGGCCAGCGGCTGCGTCGACGCCGACACCTCGGTGTGCGTCTCGGATGCTCAGCTCCAAGCGGAGATCAGCAAGGTGGTCAGGCAGAACGGCTGGGCGCCGAACTCGAGCACCGAGTTCTTCATGTTCACCGCCAAGGGCATCGGCAGCTGCGACGGGACCTCGTGCGCCTTCACCCAGTACTGCGCGTACCACAGCTGGATCGGCTCCGGCTCGACCGCCACGATCTACGCCAACATGCCGTACGCCGATACGGTGCCGTCGGCGTGCGATGCGGGCCAGCACCCCAACAACGACGACGCCGACGCCACCATCAACGTCACCAGCCACGAGCACAACGAGTCGATCACCGACGAGCAGGGCAGCGCCTGGTACGACCGGCAGGGCAACGAAGACGGCGACAAATGCGCCTGGAACTTCGGTACCGCGCTCGGATCAGATGGGTACGGCGAGTACAACCAGGTGATCAACGGGCACGACTACTACCTCCAGCAGGAGTGGTCGAACCACAGCTCCGGCTGCGTCCTGAAGGGGATCTAGCCCCCCCAGATGAGGATGCCGGCGGCCGGCCGCGGCCCCCGGCATCGTTTCCGCTCAGGCCTGGCTGATGACCGGGTCGCCGGTGGCCGGCTCGTTGCCGCCGACCTCGCCGCTGGTGGCCTTGCGCGCGTACTGCTCGATGAACGCCTCGGTCAGCTCGCGGGCCTCGCTGTCCGGGCGCTGGTGCATCGGCGACTTCATGAGGTAGGAGCTGGGGCCATCGAGCTGGCCGGCCAGGCCGTGGTTGAGGGCCAGCTTGCAGCAGCGGACGGCGTCGGTGACGATCCCCGCGGAATTGGGCGAGTCCCAGACCTCGAGCTTGAGCTCGGCGGTCAGCGGCACATCGCCGAACGCCTGCCCCTCCAGGCGGATGTGCGCCCACTTGCGGTCGGTCAGCCAGGGCACGTAGTCCGAGGGCCCGACATGGACGTCATCGGCGGGCAGCTCGTGTCCTATGACCGATGTGACGGCGTTCGTCTTGGAGATCTTCTTGGACTCCAGGCGCTCGCGCTCGAGCATGTTGTAGAAGTCCATGTTGCCGCCGACGTTGAGTTGCGAGGTGCGCAGGAGCTTCACGCCGCGGTCGTGGAACAGGCGCGCCAGCTGGCGGTGGACGATGGTGGCGCCAACCTGGGACTTGATGTCGTCGCCGATGATCGGCAATCCGGCCTTCTTGAAGCGGTTGTTCCAGTAGTCCTCGCGGGCGATGAACACCGGGATGCAGTTGACGAACGCGCAACCGGCCTCGAGGATCTGCTCGACGTACCACTTCGTCGCCTGCTCGGAGCCGACGGGCAGATAGGAGACGACGACGTCGGTGCGCGTCTCCTTGAGGATCTCGACGATGTCGGCGGTGGGCCCCGGGGCCTTGGTGATCTTCTGTGACAGGTACTTGCCCAGGCCGTCGTGGGTCATGCCGCGCATGACCTCGACGCCGAGGTGGGGAACCTCCGTATCGAACTTCAGTGTGTTGTTCTGCCCGGCGAAGATCGCTTGTGACAGGTCCTTGCCGACCTTGTCGGCGTCGATGTCAAACGCGGCCGAGAACTCGATGTCTGAGACGTGGTAGCCGCCGAGGTCGACGTGCATCAGGCCCGGGACCGGCTCGGCGGGGTTGGCGTCCCGGTAGTAGTGGACGCCCTGGACGAACGAGCTGGCGCAGTTGCCGACCCCGATGATGGCAACGCGGACCTTCTCGTATTGGTGACGGGAGAGTCCGTTGCCGGAACTCGTGGTGGTGTTCATGGGCGTCTGTCCCTTCTCAGGTTCTTTGGGGGCGGAGGCCGCGTTCGGCGCGGCCGTCGCCGGATCTATGGCTTCGGCGCAGCGAAGGTTACAGCCCAGAGGTAGACCGTTCGGTTTCCTACCCCGCCGACGGCCAGGTTCAGATCGACGTCCACGTAGACCGGTCGTTCTACTTGGGGTCCAGGGCGTCGCGAAGGATGGACGCCGCCATCGCCTGAGCCTCCGCCGCCGGGTCCGGGCGGTCCTGGACGACGATCTGGGCGGCGGCGCCGTCGTAGAGCAGGGCCAGCCGGCGCGCGACCTGTTCCGGATCCCGCGCCCCGGCGGCGCGGGCCAGGTCGGCCAACCGGTCGGTGAACCGTCGCTTGTGCTCGGCGGCGAGCCGGTGCGCCGGATCGCCGGGGTCCGCGGCCTCGACCGCCGCGTTGACGAACGGATCGCCGCGCAGCGGCCGGCGGTCCTCGGTCAGCGCCGCGAACAGCTCGAGCAGCCGCGCCCGCGGGGCGAGGTCGGAGCGGGCGAGGATCGCCGCCGGCGGGTAGGACGGGTCCTCGGCAAAGCTCGCGAGATAGGCGGCGACGACCTCGTCCTTGCCGGCGAAGTGGTGGTAGAGCGTCCGCTTGGACACGTGTGCGGCCTGGCACAGCTCGACGATGCCGGTGGCGTTGATGCCGCGCTCGCGGAACAGATCGCGCGCCGCGGCCAGGATCCGGCCCCGGGCGCCGCGGCCGTCAGGTGGTCGTCGTGCTGTTGAGCTGCTTGCGGACGTAGGCGATCCGCTGGACGACGGTGACCGCGCTCAGGGCGGCGAGGACGTAGACGGCCGGGGTGAGCAGCTCGAAGTGGCCGAGCGAGGCCCCGCGCCCAAACACCAGGCCGATCGAGAGGATGACGACGCGCACCGGCCGGGTGGCCAGGCCGACCTTGCAGGCGACGCCGAGCGCCTCGGCCCGCGCCCGCGTGTAGGAGACCATGAGCGAGGCCAGCACCGCCACCACCACGGCGGCCACGGCGGCCTGGTCGTGCTGCGAGGCGAAGTAGGCGGCCACCGCCGCCAGCACGATGCCCTCCTCCAGCCGGTCGAGCGTCGAGTCCAGGAACGCGCCGAACGGTGTCCCCTTGCCGGACATGCGCGAGTAGCGGCCGTCGAGCGTGTCCATCACCGAGCCGACGATGAACGCCATGCCGGCCAGGAAGAACAGCCGCTCGACGATGAGCGCCGCCGCGGCGAGGTTGAGGATGAAGCCGGTCAGCGAGATGGCGTTCGGCGTCAGCCGCGACTCGATGAGCCGCTCCCGCATCAGCTCCTGGGTCGTCGGTCCCTCCCGCCCTGAGCGGGGACGGCGCTGCCTGGGTGGCCGCGGCCTGGCCGGTGGGCTCTGCTGTGCCATACCGGACACAGGCTATGGCACCGCCTCTCCGAACGCCCACACGTCCGGACGGGCGCGGGCCATGAGCACGCCGGCCAGCAGGAGGGAGGCGCCCGCTGCGAGCGCCCCGAGGAGGATGTCGGTCAGGTAGTGGTTGCCGGTCACGACGACCACCAGCGCGATCGCCGGCGGATACAGGCGCCACAGGGCCCGCAGCGCCGGGCGCTCGGTCAGGCGAGCCATCGAGCAGCCGGTCAGCAGGGCGAGGCACACGTGCATCGACGGGATCGCAGCGTAGGCGTTGAGCAGGACGCTGCCCGGGCCGTGCTCGGCGTCGATCCCGGTCAGCTGCCGGATCGGATCGGCGAAGCCCCATTGGGGCATGAGGCGGGGCGGGGCGGTCGGATAGACGACGTAGCCGACAAGCGCGAGCGCCATCGCGATCATGAACGCGTTGCGCAGGAACGCGTACGAGTCGTTGCGCCGCAGGTAGACCCAGGTCAGGGCGCCGCATGTCAGCACGCCGTGCGCGTCGAGATAGACCCAGTCGGCGAGGTGCATGAGCCACGGGCGGTGCATCGCCCAGGCCTGGACCCGCGGCTCAATGAACACGTGCAGCCGGCGCTCGAGGTCGATGACGCGCGTCGCGTTCGCCGAGGCGCGCGCCACGTCGTGGCCGTTGACCAGTCCGCGGACGAGCTCGTACAGCAGGTAGGCGCCCGCGAACAGCAGCACCTGGCGGACCGCGTCCGGCCGGCCGCGCGGGAGAGCGCGGGCCTCGATCTGTCGCGCGCGGGCGCGCATTGCGGCGCGGCATCCTATCGGCGCGGGCGTCTCGCTCAGCGGGCGGCGGTACAGCGGGGCGTGTCGGCGCCGATCCGCGCCGGCGCGAACCGGATCGTCAGGCGGATCACTCCGGGGCGGGCGAGGGTCAGCCGCGTCAGGTCCCCGGCCGGCGCGACGCACCCGGCGCCCTGGGCCAGAGCCCAGTAGGGCGTGTAGCGCACGCGGAGAATCGCGGTGCCGGCGGCCCGGGCGCGCAGGGTGACGGCGTCGGCGCCCAGCGCGGTCACGGCGGCCGCGCCGGAGGCGAGCGGCGTGGGGTGATCGACGGCGTAGACGCGCCAGTGGCGCGAGCTCATGACCGGCCGCAGATAGGGGAGGCCGGAGCGGATCAGCGAGGCCTCAGGCCGGGCCGAGTAATCCAGCGCTGCGTCCGGGAGGGCCACGAACCGAATCGCGTCGCGGTGCAGCCAGGCGGCGTAGGCGGAGGCGGTGAGCCGGCCTCGGTAGAAGAGCCCGTTGTCACGGATGTCGAGCTGTCGCTCCCAGCCGCGGGCCAGGACGTAGGACCGCGCCACCCAGTAGGCCTCCCAGTGCGAGCGCGTCAGCGGGATCTCCGTGCGGAACACCCCCGGCTGCCGGCGCAGAAAGCCCAGGAGCGGGCGGTAGTACGCGGCCCCGACCGAGGGGTCGCCCGCGGTGGTCGCGACGTCGCGGATCGGCGCCTGCCAGCCGACGTACAGGAGCGGCAGGATGGCGATCGCCAGCAGCGCCGGCCGTCGCCGCCACCAGACCAGCGCCGCCAGCGGCGCGGCCAGGAATGTCCCCAGGCGGGCGATGTTGCTGCCGACCGGAGAGGGCACGAGGTAGCAGGCGAGTGCGAAGAGGGCATAGACAGCGATGCCGGCGCGCAGGCGCGGGGCCGCGGCCCGCAGCAGGAGGAGGGCCGCGCCGGCGATGATGATGAGCGGCAGGAGAGTGGCCAGGCCGAACGGCTCGGTCCCGCCCTCCGGGAAGGCCGCGGCCAGCCCGGCGATCGGCATCAGGGCCGCCAGCGCGACCGAGGCCGCCGGTAGGGCCGCGCGGACGCGGTGCCCGTCGGTGAGCGCGGCCAGCGCGCAACCGGTGGCGGCCAGCGCGGCGAACAGGGCGGCCACCGGGCTGCACAGCGCCGCCAGCGCGGCGAGCAGGCCGGCCGGGGCGATCCGGCGGCGGTCGAGAAGAACGATGGCACCGAGCGCGGGCAGCGCCCCAAAGGCCAGCGCCAGCCGTCCCGTGTACAGGTTGATGGCGGTGGCGGCGCCGAACAGGACCGCCCCCAGCCACGCGCGCCGCCCGTAGTGGCGCACGGCCAGGGTCTCGAACACCGCTGCGGTGGCCACGCTCGCCGGCGCGGCGGCGAGCTGGGGCGTCAGCGCTGCCGATACGGCCGGGAACAGAACGCTGTAGCCGAGCGTGTCGTGGCCGCCGTACCAGGCGTTGTCCCACAGCACGAATCCGTGGTTGCGAAACAGCTGCGCCTGGAACAGGTGGGCGGCGAGGTCGATGCTGGGCGGCGAGACGACCACGTAGGCGGCGGCCAGGACGGCGGCGACGAGCGTCGGCGCCAGCCGCGGCCACGGGATCGACCGGGCCCGGTACCCGACCGCCGGCACCGGCGGTACGGCCGGCGCCACGTTCGTCGTCACGCCGGCGAGGTGTCGGTGACGAAGGCGGCCAGCCGGTCGATGAGCTGCGGCGCGTCGAGCCACGGCCAGTGGCCGGCGCCCGCGGTGCGCTCGACCGTGGCCGAGGGCAGGCGGCGCGCGTAGGCGTCGGCGAACCAGGGCGCGATCCATGGGTCCTCTTCGCCCCAGACGACGAGGGCGGGATGGCTGAGCGTGTCCAGACCGCCGCCGGCGGCGGCCAGCGAACGCTCGTCGACCGATCGGTGCAGCCGCAGGATCGCGCGCTGGGTGCCCTGGTCGAACTGCTCCCAGACCGCGTCCACCCGGCTGTCCGGCCAGGCCGACGGGGTGACGCTGCCCCGGCGCAGGGTCCGGGCCAGCATCCAGCGGCTGACCGATCCCATCAGCAGCTCGCCGACGCCGGGTCGCCGCCACCAGCGCACGATGCCGGGCCAGTCGAAGCCGTCGAGCAGGGGAACCGGGTCGATGATCGCCAGGCGATCGACGCGCTCCGGCTGCTGCTGGGCGAACACCAGTCCGGCGGCCGCGCCCCAGCCATGGCCGACGATCGTCACCCGGGGGAGGCCGAGTTCGTCGAGGAGCTCCTCGACGAAGCGCGCGTACCCGGTCAGAGAGTAGTCGTAGTTGGCGGCCTTGCCGGAGCGCCCAAACCCCGGCAGGTCCGGGGCGATCCCCCCGGTCCGCGCCAGCAGGTCCTCCCAGTCATCCGAGCTGGTGGGGACGCTGTGAAGGTAGAGAACGTCGCCCCCGGAGCGGCGGCGATAGAAGACGGGGGTCCCGCCGACGTCGATCGTGTGCTCATTCACTTCTGATCAGCTCGGAACGCTCGCCCGGCCCGCGAGGATAACGTCCCGGCCGATGAGCTCCGCCGCTACTCACACACCGCAAACGTTGTGCCTCGGCGAGGCGATCGTCGACCTGATCGGCGAGCAGTGGGTGGGCACGATGAGCGAGATCCGGCGCTTCGTGCCGCACTTCGGCGGGACGGTCGCCAACGTCGCCGTCGCCGCCGCCCGGGCCGGGGCGTCGACCGCGCTGGTGGGCGGTGCCGGCCAGGACGAGTGGGGCCGATGGCTCGTCGACCGCCTAGCCGCCGAGCACGTCGACGTGTCGCGGTTCGCGCTTCTGCCCGGCGTCAGCACGCAGCTGGCGTTTGTGGCGATCGACCACGACGGCGAGGCCAGCTACGAGCTCTACGGCGAGCCGGCCCAGACGCTGCCGCAGGTCGCCGGCGACCGGGTCGAGGCGATAGTGGCCGGCGCCGGCGGGCTGCTGATCAGCTCCAACACGCTCGCCGGCGACGAGGAGCGCGCGGTGACGATGCGCGCCCGCCACGCGGCGCTCGCCCGCGGGTGCCCGGTGGTGTTCGACTGCAACCTGCGGCTGCACCGGTGGTCGTCGCCGCTGGACGCCGCCGCGGCGGCGCGGGCCTGCCTGCCCGGCGCCACGCTGGTGCGGGCCAACCACCGGGAGGCCGAGCTGATGACCGGCGAGACGGATCCGGAGCGAGCCGCGGCCCAGCTGTGCGCGGCCGGGGCGCGGATGGTGGTGCTCTCGCTCGGCTCCGGGGGCGCGATGCTGCGCGGCGAGGCCCGGGCGGACGTCGATGCAGTGTCCGCCGGGGTGCGCAGCACGATCGGGGCCGGCGACGCGTTCACCGGCGTGCTCCTGGCCCGCCTGGCCAAGAACGGCTTCTCGGCCGGCTCAGCGGTGGGAGCGCTCGATGAGGCGGCGGTGGCGGCCGCCGGCGCCTGCGAGCATTGGGGGGCCCTTGACTGAGCAGCCTGGATCCACCGAGCCCGCGGTGACCGGCTCCGGATGGCGGCGGCCGCCGGCCCGCCGGGTACGCGCCATCCGTGACCGTCTGCGCCAGGTCTACGGGATCCCCGGCTGGGGTGCCCACGGCCATCCGATCGCCGAGCTGGTGCTCACCGTGCTGTCGCAGTCGACCAACGATCGCAACCGCGATGTCGCCTACCTCCGGCTGCGGGAGCGCTTTGCGGACTGGGAGTCGGTCCGAGACGCCCCGGTGGACGCGATCGAGGAGGCGATCCGCCCGGGCGGCATCTCCAAGATCAAGTCCGCCCGGATCAAGTCGATCCTCCAGGCCATCAGCGACACCGCCCCCGGGGGCGAGCTGTCCTTGGATTGGCTGGTCGACCTGTCGGTGGGCGAGGCCCAGGCGTATCTCACCTCGCTGCCCGGCGTGGGGCGTAAGACGGCGGCCTGCGTCCTGCTGTTCGCGCTCGGCATGCGCGACGTGCCCGTCGACACCCACGTCTCCCGCGTGGGGACCCGCCTGGGGCTGTTCCGCCCGGGCGCCTCGTTCGAGGAGATGCACGACGAGATGCTGGCGATCACGCCCCCAGGGCAGGAGCTGGAGTTCCACATCAACCTCCTGCGTCACGGGCGGCGTACCTGCAGCGCGCGCCGGCCGGCCTGCGGGGCGTGCGCGCTGGCCCGGATGTGCCCCAGCGCGTTCTCGTTCCGGGAACTTCCCTGATTGATGGGCACCCCCCGCCCATCGTTCCGGGAACTTTCCTGATTCATGGGCACCCCCCGCCCATGAATCAGTATTCATCGCTTAAGACGGAGTATTACCGCAGCCGGCCCGGGCAGTTCGCCGCCCGCGCGTCGTTGCACGCGGGCGCAAATCTGCTAGTCTCGCACTCAGATTTTTGTAACCGCAAGGGAGCAGACAAGAACCATGGGAAAGACAATCGGAATCGACCTCGGCACGACCAACTCGTGTATGGCCGTGCTGGAGGGTGGCGAGCCGACGGTCATCGAGAACGCCGAGGGTGGTCGGACGACCCCGTCGGTGGTGGCGTTCACCAGCGGTGGTGAGCGGCTCGTCGGCACCGTCGCCAAGCGCCAGGCAGTGACCAATCCGCAGAACACCATCTTCTCGATCAAGCGCTTCATGGGCCGCAAGGAGGCCGAGGTGCGCGAGGAGGAGGCGATCGTGCCGTACAAGGTCGTCTCCGGACCGGGCGGCGACGCCCGCGTCGAGGCGGCCGGCAAGCAGTATTCCCCGCCGGAGATCTCGGCCATGATCCTCGGCAAGCTCAAGGCCGACGCCGAGGCGTATCTCGGCGAGACGGTCGACTCCGCCGTCATCACCGTTCCGGCGTACTTCAACGACGATCAGCGCCAGGCGACCAAGGACGCCGGCAAGATCGCCGGACTCGACGTCAAGCGGATCATCAACGAGCCGACGGCGGCCTCGCTGGCCTACGGGCTCGACAAGGAGTCGGACCAGACCATCCTCATCTTCGACCTCGGCGGCGGCACGTTCGACGTGTCGGTGCTGGAGATCGGCGACGGCGTGTTCGAGGTCAAGGCGACCGCCGGTGACAACCACCTCGGCGGCGACAACTTCGACAAGACCATCGTCGACTGGCTGGTCAAGGAGTTCAAGGCGTCCCAGGGCATCGACCTGGCCGCCGATCCGATGGCGCTGCAGCGGCTGTACGAGGCCGCCGAGAAGGCCAAGATTGAGCTGTCGACGACGCAGGAGACCCAGATCAACCTGCCGTTCATCACCGCCGACGCCAGTGGCCCCAAGCATCTGGACATGCGTCTGACGCGCGCCAAGCTCAACGAGTTGACCGCCGACCTGCTCGACCGCACGGTCGCTCCGGTTCGCCAGGCGCTCGACGACGCCAAGGAGAAGGGCGCCGCGACGATCGACCACGTCGTCCTCGTCGGCGGCATGACCCGCATGCCCGCTGTTCAGGAGAAGGTCAAGGAGCTGACCGGCAAGGAGCCGCACCGGGGCGTCAACCCGGATGAGGTCGTCGCCGTCGGCGCCGCGATCCAGGCGGGCGTGCTCGCCGGCGACGTCAAGGATGTCCTCCTGCTCGACGTCACCCCGCTGACCCTGGGCATCGAGACCAAGGGCGGGGTCATGACCAAGCTCATCGAGCGCAACACCACCATCCCCACCCGCAAGTCCGAGGTCTTCTCGACCGCCGAGGACAACCAGCCGAGCGTCGAGATCCACGTGCTGCAGGGCGAGCGCGAGATGGCGAGCTACAACAAGTCACTGGGCAAGTTCCAACTGACCGGCATCCCGCCGGCTCCCCGCGGGATCCCGCAGATCGAGGTCGCCTTCGACATCGACGCCAACGGCATCCTCAACGTGTCCGCCAAGGACCTGGGCACGAGCAAGGAGCAGAAGATCGAGATCCGCTCCGGCTCCGGCCTGTCCGAGGAGGAGATCAAGCGGATGGTCACCGACGCCGAGTCGCATGCCGACGAGGACCGGCGCCAGCGCGAGCTCGCCGAGGCGCGCAACAACGCCGAGAACGCCGCCTACCAGGCCGAGCGCCAGCTCAACGAGCTGGGTGATTCGGTTGACGCGGCCTCCAGGGATCAGATCCAGGCGGCGATCAAGGACGTCCGGGATTCGCTGACCTCGAGTGACGCGGAGGAGATCAAGGGCAAGACCGAGGCGCTGCAGTCCTCCTTCCACAAGGTCTCCGAGGCGATGTACCAGCGCGCCCA
Organism: uncultured Solirubrobacteraceae bacterium; assembly: GCA_963844555.1. Classification (GTDB taxonomy): domain Bacteria; phylum Actinomycetota; class Thermoleophilia; order Solirubrobacterales; family Solirubrobacteraceae; genus Palsa-465. The sequence continues at coordinate 103,871 of CAWJOS010000014.1, forward strand.
GGAGCAGGCGGCGGCCGGAACCGACGGCGGCGCCAACGGTGCGGCGACCGGCAACGGCGCCGGCGCCGAGGAGGACGTCGTCGACGCCGAGGTTGTGGACGAAGGGAAGTAGTCGGTGTCCTCGGATCACACCAAGGCCCGCGAGGACGGGGCCGCGAAGTCTGCTCCCCGGGCGCCCGAGGCGGACCTGCCTCAGGCGCCGCCGGGCGCCCCGGAGGGCCACGACGCCGCGAGCCCCGGGGCGGCCGTCCCTCCGCCGGGGACCGTTCCCCCGGTGGGGGCGCGGCCCGTGCCGGAGCCGGCGCCCGCGGCCGCGGCGGACAGGGAGCCCGGGGTCCCGTCTGAGCCGGCCAAGCCATCCGAGTCCGCCCACCCGGCGGGCGAGCGCGAGGGGGGCTCGGCCGAGCTGGACGCGCTGGCTGCCAAGGCGCAGAAGGCCGACGAGTACCTGGCGCTGGCCCAGCGGACGCAGGCGGACTTCGAGAACTACCGCAAGCGCGCCGCCCGCGACGCCAAGAGCGCGCAGGAGCGCGGGGCGGCCAAGCTCGCCCTCGAGCTCCTGCCCGCGATCGACAACCTTGAGCGCGCGCTGGCACACGCCGACGAGGCCGGTGACCCGGCCAACGGGGACGGCGCCGATTCGCTCGTCGCCGGGATCAAGCACGTCCACTCGGACGTGGTCGCGGCGCTCAAGCGGGCCGGGATCGAGCGCTACTCGCCGGAGGGCGAGCGCTTCGATCCGCAGTTTCACGAGGCGGTCGCTCAGCAGCCGGTGGAGGGCGCGGAGCCCGGCGTCGTGGTGGAGGTCTTCCAGCGCGGCTACCGGATCGGGGACAGCGTCGTGCGCCCGGCCCGCGTGGTCGTCGCCGGATAGGCACCCACAGGTGACCAGCCATGGCTGACCGGCCTGACTACTACAAGATCCTGGGCGTCGGCAAGAACGCCTCCGACGAGGAGATCAAGAAGGCGTACCGCAAGCTGGCCCGCCAGTACCACCCGGATCGCAACGCGGGCGACAAGCGGGCCGAGGAGCGCTTCAAGGAGATCTCCCAGGCGCACGACGTGCTGTCCGATCCGGACAAGCGCAAGGCCTATGACCGGGGCGGGATGCTCGGCGGGTTCGGCATGCCGGGCGGCTTCGATCCGGGCTCGTTCAGCGGGAACTTCTCCGACATCCTCTCCAACCTGTTCGGCGGCGGTGGCCAGGGGCGCGGTCCGGCGGGCGCCGGGGGCGCCCGCGGGACGAGCGCTCGCCCGCAGCGCGGGCGGGACCTGGAGACCGAGGTCTCGCTGACCTTCGAGCAGGCCGTCAACGGCGCCCAGGTGCCGCTGGCCGTGCCGACCTCGCAGCCCTGCCCCACCTGCCACGGCACCGGCGCCAAGCCCGGAACCGCGCCGCGCGTGTGCCCGGTCTGCAACGGCCGGGGCCTGGAGTCCCAGAGCCAGGGGATCTTCTCGATGTCCCAGCCCTGCTCCAACTGCCACGGCTCCGGCACCGTGATCGACGACCCGTGCCCCACCTGCCAGGGAACCGGAGCCCAGCGCTCGGTCCGGCGCATGCGCGTCAACATCCCGGCCGGGGTGCGCGACGGCAGCCGCATCCGCCTGGCCGGCAAGGGGGAGCCCGGCATCCGCGGCACCGGCACCGGCACCGGCAGCGAGGCGGGTCCGCCCGGCGACCTGTTTGTGATCACTCGGGTCACCGAGTCGTCCGTGTTCAAGCGCAACGGCGACAACCTGGAGGTCGAGGTTCCGCTCACCATCCCGGAGGCGCTGCAGGGCGCGGTCATCGAGGTGCCCACGCTGAACGGCTCCAAGCGCCTGCGCGTCCCGCCCGGCACCCGGCACGGCACCGTCCAGCGGCTGCGGGGCGAGGGGCCGGCCCGGCTGGGCGGCAAGGGCCGCGGAGACATCCACTACCGGTTCGTGCTCGATGTGCCCGCCTCGCTGTCCCCGGAGCAGTCCGAGGCCGTGGCTCGCCTATCCCAGGTCATGAACGGCAACCCGCGGGAGCGGCTGTTCGCCGCCGCGGCCGGAGGGGGCAAGTGATGGCCGCCCGGCGCGTGCGCACCACGACGACGACGCGGGTCGAGGTCTCCTCCGACCGCGGTGTGTTCATGATCTCGGTCGCCGCCGAGCTGGCCGAAATGCATCCCCAGACGCTTCGCATGTATGAGGCGCGAGGGCTCATCGAGCCCAAACGCTCCCCCAAGGGGACACGCCTGTACTCCCAGAAGGACGTCGACCGGCTTCGGCGCATCCAGGAGATGACCGCCGAGCTCGGCATGAACCTCGCGGGGGTGGAGCGGGTGTTCGAGCTCGAGCAGGAGCTCGACACGATGGCACGCAGGGTGGCGGCCCTGCAGAAGCGGGCCGACGAGCTGGCCGGCGAGGTCAAGCGGCTGGAGGCCCTCCGCCGCGAGCTGCGCGCCGAGATCGTCCCGTACGTGCGCGGCGGCGAGCTGGTGCGCCATGCCGACCTCCGCGGCTTCCGGATCGGCGGGCGTCCGGCGGCCGGCGACACCGGCGCCGCCGGCCCCGCTCCCCCGGGAGAACGGTCCCGCCCCTCCCAGCCCGGCTCCGCGTAGCCCTCCGTCCCGGCGCGTGCGCTCGTCCCGGACCGCACCTCTTGCGGGTGCGACGTGTTCGGTGTGCAACGATCCCCTGCCGCCGCCCGCCCAGCTCCGGCCCACGCCGGAGGACGCCGCGCGCGGTCCTTCAAGACATCAGCGAACGACGCAGAGACGCACGGCATGAGCATGAAGAGCACGGGATGGAGGCCGGTCCTCGTCCGCGCCGCGACGCTGGCGGCGGCGCTCGCCTGCGTGTGGGCGGCCGGCGGCGCCCGGCCGGCCCGGGCGGCCTCGGCCCGGAGCGGCGCCACCTGGGTGGGCGCGGCTCCGCGCGACGGGACGCTCGCCCTGGCGCTGCCGCTCAAGGCCGACATCGCGGGATTGGAGCGCTTTGCCGCCGCCGTGTCGACCCCGGGGTCCCGCCAGTACGCCCACTACGAGCCGGTCCCGGTCCTCGCCCGCCGCTTCGGCGCCTCACCGGCCACCCGCGCCCGGGTGTTGCGCTATCTGCGCGCCGCCGGCGCCACCTCGGTCAGGATCGATGTCACCGGGCTGTTTGCCGATGCAACCATGCGGGTCGCCCAGGCCCAGCGACTGTTCGGCACCTCCCTGTCGAGGTACCGGACCGCGCGGGCGACGCGCTTTGTGGCCCCCTCGGCGCCGACTCGCATCCCGGCGGCGCTCCAGTCGGCGGTGACCGGCGTGGTGGGGCTCGACACCCAGCCTCTGTTCGGCGCCTCTCCGGCGATGCTCCCCTCCGGCGCCGGCTGGCCGCACACCGCTGCGGCCGCCGCCCGGGAGCACACCGCCGATGAGTCCGGATATCCCCAGCGGACCGGGTCGGCGAGCGGCTGCGGTGCGGCGACCTCGCAGTCCGGCTTCACCCCCAACCAATATCTGACCGCCTACGGGTACGCGCCGCTGCAGGGCGCGGGGCTGCGTGGGCAGGGCGAACGGGTGGCGCTGATCGAGATCGACGGTTTCAAGTACTCGGACCTGCGGAGGTTCGCGTCGTGCTTCGACCTCTCCATCCCGGCCATCAACGGGTTTGGGGTCGGCCTCAAGCGGCCGTTGGCGCCCGGCGGGGAGAGCACGCTGGACCTGGAGGTGCTCGACGCCGCCGCTCCGGGGCTGAAGGCGGTCGACGTCTACGAGTCGCGGCCCAGCGCCGTCGACGTGCTGAAGTCGCTGACCGCGCCGCTCTCCAATGGGGCCACCAAGCCGGACGTCATCTCGGCCTCGCTGGGGTCATGCGAGCCGGCGACGGTCGGGACGATCGGCTACTCCGGTCTGCGCACGGTCGAGGCGTCGCTGGCCCTGGCGGCGGCAAGCGGGATCTCCGTGCTCGCCTCCAGCGGCGACGACGGCTCGTCGGCCTGCCTGGATCCCGGCGGGCGTCCTCTCCCCGGCCTCGCGGTCAGCTATCCGGCGTCGTCACCCTGGGTGACCGGGGTCGGTGGCACAAACGTCTCGCTGAACGCCGCCAACCAGATCATCAGCCAGGAGGTGTGGAACGACGCTCCCCTCGTCGTCGCGGCCGGCGGCGGGGGCCTGAGCGATCTGTTCCGGCGCCCCGGTTACCAGAACGGCACCGTCGGCCCCAACCGCCGCGCCGTCCCGGATGTCTCGATGCTCGCCGACGTCGCCCCGGGCTACGAGATCTATTGCACCGCCGCGCGCGACTGCGTGACCAGCAGGGGGGGCAACCCGTGGACCCAGGTCGGCGGCACCAGCGCGGCCGCGCCCCTGCTCGCCGGCGGGCTGGCCCTCATCGACCAAGATCTGCGTCTGCACCGTCAGCAGAACATCGGGCTGGCCAACCCGCTCCTGTACAAGACCGATCACCTGCCGCAGGGGCCGACCGCCCTCTCGGACATCGTCGCCAACAACAACGATCTGGGGCTGAGTATCACCGGCAAGCCGTTCGGCTGCTGCACCGCCGGGCCGGGGTTCGACTACGCGTCCGGCCTGGGCAGCGTCAACGTCGGCGGATTGGCCGCCATCGCGCAGACGGTGGTGCCGCCGTTGGTCTCGGTCGGCGTCACCGTGCCCGGTCAACGCCATCCGGTGGCCAGCCGCCACCTGCTGGCCCGGGTCTCCTGCTCCGGGCGATGTCTGCTCGGCGCCTTCACGCGGATCCAGGTGGGGCGCTCGCGCCACCAGATCACCCAGCAGTCGACGGCCTACCTGCTGCGCACCCCGGGGCGCAAGACGGTGAAGATCGCCTTCTCCGCCGGCACGCTGCGCCGCTTGCGCGTGGCGCTGGCCCACCGTGAGCGCGTCACCGCCACCGTCTTCGGCACCGTCCTCGATCCCACGGGCATCGTCGTGGCCCGGACGCGCGGGGTCAGCGTGCGCATCCGGCACTGACGACCCCACCCACCCCGGCCCGGCGCTGCGCCGGGTTGGGGACGTACTCATTGCCCACGCCGGTTCAAATCCGGCGCGCCATGACACCCGCTTGCGAGGGGCCGGGCCGGAATTCCCGGGTTCCGGGTCCCCCCGCTTGAAGCACTCCCGAACCCGTGCGATAATCTTAGTCCAAAAGACTTAGATTTTTCCCTCTCGACCACGAAGACCCAAATATGCAACCAGACCGCTTCACCATCAAGTCCCAGGAGGCGTTGCAGGCAGCGCAGCGCCTCGCCGACGAGCGCCGGAACCCGCAGACGGTGCCGGAGCACCTGCTGGCCGTCCTGCTCGAGCAGGAGGGCGGCGTCGTCGCGCCGGTGCTGCGCAAGCTCGGGGTCGCGCCCGCGGCGGTGCGCCAGGCGGTGGGGGCGCACCTCGACGCGTTGCCTACCCTGACCGGGGGGGCGGGACCGGGTTCCGCGGCGGAGCCGGCCGGCGGCTCCAGCGAGCTGGTGCAGGTCCTGCGGGCCGCCGAGAACGAGATGCGCGACCTACGCGACGAGTACGTCTCGACCGAGCACCTCCTGCTGGCGCTGGGCGCGCACCCCGGTGGGGCCGGAGATGCCCTGCGGTCCAGCGGCGCCACCCGCGACGAACTGATCAAGGCCCTGAGCGAGGTCCGCGGCTCACACCGGGTGACCGACGAAAATCCGGAGGACAAGTTCCAGGCGCTCGAGAAGTACGGCCGTGACCTGACGGATGCCGCCGCCCAGGGCAAGCTGGATCCGGTCATCGGCCGCGACGACGAGATCCGCCGCGTCATCCAGGTCCTGTCGCGGCGCACCAAGAACAACCCGGTGCTCATCGGCGAGCCTGGCGTCGGCAAGACGGCGATCGCCGAGGGCCTGGCCCAGCGGATCGTCTCCGGCGACGTGCCGGAGGGCCTGCGTGACCGGCGGGTCGTCGCGCTCGACATCGGCGCGCTCATCGCCGGCTCCAAGTACCGCGGGGAGTTCGAGGACCGGCTCAAGGCGGTGCTCAAGGAGATCGGCGACGCCGAGGGCACGATCATCCTGTTCATCGATGAGCTGCACACCATCGTCGGCGCCGGAGCGGCCGAGGGCGCGGTCGACGCCGCCAACCTGCTCAAGCCGACGCTGGCCCGCGGCGAGCTGCGCGCCGTCGGCGCCACGACGCTGGATGAGTACCGCAAGCACATCGAGAAGGACGCGGCGCTGGAGCGACGCTTCCAGCCCGTCTACGTCGGCGAGCCGAGCGTGGAGGACACGATCGCCATCCTGCGCGGGCTCAAGGAGCGCTACCAGGTCCACCACAAGGTCCGCATTCAGGACTCGGCGCTGGTGGCCGCGGCCGCCCTCAGCCAGCGCTACATCGCCGACCGGTTCCTGCCGGACAAGGCGATCGATCTCGTCGACGAGGCCGCCTCGCGGATCCGGATGGAGATCGATTCCAAGCCGACCGAGATCGATGAGGTCGACCGGCACATCATGCAGCTGGAGATCGAGCTGCAGTCGCTCGGCGACGATGACGATCCCGGGACGGCGGCGCGCCGCGAGCAGCTGGAGCGGACGCTGGCCGAGGAGCGCGAGCGCTCCGACGCGATGCACGCCGAGTGGCAGCGCGAGAAGGATTCGCTGACCGCGGTCGCCGACATCCAGGAGCGCCTGGAGCAGGCACGGATCGAGCTGGAGCGCGCCCAGCGCGAGTCGGATTTCGGCCGCGCCGCCGAGCTCCAGTACGGCACCATCCCGGAGTTGGAGAAGCAGCTGGCGGCCGCCGAGTCCGAGCAGGTCGAGGCGGGTGGGGGCGCAGCCCGGCAGTTCCTCAAGGACGTGGTCGACGCGGATGACGTGGCCGAGATCGTGGCCAAGTGGACCGGTGTGCCGGTGTCCCGGCTCCTGGAAGGTGAAATCGAGAAGCTCGTCCACATGGAGGACCGCCTGCATCGGCGGGTCGTCGGCCAGGACGAGGCGGTCACCGCGGTGGCGAGCGCCCTCCGGCGGTCGCGGGCCGGGCTGCAGGACCCGGACCGGCCGATCGGCACGTTCTTGTTCCTGGGCCCCACGGGCGTCGGCAAGACCGAGCTGGCGCGTGCGCTCGCCGAGTTCATGTTCGACAGCCAGGACGCGATGGTTCGCATCGACATGTCGGAGTACATGGAGAAGCACGCCGTGTCGCGGCTGGTCGGCGCGCCCCCGGGCTATGTCGGCTACGAGGAGGGCGGCCAGCTGACCGAAGCGGTCCGCCGCCGGCCGTACTCGGTCGTCCTGCTCGACGAGATCGAGAAGGCGCATCCGGACGTGTTCAACACGCTCCTGCAGGTGATGGACGACGGGCGCCTGACCGACGGCCAGGGCCGGACGGTCTCGTTCAAGAACACGGTGCTGATCATGACGTCCAACATCCCGGGCGGTCGTGCGGGCGTGGAGGCGAGCTTCAAGCCGGAGTTCGTCAACCGCCTTGACGACATCGTCGAGTTTGCGCCGCTGAGCCGGGAGCAGATCGGCGAGATCGTCGACCTGCAGGTGTCGCGGGTCATGCAACGGGTGCGCGAGCGGGAGATCGAGATCGAGCTGACCGAGGAGGCCCGCACGCTGATCGGCAACCTCGGCTACGACCCCACCTACGGGGCGCGGCCGCTCAAGCGGGTCATCCAGAAGCGCCTGGTCGATCCGCTGGCGCTGGCCATTCTCGAGGGCCGGTTCGCCGCGGGCGACACGGTGCGGGTCGACGCTGCCGCGGGCGAGCTGATGCTGGAGAAGGCCGACGTCGACGCTCCGGCGGCGGCGGTCTAGAACGACGAAGGATTGCGCCGAGGGTGGCCGCCCCGGCGCGATCAGATGCGGGACGGAGGGAGCAGCCGGCGCGCGATGTGCGCGGCTGCCCCTCCCATGGCGCGGATCACCCGCGGATGTGACCGATCTCGCGAGCGGTCAGGTGCGGCGACTCGCAGCGATGGACGCCACACGGGTACACCCGGCCACCCGGGCCGGTGTGGAAGTGGACGTCCTCGACGGAGGTCGTCCGCTCGACGCGCAGGGCGCGCCGGAGTGATGTGCCGAACTTCAGGCTCATCCGGTGCTCCTTTCTGGGTCGGGGAGAAGGGCCGTGGCCACGGGTATCAACGGCGCACAGCCCAGCTTGAACGCATCTTGCATACAAGCTGTTCCTCTAGGCTCGCCGCTTGTCTCCGCATCCCTGTTAAGAACGTGTCACCGAGTCTCCGCCCCACCCTCCCCGGACGCCCCAGCTTCGCGCGCCGGTCGAGCTCGGCGGCCCGCGCCTACGAGATCGCCAAGGCGCGGCTGCTTGACGGCTCATACGAGCCGGGCACGCTGCTGAGCGAGAACGAGCTGGCCAGGGAACTCGGAATCAGCCGCACGCCGGTGCGCGAGGTGTTCCTTCAGCTCGAGGCCGAGGATCTGCTCGACCTGTATCCGCGCCGAGGCGCGCTCGTCAAGCCGATCTCGCCCTCGGAGGCCGACGACGTGCTCGAGGCCCGGCTGCTGATCGAGACCCATTGCGCGGCGCGGGTCGCCGCCGGCGACCGGCGGGTGGTGGCCGCGCTCCGGGCGTCGCTCGCCGAGCAGGAGCACGCCCTGCGCGACGGCGGCACGCCGTTCGTCATCGCCGACCGGGAATTCCATCGCCTGATCGTCGCGGCCAACCGAAACGATCTGCTGACCCGCCAGTACGACGCCCTGCGCGACCGCCAGCAGCGGATCGCCGCCACGGCGGTCGCCCGCGATCCGGCCCGGGTGGCCGGCTTCATCGCCGAGCACGGCACGATCGCCGACGCCATCGACCAAGGCGATCCGGCGGCCGCGGCCGACCGGGTCGCCGCCCATCTGCGTCGCGCCAACGAGCTGGCGCGCCGGTCGCGCCGGTGACCGGAGGGGGCGACCCGGCCGTGCGGGGCGTGACGGGCCCGGATCGGGTACAAGTGGGGGCTGTTCGCCCTCAACCCGCGCAAGGAGAGAGCCACATGCCGACCTACATCATGCTCACGACGCTCAACCCCGAAGGGGTGCAGACGATCAAGAACAATCCGGCGCGCATCCGGGAGGTCAACAAGGAGGTCGAGCAGCTCGGTGCCACCGTCAAGGCGCAGTGGGCGACGCTGGGGCGGTTCGATTTCATCAACGTCATCGAGGCGCCGGATGAGCAGACGATCGCTCGTGTCTCGCTGGAGCTCAGCTCCCGGGGCACCGGCCGCTACGAGACGCTGATCGCGATCCCCATCGACGACTTCATCGGCGCGATCTGATGGGTGGAGCGATCGGCGCCGGAGCCCGGGTCGCGGTCGGGAGCCGGCGGACCCCACGGTGACCCGGGTTCTCGTTCTCGGCGGCGGCGCGCGCGAGCACGCCATCGTCCAGGCGCTGGCGCGCTCACCGCAGGCTCCGGAGGTGGTGTGCGCCCCCGGCAATGTCGGCATCGCCGAGCACGCCCACGTCCAGCCGCTCGATCCCACCGACGCCGGAGCCGTCGTCGGCGCCGCCCGGGAGATGAAGGCCGACCTGGTCGTCGTCGGCCCGGAGGCGCCGCTGGTGGCCGGGATCACCGATGCCCTCGCCGAGGCGGGGATCGCCTGCTTCGGCCCGTCGGCCGCGGCGGCCCGGCTGGAGGGGTCAAAGGCGTTCTGCAAAGAGATCATGGTCGCGGCCGGGGTGCCGACGGCCGGGTACGCCGTCGTCACCGACGTCGAGGCCGGCATGGCGGCGATCCGCCGGTATCCGGTGGTCATCAAGGCCGATGGCCTCGCCGCCGGGAAGGGCGTGATCATCGCCGACGACGAGGCGGCGGCCCGGGCGGCGCTCGAGGACCTGCTCGTCGGCCGGCGGTTCGACACCACCCGGGTGGTGGTGGAGGAGCACCTGGTGGGCGAGGAGCTCTCGCTGCTCGCCGTCTGCGACGGGGTGACCGCGATGCCGCTGGCCTCCGCCCAGGATTACAAGCGCATCTACAACGGCGACCTGGGGCCGAACACCGGCGGGATGGGGTCCTACTCGCCGGTCCCCGGCGTCGATGACGCGCGCGCCCGGGAGATCTGTGCCGTCGTCCATCAGCCGGTCCTCGACGTCTTGGCTCGCCGGGGGACGCCGTTTGCCGGCGTGCTCTACGCCGGGCTGATGATGACCGGCGACGGTCCGAAGGTGCTCGAGTTCAACGTGCGCTTCGGCGATCCGGAGACCCAGGCGATCCTGCCCCGCCTCCGCAGCGATCTGCTGGAGCTTCTCCAGGCCGCGTGTGAGCCCGGCGGCCTGGCCACCGTCGCGCCTCCGCGGTGGGCGCCGGAGACGGCGGTCACCGTGGTGCTGGCCAGCGCCGGATATCCGGAGTCGTTCTCCACCGGCGATGTCATCTCCGGGCTGGACCGGGTCAAGCCGGATGTGTTCGTGACCCATGCCGGGACCGGCCGCTCGCGCAACGGAGAGGTGGTGACGGCCGGCGGGCGCGTCCTCAGTGTCACCGCGCTCGGCGCCAAGGCGGCAGCCGCCCGCGCTGCCGCCTATGCTGCTGCCGACATGATCCGCTTTGAGGGGAGGCAGATGCGCCGCGACATTGCTCTGAGGGCCGTCCGATGAATGCCCACGGGGAGGAGTCCCTGGCCGGGCGGGAGCAGCCGAGCCTGGAGTCGGTGCCCGGGCCCGGGGCGGGCGAGCCGGCCCTGGAGTCGGTGCCCCGGCCCGGGGTGGGCGAGCCGGCCCCGTTGGCGGAGACGGCGGCCGAGATAGAGGGGCTCGACGTCGATGCGCCCCGGGTGGCGATTCTCATGGGCTCCAAGAGCGACCTCCCGGCCATGGAGCGCGCCGAGCAGGAGCTGACCGAGCGCGGCATCCGCTCCGAGACGCGGGTGATGTCGGCCCATCGCGAGCCGGACGTCGTCTCCGAGTACGCGCGCAACGCCCACCTGCGCGGGATCAAGGTGATCATCGCCGGCGCCGGCCTCTCGGCGGCGCTGCCCGGTGTCGTCGCGGCGCACACCGACCTGCCCGTCATCGGGGTGCCGTTGACGAGCCGGACCTCGGTCGCCGGCGGCTTGGACGCCCTCCTGTCGATCTCGCAGATGCCCCCCGGCGTGCCGGTGGCCTGCGTGGGGGTCGACAACGCGCGCAACGCGGCCGTCCTGGCGGCGCGCATCCTGAACGTCTAGGCGGTGCGCGCCAGATCCTGGATGTACCGGGCGATGACCGCCTCGAGGTTGCGCTGCTGACGGGTGAGGTCTCGTGTGTCGCCGATCGGCGGAGCAGACTGGTCTCGTTTCATATGCTTCCTCGCGATGCTCCGTTGTACGATGACGGTCGAACAATAGCATTTGTACGAGGGGCGTCGTACAACGCTCTGAAGGGTTCCTACAATGAGAGGGACGATGTCGACGCAAGCCACTGACACGATCGCTCACCCCGCCGTCGAGGAGCTGGAGCTGGGGGCCGTCCTTCACGCGCTCAGCGACCCGGTGCGGCTGCAGATCGTCGCCGAGCTGGCCCGGACCGAGGCCGAGTACACGTGCGGGAGCTTCGCCCTCCCGGTGACCAAGTCAACCTGCACTCACCACTTCAAGGTGCTGCGAGAGTCCGGTCTCATCCAGCAACGTCCGCAGGGGACGACCCGGCTCAACCGGCTGCGTCGCGACGACATCGAGGCCCGCTTCCCCGGGCTGCTGGCGACGATCCTCCGGGCCGCCGAGCGCGCCGGGGCGGTCGCCGCTGCCCAGGCGGCGAGCGACGCCAAGCAGGCGGGCGCCGGGCCGGCCACCACGGCGCACAAGCTCAACGAAGCCGCCGCCGCCCGCGTCGTGGCCTAGTGGCCCGCCCTTGATCCCGCGATATACCCGCCGCGAGCTCGCCGACGCGTGGTCCGATCACGCGCGGTTCGACGCCATGCGGCGAGTGGAGGTCGCCGCCTGCGAGGAGATGGAGGGACCGACCGAGGCGGAGCTTCAGGCAATTCGCGCCGCCACGTTCACCGTCGAGGCCATCGACGAGCGCGAGAAGGTCACCGACCATGACACCGCCGCCTTCGTCGACGTCCTGTCCGAGTCGGCGGGCCCGGCCGGGCGCTGGATCCACTACGGGCTGACCTCGAGCGACGTGCTCGACACCGGGCTGGCGCTCCAGATCCAGCACGTGGCCGAGCTGGTCCTCCCGGATTCCCGCCGGCTCATCGAGGCGCTGGCGGCCAGGGCCCGGGAGCACGTCGACACCTTGTGCGTCGGCCGCACCCACGGCATCCATGCCGAGCCGACGACGTTCGGCGTCAAGCTCGCCGGCTTCGCCTTCGAGGCCCACCGCAACGCCCAGCGGCTGGAGCGGGCCTTCGCCCAGGCGGCGGTGGGGGCGGTGTCCGGAGCCGTGGGCACGTATTCAGCCACGTCGCCGGAGTTCGAGGCCCGGGTGCTGGCGCGGCTGGGGCTGGAGCGGGAACCGGTGTCGACGCAGGTGGTGGCGCGCGATCGCCACGCCGAGCTGCTGCAGGCGATCGCCCTGGCCGGGGCGGGCCTGGAGCGGTTCTCCACCGAGCTGCGCCACCTGGCCCGGACCGAGGTCGGCGAGGTGCGTGAGCCCTTCGGCCGCGGCCAGAAGGGCTCGAGCGCGATGCCCCACAAGCGCAACCCCATCAAGTCCGAGCAGGTGACCGGCCTGGCCCGCGTCCTGCGCGGGAACGCCGCCGCCGCGGTCGAGGACGTGGCTCTCTGGCACGAGCGCGACATCTCCCACTCCTCGGTGGAGCGCGTCATCCTGCCGGACTCGACGATCCTGCTCGACCACATGCAGCGCCGCGTCCTGGCCCTGGTGGACGGGATGGTCGTCGACGCCCGGCGGATGCGCGAGAACCTGGAGCTCACCCACGGCGCGCTCTTCTCCCAGCGCCTCCTGCTGGCGCTGGTCGCCGCGGGCAGTACCCGCGACGACGCCTACCGGGTGGTGCAGCGGCTCGCCCAGGAGGCGCTCGACGAGCGGGTCCCCCTGCGGTCGCTGCTGGAGTCCGACCCGGCGGGCACCGGGCTCGACCTCGACGCGGTCTTCGACTATGGGCCGTTCGTGCGCCACGCGCCGGACATCGTGGCGCGTCTCGGCGAGATCGCCTGAACGACCGCAGCCCGCGCGAGGTCACCAGGGATGGTGAGCATTTAGGTGGGTTCAGCGGCGCCGGATCTCGACCATTCGTCTGCGGGGCTTGCGCGATCGCTGGACTCGGCGTAGTAGTGGGGCACGGGAGGGCGTTCCGGCGCCGGAACGCCCTGAGATCGCTTCTGACCTGGGGAGTGTGCATGCGGAGAGTCCTCCAGCGGCGCCCGTCGGCGTCCATGGTCGTTTCGCTGGTCGCGCTGGTGGTGGCGACCTCCGGAACGGCGGTGGCGGCCTCCAATTTGGTCAGCGGCGACAAGCTGATCAGGAAGGGAACCCTGTCCGGCAACCGGCTGCGCCGGCACACGCTGACCAGGACCCAGATCAACCTCAAGAAGCTCGGCACGGTCCCGTCCGCGCGATCGGCCGCCACGGCCGGCTACGCCGGGCACGCCGCCAGTGCCGACAGCGCCACGAACGCTGTCAACGCCACCAACGCGACCAACGCCGGGAACGCGGCCGCGCTCGGCGGCCGCCCCGCCGCCAGCTACCTGACGACGGGCAGCCGGGTGGGGACGGGCGGGACGGTGACGATGGCGGGAACGCCGTCCGGAACGACGATGACCCTGTTCACCGCCGGCCCGTTCACGGTGACGATGACGTGCCGGACCTCGACCAGCGGTGACACGGCGATCTCCGTCGACGCCAGCACGAGCGAGGCGGGGGCCGTGATCGATGCCACCCCGGACATCCCCGCCGGCTCCGGGGCCAATCTCGGCTTCTTCAACCTGTCGCCGAACACGCAGGTCAACGGGGGGACGTTCACGCTCGAGGCGCCGAGCGGCGCCGGGCTGGTGTTCGCCGGCTCCTACGGCACCGACAGCGCCGGCATCAATCCCGGCTGCTGGGCGAATTTCGCCGGCATCGCGTAGCCACCTCCGGCCGCCGTCCGGGCGCGGCGGAGGGCGAGTGTCATCTGATGCCGGATACTCCGGCTCATCTTGCATCTCGTCTCGGAATGCGCCGGGCGGGTCGTCATAACCAGGCGCTAGGATCGCCCCCGTGCCGCCTCTTGCTGATCTTCCGCTTCTCGCCTCCGGAAAGGTGCGCGAGATCTATGACCTCGGCGACGAGCTGCTGATCGTCGCCTCCGACCGGATCTCCACCTACGACGTCGTCCACCCCACGCCAATCCCGGACAAGGGCAGCGTGCTCACCGGGCTGTCGGCGTTCTGGTTTCAGAGGACGAAGGACGTCGTGCCCAACCACGTGGTGTCGGTGACCGAGGGTGTCCCGGAGGAGGCGCGCGGCCGCGGGATGGTGGTGCGCAAGCTGAAGATGCTGCCGGTCGAGTGCGTGGTGCGCGGGTACATCACCGGCTCGGGCTGGAAGGACTACCAGGCGACCGGCCAGGTGTCCGGGCACACGTTGCCGGACGGCCTCCAGGAATCAGAGCGCCTGCCCCAGCCGCTGTTCACCCCGTCGACCAAGGCCGAGGTCGGCCACGACGAGGCGATCGACTTCGAGGGCGCGGCCGCGCTCATCGGTGACCGGTCGCTGGCCGAGCGCGTCCGCGACGTCTCGCTGGCGCTGTATGAGTTCGCCGCCGAGCACGCCCGCGACCACGGGATCATCCTCGCCGACACCAAATTCGAGCTGGGGCTCGACGCCGACGGGACGCTGACGATCGGCGACGAGATGTGCACGCCGGACTCCTCGCGGTTCTGGCCGGCCGACCAGTACGAGCCGGGCCGGGGCCAGCCGAGCTTCGACAAGCAGTTCGTCCGCGACTGGGCCTCCTCCACCGGCTGGGACCGCAACCCGCCGGCGCCGCCGATCCCGGACGACGTCGTCGCGCGCACGCGCGAGAAGTACGTCGAGGGCTACGAGCGCATCACCGGCGAGCCGTTCGACGCCTGGCTGGCGCGCACGAGGGCCTGAGGCGGCGGTCGTGCGGGCGCGCGTCCTGGTCCGGCCCAAGGCGGGGATCCTCGATCCGCAGGGCCAGGCGGTGGAGCGCGCGCTCCCCGCGCTCGGCTTCAGCGGCGTGCGCAACGTCCACGTGGGCCGGCTGATCGAGCTCGACGTGGAGGATCCGGCGCAGCTGCCGGCGATGTGTCAGCGGCTGCTGACCAATCCGCTCATCGAGGACTACGAGATCGTCGAATCGGCTGATGCGGATTCGAACGGGAGTGCGCCGTGAAGTTCGGCGTGATCCGGTTCCCCGGGTCGTGCGACGAGGTCGACGCTCAGCTGGCCTGTCGGCGGGTGGGCGAGGCGGTCATCCTGTGGCACCAGGATCGCGACCTCCAGGGGGTCGATTGCGTCGTGGTGCCCGGCGGGTTCTCCTACGGCGACTATCTGCGGGCCGGGGCCATCGCCCGGTTCGCCCCGGTCATGGAGGAGGTGGCCGAGTTCGCGCGGGGCGGGGGCCTGGTGCTCGGCATCTGCAACGGCTTCCAGGTCCTGTGCGAGGCCGGGCTGCTGCCCGGCGCGCTGCTGCCCAACGTCTCCCTGCGGTTCATCTTCCGCCAGGTGGAGCTGGAGGTCACCTCGACCGACTCGCCGTTCACCCGGTCCTGCGAGCCCGGGCAACGTCTGTCGATCCCGGTCAAGCACACCACCGGCCGCTACTACGCGCCGGACGAGCAGCTGGCCCGGCTGCACGCTAATCACCAGGTGCTGATGCGCTACGCGCCGGGGCAGAACCCCAACGGCTCGCTCGACGACATCGCCGGCGTCTGCAACGGGGGCCGGAACGTGTTTGGGCTCATGCCCCACCCGGAGCACGCGGTCGATCCGCTGACCGGGCCGACCGGCGGCCTGGCCATCTTCGAGTCGCTGCGATCGCACGTGGGCGACCGCGTGCCGGCGTGATGATGCCGAGCGCCAGCTCCGCCAAGCACCGCGAGCTGGGGCTGACCGACAGCGAATATGAGCTGATCCTGCAGGGGCTGGGACGCGAGCCGACCGACACCGAGCTGGCGATGCTGTCGCTCATGTGGTCCGAGCACTGCGCCTACAAGCACTCCAAGAAGCTGCTGCGCGGGCTCCCGACGGAGGGGCCGGCGGTGCTCATGGGCCCGGGGGAGAACGCCGGCGTCGTTGACGTCGGCGGCGGCCTGGGCGTCGCGTTCAAGGTCGAGTCCCACAACCATCCCAGCGCGGTCGAGCCCTTCCAGGGGGCGGCAACCGGCGTCGGCGGGATCCTGCGCGACGTGTTCGCGGTCGGCGCGCGGCCGATCGCGGTGCTCGACTCGCTGCGCTTCGGCGAGCCGGCGGCCTCCGAGCGCACCCGCTACCTGCTCGAGCGCGCGGTGGCCGGCATCGGCCATTACGGCAACTCGATTGGGGTGCCGACGGTCGGCGGAGAGATCTACTTCGAGCGAAGCTACGAGCAGAACTGCCTGGTCAACGCCATGTGCCTGGGCCTGGCGCCTCACGACCGGCTCATCCGCTCGGCGGCCGCCGGGCCCGGCAATGTGCTCGTGCTCCTGGGGGCGCTGACCGGGCGCGACGGGATCGGCGGGGCGTCCGTGCTGGCGTCGGCCGAGTTCGGCGAGGACGACGCCGACAAGCGCCCGTCGGTGCAGATCGGCGATCCGTTCGCTGAGAAGAAGCTCCTCGAGTGCTGCCTGGAGCTGCTCGACTCCGAGCTGCTCGTCTCGTTGCAGGACCTCGGCGCTGCCGGGTTGACGTCCGCGTCGTCGGAGATGGCCTCCAAGGGCGGGGTGGGCCTCGACATCGACTGCGCCCGCGTCCCGCTGCGCGAACCCGGCATGGAGCCCTTCGAGATCATGGTCTCCGAATCCCAGGAGCGGATGCTGTGCGTCGTCGAGCCGGACCGGGTCGACGAGGTCATCGCGGTGTGCGCGCGCTGGGAGACGCTGGCGACGCCGATCGGCAAGGTCAACGACTCCGGGCGGCTACGGGTCCTGTCCGGCGCCGACGTGGTCGCCGATCTCCCGGTGGGGATCCTGGTCGACGACTGCCCGCTGTATGACTTGGAGCCTGAGGCCCCGACCGCGCCCCTGTACGCTCCGGCGCCCGCCGTCCTGACCGGCGGCGAGTCGCCGGCGGCGACGCTCGTGGCGCTGCTGGAGTCCGCCAACATCGCCTCCCGGCGGCCCGTGTTCGAGCAGTACGACCCCGTCGTGCAGTCGCGGACCGTCCGCCGCCCGGACGACGCCGACGCCGCGGTTCTGGCCCTGCCGACGGGGGAGGCGATCGCCGTGGCCATCGACGGCAACGGCCGGCGGGTCGCGTGCGACCCCCGCCGCGGCGCCGCCGAGGCCGTCTACGAGTGCGCGGCCAACCTGGCCTGCGTCGGGGCCACGCCGCTGGGGCTGACGAACTGCCTGAACTTCGGCAATCCGGAGAAGCCCCACGTCGCCTGGCAGCTGACCGAGGCGGTGGACGGCATCACCGAGGCGTGCCGGGTGCTCGGCGTGCCCGTCGTCGGCGGCAACGTCTCGCTCTACAACGAGGCCCCCACGGGGCCGATCTTTCCCACGCCGGTGATCGGGATGGTGGGCCGCCTGCCGGACCCCGCCCGGGCTGGCCGGATGGCGTTCACCGCCGAGGGCGATGCGATCGCGCTCGTCGGCGACGTCAGCGGGTTCGCCGGCGCCGGCTCGGAGGCCGCGAAGCTTCGCGGCGAGCCGGTGACGGGGCCGTTGCCGCCCATGGATGAGCAGGCTGTCCGTGATGCGCAGGACCAGGTTCGGTCGCTGGTCACGTCCGGGGCGCTCCACAATGCCCATGACATCGCCGAGGGCGGTCTGGCGACAGCCCTGGCCGAGTGCTGCCTCGCCGGGGGCACCGGCGCGACCGTCTCTCTCCCGGACGGCCTGGATCCGTTCGCCGAGGCTCCCGGGCGCGCGTTCGTCGTCTCCGGTCCGGCGGAGGCACTCGCCGGCCTTCGGATCATCGGCCGGGTCGGCGGGTCAGACCTGCAAGTGGACGGTTGGAAGGTCGCAGTTTCCGATCTGCGCGCCGCTCGCGAGCGGGGACTGGCGCGGTACCTGTAGGTGGCGTTGCTAGCCTGACGAGCGAAGGCTCAGGAGTTGATGCCTCTTCCTCTCGATTATCGCGACGGCCCCCGCGACGAATGCGGCGTCTTCGGGATCTACGCCCCCGGTCACGACGTCGCTCGGCTCGCGTACTTCGCCCTGTTCGCGCTCCAGCACCGCGGTCAGGAGTCGGCCGGGATCGCCACCGCCCCGCGGAACGGCAACATCATCGCCGTCCGCGACCAGGGGCTCGTCTCCCAGGTGTTCGACGAGCACACGCTCGGCGGCCTGATCGGCGACCTGGGGATCGGCCACGTCCGCTACTCGACGACCGGGTCCTCGGAGTGGGAGAACGCCCAGCCGATCGTGCGCGACGACCACCGCACTCTGGCCCTGGCCCACAACGGCAATCTCATCAACGCGGTCGAGCTGCATTCCGAGCTGCGCGGCCAGGACGTGCCGTTCCGCTCGACCTCCGACTCCGAGATTATCGCCGCGCTGCTGGCCACGCATCCGGGGGATGAGATCGAGGAGGTCGTCGCCGACGTCCTGCCCCGCCTCCAGGGTGCCTTCTCGACCGTCGTGCTGACCGACGACCGGGTCGTCGCCTTCCGCGACCCGCACGGGCTGCGCCCGCTGTGCATCGGCCGGATCGATCCACCGCCCGGGTCCGACGAGCCGCCCGCCTACTGCGTGGCCAGCGAATCGTGCGCGCTTGACCTGATCGGCGCCCGGCTCGTGCGCGACGTCGAGCCGGGCGAGGTGGTGACGCTCGACGCCGAGGGCCTGCACTCGCGACAGGTGATGGAGGGCGAGCGGCGCGCCTTCTGCGTCTTCGAATACATCTACTTCGCACGGCCGGACTCACGCATGAGCGGCGTCCGGTTGCAGGTGGCGCGGGCCCGGATGGGCGAGCTGCTGTGGCACGAGGCGCCGGTCGAGGCGGACGTCGTCATCCCGGTCCCGGACTCCGGCAACGCCGCCGCCCGCGGGCTGGCGCGCGCCTCCGGACTGCCCCAGGACGACGGGTTCATCAAGAATCGCTACGTGGCCCGAACATTCATCCAGCCCGGCCAGGAGCTGCGCCGGCAGGGCGTGCGGATGAAGTTCAACCCGGTTCCGGAGGTGGTGGCCGGGAAGCGCGTGATCGTCGTGGACGACTCGATCGTGCGGGGCACCACCGACCGCCAGATCGTGCAGATGCTGCGCGAGGCGGGCGCCGCCGAGGTCCACCTGCGGATCTCCGCGCCGCCGATCAAGCACCCGTGCCACTACGGGATCGACATGTCCACGCGCGAGGAGATGATCGCGCACGGACGCTCGGTGGAGGAGATCTCCGCCGAGCTGGGCGCCGACTCGCTGCACTACCTGTCTCTGGCCGCCGTCTATGAGGCGGTCGGCGGCCGCCGCTCGCAGCACTGCGACGCCTGCTTCTCCGGCGAGTACCCGCTCCGCGGGACCGAGGAGGCCAGCGGCAAGTTCGCGCTCGAAAACGAGCTTCCGCTCGTCCGCGCATAAAGCGAGCGGGGCCGGATCAGCCGGGCCCGGCGGTATCGTCGAGCGCCCCCGCATGGACCCTCGCGACGCACTGCACAGACGATTCGGCTTCCAGGACTTCCGCCCCGGCCAGGCCGCGGCGGTGGCGGCCGCTCTGGAGGACCGCGACGCCCTCGTCGTCATGCCGACCGGCTCCGGGAAGTCGCTCTGCTACCAGCTTCCGGCGCTCATGCGTGACGATCTCACGATCGTGGTCTCGCCGCTCGTGGCGTTGATGCGCGATCAGGCGTGGGCGATCCACCGCATCGCACCCGGGCGGGTGACGATGATCAACTCGCAGCGCACCCACAACGGCAACGCCGAGGCGATGGCGCGGGTCCGCCGGGGCGAGGTCCGGCTGCTCTACGTCGCGCCTGAGCGGTTCGCCTCGCCGGCGTTCGCACGGACGCTGGCGAGCGTCGACGTCGGCCTGTTCGTCGTCGACGAGGCCCACTGCGTGTCGCAATGGGGCCACGACTTCCGCCCGGACTACTTCACGCTCGCCGACGCCGCGGCGCGGGTGGGGGCCCGCTCGGTGATGGCGCTCACGGCCACGGCCACCCCGCAGGTGGCCGGCGACATCGCGGCCCGGCTGCGCCTCCGTGACCCCGTCAGCGTCACCACCGGGTTCGATCGCCCCAACCTGAGCTTCGCGGTCGTCCGCTGCGGCGGCGCCCGGGACAAGGAGCAGCGCCTCGTCTCAACGCTGTCGGACTCGGCCGCCCGGCCGGCAATCGTGTACGCCGGCACGCGCCGCGCCACCGAGATGCTCGCCGCGGCGCTGTCGCGGGCGCTCGATTGCGGCGTCGTCGCCTACCACGCCGGGATGCCCGCCGAGCGGCGCGGAAACGCTCAGCAGGAGTTCATGAGCGGCCGGGCCGAGGTCATCGTCGCGACCAACGCGTTCGGGATGGGGATCGACAAGGCTGACGTGCGGACGGTCTGCCACGCGTCGGTGCCGGGGTCGCTCGAGGCCTACTACCAGGAGGCGGGCAGGGCCGGGCGTGACGGCGAGCCGGCCCGGTGCCTGCTGTTCGCCGAGTCCCGGGACAAGGGGCTGCACGTGTTCTTCATCCAGCGCTCGAAGCTGTCCGCGGATGCATTTGCGCGCGTGGGCGAGCGCCTGCAGTGGGCGGGCTGCGACGGACGCTATGACCTGGCGGTGACCGAGCTGTCCGGGCTGATCGCCGAGCGAGGCCCGGGGGATGACGAGACGGTGCGTGCCGTGCTCGGTGTCCTGGCTCGCGCCGGGGTGCTGGTGCCGGCGCCGGCCCCGGCCGACCGGGCCGTCGGCCGGCTGACCGGCGGCTGGGATCGGCGGGCCGCCGCCCGCTGCGTGGCGATGGCGCGCGAGGCCGAGCGGGTGCGCTGGAGTCAGTACCGGGCGGTCTGGAGCTACGTCGAGGAGGACGGCTGCCGGCGGCGGACGCTTCTGACCCACTTCGGCGATCCGTCGGCCGGCCACGCCGACGGCCCCTGCTGCGATGTTTGCGATCCGGAGATCGTGCCCGCCGCCGGCGCGGCCCGGGCGGGAGTCGAGCGCGGGCAGGCGCCGAGCGCCGGGCAGGGCGGAGACCTCGACCGCGCCATCCTGGAGGTGGTGGGGTCCGCCCGCCCGCCGGTCGGCCGGACCCGCGCCGTCGAGATCCTCCGCGGCGGGCGCTCGAAGGTCGTCGCCCAGCATGCCTACGACGCGCTCGCCGGCTACGGCGCGTTTGCGCACCTGCGCTCTGACGAGGTGCTGGCGCGCGTGGATGGGCTGCTGGCGGCGGGGCGGCTGCGCTCGACCGGCGGCCGGTTTCCGAAGCTGGCGGCGGCATGAACGTCGGCGTCCTCGCCTCCGGCGCCGGCACCAACCTGCAGGCGCTGATCGATCGCGCTCACGGTCGCGACGGGATCGTGGTGCGCGGGGTCGCCTCGGACAAACCGGAGGCCCGGGCGCTGGAGCGGGCCCGGGCGGCGGGTATCGATGCGCAGGCATTCGAGCTCGGCCGGTTCGGCGACCGCCAGGCCCGCGACGCGGCGATCGCCGACTGGCTGCGTGGGCGGGACGTCGAGCTGGTGGTGCTCGCCGGATACATGCAGCTGCTCAGCCTCGGGTTCCTGGCCACGTTCCCGGACCGGGTGATCAACGTCCACCCGGCGCTTCTCCCCGCCTTCCCCGGGCTCAACGCCGTCCAGCAGGCGCTTGACTACGGGGTCAAGGTCATGGGCGTGACCGTCCACTTCGTCGACCAGGGAGTCGACACCGGGCCGGTCATCCTGCAGCGAGCAATCGAGCTCCGAGAAGGGCGGGACGCCCACGGCGTGCTCGAGGACCTCCACCCGGTCGAGCATGACCTGCTCGTTGAGGCCGTCCGTCTCATCGCCCGGGGGGCGGTGGACTTTGATCCGGTCAATCCACGCCGCGTGCTCATATCCCGGTAGAGTCGGAGCCATGGAGGCAAGTCAACAGCCGGTGAGCGTGCTGTCGACCGAGTCCAACGTGCGGATCACGCGCGCGCTGCTGTCCGTCTCTGACAAGACCGGGATCGTCGAGTTCGCGCGGGGGCTCGCCGATCTGGGAATCGAGGTCATCTCGACGGGGGGAACGGCCCGGGAGCTGAGCGAGGCGGGGATCCCGGTCCGCTCGATCTCTGACCTCACCGGCTTCCCGGAGATCATGGACGGGCGGGTCAAGACCCTCCACCCCAAGCTGTATGCCGGGCTCCTGGCGGTCCGCGACAACCCGGAGCACCTCCAGGCGGCCGAGGATCAGGGGGTGGAGTTCGTCGACCTGGTGTGCGTGAACCTGTATCCGTTCGAGCGCACGGCCGCCCGGCGGGGCGTGGGCGATGAGGAGGTCGTCGAGAACATCGACATCGGCGGCCCCACCATGATCCGCGCCGCCGCCAAGAACCACGTCTATGCCGCCCCGGTGGTCAGCCCGGCCAGCTATGACGCCGTCCTGGCCGAGCTGCGCGAGTCCGATTGCACCCTGTCCCCGGGGACCCGCGAGTCGCTGGCCGCCGAGGCGTTCGCCTATACCGCGCGCTACGACACCGCGATCGCCCGCTGGTTTCAGGAGAAGCGCGAGGACTTCCCGCCGCTGTTCGTGCGGGCGTTCGAGAAGGTGCTGGAGCTGCCCTACGGCGAGAACCCCCATCAGCGGGCCGCCTATTACGAGCAGGTCGGCGCCCGGACCCACGTGCTGTCCATGGTGTCTCAGCTCGGCGGCAAGCCGATCTCGTTCAACAACCTGCTCGATCTCGACTCCGGCCGGCTTCTGCTCTCCGAGTTCCAGATCCCGGCGTGCGTGATCATCAAGCACAACAACCCGTGCGGGGTGGCGTGCGGGACGAGCGCCCTCGAGGCCTATCAGAAGGCGTTCGCGTGCGATCCGATGTCGGCGTTCGGCGGGATCGTGTGCCTGAACCGGGCGGTCGACGGCGAGGTGGCGCGGGCGCTGTCGGAGCAGTTCATCGAGGTGCTGTTCGCGCGTGGGTATGACGACGAGTCCCTGGAGGTCCTGGCCGAGAAGCCGAACACCCGGATCCTCGACGACCGGGAGCGGCGGACGCCGAACTTGATCGAGCCGCATGTCCGCCAGGTGGTCGGCGGCCTGCTCGTCCAGGACCGGGACTTCGACAACGAGGAGCGCGGCGACATGCAGGTCGTGTCCGAGCGCCGGCCGACCGAGGCCGAATGGCAGGAGCTCTCGTTCGCCTGGAAGGTGTGCAAGCACGTCAAGTCCAACGGGATCGTCATCTCCCGCGGTCTGCAGACGATCGGGATCGGCGCCGGTCAGATGAGCCGGGTCGACGCGGTGCGGCTGGCGCTGGAGAAGGCGCGCGACGGAGTGGAGGGCGCGGTGCTCGCCTCCGATGCCTACTTCCCCTTCTCCGACGGGCCGCAGCTCGCGCTGGAGGCGGGGGTGACGGCGATCATTCAGCCGGGCGGCTCGGTCCGTGATCATCTCACCGTCGAGGCGGTCGACCAGGCGGGCGCGGCCATGGTGTTCACCAGCCGCCGCCACTTCCGGCATTGACCGAGCGTCTCCCCGGGGATCCGCCCTCGCCGTATGAGGTGCGGTTCGGCTTCAGCCGGGTCGTCCGCGCCGGGTCGTTCGTGTGTGTCGGCGGCACCACCTCGGTCGATCCGACCGGAGTCGTACTGGGGGCGACGCCCTATGAGCAGACCGTCGAGATCCTGAGGAAGGTGGAGCACGAGCTGGACCGGCTGGGGCTGGGGGCCGCCGATGTCATCCAGACTCGGATCTACGTGACCGACATCTCCCGGGCCGAGGAGGTGGGCCGCGCGCACGGCGACCTCTTCGGCGAGCATCGTCCGCTGATGACGATGGTGGAGGTCAGTGGCCTCATCGACCCGCGGATGCTGGTCGAGATCGAGGCGGTGGCGTTCGCCGGCTGACCGGGCGCGTTGTCCCTAGTGGCCCCTCACGCAAGTACGCTCGCATTCGAGGCACGCCTGGCGGCGCCAGCGCCGGTCTGCGGCCCGCTCGGCATCCTGCCTCGCCTGAATGGGCCGCGCCGGCGTCGTCCGGCTGTCCTCGGAGCCTCGTGTAGCGCTGCTACACGTCGGCTCCTGCGTCCTTGCCTGACATCCACCAGTCGCGCCTCTCGGTGCGAACGTACTTACGGGAGAGACCACTAGTGCTCGTCCCCGGCGTCGCCCGCCAGCCACTCCAGCCACGCCGCGCCGGGGTGCGCGATCCCCAACAGTGATCGCGTTCTCTGGCCGGCGCGGTAGCGCACCCGGCCGATGACGCCGAACACGCCCTCGCTGCGGCTGCGCGCGATCAGCGCGGGCGGGGCCGGAATCCCGAGCACGGTGCGATCGGCCGCGCCGCCGAGCGGCACCAGGGGGTCGATCGAGATCCAGTCGAGGTCGCGCTCGGCGCCGACCCGGTCCAGGAGCGCGCCGAACCGCGTCAGCTCGTCGTCGGTGAAGAACACGTGGACGTAGGTGTCGACCAAGCAGACCAATGGCCCCTCCGGGAGGGATTCCAGGAGTGTCGGCAGAGCGTCGAGCGCCTGGGCCCGGACGGTCCGCGCGGGGTGGGCGGCCGCCACGTCCGCGGCGCGCGCGAACCGGGTGACCGCGCCGATCTCCTGGGGCAGGCAGGCGGCCAGCCACGCCCGCACGCCGGGATCGTTGAGGTCAAGGGGCTCGGCGTCGATTCCGATGCGATCGGCGATCCGGGGAAGCGTGGGAGCGAGCGGCACGCGGTGGGTCCCCCGCACCGTCGTCGCCAACACAACGGGTGCGTCCTCGCTGCCGGTTGTTGTGGTGCGGTCACCCGGTCCGTGGTAGCGGTAGCGGTACCGGTCGAGGTGGAGGGCAAGGCCGGCGCCGGTGCCGATGTCGATGAGAACGATCTCCCGGTCCTCGGCGATCACGGGGGCGAGCGCGGGCAGCACGTCGGCGCAGCGGCCGACCTCGTTCATCTGGTATCGGTGCGCCGCGCACAGCTCGGCGAGCCGGTGGCGGTGGTCGAGGCAGAAGCCCCGGTAGTGCCGTCCGAAGTCCGGGGGGAGTGCCGGCTGCGGGCTGTCGATGTGCGGGAACCAGTCGCGAAGGGGCCGGGGTGCCAGTTCCAGAACGAGCGCCGTCGCCGCGGCGGTGAAGAGCAGAGCGGGAAGTCGGTCGGGCGGGATGTCGGCGGCGACAGCGAGCAGCTCCGGATCGTCGCGGAGGGTGGCGAACTGCGAGGCCGTGAGCTGCCAGGAGCCGGGGGACCCGGCCGGCGACCACGCCGTCGCGACCGCCGCGGCCTGCTGGGCGACGAGTGCCGGGTCGGTGCCCCCGGTCATGCGTGCGAGCATATCCGCGATGCGGTTCGGCCTGCACGCGCTGGGCATCGGCCCCGGAGCTCGCCCTGAGGTGATCGCTGCGGTCGCCCGAGCGTCCGAGGCGGTCGGCTTCGCCACGCTGTGGGCGGGCGAGCACGTGGTGATGGTGGACCGCTCCCGGTCGCGCTACCCCTACTCGGCAGACGGGCAGATCGCGGTGCCGGCCACCGCCGACTGGCTCGATCCGTTCCTGGTCCTTAGCTTCGCCGCCGCCGTCACCGCTGAGATCCGCATCGCCACCGGCGTGCTCCTCCTGCCGGAGCACAACCCCGTGGTGGTGGCCAAGCAGGCGGCGAGCCTGGACCGTCTGAGCGACGGGCGACTTGCTCTCGGCGTCGGCGTGGGCTGGTCTGCGGAGGAGTTCGCCGCCCTCGGCGTGCCGTTCGCCCGCCGCGGCGCCCGCACCGACGAATACCTGCGGGCGATCCGCGTCCTGTGGCGGGACGATGTCGCCTCCTTCGCCGGCGAGTTCGTGTCCTTCTCGGAGATCCGCGTCAATCCCAAGCCGACGCGGGACCGGCGGGTGCCGGTGATCGTGGGGGGCAACAGCGACGCCGCCCTCCGGCGCGTGGCCCGGATCGGCGACGGCTGGTACGGCTTCAACCTCGCCGGCGTCGACGCCGTGCGCGAGCGCCTGGCGCGCCTGGCGGAGCTGTGCCGGCGGGCGGACCGCGACGTCGGCGAGCTGCACATCGCGGTCGCCCTGGCCGGCGGTGAGCCGGCCGATGTGCCGGCGCTCATCGAGCTGGGGGTCGACGAGCTGGTGCTGGTCGAGGCGCCGCCGGAGGATCCGCATCATGTGGCCGAGTGGATCGGCGGTCTGGCCCGGCGATGGGGCGTTACGCCGAGCTGACCGGGTCGGCCCGGCGCGCCGGGCCGCCTCGCCGGGGTCGCGCCCGTGCTGACATCATGGTGGCAGCGCCGCCGTAGCTCAGTTGGTAGAGCAGCGGACTTTTAATCCGACGGTCGCAGGTTCGAGCCCTGCCGGCGGCACTCGAAGTAGCTGGAAAATGAAGGGTTCTGTGGTTGTGAGGATCCGGACGATCTGCGGCCGGGCTCTCGGCCGAGGCGCTGCGCGATGAGGCTGGTTGCTACGGGACGTCTGGGACGTCTTGGCGGGACGTCTTGGTGCCAGCACCCTGTGCGTTCCTGAAGCGACCTGGTGGACGGCCAACGCTGGACGACGGCGCGCGTCGGCGGCTGTCGGCCACCACTTCCCCATCTTCGATGCCGTCGCGTCCCCCGCGGTGGCGCCCCGCCGCGATCACGCGTCGTAACCGCTAGGTATCGCTCTCGGCTTCTGGTCTCGACGGTGAACGGTAGCCGGTCAGGAGTGCCCCTCAGGCGACCAAGCGGAAGTCCTGAGACGCGGCGACATGGCTGCGGAAGCTGAGACGATGTCCGTATGGATTCGGTCCGACGTCTCCTGACCTTGGCTGATCTCGACGACCGCGACCGGTCCGGTCATTCGATCTCGGCGCGCCTCGTTGCCGAACTGGCGGATGGAAGTCACGTCGTCCTGCTTGATGACCGCGGCTGGACCAGCGGCCACGGCGGCGTGGCCAGCCACAGCCCGGAAGAGGTGGGGCGGACGGCGAGGATGGTTGTCGGGCCCGACGAGCCCTGGGGCGATCAGAGGCGCGTTCAGGTGGAGTCAGACCATTGGGCGACACTGGAACGCAAGCTCCAGGACGCAGGAGTGGACACCGACGGCAGTGATCTGAGGGCACTCCCCCACGATGTCGAGATCAGCGACCGCTTGCGACGGCTGCTCAACCCGCCGCATCCGGCTTAAGCACGCCGAGGTCGCCGTGTTCTTTGCGGTGCGACTCAAGCGCGGCGGACCCTGGAACTGGTCGCAGGATCTACGCGAGCAAGACGGCTGGAATGACCACGCTCGATTCATGGACCGTCTGGTCGACGATGGGTTCATCGTTTTAGGGGGACCCGCTTGCCGGTGACCGCGAGATCCTCCACGTGATCTCTGCGCCATCAGAAGAGGCCGTTCGGGAACGCCTTGCGCAAGACAACTGGCATCAGAACGGGATGCTCACGATCATCTCCATTGAGCCCTGGACGATCCTGCTCGACGGCCGCCAGACGTAGCTGCCGACCCCAACCCCGCCTGCGGCGCCCGTGCCATCCGGCCACCACCCCGCCGACCAGCCGCCACCGTCGCTGGCTGATAGCACAGGTCACTTCTGCTTCAGTTCGGCCAACGGACGAAGCGGCAGTGAGAGTCTCGGTATCGCCGCGGCGTCGAAGCGACGCACCGCGCCGATGATTCTGTGGGCCGGCGGTACATCTGCCCCCTGCGGCCGCGCCCACATCACGCACGCTGACAAGCCGTGCGGCAGCCACCGGATCAGCGCCCGCTTTCACGGCAACGATCCGGAAAGCTGGTGCGGCCTCGCGACCAACTGACCGGCAGGGGCCGCTGCCGCCCGGGGTGTACGACAATCACCATCAGGTCGTGATGTCGCAGCAAGAGAGCGCTACCGCCTCATCCGGATCGAACGGCGATGAAGCCGTGGCGATCATCCGGACGGAGGGTCTGACCAAGGTCTACGAAGGCGCCGACTTCGCGGCTGTCGATGCCCTCGATCTGACGGTCTGGGCGGGCGAGATATTCGGGTTGCTGGGACCGAACGGAGCCGGTAAGACGACCACGGCGGGGATGCTGACCACGCGTGTGATCCCGACGGCCGGAAGGGCGCACGTCGGCGCGATTGACGTGGTCGCCCAACCTGCGCTGGCCAAGCAGCTGATCGGCACGGTGTCGCAGACCAACACGCTGGATCGGCAGCTGACCGTGTGGGAGAACCTCTACTTCCATGGACGCCTGTTCGGTTACGGCGCCGCCGAGTCGCGGCGGATCTCGGACGAGCTGCTCGAGCAATTCCGCTTGGCCAGGTGGGGCAAGGCCTCGGTGTACGCGTTGTCGGGCGGCATGGCCCAGCGCCTGATGGTCGCGCGCGCGATCTTCCATCGGCCCGCGGTCCTCTTCCTCGACGAGCCAACCGCCGGACTAGATCCACAGAGCCGGCTTGCCCTGTGGGAGATTCTGGGCGAGCTGCATGTGGCCGGGCAGACGATATTGCTGACGACGCATTACATGGAGGAGGCCGATCAGCTCTGTGACCGCGTCGCGATCATCGACCACGGCAAGATCCTGGCGCTGGATACGCCAGCCGCGCTCAAGCGGTCGGTCGGCGCTGACACGATCGTGACGGTGAAGGCCAGCGGGGACCCCACCGAGCTGGCATCGGCTTTCGAGCGGGAGTTGAACGGAGTTACGCGCACCCGGGTGCTCGAGGATGGCGTTGAGCTCCACCTCAGGGCCGCGACCCGGGCCGTGCCCCTGGTCGTGGCGGCGGCTGAGAGCGGCGGGTTTGAGCTGGTCGACCTCTCGATCGCCGAACCGTCGCTCGAGACCGTGTTCATCAACCTGACCGGAAAGGATCTGCGCGAATGACGGCCACCACCCCTGGCGCCGCGCCCGCCGCCCCTCGTCCCACGCCGCGCCAAATCTCGCTTACGCCCACCCGCTCGACGGTGGAGGCGAGCCGCACCGCGCTGCGGGCGCTGATCCTCCGCGACCTGACCGTGCTGAGGAAGAACTTCGGCGAGTTCGTCGCGCGCACCCTGATTCAGCCGTTCCTGCTCGTGTTCGTCTTCCTCTATGTGTTTCCCCGGATCGGACAGGGCGTCGGGGGTGGCCATGGCGTGGCCGCTGAATCGGCGTTCGCCACGGTGCTCGTGCCTGGTGTGGTGGCGATCTCGATCATGTTCCAGGGGATCCAGGCGGTCGCGCTGCAGATGTCGACCGAGTTCGGCTACACGCGGGAGATCGAGGATCGAGTGCAAGCCCCGTGCCCGATCTGGCTGGTGGCGGCGGCCAAGGTACTCTCGGGCGCGGCCCAGGGGCTGCTTGCCGCAGCGATCGTGTTCCCGATCGCCGCGGTTATCCACGCCTCCCACGTCGCTGCCCATCTGTCCGTGCACTGGGCGATCGTGGCCACGCTGATCCCGCTGGCGTGTGTGGCGATGACCTCGCTCGGGTTGCTGCTCGGCACCTCGTTCGAGCCCCGCAACATCGGACTGATGTTCGGCTTCGTGGTCCTCCCGCTGACCTTCCTCGGTGGCACGTACTACCAGTGGACCAAGCTCGCGCCCGTGACCGTGGGCGGCATTCACTGGCTGCAGATCCTGGTGCTGATCAACCCGCTGATCTACATCACCGAGGGAATGCGTGCGGCATTCACACACGCGTCGCACATGCCCCTGTACGTGATCTACCCGGTGCTGTGCGGGTTCGCCGTGCTGTTTTGGACCGTGGGGCTGCGCAATTTCAAGCGCCGCGTCCTGGTGTGAGTCCGCGACCGGAGTTCCAAGACGCCCTCAGCGGACATGCGCGTCGCAGCGCCGAAGCCGGCCCCGATGAATCGCAGGGCCGGGATCGATTGCGCCCTGGCGGCTCAGACAGGGCGGCGCCCACCCGGCTCGCGTCGCGATTGCCCTGGCAAACCGCTCGCGCGCATCGCCGCGCTCGGTTCCATCCGCGTCGCGGATAACGGATCCGCGCAGGTGTTGCCACTCGTCGTGCCCGCGCTCCTCCCGGTAGTCGAACATCCACGTGGTGCTCCAGGTCAGTCCGCCTGTCTCGGTCGGCTCGGGCTGGCTCCACGACAGATGCACGAGAAGGCGACCGGCGTACAGCGGGCGACTGCGTAACCTCCATTCGCTGTCTGAGCTTCGGCCGAGACTGAACACAACGTCATCCTGGGTGAGCGCGAACAGCGCACTGGCATCCTCGCTGATCGCCCACTCCGCTGAGTCCGGCAGGAACGCAAGCCCGCGTTCAATGATGCCAGCCGGCAGATTGCGACCGGCGCTTCGGGCGGGCCGCCTCCCACGCGCTGAGAACCTCGCTGATACTCGCAGCGTTCATCCCGGCCGGTCGCACTCTACGCGCTCCAAACGAGACCGTCCACCAGATGATGCAGACGCCCGCCCGGATAGATCATCGGATCGCTCGCCCTGCGGCGACTCCTGCTTTCACGCACGACGAGGCTCCTCGACCGGCGGTTCTCGGTGCTAGCGGGTTCTGCTTCGCAGTGGCCGCGTCCTGAAGCAGAGCTCTTCGGTGATCCTCGGCGGGAGGATGCGCTCTGTGTTCCCGGACGGGCCGGGACAGTAGCCCTGAGGGGAGTTCTCGATGCTGCAGCAGCCGATGGTGCTTATGGACGCGGCCGGTCGGCGCCGGTCGCCGGCGTCGACGCCGGGGTATCTTGCGGGTCGCGCCTCGCGCAACAAGGGCATGCAGTACCCACCCGACCCGCCACGAGCCGAGGAGATCATCCTGGTCATGCGCCAGGCGGGACGGGACCGCCACGGGCTCAGGATCCGGGCGTTGATCGCGCTCCTGTGGCGCGGCGGGCTGGGGATCCCCGAAGCCCTCGCGCTGAATGAGACCGATGTGGACGCGCGTCGTGGGTCGCTGCTGGTGCGCCACGGCAAGGGTGACAAGCGCCGTGAAGCCGGGATGGAGGCCTTCGGGTTCGAGCAGGTTGAGGCGTGGATGGCGCACCGCACGATGCTGCCGGCTGGCCCGTTGCTGTGCGTGATCGAGGGGGCCCCCGCGGGCGGCGCTGGTCAGCCACCGCAGCGCGTCGCGAGCTGCGCCAGCTCGCTGTCGACGCCGGTGTCCGGCGGCGGTTCGCGCCCCACCAGCTGCGCCACGCGCACGCGGTGGACCTGGCTCGCGAGGGAGTGGCGGTCAACATCATCCAACGCCAACTCGGGCACACCGACCTCGGGACGACGTCGACCTACCTGCAGGCATCGATCCCAGCGAGATCATCGACGCCGTCCGGCTGCGCCGACAGCCCACCATCTCGGCCACCGCCGGCCTCAAGCTCCAAATCACCGGGCGCTGGGGCTGCTCGCTCACCAATTGGACCGGCCCCAGCCGCCCGGAGTGCTCCTCTGCCAATCGGAGATCCCATTGCGGCAGTCGACCACGGGGTGCCCGTGCGGCGACGGAGCAGAACCGATGCAGAGCCACCGTGACGGGTGGAGTTGGCCCCGTTTCGACGACACTTTGAGGCTGCCGGTCGTCAGGCGGGGAACGCGAGGTTGTGGTGCCGAGAACGAGGCAACCTAGACAGTCCTACGCCGTCGCTCGGGCTTTTTGGCGCGCCGCGCCACTGTTGTCGACGATCTGAGCGATCTCGACGAAGTCGACAGTCGGTTCGACGCCGTAGAGGACGGTTATTCGCTCGCGCGTCTGCTCCGAGAAGAAGCTCTTCGCCGCGTCCGCGGATTCCCAGACATAGAAATTCATCGCGCGCTTTCGCGTCTCGTCGACGGTGAAGACCTTGGACCTCAGTCCCGGCATGCCCTCAAACATCGCACGGGCATCTTCCGCGATCGCGGCCACGCGGGTGCGATCGAAGTCCTCGCCGTATTGGAAGGTGACGATCACGCCGATCATTCTGTTTCCTCCTTGTAGGTGTTCAGTGCGAGCCTGCTAATCCGGCGAGCAGTCCGCACACTTGTGGTCGGGGAGCGGGTTGGGTGAACGCGAGACGGAGATGCCGAGCCACTGACAATCGGGAGCGAGAGCGGCATCCGCGCGCGAGCGCCCAGGAGCGCCGACGGCAGGTCCCCGGTCAAGACCAACCGCGCAACCCGCTCCGAACCGGCGGCCACGTGCCACGAGACAGACATGCCGCCGAGTGATCGATGCTAATCACTCATGAGTCCTCCTTTCGCTCCAATCTCGCCGCCGGCGCGCCGTGTGTCAGAGCAGCGCTGTGACCCCCCGATGGCCGTGATCGTCTGGTTCGCCGGCGAACGTCGCAAAGGCTGGCTGTCGGGAACAGAGGCTGCGGCGTGCAGGGCGTTCGATTGGACGGGACCGGGGGCAAGTTCCGCCGTGTGGGTGCGCAGATGCTCGTGAACGAGGCGGATCACCGTCGCGCCGTCGCCCACGGCCGAGGCGACACGTTTGATCGAGTCCTGTCGCACGTCGCCCGCTGCGAACACGCCGGACATGCTCGTCTCGAGCGGCAGTGGCTCTCGGTGATGATTCCACTCGACTTCGGGCTGCCCGAGAACCGCGCGGCCGGTGATGACGTAACCCTGATCGTCGCGGGCGATCCCCTCCGCGAGCCACTGCGTGTGGGGTTCGCCCCCGATCATGACGAACAGTGCGCCGGCAGGAACGTCCTCGGCGACTTTGCTCGTGCGGTCGGCCAAGGTGATCGACTCAAGCGCCTGGTCCCCGGCGGCGTCGATCACCTCCATGCGGTGGCGAATCAGGACATTGGGGGTGGCTTCGATCGCCGTCACGAGATAGCTGGACATTGACTTCGCGACGTTGTCGCCCCGAACGAGCAGCGTGACCTTGCGCGCGTGCTTGGCGAGGTGCAGCGCTGCCTGACCCGCCGAGTTGCCCGCCCCGACGACGAACACATCCTGATCCTGCATGGCGCGGCTCTCGCTCACTGCGGCACCGTAGAAGACACCCGCGCCGACGAGCGCCTCGACGCGCGGAATGCCGAGCCGTCGCCACTCGATCCCGGTCGCGATCACGACGGCGCGTGCCCAGATCTTGCTGCCGTCACGCAGGCAAACGACTCGTTCGTTACGGTCGCGTTCGAGTGCGACGGCCTGCTGGGCAAACACGATGTGAGCTCCCATCAGCCACGCTTGCTCGCACGTTCGCTCCATCAGCAGGCCCCCTTCAACGCCGTGGGGAAATCCGGGGTAGTTCCGGATCAGCGGACTCGTGCCGGCCTGTCCCCCGGAGACGGCCAGTTCGAGCAGGACCGTGTCGAGGCCCTCGGACGCAGCGTACACGGCCGCGGACAGGCCGGCGGGTCCAGCGCCGACGATCGCGACATCGCACGTCTCGACGTCGTTGTTGACGTTGACGCCGATCGCCCGGGCGAGATCGGTGAGGCTCGGATCGACGCTCACTTGGCCGTCGTAACGGATCACCACGGGCAGGCGCGTTGCGTCGACTCCCGCCTCCTTGACAAGACGCTGTCCGTCCTGGCTGTCGGTCGGATAGAAGCCGAAGGGCATGCTGAAGCGCGTCATCACGTCGCGCAGCTGCAGCGCTCTGCTGTCCCCCTCCGCAGCGACGATTCGAAACTCCTCAAACTTCGGCTCCTGCTCTCCCATCCACGTAGCGAGGTACTCACTCATCGCCCGGAACAGCGTCTCGTCGTCGGCCCACGGCCGCACAACGTGATAGTCGACCCGCCCGAGGGTCATGGCCTGCACCGCCGGACTCGCGGACCTGTAGTCGCGATCGACCAGAAACACGCGCTTTGCAGACGGGTGCAATCGGTGCGCCCCATCGAGGAACTCAGAGCAGAGGTCGTCGATGAGCAGCAGCGCGACCCGCTGGCCTGCGGCTGCCATGTCCTCCAGCGCGCGCAGCGCTGCTTCAGACGAGGTGTCGCCCGCCACGGTGAAGTCGTTGCCAAACCGCCGGGAGATGGCGGACAGCAGTGCGTCGAGCGAGTGCGGGTCGTGATCGAGCGCGAAGAGCACCGGTCCGCGACCACGGCGCAGACTCATATGACTCAAACGGCGGATCGCGGACCGGATGCTCATGATGTCTCACCGTCCCCAAGGACCCTGTGCCGAGGGCCTGACGTTCTGGTTGCGTCGGAACACGTTGGTCGGGTCGTAGTCGTTCTTCAGTGAGACGAGCCGGGCGTACGTCTCCTCGCCGTAAGCCGCCCGCGCGGCGTCGGGGTCGCCGAGGTAGTTGACATACGCGCGGCCGGTCGATGCGTCCGAGGCCGCTTCGATCACCGTCCTCGCCCAATGCGTGTGCGCCTCGCCCTGGCTCTGGGCATGCCATCCGGCGACGGCATTGAGCACGAAGGGCATTGACCGCTGCGCAAACGCGGTCGCGCCGTCGCCCACACGGGCGACTGCACCGCCCATCTGATGCACATGGATCTCGCATTGCGGACCAGGCGCGGCAAGGTGGATCTCGCAGAGCCTGCGAATCAGTTCGTCATCGAGCCGTGCGAGGTTGGTGGCTTTGAAGTAGGCGTGGAGCCCCTTCGGGTACAGCGGGTCGAGCAGCCTCTGCATCCCGCGGTACGGGATCGGGCCGAGCAGATCCGCGATCGGCTCAGCCACTCTGCGGATCGCGCGCACCTGTGCCTCGCCCTCGTCCACCGGCCCGGCTGAGACGGCGATGAACGCGGCGACCTTCTTGCCATGCCACGCCTCCGGGATGGCTGGCAGTGGCGGGGCGGCGGTGAGATTGACAACCGCGGTGATGTCATCCGGGGCGTCGTCTGCCCAGTCGCGGAACGCATACAGCAGATCGCGCGCCGCGGCGCCCGGATAGAAGATCGGGCCGCCGTAGACGATCGGTCCGAGCGGATGCAGGTCGAATTCGAACTTTGTGACGATGCCGAAGTTGCCCCCACCGCCGCGCAGCCCCCAAAGCAGGTCGGCGTTCTCGTGATCGCTCGCGTGGACCAGCCGACCGTCGGCGGTGACGACGTCGGCCTCCGCCAGGTTGTCGCACGCCAGACCGGCCTTCCGCATCATCCAGCCGATCCCGCCACCGAGCGTCAACCCTCCGACGCCGGTGGTCGAGATGAGGCCGCCCGTGGTCGCCAAGCCGTGTGCCTGTGTCTCGTGGTCGACGTCAGCCCATACCGCGCCGCCGCCGACGCTCGCTCGCCGAGCTGCCGGATCGACGCTGACCCCGCGCATCGGCGAAAGATCGATGACGATCCCGTCGTCGACGGTCGAGAACCCGGCAATGCTGTGGCCGCCGCCACGGACTGCGATCGTGAGATCGTTACTGCGTGCGAAGCCGACCGCCGCGATCACATCGGCCGCGCCGGCGCACCGAACCACCAGGGCCGGAGAACGGCCGTCGTGTGCGCCGTTCCAGATCCGGCGCGCCTCGGCGTAACCGTCGTCGACCGGGGTCACGACCTCTCCTCGCACGGATTCCCGCAGTTCGTGGACGGTGGCCTCCCCGAGCACGGGGACAAGTGTGTGGCTCATGTCGCTCTCCTTGAGTGGTGGACGAGCGACAGTCTCCGCACTGCCTCTTTGCGCGGACTTAGCGCCCCTTAGCGAAGGCCGAGC
Organism: uncultured Solirubrobacteraceae bacterium; assembly: GCA_963844555.1. Lineage (GTDB taxonomy): Bacteria > Actinomycetota > Thermoleophilia > Solirubrobacterales > Solirubrobacteraceae > Palsa-465. Next base: position 139,432 of record CAWJOS010000014.1, read on the forward strand.
ATCCGCTCCTCGACCAGAGCGACACCGAGGGCGTCGTTGCGGGCGGCGAAGCGCTCGCCCGCATCGGAGAACAGCGCCTGCGCTTGCTGCAGATCGCCCCGGAGCAGCGCGACCTCCGCCAGCCCCATGAGAGTGGTGGCGATCCAGCGCTCTCGGCCGGTGGCGACGAGCACCGTGCAGGCTTCCTGCAAGGCGGCCTCCGCGTCATCAAGGCGACCGCGTGCGAAGGCGAGATCGGCCGTTCGCCAGAGGGTGCCGGCAAGAGCCCACCGGTCGCCAGCGCGCCGAAACATCGCGCAGGCTTCGGCCAGATGATGCTCCGCCCGTGAGTGGTCGCCGCTAGCGGTATCGATCAGCCCGAGCCCGGCGAGTACGAGCCCACGACCCCGTCGGTCACCCTGGCGCCGGCGCAGCTCCAGCGCCTCCTCCAAAGCGAGACGGGCCGCCGCGAGGTCCCCATCGGCGAGCTCGAGATACGCCCGCCTGACCAACACCGCCGCTCGGCCTCGCTCGTCGCCGCAGTCGTCAAAACGCCACGCGCTTTCTTTCAGTAACGTCCGCGCCCGGGCAAGATCTCCACGGGCACTGACGAGCCCAGCCTGGTTCGCGAGGACATAGCCCAGCGCGGCATCGCAGGAGATCTCCAGAAACGGCTGCAACGTGTCCTCGAACACGATGCGCAGCCCGGGCCGACCGCCGGTCTGGCTCGACCGAATCTCCACAAGGTTGACGGGCGAGATGATCCGCTCTGACGAGCCAGAGAGCCCGGCGACTAGCTCGACGCTCTCACCGATCAGATCCTCAGCGTGAGCCAGATCCCCAACAATCCAACAGGCGACCCCAAGCGAGTAGACGCCGATCGCCTCCTCAGGAGCGAAGCCCTCACGCCGCGCGAGCTCAAGCCCGCGCTCGAGCCACAGCCTCGCGACATCGGTGGCATCGGTCACAAGAGCGAACTCCCCCAAGAGCTGAAAAGCCCGCCACTCCGCGTATCTGTCGCCGATCTCGGAGGCGACGGAATAGCTCTCCTCGGCGAGCTGCCGTCCCCGCGAGACCTCACCACTGCGGAGATCGACTGCCGCGGCCCGGAGCAGCCCCCTCGCCCGAGCGGCGGTGCGCTCCGGCGCCGCCGCGAGCGCCTGGGCGAAGCGACGGTGTGCCTCGTGGAGGTCGATCCGGCGCATCCAGTACGGCCACAGCGCGACACACAGACGCAACGCATCGCCGGGCTCGTTCTCGAGCAGTGTGTCGAGGCCGACACGCAGGTTCGCGGCGTCGCGGTCGAGGCGCTGTGACCCATGCTCCTCTTCGGCCAAGGCGAGCACCCACCCGGCATGCCGTCCCGCGAGCACCCGCGTCTCGCCCGCCTCGTCAAGCCGCTCTCGCGCATACAGGCGAACCGTCTCCAGGAGGTGGTAGCGGCGCTTGCCGGCGAACCCTCCCTCCGCGGAGACGAGCGATTTCTCGACGAGCCGCGCGAGCACATCGGCAACGTCCGGAGCGTCGAGGTCGCCGCCGGCGCACACGCTCTCGACCGCGTCGAGGTCGAAACTGCCCGTGAAGGCCGCAAACCGCCGGAACAGCGTGCGTTCGTCCGGCTCGAGAAGGTCATGGCTCCACTGGAGCGCCGCTGCAAGCGTCTGCTGTCGTGTCGGCGAGGCGTGGCTCGTGCTCCGGAGGACGCGAAAGCGATCGTCGAGCCGCTCCGCGATCGCCGCCGGACCGAGCACTCCCAGCCGGCCGGCGGCGAGCTCGAGCGCCAGCGGCAGGCCATCGAGGCGCAGGCAAATGCGGGCGATGTCGGCCGCATTCTCATCGTCGACGGCAAAACCCGGAGCCGCCGCCGCCGCTCGCTCGGCGAACAGCCGCACGGCCTCGTAGCGGAGGAGCTCGCGCGGCTGGAGCGTCCGCTCGGGATCCGGGATGTGCAGCGAGGGAACTCGGAACACGACCTCGCCCGGCACGTGCAGCGGCTCCCGGCTGGTCGCGAGAATCGTCAGCTCGGGCGCAGACCGAAGGATTCTGTCCGCGATCCTGGACGTCGCGCCGAGGAGATGCTCGCAGTTGTCTAGGACGAGCAGCAGCGAGCGCGGCGCGAGGAAGTCAACCAGCGCGGCGATGAGCTCCTGCCCCGGCATGGCGCGTACGTCGAGCGCGGCAGCGATCACGTCGGGGACGAGGCCAGGATCGGCGAGCGCGGCGAGCGCAACCAGAGCCGCGCCGCCCGGGTATGACATCTCGCTGGCACGGGCGAGCTCAAGCGCGAGCCGCGTCTTTCCCACTCCGCCGGGGCCCGCGAGGGTCAGCAGTCGCGTACCGCGAAGCAGCGCCTGTAACTCGACGAGCTCGTGGTCGCGCCCGACGAAAGAACTCACGTCGACAGGCAGCGGCGGCAGGCGCGCGGCTTCGGCAGAGCCCAGCGCGGCGCGATCCGCGAGTTCTGCGGCCAGCTCGGTCAGCTCGTCTCGCCGATCCTCGGCCCAGTCGTCGTAACGATTCTCAGGCAGCAGTTCACCGCCGTACAGCGAGAGCGCCGCGCGGTATGCGGCCGGTGTGCCCAGGCGCCGGGCATTGGCGGCGGCATCCTCCAGGCGATCGACGTCGACGTGCGCGATCAGATGTAGAAACCCCTCCCTGACCTCGATCGCCCCGGCGCCCAGCGCGCGCCGGGCGACGTGGACAGCCTGATGCAGATTGTTCGCTGCCGCGGCCGGGGCACGATCGCGCCAGAGCACATCCATCACCTGCTCGCGGTGAAGCCGGTGACCTGGCGCGAGCGCCAGCAGCTTCACGAGCTCGCGCGCCTTCTTCAACCGCCACGACGTCTCCGGAACCGGCACGTCCGCGATCGCGGCTGCAAAGCCGCCCAAGAGCGAGACGCTGACATCGCCCACCGGTCCGAGCATGCCCGACGAGGCGGTGTTTGTAAAGTCCTGTACCTACCGACAGGCCGGTCGCGTCGAGACTCGGAGCCTGCACCACGCCGAATGCACAACAGCCGCAGCACGCTGCAGAACCCGCGAGCGCCAGCGGCCGGACCGTCGTTTCCGGCTGTTGCCCTCAAATGCCCGGGCTTGCGCGTGCCGGAGCGCAGCCCGGCGCAGGTCGTCCGCCCGTGCCTGTGCGAGAACCTCAGTGAGCTGTGGCTGAATCATTTCTAGGTCCCTTCAACCATCGTTCCCAAGGGTTCAGTCGGCTTCAACTCCAACGCGAGCTCGATCTCAGCGCCGCGGCTGGCGACAGCGCGGAACTGGACGCGGCGCAGCAGCGCGCGCGCCGGCCGGTTCTCCCACAGAGTTGTGGCGGTCAAGAGCGTGAACCCGTTCGCCCCAGCGCGCCGCACGATGCGCTTGGCCAACTCGGTGCCGACGCCCACCCTCTGCAGCTCGTCGGCGACCGCGGCAGCAACCTCCGCCACGCCAGATCGGCCGGCAACACGCACATACCTGGCAACGCCGACGATCGAGCCGTCACACGCATCGACCGCGGCGATCGCCTCGTGCCCGACATGATCGATATCGGTGAGATACGCCAGCTCCCGAGCCGTCAATTCGGGCTTCCGCGAGAGAAATCGCCGGCGGCGCGACTCGGGAGTGAGCCGGTCGAACAACCGCGAAAGGCCGTCGCGATCACCAGGACCGATCGACCGAAAGCGAAGCCGGGTCCCGTCGGCCAGAACCAGCAGGTCGGTCGCGGCGGCGCAGGATGCTCGGAGAGTCGTTCCCGTCTTCGGCGCTAGGACGCCGGCGGGTGACGTGTCTGTTGGGATGTTCATAACGTCTCGCCCGTTCGTGGCATTAGGAGTGCGGACAGTGGTATCCAGGGCGTCTTTGCCTGGGCTTAGCGCCGTCCTTAGCCCAGGACGCCACGCGACCGCTCGGAGACAGGCGGCACGCGGGTGAGCGAATTGCAGCGACGGCAAGCCGCGCAAGCAGGGACCAGATCGGTCAGGCCTGGAAAGAGGGACCCAGAATCGGCTCGGCGGCGGCGAGCGCTTGGGCGGCACCTCGATCGTCGGCGCGTTTGTCCGGGACGCCGAGATCCCGCCGTATCAGCGAAGCGGCGTCAGGTGGACCAAATCTTGAGGGAACCTCCGCTCACCCTTGACCGGCACGATCGCTAGCTGCCAGGCTGACCAGGTTCGCGAAAGGGCGAGCCCGCATGCCAGTCGATTGGAGGAAGTGATGCCCGGACTTGGAGGTCGAATCGAGACGCTGACCAAGGCGAAGATCTCGCATCTGCTTGACCGAGCAGAAGATCCGGCCGAGACGCTCGACTATGCCTACGAGCAGCAGGTCGAAGACCTCCAGAAGGTCAAGCGGGGAATCGCCGACGTCGTCACCTCCAAGAAGCGCCTTCAGCTCCAGGAGGAGCAGCTGAAGCAGCAGGCCGACAAGCTCGATGGGCAGGCCCGCGAGGCGATGTCCGCCGGGCGCGAGGATCTGGCTCGCGCTGCGATCGAGCGGAAGCAACTCATCGTCCAGGAGACGAGCTCGCTTGATCAGCAGGTGGCAGATCTGGAGTCACAGCAGCAGAAGTTGACCGACGCCGAGCGCAACCTCCAGACCAAGGTCGAGGAGTTCCGGACAAAGAAGGAGGTGATCAAGGCGCAGTACTCGGCGTCCGAGGCGCAGGTGCAAATCTCAGAGGCCGCGACCGGCATCGGGGACCATATGGCTGACCTCGGCGAGGCCATGCAGCGAGCGATCGACAAGACCGATCAGATGCAGGCCCGCGCGTCGGCCGTGGAGGAGCTCCAGGCCGCCGGAACGTTCGATGATCTCACCTCGCTCGGTCCGCCCCAAGACGACATCGACAGGCAACTTGACCAGCTCGGAGCCAAGAGCTCCGTCGATGACGAACTCGCTCAGCTGAAGGCCGAGCTGGGGTCCGGGGCTACGCCCGAGGCGCCGCAGATCGGAGCGGGCGAGGGGTCCAGCTGACGCCCGTAGATTGTCACTCCGGGCCGCCGGGCGCCAAGCTAGTCGAGAGACAAGGGAAGAGTCGCCACCCGTCGTGTCGCTCGCCGAATGCGCGTAAGAACGGGCCACGAGTTGGACATTTCCCTGGCGCGAATCTGAATTCGGACGATCCTCTACGGGGAGTTGTCAGTTACCTGGCGACCGCTTTGATGCTCAAGGCGCTCCGCGGAAGTGCGGCCGAGAGTGCGGTGCGGCGACAAGGCAGAAGCAGTCAGCCTGGAGTGGATGGTGGCGGGGTACCATCCGGCAGGTGATCCATCTTCAGCGCCGCACATTGGTTCGGATGCTGCTGGCTCACGACGAGAAGGAGCTCGTGGAGCGGGTGCCATCGGTGACTGACGCCGAGCTGAAGCGGATCAGCGAGCGCGCGGACTACTACGCCTTCTCCAGGCGACGAAGCGCTCGTTCCTCAACGCCAGGACCCCGTTCACCGTCCCTGGGCTTCAACTCGCGCGAAGCGCCCGCTTCCCGACGGGTCCGAGGTAGATCAACCGGGAGGATCCAGCCGCACACTTCCGGGAATCTTCGGGTCGCTCTAGCCCAGGACGATGAGGCCCACGCACGGGCAGCTTCGCCCTGTCAAGGCTTCTCCATCCACGCAGCACCGGAACTGTCCGAGGGCTCGCGATCCGCCTGCGAGGCTGCCGCCTGGGCGAGATGCAAGGCTAGTCTGCGGGGCTCACCGCGTGAAACTCAATTCGGTAGACGAGTGTGTCCTCGTCGATCGGCCCGGCGTGCGCGGCGCGCTGGCGCAGCGCTTCGCGGTCCGGTTCGCCGGCTCGTCGGACGTCCTGTGCGGTGACCGCCGCGAACGGGACAAGCTCGATGGCGTCGACCTCGATCTCACCGAGGCCGACCCGGTAGCGGCCGCCCTGCTTGACCCGTGCCCGCTTCCACAGGCGGACCGAGAGCGTGATGTCTCCGGCCAGGACGTCGTTGCGCAACTCGCGGCTGAACTCCACAACCGGGACGCTAGCTGGCCGGCGGTTGACGCCGACGACGAGGTAATGCGCTCCAGCGCTACTGTCGACGCCGTCAAGGGCTCGGAGGCAGAGGTCGTGCACACCCTTGCCCGTGCCATCGACACCCGGGCAGGCCCTGTGAGAGCCTCAAGCAGATCTACACTCGGAGCGGGCAGGACCGGGTTTGCCTGAATATCTCCTGTCACCAAGGGGCTCGCCTGATGTGGAGCGGGCTCGGCTGCGGTTGCTCGAGGAGTACCACGATCCGCTGACCATCAGCCAATTGGACGCGATCGGTGTCGGCGAGGGCTGGTACTGCCTGGATGTCGGCGCGGGCGGAGGCTCGGTTACACGGCTGCTTGCCGAGCGGGTCGGACGCACCGGCTCGGTGCTCGCGGTGGACCTCGACACCAGCCTCCTTGACGAGCTTGCGAGCGACCGGGTCGAGGTGCGCCGTCACAACCTGATGGCAGACTCGCTGCCCCCGGCCGCATTTGACCTCGTCCACGCACGCCTGCTCCTGATGTTTCTCTCACCTCGGCTGGGAGCGTTGCAGCGACTGGTGAGCGCGGCACGGCCCGGAGGCTGGGTGGTCCTGATCGCTCCGGACTTCACCCCGGTGGCCCTGTCCCCACCCAGCGTCGTGTCAGCGGGTTTGGTCCCTCTTCCTTGACGCAGCGATGGCCGGTGGCTGGGACCCTGGCTACGGGGCTCGCCTGTGGGGTGACCTCAGCGCAGCCGGGATCGTCGATGTGCACGCCGACTACATCGCACGTCGCTACCCCGGCGGGTCGCTCCCGTCCCGCCTCCTGTCGCTGACACTCGAGCGGCTGAGGGAGCCGATGGTCCTGCTCGGAGCAGATAATGGGGAGATCGACGAGGCGCGGCGCCTGCTCGAGGAGGCCGCCAGCACGATCACGTCTCCAACGACTTGCCTGGCGCGCGGCCGCCGCGGGTAGACCGGGCGCGTGCTCGACCGGCTCCTCCTTACCGGGCGTGGGTTTGATCGGGGCGATGACGTGCGGCGCTAGGAGTAGCGCTCGACCAGCGTTCTCGCCCGGCCCGAGTCGGTGTATCCGACCGCCATGCAGGTCTTCGCGACATAGGAGACGCCAGACACGTACATCGGCGCAATCGGATAGGTGGCTGTGGTGATCGGCGCCGGAAACGCGGTCCAACGGGTCCCCGTCCACGGCTTCGCTGATTGCTCCGGCGGGGAGAGCCCGCCCAGCGCTGCCCGGCGCGCGGCGGCTGGTCAAACCCCAGCCGCCCGCGACGCACAAGCGGGTAGAGACACACGAAACAACGCCGAGCGTGTCGCCAAAGGAGACGGACGTCCCCGGCCCGCCGTGAGGAGCCCAACTCATTCTCCAGCTGCCCCCACGCCAGATTCCAATGATCGTCCGGAACGAGCCCGAGAACGTGGGCGAATAGACAACCTCGCCCGTCGCCATGCAGAACCGAGGCCCCGCACAGGTGACCGCGGTAACTTGAGCCATGGGACACCGTGAGTACGCCGAGCTATGACCGAGAGTTCTGGGAACAGCTTTGGTCGCGGACCTTGAGGGAGCGCGGCGGCGATGTCGCGCGTCGCCCCCCGAACGCGCATCTGGCCGCCGAGGTTGGCGGCCTGCGCCCGGGCCTCGCTCTTGATGCGGGATGTGGTCATGGCTCCGACACGCTCTGGCTCGCTGCGCACGGATGGCAGGTCACGGCGGTCGATTTCTCGGCGGCTGCCCTGGCCCATGCCCGGTCCACGGCCGAGGCCGCCGGGGCGGACGTCGCCGGGCGTGTCGATTGGGTCGAGGCCGATCTCGCGAGCTGGATCCCACGGCCGGGTCTTTACGACCTAGTGGCCTGCCTGTACGTCCACGTCGTGGGATCGGTGGAGGAGATGGTGCGGCGGATGGGGCAGGAGTCGCGCCGGGGGGAACTCTGCTGCTGGTGGGGCACCGCCCGGTCGACCCGGCCACGGGGGCAGCGACGGCCGCAGCCGGTCAGGTCCAGGTCTCGGTCGAAAACGCGATCGCCGCGCTCGATCACCATCGCTGGGAAGTCGATGTCGCCGAGGACCGCCCTCGGGCAGCAGCTGGCACCGGCGTCGACGCCGTGGTCCGCGCGCGATGCCTGTCCTGACGTCGTGCCGCGCTCGCGAGCGGCGGCCGGTGATTGCCCGTCACCGTCGGCCGCAGATCTTCTCGGCTTGTTGGAAGGCGGGCGATCGGGGGTTGATTCCCGCGCCGCCGACGCGGACCGTGATGCCCTGGCCGCCGCTGATGAAGGTGGGGTCCGGGAAGTTCGGCACGCCGTGCGAGCGCATGCATGCGGAGAACTTCACAGTGATGCGGACAGGGTTGAGCCGGTACCGGTCCGAGCAGAGCTCGAGTTGCTCGAGGATCCGCATCCCGCGAGCGCGATGGTGCCGGTGATGACGGCTCTCACGAGCAGCGGCTTGAGAAGCGCAGGGTCCCTATCACGATCGTGCTGGGCTACCTGGCCCGGTTTGGGATCTCTCTCCCTTCCACGCAGGCGCGGCACCTCTTTGCCGTCGTGCGTCACATGCTGATGCGGTAGTGGAGGTGGACAACGCCGCACCTGAATCGGCGCTGACCAAGGAGCTGAAGCTGGGCGCGCACCCTGTCCGGTAATGCCGGCTTGCCTCCACCGACGAGGATCGGGTGCAGGAACAGATGGCACTCGTCCACCAAGCCCCCGGCGATCGCCTGACCGGCGAGCTCCGCACCGCCAACCGTGATGTCGGATACCGACGACTCCTTCAGCCGCCGGACCGCGCCGGGGTCGAATTCGCGCTCGATCCGCGTCCGCGCGCTGGTCAGCGTCTGGAGCGTACGGGAGTAGACGACCTTCTCGGCGACCCGCCACAACTCGGCGAAGTCCCGCACCCCGGCCGACTGATCAGCGCTTGATTCGGCCGTCTCCCAGAACACCATGGTTTCGTACATCCGGCGGCCATAGAGATAGGTACCGATCGGCCGCTCGAGGTCGTTGACGACGGCCAACACCTCATCATCCGGCGCAGCCCAATCAAACGTGCCCTGCTCGTCCTCGACGTACCCGTCGAGCGAGGCAATCGCCGAGTAGATCAGCCTGGCCATATTGCTTCCTCCTCCTCGGTCGTCGCCTTTCGGACCCGCGCCGCACACGCTGAGACCGCGATCTTGACCCAAACTCATCGATCCCCGGCGGCGGCGTCCCTATTCGGAATGAGCCGGAGCCGCACTCCGGCTCTGGTCCGCGACCACCGGGAGCAGAAGTCCGCGCTCGATTATCGGGGCGGCGACGAAAGCGGAGCCACCGAGCGCGGCAGAATGCCGCGTCGACCGAACCGCTAGCCGGGATCTGGACGGCAGGCGGACGGCCACATGCTTGGTCTCCGCGCATAGGAGGGCCGGGCTGCTCAATGGGGGACCCTGCTCTCGAAAAATGCGGGACTCTGGATCCATCCCGTCGTGATGCGTTCCGCGCGCCCCGCATTCGGGAGATAGCAGGGGCCTCGGGCTGGCCGATTACTCCGGCCGACTGGCGATGACGCCGTCAGCCCTGCAGGTGGCGATTTGCAGGTGTGGCTCAAGCACGCGCGACGCAGCTGCATCGTTGCACTCGCGGTAACCGGACGAAGCGCCGGCGTATCGCCGGCATCGTGGTGTTCTCGCTGCTCTGAGTTCGCGACCGCGTTCAACGCAGACCGATGCCGCGCCCGCGCAGGGCGCAGCCGGCGCGTAGCGAACCAGTGGCGGACGCCTGCCAGTTCTCCGGTCAGCGTCCCGTGCAGCGCCCAGACGAGTCAGTCGTCAGGGGGACGGTCGATCTTGCCGAGAAAGTCGACGATCACCCCGGTGACAGTCGCTGGCTGCTCGACAAGCAGGGCATGTCCCGCGCCTGCGATGGTGATCACGTCGGAATTGGGGATGACCGCCTGGACTTCGCGCGCATGTCGCACCCCAAGTTCGTATGTGTGGTCCTCGTCGCCGGCGATGATCAGCGTGGGGACATGGATCTGGCCCAGCATCATCGGCCAGTTCTCGGGATAGCGAATCGTTCCGCGGATCGCCGGAATCATCGCTGGCGTGAGCCTGGCCAGCAGATCGCTCCGGAAGGCCTCACGGTCGGGAGCGCGGTCAGCGTCAGACATGAACGTCGGTCCGAGCAGCTCGTGCATGGCGTAGGTGGCCAGCGCCCGCCGCAAGGCATACCCAACCCGCCCGAGAGCATGCGCTGCCCGGACTGCCTGGCAGAGGATCTCCACTTGCACCACGAACCATCGCGGGTTGGCGCGCACGCGTGGTGAGAGCAGAACAAGCGACCGCACGAGATCAGGTCGCCTTGCGGCCAAACGCATGCCGACATAGCTGCCGAGGGAGTGCCCCACCCAATGGCACGGGGCGGCCTCGAGCGACTCAATAAGCACGACGGCGTCCTGGTAGACGCGCTCGACGTCAATCGCGTAGCGGATGCCGGCAGGGCTGGAGCCTTGCCCGCGGTGGTCATACGCAACGCAGCGGCGGGTTTGCGCCACAGCGGCGACAGGCGCGTCGAACAGGTGATGGGTGAGGAACAGCCCGTGGGAGAAGATGGCAGTAGGTCCTTTCGGCCCAACCTCGTGGACCCAAAGCGACGTACCGTCGACGTCGATCCTGCGGCCACCGCGCGCCCCTTCTCGCGTGTGTTCGGTCATGACGGCTCCCCTTGACTTGCGGATGAACTCACCAGCATTCTCGCCGACGCGAGTCGCACTCCTGCACCCGGTTACCGCGAGTCTGCGTCCCTGCCAGCCGAGTGCCTGCTCAGCGCGGCAGGCAGGGCTGCGGGCCGCTTGCGATCGGGGCGGCCCGCAGCGGAGTAGACGTTGCTTCCTATCGAGTCGCGCGCAGACCGGACGTTGCTGAGATGACCGGCGCGGGGCGGGAATGGACGGTGTCGATGATCTCGGCGCTGTCGATTCCTTGGAGGTAGACCGAGGTGATCCCGAGGTTGGCGTGCCCGAGCTGGCGTTGAATCACCACGAGCGGTACACCCTCATGGGCGAGCTCGACGGCGTGGGCATGCCGCAGCTGATGCGGCGCGAACCGCCGGCGAACGCCGGCCAGCTCGGCCGTTCGGCGCAGTTGCTTGCGAGCGGCGGATGACTCCCAGCGCCGTCCGGCGGTCCTGCCGTGGATCACGCACAACAGCGCCCCGACCGGCAGCGTCGCGCGAATCTCCAGCCATGGGGCCAACTGGTCCCACGCCCAGCGATCCATTCCCACCTCGCGCCGGCGACCGCCCTTCCCGCGGCGTACGCAGACCGCCCCGCGGGCACGGTCGAGATCGGCCTCAGCGAGATCGAGCGCCTCGCTGATTCTTACCCCTGCTCGCCAAAGGACGACGATCAGCGCCCGCAGCCGAGCGCCATCAGGCCCGTCGCCCGTGGCACGCATGACGGCGACGATCTCCTCGACCGTCGGCGGATCAGCCGGATAGCGGACTCCTTCGTTCTTTGGCGGGCGGCACCGGTGATAGCCGGGCATCGTCGCCGGCGATCGGCGATGACCGGCGGCATCCAACAACGGCTGCTGCATTGAAGACATGACTCCCCTCCTATGAGAGAGCGGTGGGTTGACCGGCCAGCTCTACCGGCCTGCTATCTCAAGCCGGTCGCGTTGTCGCCGCTCTGTCCGCTGCGATCAGCGACGGCCTCCCGCGACCGCAGTTCAGTGTTCGCACCCAGCCCGCCCCGCAAGCCGCGCAGTGCAGGTGCGCGACGACGACGCTGAGGATGCGCGTGCTGTTGCCAAACGGGGGTCTCTCGGTTGAGGTCGCTGACGCCGGGATGGATCAGTTCCAGATCCGGAATCGCGGAGGCGGAGCGTCCCGCGAGCCGCGCCGACAATGGCGCGTTCCTTTCGAAACGAGGTGTGACGCGGCGTTGGCGAGACGTACCTGACGAACGAGGTCCGCATCGTGCTGCGGACCGCTGACCCTGGACGCGGTCAACCCGCGGGTTGAGGCCTAAGATCAACCCGCTGTCCAACCCTCGGGCCGACGACACGGGGCCGCCATGAGCAGATCATGACGGCCATGACAACCACCGAGTAGCTCATCAACGCAGTGTTCGCTCGTTCAGACCACCGAGCGCGCACGTACGTCAGCAGAGCATGTGGCGGCAACCGGCACACCGCCACATGCTCTGCGCGAACGGACTCCGGGGGTCAGTGTTCGACCGCTGGAATGGCGATGGGCGGAATGGTCTCCGGCCGCTCGCCCGGAACGGTCTCCGGCCGCTCGCCGATTTGTGCGACGTCGAGGGCGATCAGGCCGAGGTTCGCACCGGCAGCTGCTCCGACGATCGTGGTGATGACCGCCATGATCCCGGCTGTTGCGTTGAACCCCAGCAGCGCGCCGACGAGGGCGCCCGTCAGCGCGACCCAGATGCCGATCCTCGTGGCCCTGGCCGGCTGGTCGCGGTTGACCCAGGCCCAGTAGGTGCCGAGGCCGATCGGCGTGCCGATGGAGAGAACAGCCATGAGTTCGCTGTTGAGGGGCACTGTCGGCAAAGCCACCAGCACGATGATCAGGCCGATGAACCATCCGCCGAGGCCGAGCACCAGCAGGTAGACGGAGCGCAGCATCGCGCTCGCCTTGCGCCCGAAGCCGCCGCGCTTGTGCGCCCGGCGCCACATCAGTAGCAGTGACAGGATCGTGAGGAGTCCGAAGCCCATCATCGCGCCGGCGATGGCTTTGGCGGGTGCGGTCTGTGTGGAGCCGGGCGTGAAGTTAACCGCTTGAGGTTTGTACAGCGAGGCGTCGACCTTGCCTGTGTCGAAGAAGGTGTTCATCAGGTGATTGCTCGCCTTGGTCTGCTCGGTCCAGATGGAGGTTGTGTGGCCGAGGCCGGCGAGGATGACCTGGTGGCCGTTGGGCAGGTAGGGGAGGAGCTCCTTGGTCGCAACCTCGGGCGGGGTGGCGAAGTCGAGACTGCCGCCGATCAGGAGCGTCTGCACCTTCGATGTCTGGACGTGGGTGTACTCGTTGTCGGTCGGGTTGGCCGGCCATGCGTGCAGGAGGCCTCCGCCGCCGAAGAGGAACTCCGTTCCGGGGTTGCCGATAATCGAGCCGCGGTCGGGTTCGCTTGACGAGAAGTAACGCTCGCCAGCTTGGTTGTCAGCCATTGCGACAGCTGCGAGGTCGCCCCAGACAAACGCCGTCGGGAAAGCGATCTGGGCGAGGAGCGATTCGAACCAGAGCCCGCTCGAGTCACCGTGGGCGGCCGAGAGCCAGGCGTCCAGGGTCATCGGTCCGTCGAGCGGCGAGGCATTCCCCGTCGTCTCCTGGAGTCCGAAGAAGCTGGCGATCCGTGCGTTGCCCTTCTTGATCGGAAAGAACAACCAGCGGTTCGGCATGTGCGCGACGGTCCGGTTCAGCGACGCGGCGAGATCGCCGGTGCGCTTGTGGCACGTCGCGTCTTGCGCACAGAGGCGGGTGTAGCGGCCGATCTGCTCGTCCGTCGTCTTCGGGTTCCAGAGGAAGTTGCCGGGTGGGTTGACGCCGATCATCACCGAACGGTGGATGGCGGTCGGGTAGCGCCAGGAGTAGATCATCGCGGTGCGGGTGCCCGCGCTCTCGCTCAACAGGTCGATCTGGTGGTAGCCGAGGGCTTTCCGTGCCGCCTCGAGGTCGTCGACCCGTTGGGGGAGTGTGTAGCCGGCGAGATCGACGCCGTTTGCCGCGAGCCGCTTCGCGCACGAGCGGAACGCGTTCGAGTAGGCATCGAGGGACTTCTGGCCGAGGAAGTCGGCGGAGTGATTGAGGGCCGACTCGACTTCCGGGCAGTCGAGCCGGACGGAGCCATCGACGCCGCGGTAGCCGACGAGGACGACGTCGTGGTTGGCGGTGAACCGACTGGCGTCTGCGAACGACATGTTCGTGAGGCCGGGGCCGCCTTGCAGGCGGAAGATCGGGTCGCCCGGGTGTGTCGAATGCGCACGGATCCGGATGACCGGCAGCGCGATCAGCCGCGAGTGCGGGTCGGCGCGGTTCTCGGGCACCACGAGCGTTCCGCAGTCGGCGGCGTAGGCGCCCTTGTCGGTGTTGTAGGTACAGTTCTTGAGCGTCAGCTGGCCGGCATGCGCGCCGGCAGGCACGGAGACGGCCGTAGAGCTGCCGGCGAAGTGGAGGTAGCCGAGCGCGAGCGTGAGGAGGGCGATCAGAGCGAGGCCGGTGATCCGGCCTGGCCCGAAGCGTTTTGCGACGGTCTTCTTGCCGTTACTGGAGAGATCGCGCATCGGTCAGCCCTCCGGTCCGACGGCGACGGCCGGCAGGATCGAGTTCTTCAGTGCGGCGTGTGGTGCGGTCATCACTGCTCCTCAGGTGGGTGTGAGTTGCCTGGGGATCAGTCTGGGACCGCCGGCTGCGCGTGTCATCGCCCGCGGGGCGTGTCTGGCATCCTCCTCAGCGCAGATCTTTGCCGCTGGCGCCTCTGTCAAAGGACAGAGGCGCGGCTACGTGCCGGGCGTGACCAGCCCGCTCTCGTACGCCAGGACGACGGCCTGCACGCGGTCACGGAGTCCGAGCTTGGCGAGCAGGCTGGAGACGTGGGTCTTGATCGTCCCCTCGGTGACGAACAGCGCGGCGGCCAGCTCGGCGTTGCTCTTACCGTGCGCCAGCATCCTCAGCACCTCGCGCTCGCGCGCCGTCAAGGCGTCCAGCCGCGTGCCGAGCTCCGGCGTGACCGGCCGGTGTGCGAACTGCTCGATGATGCGCCGCGTGACCGACGGGGCGAGCAGCGCCTCGCCGGCACACACGACGTGCACCGCGTGCAGGAGCTCCTCGGGTGGGGCGTTCTTGAGCAGGAAGCCGCTGGCGCCCGACCGCAGCGCCTCGAACATGTACTCGTCACGCTCGAACGTGGTGAGGATCACCACACGACTGTGTAGCTCGCCGTCTTCGGTGATCCGCCGCGTGGCCTGGAGTCCGTCACCGTCGGGCATCTGGATGTCCATCAACACGATGTCGGGCCGCAGGCGCCGGGTGCTGGCCATGGCCTGCTCGCCGTTCGCCGCCTCCCCGACCACCTCGATCTCGGGATCGGACTCGAGGATCATCCGAAAGCCGGCGCGAACCATCGCCTGGTCATCGGCCAACAGCACACGGATGCTCACAGCACACCGTCCGAAGTGGCAGCGGCGTAGGCGAATGGGTGATAGAAGGCCTCTAGCGCGCGGGCGCGGGCGTCGGCAAGGTCGAAGCGGTGCCCGCCCCGCGTGTCGTCGACCGAGACGGTCACTGCGTCCTGGCGGGTGACGGCTGCGCCAGCCCGAGCAGCGCGCGCAACGTCGTGCTCTTCCCGGCCCTCCCGTTCGGTCCGAGGAACCCCGTGACGCGACCGGGCTCGATGTCGAACGAGAGGTGATTGACGGCGGCGACGCCACCGAACTGCTTGGAAAGAACGCGGATCTCGACAGGGGCCATCGGTCAGCCCTCCGATCCGACGGCGACGGCCGGCAGGATCGAGTTCTTCAGTAAGGCGTGTGGTGCGGTCATCACTGCTCCTCAGATGGGTGCAAGTCGCCTGGGGATCAGTCTGGGACCGCCGGCTGCGCGTGTCATCGCCCGCGGGGCGCGTCTGGCTCCTCCTCAGCGCAGATCTTTGCCGCTGGCGCCTCTGTCAAAGGACAGAGGCGCGGCTACGCGCCGGGCGTGACCAGCCCGCTCTCGTACGCCAGGACGACGGCCTGCACGCGGTCACGGAGTCCGAGCTTGGCGAGCAGGCTGGAGACGTGGGTCTTGATCGTCCCCTCGGTGACAAACAGCGCGGCGGCCAGCTCGGCGTTGCTCTTACCGTGCGCCAGCATCCTCAGCACCTCGCGCTCGCGCGCCGTCAAGGCGTCCAGCCGCGTGCCGAGCTCCGGCGTGACCGGCCGGTGTGCGAACTGCTCGATGATGCGCCGCGTGACCGACGGGGCGAGCAGCGCCTCGCCGGCAGCACACGACGTGCACCGCGTGCAGGAGCTCCTCGGGTGGGGCGTTCTTGAGCAGGAAGCCGCTGGCGCCCGACCGCAGCGCCTCGAACACGTACTCGTCACGCTCGAACGTGGTCAGGATCACCACACGACTGTGCAGCTCGCCGTCTTCGGTGATCCGCCGCGTGGCCTGGAGTCCGTCACCGTCGGGCATCTGGATGTCCATCAACACGATGTCGGGCCGCAGGCGCCGGGTGCTGGCCATGGCCTGCTCGCCGTTCGCCGCCTCCCCGACCACCTCGATCTCGGGATCGGACTCGAGGATCATCCGAAAGCCGGCGCGAACCATCGCCTGGTCATCGGCCAACAGCACACGGATGCTCACAACGCACCGTCCGACGTCGGCAGCTTGACGCGCACGTCAAACCCGCCGCCGGGTACCGGCCCCGCCGTCAGCTGGCCGCCGTGCAGGGCGGCACGCTCGCGCATGCCGATCAACCCCAGGCCGCCCCGGCTCGTCCCTGATAGCGCCGTCGCCCCACGGCCGTCGTCGATGATCTCGACCTCAAGCTCGTCGGGCCAGTACCGCACGCGCACGTCGGCGCGCGACGCCGCCGCGTGCTTGAGGGTGTTAGTCAGCGCTTCCTGCACGATGCGGTACGCCGACACGCCGATCATCGGCGGCAACGAGCGTTCCTCCCCTTCGATGCTGACCGCGACAGCGAGCCCGGACTCACTCATGCTCGCCGCCAGCCGCGGAAGCTGGCTCAGGCCAGGGGGCGGAGCCAGCAGATCGTCCTCGTCGCCGGCCTGCCGCAGGAATCCGAGCAGGCGGTGCAACTCCCCCACCGCCTGTCGGCTCGAGACCTCGATCGCGGTCAACGACTCCTTCGCCTTGACACGGTCACGGTCGATCACGACCCGGGCAGCGCCGGCCTGGACGCCCATCATGCTCACGTAGTGGGCGACGACGTCATGCAGCTCGCGCGCGATCCGCACGCGCTCCTCGAACACGGCGTGCTCGGCCTCTGTCGCACGTGACTCCGCCACCTCGGCCTGCTCGGCCCGCGCGCGGACGGCAAAGCCTGCAAGCCACGCGACGGCGAAGTCGACGGGAATGAAGACGAGCTGGGCGACCGAGTGCCCGGGGATCTTGTAGACGACGGTCGCCACAGCGCCGACCACGATCGCCAGTCCGAGGACAGCCCGCCGGACGTCCCGAAGGTTCCCAAGCAGGAATGCGACCGCCAGCTGCATCGGGAAGAGGGACTCGGGGTACGGGATCAGCAGCGGGTCGACGAACGAGATTCCCACGGCCAAAAGCCAGTACGCCGCCGGTCCGGCAAACGGAAACCATCGCCGCGCGAACACCGGTAGCACCAGGATCGCGAGCGCGGGAAGGCAGAACCACAGCGTCGTTGTCGGAGCTCCGGACGAGCCGCGTGCGAGCACCACGTCAACCATCGCCGCGATCGCCAGCAGCGCGATCAGCAGATCGAACCAGTACGTGCGGGCGAGATGTTCGCCTCGGCTCACACATCGAACGTACTCCCCCAGCTCGCGGACCGCCTCCCACAAGGTCAGACGCGGGATCCCTCTCAGGTACTACCCACCTCGGAACCAGCAGCCTGGCGACGACGCCGCGCCGGCGACACCTCGCCTAACGGCGCCCACACGCTCGCGGACGACGCCCACACCGCGCACCACCGGCGCGCGCACGACGCTGCCGCCACCCGTGGCCGGACTAGGCGCCGGAACCGTACCGGTCAGTCCCCCGCGCTCGCTGCCAAGACAGACGCATCCCCGCCGCAGCGGAGCTCATCAAGAACGACCGCTTCCGATCCGCCAACAGGCAAAGGCGGCCTCGAGCCCGGATGCCCGTGCCGACATCAAACCAGGGCGCAGAATCCAAGCGATGGTTGATACCGCTCCTCGCCACGTGCGCATCCGCTGGCCGGGTGGACGACCGCCTGGCCGGGCAACTTCCCTGCCGCCCTCCCCGCGAAAACGAGGGACGGGGCCGGATGCCCGAGTGATGACCGAAGGGGGTTTCTGCGCCTGGGCGTTAGACGTGCGAGTCGGCAGGGAGGCTGACGAGCTCGGCGCTTTGTTCCCACAGGCTCCGTGCGAGGTTGTCGTCCTGGGCCTGGTCGCTGGGGGAGACCACCTGTTCGTCTTCGATGTACCTCCCGGTCAGGGCGGCGGCGTCGTCGGATAGGGCGAGCCAGACTAGCGAGTTGGCGCCGCGCTCCGGGGAGCGGAGGAAGGGCGCGCCCAGCGTCGCGATGACTCTCCAGATTCCATTTTCGTTCTTGGCGAAGCCGGTGCGCACGACGCCGGGGTGAAAGCAGTTGGCGTTCAGCTCCGGCGCGCGCCGGGCCAGCTCGCGGGTGAACAGGATGTTGCACAACTTCGACGTGCCGTACACGCGGGGCGAGTAGGACTTCTCCGATTGCAGGTCGTCGAGGTCCAGGCGCGCGGACCGGTGCGCGCCGGACGCGGTGGTCACGACGCGGCCGCCGGCAAGGCGGTCTCGCAGCAGGTTCGTGAGCAGGAACGGCGCGAGATGGTTCAGCGCGAAGGTCCGCTCCAAGCCCTCAGAGGTCTCCTTGCGCGAGGCGAAGAGTGCCCCCGCGTTGTTGGCAAGGATGTCGACGTGCTCGTGGCGCTCGCGGATCTGGTCGGCCAGCGCCCGGACGTTGGACATGAGCGACAGGTCGCACACGTGCCCGTGGACCCGCCCATCGCCACCCGCTCGCGCGGCTTCTTCAGCGACCAACCGGACGCGCTCCGGATCGCGCCCCACGAGGACGAGCTCGGCTCCTCGCCGAGCGAGCTCGATCGCGGCGGCTCGCCCGATGCCGCGAGTAGCTCCCGTGAGCACGACGACAGTCACGCAACTGACCTTGCCTGCGCCCCCCTCGCTGCGGTCCGCGCAACGGGAAGGCGGCTCGCGGGCGGCGAGTGGCTCGTCCTGACCTCGAAGGGGCAGCGTGCTATCTGGGCGATCACAGATTGTCTCAGTCTGTCCGCCGGAATACGAGTACCAGCACGCGTAGCGCGAGGATGCCGGCGAAGACGAGTAGGCAGTAGCCGATGAATGCGTAGAGGGTGACCGTGTGGGTCACGTTCGGGCCTCCGTGGAGGCCGAGCATCAGAACGGCCATCACGCCGAGGGTGGCGGCCAGGAATGTGAGGACGAACTGGTGTGCGAGCCCGGTGAGGTAGCGGCGGTCGCTGGCGTCGGCGAGCAGGCGGACGTTGAGGCCGAGTCGGCCTTGCTCAAGCGAGCCGCTGATCCGATCCAGGCGCCGCGGGAGCCGGCGCAGCATCGGGACGAGTGAGATCAGCTCGTCGGTGGCGCTCTTACGAAGCGCCTCGGGGCGCATCTGCTCAGCGAGCTGGTCGGTGGTGAAGCGGCGGGCCTCGGTGAGGATGTCGAACCCGGGCGCGAGCTGGGTCAGTGTGCCCTCGACGGTGGCCAGCGCGCGGAACGCGCCCGCTACCTCCGGGGGCACCGATAGCTCGTGCTCGGCCAGAATCCGGAACAGGCCGGTGAACATGCGCGAGTCGGGGATGATGCCTGGGCCGACGTGCCGCGCCATGAATTGGCCGAGGGCGCGCTCAAGCGCCGGCTCGTCGAGCTGCTCGGGCCGATCCACGATCTCAAGCAGCGCGTCGCCCAGCGCAGCTGGGTCACCCCGATCGACCGCGAGCAGCAGTCGCTGAAGCGCACCCCTGAGTCCGGCGTCGATGCGTCCGACGGAGCCGAAGTCGAGCAGGCCAAGCTGCCCGTCGGCGAGTAGCAGCACGTTCCCCGGGTGGGGATCGGCGTGGAAGATGCCCTCGATCATCACCTCCCCGAGCAGCGTGTCGAGCAACGCGCGGGCGAGCGCCTCGCGATCGCCGATCTCCTCGCTGCGCGGGATCGCCCCCAGCGCGCGGCCGTCGAGGCGCTCCATCACGAGCACGTTTTCGGTGCACAGGGCCTGATGGGGCTTGGGGATGCGCACCGACCCGTTGCCGCGGCAGGCGGCTGCCGCGGCGCTCACCGCGGTCATGTTCTGCGCCTCAATCCGCAGGTCGAGCTCCTCTCTGAGCGCGGCGACGAACCCGTCCGAGAGGTCCACCGCACCGACTCCGCGACCCCAGCGCGTTGAGCGCTCAACGCGCATCGCGAGTCGGTCCACGATGTCCAGATCCCACCCCACGACCGTGTCGATGCCGGGCCGGCGAACCTTCACCACCACCCGCTCACCAGAAGCGAGCGTCGCGGCGTGCACCTGCGCGATCGAGGCGGCCGCCAGCGGGATCCGGTCAAAGCTGGCAAACACGTCATCGACCTCCGCCCCTAAGTCCTGACCCAACACGGGCTCGACCTGCGGCCAGGGGAGCTGTGCCGCATCGTCGTGCAGCCCGCTCAGCTCGTCGATGAACTCGGCCGGCATCAAATCTCGCCGTGTCGCGAGTACCTGTCCGAGCTTGATGAACGTAACGCCCCCGTCCTCAAGCGCGAGCCGCAGCGAACCAGCGAGCGCGGCACGACCGTCGTGGGTGTGAAGCTCGGAGCGGCGAGTCCCCCGAAGGTACGGAAGCATCCCGCGACGCACCAGGATCCGACCGATCTGCGCGTAGCGGCGGACCCGCCGGCCCCGCTTACGACCGGCGCGGATCACATACAGGGGGCCGGGCATCGTGCCGCCCGGCACCAGCGCGTCGAAGATCACCAACACCAGCATTCCGATGAGCAGCGCGATCGCCACCCCGAGGATCACGAACCACACGGCCGGCAGCAACGACCAACTGCCGTTGTGCTTGGCGATAGAGCTGCCGATCGCCGTGATGATCGGCGAGGCGCACGCCAACGCGATCAGCCCGCCGATCCACGCACGCAACGGTGAGAGACGCAGACCCAGCAAGCGCCGCACCACGAACGCATACACAGGCACCGTCAAGACCACAGCGAGGACGACGAACAGGACCGTCAGGCCTCTCACCCCCGCTTCGTCGATCTAGTCGCCCGCGTCGTGGTGCCTCGACTTCGCCCGTCCGATCCGTCAACCTGGTATGGCGGCCGCGCGGTTTCTGTGGCTTCGGTGTCGACCAGAACTTCGAGCAGTTCACCGACCGTCGGTTCTCGGCCGATGGCTTGTCGCAACCGAAGATGGTGCTGGATGCGGTAGCGATTGCGACGGCCGTCCTTCTCCTTGACGACGTAGCCGCCGTTGGTCAGGTCGGTGACGATGCCGAACGCCCTACGTTCGCTGACCCCGAGCACCTCGGCGATGTCGAGCAGTCGAACGCCCGGGTCATGAGCGATGCAAACCAGCGCCCGGGCGTGGTTGGTGAGAAAGCTCCAGCTACCCATGACGCCACTATCGCACAAAAGTTTCTAGAAATCAGTTGCTAGTGTGCTGAAGATGGAGTAGCGTCGCGCAGGCATCTTCGGGCGGCTCCCACTCCCGGCCGGCCTTTGCACGTCGACCCTCGACGGTCCGCGCCTCCAACACGAAGGAGCCGGTAATGACGCTTTCCGCACCGCCGGAGCAGGCGCTCCGCGCACCACATGATCGACCCGGGGAACCACCGTCGAGGAGGGTTGCGCGGATCGCGGGCATCTTCATGGTCATCACCTTCATCTCCATCCCGGCGCTGCCGCTGTATGACCAGGTGCTCCACCACACGAACTTCATCGTCGGCGCCAGCGGCGATGCGCGCGTATACGTGGGGGCGTTGTTCGAGATCCTCACTCTCATCGCCGGCATCGGCATGGCCGTCACGCTGTACCCCGTCCTCAAGCGTCAGAGCGAAAGCCTCGCGCTGGGCTATGTGACGGTGCGCGTCGTCGAGTCCTGCCTCATCGCGGTCGGGATCGTCAGCCTGCTCGCGGTGGTGACGCTGCGCAAGGACCTCGCCGGCGCCGCCGGTACCGACCACGCGTCGCTCATCCTCAGCGGCCGGTCACTGGTCGCCGTCCATGACGCGACATTCCTGCTCGGCCCGGCGTTCTGCGCGGCCATCGGCAACGGGCTCATCCTCGGCTACCTGATGCTGCGTTCCGGCCTCGTGCCGCGGCGCTTCGCCCAGTTCGGCATCGCCGGCGGCTCCCTCGCGCTGGTCACGGCGCTGCTCGTGTTGTTCGGCGCCTACAAGCAGAGCTCGGGGGCCTCGTTCATCCTGACCCTGCCAGAGGCCGCCTGGGAGCTGTCACTCGGCATCTACCTGATCGTCAAGGGCTTCAAGCCGTCAAAGGTCCTCCACGACGACGGGCGCCACGCCGGCGTAGACGGCCCGCTGATCCCAGTCCTCGTGGCACCGGAGCCGCTCGCGGCACCGTGAGGCCTGCATCGTCAACGTGGCCGGGCGGCCTCCGTCCGGCTCGCCTGGTTTCGCCGACCTCGACGACCAGGTAGAGGCACTTCTCCGCATTCTTCGCCTGCGACACCCGATGGACCGTCGTACAGGGCAGCAACGCGATCGTGTCCCTAGTCGAGCCGAGTCGCCCGGCCACGGCAAAGCGGGTGTGTCAGCCCAAGAGGCGAGCGCCCCACTCTTCGCCAGCTGCGAGACTGGCCGCGTCGTCTGACCGCCCGGGCGCCCAGACCGATCAGTCTCAAGTTCCTGCTTTCCCGCGAATGCGGGCACTCGCAGCTCGTCGCCGCTGCACCGACCCGCAGTTCCGCTTTCAGAGATCGGAGGTCTTCCGGCTCCCGGCGGCAGAGCCCCGCATGTCGCCAAGCTCTGGTATGGCTTCGGGTCGGCCGGCGGCTCCGAGCCGACCCGGAGTCGGTGGCCGGCGGCGTCCAGCAGCACGGATTCCATTTGAATCCTCCCTCAGTGGGTGTTGACCATGTGCTGCTATTCGAACGCAGCGGACCGCGCGACAGGGGACCGACGCCGACGATCCAATGCACACTCCTGGACTCCGCGCGAAGGAGTACGGTCGGTTGCCAGCCTGCGTTGCTCAGGGCGCGTTCGAAGCGGGGGGCGGTCATCAGTGGGAGGCACCGGGTCAGCTCGGCTTGGCGGAGTTCGCGCAAACGTGACACGCCCGAGCGTGGCGGAAGGGGGTCAAGAGGGGCAAAGGGAACTAAGCACGCCGACAACCCACTGCCCGACGGGCTGGTGCGGACAGGCTGGCTGACCAGGGACTCCTGTTGATCATGACCTGGCTAGCGGTCAAACTCGGCATCGATGAAGCGGTGCTCGCCGGAAGGCTCAACCGTTGATGACCTACCGGCAAACCGGCAAGTCATTGGCGCTCGCTCGTCCGCTGAGCGAGCGGCTGGCCCACGCTGACCGAATGTCTGTGCTGGGCACGAAGCTGCATCTGCCCTCGCCGCGTCGCCGGCTGGTGCAGCGTGCGCGTCTCACAGACCAACTGCGCGCGCACGCAGGCGAAGCGCCGCGGCTGGTCCTGGCCGCGGCACCGGCCGGGTTCGGCAAGACCACACTTCTGGCGCAGTGGCTGGCGGCGGCCGAGGGGTCACAGCGCAGAGTGGCGTGGTTGGCTCTCGACCCGGGCGACGCCGACCTCCGGCTGTTTCTGGCCCACCTCGTGGCCGCGATTCAGACCGCCGAACCCGACGCTGGTGTCGACGCGCTCGCCCTGCTGGAGGCCGGCGGTACCACGCCAGCCGACGCCGTCCTGGTCAGCCTGATCAACGATCTCGACATCCTCGCCGGTCCCATGGTGGTGGCGCTCGACGACTACCACGTCATTGACGGGGCCCCCGTCCATGAGGCGGTGACCTTCCTGCTGGACAACCTGCCTCCGCAGGTCACGCTCGCGATCGCCACTCGGGCCGACCCCCCGCTCCCGCTGTCTCGTCTCCGTGCGCGTGGCGAGCTCGTGGAGGTGCGGGCCGCGGACCTCAGGTTCACCACTGATGAAGCGGAGGTGTTCCTCAACGAGGTGATGGGGTTGGCGCTGGAGCCCGTACTCGTGGCCGCGCTCGAGGCGCGCACCGAGGGGTGGGCGGCCGGGCTGCAGCTGGCGGCGTTGTCGGCGCGGACCCATGCCGGCGCCGCTCACGGGTCAGGAGACGTCGCCGGGTTCGTCGACGCCTTCTCTGGAAGCCATCGGTTCGTCCTCGACTACCTGGTTGAGGAGGTGCTGGGCCGGCAGCCGGACGTGGTACGCGCGTTCTTGCTGGACACCTCCGTGCTTGACCAAATGACCGGCGGGCTCTGTGACGCCCTGACTGGTCGCTCCGATGGTCAGCTGATACTGGAGACGCTTGAGCGCGAGAACCTGTTCGTCGTCCCGCTGGACGACGAGCGCCGGTGGTACCGCTACCACCACCTCTTTGCCGAGGCATTGCGTGCCCGCCTGGCCGCCCGGGATCCCGACCAGGTCGGTGAGCTGCACGCCGCGGCCAGCCGATGGCTCGCCGAGAACGGGCTGCTCGGCGATGCCGTGCGGCACGCGATCGCGAGCGGCGACCACGAGCACGCCGCCGACCTCGTCGAGCTGACCCTGGCCGATCTGCGCAGACGACGCCAGGACCGCATCCTTCGCGGGTGGCTGGCCGCACTGCCCGACGACGTCGTTCGTCGCCGACCGCTGCTTGCCACCTACGAGGGGTGGAACCGGCTCTCCGAGGGGGACTTCGACGGGGTGGAGGCGTGGCTCGACGCCGCCGAGGCTGGTCTCGAGACGACACCGCCATCGACCATCCCGACGGCGGGCTTGCTGGCTGAGGCGGCCAGGGACCGGGACGGCGAGGTCCGCTCCCTCCCGGCGATGATCGCGGTCTACCGCGCCTCGGTCGCCCAGGCCCGGGGCGACGTCGACGGCACGGTCGCGCACGCACGCCGGGCACTGGCGCTGGCGGGGCCGGAGGACCACTTCCCGCGCGGCGCCGCTGCCGGGTTCCTCGGCCTGGCGGCATGGGCGGCCGGCGACCTCAGCACCGCGGTGGACACGTTCAGCGAGGCGGTCGCCAGCCTGCACGCGGCCGGCATGGTCGCGGACGAGCTGGGCGCGACCGTCGTGCTGGCGAACATGTGGCTGGCGCGCGGGCGCCCGGTGCAGGCGCGCCGGCTCTACGAACGCGCGCTGGCCGAGGCCGAGAGCCACCCCGGCCCCGTGCTCTCCAGCACCGGCGACCTGCACGTGGGCCTCGCGGACGTCCTGCGCGAGCAGGGCGACCTCGATGCGGCCGCGGAGCACCTCGAGGTCGCCCGCGACCTCGGCGACCGCGGGTCGCTGCTGGAGAACCGGCACCGCTGGTACACCGCGACGGCCGCACTGCTGCAGGCCAGAGGCGACCTCGATGGTGCGATCGCGATGCTGGATCAGGCCGAGCCGCTGTTCCTGCCCGGCTACTTCCCGGACGTGCGGCCGATCGCCGCAACCAGAGCGCGGATGCGGATCGCCCAGGGCCGCCTCGATGACGCGCAGGCGTGGGCGCGCGAGCGCGGGGTCGCGCCCACGGATCCGCCGACCTACCTGGCCGAGTACGACCAACTCACCCTCGCGCGGTTGCTCGTCGCCGAGGGGGACGCGCGCGAGGCGCTCGACCTGCTCGACCGCCTACTGGACGTCGCAGCGTCCGCGGGCCGCGACGGCAGTCTGGTCGAGGCGCGCCTGGTGCGGGCGCTCGCCCACCGCGCGAACGGCAACGCGGACTCGGCGGCAGCCGACCTCGCTGCCGCGCTCACCGCCGGGGTGCCGGCCGGCTACTGCCGGCTGTTCCTCGACGAGGGGCAGCCGATGGCGGAGCTGCTCGGGCGGCTCGCTCGCGCCGCCGAGCCCCACGTACGGACGCACGCTGAGCACCTGCTGGCCGCCGCACAAAGACCGCCGGCACCGGCACCCGTTGGACGCCCCACCGAGGACGGACTCAGCGAGCGCGAGCGCGACGTGCTGCGCCTGCTGGCGACCGAGCTCAGCGGCCCAGAGATCGCCGGGCACCTCTACATATCGGTGAACACGCTGCGCACCCACACCAAGCACATCTTCAGCAAGCTCGACGTGAAAACCCGCCGCGCCGCGGTCCGTCGAGCCACGGACCTCGGCCTGCTCTGAGCCTCACCCGGCCGAATCACCACCCCAAATCACATCACCTTGTGATGTGCGCTCACCACATCGATTCCTAAGTTCCGTTCATCGCCGGACACCCCGCCCGGCACCGAACAAAAGGAGTCCGACGTGAGCACCACCACCAACCGCATCACCGCGAAGGCCGGCCTCTGCGCCGCCGCCGCCGGCGCCATCTTCATCGGCGTCCAGATCAACCACCCGCCGGCCGACGTCGCGCACCTCCTCACCACCGAGATGACGATCCGCATGACCGCAAAGATCGTGTTCGCGGCCCTGGCGCTCGTCGGCTTCACCGGCATGTTCCTCCGTCATCGCAGCCGGTTCGGCCGTCTCGGGCGTGCCGGCTACTCATTGCTGAGTGTCGGTTTCCTCGCCATGCTCGTCCAGGAGTGCATGATCGGCTACTACCTCCCGACCATCGCGCATTCGCGCCCGGTCTACGTCCAGCACGTCCTCAACGGGGCCATGGCTCACGGGGCGAGCGGCGGCATCGGCGCCATGCACGCGCTGTTCCTCGCCGCAGGCATCGGTTACTCGCTCGGTGGTCTGCTGTTCGGCATCGCGCTGTTCCGCGCCCGGGTCCTGGCCCGCTGGGCCTCGGTGCTGCTCGCCTACGGCACCACCTCCGCCCTCGCGCTGGCCGCGCTGCCGGAGTCCTTCAGCCGCCCATTCGCGGTGCCCACCGGCGTCGCCCTGATCGGCCTCGGCATCTCGCTGTGGCGCGACGAGCGCCGTCAGGCCGACACCGTCGACGTGCCGGCCACGGCGTGGGTCGCGGAGGCGGTGACCCGATGAGCACCCGGGAGCCGAGCCGGCCGGTGCCGGTGCCGGTGCCGGTGCCGGTGGCGGTGGCGTTGGCCACGCTCAGCGCGATCCCGCTGACGGCCGGGACGCTGCGGCTGATCCAGCCCAAGGGCGCCGGCTGGGTGATCAATCTGGGCGTCGCCAAGCGGACCCTCCGCCGCCCCACCCGTCGCCGTTCCACACTACTCACAGGTCCTCAGCACGCTGGAGCGCTCTCATGAACACCGCCCCAACGACGTACGCGATCCGCGTCGATGGCCACCTCGACGACCACTGGTCGGCCTGGCTCGGCGAGGTCGACATGACCCGCGACGAGGACGGCACCACCACCGTCACCGTCTCGATCGCCGACCAAGCGCAGCTCCACGGTGTACTCGCCGACCTGCGCGACATCGGCGCCGTCATCACCGAACTGCGCATCACCGAGGCGTCTGTTCCTGGTCTGCCGGACCGACGCTCGAGCGTCCTCTGCACACCGAGCGCCTCACCGATCATCGGCGACTTCATGACTGACTCAACGGAGGCCACGCCCGTGCGGGCGCAATAATCCGGAGTCGTGACGACGAGAGGAGGAACCGTGACGCCAATCGTTTCGACCATCGAGATCGCGCGCCCGCCTGACGAGGTCTTCTCGTATGTCACTGACCCTTCAAGGTTCTCCGAATGGCAGAAGGGCGTGGTTACGGGGGGCATGCTGGATGATGCAGCTCCCGCCGCCGGTTCCAGGTGCACCACGACTCGTCGGATCGGTGGCGGGGAGCGAACGACGACGCAGGTGATCACGGAGATCAGTCCTCCTAGGAGTTGGTCGGTCCGAGGTCTCGATGGACCAATCCGGGCGAACGTGAAGGTGCTCGTCGAGCCTCTCGACGACGGCGGGCGCTCGCGGCTCACGATCACGCTCGATTTGGAGGGACACGGGGTGGGCAGGATGATCGCGCCGGCCGTACGCCGAGGGGCGGCGAAGGAGGCGCCCAACAGCTGTCGGAACCTGAAGGAAAGGCTCGAGCGCGGGCAGTAGGTTGTCGACGTTGGGTTGTCCCGGCGTCCCGCGTCCCGCGAAGGAGGGATGGTTCGTGCGGGCGCGACTCGCGTCTAAGGAAGCGTAGATAATTAAGCTGCTGATTTCGCGGATGGCGCGATCGCGTAGTTCCACACTCGGGGTGAAACGGATCCGCGGTGAGGTTGACGGCGGCGAGTTGGGCGTCGGTGACCTCGACCTTCTTGGGGTAGTCGCGCTCGTCGAGTCGTGCGTAGACCTTCAGGCCGGCGCTGGTCGTGGTCGCGGCGATCGAGTTGATGATCACCTGGTAGCTGATCAGCGGCCGGCCACGCCAGTTCTGGCTGATGTGACAGAACAACCGGTGCTCGATTTTGTTCCACTTCGATGTGCCCGGCGGAAAGTGGCAGACGCGGATCTCAAGCCCAGTGTCATCGGCGAGCTTTTGCAACTCGGTCTTCCAGAGGCGGATGCGGTTCCCGTTCCCGCCGCCGCAATCGGCGGTGATCTGCAGCGCGCGGGCGGCCGGGTAGCGCTCCCGACCGAGGTCCTGCCACCACGCGCGAATCGACGCCACCGCGAGCTGCGCGGTCTCAGAGGTGATCCCGACGTTGACAAACCCCTCGTCCGAAGCGATGTCATAGACGCCGTACGGGATCGCCTTGCCGATCGCCTGGCTGGGGAAGTCGTGGGTCGAGACCTTGATCGGCTCTCCGGCCGCCCGCCACTCGCGCCCAGCGTTCTTGAACTCGCCGACCAGCTCCTTCTTCTTGGTATCGATCGAGATCGCCGGCTCGCCCGCGGCGATCGCCGCGCCGACCCGCTCGTTGACCAGACGAAACTGCTCATCACGATCGGGATGCTGCGCTCCTTCCAGAGTCTTGCGATTGGACTGCAGGCTGTAACCCATCGAGCGCAACAGGTGAGCCACGGTCGTGAAATGAACCTCGTGGCCCCGCTCACGCAACTCAACAGCAAGGCGGCGCACGCTCTTCGACGTCCACAACAGCACCTGCATCGGATCGCCGCGACAGTCATCCGCGACCAACCGCTCCAACACCACGACC
This sequence comes from uncultured Solirubrobacteraceae bacterium, assembly GCA_963844555.1. Lineage (GTDB taxonomy): Bacteria > Actinomycetota > Thermoleophilia > Solirubrobacterales > Solirubrobacteraceae > Palsa-465. The sequence goes on from CAWJOS010000014.1 coordinate 168,254, forward strand.
AGTTCCGGATCAGTCTCACCAATCGGCTTGCGTCCACCGCCACGCCGACGCACCCGACCACCCTCAAGCCGCTCCCCGGCGTCGATCTCCCGCATCCCCTTGCGGATCGTGTTCTCAGAGATCCCGCTCGCCCTCGCCACCGCTGCGATCCCACCACGACCGAGCACCCGCGCCTCCGACGCCGCCCAGATCCGCCGCCCCCGCTCGCTCAACTCCGGCGCCAACGCCCGAAACCGCTCGCCGATCAACCGCTCATCGATCACGCTCCCGAAGTTCTACGCCCCCAAGCAAGATCCTTCACATTATTTATCTACGCTTCCTAACGCCAATCTCGGACCGCTCGTCCGAGGGTCGGGCTGATTTCGGCTGTGAGAAGAGGCGCCAGTGACGCCGCTGTGGCGCTGATGTTGACGCGATCGGTTGCGTGAAAGCAATCCCAGAAGCGCACCAGTCCGCGCTCCCCGTCGATCTCGAACATCTTCGCCGCGAGCCGCTGCCATCGATATTGGAACCAGACGTAGTTCAACGGGCTCATCGAATCATCAGAGCCCGTGTAGTGGGCTTGCAGCTCCTCGAGCGTGCTGTACCCCTCGGCGCGCATCCGAGCGGCAAGCTTGCGACTTCCCGCTCCCACGGTTGCAAGCGCCCGGAGTGTCGGTAGGCTCGCTGGCAGCTGGGTTGCGACGAACGCGTGCATGGCCAGGTTGACGAAGATCTCGCTGAGCCAGAAGGTTGGGAGCCGCAGATCTCCGAGCACCTCGAATGCGTGGCCGAGCTCACGAATCGTGATGAGGTCAAAGAACGGCTGCAGATCCACGCCCCCTCTGCCGTCCGGGTATGTCGCGAGCAACTTCGCATATCCGTGGGGTGACGCGTCGCGGAGGTCCTGCGCGATCGCGATCCAGAAGTCTCCGCCTCCGGCTGGCATCACCACGATGCCGGGACGGATCTCGCCGGCATCGTCGTTGAAGAACGGCAGCCCGTACGGGTTCTTGCCTGGCCAGTTCGCTTCGTCGGCCACGATGACGGCGATGTCCGGTTCAACTGCTGAAAACAGGCGACTGAAGTAGACGTAGGCCTCCGCGGCGACATCGGCCGCGGCCGTCGCCCGCACCAGCGCTCCGTCGCTGTAGCGCACCTCAAACGGATAGCCCTCCAGGCGGGCAAGCTCCGATCCCACCGCCACCCGACGAGCCTAGCCGCTTCCGGATTCACGCACCAGCGGGCACTCTCGCGGCGTCTTGCGCCAGCGCTGACACTGCTGCTCACGACCGGACCCAGCGGCGAGCCGACCGGCAGGTCGGCCTCCCGTGGAGCAAACGTGTCCCAAAACCCGGCAGATGTGAGCCAAGCCAGACGCTCTCCATCCGACTCAGCTGCCCGTAGCTGAGCGGGAGCACCTGCAAACCGGTGACTGCTCACCCGACGGTCGCAGGTACGAGCCCTGACGGCGGCCCTGCTGGGAACTGGTTGTGCGCCGGCGTCTGACGGCGGCCCTACTGGGAACCGGTTGTGCGCCGGTACGTCCTAGCGGCGGCTCGGCGACCGGCTCAACGGCGGTGGGTGATCTTCGCCACCGCTGTGGCGAAGGACCCGGTGCTCAGGCCCCACGAGGGGTCGCTCCACGAGAACGGCTCGATCTCGAAGAGCCGCAGCTTGGCCAGACCGATCAGTGCCGTGTAGGCGTAGCTCTTGACGTGCCTCGGGTTCGTCGAGCCCCACGTGTGGCGGATCGAGGTCCAGCCGTACTCGTTGGCCGAGACCGGTGTGCCGCCGCGGCCGGATCGGCGCATGTCGGCGAGTGCGTCACGGGCCACCGTGATCGACTGGCTCGGCGTTGCGCCGTAGGGGTGGATGGCGAGGGCGTCCATCGGCTTACCCAGAAACGCCTTGAGCAGGCGCGGCAGCGACGACTCGGTCCACGCCAGCCCGCCGGTCATGACCCGGGCGCGGCGATCGACGCGGTGGACGGCGGTGCGGACCGCCTCGTACATGCGCGCGTAGTCCGCAAGGTTGATGTGCTGCCCCCAGTCGTAGAGGTTGTCAGGCTCGTTCCACACCTCGACGGCGGTCACGGGCGCGTAGGAGAGCTGGGGGTTGGCCTTCCAGAAGGCGCCGTGCGGGCCGTAGCGCTTCATGAACGCCGTCGCGTACGCGGCGAAGGTCGCGTTGCTCGCAGGCGGCAGGTAGGCGATCCCCCGTCCTGACTTGGTATGCAGGACGTTGGAGCGGTGCCCCTCAGCCCAGCGCGGCGCGAACGCCAGCGTCGGCTCCCAGCGTAGACGCGCGGACGCCATCTCCGACACGATCAGGTCGTCATAGCTCCAGTCATAGCGATGCCGGCCATGGACTGGCGCCTTCGGCTCAGTAGCCGCCCAGTTGGAATCCGCGCGACCCACCCGGCCGCCGGCCCTGTAAAGCGCGCTGAGGTTGCCTATCACCCGGGTCTGCGACCACTGGCCACGCACCTGACCGGTGAAGTCGGTGTTGACCTCGGCACCGAACGTCATGGCGCCCGCGGTTGCCGGGACGGCCAGAGCAAACAGGGATAGGACAAGTGGCAGACAGCGCTTCATGAGCCTCACAAGGGTTGCGGAACAGGGCATGAGGGATAGAACACGATCAGTGGCCGATTGTTGTGGTGAGCGCTCACGGCTCCGGCCCCGGGCTTCTCCTACCAGCACAGGGAGCCGGCGCCGTCCGACCCAGTGCCCGGGCAATCAGCCGGGAAACGACGACCCGCACCCGCTGGGCGGAACCTGCCCGGTGGGACTCGCCGCAATCGCCTGCGCCACGTTGGCGGGGATCGGCGTCCATCGAGCGGGCATCTTCGCTGCCAGGCGTCACCTTGGGTCTTGGCGCCTTGGACGTCGCGCAATATAGACCACTCGAAGCCGAGGGCGCGAGCGGCGGTGAGTCGACGCGGTGCGCCGGCCGTTCGGGCTCGCCCCCGCGGCACGGCGTGATTCGGCGGAGGTCCGTTGACGTGCCCGCTCAGTCGCCGAGTGCGATGAAGCGCTTCAGCTTGCCGGTCGACGCGTGGCGCTCGATCCGGGAGACCTGCTTGACGCTGATGTCAGCGTTGGCCAGCCCGTAGGGACGCAAGGCGGCGACCAGCGAAGCTGCGAGCACAGCCGGGTCTGCGCTCCCGACGATCAGCACGTCGGCGCCGGCGGCGGTCTGCCGGACCTGATACTCGGAGATGCGGGGGTCGGTGCCGAGAACATGGCGGAACGCGCTGGCCGGGACGGTTGCTTCGTCGTAGCCGAAGTCGTCGTCGCGCCGACCGGCGATGTCAGCGACGCGGACGAGCGAGCTTCCACACGGGCAGCGTCCAGGCAGGAGCGTCACCTCGTCACCAAGGTCGTAGCGGACGAACGGGAACGTCAGGTTCGCGAGCGCTGTTGCGAGCGTTCGGGCTGCCGGCTCGTCGGCTGGAACCGGGTCCCCGGATTCGTCGACGCGCTCAAGCACGACCTCGTCCTCGCACACATGCAATCCCGCGCCCTGCCCGCACCCCACCGCCTGAACGCCGATCTCAGTCGAGCCCCACAGATTGTGGATCGTTGCGCCCCAGGCGGTGCGAATGGCAGTGCGGTCCTCCTCACTGAGCGGCTCTGAATTCGTGCTCACACGAACCGGACGGATCTCGAGCTCTCCGGCGATTGAGGCCCGTGCGAGGCGACCGATCACCGAGGCGTAGCCCACGAGATGTGTCGGGGCCACAGCCGCCACCGCGGTCAGTATCTGCTCGAACGGTGCACCCGCTGGGATCACAACCGTCTGCATCCGCGTAGCGGTCGCGATATCGAACAGCGGGGTGCTCGCGTGAGGCGGCCCGCCGGCCTCGAGCACGGCCAACCGCATCGGACCGCCTGCGCCCCGGCTGTTGCGACCGCAGCGTTCATCGCGCACCTGCATTCGCCACGCCAAACACGCCAGCGTCACGAACATCTCCCAGGCCCAAACGTAAACCCCGCGCACGCCGCTCGATCCGCCGGAGCTGAACACCTGGCAACCGGACGGCGTGTAGGAGAACCAGCGCCGCTCGGCCAGGATCCGCTCGGCCCCGGCCTTGTCAAGCCCCGGCTCGGTAACGATCGCGTCCCACTCCTCCTGCGCCTCCTGCTTGACCATCGGCGGCAGCCGGACAAGATCGGCGACCGTGGCGGAGGCGGGATCTAACCCGTTCATCCGGGCCGCGTGAAATGGCGAGCGCGTCCGGGCATGGTGCAGCAGCGCACGCAGCCGCTCGGTGCGATAGCGCTCAATCCGCTCGGCCGGCCAATCCACGCGCGCCACGTGATCCTCGAGCGCTGCCCGGACGGCATGCATGTGCGCCGCGCGCATCGCCGCATACGAAGCCTTGACATCTTCGTCTCGCGAGCCCACGTGCGCACCCTAATGCTGACCGAGCTCCCGCTCAATGACCCCCCTCGGCGCCTCGGCTGCCCACCGGGGCGCCGGGGGTGCCGACCTCCCCCGACCCCACCAGCAGCGGAGGGATCCCTAAGGACAAGATCCCGGTCGGAAGTCCGCAGTTTCTTGGGGCTTCGAACACCTGCAAGCACCTGATGCCGGTCAGCGGCCTCGAGCCACAGGAAACGACCCAGCAGATGCGTACCCGCCTGGCGGACGAGCTGTCGTTCGCCAGGTGCATGCGCGGCCACGGTGTGGCCCGCTTCCCGGATCCGACCGCCCAGAGTGAGCTGTCGGTCGAGATGGTCCAGGCCCAGGGGATCGACGTGCACTCACCGGCAGTTCTGAAGACCGTACGGGCATGCCTGCCAGCGTCGCACGGCGCGCTCACGCCCGCGAAGGTCAGAGAGGCGCTCAACAACGCCGGTGGTTGACCAGGCCGCCGGTCCTCGCCTCGACGAGGTCGACCCCGCTGATCACCGGCCGCGAGCCAATGAGGCCGGCGCGTGGGGTCGGGCGCGGCGTGGCTACACGCCTCGCCGCGCCAGTCGGTTCACCCCACCTGGGTCCACGGGCCGTAGGTCAGGATGTCCCTGCGGTCGGCGCAGCGGTCGCTGATCGTCGTGAAAGTTAGCGTCTTGCCGCTCAGCTTGAACCGGTACGTGCCCTTCGTCTTGCAGCTGCCACCCTTCTTGGGCGTAAGCGTGATCGTCGAGCCCGTGATGACGTACTTGCCGCCGCCAGCGGGTCTCCCGTCCCAAGTCAGCTTGACCTTGCCGGACATCGGGTTCGCGAAGTCGACCGTCCAGGTTCCGTCGAGCCGGCCGTGCTCGGCCTTGGCGCTCTTGCCGGTGATCTTGGTCTCGAACTTACCCGGGCCGCCGGCCGCGAGCGCGATCGAACCCGCGGTGAGCGACAGCAGAAGTGCCGCGAGTGTTGTGAATCGCTTCACCGATTCTCCTTTCTGGAGGGACAGCGTCGTGGCGGGCACGGTATGCCGCCGCATGCTCGTTGTCGTCGGCTCGGCGAACGGTTGCGGCTCCGCTGCGTGGCGGATTTGTGCCCACGGTGCTGTACGCCTCGCGGAGTACGACGGATCGTCTGCGCAGGGGATGCCGCCGGCCCAGTCCGGCGGTAGCTTTGGTGCATGTTGAGGGGGTTGTCAGGCCGCGTCCGTTCGGTCGATCGCGTGCGGGTCGACCAGCTCGTGGCTGCCGCCCTCCTGGTGGAGATCGAGCTGCAGATATGGCTCGGCAGTTCGATCCACGACCGCGTGTACGCGGGGCTGGTCGGCGTCGTGCTGGCGGGGGCGGTGGCGGTTCGTCGTCATTGGCCGCTTGGCGCGGTGTTCGTCGTCCTGGCGTTGATGTCGCTGCGCATGCTGGTCGGCGTCGGGAGCAACTTGCAGAGCGCCGCTGGGGTGAGCGTCGGCGTGATCCTGCTGTTCTACGGGCTCGGCGCGTTTGCGTCCGAGCGCCGTTCGGTGTGGATGCTCGCGTTCGCGGTCGTGATCACATCGGTGAATTCATTGACGAAGCCCGACGGGGGTGTCTCGGCCGTAGTCCCGATGGAGTTGTTCGCGGTCCTGTTGCCATACGCCCTGGGCCGTATGATGCGAACGCGGGCTGCTCGCGAGCGGGAGTCTCGAGATGTGGCGGAGCAACTCGACGCCGCGCGGGATGCGAGCGCGCGAGCGGCGGCGTATAACGAGCGGGCGCGGATCGCGCGCGAGCTGCACGACGTGATCGCGCACAGCGTGTCAGTGATGGTGATCCAGGCGGGCGGCGCGCGACTGGTCATGGGCGAGCAGCCCGAGCGAGCGGAGCAGTCGCTGCGCAGCGTTGAGCGCGCCGGCCGCGAGGCGCTGGCTGAGATGCGCAGGCTGCTCGGAATCCTGGGCGACGGTGACCCGCGCGCGCTGACCCCTCAACCGGGGCTGGGCCATATCGCACCGCTGTTGGCAGACGCGCGAGCGTCGGGGATCTCGGCCGAGCTCTTGATCGACGGCGAACCGGCTCCGGTGTCGCCGGCGCTGGACCTGTGCGCGTACCGGATCGTTCAGGAGGCGCTCACCAACGCGATCAAGCACGCCGCGCCGGCGCGCGCGTCGGTCAATGTGCGCTGGCGGGACGGCGAGCTCGAGCTCGAGGTTTCGGACGAGGGCAGCCGCCGCCGCGCCGTCGACGGCGCCGGCGGCGGGCATGGGATTACGGGCATGCGCGAGCGCGTCGCTCTGCACAGCGGATCCCTTCATGCCGGCGCCCGCCCGGACGGTGGGTTCACCGTGCGCGCTCGTCTCCCGCTGACCAAGGTGGAGCGGTGTTGAGCGACGTGCGCGACCGGCTCGGCAGCGTGGACCGCCGCGTCGTGGACGTAATCCTGGCGCTCGCGGCCATCGTCGCGATCGAACTGACCTGCTGGCTCACCTCAGGCGTCTCCGCGTCGGATCGGGTCGTCACCGCCGTGGCGACCGTTCTGTTTGCGGCGCCGATCGCTGTGCGTCGCATCTGGCCGGCGGTCGCTCTGGTGTTCTCGCTGGCGGTGGTCACCGTCTCGATGCCGCTCGGCAGTCAGCTGCTCTCCAACGACAACGCGTACGTGATTCCGGTGCTGGTGCTCGGCTATTCCGCGGGCGCGTGGCTCGACACGCGGCGGAGCGTGCTGGCGTTGAGTCTGGGGCTGGCTCTGCTCTGGGCGTGGGCGCTCCTGCCGGGCCCGGACGGCTCGACGACCGGGCAGACCGCCGGGGCGCTGTTCTACGTCACTGCGCTGCTGGTTCCCACCTGGCTTGTCGCGCGCTTTGTCCGCCGACACGGCGCCCGGGCCCGCGCGTTCCGCCAGCTTGCGGCGAAGACCGCCGCCGAGCAGGACGCCCGCGATGCGGCGGCCATCACGGATGAGCGGGTGCGCATCGGTTCAGAGCTCCAGGACATCATCGCTCACAGCATCAGCGCGATGGTGATCCAGGCCGGCAGTGCGAGGCTGCTGCTCCACACCGATCCCGGCCGGGCGCGCGACTCGATCATGAACGTGGAGGAAACCGGCCGCCAGGCACTAAGCGACGTGCGACGGCTGCTGGGGATGCTGCGCAAGGACGACGACCCCCGCGCGCTCAGCCCGCAACCCGGCCTCGGTCAAGTCACGGCGCTGATCGCGTCTCTGCACGCTGGCGGGCTGGCGTGCGAGCTGCAGACCATCGGTGATCCAATCGACCTCACCCCCGGCATCAACCTGGTCGCCTACCGGGTGATCGAGGCTGCCCTGCGCGCCGCAGCCGACCACCACGTCCGCCACGTCCTCGTTACCGTCCACTACGAGCCGCGCCACCTCGAGCTCGAGATCCGAGGCGACCGCGTGATCCCGGACCTCGACAGAACCATCGCGCCGCTCGTCGAGCGCCTGGCCCTGTACGACGGCGGGCTTCGCACCGAACCCGACCCCCACGGCTTCGTCCTGCACGCACGCATACCGTTCGAGGCGGCGGTCCCGGCATGACCGTCAGCGTCCTGATCGCAGACGACCAGGCTCTGGTGCGTACCGGCTTTCGCATGATCCTCGAGACCGACCCCGGGATTCGTGTCATCGCCGAGGCCGGTGACGGCGCGCAGGCTGTCGACGCCAGCAGGCGGACTCGCCCAGACATCGTCTTGATGGACATCCGCATGCCGGTGATGGACGGGCTCGAGGCGACCCGGCAACTGCTCGCCGCCGAGGCACCCCCGCGCGTCTTGATGCTCACCACCTTTGACCTCGACGAGTACGTGTTTGACGCGCTCGTCGCCGGCGCCAGCGGCTTTCTCCTCAAAGACGTCGCGCCGGAGCACCTCCTCGTTGCGATTCACACCATCGCGCAAGGCGACTCGCTGCTCGCCCCCTCGGTCACTCGACGACTGATCGAAGCCTACGTCCGCGACCACCGCGCCACCGGCCCACCCCCACCCGGCCTGGACGAGCTGACCCCACGAGAGCTCGAGATTCTCGTCCACATCGCGCGTGGCCTCTCCAATGCCGAGATCGCCGGACAGCTCGTCGTCTCGCCTCTCACGATCAAGACGCATGTTGCCCGCGTGCTCGACAAGCTCAATCTGCGCGACCGCATCCAGGCCGTTGTGCTCGCCTACGAAGCCGGCATCGTTCGTCCCGGCACCGAGCAGCCACCCCTGGGATAAGAGGATCGACCGGCCGCGCAGACCGTGGGGTCCACGGTTGACCTGCCGCCGACGGTCATGCAGGCTTGCCAGTCTCCTAGCGACAACGTGGAACGGGGTGTCCAATGTTCAAGAAGATCGTGTTGGCCACGGATGGTTCGGAGAACGCGGACCAGGCGCTCGCTGTGGCGAAGTCGCTGGCGTCTGAGGAGGCGGCCGCGCTGACCATCGTGCACGTTGTACAGAAGATCGCGACCTCCGGCGACGCTGCGCTCGGGTGGTACGCCAACGAAGAGTTGGTCGAGGCCAAGCTGGACGAGATGGCAGGGGAGCTCTCCAAGGCGGGGTTGGAGGCGAGCGTGAAGATGGTCACGCATGTCGGGCCCCAGCCGGCTCACGATATAGCGCAGCTCGCGCGCGAGACAGGAGCGGACCTGATCGTCGTGGGAACCCGCGGTCATGGCGCGATCCCGGGAATCCTGCTCGGGAGCGTTACGCAGCGCCTGCTTCACTTTGCGCCGTGCCCGGTGCTGGTGGTCCCACCCGCGGCGCCAGGAGCGCCGGGCGTTGAGAGCGACGACTTCTGACGGATGGTTGGGGATTCAATGCAGCGATCCGGCTAGCCACTCCCGCGTCTCGGCCTGAGCGGCTGCCGGGGCTTGTCGGAGGACGATGGCGGAGATGTCCGCGACGGTGACGCCGGTCAGTTCCACTCGGGCGGTCCCGACGCGCACCTCGCGGTCGTGCGCGTGCAGGACATCACCATCGACTTCGCCACGATGGAGCGCGTGGAACGCCATCGGCGAGCTCAACCACAACAACGACGGCCGCGGCTTCTACGTCCACGACCCGGACGGCCACAACCTCGAGTTCCTCCCCCGCCCCATCACGGCATAGCAATCGTTCGCCGGGCGAGTGAGCCGATTGAGGCCCAGCGGCCGCTGACAGCACCGCAGTGCCGAGCGGGCCATGGGGCGGGCCAGTGGTGAGATCAATCCTCAGCTCACGGCTCGTTTCACGAGCGCGGCGATCTTCGCCTCGTCGGCGGCGGTCAACCCCTTCAGCGCGAAGCCGGTCGGCCACATGGCGCCTTCGTCGAGCTTCGCCTTGTCGCTGAAGCCGAGCGTCGCGTACCTCGTCTTGAACTTGTGGGCGCTTTGGAAGAAGCAGACGACCTTCCCGTCCTTGGCGTACGCGGGCATCCCGTACCAGGTTCTCGGAGACAGCGCCGGTGCGCCGCCGGCGATGATCGCGTGGAGCCGCGTGGCCATGGCGCGATCCGGTTCCGGCATCTCCGCGATCTTCGCGAGCACCTCGGTCTCCCCGTCCGCCTCGCCCGCACGCGGGCCGCGGCGGGCGGCCGCCTTCTGCTCCTTGGCGCGCTCCTTCATGGCGGCTCGTTCCTCGTCCGTGAATGCCTTGGACGCCTTGCCGGTCGTGCGCTTGGCGGACTGCTGCGTGTCTGTCCTTAGGCTCATGAAGACCTCCTCCACGGGTATTGGTCACGTCTCCGATCGCCGCCCGCCTCAGGACTCACCCGGCCTCCCACCTGAACCCGTCCGGGTCGGTGAAGGACCCCGTGGTGCCGCCGATGACGATCCGGTGTGATCCGCTGCCCTCCGGGGAGACGCCGGCGTCCTTGGCCAGGCCACGGCGCCCGTAGAGCGCCAGCTTGATGTGCGAGGGCGGGGCGGCGAACTCGACGTACCTGCGGCCCAAGCTCCTCGTCACCGTTAGGCCGCGGTCGATGTAGAAGCGCCTGCTCGCGGCGACGTCCGCGACTCCCAGCAGGAGCACGATGTCGTCTACCTGCCGAGTGGCCGGGCCGGTGTTCTTCTTCGATGACGTCGCGACCTTCCAGATCGTCCCGTCCTGGGCTTGCACGACGCCGCCGTAGCCCCAGAACCCCTTCTTGGCAGGCTTCAGCGGCGTTGCGCCGGCGTCGAGAGCGGCGCCGAGCAGTTCGTCGACCGTGGCTGGCTGCGACACCACGAGCGACAGCGTGAACGCACGAAAGCCCGTCGTCGGCGCCTCGGAGGTGCGCACGCCCAGCTGGGCGCCCAGGTCAAAGGCTGCGGTGTAGAAGGCGTTGGCGACCGTGGCGTCGTCCACCTCAAGGGTGACGGAATCGATGGAGGTCACGGCAGGTTGGGCGACGGACTCGATGGAGGTCACGGCAGGTTGGGCGACGGGATCGACGGACGTCATGGCAACTCCTTTCGGCGAAGGGTCAAGAGGGGGTGGGGGTCACCGCCGGGATGACCGGCATTGTCTGGATGCGCACCATCATGGTAGCGCACTATGATGGTCTATATCAATCATTGTGTGGATCTAACAAATCTGCAAAGCTTGAGCGATGGCAGCATCTATCTCGTCCGATATCGAAGTGGCCGAGTTCGCCGGCCAACTGTTCTTCCGGCTCTGGCGGGCCTCGCATACGCGCACGGCGGAGGCGCTCGCTTCACTTGGCCTCACGCCCGCGCAGTTTGCGCTGCTCAATGTGCTCGGCGCTCGCCAAGGGGCGATCCAGCAGCAGCTGAGCTCCGACATGGGCATGGATCCGAGCGCCATGGTCAAGCTGATCAATGAGCTTGAAACCGCAGGACTGGCCGAGCGCCGGCGGCGTCCGGGCGATCGCCGCGCCTGGGAGGTCGCGATCACGCCGGACGGCCGGCGCACGCTGGAGCGGGCCAGACGATCCGTCACGCAGGTCGAAGACGAGGTGCTGGGCGGGCTCACCGCCGCCGATCGCCGGCAGCTGCTGACGCTTCTCCGCCGGGCGCTCGTCTCTGCACCTCCTCAACCTCCCTGGCGCTCCGAGGAAGAGGACTGAGCTCCGGTCACGACCCTCGGCCTGCGCAGCCACGATCGCGGCAGCATCTGTGCGCAGGCGAGCCCGACCAGCGCGCGAGCTGGCCAGGCGTGGCGTGGAGTGCGTGGTGGCGGCGCCGAGCAAGATCCCGCGGGCGAGCGGGGATCGGGTCAAGACCGATGTTCGTGACGCGGAGCTGCTGGTTCGGCTGCTGCTGGCCGGGAAGCTGCACGCGGTCTGGGTGCCCGGGGCCGAGGAGGAGGCGTTACGCGACCTGGTGCGCGCGCGAGAGCGTGCGGATGGATCTGATGCGTTCCCGGCATCGGCTATCCATACACGCTGACCGCGGTGGGCCGATGCGCCGAGATCGGCGATTTCGAGCGGTTCGCCCGCGCCGAGCAACTGATGAGCTATCTCGGACTGGTCCCCAGCGAGAGCACGACCGGGCAGCAACGCCGGCTCGGGTCGATCACGAAGACCGGCTCCGCCCACGCCAGGCGGCTGCTCATTGAAGCCGCCTGGCACTATCGCCCCCGCCCCCGGATCGGGAAGGCGCTGACTGACCGCCGGCACGGGCAGCCCGCCCAGGCAGTCGCGATCGCCTGGTCAGCCCAACAGCGCCGGCACCGCACCTGGACACGACTCGAGCAACGCGCCAAGCGCGGCACGATCATCGCCGTCGCCCGCGAACTCGCCGGCTTCTGCTGGGCGATCACCCAGATCGAGTAAGCACAACCCGAACATCCTCCATCCCGTCGGCTGGGTCCGTGGCGGCCCGGCACGCGCGGGGAACCCGCGAGACCCACTTGAGCAACCCGCCCTGCCTCCCAGGGCCGGCGACGCCCGATGCTAGACAGCGGCTCCCCACGACGAACCATGGTCCTGCGGCACACCAAACCCGCGCATATCAGTGGGTCGGGCCGCCGCCCTCCGTCAGCCGGGCGAGGATCTCCGGCCACGCCCGGTCGGCCAGCTCGTGCAGCTCGTCGCTGGTCAGCAGCTGCACCGGATGCGGGATGTACACCATCCGGTAGTCAGGCATGGCCAGCAGACGCGCCTGCTCGAGTGCCTCATCGACGAATGGCTCGGTGGCCACCGCCGCGGTCGCCACACCGAGGCGTTCGAGGCGAACCATGTCGTGCACACTGCACGACGTACACGAGCCTCAATCGGCCAATCCCTCGACGGCGAGATCGCCGCGGTTGGCGATCCGCCGGATGATCTCGGGTGCCGCCGGCTTGGAGAAGATCTCCTTGGCGAGTCGGAACGTCTCGGCGCCTCCGTCACGCAGGTGGGCCTCGATGCGATCGAGGAACTCCGCTCCCTGGCGCTTGGTGATGTCGAGCAGCGCGACCCGGGAGCCGGCCAGTCCGGCCGGCCGTGCGGCGAGCGGCTCGGCCGGCCGCCGGCGCTCGTCGAAAGGACTTACGTATTCCATTGCACCTCCTCGGAGACGATCTCCTCGCCCATACCCGTACATGGTCCCAGCACCGCCGAGTATCGCCCGGCCTCGCCGCCGGCGACGAGCAGCAGGATGTCCTCAGGCGCCGACCACTTGGGAATGAGATCCGCGTCGTGTGCGGCCAGGACCTCCGGCGTGGTCTCACCCCAGCGCAGCTCGCCGGCCGGTCGGCGCACCGCGGTGAAGATCTCCTGGCGCAGCCGGTCCTTGCTCCAGCCCGCGCGGCGGAACATGGCCGCGTGCTCCGGGCAGATGACGAACGCCGACGGTGCTCCGAGCGGCCACCAGTTTGGGCTCCAGGTCGCCGCGCCGGCCCAGCCCAGCACCCGCGCGAGCTCCTCGGGGCCGGTGCTCCGATGATCGGAGATCGACAGTGGCGAATCGCAGGCGATCAACGTGACGACGGACTGGCCGGCGGTGAAGCCCCGCTCGACGTGGAGCGGCTCCCACGGGCTTGTCTCCTCGTCCTCGGCCAGGCAGAAGCCAAGCTTTCCCGGGTGGCCGAGCGTGGCGCGGTCGAGCCGGCCGGGGTAGCCGCCGCCGGTGAGGCTGATGAGCAGCCGCAGCGCGCGGCCGATGGTGAGGTTGGCGCGCCACCCGGGACCGAGGGCGCCGATGCCGCCGTTGAGACCCAGCAGCTCACGGGCCGGCCCGTTGACGACGATCAGCTGGCCGGCCGGCTGGGTCGTGACCGCCTGGCCGTTGAGGTTGAAGGCGGGCCTGAGGGCGGCCCGGGCGGCGGCGAGGACCACCGGGAAATACTCAGGGCGACAGCCGGCCAGGACGGCGCAGGCGGCCACGCGGGCGAGCGTCGCCTCGCCGAGCCCCGGCGGCACCGGCCCCAGCGACGCCTCGCCGTCCCGGCCGCCCAGCATCGCGTGCACGCGCTCAGGCGTTGGGGGAAACACCGGCAGGCCGTCGGTCCATCCCCGCTCGAACATCTCCTCGAGCTCGTCGAACGACGAGGCGGCATCGAGACGGGCCATGAGCTCCGGGTCGAGCGTGCACTTCGCCGCGCAGCCCGGCTTGCGCTGAGGGGCGTCGCGGGTCAGCGCCGGGGCGCGCCCGCCCCCGCCCCCGGCAGCCGCGTGGAGGAGCGCCTGCAGCCCGTCAACATCCCATCCCACCACGCGCCCGCACTCGGCTCCACCGGTGTCGACGAGCACCGCCGTCGGCACGGTGTCCAGACCATAGGCTCGCGAAACCTCGTACGGCGTTGGCTCGGACAGCACGGTGGCGGGAAACCCGCTGCGCCGCGCTGTGCGGGCGGCCAGGTCGAGGGGATCGGCGAAGATCGCCGCCACGCCCACGCCGGCGCCGGCCAGCGCGGGCACGACCGGTCCCAGCCGGCGCAGCGTCAACAAGGACGTGGGGCACTCCTCGCTGACGAACAGCAGCAGCGCCGGGCCGCGCTCGGTCAGTTGGTGCAGAGACACCGGCTCCGCGCCAACCGATGGGAGCGTGAAAGCCGGAACCACGACGCCTCCTTCGGCTATGAACCCGTGCCGAGCGGCGCGCCGCCGAACCCCAGCTCGTTGCCGTCGGGGTCGCGGTAGAGCGCCTTGCGCACGCCGTTGGAGTACGTGAGCCGCGCGTCGGGCTCGAGCCCGCGGGCAGCGATCGCGGCCACGTGCGCGTCGAGATCATCGACGAACAGCGTCACCACGGAGTGGCCCGCGCCGTCGGCGTGCTCGACGACGTAGACCGACCGGTCTTCGGCCAGCGTCCACACGGCCTCGGTGGCGTGGGGGAAGAACGTCGGCTCGCCGAGCAACCGGTCGTACCATGCGCGCGCGGTTTGAAGGTCCCGCACGCGGAGACCGGCGAAGAGGTGCAACGACATCGTCGCAGAGTCTCTCACCTACGAGGTCCAGGGACTTCGCCAGATCTCCTCGGGGTCGGCGCCCGAGGTGAGCTGTGGGTCGCTGACCCCGCCCGTCGACTGAGACCCGGCCACGCCGGTTCCGGTTGGGTTGCGGTGTGACCGTTTGTGGCCTACGGTCGTTCCGTGAGCGAGCTTCCTGATCCCGGCGCGTTCGGCATGGCGTTCGAGGAGTTCATGCGCGCGATGTCGCAGGTCGCAGAGGCGCGCGAGTCGGAGGTGGCGGTGCGGCTCCGGGAGCATCTGGGGGCTGATCCGAAGACGTTGCCGACGACGGGCGCTGAGTTCGCCCTCACCGAGCACGCCAATCTGCAACTGGCGTTGGACGCCGTGCTTTCGGACGCTGAGCTGGTGGGCTTCACCACCCGGCACATGGGGTTTGGGGCGATCGGCCTGGCCGAGATCGTCGCCGGGCAGGGGATGACCGGGCCGCTGGCCGTTGGACCGGTCCGCTACGTGGATGTGGAGGTGGGGGACGGCCGCGTGATCCAATGCGTGGACAGCGGGCTGTTCCTCGCCCGCCGCGAGGGGGTGCCGATCGCGTTGGTGCTCTCCCGGGGCGGGGATCATCCGATGCGCCCGTCGTCGCTGAAGCTGGAGGGTGTCTCGCCCACGCCCGGCGCGGTCTCCAAGCTGCTGCGGGATCTGCGGGCGGCGATGCGGGAGCACGACGTATTCCGCGGGCGGATCATCTCCCTGCACCAGCACGAGGACCGTGGGATCAGCGTGCAGTTCCACGCGGTGCCGACGGTGGGGCGCGATGGCGTCATCCTGCCGGACGGGACGCTCGAGCGGCTCGAGCGTCACACGATGGGGATCACCAACAGCGCCGGGCGGTTACGCGCCGCGGGCCGGCACCTCAAGCGCGGCGTGCTCCTGCACGGGCCGCCCGGCACCGGCAAGACGCTGTCGACGATGTATCTGCTGAGTGCGATGGCCGGCCGGACGACGATTCTCCTGACCGGTCGTGGGCTGGGTCTGATCGAGCAGGCGCTGGCGATCGGCCGCCAGCTCGCCCCGGCGACGTTCGTCTTCGAGGACATCGACCTGGTCGCCGCGGAGCGCACGATGGAGTTCGGCAGTCAGGGAGTGCTGTTCGAGCTGCTCAACCAGATGGAGGGTCTGGCCGAGGACGAGGACCTGCTGTTCGTGTTGAGCACGAACCGGCCCGACCTGATCGAGCCCGCGCTTGCGGCCCGTCCCGGCCGGGTCGACCTGGCGCTTGAGATTCCGCTCCCTGACGCCGACGGGCGACGCCGCCTGCTCGGCCTGTACGGAGCCGGCATCGAGATCGATCCCGCCTCGCTCGGTCCGCTGGTCGAACGCTCGGAGGGGGTCAGCGGAGCGTTCATCAAGGAGCTGATCCGCCAGGCGTGGCTGCGCGCCGCGCTCGAGGACCGCGAGCCGCCCACCGCCCAGGATCTGACCCGCGTCCTGGACGAGCTGCTCGATGAGCGCTCAACGCTGACCCGACGGCTCCTTGGCCAATCCAACGGCGGCGCGGACGACGGCCACAGCTTGCCGGCCATGCGCCAGGCACTCCACGCCGCGGGACTCCCGCTTCCACCGTCCGCCGGAACGCCCTGAGCCGCTCCGGCCGCTCAGGTCGTCGGCCGACTCATCCCGGCGCGGCCGCGGACGGCGCGAAGAAGGCCACGAGGTCCTCGACCAGCAGCTCTCCCACCGGCGCAAGATCCCGGTTGTGCACGAGGGCGACGCGGTAGCGCGGTGGATCGGTGAAACCGGCGACTCCGATGCGCGGGCCGTCGCCGTCCAGCCATGATTGAGGGACCGCGCTGTAGCCGAGACCCTCGGCGGCCAGGCTGCGGATCGTCAGCCAGTCGCTGGTCTCGAACAGCGGGAGGGGGCTGAAGCCCGCGGCTTGACAGCTGTTGACGACAAGCTCACGCAGCGCGGTGCCTCGCTGGGGCAAGATCACCGGCACACCACGGAGGGCCTCGATGGACGCGTCGGGCCGGCCCGCCTGCACATCGTCGGCGGCGCACACGAGGCGCAGCGGCTCGTCGGAGATCGTGCGTACGATCGCATCCGGCGGCAGCCGCGGGGTCTGGCCGTCAACGCCGGTGACTCCCGCATCGACCGCCCGGGTGGTCAACAGCTCGGTTAGCTGCCCCGGCTCGCAGTGACGCAGCGACAGCTGTACCTGCGGATGGGCTCGATGGAAGCCGACGAGCGCCGGGGTCAGGGGGGCGGTGTCGTGCGGGGTGGCGGCGATCCGGGCGATGCCCCGGGCGCCCCCGCGATGGCCGTCGATCGCCGCCCGCGCCTCGGCCACCTGAGCCAGGATCGTCGTCGCGTGGTCGTTGAGCTCCACCCCCGCCGGCGTCAGCTCCACGCCCTTCGGCGTGCGCGTGAGCAGCCTGACGCCCAGCTCGTTCTCAAGACGGATGATCTGCTGCGAGAGCGCCGACTGGGTGACGTACACCGCCTGGGCGGCACGGCCGAAGTGGCCGTGGCGCGCCACCGCGGCGAAATACTCGAGCTGGCGGAGCTCCATCCTGCCCGCACCCTACTTGGGCTGCCGCTGCCGGGTGAGAGCCGGTTCAGGGCGTCGCCACGGTGACCTCGGCTCCCGGTCCCAGCACCACCTCCAGTTCCTGCACCAGGCGGCGCTTGGGACGTGAGCCCACCAGCCGCAGCACCTCCTGGCCGCCCCGGAACACGAGCAGCGTCGGCATCGACAGCACCCCGTACTCAGCGCCGGTCTTTGGGTTGGTGTCGACGTCGAGCTTGGCGAAGATGGCATCGTCCCGCGCGGCCGCGAGCTCGGCGATGATGGGGTCCATCACCCGGCAGGGTGGGCACCATGCGGCCCAGAAGTCGACGACCACGGGGCGCTCGGCCTCGAGCACCTCGGCGGCGAATCGATCGTCGGTGATCGTCGTGACGGCAGTGGACATCGCGTCCCTCCTTTGTACGGACTTCGACCGGAAACACATCCTGGGCGGCCGGCCGGGACGGCGCAAACGGTTTCGCTAATGGCGCCGATCAGTGGGCTGGTTCGCCGGCCGGAACGCGACTGAGGCCACGGGAGAACGTCGCGGCCAGTGCGACCACCATCGTCCACGCACTGAGGGCCAGCACGGTCGCGGTCTGGCCGGCGCTCTGGAAGAGCTGGCCCACCGCGAGTGGTCCGATCCAGCCGATCGACCCGGCGATGAACGACGCGCTGGCCTGGACGCGGCCGCGCAGGTGGTCAGGCGTCAGCGTGATGCGCCGGCTGACGACGACCGAGCTGCTCAGGGCCATCGGCAGGAAGGTCACGGCCACGACTGCCCCGATGGCCACCGCTGAGTGGACGAGGAGAAGCGCCGGGATCAGGGCGGCGGCACACCACGGCTCGATGAGCACCGACCACCGGGCCGAGAGGCGGCGCCGCGCCGGTCCCGCGACCAGCGCGCCGGCGACGCCTCCGGCGCCGATGAGGGCGAACGCCACGCCGATCGCCGCCGAACTTGCCCCGTGGCTCCGTGCGATCAGGATCGCCAACAGCTCGACCGAGGCAATGGTGAGGTTGGCGGCGGCGTAGAGGATCGACCCGGCGCGGAGAAAGGGCCTGCCCCACAGCCATGCGATCCCCTCGCGAATCGCGTCGACCGACGTGCCGCGGCCTCCGGGCGCGTGGACGCCGGAGGGGACACGCACGGCGAATACGGCAAGCCCGGCGGCAAGGAAGGAGACGGTGTCGGCGACAAACGGGAGGCCCTGCGCGATGCCGAACAGCGCCCCGCCCAGGGATGGCCCGCCGATCGCGGCCATCGACTGACGAGCCTCGTTGAGGGCGACCGCGTCAGGCAGTGACTCGTGGGGCACGACGGCCGCCAGCAGTCCCCGCTCGGCGATCACGGCCATCGACCACAGCGCCGCGTTGATGAACGCGACCGCCATGAGCTGTCCCAGCGGCGGGTGGCCGATCACCAGCATCATCACGATGCTGGCCATGGCCAGCGCTCGCCCGGCCGCGCAGCCGATCAGCACCCGCCGGCGATCCCAGCGGTCCACCAGCACTCCGGCGGGAAGCGGCGCCAGCGGATAGGCGAGCGACCGCGCCAGTCCGACCAGCCCGGCCTTCGCCGGCGAACCGGTCAGCGCCAGGACGAGAAGGGGCATTGCCACGGACGTGGCCTGCGAACCGACCTCCGACAGCGCATCGCCCATCCACAGCAGGGTGAAGCGACGATTGATCAACAGCCCCGTCCCGCGACCGATCGCAGGCACGTGCTGTTCAGGCAACGGCATGAGCGACTCCTCACCGGGCCACACCACGGGGCGGCCCGTCGTAGGGGCGTGGCTACCTCGCAGTCCGTGCGGACCGCGCCGGTGCGCCCTACGGCGGCGTCAAACGAGGTAACGGGCTCACGTCGCCACCCAGCCTATGGACGATCGGCGCCCGGCGCAAGTCGCCGGTCCGGTCCTCAGGCGAGCCGCGTCAGCGCCGGGTCGGCGCCGGGGCGGTCCGGGGGCACGCACACCATCCCGTCGCTGAAGCCGGCCGAGCCGATCCCGAAGGCGGCGTTGAACCGATCGAGGTTGACGACCGTCAGCAGGGCGGTGATCTCGACGAGCTGTTCGTCGCTGAAGTGCTCCCTCATCCGCGAGAACAGCTCGTCGTTGACCTCGACCGGAGTTCGCATCACCGCCACCGCGTAGTCGAGTGCCGTCTTCTCCCGCGCGGTGAACAACTCGCTCTGGCGGTAGCGCGGCAGGGCCAGCAGCTCGTCGTCGGAGAAGCCGGAGTTGCGGCAGATCTGCGAGCCCAGGTCGACGCAGAACTCGCAGCCGATCATCTGCGCCCCCTTAAGCTCGACCAGGTTCTTGATGCGCTCGTCGACGGTGTGCGCCTTTCTGACCGCCTGCTGAAACTTGCCCATCCCGCTGAGCAGTTTCGGCTGCCGGGCCCAGACCTCGACCGGCTCGATGCCGGAACGACCGCCGGCCGGCGGTCGGCCGGTCAGCCTGGCCATGCCCTTGCGCATGAACCAGTAGATGAGCTTGACCTTGAGGCCGGCCTCGGCCGGCTGGACTCCGTCGATGCGTGCCACTGGGCACCTCCTGCGAGAACGTGGGGGTTTCGGGGCGTCGCCCCGTATGACCCGCAGGACCTGGCCGGCGTGACAGCGGTGAGCACGGCCGACCCCGTCCGGGTCGGCTGCGAGGGTGTTCGCGGATGGAGCGCGCCCGGCCCGCGACGACTGATCTGCACTGGTGGACGGCGCGCGAGCTCGCCGCCGCCATCCGTGACCGGGAGCTGTCGGCGCGCGAGGTCGTCGCCTGGCACCTTGACCGGATCGCCGACGTCAACCCGCGCATCAACGCGGTGGTCAGCCTGCGACCGGAGGAGGCGCTCGCCGAAGCCGACGCGGCCGACCGCCGGGCCGCGCGCCCGGGCGAAGCGCTCGGTCCCCTGCACGGATTGCCGATCGCGATCAAGGACCTGGAGGACACGGCCGGGATCCGGACCACGTACGGCTCGACGGCGTTCGCCGAGCACGTGCCGACGCAGGACAGCCCACTCGTGGGGCGATTGCGGGCGGCGGGGGCGATTGTGGTGGGCAAGACGAACACGCCGGAGTTCGGCGCCGGCTCGCACACGTTCAATGACGTGTTTGGACCGACGCGCAACCCGTGGGCGCTGGACCGCTCGGCCGGCGGCAGCAGCGGCGGCGCGGGGGCGGCGCTGGCGGCGGGAATGCTGCCCCTCGCCGATGGGTCAGACCACGGCGGCAGCATCCGCAACCCGGCGTCGTTCAACAGCGTCGCCGGCCTGCGCCCGACGCCCGGATTGGTGCCTGATCCCGGCGCGGGAGACGTGTGGGACACGGCATCGGTGCTCGGTCCGATGGGACGGACCGTGGGCGATCTGGCGCTCATGCTGAGGGCGATCAGCGGTCTCGACCCCCGTTGCCCGCTCTCCCATGGGGGACCTGACGCGTTTGCCGGTGAGCTCCGGGGCGAGCTTGCCGGGCTGCGCATCGCGTGGTGCCCGGATCTCGGCGGGCTTCCGATCGCGGGCGAGGTCATGGCGGTCGTCGACGAGGCCCGCCACCGGTTTGCGGCGTTCGGATGCGACGTGCACGACGTCGCACTCGATCTGACGGTCGCGGACGAGGCGTTCGAGACGCTGCGCGCCGTTGCGTTCGCACGTGCCTTCGCTCCCATGCTTCCCGCCCTCCGCGAGACGGCCAAGGAGACGGTCGTCTGGAACATCGAGTGTGGCCTCGCGCTCAACGGCCCGGCGGTGGCCCGTGCCATTGCCGCCCGCTCGGCGGTGTTCGCGATCATGGCCGAGCTGCTGGAGCGCTTCGACGTGCTCGTCGCTCCGGCGGCCCAGGTGGCGCCGTTCCCGGTCGAGCAGGAGTACCCGGTCCAGGTCGCCGGCGTGGCCATGCCCCACTACCTGGGCTGGATGCGGGTCTGCTCGCGGATCACGGTCTCCGCTCACCCGGTGGTGGCGGTCCCGGCCGGGTTCACCGCCGAGGGGCTGCCGGTGGGGCTGCAGCTCGTTGGTCGCTACCGCGGCGATCGCCGCCTTCTCGAGCACGCCGGCGCGTGGGAGGAGGCGAGCGCGTTCACGAAACGCCACCCGCCGCTGGACTGACGTGAGCGCTCAGCCGAGCTGGGCGCCGCGGTACACGATCTCCCCGTCGACGACGGTGAGCAGCACCGGCAGGGTGATCAGGTCGTCCGGATCGGTCTGCGCCGGATCCTGCGCCAGCACGGTCACGTCGGCGGCGTAGCCGGGCGCGAGCCGCCCCAGCCACCCGCGGCCGAATCGCGCCAGGTCACGCAGCGAGACGCAGATCCCGCCGTCGGCGACGGGGGAAGCCATCCCGCGTCGACCGCGCAGGGTCGCCGATGAGTTCTCGTCGCGGGTCTGGTCAATACGGGTGATCGACCAACGAGGAGACCCGATGACCGACCACCTGAACACCCGTACCCGCTGGCTGGCGCTCGTGATTCTGTGCGTGGGCGACCTCATGATCGTCGTCGACACGACGGTGGTCAACGTCGCGCTGCCCTCGATCCGCAGCAGTCTCGGCTTCTCGCAGACCTCGCTGGCGTGGGTGGTGAACGCCTACATGCTCACCTTCGGCGGCTTCCTCCTGCTGGCCGGCCGACTGGCGATCTCTTCGGCCATCGCCGGCTGTTCCTGGGTGGGACCGTCGCATTCACCGTGGCGAGCCTGATCTGCGGCGTCTCGACGTCGCAGGGAATGCTGATCGCCGCCCGCGCGGTGCAGGGGCTCGGCGGCGCGGTGGTGTCCGCCGTCGCCTTCTCGTTGATCGTCGTTCTGTTCATGGAGCCATCCGAGCGGGCCAAGGCCATGGGCGTGTTCGGCTTCGTCATGGCCGGTGGCGGCAGCATCGGTGTGCTGGCCGGGGGCGTGCTGACCGACCTGGTTGGCTGGCACTGGATCTTCCTGGTCAACCTGCCGATCGGCATCCTGGTCACCATCAGCGGCCTCAAGGTGCTGCCCGCGGTGCAGACGGGAGCGGCGTCCCGGCGCCTGGACGTGGTCGGCGCGGTGGCGATCACCGGGGCGATGGTGCTGGCCGTCTACGCCATCGTGAACGGCAACACCGCCGGCTGGACGTCGGCCCAGACCATCGGCCTGCTGGCCGCCGCCGTCGTCGTCGCCGCGGCGTTTGCGGCGCGCGAGGCGCGCGTGGCCGCCCCGCTGGTGCCGCTCGGCATCTTCCGGCACCGCAACCTCAGCGTCGCCAACATCGTCGGCATCCTCTGGGCTGCCGCTATGTTCGCCCTGTTCTTCCTGTCCGCGCTGTATCTCCAGCTGGTGCTCAGCTACAGCCCGCTGAAGGTCGGACTCGCCTTTCTGCCGGGCAACCTGATCATGATGGCGTTTTCGCTCGGTGTCTCGGCCAAGCTCGTCATGCGCTATGGCGTCCGCGCCCCGCTGGCCTTCGGCCTGCTCGTGGCGTCGCTGGCGCTGCTCTGGTTCGCCCGCGCCCCCGTGCACGGCTCGTTCCTGATCGATGTCCTACCCGCGATGGTTCTGATCGGCATCGGCGGCGGGCTGGCGTTCAACCCCGTGTTGATGGCTGCGATGAGCGACGTGGAGCCGCAGGACTCTGGCCTGGCCTCCGGCATCACCAACACCGCGTTCATGATGGGCGGCGCGCTTGGCCTGGCGGTGCTCGCCAGCGCCGCCTCGGCGCGGACCCAGCACCTGGCGGCGGCCGGCCACAGCCCGCTGGCGGCGCTCACCGGCGGCTACCACCTCGCCTTCGCGATCGCCGCCGTCTTCGCGATCGCCGCGGCCATCATCGGCGCCGTCTTCCTGCGCAGCCGCACCGCTCCCGCCGGTGCGTACGAGGCCGAGCCCGCGCTCGAGGCTGCGTAGGGAATGCCGCCGCCGTCAGCCGGTCGTTCGCAGGCCGGTGGCGATCCCGGCGATGGTGGCCAGCAGCGGCTCGAGTGCCCGCGTGTCGCCGGCCCGGTGGCGGCGTAGGAGCTCGATCTGGAGGAGCGACAGCGCGTCCAGCCACAAGCGGCGGCTCGTGTCCCCCTCCAGGACCTCGGCGGTGGGCTGGCCGAGACGGTCGTGGCCGGTGATGGCCAGCAACCGTGCCTGGCATTGCCGGTGCTCGGCGCGGAGCGTCTCCCAGATGCGGCGAGCGACCTCCGGCCGGACGGCGAGCTCGAGATAGCGCTCGCCGATGACGAGGTCGGCGGTCGCCAGCGAGGTCTCCAAGGTGGCGATGGTGGCGGCGAAGAACGGCCACCGCTCGTACATGACGCGCTGAAGGGCAAGGTCGCCCGCCGCCAGGCCGCTGCCGGCGCCGTACCAGGACGGCAGCCCCACGCGGCTCTGCGTCCAGGCGAACACCCACGGGATCGCCCGGAGGCTGCGCAGTGAGCCATCGCCGGCGCGCCGGGCAGGGCGCGAGCCGATGTTCAGCTCGTCGAAGACGTCGATCGGAGTGCAGTCCCGGAGGACCTCCGAGAGGTGTGGATCATCGAAGACCAGTGCCTGGTACGAGTCGCGCGCGACCCGCGCGATGCGAGCCATCTCCCGGCTCCAGCCCGGCTGCGGCGGCGGTTGGGAAGCCACCGTGGCGTGAAGGACCGCCGCGACGGTCTGCTCCAGCGCGTCGACGGCGAGTCGCCGGTCGGAGAACTTGGCGTTGATCACCTCTCCCTGCTCGGTGATCTTGATCCGCCCTCCGACCGTGCCGGGTGGTTGAGCGCGGATCGATCTCCAGGCCGGCCCGCCGCCCCGTGGCGTCGATCCGCCCCGTCCATGGAACAGGCGCAGCTTCACGTCCCGCGCGGCCGCCTGACGGACGAGCGTCTCCTGGACCTCGTACATCGTCCATTGGCCGGCCACGTACCCCATGTCCTTGCCGGCGTCCGAGTAGCCGAGCATGACCTCCTGGCGCCGGCCACGGGCGTCGACGTGCTGCCGGTACGCGGCGTTTCCGTAGAGCGCGCCCATCGTCTGCGCGGCGTTCTCCAGCGCGCCTCGACGCTCGAACAGCGGGACGACCTCGAGCGCCGAGCTCCCGGGAACGCCGGCCGACGGACCCGTGCGGGGCCGGAACAGCCCGCTGCGCCGCGCGAGCCACAGGGCGCACAGGACGTCCGACTGGTTCTCGGTGTTGGAGACGATGAACGTGTCGACCGCGTGCGGTCCGTACGCCGCCATCGCCCGGGCGATCGAATCGAACACCGCCGCAGACCTCGGCTGCGGCCCGGCATCACGCTCAGGCAGGGCCGGCCGCAGACACGCGTCGGTCAGCAGAGCGACGCGCTCCGGCTCGCGCGTGGCGGCGGCATACCCCGGCAGCAGCTCCCGGCAGGCCTGGTGCAACTCAGGCGCGTTCTCGCGCACCTCCAGGCTGGCGAGGTGAAAGCCGAAGATGCGCACCTGCCAGATCAGCCGCTCGATCCGCCCCCGCCTGACCGCGGGCCAGCCGACGCTGTCGCGGATGTCCTCGAGATCGGCGAGCAGCTGGTGGGGCGCCTCGTAGCCGGGCTCGCTCACCGACCGGCCGGCCGCCAGCACCTGCATGTGGCGCAGGCGGGCCACGATGAACGCCAGCTTCCGCCGCAGTGGCTCGCGCGCCTCATGGGGATAGCGCAGCGCCAGCTCGGCAGCCGTCTCCGGAAGCTCGCGCTCGTCCCGCTCCAGAGACACTGACAGCGCGTCGGTGAACCCGATGTTGCCGTCCGGCTGGGAGAACTCCCGGCGCAGGGGGAGCAGACGTTCCACCAGCAGCCTCAGGGCGAGCACGCGGTGCGACTGCGCGGTCTCCAGAATCGTCCTCGGCGTCACGTTGGGGTTGCCGTCCATGTCGCCGCCCGCCCAGCTCCCGAATCGCAGCGGGACCCCCACCGCCTGCGCGCGGTCGCCGGCACCCGCCAGGCCGGCGTAGGTGCGGGCCAGGTCGACGGCCGCGTCAACCAGCACTGACTCGAAGAAGAACAGCAGGCGGCGCACCTCGTCCGACACCCGCGGCCGCATCGATCGGACCTCGTTGGTCGCGTACCAGATCGCCAGCGATTCGCCGATCTCCTCCTCGAGCCGTCGGCGCTCGGAGGCGCCGATCCGAGGATCGTCCAGCTGTTCGAGGCACGCGCACACCGCGCGGTGCTTGCTGAGCACGCTGCGGCGAGCGATCGCGGTGGGGTGGGCCGTGAGCACCAGCCGGATGTCCAGCGGCGGGGGTCCGGCGCTGGCTGCCAGCGTGGCCTGCAGCAGGTCCTCCGCCGACGACAGCTCGGACACGTCGGCGGCCCGTTGCCGGCGCACGCTCCGAAACTCGTCGGCGATGTTGGCCATGGCCAGCTGCATGGTGCAGGCCCGGACGAGTGCCAGGGAGCTGCCGGCGTCGGAGAGGGCGCGTCCCGGTGGCCGGCGGCCGTCGACCCCGTCCGAGCGCAGGGCGCCCGCCGCTCGCCGGAGCTCCAGCAGCCCTGACTCCAGCGCCTCGCCGCCCTGTTCTGAGAACACGTCGTCGAGTAGCCGCTCGAGCGTGGCGAGCGCGTCCGGCGCCGGGACGGACGCCACCGGCTCCAAGCGCCGGGCCTCGGCGTATCCGGCTGTCATCGTGCGCCGGCTACTCTACGGCGGCCATTTGTCGCAGACCGGTCACGTGCGTCGCGTCACGCTGCTCGCGGGCCTCGATCTGCTCCAGCTTGGCCAACAGCGTCTCCGCCATCCGGATCGAGGCGGCGTCGATCAGGCGACCGTCCAGGGACACGGCTCCCTTGCCGTCGGCCGCGGCCTCCTTCATCGCCGCGATGATGCGGTGTGTCTTCTCCACGATGTGCTCATCCGGCGTGAACACCTCGTTGGCCAGCTCGATCTGGGAGGGGTGGATCGCCCACTTCCCCTCGTAGCCGAGCACGGCCGCCCGCCGCGCGGACGCCAGATACCCGCCGGGATCCGTGAAGTCGCCGAACGGACCGTCGATCGGCCGCAGGCCGTACGCGCGGCAGACGACGGCGATCCGCGAGAGCGCGTAATGCCACTGATCGCCCCAGTGGGAGGTGCGGACACCTGAGTCGTCCGGATCGGTCAGCACGGCGTAGTCCGGATTGGCGCCGCCGATCGAGGTGGTGTGGCTCTGGAGAGAGGCGGCGTAGTCGGCCACGCCGAAGATCATGGCCTCCATGCGCTCCGGGCAGGCGGCGGCGATCTCGTCGCACTTGACCATGCCCATCGCCGTCTCGATCAGCACCGCCAGACCGATCCGGCGGCCGATCTGCCGCGCATCCTCGATCTGGGTGAGCAGGGTGGCGACCAGGTGCACGTCGCCCGCGCAGCTCGCCTTGGGGATGACGATGGTGTCCAGATACCGTCCCGCCTCCTCGACGACATCGACGATGTCCCGGTAGCAGTAGTGGGTGTCGAGGCCGTTGATGCGCAGCGACACCGAGCAGCCTGACCAATCCTGCTCCCGGAGGGCGTCGATGATGTTCGTGCGGGCCCGCTCCTTGTCAGCCGGCGCGACGGCATCCTCGAGGTCGAGCATGACGATGTCGGCACCGAGATCAGGCGCCTTCTCGAGCATGCGGATGTTGCTGCCGGGAACCGCTAGCTCACTCCGGTGCAGGCGGGTGTTGGTGGGGCTCATGGGCGGTAGTTGAGCGGCTTGCCGGCGGCGGCGCAAGCGGTAATAGAGAGATCTTTTGCCACACCAAGGGCGGAGTGACTAATAGAGCCCAGGCTTTGGCGGCACGGTGAATTCTTGGCTGTTGGAGGCGGCCCGGCTCGGCTAGCGTCGTGAGGCATGAGCATCACCTTCTCTCCGCTTAACCCGCCACAGCGTCTGCTCTGCGGCCCCGGACCGAGCAATGTGTCACCCGGTGCCCTGGAGGCGATGCAGCGTCCGATGCTGGGGCACCTGGATCCGGACCTCCATGACCTCCTGACCGAGGTCGTCGGGCTGCTGCGGTCGGCCTACCAGGCCTCAGGCGGCGTCGTGCTGGCGCTCCCCGCGACCGGGACGTCCGGGATGGAGGCCGGTCTGACCAATCTGCTGGAGCCCGGCGACGTGGCGATCGTCGGAGTCTGCGGCTTCTTCGGCCGCCGCATTGCGGAGATCGCGCAGCGGTGCGGCGCCACCGTTGTGGAAGTCGAGGCCGACTGGGGGGAGCACGTCCCCAATGAGAGGTTGTTCGAAGCTCTCGACGACCATCCGGACGCGCGCCTGATGGCAGTCGTCCACGCCGAGACGTCGACCGGCGTGCAGCACCCCCTGGCCGAGCTCGGCGCGGCACTGGAGGATCGCGAGGTCCTGCTGTTCGCCGACTGCGTCACATCGCTGGGCGGCGTGCCTCTGGATTTCGACGGGTGGGGTCTCGACTACGCCTACTCGTGCACGCAGAAGTGCCTGGGTGCGCCTCCCGGCATGTCGCCGATCGCCGTCTCCGAACGTGCCATGGAGCGCATCCGGTCGCGGACGACTCCCGTGCCGTTCTCGCTGGACCTCCTGCTCCACGAGCGCTACTGGCTGCACCGCCCAGCCGTCTACCACCACACCGCGCCGATCCTGCACATCTACGCGCTCCACGAGGCGCTGCGCAGTCTCATGGAGGAGGGCTTGGAGGCCCGGTGGGAGCGGCACGCCGACGCCGGTGGCTTCCTCCAGGCGGAGATCCGCGCCCGCGGCCTGGAGTTGCTGGCCGAGCCGGAGTTCCAATTGGCGCCGCTCACGGCGGTCCGCGTCCCGGACGAGATCGACGGCAGACAGGTTCAGACGCGCATGCTGCGCGAGCATCAGATCGAGATCGGGGGCGGCCTCGGACCGGCGGCGCCGGCGATGTGGCGCCTGGGCCTCATGGGTCACAACGCGAGCCGCGGGGTGGCCCACGCCCTTCTGATGGCTCTCGACAAGGTCCTCGCCGACCAGCCGGTCGCCCAGGCGGCGTGACGTACTAAGCGCCGGAGCGCAGGGCGCGGCTCAGCGCCTGCTGGGCCGCACGCGACTGGGCGAACTCCGCGAACGCGGACACCTCTCGGCGCGTGGGTCCCACGGCGGAGTAGACGATGTGCCAGCCTCGCCGCGGCAGGCCCTCCCGCGGGCGGATGAGCGCCAGCATGCCCACTTCGAGCTCGAGCTGGACGGCGAACCGCGACTGCAGCGCGATGCCGAGGCCGAGCGCGACGGCCTGCTTGATCGCCCCGTTGGAGCCGAGCGTCACCGTGCGCGGCTGCAGGTCGTGAGCGGCGAGGTACTCCTCAGAGAGCGTCCGGGTCCCTGACCCGGGCTCGCGCAGGAGCCAGACTCGGTCCTTGAGCTCGTCCACCGACACCGTGGACCGGCTGGCCAGTGGATCGGTCGGCGAGGCGATCAGGACGAAATCGTTGGCGGCGAAACGCTCGCCCCGCACCGGTAGGTGCTCCGGGAGGCGGCCGGTGATCGCCACGTCGATGTCATGAGCGACGAGCCGCTCGAACACATCCGCCCGGTTGCCGACGTGGAGCATGATCTCCAGCTCCGGGTGGGCCTCGCGGAAGACGCGGAGCAGCGGGGCGACGAGGTGCTCGCCCGCGGTGGTGACGGCGCCGATGCGCAGCGTCCGCAGCGCATCCTCGTGAGCCTCACGAGCCGCCCGTGCTCCCTGGTCGAGCAGCCCCAGGACGTCGCTCGCGTACGCCACGTACGCCCGCCCGGCCGGCGTCGGCCGCAGGCCGCGCCCGTCGCGCTCCATCAACGGCACGCCCACCTCGCGCTCCAGGGCATTGATCGCCGCTGACACCGAGGGCTGGGTGACGACCAGATCGGCGGCGGCGGCGGTGACCGAGCCGCACTGCACGGTCTTCAGGAACGCCACCAGCTGGGTCACCGTCACCGCCATCTAGCGCCCACTATTACGCGTGCAGCGCCGAATCGTCTCCGATCCGGCGTCGTCCCTCGATCCGCGGCGGCTCGCCTCCGGTGGCGACGGTCGCGCGGGCCCAGACGAGGTGGTAGAGCACGAGCAGCTGGACCAGGGCCAGCGACTCGGAGCGATGCAGGTCGGTGCCCACGGTGAACTCCCCCAGCCGCCGGGCGCGCAGATGGCGGGCGAAGCTCATGCGCTCCCACATCGACTCCTCGATCTCGGCGGCGTGCTCGCTGGAGATGTCCCCGGGGATCCTGAGCAGGATGTCGCGCTCGCACCGGATGAACTGCGGCCCATCGCTGGTTCCGTCGACCAGGGGCGACAGATCAGGGTGCGGCAGCGTGTCGTGGAGCATGACCTCCGCGTCGAGGTGCGAGGGATCGTCGGTGCGGGCGGAGCCGAAGGACACCACGATGTCGGCGTGCCGCTGCTGTGGCTTGATGAACTGGGCGGCGTCCCGCTCGCGCAGGTCGAGCTCGCGCAGGACCTCATCGGTCGTGTAGCTGCGCCGCGTGCAGTCCCGCTTCAGCTTCCAGGCGCGCCGGAGCTGCTCGACGGGGGCGAGGAACACCCGCACGTCGTGGGCCGTCCGCAGCGATTCGGTGTGGAAGTTGAGCAGTCCCTCCACCACCAGGAACCGCTCCGAGCGCATGTAGACCGGGCGGCCGAGGCTGCCGTCGCGATGGTCGTACACGGGCTTGAGCACCGCCTCCCCGCGCCGCAATTGCACGAGGTGCTGGGTGAGGACATCGAGGTGGTTGGCGTCAGGGTGCAGTGGTGTGACGCCGAGCTGGCGCCGCTCGTGGCGGTCGTACCGGTGGTAGTCATCAGCGCTCATGCGCGTGACCTGGTCCTCGCCCACAACACGGATCAGCCCTCGCGTCAGCGTGGTCTTGCCCGCCCCGGAATCCCCGACCACACCTAGGACGATTGGTCGCGCCATCGTCGCGCGGATGATAGTTGCGGCGGGGCTCCTGCGCGCACCCCGGATCGACCGGCCTCCGCGGTGCCGGTCGAGCCGCGAGGCTGTGGTCAGCGGGCCCGGACCGCGAAGCGCAGGCCGCCCTTGGGGCCGAGCGTGGGCGTGGTCGCGACCCGGGGATCCTCGGCCGACAGCGGCTCCAGCCGCGCGCGGCGCAGCAGGACCGTGACCAGCGCGCGCAGCTCATACTCGCCGAAGCGCTTGCCCAGGCACATGCGCGACCCTCCTCCGAACGGCACATAGCCGCCGCGCGGGAGGGCCGCCTCGCGTTCGGGCAGAAAGCGGTCCGGGTCGAAACGGAACGGGTCCGGATACAGGTGCGGGAGGTGGTGGGTGGCCCACGAGGAGTAGTGCACGCCCACCTCGGCCGGAACGGGCACGCCGCCCAGCGTCACGTCGCGCGTCGTGCGCCGCGGTCCGACCCAGGCCGCCGGATAGCGCCGGAGCGTCTCCTTCAGTGAGCGCTCGAGCACCGGGAGAGCCTGCCCGTCAAGTTCGGCCGCCGTCGCGTCGCGCCCGCCGAGCACCCGGTCGAGCTCCGCCTCCACCGCCTCGCGGGCGTGCGGGTGGCGCCCCAGCTCATGGGCCAGGAAGG
The DNA here is from genome assembly GCA_963844555.1 of uncultured Solirubrobacteraceae bacterium. Classification (GTDB taxonomy): domain Bacteria; phylum Actinomycetota; class Thermoleophilia; order Solirubrobacterales; family Solirubrobacteraceae; genus Palsa-465. The sequence goes on from CAWJOS010000014.1 coordinate 198,930, forward strand.
TGAATGTGGTGGTCGTTGTGTCGTGGCCGGCGAACAGCAGCGTGATGGCCTGATCCCGGACCGCGGTCGTGCTCAGCGGGCTGCCGCTCTCGTCGGTGGCGCTCAGCAGCAGGCCGAGGACCCCGCGCCCCGGATCACCGGTCCGGCGGCGCTCGTCGATCTCGGCGCGCACCGCCAGGTCAAGAGCGCGCCGAGCCGCGATCGCGCGCGCCAGCGGAGTGCGGGGCGCGGGCAGCAGCTGAAGGAGAACGGGCTCGCCGTGGATCGCCAGCGATGCCTCGAACGCCGCCGCCAGCGTCCGCTCGCGCCCCTCGGTGGCCTCCATCCCCAGCAGGGCTCGCAGCGCGATCCGCAGCGCGAGCCGGCGAACCCAGTGGTAGATCTCGACGACCTCGCCGTCCCGCAGCGTCTCGGCGGCGGCTCGTGCCTCCTCCAGCATCGTCTCCGCCACCGCCGCGATGTGCTCCCGGTGGAACGCGGGCAGGAGCAGCCGGCGAAAGCTGCGGTGGTAGGCCCCGTCGGTGTTGAGCAGGCCGTCGCCGAGGAGCGGCCACAGGTCGGCAAACCGGCCCTCCCTCCACTGAAACGCCTCGAAGTCGCTGACCAGGATCTGATGGTTGACCTCCGCGCCGATCGCCCACACGATCGGCTCGTGCAGGAGGCGGATGGTGAACACCGGACCGAAGCGCCGCTCGTGCTCCAGCAGCAGTCCCAGCGGGTCGGAGATGACCCGTCTGGTGTGTGCCCAGCTGGGCGCGGTGCTGCCCGGCGGCAGCTTGGCGCGCCGGCGGATCCGCCGCTCACGACGGACATCGTCGGCGATGCGGGTCAGCAGCCTGGTCTCCATCGGCTCCGGACGGGGCGCGGAGATGGTCCGGGCGGGGATCAGTGCTGGAGTGATCGGCATGGCGGTGACGAACCGCCAACGCTATCGACCCGCGCCCGGATCGAGAAATGGCCGTTCACAATGTCACACCGTGCCGGGCTCGCGGGTCTGGTCCCATGACACCCTGCGGCGAAGGACGAAGACATGGACCAACAGGAATGGCTCGCGCAGCACTTTGAGGAGCAACGGCCCCGCCTCCGGGCGGTCGCCTACCGGATGCTCGGTTCCCTCAGCGAGGCCGAGGACGCGGTCCAGGATTCCTGGCTGCGGCTCAGCCGCGTTGACGCGAGCGAGATCGAGAACCTCGGCGCCTGGCTGACAACGGTCGTCGCCCGCGTGGCGCTCAACATGCTCCGCTCGCGGCGCACGCGGCGTGAGCAGCCGCTCGACGTCCACGTGCCGGATCCGGTCGTCGACCCGGTCGACGGCACCGACCCGGAGCACGAGGCGCTGCTCGCCGACTCGGTCGGCCTCGCGCTTCTCGTTGTGCTGGAGACGCTGACGCCCCCGGAGCGGCTGGCGTTCGTCCTGCACGACATGTTCGCCGTGCCGTTTGACGAGATCGCGACGATCCTGGATCGCTCGCCTCAGGCCACCCGCCAGCTGGCCAGCCGCGCCCGCCGGCGCGTCCGCGGAGCCCCCACCGTCCCGGACGCCGACCTGAAGGCCCAGTGGGAGGTCGTGGAGGCGTTCCTGGCCGCTGCGCGCCGCGGCGACTTCGACGGTCTCGTCGCGGTCCTCGACCCGGACGTCGTGCTCCGCGCCGACGGTGGGCTGACCGGGCTCTCGCGCCACGTTCGCGGTGCCCAGACCGTCGCGGTGCAGGCGTCGATGTGGTCGCGGGCCAATCTCACGCTGCACCGGGCACTCGTCAACGGGGCGCCCGGGCTCGTCTCCACCCGCGATGGAAAGCCATTCTCGGTCGGCGCCGTCACCATCCGGGGCGGAAGGATCGTAGAGATGGACATCCTCGCCGACCCGGAGCGGCTGGCGCGGCTCGATCTGACGCTCCTGGCGGACTGAACCGGCCGTCAGTTCAGGCCGGCCCGCTTCACGATCGCGTCCACCGCGTCGATGGCATCCGACACCCGTCCGCACACGTGCACCTCAGGTCGCAGGAGGCCCTCGACTGCCAGCCCCCGCCCGCCGACCACGAAGGCCGCCGGTGGCCATTCTCGCCGGATCTCGTCGACGCCGGCGAGCAGCCGCTCCGGCGTCTGGGGCATCGTCTGGCTCAGGCAGATGACGTCGGCCGCGTGGCGGCGGGCCGCCGCGCCCAGCGCGAGCGGCGGCACGTCGGCTCCGAGCATCACCACGTCGTAGCCCGCACCGCGCAACAGATTCGCGACCATGTGCAGGGCAACGACGTGGAGCTCGCCGGCGGGGGTGGCCAGCATCACCCGTCGCTGGCGGCGGGACTGAGCAACCCGCTCGACCTCACGCTGCAGGGCCAGCACCCGCATCGAGATCTCGGTGGCGATGTGCTCATCGGCGATCGAGATCTCGCCTCGCTCCCACAGCTCGCCCACCAGCCACAGCGCCGGGGCGATGAGCAGGTCGTCGATCTCGGCGGCGGTCAGGTCGGCGTCCATCGCCTCACGGACGATGATCTCGGCGGCGATCTCGTCCCCGGACAGCAGCGCCGCCGCATACGTGCCCGCCAGCTCCGTGATCTTCGCCTGGCGCGGCCCGTACGAGTTGTTCTCGTGGCGCTGGCCCATCGGCTTCCGGCAGCACCATACTCCCGGCGCGCGGACCAAGAGACTGACACTCGCACTCTGATGAGAGCGACTCGGTGCGCCGGTGGCGCCGGAGCCGGCGAACGCGGGGTGACTCAGCCGTACGGCGCGTACCGGTGATGGAGCATGAGGTCGTTGCCGTCCGGATCGGTGAAGAACGCCATGTGGCACACACCGGTGTCGAACGTCGCCCCGGCGAAGGCGACCCCCTTCTGCTCCAGCTGGGCGCGGGCGGCCGCGACGTCGTCGACGTGGAGCGCGAGGTGGCCGTTCTTCTGCGGCGCGAACTCCATCCCGAGCCGCTCCGGCTCCCAGATGCCCAGGCACGTGTGGCCGGCCCAGAACTCGAACTGCCCATGCTCGTCGGGGCGAAGCCCCAGCGTCTCGCCGTAGAAGCGACGCGAGCGCTCCGCGTCGCGCGAGGGGATGGCGACAAAGTCCAGTTTTGTGATCATCGTCTCACTCTCGCAGCCCATGCGGTCAGGACTCGTCCTCATGGCCCGGCCGCGCAGCCCAGGGCCTCAATACCCGGCTCCAGCTGCCGATTAAGCCCCCACAAGGGCTTGGCGCGCGGTCCGCGACCGCCGCCCGCGGGAAGGAGTTGCGGCCGGCGACGTCATGGACCAGACGCGTTCGCCCCCCACCGCGACCTAGACTCAAAGGCAATGAGCAATTCTCCCAGCACGCAGACCAACGAGCGGGTTGTCGCCTTCAGCGAGGTTCGGCGGATCGTCGCCGAGCACCGCGGCGGCAAGCTGTTCGACGATGAGGCCGAGACGCTCCTGGACGCCGCCAGCGACATGATGCTGGCCGAAGACCGCAGTGAGGTCCTGGAGGCTCAGAGGATGTTCGACGACCAGATGGACCGCCTCGAGGGCGGCCGCTGGGCGGAGATGGTCGGTACCGATGCCCAACCGGGCACCGCCAGCCGGCTGCGCCGCGCATTTGCCGGCTGCGCGCCGGAGCCGTACGCGCTCGCCGCCTGAGCCGACGAGGACCCCGTCAGCCCCTAGACTGCGCGCGTGCTCGTTCCCACGGCCGGCCAGATCGAGAGCTATGAGCGCGACGGATTCCTCATCGTTGACAGCTTCCTGGCCACGGACGCTCTGGAGGCGGCTCGGGAGCACTTTGCGGCCGTCTTTGAGCATCAGTGGGAGACGGGCCTGGCGCCTGACGAGGTCAACTACACCCCGGGGGTGACCGCTCCGGACCTGACGCGCCAGCTGTGCAACGTCTGGAAGGCCGACCGGGTGCTGGCCGCCGTGACGCTCTCACGCCAGGTGGGCGAGTTCGCCGCGCGCCTGGCCGGCCTGCCCGGCGCGCGGCTGGCGCAGGACAACGCGATCTGGAAGCCGCCGTCGGGCAGGGCGCTCCTGTGCCACCAGGACGCCGCCTACCTCGATCACCTCGATCCGCCGAACATGACAACGTGCTGGATGGCCCTCGACGACACCGCCGCCGACACCGGGACGATCTACTACGTGCGCGGTTCGCACCTCTGGCCCCATGCGGCGCTCGGCGGCAGCTTTCACGCACCGGACGACTGGCTGGCCCACGTGCGGGAGTCGATGCCGGCCGGTGCCGAGCTGGAGTTGGTGCCGATCGAGGTTCCGGCCGGCGGCGCGGCATTCCACGACGGCTGGACATTCCACGGCAGCCCGCCGAACGAGCGGGCGGATGCGCAGCGCCGATCGATCATCAGCCACCTGATCTCCACCAACACCCGGTGGAACCCTGAGCACTCACATCCGATCTACTCGCGCTATCGGCGCCCCGGTGACCTGGAGATGGACGAGGCATTCTTTCCCGTCCTGTGGAGCGACGGGTATCGGACCCCGTGGCTCCAGGACTACCTGCTGACGCCGGAACCGGCCTGACCGACGACCAGCCGGGAGCGTGAGCGACGTGCATCCCACCGCGGCCCGTCTGGCCGAGCGACTGGCCCAGCGAGGTCTGGAGGTCGAGGTCAGGCGCCTGAGCGACTCCGCGCGCACCGCAGCCCTGGCAGCGGCGGCGCTGAATGTGGAGGTCGGCCAGATCGTCAAGTCACTGGTGTTCCTACGTGACCAGACACCCGTCCTCGTCCTCTGCGCCGGGGACCGGCGTGTCGACGCCGCCCGGCTGGCGCTGTCGCCGGCGCCGGCCGACCGCGTCCGGGCCGTGACCGGCTTTTCGATCGGCGGGGTTCCACCGCTCGGACACGACGTGGATCTGCCGACGACGGTCGATGAGTCGCTGCGGCGGTTCGGCACGGTGTGGGCAGCCGCCGGAACCCCGCACGACGTGTTCGCGGTCGAGACCGAGGCGCTCATCGCGGCGATTCCCGGGGCGGTGGTGGCGGGGGTCTGCTGAGTCCCCCGGGCCCGGTCTCCCGCGCAGGCGGGCCCTTGACCCTCACGCAACGTCATGCTCGACCATGTCCGAGATGAGCGAGCACAGGGTCGGAGAGGTGGCGCGCATGTCCGGCGTGTCGGTGCGAACGCTGCACCACTACCACGACGTCGGCCTGCTGGTGCCGAGCGGGCGCAGCGAGGCCGGGTACCGGATGTACTCGGCCGAGGATCTGGAGCGGCTGCAGCGCATCCTCTATTACCGGGAGCTCGACTTCCGGCTGGAGGGGATCGCCGAGATCCTGGCCGAGCCGGGGGCGCCCGCCGAGGACTATCTGCGCCGCCAGCACCGGCTCCTGCGCGCCCGCCGGGCGCGGACCGAGCAGCTCATCGCCGCGATCGAACACGAGATGGAGGTACGAGAGATGGGACTGTCCCTGACCCCGGAGGAGCAGTTCGAGGTGTTCGGCACCGACAAGCTCGCCGAGTACGGCCGAGAGGCCGAGGAGCGCTGGGGCTACACCGAGGCCTTTGAGGAATCCCAGCGCCGGACCGCCGCCTACACCAAGGACGACTGGATCGAGATCAAGCGCCAGGCCGACGCGAACGTCGCCGAGTTCGCCGCCGCTCTGAAGGACGGCGTCCCGCCGGCGAGCGAAACGGCGATGGACCTGGCCGAGGCCCACCGCCGGCACATCTCACAGTGGTTCTACGACTGCTCTGATCAACAGCACCGGGGGCTGGCGGACATGTACATCGCGGACTCCCGGTTCACGCGCACGTATGACGAGGTCGCGCCCGGGCTGGCGCAGTATGTCCACGACGCGATCGTGGCCAACGCCGGCGCCAGGGGCGGTGCATAGCGAACAGGGCGGTGCCGCCGGCGAGGGCCAGGGCGCGGCCGGCCGACAGGGGCGCATCGGGACGGGCGACGGCGAGGCGCAGCCCGACGGCGGCCAGAACGACACCGAGCAGCATCGCGTAGTGGGCGTAGCCGAAGCCGACGAACGCCAGGCGCACCCGGCGGGCGCCGGTCGCGGCGCGGAAGGCCCGCTCCACCGGCTCTGAGCCCGCGCCGAAGTACGTCCACCACAGCCCGGCGGAGAGCAGCAGACCGAGCACGGCGGTGATGACCAACCGCAGGTCGATCGTCAGCCCGCGGGCGCCGATGCCCGTGGCCACCACGGACTCGCCGAGCGCGATGAGCACCAGCAGGCCGTGGCGCTCGACGAAGTGGGCCGGGCCGATCTCAAACCCCGCCCCGGCCCGGGTGGCAAACCAGAGCAGCACGACGACCGCCGTCCACACCACCTCCTGCGTCACGCCGCCGAGCGCGCCGCTCACCACGACGGCCACCGCCGCGGCCAGGTTGCCCGGCGCCAGGGCGCGCATGGCCGCCGCCGAGCTCTCCGAAGCGGAGGCCACGTACAGGGAGGCGTGAACGACGATGATCACCAGGTAGGCGATGCCGAAGGTCAGTCCCGTCCCGGTGAACGCGCCGGGGATCGCGATCGCCAGCACGAGGTATCCGGCCATGCCGGCCAGGAGCAGCCCCTGGCGTCGCGTCCCCTCGGCCGCCACGGCGTTCGTCAGCCAGGCGTACCCGTCGTACATCCAGTAGATGAGGGCGAGCATGACGAGGACGTGCCACAGCGACCTCCAGGTCAATCCCTCGGTCAGCAGCGAGCTCAGCTGGGTGATGGTGAAGACGAACACGAGGTCGAAGAACAGCTCGAGCGGGGTGACCCGGTCCACCGGGTCGCCCGGTCGCTCACTGCTGCCCGCGGGCGCGCCGGCGGCCTGATCCCTACGATCGGCGAAATGCTCCGTCATCTGGTCACCGTGACATGAGGGTCTTCATCTCGACCGACATCGAGGGGACCGCCGGGATCGTCGACTGGGAGCAGGTCCGCTCCCCGGGCGCCGAGTACGAGATCGGCCGCCAGTTGCTCACCGACGAGGTCAACGCCGCCATCGACGGAGCCGTCGATGCCGGCGCCGGCCACGTCCTGGTCAACGATGCGCACCGCACGATGTACAACCTGCGTCCCGGTGCGCTGCACCACGGCGCCTCCTATCTCTCCGGCCGGCACAAGCCGCTGTACATGATGGAAGGGCTCGACGCCTCCTTCGATGCGGTGTTCATGATCGCTTACCACGGCGCGATCGGCGCCGAGCGGGCCATCCTCTCCCACACCTACGACCCGTCGGCGATCTGGGAGGCGCGCCTCAACGGCGTCGCCGTCGGCGAGAGCGCCCTCAACGCCCTTGTCGCCCTCCACCACCGGGTGCCGGTGGTCCTGATCACCGGTGACGACGCCACCGCCGAGGAGGCGCGGCCGTTCCTGCCGGACATCGAGGCCGTCGTCGTCAAGCGGTCGATCACCCGGTCTGCCGCCGAGAGCCTGCACCCGGACCGCGCCTGCGAGCTCATTCACGCGGGTGCGGCGCGAGCGCTGGCCCGGGCGGCGACCGTCCCTCCTCCGGCGGTCGAGCTGCCCGCGACACTGGAGCTCACGTTCCTGACCGCCGACATGGCCGAGATGGCGACCTGGATCCGCGGCGTCGACCGTGCCGGCACCCGCGCGGTGGTCGTCTCGGACGACGATCCGCTCCGCCTGTACCGGACGTTCGTGACGCTGGTGAGCCTCACCCGCACGATCGTGGAAAGATGAGAGCCTGCGGTGGGCCCCGGGGTGAGCACCGAGATCGAGCACTTCCCAGCGACTGCGCTGCGCCCGTGGCGGTCGGCGCGGGACTGGCTGCGGGCCCACGACCCCGGGTACCGTGCGCTCCGCCGCGCGGCGCGGGCGGCGCTCGTCATGCCGATCATGTTCGCACTCGGCGACAAGGTGATCGCCGACCCGGTGATCGCGACGTTCGCGGCGTTCGGCTCGTTCGCGATGCTGCTGCTCGTCGACTTCTCCGGCTCGATCCGGGAGCGGCTCCTCGACCAGGCCGGACTGGGGCTGGCCTGTGCGGTGCTCATCTGCCTGGCCACCCTCGTCTCGCGCACGACCTGGCTGGCGGCGGGGGCGATGGCGGTGGTTGGCTTCGCCATCCTCTTCTCCGGGGTCGTCAGCTCAACGCTCGCCGGCGCCACGACCTCGCTGCTGCTGGCGTTCATCCTTCCGGTTTCGCTCCCGGCCCCGCCCTCGGCCATCCCGGCCCGAGTCGCCGGCTGGGGGCTGGCGGCGGCCGCGTCGCTGCTGGCGATCTCGCTGCTGTGGCCGTCCCCGGCGCGAAACCCCGTCCGCGCCGCGGCCGTGGCGGCGTGCCGCGCTCTCGCTGACCGGCTGCGCGCGGAGGTCGAATACGTCATGAGCACGGGCACGACCGAGGCGCACCAGGCCCACCGCGAGGCGATCGCCGGGGCCGATGAGGCCGTCGCGGCGCTGCAGACGGTGTTCTTCGCCACCCCGTACCGCCCCACCGACCTGACGACCCACGCCCGCGCGGTCGTCCGCCTCGTCGATGAGTTGCGCTGGCTCGACGCGATCGTCCTGCGCTGCGCTCCCCGCCGGCATCCGCCGCGCCGCGCGCCGGAGGTCTGCGCGGTCAAGCTGGCCGCCGCCGACGTTCTGGAGCGCTCCGCCGACCTGCTGGAGGACCCCCACGATCCGCGCGCCGATCTGCGCGCGGCCTCGGACCGCCTGCGCCGCACGCTCGCCGACCTCGAGGAGGCCGCCACCCGGGTGCTGCCGCCCGCCCCATCGCCGGGGGCCGACGACGGGGACGGCGACCGGGCCCGGGCGGTCATCTCCTCGCTGGACCCCAGCTTCCGGGCCCAGCAGCTGAGCTTCATCGTCGCTCAGATCGCGGAGAACACCGAGTACGCCGCCGCCGCGGCGCGCCGGTCCTGGATCGACCGGCTCCTCGGCCGCCAGCCGGAGGGTTTCGCCGGGCCGCTGGCGGCGGCCCACGAGCGGGCCGGGGCCCACGTGGACCGGCATTCGGTATGGCTCCACAACAGCCTCCGGGGCGCGGCCGGCTTGGGGCTCGCCGTCCTGGTGGCTGATCTGAGCAGTGTCCAGCACGGATTCTGGGTGGTGTTCGGCACGCTCTCGGTGCTGCGCTCCAATGCACTCAGCACCGGTCAGAACCTCGTGCGGGCCATCGCCGGCACGAGCGCCGGCTTCGTCGCCGGCGGGATCCTCGTCTACCTGATCGGGACGAACACCACCGTCCTGTGGGTGCTGCTACCGGTCGTCGTCCTCATCGCCGGGCTGGCGCCCGCGACGATCTCGTTCGCCGCCGGCCAGGCCGGGTTCACGCTGACGCTGCTCATCCTGTTCAACCTCATCGCCCCGGAGGGATGGCGGATCGGCCTCGTGCGGGTCGAGGACGTGGCCATCGGCGGAGCGGTCAGCCTCGCCGTCGGCCTGTTGTTCTGGCCCCGCGGCGCGGGCGCATTGCTCGGCCGGGCGCTGGCCGATGCGTATGCGGCCAGCGCCCGGTACCTGGCCGGAGCCGTCGCCTTCGGCATCGGCCGCTGCGATGCCTCCGGCGGGCCCCAGCCGTCGCCGGCCGACGAGGCCCTGGCGGCGGCCGCCGCGGCCCGGCGGCTCGACGACGCGTTCCGCGGCTACGTGGCCGAGCGCGGCGCCAAGCGGGTCGGGCTCGCCAAGGTCACCAGCCTCGTCACCGGCGTCGCCGGAATGCGCCTCGCCGCCGACTCGGTGCTCGACCTGTGGTCCCGCGACGGCGTGGCCGCGGGCGACCGCTCGGCGGCGCGTCGCGAGCTGATCGCCGAAGCCGCCGGTGTGACCGCCTGGTACGACCAGTTCGCCGCCGGGCTCACCGGCCGTGAGGTCGTCCCGGACCCCCTCCCACCGGACGCGGTCGCCGACGGGCGGCTGGTGGCCGCGGTCGAGCGGGACCTGCGTGACGCCGACGGGCGGGCGACCGCCACCGGCGTCCGGGTGATCTGGACCGGCGACCATCTCGACGCGGCCCGGCGGCTGCAGGAGATGGTGGTGGAGCCGGCCCGGGCGTCGGCCGGTGACGGGCCGACCGGGGTCAGTTCGACAGCACGGTGAAGAAGTCGCGGCTGTAGGGCGCCAGCAGCTGACCGGCGATGCCGTACTGCCCGGGCACGACCGGGACCGGGGTCGGGCCGGCCCGGCGGTGATGGATGTACAGGTAGCCCGCCACCCAGTCCGGGTTGATGTCGAGCTGCACCCCGCGCTGGACCCCGGCCGCCGCCATCGCGTCGGCGAACTGGCCGACGGTCAGACCCTCGCCGGCCGCCCACAGCAGCTGACCGTTGCCCAGGATGCCCAGACCGCTGCGGGCCACCGCGTCGGCGCCGCCGATGGTCGCGCCCCAGCACCCGGTGCCGCACGTGGTGACGGAGCCGTCCGGCCGGCCGTGATCGATGAGCAGGTGGAGGTTCTGGCGGACCGACGCGACCGGCTGGCCAGGGGCGGGGACTCCTTGACCCCAGGCGCCGATCTGGGTGCGGCCGCTGCGGTAGGTGACGATCGAGCCGAGACCCGCCTCCGGAGGCACGGCGACCCGCCCATAGGACTCAAACCCGCCCGCTCCGGTGACGAACTTGAACCCGCCGTTGAAGCCGAAGATCAGCCGATGGATCTCCCGGCCGGCGACCACGTCGCCGTAGCGCCAGCCGGTTCCGCCCGGATCGGCCGAGCCGGCGTGGAGGGCGAGGTGGACCAGGCGCTGATCCATGCGCACCAGCGTCACCCCGGAGCGCTCGGCGATCCACATCGCCGGCCGGGCGCCGATGGTGGAGACCGTCTGCCAGCGCGCCGTCAGAGCCGCCGGAAAGTGGTCAACGAGGCGGTGAGAGAGGACGTGGTGGACGGCGACGCGCGTGGCGGTCTGAGTGGTGGTCGCCGAAGGCGGCGTGACGCTGCCTGAGCGCGCGGTCGACGAGGCGCTGCCACCCCCGCCGCAGCCCACCAGGATCGCCGCCGCCAGGACGGCCATTAGACAGCCGGTGAGATGGCGATGCAAACGGGTCATGGTCGGCACGGTGACGGGCGCGTGCCGTCAGCCGGAAGGCTAGGCGGCCGGTCTAAGCGCCGCGGATGCGTCCGGTGAGAGGTCACTCATCGACGGGGCCCGGCCTACCGGGTGCCCCGGCGGCGGGCGATGTACCGCCAGCCAACGGCGAGGAAGACCAGCCAGATGAGCGGGGCCGCGCCGATGCCGCCGTGGTCCGTGTGACCGTGGCCGCCCAGGGCGGAAGCGACCATGCCGATCAGCATCGCGGCGAAGACGAGGGCCAGCACCACGGGGGCCGCCGGGCGCCGGCGGGCCACGTCGCCGCGCGGCCGGAGTGACAGGCCGCGATCCGGGGTGGGGAGATCGGCCACGAGCCCGTCGAGCTCACCGTAGGTGCGCGCCGACAGGGCGGCGCCGAGGCGCTCGTCGAGTTCGTCGGCCGACAGTCGCCCCTCGGTCGCCGCCTGACGCAGGCGCTCTGCGACCAGGTCACGATCGGCGTCTGAAGCTCTCAGGGTGGCCCGCCTCGTCATCTCGCTCGTCTCCTCGATCACGTCCCGTTCGTCGTCGTCCCTTCAGGCTACCGGGCGGGTCACCTCGGCTTGGGTTGCCGGGCCACGGACGGGCCGAAACCGCCTGCCGGGGGAACCCGTGCTCACCCCGCGGGGGTACGCGGTGTCCCCCTCAGGCGGACGGACGCCCAGGCGCGACCGACGATGTAGGCCACGGCGCTGCCGATGCCGACGAAGAAGCCGATCGGCCAGTCGGTCTGGAAGGACAGCGCGATCGAGACCCAGACCGTGGCCAGCGCGATGGCGACCGAGAGCGCGATCGCCGTGCCGGGCCGGGTGGTGAACGCGCGGGCGGCGGCGGCCGGACCGATCATCAGGCTGAAGATGAGCGCCGTTCCCACCACCGGCACGGTCATCGTGGTGGCGAGTGCGACGATCGTCAGGAAGCCCAGCTCGAAGACGAACAGGTTGACGCCCCGCGCCCGGCCGCTCTCCGGCAGGACCGAGCTCAGCAGCAGCGGGCGATATAGAACGGCGAGCGCCGCCAGACAGGCGACCGCCAGCGCCGCCGTGGGTCCCAGCTCGCCGGAGCTGACGCCGAGGACCTCGCCGAACAGGAGCGAGTAGATCTCCGGGGTGTACTCGACGCTGAAGCCGAGGAACAGCGCGCCGAGTCCGAGCATGAAGACGAGGGTCAGGGCGGTGGCGACGTCGTGACGTCCGCGCCGCCCCAGCAGGCCGATCCCGAACGCCCCCGCCAGCGAGAACACGGCCAGGCCGACGAGCGTGTTGACGCCGACCAGCCCGGCGGCGGCCGCGCCGGCGAACGAGCCGTTGGGGACGGCGTGGGCGACGAAGGCCGCCCCGCGCAGGACGACGAAGAACCCGACGGCGCCACCGACCACGGCGACCAGCGTGGCCACGATCCAGGTGTTGACCATGAAGCCGGAGAACATCTAGTGATGCCTTCGCCCCACGGCGCGGGCTCCCAGGTAGGCGAGCAGCACCAGGGTGACGACGAAGAAGCTGACCGGCCAGCCGCGGTGAAGCGGCGGCCAGTAGTAGCTGTCGTAGGCGAGCAGCAGCCCGCACCACATGGCGGCGACGCCGATGAGCACCGCGGCCGCGATCGCTCGGCCCGGCCGGAGCGTCAGCTGCAGCGCGGCCGCCGCCGGGCCGACGAGCAGCGCCGTGCTCAGGATCGCGCCGATCGTCACCGCCGAGAGCGCGACGGCGAGCGCCATCGCGGCCAGGTACAGGGCGCCCACCAGCCGGACCGGGATCCCCCGGGCGGCGGCCAGCTCCGGGCTGAGCGAACTGATGAGCAGCGGCCGGTACAGCACGCTCACGATCCCCAGCGCAACCGCGCCCAGCGCCCGCGCCAGCGGGAGGACCGACGGGTCGAGCGCGAAGATCGAGCCGAAGAGGATGGTGACCGTCGCTCCCGTCGTGCTCGTGACGGTCGTGCCCAGATACAGGAACAGCGCCGCCAGGCCGAAGCCGGCGCCGAGCACGATGCCGGTGGCCAGATCGCGGCCCCGGGCCCGCTGGATCCCGATCAGCTCCATGACCCCGGCGGCGGCGACCGCGATCCCGACCGGTGCGGGCAGCTGGTTCCGTTCCACGACCCGGCGCTGGAGCAATCGATCAGCCGGCTCTCCGAGCGCCTGGGCTTCCGGACCAAGGACCACGAGGTCACGCTGCACGGCGATTGCCCGGACTGCCAGTAGCCTCGCCCCGGGGCCCGCGGACCTGCAAGAAGTGCCAAACCCGGATTCGTCCACCCGTCGCGGGCCTCCGGCCGGCCGGGCCGCCGGCGACCAGACAGCTGGGGGGTTTGCCCCCTCGGTGGCGCGATGAGCCGGGTCGCCTCTGGGAACGTTGGCGGTTGTGACGCGAGCCGAGCGCATCGCCAACCTGATTGGAGTCGTCGTGCCGTTTGCCGGTGTGGTGGTGGCGATCCCGCTGCTCTGGCACCACGGCGTGGACGGCGTCGATCTCGCGCTTCTGGCCGTGATGTACATGGTCACCGCGGTCGGGATCACGGTCGGGTTTCACCGGCTGCTCACCCACCGGGCGTTTCAGACCCACCCGTGGATGGAGCGGACATTGGCGATCATGGGATCGCTGTCGGTCCAGGGGTCGGTCATCGACTGGGTGGCCGACCACCGCAAGCACCACGCCCACACCGACGAGGAGGGCGACCCCCACAGCCCCCATTTCGGTCACGGCAGCGGCCTGCGGGGTCTGTGGCACGCCCACACGGGCTGGCTGCTGGAGACCCAGGGCCAGGCCGATTGGAAGCGCTACGCCCCTGACCTGTACGAAGACCCCGGAATGCGGCGCATCGGCCGGCGGTTCCCGCTGCTCGCCCTGCTCACGTTGCTCATCCCGGCCGCCGCCGGCTTCCTCCTGGACGGGCTGACGGTGGGGGCGGCCCTGCGAGGGCTCGTCTGGGGCGGACTGGTCCGCGTCTTCCTGGTTCACCACGTGACGTGGTCGGTGAACTCGATCTGTCATTTCTTCGGCCGCCGCCGCTTTGCCCTCGACGATCGTTCGACCAACGTGGCCTGGCTCTCGCTGGCCTCGCTGGGCGAGTCCTGGCACCACAACCATCACGCCTTCCCGCGCTCGGCGTTCCACGGCCTGCGGTGGTGGGAGATCGACCTATCCGGCCTGCTCATCTCCCTGCTGGAGCGGTGCGGGCTGGCCTGGAACGTCGTCCGCATCGCGCCAGAGCGCCAGCTGCAGAAGCTGGCGGGCCCGGTCGGCGACCGGGCCGACGCTCCCCTGAGCGCCTAGACCAGCCTCGGGTCGCCCAGAGGCCTCTCCGACAAGCCTCGGGCCGCTCAGAGGCCTCTCCGACCGGCCTCGGGCCGGCCCGGACGCGCCCGTCGGCCGTCCCGCTCCAACCGGCCCCCGGGCCGCGGTGAGGGTGAGTCCGGGCGTATCGGCTTGAACGGAGATTTGCCCAATTTGCACCCCCAGATGGGTGGAACATCCGTCCAGTCGCCCCAGATCGCTAATGGATCTCCGGTTTCCGGCCGACTAGGTGCATGAAGGGTTTGCGACACCCCGCCTTAGCGATTCGGAGGACTCATGGGGAATTTGCAGGTGAGCGACGACCTGATCGACGGTGACGTGCGCGTCCTACGCGTCGCCGGCGAGGTCGATTTCGACGTGGCGCCGCAGTTCAAGCGGCGCATCTCAAGCCTCATCGAGGCCGGCGACCGACAGCTCGTCATCGATCTGTCGGCCGTGGAGTTCATCGACTCCACCGCGATCGGTGTGCTCGTGGGCGCGATCAAGCGGATGCGCGCCGCCAGTGGCTCGCTGGTCGTGGTCTGCGACAACGAGGAGGTCCGCGGCATCTTCGAGGCCGTGGGGCTGGAGAACGTCATTCCGCTGCACCACTCGCATGAGGATGCATTTGCCGCGCTTGCCGTCACCGCCTGAGCAGGCTGTCTGCACCGCCGTCGCCGAGGCGTTCGAGCCCGTGGACCTGCGTCTCCCGGCCCGTCCCAACGAGCTCAAGCGGGCGCGCGACTGCGTGGCGGCTGCGGCCGCCGACTTCGGGTTCGCCCGCAAGGCGGCCTACGAGCTGGTGTTCGCCGTCAACGAGGCGGTCACGAACGCCATCAAGCACGGCAGCCCGGCCGGCGACGGCACGATTGGCCTGAGCATCGACGCCGACGGCGACGCTCTCGTTTGCTCGGTTGAGGATGCCGGCCCGTTCGTCCCGCCCGGTCCCCAGCACGAGCCGGTGACCGCCGAGAGCGGCCGTGGGTTTGCCTTCATGTCGGCCCTCACGGACGAGTTCGAGCTGCTGGTCAGGCCGGCGGCGACGATCGTCCGGCTGCGCAAGCTTCGTCCGGCGCTGGTGGCCAGTGCCTGAGCGCACTCCACGTCGTCTGCGCTGGCGCCGGGGTGCCGGCGTCGGCGTGCTCGCCGCCGGCCTGTGCCTCATCCCCGCCGCCGCCAGCGACGCCGGCACCGCGTGGCCGCACGTTGGTCAGCCCCAGTCGGTCAACGCGGCGGCTCACGTTCCCGTCGCCGCACCGGATGTGCCCGGCGGTGGCCGCGCCGACGCGCCGGGCCAGGCGCCAGGGGCGGGCGGTCTCGCTCAGGCACGGTGGCACGGCAACGGCGGTCCCTCCGGTGGCGATCAGGGCCGCGACGGCGCCTGGGGCGGACCCCACAGCGGTCCCGGGCAGGCCCAGGGCGGTTGGAGCGACTCCGGCAGTCAGGGCCAGAGCCAGGCCGAGGGCCAGGGTGGCTGGGGCGGTTCCAGTGGCCAGAGCCAAGCCGCGGGCGCGGTCAGCGGCAGCGCCTCGGCGACCCCGCAGGTGGGGGTCCCCTCGACCTCCACGCCCGCGACCAGCTCGCCTCCAAGCCCCAGCATCAGCGTCTATCGCCCCGGCGGCCACCCGTGGGGCGGGGCCGGCTCCGGCCATCCGGGGGAGAACCCCTGGGGCGGCTCGCACGGGAGCGGTCAGGGCTCCGGCTCCTCCGACAGCGGTCACCACAACGGCTGGGGCTCCGGCCACGGCGACGGAAACGGCGACGGCAGCGGCAAGCCGAGCGGCAGCGGGAGCGGCTCGAGCGGCACGCCGGCCTCGCAGGGCGGCTCCTCCTCGTCCTCCTCCTCTTCATCTTCATCGGCCACACCGGCCGTGACCACCGCGGCGTCCGGCGGCTCCTCGACGCCGGCTCCCGCGGCGAGCGCGCCCAGCACGACGACGCCGGTCGTCGTCAGCGTCAATCCGGCCCAGCCAGCCCCGTCGAAGGGCACCGGCCACGCAGGTGGCGGGGCGCCGACCGGCAAGCCCAAGCAGCAGGCGTCGTCCCGGCCGGGCGCGACCGTGCCGTCAGGCCGCGTCGACGCGGCGCACATCGCCGCCGCGACCGGTTCGTCGCGCGGCATCACCGCCGCGGCGTCCGGCCTGCCGCGCGCGCTGACCGCGGGCGCCCCGTCGCCGGCGGCGCCGGCCAACGCCGCCGGCAAGGCCCGGCGGCACAGGACAGCCGCGTCCAGCCTGCCCCAGCCGCTCAACACCCTCGGTCACGAGCTGAGCTCCGTGCCCTCGCTGGTCAGCGGGTTCGTGCCCCTGCCGGTGCCGGACTGGAGCAAGCCGATCATCTTCGCCCTGCTGCTGGTGTGCGCCCTGCTCGCCTTCCGGGCCTGGCTCACCGGCCACCGGGCCCGCCGGATCGAGGCGGAGAGTCGGCAGCTGGCCGCCGACCTGGCCTCGATCCAGTCGGCGCTCATCCCGGAGATCCCGGCCACGCTCGGCGGGCTTGATGTCTCGGTCGCCTACCGGCCGGCCGACGGCCCGGGCGCCGGCGGCGACTTCTACGACGCCTTCGCGCTCGACGCCGACCGGGTGGCGATCATCGTCGGCGACGTCTCCGGCCACGGCCGCGAAGCCCTCGGCCGCGCCGCCCACATGCACTACACCCTCCGGGCATACGTCGAGATGGGGCTGGAGCCCCGCGCCGCGCTGAAGCTGGCCGGGCGCGTTCTGGGCGCCGACCAGGACGACCTGTTCACGACGGTCGCGGTCGCCGTCCACGACGCGGCCGCCGGCACGCTCACCTACGCGACCGCCGGGCATCCGGCGCCCGTTCTACTTGGACCGGCGGCTCACCAGCCCCTGACTCGCTGCGCCTCGCCCGCCCTGGGGTGGGGTGTGGCCACCGGGCGCCGGCAGACGACCGTCCCGTTCGGTGAGGGCGCGCGGGCCTGCTTCTTCACCGACGGCGTCACCGAGGCCAGGGTCGAGGACGAGCTGTTGGGCCGCGAGCGGCTCGGCGACATGCTTCGCCAGCTCGGCCCGGAAGCGGGCGCCCGACAGCTCCTGGAGTCCGTCCAGCGGCAGGCGCCCACGGTCCACGACGACATGGCCGCCTGCATCGTGGCGGCCACGACCGGCACATTCGTATCCGAGCTGCGCACCGAAGAGCTGGAGGTCGACGCGCGGCAGATCGGAGCCGGCCAGGCCGAGCGGTTCCTGACGGCCTGCGGCGTCTCGCCGGCCGAGGCCGAGTCAGTCGTGGCCGACGCCCGCGAGATCGCATCCGAGGGAGGCGCCGCCCTCCTGCGGGTCGAGATCGACGGCGACGAGGCGACTGCCACCGCGGCCGGTCCGGCCCCCGGGCGGCCTGAGCTCCAGCAGGCGTGATGGGGATCGTCGACAGCCTGACCGCCAGGAGTTCAAGGACTCCTCACCCCGGCCGATGACCAGGCCATGAACGCTATTTGCCTTTCTCAGGACGCCATGACCGTGCTCGGCCTGGCGGGAACGGCTCTGCCGTTCGCGGAGTCGGTGGACGACGAGGTGGAGCGCTGGCTGCGTCCGCTGCGGCTGTACGGCGAGGCCGGAGCCTCGCTGCAGGCGCTGGGGATCGGCGAGGGTCGCATCGAGGGCGTGGCCGACGCGCCACAGCAGACGGTGGAGAACACCCCGCAGCACACGCTGGCGCTCGTCACGGCAGCCGCCTCGAAGGTCGCGGCCGAGCGCGGAGCGACGACCGTCGGCACCCAGGACATCCTGACCGCGGTGATGCGCCACTACGGAGACGCGTTCGAGCGCGCCCTGGACCGCCATTCCGGCGACAGCGCCGAGCTGCTGGAGCGGCTGACCGCCCGCACCGGCGCCTCCGCCTGAGCCTGCGGCCGCCTACGGGCGCTGAAACTGCGACCGGGCCCGGTCGACCGGTGCCTGCGCGGCGCACCCGTCCAGATGGTCGTTGACCAGGCCCATCGCCTGCATGAACGCGTAGACAGTCGTCGGCCCCACAAACCGCCAGCCGAGGCGCTTGAGGCTCCGTGCCAGCGCCCGGGACTCCGCGGTGGCATCGAGCGCGGCCAGCCCGGCGCGGTCGAGACCGCCGCCCCGGGCGGGCGGCTCGAAGCCCCACACGTAGTGGGCGAGCGATCCCTCCTCGACGACGAGCTCCACCGCGCGCCGGGCATTGTTGATGACCGCCTCGATCTTGCCGCGGTGGCGGACGATCCCGGCGTCGGCGAGCAGCCG
The DNA here is from genome assembly GCA_963844555.1 of uncultured Solirubrobacteraceae bacterium. Classification (GTDB taxonomy): domain Bacteria; phylum Actinomycetota; class Thermoleophilia; order Solirubrobacterales; family Solirubrobacteraceae; genus Palsa-465. Next base: position 217,404 of record CAWJOS010000014.1, read on the forward strand.
TTGCACGTCGCGGTCGCCGAACCGCGCCACCTCCTCGAACGCGAACCCGGCAAACGCGGCGCGGAACGCCTCGCGCTTGCGCAGGATCGTCAGCCAGGACAGCCCCGCCTGGAACCCCTCCAGGCTCAGCTTTTCGAACAGGCGGATGTCGTCGGCGACGGGGAAGCCCCATTCGGTGTCGTGGTAGGCGCGGTACTCCGGCGCCGAGCCGGCCCACCAGCACCGCGCGACGCCGTCCTCGCCGACGATGACCCCCTCGGCGGTGCCCATCAGCGGTCGTTGAGGTCCAGCACCGGGATCGGCGGCTCCACGCTCGACCCGGCCTCGGTCGAGATGATCGCCGTCCCCAGAGCGAAGAACTCGATGACGTGGCTCCCCCAGCCGTGGCTGCGCTCCGACAGGGTGACGCCGACGATGCCCTCGGCGCCGAGCTCCTGCGCTTCGGTCTGCATGCGCTGCATGGCCAGCTCGCGGGCCTCGTACAGAGCCTGGGTGTAGTTGGGCAGCTCGACGTTCCGGCCCGTCTGGGCCATCGTGCGCAGGGGGCCGCGGCGCCCGACGTGGTAGACGCAGCTGCCCATCACCATCCCCACCGGGCGGTGGCCGGTGCGCAGCAGGGTCCAGAACTCCTGTCCGGAGAGGTCGCTCTGAAACGGCCGGCCGTTGGGGGCGCGATGGAGCGCGCCGTCGCGGTGTTTGACAGCGGTGCCGATGGCGATGAACTCGGCCATGTTGGCCCCCCACTCGTAACGGCCGATGTCCAGCCGCACCCCCACGATCCCATCGGCCCCGAGTTCGTCGGCCTCCTCCTCCATCCGCGTCATCGCCAGGTGGCGGGCGCTGTACATCGCCTGGGAGAGGACGTCGAGCTCCCGGCTCGTCGTCGGCCCGGCCACCTGGAAGCCGATGTGGAAGATCGAGCTGCCGACGACCAGGCCGACCGGATCGAAGCCGGCCTCGGTGACGAGCAGGAACTCGTTGACGCTCAGGTCGGAGGTGTAGAGGCCCTGACGGTTCTGCTCCAGGCGCTCACGCCCGGACTGGGGCACCCCCTCGAGCGATCCGGGGTCGTAATCGGTCACGTGGCTCCCATGCGGACGGTGGGCTTGACGGGTGGCGCCTGGGAGCCGGAGCCTGAGCGGATGGCCGTCCCGGCGCCGTGCATGGTGATGACCCAGCCGCGGCGCTCGCCGTCGCCGCGGCCGGAGACGCGGTAGGGCAGGCCCAGCGGGCCTCGGTTCCAGCCGCGACGACTCGTCGTCTGCAGCGACGAGGCGAGCGCGAGCTTGTCCCGGCGAATGGCGTGCGACAGCGACACGCCGACGGCGCCGCTGCCGTGAGCGTCGGACACCTGGCCCTCCAGGCGGGCCCGCACCGTCTCCCGGGCGGTGCGAAACGCGCGGCTGAGCTCGTCCAGCTCCTGGTTGCGCGTCAGGGTCCGCACACGCAGGAGGCGCAACGACACCGGCGGCGAGGCGAACACGACGGTGGTGGTCGCCAGGAAGCCGACCGGCTCGTGCCCGGCGTTGTTCAGCCGCCAGTAGTCCTGGACCGACAGGTCGGTCAGCACCGGCCAGGCCTCGCCAGTCGAGCCCGGGAGGCGGACAGCTGTGCCGGTGACGACGTACTCGATCGTCCCCTCGCCGAGGTCGTGCTCACCCCGGTGCAGGTGGACGCCGATGACCGCGTCGGCGCCGGCCTGCAGCGCCTCCTCGGTCAGGCGGTCGAGCGCCCGCCGCCGCGCCAGGGTCCACGCGTCGGTCAGCACGTCGAGCTCGCACACCTCGGCGGCATGCCAGCGGTAGCTGCGGATCTGGGACAGCGACGGCTCCGTGTAGGGGTTGACATAGCCGCCGGCCTGCGAGGTCCAGGCCCCTGCCCGCCCGGCCGTCCAGGTGACGATCTCACCGGGCGGGAGCGCCGGCAGGTACTGCCATCCGGTGCGGACGACGCTGGCGCCCATGACCTGGGCCAGCGGCTGGGGTCCCATCCGGCGCAGGAGCGCGAACTCGTTGACCGACAGGCCGCTGGTGAACAGGGAGGCGTCGCCACCGAGCGCCTTCAATCGCCGCTCGGCCTCGAGCGGGATTCGGCCGTCCTCGATGCGCTTCAGCGACCGGGCGTGATCCGAGTCAGCGTCGTCGCGGCGATCGAAAAACCCCAAGTGAGCGTCTCCCTCTGATATCCGCCGGCCCCCGGAGGGGGCGGCGGCCACGCCGTCAGATTACGCCCTTCCGGTCTGTCGTCAGGCGACGACCAGCGCGGCCAGCCGCTGGTGGACGAGCCGGACGGCCATCGACCCCTCGCCCACCGCCGAGGCCACCCGCTTGACCGAGCCGGCGTGAACGTCGCCGACGGCGAACAGCCCGGGCCGGCTCGTCTCCAGGAACAGCGGGCGCTCGCCGTCGAAGGCCGCCAGGTCGTCGCCGGGCAGGTCGCGGCCCGTCAGCAGGAAGCCGTGCTCGTCCATCGCCACGCGGCCCTCCAGCCAGCGGGTCTGGGGCGCCGCGCCGATGAACACAAACAGCGCTCTGGCCGGGAGCTGCCGGCGCTCACCAGTGTCCCGGTCGGTGACGGTCACCGCCTCCAGCGCCGCGTCGCCGTGCAGCTCGGTGACCTCGCAGCAGGTCATCAGCTCCACCTGCGGGCGCCGCTCGAGCTCGTTGATCAGGTAGCGCGACATCGACCTGGCGAGGTCCTCGCCGCGGATGAGCAGGCGGCAGCTGGAGGCGTGAGCCGACAGGAACATCGCGGCCTGGCCGGCCGAGTTGCCGCCGCCGACGATGATGACCGGATCCCCGCGGCACAGCTGTGCCTCGGCCTGCGTCGCCGCGTAGTAGACGCCCGCGCCCTCAAAGCGCTCCAGACCGGCAAGCGGTAGCTTGCGGTACTGCGCGCCGGTGGCGACGATGACGGTGCGGCCGTGGACGGCGTCGCCGTCGGACAGGTGGATCGTGAAATGGCCGTCGTCGCGCTCCAGCCCGACCGCCTGCGCCGGGACGACCAGCCGAGCGCCGAATTTGCGCGCCTGCAGTCCCGCCCGCTCGGCGAGTTCGCTGCCGGAGATCCCGGACGGGAAGCCGAGGTAGTTCTCGATCCGCGACGAGGTGCCGGCCTGGCCTCCAAACGCGACGGCGTCGATCGCCTGGGTGTCGAGACCCTCCGATGCCCCGTACACCGCCGCGGCCAGGCCGGCCGGGCCGCCGCCGATGATGACCAGGTCACACAGGGGAGGGGGCGTGCCCCGGGCGCCGAGGCCGAGCGTATTTCCCAGCGCGGCGTTGGTGGGATTGCGCAGCACCTGCTCGCCGTAGATGACCACCGGGGTCTGGGCCGGGTCGACCGCGGCCGCCTGCAGCAGCCGCTCGGCCTCCTCGTCCTCCTCCAGGTCCAGCCACTCGAACGGTACGCGGTTGCGCGCCAGGAACTCACGCAGCCGCCGCGACTCCGGGGAGTACCGGGAGCCGACGACGCGCACTCCCCCGCCGACGCCGATCAGGATCTCACGGCGGGCGAGGTAGGCGCGGATGATGAGGTTGGCGAAGGTGGCGTCCTCGAGCAGGAGCTCCTTGAACTGGTCCTTCGGCACCTGGATGACCTCGCCCGGGTCGCGAACGACCGCGGTCAGGGTGACGGCACTCCCGGTCAGGAAGTTGAGTTCGCCCAGGAATCGGTGGCGGCCGTGGACCGCGACCACGTGGTCCTCGTCGCCGTACCCCCGGACGATCGCGACCGCGCCGGATTCAACGACGAAGAAGTCGTAGCTGTCGTCGCCCTCGCGAAACAGGACGTCTCCGGTCGCCACCGCCCGGCGCCCGCCGGCGGCGGCCAGGCGCGCGCAGGTGTCGTCATCCAGGCGCGGAAACGCGCCGTTGCGGTCCACCGGCTCCTCGATCCCCACCCCCAGCGGTGCGGCCATCGCTCGTGTTCTCCTGGTCGTCGGACTCAGAACCCGGACGCAGGGCTCACGCCCAGTCTGACGAAGCCGTCAAGCGCAGCTGGATGGGGTGGGTGGGGGCGGCGGTTACGGCGCCAGGCGCTCGAGCTGCCAGCTCCCGTCCGGGCGGCGCGTGTACAGGAGGCGGTCGTGCAGCCGGTCGTCGCGGTTCTGCCAGAACTCGACCTTCTCCGGGATCAGGCGGAAGCCGCCCCACGTGGCCGGGAGCGGCAGTTCGCCGTCGCCATAGCGATCCTGGAGCGCTGCGACCCGCTGCTCGAGCGCCGCGCGGCTGTCGACCGGCCGGCTCTGCGGCGAGGCGAGTGCGCTCAGCTGGCTGCCGCGGCCCCGGGTGCGGGCGTAGGCCGCCGTCTCCTCCGGGCTCGTCCGCTGGACCGGTCCCGTGAGCCGGACCGCGCGGCCGACGTCGGCCCAGTAGAACATCAGCGCGGCACGGGGATTCTCGGTCAGCTCGCGTCCCTTCCGGCTCTCGTAGTTGGTGTAGAAGACGAATCCGCGCTCGTCGGCCTGTTTGACGAGCACCATCCGGACCGAGGGCGCGCCGTCGGCGGCCGCGGTGGCGACCGCCGCCGCCTCGGGCGCCGGAACGCCGGCAGCGTGGGCCTGGTGAAACCAATCCGCGAACTGGCGCAGGGGATCCGGGTCGACGTCCTCCTCACGCAATGGCGGTGGCGGGCCGGTCATGGCAGCCGCGGATGCTGTCACGGGGATCGACCATCTGTCGAGTGCTCGTTGCATTCCGAGAAGCCCTCGGCCGCCGGCGCCGATCTCTCCCGGGTCAACCCCCTACTGAAAAGGGCAAACCCAGCGCGAGCTGGGGACGCAAAGCCAGAGGTCTCGCGCAGGGCGAGATAGCTCGGTTGCCAGTGCACACCACGGAAGGTGCGTACACGATGAAGCAGTACCTTTTCAGCCGCCGGGTCCTGGGTTGGGCCACTCTGCTGGCCGCCCTTGCCCTGGTGCCCGCCCAGGCCGCGTCGGCGTCGACGACGCTGACCTGCCCCACGCCGGCGCTCTCCCAGCCGTTCTTGTCGCTCGGCGACAGCAACTGGTACACGCTCGTGCCCGGTGAGGGCGCCGACAACTTCGCGGGCACGGGCTGGACGCTGACCGGCGGAGCGAGCATCACCGCCACGAAGCTGGCGGATGGGAGCACCGGATCGGTGCTCAATCTCCCGGCGGGTTCCCGGGCGGTGAGCCCGGCGATGTGCGTGTCCGGCGGGTATCCGACCGCCCGCATGATCACCCGGACGCTGGGGAGCGCGTCGAGCGCCTCGACGATGTTCTACGTCTCTCCGGCGGGGAGCGCGAACCTGAGCGGCGGGATGCCGGTCCTGACCACGCCCTCGTGGGCCGTGTCCGCGCCGGTCAGCGTGGCCCCCGGCAGCACGGCTGCGGAGATGGTCCAGTACACGCTCGTGGCGGGGGCGAAGGCGGCGGCGCTCCAGGTCTACGACCTGTACGTCGACCCCCGGATGCACTGATCGCCCGCTCAGATGGACTGACTAGTCGGCGCCGGCCCGGCAGCGACGCTCACCTCGCTCGGACCCCGCCCGGGCGGAGCGCGCTGCCGGGCCGGGCGTCAGACTGTTGCGGCGGCGATGAAGAACACAGAATTCAAGCGGGAGCTGCCGCGCGGCGCGGAGGCCCCCTGGCAGGCGCGCCGGTCGCTCGGCGACTGGTACGGGGCCAAGCTCAAGGCCGACGAGCTGCATCTGGCCAAGCTGCTGACCAGCGAGCTGGTGACCAACGCCGTCCTCCATGGCCGGGGCCAGATCACGCTGGGCGCGCGCCTGGTGGATGGCCGGCTCGTCGTCGAGGTCGCCGACGAGGGCAGCGGCTTCGAGTACGAGGTCGGCCGGCGCGGCTTCGACCATCTCCGCGGGCGCGGGCTGGCCATCGTCGCCGCCGAGTCGGCCCGGTGGGGGATCGGCGACGGGATGACGCACGTCTGGTTCGAGCTGGCGGTGGAGACGCCGACGCCGGTGTGCACCGGCCGGCGCTAGCCCGGGACTAGTGGTCTCTCCACTAGCCCGCTTCGCTACAGGGCGGCGAACTCCTCAAACAGCGCCCGGGCGGCGGCGATGCCCAGCGGAACGTGGTCGACCGGCAGGCGCTCGTTGGGCGAGTGGATGTTGGCGTCCGGCAGCGAGAAGCCGGTGATGATGGTGGGGATGCCGCGCTCGGCGAGTGCCGGGACGATCGGCAGGGTGCCGCCGCTGCGGATGAGCGCGGGCCGGACGCCGGTCGCGCGCTCAAACGCCATGAGGCCGAGCTGCACTGCCCTGGCGTCCGGCGCCACCAGCCCGGGGGGCGCCGCCGCCAGGAGCTCGACGTCGAGGTCCGCCCCCGCCGGGGCGACTCGGCGGATGAGGTCCTCGAAGGCGGCGGCGATCACCTCCACCTGCTGACCGGGGGCGAGGCGGATGGAGACGTTGGCCACGGCCTCGACTGGGATCACCGTCTTCTGGAGCGTCGGTGATCCGCTGTGCACGCCGTTGATGTCCAGCGCCGGCTCGGCGAGCGTTCGGATGTAGAACTCGTCGGCGGCGCGCGGGTCGGCCGCCCGCGCGCCCTGGGCGGCGAGCTCACCGGCCCCGGGCGGGAGCGCCCGCCAGCTCTCGAGCTCCTCGTCCGAGGGCGGCACCAGGCCCTGCCGGAGCGGCTCGGCCAGCCGACCGTCGCCGGCGACGATGCCGCCGAGGGTCTGCACCAGGGCGTGGGCGGCGTTGAGGGCCGCTCCTCCGTATATGCCGGAGTGGAGATCGCGCGTGCCGGTGCGCAGCGTCAGGTGGAAGTAGACGACCCCCCGGGTGGCGACGTTGAAGGCCGGCCGCCCGCGATCGATCATCCCGCTGTCGAAGATGACGGCAGCCTGGGCGCCGCGCCCGTCGTCGGCGAGGAAGTCCAGGATCGAGTGGCCACCCGTCTCCTCCTCGCCGTCGCAGGTGAAACGGACGTTGACGGGCAGCTCCCCGGCCTCGGCCAGCTCCCGCGCCGCCGCCAGCAGCATGTACAGCTGCCCTTTGTCATCGGCGATCCCGCGACCGTAGATGTGGTCGTCGCGGACCTCCGGGGCGAACGGCGACGACTCCCACAGCTCCAGCGGATCAGGCGGCTGGACGTCGAAGTGGCCGTAGCAGAGCACGGTGGGGGCGCTGTCGGCGTTGCGCGAGGCGCGGATCTCTCCGATCGCCAGCGGCTGGCCATGCCAGTCGACGAGTTCGGCCTGGCCGCCGGCGCTGCGGATGAACTCGCAGACCCATTCGCCGGCGCGGGCGACATCCGGAGCGTGCTCCGGGTCGGCGCTGACCGATGGGATCGTCAGAAAGGCCGCGAGCTCGTCAAACCAGCTGGACATGCCGCGAGCCTATCCAGGCTCGCGGTGCGGTGCGGTGTGGCGCGGTCAGTGCGCGCCCGCGGTGACCCGCTCCTTCGCCGCGACGTGCGTGACCGGCAGGCCGAGCGCCTTGGCCTTGCTGACGAGATCCAGCTTGAGCCAGCGCGAGAAGCCCAGCGGCAGCGTCGAGATGATGATCTCGTCGTAGCTGCCGAGGTTGACCGCGTCGTGGATCGCCATCAGCGGCTCCGGATCGCCGACGCTGCCTGTGACCTCGGCCCCGGCGGCGTGGGAGAGCTTGGGAAGGGCGTCGGCGAGCACGACCTTTGCCTCCCGTTCGCCCGCCTCGACCGGGTCGACGACCTTGTGCATGCCGTGGGGACGGCGGGGCACGACGAGATGGAACCGCGCCGGGCTCTGCTGGGCCCGGCGGCGGACGGCGTCCAGGAGAGCGTCGTTCGCGGCGGTTTGGTGGGCGACCACCAGGACATTGACCGGCTCCGACATCTGCTCACCCCCTGCGAAGGAATGTGCCATCTGTTACGAGTCAAGTATCCCACCGGCATGGACGCCGGGCAACCCGTCAGCTGCGTCCAAACGTGCGCAGGTGGTAATCGCGCCGCGCCTCCGGATCGGAGTCCCCGGCGATGCGGGTGACGCCGATGGTCCGCAGGACGAGGTCACGGGCTGGCCGGGGGAGCAGCGCCCCGAGCTGGGTCGACAGCCCCTGGGACCGGGGCACCCAGACCTCGAAGCGACGGTGACGGAGGGCGTCGAGGACCGCGTCGGCCACGTCCTGAGGCGTGATGACGGGGAGGGCGCGCGGCTGGGGCTGGCCGTCGATCATCGCAGTGCGCACCTGCGACGGCTGTACGACCGTGAACTTGATCCCGCTCCCGCGGTATTCGAGACGGAGGGACTCGGTCAGGCCGACAACGCCGTGTTTGGTCGCGGCGTACGTCGCGCTGCCGGGGAGCGGGATCCGGCCGACCCCGGAGGCGATGTTGACGAGGTGGCCGTGCCGGCGGGGGAGCATCCGCTCCAGGGCGAGCTTGGAGCCGAGTGCGGTGCCGTAGAGGTTGACGGCGATCTCACGCCGGGTCACCTCGTCCGGCTCCTGGTCGAACGGCCCCACCCAGTCGACGCCGGCGTTGTTGACCATTACACCCAGCGGCCCGTGCCGCTGCTCGGCGCCGTCGAGGAACGCTGCGAACTGTTGAGGCTCGGCGACGTCCAGGGCCATGGCCGAAGCGGTGGGGCCGATTTCGGCCGCGACCCGGGCGGCGGCAGCGCCGTCGATGTCGCCGACGGCGACGTGGGCTCCAGCGGCCGCCAGGCGATGGGCGATGGCCCGGCCGATCCCGGCGCCGGCCCCGGTGATGGCCGCCGGCGTCCCGGCCAAGAACGCGTGGTCGCCGAACATGGATTGGGCCATGTCAGGCGGCGAGCACCGGCCCCAGGCGCTGCTCGAGCGCCGCCCGGGGGAGGGCGCCGACGACGCGATCGACCTCGCGGCCGTCGCGCAGGACGACGAGCAGCGGGATCGACTGCGCTCCGAACCGCGCCCCCAGGCCCGGATTGGCGTCGACGTCGACCTTGACGACCTTGAGGTGGCCGGCGTACTGCTGGGCGAGGTCGGCGAGCACGGGGGCAACCATCCGGCACGGCCCGCACCACGCTGCCCAGAAGTCGACGAGCACCGGGACGCTCGCCTGCGTCTCGGTGCCGAAGGTCTCGGTGTCGGCGTCAACGATCCAGGGCAGCGGCGTCTTGCACTTCGCGCAGCGGGGTATCCCCTGGGAGACCGGTCCCACGCGGTTGCGAGCGCCGCATGACGAGCATGTGATGATGGATGGCATCCTCAGCTGGTTCTACCACTGCCGGACGCTCGCCTGCCGGCGGCTTCCCTGACATCCCCACCGCTCTTGATCGCCGCCGCCACGCCTCATCTGCCGGGAGTGCTCCACAGCCTGGAGCCGACGCTCAACCAATACGGCTACCTGGCCGTGGCCGGCTTGGTGCTGCTCGAGGACTTCGGCGTCCCCGTGCCCGGCGAGACCGTGCTCATCCTGGGGGCCGTGTACGCCGGCGCCGGGCGGCTGAACGTGTTCCTGGTGGCGCTGCTGGCGTTCCTGGCCGCGGTGCTCGGCGACAACATCGGCTTTGCCATCGGCCATTTCGGCGGTCGCCCGCTCGTCGAGCGCTACGGGCGCTACATCCTGCTCACGCCCGAGCGGATCGACAAGACGACGGCCTTCTTCGAGCGCCACGGCGGCAAGATCATCATCGTGGCGCGCTTCATCGAGGGCCTGCGCCAGGCCAACGGGATCATCGCCGGGATCAGCGGGCTGCACTGGGCGAAGTTCATCGTCTTCAACATGATCGGCGCCGCGCTCTGGGTCACCGTGTGGGTGTCGATCGGCTACCTCTCCGGCAGCCACATCGACTCGATCTACAACACGGCGGCGCAGTACAGCACCTACCTGGCGGTCGCCGTCGGGCTGTTGGTGCTCGTGTGGATCGCGCGCGTCGTGTATCGGCGGCGCGTGCGGCGGGCCGCGGGCACGATCTGATGACGCCGGCGCCGTGAGCGGTCAGGACCGCTCGGCGATGGCCCGCCAGACGCGCTCCGCCGTCATCGGCAGGTCCGTCACGCGGACGCCTCCGGTGGCGGCGGCGATGGCGTTGGCGACCGCGCCGGGGGCGCCGACCACCGGGGCCTCGCCGACGCCCTTGGCGCCGAACGGCCCGTCCGGCGCCGGGACCTCGACGATCTCGGTGTCGATCGTCGGCGTGGTGTCGGTGGTCGGCAGCGCATAGTCGACGAACGTGCCGGTGATGAGCTGGCCGTACTCGTCGTGGGCCAGCCCCTCCAGCAGGGCCCAGCCGAGTCCCTGGGTCGTCCCGCCGCGCATCTGTCCCTCCACCAGCGCCGGGTTGAGCGCGCGTCCGACGTCCTGGGCGACGACGTGGCCGAGCAGGCGGACCGCTCCCGTGTCCGGGTCGACGCGGACGTGGGAGAGGTGGGCGGCGGCCTGGGGCGCCTGGGGTAGCGCGCTGCGGCCGTGGCCCTCAACCGGTTCGTAGCGGCCGCCGAACGTCAGGATCTTGCCCGCCAGCTCGTCGATCGGCACCGCCTTGGCCGGGACCCCCAGCGGCTGCACCGTCCCGTCGACGATCTCCAGGTCCTCGACGGCGATCTCCAGCTCGTCGGCGGCCACCTGGAGCAGCCGGTCGCGGGCCTCGACGGCGGCCCGCTGCACGGCCCGCCCGACCGTGTAGGTGATCTTGCTGCCGCCGCTCGTCCCGGCGTACGGCGCGCTCGAGGTGTCGGCGTTGACCACCCGCACCCGCGCGGGATCGACGCCGAACGCTTCGGCGGCGATCGCGGCGAAGCCGGTCTCGACGCCGGTCATGTCCGCGGCGCCGGTGATGACGGTCAGACGGCCGTCGGCATCCAGGCGGCAGACCGCCGCCGCCGGCTCATAGCCGCCCGGCCACCAGCCGATGGCCACGCCGATGCCCTCGTTGGGCGGCAGCTCCGAGCGCCGCGCCCACAGCGGGTGATCCCGCACCCGCTCCAGACAGGCCCGCGCGCCGAACACCGGGAACGGCTGGCCCGCCGGGCTCCGGTCCCCCTCGTCGGCCACGTTGCGCAGGCGCAGCTCCAGCGGATCGAGCTTGAGCCGCCGGGCGAGATCGTCGATCAGGGACTCGACGGCGAACGCCGCGGGAGGCGCCGTCGGCGCGCGATAGGCGCCGAACGTGACGCGGTTGGTCGCCACCCCCAACGCCGTCAGCTCGTGGGCGCGCCAGGTGTACGGACCGGCGGCGAGCATCGCCGCGATCGACTCGACGCCGAAGTCGTCCGTGGACCCGCGGTCGACGTAGACCCGGGCGCGGATTCCGGTCAGGCGGCCCTCGGCGTCGGCGCCGACCTCCAGCGACATGATCTCGGCCCCGGCCGGGTTCGTCGCCGCGATGTCCTCGCTGCGGGTCAGCGCCAGGCGGACCGGGCGCCTGACCGCCAGCACTGCGGCCACGACGAGCGGGTCGATGATCATCAGCTTGCCCCCAAAGGCGCCTCCCAGCGGCGCCGTGCGGACCCGCACCCGGTCCGGGGTCAGCCCAAACAGCTCGCAGATCCCGTCGCGTGTCCCAAACGGCGCCTGGGTGGAGCTGGTGATGACCAGCTCGCCCTCCGGCTCCAGCCAGGCGGTCGCCGACTGGGTCTCGAGATAGCCCTGGTACATCCACGGGGTGGTGAAGCGGCCGCGCACGACGACCGCGCTGTCGGCCAGCGCGGCGTCGACGTCCCCGTCGGCCAGCCGGGCGGTGCCGAGCACGTTATCGGAGAGCTCCTCGCCCTCGATCCCGGCGGCGCTCACCGCGGCGTGGGCGTCACCGATGTCCGAGCCGTCGCCCTCGTCGGCCACGATCACCCGGGCGCGGGGCGCGCCTGGCGCGGCGGCGGCCTCGACGTCGAGCACCGGCTCCAGCGGCTCGAGGTCGACCTCCACCAGCTGGGCGGCATCCTCGGCGACGGCGTCGCTTTCAGCCACGACGATGCCCACGGGCTGACCGGCGTAGACGACCTCCTCGCGGGCGAGCGGCTCATACATCCGGCCCTTGCCGCGGGCGACGATCGGCAGGTCGGCGGCCGTGAGCACGGCGACGACGCCCGGGATCTGCTGCGCCGCGTCGGTGTCGATGCCGCGGATCCGGGCGTGGGCCTCGTGGGCGAGGACGAGCCGCGCGTGCAGCAGCCCGGGCACCGCGAGGTCGCCGGCAAAGCGGGTGGCGCCGCGCACCTTCGGTCCTGAGTCCCGGCGGGGGGCGGAGACGCCGATTGCGGACACAACCGCAACCTAGCACCGCGCGCCGGGACCCGGCAGACTTCGCTGCCGATGACCTCGCCTGACGCCGATCGTGTGCTCGCCGAGGCGCGGCGCATCTGCGCCGTGCCGGCTCCCACGTTCGACGAGGGGGCGCGCGCCGAGCTGGTGTCCGCGCTGTTCGCCGACGCGGGGCTGGCGCCGACGCGCGACGCGGCCGGCAACGTCGTCGCCGAGGTCGGCGACGGGCCAGCGGAAGACGCGGTCGTCTTCGCCGCCCATCTCGACACCGTCTTCTCCGCCGACACGGAGATCGTCTTCACCGAGGAGCCCGGGCGCCTGGCCGCGCCCGGGCTAGGCGACAACTCGCTGGCCGTCGCCGCGCTCGTCGAGCTGGCGCGCCGTCTTGCGCCCCGGCGCGCGCGCCGCCGGGTCGTGCTGGCCGCCACCGTCGGGGAGGAGGGGCTCGGCGACCTCCGGGGCGCCAAGGCGCTGCTCGACGGGCGCCCCTGCGCGGCGTTTGTCGCCGTCGAGGGACAGATGCTCGACACCATCACCGTGGCGGCCGTGGGATCGATCCGGTTCGAGATCGCCGTCCGGGGTCCGGGCGGCCACCCGTGGAGCAATCGCGAGAACCCGAGCGCGATCCACGCGCTGATGGAGCGGCTGTCGCGGCTCGTCGCCGAGCTGACCGCGGCCGGGCTCGTCGCCAACGTCGGCGTCATCGGCGGCGGGACGGTCATCAACGCCATCGCGGCCGAGGCGCGGGCGCAGCTCGATGTGCGCAGCGAGGACGAGCGCGCGCTGCGCCGGGCGGCCGAGCAGGTCCGGACGACGTTTGCGGCCCTGGCCGACGGGCTCGGGGCCGAGATCTCGGAACTGGGGCATCGGCCCGGCGGCCGGATCGATCCTGATCACCCGCTGCTCGCCGCCGCCCGCCGGGCGCGCTCGCGGGCCGGCCTGGAGCCCGCGCCGGAGCGGGCGTCCTCGACGGACGCCAACGCCGCGCTGGGGCGGGGGACCCCGGCGATCACGGTGGGCGTGACCACGGGAGGGAATGCCCATCGCCTGGACGAGTACATCGATCTGGAGCCGCTGCCCGCGGGGCTGGCCGCGCTCGAGGCGCTGGCCGTGGCGTTGGCCGTCGAAGATGGAGCGGCCTGAGCTCATGCCCGCCGGGTTCGAGCTGGTGATCTTCGACTGCGACGGGGTGCTCGTCGACAGCGAGCCGATTGCCATCCGCGTCGACGCCGGCATCCTCGGCCGCCTGGGGATGCCGCTGTCCGAGGCCGAGATCGTCGAGCGCTTCGTGGGGCGGTCGCCGTCGGTCATGCGCGCGGCCGTCGCGGAGCATCTGGGCCGCCCGCTGGCGCCCGACTGGGACGCCGAGTTCCACCACCTCTACGCGGCGGCCTACGAGGCCGAGCTCGAGCCGGTCGCGGGGATCGAGGACGCGCTGGACGAGATCACGCTGGCGACGTGCGTCGCCTCCAGCAGCGAGCCGGACTCGCTCCGGCACAAGCTGGAGCTGACCGGCCTGTATGACCGCTTTGCCGATCGGATCTTCAGCGCCAGCGAGGTGCGCAACGGCAAGCCCGCGCCGGACCTGTTCCTGCTCGCCGCGGAGCGGATGGGTGTTACGCCGGAGGCGTGCGCCGTCGTCGAGGACAGCCGCTTCGGCGTCGAGGCAGCGCGGGCGGCGGGGATGGATGTGTTCGCCTACGCGGGCAGCGTCACCCCGGCGGCGATGCTGGAGGGCGAGCGCACCACCGTCTTTGGCGACATGTGCCGGCTGCCGGCGCTGCTCGCGGACCGGTAGCGTCTGCGCCTGATGGCGTTCCGCTTCGTCTGTGTTCCCGCGGCGCTGAAGGGCATGCCGGGTGGCTGGGCACGCGACATGCTCCAGGAGGGGGAGATCGCGCTGCTCGCCGACCCCGGCGGGCTGGAGGCGGTCAATGGTGTTGCCCACTCGCTGGGGCTGCCCAGCATCGCGCTCGTCCGCGGAGAGCGGGACGCGTCGCGCCAGGAGCGGACTGTCATCGCCTACGCCGAGTCCCTGCCGCTGGTGTGGGTTGCGCCCGGCTTCAGTGAGTCGGCGCGCCGCTGGGCGCGGGAGCGGGGGCCGATGACCCTGCTCGTCGCCGCCGAGGGACCGCTCAGCGACGACGAGCGCCGGCGGATCGACCGCTTCGTGGCCACCCTGGGTCGCCAGTCGGAGTAGTTCCTAGCATGAGAGCCGGTGAAGCGCATCGGGTTTCTGTCCTTCGGCCACTGGCAGCCGGTTCCCGGCTCCCAGACGCGGACGGCCGCTGACGCGCTTCGCCAGACGATCGAGCTGGCCGAGGCCGCCGAGGAGATCGGCATCGACGGCGCCTACGTGCGCGTCCATCACTTCGCCCGCCAGCTCGCCTCGCCGTTCCCCCTACTGAGCGCGATCGGCGCCCGGACACACCGGATCGAGATCGGCACCGCGGTGATCGACATGCGCTACGAGAACCCGCTCTACATGGCCGAGGAGGCGGCCGCCGCGGACCTGATCAGCGGCGGGCGCCTACAGCTCGGCATCAGCCGGGGCTCCCCGGAGCCCGCGTTGCGCGGATCCGAGGCGTTCGGCCATGTCCCGCCGGACGGGCGGACCGATGCCGACATGGCGCGCGCCCACACCGAGCTCTTCCGGGCGGCCATCCAGGGAGCGGGCGTGGCCGCCGCCGATCCGCAGATGACCGGGACCTCGGCTCGGCTAGCCGTCCAGCCGCAGTCGCCGGGGCTGCCGGAGCGGATCTGGTGGGGGTCCGGGACCCGCCAGACTGCCGTCTGGACCGCTGAGCAGGGCATGAACCTGATGAGCTCGACACTGCTCAGCGAGGACACCGGCGTGCCCTTCGACGAGCTGCAGGCCGAGCAGATCGCGCTGTTCCGGACCGCCTGGGCCGAGGCCGGCTGGGAACGCCGGCCGCGGGTCTCGGTCACCCGTAGCGTCCTGCCGATCGTCACCGAGCTGGACCGCACCTACTTCGGCGGTCGTGCCTCCGGGGGCGATCAGGACCGGCTCGGCTACCTGGAGGGCGCGGTGGCTCGGTTCGGCCGCAGCTACACCGGCGAGCCGGACGTCATCGCGCAGGAGCTCAGCCGGGATGCGGCCGTCGGCGAGGCCGACACCGTGCTGTTCACCGTTCCCAATCAGCTTGGCGTCGCGTACAACGCCCGGATGCTCGAGACGATCGCCCGGGACATCGCTCCGGCGATCGGCTGGCGGCCGGCCGCGGCGCCGAATCAGAACTGCCCGGCGGCCATGTCGACGGCGTAGGCATTGACCGGCTCGACCGTGACGACCACCCGCCGCTCCCCCGGACGGTCGCGCTCGCGGAGGTTGACGCCGCCGTACTTGGCCCCGAGCCTGTCGGCGAAGGCGTAGCCGTCGTCCGGCTCGATCCGGGCCGTTCCGCGCAGGGCGAGGTAACGGGTCGGGTTCGCCAGATCCAGGATGAACAGGCTGCACTGCGGGCGCCGCACGAGGTGGGTCATGACCAGATTCTCGCCAACCAGGCCGGAGCCCGCTGCGGCCGCTCTGGCTCGTCCGGCGCGGGCGCCCCGGTATCGACGGATTCCAGCCCGGCCGCGGCGGCCAGTCCGTTGGCGGCATCGACCATCTCGTCGAGCTCGGCGAGCAGCTCCCGGGCCGGGGCCTCGGCGCGCAGCGCGCGGTGGATCTCGACGTAGTGCTCGCGGAGGTCCGGCAGCGGCTCGGATCCCGCCGGCTCCTCCGGGCGCAGCCGGAAGGTCATCTCCACGCTCGCCAGCAGCTCGTCCATCGCCCGGCGGATCGGCTCGAGCTCCGGAAGCGCCCGCCAGGCTCGCTCGTCCTGGGCGTCCAGCCTCAGCACGTGGGCGACCTGGATGAGCCGACGCATGGCGCCGAGGACCGCCTGGCTGCGATCGGCGTCGATGCGCCGCGTGGCCGGCTCCGACAGCGAGCGGGCGATGACCGACTCGGCGTTGGTGCGCGCCAGCCGGGCCTGCCGGGAGAGCCGGGTCATCTGCTGCTCCGGGGCTCCGCGCCCCTCGATCAGCGCCGTCAGGACGCCGTCGACGTACGCCCGCTCGGCCGCCACCAGGTCCGCCATCGACTGCCAGGCTGGCACGCGGGACCACGTCGGCCACAGCGCGTAGGCGACGAGGCCGATCCCCCCGCCGATCAGCGTGTCGACCAGCCGCGCGGCCGCCGTGGCCAGCGTGTCCGGGCTGATCACGTTGAGCAGGAACACGACCAGCGCGGTGATGAAGGCAAAGCCGACGGCGAAGCTGGCCGGAAACGTGGCGTAGCCAGCCCACGCCAGGAGCCCGACGAGCACCACCGTGGCGCCCCCCGCGGGGTGCAATGCGACGGCGATGGCGCCGGCCAGACCGACGCCGAGCGCCGTGCCGACGGCGCGCTCGGCGCCCCGGGTGAACGTGGCGCCGAACTCCGGCCGCAGCACCGTCGCCGCAGCCACCACCATCCAGTAGCTGCGCTGGAGCGGCAGCTCGCGGGCGATGAGCGCCGCCACCGGGACGATTACCGCCAGCCTGACCGCGTGGCGACCGGCCGGCGACTGGAGCGACATGTTGGCCCGCAGCTGCTCCAGGTTGGCCTGGGCGCGCTCCAGCGGCCGGCCGGTGGGGCGGACTGGCCGCCGGCTGCGCAATCCTCCGCCCGCGCCGGCGGCGGGCGCGAGTGAGCTGATCGCCCGCAGTTGACCGGACAGCGCCTCCAGGCGTCGCATGATCTGCCGCTCGACCGGGTCCCCGGGGGCCGCCGACTCCCGCTCCTCGACCGCCGCGCTCAGCTCGCCGGTGAGCCGGCGCAGCTCGCCCTCCCGTTGTCGATGGCCCTCGGTCGCCTGGGCGACCAGGTCCAGGGCCGTCCCGGTGCTGTCCAGCGTGCGCCGGGCGAGCCTGATCGGTGCCGGCGCAGCGCCGTCGCTGCGGGCGGCGGAGGATCGGCGCCGTTGCGGGCGGCGGTCTCCGGGCGGCTGATGCTGGCGGAGCAGCGCGTGCAGGGCGATGAGCTGGATGCGCAGCCGGTACGCCTCCGAGACGAGGCTGCGCAGCGTCATCAGCGCGGAATCGCCGAATAGGGTCGGCGATTCCAGGCTGGCCTGGGCGTCGTCGAGCGCCGTGGCCGGCGCCAACGCCGACGCGTCATCGGAGGCCCGGGCCAGCTTGGCCAGCTCGCGGTAGGCGGCCGCCGTGGCGTTGCGCTGGCTGCGCAACGGCAGCGGCCAGCGGACGAGGCTCTGCAGGAGCGCCTGGGCGAGGCCTCCAGTGAGCACGAGCGCCGCCAGGCCGAACGCGGCCGGGACCGGCTCGCTGAAGCGGCCGAACACGACGACGGCGATGATCGCCTGAGTCCCCACGACGCCGCCCCGGTTGCCGACGACCACCAGCAGCCCGCCCATCAGCGACCAGAGGCAGAGAACGGACAGGTGAACCCAGGTGACCGAGCCGGTGACGCACCCCACGAACGTCGACACCGACATCACCAGCGCGTCGATGGTCATTACGGCGACCGGCGGGCGGCCGCCGGTCACCCGCCAGGCGATCCCCACCAACATGGCGCCGGCGCCCATCGTCACCCCGGCGACGGGCCGTCCGATGGCGATGCCGACACCGAGGACGATGACCACCGGGATCGCCGCCAGGAGGCCGCCGGCGACCGACACACCGCGCCGGTCAAAGTGGGCGGCGGCGCGGACGGCGCTGGTGACGGCTCCTGAGTCTTGGGTCTGGGTGGCGGCCGACGCCATCGCGGCTTGACACTACCCGCGGTGGCGCTCCCGCCGATCCGGGCCGGCGTGCACGTTGCGGCCCGCATCCGACACCCTTAGGCACATGCGCTGTCTCCCGGAGCCGTCGATTCAGGCCGTCATCTTCGACATCGGCGGGGTCCTGCTCGACTGGAACCCCCGCCATCTGTACCGCAAGCTGTTCGACGACGAGAAGGCGATGGAGCGGTTCCTGACCGACATCTGCACGGCGGAGTGGCATGAGGAGAACGACCGAGGAGTGCCGTTTGCGGTGACCTGTGCAGAGCTGGCCGCCCGCCACCCGGAGTACGCCGAGCAGATCTGGGCCTGGGGGCGCCGGAGCGAGGAGATGATCGCCGGGCCGATCGGCGGCACGGTCGAGATTCTGCGCGAGCTCCGCCGCCGGTCGGTCCGCTGCTACGCGCTGACCAACATGGAGGCCGAGACGTATCCGCGCCGGCTGGAGCGATATGAGTTCCTGCGCTGGTTCGACGGGACCGTCGTCTCCTCGGCCGAGGGGATCATCAAGCCGGACCCGGAGATCTTCCGGCGGCTGCTCAGGCGCTTCGGCCTCGCCCCGGAGACGACGCTGTTCATCGATGACTCGGCGCGCAACACGGCCGCGGCCGCCGCCTTGGGGATGCAGACTGAGCACTTCCGCTCCGCGGACGATCTGCGCCGGCGCCTGGAGGCGGCGGGGGTTCTCGACGGACAGCGGTGACGCGGAGTGCGACAATCGCGCGGTGTCGAATGTCGACCTTGTCCGGGAGGGCTTCGCCGCCGTTCTCCGCGGGGACTTCGAGGTCGTCGCCGGCCTGCTCGATCCGGAGGTCAAGTGGCACGGGGGTGATCCTGCGTCCGGCTGCCAGAACCGGGACGAGGCGCTGAGGTTCATGCGCGGGGCGATGGGTCGCGGCGGCGGCCGGCTGGTCGACGTCATCGAGGCCGGCCCGGACCGGGTGGTCGTCGTGCTGCAGCCGCGCGGCGAGCCGGGCGGACCGGTTCCGCCGCGGCGGGCCAACGTCACGACGCTGCGCGACGGGCGCGTCGTCGAGATGGTGGCGTACGAGACCCCTGAGCAGGCCTGCGCCGCGGTGGGAGTGCCGGCGCCGGCCGTCGAGGCCTGACGCTCACGCAGAGGCGGTGGCGGTCTCGAGCGACCGTCCGGTCGCGCGGATGCCGAGCAGGATGAGCCCGGCGGTCACCACCCCGCAGACCGCCATGACGAGGAACGCCCCGGAGAATCCCCAGGCGCTGTTGGCGCCGAGCACGATGAGGGGCGCCAGCGCGCCGCCGACGTGCCCCAGCCCGTCGGTCATGGCCACGCCGGTCGCCCGGGCGTTGGTGGAGAAATGCTCGGCCGTGTACGTGTACAGCAGGGGGACGAGCAGGCCGACGGTCAGCGAGGCGATGAAGCCGAACACGATGATGATGACGGGCGAGACGAACAGCCCTATGACGACCAGCGAGATCGCCCAGGCGACCGCGAACACCGCCGCCGAGTACTTGCGCTCGAACCGGTCGCTGAGGCGGGTCGTGGCCAGCGCGCCGACGAGGAAGCCGATCCCGGAGATGATCAGGTACGTCGTGCTGTCAGCCAGGCTGTAACCCTTGTCGACGAACAGCGTGGGGGCGAGCGTCAGCCAGCCGTAGTTGGAGATGTAGTAGACGAACCAGATGCCGATGAACAGCACGAGCCGGCGGGCCATCGGCGGGCGGAGCAGGGCCTTGAGGGGGATGCGCTCGGCCGGGGGCTCCTCCGGCACCGCCTCCGGCCGGGGGAGCTCCTCGCCGAGGTTCTCCTTGGCCGTCTCCTCGGCCTCCGTCACGATCTCGTGGGCCTCCTCGACGCGGCCCTGCGTCACTAGCCACCGGGGCGAGGGTGGGAGTCCCCGGCGCATGAACAGGATGGTCGCGCCGCCGAGGGCGCCGATGCCGAACATGATCCTCCATCCGTCGGCGTAGTTGGGGACCAGGAAGCGCGCCACAAACGGGACGACGGCGAACCCGGCGTACGCGCAGGTCGTCGCCCAGCTTGTGTACCGGCCGCGCAGCGGTGCCGGCGAGATCTCGCCCAGGTAGGTGGTCACCGCCGCGATCTCGGCGCCGATCCCCAGGCCGGAAACGAACCGGAAAACGACGAGCGTCGTCACGTTCCAGGAGAACGCGGCCAGGATCGTGCCCACCGAGAACAGGCTCACCGAGACGACCATGCTCAGCCGCCGGCCGTACTTGTCGGCCACGACGCTGTCCCCCAGCGCGCCGACGATGTAGCCGATCAGGCTGCTCGTCACCGACAGGGACACCGCGCCCTTGGACGCGTGGAACTGCGTCGCGATGACCGGCAGCGCGAACGAGATGGTCACGATGTCGAAGAACGCGAAGAAGTAGCCGGCGCCCACCACCCACAGCAGCCGCCGCTCATACGGCCAGACCGGGATCCGGTCCAGGCGGCGAGTGGCCCGGGCCGCCGCCGGACCGCGCCGGCGTCCGCCGCGTTGCCTCGCTGCCGATGCGCTGAGACGGGCATCTCCTCATTGCTCTCGTACCCGGAGCGTCGAGGACCGAACCAGCGGAGCAGGGATTCACGCGGACGGGCACTACGACGAGTGTCATCCGGCGGGTGCCCAGCACCCATACCCTCCATCTCACCCCTGCCGGGGCGCGGCTCCGGTCCGGAACGTCAGCTGCGGGTCTGGCCGGCCCGGATCATCTCCAGCGTCTGGGCCACGCGGCGGTCGCGCGTCTCCTCGCGCTTGGCCTCCGCGATCCACCGGGCGAACTCCTTGCGGTGGGTGAACGCCAGCCGGTCGAACGCGGCCCGGGCCGCCCGGTCCCCGTCGAGGGCCCGGGTGAGCGCGTCCGGGACCTCCACCTCCCGGGGCGCGGAGTCCAGCCAGAGGGTCAGGGTGACGGTGTCGCCGGCCTGCACGCCGGCCCCCTCGCGCACCTCGCGATTGAGGCCGACGAGGAACTCACCGCGCATGCGGGTCACGCTGGTCCGCCACTCGTAGCCGTTGACGGTGGCGACCACCGGGAAGCGCTTGGCCCCCTCGCCGACCGTCGCCACCTGCGCGTCGTCGAGCACGAAGGCCGCGGCCGGGCCCCGCGGCACCAACTCGCCGGTCAGGGTCAGCTCGCCCATGCCAGGATGATCGTAGTGCCGATGTCGGCCTCGGTGCGTAGTTTTCCTGTGCGGCTCGGCGCGTTGGGGCGGAGGGCAGCCGCGCCGCGGGATGGCACAGTCCCGGGATGGCAGTGTCCGGTCACGCGCCCATTGCCGGGGCGCGGTCGTCCGCGCCGACGGCCGGCTCGCCTCCGGTGCTCGTCTGCGCCAATCTCCACAAGCGGTTCGGCGAGGTCGAGGCCGTCCGCGGCGTCAGCTTCACGATCGCCGAGGGAGAGACGTACGGGCTGCTCGGTCCCAACGGCGCCGGCAAGACGACAACGATCTCCATCGTCTGCGGCTTGCTGGAGGCCGGCTCCGGCGAAGTGTCGGTCGCCGGCCGGCGGCTCACGACCCGCAGCGTCACCGAGAAGGCGGCGATCGGATACGTGCCGCAGGAGCTGGCGATCTACCCGGACCTGAGCGCCCGGGAGAACCTCGCCTTCTTCGCGCGGCTCTACGGACTGGGCCCTGAGGCGGCCCGGGCGCGGATCGATGAGGTGCTGGACGTGATCGGCCTGAGCGACCGGGCCCGCGAGCAGACCAAGAGCTTCTCCGGAGGCATGCAGCGGCGGCTGAACATCGGCATCGGGCTGCTGCATCGCCCGCGGCTACTCGTCCTGGACGAGCCCACGGTCGGCGTCGATCCGCAGAGCCGCAACGCCATCCTGGAGAGCGTCGAACTTCTCTCCCGCGAGGGGATGGCGGTCCTCTACACCACCCATTACATGGAGGAGGCCGAACGGCTGTGTGACCGGATCGGCATCGTCGATCTCGGCGAGCTCAAGGCGGAGGGGACGCGCGCTGAGCTCGTGGCCTTGGTCGGCGAGCATGACCGGGTGGCGCTGGAGGGAACCGGGGACCTGCCGGCCGCGGCACGCGCCTGCCTGGCCCTCGAGCCGGTGCGCGCCGCCAGCCTCCAGGATGGGAGCGTCGAGCTGATCGTCGACCGGGCCCGCAGCATTCTCCCTGAGCTGCTGCGCGCCGCCGCTGCTGCGGGCGTGGCGGTGAGCTCGGTCGACGTCCGCGAGCCGGATCTGGAGGCGGTGTTCCTGCACCTGACCGGCAAGGCACTGCGCGATTGAGGCGATGCGCCCGGCGCTGGTCATCCTCGGCAAGGACCTGCGCCAGCGAATGCGTGATCGCACGGCGCTTCTGGTGGCCATCGTCGTGCCGTTGGTCCTGGCCTCGATCTTCGGCCTGATCTTCCACAACGCGATCGGCGGACGAGTCTCGTTTCGGTTCGGCCTCGTCGACTCGGACCACGGCCCGGCCGCGCAGGCGTTCACCGCCGATGCGCTCGCGCCGCTCGAGCGGCGCGGGTTGATCACCGTCAAGCACGAGCCGACGCCGGTGGCCGGACGGCGCGATGCCAACCAGAACAAGGTCTCGGCGACGTTCATCATTCCCGCGGGGTTCTCCACCGCGGTCGGCCACGATGGCGCCGCGGGCCTGCGCGTGCTCGGCAGCGTCGACTCCACGATCGGCGCCGAGGTCGCCGAGTCGATCGCGCGGTCGTTCGCCGCCGGCGCCGACACCGCGCGGCTCGTCGCCGCAGCCACGGGTGCGACGGGGATGAGCCGCGGGCTCGTCGGCTCACTGCCAACGCCGATATCGATCGCTGCGGTGTCGGCCCAGAGCCGGCAGCTCGATGCGGGCACCTTCTACGCCGCTGGGATGGCCGTCTTCTTCTTGTTCTTCACCGTCCAGTTCGGGATCACCAGCCTGCTCGAGGAGCGGCGTGACGGGACCTTGGGACGGATGCTCGTCGCTCCCATCCACCGCAACACCGTCATCGTGGGGAAGCTGCTCACCAGCCTCGTGCTGGGGTTCGTGAGCATGGTGGTGCTGGCGGTGGCCACGCACTTCCTGCTGGCGGCCCACTGGGGCAATGTCCTCGGTGTTCTGATTCTGATCGCCGCGGGCGTCATCGCCGCCACGGCGGTCATGACGCTCGTCGCCACCCTGGCCCGCACGCCTGACCAGGCCCAGTCCTGGCAGACGATGGTGGCGCTGGTGCTCGGGATGTTGGGGGGCTCGTTCTTTCCGGTCTCCCAGGCGGGCGGCCTGCTGGCCGCGCTCAGCCTGGCCACGCCGCAGGCCTGGTTCCTCCGCGGGCTGGAGAACATGGCTGGAGGCACCGGGCCCGGCGCCGTACTCGGCCCGGCCGCGGCCATTCTGGCGTTTGCGGCGATCACGGGGACGGTCGCCTTCGCTCGTGTCGGCAGGTTGGTGGCCCAATGAAGGCGCTCACGATCGCCGCCACCGACATGCGGCGGCTGGTGCGCTGGCGGGCCAACATCTTCTTCTTGTTCGTGCTCCCCATGCTGATCATCCTGCTCCTGGGTGCGGCCTTCGGCGGGTCGCAGAAGGCCCGCTTCGGCATCGTCGATCAGGATCGTGGGGGGGCGCTGGCCCAGCAGCTCACCACCGCGCTGAGCCGCCGTCCCTCGGTGCTACTCGTCCGCTACGGCAGCACCGGCTCGCTCGAGCACGCCGTGGCGCGCGGAGACGTCGACGCCGGATTGGTGGTCTCGGCCGACTACGACACCCGCCTGAGGCGGGGACAGATCGCGACGCTCGCCTACGTCGGCCGCCCTGACTCCGTCGCCCAGCAACTGCGCTCCACGATTCAATCGGTCGCCGCCGACCAGAGCCGGACGATCGCCGCCGCCCAGGTTCTGGCGCGGCAGCGGAGGCTGTCGTTCGCCGCCGCGCTGGCGCGGGCGCAGGCCGTCGCGGCCACGATTCCGCGGATCCAGGTCGCGCTCACCGCTCCGGACGGGAGCCCGTACCAGACGACATCCGGGCGCTTTGAGCAAGGGGCCAGCACCGAGCTGGTCCTGTTCATCTTCCTCACCTCGATGACCGGCGCCGCGTTCGTCATCGAGACGCGCCGGCTCGGCATCGCGCGGCGGATGCTCTCGACGCCCACGTCGACCGGGACGATCGTGGCCGGGCAGCTGCTGGGGCGCTTGGCGGTCGCGCTTGTGCAGGCGTTGATCATCGTGGTTGGATCGATGCTCTTCTTCGGCGTCACCTGGGGTGACCCGCTTGGCAGCGCCGCCCTCATCCTCTCCTTCTGCCTGGTGGGCACCGGCGCCGCCATGCTCGTCGGCAGCATGTGCCAGTCCGAGCAGCAGGCCACCCCGGTGGCCTTCCTCCTGGGCCTCGGACTGGCGGCCCTCGGCGGCTCGATGGCGCCGCTGGAGGTGTTTCCGGGCACCGCCCGGACGATCGCGCACATCACCCCGCACGCGTGGGCCAACGACGGCTTCGCCAAGCTGCTCAAACACGGCGGGGACCTGATCACGATCCTGCCCCAGATCGGCGTGCTGCTCGGCTTCGCCGCTGCGGCCACCGCTATCGCGGTCTGGCGACTGCGGCGCGTGCTGACGGCGTGATCAACGGGCCGAGACCTACAATCGGTGCGGCGCCCCCATGGTCTAGCGGTTAGGACGCCTGCCTTTCACGCAGGAGATCACCGGTTCGAATCCGGTTGGGGGTACTTACTGGGGAAGCCCTGCTAATCGTCAGGTTCTCGTAACCGTTGAGTCCCCGGGGCTCAGGCGAGCGCTGGGAACGGATCGCCGTGGGTGTGTGCGGTGAGGAGTTCGCTGAGGTAGGTGAACAGCGAGCGGTGTTGCATCCGGCAGGTAACGGCGGCGGAGGGAGCACGTTCGGCGAACCGCTCGCCGTTCTCGCTTTGGGTGCCGAGCGAGACCTTTCGGTGGATCACCGGACCGCGGAGCGCGCGCTCGGCGGGGTTGTTGGTCGGCTGGACGCCGTCGAGCAGGGTGAAGGTCCAGAGCGCGGGCCAAACCTTGAGCAGGTTGTGAGCGAACTGTCGGTGCCAGCGATTGCGCGCCCTGGTCGGCGAGGCGGCCTCGAGCAGGGCGCGGAGCTCGGTCTGGACCGGCGCGATCTCGGCCTGAAGCCGGGCACGGTCGTGGTGCTCGTGCTGGGAGGCGTGCCCGGCGGCGAACACCTTCTTGGTGAGCGGGACGCCCTGCTCGCCGAAGGTCGTCTGTTCGCCCAGGCCATCGGCGTGACGGCGGAGGTCGCGGTGCAGGTGCGACCAGCACACCTGACGTCGCTCGGGGTCGAGGTGGCGGTAGCCGTTCCAGCGGTCCGAGACCACGATCCCGGGATACTCGGTGCCGACGAGTGCGGTGAAGTGCGCACGGTTGCAGTGCTCGGCGATCTGCAAGCACGCCGCGTCGGGCGTGGTCGCGGTCCACAGCGCGCACCCTTCACCACGTGTGCGCCAACCGGTCTCATCAACAGGCACCGCGTTCTGATCCAGCACCCAGTCGTGCAGGTGCAGATGCGGGCCAGCCAACGCGTCAGAGGCGCGCTGGCAGATCGCGTCGACCGCTCCCGTCAAGAGCGTCACGCCGAACAGATCATGTGCGAGCTCCACGATGCCACGGCGTGAGACGCGGTGCCGGGCGGTCAACGTCACGAACGCCGCCTGCAACCTCGGCCCGAACGCCGAGCCGGCGATCCCGTCGGGCAACCGCGCGCTGGTCCGTGCCAGGCAGTGCCGACAACGCAACTGATGCATGCGATGCTCGGCCCAGATCACGCTGATCGGTGGCAGCTCAGCGACCTGGTGGCGACCGAACCGCCGCTTCGGGCGCCGCTGCCGGGTGGTGAACTCGCGCCCGCACCCGCCGCACGCATCCGGGAAGTGATCGACGATCTCATCAACCTGATCCTCAGGCCGGAGCTCGCGGCCCGCACCCCGATGCCCAGGCTGCCCGCCAGCCCGACGCTCGCCCTCCCGCCGCGCCAGCTCCTTCGCCGTCGCGCGGGCCTCCGCCCGCCGCTGCTGACGCGTCTTCGGCGGATCCTGTCAGGGCGGCTTCGAACTCGTGCGCGAGTCCTGACGCGACTGGGCCTCCAGCCGCGCCAACCGCTCCTCGAGCGACGCGATCTGCCGCTCCTACCCCGCGGTCAACTCAACCAAGAACGCGACACACGCCTCACGCCCAGCGTCGTAGATCACCTCCGCCTCCACGCGGTCCATGCACGCAAGACTCGCTGCACCAACCAGGAATCCTCGGCACCGACCCCGACGACTGAACGGTTACGGATTTCTCGTCGAAAGGGGAGTGCATGCTGACGCTCTTGGCCGAGCAGCCGGAGTGCCTGTGGGACGACGCGTTGCCCTTGGAGGTCAAGGAGTTGCCCGAGGATCTGGCGGCGCTGGACGTGGTGCTGTCCGATCCCGAGTTGTTGTGGCCGTTGGTGGAGCGTTGGCGGCAGGAGTTTCGGGACACGGGCCGGTTGGTGTTGACCGATGGCAGGCCGACGATCGCGTTGGAGACCTACGTGCGGTTGATGGTGCTCAAGCAGCGCTATCGGTGGGGGTACAGGACGCTGGTGGCGGAGGTGTCAGACTCGATTCATCTGCGCCGGTTCTGTCGGATCTCGCTGACCGAGCGGGTGCCGGACGAGTCGACGGTGCGCAAGCTCGCGCGGCGGATCGGTGCGGAGACGGTGGCGGAGTTGACGCGCGCGTTGATCGTGAAGGCAACGCGGGAGAAGCGGTTTCGGGCGCGGGCGGTGAGGATCGACTCGACGGTGATCGAAGCCGATGTGAAGTATCCGACCGACACGGGGCTGGCCTCGAGCGGTGTGAGGCTGCTGGCGCGGGAGGGAGGCAAGCTCGCGCGGCTGATCGACGAGAAGCAGCGGCGGGTGCGCGACCGGTCGCGGGCGATGGGTCGCAAGCTGCGGGCGATCACCCGGACAGTCCGCCGGCGCTCAGGGGAGGCGAAGGCCGAGGTGTTGAAGCTGACCAAGGAGACAGGCGAACTGCTGTCGCGGTTGATCAAGGAGGCGCGGCGGCTCGCGGTGGTCGCCCGTCGCACGGCGCGCGGGCGCGGCGCCAAGGCGAAGCTCAAGGCCGCCACCAGTTTGGAAGACTGGGCGGATCGCTGCGAGAAGGTCGCCCGGCAGATCCGCCAGCGCGTCGCGGGCGAGCCGATCACCGACCGGATCGTGTCGCTTCACGACCCCGACGCCCGTCCGATCCGCAAGGGCAAAGCTGGGCAAGCCC
Source organism: uncultured Solirubrobacteraceae bacterium (assembly GCA_963844555.1). Classification (GTDB taxonomy): domain Bacteria; phylum Actinomycetota; class Thermoleophilia; order Solirubrobacterales; family Solirubrobacteraceae; genus Palsa-465. Next base: position 244,556 of record CAWJOS010000014.1, read on the forward strand.
AACGAGTTCGGGTTCGTCTCGCAGCTGGCGGAAGTGACCGAGAACACCAAGCCCGGCGCCCGCGGATTGATCCTGCCGGCCTCGACCGAGCTGGGCAACCCGGCCGAGGACACGCTCCTGCCAGGCACCGCCTCAGAGCTCCAACGGCTCGGGATCACCGTGCGGGAGGTCGCGGTCGATGGCGGGTTCAACGTCGGTCCGACGAACCGCGCGCTTGTGGACCTCCAGCCCGAGCAGACATTCATCGCTGGCCGCCAGGAGCCAGCCTCCGGACGCACCCAACGCCGGCTGCGGCGCTACCGGACGGGCGCGGAGGGCCGGATCAGCCACCTCAAACGCCGCTACGGGCTAGACCGATCACGCCTGAAAGGCGACCAAGGCCGGCAGATCTGGACTGAGTGGGCGATCCTCGCCTACAACACCGACACGCTCGCCGTCCGGGAGCGGTGAAACACTCCCAATCGCTCCCTCGACCAAGAGCAAACCCATTCACCACGAACGGCCGCGCGAGAACCTCTCCGCGGCCGTTTCGTTCTCACGAGTTTTTCCGCGGGAAGTAGGCTAGTCGATGACCTGCGTGGCCATCGGTCGCAGGATTGGACGAGACCGGCAACTGGCGAGAGCTGCACGAAGGACCTACCGGACAGTGAGTTTTGATTACGAGGCGACGATTCTCGCCTACTACGCGGCGTGCGACGCGCGCGACCCGGAGCGGATCGCGGCGTTCTTTACGCCAGACGCCGTTCACTACTTCCCGGCAGGCGACACCTTCCCGGACGGGACGCCTCAGACGGCGTTCGTCGGCGCCGACGCGATCGGTAGAGGCTTCTCGGAGGGCTTTCAGGGCAGTCGCCGCGCCTACTGGAAGCTCGACCGGCTTCTCGTCGACGAGGCGCGGCGCGAGGCCGTCATCGAGTGGTCGAACTTCAAGCCCGGGATCGGGGCCGAGGTCCGGCTCCGGGGAGCGGAGTGGTACGTCTTCGACGAGGCCGGGCTGATCAGAGAGATTCGCGCGTACTACGCCTGTCCGCCGGCCGCCGCCGCGGCGACGCATGAGCTCGGCGGGTTTGACTACGCTGGCCGCGGCTATTCCACCGACGCGACCTAGACGGAGGTCGATCATGGATCGTGTCAGCGAGTCCCCAGACAACCGCGGCGCGACGCCGGGCTACCCCCACGACCTCTCCAACGCCGCCAGCACGATGCACACGCCGGGCTTCGAGTAAGCGCGCCGATCGCGCGCGCTGCGGCAGGTCGAGATCGGGTGGACCGACCATCAGGCCAGCTGCTCGGCAAGCAGCTTCCGACCCGCTACCTCGCCGACGGGCGTCTGCGCCCGGATGCCCCTGTCCGCTCTCGTCATGCTCGTGCAGGGAAGGGATCTCGCCGAGAGCGGTTCGGTTCGAACCATCGCCCAGCTAGAAGCATCTTGGACCCGGACAACACGATCGCTCTGACCTTCGCCCCGCCCTGCCGCGCAGCGATTGCCTTGGTGACATACGAGCGGTCCGCCGTCGCCGGCACCGGACGACCGCAACGCCACGAACGCGATCGTCAGCTCGCTCACGCGGCGGACGACTCCCTTGGCGACGGAGGACGTGTTGGCCGGTGCCGACGCCGGCCGAGTGCTCTGCCACGAACACGATCGTCAGCCGGATCGCATGGCAACGACCCCCTGAACGACTGAGCGACAATGTGGGTTCAGCTGAGTTAATAACCGGGTCCTGAAGTCGAGCCCGGCTTCCGCAACCGATCGGTCACGTGCACGTCGGGTTCCTGAGAAACTCTTGCTGTACACAATGTTGTGACGCTCACACGTGCGATTCCTAGCCCCCATGGTCCCTAAGGAAGCGTAGATAATTAAGCTGCTGATTTCGCGGATGGCGCGATCGCGTAGTTCCACTCGGGGTGAAACGGATCCGCGGTGAGGTTGACGGCGGCGAGTTGGGCGTCGGTGACCTCGACCTTCTTGGGGTAGTCGCGCTCGTCGAGTCGTGCGTAGACCTTCAGGCCGGCGCTGGTCGTGGTCGCGGCGATCGAGTTGATGATCACCTGGTAGCTGATCAGCGGCCGGCCACGCCAGTTCTGGCTGATGTGACAGAACAACCGGTGCTCGATTTTGTTCCACTTCGATGTGCCCGGCGGAAAGTGGCAGACGCGGATCTCAAGCCCAGTGTCATCGGCGAGCTTTTGCAACTCGGTCTTCCAGAGGCGGATGCGGTTCCCGTTCCCGCCGCCGCAATCGGCGGTGATCTGCAGCGCGCGGGCGGCCGGGTAGCGCTCCCGACCGAGGTCCTGCCACCACGCGCGAATCGACGCCACCGCGAGCTGCGCGGTCTCAGAGGTGATCCCGACGTTGACAAACCCCTCGTCCGAAGCGATGTCATAGACGCCGTACGGGATCGCCTTGCCGATCGCCTGGCTGGGGAAGTCGTGGGTCGAGACCTTGATCGGCTCTCCGGCCGCCCGCCACTCGCGCCCAGCGTTCTTGAACTCGCCGACCAGCTCCTTCTTCTTGGTATCGATCGAGATCGCCGGCTCGCCCGCGGCGATCGCCGCGCCGACCCGCTCGTTGACCAGACGAAACTGCTCATCACGATCGGGATGCTGCGCTCCTTCCAGAGTCTTGCGATTGGACTGCAGGCTGTAACCCATCGAGCGCAACAGGTGAGCCACGGTCGTGAAATGAACCTCGTGGCCCCGCTCACGCAACTCAACAGCAAGGCGGCGCACGCTCTTCGACGTCCACAACAGCACCTGCATCGGATCGCCGCGACAGTCATCCGCGACCAACCGCTCCAACACCACGACCAGTTCCGGATCAGTCTCACCAATCGGCTTGCGTCCACCGCCACGCCGACGCACCCGACCACCCTCAAGCCGCTCCCCGGCGTCGATCTCCCGCATCCCCTTGCGGATCGTGTTCTCAGAGATCCCGCTCGCCCTCGCCACCGCTGCGATCCCACCACGACCGAGCACCCGCGCCTCCGACGCCGCCCAGATCCGCCGCCCCCGCTCGCTCAACTCCGGCGCCAACGCCCGAAACCGCTCGCCGATCAACCGCTCATCGATCACGCTCCCGAAGTTCTACGCCCCCAAGCAAGATCCTTCACATTATTTATCTACGCTTCCTAAAGGCCCAAGCCGTGCCCGGTAGCGGCCGCCGAATCACCGAGGATTCGAGGCCCCGTCGCGCAGCGCTCGAGCCGATCCGACTGACCACACAGGATCGCGGCAACCTCAACCACCGTCACCAACTCAGCACCAAAACGCGTCATCAGCGCACCGTGGGTTCACGGACGGCTGAACCGAGCTGCCTACGGGCGATGGCACCGACACAATCCTCACGCGGTCGCGGGGTGGCAAACAAGAGGCGCATTCGACCTGAGTCACCTGCTCGAAGCAGCTCTGCGCAATGACTGGTGCGGAGGAGGACGGCCGTGCCAGAAACCCTCGGGTCATCCCTATCCCGCCGGACCCCGTCGTAATGCCCAAACCTGGGGCCTTATTCCTCCCCAGACGAGCCGTCGCACGCGCCGGGCGCAGACGCACGTACCCCGGATACCTTCCAGCTGTTCTCGCGGTCTGCCATATACCCCGGGGGGCGGGTCGACCTTTCACGGGCAGATCCTGACCCCAAACACCGTCACAAAAAAATCTCCCCCCCGGCCCCTATTAGGGAGTCCACAGAAAATGCCCAAACCCCAAGATGGGATTGGAAACGGCCAAGAGGCCCCGATCGCAGTCACTATGTAACGATCACACCGGGGGGACCATCGTCACCAAAGTTCCGCGACGACAACCTCCCGAGGTCTGAGGTCAGGCCGCCCTCTTCCGGCGCGAAAGCAGAAATGATTTCGACCTCGCAACGTGCGCCGTACGCTGCCGCTTCCGGACAAACCGGACAGCGAGCTCGAGCAGGAGCTCATCGCTGCTCTGATCAACGAGCGATCGCCCCCGCGGCCGGTGGGCGGCCATCCCGGCGTCGCCATAGGGATGGCGCCGGCGCCAGCTGCGACGGCGAGTCCTTTCGTGTGGCATTGTGATCGCGCCGGGACTGGCAGTGGCGTCATCCAGATGTCGCCGAAGGAATGGCGCGAACCGCGCCGCCCGGAGCACGAAAGGACTCGTCCGGCACCGGCGCTGCGGACGCACGCATGTGGGCGAAAGCCGTCAGCTCAGGCGGTAACTCCCCTTGTGCGACGTGATCTCGATCGGCAACAGGGCACCGCCGACCGGATCGATCCCATCGGGGATCCCCAGGATCCTCAGCTCTTGGTTCGCACGAGGGAAGTCCATAGGAGCCACATCGCCAGTCAGTCCCTGCTGAAAGCCGACCTCGGGCCGTAACGGACCGGCGGTAGAGACCACGCTCTCCTCGAAGGCGACTCCTCGATCAGCTGCCCCCAAAGCTCGTCGATTATCAACTCCGGTGCCAACACGCCGGAGTCGATCTGGAAGAACGTAGACGCGCAACGCAGGTACAAGCAGAACTGCGTCTTACTTACCCGTGGGTCGTTGGGTTGTCGCGGCCGCACCCGTCTTGATTTCCCTACGTGGCCGCGGTCGTTCGTCCATGTCCGCTAGTCCTCTCGGGCTACTAACTGAGCGCCTCCGCTTCGGCGAAGGACTCAATGGTGTGCTTGGACCGCCGGTCGAACTGCAGCTCGCCCATGGTGTTACGGTCGGTCCAGTAGTACCCCTCCAACCGTGTGACGGGCTCACCGCTGATGTCGAGTTTGACCGAGCCGTGGTGTACCTCGCTGCGGTGACGAGCTGCAGCGCGCGGCGTGTTTCGGTACATGGTCACCAACTGATACTGGCCGCAGCCGTCGTCATCAACGGTTGCTGTGGTCGAGCATGACTTCGACTCACGGGTGATGAGGACCGCCGTCACCTTCCAGAACGTCTGGCGCACGACCAGGTAGACCTCAGTGTCCGGCGGAACGCGCTCGTTTGTCTCCGGGTCGATCCAGTGCGACGCAAGAGTGCCCCGCCAGGTCCCGCGCACATCTGGCCTGTTACTGATGCCCGGGCCCAGCTTCGGTATGCGCCAGATGAAGTGGTCGTAGGCCAGCACGAACAGGCCAGCGGCAGATGTTGCTGCGCCGAGTGGCCGGAGAAGCTCGCCCGTGGGTAGCCCCTGGATGAGGAACGCCACGAGGTATACGCCGGCCACGACCAAGACGATGGCCTGAATGAGCGGATGACTGGGGCGTATCTACTCGAACCCCATGTAGTTCCACCCGGCATCTACGAGACGGTGGGCGTCCTCCCGCGTCCACTTGTTGGAGGCGCGGAAGAGCCACTTGAGCTCGTTGACCTCAGCGAACTCGGAGCACTCTGCGTCAGATCGAGTGTTGGTCCACACGTAGGCAAGAACGGATTGCATGTCCTCCAGATGCGTGGCGTATCCGAAGGCGGCGTCGGGCACGTTGTAGACGAGGCATTCGGCGAAGTAGCTCGGAGCTGCACGGATTACCCCGCGCCCGCACATCTCGTTCTCAAGGTTCTTCAGAGCGCGGACCATCCGCCTATAGCGACGGCCAGTAGCTGTGTTCTTGATCACGCCGTTGTCGTAGTGCTGCTTTGGCCAGTTCTCGATCGACGAGCCCTTATCCGGGAACAGCTTCGTCCCCTTGCACGACAGGAGCCCACCGGTCGTCGAGCGGCTGTGGTAGCGGCGGTAGGTGAAGCAAGGGAAGACATCCGCCGCCAGCCGGTTCGACTGCTGCCGGACAGTGATCGACATGTTGCCTCGGGTGACGGCAGAGCGCCCGAATGCTGACACGAGAGCCCGCTCGACTGCGTCCTTGAGATCTGCCGGGCTGTAGGGGTCAGGAGCTGGCTGGAAGCCGGCATCGGCACCAGTCATGCCCTCCAGGTTGTGTGCGAAGTCGTAGTACTCGATCGCCGACGCTGCTCCTTCTGCCTCAAGGCGACAGCGATGGTGCTCGACCTCCATCCGATCGGCAGCTCAAGCGCGCCCTCATTGTGCCTATGCACGGGACGCAACGCGTCCGGCCAAGTGGCGCTTCCGTGGATCGTCGCCAAGCGAGCACCTCGTCGGCACCGCCTTAGGACGCCCGCATTCATGAGAGAGCGGGGCGCGGAATGCCGTAAGCGGATCCCTATCCGGACGGATCGTCTGCGGTGAAGAACAGGATCCGGCAGGGACGTCGCGATCGCCTCGGAACACAGCGCCACGAGATCCTTGGGTGGCCCGAAGCCCGCGCCGATCCGACGTCGGGCACTCAGCGCCTGGTCTCGTACCTGGTCAGCACCACGCCGTCGGGAAACATCCGGGTCTCCACCAGGGTCAGGTTCACCCAGTTGTCCAGGGCCGTAAAGAACGGCGTGCCGCCGCCCACCAGGACCGGATGGGTGACGATCGCGTACTCGTCGATCAGCCCGGCCCGCATCGCCGCTGCGGCGAGTGTGGCACCGCCGATGTCCATGGGGCCGCCATCCTCGGCCTTGAGCCGGGTGATCTCGGTGACCGCGTCGCCGGTGACCAGACGGGTGTTCCAGTCGACCGTGCTGGTCGTCGAGGAGATCACCACCTTCGGCATGTCCCGCCAGCGGCGGGCGAACTCGATCTCCGCCGGTGTGGCGCCCGGCTGCTGGTCGGCGGTCGGCCAGTGGGAGCTCATCGTCTCCCACAGCTTGCGCCCATACAGCGCCAGTCCCGTCGCCCCCACCCGGTCGGACCACCACTGGAACAGTTCGTCGCTCGGCACGCTCCAGCCGAGGTCGTCGCCGGGCGCGGCGATGTAGCCGTCCAGGCTCAGGTTCATGCCGAAGGTCAGTTTCCGCATGGCGTCAGCCTACGGTGAGTCGGTATTCGGCGTACAGACCAGCACGGCGCGCAAAAATCATCGGTCAGGCCCACCGAGGGCCAGTTGACCACGACGCCAAGCAGATGCTCCGTACGGAAAGGAACCGGTGCCGGCACACCGTCGCGTGGAGCCCGTCCCGAGAGCACTGGCCGAGGGCGGTGTGCCGTAACACTGGTTCGGTGATGTGTGCCGGTGAGGGGACGACAACCGGGACCGCGCCACGCCCATGTGCACGCGTAGGCGAACGCCTCCCGGCCGGACTCAGGCGCTCCTGCCCGGGACCGATTGCCCAGCGCCACGCAATCCACCGGACCACCACGTGGTGCATAGGCATGACCTAATGCAGAGCAGGGGCGCCGACGGGACGGAGACCCAAGTCAACTCGCTTGCGCAATCGCCTGGAAGGAGAAGTCGCGTAGTCGTAACCGCCTCAGGCGTCGATCGGTAGCGGCTGACGGTCGACGCCGCTGGCCGACCCGACGTGACCCATCGTTTCGGAGAGCAGCACTCAAGCCAATTCGTGCCGCAGGCTCCCTGCTGCTAGCCCGAAGGAGACGCGTCGGCCCGAAGGGCCTGGATGGCCCTACCGCCCTGCTGTGTCGGCAGCCTTGCGATTCGGTCTTTGTCACTCGTGCTTGAGGGTGGACGCTGGCGCGTGCGAGCGGGCGAGTTGGCACGCTCGAGTGACGCGGTCGGCGGCGTCAGTTGCTCGGCCGCGCTCCTTGAGGTCTGCCGTCCTGGCTGGTCCGCTCCGTTGCTCGAGCGCCTTGAGGTGCTCGACGTACAGTGCTTCCTGCGCCGCGCCGATCTCGGCGCCCTGGCTCTCGGCCGTGCCCGCCACCTCCAGCGATTCGTCGTCGCGCCTGACAGCCGCGAGCGCCTCAGCGACGCCGAACAGGTCCCACATAATTTGCATCAAGTTTCCGTCGCCTAGAGCCCGGTCCAGCGACCGCGCGTAGGGCTCGAGCGCGTCTGCCGGCCGTCCATCCACGATCGCCGCGCCTGGCGGTCAGTCAGGTGCTCGGGTTGCTTCAGAAGCGACCAGCGGGCGTGCTTGAACGCCTTGGCGGCGTCGCCGCGGCTGGCGGCGCGCAGCTCGTTCCAGTGTTCGTGGCGGACCTCGCCCAGCGCCTTGGTCGCGAGCGCCACGACGTGGTAGTTGTCGATCACGATCTCGGCCTGCGGGGCGTGCCCGCGCACCGAGGCGCCGGTCATGTCCATCAAGACCGCGGTCAGCCGCGAGGCGCGCGCGAGGAGTTGGGGTCGAGCTCGCCGGCGGCGCGGAGCCAGGCCGCCGGGATGCCCTCGCCGGCCCGCGACGGTCGGGCATAGGGCGAGCGGGACCATGATCGCCGGCTCGGGCGGCTGCCGCGGCTGCGGGGACGGCGCGGGCGGCGGGTCGAACGCGGCGAAGAAGTCGTCCGCCGCGGCCTGCCCTTTGCCCTCGGTGCCCCACACCACGCACCCTTCGCGGTGGTCGCCGACCAGCGTGAGGTAGCGGTGGCCCTTCCGCCACGCGACCTCATCGATCGAGATCTCAAACAGGTTGTGGAGACGGTCGGCAAGGAGCAGCTCAGCGACGACGCGCTTGATGATCCGTCCGACGGTCTCCCAGTCGATCCGCACCAGTCGGCAGACCGCGGTCCGGTCGGTCTTGGTCATCAGCCAGCAGACCAGATCCTCGAAGTCCCGCGTGAACCGCGCGCCGTCGCGGGCGAACGGAACGCCCTCCACGTGCACCCCATGCTCGGGACAGCGCAACCGCCGCAGCCGCGCCCGGACCGCGAGCCGCCAGACCCCGAGATCAAGATGCCGCCAGACCGAGTCGTGGTCCTGCTCGTTCTCGCGCGCCACCGTCGAGTAGGCGCACTTGGGGCAGACAAGCTTCGTGCGGCGCAACACGACCCAGACCACCACCCGATCGGGACGGACGCGACCTTGCGGACCCAGATCCCGGGCAAGCCATCAGGCGGGAGAATGCAGCGGTGACGCGCATGGGCGACGACCTCCGGTTCGATGGACTTCGAGAACCCGCGAACCGACGGGTCCGAGTCCATGCGCGTCGCCACACAGTCCTCCCTCGCGCTCATCCGGCCCCGGGTTTCGCCGACATCCCTGCCGGCGAGCGACGACCTCGCGCAGCCACCCCGCTCCACCACGAACACGGGAAGGAACCGCTCCACCGTCAGGCGCGACTCACAAAGCCGCTCTCACCAGTGCAACGCCCCTGCTCAGGCCCCGAAACCGGCACCCGACTCACCTACGATCATCCGCGGAGCCGCGTTTGGCTCGTACTCGGCGGCAAGATCCGTCGCGCTTTTCGTGACCACCTTCGAACCAATCACGCGACGCTGTGCGTCGTCGACCATCTGGAGAACCATGGCTACCATATTCACTGGCAGCATTGACGCTCTCGAGTTCGATCCGTATCCATTTCCCGACGATGACATTCTTGACGGAAACCCAAATTCGCGTGTCCACTGGGTACGTCCCGAGGACCATGGCTCCCACGTGGTCGGGATCTTCCGCTCCGACCCAGCTGCAATCCGCTACCGGTGGGACAAGGATGAGACGATTCACGTGGTTCAGGGAAAGCTGCGGATCGAGTTTGAAACCGGCGAGAACCTAGAGCTCGGCGTTGGTGACGTCGGCTCGTTCACCGCTGGGGACCAAGCCGTGTGGCACATCCTCGAGCCATTCTGCGAAGTCTTCGTGCTCACCGTTTAGAGTCGCCCGAAAATCGGTCTCCGCCACTGGGGTCGCGCCAACTCTGGTGGCCGAGGCGTGAGAATGGACTCTGAGGTGCCGTCTGCGCCGAGCGTCACGCTCGCGGCACGGCTTGACTGACTGGGACGCGGCATTCGTCACCGGCGCCCTTCGGGGATGACCGGGATGCGGGTGACGTTCGGCCTCGACCTGAACCGGGGCCGACACCGACAACGCCCACGGCATGCGCGTCTAGCTGGCTACCGCGGCATCGAGCAGGACCGGCCAAGCGGTCGCGCCGGGGACTGCCGTTCCGTCGCCCACACCGCAGTCTCAGCCAGACTGCCGCTCTTCGCGCGGCGCAGTAGCCGCAGTTACCTGACTGCTTCAGGCGTCATGAAGGCCCCCGGCCACGGCGTCGCTCACGACTGCTTATCTGTGCTGTCGGGTCGTGTCAAGCCCCTCCAATGGATGTTTGCTGTGAAGGGTGTGCGCGCGGGCGCCCATGCTTATCTTGGTCCGCGACCCTGGTTGGCTCTGGGCCGGCGACATGATGGTTATGGGGTGTCGTTCCCGCTGGGGGAAGTGCGGTGCGGCCGCTCGGTCTTTGCGGGCCGTCCACGTGGGCGTGGCGGCAGCAGTCTGTCGGGAGCTGGCCGCGGTGCATCGGCTGACGTGGGGCGCGGGCGCACGATGAGAGTTCATGCGGGCTGGAGCGCCTCGTCGCCGAGTTCTCGCAGCGTGTGGTAGCTGCGTTTGAGGAGTTTGCGGGCGATCGCCAGGCACGCGCGCTTGTGTCCGAGCCGGGCGGCGGCTTGGAGGTAGTAGTCGCGGTCGGGGGAGCCTGCTCGGCTGGCGACCTGGGCGGCCTCGTACAGCGCCCAGCGCAGCGTGGAGGGGCCTTGCCGGCTGAGGTGCCCGGGCGAGCGGCGCTGATCGGACTGGTACACGGTGATGTCCAGGCCGACGTAGCGGACGGCGTGGCGCGAGGAGGAGAACCGGCGGCAGTCGCCGAGCTCGGCGAGGATCGCCACGGAGGTCAGCTCACCGATCCCGTAGTGGCCCATCAGCGCAGTGCAGCCGGCTTGGTGGCGAGCGTACGCTCGCAGCTGGCGATCGAGCGCGGGCAGCTGGCGGTCGAGCGCGTCGATCAGCTGCAGTCCGACCGCGATCTGCTCGCGGGCGGTCTCGGGCAACGGCGCCTGCTCGAGCCAAGCGCGGCCCTCCGCGGTCAGGAGCACCAGGTCGCGACGGTGGCGGATCCCGTGGTGGTAGAGCACCGCGCGGATCCGCTGCTGCCACTCGCCGCGATCATCGATCATCGTGTGCCGCAACCGCACCCGCGCACGAAGGTCGAGCAGATGATCCGGCGGGATCCAGCACTCCGGCAGCTTGCCGAGCATCAACAGCTCGCGCAGATGCCTGGCGTCCGCCCGGTCGGTCTTCGGCCGCTTCTTGTTGCCGCGCAGTGCGCTGGTCCCCGCCGGCTCGGCGAGATGCACCCGGGCGCCCACCGCCCGCAGCTCCTCGACCACGAACCGCCACCCGGTCGTCGCCTCCAGCGCCACCTCCAGCTCCTGGCCAGCGAACCGCGCGAGGAACCGGCGCACGGGCTCCCGGTGCGCCGGCGCTATGCGCGCCCTGCCGATCTCACCCGTGCCAGTGTCGATCCACTCCGCGGTGATCTGCGCTCGATGCTGATCCAGTCCCATCACGATCGTCATGACCCTCTCCTCGCGTCGAACCAGACGCGCGGGCAGCGTTCAGCCCGACCCATCGCATAGCGTGAGTCAACGGTCGGCCCTTCGTGTTCGGATGACCGGCCGCGCGGCTGGTACCCGCGCGCGCCTTCAACGCACGTCGTTCGACGCGGAGAGCCGGCCACCTGCGCCGGCGGCGGCCACCACGCCGCTACTGCTCATGCCATCTTTGCTCTTCTCGAGTTCGCCGCAGCTCGCTACCGCTTGGGCGACGATCCGAGCGGGCCGCGGTCGGGGCGCCGAGCGAGCGTTGGGTCGCCGCAGGACTCATGAGCTTCGGTCGACCCGGCACGTGAAAGCGATCACGCCGGTCGACTTGATAGGCAGCCCGGCGGCCCTGGGGTTCCGCGCCTGCATTGGCAACGAGCGCGTCCACGCGAACGCGCACGTCCGTCGACGAGCTTGCCGCCTGAGCGGCGCGACCTAGCAGTTCTTCTAGCTGACCACGGCGTGGTGGCGCTGGGACCCAGCTCGCTCACCCAGCAACAGGCCGCCGCCTCGAAGAGCACGGGATAGCGCGTCGAGAGCTTCAGCGAGCTGGCACGACCGTCATGTGAGGCCACCGCTCGGTGATGGGTTCCTCGCCAGGCGCCGCGCGTACTACTCGATGCTGACGCGCGCCGGATTTCGCCGCATGACTCACCTCTGCTGTTACTCAAATAGCTGGTCCGATAGAGACTGACCGACCGGTCAAGAATCATCGACGCCCACGCTTACCAGCGCGCGGGGTGGTCATCCCTGCGCTCGGTAGCTGCAAGAATCGTCCCGGCTTCATCAAGGGCTTGTGTCGGATATCGGTTGAGGCGTACGCTTACCGCCTCTTGTTGGGACTGTGGGTGTGAGACGGATCGGACAGTGCGCTCGGAAGACGATTTTGATCGCCGGGACGCGCGTGGTCATCACAGGCCTGTCAGTGCTGCTCGTGATGTTCCTGAGCGGGGTTGGAGTGGCGTCAGCGGCGGGGGCCCCGGCGGATGTGTTCGTCCAGCTGTCACCGGCGTCTATCGTTGCCAATGGGACTTCGACGACCACAGTCACCGCGACCGTCCTCGATGCGACCACCGCTCCCGTCCCCGGCCAGACGGTGGTGTTTTCGGCTCCGTACGACCCACAAATCACGTTCGGCCCGACGCATGACAACGGCGATGGGACCTACAGCGCGACGCTCACGAGCTCGCGCGTTGCGGAGACAACGCCGATCTTCGCTGCCGCTGGGTCCGCTACGGTCCATCCCGCCACGCTGACGCAGCTGGCGGCTAGCACGACTTCGTTCGCGGCGGTGAGTGACGCTCCGCTGACGAGCACGAACGGCCTGGTGACGAATCAGGGCGTGACGTTGCTAAGCACCGTCACGTCATTCGCGCAGACTGTGGTGCCGCCCTCGGGGACCGTCGAGTTCGAAAACGGCGGCACTCCGATCAGCGGGTGCGGTGCGGTGCAGATCCCGGTGCAATCAACCGCATCGGTCACAGTCGACTGCGCCACGTCGTTTGCAAACCCGTCGTCGCTGGCACGCCTCACCGCCGTGTTCAATCCCACCCCAGGCTCGCTCGTGCTGGGCTCGGCCAGCCAGCCCGCAGCGTTCTCGGTCTACAAGGACTCCACCTCGACCACGGTGACGACTCCGGATTCGACTCCGAACGTGGACGGGCCGGTGACGTACACGGCGCTCGTCGCACCAAGCCACGCGGGCCCGCTGACGCCGACCGGGGATGTCACGTTCGCGGACGGCGGCCGGGTGATCAGGTCATGCACCAGCCAGCCGGTCGGCAGCTCCTCAACCGCCACCTGCACGGTTCGGTACCCGACGACAGGCCATCACACGATCACCGCGTCCTACGGCGGGGACGACAGCTTCAACGGCTCCAGCTCGCCCGGGACGGCGATCGGGGTACAGCCGCTGGGGACCATCGCCGCCACGCTGCAGTGGCAGTTCTACTACACGCCTTCATACACCCTGGTTCAGCAGCTGATCGTGAACGGAGTCTCCCCTGGCGTAACCGTCGTCCTAAAGTGCCACGGCGGGGGCTGTCCATTCGCCAAACGGAAGATCGCCGTCCGTCCGACGAAGCGGTGCGGGCGGAAAGGCCGCCACCGCTGCGATACCCCCGGGACGATCGATCTCACGTCTCGGCTCGGCGATCGCCGTCTGCTCGTCGGCTCCAGGATCACCGTCGAGACCCTGAAACCCGGGTGGGTCGCCAAGGACTACATATTTACGGTCCGATCGAGCCGCAAGCCGAGCGTGCGGATTGGGTGCACGGCACCCGGGCGCACGGCCATCGGCGTGGGCTGCTGAATCGACACGTTCGACGCTCCGCACCCGCCCCCGGCCAGGTGCTGGACCCCCGCCCCGGCGTAGCTTGGGTGGACGATGGTTGGGGCCGTTGTGACGTGTGCTCGCGCCGGCATCGAGGCAGCCCGCCGCTGCTCAGTCTCGATGTGGCGGTCGGACAAACCGGTCAACGCGGACGCGGCACCTCCACCGACGACACGCAGATGATGATCGCTTGGCGGAGTCGCTGATCGAGCGAGGGCGAGTCGACAATCAGCATCTTGCATGCGCGTTCACCGAGGCCTATGAGCCCGACCGCGGCTACGGCGGCGGAACACGGCGCGTGTTCGAGCTATGGGCGGACGGGACGCCAGTCGCACTGGCCGCCCCTCAGATCTTCGACGGCCAGGGGTCACGCAGAAACGGCGCCGCAATGCGGATCGCGCCGATCGCCGCTGTCTTCCGCGACGACCAGCCACGGATGCTGACCGAGGCGGCGCGCAGCGCGCGGATCACTTATACCCACCCGGTCGGCGTCGATCGGCAAGATCGACAAGCTCAGGCAAGGCGGAGACGGCCGCATCGTGGTCAAGGGCGACGCGAGCCTCTGGGATCAACCTGACGACTGACTTACTTAGCGACCGAACGCATCCCTATCAGCCGCGGATCGCATCGCTGTAACTCTAAGCTTTCGGAGCTCCGCTCGAGCATCGGCGCTGGCGACCGACCCTGCACGCGTATCTCGCTGGATTAGAAACGACGAAGCCTGTCGAATCGCACGTCGAGCCGACCGGAGCAGCAAGATCGGTGCCAGATTGACCAGATCGCCGCGCTCGCCTGCGCTTCACGCGAGCGAGGAACGTGCAAGCGACCCACGCGCTGTCTGCTTTCGATGCGGAGGAGCGACGCCACCATCCGTGACCGCTTGAGGCGTCGAGGGATAGCGTCTCAATGAGTCGTCCCCGTCGGGTCTGCCGTCGCCGATGCCATTGGCGAGACGCACGTGTCCCTACTCGAGAGGGGAAGCGCTCGTCGCCTACGATCGGCGACGACATCGTGGCTCCTCCGTACCTGACTACTACCGACCCAGTTCGGTTTGGAGGTCGGCCGGTGAGCCGGAGTACGCTCGGATGAGTGAGCCACGCTGATTACGAAGCCGCTAGGAGGTTTCGATGCCCGGACTAATGGGACGCTTTTCGACTGTGGTCAAGTCGAAGATGTCAAAGCAGCTTGACCGCGCCGAGAACCCGAGCGAGACGCTCGACTATGCGTATGAGCGCCAGGTCGAGAACCTCCAGAACGTCAAGAAGGGGATCGCCGACATCGCCACCGCCAAGAAGCGGCTGGCGCTCCAGCAGCAGCAGCTCGGTGAGCAGAGCGCCAAGCTCGACGCTCAGGCCCGCGGCGCGATGTCCGCGGGACGTGAGGATCTTGCTCGCGCAGCGCTTGAGCGCAAGCAGCTGACCGTTCAGGAGGCTGGCTCGCTCGACCAACAGATCGCACAGCTCGAGTCAGAGCAGGAGAAGCTGATCGAGTCCGAGAAGCAGCTCGAGGCGAAGACAGAGCAGTTCCGCTCAAAGAAGGAAGTCATCAAGGCCCAGTACTCGGCTGCCGAGGCGCAGGTACAGGTTTCCGAGGCGGCAACCGGAGTCGGTGACTCGATGGCGGATATCGGCATGGCGACGCAGCGCGCCCTCGACAAGACCGAGACGATGAAGGCTCGCGCGGAGGCCGTCGATGAGCTTCAGGCGGCGGGAACCTTCGAGGATCTGACAGCGCTCGGCCCCGGCCAGGACGACGTCGATCGCCAGCTCGACCAGCTCGGCGCCAAGAGCGCCGTCGACGACGAGTTCGCCCGCCTCAAGGCCGAGGCCCAGTCGGGCGCGCCGCAGTCCGCGCTCCCTGCCGACGACACCGGGATGGCTGACCACGCAGAGGCACAGCAGCCGGCTGCTGACGACGTCGAGGCCCACCCTCCCGGCTAGCCTTCCGGACCCCCTGATCGCCGGCTTTGTACGTGGTGATCAGCGCGGTAGTGTCGCTAACCGGTTTCGACCTCGCCGCGCAAGAGCGGTCACGGCGTGGGTGTGACCCCCGTCGGGCGTCGAAGGGTTGCGCTCTTCTCGGCCGACGCGCGGGCGGGGACGTGGGAAGCTCGCGCCTTCATGCAAGCGCCCGGTTCGTGGGCGCCACTGCGGGCCGGGCCGATCGATTGGAGGACATCATGTCCGAGCCAGGATTGGTGGACGTCACCGGTCGTCCGCGGTCACCGGCTGCGACGCCTGGTCACTGGGCGGGGTGCGTGCCGCCGAACAAGGGGCTGCGCTATCCGGCCGATCCGCCGACGGTCGAGGAGATCATCCTCGTCATGCGTGAGGCTGGACTGGGTCCGTATGCGGACAGGCTGCGTGGGCTGATCGCGATCCTGTGGCGCGCAGGCTTGCGGATCAGCGAAGCGCTCGCTCTCACCGAGTCCGACCTGGACCCGAAGATCGGGTCAGTGCTGGTCCGCGCCGGTAAGGGCGGCCTATGTCGAATTCGACATAGGCCGCCCTTAGAGTCACCGACCACACCGCGTTGCGACGACCGGTTGAGCTCAGGCCATCATCGCCGCGTCATACGCCCGCCGCCCGACACCGTCAGCGCGATAGGACCCATAAAACTCGCGCAGATCCATCCCCGCAACGGCGTCCAAAACGAACCACGCCAGGTGCCCGTCTGGCAGCCAATCCCTCACATCCGGCGGAAGCAAGACCGACTGATCACGGTCAGTCCCGATGAAGTTCAGAGCCATCCAAGAATGGTCTTAACTTAAACCCGCCGGACGACACCGTAATTACGCGACATCCTCTCGCCGAAGCGCTTGCGGGGAGCAACGACCGGCTCGGGGCGTAAGCAGTCGCCCGTCGTGACGGCCGCCGGAGCGTGCTAGCCGCGGTTCCGAGGTGTGCGGGCTCCTTGGTGCGGACCTATCCGGTCCATACCGGACCTAGCGTGGTGCTGGCCCACGGCCCAGCTACTTGCCGGGCTCCGCATCCAGCAGAACCTCGTACATCTCCACCGCGGTTCGGGCACCGCGTCCGGCCGCGGGCGTTATCTCGTTCATTGCAGCGTCGACCCGCCGCAGGTCGTCTTCCGTTTCACAGAGGATCAGGTTCGCGCCCCGGTTGCTCTCGCGATCGACAAGCAGCATCATCCTCTTGGCCGCGTCGCCCACTCTCTCAAACGGCGTGCCCTGTCCGCCGCTGCGAATTGTCTCGCGCACGTCTGCGGCGAAGTCGTCCCAGTTGCGGTCGCCGCCTTCGAACCGCGCGATCCGTACATACATGTTGCGCCCTCCTCGTCTGGCCGGTTTGGTTGGTCAGCGTGACTGTATGCGACCGAGGACCGTCGGTCATCTCGCCAAGTCCGTATCGTGAAGCCGGCTCCGGGCCAGACGGTAGTCGCGCCTGGCAGGCGAAACTCAGCCGACCGCGGAGGGAGCAGAGCAGCCACGCCGGTAGACGACGGCTTCGCGTCCGGGTCTGTCCGCAATGAGCAGCGGGACCGTCGGCCGTGTGGCTGCTGCTCTCGTGCTTGCGCGATCCCGGACTGCTGCCGCCTTAGCCGCGTGGCGCTACGAGCGGGTGCGTACTTCTCCGCAGGGCGCCTCGGTGGAATTACCGATGAGCGGTCGCGACCGCGGTGAAACGGTCATAGGCGCGGCGTTGACACTGGATCGATTCCGTTCTCATAGGAGGAAGTGACGGATGCTCTTCTACGATCGGGTCAACGCCACCATTCCCGAAGGCATCGAGGACAAGACCGCTCACGTCATCGGGGGTGGGATAGCGGGTTTGGCCGCGGCGGCGTTCCTGGCGACCGATGCGCATATGCCAGCGGGCAACATCACCGTCTACGAGGACCTACCGGTCCTGGGCGGAGCCATGGACGGTGCCGGCGATCCATCGACTGGCTACGTCTGCCGCGGTGAGCGGGAGCTTGAGGCTCACATGGAGTGCCTGTGGTACCTGTACAGCAAGGTGCCCTCTCTGAAGCGGCCAGGGCGGACGGTCCTGGACGAGACGCGAGAGGTCAACTGTCGCGAGCCGATCTCGTCACATTGGCGGCTCATCGAGAAGCAGGGGCAGAAGGTCGACTACGAACACCTTAGGCTGCCGAAGGCAGGGGCAGCGCAGCTTCTGCGCCTGCTCGTCACGCCGGAAGAGGAGCTGCAGGACAAGTCGATCCGTGACTGGTTCTCGCCGAGCTTCTTCGAGTCGAACTTCTGGCCGATGTTCTCCAGGTTTCTGTCGTTCGACGACTACCACAGCGTCATGGAGATGCGACGCTACGCGCTGAGGTTCATGCATCTCACCGGGGTGATGGCGCGCCTCGAAGGCATTCTGCATACCGAGTACAACGAGTTCGACTCCCTCATCCGCCCTCTCGTTGCCTGGCTGCAAGGGCTCGGGGTACGTTTTGCGCTAGGCAGCCGAGTCCTCGACATGGCCGTCGATTCGCAGGATGGCAGAACCACCGTCACCGGCTTGACCATCGAGTCGGTGGAGGGACGCTCGCAGGTAGTCCTTACGGCCGATGATCTGGTGTTCTTCACTAACGGGTCGCTGACCCAGAACTCGACCTACGGCGACAACGAGACTGCCGTGGCGTGGAACCTCGACCGCCACGACCGCGGTCTGTTCACCCTATGGGAGAAGCTAGCCGCGCTCGATCCGAAGTTCGGGCATCCGGAGAAGTTCATCAGCTGGCCCGAGAAGACCCGGTGGATTTCGTTCTTCGTCACACTGGTCGACTACCCGGACTTCGTTGACCACATCGAGAAGGTCAGCGGCGACAGGCGAGGCACTGGTGGCGCCGTCACAGTGAAGGATTCCGGCTGGGACTTGGCGTTCATCATCCACTCCAAGCCGTTCTTCCCCGACCAGCCTGAGAACATGGACGTCTTGTGGGCTTGCGGGCTGCGAGGTAACAACGTCGGAGACTACGTCAAGAAGCCCATGGTGGAGTGCACGGGAACCGAGATCCTCACCGAATTCCTCTACCACCTCGGACTGGAGGCAACCGCCGAGCAGTTCCTCGCCCACGCCAAAGTGTCACTGTCGGGCATGCCGTACATCACGAGCCAGTTCATGCCACGGACCATCGGCGACCGTCCGAGAGTCATCCCGGAAGGGTGCGTCAACCTTGGCTTCCTCGGACAGTTCGTCGAGGTGGACGATGACTGTGTCTTCACGGTGGAGACGTCGGTGCGTACAGCGATGGAAGCCGTTTACGGGCTCCTGCAACTGGACAAGCTCGTCATTCCGGTCTCACCCACGAAGTTCGACATACGCCACATCGCTGGCCTGTTCAGATCCAACCTGGAGGTGGAGGGCCTCCACCTGAAAGACCTGCTCAACCCGCTCCTCCTGAAGGACCTGCTAAAGCTGCTCCTGCCGGCAGTCGTCCACCCCCGCGAGATGGTCGAGCTCGTGAAGCGCATCCCCAAGCCGACTGACGTGCGCCCCGGCACGTGACCGTCGCTTTCATACAGGCCCTGCGGCACACGCCGCAGCGGTTGCCAAGGGACCTCATCCGCGGGCAGCACCACGAGCCACGTGGACCCCTCGACGTGACCAACGTCCACCTCACGCCCGGCGCCCGTACCTCACGAACAACAGAAGCAGGTCACCGCCCGGCCCGCGGGCCCAGTCGCGCAAATCGCCACAAGCGCGCACGCTGCGCATCGGAGACGGCTCGGTCCGCTCGTCGCTCGGGGCGCTAACTCGAGGTCGGGAGGCTGCAAGCACCAAAGCGATCCCGGTGTTGACACCACGACTGCGGCTCCAGGCGTCCTCCAGCAGCGCGACCCCCGATGACCCGGTGCTGCTGCATTGAGTTGCCAGCGGTCGTCGGACCGGGCGATCGCTTCCACCTCGGCGCCGTCGTCGAGCCTGCGAGCGCTTCGGCGACATAGGAGCGGCCCGCCGTCGCCGACACGGACGATCCCAACGCCACGAAAGGGATTACGGCCGCCGCGATGATTGGACTTGACCCGTTTTCGACGACACTTGGACGCTTCCGGTCGAAAGCCGGGGAAAGTGAGGGTTCTGGTGCCGAGAACGAGGCCGCCGTATCCGGAGGAGTTCCGCCGCGAGGCGGTCCGGCTGGCTGAGCTGGGGGACAAGCCGCAGCGTCGGCTGGCCAAGGATTTGGGTGTCTCCGATGTCATGTTGCGCCGGTGGGTGAAGGAGGAGAAGGCCGCGAAGGGGGAGCGCCCGGGCGGGCTGAGCGGGGATGAGCGCGCGGAGCTTGCGCGGTTGCGGGATGAGAACGCCAGGCTGCGGATGGAGCGGGAGATCCTGCGAAAAGCGGCGGTCTTCTTCGCGAAGGAGGACGACGGGCGGTAGGCGAGCGCTACTCGTTGATCGCCGCGGGAGAAGAGCACCTTTCCCGTCGCCGTGATGTGCCGCGTGTTGGGTGTGAGCCGGACTGGGTTTCACAACTCGGAGCGGCGCACGCCGTCCGATCGCGCGCTTGAGGGGAATCCTATGCTCGCGGCCCGAAGCGACCAGCCGGACGCTGCATCGCTGGTAAACGGTCGCTGCCTTCTGCAGAGTCCAAGTAAACGTTTACGCGATAAGCTTTAGCAAGCTCACGGCTAAGGAAACGAACGGATTCCCGCCCAGATGGCTCCAGCACCGACTACGACAAGTGATCGCGCCGGGCGCTTCGTCCAGCAGGGCAGCGGGCCTGACGCGTTCTGGGCATTTCACCCGAACCGTCTTCCACCCAAACCGCGTCTCGAGATCGACGCCACGACGCAAGAGCTGCTTGATCGAGCCAATCAGGCTCTCGGACGGTTGGACGGAGTCACACTGCTGCTCCCAGACCCCGATCAGTTCCTCTATACGTTCATCCGCAAAGAGGCGGTTCTCTCCTCGCAGATCGAAGGCACGCAGTCATCGCTCTCCGACCTCCTTCTCTTCGAGAACGACGAGGCGCCCGGCGTCCCTCGCCAAGACGCCGAGGAGACTGCGAACTACATCACCGCCATGAACCACGGGATCAGCCAAGTCTTGGATCCGAAGGGCGTCCCGATCTCAAGCCGGCTCCTGAGGGAGGTCCACTCGCTGCTGCTCAGCTCGGGGCGCGGATCCTCAAGCAACCCCGGAGAGTTTCGACGCGAGCAGAATTGGATCGGAGGAACGCGCCCCGGTAATGCGCGATTCGTGCCGCCGCCTTGGGCGGAAGTCGAGCCAGCAATCGCGGATCTCGCGAGGTTCCTACACGACATGAACCAGCCGACCCCGATCCTGGTGAAGGCGGCCGTCGCGCACGCCCAGTTCGAAACGATCCACCCATTCTTGGACGGGAACGGCCGTGTTGGGCGTCTCCTGATCACCCTGCTTCTTTGCTCTCAAGGCGTGCTGCGGCGACCGCTGCTCTACCTCAGCCTCTTCTTCAAGACGCATCGCGACACGTATTACGAGCACCTTCAACGCGTTCGGCTCGACGGGGCGTGGGAGCCATGGCTGAAATTCTTCCTGGAGGGGGTCATCGAGGTTGCTGAGTCGACCACGGAGACAACGCAACGCCTTGTTCGGATGCTCGAGACGGATCGGCGGACCATCAATGAGTTCGGGCGGGCGGCAGGAACTGCGCATCGGGTCCATGACCTCGCGGCGCGGATGGTCGTCATCCGCCCGCCGTTCGCAGCGTCCTTGCTGGAGATCACCGAGCCACCTGTTTACGGCGCGATCAGGCGACTTGAGGGTGCTGGGATCCTCCGTGAGGTCACCGGACGTCAGCGCGGGAAGCTCTACGTCTACAACGAATACCTCGCGATCCTCAACGAGGGAACGACCGACCCGCCGTAATGAATTGTCGAGGTCGCTTGACTTCGTCATGTTGGACGATCGGGGCACCGCCCCGCGGCGTCGCGGCTCAACGTGGATCGCGGATGGGAGCTTGTCGATGTCCGATGCCGCACGTCCGCCATGAAACGGCCGCGGCCCCGATTCGCGGCCGAAACGACCGTGTAACGGCCGCAACCTCCGGGAAAGCGAAGTATGGCGCCAGCACGCCAGTCCGCCCGGAAACTGCCTGCAAACGGACGGATCCTGGTAACCGTTCAGTCGTCGGGGTCGGTGCCGAGGATTCCTGGTTGGTGCAGCGAGTCTTGCGTGCATGGACCGCGTGGAGGCGGAGGTGATCTACGACGCTGGGCGTGAGGCGTGTGTCGCGTTCTTGGTTGAGTTGACCGCGGGGTAGGAGCGGCAGATCGCGTCGCTCGAGGAGCGGTTGGCGCGGCTGGAGGCCCAGTCGCGTCAGGACTCGCGCACGAGTTCGAAGCCGCCCTGACAGGATCCGCCGAAGACGCGTCAGCAGCGGCGGGCGGAGGCCCGCGCGACGGCGAAGGAGCTGGCGCGGCGGGAGGGCGAGCGTCGGGCTGGCGGGCAGCCTGGGCATCGGGGTGCGGGCCGCGAGCTCCGGCCTGAGGATCAGGTTGATGAGATCGTCGATCACTTCCCGGATGCGTGCGGCGGGTGCGGGCGCGAGTTCACCACCCGGCAGCGGCGCCCGAAGCGGCGGTTCGGTCGCCACCAGGTCGCTGAGCTGCCACCGATCAGCGTGATCGGGCCGAGCATCGCATGCATCAGTTGCGTTGTCGGCACTGCCTGGCACGGACCAGCGCGCGGTTGCCCGACGGGATCGCCGGCTCGGCGTTCGGGCCGAGGTTGCAGGCGGCGTTCGTGACGTTGACCGCCCGGCACCGCGTCTCACGCCGTGGCATCGTGGAGCTCGCACATGATCTGTTCGGCGTGACGCTCTTGACGGGAGCGGTCGACGCGATCTGCCAGCGCGCCTCTGACGCGTTGGCTGGCCCGCATCTGCACCTGCACGACTGGGTGCTGGATCAGAACGCGGTGCCTGTTGATGAGACCGGTTGGCGCACACGTGGTGAAGGGTGCGCGCTGTGGACCGCGACCACGCCCGACGCGGCGTGCTTGCAGATCGCCGAGCACTGCAACCGTGCGCACTTCACCGCACTCGTCGGCACCGAGTATCCCGGGATCGTGGTCTCGGACCGCTGGAACGGCTACCGCCACCTCGACCCCGAGCGACGTCAGGTGTGCTGGTCGCACCTGCACCGCGACCTCCGCCGTCACGCCGATGGCCTGGGCGAACAGACGACCTTCGGCGAGCAGGGCGTCCCGCTCACCAAGAAGGTGTTCGCCGCCGGGCACGCCTCCCAGCACGAGCACCACGACCGTGCCCGGCTTCAGGCCGAGATCGCGCCGGTCCAGACCGAGCTCCGCGCCCTGCTCGAGGCCGCCTCGCCGACCAGGGCGCGCAATCGCTGGCACCGACAGTTCGCTCACAACCTGCTCAAGGTTTGGCCCGCGCTCTGGACCTTCACCCTGCTCGACGGCGTCCAGCCGACCAACAACCCCGCCGAGCGCGCGCTCCGCGGTCCGGTGATCCACCGAAAGGTCTCGCTCGGCACCCAAAGCGAGAACGGCGAGCGGTTCGCCGAACGTGCTCCCTCCGCCGCCGTTACCTGCCGGATGCAACACCGCTCGCTGTTCACCTACCTCAGCGAACTCCTCACCGCACACACCCACGGCGATCCGTTCCCAGCGCTCGCCTGAGCCCCGGGGACTGAACGGTTACCGGAATCTGGACGTTTGCAGTTGATTCCGAAGCATCGGCGGACGGTTCAGAACGCCAAGCCAGACCTCGGGTCTGCGAAGCGACACGCAAACTTGGCCTCACGGATGGCCGGGCCGGGCCGGGAGCGAGCCTTGCTCATAAGGGGTCTCCGGTGCTTGAATCTTGCGCGCTATACGGGCTGTGCATCGAGCGGGAGGGACCAGACGACGGATCGCCGAGCTGGGAGAGACCCGGAAGACCGGATTGCCGATCAGCGCTGGCTCAATGACGGCGGGAGTTTCAGCCGCGACCCCAACCAGGCCGAGGAGATCGAGATGACCGATGTACGCCGGACCGGCCCCCCCACGGCGCCTTGAGGACAAGACGCGATTCGGAATCCCGATCGAGGGTGAGGTGGACGGCATCTGGCAGCGGGCCTTCCATGTCCATCTCACCGAGCAGATGCGGCTGCATCCCGACCTCCCGGAGGCCGAGTTCTTCGAAAGGTCGCTGACAATCAACCCCGCGGAGATCAAGTTCCGTTTCGTCGGCACGGCAAGCTTGCTGCCGGATTTCCTCGACATGATCGAGTCGGCTATCCCCCAGGCAAATCAAACCGCAGCAGTCGAGCGTCAACGCTTGGCTGCGGTGGTCGCTGAGACCGAACGAGAGCTGCGAAACCGAGACGAAGACATCGAGCAGGCGCTCGAGCGCTGGGCGGGGCACCGACCGGCGGACAGCTGAGCAACAATCTCCCCTCGCTGTCCGAACCCGCGCGCAACCAGTCCGGCCAAATCTCGCGGTTGGCCGTCGCTCCTTTGTCCAATCAGGGCGGCTCCGGTGCGCTCAGGACCGTCGAGAGGGCCCGCTGTTGCGGGCCCTCTCTGACAAACGAGCGACTCGACGGGCGAGCTACGCCGCGACGAGCTCGCGGGCCTTGCGAACGACCACTTCTCCACTGGTGATCTTCGGCGGGCTCGTGAGTACCGTCTCGAGCTTCTCCTCGCGCACCCAGGAGGACGCGGCACGCGTCGACTCCTCGGCGTGAGCCTCAGTGTCGAAGATGCTGACCGAGCTAAAGACGCCGTGGCCGGCGTCGATCAGGTAGTAACCGTTAAACCCCGGCATCTCACTCAGTCGGGGAAGTAGGCTGTCGCGAGCCTTCTCGGCGATCTCGGTAGCGCGGCTCTTGTCGCTCGCTTCATAGCGTCGAATGGTGGCGTACATGTGGTACTCCCAACGATCTCTTCAGGGCAGGACGCACTCGGTTGAGTGATCCCGTGCGGGCCAAACCCGAGGTGACATCGAAGGGAGCTTGGTTAGCTCGACGACGTCGGCAGGGGGCTCTTGACCGCGATACGCACGTTAGCACGTCTCAACGACCCACCACTGACATTATTGGGTGGTACCTCAATGGCCCGGTCTAATCGAAAATGCACCCTGATCGCCGGATAGAGCCTGCTCGACGGGACGCCATCCCAGGTGCCTCAGATCTCAGCCTTTGACACAGAGGATCCGCTCGAGCTATCGCTGCCGCGGCGGCGGGAGTCAAGCGCAGACGGCCGCGCGCACAGCAACGAGCGTCACGGCTCAGTTCACCGTGTGTTCTTCCCAGGAGGTCGCGCCGCACGCTCGCCATGCCCAGTCCATCACAAGGCGTCTGACCGCTCATCACCGAGCTCGAAGGACACCGGTTCGCATTCCGAGACCGGGACACACGCAAACGTGCGCGCACTCAGTCCGGCGATAGGTCGGAGGCCGATCCGGCCGGCTGTGTGAACCCGCCCGCCGGGCGGCATGTGTCCGCCGAGCTGCATGCGGTCGCGCAGATCCTCGTACTGCGGCATCGTGCCCCCGGCGAAATCGAGGACGAGCCCTACGGTCATTGAAACCTCCTGTCCCGGCGCCTCCCTGCCCGCGCCATCTTCCCAGCCGGAGCCTCACGGTGGATAAAGATCGCGGCCCGAATCGCCGCGTCCGGGTCTGGGGACGGCAACGGCACAGGTCCTCCGAGGAGCCGAGCGGACGGAAAACTACGGAACCGGGCACCGGCGCCGTGGCTTGCCTTGCCACCGGTCGACGGACGGGACTAGCATCGGAGGCACGGGATCGGCCGGTCGCCGTCACGGCGACCGCGATGAACAAATGTCGCCGGTAGGGGAACGACATGCGGAAAGACCTGGACCGCGCCCGCCAAGGTCAGTCTCTCTCCAGGGAGGCAAGGCACGAGCGGGCCGTGGCACGGACGCTCGAATTCGCCGAAGAGGCCGCGTCTCGTGGCGACTTCAGCGAGGCGCTGGCATGGCTCGAGACGCTCGAAGCGATCGGCCGTCGACTCCCGACCGAATACGCGACCAAGCGCCTGGAATGGCGGCTTGCCGCGGCCGGCGACCGGCCCGCTCCCGGTCGCCGACCGGCCTGACGGCCCGCGCCAGCCGCGCTCCGCCTGTATCGCCGGCGTATTCCCGGCGGCCCCGGGCATCCGATTCGTGGTGGTGGCGGGGCCCGCGTGTGCGCAACTACTGATGGCCGCGCCGCCGCGGACCGCGATCGTGTGTGTGACGTGGACTCACGTTCGCCGACATCCGAGATGAGGCGAGTCAGGCGGCGGACCGATCGGCCCGCGGGCGGATCTCCATCGAACGAGTCGCAGGCGAGCCGCCGGTGGCTGGCGCTCGCCGTGCTCTGCCTGCCGCTCCTGATCGTGTCGCTGGACAACACCGTGCTCAACGTCGTGCTCCCCACGCTCGAGCGCAGGCTCCACGCCAGCACGAGTCAGCTGCAGTGGATCGTCGACGCGTACGTGCTGGTGTTCGCCGGGCTGCTGCTCGTGTGCGGAAGCCTCGCCGACCGGATCGGCCGGAAGCGGACCTTCATCGCCGGGCTGCTGGCTTTCGCCGCCGGCTCGACGTGGGCCTCGACGTCAGGTTCCGTCGGCCTGCTCATCGCCGCCCGGGCGAGCATGGGCATCGGCGCGGCCCTGATCATGCCCTCGACGCTGTCGATCATCACGAACACGTTCCGGGACGGAGCCGAGCGCCAGCGCGCGCTCGGTGTGTGGTCAGCCACGAGCGGAGCGGGCATCGCCCTGGGCCCCATCGTCGGCGGCCTGCTCCTGGCCCACTTCTGGTGGGGGTCGGTCTTCCTCATCAACGTGCCGATCGCCCTGATCGGACTGGCGTGCGCCATTCCGCTGGTACCGGATTCCAAGAATGAGCAGGCGTTGCCGCCGGACGCCGTCGGCTCGGTGCTGTCGATCGCCGCCCTGGCGCTCGTCGTCTGGGCGATCATCGAGGCGCCGGTGCGCGGCTGGTCGTCGGTCCTGGTGATCGGCGCGGGAACCGCCGGCCTGGCCATGCTCGCGGCGTTCGCCCTCTGGGAGTGGCACAGCACCCACCCCATGCTGCAGCTGCGCTTCTTCCGGAGGCGGAGCTTCTCGGTCGCGGTCTCCTCCGTCGGACTCGTCACCTTTGGCCTGTTCGGCGCGCTGTTCGTCCTGACCCAGTTCCTGCAGCTGCAGCTTGGTTACTCGCCGCTGCAGGCCGGCCTGCGCAGCCTCCCCGCGGCGGGGGCGATCGTGGTCGTGGCCCCGCTCTCAACGGTGCTCGTCCGCCGGCTCGGCGTCAAGGTCACGGTCGTGGCCGGCATGCTGCTGATCGCGGCCGGGCTGTACGGGATCTCCGGTGCGACCGTGACGACGACGTATGCCGGGACCGTCCTGGGGCTCACCCTGCTCGGCGTCGGCGCCGGGCTCGTGATCCCCGCGGCCACGGGCTCGGTGATGGGCTCGGTGCCGCGCGCGCACACGGGCGTGGGGTCGGCGACCAATGGCACGTTCCTCCAGGTGGGAGGCGCGTTCGGCGTCGCGGTGATCGGGAGCCTCATGTCGACTCGCTACCAGCACCGCCTCATCACCGCGCTGTCCAGTCATCACCTCCCGGCCGCGTTTGCGCACACCGCATCGGCCTCGCTCGGCGCCGCGCTGGCCCTCGCCCAGCACCTCGGACAGGGCCCCGGAGCGGTGGTGGCCCACAGCGCGCGCGGCGCGTTCGTCAGCGGAATGGGCCTGGGACTGCGGGTAGCGGCGGTCGTCGCCCTGGCCGGTGCCCTCTTGGCCCTGCTCGCCCTGCCGTCGAGAGTGGCGGACGTGGAACCGGGACGCGCGCCGGCGCCGACGCGGTGATAACGTGCGCGCGTGCGACGCGCGCTCTTGGGGGTGAGGCGCATCCGCGGCTTCGCCGCGATGGGGCTGCTGTGCGTTGCGCTCACCGGTCCCTCGGCCGTGGCCGCCGGCGCTCATCACCGGGCAGGCCCCGACCTCCTGCGCAACGGCGACGGCGCGGTTGGCGCGTACTCGGCGCAGGGATGGGACAGCGTCACGATTCCGGGCTGGGGGGTCAGCCGCGGGTTGCCGACCATCGTTCGGGCCGGGACGCGTGGTTTCCCGGCCGCCCCCGGCTTTCGCCGCGTCGACCGGCTGTTCGCCGGCGGGGCCGGCGGGACGGCGATTCTCTCCCAGGATGTGCCGCTGCGCTCGCCTCGCGGTACGCTGCCGGCGCGTGGGACGAGCTACCGCCTGTCCGGCTGGCTGGGCGGCACCAGGACGAGCCGGGCGTCGCTGACGGCCATCTTCGTATCGGCGTTCGGCAGGGTGCTCGGCCGGCGGAGCATCGGTCCCATCGGTGGCGCGGCCCGGCTGACGCGGCGCAGCACGACGGGCGTGGTGCCTGTGGGCTCGGCAGAGGCGAGGATCGTGCTGCGTCTCGCGACATCGCGGCGGAACTGGGATGGCCCCAACGCGCCCCTCGTGGGGTATGACCGGGCCGTGGCCGGGCGATTGAGCTTCTCGGTCTCCGGCGATGTCCGGGTAGCCGCGCCGCTGGCGCCCCCGGCTGCCCAGGTCCCGCGTTTTGACCACGTGTTCCTGTTCATGTTCGAGAACCAGGACTACCGCGCGGTGATCGGCAACGTCAGGCAGGCGCCGTACCTCAACAGCCTGCGCGCCCACGGCACGCTGCTGGCGAACCTGTTCGCCGAGGAGCACCCGAGCGACGCCAACTACCTCGCGATCGCCGCCGGGGGAGCGTTCGGGATCCCGCTCACCGATCCGCTCGAGATCGACCCCCGCTTCAGCATCCGCGCCCGCAACATCGGCGATCTCGCCGGCGCTGCGCACGAGACGTGGCGCGCCTACCTGCAGAGCGCGGCCGGACCGTGCGACGACACCGTCCACGGCTACTACTGGAACGACGACCTGCCGTTTCTCTACTTCCCGGACGTCCGCGACCGGCCCGCGTACTGTGCCGCCCACGTGCTCCCGCTGGAGGCGATGAGCGCTGACCTCGCGAGCGCTCGGACGACGCCGAGCTTTGCGTGGATCGCCGCCGACGACTGCAGCGACATGGAGGGGTGCGGCCTGCACAAGGGCGATCAGTTCCTCGCCCAGACGCTCGGCGCGGTCCTGCGCTCGCCGGCCTGGCAGACCCAACGGTCGCTGGCAATCATCACGATGGACGAGGATGCCTACGACCACCAGCATCCCCCGCAGCTGGTGCCGACGTTGGTGCTGGGCTCCAGCGGAGTGCGCCAGGGCTACGTGTCGCACGTCCGGTACACCCACTACAGCCTGCTCAGGACGATCGAGGCGGCCCTCGGCCTGGGCACGCTGACCCTGAACGACCGCTACGCGCAGCCTCTCAACGACGTCTTCGATCCCCATGCCCGGGCGCGTTCCGTGCTCGCGACGCCCCCGGCCGACCGGGCGCCGGCGCGCTCGGCCCGTCCGCGTGCCGTCGGCGCCGCGATACGACACCGGCGGTCCGGGGCCGCAAAGCCCCCCGCCGCCGTGGCGCTGGTGGCCAACTACCAATCCGGCACGGTCACACCGGTGGCGCTGCACGCCCGTCGGGTGGGCAAGGCGGTCCGGGTCGGAGCGGGTCCGGCCGCCATCGCGCTGACGCCAGACGACCGCACCGCGTACGTGGCCAACAGCGGATCCGGCACGGTCACGCCGATCGACACCGCGACCATGACCGCAGGACCCTCGATTCCCGTCGGCTCCGATCCGTGCGCGGTCGTCGTGAGCCGCAGCGGCCACACTGCCTACGTGGTCGACGGCGACTCGAACGCGGTCACGCCGATCGACACGACGACCGACCAGCCAGGACCCCCCATCCCGGTGGGGGCGTTTCCGCGTTCGATCGCGCTTGCGCCAAACGGACGCACCGCGTACGTGCTCAACTGGGGCGGCGCCTCGATGACGCCGATCGACATGTCCACCGGGAGGGCCCGGCCGGCGATTCCGGTGGGCTCATATCCGGCTGCGATCGCATTCTCGCCAAACGGGGCCACAGCCTACGTGGCCAACTACGGCTCGAACAGCGTCACGCCGGTCAGCACCGTCACCGGCCGCGTCGCCGGCGCGATGCCGGTCGGCCAGGCGCCGAACGCGCTCACGGCCGCGCCGAACGGAGCTCGGCTTCTGGTCGTCAGCGGCGACACGAACTCGGTCACATCCGTCGCCACGCCGAGCGGGCGAGCGGCTCGTCCGATTCGCGTCGGCTACTCGCCGGAGGCGATCGCCCTGGCTCCCGGCGGGAGGACCGCGTGGGTGGTGAGCACGATCGCCGGCACGGTCACGCCGATCTCAACCCGCACCGGTCGCGCCGGCACGCCCGTCTCCGTCGGCGCCTATTCCTACCCCACCTCGATCACGTTCGCGCCGGGCAGCGCCACCGCTGTCGTTCTTAACACGTATGCCGGAACGGTCTCCCTCGTGAACGCCCGGACGCACCGCGCGGCGCGCGCGGTCACGGTCGGCGGCTACCCGGACGCGGTTGTGGTGACACGCTGAGCGGCCGGCGTCGCCCGGGACAATGGCGCCACGATGATCGCCCTGGCCACGCCGCGCGCCCCGACCACCCTGGTCTCTGCAGCGCTGTATGAGTCCTACTACCTGACCGCGAGTGACCCGGCATCTGCCCGGGCACTGTGGCTGCGCTACACGGCGCTCAAGCGGTCCGGACAGCCGGCGTATCCGACGGTGTGGCTGACCTACTTCGACCGGGCGGGATCCGCGCCCCGGGCGTGGCGGGTAACGGACACCGAGCCGCTGCCGGACCCGGAGGCGGCGTGGGTCCGGTCGTGCCTGGGGGAGATCGGGCCGGCAGGGGCGCGCGGAGTCATCGACGCGGCGGATGTGGCGGGCGTGATGTCGCGGGCGAGCTGGGAGTTGAGCTGGCGGACCCGCGCGCCGGAGCTGGCCTATCTCCCGGCGCCGTGGCTGTATGACCGGGCCGTCCCGCGTTCCAACGGCGCGGCGCTGGTGCCGGCGGGGACCGCGACCGGGATGGTCACGCTCGGCACTGAGCAGGTGGCGCTGGACGGCTGGGAGGCGATGGTCGGCCACAACTGGGGCTCCGATCACGCCGATCACTGGTGCTGGCTCCATGCCCCTCGGCTGGGCGACGACGGCGCCGGCTGGCTTGACCTGGTGCTGGTACGCATCCGGGTGGGACCGGTGCTGACGCCGTGGATCGCGGCCGGGGCGGTGTGTCTCGGCGACCGGCAGTACGCCCCGGTCCGGCTGGGACGCGTGGTCTGCGAGCGCGCGGGGGAGGAGACCGTGGTGCGCCTCCGCCTGTCGCCGAACGCGCGGCTCGCCCTCACGGTCACCGCGCCGCGGCGCGCGACGGTCACGTGGGACTACGCCGGCGCCTCGCACCTGGGACGCGCGGTTGCGAACTGCTCGGTCGCGGACGCGACCCTGACACTCGAGACTCCGGCGCGCGTCCACTCATCGAGACTGACCGGCGCGGCCGCGATCGAGCACGGCGGGCCGCTCACTCCGGCGGGCGCTCGGCGACAGTGACGGCGCGGCGCTCAGAGCGGGTTGGGCGGCCCGATCAGGGGAGTCCGCAACGGGCCGGCAAGACCGATGAACACCACCATCTGATAGCCGCCCGCGTTGCGTTCAGGAAACGGGAAGGTCTTCCAGTTGTTGGCCACCCACACGTTGCCTGAGGGATCGACCTGCACGCCGGTGTTGCGGACGAGGCCATTGAATGCGTACCCGGTGCCAGGCGATATGGGTTGTCCCGTCCGGTCTCCGGGCGGGCAGTTCGCCGTCTCGCGCCCGCAGAACTCCGAGAGCCGCTGACCGCCGAAGTTGGTGACCCACACGTTGTCGTGACCGTCGACCGCGATGCCCCACGGATTGGTGAGGCCTCCGCCGGTGAACTCGGTCGCCCGCGGGCCGGTGCCTCTGGCCGAGATCAGCGTGATCGATGCCGGGTGGTGGGGCTGCGGCGGCTCGGCGCTGGGGCAGGGGACGTCGGCGAAGCCAGAGTTGGCAACCCACATGTTCCCTTGGATGTCCGCGGCGATTCCCATCGGCTTGTCGAGGCCACCGCCGGTGATGGGGGCGGGCAGGGCCGGCGACCCGTCAGGGTTGAGCACTTCTACGGCATTGCTGGCATCGCCGGTCACGAATGCCTGGCCGCGACTGTTGAGGGCGATGTCGAACGGCTTGCTGATCGCGAGGTGGATCGACAGGCTGGCGTTGGGATCGCCGCCGGCATATCGAGTGACGGTGTTGTTGCCGCAGTTGGCGATCCAGATGTTGCCCTGGCGGTCCGAGACCGTCCCCTGCGGCCAGCTCACCCCGCCCTGTGTGAAGCCTCCTGTCGACGTGCCCGTCGCCGAGGGCGACAGCGGATCACCGGCCAGGCTGAATTCCGACACGCTGTTGTGCGCCGGCGGGTTCTGGCACTTCGCCGCGCTGAAGCCGAAGTTGCCGACCCAGACGTGGTTGTGGGGATCGAGCGTGATCCCATAGCCGGCGCCGTCGACGCCGCCGCCGGAGAACGGTGAGCCCCGGACGTAGCGGCCGGTGGGCGAGAACTCCAGCAGCAGCTTCCCGCCGCAGACGGGCGCTGACGGGTTGCGGCTGAACGTGTAGTTGTCGGTCGACCACACGTTGCCGTCCGCATCGATCGCCATGTTGCCCGGGCCGTTCATCGTCCGGCCGTCGCCGGCGAACCTCAGGGCGAGTGTCCAGGCGGCGGGCCGCTGCGAAGGACGCAGTGCCGGCTGGTATGGCGCCGGACCTACGCGCGTCAGGGCGTACAGCGCCTCGACGTTGTGCCACGGATTGCGCGCGATGTCGGCCAGCGCCGCGAGTGCCCCGCTCGGTTTGGCGTCGCCCGGCGCCTGGGCGAGACGAAACAGCGCAGCGCAGCCCAGGCGCACGCGCGCGCAGTTTGTGTCCAGGTTCGCGAGCGAGTCGAACGCCCTCATAGTTGAGGTCTGGCTCCCGTTGGGGCGGGTCGTCACGACGGTGCTGAGGCCGCCCGTTCGGATATCGACGAGGTCACGGACCATCGCCGCCGCGTTCTGTACGCCGGGCGCCCTCCCCGCGATCCGATCTCCGGCGATGAACTGCGCCAAGGCGAAGCCGGTGGCCACCGTGGTGCGTTCGTTGACCACGATGCGCGCGGGCAGCGGCGCCGTGCCGAGTGCGATGGCCAGACGCACCGTGTGGCCCCTCCTCACCAGGACGTACGCGACCGTGCCGGTGGGCAGGTCGTTCCGGTAGCGCAGGGTGAACGCGCCGCCGGCCCCGGTGACGGATCTCGCCAGCACGGTCGGAGTGCCCCCGGGCGCCGGATCGGAGGACGTCCTGTACAGCGCTACGGTAAACCCCGGGAGAGGTGCGCTTCCGCTGACCGCCGTGCCGGACAACGTGGCCCGGGAGGCGGCGGCTGCGCTCGCTGCCGACGCCGCCGAGCCCGGGAGCCCCACCAGTGTCACACAGACAGTGACGGCGAGCGCCGACACGACGGCGGACATGAGCGCCAACGGGCGAAGACGTATCGGCGCCGCGCCCGGCGTCCGGCCAAGCGAGTTCATGGGCAGTCCTCTTTGCAGCATCCCGGTCGCGGCCATCCTCGCCGGACACGCCGGGCTTTGCAAGCACGATGCCAGTGGGTCAGAGGATTCGCGCTGGGCGTGCCGTCGTCGGCGCCGGGCGCGACCGGCACGGTAGGTTCTCCGGCGAGCGGTTCTGACGACAGGCGGAGGTGCACGTGACTGGTGGGCAAGAGGCCAACGCGGCGGAGCGACGGCGCTGGAATGACGAGCACTGGGCGTCGGCCTGGCCCAAGCGCGAGCAGATGACCAACGCTGTCACCGACATCCTGCTCGGCCACGTGGGGCTGGTCGCCGGCGAGAGCGTGGTGGACATCGGGAGCGGGGGCGGGACGGCGACGATGGCTGCGGCTCGCCTGGTCGGTGGGGGCGGACGGGCGGTGGGGGCGGATATCTCCGCGCCCCTGGTCGCGTTTGCCCGGCAGCGCGCCCGGGACCGGGGCGTGGCCAACGTCTCGTTCGCCGTGGTCGATGCCCAGCGCGATGTGATTCCGGAGGCGCCGTTCGACGCGGCGATCAGCCAGTTTGGGGTGATGTTCTTCGACGAGCCGGCGGCCGCATTCCACAACATCCGAGGGCACCTGGTCGCCAGCGGTCGCCTGGGCTTCGCGTGCTGGCAGTCCGTCGAGCGCAACCCGTGGTTCGTCGGGCCGGCGCTGGTGCCCTACATCTCCCCCCCTCCGCCGCCGGCGCCCGGCAAGAGCCCCACCGGCCCGTTCAGCTTCAGCGACCCGGCGCGGGTGGCCGCGATCCTGGCCGAGGCCGGCTGGACCGACGTGCAGCGATCCCCACATGAGGTGGTCGTCGGCGTCGATCGAGAAGCGATCATCGACGACGAGCAGCTGACGTTCCTGGGTGTGGCGGAGTCGGCTCTGACCGACGCCCGGCGGGCGGTCGACGACCACCTGGCCGACCTGATCGACGGCGACGGCCGCATCCAGGCGCCGCTCGCGTTCCAGATCTTCACCGCCGCCGCCTGACGCCGCGGCGCCGAGACCCGGCGATCACGCCGACTCAGGAACGCGGCGGGGATCACGCCCGGCGACCAGCTCACCCATGAGCGTGTCGGCGACGATCGCGTGGGCGTCGCAGATGCGGCCGAGGTGCAGGAGGGAGTCCGTCTCGGCGGCCACCTCACCATCGCCGAGCCGGAGGACAACGGCGATGTCCGGCGAGAGGTCGCTGGCGGCCAAGCCCACCTCCACGTTGACGAGATCGTCCGACGTGACCGCGGCGACGACGGCGCAGCGCCGGATCCCCAGCAACTCGAGCGTCGCCCGGTCCTCGCCGCGCCTGATCGCCACCGGAATGCCGGCGGCGCGCGCCAGCCGCAGGCACGGCGCCGCGGGATCGCGCTCGGCGGCGAGCACCGGAATGCCCCGCTCCAGCAGGCTCTGCCCCAGCCGGAAACCGACCTGACCGAACCCCACCAGCAACACGTGGCCCCGGGCCGGAGCGGCTCGTGCGCCCAGCAGCGCTGTCAGCCGGGGCCGGCTGAGCCGGCGGACGAGCGCAGCGGTGAAGACGGCGACCAGCAACAGCGCAGCGACGGTATCGAGCGCCGAGATCAGCTTGAACCAGGTGGGACTCGCTGCGGCGCCGGGCTCCGCGGCGACCGTGGCCACCGACCGCGTGCTGAAGTACAGCGCGTCGGCGGTGTTCTCGTGGAGCGCCACCATCGCACTGATGGCCTCGACCGCCAGCGCCGCCACCAGGCCGGCGCCGGCTCCGACCAGGAGCCGCAGAGCGTCGTCGACGAGCCGGACACCGCGGCGCAGGCGACCGACCGGCTGAGCCCCGGCCTCGACGCACTGCCGGGCGAGCTCGCCGGCGACCAGCTCTGCCGGCGAGAGGACGTTGACCGCCGGGACAGTGTGCCGCAGCTCGCGCGTGACCGTGGCGTCGAACATCGTCGTCCAGACCGGGAGGTCAGGACGCAGGTGCGTGCTCAGCAGCGAGAGCCGCAGCGCCAGGATGTCATCACGGGTGAGCACCACCACCGCGCGCCATGAATCGCGCCTGAGCGTGGTCGACGCCTCCACGTCGGAGCTCGGCCGTGATCGCTCGGCGCTGATGCCCCGCATCTCGAGGCGGACGACGAGCGCGTCGGCCAGCTTGTCGGCGTCGCCGAGGACCAGAACCGCTCCGCTGCGGAGACTCGAGGTGGCCAGAATCGCCGCAGCCTACAGTCGCGCGTTGGGTCCGTCCCGGCAGCGGGGTAGGAGGGGACCATGGCGGGTGCACAGGAGGAGCGGCGCTGGGCAATCCGCTGGCTCGGCGCGCCCGTGGAGCGGCTGAGCAGCGAGCGACGGCGGGAACTGGTGGAGGGGGCCGCGGCCCGCGGTCGCATCTCCTCCCGCTGGGCCCTGGTGCGCCTGCGTGAGAACCTGCTGCCCGTGGTGCAGACTGCGGGGGCGGCGGCGCTGGCCTGGCTTCTGGCCACCGCGGTGTTGGGCCACCCCAATCCGGTCTTCGCCCCCATCGCCGCGATCGTCTCGCTGGGGGCCACGCGGGGGCAACGGGCGCGGCGCGCGATCGAGCTGATGCTGGGCGTGGCCCTCGGCATCACCGCGGGGGACCTGCTGACGCGCGTGATCGGCGTCGGCGTCTGGCAGCTCGCGGTCATCGTCGGCCTGGCGATGGCGGCCGCGGTCTCGCTGGGTGCCGGACTGCTGCTGCTCAGCGAAGCCGGAGTGTCGGCGACGCTGGTGGCGACCCTGCAGCCGACGACGCGCGGGTTCCCACCCACCCGCCTGCTCGACGTCCTCGTCGGCGGTGCCGTGGCGCTGGTCTTCAGCCAGCTGCTGTTCCCGGTGCATCCGGTCAAGCTGGTCCGGACCGCGGCCGAGGCCGTGGTTCACGAGCTGGCTGACACCTTGCGGGCGGTGGCCGATGCCGTGGCGCGCCGGGACGGCCGGCGAGCGGAGGAGGTGCTCGAGCAGGCGCGGCGGATCTCGGCGACGTGGGGGCGATTTGAGCAGGCGCTGGACATGGGCGGAGAAGCGGCGCGGTACGCGCCGGTGCGCCGCCGGCACCGTGGCCCGGTGGGCGTGTACCGCGATATCGGCCGTCCCCTCGACCTGATCGTCAGCGACGTCGGCGTCTTGGCGCGCGCCGCCGTGCGCGCGTTGCGACTCAATGACCCGGTCCCGCCGCCGCTGCCGGCGGCGCTGCGCGACCTGGCTCAGGCCACGGATGCGCTGGCGGCGCGCATCGGTGACGCCGAGGAGGATCCTCAGGTCAGCTTCCCGGCTCTGCAGGCGGTGGCGGCCGCCACCGACCTGGCGCCGGCGGGCCAGAACGTGTCGCTGAGCGTCCTGGTCGCCTACACGCAGGCGACGGCGGTGGATCTGCTCCGGGCGTTGGGGATCGATCGCGAGCCGGCCCATGACAAGGTCGTGAGGGCGGCGCGCGCCGGGCGGCGGGCCGACACGGTCACGTCGACGGCGTCAGGCTCCGTCGATGATGGCGGCGCCGATCGCTGAGGCGACCGCCTCGGGTGCCTCCACATCTATCCGGTCTATCGAGATAGGCTGCGCCGAACTCGAACCCGGAGGAGTCGCATGGTCAAGCTGGTGGTTGGTTACGGCACGCCGGAGGACCCGGCGGCATTCGATCGGCACTACGCGGAGACGCACACCCCGCTGGCGCAGAAGATTCCGCACCTCCGCCGCTTTGAGGCGGGCAGGGTGCTGGGGACGCCGGATGGATCGCCCGCTCCGTTCTACTACATGGCGGAGCTGTCGTTCGACACTCCGGACGATCTCGAGGCGGCGCTGGCCACCCCGGAAGGGCAGGCGGCGGCGGCCGACGTCGCGTCGTTCGCCACCGGCGGCGCGACGCTCATGATCGCCGAGGCCTGAACGCGGCGCGCCAGGCGCGGTCGTGACCTCACGACCGCGCCGGCAGCAGCCGGCGCAGGTCGTCGATCACGTCGGCGTCCGCGGCGGGCTTGTCCGGGCGGTAGCGCTTGACCCGGGCAAAGCGGAGGGCGACCCCACCCGGGTACCGCGTCGAGGCCTGGACGCCGTCAAGCGCGATCTCGACCACGAGCTCCGGGCGCACGAAGACCGTGATGCCCCGCCGGGAGGTCTCGCGGGCCAGCAGCTCGGCCGTCTGACGGCGCAGAAGCTCATCGGTCAGGCCCTTGAACGTCTTTCCGACCATCACGAACTCACCGGACTCCGGGTCCCGGGCTCCCAGGTGGAGGTTGGACAGCCACCCCTGGCGCCGCCCATGGCCCCACTCCGCGCCGAGCACGACGAGGTCGTAGGTGCGCACGGGCTTCACCTTCCGCCACGCCCGCCCCCGTCGCCCCGCGGCGTACGCCGATGATGCATCCTTGACTACGACGCCCTCGTGCCCGGCCCCAAGCGCCTCCTGGAGCACCCGCTCTGCCGTCTCCGTCTCGGAGGTCACCACGCCCGGGATCCTGAGCGGTCCGGCGATCACGCCGAGCCGGGAGATGCGCTCGGAGAGCGCGACGTCGAGCAGATCCTCGCCGTCGACGTGCAGCAGGTCGAACAGGAACGTCACGATCCCCTCCGGCGGGGCCGCCCTGTCGATCTGGGACACCGTGTACTGAAACGGCGCGGGACCGCCCGCGTCCATCCACAGCGCCTCCCCATCGAGGATCGCCTGCCCGACCGGAAGCCGGCGCACCGCCTCCACGATCCCCGGCAGCGTGTCGGTGATCTCGTTGAGGTTGCGCGTGTAGATGCGAACCTCCTCGCCGCGGCGGTGAATCTGGATGCGGATCCCGTCGAGCTTGTACTCCACGGATGCCCGCTGAAGTGCGGACACCGCCTCGCTCACACTGGCGCTCGTCGACGCCAGCATCGGGAAGATCGGCCGGAAGACCTGCAGGCCGACGGCACCGAGTCCCTGCGCCCCGCTGGTCATCGCGATCTCGGCCATCTCGGCGAGATCTCCGGAGAGCATCAGGGCGCGCCGGGCCAGGTCCGCCGGCACCTGCGCGGCCCGGCTGACGGCGTCGACCATCAGCCCGGCCAGCGCTCCCTGCCGCAGCCCGCCGGTCAGCAGCCGGGTCAGGAAGCCGGACTCCGCCTCGGTGGCGCGGCCGAGGAGCTCGCCGAGGATCTGCCGGCGCCGCGCTGCGGCGCCGCTCCCGGTGGCGGCCTGGATCGCGGAGATCGCCTCGTCGACGTCGGTGACGGTGAGTGCGGCATCGCCCGCCGGATCCGCGGAGAGGCCGCGGATGGTCGCGTAGCCGATGCCGACCCGTCCCTGGCGGGGAACGCCGGACAACAGGCCGACGCAGACGGGGACCTCGGCGGGCTCGATCGCCTGCAGCAGGTCGGCCAGGACGGCGATCTTGGCCGTTCGTGAGCGTGTGCCGGCCACGCCGTCCGACGCGGCGACGATATCGGCGAGGCGGGTCATCAGAGGCCGCTCGAGAGCGCCACGGAACCCCTCACACGCCGTGGGGTGAGACGGGGAGCCCGGCCGCTCGCCAGGCCTGGAAGCCGCCGTCCAGGTCGGTGGCCCGCCAGAAGCCGAGTTCCTGCAGGGTCGCGGCCACCAGGCTCGATTGGTAGCCCTCGTCGCAGACGACGATGACGTGGTCGTCGAGAGCGGGTGCGTCCGGATGGCGGTACTCGCCCGCCGGGTCCAGCCGCCATTCGAGCACGTTGCGGGCGATCACCAGCGCGCCCGGGATGAGGCCGTCCCGGTTGATCTGGCCATCGGAGCGGATGTCGACCATCCGCGCGCCATCGAGCACCGCTCGCTGGGCCGCGGCCGGATCGAGCCGCGTCAGCCGGCTCCGGGCCTGGGCGAGAAGCTCGTCTACGGTCATGCGCGTCACGGGTGATCCTTCCCCGGCTGGAAGGTAGCCGCTCTGCCATCGCGCCGCTACCGTGACCCACGGCGACCGACGATGCCTGACCACAAGCGCCTGCTGCTCCTCCGCCACGCCAAGTCCAGCTGGGACGATCCCACGCTGGCCGATCATGACCGTCCGCTGGCGCCGCGCGGGCGCCGGGCGGCCAAGCGCATGGGCCGGTACCTCCGAGGTGAGGAGCTCGAGGTCTCACTGGTGCTGTGCTCATCGGCGCGGCGGGCGCGTGAGACGCTTGATCTGGTGGGGCCCGGCGGCCGGACAGAGATCGACCCGGAGGTGTACGGCGCCTCGGCCGCCGCGTTGCTCGAGCGTGTGCGGCGGGTGCCGGATGAGGCCGGGACGGTGATGCTGGTCGGCCACAACCCCGCCATACAGGATCTGCTCGTCTCGCTCGTCGCCGAGCCCGGCGACCTCGCCGGGCAGAAGTTCCCCACCGGGGCACTGGCCACACTGACGGTGTACGGGCCGTGGCGCTCGCTGGAGCCGGGGCAGGCGGAGCTGGCCGCGCTCGTCACCCCGCGCCAGCTCGGCTGACGGCGGGTCCTCCGGGACCGTCGCTCAAGCCGGTGGCGCGGGCGCGGGAAGGGGCTCTCGCTGCGGAGCCGGCGGGGCCGGAGCCGCCTCGAGCAGGCGCCGCCATCCGACCAGGACCGCGTGGACCTGCTCGGCACCGACGATCGGATCCGGTGGGAGCGGGAGGTCGACCGGAGAGAACAGAAACGCCCGGGTCTGCGGCCCGCCGAGGCCGCCGTGGAACGAGATCAGCTCTTCGAAGGCGCAGCCCTGCTCGAGGTCCGCGTCATAGAAGCTGCCGACCATGATGTCGGCGACGTGATCGAACCCGTCGGTGCGGCGCAGGTGCGCCGGCGCGTTGGCGGGGAACCGCGCCAGGGGATCCTGTCCCTCAACCCGGCCGTCGGCGAGATAGTGGGCGCCGCCCGCGCCCAGCACCACCGGGCCGTGGCGCTGGGACCGCACCAGGACGAAGCCGATGTCAGAGTGCTCGCAGAGGGCGGGGAGGAGGCGGGGGTGGCGTGCGTCGATCTCCTCCATCGTCAGCCGGCGGTGCTCCTCCATCAGATAGACGAGTCCCAGGTTCCCGGAGCCAAGCACCACCACCTGCTGACCGCCGACGCCGCCGTCAGAAGCATGTGGGGATGCGCCGGTCGCCTCGTTCATCGCATGGCCGACCGCGGCGTCATTCTCGTCACCATCGCTCGCCCGCGTCACCGACCCCTGCTCGATCGAACGCTCGACGAGCGCCGCCAGGTCGTAGCCGTTGCGCTGCTTGAACGTGGCTCCCTGAGTCTGTCCGTGGTCGGACAGGACGACCAGTTTGTAGGGACGCGGGGCGAAGCGGCGGGCGCGCCTGATCCGGGCGAAGTGCTGATCGAGCTTGCGCAGCGCCTCCAGCGTGTCGGCGCGCTCCAACCCGGAATGGTGGGCGACTTCGTCGTAGCTGGAGAACGTCGCGTAGACCACTGGGCGGCCGCGCATCATGTCGGTCAACACGCCGAAGACGATCAGATCACGCACGCCGACGCACAGGCCGCCGCGCAGGAGCGCATAGCGAAACGTGCGCTTGCCGCGGGGGTGGACGTCGCGCCGGATCTGGCGCCAGGCGGCGACCCGCTCCAGGACGACCTCCCAGACGAACAGGACGAGGACCCGGGTGACGTTGAAGCCGTTGGCGAAGAACGCCCGGTAGCCGGGATTGGCCCGCTTCTCGGCGCTCATGCGGCTGACGGTCAGAATCGCCGCGTCGGCCTCTCCGGAGAACAGGTTGCCACGGCTCGCCCCGCCGTTGGTGAGCAGCCCGTCTCCGGAGGCACGGCGCTGCTCGATCATGGCGCAGTCGGCCGGCGAGGAGCAGGCCACGACCCGGCCCGTCTCCTTCTCCACCCACCGGAACGCCGGGATGTCGTGGTTGGAGCCGAGCAGAATCCCGGCCTGGCTGGCGCCCGTCTGCGAGCTCAGGTCCGTCTCCCATTCGGTCAGGCGGTGCGACCCGGCACGGTGCCATCGCTCCAGCTCAGGCATGTTGCCGTCGCGCATCGCCCGTTGCAGCACCGGCAGGGCCAGGCCGTCGATCTCCAGGAAGATGAGCCCGGGGCGATCGGTGCTCACCTTCTCACCGAGCCGGCCGGCCACGCGCCGGGTGACGCGCAGGGTGTAGATGTCGTCGTCATTGACGCCGAGGATGACCTCCAGCACGATCGTCGCGGCGGCGATGAGCAGCGAGGCGAGCAGCGCCCAGCCGAACGAATCGACCGAGATGGAGTTGGGATCGATCGACGACGCCAGCAGGAGGATGATCGGATCCAGTATCAGGACCGCCACAAACCCCAGCGCCAGCGTGAACGGCAGCCGGAGGGCGGCGACCAGCGGGGGCAGGATGGCGTTGAGCGCGGCGATGATGAGGGCCGCGATGAGCGCATCCGGGAAGAACGTCTGGACCGCGACATGGGGGACGATCGTTGCGGCGACGAAGACGGCGACCGCCGACACCAGCAGGTGCAGGAGCAGGTTCAGGGGCCGGATACGCGGGGACTGCGGATTCCAGGCGAGCACCTGACCGTAGCCGGCCTCCTCGACTCCGTTCCCGCTCCCGGCGTGCCTCCCGCCCCGGCCGTCATCGGCGTCCTCGGCTCCGTTCACGGGCCCAGTGTCGAGGCTGCCGGCCCGGCCGGCGTCGTCCGATTGGGATGATGGCGGGATGCTCGTCCGCTGGCTGGGGCACGCCACCGCGCTGCTCGCGGTCGACGGCGTGCGGGTGCTCACCGACCCGGTGCTGCGCTCGCGAGTCGGCCCCCTGGTGCGCACGGCGCGCCCGGCCGGTGCCGCCTCGCCGGGCTCGATCGACTGCATCCTGCTGTCGCACCTGCACGCCGACCACGCCGATCTGCCGTCGCTCCGGCGGATGGGATCGTCGACGCCGATCCTCGCGCCTCATCGCGCGGGACGGTGGCTCCGGGGGGCCGGCTTTGCCGACGTGACCGAGTTGCGGGCGGGCGAGGAGGCGCAGGTCGGCGCGGTGCGGGTGATGGCCACCGAAGCGCGCCACGACGCCCGGCGCCGGCCGCTGGGGCCGGTCGGCGAGCCGGTCGGCTACGTGGTCGAGGGGTCGCAGTCGGCCTACTTTGCGGGCGACACCGATCTGTTTGCCGGGATGGCCGACCTCCGGGGGCGGATCGACGTGGCGCTGCTTCCCGTCTGGGGCTGGGGCCGGAGCCTGGGGCCGGGACATCTCGACCCGGATCGCGCGGCGACCGCCGCCGGTGTCATCGCGCCCCAGGTCGCCATCCCCATCCACTGGGGCACCTTGGCCCTGGGGCGGCCGTGGCGTCCGGTGACCGATCCGGCCTGGCCGGCGCGGCAGTTCGCCGAGCTGACGGCCGGCCGCGCGCCCGGGGTCGAGGTGCGGGTGCTGGCGCCCGGAGAGGCGACCGAGGTATGACCTGAACCCGTGGCCGGCGCCGGATATCGTCGTCGGTGGCATGGAGGAGACGACCGAGCGGATCATCGCCTTCCTCCGGGCCGAGGGGGCGGCCGAGCACGCGCATGCCGGCGGCCGGTCCCTGCTTGACCACCTTGTCGAGACCTCCGAGGTGGTGCGACGGTGGCGCCAGCCCGTCGTCTTCCAGCACGCGGCGCTGTTGCACAGCGTGTACGGCACCGAGTCGCACCGCCGTCACCTGGTGCCGGTGTCCCGGCGCCGGGAGGTCCGGGCGCTGGATGAACCTGCCGAGCGCCTGGCGTACCTGTTTGCGGTGACACCGCGCCGTCTCCTGGCCGCCGGCACCATCGCTGGGCACGGAATCTCCCCATGTATGCGCTCGGCACGCCCGGGGAGCCGGCCGAGGAGCCGCCCGCCCTCCGCGCCGAGCTCGACGCGCTGGTCCTCCTCCACATGGCGAACATCGCCGAACAGGCCCGGGCCCCGGATGGATCGCCCGGCACGTGGCTGGCCGGGTTTCGCCGGCTGGGGGACCTGCTCGTCGACAGCGAGGTGGTGGTCGCTCCGCCGTGCCTGAGCGGGCTGACGACGTTGACCGCGGACGATGAGGTCGGGCTGGGACGCGCCTACCGCGACGGCACCGGCGAGCGTGATGATGTTGACCGGGCCGCGGGCCGGTTGGCCCTGGCGGCGGCGCTGTGCCCCGTCGTGGCCGAGCCGTGCGTCTGGCTGGCGCAGCAGTCGGCGGTCCGCGGCGACCGGGAGACGGCGGCGCACTGGGCGCGCCGGGCCGAGCGGCGGCTCACCGATCTCGGCACGGCGTGGGACAAGCGACTGGCCTTCGCCGAGTGGTTGGAGCTGGCGCGAGAGCTCCAGGGCCCGGAGAATGGCCGCCTGCCCCCGGCCGTGGCGGTGACGACCCGCGATCCGCGCCGCCTGTACGAGGCGGTCGTCCACGGCGAGCGGCCG
This sequence comes from uncultured Solirubrobacteraceae bacterium, assembly GCA_963844555.1. GTDB lineage: Bacteria > Actinomycetota > Thermoleophilia > Solirubrobacterales > Solirubrobacteraceae > Palsa-465. The sequence goes on from CAWJOS010000014.1 coordinate 287,991, forward strand.
ACAGGCATCCGCTCGGAGCGCCCGCGCCCGGCGGTCTGCGACACCGCCCCGGCTCAGGGCCGCTTCGAGCGCTACCTCGAAGGGCTGGCGGGTGGCGCCGCCGGACCGGCCCAGATGCTCTATCCCGGCCTGGAGAACCGGCCGTGGTACGAGCCGTCGGACTTCTCGCGGATGCGCGCCGGGACCCACATCGCCCCCCACCGTGGACCGACGAACCTCAGACTGCGGTGCCACCTGGGCATCACCATCCCCGCCGGCGACTGCGCGATCCGCGTCGGCGAGGAGACCCGTCCCCAGCGCCCGGATGTCATCGCCCAGTGCCACGAGGTCATCCTGCGCCGAGGCGCGGACCTCCTCCCATTCTCGCTCGTGACGCGTCTTGTGTCCGAAGAACGGCACCGTCGCCTGAACCATACGTGACACGCCGCCGTCAGAGGACCGGGCGATGGGGACGCGTCCGGGCGAGCTGAGGGACCACGATCCAGAAGAGCATCGCGTCCCCGTGGCCAATGTTGCGCCAGCCCGTCACCCGTTCGCTGTCGGCCACCAGCACCTCGCCGTGGCGGACCGCCGGCGTCTGACCGCCCACCTGCACCTGCACCATCCCGGCGGCGACCGCCAGGATGCCGCTGCCGGGCCGCCGCTCCGCCGGCCGTCCGCCCTGACGTGGTCCCAGGGCAACCAAGTCGACCCGCAGATCACCCTCCGAGGCGCCGAGGAGCGTCGTCACGGGCTGGGCCCCGCGGTGGGGATCCTCGACCCGGCGGCCGATGTGGTAGATGTGCGGGTCCTCCCCGCGCAGCAGGTCGTCGATGGCGATCCCCAGCGCGTCGCTGAGGCGAACCATCGTCGTCAGAGACAGGCCTCGCTCCCCCCGTTCGGCCTGGGAGATGGCGCTGGGGGTGACCCCGGCGAGCTTGGCCAGCTCATGCTGGCTGAGGTCCCGCGCCCGGCGGAGCGCCCGGAGCGAGGCGGCCACCCGTCCGGTGATGCTCGCAGCCTCCAGCACGCGCTCGTCGCCCTCCTGGTGCCAGTGGAGCACGGACCCGGCGGTCCGGTCCGCGCGCCCCTCGGCCTTGGCGACGCGCACGCTGCGATCGTCGACCCGGAGGATGCACTGCGTCACCGCGCGCACGGTGTCCCGGACCGCCTGCGGGGTCTCGTCGGCGCTCATCGTCCAGTAGGCGATCGCGCTCGCCTCGAGCAGCAGCGGGCAGCACCGGGCAAAGAAGCCGCGCGTGGCGGTGACGCCCCAGGCCCGGACCATCTTGTCCAGCGAGTCGAACAGCAACAGCCGCCGGCCGGGAGCGTGGCACAGGCGCTGGATCTCCAGCAGCACGTCGGCGGGGGTGGCCAGCGCGGTACCGGGGCCCGCGTCGATGATCGGAGTCCCGGCTGGGACCCTCGGCTCGCCCGGGGCGCCGAGGGCGATGAACGCCCTCATTTCGAAAGCATCGCGCAGCTCGGCGATCGCGGCGTAGAAGTCATCGGCGGACGCGTGATCGAGGTCCCACACGACGTTGTCGCCCCAGTAGAGGCCGCCGAGCACGTGGTCGAGGGCGGAGATGCCGGTGCTGACCTTCAGCTGAGAGGGGTCGCCGTCAAGCACTGCTGTTGGGCGGATGAGGGGACGAAGCGCGGGATCACGCTCGACATGGCATGAGAAAGCCTGCGCCTGCCGACCCCTGCCGTCAAGGGCCAACCCCGTCCTGCGGACCGGGGCGGGACGGCCGAGCAGCACTGCTGTCGGCGACTGGCGCCCGGGCCGCCGAGCCCCTAAAAGTGGCGTTCCCCCACGAATATCGCCCGGTCGAGGATCGCCATGAAGACTGTGCTGCTCGCCCACGACCCAGAGCTCGACGCTCCGTGGGCGCGCCCGTGCCGGCTGCGGGACCGCCTGCGGGTGCGTGTGTGTGCACTGGGGCTCGACCGCTCGCTGGCCGCCGGCGCAAGCCCTGACTCCGGGGTGCTCCTCTCGCTGCGGGCCCAGGAGCTGATGAGCATGAGGAACCGTCGCTCGCTCGCCTGTGCCCTGCGCCGCGTCGTCAGCGAGGCCGCCGAGCCGCTGCCGGCGCTGGGGTCGGCCCTGCCCCTGGCGCGACGGGACATCAGGCGGCACCGCGGGCTGATCCACGAGCTGGCGGATGTCGTCGAACGCACCAGACCCGTCGAGCTGCGCGGCTTGGCCGCCGTAGAGGTGCTCCTCAAGGACGGAGCCGGCCCGCTCTATAACGCCGGTCGGTTCGATGCCCTGGGCCCCCGGCTCCGGGCGCTGTTGCGGACCCTGTCGGCGCCGCCCGCCGGATTCACCGTCTCCTGATCAGCCCGCCTGCGCCAGCACGTCGCGCAGTGCCTGCTCGGTCGACCAGAAGGCGAGCTCCTTCCAGGGGATCTGCGCGGGCGCGAACGCACGCACCTCCACCGCCTCCGGGGTCGTCGCCGGCCGGCCGAACGCCCGCGCGCGATAGACGATCAGGACCACCCGGTCCTCCGGGCGCGAGTAGACGCCGACGAGCGCCTCCAGCTCCACGGCGATCCCCAGCTCCTCGTCGGTCTCCCGGCGCGCCGCGTCCGGCACGGACTCGCCCAGATCGACAAACCCTCCGGGGAACGTCCAGAGCCCGCGCCCGGGATCGAATCCGCGGCGCAGCAGGATCAGGCGCCCCTGCTCGTCGATGGGGATGGCGCCGGCGACGGGCTTGGGGTTGTAGTACGCGGCATACCCGCAGTGCGGGCACGTGATCCGCCGGGGGAAGTCGACGTCGGCCGGACGGCCGCACCTCGGACAGAAGCGCGCCTCGGCGAGCGCGGGGTTGAGCGCGGGGTCCATGGCTATCGATGCTAGGGGTGGGCCCGCAACACGGCAAAGGCCGCCAACGAACCGAGTCGGGTCGGAGCCCGCGCCTATCAGTGTGTGGCGAAAGGTCCTGGACGGACGCCGGTCTTCCGGCCACCATCTACCTCGAGATGTCCCACATCCTCGATTCGCTGCCCGTCCCCGTCGTCCAGGCGCCGATGGCCGGAGGACCCTCGACGCCGGCGCTGGCGGCGGCCGTCACCCGGGCCGGCGGGCTGGGGTTCCTGGCCGCCGGGTACCTGACGCCGGACCGGCTGCTCGAGGACATCGCCACGCTGCGCGAGCTGACCGACCGCGGCTTCGGTGTCAACGTGTTCGCCGCCTCCGGGCAGCCCGCCGATCCCGGCCGGGTGCGCCTGTACGCCGCGCGGCTTCAGGCCGAGGCGCGGCGCGCCGGCGTCGAACTCGGCCGGCCCCGGTTTGACGACGATTGGTTCGAGGAGAAGATCGCCATCCTGACCGGGCGGCCGGCGGCGGTCGTCTCGTTCACGTTCGGACTCCCGTCCCGCCCGGCCGTCGACGCCCTGCACGGCGTCGGCTCCGAGGTGTGGGCGACCGTCACCTCCCCGGACGAGGCCGCTGCGGCCGCGGACCGGGGCGCGGATGCGCTCATCGTCCAGGGTGTCGAGGCCGGCGGGCACCGGGGGGTGTTCACCGACGACGAGTCGCAGTCGGACCTGACCCTGCTCGCCGCGCTTCAGCTGGTCCGCGACCATGTCGAACTGCCGCTGGTGGCCGCGGGCTCGATCATGACCGGCGCCGGTCTGGCGGCCGTGCTGGTGGCGGGCGCCAGCGCCGGACAGATCGGCACCGCCTATCTGGGAAGCGTCGAGGCGGGCACCTCGTCGGCCCAGCGCGTCGCCATCGCCGGCGACACGCCCACCGTCCTGACCCGCGCCTTCAGCGGTCGCCTGGCCCGCGGCCTGGCCAACCGGTTTCACGCCGACCATGGCGCGGCGGCTCCGGCCGCCTATCCGGAGATTCATCACCTGACATCGCCGTTGCGGGCTCACGGTCGCCGCACCGGCGACGCCGACGTCATCAACCTGTGGGCCGGTCAGGCGCACCAGCTGGCCACAGATGATTCGGCCCAGGCGATCACGCTCCGGCTCGCCCAAGACGCCCGGGACGCGCTCGCCGCGGCCGCGGCCCGGTGGGGTGGGGTGACCGGAGGCGCGCGGCAGCGCGCTCGCTGGCCGTAACATCACGTCCGTGGACCGCCACGAGCTGCAGACCCTCCAGGCGCCGCTCAAGGAGCGCTACCGGAGCGAGCCGGAGGCCGCGCTGGTCACCCTGTCGGCGAGCGGCACCCTCGGCGACGGGGTGTCGTGCTCGGTTCAGACCGGGCGGGCGCTGGCCGAGGCCGGGCTACACCCGGCGACCGGCGGGGACGGCTCGCTGGTGTGCTCCGGGGACATGCTGCTGGAGGCGCTCGTCGCCTGCGCCGGAGTGACGCTCCAAGCGGTCGCCACATCGTTGGAGATCCCCATCCGGTCCGGGCAGGTGCTGGCTCAGGGGGACCTGGACTTCCGCGGGACGCTCGGCGTCGACCGCGCGGCGCCGGTCGGCTTCCGGGACATCCGAGTCGAGTTCGAGCTCGACGCCGACGCCGACGACGAGCAGCTGGCGACGTTGCAGCGGCTGACCGAGCGCTACTGCGTCGTGTATCAGACCCTGGCACGCGGGCCCGGCCTGTCGGTGACGCTGACCCGCCCCTAGTGGTCTCTCCCGTAAGTACGTTCGCACCGAGAGGCGCGACTGGTGGATGTCAGGCAAGGACGCAGGAGCCGACGTGTAGCAGCGCTACACGAGGCTCCGAGGACAGCCGGACGACGCCGGCGCGGCCGATTCAGGCGAGGCAGGATGCCGAGCGGGCCGCAGGCCGGCGCTGGCGCCGCCAGGCGTGCCTCGAATGCGAGCGTACTTGCGTGAGGGGCCACTAGCCCTTGCCGACGGCGGACGTCATCATCGTCGGCCTCGGCGCGATGGGCAGCGCCACATGCTTTGCGCTGGCGGCGCGGGGAGCGAGCGTGATCGGGATCGACCAGTACGAGCCGCCTCATCCCTACGGATCGACCCACGGCGACACGCGCATGACCCGGCTGGCGGTCGGCGAGGGCGCCGAGTACGTCCCGCTCGTCCGCCGCTCCCACGAGCTGTGGCGGGAGATCGAGCGACTCGCCGGTGTCGAGCTGCTGACCCAGCCCGGGGGCCTGGTGCTCGCCGATCCCGGTAACCCGTTTCTCGAGCGGACCCGCGACCTCGCGCGGCGGTACGAGATCGCGCACGAGGACCTGTCAGGGGACGCGGTGGCCGAGCGGTTTCCGATGTTCGCCGTCGATGCCGGCACCGTCGGCTACCACGAGCCGGGGTCCGGGTACGTCCGCCCGGAGCGGGCGGTCGGGGCGCAGCTGGCCCTCGCCCGGGACCGGGGCGCGACCCTCCGCCTGCGCGAGCGGGTGGAGGAGTGGACGGCGAGCCGGACCGGCGTCCGGGTGCGCACCGGTACCGGGGTGTATGAGGCCGATCACCTCGTCCTGTCCGCCGGACCATGGATCTCGCAACTGTTTGCCGAGGGCCGCGACATCTTCGCCGTCCACCGCCAGGTGTTCTACTGGTTCGAGATCCAGCGGGGCTACCGGGAGCTCCGGGACATGCCGGTGTTCGTCTGGGAGTTCGGCGGCGATCGCGACGCGTTCACCCACCTGCGCGGGCTCTACGGCTTCCCGGCGATCGACGGCGCCGGCGGCGGCGTCAAGGTTGGCACCGAGCTCTACGAGCAGACGACGACGCCGGATGGGCGACAGCATCCGGCCAGCCGGCGCGAGGCCGAGGAGATGTACGAGCACTACATCGGGCCCCGGCTGCCGTGGCTCGGCCCGCGCCCGCTGCGCACGCTGTCCTGCCTGTACACGAACGCGCACGACAACCGGTTCCTCATCGATCGCCATCCGGACCACGACGCGGTGCTTGTCGTCTCGCCGTGCTCCGGACACGGGTTCAAGCATTCGCCGGCCATCGGCGAGGCGGTGGCCCAATGGCTCCTCGACGGCGCCAGCGAGATCGACCTGGCCCCGTTCGGCCTCGCGCGTGCCGTCCGGCGCGGGGCCTGACCCCTCAGCGCCAGGGGAAGGCGTTCTCCATCGCCGCGCGCATACCGGCGCCGCCGGTGATCAACCCGGCGAGGGCGCCTCGGCTGCCGTCCGGGACACAGCGATCTCGACGTCCTGTAGCTCCAGTAGCTCGGACGGCGGATCTCCGCACAGCAGCCAGCCACCGCTCAGCGGACGGACGAGCCCCTGATCGCTAAGCGTCCCCAGCGAGCCGGTCACCGAGGGGCGCTGGGCCGCGATGAGGTCGGCCAGGACACTGTGGGACACCCGCAGCTCGACGGCGACGCCGTCCGGCCGCACCCGCCCCCAGCGGTCAGCCAGGTGCCAGAGCAGCATGTGGAGCCGGGTGGCGATCCGCGGGTGGTGGATGATTGCCATCATCAGCGCCAGGCGCCGCGCCCGGTTGAGTGCGCGCGCGGTGAGCGCGCCGGTCAGGGCCGGATACTGCGCCAGGCGCGCGGCAGCGCTGCCGTCGAGTACGGCCAGCCGCGCCGGCTCGATGACCCGCCAGCCGGTCGTGTGCGACAGCGTCGAATAGATGTCCTCGCCCTGCCAGGGACGCAGCAGGTCGCCGGCTCCGAGCAGCTCGGCGCCAAAGCGGCCGTCGACGCCGACGCGCCGGATGAGGAGGCCGTCGAGCACGAGCAGCCCGATCCCGTCTGACATCACCCGCATCTGGTCGCCGTTCCACCGGCCCCGGGGGATGGCCAGGGCCGGCGCCACGCAGTGGGCGATGGCCCGCTCCTGCTCGGCCGGGGCGATCGCGCTGCGCAGATCGACGTCCTCGCCAAGCACCTGACAGCGCTCGACCGGCCGTTTGACGCTCGTCGCCACCGTCAGCAGTCTCCCACCGGCGTTTCCGGGCCGGCTCGCCGCCCCGTTGGATACGGCCGAGTGCCTCCGGGCTGGATGTGGCCGCGCTGGCGGGCCGACCCCGACGGGGCGAGCAGGATGAGGCGTTCACCGCTCTCGAGAGCCGCGTCGGCCGTGGGAGCTGCGATCTCATCGCCGCGCCGGACGGCGACGAGGACGGAGCCGGGGGGCCACTGAACCTCGTCAGGGCTCCGGCCGATCGCTGGCGAACCGGGGCGGACCGCGATCTCCACGATCTCGTAGCCGCTGAGCGGTGTGCTGGGCGTAAACGCCTCGCGCTGCGGATCGTCGGCGCCGAAGTCGGCGGCCACCGCGCCGGCTGGCATCGCCCGCGATGACGCCTGTAGGTTGCGGTCGAGCGCGCGCAACACGCCCTGTCGCGTGATCCAGCCCTGAACGTGCGACCGGTCGTCGGACAGGACCGGCAGTCCGGCGTGACCGTACATCGTCAGCTGGCGGAGCGCCTGCTCCAGGGTCTCGTCGCCGAACAGCTCCTGCGGCTCACGCACTTCCGAGACGACGCCGGCCAGCTCCTGCCAGCGGTCATCCGTCGCGCTCCAGCCATGCTCGGAGGCCTGGCTCGGCGAAAACAGCGGGACGGGCCCGTTCAGCGACGTGACCGGCTGCATGACGTCGGCGACGGTCAGCGACTGGAGGACGTGCGCCGTCCTGGGACGCTCGATGTCGATGCCGCGGCGCAGCAGCTTGGTGGTGTAGACGCTGCCGTAGGAGAGTTGCTTGGAGACCGCCGAGGCGACGCCTGAGGCGAGCATGATGGGGATGGTGATGCCGAAGTTGCCGGTCATCTCCACCACGCTGGCGATCGCGGTCAGCGGCGCCTGCGCGGCGGCGGCGAACACGCCTCCCATGGCGACCACCGCGTACAGGGCCGGAGGCCCGATCGACGGGCCGAAGACCGCGCGGGCCCCTACTCCGAAGGCCATCCCGGCCATCGCGCCGATGAACAGCGAGGGGGCGAACACCCCGCCGGAACCGCCGATCGACAGCGTCAGGCTCGTCGCCAGCACCTTGCCGGCCAGGAACAGCACGATCAGCCACACCACGACGTGCCCGCCGATGACCGAGTCCATCACCGGGTAGCCGACCCCGTACATCTGGGGCAACGCCAGCAGCAGCAGGCCGAGGACGATGCCGCCGACGGCCGGGCGCGCCCACTCCGGCCGCCCCCTCCAGATCGCGTCGACGTGGTCCTCCAGGCCATACAGGACCGTCTTGAAACCGAGGCCGATGAAACCGGCGACCAGCGCGAGGAGCGCGACCAGCAGGTAGGTGGTGTCGTTGACCACGGCCAGCCCGTGGGGGATGTGGGTGAAGAACGGCGCCGTGCCGAAGAAGGCGCGGCTGATGATGTCGGCGGTGACCGCCGAGAGGCTCGTCGCCACCAGCGCGTCGAGTGAGAACTCGCGCAGCACGATCTCGAAGCCGAAGAACAGGCCGGTGATCGGCGCGTTGAACGTGGCGGCGATGCCGCCGGCGGCGCCGCAGGCGACGATGATCCGCAGCCGGTTCTCCGACATGCGCACGAGCTGCCCGAGCGTCGAGGCCAACGCCGATCCGATCTGCACGATCGGTCCCTCGCGTCCGACCGAGCCGCCGACACCGATGCAGATGGCCGATGCGAACGCCTTGACGATGGTGACCGGGGGCCGGATCCGCCCGCCGTTCTCGGCGACCGCCAGCATCACCTCCGGCACGCCATGGCCGCGGGCCTCGCGGGCAAAACGCTGAATCAGGGGTCCGTAGACGAGGCCGCCGATGACCGGCACGATGACCACGAACCAGATGCCGAGCCAGGGCAGGTGCAGACTGGGGGCGTGTCCTTGCTGGCCGAATTGCTGGTGTCCGGTTACCAGCCAGGTGAAGAGGAAAATCAGCTCCCGGAAGCCGGCGGCGCCCAGCCCGGCGCCGACGCCCACGATCAGGGCCATGACGACGAGCCCGAGGCGGCTGCGACCGCCCAGCCACGCGCTCATCCGTCGAGGTCCCATCCCAGTGACCAGTCCTGCTCCGGGACCTCGCCCGCCGCCTCGGCGAACGCGCGCAGCGCCTTGACGACGAGGGGTCGGTGCGATGAGGGCATCCGCTCGACGATCCGGCTGATCTCGGCGCGCCGCCGCCGGCTGACCTCGGAGACGAGCTCGGCCCCGGCCGGCGTCAGCGAGATGCGGACGCCGCGGCGGTCCTCGCTGGTCCGCCGCCGGGTCACGAGTCGCTTGCGGACGAGACGGTCGCACATGCGGGTGGCCGTCGAGCGGTCGACGTGGAGAGCAGCGGCCAGATCGGCGAGGCGCTGAGGTCCGTGGGAGGCGAGCTCGATCAGCACCCGGTACTGCGCCAGGGTCACATCATCGGCGACCGTGGCCAGGGACCGGGCGGCCACGGCGACGAGCGCTCGGCTGGCGCCGAGGACCCCGTCGACGAGCTCATCGCGCTCGTCCCCGGTTCCGCCGGAGGCCGTGTTTGTGGGCGTCGCCACCTTTTGCACACTGCGATCGTTGCACTAGGCAACGATTAATTCACGCGAAACGCGGCAAACCGGTCAGCGCGCAGACCGGGAGATCGAACCCGGCCGGGGTCCCCGGGCTCGAGCTCGCATGGAGCGCCGTCAGCGCGGTTGACCGTTGGCCGTGCCGGTGTTCGCTTCGATCCAGCCGAGCGGCAGCTGGCGCAGCGTGCCCAGCCGGACGCCCTCCCGGATCGCCTCTTCGAACGTCCCTTCCCGCCGGCGCTCGGCGCCGCAGCTCTCGGCGAGCTTCGCGCGGGGCATCGGTCCGATCGCCAGCAGGCGCCGCTCCAACCGCCGCACCTCGGCGGCGATCACAGTGGCGCGATGGGGGTCTGGGCCCCGGTCTGACCGGGGCAGTTCGTCCGCGCCCTGGTGGTGTGAGAGGGGGCCGTTGGTTGACATTGCTCTGAGTACATACCCTCCGCATCGGGACGTCAGGCCGGCGGGTCAGCCGTCTTACTGAAAACAGCCGGTCGGCGCAATTTCCCGTGCGGCCACCACCGGGCGGTCGCGCCTGGCACCCTGGTCATGTGAGCGCGCCGCGAATCGCCGCCCGGGTCGGCACGGCCCTCCTGGCCGTCGGTCTTGCCGCCGGGTGCGGCGGCGCGGGCACGACCAATGTGACGCGTTCCGATGCGAGTGCGACCACGACCACGACCGCGGCGACGACGACGTCCGGCTCCGCGACCTCGCGCTCCGTCGCGACACCGCCGCCGCACCGGCGCCACCGGCGTGCGCCCGCTCCGGGCACGCTGCCGCAGACCTCGGCCCTGCCGAGCGCCTCCACGCGCGCGTTCCACGCCGAGATGGCGGCGCTGTGGCGGGGAATCCGGACCGACTCGGTGCGGCCCGCGTTAAGGGCGTTCTTCCCGGAGGCCGCCTACGTCCAGCTGAAGCAGATCGGCGATCCCCAGGGCGATTGGCGGGACCGCCTGGTCGCCGACTACCAGCTCGATATCGGCGCCGCCCACCAGTTGCTCGGACCGGATGCCGCGCGGGCCCAGCTGGTGACCGTGCAGGTGCCCGCCGCCTACGCCCATTGGGTCCCGCCGGGTGTCTGCGACAACGCCGACGGCTACTACGAGATGCCGAACGCCCGCGTCCTCTACCGCACCCCGGCGGGGATCAGCTCGCTCGGCATCGCCTCGATGATCTCCTGGCGGGGCGTCTGGTACGTCGTCCACCTCGGCGCGGTGGTGCGGTCGACGGCCGGCGGCGTCGTCGACGATCCGAGTTCCGGGCCCGGGGTGTCGGTCTATTCCTCCACCTGTTGAACCGGAGACTGCGGGGCTCGGCGTCCAACCGGCCATATGTTCCGGTTTCTCGCCGACCGTGTCGCATCGCCGATCACCGACACGCTGGCAAGCCGGTGTCACCCCGCCGGGGGAGGGCTCGGCGTCGCCGCCGAGCCTCTCCCGGGTATCACCCCCGCCCGCGGGATCAGTTCCCGGGCGGGCGCTTGGCCGGCTTGTCGCCTCGCTCGTCCCGGCGCTGCCGGCGGGCCGACGCGTCATACGCGCGGAACTGCCGTTCGAAGTCAGCCCACCAGTTGCCATGGAGGTCGGACGGGGGGCGCTGTCGGCGGATCCGCACGATGGCGAGGTAGACGCAGGACGCGAGCACGACGGCCGAGACCGCGACCATGGCGATGATCATCTGAGTCCTCCGGTGAGCCGCCTGTCTGCCATGTCTGGTGAGCACCCGCTCTGGTGTGCGGTGTCCAGCTGATTCTCCTCAACCGTAACGCGCCGGACCGAAGTCCGCCAGTGGCTGGGGGCCGACCGGGGCGAGGGGTCCGAAGCGGGGAGGTTGGCAGGCAACGCGGGACGGGGATCGGTCATCGCTGATACCGGTCTCTCCACTCTGACCGATGGACGCCAACCCGTGGGTACAGTCGGCAGAGTGCATGTCAACGGACGCCACCCGACGATGGCCCGGAGGATCCATCTGCTCGAGGCAGACCCGGACCTCGGCGCCGATCTGTCGCCGGAGGACCTTCAGCGGGCGAGCCGGTACGCGGTGACCGAGGTCGTCGACCTCGGCCGCGGCGTCCACGATCCCAGCCATCTGGGGTCTCCTGAGCTTCTGGGGCTGCTCGTCATCGACGGGCTTCTCATCCGCAGCGTCCAGGTCGCCGAGCGGCGATGCGGCGAGCTGGTCGGACCCGGCTCGCTGCTGCGGCCGTGGGATCACTTCGGCCGCAACGCGCCGATGCCTTTCGAGGTCCGCTGGCGCGTCATCTCGCCGACGCGGGTTGCCCTGCTCGATCAGCGGATCACGATGGTCCCGGCGCGCTGGCCGGCACTGATGCACACGCTGGTGGGGCGGGCCGTCGAGCGGTCCCACGCCCTCGCGCTCAACGTCGCCATCCACTGCCTGCAGCACGTGGAGCTGCGCCTGCTCGTGCTCATGTGGCACCTCGCCGACCGGTTCGGCCGAGTGACCCCGGAGGGCACGGTCATCCCACTCAAGCTGAGCCATGGCGATCTCGCCGAGCTGATCGGCAGTCAGCGGCCGTCTGTCTCCTCCCGCCTGGCGGCGCTGACCGCCAAGGGGCAGGTCATTCGCCGGGAGGATCGCACCTGGCTGCTGTGCGGCGATCCCCCATCGGAGGTCCGCGACATGCGGGCCCGGGCCGAGGTCTCCGCCGGCGATCAGTAGACGGGGACCGGTTATGGCCCGGGATCCCGGGCCGACCCCTGGCCGGTTCAGGCGACGAGCCGGGGGGCCGCGCCCTCGCCGGCCTCTGACCAGCCGGTCCGCCGCATCCGCTGCAGCTCGGCGACGACCACCGCGGTCTGGTGGCGGAGCCGGATGCGGCGCCGCCGCCGGATCGGCGACGCATCGGCCGAAGGCTCGTCGTCCGGGCGCGAGGCGCGCGGCTCGCCGGCAGTTGCTGGTTCGTTCATGTCGTCCAGGATCGCCCATCGCCGGGGGCTTGGCCAGGGGAGCCGTTCGACGGGTTACCGGTCCTGGTCGAGGAAGGCGCGCACCCGGTCGCGGTACGGACCGCGGTCGTACGAGGCGACGAGCGCCCCGGCCATCCGGACCGGATCGCCGAAGAAGTAGTACTCGTACAGCGCCTGGCGGCCCGCGAACGCCGAGATGCACGTATCCCAGACGAGCCGGAACAGCTTGACCCGCTCTGGCCCGGTCAGGGTCGCCGACTGGAGATAGCGCTCGATGTCCTCCTGGGCCGGACCGGTGACGTCGGCCTCCGTGGGGAGCGCCATCAGCCCGCTGGCGCCGAGCTTGCGCAGGATCTCCGGGAAGCGCTGGTAGAGCTTGGGGTACCAGTTGCGCGCGGCGTTGAGCGGCTCCCACCGCGGCGTCATCACCCCCCAGGGGTTGGGCTGCGCATCGGCCTCGGCCGCGCGCACGAACGCCCGGATTCCCTCCAGCGCGACGATGACCTCGGCGAGGTTCTCCTGGACGTGCTGGAACTGCTCGATGCCGATCGCCTCCGTGAGCAGGCTGATGAGTCCCAGGATGTACTCGGTCTTGGCTGTGGTGCGGGTCGTCACCTGGTGGGTCATGTGCACGACGGCGCCCGTCTCGGAGTAGAAGCCGTTGCACAGCTCCGGGTGGCCGAGCATGAAGCAGCGCTCGTACGGGACCTTGACGTCGTCGAACACGACGACCGCGTCCATCTCCTCAAAGCGCGATCCGAGCGGATGGTCGAAATGCCCGCGCCCATAGTCGGCCGATTCCCGGCAGACGAAGCGCAGCCCCGGCGCGTCGCAGTTGATGGCGAACGCGAACGAGTACGGTGCGTCCTCCGGCCGCCCGCGCAGGACCGTGGAGGGAAACACCAGCAGCTCGTCGGCGGTGGGGCCGATCGTCGCCAGCAGCCGGGCGCCCCGGACGACGATGCCGTCGTCGCCCTGCGAGACGATCTGCGCTGAGATCTGGCCTCCGAGCTGCTCCGAACCGCTCGCGCTGCGATTGGCCTGGGGCGGGATCAGCGTGTGGGTGAGCAGCAGGTCCTGCTCGCGGACGATCTCGTAGTAGCGGCGCACGTTCTCGCCGAAGGCGGCGTCAGCCTGCGAGAACCAGTCGCCGGCCTGGCTGAGGGCCATCAGGCAGGAGTTGAGGTAGTCCCCCGTTCGGCCGAGCATCCCGTGGGAGTACCGGGCCCAGGTGGCCATCATCTCCCGGCGCGCGACGAGGTCCTCGTGCGTGCGCGGGACCATGAACGAGGTTCCGACTCGCTCCCCGCTCGTCGGCGACTCGTAGGTCATCACCTCGCGCAGCTGTGGATCGTGCTGGAGGTCGTACAGGTGGGCGTACGTGTCCACCAGGTTGCGGAACGCCGGATGCTCCGGGATGCCGGTTTCCACGGTCTCGCCGTGGATCTGGACGATCCGCTCCGACGCCGCCAGTCGCGCGAGGTACTCGCTGCCGGTGCGTGCCGCCATCGTCAGCTCACCCCGGTCGGCTGCTGGACCGCCAGGTCGACGTGCGGGCTGGACTGAAGCAAAGCGCGGACCCGCTGCCGGCCGGCGTCGCTCAGGGGGGCGAGCGGCTCTCGGGCGTGGGCCGAGGTGAGCAGGCCCAGCTGGCGCATGATCCACTTGACCGGGACCGGGTTGGTCTCGGCGAACGCCGCGTCGACGAGCGCGTGAAGGTCATAGTGCAGGGCGCGGGCGCGCCCGTGGTCGCCGGCGACGAATGCGTCGTAGAGCTGGGCGACCGGGGCCGGCGCGAAGTTGCCGACGCAGCTGAGATGCCCGCGTCCACCGAGCATCAGCATCGGATAGCAGAGCAGCTCGATCCCGGACAGTGCGATGAAATCGGTACCGGCCGCATTGAGCACGTAGGAGACGTGCTCGAAGTCCCGGGTCGTCTCCTTGATGCCGACGACGTTGGGATGCGCCCGGCGCAGCCGGCCGACGGTGTCCGGGGCGATGTCGACGGCGGCGCGGACGGGGACGTTGTAGAGGATGATCGGCAGGTCCGGGAACTCGGCGGCCACGCGGGCATACCAGGCGTACAGTCCGTCCTGCTGGGCGCGGCTGTAGTACGGCGTGACGACGAGGGCGGCGGCGGCCCCCAGCCGCTGCGCCTCCGCGGTGAGCTCCAGCGTCTCGGCCATCAGGGCCGTTCCGGTTCCGGGCAGGAACGGGACGCGCCCGTCGATCGCCGTCGCGGCCGCCCGCATGACCGCCACGCGCTCGGGGACCGTCTGCGAGGTGGGCTCTCCGGTGGAGCCGCCGACCGAGATCCCGTGGGTCCCGTGGTCGAGCTGCCAGTCGACCAGCCGCGGGATCGCCTCGAGGTCCGGCGACCCGTCGTCGCCGAACGGGGTGATCAGGGGCGTGATGGCGCCGCGGACGGCGTCCGGGTCACCGGCAAAGGGGCTGCTCATGGGTTCGGTTCCTCTCCTTTCGACGCTCGCCAGCGTTCGTAGTCCGGCCGGCGCTCCGCCGACAGCGGGTATACGCCGCGAATCGACTCGCCCGCGGTCACCCGCTCCAGGGCCCACTCCTCGCGCTGCTCCTGCTCGACCGCATCGTGGGCGATCTCCCCGGCCAGGGCGGCGGGGAGGACGACGACGCCCTCGGCGTCGCCGACCAGCACGTCACCGGGCATGACGAGCACGCCCGCGCAGGTGATCGGCACGTCGGTGTCCAGCGGGATGTGGCGCGACCACAGCGACGAGGCGTTGGCGACCTGGAAGTACGTGGGGATGTCCAGCGCGGCGACGCCGGGCGTGTCGCGGACGCCGCCGTCGGTCACGATCCCGGCGCCGCCCCGGTGCAGGACGCGGGCGGCCAGGATGTCGCCGATCGTGCCGGCGCCGGTCTCGCCCCGGGCCTCCATGATCAACACGTCGCCCGGGGCGATGCTCTCGACCACTCGCTTCTGGGCGTCCTGGAGGCCGCGCATGGCCTCGCGCACATCGGATCGCAGCGCCCCGTAGCGGAGCGTCCGGGCGTGTCCGACCATTCGCAGATCCGGCCGTGCCGGCCGCAGGCCGGGCAGGAACGTGGTCTCGATTCCGCGCCGCGTCAGCTGGGCGGTCAGGGTGGCGGTGGAGACGCGGCGGAGTGCGGCCTGCGCTTCGGCCGACAGCCGAGGGGGCCGGGGATCGCCCATGGGGCCGCCGGCGGCGAACGCGCGCGCCTCGGCGGTGGCCTTCGGCATCGCCCCGTAGGCCGGCAGCGGTGCGCTCGCCTCCACGATCGTGCTGGTGACGGTGCCGGCTCCCTCGAGCTCCACCGCCACCACGTCGCCGGGCGCCACGATCCCGGTCCCGGCGGGCGTGCCGGTGAGGATGACGTCGCCGCGCTCGAGCGTCATGAAGCGCGACAGATCGGCCACCAGCTGGGCAAACGAGAAGATGAGGTCGGCCGTCGTCGCCTCCTGGCGCAGCTCGCCGTTGACATATGTGCGCAGACGGAGGGCCGATTCATCGGCGGCGTCGGCGGGGCGCGCGGGACCGATCGGTGTGAAGCCGTCGTGGCCCTTGGCCAGGACGTTCGAGCCCCGGTCGGCCCACCGGAAGTCGTGCACGCCGAAGTCGTTGGCGGCGGCGAACCAGCCGAAGTGGGCCGGCGCCTCCGCCGGCGACACGTGCCGCGCGGAGCGGCCGATGATGAGCGCGATCTCGCCCTCGTACGCCAGCAGCTCGGCGCCCTGTGGACGCACGACCTCGCCGCCGCCGGACAGCGACGTCACCGGCTTGAGGAAATACGAGGGCTCGCTCGGCGTCCGGCCTCGCTGGGCGGCGCGGCTGTGGTAGTTGAGATGGACGGCGACGACCTTCGTCGGCGCCACGCCGTCCGGCAGGGCGGCCACTACGCCAGGACCTCGCTGCGCTGGTCGCGTTCGTCGACGCCGGCGCCGCGGATGGGGACGGGCACGCCGTCCGGGTCGAGCACCCGGCTCGACTCGTCATACCAGCTGTCCGGGGCCTGGGTGCCCCAGAACGACCGGCACCGCGGGTCCGATACCGACCAGCGGATCGGCTGGTGATCCGGGTCGCCGGTGTAGTAGTCGCACGAGTACAGCTCGATGCGGTGACCGTCCGGGTCGCGGAGGTAGACGAAGAAGGCGTTGGACACACCGTGCCGCCCCGGGCCGCGCTCGATGACCTCGGACCGGCGCGCGCCGGCGAGCTGGTCGCAGGCCCGCAGGACGCCGGACGGCTCGGCCACCCAGTAGGCGAAGTGATGCAGCCGCGGCCCGGTGCCGGCGGTCAGCGCGACGTCGTGGACGGTCGGCTTGCGCAGCAGCCATGCGCCCGTGATCCGCTCGTCGGCGGGATCATCGGTCGAGATGTACTCGCTGCAGCGAAAGCCGAGCGTCAGCCAGAACCGGAACGCCGCCTCGACGTCAGGGCAGTGGAGGTTGAGGTGGTCGAACCGCAGCAGCGGAGCGCCTCGGTGCAGATCGAAGCGCTGGTGGCGGGTCTCGAACTGATCGATGGCGGAGAAGAACTCCAGCGGGTAGCCGAACGGATCCCAGACGCGGAGCGACCGCCCCATCCCGGGGTCGGTGCCGTCCTTGACCCAGCGGGTGACCAGGTGGCGGTCGCCGGCGTGGGCGGCGAGCCGGTCCAGGTCCTCCTCGGAGCGCACGCGGAATCCCAGGCGGGCGGCCGCCGGCGGCTGCGCTTGGCGCAGGATCAGCGAATGGTGCTGGCGCTCCTCCCAGCCGCGCAGGTAGATCGCGTCGTCTGCCCGCGCGGAGACGATCATGCCGAGCAGCTCGGCGTAGAAGTGCTCGGAGGCCTGGAGGTCGCCGACGCGCAGTTCGACGAACCCTGCGCGCACGATGTCGAACGGGGGTTGCTCCGGCGCTGTAGCGATGAGTTCGGAGACCGTGCTCATGCGTCCCCTGAGAGGCCGAGCCGCGGGATGTGATGAGAGCCGAGCGCGACGTGGACGATCTCGGTCTCGCAGTAGAAGTCGAACGCGTAGTCGCCGCCCTCGCGGCCGATACCGGACGCCTTGACTCCGCCGAACGGTGTGCGCAGGTCGCGCACGTTCTGCGAGTTGATCCAGCACATGCCCGTGTCGATGCGGTGGGCGACACGGTGGGCTCGGCGGATGTCGTTCGTCCAGACGTAGGCGGCCAGGCCATACGGTGTGGCGTTGGCCAGGCGGATCGCCTCGGCCTCGTCGGCAAACGGCATCGCGACGAGTACGGGGCCGAAGATCTCCTCGGCGAACACGCGCATGTGCTCATCGACGTCGGCGATCACCGTCGCCTCCAGGAAGTTGCCCGCGCTCAGGTGCGGTGGCCGCCCGCCGCCGGCGAGCACCCGGGCCCCCTGCTCGCGTGCCGAGGCGATGTAGCCCATGACTCGCTGGTGGTGCTCCGGACGGATGAGCGGACCGAGCTCGGTGCGCTCGTCGACCGGGTCGCCGACGCGGATGTGCCGCGCGCGGTCGGCCACCGCCTCGACGATCTCGTCGTACAACCCGGACTGGACGAGCAGGCGCGATCCGGCGGTGCACCGCTGGCCGTTCATCGTGAAGATCTGGGCCAGGGCGGCGTCGACGCACAGCTCCGGGTCGGCGTCGTCGAAGACCACCACCGGCGACTTGCCCCCCAGCTCGATCGATGAGCGCTTGAGCGTCGGCGCGCCGGCGGCGATGATCGCCTGGCCCGTCCTGGTCTCACCGGTGAAGCAGATCAGGTTGACCCCGGGGTGGCGGGAGAGCGCCGCGCCGGCGGTCTCGCCAAATCCGTGGACGACGTTGAAGACGCCCGGAGGCACTCCCGCCTCCTCCAGCACGGTCGCCAGGAGCGTGGCGGTCAGCGGCGACCACTCCGCCGGCTTGAGCACCACCGTGTTGCCGGCGGCCAGCGCCGGCGCGATCCGCCACGTCGACAGCATCAGCGGCGCGTTCCAGGGCATGATCAGCCCGGCGACGCCGACCGGCTTGTGGATCGTGTAGTTGACGAACTCCTCGCCGACCTGAAACGAGCGGCCGTGCAGCTCGGTGACGACGCCGGCGTAGTACTCGAAGTTCTGCGCCGCGCGGGCGGCCAGGCCCTTCATCTGGGCCACGGGCATGCCGATGTCGGCCACCTCCCGAGCGATGAACTCGGCCGCGTGGGAGCGGATGGCCCCGGCGATGGCGCGCAGCACCGCCGCCCGCTCGGCCGCCTTCAGGCGCGGCCACGGTCCGTCGTCGAACGCCCGTCGCGCCGCCACCACCGCCGTGTCGACGTCCCGCTCATCGCCGGCCGCCGCCAGCGCCAGCACCTCATTGGTTGCCGGGTTGAGCGATTCGAATGTCGCCCCGGACACGCTGGGGCGAAACGCGGCCTCGATGTAGTGCTCCTGCACGCCGTATCGCGTCTGGGCTGTGCTGGTGCCCGCCACCGCGGACGTGTCGGTCAACGCTGCCTCTCCTGAGCCGGGGACGACCATCTTAATGATCGTTAGCTTGTGGGCATGGCCGAACCGGCGTCCGCCGACACACATCGTCAACGCATCGAGCGCGCGTTCACAGGGCAGGCCGGGGCGTTCGAGGACCGCCGCCTGAACCGCGTGTTCACCGCGGACGCGGCGTGGCTGCTGGAGCGACTCGCGCGCGGGCCGGATGACCTGGTGCTCGATGTGGCGGCCGGCACCGGGCACGCCGCCCGGCAGCTGGCGCCGGACGTGCGGGCGGTCGTCGCCGTCGACGCGACCGCCGCGATGCTCCGCCGCGGCCGCGATGCCGCCCTGGCCGAGGGGCGCCGCAACATCGTGTTCCTCGGCGGCGACGCCGCGGACCTGCCGTTCCCGGACGGCAGCTTCGACACCGCCGTGTGCCGCTTTGCCGTCCACCACTTCGAGCGCCCGGAGCGGCCCCTGGCCGAGATGCGCCGCTGCCTGCGAGCGGGCGGTCGCCTGGCGGTCGCCGACCTCGTCGCCGACGACGACCCGGCCGTCGCCGCCACCCAGGACGAGCTCGAGCGGCTGCGGGACCCCTCGCACGCGCGGATGCTTTCGGCCGGCGAGCTCCGGGGGCTCGTCTCCGCGTTGGGGTGCGACCCCGTGAGCCTCGAGTGCCGGGCGACCATGCGGCCGCTCGCGCCGTGGCTGGAACAGGCGCACACCGACGCCGGGGCGGCCGGCCGGATCCGGGCTCGTCTGGAGGACGAGATCGCCGGCGGCCCGGCCACCGGCTTTGCCCCGCGCCAGATCGAGGGTGAGATCTGGTTCGCCCAGACGTTCGCGTCCTGCATCGGCGCCGTGCCGGGCTAATCGATCAGCCGCGCCTCCAGGCGCCACACGGCCAGGCGCCACATGATGAGCGCGAAGCCGAGCAGCCAGGCGACATGACCGAAGTCGGCGGGCGAGTACAGGCCCAGGGACACGTCCCTGACGAGTGCCACGCAGTGGTAGAGCGGGTTGAGGCGGGCGATGGCGCGCAGGACCGGCGGCAGCGTCGCGATCGGAAAGAACGTTCCCGCGACCAGGAACATCGGCGTCAGGACGGCGCTGGTGACGTAGTTGAAGTTGTCGATCGTCTTCGCCACCGCGGCGATGACCACGCCGAAGGCGGCGAACCCAAAGCCGGTCACGATGCCGATCGGTATCACGAGCAGCATCCCGGGGTTCGGTGACAGGCCGAACGCCAGTCCGACCAGCAGAGGCGCCATGCCGTACACGCCGGCGCGGATCGAGATCCACAGGATCTCGGCGGTCACCAGCTCCTCGACGTCGACGGGCGCGGCCAGCAGCGCGTCGTACGTGCGCTGGAATTGCCAGCGGATGAACGTGTTGAACATGCCGGGAAACGCGGAGGAGAACAGGACCGCCGTCGCCACCACCCCGGTGGCCACGTATTCCACGTACCGGACGTGGCCGAGATGGGTGATGAGCGACCCGAGCCCCAGTCCGAACGCCAGCAGGTAGATCGTTGGTTGCACGACCGAGGAGAACGTCGTCGCCTTCCAGTAGCGCCGGAAGAGCACGATGTCGCGCATCATGACCCCGGCGAGCGCGGCCGGCTCGAGCCGGCGCATCCGTCGCGCGGGGGCGGCCGGCCGGATCTCCGTGCGCTCCTCGACGGTGCTCATTCGATGTCCCGTCCGGTGAGCGCCACGAACGCGTCCTCCAGATTGGCCGGCCGCCGCACGCCGTCCGGGGCATCGCCGTTGAGCCGCTCGGCCTCCAGCAGCGCCACCGCCGGGCCGGTGCGCCGGTGGCGCCAGCCGCGCTCCGCCGCGAGCGACTCCAGCTCGGCGAGCTCCGCCGGCGGCCCGTAGACCTCCAGGACCTCGCGCCCGGCATGGGCGGCGATCAGCTGCGCCGGCGTGCCCTGGGCGATGATCCGCCCGCCGGACATCACGGCGACGGTGTCGGCGAGCCGCTCGGCCTCCTCGATGTAGTGCGTCGACATGAGAACCGTGACGCCCTCGGCGCGGAGCTGGTCGATCAATGACCACAGCTCCTGGCGGACCTGCGGATCGAGTCCCACCGTCGGCTCGTCGAGCAGCACCAGCCGCGGGCGGTGAATCAGGCCACGGGCGACGAGCAGCCGGCGGCGCATGCCCCCGGACAGCTCGCGAACGATCGTGTCCGCCCGGTTGCGGAGGTTGGCGATCTCAAGCGCGCGATCGACGGCGGCGGCGCGCTGGCTGCGCGGCACCCGGTACAGGCGGGCGAACACCCCCAGGATCTGGCGGCAGGTCAGCTCCACGTCGAGGTTGTCCTGCTGGGGCACGACCCCCATCGCCATCCGGGCCTGCTTGGACTCATCCGGCAGCCGGAACCCCAGCACCTCGATCGTGCCCTCGTCGGCCAGCGTCTGGGCGGTCAGCATCCGCATCGTCGTCGACTTGCCCGCCCCGTTGGGACCGAGCAGGCCGAAGCAGATGCCGGGAGCGACGCTCAGATCCAGGCCGGCCACGGCGACGATCTCGCCGAAGCGCTTGACCACCCCGCGCAGCTCGATTGATCCCCTGTCCTCCACCGGGTCCAGCATAAAGCGGCCGGGCCGCCCGCCGCCGCCGGGCCCCTCACCTGAGGTCGTCGTCGCCGCCCGCGCCGTTGCCGCCGGACTTCGGAGCACCCGGCATCTTGAACATCTGGGCCAGCTGGGCGGCCGCCATGATGTCCCCGGCAAGCTGGATGCGGCCCTTGAAGTAGGCCGACATGGGGTCGGAGTTGCCGCTGACGAGACGGAGGAACTCCACCCCGTCGATCGTGATCGTCAGCCGCGGACTCTCGCTGCCCGGCTCCCGGGTGGTCCACGCCTCCCCGTTCTCGACGAGCAGGTGATACGTGTCCACGCCGTCATCGGCGCGCCCCGTGATGCACCACCGGATCGTGGTGCGCTTCCCCCGGGCCCGCTCGGCGTCGAGCTGCTTGGGCATCTGCCAGAAGATTCCGTCGAGCAGCGGCCGCCGCGCCGGGGAGCGCATGACCTGTTCGAGCCGCTCCGGGGGGACGTCGCGGACGAGCCTGGTGAAACCGTCCGCCAGCTGGGAGGGAGCGTCGGCGGCCAGGCGCCGGACCTGCTCGAGAGCGCGCTGCGGGTCAAAACCGAAATACGACATGGCCCTGACGGTACTAGGTGCTCGCCAGACCGCCGGTACGATCTGACGGCCCCCGGGGCGGTTAGCTCAGCTGGTAGAGCGCCTGCCTTACAAGCAGGAGGTCGCTGGTTCGAGACCGGCACCGCCCATCGGCCGCATCCTCAATAACCACGGGAATTTCCGCGACCTCCCGAGGCGACCGAGGCGGACGGTCACTCGGCCCGTCCGAGCTTCGTCGGGCTTCGTCCGGGCTTCGTCCGAACTTTTCGGACGAGTGAGCGGCCAAGATGGCCTCCTCCGCTGGGATCCGCGGTGTGTCCTCCAGCTCGTCGATGACGTGTCCGCAGATCCGCAACGTCAGCTGGGCGACTCCCCAAGCTGGCGGGCGACATAGATGACGCTGCGTCCGTCGTGCGGCAGGAGGCTCGTGAAAGAGTGCCGGAGGTCATAACGGCGGTGGATGGCGACCTTGGCCTTCGTGAGCGCCGGTCGTCAGACGTGGTTGATCCACTGCTCGTATCCGAGCTCGGTCCACTGGCCACCGTCGCGTCCCGGGCCGGCCGGAGCGCTGCCGTCCGGGCGACCTGACAGCAGCGTATACAGTTGCGGGGTGAGGTACGCGCGGTTGCTGCTGGCAGTGATCGCGGTTCTGGCGACTGGATGCTCTGCCGGCACAAGCACAAGCTCGAGCCCGACGACACGGACCGCGGTAGAGCAGACGGCCCGAACAACGACGACTGCCGCGCACGCGGCCGATCGGTGCGCGGGCTCCGGGTACGCGCACGTTGTGGGCTGTCACCTGCAGGTCGCGTCGGTGCTCAACAGGGCGATCAACCAGACATGTTCGAACTATCTCGCGCCCCCGTGCGCGAACACAATCGCTCGATACCAAGGCGAGCTGCTCTCCGCCCAGCAGGATCTAGCTAGGGTGGCGGTGCCAGCGTCCCTGGCGCAGGCGAACAACAGCCTGCGCGCGGCGATCAGCATGGATCTCACCGCGTGCCGGCAGGCGCTTGCAGCGATCAACGCGCGCGACCTGCCCGGGTTCCTAGGCGCGATCAGCACGCACATCGGCGCTGGCAGCGCGCTCACACGCGCCTGGAGCCAGGCGCTGAGCGCCATCGGCGGCTAAGAGCCCGCCGCGTGAGGTCCGTCCCCGTCGGCGCCTCCCGTGGCGGCCCATCGCCGCTGGTGCTCCACGCCGACCGCCTGCCGAGCCGCGTTCCCGCCAGCCGGGCTCAGCCCTCCTGCGCCGGTCCGCATTCCGTCCGAAGACGTTGCTCTCAGCGCGCTCCGGTCCCGGTACCGAGCCCCGACGGTGCCGCGACGCTGGTCCCACTGACACAAGGAGGACCAGCGAGATGGCAGGCGCAACTCGAGCTGTCCACTGCCTCAACGTCGAACGTGGCGATCCCTGCGGCGTGCCTTGGCTCGCGCTTTCAGCTCATGAGCCAGGCGTCGGCCACGGCCGCGCCGGCCAGCTGCTGCAGCGTTCTGTCCCCTCGAGCTGCCCAAGCGTCGGGGCCGAGCAGCCCCTCGGTGAACCACAGCGGGAGCTGGTGTGCAGCGCTCCAGGACTCAAGCTCCGGGATCGAGAAGCCGAACGGCGCCCAGTAGGCATGGGCGGCGATCGCCTGCGCGCCGGGCAGACCGTCGGCGTAGGCGGCCTCCAAGAAGCCCTCACCCCAGGGCGAGATCTCACCCGCGACGAGGATTGCCTGCGGGGCCGCGCTCCTGATCACGGGCACCACGGCACGCCACGTGGCGGCGTACTGCGCTGACGTCTGGGGGAGCCCGTGGTGTCCCAACTCCTGTTCGTTGCCGACGGAGACCGCCCAGACGTCCGGCCCGTAATACGACAGCACCTGCCTGAAGAACGCCACCTGCTGGGCGATGGTCCAGCTGTTCCAATACTGGATGGCAAGGTGGAACTTCACTCCGTCCGCGATGGCGGCCCGGACGCACGGCAGTGCCTCCCCGTTAGCGCCCCAGTTGGGGTTGACGACGACCCGCATGACCTGCGCGCGGTACATCTGGATGTACCGGGTGGGGTCGGCGCCGGCGAGGCAGCCGGGGACATCTGCGACCCCCACCATCGGCAGGGCGGCGGACGGTGGGGCCTGCGCCGACTGCGCGCTCGGCGAAACCGTGATCCTCCTCTTCCTTCTCGCGACCGTGATCGCAACCTTCGATCCTCGCTTGATGCGTGCTCCGGACTTCGGCGTCGTCCTGATCACGTGGCCTGGCTTCGCCGCTCCGCTCACGGCGTAGGTGACGCGGCCGACCTTCAGGTGGGCGCGGCGGACCGTCCGCTCCGCCGTGGCGACCGTCTCACCCCGAATGTGGGGCACGTGGGAGAACTGTGCGGCTGCCGCCATCGGGACGAATGCGAGCAACAACGTGAGCAGACCGATGAGCCGTCTCGCTAATGCCCATGGCCTCAGTCGCGACGGATGCTCGCGCGGAATCCGGCGGTGATCACAACCCTGTGGCATCACCCTGATCTCGGCATTCCCCTCTCTGAGGTTGAGCCCGTCGATCGTTGCCTGCCCCGGTATGTCCGGTCAAGGGCGCGAAGCTGGCTGTGGCGACCGCCCCCGCAAGTATTGAACAATCCTTGCACGGACGCGGTCCCTCGGCATCCTCGCAGGCCCGCGTCCTCGTCAACGCCGCATTGCCGCGATGATGACCCGCCCACCACACCCATGGAGTCAGGTATGGACGTGCCGTTCGTCATGAACCTCGCCGACGCCCCGGCGTCCGGACACCCGCGCCGGGCCACCATCCTCGACTTCGAGGCGGGCAGAGATCCGTTTCCGGACACCGGCGTCAACGTCCAGGTCATGGAGCCCGGACAGCCCAACTGCCGCTATCACAGCGAGCCGGTCCAGGAGGACTTCCTCGTCCTCCACGGCGAGTGCATCGCGATCGTCGACGGCGAGGAGCGACCGCTGCGCCGTTGGGATTTCCTGCACTGCCCGGCGGGCGTCGAGCACGTCTTCGTCGGTGCCGGCGAGGGGCCGTGCGCCGTGCTGATGATCGGGTCTCGGCGTGAAGACGCGGCCCACTATCCGGTCAACGCGGTCGCCGCGAAGTACGACGCATCCGTGGCCGGCGCGACCGATGACCCCAGTGAGGCCTATGCCGACTGGCGACGGGAAGCACCGCTGGGTCCGGTGCCGAACCCCTGGCCGGTGGCGGGCCGCACCGCAGACCCCTACTACTTCGGCGCCTGGATAGACAACCACGGCCCCAGCTTCCCCCTGTACGGCGTCGTGGTCGATCCCATCCCTGATGCCGACGGCAACATCGAGGTGCTGTTCGACGACGGCCGGCCGCGCAAGTACGACCCCAGCTGGGGGAGCCTGGTCGATTGCGCAATCGTGAAGGCCGACGACCCGGAGGTGTACGAGCGGATGCTGACGTACGTCGGGAACTACATCGGGCGGTAGAGCCGCAAACCGGGGCTTACGCCACCGGCCGGGGCGCCGCGCTCGGACTGTCCGCCACGGCGCTTCGCAGCAGTTCCGCTCCATCCGGCGTGAGCCGGTGGCGCACCACCCGGCCGCCCTGCGGCTCGAGTGCGCCGGCCATGGCGTCGACCTCCGCGGCGGCGGCCATGAGCACGACGGCGGAGGAGCCCTCCGGGACCTCGGCGCGGAGCTCGTCGAACAGTGCGCTGCGCAGGCGGGGGCCGGCGTGCTCCTCGGCGACGCTCCCCGCCACCCCGCCACCGACGAATCCGACCGCCAGCCCCATCGGACCGAACAGGAGGCCGACGGCTGCTCCCGCGATCGCCCCCTCGGCCGTTCGTGGGCCGATGAACGCCTCATCGTCGTCGGCATCCACATAATGGCCGGCGAACGTGCCGCGGACGACCATCCGGTCGCGACGGTGGTGCTCGACGAAGGCCACGTCACGGGCCCATGGCGTCGCCGACGCCTGGTCGGCGACGTTGCCGTACGCGCGCTCGGCACCGCCGGTGTGCTCGAAGACCACCAGCGCGAAGTCGATGTCGGACGCGGTCACGTCCGGGACGCTACGGCCAACGGGGGTCGGCCGCGTCCCCCAAAACAGGTGATGCCGGTTAGGTCGCGGTCTCCGGCTCCCGCGGGATGACGCGGTTGACCTCGACGGCCTCGCCGGTGCGCGTGTCCGGGTAGACGACGATCACCGTCGGCGGACCTCCGAACCAGGCGCTGGTCTCTCCCTCGCCCACGTATTCCGCGGCCCGCTGGTCACCGTCCGCGCCAATCACCCAGACCGCCTGTCCCTTGTGAAACTGGCTGTCCCCAATGTCGGTCATGCTGTTGACAGCTTACGGCCGCCGTCTGCTGACGGGAAGGAACCGGACACGCCGGAGTCTTGGTTGGTGATGCCCCTGCAGGGCGAATCGCATGGAAACACGATGACTTGGGAGCTCAGGATGATGATCAGACAACGCAGGATCCGGGCGGTTGGTGCCGCGGCATCACTCGCCGTGGCGTTGATCGCCGCCGCATGCGGCAGTAGCAGTACCACCACCTCGACGACGTCAACGACCTCGGCGGCCGCCGCCTCATCGGCCTCATCGACGGCGTCGAACGTGGCAGCCTCCGGAGCGGTCGTCAAGGCGACCCACAGCTCGAAAGGGACGTACCTGACCGACGGCTCCGGACGAGCCCTGTATCTGTGGGTCGCCGACAGCAACGGCAAGTCAAGTTGCTCCGGCGCGTGCGCTCAGGCCTGGCCGCCGCTCACCACCACGGGCCAGCCCACGGGCTCCGGCGGTGTCGCGTCCGCCAAGCTGACCACGATCACCCGCTCCAATGGGACCAAGCAGGTGGCGTACAACGGCCATCCGCTCTATTTCTTCGCCGGAGATACCGGTCCCGGTACGACCTCCGGCCAGGGCAGCAACAGCTTCGGCGCCAAGTGGTGGCTCGTCACCCCGGCGGGCGCGGCCATCACGACCGGCGCCGCCGCCGGGAGCGGCGGTGGCGGGGCGTCCGGCTCCAGCTCGTCGTCAAGCGGCAGTTGGGGCTGATCGGCCTGGGCCGGTCCCGTATCGGCCTCTGGCCGTTTGCCGCCGTCGCCGTCTGCTCGCTTGGGGGGCCGCTCGCGCTCGCAGCGCTGGCGGCCCCCGCCGGCGTCTCTGACGCGTCGGCGTCGGCCGGGCTGTCGATGGTGGCGGCAGCCGCCCTTTTCCTCCCGGCTCTGATCATCTGGCTGCTCTACTCGCGGCACGTCGCCGGCTCCGGCGGGCTGTACGGGTTCGTGGAGGCGGCGGCCGGACGGCGCGTGGCCCTGGTCCAGGCCGGGCTGTGGATCGTCAGCTACCTCCTGTACGTCGTCTACACCACGGTGCAGATCGTCTACGACGTCCTGCCGGCCGTGATCCCGGGTGAGCAGCGCTACCAGACGCTCCTGGCTCTGCTGATACCGGCGGGGTTGGTGGCGGTCATGATCGCCGGCCGCGCCGTCACCCTGGTCGTGCTGGCGGCGATGGCGATCGGCCAGCTGCTCCTGGCGGGGATTCTCGACGGCGTGACCGTGGCCAACATCGCCACCCCCGTGTCCAGCTTCGGTGTGGGCGGCGCAACGGCAGGCGTGGCGAAGGCGACCGCCCAGACATCGCTGCTCTACGTCTGCGGCAGCCTGCCTCTCTTCCTGGGCGGCGAGCTGCGGGCGCCCGTGCCGACCATCCGGCGCGGGCTGGCCGGCGTGTATGCGCTGACCGCCCTCATCATCGTGCTGGCGGTCGCGCCGCTGGCCGCGGCGCCGGGGTTGACGCGCACCGACGTCCCCGGCGTCAGCGTCATCGCCCAGTTCGCCGGCCAGGGCCTGGCCGAGACGGTCGGCATCGGCGTCGCGGTCAGCATCGCGGGCGTGATCCTGTGCGAATACCTGGCGCTGACGCGCCTGCTGCACGCCATCGGCTCCTGGCCGGTTTCCCGCGTCACGATCGTCCTCGGTGTCGGCTTCCTGGTGGCCGCGCCGCTCGTCCTGATCGATCCGGAGGGGATCTACACCGCGCTCGTGCGGCCGTCGCTGGTCGCGCTCTGGCTCAGCCAGCTGATCGTCTTCGCCGTCTATCCCCGGTTTGCCCGCCGGACCGGACGCGGCGTCGTGCCGGCCTGGGGGCTGACCCTCGTCGCGGGCGGTCTGGCCGGCTACGGCCTGTGGCTCGCGCTGACTCAATCCGGTAGCTGACAGGGCGCGACGGTGGTCGCCGTAGCCCCAGCCGCCGGCGCCTTGACCCCCTTGCGTTGCCCGTCGCTTGTCCCTGCGCCGTGATCTCCGAACACGACCTACGGGTCAAGCGACGGGCCGCGCAGCTGCTCCCCCTCGGCGCAGCGTTGGCCGACACGTCGGCGGGCGACGGTTCCCGCGCCGCCCGCCTTAGGTGTCACTGCCCCCCGGTACCTCCTCGCTCATCTGTCGTACCGTCTCGAGCCCCAGCGCCCCCAGGAGCTCAGGATGGTGATGGGCGAGATGGGTTTGAGCCGCATCGAAGAGCTGCCCCACACGATCACCCGCGAGTTGCGCCCCACACTCGCACCGGGCAATCCTGCTGTGCTCCTCGTTGATCGAATTCGTCATGCTCTCGTCATCTGCGGCTGACTGTGCGGTCCAGGCCTCCGGCCGGGGCCGGCCCGCGGTGCGTGGTGATCACGCACTTGAAAACTTGTCATTGTCGCGTTGGCAGGACGTTTCCAGAACGTTGCCAAGCGCGGGCGGCCCCCGGCCAGGCCCGTGGACCTGCTGTAGCGTTGCACCCATCGCTGACGCAGTCGCTTTGATCCTGGCCGGCGGTGGGGCGCGCGGCGCCTACGAGGCCGGCGCCCTGTCGGTGCTGCTGCCCGAACTGGAGGAACGCGGTCAGCTCCCCCGGATCGTGATCGGGACGAGCGTGGGTGCGCTGAACGCCGCGTTCATCGCCGCCAACGCCCAGCTGCCGACGCGGGACATGATTGCCCGGGCGGTGAGGATCTGGGAGGAGATGACCTGGAGCGACGTCGCGCGCGGAATCCTCTCGGCGGCCTCGGGGAGGCGCGCGCTGCAGTATGCCGGGGAGGTTCTGGGCATTCCCAGGGCCCACATCGCGTCCCTGCTGGACCCGGCGCCGCTGCGCGCAACGGTCCAGAGGGACGTCGACTTCGACCAGATCGAGCGCAACGTGGCCGACGGCTGTCTGGATGCCGTCGGCGTCGTGGCCACATCCGCGCTCACCGCCCGCTCCGTCGTCTTCCACACCGGCCTGACGTCGCCGCCCGCCGACGACCGCCGCGGCATCACCTACGTGGCCACGCCGCTGCGCGCGGAGCACGTGCTCGCCTCGGCCTCGATCCCGGGCGCGTTCCCGGCGGTCCATGTCCGCTGCCCAGAGGTAGCGCGCGGCTGGTACTGCGACGGGGGCACGCGCCTGAACACGCCGATCAAGCCCGCGCTCGCCCTCGGCGCCGACCGCGTGGTTGTCCTGGCGCTCAGCTCCCTGACGCCGGCGTCAGGACCGCTGGCCGGCGACCAGCAGCCGGACATCATGGCGGGCCTGGGGCAGATCCTGCTGGGCCTGCTCGGCGACCAGCTGATCGACGATGTTCAGACGCTGGCGACGATCAACCGTCTGATCGGCGCCGGCGCCGTTGCCGGCGCCAAAGCCGCCGGC
Organism: uncultured Solirubrobacteraceae bacterium; assembly: GCA_963844555.1. Lineage (GTDB taxonomy): Bacteria > Actinomycetota > Thermoleophilia > Solirubrobacterales > Solirubrobacteraceae > Palsa-465. Next base: position 317,498 of record CAWJOS010000014.1, read on the forward strand.
AAGCGGCCGGTGCCGTACATCGTCATCGCGCCCCCCGAGCGTGATGCGATCGGCCGCCGGGCCCTTGAGGTCGTCCGCGAGCGCTACCGCGGCCTGCGGGGTGCGAGGCGCGCACCGGACATTTGGCGGCTGACCCACCTGACCGCCGGCGCACAGGACGTGGCGCACGCCGAGCTTCTCAGCTTCCTGCTCTTTGTCCCGGAATTCGCTAAGGCTCTGGTCGCGCTCGGCCAGGAGGACGCGCGGGGGTGGCTGAACCAGCCGCATCCTGACGGCCCGTGGGAGCTGTGAGCCAGGCATCGGCCGCCTAGACTCCCCCGTATGAGCCTGATGCGGGCAGCTCGCTTCGGCCGCGGTCGCCCGGACCCGCTGGACAGGGCCGTTGAGATGCAGGTCGAGGAGCGTCGCTCCACCCGTGCCGGACACGTCTGCTCCGGCACCCTGGCCTGCCCGCGCTGCGATGCGCCGGTCGGCGCCGGCGAGCACGGACTGAGGCTGACCGAGGAGCTGGCCTGCCCGTTCTGCATCCACCGCGCGCCCGTGCGCGAGTTCCTGTCGCTGGCCACCCCGACACGGGCCGCTCACGTGGTGGTGCGGGTGACACTCCCCGTCTGAGCCGGGTCCGGACCTGGCGCTCACGCTGGCCGGCCGAGGGTTCGCACCGCGCCCTCCAGCAGGTGTGCCGCAATCTGATCGCCGACCCCAAACAACGGAACGAGCCCGGGGACGAGAGACGTGGCGGCATGGAAGGACACAGCGATGAGTGTCTCGGCTCCTGGATCCAGCCGCCAGCGGATCTCCAGCTCGTCGCGGTCCGACGGCCCGTCCGGCACGCGGGAGAGCCGCACGGCGCGTTCCGGGTCGGCGTGCACCGATACGACGAGCTGAAAGTTCTTGCCGAACGGGCTCTGGGCGACGTGGATCGACAGGCGCGCCGTGGACGGGCGACCGGTCTCGTCGCGCTCCAGCACCGTGACCTCGCGGACGAGCTCGCCGTTCCACTCCGGATAGCGATCGACTGCCGCCAGCAGCGGGAAGCACTGCGCCGGCGTGGCGCGCACCAACGATCTGGCGTGGCCGTCGATCGACTTCATCCCCCGGATTATCCGGCGGTGGTCACGGCCCTGACCGCCGCGCCTGGCGCCGCGGCAGGGACCGGTCCCTCGGCGCGGAACATAAGCGGACCCATCCCATGGACCAAACCCAGGCTCCCAGCGTTGTTGGCCCCATCTGCCGTATCGGTGTGACAGACTTCGCGGCGCGGTGGGGAGGCGCCTGTGTCCATGCCCCCAGACAGCTGAGCCCAATAGCCGATGGTGAGTTCAGTCGATTCTGAACGGCTCGCTGCCGACGAGGCCCCGGCCGGTCCGCCTCAGGAGGAGCCGCAGCCCCGCACCGCGCCGGGCGGCCGCCGCCGGAGCCTGGGCCTGCCGGTGCTGACGTTCGTCATCGGCGTCCTCGTCACGCTGGCGTTCACGTTCGTCTCGCTCGCGCAGTACCACAGCAATGAGAAGCGCTTGCTGCGCCTCCGGGTCCACGATGCCGGCGCGCTGCTCACCGCCGCGCTGCCCACGCTGCAGACCGATCTCGCCTCCGCCGCCGAGCTCGCCGACGCGACCAACGGCAACGTCAGTCGCTTCCGCGCCCTGGTCGCCCCCACTCTGGCCGGACCCACGCCGCAGTTCCGCTCGGTCTCGCTGTGGCGGCTCGGCGACCTGAGCCGCGGGCCGGTGACCGTCGTCGGCATTCAGCCGCGGCTCGCCACCTCGCCGTCGCAGGCCGCCGCCTTCCTGACCCGGACGAGGGTGCACCAGACGCTCGGGGTCATCGGGCTGCTGACACCGTCGGATCCGCGCCTGGGGTTCGCCTATGCCGCCGGGAGCTACGCCGTCTACGCCGAGAGCCTGCTCCCGCCGGCCCGTCGTGCGCCGATCCAGAAGCGCTCCGCGTTCACGGGGCTCAACGACGCCCTGTACCTGGGCCGCACCGAGAGCTCCCAGAACCTGCTGACCACGAATATGGCCCGGCTCCCACTCCCCGGCCCCACATCGACGGTTGTGGTTCCCTTTGGCGACAATGCGCTCACCCTGGTCATGTCCTCCCGGGGCGCGCTGGCCGGGTCGCTTCCCCAGGACCTGCCCTGGATCATCGCTGCGCTCGGCCTTCTCCTCACCGCCGCGGCGACGGCGATGACGATGCGTCTGACCGAGCGGCGCCGGGCGGCCGAGGCGCTGGCCCAGAGGCTCGAGGTCGTCGCCAGCGAAAATCGCCGTCTGTATGGGGAACAGCGAACGATCGCGCAGACTCTCCAGCACGCTCTGCTCCCTGACGCGCTCCCCCAGGGGCCCCACCTGGAGGCCAGCGGTCGGTACATCGCCGGAGAGGACGGCGTCGACGTCGGCGGCGACTGGTACGACGTGATCGAGCTCGACGAGCAGCGAATGCTGCTGGTCGTCGGCGACGTCTCCGGCCGCGGCCTGCGAGCGGCGACGACGATGGCATCGCTGCGCTACGCCATCCGGGCCTACGCGGCCCAGGGCGATCTGCCGGCGGCCATCCTGTCCAAGGTGTCGCGGCTGGTCAGCCTCGCCGACAGCGGGCAGCTGGCAACGATCCTGTGCGTGCTCGTCGACACCCGGGAGGGGACGCTCACGGTCACCAGCGCCGGTCATCTGCCCCCGCTGCTCATCCATGCGGATGGGAGCCGCTACGTGGAGTCCGATCTGGGGGTTCCGATTGGCGTTGAGCCGGGCGCCGAGTACACCGGGCGACAGATCCCGCTACCGAGCTCTGGCACAATCGTCGCCTTCACCGACGGCCTGGTGGAACGGCGGGGTGAGAACATCGATGCCGGCCTGGAGCGGCTGCGTACCCGGGCCGCCGCCGGCAGCGACAATCTGAGCGAGCTGGTGGAGAGCCTGGTGACGGTCGTGCCGGGCGGCCGCGGGGACGACGACATCGCGCTCGTGGGGGTCCGATGGAGAACGTGAATCCCGTGCCCTCCGCGCTGGCGACGGTCGTGGTGACGGCGGTCGCCGACGGAGCGGTGACGGTGCGGATCGGCGGCGAGCTGGACATGAGCAGCGTCGACCGGTGCGAGGCCGAGCTGCGACAGGCCCTGGCGGGCACGCCGTCGCGGCTCGTCGTGGACGTGGGCGACGTCAGCTTCGCCGACAGCTCGGCGATCGCGATGTGGGTCCGCTGGGCGGGTGTCGTCCCGGATTTCGAGCTGCGGGATCCGTCGCCGTTGCTGCGCCGCGTGATCCGGACGATGGGCCTGGGCGAGAAGCTGGGGGTGACGCCGTGAGGCGGATGCGCACCTTCCCGGCCATCCCCCAGTCCGTCCACGCCGCCCGGCGATTTGCCACCGATGCGTTGGCCGGATTGCCCCCGGAGCCCCTGGAGGCGGCGGAGCTCATGGTGTCCGAGCTGGCCACCAACTGCATCCGGCACGAGCGGATGAGCTTCTATGTGACGATTTCCAGGTCCCCGCTTGAGATTCGCGTGGAGGTCACCGACTCAGGCAGCGGCGTGCCCACGATGCGCTCGCCCGGACCCAACGACCCCAGCGGTCGCGGACTGCAGATCGTCGACATGTTGTCCACCCAATGGGGCATCGAGCCTGAGGTCCCGGCCGGCAAGACGGTGTGGTTCTCGCTGGCGCTCGGGCCGCGCGGCGGGGAGCCGGAGCGCGCCGGGGGCCGCTCCATGCGCTCCTGATTCTGGTCTGTTCTCGGACCAGAGCGCAAAGCACCAGTCCGGTGACCTCAAGTGGCTCCGGGCGCGCGACGATAAGAACAGCACGATGAGTGTCGCAGCCGAGCGCGATGGAGGGGCCCTGGACGACCACGCCTCCGCCGCCGCTCCGGTCTCCAGAAGGATCCTGCTGGTCGATCCCGGGTCCCTGGCCTTTGACCGCCTGAAGGAGGCGATGGCGGGCGCTGGCACGCAGTGGCAGGTCGAGCGGGCGGCCGATGGTGAGGACGCGCTCCGGAGGCTTGCCGCCGAGCCGGCCGAGGTCGTCATCGCCGACGAGCAGCTCGGCGAAATGGACGGCGTCACGCTCCTGACCCGGGTGCGTGAGCGGCACCCGACGGTTATCCGCATGATCCTGTCGGAGGCGGCCAGTTCGCAGCGGCCCAGCGTGGCCGCGATGGTCGCCCACCGGATGGTCGCCAAGCCGGGCAACGTCGCCGAGCTGGAGACGGCGATCCGGCGCTCCTGCGACCTGCGCACGCTCACCGGGGAGGCCGAGGCCTACCGTCAGACGATGGCGGCGGCGGCGCTGCCCTCCCGGCCCGGTGTCTACATGGAGCTCAACCAGGTGCTCAGCGACCCCAACTGGCAGCCGAGCCACGTCTCGGCCGTGGTCGAGCGCGATGTCGCGCTCAGCGCCAAGGTTCTCCAGCTCGCCAACTCGGCGCTGTTCGGCCTGACCCAGGAGGTCACCTCCGTCCAGGGAGCGGTCATGTACCTCGGCGCCGAGGCCATCCGGTCATTGGCGCTGACGGCGGAGGCGTTCGGGAAGCTGGCTCCCCGCAACAGCGACGGGTTCTCGATCGACGAGTTCCAGGATCACGCGATGCTCGTGGCCCGGATCACCGCCGCGGTGCTTCCTGCCGGGCGCGTCCAGCTGGAGGCGGTCACGGCTGCGCTCCTGCATGACATCGGCAAGCTGGTGCTCGTTGCCGACCGCACCAGCCACTGGGCGCAGCTCTCACGTGAGGCAGTGGAGCGCCAGCTGCCGCTCCACCAGGTCGAGGCCGAGCGCGAGGGGGTGACCCACGCCGATCTGGGGGCGCATCTGCTGTCGCTGTGGGGGCTCCCAGACGGGATTGCCGAAGCCGTCGCCCACCATCATCGCCCGGTGGCGGTCGAGGGGCTGGAGCTGGATGCCGTGGCGGCGGTCCACATCGCCAACACGCTGGCGCATGAGCTTCACCCGTCCCAGGAGGGCGCCGCACCCCATCAGCCCTTCGACGAGGAGCTGCTCGACCGCCTCGACATCCGGCCACAGCTCGACCTGTGGCGCCGCCTCGCCCGCCAACTCGACGCCGCCGCCTCGGCCCCGCCGGTTCGACGTCGCTGACCAGACCGAGGACTCAAAGACGCGCACCGGTTGCCGATTAAGAGCGTGGCATGAGGCGATTGGTCAAGAACCAGGCGGTACGCGTCGATCTGGACGCGAAGGTCGACTGGGAGGTCGACTGCATCGAGTGCCGGGTTCGGTCGATTCAGGGTCCGGTCGCGACCCTCTCGCCGACGAGCGGGATCGCCACGTCGGTGCAGAATCGCCTGGCGAACGGATCGCTGTGCTTCCTGACGTTCGAGCACAACCGGGCGCCGGTGGCGCTCCGGGGAGTCGCGCTGGCGGTCAGCGAGAGCGACGACCTGGAGTTCGTCGTCGTCGACGGGATCCAGGTGGCCGAGCGGCGCAGCGCCGAGCGCACCCCGCTGGTGACCGCGGTGCGCGCCACGCCGGTGGGCCGGGACGGAACGCCCGGCGAGGCGATCGGCACGGTCACGTCGAACCTCAGCATGGGCGGGGCGCTCCTGCTCAAGCGTCCCGGCCTCGGTCTTGGCCCCCGGTGGCAGATCGAGCTGTTCCTCCCCGGCGACCCGGAGCACGTGCACTGCGAGGCCGAACTGGCGCGCGAGACGCCCACTCACCTGGGGGTCAGGCTGGTCAACATCGCGGAGGCCGATCAGCTGCGGGTCGCCGGCGTGCTCGCCGGTCTCCAGCGCCGCGCGCCGGCCCTCGTGTAGCACCCGCCGGACAAATTTCAGTTCTGCGGGCGGGTTTGCAGGAGAATCCCGCGCCATGACCCTCGCGCGCTGGAGGGCGTCCCGTCGACGCTGGTGGCCGGTGCTGGTGGCGATCGCGATCATCGCGGCGGTGGTGGTCGGCGATCTCGTGGCGTCGCCCCAGCGCGAGGCCGTCACCAGCCTGATGATCGCGGCCCCGCTGCTGTGCGGGCTGACCATGTCGGCGATGGTGACCTCGGCCATCGGGGTGCTGGCGACAGCGGCGGCCGCGTCGGTACTCGTCTGGGATCAGAAGCTCGACTCCGGGCGGTCCTGGGTCGCGCTGTGCGTGGTCGCGCTGGCGTCCGGCTTCGCCGTCCTCACGGCGGTCTACCGGCAGCGCCTGCACCGCGACGAGCAGCGCATGCGCGTGCTCGCTGACCTCGCGACCGTCGTGGACGGTGGCGGAGCCGCCGAGGAGATCGCCGCGGCCATCGCCGCACTGTTCGTATCTCGCCTCGTCGACTTCTGCGCCATCGACCTGCTGCGCGCCGACGGCCGCATGCACCGCCTCGCCGCCCTGGCGTCCAGCGGCCTTGACGGTCTGGGGGCGCCCGGCGACCCGGTGTCCGATGACGAGCAGGTGACGGTCCTCGAGCGGGCCGGTCTTCAATCCGCGGTCATCGTGCCGCTGGCGCCGCGCGGGGCGGGGCTGGGGCGGCTGGTCCTGGGTGTCCGGACGGCGGGACTGCAGTCGCCCGGCGACGTCCAGTATGCGGAGAGCCTGGCCGGGCGGGTCGCCCTGGCGCTCGACAACGCGACTCTGTCCGAGGAGCTGTCGAGCACGGAGCGCCGCCTCGAGGTCATCCTCGGCTCCGTCGACGCGGCCGTGACCGTGCGTGACCGCAACGGTCGCATGGTCTACGCCAACCAGGCGGCGGCGGATCTGCTCAAGCTGCCGGACGCGGCAGCGGTGATGGCGATGCCGCCCGGCGGGCTCATCGGCCGCTTCGACGTCTACACCGAGGCCGGCGAGCCGCTGGAGCTCACGGACATGCTGGGCACCCGGCTGTTGCGGGGCGAGTCGACGCCGCCCGCCATCACCGTGCGCAACGTCGTCAAGACGACGGGCGAGGAGCGCTGGCTGCTGAACAAGGCTCGCGGCGTTCCCGGCCCTGACGGCCGGGTCGAGCTGGCCGTCAACCTGATCGAGGACGTGACCGAGGCCAAGCGCAGCGAGATCGCCCAGCGGCTGCTGGCCCGGACCGGGCGTACGATGGCCGAGGCCTCGGACCTGGCGAGCACGCTCCAGGCGATGGCCGAGGCCGCCGTGCCCGGGCTGGCCGACTGGGCGGGCGCCGATCTGCTCGACGAGGCGGGGCACATCCGCGCGTTCGCCATCGCCCACCGGGACCCGGAGAAGGTGCGCCTCGGACGGCGGTTGCGGACTGAGTGGCCGCCCCGTCTCGACGACGCCGGCGGCGTGGCCGCCGTCATCCGGACCGGCAAGCCCACGCTGATCCATGAGATCGATGACCAGATGCTCGAGCAGGGGGCCGTGGATGGGGAGCACCTGGCGGTGCTGCGGGCAGTGGGGCTCAACTCGGTGATGATCGCGCCGATCGTCGCCGGTGAGCGAGTCCTGGGGGCGCTGAGCTTCGTCTCATCGACCTCGCGCCGGTTTGACGAGCGTGATCTGGAGCTGGCCTGCGACCTGGGCCGTCAGGTCGGCATCGTCATCGACAGCGCCAAGCTGCACGCCGAGCAGCTCCACATCGCCCGGACCCTCCAGGCCGGCTTGATCCCGCGGTCGCTGCCACGGATCGAGGGTTGGCAGCTCTGCAGCGCCTATCGGGCCGCGGGGCGGGCGAACGACGTCGGCGGCGACTTCTACGACGTCATCCTCGCCGATCGCGGCTGGGTGGCGATCATCGGCGACGTCGTCGGCAAGGGTGCCGAGGCGGCCGCGCTGACGGCACTCGCCCGTCACACGATGGCGGCGATCATCGAGTCGACCGGAGACGTGGGCGAGGCGTTTGAGGTCCTCAACCGCCGCCTGCGCCACCGCGGCGACTACAAGGGCCTGTGCACGGTGTGCGCGGTCCAGGTCAGCTCCGGCGACAGCGCCCGCGTGTTCTCGGCCGGGCACCCGCTCCCGCTCCTGAGCAGCGAGGCCTCGGTCCGGATCGTCGGCAGGCCGAGTCCGATGCTGGGGTTCGTCGACGAGCTGCGGATCTCAGAGACCCTGATCGAGGTCCGCCCCGGGGACCGGCTCGTGCTCTACACGGACGGCGTCCTGGATGCGATCGGACCGCTCGACCGCTTCGGCGAGACCCGTCTGCTGGAAACCGTCCATCGTCTCGCCGACGGCGAGACGGCGGCCGCGGACATCCTGACGGCGCTTGACCGCTTTGCCGACGAGGAGCAGGCCGACGACATCGCCGTCCTCAGCCTGACGCGTTCGCCGGTGTCCGCGCCGGCCCTGGTCGCCGGCCGCACCCCGGCCTGACGCGGCGGCGAGCCGCCGGCATGCTGTCCGCGGCGTGCGGGAGACTGCGCCCGTTGCTCGGCCGTCCGCGCCGGCCGAGACACTCTGCCCATGGATCCCCGTGCCACGACACGCGGTCGCAGCCGACCCGCACCGGTGACCGACACATTGTCGGGGCCTCCTCCGGGCGGGCGGACCGGACTAGCCACCGCCGCCGTCGTCGCCGCGGCGGTGGCGCTGCTGGGGGACGGTGCGCTCGTCTGGCTGTCGGTGCCGCCGGCCCTCCTGGTGGCGGCGCCCGCCCGCCATCGTCCGATCGCCGCCCTGGCGGCCCTCGCCGTGGCCGTGCCGGCGTACCTCGCGGCGGCCCTCACCGGCGCCCCAGGTCGACCGTCGCCCGGGCTGCTGGCCGCCGTGGCGGCGGCCTCGGCCGTCGTGGTGGCCTCGGTCCGCGGACCTCTGCAACGTGAGCGCGACGTCCTGCGCGACTACGCGCTCAGCGACCCCGTGACCGGCGTCGCCAACCGCCGGTCGCTGCTGATCCGCGCCGACTATGAGATCGAGCGACACCGGCGCGCCCGCCGGAGCTTTGCCCTGGTGATGCTCGATCTCGACGGCTTCAAGCTGCTCAACGACCGCTTCGGCCACGCCGCGGGCGACGATCTGCTGCGCGACGTGGCGGGGGCACTGCGTCGCGCGATGCGAGGCCAGGACACGGTCGCGCGGTTCGGGGGCGACGAGTTCTGCGTGCTGGCTCCGGAAACCGACGAGCGCGGAGTCGGCCCGCTGTCCGACCGCGTGACGAAGGCGGTCAGCGACGTGAGCGTCGGCCTGGAAACGGTGGCCGGCAGCGTCGGCGTCGCCATCTTCCCGGCCGACGGCGTCACCGTCGCCGACCTCATGCGCGCCGCCGACGAGCGACTGCTGGAGGCCAAGCGCCGGCGGCGGGGGGACCCGGCGCGGCGCCGGGCCGCCTGACAGAGTTCGGAGATGGCAGCCGAGCCGATTCGGGCGGCGGGGCCGGCGGATGCCACGGCCGCGGCCCGGCTGTTGTACCGGTTCAACAGCGAGTACGACGATCCCACCCCGGAACTCCCCGCGCTCACGCGGCGGGTGGAGGAGTTGCTGGCCGGGGGCGACACCGAGATCCTGCTCGCCGGCGACGAGCCGTGCGGCATCGCCGTGCTGCGCTTCCGGCTGTCGATCTGGCTGGCCGGCCTCGAGTGCTATCTCGCGGAGCTGTACGTCACGCCGGAGCGGCGCGGCCAGGGGATCGGCCGCGCACTCATGCTGGAGGCGATGGCGGTGGCCCGGCGAAGCGGCGCCGAATACATGGACCTCGGCACCAGTGAGGAGGATGTCGCCGCCCGGGCGCTGTACGAGAGCCTGGGGTTCGACAACCACGAGGGTCGGCCCGGGGGTCCGGTCAACTACTACTACGAGCGTCTGCTGTGACCCCGGCGCCGAAGACGTGGACGTCCTCCGGTGCCACCCGCAGCCCCACCAGCGCCCCGGGCTCGAGCGCGACGTGGCCGTTGCGGCCGTCGGCGAGGTCGATGCGGAAGCGGGTGCAGCGGATCACGCGCCCGCCGCGCTCCTGGTGGACGCTGACGACGGTGTCGGTGACCGGGCTGGCGGCCGGATCGGCCAGCTCGATCCGCCACGGGTGCACAGCCACCTGAACATCGCCGCGCACCGGCTCGGCGACGGTCAGCTCGCCCCCGCCCAGCAGGCGCACCACGCCGGCCGGTGCGGACGCTGCGCCGACGCCGCCGACGATGTTTGCGCCGGTGATCGCCGCGACAGTGGCATCGGCCGGGGCCCTGACCAGCTCGCGGGCCGTGCCGATCTGGAGGAGCCGGCCCTGATGCAGGACGCCGATCCGCCCGGCCAGCGCCGTCGCGTCCTCAAAGGAGTGGGTGACGAGCGCCGTCGTCAGGGCGAGCCCGTCCAGGATCCCGGCCAGCTCGTCGCGGACCTCACGGCGGGTGACCGGGTCAAGCGCGCCGAACGGCTCGTCGAGCAGCAGCACGCGCGGGAACCGGGCCAGGGCTCGAGCCAGCGCGGCCCGCTGGCGCTCGCCGCCGGAGAGCTGGTGCGGCCGGGCTCCGGCGAGATGCTCGATGCCGAGGCGGCGCAGGAGGTCCGGCCGGTCCCGGCGCCCGCCGAACCGCACGTTGCCGGCGACGGTCAGGTGGGGGAAGAGTGCGTAGTCCTGGGGGACGAAGCCGACGCGCCGGCGCTGCGGGGGCAGGTGGACGTGCGACCGGCCGTCGAACCAGGTCTCGCCGCCGAACGCGATCCGCCCCTCGAATGGGCGCTCCAGGCCGGCGATCGCCCGCAGCAGGGACGTCTTGCCCGCCCCGGATGGTCCGACGAGGGCGACGACCCCGGCAGCCAGGTTCAGCGCGACGCGAAGATCGAACGACCGCCGGGCGAGGGCGATGTCGATTTCGAGATGGTCCATGATCGTACGAGGAGCTTCGATACCAGCAGGATCGCAGCGCTGACGATGATCAGCAGCACGCCGATCGCGATTGCCTGGTCCAGATTGGCGTCGAACAGCGAGTAGACCGCCAGCGGGAGCGTCTGCGTCGTCCCCTGAAAGCTGCCGGCGAACAGGATGGTGGCGCCGAACTCCCCCACGCCGCGCGCGAACGCCACCGCCGCCGCCGCGCCGAGGCCGCCCCCGGCCAGCGGGACGGCGACGCGCAGCATCTGCCGCACCCCGCCGGCGCCGAGCGTCCCGGCCACGTCGAGGAGGTTTCCGTCGACGGCCTCGAACGCCGCGATCGCTCCCCGGAGGTAGAACGGGCTGGCGACGAACAGGATGGCGATCACCACGGCCGCCTTGGTAAAGGCGAGGTCGATGCCGACTGAGCCCAGCGTGCCGCCCAGCAGCCCGAGCCGGCCGAATGCCACCAGCAGGGCCAGTCCGGCGACGGCTGGCGGCATCACCAGCGGCACCTCGACGATGGTGATGACCAGGCTGCGTCCGCGGAACCGCTTGCGAGCCAGGATGTAGGCGAAGGGTGTGCCAAGCGACAGCATGATCGCCAGCGCGATCAGGTTCGTCTGCAGCGAGACGACGATCGCGTCCGTGGCCACGCTGGAATCGAATCCGTGGAGCAGGCTGCCGATCGGCTGATAGGTCACCAACGCGACGATCGGCAGCGTCAGGAACGCCAGGACGACGGCGACGACGAGCCACGCGCCGACCGCGACCGCGCCCCGGGCGAGCGCCGAGCGCCACGCCGGCGGCTCGGCCAGGGAGGCGGTGCCGCCGGCCGCGGTGCTCACGGCGCGCCGAACCCGGCGGCCCGGAGCTTGGCCTGCCCGGCCGCGGACATGACCTCGGCGACGAACGCCTTGGCCCCGCTCTGATTCTTGCCGGACCTCACGACCGCGATGTAGTCGGCGGCCTGGGGCTTGGCGGCCGCCGGCAGGCGGACGACGGCAACCCGGCCGTTCGCCGCCTTGGCATCGGTGATGTACACAAAGCCGGCGTCGGCCTGGCCCAGCGCCACGTCGGCGACCGTCTGGGTCACGTCGGTCGTCTGGCTGACGACGTTCTTCATCGCCGCTCTGGCGATGCCGAGGTTGGCGAACACCTTGCGCGCGTAGTCGCCGCAGGGCACGGTCGCGTTGCAGATGACGAGCTTGACCCCGGGCCGGGTGATGTCGCCCACCGACGTGATGTGGGCCGGGTTGCCCTTGGGCACGATGATCACGAGGGTATTGGTGGCGAACTCCCGCGGCGTGTCGACCAGTCCCTTCGTGTACAGCTGCGCCGGCTGCTTGGGGCTGGCGGCGGCGAACACGTCGGCGGGCGCCCCCTGCTCGATGTCGGTCTCCAGCGCGCCGGATCCGCCGAAGGTGTACCGCGCCCCGGGGTCGATCTCCGGAAAGACCTTGGTCAGCGAGGCCGCGGCGAGCACCGTCGGATCACCGGACGCCGCCGCCGACGACGTCGCCGAGCTCGAGGCGGACGAGCTCGAGGCGGAGCTCGACCCGCAGCCGGCGACGACAACCACAACCAACGCCAGCGAGATGAGCGGAGCCGCGAGGCGGGCCCCTCCGTGGATGCCACTCAAGATGAAACCCTCCGTCGTGCGTGCGTGCCAGTATTCTGGCACTCTAACTGAAATCATGGCAGACATCCCTCCATTCCGGCTCCGCGCCCGCCGCCTCGAGTGCGGGCTGACCCAAACCGAGCTGGCCGCCCGGGCCCAGGTCAGCCGGCAGCTGGTGGCCGCGGTCGAAGCCGGCCAGAACACCCCGGGGGTCGACGCCGCGCTGCGCCTCGCGCGCGCCCTGGCGACGACGGCGGAGGGGCTGTTCGGCGACATGCCGGCGGACTGCGTGGCCGCCCTCGGTGGTGAGCTGCGCGCGGGCGCTCCGCTACGTGTCGGCACCGTCGGCGGCCGGATCGTCGCCGCTGAGCTCGCCGATCACGGGACGGCCGGAGCCGGGTGGGCATCGCCGGACGGCGTGCTGGACGGCGATCGCCTCAGGCTGTTCGACGGGGCCGCGCCGGCCGGACTGGTGCTGGCCGGATGCGACCCGGCGCTGGGGGTGGCCGAGGCGATGCTGCACGGTTTGGGGGGGCGCAGTCTCATGGCCATCTCGGCTCCGACCGGCACGGCGCTGGGCGCCCTGGCGGCGGGTCGGCTCCACGCGGCGGTCGTCCACGGACGAGCGTCCGAGCTGCCGCGCCCGCCGCTGCCGGTCGCCCGGGTGCACCTGGCGCGGTGGCAGGTCGGGGTGGGGATGGCGCCGGGCCTGGATCGGCAATCGCTGGATGATCTGCTGGAGGGTGACGTCGCGGTCGTCCGCCGGGATCCGGCGGCCGCCAGCCAGCAGGCCTTTGACCGCGCGCTGCAACGGGCGGGGGGCGGCCGGGGCGCGTCCGGGCCCCAGGCGAGCGGTCACATCGACGCGGCCCGGCTGGCCGCCGCCCTGGGCGCCGCCGGCATCACCAACGAGGCGGCGGCGCGCGCCTTTGGGTTGCGGTTCATCCCGCTCGAGGACCACGTCGTCGAGGTCTGGCTCGATCGCCGCTGGCTCGACCACCCGGGCGTCGACGCGCTCGTCAACGTCCTCTGCACGCGGGCGTTCACCGACCGCGTCGCCCAGTTCGGCGGTTACGACCTGGCCGGCTGCGGGAGCCGCGTCGCCGGCTGACCGGCTTCCCCGTCCTCGGCGAGCGCCAGGGGCGCTCCGCACAGCTGGCCGGCCGGGCACTCACCCGCCTCGACGGCGCTGCGGCGCTCGGTGCGCAGGCCCAGACCGGCGGCGGCCGCCGCCACCAGCAGGCCGGACGCGATCCCCATCGCCACGTGGAACGCGTCCTCGGAGGCGCGGGCCGAGGCCTGCCGGACGAACGCGCGGTCACCGGGGGGAAGTGCTGCGGTATCGACGGGGGCAAAGGTGTGGCGCGCGGCGGCGTGCACCGCCCGCTCGCCGCCGGCCGGGAGCGGGCGGCCGATGTTGGCGACCAGGGTCCGGCCGTAGTACGAGGCGACGACCGCGCCGACGGCGGCCACGGCGATCAGGCCCGCGGTGCGGGCGATGGCGTTGTTGACGGCCGAGGCGATCCCGGCCTCGGACTCACTGGCGTCGGCGAGCACCGTTGCGGTCAGCGGCGAGACCGTCATCGACAGGCCGAACGAGAAGACGAGCAGCGCCGGCACGACGTCGCCGAGCAGCGACACCGACGTCCCGTAGCGCTGCATGAGCCCAAATCCGGCGGCCACGAACAGCGGGCCGGCGACCAGGAAGGGCCGGGCGCCGTAGCGATCCGCCAGTCGGCCCATGCGGGCCGAGAGCGCGAACATGACCGCGGTCGGCACGAGCCCGGTGACGCCGGACTTCAGCGCGCTGTAGCCGGCGACCTGCTGGAGGTAGATCGTGACGAAGAAGCCGAGCAGCCCGATGCCGCCGTAGATCACGAACGTCTGGGCGTTGGCGACGGAGAAATTGCGGTGGGCAAACAGGCCCAGCGGGAGCATCGGTGTGGTGGTCCGGCGCTCGCGGATGACGAACGCGGCGAGCGCGGCCACTCCCAGGAGCAGAGCGCCCCAGATGGCCGGATCCGACCAGCCGAGCCCGGGCTGCTCGATGAGCCCAAACGAGATCCCGGCGAGCCCGGTGGCGGCCAGCAGCGCCCCCAGCCAGTCGATGCGGGCGGTGGGTGCGTCTCCGGCGCGACCGGGAACGGCGATCCCCGACAGCCATAGCGCGATCAGGACGAGCGGCACGTTGATGGCGAAGATCCACCGCCACGAGGTGGAGTCGACAATCTGGCCGCCGAGCAGCGGGCCGGCGAGGATGCCGATGCCGCCCCAGGCGGTCCACTTGCCGATCGCCGCCCCGCGCTCGTCCTTGGCGAACACGGCGACGATGATCGCCAGCGCCGCCGGGGTCAGCAGGGCGCCGAAGACCCCCTGGAGCGCCCGCGCCACGATGAGCACGCCGATCGACGGCGAGACCGCGCACAGCAGGGATCCGATGCCGAAGCCGGCGACGCCCGCGGTGAACATCCGGCGCTCGCCGAGGCGGTCGGTCAGTGAGCCTGCCAGCAGGATGAGCGAGCTCAGCGTCAGCAGGTAGGCGTTCGCGATCCATTGCTGGGCGGCGAAGCCCCCGCCCAGGTCACGGCGGATGGCGGGCAGGGCGACGTTGACCGCGGTGGCGTCGACGGCGGCGATCGTCGAGGCCAGGATCGCCGCGACGAGAGCCAGGCGCTTGACCGACTCCCGTTCCGGCCCCGCCAGCGCCGGACGGGACATTAGGCCAGCATCGGCGACGGGGGAATCCGGGTGGTACCGGTGATCTGGGGGATCGCCATCGCCACTTCGTCGACGAAGCACCAGCACCACGTCTCGCCGGGCTCCAGCGAGCGGATGATCGGATGGGAGCGGCCGGCGGCGTGCCGGCTGGCGTGCCGGCCCGGGGAATCGTCGCAGCAGCCGACGTGCCCGCACTCCAGGCAGATCCGCAGGTGAAGCCAGACGCCGCCTTCGCGCAGGCAGTCTTCGCAGCCGTCAACTGCTGCCGGAAGCTGGGTGATGCGGATGCTGTCGAGGTGGGCGCAGGGGCTGCTGGAGTCGCTCATGGATCCAGCATCGCAAGGTCGTCAAGCGTGCCGCTCGATGATGAGGTTGGCCACCAGCCCGGTCCAGCCCGTCTGATGACCGGCGCCCAGCCCGGCGCCGGTATCGCCGTGGAAGTACTCGTGAAACAGAAGCCGGTCACGCCAGGCGGCGTCCTCCTGCGGCAGGCGGTAGGCGCCGAACACGGGGCGCGTGCCGTCCTGGCGCCGGCGGAAGATGCCGATGAGCCGGACGGCGATCTCGTCGGCGACCTGGTCCAGCGTCAGCCACCGGCCGCTGCCGGTGGGGCATTCGACTTCAAAGCCCGCCCCCAGATAGCGGTGGTAGACGCGCAGGACCCGAGCCAGCAGGTAGTTGATCGGAAACCAGACCGGCCCCCGCCAGTTGGAGTTCCCGCCGAACAGGGCGGTGGTCGATTCGGCCGGCTCGTAGTCCAGCGTGGACTGGCCGCCGCCGATCTCGACCGTCAGCGGGTGGTCCCGGTGGCGGCGGGACAGGCCGCGGAGCCCATGGTCGGAGAGGAACTCGTCCGGATCGAGCATCGCGCTCAGCAGCCGGCGCAACCGTTCCTCGTCGACGATCGACAGCATCCACCAGCCACCGTGGGCCTGCGACTGCAGGTGGGCGACCGACTCCCGCCCCTCCGGGCGGTTGGTGATGAACCAGCTCGCCCGCTCCAGGAAGTCCGGGAGCCGCGACATCGTCTCCGGGCCGATCGTGGTCACGGCGGCGAGCGGCAGCAGTCCGACGATCGACCGCGCCCGCAGCGGCGTCGCCTCGCCGTCGGCCCGGAGGACGTCGTAGTAGAACCCGTCCTCCTCGTTCCACAGCCCCTGGTCGTTCATGGCGGCGGCGATCAGGGCGAAGTGCTCGAAGAACTTGGTGGCGACGTCCTCGTAGACGGGGTCGTGCTCGGTCAGGGCGAGCGCCAGCTCGAGCATGTCCTGGCAGAACATCGCCATCCACGCACTCCCGTCCGACTGCTCCAGAACGCCGTCGACCGGCAGCTGGGAGCGATCGAACGGGCCGATGTTGTCCAGGCCGAGGAAGCCGCCCTCGAACAGGTTGTCGCCCGCGGTGTCCTTGCGGTTGACCCACCACGTGAAGTTGAGCAGCAGCTTGTGGAAGACACGCTCCAGGAAGTCGAAGTCGCGGTCCCCGGCGATCTCGTGCACGCGCAGCGCCGCCCAGGCCTGCACCGGAGGGTTGACGTCGGAGAAGTTCCACTCATAGGCGGGCAGCTGCCCGCTGGGATGCATGTACCACTCGCGGCACAGCAGGATGAGCTGGGACTTGGCGAACTCCGGGTCGACATGCGCCAGCGCCACGCAGTGGAAGGCGAGGTCCCAGGTCGCGTACCACGGGTACTCCCACTTGTCCGGCATCGAGATCACGTCGCGGTTTGAGAGATGCGTCCACTCGTGGTTGCGCCCAGCCCGGCGCTCGGCCGGGGGCGGTGGGAAGGCCGGGTCGCCCTCGAGCCACCGCTCGACGTCGTAGTGGAAGAACTGCTTGGACCAGAGCATCCCGGCGAAGGCCTGGCGCAGGATGAGCGCCTCGTCGTCGGATGCCGCGGCGGGCGTGAGCTCGGCGTAGAACTCGTCGGCCTCGCGCTCGCGCACGGCCAGCACCGCGGCAAACGATTGAGCGGGGAGGTCGGCGCGGGGATCGCGCAGTCGCAGCTCAATCGTCTGCTCGGCGCCGGCGTCCACCGTCAGGCGATAGTGAAACGCCGCCTTGGTCCCCCGCTGCTCCGGGTTGACCGTGTCGGCTCCGCTGACCACATGATCGCCGATCCCGTCTTTGAAGAACGTCCCGCCCGCCCACGGTGCCGAGCCGAACACGCGCGCTGCGTTCGTCTCGTTCTCACAGAAGAGCGCGGCGGGACCGCCGGAGGCGGTCAGCGTGCGCCGTCCGAGCTCCGGGTGCTCGGCGACGAGCGCTCCGTCCTCGCAGACGATGACCGGCGTGGGTCCGTGCGGCGGCGGGGTGTGCCACGTCCACGTGTTGCGAAACCACAGGGTGGGGAGGAGGTGGAGGGTCGCCGCGTCCGGCCCGGCGTTGCGAACGGTGATCCGGATGAGGATGTCCTCCGGAGCCGCCTTGGCGTAGTCGGCGCTGACCTCCCAGTACCGCCCGGCGTCGAAGATCCCCGTGTCGAGCAACTCGAACTCCGGCTGCCGGCGGGTGCGCGCCCGGTTCTCGTCGCGCAGGCGCTGGTAGGGAAACTCGGCCTGCGGATACATGTAGCGCCAGCGCATCCACGAGTGCGTCGGCGTGCTGTCCAGATACCACCAGCACTCCTTGACGTCCTCGCCGTGGTTGCCCTCCGGGCCGGTCAGGCCGAACAGGCGCTCCTTGGGGAACGGGTCGACCCCATTCCACAGCGCGAGCGCGAAGCACAGCAGCTGACGGTCGTCGCAGATGCCGCCGAGCCCGTCCTCGTTCCAGCGGTACGCGCGCGAGCGCGCGTGGTCATGGAGGAAGAATCCCCACGCGTCGCCGTCGGCGCTGTAGTCCTCCCGCACCGTCCCCCAGGCGCGCTCGCTCAGATACGGGCCCCAGTGGCGCCAGGGCGACCGGCCGTGGGGGACCTCGTTCAGGCGGTCGCGTTCGGCGCTCACGGATGGGGATTCTGGCGTTGTGACGCCGTCAAGGGTTCAACGACGTACCTCTCGCGTCACCTTCGCCAGGTCAGCTGCCATGCGCCCCGCCGCTCGCCCGCGCGAGCCGGAGCAGCGTCTGGTACGTGACCCACCGGCCGGCGATGACACACGTGCGTCCATCCCGGATCCAGGTGACCAGACGGGCCGATCCCTGGCGGCCGAGGGTGTAGCTCACGGCATAGCCGCCCCGGCGCTCGCCCTGCTCCAGCGGTGGACGGGCCGCGATCGTGTAGCCGACGCGGGTGCCGTCCGGAGCGCGGTAGAAGACGGTCACCATCCGGCGGCCGTCGATGGTGTCGACGCGCGCCCCCACCGGGCGCCAGCCGGCCCAGTTGGAGAATGGGATGCCGTCGGAGCTGAGGCGCAGGACGCCCGGGTTGGCGGCGTCGACCGCCGGAGCGGGCAGTGTCGCCGCCGACAGCGCCAGATGGGCGGCCTGCGGCACCGAGGGCGTTCCCGCCGTGCCTCCGGCCAGGATCACGACCGCGGCGATGACGACCGCCAGTGCCGTGGCCGCCGGCAGCGCCAGCGCGCGCCACAGCCGCCGGCCGCGCCGGCGCGCGGGGGCACCGCTGGACGAGGCGCCGTCGGTGAGGGCATCGACCCGCGCCCGCAGCGAGGCCGGGGCGGGCTCGTCGACTGAGCGCAGCAGCGCGACCGCGCGCTCCTGCTCGTCCAGGGCGCCGGCCAGGTGCGGCGACTCGCCGAGATGAGCGCGCACCGCAGCCTCCCGGTCAGCGGGCAGGGATCCATCGGCGAGCTTGGTGAGCTCGGCCTCCCAGGGCGTGGGCTGATCTGTCATCTCGTACCGTCCATCATGCGAGACTCCGTTTGGGGCCAGATCCTTCCCGCGCGGCGCCGCCCCCCGTGTCCCGGGTGTCCCGGGAGGTGCCGCCGGGTGCCGGGTCGACCGAGAGCCGGCGGGCGATCCGCTGGCGCGCGCGGTACAGGCGGGTGGTGATCGTCGCCTCGCGGGTGCCCAGGGCGCGAGCGGCCTCGGCGTAGGAGAGGCCGAGCACGTCGACGGCGACGATCGCCAGGCGGAAGTCCTCCGGCAGATCGGCAATCGTCTCGAGGATCTCCTTGACCTCGATCGCCTGGTCCGGCTGGCGGGCCGACCGCGGGTCTGGCGGCTGCAGGTCGTCGAGCGCCGCCCCCGTCTGCGGCCGACGCGAGTCGGTGCGCAGCCGTGAGTAGAACGTATTGCGCAGGGCCCGCATCAGGTATCCCCGCTCATCGCCGTGGACGACCCGGGGACGGGCGAGCACGCGCGCGAAGGTCTCCTGGACGAGATCCTCCGCGTCCTCCCGTGAGCCGCACAGCGCCCAGGCGGCGCGGTAGAGCGCATCCAAGTGTTGCCCAAGCGACTTCGGATCCAGAAGACGCACCGTGGCAAATGCTACGCGGCCTACGAGGGGGTGGCGAGCGCGCGGCCGTACAACCCCCCGACCATCATCTGGGTCAGCGGCTCGACGATCGCGTCCGGACCGGCCAGACCGGTCGCCTCGCCGACCAGCGAGACGTGGAGCACCCGCTCATACCCCCACATCAGGCAGGCGGCGAGCGGGCGGGCCGGCGCCCCGGCCGGGGCGACCCCGGCGCGGCGGGCATCGCCGATGACCCGGGCGGTGCCAGCGGCCATGGAGTCGAGCATCCCAAACCACAGATCGCGCAGCTGCCCGTCATGGGGCCACTGCTCGCTGACGGCGCGCAACAGGGCTCCGTGGCGCTTGCACACGCTCACCCACTGCGTCAGGCTGACGCGCACGGCCGTCTCCGGGTCGGCGCCGGTCTGCGAGTGCAGCGGCTCGACCGCCACCATCACCTGGTCCATGACCCGCCGCAGGCCGGCGGCGATAACCGCCGTCTTCGACGGGAAGTAGGCATAGAAGCTCGTCCTCGAGATCCCCGCCGCGTCGATGATGTCGCCGACGCTCAGCTCATGGAGCGCCCGGCTGCGCAGGAGCTGCTCGGTGGCCGACAGGATCGCCGCCTGGGCCCGCGGCAGCTCGGCGCCGGGACGGTGCGCCGCGGGGGGTGGATCGGCTACCGAGGACACCTTTGCGAGACTAATGCACGATGCGCAGAACTTTGTTCGAGCCGGAGCACGTCGACTTCCGCGAATCCGTCCGCCGATTCGTGGCCGAGGAGGTGGTGCCCCACCAGCAGGACTGGGAGCGCGAGGGCATCGTCTCCCGGGATCTGTTCACCCGGGCCGCCGAGAAGGGCATGCTCGCCATGCAGGTCCCGGAGCGCTACGGCGGGGCGGGGATCGACGACTTTCGCTTCAACCAGATCGTCAACGAGGAGCTCAGCGTGGCCGGGGCCGGTGGGAGCGGTCTGGGGATCACGCTCCACAACGACATCTGCCTGCCCTACTTCACCGACCTGTGCACCGACGAGCAGCGCGAGCGCTGGCTGCCCGGCGTCGCCGACGGCACGCTGATCACCGCGGTGGCGATGACCGAGCCGGAGATCGGCTCCGATCTGGCCGGCCTGAGAACGACCGCGGCCCGTACCGACGATGGCGACGAGTACGTCGTCAACGGCTCCAAGACGTTCATCACCAACGGGATCAACGCCGACCTGGTCATCACCGCCGTCAAGACCGATCCCACCCAGCGCCACGCCGGCATCTCGCTGGTGATCGTGGAGCGGGGGATGGAGGGCTTCGAGCGGGGGCGCAACCTGGACAAGGTCGGCCAGCACGCGCAGGACACCGCCGAGCTGTTTTTCAACGACGTCCGCGTCCCGGCCGAGAACTGCCTCGGCGACGAGGGGGCGGGCTTTCGATACATGACCGCCAACCTCGCCCAGGAGCGGTTGAGCATCGCGCTCTCGGCAGTGGCGGCCGCGCGCGGGGCGCTCCAGCTCACGCTGGAGTACGTCAAGCAGCGCAACGCGTTCGGACAGCCGATCGGCTCATTTCAGAACTCGCGGTTCGCGCTGGCCGAGATGGCGACCGAGGTCGAGCTGGCGACGGCGTTCTGCGACCAGGCGGTGCTGGCGCTCAACCGCGGAGAGCTCTCCGCCCAGGACGCGGCCATGGCCAAGTGGTGGGCCACTGAGCTTCAAGGCCGCGTCACCGATCGCTGCGTCCAACTACACGGCGGCTACGGCTACATGCTGGAGTATCCGATCGCCCGCGCCTACGTCGATGCCCGGGTGACGCGGATCTACGGCGGCACCACCGAGATCATGAAGGAGATCATCGGGCGATCGCTGGGGGTGTGAGCCCGGTGGGCGCCGCTCGGATCACTGCCGCCCGCCGCGGGCGCCGTCCCCGGACGTACGAGGCGGTGCTGCGCGCCACGGCGCAGCTGCTGGAGACCACGCCGCTGTCGGAGTTGAGTGTGGCCCAGATCCTGGAGGCGGCCGGCGTCGGCCGCACCTCGTTCTACGAGCATTTCTCCTCGAAGGACGACGTCGTCGTCAAGCTCATGCGGAGGATCGCCGCCGAGGTCGGCGAGGAGCTCGAGGCGCTGTTTCACCGGGGGCAGCGCTCGCCGGAGGCGGCGGTCCGCGACGCCCTGGGGAACGTCATCGCCACCGCCTCCCGCCATGCGCGGCTGCTCGTCACCGTCGCCGAGGAGTGGCCGGTGGTCCCGGAGCTGAGGGCCATCTGGTTCGCCATGTTGGGGGAGGCGACGTCGCGCCTGGCCGCGACCATCGAGCGCGAGCGGGCCGCCGGCGCGGCGCCTCCCGGCGCCGACAGCCGGGCGCTGGCAGCGTCGCTCATCTGGACCGCCGAGCGGTCGTTTCACGTGGCCATGACCAGCTCGGACCGAACGCTCTCCGGTCCGGGCAGCCTGCTCGACTCGCTCGTACAGCTGTTTGTGGGCGCCATCTACGGACGCGCGCCCACGCCGCTTGAGTCCGAACTGACACCACCCCGGGGTACGGGGGGCGGCCGGCGGCTAGGCGCTTAAGGCACCTGACAACCGGCAGGGATCCCAAGCCCCCTCAACCGGCGCGCGTCGCCGTGCCGTAGATGAAGAACTCGCCGGTGGTCCCCACCCGGCAGTCCCAGCCGAGCTCCCGCAGCTCGGCGGTGAGGCGCGCCGGGTCGTAGAAGCGCTTGATGATCTGAAACTCGCGGCCGTCGTCGAGCCGCCGGGTCATCGTCGCCTCATCCTCGTCGGGAAGCCGGTGATCGGCTGCCGTCGAGCGCTCGGTGCGCGCGCTGTCGATGAAGAACGCCCGCCCGTCCGGCCGGAGCGCCGTGGCGACCCGCTCCCAGAACGCGGCGAAGCGGTCCTCGGGCACGTGGGAGAGCCAGAAGGTGAATACGCAGGCGTCGTAGGCGCCGGGCTCCGGCGTCCAATCGAACAGATCGGCCTGGACATACGCGACCGCCTGATCGCCCACCCGGGCGCGGTTGATCGCCAGCACCTCCGGCGCGGCGTCGACCGCGGTCAGCCGCGTCGCGTGCTCCACCAGTCGCTGCGTCCACAGGCCGGTGCCGCAAGCCAGCTCCAGCACCTCGCCGTGTGGCGCAAACCGCGCGAGCACGTGCTGGAGCTCCGTTGTCTCGGCGAACCAGCGGGCGTTGGCCTCCGGGCCCCGGTCGAACCGCCCCTCGCGCAGCCACCACTTGTCGTACTCGGAGGCGCGGGCGCGGTAGTACTCGACCTGTTGGGTGAGGGCGGCGTCGTTGGTCATAGGGGGCATGACGGTACCGCAGCCCGCCTGCGTAGACTGGCCGGCGTGGCGGCCAGCCGGACGATCACAGACGAGCGCGAACTGCGCGTGATCATCGGTCAACCGCAGGCAACCGTCGTCGCCAAGATCGCCGACCACCTCAACGCGCTGACCCGCCAGTTCATCGAGCGCTCGCCGTTCGTCTGCGTGGCGACGGCCAGCCCGGAGGGCGGGCTCGATGTGTCTCCGCGCGGCGACCCGGCCGGGTTCGTGCAGATCCTCGACGAGCGGACCCTGCTCATTCCGGATCGGCCCGGCAACCGGATCGCCGACACGCTCACCAACCTGCTCGCCGACCCGCGGATCGCTCTGTTGTTCCTCATCCCAGGGGTAGGGGACACCTTCCGGGTCAACGGCCGGGCGGTCATCGTCGAGGACCCGGAGCTGCTGGGCCGCAGCGCGGTCGACGGCAAGGTGCCCCGCCTGGGGATCCTGGTCGAGGTCGAGCAGGCCTACACCCAGTGCTCCAAGGCGCTCATCCGTTCTGACCTGTGGAACCCGGAGCGGCACATCGACCGTACCGAGCTCCCCCGCCAGGGCGAGATCATGCGGTCGCTGACGACGCCGGACTTCGACGTCGAGGAGTACGAGCGCGAGCGGGCTGCGCGCTACGCGCGGCGCGAAGGCCTGTACTGACGGTTCTCGCGCGCCTCCGGCGGGTAACTGGGGGGTGGCAGTACGTCGTTGCGCGGCTGCCGCCGCCGAGGTTACGATCCCGTCCGCCAAACATGATTGGGAGGATCAATGGCTGTAACTGAACCACGGGCGCCGCAGGCCGAGCTGGGGGCCGAGGGGCTGGACCGGGGAGTCGGTTTCCTCGGACTCCTGTGGGCTTCCGAGGGCTCGATCATCGGATCCGGCTGGCTGTTCGGCGCTCTGGGGGCCGCCGTGCTGGCGGGCCCCTCGGCGATCATCGGCTGGGTCCTGGGATCGGTGATCATCATCCTGCTGGCGCTCGTTCACGCTGAGCTCGGCGGGCTGTTCCCGGTCAGCGGCGGCACCAGCCGCTTCCCGCACTACTCGTTCGGGAGCTTCGCCGGCGCCACGTTCGGTTGGGCCTCGTACCTGCAGGCGGCGAGCGTCGCGCCCATCGAGGTGCTGGCCGCGATCCAGTACCTGTCGACGGCCCACTGGGCTCGCAACTTCTACGTGGCCCATGCGGTCGGTCCGGGGACCCTGTCCGGCGCCGGCATCGTCGCGGCGATCATCCTCATGGTCATCTTCGTCGTCCTGAACCTGATCGGCATCCGCTGGCTGGCCCGGATCAACAACGCGATCACCACGTGGAAGGTCGCGATCCCGGTCATCACCATCCTCGTTCTGCTGATCGGCCACTTCCATTCGGCGAACTTCGGCCACGCCGGCGGTGGCTTCTTCGTCCACACCAGCCCGGTGAAGGCCATCCTCCTCACCCTGCCCGCCGGAATCATCTTCTCGCTGCTCGGATTCGAGCAGGCGGTGCAGCTCGGCGGCGAGTCCTCGAACCCCGGCCGGGATCTGCCGCGGGCGGTCATCCTGTCGATCCTGATCGGCGCCGCGATCTACATCCTCGTCCAGATCTCGTTCATCGGGGCGATGAAGCCGAGCCTCCTCGTCAGCCAGCACGGCTGGACCAACATGGGAGCGACCAACAACAATCCCACCGTGGTCGAGCTCAACAAGGGCCCGTTCTTCACGCTGGCCAGCATCGCCGGCATCTCCTGGCTGGCCACCGTGCTGCGGATCGACGCGGTCGTCTCCCCCAGTGGAACGGGGCTCATCTACCAGACGTCGTCGTCGCGGCTGAGCTTCGGCCTGGCCCGGAACGGCTACATCCCCAGCATCTTCGAGGTCGTCAACTCCAGGACCAAGGTCCCGGTGTTCGGCGTCGTCATCGCCACCGTCGTTGGCCTCCTGTTCCTGCTCCCCTTCCCGGCCTGGAGCGAGCTGGTCAACGTGGTCACCAGCGCCTCGGTGCTCATGTACGCCGCCGCCCCGCTGGCGCTCGCCGCGCTGCGCAAGCAGAAGCCGGACCTCCCCCGGACCTACACCCTGCCGGGAGCGGGGCTGCTCGCCCCGCTGGCGTTCGTCTGCGCCACGTGGGTGATCATCTTCGCCGGATGGCAGACGCTCACGACGCTGATGGTGGCGATGCTCATCGGCTATGGGCTCATCGCGCTCTCCTACGGCTTCAACCTCAATGAGAAGCAGCCGAAGATGGACTGGAACGCAGGACCGTGGATCGCCGCCTACTTCGTCGGGCTGCTCGTCATCTCGTACTTCGGCGACTTCGGCCCCGGCGGCATCATCGGCGGCGTCGGCATCTTCAAGAACGTCCTCTCCCAGGGCGGTAATGACGACCTGGGGCTGGTGGGGACGCTCCTGGTCTCGGCGGGCTGGAGCCTCGTCATCTTCTACTGGGCGATCCGGACGCGGCTGCCCAGCCAGAAGGTCGACGAGTACGTCCGCGACGTGTATCCGCCGCCGGTCGCGGAGTAGGCACACGGGGGGTAGGCCAGGCCGCATGCGGCCTGGCCCCGGCGGCGCATGCGCCGCCGGCGGGGGCGCGCATGCGCGCCCCCGGACGACTCCTCATCCAGCGCTGACCAGCGCCTCCTCGTCGGAATAGATCTCGCCCCGCTCGGCCTTCTCGACCAGCGAGGCCGGCGGCTCGAACCGCTCGCCGTAGCGCTCGGCCAGCTCGCGGGCGCGGGCGACGAACCCGGGGAGTCCTCCGGCATAGCCGTTGATGTACTGGAGCACCCCGCCGGTCCAGCCGGGGAAGCCGATCCCCATGATCGAGCCGATGTTGGCGTCGGCCACGGACTCGATGACGCCCTCGTCGAGGCACTTGACCGATTCGAGCGCCTCGATGATGAGCATGCGCTCCTCGAGATCCTTGAGGTTGATCTGCGAGGGGTCGCCGACCGGCGGGAACGCTTCGCGCAGCCCCGGCCACAGCCGGGTGCGCTTGCCCTCCTCGTACTCATAGAAGCCCGCGCCCTCCAGGCGACCGGGCCGCTGGAACTCGTCGAGCATGCGGTCGATGACCTGCTCGGACGGGTGGGCGTCCCAGCCGCTGGACGCTGCGTCGGCGGCCTCCTTGGCCGCGTTGCGGATCTTGCGCATGAGCTTGAGGTTGAGCTCATCGGAGAGCTGGAGCACCGGAGCGGGGTAGCCGGCCTGCGATGAGGCCTGCTCGATCGTTGCCGCCGGGATGCCCTCCAGCAGCATGGCGATGCCTTCGTTGATGAACGTGCCGATCACGCGGCTGGTGAAGAACCCACGACTGTCGTTGACGACGATTGGCGTCTTCTTGATCAGCTTGGCAACGTCAAGCGCGCGGTAGAGCGTCTCGTCGGACGTCTGCTCGCCCTTGATGATCTCCAGCAACGGCATCTTGTCGACCGGCGAGAAGAAGTGCAGGCCGATGAAGTCCGCCGGCCGGGACACGTTCCGGGCCAGCTCGGTGATCGGCAGCGTCGAGGTGTTGGAGCCCAGCAGCGCATCCGGCGCCAGGTACGGCTGGATCTCGGCGAACACCTGGGCCTTGACCTTGGGGTCCTCAAACACCGCTTCGATCACCAGCTGCGCTCCGTCGGCGGCCGCCGGATCGGTCGTCGCCGTGATCCGCTGAAGCAGGGCGTCGCCGTCCTCCCGGCTCTGGCGGCCGCGCTCGACGGCCTTGGCCACCAGCTTCTCGGAATGCCCCTTCCCGCGGTCCGCCGCCTCCTGGGCGACGTCCTTGAGCACGACCTCCAGGCCCGCCTTGGCGCATACGTAGGCGATGGCCGCGCCCATCATGCCGGCGCCGAGCACGACCACCTTGCGCGGCTGGAAGGGCTCGATTTCGGCCGGCCGGCCGCGGTCGCCGGTGGCGCGCTGCAGATCGAAGAAGAACGCCTGGATCATGTTCTTGGCGACCTGGCCGCAGACCAGGTCGACGAAGTAGCGCCCCTCGATCTCCAACGCGTTGTCGAAGTCGACCTGAGCGCCCTCGACCGCCGCGGCCATGATGTGGTGCGGCGCCGGGTAGTTGGCGCCCTTGATCTGCTTGCGCAGGTTGGCCGGGAACGCCGGGAGATTCTGGGCCAGCGCCGGGGTGCTCGGCGTGCCGCCGGGGATCTTGTACTTCTTGTCAGCGTCCCACGGCTGCTGGATCGGATCCCCGCCCGCCCTGGCCTGAATCCACTTCTTGGCGGCGGGGATCAGGTCATCGCGGGTGGGCACGACCTCGTCGACGACGCCGACCTCCAGCGCCTTGGCCGGCCGCAGCCGCTGGCCCTGGAGCAGCAGCTGCATCAGCGCATTGACGATCCCCAGCATCCGCACGGTGCGCACGACGCCGCCGGCGCCGGGGAGCAGCCCCAGTTGGACCTCCGGGAAGCCGACCACGGCCTTGGGGTCGTCGACGACGATCCGGTGATGGCAGGCCAGCGCGATCTCCAGGCCACCGCCGAGCGCGGCCCCGTTGACGGCGGCCACGACCGGCTTGCCCAGCGTCTCCAGCCGGCGGAGGACCGCCTTGCCCTCGCGGACGAAGGTGGCGATCTGGTCGGAGTTCTCCCGGGTGGCGGTCTTGAGGTCGTTGAGGTCGCCGCCGGCGAAGAACGTCTTCTTGGCCGAGGTGATGATCACCCCGGCGATCTCGTCCCGCTCCGCCTCCAGCCGATCGACGGTCGCCCGGATCGACGCCGCGTATGCGGCGTTCATCGTGTTGGCCGACTGGTTGGGATCGTCGAGCGTGAGGATGACGATGCCGTCGGCGTCCTGGTCCCAGCGGATCGTGCTGCTCTGCGCCGCCATCAGATGCGCTCCACGACGGTCGCGATGCCCATACCGCCGCCGACGCACAGCGTCGCCAGCCCGTACCGGAGATCCCGGCGCTCCAGCTCGTCGACGAGCGTCCCCAGGATCATCGCGCCGGTGGCGCCCAACGGGTGGCCCATGGCGATCGCCCCGCCGTTGACGTTGACCTTGTCCATGTCCAGGCCCATGTCGCGGACGAACCGCAGCACGACCGCGGCGAACGCCTCGTTGATCTCGACCAGGTCGAGATCGTCGACGGTCAGCCCGGCCTTGGCCAGCGCCTTGCGGCTGGCCGGCGCGGGTCCGGTCAGCATGATCGTGGGATCGGCGCCGGATACGGCGGTGGCCAGGATCTTGGCGCGGGCGCGCAGACCGAGGTCGGCGCCCGTCTTCTCGTTGCCGATCGCCACCAGGGCTGCCCCGTCGACGATGCCGGACGAGTTGCCCGGCGTGTGGACGTGGTTGATCCGCTCGATCCAGTGGTACTTCTGCAGCGCCACGGCGTCGAAGCCGCCCATCTCGCCCATTGCCGCAAACGACGGCTTGAGCGACGCCAGCGTCTCGACGGTGGTGTCCGGACGGATGAACTCGTCACGGTCGAGGACGACGTGATCGTTGAGGTCGAGCACCGGGACGACCGAGCCGGAGAAGCGGCCCTCCGCCTGCGCGGTGGCGGCGTTGGATTGGGAGCGGGCCGCGTACGCATCGACGTCGTCCCGGCTGAACTCCTCCACCGTGGCAATCAGGTCAGCGCCGATCCCCTGCGGGATGAACGACGTGTCGTAATTGGTCTCCGGATCCATCGCCCAGGCACCGCCGTCGGAGCCCATGGGACACCGCGACATCGACTCCACGCCCCCGGCGAGCACCAGGTCCTCCCAGCCGGAGGCGACCTTCTGGGCGGCGATGTTGACCGCCTCCAGCCCCGACGCGCAGAACCGGTTGAGCTGAACGCCGGACACGGTGTCCGGCAGACCGGCCTTGATCGCCGCCGTCTTGGCGATGTCGGCCCCCTGGTCGCCGATCGGCGTCACGCAGCCCAGGACGACGTCATCGACGCGGTTGGGATCGAAATCCGGGTTTCGGCTGAGCAGCTCGTGCATCAGCCCCACCACCAGGTCGACCGGCTTGGTGGCGTGCAGCGACCCATTGACCTTGCCCCGGCCACGCGGGGTGCGCAATGCATCGAAGACGAGCGGTTCGGTAGCTGCCATGGGTCTCCCTTTAGATCAACCTGGACACTGTGTTCGGAAATGGCATGTTACCCCGGAGGCGCGGCCAGCAGGTCAAGCGCCTCGTTGAGCGGGAGGCGCCGGAACGTCTCCGCGCCGGGCACGGGCCCACCGGCCGCTCCGGTGGACTCGAGCATCTGTCCGACGAAGGTGGCCGGCTCCGCGCTCCCGGACACCGTGATGTCCGCGCCGGGGACGGCTCCGCCGGGGGCGTAAGCGACCGCGGTCACGATCCGCCGTCGTGCGCTCGCCACGGTTTCCCGGGCGAGGGCCGGCGAGCCGGGCGATCCGTGCGGCACGAGCAAGCGGGTCACGCCGCGGTCGTTGATCGCCTCCAGCACCGCCTCCGGCGCGCGGGCGACGATGACCTCCTTGTGCTCCGGCCAGACGTCGAGCTTGCGCAGGCTGCCGCGCGGGCCGGCGACGTGGAACGCGAAGTAGTCGGCGTAGGCGAAGAACGGCTCGCCGGCGGCACGCAGGCGGTCGTAGAACGCGGTCACCGTTGCCAGGATCAGCGTCGCCGCGCCCCGGGCGCCGTGGTCGGAGGTGATGACGATCCCCAGCCGGTCGTGTTCGTCGAACCCCGGGAACACGTCCTCGACCCCAGCGGGCGCCCCGGCGATCTCGATCCGGAAATCGTGGCTGCGCAGTCCGGTGGTGTGCACGGTGAGCGATCTTCTCAAGCCGGGCGTCGATGACTAGTCTCAAAGGTGGTGTCGACTGCGGACATCCCCCTCGGCGAACCGAAGCCCGAAGCAGCCGGCGCGTCCACCGGAGTCCTGTCCGGCAGGACCGCGTGGGCGCGCAACCTCGAGACGCCGCTGCGCGAGTTCCTGAGGACCGAGACCGGGTCGGCGGCGGTCCTGCTCGTCGCTGCGGTGGCCGCGCTCATCTGGGTCAACATGAGTCCGGACTCGTACGAGCGGATGTGGACGACGACCCTGACCATCCGCATCGGCGACTCCGGCATCACCCAGGACCTGCGCCACTGGGTCAACAACGGCCTGATGACGCTGTTCTTCTTCGTCGTCGGGCTCGAGGCTCGCCGCGAGTTCGACCTCGGAGAGCTCCGCGATCGGCGGCGGCTGGCGCTGCCGTTCTTCGCCGGCCTCGGCGGGATGGTGGTGCCGGTCCTCCTCTTCCTGGCGATCAACGGTGGCGACGGGGCGCCTGGCGGCTGGGGGACCGCCATGTCGACCGACACCGCGTTTGCGCTCGGGATGCTGGCCCTCGTCGGCCGCCGCTTTCCGCCGAGCCTGCGCGCGTTCATCCTCACCGTGGCCGTCGTCGACGACCTGGTGGCGCTGGTGGTCATCGGCGTGGCGTTCACCACGTCGGTCCAGGTCGTCGCCCTTGTCGTGGGTCTGGCCCTGTTCGGCGTGATGCTGGTGGCACGCAACCGGGGCGTGCACAACGGTGGCGTGTACCTGGTCCTGGGAGTGGCGGCGTGGGTGGCGATCCTGAAGTCAGGCATCGACCCGGTCGTAGTGGGGCTGGCGATCGGCCTGCTCACGATCGCCTACCCGGCGGCGCGGGCCGACCTAGAGCGCGCGACCGACCTGTTCCGCGTCTTCCGCGAGCAGCCGACCTCCGAGCTGGCCCAGTCCGCCCGCGCCGGCGTCCGCTCCGCGATCTCGCCCAACGAGCGCTTCCAGCAACTGTTCCACCCGTTCACCAGCTACGTCGTGGTCCCGCTGTTCGCGCTGGCCAACGCCGGCTTCATCATCAACGGCTCGTTCCTGGCCCACGCCTACGGGTCGCCGGTGACGCTTGGGATCATCATCGGCTATCTGGTCGGCAAACCGATCGGCATCACCGGGTCGGCCTGGGTGGTGACGCGGGTCAGCCGCGGACGTATCACCCTGCCGGTCGGCTGGGCGTCGGTGATCGGCGGCGGGGCGATTGCCGGCATCGGCTTCACCGTGTCGTTGCTGATCGCCACCCTGGCCTTCCAGGGTGAGACGCTGGCGGAGGCAAAGCTCGGTGTCCTCACCACTCTCGTGCTGGCGCCGGTGGCCAGCGTGCTCGTGCTCCGGGTGACCGAGCGGCTGCCCCGGCGGTTGAAGCTGCGGGCGCTGATCGGCGGCGGCGAGGCGATCGTCGACCTGTCGGCGCCGGTCGACGCCGAGCGCGACCACATCCGCGGTCCGGAGGACGCGGTGGTGACACTGGTCGAATACGGCGATCTGGAGTGCCCGTACTGCGGACAGGCCGAGGGCGTCATCCGCGAGCTGCTGGCGGACTTCGGCGAGCTGCGCTATGTGTGGCGCCACCTGCCGCTCAACGACGTTCACCCCCACGCCCAGATGGCCGCCGAGGCATCGGAGGCGGCCGCCCGCCAGGGCCGCTTCTGGGAGATGCATGACCTGATGCTCGCCCACCAGGATGCCTTGACTCTGCGGGACATCCTCGGCTACGCCGAGCAGCTGGGGCTCGACCTGAACCGCTTCCGCGACGACGTGCGCAAGCGCAAGGGAGCGGCCCGGATCGCCGAGGACGTGGAGTCCGCCGATCTCAGCGGGGTGTCCGGCACGCCGACGTTCTTCATCAACGGCCACCGCCACCAGGACGCCTACGATGTGGACACGCTGTCACGGGCAGTACGGCTGGCGAAGACGCGCGCCGTGCTCGCCGGCTGACACTGATCAACCTCTTCACCAACTCGTAGAGCGCTCTTCGCCGGGCGGCGCAGGCTCGGTACATGAAGCTCAAGCGTGCAGTACCCATCTTCGCCGCGACCGCCGCCTGTACGCTCGGCGTCGTCGTCCCGGCGGCGTCGGCCGCGACCGACGTGCAACAGGCCTCGAGCGAGAACTGGTCCGGCTATGTGGCCGGCGGCTCGGGCTCTGCCAATCAACGGTTCAAGAGCGTCGCCGGAAGCTGGGTGCAGCCGACTGCGCAGTGCTCCAGCGGGCAGGGCTATTCGGCGTTCTGGATCGGCCTCGGCGGATCCGGCCAGAGTCAGTCACTGGAGCAGGACGGCACCGAGGCCGACTGTTCGGCGGGCGGGGCGCCCAGTTACTTCGCCTGGTATGAGATGGTGCCGTCGGCGCCGGTCCGGGTGAACATGACCATCCATCCCGGGGACCACATGTCCAGCCGGGTGACAGTGAACGGAACCAACGTGTCGTTCTGGCTGGCCGATCAGACCACCGGCGCCACGTTCTCCAAGACCTTCCAGATGAGCAACCCGGATACGTCGAGCGCGGAGTGGATTGCCGAGGCGCCGTCGTCGTGCGACGGCGGGCTGTCGAACTGCACCCCGCTGTCACTCGCCGACTTCGGCACGGTGCAGTTCACCAATGCCACCGCCACTGACGTCAACGGTCACACCGGCACCATCTCCGATCCCAACTGGTCGGCGGCGGCGGTGACTCTCAGCCCCGGCGCGTCGGACACGGGGTTCGCCAGCTACTCGACCGGGTCGCAGGCCGGCACGGCGGGCGCCACGCCCTCCAGCCTGTCCTCGGACGGGTCGTCGTTCTCAGTGGCGTGGAGCGCCGCCGCCGGCAGCTCGACCGACACCAGCGGGTCGGCCGGCGGGTACGGCGGTGGTGACGGCTCCGGCTCTGGCTACGGCGGTGGCTATGGGGGCGGTGACGGCTACGGCTACGGCTACGGCGGCTACCCCGGCGTCTACGGCTACGGCGGTGGCGGCGGGTTCATCGTCGTCCCCTACTAGAGCCCTCTCGAGGAGAGGCGGAGCGGGTCGTTGCCCCCGGGCGGGCGGCGGCCCGCTTTGTCGTTGCGAGGCCCGAAACGTGACTCTGGGGGAGATCCGGCCGTTTTTCTGCCGCTTTTCCCCCAGAGTGGTGGCTAGTGGCCCCTCACGCGCGCGGGGGCGAGGCCAGCTTGAGCGCGCGCTGGGCGGCGACGACAACCGACTTGCGGTTGCGCCCAGCCAGCTCGTAGAGCTCGACGGTGGCCAGCTCCTCGCGGGACGCCGTGCTCAGGCGGGCGACGATGTCGGCCGCCTTCATCGTCCGGTAGCCGTCCCATGGCTCGGCGATCCGCAGCTCGGCCCCGGCTCCGTCTTCGGCGCCGGGCTCCGCCACCTCTTCGACGAGCTCGGCCTCCTCGGACACATGCCCGGTGCCCGGGAAGAGCGACTCGGCCGTCGGATGCTCGGCGGCGGGTGTGGGAGGTGGGGCCGCCGGGCTCTCGGCGGCGGGTGCGGGCGCCTGCGGTGCGGGCGCGGGACGCTCGGCGGCAGGGGCGCCCGCCGCGGGGGCGTCGGCGGCGGGCTCGGCCGCGGCGCCGTCGCCGTTGCCGTTGCCGTTGCCGTTGTGATGACCGCTGCCGCCGAGCACCTTGCCGGCCACCAGGCCGACGAGTCCCTCGGCGATCTCGACCGCCTCGTGGGCGCCCCGAAGGGTTATCTGCACGCCGCGTGTGGCAATCCGCAGTGGCTGGGTAATCGATGGACCAAACATCGGAGCGGTACTACCCGGCGGGGTCCAGGCTAACCATCCCCAAGCGGTCGTGGTCGGAACCGGAATCCCCTAAGCTGCGCGTCCCGGTGAGGAGAACACCATGGTAGAAGTCGATGTGCTGGGCCTGGTCCCCGACGAGGTCAAGAGCCTGCTGGGCGGCGGGCTGAACCTCGTCGAGCGCTTCGGGGATGAGGCGTACTTCGCCGCGGTCTGCATCCGCAGCGGGATGGTCCGGCCGGAGCTGCCGCACAAGGTCGCCCAGATGCTGCTCGCCTTCGAGCGCTACGGACTGCTCGCCGGGGCGGTCACCATCGGCGCCATTCGCAACGGCGACCGCGTCGCCATCCGCGACGATCGCGGCGACGTCACCTACCGCGAGCTGGACCGCCGCACCAACGCCATCGCCAACGCGTGGCGCGAGCGCGGCCTGACGCCCGGAGACGGGGTGGCGATCCTGGTGCGCAACCACCGCGGTTTTCTGGAAGCGGTGTTTGCCGCCGCCAAGTGCGGGGCCAGAATCGTCCTTCTCAACACCTCCTTCGCCGCGCCTCAGATCCGCGAGGTCGCCGACCGCGAGGGCACGGATCTGCTCGTCTACGACGACGAGTACTCCGAGGCGTTGCGGGGCGTCGAGCCGCCCTGCGGCCGCTGGCGCGCCTGGGTCGACGAGGACTCGCAACATCCGGAGCGGGTGGACGACTCGCTGGAGTCGCTGATCGAGGACGGCGACGCCGGCTCGCCCGCCAGGCCGGGCCGGTCGCCGAAGATCGTGATCCTGACCAGCGGGACGACGGGGACACCGAAAGGGGCGCCGCGCGACGAGCCCCGGTCGCTGGGCCTGATCGGCGGACTGTTGAGCAAGGTGCCGTTCCGCGCCCGCCAGACCACCGAGTTGGCGGTGCCCATGTTCCACGCCCTGGGCTTTGCCAGCATGGCCCTCGGCTTGGCGCTCGGCTCGACGCTCGTCGTCCACCGTCACTTCGACCCGGAGCAGACCCTCGACAGCATTCAGGACAACACGGCGACCGCGCTCGTCGTCGTGCCGGTGATGCTGCAGCGGATGCTGGAGCTCGGCGAGGAGGCGGTCGGCCGGCGTGACCTGTCCAAGCTCAACGTCATCTTCGTCAGCGGCTCGGCCCTCAGCACCGACCTGGTCAAGCGCTCCCTGAAGGCATTCGGACCGGTCGTCTACAACATGTACGGGTCGACCGAGATCGCCTACGCAACCATCGCCACGCCGGAGGACCTCGCCGAGGAGCCGGCGAGCGTCGGCCGGATCGTGCGGGGCGTCGCCGTCAAGATCTTCGACGACGACGGCAGGGAGGTCTCCGAGCCCGGGGTCACCGGGCGGATCTTCGTGGGCAACAGCGCCCAGTTCGACGGCTACACCGGCGGCGAGACCAAGGAGCAGCTCGAGGGTCTGATGTCGTCCGGAGACGTCGGCCACTTCGACGACCGGGGCCGCCTGTTCATCGACGGCCGCGACGACGAGATGATCGTCTCCGGCGGCGAGAACGTGTTTCCCGCCGAGGTGGAGGAGCTCCTCAGCGGCCACGAGGCGATTCAGGAGGCGGCCGCCATCGGCGTCGACGACGAGAAGTTCGGCCAGCGGCTGAAGGCGTTCGTCGTCCTGCGCCAGGGCAGCCAGATGTCCGAGGACGAGGTCAGGGGCTACGTCAAGGACAACCTGGCCCGGTACAAGACGCCCCGGGAGGTGGTGTTCGTCGAACAGCTGCCCCGCAATCCCACCGGCAAGGTGCTCAAGCGGGAGCTGGAGAAGCACGGCGACGCCGGCGACGAGGGAGCGGGTTCCCCGGAGAAGTCGAAGCCGAAGGCGGGCGCGGGCACCGCCGCCTCGGCCGCCGACGCCGAGTGACCCGCCGGGCCTTGGCCCAAGCGCGACACACCAAAATCCGTTGATATAGGGTCCCGCGGGTCCATTCCTTACCGCGGGAGGTAGCAGTGATGGAGAAGTCTGCGCGCTGGGCGCAGCGAGCCGCAGTATCGGCGTTGGTCACCGGCGTCTGTGCGACGTTCGGCGTCTCCGGAGCCAGCGCGCTGCCAGGGGTCGGCGCGGCTCCTCGCCATCCGGTCTCCGGTCCGTTCGTCAGTCTGGGTTGCGCCAACCCCGCCAACCACGGTCGGGCCGGCACGGTGCTCGGCGCCGTCGCGCCCAAGCTCGGCGAGAAGCTGACCTGCCTGGCCGAGGCCGTCGGCCGCAGCGGGCGCGCCGGCCCGCAGATCATGTCCGGCCCCACCGGTCTTGGTCCGTCCCAGATCCAGTCGGCCTACCAGCTGGCCGGTCTGAACGCCGGCGGGCGGACCGTGGCGCTCGTCGACGCCTACAACGATCCCAAGGCGGCGTCGGACCTGGCGACGTTCCGCAAGGCCTACGGACTGTCGCCATGCACCACGTCCAACGGGTGCTTCTCGCAGGTCAACCAGAACGGCGCTGCCAGCCCGCTGCCCTCCGGCGACTACGGCTGGGCGGAGGAGGAGAGCCTCGACCTGGATGCGGTCTCCTCCGCGTGCCCGACCTGCCACATCGTGCTGGTGGAGGCGAACTCGGCGAGCACGTCCGACCTGGCGGCGGCGGAGAACGCCGCCGCCAAGCTCCCCGGGGTGGCGGCGATCTCCAACAGCTATGGCGGATCTGAGGCGTCGTCCGAGCTGTTGACCGACAGCGCTTATGACCACCCGGGGATCGCGATCACCGTCAGTTCCGGCGACTCCGGCTACGGCGTCGAGTATCCCGCCGCCTCGCGGTACGTGACCGCGGTCGGCGGGACGACGCTCGCCCAGGCGAGCGATGCCCGCGGCTGGACGGAGACCGCCTGGTCCGGGGCCGGCAGCGGCTGCTCGGCCTACGAGCCCAAGCCGGGTTGGCAGACCGACACCGGCTGCACCCACCGCACGGTCGCCGACGTGGCGGCCGACGCCGATCCCAATTCCGGGTTGGGCGTCTACGACACGTACAACAGCTGCGGCTCGAGCGGCCTCTGCGACTACCTGATCGAACTCGGCCTGGTGCAGGGGCTCGATGGCTGGGCGCAGGTCGGCGGGACAAGTCTGAGCTCGCCGTTGATCGCCTCCACATATGCGCTGGCGGGCAACACGGCGTCGATCACGCCCGGGTATCCGTACAGCCACGCGAGCTCGCTGTTCGACGTCACCAGCGGCTCGAACTCCACCGCCGGCTGCTCGCCGACGTACCTGTGCACCGCCGGCCCCGGCTACGACGGGCCGACCGGTCTCGGCACGCCGGACGGAACCGGCGGGTTCTAACCGCTGGGCGTGGGGGCCCGCCGACCCACGGCGGGCCCCTCGGCGGCCGCCTCTGCTCCGTACACTCGCGGCTGCATGTTGATCCTTCCCCCGGGGCACGCCGACGCCGTCCGCACACGTCCGGCCATGCGCCGGCGCGAGAAGTGGATGATCGGCGGCGTGGCGGCCGTCATCGCCGTCCTGGTGGTGGCGCTCATCGTCTCGTTCGCCAGCGGGACCAAGAAGTCCGGCCGCGGCTGCATCTCGGTTGCCCTGGCCTACTCGACCGGCGGCGCCCAGATCGATCGCTGCGGGGACGCGGCCCGAGCCCTGTGCGCCGGGGTGGGCAAGCCCGGCGGCCTGACCGGGCTGCCCGCGCGCGGTGTCGCCACCGAGTGCCGCAAGGCCGGACTGCCGGTCGGCTGACGCCCGGCATAAGATGGGCCGCGTGCCTGATCCTTCGGAATTCCGCGCGCAGTTCCCCGTCCTCGAGCGCGTCTCCTACCTGAACGCCGGAACCGAAGGGCCGCTCCCCCGCCAGGCCGCCGAGGCCGTGCGGGGGCGGATCGAGGAGGAGCTGAGCGGCGGCCGATCCGGGAAGCGTTACATCGAGTCGGTCCGGGAGCTGGCCGGCAACCTGCGCGCCGGCTACGCACGGGTGCTGGGATGCGGCCCGGACGACGTTGCCCTCACCGGCTCGACGACGGACGGCGTGAACACCGTGCTGGCCGGGCTCGACCTGCGGGCCGGCGACGAGGTCGTCACCAGCGACGAGGAGCACCCCGGGCTGCTGGCTCCGCTCGGCCGGCTCAAACGCCTGGCGGGGGTGAGGGTCAAGGTCGTGCCGTTCGCCGAGATCGCCGGCGAGGTCGGCCCGGACACGCGCCTCGTCGCCTGCTCGCACGTCTCCTGGGTCAGCGGACGCGTCGTCGACACGACCGCGCTCACGGACACGGGCGTTCCCGTCCTGCTCGACGCCGCCCAGGGCATCGGCGCCGTGCCCGTCGATGTCAATGCGCTCGGCTGTGCGTTCTACGCCGGCTCCGGCCAGAAGTGGTTGTGCGGACCGGAGGGCAGTGGCTGCCTGTACGTCCGTCCCGACCACCTTGACGAGCTGAGCGTCCCGTGGCCGGGATACGTCTCGCTGGCCGATGCCGCGCAGGCGCTCGATTCGCCGCCCGCCGAGCACGCGAACCGCTTTGACCACGGCTTTCCGCCCGGGATGCGCAGCGCGTGGGCGCTCGCCTCGCTGCGGGTGCTCGAGGACGCGGGCCTGGAATGGGTGCATGAGCGCGCCGCCACGCTGGCGGCGGCCCTGGCCGGCCGGCTGGCCGAGCGCGGCCTGGAGGTGGGGCCGCGGGGCCGCTCGACGCTCGTCGCCTGGAAGGCCGGTGACGTCGACGCCGAGGTCGCCCGTCTGGCCGAGGCCGGCTTCGTGGTGCGCAGCATCCCGTCCCACAGCCTGATCCGGGCATCGGTGGGCGCCTGGTCCTCGGAGGAGGAGCTCGCGGCGCTCGCCGAGTGCGCCGCCTGACGCCTCAGCCGGAGATCCGCTGCGGGTGCGTGTAGACGTTGACGTTGCCCCGGCGGGCGAAGCCGCACAGCGTCAGCCCGCGATCGTCGGCGAGCTCGACCGCGAGCGAGCTGGGGGCTCCGACGCCGACGAGGATCGGCGCGCCCGCCACGGCCGCCTTCTGCACGAGCTCGAACGAGAGCCGGCCGCTGACGCACAGCACGTGGCCGCTCAGCGGCAGCCGGCCGTCGAGCAGCGCCCGGCCGACGACCTTGTCCATCGCGTTATGGCGCCCAACGTCCTCGCGGCTGTAGACGAGCCGGCCATCGGCGTCGAACAGCCCGGTCGCATGCAGGCCGCCGGTGCGGTCAAAGCCCGGCTGCTCCAGGCGGGCCGGCAGCTCGGCGGCCAGTCCCCGGGGGATCGTCGGCTCCGGGGACAGCGGGGGGCTGAGCACCGCCACCTCCTCGAGCGCTCCCTTGCCGCAGACGCCGCACGACGAGGTGGTGTAGAACCGCCGCATCCCCGGATCACGGGAGAGCGGGCCGGTGACCTCGATGGTGTTGTTGGCGAAGTCCTCGGTCAGGCCAGCCGGCCGCGGACCGTCGATCAGGCCCTCGCCGTAGAGGAAGCCGAGCGCCAGCTCCTCGTCATGGCCCGGGGTGCGCATCGTGACCGCGAGGGGGGTGCCGTCGACCCGGATCTCCAGCGGCTCCTCGATGGCCACCACGTCCTGCACGCCGTCGTGAGCGACGCTGCGATACACGCGGGTGACGCTAGCTGATGTCAGACCGCGGCCGGCTCACCGCGCAGCTCGGCCTCGAACGGGAGCGACTCCCGCTCCAGCTCGCCGCCGCCGCCCACCCGGTAGGCGCCCGTCCGCCGCAGGGGTGGCGAGTACGCGTGGATGGTGACCGCGGGGGTGTCGCCGGCATGCAGGACGCGGTGGATGGCGACCGGCGGCACCGTCAACGTCGCCCCGGCTTCAATCTCTCGCGAGCGAGGCGGGCCGCCGAGCGTCAGCCGGTTCTCGCGGACCCGTCCGGAGACGACGGCGATCGCCGCCCCGGACTCGTCATGGTCGTGAAACCCCGTGTCCTGGTCCCGGCTCCAGCAGATGACCCAGGCGTTGACGTCCTCGTCATCCCACACCTGCGCGTAGACGCGCACGTCGTCGGCATGCCGAACGAGATGGCTCCACCGCTCCGGAGCGGCGGCCAGCCCGGCGGCGAACCGCTCCAGCTCCGGCAGCGACAGGCTCATGCCGGGGCTCCCGCCGCGCTCAGGAGGTGGGCCGCGTTCATCATCAGCTCGCGCTCGCGCGCGGTGGCAACGGGCTCCACCACCGGGCGGTCCGAGCCGTAGACCAGCTGCTGAGCTCCGACCCATCGCGCCATCGTCTCGATCATCCGCGGGCCGTAGCTCGACGTGTCGTAGAACGTCAGCGGATCGGCGAGATCGGTCGTGGGTCCGCCCCGCGTGGCCAGTCGCTCGCTGAGCAGCGGACCGCCGCCGGCGAGCATGGCGTGGATCACGCGCAGCCGCGGGAGCTCGCGGCGGCCGTGGGTGGCGAACGTGAGCCAGGCCGCCTGCATCTGGGAGACGTAGTCGGTCAGCGCCCGCCACCAGAGCGGCTCGTCGAGCGGCGCCTCACGCGAGGCCATGCCGCCGGGGTGGACGAACAGCGGCACGCCCCGGGCCTGGACGCGTTCGAGGACCGGGCGCATGGCCTCGAGCCGATGGCGGCCGGCCAGCGCGCACGCCGGCAGCGACACGCCCACGCATCCGCGGCCCAGGACCGCATCGACGTCGTCAGGATCCGGGCGATCGATCGGCACGGGTCCCCACGCCGCGAACCCCTCGCCGAGAGCGAACACGCCGTCCAGGTGGGCGGAGATGACCTCGGCGGCCACCGGACGGGGCAGCGCCTCGATGCCGATGGGGCTCGACAGCGCCACCACCGCCAGCTCGACGCCATCGTGGCGCAGCAGGTCGGCACGGCGTTGCGGCGATTCGGCCACGGTGTCAATGACGCAGGGCAGCTCGCCGCCACTGTGGAGGACCGTCAGCCCGTCCTCCCGGCGCACGAATGGAAGCGACTCCCGCTCGGCGAGAGCGTCGAGCAGGAGTGTCGTCCAAACGTGCTGGTGGATGTCGACGGAAGCGAGCATTTGGTAACTAAATCAACTGACAAAGTGTAGTTTACCAGGATGCACAAGCTAATGATGTCTCACGCGCGCTCGCGGGTTATGGTTCCCGGCATGCCCGGAGAGGACCCGCCCACGGAGGAGCTCAGGCTCCGCCAGCTGGCGCAGGAGCGCGCCGAGCGAGAGCAGCTGACCGAAGCCGAGAACGAGGCGGCCGCGCTGCGCCACCGCCGGCGGGCCGACAAGGCGAGTTATCTCCGCCGCAAGCTCGAGCAGCGTGAGCAGAGCGAGCGCGACGCGGCGGCCGAGGACGAGCCGCCGCCCGCGGCCTGACGTCTGGGATCCGACCTGGCGGCCGCCGCGCCGGTGGGCTCTAAGTTGACGTGCATGCGAACATATGTTCGTGACGAGCGACGGCAGCGCATACGCCCGGTTCCGGCGCGCCCTGGAGACCGGCAACGAGCTGCTCGTCCTCGGAGCGGCGCGCGAGCTGCCGCAGATCGCGCTCGATGACGCGCTGCGCATCTGCCTCGTCCTGCGCGATGGTGACCGGGGCCGCTACGACCGGGCTGCGGTGCGCTGGCTCGGTCGGTTCGCGCTCGAGGCGCGGGCCGTCACGATCGCCGACCTGCGCGCCGCGGCTGCCGCCCTCGAGGCGCTTCCCACCCGCACCGCCGAGGCGATGGAGCAGCTACAGCGGTTGTGCATGGCGCGCGGCATCCGCTGACCGCGCGGGATCCGGCGGCGACCAGCCGACGATGTGCTCCAGCCAGGCGGCGAACAACCCTCTGGCCAGCCTGGTCATCTCCGCCTCCCGCTGTCGCAGTGCCTCGACCAGCTGGGGGAGAGCGTCGTCGCCCAGCAGCTCGCGCAGGCTCCGGGCGTAGGCGGGGACCGCGCCCCAGTCGGTCGCTAGGTCGCTGTCGACCTCGATGTGGAACTGCACTGCGTACGCCCGGTCGACGACGAACGCTTGGTGCGGGTAGGCGGCCGACGCGGCGAGATGTCGCGCGCCGCTCGGGAGCTCGAACGTGTCGCCGTGCCACTGCAGGGCCGCGAACTCGCAGGGCGCCTGGGCGAAGACCGGGTCGCCGGCGGCGGCCGCGGTGGTGGTGACCGGCAGGATCCCCACCTCCGCCCGGGGTCCGGCGCATACCTCGGCGCCCAGGCTGGCCGCCAGGAGCTGGGCTCCCAGGCACACGCCCCAGTACGGCGCTCCGCTCCGGACGGCGTCGGCGATCAGCCGCTTCTCCGGTCCCAGCCACGGCAGGCGGTCGTCCTCGTAGGCGCCCATCGGACCGCCCATGGCGACGATCCCGGCGAAATCGCGCCAGTCCGGGAGCGGCTCGCCCTCATCGATCTGCACGCGGTGCAGCGCGCCGCCCCAGGCCCGCAGCTCGTCCTCGTAGGCGGCCGGCGGCT
Organism: uncultured Solirubrobacteraceae bacterium; assembly: GCA_963844555.1. Classification (GTDB taxonomy): domain Bacteria; phylum Actinomycetota; class Thermoleophilia; order Solirubrobacterales; family Solirubrobacteraceae; genus Palsa-465. The sequence goes on from CAWJOS010000014.1 coordinate 359,012, forward strand.
CGCACGCGATGTGCTGGATGACCAGCAGTGGTTTCAGCGTGCCGCCAGCCATTGCTCGAACTCGGTGGCCGCGATTCGCTCGTCGTGGACGCCCGCCGCCTCCGCCGAGGCCAGCCAGACGATCGGCGGCCCCATGATCGCCGGGTCAAACAGGCGCTGACGGATCTCCGCCGGCGTCTCGCCGGGAATCATCCCGGTGAGCGTGGCCCCGCCGGGCAGCAGTTGGTTGACCGTGACCGAGGTTCCGGCCAGGTCCGCGGCCATGACCCGTGACAGCGCCTCGACCGCCGCACCGGCCGGACCGTAGGGAACAAAGCCGCGCCGGACCATCGTCTGCTCGTTCATCGTGATGTTGACGATCCGGCCCCCGCCCTGATCCAGCATCAGCGTGGCGACGGCCCGGGCCATCAGGAAGCAGCCAGTGGCCTTGGTGTCCAGGACGTCGCGGAAGCCGGCCGGGGAGACGTGCCAGAACGGCTGGGGCTCGGACAGAAAGCGCGGGTTGACGGTTCGCATGCCGATGCCGGCGTTGTTGACGAGCATGTCGATGCCGCCCAGGCCGTCGACGGTCTCTGCCACGCAGGTCGTGACCGAGGTCTCGTCGCGGACGTCGAGGCCGAGCCCCAGCGAGGCGTCGCCGAGCTTGATCGCCGTCCGCTCGGCCCGCTCGCGGTCGCGGCTGGTCACGGCCACCTCGGCGCCGGCGTCGCACAGCGCGTGCGCCATCGCCAGCCCCAACCCGCTGGTGGCGCCGGTGATGAGGACGCGCGTGCCGTGGAGACGGGTCACCCGGTCAGCGTATCCACCGCGCGAGGGGTGTCGCCCACCGGACGTCCAGCGGGCGCGGCCCATCGGCTCAAGAAGCGACGACTGCCGTCGATCGTAGGGGCCAAGCCGCTCTCGCGCCCGGGCCCGGCACGATGACCTGCCCATTCCCGACCCCACTCGCACCCGTCGCATGCCGGCCGCTGTCGCGGCTGGGGCTGGGGCTGCTCATCGGTGCTGTGCTGGCGATGACGGTCACGGCCGGTATCGCCCGGGCTGACCCGGCGCCGCAGCCGTGGCAGCCCACCAGCGGCGACCTGGCCCGCAGCCTGCGGCCGTGCGGGATGGCGGTCAACGCACCGACGCCCCCGGTGTGCTGGTCGGTGAGCGAGGATCTCGCCGCCTGGATGGCGGTTCCGGCCGGGGCGCCATATCCGTGGGGGCAGTGCACCTACTACGCCGGGCTCATGCGTCCGGACATCTGGAACGACCGGGCGCCCCCGTCCGCGGATCCCCTGTCTGACAACTGGGACGCGTGGACGTGGGTCGAACACGCTCAAGCAGAGAGGCTGCCCGTCGACGGCAATCCGGCCCCGGGTGACCTCATGGTCTATTCGCGGGCCGCCGTCGGCAACCAGACCGGCCATGTGGCGATCGTCGATGCCGTCGGCCCGCCGGACGGCTCGGCCAACGTGGCGCTGACGATCTCGGAGATGAACGTCGAGGGTCTCGACAATGCCGCGCTCGGTCAGGGCGACACGATGACCGTGGTCGTTCCCCGGTCACAGCTTGTCCCCGGGATGATCCAGTTCGTCCATCGCCCGCCGCCCGGGTATTCGCCCCCGTCGTGGTCGAACGGCTTCGGCGGCGAGTACCTGGCCGCGGCGGCGTTGGTGCCACCGGCCTCAGGGGATCCCTCGCTGACGGTGGGCGCCGCCAACGATCAGATCGAGACGGTCAGCGAGTCGACATCTCCGGTGGCCGCCACGGTTACCACCATGCCCGGGGACACGGTCGTCGAGCGGCTGAGCCTGCCGGCCAACCGCATCGTCGCGCTCCGGCTGCCGGGCGGCCGCTACCGCGTCTGCGCCGCTCAGGCGCCGGACGGGGTGTGGCCGGCGGTCGGCGGCTGCACCACCGGGGCGTGGCAGGTGCCGCCAAGCACCGTCCGGCTGCACGTCGGACGCATCCGGGAGGCCGGTCGGCATCTGACCGTAGGGGTCGTCATTGCCGTGCGCGGCCCGGCACCGGCCCAGCGGGTCAAGGCGTGGGCCCGTCTGATCCAGCGGCGGCGGATCTGGACCGGCCGGCGGTGGGTGGTCCGCAGGGTCGTTGTCGCCCGCGTCGCGCTGCGGCTGCGCCGTGGGCGGGAGGTTCTGCGGTTGCATCTCCCGCGGCGCGCGGTTCCCGGCCGGCGTGGCGTCCTTCGCCTGCGCATCCCGGCCCAGACGCTCGCCGGGTACCGCATCGCGGCGACTCAGGTCTCCCGGCCGGTGCACTAGAGCGAGCGAAACGCCCAGGCGCCCGCGACGAGCGTGGCGCACACCCGCAGCTCGTCGTCGAGCACCACCAGGTCGGCGTCCATTCCGGCGGCCACCGACCCTTTGCGGTCGGACAACCCCAGCAGCCGGGCCGGGTTGTGGGAGGCGAGAGCCGCCGCCTCCTCGACGCGCACGCGCAGAAACCGCACAGCGTTGCGGACCGCCCCCTCCATGGTGAGCGTGCTGCCGGCGATCGACCCTCCCCCGGCGAGGCTGGCCCGGCCCTCCACGACAGCCACGCGCGCGGCCCCCAGCAGATACTCGCCGTCCGGCATGCCGGTCGCCTGCATGGCGTCGGTGACCAGGCGGATGCCGGTCGCCCCCTTGGCCCGGTAGGCGACGCGCAGCACGGACGGATCGACATGGACGCCGTCGCAGATGAGCTCGCAGCTGATCTCAGGGAGGTCGAGGACCGCGCCGAGCACACCCGGGTGGCGGTGGTGCAATGGGGGCATGGCGTTGAACAGATGGGTGGCGGCCCGGGCGCCGGCCTCCGCTCCCGCCCGCGCCTGCTCATACGTCGCGTCGGTGTGGCCGAGCGAGGCGACGACGCCGGCCTCGACCAGCGAGGCGATGAGCCGGAGTCCCCCGGGCAGCTCCGGGGCGAGCGTCATCAGCCGGACGCTGCCCCTCCCCGCCTCCAGCAGACGTTCGAGCGTCTCCGGGTCCGGCGGCAGAAAGGTGGCGGGATCCTGAGCGCCCGGGCGCTGCGGGCTCAGGAACGGGCCCTCCAGGTGTGCCCCCAGCACCGCGGCCCCGTCTCCCTGTGCCACGCACCGCGCGATCGCCGCCAGGGCGACCGCCAGCTCCTCGACGGGCGCCGACACGGTCGTCGCCAACAACGCCGTCGTCCCGTGACGCGCATGAAAGCGGGCGACGGACAGGATCTCCTCCGGATCCGAGCTGTTGAACTGGCCGCCGCCCCCGCCGTGCACGTGCACGTCGATGTAGCCGGGCAGCAGCCAGCGCGGGCCGAGGTCGACGACCTCTCCGTCGTGGCCGATGGCTGCCGGGCCGACGTCAGTGATCCGGCCGTCGTCGATGACCACCTCGCCGGCCAGCGTTCCCGCGGGCGTGACGATGCGTTCGCTGCGGAGCCGCAGGGTCACGGCCGCCGGGGGTCGGTCACCATCGTGGAAACGATAGGCGGCCCGGGGTGGCATTCCCCGGACCGCCTGGCCCCAGCTCTCCAGCGCCGCGCTAGGTGCGGACACCTACGCATGCAAGTGCTCGGATCTCCCCGGTTTCAGCCACGCGTCCCGGTGGGGCACCATGCCGCCCCATGCACATGACCAGCATCGCTCTCGAACTCGAACGCGATCGGCTTCAAGACCGGCTGCGCCAGATGGAGCTCGTCACCTCGGCACTGCGCGATCGCGCCGTCTATCGCGACGCCGCCACCGGTAGGACGCCGGCGCCGCTCCTGGAGGCGATCGCCGGCTTCGAGCGTGAGATTGCCCAGATGCGCGAGCGGCTCAGTGAGCTCGCTGGCGCGATGGTCGCCGTGTAGTAGGCGCCAGCACCAGCTCGTGCCGCCGGAGGCCCGACTACTGCATCGCGGTCATGGAGTGCATGGCGTGCGGGGAGCCGCCGGGGACCACCAGGCCCGGGACGTCGCGGGGCATGGCGACAACCGCGACCGCGAGCACGGCCAACACGCCGGCGGTGGCCCATGTCGCTACCCGGCGCCATGGGACCGTCTTCTCCAGCGCGATGAGCGCGGCGATGAAGACCATCCATGTGACGCTCATGACGCCGAGGGCGAACAGTCCAGCCATGAGCGCCCAACAGCAGCCGAGGCACCACACGGCATGCCGTGATCCCATCTCGAGCGCCCCGCGCTTCCCGTCGCGCCAGGTTCCCAGGAGGAAGCCGAGCGGGCTGCGGCACTTGCCCAGGCAGACGTTCTTCAGCGGCGTCACCTCGTACACGGCGGCGACGGCGAGGATGCCTCCGGCCGCCCACCGGCCGCCCGAGGCCCAGGCCAGGTCACCGCCCAGCGCGGTCCGGCCGAGGCGAAACACCGCGTACGCGAGGAGGCCCGCCGCACCCCACACCACCAGGTAGGCGATGGTGAAGAGCAGCGGGCGGCTCCAGCCCCGCCGGCGGGTCATCCGCGCATACAGCGCCGTGGTCGGAGCCAAGGAGGGGAACATCATCGCCGCCATCATCACGACCCATACACCGAGGAACCAGCCGAGCGTGCCGAGGTCAGCGCCCGGTCCGGCGTCCATTCCGGCCATCTGCTGGGCGGTCAGCCACCACGCCGCCGCCGCGAGCACCAGCAAGAGCAGGATGAGGCCGACGCGCGAGCGGGCGGCACCGAACGCCGCGGCGAGCTCGCGACGCTCGGTTCGGTGGTCCTGGGCCGCCGCTGCTGCGCTCAAGCCGACCATGAGAAAGGAGACCTCGAGAAGGCGGCGTTGCCCTGGTACTGGATGCCGAACGCGTCGATCTTCGAGCGTGTCGCATGCGCGACTGTCAGCTCGGGCCCGGCGGGATGGAAGATCCCCGTCAGACGCACGGGCTCACCCTGCTGCGATCCGAACGGGACGACGTCCTCGATCTCAAAGTCAACTGCGTCGCCGATCCGAACCGAGTGACGCAGGCCTTCCTCCTGGACGTCGATTGGTGCTCGCTGGATCCCCAGGTTCTCGCCCACGAGGGGGCCCAACGCCTCCATCGGGCCACCCAGGGCGCCTGAGAACACGCCGCCCAGCTTCTCAGCCTGCTCGTCGGATGCTGCCGCATCGATGAACACCCCCAGGCGCCAGTTGCCGTCGCTCATGATCTTGGGGGTATCCGCGACCGCTGCGACGGCCAGGCCGCTCACGTCGGTGCCCTCGACCTCGCCGTCCTCGACGTTGAAGACGAGCGTGACCTTGCAGCGGTCCCGCGTGGCACCGAGCGCCAGCGAAGCGGTGCACGGGCAGACGACATCGCAGGAGCACGTCTCGAAGTAGGACCCCTCAAGCTTCCAGGACATGCGCTGCCTCCTACATTCGGATGTGCCCTCGATTCTCGCCACAGCCGATCATCTCGTCAACCTTCGGCCCTGCAAAGCGGAGGAGACCAGGTCTGAGAGAATCTCACTTCAGGCGCCCGCCGGTCCGGGCGATGAGTTTGAGGTCGACGGCCGGTCCTTAAGCCAGCGATGCCGACCGGCCCGGGAATGACGAGTGCCACACGCGTTTGGCGAACCACAGGAGGTCACCATGCCTGATCGTAGGATCGGAACGCGCGAGGACTGGCAGGCGGCCCGCGCCGACCTGGCCGCCCTGGAAGCCGAGTACGCCGAGCTGGGCCGGCGAGTGACGGAACAGCGCCGACGGCTGCCCTGGGTCCCGGTGGAGAAGGAGTACGTGTTCGACACCGAGGACGGCCGCAAGACGCTCGCCGAGCTGTTCGACGGGCGCTCACAACTCCTCGCCTACAACATCATGTTCGGCCCCGATTACGAGCTCGGCGCCTGTCCCGGCTGCACCAGTCTGGGGGACGAGCTCGACGGCACCCTCGTGCACCTCAATCACCGCGATGTGACGCTGATCTGCTTCTCCCGCGCGCCGATCGACCGCCTCGCCGCCTACAAGGAGAGGATGGGCTGGCAGTTCCCGTACGTCTCGACCTACGCCACGGAGTTTCCGTTCGACTTCGGGCTCGCGCTCACCTCCCAGCAGGCCGAGGACATGCCGGAGATCAGGGCGATGATCGACGACCCGCCCGCGTGGCTGGAGGACTGGGGCCACACGATCGGGGCCAAGCTTGCGGACGGTCTCCGCGAGGGACCAAGCTGGATTGCGTTCGCGCGGGAGAACGGGACCGTCTACCACACGTACACGGTCATGGCCCCAGATCCGTTCGTCGCTCCCTACCACTCCTTCCTCCTCAAGCGAACGCCGAAGGACGACGGCGAAGACTTCCGCGTCTGGCGCAAGGACGAGTACCCCGCCTGACGTGGCGTCGGACCTTTACGCGGGGGCTGGCGCGGGGGTTCAGCGAACGATCGAGACGGTGATCCTGGGACGGCGAGCGCCGAGGAAGTAGATGCCGGGCAGCCCGGGGGTCTGAAACCCCGTGTTGGGGTTGGCGTCGAGCGTGGTGCGGCGGATCGCCATCGTCCCCGTGCGATTGTCACTGACGAAGAAGATGGCGCCGCCGCCCTCGTTCGCGCGGTTGCCCGTCAGGAGGCTGCCGGCGATGGAGAGCACCATCTGGTCGCCGTCGTTGTAGACGGCGCCGCCGCTCCCACCGCCAGGCGTGCCGGATCGCGCGGGGTTGGCGCCGCGCCCGACCGCGCGGTTATCGGCCAGCCGGCTGTTCAGCACAGTCCAGGACACGCCGATGCTGCTCAGGGCGCCGCCGTTGCTGCACACGTTGCCGGTGAAGCGGCTGTCCACCACGTAGACGGGGCGATCCCGGTACTGCGATAGCGCTCTCACCGCCCCGCCGCCGAGGTCCGGCCCAAAGCGGTCGCAGCGATTGCCGGTGAAGGTCGAGTCGACTATTCGCAGCTGGCCGCCCCTCGCGAAGATCGCGCCCCCGCCTCCGCCGTCGAACCGCTGGCCGGTGGAGTTGCCGTCGCTGAAGCCCATGTTCTGGACAATGAGCTGAGGGTCGGCTTGGTCCTGGCAGTGCGAGGTCGCCCAGATCTGGGCGCGGTCGCAGGTGTCCATGTACAGGATCCGGCGGCGACCCTCGCCGCTGAGGGTGACGACGCCGCCCCCGTCCAGTACGACACGCCGGCTGGTGTTGCGGACCTTGGCAGTGCTCTGCATCCGGATGACGACGGGTCTCGGCCCGCACGAGAAGCGGATGACGCCTCCGGCCCGGACCGCAGCGACCACCCTGGCCGATGTGCAGCTGGCCGGTGTCCCATGGCCGACCACGTGATTGGGGTGCGACGTGTCGACCGGCCGCCCCGCCGGCGGGACCGCAACGGGGCGCACGCCGGGTGCGAGACCCGTCGGCTCCGACCCACCCAGGTTGGCCGATGCGGGAGATCCGACCGCGATGGCCACCGCGACCGAGACGGCGATCAGCGTCGACGTGCGCCAGGCCATGGTCCGCAGGCTAAAGCGTCCGGGCGACGGTGAGTGGCGGCCCTGTGAGATCGGCACCCGCTCCCTGCGGCGAACGGCAGGGAGCGGGTCTGTCGGTCGGTCAGGCGTCTTGGAAGATCTCGATCGTCGGTGCTCCTTGGACGCCAGCCTCGTGCATCCCGTCACGCAGCTCGCTGGAGTTCAGGAACGCTTCGGCGGCGTTGAGCGTGTCGAATTGATGGAGGACCAGGAGGTCGTTCCCGTCGCCCACGAGCCGGTGGACGCTCTCGGCGGTCACGCCGCCGGCGCGCTGGACGTCAGCCAGGCTGTCGTAGACCTGGCGCCACGCGTCGTAGTCGGCCACCTTGTGTCGCACGACCGCTGTTACTGACATTTGCATCTCCTCTTCTGGTTGGCGTGTTGTCTGCTGCTGGGCGCAGGTCTGGCGTGCGCGGTCGTTAGTTGATGCGCTTGTCTTGGCCTGCCCATTCGCGGTTGCGGAGAATGTATTTTTGGATCTTTCCGGTCGAGGTTTTCGGTAGTGGGCCGAACGCGACGGCGGCGGGGGCTTTGTAGTGGGCGAGGTGTTCGCGGCAGAAGTCGATGATCTCTTGTTCGGTGGCGGTGTGGTGGTCGGCGAGGGTGACGAATGCTTTGGGTCGTTCGCCCCATGTCTGGTCAGGGGTCGCGACGACGGCGCATTCCAGGACGCCGGGGTGGCGGGCGATGGTGTGTTCGACCTCGATGGTTGAGATGTTCTCCCCGCCGGAGATGATGATGTCCTTCTTGCGGTCGCGCAGCTCGATGTAGCCGTCGGGGTGTATGACGGCGATGTCGCCCGAGTGAAACCAGCCGCCGGTGAACGCGGTGGCGGTGGCGGCGGGGTCGTTGAGGTAGCCCTTCATCACGTTGTTGCCGCGCATGACGACCTCGCCCATCGTCTGGCCGTCGGCGGGAACGTCGTGCATCTGCTCGTCGACGACCCGGATCGGGTCGGCGATGATGTTGTGCACGCCCTGGCGGCCGAGGAGGTGGGCGCGTTGCTGGGCGGGGAGTGTCTGCCAGGCGTCCTGGGGTTCGCAGATGGTGTAGGGAGCGTAGGTTTCGGTCAGTCCGTAGACGTGGACGAGACCGAAGTTGAGCGCGTGCATGCGCTCGAGCAGGGTCGGAGATGGGGGCGCGCCGCCGAGCGTGACCGTGACCTGGTGGTGGAGGCGGTGCGCGGCCGGGTGGGTGACGAGGCCGAGGTAGACGGTCGGCGCGCCGTTGCGGTGGGTGACCTGCTCGCGGTCGAGCAGCGTCCAGATCGCGCCGGGATCGACCTTGCGCAGGCAGACGTGGCGGGCGCCGACCGCGGTCACCGCCCAGGGGAAACACCAGCCGTTGCAATGGAACATTGGCACCACCCACAGCTGCACCGACTTGGGTCGCAGGTTGGCCTGCAGCGCCTCCATCAGCGCGTTGAGATACGCGCCGCGATACGTGTACATGACCCCCTTGGGGCGTCCGGTCGTCCCCGACGTGTAGTTGATCGAGATCACGTCCTCCTCGTCGGCGAGCGGGTGCTCTAACTGCTCCGGCGAGCCGGCGGCAAGGAACTGCTCGTAGGGATCCTCCGGCGTCCCGGTGTCATCGATCCGGACCACGGGCAGGTCGGTGCCGTCGAGCCGGTCGACGAGCTCGTGGTCGCAGAACACCATCCGCGCGCCGCAATGGCCGAGGATGTAGGCGATCTCGTCACGACCCAGGCGGGTGTTGACCGCGACGAGCACGGCTCCCGCCGCCGGCACCCCGTAGTGCGCCTCCAGCAGCGCCGGGATGTTTGGCGCCAGAAACGCGACCCGCTCACCAGGCGCGATACCGGCAGCGCGCAGCGCCGACGCCAGCCGGTTGACACGCTGCTCAAACTCACGGTAGGTCACCCGGCGCTCACCGTGCACGACCGCCACCTTGTCCGGGAACGCGTACGCGCTGCGACGCAGAAAGCTGAGCGGCGAGAGCTCAGTGCGGAACGGCTTCGCCGACGCAGCAGCGTCGTCCAGCATCGACGGGCTGGTTCCCCCGGCAAACACCGCCAACGGATCTGGCGCGTTCGTGGAGGTCGAGACGGTCCCTGACATGACGTTGCGCCTTCCTGACGGAGCCATAGAATAATTGCCTTGCGCAAACAATATCCCCGAGAAACTTGCCGATGTCAAATAATTTGAAAGACGGACCTCCGGACTCACCTACGCGCGCCGGACCGCCCGAGCCGGATCCGTTCACGCCGGACCAGTTCGGCGCGTGGCGTGGCATGCTGCGGGTGCACACGACGATCTTTCGAGAGCTCGACCGCCGGCTCTTGACCGAGCACGGCTTCGGCGTCGACGCCTACGGCGTTCTCATCACCTTGGTCGGCGCCCCCGGCGGCGGTCTCCCGATCGGCGAGCTCGGTGCGCGGATCAACCTCACCCCAAGCGGGGTCACCCGATCAGTTGACCGACTCGCCAAGCGCGGCCTCGTCGAACGCACCACAAACCCCGCCGACGCCCGCAGCCAACTCGTCGGGCTGAGCAACGACGGGCTCGCACGCCTCCGCGCAGCACAGGTCACACACCACACCGTCGTCCGCGAGATGCTCCTCGACCACCTCGAAGACCGCGACATCAAGCGACTGTGCGAGGTATGGGAAAAGGCCATGCCCGGCTCCGTCTCAGCGGACACCTGGCCGCGGTAGCCGACCCGGACGGTTGGTTGACCCATCCGAGTAACCGTGGACGTCTGCACAAGGCCCCGGCCATCGCGACGCCGGCGCCCGGGCTGGTGCCTATTTGATACCGACGACCATCGAATCAGGGCCCGCGAGGTGCTCCACGTACGTGTGGGTGAATCCTGCGTCGTGCATCCACTGCCGGCAGTCCGCGCCGGTGTAATCGAACCCGCCTGGCACAGCCGAAGTGGAGGCCAGGATCCCTAGGCGGATTGCACGAGGTGGCGTTCGAACGCCCAGACCGTCGCGGCGGTCCGGGTTCGCACGCCCGTCTTGTCGAAGATGTGCTGGACGTGGTGCCCCGCCGTCTTGGCGGAGATGCCGAGGGTCTCGGCGATCTCCTTGTTGGTCTTTCCGCCGGCAAGCGCGAGCAGAACCTCGAGCTCGCGGTCCGTCAGGCCCGCGGGCAACTCCCGTGGCCGTTTCGCCACGCGGTGTCCGGCCGCGGCGAGCACGGCGTCGACCGCCTCCGGGCACAGACGGCCCTCGCGCGCATCGCGCAGCAGCTCGGCCTCGGCGCCGGCAGCGTCGAGCGCGGGTCGGTGCGGGCGCCGCTCTCGCATCGCCTGGTATGAGTCGGCGGCGGCGAGGATGCGCGCCGCTCGGCCGAGCGCCGGCGCCGGCGACTTGCGGTGGTAGCCGGCACCGTCGAGCCGCTCGTGATGGGCACCCGCCAACTCACCGATCGACGCAAGTGCGGGCGCGTGGGCGAACGAGCGCTCGGTGAAGTACGGGTGCAACTGCACGCGCTCCCAGTCGGTGAGTCCGAAGCGCCCTGACTTCTCCCAGATCGCGTTCGATACCGCGACTCGACCGAGGTCGAGCGCGAGCGCGCCGCGCCGCACCATTCTCACCTCGTCCTCCGGGAGACCGAGGCGCCAGGCGGCCGCCTCGGCGAGCTGGGACGTGCCCTCCGCGTGTCCGCGCAGCCAGTAGGACTTGAGGTCGGTGAACGTCCCGACGACGCGGAACGCGGCGTCGATCTCGTCGCCGGTCATCCACCGCTGGGGCGGCGGCTCGGCGGCGATCGCCTGCTCCCAGATCAGCGCGTCGTCGAGCCCGTCGAGCAGCTCGTCGAGGTGGTCGATCGCGAGGGCGGCCAGACGCGGATCGTAGGCGCCGCCCGCCCGCTGCTCGATCACCTCGCCCGCCCGATCGGGGCCTGCGGCCGACAGGAAGACCGAGATGTCGCGCGCAATATGGAGTACCCGCGCCGGCGGCGGGATCGCCTCCCCGGCGGCCGCGCCCGGGAACCCGTTCCCGTCCCAGCGCTCGAAGACATACGCCAGGTTCGAGACAACGCCGGCGCCGAAGCCGAGCCAGCGGGCGAAGCGCTGGGCGACCTCGCAGTGCAGGGCGAACGTCGAACGCGCGATCTCCAGCGCGTTCTCGAGCGCGTGGGCGACCATTGCCTCGCGAACCTCAGGCGGTCGTCCTTGTCCCACCACGTCCATCAGGAACGCGCCGACCTCTTCAGGGTTGCCACCGTCGACGAGTGCGAACTTGGCGCGCGGCTCGATGTCGTCCCCAAACAGCTCCGTCTGCTCAGGCGCGTCCGACGTGCAGCCGAAGGAGTGCAGCAGGGAGATGTAGTAGGCGTCCACGAGCTCCGGCGGCGAGAGCTCCGCGAGCTCACCGAGGCGGACCGCGAGGATCGCCGTCCTGAGCGCGTGCTCGAGCGGCTGACCGGTGCCCAGATCGGTCGCGATCGACATCGCGCCGATAACCTCCGCGGCGCGGACGGGCGCCTGGCCCCCAGGCGGTCGCGCTTCAGACGGGCTGCGGCCGTCGGGTCCCATGGGGTAGATCCTACGCTCGCGACGCTTGAGCGGCAGGCGTCGAAGCTGGAGGGGCCCGCGTCGTACCGCGTGGGGGAGAGGGGCGACTAGGTCGTCGATCGGCCCGACCGCCAACCGCGCGCCGAGCCCGCTCGGCAGCCGCGACGACGAGGGAACTCGGACACGGACGCGGCCCTGACACATCGCCGGGCGCGGGCGGCATCGCCCGGGCGCCGCCAAGGGAAGCCGCCCGCCCGGGCGGCTTCCCCCTCCATCGGCGGCGTCCGTATCTACGCCACTGCCTGCAGGTGCTCGTGGGGGTCGATCGCCCCGAGGCTCTCGACGACGTCGAGGGTGCCGTTACGCACCTGGGCGATGTACACGTTCATCCGCACGTGGTGCTGGCCGGGCACCATCTCGGCTGGGCCGCCCGGGCCTTCGGCGATCCTCGCGTGGTCGAGCGCCGCGACGACGGCAGCCTGGTCGAGCGAGCCGGCTTCCGTCACGGCAGCCTCCCAGAGCTTGAGGCCGCGGTACATGCCCGTGCACCCGCTTCCGGCGCTGAAATGTGGGCCGTCCGGGAAGCGCACGTTGTAGCGGCCGAGCAGCTCCCTGCTGAACGGGTCGCTCACCGACTGGTAGTAGTCGATGCACCCGTACAGCCCCTCGACGTGCTCGGATGGCAGCGCGGCGACCAGGTTCTCGTCGAAGTACGTTGTGACGATACGCCCGCCCCGCTTGGTGAAGCCGGACTCGCAGAGCGCCTCGAGGAACGGGAAGCACCCGGGAGGCACGGTCGTGTTGAACACGACGTCCGCGCCGCTGGAGTTGATCCTGTCGACCGTCTCGACCCAGTCGGCGTGATCGATGGGGAAGTACTCCTCTCCGACGATCTCACCGCCGTTGGCCGAGGCGACTTCGTGGACCTTCCGGTTCATCACGTGCGGCCAGATGTACTCCGCCGACGGCAGGTAGAACGTCCGCGCTCCGGTTTGCTGCATCACCCACGGGATGAGCGGCTCGACCTGCTGTGCGGGAACGGCGCCGGTGCAGAACAGGAGCGGGTGGTACTCCTGCCCCTCGTACTGCTCGGGGTAGATGTAGAGCGTGTCGCCCTCCACCACCGCCGGGGTCTTGATGGCCTGCCTGGTCGAGCTGAAGATGCCGCCCAGGAGCACGTCGACGTGGTCATCCTGGACGAGCTTGGTGGCGGCGGTCGCCGCCTGCGCATCGTCGCTTGCGCTGTCCTTGATGAGCAGTTCGACGCGACGGCCGAGCAGGCCGCCGGACGCGTTGATTTCGTCCACGACCAGTGTCGCGACGTTGGCCTGGGCGCCGCCCATGATGGAGAGGGCGCCCGTCTGGTCGGCGATCACGCCGATCTTGATTGCGTCTCGCATGACGTCGCTCCTACGCCTCGTAGCGCCCGCCGAGCTCCGGCACCTGCGGGCGGCTCTTGTGCCCGGCCTCCTGCATGATCGGCGGGACCTCAGGGTCGGAGGCGAAGCTCTGCCAGCCGTCGAGATCCCAGTCGAAGATCACCCAGACCCGGTCGTCCTGATTGGGGTCGCGGAACACGAGCGCGCCCTTCGAGCCGTGCTGCTTGCGCTTCTCGGCACCCTTGGTGGAGAAGACGCTCGTGAATCGGTCGAAGTCCTCGACCGTGGTGGTCGCCAGTAGCATCCGGTCCTCCTTACGTTTCCGGCGTCTCCGAACGACGCCGAGGTTGGCGCGAGTATGCGCCGGGGGTACTGGAGGCACATCGGGCAATTGCCCTATACGGCGATCAGTCGCCCCAGGCTGCGTGGCTCTGCCCGCGCGGATCAGAGATGGCCGCTACCGGACGAGAGTGGCGGTCGGCGCGCTGGGACTCTGATGACTCTGATGGCTGCTCCGCCGCTCCTGCGGCCACCGGCGCGCTGGCCGCGAGCGGCTGCTCGCCGCCGAATGCGGCGCGAGGTCGACGCCGAGCGGACGCCTGCTGCGACCATCGAGACGGCCGAAGCCGCACGAGTGCTTTGCCGCGACGGCTGAAAGTCAAGGGGGGTGGCGACGGTTTTCGGAACGCTTGTTGGTCTGGGAAGGGTCGAGACCGGCCCGTGAGGTCCCTTCGTTGGGGGCGGGTCGGCCGCGGAAGGCGCACGTTGCGGTGATCGTGTACGACGTTGAGCGCTGCCGGGTTGTCGGCGGGATCTGGGGGCGTTAGATTGTGGTTCGGGCGCGAGTGACTGACGTAGCGAAGCGCAGACGTCAGGAGCTTTGAGTCTGCCGCGCGGCTTGCCCTTCGAGGGCCTATCGATATGCGCGCTCCGGTGTCGCGCTCGCGCCCGGTTTTCTCGGCGCGGCTGCCTGCCAGTCGCGGACCATTCGTAGGCAGGACGCTTCGGCCTGTTCGGCGAGCTTGCGCTCGGCCTCGCGCATCGCCTCGTTGGTGGCGTAGATCCCGGCCGCTGAGCGCTCGTAGCGTTTGGCGCCGGCCATTCGGTCGACCTTGCGCAGCTTCGTGGCGGTCAGCGACGGCTGGCCGTGGGCGTAGTGCTGGTCGCGGGTGAGCAGGCACCAGAACAGACATCCCAGCTTGCGGGCGAACAACCGCGCCAACGTCCGTGCGTCAAGCCGGTCGGTGTTCGCGCGCGCGTGCACGATCCCGGTGTTCCCCGGACTGACCACGATCACCCGCGCGACATCCGGCTCGCGGATCCGCACGATCTCCCACGCGCTGCCAGTCATCTCCAACAGAACGAAGGGGGCAAACGACACAGACGGATACGCGCTCGCAGCGCAACCGGGCACGTCGCACGGGCGGCCATCGAATGCACGGGCTCGCACCCCACGTGCAAATCGGCCTCCCCACCGCGTTCGCCCGAGGCCCCGGTACCGGTCACCAGAACCTAAGCCTGGCCCCGGATAGCAACCTCAAGAAGGAATTTCATGCCCCGAACGCAGGGAGCGACCGGTCGTGCCGGGCGAGTTGCTGTGATGTCCGGTGCGGTTCTGTCAGGCGGAACGTGGGAGCGGGTAGCTCCAGGTATGGCCACGTTTGCCTCGTTACGCCATCGCCTGCGCGACCCCATCATGTGGACCGGTGTGTCGCAGCTGCTCAAGACTGCTTTCGCCACCGTCATTGCCTGGGTTCTCGCCGCGCAGGTGTTCAACCTGGAGCAGGCGTATCTGGCGCCATGGGCGGCGTTGCTGACGGTTCATGCGACCGTGTTCGGGACGCTGCGGCGCGGCGTCCGGCAAGCCGGCGCCAGCGTGCTCGGCATCTTGGTGGCCTTTGCCGCAGGGCAGCTCTTCGGCCTCAGCGCGGTCTCGGTGGGAGCCGTGATTCTCGTCGGTCTTCTCGTTGGTTCGGTGGGCCGGCTTCGGGACGAGACGACCACCGCAGCGGCAACCGCGCTGATCGTGCTCACCAACGGCTACAGCCACAATGGAGGCATTCTGGGTGCCCGGCTTCTGGACACGGGTGTCGGCATCGCAGTGGGCCTGCTCGTGAATCTTCTCGTCTGGCCCCCGTTGCGTGATCGCAGCGCCGCCAGTCAGATCGACGCGGTGGCTGAGGCCGTCGGCCGGGTCCTCACCGAGATCGCCGCCCGCCTCTCCAGCGAATGCGGCGCCGCCGACGTCGATGACTGGATCGCCAAGACCAACGCGTTGGATCGCGCGATCGATCGCGCGTGGAGCGTTCTCGCTCAGGCCCGTGAGAGCGGACGGCTGAACCCGCGCCGCGCGACGGCACGGCGTATGCGCGCCGCCCAGGGTTTCGATGACATCCTGGGGAGGCTGGGCCAAGCGGTGGCTGAGACGCGCAGTATGGCCAGAACGATCGGCCGCGCCCGTGTGCCGACGAGCGAGTGGGACCGCGGGTTCCGGGAGCGCTGGCGGGAGTTGCTCAACCGAGCCGGCGGGGCGATCAGCACGGGGGACGCCGAGGCGGTCGCGTCGGTGCGAGCCGCCCTGACCGCCTACGCCGAAGAGCTCGCCGTCGGTGACCTCCGCGAAGGTTTCTGGCCCGTCGCAGGTGCTGTGCTGGTCAATCTGCGCAACATCGTCGATGCGCTCGACGTCGTTGCCGACGCACAGCCCGTGGAGGTGCCCCGCCCGACGTTGCGCCCAGCACTCGGGCACCCGCCAGACTGACCGACCGCCAGCGGGATATCTCCTGAGCCGGAGAAGCAATCCACTCAGCGGCTCGCGTAACCTGGCGTTCCCGTCTGCGCAGCTCTGCGCCCGCCCCTCAATCGTCGGCGCCACGGCGGATGCGATCGTCGGCGGGCACCGGCAATGACGTGCCAGGATCTCGGTGAGCGCTCCAGTGAGGCGTTGCCCGAGGTCACCGGATCAGGACGCGCGGTTTGCGCAGATCGCTCGTGCCGGGCAGTCTGTGGCCTCGGACCTGGCGGGCCATCCGCGTCGCCGCGACTTGGTGGACCCCGGTCAGCGCCCGCGAACGTGACCCGCGGCCAGCCGCCCGAGCTCGAATGCCGCAGTTCCGGTCGTCACGACCGGATCCTGAGCGGCGAACTCGCGCAACACCTGTTCGTCGTCGGTCTCGACAACGGCAAGGCCGTACGAGTCCTCGTCGGTGAGGACCGGTCCGAACACGACCATGTCGCCGCGCTCGAGGTACGGACGCCAGTGGGCAGCGTGCCGGTTCATGATCTCCCGTTCCGAATCGGTCATGGTCTGGGCGAAGTTCGGACGCGGAGCAATGAGGCGCAGGACGAAGGTGGGCATACGGCGGACTCTACGCCGGCTGACGGTCATGCCCGCGGGCCCCGAGCCGGGCGCCGCTGAACGTCGCCGGCGCGATACGCGATGGCCAACCGCTCCCGCGCGGCCGCCGTGTTCCGAAGCGCTCTGTCGCCAAGGCACTCGTCCACCTCGAGGCGGCGGAGCGTCACAGTAAGCGTTCCGCCCTGAGCAGTCGGCCGGTGAGACTTCGGCGGAGCACACGGGGTGCCCGGCCAGGCCGGCGGTCTTCGGTCAGGTCACGCGATGGTTTCGAACGCGGGCGGTGTCGCGCGCTCGATTGCCTCCCAGCTGGTGTCATGAGCGCGCAACTCCTCGTCGACCTTGCCGCCGCCGCGCACGCCGAACAGGCGCTTGGCGACGATCAGATAGGCGGCCACCGCAAGATTGATGAGCAACCCCACCACCTTGAGCACGGTGCCCCGATGGATGATCTCGTAGATCTCAAGTGGGATCAGCAGCGTGGTCGCGATGAACGTCAGGTACTCAGCCCAGCGCTTGGTCAGCCACAGGCCGACCGCCTCGAGTCCCTCCAACAGCGCGTACAGCAGCAGCGCGATTCCGAGCTCATCCAATGTGCCCGCCCGCAGCGACAGCAGCTTGTCAAGCTCATGGAAAAACCCGACGTGGCCGCCGTTCTGAGCCGCACCACCAGCCACGCCGTTCTGCAGGTCGGTCAGGACGCGGTAGAAGCGGCTTCTGAGCGCGACCACGTTGCCGGCAATGGCCAGGACCCCGACCCCGAGTGCGCTCAGAATGACGAAATGAATCACCCGGTCGATCGCGATCACCCGCAGCACCACGCGATCGCGCAGCGCCTTGCCCCGCCGTGGGATCTCGATCGACTCCCGGTTGGGTGGGTACCGGCGGGCCGGGTGCTCGGGCGGTCCCAGCGCGACCCAGCTGTCGCAGCGCAGGCACCGCAGCCAGCGAACCGAGCCGTACTCGCGGGCATACAACTCGTCCTGCGCCCGCAGCTCGGCCGCGTCGGTGCCGACCAACGCATGGCCCGCCCAGCCGCACGCGACCAGCTCCCAGTCGATCCTGCGACGAGGGCGCGGCTGCGGGTGAGTGCCGGGAGGACGTTCCATCTTCAGCCCTGAACAATGTGTACCGGGGTTTACCGCGCGCGCGACCCCAACAGGCCGCAAATCTCGACGTAGCGCCCACCCCGACGATCGAAAGCCGGCCAGCCAGCATCATCCCTAGGTCGCCTAACGAGTGGCGCGACCTGCGTCGCCCGGCGCACGAGGGAGTCGTCCGGCACCGGCCCTGCGGGCGCACGCATATGGCGCAGGCAGACGACAGTCCACCGGCTCTGCGCTAACTCGTCGTCGAACACGCTCAGTTCGCCAGGCCGGCCAGCAACTGGCGGGCGGTGGCGGTGAACTTCGTGGGGTCGCCGTAGGGGCGGGCCACGAGCATGGCCCCTTCAAGCGTGGAGAGGATGCTCTGAGCGAGCTCGTCTGCAGATCCGGTGAAGGCCAGCGTCTTCTCCGTCTGTCCCTGGCTGAGCACGCCGGCTAGCCACCGCTGGTTCGCGTCGAAGAAGCCGATCACTGCGCGGTGCATCGGCTTGGGCAGGGTTTGGTACTCGGCGGCGAGCACGCCGCACATGCACATCCGCTTGCTCTCGAGCACGCTGGCGTAGAGGTCCACGTAGGCTTCGAGCTTGCCGCGCGCGCCGGGAACCTCTCGGTCGATGCGGTCCAACGCGTCGCCGAACCGACGGGCGTAGCGGGTGATGAGGGCGTGGCCCAGCTCCGCCTTGCCGCGGAAGTGGTAGTGCAGGCTCGCCGTCGTGATTCCGAGTTCCTTGGCGATGTCGGCGTAGCTGAAGTTGTTGAAGCCGCGCGTCTGCACTAGCCGCTCGGCGACGTCGAGGATCCGCTCCGAGGTGCGGTTCTCTCTCTTTTGTCGCTGGACGGCCATGACGAGGCTTGACATCTTACCTACTAGAAGATAAGTTCTCGCTACCGGGGAGCTTACCTGTTAGTAGATAGGTCCCCTCCGCTTGGGCGGCGGCCGCCGAGGGCGACCGGTCGCAAAGACCCGAAAGGAAGGGGTCGCATGTCCGTTCAGGGCCTACATCAGACCGAGCACAAGAGCTTCGGTGATCCCGACGAGACGCGTGAGTTCCCGCGCGGCAGAGCCGAGATCCTGGTGATCGGCGGCTCGCAGATAGGCAGGATGACCTTCGAGCCCGGCTGGCGTTGGTCAAACGACGTGAAACCGATCGCGGGTTCGGACAGCTGCGAGGCACCGCACTTTCAGTACCACGTGAGCGGTCGGCTGGCCATCCGGATGGATGACGGGACCGAGATGGTGGCCGAGCCTGGCGACATCACCTCGCTGCCAAGTGGCCACGACGCTTGGGTTCTCGGCGGTGAACCCGTGGTGGTCGTCGACTGGTATGGTGCCAGCAACTACGCCAAGGCGAGCTCATGAGCGCCGGGGCTGGGGCGCCAATGGTGCGAAGCCAGGGCTACACAATCGCGCACCGCGACGAGCTCGAGCGGACGGGGAACTGGACGCTCGTCCGGCGCTCGCTGGGCTGTCGCTCGTTCGGAGTCAATCTCGTCGAGATCCCGCCAGGCGAGTCGATCCCGGAGCACGATGAGACGCAGCGTGACCAAGAGGAGCTGTTCCTGGTGATCTCCGGCTCGCCGGTGCTGGTGATCGACGGCGAGGACCATCCCGCCCGGCCGGGCACGTTCGCGCGGCTTGATCCTCTCCTCCGCCGCACGGTCCGCAACGACGGCTCGGAGCCGTCCTCGGTACTGATCGTCTCGGCGCCTACAACCAGCGGGTTTGAGCCGATGGAGTGGGCGTGACCGCGTTTCCCACGGTGCGGGTCGCCGCGGTCCAGGCGACTCCGGTCATCCTGGACGCCGAGGGGTGCGTCGACAAGGCGCAGCGGCTGCTCCACGAGGCGGCGGATCGCGGTGCTGAGCTTGCCGTCCTGCCCGAATGCTTCATCCCGCTATATCCGTCAAACACCTGGGCACGCGGGGCGGCCGGCTTCGGCGGGTGGGACGAGCTGTGGGAGCGGCTCTGGGCAAATTCAGTCGACGTCCCGGGGCCGCTCCTGGATCGGCTGATCGACGTGTGCCGGGAGCGCGAGCTGTTCTGTGTGATTGGCGTCAACGAGCGCGTGGCCGAGCGTCCGGGGACGATCTACAACACGGTCGTCTACCTCGGGCCGTCGGGGTTGCTGGCGCGGCATCGCAAGCTGATGCCGACGCAAGACGAGCGGCTGTTTCACGGGATCGGAGCCGGCGACGACCTGTCGGTCATCAGCGCGGCCGGTGCGCGGGTCGGCGGACTCATCTGCTGGGAGAACCGGATGCCCCTGGCCCGCTACCGGGTGTATCGCGAGGGCCCGCAAATCTGGGTTGCGCCGACGGCAGACGACAGCGATGGCTGGCTGGCGTCGATGCGTCACATCGCGATCGAATCCGGCGCCTTCGTGGTGTCGGTCCCGCAGTTCATCCCCGCCGCCGCATTCCCGGAGGACTTCCCGGTGCCGCTCCCTCCGGACAAGGACGTGTTCGGGCGCGGCGGGACTGCGGTGATCGAGCCCTCCTCGGGAGACGTCATCGCCGGGCCTCTGTACGGCCAGGAGGGAATCGTCGAGGCGGAGTGCGACCTGCGCCGCGGCTTGCACGCGAAGCGATGGTTCGACGCGGTGGGGCACTACAGCCGCGAGGAGGTGCTCGGGCACGAGGCCATCGAGCTGACGGAGGCGGTTCAGTGAGCTCCGCTTACCGCGAGGGATCACGCGCGCTGCAGGATCGCTTCGACACGCGTCGGCTGGCCGACCGCCTCGATGAGAAGTTCCTCTCACACCCCTTGATCGACGCCGATGACCGGGCCTTCATCGAGCGGATGGACATGTTCTTCCTGGCCACGGCGGACGCCGAAGGGCGCCCCCAGTGCTCGTACAAGGGCGGTGACCCCGGCTTCGTCCGAGTGCTCGACGAGCACACGATCGCCTTCCCGAACTACGACGGCAACGGCATGTACCTGTCGATGGGCAACGTGCTCGACAACCCTCACGTCGGACTGCTGTTCGTCGACTTCACCGCCAGGCGTCCGTCCCGGCTGCGGCTCAACGGGAGCGCCAGCATCGACACATCGGATGAGCTGATCGACGAGTACCCCGGCGCTCAGTTCATCGTCCGGGTTCACGCCACCCAGGTGTTCCCGAACTGCCCGCGCTACATCCATCGGATGGCGCTGATCGAACGATCACGGTTCGTTCCCCGGGCAGATCGTGAGACACCGATCCCCAAGTGGAAACGCTCAGACTGGGCGTGCGACGTACTCCCGCACGGTGACCCGGCTCGGACGAACGTGCGCGGTTAGCCAGCGTGAGCTTGACTCGACTCGGATGGTGCGCCTGTGACGCAGGCTGCCCCGGTTGTTGTACATGACGGCGGCGAGGCGTGAGTCTGGTCCAGGCGTCTCGCCGAGGGCAACGTGGCATCCTGACGGACGGTTTCAAGACGCGATCCTGCGCCGGTGCGCGCACAGCCAGCGTCGGCGCTGCGCTCCCTCGCCCTGGAATGCGAGGGCCAGCGTTTCAGGTGGATGCGAGCGCCAGCTCCTCCGGCATCGGAGGTCTGTCCGCGCCCACGAGCGTTCGCCCGAGGCGCTGGTGCCAGACGACTCCTTTGGTGCTCCGGCGGGCGCGGTTGCCCCACTCCTTTAGACACTATGGAGGACCGGCTCTTTCGGAGTCGAAGGTAGTCGGCACCCCCGCGTAGCGGGGGTGATGTTCGCGTCGAAGGTTCGAGGCTTCGACGCGGGCCACATCTACGAGGAGGTACCGACATGCCTGACGGTATCCGTTGGGTCGGTCTGGACGTGCACGCGCGCGAGTCGACGGTCGCGATCTTCGACCAGGCACGGACGAACGTGCGCGGTTCGCCAGCGCGAGCTTGCCTCGTCTCGGGGATGCTGCGCCTGTGACGAGGCTGGCCCGACCGGTACAGGTCGGCGGCGAGGCGTGAGTCTGGTCCAGGCGTTCTCGCCAGGGCAACGTGGCGTCCTGACGGACGGATATCAAGACGCGATCCTGCGCCGGTGCGCGCACGGCCAGCGTCGGCGCTGCGCCCCCTCGCCCAGGAATGCGATCGCCCGCGACCAGGTCGAGGCCGACCGCCAGCCCTCCGGCTCGGAGGCCCGTCCGCGCCCACGAGCGTCGCCCGGGCGCTGGTGCCAGACGACTCCTTTGGTGCTCCGGCGGGCGCGGTTGCCCCATCCTTTGGCGACCCGGCGATCGCGCCGTCCGGCGCGACTGGTGCCGTGCCGGATGATCGGGATTGCCCGCGCGTTAGCACGGGCGCCGGCGCTCGGGCCGCCGCTTTGTCCGAAAGGGGTCACGTGCCACAGTCACGTCGGCGTCGCCGGCGTGACTGCTTCGGACCCCGAGCCGCCACGTCGTTGACGGCCGCGCGGTCGCAATCGTGGCACTGCACAAAGTCGGCGTCGACGCGGGGGTGATGGCTCAGTCCACGCGATACCAACGGCGTCGGCGTGCCGCCTGCGATCGCTGCTCTTGGGCGATTGCGAATGCCAGGGATCTGCAAAGCGGGTGCGAGCTCGAGAAGATTGAGCCGCGACACCTGGGACCACATCGCATCCATCGAGAACCGGAAGCCGCGCCAACCGCGCGACAGCTCCAAGATCGACGACTCCTGTCCGGCGAGGATGGCTCGGCCGATCTTCCACATGGCCCGCGGTCTCATCTGGCCCTCGAAACGTGAGACCAATGTACGCTCAGTGAACACAGCATCGGCCGAGTAGGGCGGCGGGCCGACCGCTTCAAGCTTGTGCACCGCCCGCTGATTGCTGCGGCGACGTGCTTCAGCGAGCGCCCAGTGATAGGAGCCAGACTCCGCCGATCTCCAGTCGCCGATCTGACCGCTCCCGACATACGCCAGAACCTTCTCCGGGAAGCGTCCGGCGTACAGCACGCCAAGGACAGAGCCCCAGGAATGCCCGAACATCACAACCTTCGGCTTGTCGAGGCCTTCGCGCACGACGTCGACGAGCTCGTCGAGGTCGGAGATGAATTGCTCGACCGTCATCGACGACCGCGGAATCGAGGGGTCGTAGGACTTGCCAGCGCCGCGCTGATCCCAGTACACGGCAGTGAAGCCCCTCTCGAGCGGCGCGTTGAAGTAACGAAAGAACCCTGTCTCGCTGAACCCCGGCCCGCCATGCAGCAGGATCAGAGGCGGGTTGGCGACGTTCTCGCCGCGAATCATCACCCATTGATCGAGCCCGCCCAGCCGAACATACGCCACCTCGGCGATGCTGCCTGGCGCCACCCCGCCGTCAGCTCCGCGGAACGACGGCGTCCGGCCAAGATGTCGCGTTCGCGACCGCGCTGCGCCAACGCTCCGTGCGGACATCGCCTGCTCCTTTGCGTCGCCTCGGAGGTCACGTTCCCACGCGCACCTCGACGCTCCATCCGTGCCGTCCGCTTCGCCAGTTGCGCATGACTACTGACGGACGGGGAGGGTTAGCAGGGTCCGGCGGTGGTGGTGAGGAGCCGGATGGTTGTGCCGGCCCCGACGTCTGTCGAGACGCCGAGGCCGGGGGGCCGAGAGCGACGGACCCGTCCTGGCCGAGGTGAAGGAAGCGACTGTGCTCCCCGGCGTCCGCCGCGCCGGTGGCTCGCGGCATCGAGCGGCGAGGTTGCGAGCTCTACCTCGAGGACCCTCGCCTCGGTGGCGGTTGTTCGTGAGTTCGTCCTTGTCCGTCTTGTCGCTGGGGCCCAGCGATCCCGATGTATGCGCGTTCAGGTCACCGCGGCGGCGGCTATGGCGTATCCGGCTCTGGTGCGGCGCTCTCGGTGCTGGCCGCGGGCGGCGGCTCTGCGGTATCCGGCGTCGGTGCGGCGCTCTCGGTACTCGCCGCCGGCGGCGGCTCTGTGGTATCGGGCGTCGGTGCGGTGCCCTCGGTACTCGCCGCAGGCGGCGGCGTTGGCCGTGAGCGGGATCCGCGACCTGCCCGAGTGGTGGTCGAGCTGCGGGGTGCGCGCCTGGGTTTCGCGGTGCCGGCCTTTTGCGTCCCTGCGGCGGAAGCTTTCGTGCTACGCCGTGTCGTCGCGCGAGCGCGTGACGTTTCTTCGCTCTTTTCGGCGGTCGAGCCGGACGCCGGCGTGGCGGCCGGGAGCCGCCGTTCGATTTCGTCGGCGACTGCGCGGAGTTCGGAGACGGCGGCACGGGCCGCCCGCTGGGCCTGTTTGCCGGCGTTGTCGCTCACCCCGCTGAGCGCCTTGGCCGCTTGCTTGCGCAGGCCGACCTGTCGTAGGCGATCGAAAAGATCGGCATCCTTCTTGGCCATGATCTTCCTCCTAGCGTTGCCTGAGATTACGCGGCGTCAAACCCTATCGGGGCGTAGCGGTGGCGCAACGTCGCCGACAGCGGACGCGCCACCCTGCGGGCGCACGGTCTTCATATGCTGCACGCACGGACTCTGCAAGTTACGCGTCGGAGTGCATCTCGACAGCGAAGTCAACTTTCGCCGCACCTACCCGCCCGGCGGCCTCCCGCAAATTCGCGCCGCTCGTGCTTTCGCCCACAACGACGCGTCCGCCGCGGGCATCGGACGAACGCTTTGGCCTTCCGCCTGTGCCGCCCGGCGACGATTGTCTTGGCGGCGACGGAGGAAGCGTCGGCCAGCGCCAACGCCGGATGAATCGTTGGCCATGATCACGATCGTCAGCTCGGCTGGCTTGCGGACGACTCTCTCGGCGACGGCGCGGTCAGTTGGGTTAGTCCGCTCTCGGCAGGCGTATCCGGCCCGGGCGGTCGGGCTTTCTGTTCCGGAGAACGAGTCGCCGCCTGCCGCTGCGCCCGGCACCATCGGCTGGCGCAGGGTCGCGATCTTTGCCCCGTACGTGAGCCGAGCCAGTGACGCGGAGCTGAAACGGATGGAGCTGCGCTGGACGCCATGAATCTGCGGGTCCAGGCAGCGCCGCTGGCGGTGACGCCTACCCGCGAGCAGGCGTCCGTTAGGCCACTGCACCCGCCGCCCGGCAGTGAGGGTTCGGTGACTTCGATCGCCGGCCCATGACCAGACGGCCGACGTCGCGCACCGACGTCGGGCCGGCCGCCCCACACGAGGCGGCCGAAAGATCGAAGCTGTGTGCTTCGAGCTAGACGACACGCCCTTGACGATCACCCCCTGACCGGCGAGCAGGCCGGATGACCTCCGGCCACATGCGCAGGAGGTGCGGGCACGGCGGCGCCTTATGGTTGCCCCGCGACGGTTGCCCGCTGGTTGGCCCGCGGCGCTCGTGAGCTGCACGAATCGAGCGATTTGCAGGCAAGAACTTGAGCGGGAGCGACGGGACTCGAACCCGCGACCTCCGGCGTGACAGGCCGGCGCTCTAACCAACTGAGCTACGCCCCCGGGAAGGGAAGACCCAGTATGCCAAGCCTGTCTGGGTTGCGCGTCCGTGAGCGAAACTCTGGCCGTCGTCCCGGGTTTGAACCGATCGCAGACGGTCCACTACGGGACGTGCTCGACCCGGCCGTGAGCGCGACTCGATCGGATCGACGATGGGGACCCTGGAAGCGGGTCCCCATCGTGATTAAGGGCTGGGCCGCCGGTCAGCGATGTGACCAGATCAGGGTCATGACCGCGTGCGCGAAGCGCTCGTAGCGCTCCGGCGAGAACCGCCGCGGGTCGGTGAGCACCATCCGGCCGGCCTCCTCGCTGAGCCGGAGGATCGCCCGGGCGCAGATCTCCACGTCGAGATCGGCCGGGATCCCGGACTGGTCGACGGCCCACACCACGAGCTGCTCGATGCGCCCCAGCACCTGGGCACGGTTGGTCTCGACGTGCTCGCGCACGATCGCCGGCGTGCCCTCCGGGGGCAGCAGGATGATCCGCCAAGTGTCCGGGCGACTGGCGACCGCGTCGAGGAAACGGCGGACCCCGGTGGCGAACAGCTCCGGCGGATCACCGTCCCGCGGCGCCTGGGGGACGACGGCCGCGAGCTGATCCAGCGCATAGCGCTCCTCGCGCTCGATCAGTGCCTGCAGCAGGCTGCCGAGGTTGGGGAAGTGGTCATAGACGACCGGGCGGGTGACGCCTGCCACCTTCGCGACCGCCTCGATCGAGACGCCCTCGTAGCCCTGCTCGACGATGACGTTCAGCGCGGCGTCGATCAGCTGCTCCCGCCGTTTGTCCGGGGGCATCCGCGGGGCGTAGCGGCGGCGGGGCTTCGCTGAGGCGTCCGGGGGCGGCTCGGAGGTCATGCGACCGCGCGGAGGCTACCAGGCGGCGCGTTCTGAGCTACACACGTGTAGGTTCATAGGCGGGGTCCGCCCCGGTAGGTTCGTGGCATGGTCGCGGTGTTCGACGGTCACAACGACGCCCTCACCCGGGACGATTACGCCGATCTCGCCGCCGGCCGCGCCGACGGTCACCTCGACCTGCCCCGGATGCGCGCCGGAGGGGTCCGCGGGGGGATCTTCGCCGTGTTCACGTCGTCGCCCGGGGAGGAGGTGGAGGTTCCCCGCACCGACGGCGTGGTGGAGTTCGCCCTCGCCGAACCGGTGGCTCAGCCGGCGGCCGCCGGATTCGCGACCCGAGCCGCCGGGCGACTGCTCGCGCTCGAGCGGGCCGGGGCCGTGCGGGTGGCGCGGGCGATCGGCGACGTCGATGCCGCGCGCGACGGCGGTGGCCCGCCGGCGGCGGTTCTCCACCTGGAGGGCGCGGAGGCGATCGACGTCGGACTGGAGGCGCTTGATCTGTGGTACGCCGCCGGACTGCGGTCGCTTGGCCCGGTGTGGAGCCGTCCGACGGATTTCGGCCATGGCGTCCCGTTCGTCTCGCCGTCAAGTCCGGACACCGGTCCAGGCCTATCGGAGGCCGGCCGGACCCTGGTCCGCCGATGCGCCGAGCTGGGCATCATGATCGACCTCAGCCACCTCAACGAGGCCGGCTTCTGGGATGTGGCCCGGGCCGATGTCGGTCCGCTTGTCGCCAGCCATTCGGCCGCGCATGCGCTCTGTGCGACGTCACGGAACCTGACCGACCGGCAGCTGGAGGCGATTGGATCGTCCGGCGGGCTGGTGGGGATCGTCTACGCGTGCATGTTCCTGCGGTCGGACTTCGCCGAGGACCCGGACACGCCGGTGTGGCTCATCGCCGAGCACGCCCGGTATGTGGCTGACCGGATCGGTGTCGATCACGTCGCGCTCGGATCCGACTTCGACGGGACGACGGTGCCGGCCGAGGTCGGCGACGTCGCCGGCGTCCCCAAGGTCCTCGACGCGCTCCGCGCCGCCGGCTTCACCGAGCGAGAGGTCGCGGCGATCGCCTGGGACAACTGGCGGCGCGTGCTCGACGCCTGGTGGCGCTGATCGGCTACGCGTCTTCGTCGGCGCACAGCGCGCAGGTCGCCCAGTCAAACGGCCGGGGCAGGCTGCGGAGGTGGCGGTCGTTGCCTCGCCACCCCCGGTTGACGTAGCGTCCGATGACGACCGCCGACACGTGCTCGGCGCCGACGGCCCTCAGCGCCGCAGCGGCACTTTGGGCGTTGGCTCCCTTCGTCCATGTGTCGTCGACGAGCAGGATCGATTCGCCCGCCAGGTCACGCCGGGCTTCGTACTTGTGGGGGTTGAATTCATGGGCGGCAGCGGGCGCCTCCGAGCGTCGCAGCAGGCGCTCGTAGCGCCCGCGCAGCGGCTCCACCATGCCGACGAGCTGATGGAGCGGGTGGGCGGCGCCGCGGTCCGGGCTGCTCGACGGCACCGTCGTGACCAGGCTGAACGCAGGGATCGCGGTCGCCCGCGCCAAGCATCGCTCGTGCACCGCGAGGTGGCGCCACAGAACCGCAGCGAGCCCGAGCGCGAAACGCCGCGCGAGGATGCCCTCCAAGCGTTTGTAACTCGCCAGTGCGTGATGCAGCTGCTCGCCCCCGACGCTGTAGGAGATCGGCACCATCGCGTCCAGGAACCGCCCCCCGTGCACGCATCCGTAGCAGCGGCTGTACCCATCGGTGAGGTTGAAGCACTGCGAGCAGACGTCCGGTCCGCGCCGTGGCCCCAGCATGAAGTTCGCATACGGCGCGCTCAGCTCCGCCACCGTTGGCATGGCGGCTACTCGGTGAGCAGGTCGGTCGCATTGAGCCGCTCGACGGTCTCGATGATCTGCACCGCCTCCTCCACCACGTGAACCCCGGGACGGCCCGCCAGTTCGTCGGCCCATCCCTGGCCAAGGAGCCCGGGCAGAAGGAAGACCGGGCGGCCATGTGCCAGCGCGCGGCGGGCCTGTACGCGTGCCCCGCTGCGCGCCGATGCCTCGATGATCACGGTACCCAGCGTCAGCCCGGACATGACCGCATTGCGCATCGGAAACGTCTGCCGGCTCGGCGGCGTCTCCGGCCAGAATTGTGAGATGACGGCGCACCGCTCGGTGATCTGCCGCTGCAGCGCGGCGTTCTCCGCCGGGTAGCTGTGGCCCAGGCCGGTGCCGATGACGGCCACCGTCCGGCCTCCGGCAGCGAGCGCCGACCGGTGCGCTGCCGTGTCGATTCCGCTCGCGAGCCCTGAGACGACGGTGAAGCCGGCGCTGGCGATGTCGGTCGCGATCCGCTCGGCCACACCCACGCCCTCCGCCGATGCCCGCCGTGAGCCGATGACTGAGATCGACCGGTCATCGTCCGGCTGGAGCTCCCCGGCGACGAACAGCAGCGGCGGGCGGTCGTGAACCTGGCGGAGGTTCTGCGGATAGCCGTCGTCCAGGACAGTGAGCAGCTTCATCCCGGCCGCGCCCCAGCGGGCAATATCCGCCTCGGCCTGATGCAGGATCGGCTCCGGCTCCTCGGCGAGCAGGCTGACCTGCTGTGCGCCCCGGGTCGCGAGATCCTCCTCCAGCACGGCGAGCGCGCTCCGCCGGTCCTCCGCCATGGCGGCGTATGCGGAGGGCGGACGCCGCGCCATCCGCAACAGGGCGATCAGTGCAGCGGTTTCACCGGGCTCGGCCATGGGCCGGCGTGAGGGTCCGTCAGGTGAGGGGATCAGCCGGCTTGTCGGCCGGGCGCGCCGGCTCGTAGGCGAACTCGTGCTCGCCGGCCGTTCCGCTGGTGCCGGTGTCGGTCTGGCGGTCGGCTGCGCCGGCGTCCGTCTGACCGCCGGCCGTGCCTGGGTCGGTTTCCTGGCCTGGGGCCGGCGCGGCTGCCTCATGGGCGAAGCGGCGGTCGTCAGCCGCCGGCTCGGCGCTGTGATCGCCGAACTGGTGGCCGTTCGTGACGGGCTCGGTGGCGACGTGGTTGCTGCCCAGAGCCGAGTCAGCTGTCTCTTGGCCGAACTGGTGCTCGACCGGCTGCGGTGGCGACTGATGCACGTCGGACACGTAGCCGTGGTCGACTTCGATCTTCTCCGGCTGCTCGGTGTGCTCACCATTGATCGCCGCCCGGAAGTCCCGGAGTCCCTTGCCGAGCTGCCGCCCCACTTCCGGCAGCCGCTTCGGCCCCAGAACGAGCAGAGCGACCACGAGCACGAACAGCAGGTGGGTGGGCTGCATGATGTCGCCGATCATCAGTTACGAAGGGTACTGGTTCCGATCGGTTGCGCCAGATCTTTCTGGGGAGACCAGCGGGCGGTGGGGTTCTTGGGTCCATGCCCAGAGGACAGCACCGCGATCTGCGCTCGCAAGCGCGGCGGCGCCGATTGGCACGCTTTCTTCACGCGCGTCACAGAGTTGGCCCAATCCATGCCGCGTCTGCGGGCTCTGCGACGACATCCGGCCTGACGGCAGCGGTCTCCGTCAGTCAGTCCCGGTGGCGGCGATGGCGACGATGAGGCGGCGGTGGGGGATGCCCGCCGACCAGGACAGATATCCGGCGGCTGGCGGCCGGCTGCCATGGATAGTTGCCCATCGGCAGCGACGCGATCTGGAACCAGTACGAGCGGTAGATGCTCGGGTCGCCGATGCCGAACGTGTAGGTCGTGGAGAACCGTCCACTGCCGGTGACGTGCTCCTGGACGCCGTAGGTGGTGTACGAGGGGCCAAAGCCGATCCGCAGCCGCACCAACGCCCCGCCGGACGGCAGATACCCACCGACCAGCCGTCCGGCGATGCGAACCGTCCCGCCCCACGCCACCTTTCCCGGCGTCACGCTAATGAGCTTGACGATGCCGGGTACCAGCACCCGCACCTGAGCAGACGTGGCCGGCTCCAGCGTCGCCGCGCCCCCGAATGTCGCCTCGACCAGGCGTGATGGGCCGGCCGGCAGTCGTGCGGACCAACTCCCGTCCGCGGCCGTTGTTGTCGTCGCCGCCGCGCTGAAGTGGCCGAGACCGTTGTCAGGCGCGGTCAGCACCACCACACGCTGGCCACCGAGTGCGTTCCCGTTCGCCATTCCCAGCCATCCGTTGACGACGGTCGCCCGTCCATGTCTCAGCCGGCGAGAGCTGTGGTTGACGAGGTGTGGAAGCTGGACGACGCGGATTGACCTGTGCCGCTTGACGCGGCGGGTTCTCCCACCGCGCCTGACCGTGACCCACACGGTGATCCGGCGGTGGACGATGCGCGGGTGACAGTGCGTCACCTTCACCGTCTGGGTGTGCGCTCGCTCCTTGAGCCTGATGGTGCCCGCGCGGCGGTGAACCGTGACCCAGTGCGCGGGGATCTCCACGCGCTCCGTGATCCGGCGGCACCGCAGGGCGTCGACGAGCTTGGAGAAGCCGATCCCGCTCACTGTGGGTTGTCGGATGCTCAGCGACCAGGTCGCCGGGTTGGACCAGGCACGGTTCCCGGCCCCGTCGACCGCGTTGCCTGCCGCCGAGCAGCGGATTGTGTGATCGCCAACTCCGCTGATGGGGATGCTGGCGTTGCTGCCCCCGAACCACTGCTCCGGCGCCCCGTCCACCGAGCACGAGAGTCCGGCGATGCCGGACGGTCCACCACTCGCGGCGGCGGTGACGTACTGCGTCCCGGCCGTGGACGGCGCATCGCTGGGCCCGGCGAACGACACCACAGGCTGCGTGTTGTCGATGTAGATCGTCTTGGTGTAACCGGAGGCCGAGACTCCGGCCGCGTCCGTACCCTGGATTGTGAGCGGGACCGGACCCTGTCCATAGTCGCCGGTCTGAATGGAGTCGTTGACCGCCGGCGCGGCGCATTGATGCCAAACCGACGGATCGACCAACGAGCTGGAGCCGGGGACCGACAGCCCGTTGATGCTGGCCGACAAGCTGCAGACGCCCGAAGGGGAATCGCCGGAAAAGCGCAGTGGCCACGTGCCGCGGACCCAGCCAGGCGCCTGCCAGAGTCCGCTCGGCGCCGCTAGCGACGGTCCCTGAGTCTCGGTTGCGTACAGGTCGAGGCTTTCGACGGTCAGCTGGGCTGGATTGCTCGCGCCGTCACATGTGCTGAGACCGCATATGACCTGAAAGCCGAAGTACCCCGAGTACAGGCCCGACACGCTGTACTGCGTCGTGGTGTCGAACGTTTCCGCTCCGCCGCCGGCCCAGTAGAACCCACCGCCCCAGCTGTGGCCATCGTTGACCTCGTTGCTGTACATCTGGTACGAGCCTATTGCGACGCCGGTGATTAGTAGCCCCAGCGGCGCATCTGCTTCCCAAGTGGCATGCTGTCCCTGCGCTACGACGTTTGGCCCGGTAGCGATCGTCATCCCTGGAGGGATGCTCGTACCTGGCGGGCAATAGAGCCAGGTATTGATTCCAAAGACGGCGGCGTGAGCAAACACGCCAGCGCCACAGGTCGAAACCACCAGGCTTCCTGCGGCGCGGGCCCGGGCTGGCGCACTGACGAGCAAGGCTGCGACAAGGAGCACGACCGATGCTGCTCTCAGCGTCCGTCCTTTCGAGGGAGCCAGGGAAGTCATCATCTTCGAACCCATCCGAGGTGCCACTCAAGGGCCATTGCCTCGTGATCTATCGTCTGCTTGCTGAACAGGCACGGGAGGGAGCCTCGATGATGACCAGCCTGGTACGCCATATCCGGTCGAATGCCGTGGCCTATGTGGCGTTGTTCGTTGCGTTGGGTGGCACCGGGTATGCGGCCGTAGGTCTCGCGCCAGGAAGTGTCGGAACGGTTCAGCTCCGCAATGGAGCGGTGACTGCGAACAAGCTCGCTAAGGGGGCGGTCAGTCGGGTGAAGCTCGACACAAGGTCGATTGGCGGCAGCGTTCGCCACTGGGCTGAGATTGGGGCGGATGGGGCAATCGAAGCCTCGAGCAGCAAGACCCACGTGGGCGGGATTCCGGTGCAGGGTGGGTATGTCGTGTCCTGGGCCGATACGTTCTCGATCCATTGTGCGGCTATCGCGACACCAACGGGCTCCGCGCTGATACTCGGTCCTTCTTCCGGATACGCAAACACGCACATCGCGGGCGCCCATCCAAGCTCGGTCTTTGTCGACACCTACAACGCACAAGGCCAGCCCACCCCCGCGGCGTTCTCGGTTGCCGTCATCTGTTGATCGCCGCCCGGTCATGAGTTAGGGGACGAGCCGGGTCCGAGCGCGCCGGACGGACCGAAGGGGGAGGTCCCGGACCCGCCGGTCAACGCGCCACCGGCTGCGGGCGTGCCGGGGACGGTTGAGCGGGTCGGCGTTGAGCCGCTGCCGGAGCTCACCACCGGTGAGGGGGAGCTGTATGTGGTGCTGGAGCCGACCTGGACCGCGCCGGACGGTTTGAACGAGCTGGCCCGTCCGCCGGCGACGGATCGACCGCCAGTGCTATTTGCGGCCGTGGCCCGAGCATGCGCGGGCCGCCCGGCGGCGCGCCCCCGGCCGGGGGTGGTGCCGTGATTGAGCCGGCGTCGGGCGCCGGTCCTCGAGGACGTGCGGGGGCGCGAGACCCTCGGGGACGTCCTGGGGCGCGAGACCTCGCCGGGCGCCCGGCTGGCGGATGTGGTCCCCCGTAGCGTCCTGTGCCGTCCGGCCACCGTCGGCGCGCGGCCGCCGCCGGATCCCCACAGCGTCCCGATCAGTGCCAGCGCCACCAGCGGCACCGCCACGGCGGCCACCCCGAGCTGGCGCAAACGGACAGGGTCCCACCTGCCGCGGAGTTGGGCAATAGGCCGGGCGACGCGGACGCCCCCTCCGTGCGTAACGGGAACGGGGCCGGTCGAGCCCGCGGACGACTCCACCGGGGCGCGCACGGCGTTGTGAAGGGCGCCGGCATCCTCACTCCAGAACGCGTCGGCCGCCGGCGGGAGCTCGCCATCGACCGGTTCGGCCCCGCCCTGGCCCGCCGGCGGTGCCGGGCGAATGGGAACGAGCTCCTCCAGCGGCCCAATCCACTCCCGGGGAAGCCGGATGACGTTTTCGTCGGTGCCCGGGGACGTGCCGTCGTCCTTCGGCGTGCCGGCGTCTTCCGTTTCCCTGTCGCCCGTTTTCACCGGGTTTGCAGACCTTTCCTCGAGCGCCCCAGCCCTGTACGTCTCCTGGGAGGGGTAGTATACCGTCTGAATTGGTTCCAGTTTGTCTCAATTAGAGAAGGACGCGATGAATCGCAGCGAGCCGGACGAGGAGTTTCTGACGGTGGCCGAGGTTGCCGAGATGCTCAAGCTCAACCAGCAGACGGTCCGCAACTGGATCGATCAGGGGTCGCTGCCGGCGCTGCGGGTGGGGCGCCGGGTCCGGATCAAGCGGTCCGACTTCGATCGGATCCTGGAGCAGGGCTACAGCGGTCGGCCGACGGCGCCGAGCCCCCCGGCCGGTCCGAGCGCAGAGGACTTCTGGGGCGGCGAGTCGGTCGGCGTCGCCGAGGCTCCACGGACCTCCCGGGGCGGGGCATGAGCTTCGGCGATGAACTGGACCGGGAGCGGGCTCAGATCATGCGCGCGGTTCGCCGGGCCAGCGACGGCTGGGCGGAGGCGATGCGCGCGCACAAGCTGGCGCCGCCGGATGCCGGCTTCGCCCAGCGCCTGCGCACCCTGGCCGACGCCGCGGCCACCGAGCAGGTGGCCTGGGAGCACGCGCATCATGTGGGGCTGATGTGGCGGCCGGTTCCCGGGGCCGAGAACTCGGCGCCGCCTTACGAGCTGCGTCCCGGCACGGGTCGCCGGGGCCCGGCAGAGCTCTGGGCGCGCTTTGACCGTGCCGTGGCTACGCTCAACCACGCCATCACGGGCTCCAGCGCGGCAGCCGTGGCCGATGCCTTCGGAGAGTTTGCCGAGGCCACCGATGCCCTCGCGACCGCGGTCGCCGGCGAGGATGAGGCCGTCGCGGTGGGCCCCCGCGCCCGCGGCGCCGCCTAGCCGCCTCGCCGCCCCCGCTCCCGTCCAGCTCATCTCATGCCGCTCACGCCCCGCCGCTCGATCTATCTGCCCGCCCCTGGCACCAAGCGCGCCGTCGTCATCGGCGCCGGCTCGTTCGGCACTGCGGTCGCTGTGCTTCTGGCGCGGGGCGGACTCCGCACCACCCTGCAGGCGCGGACCGCCGAACAGGCGCGCGCGCTGGCTGAAAAGCGAGAGAACATCGTCTATCTCGGCGGGGTCGAGCTCCCGCGGGAACTGCGCATCGAGACGATCGGTGCCGGCGCCCTGGCGCGGGCCGACTATGTGTTCCTGGGTGTCCCGTCCGTGGCCCTGGCTCAGGTCGCCAGTGGTCTCGAGGACGCCGGGCTCCCCCCAAAGGCGGCGATCGTCTCGCTGGCCAAGGGACTCGTACCCCCGGACGGTGAGCCGCCCACGGTGCTGCTCCGACGCCGCTTCGGATCGAGCCGGATCGCGTGTATCGGCGGTCCCGCCCATGCCCAGGAGATGGTCACCGCCGGCGCCGGGCTGGTGGCCGCGTCGACCGAGGAGGCGCTGGCCACCGCGCTTGCCGGAGTGTTCATCCGCGCCGGGGTCGTCTGTGAGGAATCAAACGATCCGGTCGGCGTCGAGCTGTCCGGTGCCGCCAAGAACGCGGCCGCCCTCGCCGCCGGCGCCACCGAGGCCCAGGGCCTCAACGCGGCCGGGGCCGCCGCCGGCCACATCTTCGCCGAGGTCTGGCGATGGGCCGAGGCCGAGGGTGCCCGCCCGGAATCGATGATCGGTCTTGCCGGGACCGGCGATCTGGTCGCCACGGCGCTGGCTCCGCAGAGCCGCAACCGGCGCGCCGGCGACCTGCTCGCCGCCGGGGTGCCGGCCTCCGACATCCCGGCACGCGTCGGTCAGGCGGTTGAGGCGCTGGAATCGGTCCCGCTGCTGGCTCGCGCTCTCGGCAACGCAGGGATCGATGCTCCGGTCACGCGGGCCCTCGGCCAGTTGATCTCCGGCGAGCTCCCGCTCGACGAGTGGGTGGCGATCGTTCGTACCACGGTTCCTCCCCCGCCGCGGTGGCGGCCGGCGGTGCGTCCCGGGTTCTGGCGGCGGCAGCGCGAGCGCTTCCGCGGTCGGTTCGCCCGCGGGTCACGTGAGTAGACAGACACGAGATGTTTACGAGCCCTGAAGCTCGACGTGCCAGCCTGGCTGACTGAATCAGACGTCGACGGGAGGGAACATGCCTCAGATCATCGTGACCGCTGATCGGCCGAACGATGACGGCGAGACGCCGGTCATGTTCAGGGAGCGGGTGAGCGTGAGTGACTTCGAGTCCCGGCACTTCGCCAAGCAACTCGTGGAGCGGCTCGGCTGGGCGGTCGGCGACGCCGACGAGGTGAATCGCCGGAGCGTGCTACACGCCGAGCGCAGACGCGCTCGCCGGCGGATGGTTGATGCAGCCCAGCGGGAGCTGGCGCTCAGCGCCCGCCCCGTTCGGCCAGCGTCGTGACCACCGCCTCATAGACCCCCGCGCCGTAGGACTCGGAGGCGACCCGGATGCCCGGGCGCCCGCTCACGTCGGCCTCCAGCGTGTGGTCGCGCTCCAGAGCGTTGGCCATCAGCCAGAAGGTGCCGACGACCGTGGCCGCCTCCACGTCCTCGCGGGAGTCGCCCGCCGCGATGCAATCCTCCGGGGCGTAACCCCGGATCTGCATGTGGCGGGCGACCCCCCGGGCCTTCGACGCGCCCGCCGGGATCAGGTGGTAGGCATGGACCGACGGGCGTGTCGCCGTCCTTTCGGAGATCACGCCGTTATCGACCAGCCGCAACCAGCCCAGCCCCGTGTCCTCGAGGGTCGCGGCCACGTCGGCGAGGTCGACGTTGCCCCGGAGCAGGTGCGACACCTCCCGGCCGGTCGACCAAGGCGTGTGGTACTCCAGCCGGTCGCCGAAGCGATCCAGAAGGAGCCCCGGCGCGCCTGAGGCTTCGATCTGATCATGGATCGTGCCCCCATGGTCGGTGGGGACCAGCCCGTCGGTCAGCCACTCCAGTTCGCCGTCGACGACCAGTCCGCAGCCGATCTCGAAGATGTAGGACGCGGAGCCGATGAGCCGCGCCGCGTCGAACACGCTGGTCTGGCGGCGGCCGGAATAGATCACGACCTCCACCCCGGCGCGAGCGCACGCCTCCAGCGCCCGGACGCCGCGCAGACTGAAGCGGCCGTCGGCTCCGGTGAGCAGTGATGCGTTGGGCCCCAGCAGGGTCCCGTCGAGGTCGACATACAGGCAGCGCACGGCGGCGCGACGGTAGCACCCGGGCGCCGCATCGGCTGCCGAAATCGCGTCGCCATACTGAGAGTCGACGATGTCGACCGTCCGTGAGACCGAGCCGTGGGCCGCACTCCTGGAAACCGGCCGCTCTGACGAGCGACTGGTCCATGACGACGTGTACCCGGGGCGCCGGCCGCGGCTCGTCCCCATCCCGGACGAGCTGAACTGGCGCGCGGCGGGCGCGCTCGAGCGGGCTGGCATCGAGCAGCTCTATGCCCACCAGCTCGAGGCGCTGGAGCAGTCGTTTGCCGGGCCGACGATCGTGACGACCGGGACCGCTTCGGGCAAATCGCTGTGCTTCCAGCTGCCCACGCTGGAGGTGCTGACCAGCGATCCGACGGCTCGGGCGCTCTACCTCTACCCCACCAAGGCGCTGGCTCAGGACCAGGCGAGATCCCTGCGGCGCTTCGGGCTCGAGAAGGAGATCCGCCCGGCCATCTACGACGGGGACACACCGCGCGGTGAGCGGGCGGCGATCCGCAAGCGCAGCAACCTGATCATCACCAACCCGGACATGCTCCACGTGGGGATCCTGCCCCACCACGCCAATTGGGGCGACCTGTTCGCCAACCTGGCCTTTGTCGTCGTCGACGAGGCCCATGTCTACCGCGGCGTGTTCGGCTCACATGTCGGAAACGTCCTGCGCCGGCTGCGGCGCGCCGCGGCGATCCACGGCACCGAGCCGCGGTTCCTGCTCGCCAGCGCCACCATCGCCAACCCGGTCGCCCTGGCCGAGACGCTGACCGGACTCCAGCCCTTCAACCTGGTCGACAACGACGGGGCGCCGCGGGCGGAGCGGCGCGTGGCGATGTGGAACCCACCACTGCTCGACGAGGCGCTCGGAGTCCGCGGCTCGGCCCTGTACGAGGCGGCCGAGGTGTTCTCGGACCTGGTGAGCTCCGGCGCGCGGACGATCTGCTTCATGAAGTCGCGCAAGGGCGTCGAGCTCATCCTGCGCCACTCCATCGACCGCCTGCCGGCCGAGCTGGGGGAGCGGATCGCGCCCTACCGGGCCGGCTATACACCGGCGCAGCGGCATGACATCGAGCGGCGGCTGACCTCCGGCGAGCTGCTGGGGGTGGTGGCCACCGATGCACTGGAGCTCGGCATCGACATCGGCGAGCTCGACGCCGCCGTGTGCGTCACCTTCCCGGGCACCGTCGCGAGCCTGCGCCAGATGTGGGGCCGCGCCGGGCGCCGCGGGCGCGGCCTGGCCGTCTACATCGCCGGCGAGGACGCGCTGGATCAGTTCTTCTGCCGCCATCCGGACGACTTCCTGGCCCGCCCGGTCGAAGCGGCGATCCTCGACCCGGAGAGTCCGGAGATCTACGCCGAGCACCTACTGTGCGCGGCCCACGAGGCCCCGCTCTCCGATCAGGACGAGGCGATCCTCGGACCCGGCTGGCGAGGGTATGCGGAGGACCTGGCCGCCGCCGGCCTCCTGCGCGAACGGGCCACCGGATTCGTCCCCAAGCGCGCCGACGACTACCCGGCCGCGCGCGTGGCGCTGCGGTCCGCGTCGGCCGACAGCTTCATCCTGATGGACGCCACGTCCGGCGAGGTTCTGGGCACGATCGAGGCCGGACGCGCCTACTCCACGGTGCACGAGGGCGCCGTGTACATGCACCTGGGACGCTCCTACCACGTGCTGGCGCTCGATCTCGGCGCCCGGCGGGCCGTGCTGGAGCCGTTCGACGGTGACTACTACACCCAGGCCAAGCGCGAGAGCATGGTCTACATCGAGCGCCTGAGTGACCGGCGCGCCACCCGCGGGGTCACCCTCTCCTACGGGTCCGTGGTCTACTCCGAAACCGTTCTCGGCTACCAGCGCAAGGGGCTCCAAAACCAGGAGGTCATCGACTTCCAGTCGCTCGACCTGCCGACCACCGAGTTCGCGACCCGCGCGCTCTGGTACGAGCTCGACGAGCTGATCGAGGCCGAGCAGTTCCCGCCGGAGGCGCTGCTCGGCTCGCTGCACGCGCTCGAGCACGGGCAGATCGCCGTGCTGCCGCTGATCGCGATGTGCGATCG
The DNA here is from genome assembly GCA_963844555.1 of uncultured Solirubrobacteraceae bacterium. Classification (GTDB taxonomy): domain Bacteria; phylum Actinomycetota; class Thermoleophilia; order Solirubrobacterales; family Solirubrobacteraceae; genus Palsa-465. The sequence continues at coordinate 397,246 of CAWJOS010000014.1, forward strand.
CTGGGACATCGGCGGCCTGTCGACGAATGCCCACCCCCAGACCGGCGGCCCCACGATCTTCATCTACGACGGGCACCCGGGAGGGGTGGGGATCACGCGACGTGGCTATGAGGAGTTCGAGCGGCTGGTCGCGGACGCGCAGCGGCTCATCGGCGAGTGCCCGTGTCGCTCCGGCTGCCCGTCGTGCGTGCAGTCGCCCAAGTGCGGCAACCTCAACGACCCGCTGTCGAAACGCGGCGCCCTCGAGCTGCTCCGGCGAATGACGGGCGGGGCGTGCTGACCGGTCACAGGATCTCAACGATTCCGCCCGGAGGTCCTCGCAGAATGGGACGCGACCATGTCTAGACGCCAGCAGCCGGCGATCGCCGTCGCCACGCCGCCGCACGCGCCGGCCAGTGCGCTGACGCAGGCCCTCAAGCGCCGGCCGATCGTCCCCGGCCCGGGGTTTGCGCCTCTGCCGGAGCCGCGGGGCCCGGCGCCGTACCGGCGCCTCCTGGCCGACGTCGTCGATGCCGAGACGCTCGCCGACATCGACCGCGATGAGACGCTGCGGTTCCATTGCCTGGGCGACACCGGCGGCTGGCGGGACGGGCATCCGCAACGCCACGTGGCCGCCGCCATGGCCGACGAGCTGGCCGGCCCGGACCGCGTGCACTTCCTCTACCACCTGGGCGATGTGGTGTACCCGCACGGGGAGGAAGCCCACTACGGCGCCCAGTTCTTCGCCCCGTACGGCGACTACACCCAGCCGATCTTCGGGATCCCCGGCAACCACGACGGCGAGGCGCCGGCGGCGGATCCGGGGGACTCGCTGTCGCCCTTCCTGCGCACGTTCTGCTCGGCGTCGCCGCCGTTGCACGACGCCGCGGTGCGGTTGCGTCGACCGCCGCCGGGCCAGCCCCACGTCCACTGGACCCTCGTCCACGACTGGGTCTGGATCATCGGCATGTACACCAACGTCCCTGAGGACGGGGAGGTCGACGACGACCAGCTGGACTGGTTGACGGGCGAGCTTCAGGCCGCCCCGCCGGACGTCACCCTGATCGTCGCGATGCACCGGCCCGTGTACTCGGTGGATGTCCTCCACGGCTCCAACCTGACGCTTGGCGACGCCCTCGACGCCTGCTTTGTCCGAGCCGGGCGGGTTCCGGACGCGGTGCTTGGGGCACACGCCCACAACTACCAGCGCTTCACCCGGACGCTCGATGGGCGGTCGATCCCGTACCTCGTCGCCGGGGCCGGCGGCTTTCACGAGCGCCATCCGCTCGGCGTCGGCCTGCCGAGGACGCCGGTCTGCTTTCCGGGGCTCCCGGACGTGACCCTCGAGGCCCATCAGGTCACCGCCCACGGCTACCTGACCGTCTCGGTCACGCCGGCCGGCGCCGCTGCCGCCTACCGGATCGTCTCGGAGGACGGAGCGCGCCCGTTCGACGCGTTCGCCCTCCGCCCGCAGGGTGCCGGCCGGCTCGCCAGTCGCTAGCATCGCCCCGCCAGGGCGAGATAGCTCAGTTGGTAGAGC
>CAWJOS010000015.1:0-215096 GCA_963844555.1 uncultured Solirubrobacteraceae bacterium
AGCGCAGAGCCGGGTGGGCGTGCTGGGCAGCGGCGAGGTTGGCCGGCGCCTGGCAGCCGGATTCAGCAGCCGCGGCCACGACGTGATGATCGGCTCGCGCGATCTAAGCAAGCGCGAACTGCGCGAATGGCTGTCGGGCGATGGAGCCGGCGTCCACGTCGGCACCTTTGAACAGACCGCGGCGCACGGCGAGTTGCTCGTGCTGGCGGTGCTGGGAGATGCGGCAGAGGAGGCGATCGTCGCCGCCGGCCCCAAGAACTTCAGTGGAAAGATCGTCATTGACGCTATGAACCCGCTCGATTTCTCCGGGGGCTTCCCGCCCAGGCTGTCGATCTCGGGCCAGGACTCGCTCGGCGAGCGCGTCCAGCGCGCGCTGCCCGACGCCAAGGTGGTCAAGGCGTTCAACACGATCGGCAACCCGTATTTCGTGGATCCTCGCTTCAGCGAGGGCCAGCCGACGATGCTGATCGCTGGAGACGACGAGGACGCCAAGCGGACCATCGGCGACGTGCTGGCCGACTTCGGCTGGTCTGATGTGGTCGACATCGGGGGTATCGAAGGCTCGCGGGAGCTCGAGGCGATCTGCATCGCGTGGGTCAAGATTGGCGGCGCAAGAGGGGCGTGGGACCACGGGTTCAAGCTGCTAGTCGGTTAGTCCGCGATGCTCCTCGACAGGCAGTCGGCAGGCCGGGGGCGCCGGCGACCGATACGGCGGGGACGTGTCAAGACAGGTCGGCCAGGAAGGCGTCTAACACGTTGAGGTACTGGTCGATGTCGGCGGTGTTGGTCTGGATTCCGCAGGCTGGGCCGGCGCTGCTGATGGCCTCCCAGAGGCCCCGATTGGCCATGTAGAGCCGCTGCAGCTCATACAGCTCGACGTCAAACGTCGCCCGCGCCTCGATCGCGTTGGTGGGGAGCTGGGAGGCGTGGGTGTACCCGGACCGGTTGAACAGCCGGTGCGCCCGCCACTGCATGCCATGCGAGGCGGCGACGGCCTCTATACCGTCTGCCAGCTCGCTCCCGAGCGTCGCGGCGTGCTCGTATGCCTCTGGCGTGAGCACCTCCTCCAGGGTCGCGCGAGCGGCCGCTAAGGACAGGGCATTACCAAACAGCGTTCCCCCGGTCGCGACCTCTTCGCCGTAGGAGGCCCCCGGCCGGTGCTCGAGCACCTCAGAGACTGCCTGTGTCATGCCGTATGCCCCCAGCGGGATGCCGCCGGCGATCGACTTGCCGGCCACCAGCAGGTCCGGCTCCAGGTTCCAGTGGGCGGTCAGCCCTCCCGGTCCTGAAACGAGCGTGTGCGTCTCGTCGACTATCAGCAGCGCGCCCGCTCGCGACACCAGACGGCGCAGAGCGCCGTGGAACCCCTCCGCTGGCTGGATCACGCCGGTGTTGGTGATCGCCGCCTCCGCCAGTACGCAGGCGATGTCACCTCGGGCAAGCTCACGCTCGACGGCCTCAAGGTCGTTGTACTGGACCAGCCGCACATGCCGCGTGGCGTCTGGCGGGACACCCAACCCCTCGGGCACCACGCTCTCGGTCTCGAGCTCGCCCAACAACTCATCGGCATGCCCGTGATACTTCCCGTCGAACATCAGCACCGCGGTGCGACCGGTGAACGCTCGGGCCACGCGGATCGCCTCCGTGTTGGCCTGCGTCGATGACAGAGTGAACTGCCACGCTGGCAGCCCAAAGCGCCGGGCGAGCTCGCTCGCAACCTCAATCCCATCCCGAGTCGGCAACAGAAACTGGGATCCGGCCGCCACGCGCCCGCTAACCGCGTGAACGACCGCATCTACGCCGTAGCCGGTGAACATGCTCGTGTCCGCCAGGTTGAAATCGATGTAGGTGTTGCCGTCGATGTCCGTCCACGAGCCCCCGCGCCCGCCCTCCACCACGATCGACGGGTGCTCATACAGCGTCACCATCCAGGACGTCGGCACCCCGTTGGGCATGTGCCGACGAGCACGGTCGAGAAGCCCAACCCCCCGCGGCCGCAGCTCAACAAACCGCTGCAACTCGCGCTCACCCAAGGCCCGTAGCCGCTCGCGAGGAACCTGGCTCACCCTCCAGCCCACAATAGGCCGTGTTCGGAGCCGGGACAACCCTCGCAGCCTGGCCGTCGCCCGGCCAGCGGCGAAACGTACGATGCTCGAACCAACACAGCCAGCTAAGAGGCAAACCCCTCGACGCACAGGCACGCGTCGTGAGCGGGCTCCGACGACCGCATTCGCCGGCCCGCCGATAGCCGGCGCATGACCCCTTCGGGCGACATTGCGCTTATCCGCACCGCGCGACGGTTCCACACAACGGGCCGACGTGATGCACCGGAGCGTTCTCCGCACAGAACCGGCCGCGGGCGCCGCCGTCGCTCCGTGCTGTCAGATCATCGTGACGGCAAATCCCGCACCGGATCCCCTCCATGCGCTCCGTCCCCAACGGCGAGCTCAACCACAACACCCCCGCGGAGTGATCGGCGTGCCCAGCGGACGCCGCGCAGTCCGGGGGGTGACGGGCTCCGGCACGCGTCCCGGAATTGTCACCGCATGTGACGGATCAGCAACACCTCTGGATCAACTCAGCGTCCGACGCACAATGGTCGTGCCGGGCGACGTACCGTCGGCACGCATGGCGAAGCTGCTCGACCAGCGTGGCGCGATCCGCCTTCTCAAGGCGGATGGGTGGCTGCAGTCGCGCGGCGGCAAGCACGTGGTCAAGATGGTCAGGCCGGGGGAACGCCCGGTCACCCTGCCCCACAATCACGGGGAGCCGTACAGCAAGGGACTGTCAGCGGCGATCGTCAAGCAAGCCGGCCTCAACTCGACGAAGGACAGCAGATGCATCTCAAGGTCTTCATCCACCAGGACGGAGCGGAATACTGGTCGGAGATCGCCGAGCTCCCGGGATGCTTCGCGTCAGGCCGAACGCTGAGCGAGCTCCGCGAGGCCCTCGCCGAGGCGGTTGGCCTGTACGTGTGGGACACGCCGGCCGAGCTCGAGCCCGGGGACCTGACCGTCGGCGCCGGCGAGATCAACGTGCGGCCCCGCACCCAGCCGTAGCCGCCCCCCGGCGCCTCAGAAGGACGCGCGAGCCCTACCTCGTGATCGGAGGAAGCGCCGGCCCCGGCTCCTTCTTGTTCCGATTACGAGTACAGAACGGTACTCGCTCCCGGTACAATGAGCCCATCGTCGCCACCGCGCTCAACCCATTCGTCTGGGACCGCCCGCTCGATGACCCGGCGAAGATCGTCGGGATGGACGCGTTCGCCCTTCAGGTTGCGCTCACGCTGAAGGGCCAGACGAACGTGGCCCTGTTCGGGCCGCGGGATACGGGCAAGACGACGTTCACCAACCAGCTCGGCCTCGAGCTCGGCAACGAGCACGGACCCGATGCGCCGCCGTTCGACGTCGTGAAGATCAACCTGCAGCGGGTGGTCAGCCTGCCGGGCTTCATCGGCTGCATCCACGACGCGATGGTCAACCATCCCGCCAAGCATGTGCGCCGGGCGGCACAGCGTCAGCTCGCGGCGCTCGAGAAGGAGATCGGCTTCGACATCAAGGTGATCAAGGGCACGGTCCGCGCCGGGCCGACAACGCCTGAGGAGAGCGGCGAGACGCTGCATGCCCAGCTGCTCACGCTTCGGTCGCTGTCCGACCACCTGGTGGTGATCTTCGACGAATTCCAGCGTCTGCGGCACTGCTCCGGAGATCCACTGGCGATCATCCGTTCCGCACTCATGAGCTCTGGCGCCAACCACGTCTCGCTCCTCTTCACGGGATCGATCCGAAACGCACTTCAGATGATGCTGGAGAACTCCAACCAGCCGATCTTCGGCGAGGCGGCCGAGATGCAGCTGCCGGCGATCGGGCGGGCGGAGTTCATGGAGTACCTCGACTTCCAGTTCGAGGCCACGGGGAAGCCGGCCGACGAGGAAGCCTTGAACTACCTGCTGAACGCGACGCAAGTACACCCCCGCAGCACCCAGCAGATGGCCTGGGAGTGCTGGGCGAACACCTCCGCCGGCAAGCCGGTCACGCTGGAGACGGCGATAGCCGCGCATGACCGGCTGGTGCGGACGATCGAACGCTCTGAGTTCAGCGCCATGCTCCATGTGCTGATGGGCGGCGATGACGGCGAGGTCAACGAGGTACGCGCGCTGCAGATGCTGGCCGACCGCGGCGGCGACAACCCCACCAGCAGACCCATCATCACGCGCTATGGCTTCTCGAGCGCATCGCGAGTACGACCAGCCCTGGAGCGACTGCGGCGCCGGGGTCTGGTCGATGACCGCGACGGCACCTGGTACATCGTCGACCCGCTATTCGCCGAGTGGCTGCGACGCGCCTCGCCACTCGTCGATTAGTACCGCTGCCAGCACAGATCTGTACCGACATCGGAACCAACCTAGGCCCGTCGCCTCCGGCGATCGCAGTCCGCGCCAGCGAGTATGTCCGGCGATCTCGTCGGCACCTGAGCGCCGCCCATCGTCAGCCATAGGCCCGCCCGCTGCTCCCACCGCCATCGCCGTGGATCCGCCGCGACAACGCGCAGGCGAGCCGGAGATGCTCAACCGTCCGCGCGGCGGGCCTGCTCGATGAGCTCCGCCGCGAGGTCACACAGCATGCAACCGGTCGACAACAACTCGTGGACGAACCGGTCGATGTCGTCCTCGGCGCGCCGAGGCTCCATGACAGGGAAGAGCCAACCGGGCCCGGCCGTTCTCCCCCTGTTGAGTCCAACCTGTTTCAGTGCCGGCGCGGAACGCCGGCCACGACGCTGAGGTCAGGCGAGCCGGCCCCACCCACGGACCGACGCGGCCGCCGCGCCGGCCAACAGCACCAGCCCGGCGACCGCGAACACGGCGGTGACCTCCCGGTGGCGGGTGATCGACCCCAGCCTCACGCCGAGGTCCTTGTAGATCGAACTGAGCTCGTCGGAGCTCTGAGCATTGAAGGCCCGGCCGCCGGACGTCGAGGCGATCTCCTGCATGAGCTGCGGATCCGGCGGGACCGGCACCGGCGCCGCGAACGGTCCCGGGTTCTGCAGGACCCCGTTGGGCGTCCCCAGAGCGACGGTGAAGATGGGGATCCGGTCACGCCGCGCCTCCTGGCTGACCGTGACCGGATTCGGTCCGGCGTTGGCGGCGCCGTCGGAGAGCAGGACGATCTCCGAGGGCGGGTGATGGGCGGCGCTGCCGTGCAGCAACTGGAGGGCGAGCTCGAGTGCGCCGCCGGTGTCCGTCCCGCCGCCGGCCGACTGGGCGTCGATGATCGACCGGGCGGCCGCGTGGTTGGCGACCGGCGCCTGCACGGCATCGGCCGAGCTGGAGAAGGCGATCGCCCCCAGGCGGACGCTTCCCGGGAGCTGGTCGATGAACCGGTTGGCGGCCCCAACCGCCGCCGATAGCCGGCTGGGGGCGACGTCGTTGGCCGCCATCGATCCGGAGTGGTCGGTGACGAGCATGATCGAGCCCTGGTTGACCGGGGCGCTGTAGGCCAGGTGCGGCCGGGCCACCGCCATCACCAGGAGCACGACGGCGCCCAGCGCCAGCCCGGCGGGCAGGTGGCGCTCCCAGGACGGCGACACCGCCACCGCCTGGCGCAGGGTCGAGACGGCCGGGAACCGGACCGCGTACCGCTGAGCGCGCCGGCGCGCCCGCACGTAGGCAAGTATCGCGAGCGGCACCAGCGCCAGGCCCAGCAGCCACACCGGGGAGGCAAAGCTCATCGCAGGCGCCGCCCCAGCTCCACCAGCCAGTCCTCGTCGGTCGACAGAACCGTGTGGTGCACCCGCAGCCGCCGCAGCTCCCCGGCGATGGCCGCGCGCCGCGAGCGCTCCAGCTCGGCGAAGCGCTCGCGCACACCCCGCCGCGAGGTGTTGACCTCCACCCGGGCCCCAGTCTCCGGGTCGACGAGCATCAAATGGCCGACCTTCGGCAGCTCGGCCTCACGCGGATCCACCACCTCGACGGCCACCACGGAATGCCTGAGCCGGAGCGAGCCGAGCGGCCGCTCCCAACCCTGCTGATCGCGGAAGTCCGAGATGACGACGACGAGCCCGGGCGGACCGGCCAGGCGCCCCGCCAACGCCAGCGCGTCCGCCAGCGCCTCCGGGTCATGGCGCCCGTCGGTGGCGACCCCCTCGGTCAGCAGGCGACGCACCGCCACCATTCCCGGCTTGGCGCCGCGCGGCGGCAGCACGCGCGCCTCCCCGGCGCCGAAGCCGATCAGCCCCACGCTGCCCGCCCGGCGGACGCCGAGCCGAGTGAACACCAGCGCGGCCCCCTCGGCGACATCGGCCTTCAGCCGGCGTGCGGTGCCGAACGCCATCGACGGGGACAGATCAAGCACGATCCACGTCGTCAGCGCCCGCTCCGGCACGTGCAGGCGCACGTGGGGTGCGCCCGTGCGCGCGCTGGCGGCGGCGTCGATGTGGCGGACGTCATCGCCGAACTCGTACGGGCGGATCTGGGCCAGCTCGGTGCCGAGGCCGACGCCGGCGGCGCGGCGGTCACCGGGCAGCGTGTGGGTGACGAGCCGGGTGACGGCGACGTCGAGCGCCTCGATCAGCGGTGAGACGAGCGGTCCCGGTCCCTGCCGGGCCGACGGGGGGACGAGGGTCGTCACGCGCTCCGCAACCAGTCGGTGGGTTGGGTGTCGTCGGCGCTGACGGTCCGCATCAGACGCCCGGTTCCCGGCTCGGCGACCGTCGCCAGGACGCGCTCCAGCAGCTCGTCGACCGTCACCCCGTCGCTCAGGGCGTCGTAGGACAACACGATCCGGTGGCGCAGCACGTCCGGGGCCAGATCCCGGATGTCCTCCGGCTCAACGTGGCCGCGCCCGCGCAACAGAGCCAGGGCGCGGGCGGCCTGGACGAGGCCGATCGGCCCACGCGGACTGGCCCCAAACTCGATCAGCCGGGCGATCTCCCCCAGCCCGTGCTCGGCCGGGTTGCGCGTGGCGTCGGCGAGCGCCACCGCGTAACCGATGGTGTCGCGGTCGACGGCGACGGCCTGCACCGCCTGGGCGTGGCGCTCCAGGTCGGCCAGCGCCAGGGATTCGCGCACCTCGGCCGGCGGCTGCAGGCTGCGGCCGACGACCGCCGCCTCCTCGCCGGTGCTGGGGTAGTCGACGAGGATCTTCATCAGGAAGCGGTCGACCTGCGCCTCCGGGAGGGGGTAGGTGCCCTCGGACTCGATGGGGTTCTGGGTGGCCATGACGATGAACGGCAGCGGCACGCGGTACGTCGTTCCGCCGATCGTCACCTGCTGCTCCTGCATGACCTCGAGCAGGGCCGACTGGACCTTGGCCGGCGCCCGGTTGATCTCGTCGGCGAGGAGGAAGTTGTGGAACACCGGGCCGAGCTCGGTGTCAAAGCCGCCGGTGTCCGGCCGCCACACCCGGGTGCCGACGAGGTCGGCGGGTACCAGGTCCGGGGTGAACTGAATGCGGCCGTAGGTCCCGCCCAGCACCGCGGCCAGCGTCTTGACGGTCAGCGTCTTGGCCAGCCCGGGCACGCCCTCCAGCAGGACGTGGCCGCCGGCCAGCAGGCTGACCAGCAGCCGCTCCAGCATCGCGTCCTGGCCCACGATCACGCGCTTGATCTCATACAGGGCCTCCTGCAGGCCCTCGCGGGCCTCGTCGCGCCGCTGCCGCGTGCCGTCTACGTCGGTCATCTGTTCTCCATGGGTTCGATTGCAGCCATTAGACAAAGCGGGCAAACCAGAAAAGCGACAGGCCGCTGCCGATGAGCAGCAGCACCAGCCCGCCGCCGGCGATGCTCGCGGTCATCTCGCGCTTGACCTGCTTGTGGCCGAGCAGGGTCGCCAGGTGGGCATAGACGGCGCTCGCCTTGGCGCTGTCGACGGCGGTGAACGTGCGCCCTCCGGATTGGGCGGCGACCTCGGCCAGCTGCTGGGGGCTGACCGGAACCGGCGTGCTGACCGTCTGCCCGTGGCGCGTGATGGGGATCCGGCCGTTCGGTGTGCCGATGGCGATGGTGTAGATGGGGATGTGGTCGGCCTTGGCCTGCCGGGCGGCGGCCAGCGGGTCGACGCCGACGTTCGACGCGCCGTCGGAGAGCAGCACGATCGCGCCCGGCGGCCGCTTTCCGTTCTGGCGCAGGTTGGTGAGCAGGCGCAGCGCCACCTGGATCGAGTCGCCGATCGCTGTCCCCCTCCCCCGGGCCGCAGCTGCGTGATCGCCGCCTGCGTCAGGGCGTGATCGGTGGTGGGCGACTGCAACACGCGCGGCGCGCGGGCGAACTCCATCTGGCCGACTTCGGCCGCGGCGGGGAGCGCAGCGACGAACCGGTGGGCGGCCGCCTGCGCGGCCCCCAGACGCGACGGCCGGACGTCGGTCGCCGACATCGAGCTCGAGACGTCGTTGGCCAGCATGACCGCGGCGCTGTCGATCGGCACCGCCACCGTTCGCTGCGGCCGGGCCGCGGCCAGGATCAGCACCACCAGCGCGATGAGGAAGATGAGCATCGGCGCGTGCCGGCGCCAGCCGGGGCGGTGCGGCACCGCCGAGGCCAGCACCTGCGGCTGGGAGAAGGCGGCGCGCGCCAGACCGCGGCGGCGCTGCTGGCGGACGTACCAGACGATCGCCAGCGGGATCACCCCCAGGACGATCAGCATGGACGGCCAGGCGAAGCTCACGGCGCCACCGACGGCGGGGGCCCCAGGGTCAGCTGCGCCTGGGAGTAACCGGAGCCGTAGGCGAGATCAAGCGTGACGCGCGCGCCCGGCGCCAGCCCCCTGATCGCCCCCGCGATGTCCTGCGCGCTGTGGATCGCCCGGCCGTTGACGGACTGGATGACCTCGCCGGGGTTGATCCCGGCGCGGTCGGCGGGGGTGCCGATGCCCACCGTCTGGACGACCGCGACTCCCGGCGGCTGAGTGGCGATCTGCATCCCCAGCCAGTTGACCATCGGTGTGGTGGCGACCGGGCTGGTCGCCGTCGACGGGCTCGTCGCCGTCGACGGATTGGGCACGGTCGGCACCGCGGGGACCGTCGGCAGGCTGGGGACGGTCGACGGCGCGGTCGCCGACGCCAGCGGCGAGGGCGGCGTCCCCTGCGGTTTCGGCGAGGACGAACCGAGCAGCGAGCTCAGGCCGAACGCGGCGCCGGCGAGCACCAGCACCGCGGCTCCGACGAGCGCGGCCGCCCAGGTGAACCGGGGTCGCTTGAGCTGCCGCCGCGGAGGCCGGACCTCGCTCGTCGGTTCGGCGGGCTCCGGCTCTGATGCCGTCGGCGCCCGGTGGGCACGCGAAGACGAGGCAGCCTCAGACTCCCGCTGCCAGTCCCCGGACCAGAGGTGCTTCGGACCACTCATGCGCTCGTAGGCAAGCTAGGCGAGGTTGGTGAGAGGACATTAAGAGATCGCTCCGGCCGGCTTGACCGCACGATGTTCATGAAGGGTGACAAATCCCCACGAAGGCGGTCCCAGACGCTGCCCGCCTCAGACCGTTTACGGCTGTTTCACGCGCACGCCTGGTTTGCCCCGCCCTGCTCCTGGGCAACCCTTTGAGTGGCGGCCGGTGTTTGGAGGAGCTCTTGCTCCGAATCGACTTGGCGGGACACCGCCGGCAGGAGGTAAGCGGGATGCGGGAGGAGACGATGCAGATGGGTGGCTCGATGCGGCGATCCCGGCCCCGGAGGTGGGCGCTGGGGCTGATCATTGCGATGTCAGCGGCGACCGCCGGCCTGGCTCTCGCCGGCCCGGCGGCGGCGAATACGACCGTCCCCCAGGCCACCCAGGCGGGGATGTCGACGACGTCGATTTCCACCTCGCAGTTCGTCAACCAGTTCGACACCGAGCCCTACGTCGGCAACGGCTATTTCAGCCAGCGCATCCCGGCCGCGGGCATGGGCCTGCTGACCGGCTTGGGCAAGATCGGCTGGCCGCTGGGCACCCCGCGGTTCACGGAGGCGCTCGCCGCCGGCCTGTACGCCAAGACGAACGCGTCGGTCGCCTTCTACCCCACGGAGACCAAGCAGGTCATCGCGCTCATCCCCACCTGGTCGACCCTGACGTTCACGACGCCGACCGGGAGCACGTACGCGCCGGCCACGGTCAAGGCGGCCCAGATCCGCGGCTACCGCCAGACCGAGAACCTCAAGACCGAGACCGTGACCACGTCCGGGACCTGGACGGCTCCCCGCGGCCACAAGCAGGCGAAGTTCACCTACCAGGTGTTCACTGACCGGGCGCGCAAGCACGTCGGCCTCGTCGTCCTGCGGCTGACGCCGCAGTGGAACGGCCGCACCACCGTTACCGGGCTGCTCGACGGCCGGGGCGCCAGTCGGCTGCTGCCCGCCGGCGCGGGCGTCGATCTCCGCTCGCACACCAGCCACGTGAGCTCGACCGCGATCGGCACCAAGTTCGGCGTCACCGAGTCCTCGACGCTGCGCTTCTCACCCGCGCTCGTCCGCGACAGCGCCATCGCACACCGCAAGACCCAGACCGCCGGCGAGCGGATCACGTTCATCGCGCACCGCGGGCGGACGTACACGTTCACCAAGTACGTCGCGGTCGTCACCAGCCGTGACGCCAAGAACCCGGCCAGGACGGCCCGGGCGGCGTCGCTGCAGGCGGCGAAGCTGGGCCGGGGCAGGCTGCAGTCCGACAACGGCCGCGCGTGGGCGGCTATCTGGAACAGCGGCGTCTCGGTCACCGGCGACGCGCCGCTGCAGCAGGCAATCAACGCCAACACGTATGACCTGTACGCCAGCATCCGGTCGGACAGCCCGGACGCCAACGGCCCCAGCGGACTGTCCAGCGACGGCTACGCCGGCATGGTGTTCTGGGATTCGGACATCTGGATGTATCCGGCGCTCCTCGCCACCCATCCGGAGGTGGCCCGGGCGGCCGTCGACTACCGGTTCAACACCCTGAAGGCCGCCGAGCACGACGCCGCCGCCAACGGCTATCAGGGCGCGTTCTATCCGTGGACGGCCGGCGACGACGGCTTCACCGGCAGCGACTGCTACGGCACCACCACGGATGCCAACGACAAGATCATCTCCGACCCCAACTTCAGCTGCAGCCAGGAGCTCCACCTCCAGGCCGACATCGCCATCTCCCAGTGGGAGTACTACGAGGCCACGGGCGACACGACCTGGCTCAAGCAGCACGGGTGGCCGGTCCTGCAGGCGCTCGCCAACTTCTGGGTGAGCAAGGCCAAGCCGAACGGCAGCGGCGGCTACGACATCAGTCCGATCCAGCCGCCGGACGAGTACCACACGGGCGTCACCGACTCCGCGTACACCAATGCGGCGGCGGCGACCGCGCTCAACGACGCCATCAAGGCGGCGCAGGCGGTGGGCGCCACGGCACCGGCGACCTGGGCGACGGTGGCCCAGGGCGTGACCAAGACGATGCCGTTCGACAACAACCTGAAGATCTACGACGAGTACCAGGGCTACAGCGGCCAGCAGATCAAGCAGGCCGACACGGTCATGCTCACCTACCCGCTCGACTTCCCCATGGCGAGCGGCGTGGGCCTCAATGACCTCAACTACTACGCGCCGCGCACCGACCTGCAGGGGCCGGCGATGACCGACGCCATCCACTCGATCGATGCCTCGGCGCTCAACGCCCCCGGCTGCTCGGCGTACACGTACATGCTGCGCAGCTACGAGCCGTTCCTGCGGGCCCCGTACGACCAGTTCGCCGAGACCCGCACCGGGCCCAACACCGGATTCAACTTCCTGACCGGTGTCGGCGGGTTCCTGCAGGTGTTCGAGTACGGCTTCTCCGGGATGCGGTTCACCCCGACGGCCGTCTCGCTCGACCCCAGCCTCCCGCCGCAGCTGCCGGGCGTCACGCTGCGCAACCTCCACTGGCACGGGAGCGTGTTCACGGTGGCGATCGGCCCGCAGAACACGACGGTGACGTTGGCGTCCGGATCGGCGTTGCCGCTCCAGACACCCAACGGGGCGATGACGGCCGCCCAGGGGCACCCCGTCACCATCCCCACGCGTCGGCCGGATCTGCAGCCGACCACCGACCTGGCGCGCTGCCAGCCGGCGACCGCCAGCTCCTGGGTCCCGGGCAACGAGCCGGTGGCCGCCGTCGACGGCAGCCCGGCGACGCCGTGGGTGCCGACGAGCCCGCAGGCCACGCTGACCGTGCACCTGGCCAAGACGAGCACCATCAACACGGTGACCGTGACCCGCAGCACCGGGTCGTATGGCTACACCGTCGAGACCTCGACCGACGGCACCACCTGGCACACGGTGGGCACCGCCCCATCGACCTCGACCGGCACCGACACGATCAGCTTCTCGCCCACGCAGGCGCAGTACGTGCGCCTGAACTTCCCGGGCGGGACGGGAGCCGCCACCCCGCAGGTCGACGAGCTCTCGGTTACCGGACCCTGACCGACGACGTCCGCGCCGCGCCGGCGATCTCGCCGGCGCGGGCGCGTGACCAGTGGTCGAGGACCATCAGGGTCTTCGTTCCGGTCACCCGGCCGGAGAGACGGAGGGCGTTGACGACATCCTTGAGATGGCCGACGCTCTCCAGCCGGATGCGGACTAGCGCGTCGGGATCACCGGCGACGGTGAACACCTCGCGCACCTCGGGAATGCCGGTCACCGCCTCGGTGATCTCATCCAGGCTGGCGTTGCCGCGCATCCGCAGCTCGACGAAGGCGTCGACCGAGGGGCCGAGCTTGGCCTGGTTGAGCACCACGGTGTAGCCGGCGATCACGCCGAGCTGCTCCAGCCGGTCGATCCGGCGCTTGACCGGAGCCGGCGACAGGTTCACGAGCTTGGCGATATCGGAGATCGTCCGCCGGGCGTCTTCGCGCAGGAGGTCGATGATGTGGCGGTCGGTGTCGTCGAGCGCGGCCGGGTCGGACACGGGCATCGACGATACGACCTCCTCGCACCCTCCGCAAGAAAGCGCATCCACAGCGCGCGTCTGACATACGAAATGATGCGTCGCGGCTTCAAAACCTTGCGAATTAGTTGCGCCTGACCCGGGTGCGCGGTTTCCTCCACACCTCAGCACCTCACACGGGAGGAGGACTCAGGCATGGATCGAGGAGAAGGAGACGTACCGGAGCTGTTCGGCTCAGAACAGCTCGTGCTGTGTCGCGACGACGAGCTCGGATTGCGAGCGGTCATCGCCGTCGACGACACCACCCTGGGACCCGGCCTCGGCGGGGTCCGCTTCCGTGCCTACCCCAGCGAGGCCGCCGGCGTGGTCGAGTGCCGGCGCCTGGCCGCCGCCATGACGCTCAAGAACGCCGTCGCCGAGCTGCCCTACGGCGGGGGAAAGTCCGTGATCTTGCAAAGCGGCCAGGTCGGCGACCGCACCGCCCTCATGCGCCGCTTCGGAGAATTCGTCGCTCGCACCGGAGGCGCCTACCTGCCCGGCGTCGACATGGGCACGACGTGCGAGGACCTGGCGCACATGGGTGAGGCCGGCGCCGACGTCTCCTGCTCCGAGGAGGATCCGTCGCCGTGGACGGCGCTCGGGGTGGCAGCCGCCATCCGCGCCGCTGTGGAGCACGTCGACCGGCGCAGCGGCGTCGACGGCGTGCGGGTCCTCATCCAGGGCGCGGGCCACGTCGGCGGCACGCTGGCCCGTGACCTCGCCGCCGACGGCGCGCACGTCATCCTCGCCGACGTCGATCACGAGCGCGCCGACGCGCTGGCGCAGGAGCTGGACGGGTCGACCGTCGCCCCCGATGCAGTCCTGCAGACGCCGTGCGACGTATTCGCGCCATGCGCCGTCGCCCGCGTGGCCGCACCGGACACCGTCGGCCGGCTCGCCTGCCGGATCATCGCCGGCGCGGCCAACGACACCCTCTCGCACCGCTCGGCCGCCGACTCGCTCCAGGAGCGCGGAATCGTGTACGTGCCGGACTTCGTCGCCAACGCCGGCGGGGTCATCCACATCCATGCGCTGCGCGCCGGCTGGGACGAATCCCACCTGCGGTCCGCGGTGGCGGCGATCGGCGACCGCGTCACCGACCTGCTGGCCAGAGCCGGCGCCAGTGGGGAGATGCCGCTGACGGCCGCCGAGCAGCGGGCCGAGCGGATCCTGGCCGCCGCCCGCCCCCCCGCCGGCGCCGGCACCGCCGCCGCGACGCACGGACGGATCGCGGCATGAGCGCCACCGCGCTGCCCATCGTCCGCCCGGACGTCAGCCTCGACGACCGCTACGCCGCCGAGTCCGGGCCGATCCTCCTCTCCGGCATCCAGGCGCTGGTGCGCCTGATGCTCGACCAGCGCCGCCTCGACGACCGCCGCGGCCATGACACCGGCGTGTTCGTCAGCGGGTATCAGGGCTCCCCGCTGGGCGGGCTGGACCAGGAGCTGCGGCGCTCCGCGCGCTGGCTCGACCCCGCCGGAGTCGTCTTCACCCCGGGCCTCAACGAGGAGCTGGCGGCGACCGCGGTCGGCGGCACCCAGCTGCTCGGCGCGCTCGGCGGCGCCCGCAAGCAGGGCGTGACCGGCTTCTGGTTCGGCAAGAACCCGGGACTCGACCGCGCCGCCGACGCGATTCGCCACGCCACGCTGAGCGGCACCGCCCCGCTCGGGGGCGCCGTCGCCCTGATCGGCGACGACCCCTCGGCCAAGTCCTCGACCGTCCCCAGCTCCTGCGAGCCGATCTGCCGCAGCCTGGTCATGCCGCTCCTGGCGCCCGGGAGCATCGCCGAGATCCTGTCGCTGGGCCTCCACGCCGTGGCGCTGTCGCGCCACGCCGGGCTGTGGACGGGGCTGAAGCTGGTGGCCGACATCGCCGACGCCTCGGCGACGGTCAGCGCCGGCGAGTCGCTGGAGCAGATCCCGGCGCTCGAGCCCCGGAGCGCGTTCGCGCCGCCGATCCTGTTGCCGCCGCACAATCTCGACGCTGAGCACGACCTCATGAACGCCCGGCTCGCCCGGGTGTATGAGTACGGGCGCCTCACCGGCCTGAACCGGATCGCGTTTGAGCCGGCGCGCCCTCGCGTCGGCGTGGTGGCGGCCGGGATGGGCCACGCGGCGCTGTTGCGCGCCCTGAACGACCTGGGGATCGACGCCGACGCCCGGGAGGCCATCGGCCTGCGGATCATCCAGCTGGGGATGCCGTGGCCGCTCGAGCGCGACGTGGTGCGCGAGCTGACCGATGGCCTCGAAACGGTCCTGGTGGTCGAGGACAAGCTGCCGTTCGTCGAGAGCCAGCTCAAGGAGGCGCTCTACCGCGCCCCGCACCAGCCGCTGGTCATCGGCAAGGAGGACGCCGACGGGCGGCCGCTGCTGACGACCCGCAGCGCACTGACCGCCGACCAGGTCGCCGACGCGGTCATTTCCCTCCTCGACGGTCTCTCGCTGCCGGAGCGCGTCCGAGCGGCGATCGATGCGCGGACGGAATTGACCGGCCTCCCGGTGCCGACGCCGCTCGCCGACACTCCCAAGCGCACACCGTACTTCTGCTCCGGCTGTCCGCACAACACCTCGACGCGAGCCAGCGCCGATCAGCTGGTGGGCGTGGGCATCGGCTGCCACACGATGGTCGCCCTCGACACCGCCGACCGGCGCGGCCAGCAGCTGGGGATCACCCAGATGGGCGGCGAGGGCGCGCAGTGGACCGGGCTGGCCCCGTTCTGCTCCGAGCCCCACTTCATCCAGAACGTCGGCGACGGGACCTTCCACCACTCCGGCTCGCTCGCTATCCGCGCGGCGGTGGCCGCCGGGGTCAACATCACCTACCGCCTGCTGTACAACGACGCGGTGGCGATGACCGGCGGCCAGCCGCCGGCCGGCAAGCTCGCGGTGCCGGCGCTCGTGTCGGAGCTGGCGGTGGAGGGCGTCAAGCGGGTGATCGTCACCACCCCGGAGCCCGAGCGCTACCAGGGGGTGACGCTGGACGCCATCGCGGAGGTCCGGCACCGCGACGAGATCGATGCCGCCCAGCGTGAGCTGGCGGCCATCCCCGGAGTCACCGTGCTGCTGCATGACGACCGCTGCGCCACCGAGAAGCGGCGGCTGCGCAAGCGGGGCAAGCTGGAGACCCCGCCAGAGCGGGTGTGGATCAACGAGCGTGTCTGCGACGGCTGCGGCGACTGCGGCGATCAGTCCTCGTGCCTGTCGGTGGTTCCGGTGCAGACCGAGTTCGGCCGCAAGACGCGCATCCACCAGAGCTCGTGCAACCAGGACATGTCGTGTCTGAAGGGCGACTGCCCGTCGTTCCTCCTTGTCACCCAGGCGGGCGGCCCGCCGCCCAAGCCGGAGGCACCGGCCCCGCCGGCGACGTTCTCCGACCCGGTCCAGCGGTTTGACGGCGAGGTCCTCGTCCGGATGCCCGGGGTCGGCGGAACCGGCGTGGTGACGGTGTCGGCGATCCTGCAGATGGCGGCGCACATGCAGGGCCTGCACGCCGCCGGACTGGAGCAGATCGGCCTGGCCCAGAAGGGCGGCCCGGTCATCTCCGACCTGCGGATCTCCGCCACGCCGATCGACGGCCAGCTGCGCGCCAGCCGGGGCGCCGTCGACGTTCTGCTGGGCTTCGACCTGCTCGGCGCCGGCACGGCCGAGACGCTCGCGACGGCCGACCCGGCGCGGACGGTGGCCGTCCTGAACACCGATGTCACTCCCACCGCGTCGATGGTCATCGACCGTGACACTCCCCGGGCCCGCAGCGAGCGCCTGGTCCAGCGCGTCCGTCGCGCGACTCGGGGCGATGACGCGTTCACGCTGGCCGCCGAGACGGTGTCCGAGCGCCTGTTCGGCGACCACATGCCGGTCAACATGATCCTGGTGGGTGCCGCCTTGCAGCACGGGTGCCTGCCCCTCGACCCGGCCGCGGTCGAGCGCGCGATCGAGCTCAACGGCGCCGCAGCCGAGCTCAACCGCGCGGCCTTCCGCTGGGGCCGGGCGGCGGTCGCCGATCCGGCCGCGCTGCAGGCGGCGATGGCCGCTGCCACGCCGGAGCCGGCGCGCCGAGACGTGAGCGCGACGGCACGGGCGGTGGTCGATGCGGTGAGCGCGCCCGCGGAGCTACGGACGGTGCTGGCCCGGCGCATCGACGAGCTCATCGCCTATCAGGACGAGCGCTACGCGCGGGAGTACGCCGAGGCGGTGGCGCGGGTGGCCGCGGTCGAACGCGAGCGCCTGGGCGACGGCAGCACGCGCGTCGCCGACGCGTATGCCCGCGGCCTGTTCAAGCTCATGGCCTACAAGGACGAGTACGAGGTCGCGCGGCTGCACCTCGACGCCGTCGAGCAGGCCCGGCTGGACCAGGAGTTCGGCGGCGAGGTCAAGGTCCAGACGCTCCTGCACCCGCCGCTGCTGCGGGCGATGGGGCTCAAGCGCAAGCTCCGCCTCGGCCGTTCCGCGGTGCCGCTCTTCCGCGGGCTGCGCACCGCCAAGCGGTTGCGGGGAACTGCGCTGGATCCGTTCGGCTACGCCGCCGTGCGCCGTGCCGAGCGCGCGCTCATCGGCGAGTACCGCGAACTGGTGGCCCGCGCCCTGGACCGCCTGGACGACGACCGCGTCGATGCCGTCGTCGAGGTGGCCGAGCTTCCGGATCTCGTCCGCGGCTACGAGCAGATCAAGCTGGACAACATCGAGCGGATGCGCGGCCGGGCCGGCGAGCTGATGGCGACGCTCGAGGCGTCACCCCGCAGCGACGCCGGGGCGGCACGTGACCTCGACGTCCCGCTGCCCGGGCGGAGCTGAGACGCTCGCCGGACCGCCCCGCTCACCCCTCCCGCACATGACAACGCGGCCGGGCGATCACCTTCGTCTTCCACCACGTCTGCGATTCCAGCGCCGGGTGTGGCCCAGACACCGTCACCCCCACCGACCTCACCACGTTCGCGGATTGGCTCGCCGCGCAGCAGAGCGCGGGAGCGCTGCGCGTGGAACGGGTCGCCGACGTCATCGGCGGGCCGCTGAAGCCAGCGGTGCACGTGCCCCTGCCGGGACCGCCGACCCTCGTCGACCCCTCGCTGGAATCCGGCACCGGCGCGCTGCCCGACTGCTGGACGAAGGCGGGCTACGGCACCAACACGGCCACGGTCGCTCGCGTCACCGATGCGCACACCGGGCAATGGGCGGTGGCGCTGACCATGAGCGCGTGGACGAGCGGCGACGTGAAGCTGCTGAGCACGTGGGACACCGGCACGTGCTCACCGGCGGTGCAGCCGGGCGTCGCCTACACCCTCAGCGCCAGCTACCACGCCACGGCACAACCGCAACTCGTCGCGTTTTACGAAACCAGCGCCGGCACCTGGCAGTACCTGGCCAAGAGTGGTCCGCTGGCGCCGGCACCCGGCTACGTCACCACCTCCTGGACGACGCCGCCGATGCCCGCGGACGCGATCCGCATTTCGGTCGGCATGCTGCTGGGGCAGGTCGGCACGGCGACGGTCGACGACTTCGACCTCGTCCGGGCCAATCCGGTCAACCTGCTCAGCAACGGTTCGCTCGAGGCCGACAGCAACGGCGATGGAATCCCGGACTGCACCCTGCTGACCGCGTATGGCCAGAACACCGGCACGTATGGCCGCACGACCGACTCGCACACCGGCAACTGGGCCGAGGCATTCTCGGTCGGATCGGTGACGAGCGGCGACCGCAAGGTCCTGTCGGCGTTCACTCCCGGGTGCGCGCCCGCGGCGAGCACGGGGCACCCGTACCTGGCGGGGCTCTGGTACAAGTCGACCGTTCCCGCCCGGTTGCTCGTCTACTACCGCAGCGCGGCGACCGGCCAGTGGCTGTTCTGGGTCAAGTCACCGCCGCTTCCCGCCACTTCGGCCTGGACATATGCGTCGCTGCGCACGCCGCCCGCACCGGCGGACGCGGCCGCTCTGTCGACGGGGCTGTCCATCGACACCGTCGGAAGCGCCACGCTCGACGACCTGACGCTCGGTGACCTGGCACTCGTCGGCAGCTGACGCTTCGGCACGGCGCCCGCACTCCTGACGCCGCGGCGCTTTACCCTTGTGGTCGATGACCGCCGACGCGCCACCGGGTCCCGTCGAGTCGCCCTGGCCCGCGCCGACCGACGACTATGAGCTGCTGGAGCTGGAGCTCGATTGGAGCGGGCTGGACGACGATCAGGCTCGGATCGCCGCCGCCGTCCGCCCCTTCGTCGTCACGCGCGACCCGCTCGCCTGGCTCCCGCAGCGTGGGTGCGCCTGGGCGACCGCCAACGCCGACGGCGACACGCTGGAGCTGCCGGTCTACGTCCTGCGCGAGGAGCTGCTGCGGCGGATCCGGGGGGCCGGCGGTGATCTGGGCGCCGCGCTGCTCCCGTTCGTCGAGCCGGTGGTGCTCGCCGGCCTGGGCTGCGAGGGCCTCCTGGTCAGCGGCGCCTACGCGGACCTGGCGTTCCGGGGGCAGACGCCCCGGCTCATCACAGAGCCGTCTGCGGCGACGACGCTGCCACCGCCCGCCGTTCGCCCGCGCGTCGGCCACTGGGAGCCGATGGGGCTGGGGGCGGTCCAGGATCTCGTCCAGGACGCATTCGGCCCCGTCGCGCTCGATCGCTCCGCGGTCCGTCTGACGCCCGCCGAGACGCCTGAGGCCGGTTGCCCGGCGTGCGCGGGCTCGACCTTTGGGTTTCCCGGCGACCTGGATACGGCCCTCTCGGTTCTGTGCTCGGTGCACCGGGCCGAGGCCCGCGCCGTCACGGCGACCCGGATCGACCACGCCCACCGGAGCAATCCGGCCGGCTGGCGGGCGCTGGGCAAGGGAACGGCGCGCACCACGGGTCTCACCGACCCGGTCGACACTCCCATGCCGGCACGGCACAGCGTGGCCGTGGGCCGGAACGACCCCTGCCCGTGCGGCAGCGGCCGGAAGTACAAGCTGTGCTGCGGCCGCTGACCCGGCGGTTCAGGTCAGATGCGGACGACGTCGACCGCCAGGCCGTCGAAGTCAGCGTCCTGGGTGTAGACGGCGACCTCGAAGGCACGCGCAGTGGCCGCAATCCACGTGTCCTGAACCTTGGGACGGCGCCCCGCGCGACGAGCCGTCGCCACCAGCTCGGCAAACGCGGACGCGACCGTCGCATCGACGGGTAGGGCGACATACGTCGTCTGGGCTGCCTGGAGCGTCCGCAGTCGCCTGGCCCGCACCGCCTCGCTCCCAGCCAGATGCACCCCCAGCTCGAGTTCGGCGAGCGTCACCACCGATACGGCAGCCTCATCCGGCAGGCGGTCGCTCGCCACCGAGCGACCCTGCTCGTCGGCGATGAACACAGACGTATCGAGCAGGCCCCTCACAGCTCGTCGATGGTGTCCGGCAGCGAGCTGGCCAGCTGGTCGCGCAAGGCGGGGTCGGCCTGGGTCAACGCAGCAACCACGCGGTCCCGCGGCACCCAGACATCGCGCGCCGGCAGTGGGACCAGCTCAGCGACGGGGCGCCGGTCGACCGTCACCCGCAGCCGTTCCCCCGCCTCCACTCGACGAAGCACCTCGGCGGTGTGATTGCGCAGCTCGCGGACCGAGACGTCACGTGACACTCCGCGGGCACCGTAGCACATCGGCTACGGCCCGTGGCCATGCCGCTGCCATCACCCGTTCACAACGCGGACTCCCGCGCTCTGCGCAGCGCCGTCCGCAGCGCGGCCTTCTCAGACCTCGTCGGTCGCCAGCAGGCCTGATCGCGGAAGACCGCCGCGATCGCGGTGTGCAGATCGACCCGGTTGTATCCCTGGTCTCCGACGTACCAGAACGCGCGGCCGTCGGGGGCGAGGTGCAGGTATCCGCGGGTCCACCGGTGCTTGTAGGCGTTCAGGACCGTCCCGCCCGTGAGTTCGACATCGAACATCCACATGAAGTGGGCGCACAGCTCGTCCGAGCCGAGCACGGCCTCCAGCGGCGCCCAGTCCGGGGTCTCGCCCTGGCGCATCTCGCCGACTGCGTCTGGATCGGTTGCCATGCCGACCAGCATCTGTGATCGGCCTGTCACGGAACAAGACTGATCAGTGGCGACTTGCACACGAGGGTGTCTCAATCGCGAACGGGTGGGGCGCACCCGGTGATGGGTCAACCGTCGAGGACGACCTCGATGCCGAGCAGCCCACACAGGTGGACGAGCTCGCCGGCCCAGTCGCCGTGGACGGCGGCGAAGTGCTGGGAGAGAACGTGGTCGAGGATCCCGCGGACCGGGGCGTCCGGCTCAAAGCGGACGCTCGGCCAGGGGGGAAGCTCAGTGCCCATCTCGACCCAGGACGGGGGCGGCTTGGCATCGCCGGTGACGATGTGCATGCGGTAGCCGCGGTCGGTCTGGGCCAGGCAGGCGAGGGTCATGCGGCCGGTGCGCATGCGGGAGCCGTGGGCGATGCCGCCGGCGCCGAGGACGTCGGTCGACTTGATGACGACCGGCCCCTCGATGAGCTGGTGGGGGATGAAGCCGTCGACGCCGAGGAGGATCCAGTCCGGGTGGTGCTCGTAATGCTCGAGGAAGGTGACGGGCGCGCCGGAGATCCACTTCAGCGCGAGCTCGGCGACCAGGTTGCCGGCGTCGTTCTCGTCGACGTACGGGTAGCCGGCGGTCGCCACCAGCGACGAGGGGATGCTGTGGAGAACCCCCAGCACGGACGCGACGCCCTCGACGGACTTGTACGAGATCGCGTCGAAGCCGCGTTCGCGGCACATCGCCACCGTCGCCAGGTACAGGCGGAAGGTCTGCTCCAGGACCTCGTCGGCCGGCCGGCCGTGGGCCCACGTCCAGTCCGCCGTCTCCCGCTGCACCGCTGCCGCGGCCTCGCCCGCGGGGATCGCGCGCATCCGGCGGTCGAGCTCCAACAGGTCGACGGATTCCACCTCCGGCCCAATCTGGCCGCGCAGCCGCGTCACGTCGAACGCCGTCGTGTACAGGCCCATGTCGTTGAAGCCGACGAGGCCGACCCGCGCCGTGCGCAGCCGGCGGGCAGCGCGGGCGGCGCGGGCGAACCGCTCCACCCCCTCGACGTCCATCGGCGTGTCCGGGGCGTTGAACAGGTAGGCGAAGTGAAAGCCCCAGCGCTCCAGGGGAAACCGCAGAGCGGTCGATCCGGCTCCGGCCGCCGGCGAGATCAACGTCCCGTCCTCGGTGAAGCCGCCGTAGCTGTAGAGGACCACCGGCCGGTCGCGGAACGCGAGCAGGACCCGGGTGGCCGCCCGGTAGTCGACCCAGTTGACGACATTGGCGACGAGGACGTCCCAGGCGCCCGCGCCCAGCTCGGCGATCGCCCGGTCGACGTGATCGTTGGCGTAGACCGGAGCCGTCGAGACCAGCTCGAGCCCCGCCTCCCTGAGCTCGCGCTCCGCCCGCTCGCCGAGCACCGCCAGGCGCTCCGGGTCGTACAGCGAGCAGCCGAGCGCGACGTAGCCGGCGCGGAGAGGATCTGCGAGAGTTTGTTGATCGTTCAAGAAGGCCACCATATACCCCCGGACACCCGGCAATCCAGGCCCGGCGAGAAGGAATCCAGTGGCCGGCTCGCCGGCCGGACGGCGCTCGTCACCGGGACCGGCCGTGGCCTCGGTCGCGCCGTCGCGAAGCTGTTCGCCGCCGAGGGCGCCCGCGTCCTCTGCCACGCGCGCACGCGCGAGGACGCGGCCGCGGCGGCGCAGGCGGCCGGCGGAGACCCCGTGTGGGCCGACCTCGCCACCCAGGTGGGCGTCCTGGAGGCGGCTCGGCAGACGTCCGCCCTGGCAACCCAGCTCCACGTGCTCGTCCACAACGCCGGGATCGGCAGCCCGGGCGGCCTGACCGACCACTCCCGGGAGCAGTGGGATGACGTCATGGCGGTCAACGCGGCGGCGCCCCTATTTCTCACCCAGGCGCTGCTCGACCGCCTCCGCGCTGCCGAGCCGCCGGCTCGCATCGTCATCGTCAGCTCGGACTCCGGGCGCTTCTCGGTGCCCAAGAACGGGGTCGCGTTCCCGTATCGGATGTCGAAGGCGGCGGTCAACATGCTGACGCGCAACCTGGCGGCGGCGCTCGAGCCGGACGGGATCCTGGTCAACGCGATGCACCCCGGGTGGATGCGGACGCAGATGGGCGGCCCGGACGCGCCGGTCGCACCGGAGGAGGCGGCGCGCCTGGCGCTGCACCTGGCGACGCTTCCGGGCGGCGCCCCCACTGGGCGCATCTGGCAGGACGACTCGCCGACCGAGTGGTGAGAACGGGGCCGGCAGCACTGGTCGAAAACCCCCGCCGTCTGTAGGCTTGAACGTTCAAGATGAAGATCACGGGACTCTCGACGGTCGTGGTCGGCGCGGAGATGCGCAACTGGGTGTTCGTCAAGGTGGCGACCGACGACGGGATCGTTGGCTGGGGCGAGGCGACGGTCGAATGGAAGACGCGGGCGGTGGTGGCGTGCGTCGAGGATTTCGAGACCCTGCTGGTCGGCGAGGACCCGCGCCGGGTCGAGCACCTGTTCCAGATGATGGTCCGCCAGCACTTCTTCCGCCCCGGGATGGCGGAGGGGTCGGCGATCTCCGGCATCGAGCAGGCGTGCTGGGACATCCTCGGCAAGTCACTGAATGTGCCCATCTGGCAACTGCTCGGCGGCAACGTCCGCGACGAGATCCGGCTGTATGACCACCTGGGCGGCGGCGAGAAGGACTCCGTCTACCACGCACTCGACGCCGAGCAGGCGAGGGAGAAGGCGCGCGAGTCGGTCGAGCTTGGATTCGACGCGATCAAGCTGGAGGTGGTCATCCCGCGCACGGCGCCGCTGGACGGGATCGGTGTCCTGCGCCACGCCGATGCGGTCATGGGCGCGGTGCGCGAGGCGGTTGGCGACGACGTCGAGCTCATGGTCGACATGCACGGGCGCGCCTCGCCGCAGATGGCGGCGCAGTACTTCCGGGTGCTCGAGCCCTACCGGCCCTGGTTCTTTGAGGAGGCATGTCCGTCCGACCAGCCGCGGGCGATGGCCGAGCTGGCCAAACGGACGTGGGTGCCCCTCGCCGCCGGCGAGCGCCTGACGCTGCGCAAGCCGTTCCACGAGCTCCTGGACCTGGGCGCGGCCTCCGTCCTGCAGCCGGACCTCGTCCACTGCGGCGGGATCGGCGAGGCGCGGCGAATCGCGGCCCTGGCCGAGGTATACGGCGCCGTCGTGGCCCCCCACTCGTCCACCGGGCCGATCGGCCACGCCGCCTCAGTCCAGGTCGGCTTCGCCACGCCGAACTTCATCATCCAGGAGACGTGGCGCGCCGATGTCCCGTGGCGCTTCGACGTCCTCTCCCAGACGCTTGACCTGAGCAACGGCCGGGCCCAACTTCCGACCGCGCCCGGGCTGGGCATCGAGGTGGACGAGCGCGAGGCGGCGAAGCACCCGTTCCAGCAAGAGCCGCTCATGCGCTACTTCCATGCCGATGGAGGGGTGGCTGACTGGTGACGGAGCCGTGGCCGACTGGTGATGGAGCGGTGGCGGACTGGTGACGAAGCGATGGCCGACCGGTGACACGCCACGGGATCGGAGGGTGAACCGATGAGCGCGGACGTCGTCATCGCCGGCGGCGGGATCCTCGGCGCCGGCCTGGCGCTCCACCTCGCCGAGCGGGGAGTGAGCCAGGTCGTGCTCCTGGAGCGCGAGCCGGAGCTCGGCAGCCAGACGACCCGCGCGGGCGCGGGGTTCGTCGGCTACTGGGCGGGAGAGCTGGAGGCCGAGCTCGCCCGGTACGGGATCGAGTTCTACGAGCGGCTGCAGGAGGAGAGCGGCCAGGACCTCGGCGTCCGCCACGTCGGCCTGCTGTTCCCCGCGCTGAGCGAGGCCGGCGTCGAGATGCTCCGGCAGGAGGAGGAGCGCGAGCGGACGTTCGCCGACGTGGAGCTCGTCGACGCGGACGCGGCCTGCCGGCTGTCGCCAATCCTGGCCCGCGACGCCGTCCACGGCGGCCTGTACCAGCCGGAGGGGCGCCAGGTCCCCACCCGGCGGGTCATGGCCGCGCTGAGCACGCGACTGGCCGACGCCGGGGTCGAGGTGCGCGTCGGAGTGGAGGCGACGGGAGTACAGACCGCGTCGGGCCGGGTGACCGCGGTGGACACGACCGCCGGCCCCATCCCCACCACCACGTTTGTCAATGCCGCCGGCGCCCGCGCCCGCGCGCTCGCCCACCGCAACGGGATCGACGTCGCGGCCGTCCCGCTGCTGGAGTCCCGCGTCGTCACCGAGCCGCTGGCGGAGGTCACCGACGGCCTGCCCATGCTGCTGTTCTTCGAACGTGACCTGTTCTACGTGCGCACCGAGGACGGCGGCCTGCTGCTCGGCGCCATCGCCAAGACCCTGGGACCGGCCGAGCGCGTCGCCCTCCACGACCCGCCGCGCACCGCCGACCTCCCGCAGCACGAGGCCGAGAGCCACGAGCGGCTCGCCCGGGAGCTTGCCCCCGTCATCCCCGCGCTCCGAGACGCCCGCACCCGGGAACGGGCCAGCGGGCTGCCCACCTGGACCCCGGACGGCCGCCACATCCTCGGTCCGGCTCCGGGGATCGACGGCTACCTGGTCTTCTCCGGCTGCAATGAGTCCGGCGTCACCCACGGTCCCGGGCTGGCCCGGCTGGCCGCCGAGCTGATCACCACCGGCCGGACCGACGCCGACCTGACGCCCTACCGGGTCGACCGCTTCCCCGCCCTCGACGAGGCGGCGCTGCAATCAGAGGCGGAGGCTCAGTACCTGGCGCGCCACCCGCCGCAGGACGGTCAGGCACCGACGCCGTTCGGGATCACCATCCCCCAATCCAGCCGCTGAGCAGTCCGTACGGCTCCCGCTGGGGCTCCTCGCCGGGCACCGGTCGCAGGAAGTCGAAGTCGCAGCCCTGGTCGGCCTGAAGCACGTGGTCGAGGAACATCCGCCCGTACCCGCGCCGGTAGCGAGGCTCCACCGCCGGCAGGTCAGCCATCCGCCGCGCCATCTCGGATGACGGCACGTCGACATCGATCCGCTGGGCCTCGACGTCGAGGACGACCGGGTCCCCGTCCCTCACCAGGGCCAGCGGCCCGCCGGCCGCCGCCTCCGGCGCCACGTGCAGGACGACCGTGCCAAACGCCGTCCCGCTCATGCGCGCATCCGAGACGCGGACCATGTCCTGCACGCCGGCGCGCAGGAGCTTGGACGGGATGGGAATCATCCCCCACTCCGGCATCCCAGGCGCGCCCTTGGGCCCGCACCGGCGCAGCACCAGGACCGAGTCCGGCGTGACCTCGAGGTCCGGGTCGTCGATCCGCGCAGCCAGGTCGTCGATGTCCTGGAACACCACCGCCGGCCCGCGGTGGCGCAGCAACTCGGCCGACGCCGCGCTGCGTTTGACGACCGCGCCGTCCGGCGCCAGCGAACCGCGGACGACGGCGATCCCGCCCTCGGCGTCGAACGGATCCGAGAGCGAGGCGATGACCGCCGCGTCGTGGACCTCGGCCCCGGCATATCCCTCGGCCAGAGCCCGCCCGGTGACGGCCAGCACGTCGCCGTGCAGCAGCGGCGCCAGCTGACCGAGCACGGCGCGCACTCCGCCGGCGTGGAAGAGCTGCTGGACGAGGTACTCCCCGGACGGGCGGACGTTGACGAGCCGCGGCGTCCGCTGCGAGATCTGGTGAAACCGGTCCAACGTCAGATCCACACCCACCCGCCCGGCCAGGGCCAGCAGATGGATGACCGCGTTCGTCGAGCCGCCGAGCGCCATCAAGAGCGTGATTGCGTTGTCGAACGCCTCCGCGGTCAGCACCTGGCTCGGCCGCGGACCCTCCCGGGCCAGCTCGACGGCGCGGCGGCCCGTGGCCTCGGCGGCGGTGCGCCGGCGGGCGTCGACCGCCGGGATCGATGCCGTCCCCGGCAGGCACATCCCCAGCGCCTCGACGAGCGAGGTCATCGTCGACGCGGTCCCCATCTCGTTGCAGTGCCCGTAGGACGGAGTCGCCGCCGCCTCCAGCTCGTCGAACTCCGCCTGGCTCATCCGCCCGGCGCGCCGCTCGTCGGCGTAGTGCCAGGTGTCGGTGCCGACCCCCAGCTCGCGCCCCCGGAAGTACGCGGGCTGGGACGGGCCGCCGGTGATCATGATCGCCGGGATGTCGGCGCTGGCCGCGCCCATCAGCTGAGCCGGCACGGTCTTGTCACATCCGCCGAGCAGGACCACGGCGTCGAGCGGGTAGGAGCGGATCGACTCCTCCACGTCCATCGCCATCAGGTTGCGGTAGAGCATCGTCGTCGGCTTCATCAGGTTCTCGCCGAGCGAGATGGTGGGGAACTCCAGCGGCAGCCCGCCGGCCTGGTAGACGCCGCGCTTGACCGACTCGGCGAGCCCGCGGAAGTGGACGTTGCAGTTGACGAGCTCCGACCACGAGTTGCAGACGCCGACCACCGGCCGGTCGGTCATCGAGTAGTGCGAGATGCCCTCGGCGTGGATCGAGGAGCGGTGCAGGAAGCCGGCGAGGTCATGGCCTCCGAACCACCGCGCGCTGCGCAGATTGCCGTTGCCGCGGCCGGTCACGGTTGGGTGCACCAGTCGAGCGCCAGCCGGACGTACGCGTCGGTCAGCCTGTGCAGGTCGTCGACGTGCACGAACTCGTCCGGCGCGTGCGGGTTGTCGCCGCCGGGGCCGCACACGACCACCGGCACCGGCCCGCACTCGGAGAACATGAACGCGTCGCAGGCAAAGGGCGCCACCCGGGGCTCGGCGTCCGGCACGCCGAGGGCGGCCCGCATGGCGACGGCCAGCGCTCCCTGGGGGTCCCCGTCCAGCGCGGGCAGGAAGCGGGTCCGCTGCTCCCACTCCACCGGCACCCCGCCGGCGACGGCCCCGGCGACGGCGTCGCGCAACTCGGCGTCCAGCTGCGCTCGGGTCACGCCGGGGAGGATCTCGGCCCAGAACTCGAGCTGCCCGGAGGTCGGCGTCCCCTCCTCGGTGCCCCACGGCAGCTCGTCGCCGGAGCGCAGCAGGTACTGGTAGATCGGTGCGCCCCGCTCCCGCTCAGCGTCGGCGAGCGCCACCGAGGCGCGGGCGACCGTGTGCAGGGCGCTGACGATCTCATCATCGCCGAAGTTCATCCCGCCCGTCTCGCCCCGGGCGTGGAGCCGATACTGGATGCCGCCGCGGGTGGCGTGGCAGACGGCGAGCCCCGTCGGCTCCGGCACGACCGCGCCGTCGGCGCCGTACCCCCGCAGCCGGCAGGCGAGAGTTCCGTTGGCCCCGCCGAACTCCTCGTCGACGGTCGTCTCGACGATCACATCCCCGCCGAGCGAGCCGCCGCATTCGGCCAGGCAGCGGAGCGCGTGCAGACTGCAGGCGACGCCGCCCTTCATGTCCAGCGACCCGCGCCCGTAGAGCCGGCCGTCGGCCACCTCGCCCGCCCAGTAGTCATACGACCCCTGGCCCAGTGCCGGGACGACGTCGACATGGCCGGAGAACAGCAGAGAGCGCCCACCGCCTCGGCCCGGCAGCCGCCCCACCACGTTCGGCCGCCCGGCGTACTCCCGGCCCGGCCACCACGCGGCATGCGCCACCGCCCCCGGAACCGCCGGCGGTTCGAACACGTCCGGCTCAATCCCCAGCTCTCGCAGATAGCCGGCGACGAACGCCTGGCACGGCCCCTCCTCCCCGTGCGGCGGCCGGTTCTCGCTCCGGAACGCCACCAGCGAGCGGACGAGCTCCACCAACTCGCCGCGGTGGCCGGCCAGCCACGCCTCGGCGGCCGTCTCAGCCGCCGGCCTGAGGGACATAGGCGATGCAGTCGACCTCGACGAGGATCCCGGACAGCTGGCAGCCGATCGTCGTCCGGGTCGGCCGCGGCTGGTGGGCGAAGAACTCTTCGTAGGCGGCGGTGAACTCGTCGAAGGAATCGATCGAGGCCAGGTAGCAGGTGCAGCGCACGATGTCGGTCGCCTCTCCCCCGGCGGCCTGGACCAGAGCGACGACGTTCTCCAGGGTGAACCGCGTCTGCTCGGCGACCGTGTTGCCGCGCACCTGGAGCGTGTCCGGATCGAGCGGGCCCTGGCCGGACACGAACACGTAGTCGCCGGCCACCAGCGCCGGCGTGTAGCCGCCGGTGCCCTTCGACGCAGCGTCGGTGACGACGGGCCGCAGCCGGCTCATGCCGCCACCATCTGGGGGTGGCGCAGCGGCGCGCCGCGGACGCCCGGGTCGATCGCCTTGACCGCCTGCCCGCCGAGCGAGGCCAGGATGAGGACGTCGAGCTCGGCGCCGGCGAACGCCACGTTGGTGGGGGTCAGGACGTATTCACCCGTCCAATCGTCGACGACCGTCTGCAACGCGCCACCGGCGAACCGGTACACCCGGTTCGGCTGCCAGCAGCCGATCCACAGACCGCCCTCGGCGTCGAACGCCAGCCCGTCGGGGACGACGCACTCGAGTTCGAGGACCGGCTCAGGGTCGCCGCCGTCCAGCGGGAGGCGGATGACGCGGGGCCAGGCCGACTCGACCACGTAGAGCCAGTCGTCCGCGATGGCCAGGCCGTTGGCGAAGCGCAGACCGTCATGAACGCGCCGGGTGGCGCCGTCCGGGTCGATCCGCACGATCGCCCCGCCGGCCTCCTCCCACCCGCCGGAGTCCGAGACCCACAGCCGCCCGCGGCTGTCGAACACCGGGTAGTTGGGAAAGGCGATCGCCTCGCCGTAGCGCTCGACGGCGCCGTCCGGGGACACGCGTTGCACGCAGCCGTTGCCCGCGTCGCAGATGTAGATGTACCCGGCGCCGTCGACGGCAAGGCCGAGCAGGAAGCCGCCGGAGATCCGCGCCGCGAGCTCGAGCTGATCCCCGTGCGGGTCGAACCGGTACACCTGGCCCGCCTCCCCGCCGGCGTAGATGCGCCCCTCGCCCGGCGCCCAGCAGACGCCCTCCGGGTGATCGAGGCCGTCGACGACGGTGCGCAGGCCGGGGGCTACCACTGTCCCTGGAACGGCGGGTTGCGCCGCTGCTCATCGTCGTGGGCGTAGATGAGGATGTCGCCGTCGCGCTCGTTGGCTTCCTCCAGCTCCGCCATCCGGTCCTCGTCGAGCTCGACCCCCAGCCCCGGCCCGTCCGGCAGGGCGAAGCAGCCGTCCTCATAGACATGGGGCTCGGTGATGACGTCGGCCGTCTGGTGGTGGTAGTGGGAGTCGAGCGCGTAGGGCAGGACCGGCAGGCTGGCGGCGAGGTGCAGATAGGCGGCCGTCGAGACGCCGCACTCACCTCCGGAGTGGAGGTTGAAGCCGACCTGGAACGCCTGGCAGGTGTGGGCGGCCTTCTTGGTGGCGAGGATCCCGCCCCACTCCTGGCAGTCGCCGAGGAGGACGTCGATGGCGCCGGTGCGGATGCCGATCGGCAGCTGGTCGAAGTTCGTCACGCACATGTTGGTGGCGAACGGGATGCGCACGTCGCGCCGCGCCCGGCTCATGCCCTCGATCCCCCACACCGGATCCTCGTAGTACTCCAGGTCGAGCCCCTCGAACCGGGCGCCCAGACGGATCGCGGTCTCCACCGACCACAGGGCATTGGGATCGAAGCGGAGCCTGTGGTCCGGGAACGCCTCGCGCAGCGCCGCCGTCGTCGCGTACTCCTGCTCCGGCGGGAGCACACCCCCCTTGAGCTTGATGGAGGTGAAGCCGTGGCGCTCGACGAGGTCGCGGGTGTGCAGCACGATCTCCTCCGGCGTCGTCTCCCCGCCCCGGCCGTCGGCTGAGCGATGCCGGTAGAAGATGTACGCGGCGAACGGGATCTGGGTGCGCAGCTTGCCGCCGAGCAACTGGCAGACCGGGCGCCCGGCCGCCTTGCCCATCAGATCCCAGCAGCACATCTCCAGGCCGGATATGGCGAGACGGCCGGTGGTGCCGTGATAGAAGGGCACCCACCACGTCTTCTTGAGGATGTGCTCCAGGTCGAACGGGTCCTCGCCCAGGAAGTAGCCCTTGATCGCGTTGAGCTGGACGAGCGTGGGCGTCCCGCCCTGGGTCTCGCCGATCCCCTCCAGGCCGTCGTCGGTCCGCATCTTGATGATGCACCGGGTCCATCCGTCCTCCACCCCGCCGGACCACCGCAGCGGCGCCTCGAACGGGATGTTGACCTTGTGAAACTCGATCTCCGCGATCCGCACGGTCCCTCTCCTTGATCGTTCAACATACCGGTGGCACGGGGCTTGGTCAACGGCAGCGCATGCCCCCTCCTACGCGCTGACGGCGCCGTCGGCACCGAGCCGCGACACCGACTCCACGCCGCCGTAGAGCACGGCGGCGACCTGGGTCTCCAGCGTCTCGCCGGGGGCCAGCGACCGCGCCCGGCCGGCGGCCACGGCCTCGGACAGGGCGCTGGGGTACCCCGTCCACGGCTCCATGATCGCCTGGTAGTAGCCCCGCCACCCGCCGTAGACGAGCCACAGCCAGATGACCGGGAACACCGCGCGGTCGAACACCAGCCCAAAGCCGCGCCGGGCGGCGGTGTCAGTGCACGCCACCCACCCACCATCCAGCTCGGTCAGGTAGTGCAGCGCGAAGTCGTCGGCCTCCGGACCGAGCGCCCGGCGGACGTCGAGCTCACCGAACATCGGCCACGCGTACGCGTCGCCCTGGGTGCCGAGGATCCCGCCACCGTGCTCGTCGACCTCCGCGCGGCGCGCCGGGACGTCGAAGCGATGGGCCGGCGAGATCGCCTGGACGGGATGGATCCCCCAGTTGAAGTCGATCGGCCGGTAGCCGGTGTTCGAGATCCGGTAGGAGAGCTCCACCGCCGGAGAGCCGGCGGTCAGCGCCAGCGTGCGCTCCCAGCGCGCGGTCGTGATCGGCGTATCGATCGAGCAGACGACCTCGACGTGGTCGGCCGAGCAGTGCTCCACGCGCCAGTCGGCGCGCTGGGTCCACAGCTCGCCCATGTGAGGCAGCTCGTCGCCGTAGCGATTCGTCGAGATGACACCGCCGGGGATGACCTCGTCCCAGCCGCCGGCCCAGTGGTCGTCGAAGTTGGCGTGCAGCGGGGCGGTGTGCGGCGCGACCCGCGGCGAGTGCCAGAGGACGTCGTGGTCACGGGCCTTGTCGATCAGGCGGAAGATCTTCGCCCCGAGCTCCGGGAGCACGTCGACGGTCACGTGCTCGTTCTCGATGCGCAGGCACTCCAGGCCGCGGTAGCTCCAGTGGGGGTCGAAGCGGACGGACATCTAGTGGTCGCTCACGTAAGTACGGTCGCACCGAGAGGCGCGACTGGTGGGTGCCAGGCAAGGACGCAGGAGCCGACGTGTAGCAGCGCTACACGAGGCTCCGAGGACAGCCGGACGACGCCGGCGCGGCCCATTCAGGCGAGGCAGGACGCCGAGCGGGCCGCACGCCGGCGCTGGCGCCGCCAGGCGTGCCTCGAATGCGAGCGTATTTGCGTGAGGGGCCACTAGTAGCAGTCGGCGAGCAGGCCGCCGTCGAGGACGAGCGGCTGGCCGCTCATGAACGAGGAGTCGTCAGAGGCCAGGAACACGACGCCGCGCGCGATCTCGGCCGGCTGGGCGATCCGCCCCAGCGGGTACTCGGCCTCGACCTTGGCGCGGAGCGCTGCCGGATCGTCGGCGGTCTGGAAGTAGGCGGCCACCAGCGGCGTGTCGATGTCGCCCGGACAGATGGCGTTGCAGCGGATCCCGTCCCGGCCGTAGCGGACGGCGGTGGCCCGGGTGATGCCGAGCACACCCCCTTTGGCCGCGCAGTAGGCGGCGAGGATGCCGTCGGCGACGAGGCCGAGGATCGAGGCGATGTTGACGATCGACCCGCCACCGGTGTCGCGCATCGCGCGGACGGCGTGCTTGCAACCGAAGAAGACGCCCTTGAGGTTGACGGCGAGGATCCGGTCGAGCTGCTCCTCGGAAGTCTCGGCGAGTTCCTCCTCGATCTGGATCGCCGCGTTGTTGACCATGATGTCGAGGGTGCCGAACCGCTCCAGCGCCTCGGCGACGAGTCCCTCGACGGCGCGTTCCGACGCGACGTCGGTGTGGCGATAGAAGCCGATCCCGTCCATCGTCGCCGCACCGCCGTCGTCGTTGACGTCGCCGCCGAGGACCTTCGCGCCCTCGCCGGCCAGCACACGAGCGATCTCGCGCCCCAGGCCGGATCCCACACCGGTGACGATCGCGGCACGCCCCTCCAGCCGGCCGGTCAATAGGCCCCCTTATCCACCTCTTCCGGATCCTCGTACCAGCGGACGCGGTCGCCGACGCGAGCGCGCATCTTCCACTTTCCCGTCTTCGGCGCCCGCTCCATCGCGGCCTCGATCTCAGTCAGCCGCCGGCGGATCGTCTCGTGCTCGTCCGGAGTGAGCTCCGGGACCTGGAGCTCTTCGCGCAGCTTCTGGAGGTTGAGCTGGACGGTCCGGTACAGGCCCCAGTCGCGGCCGCACAGCTCGCCGATCCACCGGGCGTTGATCGTCTCATCGTCGTGGTCGGCGACCTGATGGGTGAGCAGCAGCGAGTACAGGTCGTAGGCGTCCTTGCGGTTGAGCTTGACGATCTGCAGCTTGGTCAGCGCCAGGTCGGCGAGCGGCAGCGTCATGGGCTCGATGTCCAGCCGATCCTCGAGCGGGAGTTGGTGGCACATCTCAAAGGTGCCGACGAACACGTCGATCTGGCGGCCGTTCGGCTCGTCGTAGAAGAGCAGCCGCCGGGCGCCGTGCATGGCGTTGAACGTCTTGTTGGGCTCATAGCCCTGGGTGGTGAGGAAGTCGGAGACCTTGCGCCCGTCGCGCTTGGGGGTGGCGAGGTCGATGTCACGGATGTCGCGGCGGAACGCCGGGTGCAGGAGCTCGCCGACATGCAGCACCACGGCCATCCCGCCGAGCGTGCGCACGCGCAGCCCGGCCTGCTGCGCGGCGGCCAGCAGCCGCACCGCCTCGTCGAACACATCGGTATGGATGAGGCGGCCGTTGGCGGTCATGCCGACTCCCGGAGCTCGAGCTCGACCGGGAGGACGACCTGGCGCTCGGCCGGAGCCTCGCCCTCGAGGACGCCGATGAGCGCCTCGCCCGCCGTCCGGCCGATGTCGTAGCCGGGGATCCGGACGGTGGTCAGCGCCGGATCAGCGAACTGGGCGAAGTCGAAATCGTCAAAGCCGGTCACCGCGACGTCTCCCGGAACGGACAGCCCCTGCTCGCGCACGGCCCGGATCGCGCCGAGAGCGAGGAGATCGTTGCCGCACATCATCGCAGTCGGCGGCGCCGTGCGGGAGAGCAGGCGCTCGGCCTGCTCGGCGCCGGAGGTGGGAGTCCACGTCCCGCCGGAGAGCACGATCGGCTTCAGCCGCGCCGCCCGGAGCGCGTCGCGGTAACCGAGCATCCGCTGCTCGAGCATCGGCCACGGCACCTTCGTCGTCAGGAAGGCGATGCGCTCGTGCCCCTCTGCGATGAGATGCTCGGTCAGCCGGCGCGCGCCCCCGCGGTCGGCGGCGGCCACGGTCAGCAGCTGGGGGTCCTCGGAGGCCTCGAGCAGGATGAACGGGAACCCCAGCTCGCCGAGCCGGGAGACATACCAGCGCCGCAGATCCGGCTTGCCGGACATGAACAGGAACGCCCCGTCGGCCCGGTTCTCGAGCAGCGGCCGGATCAGGGCCGGATCCGGCTCGTGCGGACGGGTGGCCTGGATGAGCAGGCCGTAGCCCCGGTCGCGGGCAACGTCGCCGATGCCGGCGATGATCAGGTCGGTCATCGGATCGGCCAGGAAGCGATTGCCCTCGTCGAGGAGCAGGAAGCACAGCGTCTGGGTCCGCGCCGAGCGCAGCGTCCGGGCGGCGACATTGGGGTGGTAGCCGAGATCGGTCATCGCCTGCTCGACCCGCTCGCGGGTGTCCTCCCCCATGAGGTGCAGGCGGTTGTTGATCAGGTTAGAGACCGTCTGGACCGAGACATCGGCGCGCGCCGCGACATCGCGCATCGTCGGCCTCCGCCTGCGTCCAGCTTTGGCAACGCTCACTCGGCGCCCCGTACTTGATCGATAAAGGAAATCGCAGTATAAGGCGGCTGTCGCGGCCGTGAACCAGAGAGAGGAGCCCAGGTGCGAATGGACGACAAGACGGTGGTCGTGACCGGGGCCGCCCGGGGCATCGGCCGCGCGATCGCGCAGCGGCTGGCGGTGGCCGGCGCCCACGTGGTCGCCGCCGATGTCGACCTCGACGAGCTCCGGGCGCTGTCCGCCGCGATCCGGGGCGCCGGCGGGCGGGTCGAGGTGCGACGCTGCGACGTCTCCGATCCAGAGGACGTCGAGGGGCTGATGGCGGCGGCGGAGGCCCTCGGCGGCCCCCATGCGCTCGTCTCCAACGCGGCGATCCAGTACGAGCGGACGATCGAGGACACGCCGCCGGAGGACTGGGACCGCGTCATGGGGATCAACCTTAAGGGCGTGTACCTGTGCGCCCGCGCCGCGATTCCGCGGATGCGCCGCCTCGGCGGCGGCTCGATCGTCAACATGGCGTCGGTCAACGGATTCTGGGTCGAGCCCCAGCTCGGCGCCTACTGCACCGCCAAGGGCGGGGTCATCAACTTGACGCGCGCCATCGCGCTCGACTTCGGCAAGGACGGCATCCGCTGCAACTGCATCTGCCCCGGCTACATCGACACCGGCATGGCCCAGCGCTACTTCGAGGTCCAGCCGGACCCTGAGGCGGCGCGCGCGGAGGCGGGCCGGCTGCATGCGCTGGGCCGGATCGGCCGGCCGGAGGAGATCGCGGCGATGGCGCTCTTTCTCTGCTCCGACGAGTCCTCGTTCTGCACCGCGCAGCCGTTCATCGTCGACGGCGGCCTGTCAGCCGGCGTCCCGGCCGGCTGACTGGGCCTGCGGCGCGGGCTGGGGAGCGAGCTCGGCCATGAGCCGTTCCAGCAGGGCCGCCCGGCGCACCTTCTCCCGTCCCTGGAGCGCGGCGATGTCCTGGAGGTGCAGGCCGCTCGGATACACGAACGTCGCGTTGCGCAGGCCGACCTTGACGTGCACCGGCGCCGCCACGGACACGATGTCCGGCACCAGGTAGCTGCGGACGAAGCCCCCCATGTCGTCCGGGACCTCGACGTAGACGTCGAGCGGCTTGCTCGTGGCGCCCCGGATGGCGGCCAGCATGCCCACCTCGAGGTCGGTGGCGACGTTGATCGTGTCGGCGCCCAGCCGCTCGAGCAACGCAGCC
This sequence comes from uncultured Solirubrobacteraceae bacterium, assembly GCA_963844555.1. Lineage (GTDB taxonomy): Bacteria > Actinomycetota > Thermoleophilia > Solirubrobacterales > Solirubrobacteraceae > Palsa-465. The sequence continues at coordinate 36,058 of CAWJOS010000015.1, forward strand.
GTCGCCGGGTTGGCGGCGCACAGGATGGCCGAGGTCTTGAAGATGAGGTCGGCGGGCAACAGGCCGTCGTGGCGCAGGCGGGCCAGGACGTCGAGCACGCCGATGTCCCCCACCAGCACGCTGCGGATCCCGTGGGCGCACGCCCGGCGCGCCTCGGCCACGGAGGCCTCGACCGCTTCGGCGCCGCGGGCGACCCCGGCCGCCGCGTCGCTGGCCAGGGCCTGGCCGCCGGCGTCCCAGGCGCCGCGCGGGCCGAGGAACAGGCAGACCTCGACGTCGTGCTCGCGGCCGAGCTCGGCCAGCTCGTCGAGCTCGTCATCGGTCAGGAGCATGATCCCGGAGCCCTGGGAGACGCGGTGGATCCGCACATCGCGCGCGGCCGCCTCCTCCAGCACTGCCCGCAGGACGACCGGGCCCTCGACGCTGGGGATCTCCAGGTGGTACGCGCGGCCGTCCGGGAAGCGATGGGGCGAGGCCGGCCACGGCCGCGCTGGGGGCTCGATGCCGGCGGTGCGCAGCCAGTGGCCGAGCTCCTCGCGGCTCATCAGCCGGTGACGAACTGGTGATTGACGCGGTCGCCGCGCAGGTTGACCAGGCAGCCGGAGATCCGTCCGGTGGCATAGTCGCTGCCCGGGTTGATGCACAGCGTGCGGCCGATGCGGGTGGCGCCGGGCGACTCGTGGATGTGACCGTGCAGGGCGACGAGCGGCTGGAAGCGCTCGATCGCGTCGCGGACGGCCTGCGATCCGACCGGGATGAGGTGGGGCGACCTGCCGACGAGCACCAGGTTGAAGTCCTCGTCGAGCTCCGCCGCGGTGTCGAGCTGTGAGTCGCGCGGCGGGACGTGGATGTTCCACACCGCGCGGGTGTGGTCGTCGATCTGCTCGGCCAGCTTCACGATCCGGTGATAGAGCGCGTCCTCGTCGAGCTCGCGCGGCGAGTTCCAGGGCGTGATGTTCGAGTAGCCGAGCGACAGCATCTGGTAGCCGTCGAACTCGACCCACTTCTCGTCGCAGGCCTCGACGAGGGCGGCGTGGTCGATGACGTCCTCGAGGCTGGAGGGGTCGTCGTTGCCGGGCATGACGAAGCAGCGGATGTCGGTGCCGGCCAACCGCTCGTCGGCGAGCTCCAGCCAGCCCTTGAACGCCTCGAGCATCACCTGCTCAAACCAGCGCTCGCGCTCCTCCTCGCTCAGGCCGGAGATCTGCGCCACCTCCCCGGCGGTCGTCCGATACGGGTACATCCCGTTGCCGCGGATCCGCTTCTCCAGCTTGACGACGTCCTCCTCGGTCGGGGGCTTCTCGGTGCGGCCGTGGAAGGTGGCCGTCCAGGTGCCGTCGTCGGCCTGGATGATGGGGATGACCATCTTGCCGGTGATGTCGCCGCCCATGACGAGCACCTTGGCCTTGTAGACCCGCGACGCGTTGAGGAACTTCTTCCACAGCACCTCGGTGCCGTGGATGTCGGACGCGTAGTAGAGCCGGAGGACCGACCCGTCGTCCTCGGCCTGCGCTCGCCGGAACAGCCGCACCGCTACTCAGGCGGGATCTCGAGGTAGTTGAGCGAGATATCGATCCCCTGGGTCCGGCGCCAGGCGCGGCCGGCGAAGTAGATGACGGCGCCGGCAATCAGCCCGGTGGCGATGAGCGCCAGGCCGCCGTTGAGCGGCGAGGTGAACAGCTGGTCGCCGATGCTCTTGCCCGCGTTGGGCAGGCCGAGCAGCGGGTACTTCAGCCACAGCCAGCCGCCGAAGATCCCGGCCGCGATCGAGCCCACGCCGAAGTACCAGAGCACGGGGATGCCGAGCAGCTTCATGTTCGACACCGACGCCTCGTAGGCGGCCTTGCGCCGGAGGGGGAAGACGATGGCCGAGATCCCCACCATGATGAAGGTGGGGAAGCCGACGATCGTCGACAGCGCCACGTACTTGAGGAAGGTCGACGAGTAGGCGGCGAGGTAGAGGAAGAAGATCGACGCCACCGCGATCAGAACGAGCGAGAACACCGGCGTGTGCGTCCGCTCGTTGACGGTGGCGATCCGCTCCGGGATGACCTGGTCAAACGCCCAGGCGAACAGGGCGCGGACCGGCTGGACGATCTGGGTGTAGACGATGAGCGGCGCCCAGCAGACGAACGTCAGGCCCATGAAGGCGACGAAGATGGCGTTGTTCCAGATCGTGGTGACGAGCGTGGTCCACCACGGCAGGTTGGGCAGCGTGTAGACGGGGGTGCTCGAGATCCCGTTGACAGCGGTCAGGAACGGATAGCTGACGGTCTTCTCCAGCAGCAGCACCATGAGCAGGATGGGGATAAACGTCAGCGCCAGGCCGCCGAGCATCGAGTACCAGTTCTTGCGCGTCCCCGCCTGGCGAATCTCGCCGGCGTAGTTGACCGAGTACCACGTCCACACGCCGAAGGCGATGAACGCTCCGGAGGCGATGATGGTGTTGTGCCAGTTCGTCGGGGCGTGCGTGGCGATCCCTTGCTTGTGGGCCTGGGCCATGAAGTAGCTGTAGGTGTTGGCGTGATGGGTGAATGGCCGGGCGAAGCTGTTGTAGTCGCCGATGAAGCCGCCGTGCGAGGTGACGAGCAGCGTGATGGCGGCGACGACGAACCCGGACATGGCGGCGACGAACAGCCAGAACTGCACGCGCATGAGCAGCCGCGTTCCCAGCGCCATGATGGTGGCCAGGATCGCGACCTCGACGAAGCCGATAATCATGTTCCACGGGTGATTGGTCACGGTCACGCCGGCCTGCTGGAGCCAGTGGGAGTCGACCGAGACGCCGAACATCGTCAGCATCGGCCCGATGCAGATCTTGGCGGTGAAGACGCCCCAGTACCCCATGGCGAGCATCGCCGAGGTGCCGATGAGGATGCTCGAGCCGATGGCCAGGCCCGGGTGCAGCGACCGGGAGATGAGGATGTAATCGCCGCCGGAGCGGGGCATGATCTGCGACAGCAGCCCGAACGCGCCGGAGATGAGGAAGGCGCAGACGATGGTGATCAGGATCCCGACGTACAGGTTGACCCCTGTGAACGTCGACAGCACCCAGAACACCGACAGCGCCATCACGAGGCCCGGACACGCGGGCAGAACGTTGAAGATGACCGCGTCCCTGACCTTGATGTCACGGACGAATCCCGTGGCGCGACGCGCGAAATGCGTCTGCGTCGCCGCCGTCGAGCCGCCGAAGCCCTCAGCCGTACCCTCAGCCATGTGACCCTCTCCTCCAGTGGGCGCTTTGATCGCTCAAGTTGGTCCTACTTGATCGTTCAAGGCGGAGTATCCAACCAGCGCGCGGGGGTGTCAAGGGCCGCACGGCCGGTGGCAGCGCAGGCCGCACGACCAGTGGCGGCGGGGCCGTCCAGCCGGTGGCAGCCGGGCCGCACGGCCGGTGGCAGCCGGGCCGCACGGCCGGTGGCGGCGGGGCCGTCCAGCCGGTGGCAACCCGGGCTGTCCGGCCCGCCCGGGTCAACCGGCGAAGCGCCCCTGCCGGCGGCCGCCGACCCCGGGCCGGCAGACGAAGACGGCGCCGGCGTGCGGGTCGCCGGCCCGCTGCTCGTCTGAGAGCCCCTCGCGCGCCGAGGTGATGAACATGCGGTCGAGTTCCGGGCCGCCGAACCCCGGGCAGGTGATGTTGGGCGTCGGCAGCGCCACCGATCCGGCCGGCGCGCCGTCCGGGGTGAAGCGGCGCACCGCGGCGCCCCCCCAGCACGCCACCCACACGTTGCCCTCGGCGTCGACGGTCAGGCCGTCCGGGAGCACGTCCCCGTCGTCGACGGCGACGAAGGGGCGCCGGTGCGAGAGCGATCCTGAGTCAAGGTCGAAGTCGAACACATCGACCCGGCGCTCCATGCTGTCGACGTAGTACATGAGCCGGTTGTCCGGGCTCCAGTCGATCCCATTGGACTCGGTCACCCCGTCCAGGACGCGGGTGACGGTGTGGTCAGGGTCGAGCCGGTACAGGGCCCCGGCGTGGGGCTCGCCATTGAGTCCCATCGTCCCCGCCCACACGCGGCCGGCCGCATCGCAATTGCCGTCGTTCATCCGCGCGGTCACCGGCCCCTGGGGAAGCTCGACGAGCATGTCAAACGCGCCGGCCTCGTCGAGCATGCCGAACCCGTGACCGAGGGCGAGCACCAGCCCGGACCGCTCGCGCGGGATCGCGATGCCCGGCATGTCCGGCACGGGAACGGACCGATCGTGGCCGGTGGCAGGATCCAGAAAGTGCACGGCGCGGCCGATGATGTCGACCCAGACGAGCCGGCCGGCCCGGTCGTCCCAGACGGGGCCCTCGGCCAGCTCGGCGCCGGCATCGAGCGCAACATCCGCGATCGCGTCGAGAGCCATCCGGGGGCTAGCCGTGCTGCGGAGGTCGGTGGCCGGGCATGGACGCCATCTATATCGTTCAAGCAGGGATGCCGCAAGCGCAGGTCCAGCACGCCGACGCGGTGCGCGCGCCCGGCCCCACCGCGGTGGGGACCGGCGAGCTCGACACCCCGTGCCTCCTGCTCGACGTTGACAAGCTCGAGGCCAACATCCGCCGCATGGCCGAGCTGACCGCCGCGGCCGGGGTGGCACTGCGACCGCACGCCAAGACCCACAAGCTCATCGAGGTGGCGCGCCGGCAGGTCGCCGCCGGCTGCACCGGCCTGACCGTCGCCAAGCTCGGCGAGGCCGAGCTGCTGGCCGCCCATGGCATCGACGACCTGCTCATCGCGTATCCGCTCTGGGGGGCGGCCAAGTGGGAGCGGCTGTGTCGTCTGGCGGCCTCGGCCGAGGTCCGGGTCGCCGCCGACTCGCTGGAGGTCTTCGCCGGGATCTCGCAGGCAGCCTGCCGCCACGGGGTGATCATCCCGGTCCGGATCGAGGTCGACACCGGCTACGGCCGGTGTGGCGTCCAGGACGCTGAGGAGGCGCTGCGCCTCGCCCGGCGGGTCGCGCGGCTGCCCGGCGTGCGGCTCGCCGGCCTGATGAGCTTCGCCGGGCAGACGTACGCCGCCCGGGGCGCGGACATCGACGCGGCCGTCGCCGCAGACGCGGCGACGCTGGTGGAGGTGGCCGAGGTGCTTCGGGCCGGCGGCATCCCGGTGGCCGAGGTGAGCGCCGGGAGCACGCCGAGCGCCACCCGCGCCCACGCCCTCCGCGGGATCACCGAGGTCCGCCCCGGCACGTATGTCTTCTCCGACCGCGACCAGGCGGCGCTCGGTTGGGGCACGCTCGACGACTGCGCGTTGACGGCGCTGGCGACGATCGTCAGCCATCCGACGCCGACGCGGGCGATCATCGACGCCGGCACCAAGACGCTCAGCTCCGACCGAGCCGGGACCGCCGACGGGTGGGGCGTCATCCGGGGCCACCCGGAGTGGCGGATCGTCGCGCTCAATGAGGAGCACGGGATTCTCGAGCTGCCGGCCGGCGAGGCGGCGATCGGCACGCCGGTCGAGATCGTGCCCAACCATGCCTGCGGGATGCTCAACCTGCACGACTGGGTCGCGGTCGCCCGCGCCGGCGAGGTCATCGACTGGTGGCGGATCGCGGGACGGGGCCTGGTCCGCTAGTGGTCGCTCACGCAAGTACGTTCGCACCGAGGGGCGCGACTGGTGGATGCCAGGCAAGGACGCAGGAGCCGACGTGTAGCAGCGCTACACGAGGCTCCGAGGACACAGCCTGGCGCCGCCAGGCGTGCCTCGAATGCGAGCGTACTTGCGTGAGGGGCCACTAGCAGTGGTGGGCTGACCTCCTTGACCCGGACGAGATGCAGGCGTAACGTCGCACTTGAACGATCAAGTGAGGAGGACAAGTGGATACCGAGCAGGTCGCGTCCCGGGACCTCAGCGTGCTCGAACGGCTGGGGCGCCTGTATCCGGCCGTCGTCTCCGACTGCCTGGACCGGATGGGCTACCGCCAGCAGGTCATGCGTCCTCATATCCGGCCGCTGTACCCGGAGGCTCGCCTCGCCGGGTTCGCCATGACCGTCCACTGCGTCGAGGTCGACGCGCCGCCGGCCAATCTGGACGATTACTACAAGGGTGAGCTGCAGGCGGTCGACTCGCTGCGTCCCGGCGACGTCATGGTCGTCTCCACCTGCGAGGGGTCGTACTGGGGCGAGCTGCTGGCGACCGCGTCGCGCTACCGGGGCGCGGTGGGGATCGTCGCCGACGCCTACACGCGGGACACCGACCGCCTGATCGCGATGCAGTTTCCGACGTTCGTGGCCGGGATCCTGGCCTGCGACTCGCTGGGACGCATCGACATCGATCAGGTCCAGGTGCCGATCGAGTGCGGGGGCGTTGTGGTCAAGCCGGACGACCTGCTGCTCGCCGACTTCGACGGCGTGGTCGTCGTCCCCTCCGAGTTGGCCGAGGAGGCCATCACGCGCGCCGAGGAGAAGGTCTCCGGCGAGGACCTGGTGCGCGAGAAGCTCGCCGAGGGCATGCCGGTGTGGGAGGCATTCCGCACCTACGGCGTCATCTAGCGAAGCTAGGCTCCCCCGCGTGAAGGTGCTGGCATCCCGCCGGTTCCCCGGGCCGGCCTTCGACGAGTTGACCGACGTCGAGTTCCTCGACGCGCCGCTGGCACAGGTGCTGAGCTCGGCGCGGTCCGACGTCGAGGCGCTCGCGGTCGTCCACGAGGTCGTCGACGAGCGGACGCTGGAGCAGCTGCCGGCGCTCCGGCTCGTGGCCAACTACGGCGTTGGGTATGACGGGATCGACGTCCTGGCGTGCTCTGCCCGCCAGGTCCCGGTCACCAACACGCCCGGCGTCCTGGATGCGGCGACGGCCGACCTGGCGTTCGCGCTGGTGCTGGCGGCGCGACGGCGGCTGGTGGAGGGCGACGCGTCGATCCGCGCGGGCGAGTGGCCATCCGGGATCGATCGCTTCCTGGGCGCCGATGTCTCCGGCGCCACGCTGGGGCTGGTGGGGTTCGGCCGGATCGCCCAGGCCGTCGCCCGGCGGGCGCGCGGATTCGACATGCGCGTCCTGTACACCAAGCGCACACCGCTGGAGGCGGACGAGGAGACCGCGCTCGGCGTCGAGTTCCGCCGGCTCGACGACCTCCTGCGGGAGGCGGACGTGGTCTCGGTCCATGTCCCGCTGGAGGAGAGCACGCGGGGACTGATCGACGCGCGGCGACTGGCGCTGCTGCGCCCCGGAGCCTGCCTGGTCAACGCCGCGCGGGGTCCGATCGTCGACGAGCCGGCCCTGGTCGAGGCGCTGGTGTCCGGACGGATCTCGGCCGGGCTCGACGTGTTCGCCGAGGAGCCGAATGTCCCGCGGGCGCTGCTCAGTCTGCCCAACGTGGTGCTCGCCCCCCACATCGGCAGCGCCACCCGCGGCACGCGCGAGGCGATGACCCGGGTGCTCGTCGACAACCTCCTGGCCGCCGAGGCGGGGCGGCCGCTGCCGACGCCGGTGACGGCATGAGCGGGGGGGTGACGATCGTGACCGGCGCGGGATCCGGGATCGGCCGGGCCACGGCGCTGCTGTTCGCGCGCGAGGGCGCGCCGGTGCTTGCCGCCGACATCGACGGAGCTGCGGTCCGCGAGACGGCGGCGATGGCGGATGGCACCGTGCTGACGGCCGAGACCGACGTGTGCGACGAGCGGGCGGTGATCGAGTTGCTCGAGACCTGCCAGCGGGAGCTGGGGCCGGCGGACGTGCTGGCGAACATCGCCGGCGTGGGGTCGACGACGAGCGCCCCGGACACGCCGCTCGAGGTCTGGGAGCGGGTGTTCGCCGTCAACGCGCGCGGCACGTTTCTGTGCTGCAAGCATGCGATCCCGCGCATGGTCGCGGCCGGCGGCGGTGCGATCGTCAACATGGCCTCGGTCGCCGGGCTGGTGGGGCTGCGCAACCGGGCCGCCTACTGCGCCTCCAAGGGAGCGGTGGTGGCGCTGACGCGGGCGCTCGCCGTCGACCATGTCGCCGACGGAATCCGGGTCAACTGCATCTGCCCGGGGACGGTCGACTCGCCGTGGGTGGCGCGGCTGCTCGAGGAGGCCGGCGAGTCCCGCGACGCCCTTGTCGCCCGCCAGCCGATGGGCCGCCTCGGCACCCCGGAGGAGATCGCCGCGGCCGTCCACTACGTCGCCTCGGATGCGGCGGCGTTCATGACCGGCTCGGCGCTGGTCCTCGACGGCGGGCTGACCGCCGCCTAGTGGCCCCTCACGCAAGTACGCTCGCATTCGAGGCACGCCTGGCGGCGCCAGGCTGTGTCCTCGGAGCCTCGTGTAGCGCTGCTACACGTCGGCTCCTGCGTCCTTGCCTGACATCCACCAGTCGCGCCTCTCGGTGCGAACGTACTTACGGGAGAGACCACTGGCACGGCCGATGGGCCGTACTAAACGTGGGGCTCGATCCCGGCCTCCACCCGGTGAAGGAGGAGATCGAGCAGGTCCTCGTCCAGCCCGATGTTGTACAGCGGGCTGAACCCCGGGCGCGTCAGCGCCTGGTGCAGAAGGGCGAGGCTGGCCGGATGGACCTCCCGGCCGTCGTCGTCGAACGCGTCGGCGAGCTTGAGCAGGCGCTCGCGCCGCGGGCGGACGCGGGCGTCGAGGACGCGGATGTTGGTGGACGGCGGATGCTGCTCCCCGTCGGCGACGGCGACGAGCTTGCGCACCCAGGCGCCGAGCCGGCGGCGGCGCTTGACGGTGGCAAAGCGCGACGCCTGGCGGCGGACGGCGTCGATCGAGTACGCGTCCCGCTCGGCCAGCAGCAGCACCAGCAGCTCACGGCGGCGCGACAGCGCGCGGGCGCACAGCACCCCGGTGCCGAACGCCACCGCCGCCAGCAGCAGAGCCAGCCGGGGGTCGATGGCGGCCGCGATCGCCGCCCCCACCAGGCTCAGGACGCAGGCGATGCCGAAGTCACGCGCCTGGCCGCGGAGCGCATCGAGCTTGCGCTGCGCCTCCTCCGAGCGCGGCAGGTCGCGCTCCAACACCGACTTCAGCTCGGCCACAGGACAAGTATGACCGGGCGCGCGCATCCTGCCAGGGAGGCGGCCCGGCTGAGGCTTGACCGTCTCACGTTCCGAAGCGCGGGCGCGGAAGGCGGTTCATCGCGACCACCGCGCACGCGAGGTAGCAGCCCGCCTGCAGGTTGAGCAGCACCGCCAGCGAGACGGCGCCGCTGAGCAGGCCGGCCGCGACGATCCCGGTCCCCTGCCCCAGGGCCTGGGCCACCTGCATCAGGCTGAGAACGCGACCGAGCACCGCGTGCGGGCTGGCCTGCTGGACCTCGGTGACGAGTCCGGTCACCAGGGCGGTCGCCGGGATCCCGACCGTGACGAAGAGTCCCACGTACCACCACGTCAGGGTGGTGACCGCGGGGCTGTTCCAGGTGATCGCAGACACGAGCCCAAACGCCGCCAGCCCACCGGCGGTGAGCGTCCGGGGCACCAGGCGTCTGGACCACACGCTGACGGCGAGCCCGCCCAGCACCCCGCCCACGGCCTGCACCCCGCGCAGCAGGCCGACGACGCCGTCGCCGCCGTGCAGGGATCGCAGCACGAACAGGACGAACAGAACGAGGAACAGCCCCTGGGCAACCGAGGCGACGAACGAGATGACGAGCACCGACCGGAGGCCGCGGTCCCGCCGGATGCACCGCCAGGCTTCGCTGAGCGCGGTCAGCCGCCCGGGCGCGGCCGCCGCCGCGGGCGGGCCGTGACGCGGCGCCGGCGACCGGCAGCCGGACAGCAGGAGGCCGCTGGCCAGGAAGCTGACGGCGTCGCCGACGACGAGGCCGTGGAGGCCGAGCACCGGCAGCAGCACGCCGCCCAGGGGGGATCCGGCCAGCCGGGCCACGTTGCCCGCGGTCTCCACCATGGCGTTGGCGGGTGCCAGGTCATGCGGCTCGACGAGAGCCGGGACCACCGCCAGCTGAGCCGGCGTGGTGATGCTGGTCAGGCCGGCCTGGACGGCGGCGACGACGTACACGATCCACAGCCGGCCCGCCCCGGGCGCCAGCAGCGGGATCAGCGCGACGGCCTGCGTGCAGGTCAGGACGGCCAGCAGGCGCCCGGGGTCTCGCCGGTCGATCAGCGGGCCGCAGGCGGTGCCGATCACGACCGCCGGGACGAGTTCGGCAAGGAAGACCATCGACGTGTCGAGCGCCGATCCGGAGACCCGCAGCACGTAGAGCGGGAGGGCGATGAACAGCAGCCAGTCGCCCGTCTCCGAGATCACGACCGCCGACCACAGCCGGCGGTAGGCGGGGTTGCCCCACAGCGACCCCCTGGCGCGAACTCGCGATGGCCGCGAATCCCGCGCGGTCGCCTCCGGGGCGGTCACGGGGACTGCGGGTGGCGGAAGGCGAGCAGCCGCAGATAGGCCACGCCGGCGTCGCCGGGCGCCGAGGCGCGAGTCAACCCGATGTACGGACGTATCAGCCGGTCGATCTCGCCGACGAGCTGCTGCAGCTCCGACGGCGTGATCCGCAGGGCATAGCTGTTGTGTGCTTCCGCCGCCCGCCACTCGGCCGGCTGCCCGGCGTGCCGGGCCAGGGCGCTGCGGGTGAGCTCCTCCTCACGGGCCAGCTCCAGCTCATCCACCGCCCGCTTGGCTCCGGCCGACGACATCGAGCCGGAGGGCTCAGGAGGCCCGAATTCCAGGCCCGTCGAGGTGCTGCGCCACGGGCGCTCGCGACCGTCGGCGGACTCGCCGGCCTCCACCAGGCCGACCCGGGCCAGCACCCGGAGGTGGTAGCTGCAGTTGGAGGCGGTCGAGCCGACCGCGTCGGCGCACTGCGCGGCCGTCTGTTCGCCGAAGGACATCAGGCGATCGAGCAGAGCCAGGCGCAGTGGATGGGCCACCGCGCGCAGCGCTCGCGGATCCGTGACCCGGGTGCGGCGCTCCGGTCTCCCCTCAGATGTGAAAGACATCTTTCACATCCTGGCAAACGCCGATCAAATCCGCAAGGGTTCTTTCACATCTCGCCTGAGCCCTCGGCGCACAGGACGGCTATGAGCCGTCAGCCCGGACGGCGGCCCACCGCGTGCCTCAGCAGGATTCCGCCCACCACCCGGGGTGAGCTTCGCCCGCCCCGCTGTCTCACGCGGGCACGGAGTTCGCCGCGGCGAACATCAGGATGATCCGGGCCCGGCGTGGATTGGCCCTGACGGCGTTGAGCGTGAAGCGGTACTCGGATCCGCCCAACAGGAACGAGGCCCGCGTGATGCTGAACGCGCCTCGCGAGACGGAAGGGATCACCCGCACGCCGATGCGCCTGAAGTTTGTGTCGGTGAGCATGATCGTGATGACCCGGTTGCTGGCACCGCCGGCGATGCTGACCGTGGCCCCGCAGAAGTCTGCGTTTCCGAGACAGCGGACAGTGCGGCGGCCGGCCGCGCCGGCCGGGGCGGCCACCAATGCAGCGGCGACGAGGGCGAGAACAACAGCCGGCAACCAGCGGCGGGCGATGGCGAACACCGTGCCTCCTCCGTTCGATGGGCGCGTCCGTCGGCCCCACGGTGACGAACGCCGTTTGGGACATGGTGACACGGGGCTCAAGCAGTCTGCGCTCGACGCGGGCCCGGTCGACGCGCTGCGAGAGCAGCGCCGGGCCGTGCGGGATGATGATGCGGTGCGTGCAGACGGCGCTGAGGAGTCTCACCCCGGGGTTCCGCGGATTCCTGCCTCGGCGGGCTCGTTGGTCTTCGACATGTCGGGACGGCTCCTGGTGCTGAAGCCCAGCTACAAGAAAGCCTGGACGATTCCCGGCGGCCAGGTCGAGGCCACGGGGGAGTCGCCCTGGGAGGCCTGTCAACGCGAAACGCGAGAAGAGTGCGGGCTCGAGGTCGCCGAGGGCCGGCTGGTCTGCGTCGACTTCCTGCGGCCGAAGCCAAACCGACCCGGCGGGGTTCGGTTTCTGTTCGACTGTGGCACCTTCACCGACGACCAGCTCAGCGCCCTGCGCCTCCAGGACGACGAGATCGAGGCGCACCGGTTCGCAGAGCTGGCAGAGGCGACGTCGCTGTTGAGCGGGCCGCTCCGACGACGGGTGACGGCCGCCGTCGGCGCGTCGCGCTGTGTCTACCTCGAGGAGGGCGTTCCGGTCCCTGGAGTGATGAGCTGACCTGGCGCGGGTGGCCCTCGAGGTCTCGGTCCGATGGCGTTCCGGGCGTCGGTCATGGGGGCCGATCCGGTGGCGTGTGCGGCGATTCACGGATGACTGGCCCACGGGGGAGCGGCACCGTCCGCTGAGTGCGACGGAGACGGCGTGGAAATGCACCTGATGTCCAGTCATAGTGCGTGCGCGAGGAGGCCGCGACGGGGCTGGGGGGTTGCGGCCGCGTGCTGGGCCGCGTTGGCGGCCGCGATGCTGCTCGCGGACGGTGCGTCTGCAGCCACGGCCGGGTTCGCCCACGGCTGCGTGGCCGGCATCGCCGATGGGCGCGTGGCCAGCGCGCGCGAGGCCGGGGTGTGTGCATTTGAGGGGATCCCCTACGCGGCGCCGCCGACCGGCGCGCTTCGGTTCCGGCCCCCGGCCCCGCCCCGGCTGTGGCGAGGTGTCCTGGCGGCCACGCGGTTGCGCGCGGTCTGTCCCCAGGACCGCGATCTGCTTGAGGAATACCCGACCGCGCGCAGGCGCTTTACCAACGAGAACTGCCTGTATCTCAACGTGTGGACACCTCGCGTGGACCGGCGGCTGCGGCCGGTCATGGTGTTCATCCCGGGCGGCGCGTTCGTGGTCGGCTCGGCGAGCGAGCGCATCTATGACGGAGCGCGGCTGGCCGCGCGCGGCAACGCGGTGGTCGTGACGCTCAACTACCGTCTGGGAATCCTGGGCTGGCTGGAGCTTGGTGGGCTCGACCGCTCCTACGCCGGCTCAGGCAACAACGGGTTGCGCGACCAGTTGGCGGCCCTGCAGTGGGTCCAGAACAACATCCGCGCGTTCGGCGGCGATCCTCGCAACGTGACCGTGTTTGGTGAATCTGCCGGCGCCATCTCGGTCAGCGCGCTGCTGGCCATCAATCATCCTCAGCACTACTTCCACCGCGCGATCCTGGAGAGCGGCAGCGGCTACCTCGTGCACACGCGCGCGTACGCAGAGGAGATCGCACAGCGCCACTTCAAGGTGGGCGGGATCCACAGCATCACGCAGCTCAAGGCGATGGGCGTGAATGAGATCCTGGATCTCCAGGATGCCGTCTATGCCCGCGCGCCGCTGTTCTCCGGCGACACGTACTTTGCCCCTTACGTTGATGGGCACCTGCTGCCGGGGCCCGTGGTTCCACGCGTGGCCGCCGGCAGCGCGAGGCACATCGAGCTGCTGTCCGGGACCAACGAGGACGAGACCGAGTATTGGCTGCTCTACAACCCTGCGCTCTACTCGATCGCGCCGACCGCCAACCCGTTCTTTCCGGTTGCGCTCGCGGGCCGCGAAGCGGCGATGATCGCGCGCTATCGCGCCGACCGGCCGGGCGTGAGCGACGGGGCGATCACGCTGGCCATGTTGACCGACCAGCTCTTCCGCATGCCCCAGATCCGGCTCGCCCAGGCCCAGGCTCGCTGGCAGCGGCATGACTACATGTACTCCTTCCGGTGGCACGTCCCTTACGTCGCGGGCCTGCCGCCGACCCAGAACCTCGGCGCCATCCACGGCATCGAGCTTGGGTTCGTGTTTGGGAACCTCGACCTCACCTCGCTCCCACACCATGCGACCACCGACCCGCGCGAGCTGCGTGCCAGGCGCCTGCTCTCCAACCGGATCATGGACGCGTGGCTGTCGTTCGCCCGCTCAGGCGATCCGAGTGCCGGGCACGACCGTGGCGTGCCGTCCTGGCCCTCGTACACGGCGCCCCGGCGGGCCACTCTGGTCTGGGGCCTGACGCCCCGGGTGCTCGACGCGCCGCAGGACGGCGAGCGCGCGCTCTGGGCGGGTGAGACCTTCAACGTCTGGGACTTCACGCCGTAGAGGCGGCGAGGTACGGATATGCGCTCTCGTGTCCTCTGGCTCAGCGTCGTCGGAGTCGGCGTCGCGCTCGCGATGGCGAGTGTGGAGGTCTCGGCCCGCGGGCTGAGCCGGTCGCCGGCGAATGCTGGGCACCGGACCGTGCACCTGCGCGGCACCGCATACGAGTTCAACGATGGCCGTGTCCTGCTGGCTGGAGCGGCGATCCGCGTGGCCGAGTTCCCTCGCCTCAAGGCCATCGTCCGGCGAGACGGGACCTACGACCTCGTCGTGCCCGACCGAGCCCGGGTGACCCCGTACATCGTGGCCGCCGGGTATCACACCATCTACCTGCAAACGTTCACGACCGACGGCGAGGACCTGGTCAACGTCAACTTCCAGACCCCGACCGAGGGGGCCTACCGGGCGCTGGCCGCCCTGCTGAAGGTCCCGCTTGACGCTCGCGGCGATCCGCTGGCTTGCGCGATCGTGTCCACGTTCAGCACCAGGAACGTCCGTGACCTGAGCTATGCCGCGTTCAGCGCCTACGGGGCTCATGGGGTGCCCGGCGCCACCGCGACGGGTCGGCCGGCGCTGCCGAAGCCCGTCTACTTCAACCAGAACGTCATCCCCGATCCGACGCAGACGGTCTCCTCCAAGGACGGTGGCGTGATCTGGACAGGCGTGCCGGCCGGCGTCTACACGATCAGCGGTCACGACCCGGTCACCCGGTTCGCCAGCTTCGTGGCCACCTGCCGCCCGGGACGGATCGTCAACGCGAGCCCACCCTGGGGCCTGCACGAGCTGGCGCCGCCCAATCCGGCGCGCATCGCCGCCGCGTGGTCAGTCCACGGGGCCCGGGTGACCGCGCGATCGCTCTGGGCTCGCAGACTGCCCGTCGCCTCCGTGGTTCGCGTGGGCTGCACGGGCTCGAGGTGCCCGTTCACACTGCGGACGCTGCGGGCGGCCACGACGGCGCTCAACCTCCGCCGGGCGCTGGGGGCGCGCGCGTTACGTCTGCGCGCCGGCCAGACCCTCGACATCGCCGTCTCAACCCACGCCTTCAACGGGCTCGTGGTCCGCTGGAGAATCGCGGCCGGCCGCGCGCCGTCGCCCACCACGCTCTGCGTCCCGCTCGGTAACACGCTGCCCCGGCGCGCCTGCCCCAGCGCCCAACCTCGTTGAACGGAGATGGCCGATGCGGCCCGAACTGCCTGATTCGTCCCCCGCTCTATGGCTGGCCGAGTACGGCGAGTACACGCCTGAGGCGCGGTTGACCGGCGATCTTGCCACCGACGCGGCGGTGATTGGGGGCGGTCTGACCGGGTTCGCCACCGCAATCGCGCTCAAGCGTCGCGATCCGTCGCTCGACGTCACCGTGCTCGAGGCCAGGACGGTCGGCTACGGCGCCAGCGGCCGCAACGGCTCCTTCGCCATGACCGTCATCGGTCTCGGCTTTGGGACCACGGCGATGCTGCGGGGAAAGAGCTTCCTGAGGCGAGCGCACGCCTATATGGAGCGCTGCGTCGACGAGCTGGAGCGGTTCATCGACGAGACGGGCCTGGAGTGCGAGAAGCGCCGCCCGGGATTCCTGCGCGTGGCCACGACGCCCAGCTATGTCCGGCGTCTGCAGAAGCAGGTCGAGTTGATGTCCTCCCTGGGCTTTCAGGGCATCAGCTGGATCGACGCCGCGGAGACGCGGGCGATGGTCGATTCCGAGCGCTACCTGGGGGCCATGTGGGAGCCGCGGCTGCTGCTCGTCAACCCGGCCAAGCTGGTGCGGGAGGAGAAGCGCCACGCCATGGAGCTGGGCGTGCGCGTGTTCGAGGACACGCCCGTGCTGGCGGTCGCCCAGACGCGCGCGGCGCCCGACGAGCCGGATCACCGGCTGCTCACGCCCGAGGGGTCGCTGACCGCGCATCGGCTGGCGTTCGCCACCAACGCCTATTCGCATCTGTTCGAGCAGCTCGAGCGACTGCAGGTGCCGGCCTTCACCTACATGATCGCCACCGCGCCCCTCAGCGAGGCACAGCTCGCGCCGATCGGCTGGCAGAGCGGTCAGGGGATCGAGGATGCCCGCAACCTCATCCACTACTACCGGCTGACCCCGGACCGGCGGATCGTGCTGGGTGGAGGCCCGGTCGGTCTCACCTCGAACGGCAACCTCGACCGGGATGCCGACGAGGACGCCTGGCGGCACCTCGAGCGTCACCTACACTGGCTGTGGCCGCATCTCTCGGACGTGGCGATCACCCATCGCTGGGGCGGACCGTTCTCGGTCACTCTCGACCTCACCCCGGCCATCGGGTACGTCGGCGAGGACCGCGGCGCCGTGTACGCCCTCGGCTGCATCGGACACGGTGTCTCGATGAGCTACCTCAACGGCGAGGTGCTGACCGACCTGCTGGTGGGGGGAGGCGTTGGCCTCGCCGAGGAGTGTCCGTTCGTGAACCGCACCGTGATCCCGTGGCCGCGCGAGCCCCTGGCCAGCCTGGCCGAGCACACCATCCGGGGCTATCTGCTGGCCGAGGACGCCTTCTATGAGACCGTGCGTCCGCGGATGACGGCAGGGGCGGCTCACTAGGCTGCGTTCATGTGCGACAGCATTGTGGTCGTAGCCGACGGCCGCGTCCTGCTGGCCAAGAACTCCGACCGCGACCCCAACGAAGCTCAGGCGCTCGAGTGGCACGGCGCAGCTTCGTTCTCGCCGGGAGCGACCGTGCGCTGTACCTGGATCGAGGTTCCGCAGGTGGAGCGCACGCATGCCGTCCTCATCAGCCGTCCGTTCTGGATGTGGGGCGCCGAGATGGGCGCCAACGAGCATGGCGTGGCGATCGGAAACGAGGCCGTGTTCACCTCGGAGCCGTACGCGGACAGCGGGCTGACCGGCATGGATCTGGTGCGGCTGGCGCTGGAGCGCGCGACCAGCGCCGTCGAGGCCGTGAACGTCATCGTGACGCTGCTCGAGGGCCCCGGCCAAGGAGGTGGGTGCGGCCACGAGCGGCGGTCGTTCACCTACCACAACAGCTTCCTGATCGCGGACCCCGTGGAGGCGTGGGTGCTGGAGACGGCCGGCCGCCGGTGGGCCACCGAACGCGTGGTGTCCGGGGTGCGCACGATCTCGAACGGGCTGACGATTCCCGGGTTCGCCGAGCGTTATACCGATCGCGTCCGCGCAGCGGTCTCGGCGTGCCGGACGCGCCGGGCGATGACCTCGCGGGGGGCCTCTGCTGCCGGAGCATCCGCTGGTTCGCTGATGGCCGTTCTGCGTTCGCACGGCGGTGCGCGCTGGCCGGAGTATTCACTGCTCAACGGCGGTATGGCGGCGCCCTGTATGCACGCCGGGGGGCTGGTTGCGGCGTCGCAGACGTCGGGATCGTGGGTGTCTGAGCTGCGCGGGACCGGATCTGTCCACTGGGCGACCGGGACGGCGGCACCGTGCACGTCGCTGTTCAAGCCGTTCCGCGTCGAGGAGCCGTCCGAGCTTGGCCCGGTCCCGAGTGATCGATTCGACGAGCGGACACTGTGGTGGCAGCACGAGCGGCTGCACCGCTGGGCGGTGCGGGATCCGGAGGCGGCCTTTCCGGTGTTCGCGGCCGAGCGGGCCGAGGTCGAGGCTCGCTGGCTCGCGTCCCCTCCGAGTTCCGGCGACGCTGTCGCCGAGGGCGACGAACTGCTCTCAGGGTGGACAGGCGGGGTGCGGCGGATGGTGGCGCGCGATGTGCGCCCGGGGTGGGTGCGGCACTACTGGCACGTGCGCGATCGGCGAGCGGGGATGAGCCTGCGGGACACCGCCTTCGTTCATCCGCTTGGCAGAGGGGCGCGGTGATACACATGCGTCACCGTACGGACTGACCGTCCACGCCGACTCGAGGAGCCTCATGCCAACCGCCGCCCTTGAGCGACTCAATATCAACTACCGGCTCGAGGGCGACGGGCCTGAGACGGTCGTGCTGGTCAACGGGCTGGCCGACGACCTCGACACGTGGGCCGACCAGGTGCCGACCCTGCTGGAGACCGGATATCGCGTGCTGAGATTCGACAACCGCGGGATCGGACTCAGTGACAAGCCGGTGGGTCCGTACACGACGGCGATGTTCGCTGCCGACACGAAGGCCCTCGTCGATCACCTCCAAATCAGCAACTTCCACCTGCTCGGCGTGTCGATGGGTGGGATGATCGCCCAGGAGTACGCGCTCGCCCACCCGGCCGACCTGCGCAGCCTCACGCTGGCCTGCACGTACGCGGCGCCGGGACCGTTCTGCTCCAGGATGTTCAGCTTCTGGGCGGAGATGGCCAATGTCATGGGCGTGCCGGCAGTGATGCGCGACGTGACGCTGTGGGCATTTACGCCCGAGTTCTTCGAGACGCGCCCTCAGGATGCCGCGGAGTTCGAGACCGCGATGCGGTTCATCGACCAGCCGATCCCCGCCTACCTGGCTCAGCTGCACTCGATCCAGACCCACGACGCGACCGAGCGGCTCGGCTCACTGAACGTGCCGACGCTCGTGCTCGCCGGGGAGACGGACATTCTGATCCCGGTGGAGCTCTCCCGCCGGCTGCATTCGCTGATCCCGCGTGCCCAGTGGGCCACGACGCAGGGTGGGCACGCGTGCCTGTGGGAACATCCCGGCCCGTTCAACCGTGCCGTCATCGCATTCATCACATCGGTCTCGAGCAACCGAGAGGCCAGGTAAGCACTAGCGCGTGAGCCCACGATCCTCCAGCCCTGATCGCGTCCTCACCCGGCGTGCGCTGCTCGGTGCCGGAGCCCTGGGGGCCGCGGGGCTGGCGGTCGGCGCCCCGGCGGCACGAGCGGTGACGGGCCGGCAGCCGAAGCGGTTGCCGCCGACGCTGCCACCGATCACCGAGACGTATGACTTCAATCAGGGCTGGCGCTTCGGCGGGGTCTATCGGACCGGATCGCAGGGTCCGGGCTACCGCGACGCCGCCTTCAGCCGGGTCAACCTCCCCCACACGGTCGTGCCGCTGTCCTGGGGGGATTGGAATCCGTCGAGCTGGGAGCAGCTGTGGATCTACCGCAAGCGGTTCTCCATCGAACCGCCCATCGACAGCCGCGTGTTTCTCGACTTCGACGGGGTGATGACCAACGCGACCGTCTACCTCAACGGCGTCGAGCTCGCCCAGCACGTGGGCGGGTTCCTGCCGTTCTCGGTGGAGTTGACCGAGCTGCTCGTCCCCGGTGAGAATGATCTCGGCGTCGTCGTCGACGGCCGCCTGCTCGACGTTCCGCCCCTCGGCAACCTCAACGGGGCGAGCGCCGTCGACTTTCTCACGCCGGCCGGGATCTACCGGGACGTGAGGCTGCGGGTCGTCCCCAGGACGTACGTCGCCGACGTGTTCGCCAAGCCGGTCGGCGTCCTCACGGCAAGCCCGGGACTGCGCCTCTCCGTCACCGTCGAGTCTCCCGCCACCGTCAAGGACCCGATGCAGGTGACCGTCGAACTGCTCGACGGCCGGACACGGCTCGCCACGCGGACCTTCACGCGCAAGATCGCCCGGGGGACCAACGTGTTCCGCCTCACGCTGTCGGACCTGCGCGTCTCCCTGTGGTCGCCGAGCGCGCCCAAGCTCTACACCGTCCGCGTCACGCTCAGCGGCAGCGCCGTCCCCTCGCACACCGTCGAGCTGCGCACCGGCTTTCGACAGGCCACCTTCGAGCTGGACGGGTTCTACCTCAACGGTGAACGACTTCAGATCGCCGGGCTCAGCCGTCACCAGATGTTCCCCTACACGGGGATGGCGGCGTCCCGACGCCTGCAGGCCCGCGACGCGTGGCTGCTCAAGGAGGAGCTGAACTGCAACATGGTCCGCTGCTCGCACTACCCGCCATCACCGCACTTCCTCGACGCCTGCGACGAGCTCGGCTTGATGGTGTGGGAGGAGCCGCCCGGCTGGGACTACATCGGCGATGGGAACTTCGAGGCCATCTTCCTGCAGAACGTGCACGACATGGTCCTCCGTGATCGCAACCGGCCGTCGGTGATCGTGTGGGCCACGCGGCTGAACGAGACACAGAGCTTCCCCACGCTCTACGCCGAGGCCCGCCGGCTCGCCGACACGCTCGATGGCACACGACCCACCAGCGGGGCGATGACCACCCAATCGCGGACCGGGTGGGCGGAGGATGTGTTCGCCTACAACGACTACGGATCCACGGACTACGGCTCCGCGAGCGCCGACGTCGCGATCTCGCCACCGGTGCCCGGGGTCCCCTACCTCATCAGCGAGGCTGTGGGAGCGCTCACCGGACCGCCGCAGTACCGGTGGATCGATCCCTCGTCAACCCTGCAGGCCCAGGCCAAGCTTCACGCCCAGGTCAACCAGCAGGCCCGCGCCAACCCGGCATACGCGGGCGTGCCCAGCTGGGCCGGTGTCGACTACGCCTCGCTCGTCGGCGGTAACCGCGTCTGGAACAAATTCCGCTCGCCGGGGGTGCTCGACACCTTCCGGGCTGCGCCCGTACGTCTCAGGCGATGTGACGGTCTCGCTGCGCGGGCCGGCCGCGATCGTCGGGCAGAACCCGTTCGCGTTTGCCGAGTTCGGCGGCGTCGGCGGGGTGATCATTCGCTCGGAGGCCCGGCGCACGGGCACCGTTCATGTCACCGCTCGCCATCCGACGCTCGGCGCCGCGATGGTCACCCTGACCGTCGCCACGGCGACCGGCAGGTACCTCTGATCACGCCTATCTCCGCCGCCTGCGTCGAGGCTTGCGCAGCTTGGGCGGGTGGCTGAAGCTGCGTGTCTGCGCGGTGCGCAGCGCTCCGGAGCCGGTAGCGAACGTCGCCGTCGCGGTGACCGTGACGGGCTTGGTCGCGGCGCGGAACAGGCGAACTCCCGCCGGGGTCAACCTGAGCGTCAGCGCCGCGGTGCCCGGGGTGCGGAAGCCGTGACTCGCGGACGCGATCGTCACGGAGGTGGAGGCGGCCGTGCCGGGCACCGTCCACGTGAGCGCGACCCGGGCGGCGATCGGGCTGGTGAGGATGAACCTCTCCCGTCGTGTCCTGTCCAGCGCCGCGATCGTCGGCAGGTGGCGCCTGGGGAGCAGCCTTCTCCCCAGGAGGGTCGCGATTGCGTGCGTGGTCAGACCCGCCGCGACCTCACCCTGGTCATCGCCGGCCACGCACATCGAGGCTGACGGGCAGGCGACCGCGTTGATCGCACCGAGGCCGCTCAGCGACCAGGTCGATGCCGAGGCGGTGGGGTTGTAGGACCCGAGCAATCCGGAGAGACCGCCCGGCGTCTGCACCGACGCCAGGCACAGCGAGGGCGACCGGCACCAGATGCCATACGGCGCGTCGGGCAGCGCGCGTGTGTGCTGAACGGCGGGCAGCGCCGGATTGAACGTGATGGCGCGGCCTGCGGTCCCATCCACCGTGGCGCAGAAGCCGGCGAGCGGACATGAGATCCCCCACAGCGAGCTGAGCCGACCACCGTCAGTTGGCGTACTGCTCCACGGTCCCGCCGCCGTCGGATTCGGCGTCGTCAGGATGTTGCCGGAGAAGTCGACCGCCGCGCACAGCGCAATCGAGGGGCACGAGACGCCCACCAGCGGAGGCTGGCAGGTCAGCCCCGGTCCGCTGCAGCCGTAGCTGCGGTCGGTGTCGGCGTGGGTGATCGTCCACGCCGCCGCGCCGCCGGTGGGATTGGTCGCCGCGAGAGCGTTGCCGGCGCCGTCGACGGCCACGCACAGGCCGGTGGACGGGCACGAGACACCGCGCAGAAGGACCGGGCCGCCGCTGTCGGTGTTGGCCTGGGTCGGGCTGGAATCGATCGTGGCCACCGTCCACGCCGTCTGACCGCCGGCCGGATTCTGCGAGGTGATGACGTTGCCGGCGCCGTCGACGGCCACGCACAGGCCGGTCGACGGGCACGCGATGCCGGTCAGCTCATTGCCGCCGTCGACGGTGGCGGCCAGCCACGT
This sequence comes from uncultured Solirubrobacteraceae bacterium, assembly GCA_963844555.1. Classification (GTDB taxonomy): domain Bacteria; phylum Actinomycetota; class Thermoleophilia; order Solirubrobacterales; family Solirubrobacteraceae; genus Palsa-465. The sequence continues at coordinate 57,901 of CAWJOS010000015.1, forward strand.
GCTCGACCCCCCGGCCGGGTTTGTCGACCAGAGGACCTTGCCGGCCCGGTCAACCGCCACGCACAGGCCGGTCGACGGGCACGCCATCGCATCGATCGGTGCGCTGTCGACCGCGCCCGGGGCCGTCCACAGCAGCGGGCCGGCGCTGGTCCGAACCGCGGCGCGCGCCGCCGGCGAGGTGACGCCGGCCATCAGCGTGACCGCTGCGAGGAGTGTGACCGCGGCGATGAGAGGGCGGGCGAGGCGGGGCATGGTGGGCGCGTCAGTCGACGGCGTCGCGGTCAGGACGAAACCACGGCGGCGCCGTCGATGGACTGGCCCGAGGCAGGCTAGCGGGCCTGGGCGGTGACAGTCGCGACTCGCGAGCCTCAGAGGCCGCTCCCCGCCGACCTCGCCTCCCCAGCTGCTGCTACGCTTTGTAGCAGTGGCTGAGCGCATCATCCCACAGCGCGAACTGCGCAACAACATCGGCGAGATCCTTCGTGCGGCCGAGGCGGGCACGGAGTTCACGGTCACCGTACGTGGTCGCCCGGTGGCCAGGCTCGGACCGCCGGATCGCGGCCGTCAGCGTGCGATCGATGTCCCGGCCGAGAGGGTCCGGCGGATGCTCGCCGAGACCCCGGTTGATGAGAGCTTCGTCGCCGATATCACGGGTCTGCGCTCCGCGGAGGCGCCGGCGGAAGATCCGTGGTCTCACGCGTGACCCAGGCGCTGCTCGATACCTCAGCGGTCATCTCGTCCCCGGACACCATCAGTCTCCGGTCAGACGACACTGCGGCGATATCGGTCATCACGCTCGGCGAACTGCATGCCGGTGTGCGGATGGCGGGCGATCCGGCTGCGCGAGCCCTCCGGCAGGCACGCTTGGCCGCAATCCGCGCCTCCTTCGTGCCGTTGCCCGTCGACGAGCCGATCGCCGAGAGCTACGGAGAACTTCTGTCCATCGCGCGGGCAGCCCGACGGGCCAGCAAGGCGACGGACCTGCTCATCATCGCCACCGCGTGGGCAACCGGGCGAACGCTCGTCACGCTCGACGACGCCCAGGCCGCCCTCGCCCGTCACGCCGGGGTCGCCGTCCGGGCCTGACCGCTCCAGCGGATCGAGCGCAGCACACACGAGGCTCGCGCCGATCGTGTGGGTCCAGACTGGGACGCCGTGAGAGGGCCGCGGCGAGGTGCGATGGGTGAAAGCCGCGTAGTTCCTACGGTCCGACCCCTTCGACATCCCCCGATGCCGCGCGGCCGCCCGGCGCGTACCGTGACTCCGGGTCGATCTGCGGATGGTCCCGCGCCTGAGTAGCTGCCGAGGGGACGCAATTGTGCCAAGAGTCGTACCGCCACGCCATTCCGTTTCGGCACCAGGGCCGGGCCGCGGACGGCCTCAACTGATCGAACGGGCGCTGGCTCAGGCGTCGGCGAGTAGGCTCGTCAGCGCATCGGCGACGTCGAAGCGCGGCGAGTTGGCAGCGCAGTTCGATGCCACCCACAGCGTGCAGCGCGCGGTGCGCGTCGGCTCGGTACGGCGAACGATCGCCCCCGCGACGCTGCGCCCGTATCTGATCGACGCGGTTGTGCGCGGAATCCGCGCCACCGGCGCCCCCAGCTCAACTCGGATCGACAATGCTCTGGTGGCTGACCCGCTCGCTGGCTGACGTTCCGGCCGGGGAGGCATGGCTCGGAATCTCCGAACGTGCAGCGCTGGCTCGGCTTGGGATCGAGAAGCGACGCCTCGAGTGGACACTGGGGCGCTACACGGCAAAGATCGCGATCTGCGACTGGCTCGGCGTCGAACCCGGGCGCGTGGAGGTGCTGGCAGCGCCCGGGGGCGCTCCCGTCGCGCGCATCGAGGGCAGGCGCCTGGACCTCGAGCTATCGATCAGCCACCGCGCCGGACGGGCGCTGGCAGTCGTCGCATCGCGCGCAAGACCGGTCGGCTGCGATCTCGAGTTGATCGAGCCGCGCAGCGCGGCGTTCGTGCGGGAGTGGCTCTCGCCCTCGGAGCAGACGCTCGTCAACCACGCCCGCAGCGACGAGCAACCGGGCCTGGCAAATCTGTTCTGGAGCGCGAAGGAGGCTTCGACCAAGGCGCGTGGCGAAGGTCTGCGCCTCGATGTTCGGCATGCCCGCGTGGTGCTCGACGAGCCGGCCCTGGGTGCCGGAGAGTGGCACCCGCTGCACATCGACTGGGGCTCGGAGCACGACCAGGGCTGGTATCGCACCGAACCCCGGTGGGTGATGACCGTCGTCGGCGGCGGAACCAGCCCGCCGCTGGCCTGGCCCGCGCGTTCCGCGACGCTTGCCGCGGTGCAGACATGACGGGGCTCGCCCACGTTCGGGTGGATGCGCTGGACCCGCGGCGGTTTGAGTCCGTGATCGCGCCCGCGGATTATCAGCAGCTGCTTGAGCTGATCCGCACCGCGTCCGGCGCCCTGCGTGGCCGCGTGATCTGGAACGTGAACTCGACGGCCAAGGGCGGAGGCGTGGTCGAGCTGCTCCGACCGCTGCTCGGTTATTCGCGCGGGGGCGGCGTCGACGCCCGGTGGGTGGTGATCGCCGGCGACCCGGAGTTCTTCAACGTCACGAAACGGCTGCACAACCGGCTTCACGGCGTCGATGGCGATGGCGGCCGGCTGGACGTGCAACAGCGGGCTATCTACGAGCGGACGCTCGCGCGCAACGCGGAACAGCTCATCCGGCTCCTGCGCCCGCGTGACATCGTGATCCTCCACGATCCCCAGACCGCCGGCATGGTCAGCGCCGTACGACGTGCCGGGGTCACTGCGATCTGGCGCTGTCACGTGGGTCTCGATCACGCCAACACCCTTGCCGAGACTGCGTGGAGCTTCGTGCGGCCATACGTGCTCAGCGCGAATGCATACGTGTTCTCGCGCGCCTCATACGCCTGGGATGGACTGGCGTACGAGAAGGTGGCGGTCATCCAGCCGTCCATCGATGCGTTCTCCGCCAAGAACGCCGAGCAGACGTTTGCGCAGCGCCTGTCGATCCTGTCGCGGGCCGGGATCGTGATGCACCGGCCGACAGTCGCCCCCACGTTCACCCGTTCTGACGGCACGCCCGGTCGCATCGACCTCTGCCACGCGCAGGTCTGCGAGACGGGGCCGCTCATGTCCGATGACAGGGTCGTTGCCCAGGTCTCTCGCTGGGACCGGCTGAAGGATCCGGTCGGCGTCCTGCATGGATTCGCGCAGCACATCGCCGCTGCGCCCGGCGTGCACCTGGTGATCGCCGGCCCGGCGACTGACGCGGTCGCCGACGATCCCGAGGGCGCGAGCGTCCACGCTGCGGTGGTCGATGCATGGCGAGACCTGGAGCCGGATGTGCGGCGGCGCGTCCACCTCGTGTCGCTGCCGATCGCCGATAGCGATCAGAACGCGGCGGTCGTCAACGCCCTGCAGGGCCACGCGACCGTGGTGGTGCAGAAGAGCCTCGCGGAGGGCTTCGGGCTCACGGTCGCCGAGGCGATGTGGAAGCAGCGGCCGGTTGTCGCATCCCGCGTCGGCGGCATTCAGGACCAGATCGTCGACGGCGAGTCCGGAGTGCTGATCGCGGACGCCCGTGATCTCCGCGCATTCGGATCCGCGGTCGTGCGGTTGCTGTCAGACCCGGGCCGGTCGCAGCGGATGGGCGCGGCCGCCCGCGAGCGGGTGCGCGACCAGTTCCTCGGCCCCCGACCGCTCCGACAGTACTTCGATCTGATCCAGCGGCTGGACGCCGGCGATCCCGCCGGCTCTTTGCGTTCAACGGCTCCGGACCCAGCCCGCGCCTAGTGGTCGCTCCCGTAAGTACGTTCGCACCGAGAGGCGCGACTGGCGGATGTCAGGCAAGGACGCAGGAGCCGACGTGTAGCAGCGCTACACGAGGCTCCGAGGACACAGCCTGGCGCCGCCAGGCGTGCCTCGAATGCGAGCGTACTTGCGTGAGGGGCCACTAGTACGCAGTGCCACCGGCATACCGACGTAGTTACCACGGTTGGCGGATCGGCACGGCCGATGAGAATGCAGGTATGGACGATAACGGCAGCCCGGTTGACGGCAGCCGGCACTGGATGGCGTTGGAGGGTGATCCCAGCGGCACGCCTGGCGGTCAGCCCTACACCAGCCGGTTCGCCGCGATCGGAGCTTCGGTTCCCGAGCAGCGGGTGAGCAGTGAGCAGCTGATGGCGAGCACCCGGCACCGGACCCACATCGAGCTTGAGCGGCTCACCGGGATCCGTGAGCACCACGTCGTCGGCGAAGCAGAGGACTCCTACACGCTGGCGCTCAGCGCGGCGCGTGACGCACTGGCGCACGCCGACAGCGCCGCCGAGGAGCTCGACATGCTGATCGTGACGAGCATCAGCCGCCACGTCGGCGGCCTGCGGTTGCAGCTCGAGCCGCCGGTGAGCGTGGCCCTCAAGCAGGCGCTCGGCGCCGAGCGGGCGATCAACCTCGATCTCTCCAACGCCTGTGCGGGGATGATGACCGGCGTATTCATCCTCAACGACCTGATCCGCCAGGGCCGCATCCGGCGCGGGATGGTGGTCAGTGGCGAGTACATCTCAGACCTGGGTCTCAACGCCGCGCGTGAGGTCCGCACGGTGATGAGCAAGCAACTCGCGTCGCTGACGCTGGGCGATGCCGGAGCCGCGGCGATCGTCGAGCGCGCGCCCCAGGGCGCACCCGGGATCGAGGTCGCCGGGTTCACGACGCTGGCAGAGCACAGCCGCCTGTGCCTGGCGTTTCCAGCGAAGATCGGGCGCGGGGAGACGATGTACACCGACGCCCGGGCGATCCACAACTTCGCGATCGAGGCCTCGCCGCCGCTGCTGCGCGAGGCCCTCGACGAGGCCGGCCTCGATTTCGACGACATCGACTACTTCATTCCCCACCAGACCTCCGCCCGGGCGATCAAGAAGGGGATGAAGGATCTGGCCGGGCGCTTCGGCGTGGCCCCCAAACACGTCGTCGTGACCGTCGACGAGTTCGGCAACACGGCCTCGACCTCGCATTTCGTCGCGCTGCGCAAGTACCTGCGGGAGGGCCGGTTCGCCCCGGATGACAGAGTCCTGCTGCTCGCGCTGGCCTCGGGACTCGAGGTAGGGATCATCATTTTCAAGGTCGATCAGCTGCTCGAGCACTATGGGCACGATCATTGAGGCGACCGCCACGGCAAGCGCCCACCGCGGGCCGTTCGGCCCCGGTGCGCTGAAGCTTGCCGACGCCGCCGCGCGGCTGTGCCTGCAGCGCGCGGAGCGGGACCCCAACGACCTCGACGTGCTCATCAACGCGGGCGTCTATCACGACAAGCTGCTCAACGAGCCGGCCTTGGCGTCCTTGATCCAGGAGGACATTGGGGCCAACCCGGATCAGGAGCCCGGGACGGGCCACGGAACGTTCTCGTTCGACGTCTCCAACGGCGCCTGTGGCCTGCTGAGCGGAATCCACCTGCTCGACGGCCTGCTCGCCTCGGGGACGGCCAACCTGGGGATGGTCGTCGCGAGCGACATCGACCCGGAGCCGGGCGCGTCGGAGGGGTTCGACTTCCCCGCGGCCGGCGGCGCGTTCCTGCTCAGCTCGGACGACTCCCGCCTCGGATTCACAGCGTTCCGGTTCGCCACCTTCCCGGAGTTCGCCCATCTGTTCCAGAGCTACGTCGACTGGCACGCCGACGCCCGGCGCGGGCTGGCCCATCACGGCCGGAACATCCTCACCGTCGAGATCGACGAGTCCTACGCCGCCCGGGCGGTCGAATGCGCCGAGTCGACGGTCCGGGGCATGGCCGGCGCCCAGGCGCTCGACATCGGCGAGATCGATCTCCTCGTGGCCACGGCATCGGTCCCGGGATTCGCCGACGGACTGGCGATCCGGCTCGGTATCTCCAGCGAGCGGATCGCATCGCCTCCGAATGGCGGCCTCGGTCACACCCACACGGCCGCGCCCGCCTTCGCGCTTGAGTCCGGGGCGCTCGCGGCGGCGCATACCACGCTGTTCGTCTCTGCCGGCGCCGGAATCACGGTGGCGGCCGCGCTCTACCGCGCATGAGCCGAGCGTGAGCCGAGGGGGCGCTGACCGCGCCGAGGTGACACGGCTGCAGGGATTGCTCCCGCCGGCACCCGACGGCAGGCCGCGCCTCGCTCCCGCCGACCCCTCCGAGCTCAGACCGCTGGCGCGGATCGTGGCCGATATCGCCGGTCGCCTGACCGGAACCGGGCCTCCGAGCATCTTCACCACGCTCGGTCAACATCCGCGCCTGTTCCGCGCCTGGTTGCGCTACTCGGCGCACCTGATGCCGTTCGGCGGGCTCCCGCGGCGTGACACCGAGCTGGTGATCCTACGGGTCGCCTGGCGGTCCCGGTCGGCCTACGAGTGGCACCAGCACGTGCCGATCGCCCTCCGCGTGGGACTGTCGCCAGACGAGGTCGCGGGGGTGACCGAAGGCCCCGCGGCGGCCTGGTTCACGCGGCGTCAGCGGACGGTGCTCGACGTCAGCGACGAGTTGCTCGCCCAACGCGCCCTCTCGGACGCGACATGGAGCGCCGTTGAGGCCTGGTTGACGAACCGCGAGGCGATCGAGTTGTGTCTGCTGGTCGGCCACTACCAGGGCCTGGCTTCGGCGATCGGGGGACTCGCAATCCAGGTCGAGCCGGACCGCGGGGGCCGGGCGTAAGCCCGGACCCGGTCAGCGGACCGCGGGGGCCGGGCGTAAGCCCGGACCCGGTCAGCGGACCGCGGGGGCCGGGCGTAAGCCCGGACCCGGTCAGCGGACCGCGGGGGCCGGGCGTGAGCCCGGACCCGGTCAGCCGCGCTCGACTCGCCGCTTGAGCTCGTCGGGGCGTCCATCGACGAAGATCGCCCGCGTCGCCATCTGCACCGGGCCGCGGATCAGCATCCCCAGCACCCCGCCGAGGTCCGCGTCGAGCCGGTAGGTCACGCGCGTGCGCCCGTCGCCGAGATCCTCGAACTCCCACACGGCCTTCACGGCCTTGAGGTCGCCCGTCTCCTGGGTCCACGAGAGCCGCGTCGGGCGCTCGTAGCGGATCCGGACGCGGGACTTGACCCGCCGGACCTTGATGTCGCTCTCGCTGTCGACCAGCGTCGGACGACCGTCGGCGTCATGCTCGAGGGCGGTCACAATCTCCAGACCGCTCTGCCACTCCGGCGCCGCCATCACATCCTGGACGACCGCCCACACCTCGTCGATCTGCGCACCGATCTCGGCGCTGGCGCTGCCGGTCAGCCCGCCCATCACGATCCGGAAGTCGCGAAGTCCGGCACCAGAATCTCACGCTTGAGCGTCTTGCCGGTCGCGCCCTTCGGCAACTCGTCCAGGAACCACACGCGCCGCGGATACTTGTAGGCCGCCACCCGCTCCTTGACGAACGCACGGATGTCGTCGGCGCCGGCCTCCATCCCGGGCCGGAGGACGATCGCGGCGCCGACCTCCTCGCCCAACGCCTGATCGGGCACTCCCACCACCGCTACCTCGAGGACGGCCGGGTGCTCGTAGAGCAGCTCCTCGATCTCACGTGGGTACACGTTGAATCCACCTCGGATGATCATGTCCTTCTTGCGATCGACGATGAAGAAGTAGCCCTCCTCGTCGGTGCGCGCCAGGTCCCCCGTGCGCAGCCAGCCGTCGTGCATCACCTCGGCGGTCGCGTCCGGACGGTTCCAGTAGCCCTTCATCACATTGTGGCCCCGGACCACGATCTCACCGACCTCGCCCGGAGGCAGCTCGTTGCCGTCCTCGTCGACGACCTGCATCTCGACGCCGCGGATTGGGGTGCCGATGGAGCCCGGCTTGCGTTCACGCTCCGGGTGGTTGAACGATGCGACCGGCGAGGTCTCGGAGAGGCCGTAGCCCTCGAGGACGATGCACCCGAAGGCCGCCTCGAAGCCGCGCATGACCTCCACGGGCATCGCCGAGCCGCCGGAGACGCACGTGTGCAGAGAGGACACGTCGTACCGCTCGCGCCCGGGGTAATTGAGCAAAGCGTGGTACATCGTCGGTACGCCGTCGAACAGGGTGACCCGGTCGCGCTGGATGATCTCCAGTGCCTTGCCGGGCTCAAAGCGCGGGAGCAGCGTGAGGCACGCGCCGGCGCGCACCCCGGTGTTCAGGCAGCACGTCTGCCCGAAGGAGTGAAACAGCGGCAACGCGCCGAAGATCACGTCACGTTCGGAAACATGCATGAGCTCGGTGCCACCGTGACGGCAGTTCTCAAGCATGTTCGAGTGCGTCAGCTCGGCGCCTTTGGGCGTCCCGGTCGTACCCGAGGTGTAGAGGATCACCGCCGTGTCCGAGGCGTCGCGGGCGACGTTGTCGCTCCGGCGTGGAGCGCCGGCCAGCAGTCGCTCGAACCCGCCGGGCTCGGTGTTGATCACCTCCGTGCCGGCCTGCGCGGCGCCCTCCTGCGCGGGCTCGGCGAAGGTGTGCCACGCGAACATCTGCTGGGCGCCTGAGTCTGAGAGATGGAACGCCACCTCGCGGCCCTTGAGCAGCACATTTATTGGCACCACCACACCGCCGGCGCGCAACACGCCGTAGTAGACGGCGGCGAAGTAGGGCACATTCGGGAGCATCACGCCGACGCGATCACCCGGCACGAGTCCCCTCTCGGTCAACAGGCCCGCGACCCGCGCCGCGGCCTCGTCAAGCATCTCGTAGCTGACGACGTTGTCGTCGAGCCTCAGCGCCGGCCGATCGCCGTATTTGGCGGCAGTGTCGGTCAGGACCTGGGCGAGGCTGGTCAGCATCACGGTGACCTCCCGTCGCCGTGCGGGGTTTCCGCCGACGGTTGACATATCGGAACGGCAAACGCTAGAGGCTGCGCCCCGTCGCCGAAACCGGTGAAGTCCCCAATCCCGGTCCGTGTGGACCCGGTGGGCGCGTTTGATGCTTGGCCTCACAGCGCCGCCTCGGGATCGCCCGGATCCCGCGGCACCGAGGCGCCGATCAGCGACCGGAGCCGGCGACCAGGCGCGGACGCAGCCGCGCATAGGCCACCATGCCGCCGAGCGTCGGGATCCAGAACGCAATCGCGTGGTAGACGAGCACCGCCGCCGCGGCGTGCCATAGCGGCAGCCCATAGAGCGCCAGGGCTCCGAACAGGCCGGCATCCAGTACGCCGACGCCACCGGGGATCGGAAGCACGTTGGGGAGGTAGCCCGCCAGGTAGGCGACGACGAGTGATGCCACCGGCGGCACCGGGCCGACGGCAGCCAGCGTCGTCCACAGAACCGCGATGTCGAACAGCAGGTAGCCCAGCGCCCCCAGCAGACGCCAGCTGGGCCGCAACAGCTCATCACGGGCGGCCGGGATCCCGGCGCCGATGTCCTTCAGCCAGGCGGGGCCGGGACGGCCGCCGGAGATGCGGCGCGTGACCCCCGGGAGGCCGAGGACGACGATGACCGCGCCGACGCCGGCCGCCACCGGTATCCCCGCTCGCAGGACGTCATGCGGGCCGTCTCCGATTCCCAACAGCAGGACGAGGCCACCGGCGGCGAGCATGATCACGTTGATCGCGCTGGTCAGGAAGAAGAGCCCGCTCGAGCGTCGCAGGATCTGCCGGGCGGGCATGCCGGCGAGATGAAGCAGCCACCCGCCGACGGCCAGCGCGCCGACGCCGCCACCGGGGAGCAGGGCCCCGGACCCCATCTGTGACCAGGCCATCTCCCGGGCCACCTCGCTGGGGAGCGGTGCAAAGAACTGGCGGAAGATGACCACGAAGCTCAGGCACGACGCCAGCTCCAGCGCGACCGCGGCCGCCACCAGCGCCGGGTTCATCTGGGCGATCTCTCGGAGCACCGGACGCAGGTCGGGCACTGCCAGCAGCACTGCGCCGATGCAGATCGCCAGGACGACAGGGGTCACCAGCCGCCGGCGCAGATCGGTACGTCCGATCGGCGCCGGCGGCCGAGCCGGCTCCGGCCGCAGTGGCGCTGCGGGTGTGGTGACCGGAGGGGTGCCGGGGACGAGGGTGGCGGACATCGGCGGGATCAGCCGATCGGGTGCCGCCGGCGCTCAGACGGTCGCCCGGGGCGCGCCGTTGGCCCGGGCGATGAGCTCGGCCACCGACCAGCGGCGCAGCGGGGCGGATCCGCTGAACGACCGCTGGGCGCTCCGGCGGCGATTGACACCGGTCGCCCCCATGGCGGCGACCGCCCCGCGCCGCCGACGGGTGGGGACGCTGCGGACGGCGCGCTCGGAGCTGACGTCTGCGACCTGAGACTGGGTGATGGTGGAGGGGTTGCTCATGAGGGGTGCTCCTTGCGTTGAGCGCGTCCGGCGGTTCGCAGGGCGACGCCGGCGTGCCGTCCGGGTCAGGTTGTCTCCAGACTGAGGTTGCGGTCGTTGAGCGCCTGGGCGTCGGCGGCGCGGGCGCGGGCGGCTCCATCCCGCGGAAGGACGAGGATGGCGATCAGCAATCCGACGGCGAACAGCGCTGCGGCCCATTGGAACGCCGTCGTGTAGCCGTGGATGGAGGCGGCATCGGCCAACCCGGCGGTCCGGGCGTGGGCGGAGGCGAAGCCGGCAGCGGCGCTGGCGAAGATCGTGCTCAGCAGGGCGGTGCCCACCGACCCTCCAACCTGCTGTGAGGTGTTGACCATCGCCGAGGCGACACCGGCGTCGGTGTTCTTAACCCCAAGGGTCGCAGTCGAGAACGCGGGGGCGAAGATGCAGCCCATCCCAACGCCGGTGAGCAGCAGGCCGGGCAGCACCTGCGTGACGTAGGCCCCGTGCGGGGTCAGCTGCGTGAAGATGAGCATCGCGATGATCCCCAGCGTCATCCCGGTCACGACAAGTGGCCGGGCTCCGGTGCGATGCAGGACCCGCGTCTGCACGGTGGTGGCCGTGAGGACGATCATGGCCGTCATCGGCAGGAACGCCAGCCCGGTGTCCAGCGGCGAGAAGCCGAGGTTCTGCTGCAGGTAATAGGTGAGGAACAGGAACACGGCGAACACCGCCGAACCGGCCAGTGCGATGGTGGCGTACGCGCCACCCCGCGCCCGGTCCCAGATGATGTGCAGCGGCAGCAGCGGATGTGAGACCCGCCGCTCGAGCACCACGAAGGCGCTCAGCAGCAGGACGCTGGCCGCCAGCGCCACGATCGTGATCGTCGCCGACCAGGAGCTGGTCTCGGCGTTGGAGAAGCCGTAGACGAGGGCGAACAGGCCCCCGGAGGCCAGCAGCGTGCCCGGCAGGTCGATGCGAGCGCGGTTGGGCTGGCGCTCGTTCTGCAGCAGCCGCAGCGCCAGGATGGCGGTCGGCACCGCGATCACCAGGTTGACGTACAGGCTCCACCGCCACGAGATCGTCTGGGTGAGCACGCCTCCGAGCAGCAGGCCCACGGACGCGCCGCCGGCGGCGATGGCGCTGAAGATCCCGAACGCCTTGGGCCGGTCCGGCGAGCCCTGGAAGGTCACGGTCAACAGCCCCAGCGCCGAGGGAGCGAGGATTGCGCCGAAGGCTCCCTGCAGCGTTCGGGCCGCCACCAGCATCCCGAAGGACTGGGCCAGGCCGCCGATGGCGGAGGCCACTGCGAACCCGGTCAAGCCGCCGATCAGCGTCCACTTGCGGCCGAACAGATCGCCGAGCTTGCCGCCGAGCAGCAGCAGGCTGCCGAAGGCCAGGGCGTAGGCAGTGATGACCCACTGGCGGTTGTCCGTCGAGAAGTGCAGCGCCCCCTGCGCCGACGGGAGCGCGATGTTCACGATGGTCGCGTCAAGCACGACCATCAGTTGGGCGATCCCAAGCAGGGCCAGAACGGCCCAGCGGTTGGGGCGGGGAATTGTGGGGGTGACACGGCTGATGGCGCTCATGGGGATCCTTCCGGTCGCAGTGGCGAAGACCTTAGCACGAATCATCCCTGTGATAGGAACTAATTACGATCTAATGATCGTATCCAATCCCCGCATGATGCCGAAAGCCCGCTATACTTGTGTCCATGATGTGTCCCGAGAGTCGCCCGTCAGTCGCCAGTTCAATGGTCCTGCTGCCGCGGCTGGCCAAGCAGATCATGCGGCGCAGCAGCCCGGAGCTGCTGGGAATCGATCTGCGCCTCCTCATGGCCCTGAGCTACCTCGGGGACCACGATGGGGCGCCCCAGCAGGAGTTCGTCGACGCGCTGTGCATGGACGCCAAGAACGTCGTCCTCCTGCTCAACGAGCTGGAGGAGTCCGGGTATCTCATCCGCCGGCGGGATAGCGAGGATCGTCGCCGCCACCGCGTCCAGATGACCCCGGCCGGCCGCAAAGCGCTGGCGAAGGCCGCGCAGGCCATGGAAGAGGTCGAGAACCAGGTCCTCCAGGCCCTCGACGCCGACGAGCGGGCCATCCTGTGGAGGTTGCTGGCTCGCGCCCTGCACGGAGTCGAGCCCGCCGAGGCGGAGCCCAGCGCCACCGCGGTCGGCTCAGCCGCAACCTAACCGGGCCCCGCCCCCTAACTCCCCCGCGCGCGGGGGAGCAAACAGCGAAAGCCCCCGCGCTCGCGGTGGCTGGCGGATGATGAGCGTGTCGGTCCCGAGGCGGCTCGCCAGCTTGCCGTGGGCGCCGGCGCACCGTCTCTCCTGTGATGCTCGACCACGCCGCACAGTGGACACCCGGCCACGGAATCACCGGGATCCGTTCGACCGACTTCTGGTCGCGCAAGCCCTCGCCGAAGGCGCCCCACTCGTCTCGTGTGACGCGCCCTGGACACGCGAGCTCCCACGGCGCTCACTTGACGGATCCTCGACCAGTCATCCTGTTCCCACCCAATGCCCTGCTTTCATAGGGAGCCAGCTATGTTAGCTAACTCAATCGATTTAGTTTATTTAGCTTGGCACACACGGGCTCGGGTGGAGATGGCCCGAGTTGTTGGAGGAACGCGACCGCATGCGGGCAACCAGCCAGGCGCCATTGCGCCCCGAAGCTGAGATAGTTGAACCCCGACAAACTTGATTGAGTTTGTCGGTACGAGCCACCACGTCACCGAGATGGACCCTCCGATCCGCGCCTATATCGTCTGTTCCACCCAGCGCAGCGGAAGCACGTACCTGTGCCGGCTCCTGGCCGGGACGGGGGTGGCGGGCAATCCCGAGGAGTATTTCGAGGCGCGAGCAGAAACGGGCTTGCCGCCACCCCCCGGGTACTTTTTGGCGGGCCTGCCCCGGACGGGCGCGGGGATCCGAGACGACCCCCGGCCCACCGATGCACCGCCCTACTCCGACCTGCGGACCCTCAACGGCTGGGAGGCCCACCTCGAGCGGACGTTTGCCCTGGGAACCACCCCGAACGGCGTGTTCGCCACGAAACTGATGTGGAACCAGCTGCCCGACGTCGAGCAGCACGCCGCCGCCGTGGAGGACCTCACCGGTCTGACCGGGGCCGAGCTGCTCGACAGCCTGTTCGGCGACCCCCAGTACGTGTGGATGCGCCGGCGTGACAGGGTGCGCCAGGCGATCAGCCTGTGGCGGGCTCTGCAGACGCGGGTGTGGCGCCTCGAGCACCCCGGCGGAGATGGCGGCAAGCCGCAGCTGCACTACAGCTTCGAGGGAATCGAGCATCTGCGGCGCCGGCTCACCGCCGATGACGAGAGCTGGGGCCGGTTCTTCGTTCGCTCGGGCATCGAGCCGCTCGAGCTCTTCTACGAGGAGGATGTCGAGCCCGATCCGGCCGAAGCGGTCCAGCGGGTCCTCGCGCTCGTGGGCGTCGAGGTTCCCGCGCGATGGAGGCCGGCCGCTGAGACGGTCCGCCAGTCGGACCGTCTCAACGAGGCGTGGCGCATCGCCTACGATCGGGATGCCACCGCCCAGTTTGCGCGTTGATGCCGCCCAACATCCTCTACATCCACTCGCACGACACCGGCCGCTACGTGCAGCCCTACGGTCACGCCATCCCGACCCCCAACATCCAGTGGCTGGCCGACCAGGGAGTCATGTTTCGCAACGCCTTCTGCGCGGCGCCGTCGTGCTCAGGGAGCCGGGCCGCCCTGCTCACCGGCGAGTACTGCCACACGAACGGCATGATCGGGCTCGCGCACCGGGGCTTCGCGCTGAACGATTACGACCACCAGCTCGTCCGCGTGCTGATGGCCGACGGCTACCACTCGCAGCTCGTCGGCGAGCAGCACATCTCCGCCGACCCGAATGTGCTGGGGTACGACGTCGTCCACGAGATCCCGGACACGCGAGTGCGCTCGGTCGGCCCGGCCGCGATCGAGGCCCTGCGCAGCGGCCTGCCCGAGCCGTTCTTCATGTCGGTGGGATTCTTCGAGACGCATCGCAGCTTCTTCGAACCCAGCTCGGTGCGGGACCGCGTGTACTCGCTCCCACCGCCGTTCCTGCCCGACACGCCTGAGATCCGCGAGGACGTCGCTGCCTACAAGGCGAGCGCACGGTCGCTGGACCATGGCGTCGGCACCGTCCTCAACGCGCTCCACGAGACCACGCTCGACGAACGCACGCTGGTGATCTTCACCACCGACCATGGCCTCGCCTTCCCGACCGCCAAGGCCAGCCTCCTGGATCGCGGGATCGGCGTCAGCCTGATCCTGCGCGGGCCGGGCTTCACCGGCGGGCGGGCCGTCGACGAGCTGGTCTCGCACGTCGACATCTTCCCGACGGTCTGCGATGTCGCGGAGATCGCGACGCCACCGTGGGCCGCCGGCCGCTCCCTGGTCGGCCTGGTCGCGGGAGAGGAGGAGCCCGGCACCCGGTCTGAGATCTTCTCCGAGCTCACCTACCATGCCGCGTACGAGCCGCAGCGGGCGATCCGGACCGAGCGCTACAAGTACATCCGCCGGTTCGACCACTATCCGTACCCGGTGCTGGCGAACTGCGACGACAGCCCGAGCAAGGACGCCTATCTAGAGCGCGGATGGGCGACGAGGCCTGTCCCACGCGAGTCGCTCCACGACCTCTTCTTCAACCCGGGCGAGGGCCGCAGCCTCATCGACAGCGAGGACTACGCGGATGTGCTCGCCGACCTCCGCCACCGGCTTCATCGTTGGATGGTGGAGACCGACGACCCCCTCCTCCAGGGGCCGATCGCCCCGCCGGTGGGGGCGAGGATCAACTCGCAGTCCCAACGCTCGGCGGCCGATCCGACGCAGCTCAGCACCGCGGCCGAGGGCGCTCTTCCCCGCTGAGCGGCCGCGGCTGTCTCCGCAGGCCCCCCAGGAGTGACGCCCGCGTCGTCGAGGAGTACCAGCTCGCCGCCTGAGCAGCAGCCGATCCAAACGATCGAGACGTCGCCGAAGCGGTCGCAGGCTCGGCATCACCCTCGTGGCGAAAGGAATCGTCCGCCAGGCCGATTGCGGCCGATCGGTTCAGGGCGCGATTGGGCGCGTCCCAGCCTCGGGCGTGCGGACTGCCGCTGAGCACCTGAATCCAGCACGAGCTCGGCTAACCCACCTGCTGGAGAACGTATGAAGGGATCACGCAGGTGCCGTGGCCGCTTCGGCTCGCCACCGGCAGCCCGGCCGCCTGGCCGTCGGTGCCGCTCAGCTGCTTGCGAGGTTCGAGGAGTTGGGCTAGCAACCGAGCGTCCTCGCCGAGCTTGACTCGGTCGACCACGCCGGCTCGGAGCCGCTGGTTAGGATGCTCGAGATTGGCGAACACCGGGGGAGCGGGCACGAGCGCCGAGCCCTGCTGTGCCGTGAACCGGGGTACTCAGCGCGCCGACCGCTCGCAGGCGGTCGGCGACCTGAGGACCGGCCGCTCCGGAGCTGTCCATTGGCGATCAGCGCTGGTCCCGTCCCGCGATCCTCGGCTTCTCGTCCTCGCCATCGACAGCTCGTGCCCACGGCATGCTCACCATCGCGCCCGGGCTGTGACGAGCGGCCATTCAGCCGATCAGCGGCAGCGCGCGCGCCTCGTCGAGCTCGCGCAGCGCGTCTTGCATCCGCCCCGTGACGAGCTTGTAGCCCTTGTCGGGATCGCCGTCGGCGCCGCCGAGTTCCTCACGCAGGTCGATCGGCGGGAGCACCTCGATCGAGATCTTCGCCGGCAGCGGAACGCGTCCTGGGAGGTCGAGCACTGTGACGCCCCACGGCGGCGCGATCTGAACCGGCGCGACGTCGATCCGCAGCAGCCGGTGGAGGTGCAGCAGTCGAGCGATGTGCTCGCCCTGGCCGAGGAACAGCGCAGTCTCCTGGCCGCCGATCGAAACGACAGGGACGATCCGTACGCCGTGCTTTAGGGCGAGCCGCACGAAGCCGGTCCGGTGTGCGAAGTCGATCTCGGCGGAGTGCCAGCTGGCGCGGTACGTCTCGTGGTCGCCGCCGGGATAGACGAGCAGCGCGGCGCCGAGCACGAGCGCGCGCCGCATGTTCTCCGGCGAGGCCGGCACCGTCCCGTACGGGGTGAGCATGGCCCGGATGCCGGGCACCTTGAACACGAGGTCGTGCGCGAGCTGGAAGAACGCGCGCTCGGGGCCGAAGTGGTCATAGAACGCCTGCGCGAAGATGATCGTGTCGGCGATGAGCGTGCCGCCCGAGTGGTTGCCGACGAGCAGCACCGGCCCGCTCGGCGGGATGTTCTCCAGGCCGCGCACATCGGCGCGGAACCAGACGTCCGCCATGACGCGCAGCGCGGGGAGCGTGCGCGCGATGTACTCGGGGTCACGCAGCTCGAAAGGGTCGCCGACCGGCGGCCTCCGGATGACATGGCGCGGGTCGGAGGCGTGGGCGACGTCGACCGATATGGCCTGGAGCATCCGCGCATCCGCGGAAACAACGTCGAGCATCCGACGCATCCCGCTGCCACGGCGATCGCGCACGACCACCGGAAGCACGCGGCGCTGCGCGGGCCGGTCGGTGGTTTGTGGCATGGAACGCCTCCTTGGTCGCCTCCGACGATACGGTCGGGGCCGGGGCGGCGCATCGGTACGCCGTACCGAGTGCGCGTCAGTACTGGCGATCGCGCTCGCCGGCTTGTTGGATCTAGCCACGCCCGACTACGCCGCGCCAGCCGACGGCTGCCCAAGGTTGAGGGCGGCGTCCGCCGACTCGCCGCTCTGAGATCCCAAGCCATCGACCATCTGGCCGATTGCGACGAGGGCTTCCTGACGTCCAGCGGGGACCGCTCCTGCTCCACGACAATTCGTGCTCCCGCTTAATCGCCCAGCAAGCGAGAGCGCCCTGACGACTCCTTTGCTCCCAAGGCCGCGCCGAAGGGCGCGATCGCCTCGGCGACGAAGGACGCATCCACCTGGCTCGATGCCGGACGATCGCAAGGCCACGTAAGGAGCAGCCCCGCAACCGACCGGCCGGACGAGCGCGACCGTAGGCGCGGGACACGCTTCGCCTCGGTGGTCGCGTGACTGGGTTTGTCCGGGAACAGCAGCCGGCGGCGTCGCCGGCCACCTCGAAATCGTGGCTGCTTGCATGGAAGACGGTTGCGTCGGATCGATCGGCGGTGTCGCTGCTTAACCAGGCGGAGCAGGCGCCGGCGGCGGTCCAGCGCGCGCTCTCCCAACTCGTCCGCTCCGACGGTGAGTCGCGGCCGGCACGTGCTTGCGCGATGACTGGCCAAGCGGCGGTCGAACGGTGGCAGTTGGTGACCGCAGTGATTGTGATGCCTTCGCTAGCCGAGCCCGCACGCCGACCGGGCGCCCCTGCGTTCGCGACGGCACGAGAGGCATATCCGGTTCCCAGCGGGTGCACGACGCTATCGCCGCCGTGCCTTGTCCGGGCGGGATGCGGATGCCAGACAGCCGGCAGTCCGAGTGGCGGTTTGCTCGAATGCGAGCGCTCTCGCGACTGCAGCGTTGCGAGGCTCGCGGGCGATTTCGGCTCGATTTCGAAGCTGCCGCGATGCTCACACGCATGGTTTCTGAATTTCCTCACAAGAAGGCAGGCGGCGTCGCGGTGCTTGGCGCGGGCCACGTCGGAGCGGCCGTCGCCAACGCGTTGGTCCTGCTGCACGCGACGGACCGGGTGGTCCTCTGGGATCGCAATCTCGCGCGCGCCGAGGGGGAGGCGTGGGACATTGCTGACGGCACTCCTCTGCTTCACAACGTCGAGGTGATCGCGACCGACGACTGGGAGGATCTCGCTGGGGTGGAGGTCGTTGTTGTCACCGTAGGGGTTGCGTTCCGGCCCGGGCAGTCGCGGTTGGATGAGCGCAACGGCGACCTGGTCCGAGCCATCATCGAACAACTGGACGTCGTCGCTCCGGATGCGGTGGTGCTGATGTTGAGCAATCCGGTCGACGTGCTGACGCGGATCGCGCAGGACCACTCGGCGCGACCGGCGCATTTGGTCTTGGGCGCGGGGACCGTGCTCGACACGGCGAGGCTTCGGCACGGCCTGGCGGCGATCCTCGGGGTGGATGCCCAGAACGCGCATGTTCACGTGATCGGGGAGCATGGCGACAGTAGCTTCACGGCCTGGTCGAGCGCGACGATTGGCCCGGTTCCGCTGCGGTCGTTTCCGCTGCCGGCTGGGAAGTCGTTGGCTGCGCTCAAGACGGGGTGCATGGAGCGTACGCGTCGGCGCGGACCGGACGACATCATGTCGCGCAAGGGCCACACGGACGCCGGGATCGCGGTGGCGGCCAGCCGGATCGTCGAATGCGTGGTGCGCGACCAGCGCCGGATCTACACCGTTTCGGTTCCCGCGCTCGCGGAGTATGGGGTGGGCGAGACAGCAGTGCTGAGCCTGCCGTGTGTCGTCGGGCGCGGGGGTGTGGTGCGGCGGCTCGCGCTCGCGCTGGACGCGGATGAGCAAGCGATGCTTGAGCGCTCGGCGGTGGTGCTCGAGGGTGCCTACCAGAGCAACGAGATCTCCGAGCAGGTGGGAATCGCGGGCGAGGTATGACGGCGTTCGCTGCGGCGATGATCGGTGCGGACGCGATTGCGGATCTCCAGCGGCGGCTCAGCGGTGTGCTCGGACGTGCGGTACGAGGCGCGGCGCTCGTCGCCTACGCAACCGACGCGACTCCGGTGCGCCGTGGCCGCCCACATCTGATCGTCCTTCCTGCGACGACGGACGAGGTCGCCGCGGTCGACGGCGTTGCGCATGAGCACCGCGTCCCGGCTCCTCGCCGGCGAAGCCACCTGACGCCTCGATAGCACGAACGTTTGCGACGGGTGTCCTGTTCGCCGCTGCCAGGCTGCGAGGGGAGGGATACTTAGGTCCGGATCTCGATGGGACCGGTCGCAGCCTCGAGGACGCTGGTCGCTGGCAAGCTCAGGGTTCCTTCTGCCCCTGCGCGGCTGGTGGCGCGGCCGCGGGTCGAGGGTCTGATCGCCGCGATGATCGAGCGGTATCCGGCCGTGTTCGTGATCGCGACGGCGGGCGCGGGCAAGACGACCGCGCTGGTACAGGCCACGAGGCTGGTGGACCGGCCGCCGGCGTGGGTCACGGTGAGCGATGGAGACGTCGCGGCGGGTCGCTTGCTCGAGTACCTGGAGGCCGCGATCTCGGCGCGGATCCCGGCCGCCGATGGGCCGGCGAGGGCCGCGCTGGCGGCCGGAGTTCGGCACGACGAGGTCGCTGGGCTGCTGGCTGAAGCGGTCGGCGATGAGCGTCTGCTGCTCGTACTCGACGAGGTCGAGCGAATCGCGCAGTCGCCTAGCTCGCTGGCGGTCGTCGAGGCATTGGTGCGCTACACGCCGGCCGGGATGCGAGTCGCTCTCGCCAGCCGGCGAGAGCTGCCACTGGACATCGCGGCGATGCGGCTCGACGGCCGGGCGGGCGTCGTCGACGAGCGCGACCTCGCCTTGACCGAGGCGGAGGCGGCGCAGGCGCTTCGCCTGCTTGAGAGTGACGCGGATCCGCGCGAGGCTGTGGAGGCCACGGGCGGATGGATCGCCGGGGTGATGTTCGAGGCGTGGCGAGAGGGCGATGGTGCGGGCGGCCCCCGCGCGGATCCGCTGCACGGGTACCTCGCCCGGAACCTGGTCGATGAGCTCTCCCCCGAGGAGCGCGAGCTGCTGCTGACGACCTCGGTGTTCCGCGAGGTGACGGCTCAGCGAGCCGCGGCGCTGGGCATCGCGGGGGCTGCCGGACGCCTGTCCGCGCTCCGCGCTCGTCATCTGCCAGCGACGTGGGGCGCGGACCCGTTGACGATGCGCTGCCATCCGCGCTTTCGCGAGTACCTGCTCGACCGGTTCGAGCAGGTCGAGCCCGAGCGTGCGACTGCGGCTCACTTGGAGTATGCGCGGCTGATGCGGCGCTGGGCGCATGCGGAGGAGGCCGTCGAAGCGTTCCTGAGCGCTGGTGCGCTGGAGGAGGGGGCGTCGGTGGCGGACGCGTGCGTCGTTTCGATCGTGGAGCGGCTCGACTTCGACGTGGCCGAGCGCTGGCTCGAAGCGTTCGCGAGCGTACGGCAGCCCGGCTCGCCCGGATTCGTGACCGCGGAGCTGATGATCTGCGCGTGGACCGACGACAACGAACGCGGTGCGCGGCTCGGCGATCGCCTCAAGAAACTCGGTGAGCGCGACCGGCTCGCCGAGCGCTCGCCGCTGATCGCGGCGTTGCTCGCGTGGTGCTACGGGGCGACCGGGATCGCTCCCGGGGATGCACGGCGGATGCTCCAGATTGCGCCACCGGGGGCGCCGATCGAGGCAATTCGATACACGCTGACGCTCGCGGATGACGAGCTCGCCGATCCGGACGCACGCCCTCCGTCGCTGACCGGCGGGCCGCTTGACGTCGGGGTGCTGCGCGCCCACTACCACCGGGGCGATCTGGAGTTGCTGGCGGAGGAGCCCCCGATCGGGTGGGAGGTGGCGGTCGAGCCGTGGCGGATCCTCGCGCTCGGAGCGCTCGGTCAGACCGGCCGCGCCCTCGAGCGCTACCAGCGCTCCAACCCCGCGAAAGGCGCGATGTGGATGGCGGGGCTCGACCTGATGATCGATCTCGGGCGCTACGAGGACGCACGAGCGCTGCTCGAGTTGGCGCCGAAGCGGACGCGATCGGATCCGCTCGAGCACCGTTCCCGGATCCTCGAGGCGAGGATCGCTCTCCGCGCCGGCGGCGACGCGCGTACCGCCCGCCGCGCGCTGGCGCGGGTGCTCGATGATGCGCACGCGTCGTCGCTTCCGTTCCTGCGTGAGCACGCCGAGACCTGGCTGGGATTCGCAGACCTGCTCGAGGGTCGCGATGCCGACGCGCTCGCGCGCCTGCGAGCCACGGTTACGCGGATGCAGCGCAGCGGGCTTCGGCTGCTGCTGCCGGCGGCTGCGGTGTATCTCGCGGAGGCCGAGTGGCGAGCCGGGCAGGAGGGGCGTCCGACCGGGCGGCCGATGTCGCGCTCGGCGCCGCGGAGTTCCAGGGCTCGTATCACCGACTGCTCCAGGCCCTGGCCGATTTTCCGGCGGTGGCGTGGCGCCGGGCTGACGCCAGCGCCAGCGCAGACTCGCCCTGGCACCGGTTCGCGCGCATCCTCCGCGGGTCGTCCGCAGCCGGTGACGCCGTCGTCGCACCGGCCGGGAGGGTTCAGATCGCCGAATTCGGTGAGCCGCACATCGTCGTCGACGGGGACCAGATCCGTCCCAAGCTGACCAAAGCACTCTCGTTGCTCGCGTGGCTGGGCACCGAGCCGGGTCACGAACTCCCCCGCCGGCGAGCGATCCATGGCCTGTTCGAGTCCGGCAGCGGCGAGTCGACGGAGTCGTATCTGCGGATGGCGATCCGGTCGGCACGTGAGGTGCTGCCGCCGGAGGTTGAGATCGTGCTCGATCGGCACCAGGTGCGCTGCCGGCCGCAAGGAGCGCTCGCGTGCGAAAGCGTGGAGTTCGAGGCGCTGCTTGCTGCGGCGGACCGCATGGCCGCGGCGGGCCGACTGGACACGCTGAAGCAGGCGCTTGCGATACCCCGTCGTGGCGCTTACCTCGAAGGCGATACATCGCCGTGGGCGAACGACCGACGCGGTCAGCTCGAGGAGCTCGTCGAGGCGGCGCTACTGGACGGATCGGCGGTGGCATATGAGCTGGGCGCATATCGGGACGCTGAGCGGCTCGTCCGCGACGCGCTGGCCCGGAACCCGTTTCGCGAGTCAGGCTGGCGACTGCTTATGCGGGTCGCGGCGGCAACTCACGACGGGGACGGGGTGATCGAGGCGTTCCGCGGCGCCGAACGCGCACTGTCGGAGCTCGGCACGACACCGAGTCGGGCAACGGTCGCGTTGCTCGGCGAGCTCCGTCACTGAGCCCTCGCCGCTCCGATTTCGGCTTTATTTCGGCGCGTGCGAGACGGTGGCGGCCGCGATGGCACAAGCCGCCGACCTCATCATCAAGGCCGCTCGCATCCACTCGATGGATCGGGCACATAGCGCTTACCGCTCGATCGCGACCTGCGGCGAGCGGATCGTCGCGGTCTCCGAGGACCCCGACGGGCTGGACGGTCTAGGCGATGGCCACACGCGGTCGATCCGCGCGCCGCAGCTCGCCGTGCTGCCCGCGATCTTCGACACGCACGAGCACCTGCTGGAGTCGGCGCGCAACCTCGCGCTCGTTCAGGCTGACGCGGCCCGGTCGATCGCCGATCTGATCGGGCTGATCCGGAACCGCGCTGACGAGACGCCGCCAGGGCGGTGGATCGTGACCTCGATGGGCTGGAACGAGGCGACCCTGGCCGAGCGACGCCTGCCGACCGCGTCCGAGCTCGATCGGGCAACCGAGGCGCACCCCGTCCTTTGCCCGCGGGGCGGGCATGTTTGCGCCGCCAACTCGCTGGCGCTGCGACTCGCCGGAATCGATCACACCACGACCGATCCCCGGGGCGGATCGATCGGCCGCGACGGCGACGGGAGCCCCGACGGAATCCTCGAGGGTGCCGCGGCACAAACGATCAAGGCGCTCGTCCCCGCCGCACCCGTCGAGCAACAGGTGGACGAGCTGGCCGCGGCGTGCGCCGTCTACGCAGCCCTCGGTGTCGGTGCGATCCGCGAGGCGCTACTCGAGCCCGGGCAGCTCGAGGTCTACAGGCAAGCCCGACATCAGGGGCGGCTGACCATCCGATGCCGGCCGCTACTCAACGTCGACCCGCGGTGGCCGCTCGATCAGCGCCTGGCGTACATCGACGAGCAGGCGTCCGAGCGCGACCACGGCGATGACTGGGTGCGCGTGTGGGGGTTGAAGACAGTCGTCGACGGCGGCGTCGCCGGCGCCGCGCTGAAGCGACCCTACGCCGATGACCCAGGCTTCAGCGGGCATCTCAACTGGGATCCCGATGAGCTGACCGAGGTCGTGGCCGCTGCCGTGCGCGGCGGCTGGAAGGTCGCAGCTCACGCGGCCGGCGACCTGGCGGTGGCGACGGTCCTGGACGCATACGAGCGGGTGGTCAAGTCGCACCCGGGTGTTGCCCCCGGAGCGCTCGCGATCGAGCACGCGATGCTCGTCGAGCCGTCGGACCGCACCCGGGCGGTCGCATTGGGGGTCGCGATCACTGTCCAGCACTACCTGCTCTACAACTATGGAAGCGAGATCGTGCGGCGCTGGGGCCCCGAGCGCGCCGCCGCCGTCATGCCGGTGCACTCCTGGCTGCGGGAGGGAGTGATCCTGAGCGCGGGCAGCGATGCCGCTCGACCGGTCAACCCGATGCTGACCATGTGGGGGATGGTCACCCGCGAGACCCGCGACGCCGGCGTGCAGGGCGCCAACGAGTCGGTCGACCGGCTGGCCGCGCTCGAGCTGCTAACCAGCGCCGGCGCACGGTTCACCGGCGAGATCGACCGGCGCGGGACGCTCAAGACGGGAAAGCTCGCCGATCTCGTCGCCTACGAGAAGGACCCGTTGACCGTCCCGCTCGACGAGCTCCCCGAGCTCAGACCAGCGCTGACGATCGTCGGCGGCCGCACGACACACGACCCGGCGGAGCTGCTCGCTCCGCTCGAAACGATGGAGACGCGATGAGCACCACCGACCGAGAACCAACCGAGACGGCTCGGCAGCCCGGGCTGGCCGACCTCGTCGTGCGCGGCCCACGGGTCTACTCGCTGCGAACCGACGGCGCCGTTCACCGAGCGCTCGCGATCCGCGAGGACAGGATCGTTGCGGTCGCGGACGCCCCGGACGGCCTGGACGCGCTGATCGGCCCCGGCACAAGCGTGATCGACGAGCCCCCGTGGACGGTGCTGCCCGGGTTCACCGACACGCATACGCACCTGATCTTCGCCGGCAGGGCGATCCGGGACGTCGCCGCAGAACGAGCGACGACGCTCGCCGAGCTGCTCGCGCTGATCGGCGAACGCGCCGCCGCAAGCCCACCAGGGGAGTGGATCCGCACCAACTCGGCGTGGCACGAGCTCAATCTCGCCGAACGCCGGTTCCCGACCCGCCGGGAGCTCGACCAGGTGGCTCCCGAGAACCCCGTCATCGTCAAGCGCGGAGGCCACAACGACGTCTGCAACTCGCTCGCGCTCAAGCTCGGGGGAATCGGCCGTGACACGCCCGACCCGCCGGGCGGCAAGATCTTCCGGGACGCCACCGGCGAGCCGACGGGACTGCTCCAGGAAACCCCTGCGTTCGCGTCCGTTGAGGCCGCCATGGCGCCCCCGTCTTTCGAAGAGCAGCTCGAAAACCTGGCACTCGCGAGCGAGGACTACGCCCGCAAGGGCCTTTGCGCGGTCCGCGACGCCGCTGTTGAACCGCGCGGCGAGATCGAGCTCCTGCAAACGATCCGCCACCGCGGACGGCTGGCCGTCCGGACCCGCTACTTGATCCTCGCGACCGCAGTCGGCCACGTCGAGGAGCGGATCGAACTGCTGGACTCGCTGAACGTCCGCAGCGACTCGGGCGACGCCATGCTGCGCGTCTGGGGATTGAAGGTGATCCTGGACGGCGGCGCCGAGGGGGGCGCCACCTGCGAGCCCTACCGCACCGACCGCGCCGAACACGGCATCCTGATCTGGAGCGCAGACGAGCTCGCACAACTCGCGGACTACGCGCTGAAGAACGGCTGGCGGGTCGGCACGCACGCGGTCGGCGATCGAGCCGTCCGCGTCACGCTCGAGGCCTACGAGCGAGCGCTCAAGGCGAACCCTGGTGCTTCCCCGGGTTCGCTCGTGATCGAGCACGGATTCCTCATCGGACGCGAGCAGCGGGCCCGGGCGATCAGGCTCGGGATCCCGGTGACGATCCAGCACCCGTTGCTGTTCACTCTCGCGGCCGAGCTGATCCAGAACTGGGGCGTCGAGCGCGCCCGCCGGGTGATGCCGGTCAGCGAATGGATCCGGGAAGGCGCGCTCGTCGGCGCAGGGTCCGACTACCCGGTCGGCCCCTACGACGCCATGCGCTCCGTGTGGGGAATGGTCACGCGCCAAACGGGCGGCGCCGGCGTACTAGGACCTGAGCACGCGATCGACCGCGAGACAGCGATCCGGCTCTACACGAGCGACGCGGCACGGCTGCTAGGAGAGCAACACGATCGCGGGACGCTCGAGCCGGGCAAGCTCGCGGACTTCGTCGCCTACACCGCCGACCCATTTACGTGCGCACTCGACGAGCTGGCGGAACTCGAGCCGGCGCTGACGGTCGTCGGAGGACGCGGCAGCTGGGACCCGCAGGGGCGCATCGGATGAGCACGAGCGGACTTCAGCAGGATGCCGGCGTCTCGGCGCCCCTGCTCGACGATGTCGATCCCGCGCTGTTTCCGAAGCTGACGGATCGGCAGGTCGAGTTGCTGGCTGGGCTCGGGGAGGTGCGCCCCACGAGTGCGGGCGAGGTGCTGTTCCGGCCGGGATCTGCGGTCTATGAGGTGATCGTCGTGCTCGAGGGCAGCGTGTCGGTCGTGGTGGGGAGCGGCGATGACGGGCGGGAGCTCGCCAGGCAGACTGCGGGCGATCTGATGGTCGAGCTCAACCTGTTCACGGGACAGGGCAGCGAGGCGACCGGGACTGTGCGGGAGGCGGGCTCGGTGCTTGCCATTTCCGGGAGCGCGTTCCGAGAGTTGGTCGGCCGCGATCTGTCATTTGGAGACTTCGTGCTGCAGACGCTGTTTCGTCGCCGCCAGGCGCTCGAGCGCCTGCGGTTGGGCGCTCGGATCGTGGGCTCGCGCTTTGATCGCGATACACAACGGCTGCGGGAATTCGCCGTGCGCAACCGCTTGCTGCACGACTGGGCCGACGTCGAGGACCGTCGTGCGCGAGCGTGGCTGGCTGATCTCGAGATCGAGAACCCGTAGGACCCGTCGTCCTGCTCGGAGGCGACCGGTTTCTGGTCAATCCAACGAACGAGGAGCGCGCCGCCGCGGCGGGCCTGGGCGATCGACCGATCGTGGTTGGAAGAACGTACGATCTGATCGTGATCGGCGCCGGGCCTGGGGGCCTGGCGGCGAGTGTCTACGGCGCGGCGGGCGGCATGTCGACCTGCCTGCTCGACGCGGTGGCGGTCGGCGGCCAGGCCGCCACCTCCGGGCGAATCGAGAACTATCTCGGCTTCCCCGCGGGCGTCTCCGGCGCCGAGCTCGCGGAGCGGGCGCATCTGCAGGCGGAGAAGTTCGGCGTGACCATGATGGTGCCTTGCCGTGCCGCCGGCCTCGGCGAACGCGACGGGTTCCACGTCATCACCACTGACAGCGGCGAGGAGCTGATGGCCGCAAGCGTGATCCTCGCGCTCGGCGTTCAGTACCGTCGGCTGCCCATTCCTCGCCTCGCCGAGTACGAGGGGGCGGGCGTGGCATACGCCGTCGACATGGCCCGCGGGGACCTTCGGGCGGGGGACGCTGCGGTCGTCGTCGGCGGCGCCAACTCCGCGGGCCAGGCCGCGCTCACGCTGAGCGAGGAGGGACACCACGTATTCCTGGTCTCGCGCGGCCCGCTTGAGGCTGGCATGGCACGGTACCTGCGCGACCGGATCGCGCGCAACCCCGCGGTCGAGGTCCTACCCGGTCACGAGGTCCGCGAGGTCGGTGGCGATGGCGGCCTCGACCACGTCACCGTGGAGGAGAACGCGAGCGGCGACCTGCGAACGCTCCACGTCCGCGCGATGGTGGTGCTGATCGGCGCCCAGCCGCGCACCGAATGGCTCGCCGGCCAACTCGCATTGGACGAAGCGGGCTTCATCCTTACCGGGCCGGGGCTCGGCACCGGCCTTGGCCAACGGGAACCGTGGCGGACGCTAGGACGCGAACCGTTCCTCGTGGAAACCAGCCGTGCCGGCGTGTTCGCCGTCGGTGATGTTCGTTCCGGATCGACCAAGATGGTCGCCCCGGCCACCGGCGACGGCGGGATGGCGACCCGTTTCGCCGCCCAACACCTCGCCCGCACCTCGGCTCGATAGCGCCTACGTTCGTGAACCTCCAAGTGAGACGACGCGGACGAGAGGAGATCGACCGTGACACCGCCGTGGGGCAACTCGAGTTCGTTGACGTGCTCACGGTTGCCGGGAGCAGAGCCATCGACGACTCCACCGCCCTACTCGGCGAGCAAACGATAGGAGCGTGATGCACATGAGCACGACAACGACGGCAAGCGCTTCCCGGACGAGGGAGGTGCCCTCGAGCCGTACGCGCGGTGGCGCGACGGCCGTTCTGACACTGTTGTGTGTGGCGCAGTTCATGGTGGTGTTGGACGTTTCGATCGTCAACGTTGCGCTGCCTTCGATCCGCCATGCGCTTGGGTTCAGCCAGACCGCGTTGCAGTGGGTGGTTAACGCCTACGCGCTGACGTTCGCCGGTTTTCTGCTGTTGGGAGGCCGGCTCGGTGACCTGTTCGGTCGCCGGCGCCTGTTCGTGATCGGGCTCTCGGCGTTCACCGGGTCGAGCCTGTTGTGTGGAGTCGCGCCTCAGGAAGGCGTGTTGATCGGTGCGCGGGCGGTTCAGGGGTTGAGCGCCGCGCTGCTGTCGCCCGCGACGCTCAGCCTTCTCACCACGACGTTCCCAGAAGGGCCACAACGGACGCGCGCGATGGGAGCGTGGAGCGCGATGGCGGCGGCGGGGGGCGTGGCGGGCGCGCTGATCAGCGGCATCGTCACGAACTACGTGTCGTGGCGTTGGATCTTCTTTATCAACGTGCCGATCGGGCTGCTGGCGCTGGTGGCGGCACGAACGGTGTTGGCGGCGGACGACCGGCGACGCGAGCGGCATCGGCTGGATCTGCTGGGAGCGCTGCTCGGCACGAGCGGGCTGGTGCTGCTCGTGTATGGCATCAGCCAGACGGCCACGCACGGCTGGGGCTCGCCGCGCGTGCTGATTCCGATCGCGGCCGGCGTGCTCGCGCTGTGCGCGTTCGTGATTATTATCGAGTGGCGGGTCGCGACCGAGCCGCTGTTGCCGCTCGGGCTGTTCAAGATTCGGTCTCTGAGCGCGGCCAACGCGGCGGTGTTGCTCGTCACCTCGTCGATGTTCGCCACCTGGTTCTTCATGACGCTGTACCTGCAGAACGTGCTCGGGTACGACGCGCTGAAGGCTGGGCTGGCGTTCCTGCCATCGGGGCTCGCGGTGATCATCGGCACGCAAGTCAGCTCCCATCTGATCGGGCGCGTCGGCACGCGGGTCCTGCTGCTCGTGGCTCCTCTGATGATCGCGGCCGGCCTCTTGTGGTTCGCGCACCTGCCCGGCCGCGGGAGCTACGCGGTACATGTCCTGGGACCGTCGGTCGTGACAATGCTCGGGTTTGGGATGGCGTTCGTGCCGCTGACGATGTCGGCAGTCGCCGGCGTGCCCCCGGATCAGGCTGGGATCGCGTCGGGCGTCTTCCAGACGAGCCGCCAGGTGGGCGGCGCGATCGGGCTGGCCGCTCTGGCGACGATCGCCGCGACCCGGACGAAGGCGACGCTCGCCGCAGGCCCGGTCACGCATGACGCCGTGCGGAGCGCGCTCACCGCCGGATACACGCGGGCGTTCGTCGTCGCCGCGATTGTCGCCGCGTCGGCAGCCGTGATCGGCCGTCTCGCGGCGCCGCCGGCATCACGGGCCTCGAGGTGGTGGCGGCACGCGATCTGCGCGGTACTCGGCCAACCCTGGCACTGCGAGCAACGCGAACTGGATGCCTCGGTGCAGGCGCGATGAGCGGGTCCGACGCGCACCTACGCCAGCTGCTGCGCAGCATCTTGTTGCTGCTGGTGCTCGGGGCGATCGTCGTCGCGTTGCTCGCGGCGGTTCCCAGTCTGGCTGCCGTCACGCGCGAGCTGGGGCACGCGCAGTCAGGCTGGGTGGTGCTGGCGGTGCTCGCCGAGCTGGCCTCCTGCTTTGCGTTCGTGTTCTTCTTCCAGGGGGTGTTCTGGCGCGGCCCCCGGAGGCTGGCGGCGCGGCTCGCGTGGACCGAGATGGCGGCGGGCGCGCTGGTGCCGGCCGGTGGCGCCGGCGGGCTTGGACTGGGAGCCTTCGTGCTGAGGAAGCTGGGGATGCCCGGCCGCGCGATCGCGATCCGCTCGTCGGTCGTATTCCTCGTCACGAGCGCGGTCACGGTCGGTGCGCTGTCGCTGTTCGGCTTCGGGTTGGCCACCGGCGTGCTCGCCGGCCCGCAAAAGCCGCTGCTCACGCTACTGCCCGCGCTCGTCGGCGTGCTCGTGATCGCACTGTTCCTCGCCATCCCGGGTCCGCTCGCGCACCTTGCGGAGAAGCACACTGAGAAGCACTCGCGGCTCGCTTCAATGGTCACGTCTTTGGCGGCCGGGATCCGGGAGAGCGAGGCGGTTCTGCGCCATCCCAACTGGCGACTGCTCGGGGCGGTCGGATTCTGGATCTTCGACGTCGCGACCCTCTGGCTGGCATTCCGGGCGCTCGGCTCCGCACCGCCGTTCGGCGCTGTGGTGATGGGCTACCTGATCGGCATGGCCGCCAACGCGCTCCCGATCCCCGGCGGGATCGGCGCCGTGGACCTCGGTCTCGTCGGAATGCTCACCGTCTACGGCGCCCCCCTCAGCACCGCGGCAGCGGCGGTGCTGATCTACCGCGCAATCTCCCTATGGGTACCCACGCTCGTGGGCACCGTCGCATACCTTCTGCTCCGAGGCGACCTCCGCCGGCCGATCGCCCCTCGCAGCGGTTCCTGGCCATCGCCCGAGCAAGCGCTTGCACCCGCTCCCAGTGCTGAGCTGGGGCCTGAGGAGACCGCCGCGCGTCCGTCGGCCGCCGACACGCGGCGGGATCACCCATCCGATTTCCCCACACCGTTCAACCACGTGACCGGCCCGACACGGGCCACGAAGGAGAGGCTGCCATGAGCCAATCACCCGATACCCCCGTAGTCACGACGACGGACGAGTCGCCCGCGCCACCCGACCGCGGCCCAGGCCTCGCACAGTTTGCGGGCATGGTCGGATCGTCGATCGCCGCCAAGAACTCGACAGACTGGGTTCTGCACTTCCTCAACGCCGCCTACTACACCAAGTCCGACGACGAGCGCGAGCTCGACGATCTTCGTCTCGCGCACATCGTGCTCACGACTCACTGGCACCGCCTCGGCCGTCGGCTCCGCACAACCGATGTGCATAGATTCCATCACGCGTTCCGCCGCGCTCGTGACGGCGGGTCGCACTATCCGGCCGGGCGACTGGACCGTGAGCAGCTCGAGCGCGGTTCGCAGCAGCTTCACGGTGACTGGTTTCTGGAGGCGTATGCCGATCCGGAGCGTCGCGGTTGGGGCGTGGCGTTCGAGTCAGTCGAAGAGCGTGACGCCTACCGGCCTGAGGCCCGCCTGGAGTCCGGTGCGCTCGCCGAGCTGAGCCCACCTGTGAGCGCCTCCGGCGAGCAGACCTGGCTCGCGTACGAGCCGGTCGAGATTTCCACCGTCGAACGCGTGGAGGCGGCACTGCGCAGGCCCGACACGTGGCAGGACTACGGATCTGAAATCGGCCGGTTTACCGCCGTGCGCCGTGGTGGACTCGAAGGCCAGACGTTCGAAATCGAGGTCGTGGCCGAAATCGCTCCTCACGTCCCCATGTTCACGCGCGGGTACGTAACGGTCACCCGGATTCTCGACCGCAGCGACCGACCCGCGCTGGACGCATACGTCGCCGTCATCAACGCGGCGCTCGCCGCGCAGGGCGACGAAGTTGCTGCGGTCCCTGAAGGCGCGAGGGCTGAGCTTGTGATCCAGCTGACAACGCACCGCGGCCACTTCATCGGCAACGCGACGAGTCGGCTGCTGCTGTTCGAGCATGACGGCAAGGCGTATCTGCGCGACGTGGGCAGCTGGGACCCGATGCCCTGGTACATCAGGCTTCCCTACCGCGTCCAGGGCGAGAAGGCCCAGCACGCATTCTGGGGCCTCGGCGTGCCGCGCCAGAGCATGCTCCACCAGATCGCGCTTGCGACCGCGTGACACCCCCTACTGACGACATCGAGCTCAGTCGACTCGTATATCTGGGGGGGACCCGCTCGCTCGCCGCGGTGGCTCTGCTCGCACTCGCGGCCGCCATCATCTCCGACGCGTTCGGGCGACATTTCTGGGCCCATCACCCTCTGCTCGCAAACCTCGCCGCGAGCCTGATCGTCGTGATGCTGTCGGTCGCGCTGGTGGTCTAGGCAGTTGAACGTCGCCGGCGCCGCCGCTGGCGGGTGCTCGCACAGTGCGTGATGCTCGAGCTCGTCCGCCACGCACGGATGGACTGGACCGGGATCATCGAGCTCGCGGGCCTAATGCCATCGGACGAGTCCCCCGCGGCACCGATAAACGCCGGCGCTCGCGCGGCACCGCACGCGCCGCGGCTGACCGAGGCGATCCGCGAGGTGGTCGCCGACGAGGACCGGCCACGGTCCCTCCACGCGGGCATCAACCGCTCCGTGAGCGCCA
Organism: uncultured Solirubrobacteraceae bacterium; assembly: GCA_963844555.1. GTDB lineage: Bacteria > Actinomycetota > Thermoleophilia > Solirubrobacterales > Solirubrobacteraceae > Palsa-465. The sequence goes on from CAWJOS010000015.1 coordinate 89,566, forward strand.
GCAACGAGGTGCTCGGCCGCTGGGGCTCAGTCATGCCCAACGCCGACGCGTACGCCCAGCTCATCGACCAACACGTCGAGTTGGCGAGCGACGTCGCTGGGCTGGGCAGCCTGCTCGACCAGTTCGAACCGATCGACCGCCAGCGACAGCGGATGAGCCAAAGCAGCCCGGCCGTCCAGATCGTGGGCGAGATCGACGATAACCGGCTAGCCGACCGGGTCGTGCGCATCACGCAACTCGCCGAGGAGCTCGACAGAGGCACGCTCGAGCTCGCACTACGAATCGTCCCGGCCGACTGGTGGCAGCCCGCCACGGAAGGACTGCCCCCGATCTCGCGAGTCGGTCCGCAAGCACACCGCTCCGAGCAAAACCGTGGCCTGACACCACTTTATCGATTCAGTTGAATGCGCGACGACCTCCACAAGCGACACCACCGGCGGCCCGAGAGGGGCCCGGGCCTACGATCAGGCGCGACAATAAAGCCGTTCGGCGTTGCCACGAGTAGCGGCGCAGACCGCACGGCTCCGACCCGGGGCGGCCCAAGACTCCCAGCCCGCCGTCGGCCGGCCTCCCCGTCTCGGCCACGCTAGAGGCGACTGACCGCAAGCGCCCGCCCGGCGCGCGGGCTCGGCGCCTGAGGGCATCACAATCCGCTGCGGTCACCACCTGCCAGCGCTCGGCCGCCGCTCGGCCAGTTACTGCCCAAGCGCGTGCCGACCCGCGATCTAACTCTCGGAGCGGACGAGTTGGGAGAGCGCGCTCTCGACCGCCGCACGCACCTGCTCCGCCAGGTGAAGGAGCGACGCCGGCGACCGAGACGACGCTGCTCCTTAATCCAAGAGGAGCCACGCCGCCGGCGTGACCGCCTAAGCTAAGCTACTTCCCGCGGAAAAACTCGCGAGATACGAAACGGCCGCGGAGAGGGTTCTCGCGCGGCCGTTCGTGGTAATGGGTTGCTCTCGGTGAGGGAGCGGTTGGGAGTGTTTCACCGCTCCCGGACGGCGAGCGTGTCGGTGTTGTAGGCCAGGATCGCCCACTCAGTCCAGATCTGCCGCCCTTGGTCGCCTTTCAGCCGTGATCGGTCTAGCCCGTAGCGGCGTTTGAGGTGACTGATCCGGCCCTCCTCGCCGGTGCGGTAGCGCCGCAACCGCCGCTGTGTGCGCTTGGAGCCGGGTTCCTGGCGGCCAGCGATGAACACCGTGTTGGGTTGAAGGTCCGCGAGCCCGGTGTTCGTCGGTCCGGGCTTGAACCCACCGTCCACGGCGACCTCGCGGATCTTCATCCCGAGCCGCTCGAGCTCGGCGACCGTGCCCGGTAGCAGCGTCTCCTCGGCCGGGTTGCCCAGCTCGGTCGACGCGGGCAGGATCAGCCCACGGGCGCCGGTCTTGGTGTTCTCGGTCACCTCCGCCAACTGCGAGACGAACCCAAACTCCGTCCGCTTCCCGAGCTTGCCCTTGCGGATCGGGCGGGCGTCCGGATCGTGCAGCGACACGATCCGGTCCTTGATCGGGTCGCCCTTCACTCGCTGACGGATCTGGGTTGCGACCTTCTCGCAGCGATCCGCCATCTCCTCCAGTGCGGCGGCCGCCTTCAGCTTCGCCTTCGCACCCCGCCCACACGCCCTGCGCCTCGCGACTGCAGCCAAGCGCCGTGCCTCCATGATCGAGCGCTCCAACAGCTCGCCCGTCTCGCCGGTCAGCCCCAGCACCTCCTGCTTGGCCTCGCCGGAGCGCCGGCGGATCGTGCGGGTGATCGCTCTGAGCTTGTGACCCATCGCCCGCGAGCGATCCCGCACCCGCGCCTTCTTCTCCTTGATCAGCCTGGCGAGCTTGCGACCCTCCCGCGCCAGCACCCGCACCCCGCTCGATGCCAGCCCCGCGTCGGTCGGGTATTTCACATCCGCCTCGATCACGGTCGAGTCGATCCGAACGGCCCGCGGACGAAACCGCTTCTCCCGCGTCGCCTTGACGATCAGCGCGCGCGTCATCTCCGACACCGTCTCCGCCCCGATCCGCCTGGTGAGCTTGCGGACCGTCGACTCGTCCGGCACCCGCTCGCCCAGGCTGATCCGGCAAAACCGGCGCAGATGGATCGAGTCCGACACCTCCGCGACCAGCGTTCGGTACCCCCACCGGTAGCGCTGCTTGAGCACCATCAACCTGATGTACGTCTCCAGCGCGATCGTCGGGCGCCCCTCCGTCAACACCAGCCGGCCGGTCTCCCGGAACTCGCGCTGCCAGCGCTCCACCAGCGGCCACAACAACTCCGGATCGGCCAACACCACATCCAGCGCCGCCAGATCGTCCGGGAGTTCCTTCACCTCGAGCGGCAACGACTCGTCCCACAGCGACTCCGGCTGCGGCGCCAGCAACGTCAGCATGCACACCCCTCTCACCAAGAAAACCCATTACCAGCAGGGAATTCTCGGTGTCACACCGGACGGAAAAGCCCCCTCACAACCCCATCACCTTTTCCGCGGGAAGTAAGCTAAGGCGTCACGCGGCAGCCCCGCGGTGGTGCGTCGCACGACTCCTTTCGACATCCGGCGGTAGTCCGAGCCGGCGATTGCGTCGGCGACGAAGCGGCTGCGCGGCCGCCGGCGCCGCGGTGCAGACGCGTACGCTGTTTCCGCGCGTGAACGAGCTGGCGGATCGTGCGTCGGGGCGGTCGACTACGTTTCACGTCATGCGCGAGCTTTGGCGGCCGGGTGGTGTCTCATATCGGCTCCGGATGCCTATCCGCGGGCGCCGCGTCCTTCGCGACGACCGACGTGAGGCCCGGATGGGAATCCGCCCGGATGTCGCCGCTCGTCCCTCTATGGGTCAGAACGCGTTGGTGCCGTTCGGGGTGCCGAGTCCGGTCGGCCCGTCGTAGCCCGTCCCGGCGCTGCAGAGGTAAGACCCTCCGCACGATCCGTCGGACCCGCTGGCGACCTCGAACAGCGAGCTCGTGTGCGTGTAAGGGAAGCCCCCGTAGGTCACAGACGACTCATTGCCCGCCAGGGCGTAGACGGCGGCGACGATCGGTGACGCGACGCTCGTGCCGCCGAATACGAGCCAGCCGCCCGTGCGGTAGGTGTCATAGACCGAGACCCCGGTGTTGGGATCGGCGTCCGCCGACACGTCGGCGACGGTCCGATGCGCGCACCCCGGATCGGTCTGCCAAGACGGCTTCGGCTCGAACGCCGAGCAACCCGCTCCCGCGCCCGACCAGGCGGTCTCACTCCATCCGCGGGCGTTCGAGGAACGCGTGAGCGACGTCCCGCCGACCGCCGTCACGTACGGCGATGCGGCCGGATACTCGACGCCGTACCCGCTGTCGCCGCTCGACGCGGTGATCGCGATGCCGGGATGGTTGTAGTAGCTGGCGTCCCAGCTCGTCTCGCTGGATGACTCGCCACCGCCGTAGGAGTTCGAGATCGCATTGGCGCCGAGCCTCGCGGCCGTGTTGACCGCGGTGCCGAGGTTCGTCAGCGACGAGTTCGAGGCCTCAACGAGCAGGATGTGGCAGCTCGGGCAGATGGCCGACGCCATGTCGAGGTCGAGTGAGATCTCCTGCGCCCAGCCGCTGTCGCCGCGGGGGTAACTCGTCCCACCGGATTGGTTCACCTTGCGGAAGCAGCCGTTGGCCGTCGTGCACGCGCCGAGGCCGTACTGCGATCGGTACACGCCGAGATCAGACTCCGCGTTCGGGTCGTTGTACGCATCCACAATCGCGATCGTCTGGGTCGAGCTGCCGGTGCTCGTGAGAGCGTAGGCGCTGCGCAGGTCCGCGGGGCCGTAGCCCGCGGGGGCCGACGTGACGAGCGGCGTCCCCTTGCTGTCTGTGACCACGAGCGCGTTGCAGCGAGCGGCCTTCGACGCCACGGGCCCGCATACATGCCTACTCGGCCGAGCCCCTGCCGCCGGCGCGAATACGCCGAAGGCAGCGGCAACCATCAAGAACCCGAAACGGCGCATCTGACCTCCGCACATCGCACCGAGGATGACCCCCGGCAGCCCTCGCCGACATCCCGCCAGCACGCACACGGTACCACCGGGTTCGCCCATTCTTCGAGCGCTGGACAATCATTCGACCGCGGCTCCAACGGCCCGAACCGCTGCCGGCTCCGGCGCTCGGCCGAAACCGACGCTCCCACCGACCGTATCCGCACGACTGCCTCGCGCTCTGCCCTGCGCACGGGAGTGCGACCGCTTCGGCGACGAGGGATCGTGCCGCAGGGGAGTTGGTTGCCGGATGCGAAAGCCTTTGGATCAAGATGCGGGCGTCGCCGGCTTGCGACTGGCGCAATACTTGTCTGGTGGTTGCGTCTGGTATGAGCGGTGAGAGCTCGGCGCTGGCGGCGCGACGTGGATCGGAGGAGCGGTTTCGTGGCGCGGTGGAGGCGATGGTCGACGGCTTTTCGATTTGCTCGGCGGTGAGAGGCGAGGACGGGCGGATCGTCGACTTCTGCGACGAGTACGTCAACGACGCAGCGTGGCGGCGCAACGGGCTGACGTGCGAGCAGCTGCTTGGTCGCAGGATCGGGGAGTGTTTCCCGGCTTTTCTGGACGACGAGCTCGCCCAGGCCCAGCGCCGGGCGACTAGCACGCACGAGGGTCGGCCGTGGGCGCTTTGAGGGCAGCTTGGCCGTGTTCGGCGACGGTATCGCCGTCGGTTGGCGCGCGGTGACCGAGCGCACGCGGATCGAGCAGGCTATTCGTGAGAGCGAGCAGCGGCTGCGAGCCGCGGTCGACTCGCAGCTCGACGCGTTCGCGATCTATAGTGCGGTCCGCGACAGCGCGGGGCGCGTCGTCGACGTTCGTACAGAGTTCATCAATCGAGCCGCGTGCGAGTTCAGTCAGATTACCGCGGAGGACCAGCTAGGACGTGGTCTGCTTGAGCTATTTCCTGAGATGGCCTCGAACCGGATCTTCGAGCTGTATCGGGACGTGATCGAGACTGGCGAGTCGTTCGCGGAAGACGGGCTCGAACTGGACGCGCTCTTCGGCGGCGTCGCCGGCCCCTGTCACTACGACGTCCGGATCGTTCGCCACGGTGATGGTTTGGTTGTGAGCTGTCGCGATGTGAGGAGCCGCGTGCTCGCCGAGCGGCGAGCGGAGCGGTTTACTCGCATCTACGCCACGCTGTCCAAGGCAGACGAGGCGATCGTGCGGCTCAGGCAGCGGCTTCCCCTGTTCGAGCAGGTCTGCCGCGTGCTGGTCGAGCATGGGCGGCTGCGTATGGCGTGGGTGGGTGAGATCGACGATGACGAGTGGATCGTCCCCGTCGCCCACGCGGGAGCGGCGCAGGGTTACGTCGACTCCATCCGGATCTCCGTGCTCGACGTTCCTGAGGGCCGGGGACCAACCGGCACCGCCGCGCGGGAGCGCCATCATGTGTTCACGACGGACATCGCCAACGACGAGCGAATGGCCCCGTGGCGCGACGCCGCGCTCGCGCGGGAGTATCGAAGTTCTGCCGGTTTCCCGCTCATTGTGGAGGATCGCTGCGTGGCGGTACTGTCGGCTTACGCCTCAGAGCCAGGGTTCTTCGACGAGGAAGAGGTCAAGCTGTTCGACGGGCTGGCGGCCGACCTCTCGTTCGCGCTGGAGGCGATGCAGCGTGACGAGCGACGCCGATCGGCCGAGAACAAACTGCGCCGCCTTTCGGAGGAGCTCGAGCAGCGCGTGCAGGAGCGCACGCAGGAGCTCCGGGCTGCAAACGCCGAGCTTGAGGCATTCAGCTACTCCGTCTCGCACGACTTGCGCGCGCCGCTTCGCGCCATCGACGGCTACAGCAAAATGGTCCTCCGGCGATACGCCGATAAGCTCGACGCCGACGGACGTCACGCGCTCGAGCGGGTGCGCGCGGGCAGCGAACGGATGGGGGTGCTGATCGACGACCTGCTCGGTCTTTCGCGGCTGAGTCGGCGGCCGATGACGTTCCGCGATGTCGAGCTGAGTGCGCTTGCCGCCGAGATCGTGGAGGAGTTGCGTGCTGCGGAGCCCGAGCGCGAGCTGGAGGTTCTGATCGAGCCGAACGTGTCGGCGGTGGGTGATAAGGAGCTGCTGCGCGTCGCACTGCAGAACCTGCTCGGCAACGCGTTCAAGTTCACCTCACAAGAGCCACATGCGAGGGTGCAATTCGGTCGCACCGAGCACGCGAGTCATGCCGCTATCTTCGTGCGCGACAACGGCGTGGGTTTCGACATGAGCGACGCGGACAAGCTCTTCCGCCCGTTTGAGCGCCTGCACTCCGAGAGCGAGTTCAGCGGCAACGGTATCGGGTTAGCGACCGTGCAGCGGGTTATCGGTCGCCACGGCGGTCGCGTATGGGCGGAGGGTGCCATCGGCGCCGGCGCCACGTTCTACTTCACGTTAGCCTCAGACGATGACCATCGGTAGAGCGCTCTCAGGGCCGTCATGCACCGATTGCGCGCGAGGGTCATCCCTTCGAACACGAAGACCCGCAACTCAGAGTGTGGCACTGGCTGCAGCAAGCACCGTTGCTCGCTGCCCTCGAACCGCGAGACCACTCCACTCCTATGGCGAGGCGGCGGTTCCGAGCGTCTCGGCCCAGACGACCGCCGTTGAGGACCAAGCGTGAGCCTGCTCTCGGGGTCGTAATGCTTGCGTTCCGTGGGGACAGCAGTCTGAGATCGGCCTGCTTGCTAGCGGCCGGGCAAGTATGGAGTCGCCTTGCTCGGGAGCCGCCGCGCGTCGCCGTGGAGCAATCGCCTGACAACGCGGTCAGGTTGAGTGCATGCAAAACCGAGGCGATCGGCGTCGGCCGTGAGGAGCGCGGAGGGCGCGCTGCTACGGCGCGCGCGACAACGGCGGGGGCTTCGTTATGAGCTACGCCGAGGCGCTGTTCGGGCCGTCCCAGCGTGTTCATCTCGTCGTCGAGCTTCTGGCTATCAGGATTGGGCTCTCGCTGGCGCGCTGCGCCTTGCGGCGTTACAGGAACGAGATCTGGGCCGTGGTCACGCCCGAAGCGGGAGCGACGTTGTGGCTGACCCTGCCCCAGGATGCGCCGCACAGACCATCGACGGAACCGCAGGTGACCAGATGCTCGATCCTATGACGATCCTGCTCGTCGAGGACAACCCAGATGACGAGGCGCTGACGGTGCTTGCGCTGCGCATGAAGGTGGCCGCCAACGTCGAGGTCGCGCGCGACGGCCAGGAGGCGATTGACTACCTGGTCAACGACGGCAACGACCTGCCGCGGCTGGTGCTGCTGGACCTCAAGCTTCCGAGGATCGACGGGCTCGAGGTGCTGCGGCGCATCCGCGAAGATGAGCGCACACGCCTGACGCCGGTGGTAATCCTGACGAGCTCCGACGCGCCCGATGATATCGCCGCGAGCTATCGACTCGGGGCCAACGGCTACGTCCGCAAGCCCGTTGACTTCGACGAGTTCTCCGAGGTTGTCCATCAGCTCGGCTTGTACTGGCTCGCGGTCAACGAGCCGCCGCCAAATGTCCGCGACCAGTAACCGCTGGGGGAGGCGTCCGGGCTACGCGTGGCAGACTGGGTTGATCCCGCGATCGCTGGCCGCCGCACGGCTGCCGATCACGTCCGAAGGAGGCGCTGTAGCGGTTCCTGGAGCGCTGGCGGGCTGAGTGCTGGCGGGCTGAGCATCCATGGGTGGTGAGGAGAGATACGCGGCGAGCGAGTTCATGCTCGTTTACGACGGCTTTGATCGGAGCGAGGAGGGGCTGCGGGAGGCGTTGACCTCAACCGGGAACGGTTACCTCTGCATTCGTGGCGCGGTGGAGTGGGACGAGGCGGGCGACGTGCATTACCCCGGCACTTACGCGCACGGCGTCTATAACCGTCGGGCGACGATTCTGAGAGGTGAGCCGGTCCCCAACGAGGACTTGGTCAATCTGCCTAACTGCTCCCTGCTACTGCTTCGCATCGAGGACGAGGAGCCGATCCGGCTCGCCAACGTGGAGCTGTTGTCCTACCGGCATGCGTACGACGTCCGTCACGCGCTGCTCACCCGCGAGCTGCGCTTCCGCGATCGAGCCGGACGCGAGACGAGCCTGAGGAGCCGGCGGTTCGTCAGCATGGGCAGGATGCACCTATCGGCGGTCGCGTGGGAGTTCGTGGCCGAGAACTGGTCGGGGCGAGCCGAGGTAATCTCGGCGCTCGACGGGCGGGTCGTCAACCGGGGCGTGGGCCGCTACCGGCAGCTCGAGGGCCGTCACCTCGATCCCCAGGGCCCTCGGATCTATGCCCCCGACGTGATTGCGCTGAAGGCACGCACGCGAGAGTCGAGGATCGAGATCGCGGAAGCCGCGCGAACGCGCGTCTACCGCGGCGAGGAGGAGCTCGCGGTCCCACGCGTCACCCACCAGATGGAGGACTACGTCCACCAGATCCTGGCATTCGACGTGCAGCGGGGCGCGCCGATCCGCGTCGAGAAGATGGTGGCTCTATACACGTCGCGTGATCGTGCCATCAACGAGCCGCTGGCGAATGCCGGTAAGAGCGCCATTCGCTACCCGACGTTCGCGGAGGCGTTCGAGGACCATGCGCACGCGTGGGAGGAGCTATGGGAGGTGTGCGACGTCCGACTGCCGCGCGACCCACGGGTGCAGTTCCTGCTTCGCCTGCACATCTCACATCTGCTGCAGACATGCTCGCGCCTCACCTCCCACCACGACGCGGGCGTGCCGGCCCGCGGCCTCAACGGCGAGGCGTACCGGGGGCACGTGTTCTGGGACGAGCTCTACATCTACCCCTTCCTGAACTACCGGCTGCCCGAGATCACGCGGGCGCTATTGATGTATCGCTACCGGCGCATCGGCGAGGCCCGCGCGGCCGCCAAGGCGGCAGGCTATCGGGGAGCGATGTATCCCTGGCAGAGCGGCAGCGATGGCGAGGAGCAAACCCAGGTAACCCACCTCAACCCGCTGTCCGGGCGATGGGAGCGGGACCTCAGTCACAACCAGCGCCACGTCAACGCCGCGATTTTCTACAACGTCTGGCACTACTACCAGATCACCCACGACCTCGACTTCCTCCGTGACCACGGCGCCGAGATGATGCTCGAGATCGCGCGGTTCTGGTCCTCGATTGCACACTTCAACGCGGACCGCGACCGCTGGGAGATCCATGGCGTGATGGGTCCCGACGAGTTCCACGAGAAATATCCGGGCGCGACCGAGGGCGGGCTGCGCAACAACGCGTACACCAACGTGATCGTGGCCTGGCTCTGCGAGACCGCGGCGCGCGTCCTCGACCTCCTCCCGCCAAGCCGGCGCGAGGTGCTGCGCGCACGGATGCGCCTGACGGACGACGACATCCGCACGTGGCACGAGATCAGCCGCAAGATGTTCGTCCCCTTCCACGCCGACGGCATCATCAGTCAGTTCGAGGGCTACGAAGACCTGCAGGAGCTCGACTGGGAGGACTACCGCAAGAGGCACGAGAACATCCAGCGCCTCGACCGGATCCTGAAGGCGGAGGGCGACGATCCGGGACGTTACAAAGTGGCCAAGCAAGCGGACACCCTGATGCTCTTCTTCCTGTTCTCCCAGGATGAGCTGCGCCGGCTGTTCAAGCAGCTCGGCTACCACTACACCGACGACACGGCCCGCAGCACGATTGACTACTACGACCAGCGCACCTCGCACGGGTCCACGCTAAGCCTCGTCACGCACGCTGGAGTCCTGGCCGCGATCGACCCCGAGAGCTCGTGGCAGCGATTCCTCGCCGCGCTGGAGAGCGACATCGACGACATCCAGGACGGCACCACCAAGGAAGGCATCCACCTCGGGGTGATGGCCGGCACACTGGACCTCGTCCAGCGGGCCTACCTCGGGACCCAGATCCGCAACAACGTGGTCTATTTCAACCCGACGCTCGTCGATCGATTGGACGGGCTGTCGCTGCCGATGCAGGTGCGCCACACACCGATCAACGTCTCATTGCGCGGATCCGAGCTGACAGTCACCGCCCTCGCCGACGGCCACAGCGCGCCGATCAGCGTCGGTGTCGGCGACGTCGTCCGCGCGCTGTCCAGCGGCGAGAGCGCCACGTTTATGATCGGCGGCCCAGCAGCTTAGCCAGGGCGGGCTTCAGGGGCGCGATCTTCGGTGTCGACGGCGAGCTCGTCGACTCACCGCACCGGCCAGGCCAGGGGCGAGACGCTGCGCGAGCGCACGGAAACAAGCTGGAGCGGCATCCGTGCCAACTGGGCGCCCGAACGATTCAGGCGTCAGTGCGCAGGATGTCGATCGGGACTATCGCTTCACCGGGGTGTAGCGCAGCTCGCACTTCTGTTCGAGCACCACCGTCGCGGCGCTGCGTAGCACCGAACGCAGTGGGTGATGATCCGCGGCCAGAACGTCGCCAACCCGCCTCTGATCCTGCTGCATGGCGGACCGGGGTTCAGCGAGACAGGGTTCTTTCGTTACTTCAACGCGCCGCTCGAGAGGGACTTCACTGCCGTGTACTGGGACCAGCGCGGCGCTGGCAAGTCCTACAACCCCTCGATTCCGCGGTCGTCGATGACGGTCGAGCAATTCATCTCCGACCTCGACGAGCTCGTCGACGTCGTGCGCGAACGCCTCGACAAGCCGAAGGTTGTGATGTTCGGGCATTCCTGGGGCTCTGTCCTTGGCGTGCTGTACGCCGGACGCTTCCCGGAGAAGGTTCTGGCGTACGTCGGGAGCGGTCAGATCGGCGACTGGAGATCGGCGGAGTCTGGCTCCTATCACTGGGCGCTCGCTGAAGCACGTCGCCGCAGCAATCAGCGGGCGGTGCACAAGCTTGAAGCGGTCGGCCCGCCGCCCTACTCGGCCGATGCTGTGTTCACTGAGCGTACATTGGTCTCACGTTTCGAGGGCCAGATAAGACCGCGGGCCATGTGGAAGATCGGCCGAGCCATCCTCGCCGGACAGGAGTCGTCGATCTTGGAGCTGTCGCGCGGTTGGCGCGGCTTCCGGTTCTCGATGGATGCGATGTGGTCCCAGGTGTCGCGGCTCAATCTTCTCGAGCTCGCACCCGCTTTGCAGATCCCGGTGTTCTTCCTGATTGGTCGCAACGACCACTTCGTGCCGCCCGAGACCAGCGTGGCGTACTTCGACGCCCTGGCCGCACCTACAAAGAAGCTCGTCTGGTTCGAGCACTCCGGTCATGAGCCCTTCGTTGACGAGCCGGACAAGTTCAACGCTGCGATGACAGACTTGGCTCGTCCAGCCGTTGCATCGCAACCATTAGCGGGCGCGGTGTCATCCCACAGAGGAAGGCCGGCCGGTGAGACTGCGCGAACTGTGGTTGCCCCAGCCACGGTTGGTCGGTGGAGACGGGCGGGCGTCGTCGTTGGCGATGCGCTGAGACTGGCCGGGGCGATCGTGAGCGGTCCGGTGTCACGGCGCCCGGTTCGCCCTATCGCCGGCGAGGGAGACCGGCCGCTTCCGGGCGATGAGGCGGTGTCGGGGGCGAGGGTTCGCTGGACGCACGGGATCACGATCGGTGGGCGCCCGGCCGAGATCTGGCCATGGCTGAAACAGATGGGCTGCGGCCGTGCCGGGTGGTACAGCTATGACGGTCTCGACCACGCTGGGATGCCCAGCGCTGATCGGATCATCCCCGAGCTGCAGCAGGCCGAGGTCGGCGACATCTTCCCGATGAAGCCAGGGCGCACCGACAGCTTCGTGGTCCGAGCCATCGCACCCGAGCGGTCACTGGTTCTCGGGGACGCTCCCGGATCAGCTGGATGGACGTTCCTGCTCGAGTCCCTCGATGAGAAACGAGTCCGACTCATCACGCGCTCCACGGGGAGCTATGAGCACTTGATCACGGGCCTGCTGCTCGAGGTCCTCCTGCGACCGATTCACTTCGGGATGCAGCGACGGCAGCTGCTCAACCTCAGGCGGTTGGCCGAGAGCAATAGCATCGGGACCCCGAACGTTCGGAGCAGTGGGAGCACCCTGAAGCTGCTGGTAGGAAGCGGGGACAAGATCGGCCTGACTACGTTGCCCTTCCTGCTCGTCGGGCTGGGTCTGAATATCGCCTATCCACGCATGTTTCGCGTCCGCGGTCCGGCCACGCGATTGCGCGTCATCTCCGCCGTGACCCTGACTGCCGGCATGGCGATCTGGATCTGGTCGGTCGTCCTGATCCTGACCAAGGTCCCCCGCGGCGAGCTGATTACCAGCGGCCCCTATCGGCTGGTGAAGCACCCGCTCTACACCGGGGTCGCCCTGCTGGTACTTCCACCCGTGGGCTTCCTCTTGAACACCTGCCTCGGAGCACCCATCGGGATCGTCCTCTACCTCTCCTCCAGGCATTTTTCACCCGAGGAGGAAGCCGAGCTGTTGAAGACCTTTGGCCCAGCCTGGAACGAGTACCGCACGACAGTGATGTTTCCCTGGCTATAAGAGTCTTCAACCCCCGGATTGGGTCCATCCTGAAAGGTCGCGAACTTGCCACCAGTTCCCACGGACGCAAGCTCTCGCCAGCGCCAGAGGGCACCGGCGTCGCGGTGGAGATCACCCCCTTCCCGTTGTGCGGAGGCCACCATCCCGGAGGTCGCCGCGCCCGCGACTGACTGCTGCCCCCCATCGGGCTCCGAAAGCGCGGAGCAGCCGCCACCTCGCTGCCGGTTTGGACGAGAAGCACCAAAGATCTGGCGCGCATGTGTCTGCTCAGAGGCAACGCGAAGGCCAGCGACCGGCATTCGCGAGTTCGCGCCCGGGCTCGATGAGCCCGGCGCCGCTTTCGACGACAACCAATGGCGCACGCGTGTGGCATCTCCGAGACCGGGAGTCCGGACCTGCCACAGCGTGTCCCACCGGGCGAAGGCGATCGTGCCCTCCGTCGCCAAGCCGATCCTTAGGGGCGGCCGGCCGCCGACGTGAAAGCACTGGCGCGCGTTGTCGCGCGCACCGGGACTGGTCTGACGAAGGTAATGGCGTGACGCGATCGCGGCTGCGGTGACGGTGCGGGCGTCCGAGGTCTGAGCGCGTCGCCCCCAGTTTGGGAAAGCGCACTGCCGGTCGTGGTCGGTGCCGGGTCTGCCGTGCCGGGGCTCCTAGACCCTGCCGCGCCGCACGCCCCAGAGGGCCCACAAACGCGCGCCTCATTTGTCGCACCCGCACCACCACCCTGACGCCGGGTGTGCTCGGCCCTAGCGGGGCCTGCGTCTACCCGGCTACATCAGCAACGAACGGGGCAGCAGCGACGCTGCTCCAACCCCCAAGTGGCCTAGTTTTCAACCGGCGCCACTGGCCTGGTTTTCCACCGGGCTTGACATCTGGGTCGGGGGCGGGCTTCGTCCCCAGGGTTGACGCCCGCGTCGTAGAGGAGTACCAGTTCGCCTGCCTGAGCAGGAGGCCGATCCAAACGAGCGAGACGTCGCCATAGTCATCGCCGGCTCGGCGCGCGTCGGGACGATCGCTCGCCAAGAATGCGATCGTCGCGCGGGCTGACGCGGTTCGGCGGAGGCGCACCGCTGAGTTTGGGCGAAAGCGGTCGTCAGGACCTTGGCCGGTTGCTGGGGGGTCGGAGCTGGTCGCCGTGTTCGCGTCCTCGAGCCCATCGGGCAACTCACCTTCGTCCCTTGCTTCTCGGCTGACGACGAGCGTTCGCGCGGACGCTCGAAAATGGCGAACGCGGCACGTGGGCCGAAAGCTCGTGTTCCTCCCGGTTCGTTCCACGGCGCTCCCGCCCGAGGTCGACATGACTCGCCGAATGCACTGCTTTGGTGACGTCAGCCCGCCCGCACCTGCGCAACATCGATGGTCCCGGACTCACGTTCCGATTCCCCCGGCCATTCGAGTGGATGCGAGACCTTTACTCCTTCCGCTACCCGCTTGCGCTCCATTGCCTCAGGGGTGACGCGCTGTACATCCCACGCCAAGCCCATCTTCTCCATGATCCAGATGAGCCACCACGTTGGATCGAACTGCCACCTCTCCAAGCCGTGCCTAGCTGACCTCGGAAAGGCGTGATGGTTGTGATGATTACCCTCGCCAAGTCCTACCAGTGCAACAAACGGATTGTTTCGACTCTGATCTCGGGTTTCGAACGGGCGCTTGCCCCAGAGATGGCAGACCGAGTTCACGCTCCAGGTGGCATGGTGGACGAAGAACACACGTAGTGCGCCACCCCACAAGAAAGCTCCCAACCCACCACGAAGCTTCCTAGTAACGATCAGCCCCACTGTGAATGGTGCCACAAAATAGCTCACCACGACGACAACAGCGAAGCGCCGGTGTACTGCCATCACCACGGGATCATCCAGCAAATCCGGGACATAGCGCTGCCGCGATGCTCTCTCGTCGGCAAACAGCCAGCCGAAGTGGGCGTGGACAAAGCCTCTTACCCGGCCACCCTTGTGGCCGACATGGGGGCTATGTGGATCGCCCGCCTCATCGGCGTAAGCATGGTGCTTGCGATGGTCGGCCACCCAGTCAGGGACTGACCCCTGGACCGCCGTCGAGCCAAGAACGGCAAAGATACCGCGGATTAGCGGGTAGGTCCTGAAGCTGCGGTGAGTGAATAGCCGATGGTAGCCGGCCGTTATGCCGAACCCACTCAGGAGGTAGAACACACCGAAGATGCGACGGTTAATGGGAGTTGCCAGAAACCACCGCTTCCGGAATGCCGCTACCAGCAGGGCGGGCGGACCGAACACAAACAGCCCGGTGAATATCCGATACACCCGACTGGCCGGGTGCGTCTCAGGTACTTCACGTACTGGCTTCTGGTCCATCGTCATTGACTCCTATTCGGCGCGTAGAGTTAGAGTGGGAGACGACTGCGCTCACGCTGCTCTTGATCACCACCTACTCTACGCGGTACTTATGGGAGCACCTGCGAATCGACGCGTGTGAGGACGGTGCCGACTCTCCGCCACCGAGCTTAGCCGTGCCGGCTTCTCCTATCGAGGTGGGTGCTCGGAGTCGTTCTGCGCTTCGCGCGAAACTGAGCGATCGGTTCGAGCGACCCTACTCCGGCGGCGGATCGCCGTCCCCTTCTCCTGCTCCGGACAGCCACACCGCGGCGGGTTGCTGTGCGCGAGCGTACCCTGCAAGCGCGGCGGTAGACGACGCCTCGTTTGGCCCAAACTCAGCGGTGCGGCCCCGCCGAACCGCGCCAGCCCGCGCGACGATCGCATTCCCGGAGAGCGATCGTCCCAAAGCGCCCGGAGCCGGCGATGCCTATCGGGACATCGCCCTTGTCCGCACCGCACGGCGTTTGCACAACGGGCCGTCGTAATGCACCTGCAGGCGACCGCGCCCGGGCCCAATCAACTGTGAATATGGTCCGCTTAGGGGGAGCTGGCTCCTCATCCCCCGTCATCCGCCGCGGCAGCTGCCAAGCTTGCCGCCTCCCAAGGGAGAA
This sequence comes from uncultured Solirubrobacteraceae bacterium, assembly GCA_963844555.1. Taxonomy (GTDB): domain Bacteria; phylum Actinomycetota; class Thermoleophilia; order Solirubrobacterales; family Solirubrobacteraceae; genus Palsa-465. The sequence continues at coordinate 104,912 of CAWJOS010000015.1, forward strand.
CGCGCTCTCGATGTGCTCCGCCGTGACCGCTGGAGATGCCGCTACTGCGGCCGGTTGCTGATACACGCTGAGGTGCTGCAGCTCATCGCCCAGCTCGCCGCCGACGCCTTTCCGTGGGTCAGCCACCACATGCCGATGGATCGCACGCTTCCGGCAATCGAACGGCTATATCCGGCCGTTGAGCACGCTCTACCCCTGGCACGCGGCTGGACGAACACGGATGCGAACCTGCGGGCGTGCTGCACGCCCTGCAACGAGTGGAAGGGCAACTGCACGCTCGAGGAGGCGGGCGTTGCGTTGCGGCAGCCGGCAGACGGCTGGGACGGGCTGGAATCGACTCTTGGTCCGCTGCGGGAACGGCGGGACTCCTGTCGGAACGGTTGACGATCTCCGAGCAAGCAGCCTGATGCGCCGACCACGGCGTGCAATGGTGGAGCCCGCGCTCGCGGGTGTCGAATCGGCATTAGCCGACGGCCACACATTCCCAAAGCCCCTGCTCACCAAGATTTCGCCGCGGGACGGTGTCGGCGGCGGGATTCGTCCCAGGAGTGACGCCCCGCATCGTCGAGCACTACGGCCTCGCGGTCCGATGACCGGATCCTAGTCAACCGCGAACTACAAGGAGGACGTGTTGACCCGACCCAATCCACCCCATGCCAATGCTGCTTTTGGCCTCTATCCCTGGCGCGTTGCCGCGCGAGATCGGGGATGAGATCTGGCAGGAATCGCTCACCGAGGCGATCGAAGCGGAGGCAGAGGCCACCGTCGCGCGGACGCACGTGTCACAGCTGTTTCGGCGTGGGCCCCGAGCCGCAAGCACTTCGTGATGATGTTGAGCCCGGATCGACCGGGCGGACTTAGGAAGCGTAGATAAATAATGTGAAGGATCTTGCTTGGGGGCGTAGAACTTCGGGAGCGTGATCGATGAGCGGTTGATCGGCGAGCGGTTTCGGGCGTTGGCGCCGGAGTTGAGCGAGCGGGGGCGGCGGATCTGGGCGGCGTCGGAGGCGCGGGTGCTCGGTCGTGGTGGGATCGCAGCGGTGGCGAGGGCGAGCGGGATCTCTGAGAACACGATCCGCAAGGGGATGCGGGAGATCGACGCCGGGGAGCGGCTTGAGGGTGGTCGGGTGCGTCGGCGTGGCGGTGGACGCAAGCCGATTGGTGAGACTGATCCGGAACTGGTCGTGGTGTTGGAGCGGTTGGTCGCGGATGACTGTCGCGGCGATCCGATGCAGGTGCTGTTGTGGACGTCGAAGAGCGTGCGCCGCCTTGCTGTTGAGTTGCGTGAGCGGGGCCACGAGGTTCATTTCACGACCGTGGCTCACCTGTTGCGCTCGATGGGTTACAGCCTGCAGTCCAATCGCAAGACTCTGGAAGGAGCGCAGCATCCCGATCGTGATGAGCAGTTTCGTCTGGTCAACGAGCGGGTCGGCGCGGCGATCGCCGCGGACGAGCCGGCGATCTCGATCGATACCAAGAAGAAGGAGCTGGTCGGCGAGTTCAAGAACGCTGGGCGCGAGTGGCGGGCGGCCGGAGAGCCGATCAAGGTCTCGACCCACGACTTCCCCAGCCAGGCGATCGGCAAGGCGATCCCGTACGGCGTCTATGACATCGCTTCGGACGAGGGGTTTGTCAACGTCGGGATCACCTCTGAGACCGCGCAGCTCGCGGTGGCGTCGATTCGCGCGTGGTGGCAGGACCTCGGTCGGGAGCGCTACCCGGCCGCCCGCGCGCTGCAGATCACCGCCGATTGCGGCGGCGGGAACGGGAACCGCATCCGCCTCTGGAAGACCGAGTTGCAAAAGCTCGCCGATGACACTGGGCTTGAGATCCGCGTCTGCCACTTTCCGCCGGGCACATCGAAGTGGAACAAAATCGAGCACCGGTTGTTCTGTCACATCAGCCAGAACTGGCGTGGCCGGCCGCTGATCAGCTACCAGGTGATCATCAACTCGATCGCCGCGACCACGACCAGCGCCGGCCTGAAGGTCTACGCACGACTCGACGAGCGCGACTACCCCAAGAAGGTCGAGGTCACCGACGCCCAACTCGCCGCCGTCAACCTCACCGCGGATCCGTTTCACCCCGAGTGGAACTACGCGATCGCGCCATCCGCGAAATCAGCAGCTTAATTATCTACGCCTCCTTAGCCGATTGAGCCTTCCATCTGCAGCTCGATCAGGCGGTTCATCTCGACGGCGTATTCCATCGGGAGTTCCTTGATGATCGGCTCGATGAAGCCGTTGACGATCAGCTTTGAGGCCTCGTCCTCGCGGATCCCGTGCGACATGAGGTAGAAGAGCTGGTCCTCGCCGACCTTTGAGACGGTCGCCTCGTGGGCGACGTTGACGTCGTCGTCGCCGATCCGGATCGTGGGGTAGGTGTCTGAGCGGGAGCGCTCGTCGAGCAGGAGGGCGTCGCAGACGACCTTGGAGCGGGAGCCGTGGGCGCCCTTGGCGATCTCCAGCAGACCGCGGTAGGAGCCGCGGCCGCCGTCCTTGGCGATCGACTTGGCGAAGATGTTCGACGTCGTGTTCGGCGCGGCGTGGATGATCTTGGCGCCGGCGTCCTGGTGCTGGCCGGCGCCGGCGAACGCGATCGACAGCACCTCGCCGTGGGCGCGCTCGCCGAGCAGGTAGATGCTGGGATACTTCATCGTCAGCTTGGACCCGAGGTTGCAGTCGACCCACTCCACGGTCGCGTCCTCGTGGGCGACCGCACGCTTGGTCACGAGGTTGTAGACGTTGGTCGACCAATTCTGGACGGTCGTGTACCGGATCCGGGCGCCGGGGAGGGCGATCAGCTCGACCACCGCGGAGTGCAACGAGTCAGAGCTGTAGGTGGGGGCAGTGCACCCCTCGACGTAGTGCACGTACGAGCCCGGCTCGGCGATGATCAGCGTCCGCTCAAACTGCCCCATGTTCTCGGTGTTGATCCGAAAGTACGCCTGCAGCGGCATATCAACATGAACGCCCCGGGGCACGTACACAAACGATCCGCCCGACCACACCGCGGAGTTCAGCGCGGCGAGCTTGTTGTCGTTGGGCGGGATCAGCGTCGCGAAATACCGCCGCACGAGATCCTCATGCTCACGCACCGCGGTGTCCATGTCGGTAAAGATCACCCCCTGTCGCTCGAGGTCCTCATGGATCTGGTGGTACACGACCTCGGACTCATACTGCGCTCCCACCCCGGCCAGGAACTTCCGCTCCGCCTCCGGAATACCAAGGCGATCAAACGTCCGCTTGACATCCGCGGGCACGTCATCCCACGACCGGCTCGGGGTCTCAGAGGCCCGCACGAAATAACGAATATCGTCGTAATCAAGCCCGGCCAACAGCGGCGAACCCCACGTCGGCTGCCTGCGAGCCAGGAAATGATCAAGCGCCCTCAACCGAAACGCGCGCATCCACGACGGCTCAGACTTCAACACCGAGATCTTCTCCACAATCTCCCGGCTCAGCCCCCGAGGCGCCTTATACAGATAATGCTCCGCGTCGTGGAACCCGTACCGCCGCTCGTAGTCAGCATTAATCCCCGCCAACTGCTCGTTCTCACTCAGGATGGTTGCCTCGGGAGTGGCCATTACTCCACCTTCTGCTTGGATGGATGGACCGTCGATCCCCCGGGTGGCCTCTCAGCCATCATGGCGCGGACCGACGGCGTCTAGTACCTCTTCGGCCCCGTCGAGGAAGCCTCGCCAATGGTGGCTGTCCATGTCGACGTCACCGCCACGCCCCGACTCGACGTTCTCCACGAGGTTGCGCAGCTCATCCGCCGTCGCATACCCGCGCGCCCAGGCCATCCCCTCCCAACGCCCCCTTCGGAACTCCTCGGCCTCGTGGTCGTCGGCGGTGGGGTTGGGATCGGTTGCCGTCGCCGAAGAGCTGTCGGTCGCAACCTCGCCTCGCCCATCGGCATGTTCACGAACCGCAATCGACGCCGCCACGTTGGAGGGCTCGAGCATTCCCCGGGCCTCGGCCTGAAGCGCGCGCCAGCTGCGCGGCCACTCGCCGCCCAGTGGTGTGACCGACGCGATGCGGCGGAGCAGCTCGCGCAGCCGAGACTCGATCAGCCATTCGGACACCGCGCGCATCCGCTCCTGCTGGTAGCTGGCGTACTTCACCCATTCGACCGGCCGCCAGATGCAGAACTCCAGGCACTGCTGCGGCGCGTCGATCCCGCCGCACTCGGCGCACCACCAGGTCGTCGCCGGCATGGTTGGTCCTCGGAGGACCTGGTCCTTCAAGGGAGGGTCCGGAAAGCGATGCAGCACGATGCGCGCTTGGTCCTGCACGGAGCGGTAGGCGGGCTCGAATTGTCCGGCGGCCGGCTGACGGCGGACGAATTCCTTGAGCACTGCGCGAAATGCCTCCGTGCAGGCGCGAGCGCCTCGCCGAACGTCGACGAGCTCGTCATAGGCCGCGGCGGGGACGAGGTCGAGACGCTGCTCGCCGCAGCCGCTCTCGCACGTACCGGGACGCTTCATGGCTCCGCAACCCGCGCACGTGGGCACGGTGAGCCGATCAGGGACCGTCATGGGGATTGGGTGGATCGTGGTGCTCATCGCGGGACTCCCTTCTCTGCGGCACGCTGCTGCAAGTAGTCGTGGATGGTGGTCGCGGCTCGGCGGCCGGCACCCATTGCTCGGATCACGGTCGCCGCGCCGGTCGCGATGTCACCCCCGGCGTACACGCCCTCGCGGCTCGTAGTGCCGGTCTCCGGATCGGTGACGATGCAGCCGTGCGGGTCGATGTCAAGGTCGTGCGTCGTGTGCGGGACGAGCGGGTTCGGGTTCGTGCCGAGGGCGATGACGACGAGGTCGGCTCGCATCGTGAACTCCGAGCCGGGCACCGGAATCGGGCGGCGGCGACCTGATTCGTCGGGCTCGCCGAGCTCGGTGCGGATGCACTCGAGGCCGCGGACCCATCCGTTGTCATCGCCCAGGAAGCGCTTCGGCAGGGTGAGCCAGTCGAAGATCACGCCCTCGTCGCGCGCCCGCTCGTAGTCCTCCGCCCGCGCACCCTTCTCGACCTCCGAGCGGCGGTAGACGATGTGAGCCTCCCGGGCGCCGAGCCGGATCGAGCACCGAACCGCGTCCATCGCCGTGTCGCCTGAGCCGATCACGGCCGAGCGCCGTGGCCGGCGAATCGGCGTGTCGTACTCGGGGAAGGAGTAGGCGTGCATCAGGTTGACGCGGGTGAGGAACTCATTCGCCGAGTAGACGCCCTGGAGGTTCTCTCCGGGGATGTTCATGAAGATCGGCGCGCCGGCGCCGGTGCCGACGAAGATCGCCGAATAGCCGAACTCGTCCATCAGCTGGTCGATGGTGACCGTCTTGCCGATGATGACGTCGCGCACGAACTCAACGCCGAGCGCCTTGAGGTGGACGACGTCCTCGTCGATGATCTCCTTGGGCAGCCGGTACTGCGGGATCCCGTAGCGGAGCACGCCGCCGAATGCGTGCAGCGCCTCGAAGATCGTCACCGGGTAGCCGAGCTGTGCGAGGTCGCTGGCCACCGTCAGTCCTGCGGGGCCCGAGCCGACGATCGCGACCTTCTGGTCGCGCCACACCTCCTGCGCGGTAGCCTCACCGCCGTCCCCGTGCTCTCGCTCCCAGTCGGCGACGAAGCGCTCGAGCCGTCCGATACCGACCGGATCCGCTTTCGGGCCAAGCACGCAGTACGCCTCGCACTGGTGCTCGACCGGGCACACGCGGCCGCAGATCGCGGGCAGCAGGTTGCGGCTTGCGATCGTCTCGGAAGCACCGGCAAAGTCGCCCAGCTGCACATCGCGCACGAAGTCGCGGATCGGCACGTTCACCGGGCAGCCCTGCTCGCATGGCGGGTTCTGGCAGGTGAGGCAGCGGTCGGCCTCGGCGACGGCGCGCTCCACCGTGTAGCCCTCGGCGACCTCATCCCAGTTCTGGCGGCGCTCCTTGGCGTCCCGGACCGGCATCGGGGTCTTGTGCGGATATACCATCGGCATGACGCTTACCTCCTCACTCCTGCCAGCTGACAGGCCAGGTCCTCCTGCTCCTTGTAGGTGGTCAGGCGGGCTCTCGCCTCGTCGAAGTCGACCTGGTGCCCGTCAAAGAACGGGCCGTCCACGCAGGCGAAGAACGTCTTGCCGCCGACGCTCACGCGGCAGCCGCCGCACATGCCCGTCCCGTCCACCATCAGCGGGTCGAGCGAGACCATCGTGGGCAGGCCGCGGCGCCGAGTTGTCTCCGCGACTGTGCGCATCATCGGCATCGGGCCCACCGCAAAGCAGTGGGTGAACCCGGCGCCGGCGTCCAGCAGCTCCTCCAGGCGGCCGGTGACGAAGCCGTGGTAGCCGAGAGAGCCATCGTCGGTGCACACGTCGAGCTCGTCGCTCTCCGTCGCCAGCAGGTCCGCAAGGATCACGAGATCACGGGTCCGGGCGCCCACGATCGACGAGACGCGCACGCCGCGGGCGCGCAGCTCGCGCGCTAGCGGGAACACCGCGCCCGTGCCGAAGCCGCCACCGATGAGGACCGCGTGGCCCTCGTTGGGCAGCGCCACTTCCGCGCCGAGCGGCCCCGCGAAGTCGAGGATCGTGTCGCCCACCTCGAGTGTGTTGATGAGCGCGCTGGTCCGTCCGACCGCCTGGACGACGATCGTGATCGTCCCCGCGGCCCGGCTGAAGTCTGTGATGCTGATCGGTACTCGCTCGCCGGTCTCGCTGACGCGCACGATCACGAACTGGCCCGGCGCGGCGTTGTGCGCTACGAGCGGCGCATGGACGATGAACAGCTTCGTGATGTCCGTTAGGTCACGCTTCTCGATGATCCGTGCGGTGGTGTCCATGATCAGAGGAGGGGGTTCTCGTTCTTTGCCTTGAGTTGCTGCCAGCGGCGGTCTACTTCGGCCTCGATCGATGAGAGCGCCGCCTCGTTGCCGGGCTGGCAGAGGTGCTTCGTCTTGCCCATGAGCTTCAGCCAGTCGGCGACCGCCAGGCGACGATCGATTGGCTCCGGGTCGTAGGTGATCCGGGTCACGCCGCGCTCGACCTCGTACAGCGGGAAGAAGCAGGAGTCGACGGCGGCTTGAACGATGTCGACGCCGGCGCGGTCCTCCGTCTTCCAGTTCAGCGGACAGGAGATCAGCACCTTCCCGTAGGCGGGGCCCTCATGCTTGGCGTACCACTGCGCCTTGGCGGCCTTTGGCACGAGGTCGTCCGGGAAGCCCTCGACCCCTGTGAACACGTATGGGACGTTGGTCGCCGCCATGATCTGGGGGGTGTCCTTGTGATGGAAGGCCTTACCGAGCTCAGCTGGCCCGACGTGACTCGTCGACGTCATGTGGCCAAGGGGTGTCGAGTAGCTGAGCTGGCTGCCCGTGTTCATGTAGCCCTGGTTGTCGTACTCGAGGATGATCAGTCCGTGTCTGCGGAGGGCGGCCCCGATCGCCGCGCCCATTCCGATGTCCATGCCGCCGTCGCCGGTGATCATCACGAACGTGATGTCCTCGCCGCCGGGCAGTTCGCCGCGGCGCATGCGCTCGTGAAACATCTCGACGAGGCCGCTCAGCGTGGCGGCGCCGTTCTGGAAGAGGTTGTGCACGTAGGTGACGCGATGCGACGTGTAGGGGTAGCCGGTGCTGGTCACCATCGCGCAGCCGGTCTGGTAGAGCACGACGACATCGCCCTCGATGCCACGCAGGAATTGATCGATCGCCGGGAAGATGCCGCAGCCGGGGCACGCGCCGTGGCCCGGCACGAGCCGCTTTGGCTTGCAGGCGAGTTGCCAGTAGGGCGGCGCGTCGACCTTGAGCCGGCCGTCTGGGCCCGGCTTCACCTTGAGCAGCCCGCTCGTCGTCTCCTCCTCCGTGAGCGCCGGCATGCCGCGGCGTGGGTGCGGCTTGGTCGGATCCCCTGGCTCGACGCCGTAGTAGTCGAACGGCACGTCCACCGCGCCGCGCTCGGCGGCCTCCAGCGTGAGCCGGAAGAACGCCTCGGCGTCCTCGGCGTAGAAGTCGCGCCCGCCGAGACCGTAGGTGCGACTCAGGCAGAGGGTGTGGTTTTCGGCGTCATCCTTCAGCGCGGACTTGATCTCGTGGGAGAGGTTGGCGCCGTGCCCGCCGTACGAGGCGGACCGCTCGGCGATCAGGACCGCCCGGACGCCGCGCAGTGCTTCGCGGATCGCGTCCGCGGGGAACGGGCGGATCACGTTCGGGCTGATGACGCCGGCGCGCACGCCCTCCTCGCGCATCCGGTCAGCAACGTCCTTGGCGGTCTCCGCCGCGGAGTTGATCAGGAATAGCGCGATCTCTGCGTCGTCCATCCGGTACAGGTCGACCGGGTCGTAGCGCCGGCCGCTCAATGCCTCATATTCCGAGAAGACTTCAGGAAGCACGGCCAGTGCGGCGTCCATCGCTCGCTCCAGCTGGTACTTGTTGTTGATCAGGTCGGGGTCGTTCATGTACGGCCCGATCGTCACCGGGTTTCGGGGGTCGAGCGCTTTGACCGGCTCAAGCACCGGGCCGAGCCAGTCCTGCACGGTGGCATCGGCCTTCGAAGACCGAGACGCGGCGCTTCTGGTGGCTTGTGAAGAAGCCGTCGAAGGCCACGATCGCGGGCAGCCGCACATCGGCGCGCTCGGCGACGCGCAGCGCGATGAGGTTCATGTCGTAGACGGCCTGCGGGTCGCGCGCCGTGAAGATCAGCCAGCCTGTGTTCAGCGCGTAGTAGACGTCGGAGTGGTCGCCGCGGATGTCGAGTGGCCCGCTCACCGTGCGCGTCGCCAGGTCGAGCAGCATCGGGTACCGCGTACCCGACTGCACAGGCAGTTCCTCGAGCGAGTACAGCAACCCTGGGCGCTTGTGGCATTGAAGACGCGGCCGCCCCCGGCCGCCGCGCCGAAGCAGATGCCGGCGGCACTGTGCTCGCCGTCCGCCGGCACCATCACGATCTCGTGCTGGCCGGCGGCTTTCATCTCGTCGAGCAGCTCGGCGATCTCGGTCGATGGCGTGATCGGGTAGTAACCCATCAGGTGGAAGTCGATCTGCTTGGCGGATAGCGCCGCCATCTCATTGCCGGTGTGGAACCCGACAACCTCTGCGGCGCGGCTGGCGCTCGGCCGGCGTGGTGGCGGTGCGATTGCCATCAGGCAGCCCCCCTCTTGTCCTCGAGCCACGGGAAGAGCGGAACGCGATGCTCGTCGGCCCAGCCTTCCTCCTCGCGGAGCTCGGTGAGCGATCCGGTCGGGCACGCGTCGATGCACTTCAAGCAGCCCTTGCAGTAGTTGTAGTCGATGCCGAGCAGCTGCACGGCCGGCTCGCCGTCTTCGTCGTCGGACCACGCGAAGCAGAGATCAGGGCAGACGATGTCGCAGATCCCGCAGTGGATGCACGTGTCGGGGTCCCAGGCGGGGAGGAAGCCCTGCCGCGACGTGGTCATGTTCTTCCGGATGCTGTTGCCCGGGTCGAGGATCACGCCGCCAATTGGCGCGTCCAAGTAGCCGAACGCGGGCGCGGCCCGCTGCACCGGCCGGCCCGGATCGCCGGGCGCGGAGGGCCAGGTCGTCAGCCGCAGCTCGCGGTAGCCCCGGTCGAACGTCCGGAGGTTGGCCTCGACGAGGTGCGCGTAGCGGGCGGAGAAGCTCTCGCGGATAGTCTCCTTGATCGCGTCGGCGTCGAGGAACGGACAGACGTGGGCGACGGCGCCAAGCATCGCGGTGTTCACACGCGTCTGCTCCTCGACCGCGATCCCGAGCGCGTCAAGCACCGCCACCGTGCCCGAGCGCAGGCCGAGCGTGTCACGAACCTCGTCCGGGGCCTTGCGCGTGTTCACGATCAGGGTGCCGGTCGGGCCCAGGCCGGCGGCCACGTCGATCGACTTTGAGAGCGCCTCGTGGAACACCGCGACGACCTGCGGGTTCTCGATCGGGCTGCTCGTGCGCACCTCCTGGTCGCCTGGACAGAAGCGCACGAACGACTTCACCGGGGTGCCTTTCTTCTCCGACCCGTAGGAGGAGAAGTGCGAGCCGTTCAGGCCCTGATGCAGAATGCCGGCCTCAGCGAGGATCTTCCCGGCGAGATGGGCGCCGAGCCCGCCGATCGACTCGAAGCGGATGCCAAAGAAGCCGTCCTTGTCAGCGCCGGGGAGCATTTCCCCCCCTGCGTCCGCTGGACTGGTAGTCGCCAGCGTTGACATGGCCCACCTCCCATCCGAAGTTCGATGTACCTCCAATGTTCCCGACCGCGTCCCGGGACGCCATCTGAAGGAACCCGGCGCCAGGCTGCCGGAAAGCCGCGGCAGGACGGGGACTCTCCGCCAGCTGATCTCGTCGCGAAGTACTGTGTCGCCATCGGAGGCGAGCCCCCGTCCAGACCCAACGAGGCCCATGCTCCGCCTCAGCCGGCTGCCTTGCGCTCCCGTGTCGGAGGGAGCTGGAAGCGGCGTCAGGAGAGGAGAAAGCCCGCGTCTGGCTGACTCGGATGCACGGCGGACGGGCGACGAGCCTGGTGGGAGACCGTCGATGGCCCTTCTGTTTGGAGATGCGACAGACACCGCGCGATTGCGGCACCCGGGGGGTTGAGGAATTCGGGTTAGACCGCGACGTAATCGGGGCACGGCAGATCGGCTACCGCCAGACACAGGAGATTCCCGTTTTGACCCGGATCGATGACATCTTCGACGCCGGCTGCGCTCTCCGCGACCAGCACCTGATCGAGCCACCACGCACGCACTCCAGGCGGCCGCTTGTGCGCTCGCGGGCAACGCGGTCCTGGAGGGGATTCGCGAGGAGGCCATCGGCGCGGCCCGGGCCACCCCAGACACCAGCCAGGCCTATCGTGGCATCACCGCCCGCTGCCTTAACAACAGCCTCAGGTACCTGCGCGATTTGATCCCGTCAGCGGCGCACCTCCGGGTCCGTGCGACCAGCGGCGACCATGCCGCGGCCGAGGAGGCCGATGTCGCCCTCGGGGAGGTGATCTGCCACACACTGCTGGTGTTGTGGCATCTGGAAGCGGGGCGCCAACAAGCAGGCTCGCAGGATCCAAGTCTCCGCCACCATCAGCGAGGCAGTCGCGAGAACCCTGCAGAACGCGAACGACCTCGCGGAGGAGGTCGTCAACGTCACTCAAAGGGACATAGCGGGGGCGGGATTCGAACCCGCCCCCGACCTTCGGGTTATGAGTCGCTTCAGGGGTGTTGGGTACCTGCGGTTTTGCAGGGCTTTCGTGAAATTACGTTCAGTTACGAGAGGTCAAATCTGCTTGTTTTGGTACCCGTTGGGTACCCGTTTCGGGCTTCCGGGCACGCTGTGTGGAGAGCGGCGCTTTGGCGGGGCAGCGCTTATGCCGCGTCACGTTCGAGCGCGCTGTAGCGCTCGACGGTGATCAGCACCGCGCGCATCTGGTTGCGTTGGGTCAGTACAACCTTCTCAAGCGCCCCCTCATCGAGCTGGTCGAGCAACCGGCCGAGCTCGCGCATCGCTTCGCGGACGGTCGCGAGCTCCTGGTTGGACACTCGCAGCTGCGCTGGATCGTTCATCGTGACCAGGACGGTACGTCCCACACCGGACGGATCTGTCGTCAGTTTCGTCGACGTTCTGTCCGCAGTCTGCACGACACTCCCAGGAATGACTCAGGTGTCAGTGTTGGATCGTTCGGCAGTGCGGTTCGGAACGGCACGCGGCCGGTACTTCCGGGAGAACTTCGCACAGGGCGGAGTCGATCTCGTTCAGATCATCCCCGAGCTGGTGACGAATGCCGACGCGGCGATCGCCGCGTCGGGCCGGCCGTCGGGCAGGATCGTGCTGACGGTCGCCGCGCCCGAGGCGGGGTTTCTGGCCGCCTGGCGGGCGCAGATGCGGTCGCTGCGCTCACCGGCGTTGCTGTCCTGGAAGCATGAACTGCGCTGCACCGACGATGGCGTGGGCGTCGACGCAGACGTGATCGACCGTCGGCTTGGCGCGCTTGGGGTCGAGCCGCCCCAGGGAGGCCAGCGCGGCCTGTTCGGACGCGGCCTGCGGGATGTGTGGCTCGCGCAGGGCGCCGGCCGGATCGAGGGGATCCGCGGTGGCCGGCTGGTCGAGTCCTGGTTCTTTCCCGCCCCGGGAGATGAGCCGTACGCATTCGTGCACGTCCGTGACCGGGCCGCTGGGGCGGTTGATCTCAGAGCGCTCGCGGTCAGCGTCGCGGGGACGCGGGTGACGGTGCCGCTGGCGGCGGCGAGGCTGCCGGCCCCGGGCCGATTGCGCGCGCTCGTATCCCAGCTCGTGCAACTGCGACCGATTCTCGAGGACCCGACCCGTGCGGTCCTGCTCGAGCAGCCGGGGCACACCCCGGCGCTGGTCACGTACCCGGCCCCGGAGCCCGACGTCGACCGCCCGGTGCTGTTCGACAGCGAGGTTGAGATCGGAGCTGGCGTCAGCGCCAGGATCACCGTGCGTCGAGCGAAGGAGCCGCTCTCTCAGGGCTTCTCGCGCGCGACCCGGCGCGGCGGACTGGTGATCCGCTCCGGTCGAGCCGCGCACGAGACGACCCTCGCCGGCTTCGAGGGACGCCCGGGCGCCCGCCACCTGTATGGCGAGGTGGTCTGCGAGGCGATCGAGCAGCTGCAGCGCGACGCGCTCGACAAGCCGCGACCGGAGCTCGTCGTCAAGGTCGACCGCTCAGGGCTCAACCACCACCATCCGATCGTCGAGCGACTGTACGCCGCGATCGACCGCGTGCTGCGACCGATTGTTGCCGCGGAGGAGCGCCGCGCAGGCGCGCACCTGATCGGAGCCGCTCGCGCCGTGACCGCCCGCGACCAGGTCGGACTCCGTGCCCTGAATGACCTGCTGAAGGCCGCCTTTGACCAACCCGGCAGCGCTGCCGCCCAGCCCGGCACAGATCCAGCGAGCAAGCCACCGAGCCAACCCGCCGACGGCGATTTGGGTGCGGAGGACGACCGCGTGCGCGGCGAGTCGCAGGTGGTTCCTTCCGCCCCGCCGGTGCCGGAGGTGCAGCCGCTCTGGTTCAAGCAGTCGCCTGTACGGCTTCACCCAGGCGAAAAGCGGACCGTCACCCTGTACGCCAACCCGACGACCGTTCCCGCCGGGACCGGTGTCGAGATGGAGGCCGACCCCGGCCTTTCGCTGACGCTCCGCACACCGGAGGTCCCCAAGCCGGGTGGCCGCGGCTACTCCGCGCTCCAAGTGGTCATCCGTGCCAGGGTCACGGTCGAGCCCGGCTCGCGGCTCGTGGTCCTGGCGGCCGCCGGTGAGCATACGTGCGAGCTGGAGGTCCTGATCGTCCGTCACCGCGCCTCCGGGTGGGTCCGCGAGATCGCGCGTAAGAGCGAGGACCAGGTCACGGAAGCCGAGTTCGACCCGGAGACCGGAATCGTCACGGTTTACGAGGGCCGCCGCGAGTTCCGCGAGCTCGAACGCGCCGCCCGCAAGGCGAGCTACGGCAAGAAGCGCGTCCCGGAGTATGTCCCGTACCGGATGCTTGAAGTAGAGGCCGCCGCGAACGCTGTGTACGCGTGGGCGGCCGAGCAGATCCTTGCACGACGCCTGCCCGAAGAGCGACCGAACGACCCTGCGGAGTACGCAGCCGCCGTCCGCCACGAAGCTCAGGCGCTTCGCCACGGTGCCCACCACAAGCTCATGCAGGCGTTTCTCGAGCCGGAGATCTTCGAAGGCGCCGTCAGCCTCAGGCGCATGCCGGTCGCCACTTCCCCGCAGCTACGACTGGTGGGCGACGAAGAATCAGGTTGACGCGGCGCTTCGGCCTGACTCCTCAGGCTGGGCCCTTGCTCGTTTCGACGATACGGGCCGCAGGTGATACTCTGTCAGAGACGTACCAGAGAAACCGCCCTGGAGAATCCACAAGAGATGACGACAGTCCGAGAAGTCCGGATCGCCGGCCACCCGTTCGTTCTGCGCAGCAGCGACGTCGTCCGTGCCATGAGAGGAGTCGATCCCGAGCCCATCGCAAGCCACTATGTGGTCGTCGGCACGCGGCGGTTTCCACCGAAGCAGATCATCGGCGAGGTCACCGGCCTTGACCGAGCCGACTTCACCACCCACCAGGCGAGACGAACCCTCATCCGCCTCGGCTTTTCGGCAGGGCGCAGGCCTGGGCGGACAACCGGGACTATCTCGGCCCCTTCCCGCCACAAGCCGGTGAACGCCCCCCGACCTCTCGCTGACCGCTTGCGGCCGTTGGCTGGCAGCTGGGTCGCGATCAGGGATGACGACATTCTGCATTCGACGGAGTCTCCGCAGGAGCTCGTCGCATGGCTCAGCCGGCACGGACAGAAGGCGGACAGCATGTTCCGAGTGCCGGAGGACGAGCTGACCGCGAGCGGGCTCGCGCCTCAGTGAGGTTCGCGTTCAGAGACATCCCGGATCCCGGCACGGGGGGCGTTCGCCCGCGTCCAATCGTTGACGTTGTCGTCGAGGGCCTCGATATCGCGCCCCAGGCGTGCCTCCTCGACAGCGGCGCGACGGCAGTGCGCTTCGGCGCACACGTCGCAGAGATCTGCGGGATCGACCTGCGGGACGCGCCGCGAACGCGCCTCGCCGTCGGCGGAGCGGTCGTCACCGCGCTAATGGCCGAGGTCACTCTCGAGGTCGACGACGGCTCTCAGCAGTACGCGTGGTCAGCGCCCGTCTGGTTCTGCGAGCCATGGGCACCGTCGTTCGGACTCCTCGGCCTGACCGGCTTCTTCGACCATTTCACGGTGACGATCGCCTCATACCAAGAGTGGTTCGAGCTGACTCCACGCAGCTGAGCGCGCCCTGCCCTGGCCCTACGCCGCGTCACCCAAGTCGTCGAGATCGGTCAACCGAGGCGGTGTAGCGGTAGCCGTCGCTGAGGCTGTCGGCTTGACCGAGGGAGACGCTGTAGTGAAAGCCGCCACGACCGACAGCGCGCTCGAGCGTCGCAAGCACTCGTTGTGGGTGGTCGTGAGGCCCGTTGATGTACAACGGCTTGCCATCCCTGCCGAATGTGATCGAGCTCCGGCCATCCCACGATCCCAGGGCCCGCCCCGCCCGCCGGAAGTCGGGGTGCGGCTCGAAGCCAAGGCTCCGTGCGTAGTCGACGGCGCCGAGTACGAGCTGCCGGGCGAGCTCGAGCGGGACCGGAATTCCCTCGGACTCCCACGGTCCGAAGTACTGGCGCCTGAAGGCGTCGAGCTCGCGCTGGCCCATCCGCTGTGGCCCGATCGTGTTCTTGACCCCCAGGCACCATGTGTCGACGAGGTAGCCGCACACGAACAGCTTGTCGCGCCTGTCAGGCGAGGCGACGAGCACGCAGGCGACGCCGCTGTCGCCGGCTTCGCTCGGCGCACCGCCGTCGTCTGGCCAATCAGAATCGCCGTCGACTCGCAGCCCGTGCCGCCAGCCAGGGCTGACCCAGCACCGAGTCTGACTCGCGATTGCTTCGCCGTTGGCGTTACCGCCGACAGCGGCCGTCGCTTGGCTCTCCCGCTCGCATGCCACGACGCGTACGAGTCGGGCAGCATCGGCCTTACTGACGCACAGCGCGCGAGCGATCTCGGCGGGCGTGAACCGCCGCGCTCGCAACGCGCGGACCGTGGCAAGCAGCTCCTGTTCCATGAAGTGACTTCTACGGAATGCTCCGGACGGAAGTCGCGATCGACTTGACTACGTGCCTCGCGGCCCGTCTTCCCTTCAAATCGTTGGTGCATGGATCTCGAGTGAGCTGCTCGTCTACCCGCTGGTGGCCCGGCTCGCTTGCCTGCTGTCAATGGCGACGATCAGCTGCGCACGGGGCGCGGCGTCACGAGTTCGTAGTCAGGCACGCCGCGAGCGCCCGCTAATCCTCGGGCCCGAACTCGTCCGTTGGTGCCGCAGACACGAGCTCCTCGCTCGCGAGCGCGCGTAGTCCAGGGCCGTAGAGCTTCTCGAACTCGCTTCGGTAGGTGCAGTCGTCTCGTTGCAGCTGCTGAACGACGGCGACGATCAGGTTTCGTTCACGCCCGCGCTCACGAAGATCGGAGACTCTCTCGGCAAGGTCGAGCGCGGTGTCGCGCGGAACGCGCGGGCGCCCGCTCGCTGCGCGCTCAACCGGAACGATGCGCTGCTCGATCCACTTATCGAGCGTCGGCACGCTCACGCCGATGACCTTCGCCGCCTTAATATGCGATTTTCGAAAAATGTATTTCGCATTACGTCACGTGCTGTTCGGCGACCTGTTTCGAGGCCGCGACGACGTGTTCGCTGTTCGCTGGGAGAACCTTGCGAAGGGGCGGTCCGGCTATTCACCGCGCTGCGTTCCCGTTCTCAGGCGGATGTACGCCAAGCGGCTCCGCGCGTACGCGGACATGGGCTATGAGACGAATGACAGCTCGCCGTCCAACTCGATCCCGCACCCGTCCGATAGGCTCGCTGTCAGCGGTGGCCTCTGAGTTGCGCGCTGTTCACTCGCAGGAGCGTGGCCACTTGAAGTTCATGGCCTCGGAGCCTTTGAGGGCCAACCTTCGGGTTCTCTACCCGCAGGTTATGAGTCGCTTCAGAGGGGTTAGGTACCCGCTGTTTTGCAGGGATTTCGTGAAATTGGCTTCGGTTGCGTGAGGTCAGATTTGCGTGTTTTGGTACCCGTTTTCGTCACGCCGCCCGCGATCGCCGGCGACACTCGTCCGCTGTGCCTGCGCCGGGCAACGAACATCTCATAGCTCAGATCGCTCCGTAAGGATCCTCATCTATCCTTACAAAGCTCCGGAAGCTCTGAAAGGTTCGCGTGTCGCTCCCAAGCATCTCCCCCCCTATCCCGACGCTCCCGCTCGGCCGCACCGAGAAGCGGCTGTGGCCCGCTGACCCGGGCGCCTACGGGGGTCGAAAGGCACGACGGCCGGGCGCGTACGAAGTCTTCATCCCGGATGAGATCTCAGGGCGCGACTTCCCGCTCGACGGCGATGCCGTCGCAGCGGTAACCGAAGCGACCCGAGCGCTGCAACACCTGGAGGCTTCGCCGCCACGCATCGCAACGCTGGGAGCGCTTGCGCAGAACCTGCTGCGCTCCGAGAGCGTGGCGTCTTCTCGGATCGAGGGCGTTCATCTTTCGCACAAGCGACTCGCGCGCGCTGCCTACCAAGCCGACAGGGGCCAGCGCGACCGGCGCGCCGCCGAAGTCCTGGGAAACGTCGAAGCGATGAAACACGCGATCGAGATCGGGACGGCTGGCAAACCGCTCACGACTGCGGACATCGAAGACATTCACGGGACATTGCTGCGGTTCACCGAAGACGCAGACATCGCCGGCGTTGTGCGGGAGTCACAGAACTGGATCGGGGGGAACGACTACAACCCGATCGGCGCCGCCTACGTGCCGCCGCCGCCAGAGGACGTTCGGCCGCTGCTCAACGATCTTTGCGCGTTCGCCACCCGAACCGATCTCGCGCCGATCGTCCAGGCCGGGATCGCGCACGCCCAGTTCGAGACGATCCACCCGTTCGCCGACGGCAACGGTCGCGTCGGCCGAGCGCTCATCTACGCGATCCTTCGCCGCCGTGGCGAGATCCCCAACTACGTCCCTCCGATCAGCCTCGTCCTGGCAGCGGAGCCGAAGGGGTACGTCGGCGGGCTCGCTTGGTACCGAGAAGCCGGCGTCAGCGCATGGATCGCGCAGTTCGCCGACGCGACTGCACGTGCGGCGACCGAGGCCGAGCGACTTGCCGACGAGATCCAGCAGCTCCAATCAACCTGGCTCGACGACCTCGGCCAGCCACGCCGGGACGCCGCCGTCCGACAGCTCATCAGTGCGCTGCCGCAGCAGCCCGTGATCGACGTCGCGGTCGCCCAGACGCTCACAGGCAAGTCCCACGTCACCGCCGGCAAGGCTCTGCAAGAGCTCGAGCGCGCGGGAATCCTGCACAGGCTCAACGAGCGCAAGTGGGGCCGCGTCTGGGAGTGCGACCAGCTGCTCAACTTGGTCGATGCGTTCGAGAAGAGCGTCCGGGTACCCGGCCCTTAGCCACCACCAGTCCTCGATGTCCTGGACCTGGAGCGATTGATGCGCATCGCTGTGATCTCCGACATCCACGGCGACCTCGACTCGCTGCACCACGTACTCACCGCGATCGATCGGGCGGCCACCGAACAGATCTGGTGCCTGGGCGACATCGTGGGGCTCGGCGCGACCGCGCCCGCCGAGGTGGTCGACCTCGTTCGCGATCGCTGCGCACTCGCGCTCGCCGGCAACTACGACCGCTGGGTCACTGGCCAGCTGTCGCTCAGCATGCTGCCACTGCCCCGCCAACGCGCGCAGCTGCAATGGCAGCACCGTGTGCTCTCCAACGAGCAGCTCACATGGCTCGCAGCGCTGCCCGCCCAGGGACGGGCTCACGACATCGAGCTCTGGCACGGCAGCGCCGAGGACCCAATCACCGGCTGGATCTCAAGCCCGCAAAACGCGGCGGATCATCTCGCTCGTCAGCAAGCCCGGATCGGACTCGTCGGGCACACTCACCGACCGTTGATCGCCGAGAACAACGGCACGACGATCGAGTACGACGAGAACCCGGACAGCCACCCCCTCGCCGACGACCATCGCGCGGTGCTCAACCCTGGCGCCGTGCTCGGATCCCGCAGATGGCTCGAACTTGACCTCGCTGCCGGACACGCGACCTGGCACACAGCGTGACGGGTCTGTGAATCCCGGCGTCTCTTGACAGCCACGGCGCCACCCTGCGCGTTTCAATTTCGGCAGGGAACGACCTCGGCTGCCCGGCGACGCGCCGAGGCAGCGGCGAGCGCACACCTCTCACCAGCGCATCTCGGCCCTGATCGCATCCGCGGCCTCGAGGGCGCCTTCGCCCGCCGATCGACAATCGAGATAGAGCTGCACGGGATCGGCGACCTGTATCCCGTTGCGGTTGCTGGCCAGTGACAGGACGAACGGATCTCGCGCCAGCTGCATGGTGAGCCGACCCGGCGCCGGCCTGGAGGTGATAGGCGCGAAGTCCTTCGCCCAGAGGTCAGCATCGTCTCGCCGGATCCAGACGAGTACGTCGACCGGCTCGACCGCCCGGCGGACGAACGAGGCTCCGGCGACGCCACCGACCGCGTACGGCGCCTTGAGTCTGCGGGCCGCCGTCTGCAGAGTCTTCTTGGCCTCGAGCGCGTCGCGCGCGCCGATTTCCCACGTGACGCGTCGCGGCCGGCGCAGCGCGACGGCCTGCTCGAAGGCGCCGAGCAGTCGTGCAGGCTCCGGCAGCCGGGCGAGTCGCAGCCGAGCGTCCCGTGGGTCGGACCCGATCGCCACAAGGCCATCGTCCGCCAGGGCTCTCATCGTGCGCGAGACCATCGCCTCGCTCAGCTCGAGCCGGGTCGCGAGTTCACGAAACGACGGTCGGTCATCAGCGTGGAGAAGCAGCCAGCGTGGCACACGGCTCGCGCGGTTCGCGAGCGGCGCCGCCGGCGCCGCGCCGACCGGCACGACCTTCCGCCGCGGCGGCCGCTCGACGAACACCGGCGGTGCGTACACGAACAGCTCTCCGTCCGCGGCCGCGTAGGACGCCCGGCGCTCACGCAAGTACGCCCGTGCCTCCGGCGAGGAACGCCCGAACGCGATGATGATCGGCCGGCGATCCGAGAGCGCGTCAGCCGTGACGGGTGTGCTGGGGTGGGTGAGCGCGGCACCGAGCGTACGCGCGAGCGGTCTATGTGGGCCAGGTGGGGCTTGAGACAGATCCGGGCATAGCCTTTTCCCACAGTTCGTTCAGGCGTTTGAGGTCTCGTTCTCCTAGGCGGGCAAACACCAGCTCGCGGACCGCCGCGTGGTGGGTGACCTGTGCAGCGCGTAGGCGCGCTAGGCCTTCGTCCGATAGCCCGATAAGAAGGCTGCGGCCGTCGGTCGGGTTCGCGCTTCGCTGGACGAGGCCGGCGTTCGCTAGCCGGTCGATCGATCTGGAGATTCCGCTTGGGCTGAGGTTGCGCCGCTCGCCGAGTTCCCCGATCGTGAGCGTGCCTTCGGGGGCGCTCACGAGCGTAACGAGCACCCCGTAGGCGTCGATGCCGAAGCCGTGATCGGCCAGCAGCCGACGGTCGAGCTCTCGAAAGACGGCCGCGTGGACCCTCAGCAGGCCGCGCCAGGCGCCGAATTCCTCGGGCGTGAACGGGTCCGGCTCGGGCGGCCCGTCGAGTTGCGGCGCCGCGGGCGGGTCGGTCCCGAAACTATTTGACATTCGCAAATATCGAGCGTAGTGTTTGCATTGTGCAAATACTTTACACGTCGACGGAGGAGACCCACATGACGACGACCACCGCGCCGCACACGGTTCTGGCACCAGGCGAGGGGCTACGGCTCCGGTCCGGTCCAGGACGCGATCTCATCTTCAAGGTCACCGGGGAAGACACCGGCGGCGCGCTTGACTACTTCACCGTCGAGGTCGCACCGAAAGGCGGACCGCCGCTCCACGTGCACCACAAGCAGGAAGAGACGATCCACGTGCTGAAGGGCCGGTTCAAGGTCCGCATCGGCGACGAGCTGTTCCAGCTCGACGAAGGCGCCTTTGCGTATCTGCCGTCCCAAATCCCGCACGCCTTCGTCAACCTGACCGACCAGCCCGCCGAGATCATCGTCGTGTACACCCCTGGCGGCGGCCATAAGTTCTACGAGGAGCTAGGACCAGCCACCCGCAACGGGACACCAGACCGAGCGGTCGTCGCAGCCATCTTCGAGAAGCACGACATGACGCTGCTCGGGCCGCCACTTGACGCCGACTGATCGCTCCAGCGCCGTCCACGCCGACACGCTCGACACCTGCTCTCGCGTTGCTACGCGGCTCACAGCTACTCCGGGTCGCGTCCCCCTTTGCGCGGATTGCGAGGCGCACGTCGACAACCAGGACGTGATCGTCCACGACAGCCGAATTGTGCGCGTCGCACAACTGGACCGCGGCCGACAGGCGAACAGCCGCCGGCTGCTTCCGACTGCTTCACTCGGGTATGGCGACGTCGAGTTGATGATCGAGTTGACGACCAAGGACCACGAAACTCGTTGAACCCGCCCGCTTGGGGAGGCAAGCGGCGTCGCCGGAGAGCTGTTGTCGAAAGGAGAAGCGCGGATCAGGCGCCCCTCTAGCTACGGCGCGGAGAAGGCCGCGGTCGGTTGGCGGGCGCCTGGCAGAGCCGGGCGCCAGGTCTCCGCCGTTACGGCCAGGCTCGAGCGTGTACCCCGCCAGCATTCGAGCCGCCGAACGCCTCCGCGACGAGTGCGGCATCCTCCTCGCGCGGCGCGTAATGGAGATACCTCATCGTCGTCTGGATGTCGGCGTGGCCCATCCACTCCTGCACACGGCGGATGTCCGCCTTGGCGATCATGCGCGTCCCGAACGTATGCCTCAGGTCGTGGAATCTCAAAGGACGTAGCCCTGCCCTCCCCATCGCGTCGCGGTACCGGCTGCTGAGCGCGTCGCCGTCGAGCGGCAGCCCGGCCTCGCCGACGAACACGAAGTCGTCATCGCCGGTGTAGCGCTCGCGGTCGCCGAGCTTCGCCAGCGCGCTCGCGACGTCCGGCGCCATCGGCACCGCGCGGACCTTGCCGGACTTCGGCGTGGTCAGCTTGCCGGCGGCATAGCTGGCCCGGACCCGGATCGTCGAGCCAGCGAAATCGACGTCGCGCCAGCGGAGACCGAGAAGCTCGCCGCGGCGCAAGCCGGTGAACGCTGCGGTCAGGAAGACCGCCGCGTCGGCCTCGGATCCCGCGGCACGTACAAGCGCCCAGACCTCCTCGGGCGAGAAGACCTGGATGTCGCCGCTCGAGCGCACCCGAAATCGGTCGACGTTCGCAACCGGGTTCGCCGGGAGCCCGTACAGCTTCACCGCGCGCCGGAAGATCGCGTGCATGAGCACGAGCAGGTTGTTCTTGGTCTTGTTCGAGAGCTCGCGCTGCACGCGGACGCTCGCCATGCCGGCGCGCCAGCGCTCGATCTCCTGGACGGTGATGTCCTCGAGCTTCATTTCGCCGAACACCGGCAGCAGGTGGACACTGATCGCGTTGCGGTAGCCCCGCACCGTCGACGGCTTGCAGCCGCGGTCCTGCTCGGCGAAGCGCAGATACTCGACGGCGGCGTCGCCGAACGTCACGCCGGCGCCGGGATGACGGGCTGGCGAAGACCCGGCGACCGGCGCGACCGCCGACTCGCGCCGAACCTCCTCCAGTCGATCGCGCAGCCAGTCCTCGGCGAGCCGCTTCGTGAAGTGACCCTCAGCCGGCCGCCCACGCCGGCCCGATCTTGCGCTTGACCTGCGTCCCGTCGCGCATGCGGTACTTGGCCCACCAGGACGCACCGCGGGCCTTCTCGAGCCTGAAAACGAAGCCGGACGGCCGAGCCACGGCCGCCGATGCTCGTGCAGATCTTGGTACCCGTTTGGTACCCGGTCCGGTATCCGCCGCCTCGACCAAAAGAAAAACCCCGGATTTCCGGGGCTTTCTTATAGCGGGGGCGGGATTCGAACCCGCGACCTTCGGGTTATGAGCCCGACGAGCTACCAGACTGCTCCACCCCGCGGCGGACCCTTATCTATAGCAAACGTCCGCAAGCCTCTTCAAGCCATCCCGCCCAATCTCCGGACGGACGTCTGGTGGGCGGGGGCTTAGGATCAGCCGATGCCCGTCGAGTCGCCGCATGACCTCTACGGCCTGCCGCTGGACCGCTTCGTCCCGGAGCGCGCGGCGCTGGTCAAGGCGCTGCGCGCCGAGAAGCGGCGAGACGAGGCCGGCGAGGTGGCGGCGCTGCGCAAGCCGTCGGTCGCGGCATGGGCGGTCAATCAGCTGATCCGCACGCAGACCAAGGAAATCGAGGCGCTGTTTGCGGCCGGTGACGACCTGGTGCAGGCCCAGGCCGACGCTGAGACGGGCAAGCGGGCCGGCGATGCCATGCGGGAGGCGAGCCGGCGCCAACGCGAGGCGGTCAATCAACTGCTCCAGGCCGCCGAGGGCCTGCTCAGCTCCGACGGCCATCCGCTCAGCCAGGCCACCCTGGAACGGGTGGGCGACACGCTGCGCGCCGCTGCGGGCGACGAGGAGGCCCGCCGGCAGGTGCTGGACGGATGCCTGGCGCACGAGCTGCGGTTCGTGGGACTGGGCGTCGGCGGTGACCTCACGGCGGCATCGCCCAGGACGCCGTCGAAGCCGAAGGCCCCATCGTCCAGGGCGCCGTCGAAGCCGACGACGCCATCGTCCAAGGCCAAGGCCCCGGCGCCAGGCAGGTCAGAGCAGACCGATGCCGAGGAGGCCGACGCCGCCCAGCGCAAGGCCGAGGCGGCGGCCCAGGCCGAGGCCGAGCGCAAGCGCAAGGCGGCGCTCAAGGCCGCCCGCCGGGCCGAGACCGATGCCCGGCGGGCAGCCACCCGGGCCGAGAAGGAGCTGGCCGCCGCTCAGACCCGGCGGGATGAGGCCGCCGCCTCCCTGGCGGAGGCTGAGCGGCTTCTCACCGCGGCCGAGCACACCGCCGAGCGGGCGGCCACCGAGCTCCGAAACACCGAGCGAGCCGTCAGCGAGCTGTCCGAGGCGTAGGGCCGGGCCGGAGCCGGGCGTCGCGGATCGGGCCTCGCTGGCCCGGGACGAGGGGCTCGAGCCGCTGCCGACATAGAGTCCTGATTCACAAGTTCGACGGCAGCTCGCGAAATTTCCGACTCAGGACACCAGCCGCCAGCGCCCAACGAGGACCAGGAGCTCTCAATGCCCGACCTGACCTACCACCCCACCGAGACCCGAGAGCTGAAGTCCCACCTGGCGGTTCCCCGCGGCGAGGGGCCGTGGCCCGGCGTCGTCGTCATCATGGACGCCCTCGGCCTCACCGACGACATCCGCCAGCAGGCCGAGATCCTGGCCGCCGCCGGATATCTGGCGTTCGCCCCGGACCTGTACTCCGGCCGCGGCCCCCGGTGCGTGGTGGCGACGCTGAAGGCCTCGCGTTCCGGGAGCGGCGAGGCCTACGAGGACATCGAGGCGGCACGCCGGTGGCTGGCCGCCCGGGCGGACTGCACCGGGCGGATCGGCATCATCGGCTTCTGCATGGGCGGCGGCTTTGCCCTGCTGAGCGCGCCCCGTTACGACTTCCAGGCCGCGTCGGTCAACTACGGGGAGGTGCCGGACGACACCGTCCAGCGGCTCGCCGGCGCCTGTCCCATCGTCGCCAGCTACGGCCGGCGGGACCGCGCCCTGCGCGGCCGGGCTGTCAAACTGGAGAGCGCGCTCCAGACGCTCGGCATCGAGCACGACGTCAAGGAGTACCCCGGCGCGGGCCACAGCTTCATGAACCGCATCGCCGGGCCGGGGCTCAACCCGGCGCTCAAGTTCATCGGCCTGAACTACCACCACCCGTCGGCCGAGGACTCATGGCGGCGGATCCTGTCGTTCTTCGACGCTCATCTGGGCGCGGGCCCAGCCGCCGTCACGGACGGCCAGGGCGCGGGCCCAGCCGCCGCTACGGACGACTAGGCCGCAGCCCGCACCGACGCCGGCGCCACCGCCGCCTCCACCGAGCCGCTGACGCGCAGCACCAACAGGGCGGCGTCGTCGGGCAGGCGCGCCGGCGGCGAGCCGAGTGCCCGGACCTCCAGGTCGGCGAGGAGATCGCGGAGGTCGGCCTGAGGCAGGTCGCCCAGCAGTGAGCGGAGCGCCCGCTCGCCCTCGACCCGCGGGTTACGCTCGATGAGGCCGTCGGTGTAGAGGACGAGCATGTCGTCCGCATGCAGGAGGGACCGTGCCTCCGGGAAGGTGGCGTCGGCGAACACGCCCAGCAGGGGTCCGTGGGCGGGAATGGCCTCGACCTTCCCGGAGGCGCGGCGGATGAGCGGCGGCGGGTGGCCACCGCAGGCGAGCGTTAGGCGGAAGCCATCCGACACGGGATCGAGCCGGCCGTACTGCGCGGTGCAGAAGCGCTCATGGTCGGATTGGCGCAGCTCCTGGTTGACGATCTCCAACACGCGGGCCGGGGCCTCCTCCAGCCGGGCGACGGCCCGCGTCGTGTGCCGGGTCAGCGCCGTGACCGCGGCCGCCTCGGCGCCGTGGCCACAGACGTCGCCGATGACAAAGCCCCAGGCGCCGTCCGGGAGCGGGAACAGGTCGTAGAAGTCGCCACCGACCTCGAGGCCGCGGTCGGCGGGATGGAAGCTGACCGCCGCGGCGATCCCGGGAACGTCCGGCAGCGCCTGCGGGAGCAGGCTGCTCTGGAGCTCGGCGAGGCGGCGAGCGCGGTTCTCGGCGTCGCGGGCGCGGCCGATGGCAACCCCCGCGGTTCGCGCCATCAGGTCGACGACGCGCCGATCCTCGCGCGCCGGCTCGCGCGGCTCGCCGTAGTAGACGGCGAACGCCCCCACCAGTCCGCCGTCGTCCGCCCGGATCGGCGTCGACCAGCAGGCGCGGAGCCCGTGTCTGGCGACGAGCTCGCGGAAGTCGGCCCACAGCGGGTCCGAGAGAGTGTCGGTCACGACGACGTCCTCGCCGCGGTGGGCGGCGGTCCCGCACGATCCCACCGACGGGCCGATCTCCACGCCGTCGATCGCCCGGTTGTACTCCGCGGGCAGACTCGGCGCGGCGCCGTGGAGCAGATGGCGCCCGTCGCCGGATACGAGCAGGATCGACCCGCGCGCGTCGTACTCGGAGAGCGCCTCGATCGTCCGCACAATCGCGTCCAGGGTCTTCGCCAGCGGCTCGCCGTTGGCAATGAGCGCCAGGATGTCTCGCTGGGCGGTCAGCAGACGCTCGGACCGCACGCGCTCGGAGACGTCCTGGAAGACGAGGACCCCGGCGACGATCTCCCCAGCCTCGTCACGGATGGGCCCGGCGCTTACCCGGACCGTGATGAGGCGACCGGTGCCGGTCTCGTACAGCATGTCCTCATCCTCGGTGACCTCGCCCAGGCGGATGGCGCGGGCCAGGGGCCCCTCGTCGCGCTTGATGCGCACCCGGTCAAGCGTGTGCAGGCGGTAGTCGTCGTACTCGCCCTCGGAGACATGGGGCAGGATCCCGTGGCCGAGGATCTCGCCGGCCTGCTCGTTGCCGAGCAGGACGCGGCGCGAGGGAGCCTCGGCGAGCATGACGCCGACCGGCAGCTGCTGGAGGGTCTGCTCCAGCCGGCGGCGCTCGGCGCGCACCTCGACCGCCGTCTGTCGCCGCAACGCCGACAGGTCGACGTGTGCCCGGACACGGGCCAGCAGCTCCCGGCCGGAGAACGGCTTGGGGAGGTAGTCGTCGGCTCCGGCCTGGAGCCCCTCGATCGCCGCCTCCTCGCCGGCTCGCGCCGACAGCAGGATGACCGGCAGCTCCTGGGTCTCCGGTCCCTCACGCAGCCGCGCCAGCAGCTCGTAGCCGTCGAGCCGCGGCATCATGACATCGCTGATGAGGAGATCCGGCGGGTCCTCCTCGATCATCGCCAGTGCGACCGCGCCGTCCTCGGCGACCTCGACGTTGAACTGGGACGAGAGCAGGCTGGTCAGATAGCGCCGGAGGTCGGCGTTGTCGTCGGCGATGAGCACCCGCGCGCGGACCTGGTCCGAGCCGCCGGGAATCGGCAGCTCCGCCACGGCGGCCCGATCCGCGCCGGACCGGTCCATCCAGCTCATGACCTCCTCCACGAACAGCGATGCGATCGATGGCGCGGGCTCCACGCTGTCCTCAAATACCTGCTCGGCCGGGAGGTGAGCCGAGCCGGCCGGGATCCGGACGGTGAAGCACGACCCTTCGCCCAACGTGCTCTCGGCGGCGATCGTGCCACCGTGCAGCTCCACCAGCTCCTTGACGAGTGCCAGACCGATACCCGTGCCCTCATAGCTGCGGGCGACGCTTCGCACCCGGTGAAAGCGCTGGAACAGCCGGCCGAGCTCCTCCGGGGGGATTCCCGTCCCGGTGTCGCAGACCGCGAGCTCGATGCCGCCGTCCACGGGGGAGAGCTCGACCGTGATGCGACCGCGCAACGTGGCCTTGAACGCGTTGGACACGAGGTTGAGGACGATCCGTTCCCACAGATCGCGATCGATGTAGACCTCCTCCCCCGCCGGAGCGCTGCAGGCGACGACCAGCTCCAGCCCGGCGCGCTCGGTGGCCTCCCGGAACGTGCCCGCCAGCTCCGAGGTCAGCCGGCAGACATCGGTGGGGCGAAACTCGGCCCGCATGCGCCCGGCCTCGGCCCGGGAGAAGTCGAGCAGGGCGTTGACCAGCTTCAGCAGCCGCAGGACGTTGCGGTGGACGAGCTCGACGTGGCCTTGGTCCATGCCGTCGGCGTCGGTGAGCGCGTCCTCCAGCGGACCCAGCATCAGCGTCAGCGGGGTGCGGAACTCGTGGCTGACGTTGGAGAAGAATGCGGTCTTGGCCCGGTCGAGCTCCTCCAGCTGCTCGGCGCGCTGCCGCTCGGCCTCATAGGACCGGGCCCCGGCGATCCCGGCCGACAGGTGCTGGACGAGCAGATCGGCGAACGCCCGGTAGTCGCTGTCGAACTCGAGCGGCGTGTAGCGATTGAGGCCGATGACGAGGAATCCGTACGGCCGGACGTGACCGGGCTCCGGAATGGGGAGCACGAGCGCCTCGACCGGCGGCTGGTCCCAGGCGCCCGTCGGCAGCTCGCCGAACTCCGGCCCGGTCACCGAGACGATCGCCGGGCGGCCGGTCTCCAGCTGTTGGAGCGGCCACGGCGCGCGCTGATCGCCGGCGACCAACTCCACCGGCGCCGCTGGATGGCCGGCATCGATCCCGCTGGAGGCCGCCAGCCGCGCACCTCCCGCCTCGCCGAACAGGTAGATGATCGTGAACGGCAGCGAATAGCGGTTGCCGGCCAGCGCTTGGGCCGCCGCGACGAGGAACTCCGGCTCCTCGCGCACCCCGGTCGAGACCGACCCCAGCTCGCTGAGGGTGGCCATCCGGCGCTCGCCGATCATCCGCTTGGTCTCCTCGCTGACGACGCACAGCATCCCGGCCACGTGGCCGTCGTCGTCCGCGAGCGGGCTGTAGGAGAACGTGTGATAGGTCTCCTCCGGGTAGCCGCTGCGTTCCAGGATGAGCATCAGCGACTCGTCCCAGGTCGCCTCGCCCGTCTCGATGACGGTCGTGATCCGGGGGCCGATCTCCGGCCAGATCTCCGCCCACACCTCCTCGGCCGGCCGGCCCAGCGCCCACGGGTACTTGCGGCCGAGCGTGTCACGCCGGTAGGCGTCGTTGCACAGGAACGTCAGCTCCGGCCCCCAGGCCATCCACATGGCAAACCGGGAGGTGAGGAGGACGCGCACGACCGTATTCAGGCTCTGCGACCAGGACTCGATCGCCCCCAGCGGCGTTTGGGCCCAGTCGACCGCCAGGAGGTTCCGGCCGACCTCGCCGCTGCGCCTCAGAAACTCGACGACGGTTTCGTCGGCGGGACCGGAGGTCACGATAACACCGGGGGCACGACGCCCACGGAGCAGTCCCGGGCTCGCCGCGCAGACGTGGCGTGGGGATCAGATGAAAGCGCCAATGGTCCGGTCCGAAATCCCTCTAAATCGTGGAGCAATGCTAATGGGAGTCGGAAGCCCCGGTAACGGTAGCCGAGCCCGCCCTGCCGGCGGGGGCTCCAGCGCAGCGACGTCCGCGCTCACCACCCGCCGCGCCCGGGAGCGCAACCTTCGTCCGGAAAGTGTGTTTTCATGCACCAGCCGAGTCCCTGGGCTGCCGACCCGGGGAGCGGGGAACCCACGTCGGTGGGGCGAATCCCGCGGTGATCCGCGGGTAGCGTTGCCAGGCCACAGGCCCGGCCGTCGCGAGCCCGTCAGCTAACCCCGCAGGCTCCAGGCCCACAGCAAGTGCCGATGCCGCCGAGCACGACCCCGGAGATGTCCATGCCTGTTCTGCAACCGTTGCCCCAGCCGACACCGAGGGAGGGCCCCCGCCGCTCCATCCCGCTCCTCCTGGTACTGGTGATCTGCGCGGTCACGCTCGCCCTGGGGCTGGCCTCGTCGGCCTCGGCGGCATCGATCAGGCGGGTGCTGCGGGTCGGCGATCACGGCGCAGACGTCCGCACCCTCCAGCAGTGGCTGACCGCGATCGGCATCCGGACGACAATCGACGGCGACTTCGGCCCGGGGACCAAGACCTCGGTGGCCCGGTTTCAGCGCCGGGCCCACCTCTTGCCGGCCAGCGGGACCGTCGGTCACCTCACGCTGACCGCGCTCGAGCAGCAGATCGGCGGCAGCCGGCCGTCACACGTCTCGACCCGGACGAGCTCATCGTCGGCCCCGGCCGGCTGGGTGTTCCCCATCACGCCGCGGAGCGCCGTGGCCTCCCCCTCATCCTGGACCCAGGACCAGGGCGTCGACATCGGCACGGTCAACAACGTGTGCGGGAGCCAGGCGACCGAGGTGGCGGTGACCTCGGGGACGATCGTGCAGGAGGGGATCAACGGCTTTGGCCCGAATGCCCCGGTGCTCCAGGTGTCAGGCGGCCCGTACGCCGGGCGCGACATCTACTACGGCCACGCCCAACCCGCGCTGGTCAGCGTCGGCGACCACGTCACCGCCGGACAGCCGATCGCCCAGGTCGGCTGCGGCAGCGTCGGCATCTCCGACGCGCCTCACCTGGAGATCGGCATCAACGCCCCGGGCGGGCCCACCTGCTGCCCCGGATACCACCAGACCTCGCAGGACATGTACGACATCGTCCGCGGACTCTGGAACGCGGGCTGAGCCGTTAGAGCTGGCGCGAGGACCAGAGGATCGCTGCCAGCACCACGCTGACGATCGAGACGACGAGGCCCACCAGCCAGCCCTTGGAGTTGCTGGAGACCATGATCGCAGCGATGGCGACGCCGATCGCGACGATCCCGCAGGTGGCGATCAGACGGACGAGCAGCCGCTCGGCGCCGGTGCGCCGGCGCTCCCGCTGGGGGAGCATGTTCCGAGACGCAGCCCGTTCGTCCGGCTGACCACCGGTCGCCGGCTGAACGCCGGCAGGAGACTCGGCGGCGGCCTCTCCCCCGTGGACATCCGGCGGATGCGCCAGAGATTCGTCCTCGCCGGTGGCCGGCGGCCCCTCGGCGCCTGCCGGATCGCGCTCAACGCTCATCTGCCCTGTGTATCACCCGCCCGGGCGGGTCGCAAACCGCCTGGACGTCCCCGGCGGAGCGCAAGTAGGATGGCGAGCTTGTGACGCGGGCGCAGCACTCAGTGGTCAGCGGGAGGCCTTGGTGAGCACGGTGGCCGGCCGACGGCTGGAGTCGGTCGCGGACGTCGTCGGCGCGACGATCGCGGCGACCGGGCTTCAGGACGCGTTCGGCGTCATCGGCAGCGGCAATCTTGTCGTCACCAACGCGCTCTGCGCCCGGGGCGCCCGGTTTCACCACGCCCGTCATGAGGGCGGGGCGATCTGCATGGCCGACGGGTACGCGCGCGCCAGCGGGCGCGTCGGCGTGTGCAGCGTCCACCAGGGCCCGGGACTGACCAACACCGTGACCGGCCTGACCGAGGCGGCGAAGAGCCGCACGCCGCTGCTGGTGCTCGCCGGGGAGTCCCCGGGGACCGCCCTGAACTCCAACTTCCGCATCGACCAGCCCGGGCTCGTCGAGTCGGTCGGCGCCGCCGCCGACCGCGTGACCAGCGCCGAGACCGCCGCCGACGATGCCCAGCGCGCCTATCAGCGGGCGGAGATCGAACGGCGCCCGGTCGTGCTCATGCTGCCGATCGACATCCAGCCCCAGCCACCGGAGAGCACCGAGCCGCGCCAGGCGCCGCTGCCGCCGTTGCCCACCCCGGATCCCTCGCCCCAGGCCGTCGCCACGCTCGCCGACATTGTGGTGCGGGCGCAGCGCCCGGTCATCATCGCCGGCCGGGGCGCCGTGCTGGCCGGCGCCCGCGACGCGCTGGAGCGCCTGGCCGACCGGGCGGGCGCACTGCTGGCGACGTCGGCGCCCGCCAACGGGCTGTTCGCCGGATTGCCGTACGCGATCGGGATCTCCGGCGGCTTTGCCTCGCCTTTCGCCGCCCGGCTGCTCGCCCGGGCCGACCTGATCCTCGCCGCCGGAGCCTCGCTGAACATGTGGACGACGCGCCACGGCGGGCTCATCGCCCCGGACGCCACGGTCGCCCAGGTCGACGTGGAGGCGCGCGCCTTCGGCCGCCATCGGCCGGCCGACCTCACGGTGCTGGGAGACGCCGCGGCCACCGCGGGCCTGCTGACCGCGGAGCTGGAGCGGCGCGGCCATCGCGCCACCGGGCTGCGCACCCCGGACCTGGCCGATCAGATTGCAACGAACCGGTGGGCCGACGACCCCTACGAGGATGCCGGCACCGACGATTGGATCGATCCCCGGACGTTCTCGATCGAACTGGAGCGCCGGCTGCCCGCCGACAAGGCGGTGGCGGTCGACTCCGGTCACTTCCTCGGCTACCCGTCGATGTTCCTCACGGTCCCGGACGCCCGCGCCTGGGTGTTCCCCAACGGCTTTCAGTCGGTGGGCCTGGGTCTGGGCAATGCGATCGGCGCGGCGATCGCTCGTCCGGGGCGTCCGACGGTGGCGGCGATCGGCGACGGCGGGGCGTTCATGGCGCTGGCCGAGATCGAGACCGCGGTCCGGCTTGAGCTCAAGCTGCTGGTGGCGATCTACGACGACCGGGCCTACGGCGCCGAGGTCCATCACTTTGCGCCGATGGGCCACGACGTCACCCGGGTCCAGTTCCCGGACGCCGATCTGGCGGGCATCGCCCGCGCCGCGGGCGCCGATGCGCTCACGGTCCGCACGACCGCCGACCTCGACGTGGTGACGGCCTGGCTTGAGGCCGACGCGCCCCGGCCGCTGGTGCTCGACGCCAAGGTCAACCCCACCATCTGCGCAGAATGGCTCTCGGAGGCGTTCCGGGCCGGCTAACCCCTCGCAAAGGAGAACATCACCATGTCCAGCACCCAGGCCAGCCAGGTGTCCGCCCTGCTCGACGGCCTCGCCTCCGGCGCCGTCGACATCGTCGACCTGACCCAGCCGCTGTCGGAGACGACGCCGGTGATCCAGCTGCCGCCCCCGTTCGCCAACACCCCCGGCCTGTCCCGGGAGGAGATCTCCCGCTACGACGACCGCGGTCCGGCGTGGGCTTGGTACACGCTGACGATCGGCGAGCACGTCGGCACCCACGTCGACGCCCCCATCCACTGGGTGACCGGCAGGGACGGCAAGGACATCGGCTCCATCGAGCCCCAGACGCTCGTCGGCCCCGCCTGCGTCATCGACAAGACGGCCGAGACCGAGGCGGCCAACGGCGACTACCTGTTGACGGTGGCCGACCTCGAGGCCTGGGAGGCGGCAAACGGCCGGATCCCGGACGGCGCCTGGGTGCTGTTGCGCTCCGGCTGGGGATCACGCGCCCATGACCAGGACGACTTCCTCAACGTCGGAGAGAACGGGCCGCGAACGCCGGGGCCCGACGTCGAGGCCTCACGCTGGCTGGCCGGTGAGCGCAGCATCGCGGGCTTCGGCACCGAGACCGTCGGCATCGATGCCGGCTCCGCCGGCGGCATGGATCCGCCGTTCCCGCTGCACAACTTCCTGCTCGGCGCCGGAAGGCTGGGGCTGACCCAGCTGGCCAACTTGGAGCGGCTGCCGATCACCGGGGCGCTGCTGGTGGTGGCCCCGCTTCGGCTGGTCGGCGGGACGGGGAGTCCCAGCCGGGTGTTCGCGTTCGTGCCGCGAGCGTAGGGGCCGCGCCCGTGCACGACCGGCGCATGGCCGTCACCCTCGACGGTACCGACCCGCTGCGCGGCTTCCATCAGCGGTTCATCGTCGCGCCGGACGAGCTCATCTACCTCGATGGCAACTCGCTGGGGCGGTTGCCCCGCGACACCCCGGCCCTAGTGGAGGACGTCATCTGGCGCGAGTGGGGCGAGCGGCTGATCCGGAGCTGGTCAGAGGGATGGATGGAGCTGCCGCTGGCGATCGGCGACCGGCTCGGCTCGGCGCTCCTGGGGGCCGAGCCGCGACAGGTGGCGGTCGCCGACTCGACGACGGTCTGCTTCTACAAGCTGGTGTGGGCGGCCCTGGCCGCGCGCCCGGACCGGCGTGAAATCGTCACCGATCGCAATAACTTCCCCACCGACCGCTACGTGCTGGAGAGCCTGGCGAGCGAGCGCGGAATGCGGATCCGGTGGATCGATGCCGACCCCCACGCCGGGCCGACCGTCGAGCAGGTCTCCGACGTCGTCGGCAAGGACACGGCGCTGGTCACGTTCACCCACGTCGACTACCGCTCGGCCTGCATCCTCGACATGGCGGGCATCACGTCGGTGGCGCACGACGCCGGGGCCCTGACGTTGTGGGACCTGTCCCACAGCGCCGGCGCGGTCCCGCTGGCGCTCGACGCCGCCGGCGTCGACCTGGCGGTGGGCTGCACCTACAAGTACCTCAACGGCGGGCCGGGGGCCCCGGCGTTTCTCTACGTGCGCCGTGAGCACCAGGGGCAGGTGCGCCAGCCGATCTGGGGGTGGCTCGGCCGGCGCGAGCCGTTCGAGATGGCGCAGGGCTACGAGCCGGCCGAGGGGATCGGCGCCATGCTCTCCGGGACCCCACCGATCCTGGGGCTGACCGCCGCGGCGGCCGGGATCGATCTCGTCATCGAGGCCGGGATCGAGGCCATCCGGGACAAGTCGGTCGCGCTTACGCGTTACGCGATCGACCTCATCGACGAGTGGCTGGCGCCGCTCGGCTGCAGCGTCGGCTCCCCCCGGGAGGACGACCGCCGCGGGTCGCACGTGGCGCTCGTCCACCCGGAGGCGAGGACCTTGTCAAAGCGCCTGATCGACGCCGGGGTGGTGGTCGACTTCCGCACGCCGGACGTCATCCGCCTCGGACTATCGCCGTTGACGACGCGGTTCGTCGACGTTCACGACGGGCTCGCCCAGGTGCGCGAGCTGCTGCGTTAGGACCAGCCCTCCGGCGCGACGAACAGCCCCGGCGGGTCCGGTTCGAATTCCGGGAGCAGCTCCGGACCGAACGTGCGCTCGAGCTCCTTGCGCACCTCGTCGCCGCGGCCGGTGGGCGGCTTGCGCGACCCGGCTCGGTACTGGGGCACCCAGGCGATCCCCGCGCCGGAGTACTCCTGCTCGGCGGCGGCGTGCAGTGTCCAGTGGGGGTCGTAGAGGTGGGGGCGCGCCAGCGCGCACAGATCGGCACGGCCGGCGAGCACAATCGTGTTGACGTCGTCGTAGCTGGCGATGGCGCCAACGGCGATGGTGGGGATGTCGACCTCGTTGCGAATCCGGTCGGCGAACGGCGTCTGGAAGCTGCGGCCGAACGCCGGGCGCTCGTCGGGAGTCACCTGGCCGGAGGAGACGTCGACGACGTCGCAGCCGTGCTCGACGAGCATGCGGGCGAAGGCCACGGCGTCGTCCGGGGTGAAACCGCCGTCGACCCAGTCGGTGGCCGAGATGCGCACGCTCATCGGCTTCTCGGACGGCCAGATCGCCCGGCAGGCGTCGAACACCTCAAGGGGAAACCGTGCCCGCCCCGCCAGCGAGCCCCCGTACTCGTCGGTGCGCACGTTCGTCACCGGGGACAGGAAGCTGGACAGCAGGTACCCGTGGGCGCAGTGGATCTCCAGCAGGTCGAACCCGGCCTCCACCGCCCCTCGCGCCGCCCAGACGAACTGGTCACGGACCTCGTCCATATCGGCCGGGGTCATCGCCCGGGGGACCTGGGTGCGTGATGAATAAGGCAGCGGCGACGGGGCGATAACGGGCCAGTTTCCGTCGTCCAGCGGCTCGTCGATCCCCTCCCACATGAGCTTGGTCGAGCCCTTGCGCCCGGAGTGGCCGAGCTGCGCCGCCATGGCGCAGCCGCCGAACCGGTGGCCGAACTCCACGATCCGCCGCCAGGCCTCGACGTGCTCGTCTCGGTACATCCCGGCGCACCCGGGGGTGATGCGCCCGGACTCGGAGACGCAGATCATCTCCGAGTACACGAGCGCCGCGCCCCCCAGCGCCCGCGCCCCCAGGTGGACGAGGTGGAAGTCCGACGGGGTTCCGTCGACGGCCGAGTACATGTCCATCGGCGAGACGACGACCCGGTTGGGGAGCTGGAGCCCCCGCAGCTGCAGGGGAGCGAACATCGGCGGGCGCGGTTCGCCGAAGCCGCTCTCGGACGCGAACAGGTCGTCGACCTGGGCCACGAAACCGGCGTCGCGCAGGCGCAGGTTGTCGTAGGTGACCCGGCGGCTGCGGGTCAGCAGGTTGAACGCGAACTGGAGCCGCGGCTGCTCGACGTAGCGGGCGATCCCCTCAAACCACTCCAGCGACCCCTGGGCGGCGCGCTGGGTCGACTCCACCACGGGCCGGCGCTCGGCCTCATAGGCCTCCAGCACGGCGCCCACGTCCCCCACCCCGCACTCCCGGAACGCCCAGGCCAGCGCGACCGCGTCCTCCATCGCCAGCTTGGTGCCGGAGCCGATCGAGAAGTGCGCGGTGTGGGCGGCGTCGCCGAGCAGCACGACGTCGTCCCGGGAGCGCCACGAGGCGTTGCGGACGGTGACGAAGTTGATCCACTTGGAGTTGTTGGCCTGGAGCGTGTGGCCCTCGAGCGCGTCGGCGAACAGCTCCTGGCAGTAGCGCACGCTCGCCTCGTCGCTCACGCCCGGAGGCAGCGGACCGGGCGTCAGCCGGTCCAGGCCAGCCCTCTGCCAGGTCTGCTCCGCGACCTCGACGATGAACGTGCTCATGCCACGGCTGTACGGATAGGCGTGAGCCTGGAGGACGCCGTGCTCGGTCTCGGCGATGAAGAACTTGAAGGCGTCGAACACCAGGTCGGTCCCCATCCACATGTACCGGCAGTGGCGGGGATCGAGCGATGGGCTGAAGTCGTGGGCCCGGGCGGCACGGACCGCGCTCGATGCGCCGTCGGCGCCGACGACCACGTCGGCCTCGGTGAGCAGCTCGTCGACCGTCGGCGCCTCGCTGCAGAAGCGGATGTCGGCCCCCAGGGCCGCCGCCCGCTGCTGGAGGATGCCGAGCAGCTCGCGCCGCCCCAGGGCCGAGAAGCCGTGCCCGCCGGAGCGCGTCGTGACGCCCCGGTGGTGGATGTCGATGTCCGTCCAGTGGACGAAGCCGTCGGTGATCTGCCGGTAGCTCGGCGGGTCGGCGTTCTCGAACACCGTCAGCGTCTCGTCGGAGAAGACCACGCCGAAGCCGAACGCGTCCTCGGCGCGGTTGCGCTCGTAGACGGTGATCTGGCAGTCCGGCGCCACCCGGCGCATGAGGATGGAGAAGTACAGCCCCCCCGGGCCCCCGCCGGCGACCGCGATCCGCATGAGGCGATCCTAGACGCCGAGGTCGGTCAGGTGCTCGTAGCGCAGCGCCATCCCGTTGACGGCGTTGTGCATCAGCGCCAGGGCCGCCCGGATGTTGGCGTGGGCCAGCGGCGGCAGCTCGTCGTCGCCGCACAGCGCCTTCAGCTCGTCGTAGACGGCGAGCACCCGCTCCTCTGACGGCGTCAGCTCGCGGCCGAGCAGGTCTTGGGTGGGTGGGGGCGGGGTCATCGCGTGGCTCCGATCGGCGCGTCGCGCAGGTCGATGGTGCGCTTGGCCTTGAGCTCGAAGCGGGGCAGTTCGCCCGCGCCCGCGCGCTCGACCCGGAAGTTCAGTCCCTCGTGGGCCAGCGCGAGCTTGTTGTGGAGCATCTCGGCCAGACCGTCCCAATGCTCGTCCGCGGCCTCCGGCTTGAGCTCGACGCGGAGGGTGATCTCGTCGCGGACGCCCTCGCGGGTGATGACCGTCTGGAATTCGTCGACGAGCGAGAACTCCCGGACGATCGCCTCGATCGCCCGCGGGTAAACGTTGGTGCCGCGGATGATCTTCATGTCGTCGACCCGCCCGAGGATCCCGCCCTCGTAGATGTCGTACACCCGCCCGCACGAGCACGTCGCCGCCGGCACCTTGCACACCAGGTCGCCGGTGCGGTAGCGGATCAGCGGGATCGTCCCCCGCCCAAACGACGTGACCACCCGTTCGCCGGGCTCGCCGTAGCCGACCGGCTCCAGCGTGTCCGGATCGATGACCTCCTCGACGACGTGGTCCTCGATGATGTGCGTCCCGCCGGGCTGGTGGGCGCACTCGAACACCATGATCGTGCCGATCTCGGTCATGCCCGCGGTGTCGTAGGCCTTCGCCCCCCACTGCTCCTCGATCAGCGCCTTCGTCTGCGGGATGGAGCCCGCCGGCTCGCCGGACAGGATGATGCGCTCCACCGCCGATCCGGGCAGGTCGATGCCGAGGGTCGCCGCCTCCTGGGCGAGGCGCAGGGCATACGTCGGCGTCGAGGCGACGACGGTGGCGCCGAAGTCGACGATCTGCCGCATCCGGGCCTCGGTCGTCTGCGCGCCCCCGGGGACGTTGAGCACGCCGATCTTCTCCATCGAGTAATGCAGGCCCCAGAAGCCGATGAACGACCCGTAGCCGAAGGCGATGTACGCCGTGTCTCCGGGTCGCACACCGCAGCCCCAGATGCCATAGGCCCACATCTCGGCGATCCACGCCCAGTCCTTGCGGGAGTCCAGCGCCCGGAGCGGGTCTCTGCCCGTGGTGCCGGACGTGGTGTGGATGCGGATCGCCCCTTCGCCGCCGATGACGGGCAGCTCCCCGTAGGGCGGATTCTCGGCCTGGGAGGTCATCCAGTCCTGCCGGGTCAGCATCGGCAACCGGCGCAGGTCCTCGATCGCGGTCAGCTGCGCGGGGTCGACCCCGGCGAGCGTGCGCCGGTACCACGGGCTTCGCTCCGCCGCCCACGCCAGCTGATAGCGCAGTTTGGCCAGCTGCAGCACCTCGAGCTGCGCGCGCTCGAGCGTCTCGACCTTGGGATTCCAATACGCGCTGTCGGCAGCCACAGACCCTCGGCGCGCCAGCATACCCCTGTCGCCGGACTTTGGGGTCCTATATCGTCGCGCAGAATGAGCCCGTTCCGCGCGAGCGCCCCGTTGACGTCGAACTGGCAGCACTTCGGTTTCACCGTCGACGACGGGGTGGCCACCATCCATCTCAATCGTCCGCGGAAGCTCAACGCGCTGACGT
This sequence comes from uncultured Solirubrobacteraceae bacterium, assembly GCA_963844555.1. Classification (GTDB taxonomy): domain Bacteria; phylum Actinomycetota; class Thermoleophilia; order Solirubrobacterales; family Solirubrobacteraceae; genus Palsa-465. The sequence continues at coordinate 142,905 of CAWJOS010000015.1, forward strand.
TCGACGCCTACGCCGACCTGCGCGATCTCATCGCCGAGCTGCCCCAGCGCGGCGACACCCGCGTCGTCATCATCAGCGGCGAGGGACGCGGGTTCTCCTCCGGCGGCGATGTGCAGGAGATCATCGGCCCGTTGCAGGACATGGGGACCGCCGAGCTGCTGGAGTTCACGCGGATGACCGGCAGCGTGGTCAAGGCGCTGCGCGAGTCGCCGCTGCCGGTGATCGCGTCGATCAACGGAGTCGCGGCCGGAGCCGGAGCGGTCATTGCGCTGGCCTGCGACTTCCGCATCATGGGCGAGTCGGCGTCGTTCGCCTTCCTGTTCACGCGCGTGGGGCTCTCCGGGGCGGACATGGGGGCGGCCTATCTGCTGCCGCGGATCGTGGGGCTCGGCCACGCCACGGAGCTGCTCATGCTCGGCGACCAGGTGACCGCCCAGCGTGCGGCGGCCATCGGCCTCGCCGGCGAGGTCGTTCCCGACGGCGAGCTCTCGCTCCATGTCCGGGCGCTGGCGCGGCGTCTGGCTGACGGACCGGCGTTCGCGTTCGCCACGACGAAATCCGTGTTGACGCGCGAGCTCGACATGAGCCTGGGCGCCTCGATCGAGATGGAGGCGGTCACCCAGGCGCTCCTCATGCACTCCGACGACTTCGAGGAGTTCTATGCCGCCTGGAGCGAGGGGCGCCGCCCGGATTGGACCGGGCGGTGAGCGACCTCGTCAACTCCGAAGACCTGGCGGCGCCGGTCGGCTTCTCCCACGCCGTGCGCGCCGGCGACACCGTCTACCTCGCCGGCCAGACGGCGCAGGGCCCGGACGGCGCGATCATCGGTGAGTCGGTGGCGGAGCAGTTCGACGTGGCGGCGGGCAACCTGGTGACCGCCCTGCGCGCCGCCGGCGGCGGGCCTGAGGATCTCGTCTCCCTCCAGGTGTTCGTCACCACAGTCGCCGAGTACAAGGACTCGCTGACGGCGCTGGGGAAGGTGTGGCGCCGCCACTTCGGTCGCCGCTACCCGGCGATGGGTCTGTTCGGCGTCACCGAGCTCTACGACCCGGCGGCCAAGGTCGAGCTGATGGGTGTCGCGGTCGTCGCGCGCGGCGGATGACCGGCGCGCTCGACCTGCATCTGTCAGACGACCAGCGCGCGCTCTATGACCGCACCCGGGCGCTGTCTCGTGACGTGCTGGCGCCGGTCGCGGCAAACCGGCCCACACAACCGCCCACCCACCCGCGCGTCAATCGCCCGCTGGTCAAAGCGCTCGCCGAGCACGGGCTGCTCGGTCGCCTGTTCGCCGGCGAGGAGGTCTCGGCCATTGAGCTGTGCCTGATCCGCGAGGCGCTCGCCCGCGACTGCACCGAGGCCGAGACCGCGTTCGCCCTCCAGGGCCTGGGCGCCTATCCGATTCTCCAGGCCGGGTCCTGGCGGCTGCGCGACGCGTGGATCCCGCGGGTGGCCGCCGGCGAGGCGATCGCCGCGTTTGCCCTGACCGAGCCGGAGGCCGGCTCGGATCCGGCGGCGCTCCGGCTCCACGCGGAACCGGACGGCGGCGGGGGGTATCGGCTGACCGGCGAGAAGCTTTGGATCTCCAACGCGCCGGAGGCCGACGTCTACACCGTCTTTGCCCGCACCGAACCGGGAGCGCGTGGGGCCCGGGGGCTGACCGCGTTCGCGGTCCCCGGAGACGCGCCCGGGCTGAGCGGAGAGGCGCGGGAGGTGCTCGCCCCCCACGCGATCGGATCCCTGCACTTCGACGGGGTGACGGTCGGCGCCGAGCAGGTCCTGGGCGAGCCGGGCAACGGTTTCCGGGTGGCAATGCGCACGCTCGACCTGTTCCGGCCGAGCGTCGGCGCGTTTGCCATCGGCATGGCCCGGACCGCGCTGGAGCTGGCGACGTCGTACGCGCTGGCTCGACGGACGTTCGGCGTTCCACTGGCCGAGCATCAGGCGGTCGCGCACCGGCTCGCCGACCTGCGCGCCCAGACCGAGGCGGCGCGGCTGCTCGTCCACCAGGCGGCGCGCGCCCACGACGACGGGCGGCCGGATCCGAGCGTGGCGGCAATGGCCAAGCTGCTCGCCACCGAGACCGCCCAGGCCGCCGTCGACGCCGCCGTCCAGTTCCACGGTGCGGTGGCGCTCGAGCAGGGCCACCCGCTCGAGCATCTGTATCGCGAGGTCCGGGCGCCGCGGATCTACGAGGGCGCTTCGGAGATCCAGCGGGAGATCATCGCCCGGGCCATGTTCCGCGAGGCCGCGCCGTGACCCTCCGGACGGTCGTGGTCACGGGCGGCGCCACGGGCATCGGCCAGGCCACCGTGCAGCGCTTCGCCGCCGCCGGCGAGCGGGTGGTGGCGCTCGGCCGCGACCGGCGGGCGCTGGACGCCCTCTCCGGCGCAGCCGAGACGCACACGTGCGACGTCACCGACGAGGCGGCGGTGGCCGCCGTCTTCGCCGAGATCGGCGACGTCGACGTGCTCGTCAACAACGCCGGAATGGGTGAATCGGCTTCGCTCAAGGCGACGACGCTGGAGTCGTGGCGGCGCCACATGGACGTCAACGCCACCGGGCCGTTTCTGTGCATGCGCGCCGTCATCCCCGGAATGCGCGAGCGCGGGACCGGCGCCGTCGTCACCGTCGCGTCGACGGCCGGCCGCGCGGGCGTCCCGTACACGGCCGCCTACAGCGCGTCCAAGCACGCGGTCATCGGCCTGACGCGCGCGGTGGCCAGCGAGGTCGCCGGGACGGGCGTACGGGTCAACGCCGTCTGCCCCACGTTCGTCCGCACCGACATGACCGAGCGGTCGATCGCCAACATCGTCGAGCGGACGGGGCGCACGCCGGAGCGGGCCGAGGCGGCGCTGGCGGCGGCCGCGCCCCTGGGCCGCCTGCTGGAGCCCGGGGAGGTGGCCGACGCAATCGTGTTCCTGGCCTCCCCGGCGGCGGCGGCCATCAACGGCCAGGCGATCGTCATCGACGGCGGGGGGATCCAAGCCTAGGCAATCGGCGGCGGCGCCCGCCGATAACGCGATGGCAAAGGCGAACAGCGTCCGACGAGGCACCCCCGGCGACCATGATCCCGGTCCGGTCACCGCAACGCAACGTTAACATTTCCGGCCGCGGTGACCAGCCGCGATTCAGCCGGGCTCGCTACTGTCCGCCGCGGACCGGGTCGAGAGACGAGACCCCCGAGCCCCGTTTGCCGCCCCGGTCCGAGTCTCTGGGACTGCCGCCTCGCGCCCGCGCGCGCCTGGGCTTCAGGCGTGCGCCGTGGCTGCCGAGTACATGGATAAGTCGCCTGGAGACGCGTGACTGATAACGGAACCGGAGAGACAGATGATCCCCACGCTCATTGCCTGCATTCTTGTCGTCGTGGCGTTCTGCGCCTACGTGGCCCGGGTGCAGACCGTCCGCAAGAACGCCGTCCTGCCTGATCCCAGCGGCGACTGGTGGCCGCATTTCGAGCGCCAGTTCCGCGCCCATGCGATCCGCGTCGCCCAGCAGTCGCGCCGGCGCAAGCGTTCTTGAGCGCTAGTGGATCCCCGCCTCCAGACGCGGCGGCAGACCCAGGCGATCCAGCAGGCCGTCCCCGCGGAACCGGGTGATCGACTCGATCCCGTCCGTGCGCACTCCGACGACGAACACGCCGCCGCACCGCCAGCCCTCGCCCTCCTGTAGGTAGAAGCCCCACGCCGGCTGGGCGTTGGCTGCGGTGGGCACCAAACGCCACCGGCGCGGCCGGCGGCGGAGATGGCGCTCGCGCAGGAAGCGATCGACGGCGGCGCGCCCCTGGTGCCATTCCGGCTCCGGCGGCATGCTGACCACGGCGTCATCGGTCAGCATGGCGACGACGGCGTCGATGTCGTCGCGCTCGAAAGCATCGGCGAACCGGTTGACGAGCTGAGCATGCGGCGTCGACAGCGGGAGCGTGAGCCGATCCCGGCCGGGCGGGACGCGGCTGCCCATCGTGCCGCGAGCGCGCTGCAACGCGCTGGTGACCGATGCCGGCGAGACGCCGAGCATGTCGGCCACCTCCTCGGCGTGGAAGCCCAGGACGTCGCGGAGCACGAGCACCGCGCGCTGGCGCGGCGGCAGGTGCTGCAGCCCGGAGACGAACGCCAGCGCGATCGCCTCCTTGGCCTCATATCGCGCCGCCGGCCCTGGGGTGGAGTCGATCACTCCCTCCAGCAGCGCGTCCGGATAAGGCTGCAGCCACGCGATCTCGGCGACGCTCTCGGAGGGGTGGGCCGGCGGAATCGTCCCGTCCGGGGCGGGCGCCGCCTGGGGGCGCCGCCACCGGTCACGCAGCGCGTTCAGGCAGCGATTGGTGGCGATCGTGTACAGCCAGGCGCGCAGCGACGAGCGTCCCTCGAACTGCTCGAGGCCACGCCAGGCGGCGAGCAGCGTCTCCTGGAGCAGGTCCTCGGCGTCCTGCAGCGAGCCGACGATCCGGTAGCAATGGACCTGCAGCTCGCGCCGGTAGGGCGCGGTCAGCTGGGCAAACGCGTCCTCATCGCCGCGCTGAGCGCGGGCGAGCCGGTTGTGCTCCAGACGTTCGCGTTGCCAGCTGAGTTCGGACATCCACCAGTCACGACACCGGTCCCTGCGCAAAATCATCGCCGAATTTCGCGACCGACCTCTGTCTCAACCATCAGCAACCAACCAAGGAGGAGTCGTGACTTCACAACAACGGTGGGTTCTGGTGCTCACCTCGCTGGCGTCGCTGATGGTGGCGCTCGACGCCCTCGTCGTCTCGACGGCGCTGGAGACCATCCACCGGCAACTGGGAGCGTCGATCAACGAGCTGGAGTGGACGGTCAACGCGTACGGGTTGTGCTTCGCGGTGCTGCTGATCCCGGCCGCGGCGCTCGGCGACCGGTGGGGGCGCCGCCGCCTGTTGGCCGCCGGGCTGGGAGCGTTCGCCCTCGGCTCCGCGGCGTGTGCGCTGGCACCGAACGCCGGGCTGCTGATCGCCGCCCGGGCGGTGCAGGGGTCGGCCGCCGCGCTCGTGGCCCCGCTGTCCCTGTCGCTGCTCAGCGCCGCGTTTGCGCCGGAGCACCGCGCCCGGGCGATGGGTCTCTACGCCGGCATCACCGGCCTGGCGGTGCTCAGCGGGCCGGTGATCGGCGGCGCCGTGACGCAGGGGCTCGCCTGGCAGTGGGTGTTCTGGATCAACGTCCCCATCGGCCTGTCCGCCGTCCCGCTCGTGCTGGGCCGCATCAGGGAGAGCCGTGGCCGGCGCGTCCGGTTGGACATGGCCGGACTGATGCTGGTGACCGGAGCGGCGCTGGGGATCGTGTGGGGGCTGATGCGCGGTAACGACGCCGGCTGGACCAGCGCGGAGGTGCTCGGCTCGCTGGCTGCGGGAGCGGTCCTGCTGGTCGCGTTCGTCGCGCGCCAGCGGCGCGCGGCCGACGCGATGCTTCCGCCGCGGTTGTTTGCGTCCCGCGCGTTCTCGGCAGCCAGCGGCGCCAACTTCCTGCTGTCGGCGTCTCTGTTCTCGGCCGTGTTCTTCATGGCGCAGTTCCAGCAGACGGTGCTCGGTCAGGGGCCGCTCGACGCCGGCCTGCGGCTGCTGCCCTGGACGGGCACGCTGTTCGTCGTGGCGCCGATCGCCGGGGCCCTGGTCAACCGGGTCGGCGAACGGCCGCTGGTGGTGGCCGGCCTGTTCATGCAGGGCGTGGGGATGGCGTGGATCGCACTGGCCGCCGGGCCGGCCATGGCCTACGGCACGATGGTCGCCCCGCTGGTCATCGCCGGCGCCGGGATCTCGATGGCGATTCCCAGCGTCCAGAACGCCGCCATGAACGCGGTCGCCCCCGGGGACCTGGGCAAGGCATCCGGAACATTCACCACGATGCGCCAGCTCGGCGGGGTGTTCGGCCTCTCGCTCACCGTGGCCGTGTTCACGGGGGCGGGCAGCTATCGCTCGGCCGGGGCGTTCAGCGCCGGGTTTGGCCCGGCGCTCGCGGTGGCCGCGGCGTTCTCGCTGGCCGCAGCGGCGCTCGCGGCGCTGCTGCCCCGGCGAGCCGGGGTCCAGCCGGCGCTGGTGGCGCCCCAACCGGCGTGAGCGAGGGTGGCCCGCACTACCGACGTGCGGGCCACCGCCCATCGCCCAGAAGACCCAAAACTTGACTTTCCCTCATCAAAGTGGGTAATAAGGGCGATACATGGGGTCGCATCTCGCCGTTCTCGCGGCGGGCGATAGCTCACAGAGGGGCCATCGCACGCTGGCGGAGAAAGCCTTCGACACGCTGCATACCGCCATCATCACCGGCCAGCTTCGGCCCGGCGACCGGCTGCCCATCGAGGAGCTGGCCGCGCTCCTGGAGATGAGCCCCATGCCGATCCGCGAGGCGGTGCGGCGACTCGACGCGGCCGGGCTGGTGGAGAACATCCCGCACCGCGGGGCACGGGTGACCGAGCTGTCGATCCGCGACCTGGCCGAGGTCTACGAGGCGCGGCTGGCGCTCGAGGTCCTGGCCGTCCGCCGGGCCGCCGAGCGCTTCACCGCGGCGCAGGCCGCCGACGCACGGAGAAGCCTGGCGATCCTCAACGAGTACGCCGACGAGGCCTCGGCGGCGGCGTCCCAGGCGCATACCCGGTTTCACTTCGCGCTGTACGAGGCCGCCGACTCCGCGTGGCTGCTGCGCCTCATCCTCCCCGGCTGGGAGACGAGCGAGCGCTACTGCCTGGAGCTGCCGGACGTCCGTCGCCTCGCCCAGCGCGCCGCCGAGCACGAGGAGATGCTGGCGGCGTGCGAGGCCCACGATCCTGACCGCGCGGGCCGGGTACTCCGTGACCATCTGGTGACCACCGCCAACAGCCTGGCCGCGGCGATGGGCGGCGACGGCGCAGGTCCGATCTTCGAATCCGGGGCGGCCGCGGGGCGGGCGGCGACCCCCGCCCGGGCGGCGCGGCCGGTGGAGGAACCGCGCCGCCGCTGACGGCAATCCGTCGCCGTCCGGGCAGTCAGCCGGCATCCTGGCAACAGGACGCCGGCCGGACGGTCAATGCAGCAGCTCCAGCGAGTTGGCGTGCGGGCCGCTGCCGATGTCGTTGACCCAGTACAACCCGCTCCCGAACGGTGCCAGCGCGATCCCGAACAGGTCGCCGCCACCGTTGGGCACAAACTGCTTGACCGCCGCCGTGGTCCCGGACGGCCGCGTCTCCACCACGTTCCCGTCGCCGCCGTTGGCCGACAGGATATGGCCGTTGGGTGCGACGGTCAGCCCCAGCGGATCGTTGAGGGGGCCGCCCTCCGCGACGGTCAGGCCGCCGCCGCCGAGCACGCTGGAGCGTCGCTCCGCGTTGGGGATGGCGGCGATCCGGTTGTTGTTGGAGTCGGCGACGTAGAGCACGCCGCCCCGCCCCAGGCCGAGTCCAGTGGGTCCGATGACGAGCGCGTTGGGGTCGGTCTTCTCGTCAAACCCGGTCGCGATCACCTGGTTGGAGAGCACGGACGGGCCCGCCGAGGTGAACCGCAGCCGGATCCGGATGACCGTGCCGCCCGGGACGAGGGCGCCGTTGGCGGCAACCGTCCCGTTCAGCACGTTGGACACGAACAGCGTCACGAACCCGCCCGCGTCATCGGCGGTCATGTCCCACGGCCCGTTGATGTCCGGCGCGGTCAGCGTCCGGATGACATGACCCCACGGGTTGAGGATGGAGAGTGCGCCCGCGGTCATGTTCGCCGACTGGCCCATGGGCGCCGGCAGGCTCCCGACGACCACATCGCCGTTGCGCAGCGCCACCAGGGCCGTCGTCAATCCCACGGCCGGGGTCGAGGTCGGCTGTGGCACGACGGCGAACGGCTGGCGATGCCCGGAGGGCGAGATCTCGACGATGCTGGAGCCGGTCCCCTGCTGGTTGGCGGCGTTGTTGAAGTTGGAGACCAGGACGTTCCCGCGCTGCAGGTGGCCGATCGTCGTCGGCACCACCGACACGCCGTACGGGTTCTGGTCCCCCGCCGCCGGCCCGTGGACGGGCACCGCGCTGGCTACCAGCGAGAGGCGATGAAACCGGCCGAGGAACGAGCTCGGCATGGCGCCGGCCGCCGCCGGCACCGTCAGTGCCGCGGCCCCGACCGCTCCAAGAACGCACGCGCGCACGCGTGACTTCGTCAGAAGACGCATGTAAGTGGGCCCCTTTCAGTTGTGGCGCAGGTCCCCCGTATGACCGCGCCGGTCTAGACCCAAAGACCCCGGCGGAGGGAAATCCTTCCCGCTCAGCGGCCGAGATAGGCCCGCTTGAGATCCTCGCTCTGCAACAGGTCGCCGGCCCGGCCCTCCAGCACCAGCGAGCCCGTGGCCAGCACGTAACCGCGGTCGGCGATCGACAGCGCCATGGTGGCGTTCTGCTCGACCATCAGGATCGCCACGCCGGACTCGTGGACGTCCTTGATGATCGTGAAGTTCTGCTGGACGAGCGCGGGCGAGAGCCCCATCGACGGCTCGTCCATCAGCAGCAGCCGGGGCCGGGACATGAGCGCCCGCCCCATCGCCACCATCTGCTGCTCGCCGCCGGACAGCGTCCCGGCCAGCTGCTGGCGGCGCTCGTACAGGCGCGGAAACAGCACGTGGACGCGCTCCAGGTCCTCCTTGAAGGTGGACCCGTCCCGCAGGACGGCGCCCAGCTCCAGGTTCTCCTGCACGGTCATGTAGCCGAACAGCCGCCGGTTCTCCGGGACGATCGCCATGCCGCGGGCGATCCGTTCCGGGACGCGGCGGTCGGTGACGTCCTCGGAATCCAGCAGCACCCGGCCGCTCCGCGGGCGGACAAGGCCGAGGATGGTCTTGAGCGTCGTCGACTTGCCGGAGGCATTGCCGCCGAGCAGGCAGACCAGCTCGCCGGCGTCGACCTGGATGGAGATCCCCTCCAGGATCCGCATCTTGCCGTAGTAGGTGGTGATGTCGTCAAGCGCGAGCAGCATCGCTACGCCTCGGCCAGCGCCTCCGGATCGCGCCCCAGGTACGCCTCCACCACGGCCGGGTGGTTGGCCACCTGGTGGAACGGGCCCTCGGTGATCTTGACCCCGTGGTCAAGGGCGACGACGCGGTCGGAGATGCCCTCCACGACGTGCATGTCGTGCTCGATGACGAGGATCGCCAGTGACCGCTCGTCGCGCAGCCGGCCGATGAGCTCGGTGACCTCGAGCGTCTCGTTGGGGTTCATCCCGGCCGCCGGCTCGTCGAGGAGGAGCAGCCTGGGACGCGTGGCGAGCGCCCGGGCGATCTCCAGGCGCCGCCGGTTGGCGTACGACAGGCTGTACGCCGGCTGGTCCCAGCGGTAGCCGGCCAGCCGCTCACCGAAGAACGAGAGCACCTCCTCGGTCAGGGCGTTGACCTCGCGCTGCTCGCGCCGCGCCCGGGGCAGCCGCAGCATCGACTCCACCGGGGTCGCCTTGGTCGATCCGTACGTGGCCGCCATCACGTTGTCGCGCACCGACATGTTGAGGAACAGCCGCAGGCTCTGGAACGTCCGGGCGATCCCGGCGCGCGTGATCTTGTGCGGCGCCATCCCGGCGATGCTCCGGCCGGCGAAGCGGATGTCGCCCACACTCGGCGTATAGACGCCGGTGATGGCGTTGAAGACCGTCGTCTTGCCGGCGCCGTTGGGGCCGATGATGCTGACGATCTCCCGGTCGCCGACGCCGAGCTCGAGGCCGGAGAGGGCCTTCAGGCCGCCGAAGTGGATCCCCAGCCCCCGTAGCTCGAGCAGCGGCGCGGACGCCGCCGCGTCGGCCACTACACCACCTCCACGCGCATCGTGCCGAGCAGTCCCTGCGGTCGGATCGTCATCGTGGCGATGAGGATGGCGCCGATCAGGATCTGCGCCGTAATCGCCGGGTTGACGATCAGCCGGCTCTCCCAGCAGCAGGCGGCGACCCAGATCGTTGGCACCAGTATCCAGGGGCGCCAGCGCTCGGAGGCGCGCACGAACACAAACACCAGCACGATTGTGGCGATGTAGAGCACGTTGCCGAACGTGGTGGCATTGGCCGGCACGATCACCCAGTGGCCGACAAGCGAGCCGATCCAGCCGCCGCTGCCGGGGTGCCCGGCGGTTGCCGAGGACGAGATCGCCCCCACGATGGCGTGGAGCACCACGCCGAACACGGCGGTCCCCACCAGCACGCCGACGAGCACGCGCCAGGGCCGCAACTTCACCAGTAGGCCCAGCAGGATGAGCCCGTAGAACAGATAGCCAGCGTCGGTGGGACTGGAGACGAGCTGCTCGCCGGCCGTGACCAGAATTCCGCCGAGCACCGCCCCGGCGATCGATCCGGCGCCACCGAGGACGAGGCAGGCGTAGATGAGGATGAGGATGTTCTCGGTGAAGTTGGTGGGGAACACGGTGTCCTGCTGGGCGGCGAAGATGACACCGGCGAACCCGGCCACCATCGCGCCGAAGCTGATCGCCATGACCTTGACGATGCCGGTGGACACGGTCATCGCCTCGGCGGCCAGCTCGTCCTCGCGCACCGACCGCCAGCCGCGGCCGGTCCGTGAGTTATCCAGGAAGTGGAGCAACCCGACAAGGAGCGCGCAGACGATGAGGGCCAGGTAGTAGTAGCCCTTCGGCGTGGTGATGGTGCCGCCGAGCCAGTGAATCGGATCGAGCCCGAACAGCCCGTTGACCCCGCCGAGCGTGCCCGTATCGACGTTGTTAGCGACCTCAAAGAACGCCTGGCCGACGAACAGCGTGACGATCGCCAGGTAGTCGCCGGAGACGCGCAGGGCCATGAGGCCGACGAGCGCGCCGAAGATCCCGGTGGCGGCGACGACGATCGCGAACGTCTCGATCGCTGGCAGGTGGGCCCCGCCGGACCCGGCCGAGCCGAGCGCGGTGGAGGAGAACAGCGCGTAGCCATAGGCGCCGAAGCCGAAGAAGGCGACGTAGCCGAGGTCGAGCAGCCCGGTCCAGCCGACCGCGATGTTCAGACCGACGGCCAGGATCGCGTAGATCAGGCAGTTGATCGCGGTCGTCTGGATGTTGACGTTGAGAGCCAGTTGGCCGAACAGGAGCCCGGCGAGCACCGCCAGCCCCCAGCGCGGCCACCATCCGGTCCGGGCGCCGACCCGGGCCACCGCCCCCCGCCACCCACGCCCGGCGTCGGCGCGCTCCGCGTGCTGGGCCACCCATTCGTCGACGCCGATCGGCATAACCGCTTACACCTTCTGTAGGGCGGGCTGGGCGAACAGACCGGTCGGGCGGGCCAGCATGACGAAGATGAGGATCCCGAACACGATCAGGTCGCTGAACTTGGTGGAGACGTACGTGGCGGCGAACGCCTCGCACAGGCCGATGAACAGGCCGCCGATCATGGCACCCGGAATGCTGCCGATGCCGCCCACAACCGCGGCGGTGAACGCCTTCAATCCGGCCAGGAAGCCGATCGTGGCCGAGATCTGGTTGAACGCCAGTCCAGACATGACGCCGGCGACGCCGGCCATGGCCGAGCCGATGAAGAACGTGTAGGAGATAACGCGATCGACGTTGATGCCGAGCATCTCGGCAGCCTCGCGGTCGGAGGCAACCGCGCGCATCGACTTGCCGAGCGTCGTCCGGTCGACGATCTGCATCAGTCCGTACATCATCAGGATGGAGACGACGAAGATGGTGATCTGAACCGGGTCGATGTTGATCGACCCGATGTTGATGCCGCCCGTGTCGACGTTGATGAAGCTGTTGGTGGAGTAGCTCTTGGTGAAGCCGCCAAACAGCAGCAGCACCGAGTTCTCCAGGATGAACGACACGCCGAGAGCGGTGATCAGCGGAGCGATCCGGGGCGCGTCGCGCAGCGGCCGGTACGCGAACCGCTCGATCCCCACGCCCAGAAAACCGCAGCCGACCGCGGCGGCGATGAACATCAAAAAGACGAGCAGCGGGACCGGGATGCTCAGCGCCGTGGGACCGCCGAACGCCTGGATGACGTAGTAGCCGATGTAGGCGCCGATCATGTACACGTCGCCGTGGGCGAAGTTCAGGAGCTTGAGCACGCCGTAGACCATCGAGTAGCCGAGCGCGATCAGCGCATAGAGAAAGCCGGTCTCCAGCCCGTTGATGGTCGTGGTGATGAACTCGTGCATGACGTGCCGGGTGTCAGATGTGACGGGGCGGCGCCCCTGGGTCGATCAACCCGGGGACGCCGCGACCGTCAGCGGCTGTCACTTGTTGGGAATCGCGACGTACTTGCCGCCATTCTCAATCTTGAACAGGTAGCCCGGCTGCCCGACGATGTCGCCGTCGCGCTGGAACGCGATGGTGACGTCGAGCGGGTTGTCGGCGGGCGGGATGTTCGTCTTGCGGATCTGGGCCAGCACGTTCGAGCGGCTCGGCGTCTCCCCGGCCTTGCAGACCGCGGCGATCGCCTTCATCTCGACGTCGGTGGCCGCGTACGTCGGCACGCCGAACGACCCGTACGGGCCGTACTTGGCGACCCCGGAGACGAGCTGCTTGTCGAGCGCGCTGCTGGACTGCGAGATGTCCGGGCCGAAGTTCGACACGTACGTCCCCACGATCTTGAACTGCGACGGCGAGTTGGTGCCGTCGGTGCCGAACAGGATCGTCTTCTTGTGCTGCTTCTGCACCTCCAGGCCGAACTCCTGCGCGTTGGCGGCGGCCTGCCACGGCAGCATGGTCACGGTCTCGTTCGGGGTCAGCTGCGACGTGACCAGCGAGTTGATCGCGCTGGCCAGCGTGGCCCCGGTATCGGTGCCGTTGATCGTCTGGTGATTGACCTTGATCCCCGCCTTCTGCAGGATCGGGACGATCGTCTTGACCAGGCCCTGTGAGTAGGCCTCATCGTCGTCGATGATCAGCACCGCCTTGGGGTGCAGGTGGTTGATGACGTAGTTGGCGTCCTGCGGTCCCTGGATGTTGTCGTTGGGCACGACGCGCAGGAACGTTGGGTTGTGCCCGTCGGTGGTCAGCGCCGGCAGTGTCGCCGAGCCGGAGATGAACGCCAGACCGGCGCGTCCGAACAGCGGTCCGACCGCCTCCACCTCCTGGCTGCCGGCCGGGCCCACGGCCGCCACAGCGTTGGTGGCGATGATCGACTGGGTCTTCTGGGTGGCGATGGACGGCGTCAGCTGGGTGTCGTCCTGGGCCAGGGTGACGTCGGTGCCGTTGACCTTGTTGTCATCGGCGACCGCCAGCTGGGCGAAGTGCAGCTGCTCGAGGCCGACCTGCGCGACCGGACCGGTGAACGGCCCCTCGATCGCGATCGTCGCCTTGCAACTCTTGCCCGAGCCGGAGCTGGAGCTGGCGGACGCCGCCGCACTCGAGCTGGAGCTCGAGTTGCTGCTGCTCCCGCAGCCGGCCGCGACGAGCGCTGTCAGCGCCGCCGCGACCAGTGTGAGACGCACCTTCATAGGTTCCTCCTCCTCTGGAGTGTGTCCTGATTGGCTTGATATGCCGGGGTTCCGTCCGGATAGAACGCGGCAGCGGGGGAGCCGGCGGGCCGGAACACGGCGACGACCCGCATCGGCCCGGAGCCGGTGTTCTCCAGGCAGTGCACGGTGCGCGCCGGGAGCTGGATGCACGCCCCGGGCGCGACCGGTCGCTCGAGGCTGCCGGCGTGCATCACGCCCCGCCCCTCGAGCACATAGATGACCTCGTCGTAGGTGTGAAAGTGCTCCGGCGCCCGCTGGGTGGGGATGTAGCCGACGAAGTGGGTGGCCGAGCGCAGCCCGCTCGCCGGGTCGGCGACGATCCTGAACTCGCGGTTGGTCGTGGCCGCCTCCGCCGGCTGGTCGGCGAGCCGGCACATCCGGGGCGGAGACGGCGGCCCCGGGCTGGGATCCGGGATGCGCACCGCGAGGACCCGCAGGCCGTCGTCACCGCTGGACTCGAGCTCGAACCGCGTGCCGGGCGGCAGGTAGACGCCGACCTCGGGCTCGAGGGGGTGCGAATCCCCGCGGACGTGGATGACGCCCTCGCCCTCGAGGACGAACAGCGTCTCCTCCACCTCGCCGGTGTCGATGTGGCGCGAGCGACCGGGCGGGCAGGAGAGCACCGCCTGCTCGAGCGCGTCAAAACCGGTTTCCGGTCCGAGCGTGGGCCGGATGGTGAGGCCGGTCGCGGCGCTGTCCCGGGGCGCCACGTCGGCCACGTCGACCACGGTCACGGCCGGCATCGTCGGTGACTCCGGATGGCGGTGGGCATATTCAACGCTGTTCGGTCCTCTGAGGAGCAGGGGCGTCGCGCCCTGAGCGCGGCGCACCCTCCCACATTCGCGCTCTAGCGGTCAACCCCTTGAGCGGCCGCCGCCCGCAGGCTCGCCTCCAGCGTGATCTCGGTGCCGGCCAGCGCCAGCGACACCGGGCAGGTGGCCTTGGCCTGCTCGGCGAGGGTCAGGAACGTCTCCGCGTCGACGCCGGGGACGTCCCCGACCGTCGCCACCGAGATGCGCGTGATCCGAAAGCCCTCCTCCTTCTGCTCCAACCGCACGCGCACGGTCGTCTCCAGGTCCCGGGGCGGGGACCCGGCCTCGCTGAGCAGGTCGGCGAGCGACATCGTGAAGCAGCCCGCCTCGGCAGCGGCGATCAACTCCTCCGGGTTGGTCCCCTTCTCGACGTCCTCGATGCGGTTGCGCAGGGTGAACGCCCCCTCATAGGCGCCGCTGTGCAATCCGATGCGCCCCCCGCCCTCCGGGACGGTACCTTGCCAACTGGCCGTCGCACTGCGGCTGACACGAACACTCAATTTGCAACCCCTCCTAGGTTTTTGCCCGCCGATCAAACCATTGTCGTCAGGACCGCGCAAGCAAGGAGCCGCCGATGACCGAGATCCTTAACGAAACGCTCGATGTCGGCCGGGTGCGCGAGCGGTTCTCCTCGCTGCGCTCCGGCTTTGCCTTCTTCGACGCGCCGGGCGGCTCGCAGGTTCCGGACGAGGTCGGCGACGCGATCGCCCGGGCACTGCGCGAGGCGAGCGCCAACCTCGGCGCGGGCTATGCCACCAGTCACCGGGTCAAGGAGATCCTCGAGCAGGCCGAGGACCGCGCGGCCCGGTTTCTGGGATGCGACCCGCAGGAGATCACGTTCGGAGCCAACATGACCTCGCTCGACTTCGCGCTGTCGCGCACCGCGGGACGCGACTTTGAGCCCGGCGACGAGATCCTGGTGTCCTCGGCCGACCACGACGGCGGCGTTGCACCGTGGCTGGAGCTCGCCCACGATCGGGGTCTCACCGTACGCCACGTCGACCTGCACCCGGATACGACGCTCGACCTCGACGACCTGGCCGACAAGCTGTCCGAGCGCACGCGCGTCGTCGCCTTCGCCTGGGCCTCCAACGCCGTCGGCACCGTCGTCGACGCCGCCCGCGTCTGCGCGATGGCCCATGAGGCGGGGGCGCTGGCCTGGATCGACGCCGTCCACTACGCCGCCCACGAGCCGATCGACGTGCGGGCGATCGACGCCGACGTGCTCATCTGCTCGCCGTACAAGTTCTGCGGGCCGCACCTCGGCGTCGCCTACGGCCGAGCCGCCGTGACCGAGCGCTGGCGTCCCTACAAGGCGCGGCCCGCGCCGATGAATCCGCTCGGCCGGCGCTTTGCCACCGGCACCCTCCCGTACGAGCTGCTCGCCGGCTTCAATGCCACCGTCGACTACCTGGGCTCGATCGGCGGCTTCCCGGCGATCGCCCCCTACGAGCGCGCGCTGGGCGAGCGCTTCCTGGCCGGGATCGCCGACGCACCGGTGACGGTCTACGGCCTGCCGGGGATGGAGGGGCGGGTTCCGACCTTCCTGGTCAACGTGGGCGGGGTGCCGGCCGCCGACGTGGCGGCACGGCTGGCCGCGCAGGACATCGGCGTGTGGGCGCACGACTCCTGGTACTCGCTCAACCTCTACAAGCGTCTGGGCTACGAGAACGACGCGATCCGGCTCGGCTTCATCCACTACAACACGGTGGAGGAGGTCGACCGGCTGGTGGCGGCCCTGGCGGGGTGTGCTGCGTCGTAGACCCGCGGGTTCGGGCCGGCGCTCTCAGCTTTCGGCCGACGCCGCGCGTTCGGCGTCGAAGATCTCGGTCAGCCGGCTGCGGACATCCCACACCCGGGGCAGCTGCCGCTGGGCGATGAGCTTGCCGAGGATCTGCACCGGCGTGCCCTGGATGCCGATGGACTCCTCGCCGATCGCGCGGGCGACGACGCTGTAGTGGCGAAAGCGCCACAGACGCAGCCGCTCGTCGTAGTCAGTCAGCAGCTCGGCCAGCTGGTGCAGCGCCTCGTGCTCGCCGCGGCGGCGGTAGACGTCCTCCAACGGCACGCCGGCGCGCTCCAGGGCGCGATCGAACGCGGCACCCAGCGCCGGGGTGGCGCGGGCCAGATGGCGAAAGCCCGGGGAGTCGAAGCCGCTGCCGTGGCCGAGCGCGGTCCGGACGGCGTGATAGTCCCACGGGTCGAGGAGGTCAAGCATGTCGAGGGCGACCGTGACCTGCCGTAGGCAGAGCACCACCCGCCGCAGCAGCCGCGCCGCCGCCGGCAGCTCGTCGGAGTCGATCAGCCGCGTCGCCGCCTCGACCTCGGAGACGGCGAGCTTCAGCCACAGCTCGGACGACTGGTGGACGGTCTGGAACAGCAGCTCGTCGCGGTGGACGCGCTCCGCCGCCGGCTTCTGGAGCGACAGCAGCTCGTCGGTGCGCAGATAGCGCTCGTAGTCGCTGGCCGCGTCACCGGGCAGGATCGGCACATTGGGGTCATCGGTCATCGCTCACCTCCGCCTGTGAGTATCCCCGCCAGCGTGGCGAGGTTGATGTTGCCCCCGGACACGATGCCCACCACCTTGCCGGACCCGGCCGCGCCGCTCAGGGCGGCGGCGGTGGCCAGCGCCCCGGCCCCCTCGGCGATGATCCGGACGCGCTCGGCGAGCGTGCGCACGGCCGCCTCGGTGTCTGGGATGGACACGGCCTGGGCCTCATCGACGACCTCGCGCAGCCGGGGCCACATCTGATCCAGGACCCGGCGGCTGCCCGAGCCGTCCACAAAGGAGGACCGGTAGTCGACGTCGACCGGCTCGCCGGCGGCCAGCGCGGCGCACAGGGCGGCCCCGGTCTCCGGCTCGGCGGTGATGACGCGGGTGTCCGGCTTGACGGCCTTGATCGCCGAGGCGATGCCGACGGCCAGCCCGCCGCCGCCGACCGGGATGACGACCGTGTCGACGTCCGGCAGGTCCTCCAGGATCTCGAGGCCGATCGTGCCGTTGCCGGCCATGACCGCCTCATCGGCCACGGGGTGCACGAACAGCCCCTCCTCCCCCTCGATCCGGCTGGTGACGATCGCCTGCCACCAGTCGTCGTAGGGGACCTTGAGGACGCGGCCGCCGAGGCGCTCGATCGCATCGAGCTTGGTCTGCGGCGCGTGCTCCGGCACCGCGATCGTCGCGGTCAGGCCGAGCTCGCGGGCCACCCAGGCCACCCCCTGCGCCATGTTCCCGGCGCTGGCGGTGAGCAGCCCGCGCTCGCGCAGCTCCGGTGGCGCCGAGCGGATGGCGTTGGCGGCACCGCGGATCTTGAACGAGTTGATCGGCTGGAGGGTCTCGAGCTTCAGATGGATCTCGGCCGGGGCGTCATCGACGGGCAACCGGACGAGCGGCGTGCGCAGCGCGATGTCGGCGATGCGGTCGCGGGCCGCCTCGATCGCGGCCAGTCCGATCACATCTCCACCTCGGTGCCAAGCCCGCGCCGGCGGGCCTGTCCGACGGCCAGCTGGGCCGCGGCGAGATCCTCGACCCCGATGCCGAGCGAGCGAAACAGCGTGAGCTCGTCCTCGGCGGTCCGCCCGGGAGCGGCGCCCGCCAGCACCTCGCCCAGCTCGGCGCGAATGTGGTCCTCGCCGGAGATCACGCCCTGCTCGACGGCCCGCCGGAACTCGCCCGCCTCGTTGCGCACCGACTCGCGGCTGTCGCAGAACAGCGTGGCGGCCGCGACCGTCTGCTCCGGAAGCTCGCGCGCGTTGGGCGTGCTGGCGCCGACGGCGTTGACGTGGGCGCCGGTGGCCACCCAAGCGTGCTCGAACACGGGCTCCTTGGCGCTGGTGACCGTAACGATGACGTCGGCGCCGTCGACCGCCGCGCGCGGGCTGCCGACGTCGATGACCCGGGCCGCCGCCGGGCCCAACCCCGCGCCCGCGGCGGCGACAGCGCGGGCATGCTCGGAATTCGGCGCGTACACGCGGACCTCCCGCCAGGGACGGACCGGCGCGAGCGCGGTCAGGTGCGCTCTGGCCTGGACCCCGGCGCCGACGATCGCCAGCACGGCCGCGTCACCGCGAGCCAGGGTCCGCGTGGCCGCGGCGGTGACGGCGGCCGTGCGGATCTCGGTGATCGCCGAGGCATCCAGGATGGCGGTCGGCATTCCCGTCTCCCCGTCGAACAGCGTCACCGTCCCCTGGTGGGTGTCGAGGCCGCGCGCCGGGTTGTCCGGGATCAGGCAGAGCGCCTTGAGCGCGAAGACGCCGGGGGCGTAGGCGGGCATCAGCCCCATGAAGCCGGGCGCCCCGGGCGGGACGACGATCGAACGCAGCGGGTTGTAGGCCTGGCCCTGGGCCCGGGCGGTGAGCACCTCCACCATCGCCCGCTCGCACTCGACCGGGTCAAGGGCGGCGTGGATGTCGGCGTGGCTGAGAACGAGAACGCGCATCAGCCAAAGATGCCATCCAGGCGCCGTCGCTCGTCGTCTGACAACGGGGCGGCCAGCGCGTCGCGCACCGGCTCCAGGTGCTCTGGGCGTCCCGGGCCGACGACGACCTGGGCGATGCGCGGGTCGGCGAGGATCCAGGCCAGCGCCGTGGCGGCCATCGACGTGCCGCGGGCAGCGGCCAGCGTGGCCAGCCCGTCCAGCGCTCCGAAGGTCCGGTCGGTGGCGAGCCGGGCGTACGGCTCCGGGCGCTGGGTCATCCGCGATCCGGCCGGATAGGAGGCGCCGCGCCGATACTTGCCGGTCAGCCAGCCGCCGCACAGCGGGCTGTAGACGAGGTAGGCCACCCCGCGGGCGGCGCACAGCGGGAGGACGTCGGCCTCGTCGCCGCGCTCGAGCAGGGAGTAGCCGTTCTGGACCGCCGCCGGAGCGCCGGCTGACAGCGCCGCCTCCAGCTGCGGCCCATCGAAGTTGCTCACGCCATAGGCGCCGATCCGGCCGCCGGCGCGGAGGTCAGCGAAAACGGCGAACGTGTCGGCCAGCGGGACGTCCGGGTCGTAGTCATGGGCCAGATAGAGCTCGACGCGATCCACCCCGAGCCGCTCGAGGCTGGACTGGAACTGACGGCGCACCCGCTCCGGGCTTAGGCCCCGGTCGCCGTCCGCCGCCATGGCGTTGAACGTCTTGGTCGTCAGCGTCGGCCTCACCCCGCGGGCGCGCATCCAGCGGCCGATCGCCCGCTCGCTGCGTCCCCCGCCGTAGGCATCGGCGGTGTCGAAGTGGGTGAGGCCGAATTCCCAGGCGGCGTCCATGAGCGCCGTCGCCTCGTCGTCGGACAGACCCTGACCGAAGAACTCAGGCGCCGAGCCGACGCCGCCGAAGTTGCCGCAGCCGAGGGCGATGCGCGGGAGCTCGATCGGCAACGGCACGCGCGTCGGTCAGCCGACGACGGTCTCCACGGTCTCCAGCGGCTCCAGCTGCGCGATCTCGGCCCGCCGGTGCTCCCAATGGGGCGGGATGCACATGTGCGTGCCCAGCTCGTCGGCCGCCTCGTCGATGAGGAACCCGTGGGGTGGACCCCAGGCGAGCTCCACCAGCAGGCCGCTGGGGCTGCGGCAGTACATGGAGAAGAAGTAGCCGCGGTCCTTGGCCTCCGAGACGTCGGTGAAGCCGAGGCCGACGATCCAGTCCTTGACGATCTGCTGGTTCTCGGCCGAGACGACATCGAACGCGTGGTGGTGGATGGTGCCCTCGCCGAAGTGCCACGTCCCCTGGGGCAGGCCCGGCTCCTCGACGAGCTCCAGGATCCGGCCGTGGCCCTCGGCGTCGCCGATCCGATACTGGTGGTGCGCGCCGCTCGAGGCCACGTGCTCGGCGTTCATCCCGTGGCGCAGGAAGTAATCCATCGGCTCCGGCTCGCGGACCGACGTCGTTGTCCCATGGGCGCCGCGGATGGCGTGCTCGGCGGGGACGTTCGCGTCATAGGGCTCACGCGAGTCCGGCTCCGGGTCGGCGACGAGCGCGTACTCGATGCCGCACGGGTGGCGGAAGCTCAGGCGCTCGGTGCCGAACAGCTCGGTCCGCTCGTGCGCGATGCCGTGCTCGCCGAGCCGGTCGGCCCAGAAGCCGAGCGAGCCGACCGGGATGGACAGGTTGAGGATCTTGGCCTGGTTGGTGCCCCGCGTGCCCATCCAACCCGCCTGGCGGTAGGGGAAGGCGGTCAGCAGCGTGCTCGGATCGCCGGCACGGTTGCCGTAATACAGGTGGTAGATGGGGATCTCGCCGTCAAACAGGACGGTCTTCTTGACGCTGCGCAGGCCGAGCAGGCGGACGTGGAAGTCGTAGTCCTCCTGCGCGCCGCCGACGCAGAACGTCAGGTGATGAGTGCCGCGAATGAATCCCGGGTTCGGCATCTGTCCTGCTCCTCTCTCCGACTCGGTCGGCCCCATCCTACTTGCGCGCGCAACTGCTCAGGCGGCGGCCAGCAACCGGCGGAGGCCGGCCACCGCGTCGTCGCTGATCTGGTGCTCGCGGTCGTCGTAGATCTCCAGGCTCACGCTCGCCCCCGCCTCCTGAAAGGCGGCCGCCGTGGCCTCCACCCGGTCCAGCCGGATCCACTGGTCGTGGCGGCTGGAGCCGAAGAACATCGGCAGCCCATCCGCCCGCCGGGGCCGGGTCATCTCGCCGTCGGGCCCCAGGAGCGTCCCGGTGAGGATCGCGGCGCCCGCCCAGGAGCGCGGGCGCCGGGCGATGAGCTCGGCGATCAGGCAGGCGCTCTGGGAGAACCCGGCCAGCACCAGTCGCTCGTCGCCGACT
The DNA here is from genome assembly GCA_963844555.1 of uncultured Solirubrobacteraceae bacterium. Classification (GTDB taxonomy): domain Bacteria; phylum Actinomycetota; class Thermoleophilia; order Solirubrobacterales; family Solirubrobacteraceae; genus Palsa-465. The sequence goes on from CAWJOS010000015.1 coordinate 163,857, forward strand.
CCGGCGGCGCGCACCCGGGCGATCGCCCCGTCCAGCGCGTCGAGCGACCAGGCAATCCAGGGGGCGTTGTCCGGCAGCGGGTCGAAGTAGCGCCCCGGATACCACACGTTCCCGGCGGCCATGGGCAGCACGTAGGCGACATCGTCGAGCCCCAGCCGGGCGACGACGTCGAGCATGACCTGCTCGTCCTGGTTGCGGCCGTGGACGAGAACCGCGGCCATCCGAGCCAGCTCCAGCGGTGGCCCGGCCGGCACCGGCGCCCGCGCCAGGTGCGGATTGTTGCCCGCGACGGGATCGGCCGACGTCATCTCCCGTGTCCCCTCCAGCCGGCGTTATACGTCACAAATCCACACCCTTCTAACATGTACGACGGTTATCGAACGAACGACCACTGAGAGCCCGCCCGGTATGAGCCCTGAAACCGAATCCTCCCCGCCGCAGCACCTGACGGCAACGCTGCTGCTGTCGTGCCTGGCCCAGTTCATGGTCATCCTCGACGTGTCGGTGGTCAACGTCGCGCTGCCGGCGATCCGCGGCGGCCTGCACTTCTCAGAGGTCGACCTCCAGTGGGTCGTCAACGCCTACACGGTGACCTTCGCCGGCTTCCTGCTGCTCGGCGGACGGGCCGCCGACATGCTCGGACGCCGCCGGGTGTTCGTCGCCGGCCTCATCCTGTTCGCCGCAGCCTCGCTGGCGGGCGGCGTCGCCGACAGCCAGGCCGTCCTGATTGCCGCCCGGGCGATCCAGGGACTGGGTGGCGCCGTCATCGCCCCCGCCTCGCTCTCCATCCTGACGACGACGTTCCCGGAGGGCCACGCCCGCAACCGCGCCGTCGGCATCTGGGGCGCGATGGGCGGTGTGGGAGGGGCGGTCGGCGTCCTCCTCGGCGGCGTCATCACGGACCTGCTCTCGTGGCGGTGGATCCTGTTCATCAACGTCCCCATCGGCCTGCTGGCGGCCGTCGCCGCCCAGCGGCTGATCATGGAGAGCCGCAGCGAGCAAGGCACCCGCGACTTCGACCTCCCTGGGGCCCTGTCGGCGACGATCGGCCTGTCACTCCTCGTCCTCGGCATCGTCCGCACCGACCAGACGGGCTGGGGCAGCAGCCAGACGCTCCTGCTCATCGCGGCCGGGATCCTCCTGCTGGGGGTGTTCGTCCTGATCGAGGGCCGGTTCGCCCGCGCTCCGCTGATGCCGCTGCGGATCTATCGCTCGCGGACGCTCAGCGCCGCCAACGTCGTGGTGCTCCTCGTCGGCGCGGCCTCGTTTGGGATGTGGTTCTTCGTCTCGCTCTACCTGCAGCAGGTGCTCGGCTACTCGCCGATCCGTGCCGGGCTGGCCTTCCTGCCGATGAGCCTGTGCATCGCGATCGTCTCGACGGTCGTCTCCCGCGCGGTGATCAGGGTGGGCGCCAAGCCGCTGCTCGTCGCCGGCATGGCCGCCCTCACGGTGGGGCTGGCCCTGTTTGCGCAGATCTCGCCGACCGGGACCTACCTCGGCGACGTGGTCGCCCCCTCGATCCTGGTGGCCGCCGGCATCGGCCTGTCGTTCGTGCCGGCGACGATCTGCGCCGTCGCCGGGGTCGCTCCCTCCGAAGCGGGTCTGGCCTCCGGGCTGGTCAACACCGCCCGCCTGTTCGGCGGCGCCCTGGGGCTGGCGGTTCTGGCCGCGCTGGCCACGTCGCGCACCGAGAGCGAGCTGGGCCATGCCGGGACGACCGCCCACGCCGCGCTGACCAGCGGGTTTCAGCTGGCCTTCCTGGTGTCGGCGGGCTTCACCCTGGCCGGCGGCCTGGTGGCGGCGTTCGGCCTGCCCCGTCTCGCCCAGCGCAGCGCCGCCCAGGCGAGCGCGGTGGCGCCGGTCGAGTCGGCGTAGCCGCGTCGGCGAATGGCGAACTGTCCTGATTCATGGGCACCCCCCGCCCATGAATCAGGATTCATCGGGCGCTGCGGCGCGCGGCGAGGGCGATGCGGGAGAATGCGCCCGTCGTGGCCCGCGTCTTCGTCACCCGTCAGCTGCCCGGCCCGGCGCTGGACGAGCTGTGCGCGCGCCACGAGGTCGACGTGTGGCCGGAGCGCCTGCCGCCACCGTATGACGAGCTGCGCCGGCGGACCGCGGACGCCGAGGGGCTGCTGGCGCTGCTCACCGACCGCGTCGATGCCGAGCTGATCGCGGCCGCGCCCCAGCTCCGCGCCATCGCCAACTACGCCGTCGGCTACGACAACATCGACGTGGCGGCGGCGACCGACCGGGGCATCCCCGTCGGCAACACGCCGGACGTCCTGACCGACGCCACCGCCGATCTGGCGTTCGCGCTCCTGCTGGCCGCCGCGCGCCGGCTGCCGGAGGCGATCGCCTCGGTCCGCGCCGGCGACTGGGTGACCTGGGAGCCGGGCCGTCACCTCGGCTACGACGTCCACGGGGCCACACTGGGGATCATCGGGCTCGGCCGGATCGGACGCGCGGTGGCCCGGCGGGCCGAGGGCTTTGACATGACCGTGCTCCACACCGGCTCCCATGGCGGCCTGCCGCTGGAGGAGTTGCTCGAGCGCTCGGACTTCGTCTCCGTCCACACCCCGCTCACCGCGGCGACACGCCACCTGATCGACGCGGCGGCGCTGGCGCGGATGAAGCCGACGGCGATCCTGATCAACACCGCGCGGGGGCCGATCGTCGATCAGGCCGCCCTGGTGCAGGCGCTGCACCAGGGGCAGATCGCCGGGGCCGCCCTGGACGTGACCGATCCGGAGCCGCTGCCCGCCGACGATCCCCTCCTCGCCGCCCCCAACGTCATCGTCGCCCCGCACGTCGGCTCGGCCACCCACTCGGCGCGGGAGCGGATGTCCCAGCTGGCGGTCGACAACCTGATGGCGGCGCTCGACGGCCGGCCGATGCCGCATTCGGTCACGTCATCGTGATGAGGGTCGCCGTCGCCGACATCGGCTCCAACTCGACCCGCCTGCTCATCGCCGAGCGCGACGACCATCGGATCACCGAACTCGTCCGCCGCAGCGAAGTCACCCGGCTGGGCGCCGGGGTCGATGCCGACGGGCGTCTGCGCGGGGATGCGATGGAGCGCGTGTTCCACACGCTCGCCGGCTACCGCGAGGAGATCGACCGGCAGGGGTGCGAGCGCGCGGTGGCGGTGCTGACCAGCGCCGTGCGGGACTCGGCCAACGGCCCAGAGTTCGCCGCGGAGGTCCGGCGCCGCTACGGGCTGGAGCCCCACGTGCTCTCCGGCGACGACGAGGCACGCCTGACGTATTTGGGGGCGACCAGTGAACGCGATAGCTCCGATCGCACCCCCACGCTCCTCCTGGACATCGGCGGGGGGTCGACCGAGCTGGTGATCGGCCACGGCCGGGACGTCGTCTTCCACGTCTCCACCCAGGCCGGCGTGGTGCGCCAGACCGAGCGCCACGTCCGCACCGACCCGCCCACGGAGGCCGAGATGGCCGAGCTGCGCGAGGACGTCCGGGGGATCCTCGGGACCGCCGTGCCCGCCGACCGCCGAGCGAGCGTCCGCCACGCGATCGGCGTCGCCGGGACCGCCACGTCCCTGGCAGCGATCGCCCAGGAGCTCGACCCATACGACGCCGAGCGTGTCCACGGCTACGTGCTGCGTGCCGACGAGTGCGAGGAGATCCTCGGCCGGCTGTCGGCGATGACCCTGGAGGAGCGGCGGCGCGTCCCCGGCCTGCAGCCGGGCCGCGCCCCCACCATCATCGCCGGGGTCATCATCTTCGGCGCGGTGCTGTCGCTGTTCGGCCTCGATCAGATCGAGATCTCCGAGCACGACATCCTGCGCGGTGCAGCTTTGGACATCATCTCGTGACGCTCGTCAAGGGGTACGGTACGAATTCTGACATAGTGATGGTGAGGTTTTAGGCGAAATCTGGACGAATGTTCGATTGTTTTCATTGGTCTGGAGATGGATCCTTCCCTGCGGGGTGCGGATCGTTCGACCCGTCACCTCAACATAGGCTCGGGCGAAGCCGCAGACATCGGCGCCTCCCGCCGTCCGAGCCACTCAAATTGGCCCTTTCTGGCACGTACCCCTGCCCGTCCCGATTGGGCCAAACCTGGATCGGAAGCCGCCCGCTTAACCGCGGGCGGTTTTCGTGTGTGCCGGCAATCAGGCGAGATTCGAGCGCCGCGGATAGGCGACGCTCGGGTCCGTCAGGACGTTGACGAGGGCCGGCCGGCCCGCGGCGAACGCTCGCTCCAGGGCCGGACGCAGCTCGTCCGGGGCGCCAACGAGCTCGCCGTGGCCGCCCAGCGCCGCCACCACCTCGTCATACCGGGTGTCCGGACGCAGGTCCGCAGCGACCGAGTAGCCGTAGATGGCCTCCATTGGATGCTTCTCCAGGGCCCAGATGCCGTTGTTGCCCATGATCCCCACCACCGCCACGCCGTGACGCGCCAGGGTGTCAAACTCCAGACCGGAGAAGCCGAACGCGCCGTCGCCGAGGAGTAGGACCACCTGGCGATCCGGATGGGCAAGCTTGGCGGCGAGCGCGTAGCCGGGACCTGAGCCCAGGCAGCCGTACGGTCCCGGATCCAGCCAGCAGCCGGGCCGGTAGGAGTCGACGACGCGGCCGGCGTAGGAGACGAAATCCCCCCCGTCGCCCACCACGATCGCGTCGCGATCGAGCATCTGGGCCAGCTCGCCGTAGATGCGCATCGGATGCAGCGGCGCGCGCGGATCAGCCAGCTCGGCCGCCTCCGCCCCGCGGCGCTCGGTCTCGATGCCGCGCAGCGTCTGGATCCAGGCCTCACGCGGAGCGCCGGCACCGTCCGGCGCCGCCCCGGCACGCAACGCGTCCAGGGTCGCGGGCAGCGCCCCGTAGAGCTCGGCGCTGACCGGACGCGGATGCCCGCGCTCCGGCGGGGCGACGTCGATGGCGATGACGTCGGCGTCGGCGGCGAACACGGCGCCGAAGCCGAGGCGAAAGTCCAGTGGGACGCCGATCACGAGCGCGACATCGGCCTGGCCGAGGGCCGCTCCCCGGGCGCGGGAGAACGCGAGCCGGTGGTCGGCCGGCACACAGCCCCGACCCAGGCCGTTGAGGAACACCGGGATGTGCAGCTCCTCGGCCAGTGCCCGCAACTGCTGCTCGCCGCGCCCCCAGTACAGACCGGTGCCGGCCATGATCACGGGCCGCTCGGCGGCGCGCAGGAGGCGGGCGGCCCGCTCTGTCTCGGCGGCGTCGGCGGGGGCGCCGGCGCCCGGCTCCGGCAGCTGCGCCGGTGGCCTGGACTCGGCCTCGCTGAACACCTGGTCGAGCGGGAAGTCGATGAACGCCGGCCCGGAGTGCGGCGTGATCGCCGCGCCCATCGCCTCGTCGATGAGCCGCGGGATGTCCGCCGTCGCCTCGGCGGTGGCGGCGTACTTGACCAGCGGCGCCACGAACGGCAGGTGGTCGATCTCCTGCAGCGATCCCTGACCCCACCGGAAGGCGGGTGCGCGGCCGCCGAGCACCAGCATCGGCGAGCGGTTCTGGGCGGCCGAGACCATCGCGCTCATCCCGTTCGTGACCCCGGGCCCGGCGGTGAGCGCGCACACTCCGGGGGTCCGCGTGACCTTCGCCCAGCCCTCGGCGGCGAACGCCGCGGCCTGCTCGTGGCGGACGTCGACGATGTCGATGCCCTCGGCACGGCAGCCGTCGTAGATCGAGAACAGGTGCCCGCCGGACAGCGTGAACAGCTTGCGGACGCCGTGGGCCCGCAGCGCGCGGGCCACGAGCCGTCCGCCGTGCAGGGTGGTGCCGGACTCGATCGCCATGGCTCACCACGCTAACAGCGGCCGGACGGGGGCAGCGGCCAGACCGCGCCCGGCGTCGGCCGGACCCGGGGCGCAGCGGCCAGACCGCGCCCGGCGTCGGCCGGACCCGGGGCGCAGCGGCCAGACCGCGCCCGGCGTCGGCCGGACCCGGGGCGCAGCGGACAGACCGCGCCCGGCGTCAGCCGGACCCGGGGCGCAGGCGCATCACGTTGACGATCGCGCCGCCCAGGATGATCAGGGCCAGGACGTAGAACCAGCCGAGCATGATCAGGATGAAGACGATGGTCGTGCCGAACCGGGCGATGGTGGAGATGTTCGACAGGTAGGCCGGGAAGGCGTAGTCGACGACGCCGATCGCCACCGTCGCGCCCAGCGCGCCGGGCCAGACGGTGCTCCAGGCCATCCGCCGGTGGGGAACGCGGGAATAGATGATCACCAGACAACCGAACAGAATGGCGAGGCTGAGGGCGAGCGAGCCGACATAGACCGCCCCGCCCACCCGGGCCAGGTCAAACGGGAGGACGGAAGCGCCGGCGCGCAGAATGCTCTGGGCGGTCGGCACGGCGACCGTGGCCACCATGAACAGCAGGACCACGACCAGCATCGACAGCGCGAACCGCTTCTGGCCCAGCCAGCTGCGCGACGGCCCGCCGTAGATGCGGCTGAACGCGGTGTCCAGCGCGCCCCAGAACGACGAGCCGAGCCAGAGGCTGGCGATGATGGCGAGCACGCCGGTGCTGGTGGTGGAGTTGCGGACCTCGTCCAGCAGCGAGTCCAGCGTGTGCTCGGCGGTGCCCGGGAAGACCTCGCGCAGGTCGGTGACCACGCTGTGTTCGACCGCCGGGCTGGAGATGACGTGGCCGGCCACGAACAGGCCGAGCAGCGCGATCGGAATGACGCCCAGGAGCATGTTGTAGGCGATCATCGACGCCAGCCCGGTGATGTTGGCCTCCCAGGCGATGCGCCAGAAGCGGCGCACGCCGGCTCGAATCGACCGGGGGGTCAATCCGGGACCGTGGCCCGTGCGGGGTCGCGGCCGGAGGCGTCTGCTTGGCGCATGCGCGGAGCCCACAGCTGTACCTGTACCTGTTTGCCCTTCAGTTCAACCGCGGGACGCTCGTCGAGATCGAAGCGTCCTTTCGGCAACAGGCGCCGAGTCTCCTCCGTGATCAGCACGGCGTCCCCGGTGTCCCGGGTGGCCGCCTCGACGCGCGCCGCGGTGTTGACGGCGTCGCCGATGACGGTGAACTCGACGTGACCGCCGCCGCCGATGGTCCCGGCGACCACGGTGCCGGAGCTGATACCGATCCCCACCCGGACCCGGTCCTGGAAGCGGCGGCGCACGGCGTCGGCGATCTTCAGCGCCGCCTCGACGGCCCCCGCTGCGTGGTCCTCGAGCGAATCCGGTGCGCCGAACACCCCGAGGAGTCCATCGCCGATGAACTTGTTGGCATGACCGCCGTGCTCGCGCAGCACCGGCACGGCGAGCCCCCACAGCTCGTTGAGCAGGGCCACCACCTCGTGCGGCTCCGAGGCCTCAGCCACCCGGGTGAACTCGCGGATGTCGAGAAACAGGATGCTGACCTCCACCTCCTCCCCGGCCAGGTCGGCGCCCTCTTGGAGCACGCGTTCGGCCAGCCCGGGGTCGACGTAGGCGCCGAACGCCGAGCGCAGGCGCTCGCGCTCGTCCAGCCCGGTGATCATGGTGTTGAACGACTGCGCCAGCGTTCCGGTCTCGTCGGTGGCGACCACCGGGACGCGGGTGCTGAAGTCGCCCGCCCGGACCCGATCGGTCGCGCGTTGGAGATCGCGCAGCGAGCTGCCGACCGACCGGGCCACCAGGATCGTCAGCTCCAGCGAGATCGTGAACGAGACGCCGACGGCGATCAGCCAGGAGACGCCCATGTCGGACAGGGTCGCGTGGTGGCCGCGGGTCGAGAGCCCGGCCACGACGACACCGGTGATGACATTGATCACCGGCGCCACCGCCAGCAGTCGCCAGCGCAGCGGCAGCCCGGGCGCGTCGATCTCGAAGTCGGCGGGAAGGTCGACGGCGACGCGCTCCAGCACGGGCCGGACGACGACCTCCATCGTGAAGTAGCGCACGATGAGCCCGTAGGCCAGGACGGCCGTCCCCGCGGCCGACATGACGAGGAACGAGTACCAGGGGAGTCCCAACAGCCAGGTGGCGTACCCAAGAAACGGGATGTAGGAGAGCACGAACGGATACCGGCGCATCCGCCGCAGGTACTCGATCGGCAACGTGGCCAGCGCCTGCCAGGCGGCCAGCGTCGACGCCGGGTCCCGGGAGCCGGCCTCCCAGCGGCTGACCGGCCGCCACAGCATCCGCGTCTCCCGGACCGAGACGAGGTTGTCGGCGAGCACCAGGCACTGGGAGACGGCGACGAGCAACCAGAAGTCGGCCGCGCTCATCGGCTGGTACAGGCGGAGGAGCCCCATCCCGGCGAGCATGACCAGGTGGGCGAGGCCGAACTGTAGCCAGACGAGCGCGTAGGAGTTGCGCCGCGACGCCGCCCGGACCGCACGATCGATCGGATCGATCATGCGCACAGTCTGCCAGCGCGGGCCGGCCTGAAATCAGCCCATTGGCGCGAGCGACCGGCCGGAGAGCGCCGCCTGGTTGAGCAGCGCCCCGGTCACCAGCAGCCCGGACTCGCCCTGGACCCAGCGCCGTTGAATCCGGAGCGCCGGGAGCTCGGTCACCCCGCCGGCGTGCAGCTGGCGGGCGGTCGCCTCCAGCTCCTCATCCCGCCAGGTCTCGCCGGCCGCCGCCAGGCACTCCTCCAGGGGCACGCCGGCGGCCGCCGCGGCCTCGGCGAGGGTTTCCGGATCCTCCAGGTCAAACCCGCCGCAGAAGGCCAACCGGCTCGCCGCCAGGGCGAACGCCCCGCCGGCGCCGATCTCGCATGCGAACGCGCAGGCGCGCTGAGCGCAGGGCGCAGCGCCGGGAAACCGGTCCGGCCAGACGAGCGGGAGGCGCAGCGCTCGAGCGCACGCCTCGGCCCGTGCCCGCAGCAACCTCGGTTCGATGGCCGCCGCGCCCGCCGAGCCGCCGGCGGATGCCTCCTCGCGCTCGATCCGGCGCAGGACCGCGCCGTCCGCGGCCACCCAGTCGACCTCGCCGAGCCGGCGCTCGATCCGCTCGGCCATGAGATACGACAGCGGGCTCGAGACATCGAAGAAGAACGCCGGTCGTGCGCTAGGCACTTTCTTGGAGCGTCCGGCCCGCCGCTCGTCCAGATAGATCACTTGTCCCATCGCCACCTGCAACGAGGATCTCCGGAAAAACTGGCGGAAAAACGCGCCGGCACCGAAGTCTTCGGCAAAACCGGGCGAAACCGCTTTGGTCAAGCCAGAATCATTCGTTATGCTGATTCTCGGTAAGAGGAAACGTCCAATCACACCGGGGAATTGTCATTTCTCACGTACCACCAGCTAAGCGCCACCCGTATGACCAGTGGTCGCCAGATGCCCGCGCCCTCGATCTCGTGGGCGACAAGTGGACACTGCTGATCGTCCGGGATCTATTGTCAGGACCACGTCGATTCGTGGAGTTGCAACGCGTGCTGCCGGGGATATCCACCGAGCAGCTGCGATCTCGGCTCAACCGCATGGTTGCCGACGGCATGTTGACCCGCAAGCGCTACCGAGAGGTGCCGCCGCGGGTGGACTACGAGCTCACTGAGCGCTCCCGGGAGCTGGCGCCCGTCCTCGGGCACCTGGCTCGCTGGGGCTATGAGTGGGCCTGGAGTTCGCCGCGCTCGTCAGAGCGCATCGATCTCGGAGCCATCTTCAGGCTGGTTTCCGGACTGGTGCAGGCCGACACCGCCCTGTCCGGCACCGTCGAGTTCTCCGTCACCGACGGCCACGGAGGCGGCGGCGCGACGTACCGTGTCACCGTCAACCCGGGCGGGGCGGCGATCACCGAGGGCGGCGAGGGGCCGTCTGACGCCCAGGTGCGGGGGACCACCGCCGCCTGGGTGCAGGCGTTCTCGCCGATGGGCGACCGCGGGGGCCTGATGATCTCCGGCGACGATCAGCTCGCCGGAGCGTTGCTCGACCAGATCGCACTCGGCCGCAACGCTCACGCGGAGATGGCCGACGTGGAGTCCGCGACCGCCTGAGCAGCGCCGGTGCATGCCGGCGGCGCCCGGGACGGGACCCCCCGCCCCGCCGCCGCGGCATGCCCGCGCCCTGCCGCGGCGGCCGCCCGGCTGAGGGCCAGGCCCGCCCCTACTTGTTGGAGTAGTGGGCGGCGGTGACGTGCGGGAACTTGCTGTTCTGCCCCAGGAGGGTGCCGAGCGGCGGCGCCACCCAACAGGCGGCCTGGCCGGTCTGGAGCGCGGACGACGGCGCCGGGCCGGCCGGCTGCGAGCCGTCGCCGGGCGCGCCCGTGTTGTTGCAGTCCCAGGAGGGGAGGGCGAAGCTCCCCGGATACTTGCCGCCGGCGCTGAAGTCGCGTGGATCGGCCAGCCACAGCGGCGGCGGGTACGTGTTGCCGCGGTTGGCCGGATCCCGGGCACTGGTGTTGAACGACAGCGTCTCCGGACCGAGCGGCTGGAACTGACGCAGGTAGTGGCCGATCCCGTTGCCGGCGAAGCTCGTCGTCGTCGCCGCCAGTCCGGACGGGAGGTTGGAGAGGAAGTCGGAGATGAGCTGCTGGTGAAGTGACAGCCAGGTCAGGACGGGGTTGAGCTGCTCCAGGAACGGGCCGAGGGAGGCGAGCAGCGGGGTCGTCCCGTTGATGACGTCGCGGATCGCCGGCATCCCCGTCTGGGAAACCGTGATGAGGGGGCCCAGGTGGACGAAGAACGAGCGGAGCGAGGGCGCCAGCCGGCGGACGTCGGTCAGCGTCGGCTTGAGGTTGGTGGCGACCGGGATGAGCTCCTTGACGAGCGGGTCGGTGTCCTCGGAGAAGCTCTGCAGGCGCGCCATCGTCTGCTTGGTCTCGTTGAGGAACGTGGGGAAGACGTGGAACATGGCGACGATCGATCTGTTGTTGGCCGCCGTTGTCGCGAACGTCTGCTCGCCGGTGGTGATCAGCCGGCGCAGGGCCGTCTGGTTGGCCGACAGCGCGTTGAACACGGTGCCGCCGTTGCGCACCAGGCTGACGACCGCGGTGTGCTGGACGTCGAGCACCTGGAGCAGGTTGGTGGCGTCGGCGGCAAACGTGGGCAGGTTGCCGAACACGTCGTTGAGGTTCTGGCCGTTGCCCTTGACCGCCAGCGCGAGCTGCTGCTGCCAGGTCCGGAAGGCCTGGCGGGTCTGCGGGTCGAGCGCGTTGAAGATCTGATCGAGCTGGACGGCCTTGACGACCTGGCCGCGCGGGAGCAGCGCGCCGTCCGGCAGCGCCGGGCTGTTTGGAGTGCCCGGGGTCAGCTGGACGTAGGTCTCGCCGAGAATTGTCTTGGTCCGCAGGATCGCGACCGTGTCCCGGCGCACGGGCGCGAACTTGTTGTTCATCTCGATCGTCGCGATCGTCCGGTTGCCCTGGGGGTCGAGCGACTTGGCGATGACCTTGCCGACCGAGACGCCGGCGATGCGCACGTCGGCCTGGTCGGCGAGCTGGTCGGCGTTGGGGAAGGCGACGCGGAACTCGTAGCCCTGCGGGTTGAACGGGATGGTGCCGCCGAACGACAGCCACAGGAACAGCAGCAGCCCGATGCACGAGAGCGTGAACAGCACCATGGTCACGATCTTGCCGATGGAGGGACTGCTGGTTTCCATCTACTTGACGGGAAGGGCGGGGTCGAACGGGGCGAGGGTCTTCGTCGTGGCCCCGGTGGGGGTGAGGACGTGGGCGGTCATCCCCTGCTGCTGGGACTGGTAGCTCTGGTAGTCCTTGACGTCGGCCGCCGCCTGGGTGGGACACAGGCCGGCGCTCGTCAGGATCGGCGTGACGTTGAGCAGGCTCTCGAGCTCGGAGCCGAGTCCGGTGGACTGGAGGTTGAGGCTGTTGACCAGCTGGGTGTAGGTGGCGCAGCTGGCCTGCAGGAACAGCGGGCGGAAGTCGCCGTTGGCGTCCTGGACGGAGAACAGGGTCCGCACGTTGTGATCGAGCCAGGCCAGCCACCACAGGTAGCCGTGCTCGACGTTGCCCGGGTTGTAGCCGAGCATGTTGGCCAGGTGGTTGATGACCGTGAAGGTCTTGGTCAGGTTCGGCGTCGCCGCGGCCAGGTTGATGGCCGCTGGCCGCAGGTTGCGCACGAGCGGCCGGGCGGCGACGACGAACGGCCGGATCTGGTTGCGGACGATCGGCGCGCTCGGCCTGGCCAGGGCCGAGAGCGCGGCGTTGGCGGCCGGCAGTGCCCGCGCGGCCGGCAGCAGGTTCTGGGCGGTCGGCCCCAGCAGCGTGGCGAAGGACTGGACCTTGGCCAGGGTCTGGGTCGTCTGCTGGAGCGTGCCCGGCAGGTCGACGATCGCCCGGCTGATGTTGGCGTCCTGGGAGGCGAAGGCGCGGAAGACCGTGTTGCCGGCATCGACGAGCGAGACGATCTGGGCCTGCTTGGTCGCCAGCGCCGTGTTCAGGCGCTGCAGGGAGTTGACCAGCTGGCGCAGGTCCCGCCCCCGCACCGCGACCGCGCCGTTGACCCGGGCCAGGTCCCGGTGGGTGGGCTCAAAGCGCTCCAGCACCTGCGCCAGCTCGTCGCCGCCGTTGCCCTGGAGGCCCTGGCCGGCGCCGTTGACGAGCAGGGCGAGGTAGCTGCGGGTGTCGCCGTCCAGGGACGAGAGGATCTCGTCGACGTTGACCTCCGGGTTGGTGTTGGACACCGGGATGGTGAAGCCGGGCTTGGCCACCGGTGCTCCCTTGGTGCCAGGGTCCAGCTCGATGAACATGTCCTGCAGGCCGGTGCGCGGCCGGGTCAGGGCGGTGGCGTCGGTGTGGATGACGTGTTCGTACTTGGGGTCGAGCTGGAGCGCGACGTCGGCCACCCCGTTCTTGAGCGTCACGTTGCCGACCTCGCCGACCTTGACCCCGGAGATGGTCACCTCCTGACCCTGGCCGGGCGTCAGCGCCTGGCTGGTCGAGAACTCGGCGTTGAGTGTGTACGGGCTCGACTGGAGGAAGGGGAAGCGCAGCCGCTCGTGGTTGAGGATGTAGCCGGCAACGCCGACCGACAGCAGCAGCAGGACCACGATCGCGATGAAGTCGCGTGAATGGGTGCGGATCGCGCGCTTCACGCCTACCTCGCCACCTTCGCCGCGTTGAGCTTGAGCCCGGAGGCCGCCGCCTGGGACTGCAGCGCCGAGATGGCGTTGGTGTTGGCGCCCTGCCAGCGGGCGAGCGCCCCGGGCGCGCCTAGGCTCGTCGGCGTCTGCTGAATTGGCCCGCTGGACGGGGTGGCCAGATTGGTGATCGGCGCCTGCGTCTCACACGGGACGTTCGGCATGAACGGCGGCGTGTGGCCGCCGGGCGGAACCTGCGGCTGGACGGCGTCGAGCTTGGTCAGCGCCTGGCCGAACATCCCCGGCTGGAGGGAGTACGTCAGCGAACCGCCGGTCCCCAGGATGCGGACGTAGGGGCCGTTGGCGTCGAAGTCGCGTGACTCGCCGGCCAGCCCGGGCAGGTAGTCGACGGCCTCCACGTAGACCTTCCGCGGCGGGAAGCCGTTGGAAGAGTTGAAGTTCTGATCCGGGACGGTCAGCTGGGACCAGGGGTAGATGAGGTTGGCCACACAGCTGGACGCCGGACGGACCTCGTTGCGCATCAACGGGATCGTGTCCAGCGTCAGCCGGGCGAGCGCCGGGATCGTGGGCTTGAGGTCCGCGGTCAGCCCGCGCAGCTCCGACGGCTGGACGAGGAGGTTGAGCTGGGTGATGAAGGGCAGGCTGGCATCGACCATGGGGCCAGTCGACTTCACGCCCGGGATCAGCGTCCTCGCCAGCCGGCGCAGCGGCGGGAAGGCGGCATTGAGCGCGTTGAAGGCCGGGATGGCCGCGCCCAGCGTCCGCGGTAGCTGGACGAGCGTGTTTTCCAGGGCGATGTTCTCCCGCGCAAAGGCGTTGGCCGTCGTGTTGAAGTTGGTGACCAGGCTCTCCAGGTTCTGCGGGTGGGTGTCGATGGCCCCGGCCACATTCGCCTGCGCCGTCATGTAGTTGGAGAGGTCATGCGGCTCGATGCCGAGCGCGTCGTGGGCGACCAGCGAGGAGTACTCGTAGGCGGGCAGCCAGTACTTGATCGATCGGTTGTACGCGGGCCCGCCCTGCTTGACCGCGGTGCCGAACTGCTGGATCAGCGTCTGGAGGTTCTGGCGCGTGTTGCTCTGCAGGCCGGTCAGCACCTGATCGAACTGGACGGGCTCGATTCCCTGCTGGATGGGGAAGGTGTGGCCGCGGGAGACGACCGGCGCCTCGGGGCTGCCCGGGGAGATGTCGACGAAGAAGTTGCCCTCCAGGAAGGTGCGCGGCCGGATGGCGAAGGTGGCGTCGTCGTGGATCGGCAGCCCCTGGTTGGTGATCGTCATCTGGACCTGCGCCGCCTGGCACGCACTCTGGTTCTTGGCCGACGAGCTGCAGCCCGGCTCCGGGTTGACCGCCGTGACGGTGCCGACGTTGACCCCGGCGATCCGGACGAGCGCTCCGGGCACGATCCCGTCGGCATTGGCGAACGTGGCGCTGACGGTGTACTGGCTGGCGAACGGGTTGGCGAACTTGGTGTAGGCCAGGTACGAGAACACGGCGATCACGACGAGGCCGATCAGCCCCGCGGTGAACGTGCTCATGCCCTTGCGGCGTCTGCCCTTGCGTCTCATGGGTTGCTCGGAATCGATGTCAGCTGGGGACCGGTGGTGGGATTGCGTGAGAACGTCTCACCGGCGGGGACGTGGGCACGGCCGGCGTAGGTGGGGCCCTGATCGCCCGGGGTGTGGGCGTCGGTGCCGAGATCGCGGCCCTGGGGGTCGAGGTGGTTGAGCTTGAGCACGTAGCCGCGCTGCCCGGTCTCGCAGTCGGCGTTGCCCTGGTTGTCGACGGCGGCGCCGTACGCCTGCGCGTGGAGATACGCGTTGCCGCCGGTGATCGTCGACGTGCTCCCGCCGCCGTTGGCCGGCGCGGTCGCGCCCTGCTGACTGATGTTGTTCGGCTGGAGGGGGTTGCTCTGGTTGAGCAGCACCCGCTGGGCAAAGCCGAAGCTGGTGGCCTCGGAGATGTGCTCGGCCAGGAACGTCCACATGTAGTTCCAGTCGTTGCACACCGTCTGGAACGGACCGATGTATCGGACGACCGGGTTGAGGGTGTTCACCGTCCCGGTCAGCGCGTTGATGGCCACGTTGGTCCCGGGCGCCAGCGCCAGGTTCTTGAGCCCGTTCATGACCTGCTGGAGGTTGGCGTTCAGCGATGGGGTGCGGGCCAGCGTCCGGGTCCCGGCCTCGATCGCCGGGTTGATGTCCGGCAGCGCCAGCTTGAGCTCCTGGGTCGCCGGCGCCAGCTGCGTGCCGAGCGTGTTGAGATCGGCCAGGAACGGCCGCTGCACCTGCAGAGACTTGGTGGAGACGGCCTCGGTCGATGGGGACTCGGCGATCGTCTGCTCCAGATTGTGTGGGCTCTGCGAGATGGCGGCAAACGTCGTCGCCATGTCGGTGAACAGCCGCGCGTTGGTGCCCGCCACCGGGACCACCGTGCCCATGAACCGTTCCAGGCCGTCGAGGAAACGCGTCAGCTCGGTCGACGGGTCCGCCAGATACTGGGCCACCGGGCGCAGGTAGCCGAACAGGCGGGGGAGGCTCGAGATCGTGTCGTTGAGATCCGCGCCACGGCCGGCCAATGCGTTGCCGAAGCCCACCAGGTTCTGATCGATCGAGCCCCGGGTCTTCTGGTCGAACATCTGAAAGACGTCCTCGAACTGGACCGGCACGCTCGTCTGGGCGATCGGCAGCGTGGAGCCGTCCTGGAAGTACCGATGGGAGTGGCCGACGGTGAGATCGACGTACTTGAGTCCGAGAACGGAGCGGGGGCGGATCTCCACGCTGGAGTCGACGGGCACCCGCCCGTACGCCTTCTCCAGGGCGAGCGTCACCTGCGCCGCCACCTGGCCGGAGCGCAGCTTCACCGGCGCCAGGGACTTGACGATCCCAACGTGGTAACCGCCCTCGGTCACCTCATCCCCCGGCACCAGATCCGAGCCGGAGGCGATGTTGACCTTCAGCTCGGTCGTGGGCACAAACGGCAGCCCGCTGTTGGCGTTGTAGGCCAGGAACACGGCCACCAGCACCACCAGCACCGTCATCGCCCCCACCAGCACCGGATTGCCCAGTGCCGAGGGGCGGCTCGTCCGCTTCCTGGCCCGGGTCGTGCTCATGGCGCGAGGAGGTAGTTGAGGAGCTGCTGGGCCCGGTTGGGGGACGCCGAGTTGCCGTTCGAGCCGCCGGGCGCCGCCGGGGCCGGAGCGCTGCCCACGGTCCCGGCGAGGATCTGGCCGACGCTGGCCTTGAGGTTGATCGGCGGGGCGCCCGGGACCGGAGGCGTGGGCAATGGCGACGTGGCGCTCTGGCTCGTCGTCGTGCTCGACGAGGAGGAGCTCTGCGTGCTCGTGCCCTGGTTGGGCTGCGCCGGCTTGGCGGTGTTGGACCGGCGCGCAGCGACCTGCGCCCCCTGCACCATCGCCGCCGTCAGGCGCGAGGCGCTCGTCTGGGGACCGTACTTGCCGGGCGGCGCGCCCCCGGGATCAGGGACGGGGGCATTGGGGTTGGACGGGTCGGTCTCATTGACGCCCGGCTGGTTGGGGCCCAGCCACGAGTAACACTGCCGGTACGCCGAGCCGTACTGCTTGAGCATGAGCGCGATCGACGCCGGCGTCGCGTACGGCGAGCACATGGGGCTGAAGAACGCGTCAACGGCCAGCATGTGCCCCAGCGGCCCGTAGGTATTGATCGCCAGGGTCTGGTTGAACGCGTACCACAGGAGCGCCTGCAGGCCGCTGAAGCCCTTGCCACCCGGGCTGCGCGGATCCGGCTCGACGGCGCGGTTCTGGGTGTCGAGGTCCTGCAGGACGATCGCCAGGTTCTGAGCGAGCTCCGGCGTCGGCTTGGCGAAGTTGTTGAGGTCCGAGACCGTGGGCTCGGCCGCCGTCACCGCCACCTTGCCAGTGACCGACGCCTGGCCGAGCGACTTGATCGCCGGCTGTGCCGACCGGGAGAAGGCCGGCAGGTCGGTGAACAGTCGGTTGAGCTGGCCGGATGCCTGGTTGAGGTTCTGGAGGACCGGCTGGTTGGTGGTGACCGTCGTCCCCAGCTGGGCCAGCGTCGGCCTGAGCTGCTCCAGCAGCCCGGGGAAGCGGGCCAGCGTCGTGCGCAGGTTCGCCTGCTGGGTGGCGGTGGCCACCGCGGTGCGATCGGCCTCGGTGATGAAACGGTTGACGTTCTTCGAGTTGTTGGCCAGCGCGGTAATGACGCTGTTGGAGTCCTTCGTGAGCGCCTGGAGGGTGCTGGAGTCGTTGGCCAGCAGGTTGAGCAGCGAGTCGGTCTCGGTCAGGGCCGGCACGGCGCGCTGGAGCGCCGCCCGGAGATCCCCGCCCCGGGCGGCGGCGGCCGCGCCGAGCTCGTTGACGATGATCGAGAAGCGCTGCCGGTAGGGCAGGCGCATGATGTTCTGGAGCAGGTCGGCCGGGATCGTCGACTGGGTGTGGGTGACCGGAATGGTGGAGCCCGCCTTCAGCACCGGACCGGAGGCGCCCGGGTTGCAGTCGATGTAGTACTCGCCGATCAGCGATTCCGGGCGGGATTCGCAGTTGGCGCCGGAGTGAAACTGGCCGAACCCGGGCTTGGTGACCTGGACGGTGACGAGCGCCCGCAGCGACCGGGGATCCAGGTTGATGGCGCTGATCGTGCCCGCGGGAACTCCGGAGACCTTGAAATCGGCGCCGGTGACCAGTCCAAACGCGTTGTCGAACTCGATCTTGTACGTCCCGGCGGCGGTGCCCGAGGACGCGCCTGTGGCGAGGACAATGAAGGCGGCGACGGCGGCGAGGATCGCCCCGGAGAGCAGCGCGCGCTTCATTTCCCGGACGGGACCTCGGACGGGTTGCAGGGGAAGCCGCTCTCCGGGTAGTAGACGGCGCCGCGCTCCATCGAGCCCGGGCAGCGGTCGCCCTGCCCGGTTGTCAGCACGCCGGGGCCGGTGCTGCCCGCGCCGGACCCGGACGACCCGCCGAGCCCCAGCGCCGAGCCGATCCCGCCGAAGGCGAGCACGCTGCGCAGCGCGGGGTTGCTGAAGGCCGGGAGCACGTTGAGCGCGCCGTTCTCGATGGAGCCGATGCCGACGACCGGCGCGATCCGGCTGGAGCCGCCGTTGGCGTCCTGGGTGCCCGGATGGGTGTAGCCCTCGAACCAGCCGGTGAGGTCGACGGCGTACGGACGAGCCGTGGCCAGCTCCGGAGTGGAATCGTTGAGCGCGGTCACCGACTCCGGGAACGCACCGGGGCGCACCTTCCCGTTGGCGTTGGTGTTACGCACGGTGGCGTCGGCGAGCGGGACGCCGAGCTTGACCAGCTCGATCAGGTCGTTGTACGGCCCCGGCCGGCTGATGATGTTTGACAGATCGGTAACCGTCGGCACGGCATTGCGCGCCAGCGGCCGGAGCTGGACCAGGAGCTTCTGGAGCTTGGGGGCGACCGGCTTTGAATCGTCGACGAGCGGCTTGAGCTGGTCCAGGGCGCTGCGCAGGTTGACGAACGTGGTGTTGGCCAGGCGCATGAAGCCCGGCAGCCGTTGCAGGGACGCGGCCAGGTTCGTCCTCTGGGCGGCGAGCGCGCCGGTGGTGGTGGACAGGTGGGCGACGAGGCCGGTGAGATCGGCGCTGCGCGTGGCCAGATCGGAGACCAGCTTGCTCGTCTTGACGACGAAGTGGGTGAAGTTGCTGCCGTTGTTGCGGTTGAGCTCGCGGAACAGCATGCTGCTCGCGGCCACCGCCGGGTTGAGGTATTGGAGGGCCGCCTGGGCGAGCTTCCCGGATCCCCGGTACTGCGCGGCCGATCCCTGGAAGACGTCCCGGAGGCCCTTGAGCGTGGGCCCGTTCAGCGTGTTGAAGATCTGGTCGAGATCAACCTCGCTGGTGGTGTCCGTCGTGGGGATCATCCCGTTGGCGCGGAGGGGCGCGTTGCCCACGGGCCCGGGCCGGATGTCGATGTACCGGCTGGCGATTCCGGAGAGCGACAGCTCTCTGACGGTGGCCTGCGTCCCCTGCCGCAGCGGGTCGTAGTTGTGGTCGGTGATGTTGAGCGTCAGGTCGGCCTCGCCGTTGCGGGTGAGCGCCAGGCCGGAGACCGTGCCGATCGGCGTGCCCGCCACCTCGACCTGGTCGCCGGAGACGATCTGGCTGGCGTTCTGGAAGATGGCGTGCACCTGGTAGCTGGTGCCGTTGGACAGCAGGATCACCGCGACGGCGACGACGGCCACGACGACCGCCGCCACCGCGGCGATTCGGCCGATCAGACTCGAGTTCTGCACCGCCGCGGCCTACTCAATCGAAGTTGTGTGGAGCCGGCCATCTCAGGGGGTGGGCCGACCGAAGCTTGCGGCCGAACCTAGCAAGGTCCTAATTCCGGTGTCAAAGGAGAACCGTCGCGCCGGACCGGACCGGAAGACTTGGCCGAACCGCGCGTTCTCGCTACCTTCTGCGCTCCCGCCCGGGTGGTGGAATTGGTCAGACACGGTCGCCTTAAGAGCGACTGCCTTCGTGGCGTGAGGGTTCGAGTCCCTCCCCGGGTACCTTTCCTCGCGCACTGGATCTCCTCGGTCCCTTCCTCTGGCCGTTGGCCCACGTTCTGGTGCGATCGATGCGCGAGCGATGCTTCCCGGGAACGGCGCAACTTATGCGCTGCTACGGTGTCTCAGTGGTCCGGAAACGGAGTGGGATGCGGAAGGGAAGCCTCGGCCAGGGTCAGTGGAAGTCTCAGCGCTCAAATATTCCGGCGGGATCGGCCTGCACGGGCGCTCGCCGCTGCTCCGCCTGCAGTCCGACGAGCGGCTGATCACGTTCCTGCGCCGCGGGAACGCCGCGGCCTTCGAGGTGCTGGTGTCCCGCTACGAGACCCGGCTGATGGCGTTCTGCCGCCACCTGCTGGGGTCCCGTGAGGACGCCGAGGACGTTCTCCAGGAGGTCCTGACCGCCGCGTTCAACGCGATCCTGGCCGATGACCGGCCGATCAACGTCCGCCCCTGGCTCTACCGGATCGCCCGCAACCGCAGCCTGAACCATCTGCGCCGGATCCAGGCGATCGGCGTGGACTCGATGGATCATCACTTTTCAGAGCACGGCGCCAGCACCGCGGACAAGGTCCACGAGCGCGAGGAGTTCCGGCTGCTCGTCGGCGACATCCACGAGCTTCCGGAGACCCAGAAGACGGCGCTCGTCCTCCGGGAGATGGACGCGCTGTCCTACGAGCAGATCGCCGAGGCGATGGAGACGACGGTTCCGAGCGTCAAGTCCCTGCTGGTGCGCGCGCGTGTGTCCCTGGCCGAGGCCGCCGAGGCGCGCGTCCTGTCGTGCGACGAGGTGCGCATCGAACTGGCCGAGGTGGCCGAGGGCCTGCAGCGGCGGCCGAGCGCGCTCGTCCGCCGCCACCTGCGCAGCTGCAAGCGCTGCACCGAGTTCCGCGGGCAGCTCAAGGCCACGAACAAGGCGCTCGCCGCCCTGCTCCCGGTTGGGCCGCTGGCGATGCTCCACAAGCTGCTCTTCATCCACCTCGGCCACTCGGCCGGTGCCGGCTCCAGCGCCGCCGGCGCGGGGTCGAGCGCCGGAGCAGCGAGCGCCGCCGGGGCCGGTGCCGTCGGCGCCGGGGCCGCCGGAGCGGGTGGGCTCGGCGCGGTGGGCGCCGGGAGCACTCTGGTGGCGGGGTCGAGCGCCCTGGCCGGCTCCAGCGGGTTCGTGTCCGCCGGGATCGGCGCGTTCGCGGGCAAGGCGGCCGCGGGCCTGGCGGCCGCCGCACTCGTCACCGCGGGCGCGGTCGAGGCCGATCACACAGGTGCCCGCCACCACGCGACCCATCCCGTGGCGGCCGCCCTGGCTGCCGTCCCGTTGGCGCACCCGGAGGCGCCGGCCGTGCCCTACGCGCCGGCCGCGGCGCCGTCGGTCGAGCCGCGGTCGTCGGTCGTCCCCGGCGCCAAGAAGACCGCGAAGGACGCCAAGACGAGCTCGAAGAGCGCCACGACGAACGCGGTCAAGGTGGCCGATGCGCGGACGACCACGACGGACGGTGCTACCAAAACCACCCAGACGACCGGCGGGGCCACCGCCACGCTGACGCCCAAGCAGCCGGCGGTGCGCATCCAGACGCAGTCGGATCCGACCGTGCTCCCCTATCCCGCCTCGACCCCCACGCCGGCGTCGACTCCCGCGCCGAGCTCCACGTCGAGCGGAGGCGCCCCCCTTGACCCGTACGCGGCGCAGACCGCGGCCGCGGGCGGCTCCACGACGACGACGTCCCCGGGCTCAGCCACGACGACCACGTCCGGCTCCACCACCACCTCCCCCGGCTCCACGACCACCACGTCCGGGTCGACCACCAGCACGTCCGGGTCGACCACCACCTCGTCCGGCTCCACCAGCACGTCGTCCGGCTCGGCCTCGAGCGGGACGTCGACCGGCACCACGACGAGCTCCGGCGACGGGTCGACGACGTCCACGGGTGCCACGTCGCCGGGGACGACGACACCGACCTCCTCGACCTCCTCGAGCAACGGCCGGCCCGCCGACAGCGGCCAGCCGACCACCACGGGTCCCTCCTCCCCGGGCGACGGCGCCTCGACGACCCCCCAGGGTCGTCCGGAAGTAGCACCGGGCAACTGACCCGGTGATCGCATTCGAGCAGTTCCAGGCGGTCGACATGCGCGTCGGCCGCGTGGTGGCGGTTGAGGACTTCCCGGAGGCGCGCAAGCCGGCGTGGAAGCTGACGATCGACTTCGGCCCGGAGATCGGCGTCAAGCGCTCCTCGGCCCAGATCACCCATTACGGCCGGGAGGCGCTCGAGGACTCGCTCGTCGTGGGCGTCGTCAACTTCCCGCCGCGGCAGATCGGCCCGGTCCGCTCCGAGGTGCTGGTGCTCGGCGCGCTCGACGAGGAGCGCGGCGTGGTGCTGTTGCGCCCGGACCGGGGGGCGGAGCCGGGGTCACGGATCGGCTGAGCGCCCTCCCCGCCGCCCGGCGGGCATCATGCATCGCCGTGCCGATCGCGCTGCTCACCACGTACCTGAGCGACTACCGCCTGCCGCTGTACCGGCTGCTGGCCCAGCGCCACCGGATCGAGGTCCTCTGCTACGGCGGCGGCGAGCGCTACGCGCCCGCCTGGTTCTCAGACCTCGATGCCCAGCTGGCGGCGGCCGACTTCCCGGCTCGCCGGCTGCGCGGGATCGGCGAGGCGCTGGCGCTCGGCCGCTCGCATGAGGCGGTGGTGGCCCCGTTCGCCGGGGGCGCTCTGCTGCCCGCCGCCTACGCCGGGGCCCGCCGCTACCGCCGGCCGTTCGTGTTCTGGGCCTCGATCTGGCACCAGCCGCGCTCGCTGGCGCACGCGCTGGCGCTGCCGGTGACCCGTCGCATCTACCGCCACTCCGACGCGGTCATCGCCTACGGGGAGCACGCCCGCCGGTTTGTGGCCGGGGTCCGGGGCCACGACGACGACATCTTCGTGGCGCCCCAGTCGGTGGAGCCGGAGCTGTTCGGACGGCCGGTGGGGGCCGACGAGGTGGCCGGGCTGCGCGCGGAGTTCGGCCTCGGTGATGGCCCCCTGGTGCTGTACGCCGGGCGGCTGGTCGCCGACAAGGGAGTTGAGGTGCTGGCGAGGGCCTGGCGGCGGGTGGGCGCCGAGGCGACGCTCGTCGTCGCCGGCGACGGCCCGCTGGCGGGCGAGGTCGCCGCCCTCCCCCGCGCCCGGCTCATCGGCGCCCTGCCCCGCCGGCGCCTCGCCGTCGCTTACGCCGCCGCCGACTTCGCCCTCCTGCCCTCCATCCCCACCCCCCGCTTCAAGGAGCCCTGGGGCCTGGTCTGCAACGAGGCCATGCACCAGGGCCGCCCGGTCATCGCCACCACGGCCGTCGGAGCGGTCGCCGGCGGCCTGGTGGTCGACGGCCGGACGGGCCTCGTCGTCCCCCCGGGCGACGCCGATGCTCTCGCCGGAGCCATCAGCCGGCTGGTGGACGACCGCGCGCTGAGAACCCAGCTGGGCGCAGCTGCCCGGGAGGCGGTCCAGCCCTATACGTACGAGGCGATGGCCGATGCGTTCGACCGGGCGTTCGAGACGGCGGGCGTCCGGGTCTGAGGCACCGGGGGACGCCGCCCCTGCCGCGCTCGCGTCGGTAGACCCAGACATGACGTCCCGGCAGGGACGTCAGCGTCGCGCGGCCAGGGGGCGGCGTCCTCCCCGGGGACTCAGCTCAGCGACCTACTGGCCGACCGAGAACAGCGCCTCGAGATCGTGCCGGGAGTACACCTCGAACGCCACCATCGTCTGGGTGCGCTTCACACCAGGCAGCTGCGACAGGCGACCCGTCACCACCTGGGCGAGCTGCTCGTGCTCCCGCAGGCGGAGGATGGCGACGAAGTCCCACTCGCCGGTCACCGAGTACGCCTCGGCCACCCCTTCGATGCCGGCCAGCTCCCCGCCGAGGGTCGCCAGCGCCGATCCCTCGGCCTGGATCAGGACGATCGCGTGGGTCATGCCGTGTGCGTGTCGCCCGGCTCGAGCACCACGACCTGGGAGCTGGTGGCCGACTCGACGTCGGTCTTGAACGCCTGGGCGTCGGTCTCGATCGCCGGGAACGTGTTGTAGTGACAGGGGATGACGGTCCTGGCGCCAATGAACTCGGCGGCCGTCACGGCGTCGAACCGGTCCATCGTGTAGTGGCCGCCGATGCACATGAGCGCGATGTCGACGGGCTGCCGCCGGCCGACGAGCTGAAGGTCGGAGAACAGCGCCGTGTCCCCCAGGTGGTAGACGAGCGTGTCCTTGAAGTTGACGAGCAGCCCGGCCGGGGTGTTGACGGTCCCCTTGGGCGTGGTGGAGGTGTGCCAGGCCGGCACCAGCTTCACCCAGCCCCAATCGAACGCGTGACTGCCCCCCAGGTTGCAGTCGACGACCTCCAGGCCCTCCTCGCCCATCTCCCCGGCCAGCTCGGTGATCGCCACCAGCGGGGCGCCGGTCCGCTTGCCGATCGCCACGGTGTCGCCGACGTGGTCGGCGTGGCCGTGGGTCAGCAGGAGCGTGGTGGCGGCGACCTCATCGGCGGATGCCGCGGCCTTGGGGTTGCCGGTGAGGAACGGATCGATCAGGACGGTCGTGTCACCGTCTGAGAGCGCAAAGCAGGCATGGCCGAGAAAACGGACGTCCATCGGTATCTAGTCCTCCTGTCGATCTGGTGATTGGCCCCGGTCGAGTGCCCGGGACAGCTCGAAGCCGACCGCCACCCCCACCAGCATGCCCAGCCGCGTCTCCTCCGAGAGGAGCGTCTGCATCGCCCGCAGCCGGGCCTCCGGGTCCTCGTGAACCGCCGCCTCGCGGACGGCCTGCTGGTGGGCGGAATCGAACCAGCCGCCGTCCTCCATCGCCGCCGCCAGCACTCGCTGGAGCGAGGGGGCAGCGCGCATGACGATGTCCTGGGCGTCGCGGAGCCGGGCCGGATCGGTGATGTCAGCGATCGCGGCGTCCAGCTCGGCGTCGGTGTAAGCGCGCTCCGGCACTCGCGTCCGGATCATAGGACGCCGTCCGTGCTCGTCGCCGTACGGCCCGCGGCCCGGTCCAGGCTCAGCGATCGGCCACGAGCGCGAGCGGCACGCCGATGGCAAAGCCGGCCACGACGCCGACGGCCGCGGCGATCCAGCTGGCGTTGACGTCGGCGAGGGGCATGAGCGCCACCGCGACCGCCATCGCGGCCGCGCCGATCAGGTCGCCCTCCACGTCGCCGCCCCGCCGGAGCGTCCGGAGGTCAGGGACGGACCAGGCGCATACCATGGCCAGCGCGGCGCCGGAGGCTCCGAGCTCGATGGCGTCCGGATGCACGGCGACGTTCGCAGCCAGGCCCCCGACGCCGCCGATGAGAAACAGGGCGAGCACCACCAACCGGCCGTGCCGGCGCTCCAGCAGCCAGCCGAACACGCCGAGGGTCATGAGGGTGATGAACGCGTAGCCGATGTTGTCGTAGGTGAAGGCGGCGGTGAACAGGCGCCACCATCCGGAGCCCGGGCGGCCGAGGACGATCAGGTCCTCACTGCCGAGGCTGGTGCGCCACAGGACGCACGCGACCAGGCTCGCCACGACCAGGCCGATGGTGGCGTACGGCCGGGTCTCCCCTCGGATCCCGGGGATCTCGTCGCGGCGCAGGCGGGTGAGCAGCGGCGGCGGCTGACGACGCGGCTTGCGCTCGCTGACGCGCTGATCACGGTCGAGCTTGGGGGCACGCTTACGGAGCCGGTTGCCGCAGTACGGGCACTCGGTGATGTACGGGCTGACCTCGGATCCGCAGCTCTTGCAGATCACGAACAGATCTGGTCCACCGGTGCTCACGAACCGATTGTAGAACCGTCAACCATCCCACTTCACCGGATGTTTCCCGGATGTGGGCGGGAGCGACCCTGGGACCCGTCCGTCACCCCCGCCGCGTGCGGTTCAAACGGTCGTGGCCCGCGGTCAAACGGTCGTGGCGGCCACGATCTCGGCCATGACCTCATGCAGGTCATGGTTGGCCTCGTAGACCACCACCTGCCG
This sequence comes from uncultured Solirubrobacteraceae bacterium, assembly GCA_963844555.1. Taxonomy (GTDB): domain Bacteria; phylum Actinomycetota; class Thermoleophilia; order Solirubrobacterales; family Solirubrobacteraceae; genus Palsa-465. The sequence continues at coordinate 189,352 of CAWJOS010000015.1, forward strand.
GGAGGCGCCGTTGCCGCGGCTGAGGAGATCCTCGACGGCCTCCAGCTCCGCGAGCGAACCCAGATCGGCGCAGTGCTCACGCATCCGGTCGATGAGACGACGGGCCAGCGCCCGCGTCGGGACCCGGTCGGAGCTGGGCAGGTCGACGAGCTCGCCCTCCAGGCCGTGGCGGGCGGCCAGCCACTTGTTCTCGTCGAGCATCTCGAACGGATAGCGGGAGAGCCGCCTGCCGGATTCGAAGTGCTCGGCCAGTTCCTTGACGAGTGCCTGGACGAGGGCGGCCAGGCCCAGCGAGTGCTCGACGTGGGTCTGGGAGTCCATCACCCGGATCTCGACGGTGCCGAAGCTGGGATGAGGGCGGACGTCGTGCCACAGATAGGTGTAGTCCTCGATCACGCCGGCCTTGATCATGAACTCGATCCGGCGCTCGTAGTCCTCCCAGCTCTTGTACGTGGGCGGGATCCCCACCCGGGGGAATGCGCGGAAGATCGGCGTCCGGGTCGAGGCCATCCCGGTGGTGTCGGCCCGCCAGAACGGCGAGTTGGCCGACAGCCCCAGCAGGACCGGGATGTGAACGCACATCCCGTTGGCGACGTGGATGGCCTTGTCCGGGTCGTCGACGCCAACGTGGACGTGCATGCCGAAGATCAGCTCCTGGCGGGCGACGAACCGCAGCGCCGAGATCAGGTCGCGGTAGCGGGGGCGGGCCACGATCCGCTGGTCCTCCCACATGGCGAACGGATGGGTCCCGGCCGAACCGATCGCCATGTCCTTACTGGCCGCGGTCTCGACGACCTGGCGGCGCAGCGCCCGGAGCTGCTGGCCGGCCTCGGTCAGGTTGGCGCAGGGATCGGTGGAGATCTCCAGCACGGACTCCATCAGCTCCGGCTTGATGTCTCCCAGCGGGGCGGGCTCGAGCAGCGCCTCGATGGCGTTGACGAGCTCCAAGGACTGGGCGTCGAGGATCATCAGCTCCTCCTCGATCCCAATCGAGTATGCGTGTCCCGCGAAGTGGTGCTCCACTAGCGGTCGCCTCCGTGAGTACGTCCGCACCGAGAGTGGTCTCCGGCGGATGCCGGGCGCGGACGCAGGAGGCGACGTGCAGCAGCGCTGCACGAGCCTCCGAGGACAGCCGGACGACGCGGGCGCGGCCGATCGTGGCGAGGCAGGATGCCGAGCCGGCCGCGAGCCCGCGCCGGCGCCGCCGGAGGCCGCTCGAATGCGAGCGTATTTGCGGAGGCGACCACCACGGCGCGAAGCGTATCGGCGGGACCGGGTGATCGTCCCTAGACTGACATCTCGGACAACAATACGAAGACGAAAAGGGCGGTTGACATGGCGCTCGGCTACGACGGCAAGCTGTACATCCTGGCGTTCGACCACCGCGGGTCGTTCCAGAAGAAGATGTTTGGGATCGAGGGTGATCCCACCCCGGAGCAGACCCAGACGATCGCCGACGCCAAGCACCTCATCTACGAGGGCATGGAGGAGGCCGTCAAGCGCGGCGCGGAGGCCGGGGCCACCGGCGTGCTCGTCGACGAGCAGTTCGGCGGCGACATCCCCCAGCACGCCCATGGGAGCGGCCTGAAGCTGGCGATGCCGGTCGAGAAGTCCGGCCAGAACGAGTTCGACTTCCAGTACGGGGCCGACTTCGGCGCCCACATCGAGAAGTTCAACCCGGATTTCTCCAAGGTCCTCGTCCGCTACAACCCGGACGACCCGGACACCGAGATGAACCGGCGCCAGCTCGCCCGCCTCAAGGAGCTCTCGGACTGGCTGCGCGCCAACGGTCGCAAGTTTCTGTTCGAGCTGCTGGTGCCCGCCACCGACGACCAGCTCGCCTCGGTGGGCGGCGACAGCGACCGCTACGACGCCGAGCTGCGGCCGGAGCTCATGCGGCGCTCCATCGACGACATCCAGAACGCCGGCATCGAGGTCGACGTCTGGAAGATCGAGGGCGTCGACGAGCAGTCCGACGCCGCCATGCTCGCCGAGCAGACCCGCGCCGGGTCCGGGCGGGAGAATGTCAAGTGTGTGCTGCTCGGCCGCGGGGCCTCGACCGAGAAGGTGGAGCAGTGGCTGCGGGCGGCCTCGTCCGTCGACGGCTTCATCGGCTTCGCCATCGGCCGCTCCATCTGGTGGGACGCGCTCAAGGCGTTCCTGGAGCAGGGAATGGAGCGCAGCGCGGCCGCCTCGCAGATCGCCGACAACTACCTGCACTTCGTCGGCGTCTACGAGCACCAGCAGGTCGCCTGATCCGCCCCGCCGCTGCACGATTCCGTGCAGCGATGGTACGCTCGCCGGACCCATGGCCATGCGGATGCGCCAGAGCCTCGCCCAGATCGAGCAGGAGTTCCTGCACGAGACCGAGCTCGACCGGACACGCCGGGAGTCGCTTCGGCGACAGGCCGTCCGCCGGTCGCGGTTGCGCACCCACGCGCGCGAGCAGAAGCGCAGCTCGCTGCGCTACTGGCTGCTGGTGCTGTCGCTGATCCTCACCGCGCTCCTGGTCACCGCGGCGATGTTCGCAACCCTGTACCTGCTCCTCGGCTGACGCACGGCCCTGCCTGCCGCGGACGCCGGCCTACGGCCACGCCGGCCCACCGACGCCGACCCCGGCCTGCGGACCTACCGGACGCGGCAGCGGCGTCCCTACTCGGCGGGAGCGTCGCCGAGGCTGCGCAGCGCAGCGTCGACCTCTTCCCGGGCCCCCGTGGACCCCTCGGCTCCTTCCTCCTGTATCTCGATGTAGACCTCCTTGCGAAACACCGGGATGTCCCTCGGAGCCTGAATTCCGATCCGCACCTTCTCGCCCATGATCGCCAGCACCGACACCTCTATGTCGTCGCCGATCATGATGCTCTGATTGGACTTGCGGGTAAGTACCAGCATCGTCGCCTCCCTGCATTCGGCCGCTAGAAAACCGGGTGCGCCATGCCGCGACGCCTGCCCTCGCCGCAGGATACCCCCCGGGGTTTTCAAGTTTCAAGCAAACGCCAGGATTTGCACGGCTAAAAGGGGCTCCAACCGACAGCTGTACTAGTCTGCGCATCTAGTTATGGCACGCCGATCACTCAGACCGGAGCTGAACCGCATCCGCGCGTGGGTCCGCCAAGGGCGCACCGACGCGTGGATCGCCCACCAGCTCGAGGTCACCGTTCAACAAATCCAGGCCTTCAAGCGCGAGCAGCAGCTCGATGCCGGCGAGGACGCCGATGGCGCCACCGCCGTGGCCGAGTACGACGAAGACATCGACCTGCGAGCCGAGGACGACGCGCTGATCGCCGCTGAGCTCGATGCCGCCGCCGCGGAGCAGACCGATGAGGAGGAAGAGGAAGACGAGGACGAGGAGGCCGAGAAGCCGGCTCGTCGTCGTCGCAGCCGCCGCGGAGGCCGCAGCCGGAGCCGGCGCAGGTCGACCGGCCCGCTGGAGGCGACGTTCGACCACGGCGAGGAGGGGTACGGGCTCTGGCTCGACCCGGCCGTGCAGGACGATCCCATCTACGCCGAGTACTGGGCCGGGCACCGTCCGGTCGAGGTGGCCATCGAGGAGGATCAGATCGTGATCCGCCGCGCCGGCGCCTCGGACAACGACGACGAGTAGCCAACCCCCGGCCAGCGGCTCAACAGATCACGACCGACCGCCGAGTCACGGCTCGGCGGTCCGTCGTCCCGTGGTGTAGTCGATCGCCTCGCGGGCGTAGCGGGCAAAGGCGGCGCCGGCCACGGTCGGCATGTCCCAGGCCGCCGGTCGCGCCGGCGCGACTTGGACGGCGATGTCGAAGCACCAATCGGTCCCTCCGTCGACATACAGGGCGGCGAGCTCTTGGACGGTGAACGGGCCACCGAGCCGCCGGCGCAGGGCGCCCAGTATCTCGTCGGTCACGCGCTCCATCGCGGCCCGGTCGGCGGGGTCGGCGCGATCCAGCCGGCGCTGGCCCTCCTGCCACAGTCCGATCAGGTCCTCATAACGGACCGGGCCGGCGCTCACCGGGCGGGCCCGTTCGCTTGGCGAGTCAGTGCGAGCCGAGGATCACGTACGGCCGCTCGCCCGGGCGCACCATCCCCAGGGCGCGGGCGTCGCGAATGATCGTGGCCGGGTCGTTGAGCGACCGCTGCTCCTGGCGCAGCTGCGCGTTCTGGCGCGTCAGCGATTGGACGATCGCCTGCTGCTGATCGGCCTGGGCCCGGGTCGACAGATAGGAGAGCGTGTGCTCGACGTAGAGGCCGACCACGACCGCGAAGACGATCAGCAGCCCGATGCGCCCCACCCGCTCCCAGCGCACCCTCAGCCTCGGCGGCCGCGAGACCACGCGCGGATGACGGCGCGGGGACGTCCGGGGCTGGCGTCGCGAGGCGGCGGTTGCAGAACGGGCTGACGGCATCCCTGAGGCCCTTCGTTCGACGGCGCCCGGCTCCTTCCTTCCGCAAGGCGTCGTGCAGGCCGTCAGTGGCGGAACGCACTCCGGCCCGGGTAGGTCGCCTCCGGACCGAGCGCCTCCTCGATCCGCAGCAGCTGGTTGTACTTGGCGACCCGGTCGGTGCGCGACGGGGCGCCGGTCTTGATCTGCCCGCACCCGGTGGCCACCGCCAGGTCGGCGATCGTGACGTCCTCGGTCTCGCCGGACCGATGGGACATGACCGCCGCATACCCGGCCTCGCGCGCCATGCGGATGGCGGCGAACGTCTCGGTCAGCGTGCCGATCTGATTGACCTTGATCAGGATCGCGTTGGCGACACCGGAGTCGATCCCGCGCTTGAGCCGCTGGGTGTTGGTGACGAACAGGTCGTCGCCAACCAGCTGGAGGTTCTTGCCCAGGCGCTGGGTCAGGGTCGACCAGCCGTCCCAGTCCTCCTCATCCATCCCGTCCTCGATCGAGATGATGGGGTAGCGCCCGCACAGCTCGGCCCAGTAGTTGGTCAGTTCGTCGGCGCTGAGCGTCCGGCCCTCGTGCGCCAGCACGTAGCCCTGCCCCTCCTGGTAGAGCTCGGAGACGGCCGGGTCCAGCGCGATCGCCACCTGCTCGCCGGGCTCGTAGCCCGCGGCGCGGATGCCGACCATCAGCGCCTCCAGTGCCTGCTCGTTGGACTGGAAGTCCGGAGCGAAGCCGCCCTCGTCGCCGACCGCGGTGCCGTGCCCGTCCTCATGGAGGGTCTGCTTGAGGTGATGGAAGACCTCGGAGCCCATCCGCAGCGCCTCGGAGAACGACCGGGCGCCGACCGGGACGATCATGAACTCCTGGAAGTCGACGGCGTTGTCGGCGTGCACGCCGCCGTTGAGCACGTTCATCATCGGCACCGGCAGGATGTGGGCAGTCTCCCCGCCCAGGTAGCGCCACAGCGGCAGGCGCTCCTCGGCGGCCGAGGCCTGGGCCGCCGCCAGCGAGACGGCGAGCATGGCGTTGGCGCCCAGGCGTGACTTGTTGGGGGTCCCGTCCAGCGCGATCAGCATCCGGTCGAGCGCTGCCTGCCCGGACGCGTCCTGGCCGTGCACCGCGGTGGCGATCTCGCCGTTGACGTTCTCGACGGCCTTGGTGACCCCCTTGCCCATCCACTCCGATCCCCCGTCGCGCAGCTCGGTGGCCTCGAACTCGCCAGTCGACGCGCCGGAGGGCACCGCCGCCCGCCCCCAGGCTCCGGAGCGCAGGCTGAGCTCCACCTCCACGGTCGGATTGCCACGGCTGTCGAGGATCTGGCGGGCGTGGACGTGCTCAATCTGGCTCATGTGGGGTGACGGTCTCCTTGGCTCAGGCTCGCCCGAGCGTAGTAGGCAAGCTGCTCTTCCGGCGGGAGATCGTCCCAGCTTCCGCCCTCGGATGCCGCGAGCTCACCGGCGACGGTCACCCGCTCCCGGAATCGGCCGGAGGCCGCACGCAGCGCCAGCTCCGGATCGACCTTCAGCGTTCTCGCCGCGTTGACGACCGCAAACAGCAGATCGCCCAGTGCCTGGAAGCGCTCCTCCTGGGTGGCGGCCTCCTGCAGCTCGCCGACCTGGTCGCGCGCCGCCTGTAGCGCACCGCCGGCGTCGACGACGTCGAAGCCGCTGGAGGCCACCCGGCGCTGGAGCTTGCGGGCGTGCAGGAGCCCCGGCAGGTTCTCCGGGACCTCGCCGAACACCCCGGGCTCGCGGCCCGGCTCGTCGCGCTTGATCGCGTCCCAGTTGCGGAGCACGTCGGCGGCGTCGCGGACCTCGGTCTCGCCGAAGATGTGGGGATGGCGGCGGATCAGCTTCCGGGTCACGTGCTCGGCGACCTGGGTCAGATCGCCCGCGCCGCGCTCCTCCAGCAGGAGCGAGAGAAAGTGGACCTGGAACAGGACATCGCCGAGCTCGTCGAGCATCTTGGCGTCGTTGCCGCGCTCGGCGGCGTCGGCGAGCTCGTAGGCCTCCTCGACGGTGTGGGGGACGATCGAGCGCTCGTCCTGCTCACGGTCCCACGGGCACTCCCGGCGCAGCCGCCGGGTGATGGCATCAAGCTCGGTCAGGGCCTGGGCGGCGTCGCGACCGGGCAAACCTAACCGCTCCCGCGCGTGACCACCGGTCGGCTTACGGCGCCGCCGTCGTGGCTCCGGAGGACCCCGCCGCGCCTGGGCTCGTCGAGGACTTGGGGGCCTTGTAGCCGCTGCAGTCGGCCATCGCGTACTGCGACAGGCACTTGGTCTTGCTCTTCCAGTCCTTGGCGGCGCTCTGGTCGATCGCCGACTGAGCCTGCGTCTGCATCTGGTTGCTCAGCGTCTGCTTGATCAGCGCGGTCGACTGCGCCAGCGAGCGCAGGCTGGCCGGCGTGATCTTGGTGACCTCCAGCACGTAGTAGCCGAACTGGCCCTTGATCGGTCCGAGCAGCTTGTTGACCGGCGCGGCAAATGCGGCCTTGGACAGGGCGGCGTCCTGCTGCCCGGCGGTGACGCCGGATAGCAGGCCACCCTTGTCCTTGGTGGTGGGGTCCGTGGAGTACTTCTTGGCCACGACGTTCCAGCTCTGACCCTGCTCGATGGCCTTCCGGGCGGCCTCGGCCTGCGCCGCGGTCTTGGTCAGGACGATCCGCATGTCGCGCAGCTGTGGCGTGCCGAACTGCGACTTGTGGCTGCTGTAGTAGGCGGCGATCATCGCCGGCGTCACCGTCGTCGAGTGGTGGGCGGTCAGCTTGGTGAAGATCTGGTTGACCCGGACGCGGAACAGGATGTCCTGGGCGGTCTGGCCGCTCTGCTTGAGGAATGTCTGGTACTGGGCGTCGGTCTGGAACTGGGTCTTCTTGGCCTTCACCAGGGCCGCCTGGACCTGGGCGTCGGTCAACTTGATCCCCAGCTTGTGGGCGTCAGCCTGGTACCAGTAGGCCTTGATCAGGAAATCCATGACCTGGCTGGACAGCGACTGAAACAGCTGCGCGCAGTCGGCCTTGAGCGTCTTGTCGGCCGTCTTGCGCAGCGACGGGATCTCGGCCTTGACCTGGGCGATGCACTTGGAGAAGTTGGGCGGATCCTCCGGCACGATGACCGGCTGCCCGGGGGACTGGGCCGCCTGGCCCTGCGCCGCCACGTACATCCAGTGATTGAACGCGCGGGTCGAGATGGGGTTGCCCGCCACCACGGCGACGGAGCCGCTGGGGACATCGCTGCTGCTCCCGCAGCCGGCGAGGACCAGTGCCACGACCACAAAAAAGGCGCCGAGCGCCAGGATGGACTGCCGAGTCTTCTTCATACGACCCGGCCGATAGTAGCGACCCTCAGCGGGAGGCGATCGTAAGTATTTGAGAAGTCGTCGTTGGGCGCCGTCCGTGGGCCGCTCTAGACGAAGGTTCGACATCCCTGGCCAACCCTGCTCAACCATTGTCCAATTGACGATCCCCCGGGCGGACGCTTTCATCCATCGTGCACTTCACGGATGGAGTGCGGCAGACGGTCAGGGACGGACCTTTCATTGGCTCGCAGGACGCGACCAGTTGACGTAGAGCACCCTCCCCGGTGAGGGTGCTCTACGTCGTTAACGAGCTATGCGGCCTCGCGCGTGACCGACAGGAGCACGTCGGCGGCCCGTACGATCGCCGGGAATCGCTGCTGGGGGTCCTTGGGCACGCGCACCGAGAGCTGGGACTTCCCGGACTCATAAAGCGCCTCCGGGATCTCGGCCCGGATCTTCTTGGCGCGCACCGAGTCGAGCTCGATCGGCGTCACCGCCAGCCGGTCGCCGCGCACGGTCACCGCCCGGGCGCCGGCCTGGCCGAGCTTGATCCGCGCCTGCTGGAGGGAGATGAGGTTGAGCAGCGGGTCCGGCAGCTCGCCGAAGCGGTCCTCGAGCTCTTCGCTCAGCTCCATCAGATCGGCCACTTCGCGGGCCCCGGCGATCCGCCGGTGCACGTCGACCTTGGCCTGCTCGTAGGGGATGTAGTCCGAGGGCACGTAGGCATCGACGTTGACGTCGAGCCGGACCGGCTCCCACTCCTCGGCGGGGTGGGCGGGGTCGGCTTCGTCCTCCATGGCCGCCACCGCCTCGTCGAGCATCTGCATGTACAGCTCAAAACCGAGCGCGGCGACGTGGCCGGACTGCTCGTCGCCGAGCAGGTTGCCGGCCCCGCGCAGCTCCAGGTCGCGCATCGCGATCTTGAACCCGGCGCCCAGCTCGGTGTAGTCGGAGAGCGCGGAGAGCCGCTGGGCGGCCTCCGGGGTGAGCGCGGCCGCGCTGGGGTACAGCAGGTAGGCATAGGCGCGCTCCCGGGAGCGGCCGACCCGGCCACGGATCTGGTACAGCTGGGCCAGGCCGAAAACGTCGGCGCGCTCCACGATCAGCGTGTTCGCCTGGGGGATGTCGATCCCGGACTCGATGATGCTGGTGCACACCAGCACGTCGGCGTCACCGCGCAGGAAGTTGAGCATCCGCTTCTCCAGCACGTGCTCATCCATCTGGCCATGGGCGACCTCGAACCTGAGACCCGGGCACAGTCCCCGGAGCCGGACCGCCGTCTCGTCGATCGTCTCCACCCGGTTGTGGAGGAAGAACGCCTGCCCGTGGCGCTCCTTCTCGCGCAGCAGCGCCCGGCGCACGAGCTCCTCGTCGTACTCGCCGACGTACGTCTTGACCGGTCGCCGGCCCTCCGGCGGCGTCTCGATGACGCTGATGTCCCGCACCCCGGCCAGCGACATCTGCAACGTGCGCGGGATGGGCGTGGCGCTCATCGCGATGACGTCGACCCGGAGCTTGAGCTGGCGGAGCAGCTCCTTCTGCTTGACGCCGAAGCGCTGCTCCTCGTCGACGACGAGCAGCCCCAGGTCCTTGGCCCGGACGTCGCGGGACAACAGTCGGTGGGTACCGATCAGGATGTCGACCTGGCCGTCGGCGAAGCGGGCGATCGCGTCCTTCTGCTCAGCCGCCGAACGGAACCGCGAGACGTGCTCGATCGTGACCGGGTAGTCCTTCAGGCGCTCTGAGAACGTCCCGTAGTGCTGCTGGGCGAGAATGGTGGTGGGCGCCATCACCATGACCTGGGTCCCGTCCTGCGCGGCTTTGAACGCCGCCCGCAGGGCAACCTCGGTCTTGCCGTAGCCGACGTCGCCGCAGATGAGGCGATCCATCGGCCGCGGCGCCTCCATGTCAGCCTTGACGAACTCGATGGCGTCGCGCTGGTCCGGGGTCTCGGTGTACGGGAAGTTGTCCTCGAATTCCCGCTGCCAGTCGGTGTCCGGCGGGAAGGCGTGGCCCTCGCGGCGGCGTCGCTCGGCATAGAGGTTGAGCAGCTCGCCGGCCAGCTCCTGGGCGGCGCGGCGCGCCCGCGCCTTGATCGTGTCCCACCGCGAGCCCCCCAGCTTCGACAGGGGTGGGTGGGTCCCGCCAGCGCCGACGTAGCGGGAGATCTTGGCCAACTGGTCGACGGGGACGAAGACGCGATCGCTGCCCGCGTATTCCAGGTACAGGTAGTCACGGGTGACCCCGGCTACGGTCTTGGTGTCAAAGCCGGCAAAACGGGCGATCCCGTGGTCCTCGTGGACGACAATGTCCCCCGTCCGCAGGTCGGCGAAGCTGCGCAGCACGCCGCGGCGGCGGGTGCGGTCCCCGGCCGTCCCGGTCTCGGCCCGCCGCCGCTGGAACAGCCGGTGGTCCGGGATGACCGCCAGGTGGAACTGCGGTGCGATGAACCCGGCCTGGAGCCGGGCGTGGGCCATCGTGATCTGCCCGGCCGAGGGCGGGGCCACCTCGCCCTCCCCCAGCCAGCGCGTCTTCAGCCGGCCCAGGTTGTAGGCGAAGCGCTCGCCCTCGCCGCGGCGGGCGAACGTGAGGACCGTCTGATAGCCGGACCGCGCCAGCTTCTCCAGCTCCGGCTCAGCCTCCTTGAGCCCGCGGGCGGCGATGTCGGCGGCCTGGGCGCGGAACGCGAACGGCTGGTCCTGGTCGATGCTCGACAGGCGGATGAGGACGCGCTCGTCCAGCTGGGCGACGATCTGGTCCGGCGGCACGTACAGGTGGTGGGCGTCCTCGTCGTGGAAGGCGGCGGTGACGTCCTGCCAGTGATCGGCGAGCGCCGGCCGGACGTCCTCGTTGCCGGCGATGAGCACGGTGGCGCCGCCGCCGGCCAGCTCCAGGAACGAGTGGAAGTCGTCCACCGGGAGCAGCTCGGTGATGTCCGGGCGCTCGGACGGATCCTCCAGCGCGGCGATCTCGGCCAGCTCCCGGTGCTCCGAGGACAGCTCGGCGGCCGGTGCGACCTCGACGACCTCGGCCTCCTCCAGCGAGCGCTGGGTGAACGTGGAGAACCAGCGCATGGAGTCGATCTCGTCGCCGAACAGGTCGACGCGGACCGCCCGGTCCTCGGTCGCCGGGAACACGTCGAGCAGCCCCCCGCGGATGGCAAACTGCCCGCGGTCCTCGACCTGGTCGACCCGCTCGTAGCCGGCGGCGACGAGGTCCATCGCCGTCTCGTCGAGGTCGATCAGGTCGCCCTTGCGCAGGCAGAACGGCCGCGGGCGCATCGACGGGTCCGGGACCTTCTCCGACAGGGCGACCGCGCTGACGACGACGACCGGGCCTGGGTGGGTGGGCTCGTTCTCCCACTCCAGAAGCGCGTCGAGCGCAGCGATGCGGAGGCCGACGAGGTGCGGCGGCGGCGTCAGGTGCGACTCGTAGTTGACGCCGCGGCTGGGGTAGTAGCGGACGTTGCGCGGCTCCAGCCATGTCCTCAGGCCGGCGGCCAGATCCCGGGCGGCCCGGTCGTCGCCGGCGACGACGATGGCCGGCCTGGCGCTGTCGCGGTCGAGCAGCGCAGCGATGAGAAACGGCCGCAGCGATTGGGAGACGAACGCCTCGCCGCCCTCCCGGGCAAGCGCCGCGGTCTGCGGATCGTCGTCGGCATGGGCAAGAAGGGGACTGAGCATTGAGGGAACTCGATGACGGAGTCTAGGAGCCGCCGGCGGCGCTCTGGGCGTCCTCGGCGGCGGCGCGCAGGACCTGCTCGGCGGTGTCGGCGGCACGGTCGACGAGCGCGTCGACCTCGGCCCGCGGCTCCCGGAACCTGCCCAGGACATAAGCGGCCACGCGATCCGGGTCGGTCGTCGGCGGACGACCGACGCCGACCCGCACCCGGTGGAAGTCGGCGCTGCCCAGCGCGGCCTTCAGGGACTTCAGCCCATTGTGGCCGGCCAGGCCGCCGCCCTGGCGCACGCGGATCTCGCCGAAGGGCAGATCGATCTCGTCATGGATCACGAGCAGGCGGTCGAGGTCGACGCGGAGCTCACCGCGGGCGGGGCCGACGGACCCGCCGGCCTCGTTCATGTACGTCTGGGGCATGAGAACGGCGACGCGCGAGTGTCCCGGTCCGACCCCCGTGCGCCCCTCGGCGATCAGCCCGCGATAACGCGCCTTGGGCCTGCCGAGCTGCCAGCGCTCGATCAGGCGCTCGGCGACCTCGAAGCCGACGTTGTGAGGGGTGCCCTTGTACTCGGCGCCCGGGTTGCCCAGGCCGACGATCAGCCAGTCGACGGGCGCCCCAACTGAACGACTCACGCGCGGCCGACCTGAGCGAGGCCGGATGCCGAGCCGGCCGCGGCGTGAGCGCGACGTCCCGGCAGCAGCATGACGGCGGACTACTCGGAGTCCGACTCGGCAGCGGCTTCGCCGCCGCCCTCGCCCTCGCCGGCGTCTTTAGCAGGTGCCTCGCCTTCGCCGACGACCTCGGTCTCCGCCTCGATCTCCTCGGTCGGCTCGACCTGGAGGCGCGGCGGAGTGAGGGTGGCGACGACCGTCTCCGGGTCGTCGAGCAGCGTGACCCCGGCCGGCGCGCGGACCGACGCCAGCGTCACCGTGTCGCCGATCTGCATCTCGGAGACGTCATGGGTGATCGAGTCCGGAATGTCGGTCGGCAGCGCCTCGATGTTGAGGTCGCGGGTGACGTGCTCCAGCACGCCGCCGTCGCGAGCGCCCGGCGCCTCCTCGGTGCCGGTCAGCTCGAGGGTGACCATGGACTGGATCGGCTGATCCAGCCGGACTCGGAGCAGATCGACGTGGACGGTGGCGCCGCTGACCGGATGACGGCTCAGCTCCTTGAGCACCGCCGGGCTCGAGCTCCCGCCCTCGACGGTGACATCGAGCACGGCACCCGCGTGAGCGAGCGCCTGGCGGAGCGTCCGCGCCGACACCTGGAAGGCGAGCGGCTCGTCGCCGCCGCCGTACAGGACACCGAGGACGTGGCCTTCACGGCGCAGCCGCCGGGCCTCGCGCGAGCCGGCGGGTTGACGAGGCGTGATTGTGAGCGCGGTGGATTCAGTGCGTGCCATCAGCGGCGTTCGATGGTAGCGACCATCTGGGAAAAACGCTGGCGAGCGCCGCTAACCGTGCGCTAACCTTCCCTCATGAACGGCGCAGCGCTGATCGGTTGGATCGCGGGGGTGCACCTTCTCGGACTTGCCTGCGTCGCCTTCCTGATGTGGCCGGCGCTCAAGGACAATCCGGTCAGCCCGGACCGCCGCTCCGATGAGGGCGACGACGGCTGGGGCCGCGGACCGAAGGTCCCGCCGACCCCACCGGAGCCCCCGCGGGGCGGCATTCCGCTGCCGGACGCCCGACCCGCCCGCATCCGCCTGCGCGAGCACGGCAGGCTCGGCGACCATCTGCCCAAGCATGAGCGCCGCCCCTCTCGCGAGCCGGAGCGCCGCCCGGCGCCCGCCCGCCACTCTAGAAACGGGCTGGGCAGGACGCGTCGCTGAAGCGCTGGCGCAGGCTGACGCGCAGCAGCTCGATGGTGAACCCGCTCAGCACACTGCCCGCGTTGCGCACACGGACGCACTGAACCCGCGGCAACGAGCCGCCGACGGTCCAGGCGACGCGGGCGGTGCCGACGCTGCCCGCGACCGCGACGTTGGTCGACGGTGACACCTGGAGGATCGAGACCGTGCCGGGCCGCCGCAGGGTGGCCGTCAGGATCGCCGCCCGCGCCCGGCAGCCGGCGTTCTGCCGGCAGTCCTCGGTGAGCGCGATGACCCGGTTGGTGTCGCCGCGCGCCTCGGCCTGCACCAGATCGGTGATCGCGGCCGTCTGGGCATCGCCCACGCCCACTGCGCGGGCCACCAGGACGCTGATGACGACGAACAGGACGACCGCCAGGCCGATGGAGGCGATCACGTACCGGCGCCGCATGGGGCCGCGGACGGTACCGACCCGTGACTCCGGGAGCGATTCGGCCTCGGAACGGGCCGGTTTGGTCCCCGGGTTACGAGTCGCTGAGCTCCAGGAAGCGCTGCACCGACGCCTCCTGGTGCTCGAGCTGCTCGGCGAGCGCCAGCGCGTGGGCGGCGGCCAGCTCCAGAAAGTCCTCGACGCACCGTTCCGGGTCGTCGGCCAACGGGTAGACGCGAGACAGGTCCTGTTGCGCGCAGGCGATCCCCATCGGCGGGCGGCCGTCGGCGAGCGTCCGGGCGCCGCACACCGGCGTGACGACGAGCTGGGACTCGGTGGCAACCAACGCCGTCGGCAGCAGGCGATGATGCGGCACACGCACCGACAGCTGGACCGAGTGGTCGACGGTCACCGTGCTGCCGACCAGGTCGCCGAGCGGCTCACGCCACACGTCGAGGACCGTGTCGGCGCCGACCAGCGCGTCCCGCAGCGCAGTGGCCTGCTGGACGTAGAGCTGCTCGGCCTCCTCTCGGCTCTCCGCGTCGCCGAGATCAAGGTCGCACGGCACGCGCAGGAGCTCGTTGGCGGCGACGGTCGCACCGGCGCCGCGGCTCCCGCTGGCGACGTAGGTCTGAAGCGTGCCGAGGTCCCGCCGTCCGTGGAAGATGACCGTCACCGCCTCGCTCAGCGGCAATCCGCTGACCCGGAGGGAGACCGCCACGGCCGATGAGTCGTCCAGCAGCGCTCGTCGAAGCAGCTCCTCGGCTGCACCGTCGTCGCGAGTCGGATCCTCGTCGAGCATGGTTCCTCCTTAACAACTCGGCAACTTCGCCCCCGATATTTACTCATGCGCGCCGGTCATGCACCACCGCCAACTGGAGTATTCACCCCCGGCGGGCTCTGGCCACGTGGCCTGTCCGAACTTCGTCCATGAGCGGGTAGGCTGCACGTCGAGATGAAGCTCCTGTACAAACCCATCGCCCTGATCGCGGGCCTGATCGCCGGGCGGCTCGGCCGATCGGTCTTCCAGAGCCTGTGGTCGAAGATCGACGACGCGCCGCCGCCGAAGCCGGGCAGCGGCGACGGCAGCGCGGTCAAGGTCGTCACCGCCCAGGCGCTTCAGGCCGGAGTCATGGCGGGCGTCGCCGCGGCCGTCGATCGCGCGTTCGCCCGCGTCTTCCACCATCTCATCGGCGTCTGGCCGGACAAGCCGGCCGAGGCCGCCGACGACACGCGGCGCTGACCCCCTCAGGCCTGGGCCTCCCCCGCTCACGGGGCCCCGCCAAGACGCTGACCACGGCGGTCACCGAGGCGGCGCGCGGAGTGTCCCGCCAGCTCGGCGGCGGCCGCCGGCCGGTGGTCATCCCGGAGGACGTGCCGGGGTGAGCTCCGTGCCGCGCTCCGCGTCGCGGACGCGCCGGCGGTGGATGAGGGGCTCAGCCACCGGCCGGCTCCCCGCCGCCGCGGAGAATGAAACCGCGGTCGGCGAGGGTCGCCAGCGCGTCCTCGAACCCGGCGAAGTCCCGCCGGGTCAACCGGTCGATCGGCCGACCGTCAGGGCCGGCCGCCCTGACCCAGCGGCGCAGCACGGCCGCGCCGGCCCGCTCCTCGCCCTCCTCGAGCAGCGCGAGGAGGATCGGCAACTCCGGCCGATGGTCCAGCTGCCCGGACAGCAGCGTCAGCGGGTCGACGTCCAGGATCGCGCACAGCTCGTCCTCGGTCAGACCAAGGAGGTCCAGCAGACGCCGCGCGCGCTCGCTCTGCAGCCGGTCAGGCATCCGTGGGTTCAGTTCTTATCGCACCCGGCCGTCCGGGCGCTCCGTCCTAGAACAGCTGGTTCTCGCCGCCGAACACGTCGCTGACCGACCCGTCGGTGAAGATCTGGCGGATCGAGTTGGTCAGCAGGTCGGCGCAGGAGAGGACCCGGACCTCGCTGGGGGCGCCCTGCGGGAGCGGGAGGGTGTCGGTCACCACCACCTGCTCGAAGCCGGAGGCGGCGAGGTTCTCCCAGGCGTTGCCGGAGAAGACGCCGTGCGTGGCGGCGGCATAGACGCGTTTGGCCCCCGCCTCCAGCACGGCGTGGGCTGCCGCCTTGAGCGTCCCGGCGGTGTCGATGATGTCGTCGACGAGGAGTGCGGTCTTGCCCTCGACGTCACCGATGACGTAGCCGATCTCGGCCACCTGCTGCGCCGGGCGCTCCTTGTTGAGGATGGCCAGGTCGGCCCCGATCTTGGCGGCGAAGTTCTTGTTCAGCTTCACCCGGCCGACGTCCGGCGAGACGACCACGAGGTCCTCGAGCCCCAGGTCCTTGAAGTACTGGGTGAGCATGAACAGCGCGGTCATGTGGTCGCACGGCTTCTGGAAGAAGCCCTGGATCTGCCCGGAGTGCAGGTCCATGGTCAGGATTCGGTCGATGCCGGCCGCCTCCAGCATCCGCGCCACCAGCCGGGCGCTGATCGGCTCCCGCGGTGCGGATTTCTTGTCCTGGCGCGAATAGCCGTACCACGGGGTGACGGCGATGACCCGGTGGGCCGATCCGCCGACGGCCGCGTCGATCATCTCCAGCAGCTCCATCAGCGCGTCGTTGGCGCTCAGCCCCGTGTACGGGTTGCCGCAGATCGGCTGCACGATGAACACGTCGGCGCCCCGCACCGACTCCTGGTACCGGCAGTAGACCTCGCCGTTGGAGAATGTCTTGGTGATCGTCTCCGAGATCTCGACGCCGAGCTTGGAGGCGATCTTGGCCGCCAGCTCCGGGTTGGCGCGCCCGGTGACGAGCATGAGCCGCTTGTCATGGGCGTAATGGAGAGCGGTGGGGGCCGGACGCGTCTCGACGACCATCGTGTCCGCGAGTCTACGCTCGGCGGCCGACGAGTCGGTCGCGCTCATCGGTGTTCCCCGCATTTTGCAGGCGTCCGGTGCGCGGAGGAGGTGCGGGGGCTCATCGGCGCGCGTCCGGCGCCTCGGCGGGCGGGTGGTTCTTGGCCTCTGTGGGCGCGTGGTTTTCCGCCTCGCCGGGCGCGTGGTTTTCCGCCTCGGCGCGCTGGCGCCGCCGTTCCGCGTAGCCCTCGATGTTCGTCTGGCGCGAGCGGGCCACCCCCAGCGCGCCCGGCGGCACGTCGGTGGAGATGACCGAGCCGGCGGCGGTGAAGGCGTCGTCGCCGACCGTGACCGGCGCGATGAGCGTGGTGTCGACGCTGGTCTTGACCCGATGGCCGATGGTGGTGCGGTTCTTCCGGTAGCCGTCGTAGTTGGCGGTGATGGTGCTGGCGCCGAGGTTGGTGTCCTCGCCGATCTCGGCATCGCCGATGTAGGAGAGGTGCGGCACCTTGCTGCCCCGGCCGACGTCCGAGTTTTTGATCTCGACGAACGTGCCGGCCTTCGAGCCCTCGCGCAGGATGGTGCCCGGGCGCAGGTAGGCGAAGGGTCCGACGCTGACGCGGTCGCCCACGGCCGCGCCCGTCACATACGAGTGGAGGATGGTGCTGCCGTTGCCGACCTGCGCGTCGATGAGCGTCGAGCCGGGTCCGACGGTGGACCCCTCCCCGATGCTCGTCGCGCCCCGCAGGCTGGTGAACGGCGCGATCACCGTGTCGCGTCCGATCGTCACCCCGTGGTCGATGACCGTCGCCGCCGGGTTGACGATCGTCACGCCGTTGAGCATCAGCCGCTCGTGGATCTGGCGCTGAGCGATGGCGGTCACGTCGGCGAGCTGGCAGCGGTCGTTGATGCCCAACAGCTCATCCGGGTCGTCCAGCTCAAACGCGCCGACGGTCCGCTCGTGACGGCGCAGTACGGGCAGCACGTCCGGGAGGTAGTGCTCGCCCTGAGCGTTGTCGGCCTGGACCTCCTGCAGCGCGACGGTGAGCGCCGCGCCCTCAAAGGCGAACAGGCCGGTGTTGACCTCCCGGATGTGGAGCTCCAGCTCCGTCGCGTCTCCGGGCGCCTTGGTCTCGACGACGCGCTCGACCGTGCCGTCCGGAGCCCGCACCACCCGCCCGTAGCCGCGGGGGTCGTCCAGGACCATCGTGGCGATCGTGGCCGCCGCGCCGGAGCGCTCATGACTGTCGATCAGGGCCCGCAGCGAGTCCGGCTGGATCAGCGGCGCGTCGCCGTTGACGACGATCACCGTGTCGTCGGCGCCGATCTCCGGGACCGCGGCCCGCACGGCATCGGCCGTGCCCAGCGGCTGCTCTTGGACCGCCAGCACCACGCCATCCGAGAGCGCCGCCTCCAGCCGGCGCTCCGGCGAGTCGACGACGACCACCTTGCGGGCGCCGGCCTCCAGCGCAGCCGCGATCGGCCACTCGATGATGGGGCGCCCGCACAGCGGATGCAGCAGCTTCTGCAGGTCCGAACGCATGCGCGTGCCCTGCCCAGCGGCGAGGATGACGACGACCGGCGCGGCCACGGCCGTGATCCTAGCCATCACCCGGCGAGAGGGCGTCTCTCACGCGGCCTCGCGGTGCTCGGCCTCCGACGCCCCGGATTTCCCCCCGTCACCGTCCGACCCTCCCGCCGGACCTCCCGGTCATCGAGACGGGCCCGGTACCAGCGCACCCACTTGCGCACCGCGTTGTCGGACACCCCGTACCTCCTCCCCACCCCGCTGTAGCCGATCTCCGCTATCTCGGTCAACAGCTGCTCGTACGGCGGGCGCTCCGCCTTGCGCCGCTCCGGCCGGGGCCCGTGCGGGCCCTTCCTGTGCCTCCCGCACGCCCTTGAGCAGTAACGATGCGCCGGATACCTGGGGATGAATTCGCGGTCGCAGTGGCGGCATGACCGCGGGATCACGTGAATACGGTTCTTGCGACCACAGTGGGTATCGAGCGTCGCCGCACAGTTGGCACAGACGATGCGGAGATTCCCGAGCCGGTTGTCGTCGCCGACGCCGTTGATGTGGTCAAGGATCAGCGCCATCGGCCGACCGAACCAGATCTCACCCTGACCGCACAGCTCACATACGCGCGTCTTGATGCCCTCGTCGTACAGGCGCTGTTTCAGTTTTCCGCGGTGGTAGGTCGATCCTTCGACGAGGACGTCGGCGAGCGGAATCGGCTGCGGGCGGAACCCGAGCCGCTGGCTGCGGTAGGGATCGAAATGGCCGGTCGGGATCTGCCAGACCTCGTCGACGTACCGCCGGAATAGGCGATGATTCCCGCCGTTCGGCCGAAGACCAAGCCTTCGGAGCGCCTCTGCGTAGGACAGCGACGCGGCAACGGCCTCGCGAGCCTCTTGGTACGTGTAGTCAGGCACGAACATATGTTCGCACCCGTCCCGGACGGAAAGCCCCGCAATTTCACCGTTTTTGCCGAGATAGAAAGGCTGGGGAGCCCGGATTCGGACCGGGACCTCACGGCTCCAAAGGCCGGCGGGCTGCCAATTACACCACTCCCCAGTGCGACGTGCTCAGCTCCGGGCAAGGGTAACCGACGGGACCTTAGGACTCGTCCGCGGCCCCCGCCAGCACTGTCCGCAACTCCGCGTCCAACAGCGGGTCCGCCAGCTCGGCCCGGACGTCGGCCGGCCGTCGGAGCGCCCGCTCGGCCCGCAGCAGCCCGGCGTCGAGCCCGGCCCGGTGGGCGGCCGCCAGCATCTGTCCCATCGCCTCCGGGTGGCGCCATCCGTCGTCGGGCAGCTCGAACACCGCGGGAGTGAACCGGGCCAGCGCCAGCAGGTAGAAGCCGCCGTCGAACACCGGGCCGACGGCCACGTCGCACCCGTCCGCCAGGTCGCCGAGCGCGCCGGCGGCGTGCTCCGGCCGCCAGCGGGGAAGCTCCGGCCAGGCAATCAGCAGGGGGCCGTCGCCTGCGGCACACACGCGCTGCGCCGCCGCGGTCACCCGCCGTGAGGCCCCCTCTCCCGCCTGGGCGAACAGCTCGGCACCGGGGCGGACCAGTGACCGCACCGAGGGCTCCGCGCCGTCGGGCTCAAACGCGACGTGGACGCCGCCCGGGGCCACTTCGGCGGCCCAGGCGGCGGCGCGCGCCAGCAGGAGCTGCTCCAGCCGGACGTACCGGACCGGACCCAGCAGCCCGGCGAGCTCCGGCCGGAGCGGCTCGGCCTGCGGGTCCCGCGCGATCAGCAGTACGCGCGCGTCCAATCCGCGCTCAGGCCCCGCCGATGCGGAACATCGTGCCCGCCACGACCGGAGCCGCGGAGGCGAGCCGCCGCACGGCGCCGGCGAGCACCTCGGCGAACACCGGCGCGCTGCGGCTCATCAGCGACTGCAGGGTCGAGACCGGGGTCGGCTCGCCCGGCACCACCTCGTTGGCGTAGTCGGTCACGAACCCCATCAGCCCAAACGGAAGCTCGAGCTCGCCGCACAGCACCGTCTCGGGGCCGCCGGTCTGGCTGACGGCGACGACGCCGCACCCCGCCAGCTGGGCGATCTCGGCCGGAGTGTTGAACCGCGGACCGTCGACATGGCCGTACGTGCCGCCGTCCCGGGCCGGGTGACCGGACTCGGCCGCCGCCTCCAGCAGCGCCCGGCGAACGTCCGGGGAGTACGGCCCGCCGTGGAGGATCCAGTGGCCCCGCCGGGGATCTCCCGGCTCCACGCAGAAGGTGCACAGGGACCCGTCCGGCAGCCGGTTGGACGCAAAGTCCAGATCATCGAACACCACCAGCGACCCCAGCTCCAGCGACGGGTCGACCGCTCCGCAGGCGGTGCAGCCGACGACCGCTGTCGCCCCCAGCTCCCGCAGAGCCCAGATGTTCGCCCGGTGCTGGACCTGATGCGAGAGGCGGAGGTGGCCCGCGCCGTGGCGGGACACGTGCAGGACGTCGACCCCGGCGTACTCGCCGCGCGACACCTCGACTGTGCCGAACGGCGTCTGGCGCTCAGCTGTCCGCGCGCCCTCGAGGCCCGGGAGCGAGTGTGTCCCGGACCCCGTGATGATCGCCACCGGCATCGCGCGCGATCCTACTCGAGCCCACGACGAGGGCCCGTTCCACTAGCGACGTCAGCTCCGCCACCTCAAACTCCGCGCCGACCGTCTCAGCCGCCGCCGAGTACATCGCGAGATCCTTGGGGCAGCTGACGACGAACACGTCGAGCCCGCCGAGCGACTGGGCCTCACGGATCCGCTGCTCGCTCGGCCGCTCGCCGTCGCCGGACTCGCTCATCCAAATGCGGCCGCCGCCGGCGCCGCAGCAGAAGGTCTCCGTGCCATGCCGGGGCATCTCCACCAGCTCCGCCCCGGTGGCCTCGATCAACCGGCGCGGCGCCTCGGTGATGTGGTTGTACCGGGCGAGGTAGCACGGGTCGTGGTAGGTGACGCGGGCACCGGCCAACGCCGGCGCCAGGCGGATCGCACCGCGGGAGACGAGATCGGCCAGCAGTTCGGTGTGGTGATAGACCGGCCGGTCGAGACCGAGCCGGGGGTACTCGTTGCGCAGGGTGTTGAGCGAGTGCGGATCCGTGGTGAAGATCGCCTGGCAGTGGGCAGCCGACAGCGCGCCCATGTTGTGCTCGGCGAGCACCTCGAACAGCCCCTCCTCTCCCACGCGCCGCACATCGTTGCCGGCGTTGCGCTCGCCCTCGAACAGGAGACCGAACGACACGCCCGCGGCATGCAGGATCCGGGCCAGGCGCTGGACCTCCGGCACGACCCGGTCGTCGAAGGAGGCGTAGTCCCCGACGAACCACAGGTAGTCCACGGCCTCCGTGCGCGCGTCCGGGATGGTGAAGTCGAGCCCCTTCGTCCACCGCGGTCTCATCCGAGCCGACTTCCCGAACGAGTTGCCCTGCATCGCAAGCTTCTGGAGCGTCTGGGCGAGCAGCGGATCCATCTCCCCCTCTTCCACCAGGTGCCGGCGCATGTCGACGATCGTCGGCACGTGCTCGATGCCCACCGGGCACGCCTCGACGCAGGCCATGCAGGTGGTGCACGACCACAGAACGTCGGAGTCGATCAGCGGACCCGCGTCGTCGGCGGATGCGCCCGGGTGGTAGATCCGGTCGCGGAGGTCGAGGATGAGCTGGCGCGGCGCCAGGGGCGTACCGGCGGCGGCGGCCGGACAGACCGCCGAGCAGCGGCCGCACTCGGTGCACGTGTAGGCGTCGAGCACCTGCTTCCAGCTGAGGTCGTTCGCCGAGACGACGCCGGCCGATCCGGGACGCGGCGGATCGAGTGACGCGTCCGCCGCCGGCTTCACCTGCGTGATCGCCAGTGGGCGCGCCACCGTCGGCGGGGGGAGCTTGGCGAAGTACACGTTCGGGATGGCGGTGATGATGTGAAAGTGCTTGGAGAGGGGCAGCAGATTGAGGAAGACGAGAATCGTTACGCAGTGCACCCACCAGCCGACCTGGCTGACGGTGTCGGCCGAGGAGCGGCTCAGGCCACCGAGCGCCGCCGCCACCGCGGCCGTCAGCGGCGCGAAGTCGCGCTCGTTGCCGTGGATGTCGAACGCGACCAGCCGCCCCGCGTCGTAGAGCAGCCCGCCGACCATGATCAGCACGATGAACACGAGGATGAGGACGCCCTCCCAGTGCGGGGCGTCGTGGTAGCGCTGCTCGGCACGCGTGCTGCCGAACAGGCGCGGCGTGTGGAGGACGAGCCGCCGGTAGAGCATGTAGACGCAGCCGACGATGACGATTCCCTCCAGCACGTCGCGCAGCAGGAAAAACGGCGGTCCCAGCGGTTGATCCGGCGCGAACCCGGGGATGTTCCAGCTGGCGTCGAACGCGCGGCCGAACAACGTGATGACCTGGAGCATGAGGACGAGAAAGCCCCAGAAGATCAGCGCGTGCATGATCCCCGCCGGCTGCTCGCCGGACAGGAACTTCCGCTGGCCGACGCCGTCGACCAGCGCTCGCCGGAGCCGCGCGCCGAAGTGGTCGAAGCGCCCCGCCGGCTGGGCCGACAGCAGTGGCCGCGCCCGGATGACGAGCAGCCCGCAGAACACCGCCAGGCCGACCGCCCAGACGATGGGAAATGCGATCTGGCTCATCGCGCCGTGCCCCGGCTCGATCACCCGACCTGTGTCGTCAGCGCCTCGGCGATGTCGAACAGATCGGCGACCACCCCGTAGTCGGCCACGTTGAAGATCGCCGCAGCCGGATCCTTGTTGACCGCGATGATCGTCTCGGACTCCTCCATGCCCTCGAGGTGCTCGGGAGCGCCGGAGACGCCGAGGCTCAGATAGACCTTGGGCTTGACGTGCGCGCCGGACTTACCGATCTGCCGCGCCTTGGGCAGCCACCCGGAGTCCACAACCGGACGGGAGGCACCGAGGTCGGCGCCGAGCGCGTCGGCCAGCTCCTCGGCGATCGAGACGCTGTCGGCATCGCCGATCCCCCGCCCGACACAGACGATGAGATCGGCCTTCGTCAGATCGACGCCCTCATCCGGTGGGTTGACGTCCTCCACGAACGTGGTGTTCAGGTTGTCGAGCTCGGGGGGCGGCGTCAGGGTCGCTCGGTCGCCGCGACCCGGCGGCGCCGGCTCCGGGTGCAGCGCACCGGCGTTGACCTCCACCACCGCCGGAAGCGGCGTCCGCGACGTCGCCAAGAGCGCTCCGCCGTACACCGCGCTGACCGCCTCTGCCTCACCGCCGTCGACCGTCAGCTCGACGCAGTAGCCGACGAACGGCCGGCCGGTGGCGGCGGCGACCGCGGGGGCCAGGTCGAAGCCGGCGGTTGTGTTGACGCACAGGACGAGATCCGGCTTGCGGTCCTGGACGGCCGCCGTCAGCACGGCGCAGTGCGCCTCCGGTGTGTAATGCGAGAGCGCCGGGTGCGATACCTCCAGCACGACGTCGGCCGGCGCAAGCGCCGGTTGGTCCGGCGGTCCCTCGCCCACGACGAGCGCGATCAGATCGCCGCCGACCATGTCGGTCAACGGCCGTGCCCAGGCGAGCAGCTTCTCGCCGGCCACCGGCTCCATGTACACCATCACGCCGCCCATCAGCTCATCAGAGCTCCCTTCTCCCGCAACAGGTTCGCGATTTGATCCGCGATCGCGGCCGCGTCGCCGTCGAGCATCGTCGCTCGGCCGGTGCTGACCGGCCGCGCCAGCGACACAATCCGCGACGCCGCGGCATCCAACGGCCCAGCGACGCTGAGGGTCTCAATCGTTGTGTCGGACATCGCCTGGCGCAGGCGGGCCATCGACACGTACCGCGGCGGCGACGTCGACGACTGCACGCCGACGACCGCCGGGAGGGTCAAGCGCAGGCGAGCCAGGCGACCCCCCGCGTACTCCTGCATCACCTCAGCCGATCCGTCCTGCACCGTCACGCCGACGACGACATCGGCATACGGCCACTGGAGCGTTGCGGATAACAGTGGCGCGAGCTGGCCGAACACGTCGTAGGGCGTCTGCACGCCGGCGAGGACCAGGTCGGCGCCCACCTCGCGAATCGCGGCCGCAAACGCGGCGCTCGCCGCGCGCGTGTCATACGGGTCGAGCTCGCCGGCGTCGATCCGGAGCGTCCGGTCGGCGCCCCGGGCCGCGGCCGTCCGGAGCACCTCGTCGATGCCCTCGCCACCGAGACCGAGAGCGGTGACGGTGACTCCGGTCGCCTCCTTGACCAGCACCGCCTCCTCGAGCGCCTGATCGTCGTACTCGTTCATGACCATCTCGACGTAGTCGCGGTCGATGTCGGTGGCACCGGGCTCGATCTCCAGCTCGTCGGCCGGATTGGGCATCAACCGCAGCGGGACTGCGATGTTCATCGACGTCAGGGCTCCTCTCTCCGGGCGGGCTCGGGTGCGCCGGGCTGATCACCGGCGCCTACCAGCACGGTAGGCGGGCAGCGCAGACGCGACGACCGTGGTCACCCCGCCAATCGCTCCGGTGACGGCGGAGGTGTGTCGGTAGTTCTCCCGGTCTCGAGACCCGCGGTCCTCGCGGTGAGGATCTGCACACCATGCGGATGGAAGTCGCCCGGACACGTAGCAGTGTCCCTTGCAAGCTCAAAGCGAGGGAGATTAGCGGTGTCAACCACGTTCAACAACGAGGCGCTGAAGGTCGCGCTCAACTCGATCGATGAGTTCGCGCGCCGAGAGCTGCCGGATTCGCTCCTGGTCGAGCTCGACGAGCGCGACGAGTTCCCGGCGGAGCTGGTGCGGCGGATGTCGACCGGCGAGGAGCTCGGCATCCAGCTGTTGTTCGTCCCCTACGAGTACGGAGGGATGGGCGGGGGCGCGTTCGACGTCTATCGCGTGTGCGAACGGATGGCCGCGATCGACCTGGGGCTGGCCACCTCAGAGCTGGCCACGTTCCTGGGCAGCGACCCCATCCGCGTGGGCGGAACCGACGCACAGAAGCGCGAGTACATGACCCGGATCGCCCACGACGGCGCGATGTTCGCCTACGGCGCCACCGAGCCCGAAGCCGGCAGCGATCTGGGTGCGCTGAAGACGACTGCCGAGCCGGTCATCGACGACGGCGCGGTCACCGGTTACCGGATCAACGGCGCCAAGCAGTGGATCTCCAACGGCGGGGTCGCCGATCTGTACACGATCCTGGCGATGGCCCCGGGCGGACCGACGTGGTTCGTCGTCGAGCGCGGCGCCGACGGGTTCAGCCACGGCGAGCCGGAGGACAAGCACGGGATCCGCCTGAGCAACACCGCCGCGCTGTTCCTCAACGATGTCTACGTCGACGCCGACCAGTTGATCGGCGGCGTCGAAGGGCAGGGGCTCGTCCAGGCGCAACAGGT
The DNA here is from genome assembly GCA_963844555.1 of uncultured Solirubrobacteraceae bacterium. Classification (GTDB taxonomy): domain Bacteria; phylum Actinomycetota; class Thermoleophilia; order Solirubrobacterales; family Solirubrobacteraceae; genus Palsa-465. Next base: position 214,616 of record CAWJOS010000015.1, read on the forward strand.
CTTCGGCTACACCCGTCTGATGGTGGCGGCCTTTGGCCTCGGCGCGGGATGGGCGGCGCTCGATCGGGCCATCGCGTACTCGAGTAAACGCGTCCAGGCGGGCAGCCTGTTGTCCGAGAAGCCCGGCTACACGTACAAGCTGATCGTCCCGCACGCCATCGCCCTCGAAGCGGCACGCGCCGCGACCGAGGAGACCGCTGAGCGGCTCGACACCGGGGAGGGCCCGCTGAACGTCGAGGGAGCGGTCGCGAAGTATCTGGCCACCGAGGCCGGCGACGCCGCCGCCGACGCCGCCATCCAGGCCCATGGCGGCTACGGCTACACGCACGACTACGTGGTCGAGAAGATCAGACGCGACGTCCGGATCACCAGGATCTACGAAGGCACGTCGGAGATCATGGAGATCACGATCGCGCGCGGCCGGTGGCAGGATCACCTGAAATCCGGGGGCGATCACTACCACGGCACGGCGCACGCCCTC
>CAWJOS010000016.1:0-56457 GCA_963844555.1 uncultured Solirubrobacteraceae bacterium
CAACTTCAACACCGAGATCGGCCTCCCCCTGGAGATCCTCAACGCCCCGGAGGAGACCGAGGTGCTCGTCCTGGAGATGGGGATGCGCGGCCCCGGCCAGATCGCTGAGCTCGCCCGGATCGCCGAGCCGGACGTGGGGGTGATCGTCAGCCTCGGCCCGGTCCATCTGGAGCTGCTGGGGAGCATGGAGGCGATCGCGGCCGCCAAGGCGGAGCTGATCGCCGGGCTGCCGGCCGGCGGAACCGCCATCATCCCCGCGGGCGAGAAGCTTCTCGCGCCGCACATCAGAGGAGACGTGACGACCGTCACATTCGGACCCAACGGGGACGTGCGCCTGACCAGCCAGACCGAGCACGAGGTCGAGATCGACGCCGGGGGCGAGCGGATCAGCCTGGAAGTGCCGTTTACGCAGGCACATCTACGCTCCAACCTGCTGGCGGCGGTCGCTGCCGCCAAGGCCGTCGGCGTGACCCCGGAAGGACGCGTCGAGGTGGCCCTCTCGGCCGGTCGTGGCCAACGCTACATAACCCCCGGGGACGTGACAGTCATCGACGACTGCTACAACGCGAACCCCATGTCGATGCTTGCCGCGCTCAGGGACCTGGAGGCGACCACCGCTGCCCGCGATGGGGGACGGCGCGTGGCCGTGCTCGGCGACATGCTGGAGCTCGGCCCGAATGAGCGCAACTACCACGTCGAGCTCGGCGAGCAGGCCGACCAGGCCGGGGTCGACGTCCTCGTCACGGTCGGGCCGCTGGCGGCGGCGGCCGCCGAGCGCTTCGACGGGGAGAGCTACTCGGTCGCCGACGCCGGCGAGGCGGCGGCGCTCGTCCCTGAGCTGCTGCAGCCGGGGGACGTCATCTTGGTCAAAGGGTCCCGGGGCGTGGGACTGGAGCTGGTCTGCACAGCGCTCGGCGCCCGGGACGACGCGTGACCAGCACCTCCTCTGGGCGCATTCTCATCGCGGCGACGGCCTCGCTGCTGATGTGCCTGTTCCTCAGCCCCAAGTTCATCGCCTTCCTGCGCCGGCGCTCGTTCGGCCAGAACATCCGCGAGGAGGGGCCCCAGGGCCATCAGACGAAGGCCGGGACCCCCACCATGGGCGGGGTCATCATCTTCCTGGCGATCACGGTCCCGTACGTGCTGCTGTCCCGGCGGGACTGGCAGTCGGTCGGCGTGTTCATCGCGGCCATCGCCTGTGCGCTCATCGGCTTCCTCGATGACTACACCAAGATCGTCAAGCGCCGGTCGCTGGGGCTGCGGGCGCGGACCAAGCTCGTCCTCACCATCCTCATCTCGGTCGCCCTGTGGTGGATCGCCACCCAGAAGGCCGGGGTGAGCTCGACGATCCAGCTCCGGATCATCAACACCTCGATCGACCTGGGCCCGCTGTTCCCGGTCTTCATCTACCTGGTGGTCGCCGGGACGACGACCGCGGTCAACTTCACCGACGGCCTCGACGGGCTGGCCGCCGGCTGCGCGGCCATCGTGATCATGACCTACCTGGGGATCACGTTCATCATCGGCCAGCGCGACCTCGCCCTGCTGGCCGGCTGCCTGGTCGGCGCCTGCATCGGCTTTCTGTGGTTCAACAGCTTCCCGGCCAGCATCTTCATGGGCGACACCGGATCGCTCGGCTTGGGCGGGGCGATCGCCGGGCTGGCGATCATGACCGACACCGAGGTCCTCCTGCTTCTGCTCGGCGGGATCTTCGTCATCGAGGTGCTGTCGGTCGTCATCCAGGTGTTCTCGTTCCAGGTGTTTCGCAAGCGGGTCTTCCTGATGGCTCCCATCCACCATCACTTCGAGCTCCAGGCCTGGTCGGAGACGAAGATCATCCTCCGCTTCTGGATCGTCGCCGCCGCCTGCGGGGCCATCGGCTTCGTCGTCTACCAGCTCAGCGTCCGCGCTTAGTGGCCACCCGCGTCCGTATGTGCGGGGGCGACCAGTAGTGCCTCCGGCTTCCGGCACTCCCAGGCCGCGCCCGCCGCTCCCACCGGGCCCGTACCTCGTCGTCGGCCTGGCCCGCTCCGGGGTGGCGGCGGCGCTGACCCTGAAGGCGCGTGGGGAGGAGGTGATCGGCGCCGATTCCGGCCGCGCCGGCACGCCGTCGCTCGAACAGGCCCGGGAAAGGCTTTCCGGGGCCGACGTCGAAGTCCATTTGGATGCGTCAGGCGACGCCCTTGCCGCCCGCGCCGGGACGCTCATCAAGAGCCCCGGTGTCCCTCAGAACGCCCCCGTCGTGGCGGCGGCGCGGGCCCGTGGCATCCCCGTTCTCGGCGAGCTGGAGCTCGGCTGGCGCCTGCTCGGAAACGAGTTCATCGCGGTGACGGGGACCAACGGCAAGACGACGACGACGGAGTGGATCGGCCACATCCACCGGGAGGCGGCCCAGCCCGTCGCCGTCGCCGGCAACGTCGGCACAGCCGTCACCTCGCTCCCGGGCTCGGTACCGGAGGACGCCGTCATCGTCTGCGAGGCCTCGTCGTTTCAGCTGGAGGACACCGTCGCCTTCGCGCCGGAGGTCGCGGTGCTCCTCAACCTGGCGCCGGATCATCTCGACCGCCACGGCACCTACGCCGATTACGTCGCCGCCAAGCTGCGGATCTTCGCCAACCAGGGCAACGACGACGTCGCCGTCGCTCCCGTCGACCTCGACGTCGAGGACCTCGGCGGCTGCGCGCGCCGGGTCCCGTTCGGCGCCGGGCCCGGAGCGGAGCTGTCCGAGCGGTCCGGTTACCTGTGGTGGGACGAGGAGCCGCTGCTGGCCACCAGTGAGATCTCACTTCCCGGGGAGCACAACCGCGCCAACGCGATGGCGGCGGCGGCCGCGTGCCTGGCCCGCGGTCTGGAGCGCGACGCCGTCGCGGCCGGTCTGCGGACGCTTCCCGGGGGTGGCCCATCGCCTCGAGCACGTCGCCACACGCGACGGCGTGGCGTTCATCAACGACTCCAAGGCGACGAACGTCGCCAGCGCGATCGTCGCCCTGCGCAGCTTCGCCGGCGGCGTCCATCTCATCGCCGGGGGGCTGGGCAAGAACCAGGACTTCTCGCCCCTGGCGCCGGTCGTGGCCGAGCGGTGCCGGGCCGTCTACCTCATCGGCCAGGACGCCGAGCGGCTGGAGCAGGCGCTCCAGCCGGCCGGCGTTCCGCTCAAACCGGCCGGTGATCTGGACACGGCGCTGGCGCTGGCCGAGGCGTCGGCGCAGCCGGGGGATACGGTGCTGCTGTCGCCGGCGTGCGCCAGCTTTGACCAGTTCCGCGACTTCGAGGAGCGCGGCGACCACTTTCGCGAGCTCGTGAGGAGCCGCTAATGGTGCCGGGGGGCCACAGATGGCGATGAAGCCGGGATCAGGGAGCCGCCGGGTCGCCGGCGGCGCGGCCGCCGGCGGGGAAGGCGCACGCCGCCGGCCGGCGGCGCGGCGGGTGGCGCCGCCGCTCGAGCACCGCATCCTCATGACCGCGACCCTGTGCCTGCTGGCGCTCGGCGCGGTCATGGTCTACAGCGCCTCCTCGCCACTGGGCGTCCTCACCGCCCGGGGCGGCTACGGCACGGCCGAGTTCGTCCGGTACCTCATCTTCGGCGCGATCGGCCTGGCGGCGATGCACGTGCTCGAGCGCCGCGGCCTGACGCTGCTTGACCAGCGGGTCGTCAACTTCATGCTGCTGGCCTCCTTCGGCCTGCTGGTGCTCGTCATGGTCCCCGGGTTCGGCGTCGACATCAACGGGGCCCGGCGCTGGTTCTCGGCCGGTCCGATCCAGTTCCAGCCCTCGGAGCTGATGAAGATCGCGCTCGTCCTGTACGTCGCCCGCTACCTGGCCGATCACCCCCGGCGCATCGAGGGCCGGGGCGCAGGACGGGGCGGGCGCGGGCGCGACCGGCCGGGTGACGGGATGCGCAACTTCCGCCTGGCGATCGCTCCCATCGCGGTGGTCGCCGGGCCGGCGTGCCTGCTCATCGTCGCCGAGCCGGATCTCGGCACCGCGCTCGTCGTCGCCTTCACGCTGGTGACGCTCCTCCTCGCCGCCGGCATGCCCGTGCGGTACCTGGCGATTCTCATCGGCGTGGCGGTGGGCGCCATTCTGCTCATGGCCCTGTTCCAGCCCTACCAGATGGCCCGCCTGACCTCGTTCCTCAACCCGTGGGCGTCGAAGTCGACCGCCGGCTTTCAGGCCGTCCAGGGACAGATCGCGCTGGGGTCCGGCGGCCTGCTGGGGGTGGGGCTCGGCAAGTCGGTGCAGAAGATCTACTACCTGCCGGAGGCCCAGACCGACTTCATCCTTGCCGTCATCGGTGAGGAGCTGGGGGTCCTGGGGATCACCGGCGTCGTCTTCCTGTACGGCATGATCGCCTACGCCGGGCTGCGCACCGCGCGCCGCGCGGCCGGGCGGTACGCCAAGCTGCTCGCCACCGGCCTGACGTCGCTCATCCTCTGCCAGGGGATCCTCAACATCTTCGTCGTGCTCGGCCTGGCACCGCTGACGGGCGTCCCGCTCCCGTTCATCTCCTACGCGCCCACCAACCTGTGCATCATGCTCGCCTCGGTCGGTGTGCTGCTCAACATCTCGCGGCCGGGCGCGCGCAGGCTGAAGGCCGTCGACGGCCCTCCCTCGCAGTCTGCGGAAGAGCGTGACCGGCGCCGTCAGGAGCGCCGGTCCCGCCGCACGGCGAGCGGCGGCCGGCGCCGCTCGACCGGCTGACGCGGACATAGGAGCCGCACCGCAGCGCGGACCAGTCTCGACGGACCCGCGCCGCCGGGTGTGGCAACCTGCCGGATCCCATGAGCGCACCGCTGATTCTCATCGGCGCCGGCGGGACCGCCGGACATGTCATCCCGGCGCTCGCCGTCGCCGACGCCCTCACGGCCGCGGGCGCCCGCGTCGTGTTCGTCGGCGGGGAGCGGGCGGAAAAGGAGCTGGTGCCGGCCGCCGGGTATGAGCTGCAGACGCTCAGGGTCCAGCCGCTGGCGCGGCGTGACCCGGTGCGGGCGGTCCGGGCGGCGGCCGTGGCCGCGGGCTCGGTGGTGACCGCTGGGCGGCTGATCAAGGAGCTCAGGCCGGCCGCGGTCCTCGGCGCCGGCGGCTACGTGGCGGGGCCGCTGGGCCTGGCCGCGGCGATCCGCCGGGTGCCGCTCGTCCTCATGGAGGCCGACAGCCACCTGGGGTTGACCAACCGCCTGCTGGCGCCGGTGGCCCGGCGGGTGTGCCTGACGTTCCCGCTCGAGGGGCGGGACGCCCCCCGCTACCTCGTCACCGGTCGCCCGGGGCCGGCGCCGGCGACCGACCGGGACGCTGCCCGGCGGCGGTTCGACATCCCGCCTGACGACGCCGTGCGTGCTCGTGTTCGGCGGCTCCCAGGGGGCGCGGTCCATCAACACCGCCGCGCTCGAGGCGTTCGCCGGCGCCAGCTTCCACGTGCTCCACGCGGCCGGCACGCGCGACCTTCCGGACCTCACGGCTCCCGGCCCGCACTACGACCTGCGCGGCTACATCACCGGCTTCGGCGACGCCATCCTCGCCAGCGACCTCGTCGTCGCCAGAGCGGGCGGCTCCATCTTCGAGGTGGCCGCCCACGGCCGGCCGATGGTCCTCATCCCGTACCCGTACGCCGCCGCCGACCATCAGGCCGCCAACGCACGCTACTTCGCCGAGGCGGGGGCGGCCATCGTCATCCCGGACTCCGAGCTGACCGGCGCTCGCCTCGGCCAGGAGGTGGGGCGGATCCTGAGCGATCCCACCGTGTTGGCCGAGATGGGCAACGCGTCCGCGGCGCTCGCCCGGCCCGGCGCCGCGCAGGAGATAGCGCGCGAGGTGCTGGCGGCCGCCCGCTCAAGCGGGACGTCACCACCAATGGCGCCCTGAGCTTATGCCCGGTTCGGCATCACGGGCCAAAACCGGGCGGATCAGTGTGCCGCGCGTTGACTCGTCGGCCCGCGATCTAAGTGGATCTAAAACGAGACTTAGATCACCAGGTGGTCGAGCGACAGCGTCAGCCCGGACGGCTCTGCTGGTTCAGCCCCGGGCTGCCCCCCGGACCGCCTGCACCAGGCTCGCCACCGTCTGGGGGCCGAGCAGGCGCTCGACAATGTGCCCGTCCGCATTGACGACGAACGCGCTCGGCAGGCCCTGGATCCCGTAGGCGTAGCCGGATGCCCCGTTGGGGTCGGACATGACCGGGAACGACCAGCCGTAGCGGTGCACAAACGCCAGCGCGTAGGTGCGGCTGTCGCTCCAGTCGACGGCCACCACGGCGGCCCGGCCGTGGAGGGCCTGGGCCGCCCGGGCCAGCTTGGGCGCCTCGGCGGTGCACGGGCCGCACCAACTGGCGAAGAAGTCGATGAGCGCCGGCCGGCCCTGGAGCGTGCGCAGGCTCACCGTCCCGCCGGTCAGCGTCTGCCGGGGCAGCGGCGGCGCCGGCCGGGCGGGCGCCGACGAGTGCGTCAGCGCCACGACGAGCCCCACCAGAACTGCGACGGCGAGCACTGGGAGCGCGTACCGCATCTCGGTTACATGGATGCCAGCAGCGGCACGTCGTGGGCGACCGCCGCGGGTTTGAAGTTCGCCGGGTAGACGGTCACCACCTTGCCGTGGCCGGTGATGCCGTAGACGAGCGCCGAGTGGTTGACCTGGTCGTGGAGGGTGGGGTTGGAGGCGGTGATGCCCCAGGCGCGCCAGACCGGCGCCAGCACCGCGTGGCGTCCCGGTCAGGTACTCCATCTTGCCGATCATCCCGTGGGCGGCCAGGAACGCGTGGACCGCCGCCGGCGTGTCGCCCTTCGGATCGGTCGACACCGCGATGACCTGGACGCGTGAGTCCTGGCGGCCGAGCAGCGCCAGCGCGTTGTGGAGGCTGGCGGTGATCAGCGGGCAGACGTCCGGGCAGTGGGTGTAGAGGAACGTCAGCAGGACGGCCTTGCCGCGGTAGCCGGCGAGGTTGACCGGGTGCCCCAGGTAGTCGTGCAGCGCGAGCGGCGGGGCCGTCTGCACGTTCGCGAGCGTCGGCCCGTCAAGCGACGGGGCCGACGCCTCGCTTGCCGTGGCCTGCGCGGTGGTGCTCGTCGACGTGGTCGCCGACGAGCCCCCGCAACAGGCGAGCACCAGGGGCAGGATCAGGGCGAGCGCCCCGCCTGCCCACGACCTCACTTGACGACGATGGTGCCGTGCATGAACGGATGGATGAGACACTCGAAGTTGTAGGTGCCCGCCTGGGTGAACGTGATCTGCCCCAGCTTGGGCTGCGGCGCGTGCTTGAACGCCTGGAGCGCGCCGGTGCTGGCAAACCCGTTGCCGTGCGACGCCGCGTTCAGCGTGATGGGGCCGCCCGGAGGCGAGCTGGGGAAGATCGACCGCGCATCGATGGCCGTTGGGTTGTCGAATCCATGGGCGAGCGTGTTCAGGTACGCCGCCGGGCCGAAGCTGGCCGTGTGCGTCTCACCCGAGGTGGTCGGCATCGCGAACGTCACCGTCGTGCCCACGGGCACCTGGACGACGCCCTGGAACATGCGCAGGACCTCGACCTGGTGGCTGGCGGCGCCGAGGCTGACCCGGTTGCCGGAGATCTTGGTCTTCGACAGCCGCTTGGCGATGGCGGTGTCCGCCGCCTGCTGCTTGGCGACGGCGGCGGCGTTCTGGGCCGCGGTGGGGATCGACTTGCGCTTGGGCAGGACGGTCACCAGGCCGTGCATGCCGGGATGGATGTCGCAGAAGTAGGCGTAGCGCCCGGCCTTGGTGAACTTCACCTTGAACGGGGCGGGCGGGCCCCCCGGAAGTCCGGAGTCGACGCGGGCCGCGCCGGTGTAGACGTGGCCGCCGCTCGGACCCAGGAGCGCGGGGTTGAAGCCGAGCTGGGGCAGCTTGCCGTTGAACCAGAACGGGCTGCCGGCAGCGTCAACCGCGCCGCTGACGAGCTTGCCGGTGCTGGCGATGAACGGCAGCGGTGCGCCGCGGCGCGCCGGGATGTCGATGGTGTGGAAGTTGATCGACATGCCCTGCCAGGCGACGGTGTCGCCGACGTGGACGGTCACCGTGCTCGGGAAGAACTGGAGCGCCTCGCCGTACGGGTACTTCTTGGCCAGCTTGGCCTGGAAGGAGGGTTGGCCGCCCGCGTACACCACCTGGCTGCGCGCCGCGGCATTCGCCGCCAGCCCCGCGAACACGACACCGCTCACCGTCAGCACAGCAGCCCAGCGTCTCATGAGCAAACCCCCGATTGTTCACTTCGTAGGTCCCCGATTGGCGCGGCATCATATGCAGAGCCCGCCGCGGATGCAAGGACCGCGAACGGACGACGTTCGGACTACTGAAATGCGGTCCGGGGTTAATACGGACGGCTGGGGAACCCGGGGCCGAGCCGCTGGTTGGCGTTCTGGGCGAGCATGATCGCCCGGGCCGGCCAGAACACGCCGCCGGGCGGACCGCCCCCGCAGCCTGAGCTGTTGCCCGGCGGATGGGTCCACAGAAACGCGTCCGCGTGCGGGAAGCCGGTGTGGGTGGTGTCCAGCGGCCCCAGCCCGCGGCCGGGCGGGTTGCACAGGTCCGCGTTGCCGTTGCGGACGCGGTTGTGGTTGATCAGCGGCCCGCGTCCGTTGTCGGAGGTGTTGACGATGAAGTGCGCACCGTGCGTGCGCCGGGCGATCGCCGTGGCCCACCGGACCTCGGTGATCGTCCAGTTCTCGTGGGTGTCGTTGGTGAAGAACCCGCGGATGCGATTGACGTGGATGGCGTTGAGGACGCGCGCCGTGTAACCGACGGAGTTGCTGTCCGAGTAGCCGGCCTCGACGTAGACGACGGTGTGGGGCAGCGCCTGCATCCGGTTCATCTCGTAGCGCAGGTCGGCTTCCCAGGCGGGCAGCGCGCCCTGCGACGCGACACAGCCCGACGAGCCGATGGCATCGAGCTCCAGCAGGAACACGGCCGGGCGCCGGCCGACCGCGTCGGCCATGGCGTTGATCTGGGCGTGGAACAGGGGGTCGTAGGCGTGGACGGCGGCCGGCGTCGGGCAGCCGCCGAGCTTGGCGTGCAGGAAGTAGGTGTTGAAGATGGGGATCGACCCGGGGTCGGCCTGCATGTTCTGGCAGAAGATCTTCTGCGTCTGTCCGAAGATCCCGGCCGGCGAGCCGCCCTCGGAGTACAGGCTGATCCGCTGCGCCTCCGGCTGCGAGGCGATCTTCGACAGCTCGTCGATCTGGTGGGCGAGTCCCCGGTCCGCGGCGATGCGCGCCGCGGTGCGGCCGGAGCTCATCCGGCCGGAGAACCGCGGCCAGGATTCGCTGATCGGCATCTGTTGGGGATCGCGCCCCAGCAGCTGGGCGATCGCCTTGGCGGCCGCCCCCTTCGCCGGGCCGGGGACGAAGAACCGGGCGCCGTTGAGCGGGTCGGCCCCGGGGGGTGCCGGCAGGTCAAGCGGGTTGGACGGGTCCCGGGTCGCCGGATACCGCTCCGGGCACTGCTGGTGGTAGCCGGCGCTCTGCGCGCGGGGGGCGCGGCTGAACGCGGTCGAGGCCAGGCCGAGTGACAGCGCGGCCAGCAGCGCCAGCGCCGTCACGCCGGCCCGGACCAGACGGCGCCGCGGTGCTCCCGGATCCCCTGCGGACGCAGACACGGCCGGGCAATCTACCAGCGGCTGCCGGGCCGCTCCGCAACTTTGCCAGCAACTGTGGGGGGTTGATGAGGTTTTGGCGGCAGCCTCCGTGCACGATCTGACACCGGCCGCCGCAGCCCCGGACTCTCTTGGTCTGGGCCGGACGATTCACGCTACCCGGCGGCGTACAGGGTCTGCAACTGGCCGGCGGTGAGCTCGCTCCGGAACATCGCGGCGTCGCTGACCGAGCCGGAGAACGCGCCGGTGGGCTGATTCGGCCAGCCGCCGATGACGGCGCCGCCGACCTGCCAGTAGCCGGAGTACGACTGCGCGCGCGGTGACCGAGCTCGAAGCGACCTGCGCGCCGTCGACGTACAGATGCATGCCGTCGCTCCCCTGGGTGACCACGGCGAAGTGCCACTTCCCGTCGTTGTACGCACCGGGGCCGGCGATCACGTTCATCACCGTCGTCCGGGTACCGAACTCCAGCTTCCCGCCACTGGCCATGTAGAGGACGCGGTCGGTCTTCCCATCGGCCCCGGTGGGGGAGTCGCCGAACCGGGCAAGAACGCCACCGCCGGTGCTGGTGGTCTTGAACCACAACGCCTCCGAATAGGTGGTCGGCGTCGCCTGTCCCTGTGTGGAGATGATCTGGCCCCCGGCGAGGGTGACGCCGAGACCGCTCGGTCCCTCGACCGGACTTGGGGTCTGATAGGTGATGCCCGAGGCGCTGAAGGCGCCGATGTTGCGGTTGCCCGACAGGTCGGCCGCGCCGGCCGAGCCGGCGGCGTCGGCGAGCGGCCAGTAGACGGCGGCTCCGGCCGCGTCGACGGCCTGGCCGTAGCTGCTGCCGGGAGCCGACAGCGCCGGGGTGGAGATGGAGATCGTCGGCGCCACGCTGGGGGTTCCGTTCGCGTCGATGGCGAACAGCATGTACGGGCCCGGCAGCGCGATCCCCGGATCCGACGGGATCGCCAGCTGGTAGGTGTTGCCGCTCGACGAGACGATCGACAGGGGAATGCGCCGCTGGTCGTTGTCGACGGTGTGAGTCGCCTCGCCGTAGCGCATCAGCACAAAGCTCTGCACCGGACCGCCGGTCGTCACCGAGATCGTCTGACCGGTGACCGCCGAGGAGGGCGCCGAGCTGATCGTCGGCCGGGTGCGCCGCGAGCCATCCGGGTTGAACAGGTACGGCGGGTAGAAGATCTGTCCGTCCGGGTGGTTGGTGGCGCACGTTCCGCACAGCCCGCCGCCGCCTGAGAACACGGTGCCGTCCGGCAGCAGGACACCGACCGAGTGGTAGTTGCGCGGCTCGGGCTGCCCGGCCATCACCGTCCACGTCCCGGTGCCGGGGTCCCACATCTCCGGAGTCATGTCCGAGTTCTGGTCGGAGAACGGGACCGGCTTGGTATCGCCGCCGACGGTGAAGACCTGGCCGGTGGGCAGGGCCACGCTGTTGGCGAACGCCCGCGCGTAGTTCATTGACGCGGTCGGTGTCACCTGCGCGGTCCCGCTCGAGATGTCGACGATGTTGGCCACGCTCTTCGAGGTTCCGCCCGTGTAGGCCTGCGCGCCGCCGACCGTGAGGATCTTGCCGATGTCGTACAGCACCGCGTTGCCGTTCATCTCATCGCCCGCGGTGCCGCGAGCGCCGGCGGCCGTGATGGTGCCGGCGCCGGTCGTCGTGATCCAGTGCATCTGCGCCGACGGTCCGGCCTGGAACACCTTGCCGCCCCCGGCCGCGATGAACCAGCCGTGGTTGTCCTCGCGGAACACGCCCTTCGGGTCGACCGTGTAGATCGGAGTGGCCGGTACCCCGGTCAGCTTGCGCCAGCCGCCGGTCGCCGACCAGACCTCGCCGAGCTTCCCACCCTGTCCCCCTGACCACGAGCCGCCGAGCACGAACGCCTGGCCGTCGGACAACGTGGTCTGTCCGTGATAGCCACGCCCGACGTTCATCTGCGGACCGGCGCGCCACGTGTTGGTGGCGGGGTTGTAGATGCTCGTCTGCTTGTTGCTGACGCCGCCGGTCACCATGACCTCTCCGTCCGGGAGGATGGAGACGCCGGGGCAGAACATGTTGTGCGCGGTGTTACTGATTTGCGCCGCCGTGACCTGGCCGGTGTTGAGGTCCAGGATCGCCGTTTGGGTGTACCCCGTTGCGGATGTGCTGTAGCTGAGATCCGCGTTCGCGGACCACACGACGAGCTTGTTGCCCGGGATCAGCGCGGCGGCGACCGGGATGAGCGGGAACCCAATCGTCGGTCCCCAGAGGCCGGCGACCGATGGATTGCTCGACGCCGTGACGGCGCGGCCGGAGGCGATCATCGCCCGCTCCGGCGCGCCCCGCGGGCGCGTTCCGGTGATCACGATCCTGGCCGCTGCCACCGAGGTCGCGCGCCGGGGTGACACCGAAAGCACGGTCAGGCGCACCGCGCGCACCGGTCGTGCGGTCCAGGCCACCTTCTTGTCGCTGGCGTTCGCCTGCCATGTGCCGTACGCCACGACGCGCCCAAACCGCCTGCCGTCTGACGACAGCGTCACTTCGAAGCGGCCGATCTCGCCCAACCCCACGCGCGGCGTGTAGGCCAAACCGGAGACCAGGTCAGGCGCGCGGAAGGCGATGGTGATCGATTGCGGCAGATGCGCGGAGCGTCCGAGGCGGGCGCTCTGCCAGTAGGCGGACGAGCGGGAGCCGATGACGACCTTCACGGGGTGGCCCGCCGTGGCGCTCGATGCGGTCACGGTCCAGCCCTTGGGACGGAGCGCCGGCGAGAAGGGGATCCAGGCGGCCTTCGTCGGCATCTCCATGTGCTGCATCGCGCCCGGCGGGATTCCGCCCATGGCCATCGACCGCCCGTGCCCGCCGCGCGGCGGCATGGCCGTTGCCGAGCTCGAGTTCGCGACGACTCCCATCAGGATCGTCGCCGCCAGCACCGCTACCCCCGGGACGATGACCGCCCGGCCCCCGCAGCCCCTCATGCCCCCTCCTCAAGTTGGCCTTATCGTCACCCAACGGATGAGGCGCCGTCAAACTTGCACCGGCAGTTGCACCTGCGGTCGGATAGCCTCGCCCTGAGCAGGTCCACATCTGGAGAGGTGCCAGAGCGATGCTCTTTGGGCAGCAACACGTCAAGCGATACCGGGAGACGGACGGGGCCGAGGGCCACGAGTGGCAGGGGGCGACGGTGCTCATCCTCACCACCAAGGGCCGCCACTCCGGGCAGCAGCGGAGCACGCCGCTCATCTACGGCCGCGACGGGGACGACTACGTCGTGGTCGCCTCCAAGGGCGGCGCGGACGAGCACCCGGGCTGGTATCTGAACCTCGTCGCCGACCCGGACGTGGAGGTCCAGGTGCTCGGCGACCGCTTCACCGCCCGGGCGCGCCCCGCCGCGCCTGAGGACAAGCCGCGGCTGTGGCGGGCCGCCCTCGAGCGCTGGCCGGCGTATGCCGACTACCAGCGCCTGACCGAGCGTGACATCCCCGTCGTCGTCCTCGAGCGCTCCTGACCGCATCCGCTGACATCGAGGCGTCCTGGGCGGGCCGCCGGCTCCACTTTGTGGGGGTCGGCGGCGCCGGGATGAGCGGCCTGGCGCTGATCAGCGCCGCGCTCGGCGCGAGCGTGACCGGCTCTGACCGCGCGTCCTCGTCCTACACCGAGCGCCTGCGCGAGCACGGGATCGAGCCGAGCTTCGGCCACGCCGCGGCGAACGTCCCGGACGGGGCCGAGGTCGTCTATTCGACGGCGGTCCCCCCGGACAATCCGGAGCGGCAGGCCGCGCGGACCGAGCTGCACCGCGCCGACCTGCTGGCGCAGATCGCCGCCCTGCGCCGCTGCCTGGCGGTGACCGGCACCCATGGCAAGACGACCACGTCGGCGATGGCGGTCCATGCGCTCCGGGGGGCGGGCCTGGACCCCTCGTACGTCGTCGGCGGCGAGCTGCGCTCCACGGCCAGCAACGCCGGCTGGGGGACGGGGGAGTGGATCGTCGTCGAGGCCGACGAATCGGACCGCTCGCTGCTCAAGCTCCGCCCGGAGATCGCCATCCTGACGAATGCCGAGCTCGACCATCACTCCACCTACGCCTCGCGTCTGGAGCTGGAAGCGACCTTCCGGGAGTTCATGGGCCGCGCCGGCGAGCGCGCCGTCGTCTGGGACCGCCCGGCGCTGCGGGCGCTCTGCCCGCCGGGCGCGAGCGTCTACGACGCTGCCGATGCCGAGCTGTTCCCCGGCGGGTCGCGCTTCACCTGGTCCGGCCGGGCGGTTCAGCTGTCGGTCCCGGGCGTACACAACGCCGTCAACGCGGCCGGGGCGCTGACCGCGTGCGCGCTGGCCGGCGCCGATCCGGAGCGGGCGGCGGGGGCGCTTCTGGACTTCCGCGGGGCCCGCCGGCGCATGGAGCGGGTGGGGGAGACGGCGGCCGGCGCCGAGATCTACGACGACTATGCCCACCACCCCACCGAGGTCGCCGCCGCCATCGCCGCCGCGCGGACGCTCGCCGCCCGCCGCCTGGTGGCCGTGTTCCAGCCGCATCTGTACTCGCGCACCCGCGCGCTCGCGCGCGGGTTCGGCGCCGCCCTCGCCACCGCCGATGCCGTGGTGGTGCTCCCCATCTACCCCGCGCGCGAGCGCGGCGAGGACTTCCCGGGCGTGAGCGGGCGGCTGGTGGCGGCCTGGGCGGCCGATGCCGGCGCTCGCCGGCCGGTCGCGTGGCTCCCCGGGTTTGATGTCGCCCGTGCCTTCCTGGCCGAGACCCTCCGGGCGGGCGACCTCTGCCTGATGATGGGCGCCGGGAACATCGACGCCCTGGGTCGCTCGCTCGTCGTCGAATAGCGGGGCTCCGGCCGATCGGCCGTCTACCCTGGCTGCGCGATGGCAGATCTCCCTGACGGCGTCCGGCGTGAGTACCCGCTCGCCCGGCTGACGACGATCCGCACCGGCGGCCAGGCCGAGCTGTTCGCGCGGCCGGGCACCGTCGCCGAGCTCGAGACGCTGCTGGCGTGGGCCGCCGAGCACGATGTCGAGGTAGGGGTCGTCGGATCCGGGTCGAACCTCCTGGTAGCGGACACGGGCGTCCGCGGACTCGTCTTGAAACTCGACCAGGAGCTCAGCCAGATCAGAGTCGACGGCACCCGCATCAACTGCGGGGGCGGCGCCCGCCTGCCTGCGGTCTCCGCCCAGGCGGCGCGGGCCGGGCTGAGCGGCATCGAGTTCGGCGTCAACATCCCCGGCACGGTCGGCGGCGCCGTGCGGATGAACGCCAACGCTTACGGCGGGGAGCTGGCGCGGGCGCTCGACTGGGTCGACGTGACGAGCGCCGCCGGCACCGAGCGCCGCCGGCCGGAGGAGCTGGGATTCGCGTACCGGCGCTCCGGACTGCGTCCCGGTCAGGTGGTCAGCCGGGCGTCGTTCGCGCTGAGCCCGGCGGCCAGCGCGGAGGTCAAGGCCACGCTCAGCGACATGCGGGACCGGCGCCGGGCGGCACAGCCCTCCGGGATCAAGACGTTCGGCTCGACGTTCAAGAATCCGGACGATCCCCGCGCGGAGGGGCGCAGCGCCGGCCAGCTGCTCCAGGACGCGGGGTGCCGGGGTCTGCGCATCGGCGGCGCCGGCTTCTCCGAGAAGCACGCCAACTTCGTCGAGAACCTGGGCACGGCGACGACCGAGGATGTGGTGGCGCTCATGGCCGAGGGGCGGCGCCGGGTCAAGGAGCGCTTCGGCGTCGACCTGGAGCCGGAGGTCCAGGCGCTGGGGCCGGTGGCGTTCCCCGCGGAGTGGTCGCGGTCATGATCGGCGGGGGCCGCAGCCAGGCCGCGCCGGGGCGACGGGGCTCGGCGCGCACCGCCCGCGGGCGGACGTCCGGGCGCGCCCGGACCCGCCGCCGGCTGCCGAGGTGGGTGGGGCCTCGTTTCCTCGGTGTGCTCCTCACCCTCGTCCTCCTCGCCACGGGCGGCTGGCTGTGGCTGCGCAACTCCTCGCTCGTCGCCGTCCGCCAGGTCACCGTCATCGGAGTCAGCGGTCCGGACGCCTCGCAGATCCGATCGGCGCTGACCGGGGCGGCCCGGGGGATGACGACGCTCAACGTCAAGCTGGGCGCCCTCCGGACCGCGGTCAAGCCGTTCCCGGTCGTCAAGCACCTCGCGGTCAGCACCAGCTTCCCGCACACGATGCGGATCGACGTCGCCGAGCAGGTCCCGGTCGCCGAGGTCTCGGCCGGCGGGCGCCAGATCGCCGTCTCGGCCGACGGGACGCTGCTGCACGACGCCCCGTCGACCGGTCCGCTGCCGACGATCTCGGTCTCGGTCTTCCCGGGGGGCACGCACGTCGACCGGTCGCTGGAGCCGGAGGTGTGGCTCCTGGCGGCGGCGCCCTACGCGCTGCTGGCGAAGGTGGACCAGGTGTCGACCGACCCCACGCACGGGCTCGTCGCCGCGCTGCGCAATGGGCCGAAGATCTACTTCGGCGACGCCACGGACCTCGAAGGCAAGTGGTCGGCGGCCACCGCCGTGCTGGCGTCCTCCACCTCCGCCGGGGCCGCCTACATCGATGTGACCGACGCCTCCCGGCCGGCTGCGGGCCCTGGCACCGACACCGGCACGACGGGCTCGGCCGGCACGGGCTCGACTGCCGCCGGGGGGACAGCCACCGCCCCCAGCACCGGCGGGACGGCGACGATCGGCGGAGGCTAAAGCTCAGGTCGAGAGTTAGTCTGGTCCCCACCCCCAACTCTCCGCACTTGTCGAGGGTTCGCCGATCTGCAACGATCGTTGCGGCAGCGTGGGCAGCGTTGACTTCCCGCATCGCTAGGCCCTAACGTGCCAAACTGGCCACAGGGCGCACCACGTGCCCAAACCTTCAACCCTAACTAGAGGGTCGGACGAATCTCATGGACAGCGGAAGTTATCTGGCAGTCATCAAGGTCGTCGGCGTGGGCGGCGGCGGCACCAACGCCGTCAACCGCATGGTCGACGCCGGGCTGCGGGGCGTGGAGTTTGTGGCGTGCAACACCGACGCCCAGGCGCTCGCGATGTGCGACGCCGACATCAAGCTCAACATCGGCCACAACCTGACCAAGGGTCTGGGCGCCGGCGCCAACCCGGACGTCGGTCACGGCGCGGCCGCCGAATCGCGCGACGACATCAAGGAGGCGCTGAAGGGCGCGGACATGGTGTTCGTCACCGCCGGCGAGGGCGGCGGCACCGGCACCGGCGCGGCGCCGGTCATCGCCGAGATCGCCAAGAACGAGATCGGCGCCCTCACTGTCGGCGTCGTCACCCGCCCGTTCGCGTTTGAGGGAACCCGGCGCGCCCAGCAGGCCGCCGAGGGCATCCAGCGCCTGCGGGAGAACGTCGACACGCTGATCGTCATTCCCAACGAGAAGCTGCTG
This sequence comes from uncultured Solirubrobacteraceae bacterium, assembly GCA_963844555.1. Lineage (GTDB taxonomy): Bacteria > Actinomycetota > Thermoleophilia > Solirubrobacterales > Solirubrobacteraceae > Palsa-465. The sequence goes on from CAWJOS010000016.1 coordinate 16,972, forward strand.
TCGATCGTCGAGCGGCGCACCACCATCCTTGACGCCTTCCGCGAGGCCGACAACGTCCTGCGCCAGGGCGTCCAGGGCATCACCGACCTGATCACCATCCCCGGCCTCATCAACCTGGACTTCGCCGACGTGCGCACGATCATGCACGAGGCCGGGAGCGCACTCATGGGCATCGGCACCGCTGCGGGCGAGAACCGGGCCGCCGAGGCGGCCAAGATCGCCATCTCCTCGCCGCTCCTGGAGGAGTCCGTGGAGGGCGCGACCGGGATCCTGCTCAACATCACCGGCGGCCACGACCTCGGCCTGTTCGAGGTCAACGAGGCGGCGGAGATCGTCCAGAGCGCGTCGGACTCCAACTCCAACATCATCTTCGGCGCGGTCATCGACGACCAGCTCGACGACGAGGTCCGGGTCACCGTCATCGCCACCGGCTTCGATCACGGCCGCGGTCCGAGCACCGCCCGGGAGACGACGCGGCGCGAGCGCCGCGATCGCGACGTAACCATGGACGAGCGCCAGCGGTCCTCGCTGGAGCTCTCAGACGACGACATCGACATCCCGTCGTTCCTGAAGGACCGTTAGTCCGCATAGGCCGCTAGCCTGCCGGGCCGTGCCCTCGGCCCTCATCACCGGAATCACCGGCCAGGACGGCTCCTACCTCGCCGAGCTGCTGCTCGAGAAGGGGTACGACGTCCACGGCATCGTCCGCCGGTCCTCGACGGAGAGGTTCGACCGCATCGAGCACCTGCGCGACCGCGTCACCCTCCACCAGGCCGACCTGCTCGACCAGCGCTCGCTTGTCGACGCCCTTCGCGCCGCCCGGCCGGATGAGATCTACAACCTGGCGGCGATGTCGTTCGTCGCCGTCTCCTGGATCCAGCCGACGCTGACCGCCGAGTTCACCGGCGTCGGCGTCACGCGGGTGCTCGAGGCCGTCCGCGAGGTGTGCCCGGAGGCCCGCTTCTACCAGGCATCATCCAGCGAGATGTTCGGCAAGGTCCGCGAGGTCCCCCAGACCGAGGAGACCCCGTTCTACCCGCGCTCGCCGTACGGCGTGGCCAAGGTCTACGGCCACTTCATCACCGTCAATTACCGCGAGTCCTACGGCCTCCACGCGACGAGCGGAATACTCTTCAACCACGAGTGCTGTGCGGCCACCACAGCGCTACTCGTGCGTCACGACGGGTTCGTCAAGGTCGTCACGCCGCCGGACCTCGTGCCGCTGACACGGACCGGACGGCACGTTCAGACCTTCGCTCCGGACCGGCTTCTCGAGATTTGGGACGGGGACAACTGGACGAAGATCACCGCGATCACCGCGACTCGACGACGCACCGACGACCCAGATCATCGGCTGCTGTCGATCGAGGCTCGCGGGGGAGTCGTCGCCACGACCGCCCACCATCGGATGCTCGACGGCGACCGCGAGATTGTGCGGGCCCGGGACGTTGAGCCAGCCTCGAGGCTCGCCCTGGCCGAGCGGTGGCCGGAATCCCAGGACTGGACGGCCGTCACCCCGGAGATGGCCGAGTTCCTTGGTCTGATGACCGCCGACGGCTGCGTCGTCGCCCTGCAAAGCAATGTGGACTTCGCCAACAACGACGAGGCGCTACGTCTGCGCGTGTCGCAGTTGTGGTCAAAGCTCTTTATGGGACGCGCGTCGGGTAGCACACTCCGCTCCGGGTTCAACCCTGATCGCCCAGTGGAGCATCTCCGGCTGACCGGTGCCCCGGCCGCCGCTTATTGGCTCCGGGAGCAGCTCTACACCCGCACTGGCCTCAAGCAGGTCCCGCCGATCATCCTCAACGCCGATGCCGCCGCCCGCAAGGCCTTCCTCGAGGGCTACTACGCCGGCGACGGCCTCGAGCGCGGCAACGGCGAATCGGTCAAGACCAACAGCGCGGTGCTGGCCCAGGGTCTGTATTGGCTCTACGCACTCGACGGGCGTCCGGCATCGGTCTACGCCGAGCAGCGCGGAGCGCGCACGTACTACCAGCTCAACCTGCCGTCGGCGGTGCGCGTCGGGGCCAAGGGGCAACATCTCCGTCGGGACCCGGCCGAGGTCCGCAAAGTCGTTGACGCCCAGGTCACCGAGGACGAGTGGGTATTCGACCTGGAGACGGAGAGCGGCGTGTTCTGCGCCGGCGTCGGCGGGATCGTCGTCCACAACTCCCCGCGTCGCGGGCTGGAGTTCGTCACCCGCAAGATCACCTGGCACGCCGCCGCCATCAAGCTGGGGCTCGCCGACAAGCTCAACCTCGGCAACTTGGACGCCGAGCGCGACTGGGGCTATGCCAAGGACTACGTCGAGGCGATGTGGATGATGCTCCAGCAGGACGAGGCCGAGGACTACGTGATCGCCACCGGCATCGCCCACTCGGTCCGCGACTGCCTGGAGATCGCGTTTGACCAGGCCGGTCTGGCGGTCGGCGATCACGTCGAGATCGACGAGTCGCTCAAGCGCCCCGCCGAAGTGGATCAGCTCATCGGCGATCCGTCGAAGGCAAAGCGGCAGATGGGCTGGGAGCCCCGGACGAGCTTTGAGGAGCTGATCCGGCTGATGGTCGACGCCGACTTCCAGGTCCTGTCCGGACGCGGTCCTCGGTGATCGGCGCGCGCAGACGCGCGCTCATCACCGGGCTCACCGGCCAGGACGGCTCGTTTCTGGCCGAGGCCCTGCTCGACGACGGCTACGAGGTCGTCGGCCTCGTCCACCCCGGCGGCCACGCCGACGGTTCCCGCCTGGGGCTCGCGGCCCATCTGGAGGACCGCATCGGCGTGGTGCAAGGCGACCTGCTGGTCCCGGACACGCTGCGCGGCGCCGTCGACGAGGTGCAGCCTGACGAGCTCTTCCACCTGGCGGCGCCGACGTTCGTGCCTGAGTCCTGGCGCCATCCGGCGCGAACCCTGGCGGCGATCGTGGTGGGGACGGCGACCCTCCTGGAGGCGGTGCGGGACCACAGCCCACAGACGCGGATGCTCGTCGCCGGATCCGGGGAGATGTTCGGCGACGCGCCGGAGAGCCCCCAGCGCGAGGACACGGTCTGCCGTCCCCGCAGTCCCTACGCCGCCGCCAAGCTGGCCGCGCACCAGCTCGTCGGCCAGCTGCGCGACCGCGACGGGATCTTCGCCTGCTCGGCGATCCTCTACAACCATGAGTCCGAGCGCCGGCCGGAGACCTTCGTCACCCGCAAGATCACCCGGGCGGCGGCCGCGATCAAGCTCGGCCTCGCCGCCGAGCTGACGCTGGGGGACACCCGCGCCGTGCGCGACTGGTCGTTTGCCGGCGACGTCATGCACGGCTGCCGGCTGATGCTCGCCCGCGACACACCCGCGGACTACGTGCTTGCCTCCGGCGTCGGCCACACGGTGGGCGACCTCCTCGACGCGGCGTTTGCCCACGTCGGCCTCGATCCCGCCGGCTACGTCCGCACCGACCCGGAGCTCGTCCGTCCGCCGGAGGAGACCCCGCCCATCGGCGACGCCAGCCGGGCGCGCGCCGAGTTGGGTTGGATGCCGACGCTGACCTTCGAGGAGCTGGTGGCGCGCATGGTCGACGCCGATCTTGCCGACCTGCGCGGGCCGGGCGGCGCGGCCGCGACCTGACGCCCTCAGCCGAGCCGCTCGAGGTCGCCCGGCAGCGTCACCCACGGGTGCCGGCGCGATGTGTCATACACCGACCGCTGCGGGGGCGGGAACCCGGGATGGGCGACCGCTCACCGCCGCGCGCTCGTCCGCGCGGGTTGCACCGCGGGCGATGATGGACGAGACTCGCCCCATGGGGGTGCAGGAGGTCGTTGAACGCACAGGCCAGCACCGGCTCTTGGCGCTCGATGGCGGGGGGATCCGCGGACTGATCACCATCGAGGTGCTGGCCAGGATCGAATCGGTGCTCCGGCGCGACCACGGCGATGACTTCGTGCTCGCCGACGCGTTCGACTATGTGGCGGGAACGAGCACCGGCGCGGTCATCGCCACGTGCGTGGCCATCGGCATGCCGGTCAGCCAGATCCGCGACTTCTATCTCGACAGCGGCCGCGCCATGTTCGACAAGGCGAGCCTGCTGCGCCGGTTTCGCAGCAAGTTCGAGGATCAGAAGCTGGAGGCCAAGCTCAAGAGCGTCTTGGGAGCCGACACCACGCTCGGCAGCGATCGCCTGCGCACGCTCCTCCTCATCGTCATGCGCAACGCCACCACCGATTCACCCTGGCCGATCTCCAACAACCCGCGGGCGATGTACAACCTGCGCAGCCGCGCCGCGGAGGGCAAGGCGTGCAACCTGGACCTGCCCCTGTGGCAACTGGTGCGGGCCAGCACCGCGGCGCCGACGTACTTCCCGCCGGAGGTCATCGACGCCGGGGGTCCTGAGCCGTTCGTCATGGTCGACGGCGCGGTGACGACGTACAACAACCCGGCGTTCCTCCTCTTCCTCATGGCCACGCTCGAGCCCTACCGGCTGGCTTGGGAGCCGGGCGCCGAGAACCTGCTGCTCGTCTCGGTCGGCACGGGCACCAGTCCGCGCGCCAACCAGAACCTCCACCCGCAGGAGATGAACCTCGTCTACAACGCGACGTCGATACCGTCGGCGCTGATGCTGGCCGCGCTCAACCAGCAGGACATGCTCTGCCGCGCGTTCGGCGACTGCCGCTACGGCGCCCTGCTCGATCGCGAGGTTGGGGCGCTCACCGGCGCCACCGGCCCGCTTCACCCCAAGCTGTTCACCTACCTCCGGTACAACGCCGAGCTGACCAGTGAGTGGCTGGACCAGAACGGCCTCGGCCACATCCCGCCGCGCGTCGTCCAGCCGCTGGACTCCACCGATCATCTCGACGAGCTGACCGCGGTGGGGCGCGCAGTCGCCGAGCAGGTGCAGGCCGAGCACTTCGACGGCTTCTAGCCTGGCCATGGTCGTCACCTACGCGGGACGCCGCGCTCAGTCGATCGGCGCCAACCTCGACGCCGCTCGCCGGAGGATCCGGGTGCTGCTCACCGCCCTGGCCCCCAGGGCCATCGTGGGTGCGCTCGCCGATGGCGCCGATCTGCTCGTCGTGGAGACGGCGCTGGCCACGACCCCGTCGCCGGCGGTGCACGTCGTCCTGCCCACCACCGAGCCGGTCTTCCGCGACGACTCGGTGGCCGAGGACTGGCGGGACCGGTTCGCGGCCGCGCTGGCCGCGGTGCGCGCCCGCGGAGGAACCGTTCGCTCCCTCGGACTGCCCGCCGGGGAGGATGCCTACCGCCAGGCCAACAGCGCCTTCCTGGATGAGGCGATCACGCTCGCCGGCGACGCCGAGCGCGCGGTGGCGCTGCTCGTCGCCGGCGACGGCGAGGGGGCGACCGTGACCCACCTGGCCGAGTGCGCGGCCGTCTGGCACGTCCCGGTGCTGCGGATCGACCCGGGGGTGGCGATCGAGGGCCGGCCCAGCGTGTTCGTCGCCATGCCCTACGGCAGCAAGCTCGATCCCCAGCGCCGCGTCGAGGTCGACTGCGACCTCGTCTACCGCAAGGTCCTCCAGCCCGCGCTCGAGCACGCGCAGCTGTGCTACCGCCGGGAGGACATGCGGATCGACTCCGGGGTAGTGCTTCAGCCGATGATCGAGGCGCTGGCCACGGCCGACCTCGTCATCGGCGACCTGCAGACCCAGAACTTCAACGTCGGCTGGGAGCTGGGGCTCCGGCACCTGATGCGCCCGCGCCAGACCCTCCTCATCGGCCCGCAGGGGAGCAGCCCGCCGTTTGACCTGAGCATGGTGCGCCACGTCGTCTACCGCCAGGACGAGCACGGGATCACCGACGACGCCGCAATCGAGGCGTGGGATGCCCTGGCGCCGTACCTGGCCGGGGTCGGCGACACCGGCGGCCCCAGCGACTCGCCGGTCGACGCGGTCATGGAGGTCGAGCAGTGGGGCGTCGTCCGACGGCGGGCGGCGCCGGACCCCCGGTTCGCGACCGCCCGCCAGCGGCTGGCCCTCGCCCTCCAGCTGGCCGACGCCGACCTGGTGCTGGAGGCCCTGGCGGAGGCGGAGGGCGTCGACGACACCTCGCGGCGGCTGCTCGGCGCGCAGGCCGGAGCCGGGCTCGTTCACCTCGGCCGGTACGCCGACGCCCGCCGTCTGCTGGCCGACGTCGTCGACGACGACCACGACGTGCGGCGCCCGGAGGCGCACGTCAGCTACGCGCTGGCGCTCTACCGCGACGCCGACGCCGACGTGGCCGCCTACGACGCGGCCGAAAGGGTGCTCAAGCGCGTGCTCCTGGCCCGTCCGGCGTACCCGGAGACCCGGGCGCTCCTGGGCGCGATCGCCAAGCGCCGGATCCGCCTCCGGAAAACTGCCGCCGAACGTGAGCATGACCTGCGCCTGGCCATGGACGCCTACCAGCACGATTACGAGCAGGACCTCAACCGCCACTACGAGGGCATCAACGTGGTGGCCGCCGGTGTCGCCCTCCATCTCGGCTACGGCGACACGGCCGCCGGCCAGAGCGCTCGCGAGCTCCTGCCCGCCGTCCGGGTGGCGGCCATGCTGGTCCAGCGCGCGAATCCCCGCGACTACTGGGCGGCGGCCACGCTCGCCGAGTGCGCCCTGTACGAGCGGCTGCTCGGACTCGCGGGACCGCCGGTCGGCGACGCTAACCGGGCCGCCGGCGCGCTGCACCCGGCGCGCGGCGACCTGGACAGCACGCTCGCGCAGCTGGACCTGCTCGCGCTGCTCGGCCTTCCTCAGGATGCGCTCGACGAGGCGCGAGCGGGACTCCTCAGCGGCGCCGGCGCTTAGGGCGGCTCAGGGCGGCTCAGGGCGCCGAGCCCGGCCTCGGTCGCTTGCGGCCCCACTGAGCGCGCAGCACCCCCAGCGCGTTGGCGCCGCAGATCTGCTCCGCGACCGCGGGGCCGTAGCGCGCGGTCAGTCCCCGCTCCAGCTCGGCCAGCCGGCTTGAGTCCTGCAGCCCGGGCAGCGCCGGCTTGATGTAGCCGTCGAGGTCGGAGCCGACGCCGATGTGGTCGTAGCCGCCGGAGACCTCGTGGATCCGGTCGATGTGCCGATACAGCGCCGCCAGCGAGCCGCTCAGCGACTTCTTGATCCCGCTCACGCCGCTGGTCACGTAGTGCTCGCACATGATGAGACCGAGCAGCCCGCCGCGCTCGGCGACCCGGGCGATGGTGGCGTCGTCCAGGCAGTACTCCAGGCCGCCGAACCGGCACGCCATATGAGTGGCGAGGACGGGGATCCGGCGGTCCGGGTCACGCGCGTCGAGCAGCGCGAACACGTCGGCAATCGAGGTGGCGCTCATGTGGGTGATGTCGATGAGAACGCCCTCGTCGACCATCGCCTCCACCAGCTCGCGGCCGAGCGGCGTCAGTCCCTCGGCGGGGTCCTCGGGGAACGCCCAGTGGTAGAGCCGGTCTGACAGGAACGGCAGCGCCGGCGCGTTGGTGGCGACATCACGGAAGAACAGGTGGGCCACGGTCACATACGCCACGCCGAGCTGGGCGAGCGTGGCGACATTGCGCCGGATCTCGGCGGCGTCGGCGCCGATCTGAAACCCGCCCTCGATGGCGTGGACGAGCACCGTCACGTCTGAGGCGAGGAGCGTGTCGAGCTCACCGGGGGAGTGAGCGATGGCGATCTCCCCGGGACGGTCGGCCACGTAGTCCTCGACCGACTGGCGCTGAGCGAGGATGTCGGTGAAGTAGCGCGGCTGGGGTGGCGCGCCATAGCGCCGATCCAGGTCCATCTCGTCGAAGGGCTGGTACAGCACCGACAGCGCGACGCGCACGCCGCCGCGGCGCATGAGCTCCTCGGTGACGCTGGGAGACCCGCCCGGGCCCTGGTAGTTGAAGACCCGCGAGATCGCCTCCACCACCCACCCCTGCCAGCGCTGCCGCCACCACGCCCGGGCATGCTCATGCGTCCGCACCTGCCCACTGAGCGGCACGTGCATGGGGAAGTGCGCGTGCAGGTCAACGAGCACGCCACCGCTCCCACGCCATCCAGTCCCTCACGGCCCGAAGATACCGCTATGCACCACCCGGTGGGTGAGATAGCGTGAGCGGCGACCGAGGGGGAGGACAGGTTGGACCGACAGCAACCACCAGAGCGCGCCGAGGGCCTGCCGGAGCCGCGGGGGCCCGCCTGGGAGCGCCTGGAGGATCAGCTGTCCTGGTACGGCCGGCGCAGCGCGACCAACAAGCGGACGTTCGTCAGCCTGAAGGTGCTCCAGCTCGTCGGCGCGGCCGCGGTCCCCGTGGCGGCCAGCGTCCATGCCGCGGTGTGGGTGACCGGCGGGCTGGGCAGCGCGGTCGTGGTGCTGGAGGGCATCCAGCAGCTCGGCCAGTTCCAGGCCAACTGGATCAACTACCGCGGGGCGGCCGAGGGTCTGGCCCGGGAGAAGCATCTGTACCTGGCGGGCGCCACACCCTACGCGGCCGAGGCCGACCCCGCTCGGCTGCTGGCCGAGCGCGTGGAGGGTGTCGTCGCGCATGAGCATACGGCCTGGACCGCAGGCCAACTGGAGGAGGCGCGGCGCGGGGACCGGGGCCGGCTTGACGTCATGAGCTCCGGCGAGATGCCCCGTTCCTGACCGACACGGAGTGAAAAAAATACTCGGACGTCGGCTTTTGAGTTATGGTCAGTCGGCGTGGGTTCGTGATCAGGGGGGAGCGGGTGCGTTCGGCGTTGCGGGTGGTGGGGCCTCGACGAGCGAGTCTGGGAGCGTGTGTCGCCGTGGCCCTCCTCGGTGCCTGCCTGCTGCCGCAGGAGGCGTCGGCCGCCGGCCCACGGCTCGGCAAGTCGATCACGGCGGTGCCGGCGGGCGGGCGGGTGTTCGTGCAGACGCCCGGCGGGCGCAGCGTCCGGTTGCGCACGACTCGCCTGGTTCCGACCGGCTCCATCTTCGATACACGCCACGGCGCAGTGCGCATCCTCAGCGCCACCAACGGTCATGGCGCGACGCAGAGTGCGCAGTTCAGCGGCGGCCAGTTCCGAGCGCTCCAGCCTCCGGGTGAAGGCGGGACCCTTCAGGTCGACCTGGTCGGCGGCAACTTTGCCGCCTGCCACCGGGCGGGAACGGCCGCGGCATCCAACCACAGGTCCGTCCGCCACCTCGATACGAAGGGTGGGTACAACACGGGCGTCCGGACCAACGGCCGCTACGGTTCCGGCGGCACGCACCATGGCGGGTTCCATGGGGCCATCGTGGCCCGGGCACAGACGGTGCAATGGGACACTGTCGATCGGTGCGACGGCACCGCGATCGTCGACCAGTTCGGCGAGGTCGACACCGTCGGCCACACCGTCCCAGCGCGGTTCGCGCTCCAACCGCAGGAGAGGATCGCCTATCGCTGCGGGACGCTGCCGACGATCTCCAAGGCATACTGCGCGGTCGTCTTGGGCAAATTCGTCACCCGTCAGTCCGGTGGAACGCCGGTGACAACCCCGGCAGAGCAGCTCACGCTGGTGACGAACACGCCGTTCGACAACTACGCGCTGAGCATCGATGCTCCGGACAACTTCACGGCGTCGAACTCGTATCCATTGAGTGGCCCCTCCCACGGCTTCCGCCGTTCCGATGTCTCCTGCGTCCCCGTCCAAGGCCGGGGCGTCTATCAGTTCACGTGGCGGATCAACGGCGCCATCCTGGCGACGATCGACTACCAGGCTGCGGCAAGCGCCGCGTCGAACGCACCATGCATCTCCAATCCGTTTGGGCGCGGCACTCCGGCCGACCTGACGCAGTCGCTCACAACGACACAGGGGCACGTCGTCGTTCATTACACAACTGATCCTGCGGACGCCGTGAACGTCTCGAGCCGGGCGGCGGCGGAAACCGTGGCGCAGACGGCGGAGTCGGCGCTCGCCTATTACACGACGACACTGGGGATGCCGATGTACGCCAACGACGGCGATGGAAAGCTCGATATCTATATCGAGCGTCAGACTTCGGCGGCGACGAACACCTTCCTGGCCCCCACGGCATCACACCTCAGCGCTCTTCCCCGGTATGGGCAGCCGGTCGCGGCGTTCATGGTCGTTCCGCCGGCCCAGGTGAGCAAGAGTTATGACATCGCCTTCTCGCTGTTCGGCGCGCTGCGCGACGCCATCGGCCGGTTGGGAGGGATCGAACCCGGCGCGTTCACGAGCTCCACCGACGCCTGGGCGGCGAACAACTTCCTCCAGCAGGCGCACTATGTTCCGGCGCTCAGCCAGCCGTTGGACTGTGACCTGAACTGCCCAGAGACTGCACCGTGGTCGCAATGGCGCTTCTACCAGCATCTGGCCGAGCGGTTCGGCTTCTCCATCGTTGCCGCCATCTTCAACCAGGATGCGGCTGACGTCCGCGCCCAGGCGGCATCTCACATGGATCAGGCCCTGGCGCAGGTGCTGGCGGTGCGCGGCACGTCCCTGAGCACGGAACTGGCGCAGTACGCGATGGAGGATCTCTCCGCCAGTTGGCAGGCGCCCTGGATCAACGCCGCGTCGCTTGCGCAGCTCGCGGACGGGAAGACGGTCACCGTCAACCCGGCCGGTGGCAGCCTGCCGGAGCTTCCGCCGATCGTCGCCAACCACCTGTCTGCGCCGTACCTCAAGCTGTCGATCGCCAGGCTGAGCCCGTGCATCACCGACACGCTGACGGTGCAGACGGAGGTTCCCGCGGGCGGGATCGCGCCCGGGGCGTCGGTGCAAACGGGCGGCGCCTACTCGGCGGTCGCGTCGACCTCGTCCGGCGCGACCGCGAGCGTGAGCGTGACATTCAACTCCTGCAACGGGGCGGTGGTGCGGATCCCGTTCGTCAACGGGACGCCTGACACGCCGTCGATGATGTTCAGCTCGAGCGGGACCCTCGTGCGGGCGTCCGGATGACGACCCTGACCCCGGGGGGGCGATCACGGGTAGCCGGGGCAGGTCCGGTGATACGACGCGCTCGGCACGAACTCCGTCCACTCCTGCGGGGTCAGGTTTCGGCCGATGACGGCGCACAGGCGGTGAGCGATGGCTGCGGCCGCGCCGGCGGGCGGCGGTGAGCCGTAGAGCAGGACCCGGCCGGATTGGTCGGCCGAAGCCAGAGTGGCGTCGGGGCCGTAGGCAACGCCGGTGACGTTGTCGGCATGTCCGGCAAGCACCCATCCGAGGCGGCTCGCCAGGTTCCACACGATGACGGCGTGATCGGCGCCGCCTGAGGCCAGGCTCCGCCCGTCCGGGCTGAAGGCGACCGTGTTGACCGACGCCTCATGACCGCGGAGCGGATTGCCGACAGGCTGGCCCGTGCGCGCGTGCCAGATGATGATCGTCTGGTCGGCGCCCGCCGCCGCCACCAGTGTGCCCGTCGGATTGAAGGCGACGCCGTTCACCTGGCCCGTGTGACCGGTCAGCGTCAACAGCCGACGGCCGGATCGGAGGTCCCACAAGATGACCGTGCCGTCGGCGTCGCCGCTGGCCAGCTCCGCGTCACCCGCAGAGAACGCCAGCGAGTTGACCGTGCCGGCGCGTCCGTGGAAGACGTGGATCGGCGTGCTCCTGCCCGTGTTCCAGACCAGGATGTCGCCGGAACCGTCCCCCGCCGCCACCATGCGCCCGTCTTGGCTGAGCGCAACGCTCTGCAGGTACGTGGAGCCGCGGTCCGTGAGGCGCCTGGGGTCTGCCAGCCCGGGCAGGCTCCAGACGAGCACCTGCCCGCCCGTGCCGGCGGTGGCCAGCTCGCGGCCGTTCCGGCTGAGGGCGATGCTCCAGAGCGTCCCGTCCCCGGCCGCGGCGGACCGGTGGCTTGCGCCGGCCAGGTTCCACACGGTGACCGTTCCGTCGGTGTTCGCCGTCGCCAGCGTCGGTCCGCCGTACGCCAGCGCCAGCGCACCGCCGTGACCGTCCTGAAGCGTCCGGCGGCCCGAGGCGAGCGCCGTCTCCCATAGGTACACCGATTGATCGTCGCTGCCCGAGGCGATGAGCCTGCCGTCAGGACTGAAGGCCACGGTCTCCACGGTCGCGGCCTGGCCCTGGAACGTGCGCACCAGTTGGCCTGTGTGGGCGTCCCACAGCCAGACCAATGTGGCAGCGCCGGCGGAGGCGAACGTGCGGCCGTCCGGGCTGAATGCCACCGCCTCGACCGGCGCGTGACCCTCGCTGACGCACCCCGGCGCTCCCGCGGTCACGGCGGGAACGAGACATGCCTCCCCGCTCTGAACCGCCACCGCCACGGATCGTCCATTGGGATCGAACGCGATCCCGTTCAGCGAGCTCCCGCGCTTCACGACCACCTGCCGGAGACGACCGGTGGCCATGTCCCAGAACAGCACCGACCCACCGGCGGCGGCTGCGGCCAGCGTGCGCCCTGACGGACTGAAGGCGAGCCCGTTGAGCGCGCCGGCGCGACCAGCGAGGACACGCAGCCTGCGGCCTGTCGAGCCGCTCCAGACAACCGCAGATCCATCCGCGTTCGCCGCCGCCAGGTCGTCGCCGGCCGGGGCGAACGCGACGTCCGAGACCGCGCCTGCGCCGCCGGCCAGGTGCCGGCTCCGTCCGGTCGCCAGGTCCGACACCGTCACCGTCCCGCCCGTGTCCGCCGCCGCCAGGTACCGGCCGTCGCGGCTGAACGCCACGCTGTCGATCGGCTCGGTGCCGGAGCTGACCAGCCGTTGATGTCCGGTCCGCAGGTTCCACAGGACCACGGTGCCGTCGACGCTCGCTGAGGCCAGGAGCGGAGCGACCGGATCGAACGCCACCCGGTTCACGGGCCCTGACTGCGCCCGGAGATAACCGGTCATGCCCAGCGTGAGCACCTGGGCCGACACCAGGTTGCCGCGCGCCGCCGGGCTCGGCGAGGCGCGGTAAGCCTCCATGCTCAGCAGCACGCCTGGTGCGAGATCTCCGAAGGCCAGGTTGCGAAAGCCCTCGCCGGCGAGCACCGCGGATTCGCTCTGCTTCTGGGCCGCCCGCGCCTGAGACCGGGAGATCTCCGCGAACACGACGCCGGCGACCGCGACGAGCAGGAGCACGGTGGCGCCGACCGCGACGGCGAGCGACCGGCGGGCGCGGACCTCCGCCGCGTGCTTCTCCCGCTTGAGCTGCTGAGCCGTCTGCTGGGTCCGCCATGCCAGGATGGCGGGGGCGAGCACGTCATGGAAGATCTCGACGCGCGGGTTGCCGTCAGCGTCCGGTGGGACGGGGCGGAGGATGCGCTGGTCGCCGCTAGCGAGCTTCTCGATGAGCCCGGTGACCTGCTCGGCGCTGCGGCCGCTGTACTCGACCAGGTCCGGGATGGTATGGACGATCTTCGTCCCGGAGGGCGTCACGAGATGGTGGAAAACGGACACCGCCGTCTCGCGCTCGTCGTCGGTGAGGCCGGCGAGGGCGTTGTCGAGATGCCGGCGGACGATCTCCTGGGCGCCGCCGAGCTCCCGCAGCGTCGCAAGCCGCAGCCGGTCCGAGCCGGCGGCCCGCTCCCGCTCCCACAGCGTCGTCATCACCAGCTGCAGGTACGGCGTCTCGATCTGCTCGTGGCCGCCGGCATGGCCGTTGGTGGCGGCGACCGTGCCGTGGCCGGCCTGCTCCAGCAGGACCTGCCCGGTCCGAACCTCGTCCAGCACCTCGTCGACCAGGCCCGGGTCGACCGCGTGCGGCTCCTGGCCCGGGTGGTGGTTCTTGAACCAGTCCAGCGGCTTTTCGATGGCGGCGCGGGCGGCGTCGCGGTCCAGGTAGGAGAGGTGCAGGAAGTTGCCGTACACGTTCTGGATGCGGCCCTTGAACACGTCGCCGACGCCGGCGTAGGCGTCCTCGCGCACCACCACCAAGAAGTTGGCGCGCAGGTCGCCGCGGGCGATGCAGGCCGCAACACTTTCGGCGAGACGGCCGGGCTGTGCCTCACGGGAGCGGTACAGGAAGTACTCCTCAAACTGGTCAAGGATGATCAGCAGCGTGGCGCCGGTCGCCCGCGTGGCCGTCTCCAGCGCCGCGGGCAGATCGTCCCGCGGCAGCCGGGGAGGCGGCCCCTGCCGCACAAAGGGAGAGATCGCGGCCTCGCTCTCGGCGATGAGATCCTCGACCGGGTCGTCCCTCCAGGAGCTGAACACCACCGGGATGTGACGCGGGGATCCGCGCTCGGCGTGGCTCTCCTTGGCCAGCGCGCGCAGGCGAGCGGCCACTCCGGCGCGAATGAGCGAGCTCTTGCCGACCCCGCTCTGGGCATACAGCAGGGTCAGGCGCGAGGCCCGCAGGTTGGCGATGATGATCCGGCGCTCGGCCTCGCGTCCGAAGAAGACGCCCGCGTCACCTTCGCCATAGAAGCTCAGCCCCATATACGGGCAGTCCGACGGCGGGGGCGACGGGCCGGTCACCTAGCGCTCGTCCTCGTATGCGCTCAGAGACCGCGCCAGCCCCGCCAGGTAGTCGACCATCCCGCAGGTGAGCAGCTCCACGTCGGCCTTTCTCCAGAACTCCTCCTCAAACTCATCCGGGTCGCGTTCGACCGCCCAGGACCGGGCCCCGAGCTGCTCGCCCTTCCAGATGCGGCTGAGAAACACGCGGAGGTGCCAATCACGCATCGCGTAGCCCAGGAACAACCAGTGGCTCGTCGTCAGCTTCTCGAGGATCTGCACCGGTATGAGGCTCTCGATGGGGCTGCGGCTGAGATAGTCGATGTACTCGTCCTCGGTGATCACGTAGTTCTGACGCCATTCGTAGTCCCCCAGCCGGCCGTCGACGGCGCCGTGGATCTTGAGGATCACGCTTCGTGTCAACCCGCCGACGTCGTCGATGGGGAACCTGCCGTAGTCGTTTGCCACCTCCACGGGTTGCGGCGCACCCTCGTAAGGGAAGTGGACGAATCGGCCCTTGTGCGGGCCGCTCGCCATGTACACCGCCAGGTCATACGGCTCGCCGACCTCGTCGAACGCGTGCTCCAGCGCGGTGTCGTAGTTGGTGGTGATGATCAACTGGCAGCGTTTCGGCCAGCCGGTCTTGGCGATCGCATCCGGCAATGACGCCAGGAAACGGTGGACGGGAGAGGGGGGGACGTCGTCAGGCAGCAGCTGGCGCAGCGTCTTGTACAGACCGGGCTTGCCGGTCGTGACGTAGATGCGCTGGGCCACGGCGGCGAGGTCGTCGAGCTGGTCGGTCAGCCGGAATCGCCGGGTCAGCTGGGCCGCCAGCTCCCGCGCGTCAGGGAGCCGCGGCGCGCCGGCCTCGGCGCCCGCCTCGGTGTAGCTGGTGTTGACACCGGAGCCGAGCATGACGACGAGCTCGTCGTCTTCGATCAGGTTCTGGAGCACCTGCTGGTAGTGACGCGGGTCCGGGAGATCGGCGACGGAACGCTCCGGCGTCGGTGCCGGCGCGGGAATGCCGGCGAACCGGCTGATCCAGTCCGGCTCCTCCGGGACCGGCAGCGTCGGCAGCTGCTCGATCGTGGCGACGAGACGGGCGACATCCTGATCGAAGCTGTCCTGCCGCAGCGGCACCGCCTGCAGGTCGGCCAACCCCCGGATCGTCCGAGGCAGGTCGCCGGCCGACGGCATGGCGGCGTCGTCGAGCAGCACGGGCAGGATCCGCACCCCGGAGCCTCGGCTCAGCGCCAGCTCGATCTCGCGCTTGACCATGTCGACGACGGGCTGGGAGACCGCCGCACTCGTCCGGTCGGCGATGCTGGGGATCCAGCGCGCACCGATGAGGGCGATGAACACCCCGGACGCCGTGTCACGCGCCTCCAGCTCCTTCAGCCAGTTGACGCTCGGCGCCAGGCTCACCCTGTCGAAGAACACGTTCTCGACGCCGAACCGCGGCGCCAGATGCTCATACAGGAGGCGCGCCTCGGCCTGAGCGTCCTCTCGCCGGTAGTTCAGGAAGATCTTCAGCGACGCCGGTTGCGCGGCGGCGGCCGCGCCCGGCGTGTCGGTCGAGTCGTCTGCGCTCATCAAGCCCCCGTGACAGAAGTGTCGTTCACGGTGCACGCCGGCGCAAGACACGCGCAGTTACGCAAAGCTCACCAACCCTCACAAACAGGCGCGTCGATCGCCAGCGGCGCGCGCCGGCCCGCAGCGCGTCCGGTCCGCTTCCGCTGATAGAAACTCCCGCCCATGCTGACGCGTCTGGTGCGCCGCGCCACGGTGCTCATGGTGGTCGTCCTGCTCACGGGCGTCGCGGCGGCGAGCGCCAACTGGACCACGTACCGCGGCGACGCCGCCCGCAGCGGAGTCGACACCAGCAGCAGCGGCCGGCTGCCGTTCGCACCGGCCTGGACGTCACCGGCGCTCACCGGTGGCATGTGGGGACAGCCGGTCGTCGACGGCGGCCTGGTGATCGCGGCCACCGAGGCCGATCAGGTGTACGCGCTCAACGAGGCCACCGGCGCGGTCGTCTGGCAGGCGGGTGCCGGCACGCCGGTGCCCTCCGGTCAGCTCCCGTGCGGCGACATCACTCCGACGGTCGGGATCACCTCGACGCCGGTGATCGATCCGGTCACCCAGCGCGTGTTCGTCGTCGCCGACACGTGGGACGGGACGCACGCCGCGAGCATCGCGCACCGGCTGTATGCCTTCAACCTGGCCAACGGCAGCTCGGTTGCCGGGTTCCCCGTCACCGTCGACCCGCCGGGCTCGACGCCCGCCGCTCAGCTCCAGCGCGCCGCGCTGGCGCTGGACGCCGGGAACGTCGTCATCGGCTACGGCGGCAACTATGGGGACTGCGGCACCTACAACGGCTGGCTGGTCGGCGTCTCCGAGGCCGGCGGACCGCTGCGGACATTCGAGGTGGAGCAGGGCACCACGGGCGGCGCCATCTGGGGCGCCGGCGACGGCCCGGCCGTCGACGCGGCCGGCAACATCTGGGCGGCCTCCGGCAACGGCTTTGGCAGCTTCGGCTACCAGGAGTCGGTGCTGGACCTGAGTCCCAGCCTCAGCCTGACCGCGTGGTGGGCGCCCTCCAACTGGTCGGCACTGGACGGCAGCGACACCGACCTCGGTTCGGCCGAGCCGCTGCTGCTGCCGGCCGGGCTGGTGTTCCAGATCGGCAAGGCCGGCGTCGGTTATCTCCTCAGTGCCTCCGCCCTCGGCGGCACCGGGGCCGCGCCGCGGTATCAGGCACCGGTGTGCGCCGGCAGCTACGGCGGCGCCATCTACTACGGCGGGGTCATCTACGTCGCCTGCTCGGACGGCCTGCGCGCCCTGGCGCTGAACACCGGCGGGCCGGGCTTCTCGCCGCTGGCGAGCTGGCACACCCCGTCGGCGGTCAACGGGCCGCCGATCGAGGCCGGTGGACTCATCTGGGCGACGAATTGGCAGGGCGCGACGCTGTACGGCCTCGATCCCCAGACCGGCCAGGCCGTCGTCACCCAGAGCACGCCCCCGATGGAGCACTTCGTCACGCCGTCGGCGTCGGACGGCAAGGTCTTCCTCGGCACCGGCGACACCGTCGAGGCCTACACGGTCGCCAACCCGGTCGCGCCGCCACCGGTCGCGCCCACGCCGACCCCTCCGGTTCCGGTCTCAGCGGCGCGCTGCACCCTCCACCTGCTCAAGCGGAGCGGAGTGATTCCGCGCTACGCCCGGCGCCGCCGCCACGCCCGTCCCCGGCTCCGCTACGGGACGCTGGCCCTCACCGTCCGCTGCGCGGGCCGCGCCCGGGTCAGCGTCACCGGCACCATCACCGAGTCGCTGCGCGCCGCCCATCACCGGCACGGGGTCACGCGGATCCGGCTGCGCACGGTGCGGATGTCGCTGCCGGGCGGCCGGCCGGCCAGCCTCCGCCTCCGCATCCCGCCGGCCGCGGTGCGCGGACTGGAGCGCCGGGCGGCCGAGTCGGCCAGGATCACGCTGGTGGCGACATCGTCCGGCGGCCGGAGCCGGTCCGGTCTGCGCATCCGCCGGCTGCGGCTCGCCCGCCGGGGCTGATCTCCCCGGGACCTCAGACCTCCGCCGCCGGACCGGCGCTCAGGGCGCGGTGGCTCCAGCGAGTCGTCCAGGCGCTCGAGCTCTTGAACGGCTGACGCCGCGCGTCATACCATCGACGCAACCCTGCCCCCGCGTTCGTCGCCGCGCGCGGTCGCCGGGGTCCCGTGAGCCGCCCATACTGCCGCGAACATGTCATCGTCACACTCCGCTCCCCTGGCGACGTTCGGACCCGGGCCGGTCTGGCGCCCCGGTCTGCGGCGTTCCCTGTGGCTGGAGCAGGCGCTCGCCGCCGAGCCCTCCGGATCCGGCCCGGCGGCCGGCGACCGGTCCGTGCCGGCCCACGCCGACGTCTGCGTCGTCGGCGGCGGCTTCACCGGCCTGTGGACCGCCCTGGCGCTTCGCCGGCGGGATCCGTCGCTCGGCGTCGTGGTGCTGGAGGCCGACATCTGTGGCGGCGGAGCCAGCGGCCGCAACGGCGGCTTCGTCATGACGTCGTGGTCGAAGTTCGCCAGCCTGCGCAAGCTGTGCGGCGCGGCCGACGCGCTGCGCTACGCGCTGGCGTGCGAGGCAGCGGTGGAGGCGATCGGCGGCTTCTGCACGGAGAACGGGATCGACGGCGACTTCTGTCTGGGCGGCTGGCTGTGGACGGCGAGCAGCCGCGCCCAGCTCGGCGCCTGGGATGCCGCCATCGCGGCGATCGCGGAGGCCGGTGCCGAGCCCTACGAGCTGCTGACTCCCGCCCAGGTGGCCGAGCGCGCCGGCTCGCCCGTCCACTGCGCGGGCGTCGTTGAGCGCGGCTCGGCGACGTTTCACCCGGGCAAGGTGGCCCGCGGGCTGGCCGCGGTCGCCCGGCGAAACGGGATCACCGTGCTGGAGTCGACCGCGGTGCGGGCGATCCACGCCGGGGGGCCGCTGCGGGTGCAGACCAGCCGGGGGGAGATGGGCGCCGACCGGATCCTGCTGGCGGTCAATGCCTGGACCGCGGCCCTGCCGGAGGCGCGCCGCGCGCTCGTCGTGACCTGCAGCGACATCGTGGCCACCGACCCCATCCCGGAGCGGCTGGATGCGATCGGCTGGGAGCGGGGGCTGTCGATCTCCGACTCGCGCCGGCTCGTCAGCTACTACCAGCGCACGGCCGACGACCGGGTGGTGTTCGGCAAGGGCGGCGGGATCCTTGCGTTCAACGGACGCGTCCACAGCGGATTTCACGGGGACTCCGCGCGCGCCGGCGAGGTGAGCGCCCAGCTGCGCTACTCCTACCCGCGGCTCGCCGACGTTCCGATCGCCCGCAGCTGGCGGGGGCCGATCGACTACTCGGTCTCCGGCCTGCCGTTCATCTTCCAGGTCGGCGGTCGTCCGGACATCCTGGCCGCGACCGGCTTCTCCGGTAACGGCTGCGGACCGTCGTATGTCGTGGCCGACGCCCTGGCTGCGCTCGCGCTCGGCCGGACCGCCGAGCCGTTCCCGGAGGCCCTGTTGCGGATCCCCGCCTCGCCGCTGCCGCCGGAGCCCGTGCGCTACCTCGGCGGCCGCCTGGTGCGGGCCGCGATCGCCCGCAAGGAGCGGCTGGAGGACGCCGGCCGGTCGCCGGACCGCCTGACGGTGGGTCTGGCGGGCCTGGACCCCACCGGCTTCGTCGACCGATCCGCGCCGGCTCCGGGGGAGCGCCTCGCGGTGAACTGACACCAGTTCAACGGGCAGGCCGTCGCCGCGCTGACGACGGTGCTGGAGGATCCCGGGCTTGCGCCGCCGTCCCATCATCGAGAGGATGCTCCCAGCGACCACGACGGCGATCAGGGAGACGGCTATGCCGCAAGCGGATGTCGATGGCCTGAACATCAACTATGAGGTCGAGGGAGACGGCGAGCCGCTGGTCCTGATCCCGTACCTGGCCGCCGATCACGCCTGCTACGCGTTCCAGCTGCCGGCCTACACCGAGCACTTCACGTGCATCTCGGTCGACCTCCCTGGCTCCGGCGACAGCGACAAGCCGCCCGGCCCGTATGCCACCGAGTCCTACGCCGACCAGGTGGCGGCCCTCCTGGGCGTGATCGGTGTGGAGAGCGCGCATGTGGCGGGCGTATCGCTGGGCGCAGCCGTGGCCACGCATCTGGCGGCGCGCCATCCTGAGCGCGTCCGGTCACTGTCGCTGCACAGCGCGTGGGATCGCACCGACGCCTACCTGCGCACGATCGTGGAGATGTGGCGGTCGCTGGCCCGCGGCCTGCCCGCGGTCGCCGAGGCGGTCATCCAGGGCATTTTCCCGCTGTGCTTCACCCCGGAGATGTACGACGAGCGGCCGGAGTTCGCCCAGTCGCTCGCCGACTTCGTCCACAGTCGCCCGGTTCAGCCGCTGGAGGCCTTCCTGGCCCAGAGCGACGCGGTGCTGGCGCACGACGCGTCCGCGACCCTTGGGGACATCCGTGCGCCGACGCTCGTCACCTTCGGCGCTCACGACATCGTCACCTCGACGCGCTTCGCCGCACCGCTGACCGAGGGGCTCGCTGACAGCACTCTGGTGGTGTTCGATCACCTGTCCCACGGTGCTCTGCACGAGGACCCGGACGCGTTCAACGGCGCCACCCTGGAGTTCCTGCTCAGCCGACGCGTGTAGCGCGCCGCTCGGCGATCGACGCCACCAGGACGCTGAGCTCGAACAGGACGTACAGGGGCACCGTCTCCAGCAGCAGCGTGATCGCATCGCCGGGGAGGGCGGCCGCCACCAGCCCGCAGGCGAGGATCGCGTAGCGCCGGTTGCGGCGCAGCTGGCGCGGCGTGATGATCCCGGCGCGGGTCACGGCGAGGATCGCGACCGGGACCTGGAACACCAGACCCATCGCCAGCAGTGTCATCGCCGCGAACTTGTAGTACTGGCCGGCCTGCACCAGGACGTTGAACTGGTCGCTGTTGAAGTTCTGAAAGAAGTGCAGCGCCGCCGGCAGCACGACCGCGTAGCCGAAGGCGACGCCCGCGGCGAACAGCACGGGGATGGCAAGGGTGATCGGCAGCATCCGCCGGCGCTGCGCCGAATCGAGTGCTGGGATGAGAAATCCGTACGCCTGAAGCAGCAGCACGGGCAGCGAGACGATGAGGGCGAAGATCAGCGTGACGGTGAGCGTCGCCGTGAATGGCTCGCCGATGCCCAGCGTCACCGGCCGGTTGCCCGTCGGCGGCTTGGAGAGCCGCGTGATGTCGTGACGGAGGCTGGCATCGACGTGCGCCAGGACGGTCCGCTCGGCGGCGGAACGGCTCTGGGAGTGCAGGATGCCGACGACGATGCCGAGCTGGGCGGCGACGTCCCGGGTGCTCAGCTGGACGGTGTAGGTGGCGCCGAGCGGGCCGTGCCCCTGTCTGACCTGCTCCTGCGTCTGGTCGGCGAGGGGCCGGTCGATGAGTCGCAGGAGCTGGTGGTTCTGCCAGAAGCAGATGCCAAACGCGACGGCGACCACGGCCAGGCTGACGATCAGCCGGGTCCGCAGCTCGTCGAGATGGCCGACCAGGCTGAGCTGGTCGTCATGGGCGATCGGCCGCCAGCGGATGGGCGCCAGCGCGTTTGGCATCTCCATGTCGGCTCTCCGGGCCGGCTCGGCGATCAGCCGACCGGCTGGGCCGGGACGTTCTCGGTGTGCTCGGGCGCGTGCTCAGGCTCGGCTGGCACGGGGGCCGGGGCGGCGTTCAGCGTCTGATGGGGTGCGGACGGTTCGGCCGTGTCGCCGCTCAGTGACTCCTTGAACCCGCGCAGGCCGGAGCCGAGCGACTTGCCCATCTCCGGCAGCCGCTTGGCGCCGAACACCAGCAGCAGCAGGACGAGGAGGAAGGCGATGTGGAGGGGGTTGTCGAGGCCAATCATGGGTGAGGCTCCAATCGGTTGGGTGGCGTTGTCGTCTAAGACGCCGGACGGGGCTATTTCTTCACCAGCGGGCCGGTCTTGGCCAGAACCTGGTCCTTGGTCACGGTCTCCCCGGCTCTCGTCTGACAAGTACGAGCCGATCAACGACTCGGATCACCTCCGGGGTCAGACGGGGGTACCCGGCGTAACATCTGCGGTGGACCGACCGGGAGCTCGTTGGAATCGATGATGTGGTGCGCCGGCATTTCGAGAACACGGACGCGCTCGTGATGCCTCACCTCTTGGTGGACCGCTCCGTCATGAATGCGTCGATGGCGACCGTGGTCATGGCCGGTGTCCGCCCCGCGCGGCCGGGGGCCCTGGAGGCGCCATGACCGTCGCCGAGCCGACGCGTGACTCCGAGGAGTGGCGCCGGTTGCTGACCGATGGGCACGCCCCGCTCGTCCGGGGGCGCCACGTCTTCCGCTACCTGCCGTCGTCACCGCGCTGCAAGGTGTGCAGCAACCCGTTCGGCGGCGTCGGCGGCCGCGTGCTCGGCCTGGCCGGCTTTCGGCCCTCGCGCAAGAACCCCAACCTGTGCGGACGCTGCTGCGACGTGCTGCCCGTCGGCGGCGCGGAGGTCGACGTCGCCGTGTTGTTCGCCGACGTGCGCGGCTCCACGGGGCTCGGCGAGCAGACCTCGGCCGGAGAGTTCGCGGCGCTGCTCAACCGCTTCTACGAGGTTGCCACGCGCACGCTGCTGCGCCACGACGCAGTCATCGACAAGCTCATCGGCGATCAGGTCATGGCCTTCTTCGTGCAGGGGATCGCCGGCCGCGACTACCGCCGCAGCGCCGTCCGGGCCGGACTGGATCTCCTGCGTGCCGTGGGGTACGGGAGCGACACCGGCCCGTGGGTCCAGCTCGGCGCCGCGGTCAACGCCGGGGTCGCGTATGTCGGCAACGTCGGCGACGCCGTCGTGGACTTCACCGCGCTCGGCGATCCCGTCAACGTCGCGGCCCACCTGCAGCAGTGCGCGGCCGGCGGCGAGCTGCTCGTCGCCGGCGGGATCGACGATCCGCTGGCCGTCGGCGCGCCCCGGCGCCAGCTCGCCCTCCGCGGCCACGAGCGGCCGGTGGGCGTGGCGGTGCTCACCGTCTGACCTCCCGGTCACCCGCCTGACGCGTAGAGGACGACCGCCACTGCCGTCGCCAGGTTCAGGCTCGACACCCCCTCGCGCATCGGGATGCGGACGCGCAGGGCGGCCGCCTGCCGGGTCATGGGGCTGCAGGCCGTGGCGCTCGGTGCCGAACGCGAGCACCGCGCCCGGCGGAATGCGCTCCAGACCGTCGGCGTCCCCCTCCGGGTCGATCGCGACCAGCGGCCGGTCGTACGTGACTCCCGGCGGCACGCGGAGCACCGGCAGGGCGAAGTGCAGCCCGGCCGAGCCGCGGATGGCGCGCGGATCCCACGGGTCGTGGTCGCCGGTGGTCAGGACGGCCGCGCTGTCGGCGGCCGCGGCGACGCGGATGACCGCTCCCACGTTCCCGAGATCGCGCGGGTTCTCCAACAGGACGATCGGCCGGTCAGGCGCGGCGGCCCGGACGCGCTGCGCCGCGTCCCGGGGACGGCGGGCGAAGCCGACGACTCCGGTGTGGGGCGCCCGCGGCGCCGCGAGCGCCAGCAGCTCCGGGTCGGCGGCGCGCAGGAGGCCGCGGAGCGCCGGACGCACGTCAGGCGCCAGCTCGGCGGCGAGGGCGTCGGCCGCGTGTAGGTCGGCGGCCAGCGCCAGCTCGACCCTGGCCTGGAAGCGGAGGGCGTGCTTGACGGGGTGAAACCCCTCGAGGATCGCGATGTCAGGGTCAGCGCGGAGCCGGTGAACCCGGGCCCTCAGGTCGCTGTCCACTCACCCGGCCTCGGCGCACTCGGCGTTGACGTAACCGGAGCGAAACGGGTGGGCCTCCCCGGTGTCATCGTCGTAGGTGTGACGCCAGACGCAGCCGGTGTCGTTGGCGAGCAGATGGATCGACACCGACGTCTCGGCCGAGGTGGTCCGCACGCGGTGCACGTCGTCGCGCGGGGGCAGGAGCGTGTAGAAGTCGCCGGGCTCCAGCGGACGCCGTCGCACCAGGTCCAGCCGGCCGTCGCCGGGACGGTAGAACTCCTCGTCCTGATTGCCGGCGTAGATGCCGACGAGTCCCCACGCCAGGTGGTCGTGCACGGGCGTCATCGCCCCCGGCGGGACGACGAGGCTGAACAGCGCCAGGGACCGGTCGGCCGCGCGGAAGATGAGCCACTGGCCAATCCCGCCGCCCATCCCGCTCCCCACGGCCGGCGCCTGGAACGCCGCCGGCAGCCAGTCGCGGTCGGCGAGCAGGTCGGCGAATCGCGGGCTGAGCTGCGCGCAGGCCGACGCCGGCGACTCGGCGGCGGCGATCTCTCGGCGGACATCGGCGATGAACCGGCGCACCCGGCCGGAATCGACGACGTACTCGTCCTCCGGCAGCGGCGGCAGCGGACCGTGGGCGTGAAAGTCGCACATCAGCGCTCGCCCCCGGTGATCGCCGGGAGCACCTCCACGCGGTCGCCGTCGCCGACCGCCGTGGTCTCGTCGCCGCGGTTGCCGTTGATGTAGACGTTGATGTGACGGCGGATGAACCCGCGCTCGTCGAGGACCCACCCGCCCAACCGCGGGTGCTCGTCCTCCAGCGTCCGCAGCAACGCGCACACCGTCTCGCCGGTCACCGGATGCTCGGCTCCGCCGGCCAGTTGCCGCAGTGGACCGTGGACGCACACGATGGCCACGACGGCATCCTACGCCGACCGGACGGCGGGGCCCACGCCCGGCCCCGGCGCGATGCTCACGCGGGCGTGACATCGACTACCGGGGAACCGCCGGGGTCATGTATTAGCCTGCTTGACGTGCCGCCCACCGCCGCCTCGCTCCGCCACAGCCCGCTCGACCAGCGCCACCGCGCCGCCGGGGCGAAGCTGATCCCGTTCGCGGGGTGGGAGATGCCCGTCCAGTACGCGGGGATCAAGGCCGAGCACCTGGCGGTCAGGACCGGGGTGGGCGTGTTCGACGTCTCGCACATGGGCCAGATCGAGACCCGCGGGCCGCAGGCGTTCGACCTGCTCCAGCACCTGCTGTCCAATGACCTGCGCCGGCTGCCGGAGGGCGGGGCGCAGTACAGCGTGCTGTGCAACGCCCAGGGCGGGGTGCTCGACGATCTCTTCACGTACCGGCTCGCCGGGGAACACTTCGTGACCGTGACCAACGCGGCCAACCATGAGCGGGACATCGAGTGGTTCCGCCGCCAGTGCGCCGGCTTCGATGCCGACGTGATCGACTGCTCGGACTGCTTCGCCATGCTCGCCGTCCAGGGGCCCCGCGCGCGCGATCTGGTGCGCGGCCTCGCCGACCAGCCGCTGCCGCCCCGGATGCACTGCGGCCAGTCGACGGTGGCAGACGTGCCGATGCTGGTGTGCGGCACCGGGTACACGGGCGAGGACGGCCTGGAACTGCTCATCGACCCGGACTGCAGCGGGCAGGTGTGGGACGCGCTGATCGCGGCCGGGACCACGCCGGTCGGCCTGGGTGCGCGCGACACCCTGCGCCTGGAGGTCTGCTTCCACCTGTACGGCAACGATCTCTCAGAGGATCGCGGACCGATCGAGGCCGGCCTGGGGTGGTGCTGCCGGGAGGCGACCGGCTTCATCGGCTCCGATGCGGTGGCCGCGGTCCGCGCCGCCGGGCCGAGCGAGAAGCTGGTGGCGTTCGAGATGACCGGACCCGGGATCCCGCGCCAGGGCAACCCGGTCGTCGGCGGCGGCATCGTGACCAGCGGGACGTTCTCGCCCTGTCTGGAGCGGGGCATCGGCATGGCCTACGTGCCGGCCGAGCGCGCCGAGCCGGGCACGGAGTTGGAGATCGACGTGCGGGGTACGACCCGGGCGGCGGTCATCGCACCCAAACCTCTCTACACCAAGAAGGAGCGCTGAAGACCAAGCATGGCCGATCCCAGCTATCCGGAGGATCTCCTCTACCACCCGGAGCACGACTGGGCCCGTCTCGATCCCGCCCATCCGGACGAGGCCACGTTCGGCATCACGTGGTTCGCCCAGGACTCCCTGGGCGAGGTCGTGTTCTTCGATCCGCCCAAGGTCGGCACCACGGTGTCCAAGGACGCGTCCTACACCGAGATCGAGTCGGTCAAGGCTGTCTCGGACGTGATCTCGCCGTTGTCCGGTGAGATCGTGGCCGTCAACGAGACGCTCGCCGACGCCCCGGAAACCATTAACGAGGATCCCTACGGCGAGGGCTGGCTGGTCCGCGTCAAGCTGTCGGATCCGTCGGAGCAGGAGGCGCTGCTCGACGCGGCGGCCTACGAGGCGACGTTGTCATGACGAGGTACACGTCCGCCACCGACGCCGACCGGCGCGAGATGCTCGAGACGATCGGCGTCTCCTCGGTGGAGGAGCTGTTTGCCGACATCCCGGCCCAGCTGCGCCTGGCCGGGCCGCTCGGCCTGGAGCCGGGGCTGTCCGAGCTGGAGGTCTACGAGGAGCTGCGCGCGCTGGCGCAGCGCAACACCAGCACCGAGGACGAGCTGTCGTTCCTGGGCGCGGGCATGTACGACCACTACGTGCCGGCCCTGGTCGACTCCATCATCTCGCGCTCGGAGTTCCTGACGCCCTACACGCCGTATCAGCCTGAGGTCTCCCAGGGCGGCCTGCAGGCCATGTTCGAGTACCAGACGGCGATCTGCGAGCTGACCGGCCTGCCGGTGTCCAACGCCTCGGTCTATGAGGGGCCGAGCGCGGTGGCGGCCGCCGGGTACGTGGCCAAGCTCAACGGCCCGGCGCGGCGGCGGTTCATCATCTCCCGCGGCGTCCACCCGCACGCGCGCGAGGCGCTGGCCACGCTCGCCCACGGGTGGGGGATGGAGGTCGTCGAGGCTCCGCTCCATGACGGCGTCACCGACCTCCCGGAGCTCGGCCAGGACGTCAGCGCCGTCATCGTCGCCCAGCCGAACTTCCTCGGCGCCGTCGAGGATCTGCAGGCGCTGGCCGCCGCCGCCCATGAGGTCGGCGCGCTGTGCATCGCCTCCTGCGATCCGCTGCCCCTGTCACTCCTGCGCACGCCGGGCGAGTGCGGCGTCGACATCGCCGTCGGCGAGGGTCAGACCCTCGGCAACCGGCTCGACTTCGGCGGCCCGTCGTTTGGCTTCTTCGCCTCGACCGAGGCTCTCATCCGCCGGGTGCCGGGACGGATCGCCGGGGAGACGCGGGACCTGGACGGCCAGCGCGGGTTCGTGCTGACGCTGCAGACGCGCGAGCAGCACATCCGCCGGGAGAAGGCGACGTCGAACATCTGCACCGCCCAGGCGCTCAACGCCCTGGCCGGCGTCATCTACCTGAGCTGGCTGGGGCGCCGCGGGATCGTGGAGCTGACCGAGCTCATGTTGCAGCGCACCGCCTATGCCCGGGACCACCTGACCGCGCTGGACGGCGTCCACGCCCTGCACGATCGCCCGGTGGTCCGGGAGTTCGCGGTCACCCTCGACGCGCCGGTCGGAGCCGTCATCGACCGCTGTGTCCAGCAGGGCGTCAACCCCGGGTACGCGCTGGGGCGCGACTACCCGGAGTACGAGAACGGCCTGCTGGTGGCGATCACCGAGCGGCGCAGCCGCGCCGACATCGACCGCCTCGTGTCGGTGCTGGGCGAGGCGGTGGCCGCCGAGCGCAGCGGGCATCTGCACGAGGTGGGCGCATGAGCGTGACTGCCGCCGATGACCAGCTGACGATCTACGAGCGCTCCAAGCCGGGGCGCCGGGCGTTCGTCGGCCCCGCGCTCGACGTCCCGGAGCGCGCGCTGGACGAGCTGCTCCCCGCGCCGCTGCGCCGCCCCGAGGCGCCGCGGCTGCCCGAGGTCGCCGAGCCGGAGATCGTCCGCCATTACAACCGGTTGTCGAAGCGCAACTTCGATCTCGACACCGGCTTCTATCCGCTCGGCTCGTGCACGATGAAGCACAACCCCAAGCTGCACGAGCGCGTGGCCGCCCTCGACGGGCACGCCCGGCTGCATCCGCTCCAGGACCCGCACCGCGCCCAGGGCGCGCTTGAGCTCATGTGGCGTCTGCAGGACGCGCTGGCCGAGATCGCCGGGCTGCCGCACGTCTCGCTCCAGCCCTCTGCGGGGTCGCATGGGGAGCTGGCCGGCGTGCTGTTGACGCGCGCCTACCACGAGGATCGCGGTGAGCAGCGGACGAAGGTCCTGACGCCGGACACGGCGCACGGCACCAATCCGGCCACGGTGACGATGGCCGGTTATGAGGTGGTCAAGGTCGGCACCGACGACCAGGGCAACGTCGACCTCGATGATCTGCGGGCCAAGGCCGACACCGACGTGGCCTGCCTAATGCTCACCAACCCCTCGACGTTGGGGCTGTTCGAGCACGGGATCGAGGAGATCGCCGAGATCGTCCACGGGGTGGGCGCCACCCTGTACTACGACGGCGCCAACCTCAACGCGATCATGGGCATCTGCCGGCCCGGCGACATGGGCTTCGACATCGTGCACTTCAACCTGCACAAGTCCTTCACCCAGCCGCACGGCGGCGGCGGGCCCGGCGCGGGACCGATCGCGGTCGCCGAGCGGATCGAGCCGTTTCTGCCCCGGCCCCAGGTCGTTCGGCGGGACAGGAACGACGGCCGCCTCTTCTACGACCTGGACCACGACCGTCCCAAGTCGATCGGCCGGCTGCGCGGCTTCCAGGGCAACTACGGCGTGTTCGTCCGCTCCTACGCCTACATCCGCTCGCTCGGCGCCGCCGGCCTGCGTGACGTGTCCGAGACAGCGGTGCTCAACGCCAACTACCTGCTGGCCAAGCTGCGCGCCGAGGGCGTCTCAGAGCACCTGCCGGCCGCCTACGAGCGGCTGTGCATGCATGAGTTCGTCCTCTCCGGCGCGCCGATGAAGCGCGATCTGAAGATCCGCACGCTCGACCTGGCCAAGCGGCTGCTCGACTTCGGCGTGCACCCGCCGACGGTCTACTTCCCGCAGCTCGTCGACGAGGCGCTGCTCATCGAGCCGACCGAGACCGAGACCAAGGAGACCCTCGACCGCTTCGCCGCGATCCTGGTGGAGATCCTGCGTGAGGCCGCCGAGGACCCGGAGATCGCCCGCACCGCCCCGCACACCACCCCGGTCCGCCGCCTCGACGAGGCGGCGGCGGCGCGCAAGCCGGTCGTCCGCCAGCCGCTGTAACCGGGACTGCTCGGCCCGGCCCGGGCAAACCGCTCTAGTCCAGCTCGTCGCTTCCAGACCTAGAATCCTGCGCCGATGACGCTCGACCGGCGCCAGTTCCTCCTGGGCGGAGGCTTGGTGGGGGCGGCTGCCGGAAGCGGCGGTCTGCTGCGCCCTTCGGGCGCCGCGGCGCGGGCGCGGACCCCGGCTCACCCACCCGACCCGCTCCAGTCCGACGGTCCGGTCCAGCTGGGCACCGTCGCCGACCCGGGCGCGCGGCTGCCCGCCGTCCCGTTCCATGGCGTCCACCAGGCGGGGATCCTGACCCCGCCGCCGCCCGCGGGGTGCTTTGCCGCGTTTGACGTGACCGCCGGCGGGCGCGCCGAGCTGGCCGATCTGCTGCAAACCCTGACCGGCTCCGCGCGCCCTCTCACCGCCGGCGGGTGGGCGGAGGCCAGGGACATCGGAACCCTGGGGCCGATGGTTCCGGCCGACGGGCTGACGGTGACCGTCGGCGTCGGCACCTCGCTGTTCGACCACCGGTTCGGTCTGAGGGCGCGCAAGCCCGCCGGGCTGTTTGCAATGGCGGCGTTTCCCAACGACCACCTCGATCGCGCCCGGTGCGGCGGCGATCTGATGCTGTCGCTGTGCGCCGGCAGCGCCGACACCGCCCTGCACGCGCTGCGGGAGATCGCCCGGCGCACCCGCGGGGCGATGCGGATGCGCTGGCGGGTCGACGGCTTCGTCTCCCCGGCCCGGCCGAGCGGCGCCCCCCGCAACCACCAGGGCTTCAAGGACGGGATCGCCAACCCGGACGTGCGGCGGTCCGAGGTGGCCCGCCGGCTGCTGTGGGTGGGCTCCGGGCGCGGCGAGCAGGCCTGGACGGCGGGCGGCACCTACCACGTCATCCGCATCATCCGGATGTTCACCGAGAGCTGGGACGAGCTGCCGGTGGCCGAGCAGGAGCGGATCGTCGGCCGCCGGCGCGACAGCGGCGCCCCGCTC
This sequence comes from uncultured Solirubrobacteraceae bacterium, assembly GCA_963844555.1. GTDB lineage: Bacteria > Actinomycetota > Thermoleophilia > Solirubrobacterales > Solirubrobacteraceae > Palsa-465. Next base: position 46,924 of record CAWJOS010000016.1, read on the forward strand.
GGCGGCCGGGTCGAGACCGACGTCCCGGACTACGCCGCCGACCCACACGGCCGGGTGATCCCGCTGCGGGCCCACATCCGCCTGGCCAATCCCCGGACGAAGCGGTCAGAGACCAGCCGGATCCTCCGCCGCGGCTACAACTACGACCGCGGTCTCGACGGCCGGGGGCGGCTCGACATGGGCCTCATCTTCAACTGCTACCAGCGCGACATCCGCCGCCAGTTCGAGGCCGTCCAGAAGCGCCTGGTCGACGAGCCGATGGCCCGGTTCATCTCGCCCGTCGGCGGCGGCTACTTCTTCACGTTGCCCGGCGTGCGCGAGGCCTCCGACTGGTACGGGCGCGGGCTGCTGGCGGCCTGATCGCCCCGGGCGGGCTCCATCGATTCCGTGGACGGATGCATGAATCCGCCCGGCGCATTTGCACAGGATCGGCCCGTCTGAGCGTCGGTTAAGGGCAGGAAAGTGGACGTCTTCGTTCGATGCGTGTGACCTCTGGGCACCATCTCTGTGCGGGAAGGTTTCGAGGGTGGGGCATGGACGACACCATGACGACAGCTTCGACGCGCCGAATGCTCGCCCCCCTGCGGTCCGCCGGGTCGATCCCGCCGGAGGAGCGGATCGCCGCCGGCCGGGCCGGCGGGCTGGTGTGGGTGATCGCCTCGTTGAGCGTCGTCGCCCTGGCGCTGGTGATGCCCGGCGTGCACCGGGTCGCGCTGCTGGCGATGGGGGCCGGCGGCTGTGCCTGGGGCATGTTCTCCGGGCTGGTGCTCGACTACGGCCGCCTCCCGGTGTGGCTCATCCATCTCTCGGCCGCCGTCGGCACCGTCGCCATCGCCGTCGCCATCGGCCTGAGCGGGGGCGCGCAGTCGCCGGCCTGGGCCTGCCTGTTCTACGTCGTGGTGTTCACCGCCTACTTCTTCACGCCGCCGGCGGCCGCCGCCTATTTCCTGGCCTGCATCCTCGTCGAGGGCATCGTGGTCGTCACGTCGGCGCCGGCGACGCGGGCGCAGAGGACGGCCAAGGCGGTGATCGCGGCGCCGGCCTTCCTGGTGGTGGGCCCCGCCCTCATCGCCGGCAAGCGGTTCCTGCTCAACCTGCGCCGCCGTGCCGAGCGCCTGGCCGCGGAGCAGAGCGCCCTGCGCCGGGTGGCGACGGCCGTCGTCAGCGGGGAGCCGGTCGATCGCTTCTACCGGCTGGTGGCGGTCGAGGCCGCGCGGCTGCTGGGCGGCAGTGGTGCCGGGATCGTCCGTCTCGGCCCGGCGGGGGAGGCGACCGTCCTCGGCTCCTGGGCCGAGGAGCCCGGCCGCGAGTACGCGGTCGGCGACCGCGTCACCGTCGCGCCCCACAGCGACGTGGCGCACGCGCTGAGCGCCGGTCGCACGGCCCGGGTCAACCAGACCCCGGAGATCCTCCTCGGCCGGCTCGGCGATGGCTCCAGCATCGTGGCGCCGATCAGGGTGGCCGGCCGGACATGGGGCTTTCTGGCGGTCGTCTCGGCGCACCCGGGCGCCCTCCGGGGCGAGCAGGCGCGGCGCCTGAACGAGTTCGCCGGCCTGATCGCCATCTCGATCGCCAACATCGAGGACCGGGCGGCGCTCGCCGCCCAGGCGGCGACCGACGCGCTGACCGGTGTCGGCAACCACCGCACCTTCCACCAGCGTCTGGGCGCCGACCTGGCCCGCGCCCGGCGCTACGGCAGCCCGGTGTCCGTGGCGGTCATCGACGTCGACCACTTCAAGGAGGTCAACGACAGCCAGGGCCACGAGGCCGGCGACGAGCTGCTCAAGCGGGTCGCCCGCTGCCTGAGCGACGTGACCCGCGCCGAGGACACCCTGGCCCGGGTCGGCGGCGACGAGTTCGCGTGGATCCTGCCGGAGACGACCGGCGACGAGGCGCTGGCCGCGGTCGAGCGTGGCCGCCGCTCAATCGGCCGGTGCGCGCAGGGGGCGGGCGCCGAGTCCGTGATCACGATCTCCGCCGGAGTGTGCGATTCGCGCTGGACCTCGGACGCAAGCGGACTGGTGCGCCTGGCCGACCGCGCCCTGTATCTGAGCAAGGCCAACGGCCGCAATCAGGTCACCCTGTACGCCGTCGACACCGACGAGCGGCTCACGACGGCGACGCCGCGGTGATCTGACGCGTCGTAGGCTGCAGCCATGAACTTCGTCATCCTCGGCGCGGGAGCGATCGGCGGCGTGGTGGGCGCTCGCCTGTACCAGGCCGGGTTCGCGGTCACGCTGATCGCCCGTGGGGCCCACCTGGAGGCGATCCGGCGCGACGGGCTGGAGCTGGTGACCCCGGAGGAGCGCGTCGTCCTGCCGATCCCGGCGTCCGGATCGCCCGCCGAGGTGGCCTGGACGGGCGACGAGATCGTCCTGGTGGCGACCAAGAGCCAGGACGCGCTGGGGGCGCTGACCAGCCTGCGGGACGCCGCCGGCCCGGCCACGCCGGTCGTCTGCCTGCAGAACGGGGTCGAGAACGAGCGCCTGGCCGCACGGATCATCGACTCGGTGTACGGCGCCGTGGTCATGTGCCCGGCCGCCCACCTCCAGGCGGGCTCGGTGGAGGCCTACGGGACGGCCGTGACCGGGATGATCGACGTCGGCCGGTATCCGGACGGGATCGACGCCCGGTGCGAGCAGGTGTGCGCGGCGCTCGACGCCGCGTGCTTCACGGCGCATCCGGCTGCGGATGTGATGCGGCTCAAGCATGCCAAGCTCCTGCTCAATCTGGTCAACGCGGTCGAGGCGCTGTGCGGTTCCGGCGAGGACAGCACCGAGCTCAGCGAGCGAGCGCGCGAGGAGGGGCGGGCGGTGCTGGCCGCCGCCGGGATCGACCACGAGGCCCCGGAGGTGACCGACCTCGGCGCGCGCTGGCGGCGGATGGGGGTGCGCGACATCGAGGGCCGAGCCCGGGCCGGCTCCTCCACCTGGCAGAGCCTGACCCGGGGGCTGCCGCTGGAGACCGACTATCTCAACGGGGAGATCGTGCTCCTCGGACGCCTGCACGGGGTGCCCACCCCGGTCAACGAGGCGCTGTGCCGGCTCGCCTGGCAGGCCGCCCACGACGGGTGGACAACCGGCTCGCTGTCACCCGGCGACGTGCTGGCGGTGGCGGTATGAGCACTGTCACTGATCCGGTCATCGCCGCCGAGGCCGCCGAGATCGCCGCCCGGGCGACCGACGAGCTGACGTGGCTGGTCGACATCTCCTCCCCGTCCGGCGACGTCGACGGAGCCGAACGGGCCCTTGAGCTGTGCGCCCGGCTGCTGCCGAAGGGCGCGCGCGTGGAGCGCCCGGCCTGCTCGACGCCGGGCAGCGCGCCGGATCTGATCGGCACCGTCACCGGCGGCGGCACCGGCCGCGTGATGGTGCTCGGCCACGTCGACACGGTCATCGGCCATGACGCGCACCAGCCGCTGCGGCGCGAGGGCGACCGCCTGTACGGGACCGGCACCGTCGACATGAAGGGCGGGGACGTCCTGGCGCTGGGCGTGGCCCGCGCGCTGGCGGAGCGGCCGGAGACATTTGCCGAACTGGCTGTGCTGATGGTGACCGACGAGGAGTGGCGCACCCACCCGTTCGTGCACGCTGCGCGGTTCAGCGGCTACGACGCCTGCCTGTGCTTCGAGGGCGGCCAGCTGGATGACAACGGAGACGACGGCGTGGTGGTGCGCCGCAAGGCGGCGGGCACGCTCCGGGTTATCGCCTCCGGGCGGGCCTCGCATTCCGGCAGCGCCCCGGACCAGGGCCGCAACGCCCTGCTCGCACTGGCGCGGACGGCGGAGACGGTCGCCGCGCTCCATGATCCGGCCGGGCCGGAGCAGCTGAGCGCGGTGCCGACGGTCATGCGCTCCGGCGACGCGTTCAACGTGGTGCCCGCCGCCGGGGAGCTCATCTTCGACCTGCGGGCCCGTCGCCTGGACACCTTCGACGACGTGCTCGCCGCCGTGGTGCCGGTCCTCGACGAGGTGGTCCTCGACGCCCGCATGGAGCGCCGCTGGCCGGGCATGGACTCGACCGCGCTCACCGAGCCGCTGCTGGCGGCCGCCTCGGAGCGGCTGGGGCGGACGATCGCCGGCGTCCCGCGCGGCGGTGCCAGCGACGCCAGCCACTTCGCCGAGACGATCCCGCTGACCGTCGACGGGCTGGGGCCGCGCGGCGGGGGCGCCCACACCCCGGAGGAGTTCGTCCTGGAGTCCGCGCTGCGCGGCCGGGCCGAGGTGGCGCTGGCGATCGCCCACGAGGTCCTGGCGAAGAGTTAGCGAATAGTCGCGCCTTCACGACGCCATCCCCGCCCGCGCACATGCCATGCTGTCCGGCATGCCGACGCGGCTTGATCCCGTGCCCCGCACCGCCCGTCCGGCGCCGTCGCGGCGTTGGGTGAGCCCGGACCGCCGGCGCGAGTCGGTGCAGGGGCTGAGCCTGCTGGTGGCGATCGTGGCGCTGATGTGGCTCATCGAGGTCATCAACAGCCTCGACGGCAACCGCCTGGATGCGGACGGGATCCACCCGCGCAACATCGACCGCCTGTGGGGTGTCCTGACCGCGCCGTTCCTGCACGTCAGCTTCGCCCATCTCATCGACAACACGCTCCCGTTCGTGTTCATGGGGGTGATCATCGCGCTGCGCGGCGCCTGGCGGCTGGCGCTGGTGACGCTGATCGTCATCCTGGTCGGCGGCCTGGGGACCTGGCTGGTCGCCCCGGGCGGCACGGTCACCGTCGGCGCCAGCGGAGTGGTGTTCGGCTACGCCACCTACCTGTTCGCCCGCGGGCTATTCGACCGCAGCTGGCTGGAGATAGTGACCGGCGTCGTGGTCGGCGTCATCTGGGGCGGCGCGCTTGCCTCCAGCGTCGTTCCGCACAACGGGATCTCCTGGCAGGCGCATGTGTGCGGGGCCGTCGGCGGCGTGGTGGCCGCCTGGCTGCTCGCCGGCCGCCGGACCCAGAATGGCGGGGGATCGGCCGGTTCCGGCTCCGGCCCGGGCGCGCGCCGGGGACGCCCCGCCGACTCGCCGCCCGCCGGACAGGCTCACCTGCACAACGCGCTGGACCGCGCGCTGTCGCAGTAGCCCGGGTGGCCTCCTCGCCGACGCCACCTCAGTTAGCCTCCGGAACGTGCGCATCTTCTCCGGAATCCAGCCGACGGGCCGCAAGCACCTCGGCAACTACATCGGTGCCATCACCCAGTACGTCGCCGGCCAGGACCGCGGCGAGGCGATCTACTGCGTCGTCGACCTGCACGCCATCACCGTGCCGTACGAGCCCACCGGGCTGCGGGAATCGGTCTATGACACGGCCGCCACGCTGCTGGCCGCCGGGCTGGACCCCGGCCGCTGCATCCTGTTTCGCCAGGGCGACGTGATGGAGCACACCGAGCTGTCGTGGCTGCTGTCCAGCGTCACCGAGCTGGGGCGGCTGCAGCGCATGCACCAGTTCCGCGACAAGTCGCTGGCCCAGCGCGAGCTCGTGTCGGCGGGTCTGCTCATCTATCCGGTGCTCCAGGCCGCCGACGTGCTCGCCTACCGGGCCGACGAGGTCCCGGTCGGCGAGGATCAGCGCGAGCACCTGGAGCTCATGCGCGACATCGCGCGGCGCTTCAATGCCCGTTACGGCGACGACCTGCTGGTGGTGCCCGAGCACCGGATTCCGGCCGTGGGGGCGCGGATCATGGACCTCCAGGCGCCGGACCGCAAGATGTCGACGACCGGTGGCTCCCCCCAGGGGACCGTCTACGTGCTCGACGAGCCGGCGGCGATCGCCAAGAAGTTCCGCTCCTCGGTGACCGATTCCGGCAGCGAGGTGCGCCGCGCCCCGGACAAGGCGGGGATCTCCAACCTGATCGAGATCCTGGCCGCCGTGCGCGGCGCGGATCCGGCGACGATCGAGGCCGAGTTCTCCGGATCCGGCTACGGGGCCTTCAAGCAGGCGGTTGCCGACGAGGTCATCGACCACCTCACCCCGGTCCGGGAGCGCTACCAGGAGCTGCGTGCTGACGAGGCCGAGCTGGAGCGGATCCTCCGGGACGGCGCTGACAAGGCGCGGGCGATCGCCTCGGACACGGTGTCCGATGTCCGCGAGGCGATGGGCGTCGGTCCGGTCCGCGTGACCGAGGCCGGCGGACGGGTCTCGGCGGGCGACTGAAGCGGCGGGTCTCGGCCGCCGGATGAAGCGGGGGGTCCGACCCGGCCACTAGTGTCTACGTCCGATGCGGAGGTCCCCGGCGTGACGTTGACCTATCTCGAGCTGGACCTGGACGTGTTTGCCGGGCCATTTGACCTGCTCCTGACGCTGATTCTGCGTGAGGAGGTCGACCTGCTGGAGGTCGACCTGGCCGAGGTCGTCATCACCTACATCGACCACCTGGAGCGGCGCGGCGAGCTCGATCTGGAGGCCGCCACCGAGTTCCTGGTCCTGATCGCGGCGCTGCTGGAGCTCAAGTCGCGGCTCCTGCTGCCGGGCGAGGAGATCGAGGAGATCGACCTGGATCCGGGCGAGGCGGCCGAGGAGCTGCTCGTCCGCCTGCTCGATGCCCAGCGCTACCGGACGGCCGCCGCCTACCTGACTGAGCGCTTGGAGGACCAGGAGGGGCACCGGTTCCGCTCGGCGCCCCTGCCCCCGCAGCTGCGCAAGGCATCGCTGCAGGACGCGGCATCCGTCTATGACCCCGGCATCCTGAGCCAGGCGATCGGCAACCTCCTCCAGCTGCCGCCGCCCGTCGACATCCGCCACATGACGATCGCCAAGGTGACGGTGGCCGAGCGCCTCAGCCACCTGCGCGCGCTCCTGTCGCGCGGGCGGTTCACGTTCTCAGAGGCAGTCGGCCGCGCCGACCGGGTCACGGTCGCCGTCACTCTGTACGCGTTGCTGGAGCTCTACAAGCAGGGCGAGGCCACCTGGATCCAGGACGAGCCGTTCGCCGAGATCACCGTCCAGTCGCTGCGGCCGTCCGAGGGGCTACGCGCCGTCCCGGACCCGCCCCGGCAGGAGAGGCTGTCGGCATGAGCAGCTGGATGACTCACGCGGACTCCGACAGGCGAGGCCGGATGCCGAGTGGAGGCCAGGCGTGAGCGAGCTGGAGCGGACCGTCGAGTCGCTGCTGTTCCTGAGCGCGGAGCCGGTGCCGGCGCCCGCGCTGGCCGACGCCACCGGGGCCGAGCTGCACGACGTCGTCAGTGCGCTGGAGCGGCTGCGTGAGCACTACGAATACGAGAGGCGCGGATTTGTGGTGCGTGAGCTGGCGGGCGGCTACACGCTGACCAGCCACCCGGATGCCGAGCCCGCCGCGCGGCGCCTGCTCGCCAAGCCCCGCACCCCGCCGCTGACCGCGGCGCAGGCCGAGACGCTGGCGATCGTCGCCTATCTGCAGCCGGTGTCGCGCCCGGAGATCGCCCGGATCCGCGGAGTGAGCGCCGAGTCGGCGGCCACCACCCTGTTGGAGCGCGGGGTGATCGAGGAGGCCGGACGGTCCCAGTTTGGGGCGGTGCTCTACCGCACGACCGATCTCTTCCTCAAGCTGTTCGGGCTCAACGAGCTCAAGGAGCTGCCGGACATCGCCGGCTTTGACCCGTCACCGGAGTTCGAGCAGGAGCTGCGCGAGCGCCTGCTCCGCGCCGGCGAGGCGCGCGCGGGGCTGGCCGGGGTGGCGACGCCGCCCGTCGAGGACGGCGGGGAGGAGCCGGCCGGGCCCGAGGGTGAGCCGGGGGACGAGGCCGCCGGGGTCTCCTAGCTCGCCGCGGCCGGCAGACCCAGGAAGCGCCGGACGTCGGCGGCATCACGCTCCAGCGCCGCCGCCGCATTCCCGTCCAGATCGCCGAACGGCTCGATCTCGATCCGCCGCCCCGCGATGCGCCAGCCGGCGCCCGCGCGCCCGCCGACCAGTCCGAAGCCGCGGAAGACGCCGCCGGTCACCACCCGCGCCTCAAATGTCCCCAGCACGCCGGTCCGTGAGCGCCAGCCCATGAGCACGGGCTCAAAGGCGCCGAGCAGCCGCGGGGGCGGCAACGCCGCGGACCGCCGCGTCCGGGCCAGCTCGACGAGCCCGTCGGACCCCTCCCTCAGCCGGCCGCCGAGCGCCCGCAGCCCGGTCCGCGCGTCGCGCAGCGGCAGCCCGGCCCAGCGGGCCAGGTCATGGGCGGTCGCCGGTCCGTGCCCGGCCAGGTAGCGGCGGGCCAGCTCGGCGAGGGCCACCTCCCGGGAGGGCGGTGGGCCCACGTCCGGCAGCCAGTCGCGCACCAGCGCATACGCGTGCTCGCGTCCGGCCATCGGTCCGCGGATGATCCGCCCCTCGATCGACGCCCGCACGAGCAGGTGCACCAGCGCCTGCCCGGCGGTCGGCACCCCGGCCCGCTCCAGCCGCTCGCGCAGGGCCGTGCGCCCCAGCGGGCCCTCGTCGGCCACCGCCCGCTCGATCAGCGCCACCCCGCGGGCCGCCGCGTCCGGGTCCACGCCCTCCTGCGCGAGCCGCCGCGTCATCGCGGTGCGCAGCGGCGGGGTCGCCAGCAGCTGGAGCATGGGGTAGTCCTGGCTGCGGACCAGGTGCAGGGTCCCGCGGTTCAGCCAGGTGATGAGCAGCGAGCGGCGCTCGGTCAGCTCGCGGTCGACGTCGGCGGCGGTCACGCCGGTGGTCCGGGCCCGGATCGCCAGCCGGGCACCCCGCGGGTCCTGGGCCTGGATCGCCAGCAGTCGCTCGGCGACAGCGACCGGACCGCGGGCCGGGGACCCGGACAGCAGTTGGGCGCTCAGCCGCCGCGCGAGCGGATCGGCGCTGTCGGTGGCCGAGGGTGTCACACCGGGGGCCGGCGCGCCAGGCCGTGCTCGTAGGCGTAGCGCACCGCCTGGGCGCGGTCGCGGACGTCGAGTTTGGCGAAGACGCGATTGGTGTCGGCGGCCTGCTGACGGACGTTAAAACCTACGATGTCCACAGCTTCTCCAAAACAGGGTTCAACGGGTTTCAGTAGACCAAAGGTTGCCATCCCTGCCCGCCGGGTGTCGCGCACTTCGATGATTCCGGGCGCCCGGGCATCGGTCAGGAAACCGCCTTACGCAAGATGTCGCAATTTGCGCGAAATCTCGCAAGCGACCCGGGTTACAACCGGCCTCCGCCGGGGAAAGGAGAGCTATCGGCGGCGTTCTCTCCGGTCCCGTCCTCCGGTTTGGGGGCAACAGGTAGGGGACGCGGGGCACGAGGATCGCGATGTCTCGGCCCCGCGCCCTCCCCTGCCGCGAGGGTTTCGCCGAGCCGCACCTACGGATGCGCAGGGCCGTCCTTCTGCCGGATCCAGCCGATGAACCAGCCGCCGACGAGCACGGCCGCAACCAACCCCGCGATCTCGACCGGCCAGCTCTTGACGTCCATCCCGAGGACGAGCAGCACTCCGAACGAGAGGCCGACCACGCAGACGATCGCGATCGACCGGACGTACGCATCGCTCACCTCCTTCGCGCGTTTCGTCATCAGCCCACCCCTCCGGCGGTCCCGCCGCTGCCCAACAGCGCGACGCGGGAGCGCCCGTTGGTTCGGCGTGCGCGCGG
>CAWJOS010000017.1:0-128147 GCA_963844555.1 uncultured Solirubrobacteraceae bacterium
CTAGAGGGTAGGATTCCGACTCCGACTGCACACCGATTTCTCAGGCCACGGGGATGAGCTCAAGCGGCGAAGGGGACAGGTTCATGATTGGTGGCCACGTCGAGGCCACCGACGGGCGGTGCGGGCACCTGACCCGGGTGATCCTCGACCCAGTTGCGGAGTCGCTCACCCATCTCGTCGTCGAGCCCGGGCACCACGAGGAGCTTGCGCGACTGGTGCCGGTCGACCTCGTCGTAAGCATCGAGGACGACCCGATCCGCCTCAACTGCACCAAGAAGCAGTTCGAGCAACTCGATTCCGCCGAGGACGTCACCGTTCCCGACGCGCCCGTGACGGGGTTCGGCGGGCGCGCCGGCCATCATTACGAACCGATCTTCAGCGACCGCGTGCCGACCGGCAAGGTCGAGATCCGTCGCGGCGACCCCGTGCATGCAAGAGATGGGTGGATCGGTGCGGTAAAGGGTCTCGTGATGGATCCTGTCGACCATCACGTTACGCACGTGATCCTGCAGGAGGGCCACGTGTGGGGGCGCAAGCAGGTCGCGATACCGATCGGGGCTGCCAATCACGTGGGCGACGAGATACGGGTTGCCCTGACAAGAGATGAGATCGAAGCCCAGCCCCGGTGAGCCCGAGCGCTCGCCGATGACGCCGCCCAAGCCCATCGATTTGTTACTGCCCTATCCGGCCGGGAGGGGCAGGTCGAGCGGGGAGTACAGCTCGCCCTTGACGATGTGCTCCCCCAGCCGCGCGGCGCGGGCGTTGAGGAACTCGGCGCGATGTAGGCGCGGATGTCCTCGACCCGGTCCTGCGCACGTAACGAGGTCTGAACCGTCCCCGGGATCACCCCAGCGGACGCCGCATTAGCCCGTGTTCATAGGCGAAACGCACCGCCTGGGCACGGTCGCGGACGTCGAGCTTGGCGAAGACCCGATTGATGTGCGTCTTGACCGTCGCGTTGGAGACGACCAGCCGCTCGGCGATCTGATGGTTGGACAGCCCGTCGGCGATCAGCCCCAGCACCTCCAGCTCGCGCGCGGTGAGCGCCTCGGCTTCGCCCAGACCGGCCGGCGGGGCGGCGGCGGCGCGCACGGCCATCGCCACCAGTTGCTCCTGGACGCCGCTGTCGAGATGGGTGCGCCCGGCATGGACGTCGCGGATCGCGGCCTCGATCTGCTCGGCGCTCGCGTCCTTGGTCAGGTATCCGCGGGCCCCGGCCTGAAGCGCCGGCAGCACCGATGACTCGTCGGCATATGTCGTCAGCACCAGGATCGCGGTGTCCGGGCGCGCCCGCGCGATCCGCCGCGTCGCCTCGGTCCCGTCCACATCCGGCATCCGGAGGTCCATGAGCACCACGTCCGGCCGGTCGCCGACGGCGGCGTCGATCGCGGCGGCACCGTCGGCCACCACGCCGACCACCTCGATGCCGTCCATCATCTCCACCAGCATGCTCAGCCCGTCGCGGACGACGCGCTGGTCGTCGGCGATCAGGACGCGGATCGGCGCGCTCACTGCGGCACCTCCAGTTCCACCTCCCAGCCGTCGGTGGTCGCGCCCGCGGTCATCGTGCCGCCGAGCCGGGTGATCCGCTCGCGCATGCCCGCCAGCCCGTGCCCGCCGCCGGCCGAGGCCAGTCCGGCGTCCCCGCCGGCCACCGCCAGGGCGCCCGCAGGCGCACCGTTGACGACCCGCAAGGCCACCCGGTCACCGACACGCCTCAGCCGCACCTGCACCGGCGCGCCCGGGGCGTAGCGGGCGGCGTTGGTCAGCGCCTCCTGGGCGCCGCGATACAGCGCCAGGTTGGCGTCGGCGCTCAGGGGCCCGGGCGCGCCGTCGATCTCCAGCTCGATCGTGGCACCGTGATCGCGGCGGAAGTCCTCGACCAGGACGGGGAGGCGGTCGACCGTCGGCAGGTCCTCGCCGTGGAGGGCGGCGACGGCCCGGCGGGCATCGCCGAGGCCCTCGCGCACCAGCTCCGCGGCCCGGCTGACCGCGGCGGTGGCCCGGGTGTCGACCTCCTGGCGCTCCAGCAGCTTGCGGGCGCCCTGGAGCTGGATCGCCGCTCCGGAGAGGGAGTGCGCGAGCACGTCGTGCAGCTCGGCCGCGATCCGGCCGCGCTCGGCGACGGCCGCCGCCTCGGCCTGAGCGTCGCGGGCGTCCTGCAGCTGGGCGTACAGCATCGCGGCGCGGTTCTCGCTCTCCCGCGCGCTGCGCAGCAGCCGGGCCATGAGCGTCAGCAGCACGCACAGCAGCGTCGAGGCCGCCAGGCCCCCAAATGTGGCGCCCCGCAGCGCCCCCACCACGTCGAGCGCGACCGTGATGAGCGCGGCGGCGGCCAGCGCCCATCTCAGCGGGAGGAGCACCGCGGCGGTGAACACGGCGGCGCTGGCCCCCAGCTCGGTGGCGCCGTGCGGCTGCAGTCCGCCGAGGGCGACGCCGGCGCCGCCCATCACCAGCACCAGACCCGTCAGAGCGGCGGTCCGCTCCCGGGGGACGCGCATCGTGCCCACGGCCCCGGCGGTGAACACGGCGAGGGCGATCACGATCCAGACGCCCGTGCCGTGGCCCGACGGCGGCGGGGACGCCAGCACCGTGGAGACGACGACGAGGGCGATCAACGCCGACGCGACCGGACGCATCAGCATCCGGTCGCGGGTGCGGCGGGCGGCGGCGTGGCTCTCGGCCGCCGCCTCCCGGTCCGTCAACTGCAGAGCGTCGTGCCCCATCTCGAGCCTCAGACAATACGGTGGCCGGCCAGCCCCGGCAGGAGCTCGACCCGGCCGACGCGCCGGCCGCGCAGGTAGAGGACGCCGACGCGGGCGACGACCGTGGCCAGGGCCATCAGGACGAGGGCGGCGGTCCAGGCGGGGCCGCCGGTGATCTCATGGGCGCGGCTGAAGCTGGCGATCGAGGCCCCGGCGCCGTGGTCGGCGGCGTAGGCGAATCCCATCCGGGCGCCGACGCCAACGACCCACACGGCGGCGGCGGCGTAACCCGCCCGGACCAGGGCGACGCCGCCGTCGCCGGGGCGGACGCGCGTGAGGACCCCGGCGAGTGCGCCCATGGCGGCGCCGGTGGCGGTCAGTCCGAGGATCAGGGGCAGGTCGTTGCCGGCGCTGGGGATGGAGTGCAGGTAGGAGGCCGCGGCCACGCCGACGAGGGCGAGCGGCAGCAGGATCATCCGGGCGTCGAGGCGGCGCTCGCGCATCTGCACCAGGACGACGAGGACGAGCGCGGAGTTGAGGATGTAGCCGAAAGTGTTCATGGTGCACAGCGTCGCGCGGCGCGGCCCACGCGTCGTCGGCGCACGGGTTGATCGGGAGGGTTGATCTCGCTCCACCCGGCGGCCCGGCCAAGGCGGTGAGCGAGAGCCGCGCGGGCGATGAATGTCGATTCACCGCCGTGGGGTGGCCGTGAACGCCAAAGCTGCCGCGCGGCGCGGCCGAGGTCAGGCCCGGGCGGCGGCCAGTTGGCCGCAGGCGGCATCGATGTCGCGCCCGCGGGTCAGGCGGACGGTGGCGCCGACCCCATGGCGCTCCAGCTCGGCGCGGAAGGCCTCGATCGCCTTGGGGCTGGAGCCGTCATACGGCGCGTCGGTGGGGTTGTAGGGGATGAGGTTGACCTTGAAGATGCGCGGGTCGAGGGCGTCGGCGAGCTGGCGGGCCTGGGCGTAGGAGTCGTTGACGCCGGCGAGCATCACGTACTCGACGAAGATCATGCGGCGCTTGCGCTCATAGTGGTCGCGGCAGGCGGCGAGCACGTCGGCGAGTGGGTAGCGGTCATTGACCGGCATGATCTCGGAGCGCAGGGCGTCGTCGGCCGCATGGAGCGACAGCGCCAGCCGGATGGGCATCGGCTGCTCGGCCAGCCGGCGGATGCCGGGGATCCAGCCCACGGTCGACACCGCGGTGTGGCGGTTGCCGATGCCGAGCTGGGGGAGACGCTCGCACGCGGCCAACACCGCGTCGAGGTTCATCATCGGCTCGCCCATTCCCATGAACACGGCGTTGTCGACCTCGGTCAGCCGCCGGAAGTGGAGCGCCTGATCGAGGATCTCCGACGCGGTCAGGTTGCGGCCGAAGCGCATCGTGCCCGTCGCGCAGAACGTGCAGGTCAGCGGACAGCCGGACTGCGAGGACAGACACAGCGAGCGCCGTCCGTCGCGATAGCGCATGAGCACCGCCTCCACCGGTCGCCCGTCCTGGGTCGCAAACAGCGCCTTGACCGTCCCGTCGCGCGCGTGGGCCTCATGCTCGAGCGTCAGGCTGGAGAACGGGACCCTCTGCTCGAGGGTGGCCCGCAGATCGCGCGGCAGATTGGTCATCTCCGAGAAGCCGCCGACGCCCTGCGCCGTCCAGCGCCACACCTGGCGCGCCCGGTAGGCGGGCTGGCCCAGTTCGGCGAGCGTCTCGTCGAGCAGTTGCAGGTCCATGCTCTCTATGTTGACAGCGCGATGCGCCTAGCCAAGTTCCTCGCCACGGCCGGCGTGGCCTCGCGCCGCGCTGCCGAGGAGATCATCCGGGCCGGCCGGGTGACCGTCAACGGCGAGCCGGTCACCGACCCGGCCAGAAACGTGACCGACGCCGACACCGTCACCGTCGACGGCGCCGGCCTCACCCCCGCCGCGGAGCGGGTCGTCTACGTCCTCAACAAACCCGCCGGCGTCGTCTCGACCGCCTCGGACCCTCAGGGACGGCCAACGGTCGTCTCGCTCATCCCGTCCCCGCACCGCCTCTACCCGGTCGGCCGGCTCGACATCGACACCACCGGGCTGATCCTGCTCACCAACGACGGCGAGCTCGCCCACCGTCTGACCCACCCCCGCTTCGAGGTTCCGCGCACGTACCGGGCGAGAGTCGACCGTCCTCCGGTGCGCGACATCACCCTCCGCCGGCTCCGCCGGGGCGTGACCCTCGACGATGGGCCGACCGCCCCCGCCCGCGTGCGGCGGATCGCGCCGGATGTCCTGGAGCTCACCATCCACGAGGGCCGCAAGCGCCAGATCAAGCGGATGTGCGAGGCCGTCGGCCATCCCGTCCGCCGGCTGGAGCGGGTCGCGTTCGGCCCCCTGACCCTCGGCGAGCTCGCGCCGGGCGCCTACCGGCGGCTGACCGCCGACGAGCTGAGGGCGCTCAGCCGGGCTGGTAAATGAGCTTGTCGGCGCGCAGCGAGGTCGTATGGAGCGCGCGCGCGACCTCCCGGCGGCTGACGAGCACCGGGCGCGGCGACCGCAGCGTGAGGATCGTCCACTGGAGCACGTGCCGACGCGAGACGACGTGGAAGCCGGCGATGTCATAGCGGGGCTGCATCGCCGAGGAGATGAGATTGCAGGCCGCGCCCCACCAGCACAGAGGCTGCCCCGGGGAGACGACCGAGATGACGTCGATCTCGCGCACCTGCTCCGGCCGCCGCAGGTCCCGCAGCCCGGGGAGGTAGAGCGAGAGCGGGAGCAGGTACGTGTAGTGCTGGACGAGGATGTCGCGGCCAGGGGCCGCCGGCGCCCCCTCGCCGAGCGTCCGCGCCACGTAGCGCCAGTCCGGGCGCTGCATGCTGCGCTCGGTGGCGATCCCCACCGTCGCAAACACCCCGGTGGCGCACAGCACCACCGCCACCGCGCCGCCGACCAGCGGGGCCCGGCGGACGGCGAGGCCGCCGGCGATGACGATCACAGCGGGCAGCCACAGGGCGATGATGTTGCGGGTGATGAGGTCGTCGAAGCCGGCCACGACGAACATGAGCGCCAGGGCGAAGCCGGCGAGGGCCAGGCCGCCGGCGACGAGCGCCCCCCGCCGCTCGGCCGCCGTCGCTCGGAACGCGAGCAGGCCGAGCGCCACCACCGCGAGCGCCATCGCCAGATACTTGACGACCAGCCGGTGGGGCGCGTTGGTGCCGATCAGAAACTGGGGGATGATCTGACGCACGCGGATGCCGAATGGCGAGTGGGAGATCCAGGCGTCCCGCTTCGTCCCGTTCTGGCTGATCGCCAAAGGGAGGAGGGCCAGGCCGCAGACGGTCACAAACCCCACACCCAATTGCACCCGCCGGTCCCGGGGGTGCTCGATCAGCAGCCACAGCATCTGGGGAACGACCACCACCAGCGCGTAGTAGTGGGTGGCCAGCGCCAGCCCCGAGGCGACCGCCCACAGCGCCATCCCGCGCCCGCTCGGCGCCGCCCGCACGTGGGCGAACGCGAGCAGGGAGATGGCCGTCAACAGGACCAGGAGCGAGTAGGCACGCGCCTCCTGCGAATACCAGATGAGCAGTGGGCTGCACGCGGTCAGCGCGGCGGTGATGACGCCCGCCCGCGTCGAGATCAGCTTGGCCGCGGCGGCATACGCAACCGGCACCGTCAGCACCCCGGCGACCGCCGACAGTGACCGCAACCCCGCCTCGTGATCGCTGAACACGTGCCCCCAGACCCAGGCGGCGATGTAGTAGACCGGCGGCGTCGACTCGCTCTGGGGCAGTAGCCCCAGCATCTTGCCCAGCGACAGGTGGACGAGCAGGGCGGTGTCGGCCTCGTCGTACCAGAAGCCCTGGTGGCCCAATCCCCAGAAGCGCAGCACGGCGCCCAGCGCCGTCAGGGTCCCGACCGCGATGAGCGCCGGGGCGCCAAGCACACCGGCATCGGCGACCCGTCCCCCGCGCAACGGGCTGCGCAAATCCCGGTTCGCCAACGAGCCGACGCTCACCAAGAGGAGCCTAATGTCGGATCAGCGGTGTATGGATGAGGTAAATAACCCCGCATACGCGGCCTTAACCGGATCTCAACGGTCGTCTGGACCGTGGGCAAACGCGCGTGTCGTCACTATCTTCAGCGCATGCCCAAGGAGCCCGTCACCCCGGAGCCCACGCTGGCGCTCGCCTCCGGCACCGCCGGCGGATCGACGCTGACTCCGCCGGTGGACGCGCCGGTGGCGCTCCCCGACGTGGCCGCGACGGCCCGGCGCCGGCTCCCGCGCGTCACCGTCACCCTGGGACCGGCGGCGGGCCGCGTCGCCATCGGCGCCCTCATCGCGGGCACCCTGGCCATCGTCGCCGATGCGGCGGCCGGGCCCTCCATCCTCGTCCCGCACACCGCCCAGTACTTCCCCGGCTGGCAGGCCGGACCGCTGCACCTCATCCTCCACTGGTCGATCGGCAACCCGCGCACCGTGGGGTATCTGTTCAGCTTCGTGCTGCTGGCGATGATCGTCGCCTACCTCGTCGTGCTGGCGGCGGTCCGCTCGCTGCCGATGCGGCTGATTGCGATCGCCGTCGTCGTCCTGCACCTGATCCTGCTGCTCAGCCCGCCGATGCAGCTGTCAGACCTGTTCAACTACCTCGGCTATGCGCGGCTGGGGGCGCTCCACCATCTCAATCCGTACCGGCACGTCATCAACCAGGAGATGTTCGATCCGGTGTTTGGGTACTCCAGCTGGCACAACCTGCGCAGCCCGTACGGACCGCTGTTCACGGCGCTGACGTACCCGCTGGCGTTCGTCTCGGTGCCGGTCGCCTACTGGGTGCTGAAGATCGTGACGGTGGCACTCAGCCTGGGGTTCGTGGCGCTCGTCTGGCAATGCGCGCGCCAGCTCGGCCGCGACCCCCGCATGCCGGTCGCCTTCGTCGCGCTCAATCCGATCTTCCTCATCTACGAGATCGGCGCCTTCCACAACGACTTCTTCATGTTGGTGCCGATGATGGGGGCGATCTCGCTGGTGCTGGCGCGCCGGGACCGCGCCGCCGGCGGGGTCCTGATGCTGGCGGTGGCGGTCAAGTTCACGGCGGTCGTGCTCCTGCCGTTCCTGCTCGTCGCCGCCGCCGGCCGGGACCGGCGCATCCGGGTGCTGACCGGTGCGCTCGCCGGCGCAGTGGTCATGGCAGCGCTCAGCATCTCGCTGTTCGGCCTGTCCATCCCCAACCTGTCGCAGCAGAGCACGCTGCTGACCGGCGCCAGCATCCCCAACGTCGTCGGCCTGGTGTTCGGACTGGGTGGCGGGACGCCGCTGCTGCTGAAGGTGTTCGTGGTCGGTGTCGTCCTCGTCGTCGCCCATCAGTTCCTGCGGAACCGTGACTGGGTCGCCGGCGCCGGGTGGGCGACGCTGGCGCTGATCGCCAGCCTCAGCTGGCTGATGCCGTGGTACGTGGTCTGGCTGCTGCCGCTGGCGGCGCTGGTGGGCGGCCCGCGCCTGCGGCGGGTGGCGATCGCGCTGACGATCTACCTCGTCCTGTCGTTCATGAACTGGACGAGCTACTACATGGCCGACCACGGGATGAGCCTGCTCAACAGCCCAGCGGGCGGAGCATCGACGTCACTTCAGAATAAGCTCGAGCAATAGCCGTCAGGCTCGCTTTATTGGGCTCTGCTTAAGTTCGCGCCCGTGCGCGTGCAACTTCCCCCGGCGGTCCCCGCCAGCCGGCCAGCGCCCGCCGGTCCGTCCGCGTCCGCGCGCCGCCGGCGGCTGGACTGGTTTGAGTTTGGGCTCCTGGGGCTGTTCGGCGCACTGTCGATGTGGGTGGTGGCGGTCGACGTCTGGCGCGCGGTCGTCAACGGCCTGGTCTGGACCGGCACCGACGGCTTCTACATCGTCGACCAGATGCAGTACCTGTCGTGGATCCAGTCGGCGGCGCACCACGGTCTGGTCTCCAACCTGTTCGTGCTCCGCGCCACGCCCGCCGACTACTTCCAGCCCGCGATCATCATCTCGGCCGGGATCACCGCGCTCGGCGTCCCGTCGTGGCTGGCACTGCTGCTGTGGAAGCCGATCGCGGTGGTGGGGCTGTTCCTGGCGATCCGGTCCGTCGCCTACCGCATGTTCCCCGGGCGCTTCGAACGGCGGGCCTCGCTGACCCTCGGGCTGCTGTTCGCGTCCGTCAGCAGCGTCTACGGAAGCCTGGGGATCGTCGGCGACACGATGTCGGTCTGGATCTCCTGGGGGTATCCGTTCGCGCTCATCGCGGTGGCGCTCATCGTGTTCGGTCTGGTGCGCTACGACCGGGCCCGCGCCGCCGCCCGGCTGGACTGGATGCCGGGGCTGCTGGGCGCGGTCGCCAGCACGCTGCACCCGTGGCAGGGGGAGACGATGATCCTCCTCGTCCTCGGCGCCGAGCTCGTCCGCTGGCGCGACCTGAGGCTGTGGTGGCAGACACGGCAGTGGCGGCGACTGGCGCTCCCCGTCCTGACGCTGGCCCTGATCGGACTGCCGCTCGTCTACTACCTGCTCCTCGGCCATCTCGACCTGTCCTGGAACCTGGCCCGGGCGGCGAGCAAGCACCAATTCCCGTGGACGGCGATCGCCATCGCCGTGGCGCCGCTCGGCCTGTTCGCCCTGCTCGGCTACCGCGGTCGCGCCGACACCTTCCTGGAGCTGATGCTGCGGGTGTGGGCGCCGGCGGCGATCTTCATCTACTTCTTCTCGGCCACCGGTCTGAGCGCGACGCCGCTGCACGCCTTCGACGGCATCACGATCCCGCTGGCCATGCTGGCGGTCAAAGGGGTGCGGCAGAGCCGGTTGCGCTCGCTCCCGCGCGGGCGCCTGGTCGCCGGCCTGGCGGTCGCGGTCGCCGTGGTGCCGGTCAACGCCTACGCGGTCGACATCGCCCCCGGCGCAGTCGCCCCGGCGACCGGCAACGCCAACTTCATCACCAAGGACGAGCACGCGGCGCTGCGCTATCTGGCCAGGGATCCGACGCCCGGCGGGGTCCTGACGCAGTTCTACATGGGCGAGGCGGTCCCCGGCTCGACCGGTCGGCACACGCTCGTCGGCGACTGTCTGTGGTCACAGCCGGACTGCATGCCGAACTCCGAGAACGTCGACTCGCTGTTTGAGGGAGAGATGACCAGGGCCCAGTCGCGCCAGTTCGTCATCGCCAGCGGTGCGCGCTTCCTGCTGGCCAGCTGCTCGAGCCCGCAGGTCAACCTGCGAAGGCGGCTCGGGGCCAGGCTCATCGTCTCGGCCAAGCACTTCGGCTGCGCGACCGTCTACGAGGTCGGGTCGCTCCCGGCAACCCCCTGACCCGCCTCCTCTGGCAGAATCCGCGCCGGCATGCGGCTTTTCGCGCTCCGAGGCGCCAATAGCGTCGAGGCCAACGAGGCGAGCGCGATCCTGGAGGGAACGGATCTCCTCATTCGCGAGCTGATGGATCGCAACACGCTGACCCCGGATGAGATGGTCAGCTGCATCTTCACGCTCACCGAGGACCTCAACGCGGAATTCCCCGCCCTGGCGGCCCGCCGCCTGGGCCTCGACCGGGTGCCCCTGCTCTGTGCCCGCGAGGTGCCGGTACCCGGCTCGCTGCCCCGGATCGTGCGGCTGATGCTGCACTACTACGCGCCGGAGGACCACCGCCCCCAGCACGTCTACCTGGGGAGGGCGCGGGCGCTGCGGTCCGACCTGGACGCGGCACAATAGGGGCGGCGATGGCCATCGAGTTCGGCGAGCGCATCCGCAGGATCCCCTCCTATCCGCTGGCGGCCGGCTATGACCTGGGCGAGGACATGGCGATGCTGGCCTCCAACGAGTCCTGCTTTGGGCCCAAGTCCGAGGTCATCGAGGCGGCCGCCCGCGCCCTGAGCGGTGTCCACCGCTATCCGGATCCCTCGTACGCGGCGCTGCGCGGGGCGCTGTCTGACCGCTACGGGATTCCCCCGGAGCGCATCGCGCTCGGCAACGGCTCGTGCGACATCCTCCTGTCGGCCGGCGAGGCCCTGCTGGAGCCCGGCGCCGAGGTCGTCTACGCCTGGCCCGCCTTCAGCGTCTACCCGCACCTGGCCGCCGCCTCCGGCGCCCGGGCCATCCAGGTGCCGCTCGACTCGGATGACCGCCATGACCTCGAGGCGCTGGCGACCGAGATCACGGTGGCCACGCGGCTGGTGCTCATCTGCAATCCCAACAACCCCACCTCGACGTCGCTGCCGCTGGAGGCGATCGCCGAATTCATGACCCGCGTCCCGCGTCACGTGTGCGTGATCCTCGACGAGGCCTACGTCGAGTTCTCGCTCGCCGTCGGTGACACCTACGCGTCGGTCGACCTGCTGCGCCGCTGGTCGAATCTCGTCCTGCTGCGGACGTTCTCCAAGGCCTACGGGCTGGCGGGCCTGCGGGTCGGCTACGCGCTGTGTGGTTCGGAGGAGTTCCGCGCCGCCGTCGACCAGGTGCGCCAGCCGTTCTATCTGAACATGGCGGCCCAGGCGGCCGCGGTCGAGGCCTTGCGCCACCAGGACGAGGTGGAGCGGCGGGTCATGCACGCCGTGGCCGCCCGGCTCCAGCTGGTCGAGGGCATGCGCGAGCTCGGCCTGTGGGTCGCCGAGTCGGACGCCAACTTCGTCTGGGGCCACCTGCCGGAGGGAGCCGACGAAGCCGAGGTGATCGCCGGGCTGGCCGGGCGGGGCGTCCTGGTCCGGGCGGGCGGTGCGCTGGGCCGCGACGGGTCCCTGCGGGTGACGATCGGCACCGACGGCGAGAACGATCGCTTTCTGGGCGCGCTCACGGACGTCCTCTGACCAACGCGCACCGCGCCGTGCCGTGACTGCAACCACATCGCAGACAGAACCCGCCGTCGCGCCGTCGCCCCCGGAGCGCCGTCGCCGGCGTCTGCCGCGCCGGCGCTGGCCGTTCGTGCTGCTCGCCGTGATCGCGGCGTCGGTGCTGGCGGTGGTGCTGGCCGGGATCCGGCCCTCCTACGACGGCTTCGGCTTTCTGGTGTGGGGCCGCCAGGTCCTGCACTGGAACCTCAACACGGACGGCGCCCCGTCCTGGAAGCCGCTGCCGTTCCTGTTCACGCTGCCCTACGCGGCCGCCGGGCACGTCCAGATGTGGCTGTGGATGACGACGGCCATGGCGGGCGCGCTCGGCAGCGCGGTGCTGGCGGGGCGCCTGGCGTTCCGGATCACCGGTCCGGCACCGGGCCGGCGGCGATTCGCGCCGTACGTCGCGGGAGCGTTCGCCGGAGTCGGCGTGCTCGGCATCGGCACGTACTCGCACCTGGTGCTGATCGCCAACTCCGACCCGCTGATCGTGCTGCTGTGCCTGGCGGCGATCGACTGCCATCTCTCCCGGCGCTTCCGGTTGGCGTTCGCCATGCTGGTGCTGGCGTCGCTGGGGCGGCCGGAGGCGTGGGTGTTCGCCGGCCTGTACGCCGTGTGGTCGTGGCGCGCCGTGCCGTCGATGCGGTGGCTAACGGTGCCGGGGCTGGCGCTCATCCCGGCCGCGTGGTTCACGATCCCCGCGCTCACGTCCCACAGCTGGTTCATCTCCGGCGACCTGGCGCTCAACCAGGCAACGGTCATCCACGGCAGCAAGATCCTGGGGGTCATCTCCCGCCTGCGCAGCCTGTACGAGCTGCCCATGCAGCTGGCGTTCGTCTGCGGCGTCGTGCTGGCAGCCGTGCGCCGGGACCGGGTGACGCTGGCGATCGCCGGCGCGGCCGTCCTGTGGGTCGCCATCGAGGTCGCCTTCGCCTACCACGGCTGGTCGGCCGTGTCGCGGTACATGATCGAGCCCGCCGCGCTGATGGTCGTCGTCGCCGCCGGCGCCGTCGGCCGCCTGCTGGCCGAGACCCCGCGCCCGGTGGTGCTGCGGCTGGTCGGCCCGGCGGCGGTCGTCGCCCTGCTGGTGACCCTCACCGCCGCGGCGGAGTCCCGCGTCCGCGACGCCCACCACGAGATCCTCAAGGAGCGGGCCACCGCCCAGCGCCTGAACCGCCTGGAGAACGTCATCGAGCGCGAGGGCGGCCTGCGCCGGATCCGCTCCTGCGGCCAGCCGGTGTCCTTCATCGGCCTCCAGAGCACCCTCGCCTGGGAGCTCCACATGAACGTCGGCAACGTCGGCTACAACCCCGGCCACGCGATCAAACGCGGCCGGCCGATGGTCCTGTTCAAGCCCCACAGGCTGGGCTGGCAGGTGCGGCCGTACAACCTGCGCAAGGAGGACGAGGCGCGGTGTGCGGGGCTGAGGACCGACACGGACTTCAACTGAGCGCGCGACCCACGACCCGGCTCGGGGATCTTGTCGCCGGTGCCGGCCGGTCGGGCTTCCTTGCCCCGTCTGGTACAACACAAGACCAGAAGCGCAGCATGACCGACCGCGTCCACACCACCAGCCACGCCGCCACCGACCTCGGCTGGTGCTCCTACGCTCGCTTCTACGCCTGGCGATTTAGCTAGGCGCTCGGCCACAGCCCCCGTCCGCGCCGCGTGAGCGCGCGTCAACCCGGAGGCCGGGCGCCGTCACCACTCACCGGCCGTGCCTGACCACGGGCCGTGTAGACCGGGTTGACACTCCAGCTTTCGTAGAGTTTCCGGGCGTTGAGAAAGGACACCAGAAGATGATGATCGTGATGAAGGCCGCGGCGACGGACGAGGAGGTGCAGGCCGTCGTCGAGCGCGTGGAGGGGGTGGGCGCGCGGGCCCATGTGATCCATGGCGACGAGCTGACGGTGATCGGCGCGATCGGCGACGCTGAGCACGTCGGTCGCCTCGACCTGGAGGCCGCCCCCGGGGTCGACCACATGGTGCCGATCTCCAAGCCATACAAGCTGGCCTCCAGCCAGATCAAGCACGGGCAGCGCTCGGTCCTGGACATCGCCGGGCGCCACGTCGGGGGTGACCACTTCGCGATGATCGCCGGGCCGTGCACGGTGGAGTCCCGCGACCAGGTCCTGGAGACGGCCCGCGCGGTCAACCAGGCCGGCGCCACGCTGTTCCGCGGCGGCGCCTACAAGCCGCGGACCTCACCGTACGCCTTCCAGGGACTCGGCCAGGAGGGTCTGCGGCTGCTCGCCGAGGCCAAGGCCGAGACCGGGTTGCCGATCGTCACCGAGGTTATGGACGCCCGCGACCTGGAGCCGGTCCTCGAGGTGGCCGACGTCATCCAGGTCGGCGCGCGCAACATGCAGAACTACACGCTGCTGTCGGAGATCGGCCGCTCCGGGTGCGCGGTGCTGATCAAGCGGGGTCTGTCAAGCACGCTGGAGGAGCTGCTCATGGCCGCCGAGTACGTGCTCAAGGAGGGCAACGAGGCCGTCCTGCTGTGCGAGCGCGGGATTCGGACGTTCGAGACCGCCTACCGGTTTACGCTCGATCTGATGGCGATCCCGGTGCTCAAGGAGATGACCCACCTGCCGGTCATCGTCGACCCCAGCCACGCCGCGGGCCGCCGGGACCTGGTGACGCCGATGTCGCTGGCGGCGGCCGCCGCGGGCGCCGACGGGATCATCGTGGAGGTGCACCCGGCGCCGGACGAGGCGATCTGCGACGCCGCCCAGCAGCTCGCCGCCGGCGAGTTCGCCACCTACCTGGGGCAGGTGCGGGCCGCGGCCGCGGTGGCCGGCAAGCGGCTGTCGCAGGCGCCGCTGACCCCGACCGCCCGGGCGGCGGCCTGACGTGGCCTACACCGGCACAGCCCGCAGCGACGCCATCCGCGACCGGCGGATCGAGCGGGTCGTCCCGCTCGTCGCCCCGCAGGCCCTGATCGAGGAACTGCCCCTCTCCGACGAGCACGCCGCCACGCTGCTGCGCGGGCGCTCCGAGGTCCAGGCGATCCTCAGCGGGCGCGACGACCGGCTGCTCGTCGTCGTCGGCCCGTGCAGCGTCCATGACGTCAGGGCCACCCGCGACTACGCCGAGCGCCTCAGCGCCCAGACCGAGCGGCTGGCCGGCGAGCTGTGCGTCGCCATGCGGGTCTACTTCGAGAAGCCACGGACGACGATCGGCTGGAAGGGGCTGATCAACGACCCGCATCTCGACGGCTCCAGCGACGTCAACACCGGCCTGCGGCTCGCTCGGCAGCTGCTGCTGGAGGTGCTGGAGCTGGGGCTGCCCGTCGGCTGCGAGTTCCTGGACCCCATCACGCCCCAGTACATCTCCGACGCGGTCTGCTGGGGGGCGATCGGCGCTCGCACGGTCGAGAGCCAGACCCACCGCCAGCTCGGCTCCGGCCTGTCGATGCCCGTCGGCTTCAAGAACCGCACCGACGGCAATGTCCAGGTCGCCGTCGACGCGGTGCGCGCCGCCGGGGTCTCCCACGCGTTCGCCGGCATCGACGTGAGCGGCACCCCGGCGATCCTCTACACGACCGGCAACCAGGACTGCCACGTCATCCTCCGTGGCGGCAAGGGCGCCCCCAACTACCACTCGGAGGCTGTGACGCGGGCCGTCGACCTGCTGCGCGGCGCCGGGTTGCCCCAGCGGGTGATGATCGACCTCTCCCACGACAACAGCGGCAAGGACCCGGACCGTCAGCCGGAGGTCGCCGAGGCCGTGGCGTTGCAGATCGCCACCGGCGAGCAGGCGATCGTGGGGGTCATGCTGGAGTCGTTCCTCGTCCCCGGCCGCCAGGATCTCGACGAATCGGACCCCACCCAGACGCTGGTGTACGGGCAGTCCATCACCGACGGCTGCATCGGCTGGGACACGACCGTCGAGGTGCTCGACGGCTTGGCCGAAGCGGTGCGGGCGCGCCGCGACAGGAAGTAGTCCCGCGCCGGATGCGGATTGCGGTTCTGGGCGTCGGCCTGATCGGCGGTTCGGTGGCCCTGGCCGCCCGGGAGCGCCTGGGAGCGTCGGTCGCCGGGTACGACGTGGCGGCGGACGCCCTGGCGGCGGCGCTGGAGCGCGGCGCTGTCGACGAGGCCTGTGACTCCGTGGCCGCCGCGGTGAACGACGCCGACGCCGTGTTCGTCGCCGCGCCCGTCGGCCGGCTGCCGCAGGTCGTCGGCGAGGCGCTGGCCGCCGCCGGCCCCGGCTGCGTCGTCACCGACGTCGGCTCCACCAAGCGCGCCGTCGTCGCCGCTCACGGCGACCCCCGCTTCGTTGGCGGCCATCCCCTGGCCGGGGCCGAGAGCGCCGGCGTCGAGCATGCCCGGGCCGACCTGTTTGAGAGCGCGACCTGGTATCTGACGCCCGCCGCGCACACCTCCGGGATGCTGTACGAGCGCCTGCACCGGCTCCTGCACGGACTCGGCGCCCGGCCGATCGCCATCGACGCCGAGACCCACGACCGCATCCTGGCCACCGTCTCCCATCTGCCCCACGTGCTGGCCAACGTGCTCGTGTCCCAGGCCGCGGGCAGCCTCGCCGACGGCGACGTCCGGCTGCCCGCCACCGGCCCCAGCTTCCGCGACGCCACCCGGGTGGCGGGCGCGTCGAGCGCGATCTGGACCGACATCTACCTGAGCAACCGCGACGCGCTGACCGCCGAGATCGACCGCACCATCCAGCGCCTGGGCGCGGTGCGCGACTCGCTGGCCCGCGGCGACAGCGCCGCCATCGGCGCCTGGAACGACGCCGCCGCCGCCGACCGCCGGGCGCTGCTCGAGGCCCAGCTGGCCGGGGGGGAGCTGTTCGAGCTCCGAGCCGCCGTGCCCAACCGCCCGGGGGTCATCGCCCAGCTGGCGCTGGCGCTCGGTCGCGGCGGGGTCAACATCGTCGACATGGCCCTGTACCCGGCCAGCGACATGACCGAGGGCGTGGTGGCGCTGTGGATCGCCGGGGAGCCGGCGGCCGCCACCGCCGAGCGGCTGATCGGCGAGCTGGGCTTTGCGGTGAGCCGGCCGTGAACCTGCGCTTCGACCCCGGGCTGCGGCTGCGCGGCCGGACCGCGCCCCCGCCGGACAAGTCGATCTCCCACCGGGCGGCGATCCTCGGTGCCATCGCCGCCGAGCCGGTCCGCGTCGTCAACTACCTGGACGCCGCCGACACCCGCTCCACGCTGGGGGCGGTCCGCGATCTCGGCGCGATCGTGGAGGACCGCGCCGGGGAGATCGTCATCCGCGGTGTGGGGATGCGCAACGCCCAGCCGCCCGGGCACGTCATCGACGTCGGCAACGCCGGGACCCTGATGCGGCTGCTTCCCGGCTGGCTGGCGTTCCAGCAGGGGGCGAGCTTCACGCTCGACGGCGACAGCTCGATCCGGGGCCGCCCGGTGGACCGCATCGCCCGGCCCCTCGAGCTGATGGGCGCGCGGGTGGAGGCGCGCGATGGGCGCTACCCGCCGTTCACCGTCCACGGCGCGTCGCTCGAGGGCATCGCCTACGAGCTGCCGGTCGCCAGCGCCCAGGTCAAGTCGTGCCTGCTGCTCGCCGGGCTGGCCACGGAGAGCACCACCGTGCTGGAGCCGATCGCCAGCCGCGATCACACCGAGCGGATGCTGCTCCGCGCCGGCGCCCGTGTGACCCGTGAGCCCCGGCCGGGTGGCGGCTACGCCACGACCGTCGGCAACGCCGACGAGCTGGAGCTCGAGCGCGTCCATGTCCCCGGCGACCTCTCCAGCGCGGCGTTCCTGATCGCCGCCGGGGTGCTCGTCCCCGGGGCGCGGCTCGTCCTCGACGGCGTCGGCGTCAACTGGACGCGGACCGGCTTTCTCCGGATCCTCCACCGCATGGGCGCGATCGTCGTCGGCGAGCTCGAGGAGCCCGGCGCCTTCGCAGCCACCGAGCCGACGTGCGATCTCGACGTCAGCTACGGGCCGATCGTGGGGACGACGGTCGAGGCCGACGAGGTGCCCCTGGCGATCGACGAGCTGCCGCTGGTGGCGCTGCTCGGCTGCTTTGCCGAGGGGGAGACCGTGGTGCGGGGAGCGGCCGAGCTGCGGCTCAAGGAGTCCGACCGGATCGCGACGGTCGTCGAGGGGCTGCGCGGGCTGGGGGCCGACATTGAGGCGCTGCCGGACGGGTTCGTGGTGCGCGGGGGCGGCGGACTGCGCGGCGGGCACATCGACGCCCACGGCGACCATCGGCTGGCGCTGCTCGGCGCCGTCGCCGGGCTGGCCTCCGCCGAGGGGGTCGAGGTCGCCGGCATGGAGGCCGCCGACGTGTCCTATCCCCGGTTCGCCGACGACATCGCGGCGCTGGCGGGCTAGTGGTAATGGTCGTCGCCGTCGACGGACCCGCGGGCGCCGGGAAATCCACGGTGGCCCGCCGGGTCGCCGAGGAGCTGGGGTTCACCTACCTGGACTCCGGGGCGATGTACCGCGCGGTGGCGCTGGCCGCCCGCGAGCGCGGCGCCGAGCCGGCCCGGGTGGCCGGGCAGGTGCGGATCGACCTGGGGGAGAGGGTGCGCCTCGACGGCCGCGACGTCACCGCGGACATCCGCACCCCGGAGGTCACTCAGGCCGCCTCGGTCGCCGCCGCCGATCCGGCGGTGCGCGCGGCGATGGTGGCGCAGCAGCGCCGGCTGCTGGCCGGCGGCGACTGGGTGGCGGAGGGGCGCGACATCGGCACCGTTGTCGCCCCGGACGCCGCGGTCAAGGTGTTCCTGACGGCCAGCCCGGAGGCCCGGGCGCGGCGCCGGGCGGCCGAGCTGGGGGCCGACGAGGCGACCGTGCTCGCCGATCAGACGCTGCGCGATCAGCGCGACACCGAGCGGGCCCACTCGCCGCTCCAGGCGGCCCCGGACGCGGTCACGATCGACACCACCGACCTGACGCTCGACCAGGTCGTGGCGCGCGTGGCCGAGCTCGTCCGCGCCACCGCTGACTCGGTGTCTACCGGAGAGTAGTGGCCTCGTTCGGCGACCGGGAGGCCCGCGCGGCCCCCGCACAAGTGATGCAAGTCACAAGCACGCCACCCCCTGAGGTGCCGCCCGCAGCGTGTGCCGCAGCTGCTCGCTGCGGTTGTGCGATGCGATCGTCAGCGTCACCGCCGGCGCCGCCTCGGCGATAGCAGGACCGGACGCCCGTCGTCGGCCGGGATCGGCTCGAGCGGCGCGTCCAGGTCGGCCCGGGCCAGGATCCCGGCTTCTTGCCATGAACTCATGTCACGCAAGCGGGGCATCTTAGTTGCACTCCGCCCGGCGACCGTCCAGTTCGACGGTGGCATGTCGTTGCCCGGGTCGCGGAGCCCGTCGGTTCAGTCAGAGAGGTGAAACGGAACCGTAGTGATGACGATTGCCTGGTGGCGGACCAGAGCCCGGCGCAGGCGCTGGGCGGTCCGGTGATGCAGCAGGCGCGCCCACCGGTGGGCCGGAACCAACTGGGGGACGACCACCGTCAGCGTGACCTCCGGACGCTGGCGGTGCAGGGCCTCGATGTAGTTGGCCAGGGGCGCCAGCGTGGCCCGGTACGGCGAGACGAGCACCTCCAGCGGCACGTGGTCGCCCCAGGCGTCCCAGTAGCCACAGAAGCGGTCGGCCTCCTCAGGGCTGGGGCTCACGTGGACGGCCAGCACCGGGACGGACAGTGAGGCGGCGTAGGCGAGCGCGCGCAACGCGGCCAGATCGAGCACGGCGACGACCACGACCGCCAGGTGCGTGACCTCGGTCGGCACGTCCTGGCGCTCGGCAGGCTCGAGTGCGCCGCCGTCCGCCGGTCGCGCGGCGCCGCCGGATTCGGTCCCCGGGAGCAGGTCGGCGTGGGTGCGCGCGTAGTGCCGGTGGATCCGCAGCGCGCCGGCGATGATCAGCGGGATCAGGATCACCACAATCCACGCCCCGGCGGTGAACTTCGTCACCGCGGCGATCAGCGCCACCAGCCCGGACAGCACCGCCCCCACCAGATTGATCGCCAGGCTCCGGCGCCATCCCGGCTCGCGGTGGCGGAGCCAGTAGGCGACCATCGCGCTCTGCGCGAGCGTGAAGGCGACGAACACGCCGATCGCGAACAGCGGGATCAGTGGCTGGGTCTTCCCGCCGAAGGCCGCGAACAGGATCGCCGCGGGCACGCAGAGCACGACGATCCCCAGCGAGAACGCCAGGCGGTCGCCCAGGTGCAGGAAGGCGCGCGGCGCGTACCGGTCCCGGGCCATGAAGAACAGGAGCCGGGGGAATCCGTTGATGGCCGAGTTGGCCGCGATCAGGAGCACCAGCGTCGTCGCGAGCTGGACGAAGCCGTAGAGGGCGCCGCCGCCCACGCTGCGGTGGGCGATCTGCGACAGCTCCGTCTCGCTGTTGGTGAACGACGCTCCGTCCAGGTAGGCGACCACGATGACGCCGGCGAACATCGTCACCAGCAGGAAGAGCATCCAGGACAGCGTGCGCCGGGCGTTGTCGGCCTCCGGCGGCTTGAACACCGGGACGGCGTTGGAGATGACCTCAATCCCGGTCATCGCCGTCGCGCCTGACGCGAACGCCCGCAGGATCAGCAACAGGCTGAGCGCCTCGGTGGCGCGCGCCGGCGCCGGCGGAACCGGGTGAAAGCCGTGCGCGCCGGACTTGACGATCCCCACGATCACGATCAGGGCGATCGCGACGATGAACATGTACGTGGGGACGGCGAACAGAGGGCCCGCGTCCTTGGCGCCGCGTAGGTTGGCCAGCACCAGCAGGACGATGACGCCCAGGCCGATGGGAACCGTCGCCGAGCTCAGCGACGGGATCGCCGAGGTGATGGCGGCCACGCCCGCGGCCACCGAGACGGCGACCGTCAGGATGTAGTCGACGATCAACCCGGCTCCGGCGAACAGCCCCCACCGCGGTCCGAGGCTGTCGCTGGCGACGATGTACGAGCCGCCGCCGTGCGGGTAGGCGCGGATCACCTGGCGGTAGCCGAGCCCCACCGAGATCATCAGCACGATGAGCACCGCGCCGATCGGCAGCGAGAGCTTGAGCTGCTCGCTGCCGGCCAGGATCAGGATCGCCAGCATCGCCTCCGGGCCGTAGGCCACCGATGACAGCGCGTCCGGCGACAGGACCGGCAGCGCCAGCGGATTGCTCATGCGCTCCTCCGCGACCGCGCTGCTGCGCAGCGGAGGACCGACCAGCAGCCGGCGCAGCCCGTACTCGAGCCGGCCGGCCGCCGAGTCAGGCGTGCCGCCCCGTCGAGTCACCTCGACCTCGTCATGGTTTCGGCCGGGCGCGGCCCGGATGGAGATGAAGCGCCCGCGGCGCGGCCCCTCGTCCAGGACGTAGCGCAGGCTCGGGTCCACGGGCAGGTCGCGGCGCCGCGCGCCGGCGCCGCTGGCGGCGCCGGGCCATTCGCGACCCACCGCCCGCAGTGCCGCCAGCGCCCGCTCGTCCAGCGCGGGCAGTTCGGCGTCGGCCGTGACGGTCGCGTCCGGCCCCCGGCGTGGCGCCGGGGGCTGGGCCGGCACCGCCGGGGGGTGCCCGCCGGGCGGTGCAGGGTCCTCGCTCAACGCCCGCTGGACTCTACGGCCTCGTGGACACGGGGCGGTCGTTTTGCGCAAGTCTTGACGCCCGGCGGCGTTACAGGACTCACGGCCGCCCCGCGTCCCCATCGTCCCAGCACCTGTCGACTCAGGGAGGACTCGATGTCACAACGCCTCTACCGCCGTGGAGCCGCGAGGGTGGCCGGGCTGGCCGCTGCGCTGCTGTGCCTCGGCGCGGCCGCGGCCTCGGCCAAGCCGATTCTCATGCCGACGCTGCGCCAGGAGATCCAGACGCAGAAGCGGTACTGGCAGCAGCACACCTTCGCTCCGCAGGGGTCGCTCCAGCCGCCGGCGCCGCCGTGCCCGGAGAACGGGCTGCTCCCCTCGCCGTTCTCCAACTGCGGCCTGCCGGAGGCTCCGGCGACCACGCTGCCCTATCTCGGCAACATGGCCTACTACGGCGGCCACGTCCAGACCAAGCCGCACGTCTACCTCGTCTACTGGGGGTGGGGTGAGAAGGGTGCCTTCCCGGCCAACCAGCCGTGCGCGGCGGAGCAGATCGCCGAGGGCTCGACGACGGCGACGCTGAAGTGCGATCCGGACGGAGCCGGCAGGTACATGGCGAACTTCGTCTACCAGATGGGCGGGACCCAGTGGGCCGGCGTCCAGACGCAGTACTACCAAACGGCCGTCGGCGCCCACCAGCCGATCACCAACCCCGCCGACCAACTGGCCGGCATCTGGGTCGACGACACCAACTCCATCACCGGCCTGCCGAAGACGTCGGCCGCCAATCCGCCGGGGTCGGCGAACACCTACACCGACCTGGCGGCCGAGGCGGCGCGGGCGGCCAAGCACTTCGGCGTGACCGATCTGAACAACGCCGACTTCGTCATCGCCCAGCCTCCCAGCTACTCGGACCCCAACGCCCTGGCCAGCGGCTACTGCGCGTTCCACGACTACACCTATCCGGGCGAGGAGGCGGGCATCTACAACGGCCTGCCGAAGGGCATCTCATACACCAACATGCCGTACGCGCTGGCGATCAACTCGGGCGGCGCGAACGCCTGCGGCCAGAACGCAGTCAACAGCGGCGCCGCCGGCAAGCTCGACGGGTTCTCGATCGTGCTCGGCCACGAGATCGAGGAGACGGTCACCGACCCGGGCGCCGAGGACGTGATCGGCACCGGCACCAGCGCCCAGCAGATCGGCGGCTGGTACGACGCGCTCGACGCCAACGAGAACGGCGACAAGTGCGCGTGGGTCGGCGAGAGCCTGACCGGTCAGCCCGGGGTGACGGCCAATCCCGGGCGCGATGGGCGACATCAAGGGCAACCACGGCCAGACGTTCGCCGTGCAGTCATTGTGGTCCAACCAAGCGGCGGCCGGAGTCGGCTATTGCGCCGGCGCCGGCACCGATCTGCCCGTTCTGACTCAGTAGCTCCCACTGATCACGACGGGTAGGTGCGGAATCGGACCCGCCCGCCCGGCGGGAATTCTCGCCGGCCCCGGTCCTTGTGCCGGCACCGACTAGCCTCGATGGACCATGAAGGTCGCGATCGTCGGCTATCCGAACGTGGGCAAGAGCTCGCTCGTCAACCGCCTCACCGAGACGCGGGAGGCCGTCGTGCACGAGCAGGCCGGTGTGACCCGGGATCGCAAGGAGCTGCGGACCGAGTGGAACGGTCGCCCGCTGACGCTGATCGACACCGGCGGCGTCGACCTCGAGGACCGCCACTCGCTCGCCGTCCAGATCCAGGACCAGGCCCGGGCGGCGCTGGCCGACTCCGACGCCGCGGTGCTCGTCGTCGACGCCAGGGCGGGCCTGCGTCCCGGCGATCAGGAGATGGCCGACCTGCTCCGCCGCTCGCCGTTGCCCGTCCTGGTCGCCGCCAACAAGATCGACAGCGCCCGCGACCTCCCGCTGGCCGCCGAGTTCCACGGCCTGGGGCTGGGGGAGCCGATCGCGGTGTCGGCCACCCAGGGCCTGGGCACCGGCGACCTGCTCGATCGGATCGCCGCGCTGGCGGGCGG
Source organism: uncultured Solirubrobacteraceae bacterium (assembly GCA_963844555.1). Taxonomy (GTDB): domain Bacteria; phylum Actinomycetota; class Thermoleophilia; order Solirubrobacterales; family Solirubrobacteraceae; genus Palsa-465. The sequence goes on from CAWJOS010000017.1 coordinate 23,056, forward strand.
GCGGGCCGAATCCTCAGACGACGAGGACGACGACGATGCCGTCCGCCTGGCCCTGATCGGCCGCCCCAACGTCGGCAAGTCCTCGCTGCTCAACCGCTTCGCCGGCTCTGAGCGCGTCATCGTCTCGCCGGAGGCCGGCACCACCCGGGACGCGATCGACCTGCCGCTCACCTACAACGACCGCAAGCTCATCCTCGTCGACACCGCGGGCATCCGCCGTCAGGCCAAGGTGGGGGAGTCGCTCGAGTACTACACCTCGCTGCGCTCACGGCGGGCCGCCGAGCGTGCCGATGTGGCCCTCGTGGTCTGCGACGCCACTCGACGGGATCACCAGCCAGGACCTGCGGATCGCCGAGCTGGCGATGCGGAGCGGATGCGCCACGGCGCTCGTGCTCAACAAGTGGGACATCGCCGAGGATGTCGACCTCGACCACGAGCGCGCCCGCGCCCACCAGAAGCTCCGCCTGCGCCCGCGCGTGCTGACCGCGAGCGCCAAGACCGGGCGCCACGTCGAGCGGCTGCTCATCGAGGCGGTCGCCCTGGCCGACCGCAGCCGCAACCGGGTCCCCACGCCCCAGCTCAACCGCTTCCTGTCCGAGGTCGTCGCCGCCCGCCAGCCCCCGGTGGGAGCCGGCGGCCAGGGTGCGAAGTCCGGGCATCGGCTGCGCCTGCTGTTCATGACCCAGACCGCGGTCCGCCCGCCGCGCTTCTCGATCCAGGTCAACTCGCGGGCGCGCGTCACCCGCGACTACGCCTACTTCATCGAGAACCGCCTGCGTGAACGCTACCGCCTGGAGGGGGTACCGGCGATCATCGACTTCGTCGAGCGCAATGAGCGCCGGGTGGGCGGGGAACGGGGTCCCGGGCGCCGGCCCAGGCGGGCGAGGACCGACTCACGGGCGGGAACCGACTCACGCGACGCCGCGGCGTGATTCATTTGCTCACAGTGTGAGCAGGCTGGCGCCGAACAACCTCCGGCACCGCTGGATCGCGGTCGCCGTGCTGCTGGCGGCCCTGGTCCTCGCCGGTGTCGCCGTTGCCCTGAGCGCCGGCTCCGGGCCGGCGATCACCGCGTCGGGGACGACGTCGGTCATCCCGGGTGACGCCCTGGCCTACGTCGGCGTCTCGCTCGACCGGGACCGCCCGGCGGTCAGGCAGGCCCTCGCGACCGCCAACCGGTTGCCCGGCTTCGGCCTGGCCGGCGGCGCCGCCCTGGGCCGCCTGGACCAGGTGCTCGCGGGCGGGCGCGCCGTCGACTACTCCAGCCAGGTGGCTCCCTGGATCGGCCGCGCCGCCGCCCTGGCGCTTCTGGACACCACCACGTCGACGGCCGGCTCGATTGTCGTCGCCGAGGTCGCCGACCGCGGACGGGCCCGGCGGTTCCTGCGGGCCGAGGGGGCGCGCCCCCACGGCAGCTACCGCGCCACGCCGCTCCTGCGCTATCCCAACGGCAACGTGGCTGCCATCGTCGGCTCAGACCTCGTCATCGGCCAGGACGCGAGCGTCCGGGCGGCACTCGACGCCGCGTCCGGCTCCACGCCGTCGCTGAGCGCCGATGTCGCCTACCGGCGGGCGGCGTCGGCGGCGCCGTCCGGGACGGTCCTGGACGCCTACGCGTCTCCGGCCGGTGTGCAGCGTGTCCTCGCCGGCCAGTCCGGCGTCCTCGGCGCGCTCGGCGGCCTGCTCTCCCAGCCTCGGCTCCGGGGGGTGGGGCTGTGGCTCGTGCCCACGGCGCAGGGCGCGCGGATCACCATCCACAGCGTCCTCGGACCCGGCGGATCGGTGCGGGGCTCGTTCTCGCCGATGCTGCAGGGCGTCATCCCCGCCGGCGCCAGTCTGATGCTGGACGTCAACGGCCTGACCCGGGCGCTGCCCCAGGTGCTGAACGCCGGTTCGGCGACCGGGCTGGCCACCGGAATCGGACCTCTGCTCAGCCAGCTGGGCACGGCGCTGGGCCATGCCGGCGTCGACGTCAACGCGCTGGTCTCGCAGTTTGCCGGCCAGTCGGCGGTGGCGATCCTCGGCTCCGGCCGGTCCGCCACCCTGGTGATCGCGAGCGTCCTCGCCGACCGAGCCCGCGCGCAGGCCGTCTTCGGCCAGTTCCAGCGGGCGATGGCGCGCCTGGTGCCCACCTCCGGCGGGAGCGCGGCGGCCCGTGCGGTGTTCCGGACCGAGCCGGTGGACGGCCTCACCGTCCACGCGTTCCAGCTCACCCCGACGCTGGCGCTGGACTACGCCATCGTCCGGGGGATGATCGTCGTCGCGACCCGTCCGCGGGGCATCGCCGAGGTGGCCCGGACGCGCCGTCCGCTGGCGAGGGAGCCGGCGTTCACCGGGGCCCTGTCCGGACGGCCGGCGTCGGTCACGTCGCTCGGCTATGCCGACATCAGCCGGCTGCTGGGCGGCGACGCCGGGGGGCTGACCGCCACCGCGACCCTCGCCCGGCTGCTCCCGGACCTGCAGCGGATCGGCGCGGTGGGGATCACCTCGACGCGCGGCCCGCAGGACGCGACGACCGAGCTGACCGTCTCGGTCAGGTAACGGCCCGGAGCGCTCACGGCTGGGGGTCGAGGAGGCCGAGTCTCCAGTCCGGCCGGTCGCGATCGAGCGCCCGGTCGACGGCACGGACGATGCGCCGGGGATCGTCGACGCCGCGGAACCGGAAGTCAGCGTCCCATTCCCCGGCGGTCTCGAAGTCGACGGTGCCGACGCCCAGCGCACGCTGGAGCAGCGTCTGGCGGACGCTGACGTCCTGGATCGCCTCCAGGCGGGTCTCGCGCCGGTCGCGGGAGATCAGCCCGGTCTCGATCGCCAGCCGTCGACTGGTGATCCGATAGGTCACGCGCAGGCGCCGGAGCTGGCCCCGGCAGAACGTGAGCAGCCAGACCCCCAGGACCGCCAGGATCACCCAGCTGATCTGCTCGCGCCCGTCAGCGACGATCGAGGCGATACCGGCCGCGGTGCCGAGCAGCAGGCTGGCCAGCAGCCATCGCACCAGAAACGGCGTCATCGACAGCCACGACGGATGGCCGTGAAACAAGACCGTCTCGCCGCGCGCGGAATCCACGCCATCAGGTTAACGCCGGGCGGCGGCATTACATTCGCTCACTCGATGATCGCCCGCGTCCAGCCGCTCACCACCACCCGCGCCGTCCGGGGCCCGTTCGACTACCGGGTGGGTGCCGGACAGGCGGTGGAGGTCGGAAGCCTGCTCCGGATCCCGTTCGGCCCGCGCACCTCGCTGGGGGTCGTCGTCGAGCTCGCCGAGACATCCGAGCTGGCGCCGGAGCGACTCGTCGAGCCCGAGGCCGTCATCGGCGCCGGGGTGGGGGCGGACCTCGTGGAGCTCGCCCACTGGATGGCGCGCGAGTACTGCTCCACACCCGCCCGGGCGCTCCAGCTGATGCTGGCTCCCGGCGCCGGCTCCGGGACCGGGGCCAGGCTGGCGCTCGTCGCCGAGCTGACCGACGCCGGCCGGGCGGCCCTCACCGGCGGCCTGGCCGACGGCTCCCGGCTGACCGGCCGCCAGCGTGACCTCCTGACCACTCTGGCGCAGCGCGGCCCCACGGTCGCCGCCGAGCTCGACACCCCCGGTCTGCGGCGGCTGGAAGGCCGCGGGCTGGTGGGGATCGACCAGCGCCCACGACCGCGACGGCCCGTGCTGCACGCGGTGGGCGCGGCCACGGCCACCCCTCCGCCGCTCACCGCCGAGCAGGCCGCGGCCCTGGGGCAGATCGAGCAGGCCGTCGGCGGCGGCTCCCCCGGCTTTCTGCTCCAGGGGGTGACCGGCTCCGGGAAGACCGAGGTCTACCTCGGCGCGGTCCAGGCCGCGCTGCAGGCCGGACGGACGGCGATCGTCCTGGTTCCGGAGATCGCCCTGACCCCGCAGGTGCTGTGGCGGTTTCAGGCGCGGTTCGGCGACGTTGTGGCCGTTCTGCACTCGGCGCTGAGCGCCGGGGAGCGCCATGACGAGTGGATGCGCCTGCGCACCGGCGACGCCCGGGTGTGCGTCGGCCCGCGCTCGGCGGTGTTCGCGCCGGTCGACGACATCGGCCTGATCGTCGTCGACGAGGAGCACGAGAGCTCCTACAAGCACGAGGGCGATCCGCGCTACGACGCCCGGACGGTCGCCCGCTGGCGGGCCCGGCGCCACGGGGCGGTGCTCGTCGTCGGCAGCGCCACGCCCCGGCCGGAGAGCGTGCTCGCCCTGACGCGCCTGCGGCTGACCCAGCGCGTCGATCACCGGCCGCTGCCCGCGGTGGAGGTGCTCGACATGCGGGGGCATCACCAGCCGCTGCACCCGGAGACGCGGATGGCGCTGGCGGACCTGCGCCAGGCTTCAGGGAAGGCGATCCTGCTGCTCAACCGGCGCGGCTGGTCGAACTTCCTCTCCTGCCGGGCCTGCGGGCGCGTCTGGCTGTGCCCCAACTGTGACGTGGCGCTCGTCCTGCACCGTCATGGTGCCTTCGTCGCCTGCCACCACTGCGGCCACCGCGAGCGCGTGCCGGAGCGCTGCCCGGCGTGCGCGTCGGTCTCGGTCGCCCGCCACGGCGCCGGGACCGAGCGCATCGAGCACGAGTTGCGCGAGGCGCTGGGGCGGGAAGGCTTTCCGATCTTCCGGCTGGACGCCGACTCTGCCTCGCTGCCGGCCCGGGCGCGGACGCTCCAGGACTTCGAGGCCGCGCCCGCCGGCGTGCTCGTCGGCACCCAGATGGTCGCCAAGGGCCACGACTTTCCGGACGTGTCGCTGGGCGTTGTCCTCGACGCCGACCAGACGCTGCGCTTCCCGGACTTCCGCGCCGAGGAGCGCACGTTCGCGCTCATCACCCAGCTGGCCGGGCGCACCGGGCGGGGCGCGCTCGACAGTCGCGTCCTCGTCCAGACGCTGGCCCCGGACGCGCGGCCGATCAGCTTCGCCGTCCGGCACGACTCCGACGGCTTCATCGCCGACGAGCTGGAACGCCGGGCGGCGCTGCGCTACCCGCCCTACGCGTCCCTGATCCGGGTGGTCTGCTCGGCCGAGGCGGAGCCCCTGGCCCGGGAGACCGCGGAGGCGATTCACGCGGAGCTGGCCTCGCTGAGTGCGGCGGTGCTCGGCCCGGCGCCGCTCTTCCGGCTGCGCGGCCGGGCCCGCAGCCAGCTCGTCGTCAAGGCGACCGAGCGCCGCCCGGCGATCGATGCGGTCGGCCGCGCGGTCGACCTCGTCGCGCCGGGGGCAGCGCGGCGCGGGGCGTCGGTCAGCGTCGACGTCGACCCGCAATAGCACCTCTACACTCCACGTCGTGGCTCAGCACGCTACAGAACACCTGGATACCGAGGTGGCCCTCGAGGAGGACGCCGAGGAGGTCGAGACCGAGGAGCAGCTCGACCCGGAGGTCGCCGCCCGGCGCTCGGCTGCGCTGGCCCACGTGCGCAAGTTTGGGGATCCGGTGCTGCGCACCACGGCCCGTCCCGTGGAGCGTTTCGACGACGCGCTGCGCGACGAGGTGGGGCGGATGGGACGGCTCATGATCGACTCCATCGGCGTGGGGCTGGCCGCCAACCAGGTCGGCGCGCTGCACCGCCTGCTCGTCTACCGGGTCCACCAGCAGTCGCCGGTGGCGGCGCTCGTCAACCCGGAGATCGAGTGGACGGGCAAGGAGCTCGAGACCCTGGAGGAGGGCTGCCTGAGCCTCCCCAACGTCCACGTCGACGTCGAGCGGCCGGTCCACATTCGCGTGCGCGGGCTCAACGAGTACGGTGAGCCGCTCCTGATCGAGGCGTCCGGCCTGGAGGCGCGCGTCATCCAGCATGAGATCGACCACCTCGACGGCATCCTGGTGCTCGACCGCATCTCGCGCTCCCAGCGCAAGGAGGCGATGCGGGCGCTGCGCGAAGCGCTTCCCGCTTGAGGACGGTCTACCTCGGCACCTCGGACTTCGCCGCCGAGGTCCTGCGGACGCTGGCGGAATCGCCGTATCGCCCATCGCTCGTCGTCACCCGCCCGGATCGGCCCCGGGGCCGCGGGCGCAAGCTGGCCGCGCCGCCGGTCGCCGACGCCGCCACCGAGCTCGGCCTCGCGCTCGAGCAGCCGGAATCGGTCAACGACGAGGCGGCCCGGCGCCGCATCGCCGCCGAGCGCCCGGATGCCGTCGTGGTGTGCGCGTTCGGCGCCCTGATCCGGGAGCCGCTGCTCTCCGACCACCAGATCCTCAACGTGCACCCGTCGCTCCTGCCCCGCTGGCGGGGCGCGGCGCCGATCGAGCGGGCGATCATGGCCGGCGACGAGCGCACCGGGGTCTCGATCATGCGCCTGACCGCGGGGCTCGACAGCGGCCCGGTGTGCCTGACCGAGGACGAGCCGATCACGCCGGACGACGACTACGGCGCGCTCGCCGGCCGCCTGGCGGCGATCGGCGGCCGCCTGCTCGTGCAGGCGCTCGGCGCCCTCCCGGACGGCCTCGTCTTCCACGAGCAGGACGAGGCGACCGCGACGTATGCCGAGAAGATCGCCGCCGCCGACCGGCTGCTCGACCCCGGCCGCCCGGCCGAGGAGCTGGCCCGCGTCGTGCGCGCGCTCTCACCCCACATCGGCGCCGCGCTGGTGCTGGCCGACGGCGCCCGGCTCGGCGTCTGGCGGGCCGAGCCGCGCGCCCCCGCGCCCGGCGACCGGGCCTCCGGCAACCCGGCCTCCGGCAACCCCGCCCCCGGCGAGCTCTCGCTCGACGGCGCCGTCCCCGTCCTGGGGTGCACGCCGGGGACGCTCGCCCTGACCGTCGTGCAGCCGCCGGGGCGGAAGGCGATGCCGGGCGACGCGTATCTCCGGGGATTGCGCGGATGACGGCCGCGCCGGCGTCCGGGCGACGCGCGGCCCGCGGCCGGGCCGGCGTCTCCCCGGCCCGCGAGTGCGCCTACCGGGTGGTGCGCCGCGTGTTCGAGGACGACGCCTACGCCGACCGGGCGTTTCACGCCGAGGCAGCGCGGCTGGACGGCCGCGACCGGGCGCTGGCGATGGCCCTCGCCTACGGCACCGTCCAGCGCCGCGCCACGCTGGACCACGTCATGGCCCGCCTGACCGGCCGCCCGCCGGCCAAGCTCGATCCGCCGGTGCTGGCGGCCCTGCGGCTCGGTCTCATGCAGCTGCTGCTGATGGAGGGCGTGGCCGAGCACGCCGCCGTCCACGAGTCCGTGGAGCTGGCCAAGCGCGACTCCCGGGCGGGCAGCGGGCTGGTCAACGCCGTGCTGCGCCGCGCCACCCGGGAGGGGGCGGCGATCCTCGCCGGGCTCGACGACGCCACCCCGGCCCACGCCGCCACCCTGCACTCGGTCCCGGAGTGGCTGGCCGAGCGGTGGTGGCACGAGCTGGGGCCGGAGCGGGCCCGGGCGCTGCTGGCCGCCGTCAACCGCCCGGCCGAGTCGGTCCTGCGCGTCAACACCCTGGCCGCCGAGCCCGGGGCGATCGCCGCGGCCCTCCCGGTTGCGACCCACCCGGCGCCGGACCTGCCGGAGGGCCTGGTTCTCGACGGGCCGTATGACGCCCACGCCTCCCCCCAGTGGCAGGCCGGGCAGATCATGCCCCAATCGCGGGCGTCGATGGCCGTCGCCCGCGCGCTCGACCCGCGTCCCGGCGAGCGCATCCTCGACCTGTGCGCGGCCCCCGGGGGCAAGACCACCCACCTGGCGGCGCTGATGGGCGACGAGGGCGAGCTGGTGGCGGTCGAGCGCCATCCCGGCCGCGCCGACGCACTGCGCCGGACGCTGGCGCGCATGCACGTCACCTGCGCCTCCGTTTCCGTGGCCGACGCCACCGAGCCGCCCGGCGCCGCCGGGACCTATGACCGTGTGCTCGTCGACCCGCCGTGCAGCGGCCTCGGCACCCTGCAGTCCCGGCCGGACCTCCGCTGGCGCACCAGCCCGGAGCGGATCGCCGACCTGGCCCCGCTCCAGGCGGCGGTGCTGCGCGCCGGGGCCCAGGGCACCCGGCCGGGCGGCTCGCTCGTCTACTCGGTGTGCACCATCTCCCGCGCCGAGTCCGAGGATGTCATCGACCGGTTCCTGGCCGAGACGGCCGGGTGGGAGCTGGAATCGGCCCGGCAGCTGGCGCCGGACACCGACCGGACCGACGGGTTCTACATCGCCCGGCTCCGGCACCCGGGCCGTTAGGCTCCGGCACCCGGGCCGTTAGTCTCCACTGCGATGAGCGAGTCAGCGCCCAAGCTCGGCCCGGAGTGTCCCGGCTGCGGAGAGCCGTGGCTGCGGCCGACGGCCGTTCCCGGGCGCTACCGCTGCGTGTACTGCCTGCGGCGCTACGAGCTGGTCTCGGTCTGTCCGAACTGCGGGGAGCATTCGACGATCGTCCGGATGTCGACGACGGCGATCGCCGAGTGCAACCACTGCCACGGCAGCATGCTCCAGGAGGTCTGACGCCATCACGCGCAGGCACACGAAGGCGCTCCTGAGCGAGCGGCGGGTCGCGCCATCGATCCTCTCGGCCGACTTCGCCCGGCTGGGGCAGCAGGTGGCGGAGGTGATGGACGCGGGGGCGCGCGTCATCCACGTCGACGTGATGGACGGCCACTTCGTCCCGCCGATCACGTTCGGGGCGGTCATCGTCGGCGCCATCGCCGACCACGTCCACGACGCCGGCGGGATTCTCGACGTCCATCTGATGGTGGACCGCCCGGAGCGGCACGTCGGCGACATCGCCAAGGCCGGCGCCGACAGCATCACCGTTCATGTCGAGGCGACGCCCCACCTGCACTACACGCTCGACCAGATCCGCAAGGCCGACTGCACGGCGGGGGCCGCCATGACCCCGTCAACCCCGCTCGAGACGCTCCACGACGTCGCTTCCGAGGTCCTCGACCTGGCCCTCTGCATGAGCGTCAACCCCGGGTGGGGCGGCCAGTCGTTCATATCGCACTCCCTGCTCAAGCTGGAGCGGATGCGCCACGTCCTGCCGCCACGGGTCGCCTTGGAGGTCGACGGGGGTATCCACGACGAGACGGCCGGGCCGGTCGTCCAGGCCGGGGCCAACCTGCTGGTGACCGGCTCCGCGGTGTTCGGCTCCAAGGACCCGGCAGCGGCGTACCGGAAGATCGTCGAGGCCGCCGGCGCCCTCTAGGCCCGCGCGGCCGGCGCCGGGCCCCGGCGGTAGAGCAGCCACAGCAGCCCGGCCAGGATCGCGGTCGCGCCGAAGTAGCCAAACTCGACGCGCTGCACCGCGGCATGCCCGTGCCCGGGGCCGGTGACGACGAAGATGACGAACAGCCCCGCGGCCGTCAGCCAGGCGGCCGCCGCCCAGCGGGCGCGCCCGCGGGCCAGCGCGGCCTGGTTGAGCGTGCCGGACACCAGGTGAAAGCCCATCCCCAGTCCCACGACCGCCAGCCCCACCCGCTGATAGGCGAACCCCTTGTCGCCGAGGACGATCTTCATCACCGGGGGGCCGACGACCAGCAGGCCGAGCGCCACCGCCAGCCCGAACGCGGCGATGACCCGCACGGTCGTCCGGATCGCGCGGTGAAACTCCGCGGCGCTCTCGCGCGCCTCCAGCCCGGCCAGGTGGGGGAGGATCGACGTCTGTATGGCCTGGAACAGCTGCAGCGGCGCGCGGACGATGAGCATGACGTTGAAGACGAAGCCGGTCAGGCCGGCGGTCAGCAGGGCGGCGCCCGCGGTCTTGCCGGCGATGATGAGCACGCCGGCGTTCATCAGCGCCTGCTCGGCGAGCATGATGCCGACCACCGAGATGGCGAAGTCGGCGCCGCGCCGGAGCGAGAGATCGGCCGACGCCTCCTCCAGCCCCGCCTGGGCCGGGCCCTCCTGGGTGGCCTCGGCGCCGGCCACCTCGACCGCCTCGGCCTCCTGTGCCGTCGGCGGAGAGAAGCGGGCGACGCGGGAGAAGGCGAACGGGATGACGGCCAGTGAGACGAACGGCGCGATCGCCATGCCGACGGCGACCGCGCCCTGGCCAGATGCGATCCCCACCGCCACCACCAGCGCCGGGATGAACCGCGAGGTCGACTCCAGGAACACCAGGCCGCCGTAGAGGGCGAACCGCTCATGCCCGGCCAGCCAGCCGCGGGCGAAGTAGCTGGCGGCGTAGGCGAGCACGCCGATGACCAGCACCCAGTACAGGGCCGCCGAGCCATCGAACATCCCGTTCTGGATCTGGGGGCGCATGACGAGCGCCACCACCAGGAAGATGCCGGCGAAGCTGAGCTGGATGAGCGCCGGAACCCGCAGCGAGTGCCCCGGCAGGCCCCGGGCCCGGCGGTCGGCGATCGTCCGCGAGAGCAGCTGCTCGATCGGCCGGTAGATGACCGACAGGATCACGAACATGATCGCCCAGCACAGCGAGATCCCGCTGTACGCGGCGGGTGACAGCACGTGGCTGGCCGTCGCCAGGTACAGGAAGGTGAAGATGCCCGTCGAGGCGATCCCAATCGTCAGGATCCGGGCCCCGGAGATGAACGACCGACCCTGCTCGGTACCCTCCGGCCCGTCGCCGGGGGGGTGGGCGGAGACCGCCTCGAGCTCGGTGGTCGAGCTCATCCGCCCACCCGGACGAGCAGCATCGTCCACGGGAACGGCGACCGGGTCTCCACCACCTGCCCGTAGCGCCCCAGCAGCGCGACGAACCCGCGTCGGGTCCAGTGGTTGAGGTGCCCCGGTGTGTTGCCGAACTCCTTCAGATAGGCGCCCCGGGCCATGTTCAGTGCCCGCCACAGCGGCTCGTGGGGGACGGAGACGAGCAGCCACCGGCTCGCCACCCGCGCCATCTCGGCCAGCGCCCGGTCCGCGTCCTCCAAGTGCTCCAGCACCTCGGTGGCGGCGACCAGGTCAAATTCATTGTCGGCGAAGTCCAGCGCCTCGACGGTCATGGGGCGAAACTCCAGGTTCGCCCGCTCCCGGGCCGCCCACTCGTCCCGGAGCTTGGGATCGTCGAGGTCGATGCCGATTATTCGCCCTGAGCCGAGCCGCTCCGCCCACTGCTCGGTCAGCACGCCCTCGCCGCAGCCGACGTCGAGCACCGACGCCGGGACGGCCGCGGTGAACAGCTCGTCGAGCGTGCGCTCGAAGCCGGCCATCAGTCGGCGCACCACCGGGTTTGTCGACCCGTACTTGTCGTACGTGTTGCCGGTGGGGACGCCCGGCCCCGCGGTCGAGGCCGAGGTCATCGGCTGCTCGTCTGGCGGTCGCGGGCGGTTGCGGTCAGGACCTGGACCGCCTCGTCCTCGGCGGGGGCGGTCTGAGGCGCGGCGCCGGGCTCGTAATGGGACGGCTCGACGCCGAGCTGGAGCTCGATTCGCCGCACCCGCTCGAATGTCCGCTGGGACAGGATGCGCTGCGCCGCCAGCAGGTCGCCGATGACCCCCAGGGCACCGAGGAGCATCGCCGTGTTGAACAGCACCGCGCCGGCGATCAGGGACTGGATGTGGCCGGCCCGGCCCCCGTTCTCGATGAACGGGATGAGGAACCGGATGAAGAACGCCAGCGCGGCGAACCCGGTGATGACGGCCGCGCCCCAGAACACCCGCAGCGGCTCGTACTGGGAATAGATGCGGAAGATCGACAGGCCGTTGCGGCGGATGTAGGCCGGGATCGACGGGAACAGGCGCGACTCCCGGACCTTGGGATTCGTGCGGATCGGCACATGGTCGATGGCGACGAGCAGCTTCCCGGCCTGGATGATCGTCTCCAGCGTGTACGTGAACTTGGAGACGACCTGCATCTGGAGCGCCGCCTCCCGGTTGTAGGCGCGGAACCCGGACGTCGTGTCGGGCACCTCGGTGGAGGATGCCTGGCGCACGACCCAGGAGCCGAGGCGCTGGAGGAGGCGCTTCGACCAGGAGAAGTGCTCGTTGGACTCGACCTGGCGGTCGCCGATGACCATGTCCGCCTGGCCGGCGACGATCGGCGCCACCAGCTTGGGGATGTCGGCCCCGTCGTACTGGTTGTCGGCGTCGGTGTTGACGATGACGTCGGCGCCCAGCTTCAGCCCGGCATCCAGACCGGCCTGGAAGCCCGCGGCCAGCCCCTTGTGATTGGTCAGGCGGACGATGTGGTCGACGCCGTGCTCACGGGCGACCTCGATGGTCCGGTCGGTGGAGCCATCGTCGATGATCAGCCACTCGACGGTGTCGAAGCCGGCGACGGCCCGCGGCAGATGCTCGAGTGTCGTGGGGAGCTGGTCTTGCTCGTTGAAACAGGGGATCTGGATGATGAGCTTCATGGCTGCAGGAGGGCGCTCCGCTCAGGCCGCTCCGCGCCGCCCGCCGTCGCGTGCTTCCTGGGCGCCGCGCCGTCCATCACACGGTAGCGGGATACTCGTGGTCGAACATGGAAGCGGCAACGGCAAGCAGACCGGAGCCACCGTCTCGGCTTGCGCAGTCGCCACCATCGCCAGGCCGCCGCGGTGGCTCTGAACGGATTCGGGCGTTTGGACGGCGTGACCTCCACCGCCCGGCACTGGCCGTGCTGCTGGCGCTGACGTTCGTCCTGCGCCTGTGGGGCATCAAGCAGGGCCTGCCCTACAGCTACAACTCCGACGAGGCGACCCATTTCGTTCCCCGGGCGATCGCATTCTTTTCCCATGACCTCAACCCCCAGTATTTTCTCAACCCGCCGGCCTACTCCTACCTGCTCCACATCGTCTTTGAGCTGTGGTTCGGCAGCGCCGACGCCGTCCGCCGGGCGTACGCGACCGATCCCACGGGCGTGTTCGTGGTGGCGCGGGTCGTCGCCGCCCTGTGCGGAACGATCGCGGTCTGGCTGACGTACCTCGCCGGGGCGCGGCTGTTCGATCGGACGGTGGCCCTGCTCGGCGCCGCGGTGTTCGGCCTGGCGTTCCTGCCGGTCTTCTACAGCCACCTGGCGCTCAACGACGTGCCGACGCTCGCGCCGGTGGCGCTCTCCCTGTACGGCATCGCCGGCGTGCTGCGAAACGGAGCGCGGCGGGAGTACGTCCTGGCCGGTATCGGCATCGGACTGGCCGCCGCCACCAAGTACACCGGCGGGGTCACCGTCGTCTGCCTGGTCGGCGCGTTCGCCTGCGACGCCGCCTCCGGTGCACCGGCCCAGGCGGGTCGCCGCATGTTGCTCGCCGCGGGGTGCGCGCTGCTGGCATTCGTCGCCGCCAACCCGTTCTCGGTGCTGGACTTCAGCGCCTTCCACTCCGGGCTGACGATGCAGGAGGCGCTGGCCGGCGGCTCAGACCCGGAGAAGCTCGGCACCACGGCGGCGAGCGGGACCGCCTTCTACCTGTGGACGTTCACCTGGGGCCTGGGCTGGGCGCCGTCGCTGGCGGCCCTGGGCGGCAGCGTGCTCCTGCTCGTGCGCCGCCGGCTGGGGCCGGTGCTGGTGCTGCTGCCGGCGCCGGTGGCCTACATCGTCTTCATGGGCGACCAGCAGCGCTACTTCGGCCGCTGGCTGATGCCGATCTTCCCCATCGTCGCCCTGCTCGGCGCCTACGGGGCGGTCGAGCTCGTCCGCTGGCTCATCCGCGCCCGGCGGGTGCCTGGGCTCGTCGCCGGGGCCGTGTGCGCGGTCGTCATGCTCGCCCAGAGCCTGGCCGCCGTCATCCATAACGACCGGGTGCTGTCGCGGCCGGACACCCGCAACCTGACCCGGGCGTGGATGGCGCGCCATGTGCCGGCGGGGGCGAAGGTGGTGGTGGAGCCGGTGGTGTCCGGCGACTGGGGCATGGATATCGGCCCACCCTCCCGCTCCCTTCCCTGGACGCCGACCGGTGCCCGCTGGCAGCTGTGGAACCCGTACGTCACCGACGTCAGCGCCTCCGGCGTGCACCTGCCCCCGGGGGAGCATCGGTACGTGGCGATCGACGAGTACGAGCGCACGCTGCGCCCGGAGCTGCTGTCCGAATACGAGAACAGCCGCTACTGCTGGGTCGTCATCGGCTCGCTCCAGGCCGGACGGTCCTTCGCCCAGCCGCGGATCGCCCCGGCGGCGATCGCCTACTACGCGCAGCTCGCCGACCACGCCCGCCTGGAGTACCACGTCAGCCCGTTCTCTGGCGGCTCGCGGGCCGTGCCGTTCAGCTTCGACTGGTCGATCGACTACTACCCCGGCCAGTACGCGCACCCGGGCCCGGAGATGAGCGTCTACAGACTTAGCGGCGGCAAATGTGCTCCCAACTATTCTCCGAAGCGCAGATGACAACCATCGCCGATAGCGATCGCCGTCACCTCGCCCGCGCGATCGAGATCGCCGAGCAGGGACGTGGCCGGGTCAGCCCCAACCCCCTGGTCGGCGCCGTCGTTGCCGACGTCGGCGGGGCCCTGGGAGAGGGCTTTCACGCCGAGCTGGGCGGACCCCACGCCGAGGTGGAGGCGATCCGGGCCGCCGGCGATCACGACCTGACCGCCGCGACGCTCTACGTCTCACTGGAGCCGTGCTGCCACCAGGGCCGCACCCCGCCCTGCACCGACGCGATCCGCCAGGCCGGGATCCGCCGCGTGTTCGTCGCCTCCGACGACCCGTCCGAGCACGCCAACGGCCGGGGGCTGGGGATCCTGCGCGACGACGGCGTGGAGGTCGTCCTCGCCGGCGGCGAGCTCGCCGACCGCGCGCGTCGTCTCAACCAGCCGTTTCGCAAGCACGCCCGGACCGGCCGCCCGTGGGTGCTGTTCAAGTCGGCCATGACCCTCGACGGCAAGGTGGCGACCCGCACCGGCGATTCCAAGTGGATCTCCGGCGAGACGAGCCGCCGGCGCGCCCACTACTGGCGGGCCGAATGCGACGCGGTGGCGGTGGGGATCGGCACCGCGCTGACCGACGACCCGCAGCTGACCGCCCGTATCGACGGCGTCCTGCGCCAGCCCCGGCGGGTCGTGTTCGACTCGGTGGGACGGCTCCCCGTCGACGGCCAGCTCGTCCGCGCCGCCCGGCAGATCCCGCTGAGCGTCGTCGTGTCCCGGGCCGCGCCCCGGAAGGCGACCGACGCGCTCGTGGCCCACGGCGCCGACGTCGTCGTCGCCACCGGGGAGAACGAGCAGGCCCGGGTCGCCTCGGCGTTGGATCAGCTCGGCGCCGCCGGGGTCACCTCCATCCTGCTCGAGGGCGGGCCGCATCTGGCCGGGGCGTTCCTCGACGCCGGCGAGATCGACGAGATCCGGCTGTTCCTCGCGCCGCTCGTCCTCGGCGGGCGCACCGCCCGGGATCCGATCGAAGGGGAGGGCGCCGAGCAGATCGCCGAGGCCGTCCGCATGCTCGACCTGGCCTGCGAGCCGGTCGGCGACGATCTGCTGGTATCGGCCCGGATCAAGGAGTGGTGAGCGGTGTTCACCGGCTTGGTCGCGGATCTGGGGCGGGTGCGTGAGGTGGAGCGCAACGCGGATGGCGTGCGCATCACTGTCGACACCGCTCTGGCGGGCCAGCTCGGCGTCGGCGACTCGGTCGCCGTCAACGGCGTGTGCTTGACCGCCACGGCCGTCGATGCCGGGGGGTTTGAGGCGGAGGTCATGAACGAGACATTGGAGCGCAGCTCGCTGCGCGATGCGGCGGCCGGCCTGGCCGTCAACCTGGAGCTGCCCCTGCGGGCGAGCGACCGGCTGGGCGGGCACGTCGTCCAGGGTCACGTCGACGGCCTGGGCACGGTGCGGTCGGTCGTGGCCGACGGCTTCGCCCGCCGGGTGGAGGTCGAGCCGGACGTGGACCTGATGCGCTACGTGGTGGAGAAGGGGTCCGTGGCCGTCGACGGCGTCTCGCTGACGGTGGCCGCCCTCGGCGACGCATCGTTTACCGTTTCTCTCATCCCGGAGACGCTGGAGCGAACCAACCTCGGCGCCGCGCTGCCCGGGACGAGGGTCAATCTGGAGGTGGACGTGCTGGCCAAATACGTTGAGAGGCTGGTGACGACGACACGATGAGCTCGACCAAATCGGCTTTCGCCACGATCGAAGAGGCGATCGAGGACATCCGCCAGGGCAAGATGGTCGTGGTCTGCGACGACGAGAACCGCGAGAACGAGGGTGACCTGACGATGGCGGCCCAGTTCGTGACCCCGGAGGCCATCAACTTCATGGCCAAGGAGGGACGCGGGCTCATCTGCCTGGCGCTGAGCCCGGAGCGCTGCGACGAGCTGGGGCTCAACCTGATGGCGGCCAAGAACGAGTCGGCGTTCGAGACGGCGTTTACCGTGTCGATCGAGGCGCGCACCGGCGTCAGCACCGGGATCTCCGCCGCCGACCGCGCCCACACCATCCAGGTCGCGATCGACCCCCAGACGGCGCCCCGCGAGCTCGTGCAGCCCGGCCATGTGTTCCCGCTCAAGGCGAAGGCCGGGGGAACGCTCGAGCGGGTGGGGCAGACCGAGGCGGCGGTCGATCTGGCCCGCCTGGCCGGACTCATCCCCGCCGGGGTCATCTGCGAGGTGATGAACGACGACGGGACGATGGCGCGCGTCGGGGACCTGATCCCCTACTGCGAGCGCCACGGCCTGAAGATGATCACAGTCGCCGACCTCGTCGCCTACCGCCGCCGGCACGAGAAGCTGGTGGAGCGGGTCGTCTCCACCAAGCTGCCGACCGCCTTCGGGGACTTCGTCGCCGTCGGTTATCGCTCGCTCGTCGACAACAAGCATCACGTCGCGCTGGTCAAGGGCGAGATCGACGGCCAACCGGACGTCCTCGTCCGGGTCCACTCCGAGTGCCTGACCGGCGATGTCTTTCACTCGCTGCGCTGCGACTGCGGCGAGCAGCTCGAGTCGGCGCTGGCGATGATCCAGAACGAGGGCCAGGGGGTGCTGCTGTACCTCAGCCAGGAGGGCCGCGGAATCGGCCTGCTCAACAAACTCAGGGCCTACAAGCTCCAGGAGGAGGGTCTGGACACCGTCGACGCCAACCTCCGTCTCGGCCTGCCCGCCGACCTGCGTGACTACGGCATCGGCGCCCAGATCCTCGTCGACCTCGGCCTGACGAGCATCCGCATCCTGACCAACAACCCCAAGAAGATCTCTGGCCTGGCCGGGCACGGCCTGTCGGTCGCCGACCAGCTCCCCATCCAGCACCAGCCCAATCCCCACAACGAGGCCTATCTGCGGGCCAAGGCCGAGCGGCTGGGGCACATGCTCCACCACCAGGGACTCGCGCTCGACGAGGAGATGATCGAGTCCGAGCATGAGCAGGACCGCCGGCGCCACACCGATGGGCGCTGAGCCGAGGGTCGCGCTGTGCGTGGCCCGCTTCTACACCGATCTCGCCGATCGGCTCCAGGAGGGCGCTCGCGCCGCACTGGAGGAGGCGGGAGCCGAGGCGGTCGAGACGTTCTCGGTGCCGGGCGCCTTCGAGCTGCCGCTGGTGGCCAAGTACGCCGCCCAGTCCGGGCGCTTTGACGCCGTCGTCTGCCTCGGCGCGGTCATCCGCGGCGAGACCGATCACTACGACTACGTCTGCGCCGCGGCCGCTGACGGGATTGCCTCGGTGCAGCTGGAGACCGGCGTGCCGTGCGGGTTCGGCGTCCTGACCGTCGACACCATGGGGCAGGCCCTGGACCGCGTCACGGGCGGCTCCAAGCGCGACACCGGCCGGCACGCGGTCGAGGCGGTGCTGGCGTCGCTCGAGGTCAAGCGGGAGCTCGGCGGCCGGCGCGGACCCGCCGGCTTCGCGGTCTGAGCCGGATCCCGGTTTCGCGGTCTGAGCCGGACTATGGCGTCCTGCTCTGAGCCGGACTACGGCTTCGTGGTCTGAGCCGGACTACGAGTTCAGCGACACGAAGCTCGGCTGCACGGTCGCGGCCGGGCTGTGCGCGGTGGCGCCGCCCGGCGCCGGCAGCGCGGCGCCCCCGGAGCCGGAGCTCGGAGGCTGCTGGTCGTGCCCGTGGACCTTGCCGTGGTGCTTGCCCTGCCCGTGGGCGCCGGGCTTCGGCGGCGCGGGTTGGGTGGGCGTCGTCAGCTGCGCCGGGGCCTGGCCGCTGGCCTGGAGGGCCTGGTTGAGCTCCTCCTTGACGACCGCCGTCTGGTTGGGGATCCTCAGCCTCGCCTCCAGGACGGGAACCGCGCCGCCGGGGTCCCCGGCCAGGACCATCGAACGGCCGAGGTCGTACAGACCGTAGGCGTAGGTGAGGCTGCCCGGCGACGCCGCTGCGACCGCCTTGCGCAGGGTGGCGATCGCCGTCCGGTAATTGCCGGCGAGCATCTGCTCATGTCCGGTCAGCTGGAGCTGCTGGGGGCTCTGGGGCGTCGTCGAGGCGGCGGCCTGGGTGGTGGGGGTCGTGGCCGTCGTCGTGGCGGGCGGCGGCTTGTGGTGCCGGGCGCGGCTGGTGGTGCTGGTGTGCGTGGAGGCCGTCGCCGTGCCCCGGTGGGTGCGATCGGCCGCGGAGGTCGCCCGGTTGGACGAGCCGCCCAGCTCGGCGAGTGCCAGCGCCCCCACGCCGACGATCGCGATCAGCAGCGCCGCCAGGGCGACCGCGCGCCCGGCGCCGCGCCGGCCGAAGGAACCGCGCTGGAGGGAGTCGGCCGGGGTCCAGGCCACCGGGCCAGAGGCGACGCTCGGCTCCCGGGAGCGCCCCGCCGCCGACGAGACCGCGGCCGCGGCCGCTCCGGCCCGGGCCATCGCGCCCGTCCGGCGGGTGACCGGCCGGCGGCGGACCGTCGTGGTGGTCGCCGTGTCCAGGATGGGGATGCCGCCGGACAGCGCCGTCTCCATTGCGTCGACGAACGCGCCGGCGGTGGGGAAACGGTCCTCAGGGTGCTTGGCCATGCCGCGGATGAGCACCGGGTCGATCGCCGGCGGCAGCGTCCGGTCGACGGTCGATGCCCGCGGCGGATCGTCCTCGATGTGCTGGCGCGCCTGGGCGGCGAAATGCTCGGTCAGGAACGGGCGCTCCCCGGCGAGCAGCTCGAACGCGGCCACCGCCAGCGCGTACCGGTCGCTGGCCCCCGTCGCCTCCAGGCCCAGCGCCTGCTCTGGCGACAGGTAGGCGGCGGTGCCGAACAGCTCCCCGGCGCTGGAGATGGTGTCCTCGCTGACCAGGCGGGCGATGCCGAAGTCGGCGACGTGGAGGACCCGGCTGCGGTTGAGCAGGAAGTTGGCCGGCTTGATGTCCCGGTGGACGATCTCTCGCTCGTGGGCGTGATCGAGCGCCGACGCCGCCTCCCGGATCCACCGGACCGCCTCCTGGCGGCGGACGGCCCCGTGGCGGATCGCGTCGGCGACGGTGCCGCCGGCCAGGTACTCCATGACGATGAACGGGCGCGTCGGCTCACCGGCGTGGCCCTCGTCCGGGGCGAGGTCGCCGACGTCGAAGATCGTGACGACGTGCGGGTGGTTGGAGACGCGGGCGGCGGCCCGGGCCTCCCGCTTGAAGCGCCGCATCGCCACCGGGTCGGTGACGAAGCGCTCGGCCAAGACCTTGACCGCCACCGTGCGGCCGAGCACCTGGTCCTCGGCACACCACACCGCCGCCATGCCCCCGGAGGCGAGATGGCGCTTGACGCGGTAGCGCTCAGGAAGCCGCGGCGCGTTGGCCGTCTCTGTTCCCGGCTGCTCGCTAGGCGCCATCGAAACCGTGCTCTACCCGACTGCAACGATCCGAATCCACGGATCCTGAATGGTACGGATCCGGCGGCCTTTGCGGGGCAGCGATTGACGCGGACCCGACACCGCGGACACATCCTGATCACAGGCGGCCCTGGAGACGGACACGGGGTGCCCGGCGGTGACGGCGCGTCTCCGACAGCGGCCGTCGCCCCTCCTCCTATAATCTCCGCGCGATGTCAAAGATCTGTCACGTGTGCCGCAAGGGTCCGTCCTTCGGTCATAACCGCAGCCACTCGATGGTGGCCACCAAGCGCCGGTTCGACCCGAACCTGCAGCGGGTCCGCATCGACGACGGCGGCACGCCGCGGCGCGTTTACGTCTGCACCCGCTGCCTCAAGGCGGGCAAGATCACCAAAGCGCGCTGACCTGCCGGGGGTCTGAGGTGGCCGCACCCGGCCGAGCGACCGGCCAGACGGGAGTATCGGACCCCAGCATCGTGCGCTTCCGCGCGCTGGTGGAGGCCGGGCTGGCGGCGCTCGAGACTCGCCGTGAGGAGGTCAACGACCTCAACGTGTTCCCGGTCGCCGACGGCGACACTGGCGACAACATGGTCCTGACGCTGCGCGCCGTGCTCCAGGAGCTCGACCGGCTCGCCGGCGCCACCGAGGGCCGCACCATCGACGAGATCGGCCGCGACGAGATCGTGGCCTCCGTCGCCCGGGCGGCGCTGCTGGGGGCGCGGGGCAACTCCGGCGTGATCCTGTCGCAGCTCATCCGGGGCGCCGCCGAGGAGCTCGCCAGCCGTCCCGGGGAGCTCGTCGACCCTGTGCTCATCGGCGCCGCGCTCGCCCGGGCGGCCGACCAGGCCTACGGCTCGGTGCGCGAACCGGCCGAGGGCACGATTCTCACCGTGGTGCGCGAGATGGCCCACCGCGTCGCCTCCGAGCTCGCCCACATGGCCGACGCCCGGCTGGGGCCGGACGCCACCGCCGGCGAACAGGACCTCGTCATCGCCGACGTCATCGAGCAGGCGCTGGAGGCCGGCCAGGACTCGGTCAACCGCGGCCCGGACCTTCTGCCGATCCTGCGCGAGGCCGGCGTCGTCGACGCCGGCGGCTACGCGCTGACCGTGCTCCTGGCCGGGATCATCGGCGCGCTGCGCGGCTCAGAGCCGCCGGAGCTCGAGCACCATCGGGCCGCCCGGGTCACGCACCCGCAGCACTCGTCCGGCACCTTCCGCTACTGCACCAACTTCGCCGTCACCGGCTCCGGGCTCGAGCAGCGGCGCTACGCGCAGGCGCTCGAGCGGCTGGGCGACTCGGTCCTGGTGGTGGGCGACCCCACCACGCTGAAGATCCATGTCCACACCGACGATCCGGACGCCGCCACCGCGCTGTTCGCCGATGTCGGCGTCGTCTCGCATCTCGACGTCGCCGACATGCGCGAGCAGGTCCAGCGCCGCGACGAGCGGCTGGAGGCGACCGCGGCCCCGGATGCCGTCTGCGGGGCGCTGGCGGTCGTCAACGGCGACGGGCTGGCCCGGCTGTTCGAGGGCTTCGGCGTGCGGGTGCTCGACGGCGGTCCCACGTTGAACCCGTCCACGTACGACCTGCTGGCCGCGATTCACGCCGTCCCCGCCGAGGAGGTGGTGGTGCTGCCCAACAGCGGGAACGTCGTCATGGCGGCCGAGCGCGCCGCCGAGCTGTCCGAGAAGACGGTGGTGGTCGTGCCGACGCGCTCGCCGCAGGCCGGACTCGCCGTGGCGGTGTCGCTCGATCCGGCGCGCCGGGCGCTCGAGAACGCCGAGGCGATGCACGACGGGCTTGACCACGTGCGGACCGGCGCGGTCGCCCCGGCGGCCCGCGACGACACCCAGGGGCGGTTCCGTGTCGGCGAGGCGGTCGGATTCGTCGAGGACGAGATCGTGGCCTGGGGCGCACCGCGGGAGACGCTGGCCGAGGTCCTCGACCGGCTGGGGCGCGACGCCGAGCTCATCACCTGCCTGCGGGGCGCCGACGTCCCGCTCGACGACGCGGCGGTGCACGCACTCGTCGGGGATGGCGCCGAGCTCGAGCTGTCCGAGGGCGGGCAGCCTAGCTACTGGTGGCTGCTGTCGGCTGAGTGACGCCGCGGGGCCGGGCATCATGGATGGTGCCGCCGCCCCATGACGATCACTGGTTTCGGAGACTCCCGCCCGCTCGACGACGACGAGCTCGCCGCCGTCCCGGTCGGCTACCCGCGCCCGTCGGTGCTGGCGCGGCCGCTGCGCTTCGACAACGCCAAGGCGGGGCAGGGGGGCGCCCAGCTCGGACTGACGACGGTCGGCGACCTGCTGGAGCATCTGCCCCGCGACCGCCGCGAGGCGAGGTCGGTGGGGGAGCTGGTGCCGGGGGAGACGGCGACGGTCGTGGTGGAGGTGCGGTCGATCAGCTCGCGTCCGGTCCGCCGGCGGGGCATGCGTCCGCTGGTGGAGGCGACGGTCGCCGACGGGACGGGGGCGATGAAGGCGACCTTCTTCAACCAGCCCTGGCTGGCGCAGAAGTACCCGCCGGGGACCCGGTTGGTGCTCCACGGCAAGTTCGAGGCGCGCAACCGGTTCCGCGTGCAGGGTCACGCGCGCACGACTGAGGCCAGCGCCGGCGCCGAGGGCGTCGCCCACTATCCGGCCACCGAGGGCCTGTCCTCGACGCAGATCCTGGCGATGGTCCGGGCGCATCTGGGGGCGCTGCGCGAGGTGGTTGAGCCGCTGCCGGCCGAGCTGCGCGTGGCCGAGCGCCTGCCTCTGCGACGGTGCGCGCTGACGGCTGTCCATCTCGGTTCCGAGGAGGAGCAGTCCGAGGGTCGGCGGCGGCTGGCGTTCGAGGAGCTGTTGCTGGTGCAGCTGGCGCTGCTGCGCCGTCGGCGGCTGCGAAGCGTGGGCAGCGTGGCGCCCGCGTTGGACGGGGAGCCGGGACTGAGCGCCCGCTGGCTGAGCGACATGCTGCCGTT
The DNA here is from genome assembly GCA_963844555.1 of uncultured Solirubrobacteraceae bacterium. Classification (GTDB taxonomy): domain Bacteria; phylum Actinomycetota; class Thermoleophilia; order Solirubrobacterales; family Solirubrobacteraceae; genus Palsa-465. Next base: position 45,522 of record CAWJOS010000017.1, read on the forward strand.
CGCCCTGACCGGGGACCAGCGGCGGGCGATGGAGGAGATCGACCGCGATCTGGCGCGCGTGCGTCCCATGCAGCGACTGCTGATGGGGGAGGTGGGGTCCGGCAAGACCGTCGTCGCCCTGTACACGCTGCTCCGGGCGGTGGAGCAGGGCTATCAGGGAGCCCTGATGGCGCCGACCGAACCGCTGGCCGAGCAGCATTTCGCCACCATCCAGGCGCTGATGCCCGGGGAGGCGATCGCGCTGGGGCTGTTGACCGGGTCGACGCCGGGGCGCCGCCGCGCCGACCTGCTGGGCAAGCTGGAGAGCGGGGAGCTGTCGTTGGTGGTGGGCACCCACGCCCTGATCGAGGACCCGGTGCGGTTCGCCGGGCTGGGGGTGGTCGTCGTCGACGAGCAGCACCGGTTCGGCGTGCGCCAGCGGGCCGCCCTGGACGCCAAGGCGGGTGGGCGGGATGGCGTCATGAGCCCGCATGTGCTCCACATGACCGCGACGCCGATTCCGCGCACCCTCGCCCTGTCGCAGTACGGCGACCTGGACTTCACCGTGCTGCGGGAGCTCCCGCGGGGTCGCCAGCCGATCGAGACGTTCGTGTGCTCGACCGAGCGCGAGCGCTCTCGCGCCTACGAGCGGATCCGCGAGGAGCTGCGCGCCGGGCGCCAGGCGTTCGTCGTCTGCCCGCTGGTGTCGGAGTCCGAGGCGCTGGCCGTCCGGGCCGCGACCGCCGAGTACGAGCGGTTGTCGGCCGGCGAGTTGCGGGACTTCCGAGTGGTGCTCATGCACGGGCAGCTCCGGCCGGCCGACAAGGTCGAGGTCATGCGCACCTTCGCGGCCGGCGAGGCCGACGTGCTGGTGGCGACGACGGTCATCGAGGTGGGGATCGACGTGCCCAACGCGACCGTCATGCTGGTGGAGGACGCCGACCGGTACGGGATCTCCCAGCTACACCAGCTGCGCGGGCGGATCGGCCGGGGCGAGCACGCCTCGCTGTGCCTGCTGTTCGGCCCCAAGGGGTCGGCCCGGCTGAACGCGCTGGCGGCGCACGGTGACGGCTTCCGCCTGGCCGAGATCGACCTGGAGCTCCGCGGTGAGGGTGAGCTGGTGGGAGTCCGGCAGAGCGGCCTGGCCCAGTTCCGGGTGGCCGAGCTCCCGCGCGACCGCGAGCTCCAGGAGCGGGCGCGGATGCGCGCGGAGGTCATCGACGCCGAGGACCCGGACCTGGAATGGCCGGAGCACGCGCTGCTGGCCGACGCTCTCACCGGAGTGTTCGGCGCTGAGGCACTGGCCCCAATCCGGGCCTGACCCCAGCTCGTTCACGGGGTCTTGGGGCGTTTGTGACCGCATGAGGCTGTCGCACAAACATGCGCGGTTGTGACGAAGTCACAAGGAGGCACATGCAGTCGCCACCTCAGCGGCAGGGATCGTGCCCAGCTCGGCGAGAAACCGGCGAATATGGCCGGTTTCTCGCCGAGCTTCGGTTGCCAAGGCACCTTCGCGGCCGGCCGTTTGTGTCCCGGTCACGACAATGACCCATTGCGGCGGGGTTACGCGACAGCCTCCATATGTCGCTAAGCCCCAAAGACCTCTGCCGCGATCTCACGGAATCGGCCCCCGCGGCGTTTCATCGACATGCCTCCTGCCACCGCCTCCGCCGGCGTCCATGCGCGGGTCGACGCCCTGCCGTGGCGTGACCTGGAGGCCGACCTCGACGAGCACGGGCACGCCGTGACGCCGGTCGTGCTCTCCGGGGAGGAGTGCGACGCGCTCGCCGGGCTGTTCGACGAGGGCCGATTCCGCTCGACGGTCGATATGGCGCGTCACCGGTTCGGCGAGGGCCGCTACCGCTACTTCGATCATCCGCTCCCGGAGACGATCGCCTCGCTGCGCACGTCCTTCTACGCCCATCTGGCGCCGGTCGCCAACGCGTGGGCCGAGCGGCTGGCGGGGAGCAATCCGCGCTTCCCGCTTGCCCACAGCGAGCTTCTGGCACGGTGTCACGCCGCCGGCCAGACCCGGCCGACGCCGCTGATCCTCCGTTACCGCACGGGCGACTGGAACGCGCTTCACCAGGACCTGTACGGCGACGTGTTCTTCCCGTTCCAGATCGTCACGATCCTCGACCGGCCCGGAGTGGACTTCGACGGCGGGCAGTTCCTCCTGCTTGAGCAGCGCCCGCGCGCCCAGAGCCGCGCGCACGTGCTGACCCCTCCCCGGGGAGCGTTCGTGGTCTTTCCCACCAGCGAGCGTCCCCAGCGGGGCAGGAGCGGCTATCACCGCGTCCGGATGCGCCACGGCGTGGCGACCGTGACCGCCGGCCGCCGAACCGCGCTGGGGATCATCTTCCACGACGCCGCCTGATGGGAGTCGGCCCGGCCCGCCGCCGGCGCGACGCCGCCTGATGCGAGTCGGCCTGGCCCGCCGCCGGCGCGACGCCGCCTGATGGGAGTCGGCCCGGCCCGCCGCCCGCGGCGTCCTCCACAATGCGCGCGTGCGCGTCATTGCCGGCACCTACGGGGGACGCGGGCTGGTGGCTCCCCCGGGGCGAGCGACCCGGCCGACGAGCGACCGGGTCCGCGAGGCCCTGTTCTCGATCCTGGGTGACACGGTACGGGGAGCACGGGTGCTCGACCTGTTCGCCGGCTCCGGCGCGCTGGCCATCGAGGCGCTCTCCCGGGGGGCGGCCGAGGCGACTCTCGTCGACTCGGCGCCGAGCGCGATCGCGGCCATCCGGCGCAACCTGGCGACGCTTGGAATCGAGGCCGAGGTGGTGCGCTCGCCGGCGCTCCGGTTCCTTGAGGGCGCACGCAACCGGGCGCGTCAATACGATCTCGTCTTCCTTGATCCCCCATACCGCCGGGCGCCGGCCCATGGGCGGGAGCTGACGGCGGCGTTGCGGCCGCTACTTGCGGGCGATGCCCGGGTAGTGACCGAGAGCGACCGCCGGAGCCCGCTCAGGCTCGAGCTGGAGTTGCTCGACGAGCGCCGCTACGGCGACACCCTCATCCACATCCATGGCACCTGACAACCGCATCGCGATCTGCCCCGGGACCTTCGATCCCATCACCTACGGCCACCTCGACGTGATCGGCCGCGCCTCGGCGATGTACGACACGGTCATCGTCGGCGTCGTCAACCTCCCCTGGCGCAAGGGCAAGACCGTGTTCACCGCCGAGGAGAGGATCGGCTTCATCCACAACGCCACCCGCTCGCTGACGAACATCGAGGTGGCGCCGTTCAGCAACTTGCTGGTGGAGTTCGCCCGGGAGCGGGGGGCGATGGCGATCGTCAAGGGACTGCGCGCCATCTCGGACTTCGAATACGAGCTGGAGATGAACCAGCTCAACCGGCGCCAAGCCCCGGAAATCGAGTCCGTTTACCTGATGGCGTCCCCCAAGTACAGTTTCCTGAGGTCAAGTGGCGTCAAGGAGCTCGCCACATTTGGCGGTGACATCGACGATCTGGTCCCTGAAGAGGTGGCAACGCAGCTAAAGGATCGGCTCGGCCGCTGACGAAACAGAGGTATTGAGAGATGGACGTTCTGGTACTGATCGACAAGCTGGACGATCTCGTCCACAACGCCAAGCCGGTCCCGCTGACCGACCAGGTGCGTGTGGACAAGGAGGAGATCTACGACATCCTCGACCAGATGCGCGCCACGATCCCGGAGGAGATCAAGCAGGCGCGCTGGATCGTCAAGGAGCGTCAGGAGATGCTGGCCGAGGCCAAGCGTGAGGCCGAGCGCATCGTCAAGGAGGCGCGGGAGCGCCAGGAGCGGCTGATCTCCAACGAGGAGATCACCAAACAGGCCGAGCGCGCCGCCGAGGACATCATCGAGGACGCCCGGGCCCGGGAGCGGGAGATCCGCCTCGGCGCCGAGGACTACGCCGACGAGATCCTCAACACGCTCGAGGTCAACCTGTCGAAGTTCATCGCGGCCGTCCAGCGCGGGCGTGACCGGCTCGCCGGCAAGGACGAGCCGGCCGAAGTCTCCTAGACCGGCGGCGCTCCGTCCGCCGGCCAGGCGGCGATCATGGCCTCGATCGAGGTTCTCGATACCGACGTCACGCGGCTCGAGGTCGACGCGATCGCCAACGCCGCGAACACGGATCTGCGCCACGGCGGCGGTGTGGCCGGCGCGATCTCGCGCGCCGGCGGCCCGGTGATCCAGCTTGAGAGCGACGAGCGAGCGCCGGTCGGGCTCGGCGAGGCGGTGGCCACCGCCGGCGGCGACATGGTCTGCCGGTGGGTGATCCACGCCGCCACCATGGAGCTGGGCGGGCCGACCTCGGCCGACATCATCCGCCGCGCCACCGAGAGCACCCTCAAGGTCGCCGACGAGCTGGGGGCCCGCTCGCTGGCCCTGGTGGCGTTCGGCACCGGCGTCGGGCACTTCCCGGTCACCGAGGCCGCCGACCTGGAGGTCGACGCCGTGCGTGAGCATCTCGCGGCCGGCAGCGGCCTGGAGCGCGTCGTCTTCGCCGTCCGCGGGGCGGATGCCGTCGCCGCTTTTGAGTCGGCGGTCGCCCGCCTCGGCTAGGGCGGTCGCCCGCTTCGGCTAGCCCCGATCCCACCCTGTCGGGGGTTGGCGAGCATGCAGAACGTGTCAATCCGGACCGCCCCAGCGGATATGGCGCAAACTCGAGGCTCCACATGCGTTCGTGCCAAGCCCGTGAGCCTGGTCCGAATTTGTCGCACGGAGCAGGGTCGAGCCCGGCGCACTGGCCGGGCGCAGGGTGGGTGGGGCGTCTACCGCACCCTGAACCCGCTGACCCCCTCCGGCTCCTCGTGGAGTACCTCGACCGTGTCCACCTGCGCCCGCGACGGCCCCCGCCGGCAGTACCCCACCACCGCCTCCACGGCGTCCGCCGGACCCTCCAAGACGACCTCCACGGCGCCGTCGTCGCGGTTGGCCGCCCAGCCGGCGACACCGCGGGTCTCGGCCCGGCGGCGGGTCGAGTCGCGGAAGAAAACTCCCTGCACCTGGCCGGTAATGACCAGCCGGCGGCGAATCGTTCCGGAGCTCATCGCCCACATTCTTCCCGTTTACGGCGTTCCGTCCGCGGCGCGCGCAATCCTGGACGGTCCATGAATGCTCTGTGGTTGGCCCTGGGAGTCCTGATCGGCGCCTCCGTCCTGGCGGTGGCGCTGCGGCCGCGGCTGCGGTCCTTGACCGCCGAGGCCGCGCGGGCCGGCGAGCTTGAGCGGCAGCTCGTCAAGGCGCGGGCTGACCTGGAGCATGAGCGGGACCGGGCCGCCGAGCGGCTGGCGACGATCACCGATGCCCAGGAGCGGCTGTCGGCCTCGTTCAAGGCGCTGAGCGCCGAGGCCCTGCAGTCGAGCATGTCGCAGCTGACCGAGCTGGCCCGCGTCCAGCTCCAGGCCGCGCAGGCCGAGTCCAAGGGCGATTTGGAGAAGCGCCAGCAGGCGGTCGAGCAGCTCGTCGCGCCGCTCAAGGAGCAGCTCGGACGCGTCGACAGCCAGCTGTTGCGCCTCGACCAGGAGCGGCGGGAGTCGCGGGGCCGGCTGGAGGCACAGCTGCGGACGCTGTCGGAGACCGGGGAGCGGCTGCGGACCGAGACGGGCGCGCTCGTAACGGCCCTGCGCAAGCCGAACGCGCGCGGACAGTGGGGCCAGATGCAGCTGCGCAACGTCGTCGAGCTCGCCGGAATGTTGCGCCACTGCGATTTCAGCGAGCAGACGTCGATGGCCGGCGACGAGCGGACCCTGCGCCCGGACCTGGTCGTCAACCTGCCCGGCGGCAAGCATGTCGTCGTCGACGCCAAGGCGCCACTGCAGGGCGTGCTCGACGCCTACCAGGCGCGCGACGAGGCCGAGCGCGAGCAGCATCTCAAGGACCACGCCCGCCTCCTGCGCAAGCACGTCAAGGCGCTGGCCGACAAGGCGTACTGGGCCGGGATGGACACGGCGCCGGACATGGTCGTGATGTTCCTGCCGGGAGAGCATCTGTACAGCGCGGCGCTGGAGACCGACCCGGGGCTCATCGAGGACGCGATGGCGCGCCGGGTCCTCATCGCCACGCCGACGATCCTGCTGGCGCTCCTTCACTCGGTCGCCTACGGCTGGCAGCAGGAGCGGGTGGCCGAATCCGCGCAGGAGATCTCCGAGCTCGGACGGGAGCTGCACACCCGCCTGGTCAAGCTATCGACGCTGCTCAGCAAGCTCGGCTCCCGGCTCAACAGCGCCGTGACCGCCTACAACGAGACGATCGGCTCCTATGAGTCCCGTGTCCTTCCGGGCGCCCGGCGCTTCGCCGAGCACGGGGCGGTGGCGGAGGGGACCGAGCTGCCGGAGCTGGAGCCTGTCACCGTCAGCGCCCGCAGTGTCCACGCCGCCGAGCTGCAGCTGGATCTCGGTCCGGACCTGGCCGCGCAGCCGCCCCGCCGGCGGCTCCGCGCCGCCGAGTAGCCGGCACTCCGCGCTCGGCGGCCCACTGCTCACTGAGCCGGCGTCGCGCTTGTCGGCCGCTGCGGACCGAGCCGGCGTCGCGCTTGTCGGCCGCCCTGCGGACCGAGCCGGCGTCGCGCTCGGCGGCCAGGCGCGCTCAGCGGCGGGGGAGCCCGCTGCGCTCCGCCCACCAGGTGTAGAGATCCTCCCGCTGGTGGGGCAGGGGCTCGGCCGACGGCTTGCGCTCCTGGACGTAGGCGAGCGCCTCGTCGATGCCGAGCCCGGCGTAGACGGCGATCGCGCCCGCGGCCACCGCCGCCGAGCGCTGCCAGCCGGCCCGGCAGTGCACATAGGCCAGCGTGCCGTGCCGCATCCAGCCGACGACCAGCTGGACCGCCGGCTCCAGCCGGTCCGGGGGGAGCCGGCCGAAGTCCGTCATGCTGATCCGATCCTCCTCGATGCCCGCCTCCCGCAGGGCGGCGTCGACGAGGGACCGGCGCCCGGGCGCGTACTCCTGGTCCTCGACGAGATTGAGGACCTGCCGCACGCGCATCATCGCCAGCATCGCCACGTCCCCCTCATCGAGGGGGTAGGCGCCGATGAGCAGGCCGTCGTGGACCTCGGCGAAGCCATATGTCTCAAACCAGTTGGAGATGGCGTAATGATGGCCGGTGAATGCTGGAGATCGGGTTACGATGCGGCGCCCACCCGGCCACACGTCGCCCGGCCGGGGAGCGTGATTGGATGTCGGCGTAGATGGCGGTGGCGCTCGGAGACGGGATTCACGTGGCGGGGACGTTCGTGCGCGCCGGGATCCTGCGCCCCTCCCGGCCGGACCGGGCGGTGCGGGCGATCGTCGGGCTGCACCGGTTCGGGCCGACGCTCGCCGCCGGCTATCTCGGCGCCGCCGCGCGATACCCGGACGCCCCGGCGCTGATCGACGAGCGGGGGACGCTGACCTTCGACGCGGTCGACCGGCGCACCAACGCGCTGGCGCGCGGGCTGGCCGGTCACGGCCTGGCCGAGGGGGACGTCGTGGCCCTCATGTGCCGCAACCACCGCGGCTTCGTCGAGGCCACGGTCGCCTGCTCCAAGCTCGGCCTGCACGCGGTGTTCCTGAACACCGGGTTCGCGGGCCCGCAGGTCGCCGAGGTCGCCGCCCGTGAGCAGGTCGCCGGAATCATCTACGACGAGGAGTTCGCCGAGGTCATCGCCGGCGCCCGGAGCGGCTCCCGCTCGCTCGCCTGCTTCGTCGCCTGGCAGGACGATGCCCGTCGCCACGGCGACACCTCCCTTGACGAGCTGATCGCCGGCCGGGTTGACACTCCGCTGCCGCCGCCCCAGCAGCCCGGACGCGCGGTCATCCTCACCTCCGGGACGACCGGAACGCCCAAGGGCGCCAATCGGCCCAACCCCAGCTCGCTGACGCCGGTGGCGGCGATCCTGTCGGCGATCCCGCTCCGGGCCCGCCAGACGACCCTGATCGCCGCCCCGCTCTTCCACGCCTGGGGTTATGCCCACATGCTGCTGAGCACGTCGCTGTCGGCCACGCTCGTCCTGCGCCGTCGCTTCGATCCTGAGGACACGGCGCGGGCGATCGCCGCGCACCGGGCCGATGCGCTCATCGTCGTCCCGGTCATGCTCCAGCGGATCCTGGAGTGCGGGCCGGAGCGCCTGCGCGCCCATGACACCTCGTCGCTGAGCGTGATCGCGGCCAGCGGGTCGGCGCTGCCGGGGCCGCTGGCCCACCGGGCGATGGACACGTTCGGCGACACCCTCTACAACCTCTACGGCTCGACCGAGGTGGCCTGGGCCACGATCGCGTCCCCGCGTGATTTGCGCGCGGCGCCGGGGACCGCCGGCCGGCCGCCCCGCGGAACGCTGGTCCGCATCCTCGACGAGCACGGCCGGCCGGTCGCGCCCGGCGTCACCGGGCGGATCTTCGTCGGCTCAGAGCTCCTGTTCGAGGGCTACACCGGCGGCGGCGACAAGGATCGCCTGGCCGGCCTGATGGCCACGGGCGACGTCGGGCACTTCGACGCCGAGGGCCGGCTGTTCATCGACGGCCGGGACGACGACATGATCGTCTCCGGCGGAGAGAACGTGTTCCCGGCCGAGGTCGAGGATCTGCTGGCCGCAGCTCCCGGGGTCCGTGAGGTGGCAGTGATCGGCGTCCCCGACGAGCAGTTCGGCCAGCGGCTGCGCGCGGTGGTCAGTCTGGCGCCCGGCGCCGCGCTCACCGAGTCCGACCTGCAGGACCACGTTCGGCGCCACCTGGCGCGCTACAAGGTCCCGCGTGAGATCGTGTTCGTCGACGAGCTGCCGCGCACCGCCACGGGCAAGATCCTCAAGCGCGAGCTCCGGTAGGGCCCGCTCTCCGGCGGGGGCCCAGGACGAGCACTGGCCGCCACCGACAGCCCGTGGGCGACACTAAGCTCGTGATATGGCCCTGCGCACTGACACATTCGACCTCGCCGGGCTGCGGCTCAACACCGGGGAGGGGCGGCGTCTCGAGCTCCAGGTCGCGATCGATCCGTTCGAGCTCGCCGGCGAGCGCTACACGGTCGCGCCGCCGCTCATTCCCGTCCGGCTTGACATCTCCCGCACCACCGGCTCCGGATACGCCCTGCGCCTCGCCTTCCAGGCAAGCCTCACCGGCCCCTGCATGCGCTGCCTGTCCGATGCCGCTCCGGTCTTCGAGGTGGAGGCCCGCGAGGTCTCCCTGCCCGGGGAGGGGGAGGAGCTGGAGTCGCCCTATGTCCAGGACGGAATGCTCGATCTCCGCGGGTGGGCCCGCGATGCGCTGGCGCTGACGCTGCCGGCCCAGTTGATCTGCCGCCCGGACTGCGCCGGGCTGTGCCCCAGGTGTGGCGCCGACCTCAACCAGGCCGGCCCGGACCACACCCATGAGTCCACGCCGGACCCGCGCTGGGCGAAGCTCTCCGAGCTGCGCTTCGACTGACCGGCGCGGGCGCATGCCTGCACCAACTCGCACGGACAGGCACACTTGGTTAAGTTCCACGCGCTTTCGGTCGACTAGGTCTGAGCATGCATCCTGCCGGCGAGTCGTCGGGGCCCACCCAGGCGGGTGAGGCGGTCGCGCCTCTCCGTGGGCTTCTCGAGCTGTCCCGCCTGATTCGGCGTCAACCGACGCTCGGCGAGACCCTGCGCGCGCTCGCTGACACCGTCTCCGAAGCCCTCGGCTTCGCCATCACGATCGTCAACGTCTACCGGCCGGAGCAGGACGAGTACGAGGTCGTCGCTGTCCACGGGACCGAGAGCGCCCGCGACAACCTGCTCGGCCAGGTGACCGCGGGGGAGACCTGGGAGCCGCTGCTCGACCCCCGCTTTCGTCGCCACGGCGTGTACTTCCTCCCGGAGGGCTCGATCGAGTACGACGACTCGGTCGCGTGGCATGTCCCGCAGCCGGCCGACTCGGTCCCGGCCGAGGCCGATAGCTGGCGTCCGGACGATGCGCTGTTCGCCACTCTGGACGGCGCTGCCGGCCGGCGGTACGGGATCATCTCGGTCGACGAGCCGCTCTCCGGCCATCGCCCAGACGAGCACACGCTCGAGGTGCTGGGCGCCCTGGCCGCCCACGCCGCCCTGGCGATCGAGAGCTCACAGCAGCTGGCGGCGCTCGAGGCCGCCCTGTCCCGCAACCGGGCGGTCATCGCCTCCGCCCTGGACAGCGTCGTCGCCGTCGACGTCGACGACCGGATCATCGAGTTCAACCCGGCCGCCGAGCGGACGTTCGGCTACCACAGCCGGGATGTCATGGGCCGGTCCGCGCTCGAGCTCCTCGTCCCGCCGGACGGCCGCGAGGACTACCGGCGCAACGGCCGTCGCTTGCGCCAGAACCGGCGCTCGCGCCTGCTCGACCGCCGCATCGAGACGACCGCGATGCGCCGCGACGGCACCACCTTCCCCGTCGAGCTGACGGTCACGCGGGTGGAGGGGGCCGAGGGCGACGATCCGATCTTCTACGCGTTCGTGCGCGACATCTCCGAGCGCCGGCGCGGCGAGGAGCAGCTGGCCTTCCTCGCCTACCACGATCCGCTGACCGGCCTGCCGAACCGGCTCATGGTCGAGCAGGAGCTCGATCTGGCGCTGGCCCGGGCCCGGCGCTCCGGCGGCGCGGCGGCGCTCATGTTCGTCGACCTCGACGATTTCAAGGAGGTCAACGACCGGCTCGGCCATGCCGCCGGTGACCGGCTTCTGAGCGCCGTCGCCGCCCGGCTGCGCGGCGTCCTGCGCTCCACCGACGTGCTGGCGCGCCAGGGGGGCGACGAGTTCCTGGTGCTGCTCGCCGATCTCGCCGACGAGGCCGCGCTGGCGGCCGAGAGTGTCGGTGCCAAGCTGCTGGAGGCGCTGGGCGAGCCGTTCGTGGTGGCCGACACCGAGGTGCGGACCGGCGCCAGCATCGGCATCAGCCTGTACCCGGCCGACGCCGCCGACACCGAAGCGCTGATGCGCCACGCGGATGCCGCCATGTACCAGGCGAAGGGCGCCGGGGGAGGACGGCTCTCGTTTCACCACCGCTCGGCGCTGCTCCACTCCCGCCGCGCGGGGATCGCCGGGCAGCTGCGGGGGGCGATCGCCAACGGCGAGCTGGAGCTCCACTACCAGCCGATCTTCCGCCTGGCGGAGCCGCGCGCCATCGCCGGAGTGGAGGCGCTGGTGCGCTGGCGCCACCCGGAGCGGGGACTGCTCGGCCCGGACGAGTTCATGCACCTCGCCGATCAGACCAACGGCGACCATCTGGCCGATTGGGTCATCGCCGAGGCCTGCCGCCAGGCGCGCGAGTGGCTGCGTGAGGACCTGGCCCCCCTGATCGGCATCAACGTCTCGCCCCACCAGCTGCTCTCACCCGGGTTCGTCACGCGGTTCGCCCAGCACGTGCGCGCCGCCGGGCTGACGACCGAGACCTTCGTCGTCGAGCTGACCGAGTCGGCGTGGATGGTCGATTCGGCAGAGGCGCTGGGGGTCATTGCCGACCTGGGCTCCGCCGGGGCGACCCTGGTCCTCGACGACTTCGGCGCCGGCTACTCGTCGCTGGCCCGCCTGCCGGAGCTGTCGTTCGACGCGATCAAGGTCGACGGCCGGCTCCTGGTCGGCGTCCCTGACGATGCGGCCGCCGTCCGGCGTCTGGAGGCGGTGTTCGATCTGATCGCCGCCTGCCGGTCGGACATCTTCGCCGAGGGGGTCGAGACCGATGCCCAGCTGGAGTTCCTGATCGCCCACGGGATCCGCTACGGACAGGGCTTTGGCCTGGCGCGCCCGGCTCCGAGCGCCGAGCTGACCGAGACACTCCGGCACGGGCTGGTGCCGGGCGCGCCGCCCCGTCGGCGCCGCTGAGATCTGCCTGCTAGCCTCCTGCGTCGCATGGCGGTCCCCAAGCAGAAGCAATCCCACGCGCGCACGACGCAGCGCCGGTCTCAGCACAAGGTCAGCGCGCCCACGTACAACGCGTGCCCGCAGTGCCACAGCCCGCGCATCCCGCACCGGGTGTGCCCGGTGTGCGGCAGCTACCGGGGCCGCGAGGTCGTCGCCGAGACCGGCCACCAGTCGGCGTAGTCCTGACACCGCGATGGTGACCGTCGCCGTTGACGCGGGCGGGGCGGATCTGGGTCCGGCCGAGGTCGCCGCCGGCGCCGTCCGAGCCGCTGCCACCGGCATCAAGGTGATCCTGTTTGGGCCGGCGGCCGAGATGACCGGCGCCGTGGAGGCTGCCGACGGTGTCGAGATCGTCGACGCGCCCGTCTCGATCGCCAAGAGCGCCGACCCCGCGTTCGCCGTCCGGGCGACCCCGGAGGCGTCGATCGTCCAGGCCGCCAAGGCCGTCGCGGCCGGTCGCGCCCAGGCGCTGGTGTCCGGCGGCTCTACCGGGTCCGCCCTGGCGGCCGCCCTGTTCAACATGCGGCGCGACCGCGGGATCTACCGCCCGGCGCTCGCGCTCCCCGTCCCGGTCCCCGGCGGCACGCCCGTGCTCCTCCTCGATGTCGGCGCCAACGTCACCTGCCGCCCGGAGCATCTCGTTCAGTTCGCCCACATGGGCTCGGCGTTCTCCCATGCCGTGCTGGGGATCGATGCCCCCAGGGTGGCGCTGCTGTCCAACGGCGAGGAGGCGGTCAAGGGCACGCCGGACCTGATCGAGGTCCACGAGCAGCTCGCCGGCGACGGCGGTACCGGACTGAACTTTGTGGGCAACATCGAAGGCACGCAGGTCTTCGATGACGCCGCCGACGTGGTGGTGATGGACGGGTTCACGGGCAACATCGCGCTCAAGCTGATCGAGGGGGTGTCCGGGCGGATGCTGCGCGCGCTGCGCGACGCGGCGCTCACGTCGACGCGGACCAAGCTGGGCGGCTGGCTGCTGGGTCCGGCGATCCGGACGCTGCGCGAGGAGATCGATCCGGAGGGCCCGGGCGGCGCGTACATGCTGGGGCTGCGCCAGTTGGGCGTCGTCGCCCACGGGCGGTTCTCCCGCCGCGGATTCGCCCGGGCAATCGAGGTCGCCGGTCGCGGAGTGGAGGAAGATGTGATCAGCGCCACGCGCGCCGCTCTCACGGCCGCGGGCGCATTGCGACCCCCCGCCCAGCGGGGAGAGGAGGACGATGATGGTTAGCTCAGCGTCCGAGCGGGCGGCTACGGTGTGCGGGCGATGAACCGAGAGCAAGTTTTCTCGCTGATCCAGGCGCACCTGGTGGATGAGCTGGAGGTGGACCCGGATTCGATCCGGGAGTCGACACGCTTCCGTGAGGACCTGGAGGCCGATTCCCTGGATCTGTACACGCTCGTCCAGGAGCTGGAGGACTCCTACGGGCTGCGGATCTCCGACGAGGAGGCCAGCCGAATCCTGACCGTCGGCCAGGCGGTCGACTTCGTGCTCGCCAGCGGCGTGCAGCCGGCGGCCGCGACCCAAGGCCCTGACTCTGAGTGACCCCGGAACGCGAGCGGACGGGGTCGCCGGCGCCGCCCCCCCGCCAGACACCGTCGCCCGGCCCGTCGCTGGCGGAGATGCTCGATCAGCTCGAGCCGGAGCTCATCGGTCCGGTGTTCACCCATTCCTCGTGGACGACACGCCGCTCTGCGTCGTACGAGCGGCTGGCCTTCCTGGGCGACAGTGTCCTGGGGCTGGCGGTCACGACGCACCTGTTTCCGCGCCTGGACGCCGACCGCTTCGGCCCGGGGCGGCTGACGAAGATCCGCGCCCAGGCGGTGTCCGGACGCTCATGCCGCGCGGTTGCCGAGCGCCTCGGGGTCCCGGACCGTCTGCGGGCGGCGGCGCCGCCGAGCGCGGCGCCGGGGATCGAGGCGCTGATCTCGACCGAGCGGGTGCTGGCGTCGGTCATCGAGGCGGTCATCGGCGCCTGCTACCTGGCCTATGGCTACGACACGGCAGCCGAGGCGGTCGTCACGGCGTTCGAGCCGGAGATCGAGGATGCGCTCGAGCACTCGGTCGACTACAAGTCCGCGCTCCAGGAGCGGCTGGCCCGCCGGGGCGAGCTGGTCAGCTATGCGGTGGTCGACGAGCAGGGGCCGCCCCACGACCGGACGTTCACCGTCAGTGCCACCATCCGCGGCGAGGAGGTCGGCAGCGGGGTGGGCCGCAGCAAGAAGGACGCGGAGCAGGAGGCGGCCCAGTCGGCGTTGGAGGCACTGTCGAAATGAGCACGTACTGATGTACCTGAAATCGATCACCGTCAAGGGCTTCAAGTCCTTCCCGGACCGGACGCGGATGGAGTTCGGCCCCGGCGTCAGCGTCATCGTCGGACCCAACGGCTCCGGCAAGTCCAACGTCACCGACGCTGTGCTCTGGGCGCTCGGCGAGCAGTCGCCGGCGGCCGTCCGTGGCCAGGCGATGCAGGACGTCATCTTCGGCGGCGCTCCGGGCCGTCAGGCCGCCCCCCACGCCGAGGTGGAGCTGGTGCTCGACGACAGCGAGGGCAGCCTCGGCCTCGGCGCCCCAGAGATCTCGATCTACCGCCGGCTCGACCGCTCCGGCGACGGCGAGTACCGGCTGGCGGGCGCCCGCTGCCGGCTCGTCGACATCGTCGAGCTGCTGTCCGACACCGGTCTGGGCAAGGAGATGCACTCGGTGATCTCCCAGGGCCGCGTCGAGTCGCTGGTCACCTCCAAGCCACGCGAGCGCCGGCTCCTCATCGAGGAGGCCGCCGGCCTGGGCAAGCACCGCAAGCGCCGCCGCCGGGCCCAGCTCAAGCTCGCCCGCACCCAGGACAACCTCGACCGCGCCCTCGACGTCGAGCGCGAGGCGCGCTCGCGCCTGCGCCCGCTCAAGCGCCAAGCCGAGGCGGCCGAGCTCCATGCGCGGCTGGAGCGCCAGGCACTGGAGATCCGCTGGGAGCTGGCCCGCGACGATGTCCGCGGCCACCGGCTGGCGCGCGAGGCGGCTCAGACGACCGCCGCCGAGGTGCGCGGGCGGCGGACGGGCCTCGAAGCCGAGCTGGAAGCGGTGGCCACGCGCCGTGAGGCAGCCGAGGAGGCCTTGGCCGCTCGCAGCGCCCAGCGCGAGGAGCTCTCCCGCCGGGCGTACGCCGCCAAGAGCGCGGCCGAGAGAATCGGCTATCGCGCGGAGTCTGTCCGGGCATCCGGCGAGTCGATCCAGCGCCGCGTCGAGCGCTATGAGCAGTCGATCCAGGCACTCGAAGCCGAGGCGGCGGCCGATCAGGACGATCCGGAGGCGGCGGAGCGGATCGCCGGCCTGGAGGAGTCGCTGGCCGCCCTGGATCGCGACCGCCAGGCCGAGCTGGCCCGGCAGCTGCGGGAGCTGGAGGAGCAGCTGGCGGCCGCCGCCGGCCAGGTCGCCGAGCAGAGCGATGTCGTCGCCGAGCGCCAGCGCGAGCGTGCCGCCGGCGAGGCCGAGGTGGAGCGCGTCCGCGGCGAGCTCCGCGAGGCGGAGCGCCACGTGGAGACGGCGCGGCGCGAGGCGGCGCGCGTCGGCGCCGATGTCGCCGCCGTCAACCAGTTCCTGCGCACGCACGCCGGCGCCCCCTATGGAGCGGCGGCCCTCGCCGACGAGCTGGAGGTGGACGCCGGCTTCGAGCTCGCCGTGGCGGCGGCGCTCGACGGGCGCCTGCGCGCCGCGGTCGTCGACGATCACGGCGCGGGCTCCTCGCTGCTGGACCGGGCCGGCGCCGACGGCGGGCGGGCGCTCGTCGTCGATGACAACCCCCCGTCCGAGATTGCCGCGGCCGCGCCGCCCGCTCCCGGTGCCGAGCGGCTCCTTGACCATGTCCGCGGCAACAGCCACGCTCTGGCCCTGGCGCGGACGCTGCTGCGCGACACCTGGGTCGTGGAGGACCTCGGCGGTCTCGGCGAGGGCTTCGACGGCGTTGCCGTCACCGCCGGCGGCCGCGTCTGGTCGGCCCGCACCCGCGAGCTGCGCCAGGCTCCGGCGGTCGGCGAGGACCGGGTGCTCGCCGAGCGCAACCGGCGCGAGCAGCTGCTGCGCGAGAGCGAGCAGGCGGCACAGGCCGAGGTCGACGCCCGCGCCGCGGTGACGCGTGCGGCCGCCGCCGTCTCCGAGGCGGACGCGGCGCGCGATCGGCTGACCAACGCCCACCGCGCCGCGGTCCGGGCGCTCGACGAGGCCCGCGAGGAGCAGCGGCGGATCAGCGCGCTCATCGAGCGGCGCCGGTCGGCTCCGGATGACGGTCCGGACGCCGGGCGCCGCTCCCAGCTGGCGGCGGAGCTCGCCGCCGAGCGCAGGATGCTGGAACGCCTCGAGCGCGAGCGGGCCGAGCGGACGCGGCGCCTCGAGCGCCTGCGTGCTGGGCGGGCCCGTGACCGCGAGCTCGTCCCGGCCGTCCAGGCGGTGAGCAGCGGCCTGGAGGACGCCGCGACGGCGATCGCCGAGCGGATGGCGGGCTTCGACGAGGCGCTGGCCGCCGACCGCGCGGCCGGCGAGCACGTCGCCGGCGAGCTGCGGGCGTGCGCCCAGCAGGAGGCCGAGCTTCACGCCCGGCTGGGACGCGAGAACGAGGCGCTGACCCAGGCCGAAGTGCGCCTCCAGCGCGCCGTCGACCAGCTGTCCGACGCGGAGGCCGAGCTGCGCGGGATCGCCGGGCGGCTGGAGCTGGCCGCCGAGGCCGCCGAGGAGGCGCTGAGCGACGAGGACCGCCAGACGCTCAACAGCCGCCTGGAGCGCGTGGCCCGCCGGCGCGAGCAGCTGGGGCCGGTCAACCCGCTGGCCCAGGAGGAGTACGCCGAGGCCGTCGCCCACGTCGAGGAGCTGGAGGCGCAGCGCTCGGACCTGGAAACCGCGCTGCGCGAGCTGGAGAAGCTCATCTCCGACACCGACAAGCAGATCAAAACCACGTTCGAGCAGACGTTCGCGGCGACCGCCGCGGGCTTCGAGGAGCTCGCCGCCCAGCTGTTCCCGGGCGGCAAGGGGCGCCTGCGGCTTGTCTCCGAGCGCGAAGGCACCCCGGCCCGCGTCATCGGTGGCCAGAAGGCCTCGGCGGACGGCGCCGACGCCGAGGGGGAGGGAGAGACCGAGGACGACGCCGGCGAGGACGAGCGCACCGAGGAGGATCTGCAGGGCGTCGAGATCGAGATCACCCCGGCGGGCAAGGACCCCAAGCGGCTGTCGCTGCTCTCCGGCGGCGAGAAGTCGATGACCGCGCTCGCGTTCCTGTTCGCCGTCTTCCTCGCCCGCCCGTGCCCGTTCTACATCCTCGACGAGGTCGAGGCCGCCCTCGACGATCTCAACATCAACCGCTTCCTCACCCTCCTGCGCCAGTACTCCGAGCGGGCCCAGTTCATCGTGGTCACCCATCAGAAGCGCACGATGGAGGCCGCCGACTCGCTGTACGGGGTGTCGATGAGCGCCGACGGGATCTCCAAGGTGATCTCCCGGCGCCTGGCCGCCATCGAGGCCGTCGCCTGATCTGACTCGCCGCGCCGGCGGGCACCCAGCCCGCCGCTGATAACGTCGCCGCCGTCATGGCGCGCGACTGGCGAGAGCTGTTCATCATCGAGGGGGGCGAGGGCGTCCCCGCCGCGGCCGAGGAGCCGCAGGAAAGGCGCACGGGCCGCTTCCGGCGGCTGCGTGAGAGCCTGCGCCGGACCCGCCAGGCCCTCCAGACCGAGATCCAGGCGACGCTGTTCGAGGATCTCAGCGAGGAGACCTGGGAACGGCTGGAGGAGGCGCTCATTTACGCCGATGTCGGCGCCCAGACGACCGCCAAGGTCGTCGCCCAGCTCGAGCAGGAGGCCGCCGAGAACCAGCTGACCGGGGGGCAGGAGCTCTCCGACCGCCTGGTGGAGCTGCTGACCGACATCGCCCAGACCGGCGACGACACCATCGACCTGCGCGCCGAGCCCACCGTCATCCTCGTCGCCGGCGTCAACGGCACCGGCAAGACGACGACGCTGGGCAAGCTCGCCTGGCACCTGAGCCGCGAGCTCAACCGCAAGGTGGTCCTCGCGGCCGGCGACACGTTCCGGGCGGCGGCGGTCGAGCAGCTGGAGCAGTGGGCGCAGCGGGCGGGCGTCGATTTCGTGAAGGGCTCGCTGGGAGCCGACTCGGCGTCGGTCGCCTTCGAGGCGATCGACATCGCTCGCCGGGAGGGCGCCGACGTGGTGCTGATCGACACCGCCGGCCGCCTCCACACCCAGGACAACCTGATGGCCGAGCTGTCCAAGGTTCGCCGCGTCATCGCCAAGCAGATCCCGGAGGCGCCCCACGAGACGCTGTTGACCGTCGACGCCACAACCGGCCAGAACGGCCTGCGCCAGGCCAAGGCCTTCTCGGAGGCGATCGACGTCTCCGGCTTGGTGTTGACCAAGCTCGACGGAACCGCCAAGGGCGGGATCGCCCTGGCGATCGCCAACGAGCTGAAGATCCCGGTCAAGCTCATCGGCGTCGGCGAGCAGCTCGAGGACCTGCGCCCGTTCGACCCCGGCGAGTTCGCCCGCGCCCTGGTCAGCTGACGCCGGGCCCGCTAGCCGGGCCCGCCCCGCCTGGCGCGGCGCCGCGCGCCCGGCCTGGCGCGGCGCCGCGCGCCCCTCCGGCGGGCGAACTTCAGTGATTCATGGGCACCCCTCGCCCATGAATCAGGATTCATGGGAGCCCGGTCCGCAATCCCACTTCATCCAGCCGAAAACTGGTCCGGCTCGGCCGCCCCGAGCGGTAGTCTCGCTCCCACATGGCCGGCTGGCTCATCTGGGTGATTCTGGCCTGCGCATGCGGCGTGGGGGAGATGCTCACCGGCGGGTTCTTCCTGGCGCCGTTTGCGCTGGGGGCGCTCCTGGCCGCCGCCGGCGAGGCGGTGGGGGGCACCGCCGCGGCCCTGATCGTGTTTGTGGTGGCGTCGGTGCTGACGCTACTGCTCATCCGCCCCCTGGTGCGCTCGCACACCCGGATGCCACCCGCCCTGCGCACCGGGGCCGCCGCCCTGGTGGGCAAGCAGGCGGTCGTGGTGGAGCGGATCGCCAACGCCGAGGGCGTGGGGCTGGTGCGGATCGACCGCGAGGTGTGGACGGCCCGCTCGCTGTTCGACGATCAGGAGATCGAGGCCGGGACGTTGGTGGAGGTCGTCGACATCAAGGGCGCGACCGCGCTCGTGACCGAATAGGAGAAGCACATGGTTGCTGCCATCGTCGCCGCCGTTGTCATCTTGTTCCTGCTGTTCACGTTCGCCCGGACGATCCGGATCGTTCCGCAGGCGCGGGCCGGGATCGTCGAGCGCTTCGGCCGCTACAACCGGACGCTCCTTCCAGGCCTGACGGTGCTCATGCCGTTCATCGACCGGCTCAAGCCGCTCATCGACCTGCGTGAGCAGGTCGTCAGCTTCCCGCCCCAGCCGGTCATCACCGAGGACAACCTCGTCGTCGGGATCGACACCGTCCTGTACTTCACCATCAACGACCCCAAGGCGTCGACGTACGAGGTCGCCAACCCGCTCCAGGCGATCGAGCAGATCACGGTCACCACGCTGCGCAACGTGATCGGCGACCTCACGCTGGAGGAGGCGCTGACCAGCCGCGACCACATCAACGCCGACCTCCGCGGCGTGCTCGACGAGGCCACCAACAAGTGGGGCATCCGCGTCAACCGGGTCGAGATCAAGTCGATCGACCCTCCGGGGTCGATCCAGGAGGCGATGGAGAAGCAGATGCGGGCCGAGCGCGACCGCCGCGCCGCCATCCTCACCGCCGAAGGCATCAAGCAGTCCCAGATCCTCAAGGCCGAGGGCGAGAAGCAGGCCGCCGTGCTCAGCGCCGAAGGCGAGCGGCAGGCGGCGATCCTGCGGTCCGAGGGCGAGGCGCAGGCGATCGCCACCGTGTTCGGTGCCATCCACGCCGGCAAGCCGGACCCGGAGCTGCTCAGCTACCAGTACCTGCAGATGCTCCCGCAGCTGGCCAAGGGCGACGCCAACAAGGTGTTCGTCATCCCGTCGGAGTTCGCCGAGGCGTTCGGCGGGATCACGCGCGCCTTCACCGGCGGCGGTGCCACATCTGAGGCGGGCGCTCCCGAGGCGTCGCCGGCCACCGCCGAGCCCGCGGCCGAGGGGCAGCTGCCGGCGCCGGACACGGGCGTCAACTCCCGCGGGCACGCCTAGACTGAAGCGCAGCTCCATGTTCGATTCCCTTGCCGAGAAGCTCCAGGCGACGCTGGCCGACGTGCGCGGTCGCGGCACGCTGACCGAGGACGACATCAACTCTGCGATGCGGGAGATCCGTCTCGCGCTGCTCGAGGCCGACGTCAACTTCAAGGTCGTCAAGAGCTTCACCAACGCGGTCAAGGAGCGCGCACTCGGCGCCGACATCATCGGCCAGCTCAACCCCGGCCAGCAGGTCGTCAAGATCGTCTCCGACGAGCTGACCGAGCTGATGGGCGGATCCGGCCGGGAG
Source organism: uncultured Solirubrobacteraceae bacterium (assembly GCA_963844555.1). Lineage (GTDB taxonomy): Bacteria > Actinomycetota > Thermoleophilia > Solirubrobacterales > Solirubrobacteraceae > Palsa-465. The sequence continues at coordinate 65,806 of CAWJOS010000017.1, forward strand.
CTGTCGTTCTCGCCCCGCCCGCCCACGATCGTGCTGATGGCCGGCCTTCAGGGCTCCGGCAAGACGACCGCCACGGCCAAGCTCGCTCGCTACCTGCGCACCGAGCACAACTCCTCGGTCGCCGTGGCAGCCTGCGACGTCTACCGTCCGGCCGCCGTGGAGCAGCTCGTCAAGGTCGGCGCCCAGGCCGGCGCCGACGTCTATGAGCAGGGCACCGACCGCAACCCGGTCCAGATCGCCCGCTGGGCGGCCGACCGGGCGCAGTCAGAGGGCAAGGACGTGCTCATCATCGACACCAGCGGGCGGTTGCACGTCGACCAGGAGCTCATGCAGGAGCTCGCCGACATCAAGAAGGCGGTGCGGCCGACCGACATCCTGCTCGTCGTCGACGCCATGACCGGCCAGGACGCCGTCAACGTCGCCGAGCAGTTCGCCGAGGTCGTCGACTTCGACGGCGTCGTCATGTCCAAGCTCGACGGCGACGCCCGCGGCGGTGCCGCTCTCTCGGTCAAGGCGGTCACCGGCAAGCCGATCCTGTTCGCCTCCACCGGCGAGAAGCTCGACCAGTTCGAGCGCTTCCACCCGGACCGGATGGCGCAGCGGATCCTCGGCATGGGCGACGTGATGACGCTCATCGAGAAGGCCGAGGCCTCCTTCGACGAGCAGCAGGCCGCGGAGCTGGAGCGCAAGCTGCGCAAGCAGGAGTTCGGTCTCGACGACTTCCTGGACCAGATGCGCCAGATCCGGCGCCTCGGCCCCCTCCAATCCCTGCTGGGCATGATCCCCGGCATGGGCAAGGAGCTGCGCGGCGTCAAGATCGACGAGCGCGAGTTCGACCGCCTCCAGGCGATCATCCTGTCGATGACCCCGGAGGAGCGCCGTCACCCGGAGCTGATCAAGGGCTCCCAGCGCCTCCGGATCGCCAAGGGCTCCGGGACCAACGTGCAGGCGGTCAAGCAGCTGATCAAGCAGTTCGAGCAAATGCGCAAGGTCATGCGCTCGGTCTCCCAGGGCCGCATGCCGGACCTCGGCGCGTTGATGCGACAGACGCGCTAGCCGGTCCCCACTCTGGGGGAAAACCGGCCGGATTCCGGCCGGAACTCCCCCAGAGTCGGCTCCGCCTACGGGAAGACCCCGGCCGTGCAGATGTAGTAGTTGACCCCTGCCGGGCCGGCCCCCTTGGGCTGAGCGCCGGTCAGGTTGGGCAGGGCGAAGTTCGTCGTGCCGTTGCCGCCGTAGATGGTGCCGAGCAGGGAGAAGAGCGCCGTGTTGGTGTTGATGGGCAGCAGCGAGCCGTTGGCCAGCGTCCAGTCGCTGGCCGACGCCTCACCGGCCATGAGCTTGATCTCGCTGAGGATGCAGTACGGGTCGCTTGATCCTGAGCTGCCGGTTGGAGCCGGGGAGCCGAACAGGCTGGAGGCAGCGAACGCGGACGGCGCCAGGCCGCCCAGCAGGCTCGAGTTGGCCGCCACAGCCGAGGTGCCGAGGAAACGGGCGTCGCTCTGGGCCTTGGTGTAGAAGCTGGTTGTGTCGACGGTGCCCGTGGGTCCGGGAGGCCCCTGGGGGCCGGTCTGGCCCGCCACGCCCTGCGGGCCGGTCTGGCCGGCTACGCCCTGGGGGCCGGTCTGGCCGGCCACTCCCCGCCGGTTCCAGCTGATCCTGCGCTCGCCGGAGCGGCAGTGGCCCTTGAGCAGGAGCCGCAGGTCGCCTGTCCGCTTGGCGTAGCAGGCCGCAATGGCGGGCTGAGCCGGCGACCGGGCCACGGCCAGCGCGGTACCCCCGAGGGCGATGAACAGCGCCGAGTAGGCCACCAGCGTCGAGTGGTGCGGGAACTTCATGGTCGACCCCCCGGTCGTTCGTTTCGCGCGAGGGGAATTCGGCGCCCCGGCGGCGAACCCTGCGAGCACCACCGCGCCGGGCACGCTAACCTCATCGGTCGCTTATGGCAGTCCGACTCCGTCTAACCCGCATCGGCGGGCGCAAGAACCCCATCTGGCGCGTCGTCGTGGCCGATCAGCGCTCCAAGCGCGACGGCCGCGTGATCGAGACCGTTGGTCACTACAACGCCCAGACCGAGCCGTCGACGATCGTCCTCAACGAGGAGCGCATCCGCGACTGGCTGGACCGGGGTGCGCAGCCCTCCGAGAGCGTTCGCAAGCTCCTGCGCATCCAGGGCATCTCCTGACGTCGGCGCCATGAAGGACCTGCTCGAGTACCTGGCCCGCGGGCTTGTCGAGCATCCGGACGCGGTGCACGTCTCAGAGGTCCAGGACGATGACGGCACCACCGTGCTCGAGCTCTCGGTCGACGAGGACGACTACGGCAGCATCATCGGCCGGGGTGGTCGCACCGCGACCGCACTGAGAGCGGTCATCAAGGCGGCCGCCGTCAAGGACGGACGGCGCGTGTTCCTGGACATCGTCGACGACTGATGAGCCCCGGCGAGGGTGCGATCCCCGCCGATCGTTGGGTGCGGGCCGGGGTCGTGGGCCGTCCCCACGGCCTTGACGGCAGCTTTCACGTCGCCAGCCCGGTCACCGGACTGCTCGATGTCGGCGCCGAGGTCCAGATCGACGGCCTGCCCCGGCGGATCGATCGGATGGCCGGCCACGAGCGGCGGCTGATCCTGCGGGTGGAGGGGAGCGTCGATCGCGAGGCGGCCGAGACCTTGCGCGGCCACGAGATCCTGGTCTCCCGTGACCAGGCCCCGCCCCTGGAGGAGGACGAATGGTGGGCGACCGACCTGGAGGGCTGCACGGTCCGCGACGGCGAACGCGAGGTGGGGGTCGTCGCCCGGCTGCTGGCGCTCCCCTCCTGCGAGGTGCTGGAGGTGGCGCGCCAGGGGGGCGGCCCGGAGCTCCTGGTGCCGCTGATCAAGGACGCGGTGCGCGACGTCGACATCGACGGGCGGGTCATCGACGTCGACCTGCACTTCCTGGGGGAGTGACGATGGAGATCGACATCTTCACGCTGTTTCCGGAGGCGTTCGACTGGTTTGCCGGACAGCGCCACGTCGCCAACGCCCTGGCCGCGGGCCATCGGCTCCACCGCCTCAACTACCGGGACCACACGCCGCTCAGCGGCCGCCAGGTCGATGACACGCCGTTCGGCGGCGGCGCCGGGATGGTCCTCCGAGTCGACGTCGTCGACGCCGCGCTCCGGGCCCGCTACGGCATCGACCCCGCTGTGCTCGCGTCGCAGCGGCGCGTCATCGCGCTGGATCCCGGGGGCCGGCTGCTCGACGATGCCCTCGTCGACGAGCTGGCGGCTGAGCCGGGGCTGACGCTCCTGTCCGGGCGCTATGAGGGCTTCGACGAGCGGATCGTCGAGCATTTCGCCTCGGACCGGGTCTCGATCGGCCGCTACGTGCTGGCCGGCGGTGAGCTGGCGGCGATGGTGGTCTGCGACGCGGTGCTGCGCAAGCTGCCCGGATCACTCGGCGACGAGCGCTCGGCCGTGGAGGAGTCCTTCAGCGCCGCACTGGAGGGGGGACCGGAGTACCCGCACTACACCCGGCCTGCCGAGTACCGGGGGTGGCGGGTCCCGGACGTGCTGCTGTCCGGCCATCATGCTCGGATCGCCGAGTGGCGCCTGGCCCAGAGCCGCTCCCGCGCGGCTGCCGCAGCCGCAGGCGCCGCCGCGGCCGGCCCACCCGGACCCGGCCGACCTGGCCTACCCGGTCCACCCGGACCCGGCCCACCCGGACCCGGCCCACCCAGTCCATCTGGCCTACCCAGTCCACCCGGCCCGCCCGGCCCACCCGGCCTTAGTGAACGGCCAACATCCGGTGACTGAGGCGTTCGCTACCATAAGCCGCCGCATGGGCTAAAGCGGCGCTGCGCGCGCCTTAGGCCCGGTGGGCCGCCCGCGCCGTGCCGGATGCCATGCGTCCGCGGGGCCACTCTCACTTCGTTTTCCCATGAGCACAGTCATCGACAGCCTGGAGCGTTCACAGCTCCGCCGCGTACCGGCGTTTGATGCCGGCGACCGCCTCCGCGTCCACTTCCAGGTGATTGAGGGGACCCGGCGGCGCACCCAGGTCTTCGAGGGCGTCGTGATCAAGCGCCAGGGCCACGGAGCGCGCGAGACGTTCACTGTCCGCAAGCAGTCCTTCGGCGTCGGCGTCGAGCGCACGTTCCCGCTGCACTCGCCGAAGATCGAGCGGATCGAGGTCGCCGCCCGCGGCGACGTCCGGCGCGCCAAGCTGTACTACCTGCGCGGCCGGATCGGCAAGCGCGCCCGGGTGCGCGAGCGCCGGAACGCGGGCCCGGAGGTCGCCGTCGAGCGCGAGCTGCTTTACGGCCCGGAGACCGAGACCGAGGGGGCCGTGGACGCCGAGGGCGCCACCGCCGAGGAGACCGTCGCCGAGGCTGCTGAGGCCGCTGAGGCGGCCGCCGCCGAAGAGGCCGCGGCCACGGAGGCCGCCACCGCGGAGGCGGCGACGTCCGAATCCGACGCTGCCCCCGGCAAGCCGGAGGCCGAGGTGGCGGAGGCCGCACCTGCTGCCGGCCCGGAGGGCGAGGAAGAGCCGGCGCCGGACGCCGAATAGGTGTGACTAAGACCAAGAAGCCGCTGGCTCGCTCGGCGGCCGAATTGGTCGTGATCGTCGCCGTCGCCCTCGGACTGGCCCTCCTCATCCAGGCCTTCATCGTCAAGCCGTACGAGATCCCCAGCGGCTCGATGCTGCCGACGCTCCACATCAACCAGCGGATCCTGGTCGACCGGGTCGGCAACGACTTCAGCTCGCCCCACGTCGGCGACATCTACGTCTTTCACCCGCCCACGGTGGAGACGTGCGCCAACCCCCGGGAGGGCGAGAACCAGGTCGGCCAGGACGGTCCGGCGGCCTGCGCTGTCCCCCAGACCCGGGAGTCCTCGCAGACGTACGTCAAGCGTGTGGTGGGGCTGCCGGGTGACCACCTGTCGATTCGCAACGGGCAGGTCATCCGCAACGGCGTGCCGGAGAAGGCGCCGTACGCCGTGCCGTGCATCGGCGGGGGCGAGTGCAACTTCCCGCAGACGATCACGGTCCCCAAGGGCGACTACTTCATGATGGGCGACAACCGGCCGGACTCACTCGACAGCCGCTTCTGGGGTCCGGTGCCCAGATCCTGGATGATCGGCAAGGTCTTCTTCACCTACTGGCCACCGGATCGGATCGGCTTCTTCTAGCCATGCCGCTGTCGCGCAACCGCAGCCGCAAGAGGTCGCCGTTGGCGTCGTTCGTCGAGTTGGTGCTGACCGTCGCCGTCGCCATCGGCCTGGCCGTGCTGATCCAGGCGTTCATCGTCAAGCCGTACCGCATCCCCAGCCCGTCGATGGTGCCGACCCTCATCCCGGGTCAGCGCGTGCTGACCAACCGCCTGGCCACCAATCCCAGCGTGGGCGACATCGTCGTCTTCCACCCGCCGCATGGCGCGGACTTCGACAACCCGGTGTGCGGCAACACCTCGCAGGGGGCAGGTCACCCGGCGGCGTGCGACCAGCCGACGGCCCAGGAGTCGACGCAGACGTTCATCAAGCGCGTCATCGGCGTGCCCGGGGACCGGATCTCCATTCACGACGGGCACGTGATCCGCAACGGGAAGCCGGTCAACGAGCCCTATATCGAGCCCTGCGGCGCCGGAAGTTCCTGCAATTTCCCGGAGACCATCACGATTCCCTCCGGCGAGTACTTCATGATGGGGGACAACCGTGGCGTATCCGACGACAGCCGTTTCTGGGGACCCGTCCCGGACAAGTGGATCATCGGCGTCGCATTCTTCACGTACTGGCCGCCGGACCGAATCGGCACGCTCTGATCGCGCCAAGACGCGGCGCCCGGCGCGCCCGGGTCGCAAGCTGCTGAGCTTCGACCGCGGGCTCGGCGTGCGGTTCGTGGCCGGGGCCGATGAGGCGGGGCGGGGCTGTCTGGCCGGGCCGCTCGTGGCCGCCGCCGTCCTGCTCGACCTCGAGCGGATCGGGCCGGCGCAGGCACGCGCCCTCGGCACGCTCAACGACTCCAAGCAGCAGACGCCGGAGGGCCGCGCGGCTCTGTATCCGGTCATCCTCAGCATTGCCGCGCACGTCTGCATCGTGACCCGGTGCGCCCCGGGGATCGACGCGCGGGGTCTACACAAGACCAATCTCGCGGCGCTGCGCGACGCGCTGCGTCAGGTGGCGTGCGACGGGTGCATCTGCCTCAGCGACGGGTTTCCGGTGTCCGGTCTGAAGCACCAGCAGCGGGCGGTGGTCGGCGGCGACGGCAAGAGCGCGGCGATTGCCGCCGCCTCCGTCCTCGCCAAGGAGACCCGCGACCGCTACATGCGCCGAGCCGACTCGGCCCATCCCGGTTGGGATTTCGCCCAGCACGTCGGCTACTCGACGCCGGAGCACCGCGAGGCGATCGAGCGGCTCGGAGTCTCGCCGCTGCACCGGATGTCGTTTCAGTCGCTGGCCTATCAGCAACTCGCGCTCGACTAGTGGCCCCTCACGCAAGTACGCTCGCATTCGAGGCACGCCTGGGGGCGCCAGCGCCGGCCTGCGGCCCGCTCGGCATCCTGCCTCGCCTGAATGGGCCGCGCCGGCGTCGTCCGGCTGTCCTCGGAGCCTCGTGTAGCGCTGCTACACGTCGGCTCCTGCGTCCTTGCCTGACATCCACCAGTCGCGCCTCTCGGTGCGAACGTACTTACGGGAGAGACCACTAGCTCGTTGTAACCAGTGTCGGACGTGGGGCCGGCCGTCCGGCCCCGGCCCAGAGCGGCGGTAGCTGAGCATGCGAGCAGCTGTCCGGTCGCGGCGTGTGCGCGACGGAGCGATGGCGGCAACCTCAGATCGACCAGCAGCTCAGCCTTCTCTCGGTCGTCGCGAAAGCCGGCCCGTCGGCCGGCGCCCCGGCATGTGAACAGCAGGTCCGTCCGGTCACGACCGTCTTCGGCCCCGGCCTTCAGCTGGTCTACAGCGGCCCGGTCACCACCTCGGCGTCGATCACCGAGAAGACCGGGAGCTGACGCCGGCGGGGTGCGGAGACGCGCGCGTCCGCACCCCATCAGAACGCACCCTCCAGGTGCTCGAGCGACACCAGACGCCCGGCGGCGTCGAAGGTGATGCCGATCGCGTCGAAGCGGATGACCTCGGCATACGGCCTGTCGCGGCGCTCCACCAGCCACCGGCCGGCCATCTTGCGCACCCGTGCCTGCTTGCCGGGGCCGACCGCGTCGAACGGGCCGCCGGCGCGCCCGCCCACCCGTCGCGTCTTGACCTCACAGAACGTCAGCGTCGACCCGGACCGGGCGACGATGTCCAGCTCACCCCAGCGCGTGCGGTAGTTGCGCTCCACGATCTCATACCCGAGCCGCATCAGGTGCTCGGCGGCCAGCCGCTCTCCGGCGTGTCCGAGTCGGTTGCCGGCGTCGTTGCTCATCGCGCCGGGGACGCTACGCCGAAAGATGTCACCCGGGGGTGTCCGAACGTCGCCATCCTGTGCCAAAAGCTCCTGCAATTGGCCCAGTTTTGTGACAGTGCGCCACCCACGCGGCACATCAATCTCCGTAGCGTCTGCGGACATGCTCGCCCGGGTCGCCACGTTCGCCATCGATGGGGTTCAGCCGCGGCAGGTATGGGTCGAGGTCGACATCCGTGCCGGGCTGCCCGCGTTCACCATCGTCGGCCTGGGGGACACGGCCGTGCGCGAGTCCCGCGACCGGATCCGGGCTGCGATCCTCAACTCCGGCTTCAAGTTCCCGGAGGGCCGGATCACCGCCAACCTGGCGCCGGCGTTCCTGCGCAAGGCCGGGCCCGGCTTCGATGCGGCGCTCGCCCTCGGCGTCCTGGCCGCCAGCGCCCAGGTCCCCGGCGTCGCGCTGGCCGGATGCGCGGTGTTCGGCGAGCTGTCGCTCGGCGGCGAGCTGCGCGACTCGCCCGGCGTCCTGGCCGTCGCCGAGGGCGCGCACCGGGCAGGCTGCGCGCGGCTGATCGTCCCCCGGTCCCGCGCGCGGGAGGCGGCGCTCGTCGGCGAGCTGACCGTCGTCGCCGTCGCCAGCCTGCGGGCGGCCGCCGACGTGCTGGAGGGCGGGTCGCCGCCCCCGCTTCCGGAGGGGCCGCGCCGCAACGGCACCGCACCCGCCGCGCCTCCGGATCTCGCCGACGTGCGCGGACATGACATCCCCCTGCTGGCGCTCGAGATCGCCGCGGCCGGCGGTCACAACCTCCTGCTGGAGGGCGCGCCCGGTACGGGCAAGACCATGCTCGCCCGGCGCCTGCCCGGGATCCTCCCGCCCCTGACCCGGGGCGAGGCCATCGAGGTGACGCGGATCCACAGCGTCGCCGGCATCCACGCCGACGGCCTCATCACCACCCGGCCGTTCCGCGCCCCCCACCACACCGTCTCGCCGGCCGGGCTGGCCGGCGGCGGTTCCCCGCCCCGGCCGGGCGAAGCGACCCTGGCCCACCACGGAATCCTGTTCCTGGACGAGCTGTCCGAGTTTCAGCGCACCAGTCTCGACGCTCTGCGCCAGCCCCTGGAGGACGGGCACGTCACGATCGTCCGCGGGCAGCGGTCGCTGCGCTTTCCGACCGCGTTCATGTTGGTGGCCGCCACCAACCCGTGCCCGTGCGGCTTCGCCGGCGTCGATGACCGCTGCTCGTGCGGAGAGGTCGAACTGCGCCGTCACCGCCGGCGCCTGAGCGGCCCGCTGCTGGACCGCATGGACATGCTCGTCGACGTGCGCCGGCCCGCCGACGCCGAGCTGCGCGCCCCCGCTCACACCCGCTCGGTCGAGGCGCTGGCGCGCGTCACCGCGGCGCGGGAGCGCCAGCGCCGGCGCCTGGGCGGGTCCGGCGCCGCCTGCAACGGCGAGCTGGACACGCGGCTGGTGCGGGCCACGGCTCGGCTCGACGGCGATGCGACCGACGAGCTGAGCAAGGCGTACCGCGTCGGGTTGCTGAGCGCCCGCGGGCGCCACCGCGTCGTGTGCGTCGCCCGCACCATCGCCGACCTCGCCGGGCGCGAGCGCACGACGCGGGCGGATGTCCTGCTGGCGCTCGGCCTGCGCCAGCGGACGGCGGACGAGGTGCCGGCGCGGTCATGAGCCCGCCCGGCGCCTGTGGCGAGTGCCTGGCCCGGAGCTGGCTCCTGGCGCGGCTGTCGGCGCACCTCGACGTCGTCCGCAACCGCGTGCCGGCGGTTCTCGACCTCGGCGACGAGGACCTGATCGCCGAGGTGGCGGGGCGCGAGGAGGCCGTGGTGCACGCCGAGCGTGACGCCTTCGATGCCCGCGGGTACGCCGGCGCCTGCACCGCGGCCGGGCTGGAGCTGATCTGCCGCTGTCACGCGGCCTATCCGGCGCCACTCCTGGAGCTGTCGGCCGAGCCGGCGGTCCTCCATATCGCCGGCGGTGCGCCGCGGTTCGTCGCGCTGGCCGGCGACGCGCCGGTGGCGATCGTGGGGGCCCGGCGGGCCTCGCCGTATGCGCTGGAGGCCGCTCGCTCGCTCGCCCGCGGGGCGGCTCGCTGCCGGGTCACGGTCGTCAGCGGGATGGCGGCGGGCGTCGACTCCGCCGCCCACGAGGGCGCGCTGGAGGGCTGGGGCGGCACCATCGCCGTTCTCCCGTCTGCGCCGCAACGGCCCTACCCCGTGGGTGCGCTGGGGCTGCACCGGCGGATCCTGGAGAGCGGAGTCGCCGTCTCCGAGCTGGGGCCGGAGGTGCCGGTCCGGCGCTGGATGTTCCCGGCGCGCAACCGGATCGTCGCCGCGCTGAGCGTCATGACCGTCGTCGTGGCGGCGCGCCAGGGGTCTGGCGCGCTGACGACGGCGCGGATGACGCGGGCGCTCAAGCGTGAGCTGGGGGCCGTCCCCGGACAGATCACCTCACCCCTGGCCTGGGGGCCGCATCAGCTGATCAAGGAGGGCGCGTGCCTCGTCGCCGGGACGAGCGACATCCTCAGCGCCGGGAGCGCCGGCCGCACCTGGACCGAGCCACGTCCGCTCCCCCGGAACCTGCGGCGGCTGTTCGACGCGCTGGCGGACGGCATGGACCCGCCGGAGGCGTTCGCCGAGGCCGGGCTGGACGCTGAGGCGGGACTGGCCAAGCTCGCCGAGCTGGAGCTGGCCGGGCACATCCACCGCCGGCCGGGGGGCGAGTACTCGATTCTCCCCTGGGACCCATAAGCTCGCTCCCATGGCCAACGCCGAGACCCACCGCCCGGAGCGCCCCCCATGCGTGCTCTCCATCGCCGGCTCGGACTCCGGCGGCGGCGCGGGGATCCAGGCCGACCTCAAGGCGTTCGCCGCCTGCGGCGTTCACGGCATGACCGCCATCACCGCCATCACCGCGCAGAACACCGTGGGGGTGACCGCGGTGGAGGCGATCTCGCCGGAGCTGATCCTGGCCCAGGTGCGCGCGGTGGCGCAGGACATCGGCGTCGACGCGGTCAAGATCGGGATGCTGGGGACGACGGCCACGATCGAGGCCGTCGCCCAGGCGCTCGACGAACTGCGGCGCGGGCGGGACCGGGTCCCCGTCGTCCTTGACCCGGTCATGGTCTCGGAGTCCGGCGCGGAGCTGCTGGAGCCCGCGGCCCGCGGCGCGCTGATGGACCTGCTGCTCCCGCGCGTCCTGGTGGTGACGCCGAATCTGCCGGAGGCCCGGGCGCTCGTCGCCGCCGCCGGCGGCGCGGTGCCGGACGACGACGCGGCGGGGCTCGCCCGCGCCATTCGCGCTCTGGGGCCGCAGGTCGTCGTCGTCACCGGCGGTCACCGCGAGCAGGCGATCGACGTCTTCTTCGACGGCTCGCAACTGGCCGAGATCCCCGGCGAGCGCTACCCGGGCGGGGCGGCGCACGGCTCCGGGTGCACGCACTCCTCGGTGCTCGCCGCGCGCCTGGCCTGGGGTGACACGCCCCTGGAGGCAGCGCGGGCCGCCAAGGCGCGAGCGGCGGCGGCGGTGCGCGACGGATTAACAGGGGTTGGGGCGGGCGCGGGCCCGGTCAACGTCCTGGGCGTGACATAATCGGCCGGTGCGCTTTCTGAGGATGAAGCCAGGCCACGGAGAGGTCCTGATTGCGGAGGGCGACGTGGATCTGGCCGAGGACGAGGCTCGTCTCATCGAGGAGTTCCGGCGCCAGCTCGACGATGGACTGTGGGCCGCCGTACCCGTCATGGACGTCGCGGGCCGCCGTCAGGCGCACATGGTCAAGAGCTTCGACGACGTCCCCCGCGACGCGGACCGGGTCATCTTCTTCCCGCGCGCGGCCGGCGGCCGGTAGGCGGCCCGGCCAACCGTGCTCCTGGCTCTCGTCGCGACCGCGCTGGTGGCCATCGCGCTCCTCTCCGAGGAGCTGCTGCCCCGCTTCGAGGAGCTGTGGGCGCGCCATCGCGCCCGGCGCCGGCTGGCGCCGCCGGTGCCCTATGACCCGGGCCGCGAGCGCCGCGCCGAGCAGCGGGCCCGGGCGCTGCTGCGCTCCTGCGTCAACGACGAGGAGTGGGCGATGTATCGGGACCTCGGCTTCATCCGCGTGTGGGGCACCCAGGCCGACGGCCCGGCCGACTCGCAGGGCACCGGTGGGGCCGCCTACGCGTACCTCATCTACCCCCACCGGGCGATCGTCGCCTACCTGGCCCAGACGCACCGGCTGCTCAACGAGTACTGCGTGGCCTTCCCGGACGAGACCCGCCCGTACGGCAGCGCCCGCCTCCCGGACTCCGACGACGTGCTCGCGAAGTGGATGGCCCTCACCGGCGACGAGCAGCGCCTGATCACGACGGCCAACATGCACCTGCCGGGACGCCAGCTCGACCCGACGCGCGTCAAGCGCGACCTGTGGCGCCTGTCGCAATGGGAGCGAGCCCGCATGCGCGACGCCGCCGCCCACAATCCCACCGGCACCCCCCTCGATTCCTCCAACTGACGGCCCTCCGGCCGCCGAGGGGGCGGTCATCGGTGCTGAGCACCGATCAGACGACACTCGGCCGGTGATCGATACAGTTTCCGCCCGCACATGAGCACCACCGCCGCCACCGACCTCAAGCACCGCAGCCGCGCGCTGACCGAGGGGCCGGAGCGGGCGGCGGCCCGCGCGTACCTCAAGGGCATCGGCTACGACGACGACGCGCTCGCCAAGCCGCTGATCGCCGTCGCCAACACGTGGATCGAGACGATGCCGTGCAACTTCCACCTGCGCGCGCTGGCCGCCAAGGTCAAGCAGGGCATCAGAGACGCCGGCGGCACGCCGATGGAGCTCAACACGATCGCCATCTCCGACGGGATCACGATGGGCACGCCCGGGATGCGGGCGTCGCTGGTCAGCCGCGAGCTGATCGCCGACTCCATCGAGCTCGTCGTCGACGCCCACATGTTCGACGGGGTGATCGCGCTCAGCGGGTGTGACAAGACCATCCCGGCGACGGTCATGGCCCTGTGCCGCCTGGACATCCCCAGCGTCATGCTCTACGGCGGCTCGATCCTCCCGGGCCACTACCACGGGCGCGAGGTCACGATTCAGGACGTGTTTGAGGCGGTCGGCGCACACTCGGCGGGCAAGATCACCGACGCGGAGCTGGCCGAGATCGAGAGCGTCGCCTCGCCCGGGGCCGGCGCCTGCGGCGGCCAGTACACGGCGAACACGATGGCGATGGCCTTCGAGGTGCTCGGCATCTCGCCGGCCGGCTTCAACGACGTGCCGGCCGTCGACGCCCGCAAGGCCGACGTCGCCCAGCGCGCGGGCGCCCTCCTGATGGACGTCCTGAAGCGAGGCCTGAAACCCAGCGACATCATCACCCGCCAGAGCCTGGAGAACGCGATCGCCGGCATCGCCTGCAGCGGCGGCTCCACCAACGGCGTGCTCCACCTGATGGCGATCGCCACGGAGATGGGGATCGCGCTGGATATCGACGACTTCGACGAGATCTCCCGCCGCACGCCGCTGCTGTGCGACCTCAAGCCGGGCGGCCGGTTCGCCGCCCCGGACCTGTACGAGGCCGGCGGTGTCCCGCTCGTCTTGAAGCGCCTCCAGGACGCCGGGCTCCTGCACGAGAGCGCGATGACCGTCACCGGCCAGACGATCGGCGAGATCGCCGCCGCCGCGGCCGAGACACCGAACCAGGAGGTCGTCCGCCCGCTGGACGACCCCATCAGCCCCACCGGCGGTCTCGCCATCCTCCACGGCAACCTCGCTCCCGACGGCTGCGTCGTCAAGCTCGCCGGGTACGAGCGGCGGACCCAGACCGGTCCGGCGCGCGTGTTCGAATGCGAGGAGGACTGCATGCGCGCGGTCACTGCGGGCTGGATCACCCCCGGGGACGTGATCGTCATCCGCAACGAGGGTCCCGCGGGCGGCCCGGGGATGCGCGAGATGCTGGGGGTCACCGCCGCGCTCGTCGGCCAGGGCCTGGGCGAGCACGTCGCGCTCATCACCGACGGACGCTTCTCCGGCGCCACCAAGGGCCTGATGGCCGGCCACGTCGCCCCGGAGGCGGTCAAGGACGGACCGATCGGCCTCCTGCGCGACGGCGACGAGATCACCCTTGACGTCAACTCCCGCCGCCTCGACGTCGCCCTGTCCGACGACGAGCTGGCGGCCCGCCGGGCGGCCTACCAGCCGCCGGAGCGCGCCTTCCCGGGCGTGGCGCTGAGCAAGTACGCGCGGCTGGTGTCGAGCGCCGCCGAGGGCGCGGTCACCCGCTGACGGCGCCCGTCACCCGCCGCTCAGGCGAAATCTGGCTGCAGGCTCGATGGCAGGATCCGGCCCAAAACCTGCCATACAACGCAAAAGTCCGTGCAGTTCGCCAGTTTTTCCCGGTGCGGCGGTTGAACGGACTGCTTGGGTCAGTACCATCCCCTGATAGTGGCGAACGTTTCGTATTTACGAGCGTCAGGATCAGAGCGGGCACGGGGCAGGGGGCGGACGAACCTGGGATACCCGGCCCCCCGGCCCGGGCGGACACCCTTTGTCGTCGGCGGGATCCTCGTCGTGGTGGCGGTGCTCGTCGCCGCGGGCGTCGCCTTCGGCACCTCCAAGCCGAGCCTGACGCCTGACCGCACCGCCCTCGCCAAGGTCAGCCTCCCGCTCGGCGGCGGCACGATCACCAGCGTGAGCGCGGTCACCGGCCCCAATGCCAAGCCGGTGCCGGTCATCCTGCGGGACAACCGCATCTACCCCAAGAAGCTGGTGCCCGCCCACGAGCGGCTCAACATCCAGGTCGTCGTCAAGCGCCCGGGATGGATCGCCTGGCTGTCCGGTTCACATCAGCGCCTCAGCCTCGACGTCACCACCCCGGCGGCCAGCCTTCGCTCCCAGTACGTGACGGTCACCGGCAGCGGCCCGGTCGCGCTGCACTTCCACCAGCCGATCACCACGTACTCCTACGGCCCGGCGCCCGGCCAGCTGCGCCGCCACGTCCTGACGACACCGACCGACACCATCACCCTGCCGCGCACGGCGTCCGCCGGGAGCGTGTTCCTGAGCGCCGCCCCGCGCTCCTGGGAGTTCGGCAAGGCCGTCGCCGTCAGCTGGTTCCCGGCCGGTGGTGCCGCCACCGCCGTCGCCAGCCCGGCGCCCGGCACCAAGATCACCTCCGGCCAGCCGGTGACGCTCACCTTCTCCAAGCCGGTCAGTCAGGTCCTGGGATCGCACCTGCCGCCGGTCTCGCCGGCCACTGAGGGCACCTGGCACACGCTCAACAGCCACACCATCCGGTTCGTCCCGCAGGGCTACGGCTACGGCCTCGGCGCCGCCGTCAAAATCGCGCTGCCCAGCGGGGTCCACGTCGCCGGCGGCCAGACCACCGCCCAGGCGTCGAGCGCGACCTGGTCGGTGCCCGCGGGCTCCACCACCCGTCTCCAGCAGCTGCTGGCCACGCTCGGCTACCTCCCGGTGACGTTCACGTCCAGCGGCTCGGCGCCGCCGCTCACCCTGCCGGCGCAGGAGGCGGCGGCGGTCAGGCCACCGAGCGGGAAGTTCGCCATGCGCTACCCCAACACCCCGGGCTGGCTCGCCTCGTCCTGGCAGCCGGGCAGCTTCGGCGAGCTGACCAAGGGCGCGGTCATGGCGTTCGAGAACAGCCAGGGCATGGCTCCCGACGGATCTCCCGGTCCCGAGGTCTGGAAGGCGCTGATCAACGCGGCCATCCATGGCCAGACCTCCAGCTTCGGCTACACGGTCGTCGACGTCAGCGAGGGGTCGCCGGAGTCACTGACCCTCTGGCACAGCGGTCACACGGTGATGACGACGGCGGTCAACACCGGGATCCCGCAGGCGCCCACGGCTCAGGGAACGTTCGCCGTCTTCGAGCACCTGCCGGTGACGACGATGAGCGGCACCAACCCGGACGGCAGCCACTACTCCGACCCCGGCATCCCATGGGTCAGCTACTTCAACGGCGGCGACGCGCTGCACGGCTTCATCCGCGGTTCCTACGGGACCCCGCAGAGCCTCGGCTGCGTCGAGATGCCGTTCGCGGTCGCGCACCAGGTGTACCCGTACACGCCGATCGGGACGATCGTCCACGTCACCTAGACGCGGTTGCGCGGCGGAGTGGCAAGTGTCCGGGGTCGGACCGGGCACGGAGACAAAGAGGGCTGTGCCGGTACACGGCGAATAGCCAGGACGCAGATGACGTCCGTAGACAGCGCCACGGCGGGTGCGCCGACGGCCGGCCCGCCCATCTCCGCCGACTGGCAGACGGCGCTCGGCGGCTTTGACGCCGACCTGCGCCGGCGCGCGGTCGCCGCCAAGACGCGCGCGGCCTATGCCTCCGACACGCTCCAGCTCGCCGCGTGGGCGACCGCCCATGACCTGACCCCCGCGGCCGTCGACGTCCGGGCCCTGCGCCGCTATCTCGCCGGCCTGTCGGCGAGCGGCCAGGCGCCGACGACGGTGGCCCGCAAGCTCGCCGCTCTGCGCGGCCTGTTCCGGGCCGAGATCCGCGCCGGCGCCCGCGCGGAGAACCCGGCCGAGCTGCTCAGCTCTCCCAAGCGCGCGCAGAACCTGCCCCGCGTGCTCAAGCCCGCCGAGGTCGCCGCGCTGCTGGACCGGATCCCGGCCACGTCCCCGCTCGAGCTCCGCGACCGCGCGCTGTTCGAGCTCGCCTACGCCTGCGGGCTGCGCGCCGAGGAGCTCGTCACGCTCGATCTCGGCTCGGTCGACTTCGACTCAGAGCTCGTCCGGGTTGAGGGCAAGGGGGGCAAGACGCGCCTGGTGCCCGCGGGCGAGCATGCGCTGCGGGCCCTGGAGCGCTACCTCAACCGAGCCCGTCCGGCCCTGGTCACCAACCGCGCAGACGAGGCGCTGTTTCTGTCGAAGTCTGGCCGCCGGCTGAGCACGTCGGACATCCGCCGCCGCCTGCGCACGTGGGCGCGCCTGGCGGCCCGGTCGGCCCCGGCGCTCGCCGACGCCCATCCGCACGCTCTGCGCCACTCGTTTGCTACTCATCTGCTGGAGGGCGGGGCCGATCTGCGCGCCATTCAGGAGTTACTTGGCCACGCAACTATCTCGACAACTCAGGTTTACACTCGGGTAGAGTCGGCGCGGCTCAGGCAGGCTTATGTAGCGTCGCATCCGCGCGCCTAATTGGGGAGACACACTGGAAACCAACGTCAAAGCGATCGAGCTCCAGGATCTGTGGAAGCGCTATAAGGCGACCGGGGACGAGCGCGCGCGGGAGCGGCTGGTGGTGGCCTACTCGCCGCTGGTCAAGTACGTCGCGGGCCGGATGGGCTCCGGCCTGCCGGCCCACGTCGAGGAGTCCGACCTCATCTCCTACGGGCTGGGGGGCCTGATCTCGGCGATCCAGCGCTTCGATCTCACGCGGGAGATCAAGTTCGAGACCTACGCGATCACCCGCATCCGGGGGGCGATCATCGACGAGCTGCGCACGCTCGACTGGGTGCCGCGGTCGGTGCGGGCGCGGGCGCGGCAGTTCGAGCGGGTCAACATGAAGCTGGAGGCCAAGTTCCAGCGGGCGCCGACCGACGAGGAGATGGCCACCGAGCTGGAGATGACCGTGGACGAGTTCCAGGAGGCGCTGCTCCAGATCTCCAACTCCACGATCGTCGCCCTCGACGAGCTGTGGAACGTGTCGGATGCATCCGGCGACCAGGTCTCGCTGCTCGACACGCTCCCGGACCGCGGCGCCCCGGACCCGCAGGTCTTGGTTGACGAGTCTGAACTGAGAGATCGGATCTCCGACGCCATCGCGGCGCTGCCGGAGCGCGAGAAGCTCGTGGTCGCCCTCTACTACTACGAGAACCTGACCCTTAGGGAAATTGGCGAGGTCCTGGGGGTCACCGAGTCCCGCGTGTCCCAGCTGCACACCAAGGCGGTGCTGCGGCTGCGGGGCAAGCTGGCCGGCGAATTGGATTAGGAGGAGGGGGCGCATGCGCCCCCTCCCGGACCCGCGCATGCGCGGGTCCGCCGGTCGGCGCATGCGCCGACCGGACACACTGAAAGCGGTAAGGTCGCTCTCCGGCGTTTTCGAGAGAGAGGAGACCAGCCATGCACAAGGCCGCGGATCGGATCCGCAACGTGGCCCTCGTTGGCCACCGCGGCAGTGGTAAGACGTCGTTGCACGAAGCGCTCTTGTTCCAGGCCGGAGCGGTGAACCGCCTGGGCAACGTGGTCGACGGCACCACCGTCTCTGACTCCGATCCGGACGAGAAGGCACGGCAGATGTCGATCTCGCTGGCGCTGAGCTCGTTCGAGTGGCAGGAGCGCAAGGTCAACCTGCTCGACACCCCCGGCGACGCGAGCTTCATCGCCGACGCCCTGGGGGCGCTCCGGGTGTGCGAGTCCGCCGTGTTCGTGGTCAACGCGGTCATGGGCGTCGAGGTCCACACCACCCGGCTCTGGCAGCGCGCCGCCGAGCTCGACCTCGCCCGGCTGCTCTTCGTCAACATGCTCGACCGCGAGCGCGCCGACTTCTTCCGCACCCTGGACTCGCTCAAATCGGCCTTCGGCCAGCACGTCGTCGCCACCGAGATACCGATCGGCTCCGAGCACGAGACCCGGGGCGTGATCGACCTCGTCGACATGAAGGCCTACGAGTACGAAAACACGTCACCACCCGCCCGCGACAACTGCCGGGAGATCCCCATCCCGGACGACCTCGCCGACCAGGCCCAGGAGTACCGCGAGCGGCTCATGGACGAGGTGTCGGAGACCTCCGACGCGCTGATGGAGCGCTACCTGGAGGGCGAGGAGATCTCCCATGACGAGATCGTGGCCGCGCTCAAGGACGGCACCAACCACGGGTCGCTGTTCCCGGTCACCTGCGGCATCGCCACCCGCAACCTGGGCACCAACCGGCTGCTCGACGCGATCGTCGAGGACCTGCCCTCGCCGGTCAAGCACGGCGGCCTGGAGGTGGGGGAGGTGACGCTTGCGCCGGTCGAGGACGCCGAGCTGTTCGCCTATGTCTTCAAGACGCGCGCCGACCCGTTCGCCGGGCGGATCAACCTGTTCCGCGTCTACCAGGGCACGATGACCCACGACACCCAGGTGCTCAACACCACGACGCACAGCAAGGAGCGGATCGGGCAGCTGATCTCGTTCGAGGGCGGACCCGGTCCGGCCCCACCCCACGCCGACGAGTTCGGCCCCGGCGATATCGGCGCCGTCGCCAAGCTAAAGGAGACCCGCGCCGGCGACTGGCTGGCCGCCCGCGACGAGCCGATCGAGATGCCCTCCATCAAGCTCCCGGCGCCGGTGATGGCGTTCTCCATGGAGCCCAAGGCGAAGGGCGACGAGGAGAAGGTGTTCTCGGCGCTGCGCCGCCTCCAGGAGGAGGACCCCACCATCGACCTGCACCGCGACCCCCAGACCGGGGAGCAGATCGTGGCCGGGCTGTCGCAGGTGCACGTGGAGGTCATCGTGGAGCGGCTGCGCTCGCGGTTCGGCGCCGAGGTGACGCTCAAGCCGCCACGGGTGCCCTACCAGGAGACGATCCGAAAGCCGGCCAAGGCCCACGGCCGCCACAAGAAGCAGACCGGCGGGCGCGGCCAGTTCGGCGACTGCCACATCGAGATCGAGCCGATGGAGTACGACCCCGCCCACCCGTTCGAGTTCGTCGACGCGATCAAGGGCGGCGTCATCCCGTCCGGATTCATCCCCGCGGTGGAGAAGGGCGTGCAAGAAGCCATGCAGGAGGGGACGGTCGCCGGCTACCCGGTCAAGGGCGTGCGCGTCCGGTTGTACGACGGCTCGTACCACACGGTCGACTCCTCGGAGATGGCGTTCAAGGTCGCCGGCGCGCAGGCCATGAAGCAGGCGCTCGAGCAGGCCGGTGCGGTGCTGTTGGAGCCGATCATGACCGTGACCGTCAATGTGCCGGAAGACACCGTGGGAGACGTGATCGGCGACCTCAACTCCCGCCGCGGCCGGCCGCTCGGCATGGAGCCCGTCGGCGCCGGGATGACCGAGATCAAGGCCGAGGTGCCGATGGCCGAGATGCTCTCCTACGCCCCGGACCTGCGCTCGATCACCGGCGGCCAGGGCGAGTTCACGATGGAGTTCGAGCGCTACGAGGAGGTCCCCGGCCACCTCGCCGCCAAGGTCGTCGACGACGCCAAAGCCGAGCGGGAGGCCGTCAAGGCGTAGTACGCTCAGACGCCGTGAGCACCCGGGCGATTCGCACCTCGATCGACCAGTCCGTCTGTGACGTGTGCGGCCGTACGCTGCTGCGCGGCGAGCGGGCCGAGATCTATGTCAGCGGCGGTGGCGAACGCCACTCGGTGTGCGAGCTGTGCACCTCGCGGGCCCTCCACGACGGCTGGGTCCGCGAGGGCGACGTCCCGGACTACGACGAGCTGAGCGCCCGCACCGACCGCCGGCGGTCGCTATTCGGCCGGCTGCGGGGGCGGCGCGACCGCCGGGAGGTCGCGGAGCCTGCGCCCGCATACGACGACGAGGCATACCCTGAGGAGGCCTACGCCCCGCCGGAGCTGCCCGCCCCGGAGCCGGCTCCGGAGCCCACTCCGCGCCCGGAACCGCGGTCACGGCCCCAGCGGGCCCCACGGGCTCGCCCCACGTCGCCGGCTTGGCCGGAGCCGGTCAAGGGGGCGGCGGCGCGGCTCGGCGGGGTCGTCGGCCGCGAGCCGCGCCACGTCCGGGCGGTGCCGACGAGCATCGAGCACCGGATCTCCTCGGCGGTGTCGCTGTTCAACGACTCCGAGCACCCGCGGACGGTGGCCGGGATCGCCCGGTCGCTGGGCCTGCCCGACGTGTCGGTGCATCCCTCCGATGTCAACGGCAGCCAGGTCAACATCGTCGTCTCCTGGGAGCTGTGCTGGTACCGCTACGAGGTCGAACTGGCCGACGAGGTCCCGTCCGTCCGGGCGGCCGCCCAGGGCTATGAGCTGTCGGAGCTGAGCGAGATCGAGCGCCAGAACAACGCCCGCGCCGACGACCGCGGGCACCTCAAATTGGTGGGATGAACGTCCGGCGTGGGCCGCATCGCCCAGGGGGCGGCTCAAAACTGAACATTCCGCCTCATTTCTAGACGGACGTTCGATGTTCAGCGGCCACCCCCGCCGGATAGCATCCACTCTGTGATCTACTGCGTGGTGCCACAGCCGATGGCCGGGGACCTCCTCGACAAGCTGACCGACTATTACGCCGACGACCCCCACGTCACCGTGATCGTCGACCGGCGCACGTCCTCGCGCCGGGGAACCGCCCCCAGCCAGCCCTCCGGCGGCGGCAAGCGCGAGGTGCGCGACCGCCGGCGCCCGCGCGTCACCGGCGAGCTCCCTGAGCTCGCGATCGATTGACGACCCCCGACGCGGTCACGGTTCACGTCGACGGCGGGGCCCGCGGAAACCCCGGTCCCGCCGCCATCGGCGTCGTCGTCTCCGGCCCGGACGGAGAGGTGCTTGACGAGGTGGCCGAGCTGATCGGCGTGGCCACCAACAACGTCGCCGAGTACCGGGCGCTCCTGCGGGGCCTGGAGCGAGCGGCCGCGCTGGGCGCCCGCGAGGTCGACATCGTCAACGACTCCGAGCTCGTCGCCAAGCAGCTGACCGGCGCCTACAAGGTCAAGCACCCCGCGATGAAGCCGCTGTACCTGGAGGCGATGTCGGCCCTGCGCGGCTTCGATCGCTGGTCGGTCCGTTCTGTGCCCCGGGCCCGCAACGCGCATGCCGACGCGCTGGTGAACCAGGCGCTCGACGAGGCCTGACAGGGGCCTCACCCGGGGGCCGGCCTCCGGTGGGTTTGGGGGCCCACTTCTCCTATACGCAAGTGAGCACCAAAACCCCCCGGCCCACGCCGGGGATCCCGCCCGTCGTAAAACGCTTCGGCGGCCCGCGGCGGTCAGGGTGAGGCCAGCCGGTCGTAGTTCAGGCGCATCATCGCGATGACGTCGCGGACGTCGTCGTCGTCCGAGATCCGCCGCGCTCCCGGGCCCACTCGGCCCGGGAACACCGGGTGCTCGGTGATCCGCCCCTCGGCGTACAGGTCGTTCCACACCTCCGGCGGGAAGAAGAAGTGGGCGGCGTGGTCGCCGTGCAGGTGGCCGATCTCACGCCGGCCGACCTTGAACGCGAATTCTCCGCGGCGGCCGTAGCCGGACTCGACGCCCGGCCAGGCGCTGACCTCGTCGGTGATCTGGCGGCTGGGGGATGTGATGCTCGTTTGGGTCATGGACGGATCGTGCTCCGCCGCCTGCCCAAGTGCCATCGGCAATTGGTCTTAGGCCTCGCACTAAAGCCGCGCTAACGCCCGCTCGGTAAGCTTCTGGCCGTGACTGATTCCCTGATCGAGCTCAGCGCTCGACTGCATGAGACGGCCGAGCTCCTGCGTGCCGGCGAGCTGGAACCGGAGGCGACGCTCTCGTTGATCGAGGAATGCGCGCGGCTGGCCTCGGAGGCGAGCGCACAGGTCGATCAGCGGGCCCGGGCCGCGCTCGAGCCGCTCCCAGACCTTCCCGGCCAGCTCCCGCTGCCGGCGGCCTAGGCGCCGGGCTTTGCCCGCCACATCGACGTTCCGGCCCGCCTATCCGGAGCACCTGCGCGCCGACGTGGAGCGCTACCTGGAGGCGATCCGCTTCTCCGGGGAGTTGGCGACGGCCGGGCTGGAGGAGGCGATGCGCTACTCGCTGCTCGCCGGCGGGAAGCGGATCCGCCCGGTGCTGGCGCTGGCCACCGCGGATGCGATCGGCCGGGACCCGGCCGGCGTGCTCCCGCTGGCGGCGGCGCTGGAGCTGATCCACACCTACTCGCTCATCCACGACGACCTCCCGGCCATGGACGACGACGACCTGCGCCGGGGGCGGCTGACCTGCCACAAGGCGTTCGGTGAGGACGTGGCCATCCTGGCCGGCGACGGTCTGTACGCGGAGGCCTTCCGGCTGCTGTTGACCGACCAGCCGGGCGAGCCCGCTCACGTGCTCGCCGCCGCCCGCGAGCTGGCGGCCGCCACCGGCGTCCAGGGGATGGTCGGCGGCCAATACATCGACGTGGCCGGCACCGCGCCGGACGGGACGGCCGGCCTGCGCCGGCTCCACGAGCTGAAGACCGGCCGGCTCATCGCCGCTAGCATCGAGTGCGTCCTGCTGTTGGGTGGTGACCTCGAACCGGCCGTGCACGATGCGTTCCGGGCCTTCTCCGGCGAGTTGGGCGTGCTGTTCCAGATAGTCGACGACATCCTCGACGTGATCGGGTCAGACGAGACGCTCGGCAAGCAACAGGGCCAGGACGAGCGGCTCGGTAAGCGCACGTACGTGACGGAGTTCGGCGTGGACGGTGCCCGGCGGCTGGCCGGGGAATCGCACCAGCGCGCCCGGGCTGCGCTCACCACGGCAGCGGCGGGCGGGACCGTGGCCCCCGGAGACCTGGAGCAGATCACCGATTTCATCGCGACTCGGAGCTACTAGTGTCTGACCCTGTGCCTGACGACCTTCTGCAACGGATCAACGCTCCGCAGGACCTGCACGGGCTCACCGAGGAGGAGCTGCAGCAGGTGGCCGCGGAGGTGCGCGCCCACATCATCGACACCGTCGGCGAGATCGGCGGCCACTTCGGCGCCAACCTGGGAACGTGCGAGATCGCCGTCGCGTTGCACTCTCTGCTCGACTCCCCGCGCGACAAGATCCTCTGGGACGTCGGCCACCAGGCCTACCCGCACAAGATCCTGACCGGGCGCCGGGACCAGCTCGGCACCATCCGCAAGTACGGCGGACTCGCGCCGTTCTGCTCGATCTTCGAGTCCGAGCACGACATCATGGGCGCCGGCCATGCCTCGACCGCGATCGGTTATGCGGTGGGCATCAAGGAGGCGATGCGCCGCGGCCACGGCCAGGAGGGGAGCGTCGTGGCGGTCGTCGGCGACGGTGCCCTGACCGGCGGCGTGGCGTTCGAGGCCATCCACCAGGCGGGCGGCGAGGGGACCCCCATCGTCGTCGTCCTCAACGACAACGGGATGTCGATCGCCCCCAACGTCGGTGCGCTGTCCCGGTACTTCAACCGCGTCCGGCTCAATCCCCGGCTGTGGCACGCCCGCGAGGAGGTCGAAGGCGGCCTCACCAAGCTTCCGGTGGGGATCGGCGCCGCCTTCGAGCGGTTTGGGCCGCACTTCAAGGAGTCGATCAAGGCGTTCTGGGCGCCCGGCCTGTGGTGGGAGGAGCTCGACTTCGCCTACATGGGCGTCATCAACGGCCACGACGTCCGCGCCGTGCGCCGCGCGCTGCGTGAGGCGCTGGTCGCCGAGCGTCCCGTCGTCGTCCACTGCGCCACGGTCAAGGGCAAGGGGTTCGCCCCCGCCGAGGAGGGCGGCCTGGAGGGCATGGAGAAGTGGCACGCCGCCAAGCCCAAGTCGATTGCCAACGGCGCGCCGGCCAAGGCCGTGAAGGCGGCCAAGCCGGCCGTCCCCGCGCCGCCCGCCTACACACAGGTGTTCGGCGAGGCGCTCCTCGCCGAGGCCCGCCGTGATGACCGGGTGATCGGCATCACCGCCGCCATGAACTCCGGGACCGGCCTGAACGTCCTTCAGCACGAGCTGCCGGACCGCTATTACGACGTCGGTATCGCCGAGCAGCAGGCGATCCTGCTCGCCTCCGGGCTGGCCCTCCAGGGCTGCAAGCCGGTGGCGGCGATCTACTCCACGTTCCTGCAGCGCGCCTACGACCAGATCGTCCACGACGTCTGCCTGCAGAACCTCAACGTGGTGTTCGCCATGGACCGGGCGGGCCTCGTCGGCGACGACGGCCCCACCCACCACGGCGTGTTCGACATCGCCTACCTGCGCTGTCTGCCGAACATCGTGCTCATGGCCCCGCGTGACGAGGCCATGCTCGTCCACATGCTGCACACGGCCCTGCGTCACGACGACGGCCCGGTGGCGCTGCGCTACCCGCGCGGCAATGCGGTCGGCGTCCCGCTGCCGTCCCGGCCGGAGATGCTGGAGATCGGCACCGGCGAGATCCTGCGCGAGTGCGAGTCCGGCGGAAGCCGCGTGGCGCTGCTCGGCTACGGGACGGGGGTGGCCAAGGCCCTGGAGGCCTCCGACATCCTCGCCGACCACGGGATCTCGGTGACGGTCGCCGACGCCCGCTTCGCCAAGCCGATCGACGCCGGTCTCGCCGCGCAGCTGGCCGCCGAGCACGACCTGCTCGTCACCGTCGAGGAGGGCGTGCTGGCCGGGGGCTTCGGCTCGGCCGTGTGGGAGACCCTGTCGGACGCCGGAATTGCCCCGCGCATCCTGCGCGTGGGGCTGCCGGACCGCTACGTCACCCACGGCGCGCCGGCGCTCCTCCATGAGGAGGTCGGCTTCACCGGTCAGCGGATCGCCGAGCGGGTCGAATCGGCCGTCGCCGAGCAGCTGCACGACTCCCCTCGGGCGCGGCTGTAGCGAGACCGGAGGCGGGGGGCGGCCGGACCGGAGGCCGGGGGCGGGCGGCGGGACCGTCATCCGCGCGGGTGAGGTCGTGCGGGCGCGCCTGGTCTGATCCCGTACCGTTCCCGCCTGGCAATGAAGCGCGTCAGGCTCGATCAGCTGCTGTCCGAGCGCGGGATGTTTCCGTCGCGCAGCCGCGCGGCGGCCTCGGTGCTCGCCGGCGAAGTGCTCCTGCTGCCGGAGCGCCGGCGCGCCGACAAGCCCGGTCAGCTCGTGCCTGAGGACGTCCAGCTGGAGCTGGCCGCCGTGCCCGCCTACGTCTCCCGCGGCGGGATCAAGCTGGCCAATGCGCTGGATGCCCTGGGGGTGGAGGTGCCGGGGCGGCGGGCGCTCGATGTCGGCGCCTCGACCGGCGGCTTCACCGACTGTCTGCTCAAGCGCGGCGCCGCCCACGTCGTGGCCGTCGACGTCGCCTACGGCCAGATCGACTGGAGCCTGCGCTCCGATCCCCGGGTGACGGTCGTCGAGCGCTCCAATGCCCGGGAGCTCACGCCGGCGCTGCTGCCCTACCCGCCGGAGGTGATCGTCATCGACGTGTCCTTCATCTCGGTGGCCAAGGTGCTGCCGGCGGTGCTCGCCTGCGCCGCCGAGCGGTTTGACTGCCTGGCGCTGGTCAAGCCGCAGTTCGAGGTGGGACGGGCCGGAGTGGGGAAGGGCGGGGTCGTCCGCGACGCCGGATTGCGCCGGGCCGCGCTGGTCTCAGTGGGCGAGGCCGCTGTCGCGATGGGCGCCTCGGTGCTCGGCTACGCCAGCTCCGGGCTGCCCGGGCCCAAGGGCAACCGGGAGAGCTTCATCTGGCTGGCCGAGGCGGGGCGCGCCGGCGTCGAGGACCTGACCGCGGCCGCGGCCGAGGTGGAGCCGTGAGGCAGATCAGGACCGCCGCCGTCACCACGCACCGTCGCCCGGCCGAGACCGATCCGGCGCTGATGATGCTGATCGAGATGGCGCAAGAGGCCGGGGTGACGCTCTGCTTCGACCCGGAGGAGACGGCCAAGCACCACCTGCCGGACGAGCCGTGCGTCAAGCGCGACGTCCCGTTCGGCGCCCGGGTCGACATCTGCTTCGCGCTCGGCGGCGACGGCACGATCCTCCACGCCCTGCGCCGCTACGCCGCCACCGGCGTTCCCGTGTTCGCCATCAACTTCGGCGAGATGGGCTTCCTGGCCACCGTCGACCGTGACGAGGCGTGGGCCGGGACGTTGCGGGCGCTGGCCGGCGACTTCGAGGTCCTGTCGCTGCCGGCGATCGAGATCGCCGGGGCCGGGATGAAGGCGCTGGCCATCAACGACATCTCCATCCACCGTCACCCGGGCAAGCGCGTCGCCGACCTGGAGTACTCGGTCGGCAGAGACGAGATCGGCCGGGTCCGCTGCGACGGTCTCGTCGTCTCCACGCCGGCCGGCTCCACCGGCTACAACCTGGCCAACGGTGGCCCGGTCATGGCCTGGGGCGTGCACGGCTACGTGGTCTCCTTCATCGCGCCCCACTCGCTGACCGCCCGGACCCTCGTCGTCGCCCCCTCAGACCGCCTGACGATCGCCAACCGCAGCCGCGAGGAGCCCGTCGACGTGACCATCGACGGTCGGCCGATCGGCATGCTCGAGGCCGGCGACCGGCTCGAGGCGCGGTTCGTCCTCGACCAGGGCTCGCTGGCGCAGGTGCCGGGGACGACGTTCTACCAGCGCCTGCGCCAGAGGTTCGGCCGACTGGCCACGCCCATCTGAGGCGAGGCCGCGGGCGCCGGGGGCCGGTCACGCCGGCTGATCCGTCGGCCGGTCACGCCGGCTGATCCGTCGGCCTCACCTGGTAGACCGTGGCCGTGCTCTACGAGTTGCGCGTCGAGAACCTCCTGCTGATGGAGCGGGCCGAGCTCCGGCTGGCGCCGGGGCTGAACATGCTCACCGGCGAGACCGGGGCGGGCAAGACGCTGCTGGCGCATGCGCTGGACCTCCTGCTGGGCGGGCGGGCTCGGCGGGGGATCGTTCGCCCGGGCGCCGCCGAGGCCTACGTCGAGGGCGTGTTCGCGCTTCCGCCCGCGCTGGCGGGATCCGAGCGGCTGCCCACGGGGACGGAGGAGATCGTCCTGGCGCGGCGCGTGTGGCCGGACGGGCGCACCCGGGCGTATGTCTGCGGACGGGCCGCCACCCAGGCCGACCTGCAGGAGCTGGGCGGGCAGCTGCTCTCGTTCTACGGCCAGCACGAGCACCGCAAGCTGATGCTCTCGACCTCCCAGCTGGAGGTGCTCGATGCCTATTGCGGCGCCGACCAGCTGGCGGTGCGCGACAAGCTGCGCGCCGCCTATGACCACGTCCGTGAGCTCGAGCAGCGCGCGGCGGGACTGCGGGAGCTGGCGGGGGCCCGCGACCGGGAGCTGGACCTGCTCACGTTCGAGCTGGAGGAGATCGAGGCGGCGGCGCCGACCGAGGCCGAGCAGGCGGCGCTGGCCGCCGACCGGGACCGCCTGCGCCACCAGGAGGCGCTGGCGCAGGCCGCCGCGGCCGGGATCGAGAGCATGAGCGGTGCGGCGGGGGCCGACACCGGCGGGGCCGCCGAGCTGCTCGCCCGGACGGCGGCGGCGCTGGAGCAGGCGGCCGGGATGGACCCCCGCCTGGCCCCCCTGGCCGAGCGGGCCGAGACCCTGCGCTACGAGGCCGAGGATGTCGCCGGCGAGCTGCGCAGCTACCTGCTCGAGCTCGAGGGCGGCGCCGGCGAGGCGGGGGGCGCGGCGCGGCTGGAGGAGATCGAGGAGCGACTGACGCTGCTGGCGCGCCTGGAACGCAAGCACGGGGGGACGATCGCCGACGTCCTGGCCCACGCCGAGCGCTGCCGGGCGCGGCGTGACGAGCTGGAGAACGCCGACAGCGCCCTGGAGGCGATGGAGGCCGAGCTGGCCGACGGACGGGCCGATCTGGACCAGCTCGCCCAGCGGCTGGGGAAGGCGCGGGCCAAGGCGGCGCCCAAGCTGGCCAAGGCCGTGCGCCAGCGCCTGGCCGAGCTGGCGATGGCCGAGGCTCGGTTCGAGATCGAGCTGTCACCGCGGGCGGACGGGTGCGGACCGCGCGGAGCGGACGCCATCGAGATGCTGATCGCCCCCAATGCCGGCGGCCCCCTGGGGCCGCTGCGCGAGGTCGCCTCCGGGGGCGAGCTCTCCCGGGTCATGCTCGCCGTCCTCAGCGTCGCCCACGGGAGCGGAGATGGGGCCGGCGAGGAGGGGGGCGGATCGCTGCTCGTCTTCGACGAGATCGACGCCGGCATCGGCGGCCTGACCGCTCGCGCCGTCGGCGAGCACCTGCGTCAGCTGTCGCGGGGACGGCAGATCCTGTGCATCACCCATCTGCCCCAGGTGGCGGCGCTCGCCGACCGCCACTTCACGATCGTCAAGGATGCGGCGGGCACCCCGGCGACGACGACGGTGACGGCGCTCGACGGCGACCAGGTCGTCGGCGAGTTGGTCCGGATGCTCGGCTCAGGGTCGGAGGACCGGGCCGCCAACGAGCACGCCCGCGAGCTTCTGAGGGCCGCATGAGCGGGATTCCCGCGCTCAGAGCGGACAAACCGGGGGCGGCCGCAGTTGGCCGCCGGAGCCCTCGATAGACTCGCCTGCAGTCGATGTCACAGGGCGAGACGCGGTTCATCTTCATCACGGGCGGGGTTGTCTCCTCGCTGGGCAAGGGCATCGCCGCCTCGTCGATCGGGCGACTCCTCGTTTCCCGCGGCCTGTCGGTCCAGCTCCAGAAGTTCGACCCGTACATCAACGTCGACCCGGGCACGATGTCGCCCTACCAGCACGGCGAGGTGTTCGTGACCGAGGACGGCGCCGAGACCGACCTTGACCTGGGCCACTACGAGCGCTTCACCGACGCCAACACCAGCCGCGCGTCCAATGTGACCGCCGGCGGAATCTACAACACGGTCATCCGCCGGGAGCGCCGCGGCGACTACCTGGGCGCGACCGTCCAGGTGGTGCCGCACATCACCAACGAGATCAAGCAGCGGATCAAGCTGATGGCCGACTCCAGCGACGTCGACTTCGTCATCACGGAGATCGGCGGGACGGTCGGCGACATCGAGTCGCTGCCGTTCCTGGAGGCGATCCGCCAGTTCCCCGTCGACGTCGGGCGCCGCCGGTGCATGTTCATCCACCTGACGCTGGTGCCCTACATCGGCCATGCCGGGGAGCTGAAGACCAAGCCGACTCAGCACTCGGTCAACGAGCTGCGGCGCATCGGTATCGCTCCGGACATGGTCGTCTGCCGCTCGGAGGCCGAGCTCTCGCTGGAGATCCGCTCCAAGATCGCCCTGTTCGCCAGCCTGCCGGTCGACGCGGTCGTCTCCGCCTATGACGTCGACGACGTCTACCGGATCCCGCTCGTCTTCAACGCCCAGGGCGTCGACGAGTTCATCCTGTCCGAGCACTTCGGCCTCGCGGTGGCCGAGCCGGACCTGAGCGGATGGGAGGCGATCACGCGGCGGGCCAGCGCCGCCCACCGTCACGTCAAGATCGCCCTCGTGGGCAAGTACGTCCAGCTCGAGGACGCCTATTTGTCCGTCGCCGAGGCGCTGCGCCACGCCGGGGTCCACCACGACGCCGAGGTCGAGGTCGACTGGGTCGACTCCGAGACGGTCGGCGATCCGGAGGTGGCGGACCGGCTGCGCGCGGCCGACGGGATCCTCATCCCCGGCGGCTTCGGCGGCCGCGGCTGGGAGGGAAAGATCAACGCGGCCCGGATCGCGCGGGACGAGCGGATCCCCTACCTGGGGATCTGCCTGGGGATGCACGTCGCGGTCAGCGAGTTCGCCCGCCACGTCGCCGGGATGGAGGGCGCCAACTCGACCGAGATGGACCTCGAGACCCCGTATCCGGTCATCGACCTGCTGCCGGAGCAGAAGGAGATCGCCGACATGGGCGGCACGATGCGCCTGGGGGCCGACCCGGTCAAGCTCCACGACGGCACCCGGATCCGCGACCTGTACGGGGAAGCGGTCGTCTACGAGCGCCACCGCCACCGCTACGAGGTCAACAACCATCTGCGCCGCCGCCTGGAGAACGCCGGGCTCATCTGCTCAGGCACGTCCCCGGACGAGCGCCTGGTCGAGGCCATCGAGCTGTCCGCCGACGTCCATCCGTTCTTCGTCGCCTCGCAGTACCACCCGGAGTTCAAGTCACGGCCGGAGCGCCCGGCGCCGCTGTTCCGGGAGTTCGTCGGCGCCGCGCTCAAGCGCGCCGAGGGCGCCACCACGGTCGCGAGCGGGAACGGCGAGTCCGCCGAGGCGGCTGCGTCCGGCCACGGCCACCGGCCGGCCGGCGCGCCGCGGGACATCAGCGTCTCCCGCCGGCCCTGAGGCGACGGGCCGCGCCTGATCGTGAGCCGGACGAGCGAAGCCGCGCGCGAACGCCTGCACCAGACGTTCACCGCGCTGTGTCGCATCCCCAGCCCGTCGCGCCACGAGCGCGCCTGCGCCGACTGGCTAACCACCGAGCTGCGCGAGATGGGCCTGGCGGTGGAGGAGGACGACAGCGGTCCGGTCGTCGGCTCCAGTGCGGGCAACCTGCTGGCCCGGATCCCCGGGCGTGCCGACGCCAGCATCCTCCTGTGTGCGCACATCGACACGGTGCCCCTGGCCGCGGCGGTGGAGCCCGTGCTCGTCGACGGCGCCTGGGAGAACGCCAACGAGGCGATCCTGGGGGCCGACAACAAATCGGCCGTCGCGGTCATCCTCGAGCTGGCCCGCCGGTTCACCGACGGCGGCGGCCCCCCGCCGATCGGCATCGAGATCCTGTTCACGGTCTGCGAGGAGGTCTCGGTCGCCGGGTCGGACGCGTTCGACGTCTCCAAGCTGGGCAGCGCGTTCGGCTACGTCTTCGACCACGCCACGCCGATCGGCGAGGTCGTCATCGCGTCACCCACGCACTACCGGATCCGCGCCGAGTTCCACGGACGCGCCGCCCACGCGGGCGTGCGACCGGAGGCCGGCCGCAGCGCGATCGCCGCCGCCGCCAACGCCATCGCGGCCATGCAGCTGGGACGGCTGGATGCCGAGACGACCGCGAACGTCGGCATCATCGACGGCGGCAGCGCCATCAACGTCATCCCGGAGCGCTGCCGGCTGGAGGCCGAGGTGCGCTGCCTCGACGCCGACCGGGCGGCCGCGGTGGCCACCGAGGTCGTCGACCACCTCCAGGACGCCGCCAACGCCGGGGAGTGCGATCTCGACGTGACCATGGAGCGGATGTTCTCCGGCTTCCGCACCAAGCCGAACGCGCCCCAGCTGGTCGTCGCCGAGCGGGCGCTGCGCGCCTGCGGCTACGAGCCGCGGCGGATCACCACCGGCGGGGCGACCGACGCCAACTCGTTCGAGGCGGCCGGCTTTCCCTGCATCTGCCTGGCCGACGGGACCGAGCACAATCACGAGCCGACCGAGCGGATCAGCGCCCAGTCCCTGGAGGACCTGCTCGAGATCGCCCTGACCCTGGTCGATGAGGCCGCCGTCGAGCTGATCGGTGCCGGACGGCCGGGCGGGTCCGCCGATGCCGGAGTGGGCCGGTGAGCGGGTTTGAGCCGATCGGCTCGGAGGTCATGTGGCACGGCCGGATCGTCGACGCCGGCGTCCAGCACTTCCGCCACGCCGACGGGGCGGTCGTGGCCCGGGACAAGGTCTGGCATCCGGGCGCGGTGGGAATGCTCGCCCACGACGCCGAGCACGTGTGGCTGACGCGCCAGCCGCGTGAAGCGGCCGGGATGACGGCGTCGCTCGAGATCCCGGCGGGGAAGCTCGACGTCCCCGGCGAGGCGCCGCTGGCCTGTGCCCAGCGGGAGCTGGCCGAGGAGATCGGCAAGGCCGCTCGGAACTGGAGCGAGTTCACGGCCTTCTACACCAGCCCCGGCTTCAGCGACGAGCGCGTCTGGCTGTTCGAGGCGACCGGCCTCTCCGACGTCGACGGCGGACCGACGGCCGAGGAGGACGAGCGGATCGAGATCGTGCCCTGGCCGCTGGACCGCGTCGATGAAGCGATCGGCGAGTGCGAGGACTCGAAGACGCTCATCGCCTTGCTCTGGCTCAAGGCGCGCCCTGGCGCCTGAACGAAACCGACCAGGGAGAGGAGACCCGCGCGGCGGGCGCGAAGTAGGCGGCGATGGCGATCGCCGAGGCCACCACCATCCAGCGCCGGCTGACCGACCTGACGCTCGAGTTCCTGGCGACGCTCGAGCTCGAACGAGGACTGTCGCGCAACACCCTGGAGGCCTATCGCTCCGATCTGCAGCAGTACGGGGCGTTCCTGGCCTCCCACCGGCGCGATGCGCTCGAGGTCGGCTCCACCGACCTGGCGGCGTTCGTCTCCGAGCTCGCCGACGGCGGCGAGAGTCGCCGGCC
Organism: uncultured Solirubrobacteraceae bacterium; assembly: GCA_963844555.1. Classification (GTDB taxonomy): domain Bacteria; phylum Actinomycetota; class Thermoleophilia; order Solirubrobacterales; family Solirubrobacteraceae; genus Palsa-465. The sequence continues at coordinate 98,041 of CAWJOS010000017.1, forward strand.
GCTGGCCCCGGCGACGCTGCAGCGCAAGATCGCGTGCCTGCGCTCGTTCTACCGGCATCTGCGCCGCGAGCAGATCATCGACCACGATCCCACCGCCGAGCTGCGCCCGCCGCGCTCCCGCGGGCGCCTGCCCAAGGTCCTGACCCGCGACGAGGTCAACCGCCTGCTCGCCCAGCCGACGGGGACCTCGCCGGCGGCGCGGCGAGACCGGGCGCTGCTGGAGACGATGTACGCCTGCGGGCTGCGGGCGTCGGAGGCGATCACGCTGGAGCTGTCCGAGCTCGATCTGGAGGCGGGGATGCTCCGCGCGCGGGGCAAGGGGTCGAAGGAGCGACTGGTGCCGATCGGCAGCAAGGCGATCGCCACTCTCGACGAGTACCTGACCAAGGCGCGTCCCCGGCTCGTCGGCCTGCGTGACGAGCCCCGCGTGTTCGTCAACCTCCGGGGCGCCGGACTGTCCCGCCAGGGGCTGTACCGGATCGTCCAGGGCCACGCCCGCAGCGCCGGGCTGGCCAGCCGGATGAGCCCGCACACGCTGCGGCACACGTTCGCCACCCACCTGCTCGCCGGCGGCTGTGACCTGCGCTCGCTCCAGGAGATGCTGGGGCACGCCGACATCGGCACGACGCAGATCTACACCCATCTCTCCGCCGAGCGCCTGCGCGACGTCTACTTCGACGCCCATCCCCGGGCGCAGATCGCCGAGCGCCGGCGCACGCCGTAGCCGTGGGGATCAGCCACTTCGACGACGCGCCGGCGCGCGAATACGCGCTGGGACACCTGCAGGGGCGCTGGACGATGCTGGGGGACGCGGCGGGCAGCGTGACCGTCGGTGTCCGGCGCATCCAGCTCCCGGGCGGCGGCTGGTCGACTCCCGTCCATGACCACGGCCGTTCCGAGGAGATCTTCTACGTCCTGTCCGGCACGGGCGTCTCGTGGCACAACGGCGCCGCCGTGCCCATCGGCGGCGGCGACTGCATCGTCTACCACCCGCGCGCCGGCGGCCACAGCCTCCATGCCGACTCCGGGCTCGACGTCCTGGCGTTCGGCACCCGCGAGTTCGACGAGAGCCTCCAGCTGCCGCGGCTGGGCCTGTCGATGCTGGGCCGCCGCGGGGTGGAGTCGATCCCGGCGCCGCCTGACGGAACGCCGCTCCAGCACGTCCGGGAGTCGGAGATCGGCCCGCCCGCCCTGCCGGAGGTGCCCCCGTCGCCGAGCGACCGGCCAGCCACGACCGTCAACGTCGAGGACGTCCCCGCCGAGCGGGTGCAACGGCCGCGGGTGTCGCGCGTGCGCCGCAACCTGGGGCAGGCCGCCGGCTCGCGCCGGGCCGGCCTGCAGCACGTCGTCGTCGATGCCGGCCGCTACGCCACTCCTCAGCACTGCCACTCGCTGGAGGAGGAGATCTTCGTCATCCTCGAGGGCACGGGCACGCTCATCCTCGGCGACGATGAGACGCCGGTGGGCCCGGGCCACGTCGTCGCCCGGCCGGCGGGCAGCGGCGTCGCGCACGTCTTCCGGGCCGAGACGGAGCTCACGTACCTGGCCTATGGCACCCGGGAGCCCGGCGACATCTGCTTCTACCCGCGCTCCAACAAGATCGCGTTCTGGGGCGTGGACGTCATCGCCCGCATCGAGCCGGTCGCCGACTACTGGGACGGCGAGGACTAGCTCGTCCCATCCGCCCTGGCAGAATCCGCGCGTGCCCCGCCGAGCGTTTGTCGTCGTGCTCGATGCCTGCGGCGCCGGGGCGGCACCGGACGCGGCCGACTACGGCGACGCGGGGACGAACACATTGGGGCACCTCGCCGAGCGGCTCGGCGATCTGCGCCTGCCGACCCTGCAGTCCCTGGGGCTGGGGTCGATTCTCGACCTGGCCGGGATCGCGCCCGCGGCCGAGCCCGTGCTCCACGGCCGGCTGTGCCCGCAGGGAGCGGGCAAGGACTCGACCGCCGGCCACCGCGAACTGATGGGAGTCGTCGCCGCCGCGCCGCCGCCGACCTACCCGGAGGGCTTTCCGGCCGACGTCCTGGCCATGGTCGCCGAGATCAGCGGGCGCGGCGTCATCTGCAACCGGCCGGACAACGGGATCGAGGCGATCGAGCAGTTCGGCGCCGAGCACCTCGCCGACGGGAACCTGATCGTCTACACCAGCCAGGACTCGGTGCTGCAGATCGCCGCTCACGTCGACGTCGTCGCCCCGGACGAGCTGTACGGGATCTGCGCGGAGGTGCGACGGCAGATGACCGGCGAGCACGCGGTGGGGCGGGTCATCGCGCGGCCGTTCGCCGGCGCCGACGGCCACTTCGAGCGGACCGACGGCCGGCGGGACTTCGCGCTGCCGCCCCCGAGCCGCAGCTACCTGCTGGAGCTTCAGGCCGCCGGGGCGGCGACGCACGCCGTGGGAAAGGTGGGGCAGCTGTTCTGCGGGGTGGGCTTCGACGAGCAGCATCCGGGTGCCACGAATGCGGTGGCCCTGGCCCAGACGACGGAGCTGATGCGCTCGATGGAGCGCGGCCTGGTGTTCACCAACCTGATCGAGACCGACCAGGTCTACGGCCACCGCCATGATTTCGCCGGGTTCGCCGGCGCCCTGCGCGTGATCGACGACGCCGTGGCCGGATGGCTGCGCCTGCTCGGCGAGGGCGACCTGCTCATCCTGACCGCCGACCACGGCTGCGATCTGACCTCGCCGCGCACCGACCACACGCGGGAGCAGGTGCCGCTGCTGGCCCGCTTCGCCGGCCATGGCTCCCGGCGGCACGACGGAGCGATGGCCGATGCCGGCGCCAGCGTGCTGGAGTGGACGTGCGGCCGGGAGGCGCCGGCGCTCCCCGGTCGCTCCTTCCTTTAATGAGGATCAGTGCCTGAGCTCCCGGAGGTCGAGACGATTCGCCGCCAGCTGGCGCCCCACCTGGAGGGACGCACGCTGCTCGACGTCGAGATCCTCGACCCGCGGTGGACGCGCCCGGTCCTGCCGCGGGCGCTGGAGGACGACCTGCGGGGGCGGGTGGTGGAGCAGGTGGGGCGCTCCGGCAAGTACCTGGTGTGGCGGCTGACCGGGGAGCGGTTCCTGCTCATCCACCTGCGGATGACCGGCGCCCTGCTGTTCGACCCGCCGGCCGACCCACCGCACACCCGTGTGCGCTTCCGCCTCGATGGGGGCCACCGGCTCGCCTACAACGACCCGCGCCGGTTCGGCACCGGCCACCTCCTGATCGGTGCACCCGCCCGCGACGCCTACCTGGGCGCGCGCCTGGGGCCCGAGCCGCTGACCCCGGCGTTCACCACCGACTACCTGCGCGCCGCCGCGCGGGGCCGGACGGCGCCGGTCAAAACGTTCGTGCTCGACCAGAAGCGGATCGCCGGGGTGGGCAACATCTACGCCGACGAGGCGCTGTTCCGCGCCAAGATCCACCCGCTGCGCGCCGCCGGCAGCCTGACACGGGCCCAGCTCGACGCACTGCGCGAGGCGATCGAGCACGCGCTGGCCGCCGGGATCGACGCCAAGGGGGCGACGATCGACGACTTCCGCCATGTCGACGGCGCCCAGGGCTCGTTCCAGGACCTGTTCCAGATCCACCAGCGCGAGGGCGAGCCGTGCCCGGTGTGCGGCACGGCGATTCGCAAGCTCGTCGTCGGCGGGCGCGGGACGTACGTGTGCGAGCACTGCCAGCGGCGCCCACGGGGACGAAGCGCAAACACGGCCGCCGTCAGGCGGCCCCCCAAAAAATCAGGTCAGGCGGCCAGCAGCTCGGACAGCCGCCCGGCGCGGTCCGCGGCGAGCAGCTCCTGAAAGCCGCCGAGGGTCTCTCCGTCGACGACGATCTGCGGGAAGGTGATCATGCCGGTCAGATCAGCCAGCTCGGCGCGGCCGTCCGGATCGCGTGCGAGATTGATCTCCTCGTACTCGATCGAGCGTTTGGCCAAAAGCGTCTTGGCGCTGGAGCAATAAGGACAGTGGTCAGTGGTGTAAACGGTGATCGGCTTCATAACTTCACTAAATATAGCGTGATGGACCCATGCCTGGACCGGTAAGGACCGAGGCGGTCGTCCTGCGCTCGATCCGTTACGGCGAGGCCGACCGGATCCTCCACCTGTATACGCCGGGCCTGGGGCGGGTCGGCGCCATCGCCAAGGGCGCGCGGCGGGCCCGCAGCCGCTTCGGCGCCCGGCTGGAGCCGTTCATGCACGTGCGCGCCGTCCTGCACGAGGGGCGCAGCGACCTGCTGACGGTCACGGCGGTCGACACCATCGACGTCCACCGCGCGCTGCGCGAGCACGCCGCCGCCCTCGACGCCGCCGCGCGGGCGTGCGACGCCGTGGCGCGGCTGTTCGAGACCGCCGAGCCGCACCCGGAGGTGTTCCAGCTCCTGCTCAACGAGCTGGCGCTGCTCACCTCCGACGTCGCCCATGCCCGGGCGGGGAACGGGCTGGCCTTCCGGCTCAAGCTCCTGCTTGCCGCCGGGATCGTGCCCCAGCTCGCCGCCTGCGCGGTGTGCGGCGAGACCGAGCATCTGAGCGGGTTCTCCGGCGCGGCCGGCGGGGTGGTCTGCGCCGCGTGCGAGGCCGGATCGTTCCCGCTCTCCGAGGACGCCTACCGGTTCCTGGTCGGCGCCCTGGGCTCGCCGCTCGCCGAGGCGCCGGAGGCGGGCAACCTCGTCCTGCGCCAGGTGGAGCGGGCGATCGGTGACACCGCCGAGCACCATGCCCACGTGCGTCTGCGGCCGCTGGTCGCCGCCTAGGCCTTAGGAGAACCCGCGGAGGAACGCGCGGGCCGCCGCCCGGGAGCGGGCGAAGCGCGCCTCGGCGATGCCGATCTCCTCGATGACCCCGTGCCGGACCTTGAGTACGCCGCGCACCCGGCGGCCCGCGGTCAGGTACCAGCGGTTGACGCCGACGGCGAACCCCCGTCCCGCGCTCAGGCGCCGGGCGACCGCGGCCAGCCGGGCGCCCGGCCGCACCCCGCGCAGAGCGAAGTGGCGGTTGGCGGTCAGCGCCAGGATCACCGTGCCACCGGCGGGCCGGCGCCGAGCGCGCGGCAGCAGGCGCAGGAGCCGCGGCGAGGGAAAGCCGGCCCGGATCCCGTCCGGGGACAGGCAGTAGAAGGCCACGTAGCGGTGGCCGCGGGCGGAGCTCGAGACGAAGGCGCGGCGCGCCCGGGCGCGGGTCATGCCGAGCCGGAGTGGTCCCAGCGTGGTTCCCCGCAGCGCCCCGGTGGCGGCCGGGCACCCCAGCGGCTTCGATCCCGCCGCCCGGAGCTCAGATGGTCCGCCGGCGACGAATGGCAGCTCGACGCTCGAGGGATAGACCGCGGAATGCTCCAGCGAATAGACGCCGCCGACGAGGTTGGGCAGCTGGGTGGCCGACGGGAGGACGTGCGGGAAGTCCGCGGTGGCGATCGTGACGCGCAGGCGGTGGCCGGGCGCGAGCGTGTCGAACGTGGGGAAGACCTCGACGTCATAGCGGGTCACCTGACCGGGCACGACCGCGGTCTGGGCCACCTTTGTGTACGGGTGATAGGGGAGGAGCGGGCGGCCGTCGGCGGCGTACCAGGTCATGGCGGTGTTGAGCGCCCGCTGGTTGCCCTCCAGCAGCCCGGAGGTGAGCGCGGTGGCGTTGCCATTGGGGGCGACGTCGGAGAGCTGGACGACCCACTCGGTGTCGGTCGTGTTCGCGCTCGCGTACAGGGTGGCGCCGACCGGCCCGGCGAGCGTCGTCGGCTTGGAGAACGGCGCGGTCGTGTAGCTCTGCTGGCCCGGGCCGATTTGTGACAACGTCACGCTCTGCGTGCACGGGTCCTTGAGGCCGAAGTAGGACAGCGCGAGCGGCCCCAGGCCCATGAACCACTGCTCGGTTGAGCTGGTGCACGGGATCTGCGATCCGGTGAACACCAGCGGGTCGGTGCCGCCGGCGCTCGGCGGCGCCGCCGGCCCCAGGCCGCCGCTCGGCTGGAGGTAGTAGGTGGTGGGGGCCGCCTGGTCCAGCGGATAGCGGGAGACGTCGGCATAGGCGCCGGTTGCCAGGTCCTCGAGGTGCAGCGGCGTCGCCGTGTCCGTGATCCCGGTGTCGACGCCCTTGAGCCAGTGGTCGAACCAGGCCAGCTCCAGTCCGTTGAGGTCCAGGCCGTGGTAGTCCAGGCCCATCCCGGCGGTCACGTGGTACCAGGGTCCCTGGATGAGCTGGTAGCGCGGGGTCACCGGCTGGCTGGGGCTCATCGGCGCCATGACCGGGCGCCCGTCGTAGGCGTTCTGAAAGCCGGAGTAGTTGAGCAGCTCGCCCCGCTGGAACAGGTCGTACCAGCCGCCGATGAGGAACGCCGGGATGCCGTCGCCGACGATCTTCGAGATGTACTGGACCGGGTTGCGCGCGCTCCAGTACGCCTGGTCGTAGGCGGCGTCGCCGCCGGTCTCGGCGCCGGCGAGGAGGCTGGCGTCGAAGTCCGCCAGGTCATGGACGTGATCGGTCAGCGCCGTGGCGAAGTTGTCGTTGGCCTCGGCGGCCGGCAGCAGCAGGTTGAGGCTGCCGGTCAGCGCCAGGTAGAAGCTGGAGAACTCGATGTCCGGAAACCCGCCGGCGAAGGACGTATCCCGGTACAGGTCGTTGCCGGCGATGATGGGAAACATCGCCTTGACGTGCGCCGCCCCGGCGTCGGCGGCGGTCGCGAACTGGTTGATGCCCAGGTACGAGGCGCCGAGCAGCCCGACCCGGCCGTCGGAGTGCGGCAGGCCGGCCGCCCAGTTGACGAGGCTGGCGCCGTCGGTGCCCTGGACCGGGTCGAACAGTCCCCACTCGCCGGTCGAGCCGCCGGTGCCGCGGACGTCGGCCACGGCGTCGATATAGCCCCGCTGGACGAGGTAGGTGCTCTCGCCGGAGAGCTCGGACAGCTGCGAGCTCCCGCCGGCCGAGCTCTGGTCCTTGCCGTACGGGGTCTGGGACAGGAGGACCGGGAACGGGCCCGCGGCCGCCTGGCCGGTCGCCGGGTCGGTGGGGTAGTAGACGTTGGCGCGCAGGACGGTGCCGTCGCTCATCGTCACCGGGACGTTCGTCTGGCTGCCGACGCCGTACGTGGCGCCCTCCGGTGTCCACGCCTGGGCGACGGGGGCGGCGAGCGCGACGGCGACGAGCGCGGAGGCGAGGGCGGCGACGCGGTGGGCGAGGCTCATCGTGACGCGGGACCTTAGTCCAGAAGATGGAGCGTTGACAACCGGGAACCGTCACGCAACCGTGCCGATTCCGGCCGGCCGGCGTCCGGCGCTGTCAGAATCGTGGGTGTGAGCGAGCAGACGATCCCCAGGGGGTACGAGCACCCGTCCGGGCCGGTGGCCGACGCCTTCGCGCGTCGCCAGCAGGCGCGGGAGGAGCGCGACCTCTCGCCGCTGGCCACGCGGTCCTATCCGGCGCGGCGGGCGCGGCCGGAGGCCGACTGCGGGCTGCGCACTCCGTTTCAGCGCGATCGCGACCGGATCGTGCACTGCAAGGCGTTCCGGCGGTTGAAGCACAAGACCCAGGTGTTCGTGGCGCCGAGCGGCGACCACTACCGGACCCGTCTGACCCACACGCTCGAGGTCACCCAGATCTCCCGGACGGTCGCCCGGGCGCTGGCGCTCAACGAGGACCTGGCCGAGGCGATCGGCCTCGGCCACGACCTCGGCCATCCGCCGTTCGGCCATGTGGGCGAGGACGCGCTGGACCGCTGCCTGCGCGAGCGCTTCGCCACCGGCTTTCGCCACTACGAGCACTCGCTGCGCGTCGTCGAGGTGCTGGAACGCGACGGCCGGGGGCTCAACCTGACCGAGCCGGTCCGCGACGGGATCGTCAGCCATTCCGGGCGGTCGGCGCCACCGGTGACGCTGGAGGGCAAGATCGTGCGGCTGATGGATCGCGTGGCGTACATCAACCACGACATCGACGACGCCGTGCGCGCCGGTGTCCTGGCGCCCGGCGATCTACCGGCCGGTCCGATCGAGATCCTCGGCGAGACCGGGGAGCGGCGAATCGACACACTGGTGCACGACCTCGTCGAGCACTCGGAGGTCGCCGGCGACATCATCCAGGGCGTGGCCGTCGGCGAGGCGATGACCGAGCTCCGGGCGTTCATGTTTCAGCACGTGTATCTGGGGCCGGTGGCGACGCGCGAGCACGCCAAGATCAACGTCGTGATCCAGGCCCTGTTCAACCACTACTGCGCCCACCCGGACGAGATCCCGTCCTCGATCCCGCGGGGCGACGTGGCGGCGCGGGTCACCGACTACCTCGCGGGGATGACCGACCGGTTCTGCATCCGGACGTTCGAGCAGCTCAACGTTCCGGTCTCCTTCGCGCCAACTGGATGACTCACGCGGCCGACTTACAAGCGAGACAGGATGTCGAGCGGAGGCCATCAGCGTGAGCCGCTACGCCGCCGACTCCCGCGACCGTGTGCTCGACGCGGTCGACATGGTCCGGCTCGTCTCGGAGCGGACCGAGCTGCGCCGCGCCGGCGTCAACAGTTATTTCGGCCGCTGCCCGTTCCACGACGAACGCACCGGCTCCTTTCACGTCAGTCCGGACGAGAAGCTCTACCACTGCTTCGGCTGCCAGGCGTCCGGCGACCCGTTCAACTTCGTCATGGAGACCGAGGGGCTGGACTTCAAGGGGGCCCTGGAGACGCTGGCCCGGCGGTTTGGAGTCCAGCTGGAGACCGAGGACGAGAACCCGGAGGCGGCGGCGCGGCGCCAGCGGCGCGAGCGGTTGTACTCCCTCCTCCACCGGGCGGCGACGTATTACTCGCGGTACCTGTGGGAGGCGGGTGAGGCGCAGGGCGCCCGCGAGTACCTGCTGGGGCGCGGGCTGGCGGAATCGGTCCTGCGCGAGTTCCGCGTCGGCTACGCGCCGAGCGCCTGGGACCGGATCCTGCTCGCCTCGCGCCGGGCCGGGTTCTCCGACGAGGAGCTGCTGACGGTGGGACTGGCGCAGCGGTCCCGGAATCGCCCTGGGAGCATCTACGACCGCTTCCGGGAGCGGATCATGTTCCCGGCGATCGATGCTCGCGGGCGCGTCCACGGGTTCGGCGCCCGGCGGATGCGCGAGAACCAGGCGGGGGCGGGCGGGGCCAAATACCTGAACACCTCCGACGGCGAGCTGTACCACAAACGCGAGGTCCTGTTCGGCATCGACCTCGCCCGTTCGGCGGCGGCGAAGGCCGGGAGGATGATCCTGGTGGAGGGGTACACCGACGTGCTCGCGCTGCACCAGGCCGGCCTGCGCAACTCCGTGGGGATCATGGGGACCTCGCTGACCGAGGAGCAGGTGGCGCAGCTCGAGCGGGTGGTGCCGGTGCTGGAGCTGTGCCTCGACGCCGACCGGGCCGGGCAGGAAGCGATGCTGCGGGCGGCGCGCGTCGCCGCCGGGCGCAAGCTGGAGCTGCGGGTTGTGCCGCTGCCGGAGGGCGCCGATCCGGCGGACGTGGTGGCCGTCGAGGGCGCGGACGCGCTGCGGGACCGCGTGGCGGCGTCGGAGCCGTTCGTCGTATTCAACGTCCAGCGGATCCTCGACCGCGCCGACGCCCGCACCGCCGAGGGCAAGGACCGGGCGCTGGGCGAGCTGCGGCCGATGATCCAGGAGCTGGGTGGGAGCGTGCTGCGCGACGACCTGCTGCGCCGGATCGCCGGGCGGCTGGAGCTGACGTTTGCGCAGGCGGCGGCGCTCACCTCGGAATTCTCGGCTCCGCGGGGCGGGCGGCCGGGCGGCGGCCCGGCGCGGGCGGACGGGAACGGCGCACCCGGTCCGGCTGGCGCCGGTCGCTCCGGCGGCGCCGGGGCGACGCACGCGGTGCGCTCCGAGCGCCTGTTCCTGGGCTTGTGCATCGCGCTCCCGGATCACGGCGGGCCCGTGCTGCAGCAGGTCGACCTCGACGAGCTCCTGACCAGCGCCGCGCTGCGGCGGGCCGCGCGCCATCTCGCCGAGCACGTCCGGGCGCCGCTCGCCGACCTGCCCGCGGGCGACGACGAGTTTGCCCGGACGATGAGCGGGCTCGTCGACCTCGCCGGCCGTGTCCCGGATCCCAGCCCGGACCGTCTCGAGCACGCCCGGCTGATCCTGGAGCTGGAGCGACTGGACCGCGCGATCATCCACGCCCGCCACGCGGGGGCGGGCACCAGCGAACTGGCGCGCGACCGCGAGGCGGTGCGCGAATCGATGCGGGCCGTGGTGGCCCGGCTGGAGCACACGCTGTGAGCGTTTTTGGGCGGAGACGGGGACGTTTGGGTGCGTTTGGGCGCCGCAGTCTGCGTTGCGCGATTAAAGGTGGCGCACTCTCGAGCCGATGATCCGTCTGGGTGAGTAGTCAGGTCGCACCACGCGACGCGCACCACACTCACGGAGGATCGGATGAAACGTGGAGTTATCGGTTTGATCACCGCGGTCTCGCTGGCGCTCGCCGTCGGCGTGGCCCAGGCGCACGGGCCAGGGGACTGGGGTCACTGGAGCGAAGGTGGGGGCAATCAGCAATCGTCCTCGAGCGTGGTGGCGGTGGCCGGCGTCGTCACGTCCGTCGACCCCTCGACGTCGTCGTTCGCGGGCAACGCGTTCGTGCCCACCGGCGAGGGCTGGCACCAGGGCGAGCAGGCCAACGGCAACAACGATCAGACCGGCGATCAGAACTCAGGCGACCAGGACAGCGATGACCAGGGCGCCGGACAGGCGGTGGCGGGCGGCGACCAGAACGGCAGCCAGGGCACCGGCGGCCAGAGCACCAGCCAGGGCACCGGCGGCCAGAGCACCAGCCAGGGCACCGGCGGCCAGGGCACCAGCACCCAGAGCGGCGGTCCCCAGGCGAGCTTCCGTCGCGACTGGCTCGGTCACGACCAGGCGTCGCTGACGCCGGTCACCATCACGACCGACGGCTCCACGACGTTCCGCATCCACGGTCAGGACGGGACGCTGAACGCCCTGACCCCCGGTGAGCGGTTCGTCGCCCTGTTCAACGGATCGCCCACGGACTCGCTGCAGACGCTGGTCTCGTCGCCCGCGGTCGCCGTGTTCGCCCACACGCCGCCGACGCAGCATCAGCTGTATGCGTTTGTGGGGACGGTCAGCGGCGTCGACACCACCGCCGGCACCGTGAGCGTCCAGGTCAGCAGCTCGCTGCCGAGCGGCCTGGTGACGCCGACCTCCAACCCGGCCACCTTCACGGTGTCGCCGAGCACGATGATCCTGGGCGGCTCGGCCGCGAACGGCCTGTTCGGCGGTTCGCTGACCGACGTCAAGGCCGGCGACGTGGTCGCGGGCGGGGTCGTCGGGCCGGCGAGCGAGAGCCTGAGCCAGGTCGAGTCCTCGCCGCTCCAGGTGCTCGTCGACTTCCCGGCGTCGGCCATGCCGGCCACGACCACCGCCATGCGCCGGACGATGCGCCAGCGGGCACTGACGCAGGCGATGGCCCTGTTTGGGTACAAAGTCCGCCGGGCTTCCAGGGGTCATCATGCGCGTCATCGGACATCGCACAGCCACCATGGGCACAAGGGGACTTCCCGGACGCGCACCCACGGTCCTCGCGGGTGAGCGGGTGAGCAGGTGAGCACACGGCGCTGACCCACCCGGGGCGGCCGGCAGAGCCAAGCCGGTGAGCGGTCGCGCCCGCGGCTTGCGCCTCACGGTCCGACGATGAAACGGTTCCAGCTGAGCGGGGCCGGCCTGACCCGCTGCTGAGCGAGATGCGCACTGAGGCAGTGAAGTGCGCGCCCTTGTGTTTCAACTGTCATGCCGAGGTGGAAGGCGGCGTACGGACGCTTGTCGTAGAGTTCTCCGAGTCAATGGACCAGACCCGGTAAGCAATCCAGGCTGGGCAATACACCATAATCCGGGGTAGCTCAACCGGCAGAGCGAACGGCTGTTAACCGTTAGGTTGTGGGTTCGAGTCCCACCCCCGGAGCTTTCCCCGCTCGGCGTGGGCGCCGCGAGCAGTGGGCCAACTGAGGATCGGAGCGCACCAACAGATGAAGCTCTATGTGTGCTACGGAACCTGGACGGTGGGCAAGCCGTTGCACGCCCACCCGTGCGGCGAGGCCCACCGGGCGCTGCGCGAGGCGGGCCATGATCCGGAGGTCGTTCGCTCGTACGGCTATGGGCCGCTGCCCGGTCTGATCAACGACCGGACCGCGGGCCGCCGCGAGGTCAAGCAGCTGACCGGCAACTACTGGGTCCCGGTCCTCGTCGCCGACGACGCGACCGTCGTCCAGGGCTCGCAGAAGATCATCGACTGGGCGCGGGAGCACCCGGCCGCCGGACGTGTGGCCGCCTGAGCGCGCCGGCAGCCCGGCTCGCTCAGCCCCGGGCCGGCGGTCAGCCCCCGGCCGGCGGTCAGCCCCGGGCCGGCGGTCAGCCCCCGGCCGGCGGTCAGCCCCGGGCCGGCGGTCAGCCCCGGCCGGCAGTCAGCCCCCGGCCCGCGCTCAGCCCGCGGAGCCGCCGGCCGCGAGCTCCTCCACCAGGTCCGCGGCCCGGGCGGCGCCGGAGTGGGCGGCGGACCAGGCTGCCAGCTCGGAGGCGCGGGCGCCCAGCTCCGGGCGCGACAGGGCGCGGCGAACGGCGAGGCGAAGCGTGCGCGGGTGAAGGAGCGGCCAGGGGAGGCGGAGGCCCGCGCCCGCCCAATCGACCCGGGCGGCGTTCTCGGCCATATCGCCGACGTGGGGAACGGCCAGGACCCGGCAGCCGGAGGCGAGCGCCCGGACGAGCGTGCCATGGCCGGCGTGGCAGATGACCAGCGCGGATCCCGGCATCGTCTGCGAGTAGGACACCCACTCCACCAGGCGCGTGTTGGCTGGGACGGGCGCCGGCCCGGGGAGCGGCCGCCGGTTCCAGGTCGCCAGCACGCGCACCGGCTCGCCCGCCAGGCCCTCCAGGGCCGCCCGCAGCAGCCGGTGGTGCGGGTCCTGCGCGGTCGACGGGGCGACCAGCACGAGCGGGTCGTCCCCGGGTGGCGGATCGACGGGCGCAAACGGCGGCTCCCACATGAGCGGGCCGACGACGTGGGCCCAGCCCGGCCACGGACGCGGATACTCGAGCTGGGGGAGGGTTGCCACCATTGTGAGCCGCCGGCTCAGGCCTCCGTGGAACGTGTCGACCGGGGGCAGTCCGAGCCGGCCGCGGGTCCGGTTGAGCTGGGCGCGTCCCTGGGCCAGGCCCGCGCGGACGGGCCGGTCGAACACTCGCCACAGGGTGCGTCCCACCTCCGAGCGCGGCATTCGCGCCCCCAGGGCGTACGGCGGGAACCCGGACTGGCCGACGGGAAACAGATGGGGGATGAGGGTGGCAACCGGCACCCCCTCCAGCTCGCCGCCGAGCGCGGGGGCCAGGGTGAGGATGTCGTGCACGATGACATCCGGAGCGGCGCCGGCGATCGCCCGCCGCGTCTGCCCGGTCGCCCTGACCACCGCCTCGTATGGTCCTCGCGGCGCGGCGGGATCGGAGAAGTCGTTCTCCGGCGCCGGCACAAAGCGCATGCCGTGGGCCTCGACGGGCTCGCGCCACCGCGACCACGTCTCGTAGGTCACCTCATGCCCGCGGCCGGCCAGCTCGGCGCCGAGCGCCAGCATGGGAAACGCGTGCCCCGGCTGCCCGAACGCGCCGAGGAAAACTCGCAGCCGGCGAGGAGCGCCGCGGCCCTTCGTCCGGTCCGGCCCGCTCAACCCGCCAGCTCGGCCACGGCACGCAACTGCTCGATGCGGTCGTCGCGCGTGAACGCCATCGGCGAGACGAGCAGCGCGCCGACGCCGGCCTCACGGAACGCGGCGATCCGGTCGCGGACGACATCCCGCGGGCCGCACAGCGACACCATGTCGATCAGCTCGTCCGGAAGCGCTGCACCGGCCTCCTCGCGCTTGCCCTCCAGGTAGAGGTCCTGGACCTCCCGGGCGGCCTGCTCGAAGCCGTAGCGCTGGACCAGGTTGTTGTAGAAGTTCTGCTTCCGCGACCCCATGCCCCCGATGTAGAGCGCCAGCACCGGGCGCATCAGGTCCCGGGCAGCGGCGCGGTCGTCGGAGACGTAGGCCTGAACGGTGGGGGCGATCTCAAACCCCTCCAGCGACCGGCCGGCGCGCGCGGCGCCCTCCTCCAGCAGCGCGCGGAAGTCGGCGACGTGCTCCGGGGAGAAGAATGTCGGCAGCCATCCGTCGGCGATCTCGCCGGCCAGCGCCGTGTTCTTGGGGCCGATCGCGGCGAGGTAGATGCGGATCCTCTCCTGGACCGGCGAGATCATCAGCTTCAGCGCCTTCCCCGGGCCGTCCGGCAGGGGGAGCTCGAGTGTCTCGCCGTGGAACTCGACCCGCTCCCGGGCCAGGGCCATCCGCACGACGGCCACGTACTCACGCGTGCGCTGCAGCTGGCGGGCGAAGCGCTGGCCGTGCCAGCCCTCGGCCACCTGGGGGCCGGAAGAGCCGATGCCGAGGATCATCCGGCCCCCGGACAGCTCGTCGATCGTGGCCGCGGTCATCGCCGTCAGGGCGGGCGTGCGGCCCGGCATCTGGAAGATCGCCGACCCCAGCCTGATCCGGGTGGTGCCAGCAGCCAGCCAGGCCAGCACGGTCGCCGCGTCCGACCCGTAGGCCTCGGCCGCCCAGACCGAGTCGTAGCCGAGGCGCTCGGCCTCCTGCACGACCTCCAGCTGGTCCTGGGGACCCATGCCGAGACCCCAGTAGCCGACGTTCACTCCGAGCTTCATGTGCAAGGTTCCTTTCGCCGCCAGGACATCGCTTGTGGGCCGCGACGGGCGCACCTACAGTGGCTGACGCCTCCGGCCGTCCGGCGGCACACCCTATGCGAACCCGGCGCCGATCGACCATCCAGGACCTGCGGCTGGCGATCGACTGCCTGCCGCGGTGCACCCGGATCGCGATGCTGGAGGGCATCGCCGCCAACCAGATCATCGCCGGCGCCTACACCAGCCCGGACGGCATCTGCCCGATGCTCGCCGCCCACCGCAACGGGGGACGGACGAGCCTGATCTCCTTCGCTGAGGCCTGGGATCAGCTGGCGTTTCGCGGGGTTCGCCGCACCCGCGCGCGCCGGGCGACCGAGCGGGAGCTGCTCATCCTCCGCTCCCACCTGGAGGCGAGCCTGCTCGCCGACGAGACGCCCGCCGGCGAGCTGGCCGCGGCCCGCCGGGAGCATCAGGAACTGGTGGCGCAGCGGCAGGAGCGCCAGCGGGTTGACGATCCGCGCCCGGGCGAGCCGGACCGCGCAGCGGAGCTCGCCGCGCCTCCGGGCTGGGCCTGGACGCGCATCGTCCACCGCTACGGCGACTACGAGCGAATCCTGCGCCGCGTCGAGCAGGTGCACCTGGCCGAGGACGCGGAGCGCGCCGTCACAGCGTGACCGGAAGGCCGGTGGGCGTGCCCGGCGGCTCGAAGATGATCTCCGGGATCACGCAGGCAGGAGACAGGCGGAGAAGCATCCTGACCGCCTCGGCGACGTCCTCCGGGCGGATCATGTCCGCGGCGGCGACGCTCTGCTTGACGAAATCGGTCATCGGCGTGTCGACGAACGCGGGGCAGAGGGCGCAGGACTTGATGCCGTCGCCGCCGAGTTCCTTGTTCATCGCCTGGGTGAAGCCGACCACGGCGGCCTTCGTCGCCGAGTAGACCGACAGCCAGGGCTCGCCGGACTTGCCGGAGATCGATGACATGTTCACGACCAGCGCGTTGCGATGCTCGGCACCGGCGGCGCGCAGGAGGTCGGCGCACTCACGGTAGAAGAGGATGACCGAGCGCAGGTTGACCGCCAGTTGCATGTCCAGGCGCTTGGTCTCGATCTCGGCCACCGGAGCGCCGACGCCCACGCCGGCGTTGTTGACGAGGACGTCGAGTCGTCCGAAGCGCTCGCGGTGGCCGGCCACCACGGCCTGGACCGCCTCCTCAGACGCCATGTTCCCGGCGACGTGGCCGAGCTCCCGCCCCTTACCGGACAGCTGCTCGACTGCCGCCTCCAGCTTCTCCGGGCGGCGAGCCGCGAGCGTCACGCCGTATCCCTCGTCCAGCAGCAGCCGGGCGATGGCGAATCCGATCCCGCTCGACCCGCCCGTCACGATCGCCGCCTTGTCCGCCATCCGCTCTCCTCGTCTCGACTTGTCCGGGGTGAGCCGGTATCCAATCAGGCGCGCGCCGCCGGCGTCAGGCCAGAACCTCGCCCAGGTAGCGGATCATCCTCTGGGCGAGCGCGCCGCCGTGGTCAAGCGCCGCGCCCGCGCCGGCCCGGGCGTGGCCGGCCCGGGCCGCGATGCGGGCGGCGATGTCCGCATCAACGGAATGGAGCAGCTCGGCGACCACAGCGACCGCGTCGTCGACCACGTCCGGGTCGAACGACCACAGGACCTCGAACCGGCGCGCGGCGTCGGGCAGTGGCGACTGGGTGGGCTGTTCCCACGCCGCCAGGCAGGCCTGGGCAGCGCCGGCGCTGACGACGACCGTCCATTCGCGGGCCAGCGGGTGGCGCCGCTGTACCGCGACCTCAACCGGGCCCCCATCCGGTTGTGCCACCACCGGGAAATCGGCGAGCGCGACCGCCAGCTCGGAGGTCCGGGCCAGCTCCCGCCAGCGCCGCTCGGTGCGCCGGTAGAAGCGCTCGCGCTGGAACGAGCCGATGAGGATCCCGTCGGCGGCGCGGGCGCAGTACTCATCCTCGATCGCGCGGGTCAGGGCGAGCACCGCGCGCTTGGGCAGCACCGCGGGCGCCACCTCCGGTCGCCGCGCGCGCAGGCCGGCGAATACCGAGCCGGTGGTGGCCGGGCGGCGGTGGCGCGTGCGCTCGATGGCCGCGGCCAGGGACAGGCCCTCCTGGCGCAGGGACAGCACCTCGCGGATCAGCCCGACGTCGGCCTCGGCGTAGCGCCGGTGGCCACCGGGGAGGCGAGCGGGCACCGGGAAGCCGTGACGGCTCTCCCAGATCCGCAGCGTGCCCGGCGAGAGTCCGGTGCGCTCGGCCAGCTGAGCAGTCGTCAGGTGCGAGTCTGCCGATCCGGCCACGTGGAAACGATACAGCCTGTGGAGCTTTTTCGAACAACTAGTTACGCTTAGCTCTCGGATGAACCACACACTGACGACGAGGAACGGGGGACACGCTCGATGCGAGTGCTGATCACGGGAGCCACGGGAACGATCGGACTGGCCGTCGTCGACGCGCTTCGCGAGCGCGGCGATGACGTGGTGGCGCTGACGCGGGATCCGGAGCGCGGTCAGCGCGTGCTCGGCGCCGGCGTTGAGGTCCACGCCTGGCCGGAGCCCACGTCCGCACCACCTCCGCCGGAAGCGTTTCAGGGAGTCGACGGGGTGATCCACCTGCTGGGGGAGCCGGTCGCCCAGCGGTGGACCGACGAGGCCAAGGAGAGGATTCGCGATTCCCGGGTGCTCGGCACACGAATGCTCGTCAGCGCACTCGCCTCGGTGTCGGAGGGAGCGGGCCCGCGGGTACTCGTCTCCCAGTCGGCGACCGGCTACTACGGCGCCCGGGACGACACGCCGCTCGACGAACAGGCCGCGGCCGGGCACGACTTCCTGGCCGACGTCGTCGTGGAGTGGGAGCGCGAGGCGGCGGCCGCGGCGCCGCGGATGCGCGTCGTGATGATGCGGACGGGCGTCGTCCTGTCGCCGAGCGGCGGGGCTTTGGCCAAGATGCTGCCGTTCTTCAAGCTGGGGATCGGCGGTCCCGTGGCCGGCGGTCGCCAGTACGTCCCGTGGGTCCACCTGGACGACGTGGTCGGAGCACTCGTGTACTGCCTGGACCACGACGCCGCCAGCGGCCCGGTCAACCTCACCGCGCCCAATCCGGTCACCAACACCGAGCTCTCCCACGCGCTCGGCCATGCGCTGAGCCGTCCGGCGGTGCTGCCGGTCCCCGGCGTCGCGGTCACGCTCCTGTATGGCGAGATGGCCGAGATGGTCACCGAAGGCCAGCGAGCCATCCCGGTGCGGTTGCAGGAGCTTGGCTACGGCTTTCGCCATCCAGATGTGGAGCCCGCCCTTCGTGACGTGCTCGGCACGCGGGCGTGATCGTCCACCGGCTGGAACGCCAACAGCGCCTCCGCCTCCCGCTCGACGAGGTCTTCGCCTTCTTTGCCGAGGCCCACAACCTGGAGCGGATCACCCCGCCGTGGCTGCGATTCGAGCTGCTCGCCGGCGGCCCGATCCACATGGGGGTGGGGACGCTGATCGACTACCGGCTCCACGTCCACCGGTTGCCCGTCCGCTGGACCTCGCGGATTGAGGAGTGGGAGCCCGGCCGCGGGTTCGTCGACCGGCAGCTGCGTGGCCCCTACCGCCTGTGGCACCACCGTCATTCGTTCGCCGCTGAGGACGGCGGGACGATCGTGCGCGACGAGGTCGACTACGCGCTGCCGCTCGGACGCCTGGGAGACCTGGCCCACCCGCTGTTCGTCCGGCGCGACCTCGAGCGGATCTTCGCCTACCGCCACCGGGCCGTGCAGCAGGCACTGGAGCATCGGTGACGGCGCTGCTCTGGCTCCGCCGGGACCTGCGGCTGCATGACCATCCGGCGCTGCGGGCGGCCCTGGACGGGCACGAAACGGTCATTCCGGTGTTCTGCTTCGACGACGGCCTGATCGGCGGCCGGCACGCCTCCGGGCCGCGGACCCAGTTCCTGATCGAGTGCCTGGCCGAGCTCGACGATGAGCTGCGCTCGCGCGGGAGCCGGCTGTTCGTGCGTCGCGGAGCGCCCCAGCGGGAGCTGGCGGATCTCGCCCGGGCCGCGGGTGCCGACGCCGTGCACTTCTCGGCCGACGTGAGCCCGTTCGCCCGGCGCCGTCAACGGCAGGTCAAGGAGGCGCTCGAGGCGAAGGACGTCGCCGTCCACGCCCATCCCGGGCTGTTCGCCGTCGACGGGTTGCAGCCGATCCGGACCAAGGCGGGAGATCCGTACACGGTGTTCACGCCCTTCTACAAGAACTGGGTGGGCCAGCCGCGGCGGGACGTGCTGGGCGCGCCGCGCTCGCTGGCGGCGCCACCGCGGTCGATCGCGGGCGGGTCGGTGCCCCGGCTGTCGGACCTCGGTCTAGAGCAGGAGGTCGCCGAGCCCGCCCGCGGAGGCGAGCGAGCGGGGCGCGAGGCCCTCCGGCGCTTCCTGGGCGGGCCGGTCGACGGCTACGACGACGGGCGCGATCAGCTGGCCGGCGAGTCGGTGTCGCGGCTGTCGCCGTACCTGCACTTCGGCTGCGTGTCGCCCCGGGAGATCGAGGACCGGCTGGAGCGGGGCGGGGGGGCGGAGGCGTTCCGGCGGCAGCTGTGCTGGCGGGACTTCTACGCGCATGTGATCGGCCACTTCCCGGCCAACGCGCGGTCGGAGTTTCAGGAGCGCTACCGGGGCGCGATCCGGTGGAGCCGCGCCGAGAAGCGGTTCGAGGCCTGGTGCGAGGGGCACACGGGCTTCCCGGTCATCGATGCCGGCATGCGCCAGCTCCGCCGGGAGGGCTGGATCCACAACCGGGCCCGGCTGCTCGTCGGCTCGTTTCTGACCAAGGACCTGGGGATCGATTGGCGGTGGGGCGAGCGCTGGTTCATGCGCTTGCTCCTCGACGGCGACGAGGCGTCGAACAACGGCAACTGGCAGTGGATCGCGTCGGTCGGCGTCGACCCCCAGCCCGCCTTTCGGCGGATGTACAACCCGGGGCGCCAGCAGGCCCGCTTCGACCCGGACGGAGCCTACGTCCGCCGCTACGTCTCGGAACTGGAGCACGTCCCGGACCGTTACCTGGCCGAGCCGTGGACGATGCCGGCCGACGTTCAGCGCGAGTGCGGCTGCCGGATCGGCCGCGACTACCCGGAGCCGATCGTCGACCACGCCCAGGCGCGCCGGGAGGCGCTGGATCGCTACCGGGTCTGAGTGGCACGGCGGGTCCGTCGGCCCGCGGCCGGTGGCACCAAATCCACCGGAATCCGCCGTATTCGGCGCCGTCAGACTGTGTGTGGGCGCGTCACACGGGGTAGAGCAACCGTATGGCTACCGCTAACCCCACCGCACCACGCGCCGCGGCCCCCGCGGCGACCCGTCAGACGCGCATCGAGAAGGGGATCAGCCTCGCTCGGGGCCCGGCGTTGGTCCTGGGCACCATCCTGCTTGCCGCCGGGCTGTACTTCCTCTACCGGGCCCACAGCTTCCCGCGCTTCTCGAACGTCCCCAACGGGACCGCCCACAAGGACGGCACCTTCTTCCTGGGGCTCTTCGGGGCCAACGGCTGGACCGGGATGTTCACCGCGGTGTGCGGGGGCCTCCTGCTGTTCGGCGCCGCCCAGCATCTCCTGGCCAAGACGATGAGCCTGATCGTCGGTATCGCCCTGGGCGCGGCCGCGATCATCTCCGGCATCAGCGGCGACGTGCTCGGCATGGCAGCGGCCAACGGTTGGACCGAGCTGGGCTGGGCGGTGTGCGCGGTCATCCTCCTGTTCAACACCTTGCTGCCGCGCCGTCAGCGGACGGTGGTCGTCGAGGACGGTGCCGTCGGCCGCCGCGGCTACGGTGAGCCTGCCACCGCTGCGATGGCTGCGCCCGCGGGGGCTACCGCGACGCGGGAGCCGGTGGCCGACCGGGAGGCGGCGGCCGAGGACCGCGCGCCGGTGGCCGACCGGGAGCCGGCGGCCGGCGACCAGGAGCCGACGGCCCCGGCGGACGGCGAACCGCCGACCACCCCGCTGCGCCGCGGATAGGCCCCGCGGGTCGGACACCCGCCGGCCCGGTAGTGTCTGCGCGATGGAGGCCCGCCCGGCCCTCATCGAGTTCCCCGCCGACGATCCAGAGCGCGCCCGGCGCTTCTGGTCAGAGCTGCTCGGCAGCCCGTTGCCCGAGCGCGCCCCCGAGCAGGGGCAGGGGTGGCAGACACCGGGGGGCGGTCCGGCCGTCGGGGTCCACGAGCGGGGGCGCGGTCCCGGCGACACGTTCTCGCTGCCCTACTTCGCCGTGGACGATCTCGCGGCGGCCGTCGAGCGGGTGGCCGCTTTGGGCGGCAGCGTGATCCACCCCGGCGAGCGGTGGGCGATCTGCCGCGACAGCGAGGGGACACCGTTCGGCCTCGCCCTGAAGACTGGTTAGGCGCGGCTCCGAGCAGCCGCGACCGAGCGCGGCCTGGGCTCAGCCGCCGATGGTCTTCGATGCCGGTACCGCCGGGCCCGGCGCGGGCCCGGGCTCCCGGACGTCGTGCAGGCCGGGTAGCTCCAGCTCCAGGCGTGCCCCGCCGGCGGCCGTCCGCATCGCCCGGGCGGTGCCGCCGTGGGCGTGGGCGATGGCGAGCACGATGGCGAGCCCCAGCCCGGCCCCGCCGGCCTCCCGGTTGCGACCCGAGTCGGTCCGGTGGAAGCGCTCAAAGATCCGTTCCAGCTCCTCAGGGTCGATCCCGGGGCCGTCGTCGATGACCACGAAGCGGACGCGGCCGCCGGGCCGGGTCTGCACCTCGAGCCGGACGAGGCCGTGGGGCTCGGCGGTGTGCTCGACGGCGTTGCGGATGAGGTTGCGCAGCGCCTGGGCCAGGCGGTCTGGATCGGCGGTCAGCTTGGCGGGCGGCACCGGGCCGAGCTCAAAGTTGCGCTCGTCGCTGATGCTCGCGCCCCACCACAGCTCGCTGACGAACGGCTCCAGGTCGATCTCCTGGCACTGGAGGAAGTCGCCCCGCTCGGAGCGGGCGAGCAACAGCATGTCGTCGACGAGCCGGGACATCCGGGCGATCTCCGCGGCCACCAGACGCTCGACGCGCTGGACCTCGTCCGGGTCCGGGTGCTCCTGAGCCGCCAGCACCTCCATCTGCCCGGCGATGACCGTCAGCGGCGTGCGCAGCTCATGCGACGCGTCGGCGATGAACTCGCGCTGGCCGGCGAACGCCTCGGCGAGCCGGTCCAGCATGTGGTTGAAGGCGTCGGCGAGCACGTGCACCTCGCTGCCGCCGAGCGCCGATGGCCGCATGCGCGGGTTGAGGTCGCCCTCGTCGACGCGCGCGGCGACTCGCGACATCCGGCGCAGCGGGCGCGACAGCGACGCACCCGCCAGATAGGATGCGATGAGGGCGAGCGCCAGGGCCAGAGCGCCGGCGATGACGAAGGACTTGGCGATGCCGCGCTTGGCACGCACCACCACAATCAGCGGCTCGCCGGCGCCGACGCGCACCGTCAGGCTGCCGACGCGCACCGTCCGCTCGTCGATCCGGACCTTGCCGACGTCGGCGACCTCCCGCGTCGTCAGCCCGGTGGGACCTCCCAGGAGCGCCAGGCCCTGGGCGTTCTCGCTGGCCTGCGCGGCGGACGTCTCACCGTCGTCCGGTTGATTGGAGCCGAGCAGCTCCGGATGGTTGCTGACGGTCCCGTGACCGGGGATGGCGGCGAACAGCAGCGATGACGTCCCGGAGTACGGCTGGGCGCGGACGTAGGTGCCGATCTCGCTGAGCAGCGCCGCCGGCGAGCCGGCGGGCAGCGCCCGGACGGCCTGGGACAGCTGGGCGACGTCACCGGCGACGTCGTGGTCGATCTGGGTGCGCAGCTCGTCGCCGGTCCGTTCGTAGACGACGACGAACGTGAGCGCCAGCGCGGCGAGCAGCACGCCCGTGACCCACGCCACCAGATGCCAGCGGATGCTGGTCCGGGCGATCACGGCTGGGGTGGGTGGGCGGGGCCGGTTTCCTCGAGCCGATAGCCGCGTGAGCGCACGGTCTTGATCGGCACGGGACGATCCCCGACGGCGAGCTTGCGGCGCAGGTACCCGATGTAGACGTCGACGATGTTGGTGGCCGGATCATGCCCGTAGCCCCACACCGCGCGGAGGATCTGCTGGCGGTTGAGGACCTGGCCGGGATGATTCATGAAGTAGGCCAGGAGGTCGAACTCCGTGTTCGTCAAGCGGACGTTCTCGCCGTTGCTGCGCACGCTCCGGGTGAGCAGATCGATCTCGATGCCGGCGCGGCGGACGGTCGTCGGCGGTGCCTGGCGGGCCGAGCGCAGCTGGGCGCGGATGCGCGCCTCCAGCTCGGCGAGGGCGAACGGCTTGACCAGGTAGTCGACGGCGCCGGCGTCGAGACCCTCAACCCGATCCTCGATCTCACCCCGCGCGGTCAGGACGATCACGGGCAGTCCCGGTCGCTCCTGCGAGACCTCGCGGAGCACCTCCATCCCGCTCTTGCGGGGGAGCATGAGGTCGAGCACCACCAGGTCGACGTGCTCAGCGAGCGCGAGATCGAGCCCGGTTTCGCCGTCGGTCGCCGCGCGGACGTCGAAGCCGCGTGCGCTGAGCCCGCGGTCGATGAAGTCCACGATTCCGGGCTCGTCCTCGATCAGGACGATGTGACCCACGTGTCCATCATAAAAGGCCTGGTGCGGCCGAAATGCGCATTCTTTGACCCCTCAAAGAGAGTTCTCATAAAGGGGTAAATGGCCCTTAAGCGAGAATGGACAGAGTCAGTGAGCATGAGCGGGAAGATGCGTGCGTTGACTCCTGCCCGCCGAGACGCGGGACTCCGACGGCTACGGACCCTGAACCGGATCCTCGTCGCCGCCGCCGTGCTCGCCACCGGGCTGCTGACCGACGTCGCCGCCAAGGCGTTCCCCGGGCACAAGCGCACCGTGCGCGTGCCCGCGGCCTCGGCCGCCTCAGGCACCGCGGCCACGCACCACCACCGCCACCACCGACACGCGGGCCGCCGCACCCATCACACGCTGGCGGCGCCCGCTCAGGCGCCGGCGGCCACGACGTCCGCCTCCCAGTCGGCCCCCTCGGCCCCCTCGGCACCGGCGGCCACCACGCCCGCGGCCACCACGCCCCCGCCCGCGGCGACCACGCCCACCCCACAGACCACCCAGGCCGCTCCCGCCCCGGCGCCGGCTCCGGCGCCCGCCCCGGTGGTCTCCGGAGGGTCGTGATGGCCGGCGTCTCGGCGGAGGCGGCCGTCGAGGTCCAGACCGAGACCTGGGAGGGATTGGGGACGACCGCCGTGCTCCGCTACACGGGGGCGCCGGATCCCGCAATCCGGGCCGCTGTGCAGCGGGAGATCGATGCCATGGATGTGGCCGCGAGCCGGTTTCGTGCCGACTCCGAGCTGTCCCGCGTCAACGCCGCCGGAGGCGCCGTGGTCCCGGTCAGCCGGCTGCTCCACGACGCCGTGCGACTGGGAATCCGAGCGGCGGAGATCTCGAACGGAGCCGTCGACCCCACCTTGGGCGAGGCGTTGGTGACCGCCGGATACGACCGCGACTGGCGGGAGCTGAACGGCGTCCCGGGCGGCACCCCGCTCACCGCCGGGGATCGCCTCGTCGTGCGCCGCCTGCGGTCCGCGTTGTGGGAGAGCATCGAGCTGCGGGACGGCGATCCTCCCACCATCCGCCTGCCGCGCGGGGTCGCGCTCGACCTCGGCGCCACGGCCAAGGCGCTCACCGCCGACCGCGCCGCCGCCGCCGCGCTGAGCGCGGCGGAGCCGGCCACGCCTGGCGTCCTCGTCGCCCTCGGCGGCGACGTCGCCACCGCCGGCCCGTCCCCGCACGGCGGCTGGCTCATCCACGTCACCGACGACCACCGCGCCGGCCCCACGGCTCCGGGCCAGACGATCTCGATCCAGTCCGGTGGCCTGGCCACCTCCAGCATCGCCACACGCCGCTGGCTGCATGACGGCCAGGCGATGCACCACATCCTCGACCCGCGCTCCGGCCAGCCCGTCCACACGCCGTGGCGCACCGTGAGCGTCGCCGCCGCCACCTGCGCGGACGCCAACACCGCCTCGACGGCGGCGATCGTGCTCGGAGAGGAGGCGCCCGCGTGGCTCGGCGAGCAGGGCCTGCCCGCGCGCCTGGTCAGGCTCGACGGGACCGCGACCGTGCAGGGCGGGTGGCCGCAATGACGGTCGGTCCCAGCCTCGACTGGTACGTGACGCGGGCCACCGGCGCCGTGGCTCTGATCCTGCTGACCGCCAGCGTCGTCATCGGCATCGCCGCCATCGCCCGGCTGCGCGGCCCGGGCGTTCCCCGCTTCATGATCGATGGGCTGCACCGGACGGTGTCGCTTCTAGCGGTCGTCTTACTTGGGGTCCACATACTCACCTCCGTGCTCGACAGCTTCGCGCCCATTTCGCTCAGCGATGCCGTGATCCCGTTCGCCGGCACCTACCGGCCTTTCTGGCTCGGCCTGGGGGCGGTGGCGTTCGACCTTCTCCTGGCGGTGACGATCACCAGCCTGATTCGCCGGCGTCTGGGGCACGCCAGGTGGCGCAGCGTCCACTGGCTGGCCTACGCGTCCTGGCCGGTGGCGGTGCTCCACGGGTTCGGCACCGGCTCGGACGTCCACCAGACCTGGATGCTGTTCATCAACATTGCCTGCATCGCCGCCGTGCTCGGCGCCGTGGTCGTACGGGTCGCGATCGGCTGGCCGGAGAACACCCGGCTGCGGCTGGGCATGCTGGGAGTCGCCGGCACGTTCGCGCTGGGGCTCGCCGTGTGGGTGCCGAGCGGCCCGCTGGCCAAGGGGTGGGCGCGTCGCGCCGGCACGCCGCCCGCGTTGCTCAAGCCGGCGCATGGAGGACACGCATGAGCTTGCCCCGTCTGCTCCTCGGCGTCGAAGCCGAGACGATGACCTACGAGCGCCACGTCGCCACCCACGGCCAGCGTCCCTCCGGCGCCGGCCGCTCGTCGGCCGGGCTGCCGTCGGCGCTCGTCGCCGAGCTGACCCGCGCCGGGCTGCGCGGGCGCGGGGGGGCCGCCTTCCCATTGGCGACGAAGCTGGACGCGGTCGCCCGGGCCAAGGGAACGCCGTTCGTCGTCGTCAACGGCACCGAGGGCGAGCCGATGAGCGTCAAGGACCGCATGCTGCTCGAATCGCTGCCGCATCTCGTCCTGGACGGCGCCTTCTGTCTGGCCGAGGCCCTCGACACCAGCGACGTCATCATCGCCATCGACGAGGGGTTCCGCGACGCCATCGAGTCGATGCGGGTGGCGCTCGGTGAGCGGCCGGACACCGGGTCACGGCGGGTCGAGCCCCAGATCGTGACCATCCCGTCCGGATACGTCACCGGGCAGGAGAGCGCGATCGTCAACTTCCTCAACCGTGGCATCCCGCGCCCGGTCACGCAGCCGCCGCGGATCAGCGACCGGGGCGTCGGCCGCCGTCCCACGCTCATGTCGAATGCGGAGACGCTCGCCCACGTCGCGCTCATCGCCCGCCACGGCGCCGACTGGTACCGGGAGATCGGCCCGGAGGACGAGCCCGGCTCGCTGCTGGTGACCCTGAGCGGGGGGGTGAGGGCTCCGGGCGTGTATGAGATCGAGTACGGCTCCCACCTGGGTGGGTTGATCGACGCCGCCGATGGCCTGACCGAGCCCGTCCGCGCGTTCCTGTTCGGCGGTTATGCCGGCACCTGGGTCGACGGCGCGGCGGCGACGACGCTGCGGTTGTCCCGCGGCTCGCTCCGTCCGCTGCGGGCGAGCCTCGGCTCCGGGATCGTGGTGGCGCTGCCGCAGAGCGCCTGCCCGGTCGCCGAGGTCACTCGGGTCGCCGGCTACATGTCCGATCAGAGCGCCGCCCAGTGCGGCCCCTGTGTCAACGGGCTGGCGTCGATCGCCGAGACGCTCGTCGACCTGTGTGAGGGGCACGCCCGGCGTGACGCCTTCGGCGACCTGCGCCGCTGGTCAGAGCTCGTCATCGGACGCGGCGCCTGTGGCCACCCGGACGGTGCGGCCCGGTTTGTGACCAGCGCACTCAGCGTGTTCGCCACCGAATTCCAGGATCACGCCCGTCACGGGCTGTGCGACGCCTGTCAGCGCCGTCCGGTCCTGATCATCCCCCAGGCGCGGGCTGCGGTTCACTAGCGTCCCCGGAGCGAGACCAAACGATGCACATCGAGATCGACCCCATCAAATGCGAGGCCCACGGGCTGTGCTCCGAGCTGCTGCCAGAGCGGATCACCCTCGACGAGTGGGGCTATCCACTCATCGATCAGACGCCGGTCCCGCCGGCGCTGGAGGATCTGGCCCGCCGCGCCGTCAATGCCTGTCCGACGCTGGCGCTGCGCCTGCGGGCGAGCCAGAACGTCAACCTGACCAATGGCGCGCGCCGCTCCGCCGAGCGGGCAGCGGCGGCGCGCAACGGCACCGACGACCGCCCGTACCAGGTCTACACGTCCCGTCGGCGTTGACGCTCACCGCGTCCCGTCCGCGTCGACGCCCACCACTTACGAACGCCGTCCGGCGGCGTTCAGCGGTGAAGGTGGTGATGGTGATCGAGGACGGCGGCGCCCGCGGCTCCCGTCCAGGAGGCGAAGTCCGGGATGAGCGCCACGGCCAGCACCAGTCCGAGCACCAGCGCGGTGCCGATCGACAGCCACCGGCCGCCGCCTCCCGGCAGGCGCCCGCTCAGCGAGATCGAGGGCCGGCCCGGGCCGGCGCCGCCCGGACGCCGCGAGCGCAGCGCGGTCATTTCCCGCCGCGACTCGTTGGACATGCGCAGGAACCGGAAGATCTCCGGGAGGTGGCCGAGCACGTGGAGCGCGGTGACGCCGATCCAGAGGATGAAGCTCGCCTTGTGGACGAGGAAGACCTTTGACCGCAGGCTCGAGTCCGGGCCGATGAACAGCAGGATGACGCCGCTGAGGAACACCAGTGCGGTCAGGCCGACAACGAGCGGCGCCAGCATCCGGAGCGCCGGCGGCGGAGGCCCCTTGACGCGGTAGCGCCGGTCGTGCATGTAGTAGCGCATGAACCGGTAGCCGGTGCTCGCCATCTTCAGCGCCACCGGACCGATCAGCAGCAGGCCGAGGAACAGGTGGAGCCAGAGCAGCCCGTGGAGGTCGACGATCGTCAGGCCGAGCACGGCGAGCAGCACGATCAACAGCAGTCCGGTCACCACCGTCAGCCGTTCGTTGCCCTCGGTGCCGCCGCCGACGAGATGGCGCATCAGCCCGCCCGAGGCCGGTGCGCGCCCTGTCCGGGACCGGGCCGCCGGGGACGGCTGCGGGCGCGGACGAGTGTCGACGTCATTCGCCATTGTGTCCTCAAATATCGGCAGCGCCGCTAAGACCCTGATTACTCATCCATGAGAACTCTCTTTTCTTGTGTGAGCCGCGCTCAGCCGGCGGAGACCGCCGCTCGCAGCGCGGCGAGGATCTCGTGGCGGGCGCGCCACCAGCTCAACGCCCAGCCGGTGGTCTGCCCGGAGCGCTCAGCAGCTCAACGCCCAGCCGTTGGTCTGCCCGGAGCGCTCAGCAGCCCACCTCGCGCCGGCGCCGGATCTCGGCCATCGCCGCATCGAGTCCCGCCGGGTTGACTCACTCACGGACGCCGCGCCAGGGCGCGCAGCTCCTCGATGTCCGCCGGGGTCAATCGCTCCGCCAACGCGCTCGCTTCCAGCGCGGCGTCGACCTGGGCGGGGGTGGTGGCGCCGATCAGGGTGCTGGCGGTGCGCGGATGCCGCAGCGTGAACGCGATCGCCAATGCCCCCGGCGTCGTCTGCAGCCGGCGGGCCGGCTCACCCAGGCGGGCCGCCAGTTCGATCGCAGCGGCCACCCGGGGCTCCTGCCGCTGGTCGGTCAGGCGGCCCGCGCCGCCGTCTCCGTACTTTCCGGTCAGTGCCCCGCCGGCCAGGGTCGCCGACGGCACCAGGGAGGCGCCGGCGGCCGCCAGCGCCTCCTCCATCGCCGGATCCTCGACCCAGTCCAGGCGCGCCAGGCTGTATGGCAGCTGGACCGCGCACGGCTGTGGGATCTCCAGCCGCGCGGCCTCGGTGGCCGCCTCGGCCAGGGCGGGCGCGCTCCAGTTGACGACCGCCCAGGCACGCACCCGGCCGGTGGCAAGGACGCCGGCGATCTGCTCCACGGCGACCGGAACCACGAGGCTGTCGGGAAGCGTCGACGAGTAGAGCACGTCGAGGCGGTCAAAGCCCATCCGCTCCAGCGAGCCCTCCAGCTCGGCCAGCGCGTCCTGCCGCGGCCAGAACTCCCACCACAGCTTGTTGCAGACGACGACGGCGTCGCGGTTGGCGCCGACCGACCGGAACAGCTCGCCGAACAGAACCTCCGAATAGCCGGTGGGGATCGGCGCCCGGCCGGTCTCGTCGTCGTAGCGGGCGTCGTCGAGGAAGTCGATCCCCCGCTCCAGTGCGTGAGCCAGGACCGATTCGGCGGCGTCGCGCTCCATGCGCTCAAACGTCCGCCAAGAACCGAGCGCGATCCGGGAGACCGACAGGTGTGACTGGCCGAGGCGGCGGTGGGGCAGCTTCGCCATCGGCGTGAGCCTATCCGCGGCGGCGCGGGGGGCGGGCGGATTCCCGGTGCGCAGGAGCCTGACACCGCGCCGGGCGGCGAGAGCTATCCCACCGCCACCGGCAGCGACGCGTAGCCGCGGACGATGTTGCCCGGGCGGCGCTCGCCGGGGCCGGTGAGACGCAGCGCCGGGAATCGCCGCAGGAGCCTGGGCAGCAGCACCTGTCCCTCCAGCCGGGCCAGGGCGGCGCCCAGGCAGTGGTGGATCCCGGCGCCGAAGGAAAGCGGGATGCCCTCGTCGCGGTCGAGGATCAGCCGATCCGGGTCGGTGAACACGCTGGGGTCGCGATTGGCGGCGCCGAGTACGGCCATGACCCGCTGCCCGGCGTGGAGGGCCACATCGCCGACGACGAGGTCGTCCACCGCGGTCCGGCCATAGGTCATCTGCACCGGTGGATCGAAGCGGAGGAGCTCATCGACCGCCGACTTGGCCAGCTCCGGCTCGGTCCGCAGCCGCTCAGCCTGCTCCGGGTGGTCAAGGAGCGCGACGAGCCCGTTGGCGAGCAGGCCGGTCGTCGTCTCAAAGCCGGCAGCCAGGATGAGTGCCGCGGTCCGGATGAGCTCGTCCTCGGCGAGCGGCGGCTCGTCGGCGCCGGCGCGGTTGACGAGCGCCGAGATCAGATCGTCGCTGGGCTGCACCCGGCGGCGGGCAGCGAGGTTGCGAAAGTAGGTGATGATCGCCGTCGCGGCCGCGTCGGCGCGATCGACCGCCGGCGGGCTGAGGATCTCCAGGACCGTGCTCCACTCGTCGACGAGCTCCCGGAACATCGCCCGGTCCTCGGCCGGAACCCCCAGCAGCTCGCCGATGACGGTCACCGGAAACGGGAAGGCGACCGCCTGGACGAAGTCGGCCTCA